>NZ_JACZEP010000009.1 GCF_014863355.1 Aminobacter carboxidus | reverse complement strand
GGGGATCGAGCACAGGCACGTAGCGGGAGAACGTATCGACGACCGTCAGCACGCGGATCTTCTTGCCCGTAGCGAGCTGATCGTGGACGAAGTCCATCGCCCAGACGTCGTTCGGGCGGACGGCTTCCTGGCGGTCGTCCCGGAGCTTCGCCTTCACCCGTCGCTTCGGCGTCTTGTTTCTCAGCTGAAGGCCCAAATCCCTGTAAATCCGGTAGGTTCGCTTCATGTTGATGTCCCAGCCTTCGCGCGTGAGCATCACGTGCACGCGCCGATATCCATAGCGGACCCGCGTCGCGCAGATGTCCCTGATCCGAGCTTCGATGCCGGCCTGATCGCGGCGGCGGGACTTGTAGTGATAGGTCGAGGTGTCGAACTCCAGAACCCGGCATGCCCGCCGGATCGACACGTTCCAATCAGCGCACGTCTCCGCCACCAGCTCGCGTTTGCGACCAGGCCTCACAGTTTTCGGCGGATGACGTCCTGCAGCATCTCCTTGTCCAGGGAGAGATCAGCGACCAGCTTCCTGAGCTTGCCGTTCTCATCCTCAAGCTGCTTCAGCCGCTTCATCTCCGTCGGCAGCAGCCCGTCATATTTCTTCTTCCAGTTGAACTAGGTCGCCTGGCTGATCCCCGCCCGACGGCAGATCTCCGCGACCGGAATCCCGTCCGCGCCCTGCTTCAGAATGAACTGCGCGTCCGAAAACTTCGATGCCTTCATCGTCTTCCGCTCCTCCCAGCCAAGGGATGTTACCGCGGAAAACTCCAGTTCCGAACGGCCCAGTTTTCGGGGTTCAGGTCACGGCAGGTCAAGCCGGTTCCAGGTGCCCGACGCCACCGATGGGGAAACCCCGCCGTGGTGAGAACTTGAAGCTTGAATAGTCAATAGTCGCATTGTGGGCGGGGAGCGGCAACTCTCCCCGTTTGCAATAGGTTTACAGAACGCATTTAGTGGGCTGATCACGCCCCCAGCTTTCAGTGCTTTGGGTTAGGTTTACAGATCAAACCCCCCTGATCAGGCGTTGAGCATATACGCTAGGGGTACCCCCGGCATGGCTCCCGCCCCATCCGTGCCTTGGGTTTACAAATTCTCCGGTAGGGAATGGGGGAGCTTTCGCCCACACCCAGTGCTAACTATTCTGATCTGGTACCGATGAGGCAAACGACGGCTGCCACCAAGATGACAACCCAAACAGTCGCGGACCACGCCATCACGCCGCCATCGAGCATTTCTGGAACACTCTTTCACCGTCTGCCGGCAAGCGCCCCATGCTGATCTCACAGAGGAATCGTCGCCGGGCCATTCTACCGCGTAGCTTGTCTTTGCTGTACCCTTGCACGACATGCAGGACTTAGCTCGGTCAGCATTTTTCGAAGATTGCAGTCACCGCGTGAGCCTCCTGCGCACAACCGCTTCCTATCAGCAGCGCAAGCGCCGCTTCCCGTGGATGCTTCCTGCCGGGGCGACTTGCCCTTCCTTTTCATCTCAGGTTCTATCGTGGCGCGACACATCGTCGAAAGCTGACCAACGTATTTGCCCAGTTTGCATTCATGCCGGGACAATCCGGGACATAGTCGTGCCCGGTCGCTCTTGCAGCTGTCGAGCTTTTTTTCAGCGTTGGCACCGTTGGGAATAACCAGAAGCATCAGTGCAAAAAGGGACATGGATAGCCAAATTCGCGCGTACGTCATGCCATTCCTCCTGCCCACCCACTGGATGAGCCTATCGTGCGCCCCTACCGCCTGCCAGCAAGCCAATGAGCAGGCAATTGCTGAGGCCGAGCCATTTTCATGCCAGCTTCAACGGCGTCTTCCAGGCTTTCAGTATAGCAAGCCGTGCCTTCGGAGCCGCCCAGGTGGTTCACTCGGATCGTCGATCCCCGCTTGCTGATCATTACACCAACAAGCCGAAGCTGCTCCTGCACTTCCCGATACGTCAAGCTCATTGCCCCAGCTCCGCCATGTGACGTAGCGTCATCAAACGGTATTTTGGTAACTAGATGATGTCTCGCGGTGATCATAGATGGAGGATGAAGGGATCGCGCTTCATGCTGGGTTTACAACATCGCCAATGCATGAGGGGCCAGCCAGGGGTGCACACCTACAACAAAGGCAACCAGATGATCTTCCCTCGCGCATGAGTGAATTGGTTATTGGGTATCTTCAGGTAATCTTTCTATGCAAGCGTAGACCTCTCTTAGCTAAAGGCTTACAACATTCCAATCGATAGTAAGGTTCGCCATCTGTGGACATGTTATGATAGTATCTCGGATTTAAAGTAAAACTCTAGCATAGAAGTTTACTATGTCGCCAGGAAACACAAATGATCTTCTAAACAAAAATATTTCTGAAGTTGAATTCACTTTCAAATTTATAGATAGCTTCAAGTTAAGTCAGCGCTATAATTACAAAAGATTTATGAATGACCGCTTTATATAAATTGGAATTGATGCCATCAGCTGCTCATTTTGGGAGCGTGACACCGGGATTGATTACCTTAGCGGTCGTGATTTTGATTTCTCTTTACTGTACAATGTTGTTGATGAGAATATCGATGAAATTCATCTTACAACGTTTGACGTTGGCAAATACGCAAATAAAGCGATACCATTGGTAAATATAACGAGCGCCGTGAGAACCGGTATTTTCGATGGGTTGCGTGTAGCCAAGAAAGGTCGTTGACTGCGTCAAGCAGTTGAATTCATTCAGCCTTTCACCGGAGCGACAGCGCCGATAATCGGGAGAGCACTGCATTGACATTGCAGGGGTCACAGGTTCAATCCCTGTCACGCCCACCATCCGAACTCCCTGATATCGCAAAAGAAAATCCATCGACGCTCGGTCAGCACACCCAGGCACGCAACGGTCCTTTCGCCGTTCGGCTCACGCCGCGCGATAGTCCGGTGCGCTGTTGAGGTAGCCCGCATAGGCATCGGCGTTCGGCGGCGCAAAATTCTCGGCTAAGGGATTGCGTCGCCGTTTCGTTGCGCCGATGTCGGCAAGCAACTCGTCGAAATGCTTGAAATGATAAGGCGCGACGCACAGGCCGCCATAGACGCTGGCGGCGGGGCGTTCGTCGCGCTTCCAGCGCAACATCATCTCGATGTTGTCGGTCATCTCGTGGTGCGTCGGTTGACGCCCGAGCTTGCCGTCGGCATAGCGCACCAGCCAGTTGGCGGCGAGTTCGGCGCTCAGCACCGTACAAAATGACGAGTTGAAGCCGACAAAACCCATGTCGGGCAAATCAGGGTTGGCGATGACGCGATAGAGCCGGTACTGCCCGTCCGGCTCGACCAGCTTGCGCTGGTATTCTTCCGGCAGGAACGGCACGCCGGATTTCCAGCCGACCGCCAGAATGGCCATGTCGGCGTCCACCCGCTCGCCACCCGACAGAATGACCGAGCCCTGCTCGTAGGCAGCGATGGTGCCCTGGATCGCCTTGATGCGCCCGTCGGCAACCATGTCGAAGAAGCCGGGCGTAACAATCGGCACCGAGCAGTTGATGCTGGTTTCGATTGGCACCTTTGGCCTGAGGCCGGTCTTCTTGAGCTTGAGCTGGAGCGAGAGCAGGCTTTCAAGCGCCCGCCAGTTGGCCCAGACGAACGGCTTGGCCAGCGCATGGCCAAGCCGCGCCAGCAAGGGCTGATCCCAGTTCGGGAACATCACCTCCTGGGCGCGGACATAGAGGATGCGCTTGAAGTTGATCAGGCCGCCGATGAAGTAGGGAATGCGCCATACCGGCTCGAGATAGACGATGGTGACGGCGGTCGCGCCCGATTTGACGGCGTTGACCGCAATGTCGGTCGCCGACTTGGAGAAGCCGAGCACCACGACGCGCTTGCCGCGCACTGTTGCCGGATCGGTGTATTCGGACGAATGCAGCACCTCGCCACCAGCGGCGACAAACTCGTCCTGGCCCGGATGCACCAGTTCGCGTTTCGCGCTGAAGTTTCCGGTGCAGACGGCAACGAAGTCAAAATCCTGGCTGGCCGTCTTGCCGCCGCTGGCGAGTTCCACCCGCCAGCCCTTGGCCCCGTCGCGCCGCTGCATTGAGACGACCTTGGTGCCGTAGCGGATGAGTGATGCGAGCCCGTTCCGCTCGGCATAGCCTTTGAGATAGGCATGGACCTGCGTGCCTTTCGGCCATTCCGGATAGTCGTCCGGCATCGGCATCGAGGTGTAGCGATAAAGATCCTTCGGGCTTTGCGTCTGCACGTCGGGATAGGACCGCGCCGGCTCCCAGACCCCGCCCAGATCGTTGCTGCGCTCGACGATTTCCACCTCGTGGCCACGCTGCTTGAAGGCATGTGCTGCCGCAAGCCCGCTCACGCCGGCGCCAATGACGCAGACTTTCTTCTTGTCGACCATCTTGCTGTTCCTTGTTGGCCAGGATGCAGGCTTTGCCGGGACGCGGGCCAGCCTTCGCACGCGACCGATGTCGCGCGCGTCAGGCAGATTCCCCGGTGGAAGCTGGCAGCCTAGGCGTTGGCTTCCGGCGGCAGGAAGTTGACCTCGTGCTGGGCCGAGACCTTCACCACCTCGGCCGGGTCGGCGAGGTTGTCGAGCTTGTTGAACAGCTCTTCGAGCATGCCTGCCGGCGACACCCAGAACAGCGCCTTGGTCGGCTTGTCCGACTTGTTGAAATAGCCATGCGGAATGCCTCGGGGCATGCGCACCAGGTCGCCGGCCTTCGCCTTGACCCATTCGCCGTCGAGCTTGAGATCGAGCTCGCCTTCCTGCACCAGGATGAATTCTTCCTGGTTGGGGTGGATGTGCACGGGCACGAACTGCCCCGGCTCGCTGTTGGTCTCGAAGGCAAAGGTGGCGTCGCACACCGCCTTGGGGAAATAGACCTGGCCAAGGATGTTCCAGGTCTTGCCGGCATAGCCGGTGCCCTGGCGTGTGATGCCCTTGGCGAGTTCATTGCTCATGTGATGCTCCCTTTGTTCGAAGGGCCTGCCCGAGGCGACCCTTTCATTTGTTCCACAGCAAACATTGCTGCAGACATTGTCAATGCACTAGCCGGAATGCGCGATGACTATCCAGAAAGCGCAAAAATGCTGCCGACAAGACATAGCGTCGCTCATTTTCGTTGGCTGCAGGTAGAACGGTGCTAGTCTGCGAAAATGCTGATGGAAGAGGCGTCCGTTCGAAGGGTACCGCTTTCAGACCATGTCTTGTTTCAGTCGAACGATCTCGACTGCGCCAGGGAGCGGGTCGCCCAGAAATTTTGCAATCACCGACTGGACATCATCGGTGACCGGAAAGCTTTTCGCGTCACGCATAATCATGCGCCGGGCGAGATGATCTCGCTGAACTACATCAGCTACGGCGCCGACGTGATGATCGATCCGGGCGAACTCGGCGACTTCTACCTGATCCAGATGCCGGTCTCGGGCGCGGCCACCATCCGCAACGGCACGCGCGAATTCCTGACTAACCGCAGCATCGCCTCCGTCCTCAATGCCGACCTGGCGACGAAGATGAAATGGTGGCAGGGCTGCGCCCAGTTGCTGGTCCAGGTCCGCAAGGCACCGCTGCATGCCTTCGCCATGCGTCTGCTCGACCGTGACATTTCGGGGCCGCTGATCTTCGACCCGCTGATCGATTTTTCCAGACCCGAGATGCTGGCGTGGCGGCGTCTCGCCAACTCGCTGTTCCGGGCCGCCGAAATCAGCACGCCCATGCCCGGTTCGGGCCTCCACAACGTGCTGCACGAGCAGCATTTGCTGGAACTGTTCCTGCGCTGCCAACCCAACAATATGAGCCTGTTCTTCAACGAGCAGCGGCCGGGCGCGGCCCCCCGCCATCTGAAGCGCGCCGAGGAGTTCATCCGCGCCAATGTCGCAGCCCCCATCGGGCTGCATGAGATCGCCGAAGCTGCCGGCGTCGCTCCAAGGACGCTGCAATTGGCCTACAGGAACGCCTTTGGCATATCGCCCATCCGTGCACTGACCCGCGAGCGCATGCGGCGGGCCCGCTTCGATCTCGTGGCCGGCGAAGCCAGCGTCACCGATGTCGCGCTGAAATGGGGCTTCACCCATTTCGGCCGCTTCGCCGCCGAGTACAGGCACGAGTTTGGCGAGCTTCCGCGCGAGACGAAGAGAAGCGGCACGCTACGACAGTAGAGTGGCCGGCAATAGATTGGGCGCCAGCAGCTTGAAGGCGCCTGCCGGGCATGCTCTGAATCACGCGTGTCCGCTGTTCGACAGCTCTCAGCGGCCCGGCCGGCCTCCACCACCCGTGACACCCCAGGAGCGCAACGATGCCTGAATTGCCCAGGATGGCGCCGCCATTGCAGGCGATCCTGATGTCGGAGCTATCACGGGGAAACAGCATTCTCTCGGTCGGCGACTGGCCGCCGGACTGCCGCCTGTTCATCATGCTGGCGCGCCCGTTCAGGAAGAAATACGCCACGGTGGCCGAGGTCGAATACGCCGCGGTCAACGACCCGCACTACTGGAAAGCCGAATATCGCTACAGGAACGGCCTCGAATGCCTGGCCTGCGGTTTCTGAGCTATTCTCGGCAGGAGCTAGGAAATCCAGACATGTATACAATTATCGCGACTTCTTGATGCGCTAGCAGCGCCGAAAAGCCCTGCATTGCTTGGCTTTGAGCCATAGGCCACTGCGACGAGGCAAATCCCAAATCCTTCAAATGCTTGTCCCGGCAATCGCGGCAATCCGTCGAGCGGCGCGAAAACTGCAGCCATCCGTTCTGCCAACAGCCGGCGTTCGATATCGCCTGTCCCGCAAAATCGCTTGGCGCCGTGTTGACAACAGCAAATTACATCCAATACGAATACATGATAGTATACAATTTAAGGCTGGGGATTGCCCACGCCACGGTGGGCCACCGGCTTCAGAGGATCGCATGAGAATCAAGCTCATCAATCCCAACACCACGCAGTCGATGACCGACATCATCGGCGACGCGGCGCGGACGGTTGCTGCACCTGGAACCGAAATCCTGGCCGTCACCTCGCGCTCGGGCGCGGCCTCGATCGAAGGCCACTACGACGAGGCGATGAGCATCATTGGCCTTGTCGACGAGATCATGGATGGTCCGGCAGCCGACGCCTACATCATCGCCTGCTTCGGCGATCCCGGCCTGCTTGCGGCACGTGAGATATCAGGCGCGCCGGTGTTCGGCATCGCCGAAGCGGCGATGCACGCAGCAACCTTTGTCGCCACCGGCTTTTCGGTGGTGACGACGCTCGAACGCACCCGCATCATCGCCGAGCAACTCGTGCGCAACTACGGCATGCAAAACCACTGCCGCCGCGTGCGCGCCACCGACGTTCCGGTGCTGGAGCTTGAGAAGCCGGAATCGAACGCGCGCGCGATCATCCTTGCCGAGTGCGAAAGGGCGCTGTCCGAAGATCGTTCGGAGGCCATCGTCCTTGGCTGCGCCGGCATGGCCGATCTCGCGCACTACCTGGAAGACCGGCTGCAGGTACCTGTCATCGACGGCGTCGTTGCCGGCGTCAAATTCGCCGAGGCGATCGTCGGCATGGGCTTGAAGACGTCCAAGCGCGGCGACCTCGCCTATCCGCTGCCCAAGACCTATCGCGGCAAGCTCGCCGGCTATGCACCCGATACGCGCCTCGCAAGCACCGAAGTGACGAGAAAGGTCAGTTAGCCCAGGGGTTTGAACAGCGTCTTGAAGTCGACGCGCACGGGGTGGTCGGACAGGTCGATCTGAGCCTCGATATGACGGAGATGGTGGTCCATGTACTGCGCAGCTTTCTTGCCGTCCCGCCGCTTCAAGGCGTCCACGATCTCCTTGTGCTCGCTGTACGAACACGGCACCGCACCTGGCGACTCATACAGCGCAATGATCAGCGACGTCCGCGACACCAGTTCGTGGACGAAATCGCGCAGCACCTCGTTTCCGGCAAGCGAGGCGAGTTCACGATGAAAATCCCCGGAGAGCTGCAGCCGCCTTTGTTTGCTGTCTTGCTCGACTGCCTCCGCCTCGGCGCTCACCATGGCCGTCAGCCGATCGACGTCTTCTTTGGTGATCGTCGAGGCGAGCTTTTCCGCAAGGATGCACTCGACGCCGCGCCGCGCCTCGAACACCTGCCGCGCCTCCTCGATCGAGGGTTTGGCGACGAAGGCGCCCTTGTTGGGGATCAGGTCGACAAGCTTCTCATGCGACAGCCGCTGCAGTACCTTGCGGATGATCGTGCGGCTGACGCCAAAGGCGGTCGCCAGCGCGTCTTCCTGCAAGGGTGTCGCCGGCCGGATCTGGTGATTGATGATCGCCGAATAGATTTCGCCGTGAATATGCTCGTCGGTCGGGCCGCCGCGCTTCTTGGTCTTGCCGTCCTGGCTCGGCGAAACGGCGGTCTTCGAAGCGCGGGGCTCGCGTAGCATGTCACGATCCTGGTGAATTGGGCATAAGGAGGACTTGGTATGTATTCTATCCTCTACCGTTCCCGCTTGGAACATGCCTTTTCCCTTGGCACAACCCTTGTACGAACGGCGGTGTTGCAATGACTGGACTGGCTCTTGAACCCAGGCCGACGGCGCTATCAGGAGCCGTTCTGGATGTACACAATCTGCGCATCGAGTTTCCGCTGCGCCAACATTCGCTTGTCGCTGTCGACGACGTCTCCTTCAGCATCGGCCAGGGCGAAATTCTTGGCGTCGTCGGCGAATCCGGCGCCGGCAAGTCGCTCACCGGCAGCGCTCTGATCGGGCTGTTGCAGCCGCCCGGCCGGATATCGGGCGGCACTGTCCATCTGTCGGGCCAGCGCATCGATGACCTGCCGCAGGCCGAACAGCGCAAGCTGCGCGGCCGCCATATCGGCGCGATCTTCCAGGACCCGCTGACCAGCCTCGACCCGCTGTTCACTGTCGGGCGCCAGCTCACCGAAACCATCCGCGCGCATCATCCCGGCAATGCCGAGACCGCACGCGCCAGGGCCCTGCAGCTGCTGCGCGAAGTCGGCATCGCCGACCCTGAGAACCGTTTCAGCCAGTATCCGCACCAGTTCTCCGGCGGCATGCGCCAGCGCATCGTCATCGCACTGGCGCTCGCAGGCGAGCCCGAGCTGATCATCGCCGACGAGCCGACGACAGCACTGGACGTCTCGGTCCAGGCTCAGATCATCGGCCTGTTGAAACGGCTTGCGGCGACACGCGGCACCGCCATCATGCTCGTCACCCATGACATGGGTGTCATCGCCGAGACCGCCGACCGGGTGGCGGTGATGTATGCCGGACGCGTCGTCGAGATCGGACCGGTCGACGAAGTCATCCACCGGCCGCGCCATCCCTATACAGCAGGGCTGATGGCCTCGATCCCCTCGCTCAACCGCAAGGCCGATCGTCTTGCCCAGATCGATGGCTCGATGCCGCGCCTCGGCAGCTGGCCCGCTGGCTGCGCCTTCAATCCGCGCTGCCCCAAGGCCGGCGACCGCTGCCGCAGCGAATTGCCGAGGCTTGCCGATGCCGGCGGCACCTCCGCCGCCTGCTTTATCCACCAGGGCGGCACGGCGATTTAGCCGCCACGATGGCCTGGTTGCCGTCGTTACGCAGCAAGGCCATCGTGGCGGCTAGATCGCCTTGCTGGAGAACCCCTTGGACCGGTTTCGCCGTTGCGAATGCCGTTCGTCCTGTCTCGTCCGCGCTCCCGACCAACTGCCCATTTTGCAGGCACTATTTGTATACAATTGATGCCATTTTACGCATACAACACTGTAGACGAAGCGTATTCGATGTGAAATCATCCCTCCTGTCGGCTCTCAACAGGCTGGGTTCCAGTGACAAGCGCTCGAGATCAGAACGGATCGAAATGGGCATTCCCCGAGGCTCAGGGGATGAGAGGATCGCGGTCTCGAAACCGTCACGCAAGCCACGCAAGCCTGTTGAACCAGCTCACGACCCCGATGGGAGCGGCGCCTTTCGGCACGCTTGACGCCCTCGCCATCGGCCGGCCGACGCCCGACCGAGACAACGAACGTCCAACAATCAAGAACTGTGTGGGAACAGCCGATGAACCGTTATCTGAAACTACTTCTCCTCGCTTCCTGCGCTGGCTTCGCCGCCGGCGCGGCTGACGCCAAGACGCTGCGGTTCGCTGAATCGCAGGAAATCAGTTCGATGGATCCTCATGCGGCGCGTGAGGATTTCACCCTCAGCCTGATCGGCAATGTCTATGAAGGCCTTGTCCGCTGGAACAAGGAACTCAAGATCGAGCCGGCGCTGGCCGAAAGCTGGGAAACGCTGTCCGACACCAAATGGCGCTTCCACCTGCGCAAGGGCGTCGAGTTCCACAACGGCAACCCGTTCACCGCCGACGACGTGATCTTTTCCTTCGAACGCGCCGGCTCGCCGGGCTCGCCCTTTGCCGGCCTGCTCGAGCCCATCGCCGAGGTGGTCAAGGTCGACGACCACACCATCGACATGACGCTGAAGCGCAAATACGCGCTCCTGCTCAACGATTTCGCCGGCTGGTACATCCTCGACAAGGAGTTCCAGGAATCGATCGGCGCCCAGAAGCCGCTCGACCTGTCGACCAACACCGGCGGCGCCATGATCACGCAAGGGATCGGCACCGGACCGTTCAAGGTCGCCAGCCGCGAGCCCGACGTGAAGACCGTTTTTGTCGCCAACGACAAATGGTGGGACAAGCGCGAGCACAACATCGACGAGATCGTCTATACGCCGATCGCCAACAACGCGACGCGCGTCGCGGCCCTGCTCTCAGGCGAGGTCGACTTCATCCGCAACGCGCCGCCGCAGGACGTCGCGCGCATCGAGGCGACATCGGGCATGCAGATCATGCGCGCGCCTCACCTGCGCAACATCTTCTACGGCATGGACCAGCAGTCGAAGACCTTGCCCGGCCTCGATTCCAACCCGCTCGCCGACGTCCGCGTCCGCAAGGCGATCTACCAGGCCATCGACATCGAAGGCATCAAGCGCTCGATCATGCGCGACAACAGCCGCCCGTCGGCGATCATGATGGCGCCGCAACTGCCGTTCTACGACGCCAGCCTCGACGTGCGTTTCCCCTATGATGTCGAGGCATCGAAGGCGCTGCTGAAGGAGGCTGGTTACGCCGACGGCTTCACCTTGCCGATGGACTGCCCGGCCGGTTCGTTCATCAATGACGAGCAGATCTGCCAGGCAACGGTCGGCATGCTTGCCAAGGTCGGCATCAAGGCGCAGCTGACGATGCACCCACCCGTGCAGTTCGACACCGAACTGCCGGCCGGCAAATACTCCTTCTACATGCTCGGCTGGGCCGGCCTGCCGACGCTCGATGCCTACAACATCATCTCGGCGACCTTCCATACGCCAACCGGCGACCTCGGCGCCTGGAACCCGAAGGGTTACTCCAACGCCCGGGTCGACGAGCTGACCCCGCAGATCGGCACCGAATACGATGCGGAAAAGCGCCAGGAGATGATCTCGGAGGTCATGAAGCTGCACCGCGACGAGGTCGGCAAGATCATGCTGCACCAGCAGTTCCTGACCTGGGGCATGAGCGACAAGGTCCACGCCATCGTGCCGGCCGACGAATATACGCGGTTCTGGTACTACACGATGGACTGACGATTGATCGGAGGCTGGGCGCTTGCTGCGCCCGGCCTCCCTCCGTTTCAGAGGCTGAGATGATTTCCTTGCTCGCCACGCGACTGACCAGCGTCATCCTCGTGATGCTGGTGGTGTCGGCCCTTTCGTTTTCGATCTTCAATTTCCTCGGCGACCCGGTGAACAACATTCTCGGCGTCAACGCCACGCTTGCCCAGCGTGACGAGCTACGGGTCGCGCTTGGTCTCGACCAGTCGACATTCGTCCAGTTCTGGCGCTTCGTCGAACGCGCGGTGGTCGGCGATTTCGGCGTCTCCTACCGCAACCGTCAGCCCGTCGTCGACCTGATCCTGGCCCGCCTGCCGGCGACGCTGGAGCTGGTCTTTTGCGCCACCGTCATCGCCCTTGCCGTCGGCATCCCGATGGGCGTCTACACTGCGCTCAAGCCGCGCGGTCTCGTCAGCCGCAGCCTGCAGTTCGGCTCGCTGCTCGGCATTTCGATGCCGCAGTTCCTGATCGGCATGCTTTTGATCCTGGTCTTCTCCGTCGAACTGCGCTGGCTCTCGGCCTTCGGCCGTGGCGAGGTCGTCAAGCTCGGATGGTGGACGACGGGCATGCTCACCACATCGGGACTCAAGGCGCTGATTATGCCGACCATCACGCTTGCCGTGTTCCAGGTGTCGATGATCATGCGACTGGTGCGCGGCGAGATGCTTGAGGTGGTGCGCACCGATTTCGTCAAGTTCGCCCGCGCCCGCGGCCTCTCCGACCGCGCCGTCTACCTGACGCATGCCCTGCGCAACTCCCTGCTGCCTGTCATCACCATCACCGGGCTGCAGATCGGCTCGCTGATCGCCTTCGCCATCGTCGTCGAGGCGGTGTTCCAGTGGCCCGGCATGGGCATGCTGATCCTGCAGGCCATCGAATTCGCCGACTTCCCCGTCATGGCGGCCTATCTCGCCTTCGTCGGTTTCAGCTTCGTCACGATCAACCTGATCGTCGACCTGATCTATCTCGCCGTTGATCCAAGGTTGCGCGCAAAATGAGCCAGCTCGTCCTCAGACTCAAAGCCTTCGGCAACAGCGAACTGGCCTGGCGCTTCAGGAACTCGCCGCCGGTCATCTTCGCCGCTGTCGTGCTCATCGTGCTGGTGTTTTGCGCCGCCGCCGCAAACCTGATCGCCCCGCACAATCCGTTCGACCCGGCGACGCTGAACATCATGGACGCACGCCTGCCACCGGCATGGATCGACGGTGGCTCCTCGACCTATCTGCTGGGTACCGACGAGCAGGGTCGCGACATCCTCTCCACCATATTCTACGGCATGCGCGTGTCGATCCTTGTCGGCATCGCCGCCGTCGCCTTCTCGATGACCATCGGCGTGGCGCTCGGCCTGATCGCCGGTTATCTCGGCGGCTGGGTCGACACCGTCATCATGCGGCTCGGCGATATCCAGCTCAGCTTCCCCACCATCATGATCGCCTTCTTCATCGATGGCGTCGCCAAGATCGTCATGCCGATCGGCATGCGCGAGGAGATGCGCTTCTATGTCGTCATCCTGGCGATCGGCGTCGCCGACTGGGTGCAGTTCGCCCGCACCGTGCGCGCCGCCACCATGATCGAGCGCCGCAAGGACTATGTCGCGGCTGCCCGCATCAGCGAGGTCAGCGGTGTCCGCATCCTGCTCGCCCACATCCTGCCCAACACCATTGGCCCGGTGCTGGTGCTGGCCACACTGGGTCTCGGCGTCGCAATCCTCACCGAGGCGATCCTGTCGTTCCTCGGCCTCGGCATGCCGCCGTCGCAGCCCTCGCTCGGAACCTTGATCCGCGCCGGCAACGACCTGCTGCTGTCGGGCGAATGGTGGATCTCGCTGTTCCCCGGCGCCGCACTCGTGTTGCTGGTGCTGGCCGTCAACATCGTCGGCGACTGGCTTCGCGACGTCCTCAACCCTCGCCTCCGCTAAGACCACGGAACCGCATCATGACCGACCTTCTGCTCACCAATGTCCGCCCCGATGCCGGGAGCGCGGGCAACATCCTGATCGAGAACGGCCGCATCGCGGCGATTGGCAGCAATGTGACGGGCCCTGACGGCATCACGGTCGTCGACGGCAAGGGCGCGATCGCCATCGCCCCTTTCGTCGAGGCTCATGTCCATCTCGACAAGATTCTCTGGGGCCTGCCCTGGCACGGCATCGACGTGCCGGACTCGCTCCGCGCCATGATCGACAACGAGGTCGAGATCCGCCGCAGCCTGCCCTGGTCGGTCGCTGAGCGTGCCGGCAATCTGATGCGCCAATGCGTCGCCAACGGCTCGACCCATATCCGCAGCCATGTCGACATCTCGCCCGAATACAAGCTCGACAATCTGCATGGCGTACTCGCCGCCTGGGAAAAGACCAAGCACGCCGTCGACCTCGAAATCGTCGCCTTCCCGCAGCTCGGCATGCTTATCGAGCCGGGCACGGCAGAGCTTATGGAAGCAGCCCTTGACGAAGGCGCCTCTGTTATCGGCGGTATCGACCCGGCCAGCGTCGATGGCGACGCCAAGGGCCATCTCGACACCATTTTCGGCATCGCCCACCGCAAGCAGGCCAAGATCGACATTCACCTGCACGAGCGCGGCGAGCTCGGCCTCTACGAGCTCGGCCTGATCGCCGAACGCGCCAAGGCGCTGGGCATGCAGGACAAGGTCATCGTCAGCCATGCCTTCTGCCTCGGCACCGCATCGCGCGACGAGCTTGCCCGCATGATGGACCTGCTCGCCGAAGCCGGCATCGGCATCATCTCTGCGGTTCCGGGCGACATCCCGTTCCCGCCAATGTTCGAGCTCGCCGAGTATGGCGTCCGCTGTGCGGTCGCCTCCGACTCCTTGCGCGACACCTGGAACCCGCACGGCAATGGCGACATGCTCGAACGCTGCTGGCTATTGTCTTGGCGCAGCAACTGTCGCACCGACGCCGAGCTGATCGCCGCCCTCGACATGGGCACCAGGCGCGGCGCCGACCTGCTCGATCTCAACGGCCACGGGCTGGACGTCGGCTGCGATGGCAGTTTGGTTCTGATCGAAGGCGAGAACCTGGCCCAGATCGTCGTCGACCGGCCCAAGCGCGCGCTGGTCGTCAAGCGCGGCCGTATCGTTGCCCGGGACGGCACCTGGATCGACGGTGGCGGCGCATGAACGCAATCGTCACCGAACTGCCCCTGCTCAAGGTCGCCAATCTTGGCCGCACCTTCGACGTCTCGGCACCATTCTTGCAGCGGCTGGTGACCCGAGTCCCGCGCCGCACTGTCAAGGCAGTCGACGACGTCAGTTTCACGATCCGCCCTGGGACCACCTTCTCGCTGGTCGGCGAATCCGGCTGCGGCAAGTCGACGGTGGCGCGCCTGATCGCCGGGCTGGAAAAGCCGACAAACGGTTCGGTCGAGATCTGCAAGCCAGGCGGCGAGCGCGTCCGGCTGCAGATGGTGTTCCAGGATCCCGTCGGCAGCCTCAACCCGCGCTGGCGCATCGGCCAGAGCATCGCCGAGCCGATGGCGCAGAAGCTTGGCCGTGCTGAACGCCGCAAGCGCATCGGCGAGCTGCTTGTAACAGTCGGCCTGGCGCCCAGCGACGCCGACAAGTACCCGCACGAATTCTCCGGCGGCCAGCGCCAGCGCATCTCGATTGCCCGCGCGCTCGCCGCCGAAGCCGAACTGCTCTTGCTCGACGAGCCGACCTCAGCACTCGACGTATCGGTGCAGGCGCAGGTGCTCAACCTGCTCAAGGATTTGCAACAGAAGCTGGGCCTGACCTATTTGTTCATCAGCCACAATCTGTCGGTGGTGCGCTTCCTGACCGACCGCATCGGCGTGATGTATCTCGGCCGCCTCGTCGAGGAAGGACCGGGCGAAGTCATCCTCGAAAACCCGCAGCACCCCTACACCAGGCTGCTGCTCGAAACCGTGCCCGACCTCGAGGCGCCCAAGCGCGACCGCGCGCCGCTGGGCGGTGACATCCCGAGCCCGCTCAACCCGCCGAGCGGCTGCACCTTCCACCCACGCTGCCCGCTGGCGATGGACATCTGCAAGAAAGAACGGCCGGAACTGAAGCGCACCGCCATCGGCGCCAACGTCGCCTGCCACGCCGTTCAGGGATAGGCAACCACGAACGCCGGCCAATTGCCTTTCGAAGCTTTGCTAACGCGCTCGGTCGGAGGCTAGCTCACTTCGGCGCGCGCCCGTGGCCTGATATCGTTGCGCTCGTGCGCGAAGATCGCCGGCGGCAGGGGCTCGCGGTTGCGGATGATGTCGGCGCCCTTTTCGCCCATCATGATCGTCGGGCCATTGGTGTTGCAGGAGGGCACGCGCGGCATCACCGAGCTGTCGCAGACGCGCAGGCCTTCGATGCCGTGCACCTTGAGGTCGAGTCCAACCACCGCCATCTCGTCGCTGCCCATCTTGCAGGTGCCGACAGGGTGATGATCGGTCTTGGCATTGGTGCAGCCATAGTCGAACAGGTCCTCGTCCGAGACCTTGCCCGGCCCGGGCAGACGCTCGGCCAGCACGAAGGGCTTGAGGGCTGCCTGCTGCATGATCTCGCGGGCAAGCCGTAAGCCCTCGATCGACATCTTGCGGTCGTGCGGATCGGCCCAGTAGTTGGGGTCGATCAGCGGAGCCGCGGCAGGATCGCTGGAGGCAAGCCGCACCGTGCCGCGCGAGCGCGGATGCAGGTAGGCCGAGTTCAGGGTCACGCCGGCATTCTTCAGCCTGGCGACGCCGGCCTCGATACCCGACCCCAAGCCGAGATGAAACTGGATGTCGGGCGAGCGCGCATCGGGGTCGGCATACCAGAAGCCGCCGGTCTCAAACAGGCTCGACGTCACCGGCCCGGTGCGAAACAGCACATATTGCAGACCGGCCCACAATGTCCGGTGCAGCTTGGCGACATTGTCGTAGGTGTGATCGCCAATGCATTCGGAAATCACGAACAGGTCGAGATGATCCTGCATGTTCTCGCCGACGCCCTTGAGGTCGTGGACGACCGATACACCGACGCTCTTCAGGTGATCGGCCGGCCCGATGCCCGACTGGAGCAAAAGCTTGGGCGAGCCTATGGCGCCTGAGGATACAACAACCTCACGCTCGGCGCGGATGATCTCGGTGCCATTGCCCCCAGCGATCTCCACGCCGACCGCCCTGCCCTTTTCGACCACGATACGGGTCACCCGCGCGCCCATGCGGACGGTCAGGTTGCGCCGGTCCTTGATCGGCGCGAGATAGGCCATCGAAGCCGACGAACGACGCTTGTTGCGCTGGGTCAGCTGGTAGAAACCGACACCGGCCTGCTGCTTGCCGTTGAAGTCGTGGTTGTAGGGAATGCCAAGCTCCTGGCCGGCACGGATATAGGCGTCGCAGATCGGCAGCGCTGCCGACGGCATCGACACGCCCAGCGGTCCGCCATAGCCATGGTAGTCGTCGGCGAAGCGCTGGTTGTCTTCCGAGCGCTTGAAATAGGGCAGCACCGAACGGAAGTCCCAGCCGGTGCAGCCGTCTTCGCTCGCCCACAGATCGTAGTCGGCGGCGTTGCCGCGCGTGTAGAGCTGGGCGTTGATGCTCGAGCCGCCGCCGATGACCTTGGCCTGGGTGTAGCGCAGCACGCGGTTTTTCATGTGCTTCTGCGGCACGGTCTCCCAGCCCCAGCTCGCCACGCCCTTGGTCATCTTGGCAAAGCCGGCCGGCATGTGGAACAGCGGGTTCCAGTCGCTGCCGCCCGCTTCGAGCAAAAGCACGCGCACGTCGGGATCTTCGCTCAGCCGGTTGGCAAGCACGCAACCGGCGGGACCCGCACCTGTGATGATGTAGTCGTAGGTCATCTCTGATCTCAAAGTCGCGCGACCGACAGCGCACCGTCGGCCCTGATGATGGAACCGGTGGCGAAGCCGAAGCCGCCGCCGGCAAGTGCTGCCGCGATGCGGCCGATGTCGTCGGGCTCGCCCCAGCGTTTGATCGGAACGAGCCCATCGGCGATCAGCCGGTCGTATTTTTCCGAAACCTTGGCCGTCATGTCGGAGCGGATGATGCCGGGCCTGATCTCGAACACGTCGATGCCGGTGCCGGCGAGCCGCAGCGTCAACCCTTGCGTGAAGGCGGCGAGCCCGGCTTTCGACATGCAATAGTCGAGCCGATCGGGCGAGCTCATCTCGGCCGAGATCGAGGTGATGTTGATCACCGAGCGCGGATGCAATGTAGGTGGGGCGACGAGCATGGCCCGCAGCACCGCCTGGGTGAAGAACACCGTGCCGCGCAGATTAACCGCCATGATGGCATTGAAATTCTCGGGCGTGAGCTCGAGGAAGTCGCCGCGCACCTTGGCCGCGACGCCGGCGTTGTTGACCAGGCAATCGATCCGCCCGTAGTGCCCGACGATCGTCTCGACAGTTCCGGCATGGCCGTCGAGATCGGCGAGGTCGGAGGCGACGAACAGCACGCGCGCGCCATGTTTTTCCAGGGCCGAGACCGCCTCGTCCGAGGACGCATCTGCTTCTCGGTCAGTAATCGCAAGGTCGAAGCCGGCCCTGGCCAGCGCCTCGGCGACCGCAAGGCCGATGCCGCGGCGCGCGCCCGTTACCAGCGCCACAGGTTTTGCCTGCCCTTTCATGCCGCCAGATCCTTTTCAGCGATGTGGTCGGCGACCCGCAACGCCTGGGCGGCGATGGTCAGTGCCGGATTGACCGCCGCCGAGGTCGGCAGGAAGCTCGCGTCGACGACGAACAGGTTGGGATGATCGAAGGCGCGACAGAAGACGTCGAGCGGCGCGTCCTTGGGGTCAGTGCCCATCCGCACCGTGCCGCACTGATGCGAGGGCGTGCGCTTGTCGAAGGCACGCGACACCACGAGCGGAAAGCCCGCGCTGCGCAGCACCTGCTTGAGCTTGGCCACCAGCCGCTCATGCGCCTGCCAGTTGCTGCGCACCCATTTCAGCACGATGCGCTCGCCGTCGACCGTGACCCGGCTTTCCGGCGACGGCAGGTCCTCGCTCATGGCGTAGAAGTCGATCGAATGCGCCGTCGTCAGGTTGAGCAGCCATTCCGGCACCGAAGGCATGGCCCCCTTCAAGATCGTGCCCGAGATGCGACCGAGCAGTTGCACATTGCCGAGCGGCGGGCCGCCCTCGCCGTCGGAGAGATAGAAATCGTTGAAGCCGAAGCTCTTCTGATAGACCGAGTCGTTGCGGAACCACGGGCTCATGGCGATGACAGCCGTCGAGTTGTGGTTCATGAAGTTGCGGCCGAGTTGGTCGGACCTGTTGGCGAGCCCGTTGGGATTGCTGTCATTGGCCGAGCGCAGCAGAAGCACCGCCGACTGCACAGCCCCCGCCGACAGGATCACCAGCTTGGGCTTCAGCACCGCGGCCTCGCCGTTGCGCACATAGTGAACCGCAACGATACGCCCGTCCGGTCCGGTCTCCAGCCGCGTCACCCGCGAGCCGGTCTGCAGCTTGACGTTGTCGTGCTTCAGCGCCGACGCCAGGGCTGCCGTCTCGGCGTCCATCTTGCCATCGAAGCTGTTGGGATGCGCATCCCACGGCGTCTTGCCCTTGGCCAGCCAGCGCTCGATGTCGACCCCCAGCGGCAGCGAAAAGGGATGTACCCCCTTGGCCTTGAGACGCGCCCGCACTTTGGCAACAGCCGGTTCGTCGGCAACCGGCTTCAGGCCGTAAGGCTTCGAGTGCGTCGGCTCGGTCGGGTCTTCACCCAATGCGCCGCGCACCTGGTACAGGTCCTCGGCAAGCCCATACCAAGGTTCCAGTTCCTCATAGGCGATCGGCCATGCCGGCGACACGCCGTCGAGATGCTGCATCTCGGCAAAATCCTCGCGGCGATAGCGCGTCAGCACGGCACCGTAGAACTTCGAGTTGCCGCCGACATTGTAGTAGTTGCCGGGGTTGAAGCCGGTGCCGTCGGCCTCGTACCAGGTCTCGTCAGGCCGGAAGTGGCCGCGCTGGAAGATGGCGCGCTGGTCGCGGTTCTCCGGCCGGTCCTCGATGTGGCCGCCGGTCTCCAGGATCAGGATTTCGGCACCGGTTGCGGCGAGGCCGGCAGCGACAGTCGCGCCGCCGACACCCGAACCGATGATGACGATGTCAGGCTGTCCGGACATGTCAGGCGATGCGCAGCTGGCTCTTGGGGTCGAAGAACACCGCCTTGTCGAGATTGAAGGCGAGCTTCGTCTTCTGGCCGGCATGGATGGCGGCATCGGCGCGCAGCCGCGCCACCACCTCCTTGCCGCCGAGCTTGGTCACCGCGAAGGTGTCGGAACCCGCCGGCTCGACCACCTCGATCAGGCATTCGCCTTCCGCGATCGACTTTGCGTTGCGGTCGGCACCGTCAGGGTCAGTCAGTGCTTCCGGACGGACACCGAAGATAATCTCCTTGCCCGAATAAACACCGAGCGCACCATTGGCATTCTTGATCGGCAGCGCCAGCGGCTGCTCGCCCGGCCTTTCGAGCACGACGTTGAGTCCGCCTTCGCCGCCTTCGAGACGCGCGGTCAACAGGTTCATCGCCGGCGAGCCCATGAAGTCGGCCACGAACATGTTGGCCGGGCTGTTGTAGATCTCGGCCGGCGTACCGAACTGCTGCAGCATGCCGTCCTTGAGCACGGCGATCTTGGAGGCTAGCGTCATCGCCTCGATCTGGTCGTGGGTGACATAGACGATGGTCGTCTTCATGCGCTGGTGCAGGCGCTTGATCTCGGTACGCATGTCGACGCGCAGCTTGGCGTCCAAGTTGGACAGCGGCTCGTCGAACAGGAAGACCTGCGGATTGCGCACCAGCGCCCGCCCCATGGCAACACGCTGGCGCTGGCCGCCGGATAGCTGGCTCGGCTTGCGGTCGAGCAGATGGCCGATCTGCAGGATGTCGGACACCTGCTTGATCGCCTTTTCGCGCTCGTCCTTGGGCACACCGCGGATTTCCATGCCAAACGCTATGTTTCCGGCCACCGTCATGTTCGGGTAGAGCGCGTAGGACTGGAACACCATGGCGATGTCGCGCTTTGACGGATGCAGCCCGGCCACCGAGTTGCCGTTGATGGAGATCTCGCCCGAGGTGATCGGCTCAAGCCCGGCAATGGTGTTGAGCAGCGTGGACTTGCCGCAGCCGGAAGGCCCGACGAGCACCAGGAAACCGCCCTTGTCGATCTCGATGTTGATGTCCTTGAGGATCTCAACCTGACCGTAGTTCTTGTAGAGATTGCTGATCTTGAGAAACGACATGGGCTTACCCCTTGACCGCGCCGGCCATCAGGCCGCGCACGAAATAGCGTCCGGAGACGATGTAGACGATGAGGGTGGGCAGCGCGGCGAGGATCGCGCCGGCGAAATGCACGTTGTATTCCTTCACGCCGGTCGATGAATTGACGAGGTTGTTCAGCGCCACCGTCAGCGGGATCGAATTGAAGCCCGAAAACGACGAGCCGAACAGGAAGTCGTTCCAGATGTTGGTGAACTGCCAGATGACGGTGACGACGATGATCGGCCCCGACGACGGCAACAGGATGCGGCGGAATATCTGGAAGAAGCTGGCGCCGTCGATCTGCGCTGCCCGGATCAGTTCGGTCGGGAACGCCTCGTAATAATTGCGGAAAAACAGCGTGGTGAAGCCGAGGCCGTAGATGGCATGGATCAGCACCAGCCCGGTAATGGTGCCGGCAAGCCCGGTCATGCCGAGGATGCGCGCCGACGGGATCAACACGATCTGGAACGGGATGAAGCAGGCGAGCAGCATCAGGCCGAAGACGATGTTGTCGCCCTTGAAGCGCCACTTGGTCAGAACATAGCCGTTGAGCGCGCCGAGCATGGTCGAAATGGCGACCGCGGGCACCACCATCATCATCGAATTGATGAAATAGGGCTTCAATCCGACCGGCTGCACGCCGATCTGCGCCGTCGACCAGGCCGACAGCCACGGTGCTATCGTCCATTGCTGCGGCAGCGCCAGCATGTTGCCTTGCCGGATCTCGTCGAGCGGCTTCAGCGAATTCACCACCATGACGTAGAGCGGCAGGAGGTAGTAGATCGCAAACAGGATCAGCACGACATAGATGATGGCGCGGGTGAAGATGCTGTTGCGGGTGGCGACGTCCTGGGAAACGGCACTCATTTCTTCTTCCCCCCGAGCTCGGAGTAGAGATAGGGCACGATGATGGTGAAGATCATCATCATCATGATGATCGCCGAGGCGGCACCCATGCCCATTTCGTTGCGGCCGAAAGTGAATTTCTGCATGAACAGCGCCGGCGTCCAGGTCGCAGTGCCGGGCCCGCCGTCGGTCATCGCCACGACAAGGTCGTAGGACTTGATGGCAAGGTGGGCGAGCACGACGAAGGCCGACAGGAACACCGGCCGCATCAGTGGGATGATGATCCGGCGGTAGATCGTCAGCGTCGAGGCGCCGTCGATCTGGGCCGCCTTGATGATCTCGTTGTCGACGCCGCGCAAGCCGGCCAGGAACATTGCCATGACGAAGCCCGACGACTGCCAGACCGCGGCAATGACGATGGTGTAGATCGCCATCTGGCCTTCCTTGATCCAGCGGAACGAGAAGCTCTCCCAGCCCCAGGTCTGCATCACATGCTCAAGGCCGATGCCGGGATCGAGGAACCATTTCCAGGCGACGCCGGTGACGATGAAGGACAGCGCCATCGGGTAGAGATAGATCGGCCGTAGCACGCCCTCGCCGCGGATCTTCTGGTCGAGGAAGATGGCAAGCGCCAGGCCGATGAAACTGCAGATGACGATGTAGAGCACCGAGAAGATCGCGAGGTTCTTCAGCGCGGTGATCCAGTTCGGATGATTGAACAGCCTGACATAATTGCCGAAGCCGACCCAGGTCGAAAAATCGGGCAGCAGCTTCGAGCCGGAAAACGACAGGAAGGCCGTGAAGATGATGAAGCCGTAAACGAAGATGAGGATCAACGCGAAGCTCGGCGCCAACACGAGCTTTGGCAGAAGGTCCTGCAGCGTCGCGCGCGGGTTCGTTACCGCGCGGGGTGCGGTCGTCGTGAGATCGGCCATGTGTCCAGCCTCTGGGGTTGTCAGGTCAGGGGGTGCCCCGGCCGGAGCCGGGGCATGAAGTTCAGTGAAGGGCTTGCCGTGACCCCGCTGCTATGCAGCTCCCCGGCGTTCGCCGCCTTCCATCGTGCCACCGGCACGATGGATTTGCAGCGCAAACCGGCGTCTCACCCCTTAGCGGCAGCGACGGCCTCGACCAGCGCCTTGGCGGCGGCCTTGGAGTCGATCTCGCCGTTGAAGTGGCGTGTCACCACGTCATAGAGCGCGTTCTTCACAGCAGCCGGCGCGGCATAGCCATGGGCCATCGAGCCGAACAGCTTGCCGCCGGTGCTGGCTTCCGCCAGATCCTTGATGCCCTTCTTGCCGCAATCGTCAAACGCGGTATCCGGCACGTCGGTACGAGCAGGAACCGAGCCCTTGACTACGTTGAACGAGGACTGGAACGCCGGATCCTCGATATCGGCCGCCATCTGCATCTGGGCCTTCTTCTTGTCATCGCCGACCTTGAACATCATGAACATGTCGGAGTTGAAGGTCACTGCACCCTGCGTGCCGGGGAAGCGGATGCAGACGAAGTCGGTGCCCGGCTTCTGGCCAGCTTTGAGGAACTCGCCCTTGGCCCAGTCACCCATCATCTGCATGCCGGCCTTGCCTTCGATGACCATCGCCGAGGCAAGGTTCCAGTCGCGGCCGGAGAAGTCCTTGTCGACATAGCTCTTGAGCTTGGCCATGCGGTCGAAGGCTTCGACCATCTTGTCGCCGCCCAGAGCCGCCGGATCGAGATCGATCATCGACGACTTGTAGAAGTCGGTGCCGAGCGAAAGCACGACTGAGTCGAAGATGGTCGCATCCTGCCAGGCCTGGCCGCCATGGCCGAGCGGGGTGATGCCGTTGGCCTGCATCTTGTCGAGAACCGCGACCAGTTCGTCCCAGGTCTCCGGTGCCTTGCCGCCGGCAGCATCGAGCGCCTTCTTGGAGATCCAGACCCAGTTGGTCGAGTGCACGTTGACAGGTGCGGCGATCCACTTGCCGTCATGCTTGGCAAAGCCCTGCAGTGCCGCCGGAATGACCTTGTCCCAGCCTTCCTTGTCGGCGACTTCGCCGAGATCGCCAACGACGCCCTGGTTGGCCCAGTCGGTGATGTCGAAGCCAAGCGCCTGCACGGCGGTGGGCGGATCGCCTGCGGTGACGCGGGCGCGCAGCGCGGTCATCGCCGCTTCGCCGCCGCCGCCGGCAACCGGCATGTCTTTCCAGGTCACGCCCTGGCCTTCCAGGTTCTTCTTCAGCACGTCGAGTGCGGCTGCCTCACCTCCCGACGTCCACCAGTGCAGCACTTCCACGCTGTCTTCGGCATGTGCCATCGGCATCGGCGCGGCAAACAGTGCCGCCACAGCTGCCGTACTCATCAAAAACTTACGCATTCCAGTTCCTCCCGGGTTGCAAGTTCCTCACGCATCATTGCGTGACATAAGTTCCCCTTGGCCCCGCCTCGGGGAATTCCTCCTACCGCCTCAGGCCCGTGCCTCCTTCGGCATCCAGTGGCCCGTGCGCGGTCCGATATGCATGTTGAGCGTCTTGGTCTCGGTGTAGTCCTCCACCGCATGGCGGCCGAGTTCGCGGCCGATGCCCGACTGGCGGTAGCCGCCGAACGGCAGTTCGGAAGCGCCGTCCATGAAGGTGTTCATCCAGATGGTACCGGCGCGGACGCGACGGCCGACAGTCAGGCAAGTGTCGAAGTCGCGGCTCCACACACCGGCCGACAGGCCATAGTCGATCGAATTGGCGATGCGGATCGCCTCGTCAGTGGTCTCGAAGGCAAGCACCGAAAGCACCGGTCCGAACACCTCCTCGCGCGCCACCGCCATGTCGGGGGCGACCGACGACAGGATCGTCGGTTCCATGAACTGGCCAAGGCCGAGATCGGCGGCAGACCCGCCGATGGCGACGTCAGCGCCACTCTCGCTCGCACCTTTCACGTAACTGACGATCTTCGCAAGATGCTGCGGCGTGATGATAGCACCAACCTGCGTTGCGGGGTCGAGCGGATCGCCAAGCTTGACCTTGGCCGCAAGGGCTGCGACACGCGCCGTCACGTCGTCAACGATGTCGCGATGGACGATCAGCCGCGAGCCGGCGTTGCAGCATTCACCGGCGTTGAAATAGGCCCCGAACACCGCCGCATCGACAAAATCGTCGAGATTGGCGTCGGGGAAGACGATCTGCGGGTTCTTGCCGCCGAGTTCCAGCGACACCTTCTTCAGTGTCTGCGCGGCATTCGCCATGGTCAGACGGCCGATGCCGGTCGAGCCGGTGAACGACACCATGTCGATGTCGGGGTGGCTGGTCAGCGGCGCGCCGGCTTCAGGGCCGGTGCCGACGATGATGTTGACCACACCAGCGGGAACGCCTGCGGCCTCAAGGATTTCGCCCAGCACCAGCGTCGAGCCTGAGGTCAGCTCCGACGGCTTGACCACGGCCGTGCAGCCGGCGGCGAGCGCGAAGGGCAGCTTCTGGCTGACGATCAGGAACGGGAAATTCCACGGCGTGATGATCGAAACGACCCCCACTGCCTCACGCAGCACCACGCCCAGCGTGCCGTCGCCCAGCGTGTTGTAGCTCTCGCCATGCAGGTCACGCGCAAGTGCTGCCGCATAGCGCCAGATGTCGGCGGCACCACCCAATTCACCCTTGGCCTGCGAGATCGGCTTGCCCGACTCGATGCAGTCGAGGAGGGCCAGTTCGTCTGCCCTGGCTGCGATCATGTCAGCGGCACGCAACAGGATCAGCGAACGCTCGGCACCGGTCATGCGTGGCCAATGGCCCTCGTCGAAGGCCTTGCGGGCCGACGAAATGGCACGCTCGGCATCGACAGACGTCGCGGCCTGATAGCGGCTGACCACAGCACCATGTCCGGGGCTTGAGCGCTCGATCGTCTTGCCTTCGGCACCGGCTGTCCATTTGCCGTCGATCAGCATCTTGAACTCGCGGACCTTGAAGCCGTCGAGCGGCTTGGGGCGCATCAGGACCGTCATCACCATTCTCCTGCAAATTTGGCGGCACGCTTCTCGCTGAAGGCGGCAAGCCCCTCCTTGAGGTCCCCGGTCTTGGCGACGAGAATCGAGCCCAGCGCCTCGACGGCAGTGCCATTGTCTTCACCGCTCGCCGTCGCGATCATCAGTTTTGCGACCTCGACTGCCGCCGGCCCCCTAGCGGCGATCCGGGCGGCGTAGTCGCGCGCGGCTGCGACCGCCTCGCCTGTCTCGACAACCTTGTCGACCAGCCCGAGCACAGCTGCTTCGTCGGCGGAAAAGATCTCGCCGCCCAGCGCCATGCGCCGTACCACCTGTGCTCCGGCACGACGCACCAGCCGCTGCGTGCCCGACCAGCCCGGCACCATGCCGAGCCCGGTCTCGGGCAGGCCGATCTTTACATGGCGTTCGGCGATGCGGATGTCGGCGGCAATGGCCAGTTCCAACCCGCCGCCCAGCGCATGGCCATTGATGGCAGCAACCAGCGGCACGCGCAAAGTCGCCAGCCGCTCGAACACGCGGTGGCCGAAGCGTACCCAGGCGTGGCCAAACTCGTTCGGCGTCATGCCGCCCCAGGCCTTGATGTCGCCGCCGGCTGAAAACGCCTTGCCTTCGCCGGTCAGGATTGCAACGCGAACCTCCGCATTGGCCTCGACCTCGTCGCAGGCCCCCGACAGCGCCTTCAGCATCTCGATGTCGAAGGCGTTGAGCTTGTCGGGCCGGGCCGCCGTGATGACGGCGATGTGGCCTTCGAATTCGACCTTGATGCGCTGGTCAGCCATGAGCGCCCTCCAGCTTTCGCACCGGCTTGCGCGGCAGCATGAGGCCGATCGGAGCGTCGGCAAACAGGGCCGCATCCATCTGCTTGAGCTTGTCGGAAACGATCAGCGGGAACTCCGACTGGTCGAGGATATGCGCCTGCAGTTCGACGCCAGGCGCGATCTCGGTCAGCACGATGCCTTGAGGCGTAAGCTTCATCACGCAACGCTCGGTGACGTAAGTGATGTCCTGGCCCTGCTCGACGCCGCGCCGGCCCGAGAAGGTGACATGCTCAACCTCGTTGACCAGCTTCTTGAGCTTGCCTTCCTTGTCGATGACCAGCTTGCCATTGGCGATTTCGAGCTTGGCGCCCGCATTGAACATGCCGGAAAAGACGATCTTTTTCGCCCGCGCCGTAATGTCGACGAAACCGCCCGCACCCGCCGTGACATGCGGCCGGAAGCTGAGCTTGGAAACGTTGACCGAGCCGCTGCGGTCGATCTCGAGGAACGACAAAAGCGAAGCGTCGAAACCCGCGCCCTGGAAATAGGTGAACTGGTAGGGCGAAGGCATGAAGGCGTCGGCGTTCGACGCGCAGCCGAAGGCGAAGTCGAGCAGCGGCACGCCGCCGACGGCACCTTGTTCGATCACCCAGGTGACCTCGCCATGCAGGCCTTCCTCCAGCAGGATGCGCGGCACGTTGGCCGAGATGCCGAAGCCGAGATTGACCGCACTGCCGGCTTCGAGTTCCTGCGCCACGCGGCGCGCGATCACCTTCTGGATGTTGAATTCGGGTACGCGGAAGCTGTCGAGCGGGCGCATGATCTCGCCCGAGATTGCCGGGTCGTAGGCCGTCTGCGTCGTTTGCTTCTGTTCGGGGTCGACGACGATGTAGTCGACCAGCATACCCGGTACACGCACGTCATGCGGCCGGAGCGAACCGTCTTTGGTGATGCGCTTGACCTGGGCGATGACGATGCCGCCATTGTTGCGCGCTGCCAGCGCCTGTTCGAGCCCGCCGAGATAGGCACCTTCGTGCTCGTAAGTCAGGTTGCCACGCTCGTCAGCGGTCGTCGCCCGGATGATCGCCACCTCAGGCTTGATCGCGGGGAAAAACAGCCAGTCTTCGCCTTCGAAGCTGACCTTCTTGACCAGCGGTTCGGCCGCTGCGCGCGCATTCATCGCGCAGCCCTGGCGTTCCGGATCGACGAAGGTGTCGAGCCCGACCTTGGTCAGCACGCCCGGCCGCTTGGCCGCCGCCTCGCGATGCAGGTCGAACATGATGCCCGATGGCACGTTGTAGGCAGCCACCTCCTCATTGCCGATCATCTGCCAGATCAGCGGCGGTTCGGCGCTCGACGGCCCCGACGGATAAGAGCCGCCGATGATCTTCTTGAGCAGGCCCTTCTTGGCGATGTGGTCGACGCCCTTGATGCCGCTCATGTCGCCTGCGGCGATCGGATGCAACGTCGTCAGCTCGCGCGGATGGCCAGTTGCGTCGAAGCGCTCGCCGATCGCCTTCAGCATCAGATCGGGGCAGCCGAGCCCGCTCGACGACGACACCGACACGATTGCTCCGTCGGGAATAAGTGCTGCGGCTTGATCAGGGGTGATGTGCTTGCCCATGGTCACAACCCAGCCTCGATGGCGACCGCCTTGCCGGTCGCAGCCGACTTGACCACCGCGAGCCCTGTCGCCAGCGACCACACACCATCCTCACCCGTCGCCGAAGGCTGGCCTTTGCCTGCGACAGCGTCATGGAACGCCTGGAGCCCGGTCTCGTAGAGATTGCGCTGGTCGAGCTTGAGCTCGTGCTCGCCCTCGGCGTTGCGCAGCACGACCGAGCCGACCGGCTTCTGCGTCATGACATTGCGCGCGATCAATGAACCCTCGGTGCCGTGCACCTCCAGACCCGTCTCGGCAAATTTCGCGGTAAATGCATCATGGAACTGGGCAACCAGGCCCGACTTGAAGCGCAGCACCCCCATCACGGCGTCTTCCAGTCCCGCCTGCCCCATGCCGCCCGCCTGACTGAGGGCGATGGCTTCGACCGGATCGTCATTAAGCACGAAGCGCAACGTGTCGGCGTCATGCACCGTGATGTCGAGGATCACCCCGCCGCCGGCTTCCGGCTTGTCGAGGCGCCAGCCCTGCAGATGCGGCGGCAGATAGACGGCATGAAACACGCGTGCCGCCAGCGGCTTGCCGATGCGGCCTGCGGCAATCGCGTCGCGCATCGCCCGGTGGCTCGCCGCATTGCGCAGATGGTGGTTCGTCGCCAGGACGACCCCGGCATCCTTCGCCGCATGCACCATTGCCCGGGCGTCCGAAACGGTTAGCGCCAGCGGCTTCTCGCACAGCACATGCTTGCCGGCCTTGGCTGCGGCAATCGCCTGTTCCACATGTAATTCGTTGGTGGTCGAGATGTAGACGGCGTCGATACCGGCATCGCCGACGATTTCCTCGAGCGACGTGACAGATTTCGCGATGCCGTTCGCATCGGCATAGTCTCGTCCGCGCTCGGCATTGGTGCTCATGACCGACACCACTTCGCCGCCGGTCGCCTTGATGGCGCCGATGACCCACTCCCTGGCGATGGTGCTCGCCCCGATCAGACCCCAGCGCGTCATGCTGTAAGCTCCCTAACCCGTTGCGGCGCACCGCAGCTTTCGCGCACCACCAGCCGCACCGCAGCCACCATCGCCTCGGCGTCGAAATCACCGGCATTGATCTGCTTGAGCAGCAACTGGGCAGCGCGGCGGCCCATGCCTTGCGGATCGACCGAAACGGTGGTCAGCGCCGGCACCGCGGTCTTGGCCTCGATCACGTCGTCGAAGCCGATGACGCCAAAGTCGACGCCCGGCTCGATGCGGGCGCTGCGCAAGCCATCGCAGGCGCCGAACGCCACCGCGTCATTGAAGCAAAGGGCGGCTGTCGGGCGATCGCGCATGGCGAGCATGCGCTCGACCGCCGCCACACCGCCCGCACGCGACGGTGCCGAACTGATGACCAATTCATCCGAAGCGTCGAGACCGGCTTCCAGCAGCGCGTCACGGAAGCCGCGCATGCGCTCGTCGAACACAGCCGTATCGTTAAAGCCGCCGAGAAAGGCGATGCGGCGATGACCCAGCTCGATCAGGTGCCGCACGGCAGCCGCAGCCCCCGCATGCCCGTCGGATACGACGGAGGAAACCTTGAGCCCGGGCACGTTGCGCGCCACCAGCACCACCGGAATGCCGCTGTCGACCAGCGGCCTGAGGTCGGCGGCAGTGGTGCCGCGCGCCGGCGACAGGATCAGCCCGGCCATGCCGTGCTCGCGCATCGAGGCGATCACCTCGCCCTGGCGGTCGGCATTCTCCGAGGTGTTGGCCATGAACTGGATGTAGCCGGCCGACTGCACCACCATGTCCATACCGACGGCAAGTTCGGCGAAGAAGCTGTTGGTCAGGTCGTTGACGACGATGCCGACGATCTTCGATTTCGACTGCCGGAGGTTGGCGGCGCCCCGGTTGTAGACATAGCCGAGTTCGCGAATGACCGCGCCCACCCTGGCCCGTGTCGCCTCGTTCACCAGCGAACTGCCCTGGAGCACCAGCGACACAGTCGACTTCGACACGCCGGCGGCATGCGCAACATCGACAACTGTCACCTTCGGCTGCTTCAAAACGATCCTCCCGGGGAAGCGTCTTTGGCTCCCTTTTCCGAGTCAAATAATTGGAACGTTCCAAACTGTCAAGCATGGAAGCAGGCGGACGCGATCGATTTCGCAACGGCTGCACTCCGCGATGCAGGTCTTCTGGGTGCTTATTTTGTACACAATGTGACATTTCAAACGATTTACTACACTTCTCAACGTCTGAGTTCTCCGACACGACGCGCCACCGGCAAATCCAGCACCACCGTCCATGACGTCATGAAATTCCATCTTGAAATTTGGAACGATCTAAATTACGAGATGCAGCCGATCAAGGGAGGAACCCATGGCCAAGGTAGTGAAGCTTCCGCGGGTTGACCGCAGCGTCGAGACCTACGCCCTTGTCGGCACGCCGACCGAACGGCCTGAAGCCGCCCCGGTTTTCAACCGCATTGCCTATGCCGCGGCCCATGTCGTCGCCGATCCGTGGGCCGACGCGAACCCATGGAACAGCCCGGCCATCGACTGGGATGCGACGATGGCCTTCCGCCACCACCTTTGGTCGCTCGGCTTCAAGATCGCCGAGGCGATGGACACTTCGCAGCGCGGCATGGGGCTCGACTGGGCCGGCGCGCAGGAGCTGATCCGCCGTTCGCTGGCTGAAGCGCGCACGATTGCGGGCGCCGACCTCGCCTGCGGTGCCGGCACTGATCAGTTGTCCAGACAAGATGCCAGATCACTCGACGACGTGATCGCAGCTTATGAGGAGCAGTTCGGCTTCATCGAAAAGCACGGTGGCCGCACCATCATGATGGCGAGCCGCGCGCTTGCCCATGTCGCCAGATCCCCGGACGACTATCGCAAGGTTTATGGCCGCATCCTCGGCCAGGCCAGGAACAAGGTCGTGCTGCATTGGCTCGGCGACATGTTCGACCCCGAACTCACAGGCTATTGGGGCAGCGAGCGCTTCGAGGACACGCTGGAAACGGTGCTTTCGATCATCGCCGAGCACAAAGACAAGGTCGAAGGCATCAAGATCTCGTTGCTCGACCAAGCTTGTGAAATCGAGCTGCGCCGCCGCCTACCCGAGGGCGTGATCTGCTTCACCGGCGACGACTTCAACTATGCCGCCCTGATCGAAGGCGACGGCACCCACCACAGCCACGCTTTGCTCGGCATCTTCGACGCCGTCGCGCCACAGGCATCAAAGGCATTGGCGGCATTGGCCAAAGGCGACCTCGCCACCTTCCGTGGCACCATCGAACCGACGGTGCCGCTGTCGCGCAAGATCTTCGAAGCACCGACGCAATACTACAAGGCCGGCGTCGTCTTCCTCGCCTGGCTCAACGGCCACCAAAGCCATTTCACGATGCCTGCGGGCATGCAGTCGGCGCGAGGTGCGGTCCACTACGCTGACGTCTTCCGCCTCGCCGACCAGGCCAATGTGCTCGACAGGCCGGAGTTGGCCGCAGCGCGCATGGCAGCGCTGATGACGCAATACGGGGTGGGCTGACCGGCGACCTCTTCCTTCTCCCCGTTCACGGGGAGAAGGTGGCCCAGAGGGCCGGATGAGGGGCAGCTCGAACTTTCGACCAGTTGCGCTGCCCCTCATCTGCCTGCCTGTCCAGCCGGGTCCCCGCTGCCTGCGGCAGCGTCCCGCCGTTCGCTGGCCTGCCATGATGCCACCGGCATCATGGCTTTCGCGCTGCGCGCGAAACCGGCCGCTCACCCATGTGCGATCATGACGTGGCGCACCGCGGTGTAATCCTCCAGCGCATAGACCGACATGTCCTTGCCATAGCCGGATTGCTTGAGGCCGCCATGCGGCATCTCGTTGGTCAGCATGAAATGCGTGTTGATCCAGGTGCAGCCATATTGCAGCCGGGCCGCCGTCGACATGCCGCGCGAAATGTCCTTGGTCCACACCGACGACGCCAGGCCGTAGTCGCTGTCATTGGCCCAGTTGACGGCCTCGTCGACGTCGGAGAAGCGCGTCACCGACACCACCGGACCGAACACCTCGCGGCGCACGATCTCGTCTTCTTGCAGCGCACCGGCAACGACGGTCGGTTGATAGTAGAAGCCACCGCCCTCGCCCGGCTTGCCGCCGGTGGTGATCTCGATGTGCTTGAGCTCGGAGGCACGCTCGACGAAGGAAGCGACACGGTCGCGCTGGCGCCGCGAGATCAACGGCCCGATCTCGTTTTCGGTGTCGTCGGACTGGCCGAAACGAATGGTCGAAACCGCCGACGACAGGTCGGCGACAAGCTTGTCGTAAACCTTCTTGCCGGCATAGATGCGGCAGGCCGCCGTGCAATCCTGGCCGGCATTGTAGTAGCCGAAGGCGCGCAAACCACTGACCACGGCATCGATGTCGGCATCGTCGAAGACGATGACCGGCGCCTTGCCGCCAAGCTCCAGATGCGTGCGCTTGACCGACTTGGCCGCCGCCTGCAGCACCTTCTTGCCGGTGGCGACGTCGCCGGTAATCGAGATCATGCTGACTGCCGCATGGTTGATCAGCGTGTTGCCGACGCTTTCGCCGCGGCCAAGCACGACATTGACCACGCCTTCCGGCAGCACGTCGGCGAGGATTCTTGCCAGCTTCAGCGCCGTCAGCGGCGTCTGCTCGGACGGCTTGAAGACAACCGTGTTGCCGCCGGCGATTGCCGGCGCCAGTTTCCACGCCATCATCATCAGCGGATAGTTCCACGGCGCGATCGAGGCAACGATGCCGACCGGGTCGCGGCGGATCATCGAGGTGTGGCCGGGCAGATATTCGCCGGCCACCAGCCCGGGCATCGAACGGACCGCACCGGCAAAGAAGCGGTAGCAGTCGACGATCGCCGGGATCTCGTCGTTGAGCACGGCGTTGATCGGCTTGCCGCAATTGAGCGCCTCGAGCCTGGCAAAGCCTTCCGCCTCGGCCTCGATGCGGTCGGCGATCTTGAGCAGATAACCCGAGCGCTGCGCCGGCGTGGTCTTCGACCAGGTCACGAAGGCCTTCTGTGCTGCCGCGACAGCCGCTTCGATCTGCGCCGGCGAGGCCTCCGGCAGGCTGAGGATCGTCTCGCCGGTGCGCGGGTTGAGGATCGCCTCCTCCGTCTCGGTTCCTTTTTCGAACTTCGAGCCGATCAGCATCTGGGTGTCCATGACTTCTCCCTTTCGAGTCTTATTTGCCGGCGCCGGCGATCTGGTCGCCTTCGCGGGTCAGGTAATAGGCGGCGAGGATGGGCAGCAGGGTCGCCAGAACCACGACCATGGCGACGACATTGGTGACCGGGCGCTGGCGCGGCCGTACCAGTTCCTCGAGCATCCAGATCGGCAGCGTCTGCTGCTGTCCGGCGGTGAAGGTGGTGACGATGACCTCGTCGAACGACAGCGCGAACGCCAGCATGCCGCCGGCCAGGAGTGCCGTGCCGATATTGGGCAGGATCACATGCCGGAACGTCTGGAAGCCATCGGCGCCGAGATCCATCGAGGCTTCGATCAGCGAGCCCGAGGTGCGGCGAAACCGCGCCACCGCGTTGTTGTAGACGACCACGACGCAGAAGGTCGCGTGGCCGAGCACGATCGTCCAGAACGAAAACGGGATTTCGGCCAGGCTGAAGGCCGAGCGCAGGGCGATACCGGTGATAATGCCGGGCAGCGCGATCGGCAGGATGACCAGCAGCGAAATCGCCTCGCGGCCGAAGAACCTGGTCTGGCTGACTGCGGCGGCACAGAGCGTGCCAAGCACAAGTGCGATAGCCGTCGAGATCGCCGCGACCTGCACCGACAGACCGAGCGCCTGCCAGACGTCTGGCCGTGCCCAGGTGGCTGCGAACCACTGCGTCGTCAGGCCGGGCGGCGGCCACTGGTAGCTCTTTTCTTCCGTCGTGAAGGCGTAGACGAAGATCAGCAGGATCGGCAGGTGCAGGAAGGCGAGGCCCACGGCGGCTGCGATCTTGATGCCGAGGGGCGCTGATTGCGAGCGGTCAGAGCGCATGGGCTGCCTCCAACGGGAGATGGTCGACCTCATGAGCATGAGCGATAGGGTCGCCCCCCACTCCGGTTTGCTGCGCAAACCACCTCTCCCCCGACCGACGGGGGAGAGGAAGAGGCTGTGGCACGCTCGGCCCCTTCACCTGGAAGTCGAAGCGCGAGCCGTGCCCGCGCGCCCTTCCTCTCCCCCGGGCAGGGGGAGAGGTGTCGAGCGAGGCTCGACGGAGTGGGGGTGCTTCCGCCAAGAGACTGGACTCACAGCGCATTGAAGGCCCCCATGCGTTTGGCGCCCCAGAGGTAGAAGCCCATGATGACGATCGGCACGACGGTGAAGGCGGCGGCGAGCGGGATGTTGCCGGCAGTGCCTTGCTGTGCATAGACGGCCTGGCCGATGAACAGCCTGGACGTACCGATGATCTGCGGGATGATGTAGTCGCCGAGTGTCAGCGAGAAGGTGAAGATCGAGCCAGCGACGATGCCTGGCAGTGCCAGTGGAAACAGCACGTTGCGGAACGTCTGGCCCGGTGACGCGCCGAGGTCGGAGGAGGCTTCGACCAGATTGCCGGGGACGCGCTCGAGTGCCGCCTGGATCGGCAGGATCATGAACGGCAGCCAGACATAGACGAAGACGATGAAGGTGCCGGTGAACGAGACCGACAGCGAGTTGCCGCCGACGACGGGCAATGACAGCCAACCGTCGAGCAGCCACGACAGATGCAGCTTGGCAAACACCCAGGTCAGGATGCCTTCCTTGGCGAGGATCAGCTTCCAGGCATAGACCTTGACGAGGTAGCTCGACCACAAGGGCAGCATGACGCCGAGATAAAACAGCGCCTTCCATTTGCCGCGGGCATAACGCGCCGCGTAGTAGGCGATGGGAAACGCAACGACCGCCGAGGCGAGTGTCACCAGTGCGGCCATCGTCACCGTGCGCACGATGATGTCGAGATTGGCCGGCTGGAACAGGTCGCCATAGGTCTTGAGCGTCAGCTCGCGGCTGATCAGGCCGGAGAATTCGTCGATCGAAAAGAAGCTCTGCGCCAAAAGCGCAATCAGCGAGCCGATGTAGACGACGCCAAGCCAGAGCAGCGGCGGTGCCAGCATCAAGAACAACAGCAGCCCCGGCTTGCGCCACAACAGGTCCGACAGCGCACCGGCGAAGCCGCCACGCCTGGGCAGGATCGCGGCAGCCACGTCGGACGCGCCTGACACAGCCTGGACGCTCATGCCTGCTCCTCCATCAAATGGAGCTGGTCGCGGTTGAAGGTCAGCATGACATGGGCGCCATCTTCGGGGATGGCGGCGCCCGACGGCACAGTGGCATGCAGCCTGAGGCCATCGGCGTCGAGCGACAGCTTGGTCGCAGCACCCAGATAGTGGCGCGAGACGACGCGCGCGGCGACGCCATCGCCTGAGGTGTCGCGGCGAATGCGGATCTGCTCGGGCCGGAGACTGCCCCAGCGCCGCTCGCCGGCGTAGCGCTGGACGAAGTCGGGCGGCAGCACGTTGGACGAGCCGACGAAATCGGCAACGAAGCGCGATGCCGGACGCTGGTAGATATCCTCCGGCGCGCCGACCTGCATGATGCGACCGTCGTTGAACACCGCGACCCGGTCGGCCATCGACAGCGCCTCGCCTTGGTCATGGGTGACGAAGACGAAGGTGATGCCGAGCGCCTTTTGCAATTGCTTGAGCTCTTCCTGCATGCTTTCGCGCAACTTGAGGTCGAGCGCCCCGAGCGGCTCGTCGAGCAGCAGCACCTTGGGCTTGTTGACCAGAGCGCGCGCCAGCGCCACGCGCTGCCGCTGGCCGCCGGACAGTTGGCCCGGCTTGCGGCCGCCATAGCCCGGCAGTTGCACCAGCTTGAGCGCATCCTCGGCGGCGCGGTGGCGTTCGTCCCGGCTGACGCCCTTGACCATCAGCCCGTAAGCGACGTTGTCGAGCACGTTGAGATGCGGGAACAGCGCGTAGTCCTGAAACACCGTATTGACGTTGCGCCGATAGGGCGGCACGCCCTCGGCGCGTTCGCCGAAGATCGAGATGCTGCCCGCGGTCGGCTGCTCGAAGCCGGCGATCAGCCTGAGGCAGGTGGTCTTGCCCGAGCCCGACGGACCCAGCATGGCGAAGAATTCGCCCGGCTTGATCTCGAGGTCGACGGCATCGACCGCGCGCACCGCACCGAAGTGGCGAGAGGTCTTTTGAAAGGCGACTGCTGGGGTCATCGTCTTTAGCTTCCGATGTCTGGGGCCATATGCGTCCGGGGCGAAATGCCCGGGCATGGCTGCGCATTCGGCCTCAGCGGCCGCCGATGCCTTCATGCCGCGCTGTCAGGCGGTCGTCTCAAAGGGTCGGTTGAAGCCCTCCGCCCCCTCTCCCCTGAGGGAGAGGGCGGCCGCAATGCGGCCTGGCGAGGGGGGCATCGTTTGTTGCCGGCCTCAGCGGCCGCCGATCACGCCGATATAATCCGACACCCAGCGATAATAGGGCACGCACTGATCGTTCTGGCTGGCGCACTTCGACACCGGCGTCTTCCAGAACTTGATCCTGGCGAACTCCTCGAAGCCGTTGGTCTTGCAGCCTTCGTCGGTGAGCAGAGCGTTGCCCTTGCAGGCCGCCGGCACTGCGGGGTTGGAGCCGAACCAGGCGGCGAGGTCGCCCTGCAGCTTGGGGTTCAGCGAATGCTCGAGCCACATATAGGCGCAGTTCGGATTGGCGGCGTCGACATGCATCATCGTCGTGTCGGCCCAGCCCGTGGCGCCCTCTTCCGGGATGGTCGAAGCGACAGGCTGCTTTTCGGAGCCGAGCAGGTTGACCTGGAACGGCCACGAACCCGAGGCGACGACGCCTTCGTTCTTGAAGTCGTCGATCTGGATCATGGCGTCGTGCCAGTAGCGACCGACAAGCGTGCGCTGGACGCGCAGCAGATCGAGCGCTGCCTTGTACTGATCCTCATTGAGCTCGTAGGGGTCCTTGATGCCGAGTTCGGGCTTGTGCGCCATCAGGTAGTTGGCGGCGTCGGCGACATGGATCGGGCCGTCATAGGCCTGGACGCGGCCCTTGTTGGGCTTGCCGTCTGGCAGGTCCATCGCCTCGAAGACAACGTTCCAGCTCTTCGGCGCTTCCTTGAACACGCTGGTGTTGTACATCAGCACGTTCGGGCCCCACTGATAGGGCACGCCATAATGCTGGCCATCGACGGTGAACCACGGCGCATCCTTGAGGCGCTCGTCGACGGTCGACCAGCTCTTGACGAGATCCGTATTGATCGGCTGCACGCGCTTGCCGGCAACGAGGCGCAGCGAGGCATCGCCCGAGGCGGTGACGAGGTCGAAGCCGCCCTCGTTCATCAGCGCCACCATTTCGTCGGAGGTGGCAGCCGTCTTGACATTGACCTTGCAGCCCGACGCCTTTTCGAAATCCGTCACCCAGTCGTAGTTCTTGTCGGTCTCGCCGCGCTCGATGTAGCCCGGCCAGGCGATGATGTTGACCTGGCCTTCGCCAGCGCCGATTTCCTTGACCTGCGCCACCGCCTGGCCGGAAAAGCTGCAAGCCAAGGCGATTGCCGTGCAGGATTTCAGAAATGCCTTCATCTCGATCCTCCCATGTGCAGGAACCGCTCTCTTATTGGCGGTGTTGCCCTGACACGAAAGGTGCTGTGAAAGCGCAGGTTTCGCAAATTCATTCGAAAGAAGGGTGATATCGGTTTTTCCGATACCGAGAGCGCCGCGCGTCGGTTCGGACGCGCAAAGGACGCTCTGGCATCTTGAAGCATTGTGCTTTCCGACACCGATTTTCAGGGCGGCCGCGTCAAAGCTTCTGGCGGACGGTCCGCTGCGCCTGGGCGATGCCGATGAAATCGCGCGCCGCCGCCAACAGCGACGAGCCGCGGCGCCACACCATGCCGACCTGCACCACCGGCAGCGAACCGGAGACGTCGCGCGACTCGATCCTGTCTCCTTCCAGCGACCAGGGCCGGTAGACAAGGTCAGGCAGCAGCGCCACCCCTGCCCCGGTAGCGACCAGCGAACGCACGGCTTCCACCGAACGCGTGCGGAAGGCGACATGCGGCTTGGCGCCGATGGCCGCAAGCAGCTTGCCGGTGTTCTCCTCGATCTCGTCGACCGACAGCATGATCAGCGGTTCGGACGCGATGTCGCCGACACTGATGATCTCGGCCGAGGCGAGCGGGTGGCCAAGCGGCAGCCACAGCCTGTAGGCCGAGACCTCGAGGATCTCCGACTGCAGCGCCATGCGGTCACGCAGATTGGAGGTGACCATGACGGCGAGGTCGAGCTTGCCGCCGACCAGAAGGTGCTCGAGATAATCGCCATTGTCCTCGATCGCCGAGATCTCGACCGCCGGATGGGCGCGGCGGTAACGCGCCAGAAGATCGGAGAGCACGTAGCCGGCGACCAGCGAGGTGACGCCGAGCTTGAGCTGGCCGGTGGCGGTGGCCTGGCCGCCAAAGAAGGTGCGCCGCGCGTCTGACACATCGGCGAGGATCTTGGTGGCGTGACGCAGGAACTGGTGGCCCTTGTGGGTGATGTTGAGGCCGCGCGGATGGCGCTCGAACAGCTCGACGCCAAGATCGCCCTCCAGTTCCTTAATCGCCTCGGTCACCGACGACTGCGAGATCGACAGGTTCTGCGCCGCACGCGAAATCGTGCCCTGTTCGGCGACGGCAACGAAGAACTGGAGCTGGCGAAGCGTGAAGGCCATGTCGGGACTAAACAGGGCGGTGGGGGATTTGGGAAGGCCCTCCCCTTCGCCAAACCACGCTTGTTGCAGCACTGGACAAAAGGTGCGCCACTCTATGTAGCAAATTGCGCAGGTAGCGATCCTTCGCACCCCCCTCTGGCCTGCCGGCCATCTCCCCCACAAGGAGGGAGATCACGCCGTCATCGACCTCTCGGCCAATCGCCAACATCGCTAGGCTAATCCCTGCGATGTTCCAGGGTGAGCGCCGCCGGCGACGAGACTAATCTCCCTCCTTGTGGGGGAGATGGCCGGCAGGCCAGAGGGGGGTGCGAAGGAATGAGGCGCATGGCGATCTGCGCCGAAACTGCCGGCTGCGGCGAAAGCCCAAGGCAGCGGCTGCCAAAAAAGCAAAGCGGGGAAAGCCTTCCCCGCTTTGCTTAGGATTTGTTCGATACAAAGCCCCCTAGTGCAGCACCAGCACGTCGCCGGAGGAGAAGCTGATTTCGGTCTTTTGGCCAACGACCGGTGGCGGGCTGCTTGGGCTGTTGAAGGTGTCGAGCGACACCACGTTCTGGCCGACGCCGACGCGGACGCGGATGACCGAGCCCAGGAAATGCACGTCGGCGATCTGGCCGGTCAGGTTGGAGTCGTTGCCGGCCTTGCGGCCAAGCGAGATCGCCTCGGGCCGGAGCGCCAGCGACAGCGTGTCGCCTGCCTTCGAGCCGTTGAGCTTGCCCTTGAGGCCGATCTCCTCGGCGTTGATCTTGACGGTGCCGGAAGCCGCGTCGCTGATCGTGCCTTCGAGCACGTTGAGCGTGCCGACGAAATTGGCGACGAACTTGGTCGACGGCCGGTTGTAAATCTCAAACGGCGTGCCGGTCTGGTCGGCACGACCTTCGTTCATCACCACGATGCGGTCGGACATCGACAGCGCCTCTTCCTGGTCGTGGGTGACGAAGATGGTGGTGATGCCGAGCTTCTTCTGGATCGAGCGGATTTCCTCGCGCAGCGAAATGCGCACCTTGGCGTCGAGCGCCGACAGCGGCTCGTCGAGCAACAACAGCTTGGGCTTGGGCGCGAGCGCGCGCGCCAGTGCTATGCGCTGCTGCTGGCCGCCGGAGAGCTGGTAAGGATAGCGGTCGCCGAAGTCGGGCAGCTTGATGATGGCGAGCATCTCGTCGATACGCGCTTGGGCCTCCGCCTTGGGCATACCGGCGACCTTGAGGCCAAAGCCGATGTTTTGGGCGACGGTCAGGTTGGGAAACAGCGCATAGGCCTGGAACACCATGCCGATGTTGCGCTGGTTCGGCTTGAGGCCGGTGACATCCTTGCCGCCGATCAGCACCTTGCCGGCCGAGGGCTCCTCGAAGCCGGCGACGATGCGCAGCATGGTGGTCTTGCCGCAGCCCGACGGCCCGAGGAAGGAGACGAACTCGCCGGCACCGACGTCGAGGTTGAAGTCCTTGACCACGGCGACGTTGCCGAAGGACTTCTTGACGCTCTGGATGGAAAGGAAGGGATCGGCCATTGGCTTGTGCTCTTCTTGTTCAGTTCGGGCGGTTTGCCGACTTCGGCGCGAAACGGGCGAGAATCTGGATCACCGACATGCAGCCCCAGGTGATGGCGAAGGCGATGACCGCAAGTGCTGCCGGCTCATAGGCGCGATTGGCGCCGATGTTCTGCAGGTAAGGACCGAAGGCCGGACGGTTGAGCAGGCTCGCCAGCGTGAACTCGCCAATGACGATGGCGAAGGTCAGGAAGGCACCCGACAGCACGGCAATCAGCACATTGGGCAGGATGACGCGGGCGATGATCGTGGTCCAGCCGGCGCCGAGAATCTGTGCCGCCTCGGTCAGCGTGCGCACGTCGATGGTGCGCAGGCCGGTGTCGACGGCGCGGTACATGTAGGGCAGCGCCAGCGTGGCATAGCCGATGACCAGTAGCGCGTCGGTACCGCGCGCCGAGCCGAGGAAGGGCAGTGGCGAGTTCGAGCCATACATCCTGATGTAGCCGAAAACGATGACGATCGCCGGAATGACCAGCGGCAAAAGCGTGATGAACTCGACGATTGGCCTCAGCTGCGGCATGCGCAGCCTGATCCAGTAGGCGGTCGGCACGACGAGAAACACGCCGAGCAGGATGGTGAAGACAGCGACCGTCACCGAATAGGCGAAGGTCTCCTGGAAACGTGCATCGCCGAGCACGACGCGGTAAGCGTCGAAGGAGTATTCGCCGCGCCGCATGCGCAGCGAGAATTCGAAGGTGGCGATCAGCGGGATGAAGAAATAGGCGGCGCCGACGATAAAGACGAGCCAGGCCCAGAAGCGACTGGTCTTCATTTCAGCCACCTCTCGCTGCGGGTGCGGAACCAGATATAGAAGATGTTGGCGAGGCCGGTGACGACGATCATACCGAAGGCCAACGCATAGCCGAGATGCGGATTGTGCAGCACATCGCCACGGATCTGGGCATAAAGCTTGATCGGCACGATGTTGAGCGACGATCCGGTGAAGGCATAGGCCGTAGCGATGGCGCCGAAGGAATTGGCAAACAGCAGGATCACCGTGCCGAGGAAGCTTGGCCACAGCACCGGGATGACCACCATGCGCCAGTACTGCCAGGTGGTGGCGCCAAGCGTGGCTGCCGCCTCGCCCCACTCGCGCTTGAGCCCGTCGATCGCCGGCGTGATGATGACGATCATCAGCGGGATCTGGAAGAACAGGTAGACGATGATCAGGCCCCACGACGTCAGCACGTTGAAGCCCATCGCGTAGATGTCGATGCCGATGCCACGCAGCAGAACGGTCACCAGGCCCAGACGGCCGAGCGTGGCGAGGAAGGCAAAGGCCAGCGGCACGCCGGCGAAATTGGAGGCGACGCCCGAAAACGTCATCGTCGACGACCTCACCCAGGCCGGCAGGCCGCCGCGCACGATGGCGATCGCCATGGCGAGGCCGATGAAGGCGCCGACGGTGGCCGACCAGAAGCTGATCTTGATCGACACCCAGTAGGCGTCGCGGATCGACTTGTCGATGAAGAGCTGGCGGATGTTGTCGAGCGTGTACTGGCCCTGGTCGTTCTGGAACGCGCCGATGACGAGATAGAGCGTCGGCAAGATCAAGAACATCATGGCGAAGATGAAGAAGGGCGCGACGCCGAGCCAATGGGTTGGCAAGCGGAAACCGCTGCGCGCGTCCGGCGGAGCGGAGTGTGTAGCGATGGCCGTGTCGGATATGCTGGCTTGGGTCATCGGGGCGCCGTCTTGAGAGAAGATGCGGGCGGCCGCGAAGCCGCCCGCGATGATCATGCTCAGTTACTGAACGTTGGCGCCGACAACGGCATCCCACTGCTTGGTGATCGCTTCCTTGCCCTTGGCCTGATCGTCAAGCGTCGGGAACACGGCCTTTTCATAGGCGGCGGCCGGCGGCAGCTTGTCGAGCATGTCCTGCGGGATCTTGCCGTTCTTGGCGAGATCGTTGAAGCGGATCGGGTGGCAGTAGCCCTTCAGCCAGCCGAGCTGACCTTCGTCGGAATAGAGATACTCCATCCACAGCTTGGCAGCGTTCGGATGCGGTGCGTAAGCGCTGATCGCCTGGACATAGACGCCCGCAACGACGCCCGTGGCGGGGACGACGACGTCGACCGGCGGGTTGCCGTTCAGCGTGTCGCGACCCGCAAGGGCGTTGTAGTCCCAGGTGATCAGGATCGGGGTCTGGCCTTGGGCAAGGGTGGCCGACTTGCCGATGACCGGCACGAAGTTGCCCTTGGCGTTCAGTTCCTTGAAGAAGGCGAGGCCCTTTTCGGCAGCCGAAGCAGCGTCGGTGGCACCCGAGCCGAGACCGGCGGCATATACGCCCTGGATCGCCTGGTTGGACGCGCGCGGATCGCCGGCGAGCGCAACCGAGTTCTTGTATTCGTCCTTGAGCAGGTCGGCCCAGTCGGCCGGCACGTTCTTGACGAGGTCCTTGTTCACTTCGAAGGACAGCACGCCGTAATAGTCGCCGTACCAGAAGCCGTCAGCATCCTTGGCGGTGTCGGGGATCGAGTCCCAGGTCGCGACCTTGTAGGGCTGGATCAGGCCGTCGGCCTTGGCCTGCGGACCATAGGAGAGACCAACGTCGATGACGTCAGGCGCCTGTGGGCCCTTGTTGTCCTTGTTCGCCTTGATCGCTTCGATCTCGTCGCTGGAGCCCGCATCGGGGTTCAGCTCGTTGACAGTGATCTCGGGGTACTTCTTCTTGAAACCTTCGATGACGGCGCCATAGCCGCACCAGTCATGCGGCAGCGCGATCGTGGTCAGCTGGCCCTCCGCCTTCGCGGCGGCTTCGAGTGCGGCCATATCCTGGGCCGACACAAAAGCCGTCGTCACCATCAGCGACGCCGCGCTTAGGGAAAGCACTTTCCCTGCAAACTTGAACATGTTGTTCTCTCCGTTGAACTGACGCCATGAGACGCCTGCGATGCGGTAATGGCTTCATGTGACAGTCACATGAAAGTTCCATGAAGCCAGCGCCCGCAGTGGAAAAAAGTTAACTACTTTTAATCGGTTGTCGCAATCGTCGCCGTTGTTTACCGGCTAATTAAATTCCGGATGCCTCCCAAGCCCCTCCCCTTTGTTTTGCCGACTATACAAGTCGGCTTTTCCTCTTGGCACTGGTCTCAAACCGTCCCTTCGATGGCGTTTTCAAGCAAGCCGAGTGCAGCCTTCTTGGTGAGCTTGATCGGGTTGCCGCCAGCGGTCGGATCGACGACCGCCATGTCGGCGATCAGCGACTTGCGCTTCTTGTCCATGTCGAGGCCCTTGATCAGGCCGGGCAGCGCATGCGGCACCTTGAGCTCCTTGCGCAGCTTGATGACCGCCTTGGCAAAACCGTCGAAGCCGCCCTTGATGCCACAATAGGCGGCCAGGCGGACGATGCGCTCCTCGATAGCGTCGCGGTTGAAGGCAAGCACGTAGGGCATGAACACGGCGTTGGTCATGCCGTGATGGGTGTCGTAGAGCGCGCCGATCGGATGCGACAGCGAGTGGATCGCGCCGAGGCCCTTCTGGAAGGCAGCAGCACCCATGGCGGCAGCACTCATCATGTGGGCGCGCGCCGTCAGGTCCTTGCCGTTGGCATAGGCCTTGGGCAGGTTTTCGAACACCAGGCGGATGCCCTCGACGGCGATGCCGTCAGCCATCGGATGGTAGCCCGGCGCGCAATAGGCTTCGAGGCAATGGGCGAATGCGTCCATGCCGGTGCCGGCAGTGATGAAGGACGGCATGCCGACCGAAAGCTCCGGATCGGCGATGACGATCGCCGGCAGAAGCTTGGGATGGAAGATGACCTTCTTGGTGTGGGTCTCTTCATTGGTGATGACACCGGCACGGCCGACTTCGGAGCCGGTGCCGGCGGTGGTCGGCACGGCGATGATTGGAGCGATGGCGTCGGAATTGGCACGGGTCCACCAGTCGCCAACATCCTCGAAATCCCACACCGGCAAGGTCTGGCCGGCCTGGAAGGCGATCAGCTTGCCAAGGTCGAGCGCCGAGCCGCCGCCGAAGGCGATGACACCGTCATGCTTGCCCTTCTTGAATACGGCGATGCCGGCCGTGAGGTTCGATTCGACCGGGTTCGGCTTGACGTCGGAGAAGACGCCGTAAGGCACCTTGGCGTCGTCGAGGATCTTCAGCGTCGAGGCGACGACCGGCAGCTTGGCAAGGCCCGGGTCGGTAACAAACAGCGGCTTCTTGATGCCGGTGGCGGCAAGCGCATCGGGCAGCTCGGAGATGCGGCCGGCGCCGAAACGAACTGTCGTCGGGTAGTTCCACTTGGAGATGAGTTTTGTCATGGGTTTGCTGGCTTTCCACGTTTGCAAAGATCCCCTCTCCGGCCCTGCGGGCCACCTCTCCCCAAAGGGGCGAGGAACCCAAGCTTGAAAAGCGCCGGCGACGCAGCAGAATTTCCTCGCCCCTTTGGGGAGAGGTGCCGAGCGCAGCGAGGCGGAGAGGGGTAGTTCATTAATCGACGACCTAGATCTTCTCGCGCAGGTGATAAGACTTCGGCCGGGTCAGGTTGTCGTAGCCGATCTGCGAGAGCGCAGCGCCCTTGCCGGTGTCCTTGACGCCGGTCCACACCAGTGCGGGATCGAGATAGTCGCAGCGGTTCATGAACACGGTGCCTGTCTCGACGCGGTCGCCGACTGAAATGGCGTGCTCGGTGTCGGCTGTCCAGATCGAGGCGGTCAGGCCGTAGGGGCTGTCGTTCATCAGTGCGATCGCCTCGTCGTCGTTGCGCACCTTCATGATGCCGACGATGGGGCCAAAACTTTCGTCGCGCATGACCGACATCTGGTGGTCGACATTGGTCAGCACCTCGGCCGGCAGGTAGGGCGAACCCGCCTTGTCCTGGTCGTCTTTGGTGTTCATGTGGGCGACCGCACCCTTGCGCAGGGCCTCGGCCTTCTGCTCGCGGATGAAGTCGGCGAAGCGCGCCTGCGCCATCGGCCCCATCGTCGTTGCCTGCTCGAGCGGATTGCCGAGCACGTAGCTTTTGGTCTCGGCGATGAAGCCCTCGACGAACTCGTCGTAGATCTTCTCATGGACATAGACGCGCTCGATGCCGCAGCAGCACTGACCCGAATTGAAGAACGCGCCCTCGACGAGATTGGCAACCGCATGGTCGAGCATGGCGTCGGGCAGCACATAAGCCGGGTCCTTGCCGCCAAGCTCGAGGCCGAGCGTCATGAAGGTGCCGGCCGCAGCCTTTTCGATGGCGCGGCCGCCAGCGACCGAGCCGGTGAAGTTGACGTGGTCGATCTTGCCCGAGGCGAGCAGCTTCTCGGTCTGGGCGTGGTTGAGCACCAGGTTCTGGAAGACGTATTTCGGCAGGCCGGCGGCCTCGAAGGCCTTGGCGAAGCGCTCGCCGACGAGCAGCGTCTGCGCGGCATGCTTGAGGATGACGGTCGAGCCGGCGATCAGTGCGGGCACGATGGTGTTGACGGCGGTGAGGTAGGGATAGTTCCACGGCGCGATGACCATCACCACGCCGAGCGGGTCCTTCTTCACGTAGCGAAGGAAGCCGTCCTTGGGATTGGAGGCGAGCACCGGCGCCAAAGCGCGTTCGGCGATCTCGACCATGTAGTTGGTACGTTCCTTGACGCCGCCGAACTCACCGCCATAGCGGGTCGGCCGGCCCATCTGCCAGGCCAGTTCGGGCACGATCTCGTCGCTCATGGCAACAAGTGCCTCGAGCATCTTGAGCATGTAATTGGCGCGATCAGCGACCGGCACCCTGGCCCAGTCGGCCTGCGCGGTGCGCGCGCGTTCGACCGCGGCATTGACCGCCTGGTCGGAAGCTACGGGCCGCTCGACAAAGATCGAGCCATCGACGGGGGATTTGAGTTTGACCGTCTCGGTCATGTTTTTGTCCTTCCAAGTTCAACACCCTCCCCTGGCCGGCAGGCCCAAGGGAAGGTCACGCAATGATGATGACTTTAGTACCGCTCGAAGCCTCTGTGCAGCTCCCAGTCGGTGATGCGGCGGTCGTATTCGAACTGCTCCCATCGCGCGGTGTGGACGTAGTGCTCGACGACCTCCTCGCCGAGCGCTTCCCGCAGCATCTTCGATGACGCCAGGGTCTCGGTGGCATCGCGCAGGGTCTTGGGAATTTCGGGCAGGCTGGCAGCCTGATAGGCGTCGCCGACAAACGGCTTCTGCAGCTCGAGCTTCTCGTCGATGCCGGCAAGGCCGGCGGCGATCAGCGCGGCGAAGGCGAGATAGGGGTTGAGGTCGGCGCCGCCGATACGGCACTCCATGCGGATGCCCTTGGTGCCCTCGCCGCAGAGACGGAAGCCGGCAGTGCGGTTGTCCTCGCTCCACATGATCTTGGTCGGCGCGAAAGTGCCCGACTGGAAGCGCTTGTAGGAATTGATGTAGGGCGCCAGGAACCAGGTGAACTCCTGGGCATATTTGAGCTGGCCGGCCGACCATTGCTGGCCGAGCTTGGACAACGTCCACTCGGCACCTTTTTCGTAGAACAGCGGCGTCTTGCCGTCGGCACTCCACAGCGAATTGTGGATGTGGCTGGAGTTGCCGGCGAGGCCGTAATTGTATTTCGACATGAAGGAGATCGCCTTGCCTTCGCTAGCTGCGATTTCCTTGGCGCCGTTCTTCAAGATGACATGGCGATCGGCCATCTCAAGCACTTCGGCATAGCGGACGTTGATCTCTTCCTGGCCTGGGCCCCACTCGCCCTTGGAGTTTTCGATCGGGATGCCGGCGGCTTCCATGTCGTTGCGAAGCCGGCGCATGACGCCTTCTTCCTTGGTGGTGATGCCGATCAGGTAGTCGCCGATATAGGGCGATGCGGTGTCGAGATTCTGCCAATGCTTGGCGCGCGCCGAATCGTAGGTTTCGGAAAACAGGTAGAATTCGAGCTCGGAGGCGAAATAGGCGAGATAGCCGCGATCCTGCAGCCGCTTGACCTGCTTGCGCAGGATGCCGCGCGGCGAATGCGCCAGATCCTCATGCGTGTGGCGATCCTTGAGGTCGCAGAGCAGCAGCGCCGTCTTTTCGAGCCAGGGCACGTTGCGGATGGTGTTGAGGTCGGGCTTCATGACGAAATCGCCATAGCCCTTCGACCAGCTTGCCGCCTTGTAGCCGGGCACCGGCTCCATATCGATGTCGTTGGCCAGCAAATAGTTGCAGCCGTGGGTCTCGTCATAGGCGGACTCAACAAAGTACTTGGCCAAAAACCGCTTGCCGATCAGACGCCCCTGCATGTCGACGGCGCAAGCGAGCACAGTATCGATCTCGCCGGCGGCCACTGCCGATTTCAGCTGATCGAATGTAAGATTTCCGGCCATTTACTGCTCCTGGGCGTTTGAAACTTGCGTATGGGCGGTCCGCCCGCACACGCGGACGGACCTGTTTTCCGAGATGGCTGCTCAGCCGTAACGATAGGGCGGGCCGGCCTTGATCATCGAATCGTTGTACTTCTTGATGATCTCAACGACCTTGGCGCTCCGCGGGCTCTGGCCAGCGACCTCATCCCAGAACTTCTTCGCCTCGTCCTCGACCTGCTTCCATTCGGCGTCGGGGATGGTGGTCAGTTCGAGCTTTCCGGTGTTGCGGTAGTTTGCCTCGCCGGCCCAGTACCAATGCAGCCGGTAGTAGTGCGAACTGTCGATCGCCATGCGCAGAAGCTGCTGCAGGTGTTCGGGGACGGCCTTCCACTTCTCGGTGTTGACGAAGTAGGAGCCGGCCCAGGCGCCTGACAGCGGGTTGGTCAAGAAGTACTTCAAGACGTCGGCCCAGCCCACCGTGTGCATTTCGGTAATGCCGCACCAGCATACGCCGTCCAGCTCGCCGGTCTGGATCGCCGGCTGGACGTCCTCGTAGGGTAGCGACACCGGCACGACGCCGAACTTGGACAGGAACTGTCCGCCGGTCGGAAAGGTGTAGACCCTGAGGCCCTTGAGGTCGGCCAGCGACTTGATCGGCTTGGTGGTGCCGAAGTTGCAGGGGTCCCATGAACCCGTGCTGAGCCAGGTGACATCCGGAATCTCGGCATAAGCCTCCTCCCAGACTTCCTTGAGTCCGTGCCAATGCCAGAGCGCCGGAACGTCGAGAGAGTAGCGCGAGGCGAGCGGGAAGTAGGCGCCGAATACCCGGACGTCAACGGGCGCAGCGGCCGAGTCGTCGTCGCTCTGGGCAAAGTCGATCGTGCCAGACTGGACAGCGCGGAAAAGTTCGCCGTGCGGAACAAGCTGGTCAGCCGTGTAGAGCTCGATCTCCATCTCGCCATTGGCGGCCTTGTTGAACCAGTCGATCGAGTTCTTGACCACGTGCTCGGCCAATGCCGGCCCGGCGTAGGTCTGCATACGCCACTTGATCGGGCTCTGCGCCTTCACATAGGGCGTGGCCAGCGCGGTGGCGCCAACAGCGCCCGCACTCGCCAGCACGGATTTCCGAAGAAACTCACGCTTGTTAAGGGTCTTCCTGTCGTCCATCTCACTTACTCCCATTGCTTGCTTCGTTCACATTTCGGGATGCCAGTTCTTTCGGTGCCGTCTCCTCCCCTTTCCGTCATGCCGGCCTCACCGGCCCGTGACCTGCGACGGCAGCCAGAGTGCAATCTGCGGAAAGACCATGATGAGTACCAGCGACAATACCATCAGCGCGACAAAGGGCACGATGGATCGGTAGATGTCGCCCAGCGTGATCTCCGGTGGCGCCATGGCCCGCATCAGGAACAGATTGTAGCCAAACGGCGGGGTGATGTAGGCGATCTGGCAGGTGATCGTGTAAAGGATGCCGAACCAGATCGGATTGAAACCCAGACTGATGACGAGCGGGATATAGAGCGGAGCGACGATCACCAGCATGGCGGTGTCGTCGAGGAACATGCCCATCACGACAAAGGACAGGAGCATCAACACCAGAATTGTCCAGGGCTCGAAATCCCAGGTATCGACCAGCACTGTTTTGACGGCCTTCACTGCGCCAAGCCCGTCATAGACCGAGCTGAAGCAAAGCGCGCCGAGGATGATCCACAGGAACATGCAGCTGATCGACAGCGTGTTGCGCGTCGATTCCTCGAAGACCTTGCGGTCGAGGTTCCCTGACAGCCAGGCTGCCACCATGGCAAGCGCCGCACCAACCGCCGAGCTTTCAACCAAGCTGGTGGTGCCGGTCAGGAACAGCCCCATCATGATGGCGAAGATGGCGATTGGCAGCAGGCCGGCACGCAGCAGCCCGAACTTTTCCGACCAGGTGATCTCTGCCCGCTCTTCCGCCGGCAGCGCAGGACCAATCTCCGGCTGGAAGTAGCAGCGGATGGCGACATAGGCGGCAAAGATGACGGCCATCAGCAGGCCGGGGCCGACGCCCGCCAACCAGAGGTCGAGAACCGGCTGGCGCGCGATCATGGCAAACAGCACCAGCACGACGCTGGGCGGTATCAGGATCCCGAGCGAGGAGCCGGCCTGCACGACGCCTGTCACCATGACTTTGTCGTAGCCATGGCGAAGCAGTTGCGGCAGCGCGATGGTCGCGCCGATTGCCATGCCGGCGACCGACAGGCCGTTCAGCGCCGCAATCAACACCATGAGACCGATCGTGCCGAGCGCCAGCCCGCCTCGCACCGGCCCGAACCAGACGTGGAAGAGCCGGTAAAGATTGCTCGCCATGCCCGATTCCGAGAGCATGTAGCCCATGAAGATGAAAAACGGCACGGTGATCAGAGGATACCAGTTGAGCACCTGAAAGGCGGCATTGAACGGCATTTCGAACGAGCCCTGGCCCCACAGCCAAAGCGCCGCGGCCGAGCCAACAAAACCAATGACGCCGAACACGCGCTGCCCGGTAAACAGCAGCACCATCATGGTTCCGAACATGAAGAGGGTAATGAACTCCGAACTCATGCGATCGGCCTTCCGCGCGCTGCCGCGACGTCCTTGAAGAAACTGGAGATGCACTGCAGCAGCAGCATGAAGACCCCGAATGTCATGATCACTTTGATCGGCCACAGCACGGGGGCCCAGGCAGAGTAGTTCTGCTGGCCGTAGACGATGGCGTAGTTCGTACTGGAGACGCCACCGCCGAGGAGCACCACAAGATAGAATATGACGAAAAGAACGGTGATCGCGTCGGTGACAGCCCGCTTGCGAGCGGCGAGCCTGCTGTAGAACAGGTCCATGCGTACGTGTCCGCCGAGCTGCATCGTATAGGCGCCGCCCAGAAGATAGTAGGCGGAAAGGATGAACTGCGACATCTCAAGCGCCCAGTTGAAGGGTACACCAAGCAGCAGCCGCGAAATCGTCGAGCCGAGCAGGATCGCGCCCATCACATAGAGCAGATACATGGCGCCACGGCCGATGCGATGGTTCATCGCATCGACGTACCGGACGAATAGAATTGCGGCATTCGGCAATGACTCGTTCTCCGTTCGGCCAGTTGTCAGGCGCTTGCCTGGTAGGGAGCGGCTTCACCCGCTTCCGGTTCGAGCTCTGCAAAGATGCCCGTGAGCAGATCCGCCCATTTCCGCTGCCCGGCCGGAGCCGAAATTTCGTCGTTGCGGATTTCGATCATCGCGCACGGCAGGCCGCGCGACCGGCCGTGGTGTTCCAGGGTGAAGTAGACGCGGTCGGCCGGCGCGTATGGCTCATTGACGCCGACTGTTATGCCGTCGAGCCCTTGCAGTGCTGCGATCAGCGGCGCGGCAAGCCGAGCGTCCTCGTCATGGATGATGCCAATGTGCCAGGGGCGCGAAACGCCCTTGTAGACAGGAGTGAAGGAATGGACAGACACCAGTCTCGTCTCCCGCTCGTCGCGGAGCCGTTCCGCAACGACCTCGTCGATCGCATCGTGGAACGGGCGCCAAGATAGCGCAATTCGCGCCTCGCGCTGAGTGGGCGAAAGTGCCGTGTTTCCAGGTATGGCGGTGGTTTCGCTGATCTCCGGGATCAGATCGTGGGCGCCGAGCGGGCGGTTGCAGTCGATGGCAAGCCGCGACACGCAGGATTCGACAAGCGTCGCATCGAGACCCTCGGCCAGGCGCTGGGCGACAGGCAAGGCGCCGGGATCCCAGGCGATGTGGCGCAGCATCTCTGACGCATCGAGACCGAGCGTGCCAAAGCCAGCAGGCAGATGGTTGGACGCGTGGTCGCACAGGATGACAAAGGGGCTGCGCCCGGCCCGGTTTGTCACCCGGACGGCATTCGACATTGCACGCGCAGCGGCTAGGCCCGATCCCATTCAGTCATCCCCGGGGCCGTATCGTATGTTACGTATTTTTGTTCATTGCGCCCCTATGGATGATTTCATACACTTTGGAAGAGTTTGTCAAATGTCATTTCAGGCCTGAACCAGACGGAGCGCTGGGCCAGGGCGGCAACAGATAAGGCAGGGATGCAGATGGTTTCGAGCGTTGCCGAACTTATCACCGAAAAGATCGACACCATGCCTGCCGGCGAGCGCCGGGCAGCGCAGACGCTGATCGCATCCTACCCGCTGATCGGCCTGAAAACAGTCGCCGAATTCTCCCAGCAGGCGGGCGTTTCCTCGCCGACCATCCTGCGTTTCGTCTCCAGGCTCGGCTTCCAGAACTATCCCGAATTCCAGTCAGCATTGCAGGACGAGCTGGCGGCACAGCTGCAGTCGCCGGCCTCGCGCACCAACACCACGCAATCGCCCCTGCCCGCTTCGACGGCCCCTATCCTGGAGGCGGTGCTCGAAAACATCCGCGAGACATTCAGGCATATTTCCGAGCGGCAGCTCGCCGACATCGTGGCCCAGCTCGCCAGCCCGAAGGCGCATGTCTATCTCGTCGGCGGCCGCTTCACCGATCCGCTGGCACGCTATATGGCAGCGCATCTCAACCTGATCCGGCCCAACGTCACCCATCTCGTCGGCCAGGAAAGCCTGTGGCGCGACAGGCTGATCGACATGGGCAAGCGCGACACGCTGCTGATCTTCGACATCCGCCGCTACCAGGACAGCCTGATCCGCTTTGCCGAAAAGGCCCACAACAGGGGCGCGACGATCGTCCTGTTCACCGACCAGTGGCTGTCGCCGATCGCGCGCTTCGCCCGCCACGTCGTTGCGGGGCGCACGGCGGTGCCTTCGGCCTGGGACTCGTCGGCGTCGCTGTTCGTCGCCGCCGAAGCGGTGATCGGCGCGCTGACGCGCCAGCTCGAAAGCGAGGGCGCAAAGCGCATTCGCGCGATCGAGGATCTGCGTTGAACCAGAGCCAATCCGGCAATTATTACGCAGATTTAATGTGCTACGCGCCAAGATTTGCCCTAATCCTCCGCTGACGAACTAGGCTATACTGGCGCGCCCGTCCGCGTCCGGTTGCCGACGAACGATCCCTTGGCAAGATGCGGCGACGGCGCAGTGCTTTGCCAGCAATGAGAAGCCACGTGTTCCCGAGCGGAACGAAAACGCAGCAGACCGGAGTACGCATGGCCGCCTGGAAGCAGATTGTCTTGGCAATTGTCATTGTACTTGCGGCAGCCGCCGGATGGGTGCTGCTGGTGCCGAGCTCGCGCACGGTTCTGGCCAGTTGGGGCATCGACTGGGCCCAGGCCAAGACCGAACAGCCACAGACGGCGCGCGGCGGCAACCGCCAGGGCGGCAATCGGGGCGGTCAGCCACAGACGCCGGTCGTCACCCAGACAGTGGCCACGGGCACGATCAACGACCGGCTCTCGGCGATCGGCACCGGCCGGGCGCTGAACTCGGTCGTCATCAACCCCTATGCCTCAGGGCGGCTTACCGAAATCTCCGTCAGCGCCGGCGAGAAGATTGAGGCTGGCACCGTCATCGCCAAGCTCGATGCGGATTCCGAAGAGATCGCGCTCGAACGCGCCCGCATCGCCCAGGGCGACGCCGAGGCGGCACTGGAACGCATCAAGGCGCTGCGCGTCACCAACACGGCAAGTGCCGTGCAGCTCAGGGAAGCCGAGCTTGCCCTCGACAATGCCCGTCTTGGCGTGCGTGACGCAGCGCTGGCGCTCGACCGCCGCACAATCACCGCACCGATCGCCGGCATCGTCGGCATCCTGCCCGTCGAAGCCGGCAACTATGTCACCAGCCAGACCACCATCGCCACCATCGACGACCGTTCGCGGATCATCGTCGACATCTGGGTGCCGGAGCGTTTCACCGGGCTGATTTCAGTCGGCGCGCCGCTGACCGCAAGCTCGGTCGCCCGCCCCGGCCGGGTGTTCGAAGGCGAAGTCAGTGCGGTCGACAACCGGCTCGACGAGCAGAGCCGCACGCTGCGCATCCAGGCCCGCCTCGACAACGACGACGATGCGCTGCGCGCCGGCATGTCGTTCCAGGTCGCGATGCAGTTTCCCGGCGACACCTATCCCTCGGTCGATCCGCTGGCGATCCAGTGGGGCGGCAATGGTGCATTCGTCTGGGCGCTCGATAATGGCAAGGCCAAGCGCGTGCCAGTGCGCATCATCCAGCGCAACACCGACAGCGTGCTGGTGCAGGCGGCACTGACAACAGGCGACAAGGTGGTGACCGAAGGCATCCACACGGTGCGCGAAGGGGCTGAACTGCTGATTGCCGGCCGCGAGCCCGCCGGCAGCGGCTCCTGAGCGGGAGCGCTGACATGAGCACCATGCAAAACGACAACGCCAAAAAAGGCATCACCGCACTTTTCGTGCGCCGGCCGGTGCTGGCCTTCGTCATCAACACGCTGATCGTCGTTGCCGGCCTCGCCGCCTTCTACGGCGTCGAGGTGCGCGAGTTGCCCGACGTCGACAGGCCTGTCATCACGGTGTCGACGAGCTACTCCGATGCCGCGGCCGAGATCGTCGACCGCGAGGTGACGGCGGTGGTCGAAGGTGCGGTGGCGCGCGTCACCGGCGTCAAGTCGATCTCGTCGAGCTCGTCCTACGGCAACAGCCGGGTGACGGTCGAATTCAACGACGGCGTCGATCTCAATGTCGCGGCATCCGACATGCGCGACGCCGTTGGCCGGGTGACCAACTCGCTGCCCGACGATGCCGATGCACCGCGCATCGTCAAGGCCGATGCCAATGCCGACGCGGTGATGCGCCTGGCCGTCACTTCCGACACCATGCCGGTCGAGGACATGACCATCCTTGTCGAGGACCAGATCGTCGACACGCTGGCCGCCGTCGACGGCGTCGCCGACGTGCAGACCTATGGCGACCGAGCCAAGGTGTTCCGCGTCGACATCGACCAGGCCAAGGTAGCGAGCCTGGGGTTGACACTAGCCGACGTCTCGAATGCGCTGGCGAGCGTCTCCTTCGACGCGCCGGCCGGCTCGCTGACCGTCGGCAACCAGGACCTGATCGTGCGCGCCAGTGCCGCGGTGACCACGCCCGAGGCCTTCGAAAGCATCATCATCAACGGCCGGACCAAGCTCGGCGATGTCGCCACCGTCACCCTCGGCGGCGACCCCGGCTCGACCTCGCTGCGCTCCGACGGTAAGACCGGCATCGGCATCGGCATCGTGCGCCAGGCCCAGTCGAGCACGCTCGACATCTCCAAGGGCGTGCGAGCTGCCGCCGAAAAGATCCAGACCACCTTGCCCGCCGGCATGACCATTCGCGTCACCTCGGATGACGCTACCTTCGTCCAGGGCGCCATCCACGAGGTCGAGATCGCGCTGATCCTGTCGGTGACCATCGTCTTGATCGTCATCTACGCCTTCCTGCAGGACTGGCGCGCGACGCTGATCCCCGGCTTTGCCATGCCGGTGGCGATGATCGGCACCATCGCCGGCATCTATCTCGCCGGCTTCTCGGTCAACATCCTGACGCTTCTGGCGCTGGTGCTGGCAACGGGCCTCGTCGTCGACGACGCCATCGTCGTGCTCGAAAACATCGTGCGCCGCCGCAACGAGGGCATGGGCCCGCGTGCGGCTGCCGTGCTCGGCACCCAGGAGGTGTTCTTCGCCGTGGTGGCGACGACCGCAACGCTTGCCGCGGTGTTCATCCCGATCTCGTTCCTGCCCGGCCAGACCGGCGGCTTGTTCCGCGAGTTCGGTTTCGTGCTGGCGATTTCGGTGCTTTTGTCGTCGATCGTGGCGCTGTCGCTGTGCCCGATGCTGGCTTCGCGCATGCTGACCGAAAAGAGCATCGAGCACAGCCATGGCGGTGTGCTTGGCAAGCTCGGCACCAAGCTCGCGGCACTCTACAAGCGTTGCCTGCATGCCTGCCTCAATGCGCCTGCTATCGTCATCCTGGTGTCGCTGCTGTTTGCCGGTGCCGCTTATCTCGCCTTCGGCAGCGTGCGCCAGGAGCTGACACCGACCGAGGACCGCTCGCTGGTGATGCTGCGCGTCTCCGCTCCGCAAGGCGTCAGCCTCGACTACACCGCTTCGCAGCTGCGCCGCATCGAGGGCCTGATCGAGCCGCTGCGCAAGTCGGGCGAGATCGAAAGCACCTTCGTCAGCGCCGGCATGGGCAACAACAAAAACAGTGGCTTCATGGTGCTGTCGCTGGCGCCGTGGAGCGAGCGCAGCCGTACCCAGCAGGAGATCGCCGCCGACATCCTGTCCCGCACCAGCCAGGTGCCGGGCGTGCGCACCACCGTCGGGCAGCCCAACAGCCTCGGCATCCGCGGTGCCGGCAACGGCCTGCAGGTCGCGCTGATCGGCAACAGCTACGCCGACCTGGGGGCAGCCGCCGCCAAGGTGCTGGCCGAGATGGAGAAGGATCCGCGCTTCCGCCAGCCGCGGCTTTCGACCGACGCCAACCAGCCGCAGCTATTCGTCACCGTCGACCGCGAGCGTGCCTCCGACCTCGGCATCGACATCACGGGGCTGTCGCCGGCACTGCAGGCGATGTTGGACGGGCGCAAGATCACCAGCGTGTTCATCGAGGACCGCAGCTACGACGTGAAGCTGGTCTCGACCACCAACCCGATCAATGATTCGACCGACCTCGAAAACATCTTCATCAGGACGACCGACGGCCGCTTCGTACCGGTGTCGACAATCGCCACGCTTTCCGAACGCGCCGTGGCGCCGTCGTTGTCGCGCGAACAGCAGCAGCGCTCGGTGGCGATCACCGCCGGCCTTGCCGACGACTTCGCCCTTGGCGATGCGCTGAAGCAAGTGGAGCAGATCGCAGCGCCCGTCATGCCGGCGGGCAGCCGCCTGATGCCGCTTGCCGAGGCAGCGACGCTGAACGAGACCAGCGGCAGCATGCTGACGATCTTCGGCTTCGCCATCGTCATCATCCTTCTGGTGCTGGCGGCACAGTTCGAAAGCTTCGTTTCGGCAGTCATCATCATGGCAACCGTGCCGCTCGGCCTTGCCTGCGCCGTCTTCGCGCTGATCCTGACCGGCACCTCGCTCAATGCCTACAGCCAGATCGGGCTGGTGCTGCTTGTCGGCGTGATGGCCAAGAACGGCATCCTGGTGGTCGAATTCGCCAACCAGCTGCGCGACCGCGGCATGGGCGTGCGCCAGGCGATCGAAGAAGCGGCAACCATCCGCCTGCGCCCGGTGATGATGACGATGATCTGTACCGTGCTCGGCGGCCTGCCTCTGGTGCTGGCGCAAGGTGCCGGCGCGGAGGCGCGCATCGCGCTCGGCTGGGTGATCGTCGGCGGCCTTGGCCTGGCAACGGTCTCGACGCTGTTCCTGACACCGGTGGCCTATCTGCTGCTCGGCCGTTTCATCACGCCCAAGGTTGCCGAGGAGAGCCGCCTCAAGCGCGAGCTCGAGGAAGCCGCCTATACCGGCGTCGAACCGGCGGAATAGCAACATCATCAACTGATACTGGCCAATCTGCGACTGATTTGCCGCCGCAAGCGATGACATGACGTGTCTGATTCTGTATCAGTCCTCGCAGTTACAGCGCCGCATGACTTTTTCTTATGCAGGACAGGATGCAATGAGCCTGAAATCGATCACCCTCGACGAACTTCAGGCCAACCTCGGCAAGGAGGTTGGCGTCTCACCATGGCGTACCGTCACCCAGCTGATGATCGACCAGTTCGCCGATGCGACTGACGACCACCAGTTCATCCATTGCGACCCCGACCGCGCCGCGGCAGAGACGCCTTTCGGCGGCACCATCGCGCATGGCTTCCTGACCTTGTCGCTGTTGTCGGCCATGACCTTCGACACGCTGCCTTCGGTCGAAGGCGGCAGCATGGGCATCAACCAGGGCTTCGAGGAACTGAAGTTCGTTGCCCCTGTGAAAACCGGCTCGCGCATCCGCACCCGCTTCGTGCTCTCCGGCCTGAAGATCCGCCCGTCCGGCTGGATCCAGGCTACCCACGACGTGACGATCGAGATCGAGGACCAGAAGAAGCCGGCGCTCACCGCGCGCTGGCTGACCATGACGTTCGTCGAGCCCAAGCGCGAAACCGCCTGACCCCTCCGCCTTGGTCCCTGCCGACCCTCTTGTTACCGCGCAATTGCGGACGGAAAACCGCTGCACACTTTTCCTGGAATTGCGTTAGTCCCGATGAGCTACGTCGTTGATCGCCTTGCCGCATCATTGACCGGCGTATAGACTCGGCCAATCTGATCAAGGCAAGTAGTAGGGCGGGTTCTTGTCCAGCAGTGCAGCACAACGACGCGAACTCCAGAAGGCCGAACTGAGGGCCGAGCTGGTTGCGGCGGCCCACGCGCTTGTGCGCGAAGAAGGGTATGACGGCCTGACCATCCGCAAGTTGGCGACAAGGGTCGGCTATGCGCCGATGTCGGTCTATTCCTATTTTGCCGACAAGCAGGAAATCCTGATGGCGCTGGCCGAGGATGCCTTTGCCGACCTGGCGCAGCGGATGCGGCAAAACCAGCCCGAAGACCCTATCACGGCGATGCGCGCGGCACTGACCGAATATGCCGAATTCGGGCTCGGCAATCCCAATGAATACCGCACCGTGTTCATGACCGAAAAGCAGAAGCACCCGCCCGAAGAGACGTTCGAGCAGATGGAGCGCGAGAACCCGGCTTTCCAGATCATCATCGAACGGGTCCAGGCCTGTATTGCCGCGGGCGTGTTGAAGGGCGACGCCCGCGCCATTGCAACCGCGCTGTGGACTGTGGCGCATGGTTCGGTTTCGCTGCTGATTACCTTTCCTTTTTACCCTTTCGGCGATCCGAAGGCCTATGTGATGCGGATGGGCGACCTCGCCATGGCAGGCCTTGCCGCAAGCGAGACACCGCCGCTCACCGACGAACCCGGCATGTGTCCTGGGTAGCAGTGCAGTCAGTGCATCCAAATTAATTTCGTACGCGTACGGCTTACCCCTTGCAAAACGCAAGGTGCGGCCGTATCTGTAAGTTGTACCGTACACGTACGGCAAAAATTTACGGAGATGACAATGCGACGGACTATTCTGGCGCTCGCGGCTCTCGCCGCGACGAGCGGCTTTGCAATGGCAAACGACACCCACAAGACGACGCACGAGCCCACTGTGTGCAGCCAAACCGCATCCGGCAAGAAGCTGGACTGCGGTTCGACGGGCTCGGTCAGCAACGACCGCGGCCCGGCAACCACCAACTCGATCAGCGCGGAGAAGCCGCGCGTCGGCATCGACGTCAATCCCTGGATCGTGCCGAGCTTCAACTGAACGCAGGTTCAGGAATGAGAAAAGCCGCCCATATGGGCGGCTTTTTCGTTGCTGGGCGCTTGTCGGCATGTCCGGATTGGCAAGCAGACGACGGCTAGTGCTTGCCGGCCCCGCCCTTGGCAGCGCCGGTTGGCGAACCGGAAATCGTCGTCGAGGTCACCGACACCGGGTCGCTGGCCGGGAAACTGTCTTCCAGCCCCTCGTCGAGTTCTTCCTGCAGGACGTCCTGGTCCTTGGGTCTTTCGTCGCTGCGACGCGCGCGCTTTTCGCGCTTCGGCCGGATCTTGCCGGGGCTTTGCACTGGCGTGGATGGCATCGCGTTGTCCTCATCTTCAATGTCGAGAACAAACGCCTTCCCTGCCCCGAAGTTCCCTTGGCGCAGGGTCCTCCCTGCGCTGGACTAGCCGTCTTGATGGAGCATGATCTTACCCGAAAACCGGCGCCCACTTTTCGGGATCATGCTCTAGCCGTCGCGCGCGGCCTCCGACAGGAAGCCGTAGACGTAGTCGGAGAACGAGCGCCAGCATTCTACGCGGAAAGCATCCTCGCCGGTGCGCAACAGAACCATTTCGACCTTGCCGAGCACGGTGCGCGAGGCAGCGCCTACCGGAAACGCCTGAAGCGACAGGTCCTGCGGGCAGCCGGCATTGATGGTGGCAGCGGCATTGGGGCCAGTGACCGCGATGGCGACGTTGCGGTGCGAGACGTCGACCGCCGAGTGCAAGCCCTTGACCGCAGCGCAATCGGCAACGGGGTCGCCGCCGGCCTCATCGATGACAAGCCATTCGTCGGGGCCGAGCCAGAGCACGGTCCGGCCGCCCTTCGCGGCCGAGGTCTTGGCCTTGTCGGGCAAGCTGACGCCGAGCGCCTTCGACAGAGCGGCAATGGCGGCCGGCCGCGCCCGCAACGACATGCGGCTCGCCGGCGCCAGTACCTTGAGCAGAACGCCGTGGCCGCCAACGCTGTGGCCTGACAGAGCGGGGTTGCGGATGGCGGTTGCGAGCTTAGCCATTGAGGCGGTCTCCCTTCTCGTCGAAGAACACGGTTCCGGTGACCTCCACCTCGATGACGCCGTCGGGCATCGGCACGTAGAGCGTCTCGCCGATGCGGTCGCGGCCGTTAAGCACAAGGCCCATGGCGATCGAGCGGTCGCAATTGGCCGACCAATAGCTCGACGTGACATGGCCGATCATCTTCATCGGGATTGCCTGCTTGGGGTTCTCGACGATCTGGGCGCCCTCTTCGAGCACCGTGCGCGGATCCTTGGTCCTGAGGCCGACGAGTTGCTTGCGGCCCTTGGCGACGAGGTCGGGCCGCGTCAGGCCGCGAATGCCGACGAAGTCGGTCTTTTTCTTGCCCACCGCCCAGTCGAGGCCGGCGTCATTGGGCGTGACGGTACCGTCGGTATCCTGGCCGACGATGATGTAGCCCTTCTCGGCGCGCAGCACATGCATCGCCTCGGTGCCGTAGGCGCAAGCACCATGCTTCTGGCCCTCGGCCCACAAAGCTTCCCACACGGCGCGGCCATAGTCGGCCGGCACATTGACCTCGAAGCCGCGATCGCCGGTGAACGACATGCGGAACAGCCTTGTCGGCACGCCACAAATCTTGCCCTCGCGCACCGACATGTGCGGCATCGCCTCGTCCGACATGTCGATGCCTTCGACCAGCGGCGCGATGATGTCACGCGACCTGGGACCCTGGACGGCAATCACTGCCCATTGCTCGGAAACAGAGGTCAGCCAGACATCGAGATTGGGGAACTCGGTCTGGAGGTAGTCCTCCATATGGTTCATGACCCGCGCCGCGCCGCCTGTCGTGGTGGTGACGTGGAAGCGGTCGGCGGCCAGGCGGCCGACGACGCCATCGTCATAGATGAAGCCGTCCTCGCGCAGCATGATGCCATAGCGGCAGCGGCCGACCTCGAGCTTCTCCCACGGGTTGGTGTAGAGCAGTTCCATGAACTTGGCGGCATCAGGCCCGACGACCTCGATCTTGCCCAGCGTCGAGGCGTCGAACAGGCCTGCCGACTTGCGCACCGTGACACATTCGCGGTCGACGGCGGCATGCATGTCCTCGCCCGAGCGCGGGAAATACCAGGCGCGCTTCCACTGGCCGACATCTTCGAACACCGCGCCATGGCTTTCGGCCCAACTGTGGGTCGCGGTCTTGCGCGTCGGGTCGAACAGGCCGTGGCGGGCATGGTTGACGATGGCGCCGAAGGTCACCGGCGTGTAGGGCGCGCGGAAGGTGGTGAGACCGACCTGCGGGATGTCCTTGCCCAGCGCTTCGGCAGCGATGGCGAGACCGTGCATGTTGGAGGTCTTGCCCTGGTCGGTGGCCATGCCGTTGGTGGTGAAGCGCTTGACGTGCTCGATCGAGCGCATGCCTTCATGCACCGCCTGGCGGATGTCCTTGGCGGTTACGTCGTTCTGGAAGTCAACGAAGGCCTTGACCGTGGTGCCGGCACCGGCACCTGGACCGGAGCCCAGCATGCCGCCTGTCCAACCTTCCGAGGCCTCGACCTTGAGCGCCGTGCCCTTGGACGCCTTGGCGCCGGCGGAGCTGGCGGCTTCCGCACCCGCGGCGAGCGCCTGGATGACGGTGTCCTCCAGCGAGTCGGAACCATTGCAGGCGCCGACCGAGACGCAATCCTGGGCGTAGGTGCCGGGCAGGAAACGCTTGGTGGCATCGTCGAAGGCGACCTTGCCGCGCGACTGCGAGAACATGTGCACCGACGGCGTCCAGCCCGCCGACATCAACAGCGCGTCGACGGCGATGGTGCGCTCGGCGCCGCCGGCCTTGGCCTGCACGGTCATCGACTTGATGCGCTGGCTGCCATTGGCGCTGGTGACGGCGCGGCCATGATTGACCTCGATGCCGAGCGCGCGAGCCTCGTCGACCAGCGGGCCGGTCGGGTTGTCGCGCAGGTCGACGATGGCAGCGACGCCGACGCCGGCCTTCTTGAGATCGATCGCAGTGGCATAGGCGCTGTCATTGGCGGTGTAGACGCCGACCTGCTTGCCGACGACGACGCCATAATGATTGAGGAAGGTACGCGCGGCCGAGGCCAGCATGACGCCGGGGCGGTCGTTGTTGGCAAACACCATGTGGCGTTCGATGGCGCCGGTGGCGATGACGACGCGCCTGGCGCGGACCTGCCACAGCCGTTCGCGCGGCTCGTCGCGGCCGGGGCGCGCGAGATGGTCGGTGACCCGCTCGACGAGACCGACGAAGTTCTGCGCGTAGTAGCCGAAGGCGGTGGTGCGCGACAGCACGGTGACATTGTCCATGGCGGCGAGCTTCGCCACCGTTGCCTGGGCCCAGCTCCAGCCGTCCTGGCCGTCGATGACGGCACCCTTTTCATAGCGCAGCGCGCCGCCGAAATCGGCCTGTTCGTCGCAGATGATGACGCGCACGCCAGTCTCCGCTGCGGCCAGGGCGGCTGCGATACCAGCAGCACCGCCGCCGAGCACCAGCACTTCGCAATGGGCGTAGCGGGCCGAATAATGGTCGGGATCGGGCTGGTCGGGCGCAACGCCAAGGCCGGCGGCCGCGCGGATGTTAGGCTCGTAGAACTTGTGCCACGCAGCCTTCGGCCACATGAAGGTCTTGTAATAGAAGCCGGCCGAAAACATCGGCGACGCCAGATCGTTGACGGCACCGACGTCGAAGGAAAGCGACGGCCAGCGGTTCTGCGAATTAACAGTCAGCCCGTCATAGAGCTCCTGCACGGTGGCGCGCACGTTGGGCGTCTTGCGGGCGGCATCGCGCTCGACTGTCACCAGCGCGTTGGGCTCCTCTGCGCCTGCCGACAGGATGCCGCGCGGGCGGTGATACTTGAACGAGCGCCCGACGAGATGCACGCCATTGGCGAGCAGCGCCGAGGCAACGGTGTCGCCGGCAAGGCCAGTCATCGGCTTGCCGTCGAAGGTGAAGCGCGCGGTCTTGGCAGGCGTCAGGCGGCCCTGGCCGGAAATGCGGTACGTACCGGCCATCATGCCTCTCCCTTGGTCGCGCGTTTTGCCTTGGGCTTTTCGTTGAGCTGGTCCGGCGGGCGGTTGGCCCAGGCGGCGGGGCCGCCATCGGCTGCGAGCTTGGTCAGGTCGGGCTTCGGCTCACCAGCCTTGTAGGTCACAAGGAAGCGGTCGGTGATGGTGTCGCGTGCGGCGTTGAAGAAACGTGCGCAGCCATGGATGTGGCGCCAGCGCTCGAAGATGACGCCCTTCGGATTCGAGCGGATGAAGAAGAACTTCTCGAAGTCCTCGTCGCTTTCAGCCGCGATGTTGTTCGAGCGCGCGATATGCGCCTCGCCGGCGTTGCGGAACTCGAGCTCGGGGCGCTCTTCCTCGCAATAGGGGCAGTGAATGAGAAGCATCTGGATGATCCCTAGAGTTCGCCGGGGCCGATGTTGGAGCCTTGCGGCTGGTCGCAGAGCCTTCGCCCCAATGCCTCGAACGGGGCGACGCGCTTGACCAGCGTCTCCACTGTGTCGGCCGGCAGGAAGAGGTCGCGGCTTGAGATGTTGAGGAAGGTCAGCTCGAACGGATTGGCCGAGACGATGACGTGGCGCCCGGGCGGGGCGTCGTGCTCGTCGTCGGGGTCATCGGGCTGCTCGATGAAGGAAACGACCCGGCGCCCGCCACTCCAGACGCAGGCAAGCAGGCCCGATGCGACCGAGAACGGCCACTCGGCCTCATTGTCGCTGCGGCTGATCGTCTGCAGCCGGACCTCGCTGGCGTCGGGCAAATGGAACATGCCCTTCTCGTCGGCGAGCACGAACGGCGCGGCCACTGCCGCTATGGTGGCGGCGAGCATGGACATCAGTGGGCGACGGCCGCCGCTGCCGCTTCGTCGATGAGGCGGCCGGTGCGGAAGCGCTCGATGGTGAAGGGCGCATTGATCGGGTGCGGTTCATCACGCGCGATGGTGTGGGCAAAGACATTGCCCGAACCGGGCGTCGCCTTGAAGCCGCCCGTGCCCCAGCCGCAATTGACGTAGAGCCCCGGTACCGGCGTCTTGGCCAGGATCGGCGAACGATCCGGCGTGACGTCGACGATGCCGCCCCACGAACGCAGCATCTTCATGCGCGTGAACATCGGGAACATCTCGCAGATAGCGTCGAGAGTGTGGTTGATGATGTGCAGCCCGCCGGTCTGCGAATAGGAGATGTACTGGTCGGTGCCAGCACCGATGACCAACTCGCCCTTGTCGGACTGCGAGATGTAGGCGTGCACGGTGTTGGACATCACCACGCAGGGGAATACCGGCTTGACCGGCTCCGACACCAGCGCCTGCAGCGGATAGCTTTCAAGCGGCATGCGCACGCCGGCCATGTTCATGATGACGGAGGTGTGGCCGGCGGCAACGACGCCGACCTTCTTGGCGCCGATGAAGCCCTTCGAGGTCTCGACGCCCGAGACGCGGCCATCAGGCGTGCGGCGCACGCCGGTGACTTCGCAATTCTGGATGATGTGAACACCGCGATCGGAGGCGCCACGGGCATAACCCCAGGCGACCGCGTCGTGACGGGCGGTGCCGCCGCGACGCTGCAGCGAAGCGCCGACGACCGGGTAGCGCGCCGAGGCCGAGATGTTGAGCGGCGGGCAGAACTCCCTGGCCTGCTCGGGCGTCAGCCATTCATTGTCGATGCCGTTGAGACGATTGGCATGGACATGGCGCTTCAGCACCTGCACGTCGTGAACGTTGTGCGCCAGCATCATGACGCCGCGCGCTGAATACATGACGTTGTAATTGAGGTCCTGGCTGAGACCGTCCCACAGCTTCAGGGCGTGGTCGTAGATGCCGGCCGATTCGTCGTAAAGATAGTTGGAGCGGATGATGGTGGTGTTGCGGCCGGTGTTGCCGCCACCGAGCCAGCCCTTTTCCAGCACAGCGACATTGGTGATGCCGTGCTCCTTGGCGAGATAATAGGCGGTGGCGAGGCCGTGGCCGCCAGCGCCGACGATGATGACGTCGTATTCGCTTTTCGGCTCGGGCGAGGACCATTGTTCCTCCCAGCCCTTGTGGCCGCGCATCGCCTCACGGGCTATGGCAAAAACCGAATATTTCCGCATTTTTTCAGGGCCTCGCAGATGCCGGAAGCTTAAGAGCGCGAGGTGTAGCACTAGCGAAATCTCACGACCAGCCTTGCACTGTTTGCGACGGCGCCTGCCGTTTTGCGCCGCCCGTTTGCGTCGCGTGTATCGGGTGGCTGGAGGCCGCGCGAATTGCGACCTGTGCGAACGCGGCCGGCAACAGCCAGCCGCACTCATACAGGAGCATGAACGATGTTTGATTTGAACGGAAAGGTCGCGATCGTCACCGGAGCGAGCTCGGGCATTGGCAAGGCGACGGCCAGGCTGTTCGCCCAGCAAGGCGCAAGCGTCGTGCTCGCCGCACGCCGGCCAGTGGAACTGGATCTCGCCGCAAGCGAGATTGCCGCCGCGGGCGGCGAGGTGCGGACGCTTGCCGGCGACGTCAAGGACGAAGCTTTCGCCCGGGCGCTGGTCAAGCTGGCGGTCGACGAATTTGGCGGCCTCGACATCGCTTTCAACAATGTCGGCCTCGTCGGCGAGATGGGGCCGATCACCGGGATTTCGCTGGAAAACTGGACCGATGCACTGGAGACCAACCTGACCAGCGCCTTTCTCGGCGCCAAGTACCAGATCCCGGCAATGCTGAAGCGCGGGGCTGGTTCGCTGATCTTCACCTCGACCTTTGTCGGCCACACCGTCGGCATGCCGGGAATGGCCGCTTATGCCTCCGGCAAGGCCGGGCTGATCGGCCTGACACAAGTGCTCGCCGCCGAGTACGGGCCACAGGGCATTCGCGTCAACGCGCTGCTGCCGGGCGGCACCGACACGCCGATGGCGACGTTCAAGACCGCCGACGAACGCGCCTTCGTTGAGGGGCTGCACGCGCTGAAGCGTATCGCCCAGCCCGAGGAGATCGCGCACTCGGCGCTCTATCTCGCCTCGGAAGCTTCGAGTTTTACCACCGGCACCGCCCTGCTTGCCGATGGCGGGGTGTCGATCAACCGGCTCTGAGTACCGCCCGAAGGCCGCGCCGGGAGGCGCGGCTCTCGGCGGGCATGTCACATTTGGCGATGCTGCCTTGTCATGACTTCTGTAACAGCATCACAGAGGACATGGTCATGGATAACTGCTCCGCCGCCAGCGGCTCGACGCGCGTCGCGATCGTCTTTCACAGCGGCTACGGCCACACACAGCGTCAGGCGGAGGCCGTCAGAGCCGGGATCCTGGACGTCGCCGGGGTCGAGGCACTTCTGCTGCCGGTCGAAAAGGTTGACCGGCATTGGGACGACCTCAACACCGCGCAAGCAATCATCTTTGGCGCCCCGACTTACATGGGCGCTGCTTCCGCGCCATTCAAAACCTTCTCGGAAGCGACATCGCGAACAGTGATGGCCAAGGGCTATCTGTGGAAGGACAAGCTCGCGGCAGGCTTTACCAATTCGGGCGCGCGCTCTGGAGACAAGCTGTCTACATTGATCCAGTTCGCGCTGTTTGCGGCCCAGCACGGGATGCACTGGATCAATCTCGACCTGCCGCCGTCAAACAGCTCTTCGACAGGATCGGAAGCCGACCTGAACAGGCTGGGTTTCTGGCTGGGAGCCGCAGCACAGTCCAACACCGACGAGGGCCCTGAAACGGCACCGCCAGAATCCGATCTCGCCACCGCGCGTCATCTGGGAAAGCGGGTTGCCAATGCAGCACTGCAGTTTGCGCGTGGACGTGACGTCGTTGCAGCGTCAGCCTAGTCTGGTGCGCAGATGAGCGAGATTTCGTCGACCACAGTCTTTTCCGATCTGCGTCCGGGCCTTGTCCGGCTCGCCTATCGGATGTTGGGATCAATCGCCGATGCCGAGGATGTCGTTCATGACGCCTGGCTGCGCTGGCTCGCCGCCGACCGCAGCATGGTCGACGAGCCGGCCGCCTATCTGCGCACGATCGTCACGCGCCTGTGCCTCAACGAACTCAAGTCGACCCGGCGCCTGCGCGAGACCTATATCGGCCCCTGGCTGCCGGATCCGATCTTCGACCCCGAAGACGAGGACGCTGCAGATGACATCACGCTGCCGCTGATGATCGCGCTGGAACGCCTGTCGCCGTTGGAGCGCGCGGCATTTCTGTTGCACGACGTGTTCGGGTTGAAGTTCGAGGCGGTGGCCGAAGCGATCGGGCGCGAGGCCGCCACCTGCCGCAAGCTCGCCAGTCGGGCGCGCACACATATCCACGATGCCCGGCAACGCTTCGCCGTGCCGAAGGAAGAAGGCCTGCGCTTCGCCGCTGCATTCTTCAGCGCATCGAGGACCGGCGATCTGGCGGCGCTGCGCACGATGCTCGCCGAGGATGTCGTAACCTACGCCGACGGCGGCGGCCAGGTTCCCGCACCGTCCCAGCCCCTGGTCGGGATCGACGCCGTCATGGCGCGGCATGCCGGCCTGGCGCGTCTGTTTGCCGTGCGCCCCTCGCAACTGATCCGCTATGCGATGATCGACGGCTTGCCGGGTTTCATCACCATAGAAGAGGCAACGACGGTCCAGACGACGGCCCTGAACGTCGAACAAGGAAAGGTCGTCGCGATCTATGTGACGCGCAATCCCGACAAGCTGCGCAACGTCGTGGATCTCAGGGCAACAGCCGCAGGAACATAAGCCAAGGCCGGTTCCCGCTAAGCGGGTCGCCGGCTCTGGATCATGCTCCTGACGCGACCTGCCTCAGGCCGCGCCGAGGCGCGCCGCCTTCATGTTGGGCAGGAAGACCGTCAACAGGCCGAGCATCGGCAGGAACGAGCACAGCTTGAAGACGTATTCGATGCCGCGTGCGTCGGCGACCACGCCGAGCACGGCGGCGGCAATGCCACCAATGCCGAAGGCGAAGCCGAAGAAGATGCCGGCGATGAGGCCGACGCGGCCCGGCACCAGTTCCTGGGCAAAGACGACGATGGCCGAGAAGGCGGACGCCAGGATCAGGCCGATGAGCACCGTCAGCACCTTGGTCCAGAACAGGTCGGCATAAGGCAGCATGATGGTGAACGGCAGCACGCCGAGGATCGAGAACCAGATCACCGTCTTGGCGCCGAAGCGGTCGCCGATCGGACCGCCGAGGAAGGTGCCGAGCGCTGCCGCGCCGAGAAACAGGAACAGCAGATATTGCGATTCCTGCACCGACACGCCGAAGCGCTCGATGACATAGAAGGTGTAGTAGCTCGACAGGCTGGCCGTGTAGGCCTGCTTGGAGCAGACCAGGATGGCGAGCACGACCAGCGCCGAGATGACCTTGTTGCGCGGCAGCGGGTTGAACAAAGTCGGTGCGGCGCGCTTGGCGGCGCTGACGATGTGGCGGCTGTACCAGACGCTGACGCGGATCAGCACGACGATGCCGACCATGGCGGCGATCGAGAACCAGGCGATGCCGCCCTGCCCCAATGGCACGACGATGAAGGCGGCGAGCAACGGGCCGAGTGCCGAGCCGAAATTGCCGCCGACCTGGAACAGCGACTGGGCAAGGCCGAAGCGGCCGCCGGAAGCGAGGCGCGCGACGCGCGAGGATTCGGGATGGAAGATCGCCGATCCCAGGCCGACGAAGGCCGAGCCGACGAGCAGCATTTCGTAGCTATGCGCAAAGGCCAGCGTCAGAAGGCCGATCAGCGTCAAACACATGCCGACAGGCAGCGAAAACGGCAGCGGCTTCTTGTCGGTGTACATGCCGATGACCGGCTGCAGCAGCGACGCAGTCACCTGGAAGGTCGTGGTCAGAAGGCCGACCTGCCAGAAGTCGAGCTTGTAGTCGTTCTTCAGCATTGGGTAGAGCGACGAGATCAGCGACTGCATGACGTCGTTGAGGAAATGGCTGAAGCTGACCGCGAGAAGAATAGCCATCACCGTGCCATCGGCGGAAGACGAACGGGCAGGCATGGCGGTATCGGTCACGGCGTAACTCCGGGCGCATTTCAAGGGACAGGCTGACATAGACCCGTGTGGCGTAGCTTTCATGGTGCACGCTGCGGTACTGTACGGTCCAGTCGTCAGGCCCTGCCAACACCCGCCAATTCTGCGAAGCGCCCCGGCGTGATGCCGTAGCGGGCACGGAAATGACGCGTCATATGGCTCTGGTCGGCGAAACCAGAGGCATCGGCCGCTTCCGCCAGCCCCTCGCCGGCAGCCATACGGGCACGGGCGGCGGCCAGCCTGCGCCCGACGAGATAGCGGTGTGGCGAGGTGCCGAGAAGCTGGCGGAAGGCGCGGGAAAGCTCGAACCGATCGAGGCCGGTGATGCGTTCGAGATCATCAGAGGTCACCTGCCGGTCGAATTCCTCGGCGAGGAACGAACGCGCCGCGGCAACCTTTTCGACAGGCAGTGCAGTCGCGCGCTGCGGCTTCGCATCGTCGCTGCGGCGAGCGAGGTGCGCGGCGACATCGGCGACGAAGGCGTCTGCCTGCAACGGCTCCATCGGATTGGGGAAGTCGGCGAAGGCGCCGTCAATGAGGGCGGCAAGCTCGGCGTCGCGCTCGACCACGCCAGGTACGAAAGGCAAGAGCCTGTCGCGGCCGAGCCCACGGCAGACGAGCCACGGCTCGACATAGAGCATGCGATAGGAAAAACCTTCCGGCACGCCGGCATGGCCGTCATGGACCTCGTCGGGATGCAGCACCATGCATTCGTGCTGGACGCTGACCCTGTCGCTGCCACGATAATGGAAGGCCTGCGCGCCCGACAGCGTGTGGCCGACGGCATAGGTTTCGTGCCGGTGCTGGTCATAGGCATGGCCGCCGAAGCGCGCAACAAGGCGCTGCAGACCCTGGGCCGGTTCGTCGGTGGCGATGAAGTCTTTGAGCATCAAGGCGGGGGTCATCAAGCAAGTCCGTGGTGCCTAAGGCTGCAATGTCGGGGCCCTTGCACAAACGTTCAAGACCCCGTCGGGACCGGGAGCTAGGCTTACGCCATGATGTACCCGACAAAGACCGCCCTCATCCTCATCGACGATCTCGCCGCTTGGCAGAAGGTCAACATTTCGGCCTTCCTGACCGGCGGGCTGATGCATGGCTATCCCGAGATGGCCGGCGAACCCTATCGCGACAATGACGACAACTTTTATCTCGCAATGATCCGCGAGCCGGTGTTCGTCTATGGCGCCGATAGCACGACGATAAGGCGCACCTATGAGCGGGCGCGCTCGCGCGGGCTGGCGTTTTCGATCTACACGCGGCCGCTGTTTGCCACCAGCAACGACGCCGACAACCGCGCCTCGGTAGCGGCGACGCCGGCCGCCGAACTCGACATCGTCGGGCTCGGCCTGCATGGCGAACGCAAGCTCATCGACAAGATCGTCAACGGGCTGAAGTTCCTGGCCTGACGAGCGCTACTTCGATGCCGACAGGCGCCTGGAGATCGGCTCGAACTCTGGTGTCGCCTTGCGCTTGACCGGATCGGGCTCGTTCTTTTCCATCGCGTCCCAGTATTTCCAGTTCACCTTGCCCGCGCCGAGCTCGTAGTCCATGCCGTCCCAGGCGTCCTCGCGGAAGCTGTAGAAGGCCCAGTGCAGCTTGTCGGCGTCGAGCGGGGCGAGCACGTCCTCGAGATATTGCGTGCAGAACGGCAGCCGTCGCATGCAGCCGAATTCGCCGGCGACGACGCGGTTGCGGGCGATGCCGTGGCTGTCGGCCCATTGCACCGGCTGGGCGAGATACGCCTTGACCCGCGCGGCATCCCAATTCTCCTCGGTGTCGCCATAAGGCACAATGCCAGGATACTGGTAGGGCTTATCGCGCTTCATGTTCGGGCTGCTGGTCGCGGCATAGGGCTCGTACATGTGGAAGGAATAGAGCACGCGGTCGTCCGACAGCGGGCCGGGCCAATAGGAAAAGGCATCGGCCGCCGCATACCAGCCGGCATCGGCCATGACAGGGGTCGCCGGATCGACTTCGCGGATCGCCTTGATCACCGTCTCGTAGAAGGCGGGCAGGTCGCGGGCGCTGCCCTTCTGCCTGGCATACCAGGCCTGCATCGCGGCTGTGTCGGCATGCTCGGCAAGGCCGTTGTTCTTTTCCGGCGCCGGCTCGTTGACGATATTGTAGGCGGCAACCGCCGGATGGTCCTTGAGCTCGGCAGCGAGATCACGCCAGAACGCGGCCGTCTCGGCCCAGTAGGCCTTGTCCTGCCACAGCCGGCCGTCGAATTTGTCGCCATTATTCTGCGCCCAGCGCATCCCCGGCAGCGACAGCGGCGCGATGACCACCTTGAGACCAGCCTTGTCGGCACGGTCGAGCACGGTCTTCAGCGTCTTCACGTCGGAAGCGACGAGGCCTTCATATTTGTCGGCGGTGCCGATCAGGAAATCGCGTTTCTGTGGCTTCCACTTGTCATAGGACAGCCGCACCCAGCTGGCGCCATAGCCGCGCAGCGCATCGAAATAGGCCTGGTCGGGCGGCAGGCGGTTGAAGCTGTTGCCACCGTGCTGCGGCTTGTCCCAGAAACCGATGAGATCGGCGGCATGAGCCTGCGGAATGGCTGCTGCGAGCGCCAGGGCGAAAATCAGTGAACGCATGAAAACCTTGCATATGGGATTCGAAAGTGGGAGAGGCTTGGTCAGCTTGGATTGCGGCGGAAGTGGGCATGGCTCGCCTTCGGCTTTCGCACAGAGCGCAGGAAATGCGGCCTTTGTGGTGGACAAGCAGACCTGATTCTGCTATCAGCCGCCCACAATTCGCGGTGGAACCCATCGCGGAGGCATCGTGGCTATTGCCGCTAGCCTTAGGATTTCGAACCCGAAAGACAGGATCACACGTGCAGGTACTCGTCCGCGATAACAATGTTGACCAGGCGCTTCGCGCGCTGAAAAAGAAAATGCAGCGCGAAGGCATCTTCCGTGAAATGAAGATGCGCGGTCACTACGAGAAGCCTTCGGAAAAGCGTGCTCGTGAAAAGGCTGAAGCCGTTCGCCGCGCCCGCAAGCTGGCTCGCAAGCGCGCCCAGCGCGAAGGCCTGCTGCCCAGCACGCCGCGCCCGGCAGCTGCCGCTGGTGCAGGTGCTGGCGCACGTCCGGCACGTTGATCTGCCAATCTTTGGTCCTTTTCGAAGGATAACGATAAGGTGGGGCGACCAAAAATCGCCGCCACCTTTTTGTTTTGTCCGGTTTCCATCGGACGCGGCGCTCAAGCCGTAGAGGCGCAAGCGAGGGACACGCAGCGATGAATGCAGTCATGAGCAACCGCAATTCCCTGCTGCGCAGCGGCGCCATGACAGCCCTCGTGCTGGTCGCCATGACCGTCGCCGGTTGCCAGTCGTCCGGCCCGGCCGGCGAGTTGACGCGCATCGACACGATGCAGGGCTCGAGCGAAAACATCTCGTCGCTGAGCGCCGTCATCTCGAGCAATCCCAACGACCCAGAAGCCTACAACGTGCGCGGCTCGGCCTATGGCCGCGGCGGCAAGTACCGCGAGGCCCTGCAGGATTTCGACCGGGCGCTGCAGCTCAACCCGAACTTCTACCAGGCCTATTCGAACCGGGCGCTGATCTACCGCTTCATGGGCAACCAGGCCTCGGCGCTGGCCGACTACAACAAGGCGATCCAGCTCAACGCGTCTTACGACGCGGCTTACATCGGGCGCGGCAATCTCTACCGCAAGGCAGGCCGCACCCAGGATGCCTTCAACGATTTCCAGAAGGCGATCGAGCTCGACACAACCGATCCGCGCGCCTACCACAATCGCGGCCTGATCTATCAGCAGCAGGGCCAGCACGCCTTTGCCCTCGAGGATTTCTCCAAGGCGATCTCGCTGTCGCCTGATGCCGCCGAGCCCTATAACGGCCGCGGCCTGTCCTACCTCGCCACCGGCGACGACGACAACGCCTTCGCCGACTTCAACATGGCGATCAAGCTCGACGGCAAGATCGCCGAGAGCTGGGCCAACCAGGCGCTGATCTACGAGCGCCGCGGCGACAAGGCCAAGGCCGCCAAGGCTTATTCCGAGGCGGTCCGGCTCGACCCCAACTACAAGCCGGCGGTCGACGGTCTCGCCCGCACGCGCGGTGGCGTCTGATCCTTCCTGACGAGGCATTGCCGTGAATTGCCTTGTCGTCCTGTCGCATCCGCTGCCCGCAAGCCTCAACCGGCATTTCGCCGAGACGGCGGTCGCCGAACTCACCAGCGCCGGCCACACCGTCACGCTGCTCGATCTCTATGCAAGCGACTTCGACCCGCGGCTCACCGCCACCGAGCGCGGATCCTATTACGGCGAGCACTTCGACGATAGCGCCCTTGAATCTCACGCTGTGGCCCTTCGCCACGCCGAAGTGCTGGTGCTTGTGTTCCCGACCTGGTGGTTCGGCCTGCCGGCGATGCTGAAGGGCTGGGTCGACCGCGTCTTCGCGCCCGGCATCGCCTTCGACCATGGCAGCGACTTCGGCCCGATCAGGCCCCTGCTCGGCAAGCTCCGCCATGTCGTGGCGATCACCACGCTTGGCAGCCCGTGGTGGGTCGACCGGCTTGTCATGCGCCGGCCCGTGCGCCGCATCCTGAAGTGGGGTCTGTTCAAGGCATGCGCGCCAAAGGCCCGCTTTGCCATGCTGTCGTTTTATGCCGCAGAAAAGCCTCAGCCCGAGCGCGTCATGCGTTTCGCCGACGCGATTCGTCGGCAATTGCGTGAGATCGCCTAGCCGCGCCCGCCTCCAGACGGGAACCTTTCAGCGGCTATGCGGTTGATATCGCTTCATGCCTGAAAGGATTCTCCTATGAAAAAGCTCGCCATCCTCGCCCTTGCCCTTGTGCCGTTTGCGGCACCTGCCCAGGCGCAATTCGGCGCCAAGCTCGGCATGCTGAGCTGCATCGTCAACGGCGGCACCGGCTTCGTCATCGGCTCGAGCAAGGACATGCAGTGCACCTTCACGCCGGCCTTCGGCAACCGCGCCCAGGAGATCTACTCCGGCCGCATCAACAAATATGGCGTCGACCTCGGCACCACCACCGGCGGCGCGCTGGAGTGGCTGGTGCTGGCGCCGAGCCGCGACGTCTATGATCCGGGCGGCCTCGCCGGCAACTATCTCGGCGCCACCGCCGAAGCAACCATCGCCGTCGGCCTTGGCGCCAACGTGCTGGTTGGCGGATCGAGCCGTTCGATCGCCCTGCAGCCGGTCAGCCTGCAGACTCAGACCGGCCTCAACGCCGCCGTAGCAATCGGCGCGCTGCAGCTGACCGCCCCGCTCAAATAGGGCGCGAGGGAGGCCGCCATGTTCGATCATGTCGGATTTCGCGTTCGCGACCTGGCCGCCTCCCGGCGCTTCTACGACGCGGTCGCCAGTGCGATCGGGCTTTCGACCATCGACAATTCGCCAACCTCGTTTTTGCTCGGCAAGAGCGCGTCGGAGCCGATCCCATTCCTGTGGATCGGCACCGACCAGCCAAGTTTCTGGAGCGGCGGCCACGTCACCTCGGCGAGCCCGCTCCACCTCGCCTTTTCCGTCGACAACCATGCCAAGGTGAACGCCTTCCACAAGGCGGCACTGGAAAATGGCGGCATCGACAACGGCATGCCCGGCCCGCGCGGGCCGGCGGAGATGGGCTACTACGGCGCCTATGTGCTTGACCCCGACGGCAACAACATCGAGGCCGGCTGCCGCAACTAGTTGTGCCATGCTGCCCCTGTCGAGGTGCGGCAACAGTCGATAACCATTCCCTCGATATCATCGCGCCACGAGGGGAATAGCATGCCCGAGACAGCCAGCCTCATCGCATTCGCGGCTATTGCCCTTGGTATGGTGCTGACGCCCGGTCCCAACATGATCTACCTGGTGTCGCGTTCGCTCAGCCAGGGCCCCAGGGCCGGCCTGATCTCGCTTGGCGGGGTGGCGCTCGGTTTCGTCGTCTACATGCTGTGCGCGGCTTTCGGCATCACCGCACTGGTGCTCGCCGTGCCCTACGCCTATGACGCCATCCGCTTCGCTGGCGCTGCCTATCTGCTCTGGCTCGCCTGGCAGGCGATCCGCCCGGGCGGCCGCTCGCCGTTCCACGTCCGCGCATTGCCTAGGGATGGCCCGCGCAAGCTGTTCGCCATGGGCTTCTTCACCAACCTGCTCAATCCCAAGGTCGCAGTGTTCTATCTGTCGCTGCTGCCGCAGTTCATCGACCCGGCGGCCGGCAACGTGCTGGCCCAGTTGCTGCTGCTCGGCACGATCCAGATCTGTATCAGCGTCTCGGTCAATGCGATGATCGCGCTGTCGGCGGGTTCGATCTCGACGTTCCTCGCCAACAACCCCGGCTGGGTCGCGGTGCAGCGCTGGCTGATGGGCACGGTGCTCGCCGGCCTGGCAGTGAAGATGGCAACCGAAGCCCAGCGCTAGACCGTGGGACCCGCCGGCTTCCTGCGCCGACGGACAGAAGGCTTCGGCACGGGCGGAACCAGGTCGGCCTTGCGGCCAAGGTCGACGGCATCGCGCAACACGTCGAGATGGCTGCGCAAACCACGCTCGCCCGATGCCAGCACCTCCCAGCCCTGAGCTGACGTCGACCAGTAATTGGTATGCGTGAAGATACGGCCGAGCGCCCAGTTCAGGCTGACTTGGATGTTGAGAATGCCGGGGCCGAAATTCTCGACCAGCGGACCGGAGATCGGATCGCCGGTCAGCCAGCCATTGCCCCTGTCATGGATATTGGTCCAGCGCGTCGCCGAAAAGATCGCGGCATGATGCGGATATCTCGGCGACCTCTGGGGATAGAGGATGCCCGACGTCTTGGTTTCCGCCACCGGCGGGCAGGTCGACAGCAGCCGCTCGTCGACAGCCTTGGCAAAGTCGGCGGCATTGTGCGTGACTAGGAACTCGGCATGGGTGAGCGGGCTGCCGAAGGTGACGAAGTCGCTGACCTTCCAGCTGTCGAGCTTGTCGGACGGTGCGGTGCGCAACTGACGATAGAGCTGCCATTGCAGGCTGCGAAATTCGGCCAGCTGGGCTGCATCCATCACAACCTTGGCCCGCTCGGCGCTGTCGATGGGCAGTGCTTTCTTGCCGACGGCGCGGAACGCCTTGAGCAGTTCCGGCTCGGTGCGGTTATTGCGGCCGCTCGGAGCGCGTTCGGCCCACAGCAGCTGCAGGATGTCGTAGGCAACGATGGTGCCAAGGCTGTGGGCGACAACGACGATGCGGTCATATGTCGGGTCGTCATTCAGCCCGCGCAACAACGCAAGCCCCCTCTCCCGAACTTCGGTGCGCTTGGCGATGGTGTCGGGTTCGGCGCGGACGTAGATGGCGACATCGCCGAAATAAGGCAGCAGAAAACTGCTGATCAGCCAGCCGACGACGACAGCGGCAAGACTCCAGACCCAGCCCGGCGCGAGCCACGTTCCAAGCCCGAACCACTCGATCAGGTTGGGCACGACCAGCAGGGCTGCAACCAGCACTGAAACCACCCAGGCGGCGATGTAGAGCCGCCGTGCATCGACGGGTACGTCAGACCACTTGCGCAGCAAAAGGCCCTTCACCCAGGCAACCAGGCGCTGGATGGTGGTGCCCTGGGTGATGTCGGACCAGTAGAGCTCATAGAATTCGGTTCGCCGCCCGTTGACGTCGTCGGGCGTGGTGATGCGGCGCAGCTCGTAGGAGCGCGCGCGCCGGTCCGGGTGAACCCAGCTCTTGTTGATCAGCCCATTGCCATCGGGATCTGGCTTGCGCGCGCCGAACCGGCCCTCGGTGCGGCTGAGATCGGAACTCCACACAGCGCTGACGAAGCCGCGGATGGTGTCCATCGGACGCTGCTCGCCCATGCCATGGACGATGACCACGGCCTGGCGCGGATTGTCCCTGGCTGACGGTCGTTTGGGTGCGGGACTGACATTCATCGGCAAATCCCCCCTGCCAAGCGCGAAGATGATCCAGCAAGTTCGGCAGCGTATGTCAGTTCCAACCAACAAAAAAGCCCGGGCATGTCCCGGGCTTTTGTTTGTCGAGGTGGTGGTTGGCTGGGCTGGTTGGCTCAGTGATCCATGGCCTTGACGATTTCTTCGGTCATCTTCTTGGCATCGCCGAGAAGCATCATGGTGCCGTCCTTGTAAAACAGCGTGTTGTCAATGCCGGCGTAACCGGAGCCCAAGCTGCGCTTGACGAACAGGCAGGTGCGCGCCTTGTCGACGTCGAGGATCGGCATGCCATAGATCGGCGAGCTCTTGTCGTCACGCGCCGAGGGGTTGGTGACGTCGTTGGCACCGATGACGTAAGCGACGTCGGCCTGGGCAAACTCGGAGTTGATGTCTTCGAGCTCGAAGACCTCGTCATAAGGCACGTTGGCCTCGGCGAGCAGCACGTTCATGTGGCCGGGCATACGGCCGGCGACCGGGTGGATGGCATACTTCACCTCGACGCCATTGGCCTTGAGCTTGTCGGCCATCTCGCGCAGCGCATGCTGGGCCTGGGCGACTGCCATGCCGTAGCCCGGCACGATGATGACCTTTTGGGCGTTCATCATCAGATAGGCCGCGTCGTCGGCGGCACCTGTCTTGACCGTGCGCTGGATGCCGTCGTCGACCACAGCTGCCGTCTCGCCGCCGAAGCCGCCTAATATGACCGAGATGAACGAGCGGTTCATGCCCTTGCACATGATGTAAGACAGGATCGCACCCGACGAGCCGACCAAGGCACCGGTGATGATCAGCGCGAGGTTGCCGAGCGTGAAGCCGAGCGCTGCCGCAGCCCAACCCGAATAGGAGTTGAGCATGGAGACGACCACCGGCATGTCGGCACCGCCGATCGGGATGATCAGCAGCACGCCGAGCGCAAGCGAAAGTGCCACGATCAGCCAGAAGATGGTCGTCGACTGGGTGGTGACGAGCAGCACGATCAGCACCACGAGCGCAATGGCAAGAGCTGCGTTGATGACATGGCGGCCCGGCAGCATGATCGGCTTGCCCGACATGCGGCCATCGAGCTTGAGGAAGGCGATGACCGAGCCGGTGAAGGTGATGGCGCCGATGGCGACGCCCAGGCTCATCTCGACAAGGGCCTGGCCGTGGATGGCCCCGACCGCACCGATGCCGAAGCTTTCGGGCGCATAGACCGCGGCTGCCGCGACCATCACCGCGGCCATGCCGACAAGGCTGTGGAAGGCAGCGACAAGCTGCGGCATCGAGGTCATGGCGATGCGGCGCGCGGTGACAGCACCGACACCGCCACCGATGGCAAGGCCGAGCACGATCAGGCCGAGGCCGGTCGCCGATGGCTTGGCCAGCGCCAGCGTGGTGACGATGGCGATGCCCATGCCGACCATGCCGTAGGTGTTGCCCTTGCGGGAGGTGGTCGGGTGCGACAGGCCGCGCAGCGCCAGGATGAACAGGATGCCGGAGACGAGGTAGAGGAAGGAAGCGAGGTTAATGGTCACGTCACTTGTCCTTCTTCTTGTACATCGCCAGCATGCGCTGGGTGACGAGGAAGCCGCCGAAGATGTTGACCGAGGCCAGCACCAGGGCAACGAAGCCAAAGCCGGTGGCAAGGCCCGATGCGGCAATGCCGACGGCCAGCAGCGCACCGACGACGATGACCGAGGAGATCGCGTTGGTCACCGCCATCAAAGGTGTGTGCAGGGCCGGTGTCACCGACCATACGACGTAGTAGCCGACGAAGATCGCCAAAACGAAGATGGCGAAGCGGAACACAAACGGGTCGATCGCTCCGCCAGTGACGGCGTGCGCCGCATTGCCGGCGGCTTCCGCCGCACCTTCTGATGTGGCGAGATCCTGGACGCCGAGCCGGACGGCAGCGACCGCCTGGTCGAGCTGGTCGAGGGCTTTTTGAAGACCTTCCATCACGCGTCTCCCTGAGATGACTTCTTCGGCTGGGCAGCCGGCTTTTTGGCAGCGGCGGGCTTGTTGGCGGCCGCCGGTTTGTCAGCCTTGGCGGCAACTGTCTTCGGCGTTGCCTTCTTCGGCGCTGCCTTGGCGGTACCATCGCTTGCCGGATCGTCGCCGCGGTTTTGGCCCGCAACGATCGGTTTTGGCTTGTCCGCTGCGGCAGCTGCCGCATTGACGAAGTTGGGATGCACGACCTTGCCGCCGTCGGTCAGCATGGTTGCCTTGACCAGTTCGTCGTCGCGGTTGATGGCGATCTGCTTGCTCGTCTTGTCGACCATGGTCTCGAGGAAGGCGAACAGGTTCTTGGCATAAAGCAGCGAGGCGGAAGCCGCGACACGGCCTGGCACGTTGAGATGGCCGACGATCTTGACGCCGTTGGTGGTGGTCACGACCTTGCCTGGCTGAGCACCTTCGACATTGCCGCCGCGCTCGACGGCGAGGTCGACAAGCACCGAACCCGGCTTCATCGAAGCGACCATCTGAGCCGACACCAGCTTTGGCGCCGGACGGCCCGGGATCAGGGCGGTGGTGATGACGATGTCCTGCTTGGCGATGTGCTCGGCAGTCAGTGCCGCCTGCTTGGCCTGGTACTCCTTCGACATCTCCTTGGCGTAACCGCCAGCGGTCTCCGCTGCCTTGAACTCCTCGTCTTCGACAGCGAGGAATTTGGCGCCGAGCGAGGCGACCTGTTCCTTCACCGCCGGACGTACGTCGGTGGCGGTGACGATCGCACCCATGCGGCGCGCGGTGGCGATCGCCTGCAGGCCGGCAACGCCGACACCCATGATGAACACTTTGGCCGCAGGAACAGTACCGGCCGCGGTCATCATCATCGGCAGCGCCCGGTCATATTCCGAAGCACCGTCGATGACGGCCTGGTAGCCGGCGAGGTTGGCCTGCGACGACAGCACGTCCATCACCTGGGCCCGGGTGATGCGCGGCATGAACTCCATGGCAAAGGCCGTCACACCGGCCTTGGCCATCGCAGCGACCGCAGCGTCGTTGCCATAAGGATCCATGGTGGCGAGCACCGCGGCACCTGGCTTGTAGCCCTTGAGCTCAGCCTCGCTGGGACGGCGCACCTTCAGCACGACATCTGCTTTCGCAGCATCGGATGCCTTGCCGATGACGGCGCCAACGGCGGCGAAATCGGCATCGGGAATGCGCGACAAGGTCCCTGCCCCAGTTTCGACAACCACGGCAAAACCAAGCCCGACAAGGCGTTTCACCGTATCCGGCGAAGCACCAACGCGGCTCTCAATCGCTTCAAGCTCTCTGGGTATGAATATCGTCTGGCCCACCGTGACGTCCTTTCGGTTGGAACCTTACCAAACGTAAAGTGCCGGACGCACACAGACGCGTCGGCGCCTTACCAACGAAATCTACAATGGGTAGTGACGAAGAAGCCGCCGACGCACCCGCACCAAAAACGTATCAGGACAGTGCCTTGCCGGGCGCTTCCGCCGGCAAGGTTATTGCTTGCAGCCGCTTTTGGTCCACGCTCTTCGCAAGAAGATCGCCCGTTCAGCTTCGGCCGGAAACTGGCCGCGAGACGAACCGGCGCGGGAAACCCGCGACTGCCAGGAAATCAATCAGCGAATGTGGGTCGGCACGTCGCGCAGCAGGTAGCCGCCAACGCCGCAGAGGACCAGGAACAGTACGACGCTGGAGAAGAACCCGGCCGGCGTGAAAAAGCCGAAAGCCATGGCGATCATCAGCGCGACGCAGCCCAGCGTGCCGTATTTAGACAGCATGATGAACATCGAATAGGTTTTCTCGTGCTCGGCGTAATCCATCTGCGCGCCAAGTTCGATCGGGCCGGTCGGCGTGTTATCAGCCATGAGAGTCCCCTCCGGAAAACGAGTTCAAGGGCACATACCTAAATGCGCGCTGCAGGGCAATGGAAAGATTGCCCCTTTGGCTGCGACAAGATTATCAATCCCCAGTAGGGAAATAAATGCTCATTTGATCAAACGTCAAGTTATTTGTGGCTTTCGTGACGACTGATATCGCAAGACGGAGGTAGCGATGGCTTCGCAAGCGGCAGTTGGATGGTTGCGATGAGGCGGGACCGGTCGCACAGCGGCACGCCACATCGGGCTCGAACAGTCGAGGGCGGGCTCATGCGCCTGCCCTGCAGACGGGCCAGAATGGGCTCCAGCTTGCCGGCGAGCCAGGACATGCCGCACCCTGGGAACCAAGCGCCGTGCGCAAAAGGCGCTAGTTCTTGCAGGCCTCCTAGTTCTTGCAGGCCTCCTAGTTCTTGCAGGCCTCCTAGTTCTTGCAGGCCTCGTTGAGCGGCCACGGCGTGTGCGCTGCGGCGAACTTGCCGGCTTGCTGATCGACAAGCGGCGCGATCATCTCACGGTCGGCGGTCAGCGGGTGCGATGCCCGGACGAACTTGGCACCGTCCCACTGCAACAACCAGGCGCTGCCATTGCCGGCGTGGCTGGCGCAGGAGGTGGCGAACGGGCCGATCATGCCTGCCATTCCGAGTGCTGCCAGCCTGTCACTGTCGAGCTTGAGGTTTTCGAGGCCCCAGCGCATCTGCTCGCCATTGATCAGCCTCTTGTCGAAATGCTCCTGGGCAACCTTGATCGCTTCGGCAGACAGCATCGAGATCAAGACGCCGCGCTGGTAGAACACCTTGTCGAGCGCTTCGAGCGGCGTCTGCGACTTGCCGGCATCGACAACATATTTGCGGATGTCCTTGATCACCTCCGCATCCAGCGCAGGCAGGTTCCACGACAGGGCGCGGTAGCCCTTCGCGGCTTCGCCCACCAGCTTGAGGTCATCGTCGTTGGCCGACCACCAGATGCCGACCAGCCTGTCCATGGCAAGGCCCGACTTCACCGCCTCGGCCAGAGCGCCGCCATTCATCGCGCCCCATCCCCACAGCAGCACGAAATCAGGCTTCTCGCTCTTGATCTTCGCCCATTGCAACGACTGGCTCTGCATCTCCTTGGCTGCCACCGGCACAGGCAGGAGCGTGAAGTCGAAGCTGTCGGCATAGGCCTGGAGCAGCGGGATCGGCTCCTCGCCATAAGGACCGTCGAGATGCAACAGAACGACCTTCTTGCCGCGCAGGCTGTCGAGGTCGTCGCCCGATATGCCCTTGAGCATCATCGAGGCGCCGTCCCAGTAGCTGACGGGCGGATTGAAAGCCCAGGGAAAATGCTTGCCGTCTGATATGGCCGAGAAGCCGTATCCCGGCGCAAGCACCGGCACCTTGTCGGCGCTTGCCTTCGGCAGCAGTTCAAGGGTGATGGCGGGCGACCAGGGCTGGGTGACCAGGCTCGATGCCTTGGCCTTGTCGTAGCACTCGGTGGCCTTGTCGACGCTGAAGCCGGTTTCGCACTCGTCATAGTTCAGCTTGATGCCGTTGATGCCACCGTCGCGCTCGTTGAGCATCAGCATGTAGTCGCGCTGGCCGTCCATCAGCGGCGTGCCGGCAGCCGCGTACGGACCGGTGCGGAACGTCATGTTGGCAATGGCGAGCGTGTCTTCGGCGGCCCGCACCGGCGCGGGCAGGACCGACCCAAGCAGCAGCGCTGTCCGCAAAAGGAGCTTGGTAACAGGCGTCGTCATTGTTCCCGCAGATTCCGGATCACAGTGCCGCCGACCTTACGCCAAGCTCAGGCAGCTTCGCGATAGTATTTTGCCGTCGGCAGGATGGTCAGTGGCGCCAGCTCACCCATCGGCGCCTTGCCGAACATCAGCCGCTGCTCCATCGGCGTCGACTTGAAGAATGGGAACCGCTGGAACGAACGCTCACGGATGCTGTTGACGTCAGCACGGTAGAGCACGACGCGGTAGTTGAGGCCGGGATAATCGCGCAGCTCGCCGATCTGTTCCGACTTGTAGATGCGGCGATAAAAGCCCGCATGCTCGGGACGGATGGTCGACAGGCAGTAAGGCGCTTCGAAATAAAAGCAGGCCATGCCGGCAAGGCGAAGCGTGAGATAGGGGATCTGCGGATAGACACGCGACCAGTCAGGATCGGCAGCGAAGCGGCTGGGATCGACGAAGTTGGCGCCGGCTGCCAGCTGAGGACGCAGGATATCGCCATAAACGGTTGTCGATGGCGACGCCGGCGTTTCGCGGCAGGCATGATGGATGCGCAGGGTGCTGACCAGCTGGCCATCGATGTAGATGCCGAACTTGTAGCAGTTCTCGGTCTCGTCGAGATCGTCATGGATCGTGTGGTCGGCGTTTTCCGACACCATGTCGCTCAGCCGGTAGGACTTGTAGCGCAGGCGGTAGATGTCTTCGAGGTCCTCGCCCTTGTCGCAGCGACGGTATTCGACCCGCTCGAGCAGGCTTGAAACGTGGCTCGCGAAACTCGAGCTTTCACCGGAAACACTGCTACTCTTAACGTCGGCGTCACCGCCCGACGTTGCTTGATGGATCGTCATGGTATTCCCCGTACTTCCGCCCAGTCGAAGGGTAGCGGAGGCCGGGGTGATGTAAAGATGAAATTCAAACTGTCTCTATTTACCTTCCGTTAAGGTTAACAATTAACGGAAGATCAAGCGCTTTTGCCACTTGGGCGCCCTGCCTCTGCTTACTTCAACGACGGGCTGAAATGCGTGCGAGACCGATGTCCTTGGCGAAGGGCCAGACGGTGTTGGACATGGTTTCAATGCCTGATGACGACAGCGCCGAGCCGAACAGGAAGCCCTGAACGAGGTCGGGATGCACCTCGACGGCGAGGATCTTGAGCTGTTCGAAGGTCTCGACGCCTTCGACCGTGACCGACAGGCCGAGCGGGCGCGACAGATCGACAATGCCCTTCAGCAACTTCAGCGAACGCGGGTTCTGGGCGACATCGGCCAGGAAGCTGCGGTCGATCTTGACCTTGTCGAGCGGCAGCTTGTGCAAATAGCTCAAGCTGGAATAGCCGGTTCCGAAGTCGTCGAGCGCGATGCGCACGCCGAGCGCCTTGAGTTCTTCGATAAAGCTGCGTGTCGACGACTTGTCGTCGAGCAGCGCCGTCTCGGTGACCTCGATTTCGAGGCGGTGCGGCGCCAGGCCCGACGCGGCGAGCGCGTCGCGCACCTTGTCGACGACATCGCGATCGCGGAAATCCTTGGCCGACAGATTGACCGACACGCCGATCGGGGCCGGCCACTTGGCGCATTCGGCGCAGGCAGCCTGCAGCACGAATGTGCTGATGCCAGAGATGATGCCCATCTCTTCGGCCAGCGGAATGAAGGTTGCTGGCGAAATCGGGCCAAGCTCCGGGTGGTCCCAGCGGCACAGCGCCTCGCAGCTGGCGATGCGCATCGTGCTCATCGAGACGATCGGCTGATAGACGACACGCAGGGCACGGGCTTCCACCGCATTGCGCAGATCGGCCTTCATCAGCTGGCGATTGCGGAAGGCGGCATCCATCACCGCTTCGAACAGATGCCAGCTGTTCTTGCCTGACTCCTTGGCCTTGTAGAGCGCCAGGTCGGCCTTGACGATCATCGCATCGACGTCGGATTCGCGCACTTTGCCGAGCACGGCGCCACCGCTGGCCTGGATGCGCAGCGCATGGCCGGCGACATCGACCTCGCCCTGCATTTCGGCGAAGATCCGGTCGAGCATCAGCTTGAGATGGCTCTCGTCGTCGACCTTGTCGAAATAGATCATGAACTCGTCGCCGCCGAAGCGGCTGACCTTGACGGTGTCGGAGGCAAACGCCGCCAGCCGCTCGGCGACTGCATAGATGAGCCCATCGCCGACCGGATGGCCAAGTGTGTCGTTGACGCTCTTGAAGTCGTCGAGGTCGAGCACGGCAAGCGCGCAAAGCCGGTCGCGGTCACCAGACAGGATGCATTCAGCCGCCACTTCGTGGAAGTAGGCGCGGTTGGGCAGCCCGGTCAGGCCATCGTAGCGGGCCATGAAACGGATCTTCTCTTCGGCGGCGACACGGGCGGTCACGTCCTCGAAGGTGATGACGCCGAGTTCCTGGCTGCCTTCGCGCGCCGAGAACTCCAGGCACTGGCCGTTGGCGAGCGAGACCAGGACCTTGCGGTCCCTGCCCTCGCGCAGCGCGCGGGTCAGTTGCGCCTCGATGTAGCGGCAATCCTTGAGCGCAAGCTGGCCACCGGCGACACCACGCATCAACAAGCCGTGGATCGAGCGGCCAAGCAGCGCCTCGGGCGATTTGACAGACATCAGATGGGCGGCTTCCGCATTGGCGACCGCAACACGGCCATCAGGGCCGAGCATGACCAGGCCATGTGACATGGTGTTGAGGGCGCGATTGAAGCGCTGAGCCAACCGGTTGGACTTCTTTTCCTCTGACACTGCGGTGAACAGCACGTCGCGCACCGTGTCGGCGAATTTCCGGATCGCGTAGAGGAACGGTGCTGAAAGCAGCCCGAGGAAGACGTGGTAGAAATCACCGCGCAGCAGGAAGCCGAGCGAGATCGCCCAGGTCATGGTGACGGTGAAGATCATCACCATGCGCGGCGAGCCATAGTTGCGGCCGGCGATCGAGGTTGCCGAAGCAAGGGTCACGCAGACGGAGGCGATTTCGGCGAAGGGATCGTGTGCGAAATAGATGCCGGCCAGGCAGAACGAACCCAGCGCCAGGCCATGCAGCGTGCCGTAGAGGATGTAGTCGTTTTCGCGCTTGTGCGCCTCCTCCCACGTCGTAGCAGCCGGCAAGCTGTTGTATTTGCGAAAGTTTCGCATGCGCAACGTGGCGACGAGCACCATGAACAGTGCTACGACGAGATAGAGCGGATGAGCGGTTTTCCACCAGACGACGCCGATCAGGAGCGTCTGCGCAACCATACCAACAGCCAGCGTCGAGCCATCGCGGAAAAGCGTTTCCACGAAGGGAATGTAGACGTCGACCGGTATCTCGTTGTTTCTTCTGCGCATCCGAGGCCTGCCTGGGAGGCCAAGGACTGCCACATCCACCTTAAGAAAGGCTTAGAAAGCGCCCACTTATGTGCCTGGAACGCTACTCAATCGCGCACCACAACTTCTAATTTAGGTTCAGGTAAACAAGTCGTATCGCCTATTCGGCGGCCTGGAGGGTGGGACTTGCCGGCGCGGCGTTCAGCCGTTTGACCAGCCGCTCCCGCTCGCCCGACGCCTTTTCGACGCTCGCATGCTTGACGTGACCATAGCCGCGGATCAGCTGCGGCACCGACGCCAGAGCTGCCGCCGCTTCGATGTTGTCGCTGGTCAGCCCACCCTGGATCAGTTCGAGATCGGCCTCAAAGCGGTCGAGCAGTGCGCGCTCCATGCGCCGTTCGGCGGTGTAGCTGAAGACGTCGAGGGCACCGCCACGCAAGCCCTTCATCGCTGCAAGCAGCTTGAAGCCCTTCATCATCCAGGGACCGAAACTCGACTTGCGCGCCACGCCATCGGCGCCCTTGCGGCCGAGGATCGGCGGCGCGAGATGGAACTCGAGCCTGTCGTAGCCCTGGAACTGCTTTTCAAGCTCGCGCTGGAACGAGCCGTCGGTGTAGAGCCGCGCGACCTCATATTCGTCCTTGATCGCCATCAGCTTGAACAGCGAGCGCGCTGCGGCTTCGGTGACGACGGTCGAGCCCGGCTTGGCTTTGTGCTCGGCGGCACGGAGCGAAGCGATGCGGCCGATGTAGCGCTCGGCATAAGATGCATCCTGATAGGCTTTCAGGAACTTGGCGCGGCGCGCGATCATTTCGTCGAGCGTCTGGGCCACGCCAGGCTCGTCGCCGCGACTGGTACGGCCGATCATGGTGCGGACGAATTCCGGTTCATGGGCGGCGCGGCGGCCCCAGCGGAAGGCAGCGACGTTCATCGCCACCGCCTCGCCGTTGAGCGCGATCGCCTTTTCGACGGCTTCGGTCGACAGCGGCAGGCCGCCATGCTGGAAGGCAAAGCCAAGCATGAACATGTTGGCGCCGAGCGAATTGCCAAACAAGGCAGATGCTGTGCGGGTGGCGTCGAAGAAATGCGCGTTCACCTCGCCCGCCGCGTCGCGGATGGCCTTCTTCAGCCGTTCCGTCGGCAACGAGAAGTCGGCCGAACGGGTGAACTCGCCAGGCATGATCTCGGCCGTGTTTGCAACGAAGATGGTGTGGTTTTCGCGCACCGCCGCCAGCACCTTCTTGGCGCCCGACACGACGAGGTCGCAGCCGAGGATCAGGTCTGCCTTTCCGGCCGAGACACGGATGGCGTTGATGTCGTCAGGCGAGCGGGCGATGCGGACATGGGTGAACACCGAGCCGCCCTTTTGGGCAAGGCCGGCCATGTCGATCATGCCGCAGCCCTTGCCTTCGAGATGGGCCGCCATGCCAAGGATGGCACCGACGGTGACGACACCGGTGCCGCCGACGCCGTCGATGATGGCGGCCCAGCCGTCGCGGTCGAGCGGCAATGGCCGTGGCTCGGGCACGCCCTGCAACGCGTCGCTGGTGCCGGCGATGCCTTCGGCCTTGCGGATCTTGGCGCCATGCACAGTCACGAAGGACGGGCAGAAGCCGTTGACGCAGGAAAAGTCCTTGTTGCAGCTCGACTGGTCGATCTTGCGCTTGCGGCCGAATTCGGTCTCGACCGGCTGGATCGAAACGCAGTTCGACTTGACGCCGCAGTCGCCGCAGCCCTCGCAGACGAGCTCGTTGATGAAGACGCGCTTGTCGGGATCGGGAAAGGTGCCGCGCTTGCGCCGCCGGCGCTTTTCGGCAGCGCAGGTCTGGTCGTAAAGCAGGACGGTGACGCCCTTGATGTCGCGCAGCTCGCGCTGGACGAGGTCGAGATCGTCGCGGTGATGGAAGGACGTGCCGACGGGAAACTGCGAACGACCGCCATATTTGTCCGGCTCGTCGGTGACGACGGCAATACGCTCGACGCCTTCGGCCCGGACCTGGCGCGCGATCATGTCGACGGTCAGGCTGCCTTCATGCGGCTGGCCGCCGGTCATCGCGACCGCGTCGTTGTAGAGAATCTTGTAGGTGATGTTGGCATCGGAGGCGAGCGCGAAGCGGAGCGCCAGCGTGCCCGAGTGGTTGTAGGTACCGTCGCCGAGATTCTGGAAAATGTGCTCGCGTTTGGTGAACGGCGCCTGGCCGACCCATTGCGCCCCCTCGCCACCCATGGCGGTGAAGCCGACGGTGCTGCGGTCCATCCACAATGACATGAAGTGGCAGCCGATGCCGGCACCGGCGATCGAGCCCTCCGGCACCTTGGTCGACGAATTATGCGGGCAGCCGGAACAGAAGAACGGCGTGCGCGAGGCCACGTCAGTGGTGTCGGCCAGCATCGCCTGATACTGGCGCAACCGGCTGACGCGGGCGGCGATCTCCTCCGACGGGCCGATGACCTTGAGCACGCGCTCGCCGATGGCGATGGCGATGTCGTTGGGGTCGAGCGCACCCTTGGCCGGGAACAGCCAGTCGCCGTGCTCGTCCTTCTTGCCGACGACCTTCGGCTGCATCGCGGTGCCGTACAGCTCCTCGCGCACCTGGACCTCGAGCAGCGAGCGCTTTTCCTCGACGACGACGATCATCTCGAGGTCGCGGGCAAAATCCCTGATGTGCTCGATGTCGAGCGGCCACGGGCAACCGACCTTGAACAGGCGGATACCAAGCTGGTTGGCGCGGCTCTCGTCGATGCCGAGATCGTCGAGCGCCTGGCGCACGTCGAGGAAACTCTTGCCGACCGTGATGATGCCGATCTTGGGCTTGCGGCCGCCGGAATAGACGATGCGGTTGATGTTGTTGGCGCGGATGAAGGCGGAAGCGGCGGCGCGTTTGTATTCGTGCAGCCGCGCCTCCTGGCCGAGTTGGTCGAGCTCGTGGCGGATGTTGAGCCCGCCTGATGGCATGTCGAATTCGGGAATGACGATGTTGAGGCGGCCAAGCGAGGCATCGACCGACGCGGTGGACTCGATGTTGTCCTTGACGCATTTGATCGCCGCCCAGGTGCCGGCGAAGCGCGACAGGGCAAAGCCGTAGAGGCCGTAGTCGATCAATTCCTGCACCCCGCCCGGATTGAGGATCGGGATCATCGTGTCGACGAACAGGAACTCAGTGGCATGCGCGTTGGTCGAGGATTCGGCGGTGTGGTCGTCGCCCATCAGCGCCAGCACGCCGCCCTTCTTCGAAGAGCCGGCGAGATTGGCATGACGGAAGACATCGCCCGAGCGGTCGACGCCAGGGCCCTTGCCGTACCAGACCGAAAACACCCCGTCGTGCTTGCCTTCGCCCAGAAGCTCGGCCTGCTGCGAGCCCCAGCAGGCGGTGGCGGCCAATTCCTCGTTGAGGCCGGGCTGGAAGACGATGTTGGACTGCGCCAGCTGCGTCTTGGCTTTCCACAGCTGCAGATCGAGCCCGCCGAGTGGCGAGCCGCGATAGCCCGAGACAAAACCCGCAGTATCAAGGCCGGCAAGCCGGTCGCGCTCGCGCTGCATTAACAGCATGCGGATGACGGCCTGGGCGCCGGAGAGGAAGATCCGCTCCTTGCCCAGATCGAACTTGTCGTCGAGAGCGACGTCGTGAAGCGTCATCAGCATGTCCTGTGCCCCAACCACCCTCGATTCGGGCGGCTGACCTTGGGTAGCCTAGCGATAGCTTTTCCGGGCGCGGCTGTCGCGTCAAACGAATTTCTTTGCTTGGCGAAAAGAACAATCGAAGCTGCGTATGGCCGCTGGCTACGCACGAATCCGAAAGCCAAGGCCGTCCGCGCGCACGAAAATTTCCGTTAGCCGGACAGCTCAGGCGGCAGGCGGACAGGTCACGCCACGACCTCCGGGCAGATGCCCGCCCGGATGGCCCTTCAGCTCAGGATTGGGCTCGTAAAGCGGGCCGACGACGAGTGGCTTGTCGGGCAGCACCGACTGGTCCTGCGCTGAGACCATCGTCGTCTCCAGTGACTGCATCACCCCCCCCTTGGCATCCTCGATGCGGATCGACACCTTGTAGGGCCGATCCTTGACCACGCATTCGAGCGGCGGGCTGTTGATCGTCACCTTGTCGTTGAGCGGCCAAATCTGCTGGCGCACGACAAGCGCTTCGCCGCCGTCGGGGTTTTCGAAGGTTGCGATGGCCACCTCGCCTTCGCCGACCGGCTTCAGCGGCCGCAGCGTCACCAGGTATTGCACCGTCGCGACGCGGTAGTTGAAGACGAACAGCCGCCCGGACAGTTCGAAATGCTCGCTTTCCTTGCCGCTGTCGCGACAGCCGGCCAAGGCCAGCGAAGCAACAGCAAAAAGGGCAAAGGCCCCGCACAAAAACCTCCGCTCAGCCATTCGCCACCTCCTCCTTGCGCCTGCTGTAATGGCGCTTTGCCTTCTGGCGGTTGCCGCAGACAGCCATGTCGCACCACAGCCGGCTGCCATTGCGGCTGCGGTCGACGAAGAGCCAGTTGCAGTTCGGGCAGATGCGAAGCCGCGACATGGTGCTGGCAGACAGCAGCGACAGCGCCGACACGGCAAGTGCTGCCTCGAACGCCAACGGCTCCGGCGCGGACCCGAAGGGTGCTGCGGCACCCAGGCTTTCGCGCGACCCGGCAAGCCCATCAGCACAGGCGTTGAGGAAATCGGGCAGGTCGGCTGTGTCAAGCACGCCATCGACAATGTTGCGCCGCATCAGCCGGTCGGTGGTTTCCCGGATTGCCATCACCGTGCCGGCGATCGCATGTGGGTCGGGCGCAGCAAGCGCCCTGCCCTTGAGTTCGTCGGCGCGAAAGCTGCTTGCAGCCGCAGCGAAGCGGGCGATCTCCGCTGGATCGGCGAAGCGGTCGAAGCTGCGCTCGACATCGCCGCGAAGCACAACGGTGTTGGTGGTGTCGAGCGCAAGCGCGCCACCAGAAAAGCGATGCCGGGTCCAAGAAACTGCCATAGCCAAATCTAACTGGTAAACGCAATTTGACAAGTTAGATTCCAAGGCGCAGTTTTGCCTGACGCGGAAGGTGGCCGCCCAGCCGGACAGCGCATGCTCTATTTCTTCCAACAGCTCCTCAACGGCGTGCATTCGGCGGCAATCTACGGCCTGCTCGCCTTCGGCTACGCGCTTGGCAACGGCCTGCTCAAGCGCACCAACCTCGCTTATGGCGGCGTCTTTGCCTTTTGCGGCCAGACGATGATCCTGGCGGCCGTCTACGGCTACCAGGCGCTGTGGCTGACATTGCCGGCGACGATCGCCTTCGGCATCGCCATCGCGCTCGCTTATGCCGCCTTCTTCAGCCGGTTGCTGTCGCGCGCGGTATTCGCTCCGCTTGCCGGCCGGTCGCCCAACGCCATTGTCGCCGCCACCCTTGGCGTTCTGCTGGTGCTGATGGAGTTGAGCCGCATTGCCGCCGACACGCATGACTATTGGCTGCCGCCAATGCTTTCGACACCGGTGGTCTTTGCCTCGAACGGCAGTTTCGCCGTGACGCTGACCATAATCCAGCTGATCAACACGGCAATCGCCGCAGCGGTCATCATCTTTGGTGCGCTCCTGCTGGCGCACTCGAATTTCGGCCGACACTGGCGGGCGGTCGCCGACGACCCATTTGCCGCAAAACTCTGCGGCATCGACACCTCACATGTGTTCCATCGCGCGCTGCTGTTCGGCGGCCTGTGCGCCGGCCTGGCCGGTGTGCTCGCAGCCCTTTACTACGGCAATCTCGGCTTCGGCGCCGGGCTCGTCTATGGCCTGAAGATCCTGTTCATCACCGCAGTCGGCGGCTACTACGCTCCTGGCCGCGCCGCTGTTGGCGCGGCAGCCTTCGGCCTGTCCGAAGCGCTGTGGGCCGGCTACTTCCCGATCGAATGGCGCGACGCCTGGATGTATGGCCTGCTCGCGGCGATGCTGGTCTTGACCGGCGACCGCAAGGACGCTCCCAGCTTGGTCTGACCCAGCTCCCTCAGAAGCGTCGGTTTTTGCTTGCGACTTTGGTTGCATGCCGCAACGTCACGGCAGCTTTTCCCAACCTTTGCGACCTGTGCAGTGATTGACGGCACCAAGCTGTTGTGTTGACGCGACACCCGTGACCGGCATACCCATGAACATCAGGGGAGTGCCGGAAAAAAGAACGTCGGGGAACATCGGCTGCCCCATCAAATCAGGGAGGAATGCATGGCAGGGCTTCTCGCTCTATCCAGGGTCATTGACCGTATCAACGAGGCGATCGGCAAGACGGTATCCTGGGCGATTCTGGTTGCCATTCTCGTCAGTGCCGGCAACGCGGTCATCCGCAAGACCTTCAACATGTCGTCCAATGCCTGGCTGGAGCTGCAGTGGTACCTGTTCGGCGCCGCCTTCATGCTGGCCGCCGCCTACACGTTGCGGCAGAACGAGCATATCCGCATCGACATCGTCTACGGCATGTTCTCGCGCCGGGTGCAGCACTGGATCGACCTGCTCGGCCACCTGCTGTTCTTGATGCCTTTCGTCATCCTGATGATCTTTTACTTCGTCCCCTATGTGAGCCTGTCGTTCCGCTCCGGTGAAATGTCGTCGAGCTCCGGCGGCTTGATCCTGTGGCCGGCCAAGGCGCTGTTGCTGTGCGGTTTCGTGCAGCTCGGCTTCCAGGGCATTTCGGAGATCATCAAGAAGATCGCCATCATGCGCGGCGACATGGACGACCCCACGCCCTTCATCTCGGCCCACGAACAAGCCGAACTTGAAGGCAAGGCGCTGGCCGACGAGGTGCGTCCATGATCGAGTTCATCGCCCAGAACATGGCGCCGATCATGTTCTTCTCGCTCATCATCTTCATGCTGCTCGGCTACCCCGTTGCCTTCTCGCTCGCCGCCAACGGCCTGCTGTTCTTCTTCATCGGCGTCGAGTTGGCGCCCTACTCCAACGGCTCGATCAACCTGTCCTGGCCATTGCTCTATGCGTTGCCCGAACGTTTCTGGGGGGTGATGTCGAACGAGACGCTGCTGGCGATCCCGTTCTTCACCTTCATGGGCATCGTGCTCGAACGCTCCGGCATGGCCGAAGACCTGCTCGACACCATCGGCCAGCTGTTCGGCCCGATTCGCGGCGGCCTTGCCTATGCCGTGATCTTTGTCGGTGCGCTACTCGCAGCGACCACGGGCGTGGTTGCCGCCTCGGTCATCGCCATGGGCCTGATCTCGCTGCCGATCATGCTGCGCTACGGCTATGACCGGCGCGTCGCGTCGGGCGTCATCGCCGCATCCGGCACCCTTGCCCAGATCATCCCGCCTTCGCTCGTGCTTATCGTGCTCGCCGACCAGCTCGGCCGCTCGGTCGGCGACATGTACAAGGGCGCGCTGATCCCCGGCCTGGTTCTGACCAGCCTGTACATGAGCTACATCTTCCTGATGTCGATCTTCCGGCCGAAATCGATGCCGGCGCTGCCGCTTGAGGCACGCACGCTCGGCCATGGCGTGACTTCGCTGTTTGCGGCACTGCTGCTGGCAGCGGTAATCGCCTATGCCGCGCATGTCTACCTGTCGCCGACCCATGGCGCCAATGCCGACATCCTCGGCGCCTGTGTCGGTTTCATCGTCATCTACGTCGCTGCCATCCTCGACCGCGGCCTCAAGTTCAACCTGATGTCGCGACTGGCGCAGCAGGTCATCATCGTGCTGATCCCGCCGCTGGCGCTGATCTTCCTCGTGCTCGGCACCATCTTCCTCGGCATCGCCACGCCGACCGAAGGCGGCGCGATGGGCGCGGTGGGCGCCCTGATCATGGCTGGGATGAAGGGACGGCTTTCGCTTGACGTCATTCGCCAGGCGCTGGCCTCGACGACGAGGCTGTCGTCCTTCGTGCTGTTCATCCTGATCGGCGCGCGGGTGTTTTCGCTGACCTTCTACGGCGTCAACGGCCATCTCTGGGTCGAGCACCTGCTGGTGTCGCTGCCCGGCGGCGAGGTCGGCTTCCTGATCGCCGTCAACATCCTGGTCTTCCTGCTGGCCTTCTTCCTCGACTTCTTCGAACTGGCCTTCATCATCGTGCCGCTTCTGGCGCCTGCCGCCGACAAGCTCGGCATCGACCTGATCTGGTTCGGCGTGCTTTTGGGCGTCAACATGCAGACCAGCTTCATGCACCCGCCCTTCGGCTTCGCGCTGTTTTACCTGCGTTCGGTCGCGGCCCGGGTGCCCTATCTCGACCGCATCACCGGCAAGAACATCGAGCCGGTGACGACGGGGCAGATCTACTGGGGTGCCGTTCCCTTCGTCTGCATCCAGATCATCATGATCGGGCTGACGATCGCCTTCCCGCAGATGGTGATGCATTACAAGGGCACGCCGGTTGATCCAAGCACCATTGAGATCAAGATGCCCGACATGCCCGGACTGGGCGGTGGCCTCGGCCTGCCGCCGCTTGGCGCACCGGCTCCCGGCACCGCACCAGCCCCCGGCACGGCACCGGCGGCACCTGCCAACGACCTGACGAAGCCGCCGAGCTTCAACTGACGGCTACGACAAGCGAAAGGGCGCCGAAAGGCGCCCTTTCTCATTGTGACGATGCTGGCCAGGCGCTGACCTTGCGCCGCGATGCTCAGAGCGCTTCGGAGCGCTGCTGGATCATCATGAAAGTGTCGAACGTGTACTCCGACAGCTGCGCCCAGAGATAGGCGTCCTTGCGGAACGCCGTCTGGCTGTCGAGGATCTTCTTGAAGCCGGCGTTGGTTGCGGAGATCTCGGCATAGGTCTGGTTCGCGGAGTCGAAGCAGGCCTTCATGATCTCCGGGCTGAAGGGGCGCAATTGCGCGCCGTTTGCCACCAGCCGGCGCAGCGCCGCCGGGTTCTTGTAGTCGTAGGTCGCCATCATGTCGCAATTGGCCGCCTGGCAGGCGGAGGCAAGCGCCACCTGATAGTGCTTTGGCAGTTCCTGCCATTTGGCCAGATTGACCAAAGTGTGCAGCGTCGGCCCGCCTTCCCACCAGCCGGGGTAATAATAATAGGGCGCGACCTTATGGAAGCCGAGCTTCTCGTCGTCATACGGCCCTACCCATTCGGCCGCATCGATGGTGCCTTTTTCGAGTGCCGGGTAGATGTCGCCGCCGGCGATCTGCTGCGGCACCAGCCCGAGCCTTTCGAGCACCTTGCCGGCAAAGCCGCCGACACGCATCTTCAGCCCCTTCAGGTCGGCGACGGTATTGATTTCCTTGCGATACCAGCCCCCCATCTGGGCGCCGGTATTGCCGCATGCGAGCCCGTACAGCCCTTGCGTCGCGTAGAACTCGTTGAGCAGGTCGTGGCCGCCGCCATGATAGATCCAGGCGTTCATCTGCCTGGCATTGAACATGAACGGCACGGCAGTCGCCAAGGCATAGGTCGGATCCTTGCCCCAGTAATAATATGACGCCGTGTGGCAGCATTCGACGGTGCCGGCCGACGCCGCGTCCGCCGCCTGCAGGCCGGGCACGATCTCGCCGGCGGCGAAGACCTGGATGTCGAAGTTGCCGTCGGTGGCCTCACGAACGTAGGTGGCCATCGTTTCGCCGGCGCCATAAATCGTATCGAGCGCCTTCGGGAACGACGAGGTACAGCGCCAGCTGACCTTTGGCGACGACTGTGCAATCGCCGGAGCAGCAAGCATCGACGCGGCAGCGACCCCAAGACCGGATGCACCGGTCCTGCGGATGAAAGATCTGCGATCCATCCCTTACTCCCATTTGTTGCTTATGTTCTTGAGCGCGCCGGGGACCCCTTGATGTTCTGCTTGTCCGGCACGGGCGGGAGAATAGCAGAACCGAAAACGGTTGCCGCAAAAAAACAGACGCCCCGCGGCTTGCACGACAGGGCTTGCGTTACTGCCGCTACCGCGCCTGGAGCTTGCCGTGACGACCCCGGAGCACGATGTTGCGTTAGCTTCGCCCGGCGAGATGCCCGGCCCGTCGCCGCAAGAATGCCGAGTCTGACACCGAGCTGGCCAACTCGATGGCGATGGCGTACGCGGCGGCCGCTTGGCTGAAATTGCCCTTGCGCGACAACAGCTCGGCGCGCGCCGCATGATAGGGCTGATAGCCCTTGAGTTCGGGCGCCAGCGCGTCGAGCGAGCGCGACGCGGCTTCAAGCCACCCCGCCTCGGACAGGCCAACCGCTCTGCGTGCCGTCATCGCGGTGTTGCAACCACCACAATGACAACTGAGGCCGGAACATCATAACGACATTCCGGCCTCGAAATGTATAAGGCCCGGGGCGCGCGCATGTGCGTCCCGGGCCTCTGACACGGTGCAGTGCGGAAGCTTAGAGCTTGCCGTTACGCTGCTGGATCATCATGAAGGTGTCGTAGTTGTATTCGGCGATCTGGGCCCAGAGGTAGTGCTCCTTGCGGAAGCCCTTGATCGAATCCCAGATCTTCTTGAAGCCGGGGTTGCTGGCTTCCATCTCGGCATAGACCTCGTTGGCCTTGTCGAAGCAGGCCGAGAGGATTTCCGGGCTGAACGGACGCAACTGCGCGCCGTTGGCAACCAGGCTCTTGACTGCCGTCGGGTTGAGGAAGTCGTACTTCTGCAGCATGTTGGCGTCGGCCGCCTGGGCCGCCGTGCGCAGCAGCGCCTTGTAGGCTGCCGGCAGCTCCTCGACCTTGGCCTTGTTGAACATGAAGTGGACCGTCGGGCCACCTTCCCACCAGCCGGGATAGTAGTAGTAGGGCGCGACTTTCTGGAAGCCGAGCTTCTCGTCGTCATAAGGGCCGACCCATTCGGCAGCGTCGATGGTGCCCTTTTCCAGCGCCGGGTAGATGTCGCCGCCGGCGATCTGCTGCGGCACGACGCCGAGCCGCTCGACGACCTTGCCGGCGAAACCGCCGATGCGCATCTTCAGGCCCTGCAGATCGGCGACCGTGTTGATCTCCTTGCGGAACCAACCGCCCATCTGCACGCCGGTGTTGCCGCCGGGCAGACCATAGAGACCCTGAGTCGCCAGGAATTCGTTGAACAGGTCGATGCCGCCGCCATGGTAGTGCCAGGCGTTCATGCCGCGTGCATTGAGCGCGAACGGAACGGCCGCACCGAGCGCCCACGTGGGGTCCTTGCCCCAGTAATAATATGCCACCGTGTGGCAGGCTTCGACCGTACCGGCGGTCGTTGCGTCTGCTGCCTGCAGGCCAGGCACGATTTCGCCGGCTGCAAACACCTGGATGGTGAAGTTGCCGTCAGTGGCTTCCGACAGGTGCTTCGACAGGACTTCAGCACCACCATAGATGGTGTCGAGCGACTTCGGGAAGGACGACGCGAGCCGCCATGTGATCTTGGGATTGGACTGGGCAATTGCCGGTGCCGCAAGCGTCGCTGCGGCAGCGGCCGCACCTACGCCGGTGGTTCCGGCCTTCCTGATAAATGAACGGCGATCCATCAAAATCCTCCCATAGTGGACCGAAAGACATACGACGCTGGGGAAATATCTGGCCTCCCACCACTAACGCCGACCGCGACAATACACGGCGAAGGGGATGAGTAAAGCGCGCCCGAGAGGGCAGGGAAAGTTTGACCGCGCAAAACGCTGCGGCAGCCCAAGCATCTAACACTATAGTCTAATCCCGCTCATCTGGCACATACGAGATATGCAAACTTGTGTTGGAAAAGCGCCTCGGGATCGCCTATTTTGTAGGCAAGGAAACAGCCTGCTTTCCACAAGGATTCGAACCCGATCATGCACCAGCCGCTTGTTGCCGTGTCGTCAGACGTCAAGCAGTTCGAGAACTACACCTGGCATGCAGCACCCCAGCAGTATCTCGAGGCGGCGATCTCGGGCGCCGGTGTGCTACCGGTACTGGTGCCCAATTTCGGCGACCGCCTCGACCTCGACGAGCTGTTGTCATCCGTCGACGGGGTCATGCTGACCGGCTCGAAGTCCAACGTCGATCCGCGCCTGTATGGCGAGGAAGCGACCGAGGCCAACGGCCCTTACGACTTCGCCCGCGATGCCACGACCATGCCGCTGATCCGCAAGGCGATCGAGCGCGGCGTGCCGCTGCTCGCCATCTGCCGCGGCATCCAGGAATTGAACGTCGCGCTTGGCGGCTCGCTCGCCACCGAAATCCAGGAGCGCGAAGGCATCGCCGATCACCGCGCACCCGTCAGCGACAACCAGGACGAACGCTTCGCCATCCATCAGGTGGCGACCATCAAGCCAGGCAGCTGCCTTGCCGGCGTGTTCGGCCCAGGCGACATCCTGGTCAATTCGGTCCACCGCCAGGCGGTCGAACGCCTCGGTTCGAAGCTGCAGGTTGAGGCGGTGGCACCCGACGGCACTGTCGAAGCGGTGTCGATACGCGACTCACGCGCCTTCGCCGTCGGCGTGCAATGGCATCCCGAATACTGGGTCAAGTCGGACGACGTCTCGCAGCGTATCTTCAAGGCCTTCGGCGATGCCGTGCGGGCCCATGCTGTCGCAAGGCAGGCGGCACGGACGGCAGCGGAGTAAGCTCCGGGCGCTTCCCCGCGCCGGGGAGATAGCACCCCAGCCAGATCGGCTCAGCTAGACCCTGGCCGTCACTTCAGCGGTCTCGGGCACGGGCGTCAACGCCCGGCGCGCCTGGGAAAACCACGACAAGATGTTGTCGGCGGCAAGATCGGCCATCGCTTGCCGGGTGTGGACGGTGGCGGAGGCGACATGCGGCAGCAGCGATGCGTTGGGCAGGTCGATCAATGCCTGCGGCACGTTCGGCTCGTCGGTGAAGACATCGAGGCCAGCCGCCAGGATCGTGCCTTTTGAAAGAGCCGCAACCAGGGCTGCCTCGTCGACGGTGGCGCCACGGCCGACATTGACGAAGACGCCGTTGGCACCGAGCGCTTCGAAGATGCCGGCGTCGACGATCTTTTCGGTCTGCGGCGTAGCCGGCGCCACCGACACCAGCGTGTCGACGGCGGCTGCCAGTTGCTTCAGCGTCGGAAAGTAGTCGTAGGCGACGCCATTGACAGGGCGGCGGTTGTGATAAGCGATCGGCAGCCCGAAGGCTTCGAGACGGCGCGCGACGGCAAGGCCGATGCGGCCCATGCCGAAGATGCCGATGCGGCGGCCGCGCAGCGTGCCCGGCGTCAGGCGATAGCCGCCCTCGCGGACCCAGCGCCCGTCGCGCAGCCAGGCTTCGGCCCGCGGCAGCTCGCGCACCGTGTTGATGAGCAGGCCGACAGCGGTGTCGGCGACCTCCTCGGTCAGAACGTCTGGCGTATTGGTGACCATGATGCCGCGCGCGCCGGCATGGCGCGCATCGACACCATCGTAACCGACGCCGAAATTGGCGATGATCTCGAGATGGGGCAAAGCGTCGATGAAAGCCGCATCGACGCGGCCGGCCGAGGCGATGCCGCGCACCTTTGCCTTCATCTCCTGGGTCAGCAATGCCGGATCGCCAGAGGCGAGTTCAACGAGCGGAAATGCCGATTTGAGCCGCTCGGCGACGCGCGGGTGCAGCAGGCCGGGGATCACGATCGCCGGCGTTTCGGAATTCGACACGGTCATGTGCGTTCTTTGGGTTTTCCGGTGGACTGCCTGACATGCAGCTCGGGCTTGATCAGTTCCTGCGACGGCCGCACCGACTGGCCGTTGAGCTTGTCGAGCAAAGCGCTGGCAGCGCGGCGGCCGACCTCGCGCTGACCGTTCCACACCGTGGTCAGTGCCGGCGTCGCGATCTGGGCCTCCTCGAGGTCGTCATAACCGGTGACCGAGACGTCGATGCCGGGCACGAGGCCGGCACGGGCGATGCCGTTCATCAGGCCGATGGCGACGAGGTCGTTCCAGCAGCAGGCGGCCGTCGGCTTGTCCTTCAGCGCCAGGAACTGTGCCGCCGCCTCGAAGCCGCCCTGCTTGGTGCGCGGGCCGGCGATACGCCAGCTCGGCAGCACTTCGAGCCCCGCTGCTTCCATGGCGTTGAGATAACCCTGGTAGCGGTGGCGGCCGGTCGAAGTCTGGTCGGTGCCGCCGATCATGGCGATGCGTTTGTGGCCGAGCGAGATCAGGTGGTTGGTGGCAAGTGCGGTGCCATAGGCGTCGTCGCCGCGGAACACCGGCACCTCGGCACCTTCGACCGAACGGGCGATCAGCACCGCGGGAAGCCCGTTTTCCTCGGCCATGACGATGTCTTCGGCCGGCGTGCCGATGGCCGGCGACATGATCACCCCGTCGGCGCCGAGCTGCAGGAGCGTGTCGACGAAGGTGCGCTGCTTTTCCAGATCGTCATAGTGGTTGGACAGGATGAAGGTCTGCCGGCTGCGGTCGAGTTCGCTCTCGATGGAGCGCAAAATCTCGGCATAGAACGGGTTCATGATGTCGTGGACGACGACCCCGACAATGCCGGAGCGCGAGGTGCGCAGGCTGGCGGCACGGCGGTTGTAGATGTAGCCGATCTCGCGGGCATGCTGCTTGATGCGGTCGCGTGTGACGTCGGCGACAAGCGGGCTGTCACGCAACGCAAGCGACACGGTTGCGGTCGAAACCCCAAGCGCGTCGGCAATCGTCGAAAGCTTGATCTTCTGAGCCAGCGGGCCCTCCATCCGCAAGCGTGAACGGACGGTCTTTTAAACCGTTTAAAGCCGTATGCCATTGTTCAACGGCAAATCAAAGCTTTTTTGCCAGCTCTTCGGTTTCGGTGCTTGGCGCGGCCCGGTTCCGAACCCTCAGCGTATGCTCGCGATGGATGATGTAGAGGCCGCTGGCAACGATGATCATGGCACCCGCAAGCGTCCAGCGGTCGGGCAACTGGTCGAACACCAGCCAGCCCAGGATGATCATCCAGACCATCTGCAGGTAGGGGTAAGGCGCAAGCGCTGTGGCGGAGGCGCGCTGATAGGCCTTGATCAGCAGCCAGTGGCCGAAACCGCCGAAGACGCCGAGCCCGAACAGCACCAGCCAGTCGTAGGAGTGGACAGGCAACGAGCCGGCCAAAGGCACGGCCGGCAGCATGAAGATCGCCGGCACGACAGCCGAATAGAGGATCAGGCTCTCGGCCGTTTCGCGTCGGCCCATCTGCCGGGTCATAATGGTGTAAAGCGACGAACTCAGCATGGCGCAGAGCGAAAAGATGTGGCCGATGTCGAAGCCGCCGAAGCCCGGCCGGGTGATGACGAGCACGCCGAGAAAGCCGACGAAGACCGCGAGCCAGCGCCGCCAGCCGGCCCATTCGCCAAGCAGCGGCCCGGCAAGGGCGGTGATGACCATCGGACTGGCGAAGTTGATCGACACGGTTTCGGCAAGCTGCAGGGTCTGCAGCGCCAGAAAATTGAAGATCGTCGAGCCGAACATGAAAACCGCGCGCAGGATCTGCAGCTTCAGGCTCTGCGGCACAAGGCGCTCCGGCCGCTCCCAGGCCTTGAACAGCACCAGCACGATCGCCGCATGCACGGCAAAGCGCACCCAGGTGACGAAGGGCGCAGCCATGCCCGACGTGACGAGATGCTTGGCGCTGGTGTCGAGGAAGGAAAACACCAGGCCCGAGGCGAATATCAGCAGGATCGCCGATGAAGGCGTTGCGGTTTCTGCTGGTTTTTGAGGAGACACGCTGGCAGGCCGGGCAAATGACTGGGGATATCTGGCTATTGCGCCTATCGCCGCCGCCCGGCAAGGCAAAACAGGTGGGCCACGCCATTTTCCATCCCTGTAACGGGATGGAGCGCTGCTGCCGTTGCGGCTATTCCGCCGCTTCGGCTTCCAGTTCGGGCTCGACCTCGGCCGCACCCTCGACATCGGCGGCGGCCTCGTCGTCGATCAGGGTCAGGTCGGAAAGGTTGGCCTCGATGCGCAGCAGAAGCTTGGAAAGCTGCTTGATGTCCTTCTTGTCGAAACCCTTGAGCGCCTGCTTTTCGGTCTTCTTGACCGACTTCTCGACGGCGCGGATGGCATCGTTGCCGGTTTCGGTCAGGAAGATGTGGGCTTGGCGGGCATCGGTCTCCGAGGCGCGCTTTTCCAGGAAGCCCTGGGCCTGCAGCCGGTTGATGGTCTTGGTGATCGTCGGGGGACGCACGCCGAGGCGCGAGGCGAGCTGGCCAGGGGTCTGGCCGTCGTCATCGTGCAGCGACAGCATAATCTGGTCCTGGCCGGCATAAAAGCCATGTGCCAAAAGCCGTGCGGCAAGCGAGGTGCGCGCCAGCCGGGCCACTTGGTGAAGCCGGCTCATCGCCGCGCCTTTGTTGGACTTGGACATCCGCCTCTCCTGCGCCACGCCCCCGTGCCGTAATGGCCGAGAATAGTTGCTGCGTGGCCCTTGGCAATCGACCGCGGGGAGATTGTTGCCAGCTCAGTTTGCCGGCAACCGACCACGCTTACGAGCGCTATTGCCAGACGTATGTTACAGTTCGATGACAGGAATGCTTCGCCGGCAAATTGCCTATTTTTGTAAGCCCAACGCCCATCAAGGCTGCAGCGTGTTAGAAAGCTCAGCGCGGGGTGTCGGCGAAAGGTTGAGCAATCACCTGATGGTCGTCTTCGAAAACGACATAACCAGGTCGCGTCGTCCGCAGTTCGACAATATTTACCTGCCCCACTTCTTCGACAAGAGCGACAAGCAGGCGTAGCCTTCGAATGTGCTCGTCTGCGTTGGCCTTGACCCAAGAAAGCGCCGTCTCTTGTGCTCGAGGATGACGGGACTTCGAAAACCGCGTCGGCACCGCCATGTTGGCCTCGAACCACGACAATTGCTTCGTGAGGTCCACTGCAAATGGCGCTGCAGGTGTGAGGTCCCTGCGAAGCGCATAGGCGACTTTGAAAAGGCCACTACGATGCCCGAAAGGCTCGTGTGTCGCGTGCGTGACAAATCGAAGGAAAGTATCGCTCGCTTTCATTCACCCAGTCGAAGCGACGAGTGGATGTGTGTCAACGGGATTTCCAAGCTGGCGCCCGCCGAGCGGAGATCAGCTTATCCCGCCCGTTTCACGGCAATGATCATCACGGCTTCATAAGCCGAAGCCGCTTCGCTGACGGCACTTTGCACGCCCGGGCCGGCACGGCGCAGGATGCCGTCGTCGGCGTTCATCGTGTCGCGCTGTCCGCCACGCGTGGCGTAGGGCGCCCAAGTCGAGAAGATGTGCTCGCTCACATCGTCGGGGAAAAATATCTGCCCGGTCATTTCAAAGCCCTCGCGTGGGAAAGCCTTGAAATGAATGTGAGTGGTGCGGCCGCGGTACCAACCGGGATAGATGGTCTCAAAGGACACGATGCCGGTCTTGTCCGCCCGCTGCCAGCCGCGCAGGAACTTCTGTCCCGATGTATCGACGTCGCGGTTGTCGCCCTGGCCGGGATAGCCGGAGTAATGGCCCGTTGCATCACAATGCCAGAGATCGACGCGTGCGCCCTCGATCGGATTGCAGGCCTCGTCGACGACCTGCAGGCGTACGGTCAGCTTAACGCCTTCGCGCCCTTCGGTGATCTCGCTGCGCTCCAGTTCGGGGTCGAAGTAGTAGGGACCTTCGGTGGTCTCGGGCGTGATCGAGCAGACGCCAGCTTCCGGCATCAGCAGCGCTGTGCCGGATGCCGGCGAAGCCTGCTGGGCAAACAGCTGCACCGGCACGAGTGCTGTACCGCCGGCCGTCACGGCGATCAGGCCAAGTGCGCGGCGGCGGCTCAGTTTGCCGGGAAAAGACGATTTCTGCATAGCTGGCTGTCTCCGCGAAATGGCTCGGCAAGCCCCTTGCCTGGACCTCAATCTAGGTGCGCCTGATCTGCTGGCCCAATGAAACTTCCGTAATGTTTGAAACGCGCGGCCGCGATGACGTTTGAGACGTGCAAAAACCACCCCGGCATCCTATATGGAGCCTCTATCCGATCCCGAGGACGACCATGACCGAAGCTCAGACCCAAATCCCCGTTACCGTGCTGACCGGCTATCTCGGTTCCGGCAAGACGACGCTGCTCAACCGCATCCTGTCGGAGAACCACGGCAAGCGTTATGCGGTCATCGTCAACGAATTCGGCGAGATCGGCATCGACAACGACCTGATCGTGGAATCCGACGAGGAAATCTACGAGATGAACAATGGTTGCGTCTGTTGCACGGTGCGCGGCGACCTGATCCGCGTCGTCGAGGGCCTGATGCGCCGTCCCGGCCGCTTCGACGCCATCGTCGTCGAGACCACCGGCCTCGCCGACCCGGTGCCGGTGGCCCAGACCTTCTTCATGGACGATGACGTCCGTTCCAAGACCAAGCTCGACGCCGTCGTTGCCCTCGTCGACGCCAAGCACCTGCCGCTGCGCCTCAAGGATTCCCGCGAGGCCGAGGATCAGATCGCCTTCGCCGACGTCGTCGTTCTCAACAAGACCGACCTGGTGACCGCTGACGAGCTGCGCGACGTCGAAGCCGCCATCCGCGCCATCAACCCATCGGCGAAGATCCACCGCACCACCCGCGCCGGCGTGGCGCTTGACCAGGTGCTCGACCGCGGCGCCTTCGATTTGAAGCGCGTTTTGGCCGACGACCCGCATTTCCTCGACGCCCACGATCATGACCACGACCACGAATGCGGCCCGAACTGCGACCACGACCATCATCACCACCACGATCATGATCACGACCATGCCCACCATGATCACGACCATCACGAGCATGGGGCGGTGTCGCCGATCCATGACGTGACGGTGCAGTCGGTGTCGCTGCGCGGCGGCGAGATGGACTCCAAGAAGTTCTTCCCCTGGATCGAGAAGATCACCCAGATGGAAGGGCCCAACATCCTGCGCCTCAAGGGCATCATTGCCATCAAGGACGATCCGGATCGCTACGTCATCCAGGGCGTCCACATGATCATCGAGGGCGACCACCAGCGCGCCTGGAAGGACGATGAGAAGCACGAAAGCCGGCTGGTGTTCATCGGCCGCGAGCTCGACGCCGAGCGTCTCAAGCGCAGCTTCGAAGCCTGCCAGGCGGCGTAAGCCATCAGACAACCCACGGCCCTCGATCTATCGGGGGCCGGTCGCTTGCCTCGCCCCAGAGGCGTGTCGAACGCCAGCGTCGACCCAGCGTCGAAGTTGACGCTTGCTCCCCCTGTCCTTAGGGGTGAGGACAAATCAGCACCGGAAGTTTTACAGCCCATGCCGACAGTCGCCCCGCTTGATCTCGACGGACATTGCGTCACAGCAAGCTTCCTCGACAACATCCCGTTTTTCGCGCTTGCCGATGGCACGGTGCACTGGCTCGACCATGGCCAGAAGTCACTGAAGCTGCATGACGGGCTGCTGTCGGCGACGACCACCGCCAAGAACGACGTGATGATCTCGGGCGGCGAGGACGGCAAGGTGATGTCGTTGACCGCGGCGGGCGTGGCCGAGGAACTGGCAAGCATCGGCAAGAAATGGGTGACCTCGGTCGCCTCGGGACCGCAAGGCGCGCTTGCCTATGCCAGCGGCCGCAATGCCTGGGTGCGTTTCGCCGACGGCAAGACCAAGGAATTCAACCACCCGCGCTCGGTCGAAGGCATCGCCTTTTCGCCCAAGGGCATGCGCGTCGGCGTCGCCCGCTACAATGGCGCGACGCTGCATTTCCCTGCCGCCGACGGCACGCCGACCGAACTGCAATGGGACGGCGCCCATACCGGCATCACGTTTTCGCCCGACGGCGCCTTCCTCGTCACCACCATGCAGGAAAACGCCCTGCATGGCTGGAAGCTCGTCGATGCCAAGCACATGCGCATGACCGGCTATCCCGCCAAGGTGAAGAGCCTGTCGTGGAGCGCCAAGGGCAAGTGGCTGGCAAGCTCCGGCGCACCGGCGGCGATCGTCTGGCCGTTCAGCGGCAAGGACGGCCCGATGGGCAAGGCACCGCTGGAGCTCGGCACGCGCGGCAACACCATGGTGACCTCGGTTGCCTGTCATCCCAGCGAAGACATCGTCGCTGTCGGCTACGAGGACGGCATGGTGCTGGCGGTGCGTTTTGCCGACGCCAAGGAAGTACTGCTGCGCCGCCCCGGCAAGGGCGCCATCACCTCGATGGCCTGGGACAAGGAAGAACGCCGCCTCGCCTTCGGCAGTGCCAGCGGCGATTGCGGCGTCATCGACATCACCGGCTAGCGTAAATTCCAGGGAAGGACGCGAAGCGGCCGTCGCTGCGCCTGCCGCCCGAAATCTCAGCCTGCGCGCATGGCCCTCGCCGGCTTGCGCCGAAGCGCCAGGCCGTCGCGCATGTTGAGCGAAAGCAGTGCGATGTTGACCGCACCCGCGGCCAGTTCCAGTGTCTGCACGATGATGAAGGCCGCATCGAAACGCCCTTCCCCGGCCCAGCCGGCAAGCACATAGGCCGACGGCAGCAGCACCAAGAGCCCGTTGGCAGCGATGATGCGCATGCGGCGCTTCTTGATCTGGACGACAGGGCTCCTCCAGCCCTTGCCGAGCGAAAAGCCGGAGGCGCCGGCGATGATCATCGCCGGGATCAGCACCACCATGCCGGCAAGAATGGTCGCCTTAACAGTGGCGATGATTTCGGCATTGCCGGTCAGTTCGGCGGCAACGGTGGAAATCCAGAAACAGCTGACCGTGAGCAGGGCGACCCCACCGGCCGCGGCATGAAGTTTCGCTTTCATTGTCGAACCTCCCATTTGCATAGCAAGCTATATATCATTGCATAGCATGCTATTCAACGGCTATCTCTCTGCCATGGCTTTCCACAAAGAACGCTCCGCCGGCTTCCTCGCCAACCAGATGGCGCGCCTATTCGCCAAGGGCCTGCATGAGCGCATCCGCCCGCTCGGGCTGGCACCGGCCCAGTTCATGACGCTGCTGGCGCTATGGGACGAGGATGGGCTGGCCCAGAGCGAACTGGTACAGCGCCTCGATGTCGAACAGGCAACGATGGCCAATACGCTGACAAGGATGGAGCGCGACGGGCTGATCGAACGGCGCGCCAACCCCGACGATGGCCGCTCGCAGGCCATCCACCTGACGCCAAGGGCAAAGGCGCTGCGTGACCCGGCGACCGCCGCCGCCCGCGCCCAGAACGAGGCAGCACTGGCCGACTTCACCGATGAGGAACGGCAGACATTCCTGGCGCTGATGCGGCGCGCCATATCAGCCATGCATGGCGACTGACCGCCAGTCGCGTCGCCGGCGTAACCAATGCCGGGCTGGAACTATTCGACCAGGCAGGTGGCGCGGCCGGTGAAATTGTAGGTCTTGCCGTCGCCGCCGGTGGCATCGGTCATGTCGAACACGGTGACCGAGTACTGGCCGATATAGTCGCCCTCGTCGCCTGATTTGGTCCTGACCGTAACCTCGACATAGCCATGCGGCTTGTCGCCTTCACGCTCGCGATAGATGACCATGCGCAACTCTTCGCCGTCGAGCCAGTATTGCGCGAGGTGCTCGCGCTCGAAGCTCATCGCGCGCAGATCTTGTGAAATAGCCTTTTCGGCCAGCTCGATCTCGCCGCGAAAATTGAACACCGGACTGCCCATGCCGCGAGTGACGCCACTCTCGATGGTCAGCTTCACTGCCTCATCCTTGGCACCGCATGAGAGCCCGCCAGAGGCACCGGCCGGGCCCGCCGCAAGCAGGATCGACATGGCCGTCATTATAACACGCATCGGCATTCACCCCCAAAGCACAGTGTCATGATCGCCGATGTTCAGGCAGGGTCAAGAGCCTGCCAGGCTGCGCCAATCGACGCCTAACGCACGGCCAATTGCCGTTTCACACCGCCTCTGGCTAGAGTGCGCCCGTCTGCCCAATGCCCGCCTGTCCTATCGGAGCCATGATGAACCGCATCGAACGACCCGAAGCCACCGAAGGCGGCGTGCCGCTGTCACGCATTGCCGAGCTTGCAGCGACGGAGGCCGAAATCTTCCGCCGTGCCCGGCCCAAATCCGAGGCAGCACTCGGCAACGGCATGGCGGGCTTCTTCGGCGGCGTTCCGATGCACTGGATGAAGGACTGGCCGACGCCGTTCCCGATCCTGGTCGACAAGGCGCGCGGTGCCGTCATCACCGATGTCGACGGCAACCAGCTTGCCGATTTCTGCCTCGGCGACACCGGCTCGATGTTCGGCCATTCCCCTGCCCCGGTCGCCCGCGCCATCCGCAGGCAGGCGAGCCGCGGACTGACCTACATGCTGCCGTCGGAGGATTCGCTGACGCTTGGGCTATTGCTTGCCAAGCGCTTCGGCCTGCCGCACTGGCAGATCGCCACTACCGCCACCGACGCCAATCGCTTCGCCTTGCGCGTGGCGCGCGCCGTCAGCGGCCGCGACAAGATCCTGGTGTTCAACGGCTGCTATCACGGCGCCGTCGACGAAACGATGGTGCGGCTGGACGATGGCAAGCCGATCAACCGCCCGGGGCTATCAGGCGAATTCCGCGACCTCACCGCCCGCACCCGCATCGTCGAGTTCAACGACCTGCCGGCGCTGGAACAGGCGCTCAGCCATGGCGACGTCGCCTGCGTCATCACCGAGCCGGTGCTGACCAACTCCTGTATGGTGCTGCCCGAGCCCGGCTTTCTCGAAGGCGTGCGCGCGCTGACCCGCAAGGCCGGCACGCTGCTTTTGATCGACGAGACCCATACCATCTCGACCGGGCCCGGCGGTTATGTCGGCAAGCATAATCTCGACCCCGATTTGTTTGTCCTCGGCAAGCCCGTCGCCGGCGGCGTGCCGGCCAGCGTCTGGGGCATGAGCGAAGAGGTCGCCAACCGCTACGCCGCCTACAACAGCACCAAGCAGCCGGGCTATTCCGGCATGGGCACGACCTTGTCGGCCAACCCGCTGCAGTTCGCAGCGATGCGGGCGACGCTCGAAGAGGTGATGACCGAAGAAAACTACGCCCATATGGAGGCGCTGGCGCAAAGGCTGGCGACCGGGCTCGACAAGGCCATTCGAAAACGCCAGCTGCCCTGGCATGTGATGCGGGTCGGCGCCCGCGTCGAGTTCATCTGCGCGACTGGCCCGCTGCGCAACGGCGGCGAGGCCGAGCATGCGCATGCCTCCCGGCTGGAGGCTGCCATGCATGTGGCGCTGGTCAATCGTGGCGTGCTGATCGCGCCATTCCACAACATGATGCTGGTCTCGCCGGTGACGACAGCGCGGCAGGTCGACAGGCTGGTTGCAGCTTTCGGCGATATTGCCGCCAAGCTTGCCGCATGAGACAAGGCACAAGACAATCGAGTGACATCATGACATCACCTTCCGGCTCGACCGTCGACGAGGCCAGAGCCTTCCTCGACGCGAACCCCGACATCGAAGCCTTCGACATCGTGCTGACCGACGCCAATGGCGTCGGCCGCGGCAAGATCATTCGCCGCCACGAGTTGATGGGGCTGTATGAAGGCGGACGGCATTTGCCGATCTCCATCCTCGGCCTCGACATCACGGGCGAGGATGTGCACGAGACTGGGCTGATCTGGGACTCCGGCGACGGCGATCTCAGGGCCTGGCCGATCCCCGGCACGCTGAAGCCGATGCATGCCACCAGCCCGGCTCGCGGCCAGCTGCTGATGTCGATGTACCATCTCGACGGCGCGCCGATGACCTCGGACCCGCGGCTGGCGCTGCAGCGCCAGGTCGACAGGCTGGCGGCAAAGGGCCTGCATCCGGCCGGCGCCTTCGAGCTCGAATTCTTCCTGCTGTCCAACGAACGTGACGGCGACGGCAAGGTCCAGCCGGCCCGCGCCGTGCTCGACGGCCGCGTCTCTGGTAAAACAGAGGTCTATTCGGTCGACCATCTGCACGGCATGGAGCCTTTGTTCTCCGACATCTATGCCGCGGCCAAGCTGCAGGGCATTCCGGCGGAAACCGTCATCTCGGAATACGCGCCGGGCCAGTACGAGCTCACCTTGCGCTACCGCAAGGACGTCATGCAGGCCGCCGACGACCTGATCATGCTCAAGCGCATCGTCCGCATCCAGGCGCGTCGTCATGGCGTCACCGCGTGCTTCATGGCCAAGCCGATCGAGAAGTACGCCGGCTCGGGCATGCATTTCCACGCCTCGCTGCTCGATGCCGACGGCACCAACGTCTTCACCGAGGCCAAGGAAGGCGAGTGGCAGCCGAAGCTGCTGCACGCGATCGGCGGCCTTGCCGCGACCATGGCGGAATCGATGCTGGTGTTTGCCCCGCACGCCAATTCCTGGCGCCGTTTCGTGTCGCAGTCCTACGCGCCGGTGGCCCCGACCTGGGGCGTCAACAACCGCTCGGTGGCGCTGCGCGTACCGGCCGGCGACGCCAGGAACCGCCGCATCGAGCATCGCCCCTCGGGTGTCGACGCCAATCCTTATCTGGTGGCCGCGACCATTCTCGCCGGCATCTCGAAGGGGCTCGATGAACAGCTCGATCCCGGCCCAGAGACGTCAGGCAACGGCTACGAACAGGCCGAAGGCAGCGAGAGCGTGATGCCGGCGGACTGGCGCACGGCGATCGAGGCGGCGAAGGGCTCGGAGTTCCTGCGCGAAGCTCTTGGCCACGATCTGCACCGCACGTTTACGGCGATCAAGGAAAGCGAATATCTGCGCGTCGCCCGCACGGTGAGCGAGTTGGACTATCATCTCTATCTGCACGAGGTGTGACCGCTGAGGGATGGCGGACAACGCCCGCCATCCAATCTCCTTCGAAGCGATCACATCTCGCCACGACGCGGCGAAGCCACTGGTCTTGTCGGTCAAAAGAACATACCATGAACATATGGCAATTCTTTCGACCCGCGAGAAACTCGCAATCCTTTCCGACGCCGCGAAATACGACGCTTCCTGCGCCTCCTCTGGCGCCGGAGGGCGCGACTCGCTCAAGTCGCGCGGCATCGGTTCGACCGAGGGCATGGGCATCTGCCACTCCTACGCGCCCGACGGCCGCTGCATCTCGCTGCTCAAGATCCTGCTGACCAATTTCTGCATCTACGACTGCAGCTACTGCATCAACCGCTCGTCCTCCAATGTTCGCCGCGCCCGCTTCACGGTCGACGAGGTGGTGCAGCTGACCATGGACTTCTACAAGCGCAACTACATCGAGGGGCTGTTCTTGTCCTCCGGCGTCATCCGTTCGCCCGACGAAACCATGGGCGAGATAGTGGAGGTGGCGAGGAGGCTGAGGCTCGACGAGAAATTCGGCGGCTACATCCATCTCAAGACAATCCCGGATGCCTCGGCCGAACTGGTCGAAAAGGCCGGCCTCTATGCCGACCGGCTGTCGATCAATGTCGAGCTGCCGACCGACGAGAGCGTGAAACGGCTGGCGCCGGAAAAGCGGCCGGAGACGATCCGTATTTCCATGGCAAAACTGCGTTCGAAGATCGAGGAAAAGGCCGAACCAACGCTGCGGACGAAGAAACGCGAACGCTTCGCGCCGGGTGGTCAGTCCACCCAGATGATCGTCGGCGCCGACGCCACTTCAGACGCCGGCATCCTCAAGACCAGCGCCCGGCTCTATGGCAGCTACCAGCTGCGGCGCGTCTACTATTCGGCCTTCAGCCCGATCCCCGATGCCTCCTCCACTTTGCCCCTGAAGAAGCCGCCGCTGATGCGCGAGCACCGGCTCTACCAGGCCGACTGGCTGATGCGTTTCTACGGCTTCGACCAAAGCGAGATCCTGGGCGGCCAAACCGACGGCATGCTCGACCTGGAGATCGACCCCAAGCTCGCCTGGGCGCTGCGCAATCGCGCCTCGTTTCCCCTCGACGTCAACCGCGCCGACAAGGAGATGCTGCTGCGCATCCCGGGCTTCGGCACGCGCGCCGTCGAACGTGTCATCGAGACCCGCCGCTTCAAGCGGCTGCGGCTCGAGGACGTCGGCAGGCTGTGCCAATCCATAGCCAAGGTGCGCCCATTCATCGTCGCCGACGGCTGGTCACCGGGTGCGTCCATCGATGCCATGAGGCTGCGTGAGACGATCGCGCCGAAGCCACGACAACTCGAGCTGTTTTGATGACCAGCCCGCCCGCCCTGTCACTGGCCGCATACGCCGTGCACCTCGCCGGTCCGACCGACTTCGGCGGCTGGCGTGATGCGGCAAGAACGCTTGTTTCCAACGAGGTGAGACCCGAGGACATTGAGTGGCATGTCGGCGGCGCAGCGACAGAGCTGCCAGCGCCGATCCCGGCTGTCGAACTCAAGGTCTCGCGAGACTTCGTCGACCGCGCGGCCATCGTGACCTGCCACAGCGACAGCGAGCGCTTCGCCCTGCTCTACCGGATGCTGTGGCGGCAGCGCAGCGAACCGCATCTGCTCCACATTGCCTCCGACCCCGACGTCAGACGTTTCGAGGCGATGGAGAAGGCGGTCCGGCGCGACGAGCACAAGATGCATGCCTTCGTCCGCTTCCGAAAGATCGGCGACGGTGACGACGAGCGTTTCGTTGCCTGGTTTGAGCCCGAGCACTTTATCGTCGAATTGGCCGCGCCGTTCTTCGTGCGCCGCTTCACCGGCATGCGCTGGGCAATCCTGACGCCGCACGGCTCGGCCGAATGGGACCGCGAAATGCTGGCGCTCGGCCCCGGCGCCTCGAAAGAGGACGCACCCACGGCCGACCCGTCGGAGGAGATGTGGCGGACCTATTTCACCAGCATCTTCAATCCGGCCCGTCTCAAGGTGAAGGCGATGCAATCGGAGATGCCCAAGAAATACTGGCGGAACCTTCCCGAGGCCTCGCTCATTCCGGGACTGATATCAGGCGCCGACCAGGCCGCCCGGGAGATGATCGCAAGGATGCCGACAATGCCCGCGCCGCATCACCAGGCGATTCAGGCGAAGCACTGGCCGGCGGCGAAACAACCGGCAGCGGCTGAGGCGCAATCCATCGACGCCCTGCGCCAGAAGGCGAGCCAGTGCCGGCGCTGCCCGCTGTGGAGCGAGGCGACGCAGACCGTCTTCGGCGAAGGCCCCGACGATGCCGAACTGATGTTCGTCGGCGAGCAGCCCGGCGACCAGGAGGATCTGCAGGGCAGGCCCTTCGTCGGCCCCGCTGGCAAGATCTTCGACGCAGTGCTCGGCGAAGCCGGCATCGACCGCACTGCGGTCTACGTCACCAATGCCGTCAAGCACTTCAAGTTCGAGCCGCGTGGCAAGCGCCGCATCCACAGCAAGCCCAATGCCGGCGAGGTTGAGGCCTGTCGCTGGTGGCTGGCGCAGGAACTGAAGCTGGTGGAGCCGAGGCTGGTGGTGGCGCTCGGCGCGACCGCTGCCCAGTCGTTGCTGGACGCGCCGGTGGCAATCACCAGGCAGCGCGGCCAGACCATCATGCGCGACGACGGCCTCGCCGTGTTCCTGACGATCCATCCGTCCTACATCCTGCGCATCCGCGACCCGCAGGACGCCGGAGCCGAGCGTGCCCGCTTCGCCGAGGACATCGGGATCGTGCGCGCGATGATGGCTGCCTAGCGGACCAGGATCGCCCTGAGATCGTTGACGTTGGTGCCGGTCGGGCCCGGCACGAACAGGTCGCCGATGGCATTGAACGCCGTCCAGGCATTGTTGGCGGCGAGCATCGCCTTGGCGTCGACGCTTGCAGCATGCATGCGCGAAACCGTCGAGCCGTCGGCGAAGGCGCCGGCATTGTCCTCGGAACCGTCGATGCCGTCGGTGTCGGCGGCAAGCGCTTCGATGCCGGAAAGCCCGTCGATGCCGATGGCGAAGGCGAGCAGGAATTCGCTGTTGCGCCCGCCCTTGCCTTTTGCGCGCAAGGTGACTGTGGTTTCGCCACCGGACAGGATCAGCACCGGCTTGTTGAACGGCCGGTTGCGGGTCGCGACTTCACGGGCGATGGCGGCGTGCACGCTGCCGATCTCGCGCGCCTCGCCCTCGATGGCGTCGGACAGGATGACCGTTTCGACGCCTTGCTTGCGCGCTGCTTCAGCAGCAGCGTCGAGCGACACCGCGGCCGAGGCGATGACATGCACCTCGTTGCGGGCAAAGCGCGGATCGGACGGCTGCGGCGCATCGGCGGCGGCCGAATTGATATGCGCCATGACATTGGCAGGCAGCGCGATGCGGTAGGTCTCGATCATCCTGAGCGCATCGGCCCGCGTGGCCTCGTCGGGCACGGTCGGACCGGACGCGACGAGCGCGGGATTGTCGCCGGGAATGTCGGACACGACAAGCGAAACGACGCGCGCCGGCCAGGCAGCGGCCGCCAGCCTGCCGCCCTTGATGCCGGAGATGTGCTTGCGGATGGTGTTCATCGCCGAGATCGGCGTGCCCGACGCGAGCAGCGCCTCGTTGACGGCGATCTCGTCGGCAAGGGTTAGGGGGCCGGCCGGCGACGGCAGCAACGCCGAACCGCCGCCGGAAACCAGTGCCACGACAAGATCGTCCTCGCTCAGCCCGGACACCGTCTCCAGCAGCAGCTTTGCCGCTTCGAGGCCGTTGGCGTCGGGCACCGGGTGCGAAGCCTCGACGATCCTGATGCGCTCGCAAGGGGCGGCAAAGCCATAGCGGGTGACGACCACGCCCTCCAGTGGCCCGTCCCAGGCTTTTTCGAAAACAGCTGCCATCTGCGCCGAGCCTTTGCCTGCGCCGATGACGATGGTGCGACCCTTGGGCTTTTCCGGCAGATGGCGGCGGATGGTGAGCTCGGGGTCGGCAGCAGCCACGGCGGCTTCGAAAACGCTGGTCAGAAAATGCTTCGGGTCGGTCATGGCCATCGGGACGTTCAAACTCTCTCAGCTGTTCGCAACGGGGGGCAAGGCAAGCTCCTGGCGGGGAATTCCAAGGTGATCGCAGACGGCCGCGACCACCACCTCATGATCCTGGCGCTCCGGCAGGCCCGAAACGGCAATGGCGCCGATGACGCCGACGCCCTTGACGCGGATCGGGAATCCGCCGCCGGCCAATACATAGTCGTCGATCGGCAAGGCATCGCCGACAGCGAATGTGCGGTCGGTCCGTGCCTTGTGCAGCACCATGCGGTAGCTGCTGCGGTGGAAGGTCCTGACGACGTTGATCTTGCGCCGCGCCCATTCGGTGTTGTGGACCGTCGAGCCTGGCAGCGCGCAGTAGAACAGCGCCCGATCCCACAGGCGGATGTCTACGATGATGGGAAATTTCTCGGTCACCCCACGGGCGCGGATGGCCGCGCCGATGTCGAAGGCAACCGCCTCATCGAAGCGGTCGAAGACCAGTCGGTCTTCCTGTTCGGCGAGCTTTTTCAGGTCCTCGGCTGCTGCCATCGTCCGTTCCTCCGTCAGACACGGCTCACATGGCAGACGCGGGCGAATGACGCAAGGTCAGGCGGCCTGATCCATTGTCGACTTTGCGGCTTTGCCCGCGACATAGACTTCGACCACGGCGCGATCGTCACCCAACGTCTGGAGCAGGAACAGCTCCTCGGCCAGCGTGCCGGTGCGCTCCATCCGAAGCCGCATGCCCGGCGTGGCGCGGGCGTCGAGCACCACGATGTCGGCGTCGGTGCCGACTTCCAGCGTGCCGACCTTGTCTGCGATCGACAGCGACTCGGCATTGCCGCGCGTCAGCTGCCAGTAGGAGGCCAGTGGGTTGAGCTTCTCGCCGTTGAGCGCGATGACCTTGTAGGCCTCGTCCATGGTGCGCAGCATCGAATAGTTGGTGCCGCCGCCGACGTCGGTGGCGGTGGCGATGCGTAGCGGCTTGTCGCGCTTGCGGTAGCGCTGGTAGTCGAACAGGCCCGAGCCGAGGAACAGGTTGGAGGTCGGGCAGAACACGGCGATCGAGCCGTGCTCGGAGATCGCGTCGGACTCACGTTCGCCGAGGTGGATGCAGTGGCCGAGCAGCGTGCGTTGGCCGAGCAGGCCGTAATGTTCGTAGACGTCGGTGTAGTCGCGCGACCAGGGATAGAGCTCCTGGGTGAAGGCGATCTCGGCGTGGTTTTCGGACAGATGCGTCTGGATATGCAGGCCGGGATGCTCGCGCGCCAGCTGGCCGGCCATCTCCATCTGTTCGGGCGTAGAGGTGATGGCGAAGCGCGGGGTGATGGCATAGAGCTGACGGCCCTTGCCATGCCATTCCGTGATCAGCGCCTTGGTGTCGTCGTAGCTCGTCTGCGGCGTATCGAGCACGCCGTCAGGGGCGTTGCGGTCCATCATCACCTTGCCGGCGATGTTGAGCATGTTGCGCTCGTGCGATTCGGCGAAGAACGCCTCGGCCGACTGCTTGTGCACCGAGCAGTAGGCCGCAACGGTCGTCGTGCCATGGCGCACCATCTCGTCGAGGAACAGGCGCGCGATGCGGCGGCCGTGCTGGGCGTCGATGAAACGCGTTTCCTCGGGGAAAGTGTATTTGTTCAGCCATTCCAGCAGTTCGGCGCCATAGGCGGCGATGATCTGCATCTGCGGAATGTGGACATGGGCGTCGATGAAGCCGGGCAGGACCAGATGCGGGCGGTGGTCGATGATCTTGGCATCGCCCGCCTGGGCCGCGACCTCCGCATAGGCGCCGACGGCGGCGATCTTGCCGTCGCGCATCAGCACTGCACCGTCTTCCTCATAGGCATAGGACGCATGGTCGTCGGCGCTGTCGGGCCAGCGCAGGAAGGACAAGGTACGGCCGCGAAGAAGTGTGGTGGTCATGATCGAACTCTACAAGCTTTCTGGCGTGACAAAACCGCGGCCGTCGCCGCGCGTCGAATTGGGCGCGACCAGCGCGCCCTGAGCTTTCAGTCTGCGTCGTCGTACTGCTGCTACTTCCGCGCCTGCTCGTACCAGGCAACCAGCAACGCCCGCTCCTCCGGCGTGATCTGGGTGACGTTGGCGGGCGGCATGGCATGGCTGCGGCCCGCCTGCAGGTAGATTTCACGGGCATGCTCGGCGATCGCAGTGTCGGTCTCCAGCACCACGCCCTTGGGTGCATGGTAGACACCCTCATAGGACGGCTCGTTGGCATGGCACATGGCGCAGCGGCCGAGCACGGTATCGCGGACCTTGGGGAACTGCGCCGAGGCGACGAAGGGTGCAGTGGTCACCGAGGCGTTCTTGTCTTCGCCGGTCAGAACTTTCGGCACCGTCGACAGCCACATGATGATGACGAACACGATGCCGGCGGCGAGCCACGTCCAGTGCGGGTTGCCCTCGCGCTTGTGCAGCGTGTTGAAGTAGTGGCGGATCAGCACGCCGATGATGAAGATCAGCGAGGCGATGACCCAGTTGAATTCGGTGCCGAAGGCCAGCGGGTAGTGGTTCGACAGCATCAGGAACACGACCGGCAGGGTCAGGTAGTTGTTGTGCGTCGAGCGCGTCTTGGCGATCTTGCCGTATTTCGGATCGGGCTTGCGGCCGGCAATCAGGTCGGCAACGACGATCTTCTGGTTCGGAATGATGGTCATGAAGACGTTGGCCGACATGATCGTCGCGGTGAAGGCGCCGAGATGCAGGAAGGCGGCGCGGCCGGTGAACAGCTGCGTATAGCCCCAGCTCATGAACACCACGACAGCGTAGAGGATGACCATCAACAGCGTGTCGTGGTCGCCGAGCTTCGACTTGCAGAGCTGGTCGTAGATCACCCAGCCGACCCCGATCGAGGCCAGCGAAATGCCGATCGCCACCGGCGCCGACACGTCGAGCACGTTGCGGTCGATCAAAAACAGCTCGGCGCCGCCATAATAGACGAGACACAGAAGCATGAAGCCGGACAGCCAGGTGGCGTAGGATTCCCACTTGAACCAGGTCAGGTGCTCCGGCATCTGCGCCGGCGCCACCAGGTATTTCTGGATGTGGTAGAAGCCGCCGCCATGGACCTGCCACTCTTCGCCATGGGCGCCGACAGGCAGGCCGGGGTGCTTCCTCAGGCCGAGGTCAAGCGCGATGAAGTAGAAGGACGAGCCGATCCAGGCCATCGCAGTGATGACATGCAGCCATCGCACGGCGAAGCTCGCCCACTCCATGAAAAACGCCAAGTCGTACATCCGCCGTCCCTTTTTCGCAGCGTGCCGATCTTACGATGCCCGATGCATTGGGGAAGTGAAAGGATTCGCGATGACTTTCAAAAAAATCTGGAAAATACTAGCGTAGCGCGGCACGGCACAAGCCGGCTATGGAACCTTGCATCGCATGGCTTATCTCGACAACATCGCCGTCTTCGTACGCGTCGTGGAACTCGGCAATCTTTCCGCCGCGGGACGCGACATGCGCATTTCGCCAGCTGTCGCCTCCAACCGCATCAAGGAGCTGGAAAAGCACCTTGGCGTCAGGCTGTTCAACCGCACCACCAGGCAGCTGATGCCGACCGAGCACGGCAACGTGTTTTATTCCGGCGCCAAGCAGGTGCTGGAAGCGATCACCGAGGCCGAGGCCGCCGTCTCAGCACTTTCAGGCCAGCCGCGCGGCACCATCCGCGTCACCGCCCCGCTCGGGCTTGGCCGCCGCCTCGTCGCCTCGGGAATCCCCGAATTCCACGACAAATACCCCGACATCGAGGTCCGGCTCCGGCTTTCAGACCACAATGTCGACATCCTCAAGGAAGGCCTCGACGTCGCCTTCCGGCTCGGCGTGATCGAAGATTCGAGCCTCAGGATGCGCGGCATCATGGAATGCGAGCGCGTGCTGGTCGCCGCGCCCAAATATCTCGAAAAGCGCGGCGAGCCGGAAAGCCCCAACGAGCTGATCGGCAAGAAGCATGACTGCCTGATGCTGCGTTATCCCGGCTCGCGCGAATATTTCTGGACGCTGGAGACGCCGGGCGGCCCGACCAAGTTCGAGGTCCATGGGCCGTTCGATTCCGACGATGGCGACGTGCTGACCGGCTGGGCGCTGGCCGGGCGCGGGATCATCAACAAGCCCCGCTTCGAGGTCGAGCCGTTCATCCGCGACCAGCGGCTGAAGATCATCCTGAAAGAGACGCCGCCGACGCCGGTGCAGTTCGCCGCCGTCTATCCGCACAAGAAGCTGCAGGACCCGAAGGTCCGGCTGCTGCTCGACTTCATGGCCGAGCGCTGCCACAAGCTGATCAAGGACATTCTGGCCGGCAAGTGAGGCTGGCGGAAAGGTGAGGCTTGCGCCTCACCCTGTGATGGCCTGGTAGGCGGACGTCCAGAAGTCGACATGGTGCTTGGGTGCCTGAGGCGAATCCATCAGCCGCTGGGTCAGCAGTACGCCTGCAAGGTCGTTTTCGGGATCGGCATATCCTGAGGTGCCGTAGCCGCCGTCCCAGCCGAAGCGCCCCGGCGTCGTAAAGAGATTGTCGCGCTTGAGCGCCACCGACATGCCGAGACCCCAACCCGAATTGCCGTTGAAGAACATCGCAGCACTCGCCTTTTGTTCTTCGCTAAGCTGGTCGGTGGTCATCAGCTCGACCGAGGCGCGCGACAGGATGCGCTCGGCGCCGAGCTTGCCCTTGCCAAGCAGCATCTTCTGGAAGGCGAGATAGTCCTCAGCCGTCGACACAAGACCGCCGCCACCGGATTCGAAGCTGGCAGGCTTGGCAAACAGCCCGCCCCTTGCCTCGTCATAGACGCCGAGCTTGCCGGTCTGGACATCCCGGGAATAGGCGGTGGCGAGCCGGTCGACCTTCTCCGCCGGCACGTGGAAGCCGGTATCCTTCATGCCGAGCGGTCCGAAGATACGCTCCTGCATGAAGGCGGACAGCGGCTGGCCGGCAGCGCGCGCGACCAGCACGCCGGCGACGTCGAGGCCGGTGTGGTAGAGCCAGCCTTCGCCCGGTTGATGCGCGAGCGGCAGCGAGCCGACGGCCTTCATGAAGGCGTCGGGCGAGCCGCGGAACAGGTCGGCGCTGGGGGCTATGCCGGCTTCAGCCATCGCATGCTGCACCGGATAGGCGAATGGATAGACCATGATCGCGCCGACACCGAAGCGCAAGGTGAGCAGGTCGCGCAGCGTGACAGGCCGGTTGGCTGGAACCGTATCGGTGAGCTTGGCGTCGACGCTCTTGAGCACCTTGCGGTCGGCAAGCTCGGGCAGCCATGTGTCGACGGGATCGTCGAGACGCAGACGGCTTTCCTCGACCAGGATCATCGCAGCAGTCGCGGTGACAGGCTTGGTCAGCGAGGCGATGCGGAAGATGCTGTCGCCCCGCATCGGTGCCGAGCCGTTGAGCGCAAGCGTGCCGGCTGCCTCGACATGGGTCTCGCCGCCGCGGCTGACCGCCCAGACGAGGCCAGGTACATCGCCGCGCTCGACATGGCCGGCCATGACCTTGCGCATCCGTTCGAGCCGCTCCGGTACAAAATTTCCCACACTCATCGCCGTCTTTCCTGTTCCTGCTGTGGCGGCCGAAGCCGGTTGTGCCGGCGCCGTCTGGGCACCGGCCGCTGTCGGCGCGGCAAGAGCCGCCGACAGCGCAAATCCCTTCATCAAGCTACGACGATCCAACCCCGAAGACATACTCATCTCAGCCTCCTTGTCTGGCATCTCTCCCATCTCAGGCGCACCGAGCTAGGCGGCGACCGCCACCTTCTCGACTTCGCCGGCCAGGATCTCGAGCAGGCCCCTGCAGCCGGCCTCGCGATCGGCCGAGCCATACTGTCCGTCGAGGAACGAATCCTGCTCGACATAGGTCAGCCGCGTGCCATTGCCTTCGGGCGTGAACTCGATGGTGGCGAGCGAGGCGGAAAAGCGGATACCGGCAAGCGCCATGACATAGGCGATGACGATGCGCTGGTCAGGGACGATGTCGAGATATGTGGTGTCGTTGGAAATCTCGGGGCCGCCCTGGAAGCGGAAACGGCTGCGCTCCGAACCGCCGATACGGAAATCGAGGGAGAATTCGTCGACCTCCCAGCCTTCGCCCTCGGCGAACCAGCGGCGCTTGCGCTCGGCATTGGAGAAGGCGGCGAACACCTCGGCGGGCGATGCCGCATAAAAGCGGTCGATGCTGAAGCTGGCCTGAACTGTTGCAGTTGCGGTCATTGTGCTCTCCATCAAAGTGCTCTCTATCAAAAAGGCGGCTCGGCATACGCCTTTACAACTGGTTGTGATTACTAACTGGTTGCAAGATATGCAAACTGATTTTATATTGCAACTGGTTTTTTTGGAGGCGCTTTGCATGAACATGCATCACCGGTCGGGCTGCCCGATCAACCTGACCCTCGAGGTGGTCGGCGACAAATGGAGCCTCATCGTCCTGCGCGACATGATGTTCGGCAATCGCAGGCATTTTCGCGAGTTGCTGACCCAGTCCGAGGAAGGCATCGCCTCCAATATCCTGGCCGACCGGCTGCGGCGGCTGCTCGAGGACGGGCTGATCAGCAAGGCTGACGACCCCAGCCACAAGCAGAAGGCGATCTACTCGCTGACCGAAATGGCGATCGAGCTGTTGCCGGTTTTCGCGCAGATCGCCGCCTGGGGCCGCAAATGGCTGCCGGTCAGCGAAGAGCTCAGCATCCGCGCCGAGCTGCTGGAAAAGGGCGGTCCCGAAATGTGGCAGCGTTTCATGGAGGAACTGCGCACCGACCATCTCGGCGAGCCGCTGTCGGAGGCAGCACAGCGCCGGCTGCCGGTGCGCCAGGAGCTGCAGGCGGCCTATCTCGAAGTGGTTGCCCGCAATGCCGTGGCTGGTTGATTTTCGACTCGCGCAATTCCAGGAAAACTGTGCAGCGGTTTTCCCTGGGAATTGCGCAAGACAAGAAGATAGAGCGTTTCTGCGCTTCGAAGAAAAGCGAAAAACGCTCTGGGCCAGCCCGGAACCGAATTGTCATGAGGCTGTTGTAGCCTGCGTGCGTCGCCAGGCGGCCACCTGGCGACGCGACCAGCCATCAAGGAGCAGGCAATGATTTCGCATCCGACGCGCAATGATCTCAAATCCAACGCCAAGAAGGTTTCGATCGAACTGCTCAACGCTCGGCTTGCCGATGCGATCGACCTGGCGCTGATCACCAAGCAGGCGCACTGGAACGTCAAGGGCCCGCATTTCATCGCCATCCACGAGATGCTGGACGGCTTCCGCAAGGATCTCGATGAGCACGTCGACACCGTCGCCGAACGCGTCGCCCAGCTCGGCGGGGCTGCCCTCGGCACCTCGCAGGTCGTCGTCGAGGCCAGCAAGCTGAAGCCCTACCCGACCGATATCGCAAAGACCAAGGATCATATCGCAGCCCTGATCGACCGCTATGCAGACGCCGCAAAAAGCGCGCGCGCCGCCATCGACGAGGCGGGAGAGGCAGGAGACGCCGATACGGCTGACATCTTCACCGCCTATTCGCGTACGCTCGACAAGTCGTTGTGGTTCCTCGAAGCCCACATCCAGGAAAGCGAATAGCCGCCGGCTGACCTCAGGCCACCCCGCCGGTTGCCCCGCGGTCACTAGCCCCCGTTCAATTGGCCCTGAGAACCAGAGCGGTCATGATCTCGGCTGCGGCGAGTGCGGCGATGACGGCGGGGCGCTTGTCCTTGACCCCGTCGCCGCCGATCGGGCAGACCAGCCGCGCATACTGCGCCTCGTTGCCGCCCGCGGTCTTGAGGAACCAGCTCTTGAATGTCGCCTTCTTGGTCTTGGAGCCGATCATCCCGACATAGGCCGCGTCGTCGCGCTTGAGCGCTTCGCCAACGATCAGGAAATCGAGCGCGTGGTCGTGCGTCAGCACGACAAAGGCGGTGCCGGCGGGAGCCTCGCGCACCATCTCTTCGGGCATCGGCGTCAGCCGCGTGACGACGTTGTCGGGCATGTCGTCGAGCGCATCAGTGCGGGTCTCGACGACCACGACATTGAGCGGCAAGAGCGCAAAGGCCGATGCCAGCGCATGGCCGACATGGCCGCCGCCAAAGACATGGACATGCGGACGTGCCGCATCGGTCGTCTCGGCCGAGGCAAGCAGGTCCGCGCGCAGCGCCGCGTCGACGTTCCTGACGGCGACCTCGACGCGTCCGCCGCAGCACTGGCCGATCTCCGGCCCGAGCGGAATGTCGAGGGTGAGACTGTCCTTGGCATCCCGGTCGAGATAGCGCGCCGGGACGGGATCGCCGGTGACATGCTCCATCACAGTGCTGCGCTTGGACGAACCGGCCAGCATCGCCCGTGCCGTGTCGATGGCCATGAATTCGAGCTGGCCGCCGCCGATGGTGCCGAAGATGCGCTGCGGCGACACCAGCATCCACGCGCCCTTCTCGCGTGGCGTCGAGCCTTTGGCCTCGGCCACCTCGACCAGCGCCACCGAAGGCGCTGCGTCGAGGAAGGCCCTGAGGCTTTTGGCCGTCGTGCTCACTTTGCCTGGGCCGCCTCGGCCCGCAGGCGTTCGATCGCCATCAGCACCCGCTCCGGCGTTGCCGGGGCGTCGAGACGCGGGCAAATCTTGTGCTCGGCAACACTTGCCACCGCATCCGACAGCGCATGCAGCACCGCCATGCCATGCGGCAGCGGCGGCTCGCCCACGGCCTTGGAGCGATGGATCGTCGGCTCGTAGGCCTCGGACCAGTCGGTCAAAGCGACGTTGAAGATCTTGGGCCGGTCGGATGCCAGCGGGATCTTGTAGGTCGACGGCGCATGTGTGCGCAGCCGGCCCTTGCCGTCCCACCACAGCTCTTCGGTGGTCAGCCAGCCCATGCCCTGGATGAAGCCGCCTTCGACCTGGCCGATGTCGATCGCCCGGTTCAGCGAACGGCCGGTGTCGTGCAGGATGTCGGCGCGTTCGACGACATATTCGCCGGTCAAGACGTCGACCGAGACTTCGGCGCAGGCCGCGCCATAGGCGTAGTAGTAGAAGGCATGGCCCCTGCCCTTGGCGCGGTCCCAGTGGATCTTCGGCGTCTTGTAGTGGCCGGCCGCCGACAGCTGGATGCGGTTGAGATAGGCCTGCTTGACCAGGTCGTTGAAGGAAATCTCCTGGTTGCCGACACGTACGCGGTTGGGCAGGAACACCACCTGGTCGACCGGCACCTGGTACTTCTCGGCTGCGAAGTCGGTCAGCCGCTTGCGGATCTGGCGTGCCGCATCCTGTGCTGCCATGCCGTTGAGGTCGGCGCCCGACGATGCCGCCGTTGGCGCGGTGTTCGGCACCTTGGCGGTGGTGGTTGCGGTGATCTTGACCCGGTCGAGGTCGATCTGGAACTCTTCAGCCACCACCTGCGCCACCTTGAGGTGCAGGCCCTGGCCCATCTCGGTGCCGCCATGGTTCATATGCACCGAACCGTCGGCATAGACATGCACCAGCGCGCCGGCCTGGTTGGACTCGGTCTTGGTGAAAGAGATGCCGAACTTGACCGGCGTCAGCGCCAGGCCGCGCTTGATGAAGCGGCTGTTGGCGTTGAACGCCGCGATCTCGCGCCGGCGCCGTGCGTATTGGGCGCTTTCCTCGAGCTCGGCGACGATGCGCTGGATGATGCAGTCCTCGACCTTCTGGTGATAGGGCGTGAGGTTGCGCTCGCCCGGCGTGCCGATCTGGTCGTAGAAATTCAGCTTGCGGATTTCGAGCGAGTCCTTGCCGACGGCAAAGGCGACCTCGTCGATGACCCGTTCGGCGCCGACCATGCCTTGCGGACCGCCAAAGCCACGGAACGCCGTGTTGGAGACGGTGTTGGTGTAAAGCGGCGCCGACTTGGCATGGACGTTGGGATAGAAATAGGCGTTGTCGCAATGAAACAGTGCCCGGTCGCCGACCGGCCCCGACAGGTCGGCCGAAAAGCCGGCATTGAGCGCGAACATGTAGTCAACGCCGAGGATGTTGCCTTCGTCGTCGAAGCCGACCTCGTAGTCGATGGCAAAGTCGTGGCGCTTGCCGGTGGCGGTCATGTCTTCGTCGCGGTCGAGCCTGACCTTGACGGCGCGCTTGTGCTTCTTGGCAGCGATGGCGGCAATCGCCGCGCACTGGTTGGCCTGGGTTTCCTTGCCGCCGAAGCCGCCGCCCATGCGGCGCACTTCCACCGTCACCGCGTGGCTCGGCACGCCGAGCACATGCGAAACCAGGTGCTGGGTCTCGCTTGGTCCTTGCGTCGAGCAATAGACTGTTACCTCGTCGTCTTCGCCGGGCACAGCCAGAGAAATCTGGCCTTCGAGATAGAAATGGTCCTGGCCGCCGAGCTTCATCCGCCCCTTGACCCGGCGCGGCGCCGCAGCGATCGCTGACGCCGCATCGCCGCGCTTGAGCGTCAGCGGCGTCGTCACCTGCTTGTCGTTTTCGGTATCGAGATCCCAGATGCTGATGACCGCAGGCAGTTCGTCATATTCGATCTTGGCCAACCGCGCGGCGCGGCGCGCCTGCTCGCGGGTTTCGGCGATGACGGCAAAGATCGGCTGGCCGTGGAACTGGACCTTGCCTTGAGCAAGAACGGGGTCGTCATGCATGCCGCTCGGCGACACGTCGTTTTCGCCTGGAACATCGGCATAGGTCAAAACGTCGACGACGCCAGGTGCAGCGCGGACCGCCGACAGGTCGACGGTCTTCAAGGTGCCATGGGCAACGTTGGACAGGCCAAGCCCGACATGCAGCGTACCCGCCGGCTCGGGCATGTCGTCGATATAGACCGCCTCGCCGGCGACGTGCTTGTGCGCGGAATCATGGCGCTGGTCGGTGTGGACGCCGCCGGCAATCTTCTGCGCCTTGAGGTTCGGAGTGTGCTGGGTCATCTCACGCGGCCTCGTATCTCGACACCTGCAGCGGTGCCTTGGTGCCGGTCGTTTCCATGTAGAAACGCAACAGCAGGTTCTTCGCCGCCAGCGCGCGGTATTCAGCGGTGGCGCGCATGTCGGTCAGCGGCGTGAAGTCTTCGGCGTATTTTGCCATCGCGACCTCGACCGTCGCTTCGGTCCAGGGCTGACCGACAAGTGCTGCCTCGACCGCTGCGGCACGCTTCGGCGTCGCCGCCATGCCGCCATAAGCGATGCGGACCTGATCGACGCTGCCGTCCTTGGTGAGCTTCAGCCAGAAGGCGCCGAGGGTTGCGGTAATGTCTTCGTCGCGGCGCTTGGTGATCTTGTGGACGGCAAAATGCTCGCCCTTGGCGGGCACCGGCACATGCACGGTCTCGACGAATTCACCCGGCGCGCGGTCCTGCTTGCCATAAGCGATGAAGAAGTCCTGCAGCGAAATCGTCCTGCGGGTCTTGCCCTTGCGCAAAGTCAGCGTCGCGCCGAGCGCGATCAGCGGCGGCGGTGTGTCGCCGATCGGCGAGCCATTGGCGATGTTGCCGCCGATGGTGCCCATGTTGCGCACCTGCTGGCCGCCAATGCGGTCGATCAGCGGCCCAAGGGCTGGAATGCGCTTCGACAGCGTTTCGAACGCTTCGGTGTAGGTGACGCCGGCGCCGATCGAGATGACGCCCTTGTCCTCAGACATGGTGTGCAAGCCATCGATATTGGCGATGAACACGGCCGGCGAAATGGCGCGCATGTGCTTGGTGACCCACAGGCCGACATCGGTCGAGCCGGCGACCACGGTCGCTGTCGGCTCGGCTTCGAGCACAGCGGCGAGATCGTCGACGCTGGCCGGGATGACGAAGCGCTCCTTGCCCGCGCCGACTTCGACGCGGGTGCCATCCCTGAAGGCTTCGAGGCGGGCGGTGATCGCCTTGCGTTCGACCAGCAGCGGATCCTTGGCGACCTTGCCATAGTCGGAGATGGCGCGTGCGGCGCGCATGATCGCCTCATAGCCGGTGCAGCGGCACAGATTGCCCTGCAGCGCCTTTTCGATCGCTTGGTCGGATGGATTGGCTGTCTCCATCCACAGGCCGTACAGCGACATGATGAAGCCCGGCGTGCAGAAGCCGCATTGCGAGCCGTGGAAATCGACCATCGCCTGCTGCACCGGGTGCAGCTTGCCGTTGCTGGTGCCCAGATGCTCGACCGTGACGACATGGCAGCCGTCGAGCGACCCCATGAAGCGGATGCAGGCATTGACGCTTTCATAGACCAGCTTGCCGCCGGCGAGCCGTCCGACCAGTACCGTGCAGGCACCGCAGTCGCCTTCGGCACAACCTTCCTTGGTGCCGCGCAGCGTGCGCTGGAGCCGGAGATAATCAAGCAGCGTGGCGTCGGGTGCGACAGCGCCCAGCGTCACATCCTCACCATTGAGGATGAAGCGGATATGGTTGCGTATCTCCACCGTTGCCATGGCTCAGCTCCCCCTATAGGTGGAATAGCCAAACGGCGAGATCAACAGCGGGACATGAAAATGCGTCCGCTCGGCCATGCCGAAGCGGATCGGCACGATGTCGAGGAATGCCGGTTTCGGCAAATCCGTGCCCAGGCCGCGGAGATAATCGCCGGCAGCGAAGACAAGCTCATATTCGCCGGTCAGGAACTCATCGCCGGCAAGCAGCGGCGCATCGCAGCGGCCGTCGGAATTGGTGGCGACCTGCTTCAGCAGCGTGCGCACGTCGCCTTCGATGCGGAACAGCGAGATCGCCAGGCCTTCGGCAGGCTTTCCGGTAGCAGTATCAAGGACATGGGTGGTGAGGCGTCCGCCTTCGGCCTTTGTCATTCGCTCTCCCTATTGGCGTTGAACGCCATCGTCTTGGATTTTGCGCCATTTAAGGCCATTGCATAAGGTGTGGTCGAGCAGAGCACTACAAAAAGACTTTCAAATTTTTTCGAGGGAATGTCTGACGCACCTTTCGCTATTCTGCTCAAGTGCCCGGCAAGAGACCGAATTTCGAGGGACCATGCGTTACGTAAGAGACATGCGCGGCTACGGCGCCAATCCACCCCACCCGCAATGGCCGGGCAACGCCAATGTCTGCGTGCAGTTCGTGGTCAATTACGAAGAGGGCGGCGAAAACAACATCCTGCATGGCGACGCGGCTTCGGAAGCGTTCCTGTCGGAGGTCGTCGGTGCGGCCCAGTGGCCCGGCAAGCGCCACTGGAACATGGAATCGATCTACGAATACGGCGCCCGCGCCGGCTTCTGGCGTCTCCACCGCATGTTCACCGAGGCCAATGTGCCTGTCACCGTCTACGGCGTGGCCACCGCCCTTGCCCGTTCACCTGACCATGTCGCGGCCATGCAGGACGCCGACTGGGAAATCGCCTCGCACGGCCTGCGCTGGATCGACTATCGCGACCACGCCGAAGCCGACGAACGCGCCGACCTGATCAAAGCGGTGCGCCTGCACACCGAAGTGGTCGGCGAGCGCCCCAAGGGCCTCTATCTCGGCCGCACCTCGGTCTATTCGGTCCGTCTCGCCGCTGAAGAAGGCGGTTTCGAGTGGATTTCCGATACCTATGACGACGAGCTGCCTTACTGGCTCGACCATGACGGCCACGGCAACGCGATTGCCCCGCAGTTGGTCATCCCCTACACGCTCGACGCCAACGACATGCGTTTTGCCACCGCCCAGGGCTTCAATTCGGGTGACCAGTTCTACGCCTATCTCAAGGACAGCTTCGACACGCTGTACCGCGAGGGTGCAGCTGGGCGCCCGCGCATGATGAGCATCGGCCTGCACTGCCGTCTCGTCGGCCGCCCCGGCCGCGCCGAGGCACTGCGCCGCTTCGTCGAATATGTGCAGGGTCACGACAAGGTCTGGCTCGCCCGCCGCCAGGACATCGCCCAGCATTGGCAGCAGCATCATCCCTACCAGCCGCAGGCGCTGCGTCCCTCGCGCATGGCGCGCGGCGAGTTCGTCCAGCACTTCGGCTCGATCTTCGAGCATTCGCCGTGGATTGCCGAGCGCGCCTTCGAGTTCGAGCTCGGCCCGGCGCATGACAGCGCCGGCGGCGTGCACAACGCGCTCTGCCGCGCCTTCCGTTCGGCGAGCGAGACCGAACGCCTCGGCGTGCTGACCGCCCACCCCGACCTCGCCGGCAAGCTGGCCCAGGCCAGGCGCCTGACCGAGGAGTCGACCAAGGAACAGGCGTCCGCCGGGCTCGACGCGCTGACCGACGCCGAGCGCGCCCGCTTCACCGAGATCAACGCCACCTATGTCGACAAATTCGGCTTCCCCTTCATCATCGCCGTGCGCGACAATGACAAGGCAAGCATATTGAAGGCGTTCGAGACCCGCATCGCCAACAACCGCGACCAGGAATTCGCCACCGCCTGCAAGCAGGTGGAACGCATCGCCTGGTACCGACTTCACGACCTCCTTCCAAGCTAAGAGACCATGGCAAACCGCTCCTATTACGCTCCGAAAGGCGGCTTGCCGCCCCAGACCGACCTGATCACCGACCGCGCCGTCTTCACCGAGGCCTATGCGGTGATCCCCAAGCGTGAATTTTCGGACATCGTCACCAGCTTCCTGCCGCACTGGGACAAGACGCGGCTGTGGGTCATCGCCCGACCGCTCTCGGGCTTCGCCGAGACATTCTCGCAATACATCATGGAAGTGCAGCCCGGCGGCGGCAGCGAGCGGCCGGAACCGGATGCGGGTGCGGAAGGCGTTTTCTTCGTCGTCGAAGGCGAAGTGACGGTGACCATATCAGGCAAGAGCCATGTGCTGACGCCGGGCGGCTACGCCTATCTGCCGCCTGCGAGCGGCTGGACGATACGCAATGCCGGAACCGAGACCGCGCGCTTCCACTGGATCCGCAAGGCCTATGAATATGTCGACGGCCTCGATGCGCCCGATCCGCTGTTCCTCAACGACAACGACATCGAGCCCAACGCCATGCCGGATACGGACGGCAGGTGGGCAACGACCCGCTTCGTCGATCCCAACGATTTGCGCCACGACATGCATGTCACTGTCGTGACCTTCGAGCCGGGCGGCATCATCCCGTTCCCCGAAACCCACGTCATGGAGCACGGCCTTTACGTCCTCGAAGGCAAGGCGGTCTACCGGCTCAACAGTGACTGGGTCGAGGTTGAAGCCGGCGATTTCATGTGGCTGCGCGCCTTCTGCCCGCAGGCCTGCTATGCCGGCGGCCCCGGCCGCTTCCGCTACCTGCTCTACAAGGACGTCAACCGCCACATGCAGCTCGGCGCCTTCAACGCCACGCACCGCCGCTGAGGACAAGCCATGCCGGGTGAGATGAAGCGGATCGTCGCCAAGCCGCTGACGCGGGAGAATTTCGCCGCGTTCGGCGAGGTGATCGACACCAACTGCGACAGCCACTACCCGATCAATGCGGGCAAATGCGAGCGCTACCATGCGCTCGCCCGTGCCGAGGCGGCCGGCCCCGACGGCCACGTCATCATCAACATCTTCAAGGGCACGCCCTACGATTTCCCGCTCAAGCTTTCGATGGTCGAGCGCCACCCCTTCGGCAGCCAGGCCTTCATTCCGCTCACCCAGCGGCCCTACCTCGTCGTCGTCTGCCATGACATCGGCGACGGCCCGGGCGAGCCACATGCCTTCATCACTTCGCCCGGCCAGGGCGTGAACTACCCGCGCAATCTCTGGCACGGCGTGCTGACGCCGATCGGCGAGAACCAGGACTTCGTCGTCGTCGACCGCGGTGGCACCGGTCCCAATCTCGAAGAGTTCCATTTCTCGCACCCTTACGAAATCGTGCTTCCGGAAGGCTTCTGACACATGGCCGAACTCTCGCTCATCGAACGCCTCTTCGACGTCATCGAACATGACATCGTGCCCAAGACCGCCGAAGGCGTAACGAAGGGCAACAAGCTGTTCGGTGCGGCCCTGCTCGCCAAGAACGACCGCTCGCTGGTGCTGGCCGAGACCAACAACGAGCTCGAAAATCCGCTCTGGCACGGCGAGATGCACTGCCTGAAGCGTTTCTACGAAATGCCGAAGGCCACCCGCGCCGACACCAAGGACCTGATCTTCCTGTCGACCCACGAGCCCTGCTCGTTGTGCCTGTCGGCGATCACCTGGGCCGGCTTCGACAATTTCTACTATCTGTTCAGCCATGAGGATTCGCGCGACAGCTTTGCCATCCCGCATGACCTCAAGATCCTGAAAGAAGTCTTCACGCTGGAGCCCGGCGGCTACAACGCCGAAAACGCCTACTGGAAGAGCTTTTCGCTGCGCAAGCTGGTGCGCGAACTGCCAGAGGCCGACCGCAAGCGGCTGGAAGGACGCGTGGCGAATATCTCGGCGCTTTACGACGAGATGTCGGAGACCTACCAGGAGAGCAAGTCCGACAACGACATCCCGCTGAACTGACACGAATTCAGCGTCTGGCCGCCTTGGCGTAGACCTCAAGGCGGTCGCGCCGGCCAATGGCGACGACCAGCACGACCACGCGTGCATCCTCGACCTCATAGACAAGACGATGGCCGGCACTGCGCAGCTTGATCTTGTAGCGGTCCTTGGCGCCATGCAGCTTGGCTGAGGGAACGCGTGGATTTTCGCAGCGTTCCTTCAGCTTCTTGCGGAACTGCTCACGCGTATTGGCGTCTAGAGCCTTCCATTCCTTGAGTGCGGTTTCGAGGAATTCGACCTCATAAGGCATCGATATCCACCCGCACGCGCTTCTCGCCCTTGCGGGCGTCGGCGATCGCGTTGAGTTCGATATCCTCGAGCCGTTCCATCATCGCTTCGAAAGCCTTCGCAGGCACGCAGTAGAATGCCGGCTCGTTGCGATTGAGAATGGCAACCGGAAACCCTTCACCGGCAGCAACGGTTCCCATCGGGTTCTTTTTCAGCTCCGAGACGCTGGCTGTAACTTCGGCGAGCACTGTGTTCGGCATTTTCATGATCCCATTATAAGACCCGTAAATAGTACCTTTAAGCGGTCATTTCAATCCGCTGTGCCCTGCGCCGGCCGATGACGTTTCCACGCTAGCCAGCAACGGCCCCGGCGTGCACAAATGGCGCAGCACAAGACTGGAATGAGCATGAAGACCATCACCGAATTTCCGCGCGACATCGTCGAATTCCCTGACATGGGCATCGTCATGCCCGACGGCACACGGCTGTCGGCGCGGGTGTGGATGCCGGCCGACGCCGACCAGGATCCGGTGCCTGCAATCCTCGAGCACCTGCCTTACCGCAAGCGCGACGGCACCACGACGCGCGACTGCCTGACCCATCCCTATTTCGCCGGCCATGGCTATGCCTCGATCCGCGTCGACATGCGCGGCAACGGCGATTCCCAAGGGCTGATGGAGGACGAATACACCGAGCAGGAATGGCAGGACGCCTGCGATGTCATCACCTGGGCCGCCGCCCAGCCATGGTGCAACGGCAAGGTCGGCATGATGGGCATCTCCTGGGGCGGCTTCAACGGCCTGCAGGTGGCGGCGAAACAGCCCAAGGCGCTAAAGGCAATCATCACGCTGTGCTCGACCGACGACCGCTATGCCGACGATATCCACTACAAGGGCGGCCTTCTGCTCAACGAGAACATGGGCTGGGGCGCCACCATGCTGTCCTACTCCTCCAGGCCGCCGGATCCGGCACTTGTCGGCGACGCATGGCGCGACATCTGGCTCGACCGGCTGGAACACGAGCCGTTCCTGCCGGCGGTCTGGCTCAGGCACCAGACCCGCGACACCTACTGGAAACGCGGCTCGGTCAACGAGGATTTCTCCGCGATCAAGGCGGCGGTGCTGGCCATCGGCGGCTGGGGCGACGCCTACAAGAATGCGGTGTCGCGTCTGGTCCAGGGCGTACAGGCGCCGGTCAAGGGCATCGTCGGGCCCTGGATCCACAAATACCCGCATTTCGCCGTGCCCAAGCCGGCCATCGGCTTTCTGCAGGAAGCCTTGCGCTGGTGGGACCACTGGCTCAAGAGCATCGATACCGGTGTCGACGACGACCCGGCGATGCGGCTCTACGTCATGGATTCCGAGCCGCCGCGCGACTGGTATCTCGAACGTCCCGGCCGCTGGATAGCGGAGCAGCAATGGCCCGCGCCCGGCATCACCGCCAGGCAGCTCAAGCTCGGCACGCATGGCCAACTGTCGCAAACGGCGTCACTGACGGAGAAAGTGACGATCAACTCGCCGCAGGACTGCGGCATGGATGGCGGCGAATATTGCGCCATCTGGCTCGGACCGGAGTTGCCGGGCGACCAGCGCGCCGATGACGGCAAATCCGCCTGTTTCGATGGGGCGGTGCTTGACGCCCCGCTCGACATTGTCGGGGCGCCGGTCATCCGGCTGAAGCTCGCCGCCGACCGCAGCCGGGCGATGGTCGCGGTGCGGCTCTGCGACGTCCAGCCCGATGGCGCCTCGACGCGCATCACCTATGGCGTGCTCAACCTTTGCCACCGCAACAGTCACGAATTCCCGGAAGCTGTCGTTCCCGGCGAGATGATGGAGATCACCCTCAAGCTCGACGACATCGCTTATCGCGTGCTGCCGGGCAACCGGCTGCGCGTCGCCATTTCCTCAACCTACTGGCCGCTGGTCTGGCCGTCGCCCGAAGAGGTAACGCTGACGCTGCATGACGGTGCGATCGACCTGCCGGTGCGTCTGTCCGGCGACGGCGACGAATGGAAATTCGAACAGCCGGAGGGCGCGACGCCGTGGCAATTCGAGACGCTGCGCGAAAGCTCGAACAGCCGCAAGGTTGAACGCACCGACGGCAAGGTGACGTTGAGCATCGTCGACGACTTCGGCGAAATCCGCGATTCCGACCATGGCCTGGTCATCGGCGATGTCGCGCGCGAGCACTGGACAATCGACCCGTCCGACCCGCTTTCGGCCCATGGCGAGACCCACTGGACACAGACTTTGTCGAGAAACGACTGGGCCATCCGAACCGAAACGTTCACGACAATGCGTTCTGACGGCCAAAACTTCCAGTTGACCGGCCGGATCGAGGCTTACGAAGGCGACAAGCTCGTCTTCGAGCGCGATTTCAGCGAAATCATTACGCGCGACCACATCTGAAGCGGAAACGGCTTGGTCCAAATGCGACGAGGAGATTGCGCCACTCGATGTCGCATTCGGCCTTGCCGCTGCCCTTACGTTACGGTCAATATTGCCACCAGAAGTCGAGCAATAACGACCGCCAGAGTGAGGAGCCTTTCCAATGTCGAATGAACTGGAATATCTGAGCCGCCGAGTCGCTGCGGGTAAGTTGAACCGCCGTGACTTCCTCGGCCGCGCCGCAGCCCTGGGCGTTGCGGCAACTTTCGCGAACTCATTGCTGGCCAGCGCCGCCAAGGCGGAAGGCCCCGTCAAGGGCGGCATCCTGCGCGCCGGCATGCAAGGTGGTGCCGCCACCGACAGCCTCGACCCGGCATCCTGGTCGAGCCAGGTGCCTTATTTCTTCGGCCGCCAGTGGGGCGAGCAACTGGTGCAAATTTCGCCCGAGGGCGAGCCCAAGCCTGCACTCGCCGAGGAATGGGGCGCATCCGACGATGCCAAGACCTGGACCTTCAAGATCCGCAAGGGCGTGCAGTTCCACGACGGCAAGGAGATGACGCCGGCTGACGTCGTCGCCACCATCGAACGCCATTCCGACGAGAAGGCGAAATCAGGCGCGCTCGGCCTGATGGGCGGCATCGCCTCGGTCAAGGCCGACGGCCAGAACGTCGTCTTCGAACTGAAGGACGCCAACGCCGACCTGCCGTTCCTGCTCGACGACTACCATCTGATGATCCAGCCCAATGGCGGCAAGGACAAGCCCGACGCCGGCATCGGCACCGGCCCCTACAAGGTCACCGTCAACGAGGCCGGCGTGCGCCTCGGCGCCGAGAAATTCGCCAACTACTGGCGCGACGACCGCGGCTTTGCCGACCAGATCGAGATCATCGTCATCAACGATGCCACGGCGCGCACGTCCGCCTTGCAGGGTGGCCAGGTCGACATCATCAACCGCGTCGAGCCCAAGATCGTCGAACTGATCAAGCGCGTGCCGGGCGTCGTCATCCGCAATGTCGCCGGCCGTGGCCACTATGTCTTCATCGCCCATTGCAACACCGCCCCCTTCGACAACAACGATCTGAGGCTGGCGCTGAAATACGCGCTCGACCGCGAGGAGATGCTGCAGAAGATCCTGATGGGCTACGGCTCGCTCGGCAACGACACGCCGATCAACAAGGCCTATCCGCTGTTCACCGAGATGGAGCAGCGCAAGTTCGATCCGGAAAAGGCGGCGTTCCACTACAAGAAGTCGGGCCATTCCGGCTCGGTGCTGCTGCGCACCTCCGACGTCGCCTTCCCCGGCGCTGTCGATGCCGTCCAGCTCTATCAGCAGAGTGCCGCCAAAGCCGGCATCACGCTCGAGGTCAAGCGCGAGCCTGGCGACGGCTACTGGTCGGAAGTGTGGAACAAGCAGCCCTTCTCTGCGTCCTACTGGGGCGGACGCCCGACCCAGGACCAGATGTACTCGACGGCCTATTATTCCAAGGCCGAATGGAACGACACGCGGTTCCAGCGCGAAGACTTCGACAAGATGCTGTTTTCGGCCCGCTCCGAGCTCGATCCGGAGAAGCGCAAGAAGATCTACGCCGACATGGGCCAGATCGTCCGCGACGAAGGCGGCGTCATCACGCCGATGTTCAATGATTTCATCGACGCCACCAGCGCCAAGGTCGGCGGCTGGGTCGATGACGGCAACCAGGAGATGATGGGCGGCTACGCGCTGTCCAAGTGCTGGCTGAACGCCTGACGGCCCGGCCCCGCATGTCTTCCCCGATCCTGAAACTGATAGCCCAGCGCGTCGCGCTGGGCTTGCTGCTGCTCCTGGCCGTTTCGGTCCTGATCTTCGCCGGCACCCAGATCCTGCCCGGCGACGTCGCCCAATCCATTCTCGGCCAGTCGGCCACGCCGCAGGCGCTGGCCAATTTGCGTGAGGAACTCGGCCTCAATGCGCCGGCCTATGTCAGGTATTTCCGCTGGCTTGGCGGCGTCCTGACCGGCGATCTCGGCACCGCTCTGTCGAGCCGGCAGGACATTGCCACCGCCATTGGCGGCAGGCTTTGGAACACGCTGTTCCTCGCCTTCTGGGCGGCGATCGTGTCGATACCGCTGGCGATCATCCTCGGCCTGCTCGCCGTGCGCTACCGCAACGGCTGGATCGACAAGACCATCTCCGGCCTGGCGCTGGCATCGACCTCGCTGCCGGAGTTCTTCGTCGGCTACCTGCTCGTCTATTTCTTCGCGGTGAAGTGGCAGATCTTCCCCGGCATCTCCACCGTCTATGACGGCATGCCGTTCCTCGAGCGGATGCGGGCGATCGCCCTGCCGGCAACGGCCCTGACGCTGGTGGTGCTGGCCCACATGATGCGCATGACGCGTGCGGCGATACTCAACGTCATGCAGTCCGCCTATATCGAGACCGCCGAGCTCAAGGGCCTGTCGCCCTTCGAGATCATCCGCAAGCACGCCTTCCCCAATGCGATCGCCCCTGTGATCAACGTCGTCATGCTCAACCTCGCCTTCCTCATCGTCGGCGTCGTCGTCATCGAGGTGATCTTCGTCTACCCGGGCATGGGCCAATATCTCGTCGACCATGTCGCCAAGCGCGATGTGCCGGTGGTGCAGGCGGTCGGGCTGATCTTCGCGGCCGTCTATATCGGCCTCAACATCATCGCCGACATTGCCGCCATCGTTGCCAATCCACGCCTCCGGCATCCGAAGTGAGAGGCGCGCCATGCTCGATCTGAAACATATCCCCCTTGGCGCTGCGATCGGCCTGATCCTGACGGCGCTGTTTTTGATCACGGCGATCTTCGCGCCGCTGATCGCGCCCTACGGCCTCGGCGAAATCGTCGGCGACGTCTGGGCACCGATGTCGTCGCAATTCCTGCTCGGCACCGACAATCTCGGCCGCGACCTGCTCTCGCGCATGATCTTCGGCGCCCGCACGACGATCTTCATCGCCGTGATGGCAACAGCATTGTCGTTCTCGCTCGGCGCGATCCTCGGTTTCACGGCCGCCGTCGTCGGCGGCTGGCTCGACACCGGCATGTCGCGCTTCGTCGATCTGTTGATGGCGATCCCGACGCTGATCTTCGCGCTGGTGGTGCTGTCAGTGCTGCCATCGACGCTGCTCACCTTGATCCTGGTCATGGGCATCCTCGATGCCACCCGCGTCTACCGCCTGTCGCGGGCGGTCGCCGTCGACATCAACGTCATGGACTTCGTCGAAGCGGCCAAGCTGCGTGGCGAAGGCAATGGCTGGATCATCTTCCGCGAGATCCTGCCCAACGCGCTGTCGCCGCTGATCTCCGAACTCGGCCTGCGCTTCATCTATGCCGTGCTGTTTTTGTCGGCACTGTCATTCCTCGGCCTCGGCGTGCAGCCGCCCGACGCCGACTGGGGCGGCATGGTCAAGGAAAACAAGGACGGCATCGTCTTCGGCATTCCGGCAGCCCTGATCCCGGCGGCGGCGATTGCCGCACTCGCCATCTCCGTCAATCTCGTCGCCGACTGGGTGCTCAACCGCACCACCGATCTCAAGGGAGGGCGCGGCAATGGCTAAGACACAAGCTGATAGCTCCGACCTGCTGCTCGACATCCGCAATCTCAGGATCGAGGCCAAGGTCTATCCGCCAGGCGAAGCGCCACGCACGATCACGCTGGTGCAAGACGTGTCGCTGACGCTGAACAAGGGCAAGGTGCTCGGCCTGATTGGCGAGTCCGGGGCTGGCAAGTCGACCATCGGCCTGTCGTCGATGGCCTATGGCCGCGGCGGGGTGAAGATCACCGGCGGCGAGATCATCCTCAACGGCCGCGACATCCGCAAGGGCGGCACGCAAGGCATCCGCGCCCTGCGCGGCCGCGAGGTCTGTTACGTCGCGCAATCGGCCGCCGCCGCCTTCAACCCGGCGCACCGGCTGATGGACCAGGTCGTCGAGGCCTCGATCCTGCACGGCGTGGCGAACCGGGCCGAGGCGGAAAAGCGGGCGGTGGCGCTGTTCAGGAAACTCAGCCTTCCCGACCCTGAAAACATCGGCCAGCGTTTTCCCCACCAGGTCTCGGGCGGGCAGCTGCAGCGCGTCATGACGGCGATGGCGCTGTGCTCCGAGCCCGACCTGATCGTCTTTGACGAGCCGACCACAGCACTCGACGTGACCACCCAGATCGACGTGCTTGCCGCCATCAAGGAGGCGATCCGCGATACAGGTGTGGCAGCGCTTTACATCAGCCACGACCTTGCCGTTGTCGCCCAGGTCTCCGACGAGATCATGGTGCTGAGGCACGGCAAGCTGGTCGAATGGGGCGGCACGCGCCAGATCATCAAGGAGCCGCGCCAGGAATACACCTCGGCACTGGTCTCGGTGCATGAGATCGCACATGAGGAAAAAAAACCTGACGCAAGCCCGTTCCTGTCGGTGCGGAACATCACCGCGGCCTATGCCGGCGGCAAGATCAAGGTGCTGAAGAACGTCTCGGTCGACATCCTGCCCGGCCAGACGCTGGCCGTGGTCGGTGAATCCGGCTCGGGCAAGTCGACGCTGGCACGCGCCATAACAGGGCTTTTGCCGCCCGAGCAGGGCAGCATCACTTTTGCCGGGCGAACGCTCGCCAACCGCTTGGCCGACCGCAGCCGCGACGACCTGCGCGAATTGCAGATGATCTACCAGATGGCCGACGTGGCGATGAACCCGCGCCAGACCGTGGGCACGATCATCGGCCGGCCATTGGAGTTCTATTTCGGCATGGGCGGCAAGGAACGCGACGCGCGCGTCGCCGAACTGCTCGACAAGATCGAGATGGGACGCGGTTTTGTCGACCGTTACCCGGCGGAACTCTCCGGCGGCCAGAAGCAGCGTGTCTGCATCGCGCGTGCGCTCGCCGCCAAGCCGAAGCTGATCATCTGCGACGAGGTGACGAGCGCGCTCGACCCGCTGGTCGCCAACGGCATCCTCAAGCTGTTGCTCGGGCTGCAGGCCGAGGAAGGCGTCGCCTATCTGTTCATCACCCACGACCTCGCTACGGTGAAGTCGATCGCCGATTCCATCGCCGTCATGTATCGCGGCGAAGTCGTGCGCTACGGGCCGAAGTCGCAGGTGCTGAAGCCGCCTTTCGATGCCTACACCGACCTGTTGCTGTCGTCGGTGCCGGAAATGGAGATCGGCTGGCTGGAAAAGGCGATCAGCGGACGCAGGATGGCGAGTGCCGGGAATTGAGGGTTTGGAGCGCTAGATTATCAACGGCGCGCTCCTTCGCACCCCTCTCTGGCCTCCCGGCCAGAGGGTGGTGCGAAGGAACGCGACACTAACTTCTAGGCGTCACCACACCCACTCGCCCCGCCCCAGCACAGCCGCCGCATCGGCGATGCGGGTGAAGCTTTGGCGGGCGCGGGTGACAGTGTGGCGGGCGCGCAGGTAGCCATGCACAAGGCCTGGCTCTTCGAACCAGAAGGCCTTGCCGCCTGCGGCGACGATGCTCTCGCCATAGGCCTCGCCGTCTGACGACAGCGGGTCGCATTCGGCCGTGATGACGACGGTCGGCGGCAGATTGGCGAAGTCGGCGTCGGCAAGCGGCGACAGCGTGATGTCGCCGGTGCGGTCCTCGCCGCCGCTGCGGATGTGCTTGTAGAATTCGAGATCGCGCATAGTCAGCATCGGCGCCTCGGCGTGGCTGACATAGGAGCCTTGGCTGCGGTCGCCGCCAAGGCCGGGATAGACCAGCAATTGCCCGACCGGACGCCTGGCGTGCCCGCGCGTCGCGTGGCTGGCGGCAGCCGCGATGTTGCCGCCGGCGCTGTCGCCGGCAAGCATGATGGGCTGGCTGTATCTCGCCACCGCCCATTCGAAAGCGACCATGGCATCATCGAAGGCAGCCGGATGCTTGTGCTCGGGCGCCAGCCGGTAGTCGACCGAAACCACCTCGTAGCCGGTGCGGCCGCACAGTTCGGCACAAACGTCGTCATGGCTTTCGAGCCCGCCAAGGATGAAGCCGCCACCGTGGAAATAGACCATCACCGCCTCCGGCGCCTTGCCGGCGAGGCGATAGACGCGGATCGGCACGTCGCGCCCTGGCGCCACGATGGCAGTCGTTTCGGCCGACACGCCCTCAGGGTAACCGGCGAAGAACTCGCCGCACATGCGGTCGTAGATTTCGCGCTGCTGGGCGATCGTGTAGTCGATGGTATCAGGCGGATAGTAGGAATTGGTCCGCTCGATGAAGGCCCAGGTCTCGGCGTCGATGAGCTTTGTGTAGTCGGTCATTGGCTCTCCCTTACCCTCCCAGCGGAGCGGGGTTGGGGGTCCTCACGTCGCACCCAGACACCCCCACCCCCGACCTTCGGTCGGACCCTCCCCACAAGGGGAGGGTAGCCACCCTGCTGTACGAACCTACTTCCCCTTCCACACCGGATCGCGCTTTTCGGCGAACGCCTTGAAGCCTTCGAGATTGTCCTCCGAGGCGTAGAGTTCGTCGACAGTCGGGAATTGCCGCTTGGTGATGCGGTTCATCGTTTCCTGGAAGCCCATCACCTCGGCGGCGCGCGCCACTTCCTTGATCGCGGCGAAGACCAGCGGCGGGCCGCCGGCGAGCAGTCGAGCGACCTCCCAGACACGATCCTCGAGCTTGTCAGTCGGCAGCACCTCGTTGACCAGGCCCCAGCGATGCGCCTCGGCCACGTCCATCCAGCGCCCGGTGAGCAGAAGGTCCATCGCCACATGGTAGGGAATGCGCTTGGGCAGCTTGATGGTGGCAGCGTCGGCAAGCGTGCCGGCCTTGATCTCCGGCAAGGCAAAGCTCGAATGCTCGGAGGCGTAGATCAGGTCGCAGGACAGCGCCAGCTCGAAGCCGCCACCCACAGCCATGCCGTTGACGCAGGCGATGACAGGCTTGTTGAGGTCGCGCAGTTCCTGCAACCCGCCAAAACCGCCGACGCCGTAATCGCCGTCAACCGCATCGCCATTGGCGGCAGCCTTGAGGTCCCAGCCGGCCGAGAAGAACTTCTCCCCAGCGGTTTTGACAATGGCGACGCGCAGGCCGCCATCGTCGCGGAAGGCCTTGAAGGTCTCGCCCAGGAGCCGCGACGTGGCGAGGTCGATGGCATTGGCCTTGGGCCGGTCGAGGGTAACCTCGAGGATCGCGCCTTCGCGGCGGGTTTTCACGACGTCGGACATTTTTCTCTCCCTCTAGGCCGTTACCAGCAGCGCATCGGCGATCCAGGCGCCCTGCCCTTCGCCGCAGACGATCAGCGGATTGATATCGAGTTCCTCGATTGCGTCGGCATGATGCGACGCAAAGTCTGATATGGCGATGATCGCATCGACCGCGGCATCGACATCCGCCCTGGCGCGGCCGCGATAGCCTTGGAGCAACGGATACATCTTCAGCCCCTTGAGCGCCGCCTCGACCTCGCTGCGCGCGACGGGCAGCAGCAGCGTGGCGCTGTCCTTGAGCAATTCGACCAGCACGCCGCCGCTGCCGATGGTCATGACCGGTCCGAACAGCGGATCGCTGGTGACACCGACGATCAGCTCGGCCACGCCGCCCGGGACCATCTTTTCGACATAGAGGCCGGAGCCGAGCGGCAACAGGTCGGCCGCGGCTGTGACAACCTCCTCGCCGCTCCGCAGGTTGAGCCTGACGGCACCGAGTTCGCTCTTGTGGGCGACGCCCAGCGCCTTGAGCGCGACGGGATAGCCCAGCGCCTCCGCCACAGCTATGGCCTCGGCAACGCTTGCGGCGCGACGGCCGGCCGGCACGGTGAGGCCGGCGTCGCGCAGCAGGGATTTGGCTGCGGCTTCGTCGAGCGTCGCCTTGCCCCCCTGTGGCCTATTGCCGGAGCGGGGTGCATCAGTGTCACGCCCCACCGCCGCCGCAACCGGCCGCGCCCACGTCTCGCCAATGAATGCCGCAGCCTCCGCCGCGTCCAACGCCTCCGCTATGCCCTGCAACGGCACGATGCCGCGCGCGAAGAGATCGGCGGCGTGTTCTTCGGTCAGGTTCTCCGACATCGATGCCACCACCGCACCAGACGCGCCATTGGCCTTGAGTGCGGCCTCGAAGGCGCTGACGGTCGGCCACCAGTCGGCATCCGAGCAGCGGTCGTTACGCGGGAAATCGAGCACCAGCATGTTGAGGTCGAAACCGCCTGATGCCATGGCGGTGAAAGTGGCGGTCATCGCCGGTTCGTCGTTCCAGATGAAGGTGTGGTAGTCGAGCGGATTGGCGACCGCCACAAAGGCACTGAGCGTCGATTTTATCCTCGCATAGTGCTCGGGCGTCAGCGTCGGGAAACGCAGCCGCCGGCCTTCGGCGCTGTCGGCCATGACGGAGGCCTCGCCGCCCGAACAGCTCATCGACGACAGCGTGAAGCCCCGCAGCGGACCGACTGTATGCAAAAGCTTCAGCGTCTCGAGCAGCGAGGGGATGGTGTCGACACGGGCAATGCCCAAACGTTTGAGGAAGGCATCGGAGGCGGCATCCGAGCCAGCCAGCGACGCCGTGTGCGAGATCGTCGCCTTGCGCGCCTGCTCGGAGCGGCCGACCTTCATGGCGACGATCGGCTTGCCGAGTTCGCGCGCCCGCTTGGCCAGTTTCTCGAAGCCGTCGACCTTGTCGAAACCTTCGATATGCAGGCCGAGGCAGGAGACGCGCTCGTCCTCGATCAGGCCCAGCGCCATCTCGGACAGGCCGGTCTGCGCCTGGTTTCCGGCCGTCATCAGGAACGCCACCGGCAGGCCGCGCTTCTGCATGGTCAGGTTGCAGGCGATGTTGGACGACTGGGTGATGATGGCGACGCCGCGCGCACCTTGCGCCAGCCGCTGGCCGCCATGCTGGTCCGGCCACAACAGCGCACCGTCGGCATAGTTGATCAGGCCATAGCAATTGGGCCCGATCACCGGCATGTCGCCGGCCGCCGCCACCAGCTCGCCTTGCAGCCGCTCGCCATCGGCATCGTCATTGCCGGCTTCGAGGAAACCAGAGGCAAAGCAGATCGCCCCGCCCGCCCCGCGCTCGGCAAGCGCTGCGATCACCTCGATGGTCAGGAAGCGGTTGACACCGACAAAGGCGGCATCGGGGGCTGCCGGCAGTTCGGCCACCGAGCGGAAGGTTCTTATGCCTTCGACCTCGGCTTTTGTTGGATGCACCGGCCAGATATCGCCGGCAAAACCCATCTTCAGGCATTGCCTGACCACGGCCGCCGCCTGCGAACCGCCGAACACGGCGATGGATTTGGGGCGCAGCAGGCGTTCGAGACGGCCTTTACCCTCCCCCTTGTGGGGAGGGTCGACGCGCAGCGTCGGGGTGGGGGTGTCAGAAGTCGAGCCAGACATTTTCACCCCCACCCGGCCCTGCGGGCCACCCTCCCCACAAGGGGGAGGGTCGAACCAGTGACCGAAACACTCATCCGCCCACCGCTCTCAAAAGCGCGCGTGAAATGATGTGGCGCTGGATTTCCGAGGTGCCTTCCCAGATGCGTTCGACACGGGCATCGCGCCAGATGCGCTCCAGCGGCAGGTCGTCCATCAGGCCCATGCCGCCATGGATCTGGATCGCCTCGTCGGCGACGAAGGCCAGCATCTCGGTGGCCTTGAGCTTGGCCATCGCCATGTCCTGGTCGGTGACGGTGCCCTGGTCGTATTTCCAGCCGGCCTCCATCACCATCAGCTCGGCCGCCTTGAGCTCGGTTGCCATGTCGGCGAGCTTGAACGACACGCCCTGGAATTTGCCGATCTGCTGGCCGAACTGCTGGCGCTGCGCGGCATAGTCGATAGCGTGGCCAAGCGCGCGTTCGGCACGGCCGAGGCAGGTCGCGCCGACCTGCAGGCGGGTGGCGCCGAGCCAGCTGTTGGCAACCTCGAAGCCCTTGTGCACGTCGCCAAGAACCTGGCTTGCCGGCAGCCGGCAGTCGTCGAACTCCAGCACCGAATTGGTGTAGCCGCGATGCGAAACGTTGCGGTAGCCGTCGCGCACGGTGAATCCCGGCGTACCCTTGTCGACGAAAAACGCGGTGATCTTCTTGCGCTTGCCGCGTGCTGACTCTTCCTCGCCCGACGCCATGAAGACGATGGCGAAGTCGGCGATGTCGGCGTGGGAGATGAAATGCTTGGTGCCGTTGAGCACCCAGTCGCTGCCATCCTGGACAGCAGACGCTTTCATGCCGCGCAGGTCGGAACCCGCCCCCGGCTCGGTCATGGCAAGGCAGTCCGACTTTTCGCCGCGGATGCAGGGAAACAGATACTTCTCGCGCTGCTCCGGCGTGCCGGCGAGCAGGATGTTCGACGGCCGCGCCACGCAGGTCCAGTGCAGTGCGTAGTTGGCGCGGCCGAGCTCCTTTTCGTAGAGCAGCCAGGTCAGCGTATCGAGCCCGGCGCCGCCGACATCGGCCGGCATGTTGGCGGCGTAGAGCCCGGCTGATATCGCCTTTGCCTTGATTTCCTCGATCAGCTCGCGGCGCAGGTGGCCAGTGCGTTCGACCTCCAGTTCATGCGGATAGAGCTCTTTTTCGACAAAGGCGCGCGTCGTGTCGACGATCAGCTGTTGTTCCTCGGACAGACCGAAATGCATGTCGCTAGCCCTTCTTTTTCGCCGAAGCCTTTTTCGGAGCCTTCTTCACCGGCTTGCTCGCCTTGGCTTTTTCTGCGGCCTTCGACACCTTTGGCTTGGCCTGGGCGGCAAGTTGTTTCGTGTAGTCCTTGTAGAGCGCACCAGCGCCCCAGCCCTTGCCCTTGTTCTGCTTCGACAGCGCATCCATGATCGCGACCAGATTGTCGTCGCGGATCTTTTCGAGCTCGCGGATCGACCATTTGTCGGACTGCTCGTCCGACTGGGTGGCGATCAGGTCGACAAGCTCGTCATTGAACTCCGGCACGTCCATCAGCTTGGTCCACGGCCATTTCAGGCAGGGCCCGAACTGCGCCATGAAGTGGCGCATGCCGGCCTCGCCGCCGGCGACGCGATAGACCTGGAACATGCCCATCTGGGCCCAGCGCAGGCCAAAGCCGTAGCGCATGATGTCGTCGAGTTCCTCGACCGAGCAGATGCCGTCCTTGATCAGCCACAGCGCCTCGCGCCATGCCGCCTCGAGCAGGCGGTCGCCGACGAATGCCTCGATCTCCTTACGGATAACCACAGGCTTCATGCCGATCGACGAATAGATCTCCTTGGCGACCTCGATGGCTTCGGGGAAGGTCTGCGCGCCACCGACGATCTCGACGATCGGCAACAGGTAGACCGGGTTGAACGGATGGCCGACGACCAGCCTTTCAGGATGCTTCTTCATCGCCACCTGCATGTCAGACGGCTTGATGCCCGAAGTGGACGAACCGATGATGGCATTGGCCGGCGCATGAAGATCGATCTCGGCCAGCACCTTGTGCTTGAGGTCGAGCCGTTCGGGCACGCTTTCCTGGATGAAGTCGGCATCGGCCACCGCTTCGGCGATGGTCTTGGCAAAGGTCAGCTTGCCTTCCTTGGGCAGGCCGCCCGGCAGCATCTGCTTGTAGGCGCGGCGCGCCCCCTTCATCACTTCACCGACCTTGCGCGAAGCTTCCGGATCTGGATCGAAGATCGCAACGTCGATGCCGTTCAGCAGCAGCCGCGCCACCCAGCCCGCGCCGATAACCCCGCCGCCAATGGCGGCTGCCTTTGAAATAGTGTTCATCACAAAACCCTCCCGGCGTTTTGAAAATCTCGTTACACCGCCAGCGGCGCGCGCTTGACGAGGTTGAGCTTCTTGCGCACCTCTTCGGGTCCGATGACCCGGGCGCCGAGCGTCTCGACGACGGTGACGGCCTTTTCGACCAGCTGCGCGTTGGTGGCGAGCACGCCCTTGTCGAGCCAGAGATTGTCCTCGAGGCCGACGCGCACATTGCCGCCGGCAAGCACCGCCGCCGCCGCATAAGCCATCTGGTTGCGGCCGAGCGAGAAGGCCGAGAAGGTCCAGCTCTTCGGCACATTGTTGACCATCGCCATGAAGGTGTTGAGGTCGTCGGGCGCGCCCCACGGCACCCCCATGCACAGCTGCACCAGCGCGTCGGGCGCAAGCACACCCTCCTCCACCAGTTGCTTGGCAAACCACAGATGGCCGGTGTCGAAGGCCTCGATCTCGGGCTTCACGCCCATCGCGGTCATCATGCCGCCCATGGCGCGCAGCATGCCCGGCGTGTTGGTCATGACATAGTCGGCCTCGGCGAAGTTCATCGTGCCGCAGTCGAGCGTACAGATCTCCGGCAGGCACTGGCGCACATGCTCGACACGGTTGGTGGCGCCGCCCATGTCGGTGCCGGCTTGCTTCAGCGGCAGCGGCGCCTCGACGCCGCCGAACACCATGTCGCCGCCCATGCCGGCGGTCAGGTTCAGCACCACGTCGACATCGGCCTCGCGGATGCGCTCGGTCACCTCGCGGTAAAGATGGATGTCGCGGCGCGGCTTGCCGGTCTCGGGGTCGCGGACATGGCAGTGGACGATCGCCGCCCCCGCCTTGGCCGCCTCGATGGCCGAGTCGGCAATCTCCTTGGGCGAACGCGGCACCAGGCGGCTGCGATCCTGCGTGCCGCCGGACCCGGTCACGGCACAGGTAATGAAAACCTCGCGGTTCATTTCGAGCGGCATCGCAGTTCCTCCCATACGAAACTTGGAGCGCCGCGCGTCCATTCGGACGCGCAAGGACGCTCTAACACTTTGAACCTACGCATCGTGCTTACCGAAAATCGGTGCCGATTTTCGGGCCGATGCGTTAGGGATCATCGCGCCGCTTGCCTCGATTTGTTTTGCGTTTTACGAAATACAAATGGCAAAAAGCGAAAAGCCGACAATCTTTCGCGAGGACCGCTCACCGCTCAAGGTGACGATGCTGGTGTTCTCCGGCGCGTCGATCATGTGCGTCGCCTCGACCGTCGACCCGCTGCGCGCCGCCAACCGCATTTCAGGCGAAACGCTGTTCGACTACCGGCTGGTGTCCGCCACCGGCGAGCCGGCGATCACCACTTGCGGCCTGCCGGTGGCGGTGTCGGGCGCCTTCGACCCCGACGCACCATGCGACGTGCTGATGGTCATCGCCGGCTTCGGCACGCAGGGCTACACCACATCGAAGCTGCTCGGCGGCATCAGGCGCTGTGCCCGCCAGGCCCGCGCTGCCGGCGGCATCGAGGCCGGCACCTGGCTGGTCGCCCGCGCCGGGCTGCTTGAGGGCCGCACGGCCACCACGCACTGGGAGGACATGGAGGATTTCGCCGCAACCTTCCCCGAGGTCGAGGTCCGCCCCGACCGCTACATCATCGACGGCCCGGTCTTCACCTCGGGCGGTGCCGCCCCGACCTTCGACCTGATGCTGCATCTGGTGCGCTCGCGCCTTGGCATGGCCACCGCCCTCGATGTCGCCAGCGTCTTCATCTACGACCAGTCGCGCGCCGCGACCGACGCGCAGCCCTTGGTCTCGCTCGGCCGGCTCGACGGTTACGACCCACGCCTTGCCCAGGCGATCAGGCTGATGGAAGCGCATGTCGACCAGCCGCTGACCATCGCAGCGATCGCCAGACGTGCCGGCGTGACCGCACGCACGCTCGAAAGCATCTTCCGCGCCTCGATCGGCGAAACCCCTGGTGCCTACTATCTCAGGCTCAGATTGAACGCCGCGCGCCGGCTGGTTGTCGACACCCGCGTCAGCATGGCCGACGTCGCCGAGCGGACCGGCTTTTCTTCAGCCGCTGCCTTTTCGCGCAGCTTTTCGCATGCCTTCGGCACGCCGCCGGTCAGGATGCGTCGGGGCTAGCCGCGATGGGCCAGGATCCAGTCGACCGCTGCGGTGAGATCGTCGACGACAGCGCTCGGATGCGGTGCGTGGCGGCTTTCGTCACCGGCGCGATATTTCCCCGTCCGCACCAGAAGCCCGCCGCCAAGTCCTGCCCGCAACGCACCGGCGACGTCGCTTTCGGCGTCGTCGCCAACCATCACCGCCTGCCCCGGCTGGCAGTCCAGCCCGGCTAATGCGGCATGGAAGAAGTTCCGCGCGGGCTTGCCCAGCACCGTCGCCTGCTTGCCGGCGGCGAATTCGAGCGCTGTGACGAAGGCGCCGGCATCAAGGCTGAGCCCGCCATCGGCATCCCTAAAGGTGCGGTTGACCGCAAGCGCGAGAAACTCGGCGCCGTCGATGAGCTGGCGAAAGGCGGCGTTTAGCGCCGCATAGGTGAAGGCGTCGGCGGCATCGCCGACCACCACCGCCTTTCGCGCGCCGAACTTGTTGCCGGCGAATTCGGGCACGAGGTCGGGATGGACCAGAAGCTGCGGCACGCAGCCTTCACGGACGAGCCAGTCGACAGCCGCGCGCGCCGGCGTGAACAATTCGTCACCATCGACGGCAACGCCGAGGCTCGCCAGTTGCGCAGAGATCGCCCGCTGCGGCGACCGTGTCGTGTTGGAGACGAAGCGGATCGGCAGGCCCTCGCCGCGCAGCCGGGCGATGGCCGCGACCGCGCCTGGTATCGGCGTGTCGCCATCATAGACGACGCCCGAGAGATCGAGCAGCACCGCGCGTATCATGCAAGGAGGATGGCCGACCGCCTTTGGTTCGTCAAACCACGCTGTCGGGATCAGGCCGCCTGATTGACCACGCCGTCGATGCGCGAACGCATGCTCTGGGCCAATATGGCCTCAAGGCGCGACGCAACCGCCCGGGTCCATTCGTCGGAAAGTTCCGGCTCCAGCGACGGCGGCAGCGCCATCAGCCGGTCGACGATCGAACCGGCCTCTGATTTGTTCAGCAGGGCGTCGATCGCCGGTTCGTGGCTATATCCAGTGAAAGTCTGTTGTTCCGGTCTCATGGCGCGGTAAGTCGCTGATTCGACTGGCGTCTTGAGGGCGAGAAAGAGGCAATTCAGGGGCAGGCGTGCAGATGTATCCGTGGCTCAACCCATGCGATTCCTGTGCTGTCAGGGTTGGCGACCAAGCGGCTTTTCAAACAGCACCGTGGTCAGCCCGCTGTCCCACTCCTCGTCGGGATACCGTGCCGTCTCGACATAACCGAGCGCGCGGTAGAACGCCTGGCTCTGCTGGTTGAACGTATCGGTTTCGAGCCGCACTTTCGGCAAGCCGGCCTTGCCGATCTCCTGTTCGGCCCGCGCCAGCAGCAACCTGCCGAGGCCGAGGCGCTGGAATTGGCCGCAGACGTGCAGGGCTTCGATGAAGTCGCCGCTCCAATGGACCATGCCGGCGACCTGGCCGTCGACCTCCGCCACCCAGAAGGCAAGGCCGTTTTCATCGACATAACGGCCGCCGACACCGGACGAAAGGTAGCGTTCGGCAGCCGCTTCGGTGATCTCCGGCCGCCAGGTGCTTTCGAACGTATTGGCCAGTACCTGCTTCACCGCGGCGAAGTCCTCTGTTTTCGCCGGTCGCACCGAAATGTTGCGCTTGTCCATGCTGTGGCTCCTGCTCTTGAGGCGCCGCTCTAGCAGCACCCCCGCATCTGGGCATCGGACAGCGCGGACAAAAAATGGCGCCAGCCCGAGGGGTCAGAGCCATTCGTTCTTGTCGAAATGCCCGTCAGACGTAGCGGTTGACGACGTTTTCCAGATATTCCTGCCGCCCCGACTTCGGCTGCGGCTCGATGGCGTCGCTGACCACGCGCGTGGCGATCTGTTCGAGCGTACGCTCGCCCGAAAGCATCGCCTTGGCCTCGGCCGTGTTCCAGCCGGCGTAACGTGCCTCGAGCGGACCCGACAGCGCCTTGTCCTCGATCATCTTCGCCGCCGCCTTGAGGCCGCGCGCGCAGGCGTCCATGCCGCCGATATGGGCAACCAGCAGGTCTTCGGGATCGAGCGACTGGCGGCGCAGCTTGGCGTCGAAATTGGTGCCGCCTGATTTGAAGCCGCCGCCGGCGAGCACCTGGTAGTAGGCCAGCGCCATCTCGGGCACGTTGTTGGGGAACTGGTCGGTGTCCCAGCCCGACTGGTAGTCGTTGCGGTTCATGTCGATGGAACCGAAGATGCCGAGCGCGTTGGCGGTCGCCAGCTCGTGCTCAAAGGAATGGCCGGCCAGGATCGCGTGGCCCTGCTCGATATTGACCTTCACCTCGTTCTCCAGCCCGTACTTCCTGAGGAAGCCATAGACGGTGGCAACGTCGTAATCATACTGGTGCTTGGTCGGCTCCTGCGGCTTCGGCTCGATCAGGATGGCGCCGGTGAAGCCGCATTTGTACTTGTAGTCGACGACGAGGTTGAGGAAGCGGCCTAGCTGGTCGAGTTCGCGGCCCATGTCGGTATTGAGCAGCGTCTCATAACCCTCGCGGCCGCCCCACAGCACATAGTTCTCGCCCTTGAGCCGCCTGGTGACATCCATGCAATGCTTCACCGTCGCCGCCGCATAGGCAAAGACATCGGGATCGGGATTGGTCGCTGCACCCGCCATGAAGCGGCGATTGGAGAACAGGTTCGCCGTGCCCCACAAAAGCTTGACGCCTGTCTTGGCCATCTTGGCTTCGAAATAGTCGGCGATCTCGTCGAGGCGCGCAGCACTTTCGGCGAAGTTGGCACCCTCGGGCCGCACGTCGGCATCGTGGAAACAGTAATAGGGAACGCCGAGCAGCGAAAACAGCTCGAAGGCGACGTCGGCCTTCAGCCTGGCGTTCTCCATGGTTTCACCAAACCCCGTCTTTCCAAACCAGGGCCGCTCGAAGGTCTGGCCGCCGAACGGGTCGCCGCCCGGCCAGGCAAAGCTGTGCCAGTAGGCGACGGCAAAGCGCAGATGGTCTTCCAGCCGCTTGCCGAGCACCACCTCGTCGGCATTGTAGTGACGGTAGGCCAGCGGGTCGGTGCTGTCGGGGCCTTCGTAGCGGACGGGCTTGATGTCGCCGAAATAGCCGGTGCTCATAGCAGAACTCCTTTCAGTGAGTACGCTTTGCCGTCGCCGACAGGGCGGTCGACCAATTTCCGAATTCGATTACCTCAGGCGTAATTGGTTCCAGTCGGCACTGCTGCGACAAGGGTCGCGTCAACCAAGACGCAACGGATGGAGAGCAGAAATGACCGACTACAACGCCATCACCGAGGCCTACATCGCGGCCTGGAACGAGACCGACGCGACCGCCCGCAAGGCGCTGGTCGAGGCAGCCTTCACCACGGGCGTGTCCTATCGCGACCCGATCATGCAGGGCGACGGCCACGACGGCATCGACGCGCTGATTGCAGGCGTGCACGGCCAGTTCCCCGGCTTCCGTTTCAAGCTCAAGGGCAAGGTCGACGGCTTCGGCGACAACATCCGCTTTTCCTGGGGCCTTGGTCCCGATGGCACGGAGGCCGTGATCGAAGGCTCCGACTTCGCCATCATCAAGGACGGGCGCCTGAGCATTATCACCGGCTTCCTCGACAAGGTGCCGGGCTGAGCTGGTTGGGGCGGCGTTCACATCGCTCCCCGGATCGCCGGATAGAGCTTGCGATAGCGCTGGTAGGCCTCGTCATAGGCGCTGGCCAGTGCTGCCACCGGCTCGATCGTTTCGGCCGTAGCGGGCGGCGTGCAGACCTGATGCGGGTCGGCCCCTTCGGCGGCGATGAGGCCGAGCCGCGCGGCACCGAAGGCGGCACCGAAATCGCCATCGGCGGGAATGTCGACCGGCAGCCCAAGCGCTGTCGCGATCGCCTGCAGCCAGTAGCGCGAACGCGAACCGCCGCCGATGGCGGTGACGCGCGTCAGCGTCGTTCCGGCCGTGGCAAGCGCTTCCAGGCTGTCGCGGAAGGCGAAGGCGACGCCTTCAAGCACCGCTTGCGTCAGCCCGGCGCGGTCGATCTCATGGGCAAGGCCGGTGAAGGAGCCGCGGATCGCGGCGTCGTTGTGCGGGGTGCGTTCGCCCGAGAGAAAAGGCAGGAAGCTCACGCCGGACGGCGGGCGCAATTCGTCGCCGAGTTCGCCGGTGAGTTCGGCTGCATCCTTGCCCGTGATGTTGCTCAGCCAGTTGAGCGAATCTGTCGCCGACAGGATCACACCCATCTGGTGCCAGGCATTGGGCAAGGCATGACAGAAGGTGTGTACGGCACTTCCAGGGTTGGGCAGGTAAGCGCCATTGGCGGCAAACAAAACGCCCGAGGTGCCGAGCGACACGAAGGCCGCACCTGGCGTGACCGTGCCCATGCCGCAGGCGGACGCGGCATTGTCGCCGGCGCCGCCTGAAATCACCACACCCTGTCCCATGCCCCATTTGGCGGCCAGTTCGCCGCGCAGGCGGCCGGCTTGTTCGGTGCCTTCGACAAGATGCGGCATGTGCACTTCATCGAGGTCAGTGGCAGCAAGCAGTTCCGGCGACCAGCGTCGTGCCGCGACGTCGAGCCATGAGGTGCCGGCGGCGTCGGACATTTCGGAGATGTATTCGCCGGCCAGCCACAGCCGGAGATAATCCTTGGGCAGCAGCACCTTCGCCACCCTGGCGAAAATCTGGGGCTCGTTGACCTTCACCCAGGCAAGCTTGGGCGCGGTGAAGCCGGGAAAGACGATGTTGCCGGTGATCTTGCGAAAGCGCGGGGCGGCGTCGAGGCCGGCTGCCTCGGCAAAGCTGCGCGTGTCGTTCCACAGGATGCAGGGTCGCAGCACCTTGCCCGAGGCATCGAGCAGCGTCGCGCCATGCATCTGGCCCGATAGGCCGATGCCGCGCACGGCGGCGATTTCCCCAGGATGCGCAGCCATCAGCTCGGCGATCGCCTCTTCCGTGGCGCGGATCCAGTCGGCCGGGTCCTGCTCGGACCAGCCGTGATGCGGCCTGGAGACGTCGAGCGCACCGTGGCCGGAACCGATGATCTTCTGCTCGGCATCCATCAACAGCGCCTTGACGCCTGACGTGCCGAGATCGAGCCCGAGATACATGCCATTCCTCCCGAATGAGCGATGCGGACGCTGGCTAGCGTCCATCCTCTCACGTCATTGCCCGGCCTTCATCGCCAAGAAAGGCTGAAACGGCCAAGCCATCGGCCCGTTCCTCCGACGGACGCTGCTTATTAGCAAACATTCCGGGGTTGGGTCGACATTTATTTCGGAACTCGCAAAAAATAAATCGAACGCCTTGAAACAACCGGGGCAGCCGGCTCAGCCATGCGCCAGAAGCGTCGCTCGCTGCACGAACAGGCCCGACAGCGGGCTAGCCGGTCGCGCATGGTTGCGCGCGGAGGCGAGCTTGACGGCAAGCGCATCGTTGCCGTCGCGCAGAGCCGCCTCGATCAGCGTCAGTTCGATGACGTCGCGCTGGGCATGGCTGCCGCCGAAGCGGTGGGCGATGGCCCTGACAGGTTCGAGCCGCCGCACCGTCTCGTCATAGCGCCCTTCGCCAAAGGCCTTGATCGCCAAGGTGACGGGGTGGCCGACGTCGCGGGTGAAGGCGGCATTGTCGTCGTCGCCGGCGATCGCCTCGCGCTGGGCATCGAGCATCGCTTTTGCCGGCGCTTCGAGACCTGCACCGACAAAGGCCATCATCGCATGCGCATCGTTGAAGGCGTAGTTGCCGGCGGCAGCCTTGGGCGCCCAGTTCGCCGCAAGGCTGGCCCAGCGCCGGCCGACATCGACGCCGCCGAGATTGAGTCGCCACAGGATCGCCGAGGCATCGACCATGTTGAGCGCCAGCTTCGACTGCGCGCCGTAGATCGGCCCGTCATAAAGCGCAAGCACCTCATCGGTCTCGCCGAGATCGTAATAGAACAGCGCCAGGTGCCACCAGTTATGAACCTGGAGAAAACTCTCCTTCGTCCAGGCATCGCTGTTTCCGCGCATCCAGGCAATGCCGTCGCGTTGGCGGCTCTGCATCTCCATCACATGCGCCACCGCATGCTGAGCCCAGCCGTCGCGCGGCTCGAGCGCTACCGCCTCACGGCCAAGCGTCTCGGCCGTGACGTAGTCGCCCATCTCCTCGAAGCCGAAGGCCTGCATGCCCAAAATGGCGTGGTAGCCGGGCATACCCTTGCTCCACGCCGGCAATGCTCGGCCGATGCGGTCGCGCAGCTTCGGTGCGTTGCCGGTAAAGAAGTCGATCTGGTGTCCGGCCTGCAGCGCCAGCGCATCGGTCGGATGCTCTGAGGTCAGCTGGTCGAGGATATGTCCTGCCTCGTGCCAGTGCCCGGCGGCGAGACGGCCAAGCGCTGCGACATGCGCCCTCTCGCGGGCGGTAGCGGCAAGCCCAAGGGCGGCGGCGTGGCAATCGCGTGCCACGGCCATCGCCTCGCGTTCGGTCGACAGGCCGTAGAGCCAGCCCTTCAGCACATGCGCCATGACGAAATCGGGCGCCGCCGCGATCGCCCTGTCGGCGGAACCGACCGGATCGCCGACGAAGCGCTGCAGTTCGCTCACCCCGCGCTGGTAATGCGCGGCCGCCGCCTCATCAGCGCCGCTCAGCGCAAGCCCGAGCGCGTCCTTCACCATGACGGGCCCTCAACTGCCCGAGCGCACGGCCACGGCTACGCCAGCCCCGACCAGCAGCGTGCCGCCGGTGCGGTTGAAGATGCGGATAGCGCGCGGATTGGAAACCACGCTGCGGGCCCGCGACGCCACCAGCGCGTAACCGAAGGCATTGGCGAAGGCGAGCGTCAGGAAGGTCAGTTCGAACACCAGCATCTGGGTCCAGAAATCGCCGTTGCGGTCGAGGAACTGCGGCAGGAAGGCAACGAAGAAGGTGATGCTCTTGGGGTTCAGCGCCGTCACGATCCAGGCATGTGCCATCATCTTGACCGCCGAGGCGGCATCGGTACGCGGCTTGGCATCGAGCGACCCGCCGGCGCGGAACAGCTTGATGCCGAGATAAATGAGGTAGGCGGCACCGATCCATTTGAGCATGGTGAAGACGGTGGCCGAAGCGGCAAGCAGGGCGCCAATGCCGAGCATCGACAACGTCATGGCGGTGAAATCGCCCAGCGCGACGCCGACGGCCATCGGCAATGCCGTGCGCCAGCCCTGGCCGAGCGCATAGGACACGACAAGCAGGATCGTTGGGCCCGGAATGACCAGCAGCACCGCGGATGCGGCGGCAAAGGCGGCCCAGCTTTCGAACGACATGCAAACTCTCCCTCTTTGAAAAACGGGATCAAGCTCCGGCTCCATGCCGATGTAAAGCCCTTAACGCGTCGCATGTGACGTTCATGCTTTTTCAACCATGAATGGTGAAAATGCATTTCATCCACAGCCGGGGTTCGCTCCGGTGCCTGGCCGCCCCGCGTGTAGAGTGGAATTGTGCCGTGTCGAAATCGCCTGCTCAAAAGTCCGACCTTTCGAAACTTGCGTCGCGCCGCAACGTGCTGTTCGGCCTTGGTGCCGCCGGCCTTGTCGCCGGCTGCAGCCGCAGCATGGATTTCGAGATGCCGGCGATGGGTCTCGACAACATGGCCACTGGTTCGGTCCGCCCGCAGATCAGCGTCGACAAGCAGGTCACCAGCCCCAATGTGATGTATGCGTCCTTCGCCGACGAAGGCTACCAGCTGCCGGAAATCCCGTTCGCCAAGGTCGACCCGAAATTCCGCCGCCAGATCGTCGTCGATCCGACCGGCGAAGTATCAGGCACCATCGTCGTCAAGCTGCAGGAACGTTTCCTCTATCTGGTCCAGCCCGGCGGCGAAGCCATACGCTACGGCGTTGGCATCGGCCGCGACGGCTTTTTGTGGAACGGCCGCGCCAATATCCAGTACGGCAAGAAATGGCCGACCTGGACACCGCCGCGCGAAATGATCGCGCGCAAGCCGGAGCTGGTCAAATGGGCCGGCGGCCAACCCGGCGGCCTCGACAACCCGCTCGGGGCGCGTGCGCTCTACATCTACAAGGACGGCCAGGACACCGGCTACCGCGTCCATGGCTCGCCGGAATGGTGGACCATCGGCCAGGCGATGTCGTCGGGCTGCGTGCGCATGATCAACCAGGACGTCATCGACCTCTACAGCCGCGTCAACGGCAAGACCCCGATCGTCGTCGGCTAACCGGCATCTGGCCGGTGCCTGCGGCGCCGGCCCCGCCTTTCGAAACCTTCCAAACCGATTGAATCTCCGTCAAACCAACCCAATCTCCCATTGCGTCCATTGGCCAGAAGGGCGAATGTGCCGGAAAACAGCGCCGTGCTGGCGGCCATTCTGGCACCCTTGGGGAGGACGACCATGCCCTCGACATTCGTGATTGCACAAGGCGGCGGACCGACCGCGGTGATCAACCAGACGATGGCGGGCGCGGTGCTCGAAATCCGCCGGCGCCATCCCAAGGCGCGGGTGCTCGGTTCGCGCCATGGCGTGCGCGGCATCCGCGACGGCGACTATGTCGACCTGACCGACATCGCAGAGGAACAGTTGTTGCGCATTGCCGCGACCCCCGGTGCAGCGCTTGGCAGCACGCGCGACAAGCCCGATGCCGCCTATTGCGACCTGGTGCTTGAAGGCCTGAAGAAGGCCGACGCGCAGGCCTTCATCTATATTGGCGGCAACGACACCGCCGGCACCCAGCAGATCCTGACCGAAGCGGCCAAGGGCAGCATCGCTTTCGTGCACGCGCCCAAGACCATCGACAACGACCTTGAGGAAAACGACCACACGCCGGGCTTCATCTCGGCGGCCGAGTTCGTCGCCGGTGCCTTCCTCAGTGTCGATCTCGATTTCCGCGCCCTGCCCGGCATCTATGTCGGCATCGTCATGGGCCGCCACGCCGGCTTCCTGACCGCCGCAGCCGCGGCCTGGCGTGACGAAGACACCGATGGGCCGCATTTGATCTACGTGCCGGAGCGCGCCTTTTCGGTGCCGCGCTTCATCGACGAGGTGAAGGAGACGCTTGCCCGCCATCGTCGCTGCGTCGTTGCGGTTTCCGAAGGCGTCAGCACCGCCGACGGCAAGGCACTGGTCGAAAGCATCGTGCCCGCCGACAAGCTCGAACGCGACGCGCATGGCAACCTCAAGCTGTCTGGCAGCGATCTCAGCCGGGCCTTCGAAAACGCGCTTGCCGAAGGCCTGCCGGGCAAGCGCGCCCGTGTCGATGCGCTCGGCTACATGCCGCGCGGCTATATCGGCGCGGTCAACGCCGTCGACGCGCAGGAAGCTTTTGACGCCGGCGTGTTTGCCATCGATGCGGCCGACAAGGGCGGCGGCTCGGTGGCGCTGAAATATGAGGGCGGCAAGACCGTGCTCAAGCTGGTGCCGCTGGCCAATGTCGCCGGCAAGACCCGGCACATGCCCGACGACTACATGCTTCCAGACGTCAACCACCTGTCCGAAAAGGGCATGGACTATCTCAGGCGGCTGGTGCCCGGCCGCTTCAAGATCGGCAGGCCGTTCGTGTGAAATCCCGGCCCGGCTGGTTTTCGAAAAGCATCGTCGACACGACCACGACGATGCTGACCGAGCCGTTCGTGACAGACTATTGCCGCGCCAATATCTGGCTGGTGCGCGGCAGCGACATCGACATGCTGGTCGATACCGGCATGGGCATCTGTGCGCTTGCACCCGAAATCGCAACGACCCCGGGCAAGCCGCTTCTCGTCGTTGCCACCCATGTCCATCTCGACCATGTCGGTTCGCTGCACGAATTCGCCTGGCGCGCCGGCCCGCGCATCGAAGCGCCGTTCTTCGAGACGATGCCTGACGCGGCCACCTACGCCCACATGTTCCGCAACTTTCCCGGCGCGGTGTCCGAACTGCCTTATGCCGGCTGGAGCTCCGCCGACTATGCCATCGAGCCTGCGCCGCTGCACCGCCTTTTGGATGAAGGCGACGTGATCGAGCTTGGCGACAGGCGCTTTTGTGTCCTGCACCTGCCCGGCCATTCGCCGGGATCGATCGGCCTGTTCGACGAGCAGGACGGCACGCTGTTTTCGGGCGACGCCATCCATGGCGGGCTGCTTGTCGACGACATGCCGGATTCGGATCGCGCCGCCTATTGCGCCACCATGCGCCGGCTCATCGCCCTGCCGGTCCGCGTCGCCCATGGCGGCCACACCGACAGCATCGACGGGGCCAGGATGCGCGAGATTGGCGAGGACTATCTGAGAAGGAATGAAGGTTAGGCGAGAGCCCGTCTCGCAACGACAGTCCCTCGAAACAGCACGGCCCCCTCTTGCGACTAAACGCGAGAGGGGCGCCTCTTGCGGCTAAACACGAGAGAGCCTCTTACGGCTAAACCCCGAGCCCTAACTGTCGTTTCCAAGAAGGTTGTTCAGCCTTTGGAACGGGCTGATGCCGCCGAGTGCAGAGTGTGGGCGCGTTAGGTTGTAGTTTGCTGCCCAGTGGTGAATGGCTTTGGCGCGTTCGTTCGATGAGGC
>NZ_JACZEP010000008.1 GCF_014863355.1 Aminobacter carboxidus | reverse complement strand
CGACCTGAAGGCGTCAGACGCGCATTCTTATGGACGTTCATTCGAGGAGCCCCACTGAAGGTTGGTTGGCTTCGCAACCCCAGCTTCTCAGTCCCTCCTCGAATGAACAACCTTCATAGCTTCGACACTTAGCCCTTGTTCTTGCGTAGAATTTTCGCTGCGATCTCGTCGCGCGCCAAAGCCGTCGCCCTGAGCGTCATCGACACGCTGCCATCGTCATTGTCGGTGCGCGAGACCACGTCGCCATTGCGGTAGAGCCAGTCGATCTGGCCGAGCTGGCTCGGTTCCAGCGTGACGTCGATCGACTCGAGCTCACCCGAAACACGCTGCTCGATCAGGCCGGCCAAGGTCGGGATGCCCTCCCCGGTGATCGCCGAAATGGCGATCGGCGGGGCCTTGCGGCCGTCGGCACTGTCGGACAGCAAGCGCTCGCGGTTGCCTTCGTCGAGCTGGTCGATCTTGTTCCAGACCTCGACGACACGGTCGGTATCGGCCGCGTCGACACCGAGGTCGGTCAGGATGCGCTCGACGTCGTCGGCCTGGGCCGCAGTGTCGGGGTCGGAAATGTCACGCAGGTGGATGACAAGATCGGCCTCGACCACCTCTTCCAGCGTCGCCCGGAAGGCGGCGATCAGGTGCGTCGGCAGGTCGGAGATGAAGCCGACGGTGTCGGACAGGATGATCGGCGTGCCATGCGGTAGCCGCACCCGGCGCAAGGTCGGGTCGAGCGTCGCAAAAAGCATGTTCTCGGCCAGCACGCTGGCACCGGTCAGCCGGTTGAACAGCGTCGACTTGCCGGCATTGGTGTAACCAACGATGGCAACAACCGGGAATGGCACCTTGCGCCGCTTGGAGCGGTGCAGGTCGCGGGTGCGGACCACCGTTTCCAGCTCGCGCTTGAGCTTGATGATCTTTTCCTGCAGCGCACGCCGGTCGGATTCGATCTGCGTTTCGCCGGGACCGCCGAGGAAGCCGGCCCCGCCGCGCTGGCGTTCAAGGTGGGTCCAGCTGCGGACCAGCCGGCCCTTTTGGTAGTTGAGATGGGCAAGCTCGACCTGCAGCGTGCCTTCCTTGGTGCGGGCGCGCCGGCCGAAGATTTCGAGGATCAGCCCGGTGCGGTCGAGCACCTTGGCGTTCATCTCTTTTTCGAGGTTGCGCTGCTGCACGGGTGTCAGCGGATGGTCGACGATGACCAGCTCCGCGCCCTGCTCCTTCACGATCGTCGCGAATTCCTCGACCTTGCCGCTGCCCAGCAATGTCGCCGGGCGCGGATCGTTGAGGGTCACGATCGCGGTGTGAACGGGTTCGAGATCGATGGCGCGGGTCAGCCCGACCGCCTCGTCGCGGCGAGCCTCGGCCGAACGCTGCAACCGTGGACGCGCGCTGTCGTCGTCACCCTTGGGCTGGCGCGTCAGCACCGGCACGATGACGACCGCGCGCGTGGGGGCCTTATCGCCCCCTACCGATTCGGGTCCATTGCTGTCGCCGGCCTTGGCGCCGGCAGTCCTGTCGCGTGCCAATCAGCCGCCCTGGCTTTCCTCGCCATCGAACATCTGAACCGGCTGGCTCGGCATGATCGTGGAGATGGCATGCTTGTAGACGAGCTGCGAATGCCCGTCACGGCGCAACAAAACACAGAAATTGTCGAAGGAGGTTACTACTCCGGTCAACTTCACGCCGTTAATCAGGAAAATGGTGAGTGGGTTTTTGCTCTTGCGAACTGAATTCAGGAAAAGGTCCTGAAGATTCTGCGATCGTTCCGCCATTGTTTTTTTCTTTCGCCGATCCCTGTCTGCTGCCAATGCGCCAAATTACCGGGCCCATGTCAAGCCAGCAAACACCCCCTTGCCACAACGCGTAGCAAGCTGAACGAGATGAATTTAACCATTTACGCCCAAGCGGTTATCAGGCTTGGATTTTTTCCGCAACGTCAAAAAATGCTTCACGGAGTGAAAGCGCGACCGATCCGGGATGCCCATTGGCGACCGGCTGGCCGTCGATGGCAACGATCGGCATGATCACGGTCGTCGCCGCGGTCATGAACGCTTCGCGCGCCGACTTGGCTTCCTCAACGGTAAACCCGCGTTCCTCGACCTTCAGGCCGAGCTTCCTGGCCACGTCCATCAGTGTCGTGCGGGTGATGCCCCGCAGGATGCCGCTGTCGGCCGGGCGGGTAACAAGATGGCCGTCCTTGGTGACGATCCAGGCATTGGTCGCTGCCCCTTCGGTGACCTTGCCATCGGTGTCGACGAACCACGCCTCCTGCGCGCCGGCCTCCTTGGCCTGCTGACGCGCCAAAACGTTGGGCAGCAAGCCGACCGACTTGATGTCGACGCGGTCCCAGCGGTTTTCCGGAACAGTGATCACCTTGATGCCAGCTGCCGCCCTCTTGGCCGATGCGGCCGGATCCGTGCGCTTGGCCGTCACCACCAGCGCAGACTGCGTGGTCCCAGCCGGAAACACGTGATCGCGCGGCGCAACGCCACGCGTCACCTGGAGATAGACCATGCCATTGCTGACGCGGTTGCGGGCAATGACCTCGCGCATGATGTGGACCAGCACGGCGCGATTGACCGGCCAGGCGATCCTGAGTTCGGACAAGGAGCGATCGAGCCGATTGAGATGCCCGACGCTGTCGACGATGAAGCCGCGCGCCACCTCGCAGACCTCGTAGACTCCGTCAGCGAACTGATATCCGCGGTCCTCGATGTGCACGCCGGCATGGGCATGCGGAAGATAGCGGCCGTTGACGTAAGCTATGCGCGGCATGGTTTTCGTGTCCCCGAAATTTTCATGGGAGTTCTAGTCGAATTACGCCGCGCGGCAACGCTGAATTGGCTGGGCCAGATCAGAAGAACTCGAGGCTGACGCGGAACATTTGCTCGACCTGCTTGACCGCCTTGTCGAGCGCGAAGATGACGACGCGGTCCTTCGGCTTGATCTTCACCGAACCGCTCGGCTTGACGACATGGCCATCGCGATAGATGGCACCGATGCGCATGCCGTCGGGCAGATCGAGGTCGCGCAGCAAAGTGCCGACCAGTGGCGAGGTTTCCAGCGCCTCGGCCTCGATGATTTCGGCAGCGCCGCGCTGGATCGAGTGCACCTGCCGGATGCGACCCCGCCGCACGTGCTGGAGCACGCGTGAAATCGTCACCGCACTTGGATTGACGTGCGCGTCGATGCCAAGCGGCTTGGTCAGGTCGTGATAGGCCGGGTTGTTGATCAGCGCGAGGTTGCCCTTGCAGCCCAGGCGCTTGGCCATGACAGAAGACAGGATGTTGACCTGGTCGTTGTTGGTCAGCGCCACCATCAGGTCGGCGTCCTGGATGTCGGCCTCCATCAACAGCTTCTGGTCGAGCGCGCTGCCGTTGAGTACCACGGTCCGCCGCAGCTCGTCGGCGACCTTCACCGCCCTGTCCCGGTTCGCCTCGATGATCTTGATCTTGGTGCGGCTCTGGCGCTGTTCGAGCGTGCGGGCAACGAACAGGCCGATGTTGCCACCACCGGCAATGACGATGCGTGTCGCCTCCTGCTCGTCATGCCCGAACAGGCCAAGCGTGCGGCGAACCTGGTCCTTGGTCGTCACGACATAAGCAAGGTCGCCCGCCACCAGCTGGTCGGCAGAATGCGGAATGAACAGGCGCCCATTACGCGTCACACCAACCACCGTCGAAGGCAGATCGGGAAACAGCTCGCTGAGCTGGGCCAGGGGCGTGTTGATGACAGGGCAATCCTCCAGGCACTCGATCGCCACCATGATGATGTGGTTTTCGGCGAAGCGCACGACGTCGACAGCACCCGGCAGCGTGATGCGCCGCAGCACCATTTCGCCGACTTCCAACTCGGGCGAGATGATCACGTCGATGGGCAGGTGTTCGCGCGAAAACAGATCCTGGTAGTGCGGCTGAAGATAGGATTGCGAACGGATGCGCGCGACCTTCATCGGTACGTTGAACAGCGCGTGCGCCACTTCGCAGGCAACGATGTTGACCTCGTCGAACAGCGTCACCGCGATGATCATGTCGGCATTCTGCGCACCGGCGGCTTCAAGCACCTCCGGATGCGAGCCATGGCCGACGAAGCCACGCACGTCGAGCTGGTCGCGCACTGCGTGGATCAACTCAGGCGCCGTATCGATGATCGAGACGTCGTTCTTTTCCGCCGCCAGCCGCTCCGCGATACCGTAACCGACCTGTCCCGCCCCGCAGATGATTACGCGCATGTGATGGATTTATCCTGGCTGGCCCGCACTGTAATCACACGCCCAACGACTTGAGCTTGCGGTGAAGTGCCGATCGCTCCATGCCGATGAATTCGGCGGTCTTGGAGATGTTGCCGCCGAAGCGGTTGATCTGCGCGATGAGATACTCCTTCTCGAACATCTCGCGCGCCTCGCGCAGCGGCAGCGCCATGATGTGCTGGTCCGACTGGTTCGGTGCGCGCGGCATGACGTCGCCAATTTCGGACGGCAAAAGGTCGGCCGTGATCGGCTGCTCGGGATTGTCGCCGCGTGCGAGGATCAGCAGGCGCTCGACGTTGTTACGTAGCTGGCGAACGTTGCCGGGCCAATTGTGGGCCTGGAGCACGGCAAGCGCGTCGTCTCCGATGCGGCGTGGCTTGATGCCGGCCTGCTTGGCCATCTGCTTCATGAAGTTGTCGACGAGATAAGGAATGTCCTCGCGACGTTCGGCAAGCCCCGGCACCATGACAGGCACGACGGCAAGGCGGTGGTAGAGATCCTCACGGAAGCGCCCCTCGGCGATCATCGCCTCTAGGTTCTGCGCCGTCGACGAGATGATGCGGACATCGACCTTGACCCGTTTGGTGCCACCGACACGTTCGAACTGCTGCTCGACGAGCACGCGCAAAATCTTGTTTTGCGTTTCGCGCGGCATGTCGGCGATTTCGTCGAGGTACAGGATGCCCTGATGCGCCTCTTCCAGCGCCCCCACCTTGCGCTCGCCACCATTCGATTCGGTGCCGAACAGCTCGATCTCCATGCGCTCCGGCGTGATGGTCGCGGCATTCAGTGCCACGAACGGACCGCTCTTCCGCGACGACAAGGCATGGATGGCGCGCGCTGCCATCTCTTTGCCCGAGCCCGACGGGCCGATGATCATGATGCGGCTGTTGGTCGGCGCGACGCGATCGATGGTCTGGCGCAACTGGCTCATCGCCGACGACATGCCGATCAGGTCATGGGTCTCGCCGCTGCGCATCTTGAGGTCGGAAACCTCGCGCCTCAGCTTCGAGGTTTCGAGCGCGCGCTCGGCGATCAGGATCAGCCGGTCGGCCTTGAACGGCTTCTCGATGAAGTCGTAGGCACCGCGGCGGATCGCCGAAACGGCGGTTTCGATGTTGCCGTGACCAGAGATCATCACGACAGGCAGGTTGGGATGCAGCGTCTTGATTTCATCGAGCAGCGCCAGCCCGTCGAGCCGCGACCCCTGCAGCCAGATGTCGAGGAAAACCAGCCGCGGCGCGCGGTCCGCAATGGCGGCAAGCGCACTGTCAGCGTCGAACGCCGTGCGGGTTTCGTGGCCTTCGTCGCTCAGGATGCCCGCAACCAGTTCGCGGATGTCTTCCTCGTCGTCAACGATAAGAATATCAGACGCCATTTCCGACCTTTTCGGTTTCTCTGCCCTGCACTGCGTCGCCGGCACCCTTGGGTGCCGCAGCCTCATGGGCCGCCGCAGGCAAGATCATGCTGATCATCGCGCCGCGCCCGCCATGGAAATCGGCTGGCGCGTCGTGAAGTTCCAATCTTCCGCCGTGGTCCTCGACAATCTTCTTGACGATAGCGAGGCCGAGGCCAGTGCCTTTCTCGCGTGTCGTCATATAGGGCTCGAGCAGCCGCTGGCGATTCTCGCGCGGCAATCCCTTGCCATTGTCGATCACATCGATGCGGATCGAATTGCCGTCCCGCCGTGCCCGGATCTTTATAACCCCTGGTTCACCGGTCTGGCGTTCCGCCGCCTCGATGGCTTCGGCGGCATTCTTGATGACATTGCCAAAGGCCTGGGCCATCAGGCGGCTGTCAAAGGTTCCCTTGAGCGGTCCGGGCGTGATCTCGCGCTCGAAAGCGATGTCGGCACGGCTGACCTCGACAAGGAACGACGCCTCGCGCAACGGCTCGCGAATGTCGATCACCTTCATTTCGGGCTTCGGCATACGCGCGAAAGCCGAGAATTCATCGACCATTCGGCCTATGTCGCCGACCTGTCGGATGATCGTTTCGGTGCACTGGTCGAAGACCTCGCGGTCCTCGGTGATGACCTTGCCGTAGCGGCGGCGGATGCGCTCCGCCGACAGCTGGATCGGGGTCAGCGGGTTCTTGATCTCGTGGGCGATGCGGCGTGCGACATCGGCCCAGGCGGAGGTGCGCTGTGCCGTGACGAGATCGGTGATGTCATCGATGGTGACAACATAAGACTTGTCGCCGACTTCGCTTTCGCCCTCCTCGACCGTCACCTGCACGTTGAAGGTGCGCTCGGCACCTGCACGGTAGAAGGTGACCTGCTCGCGGTAGACGGCGCGGCCCGACTTGCGGCCGATCTCGAAGACGCGGCCGACATGCGGCAGCAGGATCGACAGGTTTTGCCCGAGCGACGAAGCAGCCGAGATCGCCAGCATCTCTTCCGCCGAGGGATTTACGATGGTGATGCTGCCATAGGGATCGACGCCGATGACACCTGCAGTGACACCCGAAAGCACGGCCTCGGAGAAGCGGCGGCGCTCGTCGATGACGTCCTTGGCGGTCAGGATCTCGTTGCGCTGCGATTTGAGCTCGAGCAGCATGTTGTTGAATGTGTCGCTCAATGCGCCGACGTCGCCATCCGACTGCCGCACCGGCACCGACACGTCGAGATTGCCTGTCGCCACTTCGTCGGCAGCACCGATCAGCTGGCGGATAGGTCGCACGATGCGGTCCGCAACGGCGATGCCGGTCCAGATGGCCGAAAGCACCACGATCAGCGTCAGGCCGAGATAAAGCAAGGCGAAGGCGATCTGCGTCGTGCGCCTGTTGGCGCCGAGATCGCGATACTCCTCGGTGTTGGCGGTGACGATCTGGCGCGCCTTGATGACCTCGGGATCGACCAGCCGGATCGTGTAGAGGTAAAGCCCCTCGATTTCGCGCAGCTTGATGATGGCGCCGACGATGTTGCGGGTCTTCGGCTCGATCAGCACCGGCTTGCCGTCGGCCGCGGTCTGGACCGCGACAGGCGGCGGTTCGGGCATGGCGAAATCGGCGCCAGTCTTGGCGCTCATGACGAAGGAACCGTCGGCGCGGATAAGCGCGGCGTGGGCAAGCGCGCGCAACTGCGCCTGCCGGCCCATGAAATCGAGGAAGCCGCTGCGGTCGAGACCGTAGAGCGCACGATTGTTGTCGAGGTCGTTGGCCATCGACAGCGTTGTGCTCTGCAGGTTGCGCGCGTTTTCCTGGACATAGGCTTCGGCGATCGACAGCGAGGAATTGACGATTGTCGTGGTGCGGATCTGGAACCAGCGGTCGAGGCCGATATCGAGGGTGATCGACGCGACGATGGCGACCAACAGTGCCGGCAGTGCTGCCACCAGCGCAAACATGGTGACGATGCGGACATGCAGCCGCGACGCAGCCTTGCCACGCTTGCGGGCCATGACGATGCGCTGGATCTCAAAGGCGATCAGCCCGACGAGGATCAGGATCAGCACGGCATTGATGCCGATCAGCGCCAGCGTCGTCGTCGAATCAGGCGTGATCGGGGTGACGCCGACCAGGATGGCGAACGACACCGCGGCCGAAACCAACGCTGCGGCAATAGCCAGCACGCCCGGAAGCGCGAGAAGGCGGCGACCTTCCTGCCGGGGTTGCGGGGGCGTTTTGTCGTTTAGAGGTTGTGCCTGGCTCGCCATGCTGCCGTGTAGAGACATTGATTGCGGCGCATCTATGCAACGCATTGTGGCGATTATGCAACATTTTCGCCGCAAGCGAAAATGTTTAGACGGGCTATCGACAGATAAGCGTGTTTGCGTGAACGCGTCAGGCGGGCCGCGACGACTTGTAGACGTTGACGCCGAGTTCGCGGATCTTCTTGCGCAGCGTGTTGCGGTTGAGCCCCAAAAGCTCGGCGGCCTTGATCTGATTGCCGCGCGTCGCCGTCATCGAGGCCAGCACCAGCGGATACTCGACCTCGGCGAGGATGCGCTGGTAGAGCCCGGGCGGCGGCAGGTCACCGGCGAACATGGCAAAATAGCGCTGCAGGAAATGCTCGACCGCCTGGCCGACCGACAGGTCGTCGGGAATGAGATTGCCGCCAGGTACGACCGGCTGTTCGCCGGTCTTGAGTTCGGACTCGATGATGTCGGCCGAAATCTCGTCCTGCGGATAGAGCGCCGCGAGGCGGCGCACCAGGTTTTCCAGCTCGCGCACATTGCCCGGCCAGGGATAGCGCTTCATCAGTTCGACGCCGCCCGAGGAGATGCGCTTGGCCTGAAGGCCTTCGCTGACGCCTTGCTTGAAAAAATGGCGGACGAGATCAGGAACATCTTCCGAGCGTTCGCGCAACGCTGGAAGACGAAGCGGTACGACATTGAGACGATAGAACAAATCCTCGCGGAATAGCCCCTGGTTGATGAGCGTGCGCAGGTCCTTGTTGGTGGCCGCGACGATGCGGACGTCGGTCTTGATCGGTGTGCGTCCGCCAACTGTGGTGTATTCGCCCTGCTGCAACACACGCAGCAGCCGCGTCTGCGCCTCCATCGGCATGTCGCCGATCTCGTCGAGGAACAGCGTGCCACCATCGGCCTGCTCGAAACGGCCGGTAGAGCGGTTCTGCGCACCCGTGAAAGCGCCCTTCTCGTGGCCGAACAGCTCGGATTCGATGAGGTCGCGCGGAATGGCCGCCATGTTGATGGCGACGAACGGCCCGTTGCGGCGGCGGCCATATTCGTGGAGCGCGCGTGCCACCAGCTCCTTGCCAGTACCCGACTCGCCCGAGATCATGACGGTGAGGTCCGTCTGCATCATGCGCGCCAGCATGCGATAGATGTCCTGCATCGCCGCCGAGCGGCCGACCAGCGGCATGGCATCGGGCTGGTCGTCCAGGCGCTGGTCGCTCTTTGGGCGCCGCGGCTCGGAAAGCGCACGGTTGACGATGCTGAGCAGTTCGGTGAGGTCGAAGGGCTTGGGCAGGTACTCGTAGGCACCCGTCTCCGAGGCGCGGATGGCGGTCATGAAGGTGTTCTGCGCACTCATCACGATGACCGGCAGCTCCGGGCGTGCCTTTTTGATGCGCGGTAGCATGTCGAAGGCGTTTTCGTCGGGCATCACCACGTCGGTGATGACAAGATCGCCCTCGCCGGCGGCCACCCAGCGCCAAAGCGTCGCGGCGTTGGAGGTGACGCGGACCTCGTGACCCATGCGCGACAACGCCTGGTTGAGCACGGTGCGGATCGCCGCATCGTCGTCGGCGACAAGGATGTTTCCGCGCACGCTCATCGATGGGCTCCTTCGCTGTCTTCGTCGAGATGCACGGGCAATTCCTTCCAGGCGGGCATCAGGATGCGGAAGGTGGTGCCGCGCGGCGTCGAATCGCACTCGATCACTCCGCCATGGTCGCCGACGATCTTAGCGACCAGCGCGAGGCCGAGGCCCGAGCCGTTGGGCTTGGTGGTGATGAAAGGGTCGAACAGGATCGGCAGGATGTCTTCCGACACGCCCGAGCCATTGTCGTGAACACAGAACTCCAGCGGCAGCGAGACGCGATCCTGGGTGCCAGGGATCGACATGCGGATCCCGGGCTTGAAGGCGGTCGAAAGCGTAATCTCGCCATGCGGGTCATGGCCGATCGCCTCGGCGGCGTTCTTGACCAGGTTAAGGAAGACCTGGATCAGCTGGTCGCGATTGGCATAAACAGGTGGCAGCGATGGATCGTAATCCTCCAGGATCTTGATCCCATTGGCAAAGCCGTTCCTGGCCAGCGCCTTCACATGGTCGAGCACGACGTGGATATTGACGGGATAGCGGTCGATCGGCCGCTCGTCGGAAAACACTTCCATGCGGTCGACAAGCGAAACGATCCTGTCGGTTTCATCGATGATCAGCCGGGTCAGCGAACGATCGTCGTCGGAGGCATTCAGCTCGAGAAGCTGTGCCGCGCCCCTGATACCGGAAAGCGGGTTCTTGATCTCATGCGCCAGCATGGCGGCAAGCCCGGTGACCGAGCGCGCAGCACCGCGATGAGTCATCTGACGGTCGATCTTGTCGGCCATCGAGCGTTCCTGGAACATCACGACCACCGAACCCGGCAGCTCCGACGCCGGAGCGACGTAAAGGTCGACCATCTTCTCGATGCCGAGCCGGGGCGAAGAGACATCGACGCGGTACTCGTTAACAGGCGTGTTGCGTACACGCACCTGCTCAACCAGTTGCAGGATGGGGCTGCCAAAGGGCACGAAACGCGACAGCTCGCTGCGCGACAGCATTGCCGCGCTGGAGCGGAAGAAATCCTCGGCGTCGGCGTTGGCGAAGGTGATGAAATTGTCCGGCCCGATCATGATGACCGGGCGGCGGATCGTGTTGAGCACAATCTGCGCGGCATCGACCTGACGGGACGTAGGCACTCGGTCGAAGCTCATGCCGCATTCCTCTCAAAGGCACTTTCGCCAAAAGCCGCAAGCGCTTCACGCAATGAAGAAATCACCTGCTGCGGCTCAAACGAGGTCAACACACTGCGGCGCAGTTCATCAGGCAGTTCGGTGGTGTGGCGATCGAGATACCAGCCGAGGTGCTTGCGCGCCTGGCGCAGGCCGCTCTCGATGCCGTAGAGCACCAACATGTCCTCGTAGTGGGCAACGATATAGTCGGCCATATCAAGGGATGACCGGGGCACTGCAGTTGCAGCGCTCTTACCTGCGGCGGCGGCGATCGTGCCTGCGGTCCATGGTGCGCCGTAGTGCGAGCGCCCTGCCATGACCGCATCGGCGCCCGATTGTTCGAGGATGCCGGCGGCATCTTCAGCTGTTGCCACATCGCCATTGGCGACAACGGGAATGCTGACCGCCTGCTTGACCCTTGCAATGGCGCGCCAATCGGCCTTGCCCTGATAGAACTGGCAGCGCGTGCGGCCGTGTACAGTGACCATCCTGACGCCGGCCTGCTCGGCGCGCCGGGCCAGTTCAGGCGCGTTGAGCACATCATCGTCCCAGCCCAGACGCATCTTGAGGGTCACGGGTACGTCGACGGCGCCCACGACGGCGTCGATCAAGGTCAGCGCGTAGTCGAGGTCGCGCATCAGCGCCGAGCCGGCATAGCCGCCGGTAACCTTCTTTGCCGGGCAACCCATGTTGATATCGATTACATCGGCACCTTCGCCAACGGCGATGCGCGCCGCTTCGGCCATGTGGGCTGCCTCGCGGCCGGCCAACTGCACCATGTGGACCGGCAAGCCGGAATGGCGGATGCGAAAACCGCTGGAGCCACGCCCTTTGGCGAGTTCACCGCTGGCGACCATCTCCGACACGACCAGACCGGCGCCATGGGCATAAGCGCGCGTGCGAAATGCCTCGTCGGTGACACCCGACATCGGCGCCAGGAACACCCGATTGCGGATCGTCACATCGCCGATCGAAAGCGGCTCACCGAGTTTTTCCAGATCAGTCATGCACAAAAACAAAGCACCATTCACCGATGCACAATGAGTAGCCACTGTTAGATCATTGTGCAACTGCGAAATGACAGCCGAATGCGGCGCTTTCTGGATTCCTCTGGCCTTACGCAGGCCTCGCGGCTAAGCCTCTGCTCATGAATCCGAAGCCGTTTCCGAACCCGCAGAATTCCAAGGTCGCCGTCGTCGTCGTAGCGGCGGGGCGCGGCGAGCGCGCCGGCCAGGCTGACGGTCCGAAGCAATATCGCCGGATCGGCGGCAAAGCGGTGATCTGGCACACGCTGAAGGCATTTCTCGACCATCCGCGCGTCGGTTCGATCGCCGTTGCCATCCACGCCGACGATGGCGAGCTTTTTGCAACGGCGGCCGGCGAGCTGGCCGCGCAAGTCACCACAGTCGTCGGCGGCGCCACACGCCAGGATTCGACGCGCTTTGCGCTCATCGCCTTGCAGGAAGCCAAGCCGCACGCCGTGCTGATCCATGACGGCGTCAGGCCGTTCATCGGCCCCGAGGTCATCGACCGCGCCATAGCGGGGATCGACGCCAGCCACGGCTCGCTGCCGTCGCTGCCGGTATCTGATACGTTGAAGAAGGAAGCCTTCGACCGCACGGTCGCCGAGACCGTACCGCGTGCTGGGCTGCATTCGGCGCAAACACCGCAAGGCTTTCCATTCGAGCCGATCTTTTCCGCGCACCAGCGCGCCTTCGAGGCTGGGCGCAGCGACTTCACCGACGATTCCGCCATCGCCGAATGGGCCGGCATCCCGGTGCGCCTGGTGCTCGGCTCGCCGGACAACGTCAAACTCACCTGGGCTAAGGACATCGCCATGGCCGACCAGCGCCTTTCCGGCCAAGCAACCAGCTTTCCCGACGTTCGCACCGGCAACGGCTACGATGTGCACTCGTTCGAAGCGGGCGATCACGTCTGGCTGTGCGGTGTGAAGATCGCGCATTCAAAGAAACTGAACGGTCATTCCGACGCCGATGTTGGTCTGCACGCACTGACCGACGCGCTGCTTGCCACCTGCGGAGCCGGCGACATCGGCACCCATTTCCCACCATCCGACCCGCAGTGGAAGGGCGCTGCTTCGCGCCAGTTCGTCGAGCACGCGGCAAAGATTGTTCGTGGTCGTGGCGGCCGCATCGCCAACGCCGACATCACGCTGATCTGCGAGGCGCCGAAGGTCGGACCGCATCGCGAGGCGATGACGGCTGAACTTTCGGACATGCTGCACATTTCGCCCGACCGCATCTCGATCAAGGCAACCACCAACGAGAGGTTGGGGTTCATCGGCCGCGAGGAAGGTATCGCAGCGATTGCCACCGCAAGCGTGGTCTATCCCGGCGAATTGCCGGAATGAGCGACGTCTCCGCCCTCGCCTCGACCTTGCTCGACGCCTGCCTTGCCCAGGGCACGATGATCGCAACTGCCGAAAGCTGCACCGGCGGCATGATCATTGCAGCGCTGACCGACATCGCCGGTTCGTCAGCCGTCGTCGATCGCGGCTTCATCACCTATTCCAACGACGCCAAGATGGACATGCTCGGCGTCTCCGAAGCGACGCTCAAGGCGCATGGCGCCGTGTCGCGCGAAACGGCGCTAGAAATGGCAGCCGGCGCGCTTGCCCATTCGCGGGCCGGCCTGGCGCTGGCTGTAACGGGCGTTGCCGGTCCAGGCGGCGGCTCGGCCGAAAAGCCTGTCGGCCTCGTCTGGTTCGCTGTCGCCAGGAAAGGAATGCCTGTCGAAGCCGAGTTCCGGATCTTCGATGAAAAGGGCCGTGACTTCATCCGTCGCGAGACGGTCAGGACGGCACTTGGGTTAGGACTGCGCGCAGTGGGTCAGGCCGGCTTCACTGGCCCATAGATCGCATCCGCCCGCTTTTCGAAGGCTTCGGCGAACATGCGGAAGGCGCGGTCGAACATCGTGCCCATCAGTGCGCCCAGGATGCGGTTCTTGAACTCGTAGTCGATGAAGAACTCGACGCCGGAGCCGCCGTCGGGTGCCGCGACGAATTTCCATTCATTGGTGAGATAGCGGAACGGACCATCGAGATATTTGACGTCGATGGTGTTCTCCGCAGGCGTGAGCAGAACCTGGGTGGTGAAGGTCTCGCGGAACGCCTTGTAGCCGACGGTCATGTCGGCAACGAGAATCTCGCGCCCGTCGCGCTCGCGCCGCGAGCGGACGTTGAGCGCTTCGCAAAGCGGCAGAAACTCAGGATACCTCTCCACGTCGGCAACCAGGGCGAACATCTTGTCAGGCGGATGGCCGACATGGCGCGTGGTTTCAAATTTTGGCATTCCGCGCTGATCAGGCCTTTTTGGCGAGCAGCGCTTCACGCGCGGCTCGCAGCTTGGCGAAATCGTCGCCGGCATGATGCGACGAGCGCGTCAGCGGGCTCGACGCGACAAGCAGGAAGCCCTTGGACTTGCCGACAGTGGCGTAGGATGCGAATTCGTCCGGCGTCACGAATTTCTTGACCGGATGGTGCTTCTTCGACGGCTGCAGATACTGGCCGATGGTCATGAAGTCGACATTGGCAGTGCGCAGGTCGTCCATCAGCTGAAGGATTTCGTGACGTTCCTCACCCAGGCCGACCATGATGCCGGACTTGGTAAAGATCGAGGGATCAAGTTCCTTGACCCGCTGCAACAGGCGGATCGAATGGAAGTAACGCGCGCCGGGACGCACCGTCAGGTAGTTCGACGGCACGGTTTCCAGATTATGGTTGAAGACATCCGGACGGGCGGCAACGACGATCTCAAGCGCGCCTTCCTTGCGCAGGAAATCCGGCGTCAGGATTTCGATCGTCGTCTGCGGCGTAAGCCTGCGGATGGCGTGGATGACGTCGGCGAAATGCTGGGCGCCACCGTCGGCGAGATCGTCGCGATCGACCGAGGTGATGACGACATGGGTCAGGCCCATCTTGGCCACGGCCTGGGCAACGCTCTCCGGCTCATTGGGATCGACGGCGGTCGGGATGCCGGTCGCGACATTACAGAAGGCGCAGGCGCGGGTGCAGATCTCGCCCAGGATCATGAAGGTGGCGTGCTTCTTTTCCCAGCACTCGCCGATGTTGGGGCAGCCGGCCTCTTCGCAGACGGTCACCAGCTTGTGTGACTTCACGATCTCGCGCGTTTCCTGATAGCCACGCGAGACCGGCGCCTTGACGCGGATCCAGTCCGGCTTGCGCAGAACTTCCTGGTCGGGCCGATGGGCCTTTTCCGGGTGCCGCACGCGCGGACGGTCTTTGAGATCGAGAACGGTGACCATCAGTCTATCCTATCAAGGCCGCGGCGATTGCGAGCGGCCGAAAATCCAGAGCAGGATCAGCGCGCCGGCGATGGCGACGATGAGATTGCCCATGAACCCGTAATAATTGATACCGAGCAGCCCCGCCAGAGTGCCGCCGACAAACGATCCGGCGATGCCAACGAGGATGTTGGTCAAGAAGCCATGGTCGCGATTCATCGTGCGCTCGGCGACGTAGCCGGCAAGGAATCCGACCAGCAGCATGCCGAAGAAGCCGACGCCCGGCATGCCCATGATCCCGTAACTCTGTTCCATCAGTCGTCTCCGGCCAGTCGCGGACGTTCTGCTGATATAGTTCCATCAGGCGCGCCGCAACAGGCGCGCCGATGCGTGGGCGTTATGCGTTGAGCGCACGTCCGTAGGCGTCGAGCACGCTTTCCTTCATCGTTTCCGAGATCGTCGGATGCGGGAAGATGGTGTGCATCAGTTCTTCTTCGGTGGTCTCAAGGTTCATCGCGACGACAAAACCCTGGATCAGCTCGGTGACTTCGGCACCGACGAGATGCGCGCCAAGCAGCTGGCCGGTCTTCTTGTCGAAGATGGTCTTGACCATGCCCTGGTCCTCGCCGAGCGCGATCGCCTTGCCGTTGGCAACGAAGGGGAAGCGTCCGACGCGGATGTCCTTGCCCTCGGCCTTGGCCCTGGCTTCGGTCAGACCGACGGAAGCGACCTGCGGGTTGCAGTAGGTGCAGCCCGGGATCTTGAGCTTGTCCATCGGATGGACATTCGGCAGGCCGGCGATCTTTTCAACGCAGATGACGGCCTCGTGCTCGGCCTTGTGCGCGAGCATGGGCGGGCCGGCGACGTCGCCGATGGCGTAGATGCCAGGCACGTTGGTCTTGCCGTAGCCGTCGATGATGATGCAGCCGCGCTCGGTCTTCACGCCAAGTGCTTCGAGACCGATGTTTTCGATGTTGCCCTGGACGCCGACGGCCGAGATCATCCGGTCGGCGGTGATCTTCTCGACCTTGCCGTCCTTCATCTCGACATGAGCGGTGACCGAATTGGCGCCCTTCTCGACCTTGGTGACCTTGGCCTCGAGATGGATCTTCATGCCCTGCTTTTCGAACTGCTTCTTGGCGAAGGCCGAGATTTCGGCATCCTCGACCGGCATGACGGCAGGCATCACCTCGACGACGGTCACCTCGACACCCATCGTGCGATAGAACGAGGCGAATTCGATGCCGATGGCACCCGAGCCCATGACCAGCAGCGACTTCGGCATTTCCGGCGGCACCATCGCCTCGAAATAGGTCCAGATCAGCTTGCCGTCCGGCTCGATGCCGGGCAGCGCGCGCGGCCGCGCACCAGTGGCGACAATGATGTGCTTGGCTGAGTAGGTGCCCTCGCCCAACGTGTTCTTGGGCAGTGGCGCCTGCGGCTCCATCGGCTTCTTCGACGACTTGGAAACGACGATCTGGCTGGGCTTGGTCAGCTTGGCTTCGCCCCAGATGACGTCGACCTTGTTCTTCTTCATCAGGAAGCCAACGCCGCCATTCATGCGCTGGGCGATGCCGCGCGAACGCTCGACGATGGCCTTGAGGTCGGGCGAGATCGAGCCCTCGAGCTTCAGGCCGTAATTCTTGGCGTGCTCGGCGAGATGCAGCACCTCGGCGGAGCGCAGCAGCGCCTTGGTCGGGATACAGCCCCAGTTGGAGCAGATGCCGGCGAGGTGCTCGCGCTCGACGACGGCGGTCTTGAGGCCGAGCTGGGCGGCACGGATCGCCGCGATGTAGCCGCCGGGGCCGGAGCCGATGATGATGACGTCGTAATTGTCAGCCATTGAGTGTGCCTCTTGTTCAGGTCGCGCTGCGCGTGAGCAGCACCCAGTCGTGTTGCTTACTGTAGGTGTCGGTCGATACGGATGGCTGGCGCGCGATTTCCTCGAAACCGCAGGATTTGTAGAGGCCGAGTGCCACGTCGTTGTCGCTTTCGGTGATCAGGCTGACCGGCCGAACGCCGGCGCGCACGAGCTCATGATCGACAAGCTTTCGGCCGATGCCGCGTCCGCGATGCTGCGAATAGACCCCGACACTGTCGATGAACCAATGCCCGATAGCCTGTTGCTGGAGCACGAGGATCGGCTCGAACACCTGGTGGGGCGCTTCCTCGTCGGCGAAGGATGGCTCGACGACATGGCCGATCACCACGCCGGCGATCTCTTCATCAACCTGGGCGAGGCTGGCATTCTTCCAGCCGGCACGGTCGTCGTCGCAGCTCAGCTGATTGCGGCCATGTTCGAGCGCGGTCTGCGCAGTGCCTTCCAGCACAGCGCCATACCAGAGCCATGACGCAAGCCCGTGCGACGACAGGTCGACGAGGATGGCAAGCTCGGCGGCGTCGCGCCGCTCAGCCTTGCGGATGGTGACAACGCCGGCCAAACCCTAGAGCTCCAGCATCACGCGCACGATCGGCGCAAGCGCGTGGCCGATCGCCCGCGTGTTCTCGACATCGAGGTGGACGCCGTCGAGCGGCGTGGTTTCGGCTACCGAGCCGGCATCGAAGAAGCCGCAACCGACCTCGTCGGCAAGCGCCGCATAGAGCGGTGCCAGTTGCTTGGAGGCCTCGTCGCCGCCGGCGAACATGTCCTTGAACTCGGCATTTTCGGTGCGACTGACGGCGGGAGGCGAAACGAGCAGGATCTGGGGCGCCGGATAGTCCATGCCGTGATCATAGCCAAGGACGATCGAGACCAGCCGCGCCATGCCCTGCTTGGCGGCCAGCGGGTTGCCGTGGATCCATGGCTTCATGTCGTTGGCGCCGAGCATGATGACGACAACATCGATCGGCGCATGCGTGCCGAGGATCGTCGGCAACAGGCGCGCGCCGTTTCGGTCGGCGGCAGCGAGATGGTCGTCGAAAGCCGTGGTGCGGCCGTTGAGGCCCTCGGCAATGACATTGACGCCGGCGCCGAGTTCCGTCTGCAGGACGCTCGGCCAACGGTCTTCAAAGGCATGACGGCCAGGCCCCGCGGCATCGTAGCCCCAGGTCAGCGAGTCGCCGTAGCAAAGCACAGTCTTCATGATCGAAGTCCTCGAATCCCCTCCCTTGCGGGAGGGGAAATGGGGAAAACTACACCAGCATGCCCATCGGGTTTTCGATAAAGCGCCTGAAGGCCGAGAGAAGTTCGGCACCGAGCGCACCATCGACAGCGCGGTGGTCGGTCGACAGCGTCACCGACATCACATTGGCGATCTTGATCTCGCCGCCCTTGACGACCGCCCGCTCCTCACCCGCGCCGACAGCCAGGATGGTGGCGTGCGGCGGGTTGATGACAGCCGAGAAGTCCTTGATGCCGAACATGCCGAGGTTGGACACGGCACTGGTGCCGCCCTGGTATTCCTCGGGCTTGAGCTTGCGGTTGCGGGCCCGGCCGGCAAGGTCCTTCATCTCGTTGGAGATGACCGACAGCGTCTTGATGTCAGCCTGACGGATGATCGGGGTGATCAGGCCGCCCGGGATCGACACGGCGACACCGACATCGGCGTGCTTGTGCTTGACCATCGCCTGATCGGTCCACGACACATTTGCATCCGGAACGGCCGTCAGCGCCAGCGCCATGGCCTTGATGATCATGTCGTTGACCGACAGCTTGTAGGCCGGCACGTCGCCCTTTTCGGTCTTGCGCACCGGAGCCGCCGCGTTGAGCTGGGCGCGGAGCGCCAGCAGCGCGTCGATCTCGCAATCGAGCGTCAGGTAGAAATGCGGGATCGTGCTCTTGGCTTCGACCAGACGACGCGCAATCGTCTTGCGCATGTTGTCGTGCGGGATGAGCTCGTAGCTGCCTTCTTCGAACAGCTTGAGCACTTGGTCGTCCGACATGCCTTTCGGCGCAGGCGCAGCAGCACCTGCTGTCGGAGCCTTGGCAGCAGGTGCGGCCTTGGCGCCACCACCTGCAATCGCTGCTTCGACGTCGGCCTTGACGACACGGCCATGCGGGCCGGTGCCGGCAACGGCCAGAATGTCGACATTGGCATCCTTGGCAATGCGGCGGGCAAGCGGCGATGCAAAAGTGCGACCGTCGGCTGCCGATGCGGCAGAACCGTTGGTGGCAGCGGCGGCGGGCGCAGCTGCCGGAGCAGCGGCAACCGGCGCAGCAGCAGGAGCCGCAAGCGCGGCCGCTGCGGCCGGAGCTTCGGCCTTGGCAGCCTCTGCCTTTGCAGGAGCGGCATCACCGCCCTTGGCTGCGGCAGCGACATCTTCGCCTTCGCCGGCGAGGATCGCGATCAGCGCGTTGACCTTGACGCCTTCGGTGCCGGCCGGAACCAGCAGCTTGGCGACAACGCCTTCATCGACGGATTCGACTTCCATCGTCGCCTTGTCGGTTTCGATCTCGGCGATCACGTCGCCGGGCGAAACCTTGTCGCCTTCCTTGACCAGCCATTTGGCCAGATTGCCCTCTTCCATGGTCGGCGAAAGGGCAGGCATGGTGATATTGATCGGCATGATGACCTCCCGCCCGTGTCAGCGATACGTGACTGCTTTGACCGCCTCGATCACTTCGCCGACATTCGGCAGAGCGAGCTTTTCGAGATTGGCGGCGTAAGGCATCGGCACGTCCTTGCCGGCAATGGTGATGACAGGCGCATCGAGATGGTCGAAGGCGCGCTGCGACACCTGGTTGGCAATGTGATCGCCGACCGAGGACTGCGGGAAGCCCTCTTCGACGACAACCAGCCTGTTGGTCTTCTTGACCGAGGCGATGATGGTGTCGAAGTCGAGCGGACGGATGGTGCGCAGGTCGATGATTTCGGCATCGATGCCCATGCCGCGCAGTTCGGCTTCAGCCTTGATCGCGTAGGTCATGCCGATGCCGAACGAGACGATAGTGACGTCCTTGCCGGTCTTGTGGATGCGCGCCTTGCCGATCGGCAGCACGAAATCGTCCAGCTTCGGCACGTCGAAGGAGTGACCGTAGAGGATTTCGTTTTCAAGGAAGATGACCGGGTTCGGATCGCGAATCGCAGCCTTTAGCAGTCCCTTGGCGTCGGCGGCCGAATACGGCATCACCACCTTGAGGCCCGGGATATGGCTGTACCATGCCGCATAGCACTGCGAGTGCTGGGCGGCGACGCGGGCGGCCGCACCGCTGGGCCCACGGAAGACGATCGGCGCGCCCATCTGGCCACCCGACATGTAGAGCGTCTTGGCGGCCGAATTGACGATCTGGTCGATCGCCTGCATGGCGAAGTTGAAGGTCATGAACTCGACGATCGGCTTCAAACCGGCCATCGCAGCGCCGACGCCGACGCCGGCAAAGCCGTGCTCGGTGATCGGCGTATCGACGACACGGCGCGGACCGAATTCCTGCAGCAGGCCTTGGGTGATCTTGTAGGCGCCCTGGTACTCGGCAACCTCCTCACCCATGATGAAGACGTCGCCATCGCGGCGCATCTCTTCGGCCATTGCGTCGCGCAGAGCTTCGCGGACAGTCGTCGACACCATTTCGGTGCCGGCGGGGATGTCGGGATCGGCGGCGACTTCGGTCTTCGGCGCGGCAGCAACCGGGGCGGCGGCAGCCGGAGCAGCGGCGGGCGCCGCGGCGGCAGGTGCCTCAGCCTTGGCAGGCGCAGCACCCTTGCCGATATCGGCAGCGCTTTCGCCATCCTGCAGCAGCACGGCGATCGGCGTGTTGACCTTGACGCCTTCGGTGCCGGCAGCAATCAGCTGCTTGCCCAAGGTGCCTTCATCAACGGCTTCCACTTCCATGGTCGCCTTGTCGGTTTCGATTTCAGCGATGACGTCGCCGGCGACGATCTTGTCGCCTTCGTTCTTCAACCACTTCGACAGATTGCCCTCTTCCATCGTCGGCGAGAGCGCAGGCATGAGAATTTCGATTGGCATCTTTTCGCCCTCCCTTAGATCAGAATGTCCGTCCACAGCTCGGAAACATCCGGCTCTGGATCGGTCTGAGCAAAGTCTGCGGCGTCAGCCACAATGTCGCGAACGTCCTTGTCGACCGCCTTGAGGTCGTCTTCGCTGGCCCACTTCTTGGCGATGAGGCGTGCCTTGACCTGTTCGATCGGGTCGTGCTCGGAGCGCATCTTTTGCACTTCGTCCTTGGAGCGGTACTTCGCCGGGTCGGACATCGAGTGGCCGCGGTAACGGTAGGTCTGCATCTCCAGGATGATGGGGCCATTGCCGGAGCGACACCATTCGGTGGCCAGATCGCCGGCGGCCTTGACCGCACGCACATCCATGCCGTCGACCTGGATACCGGGAACCTTGAAGGAGACGCCGCGCTGCGAGAAATCGGTCTCGGCCGAAGCGCGCGAGACCGCGGTGCCCATGGCGTAGCGGTTGTTTTCGATGACGTAGATCACCGGCAGCTTCCACAGCGAAGCCATGTTGAAGCTTTCGTAGACCTGGCCCTGGTTGGCAGCGCCGTCGCCGAAATAGGTCACCGAGACATTCGGGTTTTCACGGTAGCGGTTGGCGAAGGCCAGACCCGTGCCGAGCGACACCTGGGCGCCGACGATGCCGTGGCCACCGTAAAAATGCTTTTCCTTGGAGAACATGTGCATGGAGCCGCCCTTGCCTTTCGACAAGCCGCCCCGACGCCCGGTCAGTTCCGCCATGACGCCGCGCGCCGACAGACCCATGGCAAGCATGTGGCCGTGATCGCGGTAGGCGGTGATCATCTGGTCGCCTTCGATCAGCGACATCTGCAGGCCGGTAACGACCGCCTCCTGACCAATGTAAAGGTGACAGAAGCCGCCGATGAAGCCCATGCCGTAGAGCTGGCCGGCCTTTTCCTCGAAGCGACGGATCAGAAGCATCTCGCGATATGCGGCGAGGTCCTGTTCCTTGGTGAACTCGACCGGCTTGGGTGTGACCGGCGCTGAAAGGGATTTTGAGTCAGACTTAGATTTGGCAGGCGCTTTTTTGGCTGCGGTGGCCATGCATCACTCCCTAGTGGCGTCTCTTTGCGGACAATGAGGAGATCATGCATAATCTCTCCTCTCCATGACCAAACGCTAGCATGGTGAGTGACGCTGCGCCATGCGGAAAAATGCATAGCAGGCATGCGGTTAAGCGTCTAAAAACGTTGGATTTCTTGCTGATTAACCGGAAGTCAGTTAATACGGCGCCCGGATGGCCGCATTATGGTCAGCTCATCAGCATGGGACATATTCAAGGCGTTGCGCGCCTGTTCGTCAAGCATGTCCTTCTCCAGCGAGCCGTCGTGGAGCATGTGCACGCGGCGCTCGACGTCGAGACGCTGAGCCCTGACCGTGTCGAGACGCGCCTGGAGTTCGACGGCACGTGCTTCGAGCCGATACTTGGAATAGATGCCGAATTCACCGTGATAGGCGTGGAAGCCGAAATAGGACAGGAACATCGCCGCAAGCGCCGGGACGATCAGGCGTCCAGTGTTTCTCTGCTTGTGCTGACGTGTCCACATGGTGCGCAAAACCTTTTGCACCCTTGTTGCCCAATCATACTTAATGTCGGGTTACGACAGTCTCGTTTCGCACGAAAAACCGCGTCAGATTCAAAACAGCCGCTGCTGCGCCCGCGAAAGCGCAAACCCCGCACCCTGCCCGTTGGTGCAGGTCACGCCCGAGCGCTCGGAGACGCAGCTGATGTTTCCGCGCTCGAAAGTCTCGCCATAGGCCAATTCCGGATAGTCGCCGACGATCGTGTCGCCGGCGCACACCAGCACACCGCGTCTCGACGTTTCATCCAGGCCGAAATCATTGCCCCAGTCCAGTTCGCAGTCCTGCGGGCGCGGTGGCAGTGGCGTTGTCTTGTCGGCGATGTTGCAGCGTATCGATGCATCGTCGTCGAAGAACATGCATTGGATGTTGCCGGTCGGCGAACGGAAACCGTCCGCCGAATCCTGCGCCAGTGCGGGCGACGCAGGAAGCCAGTTGAAGGCGGCGGCCATCAGCAGGCAGAAAGCCAGTCTGTTTGATCTCTCGCTTTGACGCCCGCCTGATGTGCCCATCGGATCAGCCGCGCAAAATTGACCTGCCGGCAAAGCGCGCCTGCCGGCCCAGCTCTTCTTCGATGCGGATCAGCTGATTGTACTTGGCGGTCCGGTCCGAGCGAGCCAGCGAGCCGGTCTTGATCTGTCCGCAGTTGGTGGCGACAGCGAGATCGGCGATCGTCGAATCCTCGGTTTCACCCGAGCGATGCGACATGACGGCGGTGTAGCTCGCCTTGTGCGCGGTCTCGACGGCGTCGAGCGTCTCGGTCAGCGTGCCGATCTGGTTGACCTTGACCAGGATCGAGTTGGCGACGCCCATCTTGATGCCGTCGCGCAGGCGGGCCGAGTTGGTGACGAACAGATCGTCGCCCACCAACTGAACCTTGTCACCGCAGATGTCGGTCAGGTACTTCCAGCCTTCCCAGTCGTCCTCGGACATGCCGTCTTCGATCGAGATGATCGGATAGTCGGCAGCGAGCTTGGCGAGGTACTTGGCCTGAGCCTTGGGATCGCGGGTCTTCTTCTCGCCTTCGTAGACGTAGTTGCCGTCCTTGAAGAACTCGGTCGCAGCGCAATCGAGCGCAAGGGCAACGTCCTCGCCCGGCTTGAAGCCAGCCTTTTCGATCGAGGCCATGACGAAGTCGAGAGCTGCCTGGGCGCTCTTGAGGTTCGGCGCGAAGCCGCCTTCGTCACCAACGTTGGTGTTGTGGCCGGCGTCCTTCAGACCCTTCTTGAGGGTGTGGAAGATTTCCGAGCCCCAGCGCACTGCGTCGCGCAGCGAAGGCGCGCCGATCGGCATGATCATGAATTCCTGGAAGTCGATCGGATTGTCGGCATGCGCGCCGCCATTGATGATGTTCATCATCGGCACCGGCAGGACACGGGCGTTGGGGCCGCCGACATAACGGTAGAGCGGCAGACCCGACGCCTCGGCAGCAGCCTTGGCAACGGCAAGCGACACACCGAGGATGGCGTTGGCGCCGAGGCGGCTCTTGTTGGGCGTGCCGTCGAGCTCGATCATCGTCTGGTCGATGTGAATCTGGTTTTCGGCTTCCATGCCGCCGATCGCCTCGAACAGCTCGCCATTGACGGCTTCGACAGCGCGCTCGACGCCCTTGCCGAGATAGCGCGGGCCGCCGTCACGCAGTTCCATGGCCTCATGCGCGCCGGTCGAGGCGCCTGAGGGAACGGCCGCGCGGCCCATCGAGCCGTCTTCGAGGACAACATCCACCTCGACGGTGGGGTTGCCGCGGCTGTCGAGAATCTCGCGGCCGATAATGTCGATGATTGCTGTCATGTGAGGCATCCCCGGGAGCTGATCGCAGATGGATCGGTTGGATTTCCGCGCCCGTCTTAGCCAAAGATCAGGAAAAGGCAATCGCGGGCGGCCAAATATCACGCTGCGTCAGCCGCCGGATTCACTTTAGACAAAACGCTGTCATCATAATTCATCCGATCAGGCAGGCATCGGCCAAACTTTCGGGTAAACTGCGGGCGCGCGGGGCGAAACAGAGGGAGTTTCGCCATGTCCGAGTTAAGTGGTATCTTGAGTTTGTTCTTCATCGCCGCAGCGTTTCTGACCTCATGCGACAGTCAACCGCCCCCGCAAGGCGTGTCGCAGGTGCGAACTCTTCCGACACCCAGGTAAGTCGCCGGCACAAAAGAAAAGCCCCGCTTCGGCGGGGCTTTTTGCTTCCGCACGATCAGTGCCAATAGGGTTCGACGCGATAGTGCTCATACGAGGCATCGCGCGCCAGGCGACCGTCGTCCTCGGTCAGTTCGTTGACCGAGTAGGAAGGTGCCGCCTTGAGCTGCTCCTTGGAGAACGGGACGACATAGCCGCCGCGGCCCTTGTCGAAGTCAAGCGACGACCACGGAATGGCGTGGTAGCGCTCGCCAATGCCCAGGAAGCCGCCGAAGCCGATGACGGCGAACATGATGCCGTTCGACGTCTTGTCGAGCATGACATCCTCGATCGTGCCGATGGTTTCGCCGGAGGTGTTGTAGACACCGGTGCCGATGACCCGCGATGCGGGAATGGCCGTGGTATGACCAGTCTGGGTCGTCATGATCCTGCTCCTCGTTGGTTGGGGTGCAGGGGTAACGGGCCCCCGGCGTGGAGGTTCCAACATTTCCCGATAGTGTGTGCGATCAGTCGGCGAGGATGAAGGTCACCTTCATGTTGACGCGGTAGGCAACGATCTTGCCGTTTTCAACGACCACCTTTTGGTCCTGGATCCAGGCGCCCTCGACATTCTTCAGCGTCTTCGAGGCGCGCGCGATGCCCTCTTCGATGGCGTCCTTGAAGCTCTTGGTCGACGATGAGGTGATTTCTGTAACGCGGGCAACAGACATGGGATTCCTCCAGCTGATACGCTCAGTCGCGGAGGAAGCGTACGCCCGGCGCAGGCCGGGCTCAAGCTGGAGTTACAGGCGCCAGCGTTAGCCCTTGGCGATGCGATCGAAGGCCATCAGGCGTTCGAGCAAGGCCGGCATGTCCTTGAACGGGACCATGTTGGGGCCGTCCGACGAGGTCGAGTTGTCGGGATCCTCATGCGTTTCGATGAATACGCCGGCAACGCCGACGGCGACGGCCGCACGTGCCAGCGTCTCGACGAAGCGGCGCTCGCCGCCCGAGGTGGCACCCTGCCCGCCCGGCTGCTGAACCGAATGGGTGGCGTCAAAGATCACAGGCGCGCCGATGTCGGCCATGACAGGCAAGCCGCGCATGTCGGAGACCAGCGTGTTGTAGCCAAAGGACGTGCCCCGCTCGGTCACCAGAACGTTCGGATTGCCCGAGCCGGTCACCTTGGCGACCACGTTCTTCATGTCCCAGGGCGCCAGGAACTGGCCCTTCTTGACGTTGACGACCTTGCCGGTCTTGGCAGCGGCGATGAGCAGGTCGGTCTGGCGGCTGAGGAAGGCCGGGATCTGTAGCACGTCGACAACTTCGGCGACGATGGCGCACTGCTCTTCGGTGTGAACGTCGGTGATGACGGTGACGCCGAGTTCCTTGCGCAGGTCGGCGAAAACGGGCAGCGCGGCATCGAGGCCGGCACCGCGCGTGCTCGACAGCGAACTGCGGTTGGCCTTGTCGAAGCTCGACTTGTAGACGAAGCCGATGCCGAGCTTCTGGGTCAGCTCCTTGAGCTTGCCGGCCATATCGAAGGCATGCTGGCGCGATTCGAACTGGCAGGGGCCGGCGATCAGCGACAGCGGCGCGTCATTGGCAATGAGGGTCTTGCCGACCGTCACATTTGCATTCGGCTTGGTCATTTCAGGTCCTCGAATATGAAGGTCGCACCCTGCCCCGGCGCCGCTGGCACCACAAGGCGTTGCCCCTTGAGATCGTGTTCGATGGCGCGTTCGACAAGAAGCGCTCTTGTCGCGGCAAGGTCGTTGACGGCAAAAACCAGCGTTTCAAGGCGAATGCCGGCGGCATCAGGTGCGGTGCGGATCGAAAGCAGCGCGTTTGCGAGCGGCACGCCAACGCCATCGGCCTTGCTGCGTGCAACGGTGGCAAGCAGCTTGCCCGCCGCCACGACGTCGCAGGCAGCCAGCTCGATTTCGACAACGCGCTGGGCACCATTGGCATGCGCCTGCAGCGCCGATCGGTCGACCGCAGGAACATTGGCGCGCTCGCAGGTGAAGAAGAAGGCATCCGCGTCAGCGCTCGGTTGAGCCGCGAAGGCCAGCCGGAACGATGCCTGGTCGGATTTGCCCGACCCGTCGACGAAAGGACGCGAGAAATCGAGCCTCGGTCCGGCGGAAACGCCTGCAGCAACGAACACACCATGGTCAGTGTCAGCGTCGTCGGTTCCGAACACCACGGCCGAAAAACCTTCGTCGCCATGGGCATCACGAAACGCGCGGTCACGGGCGACAAAGACATTGCCTTCACTAACCGCCTTGCCGGCGGCAGCCTTGTCGCCGATCGCCAGTGGCTCCAGGAAGGTGCCGTCGCCGAGATAGACGCAGCAGTTGATCGTGCCGAAGGGATGTGTGCCTTGCGGCGAGACACTGAAGCCGAGCGTCGTAAGCCGTTGCCGTGCAAGTGCCAGATCGGCGGTGGGCAGGACCACATGGTCGAGCGGGCGCGGGCTTTCGGAAGGGCTTTTGGTCATGGCTGCGCTGTGCCTGAAATCCTGATCTGAAGCAAGACTGCGCCCTTTGCGCCTTACGATGCCACCATGTCGCCGAGCCGGCGCACGGTGTTCCAGTTACGTGAGGTGCCGATGCCACCGGCGCGCTTGGGCGTCAGCGCGCCGAGCAGCCTGGACGAGGCGGTACTGCGGGAGAAATAGAGCCAGATGTCGCCGTCGACCGAAGTGAGCTTTTCGTCGGCGGCGGTATAGGGGCGAAGCCGCTCCATGACTTCAGCTGTTACCGGTGCGCGCATCACCCGTACGCCGACCTGGTCGGGATGAAGCTCGGATTCTTCGGGGAACGGGTTGGCAGCGACAAGTTTCTGCCAGGCGGCAGCATCTCGCACGATGATGTCGACATGTTTGCCGAATTTCGGGCTGAAGGCGCCTTCGAGTTCGCGCTCCAGACCTGAAACCGACTTGCCCTCGGCTTCGAAGACGAGATTTCCTGTCGCAACCAGCGTGCGTGGATTGCCGAGGCCGAGGTCCGTGGCCATGTCGCGCAGATCGGACATGACGACGCGCCGGCCGGGGCCAAGCACGATGCTGTAGAGGAGCGCGACATAGGTGGTCATGCGCGGCGCAGCCACTGGGAGATGATGCGCGCCGGCGAAGTCACGACGGCGCGCATGGATATCAGACCAGCCGGCTCTGTTCGACGGCGGCTTCGATGAAGCTTGCAAACAGCGGATGCGGTTCCAGCGGACGGCTCTTCAGCTCCGGATGGTACTGCACGCCGATGAACCAGGGATGGTCAGGGTATTCGACCGTCTCGGGAAGCACGCCGTCGGGCGACATGCCGGCAAACACCAGGCCGCACTCTTCGAGGCGGTCCTTGTAGTCGATGTTGACCTCATAGCGGTGGCGGTGGCGTTCGGAGATGTCGGTATCGCCATAGATCTCGGCGATCTTCGAACCTTCTGCCAGCTTGGCCTCGAATGCACCGAGGCGCATCGTGCCGCCGAGGTCGCCCGCTGCCTTGCGCTTTTCGAGCATGTTGCCCTTGAGCCATTCGGTCATCAGGCCGACGACCGGCTCCTTGGTCGAGCCGAACTCGGTCGACGAGGCATTCTCGATGCCGGCAAGCGAACGGGCCGCCTCGATGCAGGCCATCTGCATGCCGAAGCAGATGCCGAAATACGGCACCTTGCGCTCGCGCGCGAACTTGGCCGCCAGGATCTTGCCTTCCGAGCCGCGCTCGCCGAAACCGCCGGGCACCAAGATGCCGTGGACCTTTTCGAGGAACGGTGCGGGGTCTTCCTTCTCGAAGACCTCGCTCTCGATCCAGTCGAGCTTGACCTTGACGTTGTTGGCGAGGCCGCCATGCGACAGCGCCTCGATCAGCGACTTGTAGGCATCCTTGAGGCCGGTGTATTTGCCGACCACGGCGATGGTGACCTCGCCTTCCGGATTGTGGATTAGTTGCGACACGTTCTGCCAGGGATCGAGACGCGGCTTGGGCGCCGGATCGATGCCGAAGGCCGCCAAGACTTCCGAGTCGAGGCCTTCCTTATGGTAGGCCAGCGGCACGTCGTAGATGTGGCCGACATCGAGCGCCTGGATGACAGCCGATTCACGCACATTGCAGAACAGCGACAGCTTGCGGCGCTCTTCCTTCGGGATGTCGCGGTCGGCGCGCACCAGCAGGATGTCGGGTGCGATGCCGATCGAGCGCAGTTCCTTGACCGAATGCTGCGTCGGCTTGGTCTTCAGCTCGCCTGCCGTTGGGATGTAGGGCATCAGCGTCAGATGGACGTAGACCGCGTTGTTGCGCGGCAGGTCGTTGCCGAGCTGGCGGATCGCCTCGAGGAACGGCATCGCTTCGATGTCGCCAACGGTACCGCCGATCTCGCACAGCACGAAGTCGTACTCGTCATTGCCGTCGAGGATGAAGTTCTTGATCTCGTCGGTGACGTGCGGAATGACCTGCACGGTCGCACCGAGGTAATCGCCGCGCCGCTCGCGTTCGATGATGTTCTTGTAGATGCGACCGGTGGTGATGTTGTCGCTCTGGTTCGCCGAACGCCCGGTGAAGCGCTCGTAGTGACCGAGATCGAGATCGGTTTCCGCCCCGTCGTCGGTCACGAACACCTCACCATGCTGGTAAGGCGACATCGTTCCCGGGTCGACATTGAGATACGGGTCGAGTTTTCGGATGCGCACGCGATATCCGCGTGCCTGCAGAAGAGCCCCGAGGGCCGCTGCGGCTATGCCTTTTCCAAGGGAAGAGACCACGCCGCCGGTAATAAAAACATATCGCGCCATGGGATTCATCGCTTAACGCGGCCAAATCGATTCCGCCAGAGAAAAATCCGCCGCGTCGGACTTTTCCCTATGTGGCTGTTCAACATTGCTGCCTGGTTGGCGCGCAAACAAAAAGGCCGGCGTGACCGCCGGCCCGCTATCAGCGTTTTGAAAACGCCTTACATGACGATGACTTCTGAGCCCATCCTCACGCGGCTGTAGAGATCCATGACATGGTCGTTGACCATGCGGAAGCAACCGTTCGAAGAGTTCGTGCCGATCGTCTGCGGCTGATTGGTACCATGGATACGGATATGGGTATCCTTCTTGCCCTGGTAAAGGTAGATGGCACGCGCGCCGAGCGGGTTTTCCGGCCCGCCATTCATACCGTCCTTGTACTGGCCGTATTTCCTGGGCTCGCGTTCCTGCATTTCCTTTGTCGGGATCCAGCGCGGCCATTCCTGCTTGTCGCCGATGGTCGCCTTGCCCTTGAATTCCAGGCCTTCGCGGCCGACCGCGATGGCATAGCGCCGCGCCGTCGAAGACGATTCGATCAGATAGAGGTAGCGCGAGCCGGTATCGACAACGATCTGGCCACGCTCGTAGCCGGGGAACGATACTTCCTGCGGCTCGAAGTCGGACTTCACCTTGAACTGCTTCTTGGCCTGCTTGGCCTGCAGCACGGCGTCGAGGGCGCGCGTCTGCGGCAGCATCGACTGCTGCGGCGCGCTGCCGCCGAAGATGCCGGCGAGCAGGCCGGTCTGGCGCGGACGCTCCTGGCTCTCGCTGCGCAGTTCGCCATTGTTGCCGCTCGAAGCGACTTCAATCGCATCTGGCGTCAGCGGCTCGATCGGCTTCATCACTTCGATCGGCTGCGTGTTGCGCTTGGGCGCGGGAGCCGCCGCGGCAACCTGGACGGTCGCCTTTTCGGTCTTCTTCAGGCGGGCGAGTTCGCGCGCCTGCTCGGCCTTTGCCTTGGCAGCGGCCCGCATCGCCATCTTCTTGGCCTCGAGCATCTTCAGCCGGGCTACTTCCTTGTCGGCCTTGATCTTGGCCTCGAGGTCCTTGATTCGCGACAAATCCTCGTCGCTGGGCTTCTTCTTTTTCTTGAGCAGCTTGAGCTCGGCTGCGTCGCTCTTGGCGGCAACAGCGATAACGTCGCTTGCGACAGGCTGCGGTGCAGCAACCGTGCCCGCCGAGGTGGCGGCGAAGGCTGTCGAGTTCATGAAGGTGGCGCAAAGGCCAGCAAGAAGGATGCGGCGGAGCTGCATGGCGAAGGATCCCGAACGTTCAACGCAAATTTTCTTGCGACAACGCGCAGTGCCCCCAAGGCTCCCCCGCCGAAATGCCGCAACCCAGCTATAATCGATTAGCCGGAGGCGCCTCAAGGGAGGCACCACCGGCTGACCAATCGAATTGTCGTGATTTATGCGGCATTTGCCGCAACTGTGTTCAAACAACAACAGGTTGCGGCAAAGGGTAAATGATTAGTTAGGAACCTGCGGCGTCGCAGGGGCTGCCGGAGCGGGCTGCTCGGTGCCCGAGCCGGCGGGCGCAGCCGGCTGAGTCGCAGGCGCCGTCGCGTCGGATGCCGGGGCAGCCGGAGCGGCAGTGCCGGGTGCGGCAGGGGTGGTCGAGCCGCCGAGCTGGTCGAGAACGCCCTTGCCGCCAGTGGTTCCACCCTGGGTAGTCGGCACGCGGTCAAGGATATCGGTCGGCTTCGCACCATAACGAGCGACGATCGACAAGGTCAGCGACGTCACGAAAAACACCGTCGCTAGGATGGCCGTGGCGCGTGTCAGCGCATTGGCAGCGCCGCGCGCCGTCATGAAGCCTGATCCGCCACCGATGCCAAGGCCGCCGCCTTCAGAGCGCTGCAGGAGCACCACGCCGACAAGGGCGAGCACGACCATCAAGTGAATGACGATGAGGACGGTTTCCATTGCGCTTCCTGGGATCTTTCCTGACGGGGACTTGCCGCGCGCCGAAGCGCCCGGCATTCCGGAGGCGGCTCAATACAATGCTTTCTAGGCATTTCCAAGCCCGCCGGCCGAATATGGGGTGACACGCTGCCTTTGCAACGGTCACGTGTGGTCAATTCAGAGCTTGAGATAGGCCTCGGCGATGCCGAGGAAGTCGGCAGCCTTGAGGCTGGCGCCTCCAACCAGTGCGCCATCGACGTTGGCGACTGCCAGCAGTTCGTTGGCATTCGATGGCTTGACCGAGCCACCATAAAGAATGCGCATTTTGGCAGCCGAGGCACCCAGTTTCTCGGCAAGGCGCTCGCGGATATGCGCATGCGCCTCGGCGACGTCGGCCACCGTTGGCGTCAAGCCGGTGCCGATCGCCCAGACCGGCTCATAGGCGATGACGGCGTTGACGGGCGTTGCGGTCGTCGGCACCGAGCCCTCGATCTGGCGTGACAATACCTCTAGCGTCGTTCCGCCTTCGCGTTCGGCATGGGTTTCGCCGACGCAGATGACGGCGACCAGCCCTGCCCGCCATGCCGCTTCCGCCTTGGCGCGAACGAGGTCGTCTGTTTCACCGTGGTCGGTGCGGCGTTCGGAGTGGCCGACGATGACGTGGCTGGCACCGGCATCCTTGAGCATCTCGGCCGAGACGTCGCCGGTATGGGCACCGCTCTCCTTGGCATGACAGTCCTGACCGCCTGTCTTAACCGGCGTGCGATGCAGTATCTCAGCGGCACGCGAAAGCAGCGTCGCCGGAACGCACAGAAGCGCGTCGGTCTCGGCATCCAGGCCGCTCATGAAGCCGCCGGCAATGCTGCGCAATTCGTTGAGCGAGTTGCTGGTGCCGTTCATTTTCCAGTTGCCGGCAACGAGTGGGCGGATTCCTGGCGTCATGGTGCTGTTCCCTCGAAATCGATATTCGCTCGGGCAACCTCACTACCAAAAACAAGCCACAAAGCAATCGACACTGGCGGCGAAGGGCGCTATTGCGCTTCGTTCATGCAGGCGCATGCGACAATGCGCGTATACGGGATCTGATACATGCTCGAATCGATGCGAAGTGCTGCTGGAACCTGGGTTGCGAAGCTGTTGCTTCTGCTCCTCGTCGTCAGCTTCGCGATCTGGGGCATCTCGGGCCAGATGCTCAACCAGTTTGGCAGCGACCAGGTGGTGACAGCCGGCGGCACGTCGGTTTCGGGCGTCGAATACCGCCTCGCCTATGACCGTCAGCTGAACGTCATGTCGCAGCAGTTCGGGCAGCGCCTGACCCGCGACCAGGCCAACGCGCTCGGCATCGACAACCAGGTGCTTTCACAGCTCGTCGCCGGTGCGGTGCTTGACGAACAGGCCCGCAAGCTCGGTCTCGGCCTGTCCAAGGACCGCCTCGCCGAACTTACCTGGGACGATCCGACCTTCCGTGGCGCCGACGGCAAGTTCGACCGCCAGGCCTTCGAATACATCCTGCGCCAGATCGGCATGCGCCCCGAGGACTATCTGAAGAACCGCGCCCAGGTTGCTGTGCGACAGCAGATCGTCGAAGCGGTTTCCGATGGCCTTGAGGCTCCCGACACCTTCCTGCGCGCTGTCGCGCTCTATCGCGGCGAAGATCGCACCATCGACTACCTGCCGCTGCCGAAGTCGCTTGTCGAACCGATTGCAGCACCTGCCGACGACGTGCTCAAGGCCTGGTTTGAGGAAAACAAGACGAACTACGCGGCCCCCGAGTTCCGCAAGCTGAGCTACGTCAAGCTCGAGCCGGAAGACATCATGGATCCCGCCGCCATCACCGACGAGCAGGCGCGCCAGGACTACGACAAGAACAAGTCGCACTTCACCACCGCGGAAACGCGCAAGATCGACCAGCTGGTCCTCGGCGCCGATGCGGCCAAGGCCGCTTCCGACGCGATCAAGGGCGGTGCGACTTTCGACACGATTGTGGCTGACCAGGGCAAGACCGCGGCGGACGTGGCGCTGGGCACGCTGAGCAAGGACAAGATCGCCGACAAGGCCGTTGCTGACGCCGCCTTTGCGCTGCAGGCCAACCAGGTCAGCGACGTCGTCCAGGGTGCTTTCGGCCCGGTGCTGGTACGCGTCAGCGAAATCACGCCCGAGACCGTCAAGACATATGACGAAGTCAAGGACCAGATCCACAAGGAGCTGGCGCTGGCCGAGGCCAACCGCATCCTGCTCGACGTGCACGACTCCTATGAGGACGCCCGTGCCGCCGGCGAGTCGATGAAGGCTGCCGCCGACAAGCTGAAGCTCAAGATGGTGACGATCGACGCCATCGACCGTGCTGGCCAGCAGCCGGACGGCACCGTCGTCAACAGCCTGCCGGACTCGCGCAAGCTGATCGAGGCAGCATTCGTTGCCGAGGTTGGCACCGAAAACCCGCCGCTCAATGTCGGCACCAACGGTTTCGTCTTCTACGAGGTCGACGAGATCACCCCGGCCCGCGACCGCACACTCGACGAAGTGCGTGAGAAGGTTGTCGCCGACTGGACCGCTGCCGAAGCAACCAAGCGCCTCAGGACCAAGGCCGACGAGCTCGAGAAGCGCCTCAAGGATGGTGCAACGCTCGACGTGATCGCCGCTGAACTCAAGCTCGAGAAGCAGACCAAGCGCGGTCTCAAGCGCGAGGCCGACGATGCCGATTTCGGCCGCGACGGTGCGTCGGCGATGTTCGCCATGGGCCAGGATGGCACGGGCATCATCCCCGCCCCTGCCGGTGATGCGCAGATCCTGTTCAAGGTCACCGAGGTGTTCGAGCCGGCCGGCGCAGACAAGAGTGCTGTGCCAGAGGACGCGCAGAAGTCCTTTGCCTCCGGCATGTCGGACGACCTGCTCGACCAGATCGTCGCCCAGCTTCAGGGCGAGTACCAGGCAACGATCAACCAGGCGGCGATCACGCGCGCACTGGCGGTGGGAACGCAATGAGCGCACTCAAGCCGCATATCGCCAAGGTCGCCTCAGGCACCCCCCTCACCTTCGAGGAGGCGCGCGAGGCATTCGACATTATCATGTCGGGCGAAGCGACGCCCGGCCAGATCGGCGGCTTCCTGATGGCGCTGCGCGTGCGCGGCGAGACCGTCAGCGAGATATCGGGTGCTGTCGCCACCATGCGCGACAAGATGCTGCGCGTCGAAGCCCCTGCCGATGCCATCGACATCGTCGGTACCGGCGGTGACGGCTCGCACAGCGTCAACATCTCGACGGCATCGGCCTTCGTCATCGCGGGCGCAGGCGTGCCTGTCGCCAAACACGGTAACCGTGGCCTGTCCTCGCTGACCGGTGCCGCCGACGTATTGACCGCACTCGGCGTCAATATCGACCTGTCGCCCGAAGCGATCGGCCGCTGCATACATGAAGCCGGCGTCGGCTTCATGTTCGCGCCGGCGCATCATCCGGCGATGAAGCATGTCGGCGCGACCCGTGTCGAACTCGGCACCCGCACCATCTTCAACCTGCTCGGCCCGCTCTCCAATCCCGCTGGCGTCAACCGCCAGCTGGTCGGCGTGTTTTCGCCCGAATGGGTGCAGCCGGTGGCCGAAACGCTGAAGGAACTCGGCGCCGCGCATGTCTGGGTCGTCCATGGCGACGGCTATGACGAGATCACCACCACCGGCGAGACCCATGTCGCTGCCCTGCGGGACGGCGTCATCAGCACCTTCACACTGGCGCCTGAACAGGTTGGTCTCGCCAGGCACGCGCGCGAAGAACTGCGCGGCGGCGATTCCGCATACAATGCCTCGGCACTGCGCGGCGTTCTCGAAGGTGCCAAGGGCGCTTATCGCGACACGGTGCTGATGAATGCCGGCGCTGGTCTCGTCGTTGCCGGCAAGGCAGCGACGATCGGCGACGGCGTGCCGCTTGCGGCTGATGCGATCGACAGCGGCCGTGCCAAAGCAGTGCTCGACCGCCTGGTCGCCGTTTCGAACGGATAACGACATGGCCGACATCCTGCGCCGCATCGAAGCCTACAAACGCGACGAGATCGCCGCTGCGAAGGCTGCCGTGCCGCTCTCCGAACTCAAGGCGCGCGCCCGCGACGCCTCGAAGCCACGCGGCTTCCTGTCGGCACTTGAGGCAAGGCTCAGCGACAACCGCTTCGGCCTCATTGCCGAGATCAAGAAGGCGAGCCCCTCCAAGGGTCTCATCCGCCCCGATTTCGATCCGCCGGCACTCGCCAAGGCCTATGCCGACGGCGGCGCTGCCTGCCTGTCAGTGCTGACCGACACGCCGTCCTTCCAGGGCGCGCCTGAGTTCCTGACTGCCGCGCGTGACGCCTGCGCCTTGCCCGCGCTGCGCAAGGACTTCATGTTCGAGCCCTACCAGGTGCAGGAGGCACGTGCCTGGGGCGCCGACGCAATCCTGATCATCATGGCCAGCCTCAGCGACGACGACGCCAAGCGGCTCGAGGATTCGGCCTTCGAACTCGGCATGGACGTGCTCGTCGAGGTGCATGACGAAGAAGAGACCGAGCGCGCACTCAAGCTTTCGTCGCGCTTGCTCGGTATCAACAACCGCAACCTGCGCAGCTTCGAGGTCAGTCTCGACACATCGGAGCGTCTGGCGCCGATGGTTCCGGCCGATCGGCTGCTAGTCGGCGAAAGCGGCATTTTCACCCATGCCGATTGCCTGCGCCTGCAAAAATCCGGCATCTCCAGCTTCCTCGTCGGCGAAAGCCTGATGCGGCAGGCCGACGTGGCCGCGGCCACTCGCGCGCTGCTCGACGGCGCGCCCCAGGCTGCAAGCGTCTGACATGGCAAGCATCCTCACCCATATCGGCACAACCGGTGAAGCCAACATGGTCGATGTCGGCGACAAGGCCGAGACCACGCGCACGGCGATCGCCGAAGGCCATGTCACCATGCGCCCGGAAACGCTGGCACTGATCCTGTCGGGCAACGCCAAGAAGGGCGACGTGCTCGGCACCGCCCGCATCGCCGGCATCATGGCCGCCAAGCGAACGCATGAACTCGTGCCGCTGTGCCATCCGATCCTGCTGACCAAGGTTTCGGTCGAGATCGAACCGGACGATGCCTTGCCCGGCCTGCGGGTGACAGCGCTGGCACGCGTTACCGGCAAGACCGGCGTCGAGATGGAGGCGCTGACGGCGGCCTCAGTCGCTTGTCTGACCATCTATGACATGGCCAAGGCCGCCGATCGCGGCATGGTGATTTCCGGCATCAGGCTGGTCGAGAAGACTGGCGGCAAGTCGGGCGACTACAAGGCAGCCGACTAGATGGCGCTGCTGCCCGTCGCCGACGCTTTGGCGCGCCTGCTCGACGGCGCTGATCCGCGCGGTACGGAAACCGTTGGCCTTGGCCAGGCTTCGGGACGCGTTCTGGCAGCGCCTTTGCACGCCTTGCGAACACAGCCTCCCTTCGACGCTTCGGCGATGGACGGTTATGCCGTGCGCGTCGCCGACATCGCAGCGCTCCCGGCGCGACTGACGGTCATTGGAGAAGCCCCGGCAGGCAAGCAATTCACCGGAACCGTGGCGCAAGGCCAGACGGTGCGCATCTTCACCGGCGCACCGGTGCCCGCAGGCGCCGACACCGTCGTCATCCAGGAAAACGTGAACGATCTCGGTAATGGCGAGATCGAGGTGATCGAGCCGACCGCCGCCGGCCGCAACATTCGTGCCAGGGGCCTCGACTTCAAGCAGGGCGACCTCATTCTGGACACCGGGCGCGTGCTCGACCCCGCCGGGCTCTCTCTCGTCGCTGCAGCCAATCATCCCAGCGTCGAAGTGGTGCGGGCGCCTTTGGTCGCGATCATCGCCACCGGCGACGAATTGTTGCCGCCAGGCAGCAATCCTGGTCCCGACCAGATCATTGCCTCCAACGCCTACGGTGTCGGCGCGATCGTCCAGTCGGTCGGCGCGCGTGTCCTCGATCTCGGCATCGCCGCCGACCGCACCGATGCAATCTCCGCACTGGTTGCCAAGGCGCTCGCCGCGGACGCCGACGTCATCGTCACTCTGGGCGGCGCATCGGTTGGCGACCACGACCTCGTTCACCGCGTCCTGACCGATCTCGGCATGAGCCTCGACTTCTGGAAGATCGCGATGCGTCCCGGCAAGCCGCTGATGTTCGGGCGGCTTGGTGCCAGCCGCTGTGTCGGCCTGCCAGGCAACCCGGTCGCCAGCCTGATCTGCTCGCAGATCTTCCTGAAGCCCCTGCTGGCGAAGCTCGGCGGACGTTCCTATGCGCCCGACATCCGCAGCGGCGTTCTCGACACGGCGATGGCGGCCAATGACCTGCGCCAGGATTTCGTCCGCGCCATTGCGCGCGAGACATCAGAGGGTCTGATCGTTACGCCCTATTTGATCCAGGACTCCTCGATGCTGCGCACGTTGGCCGACGCCAACTGCGCCATCGTCCGCGCGCCCTTCGCACCGGCTGTCGAAGCCGGCAGCAGCTGCCAGGTCATGATGCTACGCTGAGAACCGGCCTTCTGCCTTTACGAAATATCAACAGTTGCGGAACACAACTGGAACATATAGTGTTTGTTCTGGGTTTGTTTTTCTTCTGATTCCTCGGGGGTGGCGATGCTGACGCGCAAACAACACGAGCTTTTGCTATTCATCCACGAGCGACTGAAGGAAGCTGGCATTCCGCCATCCTTCGACGAGATGAAGGAAGCCCTCGACCTCGCCTCCAAGTCCGGCATCCATCGCCTGATCACGGCGCTCGAGGAACGTGGTTTCATCAGGCGCCTACCCAATCGTGCCCGGGCGCTCGAAGTGTTGCGCCTGCCCGATTCCATTGCGCCCGGCCTCAACGCGGCGCGAAAATTCTCGCCCAGCGTCATCGAGGGCAGCCTTGGCCGCAAACCCGAGCCTTCGCGTTCGATGTCGGCCGGCAATGACGACGATGCCGGTTCGGCCATCACCATTCCGGTCATGGGACGTATCGCAGCGGGTGTGCCGATCGACGCCATCCAGCACAAGACGCATTCGATTGCGGTTCCGCCAGATATGATCATGGGCGGCGAGCACTACGCGCTCGAAGTGAAGGGCGACTCGATGATCGAGGCCGGTATCTTCGACGGCGACACAGTCGTCATTCGCAGTTCGACCACGGCCAATCCCGGCGAGATCATCGTTGCGCTCGTAGACGACGAGGAAGCTACGCTCAAGCGCTTCCGCCGCAAGGGCGCCTCGATCGCGCTCGAAGCTGCCAATCCCGCCTACGAGACCCGCATTTTCGGGCCTGACCGAGTCAAGGTACAGGGCAAGCTGGTCGGGCTGATCCGCCGCTACTGATTTTCTGAGGCTGCGGACAGCTGGCTAGAAAATGCGGTTTTGACTGTGGCCTCGACCTGTTCATTGTGCCTACCACAATCCGGCAAGCAGCAGCCTGACTGATCTGCACTTGGGGCTATCGTGCCGTTCCTGGCAACTGCGCCGGAGCGGCGGTTGTCGACGCCTTCTGTTGCGCGGTGGTTGCCGCCGCCGGCACCTTTGGACGCCTTTCGGTCCGCTTGTAGGGCGGCAGTCCCCTCGCCTCGCGTGAGTACTGACGTTGGGCGTGCCATGGGCGGTATGGCTCGGCCACAGCGTGGCGAATGTCGACTTTACGGCCTCCGGATGCTGTCGCCGGCTTGATGAATATCGCCGCACTACCAAGGCGAGCTAGCTCGCGCTTGGTAAGGACGGTCACGTCCGAGCAGATATCTTTCGTCGTGGCATCGTCGACCACGATGAGGTCGGCGCTTGCGCAGGCGCGCCCGGCGGCTGCGGCGTTCGCTGCATGAACGATCCGCGCGCCGTCCGGCTCTTCAACGGTGCACAGCCCATCGCCGCAAACGAAGGAAGCCACGTCGGAGACATCTGCGTCTCCGGTTATTTGTCCACGGGGTGCTTTGGTTGAGTTTCCGGCGCCAGCCCTGCCATTTGCGGGCATGCGTGCCGGACTGACGACCGTTTCAGACACCAGCGCGCGCTGCCAGTTGTCGATGGTGAACTGGTTCGGCCGGGCGCGGTTGATGGCGAGCTTATCGTCGGCCAACGGCACGCCCACGAGGCGGCCGTCTTCGGAGACAAGAACGTCGGGTGTTTCCGTTTCCACAACCATCAGCAATCCAAGAGCCGCGAAGGGCAGTGCCGCGGCGCGCAGCCAGGTCGTTGCCGTCGATGCAATGATCAGTGCGGTGGTGAGCAACAGCACGGCATGCGGCGAGACCAGGCCGACCGCATCGAGCGGCGAACGCTCCGAGAACCAGGTGGCGACGCTAATCATCGCCTTCAGGCCGATGCCCATCGTGTCGAGAAAAATGCCGTCGAGTCCGAGAGGCATGAAGATGCCTGCCATGACTGCAAACGGCATCACCAGAACCGAAACCAGCGGCATCACGGCCAGATTGGCGAACAGGCTGAGCGGCGAGACGCGTTGAAAATGCCAGGCGCCGAGGACGCTGGTTGCCAGCCCGGCAATCACCGAGGTTGCGACGAGCCCGACTGCCACCGTGGCAAGCCAGCGCCAGAGCTTCGATGGCAGCGACCTTTGCCCGACCCGCAGCACTTGCTCTTCCCGCCTGTCTGACCACCAGGCATAAGCACCGACAAGCGCGGCCGTGGCAGCGAACGACATCTGGAAGCTGGGCCCGACGACCTCATGCGGTGAAATCAGGATGATGACGATGGCCGAGATCGCCAGGTTGCGCATGGTAAGTGCCGCGCGGTCGAACAGCACGGCCGTCAGCATCACCGCCAGCATGATGAAACTGCGCTGTGCCGCGACCTCGGCGCCTGAGATAAACAGATAGCCGCTGGTGGCGACCAGTGCCGCACCTGCCGCATATTTCTTCACCGGCCGGCACGAGGCGAAGGCGGGAAAGGCCGCGAAGAAAAAACGCATCAATAGCATGACGGTGCCTGCGACCATCGCCATGTGCAGGCCTGAGATGGAGATGATGTGATAAAGCCCGGTACGCCGCAGCGCCTCGTTGACGTCCTCCGGGATGCCGCCGCGCACGCCGACAACCAGGGCTGCCGCGATCTCGCCCTCCGGCCCGCCCAAGCGGCCGCGAACGCGCTGGGCAATCTCTTCACGCGCGTTCTCGATCGAAGCAGAAGCACGGTCACGGGCTGACAGTGGCTGTGTCGAGGCAGTAAGCTCCGGCCCCTTCATGAAGAAGCCGCTGGCGCCGATGCCGTCAAAGTAGCTTTCGAAGGAAAAATCGTAGCTTCCCGGCCGCACCGGCCCCGACGGCGGCATGAGCCTGGCATACCCCGTCACCTCAGACCCCGCCATAACGCCTTCGGGAAGCTTGCGTGCGGTGAGCCGCACCCGCTCCGGCGCATAACGCAAGACGGGCCGCGTAGTCGCCAGAACGTCGAGCGTCAGCCGTACCCGGCCGTTGTCCAGATGATCGATTCCGGCGACGCGTCCGGTAAGGGCGGTCGATATTTCGGCGCCCAGCATCTTCGTCGCCACGCGATCGGTTTCGAATTTTGCCACGGCCATGCCGAGCATGCAGGCAGCAAATGAGGCGAGCGCGTAGTGGAGGAGCCGTTGTCCGCGGGTGATGAAGGCCAGCACGGCTGGAAGTATAAACGCCACGAGAAGCGGCGCGAAATCCGGCTCGGCCGGAAGCGCAAAATACACCAACGCACCAAGGGCCAGAAAAACCGGGAGAAGCAGGAACGCGACACCGCGGTCGAGTTCCATTTCGATCGCAGCCAGTGCGGATCGCGCGTTGATCTGCTGGCCAGCCAGCAACGAGGATTTTCGCCGCAGCCAGGACGAGTTCCAAGACTGCAACTGCACCTTGCCGGTAGCAATGGCCACACCCGTGTCAGGCGCCACAGGCTGTACCCACGCGACATCATGCGCAACTGAACCGGCCAGCAAGTCGCGCTCGCTCGCCTCGACCACCGGATTGTTACCGGCCTGCCCCTCCCGCACGCGGTCGCCCATGGGCCTGCCCCTTGCGCCCCAGACCTTCTATGCTACATCAACCCCACACAAACGCCATGCGCCGCCGGCTATCGCCCAAGCGCGCCCTGCCTCCCTTGGAAATCGCCATGTCTGTCGTCACCCGCTTCGCCCCCTCGCCCACCGGCTATCTGCACATTGGTGGCGCGCGTACCGCTTTGTTCAACTGGCTCTATTCCCGTCACACCGGCGGTACCATGCTGCTGCGTATCGAAGACACCGACCGCGAGCGCTCGACCGATGCCGCAACTGCCGCGATCCTCGAGGGCCTCACCTGGCTTGGCCTGACCTGGGAAGGCGAGCCGATCTCGCAGTTCGAGCGCGCCCAGCGCCATCGCGAAGTGGCCGAAGAACTGGTTCGTATGGGCAAGGCCTATTATTGCTATGCCTCGCAGGAAGAGCTGACCGAGATGCGCGAGAAGGCCCGCGCCGAAGGCAAGCCGCCGCGCTATGACGGCCGCTGGCGCGACCGCGATCCGTCGGAGGCGCCTGCAGGCGTCAAGCCGGTCATCCGCATCAAGGCGCCGCAGGACGGCGAGACGCTGGTGCTCGACCGTGTGCAGGGCGATGTGCGCTTTCCCAACAAGGATCTCGACGATTTCATCATCCTGCGTTCGGACGGAGTGCCGACCTACATGCATGCGGTTGTCGTCGACGACCATGACATGGGCGTCACCCACATCATCCGTGGCGACGACCACCTGACCAACGCCGCACGCCAGACTGTCATCTACACTGCCATGGGCTGGGACGTGCCGGTCATGGCCCACATCCCACTGATTCACGGCGCGGATGGCGCCAAGCTGTCCAAGCGCCACGGCGCGCTCGGCGTCGATGCCTATCGCGCCATGGGCTACCTGCCCGAGGCGCTGCTCAACTACCTCGCACGCCTCGGCTGGAGCCATGGCGACGACGAGGTGATGAGCATCGACGACATGATCGGCTGGTTCGAGATCGAGGACGTCAACAAGGGTGCTGCGCGCTTCGACTTCGCCAAGCTCGAGGCGCTGAACGGCGTCCACATGCGCCAGATGGACGATCGCAAGCTGTTCGACATCTTCGTTGCCACCTTGCCCTATCTGCCCGGCGGCGATGCCATCCTCGGCGGGCTTGACGACACGCGCAAGGCGCAGCTGCTTGCCGCCATGCCGGGCCTCAAGGAGCGCGCCAAGACGCTGATCGAACTGGCCGAAGGTGCGGGCTTCCTGTTTGCCCAGCGTCCGCTGCCGCTCGACGAGAAGGCGACCGGCCTGCTCGCCGGCCCGGCCAAGGATATCCTCAGGGGTGCGCACGCGGCACTTGCAACGGTTGCTGCCGGCGACTGGAATGCAGCCAACGCAGAAGCCGCGATCCGCGAATTTGCGGTTGGAGAAAACCTGAAATTGGGCGGTGTTGCCCAGCCCTTGCGGGCTGCATTGACGGGCAAAAGCACCTCGCCTGGGGTGTTCGATGTCCTGGCCGTTCTAGGACGCGACGAAAGTCTAGCCCGCATTTTTGATCAAATCGATTAGGTCAGCAGTGCTTTCCTAGTTTTGCATTGAAATGAGGCTGTTGCGGTGCAACATTGCGGCAACAGGTCAATTTGAAAGCAGCGGGAAAGCTGGGAAGCGAGTTCAAGCGTTCCGGGCCTAATGGGTTGCCTTGTTATGACGATTGCGCCGCGCAAGGCGGCAACTCAGCACTAAGGAGTATGCGATGACTGATTCGACCGCCAAACTGGAGTTCCGCGGCCAGACCCACGAGTTCAAGGTCCGCGGCGGAACGGTCGGACCGGATGTGATCGACATCGCATCGCTCTACGCCACAACGGGCGCCTTCACCTACGACCCGGGCTTCACGTCGACCGCAAGCTGCGAATCGGAAATCACCTTCATCGACGGCGACGCTGGTGTCTTGCTGCACCGCGGCTATCCGATCGACCAACTCGCCGAGCACGGCGACTTCCTCGAAGTCTGCTACCTCTTGCTCTACGGCGAACTGCCGACCAAGGCGCAGAAGGACGACTTCGATTATCGCGTCACGCGCCACACCATGGTGCATGAGCAGATGTCGCGCTTCTTCACCGGCTTCCGCCGCGACGCGCACCCGATGGCGGTGATGTGCGGCGTGGTCGGCGCGCTGTCGGCCTTCTACCACGACTCGACCGACATCTCCGACCCGCATCAGCGCATGGTCGCCTCGATCCGCCTGATCGCCAAGATGCCGACGATCGCTGCGATGGCCTACAAGTACCACATCGGCCAGCCGTTCATTTACCCCAAGAACGAGTTGAACTTCGCTGCCAACTTCCTGCACATGTGCTTTGCCGTGCCGTGCGAGGAATACAAGGTCAACCCGGTGCTGGCGCGCGCCATGGAGCGCATCTTCATCCTGCACGCCGACCACGAGCAGAACGCCTCGACCTCGACCGTGCGTCTCGCCGGCTCGTCGGGCGCCAACCCGTTCGCCTGCATCGCGGCCGGCATCGCCTGCCTGTGGGGCCCTGCACATGGCGGCGCCAATGAAGCGGCGCTCAACATGCTCAGCGAGATCGGCCATGTCGACCGCATCCCGGAATTCGTTGCCCGCGCCAAGGACAAGAACGATCCATTCCGCCTGATGGGCTTCGGCCACCGCGTTTACAAGAACTACGATCCGCGCGCTAAGATCATGCAGAAGACCACGCATGAGGTTCTCGGCGAGCTCGGCATCAAGGACGATCCGATGCTCGACGTCGCGATGGAGCTCGAGCGCATCGCGCTGACCGACGAGTACTTCATCGAAAAGAAGCTGTACCCGAACATCGACTTCTATTCGGGCATCACGCTGAAGGCGCTGGGCTTCCCCACCACCATGTTCACCGTGCTGTTCGCGCTTGCCCGCACCGTCGGCTGGATCGCGCAGTGGAAGGAAATGATCGAGGATCCGCGCCAGAAGATCGGCCGTCCGCGCCAGCTCTACACCGGTGCCACCGAGCGCGACTACGTGCCGATCGCCAAGCGCTAAGCACTGCACCCCCGCGGGCCAGGCACGCGGCGGTGTTGCAGCCAAAGGCAGCAACCGACTTGAAAAACACCCGCCAGGCCATTGCCAAGGCGGGTGTTTTTTCATTTCGCGATGTGTTTGAGAACCGCTTCGGCGGCAATCTCGCCAGACGGCCGTTCAGTCGCCATGCGCCTGAAGATTTCGGCGAAGCCATCCTTTTGCCAATGGCGAAGGCCGCCGTCTTCAAACAGGCCCTCGACATATCGCGCCATCCATTGCGGACGCACATATTCGTTGTAGGCTTCCTGCACGACCGGCCGGTCCGCGATCAGGTTGGGGAGTGCCGCACTCCACACTGTGACCAGCCTCTGGATCATCCGGGCAAGCGTGTCGAGCTTGTAGGACGACAGCATCGGCACGCCGGCGAGCGCGAGTTCCAGCGACACGGTTCCAGACGCGATCAACGCGGCATCGGCCTCACCGAATGCCTGCCACTTGTGCTGCGGGTCGAGAATGATCTCGGGCTTTTGCGGCCAGTCGGCGACGGCTTCTTCGACGAGGCCCGCGACATGCGGCACCGTCGGCAAGAGCAGGCGCAAACGATGGCCTCGTTCACGCAGGATCGAAACAGTCTCACCGAACGGTCCGATCAGGCTGCGCACTTCGCTAAGGCGTGACCCCGGCAGCAGCAGAAGCGTCTTTTCGCGGTCAGGGGCCAGTGCAGCCTTGCCCTCCTGCATCGCCGCGGCGATGGCGATGCCCGGATCGGTTGTCAGGCGATGGCCGACAAACGTGCCGTGCGGGCCACCAAGGCGCGCAAGTTCGGCAGGCTCGAACGGCAGGATGCACAACACCTCGTCGACATGCGGCTTCATCGCCTTGGCGCGCCCCGGCCGCCAGGCCCAGACGCTCGGACAGATATAGTGGACGATGGGAACGGTTGGATCGAGGGTCCGCACCTTCTTTGCGACGCGCAACGAGAAATCGGGACTGTCGATGGTGATCAAGCAATCAGGCTTTTCCGCCGCAACGAAACGCGCGGTCTGGCCGATCCGCCTGACCAGGCGCGGCAGGTCGCGGATGATCGCCGTCAACCCCATCAAGGCGATCTCGCCGGCATCGAACAGCGGCTGCAGGCCAAGTTCCTGCAAATGCCGGCCGCCGGTTCCGACAAGCCTGACCTCACGCCCGCTCAAACGCTGCAGCGACTGCACGAGATCGGCGCCAAGCTGGTCGCCGGACTCCTCGCCAGCGACAATGGCAATCTTGAGCGCTGGCTGCGTCATCGCTCTTTTCCCTCGTCAGACAGGCCGATGACGAACAAGCCGAGCCTGTCGGCGCGTTCGACAACCTCGCCATAGTCGAGCACCAGCGAGCGTCCGGCCTCGATGCCGATCCCGGCAAGGCCCGCCGCATGCGCCGCATCGACGGTTGCTGGACCGATCGTCGGCAGATCAGCGCGCAGTTCCTGGTTTGGCTTGGCGCATTTGACCAGAACGCCACGCTTGCGGCCAGCGATGCGGCCGTTGTTGCGCAGGTCGCGCACACGTTCGAGCAACAGGTCGGTGCCCTCGATACCTTCAAGCGCGATCGCGCGTCCGCCGATGGCGACGGCAGCCTGGCCGATATCAAGTGCGCCGATGGTTCTGGCAGCCACCCGGCCGGCTTGAAGGTCGGCCCAGTCACCTTGTTGAGGCGCCAGCGCGCCGATCCGGCCTTCGACGGCCAGAAGTTCGGGCACGACCTGATGCGCGCCAACCACCTTGATGCCGTTGTCCTCGATTGTCCCGACCAGAATACGCAACAGGCCGTCGTCGCCGCGTGCAAGTGCTGCCAAGGCACGCGGCAGTACGCGCAGGAGCGCTACGCTCGGGCGAATAGCCCGCCACACCGGGCGGCGGCTGATGCCGCCTGCCAGGACGCAATGGGTGATGTTGTGGCTCTTGAGCAGCGGCACGAGCGAGGCGAACTGCTCGATGGCCAGCCGTTCACCGGCGTAGTTCCATAGACTCGTGCCGGGATCGGACTCGCCGTCGATCAGAACGATGAAAGGCTTGTGGCCTGTCTCGGCAAGGCTGTCAGCAACATTGACGGGAAGCCGGCCGCTGCCGGCGACGACGGCAACCCGGTCAGTCGCGGAAAGGTTGATCCTTTTTCCGCCCTCAGCCTTCGTCATCGGCGGCGTCGTCGGCGACGGCGTTTCTCAGCGGCGGAACGGTGAAGTGACGCTTGCCACGCGCCTGGATGAAATCCAGAACGTCGCGCACGATGGGCGAGCCGACGAACTCACGTTCGACAAGCGGAATGCTCTCGGCCACCGACCGGGTGGGGTCGAAGATCATCTTGTAGGCCTTGCGCAAGGCGAAGATCTCGGCGCGCGGCAGGCCGGAGCGCCGCATGCCGATGACATTGAGCCCACGCAGCCGGGCGCGGTTGCCCATCACCATACCGTAAGGAATGACGTCGCCATCGATGATCGCGCCGCCACCAGCAAAGGCATGGTGGCCGATACGCGTCATCTGGTGGACGGCGCACAGGCCGCCAAGCGTGACGTTGTTGCCGACTTCGACATGGCCGCCGAGCGTCGCGACATTGGCCATCGTGACGTTGTCGCCAACGATACAGTCATGGGCGATGTGGGCGTAGGCCAGGAACAGGCCATTGTCGCCGACGGTGGTCGTGCCGCGGCTGGTGTCGGTGCCGACATGCATGGTCACGCCTTCGCGGATTGTGCAGTTCTTGCCAACCACGAGCGTCGTGCGGCCGCCCTTGTGCTTGTTGTTCTGGGGTGCCGCGCCCAGGGTTGCCTGCGGGAAGACGGTGCAGCCCTCGCCCAGCGTCGTTGCGCCCATGATCGCGACATGGCTCATCAGCTCGACGTGGTCGCCAATGACCGCATCGGCACTGACATGGCAGAACGGGCCGACGCGCACGCCTGCGCCCAGTTGGGCACCGGCTTCGACGACAGCGGCGGGATGGATAAAGGTTTCGGTCATAGAGTGCTGCTTATTCCTTGGGCACCATCATCGCAGCCACCTCTGCTTCCGCGACGGTGACGCCATCGACTTGCGCATCGCAGGCGAACTTCAGGATGTTGCCGCGCTTCTTGATCTTCTTGACATGAATGCGGAGCTGGTCGCCAGGCACGACCGGCTTGCGGAATTTTGCGGCATCGACCGTCATCAGGTACACCAGCGACGGTGTCTCATCGATAATGAGCCGCAGACAGATAGCGCCCGCCGTCTGTGCCATGGCCTCGATGATCAGCACGCCCGGCATGACCGGATGTCCGGGGAAATGTCCCTGGAAATGCGGCTCGTTGAACGTGACGTTCTTGATGCCGACAGCAGAATCGTCGCCGTCGATGTCAACGATGCGATCGATCAGCAGGAACGGATAGCGATGCGGCAGCAGCTGGTGCAGGCCGAGGATATCGACGGCTTCGAGCGTCTTGGTAGCCTGCTCAGTCACTGCTCCCACCCCCCTTTGGTTTTCCAATGGCCATTTTTCTGATCAACGCGAATTCGCGCATTGCCAATTTCATCGGTTTCGCAGGAAAGCCTGCCCAGACTTCGCCTGCAGGCACGTCGTGCATCAGACCGCTGCGCGCTGCCAGTTGCGCGCCCGATCCGATCGACAAGTGATCAGCCAAGCCGACACCTCCGCCCATCATCACGTTGTCGCCAACGACGACCGAGCCCGAAATACCCGAAAGGCCTGCAATAACGCAATTGCGGCCAATACGCACGTTGTGGGCGATCTGGACAAGATTGTCGATCTTGGTGTTTTCGCCAATGATCGTGTCCGACATCGCGCCGCGGTCGACCGTCGAATTGGCGCCGATCTCGACATTGTCCTGGATGATAACGCGGCCAATCTGCGGGATGCGTTCCGGCCCGCGTGCACCACCGGCAAAACCAAAACCATCCTGGCCTATTCGGGCACCCGCATGGATGATCACGCCATTGCCGACCAGTGCATACTGGATGGAGCTGTGCGGGCCGACATAGCAGTCGCGCCCGATCTGGGTGGAACGACCGATAACGGCGTTGGCCGACACCACCGTGCCAGCGCCGACAGCTGCATTCGGGCCAATCACAACGCCAGCCTCAATGACGGCGCCTGCCTCGACATGCGCGGTCGGATCGATGTGGGCGAATGGTGAAATGCCGGTTTCGCCGCTGACGCCAACCGGACGCTCAGCGTCTGGATAAAGCAGCCTGCCGATGCGGGCAAAGGCCTGCTGCGGCCGCGGCGAAACGAGAATCGCAATACCGTCAGGAACAAGGTCGGCAACATCCGCCGTGCATAAGACAGCCGCCGCATGCAGCGACTTGAGCGGTGCTGCGTTGCGCTTGCCGTCGACAAACACCAATGCACCATCGCCGCCGCTGCTTGCCGCTGCGATGGTCGAAATGGCGATTTCAGAATGTTTGGGGTCGGCGAGCGTCGCACCGGTAAGGCCGGCCACCTCGCCCACCGAGTAGCGGCGTGACGGCACAAAAAATACCGGATCCGTCATGAAATGCTGTTCCAGCCAAGCCGGGCAAAGAGTTTCCGGGCCGTGACGGCCCGGAAAAATTGTACCACGCAATTAGAAGCGGGTCGAAATGCCGAAGTTGAATTCCTGCGTCTCGTCGCCGTCCACCTTCTTGACAGGTACAGCATAGTCAATGCGCAGCGGACCGAATGGCGATGCCCAAAGCAGGCCAACACCGACCGAGGCACGCAGTTCCATGTCAGTCGACGTTCCGAAGTTAACGCCGTTGACCTTGCTGCCATAAAGCGTCGCAGCATCGGCGAAGAAGGCGCCGCGAAGACCGAAGCTCTCAGGAACCACCGGGATGGGAAACTGCGTTTCAGCCGAAGCGTTGAAGTAGGTCGTACCGCCGAGATGCTCGTTGGTACCGATGTCTCTAGGTCCAATACCGTTATATCTGAAGCCACGGATCATGCGATCGTTGCTCTTGAACTGATCGAACACACGCAGGCCGTCGTCGCCGAAGCCCATGATATGTCCGCCGCCAACAGACACGAGACCAACGATATCAAGCTCTTCCGACAACGTCTGATAGTAGCTAGCGCGTCCGGTGACCTTGACGAACTTCGCATCACCGCCAAGACCCGCAACTTCAGTCGTGAAGTTGGCATAGATGCCGTTACGCGGATTCTTCATGTCGTCGATGGTGTTGTAGACCAGCGTTCCGCTGACCGACGACTTGATCCAGGGGCTATCCTTGACACCGTCGCGGATCGCCAGGGAAATATTGCACTTCAGCGGGTCATAGACACCACCAGTCACACAGTCATCAGAAAGCGAATACTCTTCCTGCGAGATGTTGTAAGCGAGCTGCGTCGAGATATTGTTGGTGATAGGCAGACCGAAACGGATCGTACCTCCGGTCACGTCGCTGTCGTAATGATCATACTTGCGGGTCTGACGGAACACGTCGAAACCGGCAGCGATACGGCGACCGAGGAAATATGGCTCGGTGAACGAGAAGCTGTAGTCACGCGAATTCTTGCCACCGCCGGCCGAAAACTTGATGAACTGGCCACGACCGAGGAAGTTGCGCTCGGTGATCGAGCCTTCCACCGACGGGCCGGCATTGTCGCCACCGGTCGAATAGCCGGCGCCGATCGAAAACTCGCCGGTCGACTTCTCTACCAGATCGACAACCAGCACAACCTGGTCAGGCTGCGAACCGGGAGCCGTCGAGACTTCGACGCGCTCGAAGAAGTTCAGTGCCTCAAGTCGCTTCTTGGCGCGCTGGATCAGCACCTGATTGAAAGCATCGCCTTCGGAGACGTCGAACTCGCGACGGATCACGAAATCACGGGTGCGTTCGTTGCCGCGGATTTCGATGCGCTCGACATAGGCCTTGGCGCCCTGGTCGACCGTGTAGACGACCGAGATCGTGCGGGTTTCGAAATTGCGGTCACCGCGCGGCGTCACCTTGGCGAAGGCATAACCAGCACCAGCGACGTTTTCGGTGATCGCGATGATCGAATCTTCGACGTCCTTGGCGTTGTAGACGTCGCCCTTGCGGGTCTCGACCAGACGCTGGAGGCTCGCGCCATCGACCTCGGGGATGCTGCTCTCAACCGATACGTCACCGAACGTATAGCGCTGACCTTCGTCAACGGTGATCGTGATGGTGTACTGGTTGGTTGCCTCGTCGAGTTCGCCAAAGGCTGAGACAACCTGGAAGTCGGCGTAGCCATGATTGTAGTAGAAGCGACGCAGCGCTTCCTCGTCGGCGCGCAGGCGGTCTTCGTCATAGATGTCGTCACGCAGCATGAACGACAGGAAAGACGAGCGCTTGGTTGAAATGATGTCTGCGAGGCGGCGGTCGCCATAAGCGTCGTTGCCGACGAAGTTGATCGCAGCGATCTTGGTGCGGCCGCCTTCGTTGATCTCGAACACCACGTTCACGCGGTTTTCGCCGAGGTCCATGACCTTGGTGCCGACCGTGACGTCGTCACGACCGACGCGCTTGTAGGCTTCCTTGATCGACTGGGCGTCGGACTCAAGCGTGGCCTGCGAGAACGCACCGCGCGGCTTGAGCTGAACCGCGCCACCAAGGGCTGCGTCCTTGAGCTTCTTGTTGCCCTGGAACAGCACGTTGTTGACGACCTGGTACTCGGAAACCTGAACCACCAGGGTCGAACCGACCTGGTTGATCCGGACATCGGAGAACAGGCCGCTGCCGAACAGCGCCTTCACGGCGTCGTCGATATCGGTGTTCGAGAACGTCTTGCCGGGCTTGATGGTGATGTAGTTGCGGACGGTATCCGCATCGACGCGCTGATTGCCGCGCACTTCGACCCGGTTGACCACCGCCGCTTGCGCGGCTGACACGGCAACAAACTGAACCGCCACTGCGCCTGGAATGGCCAGAGCGGCGGATAGAGCCACCGCGGACGCGGCGCTCGCAAACTTATATGCTGCCTTCATAGTCGGCCTTTACAACCTTTTCTCGAAGTCCCCACGGCGAGAAAACCGGACGTCGCGGTAATTTCTCGTACCGTAATAACTGGATTTTCCCTACACGCAAGGCTTCTGGTTAATTTGCGCTTACTTCCCCAGCGAGCGTGACTTTCGCGTCACGCATACTGCCCCGGATGGTAAACGCTCCCTCAACGGACCCCTTGCAGGCCCTAAAATTCTTCATGATTTCAGCAGCCAAACAGGTCGTTCCAAAAAACGAAGCCCATAAAGGCCAGCACGAGAATCATCCCCACACGATATACAGCCTCCATCGCCCGCTCGGATACAGGGCGCCTGATGACAGCTTCAACTGCATAGAACGCCAAGTGGCCGCCGTCGAGTGGAGGAATCGGCAGAAGGTTCAGAAAACCGATGCCGACCGACAAAAGTGCCACCAATTGCACCAGCCAGACAAAGCCCAGCTGTGCCGCCTTGCCTGCCATGTCGGCAATCTTGACCGGTCCACCGAGCTGGCACTTGTCCTCGCGGCCAACGACGAATCGCTTCAGGAACTGGCCGGTCCGCTCGATGATGTGCCCGGTTTCCGAAACCGCCTGCACAAAGGCACCTCCCGGGCTGTAGCTGATCAGCCTGGGTTGCCCCAGTTCCTCATTGTTTACGACGCCGATGACGGCAACCTTGACCGAATTGCCGAGCGCGTCCTTCTGTTCCATCATTTCTGGCGTGGCGGTAACAGTGACTTCCTTGCCGTCGCGCATCATCACGAAGGTAAGCGGATCACCGCCGCGGCCGGAGACAATGCGCTGAACGTCTGAGAAGGTTTCGACCTGTTGGCCGTCGACACTGACGAATCGGTCGCCTGGCTGCATGCCGGCATTCGCCGCCGGGCTTGCGGCGCGCACCTCGGCAACCGTCGGCTCCATGACGTAGCGGCCATAGGCCGAAAACAGCACGGTGAAGACGGCGATCGTCAAAAGGAAATTGAACAGAGGGCCGGCAAACACCGTCGCCGCGCGCTTCCAGACCGGCTGGGTATGAAAGGCGATCTTGCGCTCGGCGGGGCTGAGATTGTCGTCCTCGCCGTTGTCCGGCTTGCTGGTGACACTCATGTCGCCGACGAACTTGACGTAGCCACCCAGAGGAATGGCACACAGCTTCCAGCGCGTGCCGCGACGGTCGTTGAAGCCGAGGAGTTCCGGTCCGAAGCCAATCGAAAAGGCTTTGACGCCGATACCGCACCAGCGGCCGACCAGATAGTGGCCCATCTCGTGCACGAACACCACGATGGTGAGCACGAACAGGAACGGCACGATGGTGCCGATCAACAGACCATCCGTAGTCAGGAACGCGGGAAGATACTCGCTCAAATCAAGCCCTCAACCAGATACCGTTGTGCCCCAAGTGAAGCACCGCGCCTTGCCCGAGGCTTGCGCCTCGTTGGCTTGGTCGCTCAGGCCGGAAACAATCCCTGAGCAGGATGATCGGCAGAACCGGACATCCAGCCGATGACGTATAGGGCAAATGCGGCCGCGACAAGCCCATCGACACGGTCCATCACGCCGCCATGGCCGGGAATGAGCGAACCCGAATCCTTGTAGCCATGCCGCCGCTTGACCCATGATTCGAACAGGTCGCCTGCTTGCGAGATCACCGAAAGCAGCAGCCCGATCGCCGCAAGGGCGAACAGGTTGCCGCTACCGGCAAAGTTGGCCAGCAAAAGCCCCGCTACAACGCCGCCAACCGCGCCACCAACCGCGCCACTGCGCGTCTTGCCGGGAGAGATCGCTGGCGCGAGCTTGGGGCCGCCAACCTTGCGGCCGACAAAATAGGCAAAGATGTCGGTCGCCCATACCACCGCGAACAGAAACAGGATGGCGACAAGACCGGATGCGTCGTTGCCGCGCAGCAGGGCCAGAGACAGGCCGGAGAGCGCGGCATAGCCAAAGCCGGCAGCTTCCCACGCCCCTGCTCCGCGCAGCTTGCCCAGACCCCACAGGATGAGCGTGAAGACGGCGGCCAGGATGATCAGGGCGAGTGCCGGAATCCCCGCGACCAACGCACCGGCAAACATCAGGATCAGCACTTCCGGCAACATGTTGAGGTTGCCGCCAGCCCAGCCGGTTTCGCTGTTTGGCCGCGACATGCGCGACCACTCGTAGAAGATGGCGAGCGCGATCGCCGCGGTCAGCATCCTGAATGGCAGCCCGCCCAACCAGGTGAGCAACAGCACCGCAGCGGCCAGCACGATGGCTGAAATTGTCCGGAGCTGGAGATTGCTCATGGCAAGGTCACGAGGCGACGTCGCGGGCTGCAAGCCCGCCGAAACGGCGTTCGCGGCCGGTATATTCGCGCAAGGCTTCCGACAGGTGCTCGCGGGTGAAATCCGGCCAGTAGCAAGGCTGGAAGATCAGTTCGCTATAGGCCGACTGCCAGGGCAGGAAATTAGACAGGCGGATTTCGCCACTGGTGCGAATGACCAGATCCGGGTCGGGAATACCGGATGTGTCGAGCTCTTCGGCAAACAGCTCAGGCGTGATCTGCTCGCTGGCGATGTCGCCACGCTTGACCGCCTCCGCCAGCCGGCGCGCCGCCCGTGCGATCTCGTCGCGCCCGCCATAGTTGAATGCGATGACCAGCGTCAGCGTGTCATTGCCCGATGTCAGCGTTTCGGCTTCCTCAAGCAGGCTGCGGATGTCGGGCTGCAGCGTTGCCCTGTCGCCGATGATCTGGACGCGCACGCCACTGTTGTGCAGTTCGGCAAGATCACGCCGAATGAAGATCTTGAGCAGCCCCATGAGGTCGGTGACCTCGGATTTGGGCCGCGACCAGTTCTCCGAGGAAAACGCGTAGACTGTCAGCCAGGAAATGCCGAGGTCCGCCGCCGCGCGAACAGTCCGGCGCAGCGCTTCGACGCCGGCCCGATGCCCCGCAACGCGCGGTAGGCCGCGGGCTTTCGCCCAGCGACCATTGCCGTCCATGATGATCGCGACATGCGCGGGCGTAGTCATCCGTTCGCTTTCGAGGCCAGCCTTTGGCTGCTTAGACTTGCATGATCTCGGCTTCTTTGGTCGCAAGCAGGCTGTCGACCTGGCTGATCGTATCGTCGGTCAGCTTCTGGACCTTTTCCGACTGGACGCGCTGGTCGTCCTGGCTGATATCGCCATCCTTCTCGGCCTTCTTGAGCGCATCCATGCCATCGCGGCGCACATGGCGCGTGGCGACCTTGGCGTTCTCGGCGTAGGTGTGGGCAATCTTGACCAGTTCCTTGCGGCGCTGCTCGTTGAGCTCCGGCAGCGGAATGCGCAGGTTGGTGCCGTCGACGATCGGGTTGAAACCGAGATTCGATTCGCGGATGGCGCGGTCGACTGCGCCGACCATCGACTTGTCCCAGACCGAAACCGAGATCATGCGCGGCTCAGGCACCGACACCGTCGCAACCTGGTTGAGCGGCATCGATGAGCCGTAGGCCTGGACATGGATCGGGTCGAGCAGGTTGCTCGAGGCACGGCCCGTGCGCAGCGAGGCAAGGTCGTGCTTGAAGGCGTTGATGGCGCCTTCCATGCGGCGCTGTAGATCGCTGTAGTCCGTGCTCATTGCAGTCTCCTTGGTCCCAGTTACGGGACCATCGTTCCAATCGTCAGGCGTCCGCAACAATCGTGCAGCGGCCGCCACCTTTCAATATTTCGCCGAACCCGCCTTTTTCATGGATCGAATAGACGATTATCGGGATGTTGTTTTCACGCGCAAGAGCAATCGCGGCCGTATCCATGATCGACAGGCCTTTTGTGATGACTTCCGCATGCGTGATATGCTCGAAGCGCGTCGCGGCAGGATCCTTCTTGGGGTCGGCCGAGTAGACCCCGTCGACCTGGGTGCCTTTGAACAGCGCGTCGGCGCCGATCTCGGCGGCACGCAGGGCCGCTGCCGAATCGGTGGTGAAGAAGGGATTGCCGGTGCCGCCGGCAAAGATGACGACCTTGCCGGCATCCATGTAGGCGGTTGCCTGGCGCTGCGAGAAGCTCTCGCACAGCTCCGGCATGGCGATGGCCGAAAGCACAACCGCGTCGACGCCAAGCTTGACCAGCGAGGTGCGCAGAGCCAGCGAATTGATGACGGTGGCAAGCATGCCCATGTGGTCGCCGGTGACGCGGTCGCCCCCCTTGGATGCGACAGCTACGCCACGGAAGATGTTGCCGCCGCCGATGACGACGCCGACCTCGACGCCGAGCGACCTCGCCTCGGCGATGTCGGAAGCGATGCGGTCGACAACCGAAACATCGATGCCAAAATGCTGCTCGCCCATCAGGGCTTCACCCGACGCCTTAAGCAGAACACGCCGGTAGAGCGGCTTGGCGGTCATGAGTTCCTCACGGCTGTTGAAAGATCGCAGTTCCGATACACGAAGGGCGCCGCGATGTCACGCGGCGCCCTTCGGCTATCCTCAGGAAGCGCTTGATGCAGCGCTACTTTTTAGCCCTTGACGGCTGCCGCAACCTCAGCTGCGAAATCGCTTTCTTCCTTCTCGATGCCTTCACCGAGCGCGAAGCGAACGTAGCCGCTGATCTTGGCCGGCGCGCCGATCTGCTTTTCGGCGTCCTTCAGTGCCGCCTCGACCGTCAGGTCGGGGTTGAGCACGAAAGCCTGCTTCAGCAGCACGACTTCTTCGTAGAACTTGCGCATGCGGCCTTCGACCATCTTTTCGATGATGTTTTCCGGCTTGCCCGACTGACGCGCCTGGTCGGCGAAGATCGCCTTTTCACGCTCGACAGCCGAAGCGTCGACTTCGTCAGGCGTCAATGCCAGCGGGTTGGTCGCTGCAACGTGCATGGCAACCTGGCGTGCGAAGGCGCGGGCGGCATTGTGATCGCCAGCGGTCTCGATCGCAACCAGAACGCCAAGCTTGCCGAGGTTGTCGGCAACCGCGTTGTGGACGTAGGTCGCAACGACGCCTTCGGAAACCGAAAGCTTGACCGAACGGCGGAAGCTCATGTTTTCGCCGATGGTGCCGACAGCGTCCTTGATGGTGTCGGCGACGGTCTTGTCCGAACCCGGATACTTCGCAGCAGCAACAGCTTCGGTGTCGCCATAGGCCAGAGCGACCTTGGCAACGTTGCCGACGATTTCCTGGAAGGCCGCATTGCGGGCAACGAAGTCGGTTTCCGAGTTGACTTCGACGACGACGGCTTCGCGCACGCCGGCATCAACGCCGACCAAGCCCTCGGCCGCGGTGCGGCTGGCCTTCTTGTCGGCCTTGGAGATACCCTTCTTGCGCAGCCAGTCGACCGCAGCTTCCATGTCGCCGCCGGTCTCGGTGAGAGCCGCCTTGCAATCCATCATGCCCGCGCCCGAGAGTTCGCGGAGTTCTTTAACCTGTGCTGCCGAAATGCTCATTGTGGCCTCTTTGCTTCAAAATGCGCGAACGCACCACCGAGGGTTCGATGATGCGCCGAACGCCGGCGCTCATTGCGCCCAATCCTGAAAAGGAAGGCCGGTTGCCCGGCCTTCGCGATTACGCCTGGGGCGTTTCAGTCGTCGGAGCCGCGTCGAGCGCAGGCTCAACCGGAACTTCAGCCGACGCGCCGATGTCGACACCGAGCGCGCCCTGCTGGCGGGCGATGCCGTCGATCGCAGCCTTGGCAACCAGATCGCAATAGAGCTGGATGGCGCGGGCAGCGTCGTCGTTGCCGGGGATCGGGAAGTCGATCTTGTCCGGATCGCAGTTGGAGTCGATGATCGCGACAACCGGAATGCCAAGACGCTTGGCTTCCTGGATGGCGATGGCTTCCTTATTGGTGTCGATGACGAACATCAGGTCCGGCGTCGAGCCCATATCCTTGATGCCGCCGAGGGCCTTGTCCAGCTTCTCGCGCTCACGCTCGAGGTTCAGGCGCTCCTTCTTGGTGAAGCCGTGGGCTTCGCCAGCGAGCAGCTCGTCGAGCTTGCGCAGGCGCTGGATCGAATTCGAGATCGTCTTCCAGTTGGTCAGCATGCCGCCGAGCCAACGCGAGTTGACGTAGTACTGAGCCGAACGCTGAGCAGCGTCAGCAACGATATCCGAAGCCTGACGCTTGGTGCCGACGAACAGAACACGGCCGCCGCGCGAAACGGTGTCCGAGATCTGCTTCAGCGCCTGGTGCAGCAGCGGCACGGTCTGGCTGAGGTCGATGATGTGGATGTTGTTGCGGGCGCCATAGATGTAGGGCGCCATCTTCGGGTTCCAGCGGTGGGTCTGGTGGCCGAAGTGAGAACCAGCTTCGAGAAGCTGGCGCATGCTGAAATCAGGCAGTGCCATCGTTATTTCCTTATCCGGTTAGCCTCCACGGACCATGACGCTTCTAGCGATATTGCTCTAAACGCCACCGGGGGGTCTCAGCCGGATTTCTCCCGGGCAGAAACCGAAGTCCGTGTGTGGAATGCGGCGGCATATAGACGTATTGGCTGGTGAGCGCAACCCCGTGACTGGCTTGATTACCGCGGAAAACGAGGCTTTCTGCGCTTCAGCTCTTCACCGGAAGCCTCCAGGCGCGGCATTTCCGCAACCCGGCTGCAGGATCGTCGGCAGCGATTCCCTACGCTTGAGATGAGGGGGTCAACTGCCGGCAGCCCAGCGCGACATGCCAGGCTCCTGCTCCACCGGATCCTCTACAACCTTGGGCTCCCGGCGCTTGAAGTTGCGCACGCGCACGCGGCGAAACACGGCCACGATCTCGTCGCGGCTGCATTCGATCGCACCCAGACGCACGGCACGATCGCGCTCGAACCCGGTGATGTCGTAATGCGGCGCCGATGTCTTGGGCGGCCCCTGATAGGACGAACGCTTCAGGCCCAACTGGGCGGCGAAGCGATGCAACTCGTCGGTGTCGTCGGCAAGCAGGTGGCACCAGCGATGGCCCACCCACTTCCAGATTGCCGCGTCGACATAGACCGCCATTGCAGCCTACGGCTTGCATTCGCCTTGCGGCACCGGAAACAGCGACAGATTGACCAGCTTGCCTGTCATCGAGAAGTCGCCGTAATCCATCACCAGGTCGCGTGTCAGGCCATTTTCGTGCAGCTTGAAGCTGATGCGGTACTCCGGCACTTCTTCGCCGCCGCCCTTGCTCTCGTCGAAATAGGCGATGTCGACCGGCCAGTACTTGTCCTTGGCAAGTGCCGCGAGCGCGGGACGCTCCGGATCGGTCTCGGGCGCCTCGCTCTTCTTGCCGACGATGACGGTGGTGGTCATCACCTTGTCGGCATCCTCGGAGCCGTCGAACAGACTTGTTTCATAAAAGGTCTCGCCCTTCTCCGCCTTGTCGATCAGCTCGACGAGGTGCTGGGTCGGGAACTGAGTCTTGGCGAGGTCGACCGAACCCGCCTCAGGCTTTTCCAAAGCAACCTTGAGCCCGTTGGCTTCGCGCGTCGCAGTGCCCTTGACCTCGCGGTCGAGATTCTGGTCGACGAAGGACTTTGTGACGAAGGAGAAGCTCTTGCCCTCGCCATCCTCGAAGGTAGTCGTCTGCTGGTCGGTCAGCCGCGTGTTCTCGTTGGTGGCGATCTGCGTCACGAAGCGGAACTTGACCGTATATCCCTCGCAGGCGGAGCCGTTGAATTCATAGACCATGCGGCCGGAAAGCCCGGTTATTCCCGACCGGTCGGAAGCCTGGTCGAGTACCAGATCGTAGACTGCGCGATGCGGCGCAAGCACGGGAGCCGCGAGAGCCGGGGCCAATGGCAGCAGCATGGTGGACAGGGTGGCAAGAAGGACAAGGCGCTTTGCGCGCATACACTGGCTCCGATCGGCGCGGCCATGACCAGCCGCCTTGAATGATGGTCCACCTTAAAAAAAGTCGTGGCGGAAGCGAGGCAAACATAGCAGTTTCGGCGCAGCCTCACCCGCCACCCGAGACTCAGAGATAAGGAAAGACGATGGGCGAAACAATCGAAAAGCGGCTAAGCGATCTTGGCATCACCTTGCCCGCAGCCGCTGCCCCCGCTGCCAACTACGTGCCGTTCATGGCATCAGGCAATCTCGTCTTCACCGCCGGCCAGTTGCCGCTCAAGGATGGCAAGCTCATCGCCACCGGCCTGCTCGGCCGTGACGTCGACGTCGAAGGCGGCAAGGAAGCTGCCAGGCAGTGCGCCGTCAACATCCTGGCCCAGGCCAAGGCTGCGCTTGGCGACCTCGAAAAGATCAAGCGCATCGTCAAGATCAGCGTCTTTGTCGCCTCGTCATCCGACTTCACCGAGCAGCACCTTGTCGCCAACGGCGCATCCGACTTCCTGGTCGCAGCACTCGGCGAACGCGGCAAGCATGCGCGCTCGGCCGTCGGCGTCGCTTCGCTGCCGCTGAATGCCGCAGTCGAGATCGAAGCCATCATCGAGCACGAGTGAGCGTCTCCATGACCGACCTTGCTTGGCTGACCGCCCGCCCTATCGCCCATCGCGGCCTGCATGACCTCAACAAGACATGCTGGGAAAACACGCTGTCCGCTTTCGAGCGGGCGGCCCAGCGCGGCTACGCCATCGAATGCGACGTGCATCTGACCGCCAACGGCGACGTCGCCGTGTTTCATGACGACGTCCTCAACCGGCTGACCGGCACGGATGGCTTCATCTGGCAGCGTACGACACGCGAACTTGCGGCACTTCGCGTCGGCGGCACCGCCGATCACGTGCCTACCCTTGCCGAAATGCTCAAACTGGTCGACGGACGCGTGCCGCTGGTCATCGAGCTCAAGGGCATTCCCGGACATGACGGCGAACTGGTCGAACGGGTGGCCGCCGCCTTGCGCAACTACAAGGGCAAGGTGGCGATCATGTCGTTCGATCACTGGCTGATCCGCGACTTCTCCCGCCACGCGCCTGGCATTCCGGCCGGACTGACCGCCTGGGGTGATCTGGATCACGAGCTCGAAGCGCATTTTTCGATGCTGGCGCACGGCATCTCGTTTGTGTCGTACTCCGTCACGCACCTGCCGAACAGGTTTGTCAGCTTTGTGCGTGACAAACTCGCCATGCCCGTCATCACCTGGACGGTGCGCGACCAGGAAGCCGTGCGCACGACCTTTGCGCAAGCCGACCAGATGACCTTTGAAGGCTTCGATCCCGATGCCGTGGTGGTGGCCTGACCCTTGCAACGGCTGTTATCGAGCGTAAGTAACAACGCATGAGCAATGCGAGCGATGTCGGGGCGACGAGTGCGGATGGCGGTTATGCCGTCCGCGTCGTCTCAAGCATCAGCGAGTTCGGCCGCGACGACTGGAACGCCCTCTCAGGGACATCCAGAGCCAATGCAGGATCGTCCTACAACCCTTTCATTTCATTTGATTTTCTGAGCATTCTTGAGGAGTCCGGCTGCGCCGTTCGCAAGACCGGCTGGCAAGGTCACCACCTCCGACTGGAGACGGCCGATGGCACCTTTCTCGGTGCGCTTGCCTGCTACGCCAAATCGCATAGCCAAGGCGAATACGTCTTCGACCACGGCTGGGCCGACGCCTTCGAACGCGCCGGTGGACGCTACTATCCCAAGCTCCAGGCCTCGATACCGTTCACGCCGGCGACCGGCCCTCGCCTGCTGGCTGTTCCGGGCGCCACGGCACCTGCGACAAAGGCGGCGCTGGCAACGGCGCTGCGCAGCGTCGCCGAAGGCGTCGGCGTGTCATCAGCGCATGTCACCTTCGCCGAGGCCGACGAAGTCGACATCCTCCAAGGCACAGGGTTCCTGCGCCGCACTGACCAGCAATTCCACTTCTTCAACGAAGGCTTCGGCAGCTATGACGATTTCCTCTGCACCCTTGCCTCGCGCAAGCGCAAGGCACTGAAGAAGGAGCGGCGCGAGGCACTGGCGGACGGCATTTCGATCGAGCGCCTGACTGGCAAGGACATCACCGAAGCGCACTGGGACGACTTCTTCGCCTTCTACATGGACACCGGCGGCCGCAAATGGGGCAGACCCTATCTGACCAGGACGTTTTTCTCGCTGATCGGCGAACGCATGGCCGACGACGTGCTGCTGGTCATGGCTAGGCGCGGCGGGCGCTACATCGCTGGCGCGATCAACTTCATCGGCTCGGACACGCTTTACGGCCGCAACTGGGGCTGCATCGAGGATCACCCCTTCCTGCATTTCGAGGTCTGCTACCATCAGGCCATCGACTTCGCCATCGAACGCAAGCTCAGGGTCGTGGAGGCAGGCGCTCAAGGCGAGCACAAGCTGGCGCGCGGCTATCGCCCGGTCACGACCCAATCAGCACACTACATCGTACACCCCGGCCTGCGCCGGGCGGTCGCCGAGTATCTCGAGCGCGAGCGTCGGGAGGTCGCCCAGATCGGCGAATATCTCGAGGAGCACGGCCCGTTCAGGCGCGACTGAGCTTCAATGGACAATCGATTTCGAGAACAGGTTGATCACCATGACACCAGCCATGATCAGCCCGATTCCGATCAACGCGGGCAGATCGAGCGCCTGACGAAACCAGATCCAGGCAATCGCCGTGATGAAAACGATTCCGGCGCCACACCACATGGCGTAGACGATGCCGACCGGCACCTGGCGCAGCACCAGCGACAGGAAGTAGAACGCGCAGGCATAGCCAGCGAGCGCGATGACCGACGGCCATAGCCGCGTGAAGCCATTGGTTTCCTTCAGCGCGGAGGTCGCGACGACCTCGAAGGCCACCGCCACGATCAGATAGATGTAGTTCAACTTTGCTCCTTACGGCCTTCCGCAGCTTGACGTTCCGCCTGCCAGCGCCGAAACATCCACCACGAAATCGCAGCAAACGGGATAGGCCATGTCGAGCGCCGCTTACGATCCAAACAACATCTTCGCCAAGATCCTGCGCGGCGAGATTCCCGCGCATCGGGTCTACGAAGACGACGCCGTGGTTGCGTTCATGGATGTGATGCCGCAGAGCACCGGGCATACGCTCGTTGTCCCCAAGACGCCGTCGCGCAACCTCCTCGACGCCGCGCCAGCAACATTCGCCAAGCTGTTTTCTGCAGTCCAGAAGGTGGCACGAGCCGCGCAGCAAGCCTTTGATGCCGACGGCATCGTGATTTCGCAGTTCAACGAGGCAGCGGCCGGCCAGACTGTGTTCCATCTCCACGTCCACATCGTCCCACGCTTTGAAGGCGTCGCTCCCAAGGGGCATGCCGCGGTGATGGAGAAGCCTGAGGTGTTGGCGGCCAATGCGGAGAAGATCAGGGCTGCGCTGGCGGGTGCGTAACTGGCGCAGCGCCTTCAGGTCGGCGATAACGTCGACTGGGCAACCCGCCTGCCGAACGCATCGTAGACTGCCATGCCCAGCCGCCAGACCACAAAGGTGATGGCACCCACCGCCAATCGCGCAAAGGCCTCTACAGTGTCCGACTTTCTGCAGCCAGGGCGAGTTGATCCGCCACCTTCCAGGCGACAAACGCCACAACAATGCCTACCCTTTAACGGCCAGCAAGGCGTCAGTTTCTTGCCGGAGTGCTGCCCTTGTTGCCTGTAATTCAGCCACTACGGGTCCCCCAACCCCTTGGGGACTATAGACCTCGGTAATTGTGCTGTCGTGAATATGACATGCAGAATTTCGAGCAGCTTCGTGAACTAGAGCGTGACGTGGCCCGCCTCGCATTCCTGGCTCACTTAATCCACAAGCCGACCAGCAAGATGAATTCGGCCGCGACGATACCCACGAGTATCTTCCGTCCTAAGAGCAGATAGGCAGCAAAGCCGCCGCCGGCGGCGCCGATACGCAAGGCGAGGGCCGTATCGACGAGCGCTCCGCTGGGGAAGACGATCAGATTGCCGATGACGGCGGCGACGAGTGCGGTGGCGAGCGCCCTGACCAGCACGAGCAGGTCGGAATCCTCGCTGAGGCGGTCGCCGAGATAGACACCGAGAAAGCGCCAGGCGTCAGTAGCGAGCCACCCGCCGACGAGGATGAACAGGAACGGCCACCACCAGGCGTCGATTGCGTCGAAGGTCATGCCGGTGCCTTCCGGCGCGACAGGCGATGGCAGGCGAAGGCTGCCCCGCCACCGATCAGTCCGGCGCCGAGCAGGTCGAAGCCGGGTACGACGAGATGGAGAAGCGGTCCGAGGATGAGCCCGAGGACCATCGCGACATGCCCTGCCCGCTCGCGCGCCGAGCCCCACAGCGAGGTCAGGAAATACATCGGCGTGAGCAGGAACAGTGCCGCCGAGACCGCTGGTGGCAGGCTGTCGGCGACGAGATAGACAACCGCCGTGACCAGCATGTTGAACAGGACAAGCGTCGATCCGAGCCCGGCATAATAACTGGTGCGCAGTTCGCGCGGGATGCCGCGCAGCCGCTCCATCGCCAGCACCCAGGAAGTGACGGCGACGAAGTGCGACAGGAAATAGAGCACCCAGCGCGGCGTCTTTGGCCCACGCAATTCGGGCACGAGCGCCACAACCATCGGTGTAAGCCGGATCGACGACAGCGCGACTGCAAAAGCCGCTGCCGGCAGCGAAGCGCCAGACAGGATGGCGCCGATCAGCACCACCTTGGCCGGCAGCGCCCAGACCATGCCGACCATGAAAACGGTCTGCGCCAGCGTTAGCCCCGCCTCCTTGGCGAGCCCGGCAAAGCCGATGAAAGCGCTGGCGAGGATCAGGCCAGGGATCGAGAAGGCGGCCCGCACGCCTCGGAGGTACCAGAGGCGGCGTGTCGACAGGCTCGGCAATGAAGATACGGGATCAGCAGGCATCGAAAACGCGCATAGCATGGCCTTTCGGCCAAGTCAGCGCTTGCGTCCGTCTGGCGCAATCGACTTGCGCCTTGTGCCCCTCGCCCAGACGGCGCCATATCATGCCAACTCCCCGAAGCGACGGCATATTAACGGTTTACGCACTGTAAAGATGTAGGTAGGCCATGGGTGGGAAGCGAGGAACAGCCACGTCATGACAGGTGCATTGCTGCTGGTCTTGCAGGCGCTGATCTACTTCGTGACCATGGCTGCGGTTTTTCATTCACGCCACAGATTCGGCATCGGAATCTTCGTTTGCGTGCTTGGGGTGATGCACTTCCTCGAGACCTACCTCGCCGCCGTATTCTTCGTTCAGCTGCCTTTCGGCCTGATATCGCCCGGCTCGACGGTCATGTTCTCCGGCAAGCTGCTGATGTTTCTCCTGCTCTATATCAAGGAGGACGCCGAAACGGTGCGCCAGCCGATCTATGGGCTGTTGATCGGCAACTGCCTGATGGTGGCACTGGCCCTGATCCTGCGCCTCTATGGCGATGTCGCGGAAATGCCCGGCCACCAGCCTGACCTGACCTTCCTTGACGACATGGGCGTGCTGATGGTCTGGGGAACGGCGCTGCTGTTCCTCGACAGCATCGCGCTGATCCTGATCTACGAGAAGCTCGGCCAGCGTATCGCCAACACCTTGTTCAAGCGCATATTCCTGAGCGCCGCACTGGTTCTTACCTTCGACCAGTTGATGTTCTTTCTTGGCCTTCACCTCGTGTCGGGCGTGCCGATCAGCGCGCTCTATGGCGGCTGGATCGCCAAGATGGCAGCGGCGGCCCTCTACAGCGCGATGCTCGTCATCTATTTGCGCTATGTCGACACCAGGCCGGCACTGGCCGGTCCCGAACCACTGCTCAAGGTCTTCGATCGCCTGACATTTCGCCACCGCTACGAGGACCTGCTGCAAAAGACCGGCAAGGACACGCTGACCGGCACAAGCGACCGCGGACATTTCGAAGCGGTGGCACAGTCGCTGATCGACCGCTCGCTGGCCGACCGCATGCCGGTGAGCCTGCTGATGATCGACATCGACCACTTCAAGAGCATCAACGACCAGTACGGCCATGTCACTGGCGACAAGGTACTGAAGGAAGTCGCACGATCGCTGGACGGCGCGCTGCGCAGCGGCGACCGCCTGTTCCGCTATGGAGGCGAGGAGTTCGTCGCCGTCTGCCAGGACCTGAACGCCGGGGACGCGACGATCCTCGCCGAACGTCTTCGCGCCGCGGTCGCAGCCATGACCCTGGCCGAACCCGGGCTGAGCACCACGGTCAGCATCGGGGTGACGACTGTGAAGAGCGGCCCGGTTTCAGCCGAACAGATGATCAGGGACGCCGACACCTGGCTTTACCGGGCCAAGCGGCTCGGCCGCAACCGCGTCGAAAGCCCGATCGTCGCCTGACGGCACTTCCCGGCAATTGGGCAGCCAAAAAAGAAGCCCCGTTTCCGGGGCTTCTTCATTCTTGCGATCAGCCCTTGCGGGGCAGTTGCGGAACCAGGCTGCGCTTGCCGCCATCCTTGCCCTTCGGGTCGGACTTCGGCTTTGCCGCCACAACCTTCTTGGGCGCCGGCTTCTTGGCGGCCGCCTTCTTGAGTTTCGGGCGATCGGCCGGATCTTCCTTCTTCGGCTTCACCGGCACTTCGTCGGCCAGCGTCTCGAGCTTCAGGCCAGATTCGCCGGTTTCCTTCTTCTCGACGGTGACACGCACCGTGCCGCCCTTCCTGAGCTTGCCGAACAGCACTTCGTCAGCCAGCGGCTTCTTGATGTGCTCCTGGATGACGCGGCCGAGCGGGCGCGCGCCCATGCGTTCGTCGTAACCCTTTTCGGCCAGCCAGGCGATGGCATCCGGCGACAGGTCGAAGGTCACGCCACGCTCGGAAAGCTGCGCTTCCAACTGCATGACGAACTTCTGCACGACCTGATGCACCACCGGCACCGGCAGCGAGCCGAACGGGATGATGGCGTCGAGACGGTTGCGGAACTCCGGCGTGAACAGCCGGTTGATCGCCTCGACATCGTCGCCTTCGCGTTTGGTCGACCCGAACCCGATCGCTGCACGCTGCGCATCCGACGCGCCCGCATTGGTGGTCATGATCAGGATGACATTGCGGAAGTCGATCTGCTTGCCGTTGTGGTCGGTCAGCTTGCCATGGTCCATGACCTGCAACAGGATGTTGAACAGGTCGGGATGGGCCTTTTCCACTTCGTCGAGCAGCAGCACGCAATGCGGATGCTGGTCGACGCCGTCGGTCAAAAGACCACCCTGGTCGAAGCCGACATAACCGGGAGGCGCGCCGATCAGCCGGCTTACGGTATGGCGCTCCATGTATTCCGACATGTCGAAGCGGATCAGTTCGACACCCAGCGACAAAGCGAGCTGCTTTGCCACTTCGGTCTTGCCGACGCCGGTCGGGCCCGAGAACAGGTAGGAGCCGATCGGCTTCTCCGGTTCACGCAGGCCGGCACGTGCCAGCTTGATCGCCGAGGTAAGCGCCGTGATCGCCGTGTCCTGGCCGTAGACGACGCGCTGCAGTTCGACCTCGAGGCCGGCCAGCACCTTCTCGTCGTCGGCGGAGACAGTCTTCGGCGGGATACGCGCCATGGTGGCGATCGTCGCTTCGATCTCCTTGATGCCGATCGTCTTCTTGCGCTTGCCTTCGGGCAACAGCATCTGCGACGCACCCGTCTCGTCGATCACGTCGATCGCCTTGTCGGGCAGCTTGCGGTCGTTGATGTAGCGAGCCGACAGCTCCACCGCGGCCTTGATGGCCTCGTTGGTGAACTTCACCTTGTGGAACTCTTCGTAATAGGGCTTGAGGCCCTTCATGATCTCGATGGCATCGTCGACAGTCGGCTCGTTGACGTCGATCTTCTGGAAACGGCGGACGAGCGCCCGGTCCTTCTCGAAGAACTGGCGGAACTCCTTGTAAGTGGTCGAGCCGATGCAGCGGATCGCACCCGAAGACAGCGCCGGCTTGAGCAGGTTGGAGGCGTCCATTGCCCCACCCGACGTCGCACCAGCGCCGATCACCGTGTGGATTTCGTCGATGAACAGCACCGCGCCCGGATACTCCTCGAGCTCCTTGACGACCTGCTTCAGGCGCTCTTCGAAATCACCGCGATAGCGTGTGCCGGCCAGCAGCGTGCCCATGTCGAGCGCGAAGATGGTGGCATCCTCGAGCACTTCCGGCACGTCGCCTTCGACGATGCGCTTGGCGAGGCCCTCGGCGATAGCCGTCTTGCCGACGCCGGGATCGCCGACATAGAGCGGGTTGTTCTTGGAACGGCGGCACAGCACCTGGATGGTGCGGTTGATCTCGGACTCGCGCCCGATCAGCGGGTCGATCTTGCCGGCGCGGGCCTTGACATTGAGATTGACGCAATAGGCGGTCAGGGCATCCTGCTGCTTCTTGCCCTTGCCAGTCTCTTCGCCCGCCTCGCCGTTCGAACCGTGCTGCTCTTCATCGGCGCCGCGCGGGCTGCGGGTCTCGGCAGCACCAGGACGCTTGGCGATGCCATGCGAGATGTAGTTGACCGCGTCGTAACGGGTCATCTGCTGTTCCTGCAGGAAATAGGCGGCGTGGCTTTCGCGCTCGGCGAAGATCGCAACGAGCACATTGGCACCGGACACTTCCTCGCGGCCGGACGACTGGACGTGAATGACGGCGCGCTGGATGACGCGCTGGAAACCGGCGGTCGGCTTTGAATCTTCGTCGTAGCCGGTGACGAGATTGTCGAGCTCGGTGTCGATATAGGTCAGCACTGTCTGCTTGAGTTCGTCGAGATCGACGTTGCAGGCACGCATGACCGCCGCTGCCTCATTGTCGTCGATGAGGGCGAGCAGCAGATGTTCGAGGGTTGCATATTCGTGGTGACGCTCGTTGGCGAGCGTCAACGCCTGATGCAGCGCTTTTTCGAGGCCCTGGGAGAAAGCCGGCATTCAATACCTCACTTCTTCTCCATCACGCATTGCAGCGGATGCTGGTTCTGTCTGGCGAAATCCATGACCTGGGACACTTTGGTCTCGGCCACTTCGAAGGTGTAGATCCCGCATTCGCCGACGCCATGATTATGGACATGCAACATGATGCGGGTAGCGGCCTCCTTGTCCTTCTGGAAAAAGCGTTCGAGCACGTGCACGACGAACTCCATCGGGGTGTAGTCGTCATTGAGGATGAGCACTCGGTAGAGGCTCGGCCGCTTGGTCTTGGTCTTCGTACGGGTGATGACAGCCGTGCCGCGGCCTGGGCCGTTGCCTCCCTCGTCACCGTTCTGCATCCGCGCCACGACGTCGTTCGTGGCTTCCAAGCCGGTCGTCAATCTGGTTCTGCCCTTCATCAATTCCGACACTTCGTCATGTAGGTGTCATCGGAGGGATTTTAAGCCCTTCTGACGTGCTGACAATATGGTGACGGGGGCGGCATGGCCCGAATTGCCATAAACGTGAAGCACTTGTGCAAAAGAAAAACAAAAAACCCGGCTGCGCGGGCGCAACCGGGTCTTATCTGGCGGATCTTTCGATCCAGCCCCCTGAAATCAGGGATCAGTCGATCACTTCGCCTTGGCGACGAGCGACTCAAACGGCTTGTAGGCGTCCTTGGCGAGTTCGGCATACAGTTCGCCGAGCTTGGTAGCCTCGGCGACAAAACCTTCATATGCCTGCTTGGCATAGTCGGTCTGGATTTCGACGGCCTTTTCGAGCGACTTCACGCCGAGCAGCTTTTCGAAGGTGGCAGCGCCGGTCTCGAAGCTCTTCTTGGTGTAGTCGGTGGTCTCGGTGGCGATCGCCTGCGCGCCCTTGGAGAGCGAAGCGAAGCTCTTCAGGCCGGTGTCGACGAATTCCTTGCCGTATTTGCTGAAATCTTCATAGGTCTGGGTCATCGCTGCATCCTTTCGGGTTCTGAGCGCTGCGCTATGTGATTGTGCGATGCAGCCTAGATATTGTGCAGCGCACAAAATGTCAACTGACCCGACGTCATTCCGCATCGCCGAAAACGACGACCCCATTCGCTAAAGTTAGACTAAAGCCCAAGCAAAAGTGTGAACGAGCCGGTTACCATAAACGGATTGGTAACGCTGTGACCCTACTGTGCATCGATACGGGGCAGGAACCTTTGCCGCCCCTCATGCAACAATAATTCAAGGGTGTAACAGTGCGTCAAGCGTTGCCGGGTAAAGTGCTGAAGTCGGCTATCTCCATCAAATCGTTCATGGTTTTCACCCTCGCCGCAGCCATCGGCCTGGTGTCTATCGCCCCTGTTTCGGCGGCGAAAAAAGACAGCAGATACGCAGCCATCGTCATCGATGCGAACACCGGCGAGACGCTTCACTCGTCGAGCGCCGATTCCCGGCGCTATCCGGCGTCGCTGACCAAGATGATGACGCTTTATCTGACCTTCGAGGCGCTTTCGAAGGGCCGGATCCAGAAAGATTCCAAGGTCGTGTTCTCCAAGAACGCGGCTGCCGAACCGCCGACCAAGATCGGCGTCAAGGCGGGCGGCTCGATCAGCGTCGAATCTGCCATCCTTTCGCTCATCACGCGCTCGGCCAACGACGCCTCGACGGCACTCGGCGAAATGATCGGCGGCTCCGAGGAAAACTTCGCCCGCATGATGACGGCCAAGGCGCGCAGCCTCGGCATGAAAGGCACTGTGTTCCGCAATGCCAACGGCCTGCCCAACACCGCCCAGTTCACCACCGCGCGCGACATGGCCAAGCTCGGCATCGCGCTGCGTGAGCATTTCCCGCAATATTACAGCTACTTCTCGACGCGCAGCTTCGCCTTCGGCCGCCAGCGCATCGCAAATCACAATCGCCTGCTCGGCCGCATCAAGGGCGTCGATGGCATCAAGACCGGCTACACCCGCGCTTCGGGATTCAATCTGGTGTCTTCGGTGCAGGACGGCAATCGCCGCATCGTCGCCGTGGTTCTCGGCGGCACCAGCGGCGCCAGCCGCGACAACCAGATGGCGCAACTGATCAAGACCTACATGCCGCAGGCCTCCAGGCGTGGCGGTGGCGACCTGATCGCCAAGACCGATACCCCGATGCCGGCCGTCGCAGTGGCAAAAGCCCAGTTGCCCAAGCGCAACGCGCCAACCCCCGACATGCGCCCCGAGGCCGATCTGGTCGAGGTCGCCGATGCTTCGCAGGACGAGGCTGTTGAGAGCGTCGAGGAAGTCGTGGCAGCTGCCGTGCCTGCGCCGAAGCCGACCATCACCGCTGCAGCTCAGCCGAAGATCGCCATGGCTGCGACAGAACGGTTTGGCGGCAAGATCCCGTTCCAGATCCGCAAGGCCAAGGATCGTGCCCCGAGCGAACCGGCTGGTGTCGAGCAGGCTTACGCCGAACAGCCCGCCCCTGCCGTCCAGGCTCTCGACCAGATGAAGACCGCGTCGGTTCCATCAGGTTGGGCCATCCAGGTCGCGTCTTCGCCGAGCGACGGTGAGGCGCGTGCCATCCTCGACAAGACCGCCAAGAAGGTTCCGACGGTTCTGGCCGATGCCTCCGCCTACACCATGCCCTTTGAAAAGGGCGGTGTGACCTACTTCCGTGCCCGCTTTGCCGGCTTCGATTCCAAGGACTCTGCCTGGAATGCCTGCAACGCGCTGAAGAAGAAGAAGATCGCCTGCTACGCCATCGCGCAGTAGGCACACCTCAACCTCCTGGAAAGTACCGTGTCGAAGGAGAGTCTAGTGATGATCGGAGAGAAGGACGTCCTTGGCTTCGTTGATCCTCGCCGCGAGGAAAGACGAGCCTCCGAGATCGGGATGCAGGCGCTGAATCAGTCGTCGATGCGCCTTGCGGACATCCGCCGCGGCGGCCCCCGCTTCAAGACCAAGGACCTTGTAGGCCTCCTCCTTAGTCATGGCGCCAGAACCTGGCGCAACACGCTGCCCGTCGTTTCGGTCAGGTTGCGCGTCTTCTCGCCAAACGGGAAAACGGCCGTCAAGATAGGTCTCAAGTAGCTGGCGGCTTTCCGGATCGCCGGAAAGCTCCTGGTAGAGTGCCTTCAGTTCGGTCAGGCCGAGTGAGGCCAGCGACTTGCCTTCCTGGTGGCCAGCCAGGACAAATCCCTGCAGGCCACCAGTGTCGTGATCGAGTTCCATTTCGAGCGCCGCGGTCCGTACGGTCGAACGCCGCCCCGGCGTTCGACGGGCAGACATCCCCTTCCTGCTTGCTGCATACCAGGCCAGCGCCGCCGAGATCAGGCCGCCGCCGACAGCTGCCCGGCCCAGCAGCAACAAGACCACGCCCACCAATGCCAGAACGAACGGGCCCGCCATTTTCAGCGCACGCGCAAGCTGGGTCGCATCGGTGCGCAGGAATGCGGTAAGCGCCAGGCCCGAAAAGATCAGTATCGCGGCTATGACGGCGAAGACTGTCATGGTGCCTTGCCGCCCCTGAGATGCTCGATCATCAAAATGTCCTCCGGCCGGCCCCTCGCCTCCAGCGCCTTGATGCCGCCTGTTGCAAAGATCGCCACCGCCGACAGCAGTTGCGACAAGGTCGTAGCGGCCTTGCGGTCAAAGCGGAACCAGGCGCCCTTCGTGAGCCGCGCGATCTCCTTGAAGGCGCGCTCGGCATCGGCATCATGCCCTTCCTGAAAGACGAAGGCCGGAACCCCCAGCAAACCGAGCTTGCCGGCCTTCTCGGCCAGTTCGTCGATGTTTTCTTCCATCGCATCGCCAATATAGACCAGTGCGTCGACCTTGGCGGTGGCTGTTTCCTTGAGCGCATGCGCCAGCACCTTGCCGATTTGCGTCTGACCGCTGCGACACTGGATCGACGTCATCAACTGCTTGAGCGATCCGGTTTCGGCAACGAACTTCGACGCCCGGCATTCGCCAAGCCCGCGAAAATAGACGAGTTGCACGTTCAGCCTGCCGGTCTTGCCGACGGCATCGAACATCTGGCCCTGCAGCTCGCAGGCGAGGTCCCAGGTTGGCTGCCTGCTCATCGTCGCGTCGAGCGCCAGCACCAGCCGGCCATTGGCCTTGCCGGTGGCCAGCGCGCGTGCCTGGCGAACGAATGCGTCAATCGCGGCAGAGTCCGAACGGCGCTCGGCCGGCGGGCGATTGGCGGACGGAACCGGGGGCTTGCTTTCGTCGCTCATCAGCAAAGAAGATGTGGCGGCACGCGTCAGCTTGCAAGCCCGACGTTGTGAGCCGCGGTCGCTGGATCAGAGCAGGCCGAGTTCGGCAAGCTCAAGACGCAGTTTTGGTGGCATCTCGGCAAATGCCGCATTGCCCTGGCCCAGATCGGCAGGCGCATCTGCAATCTTGAGGTAGCGCCAACCCTGGAAGGCCCGGCGCGGCTGCCAGTCGGTGCGCACGACCGTGGGGTCAAGGATCAGATGGCAACGGCCGATGCCTTCCGAATCGGTGAAAGGCCGGATTTCCAGCAGGCGCTGACGGCACTGCACGTTGCCCTTGATCACCCAGTACAGCGAGCCGCCAGCGGTCAACTCGTCGCCCCGGCTCGGCACCATGCGGGTGGTATGGAATTGTTCCACCGGTTCGCCGGCGCGGCGGCGTTCATCGAGGCGGAAAGCAATCCATTCCTCGAGGTCCTCGACGCTGTCGCAACCGACGCAGAGCTTTAGCATGTTCAGTGACATGGCCTGAAAACTAGCGTCTCAAGCCGGCGCATTCAACGCCGGTTGCGGTTTTGCACAGGCAGGCCGTTGGGCCAGCCTGTCGGACATCTCAGCACTCGACGACGTTGACCGCGAGACCGCCGAGGCTGGTTTCCTTGTATTTCTCGCTCATGTCCATGCCGGTCTGGCGCATGGTCTCGATGGCGGCGTCGAGCGGCACGAAGTGCTTGCCGTCGCCCTTGATGGCGAGCGATGCCGCGGTGACCGCCTTGACCGCGCCAAGCGCATTGCGCTCGATGCACGGCACCTGGACGAGACCGCCGACCGGATCGCAGGTCATGCCGAGATGATGCTCGAGCGCGATCTCTGCCGCATTTTCGACCTGCTCGGGCGTGCCGCCCATGACCGCGCACAGGCCTGCGGCTGCCATCGCCGAAGCCGAACCGACCTCGCCCTGGCAGCCAACTTCGGCACCCGAGATCGATGCGTTGGTCTTGATGATGCCACCGACGGCGGCGGCGGTCAGCAGGAAGTCGCGGATACTGTCCTTGTCGGCCTCGACATGGAAATGCAGCCAGTAGCGCAAGACGGCAGGCAGCGTGCCTGCCGCGCCGTTTGTCGGTGCCGTGACGACACGGCCGCCGGCGGCGTTCTCCTCGTTGACGGCCATGGCGTAGATCGACAGCCAGTCGTTGGCGAGCAGTGGGTTGGGTCTGTTCTGGCTCCACTGCTCCTGCAGCTTGTCATGCAGCTGGCGGGCGCGGCGGCGCACCTTGAGCCCGCCCGGCATGATGCCATCCTGCGACAGGCCACGGTCGATGCAGCGGCTCATCGCCTCCCAGACCGCATCGAGCCCGGCGTCGAGATCGACGCGCTGCATGTGGATTTCTTCGTTGGCGCGCTTCATCTCGGCGATGGAAAGCCCGCTCCTCGATGCCATGGCCAGCATTTCGACCGCATTGGCAAACGGATACGGCACGCGCTTGCCTGTGGCCGGTGCCACGGTCTTAGCCTTCATGCGCTGCAGCTCTTCTTCGGAAACGACGAAACCGCCGCCAATCGAATAGTAGATGCGCTTGAGCAGCAGCCGCTCGCCGGCGTCATAGGCGTAGAATGCCATGCCATTGGCGTGGCCGAGCAGCGGCGTCTTCTTGTCGAGGACAAGATCGATGCCCGGATCGAAGCGGTAGGACGGATGACCTTCCGGCGAAACCTGTTTGTCGCGCGAGATCTGTTCGACAATGCCGTCGGTCTGATCAGGGTCGACGGTGACAGGGGTCAGGCCGTAGAGGCCGAGCATGACGGCGCGGTCGGTGCCATGACCGACCCCAGTATAGGCGAGCGAACCATGCAGGCTCGCACCGACGCGGTCGACCTTGGCGCCTGCCGGGCGCGGCCAGTCGCCGGTAAGAATCTCGTCGAGGAAACGCGCGGCCGCCGTCATCGGCCCCATCGTGTGCGAACTCGACGGACCAATGCCGATTTTGAACAGGTCGAATACCGAAAGAAACAAATCTCACTCCCTGCGACGGCGGCGGCAGATGTCGCGTATATGTATACGATCATTCCGCCCTTTTCACGTCTGCGGCTAGGCGCTATCCGACGTGGTGTGCTCAGCGCGCGACATTTGAGAAAACTACGGATTTTCGCAAGGCCACAACGCAGAAAAGCGCGGCTCGGCCGCGCTTTTCGTATCCAATTCGAACATGTTTGCTTGGTTAGCCGGCAGCGACGACTGCCGCCGTTTGCGCGCCGCTTACCAGCCAGGCGATTAGGAGAAAACCTGCAAAGCCAATCACTGCCTTGGCCGTAAGGCCCCAGCAGGATTTCTGAACGCCGTCATCCATGATGTGTCGCAAAATCCTTGTGGTTCGGTCAGCAGGCGGTGGGTCCGCCATGCGCGTGTCCGAGTTGCCAGCTGGATACGCCTTTGCGCGCGCCTTCGCAATTGCAAAAAATGGCCAAAGCATGGCGAAATCTGCATGGCAGCCATGCATCCATCAATCCATTTTTAATCAAATCAGGCACTTATGCCAAATTAACCGTTCACGCTTCATAAACACCTATGACGCTGCCGTGGCAGGTACATTGCCTCGAAATACATGCGGCGGCCATGTTAGCTTGCTGCCGATGATCAGCGATTCCGTTTCCATGACCGGCCCTTTGAGCAGCCTCGACATCGCGGCACTGGCGTTCTTCCTCGCCGGATGGGTGTTTCACGCCCTTGGTGCGGAGGGCCATATCGTTACGCGCATATCGCTGACCCGGGCAATGAACGCCCAGCGCGCCGCCTGGATGGCAACGATGGCGCGGCGCGAAGTCAGGATCGTCGACACTTCGATCATGACTGGACTGCAGCAAGGCACCGCCTTTTTCGCCTCGAGCTCGCTGATCGCTGTCGGCGGCTGCTTCGCGCTGCTCGGCGCCTCGGACCGGGTACTGGCCATTCTCAGCGATGTGCCGCTGGCGGGTGCGACGGCGCGGCCGCTGTTTGAAATCAAGGTCATCGGCCTGATCGTCATCCTGGCCTACTCGTTCTTCAAGTTCGGCTGGGCCTACCGGCTGTTCAACTACTGCTCGATCCTGATCGGCGCCGTCCCACAAGTTGGCCCCGGCAGTGAACCGAACGCGGCGATCGACGTCGCGGTCATGCGCGCGACGCGGATGAACCAACTGGCGGGCAAGCATTTCAACGCCGGCTTGCGTGGCGTCTTCTTTTCGATCGGCTATCTCGGCTGGTTCGTCGACCCGCGCGTCTTTTTCGTCACGACGGTGGTGCTGCTTGCCGTACTGATCAGGCGCCAGTTCTTTTCCGAAGCGCGCAAGGCGGTGCTGGTTCAGGATTCCGGGCCGGGGAACGGATCGTCGATCCGGCCCGACAGCCAATAAGCCAACAGGCCGATCCATTCGCGCATGGCCATCGTGGTGTTCTGCAGCGAATCGGCGGGATTGTCGGTGAACAGACCGACGCCTTCTTCGCCTGAGGTGCGGTAGTCGACCGGCCAGGCGATCACCTCGAAACCAGCTTTGGCAAACAGCGCCATCGAACGCGGCATGTGGAACGCCGAGGTAACCAGCAGCCAGGTTTCGCCTGCTTTCGGCGTCACCAGCTCCTTGGATAACAGCGCATTTTCGTAGGTGTTGCGCGAGCGGTTTTCGAGGACGAGGCGTCCGCGCGCGACGCCGAGCGCTTCCAGCAAACGAGGTGCGGTATCGGCATCACCCTCGCCTTCGAGCGTCAGTGCTCCACTGCCTCCCGACACGACGATGCGGGCATTGGGATAGCGTCGGGCAAGGATCGCGGTCTCGACGAAGCGGTCGCCGCCGCTGTTGAGCTCGTAGCCGCCCCGCGCCAGGTTGATCGCGCCCTCGAAACCACCACCGAGCACGACAATACCGTCGACCTTGGCCGGCTGCGGCGGCCGCTGGAAGCGCTCTTCCAGTGGGTTGAGCATCAGCGAGCCGAGCGAGGTCCAGGTCGCGAAGGCCAGGATCATCAGTGCGGCGAAGGTCGCCATGCGGAAGAACCGCCGGCGCCTGAAGAAGCTGGCAACGAGCCCGGCCGCAAGCAGGAAGATCGCGAAGTTGAGCGGCTGGGCGAAAAACCAGAAGATCTTGGAGAGATAGAAGAACATACGACCTGGGCAGGCGCTGTGCGCCTACCACCATTTCTCCGGCTGGAAACGGCCCGCTGCCTGCTCAATGACATGCGCGGTCTGGAACAGCGTCTCTTCGTCGAACGGGCGCCCGATCAGCTGCAGGCCAAGCGGCAGGCCGTTGCCGTCGAGACCGGCGGGAACCGCGATACCAGGCAGGCCGGCCATGTTCACCGTCACCGTGAAGATGTCGTTGAGGTACATTTTGACCGGATCTGCGGCCATGTCCTCGTCGGCGACGCCGAAGGCGGCGGACGGTGTTGCCGGCGTCAGGATGACGTCGACGCCGGCGGCGAAGGCCAGCTCGAAGTCGCGCTTGATCAGCGTACGTACCTTCTGCGCCTGCAGGTAATAAGCGTCGTAATAGCCGGCCGACAGCACATAGGTGCCGATCATGATGCGGCGCTTGACCTCGCGGCCGAAGCCGGCGGCGCGGGTGTTCTCGTACATCTCGATGATGTCTTTGCCGGGCACGCGCAAGCCGTAGCGGACGCCATCATAACGGGCGAGGTTCGAGGACGCCTCGGCGGGCGCCACGATGTAATAGGCCGGCAGCGCGTATTTCGTGTGCGGCAGCGAGATGTCGACGATCTCGGCACCGGCGTCCCTGAGCCAGGCAATGCCTTTCTGCCACAGCGCTTCAATGTCCTCGGGCATCCCGTCGACGCGGTATTCCTTGGGAATGCCGATCTTCATGCCCTTGACCGACTTGCCGATCGCCGCCTCGTAATCGGGCACCGGCAGGTCGACCGAGGTCGTGTCCTTGGCGTCGACCGAAGCCATCGACTTGAGCAGGATCGCAGCGTCGCGCACGTCGCGCGCAATCGGACCAGCCTGGTCGAGCGACGAGGCGAAGGCTACCGTGCCCCAGCGCGAGACGCGGCCATAGGTCGGCTTGATGCCAACGGTGCCGGTGAAGGCGGCAGGCTGGCGGATCGAGCCGCCGGTGTCGGTAGCAGTCGCACCGGCGCACAGGAAGGCCGAAACCGCCGCGGCAGATCCACCTGACGAACCGCCTGGCACCAGCTGCATGTTGTCGTAGGTGCGCGCCGTCCTTGCGCCACCGGCGGCAACGAAGCCGCCATCGCCCTGATGGGTTGTCGGCATCACCACCGTCTCGGTGCGCGACCGCCGCCACGGGTTGATCACTGGACCATAATAGGAGGTCTCGTTCGACGAGCCCATGGCGAACTCATCCATGTTGAGCTTGCCGAGCATGACGGCGCCGTCGGCCCACAGATTGGCCGTAACCGTCGATTCGTAACGTGGTTCGAAGCCGTCAAGCACATGGCTGCAGGCCTGGGTATGCACGCCTTCGGTGGCGAACAGATCCTTGATGCCGAGCGGGATACCCTCGAGCGCACCACCCTCGCCTTTGGCCAGCCTGGCGTCGGACGCCTTGGCCATCTCGCGCGCCTTGTCGGGCGTGGTCGCGACATAGGCGTTGAAGGTCGCATTTGCCTGATCGATCGCCGAAACATAGGCGTCGGTCAGCTCCGTAGCGGTGATCTCCTTGCCACGCAGCTTCTCGCGCGCTTCGGCAATCGTCAGTCTGGTCAGGTCGGTCATGGCGAATTCACTTCGAGGTCAGGCAGCCGAAAGCTGCTTTTGATGAGACAATGGACCGGCCGGCAAGGCCTATTCCACCACTTTCGGCACAAGGAAGAAATTCTCGTCGGTCGCCGGCGCGTTGGCCACGATGTCGGCGGCCTTGTTGCCGTCGGTCACGGCGTCGACGCGCTTCTTCATCTCCATCGGCGTGACCGACGTCATCGGCTCGACGCCTGAGACATCGACTTCGTTGAGCTGCTCGACGAAGCCAAGAATGGCGTTCAATTCGCCGGTCATGCGCTGGGCATCATCCTCGCTGACGGCGATGCGGGCGAGATGCGCGACGCGCTTGACGGTCTTGAGATCAACGGACATCGAAATACTCCGGAAAGCCGGTAAATTGGTCAGGTCGGGCTATAACGGCGCGGCGCGCGCGGTGCAACATCGATTGATCGTGCTCATGGCATGGCGACGCCATCGCACAGCACATAGGTGCCGCCATTGTCGGTTTGGCCGCTTTCGGGATCGACCTGGCGCACCGAGACGAGTTCAATCTGCGTCGAGTTCAGCTGAAGGACGGAAAGCGTGTCGGGGAACAGATGTCCGGGTTCCTGGCACAGGGCGGTCACCGCCCATGCCGGCGAACGCATTGCCTTGGTCACGTTGAGAAACTCGCAATTGTATTCGACGCTTTCGATACCGTCCTGCGACAGGAGCAGGCCGCCGGCGTCGATGACCGACTGCAGCGAATCCTTCTTTGCCTGGGCGCAGAGTTCCTCGGACTGAAGATAGACGCCCTTGATGAAGTCCTCGGCCTGGGCCGATGTGCCGAACGCCGCCAGCAAAAACACTGCAAGAATTCGCCAAGTCTTCATGTCAAACCCCATCCTGCGGCTTTGCCGCTGCGCTCAAACATCGACCGCCACGCCAACCTGCGGCAACACGACCTCGACGCCAGAGCCTTCGAGGCCTGCGACGAACTGGTCCGCCGTCTGGTCGATGATCGGGAAACTGGCGAAGTGGCATGGCACAACGGTTTCGAACTTGAAGAAACGCCGGCAGGCAAGTGCTGCCACAGCACCACCCATGGTGAAGCGGTCGCCGACGGGCACAAGGCCGATCGCCGGCTCGTGCAGTTCGTTGATCAACGCCATGTCTGAGAAGATGTCGGTGTCGCCCATATGATAGAGCGTGCGCTCCTCGGCGAAATGCAGCACCAGGCCGCCGGGATTGCCGAGATAGACGTTGCTACCGTCCGGCCGGCTGACCGAAGACGAATGCAGCGCCGCAACAAAGGTGGTGGTGAAGCTGCCGCAATCGACGGTGCCGCCGATATTGCCGGGATTGATCTGCTCGTCGCTGACACCCTGGCCGACGAGATACATGCAGATCTCGAAATTGGCGACGAGCATGGCACCGGTCTTCTTCAGTATGGCAGCCGCATCGCCGATATGGTCGTCATGGCCGTGCGTCAAAAGAACATGGGTGACGCCTTCGGCGGCCTCCTCCCAAGTCTTGCCCCATGAGGGATTACCGGTCAGGAACGGATCGATCAGGATCGTGGCGCCAGCGACTTCAATACGGAAGGCCGAATGTCCATACCAGGTCAGCTTCATCGTTTCGGCACTCCTCGTAATTTCGTTGTCCAAAGGATAGAACGCACAAAGCCCCTTTCAAAGAGGCCGATACGCAGATTCAAGGTGTTAGGGCATGCCGTGCTCATTCAGGCGGACGCTACCACCAGGGCACAGAGGAAAGCCGCTTGGCAATCGTTACCATTGAACAACTGCCCGCGCTGTTGGCCGGCGGCAAGACGCTGGCCGGGCTCGACCTCGGAGACAAGACGATTGGTGTGGCGGTTTCCGACCGCGGCCTGTCATTCTCGCATCCGCGCCAGGTCATCATGCGCAAAAAATTCACACTCGACGTGGCGGCACTGCTTGCCATGCTGGCCAAGGAAAACACAGGTGCGATCGTGATCGGCCTGCCGATCAACATGGATGGATCGGAGGGACCGCGCGCCCAGAAGTCGCGCGCCTTCGTGCGCAATGCAGCCAACCTGACCGACTTGCCATTCCTGTTCTGGGATGAACGCCTGTCGACGGTTGCCGCCGAACGCGTGCTGATCGAGATGGATGTCTCGCGCAAGAAACGCGACGGCCGCATCGATTCGGCAGCAGCTGCCTTTATTCTGCAGGGTGTACTCGACCGGTTGCAGACGCTCGACGCATCTCCGTACGAGGATTAGACTGCCAACCCCTGACCTTCTCGGCAATCAGCTTGCGGCGGCGGAACGCCCAGATGCCGAGCAGGATGAATGTGTCGAAGATGCAGGCCTTGGCGATCATCCAAGGAATCTTGAGCGGGTCGACACCCAGAATTTCACCATAGAGGTCGAAGATTGCCAGGTTCAGGCCGCGGCTCAGGATCGGGTAGCCGAAATTGAGATCGTTGATCGACAGGAAGTACCAGCCCCAAAACAGGACCAGCGGCGCAGCCCAAACGGCGAAAACATAGCGCATCAGACGCTGCCCGTAGCCGACGGCCTGGCAGCTTCCGTGCCCTGGAATAGGTTCGAAAAGACGTGCATCGGGATTCCTGCTTCTTTGCAAAAGACAGTGGCCCCTGCGTCGGCAGCGCGCAACGTAAACCATTTGATAAGGTTAATATTTGCGGGGCCGTCCGGAAATGAGACGGCGACTGACCCGGATTGTGTCAGCCGACCTGTGGATAGAGCGTGTCGATGATCAGCCGCGAATCGTGCCGGGCGTCGAGCATGCCGTACGTGCCGCGCCACTGGCCGGCGAGTCGTGTCTCGATGAACGCGTCGGCAATGCGACCTGCCCCCATACGCCGCAGCTCGGCCGCTGCCGCTGAAATGGCGAGTTGCTCGGTGAGAATGCGCGCCGAGCCTTCGTCGGAACTCGCGACCTGCATCGCTGCGCGGAGCACGCCGAGCACGCTGCGCCCGCCGGGACCGAGGTCGCGCTCAAGCGTTGCCAGCACATCCTCGAACAGGCCTGGCGCCCGTTGCAGCACGCGCAGCACATCGAGCGCCATGACGTTGCCCGAACCTTCCCAGATCGCATTGACCGGCGCCTCGCGATAATAGCGGGCCAGCGGCGCTTCCTCGACATAGCCGTTGCCGCCCAGGCACTCCATCGCCTCGTAGAGCAATGCCGGCGCGATCTTGCAGACCCAGTATTTGACGACAGGCGTCATGGCGCGGGCAAATGCCGCCTCACCGCGGTCCGATGCGGCCTCGTCGAAGGAACGCGCCAGCCGGAAAGCAAGCGCGGTCGCGCCGGCGACATCGAGTGCCATGTCGGCCAGCACCCGCTGCATCAGGGGCTGGTCGACAAGGTTGGCGCCGAAAACCTGGCGGTGGCGCGTGTGGTGGACTGCTTCCGCGAGGCCCGCCCGCATGATCGCCGACGAGGCCACCGCGCAGTCGAGCCGCGTCAGCGTCACCATGTCCATGATCGTCTTGATGCCGCCGCCGGCTTCGCCGACCAGATCGCCAATGGCTCCCTGGACCTCGACTTCCGATGAGGCGTTGGAGCGGTTACCAAGCTTGTCCTTGAGGCGCTGGAACTGCAGCCCGTTGGCCGAGCCGTCGCTCAGGATGCGTGGAACGAGGAAACAGGACAGTCCCTCGGGCGCCTGCGCCAGCATCAGGAAGGCGTCCGACATCGGCGCCGACATGAACCATTTATGGCCGGTGAGCCGGTAGAAGCTGCCTCCGGCCCGTTCGGCCTTGGTGGTATTGGCGCGCAGGTCGGTGCCGCCCTGCTTCTCGGTCATGCCCATGCCAAGCGTAAGGCCGGCCTTTTCGACCGGCGGCTTTTGCGCCTGGTCGTATTTGCGCGTGGTGACGCGCGGCGCCCACTCGCGAAACAGCTTCGGGCTCGCCATCAATGCAGCAAGCGAAGCATTGGTCATGGTGATCGGGCATAGGTGGCCGCATTCAAGTTGCGCGGTGAGATAGAAGCGCGCCGCCCGAACCTGGTGGCGTCGACCTGTCTCGGTTCCGCCGTTCTCCCAGACGGAAGAATGCAGACCGCCTGAAATCGAGCGGCGCATCAGCGCGTGATAGGCAGGATGGAACTCGACCTGGTCGATGCGCCGGCCCTGGCGATCATAGGTCTTGAGCTTCGGCACCTCGCTGTTGGCGAGCCGCGCCAGATCCTGCGCCTCTTGATTCAGCACGAAGCGGCCGAGCCCGTCGAGGTCGCGGCGCACCGGGTCGGAAAAGCTCTCCGCGATCTGGATCAGCAGCGGATCGCCGCGCCAGGCATTGCTGCCCGTCAGCGGAGGGGGCTGGTTCGGCACGTCCTGCGTCACGCCTTGTCCTTCATCGGTGTGGGCGACGGGCACGAATCCGCAGCCATGGCCGGCTTTATAACCGAAATGCTTATCGATAGCTTATGGCCCAGCTTGGAAGCGACGAAAATCCCGTGGGAGAACTTTCATCGATGAAATGCCGGCTTGCGGGTCACTTAAGCACAGCCTATAGCAGCGCCTTGAGATGACAGACCTATCGTCCCTGCCGCCCTACCCGCATCGCCATCTTCTTGGCATCCGCGACCTTTCTCCGTTTGATATCGAATTGCTGCTCGACCGCGCCGACGCGGCCGTGTCGATTTCGCGTCAGTCAGAGAAGAAGACGTCGACGCTGCGCGGTAGAACCCAGATCAACCTGTTTTACGAAGCCTCGACGCGCACGCAGTCGTCCTTCGAGCTCGCCGGCAAACGCCTCGGCGCTGATGTCATGAACATGTCGGTTGCATCCTCTTCGGTGAAGAAGGGCGAGACCTTGATCGACACGGCGATGACGCTGAACGCGATGCGGCCCGACATCCTGATTATTCGCCACCAGTCGGCGGGTGCCGCGGCACTGCTGGCGCAAAAGGTCGGCTGCTCGGTGGTCAATGCCGGTGACGGCGCCCATGAGCATCCGACGCAGGCGCTGCTCGACGCGCTGACCATCCGCCGCGCCAAGGGCCGCATTGCCCACCTGACGGTGGCGATCTGCGGCGACATCCTGCATTCGCGCGTCGCCCGCTCCAACATCTTGCTGCTCAATGCGCTCGGCGCCCGCGTCAAGGTCGTCGCACCCTCCACGCTGCTGCCTTCGGGCATCGCCCAGATGGGCGTCGAGGTGACGCAATCGATGGTCGAGGGCCTGAAGGACGCCGACGTCGTCATGATGTTGCGCCTGCAGCGTGAGCGCATGGCTGGCGCCTTCGTGCCGTCGGTGCGCGAGTATTTCCGCTACTACGGGCTCGACGCCGAAAAACTGAAGGCCGCCAAGCCCGACGCGCTGGTGATGCACCCGGGCCCGATGAACCGCGGCGTCGAGATCGCCTCCGAGATTGCCGACGGCCCGCAGAGCGTCATTCAGGAACAGGTGGAAATGGGCGTCGCCGTGCGCATGGCGGTGATGGAAGCGCTGCTCGACCCGCGCCGCAATCGCGATGGACACAACGCATGAGCATCACGGTTTTCCAGCGCGCCCGCATCGTCGACCCCTCGCGCGGCATCGATGAGACCGGGACCGTCATCGTCGACGGCAAGAAGATCGTTGCCGCCGGCGCCGACGCGCTCAACCAGGGCATTCCCGGTGGCGCCGAAGTTGTCGACTGCACCGGCAAGGCCATCATTCCCGGCCTGATCGACGGCCGCGTCTTCATCGGCGAGCCGGGCGGCGAACACCGCGAGACGATTGCCTCGGCAAGCGTCGCAGCTGCAGCTGGTGGTGTCACATCAGTCGTCATGATGCCCGACACCGACCCGGTGATCGACAATGTAGCACTTGTCGAGTTCGTGCTGCGCACGGCCAAAGAGACGGCGTCGGTCAACATCTTCCCGGCAGCGGCCATCACCAAGGGCCTCGACGGCCACGAGATGACCGAGTTCGGCCTGCTATGCGAAGCCGGCGCTGTCGCCTTCACCGACGGACGCCACACGATCGCCAGCTCGATGGTGATGCGCCGGGCGCTGACCTACGCGCGCGACTTCGACGCCGTGATCGCGCACGAGACCCAAGACGCCGACCTCGCCTCGTCGGGCGTGATGAATGAAGGCCTTTACGCCAGCTGGCTCGGGCTCTCGGGCATTCCGCGCGAGGCCGAGACCATCCCGCTCGAACGCGACCTGGCACTCGCCCGGCTGACGCGCGGCAACTATCATGCGGCGAAAATCTCGACCGCAATGGCGGCAAATGCCGTTTCGCGCGCCAAGGCCGATGGCGCCAAGGTCACCTCGGGCGTATCGATCAACAGCCTGTCGCTCAACGAAAACGACGTCGGCGAATACCGCACCTTCTTCCGCCTCGCGCCGCCGTTGCGCGCCGAGGAAGACCGGGTCGCCATGATCGAGGCGCTGAAGGACGGCACCATCGACCTGATCGTTTCCTCGCACGACCCGCAGGATGTCGACACCAAGCGCCTGCCCTTCGCCGATGCCGCCGTCGGCGCAATCGGGTTGGAGACATTGCTGGCTGTTGCGTTGCGCCTATACCACAACGACGAAGTGCCATTGCTGCGCATTGTTGAAGCGCTTTCGACAGCGCCGGCGAAGCTGTTTGGCCTGCCCGGCGGCACGCTGAAGCCCGGCGCCCTCGCGGACCTGGCGCTTGTCGACCTCGGCGAGCCGTGGCTGGTGCGCGAGGCAGATATCCGCTCGCGCTCCAAGAACACCTGTTTCGAAGGGGCGAGGCTGCAAGGCAAGGTCTTGAAAACCTTGGTCGGCGGACGCACAGTGTTCTCGGCCTGACGGGCCACGGGGGAGAAGAAATACCTTGATGCCGGATGACATTTTTCCGACGGCTATACACGTGCTCATCGCGGCCGCCGTATTCGGCTATCTCCTCGGTTCGATTCCATTTGGCCTGCTGCTGACGCGCGCGGCCGGCCTCGGCGACGTGCGCAAGATCGGCTCTGGCAACATCGGCGCAACCAACGTGCTGCGCACCGGCAACAAGAAGCTTGCGGCCGCAACGCTGCTGCTCGACGCCCTCAAGGGTACTGTCGCCGTCGTCATCGCGGCGCGCTGGAGCCACGATGCCGCCATTGCCGCCGGTTTCGGCGCCTTCATCGGCCACCTCTATCCGATCTGGCTCGGCTTCAAGGGCGGCAAGGGCGTCGCCACCTATCTCGGCGTGCTGTTTGGCCTATCCAGCCTCGGTGCGCTGGTCTTTGCGGTGACCTGGCTGCTGGTCGCCTTTGTCAGCCGCTATTCGTCGCTGGCAGCGCTGACCGCTGCGGCGTTGGTGCCGATCGCGCTTTATTTGATCGACATGCCCAAGGCGGCCGGCCTGCTTGCGCTGATGAGCGTGATCGTCTTCATCCGGCACCGCGCCAACATTTCGCGCCTGCTCGCAGGCACCGAGTCGCGGATCGGGTCCAAGGGATGACCCAACCCGCAGCCGGGCCGCATCTCAGCGACCGGCAGCGGATTCATTGGCTACGCCTGATCCGTACGCCCAACGTCGGCCCCGCAAGTTTTCGCGACCTGATCAACCGCTTCGGCTCAGCCGAAACCGCAATCGAGATGCTGCCCGAGATCATGATGGCTGGTGGCGCCAGCCGTCTGGTTCGTGTGCCTTCGGTGGCGGAGGCCGAGGCTGAAATCGAGTTGGCGCACAAATGTGGCGCGCGCTTCGTCGCGCTTGGCGAACGCGACTACCCCCAGACGCTCAAGCGCATGGACAATCCGCCGCCGCTGCTCGCGGTCAAAGGCACAACCGCAGTCTTCGGCTTGCCACCGGTGGCCATCGTCGGCGCGCGCAACGCCTCGCTTGCCGGGATCAAGATGGCCCGCACACTGGCATCGGAACTCGGCCGCAACGGCTATGCCGTGATTTCGGGGCTGGCCCGCGGCATCGATACCGCCGCGCATCAGGGAAGCCTCGGTACAGGTACGGTCGGTGTTTTGGCCGGCGGCATCAATCGCCCCTATCCATCCGAAAATGCCGGCCTCTGCGACGAGATTGCCGAACGCGGCGCCATCGTCTCCGAAATGCCGTTCGGTTGGGAGCCGCGCGCCCAGGACTTTCCACGCCGCAATCGCATTGTCGCCGGCCTGGCGCTCGGGCTTGTCGTCGTCGAAGCAGCACAACGCTCTGGCTCGCTGATCAGCGCGCGGCTCGCCGGCGAGATGGGGCGCCTGGTCTTCGCCGTGCCCGGCTCGCCGCTCGATCCACGCGCCGCCGGCACCAACGGCCTGCTCAAGGATGGCGCGACATTGGTGACGGAAGCAGCCGACGTGCTGGAAGCGCTGGCGCCGCTGGTTGGCGGCCAGCCATTTGTCCCGGCCCGGCTCCAAGAGCCGCCTGATTTCAACGCAACGCCGCCGACGGTCGACAGCGATCGCGCCCGGGTCATCGAGGCTCTGGGGCCGGCTCCCGTCGAGATCGACGAACTGATCCGCCACACCAGCCTTCACCCGGCGCAGATTTTCATGATCCTGCTCGAGCTCGACCTTGCCGGCCGGCTCGAACGCCATTCAGGCGGAGGTGTTTCGCTTGTTGAGCCCGATCTTTGAAGGCCGCTCACCACGGATGACGTCGCCAGCCTCGACATAGGCCATCTCTATCGGGAGGCGAGCATGCCGCAACGTTCGGCGTTGGCCATGATCCGGAACTGGCCGAGCATCGATTGTATATAGTCCAACGTTTCGGCCCGCCTTCGTGCAGGCGCCGGCTTGTCCTTAAGTGTGGTCCTGTGCCGCCCTACGTTGCGTCGTATGATCCGGTGCCGATTTCGGCACCAAAATCTGGCTCAACCGGCAATGGTGGAAACGCAGCAAATCTACTAGAAATTGCAATAGCGCAAATTAATATACCCTAGGCTGCAATCCGGTTCTTCATCGTCGTTTTTGCCCCCTTCCCCTTGACCGGACCGAAAAGCGCGGCCATGTGACGAGCGAATTGAAAATCTTCGCCACGCGCCCTCAGCCGTTGTTTTGGCGCTTCACTGGAAAATCAGCCACATATGGACGTCGTTGTCGTCGAGTCACCGAACAAGGTGAAAAGCATCAACAAGTACCTGGGCCGGAACTACAAGGTTCTCGCCTCGTTCGGCCATGTCCGCGATTTGCCGGCCAAGGATGGCTCGGTGAAGCCGGAAGACGATTTTGCCATGTCCTGGGCTGTCGACACCGCATCGGCGAAGCGGCTGAACGACATCGCCAAGGCGGTCAAGGAAGCCGATGGCCTGATCCTCGCAACCGATCCGGATCGTGAAGGTGAAGCCATCGCATGGCACGTCCTTGAAGTGCTCAAGCAAAAGCGGGTGCTGAAGGACAAGACGATCAAGCGCGTCGCCTTCAACTCGATCACCAAGCAGGCCGTGCTCGAAGCCATCGCCAATCCGCGCGAGATCGACCCGCCGCTGGTCGACGCCTATCTGGCGCGCCGCGCGCTCGACTATCTCGTTGGCTTCACCCTGTCTCCGGTGTTGTGGCGCAAGCTGCCCGGCGCCCGTTCGGCTGGCCGCGTCCAGTCGGTGGCGTTGCGCTTTGTCTGCGACCGCGAGGCCGAGATCGAACGCTTCGTGCGTGAGGAATACTGGCAGATCGCAGCGACGCTCGGCACGCCGCGCGCCGAAAGCTTCGAAGCCAGGCTGACCGCTTTCGATGGCAAGAAGCTGCAGAAACTCGACATCTCCTCGCAGGCGATGGCCGACGACATCAAGACGATGCTCGATGGCGCGAGCTTCAAGACGCTGTCCGTCGAAGCCAAGCCGACCCGGCGCAACCCGAGCGCGCCCTTCACCACCTCGACCTTGCAGCAGGCCGCCTCGTCGCGCCTCAGCTTCTCGGCCAGCCGCACCATGCAGGTAGCCCAGCGCCTCTACGAGGGAATGGAGATCGGCGGCGAGATGGCCGGTCTGATCACCTATATGCGTACCGACGGCGTGCAGATGGCACCCGAAGCCATCGAGGCCGCACGCGACGCCATCGTCAAGGAATTCGGCGCCAGGTATCTGCCCGAAAAGCCGCGCCAGTACACGACCAAGGCCAAGAACGCCCAGGAAGCGCACGAAGCCATTCGTCCGACTGACTTCAACCGCACGCCGGCCGAGATGCGCAAGTTTCTCGATGCCGACCAGGCCCGTCTATACGAAATGATCTGGAAGCGCGCGATCGCCTCCCAGATGCAGCCGGCCGAAATCGAGCGCACCACCGTCGAGATCGAGGCGCGCAACGGAGCCAGGACCGCCGGCCTACGCGCTGTCGGTTCCGTCACCCGTTTCGACGGCTTCATCGCCGCCTACACCGAGCAGAAGGAAGAGGACTCGGAAGACGAGGAAAGCCGCCGCCTGCCCGAGATCCGCGCCGATGAGACGCTGAAGCGCGAACAGGTCAACGCAACCCATCACACCACCGAGCCGCCACCCCGCTACTCCGAAGCCAGCTTCATCAAGAAGATGGAAGAGCTCGGCATCGGCCGCCCTTCGACCTATGTCGCGACGCTGAAGACGCTTGAAGACCGTGATTATGTGAAGATCGAAAACCGCAAGCTTGTTCCCCAGGCGAAGGGCCGGTTGGTCACCGCCTTCATGGAGAGCTTCTTCCGGCACTATGTCGAATATGACTTCACCGCCTCGCTCGAGGAGAAGCTCGACGAAGTCTCCGACGGCAAGCTTGCCTGGCGCGACGTGCTGAACGATTTCTGGAAGGACTTCTCCCACGCAGTCGACGAGATCAAGGAACTGCGCGTCACCAACGTCCTCGACGCCCTGAACGAGGAACTCGCGCCCCTGGTCTTCCCCGAACGCGAGGACGGATCGAATCCGCGCATCTGCCCGAAATGCGGCAACGGCAACCTGTCGCTCAAGCTCGGCAAGTATGGCGCCTTCGTCGGCTGCTCCAACTATCCCGAATGCGGCTTCACCCGACAGCTCGACGGCCCCGGCGCGAATGGCGACAATGGCGGTCTCGAAGACGGCACCAAGGTTCTGGGCAGCGATCCCTACACCAATGAAGAGATCACGCTGCGCAGCGGCCGCTTCGGTCCCTACATCCAGCGCGGCGACGGCAAGGACGCAAAGCGATCCAGCCTGCCCAAGGGCTGGGCGGCATCATCCATCGATCACGAAAAGGCGCTCGCACTGCTCGCGCTGCCACGCGATGTCGGCCAGCACCCTGAATCGGGCAAGATGATCTCGGCCGGGCTTGGCCGCTATGGCCCGTTCGTGCTGCATGACGGCGCCTATGCCAACCTTGAAACCATCGAGGACGTGTTCTCGATCGGCCTTAACCGCGCCGTGACAGTGCTTGCCGAAAAGCAGGCTAAGGGCAAGGGCGGGCGGGGCGGCGGCACCCCGGCAGCGTTGAAGGATCTCGGCGAGCACCCCGCAGGGGGCGGCAACGTTACCGTGCGCGACGGCAAGTACGGCGCATATGTCAATTTCGGCAAGGTCAATGCTACCTTGCCGAAGGGTACCGATCCGGCCACGATCACCATGGAAGCAGCAGTTGCGCTGATCGCTGAAAAAGAGGCGAAAGGCGGCGGCGCCAAGAAGCCTGCCCGAAGTGCAGCGAAGAAGCCGGCCACCAAGAAAGCGGCCACCAGCAAGGCCAAGAAGAAGGACTGAGCGACCGTGGCGCGAAAGATTTCCGGACGAAATGCCGGCACCAGACGCGCCGCAAGCGACGAGGTCCGAGGCAAGGACGTCTACCGCCCGTCGCGGGACGAGATCCTGCGCTATATCGCGGAGAATCCCGACCGCAGCGGCAAGCGCGACATCGCCAAGGCCTTTGCGCTCAAGAACGACGATCGTATCTGGCTCAAGCACCTGCTGCGCGAGTTGCAGGACGAGGGCCTGCTTGAGAAGAGCCGCAAGCGCCTGACGCGCGCCGGCGCACTGCCGCATGTCGCCGTGCTCGACATTTTCGGCCGCGACGCCGAAGGCACGCTTCTCGCCCGCGCCTCCGAGCAACCAGATGGTGCGATCGTTGCCATCAAGCTGTCGCGCGGCGGCAATGGGCCAACGCCTGGCGTCGGCGACCGCGTGCTGGCCAAGACCTTCGCCGTCGAGGATCATGTCGACGACAACGAGCCGGCCTACACCGCGCGCGTGATGAAGATATTCGAAAAGCGCAGCGACACCGCGCTCGGCATCTTCCGCATCCTCAAGGATGGCACTTTCCGCATCGAGCCAGTCGAACGCCGCCAGCCCGAGCTGGTGATCGAAAAGGACTACCAGAACGGCGCCAAGGATGGCGATCTCGTCGAAGTCGTGCCAGAACGCGCCAGCCGCTACGGGCTGCCGCGCGCCAAGGTGGTCTCGGTTCTGGGCTCGCTGACCAATGAGAAGGCGGTCTCGATGATCGCCATCCATGCCCACGACATTCCCCACATCTTCCCTACAGATGTGATCGCCGAGGCGGAGGCAGTCAAGCCGGCAACGCTCGACGGCAAGCGCGAGGACTGGCGCGAGCTGCCGCTGGTCACCATTGACCCGGCCGACGCCAAGGACCACGACGATGCGGTCTACGCCGTTGCCGACACCGACGAGAAAAATCCGGGCGGCTTCATCGTCACCGTCGCCATTGCCGACGTCGCTGCCTATGTCCGTCCGGGCACCGCACTCGACCACGAGGCACTGAAGCGCGGCAACTCGGTCTATTTCCCCGACCGCGTCGTGCCGATGCTGCCCGAACGCATCTCCAACGACCTGTGCTCGCTGCGCGAAGGTGTCGACCGGCCGGCTCTTGCAGTGCGTATGACCTTCTCAGCCGAAGGCCGCAAGGTCAGGCACGCCTTCCACCGCATCATGATGCGGTCGTCGGCCCGCCTTGCCTATCCGCAGGCGCAGGCCGCCATCGACGGGGTGCCGGACGACAAGACCGGGCCGATCCTGGAGACCATCCTCAAGCCGCTTTGGGCCGCTTATGACGCGCTCAAGCGCGGCCGTGACAGCCGCCAGCCGCTCGAACTCGATCTGCCGGAACGCAAGATCCTGCTCAAGCCTGATGGTATGGTCGACCGCGTCATCGTTCCCGATCGCCTCGATGCTCACAAGCTGATCGAGGAATTCATGATCCAGGCGAACGTCGCCGCTGCCGAGACGCTGGAAAACAAGAAGCAGAAGCTCGTCTACCGCATCCATGACGGCCCCTCGCTTGCCAAGCAGGAATCGTTGCGCGAATTCCTGCAGACAATCGGCCTGTCGCTGGCGCGCGGCGCCGAGATGCGGCCGGCGCAGTTCAACGGCATCCTCGAGCGCGTGCGCGGCGAAGACAACGAACAGCTGGTCAACGAAGTGGTGCTGCGCTCGCAGAGCCAGGCCGAATACAACCCCGACAACATCGGCCATTTCGGCCTCAACCTGCGCCGCTACGCGCATTTCACCTCGCCGATCCGCCGCTACGCCGACCTCATCGTGCATCGCGCGCTGATCGGCTCGCTGGGCTTGGGCGCCGGTGGATTGACGCCGGCAGAGGAAGCGCGGCTGGAGGAAATCGCCGGCCTGATCTCGCAGACCGAACGCCGCGCCATGGCGGCCGAGCGCGAGACTGTTGACAGGCTGGTTGCCGGCTTTTTGGCCGAGCGTGTCGACGAAACATTCGATGCGCGCATCTCTGGTGTGGTCAAGGCGGGACTATTTGTCCAATTGCCGCAATACGGCGCGGATGGTTTCATCCCCGTGTCATCTTTGGGTGACGATTATTACCACTTCGACGAAGCCGCCCGCGCCCTGTTCGGTGAACGCTCCGGCAAGGGCTACCAGCTCGCCGACCGCGTCGAGGTCAAGCTGGTCGAGATCGCGCCGCTGGCCGGCGCGATGCGCTTCGAGATGCTGACCGAACCGAAGCCCCTGCCCGGTTCCAAGCGGTCCTTCCACAAGACCAAGGGGCAAAGAACGCGTGCTCGCGCCTCCCAGCCACGGCGGGGTCCGCGCGGCAGGAGATGACGATGGAAGAACAGGTATTCGGCGGCGACCACCAGCAGGTGGTCCGTGAACCGCGCCCGGTGTGGCCGGCGATCAAGCGCGGCCTGTTCTGCAAATGCCCGAACTGCGGCCAGGGCAAGCTCTTCGCCTCTTTCGTCAAGACCGTCGACAGCTGCGAGATCTGCCACGAAGAGATCCTCCACCACCGTGCCGACGACCTGCCCGCCTATCTGGTGGTGGTCATTGTCGGCCACATCGTCGTCGGCGCCTTCATGGGCGTCGAGGCCACCAGCACCCTCGCTCTGTGGCAGCATCTCTTGATCTGGGTGCCCTTGACGATCATTTCTGCACTCGCCTTGCTGCGCCCGATGAAGGGTGCGGTGGTTGGCATGCAGTGGGCACTCTACATGCACGGCTTCAGCGGCGAAGAAGACGCCTTCGAGACGCATCCAGAGGCCTGAACCGGCGCTGGCGCAATGCCCAAGGGCAAGCAAGTGCTTCCGTCCACTCCGACATTCCGTTAGGACAGCCGCGATGGATGGCATTAGCAAAGCAGAACTCGACAGGCTCGAAGCCCGGGAAATGGTAAAGAGCGGAGCGCCATTGCGTCCGCGCGACGCGGCGACGCTGATCCTGCTCGACCGCAAGGGCGATGATGTGCTGGTGCTGATGGGCCGGCGCCACATGAAGCATGCCTTCATGCCTGGTAAATTCGTCTTTCCCGGTGGCCGCACCGACCCGGCCGACAGCCGGATCAAAGTGGCCGACGAGCTTCATCCCGACGAACAGGACAAGCTGCGCGCCGGAACCGGCCGCGTCAGCGTCGCGCGTGCCCGGGCGATTGCCCTTTCAGCGATTCGCGAAACCTATGAGGAAGCAGGCTTGCTGATTGGCCGGCGCGGCCCGTTTGCTACCACCAAGGCCGACTGGCAAGGTTTCGCCGAACACGGCGTGGCGCCGACGCTGGGATGCCTGCGCTTCATCGCACGCGCCGTGACCCCTCCCGGTCGTGTCAGGCGCTTCGACACCCGCTTCCTGTCGGCCTGGCGCAGCGACGTTGTGGTCGAACTGCCTGAGGGCGGTCCGACCAACGAGCTCGAGGAGCTGGTCTGGCTGCCTTTGGCCGAGGCGATGAAGGCCGACATCCCCGCGATCACGCAGTCGGTGCTTGGCGACCTCAGACAGCGGCTGTCGGTAGACCCCGGGCTTGAGCCGGGTGGCGAAGTGCCGTTCTACCGCATGTTCGCCCAACGCTTCCGCCGCGATATCCTGTAGGCATTGCATGACCGATACCATTCAGGAGGCTGAAAACCTCGAACGGGTGCACTGGCGCTCGATTTCAGCGGCCATCGCCTCGATCAGCGTCGTCGGCATCGCCATTGGCCTCGGCATACCGCTGTTGAGCGTGATTCTCGAATCGCGCGGCTATTCGTCATCGATGATCGGTCTCAACACGGCCGTCGCCGGCATCGCCTCGATCGCCGCGGCTCCGCTCGCGACGCCGATCGCCATGCGGTTTGGCGTCGTCTGGACGATGCTCGTGATGATTCTCGCCGGAGCGGTGGCTTTTGTCGGCTTCTATTTCGCCCAATCCTTCTGGATGTGGTTTCCGCTGCGGGCCGTGCTGCATTTCGCCCTGACGGTGCTGTTCATCCTGTCGGAATTCTGGATCAGCACCTGTGCCCCGCCACATCGGCGTGGCCTGGTCCTCGGCATCTACGCCACTGTGCTGTCGCTCGGTTTCGCCGCTGGCCCGTGGCTGTTCTCGCAGATCGGCAGCACTGGCTTCCTGCCGTTCGGACTGACCTTCGCGTTCGTCATGATCGCCGCCATTCCTGTGCTTTTGGCACGCAGCGAGAGCCCCAAAATCGTCTCCGAAGGCGGCAAGGGTGGCTTCTTCCGCTACATCTGGATCGTGCCGACAGCGACCGCCGCCGTGCTCGTCTTCGGCGCCGTGGAGACAGGCGGCTTTGCGCTGTTTCCGATCTATGGCCAGCGTATCGGCTACACCGAGGGCGAGGCAGCGCTGCTGCTCACCATGATCGGTCTCGGCAATTTCCTGCTGCAGATCCCCATAGGCATGCTGAGCGATCGCATCGGCGATCGCCGCATCCTGTTGCTCATCTGCGCCCTTGTCGGTCTGGGCGGAACGCTGGCAATGCCGCTTCTGACGGTCAACTGGCACCTGATGGCAGGCATGCTGTTTGTCTGGGGTGGCGTGGTGGCGGCGCTCTACACCGTCGGCCTGGCACATCTTGGCGCGCAGCTGTCGGGCCGCGACCTGGCCTCGGCCAACGCCGCCTTCATCTTCTGCTACGGCGTCGGCATGATCCTGGGTCCGCAGGTCATCGGCATCTTCATGGATATCTTCGGCCCCAACGGATTCGGCTGGGCGCTGGCGGTGTTCTTCGGCGGCTACATCGCCATCGGACTGGGCCGTATTGCCGCGAAATCGAGCCGATAACGCGCCAAGGCTTGACTTTCCGGGTGCGTTCTTTATGTGTCCCGCAGGTTTTCCGCGTCCGGGTTGTTTTCCCGTCCTGAGGCGGGTGCAACTCCAGACAATTAACGGACGAGAATCATGGCCAAGGCTGCAAACATCAAGATCAAGCTTCTGTCGACCGCCGACACCGGTTTCTTCTACGTGACGAGCAAGAACAGCCGCACGAAGACGGAAAAGCTGTCGTTCCGCAAGTACGACCCGGTTGCGAAGAAGCACGTCGAATTCAAGGAAACCAAGATCAAGTAATCTGGTTGCTGACAGGAATTCCAAAACGCCGCCCACTGGGCGGCGTTTTCGTTGTTACGGAATAGAGGTTGCGGCTCGCATGACGCGGCGAAGGCCAAGCGGAAAAGCGCCTGCCCTACATCCAGCAATGATGAGATGATTTCGAGAAAGGGGGCCGGTCGGCGTCTGGCAGCGGTACGAGGAGGCCACTATGTGCCAGTGCCGGCCGGCCGACCCCACGGACCCAGGAGATGCGGCGGACCTGAGCATCATGGGGTATGAATTGGGCTATCCGGCCTGTGCTCCTCGTGCCGGCGCCCGTCCTTCTTCTCAACCTCACAGTCGCGCAAGATCGCTTGAAAATCAACACTTTCTTAACCACAGCTCGCGAATCGCTCGGGTTAAGGTAAACGATTGAGCTTAACGGGCTTGGCCGCGAAGCCGTTATTCGGCTCAGGCCGCCCGTGCGACCACGCGATTGCGGCCACGGGTTTTTGCGTCGTACAGGGCAAGATCCGCGCGCTTCATCAGCCTGGCAACCGTGTCGCCTTCCATGACCAGCGCCGAGACGCCGACGCTAACCGTCACCGACACGCCCTGCTCGGAACCGCCGACCTTGAATGGCGTCCTGGCGATTTCGGAGCGAATGCGTTCGGCAACGATCTCGGCCAGCGCGCCCTCGGTATCAGGCATCACGATGACAAATTCCTCGCCGCCGAATCGGCAAGCGAGATCAATGCCACGCACGCTCTTCTTCACGCGCCGTGCGAATTCGCGCAGGACCTCGTCGCCGCCGTCATGGCCGAACGTGTCGTTGATGCGCTTGAAGCGGTCGAGGTCGGTGATCATCAGCGACAGTGGCCGCCGGCGGGCCGCGGCGCGCTCGACGAGCCGCGGCAGGTGGCTGTCGAGGTAGCGACGATTGTGCAGCCCCGTCAGCCCGTCCGTCACCGCCATCTCGATGGTCTGGCTGACGCTCTGCCTGAGCTCGTCATTGTAGCGCTTGCGGCGGACCTGGGTGCGCAGGCGCGCGATCAGCTCCTGCCGGTCGAGCGGCCGCACCAGGTAATCGTTGATGCCGAGTTCGAGACCGCGAACGGTGAGGTCGTCCTCTTCCTTGTTGACGAGCAGCACGATCGGCAGCGAGCGCGTGCGGTCGAGCGACCTGAGCTGCGAGCACAACCTGAGCGGATCGAACGCGGAGAACCCTGTCGACACGATGATGCACTCATAGGCGCCTTCGGCCGCGTTGAAGAGCCCCGACTGCGGATCGGCAGCTATCTGCACGTCGGCCGCACCGTCCAGCAGCGCGCAGAGATGGGCCGCGGAAGACGTCTGTTCGTCAATGAGCAGGACCTTCGGCAGCTTGCCCTGCAGCAGGTCGGATCGCGCCATAAGCTCGTCGACGCCGATGCTGTGCGTCGTCGCGGCGCGCAGCCTCAGCTCGTCGGTCAGGACCTTGAGACGGACGAGGCTTTTAACGCGGGTGATCAGCTGAAGGTCGTTGACCGGCTTGGTCAGGAAATCATCCGCGCCAACGTCAAGCCCACGTACGCGATCGGTGACGTGGTCGAGTGCCGTGACCATGACGACCGGGATATGGGCGGTGGCAGGATCGGCTTTCAGGCGGCGGCAGACTTCGAAACCGTCCATGCCGGGCATCATCACGTCGAGCAGCACGACATCGACCTTGCCGTCCTCGCAGGCCGCGATGGCGTCGGGTCCGTTGAAGGCAGTCAGCACCTCGAAATATTCGGCGAGGAGCCTGACTTCGAGCAGCTTTACATTGGCCGGTATGTCGTCAACGACGAGGATGCGCGCGGTCATGCTAGTCCCTCGAGCGAGCCGGCGAGCGCATCAGGCATCGCCCAGATAGGATTTGATCGTCTCGATGAAGCGCGGCACCGAGATCGGCTTGGAGATGTAGGCTTCGCAACCGCCCTGCCTGATCCGCTCTTCGTCGCCCTTCATGGCGAAAGCGGTAACGGCGATGACGGGAATGGTGTGGAGGTCGTCATCCTCCTTCAGCCATTTGGTGACCTCGAGGCCTGAAACCTCGGGCAGCTGAATATCCATCAAGATGAGGTCCGGCCGGTGCTTGCGGGCAAGATCAAGCGCCTCAAGACCGTTGCGCGTGCGCACGGTCTCGTAACCGCTTGCCTCGATGAGGTCGCGAAAGAGCTTCATATTGAGCTCATTGTCCTCGACGATCATCACCTTCTTGGCCATAGAAATTCCGTCCCGATTGCCCGCCACAGGTCCGCGGCAATCCTGTTGCGCGCTGGATGCGCACACCAACCCCGAATCCCACTTTAACTCAAGAACATTACGAAACGTAAAACATCCCCGCCAAATCACGGATGGTTGCGCGGCCGCTTTAGCGGTTGCCCCGATGGCGGCTTGCCGCTACTCCCGACACAGGTCGATCGGGGCGAATGTCAGATGCAGAAGAACCAGCTATCGCAGGAAAGCGCTGAAGCACTGGCTGTCCAGGCGCTCGCGTTCGTAGCCTCCGACCCCGAACTTCTGCCGCGTTTCCTGGCCATATCAGGCATCGAAGCGCACCAGATCCGCCGCGCCGCACAGGAGCCGGGCTTTCTGGCAGGCGTGTTGAACTTCATTCTCGCCCATGAGCCAACGCTGCTGCGATTCTCGCAAGAATCAGGCATCGCGCCGGGCGAAATCGGCAGCGCGCTTCGCGCCCTGCCCCTGGGCAATGACGATCACGAGCGTTCCGCATGAGCGAAGATCCCGAAACAGCACGCCAGATCGCCGAACTGGCCCGCGACAGCAGGCCGTTGCTGGTGCTCGACGTCGACGAGGTACTGCTCGAATTCATGGTACCGTTCATGCGCTTCCTCGACGCGCAGGGGCTAACCTTCCTGGCCACGTCGTTCAAGCTGACCGGCAACGTCGTCGACCTGAAGACCCAGATACCGCTGGAACAGGAAGCCGTTTCCGCATTGCTCGACGGCTTTTTCCACGCCCAGGCTGAGTGGCAAACCGCAGCGCTGGGAGCCGCGGACGCCGTGGCCGGCCTCGCCTTAGGTGCTGAAGTGGTTTTGCTGACGGCAATGCCGCACCGCCACCGCGACATCAGGCGCCGGCATCTCGATGCGCTCGGCTTTCCTTATCCGCTGCTGACCACCGAACGGGCGAAGGGTCCGGCGCTGCGGCTGCTTCGAGGCGAAACCAGCCGGCCAGTCGCCTTTGTCGACGACATTCCGCACAATCTGGTTTCGGTGCGCGACGCGGTCGCCGACGCGCACCTGTTCAACCTGATGTCCTACCGTGAGATGCGCGCGTTTCTGCCGCCCATGCCGGATGGCATCGTGATCACCGACGATTGGACTGAGGCCCGACCGAAGATCGCAACAGCCCTCGGCCTCTAGCCTTGCAGACTATTCGCCCAGGTCGCGCCACCAGTCGCGGCCGGAATCAAGCCTTTCGATGCCGGCGCTGTCCAGTTCAGCGGCCCATTCAGCCGCCGACTTGCCGGCCAGCACCAGCTCTGGTGCGATTTCGGCCAACGGCACCATGACAAAGGCCCGGTCGAGCATGCGCGGGTGCGGTATCTCAAGCCCGACATCGCTGACATTGCTGTTGCCCAGCAAAAGCACGTCGATGTCGATCAGGCGCGGGCCCCAGCGTTCGATGCGCACGCGCTTGAGCCGGCGCTCCAGCTCGAGGCAAAGCTCCAGCAGTTCAAGCGGCGCAAGCGTGGTGGCGACCTCGGCGGTGACGTTCAGGAAATCGGGCTGATCGACCTTGCCCCAGGGCGGCGTGCGATGCAGCGACGAGACCGCGACGACGCGCGTGCTGCCGGAGCTGTCGAGCATATGCAGCGCCGACGCCATCGACTTCGCCGGATCGCCCAGATTGCCGCCGAGGCTGAGAAAGCCGCGCTCCTCAACCTGGCCAGACAACGGTCACCTCTACGTAGTCCAGGACGCCAGGCACCGGCGCATTCGGCTTGCGAACCGTGATTTCGGCACGCTTGATCTGAGGGAAACGCGCAGCGAGCGCCCGGCCGCATTCCTGCGCCAACGCCTCGATCAGGAAGCGTCGCTGGCCGGTGATGATCGACTCGATGACCTGGAAGGCAACGCCGTAGTCGACGGTGCTGTCCATCGAATCGTCCTCAAGGGGGAGCGATGGGTCGACTGTCAGTTCGGCATCGACATAAAAGCGCTGGCCCAGCGTCTCTTCTTCGTCGAACAGACCATGCCGGGCGAAGAAGGCGCAGTTTTTCATACGGATAAGGTACATCTGGGTCAGCGTCCCGGCAGGTTGGTCTGTCGCGCCAGCATAGCATCTGCGAATGCCAGCGCGTCCACGTTGATTGCGACATCATGGACGCGAAATACATTCGCGCCCTGCAGGCGTAATATGACGCTCGTCGCCGCCGTTCCGGCGTCGCGGTCGGCAGCTTCGCGCCCGGTGACATGGCCGACGAAGCGCTTGCGCGAGGTGCCCGCAAGCAGCGGATAGCTGAGCTGTGCGAGTTCCGAAAACCGCGCCATCAGCTCCAGGTTTTCGTCGGCGTCCTTGGCAAAGCCAAAGCCCGGGTCGAGCATGATCTGCGCGTCCTGGACACCGGCCTGGCGGGCGATCTCCAGCGAGCGTCGCAGGAACAGAAGCTGGTCGTCGATGACGTCGGGCAGCTTTTCGCGTTCGCGGCCGGTATGCATGAGCACCAGCCCTGCCCCGGTCTCAGCGGCGACCCTGGCTATGCCGGGCTCGCGCTGGGCGCCCCAGACATCGTTGACGATGTGTGCGCCGGCGGCAACGGCAAGCCGGGCCGTGTCTTCGCGGTAGGTGTCGACTGAAATCAACGCATCGCCTGAACGGGCGAGCGCTGCGATGATTGGAAGCACGCGATCCTGCTCTTCGGCTGAAGAAACCGGCGCGGCGCCGGGCCTCGTCGATTCACCACCAACATCGACGATCACAGCACCTTCGGCAACCATGCGACGTGCCTGTTCCAGCGCGCGCTCGGGCGCATCGAACGCACCGCCGTCGGAAAAGCTGTCGGGCGTGACGTTGAGGATGCCCATCACAAGCGCCCTGTCGCCGAGGTCGAGATGGCGCCCATGCGCCAGTTGCCATCGTTTGCCGGTCATGCCGTCGCCACAAAAGAACTCCAGAGCACAGACCACGTCACGAAATATCAACGCTTGCGGCTTCAACTCGCTGCACGGTCATTTCAGCGGCACGATCCGATTTCCGTTGCGCCGCCAACGCCCCTAACGCAAGGTAGGCCAAGAGGCAACTAATGAAGCAACTCTTCCTGGCCGCCCTACTCGCTGGAGGCATTTGCCTACCCGTTCAGGCGGCAACGGTGTCCAAATCCTACAGCTATTTCACCATTACCGGCAAAACGCTCGACGAGATCGAGCAGCAGCTGATGACGCGTGGCCCCGAGGTCAAGAGCACCGGCGGCAGGCATCCGGGCGCGACGCAAATGGAGTTCACCAGCCGCATCGGCTACGCCGAAGTCAAAGGTGGTTGCGCCATCGTCTCGGCTCAGGTCACCGTCAAGGCCAAGGTGATCCTGCCGCGCTGGCGCCAGAACGGCAAGGCAGCTCAGGACGTCAAGCTGATCTGGAACACGCTGTCCTCCGACATCAAGCGCCACGAGGAAAGCCACGTCGTCATTGCCAAGAACCACGCCCGCGAGCTGGAACAGGCGCTGAAGGCGATCGGCAAGCAGAAGAGCTGCGACGTCGCAGCATCCAAGGCCAAGGCGACGAGCAACCGCATCCTCAATGCCCATGACCGGGCACAGGAAGAATTCGACCGCATCGAAGGCATCAACTTCGAAAGCCGGATCGTCAGGCTGCTGCGCTACCGGCTGGAGCGCATCGACGCCGGCAAACTCAAGAACTGAGCAGCAGGCTCTTCTAGAGATCAGTCCGCAACGCCAAGCTTCTTGTGCAGGCTCGTCGACGACGTCGTGTACTGAAACACGATGCGCTCCTTGGGGCTGATGATGTGCTTGGCCGCCTGCGCCATCAGCGCGGCTTCATGAAAGCCCGACAGGATCAGCTTGAGCTTGCCCGGATACCAGTTGATGTCGCCGATGGCGAAAATGCCTGGCTCCGAGCTTTCGAACTTCTCGGTGTCGACCGGGATCTGGTTCTCATGAAGATTGAGCCCCCATTCGGCCACCGGCCCGAGCTTCATGGTCAGGCCGAAGAACGGCAGCAGCCGCGTGCACGAAACCTCGACGTCGCCTTCCGATCCCTTGACCGTGATCGAACGCAACTCACCGCCCTCGCCTGAAAGGCCCGAAACCTGGCCGATCACCAGATCGATCGCCCCGGCGTCGCGTAGCGCATGCATCTTGTTGACATTGTCGGGTGCCGCACGGAACTCCGGCCGGCGATGGATCAGGGTGACGCGTCTGGCGACGGGCTGGAGGTTGAGCGTCCAGTCGAGCGCGGAATCGCCGCCACCGACAATCACCACGTCATGGCCGCGAAAATCCTCGATGCGCCGCACGGCGTAACGGACGCTCGACGCTTCGTATTCTTCGATGCCGGGGATCGGGGGCCGCTTGGGCTGGAACGAACCGCCGCCGGCGGCAATCACCACCACCTTGGCGTCGAACACCTCGTTCTCGTCGGTAGCGACGCGGAAGCCGCCGCTCTCCAGGCGCTCCAGTCCAGTCACCATCCGGTTGAAGGTGAAGCCGGGCTTGAACGGCGCGATCTGCTGCAAAAGCTTATCGACGAGTTCCTGCGCGCCGATCACCGGATAACCGGGAATGTCGTAGATCGGCTTTTCCGGATAAAGTTCGGCGCATTGACCGCCGGGCCTGTCGAGAATGTCGATCAGCTGGCAGCGCATGTCGAACAGGCCGAGCTCGAACACCGCAAAAAGGCCGATCGGTCCGGCACCGATGATCAGGACGTCGGTTGTGGTGATGTCGCTCAAGGCCACCTCGCCGCTCACGCACGCATCTCAGGGAATGTGCATGACAACAGGTGTCATGCCAAGCGAGGCATTGGCCGGAGCGTCTTAGCCCTGGCGCTCGGGAATGGAGACGACCAGGCCATCAAGTTCGCCGCGAACCTTGATCTGGCACGAAAGGCGCGACGTCGGCCTGACCTCGTAGGCAAAGTCGAGCATGTCTTCTTCCATCGCCTCGGGCTCGCCAACGACCGAGGTCCAGGCGTCGTCGACATAGACATGGCAGGTCGCGCAGGCACAGGCGCCGCCACATTCCGCCTCGATGCCTGGCACGGCGTTGCGGATCGCGTTCTCCATCACCGTCGAGCCGTTTTCGGCCTCGACTTCGAAACGCGTGCCATCATGGGCGATATAGGTCAGCTTGGTCATGCTCGTTCCCGAAATAGGTCTCCCGGCAGATAATCACTCCACCGTGCGTGTCAACTGTCGTGCGATAGCGCCGCCGACTGTCGGATTTACAATGAGCAGCTGATAAATGTTACTGCGGCCATTGAACGCCCCCAAAAGGGACCAGGCGCATTAGCGGCTGATCGAGGCAATGAAGTCGCGTGCCTCGTCGATCAGGCGGGTTAGCCGCACGATCAGGGTGGCATTGTCCGGGTCCGTTTCAATCGCCGCAACGCAATCGGCGATGGGAAATGCACCGACGCCGCGCGCCGAACCCTTCAGCGCGTGGCACAGCATGAGGCGCTCGGCGAGATCTGCCCCGGCAATCGCATCGCGAACCGAAAGCGCCTGATGGACAAACATATCGAGCACTTCACGCTCGACATCGCGGTCGCCGATCGTCTGCCGGGAAAGATGTTCTAGGTCGATGGGACGGCCATGGACCGATACCGAAGATTCGCCACCCGGCATGCCGAAAGCCATCGAACCGATCTCGCGCATTACCATTTAGCCCATGCCCCGCCACTCGCCCTTGGGTTGGTAACCTAAGGTCTCCATGTGGATAACCCGTTAACCTGCCAAAGCCCGGAACCCTGCGGGATCGGGGCCAATAATCACTGCAGTGTTAACCTTATATTTAAACTTTTACGTATCGGGGCGAATGCATGTTTTCTTTACCCGTTTGTGTCACTACGATACGGGCGGTCCATATTGAGCCTCGGACGCGGTCAAAAATAGGACAAAAAGTCCAGAGATTCCGCGTCTTTAGTACAGGGTAGCGAAGGCATGGCGAAGAAATCCACTCCGACAAAGAACCTCGATCTCGACGTAGCCAAGGAGCTCGAGCAGGCGCTCGACCTCGACTTGAGCGGCGCCGATGACGGCGGCCTCGACATGGCCGCATCGATGGACGACCTCGAAGCACAGATTTCGCAGGCAGCCGAGGAATTGGCACGCGAAGGCCGCAAGCAAAAGCCTGCTGCTCCGAAAACCGAGCCCGCTTCGGTGGCACGCGTCGCCGAGCCGCCGACCCAGTTGCGCCCCGTCGAGACCCGCCCGCTGCAGCCCGAAGGCTTCAAGCCGGCGAACGACGATCGCGCCAAGGATTACAAATCGCTGCTGCACAGCCTCAACCGCCGGGCGTCCAGCACCATCTACTGGATGGTCGGGCTTGTTTCGGTTGCCTGGCTAGCCGGCGCCGTTGCCCTCGCCGACCGTATCGTCACCCCCAGCATTTGGACCATCCGCTCGTTCGACGACGCCTTGGCGCGTCCCGGCCTGCTGATGCTCGTCGTCGCCACCATCGTGCCGATCGCGCTGTTCTGGGCTTTTGCCGCGATGATCCGCCGCGCCCAGGAAATGCGCATTGCCGCGCAGTCGATGACCGAAGTCGCCTTCCGCCTCGCCGAGCCCGAAAACATGGCGCAGGACCGCGTCATGATGGTCGGCCAGGCCGTGCGCCGCGAAGTGGCTGCCATGGGCGAAGGCATCGAGCGCACGTTGGCTCGCGCTGTCGAGCTCGAAACGCTCGTCCACACCGAAGTCAATCAGATCGAGCGCTCCTATTCGGAAAACGCCGCCCGCATCCGTTCACTGGTCGATGGCCTCGGCAGCGAGCGCGAGGCCGTTGTCTCGCATGCGGAGCGCGTCCGCGCCTCGATCTCCGGCGCCCATGAGACGCTGCGCGACGAGCTCGGCTCGGCCAGCGACATCATCCGCGACAGCATCCTCAATGCCTCGACCAAGCTGTCGATGACGATCACCAATTCCGGCGACACGCTCATCGACCGCATCAACGAAGGCGGCATGGGTCTGTTCGAGGCGATCGACAACCGCATGGATTCGCTCAGCGACCGTCTGTCGACCTCGGGCGAAGCCTTCGCCAGCCTGCTAGACACGCGCATCGCCAAGCTGACGCAGAGCACCGACGAGGTGACCCGCTCGCTGACCGACCTGCTCGACAACCGCACCTCGGGCATGGTTTCGCTGCTCGGCGGCGCGGCCAAGACGATCAACTCCGAGTTCGAAGCCAGCCTGCATGGCATCGAACGCACGCTGGCCGAACGCGGCCAGGCATTGATCGGGGAATTCCAGACCCGCGCCGAAGCGCTCGACACCGGCACCGCCAAGCTCAATGCGGCGCTCGAAGCCCGCGCCCGCCAGATCAACGAGACGCTGGTCGAACGCGCCCGCGAAATCGCCACTACCTTCGTTCAGGGCCGCGACTCACTGTCGGCAATGATCGACCAGGGCAAGACCCAGATCGGCACCGATCTCGCCGACATCATCACCTCGACCTCGACGATGCTCGAATCGCGCGCCAGCGATTTCGCCGGCCGCATGGAAGCCGCCCGCCACCAGGTATCGCGCGCCTTCGACGGCGACATCCAGCGCCTCTCCGAGGCCCGCGTCGGTATCGAGCAGGCAGTGGAAGACCACACCACCAAGCTGTCCGAGGCCCGCGACCGCATGGCCGCAGCCCTTCGCGACGACCTCAGCAAGTTTGCCGAGGGCCGCGCCAGCATCGAGGCTGCCGTTGGCTTCCAGGTGCAGAAGCTCGCTGAAGGCCGCAGCCTCATCACGCGCGCTCTCGACGACGACATGCGCAAGCTCGACCAGTCGCGCCAGGCGATCGACGATACGCTCAGTGGCCAGTTCCGGCAGCTCGCCCAGGGCCGCGAACAGCTTGCCAAGGCGCTCGTTGAAGACTCCGAAAAACTCGTTCAAGCCCGTACGAACATTGATGAAATGGTCGCCGGCCACGTCGGTAAACTTGCCGAAGGCCGCAACATTCTTTCGCGTGCGCTGGAAGCCGATCTCGGCAAGCTCGCCGATAGCCGCACCAGCATCGATGGGCTCGTCGCCGGTCAGGTCGAAAAAATCGCCGAAGGCCGTGCCATCCTTGCCAATGCGCTCGAAACCGACCTCGCCGGCATCAAGGCACTGGTCGACGGCCATTCGTCCAAGATCGCGTCCGACCGCGCCGAGCTGTCGCGCAGCCTGGAAACCGACATCGCCAACGTCCATGGCCTGATCGAAGGCCATGCCGAGAAGCTTGCCGGCGAACGCACCCTGCTTTCGAAGACGCTGGAAACCGACCTTGCAAAGCTGGCCGACAGCCGCGCAAGCATCGATGGCCTCGTTGCCGGCCAGGTCGAGAAACTGGCCGAAGGCCGTGACATCCTCAAGCGTGCGCTTGAAAGCGACCTCGACAACGTCAAGGGCCTGGTGTCGAGCCATGCCGAGCGTCTGGTCGCCGAGCGCAGCACCTTGTCCAAGGCATTGGAAGACGACCTAGCCAAGCTGGCCGAAAGCCGCTCTGGCATCGACGGCCTCGTCGCCGGACAGGTCGAGAAGCTGGCCGAAGGCCGCGACATCCTCAAGCGCGCCCTCGAATCCGATCTCAACGCGATCCACAACACGATCACCTCGCAATCGGAAAAGCTTGCCGAGGACCGCGCCATGCTGTCGCGTTCGCTCGAGGCGGACCTCGACAGCGTCAAGGGCCTGGTGTCGAGCCATGCCGAGCGCCTGGTCGCCGAGCGTGGCACCTTGTCCAAGGCACTGGAAGACGATCTCGCCAAGCTGGCCGAAAGCCGCTCGGGCATCGACGGTCTCGTTGCTGGCCAGGTCGAGAAGCTGGCCGAAGGCCGCGACATCCTCAAGCGCGCCCTCGAGGCCGATCTCAACGCCATTCGCAGCACCATCGGATCGCAGTCGGAAAAGCTCGCCGAAGACCGCGCTATGCTGGCTCGTTCGCTCGAAGCCGACCTCGACAGCGTCAAGGGCCTCGTTTCGAGCCACGCCGAGCGTCTGGTCGCAGAGCGCAGCACCTTGTCCATGGCACTCGAAGACGACCTCGCCAAGCTGGCTGAAAGCCGCTCGGGCATTGACGGTCTCGTCGCCGGTCAGGTCGAGAAGCTGGCCGAAGGCCGCGACATCCTGCGCCGCGCTCTCGAAGCCGACCTCGCCAAGATCGACGGCATGATGCTCGGCCAGGTCGACAAGCTGGCCGCCGGCCGCGACACGCTGACTAAGGCGCTCGAAGCCGACCTCGCCATGCTGAACGACAGCCGTGCGAGCATCGACAATATCGTTGCCGGCCACGTCGGCAAGCTCGCCGAAGGCCGCGAAACGATGGCCCGTGCGCTCGACGAGGATCTCGGCAAGCTCAGCGAAGCCCGCCGCGACATCGACCTCGCCATCTCGGGTCACATCGACCAGATCGCCGCGCGCCGTGTCGACATCTCCGACGCGATTGCTGGTGACATCGAAAAGATCGAGGAAACCTTCCGCCGCCAGACCGGCGTGATCGAAGAGCGCACCGGCACGATGGAACGCGCGCTGTCGCTGGGTGTCGACAATGTCCGCGGCGTGCTTGAGAAGAGTGCCGTCTTCGTTGCCGGCGCCTTGCGCGAAAAGGTCATGGAAGTGACTGCAGCCCTCAATGAAGAGGCAGGCAAGGCCTTCAGCGACGCCGACCGCGTCATTGCCGAGCGCGCCGAGCAGACGTCGAGCGCCCTGCTCGCCCGTGCTGAAGACATTTCGCGTGCCTTCGAAGAAGCCGACCGTCGCCTCGCCGCTCGCGCCGACGAGACGTCGAACGCGCTGCTGGCGCGTGCCGAAGAGACCGCCGACACGCTGTCGGCCAAGGCAGGCGAGATCGCCAACACCTTCGACGCCGCCGACCGCTCGCTCATCGCCCGCGCCATCGAAACCGCGGACGCATTGTCGGCCCGCGCCGGCGACATCCTGCGCAACTTCGACACCGCCGACGAACGCTTGGGCATGCGCATCGGCGAATCCGCCGACGCCCTTGCCGCCCGCGCCTCCGAACTCGGCCGCATCTTCGATACCGCCGACGAAAAGCTCGCCGCCCGCATCGCCGAAGGCGCGGATTCGCTCGGCAGCCGAGCCGGCGAACTCAGCCGCATCTTTGATGCAGCCGACGAACGCATCGCGGCCCGCGTCGCCGACAGCTCGGCAACGCTCGGCAGCCGTGCCGGCGAGATCGTCCGCAACTTCGAGGAAGCCGACGAACGCCTTGCCGCACGTGCAGCCCAGACAGCAGACACGCTCGCCGGCCGCGCCGCCGAAATCGGCCGGACCTTCGAGGAAGCCGACGGCAGGATCGCCGCCCGCGTCGACCAGACATCGGAAACTCTTATGGGCCGCGCTGCCGAAATCAGCCGCGCCTTCGAGGAAGCCGATGGCCGCATCGCCGCGCGCGTCGACCAGACCTCCGAGGCACTGCTCGGCCGCGCTTCGGAAATCGGCCAGGCCTTCGACGAAGCCGGCAGGCAGCTTGCGGCCCGCGTCACCGAGAGCACTTCGGGCATCGGCGAGCATGCGGCACTGATTGCCAGCGCCTTCAACGAAACCGAACAGCGCGTCGTTGCCCGCGCCCATCGCACCTCGGCCGATCTCGATGCCCGCGCCCGCGCCATCGAAGAGACGCTGGCCAATGTCGATGAGCGCCTGGCTGCCGGCGCCGAGGGCGTTGCCGCTCGCATCGGCGAACATCTGTCGAGCGCCGAAAACCGTCTCGCATACGGTGCGGAATCGATGGGCCAGAGGCTCTCCGAGCAGGTTTCGCAGGCGGAGGCACAGCTTGTCGCCCGCGCCAATGTGATCGCCGAGACCTTCACCGCCGTCGGCCAGCATATCGGCCAGAGCACCAACGAAGCCGCCCGCACCATCGGCTCCAACACGCGTGAACTCAACGCAATGCTGACCGAACGCTCGAACGAGATCGCCAAGATCCTCGACGAGACGGCGCGTCCGTTGGTCGACCGCTTCGCCGAAAGCGGCACCGAGCTGCACCGCTCGATGGAAGAAGCAACCGCGCGTGCCACCGAAAAGCTGCGTTCGGAGAACGCCGCTCTCGTCGACGCGCTTGCCAGCCGCACAGCGGAGACCCTGTCTGCCGTCGACGGCGCACGTTCGACGCTCGCCGAAAGCGTCGCCGACCTGATCGGCCGCATGACCACGTCGAGCGCGCAGCTCGGCAACCTCATCGACCAGGCGACCGCAAACCTTGCCAATGTCGACGAGCGCTTGACCAGCAGCACCTCCAACTTCGCCAACACCACCGAGAAGGCTGCTCAGACCTTCTCGAGCGCTGCCCGCCTGGTCGACTCCAACACCAACCGCCTGACCGACCTGTCATCGACGACGCTGCGCGAAGTGGCCTCCATCGCCACCAAATTCGACGAACACAGCCGCCTGCTGTCGAGCGCTTCCAACCTGCTGTCCTCGGCGCAGAGCAACCTCGAGCACACGCTCGAGCGCCAGTCGTCGCTGGAGGACCTCGCGGTTGGCCTGGTCAAGAAGTCCGAAGACCTCGAACGCGTCATGCAGTCGTTCGAGCACCTCGTCGGCCAGACGCTGGAAAACGCCGAAGGCAAGACATTGGCCTCGGCGGACAAGATTCGCGCGGCGATCTCCGACGTCGTCGAGACCGCGACCAAGCGCTTCGCCGACGCCACCGAAGACATGCGCCGCACAGCTGGCTCGATCAAGTCCGAGCTCGAAAGCACCCGTGCCGAGCTCAAGAAGGGCGTGCTCGACATGCCAGAAGAGGCCAAGGAATCGACAACGGCCATCCGCCGCGCGGTTTCAGAACAGATCAACGCACTCAAGGAGTTGTCTGCGATCGTTGCCAAGTCGGGCCGCGGCGTCGACGTCTCTGACGCCTCGCTGCGTGCTCCACAGGCACAGCCGCCTCGCCGTCCGGCGGCACCCCAGCCCGAGCGCCCAGCTCCGGCACCGCTCGCCGGCACGTCCTTGCGCGGCACGCTCGACATAGAACGCCCGGCCCCGGCAGCGCCGCAGCAGCCGGCGCGTGAACAGGCCAGCCGTGGCGGCCAACAGCAGGGCGGCTGGGTCCGCGACCTGTTGACCGGCGCTTCACGTGAGGAACAGCCGGCCCGCACGGGTCAGGCCGAACCGCGCGTCGTGCAGGCCCAGCGTTCGCCGTTGCATGTCGTTGAGTCGCTCAACTCGCTGTCGGTCGACATCGCGCGCGCCATCGACCATGACGCCTCGATCGAGCTCTGGGATCGCTATCGCCGCGGCGAGCGCGATGTCTTCACCCGCCGGCTCTACACGCTGAAAGGTCAGCAGACCTTCGACGAGATTCGCCGCAAGTATCAGTCGGATGGCGAGTTCCGCTCGGCCGTCGACCGCTATTGCGACGATTTCGAGAAGCTTCTGAAGGACGTCTCGCGCAATGACCGCGACAGCATCATGACCAAAACCTACCTGACCTCTGATACCGGCAAGGTCTACACCATGCTGGCGCACGCGGCAGGCCGCCTGAAGTAAGGCTGACCGCGGCCCGTAGGGCAACAAGTAGATAAGGCAGCAGGTAGCCACCTGCTGCCTTTTTTGCTGTCTGCGTCCACGGATTGCGATGCTCTTGGGGTCGCGCACAAGGGCCCCGCTTCGACGCCAATGGACGGCGAAAGTACGAGAGCGCAACCGGGCAATCTTGGAAGGTGTCTAAGTCTCGTGGCCAGTACCACGATCCCGCCAGCGGGCAGGCAAAAGTGCGAGCCGAGCCAGGCAGCCAATGGCCCTTGCAGGGCGAGCGGCGTTCGGAGTTCAGGGCATACTGCCCTACTGCCCCATTCCCTACTGACCTGTCAGATCAGCGTCTCGGTCCATTTGACGATTTCGGTCGCTGCCTGGCCGAACGCCCCATCGAGGGCCGCCGCATAGGCATCGTTGCCGCTGCCGGAAACCGGCGCGCTGGTCGTGAAGACGCGCGAGGCGCGCACCTGGCCATTGCGGTCGTTGAGGAGCCTGACGAACAACTCGACCTCGGCGCGCTCGCTAGCGCCGACCTTGATCTCGAAACTGCGCAGCTCGACGATGACCTGGTAGTCGATCGCAAGGCCCTCGCCCGGCTTGCCGACGCCGATGTAGCCACCGGCGCGCTGGAAGGTCTCGGCAAGCCGTGCCTGGACGATGCGCGGCAGCCTGTCCGACCACTGCGCGCCCTTGAGGAACTGGATCGAACCGGGTGACGGCTTGATGACGATGCTCTGGCCGTCGAGCGACTTGAGCGCCGAAGGTTCGGCAATGAGTATCTGGCGGCGGCTTGGGCCGTTGCGGCCGTCGACCGCTGGCGCGCTCAGTTCGTAGGTGTCGAGCGGCGGCGGCGTGCTGACGAACAAGGAGGTGCAGCCGGACAGCGCAAGCGCCACTGCGGTCAGCAGCAAAGTAGATCTAGCAGCCTTCACGTGTTGTCCCCGGACAAGACTCTCTCGCGCCGTGCGCGAACCACCCTCATCTACTGTCATGGTGTGGCGTGCCGGCGATGTCAACGACGCACCCGTCCATCGAATTCGCGTACGCTTCCCTCGCCACCGGTGATGATGCGTTGCGGATTGCGCTCCAGGTCGGAAATCGCCTGCTCGATGCGGCCGATCGAGCGCCGGGAGTCCTGCACCAGCGCGTCGACATCGCGCAGCCCCTGTCCGGAAAAGCGCGACAGTCCGTCCATGATGGTCGTGAGCCGCGAATTCAGCGTATCGGCTACCTGCTTGAATGATTTCAACGTCGCGCTGGCATCGGACATGACGCCCTCCGCCTCGCCCGAACCGAGCAGCTTGTCGACCTTGGCCATGACGCCATCGACGCGCACCGACGCCTGATTGAGGCGTGACGTCAGTTGCTTGGCGTCCGAGATCATCTGGTCGATGTCGTCGGCGCGGTTGCCAAACTTGTCAGTGACCTTGGCGACGTCGGCTGCTGCCTTGTTGGCGTTTTCGCTGGCCTTGCGGATGTTGTCGAGCGATTCGCGTACGCCTTCGGCATCGACGCCTTCGAGCACGCCGTCGACCTTGGAAAGCGTCTGCTGGGTCTTCTGGGCGAAATCATTGATCGAAGCGACGGCGGTGTTGACGCCCTTGACGATGCCGTCGAGCTGGTCGCTCTGGGCGCTGAGGTTCTTGGTGAAGGTGTCCACGCTGGCGACGATGTTCTTGACCTTGTCGCGGTCGACCGACTTGAGCAGGCCTTCCGCCGCCTCGATCGTACCGTCAAGCTTGCCCGAAACCGCCGACAGTTGCTCGGAAAGCGTGCTGACGCTTGCCAGGAACTTGTCGACGCCATCGGCATTGCGCGCCAGCGACTCGGAGAATTTCTGGGCGTTGCCGACGGTCTCGGTGAGCGGTCCACGGACGTCGTTGGTGAAGCCTTCAAGATTGTTCAGTACGGCGTCGGCGCGCTTGAAGATGTCCTGCGCGGTCTGGAGCAGGTTGGTCACCGCGGATGGATTGGCGACGATCTCGGCGATCTTGCCCTCCGCCTCGGCCTGATCGAGCAAATTGGGTTCCTTGATGCTGGCACCCTTGAGCTCGATGTTGGCCTGGCCTGTGAGGCCGGCCAGGCCGATGTCCGCCTGTGTCGACTGCGTGATCGGCGTCAGCTTGTCGATCTCGGCGTCTGCAATCGCCACCTGAGGATTGGTAACGTCGAGATAGACCCGCCTGACATCGCCGACCTTGACGCCGTTGAACAAAACAAAACTACCCCTGGCCAGGCCCGAGGCAGAGCCGGGAATGCGCACACGCAACGTCGCCGTCTCGCCACGTTCACCGATTGCCGCTGTCCAGTAGACGAACGCAAAGGCGGCCAGAATGGCGAACAGCGTGAAGATGCCGACAATGACGTAGTTGGCCCTGGTCTCCATCACATCATTCCATTCTATGCCCTTGCGGCAAGATCAAGCTGCCGCGCACGTTTTCCGCGGAAATACGACCTTACCCACGGCTCTTCACTCTTCAGCATGTCTTCGATCGTGCCTTCGACGAGCACCTTCTTGTTACCCAGCACCGCGACCCGGTCACAGACCGAAAACAGGCTGTCGAGATCGTGGGTGACCATGTAGACGGTCAGTCCCATCGTATCGCGCATCTTGCCGACCAGTTCGTCGAACTCGGCGGCACCGATCGGGTCGAGACCCGATGTCGGCTCGTCGAGGAAGACGATATCGGGGTCGAGCGCCAGCGCTCGCGCCAGTGCCGCGCGCTTGATCATGCCGCCGGAAAGCTCGGAGGGAAATTTGCGCGCCGCGTCCGGCGGCAGGCCGACCAACTCGATCTTGAGCATGGCAAGTTCGTCCATCAGCTGCTTCGGCAGGTCGAGATACTCACGCATGGGCACCTGCACGTTCTCCATGACCGTCAGCGCCGAAAACAACGCACCATGCTGAAACAGCATGCCGAGCCGCATGTCGATCCTGAGCCGCTCTTCCTCGCTGGCCTGCTCGAGATCGACGCCGAACAGCTCGATCGTGCCGGATTGCTTGCGGATCAGGCCAAGGACCGTGCGCAACAGCACCGACTTGCCGGCGCCCGAAGCGCCGACGAAGCCGAGAATCTCGCCGCGCCTGATGTCCAGGTCGAGATCTTCGAGAATGACCTTGTCGCCAAAGGCCACCGTCAGGTCGCGCACCGAAAGCACCACCTCGCCGCGCGTTTCCGCGCCGCGGCTTTCCAATTGAATGGTCTTTGTCCGGCTTGCCATGTCAGAAGTTGATCGCTGCGTAGAACATGGCAAACAGGCCATCAAGGATGATGACGACGAAGATCGCCTTGACCACCGACGCGGTGACATGGAGACCAAGCGATTCAGCGCTGCCGCCGACCTTCATGCCCTCGACGGAGGCGATAGTGCCGATGATCAGCGCCATGAACGGCGCCTTGATCAGGCCCGCGGAGATGGTGCTGAGGTCGATCGCCAGGCGCAGGCGATCGATGAAGGCAGCCGGCGGAATGTCGGAATAAAGCCAGGCTGCAAGAATTCCACCGCCAAGGGCGGCGAAGTTGGCAATGATGGTGAGGCACGGCAGCGCAATCACCAGGGCCACGAGCCTGGGAAAGACCAGCACGCCGATGGGATTGAGCCCGATCACCGTCAGCGCGTCGACCTCTTCGCGCATCTTCATCGAGCCGATTTCGGCGGTGATGGCGCTGCCGGAGCGGCCGGCGATCATGATCGCGGTCATCAGCACGCCGAGTTCGCGCAGCACCAGCACACCGACCAGGTCGACAACGAAGATGTCGGCGCCGAAATAGGCAAGCTGATAGGCGCCCTGCTGGGCAACGATGGCGCCGACGATCGCCGACATCAGCACGACGACGGGAATGGCGCCGACGCCCATGCGGTCGATCTGGTTGAAGATCGCGGCAGGGTTGACCGCATGACCGCGGCCAAGCTTCATCTGGGCGCCGCGAATTGTCGCGCCGAGGATGTTCATCGAGGCCAGGAAATCGTCGCGCATCTCATAGACGCGGCGACCGACAGCCTCAAGCATGCGCATGATGATGTTGGGCGGTCCAGCGGGAGCAGATTCGCCTTCGCGCCGGACGGCCTCGCCGACTGCGCCGAGCAGGATCTTGGCCACCTCGCTGCGGCCTTCCATCCTCACCTCGACGCCCTTCTTCTCATTGGCGTTTACGAGCCTGTCGATGACCCAGGCGCCGGCGGTGTCCATCTTCTCGATGCCGCTGAGGTCGAGCGCCAGCGTCTTGAAGCCGTCGCGGGCTTCGATCTTGCGCATTTCGGCATCGACGAAGGCAACGGTACGGGTGGTCCAGATACCGGTGAACACACAGGCGAGCACGCCTTCGCGCTCCGCCACAGCAACCTGTGGTCGGTGATCTCGGCCGTCGGCTGCCCCGCCGCTTGCTTCCCGTTTGCCGATGGTCAACATGGCACACTACTTAACGTGTCGGCTGCGGCATGTCGATTTTCGCAGCCATGCCAAGCAGTTGAATGGAGCAGATTTTCATGAGGCGTGTCCTTTCGGTCGTTGACGAGCGTTTTCCCATCGCCGGAACGTTCACCATCTCCCGCGGTTCCAAGACCGAGGCCGAGGTCATCACCTGTGAAATCGCCGAATCAGGCGTCATCGGACGTGGCGAGTGCGTGCCCTACAAGCGCTATGGCGAGACCATGGCTGGTGTGGCCGAGGCGATCAAACACGCGCGCCGCGCCATCGAGGATGGGGCTTCGCGCATCGATCTGCTGACGCTGATGTCGGCGGGTGCGGCGCGCAATGCCGTCGATTGTGCGCTGTGGGACCTGGAAGCGAAGTTGAGCGGCGTGCCGGTCAAGGACAGGCTCGGCATATCGGCGCCACTAGCGCTTGAGACTGCCTACACCCTGTCACTCGGCGAACCCGAGGCGATGGCAGCCCAGGCACGCGCCAATGCGGCGCGGCCGCTGCTCAAGGTCAAGATCGGCGGCGACAACGACATCGCCCGCATCCGCGCCGTGACTGAAGCCGCCCCCGACAGCCGCATCATCCTCGACGCCAACGAAGGCTGGACCGATGCCAACATCGCCGAGAACCTTGCCGCCGCCGCCCAGCTCGGCATCGCGCTGATCGAACAGCCGCTGCCCGCCGGCGCCGACCAGATCCTCGGCCGCATCCCGCATCCGGTGCCGATCTGCGCCGACGAGAGCGTCCACGTCGCCGCCGATCTCGCCGCGCTCAAGGGCCGCTACGACGCCGTCAACATCAAGCTCGACAAGTCGGGAGGCCTGACGGCGGCACTCGAACTGCGCGACCAGGCTCGCGCGCTTGGATTCCAGCTGATGGTCGGCTGCATGGTCGGCACCTCGCTCGCCATGGCGCCGGCGGTACTGCTTGCCCAGGGGGCCGAATTCGTCGACCTCGACGGCCCGCTGCTGCTGGCGCGTGACCGCTCGCCGGGGCTTGTCTACGAGGGTTCAATGGTGTCGCCGCCCCTGCCCGAGCTTTGGGGCTGAGCGGGACGCCAGCACCACAAGCACAATGGCGCAAGCAGCCACCGCTGCCATGAAATAGAAGCCGTCGACGCCAAACCGTTGGTAGAGCGGACCCGACAGCAAAGTCACGATCGCCATCGACATGCCGTTGGCGAAGTAGGCGACGCCCTGTGCAGCACCGGTGTGCTCTTCCGGAACCGACTCGGCGATGAGCTTCTGCACGCCGATCAGCACCAGTGCTGTCGACACCGCGTGAAGGCTTTGAACTGCAAAGAAGCCTGCTACCCCCAGGCCAAGCGGCCAGATCAACGGATATGCGATCCACCGAACGATAGCGCCCGCACCGGCCAGCACGAGCACCAGTGCTGTCGACCTCGAGCCGAACAGCCGGGTGAAGAACATGAACATGACGATTTCGGCCGCCACGCCCCAGCTCCACAACAGCCCGACCACCGTTTCGTTGATGCCCAGCGATTTCCAGTAGATCGATACGAAGCCATAAAGGAAGCCGTGGCTGCCGATGATCACGCCGGTGCCACCGGCCATCAGCAGGAAGTAGCGATTGAACAGCTTCGGGGCGGCCTGCATGTCAGTCGCCGCGAGTGGCGAAGCCTTGCGCGGTCGACCAAGGCGCGGCGAGATGAACGACATCAGGAAGCAGCCGAGCAGGCCGATCGAAATGATCGCCGGCACTGCGTCCGCACCGGTCAGCGACAGGATGAACCCCGCCCCAAGGCTGCCGGCGAGAAAGGCGATCGACCCCCAGATGCGCATCGCCGCATAGTCGGAGCCGAAGCGGCGGACACCCGATAGCGCGAGGGAATCGGCGATCGGCGAATGTGGCGTCCACACCACCGCCAGCGCCAGCGAGACGGCCAGGACGATGAGGTAGGTCGGATCGAGGAAATAGCCGAGCGACAACAGCAAGGACGACGCGGCCAGGAAAATGAAGACGTTGGCGCGATCCCTTGCCCGATCGGCCATGGCGGCGATCAAAGGCGTGGTGATGACGCGCAGGAACATCGGCGCCGACAAAACGATGGAGATCTGCTCGGGGTCGAACCCCTTGGCTTCCAGCCACAGCGGAAAATACGGCAGATGCACGCCCATCGGCACGAAAAGGGCCGCGAAAAGCAGGGAGATTCGCAACTCAAAGCGTCGCGGCTTGACCTGCTGTTCTGGCGTGAGTGGAGGCAATGTCATGGTGGGTAAGGGTGTCCGGGCGCGACCCGAACCATACAAGCCTCACCGATTTGCCTGATCCATTACCATGGGTGGCTGCGCCACGAAAGCCAGCGGGACAGCGTAAAAGGCAGCCAAAGCTTGGGCCAATCCCTCGAGGCCTATCGGCCAAGGCGCGGCGTCGCTTGCGTTTCCATGGGAAGGTGCTGCGCGCCGAGCCGCCGCGCCCGCCTGTGCAGCGTCTCGGCAACGCGCGGCACGGCAATCGCTGCATGGCCAGGTCCGTCCCGCCAGGGACGCGAGGCATATTTGAAGCTGCCCATCGATACCGTTCCGTTCAGGCGGCTGCCTTGTCGACACGCTGGTCGACCACCATCGGCACGAACGGTTCGTTGATCAGCTTGCCGGCCAGCACATGCGGCCAGCGCAGGATGACGAAGCTGCCATCGAAATCTTCGGCTACAGCCGTGCAGTTTTCGACCCAGTCGCCGGTGTTGATGTATTGGATGCCGTCGAAATTCTCGATCACCGGATGATGGATGTGGCCGCAGATGACGCCGTCCACTTCCGAGCGCCGCGCTTCCTCGGTCAGCACGTCCTGGAAGGCGCCGATGAAGTTGACGGCCTTCTTGACCTTGACCTTGGCCCAGGACGAAAACGACCAATAGGGCATGCCGAAGGTGCGGCGGAAGCGCGCCACCAGCCGGTTCGTCGCCATGGCCGCGTCATAGGCGAAGTCGCCAAGATAAGCGAGCCAGCGCGCATTCTGCACCACCGCGTCGAACTGATCGCCATGGATGACCAGGAAGCGCTTGCCATCTGCCGCTTCGTGGATGGCACGGTCGGCAACGACGATGCCACCGAAATGCACACCCTGGAACATCCGGGCGAACTCGTCGTGGTTGCCGGCGATGTAGGTAATGGCAGTGCCCTTGCGCGCCTGGCGCAGCAGCTTCTGGACGACGTCGTTGTGCGTCTGCGGCCAGTGCCAGGACCGGCGCAGGCGCCAGCCGTCGACGATGTCGCCGACCAGATAGATGCTCTCAGCCTCATGATGGCGCAGGAAGTCGATCAGGTAGTCGGCCTTCGCACCCTTCGAGCCCAGATGGACATCGGAGATGAATAGCGTTCGGAAACTGCGTGTGCTGGTGCCGGACATGGCATTTCACCCGTTGCTGTCGCGCTGGCTATGCCCAGATTCATGCAACAGCCGTATGACGGTTGCAGTCACCTGCCGACGGTCCTAGGGTGAACCATCACCTACAGGAGACGCATCATGGATCTCGGCATCAGCGGGAAGAAGGCAATTGTCTGTGCGTCGAGCCGCGGCCTCGGCAAGGGCTGCGCCATCGCACTGGCCGAGGCAGGCTGCGAGCTGTTCCTCAACGGTCGCGACGCCGCAGCCCTCAGCCGCACGGCGGACGAAATCCGCCAGCGATTCGGTGTCAAGGTCACGGAGATCGCCGGCGACGTTTCCAATCCCGAGGTCCAGAAGGCGCTGCTCGCCGCCTGCCCGTCTCCCGACATCCTCGTCAACAACAATGGCGGTCCCCCCTATCGCGATTTCCGCGAACTCGACCGCGCCAAGATCCTCGAAGGCGTCACCAACAACATGGTCACGCCGATCGAGCTGATCAAAGCGGTGCTCGACGGCATGGCCGAGCGTGGCTTCGGCCGCGTCGTCAACATCACCTCGCTGTCGGTCTATACGCCGATAGCAGGGCTCGACCTGTCGTCGGGCGCCCGCGCCGGGCTCACCGCATTCCTCGCCGGCGTGGCGCGAACCGTCGCCAATCGCAACGTCACCATCAACAACATGCTGCCCGGCAAGCTCGACACCGATCGCCTGCGTGGCCCGCATGAACCTGGCAGCGTCGAGGATCCCGAACAGGGTGCGGCACGGCGTGCCCGCCTGAGTGCTGAAATCCCTGCTGGCCGGCTCGGCACGCCGGAAGAATTCGGCCAGATCTGCGCTTTCCTGTGTTCGGTTCACGCTGGCTACCTGACCGGCCAGAACATTCCCGTCGACGGCGGGCTCTACGTCAGCTCCTTCTGACCGGACCCGCTTGGTCCGCAATATCAGCAATCGGCGTCAAGCATCTGGAATGATTGCCGTTCCAGTGCTTGAAACTGATTCAACCGCTATCTGGCCGTTGACACCTCCAAAAATGCCGTTGGCGTGCTAATAACGGCCTTTGATGCGGATTCTGCAAGGAGCGATAGATGGCCGGGAACGACAAGAAGAAGGAAGCGCTCTCCGACCTCGACCAGGCCGCGCTCTTTTTCCACAAGCACCCGGTTCCCGGTAAGCTCGAAATCCAGGCAACCAAGCCGCTCGGCAACCAGCGCGACCTGGCGCTGGCTTATTCGCCAGGCGTCGCAGCCCCCTGCCTGGCCATCAAGGACGACCCCGAAACCGCCGCCGACTACACCGGACGCGCCAATCTGGTCGCGGTGATTTCCAACGGCACCGCCGTGCTCGGCCTCGGCAATATCGGCCCGCTGGCATCCAAGCCGGTGATGGAAGGCAAGGCCGTCCTGTTCAAGAAGTTCGCCGGCATCGACGTCTTCGACATCGAGATCGACGCGCCCGAGATCGAGCAGATGGTCAGCACCATCGCGGCACTTGAGCCGACTTTCGGCGGCATCAACCTCGAAGACATCAAGGCGCCCGAGTGCTTCGAGGTCGAGGAACAGCTCAAGGCCAAGATGCGCATCCCGGTCTTCCATGACGACCAGCACGGCACCGCGATCATCGTCGCGGCAGCGGTTCTCAACGGCCTGGAACTTGCCGGCAAGAAGATCGATGACGTCAAGATCGTCACCTCAGGTGCCGGCGCCGCCGCCCTCGCCTGCCTCAACCTCTTGGTATCGCTCGGCGCGAAGTTTGAAAACATCTGGGTCACCGACCGCTTCGGCGTCGCCCACAAGGGCCGTGTCGAGGAAATGGACCGCTGGAAGGACCCTTACGTCAAGGACACCAACGCGCGCGTTCTGGCCGATGTCATCGGCGGCGCCGACGTCTTCCTCGGCCTGTCGGCAGCCGGCGTGTTGAAGCCGGAGCTGCTGTCCGAGATGGCGGACAAGCCGCTGATCCTGGCGCTGGCCAACCCAAACCCTGAAATCATGCCCGAGCTCGCGCGCGCTGCCCGTCCCGACGCGATGATCTGCACCGGACGCTCGGACTTCCCGAACCAGGTCAACAACGTCCTGTGCTTCCCCTACATCTTCCGCGGCGCCCTCGACTGCGGCGCGCGCGCCATCAACGAAGAGATGAAAATGGCCGCCGTCCGTGCCATCGCCGCCCTCGCCCGCGAGGAGCCATCCGATGTCGCGGCACGCGCCTATTCCGGCGAGACGCCGACCTTCGGCCCCGACTTCCTGATCCCCTCGCCCTTCGACCCCCGGCTGATCCTGAGGATCGCGCCGGCCGTTGCCAAGGCCGCCTGCGAGACCGGCGTCGCGACCCGCCCGATCGCCGACTTCACAGCCTATGTCGAAAAGCTCAGCCGCTTCGTCTTCCGCTCCGGCCTGGTGATGAAGCCGATCTTCTCCAACGCCAAGCAGGCGGCGTCCAAGCGCGTCATCTACGCCGACGGCGAAGACGAGCGTGTGCTGCGCGCCGCCCAGGTGGTGCTCGAGGAAGGCCTCGCCAAGCCGATCCTGATCGGCCGTCCGCATGTCATTGAAGTCAGGCTCAAGCGTTATGGCCTGCGCATCCGCCCGGGCATCGATTTCGAGGTCATCAATCCCGAGGATGATCCGCGTTACCGCCACTATGTCGACCACCTGATCGACCTTGGCGGCCGCCAGGGCATCACGCCCGAGGCGGCGCGCACCATGGTGCGCACCAACAACACTGTCATCGCGGCCATCGCCCTCAAGCGCGGCGACGCCGATGCGATGATCTGCGGGCTGGAGGGCCGTTTCGAACGCCATTTGCGCAACGTCACGCTGATCGTCGGCGCCCGTGACGGGGTCAAGGACCGTGATTTGTCCGCCCTGTCGATGCTGATCTCGCAGCGCGGCGTGCTGTTCTTCACCGACACCTACGTGACCGTCGATCCGACCGCCGAAGAGATCGCCGAGATGACGATGCTGGCGGCCGACGAGATCCGCCGCTTCGGCATCGAACCCAAGGCGGCCTTGCTGTCGCATTCGAACTTCGGCTCCCGCGACTCGCAAAGCGCGCAGAAAATGCGTGAGGCTGCCGCGATCCTCAAGCGCATTGCGCCGGAACTCGCCAGCGATGGCGAAATGCATGGCGATTCCGCACTTTCGGAAGTGCTGCGCCAGCGCGTCTATCCGCACTCGACGTTGAAGGGCGAAGCCAACCTTTTGGTCTTCCCCAATCTTGACGCCGCCAACATCGCGCTGACCACCGTCAAGACGATGATGGACGCGCTGCATGTCGGTCCGATCCTGCTCGGCACCGCCCAGCCGGCCCACATCCTGACACCGTCGGTCACCTCGCGCGGCATCGTCAACATGACGGCGCTCGCGGTCGTCGAGGCGTCCCAGCGCGCACACGCGATAGGCTGAGCATAAGCGCAGGGTTAGCCGTTTCCCAACAAACGGTTAACCTCGCTGGCGCTAGGGTTGAGTCTATCCTTGCGGAATCGGCATGTTCGGGCGCGGCAGACGCATAATCTCGAGAAGCCAGCCAGGCATTACCTGGCTGCTTGCCGTTGCCTTGTCGATACTGGCGACCGGATCGTCTTTCGCCGCTTCGGCCGAGTGCCTGGAACTCGAGGCCGAACTGGCAAGCTTGCCCGCGCAGGGGTCCGGTAGCTTTGCCCAGCCGGACGAATTTTCCGCCGCGGCCGACACCCAGCAGGACCAGATCGACCTTGCCCGCATCAGGGCTTCGGATCTCGGCTGTAACAGGGCGATCTCGCCCGACATCATCGCCCAGTGCGCCGCATTGAATGCCAAGATCGCTGCGATGGAGGACAATCTCGGCGAGCTCGCCGGCCAGTCCGCGCGGCCGAACAGGAACGCCAGGCGCGAGCGCATCCGCATTCTCGACGCAATGCAATTCGCGGGCTGCAACGATCTAATCGATGAAACGGAAGAAGCCATGGGCAGCGATCCGTCACAGGACCAGCGCGGCGCGACCATCATTCGTGGCGGGGAGACGACCACCCTGAGCTTCAACGAGAGCTACCCGCAACACATCGTCGTCGGCCGCGGCCAGCAACAAGGTGCCGGCGAATACCGCACCTTGTGCGTACGCACCTGCGACGGCTACTTCTTTCCGATGTCGAACGCCGCCGACCTGTCGGATTTCCAGCGTGACGAGAAGAACTGCGCGGCGAGTTGTCCGGGGACCGAGATCGAGCTGTTTTATCACCTCAATGCCGGCCAGCCGCAGGAGAGCATGGTTTCCGCCCGCTCCGGCCAGCCCTACCGCAATCTCGCGACCGCCTACCGCTATAAGCGCGTCGACTTGCCGCGCGTGCCGGCCTGCGGCTGCAATGTCAGCCTGAACAGGAATTTTTCCGTTATCGCCGGCGAAGGGCGCCCGGTGCCGAGCGCCCCGCAGGCCAAGCCGGCGGAAGAACGGTCCGTGCCTGTAGCACCTCGTCCGGCGCCTGACCCCAACCGCAAGGTCAGGGCCGTCGGGCCAACGTTCCTTCCCGACCCACAAGCGGCAATAGATCTGCGAGCTCCGGGCCAGACTCCAGCCCGGTGAGCGCGAGCCGCAGCGGCATGAACAGCGCCTTGCCCTTGCGGCCGGTCGCCTTCTTCACCTTGGCTGTCCAATCCTTCCAGACATTGCCGTCCCATGGCTCTTCGGGCAGCAGGTCAAGCGCCTGGCCGACGAACTCGCGATCCTCATCGGCGATCTCGGCGGCCGGCTGTGGCCCTTCGCGCAGGATACGCCACCACGACACGGCATCCGACAGCCTGTCGAGATTGCCACGCACAGCCATCCAGAATGCCTCGGCATGCTCGCCACTGACGCCGAGCACCATCAGGCGGTCGCGCACTTCGTCGAACGACATGTGGTGCAGCAGCGCGCGATTGAGCACCAAAAGCTCGTCGGGATCGAACTTCGCGGCCGACTTCGAGGTCGCGGCCGGATCGAACTTTTCGGCAAGGTCGCCAAGGCTCGGCACCGCCGTGACATTCTCCGACGTGCCGACAAGCACGGCGAGCGAGGCAACCGACATCGGTTCGATGCCGCCATCGCGCAGGCTCTCGATCGAAAGCGCACCGGTGCGCTTGGACAGGCCTTCGCCGGACGCGGTCGTTAGCAGGTTGTGATGGCCGAAAACAGGCGGCTCGGCGCCGAGCGCACGAAACAGGGCGATCTGCACGCCGGTGTTGGTGACATGGTCGTCGCCGCGTATGACGTGGCTGATCTCCATCTCGATGTCATCGACCACCGAAGGTAGCGTGTAGAGATAGGTTCCATCCTCGCGCACCAGCACAGGATCGGAAAGCGACGCCAGGTCGACGGTCTCTTCGCCGCGCACGATGTCGGTCCAGTGAATGTCGGTACGCTGGGTTTCGAACGGATCGGAGACGAAATTGGGCAGCAGGAAGCGCCAATGCGGCTTGCGCCCGTCATGCTCGTAGGATTCGCGTTCGGCATCGGTCAGCTTCAGCGCCTCGCGGCCATAGACCGGCGGCAGACCGCGCGTACGGCGCACCTTGCGGCGCAGGTCGAGCTCTTCAGGCGTTTCGTAGCAGGCATAGAGCACGCCTGATGCCTTGAGCTTGTCGACCGCCGCATCATAGCTGGCGAAGCGGCGCGACTGGTACTCGGTCTGGTCGGGAAAGATGCCGAGCCAGTGCAGGTCGTAGAGAATCGAGTCGGCGAATTCCTGGCGCGAGCGCTCGACGTCGGTGTCGTCGAAGCGCTGGACGAACCGGCCCTTGTGCTTAAGGGCGAACAGCCAATTGAACAAAGCGGTGCGCGCATTGCCGATGTGGATGCGGCCGGTGGGCGAAGGGGCGAAGCGAACTGTTACTGTCATGATCGGGGCGTAGCGGAAGGCTTTTGCGTTGACAAGGCGGCGCCCCCGCACCTCTGCACCAGAAATAAAGCAAGCACGGCACGAATGGAAGCCGACCAAAGGGGCTACATCTGCTTGCGGCCTACTTGCAAATGACGAACGGGCCGCGATCGCTCGCGGCCCGTTGAATAGTTAGACGAGCCCTTTGGTGAGCTCCAGTGCCTGGCGTTCGAACAGGCGGCGATAAATGCCGCCGTCTCTCCGAACCAGCGCCTCATGCCGGCCTTCCTCGACGATCTCGCCGCGATCGAAGACGAGCAGCCGGTCGAGCGCGCGCACCGTCGACAGACGGTGCGCGATGATCAGCGTCGTGCGCCCGACCATCAGGCGTTCCATCGCCTGCTGGATCAGCACCTCCGATTCCGAATCGAGGCTGGAGGTCGCCTCGTCGAGAATCAGGATCGGCGCGTCGGCCAGGAAGGCGCGGGCAATCGCCACGCGCTGGCGTTCGCCGCCCGACAGCTTGACACCACGCTCACCCACCAGCGTGCCATAGCCCTTGGGCAGGCGCTGGATGAAGTCGTGCGCGCTGGCAAGCCTTGCCGCGTGCTCGATCTCGGCCTGCGTCGCGCCCGGCCGGGCATAAGCGATGTTCTCGGCCAGCGAACGGTGGAACAGGATCGGCTCCTGCTGGACGATCGCGATCTGGCCGCGCAGCGACGACTGCGTCGCCTTGGCGATGTCCTGCCCGTCGATCGTGATATTGCCGCCGCCGACATCGTAGAGCCGCTGGATCAGCTTGACGAAAGTCGTCTTGCCCGAACCGGAGTGGCCGACAAGACCGACGCGCTCGCCCGGCTTGATCGACACCGAAAAATCCCGGTAGAGCGGCAGCGCGTGTGTGCCGTAGTGGAACGTCACGTGATCGAACTCGATGCCGCCGTCGCGGATCTGGATCGCCTTGGCGCTGGGCCGATCGGCAACGCCGAGCGGCTGGCCCTGGATGTCGACCAGTTCCTCCATGTCGTTGACCGAGCGCTGCAGGTTTCGGATGTGCATGCCGACATCGCGCAGATAGCCCTGCAACAGGAAGAACGAGGTCAGCACGAAGGCGATATCGCCGGCGCTTGCCTGCCCGTTCGACCACAGGAACAACGCGAAACCGATGATCGCGGCGCGCAGCAGCACCAGGGTAACGTTCTGCGACGTGCCGTTGATCGTCCCACGCATCCAGGTGCGACCCGTGCGGTGACGCCACTTGGCGATCACCTTGGCGAGCCGGCTTTCCTCGCGTTCCTCGGCACCAAAAGCCTTGACCACCGAGTTGCAGCTGACGGCGTCGGCCAAGGAGCCACCGAGCCGCGTATCCCAGCTGTTGGCGAGGCTTGCCGCCGGGGCGACAAAGCCGAGCGACATCACCACCGTCTGCGCTATGAAGATCAGCGAACCGGCGGCAATGATCAGACCCATCATCGGCCAGTGCCAGCCAAGCAGGATTGTCGAGCCGAGCAACATCACCAAGGAAGGCAGCAGCGCCACCAGCAGCGTGTCATTGAGCAGGTCGAGCGCCCACATGCCACGCGTCACCTTGCGCACCGTCGAGCCGGCAAAGCTGTTGGCGTGCCAGTCGGTGGAAAAACGCTGGACGCGATGAAACGCGTCCTGGGCGATATCCGACATCATCTTGAGCGTCAGCTCGATGATGCCGACAAACGCGATGTGACGGAACACCAGCGAGCCCGTGGCGAGCGCAAGCAAGGTGAAGAACGCGGCAAGTGCTGCGTTCCACGCCACTTCGTTTGTCGCGGCACCGCTGGCCACGGCGTCGATCAGCCGGCCCGAATAGAGCGGCGTCAGGACGTCAGCCATCGTCGAGATGAGCACGGCCGCCGAGATGATGACGAGCCGGACCGGCTGGCGTTGCCAGTGTCTGAAAGTGAAACCCAAAACGCTGCGGAATGCACCGCCGCGCAGATCGATACGAAAACGAGACATGATGCCATGAGGCGCCGGAAGCCGACGCCATCCCTAGAAAAAGATGTTCAAAGGCGCGACGAATAATTCTTGCTGAATCAGGAAGTCGCGGAACGGCAGCGTCAGAAAGAGAGGACGCCGAAGACGGATCGCCGAGTCAATGACCTCGGTTCGAACCTCGGGAGGACATGTCATATTCTGGCATTCAGACCTCCCTGTTAGTGGCCGCGAAGAATTTGCTTATAACCGAGCATTTTTGCTTAGCCAACCCCCGCTCTGGACCGAAGCCTGTTGTGCCAGAACAAGTGCAAAGCCGGCAGCCACTTGCGCAACAGATAAGTCCATGCTTATCTAAATTCCATGAACGAATCCGAAATATTCCGTGCCCTGTCCGATCCTACCCGCCGTGCCGTCCTCGACCGCCTGACCGCGGGCGAGAAAAACGCAACGGAACTGCGCGAGGGACTTGCGATTTCACAGCCGGCGATTTCGCAACACATCGCCGTGCTGCGTGGCGCCGGGCTGATCAACGAGGAGCGTGCCGGCAGGCATGTGAACTACAGCGTCAACCCTGACGGGCTGAGGCCGTTGTTCGACTGGCTCACCCGTTATCGCGGCTTCTGGCCGAACCGTGTCGAGAAACTGAAGACGCTGCTCAAGGAGATGGACCAATGACGGACACCCAAAGGCAGGAAACTAACGAGGACACCGTCGTCGTCGAATGCGAGTTGGAAGCCACTCCGGAAAAGGTCTGGCGAGCACTGACGGTGCCGGAGTTTGTCGCGACCTGGCTCGATGTGCCGGCGGCGGACAAGGTCGCCGCTGACACTACCGGACCTGCCTACCGCATCATCGAGGCCCTGCCCTTCTCGCGCGTTCGTTACGCCTGGAACGACGCCACGGTGAGCGAACCCTACACGTTCGTGACCTTCGATCTCGAAGCCCAGCCGGACGGCGGCACATGGTTCCGTCTGACCCATAGCGTCGAGCCGGTGAGAACCATCGCCGCGCCGGCGAATTCGAACAGCCCGCCGCTAATGCGCGCCGCCGCCTAGGCCCAACAAATTCCATAGATGAAAGGATTTTCGCGCATGCGCGACACGATGCAACTCGTCCCTATGGTCGTCGAACAGTCGCCACGTGGCGAACGCTCTTTCGACATCTTCTCCCGGCTACTGCGCGAGCGGATCGTTTTCCTGAACGGCGAGGTCGACGACAATTCGGCGTCGTTGATCTGCGCCCAGCTGCTGTTTCTCGAGTCGGAAAACCCGACCCGCGAAATCTCGTTCTACATCAACTCGCCCGGCGGCGTGGTGACCAGCGGGTTTGCGATCTACGACACGATGCAGTTCATCCGCTGCCCGGTATCGACGCTGTGCATGGGCACGGCGGGCTCCATGGGCTCGTTCCTGCTGATGGCCGGCGCACCAGGCAGGCGCATCGCCCTGCCCAATGCCAGTGTGATCCTGCACCAGCCCTCCGGCGGCTTCCGCGGCCAGGCCTCCGACATCGAGCGCCATGCCGAAGACATTCTCAAACTCAAGCGGCGCATGACCAGGCTCTACGCCGAACATTGCGGACGCACGGAAGACGAAGTGGCGCGCGTGCTCGATCGCGACTACTTCTTCACGGCGGAGGAAGCCAGAGATTGGGGAATCGTCGACCACGTCTACGACCGGCGCGACACCGTGGAAAGCATTTCCGGCAAGTAGCCGGCTACACGCCGACCACGGCTGGCGCTGTCTGGACTTGGCTTCGCGCACGCACCCGGCGCGAAGCAAGCAGGAGCACGAATGAAATGGCGAAGCAGTAGATGCCCATCGCCAGGATCTGGCCGGGATAGCTGACGCCTGCGTCGATCAGATATCCGGTCAGGCCCGGCCCGATGGCGGAAGCGAGCACCCCGGCGGAGACGATCAGCGCCCTGATCGAGCCAAGGTGCTTCAGGCCATAGACCTCGGGCCAGACCGCACCGAACAGCGTTGTCGACAAACCGTTCGAAATGCCGAGCAGCGCCATGAAACCGAAGGCACTCCACTGCGCGTCGACGAGGCCCAATAGCAGGCAGGCGGCCCCCAGGGGCAACAGCACGAAAGGCAACAGCGACACGCCAGAAAAGCGGTCGATGAGTTGGCCGACGACCAGCGTGAAGGCGGCATTGACCATCGCCGTCACCAGAAACGACGACGCAAAGACCTCGAGCGACCAGCCGCGCAACTCCACCAGATAGACCTGGTGGAAGAACAGCGTCGTCACGATCAAGCCCGGCGCCATGACGCCAAGCAGCAAGACGTAGAAGATCGGATCGCGGATCACCTCAGCCCGCGTCCAGTCGCGCGCATCGATCTGGCGCGCCGCGGGATCAGATGAGCGCGGCTTCCGGTCCGCGGCCACCAGCAAGGCGATTGCCGGCACGGCGATCAAAGCCAGCGCTGCGGCCGCCAGCAGCCAACCATTGCGCCAGCCAACCGAAGTGGCGATCAGCACAAAGCCCATCGGGAGGATGGCGTCGCCGGCGTTGTGGCCAAGAATGACTGTTGAAAGCGCGCGTCCCCTTTGCGCCGAAAACCAGCGCGCGGTTGCGGTATAGGCGGTGTGCACCATCATGCCCTGACCAAACAGGCGCAGGACATAGATGGTCACGAACAACACAACGAGATGCTGCGACAGCGCCATCGATGCGCTCGCCAGGGCCAGCATCGGCACGACGAACAGCGCCACTTTCTGCACGCTGTAGCGATCGACGATCTGGCCAAGCCGCGGCAGGCTCAACGCGCTGGCGAGCGTGGCGAACATGTACAGCGTGCCGAACTCGCCATGCGACAGTCCATAGTCGCGTCGGATATCGCCGGCCGACAGGGCGACGAACGATGTCATACCGAAGGTCGAAAAGAAGGTGAGCAAGAACCCGCCGGCCAGCCAGCGCGGATTGTCTCGAACGAAGGCTATGTAAGTCACGCCCTCGGTCTATTCTTGGGTGGCTAGCTGCCGCGACAGGCGCATATACATGCCGTCAGTCGAGGTAACGAAGCCGAATTGTTCGTAGAGGCTGTGCGCGTCCGAGGTCCGCAGCGAAAAGCCGGTCACGGTCGCAAGCTCGGGATGGTCGAGCAGTGCCTGGATCAGCTTCTTGCCGATACCGAAACCGCGCCGCTCGGGCCAGACGATGACGTCGGCGACATAGGCAAAGCAGGCATGATCGCTGACGACGCGGGCGAACCCTACCTGCTCGCCGTCGACATAGGCGCCGACGCAAAGCGAATTGGCGAAGGCCCGGCGATGGATCTCGTCGGTCCGACCCTCGCCCCAGTAGCTCGCCTTGATCACTTCCGACGTCTTGTCGAAGTCGATCCGCGAGACGTCGAAGCTGATTTCGACCTCGGCCATGAACCCCTCCGGTCTGCTGTCGGTTTTCATTTCAGTTGCAGTGGTTTAGCCGCGATCCCTGAATCTGTTGGTGATCGGATAGCGGCGATCACGGCCAAAGTTCTTCTTAGTGATCTTCACGCCCGGCGCCGCCTGCCGCCGCTTGTATTCGGCGATGTAGAGCAGGTGCTCGATGCGGTGCACCGTGTCGCGGTCGTGGCCGCGCGCGACGATGTCGTCGACGCCCATCTCGTTTTCGACCAGGCACTCCAGGATGTCGTCCAGCACCGGATAGGGCGGCAGCGAATCCTGGTCGGTCTGGTTGGGCCTGAGTTCCGCAGACGGCGCCTTGTCGATGATATTCTCAGGGATCACCTCGCCGGAGGGGCCGAGCGCGCCGGGCGGCACATGCGTGTTGCGCCAGCGCGACAGCGCATAGACCTGCATCTTGTAGAGGTCCTTGATCGGATTGAAGCCGCCATTCATGTCGCCATAAAGCGTGGCGTAGCCGACCGACATCTCGCTCTTGTTGCCCGTCGTCACCACCATCGAGCCGAACTTGTTGGACACAGCCATCAGGATCGTGCCGCGAGCGCGGCTCTGCAGGTTTTCTTCGGTGATGCCTTCCTTGGTGCCCTCGAACAGTTGCGTCAGTGCGTGCGAGAAGCCATCGACAGGCTCGTGAATCGGCACGATGTCATAGCGGCAGCCGAGCGCGCGGGCGCAATCCTCGGCGTCCTTGAGCGAGTCGCTTGAGGTATAGCGATAGGGCATCATGATCGCGCGCAGGCGCTCCTCGCCGAGCGCGTCGACGGCAAGGGCAGCACAGATCGCCGAATCGATGCCACCGGAAAGGCCGAGTACGACGTTCTTGAAGCCGTTCTTGTTGACGTAGTCGCGCAGGCCCAGCATGCAGGCACGGTAGTCCGCCTCCTCGCGCTCGGGGATTTTCGACATCGGCCCTTCGACACAGGCCCAGCCCTCCTCGCCGCGCCGCCACATGGTCATGGCAACCGTTTCCTCGAACTGGCTCATCTGGAACGCCAGCGAATGGTCGGCATTGATCGCGAAGGAGGCGCCGTCGAACACCAGCTCGTCCTGGCCGCCGAGTTGGTTGGCGTAAAGCAGCGGCAGGCCGCTTTCGATCACCTGGCGGATCGCCACCTGGTGACGCACGTCCATCTTGGTGCGGTAGTAAGGCGAGCCATTGGGCACGAGCAGGATTTCAGCGCCACTTTCGGCCAGCGTCTCGCAGACACCGAGTTCACCCCAGATGTCCTCGCAGATCGGGATGCCAATACGCACGCCGCGGAAATTGACCGGCCCGGGCATGTCGGGGCCAGGCTGGAACACGCGCTTTTCGTCGAACTCGCCATAGTTGGGCAGGTCGACCTTGAAGCGTTCGGCAACGATCTTGCCTCCGTCGGCGACGATGACCGCATTGTGCACGCCGCTCTTGCGCTTGAGCGGCACGCCGATGATGACGCCGGGACCATTGTCGGCGGTATCCTTGGCAAAGTCGTCCGCCGCGCGCTCGCAGGCAGCCAGGAAGGCCGGCTTGAGCACCAGATCCTCCGGCGGATAGCCAGCGAGGAACAGTTCGGTGAACAGCACCAGGTCGGCACCCTGGCGCGCCGCATCCGCCCTCGCCTCGCGCGCCTTGGCAAGATTGCCCTGGATATCGCCGACCGTCGGGTTGAGCTGGGCAACAGCGATACGAAGAATGTCGGGGGTCGATTTTTTCGTCATGTCAGCGATTTAGCCTGCGTATTGGTGTCGGGCAATGCCGTTCGATTGGACCATCATTCGCTCATATAGGAGCGCAGTTCGTCGGCCGGGTGGTTGACGCCGATCGACATCGACAGGATGCGCGAGATATGCGCCCTCGGCAGCTTGGTTGCCTTTGCCCATTCATTGATCTGGGCCTGCACCTTGGCCTGATCCTTCTTGGCCGTCGCCGCCTCGCCAATGTCGAGACCGGCATCGCGCAGCGCCAGGATCATGTCCTGCGACATGACGAAGGTGTCCCAGCCGAGCCAGCGCAGCAGATACTGGCCGGTGTTGCCGCCCAACCGGCTGCCATGCTTGCCGAGATAGGCCGTGAGCCCGACCTGGTCATCGGCCGGCCAGGCCGCCAGGAACTTGCCGAAGCTGCCATGTTCCTTCGAGACGCGCTCGACAAAGGCGGCGTTGTCGCGCACCGACCTTATCTTTTGCGGGTTGCGCACGATGCGTTTGTCGGAGGCAAGATCATGCCAGAAGTCTTCGGGCTGGAACAACAGCCGTTTCGGCTCGAAGCCGAGGAAGGCCTCTTCGAACCCGGGCCATTTCTGCTCGATGACCCGCCAGACAAATCCTGCGGCAAACACCCGCTCGGCCATCGTCGACAGCACGCGGTCGTCGCTGACCTTGGCGAGCGCCGCATTGTCGGACACCGGCCCCAGCAGCGACTTCAGCACCGCCTCGCCGCCCTTGCGCTCGGCCGCGCGCGCCTTGATCCTTGCGAAGTCCGCCATTGATGTTCCCTCATCGCCGCATCGTTTCGCAGCATGCCATTATCTTCGTATATGGATATGCGGCTGCCAAGCAGGCGCTGTCACTGCGGAGTGGACGATGAACAAGAGCGTAGCTGATCTGGCGGGCCGCTGGCTGACCCGGACGACAGAAAACCTGAGCGAGGTCGAGCACAAGGTGCTGCAAAGTGCCATCGACAGGAAAGCCGTCTCGCGCAATGTCAACGAAAGCGTGGAACGTCACGAAAGTACCGGCGACCGCCTTGCCGACGGCATCGCGCGCATCGGCGGTTCGTGGAACTTCATCTTAGCCTTTCTGGCCTTCCTTGTCGTCTGGACCGGCCTGAATGCCTGGTTGCTCGGCCGCGGCTCCTTCGATCCCTACCCATTCATCTTCCTCAACCTTATCTTGTCGATGCTTGCGGCAATCCAGGCGCCGATCATCATGATGTCGCAGAACCGCCAGGCCGAACGCGACCGCATCGACGCCGCGCACGACTATGCGGTGAACCTCAAGGCCGAGATCGAGATCATGGCGCTGCACGAAAAGCTCGATGAGATCCGCTTCCAGGAAATCATCCTGTTGCGCGAGCAGCTCCGCGAGCTTACCGAGCAGGTTGGCCGTATCGCGCCCCCAGCCTCTGGTAATGCACCCGCGCAATGATCGACACCATCCACCATTTGGTCGAGCGCTTCGGGTTGCTGGCAGTCTTCATCGGCTGCATGGCGGAGGGCGAAAGCGTCGCGATCCTCGGCGGCTTCTTCGCCCACCAACAGGTGTTTGCGCCCTGGCAGGCGTTTGCCGTCGCAGCCACCGGAGCCTTCCTGGGCGACACGCTGTTCTTCGTGCTCGGCCGCCGCTTCTCCGGCCACAAGTGGGTGCGCCTGCTGCGGCGACGGCCGGGCTTCAGCCATGCCTACAGGATGGTGCAGGCCCACCCCAACCTGTTCGTGCTGGCCAACCGCTACATCTACGGCATGCGGCTGGCCGGTGGCATCGCTGCGGGCCTGTCCAGCATCCCCATTCCCGTGTTCATCACGCTGAACGCGCTGTCGGCACTCATATGGGCCGCACTCTTCGTCAGCCTGGGCTACGTCTTCGGCCTTGGCGCCGAACATATCATCGGCGATGCGCTGAAGGGCCATCAGCGCCTGCTGATCGGCTTGGCCATTGGCATCGTCGTGGCGATTGCGGCGTGGCTGCTCGCCCGCCACATCGCCAGGAAGGAACCGCTGGAGTAGCCGTCAGCCGATCTCCAGCGCCCGATCACCACGATCGAGAATGAGCGGAATGATCAGGTCTTCCTCGTCGTCGAGATGCCTGGTCAGCATCGCGACAAGCCGCGCGTTCTCGTCGGCATAGGCGTCGGCCGCGAAACGCTGTTTGTCCGCATTTTCCTGGAGCGCCCGGATGAAGGCGTTGGCCGTCTCGGCATTGCGCTCCAGCGCATCGTGGATGAGGTGATGATCGGCATCAAGGATGTCGAAGCCGCGTTTCAGCCTGCTTTCCGCCTTGGCGAAGGTGGGGAAGTAATGCTGGTCCTCGACATTGTGGTGACCATCGAGATTACCGAGGAAATGGTTCAGCCGGGGCGCAAACCAACGCGCGAACTGCCGGGCATCCATGCGGCCCTCGCGATAGTCGCCGATACCGGTGGTCAGCATACCGCCCAGTTCGCGGAACATGTCATGCCGCTGCAGCCACATCGACGCCATGCCATGGACGTTGTCATGGGCGCGCCAGTCCTCGCGCGGATACCTGTCGACCAGCCAGCGCAGGTCTTCGGGCAGGCCGCTACGGGCTTCGAGATGAAAAAGGTTGGCCAGATCAGCCATGTCGGTCTCCTTTGGTAACCGACATGTGGGTATGCAACCCTCAGATTGGAAGGCCGAGCATCCGCTCTACAATGGCGAAGCCCCAGACGCCCAGCACGATGACAATCGAGATCAGTACGGCGAGCGAGCCACAGTCCTTGGCTAGCTGGATATCAATGTTGAATTCGCGGCTGACGGCGTCGCACGCCGCCTCGATGCCGGTGTTCAGCACCTCGACGGTGATCAGGAACAGGATCGAGCCGATCAATAGCGCGTAGCCACCCCAGGTGCCTGCCACGAACCAACCGAGCGGCAACGCCACGGCAAGCAGCATGATTTCCTGCTGGAATGCCGCTTCGGTGCGGATCAGCCGCGAGAATGCCCGCACCGAGTTCTGGAAAGCCTTGACCAGCCGCTCCATAAAATGCCCTTTCAATTCAATCGAAGCGGCATCATTTAGCGGCTTGACGCTCAGTCGAACAGATATGAATCGTTGGCAAAGAAGCCGTGATCGACCGAATCGTGCACGCGGCGGCCCTTTGCACCCTCGCCTGCCGCACCGTAAGCAAAGAAGATCGGCATCAGGTGCTCGTCGGTCGGGTGATTGTCCCCAGGGTACGGCGCCTTGTCCTTCCAGTGCAGCAGCGCATCGGTATCGCCGCTGGCCAGCCTGTCGGCAAACCATTGCGTGAACTCATGCACCTTGCCGGCCAGCGCCGGATCCGGTTCGGCCCCCTTGCGCAGTCTGCTGAAATAGGCGCGCAGGTTGTGGGTGATATGGCCTGAGCCGATCAGCAGCACTCCTTCGCTTCGCAACGGCGCCAGCGCCTTGCCGATGGCGTGGTGCCAGGCGGCATCGCGGCTGGGGTCGATCGACACCTGAACCACAGGAATGTCCGCGTCGGGGAATGCGAGCTTGAGCGGCGTCCAGGTGCCGTGGTCATAGCCGCGCTTCTCATAGGTGTGCGGCTTGAGCCCGGCCTCGTCGAGCATCGCGAAAACCCTGGCCGCGAGTACAGGTTCGCCCGCGGCAGGATAAACCATCTTGTAGAGCTCCGGGGCGAAGCCGCCAAAATCGTAGATCATGCCCGGCTTGGGATCAGTTACGACGGCGACGCCATCGGTCTCGAAATGCGCCGACACGATGACGATGGCCTTGGGCTTCTCAACCAGAGCGGAAAGAGTTTCGAGATAGTGGCGCGCCGGCGTATCGGCCAGAACGATGTCTGGGCCGCCATGCGAAATGAAAACTGTAGGCAACGAGGTCATGTCATTTCTCCTTGCCCCGAATATACGCCCTCGCCACTGTTTCGAGCAGAGTGCCCAAACACGACGAAGCGTTCAACAAATGAGAACGATCGTCGGCATCACGTTCAATCCTCCAGTACTTTGAGCGATGGTGAGGACCGTTCGTATTGCGGCAGATCGTCATCGATCTCGTAATACGAGCCCTTGTCGGCGACGAATATGTGATAGCCGCCGGTGAGCGACGACGGCTCCTCGAACGAACCGGCCATGATCGAGACGTAGTCATCGTCGTTCGGCTTCCAGAACATCACCGATCCGCAACGGCTGCAGAAGCCGCGGCGGGCGAAGTCCGAAGCGGCAAACCATGTGACATTGTCGCCGCCTTCGATGTCGACCATGTCGTCGCTGACATTGGTTGCGGCATAGTAGTGGCCGCTCTGTTTCCGGCACATGTTGCAGTGGCAGTAGATTACTTCGCGCAGCGCACCGCGTGCCGCAAAGCGCACCGCGCCGCACAAACATGACCCCTTGTGCAAATTATCCATTGCATAGTCCTCTATTGACCCGCCGCCATATTGATCTTGATCCGGGCACGGGACATGAGGGTTTGCGACATTGCCTATGCTGGCCAGTGTTCAGGCATCATCTGGCACAGTGGAAATTACACCCTGTGGTAGAAAAATTACCGTGCCAACGCTGCAAATTAAGGAAACCTTAGCCAGCCTAAATTAGAGCTGAATACAAGTGATGAGCGCAGAGGGGACCTGCGCCGCCGCAAGCATTCTATCTCACGCCGCTCGCGCCCCCGACCGGTTTGCACGCCAGCCACTTGCTGACCGTGCAGCCGGCCATTTGGCCAACTGAAACGGGACATACATGCAATCTGCAGCCGCCCCGACAGAACGAGGCAACGATATTGCGAGTACTGTCGTGGCGACGATGAGCCAGATGGGCGTCATCGGCCTGCCGCGCAATTACGAGATCTTCTACGAGGCGCTGACCGGCACCAACGCGGCACTCAGCCTGGAAGTCATTGCGCTCGGCAACCGTCCGACGCAGGAGCAACTCGACCTGCTCGGCCAGAAGTTCTTTGCCCACAATCACGGTCAGGGCATCGTCGAACATGCGCGCGAAGTTCTCGCCCGCGAGTTGGAAGGCGTCGCCAGCCTGCTGCGCAACGAGCAGACCTATTTGGAACGTTACGGCAAGGTGCTTGACGAGACCTCGAGCGGGCTCAACAGCCGTACCGCCATGTCGCAGGAACTGCTGCAGAAGATCGCCGGCGTGATGGCCGTGGCCACGGCTTCGACCATCGACCATGGCAAGCAGGTGGCAACGACGCTGAGCGACAAGTCGAGTGAACTCGAAAGCGTCAAGTCGAAGCTGGAAGAGTACAAGAAGCTTGCCGACACCGATCCCCTCACCCACATCTGGAACCGTCGGGCCTTCGACCGGCGGATCGCCAGGATCTACAACGACAACAGGGGCGTGCTGTTCAGCGCGCTGATCCTGGCCGACATCGACCGCTTCAAGGACATCAACGACCGCCACGGCCACCCCGTCGGCGACAAGATCCTGCGCATCATCGCCAGCATCTTTCAGTCCAGCGTCCACCGCGACATGTTCGTGGCCCGCACCGGCGGTGAAGAGTTCGCGCTGATCGTCGAAGGCACGACCGAGGAAGCGACGTTCGAGATCGCCGACCGCGTTCGCCTTTTGGTTGCGCAGACGCAATTCAAGGATGTCCAGCCGGGCGTGAACTGCGGCCAGGTCACCGTTTCCATGGGCGTCTGCATGGCATCGGACGCCGACAGCGCCGAAGACCTCTACGCCAAGGCGGATCGCGCGCTCTATCGCTCCAAGCTGATCGGCCGCAACCGCGTCACCCGCTATTCGACGATCGCCGAGCGCCAGGGCAAGAACTGGATGCTGTACAAGAAGGACTGAACGCGTCGCGCGTCAGCCCAAGCAAAAAAGGCGCCGGTCAAACCGGCGCCTTTTTGATTTTTGCAAGCTGCGTCTTGCGGATCAGGCGTTGACGGCCTTCTTCGCCGGCGTCGGTGCGCTCTTGCGCAGCAGTTCCGAAACCAGGAAAGCAAGCTCGATCGCCTGGTCGGCGTTGAGGCGTGGGTCGCAATGGGTGTGGTAGCGATCCTGCAGCTCCTCGGCGGTGATGGCGCGGGCGCCACCGGTGCATTCGGTCACATTGTTGCCGGTCATCTCGACATGGATGCCACCCGGGTGCGTGCCCTCGGAACGGTGGATGTCGAAGAAGCTCTGCACTTCGCTCAGGATGCGATCGAACGGACGCGTCTTGTAGCCGGCAGCGGTGATCGTGTTGCCATGCATCGGATCGCACGACCAGACGACTTTGCGGCCTTCCTTCTCGACGGCGCGGATCAGCTTCGGCAGGTGATCGCCGACCTTGTCGTGGCCGAAGCGCGCGATCAGGGTCAGACGGCCGGCCTCGTTCTCCGGATTGAGCGCATCGATCAGCTTGAGCAGGTTGTCGGGCGTGATCGACGGGCCGCATTTGAGGCCGAGCGGGTTCTTCACGCCACGGCAGTACTCGACATGGGCGTGGTCGAGCTGGCGCGTGCGGTCGCCGATCCAGATCATGTGGCCCGAAGTCGCGTACCAGTCGCCCGAAGTCGAGTCGATGCGGGTCAGCGCCTGCTCGTAGCCGAGCAGAAGGGCTTCATGGCTGGTGTAGAAATCGGTCTCGCGCAGCGCGTAGTTGGTCTCCGAAGTGATACCGACCGCCCGCATGAAGTCCATGGTCTCGGTGATGCGATTGGCCAGTGCTTCATAACGCTCGCCCTGCGGGCTGTTCGACACGAAGCCGAGCATCCAGCGCTGGACGTTCTCGAGGCTGGCATAGCCACCCTGAGCGAAAGCACGCAGAAGGTTCAGCGTCGCCGCCGACTGACGGTAGGCCATCTCCTGACGCGCCGGATCAGGAATGCGCGACTTCTCGTCGAAGGCCGGGCCGTTGATGATGTCGCCGCGATAGCTCGGCAGCGTCACGTCGCCCTTGGTCTCGTTGTCAGCCGAGCGCGGCTTGGCGAACTGGCCGGCGATACGGCCAACCTTCACCACCGGCTGCGCGCCGGCGAAGGTCAGCACGACCGACATCTGCAGGAACACCCGGAAGAAGTCGCGGATGTTATCAGCGCCATGTTCCAGGAAGCTTTCGGCGCAGTCACCGCCCTGCAGCAGGAATGCTTCGCCATTGGCAACGGCAGCAAGCTGCTTCTTCAGCTTGCGCGCCTCACCTGCAAAAACCAAGGGGGGAAAGGATGCGAGACGAGCTTCCGTTTCCGCGAGTGCCGCAGCGTCCGGATAAGCCGGGACCTGCTGGATCGGCATGCTTCTCCAGGAATTCGGGGACCATTTCGTCATGTTCGCACCTAAAAAGTTCGCTAACGGGCACCTCACCCGCGCCATAGCCCGCCATTGCGGGAACGCGGCTCTTTACACGATGAGGAGCCCCTAATCTACCCCGGAACACGTCCGGGATCGAACGTTTCCCTGCGGAAGGTCCCGAGGCGGCCGCAACGTCAGTTTTCGACGCGCGCGCCGTCTTTCACCAGATAGGTCGGCTTGTACATCGTCACCAGCTCTTCGGCTGCCGTAGGGTGCACGGCCATGGTGCGATCGAAGTCGTCCTTGGTCAGTCCGGCCTTGAGCGTGATGCCCAGGAGCTGCGCCATCTCGCCGGCGTCAGGACCCAACACATGGGCCCCCAGGACCAGACGCGTGTCGCCATCGACAACGAGCTTCATCATCATCTTTTCCTGCCTGCCCGAGAGCGTGTGGCGCATCGGCCTGAAGCTCGTGCGGTAGATCTCGAGATGCTTGAACCGCTTGGCAGCGTCGTCCTCGGAAAGACCGACGGTGCCGATCTCGGGCTGCGAGAACACCGCGGTCGGGATGCAATCGTGGTCCGGCTCGGTCGGGTTGTCCCTGAACGCAGTCTCGACGAAGCACATTGCTTCGTGAATGGCGACCGGGGTCAGCTGGACACGATTGGTGACGTCGCCAACGGCCCAGATGTTACCCACGGTGGTGCGCGAGTAGCTGTCGACGACGATCGCGCCCTGCTTATTCATCTCGACGCCGGCGGCCTCGAGGCCAAGGTTTTCGGTATTCGGCGTGCGTCCGATAGCGAGCAACACCTGGTCGACCGTCAGCTTCTGGCCGGTGTTCAGCGTCACTTCGAGGCGACCACCGGCGCGCTTGCTGACGTCTTCTGAAACTGAGTGCAGCAGGATCTTGATGCCCTTCTGCTCCATGGTCTCGTGCAAGGTACGGCGCAGGTCCATGTCGAAGCGACTAAGGATTTCCTTGCCGCGATAGACCAGCGTCGTCTCGACGCCGAGACCGTGGAAGATGTTGGCGAATTCGACGGCGATGTAGCCGCCGCCCTCGATCATGATCGCCTTGGGCAATTCGGGAAGGTCGAAGACCTCGTTCGAATAGATGCAGTGCTCATGGCCCGGCAGCGCGGGATGCGCGGCGGCCCGCCCGCCTGTCGCAATCAGGATCTGATCGGCGGTGACGGTGCGGTTTTCATCGACGATCCGGATAGTATGGCTGTCGACGAGCACGGCACGTGAATGGATCGTCTCACCACCGGAACCTTCGACATTGCGCTTGTAGATCGCCTCAAGCCGCGAAATCTCACGCTCCTTGTTGGCGACCAGCGTTTTCCAGTCGAACTTCGCCTCGCCGACGGTCCAGCCATAGCCCGCCGCATCCTCGAAATGCTCGGGAAACTGCGAGGCATAGACGTAGAGCTTCTTGGGCACGCAGCCGCGGATGACGCAGGTGCCGCCAAAACGGAACTCCTCAGCGAGCGCGACGCGCTTGCCGAGTGCTGCCGCAACGCGTGCCGCGCGCACACCGCCCGAGCCGCCGCCGATGACGAAGAGATCGTAGTCGTACTGGGCCATGGGTGTCCTTCCTGCGGTAGAGCAACGCGCATGCGGCGCGCAACGGTCGCTCTAAGTCCTTGAAACTGCGCACCGCATCCGATGCGCCTGTGATGCGGTCACAGGTAGTGGCAGTGAGCCCAAAAGAAAAGCCCGGCAAATGCCGGGCTTTTGTATCGTGACCGTTGGTCGCGGTGGATCAGTTCGCCGGTGCTGCCGGTGCGGCACCTTCGGCTGGGGCAGCACCTTCGGCCGGAGCCTTGGTGCCGATGACGGCCTTGAGCTTTTCGCCAACCTGCTCGGCGAGATCGCGGCCGACGCCGTTCTGCCAGATCTCGGCGGCCTTGACCAATTCGCGCGAGGCGATCGGGCCGTTCTCGATAAGCTTCTTGCCGGCTTCCGAATTGTAGAAGGCGGCAATGTCGTTGAGGTTCTGCTCGGAGAACGACTTGGCGTAAGCGATCGCCGATTCCTTTTCCAGGTCGGCCCGACGCGCGGCGAGCGCCAGCGTCTTTTCATCGACCGTCTGGGTGATCACTTCCTGCATGTCAGGGTTCTGCTGGATCAGCTGCTGCTTCAGGGCGGCGGCTGCCTGCGGCAGGATCGAATCGAAGGAATCGGTCGCGTGGATCGCGGAGATGGCGGCATGCGCTGCCTTCAGGTGTGATTCCGCGATTTCCTGCGCCTGGGCCGAGAATGCGACGGCCGCGAATGCCGAAGCCGCCACCATGACGGAGAAGCGGCGAAGCCGGTTTGTCAAAATCATGATGAATAGAACTCCTGTTTAGCGTGCCGGATGAACGGTTCTGACCCCGTCCGAGCCGGCGATGACGGCAACGGTGGCCAAACCCAAGAAGAGACCGTGCTCCACGACGCCGGGAATGGCGTGCAGGGCATCCGAAAGCGCTCTTGTATCGGGAATGCGGCCAAAAGATGCATCGATAATGAAATGTCCACCGTCGGTTACGAAGGTTTCGCCGGCGGATTTGCGCAACACCAAAGGCCCTGAAAGCCCGAGCTTGTCAGCAGCTTTTGCGATGGCGATCTCGGTGGCCTTGAGGCCGAACGGATTGACCTCGATGGGCAACGGGAAGCGGCCGAGCGTGTCGACGAGCTTGGTCTGGTCGGCGATGACCACCATGCGCGTCGAGGCCGCGGCCACGATCTTTTCGCGCAGCAGCGCGCCGCCGCCACCCTTGACCAGCGTCAGCTCAGGATCGATCTCGTCGGCGCCATCGATGGTCAGGTCGAGTTCCGGCGTTTCGTCGAGCGTGGAGAGCGGCACGGACAGTTCGCGGCAAAGGGCGGCGGTACGTTCCGATGTCGGCACGCCGATGATCTGCATGCCGCCGGCAACCTTCTCGGCCAGCAGCCTGACGAACTCCTCGGCCGTCGAACCGGTACCGATGCCAAGGCGCATTCCGCTCTCGACATACCCCAAGGCAGCGCGCGCCGCCTCGATCTTCAAAGCCTTGGCATCCATCACTTGTTCGCAAAATCCTCGAATATCAGGCTTGGCTCCTAGCATTTTTGCCCGTTGGGTCAAAGGCTTTATGGCACGGGCTTGCGTCATGCAGGGTCCGGGGCTATCGGCTCTTGCAACGCACAACTCCACAAAGGCGGAGCCATGTCCAAGCCGATCATCGTTTTCGACCTCGACGGGACCCTCGTCGACACCGCCCCTGACCTTTTGGACAGCCTCAATCACACGCTCGTCGCCGGCGGCCTTGCCGAAGTCGACGACAGGGCATTCCGCCGTTTCGTCGGCCAGGGCGGGCGCATCATGATCGAGCGTGCCTACACCGCCCAGCAAAAGCAGCTGGCGGCCGTCGAGCACGACCGCCTGCACGACATCTTCCTCGATCACTACACGGTCAACATTCCCGGCCGCTCGCTGCCCTATCCCGGCGTCGTCGCCGCGATGAACCGCTTCACCGAAGCCGGCTATCTGCTCGCCGTCTGCACCAACAAGTACGAAACCCTCGCCCAGGGCCTCATCCAGGCGCTCGGTCTTTCCGACCGCTTCGCGGCCATCACCGGTCCGGAAACTTTCGGCATGCGCAAGCCAGACCCCCGGCATCTCACCGAAACCATCGCCAAGGCCGGCGGCGATGTGTCCCGCGCCGTCATGGTCGGCGATTCGGTCACCGACATCGACACGGCAAAGGCGGCCGGCATTCCGGTCGTTGCCGTCGATTTCGGCTACACCGACCGTCACGTCAGCGAATACGAGCCTTCGGTGGTCATCTCGCACTATGACGAACTGACGCTTGGCATGGCCCAGAAGCTGATTGACGCGGCAAGTCGCTAAAGCCGCCTTGACACCACTCCCACCCCTCCCCTATATCGCCGTCACGTTCGGCCCTCGGGCCTCGGACGGGCGATTAGCTCAGCGGGAGAGCACACCCTTCACACGGGTGGGGTCATAGGTTCAATCCCTATATCGCCCACCATTTTTCTATTCTCTACGTCAGAACGCCTCAGCCTCGCCTTGGCTGCTGTCGCGTATTTCGGCCCCATTTTAAGTCGGCGCGTCAAGCACTCATAGGGTTCTGAGTCTGAGAGCGGCCGGGATCAAGGCTGAAGTGGGCCCTCTGGTTCTGGCTCAGCCGGTGCTACCGGCTTTTACCTGACCTGTCTGTTCGGCCTATCACTGCCTTCTGCCGGCTGTGCCAGCATGCCAAGCTAGCAGCGATCGCTCTTACGGTAGGTGGGTCGCGCGGGACGCAATGCGTGGTGATGGCTTGGCATCCCGCCAACACCGACTGCAAAACAAAGACAAGAGCGGATGGCAAGCGATATCGACCGCGCCAGAGCGCACAACGTACTTGAGCCGGCGCGCTATCCGGCAGATGGCCCAATCAGATGCTCGGCGTCCTCGCGGCATCAGTACGCGTCATGGCATCCTTCAGCTTGGCATCGCGGTCATAGACGTCGCCGAAATACTCGACCTTGCCGTCAAGATCGGGCCAGGCGGTGAAATAGGCGACGTAAACAGGGATCTTACGCGTCAACTTCTCGAAGGAATGGCCCTGTTTCAGCTTGGCGGCGATGTGGTCGACGTCTGTGCCGAGCACCGCGGCTGCCATGCCGCGCGGATCGGACAAGCGGATGCAGCCATGGCTGAAGGCGCGGCTGTCGCGGTCGAACAGCGCCTTTTGCGGCGTGTCGTGCATGTAAATGGCATGCTTGTTGGGGAACAGGATCTTGAGCTCGCCCAAGGCATTGGCTTCGCTCGGTGCCTGGCGCACGCTGAAGGGCACCTTCGAGCCGTACTGGCCCCAGTTGATCGCCGATGACGGAATGCGCTGGCCACGCGAATCGGTGACTTCATAGCCGGCGCGGTCGAGATAGCTCGGATCGTTGCGCAGGCGCGGCAACATCTCGTTGACGATGATCGACTGCGGCACGCCCCAATAGGGATTGTAGTCGACCTGCTCGATCTCGTCCTGGAAGAAGCTGGTCTGGTTGGTGGTCTTGCCGATGACCGTGCGCATCTTGAGCTTTTCAACACCGCCGTCGATGTAGCTCGCGGTGTAGGCCGGCTGGTTGATGAAGACACGTGGGCTGCCGAGGTCCGAAGGCAGCCAGCGCAACTGCTCGAGCGCGACGACCACCTTGTCGAGGCGGTCGGCCTTCGAGGTGCCGGCAAGTGTCGCCACCGTGCGCGGACCGACAACGCCGTCGGCCTTGAGCCCGGCACGCCTTTGAACGGCTTCGATGACCGGAACCAGTTCGGGCGAATAGGTTTCGCTGTTGCCGAGCCTGGCGAGCGTTTCGCCGAATTCACCGCCCATCTCGTCATCGAGGTCGCGGGCGACAAGATGCAAAAGCTTGGGTAGCTCCGGGCTGGTCTCGCCGGGCTTCAGCAGCAGCTTGGCTTCAACGACGATGTCGTTTTCCTCGCTCGCCTTGAGCGCCTCGAGTTCGACGCGCAGCGCCTTGTATTCAGGATTCTGCGGGTGGAATGCTTCGAGGAAGGCCCTGGCGTCAATCGACTGGCTGAGGCTCTTCAGAATGGCGGCCATGTCGAGCGGCTTGGGCGTGAAATCGTAATAGCCGGAGATACGGTTCGGATCGATCCGGCCGCCTTGCGCATCATGCGCATAGCGCAGCACCCGCGCCGACATCGCCATCTCGAAACGGATGAGCGTCTTCATCCGGCCTACGGTGTCGTCCATCGCATAGGCCGCCGGCGGCACCGAAACCGCATAGTCGGCCGGCATCAGCCCGTGGCTGGCGGCATCGCTCAAGGTCCTGATCGCGTCTTCTGCGCGGCTGTTTGCGGTCTGGCCGGTGACCCAGATGAAATCGGGATTGGCCACATAGTAGTCGAGCAGGCCCTTGGCGATGTCTTTTTCGGCAACGAGATCGAACGCATCGAGCCCGGCCAGCGCTTCACGAAACGCGGTGCCGGCTAGCGACGGCTCCAGCGACGCCGACTGCGTGCCGGCGACCAGCTTGGAGAAGTCGACCGTCACCATCGTGTCGGTCTTGTAGGTGTAATAGGACGGCGCGCTGATCTTGGCCGCGGCCACGGGCGCCCGCTTCTTCTGGACCGGTGCCGGCGGAAACTCGCCTTGCTGGTGACGGGGGGCACGGTTGCCGCTGCCGCCGAACAGGATGTCGAAGAAGTTCTGCGCCCCGGCCTGTGGCGCACCGAGCGCCACGGTCGCGGCCAAGGCTGCCAGCGGAAGCGAGATCGGCCTGTTCAGGAGAGAAAATTTCATAAGACACCATCCCTGCCCGGAAACTGCACTGGAATCGCTATGCGCCGGTGGAAGAATTCCTGCCCACAAATGGCTGATGTAAGGCGCTACTCACCCGATTCATACCGATAACGTTAAGCTTTCATAAATTTCCCGGCAGCTGTTGCCGAACAGTTTCACATCATCGTGAGGCAAACCGGAAGGTGGCACAATTCATCAGCGATGACAGCCTTGACGCTTCATGCGATCACTTGGATCCACAAGCTGAAATTGGGCCGAATTGACGCGAGGGCAAGGTGAAGAAGGGCTACAGGGAACTGCTCGACGAGGCCAATGCTGTGGTCGAGGTGGTGTCGCCGGAGGAAGCGGCAACCCTGCTCGACGACACCGAGACCATCTTCATCGACCTGCGTGATCCACGCGAGGTCGAGCGCGAAGGCAGGATCGCAGGCGCCCAGCACTGCCCGCGCGGCATGCTCGAATTCTGGATCGACCCCGAAAGCCCCTACCACAAGCCCTTCTTTACCAGCGGCAAGAATTTCGTCTTCTTCTGCGCCGGCGGCTGGCGCTCGGCACTGGCCGCAAAGACGGCGCAGGAAATGGGGCTGGAGCCGGTCCGCCACATCCTTGGTGGTTTCACCGCCTGGCGCGCGGCCGGCCTGCCTGTCGAACCAGGCAACAAGAAAGGCTGATCGGCCCCGGCATCGGCGAAAGCAAATCGCGCGCTTGACCTCGCCCCTGGGGCCAGCCCTAGACACGGTGCCATGACCGATTCCTATCTCCTCGCCGGCCGTTTCGGGGCCGCCACGCGACTGTCGCCCAAGGCATTGCGGCTTTATGCCGAGCAAGGCCTGCTGTTGCCGGTGCGCATCGATCCGCAGACCGGCTATCGTTACTACGCGTCGTCGCAGGCGCCCCGGGCACGGTTGATCGCGCGCCTGCGTCGGCTGGATCTGCCAATCGCCCGCATCGCGCAACTGCTGGACCTGACGCCGCAAGCGCGCGTCGTCGAGTTGCAAAGCTGGCTCGGCGCGCAGAACGACAGGCTTGCCGAGCAGATCGAGCTCGTGCGTGCCCTCTCCCGGCAAACCGAAGGCGGCGACACTGCACTCGCGGCAGCGATCAGCCTCCGCGAGATACCGGCCGGCAAGGTCATCTCGCGACAACGCCAGGTCGGCGTCCAGACGCTGGACGATTTCATCGCTGAGGCCGAAACGGACATCCGCGCCCACCTGCGCGCCACGGGATTAGCTGACGGCGGATTGATGAGCGTGCATTTTCACGACCTCGTCAGCCGCGACAGCGAGGGTCTCGTCGAGGTTGCCGTCGCCTTTGAGGGAAGTCTCGAACCGGCTGGCGACCTGCTCATCAGGTTGCAGCCGGCGCGCCGCGAAGTCTATCTGCCCGTGCCCAAGGCCTATGAGGATTTTCCCCTCGTCATGCACGTCTACGACGCCCTTGAAGGATGGCTGGACGCGCGGAGCGACATCAGTTGCATCGGCAGCCCTCGCGAAACCTATCCCGGAACCCGAGGCGCGCGCTTCGACGTCGCCTATCCGATCAGCCAGTAAGAGACCCCTCCATGACCCATTTTGCCTACACCGGCTCCGGCCCGTATTGCTACGCCAATTCCTTCGCCATGATGTTCGGAGCCGATGCGCCGTCGACCGCGGTCATCGAGGTGGCCATCGGCGGCCCGTTCGGGATGCAGCTGATCGGCGGCAAGATGCCCTTCTTCGACCCCTATGGCTGGGACCCGGAGAAAGGTTTTGAGGACGCGCTCTTGGCTCTTGGATGGACATCGATAGTTGCCCAGGGTGGCAACGCTGAGGAAGCCCTGGCACGGCTCAAGGAAGCCCTGGCCGTCGGCCCGGTCTGGATCGGTCCGGTCGAGATGGGGCATCTCCGGCACCAGCCCCGCATGCGCGGCCCGATCGAGGCCGATCATTACGTCGTCGCCATCGAAGTCGACGATGACAGCATCCTGATGCACGATCCGCAGGGCTACCCCTACGCCCGCCTGCCACTCGCCGACTTTATGGCCGCCTGGAGCGCAAAAACGCTGATCTATGGGACGCCCTACACGATGCGTACCGCCTTCAAGCGGATAGCTGACATCGCAGATGTCGACGCGATCAAGGCGTCGATCCCGTCAGCGATTCGCTGGCTGTCGATGGATGGAGAGCACGACATGCCGCAGGGAAGCTCGGGTAACGCTGCAGCCGCCGAGGCGCTGGCGCGCCTGATCGAGCCCAGGTGCAACCAGGACCTGCGGGGCCACATGATCCACTTCGCCGTCCGGGCCGGGGCACGCCGCGCGGCGGACGCCGCAACCTGCCTGGAGCGTGCCGGATACACCGAGGCGGCGCGCATCGCGGGCAAACAGGCGCGCCTGATCGGTGGCATGCAGTATCCGCTCGTCGTCGGTCATGACGCCTCGGCCGCCGCCGCCCTCCGCGAACTGGCGCCGACCTATGACATGCTGAGGGCAGCACTGGAGAACCAGGGCTGAGCCTCGGTGACCGGCGCAACCGTCGCGGAACCAGCGACCGGCTAGTGAACCGTGTCGAGTTCTCGCGCAGCCTCGAGAAAGCCGACAGCCTCGGCCACGACCTTGGCGCTCGAAAGGATACGCCGGTGGCCAAGGCCGTCGGCCCAGAACAGCCTGACATGCCCGCCCGCACCAGCCATTGCCTTCGCTTCGCTGGCGGACACTTCCCTATCGTCGGAGGCGTGGATGACAAGGGTCGGGGTAGCCAGGCGCATCAGCAGCCTGGAACCGACGAACTGGCTGATCGGGGTCCCGGTCACACGCTGCACCTGCCCCGAGATCGCCTGCTGCGTCTTTGGCCCGAGATGGAGATAGCGGCCGAAATCGTCGAACAGCTTCGGCATCGAATCGGGAGCGGCAACCAGCACCAGCCGCTTGGCTGACAGCGGTTCAAAGCCCTTGACCGTTCCAGCGGCGGCGTTGACGGCAACCGCACCGCCAAAGGAATGGCCAACGATCGCCTCGAACGGCCCGAACCACTGGCCGGCAAGCGTGGCCGCCTCGACGGCCTTGGCCATGTCGAGCGCGCGCCCGAGCGAGCCGCCATGGCCCGGCAGGTCGAGCGAGATCACGCGCATGCCGGCCTCCCTGTAGCCTTCGATCAGCGCCTGCATGTACTCGGTCCGCGAACGCCAGCCATGGATGACAAGTACTGTGCCCCTGCTTGCCCCATCGGGGCGAAACTCGTGCATCGCCACACAGCCGCGCAGGGTCTTGATTCGGTGATGGCGGGCCTCGGCCATGAAGCCGGACGCGTTGCCGATGGCACGCCTCTCGCCCGATGTCAGGGAACGCTGGCTTGGCGTTCGCCGGAAAAGCTCGAATGCCGCACGGCCGGCGAGACGTGGCGAAACCAGCTCGGCTGCACCGAACAGCCGCCGGATGACCTTCAATCCGATTGATGCCATAGTGGTCGTCCATCCATAAGTTCAATCATGAACAATAATAGTTCAATCATGAACAATAAACAAGATTTGCCGTGGGATAACCCGCGGTTCAGAAACTGGGTTGCCGTGGCCAAGGCGTGCCACTCGATGGAGCGTGCCCTGGCGAGCGCGTTGCAGCCGCACGATCTCAAGCCGGCGCAGCTCGATGTCCTGATGAATCTCTATCGCCATCCCGGCATTTCGCAGCACGACCTGGCACGCAAGCTGCTGGTCGGGCGTTCGAACATCACCATGCTGCTGCCGCAGTTGGAAAAGCGCGCGCTGGTGCGGCGCGAGGCCGACGCCAAGGATCGCCGGGTGATGCGGCTGACGCTGACCGAAGACGGCGGCACCTTGCTGATGCGGGCGCTGAAAACCTATGGCGCGCTGATCGAAAAGGCGATGAGCTCGTCGACGCCGGAACAATGCGACCTGATCGGCGCACACATGCTGCGTGTCGCCGACGCGCTGAAGGAATAGTCGCTCAGGCGGCGGCCCTGGCGGCTCGCCTGCCCCGCGGCGCTTCCGCCTTACCCATCGACCTGACGAAGCCGAGCGCCGCCACGCCAAGGCCCGTCGCCAGCACCCACCAGCCGGGCCGGATAGTGTAGGAAAACTGCAGGTTTGCCCACAGAACGCGGCTCGGCGGCACGCCGGTCGCCAGCCCATACCAGGCCGCCTCGACAACCACCGTCGACAGCGCAGCAGCAACTGCAATCGCGATCAGCACCAGCGGCGACATCAGGCTGAGCCCGCGCCAGTGCGCCAGCCGGTAGAACATCAAGAGCATGAAAAAGCCCGCCATCAGCGTCGGCTCATAGACATCGGCCTTGGACTGCATGAAAAAATGCAGCGCAGCTAGGATACCGATGCCATAGACGATCTTGTGCAGCCGGTTCCAGTTGCGACCAAGCTTCTTGATCGCCGCGTCGGTCGACGTCGCACCGAGAGCGACAAGCCCGAGCAGCGCGACGAAGCCGATGGTGAGATAGATGCGCAGCGCGATCTCGCTGACGGCGCGGACGACATCCCAGTTCTGGTCGAAGAAGTAGAGTACGAGATGACCGAGCGCGTAGGCGAGCGCAGCGATCCCGAGCATGCGCCGGATGAGGATCAGCTTCGGCCATTGCCCGATGCGGCGCAGCGGCGTCACCGCCAGCGACATCAGCAGGAAGCGGATCGCCCAGTCGCCGGTTTCATGGATGGCGGCGGTGAACGGCCGTGGGCCGAGCAGCGTGCTGGCGCCAGCGCCTTGCGGAAAGCCTTTCACCGCGTAATAGGCAAGCAGCAGTGCGGGCACCAATGTGCCGGCAAATGCCACGGCCTTCAGCGGCGATAGGTTTCCGGCGCGGTCTGTCCAGGGCGTCATTCAGGATAACTCCAGCAATTTTGCCGGTATACGTCGCGAATGCCGTCGAAGTTACGCCGGGGGCAATCACTTTGTTTTGAGGCCTGGAAGCCTGCTTTTCGTCATTCTTCCCGACTTCGCAGGATTTTCCTACCCGCAGGTCCCTACCACATCGACTTCTTGGCGCGCTCGGGCCATTCGCGGTCATAGGTTTCGCCGTCGATGCTGGCGCGGCTGGTGACGGCAAGGATCTGGCCCGGCGTCGGCAGCGCCTTCGGATCGACATGGCGTTCCGGATTCCACAGCTCCGACCGTACGATCGCTCGCGCGCACTGGAAGTAGACGGCATCGACATCGATCACCGTCACCGAACGTGCCGGCTTGCCTTCGACGGTGAACGACGCACAAAGCTCGGCATCGACGCTGATGTGAGCACGGCCATTGACGCGCAGCGTCGTGCCTGAGCCGGGCACCAAAAACAGCAGTGCCACCTTGGGATCGCGGATGATATTCCTCAGCGAATCCGCGCGGTTGTTGCCGCGGCGGTCCGGCATCATCAGCGTACGCGGATCGTGGATGCGGACAAAGCCGGCAAGGTCGCCGCGCGGCGAGCAATCGAGTCCCTCGGGACCGCTGGTCGCCAGCGAGACGAAGGGCGATGCTTCGATGAAGGCCGCATACTCGGGAATGACGTGGTCGAGTTCCTTGACCAGCGAGGTTTCGCCGGGAGCACCATAAAGCGCCTCGAGCTGTTCGACCGTTGAAATGACCGACACCGTTCATCCCCTCCTGCTTCGATGCTGCTGCGCTTAGCAGGCCAACGTGAACGGCCAAAGACACTCAGCGATCGCGGCTCAAACCTTTCTGCGCCAGTTCGTCGAGATATTCCTGCCAGCGCTTGTCCTTGTCGTGGCCGAGTGTGTGCAGGTAGTTCCAGGTGAAGATGCCGGTGTCGTGGAAATCGTCGAAGGTGATGCGCACGGCATAATTGCCCACCGGCTCGATCTTGAGGATCGCAACGTCCTTCTTGCCGGGCACGGTCACGCGCTGTTCCGGCGAATGGCCCTGCACCTCGGCGGAAGGCGAAAGCACGCGCAACAGCTCGGCTGCAAGTTCGAACGGGCGATGGTCCGGAAACGTCACCGTCAACAGCTTGCGGTCCTTGGAGACCCTCAATTCCTTCGGTGCCGTCATGATCCGCCCTGCCGTTGTGAACTGCCCTTCACTACTGCGCTTCGGACGTTGCGAAAAGTGCTAACAGGGCCCGGAAACGACAAAGGGCCTCGCGCTACCCCAAGGCAACAAACTTTCATCTTGATTGACATACCCAAGCGTACAACATAGCCGTAACATGAAGGCGTCAAACAAGACGCCACGCAAAGGGAAACGGAAGCGCAGACCATGGACATGATCGATCCTTTCGGTCGCTCGATCAGCTATCTGCGCGTGTCGGTCACGGATCGCTGCGATTTCCGCTGCACCTATTGCATGGCCGAAGACATGGCCTTCCTGCCCAAGAAAGACCTGCTGTCGCTCGAAGAGCTCGACAGGCTGTGCACCGTCTTCGTCGAAAAGGGCGTCAAAAAGCTGCGCCTGACCGGCGGCGAACCTTTGGTGCGCAAGAATGTCATGCACCTCATTCGCCAGCTGTCGCGCCATATCGACAGCGGCGCACTGGAAGAGCTGACGCTGACGACCAACGGCTCGCAGCTGTCGCGCTTCGCTCAGGAGCTCGCCGATTGCGGCGTCAAGCGCATCAACGTCTCGCTCGACACGCTCGACCCCGACAAGTTCCACGCCATCACGCGCTGGGGCCACCTTGCCAAGGTGATGGAAGGCATCGACGCCGCCCAGGCGGCCGGCCTGCACATCAAGATCAATGCCGTCGCGCTCAAGGACTTCAACGATACTGAAATCCCCGAAATCCTGCGCTGGGCCAATGGCCGCGGCATGGACCTGACGGTCATCGAAACGATGCCGATGGGCGAGATCGATGCTGACCGCACCGACCAGTACCTGCCGCTGTCGCTGCTGAGGGCCAATCTCGAACGCCAGTTCACCCTGACCGACATCCCGTTCAAGACAGGCGGACCGGCACGTTACGTCGATGTCGCTGAAACCGGCGGAAAGCTGGGCTTCATCACGCCGATGACGCATAATTTCTGCGAGAGCTGCAATCGCGTGCGGCTCACCTGCACCGGCACGCTCTACATGTGCCTCGGCCAGGAGGACGCTGCCGACCTCAGGGCGCCGCTGCGCGCCTCCGAAGGCAACGAGCTGTTGTCGAACGCCATCGACGAAGCGATCGGGCGCAAGCCCAAGGGCCACGATTTCATCATCGACCGCCGCACCAATCGTCCGTCCGTCTCCCGCCACATGAGTGTGACAGGCGGCTGAGCGATATCGACCTTCGCCACCCGACAACGTCCTCGTGAGGCAATGGGCATGCTTACCGGCTCGCCGCGACGTTCTCCGCCCCGACGTTCTCCCCAATGACGCTGGCGAAGCGTGTCGCACGCAAGCTGCAAGCGCTGTGGCGCAATGTGTTTCCGCGCGCGCCGGCGCGCTGCGTCGAAACCGTCGGCCGTGCGCGGCTTGCATACGATCCGCAGTATCCGGCGTTCGTGCGGGAATACTATTTGTACTGTGTCGCATTGTTCCGCGAAACGCTGGCCGTGCGCGACGCGCCGGTCAATCTCGTGTTCGGCGACTCCGAGGTCGACTGCGGCAATGCGAACCGCACGCGGCGCATCGATGTCCAGTGGGAACACACGCTGGTCAAACCGGGCGGGCGCGACAGCGACGGCGCGCCGACCGGTGCCGTGCCATTGCCGGACGGCCAAGGATACTATCTCGCGCGCGTGGTGAACCGCGCGGTGGTCGAATCGGCCGACGTGATCGTCGACTACAGCCGGCCGAATGTCGAAAACCTGCGCCGCGCCGGCGGCTTCGATGCGTATCTGGCCAAGACGATCGTGCTCGCGCCGCTGCTGTACGACACCGACGTCACCCCGGGCACGCGGCGGCGCGACGCAATCACGCTGTTTGGCGACGTCGCGCAACCGCGCCGCGCGGCGTTTCTTGAAGCGGCCCACGAGGCGCGCCTGTCACTGCTCAATGTCAGCGGTGTCTACGCGGGCGCCGCGTTGTGCACGCTGTACCGCGACACGCGCGTGCTCGTGAACGTGCATCAGACCGGCCAGCACCACACGTTCGAGGAATTGCGCGTATTGCCGGCGCTGCTGTGCGGTGTCGTCGTCGTCAGTGAAGACGTGCCGCTGCGTGAGTCGATCGCGTATCACCCGTTCGTGGTGTGGGCGCGCTACGGCGAACTCGCCGACACGGTGCGCGCGGTGCTCGCCGACTACGCGGCCTATCGCGAACGGATCTTCGGCGACGGACGATTCGAGGCGGTCGTCGAGCGAATGAAGCGGGACAATCGCGATGCGGTGAAGACCGCGCTGCAGCGGTTGCGGTAGTGTCGCGACGCGGCCGACCTCAGGGCGCCGCTGCGCGCCTCCGAAGGCAACGAGCTTTTGTCCAATGCCATTGACGAGGCGATCGGGCGCAAGCCCAATGGCCACGATTTCATCATCGACCGCCGCACCAATCGCCCGTCCGTCTCGCGCCATATGAGTGTGACAGACGGCTAAGTTGCAGCTATCGTCGCCACCCGACAACGTCCTCAAGAGGTAATGGGCATGGCTTACCGGTTCGCCAGGACGTTCTCCGCAATGACTCTGGCGATGGTGCTAGCCGCGCCTGCACTTGCCAAGCCATTCATCTACACCAATGCCCGCTTCGGCACGTCGGTGACGTTTCCACATGAGATCTTCGTCAGCCAGGCCGAACCGCCGGAAAATGGCGACGGCATGACGTTCCTGTCGATCGACGGAGCGAGCCTGGCGGTCTACGGCTCCAACAATGCGCTGGAGCAGACACCCAAGCAGCTCGCCGACATGAGCTCCGAGGGCGTGGAGGTCACCTACCGCAAGCTGGGCAAGGACTGGGTCGTGCTGTCGGGCCACGACGGCGACGACATCTTCTACCACCGCCTCGAATTTGGCAGGGGCGGCGTCATCCATGCCTTCCTGCTCAAATATCCCGTGTCGTCCAAGGCGAAATACGACCGGCTGGTCGGCTCCATTGCCGAAAGCCTCAACGGCCCGTGAGGCCAATTGACGTGTCTGGTCCATCCGATTGGCATTGCTGTTTCACGCACCGGTGCTAAAGCCGTAGGAACAGCAGCAACGGAAAGCCGAAGTGCCACTTTCCTCGAATGTTCGCGGCGCCACCTTCATGGTCGTCGCGATGGCAGCCTTTACCTTCAACGACACGCTGAGCAAGCTCGCCGCCCAGACGATCAATCCGGGCCAGCTGATGCTGGTGCGCGGGCTGTTCGCCACCACGCTGATCAGCCTTCTCGCCTGGCAGCAGGGTGCCTTGAACGGCTACCGGAACTACTGGCATCCGATGGTGTTCCTGCGCCTTGTCGGCGAGGTTGGCGGCACCGTTTGTTTTCTCGCCGCCCTGCCCCATCTGCCGCTGGCCAACATTTCCGCCGTGCTTCAGGCCCTGCCATTGGCGGTGACCATGGGTGCTGCACTGTTTCTGGGCGAGAGCGTCGGCTGGCGCCGCTGGCTGGCCATCGCCACCGGCTTTGGTGGCGTGCTAATCATTGTCCGGCCGGGATTTGACGGCTTCAACGTCTTTTCCTTGCTGGCCCTGCTTTCGGTCGCCTTCTGTGCCGTGCGCGACCTGGCGACACGAAAGATCCCCGGGCACATCCCATCCTTGTTCGTCTCGACCACCACCACCATCATCATCACCATAACAGGGGCGCTGACGATCGTGCCTTTCGGCGGTTGGGTGCCGATGACGCTCGACCTCGTCACGTTTCTGGCGGGTGCCGCGGTGCTGGTGCTGTTCGGCTATCAGTTCGTCATCATGGCGATGCGCGAGGGCGAAATCTCTTTCATCGCGCCGTTCCGCTACACTGCCCTGATCTGGGCGATTTCGCTCAGCGTCTTCGTTTTCGGCGACATCCCCGATCTGGCGATGATCGCTGGTGCTGCCGTGATCGTTGCCTCCGGCCTCTATTCGCTCTATCGCGAACGCGTTGTCGGCAAGGGTCGGCCGGCAGCCGAAAGCACCAGCGCCTCGATGGCGCCAGACGGGATCTAGGCATGACAGGGCAGATCGCAGGGCTCATTCTCGCCGGCGGCCGATCGAGTCGCATGGGCGGCACCGACAAGACACTTGTGGAACTTGGCGGCCATCCCCTGATACGCCACGTGCTGAATCGCCTGCGACCGCAGGTCGGCCGGATCGTCATCAACACCAACGCCGACCGGACACCTTTCGCCGGCTTCGGCGTCGAGATCGTCAGCGACACGATATCAGGCTATCAGGGACCGCTGGCCGGCATCCTGACCGGCATGGAGTGGGCGGCACACCAGCCCGGCGTCACCCACATCCTCAGCGTTGCCGGTGACACGCCTTTCTTCCCCAACGATCTCGCCGGGCGACTTGCCGCGCGCGCTGTCGCCGGCCGGGTCACTGTCGCGGCTTCGAACACGCGCGTGCACCCGACCTTCGCGCTGTGGCCGGTTTCGCTGCGCAATGCGCTTGCGGCCTTTTTGGAAAGCGGCGATACCCGACGGGTGATGACGTTCCTTGAGCAGGTAGGCCTCGACGTGGTGGACTTTCCGGTAGAACAACGTGGTTCCAGTGCAGTCGACCCGTTCTTCAATATCAATACGCCCGAAGACCTCGCCCAAGCCGCGCGCCTTGTCGACGAGGTCGGCTGATGACGCATCGGGTGTTCGGCATCACCGGCTGGAAGAACTCCGGCAAGACGACATTGACCGAACGTCTGGTGACGGAACTGGTCGGACGCGGCTGGAAGGTCTCGACCATCAAGCATGCCCACCATGATTTCGACATCGACAAGCCGGGCGCCGACAGCTTTCGCCATCGCCAGGCAGGCGCCACGGAAGTCGCCATCGTGTCAGGGCGCCGCTGGGCGTTGATGCATGAGCTGCGCAACGAAAACGAGCCGACGCTCGACGAGGTCCTGGCAAGGATCGCGCCTTGCGACCTGGTACTGGTCGAGGGCTACAAGCGCGAGCATCATCTCAAGATCGAAGCACGGAGGCTCGATGCCAAGGACCGCGCGCCACTGACATCGAATGACCCTTCGATTGTCGCCATTGCCTCCGACCACCGCGTCGAGGGCGAGCAGGTTCCGGTGTTCGGCATCGACGACATCGCAGCGATCGCCGATTTTGTCGAAGCGCGCACCGACCTCGCCGCACATTGACGCAGCGTCATCGCCGTTGCCCTTGGCCGAGGCAGCAAAACCCCTTTTCACGATTGATTTTTAACTGAAAACAGTGGGAGTATCGCCGCCAGCGGCGGAGTTCATCCGCTCAACGGCCGCCATGGACGGGAACCGGCCGAAGCGAAAAGAGAGGAACATCATGGGTATTTCCAAGCGTATTGCCCTGGCTGCGACCGCAGCCCTGGCGCTCACCATCGGTATGGCGCAGGCGCAGGAAAAGACAATCAAGATCGCCACTGAAGGCGCATACCCTCCCTACAACAGCCTGACCTCCGACGGTAAGCTCGTCGGCTTCGACGTCGACATCGCCAACGCGCTTTGCGAAGAGATGAAGGCCAAGTGCGAAATCGTTGCCCAGGAATGGGACGGCATGATCCCCGCGCTCCAGGCCGGCAAGTTCGACGCCATCATCGCCCAGATGTCGATCACGCCCGAGCGCAAGGAGAAGATCGACTTCTCCAAGAAATACATCAACACCCCGGCCGTGATCGCCGCCGCCAAGGACAGCGACATCAAGGGCGTGACCAAGGAAGACCTCGCCGGCAAGAAGATCGGCGTCCAAGGTTCGACCATCCATTACAACTACGCCGAGAAGGTTTTCACCGACAGCGAGATCAAGTCGTACCCGACCGCCGAAGAGTACAAGCTCGACATGGCGAACGGTCGTCTCGACGCTGTCGGCGACGACGCAGTGACCATGGGTGCCTGGCTGGAGACGCCGGACGGCGCATGCTGCAAGATCGTCGGCACGATCCCGAACATGCCTGAGATCCACGGCGACGGCGCCGGTGTCGGCGTGCGCAAGGGCGATGCGCTCGCGGATCAGTTCTCCGCAGCCATCGAAGCCATCCGCGCCAACGGGAAGTACAAGGAAATCAACGACAAGTACTTCAAGTTCGACGCCTACGGCAGCTGAGACGTCAATGCTGTGAAAACTGAACAAGCGGCGGGACAAGTTCCCGCCGTTTGGCTAACATAAGACAACGACAAGCCGTCATCGAAGACGGCGGCACTCCTGCAAAGGGAGGCCAATGGGGGCAGCATACCGATGCAAAGCGTGTGGGCGCTTCTGAGTTTCGGGCCTGAGGGATGGGGTGACGACATTGCCTATGGCGTGCTCGTCACTGTTTCGCTTGCCCTGGTGACACTGCCGCTGGGCCTGCTGATCGGCTTTCTGGTGGCACTCGCCAAGCAGTCCAGCGAAGCCTCCATGCGGCTTGCCGGCAACATCTACACCACCATCTTCCGCGGCCTGCCCGAACTGCTGACCCTGTTTTTGGTGTTCTACGGCGCGCAGATCGGCATCCAGCAGGCGGTGCGGCTGGTACGGCCGGAGGCCGTCGTCGAGATCAACAGCTTCGTCGCCGGCATGATCGCCCTCGGCGTCGTCTTCTCGTCCTACGCCAGCGAAGTTTTCCTCTCCGCCTTCCGAGCCATCCCGCGTGGCCAGTATGAAGGCGGCTTTTCCGTCGGCCTGTCGCCGCGCCAGACGATGCGGCTGGTGATCCTGCCGCAGCTTGTCCGCATCGCCCTGCCCGGCCTGTCCAATCTGTGGCTTATCCTGCTCAAGGACACCGCCCTTGTCTCGGCCGTTGGCCTGACCGACATCGTGCGCCAGAGCAGCATCGCTGCCCGCGTCACCAAGCACGCATTCATGTTTTTCGGCGTTGCCTGCCTGATCTACCTTGCGCTCGCCATCATCTCATCCTTCGGCATCCACGCCATCGAGCGCTGGGTCGGCAAGCGGGAGGCACAGCGATGAGCGCCGCCAGCGACACGGCAAAAATCCAGCGCCCGCCGGCGCCGCCGCGCGGATGGTCGCGCCAGCGCATCATGGGCTGGGTCTTCGTCTGCATCTGGATCGCCCTCGGCGCGGGCCTTGTCACCTATCTGTTCAGCGCTTGGAATCCCGAACTTTTCGCGAAATATGCGCCGTCCTACTTGTCTGGCCTGCGCGTGACGCTGGTGCTGGTGGCGATCTCGATCATCCTCGGCGCCATCCTGTCGGTACCGATCTGCTACGCCCGCATGTCGAAGAACCGCGTGCTGAACGCGATTTCCTACGGCTATGTCTATTTCTTCCGCGGCACGCCGCTGCTCGCCCAGACCTTCCTGATCTATTACGGCTTCGGCTCGTTCCGGCCGCAACTCGAGGCTGTCGGCCTGTGGGGCTTCTTCCGCGAGGCCTGGTATTGCGCGGTCTTTGCCTTCGCCCTCAACACCGCCGCCTATCAGGCCGAAATCCTGCGCGGGGCGATCGAAAGCGTCGGCAAGGGCCAGTGGGAGGCTGCTTCTGCGCTGGGCCTGTCCAAGCTCCAGACGCTTTACAAGGTCATCCTGCCGCAGGCATTGATCGTGGCGCTCAGGCCATACGGCAATGAAATCATCCTGATGATCAAGGGCTCAGCCATCGTCGCCATCATCACCGTCTATGACCTGATGGGCGAGACACGCCGCGCCTTCTCGCGCACCTTCGACTTCCAGACCTATCTCTGGGCGGCCCTGCTCTATCTGTCGCTGGTCGAAACCTTGCGCCATCTGGTGGACTGGATCGAAAGGCGCATCACACGCCACCTGCACCGCTGATCAGGCCTGGCCCAAGCACGATCGTCTTGACGAATCCGTTCCATCGCATAGACCACGGACACCAGAGCATTTTGCACTTCGAAAGGGTGAGCCATGGCATCGGTCGCGTTCCTTGGTCTTGGCGTCATGGGCTACCCCATGGCCGGACATCTCAAGAACAAGGGTGGGCACGACGTCACCGTCTACAACCGCACCACCGCGAAAGCAGAGAAATGGGCAGCCCAGCATGGCGGTGCTTTCGCGTCGACGCCAGCTGAAGCCGCCGAAGGCAAGGATTTCGTCTTCGCCTGCGTCGGCAATGACGACGATTTGCGCGAAGTCACGATAGGCGCCAAGGGCGCATTCGGCTCGATGATGAAGGGTGCCATCTTCGTCGACAACACCACCGCCTCAGCCGAAGTGGCGCGTGAGCTTGATGCCGCAGCCAAGGCCGGCGGCTTCCATTTTCTCGACGCTCCAGTCTCCGGTGGCCAGGCCGGTGCCGAAAACGGCGTCCTCACGGTCATGGTCGGCGGCGAGCAGGAGCCTTTCGAACGCGCCCGGCCGGTGATCGACTCCTTTGCCCGCATGGTCGGCCTGATGGGCCCCGCGGGTGCTGGCCAGTTGACCAAGATGATCAACCAGATTTGCATCGCCGGCCTCGTCCAGGGCCTCGCCGAGGGCATTCACTTCGGCAAGAAGGCAGGCCTGGACATCGAAAAGGTCGTCGACGTCATCTCCAAGGGTGCCGCCGGTTCCTGGCAGATGGAAAACCGCCACAAGACCATGAACGCCGGCAATTATGATTTCGGCTTCGCCGTCGACTGGATGCGCAAGGATCTCGGCATCTGCCTTGAAGAGGCCGACCGCAACGGCGCCAAGCTGCCGGTGACCGCCCTTGTCGATCAATTCTACAAGGACGTGCAGGGCATGGGCGGCAAGCGCTGGGACACCTCGTCCCTGCTCGCCCGCCTTGAGAAATAGAGCGGCGCCATGGCGCTGTCGTCGGCATCTACGGTCGATGAAATCATCGCTCATCTGCGCACATTGGCCTCGGAGGAGAACCGGGCCGGCATGGCCCGCTTCGGCATCGCCACCGACAGGGCGCTTGGTATCCCGAATGCCGTGATCAATCCCATCGTGCGGCTGGTCAAGCGCGACCACGCCCGGGCTCTGGCGCTATGGGCCACAGGCATTCGCGAAGCCCGCATTCTGGCGACGGCAACCGACGAACCGGCAAAAGTGACCCGCTCGCAGGTCGACGCCATGGCCGCCGAGTTCGACAGCTGGGAGATCGTCGATCACGCGGCTCACCTCATCTGCGATGCGCAGCTCGCCGACGAGATCATCGCTGCCTACGCTGAGGATGAGCGTGAGTTCGTTCGCCGCACGGCCTTCGCGACGATGGCCACCGCCGCGGTACATCTGAAGAAGGAGCCGGACGAAACCTTCATCGCCTGGCTCAGGCTTGTCGATACACACGCCCGCGACGACAGGAACTTCGTCAAGAAGGCGGTCAACTGGGCGCTCAGACAGGTCGGCAAGCGTTCACCTGTCCTCCACGTGCCCGCCCTGGCGCTCGCGGAGAAACTGGCCGCCTCCGACGACAAGACGGCGAGATGGATCGGCAAGGACGCCGTGCGCGAACTTACCGATCCAAAGATAGTCGAACGATTGAACGCGAAGAAGCTCTGATCAGGCCGCCGACGCGCCGCTTTCCTTGTCGAGGGTCATGTAGTCGAGCGGCATTTCGGTCGTGTACTTGATCTGCTCCATGGCGAAGGATGACGACACGTCGCGGATCTCAATCTTGGCGATCAGCCGCTTGTAGAAAGCGTCATAGGCCGCAATGTCGGGCACGACGACGCGCAAGAGGTAATCGACGTCGCCGCTCATGCGATAGAACTCGATGACCTCCTGGAACTCCTGGATCACCTCGGAGAAACGACGCAGCCATTCGTGGCTGTGCGAATTGGTGCGGATCGCCACGAACACCGTCACGCGCGCATTGATCTTCTCGGGGTCGAGCAGCGCCACGCGGCGCTTGATGACGCCTTCTTCCTCTAGCTTCTGGATGCGGCGCCAGCACGGGGTGGTGGACAGGCCGACTTTCTTGGCGACGTCGGCCACGGCCAAGGTCGCATCCTCCTGGAGGAGGCGAAGGATTTTCCGGTCGAGGCGGTCCATATGCAGGCTCCGTTAGAAAAGGTTCGCCATAATCCTGTCAATTAGGCCATCATACAAGAAAAGAATTCTCCGCACACCCTGTATCTTCGGTATCGATTTCCATTTCGCCTAGGAAAGGCGACGTTGGATTTCCGCCTTGAGAAAAGGCAGCAATTCCATTTCGAACCACGGATTTCGTTTGATCCAGCCGGTGTTGCGCCATGACGGATGCGGCAATGGCAGCACATGCGGCGAGGACGAACGCGCCCAGACCGACCGCCAGTCGGCGACGGTGTCGGTGAGCGATGCCGATCGCTCCACGCCCATGTGCCAGCGCTGCGCATACTGACCGATGGTCAATACGAGATCGATTTGCGGCATAAGCCGCATCAGCCGGCCACGCCAGGCCAGCGCACATTCTCGCCGCGGCGGCAGGTCGCCGCCCTTGGCATCCTGCCCCGGGAAGCAGAAGCCCATCGGCACGATGGCAAAGGCATCCGGATCGTAGAAAGTCTCCGACGGCACGCCGAGCCAATCACGCAGGCGGTCGCCTGAAGCATCGGTGAAAGGCGCTCCGCTCAGATGCACTTTGGTGCCCGGCGCCTGGCCGGCAATCAGGATACGCGCGGTCGACGAGGGCACGACCACCGGCCGCGGCTCGTGCGGCAAGGCCTTGCCAACCGGCTGTTCGACACAGATGCGACAAGCCTTGATTTCCGCGACGAGGCTGTCGAGTTCGGCCGACATAATCAGGCGGCAGCGCTCGGGCGGGCGGCCAGTGCCTGGTGCCAGCGGCGCACGTTGGAAAACTCATCCGGCACCACGATCTTCGCCGGCTTCATGAAGTCGAGCGCGCAGAGCCCGGTGATGTCGGCGATGGAATAATCGTCCCCGGCGGCGAATTCGCGCGCGACGAGTTCCTTTTCGAGCAAAGCCAGGAACTCGATGGCCTTGGGCTTGTTGACCTCGCCCCATTCCGGCACCTGCGGAATTTCCCACTCCCGCATCGCCGGATGGATATGGCGGAAGGCGAATGCCACCGGCTGGAACAGGTTTTGCTCGATCCGCCGCTGCCACATCTCCACCATCGCCTTGCCAAGCGCGCCGCGGCCAAACAGGGCCGGCTCAGGTTGGAGTTCTTCGAAATAGCGGCAGATAGCGACGGTTTCGGTGAGGACAGTGCCGTCGTCGAGTTCCAGCACCGGCAGGCGCTGCAGTGGATTGCGCGAGGAAACGTCTGTTTTCTTGTGCTCCATCGCACCCATGTCGACCGCAACCTTCGGCACATCGATGCCTTTTTCAGCAAGGAATACCCGGACGCGCCTTGGGTTCGGTGCCCGTCCCCCGTCAAACAGCTTCATTTCTGCCTCCTCAGACTTGTACCGACTTTGTAGCCATAGGCCGCAAGCTACGAGAAACGAAAGATTTCCCGCAGCCAGTTGAGTATGCGCCCATAGCTGCCATGTTCGATTTCAGCCATGTCGCCATGCATGTTGCGCCAGTCGCGTGGACGGTCGAAGTCGCCGGCCCAAAGTCCCTTGCGGCCGCGGCGCGCCGCTACTTCCTCGGCTTCGTAGCCGCCATAAGCAACCGCCCAGCCGGCTTCGACCTGCGAACTGTTGAGATCGATGCCGGCTACAGTGCATTCGCCAAGCAACCGGCGATATCTGTCACGCTCCCAGCCGGCGCAGCTCACCTGGCGCCCGGCGACAAGCTTCGACAGCGCCTCGCGCGACCGGCGGCCACAGGGGTAGTCGGCGCCATCCTTCCTGCAAATCTGGGAGTATTCCGGCGCGTCGATGCCACGCAGGCGAACGCGCTCGCTGCCAAGGGTGATCGAATCACCGTCGTTGACCACAGCCATCCCTTCGGACTTGCGCGTTTCGACCCTGTCGAGCCGCGCCGAGACGAGGATCAGCAGCCCGAGCACGGCAGATGCCAGCGCATAGTCGAGAAACTTGCGCCAGCGGCTGCGCGGGCGCCTGAAATACCGCCGTCGCGGCCTGCCTGACCACGAACGGCTCATATGGCAAACAATCCCTTAATCATTCGGACGTAGCGTGCTGGCTTGAAGATAAGCGCGCGCGAAAACTGAATTATCACATGCCGTTGCAACGCTCTAACACGGCGGACAAGATCATTGTGGACCGCAGGAAACGCCATCGCAACAGCGATGTCGCTCGTGCTGTGCGCAAGACACGCGATCAGCTGGCGCAGCAGCCAGGCGGACTGGCTTTCGACCGCGAACTGCTGAAGCTGCATGCCCGTTCAATCAGAGCCAATGCGGCGACATTGCCGCTTCTGATCGTCATCTTCGCCTGCATCGGCCTTCTGCTCGGCGCTGACGACGCCATCCTGAAATGGTCGCTGGTCGCGATGATGGGCTATGCCGGGCTGGCGTTACTTGCCCGCCGCGCCGATGAGGCAGCGCCTGCGGCCATCCGCCGCAACTTCTTCATCGGCCATTTCGTCACTGGCCTCGCCTGGGCGTATCTGGCCGCCATGACCTGTGCGGCCTGCGAACCCGGCCTGCTGGCCATCGTCAAAGGCGCTTTCCTGCTCATCGCCATGGCTGCCACCGCGATCGTTGCATCGTCGCTGCGCGGCGCGCTGGCAGCGACCTTCGTCGTCCCCGTAGCCGCCTATGCCGCCTTCGGCGTCAAGCTGTCCGAGCCGCTTGGCATGGTCATGGTCGCGCTGCTGGTCACAGCCCTGCCCTTCTTTTCGCTTGTCGCCGGGATCAAGAAGCGGTCAGCGCTGCTGTTGATGGCCGCCCGCTCCGAAATGGACGCGTTGATTGCCGAACTGGAGACGGCGAAGTCGATGTCCGACGAGGCGCGGCGCCGCGCCGAAGACGCCAATCTCGCCAAGTCGCGCTTCCTGGCTACCATGAGCCACGAACTGCGCACCCCGCTCAACGCCATCCTCGGCTTTTCCGAAGTCATGGCCGGCGAGGTGCTTGGCCCGATCAACAGCCCGACCTATCGCGAATACTCCCGCGACATCCACCAGTCCGGTCAGCATCTGCTCGACCTGATCAACGAGATCCTCGACCTGTCGCGCATCGAGGCCGGCCGCTACCAGCTCAACGAAGAGCCGTTGATGCTGCTCCAGGTGGTCGAGGATTGCTGCCACATGATGGAGCTCAAGGCGCGCAACAAGGATCTCAAGATCGTCGAGCAGTTCGAGCCGTCGCTGCCACGGCTTCTCGGCGACGAGCGCGCCATCCGCCAGATCACGCTCAACCTTCTGTCCAACGCCATCAAGTTTTCGCCGACGGGCAGCGAAATCCGCGTCCGCGTCGGCTGGACCGCCGGCGGCGGCCAGTACATCTCGGTCAAAGACAAGGGTCCGGGCATTCCCGCCGACGAAATCCCCGTCGTGCTGTCGGCTTTCGGCCAGGGCTCGATCGCCATCAAGAGCGCCGAACAGGGAACCGGCCTGGGCCTGCCCATCGTCCAGGGCCTGCTTGCGCTGCATGGCGGTGAGTTCGAACTGCGCTCCAAGCTGCGCGAAGGCACCGAGGCCATCGCGGTCTTTCCGCCGGCGCGGGTGATCGACGACCTGCCCTCGCTGGCGCGCAGCGCTGCCGGCGGCCGCTAGGGTATCCGTGTTGGTCAGCGGATCGCCGCTGCCATTCCCGAACTGATCTGCGCCGCTGTTTTGACGAGCCCAGCGGCAATTCCCGCACCAACCGCCTCGCCGTGATCGATGCCAAGCCCGAGCAAGGGCCGCGCGCCGAGCTTTGCCAGCAAGCGGGCGTGGCCCGGCTCGGTCGAGACATGCGAGAACATGCAATGGTCAAGCGCCGTGCGGTCGACGGCATAAAGCACGGCGGCCGCGGCGGTCGTGGCAAAGCCGTCGAGCAGCACCGGAATCTTTTCCATGCGCGCGGCAAGGATAGCACCGGCGATGGCCGCGAATTCGCGACCGCCGACCCGGCGCAAGGCTTCGAACGGGTCCTTGATATGAGGGCCATGCAGGGCCAGCGCACGGTCGACGATCTCGGCCTTCCGGGCCTGCATCGCAGCGTCGGCGCCAGAACCTGGCCCAACCCAGTCGGCGCCCTTGCCGCCGAACAGTGCTGCGCAAAGGGCCGCGGCAACGGTCGTGTTGGCGACACCGAGGTCGCCGATGCAGAACAGGTCGCTGCCGCCGGCAATGGCCTCCATGCCGAAAGCCATGGTAGCGGCGCAGCCGCGCTCGTCGAGCGCCGGCTCGACGGTGATGTCTGATGTCGGCAGGTGCAGCGCCAGATCGAGCACCTTCAGGCCAAGGTCATTGGCAAGGCAAATCTGGTTGATCGCAGCGCCGCCGGCGGCGCACAGCTCGACCCGCTGGGCCGTGGCTTCCATCGCCCGTGGCGACACGCCCTGCGCCGCGACACCGTGATTCCCGGCAAAGATCGCAACCATCGGCTTGAGCACGGAGGGCGGCGCGCGGCCCGTCCAGCGCGCCAGCCAGGCTGCGATATCCTCGATGCGGCCGAGCGAGCCTTTCGGCTTGTCGGCCTTGGCAAACAGCGCCCACACCTTGCCCGCCTGGGCGACATCGCCTTCGGGCATATGCGCAAATAGGTTGCGGAAGTCGTCAAAGGGGGAAGCGCTGGTCATGGGTGTTGCCTGCAGTTCGTCATCGTCATGCGCGGCATAGCTGCCTCAACGCGCGAAAACAATCGCGAGATGGCGTCCAGACGACGAGACGTGACGTCGCGGGATAGCGCTTGCAATGACGCGCAGGCTACATCATCTGTGGCTGGCGCAGTGTATGTATCAGCGCAAGCATATCCGCATGGACGACGTGATGACCGCTATTGAAACCCCTTGCATCATGCTGTGCTCGATCGACGATACGACCGGCTATTGCTTCGGCTGCGGCCGCACCCGCGACGAGGTCGGCGCCTGGTACAACATGACGCCGGAAACGCGCCGCGCCGTGATGGCAACCCTTCCTGCCCGCCTCGCCACCATCGAGCGCAAGCCGCGCCGCGAGACCCGCCGTTCGCGCATGTCGCGCGAAAATGCGTCCAGCTGAGGATACCCCACAGACATGAGCCGGCTTTACTGGGTCGTCATCGCCGTGCTGGGCGGCGGACTGCTTCTTTTGCTGTTCAACCATTCGTCCGGCGAAACGCTTGGCCTCAACAATGACAGCTTCGGCCAGCTGATCTACGCCGGCGCGCTCTTGCTGGTCATCGGCGCCGGCGTTCTCCGCCGTGGTACGCGCCTCGGCGACACTGTGCGCGGCGTCGCCTTGTGGGTGGTGATCGTGTTGGTGTTCGTCGCGGGCTTTCAGTATCGCTACGAGTTGCAGGATGTCGCCAGCCGCGTCACCGCTGGGCTCGTGCCTGGAAGCCCGATGTCGGCCCTTGATGGCGATGGCCGCGCGACTGTCACTCTCGACAAGCTGACCAACGGGCATTTTGGCGCCCGCATGCAGGTCAACGGCCAGACCATCGAGGTCATGGTCGATACCGGCGCCACCACCACCGTGCTGACCGTGGCCGATGCCCGCCGCGTCGGCTTCGATCTCGAAAGCCTGAGCTTCACAGTGCCGGTCTCGACCGCCAACGGTATTGCTCATGCGGCGCGGGTCACGGCCGCCAGCGTCCAGCTCGGCGCCATCGAACGCAAGAACCTGCCGATGCTTGTCGCCGACAAGGGGCTCGAGCAAAGCCTGCTCGGCATGAACTTCATCGGCTCGCTGTCAGGCTTCGACGTGCGCGGCGACAGGATGATCCTGCGCGACTAGAGTATTTCCGCTTTTCTTCGAATCGCGGAATCTCTCTATCTTCTTGTTTTTGCGCAATTCCGTACGGAAAACCGCTACGCACTTTTCCTAGAATTGCTCTTAGCCGATTCTAGTGGCCGATCATCCACTTCTTGCGTGTCGGGGTCGGCTTGTTGCCGATCTTGCAGAGCGCGCAGCCGCAGCCGTTGAGATGCGCCTTCTTGACCACCTTCGGCTCGGTGCCGCTTGCCTCTGAACGTGCCAGTGCGCGGCGCAGCTTGCCATTCATCAGGCTCAGGCGCGGCGCTGCCACATCCCGGCTGCTCTGTTCCTCACATTGCGGGCACGCGCAGGCCCTGAGCGCGTCCTGCATCGGCACCCATTCTTCAAATGGTCCGCAATCGTCACAAACATAGTTGTAGAGCGGCATTGCCAGCCTCCCAAAACATCAAGTGAAACAATGTGGCGGGCGAAGGGGCTCGCCCGCTCGCAAATTGCCAGGCCTGGCTACCCACGCCTGGCCAGATGGCCTGCGCTGCCGTCAGAGCTTACCATCGAGCAGCAGGAAGCCCGGCAGCCAGCCGGTGACGATGCCCGCAAGCAGTGTGACGATCGCCGTCAGGCGCAGGATCGGCCGCTGCAATGCCAGAAGCAGGAAATACAGGAACCACAGCACGCCCCAGATCACCCAGTTGGACGCCAGCCAGAAATCGGTCGATGTCTGGGCGGTGGAAAGTCCTTGTACCGCCACGGGAATAGTGGTGATGGCGACGAACAGGCTGAACCAGCCAAGGCCACGTCCGTCCACCTTCACCACCCTGTTATAGGCCACCCAAAAATAGGTCGTCGAAAACAGGATCGTCAGCGCAGCCCCCTTGATGGAGGCAGCGTCAGCGTTGGGCCCGAACGCCCAGGCCAGCGACGCGAAAAACGTTACGATGCCGGAGACGACGTTGATGACGACGATCTCGCGGTCTTCGATCTTCCCGAGCAGCCAGAGCCCATTCAGGAACAGGACGGCACCAACGTAGAGCAAGGCAAATCCGAGCAGCATGAAATCCCCTCCCAGGACAACGCCGGTCGGGACACGCTCCCGACCGGCGGTTTGTTTGTTGTTGTTGCGGCCTGATCAGCTCGTCTTGGCGACGTCGGCCTTGAAATCCTGCTTCTTGGGTCCGTGGGCGTTGGGATTGATGTCGAAATCAAAAATCGCCGTCGGGATGGCCAAGGTGGCGCAGACATTGGGAATGTCGACGATGCCGGCAATGCGGCCCTCGACAGGCGCCGTGCCCAGGATCATGTAGGCCTGCTCGCCGGAGTAGCCGAACTTCTTGAGGTACTCGATGGCGTTGAGGCAGGCCCGGCGATAGGCGACATGGGCGTCGAGATAATACTGTTCGCCGGTATGCTCATCGACCGAGATGCCCTCGAAGATGAGATAGTCGTCAAAATGCGGGTCGATCGGGCTTGGCTTGAAGATCGGGTTGATGACACCGTATTTCGCCATGCCGCCCTTGATGACGTCGACGCTGATGTCGACCCAGCCGGCCATTTCGATGGCGCCGCAGAAGGTGATTTCGCCATCGCCCTGGGAGAAGTGAATGTCGCCCATCGAGAGTCCGCCGCCCTTCACATAGACCGGGAAGTAGACTTTTGAACCGCGCGACAGGTTCTTGATGTCGCAGTTGCCGCCGTGCTCGCGCGGCGGAACCGTGCGCCAGGCCTCAGCCGCGGCCTTCCGCGCCGCATCGCCCTTCATCTGCCCCATCAGCGCCGTGTCGGAATAAGGCAGAGCTGCCAGCGGCGGCACGCGGCCTGGATCGGTCGCCACCAGCTCGGCTTCGCGACGATTGGCTTCGGCAAGCAGTTTGTGGTCCGGCAGGCAGCCGATCAGGCCGGGATGGATGATGCCGGGGTAACGCACACCTGGAATGTGGCGCGACGTCGTGTAGATACCATGGAAATCCCAGCAGGATTTGCTGGCTTCGGGGTAATGCTCGGTCAGGAAGCCGCCACCGTTCTCCTTGGCGAACAGGCCGTTGAAACCCCATTCCGAATCCGGTTTCGCGCCAAGGTCGAGGATGTCAACAACCAGCAGGTCGCCGGGTTCTGCGCCATCGACGCCGAACGGGCCGCTGAGATAATGGACACGCGTCAGATCGACGTCGCGGACGTCGTTGGCGCTGTTGTTGTTGCCGATCTGGCCTCCCGTCCAGTCATGGCATTCGACACGATAGGTGTGCCCGGGCTTGAGGTGATCCACCATCGGAATATCAGGGTGCCACCGGTTATGCGTCTTGATGGCATGATCTTCCGGCGCTTTGTTCAAATCGACTGAAAATACTGTCTGTGGCATTGGGCTGTTCCTCCTCAATCGCCGGCTTTGGGAGGTGTGACTTGCGCGCCTTCCTCGCCCTTGCGCCGAGAGCGCGATGCAACCCGACACAGCCGTGCGAGGCCAAGCTAGGTGCGGCTTGTAATCGCCATGCATCGGAAAGCGGCCCACTATGTAATTTTTTGTAACCAGACGGTTTGTGTCAGCGCCCGTCAAACGCAACAACCCCGAAATTTTAGATATAACTTTCAGATTGTTAGACGGATTCACCTGCAGGCGGCAGATGCCGGCCCCTGCCCGCGCGCGTACGAGCAACGCCGGTTGCGACCAATGGCCATCTTCCCTCCTCGACCGAACCCGCGAATTGCGATTATCGTAGCAACCATGTCAGTTGCCGACCCAAGATCACGCATTCTCATTGTCGATGACGATCGTCTGCTGTGCAGCTTTCTCGAAAAGTTCCTGGCAAGCGAGGGCTACGTCATGGCGATCGCCCATGACGGGCGCTCGATGCGGCGCGCGCTTGCCGACGAACCGTTCGATCTGGTCATTCTTGACCTCGGGTTTCCCGCTGGTGAGGACGGCGTCACCCTGGCGCGCAACCTGCGCTCCCAATACGACCTGCCGCTGATCATGCTGTCGGGCAAGAACAGTACGATCGACAAGGTTGTCTGCCTCGAACTGGGGGCCGACGACTACGTCACCAAGCCGTTCGAGCCGCGCGAGCTTCTGGCGCGGGTACGAACGGTGATGCGGCGCTTCGCCAAGCGCATCAACCTGCCCGAACCGGCGGCGGCGGATCGTCCCAATGCGGTATGTTTCGACGGCTGGATGCTGGACGCAACGCGCTACAAGCTGTCGTCGCCGAACGGCGAGAACGTGCGGCTGACCAGCCAGGAATTCCAGATCCTGTCGGCGCTGGTCGAACGGCGCGGCCGCATCCTGTCGCGCGAGCAGATCCTGGATATCGTCGCCAACCGCAACTGGACACCCTATGACCGCAGCATCGATGTGCTGATCGGCAAGATACGCCGCAAGCTGCGCGACAATGCCCGTGACACGCAATTCATCAAGACCATTCGCGGCGTCGGCTACATGTTCGCCCCTCAGGGCCGGGACTGAGGCGCACGCGGCAAATAGAGGTTGATCCGGGTGCCCTCGTCCGGCTTGCTGGAGATGCCGAGGCGGCCGCCTGACTGGCGCACGAAGCCATCGACCATCGGCAGGCCAAGGCCGCTGCCTTTCCCCGCAGGCTTGGTACTGAATAACGGTTCCAGCGCCCGCCGGCGCACCGCAACCGGCATGCCGTGCCCGGTGTCGACCACCGAAATGACGACGTACTGACCAGGCAACAGGCCCGACGCGACGCGCGCGTCATCAGGCCTGACGACAAAGTTGCAGGCCTCGAACCTAAGCTTGCCGCCGTCGGGCATCGCATCGCGCGCGTTGAGCGCAAGGTTGAGCAGGCTGGTTTCCAGTTGCGTCGGATGAACCTCGACGTCATGCAGGTCGTCGGCCAGTTCCAGCGAAAGGCTGATCTTGTCGTCCAGCGTCCGGCTCAACACCCGCATCAAGTCCGGCAACGCTTCGCCGAGATCGACGCGGACCGTGTCGCCGCCCCCCTGGCGGCCGAAATTGAGCAGCCGCGTCGTCAGGTCCGTACCCGCCTTCACCGCCTCCAGCGCATCGTCGACCATCTGTGCCAGTTGCGGCTCGGTTCGCACATGCTCCTGCAGCCAGCGCAGATTGCCGAGCAGGACAGCGAGGATGTTGTTGAAGTCGTGCGCAATGCCACCGGTCAACTGTCCCATCGCCTCGATGCGCTGCATTTGCCCGAGCCGCTCGGCGACCAGGCGCTTCTCCTCCATCAGGCGCGTTCGCTCGAAGCAGCGTTCCAGAGTCGCCAGCAGGTCGGCGCTGTAGAATGGCTTGCACAGATAGTCATAGGCGCCGGCCTGCAACGCCTCCACCGCCGTCTCGACCGAGGCATAGGCGGTGACCATCAGGCAGACGAGGTCGGGGCTTTGCTGGCGAAACGCGCGGACCAGTTCGACACCGTTGCCCACGCCCAAGCGCACGTCGACAAGGGCAACGGCCGGCTGGTGCAAAGCCAGCGCGCGCTGGGCCGACAACGGATCATGCGCGACGATTGGCTGATAGCCTTCGAGTTCAAGCAATCCGGCCAGGCTCGCGGCAAAATCCTCGTCGTCGTCGACGATGAGGACGCGCTTCTTCTCAACCGGGTCCGCTCCGTGCGGGATAACATCGTCGCCGATGAAATCGGTCTGCAGGTCGGTCTGGTCGGTCATGACGAACCAGCACCTGCCCTCGGCAGCACGATCGACACGCGCGTGCCCGCGCCCTGCTCGCTATCGATCAGCACCGAGCCGCCATGCTGCTCGACGATGCGTTTGACCAGCGGCATGCCCAATCCGACGCCAAACGCCTTGGTGCTGAACAACGGTTCGAACACCCGCGCCGCCGTCTCCCGCGACATGCCAGCACCATTGTCGGCAACGCAGATGATGGCGTTGTCGCCCTCGCAGCGGGTCGATACGACGATCGCCGCATCATCCGCCGCCTCGCAAGCCTGGATGGCATTGGCCAGAACGTTGGAAAAAGCCTGGCGCAGCCTCTCGCCATCTGCCGATACTTTACAACCGGCAGCAAGCTCCAGCTGTATCGGCCGCGTCGCATCCTGTTCGGCGACATGCTGGGCCACCCACCGGTCGATCAGGATCGGCGTGACGATCAAAGCGTGCTTACGCGAGAAATCGAGCAGGTCCTCGATGATCCGCACGCAGCGCCAGGCGTTGCGCTGCAAGCGTTGCAGTTCACCATGCACAGGTTCTTCGGCATTCTTCAGCGAACGACGCAGTACATCAGCCGACGTCACCAGCGTGCCCAGCGGGTTGCGCAGCTCGTGGCTGACGGTCGCCGTGATCTGGCCGATGGCAGCCAGGCGCTCGTTGCTCGCCAGATCCCTTTGGGTCTGCCGCAGCTTTTCCAGCGACGCGACGAGATCACGCTCGGCGAGCTCGCGGCTTTCCTGCGACAGCACGATCCACCAGGCGCCGATGCCCAGCAGCGGCAGCATCGCCAGGAAGACACGCAAGAGCAACTGGCCGCTCGCCAGATGGGGTTGTTCCGACCCCGGTTCGATCAACCGGTAAGTCAGCAGAAACACGCCGCCTGATATCACCGCCAGGGTGAACAGCACGCCCGCGACCTTGAGCAGGCGCTGGCCCATGCGGGGCGCGATCTTGTCGCGTATGTGCGGCAGCGCGCGCCCGAAATAGCGCGACCGTGACGTTTCGAGGACACCTACCGGCGACTTGCAGACATCGTGGCAATGCGAATCCAGGCTGCAGCACAACGAGCAGATCGGCTGCTCGTAGAAAGTGCAGTGCACCATGTCGGAGCCTTCGTAGGTGACGCCGCAGATGGCGCACAGATTGGCGTCCGATGGAGCTGCCGGCAGGTCGACAGGCTGGCGCGCCAGATAGTACCGCCCCTTGGTCGCGACCCCGATTGCGACCGCGCTGCCGAGTGCCGTGACAAATGCGATCGGGGCGGCATAGGCCTGTGCCATGACCCCTGAGATGCCCGAGAAGCACAGCAAGGCGACGAACGACGCCAATGCCATCGAGCCGCAGCCGACGGGATTGAAGTTGTAGAGGTAAGCACGCTTGAATTCGGGGAAAGCCGGGCTGATCTTGAGCGGCTTGAGGATGGCGAGATCGGCGAAGATCGCGCCGATCCAGGCGGCGGCGATGATCGAATAGACCGCCAGCACCAGCTCAAGCGTCTGGAAGATGCCCAGAAGCATCAGCAGCAGCGAGATCAGGATATTGAACACCAGCCAGACCACCCGGCCGGGGTGGTAGTGGGTGACGCGCGAGAAGAAATTGGACCATGCCAGCGAGCCTGCATAGGCGTTGGTGACGTTGATCTTGACCTGGGAAATCAGCACGAAGATCGCGGCCAGGGCGAGCACGACGCGCGGGTCGGCGCTCACATACTCATAGGCTATGATGTACATGTGGATGGGTTCGAGCGCGGTCGAGCGCGACAGGCCGGCCTGGATCGCCAGTACCGCCAACAGGCTCCCGCACAGGATCTTGAAGCCGCCGACGACGATCCAGCCCGGGCCTGCGGCGATCACCGCCGCCCACCAGCGGAAGCGGTTATCACGCGTCTTGTCGGGCAGGAAGCGCAGATAATCGACCTGTTCGCCGATCTGGATCGACAGCGCACACAAAACGCCGATGGCCGAGCCGAATGCCAGGAAGTTGAACCCCTCGCCCACGACATCGCTGCCGACGAAAGCCGCCCATTCGTTCAGCGTGTCGGGATGGGCAAACAGGATGTAGGCGAATGGCGCCAGGTGCATGGCGATCCAGATCGGCTGCGACAGAAGCTGCAGCTTGCTGATCAGCGTCACGCCCATGAAAGTGATCGGGATGATCACCACCGAAGAGATGACATAGCCCAGCACGAGCGGCACCTCGGCAAACAGATTGAGCGCCTGCGCCATGATCACCCCCTCGAGGGCGAAGAAGATGAAGGTGAAAGTCGCGTAGATCAGCGAGGTGATGGTGGAGCCGACATAACCAAAGCCGGCACCTCGCGTCAGAAGGTCCATGTCGATGTTGTAGCGGCTGGAATAATAGGCGATCGGCAGGCTTGTCAGGAAAATGAAGACGCACGTCACAAGGATCGCCGGAAAGGCATTGGCGAAGCCGTAGCTGAGCGTTATCGCGCCGCCGATGGCCTCAAGGGCGAGAAACGAGATGCCGCCGAGCGCGGTGTTGGCGATGACGAATGGCGACCAGCGGCGAAACGACCTGGCGGCGTAACGCAGCGAGTAATCTTCCAGTGTCTCGTTGGCGATCCATGAGTGATAGGAGCGCAAGGCCGGCAGTTGCGGCGTTTCCATCAAACGCGGTCCCCATGCGCGATGGCCCGACGCAGCAATCGGCACATGAAACCGCCCTCCTCGAAAATGCTCCCGGTCAAATGATCACACAAAGCCGATGGCGAGGCCAGCCCGCCCCGCTTCGTTGGAGCGCGAGGCGTCGTATTCGGCGAGGTGGTCAGCCAGCGTCTCGACAAGGTGTGCTCGCCATGAATTTCATCGTTCGCAGCCCGGCGAACTGACGAAACCAGGGCTGATCGCAAATGTCAGATTGGCTGCGGCCAAGCGCGATTCACGCCTGGCCGCTATCAGTCCACCCCGTTTCCCGACTTTCAGGCCTACGCTGCTTCGCTGCGGCTCGTCAGGTCGACGGCGGCGAACGCGTCGCGCAGCACCTGCGGTCCGGCACCTGGTTTGTTGGCGTCGGTCGACAGGATCTGGCGATAGCGTCGGGCGCCGGCCAGACCATGGAACAGCCCGACCATGTGGCGGCTGACATGGCCGAGGCGGCCACCGGCGGCGATATGCCTGCCGGCATAGTCGGCCATGACCTCGATCAGCGCGGCAAAGTCGAAGCTCTGCGCAGACAGGTCCTGCAACAACGCATCGACGCCGGTCAGAACGCCTGGCGTGTGGTAGGCGGCGCGGCCGAGCATCACGCCGTCGACATGGAAGAGATGCACGCGCGTTTCCTCGAGCGTCAGGATGCCACCGTTGATGCCGACGAACCGCTCGGGCATCCGGGCCTTCAGGCGATAGACGCGCCCGTAATCGAGCGGCGGGATGTCGCGGTTTTCCTTGGGACTCAGCCCTTCGAGCCAGGCCTTGCGCGCGTGCACCCACAACGCATCGGCCCCGGCGGCGAACACGCCATCGGCAAGCACGTCGAGCGCCGGCTCAGGGTCCTGGTCGTCGACGCCGATACGGCACTTTACCGTGACCGGTATCTTCACCGCGTCCTTCATCGCCGCGACGCCTTCGGCGACGAGGCCGGGCGTCTTCATCAGGCAGGCGCCAAAGGTCCCCGACTGCACGCGGTCCGAGGGGCAGCCGACATTGAGGTTTATCTCGTCATAGCCGAACGCCTCGCCGATGCGCGCGGCCTCAGCAAGCTTGACCGGATCCGACCCGCCGAGCTGCAGCGCTAGCGGATGCTCGGAAGCGTCGAAACCGAGCAGCCGATCACGCGCGCCATGGATGACGGCATCCGCCACCACCATCTCGGTGTAGAGCAGCGCCTTGCGCGTCAGCTGGCGATGGAAGAACCGGCAATGCCGATCCGTCCAATCCATCATGGGCGCAATGGCCAGTCTATGTTCTTGATATTCCATCATTTTTTTAGTAGTCTCAATTAGTTAGGTCGCACCGAGTGCACACGAATTTACGCCACATTGCGACGCTTTTCGCCACCGTTCGACGGCTGAGTGCACACGGAGCGCACACGAAAAATGGCCAGTTTCACAAAACTCCATTCCGGCTCCTGGCGCGTTCAAGTTCGTCGCAAAGGCCGTTACGTCAGCGAGACCTTCTTGCGGCGAGACGATGCCCGACGCTGGGCCCTTGAGGCGGAGCGCCAGATCGATCGTGGCGAAACGCCAAATCACTCGCGCATCGCGCGCCTCAAAACCTTCGGCGATCTCATCGACCTTCATATCGACGACATGTGTGACGTCGGCAAGACCCCTCGACGCTCGAAAGCTGCGACTCTGGATATGCTGAAGCGTCAGCTTGGAAAGTGCAACATGGCGGCGCTCGATCGCGAGCGGCTCATTCGGTTCGGCCGCGATCGAGCGGCAAAAGGTGCAGGCCCTGCTACCCTCGGCATCGACATTGGCACTATCAAGCTCATTCTGTCTCACGCGGCCGCAGTTCACGGCCTACCCGTTACAATCGAGGCCGTAGACCTCGCCCGCATTGCTTTGAAACAGCTAGGTCTGGTTGGCAAAGGGCAGGAGCGCGACCGTCGTCCGACCCAAGATGAACTCGACCGGTTGATCTCGCATTTCGACGCAAACCCGCGCCAGATTGCGCCAATTGGCCGGATCATCCGCTTCGCTGTTGCTACCGCAATGCGCCAAGAGGAAATCTGCACGGTGCGTTGGTCGGATCTGGAATGTCGCACCCGGATGCTTCTCATCCGTGACCGGAAGGATCCCCGAAACAAGCAGGGAAACAACCAGCGCATTCCGCTTTTCGCTGCATGCGGATACGACGCATGGGCCATCGTGGAGGAGCAGCGCGCCTGCCGAAGTAACAACGATGATCGGATTTTCCCATTCAATGGCAGATCAGTCGGCACAGCTTTTCGTCGCGGATGCGCCGACCTGAGTATCCACGACCTTCACTTCCACGACTTGCGACACGAAGGCACAAGCCGACTTTTCGAGGCCGGATTCACAATCGAGCAAGTTGCACTCGTTACCGGCCACAAGGACTGGAAGATGCTGAAGCGGTATACGCACCTAAAGCCAGAAGCCCTCCACGCTCTACTTGCAGCCCGCGCCGCATGAGTTTGGGATCCGTTCAGGCGTGGGAGTGCGGTAGTTTCGCCCATCCGAGGGTCGATGACACAGCAGTCAATTCGCGTGCGGGGCTTGGAGAAGTCGTACGAACTGCATGTGTTGCGCGGCGTGGACTTCGACGTGGCACGCGGCAGTATCTTTGCACAGCTCGGTTCGAACGGGGCGGGCAAGACAGGCGGCGAAAATCCTGTCCACTCGGCTCAGGGCGGACGATGGCGCGGCAGTATCAACGGCTTCGATGTCGCCCCGGCGAACGTGCGAGAGGCCATCAGTACGGTGCTGCTTTCGACAATCCCGATCTCGTCGTCGCCTGCGTCATCGGCGACGGCGAGGCAGAAGCCGGCAAGCTCGCTGCCACCTGGCATTCGAACAAGTTCCTGCACACGGCACGTGACGGCGTCGTGCTGGCAACCGCAGAAACGGGGCAGCCGGCCGTGATCGCCTGCTCGGTCCTGAACCGGAGTTACAGGGATTTCCTGGTGCAGCGACTGGGGAACGTCCAGTTTTTGTTCCTGCACGGGGCAAAAGACCTGATCAATTCAAGGCGTGCTCGAGGAAACGCCCTATCCGCTTCCGGGACGGGCGTATCTAATGCGCATCATCAACAGGATTGTCTCGCCCATCGCCTGCCCGAATCGATGGTCGATGGCTCGCGCATCAACTTGGCCGGCATAGCGATCACTGTCGGCGGCCCGCGCCTGATTGGCTTGCAACAAACGCCCGGCAATGCCGGGCGTTTTCATTTTCGACTCGCGAAGCATGGTCAGGCTCTTTCGAGCGCGACCGCGATGCCTTGCCCGACGCCGATGCACATGGTCGCAAGCGCGAGCTTGCCGCCGCGCAGGCCGAGCTCCAGCGCCGCGGTGCCGGCGATGCGGGCACCCGACATGCCAAGCGGATGGCCCAGTGCAATGGCCCCGCCATTCGGGTTCACATGCGCCGCATCCTCGGCGATGCCGAGTTCGCGCAGCACGGCAATGCCCTGGGAGGCGAATGCCTCGTTG
>NZ_JACZEP010000007.1 GCF_014863355.1 Aminobacter carboxidus | reverse complement strand
GCTTTGGTTTTTTCCAAAAAAACACCCCCGGGGGGTAATTCCCCCCCCCTTTCCCCCGGGCCCCCCCTGGCCCCCCCCCGCGGCCCGCCCCGGGGGGGCCCAATGGAGCGCTACCTGCGAGATTTGCCTGACAAGCACCGGCCCCCACTGTCGCCATCCGTCACCACCCCGCGTGGATAGCCATCCTCGCTTGCCGAAGTGTTCTCCCGACACGGGAGCGTTCGTTGACAATCGCCAGGCGCGAAAGCGAGCGTGGCGCAGATGAAGCGCGCGACCTCCCTTCTCCCGCAAGTGGGGAAGGGGAAGATCACGCTGCGGCTTTCCCAACGGAAGGCTGCCGATCAAATCGCCAAATCTTGACCGGAATAATCATCTTATTTTTGAGTAAAAGCAAAGACTTGCGCCAAAAATTGACCAATTGATAAAAAAATAGAACGTGCTACGCTTCCTCAAAACGAGAATAAACTGGGGAACTGGAATGGCAGAAGGTCTTTTCAAGGAAGGCATCGTCGGCGGCCGCCTTGCGCCCACCCAATACGCCGAGAATTTCTCCGACCTGCACCCCGCGCTCGACTATCACGAGGCGCTGGTGGAGTCCGATCGTTGCTATTTCTGCTACGACGCGCCGTGCATGCAGGCATGCCCGACATCGATCGACATCCCGATGTTCATCCGCCAGATTTCGACCGGCAATCCGATCGGCTCGGCCAAGACCATCTTTGACCAGAACATCCTCGGTGGCATGTGCGCCCGCGTCTGTCCGACCGAGACGCTGTGCGAGGAAGTCTGCGTCCGCGAGGTTGCCGAGGGCAAGCCGGTGCAGATCGGCCGACTGCAGCGTTATGCCACCGACGTGGCGATGGGGCAGGGCAAGCAGTTCTACAGCCGCGCCGAGCCGACCGGCAAGAAGATCGCCGTCGTTGGCGCCGGCCCCGCCGGCCTCGCCGCCGCGCACCGTCTCGCGCGCTACGGCCATGAGGTGACCATTCTCGAAGCTCGGCCCAAGGCCGGCGGCCTCAACGAATACGGCATCGCCGCCTACAAGAGCACCGACGATTTCGCCCAGGCCGAGGTCGACTACGTCAACGCGATCGGTGGCATTGCGACCGAAAACGGCAAGGCGCTCGGCCGCGACTATCACCTCGGAGATCTCACCGCTTCGTATGATGCGGTGTTCCTCGGCCTCGGGCTTGCCGGCGTCAACGCGTTGCGCGCCGAGGGCGAAGACGCTTCAGGCGTCTCCAACGCCGTCGACTTCATCTCCACCCTGCGCCAGTCGAGTGACCTCGCCGGCCTGCCGGTCGGGCGCCGTGTCGTCGTCATCGGCGGCGGCATGACAGCGGTCGACGCCGCCGTGCAGTCCAAGCTGCTGGGTGCTGAGGAAGTGACGATCTGCTACCGCCGCGGCCAGGAGCACATGAACGCCTCGGAGTTCGAGCAGGATCTCGCCGCCGCCAATGGTGTCGTCATCCGCCACTGGCTGCAGCCCAAGAAGGTCATTTCGGAAGGCGGCAAGGTCGTTGCCATCGAACTCGAATACACCGCCATGAAGGGCGACAAGCTTAGCGGCACCGGCGAGATCGTCAGGCTCGCCGCCGACCAGGTGTTCAAGGCGATCGGCCAGAGTTTCGAGCCGGCAGCACTCAACGGCAGCGGCCCATCAGTTGCTATGGAAGTCGGCCGCATCAAGGTCGATGGAGAAGGGCGCACCTCGCTCGCCAAGGTCTGGGCCGGTGGCGACTGCATTGCGGGAGGCGACGACCTGACGGTCTCGGCTGTGGCGCAAGGGCGCGACGCGGCTGAATCCATCAACCGCGCCCTGATCGGCTGAGGGAGGACAAGATGGCAGATATCCGCAACAATTTCGTCGGCATCAAGTCGCCCAACCCGTTCTGGCTGGCCTCCGCGCCGCCGACCGACAAGGCCTACAACGTCATCCGCGCCTTCAAGGCGGGCTGGGGCGGCGTCGTCTGGAAGACGCTCGGCGAGGAAGGCCCGCCGGTCGTCAACGTCAACGGCCCGCGCTATGGCGCGATCTGGGGCGCTGACCGCCGCCTGCTTGGCCTCAACAACATCGAGCTGATCACCGACCGCGACCTGCAGACCAACCTGCGCGAGATCAAGCAGGTCAAGATGGATTGGCCCGATCGGGCCATCGTCGTGTCGCTGATGGTGCCGTGCGTCGAGGAAGCCTGGAAGGCGATCCTGCCGGTGGTCGAAGAGACCGGCGCCGACGGTATCGAGCTCAATTTCGGCTGCCCGCACGGCATGTCGGAACGCGGCATGGGGGCGGCCGTCGGCCAGGTGCCCGAATACATCGAGATGGTCGTGCGCTGGTGCAAGCAAAACACCCGCATGCCGGTCATCACCAAGCTCACGCCCAACATCACCGACGTGCGCAAGCCGGCGCGCGCAGCGCATGCCGGCGGCACCGACGCGGTGTCGCTGATCAACACCATCAACTCGATCACCGGCGTCAACCTCGACAGTTTCGCGCCGGAGCCGACAATCGACGGCAAGGGGTCGCATGGCGGCTATTGCGGCCCGGCGGTCAAGCCGATCGCCATGAACATGGTCGCCGAGATCGCACGTGATCGCGAGACGGCAGGACTGCCGATTTCGGGCATCGGCGGCATCACCACCTGGCGCGATGCTGCCGAATTCATGGCGTTGGGCGCCGGCAACGTGCAGGTCTGCACCGCTGCCATGACCTACGGCTTCAAGATCGTGCAGGAGATGATCGCCGGTCTCGAAAACTGGATGGACGAGAAGGGCCATCGCTCGCTCGACGACATCGTCGGCCGCGCCACACCCAACGTCACCGACTGGCAGTATCTCAACCTCAATTATGTTGCCAAGGCACGGATCGACCAGGATGCTTGCATCAAGTGCGGCCGCTGCCACATCGCCTGCGAGGACACCTCGCACCAGGCGATCACCAGCATGCTCGACGGTATCAGGCATTTCGAGGTGATCGAGGAAGAGTGCGTCGGCTGCAATCTGTGCGTCAACGTCTGCCCGGTCGAAGGCTGTATCACGATGGAGCCGCTGGCCGTCGGTGCCATGGACAAGCGCACCGGCAAGCCGGTGTCGCCGCACTATGCCAACTGGACGACGCACCCCAACAACCCGATGGCCAAGGTGGCGGCGGAGTAGGGGCAACAAGCCATGGACGACAGGAGCGAAATCATTGAGTTCGCTCTCGCCTGGATGGCGGCGATCGTTGCCAACGATGCCGCCGCCATTGGCAACTTCATGACCGACGAATGGATCATCGTCGGCTCAGACGGTGCGACCGCCAAGGCGGAATTTCTCGCCATGGTCCAGTCGGGCGACCTGACCCACGACATGATGCGCACCGTTGATGGTGCAAGGGTCGAGTTCTACGGCGCGACCGCGGTCTACACCGCGCGGGTGATCAACAGCGGTCATTTTCGCGGCCAGTCGTTCAGTGCCGACGAGTGGGTGAGTGATGTCATGGTCCGTATTGACGCGGGCTGGAAGTGCGTGCTGAGTCACGTGACGCTGGCGAGCGGCTGAGCGTACCTTTCTCAACAGATAGCTATCATCACAGATGAAATTCGCGCCGCGCCCATTGCGGATAATTATTATCCACGATATGGATTATCCACGATAAAGGAGGCGGCGATGAAGCTTGGTGATGGCGTGGAGGCGGCGATCCATTGTGCGGCGATGCTGGCTGGCGTCGACGGTGACGGAACGCTGCCGGGCAATGCCATGGCCGAGGCCTTTGGGCTGTCGCCGAGCTATCTGCTCAAACATCTCAAGGCGCTGACGGCGGCAAGGATTCTCGAGTCGGTGCCGGGGCCGAGTGGCGGCTACCGGCTGGCACGGGTGGCGGAGAAAATCACGCTGCTCGACATCGTGCTGGCTGTCGAGGGCAGGGAGCCGGCGTTCCGCTGCGGCGAGATCAGGCAGAAGGGCAGCTATGCGCTCGACCCATCAGCCTATGTAAAGCCCTGCGGTATCAATGTCGCCATGCTCAAGGCCGAGCGGGCCTATCGCGCGGCACTCGCCGAGACCAGGCTCTCCGACATTGTCGCCGATTTCAACGCCACCGCAGACCAGCGCATCGTCACCGCCAGCTGCGCCTTCGTGGCGCTGAACCAGCGGCCGCAGAATTCCAAACAAAGACCCATCAACCAAAGGAAGATGCCATGACACCCAGGCTGAATTTCTACACCGCCGCACCCGAGCTGACGAAGCTTCTGGTCGCGCTCAACACTGCTATCAACGAATGCGGGCTTGAAGTCGGCCTGCTGCACCTGATCAAGCTGCGCGCGTCACAGATCAATGGCTGCTCCTATTGTGTCGACATGCACAGCCGCGAGGCCAAGCACGACGGCGAGACCGAGCAGCGCCTGTGGTTGGTCGCTGCATGGAAGGAATCGCCGCTGTTTTCCGAACGTGAGCGCATGGCATTTGCCTGGACCGAAGCGGTCACCAACATTGCCGACGCGGGCGTTCCGGCCGAACTCTATGTCGAAGGGCAAAAGCACTTCTCCGGGGATGAACTGGTCAAGCTCACCATGGCGGTTGGCATGATCAACACCTGGAACCGGCTGTGCGTGACGTTCCACGCCGTTCATCCGGTCGCCGAAGCCAAGGCCGCCTGATCCAATAACCAAGAAGACAGTTGCAGCGATCGCCGGCAGGCGATCGCCACGGGGGATTCATGTTCGACATTTCGACATTGGCCGTTATCGGCCGGCTGCTGCTTGGCGGCGCTTTCGTTTTTGCCGGCCTGCGCAACATCGCCAATACCAAACTGCTGACGGGCATGATGACCGCCCGCGGCGTGCCGCAGGCAGGCCTGGCCTTGTGGGCCGGGATCGTGCTGCAGATCGTTGCCGGCCTGATGCTGATGGTCGGTTTCCACGCCGCCTATGCGGCTGCGGCACTCATCGCGTTCCTGATCGCAGCCACGCTGATGTTTCACAATTTCTGGGATCACCAGGGTGCGGATCGCGCCTCCCGGATCAACGGCGTGGTCAGCAACGTGGCTCTTGCCGGCAGTTTCCTGCTGGTGATCGCGGCTGGCAAATAGAGTCGGCCGCAGCAGAGAAACTGATTCAGCTTTTTGACCTAAAGCACTCACGGAAAAGCAGTTCGAGGGCGCGCGATGCATCTTCGAACTGACCGCTTTCATCGCTGCAAATGTTGTTTCTTGCTGTGTCCGGACACGAAAACGCCTGCATCGGGACGCCTCTCATGTTTCAATGAACGCTGCGGCCTGTCCTGATCGGCGGGCCGCCAAGCCGACGGCGAAGATGAGAAGCGCCATGACCCGAGCTCCCAAGAAAAGCGAAACCCTGGAAATCAGGATTCCGCACGAGACCAAGCAGGCGCTGATGGCCCGCAGTCGCTCCGAGGGGAGACCGGCGAGCGAAGTGGTACAGAGTTTCATCGACGCCTAACTGGCTGAGGCGGCATGTTCTCCACCCCAGGCAGTATGGGAAAGAAGCATGGCCAAGTTTCGCACCAAGCCTTGGCAGCCCAACCGAAATTCGTGCCAGCGAGTTTGCGCAAATGGATCTCGACCATGACGGCCGGCTGAGCTTTTCGGAATTTGAGGGGCATCATCGCTCGCTTGTCGACAGGGCATTCGCAGCCTTCGACCGAGACGCCGACAACCGGCTGTCGCGCCAGGAATTCATGGCTCCCAAAGAGTAGGCCGCAGCAGCCTGGTGCCGGTCAACCGGCCTTGGGTTTCAGCCCTTCGAGGAAGAGCTGTTCGAGGAAGCGCGCTGCATCTTCGAAGCGGCCGTCGCCACCACGGTCCGGGCCGAGCACGGCACGGACCTGAACGTCGAAATCGGCGTAATGCTGGGTCGTCGCCCAGATCGCGAAGATCAGGTGCCAGGGATCGGTCCTGGCGACCTTGCCGTTGCGCATCCAACCCCTGATGACTTCGACCTTTTCGTCGACGAGTTCTTTCAACTCGCCCTCCAGCATCGGCATGATGCGCGGCGCGCCTTGCAGGATTTCGTTGGCGAACAACCGGCTTTCCCTGGGAAAATCGCGGGCCATCTCGAGCTTGCGCCTGATGTAGCTGCGCAGTTCGGTCATCGGGTCGCCGATGTTGTCGAGCTCCTTCAGCGGTGCCAGCCAGGTGTCGAGCAGCCGGTGCATCAGCGTCTCGTGGATGTCTTCCTTACGGCGGAAATAGTAAAGCAGGTTGGGCTTCGACATGCCCGCCGCTTCGGCGATCTGGTCGATGGTCGAGCCACGGAAGCCATTGGTCGAAAACACCTCCAAGGCGGCCTCGAGGATGACCTCGCGCTTCTCTTTCTGGATGCGGGTGCGACCGCGCGGTGTTGAGCCTTCCATGGTCATCACGTCCCGCATTCGAGGGTGGGTGCCGACGCCATCTGGACCAATCGGCTGGACCAGTTCTTGCCGACCTGTGGAGCGCGCCTCAGAAGCCGCATTTCCGGTAGTAATCCCTTGACCGCCAATGCGGCGGTGCTAACGTTTGTCCAATCGGTCAAAAAATTGCGTAGCATGAAAACGCACCGAAGACCAAGCGTTGGCCGTACCGAAACCGGGGAAGAAAGGAAAGCTTGGTCATGTCGGACAGGCTAAAAGTTACGCCCAACGATCTCAGCGCATTCTGGATGCCGTTCACCTCGAACCGGCAGTTCAAGCAGGCGCCGCGCATGATGGTTGCGGCCAAGGACATGCATTACACGTCGAGCGACGGCCGCAAGATTCTCGACGGCACCGCAGGCCTGTGGTGCGTCAATGCCGGCCACTGCCGGCCCAAGATCACCGAGGCGATCCAGAAACAGGCGGCCGAGCTCGATTACGCGCCTGCGTTCCAGATGGGCCATCCGATCGTCTTCGAACTGGCGAACCGCCTCGTCGACATCGCGCCCGAAGGCATGGACCACGTCTTCTTTACCAATTCCGGTTCGGAGTCGGTCGAGACCGCGCTCAAGATGGCGCTGGCCTATCACCGCGTGAAGGGCGACGGCGCGCGCACCCGCCTCATCGGCCGCGAGCGCGGCTATCACGGCGTCAATTTCGGCGGCATCTCGGTTGGCGGCATCGTCACCAACCGCAAGATGTTCGGCACGCTGCTTTCCGGCGTCGACCACATGCCGCACACGCATCTACCGGCCAAGAACGCCTTCACCAAGGGCGAACCGGAGTATGGCGCAGAGCTCGCCGACGAACTCGAGCGCATTGTCACGCTGCATGACGCCTCGACCATCGCCGCCGTCATCGTCGAGCCGGTCGCCGGTTCCACCGGTGTGCTGATCCCGCCGAAGGGTTATCTGCAGAAGCTGCGCGACATCTGCACCAAGCACGGCATCCTGTTGATCTTCGACGAGGTCATCACCGGGTTCGGCCGTCTCGGCACGCCGTTTGCGGCCGACTATTTCGGCGTCATCCCCGACATCATCACCACCGCCAAGGGTGTCTCCAACGGCGTCATCCCGATGGGCGCGGTGTTCGTCAAGAAGGAGATCCATGACGCCTTCATGACCGGCCCCGAGCACATGATCGAGTTCTTCCACGGCTACACCTATTCGGGCAACCCGATCGCCTCGGCCGCGGCACTCGCCACCCTCGACACCTACAAGGAAGAGGGGCTGCTGACCCGTGGTGCTGAGCTCGCGTCGTACTGGGAGGAAGCGCTGCATTCGCTGAAGGGCGAGCCGCATGTCATCGACATCCGCAACATCGGCCTGATTGGCGCCATCGAGCTATCGCCGATCGCCGGCGCGCCGACCAAGCGTGCCTTCTCGGCCTTCGTCAAGGCGTACGAGCGCGGCGCGCTGATCCGCACCACTGGCGACATCATCGCGCTGTCGCCGCCGCTGATCATCACCAAGGGGCAGATCGACGAACTGATCGATCATGTCCGGGAAGTGCTGAGGATGGTCGATTGACCTATCAGGCGCGGCAACAGGCGACGAGCGAAGTGCTCGTCGACGACGACAAGGTCCGCGTCACGCGCTGGGATTTCGATCCCGGCGCGGAAACGCGTTGGCACAGGCATGGCATGGACTATGTCGTGACGACGGTCACGCCTTGCTCGTTCCTGCTGGAGGAGCCGGGAGGCGGTGTCAGGCGTGTCGACATGGCTGCCGGCTTGGCCTACAGGCGGGACGAAGGCGTCGAGCACAATGTGGTCAATGCCGGCGACAAACCGATGTCGTTCGTTGAAGTCGAACTGAAAGCATAAGGGTCCGAGCCATGTCCGCACCAGGCGAAAATCTCCGAATCAATTCAGAGCGTTTGTGGGATTCGCTGATGGAGATGGCGAAGATCGGCCCCGGCATTGCCGGCGGCAACAACCGCCAGACCCTGACCGACGAGGACGGCGAGGGCCGTAAGCTCTTCAAGACCTGGTGCGACGCCGCCGGACTTGAAATGGGCGTCGACGAGATGGGCACGATGTTTGCCCGCCGCGAAGGCACCGACCCCGAAGCACTGCCGGTCTATGTCGGCAGCCATCTCGACACCCAGCCGACGGGCGGCAAGTTCGACGGCGTGCTGGGCGTGCTCGGCGGGCTCGAGGTCATCCGCTCGCTCAACGATCTCGGCATCAAGACGAAGCATCCCATCGTCGTCACCAACTGGACCAACGAGGAAGGCACGCGCTTTGCACCGGCCATGCTGGCATCGGGCGTGTTTGCCGGCGTGCTTGAGCAGGATTTCGCCTATGCGCGCAAGGATGCGCATGGCAAGAGTTTCGGCGACGAGTTGGAGCGCATCGGCTGGAAAGGCACCGAGAAGGTCGGCGCTCGCAAGATGAAGGCCTTCTTCGAACTGCATATCGAACAGGGGCCGATCCTCGAAGACGAAGAGATTGAAATCGGCGTCGTCACCCATGGCCAAGGTCTGAAGTGGCTGCAGGTGACCCTGACCGGGATGGAAGCGCATACCGGCTCGACGCCGATGTACAAGCGCCGCAATGCCGGCCTCGGAATGGCGCGGGTGACCGAGCTGGTGCACGAGATTGCCATGGACTACCAGCCCGACGCCGTCGGTGCCGTAGGCCACATGGAAGTCTATCCGAACTCGCGCAACATCATTGCCGGCCGCACCGTCTTCACCATCGATATTCGCTCGCCGGAGAAGGCAGTGCTCGACGCCATGGACGGACGTATCCGTGAAGGGATCGCCACGATCTGCGAGGCGCTCGACATCTCCTATGAGATCGAGCAGGTCGGCCATTTCGACCCGGTCGCCTTCGACACGGATTGCGTCAAGGCCGTGCGCGACGCCGCCGACCGGCTCGGCTACAGCCATCGCGACATCGTTTCGGGTGCCGGCCACGACGCCTGCTGGATCAATCGCGTGGCGCCGACGGCGATGGTTTTCTGTCCCTGCGTCGATGGCCTCAGCCACAACGAAGACGAGGAAATCTATCCCGAATGGGCCGCCGCCGGCTGCGACGTTCTTTTCCATGCCGTGGTCGAGACCGCGGAGATCGTGGAGTGAGCTTTTGGGGTCGACATTGCCGCGCTGGCAGCCCTTTCCCGTCGAGGGGAAGGGCGGCTTACGCTTGGCCTACGCGGAGTGTCTGCCTTTACATGATATGAAACACGGCCAAAGCGCTCAAAAGAAGCGCGGCTAGAATAGGGGAACTGAAGAATGACCAAAGTCATCAGAAATGGCACCATCGTCACGGCCGACCGGACATGGAAGGCCGACGTGCTGATCCAGCATGGCAAGATCGTCGCCATCGGCGGGAACCTGCACGCCGACCACGAGTTCGACGCCACCGGCTGCTACATCATGCCCGGTGGCATCGACCCGCACACCCATCTCGAAATGCCGTTCATGGGCACCTATTCGGCCGACGATTTCGAGAGCGGCACGCGCGCGGCGCTGTCCGGTGGAACGACGATGGTCGTCGACTTCTGCCTGCCGTCGCCCGGCCAGTCGCTGCTCGAAGCGCTGCAGATGTGGGACAACAAGACCTCCAAGGCCTGTTCCGACTATTCGTTCCACATGGCGATCACCTGGTGGGGCGAGCAGGTGTTCAACGAGATGGCTGAGGTCGTCGACAAGGGCATCACCTCGTTCAAGCACTTCATGGCCTACAAGGGCGCGCTGATGGTCGACGACGACGAGATGTACTCGTCGTTCAAGCGTTGCGCCGAACTTGGCGCGCTGCCGCTGGTGCATGCCGAAAACGGCGACGTCGTCGCCCAGCTGTCGGCCAAGCTGCTAGCCGAAGGCAATAACGGTCCCGAGGCGCATGCCTATTCGCGGCCGCCCGAGGTCGAGGGCGAGGCGACCAACCGCGCAATCATGATCGCCGACATGGTGGGCAGCCCGCTCTATGTCGTGCACACCTCCTGCGAGCAGGCGCATGAAGCGATCCGGCGGGCCCGGCAGAAAGGCATGCGCGTCTATGGCGAGCCGCTGATCCAGCATCTGGTGCTCGACGAGACCGAATATTTCAACAAGGACTGGGACCACGCGGCGCGCCGGGTGATGAGCCCGCCCTTCCGCAACAAGCAGCATCAGGACTCGCTGTGGGCCGGCCTGCAGGCGGGTTCGCTGCAGGTGGTGGCGACCGACCATTGCTCGTTCACCACGGATCAGAAGCGCACTGGCGTCGGCAATTTCACCAAGATCCCCAATGGCACGGGCGGGCTCGAGGACCGCATGCCTGTCTTGTGGACCAAGGGCGTCAACACCGGCCGTCTGACGATGAACGAGTTCGTCGCGGTGACCTCGACCAACATCGCCAAGATCCTCAATATGTACCCGAAGAAGGGCGCTATCGTCGAAGGAGCGGACGCCGACGTCATCGTCTGGGATCCCAAGCGCAAGAAGACCATCGCGGCGAAGAGCCAACAATCGGTGATTGACTACAACGTCTTCGAGGGCATCGAGGTGACCGGCCTGCCACGCTTCGTCTTCACGCGTGGCGAACTGGCGATCCAGGAGCACGAGGTCAAGGTGCATCCCGGCCACGGCGAATTCGTCGCCCGCGAGCCGCATGCCGCGGTCAACCGGGCGCTGTCGCAGTGGAAGGAAATCACCGCACCGCGCAAGGTCGAACGCACAGGCATCCCGGCGACAGGAGTGTGAGCGATCGGACTTGGTGGGGTCGATGATGACGGGGACATTTTGATGGAACCGGAAAGTGCTCCCGCCAAGCGGCGCTCCAATGGGCATTTTTCCTTCTTTGCCCTTATTGGAAGTGTGTTTGCAGGGCTCTGGGCCTGTGGGGTTGTCTTGATCCTCGTTGAGGTATTCAGCAGCTCTTCATTGTCCAAACTCTCCCGACTTCCGCTGGATGTAGCTGGTTCGGTTTTCTGGAGCATGTGGGGGGCACTTATCTGGACAATTCCTGCGAGCGTAGCTGTCGGCGGACTCGTATTTCTGCTGGCCAGGATAGGGCGCGATAGATCGCTTCCGAGTGTTTTGGGTTTTGTAGGATTTGGGGTCACGATGGGAGCAACAATTGTTTTGATGCTCCTTGTCTGCGACTTCATTCTAGGCTGGTCCATGCCGTTCGCAGATAGCATAGCTTTGGCGACAGCTGGCCTCGTCGGTGGAGCGATCGCGGGAGTTACTTACCGGGGGCTCATCGTCTATCGCAATCTGGGCTCAGGCTACGCTTGACCAAACAGGGCGAAGGAAGGCCGGCTCGTTTCATGCGCCTGGGAAAGAGTGTTGATCAAGTGGACGCTTTCCTCATCTTCGGAGAGGATGGCATGATGTGGGGTAAAGTCGGGCAATGCTCATGACAGTCAATCAAGCCACGGCGACTAGCGTCGAGCGAAACGCAGTCGTCGAAGCCAGACAGCTGGGGCTGACCTTCCAGACCAATGACGGCCCGGTGCGGGCGCTGTCGGACGTCAATCTGACCATCAACAAGGGTGAGTTCGTCTCCTTCATCGGGCCTTCGGGTTGCGGCAAGACCACGTTCCTCAGGGTGATCGCGGATCTCGAGCAGCCGACGGAAGGCACGATCTCGATCAACGGCATGACGCCGGAACAGGCGCGCCAGGCACGGGCCTATGGTTATGTCTTCCAGGCGGCAGCGCTATTTCCGTGGCGGACCATCGAAAACAATGTCGGGCTGCCGCTCGAGATCATCGGCCTGTCCAAGGCCGAGCAGCAGGCGCGCATCAAGCGCACCATGGATCTGGTCAATCTCACCGGTTTCGAGAAGAAATATCCCTGGCAGCTTTCCGGCGGCATGCAGCAGCGTGCCTCTATCGCGCGCGCGCTCGCTTTCGACGCCGATCTGCTGCTGATGGACGAACCGTTCGGCGCGCTCGACGAGATCGTGCGCGATCACCTCAACGAGCAACTGCTCAGGCTGTGGCGGCAGACCAACAAGACGATCTGCTTCGTCACCCATTCGATCCCCGAAGCCGTCTATCTCTCCACGCGCATCGTCGTCATGTCGCCCAGGCCGGGCCGCGTCACCGACGTCATCGAGTCGACGCTGCCCGCGGAACGCCCGCTCGACATCCGCGAGAGCCCGGAATTCCTGGCGATTGCAGCGCGTGTCCGTGACGGACTGCGCGCCGGCCATTCCTACGAGGATTGAGCCGCGATGGATCGCCTCAGAGACAGGGTTTTTCCCGTCGTCGCCATCCTTCTGGTCATTGTCGCGGCGTGGTATGCATTCGCCGTCTACATGAACGCGCCGTTCCAGCGCGATCTCGACCGGCGGGCAGGTTTGACGCCCGGCACGGTTGAATTCATCGGCAAGACGCTGTCGCAGCCGAAGCCGACCATGCCCGCACCGCACCAGGTGGCGCAGAATTTCTTTGAAAACACCTTCCTCAGGAAGGTCACCAGCGCGCGCAGTCTGGTCTACCATTCGTGGGTGACGCTGTCGTCGACGCTGCTCGGCTTCACCTTCGGCACCGCTCTCGGCATCCTGATCGCCGTCGGCATCGTCCATGTCATTGCGCTCGACCGCTCGCTGATGCCGTGGATCATCGCCTCGCAGACAATCCCGATCCTTGCTGTGGCGCCGATGATCATCGTCGTGCTGGCGGCCATCGGCGTCACCGGGCTGATCCCCAAGGCGCTGATTTCGACCTACCTGTCGTTCTTTCCGGTCGCCGTCGGCATGGTGAAGGGGCTGCGTTCGCCCGATCTCATGCATCTCGACCTGATGCATACCTATAATGCCAGCAAGTCGCAGACCTTCTGGAAGCTGCGCGTGCCGGCCTCGGTGCCATTCCTGTTTGCCTCGATGAAGGTGGCGGTGGCGGCGAGCCTTGTCGGCGCCATCGTCGGCGAGCTGCCGACTGGCGCTGTCGCTGGCATCGGCGCCAAGCTGCTCGCCGGTTCCTACTACAGCCAGACCATCGATATGTGGGCGGCACTCGTCGCCGGCTCGGTGGTGGCGGCACTGCTGGTCGTGCTCGTCGGCTTCGTCGGCAGACTTGTCGAACGTTCGATGGGAGGGCGGCCGGCATGATGAATTCCAAGCCGTCCTGGCAAGTCGGGCTGGCGCTGGTGCTGTGCGCCATCGCCATGGCCACCATGCCGATGCTGGCGAATGAAGCCGTAGCGCCGATGTCGAGCGGCACGACGACACTTGTCATCGCGCTCATCGCCTTGCCTGCCGTGGCCTCCTTCGCCATGTTCTCCGGCCTTGCCAGTGCTGCCGTGCTCTTCATTGGAGCGCATGGGGCTGCATGGCTGCTGATTGCCAACATCTCCGGCAATGAAGGCATGGCGCGGATGCCGTTCTTCCTGCTGCTTGCCGCCGCCTGGCTGCTGGCCTGGCGCTGCGTTGCCTTGCTGTCGGCCATCAGGCCGCTGTCGAAGCAGGTCAGGACGTTTCTGCGCCTGCTGATCCCGGCGATCTTCGGCGCATGGATCCTGATCATTTGGGAAGCGGTGACGCGGGGGGCGGGGGTTCCGTTCATCCTGTTGCCGCCGCCAAGCGCCATTGCCGCGCGCATCGGCAATTCGCTGCCGATCCTTGCCGCTGACGTGCGCCAGACCATCTTTAAGGCGGTGCTGTTCGGCTACTTCGTCGGCTGTGCCTCGGGCTTCGTGGTGGCGATCCTGGCCGACCGGGTGCCGTTCCTGCGCCGCGGGCTCTTGCCCATCGGCAACATGGTGTCGGCGCTGCCGATCATCGGCGTGGCGCCGATCATGGTGATCTGGTTCGGCTTCGAATGGCAGTCGAAGGCGGCCGTGGTCATCATCATGACCTTCTTCCCGATGCTGGTGAACACCGTCGCCGGCCTCACCGCATCGGGCCATATGGAGCGCGACCTGATGCGCACCTATGCCTCCAACTACTGGCAGACGCTGTTCAAGCTGCGCCTGCCGGCGGCGGCACCCTTCATCTTCAACGCGTTGAAGATCAACTCCACGCTGGCGCTGATCGGCGCCATCGTCGCCGAATTCTTCGGCACGCCGATTGTCGGCATGGGCTTCCGCATCTCGACCGAGATCGGGCGCATGAATGTCGACATGGTCTGGGCGGAGATCGCTGTTGCGGCTCTGGCCGGTTCCGTCTTCTATGGCGTGGTCGCCCTGATCGAGAGGGCCACCACTTTCTGGCATCCGTCTGTCCGTGGTGGGCGGGCGTGACCTGAGCTCCTTGGGCGGGGCCGCGGTCCAACTTCAGAGGGAAAAAAGAAGATGAAAAGACTGATGGTATCGTTGATGGCGGGAGCGATGTCGCTGGCCGCCGCGCAGGCGGCACTTGCCGCCGACAAGGTGACGCTGCAGCTCAAATGGGTGACGCAGTCGCAGTTTGCCGGCTACTACGTTGCCAAGGAGAAGGGTTTCTACGGCGAGGAAAACCTGGACGTCGACATCAAGCCGGGCGGCCCCGACATCGCGCCCGAGCAGGTGATCGCCGGCGGCGGTGCCGACGTGATCGTCGACTGGATGGGCGGCGCGCTTGCGGCCCGTGAAAAGGGCGTTGGCCTGGTCAACATCGCCCAGCCCTACAAGAAGGCCGGCATGGAGCTGGTCTGCCCGAAGGACGGCCCGGTCAAGACCGAAGCCGATTTCAAGGGCAAGACGCTGGGCGTCTGGTTCTTCGGCAACGAGTACCCGTTCTTCGCCTGGATGAACAAGCTGGGCCTCAAGACCGAAGGCGGTGCCGATGGCGTGACGGTGCTGAAGCAGAGCTTTGACGTGCAGCCGCTGATCCAGAAGCAGGCCGACTGCATCTCGGTCATGACCTACAACGAGTACTGGCAGCTGATCGACGCCGGCTTCAAGCCGGAAGAGCTGACTGTCTTCAACTACACCGCCATGGGCAACGACCTGCTCGAGGACGGTCTGTACGCGATGGAAGACAAGCTCAAGGACCCGGCCTTCGAAGACAAGATGGTGCGTTTCGTGCGTGCCTCGATGAAGGGCTGGAAGTATGCCGTCGACAATCCTGACGAGGCCGCCGGCATCGTCGTCGACAATGGTGGCCAGGACGAAAACCACCAGAAGCGCATGATGGGCGAAGTGGCCAAGCTGATCGACAATGCCGATGGCAAGCTGGTCGAAGCGGCTTACAAGCGCACGGCCGAAGCACTGCTGGCGCAGAAGATCATTACCAAGGAGCCCACCGGCGCCTGGACTTCAACGATCACCGACAAGGCGATCAAGTAAGTTTGCGGTCTGATTTCGGAAGAGGGGCGGGCAACCGCCCCTTTTTCGTTGGCCAGGGTCAGGCCGCCGCCGCTGCTTCCTTAGGCTGCCTGCCGAACAGCATGTCCTTGGCGGCGATGACGGCGCCGATCGTGATGAGGATGCAGGCCAGCGCCACCGACCAGTGAAACGCGCCAAACCCTGCGACCAGCAAGACGATTACTGAAAACAGCGGTGCTGCGTATGACAATGCGCCAAGCACCATGATCTCGCCGTGCTTGCAGCCGTAATCCTAGGCGTAGAAGCCGGTACCGAGCGGGATTGTGCCCAAGATGGCGATTGCAGCCCATTGCGCGGTGGTTTCGGGCCAGACGGTGGTCTCGAGCGCCAGGTGGAGCGAAAATGCGACTGCCGCGGTGATAAGGCAGTAGCCGGCGACGACATCGGTGGGCACCTTGCCGAAGCGGCGGAAAAGTACGGAGTAGCCGGCCCTGACGAAGGCGCAGAACAGCGCAATGAGGTGGCCCGGCTTCACCCCGTCGGCCAGGCCGACGCTGCCACCCTTGGTGATGACGACTATGGCGCCGGCAAGTCAGAGGATCACGCCGGCAATGTGATGCAGCCTGAGCTTTTCCCCCGGCAGGAAGGCGGCGAAGACGACGATCAACAGCGGCCACAGGTAGGCGATCAGGCTGGCCTCGATGGGCGGGGCCGACTGGATCGCAAAGAAATAGGCACAGTGATAGATGCAAAGGCCGGCGGTTCCCAGCGCCCACACCTGCCATGGCTGCCGCAACGACCTGATCGCGCCCGGGCGAAAGATCCAGCTGGACACACCGACGAGCCCGCCTAGCAGGAAGGTCATTGCTGCCAGCCGAAACGGCGGAATTGGTCCCGCGGCGGTCGAAAGCAGTGCCAGAAACGACCATGTGAGGATGGCTGAAAAGCCGATGAGCGTTGCTGTCGGTCTGTTCATGCCAGTCAATCCATTCTCCTGGTTGTGGGAAGGTGGCATGTTGGAGGCTCTGCCGGTGGCCATATCCAGCCGTGCCTTGTCTGGACAGCGACCTGCCTGCTGGAGCGAGGGCAAACAGGAAATGATGCGCCAAGCGCCCTTGCGTTCAGCCCAAGCACTAGCCACGAGGGACAGCGGAAGGGAACGAGCGGGTGCGTGGAGGCGCTCGCGCCTACTGCGCCAGCGTGTAGAAGGTGAGCGTGCGCGGCTCGCCCTTGGAATAGTTCATGCCTTCGATGATGCCGCGCTGCCTGAGTGCGTTCACACCGCCCGGAATAGCGGCAAGGAAAGCCTTGCTCTCGACTTCGGCGACGACCGCGACGGCGCAGGCGGGATCGGCGACGAGCGCTGCGGCTGCTCCCTTGCCGTCGGTCAGCTGGGTGTTGGTGCCGGCGAGGAAGACAAGGCTTGGTTCGCCATAACCCGCGGAAGCCAGCACTGAAGTTGGGCAGGGCTTCAACGTTTCGAAACGTTCCGATATCTGTGGGCTGAGCCACAAAGGCTTGAGCGGCGGCAGGATCTTCCAGGTGAGCACGCCGAACACCGCTGCGGCGGCTGCCGCGGCGAAGGCGATGCGCTTGACCGGATCCATGCCGTCGGGCGCGCCGATGCCATACCGGGCTGCGATCAGGACCAGTATTGCTGCGAGCAGCCCCCACCAGGAGAAGTCGCCGAGGAAATAGGGCGTGATGCCAAGAGCGATGGCGGCCAGGCCAATGCTGATGCCGAACATTCCGAAGGCGCAGGCGCGGCGCAGCCACAGCTGCCAGCGCGAAAGCTCGATGCCGGCAGCCGACTTGGAGGTCAGCACCCAGGCCATCAGCAGGATCATCGCCGGATAGGCCGGCAAGGCATAGTGCGGCAGCTTGGTCGGGATCAGTTCGATGGCCACCCAGTAGGGCAGATACCAGGCAAGGCAGAACAACAGGCGCGGGTCCTCACGGAAGCGCTTGAGCGCCTTGAGACCACCTTCGAGCGCGACAAGCGCGAAGGGCCACATGAACAGCGAATAGGTCAGGAAATAATAACCGGGCGGGAAGCCGTGCGACTCCTGACCGGAGCCAACCTTGCTCAACAGGTCCTTGCCGACCGATTCCTGCCAGAATGCGCTGCCGGTCTTGAGCGTGATCAGGATCAGCCAGGGGGCGGCGACCAGAAGCGTGAGCAGGATGCCTGGGAGGGGCTTCAGCTTGCGCAGCCACGAGCGGTCGCGGTCGAAGATGGCGATGGCCGCAATGGTCAGCACGCTCATGAAGGGGATGACCGGTCCCTTGATCAGGATCGACAGGCCCTGGGCTACCCAGAACCACCAATGGGCACGACCCTGCTGCCTGCCGGCCTTGTGGCCGAGATAGATGGTGGCAAGCGCGGCCTGGGCAAGCAGTGCGGTGGCGAGCAAGGTCGCGTCGGTCTTGGCGATGCGGGCTTCGACGCCGAGCATCAGGATGCCCATCATGCCGAGGCCTGATATGACGCCAGCGGTTCGGCCGAACATGCGGTCGCCGACGAAGGCAAGCGCCAGCACCGAGAAGGTGCCGGCGAGCACCGAGATCAGCCGGTAGACCCAGATCGGGGCATCACTATCCTGGCCGCTCAGCAGCACTGCGGTCGACTGCAGCCAGTAGATGCCGGCGGGCTTCTTGTAGCGCGGCACGTCCTGGAAACGGATGTCGACATAGTCGCCGCTCTCGACCATCTGCTTGGTTGCCTGAACGAAGCGCGACTCGTCGCGATCGGTCGGCGGCAGGGTGGAAGTGCCCGGCGCGAAGGCAAACAGCGCGAGCAGCGCCAGCAGAAGATAAGTCAGCGGCGACAACGTCTTGCGGGACGTTGCGGAGGTTTTGATTCCGGAAGTCGACATGCCCGTGATCAGTCCGTCTTGGACATGGCCAGACGCCGCTCATTGGCGATCAGCCAGAGATTGCGGATGTAGATGAACAGGCCGAGCCCCTGGCCGGCGATGAACACCGGGTCCTGGCGCTTGATGGCGTAGATCAAAAGCAGGGCGCCGCCGCCGAGCGAGAAGAACCAGAAGGCGATCGGCACGACCGAGCGCTTGGCACGCTCGGAGGCGAGCCACTGCACGACGAAGCGCATGGTGAAGAAGCCCTGGGCAACGAAGCCGAGCAGGATCCAGCCGTCGAACTGGGCGATGAAGACGTCGTGCAGCCAGGTGCCGAGGTCCGAGATCAGGTTCATTGGCCAAGCTCCGTGACTGATGGCACGACCTTGCGGCGGCGGCGCAGCCACCACACGCCGAAGAGATCGAGAATGCCGCGCAGGCCGCGATCGAGAATGCCGTAGTTGGATTTGCCGTGGATGCGCGAGCGGTCGACGACGTCGACATGGACGACGCCACGGCCTTCGCGCAGGGCGAGTGCCGGCAAATAGCGATGCCAGCCGTCGAAGAATGGCAGCTGGCGGAACAGCTCGGTGTGCAAGGCCTTGAGGCCGCAGCCCGAGTCGCGGGTGCCGTCGTGCAGAATCATCTCGCGCAGGCCGTTGGCAAAGCGCGAGGACAACTGCTTGAGCTTGGTGTCGGTGCGCTTGAGGCGCTGGCCGGCGGCGATGCCGACGGCGGGGCCGGCAGCAACGAGTGCGTCGGCGAGCTTGGGCAGGTAGGCCGGATCGTTCTGGCCATCGCCGTCCATGGTCACGACGATGTCGCCCTTGGCGGCGAAAACGCCCGAGCGGACGGCCGCACTCTGGCCAGCGGAACGGTCGTGCCTGACATGGCGCAGGCGGCCGGCGCTGCGTGCGAGTTCGGCCAGAACCTCTGGCGTGCGGTCTGTTGAACCATCGTCGACGACGATGATCTCGTAGTCGCGGCCGGTCATCGCGGCATGGACCTCGCCGACCAGGATCGGCAGGTTCTCAGCCTCGTTCTTGCACGGAATGACGATTGAAATCATCAGTTTGCCTGGGGAAGGTTACGACAGGATGGCGAAATTCGCGGCTTCAATAGCACCAAAGCCACCCATTTGCCACGATGGTTGCGCCTTTCCTCGGGGCAAGTCGCACTTGTCCCCTGGGGCAAGTCGCACTTGTCCCCTGGGGCAAGTCGCACTTGTCCCCTGGGGCAAGTTCCACTTGTCCCTTGGCAAGTTCGACTTGTTCCCCGGCGGCAAGTCTCACTTGTCGCCTTGGGCAAGTCCACTTGTCGGAGGCAAGCCTTTTCTCCGCGTACGGGGCAAGGTTTGCCTAGCCCCGCTGCAATACTCAGCGCCTGTCCCTGATGTCGCTCAGCGTGCGTGTCGGCGTGATCGCTTCGGGATCGAGCTTGATCTCGATGATCGATGGCTTGCCGCTGGCGCGTGCGCGTTCGAAGGCGGGCGCGAATTCGTCTGTCTCGCGCACCGTTTCGCCATGTCCGCCATAGGCACGCGCAAGGGCTGCGAAGTCAGGGTTCTTGAGGTCTGTCGCCTCGACGCGGCCGGGATATTCGCGCTCCTGGTGCATGCGGATGGTGCCGTAGATGCCGTTGTTGACGACGATCACGATGATCGGCAAGCCGTATTGCACGGCGGTGGCGAATTCCTGGCCGTTCATCATGAAGCAGCCGTCGCCGGCGAAGGCGATGACCTCGCGGTCGGGAAACAGGCCCTTGGCAGCGACTGCTGCCGGCGTGCCGTAGCCCATCGAGCCGGACGTCGGCGCCGCCTGCGTGGCGTAACGGCGGAAGCGATGGAAACGATGCACCCAGGTGGCGTAGTTGCCGGCGCCATTGGTCAGGATCGCGTCTTCGGGCAGGATCTTTTCCAGCCAGTTCATGATCGGACCCATCTGGACGGGGCCGGGGCCGGTGAGCGGCGGGGTCGACCAGGCGAGGTAGTCGGCATGCGCCTTCTTTGTCTCCTCGGCCCAGCCTGGTGCCGCCGGGCCCTTGCGCCTGGCGAAGGCCCGCACGAAGGTCGCCGGCGAGGCGTTGATGGCGATCGTCGGCCGATAGACGCGGCCGAGTTCGTCAGGGTCGGCATGGACATGCACCAGTTGCTGGTCGGGATAGGGGCTCTTGAGCAGGGTGTAGTCGGACGAAGGCATTTCGCCGAAGCGGCCGCCGATCAAAAGGACAAGGTCGGCGTCCTTGATGCGCGCGCCGAGTTTTGGGTTGATGCCGATGCCGACGTCGCCGGCATAGTTGGGGTGTAGGTGATCGAACAGCATCTGGCGCCGGAACGAGACGCCGACCGGCAGCGACCAGCTCTCGGCGATCGCCTGGATGTCATTGAATGCAAGACGGTGATCCCAGCGCGTGCCGCCGAGAATGACGAACGGCCGCTTGGCCGCGTTGAGCAACGCTTCGACCCGGTCCAGTTCGGCCTCGCCCGGGTGGGTTTCCACCGCTACGGCGGGCAGGACTGCAGGAGCCTCGACCTCGCTGGTCAGCATGTCCTCAGGCAGCGAGATGACCACCGGGCCCGGACGGCCCGAGGTCGCCACCGAAAAGGCGCGGGTGAGCAGCTCGGGAATGCGCGCGGCATCGTCGATCTCAACGACCCATTTGGCGATATCGCCGAAGAAGCGGCGGTAATTGACCTCCTGGAAGGCCTCGCGCTCCTTGGCGTGGCTCGCCACCTGGCCGATGAACAGGATCATCGGGATCGAATCCTGCATGGCGATGTGGACGCCGGCGGAGGCATTAGTGGCGCCGGGGCCGCGGGTGACGAAGCAGATGCCCGGCTTCCCGGTCAGGCGGCCATGGCAGTCGGCCATCATCGCAGCACCGCCTTCCTGGCGACAAACGACGCTCTGGATTTTGGAGTCATGAAGCGCATCGAGCACGGCCAGGTAGGATTCGCCCGGCACGCAATAGATGCGGTCGACGCCATTGGCTTCGAGCGCGTCGACGATCAGTTTTCCGCCGGTCTTCATTTCGCACGCTTCTCCAGTTCGGCAAGGATCTCTGCAGTGTGTTGCCCGAGGCGGGGCGATGGGCGGTCATAGGCGAGCGGGGTTTCGGACATGACCATCGGGGCGCGCACCGACGGCAGTTTGTTGCCGTGGCCGTCGTCGAGGTCCATGCGCATGCCGCGCGCGATCGCCTGCGGGTCGGCGAAGGCCTGGCCGATGGTGTTGATCGGGCTTGCAGGCACACCTGACGCTTCGAGCTTTGCCAGCAACTCCTCGCGGCCGAAGCCGGCCAAGGCTGCGACGATCTTTTCGCGCAGGGCGACACGATTGGCGACGCGGGCTGAATTGGTGGCGAAAAGCGGGTCGGTGGCGATGGCTTCGAGGCCGACGATGGCGCAGAACTTCTGGAACTGGCCGTCATTGCCGACGGCAAGGATGAAATGCCCGTCACGCACCGGCAGTACCTCGTAGGGCGAGATGTTGGGGTGGGCGTTGCCCATCTGCACCGGCGAATTGCCCGAGACCAGGTAATTCAGGTTCTGGTTGGCGAGCACCGACATCTGGGCGTCGAACAAGGCCATGTCGACATGCTGGCCCTGGCCGGTGGCCTCGGCGTGGCGCAGCGCTGCCTGGATGGCGATGACCGAATAGAGTCCGGTGAAGATGTCGGTGACGGCGACGCCGACCTTCTGCGGCTCGCCGCCGGCCGGGCCGGTGATCGACATCAGGCCCGACATGCCCTGGACGATGAAATCGTAGCCGGCGCGGGCGGCATAAGGCCCGTCCTGGCCGAAGCCGGTGATCGAGCAATAGACGAGCTTCGGATTGATCTTCTTCAGGCTGTCATAGTCGAGGCCGTATTTCTTGAGGCCGCCGAGTTTGAAGTTCTCGATTACAACATCGGCGTCGGCGACAAGCTTGCGCACGATCTCGGCGCCTTCAGGCGTCGAGAAATCGACCGCGATCGAGCGCTTGCCGCGGTTGCATGAGTGATAATAGGCCGCCGAGAGGTTTTCACCGTCATGGGAGGTAACGAAGGGCGGGCCCCATTTGCGGGTGTCGTCGCCGCCGTCGGGGTTCTCGACCTTGATGACGTCTGCGCCTAGATCAGCCAGCAATTGCCCGGCCCAAGGCCCGGCGAGGATGCGGGCAAGTTCGATGACGCGGACACCGTGAAGAGGCGGATTATTCATGAGGCACCAGAGGTCATTTCAGCAGATTGTACACAATTGGCTCTAACAGGAGTCCCGATTTGCCGCCACAGCGTTGCACTGGGCCAGCCCAGCCGCTCACCGGGGAAGCGTCCGGTCAAGCCAGGCGCCGAAATCGGCCATCACGGCGTCGCGGTTGATCTCGTTCAGGCTTTCGTGGCGGGTCTCGGCGTAAACCTTTGAAACGAGATTCGAAAAGCCCATCCGGCGCATGCGTGCCGCCAGCGCCTCGACGGCCTTGCCGCCATCGGTTGCGGGGTCGCGCTGGCCGCCGACGAGATTGAACGGCAAATCCTTGCGCACCTTGGCGAAGTTACCGTCATTGGCACCGGCGAAGACGAGGTCGAAGACATTGATCCACATCGACACTGAAGCATCCCAGCCACAGAGCGGGTCGGCGACATAGGCGTCGACCTCTGAGACATCGCGCGATAGCCAGTCGAATTCGGTGCGTCGGTTGGGGATCTTCTTGGCCCAATCGCCGAAGGTCAGCTTCGGCAGCATGCGGGAGGGCACGTCCGAGCCGAGCCGGAAGCGCTCGAAGGCGAGGATAGCCTGGGCCAGCCGACCGAGGATGCCGGCGGAAAAATTGGCGTTCCAGATGGCGGCGGCGGCAACGCGCTCGGAGTGACGCAAGACGAAGTTGAGCGCCATCAGCCCGCCCATCGAATGACCGAAGATGATCACCGGCAGGCCAGGATGCTGTTCGGCGATGTGGTCATGTATCGCGGCGATATCGGCGACCACGATTTCCAGGCCGTTCTTGCCGGCGAAACGGCCCCTGGGCGCATCGGCGGCCGTGGTCGCGCCATGGCCGCGATGGTCGTGTGCATATACATGACAGCCCCGCGCGGCCAGGAAATCGGCGAAACGGGCGTAGCGCGCACCATGCTCGGCGAGGCCGTGATTGATCTGGACAACGGCGCGGGCAGGGGCGTCGGCGCGCCTGAAGTAGAGATTGAGTTTTGCCCCGGTCGGAGAGGCAAGCGTGGTTGTGGTGTCGAACGGCATTGCAGTCTCCCCCTGGGCGGACTGTTGGGGAAGTGCGGTGCGCCCGTCAAGGCCGGCTGACGGCGGTGCACAGGGACAATGTCAGGAGGTGTCACCACGACCCTTGTTCGACGGGTGTCAGCCCATATATTCCGCTAACCTCAGAACCGGCCGCCCCCGCCGGCATTTTTTGCGTCTTTCCTTCTCATTCCCAGCTGAAGTGATGATCGTCATGCAGCCGATTATTTCCGTTTCCAATCTTTCCAAGACCTATGCGTCGGGCTTTTCGGCGCTGAAGGACATCAACCTGGATATTCGCCGCGGCGAGATCTTTGCGCTGCTCGGGCCCAACGGGGCCGGCAAGACGACGCTGATCAGCGTCATCTGCGGCATCGTCAATCCGACCTCTGGCACAGTGCTTGCCGATGGCCACGACATCGTTCGCGACTATCGCGCGGCGCGCACCCTGATCGGCCTGGTGCCGCAGGAGCTGACCACCGACGCCTTCGAGACGGTGTGGGCGACTGTCAGCTTCAGCCGCGGCCTGTTCGGCAAGCCGGCCAATCCGGCCCACATCGAAAAGATCCTCAAGGACCTGTCGCTGTGGGACAAGAAGGACAGCAAGATCATCACGCTGTCGGGCGGCATGAAGCGCCGGGTGATGATCGCCAAGGCGCTGTCGCACGAACCGCAGATCCTGTTCCTCGACGAGCCGACAGCCGGCGTCGATGTCGAGCTGAGGCGTGACATGTGGGAGGTGGTGCGTCTGCTGCGCGAAACCGGCGTCACCATCATACTGACCACGCACTACATCGAGGAAGCCGAGCAGATGGCCGACCGCGTCGGCGTCATCAGCCATGGCGAGATCATCCTGGTCGAGGACAAGGCCGAGCTGATGCGCAAGCTTGGCCGCAAGCAGCTGACGCTGCAGCTGCAGCAGCCGCTGGAGCAGGTGCCGCAGGCACTCTCAAGCCATGGGCTCGAACTGTCCGAAGACGGCAACGAGCTCGTCTACACCTACGACACCCAAGGCGAGCGGACTGGCATCACGGCACTGCTCAAGGACCTCAACGACGCCGGAATCCGCTTCCGCGACCTGCAGACCAAGCAGAGCTCGCTTGAAGAGATTTTCGTCAATCTGGTGAGTGAACGGCGATGAATTTTTACGCGATCCGCGCAATCTATCTGTTTGAAATGGCGCGCACCTGGCGCACGCTGCTGCAAAGCATCGTTTCGCCCGTCATCTCGACCTCGCTCTATTTTGTCGTCTTTGGCGCTGCCATCGGCTCGCGCATCAGCGAGATCAACGGCATCAGCTACGGCGCCTTCATCGTGCCCGGCCTGGTCATGCTGTCGCTTCTGACCCAGAGCATCTCCAACGCCTCGTTCGGCATCTATTTCCCGAAATTCGTCGGCACCATCTACGAGCTTTTGTCAGCACCGGTGTCGTATCTGGAGATCGTCATCGCCTATGTCGGGGCGGCGGCGTCCAAGTCGATCATCCTCGGGTTGATCATCCTGGCGACCGCGGCGCTGTTCGTGCCGCTGCAGGTCCAGCATCCAGTCTGGATGCTGCTGTTTTTGGTGCTGACGGCAGTGACCTTCAGCCTGTTCGGCTTCATTATCGGCATCTGGGCGCGCAGTTTCGAGCAGCTGCAGCTGGTGCCGCTGCTGATCATCACCCCGCTGACCTTCCTGGGTGGCAGCTTCTACTCCATCGACATGCTGCCGCCGTTCTGGCGCACGGTGTCGCTGTTCAACCCGGTGGTCTACCTGGTCAGCGGCTTCCGCTGGAGCTTCTTCGGCGTATCGGACGTCAATGTAGGTATCAGCCTGGGCATGACGTTGGTGTTCCTGGCCGCCTGCCTTGCAGCCGTGTGGTGGATCTTCAGGACCGGCTGGCGTATCAAGGTGTAGCGGTGGAGCCTCGTTGTTGGAACATGATCTTTTCCGAAAACCGGTTTCCACTTTTCGGGATCATGCTCTAGCTACTCCGCCCATTCCTGGTCGGCGGTGAAGGCGATCGTCAGCCAGCGGTCGGGACCTTCATCGCCAAGCGCGTCGCCGATCTCGTTGCGCAAGGCATCCCATTCCTCGATGGTCTTGGCAGGCAGGCCGGGCGGCACGATGAAATACAGCTCGACCTGCATCAGGCGCCCAACCTTGGCGACATAGGCGCGATAGGAAACGAAGCCGTGTTTCTTCACGGTTGCCCGCGCAACCTCGTCGACATGCGCCTTCAGCGTTTCCGGTGTGATCAACAAAATGTCGGAGAAGGCCTGGCGGACCGTGCCGATGGGCATCGGGATGATCACCATGCAGACAAGCGCCAGCACGGCGGGGTCGACATACGGTGCCGTCCAGGCAAGTTCGGTGCCTTCGACCAGCCAGCCGCCGATGAAGGCAACCAGCAGTGCCGCGGTGATGCCACCCGACATCATCCAGGCGGTCACATCGAGGCGCACGAAGTCGGACTGAATGGTCCGGTTGGCGCGGCTGCCGATGAAGGCCATGGTCAGGCAGGCCGCAAGGGTCACGGCCGCGTAGATGATGGCGTAGTCGAATTCGAGGTGGTGTCCGCCGGCGAGCAGATTGGCCACGGCGTTGATCAGCGCATAGCAGGACACGCTGATCAGGACGATGCCGTTCAGGCCGAGCACGATCGGCTCAAGGTGCCAGAAGCCGAAGGAAAAGCGCTTGTGCAGCCGGCGGTTGTGATTGGCGTTGCTGGTGATCAGGCGAGCGACGATCAGCGCCAGGATGGTCATCGTCGCATCGGCGAGCGAATAGGCACCGTCGAAGGCGATCGAGAACGAGCCGCTGAGGACGCCGAAGACGATGCCGAACAGCGCGACGACAAACGTCACGGCGATCGACATCCGAAGCAGGTTGGTTTCGGTTTTCATGGCCTTAGCTATGAAATAGCCGTGCGGTCATGTCCACCAGCGGCATTGAGGGCGGATTTGTCTCAGAGCGCCTTGCCGTTCGAAGCTAGGCGGAAGCTTTCGCGTCCGCCGCTCGGCACGACGATGATCTGCTTGACCTTGCCCTGCTTGAAGGCGGTAAGGAAGCGCTTGTAGTCGGCGAAGGCGACGCAGCCATGTGACTCCTCGCGACCGCCGCGCAGCAGGTAGCTGTGGGTCAGGAAGCCGTCGCGGCCGAACTTGTTCTTGCCGTCGACCGGCAGCATGCGGATAGCCTCGACGCCATGGAAGCGCTTTTCACGCATCCTGAGATTGTATGTGTGCGGCGGCGTCGGTCCGTTCATCTTGACATGGGTGTAGCGCGGGTTGTCGGCCATGTGGCCGATGCCGGAATGTGCCTCGAGCACGCTGCCATCGGGCATGTAGACCTTGGCGGCACTGATGTCATAGACGGCAACGCCGTTGCCAGCCTTGGTCTTGCCGCCAAACAGGCTGCGCAGCGAGCGCCCAAGCGTGCTGCCCGGCTTGTCCTCGGGAATTTCCGGACGCGCATAGGCAAGTTTTTGCGGCTTTTGCGGTTCGGGTTTTTCGGCCGTCCGTGGCGCATCGGGCTCTGGCGCGCTGGTGTCCGCCTTGCCGGCGTCGGTTGGCCTGACGGCTGCCGCTTGCGGGCGCAGCTCCGGACGGGGACCGGCAGACGGGGTGTCGGCATAGTCGGGCAGGGCGGCGGCTTCCGCTTCAGCCTGCGCCGCAGCGAGTTCCTCTTCGGAAGGGCCGGTCAGCAAGGTCGACAGCGCCGTGTCGGCGGCTCCGCCCGGCGACGGATCGGCATAAGCCAGAATGGTCGGGCGTGCTGCGACCGAAGCGGGCAATACCGGCTGGTCGGCGTCGGCGTCCGCTGTGGCAGCGGCAAGCTGTTGCAGTTCGATGGAGCTGGCCGAGAACAGGCTGGCGAGTTTGTTCGAGCTGAGATCGGCCTGGCTGGCTATGGTATCGAAGCGGGCGGCATGGCCGTTTGCTGATGTGGCAGCCGCGACGGTGGCATGACGGGCGGATTTGCCCAGGCTGCCGGTCAGGCTGGCCGTGACGGCGGGGCTGGCACCACTGGCGGAAATTTGCGGCTTGGCCGCGGCGACGAGCCGCGACGCCTTGTCGGTGCTGACATAGGCCGACAGGCGTGCCTGCTTGACGGTCACCGCCTGCACCTGTGGCTTCGGCGCAAAATGGACCGGGTCGAAGGCACTGACATTGCCCATCGCGACCATGCCGGCCATCGACCACGCGGCCATGCCGGCAAAAGCCGTGCCGGCACAGGCGATGACAAACGGGCGCAACAGACGGCGCAAGGATTGTGGACGAACGACTTTACTCAAACGCATAGCAGACCAGTTGTCGCGCAAACGTCTTCCGGCCGGCAAACGGCCGCAGTGCGAGATTTCCAGAATGTCCCCAACTCGACAGAACGATGGAGAAAGGATGGACAAATATGGTTAAATTTTGCTTTGCGGAAACGGAGATCATTTCGACGCCGAAAACGGAAGGCTCGGCATGGGAGCGAAACGCCCTGTCGCCTAAGGCTGTATGCGGCGCACCATCAGCCCCAAAAGCATTTGCCGTTTGGGGTAGGATGGCCTACATAGCGCGCAAATCTCCGTTCACCTGAAGCAGGATACGCGCGCGTGGCACGCCAGTTCATCTATCACATGTCGGGACTGACCAAGTCCTACGGTACCAAGAAGGTGCTGGAGAATCTCAATCTGTCGTTTTACCCAGATGCCAAGATCGGCATCCTCGGCCCCAACGGTGCCGGCAAGTCGACAGTGCTCAAGATCATGGCCGGCCTCGACAAGGAATGGTCAGGCGAAGCCTGGCTGGCCGACGGCGCGACCGTCGGCTACCTTGCGCAGGAGCCGCATCTCGACCCGGCCAAGACTGTGTTTGAGAACGTCATGGACGGCGTTTCCAAGAAGACCGCCATCATCGAGCGCTACAACGAGCTGATGATGAACTACTCGGACGAGACCGCCGACGAGGGCGCCAAGCTGCAGGACGAGATGGACCGTCTCAACCTGTGGGACCTGGAACAGCAGGTCGAGATGGCGATGGACGCGCTGCAGTGCCCGCCCGGCGATTCCGAAGTGACCCAGCTGTCGGGTGGCGAACGCCGCCGCATCGCGCTGTGCCGCCTGCTGCTCGAACAGCCCGACCTTCTGCTGCTCGACGAACCGACCAACCATCTCGACGCCGAGACCACGGCATGGCTTGAAAAGCACCTGCGCGACTATCCGGGCTCGGTGCTGATCATCACCCACGATCGCTACTTCCTCGACAACGTCACTGGCTGGATCCTCGAACTCGATCGCGGCCGCGGCATCCCCTATGAGGGCAACTACACCAAGTATCTCGACGCCAAGGCAAAGCGCCTGATCCAGGAAGGCCGCGAAGACGATTCGCGCCAGAAGGCGATCTGGCGCGAGCGCGAGTGGATTGCGTCCTCGCCCAAGGCACGCCAGACCAAGTCCAAGGCGCGTATCAAGGCCTATGAGGAACTGGTGGAGAAGGCGGATCAGCGCCGTCCGACCGACACGCAGATCGTCATCCCGGCCGGCGAACGCCTTGGCAATGTGGTGATCGAGGTCGATAGCGTGAACAAGGGCTACGGCGACGAACTGCTGATCGAAAACCTGAACTTCAAGCTGCCGCCCGGCGGCATCGTCGGCGTCATCGGACCGAACGGCGCTGGCAAGACCACGCTGTTCAGGATGATCACCGGCCAGGAAACGCCCGATAGCGGTTCGATCCGCGTCGGCGAAACCGTCAAGCTCGGCTATGTCGACCAGAGCCGCGATGCGCTCGACCCGACCAAGACGGTCTGGGAAGAGATCTCCGGCGGTGCCGAAGTCATCAAGCTCGGCAAGCACGAAGTGAACAGCCGCGCCTATTGCTCGTCGTTCAACTTCCGCGGCGGCGACCAGCAGCAGCGCGTCGGCAACCTGTCGGGCGGTCAGCGCAACCGCGTCCACCTTGCCAAGATGCTGAAGAACGGCGGCAACGTCCTGCTCCTCGACGAACCGACCAACGATCTCGACACCGAAACGCTGGGCGCGCTCGAAGACGCACTCGAAGCCTATGCCGGTTGCGCCGTCATCATCTCCCACGATCGTATGTTCCTCGATCGCATGGCTACCCACATGCTCGCCTATGAAGGCGACGCGCATGTCGAGTGGTTCGAAGGCAACTTCGAGGAATACGAGAAGGACAAGATCCGCCGCCTTGGCGCCGATGCGGCCAACCCGCACCGGATGAGCCACAAGCGCCTGACGCGCTGATCGACTTCATGAACGCCCCGCCCGAAACGGGGCGTTTTTGTTTTCGCACTCATTGTGCGCAATCCCGGATGGAAAACCGCTGCGCAACTGCTTCTGGAGTTTCGGCATGAAGGACTGGTCCGCAGCGCAGTATCTCAAGTTCGAGGACGAGCGGACGCGGCCGGCGCGCGACCTGCTGGCGCAGATTGGACTGGAGCGGCCGCGGCATGTGATCGACATCGGCTGCGGCCCGGGCAATTCGACCGAGTTGCTGATCGAACGCTGGCCCGACGCCCGCATATCGGGTTTCGATACGTCGCCCGACATGATCGAGCAGGCGCGGCAGCGGTTGCCCGGCGTCGACTTCCAGCTTGCCAATGCCCGCGACTGGACACCCGATGAACCGGTGGACGTGATCTTCGCCAACGCCGTGTTCCAGTGGCTGCCGGACCATCAGGCCGTGCTGGCGCGGCTGATGGGGCTGCTGGCGCCTGGCGGCTTCCTTGCGGTGCAGATGCCCGACAACATTGGCGAGCCGTCGCATGTGGCGATGCGCGAGACGGCTGCCGCGGTGCCGTTCGCCGCCAAGATAGCGGGAGCCACGCGGGCAAAACTGCCATCGGTCGCCTCCTACTACGACCTGCTCATGCCGCTGTCGGTGCGGGTCGACATCTGGCACACGGTCTACAACCACCCGCTGGCCGATGTGGCGGCTATCGTTGAATGGGTGAAGGGGACAGGGCTCAAGCCGTTTGTCGATCCGCTCGATGCGGCCGAGCGCGAGGCCTATCTCGTGGCGTACACGGCGCGGATCGCCGCTGCCTATCCGCCCGTCGCCAACGGCAAGGTGCTGCTGCGCTTCCCCCGGCTGTTCATGGTCGCGCAGCGAGGATAGGGCGGAATATCAGGGCATGTGGCGCACGGGGGCGTATTCGAACGGCTCCATGTGACGTAAACTGCCAGGTGGCGAGTCCGGTGAGGCGGGGACAGGACGCGTCGGGGCCTCAAACCTCCATTTTTATCGCTGGGGCATGGATTTTTCCGAAAGCGTAACTGCTGTCGGGCATGCTTCGGAAATTCATGCATCGGACGGGTAGTATGCATCGCGTTATCATCAGTGGCATCGGCGTTGAAATCCCCGCGGCCTCGATCAGCAACGACGAACTGGTCGAAAGCTTCAATGCCTGGGCCGACATCGAAAATGTCAGGCGCGAGGCGGCAGGGCACGAGCCGATCAAGAAATCGGACAGCGAATTCATCGTCTATGCCTCGGGTGTGAAGAACCGGCATGTCCACACGCTCGACGGTATCCTCGATCCTGAACGCATGACCCCGCGCATCGCCCCGCGCGCCGACGACGACTTGTCGGTCGAGGCCGAATTCGGCGTTGCCTCGGCGCGCAAGGCGCTCGACCATGCCGGGCTTGTCGGCGCCGACATCGACATGGTGATCTGCGCTGCCTCGCACCAGCAGCGGCCTTATCCGGCGATCTCGATCGAGATCCAGAAAGAGCTTGGCATCGAGGGCGCGGCCTTCGACATGAGCCTCGGCTGCTCGTCGGCGGCGGCTGCCCTGCATGTCGCCTACAACCTCGTGCGCTCGGGCGGGCAGAAGCGCGTGCTGATCGTCACGCCCGAGATCATCACCGGGCACCTCAATTTCCGCGACCGGCAAACACATTTCATCTTCGGTGATGCCTCAGTGGCGATGGTGGTTGAGGCGCTGGCACCGAAGGAGACCCGTCCGGGTCGCTTCGAGATACTCGACACACGCAACTGGACGCAGTTCTCCAACAACATCCGCACCAATTTCGGCTTCCTGCTGCGTGCCGGCCAGGAAAACACCTCCGTCGTCGAGATGGAGGGCAACATGATCAAGCAGGTCGGCAACAAGGTGTTCAAGGAGGTGACGCATGCGGCGCACCGCTTCATCACCGCCTTCCTTGCCGACCACGGCATGACGCCGTCCGATGTCAGGCGCTACTGGTTGCACCAGGCCAATGCACGGATGAACGCGATGATCCTGAAGCTGGCGCTCGGCCACGACGCGGACCAGGACAAGGCGCCGATGGTGCTGGAGCGGCTGGGCAACACGGCAGCGGCAGGTGCTGTCATTGCGCTCAAGGAAAATCACGAGGACATGAAGGCGGGCGACCACGGGCTGATCTGCGCCTTCGGTGCCGGCTACTCCATCGGCGGCGCGCTGGTCCGGATGATGTGAGCGGTCGTTGCGCGACCAATCACTTCGGATGATCATAGGGATCAGGCATTTTGTCTGGATTTCGCCTGGCATGCCGTTCAAAGCAGCAGTCCGAAACCGAAAGGCCAAAGATGCTCGATCCGATCATGCACCGCGAGGGCGAACCTGAAATCCTGGCCGGCCGGAAGCTTGCTGCGCGCGTTGCCGGCGTCTACATCGCGCCGGAGGACCATTTCGTCACCCAGGCGGTTGAAACGCTGCCGCTGGGTTTCGAAGGCATCGCCGGCGACGTCCATGCCGGCTACACGAGGCGCTCGGGCGGGCGCGAGCCGTGGTATCCGCGTGGCACCGAGATGCGCAACGAGCGGCAATTGTCGATTATCGCGCCCGACGAGATGGCGATCGTCGCCGAACGCATGGGGCTGGCCGAGATCAAGCCGGAATGGATCGGCGCCAACCTTACGCTCGATGGCGTGCCGATGCTGTCGATGCTGCCGGCTGGCACCATGCTGTTCTTCAAGGGCGGCGTGACGATCAAGATCGATGGCCAGAACGCGCCCTGCCGGGTCGCCGGCCGCTCGATCGCCGAGCATGCCGGCATGACCGACCACGATGCCGGCTCGCTGCTGTTTCCCAAGGTGTCGCGCCGCCTGCGCGGGCTTGTCGGCTGGGTCGAGAAGCCGGGCGTGATTGCAGCCGGCGAAGAAGTGTCGGTGCGTGTGCCCGAGCAGTGGATTTACCGGGCGTAGAGCCTCACCTTGGCGGCTCAGGGATAAGCGACCGGCATCGTCCAGGCGGGGTCGTCGTGCTTGGCCCAGTAGGCATCCTTCAGCTTGGTTGTGATCGGGCCGACCTTGCCGTTGCCCACGGCCTTGCTGTCGATCTTCGTCACGGGCATGATGCCGCCGGCGGTCGAGGTGATGAACACCTCGTCGGCGCCCAGTAGCGCTTCGACGCTGACATCAAGGGCTTCGGCGACAAGGCCGGCCTCGGCACAGAGGTCGAAAACGCTACGGCGGGTAATGCCTGGCAGGACGCCGGTGGCCGGCGTCGAAAGACGCCCGTCCTTTGCGGCGAAGACATTGAAGCCCGGCCCTTCCGCGACGTTGCCGTTGAAGTCGAGCAACAGGGCGGTTTCGGCATTGTTGTCATAGGCGTCGTAAAGGCCGCGCACGAGATCGAGCCAGTGGTAGTTCTTGACGGCGGGATCGATCGAGACCGGAGGGATGCGCATGCGCTGGCTTATCGAAACGTGCAGGCCGCGCTCGAGCTGTTCGGGGTTGGCGACCGAACCGAACTGCACTGCAAACGCCATGAAGCGGTTGATGGCGTCGCGTGGGTCGCGGCTGAAGGTCGGCGAAGCGCCGCGGGTACACAGCATCTCGACATAGGCCGCGCGATGACCCGAAAGTGCTACGCAGTTGTGCAGGACCTGGGTGACGCCTGCCCGGTCGAAGGGGATCGACATGCGCAGCCGCTCAAGCCCGCCAAAGAAGCGCTCTATGTGCAGGTCGAGGCGGAAGAAGGCGCCGTTCCAGACATGGACGGTGTCGTAAGTCGCGTCGGAATGCAGGAAGCCCCAGTCGAGCACCGAAATCTTCGCCTCCGACATCGGCACATATTGGCCGTCGAGGAAGGCAACACCTGAGGGATAGGAATGCGGGTCGACGTGGCGGCTTGCGAGTGCAGGCAATTGTTTTGGTGCGAGATCCATGGTTCCTCTCCGCTTTCCGGACTTTCGGGGAGAATTTGCCCGCTAGCGATGCGCCATTTCAGTCAAAATGCCGGGCCAGATGAGGCGAACCGATCAAAATTCGGGCTTCGGTGAAGCAACTGCTTTCTCTCCGACAGCGACCACCGTGCGACAGGCTCGGAGCTAGACCGCGACGCGCGGTTCGAACTTGACGCGGTCGAGCATGATCATCGAGCGGAACTTGCGCAGGTTCGGATTGGCGTAGAGCCATTTCTGCGTGAAGGCCTCGAAAGCCGTGATGTCCTCGACGGTCACGACGACGACGAAATCGGCCTCGCCCGTGACCATGTAGCACTGGGTGACTTCGGGCGCGTCACGCATCTGCCGCTTGAACGCGTCGACGAGGTCGCGCCGCTCGGCTTCCAGTTCGATGTTGATCACCGCCGTCAGCGATTTGCCGACGGCCCTGGGGTCGACGAGAGTGATGTCGGCAAGGATGACGCCGGCATCGCGCAGCCGCTTGACCCGGCGCACGCAGGAGGCTGCCGACGATCCGACCCGCTCGGCCAGATCGGCAAAGGACAGCCGGTTGTCTTGCTGCATCACGGCCAGGATGCGGCGGTCGAGATCGTCCAGCGGCTGGGCGGTGCTGCGCGGCTTGTCCATCATCCCTCCTCGTCGTCGGGATCGAGCAGGCGGGTGGCGCGCCAGCGGGTCAGAGTGGTGTTGGTCTGGTCGATAACGAAGAAACGCGCGGAGTCGCGGTCATAACCTTCGGACAGGAGCTTGTCGTAGTCGGTATGGGCATGGCGGACATGGGCGACGGTCGCCAGCCACACCGCGATCGATGGCGGCAGCGTTTTCATATGCACGGCCAGCGCTTCGGTCCTGATCGTCTCGATGTCGGCGTAGGGCGCCAGCGGCAGCAGCGCGGTCAGCGCCTTGGCGACGGCACGGCGGCGGCCGGTGGGGGCAACCATGCTCAGGCGTCCTTGCCCGGACGGCTGGCATCAGGAAAGGCGTCGACCGAGGCGAAGTAGGGCTTGAGGTCGATGACCGGCGTGCCGTCGAGCGCGTCGATGGCATCCAGCTCGATGCGCCCGGCCTCGAAATCGAGCGACACGATGCCCGCGACATGCAGCCCGATCGGGTTCGGCCGGGCAGGCGAGCGCAGGGCAAAAACACCTTTTGCGTCAGAGGCATGGCGCGGCTTCTGGACAATCAGATTCCGCGGCGCCTGTTCGAACCAGGAGAGCACGACGACATGGCTGAAGCCGGCGAGACCGGCAAGGCCTGGCCGGTAAGGTGCGTCGACAATAACGAACGCGCCGCCGCCACGCTCACGCGCGGCATTCATGTTTTTGGGGCAGTCCTCGCGCAGCTTCCAGGGCGAAGCGATGCGGCCGATATAGGCGAGGCCGGCGTCGGACGACTGCGCTGCTGGATCGCCTGCCAGCGCTATCTCGCCCTCGCGCTGTTCGAACATCTGCATCGGCACCTCCCACGGTCGCGCCATTTTCTTGCCCGCATGCGACATTGGGCGTTGCAATCCTCAGCTTCGTCACATAAAGATATGTTTATGTCTTTTGGCGAGAACCAAAGCCGATGCATGTGACGCTCGACACCATGGTAGATACCTTGAAGGCGGCAGCCGAATCCAGCCGCCTTCGCATCCTGACGCTGCTTTCGCGCGGCGACCTGACCGTATCGGATCTGACCGACATCCTCGGCCAGTCGCAGCCGCGCGTGTCGCGCCATCTCAAGCTGTTGCTCGAGGCCGGCCTGATCGACCGCTACCAGGAAGGCTCGTGGGCCTTTTTCCGCCTCTCCGATGCCGATCAGGCGCGCGGCTTCGTGCAGGGGCTGGTGTCAAGCATCGATACCTCCGACAGCCAGGTGGTGCGCGATTTCGAGCGTCTCGGCGACGTCAAGCACAAGCGTCAGGAGCGCGCGGCCCGCTATTTCAGCGCCAATGCCGCGAGCTGGGACGAGTTGCGTTCGCTGCACGCGCCCGATCGCGCCGTTGAGGCAGCACTGGTCAAGCTCGTTGGCAAGCGGTCGTTCCAGTCGATGCTCGACCTCGGCACCGGCACCGGCCGCCTGCTTGAGATCTTTGCCCCGCTCTATCGTCGCGGTGTCGGCATCGACCAGTCGCGCGAGATGCTGGCGGTCGCCCGCGCCAATCTCGACAAGGCCGGTGTCGCCAACGCCCAGGTGCGCCAGGGCGACATTTTTTCGCCGCCGGTCGAGCGCGACGCCTTCGACCTCGTCACCATCCATCAGGTTCTGCACTATCTCGACGATCCGGCCCGCGCCATCCAGGAGGCTGCGCGCCTGCTGCGTCCGGCGGGGCGGATTGTGATCGTCGACTTCGCCCCGCACGGGCTCGACTTCCTGCGCTCCGAGCATGCGCATGCGCGCCTTGGCTTCTCCGACCGGCAGATCGAGGACTGGCTGTCCGAGGCCGGGCTGGAACTCGAGGAGACCCAGGAATTCGAACCGCGCTCGTCGACCAAGGCAAGCCTCACGGTCAAGCTGTGGCTTGCGCGTGACAAGCGCCTGCTGGTCGCTGATCCCAATCCTGAATTGCAAGCCCAAAGGGAAACTGCCTGATGAACCAATTTCCGCTCTCCAGGCGTTCCGACATCGGCAACAAGATCCGTGTTTCCTTCGAGTTCTTCCCGCCCAAGAACGACGATATGGAAGCGCGCCTCTGGGAAACCGTGACCAGGCTCGAGCCGCTTCGCCCGCAATTCGTCTCGGTGACCTACGGTGCTGGCGGCTCGACGCGCGAGCGCACCGCCCGTACCGTCAAGCGCATCCTGCAGGAATCGACGCTGACGCCCGCCGCGCACATGACCTGCGTCGATGCGACCCGCGAGGAGGTCGACCAGGTGATCGCCGAGTTCGCCGCCATGGGTGTGAAGCGCTTCGTGGCGCTGCGCGGCGACCCCAAGGAAGGCGTGGGCGCGGCCTACCAGCCGCATCCCGGCGGCTATGCCAATGGTGCTGAGCTCGTCGGTGCGCTGAAGGCGCAGGGCGATTTCGACATCTCGGTCTCGGCCTACCCTGAAAAGCACCCGGAAAGCCCTGATTTCGCAACGGATTTCGACATGCTGAAGCGCAAGGTCGACCAGGGCGCGACGCGGGCCGTGACCCAGTTCTTCTTCGACAACGATCTCTACGAGCGCTACGTCGAGCGCGCCCGCAAGGCCGGCATCTATATTCCGATCGTGCCGGGTATCCTGCCGATCCACAGTTTTGGCCAGGTCGCCAATTTCGCCTCGCGCTGCGGCGCCCATGTGCCGGGCTGGCTGGCAGAGCGTTTCGAGGGCCTCGACAAGGACCCGCAGACGCATGCGCTGGTGGCGTCTGCCGTGGCGGTCGAACAGGTGCTCGACCTCGTCGAGCGCGGTGTCGGTGATTTCCACTTTTACACGATGAACCGCGCCGACCTGGTGGTTGCGGTATGCCACATGATCGGCATCCGGCCGCAGCCGCTGGTGCAGGGGGCGGCCGCAGCCTGAGCGCGCCATAGCCTACTCTGAAAAACCAAAAAGGCCGGGAGGGTGATCCCGGCCTTTTCGAAGCTTTCCACCTTAGAGGTGCTATCGTCTTCCGCCGTCTTAGCGGCCTTTTATGGAAGAACTCCAACGATGAGCGCGCCGATGAATGCAAACGCGGCGCAAATCATGAGTGCATTGATTGACCTAGTCAGTCCCATGCATAGCCTCCTCTGCGCAAGCCACAGGCCGGAATCTAGGGTCATTTCGGTCACACACAAGCGAAAAATGTGCTGCATTGCGACAAGATTGTGGAAAATGCGACGCATTCTCCGATCTTAGTCTTTGGAATTACTCGCCAAAAGCGGTCGTCACGGTTGTGGAGAAATTGTGGCTAATCGATTAGCCGCGACAGCGCCACGCGGCTCGCTGGGCGGGCAACTGGGCAGTGCAGCAATCCCGACTTATGCATCACCACTCCGACCACAGGTCTGGTTTCGCGGTCACGCTCCCGCCGGCTGGCGCCGCCTGAACAGGCGTCCGTCGATGGTGACAAGCCCGAGCGCGATGAGCGCCATGCCGCCGAGTTCGAACGCTTCGAGTCGCTCGCCAAGGAAACTCACCGACAAAAGCATCGCGCTCGCCGGCACGATCAGGGTGACCAGCGAGGTGTTGGTGGCGCCGGCCGATGCCACCAGCTTGAAAAACAGGATGTAGGCGAAAGCGGTGGCGATGAGCGCCAGCGCGAAGGTGGCGAGCCAGGCATTGGCGCTGGCCGCAAACAGGCCAGACGTGCCGTATACCGCCAGTACGATCGGCACCATGATGATGCTGGAGGCCGTCAGCTGGCCGGTGGCGATGATCGCCGGCGGCACGCCCCTGAGGCGTCGCGCCACCATCAGCGCGAAGGCATAGGACAGCGAGGCGCCGACAAGCGCGAACTTTGCCCAGACCGGACCGCCGAGACCGGCGACGATGCCGGGGCCGACCATGATGGCGGTGCCCGCGATGCCGAGTGCCGTGCCGGCGAGCTTGTTCCAGTTCAGCTTTTCGTCGCTGGTCAGCACGTTGGCGACGATCAGCGTCCAGAACGGCGTGGTGGCGTTGAGCACGGAGGCGAGGCCGGCGCCGATCTCGGTCTGGCCAAGGCAGATCAGTGTAAACGGGATGACGTTGTTCAGCACCGCAAGGCCAAACAGGATGCCGGCATGGGGCAAAGCGAGGCGGAAGGAGGGGCCTCGCAACAGCAAAAACAGGTGCAGTGCCACGCCGGCGATCAGCACCCTAAACAGGACGAGCTTGAGCGGCGCGATCTCGGCGACGGCGATATGAACGCAAAAGAACGATCCGCCCCAGATGAGGCCCAGAAGCAGCAGCCTTGCCCAATCGCGTGCACTCATGTCCGCTTCCTTCTTCGCTTTGTCACATTCGACAGCTACGCGCGATTCTCGGGTAGGGCCACCCGATTCCATTGGGTGACGCAACGCTCCTGCTGCCAAACGCGCTCGGGTTGCATCGCTGTCCGCTTGGTTTAGATTTCGGCCGGCAAACGAGGAGCTTCCATGCAGCGATTCGAAAATGCACGCGAGGCCGCTCTCGCTCTTCGCCCCGATGCCCCGGTCTACTGCTTCCGGCCGGAAGTGCTGAAGACCGACGCCCGTGCCTTCATGGAGATGTTTCCCGGCAGGACCGCCTATGCGGTCAAGACCAATGGCGAACTGATCGTGCTCAAGGCGCTTGTCGAGGCCGGCGTGACCATGTTCGACGTGGCTTCGCCCGGCGAGTTCGCGGCGGTCAGGGAGGTCTCCGCCGAAGCCGAGATGATCTACATGCATCCGGTCAAGGCGCAGTCGGACATCCGGCTGGCACTGGAGACCTACGGCATCAGGGTGATCGCGGTCGACCACGAGGACGAGATCAACAAGCTGACCCGTGTCGTGCGCGCGCTCGACATCGACCCGGGCGCGATCACTGTGTTCGTGCGCGTCCAGACCAAGGGCTCGGCTGCGTATGAGCTGTCAAAGAAGTTCGGCGCGGGGCCTGCCAATGCGGTCGAGCTTTGCGAGCGGCTCAACCGCTACGGCTACAAGGTCGGCCTGTGCTTCCATGTCGGCTCCCAGATCGAAGACCCCGACACCTATGAGCGGGCATTGGCTTCGGTCGACTGGGTGCGCAATCGCGTCAGCTTCGATCTCGCCGGGCTCGACGTTGGTGGTGGCTTTCCGGCCGAATACGGCCACGACCCCAACTCCAAGAAGCCGGTTATGCCTTCGATCGGCCAGATCATGTCGCGCTTTCGCGGCGACCTGAAGGAATACAATTTCGACGAAATGCCGCTCGTCGCCGAACCGGGGCGTGTGATCGTGGCGCGCTGCCTGTCGCTGATCGTGCGGGTGCTGCTGCGCAAGGGCAGGCGGCTCTATATCAACGACGGCATCTGGGCGTCGCTGTCGGATTCATGGACCGGCAAGATCACCTTGCCGGCGCGCTTCATCCCGGATCCGGCGATCCGTACCCGCAACGGCGATGCCGACAAGATCGTGCCGTTCAAGGTCTGTGGCGCGACCTGCGATTCCGTCGACATCCTCTCCAGGCCGTTCTGGCTGCCCGAGACCATCGACACCGGCGACTGGATCGAGATCGGCCATATCGGGGCGTATTCGCTGTCGCTCAGGACCCGCTTCAACGGCTTTTATCCCGACACCTTTGTCGAGGTGACCACGCCGTTCGACGAGGGCGACGCGCCACAGGGGTTTGCGAGCCTCGAGACGATGGCGGCGGAGTGATGAACGAAGCTAATAGCGAATAGCGAGCAGGAAATAGTGAGGAAACGCGGCTTGAATCGCGGCGTGAGGACTCCGATCTACCTGTTACTCACTACTCACCTAAGGCCTTCCCATGCACGTCTTCCTCCTCGGTGGCACCGGTTTCATCGGTCGCCATGTCCTGCAGCGTTTGATCGAGGGGGGGCATGAGGTGACCGGCCTCGCGCGTTCACAAGCGTCGGCTGAACGTATCGAGGCGGCAGGCGCGATGCCGCTGCTCGGCGATCTGCGCAAGCCTACGGAATGGGTCGGCAAGCTAACGCCCGTTGACGCCGTGATCCACGCCGCCGCCGATTTCGGCGACGACATGGGTGAGGTCGAGGCGGCACTGCTCGATGCGCTGCTGCCGGTGCTCGGCGCGATGCCGAAGCAGCCTCGCTTCGTCTACACCGGCGGCTGCTGGCTGTTCGGGGCAACAGGAGAGCAGGTGGCCACCGAAGAAAGCCCCTTCGCCCCGCTGCCGGCCTTCGGCTGGATGATCGACAACATGCAACGCGTGCTGGACGCGCCGGAAGTCGAAGGCGTCGTCATCCACCCCGCGATGGTTTATTCCAGCGAGGGCGGCGTGTTTTCGTCGTTCATGGATGCACTGCGCGACGGTCGTGGTGTCGATGTCATCGGCTCGCCCGAGGTCGTCTGGCCCCTGGTCCATGCCGCCGACCTGGCGGACCTGTATCTGCGGGCCATGGAACAAGCGCGGCCTGGTTCGGCATACAACGGCTCGGCCATACCAGGCATGACCGTCGGCGCAATCATATCAGGCGTGGCGGATTACCTTGGTGCGGACCGTCCCGAACTGCGTACCGCCAGCGTCGACGAGGCTGCGGAACGGCTCGGTGAATGGGCGCGCGGCTACGCCATCAGCCAGCGGCTGAGCGGCGAGAAGGCGCGCAGCGAACTTGGCTGGAAGCCGGCCCATCACGACGCGGCATCGTTGTTTTAGAGAGCGAATAGGGAGTGGCGAATAGGGAAGCAGGTGAAATGCCTACTCGCTACTCCCTCACAGGTTCGCCAGCAACTCGTCGGTCGGCCAGCCGTCGACGGGTAGCTTGAGCCGCATCTGTTCCTGGCGGATGGCTTCGCGGGTGTTGGTGCCTAGAATGCCGTCGATGCCGCCGACGTCGTAGCCCTTGTCGTGAAGCTTCTGCTGCAGGGCCTTCATCGCGTCGCCTGTCAGGCCGGCGTCGGGATTGCCGCGGTCGAAGGCCGGCTGGCCGGCGAGACGGGCAGCAAGGTGTGCCGCGGTCAGCGTGTAGGTCGCCGACTGGTTCCACTCGAGATAGACGTCGTAGTTGTCGTAGGTCAGGAAGGCCGGGCCCTTGCGGCCCATCGGCAGCACGATGCCGGCCTTGAGGCCATTGTCCTTGATCGGGGTTCCGTCGCGCATGGTGACGCCCATCGCCGCCCATCTGGCGAGCGGCTGCTTGTTGGTGCGGCCGGTTTCTTCCCAGGCCATTTCGGCTGGCACGCGAACCTCTTCGATCCATGGCTCGCCACGCTTCCAGCCGCGCGACTGGATCTTCTTGCCGGTGGTCAGGATGACGTCGGCCGGGGTATTGCGCAGGTCGACGATGCCGTCGCCGTCGCCATCGACGCCGCGCGCCAGGTAATCCGACGGCAGGATCTGGGTCTGGCCGATTTCGCCGGCCCAGGCACCCTGGACGTCGGCGGGCAGGACGTTACGGTCGATCAGGGTCAGCAGCGGGATCACCTGCGGCCGGAACAGATCGGGCCGTCGGCAATCATGCGCCAGCGTGACGAGTGCGTTGAGCGAGTTGAATTTGCCCTGCACCGCGCCGAAATCGGTTTCCAGCGCCCAGAAGGCGGCAATCACCGGACCGGGCACGCCGTAGTCCTGCTCAGCGATGGTGAAGTACTGGCCGTATTTCTGCAGGTTGGCTGCACCGTGCTTCAGCCGGTAATCGCTGATCATGCGCTCGGAGAATTGTGTAAAGGTCTGGGCGAACACGCCCTGGGCGCGGTCGCGCTCCAACACCTTGGGATCGAGGCCGGCGTTTGCCAGAGCCGAGAGGCCCTTTTCGCCGACGCCTGTGGTGCGCGCCTCATTGGCGAGGTTCTGCTTCCAGGTGGCGAAATCGTCGCCGCATTCCGAGGTGACTACCGGAGCGCCTTGCGGCACCGCAGCGGTATCCTGGGCAATTGCCGGCATTGCGGCGGTGGCGAAAAGGGCGGCGACCAGCGCCTTGCTCAGCAGTTTCATGGGCAGCTCTCCTGCTTGGCCTGTCAGGCTTTCGCGGAACGGCGAAAACAGGCAGACGGCCAGCTCAATGTCTTGCCGCGCCTTCTACAGAACCGGGGCGAGGGCCGCACCCCCTCTTCTTGTCGCATCTGCCATGCGAATATGCAGCCCGGTGGTGCAGTCCGGGCTATCTGGTGTTGGCAGCGAGCCACTTCTTCCAGCTGGCTTCGCTGCCGTTGAAGACGTTGATGTCGGCGTCGCCCCTGATGCCGGGCACGACACCTGTGCCAGTGTATTGCCAGAAGGTGAAAGGGTGGCTGCCATATCGCGACGTCGGGTGGCCGGCGACCGAACGCAGCCAGTAGGGATAGCCGCGGAAGGTCGACAGGTTGTTGTCGTCGAAGAAGTCGATCGAGGTGTAAATGATCGGCTTCTTGCCATAGTGCTTCTCGACCATTTCGAGGAAGATCTTCATCTCGCTGCGCACCGTGGCGGCAGGCGGACGAAGCTTGCAGCTCGGCGACTGCGGGTTCCATTCCATGTCGAGGATCGGCGGCAGGGCCGAGCCTTCTCTCGGTACATTGTCGATGTACCAGCGCGCCTGCTCGGCGGCGGGGCGGCAGAAATAGTAGAAATGATAGGCGCCGCGCGGCACGCCGGCGGACTTGGTCTCGCGCCAGTGCTCGGCGAAATAGTCGTCGACACGGTCGCCGCCCTCGGTCGCCTTGATGAAGGCGAAGGAAATGCCACTGCCCTTGGCCTGCTGCCAGTCGATCGAGGTCTGGTACTTCGAAACATCGGTGCCGTGCACGGCATAGGTCCAGGGCGCGCCGCTTTCCCACTGGTGCGGGTCGCTGTCGCTGAAACGCGGATTCTTGACCGAAACGGAGGCCATGCTGCCCGGCTTGCCGACGGGGCCAAGCGACAGGGTATCTGAGGTCGAGCAGGCGCCGAGGAAGGCGAGCAGCACAAGAGCCGAAACGCGGCGCATTACTTCTCCTTGCGGCCGGCAGGAACCGGCCAGAGCACATCGTTATGGGGCAGGCCCTGCGGCCCGGATACTATTCCGATGGATCAGCGGTTTCCCCGAGACGCCGCATATCCCCCTCTGTGATCGCCGATCATGGTTGATAAACCGTTGATCGCGCTCGACAGCCTCAAAGATTTGGCGGAGGAATGACGGCAATTCCATGGCGGAAGCATGATGTCGGGGCGGGGACAGCAATGCGTATCATCGGCAAGATCGTGAAATGGCTGGTTGCCCTTGTTGTGCTTGTTGTCGCCGGCATGTCGGGCTGGCTCTATTTCGCCCCGCCGGCGCTGATCAGGGTGGGCTCGGGTTATGCCGCCAAGATCGTCTGTTCCAACGTCTTCATGGCTGGCCGCGATGCCAATCAGGTGCTGGCCGACGACGTCCAGGCGCCGGGCCATCCGCTTCTCAGGCTGATGTCTGTCAGCGTCGACGACAGTGCAGGCACCGTCCGCGCCGGCCTGTTCGGCATCTTCGGCAGGGGGCTCGCGGTTGTTCATGACGGTGCTGGCTGCAGCAACGTGCCGGACGGAGACATCGCTGCAGCGGCGCTCGGCGCGGTTCCGGCAGCGCCCGTGGCCAATGCGGAAGCGCTGTGGCCCGAGGGCGAGAAGGTCGATGCTTCACAGAACCCGGCGATCTCAGCGGTGCTTGACGATGCGGCCCTTGCTGGTCCGGGCATGCGGGCCATCGTCGTCGTGCAGAACGGCCGCATCGTTGGCGAACGTTATGCCGAGGGTTTCAGCGCCGCAACGCCGCTGCTCGGCTGGTCGATGACCAAGACGGTGACGGCTGCGATCATCGGTACCCTTGTCGGCGAGGGCAAGATGGCGGTCGACAAGACGGCGCTGTTTGAGCCGTGGAAGGCCGACGGGCGCGCCGCAATCAGCCTTGCCGACCTGATGGCGATGTCGAGCGGTCTCGAATTCAACGAGGACTACGGCGACGTCACCGACGTCACGCAGATGCTGTATCTCGAGCCTGACATGTCAAGCTTCGCCGCGGCCAAGCCATTGGCGGCGGATGTCGGCAAGAAATTCTCCTATTCCAGCGGCACGACGCTGATCCTGTCGCGGCTGTGGCAAGATGCAGTCGGCGATCCGGCCAAGGCATTGTCGTGGCCGCGCGAAAAGCTGTTTGGGCCGCTCGGCATGACCAGTGCCGTGCTGGAGGCCGATGCGCGTGGCACCTTCGCCGGCTCGTCCTATCTCTACGCCACGGCGCATGACTGGGCGCGTTTCGGCCAGTTCCTGCTGCAGGACGGGGCCTGGAACGGCGCGCGCATCCTGCCCGAGGGCTATGTCGCCTGGATGCGCGAGAAGGCGCCGGCTGCCACGCATGGCGAGTATGGCCGCGGGCAACTGTGGCTGCAGGGACCGGAGGGTGGCACGCCGGAAGGCGAGGACCCCGATGTCGGCTTCGACCTGCCCGACGACGCCTTCTGGATGCAGGGCCATGACGGCCAGACGGTGGCAATGGTGCCATCGGCCAATCTGGTCGTCGTCCGGCTCGGCCTGACGCCGTCCAAACTGCGCTACAAGCCGCAGGCGATGCTGTCGGCATTGGTCAACGCGGTGCGCTGAGGTCACGGCAAAAGTCGCAACCAGGTGATCGTCGAATGCGGATTGGTGAATTCCGCATTCGACGTCGCAGCTGGACTATTCCTGGCGCGCCTGCCGCTTTTTTGCGCCAGGGCGCGTCGGCCTGCCAGTCGCCGGCGGTCCTGAAGGTCTGTCGCGAACGCAGTTCACTCAGCGCCGCCGGCCGCGAATTGTTCGCGCAGTCACGCAAGCTGAAGACCAGCGGTAACGATGCCGACAGGCTACGCAAATATCTCATGCGCTTCGGCTTGAGCTTCGAGGCCGTAGCCCCAAGACGCTGATCAGCAGCGACGCAAGCTATGCCTTGATCCCGCCGACGACGACGAGCCAGGCATAACCTCGGTAAAGCGAGGTGAAGCTTGTACTTTTGCCGGCGGCGCGGGCCTGGGCGGCGATTTCGGCAGCCAAGGTCTCGCGTGGCGTGACATGGAAACGTGCGAGCCAGCCGCGCAGCAGGTTGCGGAACCAGGCCGGTAGCCGTTCCTGCTGGCCGAAGTCGACGATGTGGACCGAGCCTACTGAGGCTGCCAGTGCCGCCGACACCGAGCGCTCCCAACCGGGGATCATCGACAAGGCGTAGGAGATGAAGACGCGGTCGAAGCCGGCGCGCCCGAACAGGGCGGCGGCGTCGAACGAGGTGGCGTCGGCCTGCGCCAGAGATATGCGATCCGACAGGCCGGCCCGGGCGATCGATGCCCTGGCCGTCGCCAGCATCTCTGCTGATATGTCGAGGCCATAGAAATGGGCGTTCGGAAAACGTCTGGCAGCGAGAATCAGGTTGCGCCCGGTGCCGCAGCCGAGTTCGAGCACGGTGCCACCCGTGGGCGGGGCGAGCTCCGAGACCATGCGGTCGCGGCCGAGCAGGTAATATTTGCGCGTCAGGTCGTAGATGTGGCGCTGATGCCGGTAGACGCTGTCCATCAGCCCGGAATGGCCGGCCGAAAGCTCGGGCGCGCTCATCAGGATTTCTTCACATAGAGGTGGAAGCCGCCATAGATCGCCGAGCGGTCGCGGGCGGTGTAGTCGCGCGATGCCTGCTCCTCATAGGCCCACTGGTCGAGCAATGCCGGCGACAGTCGGCCGGGCAACAGGCTGGGTTCGGCCGCGGTGCGGAAGATGACCCGGGCGCCGGATGCGGCGGTGCGGGTGATTTCGGTCCACAGTGCATTGAGCTGGTCGTCGCTCATCCAGTCCTGGGCATCGAGCAGCACGTAGCGGTCGACCGAACCGGCATCCTTGCCGGCCAGCAGTTCGGTAAAGTTGGCGTGATGGATGGAAACGCGATCGATGTTGGCGCGGATCGTCGCGTAATTGTCCTGCTCGAGATAGGCGGGCAGAGCGGCTTCGCCCGGCTTCGGATAGCGGCGGGCGAAGGCCTGCCAGGCGAAGTAGTTGTTTTCGAGGGGGAAGTCGCAGGCCAGCTTCTCGAGCCTGGCTTTGAGCACGCCGGCCATCGAGCCGTCGCCCGAGGTTAGCAGCGAGTCATATTGCGCCGGCGGGATGCCGAGGCCGAACAATGAGGATTTGCGTGCGGTGATGAAGCGCAGCATGCGGCGCTCGAACACCGGCGCGATCCGTTCATCGAAGAAGCGGCGCTGTTCGGCCTGGCTGCCGGTTGCCATGATTGCGGCCGGGTCGACGCCGTAAAGCTTGGCGACACGGTGGCCGGCGGCGATGAACAGGCCGAGCAGGCCGGTCTTGTAGAAATTGCCGTCGAAGGTGGCGATGCGGCGCTTGCCGCGCCAGTTGCGGCTTTCCCAATAGGCACGGCTCGAGGCATCGAGATGGGGCGCGATGAAGCGATCATAGGCATGCGAGTTGTGCTCGACATCGGCCTCGCCGAAGAAGCGGAACAGGTCGCCTTGCGTCGGCAGGTGGCGTACCGCAGCCAACTTCATCCGGTTCAGTGCGATATGGGCGCCATTGAGATCGACGGCGTCGATCCTGGCTGGCGAGCGGGTGAGATAGGCAAGGATATTGCAGCCGCCCGAGGCGATGGTGACGACCTTGTGGCCCTCGCCAAGCTGCATCGCTTCCATGTCGACGTCGGGGTCTTCCCAGATCTGCGGATAGACGAGGCCCGAAAACAGCAGCGCAAAGAGCCGCTCGGACAGCCCTTCCTTGGAAAGGGCGCGGTTCTGGTAGACCGCCTTTCCAACTTTCTTGCCGCGACGAAAGACAAGTTCTCCGGAAACGTCGGTCATGGAAATGCGATTCCCCGCTTCGTTGGTTGGGCGCAGCGGGTAGCCTACCGGCGTGACAGCGCGGTGACGGTGCGATGACGGCGGCACGACAGGGCCTATGTGACAGGCCGACTCCGAACGTTACGAAACTACGCGGGGGACCTGCGCATTTCATCTCCGACGCCCGCTGGACGGGCCGTTGTCGAAAGGAGATTGTTATGAAGAAGCTCATTCTCGCGTCGGTTTCTGCCATTGCGCTGTTTGGCGTTGCCGCCTGTAGCGACAATACCGACAGCACCACCACCGAAAGCGTGAACCCACCTGCGACCGAGCAGCCGGCACCGATGACGCCTGCGCCCGCGACGCCTGAGGCCACGCCGCCGGCGACCGACAACACCACGACCAAGAGCATCACGCCGGCGCCGGAAAGCGGCACGAGCGGCGAGATGCAGAACAACGACGCCATGCAGCCCAAGCCAGTAGAGCCGGCTGCACCCGCACAGTAATTTTGCGGGAGGAGGCAAGCCCGGGGCATTCGCTCCGGGCTTTTCTTTTGTGCCGAGTTAGCGCGTCACCCGGGCGCGACGGCCGAGCGCGACAATGGCGATGACGGCGAGCGCGAACACCAAGGTTCTCACGCCGACAAGTTCGCCAAGCAGGAAGGCGGAGATGGCGAGGGTGACGAAGGACTGCAACAGCTGAACCTGGCTGACGCGGGCAATGCCGCCCATGCCGAGTCCGACGTTCCAGGCAAAGAAGCCAAGGAACATCGAGCCGAAGCACAGATAGAAGAAGGCAAATGTCTGCGCCGACGAGGCGGCTGCGAACTCGGGATGCCAGCTCAACAGCGCTCCGGGGATCGAGATCGGCGCGGTCAGGATCAATGACCAGCAGATGACCTCCCAGCCGGGCATGTGGCGCGACAGCTTGCCCGACACGACATAGCCCAGGCTCGCCGACAGTGCTGCAAGGAACAGGAACAAGTCACCTGATGAAAGCTGCATGCCGCTGTCGCTGATGGCGAAGGTGACAACGAGGGCAGCGCCTGCGACACCGCAGATCCAGAAGAAGGCCGATGGGCGCTCGCCGCCGATGATCGCGGCAAAGATGCTGGTGGTCAGTGGGAGCACGCCGAGTACCACCCCGCCATGCGAGGCTGGCACCGTCTGCATGGCGATGGACGAGAAGATCGGGAAGCCGAAGACCAGCAGCAGACCTGCAAGGAACAATGCTGGCGCATCGCTTCTCGGAAACCGCTTGCGCAGGACCAGCAGCAGCAAGGCTGCAGCAAGCGACGCCATGGCAGCGCGGCCGTGGGTCACGAACCACGGCGAAAAGGTTGCCAGTGCAACACGCGTCGCCGGCAAGGTGCCGCCGAAGATGACGACGCCGAGCGTGCCAAGGGCAAGTCCGATCGTCTCGCGGGAGAATGCATGTGCCGGCTGGGTGGTGTTGCGCGCGTCCATGGCGCAGATCGATACCGACACTTGGCTTTTGCGTCGTGAAAATTCCATTGGTCCAGAATCTTGGTCCAGAGCGGACTGTTGCCGACAAAGTTATGCCTCGCGCGCAAAGTCATCTCGCATTTGCGAATGTTTCATCCTAAGAAGCGCCATGTCGATTTGGGACCGTCTCGGCGACTTCATCGCACGTATCTCTGCGTCGGCGGCAAATGGCGTCGCTGACGTCGTGGAGGCTGTGCGCACCGTCTTCTCAGGAGACGCCGAAACCCGTCGCCGCGTGGCGTTCTCGGTTGCGATGATCGCGCTGTCGGCCAAGATGGCCAAGGCCGATGGCGTCGTGTCGCAGGACGAGGTTCGCGCCTTTTACGAAATATTCGCCGTACCTCCCGAACATGCGCGCGACGTGGCGCGGCTCTACCATTTCGCGCAGCAGGACGTTGCCGGCTTCGAATACTATGCCGAGCGCATGGCAAAGCTGTGCGGTTCGGGGCACACCAATTGCAGGATGCTGGAAGACATTCTCGACGGCCTCTTCCACATTGCCAAGGCGGACGGGATCATGCACCAGTGCGAGGGCAGTTTCCTGCATCGCGTGTCCGAGATCTTCCATATCGAAGAGGCGCACTACCAGACCATCGTGGCGCGGCATCTCGATCTTGGCGACACCGATCCCTACCGCGTGCTCGGCATCGAGCGTGGCAAGCCGTTCGAGGATGTGCGCAAGCACTATCGCAAGCTTGTCGCCAGCAATCATCCCGATAAGCTGATTGCGCGCGGCCTGCCCGAAGAGTTCATCAGGATCGCCACGACGCGCATCGCCGCGATCAATGCGGCCTACGAGATGATCGAAAGGGGACTCCGGCACGCATGAGCGGTTTTCAACCCGACCAACCGCATGCCGAGGTACGGCTTTCGCCCAATTTCGGGCAGCGGCGCGACGAGATGAAGCCCGATATGATCGTGTTGCACTACACCGGCATGGAAACCGGTGACGGGGCCGAGGCTTGGCTTTGCAATCCGGCAAGCGAAGTGTCGTCGCACTACCTGGTCCACGAGGATGGGCGCATCGTTCAGATGGTGCGCGAAAGCGACCGCGCCTGGCATGCCGGAAAGAGTTCCTGGCGCGGTGACACCGACATCAATTCCTGCTCGGTCGGCATCGAGATCGTCAACCCCGGCCACGCGCTGGGCTACAGCTCGTTTCCCAAACGCCAGATGGACGCGTTGATCGAGCTGTGCCTCGGCATCGTCGAGCGTCACAATGTGGCGCCGGAGCGCGTTTTGGCGCACTCCGACGTTGCCTTGGGACGCAAGGTTGACCCAGGCGAGAAGTTTTCCTGGCGGATGTTGGCGCAAGCCGGTGTAGGTCATTGGGTCGCACCTTCGCCGCGCAACGGGCACGCAATGCTGCAACCGGGCGACGCCGGCGCGGCAGTCGAGGAACTGCAATCGATGCTGGCACTCTATGGCTACGGCGTCGAGATCACCGGGCGCTTCGATGCGCAGACAGCGGTAACTGTTCAAGCATTTCAACGACATTTCCGCACGAGGTGCGTGGATGGCGTCGTCGATTCTTCGACTCTTTCGACGCTGCGGCGGCTGCTCGCCGCGCTTCCAGGCGGGCTTGACTAGCCTAGGGTTGGTGATTCGCCAGATTACAACCTGTCACGTATTGTGACTTGTCCGGCCATTTTTCCCGCCAGTTCCCCCGTCACATGCATTCCCGTGCAAGGCGCCGGCTAATCCTGCATGCCCCAGAAGAGGGCCCCGGCGTTTAGGAAGGGATGCTGCGCGATGGCTTTCGGCTGTCGCTCGGCCTGTTCGAGAACAAGGATAACATGAAGAATTTGACCGTTTTAGCGGTGGCATTTGCCGCCGGCCTGACCTCTTTTGCCGCTCACGCCCAGGACGGCGCTGTCAGGGCCTCGAAGGCGATAATTGAGACCAACAAAAAAGCCAACGCAAACAAGTCAAACAAGACCACTGACGATTGCCCCTATCTGTTCGGCTGCAGTGCCAAGAAGGAAGCTGCGATCGACAACTTCAAGACCGCGTCAATCGGTGCCAAGGGCGCCAAGACGGTGAAGGAGCAGGCTGGCAAGACGGCCAAGGCGGCCAAGGCGAATGCGCCCTATGGTGAAATCGTTGCCCGCTATGCTTCGTCCTACGGCGTGCCGGTGTCGCTGGCCCATGCCGTGATCAGCGTCGAAAGCAACTATCGTCCGAATGCACGTGGCAGCGCCGGTGAAATCGGCCTGATGCAGATCAAGCCGGCAACGGCACGCATGATGGGCTATTCGGGTTCGGCCAAGGGCCTGTTCAATCCCGAAACCAACATCAAGTTCGGCCTCAAGTACCTTGCCAAGGCGCATGAGCTTTCCGGCGGTACGACCTGCGGCACGATCCTCAGGTACAATGCCGGCCATGGCGCTAAGCGCATGAACCCGATTTCCGCTGCCTATTGCAAGAAAGTCCAGGCCCGCATCGGCGGTTAACGGCTGACGGAATGGATGGTTGCCGGCCGCATCGGTCGGAAAATCGGTCTCGATGTTCGAAAGGCCCGAAGCGCAGGTTCAGTGAACAAGAGCATGCTTTGTGCGTCCAATCGGACGCACGGCGCTCTTGAGGCGAATGTTTTCATTTGCCTTTTGCCGAGCGAACCATTCTATACGCCTTGCCAGCTGGCCGGGCGGCCGCACCTGCAATTGCCGAAAGGCAGCGGGTGAGGAAAGTCCGGGCTCCATGGATACACGGTGCCGGTTAATGGCCGGCGGGGGCGACCCCAGGGAAAGTGCCACAGAAAGCAAACCGCCGCGGTTTCCGCGGTAAGGGTGAAAGGGTGGGGTAAGAGCCCACCGCGCGACTGGCAACAGGAGCGGCAAGGTAAACCCCACCGGGAGCAAAACCGAATAGGGGTGGTGCGAGGGGAAACCCTCAGGGCTGTCTCCGGCTCACCGCCCGGGTAGGTTGCGTGAGGCGCATGGCAACATGCGTCCAAGAAGAATGGTCGCCACGTTCCCGTGCCGCAAGGTGCGGGGGCCATACAGAACCCGGCTTACAGGCCAGCTGGCGCTTGCCTCTTTGCCCATGCCGTCAATGCGTTGCGCCGATTTCCGCGCGTGTTGATTCAGGCGCGGATGACAGGTGGTTATGGTGCTCAGCGAAGCAGCCTGCCGCTGACCTTTGAGCGCTCAGCCGGCAATCCGATCCAGCGATGCCTTCATCGCGGCCCACAGTTCTTCCACTGGTTCGCAGCCGACCGATAGCCTGATGAAGCCAGGTGTGACCGCGTCGCCGCGGCGGAGCCGGCGTTCGGCAACTGTGTGCACGCCACCGAATGAGGTGGCAGAATGCATCAGTTCGCAGCCATTGATGAAGTTTTCCGCCCGTTCCTCGGAGCCGAGGTCGAAGCTGATCAGGAAGCCGAAGCGGTCCATCTGGACGCGGGCGAGGTTGTGCGAGGGGTCGCCTTCCAGGCCAGGATAGCGCAGGGCGCTGACCGCCGGGTGGGCTTTGAGGCGCGGTGCGATGGTTTCCGCCGACGAGCACATGCGGTCGAAGCGCAGTTCGAGCGTTTCCAGGCCACGATGCACCAGCCAGGCCTCGAACGGGCCGGGGATGCCGCCGGCGTTCTGCCGCCATTCGGTGACGGCGGCTATGACATCAGGGTTGCGGCTCGCGACATGGCCGAACAGCACGTCGGAATGGCCATTGGGCGCCTTGGTGTCGGCGGCAACGACGATGTCGGCGCCGAAGTCGAGTGGGCGCTGGCCGAAGGGTGTCATCGTGGTGTTGTCGACGATGAGCAGTCCGCCGGCCGCATGTACCGCCTCGGCGACGGCCGTGATGTCGCAGATGTCGAGCGTCGGGTTGGAAGGGCTTTCGACGAAGATCAGGCGATAGCCGTCGAAGCCGCCATCAAGGAAGCTTGCCGTTGGTCGCACGTCCGTTTTGACGCCGAAGGCGCCGAGGAAGCGGTCGGCCAGGATGCGCGTCGTGTGATAGCCGTCGGAGGCGACAAGGATGCGGTCGCCGGTCTTTAGCAGGGCAAAGAAGGCGGCCGAAATAGCGCCCATTCCGGACGGAAATGCCACGCACTGTGCGCCTTCGAGGTGACCGAGCATGTCTTCGGTGGCCGACCAGTTGGCGTTGCTGAAGCGGCCATACTGGTTGTGGCCCGTCGCGTCGCCGGGCGCGTGATAGATCGAGGCCATGGTCAGCGGCATCGGGATCGGGTCGCCGAGCGCGAGCTGCGAGCGGCGCAGATGGGCGAGGGTGGCGGCGCGGCCCTTCATGGTCTCGGACATGGTCTGCGGTTCTCCCTGGCATGCACACGGCACGTCAACGCTAGGGGCTAGGCCCTTGCGCGGCAAGACGGAAAGCGGCCGCTGCATTGGGCCACGTAAGACTTCGTTAGCCTTAAGGGATCATAAAAATCGGGAAGCCGCGAAAGGGTCCGAAAGGGCCGTTGTGGTCGCCAAGTGTACCCAGTTCCCGTTGACGCCCATATCACCCCATGTTATCCCAAATCGGTAACCATGATTTCGTTCCAGTAAAGGGTAAGGCGTTCGCCGATCCGGCAGTCGCGGCGGCTGCAGGTCGGAGCGCATTTGCCCTGCGACGGAGGCATTTTGGGATTGAGCCGGGCCATCGGGGCACGGACGGCATGACAATGAGGGGCGCGGCCGCGGAAGTGGCCGGATCAGTCGATGGATCGGTTTCTGTCAAATGCGGTGAACAGGATCGATGCGAAGGGACGGGTCTCCGTTCCGGCGCATTTCCGTGCCGTATTGCAGAAGCGCGGTTATGCCGAGCTCTACGCGCTGCGGGCGCTCGACGTGCCGGCGCTGGATGTCGGCGGGCTCGACCTGCTCGACCGCTACGAGCAGCGCATCGCCCAAGAAGATCCGTTCCTGCAGACGGCGGACGACATGTCCTTTTTCATCCATGGCGACAGCACTTTCCTGAAGCTCGATCAGGACGGACGCATTTCTGTTTCGGATTTCCTGCGCGAGCATACCGGCATCACTACGGACGTGGCCTTTGTCGGGCGGGGACAGTTTTTTCAGATGTGGGAGCCGGAGCGGCTGCGCAGCCATGGCGCGGACGTGCGTGCCCGGCTGCTGAAGCTTCGGCAGGGGACGAAGCCTGGGGAGCGACCGGAATGACGGCTGGCCACGGCGATGACCATCTTGCTGTCGGCGGACCGGCCCGCCACATTCCGGTCCTCCTCGCCGAAGTCTTGAAGGCGCTGCACCCGCAGCCGGACGACGTTGTCGTTGACGGCACGTTCGGGGCCGGCGGCTACACCAAGGCCATCCTGGCGACGGGCGCTTCGGTCGTGGCGATCGATCGCGATCCCGACGCCATTGCTGCCGGGCGCGAACTCGAAGCGCGATCGAACGGCAAGCTCCGCCTCGTCCAGGCACCGTTCTCCAGCCTCGACGAGCATGTCGAGCTTGTCGACGGCGTGGTGCTCGACATCGGTGTGTCCTCGATGCAGCTCGACCAGGCGCAGCGCGGCTTCTCGTTCCGCGCCGACGGTCCGCTCGACATGCGCATGGCCCAGGCCGGTGCCAGTGCCGCAGACGTGGTCAATCGCTTCAAGGCCGGCGATCTCGCACGCATCTTCGGCTTCCTCGGTGAGGAGCGGCATGCCGGGCGTATTGCCCGGATGATCGAAAGCCGTCGCGAAAGGAAGCCGTTCGAGCGCACACTCGATCTGGCCGACGCCATTGAAACCCATGTCGGACGGGCGCCGAAGGATAAGATCCATCCGGCGACGCGCGTGTTCCAGGCGCTGCGCATCTATGTCAACGACGAACTCGGCGAATTGGCGCGCGCGCTATTCGCCGCCGAACGCGCGCTCAAGCCCGGCGGGCGGCTGGTCGTCGTCACCTTCCACTCGCTCGAAGACCGCATCGTCAAGCGCTTCATCACCGATCGTTCGTCCAGCCCATCGCGTTCGCGCTACATGCCGGAGCTCGAAACCATCGTCACGACCTTCGACAAGGCCGGCGGTGCGGTCGGTCCGAGCGACGCCGAGACGGCGATCAATCCGCGTTCACGTTCGGCCAAGCTGCGCGCCGCAGTTCGCACCGCAGCCGTGCCGCGTGCCAAAGACTTTTCCATTTTCGGACTTCCGAAGCTTCCCGACGTCGGTCAATCGGGAGAAAGGTGAGCCATGTTCCGCACCAGTGACATCGTGCTGATCGCCGTCATGGTTGGCGCTGCGGCCTTCACCTACAAGACCAAGGACGAGGCCGAGAACCAGCTCAAGGCCGTCAATAAGATCGAGGCGCAGATCCGTTTCGAGGAAGACACGATCGACTTGCTGAAGGCCGACTGGAGCCTGCTTACCCAGCCTTCGCGCCTGCAGAAGCTGTCGCAGGTCTACGAGACCGAGCTCAAGCTCCAGCCGGTGGATGCGCGCCAGATCGTTGGTCTCAACGACCTGCCGGTCCGGCCCCTGACCATTGAAGACATCACAGCGGAGCGTTTCGGCGGCGTTGCCGAAGCCGTACCCGACCAGACCGTGACCGGAGGGATTGCCCGATGATCGGCTTGCTTGGCAGGAAGCGCGGCAAGGGCGAAGGCAAGGCCTCGATCGTCGTCGACAGCGCGCGCAAGGCGACGGGCGGACGCACGCGCAACCGCGTCGTCATGACCATGGCTGTGTTCTTCGGCATCTATGCCACAATTGCCGGACGCCTTGTTTATCTCGGCATGCAGGACCCCGAGACGTCGTCGGGACCGGAATCGCGCGTCACCGCCTCGCGCCCCGACATCGTCGACCGCAATGGCGAAGTGCTCGCCACCGACATCAAGACCGCATCGCTGTTTGCCGAGCCGCGCCGCATCGTCGATGCCGACGAGGCGATCGAGAAGCTGTCGACCGTTCTGCCCGACCTCGAGGTCGAGCAAACCTATCTCAAACTCAAGAGCGGCACCGGTTTCGTCTGGCTGAAACGCCAGCTGACGCCCAAGCAGCAAGCCGAGATCATGCAGCTCGGCATTCCAGGCATCGGCTTCCGCACTGAAAAACGCCGCTTCTATCCCGGCGGCGAGACGGCCTCGCACATCGTTGGCCTGACCAACATCGACAACAAGGGCATTTCCGGCCTCGAGAAGTACATCGACGACCAGGGTCTCGCCGACCTGCAGGCGTCTGGCCTGGCGATCGCCAAGGACCTCAAGCCGGTCAAGCTTTCCATCGACCTGCGCGTCCAGCACATCGTGCGCGACGAGCTCGTCTCCGCGCTGGAGAAGTACAAGGCGATCGCCGCCGGAGCCGTCGTGCTCGACGTCAAGACAGGCGAAGTGCTGGCCATGGGCTCGGTGCCGGATTTCGACCCCAACAACCCGTTCAATGCCCAGGACAAGGATCGCCTGAATCGCATGTCGGCCGGCCTGTTCGAGATGGGTTCGACGATCAAGAGCTTCACCACCGCGATGGCGCTCGATTCCGGCAAGGTAACGATGGACAGCACCTTCGACGCCCGCCGGCCCATCACCATCGGACGCCAGACCATCCGCGACTTCCACGGCAAGGGCAGGGTGCTGACGGTGCCCGAGGTGTTCATCTATTCGTCCAACATCGGTTCGGCGCGTGAAGCCGACGTCGTCGGCATCGAAGGCCACCGCGAGTTCCTGAAGCGCATGGGCCTGCTCGATCGCATGCAGACGGAGCTGCCCGAGGTAGCCCGTCCGACCGAGCCAAAGGTCTGGAAGAAGGTGCATTCGATCACGATCTCCTTCGGTCACGGCATGTCGACGACGCCGTTGCAGACAGCGGTTGGCGCCGCCGCCCTGATGAATGGCGGCAAGCTGATACCGCCGACGTTCCTGACGCGTACCGAAGCTGAAGCCGATGCGCTTGCGACGCAGGTCATCAAGCCGCAGACCAGCGAGGAGATGAAGTACCTCTACAAGCTCAACGCGACCAAGGGGTCGGGCGGTTCGGGCGCACGGGCGCAGGTCGAGGGTTACCGCGTCGGTGGCAAGACCGGCACCGCCGAAAAGGTCGTCAACGGCCGCTATTCCTCCGACGTCCGTTTCAACGCCTTTCTCGCGGCATTTCCGATGGACAATCCGAAATACGTCGTGTTGACCATCGTCGACGAACCCAAGCGCGAACATCCGGGCGTGGGCGCAACGGCCGGCTTCAATGCGGCCCCCATGGTCGCCAACATTATCCGCCGTTCGGCCTCTCTGCTTGGCGTGAAGCCAGAATTCGGCCAAGAAGGTGGTGCAACTCTGGCTTCTTATCCCTGATTCTGCAGGCGCGCCGGCGGCGCGCCGCTTTGTATGTAGCGAACGGAACTCGATGAAACTGATAGACCTTGCCGGTATCCTGCCCGTCGATGGGGTTGTTCCCAGAGATGTCGAGGTGAGTGGAGTTTCGTCGGATTCGCGTCAGGTGACGCCGGGAACGCTGTTCTTCGCCGTCTCAGGAAGCAAGGCCGATGGCGCGGCCTACGCCGGCGACGCGGCCAAGCGCGGCGCGGTCGCTGTTGTCGCGGCCAAGGGCGCCGATCTGGCCTCGGCCGGCATTCCGGTCATCCCGGTCGACGATCCGCGCCTGGCATTGGCGCTTTCTGCGGCCAAATTCTACGGCCGTCAGCCTGAAACGATGGTCGCGGTCACCGGCACCAGTGGCAAGACCTCGGTCGCCGCCTTCACCCGCCAGATATGGAAGCATGCCGGCTTTGCCGCGGCCAGCATCGGCACCACAGGTGTCGTAGCCCCTGGGCGCGTCGAGTATGGCCAGCTGACCACGCCCGATCCGGTGGCGCTGCACCAGCTGCTCGCCGAACTCGCCGACAGCGGCGTGACTCATGCCTCGATGGAGGCGTCCAGCCACGGGCTCGACCAGCGTCGCCTCGACGGCGTGCACCTCGCAGCTGCGGGCTTCACCAATCTTGGCCGCGACCACATGGATTACCATCCGACGGTCGAGGATTATCACCGCGCCAAGCTGCGCCTGTTCGACACGCTTTTGCCCAAGGGCGCGCCGGCCATCGTCTTCGCCGACGATCTTTGGTCCGAGCCCACCGTCAAGGCAGCGCGTGCCGCCGGCCTCGACGTCTTGACCGTAGGCCGCAACGGCCGGTTCCTCGCGCTCAAGCGCGTCGAGCACGAACGCCACCGCCAGCGTGCCGAAATCGAATGCGGTGGCACCATCTACGAGATCGACCTGCCGCTTGCTGGCGACTTCCAGGTGTCCAATTCGCTCGTTGCCGCCGGCCTTGCCATTGCCACCGGCACCGACGTCGCCAAGGCTTTGGTCGCACTTGAACATCTTGAAGGCGCGCCGGGCCGCCTCGACCTGGTTGGCACCACGACGAATGGTGCGCCCGTCTACGTCGATTACGCCCACAAGCCGGACGCGCTTGAAAACGTACTCGCTGCAGTGCGGCCGTTCACCACCGGCCGCGTCGTCGTCGTGTTCGGCTGCGGCGGCGACCGCGACCGCGGCAAGCGTCCGATCATGGGCGAGATCGCAACGCGGCTTGCGGATGTCACCATCGTCACCGACGACAATCCCCGTTCCGAAGTACCAGCCAGCATCCGCGCGGCGATCATGGAAGCAGCACCGGGCGCCATAGAGATCGCCGACCGCCGCCAGGCGATCCACGACGCCGTTGGTATGCTGCATGCCGGCGACACGCTGATCGTGGCCGGCAAGGGCCACGAGGAAGGCCAGACCATCGGCTCCGAGACGCTGCATTTCTCGGACCATGAGGAAGTCCGCAAGGCACTTGCCGGAGCTGCGGCATGAGCCTTTTGTGGACCTCCGGCGCGCTCGTTGAGGCAACAGGTGGCCGCCCACTCGGTCAGATGCCCGAAGGCATCACTGGCATTTCCATCGACAGCCGCAGCCTGAAGCCAGGCGAAGCCTTTTTCGCCATCAAGGGCGATGCGATGGACGGCCACGACTTCGCCACCGCCGCGATCAAGGCGGGTGCTGGGCTGCTTGTCGTCGCCGAAGGCAAGTTGCCGGCGCTCGGCCGGCTGACGGCGCCGATGATCGTCGTGCCCGACGTGCTCGCAGCACTCGAAAAGGTCGGCATCGCGGCGCGGGCCCGTTCGCGGGCCCGGATTGTCGCGGTCACCGGTTCGGTCGGCAAGACCTCGACGAAGGAAGCGCTGCGCCATGCGTTGTCGTCCGTCGGCAAGGTGCATGCCTCGGCCGCATCGTTCAACAATCACTGGGGCGTGCCGCTGACGCTCGCCCGCATGCCCGAGGATTGCGACTACGCGGTCTTTGAGATCGGCATGAACCATCCCGGCGAGATCAGCCCGCTGGTGCGCATGGTGCGCCCGCACATCGCCATCGTCACCCTGATCGCAGCTGCCCATCTCGGCTTCTTCCGCAATCTCGACGAGATCGCCAAGGCCAAGGCCGAGATATTCGAAGGCGTCGAGCCCGGCGGTGCCGTGCTGCTCAACCGCGACGACGGCCGCTTCAAGCTTCTGGAAAAGTTCGCCCGCGCTGCCGGAATCGACAATGTCATGAGCTATGGCGAAAACGCCCGCGCCAACTTCCGCCTGCTGAAATGCACGCTGGAAGCCGATCACTCGATGATCGTGGCGCGCATCGGCGGTCGCGACGTACCCGCCCGCATCGGCGCGCCCGGACGCCATATCGTCCAGAATGCGCTTGCCGTGCTGGGTGCGGCCCATCTCTGCGGCGCCGACGTACCAACAGTTGCCACCGCGCTCGCCTCGATGACCGCCGAGAGCGGACGCGGCCAGCGGCATATCCTGCAGCTGCCGAACGGGCCGATCACGCTGATCGACGAGAGCTACAACGCCAATCCCGCGTCGATGAAGGCGGCGATCGAGTTGCTCGACGCCACGCCAATCCATGGTGCCGGCCGACGCATCGCCGTGCTTGGCGACATGCTCGAGCTCGGCAGCCATTCGGCCAAGCTGCATCAGGCACTTGCCGAGCTGATCGGCTCCACCAGGACCGACATGGTGCTGATGGCCGGGCCGGAGATGAAAGCACTTGCCGATACGCTGCCCGAGGGGTTCAGGGCCGAATATCGCAGCGGTGTCGAGGAACTGAAATCCGTGCTGCTGACAACGCTGCAGCCCGGCGACGCGGTCATGATCAAGTCGTCGAAAGGCATTGGCTTCAACAGGCTGGTTGAAGCACTCATCAAGACATTCCCGGCACAGGCCGGCAACACCACACCGACCTGACGAGGTCTCGGGGGACCGATACGCATGCTAACTTTGCTTGTCGACTTTGCGGACAAGGTGTCGTTCTTCAACGTCTTCCGCTACATCACCTTCCGCACCGGCGGCGCGCTGATCACCTCGGCGCTGATCGTCTTCATCTTCGGGCCGGCGATCATCAACGCCCTGCGCCTCAGGCAAGGCAAAGGCCAGCCGATCCGCGCAGATGGTCCGCAGACCCATTTCAAGAAGGCCGGCACGCCGACCATGGGCGGGCTGATGATCCTGTGCGGTATCGTCGGTTCGACGCTGTTGTGGGCCAACATCACCTCTGTCTATGTCTGGGTGGTGCTGTTCGTCACACTCGGCTTCGGCGCCATCGGCTTTTATGACGACTATCTCAAGGTTACCAAGCAGTCGCATCTCGGCCTGTCCGGCAAGGCGCGCCTCGGCATCGAGTTCGTGATCGCCGGCATTGCCGCGTGGATCATCATGCGCAATGGCCAGGCACCGTTCTCGTCGTCGCTGACCTTCCCCTTCATCAAGGATTTCCTGCTCAATCTGGGCTGGTTCTTCATTCCCTTCGCCTGCTTCGTCATCGTCGGCGCCGGCAATGCGGTGAACCTGACCGACGGTCTAGACGGTCTGGCGATCGTGCCGATCATGATCGCCGCCGCTTCCTTCGGCGTTATCGCCTATCTCTCGGGTAACGCGGTCTTCGCCGAATACCTGCAGATCCACTTCGTGCCCGGCACCGGCGAACTCGCGGTCATCCTGGGCGCCGTCATTGGTGCTGGTCTCGGCTTCCTGTGGTTCAATGCACCGCCCGCCGCCATCTTCATGGGCGACACCGGGTCGCTGGCGCTCGGCGGTCTGATCGGCACTGTCGCTGTCGCCACCAAGCACGAGATCGTCATGGCCATCGTCGGCGGCTTGTTCGTCATGGAGGCCCTGTCGGTCATCATCCAGGTCGGTTTCTTCAAGATGACCGGCAAGCGGGTATTCCTGATGGCCCCGATCCACCACCATTTCGAAAAGCTTGGCTGGACCGAGAGCCAGGTCGTCATACGCTTCTGGATCATCGCCGTTATCCTGGCGCTGATCGGTCTTTCCACCCTCAAGCTGCGCTGAGGCCTCGATGATCCCCGCGACGTCATTTCAGGGAAAGCGAGTGGCGCTCTTCGGCCTCGGCGGCTCGGGGATCGCGACCGCGCGTGCACTCGCGGAAGGCGGGGCGGACGTGCTTGCCTGGGATGACAATCCCGAAAGCGTGGCCCGCGCAGCCGGCGAGGGGATCGCGACGGGGGATCTGCGCGGTACGGACTGGGCAGGCATCTCGTCCTTCGTGCTGTCGCCGGGCGTGCCGCTGACGCACCCAAAGCCGCACTGGACGGTGGAACTGGCGCGGGGCGCCGGCGTCGAGGTCATCGGCGACATCGAGCTGTTCGCGCGCGAGCGCATCGCAACCGCGCCGACGGCACCGTTCATCGCCATCACCGGTACCAACGGCAAGTCGACGACGACGGCGCTGACCGCGCATATCCTGCAATCGGCGGGGCGCGACACACAGATGGGTGGCAATATCGGCCGCGCCGTGATGACGCTCGATGCGCCGCAGCCTGACCGCCACTATGTCGTAGAGTGCTCGTCCTACCAGATCGACCTCGCACCCTCGGTCAACCCGACCGCCGGCGTGCTGCTCAACCTGACGCCCGACCATCTCGACCGTCACGGCACCATGCAGCACTACGCTTCGATCAAGGAGCGCCTGGTCGCCGGCAGCGAAACCGCCATCATCGGCGTCGACGACATCTATTGCGCCCAGATTGCCGACAGGCTCGAGCGCGTCGGCAAGGAGGTGGTGCGCATTTCCAAGCGACTGCCCCTGACAGACGGCTATTTCGCCGACGGCTCCGACCTGATGGAGGCGATCGACGGCCGCTACAGCCGCATCGCTTTCCTGGAGGGCATCGGTTCGCTGCGCGGCCAGCACAACGCCCAGAACGCGCTCGCGGCGGTGGCTGCCTGCCTCAAGGTCGGGCTCGACCTCGGCGAGATTCAGGCCGGACTCGAAAGCTTCCCCGGCCTTGCCCATCGCATGGAACAGGTCGGCCGCAAGGGGCATGTGCTGTTCATCAACGATTCCAAGGCGACCAATGCCGACGCCGCAGCGCCGGCGCTGTCGAGCTTCCCGCGTATCTACTGGATCGCTGGCGGCCTGCCCAAGGAAGGCGGCATCGAGCCGTTGCGCAGCCTGTTTCCGCGTATCGCCCGGGCCTATCTGATCGGCGAGGCCGCTCCGGCGTTCTCCGCCACCCTGGGCGAGGCTGTGCCCTACGAGATTTCGGGCACGCTGGCCGCAGCGGTCGAGCATGCAGCCGAGGACGCAGCCCGGGACGATACGAGCGAAGCCGTGGTTCTTCTGTCGCCGGCCTGCGCCAGCTTCGACCAGTTCAAGAATTTCGAGATTCGCGGCGAAGCCTTCAGGCAAGCTGTGAATGCTATTGATGGCGTCAGCGCTATCGGAGGGGCAAGATAATGGCCAGCCGTCTCGACAGAAGTCCCGTCGCCCTGTGGTGGTGGACGGTCGATCGCTGGTTCCTCGCGGCATTCCTGTCGCTGATGGGACTGGGCATCGTGCTTTCATTCGCCGCAAGCCCGGCAGTCGCCGAGCGCATTGGCCTCGGCAGTTTCCATTTCGCCACGCGCCAGATCATCTTCACCATCCCCGCACTGGCGGTGATGATCGCTGTGTCGTTCCTCGAAGTGCGCCAGATCAGGCGCACGGCGCTGGTGATGCTATGCATCATGCTGGTGATGATGGTGGCGGTGCTGTTCATCGGCGTCGAGGTCAAGGGCGCGCGGCGCTGGCTGTCGCTGGCCGGGGTCTCGATCCAGCCGTCGGAGTTCCTCAAGCCGGCTTTTGTCGTGATCTGCGCCTGGCTGTTTGCCGAACATGACCGCCAGCCCGAAATTCCGGGCAACCTGTTCGCCATGATCCTGCTTGGCCTCGTCGTTGCTTTGCTCGTGGCGCAGCCCGACCTTGGCCAGACGATGCTGGTGCTGGGCACCTGGGGCGTGATGTTTTTCATGGCCGGCATGTCGTGGTTCTGGATCATCGCGCTCGGTTGTACCGCCGTGGGTGGCCTGTTTGCCGCCTACACCATCTTCCCGCACGTTGCCGGCCGCATCGACCGCTTCATGACCGGCGAGGGCGACACGTTCCAGGTCGACATGGGCCGCGACGCCATCATCAATGGCGGCTGGTTCGGCGTCGGACCGGGTGAGGGCGTCGTGAAGCGCATCATTCCGGATAGCCACGCCGACTTCATCTTCTCGGTCGCGGGCGAAGAGTTCGGCATCATCCTGTGCCTGGCCATCATGGCGATCTTCGCCTTCATCGTGCTGCGCGGCCTGCGCACCGCGCTCAAGGAACATGACGATTTTACCCGCTACGCCGTGGCCGGCCTTGTCGTCGTGTTCGGCTTCCAGTCGGTCATCAACATGGGTGTGAACCTGCAGCTGATGCCGGCCAAGGGCATGACGCTGCCCTTCATCTCCTATGGCGGCTCGTCGCTGATCGCGATCGCGATTTCGATGGGCATGGTGCTGGCACTGACGCGCAAGAAGCCGGAAAAACTCAGGCCGGGCGGTTTCTCGGCCATGCCGCGCCACGCGGTTCCGGCCGAATAACATGGCCAAGGGAACTATCATGCTTGCCGCCGGCGGGACCGGCGGCCATCTTTTTCCGGCCGAGGCGCTGGCGCATGAGCTGACGGCACGCGGCTGGCAGGTGCATCTCGCCACCGACGACCGCGCCGAACGTTTCGCCGGCAAGTTTCCAGCCACGGCCATCCATTCGATCTCCTCATCCACCATCGGTTCGAAGAACCCGGTTGCGCTGCTGCGCGCCTTCTGGAGCATCTGGCGCGGCGTACGCCAGGCCTCGCAGGTGATCGTCAAGGTCAAGCCTTCCGTCGTCATCGGCTTTGGCGGCTACCCGACGCTGCCGCCGCTCTATGCCGCGACGCGCCGTGGCGTGCCGTCGATGGTGCATGAGCAGAACGCTGTCATGGGCCGCGCCAACAAGGCGCTGGCGGCAAGGGTCGATGCGGTCGCCGGCGGCTTCCTGCCCGAAAATGCGGGCGCCAACAGCGCCAAGGTCGTGGTGACGGGCAATCCGGTGCGGCCGGCGGTCATCGAGGCGGCGAAGACGGCATATGCGGCGTCGACCGGTTCGGAGGCCTTCAACCTTCTGGTCTTCGGCGGCAGCCAGGGCGCGCAGTTCTTTTCCGATGCGGTTCCAGGCGCGATTGCGCTGCTGAGCGAAGTGCAGCGCAATCGCCTGCGCGTTACCCAGCAGGCGCGCGCCGAGGATGCCGACAAGGTCAAGTCGGCATATGCCAAGCTCGGCATCGCGGCCGACGTTTCGCCGTTCTTCACCGACATGGCGCAGCGTATGGCGGCAGCACATCTGGTGATGTCGCGCTCCGGTGCTTCGACGGTCTCCGAGATCGCCGTGATCGGCCGTCCGGCGTTGCTGGTGCCCTATCCCCATGCGCTCGACCACGACCAGGCCGCCAATGCGGCACGACTGGCTGCGGCCGGCGGCGGCGAAGTACATCCGCAGGCAACGCTTTCACCGGAGCGCATTGCCGAGCTCGTCGGCGGCGCGATGGACGATCCGGAGCGGCTGGAGAAGATGGCGGCTGCCGCCAGGTCAGTCGGCAAAGCAGACGCCACACGGTTGCTCGCCGACCTCGCAGAGGCTATTGCGTCCAAAATACCCGTTGCGGAATTCAAGAAAGGAATGCGCTCATGAAGATGCCGCAGACCATCGGCCTCGTGCATTTCATCGGTATTGGCGGCATCGGCATGAGCGGCATCGCCGAGGTGCTGCACAATCTCGGCTACAAGGTGCAGGGCTCCGACCAGTCCGAGAGCGCCAACGTCCAGCGCCTGCGTGACAAGGGCATCGAGTGCTTCGTCGGCCACAAGGCCGAGAACCTGGGCGACGCCGAGGTCATCGTCGTCTCGACGGCGATCAAGAAGACCAACCCCGAACTCAAGGCCGCGCGCGAAAAATTGCTGCCGGTGGTGCGCCGCGCCGAAATGCTGGCCGAGCTGATGCGCTTCCGCAATGCGGTCGCGATCGGCGGCACCCACGGCAAGACGACAACCACCTCGATGGTGGCGACGCTGCTCGACGCCGGCGGGCTCGACCCGACGGTCATCAATGGCGGCATCATCAATGCCTACGGCACCAACGCCCGCATGGGCGAGGGCGAGTGGATGGTTGTCGAGGCCGACGAGAGCGACGGCACCTTCCTCAAGCTGCCCGCCGACGTTGCCGTGGTCACCAACATCGACCCCGAACATCTCGACCACTACGGCACCTTCGACAAGGTACGCGAGGCGTTTCGCCAGTTCGTCGAGAACGTGCCGTTCTACGGATTTGGCGTGATGTGCACCGACCATCCCGAAGTCCAGGCGCTGGTCAGCCACATCGAGGACCGCCGCGTCATCACCTATGGCGAAAACGCCCAGGCCGACGTGCGCTTCACCAATCACCGCATGGATGGCGCCGTGTCGGTGTTCGATGTCGTCATCCGCAACCGCAAGTCGGCGTCGTCAACCACCATCGAGGGCCTGCGCCTGCCGATGCCTGGCCGCCACAACGTATCCAATGCCACTGCCGCCATTGCAGTCGCGACCGAACTCGGCATCACGCCCGAAGCGGTCAAGCGCGGCCTGCTGTCGTTCGGTGGCGTGAAGCGCCGGTTCACCCACACCGGCACCTGGAACGGCGTCGAGGTGTTTGACGATTACGGCCACCATCCGGTCGAGATCAAGGCGGTGCTCAGTGCCGCGCGCGAGGCCACCAAGGGCCGCGTCATCGCAATTGCCCAGCCGCATCGCTTCACCCGCTTGCGCGACCTGTTCGACGATTTTGCGGCGTGCTTCAACGATGCCGACACGGTCATGATCGCCCCGGTCTACAATGCCGGCGAAGATCCGATCGACGGCATCAACTCGGAGACCCTGACCGCGCGCATCCGCACCGGCGGTCACCGTGACGCCCGCTACATCGACGGCCCTGCCGCTGTCGTGCCGATCGTGCGCGAACTGGCCAAGCCGGGTGACTTCGTCGTTTATCTCGGCGCTGGCAACATCACGCAGTGGGCCTATGCGCTGCCGGGCGAACTCGCCGGAGGCGGATCGTGATCGGAGGCGAGGCGCTCATCGCAAAACTCGGCGATCGCCTGTCCGGCTTGCGCGGGCGCATCACGCCCAGCGCCGAGATGGAAAAGATCACCTGGTTCCGCGCCGGTGGCCTGGCCCAGGCGCTGTTCCAGCCCGCCGACGAGGAAGACCTCGCCGCGTTCCTGAAGGCGGTGCCTGAAGAAATCCCCGTCATGGTCGTCGGCATCGGCTCCAATCTTCTGGTGCGCGAGGGCGGCATCCCAGGCTTTGTCGTTCGCCTGTCGGCAAAAGGATTCGGCGAGGCCGAGGCCATCTCGCCAACCGGCATCAAGGCCGGTGCGGCAACGCCCGACAAGCGCGTGGCGGCACTCGCGCATGATAGCGGCATCGGTGGCTTCCATTTCTACCACGGCATCCCCGGTGCCATTGGCGGGGCGCTGCGCATGAATGCGGGTGCCAACGGCGTCGAGACGCGCGAGCGCGTCGTCGAGGTTCGGGCGCTCGACCGCCAGGGCAATCTGCATGTGCTGTCCAATGCCGACATGGGCTACGCCTATCGCCACTCCGCTGCCGCCGCCGACCTGATCTTCACCTCGGCGACCTTCGAGGGTTATGCCGAAGACAAGGATGCGATCAAGGCGGCGATGGATGCGGTCCAGCATCATCGCGAAACCGTGCAGCCGATCCGCGAGAAAACCGGCGGCTCGACCTTCAAGAATCCCGAGGGCACGTCAGCCTGGAAGGAAATCGACAATGCCGGCTGCCGCGGGCTGATGATCGGCGGTGCGCAGATGTCACCGCTGCATTGCAATTTCATGATCAACACCGGCAATGCCACCGGCTACGACCTGGAGTATCTCGGCGAGACAGTACGCAGCCGGGTGCTGGAAAATTCCGGCATTCGCCTGCACTGGGAAATCAAGCGCATCGGGCACTTCAAGCCCGGCCACGAAGTGCAGGAGTTCCTTGGGCAATTGCTCTAGTTGTGGCAGCTGCGGCGGACCCGCCGGAGCGTATCAAAACCATCTGAATTGACGATTTTCAAAAGGCCTCGGCGCATCCTCGTCGGGGCCTTTTTGCGACCAGAATTCCGCCTTTTCCAACCGTCATCCTGCAGATCATCGGAAAGCGCATTGGTCATGAAATTGCAACGAATTCCAATCGGCTCTTGCCACGGAATCAAGTCTCTGATTCTCTGACCTAAAGTGTTTCCTGATTTGAGTCGCGTGACGCGTAGCCCGCGTTTCCAGCCGGAAGTCCAACTTCCGGGTGCTCTTATTTAGTCTTTGGAAACAAGGTGTTGTGTCCGAGTCGAGAGGGGACCTCAGGGGATGAAGTCAAAGCACGTCGCTGTCCTGATGGGCGGGTTTTCGTCCGAGCGGCCTGTGTCCCTGTCGTCTGGCAATGCCTGTGCCGAAGCGCTCGAGCAGGTGGGCTATCAGGTCACGCGAGTCGACGTCGATCGCGATGTCGGTGCGGTGCTTTCGGCGCTCAAGCCGGATGTCGCATTCAACGCTCTGCATGGTCCTTTCGGCGAGGACGGCACCATCCAGGGCATCCTCGAATATCTCGGCATTCCCTACACCCATTCAGGCGTGCTGGCCTCGGCGTTGGCGATGAACAAGGAGCAGTCGAAGAAGGTGGCCAAGGCTGCCGGCATTCCGATTGCCGAAAGCAGGGTTCTCGACCGTTTCGCCATTGGCAACCAGCACCCGATGAAGCCGCCTTACGTGGTCAAGCCGGTGTCGGAAGGATCGAGCTTCGGCGTGGTCATCGTCAAGGAAGACCAGTCGCATCCACCTCAGGTCATCTCCTCGTCGGAATGGCGTTACGGCGACACCGTGATGGTCGAGCGCTACGTCCATGGCCGCGAACTGACCTGCGCCGTGATGGGCGATGTCGCGCTTGGCGTCTGCGAGATCGTCCCGACGGGTCATGCCTTCTACGATTATGATTCAAAATATGTAGCTGGCGGATCAAAGCACGAATGCCCCGCGAAAGTTTCACCGAATATTTACCAAAAAATACAAACACTGGCGCTCAAGGCTCACCAAGCGATCGGGTGCCGGGGCGTCTCCCGATCTGACTTCCGGTACGACGACCGCCATTCCGAAAATGGAGAGGTCGTCTGGCTGGAGGTTAACACGCAACCCGGCATGACGCCGACGTCGCTGGTGCCTGAGATTGCCGCCCACGCCGGGCATTCGTTTGGTGAGTTGTTGAGTTGGATGGTGGAGGACGCTTCGTGTTTGCGTTGAGATCGGGACAGAACAGAAGGATGGGTGGTGCTGCGCCGCGCGTCTTCGGGCTGTCCTTGTCCGCGGAGCATTTCGTGCTGCCGCGGCTGCTGCGCAAGCCCGTCCGCATGCTGTCACGCTTCGGGCGCGGGGAGTTCACGCCTCCGCCCTATGCCGCGTCGATGCTGACGGCGGCGTTTCTCTGCGCAAGCTCGCTTTACGGCGCTTATCTCGGTGGCCACTTCCCGGCGATGGTTCAGGGCGTGACCGCCCGCAGCGGTTTTGCCGTCGACCAGATCAAGGTGTCGGGCAACCGCGAAACCTCCGAGATCGACATTCTCGACAAGCTAGAGCTCGACGGCTGGACATCGCTCGTTGGCTTCAATCCGGAAGAAGCGCGCGAGCGCATCGTCAGCCTGCCCTGGGTTCGCGATGCCGCGGTGCGCAAGGTCTATCCCGATACCATCGAGGTTCGCATCGACGAGCGCGATGCCTTTGCCATCTGGCAGCATGGCAGCCAGCTCAGCGTCGTCGAAAAGGATGGCAAGATCATTGCCCCGTACGCTGGCGGACGCCAGCTGGCGCTGCCGCTGGTCATCGGCTTTGGCGCCGCCGACCGTGCCGCGGACTTCGTCGCCAGGGTGCAGGCGTTCCCCGAACTGGCAGCGCGCGTGAAGGGCTACATCCGTGTTGGTGAGCGGCGGTGGGATTTGCGCCTCGACAACGGAATCACCGTCAAGCTGCCCGAGAATCAGGTCGATGCAGCGCTCGCCGATTTGGCCGATCTCGACCGCGAGAACGCGCTTTTGACGCGTGACATCTCCGCCGTGGACATGCGCTTCGGCGATCGACTGGTGGTGCAGCTCACGCCGGAAGCGGTTGAGCGTCGTGCCGACGCGCTGAAAACCAAGCCGAAAGCCCTCAAGGCGAAGGCGGAGAAGAGAATATGAGCTGGCTTGGCGGTCAAAAAGATCCGGTTTCGCGTCGCTCGGGCATCCTTACGGTGCTCGATGTCGGTTCGAACAAGGTCTGCTGCGTGGTCGCCAAGCTGAAGCCGGCTGAAGGCAGCCAGTTGCTCAAGGGACGCACCCATCAGGCCCAGGTCATCGGCATCGGCCATCAGAAGTCGCAAGGCGTGAAGTCGGGTGTCGTCGTCGACCTCGACCGCGCCGAACACGCCATCCGTCTCGCCGTCGACGCCGCCGAGCGCATGGCCGGGCTGACCGCCGACTCGCTGATCGTCAATCTGTCGGCTGGCCGTATCAAGAGCGAGTCGTTTTCGGCAATGATCAATCTCGGAGGCCATGAGGTCGACGAATCCGACGTCCAGCGCGTTCTCGCCGCCGGCGCCAAGCAGGCGCTCAGGGCAGAGCGCGACGTCATCCACTCGCTGCCAGTCGCCTTTTCGCTCGACGCAGAGCGCGGCGTGCGCGATCCGCGCCGCATGGTCGGCGACACGCTTGGTGTCGATATGCATGTGCTGACGGGCGATTCGGCGCCTATGCGCAATCTCGAGCTTTGCATCAATCGCTCGCACCTGTCGGTCGAGCACATGGTTGCAACGCCTTACGCCAGCGGCCTCGCAGCACTCGTCGACGACGAACTCGAAATGGGCGCTGCCTGCATCGACATGGGCGGCGGCACGACGACGCTCTCGGTCTTCTCCGAGGGGCGCTTCGTGCATGCCGACGCCATTCCGGTCGGCGGCAACCACGTCACCATGGACATGGCCAAGGGCCTGTCGACACGCCTCGACGATGCCGAGCGGCTCAAGGTCATGCACGGTTCGGCGCTGCCCGGCACCACCGACGACCGCGACCTGATCAGCATCCAGCCGATTGGCGTCGACGATAACGACGTTCCCCTGCAGATCCCGCGCTCAGTGATGACGCGCATCATTCGCGCCCGCATCGACGAGACGCTGGAACTGCTTCGCGACCGGCTCAACAAGTCGGGTTACGGCAATGCGGTTGGCAAGCGCGTCGTTTTGACGGGCGGCGCCAGCCAGCTCGTCGGGCTGCCCGAGGCAGCACGTCGCATTCTCGGCCGCAATGTGCGCATCGGCCGCCCGCTTGGCGTGGCAGGTCTGCCGGAGGCGGCCAAGGGGCCGGCTTTCGCGACCGCCGTCGGGCTCCTCATCTACCCGCAGATGGCTGGCATCGAAAGCCAGTCTGCGAAAGGGATTTCCCGTTACAGGGCAACGGGAACTGGCGGAAAACTGCATCGCATGAGTCAGTGGTTGAGAGACAGTTTTTAGGAATTGACGGGGGCAGCCCCATAAACGGCCGCACGGCGAAGCGGTTCGAAAGGCAAAAAGGACGAGGACTATGACGATCAATCTGCAGAAGCCGGACATCACCGAGCTCAAGCCCCGCATCACCGTCTTCGGTGTTGGCGGTGGCGGCGGCAATGCCGTCAACAACATGATCACTGCTGGTCTGCGCGGCGTCGAGTTCGTCGTAGCCAACACCGATGCTCAGGCACTCACCATGTCGAAGGCCGAGCGTCTCATCCAGCTCGGCGCGCATGTCACCGAGGGCCTTGGCGCTGGTTCGCAGCCGGAAGTCGGCCGCGCCGCCGCTGAAGAGTGCATCGACGAGATCATCGATCACCTGTCGAATACCCACATGTGCTTCGTCACCGCCGGCATGGGCGGCGGAACCGGCACCGGCGCTGCTCCCGTCGTTGCCCGCGCGGCGCGCGAAAAGGGCATCCTGACAGTCGGCGTCGTCACCAAGCCGTTCCACTTCGAAGGCCAGCGCCGCATGAAGACGGCCGACTACGGTATCGAAGAGCTGCAGAAGTGCGTCGACACGCTGATCGTCATCCCGAACCAGAACCTGTTCCGTCTGGCCAATGACAAGACGACCTTCGCGGACGCATTCGCCATGGCCGACCAGGTGCTCTACTCGGGCGTCGCCTGCATCACCGACCTGATGGTCAAGGAAGGCCTGATCAATCTCGACTTTGCCGACGTCCGTTCGGTGATGCGCGAGATGGGCAAGGCGATGATGGGCACCGGCGAAGCTTCGGGCGAGGGCCGTGCGATGGCCGCTGCCGAAGCAGCGATTGCCAACCCGCTGCTCGACGAGACCTCGATGAAGGGCGCCAAGGGCCTGCTGATCTCGATCACTGGCGGCCGCGACCTGACGCTGTTTGAAGTCGACGAAGCTGCGACCCGCATCCGCGAGGAAGTCGACCAGGACGCCAACATCATCTTGGGCGCCACCTTCGACGAAGACCTCGAAGGCGTCATCCGGGTGTCGGTTGTTGCCACCGGCATCGACAAGTCGGCAGCTGACATGGCTGCGGCACCGCTGACAATCCGTCAGGCGCCGAAGCCCGCTCCGCGTGCGGTCGAGCCGGCCCGTCCTGTCCTGCAGGCCGCTCCGGTCGAGCAGCCGCGCATGGAAGTGCGCACCAGCGACCCGGTCGCCGAGGCAATCCGCCTTGCCGAATCCAATGCCGCAGCGATGGCGCAGCCGCGTCCCGCTGCTCCGCAGGGTGAAGAGTTCCGCCCACAGAGCAAGCTGTTTTCGGCTCCGCCTGCCCAGCCGCAGGCCCAGCAGTACCAGCCGCAGCAGTTCCAGCAGCCCGCACCGCAGCCGGTGGCCCAGCCACAGGTGGCACCGCAGCGCGAGATGATGCAGCCGGCACAGGTCCAGCCGCGCATGCCGCGTGTCGAGGACTTCCCGCCGATGGTGAAAGCCGAGGTGGAAGCCAAGGCACAGCCGGCCGAGCACCATGAGGACCGCGGTCCGATGGGCCTGCTCAAGCGCCTGACCAGCGGCCTGACCCGTCGTGAGGAAGAGCCGGCACGCCTGCAGCCCGCGCAGCCGCGCGAGCCCAAGCTGCGCCAGCCGGCACCCGAGCAGCGCCGCATGACCAGCCAGGAATCGCAGCTCTACGCGCCGCGCCGCGGACAGCTCGACGAACATGGCCGCCTGGCACCGCAGGCACGGACTCAGGAAGACGACCAGCTGGAGATTCCGGCGTTCCTTCGCCGGCAAGCCAACTGATCTGTGAACGACCGGTAACACTGTTTGAAAGGCGGGCGTCTCGACGCCCGCCTTTTGATCTGAAAAGATCAGTCAAATCATTGACTTGACGGGGCGAGTCGAAGCGGCCCCGCAGTTACACAGAGTAAGAAACCGTGATTTGGAGTCTCTCACCCGGAAGACTATCTTCGCGCCGACTAAGGTCGCTGACGGGTATTGTGGGGATGAGGTCCCGTCTAGCGAGCATAAGAGCCGTGCGCCGTGGTGTGGCGAAGCGGACGTGGTGAGTACGGGCATATGGGGATCGACTTGCAGGACTATCAGACAACACTCAAATCGCGTGTCACGCTGTCGGGCATTGGCGTTCATAGCGGCAAGCCGGTAGCCATCCATTTCGCGCCGGCAGACGCGGATACGGGCGTGGTGTTTCAGGTTGCTGACCGAGAATTTCGTGCAATTGTGTCAGAAGTGGGTGCGACCGATCTTTGCACCTTGCTCGGCGATCCCGCCGGCCAGCACGTTGCCACGATCGAACACCTGATGGCCGCACTGTTCGGCCTCGGTATCGACAATCTTCTGATCGAAGTCGAAGGCGCCGAAATTCCGATTCTCGACGGTAGTGCCGCGCAGTTCGTCGAGGCCATCGACCTGGCCGGCATCGAAGTTCAGGGCGTCAAGCGCCGCTACATCCGCGTTCTCAAGCCGGTTCGAATCGAAAGCGGTGCCTCGTGGGCCGAGTTCCGCCCCTATGGCGGCACGCGATTCGAGGTCGAGATTGATTTCGAAAGTCCGGCGATCGGCCGCCAGTCCTTCGCATCCGACATCAACGACGATATTTTCCGCCGCGAAATCTCGCGTGCCCGCACATTCGGCTTCATGAAGGATGTCGAGCGCCTGTGGGCCGCCGGTTACGCGCTTGGCTCGTCGCTGGAAAATTCCGTGGTCATCGGTGACGACAACCACATCATCAACATGGAAGGCCTGCGCTTTTCCAATGAGTTCGTGCGTCACAAGACGCTGGACGCGATGGGCGACCTGGCGCTGGCCGGCGCGCGCTTCATCGGCTGCTTCCGCTCCTATCGCGGTGGCCACAGGCTGAACGCTGCCGCCCTGCGCCGCCTGCTTTCCGACCGTTCGGCCTTCGAGGTGGTCGAGACATCGCGCCGCGAGCGCGGCCGTTCGGCCGAACTTATCGCTGTCAGCGCCGCAGTCCACGCGCCCTGGACGCTCTGACGGCACGCAATCGCCGGAAAGATGGTGTGACCTTGTTGCACCACTTGGCCGGCGAAATGGCATGCGTCATTGCGTGCCACAAAATTGCGCGATTGGCGGCTGATAGCGTTGCCCGGCAAAGCCAGTTGTGATCTATGGCCATTGCCTAAAAGCGAAACAGCGCCAAAGGGGCGGAACTCTGTGATGTCATTGATACGAGCCGATCGATCGAAATTGCGCGTGAAGCCTCTGGTTGTGGCGCTTTCGCTCATCGCTCCGACGCTTGCGCTGTCCGGTTGCATGTCCGGCGAAGCCGATGTCGATCTCGCGACCTATGTCGAGCAGACCGAACCGGCCGACGTGCTCTACAATCAAGGCCTCGCCAACCTCAATGCCGGCCGCCTCAAGGAGGCCAGCCGCAAGTTCGAGGCTGTCGACCGCCAGCATCCGTATTCGGAGTTCGCCCGCAAATCGATGGTGATGGGCGCGTTCGCCAGCTATCGTCAAGGCTCCTATGAAGAGGCCATCAACTCGGCCAAGCGCTACCTTGCGCTTTATCCTTCGACCGACGATGCTGCTTACGCCCAGTACATCATTGGCCTGAGCTATTTCCGCCAGATTCGCGACGTGACGCAGGATCAGAAGGAAGCCCGCCGCACCATCGAGGCGATGACCGAAGTGGTTCAGCGCTGGCCCGCGTCGGAATATGTCGACGATGCCAACGCCAAGATCCGTTTCGCCCGCGACCAGCTCGCCGGCAAGGAAATGCAGATCGGCCGCTACTATCTCGAGCGCCGCGAGTTCATTGCCTCGGCCAAGCGCTTCCGCAACGTGGTCGAGAATTATTCGAACACGCGCCACATCGAAGAAGCGCTCGCGCGCCTGACCGAGACCTACTATGCGATGGGCCTGACCTCGGAAGCCCAGACGGCAGCTGCGGTACTTGGCCAGAACTATCCTGACAGCCAATGGTACAAGGATTCGTACAAGCTGCTGCAGTCCGGCGGCCTTGAGCCTCGCGAAAATGCCGGCTCCTGGATTTCCAAGGCCGGGAAGATGTTCTCCGGCGCCTGACCAAAAATAGATGCTCTCGCGCCTGTCGATCCGCGATATCGTCCTGATCGAACGGCTGGACATTGATTTCACGCCCGGTCTTTCCGTGCTGACTGGCGAAACCGGCGCGGGCAAATCCATCCTTCTCGACGCATTGTCGCTCGCGCTCGGCGCGCGCGGCGATGCGTCGCTCGTCCGCCACGGTGCGACGCAAGGGCAGGTGAGCGCCGTCTTCGACGTGCCGCGCAACCATCCGGCGCGTACGCTGCTCGCCGACAATGCCATCGACGACGATGGCGACATCATCCTGAAGCGCATCCAGACTGCCGACGGCCGCACCCGCGTCTTTGTCAACGACCAGCCGTCCAGTGTGACGCTGATGCGCGACATCGGCCGGGCCCTGGTCGAGATCCATGGCCAGCATGACGAACGCGCGCTTGTCGATGCGGGCGCGCATCGCGATGTGCTCGATTCGTTTGGCGGCCATGTCGGCGAAGCCAAAGCGACCGCCGACGCCTGGAAGATCTGGCGTGGCGCCGAGCAGGAACTGTCGCGCCACCGCGCTCGCGTCGATGCGGCCGCGCGCGAGGCCGAATATCTGCGTGCTTCGGTGACCGAACTGACCAAGCTCGACCCCCAGCCGGGCGAGGAGAGCGAACTGGCCGAGTTGCGCGCTGCAATGATGCGCGTCGAAAAGATCGCTTCCGAAATCCAGGATGCGCAGGACGTGCTGTCCGGCTCGTCGTCGCCGTTGCCACAGCTTGCCAGCCTGTTGCGCCGGCTGCAGCGCAAGGCGGCCGAGGTCCCTGGACTGCTCGACGACGTGGTCAAGTCGCTCGACGAGGCGATGATTTCACTCGATGCGGCGCAATCGGGTGTCGATGCAGCGCTTCGCACCACCGAATACGATCCGCAGCGGCTGGAAAAGGCCGAGGAGCGGTTGTTTGCCCTGCGCGCCGCAGCGCGCAAGCACAATATCGCCGTCGACGACCTGGCCAAGCTGCGCGACACGATGGTCGCCGATCTCGCCGACCTCGATGCCGGCGAAGAGCGGTTGCAGACGCTGGAACAGCAGGCGCGCAGTACGCGGGATACTTACGACCGGATCGCTGCGAGCCTGTCGGAGCTGCGCAAGACGGCGGCCGAAAGCCTGCGCAAGACGGTCATGGCCGAACTGCCGGAACTCAAGCTCGAACGCGCCGAATTCCTGGTCGAGATGTCGAGCGAAGCCGACAACCGCATGCTCGAGGGCATCGACCAGGTCGAATTCTGGGTGCGCACCAATCCCGGCACGCGGCCCGGTCCGATGATGAAGGTCGCCTCGGGTGGTGAGCTGTCGCGCTTCCTCCTGGCGCTCAAGGTCGCGCTTGCCGATCGTGGTTCGGCCCCGACGCTCGTCTTCGATGAAATCGACACTGGCGTGGGCGGTGCCGTTGCCGACGCTATCGGCCAGCGTCTGGCGCGGCTTTCCAGCCGTGTGCAGGTGCTGTCGGTGACGCATGCGCCGCAAGTCGCCGCGCGCGCCGCGACACATTTCCTGATCTCCAAGAAGGGCAACACCGACAAGGTGGCCACTGGCATCCACGAGATGGACCGTCCGGCGCGCCAGGAAGAGATCGCGCGCATGCTCTCGGGCGCGACCATCACCGAGGAGGCACGCGCCGCCGCCGAACGGCTGCTGCGCGAGAATGTTGCCGCCGCTTCCTAAGCGGCAACTGTGGTGCCGATGTCAGGAGCTTACGCGATCCTGCTGATTTGACGTGGAATTCGGTCTGGGCGGCTCCCGCTCGGCAGCGTCCTGATTTATGGTGGCCGCGTTTTCAGCCGGAGCCGCACCATGTCCGACAAGCCAGTCGATTCGCTGAGCGAGACTGAAGCCGCGGCGGAGCTTGCGCGGCTGGCCGAAGAGATCGCCGGCCATGATCTGCGCTATCATGCCGACGATGCGCCGATGATCTCGGACGCCGACTATGACGCGCTGCGCCGCCGCAATCTCGCGATCGAACAGCGCTTTCCGCAGCTGGTGCGCGAGGATTCGCCGTCGAAGTCGGTGGGTGCCGCCGTCTCGGAAAAATTCGGCAAGGTCACGCATGTCGTGCCGATGCTGTCGCTCGACAACGCCTTTGCCGACGAGGACGTCAGCGAGTTCGTCGGGCGGATCAGGCGCTTCCTCCGCCTCGGGGCGGACGAGCCGGTGACGATATCGGCCGAGCCCAAGATCGATGGCCTATCGCTGTCGATTCGCTACGAGAACGGGCGGTTGGTGACGGCTGCGACGCGCGGCGACGGTCAGGTTGGCGAAAACGTCACGGCGAACGCCCGCACCATCGCCGATATTCCGAATGTGCTGTCAGGCGACTTCCCTGAAGTGCTCGAGGTGCGCGGCGAGGTCTATATGAGCCACGCCGACTTTGCCGAGCTCAACCGGCGCAATGCGGAGGCCGGCAAGCCGATCTTCGCCAATCCGCGCAATGCGGCTGCCGGTTCGCTGCGCCAGCTCGACACCTCGATCACCGCCAGCCGACCGCTGCGCTTTTTCGCCTATGCATGGGGCGAGGTCAGCCGGATGCCTGCCGACAGCCAGATGGGGATGGTCGCCGCCTTCGGCCGCTACGGCTTCAAGACCAATCCGCTGATGAAGGTGTTCGACAGCGTCGAAGGCCTGTTGTCGCAGTATCGGATGATCGAGGCAAATCGCGCCACGCTCGGCTACGACATTGACGGCGTCGTCTACAAGGTCGACCGGCTCGACCTGCAGCAGCGGCTTGGCTTCGTCTCGCGTTCGCCGCGCTGGGCCATCGCCCACAAGTTCCCGGCCGAAAAGGCGACGACGACGCTTCTCGGTATCGACATCCAGGTCGGGCGCACCGGTTCGCTGACGCCGGTGGCGCGGCTGCAGCCGGTGACGGTGGGTGGCGTCGTGGTGACCAACGCCACGCTGCACAATGAGGACTATATCAAAGGTATCGGCAATAGCGGCCAGGCCATTCGTGACGAGGGCCATGACATCCGGGTCGGTGACACCGTCATCGTGCAGCGGGCCGGCGACGTCATCCCGCAGATCCTCGACGTCGTCATGGAGAAGCGTTCTGCGGACGCACAAGCCTACCAGTTCCCAACACGCTGCCCGGCCTGCGACAGCCACGCGGTGCGCGAGGAGGGCGAGGTGGTGCGCCGCTGTACCGGCGGCCTGATCTGCCCGGCACAGGCGGTGGAACGGCTTCGCCATTTCGTCTCGCGCAATGCCTTCGACATCGAGGGGTTGGGCGAAAAGCAGATCGAGTTCTTCTTCCAGTCACAGGATCCCGCATTGCATGTGGGCTCGCCCGCCGACATCTTCACGCTCAAGCGGCGCCAGGAGGGATCGCTCACCAAGCTCGAGAACATAGATGGCTTCGGCGCAACCTCTGTGAGCAAGCTGTTCGCGGCGATCGACGATCGCCGCCAGGTCGAGTTCTCGCGCTTCCTGTTTGCGCTCGGCATCCGCCACGTCGGCGAGACCAATGCCAAGCGTCTCGCCCGCCATTACATCAACTTCGATGGCTTCCGAGCTGCCGGCACGGCCGCGTTGATGCCTGAAGGCAAGGGCGACAAGGGCAATGCCGCCTGGCAGGAGCTGACAGGCGTCAACGGCATCGGCACGATCGTTGCCGAGGCGGTGGTCGAATTCTTCGCCGAGGCGCACAACAGGCAGGTGCTCGACGCATTGCTCGCCGAGGTGACGCCACTCGACGAGGAGCGCATTGGCGATGTGTCCTCGCCGGTGTCGGGCAAGACGGTGGTCTTCACCGGATCGCTGGAAAAGATGTCGCGCGACGAGGCCAAGGCGATGGCCGAAAAGCTCGGCGCCAAGGTGGCAGGTTCGGTTTCGAAGAAAACCGACCTGGTGGTGGCAGGGCCCGGAGCCGGGTCGAAACTCAAGGCCGCGACCGACCTGGGCATCGAGGTCATCACCGAGGACCAGTGGTTCGAGCGCGTCGGGCAGGCGGGCTGACAGATTTCATGCGTGCACTTGCCATCGATTTCGAAACTGCCAACGAGCAGCGCAGCAGCCCGTGCTCCGTGGGCCTCGCCTGGATTGAGGACGGCGCGGTCATCCGTGTCGAGGAGCGGCTGATCAGACCGAAGGACATGCGCTTTTCGCGCTTCAACATCGCCGTTCACGGTATCCGGCCGGAACATGTCGAGGACGCGGCCGAATTTCCCGAGGTAATGGAGGAGTTCGAGGACGATCTCGGCGACACATTGGTGATCGCCCACAACGCGTCCTTCGACATGAGCGTGCTCAGGGCGAGCTATCAGCTGTACGGCACGGCTTGTCCTGACATCGACTACATCTGCACACTCAAGCTGGCGAAAAAGGTGTGGCAGGAACTCGCCTCACATCGGCTCAACGAGGTGTCGCGCCATATCGACTTCTCGTTCAAGCACCACAATGCCGCCGAAGACGCGCATGCCTGCGGCGAAGTGGCGCTGGCGGCGGCACGCAAGCTGAACGTCTCGGCGCTGCGTGACCTGCCGATCAAGCTCGACATGACGATGGGCAGGCTGCATGCGGGCGGCAATTCGCCATGCTCGGTGAAGCAACCGCCGAAAGCCAAAAAACGCTGATCGTTGGCTCAATCGAATTGATGTGACACGCCAAGCCGGCTGACCTATTCAGACCTCCGCGCAGGCTACGGAGCCTTGGTCGAGCTGCCCTGCGTTTCGATTTCGACCTGCATCGTGCATTCAAACAATCAAGATCGATCTGGCAAAGCTCGATCTGAGCCGATGCGACACGGAGGCCAAATGTCTGATCGTCGAGGTGAATTCTGGCAAGGCGTGCGCCTGAGCGTGCCGGTGGTGGTCGCTTCGGCGCCCTTTGCCATCCTGTTCGGGGCGCTTGCCGTCGACAACGGTTTTTCCGTCGCCGAGGCGACACTGATGAGCGCCAGCATTTATGGCGGCGCCAGCCAGCTGGTCGGCATCGAGCTGTTCGGCCAGCATGTCGCGCCGTGGCTGGTGGTGCTGTCGATCTTCGCCGTCAACTTCCGCCACGTGCTCTATTCGGCGGCTGTCGGCAAGCGCATCGATCACTGGCCATTCCTGAAGCAGGCGATCGGCTACTTCTTCCTCGTCGACCCGCAATATGCCGAGGCCGAGCGCAAGGGCGAGAATGGCGAGGAGGTGACCTTTGCCTGGTATATGGGCATGGCGCTGCCGATCTATGTGTTCTGGGTCGCCGAGAGCGCACTGGGTGCCCTGTTCGGGCGGCTGATCCCCAATCCGCATGCCATCGGCCTCGATTTCTTGCTGCCGATCTATTTCCTCGGGCTGGTGATGAGCTTTCGCAAGCGCCCGCGTTGGCTGCCGATCGTCGTTGCCAGCGCCGTCGCCTCGATGATCGCCTACAAGACCGTCGGCTCGCCCTGGCACGTATCGATCGGAGCGCTTGCCGGCGTGCTGTTTGCCGCCGCTATGCCGATCCGTCCCGAAGAGCCGGTCACATCGGACGAGACGGCGGAGGTGGTATCGTGAGCACGACGCTTTGGATCATCATCGCCGGTGCGGTCGCCACCTATCTGACGCGTATCGGCGGACATCTGGTGATCTCGCGCTTCGAGCGCATCCATCCGCGCGTCGAGGCGGGGCTGAACGCCGTGCCGGCGGCGGTCCTGACGACGCTTGTGGCACCCGCCGCGATGTCGGCCGGTCCGGCTGAACTGGCGGCGCTGGGGGTTGCCGCCGTCGTTTCGCTGCGCAGCGGCCTGATGACGATGTTTCTTGCCGGTGCCGCCGTGCTGATCGCGCTCAGGCATTTCATCGGCTGAGGCAATCCCGCCGCCAAGCGCGGCGGGTCATCCACCAACGGCCGTTCAGGCGATCTGCGCGGTCGCGTTTTCCAGCCAGGCCAGCGTTTCGCCATCAAGCATCGGACCGATCTCGGCCAGCACGCGGGCATGATAGACGTTGAGCCAGTCGAGCTCCTCGCGTGTCAGCAGGTCGGCGCGCAGCAGACGCTGGTCGAAGGGCGCCAGCGTCAGCGTTTCGAAGCCATGCATGGCGATGTCGCCGCCGGACAGTTCGCCAGCCGGCGTCACCAGAATCAGGTTTTCCAGCCGGATGCCGTAGTGGCCTTCCTTGTAGTAGCCGGGCTCGTTGGACAGGATCATGCCGGCGAGCAGCTTTTCCATGCCCGTCTTGGCGATGCGCTGCGGGCCCTCATGCACGGCGAGGTACGAGCCGACGCCGTGGCCGGTGCCATGGGCGTAGTCGAGGCCACACTTCCACAAGGCGATGCGGGCAAGCGCATCGATATCGGCGCCGCGCGTGCCTTTCGGGAAGCGCGCGAGCGAGATCGCGATCATTCCCTTGAGCACCAGCGTGAAGCGCTCGCGCATTTCTTCGGTCGGTTTGCCCACAGGCATCGTGCGGGTGATGTCGGTGGTGCCGTCCTGATATTGCGCGCCCGAATCGAGCAGGAACAGCTCGCCCTCGGCGAGCACGCGGCTCGTCGCCTTGGATACGCGGTAGTGCATGATCGCGCCGTTGGGGCCTGCGCCAGAGATGGTGTCGAACGACACATCGCGCAGCGGCATCTGGGTTTCCTCGCCGGTGGTGCGGCGGCATTCTTCCAGCTTGGTGACCACTGCGATCTCGTCGAGCTTGCCCGGCTCTTGGCGGTCGAGCCAGCACAGCAGCTTGGCGACGGCTGCACCGTCACGGCGATGGGCGGCGCGTGAGCCAGATATCTCTGCGGCATTCTTGGTCGCGCGCGGCAGGCGCGCCGGGTCCGGCACTTGCACCACCGTGCCGCCATTGTCTTCGATCAGGGCGCGCAGCCGGTCGGCGGCAAGCACGGGGTCGAGGGCGATTTTGGCGCCTGACTTGGCGAGGGCTGTGACCGCGTCGTCGAGCTTGCTTGGCGCCTTGATGTCGGCCAACTGGGTGAGATAGGCCTCTTCGGTGCGGCCAAGCTTGCGTTTGTCCATGAACACCGCATGCGAACCGTCGGCGGCGAGGATGGCGAAGCCAAGCGCAAGCGGCGTGTGGGGCACGTCGCCGCCACGGATGTTGAAGGCCCAGGCGAGCGATGACGGGTCGGTCAGGATCGCATGGGTGGCGCCGTCGTTTTCGATCGCCGCAGTCAGCCGCTTGAGCTTGTCCTTGGCGAGTTCACCGGCAAAGGCCTCGGGGTGGATCTCGACCGGGGCCAGTGGCGCGTCGGGCTGGTCTTCCCAGATCGCGTCGATGGCGTTGCGGGCGAGGGGGACCAGCACGGCGCCGACCTTTTCAGCCGCTGCGGTGAGCGCCTTGACCTCGCCCATCGTATGCAACCAGGGGTCGAAACCGAGCCGCGTGCCCTTGGGCAGGCTCTCCCTGATCCACAGCGACGGCGGGTTGTCGATCAGGCTTTCGACAGTGAAAATGTCGAGATCGACCTCGTCGCGCACCTGCAGCGTGTAGCGGCCGTCGACGAAGATGTATGCGCTCCTGACAAGCACGATGGCGACGCCAGCCGAGCCGCTGAAGCCGGTCAGCCAGCGCAGGCGATTCGAGCGTGGAGCGACGTATTCGCCCTGATGCTCGTCGGCGCGCGGCACGATGAAGCCGTCGAGGGCGTTCTCCTTCAGCCACTGCCGCAGGAGTGCCACGCGCGGCTTGCCGACGGAGGGATCGCCAGCGGAATCGAAGGACTGGAACATGGTGGTTTCCCGGAAACTGATTTCCGGCGAACCTATCGTCGCGCGCCCCCGCTGGCAACGCTACCGGCTTGTGCCAGGGCGGTCAGTTCTTGAGGTGGATCGTCACCCAGCCTTCCCTGTGGAAGGTTTCGATATGGCGGAATTTGGCCGCGACATAGGCTTCGACCACGGCGTCGTGCTGGCGGTCGAGGATACCCGAGAGCACCAGCGAGCCATCTGCAGCCAGATGCGCGGCCATTTCAGGGGCGAGCTGCATCAGCGGCTGGGCCAGGATGTTGGCGACGATCAGGTCGAACGGGCCGCGCGCGGCGAAGATCGGGTCGTCGAAGCCTTCCGCCGTTGCCGTCTCGACATGGTCGGCAGCGCCGTTGAGGCGGACATTGGCGGCGGCGACTTCGGTCGCCACCGGGTCGATGTCGGTGGCCAGCACCGGGATAGGTGCCAGCTTGGCAACCGCGATGGCAAGCACGGCACTGCCGGTGCCGAGGTCGAGCGCATTGGTAGGCTTTTCCTCTGCAATGACCTTTTCGATCATCTCGAGGCAGCCTGATGTCGTGCCGTGATGGCCGGTGCCGAAGGCGAGGCCGGCCTCGATCTCGATGGCGATCTGGTCGGCGCGCACGTCCTTGCGGTCATGGCTGCCGTGGACGATGAAGCGGCCGGCTTCGACCGGCTTCAGGCCTTCGAGCGACTTCGCCACCCAGTCGACATCGGGCAGCACTTCGCGTTCGATGCCGCCGGCATGACCTTCCGAAGACAGGACTTCGGCCATGCGGCGTTCGATGTCGACGACCTCACCATCGGCATAAAGCGACACTTCGTGGATGTCGCGGTCCTCGTCGATCTCGATCATGGCGATCGGCCAGCCGTCGCTCTCGAAGGCGGCTTCGAGTGCGGCAAAGATGCGATTGGCAACTTCGCGGCCGGTGGTGATGTGCAGCCGTGTCTGGGTCATGTCAGGTCCGGTGGAGAAGGGTCAGCCTTCGTTTGCAAGCCGCTTCAGCTTGGCAAGCGCGGTCTCAGGGTTCTCCTCATAGGCGATCGTGCCGAAGAAATCACCCTTGCTGTCGAGCAGCAGCACCGACGCCGTGTGGTCCATGGTGTAGTCGCCACCTTCGGTTGGAACCTTCTTGGAATAGATGCCGAAGGCCTTGGCCATGGCCGCGATCTTGGCCGGGTCGCCGGTGATGCCGGTGATGCGGTCGGAGACGTTGCTGACGTAGCTGTTCATGACCTCGGGCGTGTCGCGCTCGGGATCGACCGAAACGAAATAGGCGCGCAGGTTCTTGCCTTCGTCGCCCATCTGCTTGAGCAGGCCGTCGAGCTCGAACAGCGTCGTCGGGCAGACCTCGGGGCAATGGGTGAAGCCGAAGAAGACTGCGCTCGGCTGGCCGCGGAAGGCGGCTTCGGTGATCTCGGCACCCTTCTGGTCGACGAGCACGAAAGGCGCGCCGAAGGCCTGGGCGCTGGTCTTGCTGCTGTACCAGTCGAAGGTCAGCCAGCCGACGCCGGCAGCCATCAGGATCAGAATGCCGGCAAGAATGGTGCGCATCATCGATTGTGATTCCATCATGAGATTGTTGACCGGCTCAGAAGCACCAGGACATGCCCGCTTCGACCAGCGACATGAAGATGCCGGCGTCCTTGTCCAGCCAGGAGGCGAAGGCAAGGCCGCTGGATGCCGCAAACGCCGCCAGGCCGAGCGCGATCCACGCGACCGTCCTGAGCGATGTGGGCAAAGCCTGTTTCATCAACCCTACATAGCGCGGCGCGTGATTTGCCAAAAGGGACATGTTGACGCTCTCATTCGTCCACGAAACACCATTTCGCGAGCGCCATGCCGGCTGTTGCCTTGCATCGGGCGATCGGCTGACCCAAGTGTGGACGACTTCACCATTCCAGGAGGCTTTCATGCGGCGTGCCCTTTCCATCCTTGCCACGACAGTTGCGCTGGGTGCCGTTTCGCCCGCCATGGCCCAGCAGGTCGGCGAGGTCGGCGTCGACTGGCTCGGTAACGACATCATCGTCGAGGCGATCAAGGACCCGAAGGTCGAAGGCGTCACCTGCCACGTCTCCTATTTCGACCGCGGCGTGATCGACCGGCTGCAGAAGGGCAACTGGTTCGAGAACCCGTCCGATTCAGCCATTTCCTGCCAGCAAACCGGGCCGATCAGCATTGGCGAGATCGACCTGAGCCAGGAGGGGGAGGAAGTGTTCAAGCAGGGGATTAGCCTGATCTGGAAAGAGCAGGTGGTGAACCGCATCTATGACAAGCAGAACGAGACGCTGATCTACCTCGCCCATTCGCGCCAGGTGCAGGACGGCTCGGCCAAGATGTCGATGACGACGGTGCCGCTTTACGGCCAGAACGTGATCTGGACCAAGGGTAAGCCGCAATAGCTTGCGAGGTCGATGGCGCGGGCGTAAATCCCGCAGATGGACACTCCCGCCGACCTTCGCTTCAAGGATGACGAGCCGCGCATCCACCCGACTTCCGAGCTGAAAGGCTGCCGGCTTGGCCGCCACGTGACAGTTGGCGAGCGCGTCGTGCTGCGCGAGGTCGTCGTCGGCGACTATTCCTATTTCGAGCGCCATGCCGAGGCGATCTACACCACCATCGGCAAGTTCTGCTCGATCGCCGCCAACACGCGCATCAATGCGCTCGACCATCCGATGGAGCGGCTGACCACGCACAAGGTGAGCTACCGGCCCAACGAATATTTCCGCTATCTCGGCGTCGACGGCGATTTCCGCGAGCGCCGCAGGGCCAAGCTGGTGGCGATCGGGCATGACGTCTGGATCGGCCACGGCGCGGTCATCATGCCCGGCGTGACCATTGGCAATGGCGCGGTGGTTGGGGCGAATGCCGTGGTGACACGCGATGTCGGGCCGTTCGAGATCTTCGCCGGCGTGCCGGCCAAGCGCTTGAAGCTGCGCTTTCCGCCTGAAATTTCAGCGCGTATCGAAGCACTTGCCTGGTGGGACTGGCCGCCCGAACGGCTGTTCGAGGCCATCCCCGACATGCAGAGCCAGCCGATCGAGGCGTTCCTCGACCGCTGGGAGGGGCGCGACGGCTAGCCACGCCGCTGCCCGTCCTGCGGAACCCGACGCGGGCACCGATTGTTTCCTTTCGTCAGCCGAAGGGAAGTTCCGATGTTCGAGAGGGTTTTCACCAGGATTGCTAACAAGGTGGCTTATGCCGCAGGTCTGCCGCTGACCTTCCTCGGGTGCTGTCTGATCGTTCTGGTCTGGGCGGCCTCGGGCCCGGTCTTCGGCTTTTCCGATACCTGGCAGCTGGTGATCAACACCGGCACGACCATCATCACCTTTCTGATGGTGTTCCTGATCCAGAACACCCAGAACCGCGATGGCGCTGCGATTCAGGCCAAGCTCGACGAGTTGATCCGCGTCGGCAAGGCGCAGAACCACTTCATCGGCATCGAGCATTTGACCGAAACCGAGGTCGAAGACATCCGGCGCAAATGCGAGGAGGCGGCAAGAAAGCACGAGGCCAAGGCTAAGGCGTGAGCGCTGGGCTCCTGCCTCAGGTGTGGATGCACGTTCCACGCAGAGCTTTCGGCTGCCTTGGGCGGTTGACGATTTCCCCGGTCGGGGACAAGATTGTGGCGGGTAGGGTATGGCGTAGCGTGACTGATTGGCTGGACATCCTCAGAGAGCAGGCCGAGACCGGCGCCGAGATGGCGCGTGAGGTTCCAGCGACGCTCGCCAATCCCGATATCAGCCGCGACCAGGTCAAGAAGCTGTTTGCCGCGCTCGAGCAGCAGGCAGAATTCGTCGAGAAATTGCGGCGGGTACTTGAGGCCAATGATTTCGAGCCCGAGGTGCTGGTCGCTGCCGAAGCGCTGGAAGACCGCTATGCCGAACTGGCCGCATCTGCGGCCGAACGGTTGAAGGCGATGCGCAGCGGCGAAAGCCGGGCGCAACGGCAATAGGGGCTCAGGCCTTGCCAACTTACGTGCGACAATCAGAAAAAGCGTAAGCTTCGCATGCCGCTAGCGGCAGAAGCGTGAGCGGCAAAAGCGCTTGGCATACTGGGCCACCAGGATCCGCAGTGAACTGTCCGCCAAATCAGGGCCTGCAGCGATCTGATCAATCAGGCCGGCGGCGAGCCGACGTGAATGGCTTTCCTGACCTCGGAGCGGAAATCGGGCGTGTCGTGCTCGCCATGCACCGCGACCGCGTGCTGGACGGCGGCGTTGACCAGTTCGTCCTCGCTGTCGGCCACGATCGCGACCGTGCATTTCATTTCGCTCGGGAATTCACGGCAATCGATATATCTGCGCATCGTCTCACCTCCCTGTGCCATGTGAATTAGCGTAACCTAATGTTATTCCTACGCATGCGAGGCAGCAACCGGTAAGTGGGGTCGGCGCCGGCACTCCCTCCGGACTTGCGATGGGCAACAACCGGCTGAGATTGCTCGGCTTGCGTGACCATCGCAACTGGCGGGGCGTGCGGGACGTGGCGGTCGATGTCGTTTGCATGCGACATCTGTGGCCCGCAATCGCGCACGCGCTGCGGCCGCTACGAGGAGATTTTCAGGAGTTTATTGCAGATATTGTGCAGAGGCCGAGTTGGCCCGGGGACCTACGGTTCGCCCGGTTCGGAAACGGTGAGGCTCACACCGCGTTGACAAACCCGTCCAGCACCTTCTTCTGACCGGCCTTGTCGAAGTCGATGGTCAGTTTGTTGCCGTCGATGGCCGAGATGTTGCCGTTGCCGAATTTCTGGTGGAAGACGCGGTCGCCGACACTGAAGCGTGAAGGCTCCGAGGCGACCGACTTGGCGATCAGTTCGCCATCGATGGTGCGGCCCTTGACCGAGCCGCGGCCGGCGCCGAAGCCGGAATCGGTTTCGCCATAGCCAATGCGTTCGACCGAATGGCCGGAGCGCGAGCCCCAGTTGCGATCGGTGGCTTCGGTGCGGTTTGCCTGCGCGCGCTGCCAGCCCGGCGTTGCATAGGTGTTGGAGAAGGACTTTTCGCCGACGCTGTCGAAGCGCGAGGCGCCATAGGGGTTCTGGCGGCCGCCGCCGTAACCGCCATAAGAATTGCCGGCATCTGCGACCTCGACATGTGCCTCGGGCAGCTCGTCGAGGAAGCGCGAGGGGATCGTCGACTGCCACAGGCCGTGGATGCGGCGATTGGAGACGAACCACAGATGCAGGTTCTTCTTGGCGCGAGTGAGGCCGACATAAGCGAGGCGGCGCTCTTCCTCGAGGCCCGAGCGGCCGCCTTCGTCAAGCGCGCGCTGGTGCGGGAACAGGCCTTCCTCCCAGCCGGGCAGGAAGACGGTCTCGAATTCGAGGCCCTTGGCCGAGTGCAGCGTCATGATGTTGACGGCGTCGAGGTCCTCGTTCTTGTCGGCGTCCATAACGAGGGCGACATGTTCGAGGAACGAGCGCAACGACTCGTATTCCTCCATCGAGCGGATCAGCTCTTTCAGGTTCTCGAGCCGGCCGGGCGCTTCGGCCGAGCGGTCGTTCTTCCACATGTCGGTGTAGCCGCTCTCTTCGAGAATGGTCTCGGCGAGTTCGTTGTGCGGCGTGTTGTCGAGCGCCTTTTGCCAGCGCTCGAAATTGGCTGCGACTTCGCGGAGCGCGGCACGCGGCTTGGGCTTGAGTTCGTCGCTTTCGGCGAGGTTGCGGGCGGCTTCGAGCATCGGCACGCCAAGGGCGCGCGCAGTGTCGTGGACCTGGCGGATGGCGGCTTCGCCAAGGCCACGCTTGGGAATGTTGACGATGCGCTCGAAGGCGAGGTCGTCGGCACCCTGGGCGACGACGCGGAAATAGGCCATGGCATCGCGGATTTCCTGGCGCTCGTAGAAGCGCGGGCCGCCAACGACGCGGTAGTTGACGCCTAGTGTGACGAAACGGTCTTCGAACTCGCGCATCTGGAACGAGGCGCGGACGAGGATCGCCATGTCGTTGAGGTTGTGCTTCTGGCGCTGCAGCTGTTCGATGGTCTCGCCGACGGCGCGGGCTTCTTCCTCGGAGTCCCAGGCGGCGTGGACGTTGACCTTGCCATCTTCGGGGTCGTTGCGATCGGTGAACAGCGTCTTGCCGAAGCGGCCCTCATTATGGGCGATGAGATGGGAAGCGGCACCGAGGATGTGGGCGGTGGAGCGGTAGTTGCGCTCAAGCCGAATGACGACCGCGCCCGGAAAGTCCTTGTCGAAGCGCAGGATGTTGTCGACCTCGGCACCGCGCCAGCCATAGATCGACTGGTCGTCGTCGCCGACGCAGCAGACGTTCTTCTGGCCCGGCGCGCCGGTTTCCTGGGCGAGCAGGCGCAACCACATGTACTGGGCGGTGTTGGTGTCCTGGTACTCGTCGACGAGGATGTATTTGAAGCGCTTGTGGTACTCTTTCAGCACATCAGGATAGGCGCGGAAGATGCGGATCGGGTGGCACAGAAGATCGCCGAAATCGCAGGCGTTCAGCGTCTGCAGGCGGTCCTGATAGGCCTTGTAGAGCTCGCGGCCCTTGCCGTTGGCGAAGGCGCGCGCATCGCCCTCGGGGATCTCGGCGGGACCCAGGCCCTTGTTCTTCCAGCCGTCGATCATCATTGCGAACTGGCGCGCCGGCCAGCGCTTGTCGTCGAGGCCTTCGGCCTGGATCAGCTGCTTGATCAGGCGGATGACGTCGTCGGTGTCCAAAATGGTGAAGTCGGAGCGCAGGCCTGCCAGCTCAGCATTGCGGCGCAGCATCTTGACGCCGATGGAGTGGAAGGTGCCGAGCCAGGGCATGCCTTCGACGGCTTCGCCGACAAGATGGCCGATGCGCTGCTTCATCTCGCGCGCCGCCTTGTTAGTGAAGGTGACGGCGAGGATCTGGCTGGGGTAGGCGCGGCCCTGGCTCAGGATATGAGCGATGCGGGTGGTGAGCACGCGGGTCTTGCCGGTGCCGGCACCCGCAAGCACCAGGACTGGGCCTTCGGTGGTCTCGACGGCGAGGCGCTGCTCGGGGTTCAGGCCCGTGAGGTAGTCGGGCGCGGCAGGCGCCTGGCGCGCGGCCATGGCACGCGCGGCGATACCGCTGGGCGCGGGCGTGCTGGCGGGCCGGGGCGGCATTGCGCCGGGCTCGTCGAAGAAGGGCATGTCGTCCGGAAAGTCTGACATTTGCCCCGAATGTAGTGATTCGGGGCGGAAAGGCCAGAAGCGTCTCTGTTTTGTTCTGGTTTGTGCCGGGGAAAGAGGCGGTTTTGCAGGGGAGGCAGGCGCTGCGGCGCTGCCATCGGCCGATCGACAAGCTCGACAAGCCCTGGCAGAAGAATGTCAGGGCAGTGCAGCTGTTCTACCGTCCGGTGACGGTTGTCGATGCCGTCGCCAGCTACAAGCTGCGCGACGACGCGGTGGTCAATGTTTCGGTCGAGAACCTGACCAACCGCTACTATCTCGATCCGCTCGCCCAGAGCTTCATGCCGGCTCCGGGCCGGACCTTCAGGGCGCGCCTGGCGATGAAGTTCTGAAGGTTTTTGGGTCGCTGCCTTGGAAGGGGGGCAGCCTTGACCCCTGGGCTGCGACAGGGTTAGCGTGGCTGACGGCTTGATGTGGCCGGCAGTCCGCGCCCTGCAAAGGGGTTTGGCGAACACATCGGACGCTTCCGTCACCTGATCCCGAGGGATGGTGAGAGCATCGGCAATGCGGGCACTGATGGGAATTCTCGCCACAACCAAAGGGTCGGAAAATCATGCGAACCTATCGTGACGCCAAGGTGATGGCGAAAGCCATGCGCGAGGCACTTGCCCAAAAGAGCCTCGACGTCAGCCACAGCGAGGCACTGGAGATCGTCGCCCGACAATTCGGCGTCGAGACCTGGAACATCCTGTCGAGCAAGCTGGATAAGGCCAAAGAGCCCGCGGCGGGTGCGGTGAGCTTCACCCAGCCGGTGCCGATCTTCCGCATTTTCGACGAGGACAAGGCGAGGGGCTTCTATCAGGGCTTCCTCGACTGCACCATCGACTGGGAGCACCGCTTCCACCCCGGCGCGCCGCTCTACTGCCAGGTGTCGCGCGGCGGCCTGAAGCTGCATCTGTCGGAGCATTCCGGCGACGCTAGTCCGGGCGCGACCGCCGTCTGCTACATGAAGGGCGTCGAAGCATTCCAGAAGGGGCTGATCGGCAAGGACTACAAATACAACCGGCCCGGCCTGGAGCAGCAGGACTGGGGGCTGGAATGCCAGGTGATCGACCCGTTCGGCAACCGCATCCGCTTCATGGAAAGCCAGGACTGAGAGGTGTTCGATGCGCCCGCGCAATGGTCGCGCGGGCGCTTTTCGCGATCGTACCGATCACGTAACAGTGAAACCAACTACATTTGCATACGCTAAACTCGCCGCCTGCCGAACCAGACAGGGAGCGAGAGATGACACGACCTGCCATCACCCAGGCGATGATCGATGCCTATGACGAATACACCCACCTGACCCTCGACCGACGCGGCTTCATGGAGAAGCTGACCAAGCTCGCCGGCTCGGGCGCGGCCGCAGCAGCCATCGCACCGCTGCTTTCGGCCAGCCAGGCGCAGGCTGCGATCATCGCGGAAGATGACAAAAGGCTGAAATCCGAAGACATCACCTATCCCGGCGGTGGCGCGGGCGAGATGAGGGGCTATCTCGCGCGGCCTGCCGACGCCACAGGCAAGCTGCCGACCGTCATAGTCATCCACGAAAACCGCGGCCTCAATCCGCATATCCGCGACGTGGCGCGTCGCGTCGCGCTCGAAGGCTTCGTTGCGCTGGCACCCGACTATCTATCGCCGCTCGGTGGCACCCCCGCCGACGAGGAGAAGGCGCGCGAGATGTTCGGCCAGCTCGACGCGGCGCAAACGGTGGCCAATGGCGTAGCGACGGTGGCGTTCCTGAAAGGCCATGAAGCCGGCAATGGCAAGGTCGGCGCCATGGGCTTCTGCTGGGGCGGTGGCACGGTCAACGCGCTCGCCGTCAACGCGCCCGACCTCGCCGCCGGGGTCGCCTATTATGGCTCCCAGCCGAAGGACGAGGCTGAGATCGCCAACATCAAGGCGGCGCTGATGCTGCATTATGCCGGCAAGGACGACCGCATCAACGCCGGCATCGACGCCTACAAGGCGGCGTTGGAGAAGGCTGGTAAGGAGTTCCAGGTCTTCGTCTATGACGGCGCCCAGCACGCCTTCAACAACGACACCTCGGAGGCGCGCTACAACAAGGAAGCGGCGGAACTGGCCTGGGGGCGGACGGTCGCCTTCTTCAAGGAAAAGCTTGCCTGATCAGGCAAGCGGCAAACGCGCGTCCGGCGCGCCTTTCGGCCGGCTTCAGGCCACGCCGCGCTTGGAGCGGGCCTGGCGCAGGATGACGCGCCAGCGCAGCATCTCGATCGGGATCGGCTTGTTGTTGTTGGCGATCTCGAACAGCTCGTTGTTGATGTTGCGAAGCGAACGCCAGAAATCATAGTCGCTGATGCGAGGGTCGCAGGCGAGCTTGTTGGCCGTTGCTTCGATGTCTGTGTGCATGCCTTGCCTCAAGCCGTCCGGTGCCCGCCGCCGCGACTCAACTTCGCTTGCGTGGATTGTCGGAGGGCAGCGAGGGGCGATCAACGAACCTCAGGCTGTGGCGTGGGTTATGAACAGGTAAGGTTAATCGCCTGTGGCCTTGAAGCCACTATGCGGGCTTGCCCCCGTCCGGGGGCCAGTATCAGCCCTTGCGCCTGATGCCGATCGAGCGGCCGGCGCGCTCGGGCATCGGCAATGCGGCATGCTCCGCCCGCATGGCATCAAGCGTGGCCATGATGTCTTGTGGGAAGGGAGCGACCTTCGGGCCGTTCATGTCGACATGGAGCGACAAGGTCTCTGACGTCGCCGACAACCAGCCGTCGATATGATGCAGTTCCTGGTAGACCCGGAAGCGTTTCTCGTCGTGGTCGAGCAGGTGGAAGGTCGCGGTGACCTTGTCGCCGAGGTGCAGCTCCCTGACGTAGCAGACGTGGATCTCGGCGGTGTAGGTGGTGAGCTTGCGGTCGCGGGCATAAGCGGCACCCAGCCCAAGCAGGTCGAGTGCCTCCTCGCCGCCGCGGTCGAACAGCACGTTGTAATAGGCCATGTTCATATGGCCGTTGTAGTCGAGCCAGGCTTTCTCGACGTCCATGACGCTGGAGACGAACGGTGCTGGCATGGACGATCCTCTTTGACTTGGCAGCGCCGCGCGTCCGGCAGAACGCGCAAAGGACGCTGTCACATTTAAGTTTGTGCATGATCCTTTTCCGAAAATCCGATTCCGGGGTCATGCACGGTGGCGCTGGACAAACTGTCAGGGCTGGCAGATTACCGCAGCATAAGGTGCCGGCAAGGCGGCAGGCTGTTCCAAACGCGGAGGAAAACATGGCTCTGAGCGACCTGAAGGCGATGGCGCGGAACGAGGAGGGGATCGCGGCTGCGCTGGGCATCCTCAAGCAGCAGTTCGGCGAGCGCTTCCAGACCGGCCAGGCGATCCGCGAGCAGCACGGCCACACGACGACTTACCTGCCCAACCAGGCGCCTGATGGCGTGGTGTTCGCCGAAAGCACTGTTGACGTGCAGGACGTGGTGCGGGTCTGCACTGAGCATCGCGTGCCGGTCATCGCTTTCGGCACCGGCACCTCACTGGAAGGTCATGTGAATGCGCCGGCGGGCGGCATTTCGGTCGATACCTCGCGCATGGACAAGGTGATTTCGGTCAATGCCGACGACCTCGACTGCACGGTTCAGGCGGGCGTGACGCGCGAGGCACTGAACAGCTATCTGCGCGACACCGGACTGTTCTTCCCGATCGATCCCGGGGCGAATGCCAGCCTGGGTGGCATGGCGGCGACACGCGCTTCCGGCACCAATGCGGTGCGCTACGGCACGATGCGCGAGAACGTGCTGTCGCTTCGCGCCGTGATGGCCGACGGCAGCGAGGTCGTAACCTCGCACCGGGCGCGCAAAAGTTCGGCCGGCTACGATTTGACCAGGCTTTTGGTCGGCTCTGAGGGCACGCTCGGCATCATCACCGAAGTGACGCTCAAGCTGCAGGGCATCCCGCAGGCGATTTCGGGCGGGGTCTGCCCGTTCCCGAGCGTCGAGGCGGCCTGCCAGGCGGTCATCACGACGATCCAGATGGGCATTCCAGTGGCGCGGATCGAGCTGGTCAACGCGCTGCAGATGCGGGCGATGAAGATCTATTCCAAGCTCGACTACCCCGAAAGCCCATGCCTGTTTCTCGAATTTCATGGTTCGGACGCCAGCGTCGCCGAGCAGGCCGAGAGTTTCGGCGAGATCGCGGCCGAATATGGCGGCGGGCCGTTCCTGTGGACCAAGGTGGCGGAGGAGCGAGCCAAGCTGTGGAAGGCGCGGCACGATGCCTATTGGGCGTCGCAGACGCTCAGGCCGGGCGCACGGGCTCTGTCGACCGACGCCTGCGTGCCGATCTCCAGGCTTGCCGAGTGCATCGCCGAGACTGAGGCCGACATTGAGCGGCTGGGGCTGATCGCACCGATCGTCGGCCATGTCGGGGATGGCAATTTCCACACGCTGGTGCTGATGGATCCGAACGATCCCGCCGACATCGGTCGTGCCGAGGAATTCGTCAAAAGGCTGGCGGAGCGGGCGATCGCCATGGACGGTACCTCGACCGGCGAGCACGGCATCGGCCAGGGCAAGATGGGTCTGATGGAGCGCGAGCACGGCCATGGCGTTGCGGTGATGAGGGCGATCAAGACCGCGCTCGACCCGCACAATATCCTCAACCCGGGCAAGATCCTGCCACTGGCAGAGTAGCCTTGTGGCGTTGACGACCGGGGGCGGTGCTGATAGTTCGGCGCCGTCCAACAAGGGATTTTATGCGCAGAGACTTCCGTCGCTGAAGCGTCGGCCCCGAGCCGACGACAGCCGAAAGGCAATGCATCGGCCCGAAAATCGGAACCGATTTTTGGAAAGCGCGATGCATCGATTTTGGCTGCAGAGCGTCCTTTGCGCGTCCGTTCGGACACGCGGCGCTCCGAGCGGGCGCTTGCGCGCCTTTCTCTGATACGCACATTCCCAGGATAAATTCCATGACACACATTCACGGCGCGGCCATCCGCGCCTATTGCGCCGCCGATCGCGATCGGCTCGCACAGGTCTGGCTCGAGGCTTCGCGCATCGGCCATCCCTTCATGTCGGAAGCCGAGTTGCTCGACCAGCAGGCCAGGGTTCGCGACATCTACCTGCCGCAGGCGGAAAACTGGGTGGTCGAGCTCGACGGCGAGCCGGCCGGCTTCATCGGCCTGATCGACGACTTCATCGGCGGCCTGTTCGTTGACCCGGCAGCACATGGTCAGGGCTTCGGCAAGGCGCTGGTGCTGCATGCCTTGGCGCTGAAGGGCGTCCTCGAACTCGACGTCTATGCCGAGAACGAACTGGCAGTCGGCTTCTACCGGCGGCTGGGGTTCATCGAAACGCTCAGGCGCGACGAGGATGACGAGGGCCGGCGCCAGGAAGTGATCCGGATGCGGTATCAGGCATAAGCTCGGCTTGACCCCACCCTAGTTCGGGCGGACAGTCCGGTTGCCCAGGTTTTGGGCAACCGGACTGTGACAGGCGAGGACCAGAAAATGGCGGTTTCCAGGAAGCAGGAAGAACGAGCCCTCAACGAAGACGAGTGGAAGCTGGTGCAGAATTCGCACCATCCGGTGGTGCAGGAGCTTTCAGATGTCGAACTGCGCGACCTGTTGAAGGCGGTGCGCGAACGGCGCGATCGCGCGCAAGGCGAAGCCAATCGCAAGCGCCGCGAGATGCGCGGCAAGGCAGCCGCCAAGGGCGCGCAGCCGGCGACCAAGGATCACGGCACCAAGGCAAAACTCGGCGTGCTGGCGATGAGCATGCGCAGGCTGAACGGAGAGCACGAGCGGCGACGCCAACTGGCGGCGCGCATCGACCTTGTCGAGAACGCGCGCCACGCCTTGGCGCTGAGCAAGGAAAAGAAGCCGGCGCGCGGCGCCGATTTCAACACGCGGCAGGCGCATCTCGGCATGCGCGCGATGGAGAACGCCAAGGCCAGGAGCCTGGTCAGGCCGATGGAGCGCGGGCGCCTGCGCAAGGCGGCGGCCGTATCCCAAGCCAAGCGCGACGCAAGATAGAGACTGTTGCTAACTCTACCCTGCCGGCCATCTGACGCGGTTTTCTCCGCTTCCGGTGCTCACGGACTAGAATGTCCGCTCCGCTCCGGTTCTCGAAAACCACGCCATATGACTTGGCAGGGCGAGTTATCAAGCAGTCTCTGGTCAACGCCACTGCTAGGCGCTTTTCACGGGATAGGGTCCGTGCGGCGTTGACGTGCTGCAGCGCACAGCCCAACATGCCACCAAATGACCACGCTCCTGCGCTTAGTCGCTTGGGACGCATGAAAGATTTGCCCGGAGGCAATGCTCGCTCGCCTGTTTGTCATATTCGGTGGACTGTTGGTACTGGCGCTGTGTGCGGCGCTGGTGGGGCCGTATTTTGTCGACTGGTCCGGTTACAAGGCCGAGTTCGAGCGCGAGGCAAGCGCCATACTTGGCCGCAAGGTGGTGGTGCAGGGCGAGGTGGTCGCGCGCATCCTGCCGTTTCCGTCGGTGACCTTCTCGGACGTGACCGTCGGCGGTGGAGCCGGCGGCAACGATGCGATGACCGTCGAGACGTTTTCGATGGACGCCGAACTGGCGCCGCTGCTGAGCGGCGAGTTCCTGATCTATGACATGCGGCTGGTGCGACCGAAGGCGATCATCGACGTCGCTGCCGACGGCGTTGTCGACTGGGCGATCCGCCCGTCGGCACCGTTCGACGCCAAGCAGATCTCGATTGAAAAGCTGACCATCACCGAAGGACAGGTGCGGCTTCGCCGCGCGGCGAGCGGGCGTGACCATCTGCTCTCGGAGATCAACACCTCCATCTCGGCCAAATCGCTCGCCGGTCCGTGGCGCGTCGACGGCTCGCTGCGTATCGACGGCCTGAAGACCCAGCTGTCGGTGGCGACCGGGTCCGTCGATCCGGCCGGCCAGATGCGGCTCAGGGTGCGCGCCACGCCCGATCGCTACGGCGTCGTCATTGAAGGTGACGGCAATGCCTCAATGGACAAGGGCAGGGCGCTCTATTCGGGCGGCTTCAGCGTCATCGAGGCGCAGGCTGAGCCGGTGGCTACAGCCGACGGCGACAACACCAAGGCGCCGGCCAAACCCGTCGAACCCGGCTTCCGGGTGAAAGGCAAGTTCGCGCTCGACCATGCCAGGCTGGGCGTCGAGGAATTCCGCTTCGAAAGCGGGCCGCTCGAGGATCCCTATACCGCCGAAGGTACGGCGGAGGTCAATCTCGGCGCCGACCCACATTTCGCCGTCACGGCCAATGGCGCCCAGGTGCGTTTCGACGAGGCGGTGGGCGGTGATCAGGCGGGCATCGGCTTTTCGGTTTCCGAGCGCCTGACGGCGCTTGAAAAGGTGCTCGTCGACCTGCCGCGGCCGACGATCCCCGGCACCGTCGATGTCGACCTGCCGGCCGTCGTTGCCGGCGACACCACGGTGCGCGACGTCAAGATGTCGGCCGAGCCCGGTGAGGGGGGATGGAAGCTCAAGTCGCTGGCAGCGACCTTGCCAGGCCGCACGCGGCTTGAGGCCGACGGGTTCCTGCGCACCGAAGGCACACTCGGCTTCGACGGGCAGATGCTGCTGGCGGTGGGCCAGCCGTCTGGTTTCGCCGCCTGGGTGGCCAAGGATGTCGACGAGGCGGTGCGCAAGCTGCCGGCGGCGGGGTTCAAGGCCAAGGTGGCGCTGACGCGCGAACAGCAGACATTCGACGACGTCGAACTTATCCTTGGCAAGGCGAGGTTCACCGGCGGACTGGACAGCATGCTGCCCGATGACGCCAGGTCATCGATGACGATGAAGCTCGATGGCGGTGAACTCGACCTCGACGGGTTGCGCGCCTTTGCCTCGCTGTTCGTCACCGACCAGGGTGCCAACCGGTTCAGCGATGCCGACCTCGACCTTGCGGTGAAGGCCGGACCGGTGAATTTTGCCGGTCTCAGCGCCGAAACCGTCGACACCGCGCTCAGGCTGCGCGATGGCGTTCTGGAGATCGACAAACTGTCGGTTGGCGGACTGGCCGGCGCGTCGCTGAGCGCCATCGGGCGGATCAAAGATTTTCCCAAGGCGCCCACCGGCAATCTCGACGCCTCGGTGGTGGCGGTCGACCTCGCGCCGCTGGTCGCGCTGGCGGCCAAGCAGGCGCCTGAAAACAAGTTGCTGGGCGGCTTGGCTGCACGCGCCGCAGCCTATCCCGGACTGTTGGCCGATGCGCGGATCGACTTCGTCGCCAGTGCCGTCGACAATGGCGACAAGACGACGGGAATAGCGCTTAGCGGGCAGGGCGAAGCCGGCGGGTCCGATCTGCTGGCGACGCTGTCGGCGCAAGTAATGCCAAGCGCGCTTGCAAGCTCACAGATGAAGCTCGAATTTTCCGCCCGCAACGAGGATGCAACCAGCCTGCTGGCACTGGCCGGCCTGCCGGTGCTGCCGCTTGGCATGACCGGGCCGGGCGAACTGGCGCTGACGGCCAAAGGTGCCGTGCAGAATGGCCTCGACGTGACCGCGAGCCTCAAGGGCGACGACGCCTCGGCCGGGTTTACCGGCATGGCGGCCGTGCGCGACGGCATTGCCAACCTGAAGGGCCGGGCGACGCTGCAGGCGACCGACCTCGAACCGTGGCTGATGACCTCGGGCGTGACCTTGCCGGGCATGGGAACCGGCACGCAAGTGGAGCTCGCCGCCGATGCCAGCCTGGGAGGCGGCATCCTGATGCTCGACAGGCTCGACGGCACCGTCAACCAAGGCGCGGTGGTCGGCAACCTCAAGGCCGAGCTCAACGAGGGGATGCCGCATCTCAGCGGTTCGCTGACGCTCGACGAGCTGGACCTCAGGCCGTTTGCGGAAATGACCCTCGGTGCGGCGGCCCTGGAAAGTGAAAACGGGGCATGGCCGACGTCGGCCTTTGCGCCGAAGCCGGTGGCGCCGTTCAGCGCCGACCTCGAAATCATCACCGGCACGCTTTTGGCCGAACCGCTGGCAACCGCCCATGACGCGGTGCTGGCGTTGCAGGTCGACAGCCAGGCGCTCAGGCTTTCCAACATCAGGGCCAAGCTGTTCGGTGGCGACCTTGGCGGCCTCATCGAACTCAAGAACAATGATGGCACGGCCTTCATTTCAGGCCAGCTGAAACTCGACGGTGCCGATGTGGCAGCAATTCCGGCGGGGGGCGAGATCGGCGGCAAGGGCAATTTCTCCGCGACCTTGTCGGGCAGCGGCAAATCGGTCGAGGGGCTCGTCGCCTCGCTGTCCGGTTCCGGCACGGCCGATATCGACGGGCTTGTCTTGTCCGGTTTCAATCCCGACGCCTTTGCGCCGCTGATCGCCAAGGCCGACGCGCTCGGCCGCGACATCAACGCGGCGCGCGTCGCCGAATTCGCGCCCGCTCTTGCCGGCGAAGGCAGCTTCACCGCCGGGAAGGCGGACATCGCCTTCACCCTTGCCGGAGGCATCCTGCGGGCGCCGCCGCTGACGCTCAAGAACCCGGCGGCGATGCTGAATGCCGATCTGCGCGCCGACCTCAATGACGGTGTCGTCTCGGCCCATGGTTCAATCACCTATGCGCCCGGCAAGGAAGAACTTGTCGGCTCGGAGCCGGCGATGAACTTCCAGATCGATGGCGAGCCGGGGGCGACGGTCAAGCTGTTCGACAGCGCGCCGATGGCGCAGTTCCTGACCCAGCGCGCGCTGGAAAAGGAACAGGCGCGCGTCGAGGCGATGCAGGCTGTCCTGCTGGAAAAGCAGCGTCTGCGCCGCGAGGCGCGCTATTTCGCGGCAGTTCAGGCTGAGCGCGAGCGCATCGCCGAGGAGGCACGGATAAGGGCCGAGGAAGAGGCCAAGGCGAAAGCCGAGGCAGAGCGGCTGAAGGCCGAGGAGGAGCGGCGCGCCGCCGAGGCCGCGGCAAAAGCCCAGGCCGACGCGGCCAGGGAACTTGCGCTTCGGGAGGCCGAGAAGGCCCGGCAAGCGGAAGAAAAGGCACGGCTTGAAGCCGAACAGAATGCTACGCTCGACGCGGAGAAGGCGCGGCTGGCCGCTGCCGAAAAGGCGCGACGCGAAGCAGAAGCGGCAAAGCCCGCACCGGTGTCCGAGATCGAACGCGCACCGTTGCCAGATGCCCGGCCGATGGCCGTGCCGGGTCAGGCGAGCCCGGCTGATCCGGATCCGGTTACCCCGGAAACGCCGGTGAAAAAGAAGATCGAGCCGCTCAGCCTCGACGATTTCTTCAAGTCGCTGCAGAGCCAGTAGGTGAAGATTCTCAGGCCGCGACGCTTGCCGCGCAGTCTCAGCCGAGCTTGGCCTTCTTCAAAATGTTATTGATGCGGCCCTGCCAGCCTTGCCGGTGGCCTTGAATTTGGCGATCACGTCGGGATCGAGGCGGATGGAGACGACCTGCTTGGGCACGGATTTCGCCGGGTACTGCCTCAAAAGTCATCATCAAGCGAGGCAAAGTCGAAGCCGTGCTTTGCAAGGTTGGCCAGCCGCTTTGGTTCGTCCCAGACGATCTTCATTAGTGCATTACGGCAACGGGTGCGGGGCGGCTTCAGAGAGGGTTGACTGAGGCCGCGAGCTTGGCCTGCTCCAGCACGAATAGCCGGAGTGCCGAGGACAGGTTGGCCTCGCGCGGACGCTGGGCGTCGACTTCGGCGACGAGGGCAGCCAGCGTCATGTCGCGCGCCGCCGATATGGCGACGAGGTCGTCGTAAAACGGTTTTTCGAGCGAATAGCTGGTGCGGTGGCCGCGGATCGTCACCGAGCGCTTTTCGACGAGGCTCACCGGTCGGATTTCTCGGGGTCACGCTCGCGGCGGTGGCCGTCGACGAATTTGTCGGCGCGCTCGGAGGTCAGCTGGTCGCGCTGCTTCTCTGCCTTGGTGCGGCCGTGCAAGGTGCGATTCTGCTCGGCAAGCGTTTCGCGCTCGGTCCGCGCCTTTAGCTTCTTGAACTGGCGGAGATTGACGATGTCGGCCATGCGACCTCGCCCGGGGCTACTTCTTGCGGAAGGCGTCGAGCGAGACGACGTCGGCGCCCTTGCCGTGGGCCGGCTCTTCGACGGCTTCCTTTTCGGCAGTGCCGGCCTTCTTCTTCGGTGCGGGCTTGCGCTCGGCCGGCTTGACCACAGCGATCGGCTCAGGCTTGGCAGCCACCTCTTCGGGGGCCGTGGCAGCCTCGGCCTTGACCTCGAATTCGAGTTCGAAGTTGACCGAAGGATCGTAGAAGCCGCGCACGGCGGAGAAGGGGATTTCGAGCTTTTCCGGAACGTCGGAGAAGGACAGGCCAACTTCGAAGCCGGTATCGGTGACCTTGAGGTCCCAATACTGGAACTGGATGACGATCGTCATCTGCTCGGGGTAGCGCTCATGCAGACGCGAGGAGATGCGCACGCCCGGCGCGCCGGTCATGAAGGTGATGAAGAAATGGTGGTTGCCCGGCAGGCCTGTGCGCGCGACTTCCGCCAGGACCTTGCGCATGACGCCACGCAGTGCCTCCTGGGCGAGAATGTCGTAGCGGATCTGGTCTTCGGCCATATGTAGATGCGGGTCCGATTGAATCGTCCCCTACCTGTAATCAAGCTTGAGGCCGGCGTAAACCGGATATAACGCCGTATTTGAGGATTGGGATTCCAACCGGCACGCGGCTGAAAGATGACGGCCGAAACCGACATCCATCCAGTCTTAAATCAGACTGGGCGTGGCTTGCCGTAGGCGCGCAGAAAGCAGCGCACGGCGTTGGTTGTCGCGGTGCGCAGCTGCTCTTCTGAGACGGTGTCGCCGAAGATCAGCGCCATCTGCAGATCGGCATTGACCAGGGCCAGGAACTGGCGCGCGGCGACGTCGGGATCGTCGAGGTCGAGCCAGCCGGAAAGGGCGAGGCGGGCGAATCGCGCGGCAAGGGCTGCCCAGGTCTTGGCCGGGCCATGTTCGCGCCAGCCGGCAAACAGATCGGGATAGCGCTCGCCTTCGGTCTGCAACAGCTTGCGCAGGAACTTGCCGTCGCGGTTGCACATGCAGTTCTGGTTGAGCCGCACGGCAAATTCGATCAGTTCCAACTCGAGGTCGACCGGCTTGTCGGGGAAGGTGGCCAGCGTTTCAAACACGCCTGCGTTGATGCGTTCGGTGATTTCCCGGACTACCGCGACCAGCAGGTTCTCCTTATCGCCATGGTGATTGTAGACGGTCTGACGCGACACGCCGGCCTCGGCGGCGATGAGGTCGATGTTGGCACCGGTGAAGCCTTCGCGACAGAAGACGCGGGCCGCGGCATCGAGGACCGAGAGGCGCTTGGCGGTGTGGCTGCGGGCAACCGCAATGTCAGGAGCGATGGCAGGTGTCATGGAATTTTTATATACAGGTGATTGACGATTTGGACAAGTCTGTCTAAAAATATTGACGCAACATTGAGGTGCTGGTTCGGGAGGAGTCGGAATCTCGGGTTGCCAAACGTCCTTGGATTACACGTCGCCGTGTTTTCATGGCGGAAACCAGATCCGAAAGAATCAAAGCCATGACACCCCAATTCTTCCGCGTAGCGGTCGTGCTCGGCCTTTTGTCGGCCATCGGTCCGTTTGCCATCGACATGTATCTTCCCGCGCTGCCGACGATCGGCGCCGACCTTAATGCCGGCACCGCTGCCGTGCAGATGAGCCTGCTCGTCTTCTTCCTGGCGATGGGACTTGCGCAGATCGTCGTCGGCCCGATCTCCGACATGATCGGCCGCAAGGCGCCGCTCTATATCGGCCTGGTGCTGTTTGCCATCGGCGGCGTGGGTGCTGCCCTTGCGCCCAACATCGAATGGCTGATCTTCTTCCGCGTCGTGCAGGGCCTCGGTGCCTCGGCCGGCATGGTGGTGCCGCGCGCCATCGTGCGCGACCTGCATACCGGTACCGAAGCAGCGCGGTTGATGTCGCTCCTGATGCTGGTGTTTTCGGTGTCGCCGATCCTTGCACCGCTGACCGGTTCGCTTGTCATCGAAGGCTTTGGCTGGCGCGCCGTGTTCTGGGTCGTCACCGCAGCCGCAGTGCTTGCCATCGTGCTGTTGTCGACGTCGCTCAAGGAGACACGGCCGCTGGAACATCGCGCCGAAAGTTCGGTGGGCAGCGCGCTCAGCGGCTACCGCTTCCTGCTCGGCGACCGCAATTTCCTCGGCCTGACCTTCATCGGCGGCTTCGGCATTGCCAGCTTCTTCGTCTATCTCGCCAACTCGTCGTTCATCCTGATCGACCACTACGGCCTGTCGCCGTCGGTCTACAGCGTGTTCTTCTCGATCAATGCGGTCGCCTTCATCGGCATGTCGCAGCTGACCGGATTGCTGACCGAGCGCTTCGGGCTCCAGCGCGTGGTGCGGGTGGCGGTGGTCGGTTACGCCACGATGATGGTCATACTGCTTGCCGTGTTCGCCTCCGGCGTCGACCGCCTCGACGTGCTCGCCGTGCTGCTGTTCATCGGCTACGGTTTCCTCGGCCTGGTCATCCCCACGACCTCGGTGCTGGCGATGGAAGAGCATGGCGAAATTGCCGGCACGGCATCTGCGCTGATGGGCACGCTGCACTTTGCCACCGGCGCTGTCGCCATGGCCGTGGCCGGCCTGTTCTTCGACGGAACGCCGCTGCCGATGGTCTTCGGCATCACCATCTCCGCCGTCATCGCCTTCGTGTTGGCGCAGGTAACGCTCGGCCGCAAGCGTGAAGTGGCCGTCGAAGCGCCCGCGGAATGAAATCGGGCGGGGCCGGGCATCTGTCCGGCTCCGATTCATTGCGTGTTCACGCCATCGTGAGTACCCCGCGCGCAATGCTTCGCCTGCTTGGCGTTGTCTTGATATCGGCTTGTTTACCTATGGGCCGGTAAGTCTCCCCCAAGACCACCTGAAGTAGAGCGGCGACGCCCGAGGCCAGCGAATAGATTGCAGTTCATCCCTTCCGCCTTGCTGCTGCTTTTTGCAGTGACGTTTTTCTGCATCTGGCTGATCGAACGCCAGCGCCGGCAGTTACTGCTCTTTGCGCTGTCGTTCCTGGCCTTTGGCGTTGCCACCTTCATGCAGTTCGCACTGTGGCCGTCTGACATCGGCTACAACACCATCATGACCTCGACGCTTTATTCCGCCGGGCCGCTGCTGCTGGTCGAGGGCGTGCTTGCGCGCTCCGGCAGATCAATGCCGCGTGGCGAGCACGCGGCATGGTTCGCGGCCATCGTCGGCACCTTGCTGTGTTTCTACTATGTCGAGAACGACCTGCAGGTGCGGGTCTATGTGCTCAATCTCGGCATGGCCTTCATCTTCTTGAGCGGGGTGTGGAAGATCAGGCAGCAGATGCGTGGCGGTGTCCTCGACCGGGCGGTGCTTTGGCTGCTGTTTGGCCTGGCTGCGACGTTCATCGCGCGCACGCTTTTGACCGGCAGCTCGGTTCCGAAGGACAACATTCCGGAGTTCTTCCAGTCGGACTTCTGGATCTGGGCACAGCTCACCATGTCGGTGCTTGGCGTCGCGATGGGGCTCGGCCTGCTGGTCGTCGCCAGTGCCGATGTCATTTTGGCGCTGAAGGCCGAGCGCGACAGCGACCCATTGACCGGGCTGCTCAATCGCCGTGGCCTGCAGGGCAGGGCGCCACGGCTGCTGGCGCTCGGTCGCCGCCGGCCGCTCAGCATCGTTGCCTGCGACATCGACAGCTTCAAGAGCATCAATGACCGCTTCGGCCACGCCGCCGGCGATGCCGTGCTGCAGACCTTTGCCCGGATCGTCAAGGCACAGATGCGGGCCGGCGATGTCGCGGCGCGTACTGGCGGCGAGGAATTCGTCATCGTGATGAAGGACGCGCCGGTGGGCGACGCGTTCACGCTGGCCGAACGGCTGCGCCGGATGATTGCCGACACGCGCTTTGCCGGCCTGCCGGCGGACTTCGCCGTCACCTGCAGCTTCGGCATTGCCGAGTTCCACGGCGGCGAAGGGCTCTGGGACGCCATCGGCCGCGCCGACAAGATCCTCTACGCAGCCAAGCGGGCCGGCCGCAACCGCACCTTCGCCGAAGGGCTGCAACTGCCGAACGCCGCCTGATTCGCCGGCTCAGGTCGTGGTGGCGGTGTCGAGCAGGAAGGCGAGGCGCTCGGCGACAGATGTCTTGGGCACCTCGACGAGATCGTAGCCACAGGCGGCGTAGGTTTCGGCCATGCTGGCGTAGGTGCGCCGCGCCTCGTCTTCGTCCTGCTTGCGCTCGCTGTCCTGGGTGAAAATCTCGGGCCAGTGCGGCAGTATGAACACCTTGCGGTTGTAGCGAAATTCTTCGGCCGCCTTCTCGACATGCGCCGGCACCGGCAGGCTGACCAGCCTGAGATAGCCGATGACGTCGGGGACGCCCCGGTCGAAGAAGACGGGGCCGGATGTCGTTGCGGCGATGGCGTGCGAGCGTATCGCCCACGACAGCATGAGTTCGGCAAACAGCGCGCGGTCGTGCCAGGGCAGGGCGGTGCCCGATATCGCCATCTGATCCCTGATGATGCCGCGGCCGGCTTCGACCGAGGTGGCAAAGCCATCGGCCGCGAGGCTTTCGATCAATGTTGTCTTGCCCGAGCCGGGGCCGCCGGTGAGCACGAAGAAGCGGTTGGAATCATGAGGCACGTAAGGTCTCCTGACGAAACGGAGCCGGCCATGGGTAGACCGTCGATGCCCAGGTGCAATGATCTGGGCGCCGAGTCGGTTAGGACGTACGACATTCCAGGCAAAAGCCGGGGCAACGGCAAACCGGCGTGACAAGGCGAGGCCGGCGGCGACAATGTGGGAGGGGGAAATGTGGGAAGGGGAAATGTGGGAAGGGGAAGAAGTGGAGGTTTCTGTTGCCAGGTACCTCCGAACCCCGCCTAGAAGTGCGAACCTCTAGGGCTTAATTTGAAGCTATCGCACAGCTTACGCTGCGAGACGTGCTTCCGCATAGTTGTCGTTTGCAACTACAAGTTTAGCCCGATAACGGTGGTACTATGCCGGGCAAAAGTCCGATCTTTACACCCTCGTCGATCCTATTTCGCCCCCAGCAAAAACCGTCGCTCACTTGCACGGCAGCTTTTGGTGGAGGCGCCGGGTACCGCCCCCGGGTCCGAATGGCTTATTTCATCGGCAGTTTATCGCCATAGTCAGTCAAGCTGACGTCCCGAATATAGGGAGGCCGGGCGAAAAAGGAAAGGCAGGAACAGCAAGTCATAACAGCCATTCGCAACAGATTTGTGAGGCCACGCGAATAGGCAGGGTTGACTCGCGCGATGCGCGAACCGAAGCTCCGGCCGCTGGGGATGTCCGTGATGCACCTGAACCGGTCAACGCCGGTCCCCTGCGGGAGATGAGATCAATTCGTCGACGAGGGGAATTCACATGACCGACTATCTTGCAGACGTGAAGAAGTACGATGCGGGCGCCAAGGAAGAGGTGGTGACCAAGATCGTCAAGCACCTGGGCATCGCGCTCAGGAACCGCGATTCTTCGCTTGTCTCGTGCACCGACCCCAAGGAACTCGATCGCGTAAAAGCCGGCTGGATTGCCAAGAAGCTCGGCGTCGAGGATGAAAAGAAGGCGGACGGCGCACTGGAGAAGGTCTGCAAGGCAATGTCGGCCGACAACACCAAGAACCGCGTTACCTTCTATTACCTGGTCGCCAAGGACCTGGGCAAACTCGGCTCGCTCTGAGCTACTCCTGAAACCTCGACCATTTCGACGCCGGGCGGATGCCCGGCGTTGGTATTTCAGGCATTAGCTGTGCGATGACGGGCTGTGCCGCGGTGCTTTCGTTGCCTGGGATGGCTTTGGTCCGCTATGATCAAAAGCCCTCCGAATCGAGCCCGACCGATGCGCCAGTATCTCGACCTTCTCAGCCATGTCCTTGAAAACGGCAGTGACCGCGGCGACCGCACCGGTACCGGTACGCGCTCGGTGTTCGGCCATCAGCTGCGTTTCGAACTGGCGCACGGCTTTCCTGTCGTCACCACCAAGAAGCTGCACCTGAAGTCGATCATCCACGAACTGCTGTGGTTCCTCGCCGGCGACACCAACATCAAATACCTCAACGACAACGGCGTTTCGATCTGGGACGAATGGGCGGACGAGAACGGCGACCTCGGCCCGGTCTATGGCAAGCAGTGGCGTTCGTGGCCGACGCGCGACGGCGGCGAGATCGACCAGATCGCGCTGCTGCTCAACCAGATTCGCAACAACCCCAATTCGCGCCGGCTGATCGTCTCGGCATGGAACCCAGAAGAAGTCGATGCCATGGCTTTGCCGCCATGCCACTGCCTGTTCCAGTTCTATGTCTCGGACGGCAAGCTGTCGTGCCAGCTCTACCAGCGCTCCGCCGACATCTTTCTCGGCGTGCCGTTCAACATCGCATCCTATGCGCTTTTGACGATGATGGTGGCGCAGGTAACGGGGCTGAAGCCTGGCGATTTCGTTCACACGCTCGGCGATGCGCACATCTACCACAACCATTTCGACCAGGCGCGCGAGCAGCTGACGCGCACGCCCAAGACGTTGCCGACGATGTGGATCAATCCCGAGGTGAAGGACCTGTTTGCCTTTCGCTTCGAGGATTTCAGGCTCGAGAACTACGTCGCCGACGCCACGATCCGCGCGCCGATCGCGGTGTGAGGCTGCGCTGCGGCCTGCTATTCGTGGACAGGATTGATATGGGCCGGGGCGAGATTGAGCGTGCCCCGTCGAAGGTCGAGTGAGAAGGAAGCGGCGGCAGATGGATTTGGCGATCTACGTGGCGATAGCCGAGAACGGCGTCATCGGGCGCGACAACGGCTTGCCGTGGAAGCTGTCGACGGACATGCAGCGCTTCAAGGCCGACACGATGGGCAAGCCGATCATCATGGGGCGCAAGACCTGGGAGAGCTTTCCCAGGCGTCCGCTGCCGGGGCGGCTGAACATTGTCGTCACCCGCGACGAAAATTTTCGCGCCGAAGGCGCCGAGGTCGTGCATTCGCTCGATGACGCCATCACGCTTGCCACCGCCAAAGGCCGCTGCATGCCCGGCGTCGGTGAAATCTGCGTGATCGGCGGCGGCGAGATCTACCGCCAGGCACTGCCGCTGGCTGACCGCCTGCATGTCACCCATGTCATGACATCGCCCGACGGCGACACGCGCTTTCCCGCGATCGATCCGGATATCTGGGCGGTCGCGCGCGCCGAAGATTTCCCTGCCGGCGAAAAAGACAGCCATGCGACACGCTATGCGGTTTACGAGAAGCGCCACAGCGTGCATTGAGGGCTTGGTTTCATACATATGTAGTGAAATCCGCGGCACTTAAGGGCCATCGCGTTGAAAGCGCTTGCCCGCATCCCTATAGATGGTGTCAGTAATTGCGCGGCCGTCTCAGGCGCGGCTGTCATGGTTTCGTAGTCGAAAGGACATTCATGCCCTGGAACAATCAAAGTGGAGGCGGCGGCGGTGGCCCTTGGGGTGGCGGCGGCGGCAATAATGGAGGCGGCGGTCCCTGGGGGCAGGGACCACGTCCAAGCGGACCGCAGGGTTCGCCTCCCGATCTCGAGGACATCATTCGCCGCGGCCAGGACAAGCTGAAGCGGGCGCTGCCGGGTGGCGGCGGTTCGACCGGCCTGCTGTTCGGCCTCATCGGTGCTGGCCTGCTCGCCTTCTGGGCGTTCCAGTCGGTCTATACGGTTCAGCCTGACGAGTTGGCTGTCGAACTGCGTTTCGGCAAGCCGAAGCAGGAACTGTCGCAGCCAGGCCTGCACTTCCATTGGTGGCCGATCGAGACGGTCGAAAAGGTCAACACGGCTGAAAAGCTCGTCGATATCGGCGAAGTCCGTGGCAGCACGTCTTCGGGCCTGATGCTTTCGGGCGACCAGAACATCGTCGACGTCAAGTTCTCCGTCGCCTACCAGGTCTCCAACCCACAGGCCTATCTGTTCAACGTCTCCGAACCCGACATCATGGTTCGCCAGATCGCCGAAAGCGCGATGCGTGAAGTTGTCGGCCGCCGTCCGGCGCAGGACATCTTCCGCGATGACCGCCAGGGCATTGCCGGCGGCGTGCGCGACATCATCCAGGCGACGCTCGACGATTACGGCGCGGGCCTTTCGGTCAACGCGATCTCGATCGAGGATGCCGCACCGCCGCGTGAAGTGGCCGATGCGTTCGACGAAGTGCAGCGCGCCGAGCAGGACGAAGACCGCTTCGTCGAGGAATCCAACCAGTATTCCAACCAGAAGCTCGGCCAGGCGCGCGGTGAAGCAGCGCAGGTCCGCGAAGATGCGGCTGCCTACAAGAACCGCGTCGTCCAGGAAGCCCAAGGTGAGGCGCAGCGCTTCATCTCGGTCTATGACGAATATGCCAAGGCGCCCGACGTGACCCGCAAGCGCCTCTATCTTGAAACGATGGAAAAGGTGCTTCAGGGCTCCGGCAAGGTGATCGTCGAGCAAGGTAGCGGCCAGGGCGTGGTGCCTTATCTGCCGCTGCCTGAACTGCAGAAGCGCGCTCCGGCGGCGGGAGGCAACTGATGTCCAATCGTCTTCCCCTCATCGGCGTTCTCGCCGCTATCATCCTGTTCCTGGTCTGGTCGTCGATCTTCGTCGTCAACGAGCGCCAGCAGGCCATCGTGCTGCGCTTCGGCGAGATCGTCGACGTCAAGACCGACCCCGGTATCTACTTCAAGGCGCCGTTCTCGATGTTCGAGGCCGACAACGTGCAGGTCATCGAGGACCGCGTGATGCGCCTCGACCTCGACGACATCCGCGTCCAGGTTTCGGGCGGCAAGTTCTACGACGTCGACGCCTTCATCGCCTACCGCATCAACGATGCGCGCAAGTTCCGCTCGACGGTGTCGGGTAGCGTGGAGTTGGCCGAACAGCGCCTGCGCACCCGTTTCGATGCGGCCCTGCGCCGGGTCTACGGTGTGCGTGGCTTCGAATCCGCACTCTCGGAAGAGCGCACGGCAATGATGCGCGAGGTTCGCGACCAGCTGCAGCCTGACGCGACGTCGCTTGGCCTCGAGATCCAGGACGTCCGCATCCGCCGCACCGACCTGACCCAGGAAGTGTCGCAGCAGACCTTCGACCGCATGAAGGCCGAGCGTCTGGCCGAAGCCGAAAGGCTGAGGGCACGCGGTCGTGAAGCGGCACAGCGTATTCGCGCCCGTGCCGACCGCGAAGTGGTCGAGATCGTCGCCGAAGCGCAGAAGGAATCGGAAATCCTGCGCGGTGAAGGCGAAGCCCAGCGCTCCGCCGTGTTCGCCGATGCGTTCAACCGCGATCCGGAGTTCTTCGACTTCTACCGTTCGATGAGCGCCTACGGCACCGCGCTGAATGCCGACGGCACCACGATGGTGCTGTCGCCGGAATCGGAGTTCTTCCGCTACTTCCGCAACCCCGACGCCAACAAGGCAACGCCGGCGCCAGCCGCCGGCGCTGCCGCTCCTGCCGCCAGCAACTAAGCAGTGCGGGACTTTATCGTCGCCATGGGCCTGGTCCTCGTCATCGAGGGCCTAGTCTATGGCGGCTTTCCTTCCGCGGCCAAGAAGATGGCCGCGCAGGCGGCCGAAATGCCCGAGGCGGTGCTGCGGACAGTCGGTCTTGCCGCGATCGTTATCGGTGTCGGTGTCGTCTGGCTCGTCAGGGGATAACGGACGATTTATCCGGTGCCGGTAGCAATGGCCGCAAACAGGCCTTATTTGTTTCCATCATGACGCTTCGCGCTCGGACGGCCCGACGCGACCAATGCCATGACAGCCCGGGAGGCTTCCCTGATGATTTCCACGCCCCTTTTGCGCGCCATGCGAAAGGCCTCTCTGGCCGCCACCACCGCGCTGATGATCGGCGCCGCGGTCGCACCATCCTTCGTCACAGCTGCATCGGCGCAGGGACCGGAATCGGTCGCCAACCTTGCCGAAGGCCTGCTGGGTGCGGTCGTCAACATCTCGACATCGCAGACCGTCAAGGGCTCTGAGGGCGGGGATGACGAGAACGCGGTCCCGATGCCGCAGCTTCCGGAGGGTTCGCCGTTCCAGGACTTCTTCGACGAGTTCTTCAAGAACCGCGAAGGCCAGAATAATGGCGGCTCGCAGAAGGTGCAGTCGCTCGGTTCCGGCTTCGTCATCGATGCAGAAAAGGGCATTGTCGTCACCAACAACCACGTCATCGCCGATGCCGACGAGATCGAGGTCAACTTCTCCGACGGCTCGAAGCTGAAGGCCGAGCTGGTCGGTACCGATACCAAGACTGACATTGCGGTGCTGAAGGTCGACCCCAAGCTTAAAAAGCTGACGGCGGTGAAGTTCGGCGATTCCGACAAGATGCGCATCGGCGACTGGGTGATGGCGATCGGCAACCCGTTCGGCCTCGGCGGCACGGTGACCGTCGGCATCATCTCGGCGCGCAACCGCGACATCAATTCCGGCCCCTATGACGACTTCATCCAGACCGATGCCGCGATCAACCGCGGCAATTCGGGCGGACCGTTGTTCAACATGCAAGGCGAGGTCATCGGCATCAATACCGCGATCATCTCGCCGTCGGGCGGCTCGATCGGCATCGGCTTCTCGATCCCGGCCGAGATTGCGGTTGGCGTGGTCAACCAGTTGGCTGAGTTCGGCGAGACCCGCCGCGGCTGGCTCGGCGTGCGCATCCAGCCTGTGACCGACGACATCGCCGAGAGCCTCGGCATGGCGACTGCCAAGGGCGCGTTGATTGCCGGCATCATCAAGGGCGGGCCGGTCGACAAGGGCCAGATCCTGCCCGGCGACGTGGTCATCAAGTTCGACGGCAAGGATGTTGTCGAGATGCGCGACCTGCCGCGTGTCGTTGCCGAAAGCCCGGTGGGCAAGGCCGTCGACGTGGTGATCGTGCGCAAGGGCGTCGAGCAGACCGTCAAGGTCACGCTCGGCCGGCTCGAAGATGGCGAGAAGCTGGCCGAAGGCGAGGCCGCCAAGCCCGAAGAAGGTGCCGATCAGGGTGCCGAGGTTGCCGCGGCAAGCGTGCTCGGCATGACCATCGGCGAACTCAACAGCGATGCCCGCGCCAAGTTCGGCATCGCCGCCGAGGTATCAGGGGCGGTGGTGACTGCCGTTGCCAAGGATTCGGCGGCAGCCGAGCGTGGCATCGTCGCCGGCGAGGTGATCACCGAGATCGCCCAGGAATCGGTGTCGACGCCGAAAGAGGTGATGGACCGTATCGCTGCGCTCAAGGAACAGGGCCGCAAGAACGCGCTCTTGATGCTGGCGTCGAAGACGGGCGAACTGCGGTTCGTGACGATCCGCATGGACTGAGTCCGGAAATCCGGGCAAGTTCCTGAAAGACAAGAAAAAGGCGGCTAGTTGGCCGCCTTTTTTTGTTGCCATTCGGCTTGCGATAGCCGGTAGAACACGTGGCGCCTGAGCGCCGGATGCGTGTCGGGTACGCGTGGGTGGTCGAAGTCACGGGATGGAACCGCCTGCATGCCGAGGCGCCGCATGACTGCCGTCGAGCGGTTGTTGTTCCACACGGCGAAGGACACGACTTGGTCGTCGCCGATCACCTCGAAGGCATAAGCGAGCCAGGCGTCTGCTGCTTCGGTGACGTAACCCTTGCCCCAGAACTCGGGCGCAAGACGCCAGCCGATCTCCAGCGTGCCCTTGGCAATGAATGGCTCTAGGTCCGTGCGCAGCAGACCGACGAAGCCGATGCATTCGCCTGACGTGGCGATCTCTGCGGCAGCGAAGCCGAAGCCGTCGCGCTCGACGCCGGTGGCCAGGCGATCGAACAGTTCGTCGCTCTCGGCGCGGCTGCGCCGCATGCCGAAGAACTCCATCACCTGGTCGTCCGAATTGATGCGGTGGAAGAGGTCGCGGTCGCGTTCTTGCCAGTTGCGCAGGATCAGGCGTTCGGTGCGGATCGGTTTCATCTGGTAAAATCGGTGCGGCTGTAGCCCTGGAGGTAGAGCAGGGCGGTGAGGTCGGAATTGTCGATGCGGAGCTTGGCCTGGGCAGCCACCGACGGCTTGGCGTGAAGGGCGACTCCCGAGCCGGCAAGGTGGATCATGTCGAGGTCGTTGGCACCGTCGCCGACGGCGATGGCGTCGGTCGGGGTCAGGCCGAGGCGCGCGGAAATTTCGTTCAGCGCATCCGCCTTGGCGGCGCGGCCGAGGATCGGCTCGGAAACCTTGCCGGTGAGGCGGCCATCGGCCTCGATCAGGTGGTTGGCGCGGTTTTCGTCAAAGCCGAACTTGGCGGCGATGCGCGAGGTGAAGACGTCGAAGCCACCAGAGACGAGTGCCGTGTAAGCACCGTGCGCCTTCATGGTGGCGACCAGCGTCAGGCCGCCCGAGGCCAGCGTCAGCCTGGTTTCGATGATGCGGTCGATGACCGAGGCGTCGAGGCCGGCAAGCAGGGCGACGCGCTCGCGCAGCGCCGGCTCGAAGGCGATCTCGCCATTCATCGAGCGCGCGGTGATGTCGGCGACACGGTCCTTGACGCCAATCTCGTCGGCGAGCTCGTCGATGCATTCCTGGTCGATCATCGTCGAATCCATGTCGGCGATGAGGATCTTTTTCCTACGTGTCGCGTTGTCCTGGACGGCGAAATCGATGGCTTCGTCAGAGAGGACGGCGGCGAGCGCCGTATGCGCGTCGTCGGCCGAAAGTCCCTGTGGTAGGGCGATGTCGCAGGCGACAGCCTCGGCCAGCCACACAATGGCGCTTGCGCCGAGGGCGCGAGAGGCCTTATCGGCAAGGGACGGAGCCAGCAGGGCGCGGTCCGGATGGGAAATCAGCGTGGCGATCAGCGGCATCGAACATTCCGGAACTAGCGAGGGGCGCATCAAGAACGCGACCCTGATAGCCGGGCCGACCGCCAGCGGCAAGTCAGCGCTGGCGCTTCAGCTTGCCGAGCGCGACGGCGGTGTCATCGTCAACGCCGATTCGATGCAGGTTTATGGCGTGCTCGACGTGCTGACGGCGCGGCCAGCCGCTGGCGACCTAGAGCGCGCGCGCCATTTTCTCTACGGCCATGTCTCGCCGGCGACCGCCTACTCGACCGGCAGCTGGCTGCGCGACGTCGCTGTCGTGGCCGACAGCGGGCTGTTTGCCGAAAAGCCGCCGATCTTTGTCGGCGGCACCGGGCTCTATTTCCGGGCGCTGGCCGAAGGTATGTCCGATATGCCCGACATTCCTGCCGAAATCCGCGAGCGCTGGCGCTGGCGCCTCAACGAGGAAGGTGCGCCCAGGCTGCACCGCGTGCTGATGAGCGTCGACAGCGCGGTTGCGATGCGGCTCAAGGCCAGCGACGGCCAGCGCATCGTGCGGGCGCTGGAGGTGCTGGAGGCGTCGGGCCGCTCGATCCTGAAATGGCAGGCCGACAAGGGGCATCCGATGATCGACCTGGCCACGGCGCGCTTCATTGTCATCGAGCCGGAGCGCGAACTGCTGATCAAGCGCATTGACCAGCGTTTCGACAGGATGATCGAGGCCGGCGCGCTGGACGAGGTCAAGGAGATCAGCGCGATGCGGCTTGCGCCCGAGTTGCCGGCGATGAAGGCGATCGGCGTGCGCGAACTGGCGGCGGCAATGGCCGGTGAGATGTGCTTCGAGGAGGCGATCGAGCGCGCCAAGATCGCGACACGGCAATATTCCAAGCGGCAATCGACGTGGTTCCGCAACCAGTTCGGGCCGGAATGGCAAAGGATCGGCGGCGAGGCCGGCCGCCAGCCGGGCGCGACCGATGCATAGGAAGTGCCGTTAAGGATTAACCCTCCGTAAGGCGCGGCATGGCATAAGTGCGATTGGGGGTTCCACTAGGATTGCCATGCGCTTTCACCGGGCTGAAGCGGCGTTTTTCATCTTCAGTGCGCTGATCTTGTCGGCGGCGCTGGGCATCTTCTATGCCTGGGGCCAGATTCAGGGATCGGCCGAGGCACTTTACACGCCAGGCTGGGTCCAGAGCGTCGAGGCAGTGGAGCGGCTGCTGTTCATGATCGCGCTGCTTTTGAGCGGCACGCTCGTCTACGGCGTGTTCTTCATATTTCCGCAGATCCGCACCCAGGTGAAGGAAGGCGGCGAACTGCGCGAGATGACAGCGTCGTTGAGTGAGCGTTCGCGCACCCTCGAGCAGGCAGCACTTACCGACGGGCTGACCGGAATGCAGAACCGGCGCTATTTCGACGATGCGCTGAGGGAGTATCTCGGCGAGTTCCGCCGCATCGATAGGCCTGTCGGGCTGATGATCCTCGATCTCGATCATTTCAAGCAGGTCAACGACACCTACGGCCACGACGCGGGCGACGAGGTTCTGCGCTCGGTCGCCAAGTGCCTCAAGAGCATGACCCGCTATCACGACGTGGTGGCGCGCCTCGGCGGCGAGGAATTCGCTATCGTTGCGCCCAACATGGACATCGAGCTTCTGCAGCGCTTTGCCGAGCGCATGCGCAAGGCGATCGCCGGCATGGCGATTGAGACGGGTGGTGCCCAGCTCAACGTGACGTCCAGCTTCGGCCTCGCCTTGTGGGACCGCGAAGAAACCGCCGAAGAGTTCTATCGCCGCGCCGACAAGCAACTCTATGAAGCCAAGCGCCAGGGGCGCAACCGCGTCTGCGCGTGAGGCGTGCCCACCTTTAGATGAAATCGTCCACGCTGGACAGGAACTGTTCCGGGGCCTCCAACTGCGGCATGTGGCCGACCCCCGGGATCGTCTCAAAGGCGGCCCGAGGCATCAGCGCGTGAAGGGCTCTCGCTCGCGCGAGCGGGATCCACGGGTCGGCTTCACCCCAGACGATCTTCACCGGACAGCGGACCTCGCCAAACATCGGTTCAATCTCGGCCGTGTAATGCTCGTCGGCCTGGGCGAACTGCCGGTAGAAGCTCGCCGCGCCGTCTTCTGTCAGCCATGGAGCGACCAACCCGTCGATATCATCATCCGCAATCGCGCCAATAAGGGCGCCCTTGATGTAGGCCTCGACCAGTGCGCGGTGGATATGGGCTGGCAAGCCCTGAAACGCCTCCACATGCTTGCCCATGTGATCGAAGAACTCGGAACCCCACGGACGCATCGCCACGATGTTCATCAGGACATAGCGTTCGTAGTTGCACCCATGGAGAAGGTGCGCACGCAACGTTGCCGCGCCGCCGAAATCGTGGGCTATGACGGACGGGCGCACAAGGTGCCAGTGCGCGAGCATTTCTGCGAATATCTTGCCTTGGACGTCGAGCGAAGTCTGCTGCGCGGCCGCCTTGTCCGATTGGCCGTAGCCCGGCATGTCGTACCAGTGAACCCGATACCGGCGCGCCAGTTCAGGAATGACCCTGTGCCAGGAGAAGGACGACCACGGCCAGCCATGCGCGAGCACAAGGTCCGGACCGTCGCCAGTGCGGCCGGCCCGGACAAGGCCAGCGCTGGTTGAAACCGTTTCGTTGAGCGACCAGTTGCCCATCGCCGATTCTCCGCTGTTGGTCGGACCGCTCCATGGTTGGCGTTGGTGAGCGTTGTGTCATGGATCAGTGCAAACTGCTGACTGCGCCAGCCGCCTCATCCATCGTAAGCGTGTTTCTGCGCAACTTGCCGCTAGACGTCTTTCGTCAACGCGGCAACACTGCTCCCATGCGCCGCGAGACGCGGCGGCGAAGACAGTGCAGAGGAGGAGGACGACGAATGGACGATGCAGATCGGTGGCGAAACATGGCAAGTGCGCCAAGGGACGGAAGCCGGATCTTGGTCACCGTGCGGCCGTCCGAACAGGGCCCGGCTGAGGTTGACGTTGCCTATTGGGCCCGGCCCGACGCGTTCGGCATCGAAGGCTGGCGCGCCGGGGATTCCTATCCGGGTTGCATCATCGGTTATGCCGATCCGGAGCTGAAGTGCTGGATGCCGCTGCCGAAAGCCAATCTGAGCAAGAACTCACCCGAGATGCCAACGCCCTGGGAAGGCGAGGACGAGGAACAGCTGGACGGATCCGGTATTTGAGGACGCGCAGCCGGCGTGCCGTAGCGTATTCATGCCGGACTGTCGCTTGCACCTGTGAGCCCGTTCAGCCTTGCGGCGGGCGGCCGCCAAAGGTCGAGGGACGCAGGCCGAAGCGGGTGTCGAAATCGTCGTCCGGCTGCGGCCGAGGAGTTGCTGCCGGTTTGCGGTAGTCGCTGTCGCCGGCTTGGCGCTGGACATCGACGACCTCGGCAAAGCCGAGTGCCGCGGCCTGGGGTTTCGGAACGTTGCGCAGGCGCTCGACGATGGTAGCCAGGTCGACGTCGTCGCCGCTGCCGGTCGGCGCTTCGGCGGCCCGCTTGCCGGTGCCGGGGATGAGTTCGTCCGCGAGCTTCTCGAACTTCAGCCGCATGGTGGTGGCGACACCCTCGCCGAAGGCGATGGCTTCGCGCTGGCCCATCGAGGACAGGAAAGAAAGCGTCGAGGCCGAGGAATCGGCGATTGCCGAGCGGATGATTGCCTGGTCCTGCTCGTTGGCGAGGCGCATTGCGAAGACCGTCGAGCATTGCGACAGGATCGTCGGGTCGAGCTCGCCCGGGCGCTGGGTGACGACGCCGAGGTAGCAGCCGTATTTGCGGCCTTCCTTGGCGATGCGCGACAGCGCGTGGCGGGTCGGCGCGAAGCCGAGGCGGTGGTCGGCGGGCATGTAGCGGTGGGCTTCCTCGCACAGCAGAAGCAGCTTGAGGCGGCCTTCGCTCCACAGCGCCAGGTCGAAGGCGAGGCGGGCGAGCACCGAACAGACCGAATTGACGACTTCGGAGGGCATGCCGGCCATTTCGAAGCAGGTGACCGGGCGGCCATGCGTCGGGACGCGGAAGATGTTGCCGATGGTCTCGTGGATGGTGTCTTCGATCAGGCGCGAATGGAACATGAAGCGGTAGCGCGGGTCGGCCAGCGCGGACTCGATGCGGGTGCGCAGCGACTTCAGGATCGGGCGTTCGTTCTTCGATTCGAGCAGGCCCATGCGTTCGTCGATCTGCTTGATCAGGTCGGCGATGCGGTAGGGTACGGGCGTGTCGGCGGTCAGTGCGTCGACGCCGCGGCGCAGGAAGGCGCCGCCTTGCGGGCTGCGGTAGAGGTTCTTGGCGACCGGGATGAGGTCACGCAGCACGTCGATCTCGTCGGCATCGGTTTCACGGCCGCGAAACAGCACTTCGGAGAATTCCTCGAGGCGGAACAGCCAGAACGGCAGGTCGAGCGAATTGGAATCGACCTTGACGCAATGTTCCGGCAGCGATGCTGCGAATTCGTTGTGCGGATCCATGATCAGCACGCGCAGGTCGGGCCGCGCGGCGATCGCCTTGCGCAGCAGAAGCGAGACGGCGGTCGACTTGCCGACGCCTGTCGTGCCGACGACGGCGAAGTGGCGGGCAAGGGTTTCGTCGATGGCGATGCAGGCGTCGATGGTGTCGTCCTGCGACAGCTGGCCGATGGTGACGGTGCGGCGGCCGGCAAGGTCGTAGACCGCCTGGAGGTCGCGGCTGCGGATGCGGTGGGCGATGGCGCCGATATAGGGATAGACGGTGATGCCGCGGTCGAACACCGGGTGCTTGTCGGTGCCGACGTCACGGACTTCGCCGATCAGCTCGACATTGACCTCGATGGGGTTGTCGCCTTCGCTGCTCCACGAACGGTCCGACTTGGCGATGGAATAAACGAGGCCGATGGTGCGGGTTTCACCGAGATTGATGCAGATCATGCGGCCGACGGTCCACAGACCTATGGTGTCTGCGCCGCCTGCTTCAGCGTAGGCGCTGATGACTGCGCGCGCACCGTCGCACTGCACGACATGGCCAAGGATACGGGCATCGTCCTGTTTCGGATCGCGCCGCTCCTGCGAGGTGGTTTCTCCGCCCTCGGCCTGACGTTCGAAGTACATCGCAGTAAATCCCCCAGTTCTGACCAGAGAATAGCGCAATGCCGTTAAGGTCGCGTGATGGTGGATGGTGTAGCGCCGGTTAAGGGCAACGATCGAATTGGAGCTTTTCGACCCTGCGCCTGACGTTGCGGAAAATTTGTGGCGGCCCGGTTGACAGCGCGCCGTCTCGCGCACTAACGTCCGCGCCCATGAACAAGACACTCATTCTCGTAGTAGGATTGCGCGTGGGCAAGGCGGTGTGACCGCCGGGCGAAATCCCCCCATGCGCAAATGTGAAGGCTCCCTCGGGGGCCTTTTTTATTGCCCGAAACAGGACTAAACGAGCAGCAACCGCCGAAAACGGCGAAGGAAAGACGGGACGGACCGATGAGCGGACATAGTGATAGCGGACGACGCGAAATGACCGGCGCCGAGATGGTGGTGCAGGCGCTGAAGGACAATGGCGTCAAGCACCTCTTCGGCTATCCCGGCGGCGCCGTTCTTCCGATCTATGACGAGCTGTTCCAGCAGGACGACGTCCAGCACATTCTGGTGCGCCACGAGCAGGGTGCCGGCCATGCCGCGGAAGGTTATGCGCGTTCGACCGGCAAGGCCGGCGTGATGCTGGTGACGTCGGGCCCGGGCGCCACCAATGCGGTGACGCCGCTGCAGGACGCGCTGATGGATTCGATCCCGCTGGTGTGCATCACCGGCCAGGTGCCGACCTCGCTGATCGGCTCCGACGCCTTCCAGGAGTGCGACACCATCGGCATCACCAGGCCGTGCACCAAGCACAACTGGCTGGTGAAGGACGTCAACGACCTGGCCGCGATCCTGCACGAGGCCTTCCATGTCGCAACGACGGGCCGTCCCGGTCCGGTGGTTGTCGACATCCCCAAGGACGTGCAGTTTGCCAAGGGCATCTACACGCCGCCGCAGACCGCGCCGCGCACCTCCTACCAGCCAAAGATCCAGGGCGACCTGGAGAAGATCAAGGAAGCGGTGGCGCTGATGGCAGGCGCCAAGCGCCCGGTCATCTATTCCGGCGGTGGCGTTGTCAATTCCGGCCCGGAAGCAAGCCAGTTGCTGCGCGAACTCGTCGACCTGACCGGTTTCCCGATCACCTCGACGCTGATGGGCCTTGGTGCCTATCCGAAATCGGGCAAGAACTGGCTCGGCATGTTGGGCATGCACGGTAGCTACGAAGCCAACATGGCGATGCATGACTGCGACGTCATGGTCTGTATCGGCGCGCGCTTCGACGACCGCATCACCGGCCGCCTCAATGCCTTCTCGCCGAACTCCAAGAAGATCCACATCGACATCGATCCGTCGTCGATCAACAAGAACGTGCGCGCCGACGTGCCGATTCTGGGCGATGTCGGCCGCGTGCTCGAAGACATGGTGCGGCTGTGGCGGGCGACCGCCAAGGCGGACAAGAAGACGCTGTATCCGTGGTGGGAGCAGATCGCCAAGTGGCGCGCGCGCGACAGCTACGCCTACAAGCACAACAACGACGTGATCATGCCGCAATACGCGATCCAGCGGCTGTATGAGCTGACCAAGCACCTCGACACCTACATCACGACCGAAGTCGGCCAGCACCAGATGTGGGCCGCCCAGCATTACGGCTTCGAAAAGCCGAACCGCTGGATGACCTCGGGCGGCTTGGGCACGATGGGCTACGGCCTGCCGGCGGCACTGGGCGTGCAGATCGCGCATCCCGAGTCGCTGGTCATCGACATTGCCGGCGATGCCTCGGTGCAGATGTGCATCCAGGAGATGAGTGCTGCACTTCAGTACAATGCGCCGATCAAGGTGTTTATCCTCAACAACTCCTACATGGGCATGGTGCGCCAGTGGCAGCAGCTGCTGCACGGCAACCGGTTGTCGCATTCCTACACCGAGGCGATGCCCGACTTCGTCAAGCTGGCCGAGGCCTATGGCGGCCACGGCATCCGCTGCGACAAGCCGGACGAGCTGGACGATGCGATCAAGGAGATGATCTCGGTGAAGAAGGCGGTGATCTTCGACTGCCGCGTGGCCACGCTCGCCAACTGCTTCCCGATGATCCCGTCGGGCAAGGCGCATAACGAGATGCTGCTGCCCGACGAGGCGACCGACGAGGCGGTGGCCAACGCCATCGACGCCAAGGGCCGCGAGCTGGTGTGACGAACCGCGTGCGGCCTTCGGGGAAGGCCGCACAATCAACGAGTTGGCGCAATCGCCTGAGATCGAGATTCATCTTATGAACGCACAGCTACAGCCCACCGGTTCGGCCTACTTCATCGCCAAGGAAACCGAGAAGCCGGAAATCCACACCCTATCGGTGCTGGTCGACAATGAACCGGGCGTGCTCGCCCGCGTCATCGGCCTGTTTTCCGGCCGCGGCTACAACATCGAAAGCCTGACCGTCTCTGAGACGGAGCATGAAAAGCACCTGTCGCGCATCACCATCGTGACGCGCGGCACCCCGCATGTGCTCGAGCAGATCAAGCACCAGCTCGAACGCATCGTGCCGGTGCACCGCGTCGTCGACTTGACCGTCATGGCACAGGAACTGGGCACCGGCGGTGCGCTGGAACGCGAGCTGGCTCTGGTCAAGGTTTCGGGCACCGGCGACGCCCGCGTCGAGGCACTGCGCCTGGCCGACGCCTTCCGCGCCAAGGTGATAGACGCCAACACCGAACATTTCATCTTCGAGCTGACCGGGAAGGTGTCGAAGATCGAGCAATTCATCGCCATCATGAAGCCGCTCGGCCTCGTCGAGGTCTGCCGTACTGGCGTAGCGGCGATGAACCGCGGCCCGCAGGGGATGTGAGGGCAGGGCACGGTTCCTCGACCTCGCCACATTGTGGCGGGGCAGTCGCCAGCAGCCTGAGGTTGTCCGGAGGTGATTGCAGGAACATCCGGGCGGTGTAGTTTCCGGGCGTGCAAACTCAACTCCGCGGCCGCAAGATGAATGACCTGACCGACCCGGACCTGTGGAACAAGATCGCCAGTTACGACTTCGACGATCCGCAAGCCGAAGCTCCGTTCTCAGTGCGACTGGCCCGGGAGAATGGCTGGGCGCCGGTACGTGCAAAGGCGGCGATCGATCAATACAGGCGCTTCATCTACCTCGTCTGTATTTCGGATGGCATGCTCAGCCCGTCGCCCGACGTCGACAGGGTCTGGTACCTGCACCTGACCTACACCAAGGACTACTGGAATCGCTTCTGCGACGAGACGTTGGGGCAGGAGGTCCATCACTATCCCAGCCGTGGGGCGAGCGAGAGCCAGGGCGCTTCGCTGGCCCAGCGGCCCGGGTAAAGTGGAGGTTGCCGGGATGGCGGCATAAGGTCAGTATTGTTGACATAATAAGGTTCGGAGGGCGGAAAGTGAGCTACGACGCATTCCTTGCATTGCTTGTCTATGCGTTCGTGACCTCGATCACGCCGGGCCCGAACAATTTCATGCTGCTGGCCTCGGGGGTGAATTTCGGCTTCGTGCGTACGATCCCGCACATGCTGGGCATCGGCTTCGGCTTCCTGTCGCTGCTGCTCGGCGTCGGCTTTGGGCTGGGCGCGGTGCTGACGGCATTTCCGGCGCTGCATTTGGTGCTCAAGATCGCTGGCGGGGCTTACCTGCTCTATCTCGCCTGGCGCATCGCCATGTCGCGCTCGCTCGGCAAGGACGGCGAGAGCAAGGGCCAGCCGATGACGTTTCTCGAAGCGTCGGCGTTCCAGTGGATCAACCCGAAGGCCTGGGTGATGGCAGTCACCGCCATGGCGCTCTACACCAGCACTGAAGCGCCGTTTTTGTCGGTGCTGATCATCGCGGGCGCGTTTGCACTAGTGAACGTGCCGAGCGTGTCGTGCTGGGCCGGTTTTGGCATGGCGCTGCGCGGCTTTCTCGCCGATCCGGTGCGGCTGAAATGGTTCAATATCGCCATGGGCGTGCTTTTGGCGGCGACGCTATGGCCGATGCTGAAATAGTCAGAACAGCTCGATCGTTGGCCGGGTCAGCATCAGCCAGAAGATGGCGACGACGCTGAAGAAGGCCGGGAAACCGCAGAAAAACCAGATGCGGTAGAGCTTGAAGTAGCGTGCCGGCAAAGCCTTGCCGGTGGTGGCGGCGGAACGGGCGAGATTGCGCAGCTCGATCTGGATGAACACCACCGGCAACCAGAACAGGCCCGTCAGCACGTAGAGCGCGAGCGAGAGCACGATCCAGCGCTCGGTGAGCGGCCAGCCAACTTCGTAGGCCAGCCAGGCGCCCGTGATGGGCTGCAGGATGACCGCAGTGGCGGTGAAGACCATGTCGGCGATCACCACCGTGCCGGCGACATGGGCAATTGTCGCGGGATCGCGGGTGCGGTGGGCCATGACCATGAAGAAGGCGATGCCGGCGCCGGTGCCGAACAACACCGCGGCGCCAAGAACATGGGCGAGGCGAAGAAGCTCTTCCATGGCTCAGCGCTCGTCCAGTATGGCAAGCGCCACCAGCGCCAGCACGATCGATGGCAGCACCTTGACCAGTGGTCCGAGCGTATCGACCCAGAGGCCAGGCGCGAGCACGGTCGCCGATGCGAGATAGGCCACAGACAGCGCGATCATGCCGCCCAGCGCCGGTCTGGCGTAACGGCGGGCCGCCACGCCGATGCCGAGCGCGATGTCGGCGAGGCTGGTGACGAGGGTGATGGCATGCGCGAGTGCGGTGGGCGCGCCGGCGGCGGTAAGATGCGTCGACGAGGCGTCGAAGCGCAGCAGCGCGATGATACCGGACAAAAGCCAGAACAGGCAAAGCGTGCCCAGCACCAGCGGCTTGAGCAGGTAGAGCCGGGCAAACCACAATTCCTGGACGCCGGCGGGGTTTGCGGCAAGCGTCTGGTCGAGGGAGCGAACGGCCCTGTCAGACCCGGTCGCATGGCCAGCGACACCGCCGGCGGCGACCTCGAGCGCGGTCGAGCGCAAAGGCGAGCGCCAGCCGAGCCGGCCAAGCAGATCGGCAGCACCGGAGGCGATGCTGGCGAAGAAAACGGGGAGGGCAAGCGCGCGTGCCGGCGGCAGGCCGAGCCATTGGCGGTGGCGGGCGACAGCTTGCGCCAGCGTCATCACCTGCGGCGCGGCCAGGTCGATGTCGCTGCCGGCTGGGATGTCGCCTGACAAGGCGTCCGACACGGCGGCGGCGACATCATCCAGCGCAACGAACTGCATGCGGCTGTCGCCAAAAACCAGCGGCGTGACGAGTGGAAAGGCGGAAAGCGCCCGCAGCAATGCCGAGCCGCCATGGGCGGCGCGCCCGATGACGATGGCGGGGCGCAGGATGACGAAAGCGAGGCCCGAGGCACGAAGTGCCGCATCGGCCTGGCGCTTGGTGGCGAAGAAGGGGGTGTTCGCCGCCACATCGTCGGTGCGCGCCGATATCTGGACGAAGATACGCGGCGACGCGACCTTGTAGAGAGCGTTCATGGCGGCGAACTGCACGGCAGCGACATCGTCACGCGGACCATCCTGCAGCGCACCGGCGCAGTTGACTACGGCATCGATGCCGGCAAGCAGGGCAAGCCAGTCGTCGGGCCGTGACAACTGCGCAATGTCGGCCTCGACCCAGTCGATGCCGGGATAGCGGCGGGCGGCCATCGCCGTGTCGCGCGCCAGCGCCACGACCGACAGCCCGCGCGCGGCAAGCGACCTTGCCACTGCCGCCCCGATGAAGCCGTTGCCGCCGAGAATCAGAACCCGCATGGCGCAAACGATAGCGAGCTTGGGGGCGGCTCCGCAAACGTCTGCTGGCCCAAGGCGAGCATGCTTGCGTGGCGCCGTGTGTGCGCATAGCCTCCTGATATGTCACACGATCATGACCACCACCATCACGACAACGAGCTCGAGCCGATGGCCGCGCGCGTGCGTGCGCTGGAGACCATCCTGACCAGGAAGGGCCTGATCGACCCGGCGGCTATCGATGTCATCGTCGACACCTACGAGACCAAGGTCGGCCCGCGCAACGGCGCGCGCGTCGTGGCGAAGGCGTGGAGCGATCGCGAATACGCTGACTGGCTGAAGCGCGACGCCACCGCGGCGATCGCCTCGCTCGGCTACACCGGGCGGCAGGGCGAGCACATGCAGGCGGTGTTCAACACCGACGAGACGCATAACCTCGTCGTTTGCACTCTGTGCTCGTGCTACCCATGGTCGGTGCTGGGGCTGCCGCCGGTCTGGTACAAGGCGCCGCCCTATCGCAGCAGGGCGGTGATCGACCCGCGCGGCGTGCTGGAAGAATTCGGGCTTTCGCTGCCGAAGGACAAGAACATCCGGGTCTGGGATTCGACCGCCGAACTGCGCTATCTCGTGGTGCCGCAGCGCCCCAGTGGCAGCGATGGCTGGAGCGAGGACAAGCTCGCCGATCTGGTGACGCGCGACTCGATGATCGGCACAGGCCTGGCGCGGGAGGCCGCATGAACGGGCCGCATGATCTCGGCGGGCAGATGGGTTTTGGGCCGGTGGCGCCCGAAAAGGACGAGCCCTATTTCCACGCCGCATGGGAAAAGCGCGCGCTTGGCGTGACGTTGACGGCAGGCGCCATGGGCGCCTGGAACATCGACGAGAGCCGGCACGCGCGCGAATGCCTGCATCCGGCCGACTATTATGCGTCGAGCTATTACGAGATCTGGATCAAGGCGCTGGAGACGCTGCTCAAGCGGCACAATTTCGTGACAGCAAATGATCTGGCGGCGGGCGATGCCGTCGATCTGGCGGCGACGCCCAAGCGGGTGCTGAAAGCGGAAAATGTGCCGGCGGTCCTTGCCAAGGGCGGGCCTTGCGACCGGCCGATGGATGAACCGGCGGTGTTTGCGGTCGGCCAACGCGTGCGGACCAAGAATTTTCACCCGATCGGCCACACCCGGCTGCCGCGTTATGCCAGGGGCAAGGAGGGCGTGATCGACGCGGTGCGCGACGGTTTCGTCTTCCCCGACAGCAATGCGCCTGGCCAAGGCGAAAACCCGCAACGGGTCTATACTGTCGTGTTTACTGCCGCGGAATTGTGGGGCGAGGGCGCGGACCCGGCGCTCACCGTCAGCATCGACGCCTGGGAGAGCTACCTTGAGCCGGCATGAGGCACGAATTCCGGTAGCCACGCTCGATGCGCCTGTCTTCGCCGAGCCGTGGCAGGCCGAGGCCTTTGCCATGGTGGTGGCACTGCACGAGCGCGGACTGTTCAGCTGGGCAGAATGGGCCGAGCGGCTGTCGACGGAAGTGAAGCGTCCGGAGGCAGCAACCGACGGCAGCGATTATTATGAACGCTGGCTCGCCGCGCTTGAGCGATTGCTGGCGGAAAAGGGGCTTGCCGGCCACGAAGAGGTCGATGCCGTTGCCGCAGCCTGGGAGCGGGCGGCACACGCCACGCCGCACGGGCAGCCGATCGTGCTGGAGAACGATCCGGGGCGATCCTCCGGCTTATAGCGACCGCGGTCGGCCCTAGAGCGACCGCCACATGCGGTGCGCGACATGGGTTTTCGGGCCGATCTTGAAATCGGGGAAGCTTTGCAGCAGGCGAAAGCCCTCGCGCTCCCAGAAGGCGCGGCCACGCGCGTTTTCGTCCAGCACCGCGATCAGGAGCCGTCTGGCGTTGCCAGCCCGTGCGATGCCCGTCAGGTGGTCGAGGAAAGTGCGGCCGAGGCCCATTCCCCGGCAGCTCTCGTCAAGCAGCAGCAGCCCGACATAGGCATCGTCAGCCTCAGGATAGCCGAAGGCAAGGTCGGCAATCGCAACGAGTTGGCCACTTGGTCGGAACATGCCAAGTTTTTGCGATGTCGCGAAATCCACGCCTGGCGGGCCATCGGTGAAGAACTGTTCCACCATCGCATCCGACGGTTCCGTGCCGGATTCCAGCATGACGAAATCGGCGGCGCGATCGTACAGGTCGCGCACGGCCGCATTGTCGCTGCCCGGGACGAGCAACCGGATTTCAGGGGCTGTCATCAAGGCATGTGCTTTCGTTGGTCTGCGCGGCGTACATGACGGTTCGCCGAATGGAAGTTCAATCGCAATGGGACGCAAACTGACAGCAGGCGAGTTCCCTACCTGATAACGCTCAGGAGCAATCTCCCTATTGGTGAGCATGGGCGGCGGTTGACGCAATCAAGCGGGCGGAGGTTCGAGAAGCCGATCAATCTTCGCCTAATTGCCGTCGAAGAAGTTATGAATCGCTGCTTCCAGCTTTTGCATGAACTGGTGATTTTGGCTGCTGCCTGCCCAGATCAGGGCGTTCAGCCTGACGTCCTTGTGGAGAAAATTCAGTTTCCCTGAACCCAGCAGATACTCCGCGATCTCGTAGTGGCGGCCTTTGATGGCCTCGATGAGCGCGTTGTTTCTTCCGCTTTTGTCGGTGGAGTTGACGTCCGCACCGCTATCCACGAGCAGCCTGGCGACATTCATATGTCCGTTCTTTGCCGCTTCGATCAGGGCTGTCCTGCCGTAGTATTCCGCCCTTGCATCGATGTCTGTTCGCGGGTGCCCCACGATGGCCAGAACACACTCGAGGTGGCCTTTGGCGGATGCCAGGATCAGAGGCGTACTCTTCCATCTGTTTCGGGAATCTGGATCGATTTCTGGGTGCCTGAGCAATGTTTCGACGACCGAGGTATGGGCATTGAGGGCTGAAAGGTGAAGTGCTGACCAGCCGTCGTCGTCCGACTGATTGACATCTGCGCCGGCCGCAAGCTCCGCATTGGCCGCGTTCACGTCGCCGCTCTCCGCCGCCATCAGCAGGGCGGGCCAGCTCCTGGCTTCGTCGTCTTGCAGGCTTCTGGTCAATGCGGTCGCCTTCCCAGATATGCTCTCGCTAAAATACCATACTTTGGCTGGTTCCTTGCAGTCGGCTGATGAACAAGGGCCTCCTTTTCCGAGGAAGACGGCGCCTGATTGGGCCAGCTTGTCAGCTTATGTGGGCTTCGATGCTCAATCCCTTGCCCTTCAACGCCGAATCCTGTCAGTCAAAACAATGGATTTTTCACCTCAGCAGGATGACGCGCTGCAGGCCGTGGCGCGCTGGCTCAAGACCGGAAGGCCGCAGATATTCCGGTTGTTCGGTTATGCCGGCACCGGCAAGACGACGCTTGCGCGCTATTTCGCCGAACATGTCGACGGCCAGGTGCAGTTCGCTGCCTTCACTGGCAAGGCAGCGCAGGTGCTGCGCTCGAAGGGCGCCACCAACGCGCGCACCATCCACTCGCTGATCTACCGGCCGAAGGGCGAGGAGGCGATCGCCGATGAGCAGACCGGCAAGACCTCGATGTCGCCGACGTTTTCGCTCAACCGCCAGAGCCCCATTTCCAAGGCAAAACTCGTCGTCATCGACGAATGCTCGATGGTCGACGAGCAACTCGGTCGCGACCTTCTGACCTTCGGCACGCCGGTGCTGGTGCTGGGTGACCCGGCGCAGCTGCCGCCGATCTCGGGCGGCGGTTTCTTCACCGAACATGAGCCCGATTTCCTGCTGACGGAGATCCATCGCCAGGCGCGCGACAACCCGATCCTGCGGCTGGCGCTCGACGTGCGCGAGGGCCGCGAGTTCATGCGCGGCGACTATGGCACAGCACAGGTGATCGGCAAGGAAGACGTCACCCAGGACCTGGTGCTCGACGCCGACCAGGTGCTTGTCGGCACCAACCGGACGCGCAAGCGCTACAATCAGCGGCTGCGCGAGCTCAAAGGTTTCACCGCCGGTTATCCGCAGGCCGGCGACAAGCTGGTGTGCCTGCGCAACGACCCGGCCAAAGGGCTGCTCAACGGCTCTTTGTGGAAGGTAATGACCTCGTCGCGAGAGACGGTGAAGCCGGGCATCAACTTGCTGGTCGCACCCGAAGAGGACGATCCCGACCGCGGCGTCGCCAAGATCAAGCTGTTGAAGCAGGTGTTCGAGAGCCCCGACGAAGAAATCCCGTGGGGCACCAAGAAGCGCTACGACGATTTCGACTATGGCTACGCGCTGACCGTGCACAAGGCGCAGGGTTCGCAGTGGAACAATGTCGTGCTGTTCGACGAGAGCTGGGCCTTCAAGGAGACGCGCCAGCGCTGGCTCTATACGGCGATCACGCGTGCTGCCGAGCGCCTGACCATCGTTCGCTAGAGCTTCAGCTAGGGCTGGCAGACGGCCAATGCGGGTGCTGCTGAGGCCGGCCTACCTAAACATGCGATCCGTTTCGATCTCGAAATCCGTCAGTTTCCGACCATCTGAAGCCGTGGCCGGCCTAATCTCAGGCAACGACCTCGAACAACACAGCCGTTGCGTCATCCGAAACCTTGAATCGGGGGAACTTCTGGCCGTCGGGGTCTTCGACCTGCTCGATGTGGCGAAGCTCCTGCAAAAGCTGGGCAAGGCCGATGTCTGCGGCAGCGCGAACAAGCTCCGCAGCGCTGTAGCGGCCGTACTGGTCGGCAAGGGCGGCGAAGCCGTCGGAGCAAAGCAGGCCCTTGGCGGGCAGGGCAACCGTAAGCTGCTCGGTGACCAGATGATCGGCGGCGGCAGGCGAAGTGCCAAGCGTCCAGACGGAACCGCTCGGTTGATTGTAGGCAGCACGGCGCCGTCGCAGCTCTTCGCGAACGACGGGCGCGTCTGCGAGTGCCTGATGGGTGGAGAAGCCGCCTGAAAGGGCGATGGCCTTGCGGGCGCCGTCGCGTTCGTTGGCGTAGGCGGCCTTGATGGCGCTGGTTTCGAGCATCGTGCCGTCCGCGTCGACCAGGAACAGCCGGCAATCTCCCAGGCCATGCGTGAACAACGCTTCGCCCTCGACCCGCGCCATCTGGAAGCTGGCGATTGGCAGGTTCCACGGCTTGATCGGCAAGGCGTTGGCCGCTTCATGCACAACATTGGCGACACGCTGGTTGAGTTCGCGCACGACATCGGCAACCGCGCGGCCGTTGCGGACCAGCTCTTCGAACGTGCTTTGGGCAAAACGCGCGAGCCAGGCGGCATCCGAGCCGTGCAGGCCAACGATGCTGGTTCCGCCGAGGCCGGTGGCACCGTCGATGACGAAGGCGCAACTGGCATTGCCGCCGGCGCTGTCTTCATTCGGGCGCGAGGGAGAGCCGGGGGCGGTGATCGAATCGATAATGCGGATATTGGGCATGATTGCAGCTGTCTGGCGCGGGCCGGTGACTGGAGTATGACCGCATGTGCCGCGGCGAAGTGATGGGTTGGTTGAAGTTTGCATAGTCCGTGGCTGATTGGCAGGTCAGGCAACGGAACCTTTGTTGGTCCATGACAGCATCTGTCTGCGTTCCAGATCAAGATGCCGCTTGCGGCCGGCACGGCTGAGCAAATGCGCCGCCTGTGCAAGAATCTTCGTTACTTGAAACCGCGCTCCAGGACGGCCTAGCCTGCGTCGGACGGCTTGGAGCCCAGCCATTCCCACGCCTTTGCCTCGTCGGCGTCGGCGAAGTGCCTGGTTTCGATCGAGGTGAGCGGCGCAAATAGGCCGACCACCGGTCCCATCCAGGCGGGGCCGCCGACAAGCGCGTAGCGCCTGATATGATGCAACGCCTTCATCTTGCCCTTGAACGTCATTGGATCGAACAGGGCCGACCAGTCGAAGCCGTCATAGCCTGTGGCGCGCAGCAGGACGTCGATCTTGTCGTGACCTTCATAGGCGGCGTCGAGCAGGCCGTAGGCGTTTTCGATATCGGCCTGGGTGAAATGGCCGACAATCTCAAAGGCAAAGACCTCTGGGTTGTCGGTGTCGATGCGCCGGAAGGGCGGCGGGGCATCCATGGATTTCATTGGCGTGTCCTCGTTGGTGCGGCAAGTCGCGGCGTCGACACTGGAACACATAAAAGCGCTCTCTGTTCCCGCCCGAGCCGTGATAGGTGGCATGTGTCGCTTTCGATGTGAGTTGCCGATGCCTGCCAAGCTGTCCGTAAACGTCAATGCCATCGCTATGCTGCGCAACCGGCGCGATCTGCCGTGGCCGAGCGTCACCGGCCTGGGCCGCATCGCACTTGCCGCCGGCGCGCACGGGCTGACCGTGCATCCGCGCCCGGACCAGCGCCATATCCGCTTCTCCGACGTGCCTGAAATCAGGGCACTGATCGACGACGAGTTTCCCAAGGCCGAATTCAACATCGAGGGTTATCCGAGCGAGGATTTCCTCCAGTTGGTGGAAAAGCACCAGCCGGAACAGGTGACGCTGGTGCCGGACGATCCGTCGCAGGCAACCTCCGACCACGGCTGGGACTTCGCCGGACAGGCCAGCCTGCTCAAGCCGGTGGTAGCGCGTCTCAAGAAGGGTGGCTTCCGCGTCTCGCTGTTTTCGGATGCCGACCCCGCGGCAATGAGTGCCGCCCGCGATACCGGCGCTGACCGGATCGAGCTGTTCACCGGTCCCTATGGTGCCTGCTTCGATGATTCGGCAAAGGCTGCCAAGGAATTGGAAAAGCTGGCAAAAACCGCTGAGGCGGCACTGGCCGCAGGCCTTGCCGTCAATGCCGGGCATGACCTGGTCGTCGACAATTTGCCGCTGTTGATGAAGCGCATTCCGAAACTGGCGGAAGTGTCGATCGGCCACGGGCTGACGGCCGATGCGCTCGAGCATGGCATGGCCGGCACGATTAGGCGCTATCTCAAGGCCTGCGGGTGGTAACATCTGCGCGCCATGCGTTGCCTGCATGGCCTGAACATTAGCTGCCGCAAAACAGCTGTTGCTTTTGCGACACCGTAAGCGTAGAGCCCCGCGGCTTCACGGAGAGTTGTCCATGGCCGATGCCGGCGCTGACAAGGCGGGAACAAGCGGCCAGGTGGTCCAGACGGACGGCCATTCCCACGACATCAGGATTCTCGTTCTGGGAGCGCTCGGAGTCGTCTTCGGCGACATCGGTACGAGCCCGATCTACGCATTCCGCGAGGCGCTGGTGGCGTCGGCGGGAGGTCAGGTCGCATCACGCGAGGATATTCTCGGCGTGCTCTCGCTCATCATCTGGGCGCTGACCATCATCGTCACCGTCAAATACGTCATGTTCGTGCTTCGGGCACACAACAGGGGCGAGGGCGGTACGCTGTCGCTGATGGCGCTGGCGCGGCGCAGCTTGCCCAAGCGCTCTGGCATCATCCTGGCGCTTGGCATGGTCGGTGCCGCGCTGTTTTATGGCGACGCGGTGATCACGCCGGCAATTTCCGTGCTCTCGGCGGTCGAGGGCATGAATGTCGTCACGCCTGCGTTCCAGCCCTACGTGGTGCCGCTGACACTGGTGATCCTAGCCATACTGTTTTCGGTGCAGCGCTTCGGCACCGGCAGCGTGGCGGTCGTGTTCGGCCCAATCACGCTCGTCTGGTTCCTGGCCATCGGCTACTCCGGCATCGTCCACATCGCAGATGACCCGGAAATCCTGCTGGCGGTGAACCCGATCTACATCGTCCAGTTCCTCGTCAACCAGCCGGAAGTGTCGTTCGTCACCATTGGCGCCATCTTCCTTGCCGTGACCGGCGCCGAGGCGCTTTATGCCGACCTTGGCCATTTCGGCCGCCGGCCGATCGTGCTGGCCTGGCTGTGCATCGTCTTCCCGTGCCTGCTGCTCAATTATGTCGGCCAGGGCGCGTTCGTGCTCAGCCACAACGGCACCGTCGGCCATCCGTTCTTCGAGATGAACGAAGGCTGGATGCTGATCCCGATGGTGGTGCTGGCAACGGCCGCCACCGTCATTGCCAGCCAGGCAGTGATCACCGGCGCCTATTCGCTGACGCGCCAGGCCGTGCAGCTCAACATGCTGCCGCGCCTTGTCATCCAGCACACCTCGGAGACGACGCTGGGCCAGATCTACATGCCGCGCGTCAACATGCTGCTCGCCCTGGTGGTGATGCTTTTGGTCGTCGGCTTCGGCGAGTCGAGCAGCCTGGCTGCTGCCTATGGCATCTCGGTCACCGGCAACATGCTGGTGACGACGTTGCTGCTGTCGGTCGTGATGATGCGCATCTGGCGCTGGCGGGTTGCCGCCGTCGTGGTGGCGACCTTTGTCTTCGGCCTGATCGACATCGGCTTCTTTGCTTCCAACATCGTCAAGGTGTTCGAGGGCGGCTGGGCGTCGCTCGCGGTCGCCTTCACGATCGTGCTGATCATGTGGACCTGGGTGCGCGGCAGCCGCTACCTGTTCGACAAGACGCGCAAGAACGAAATCCCGCTCGACTTTCTTGCCGGCAACCTGATCAAGAAGAAGCCGCATCTGGTGCCTGGCACGGCGGTGTTCCTGACCAGCGACCCCGATAGCGCGCCAACGGCGCTGATGCACAGCCTCAAGCACTACAAGGTGCTGCATGAGCAGAATGTCATCCTGTCGGTGGTGACGGCGCAGCAGCCGATCGTGCCCGACAGCGAGCGCGTCAAGATGGAGCAGGTCAACGAGCTGTTCATGCGGGTGAAGCTGAAGTTCGGCTACATGGAGCAGCCCAACATCCCCAAGGCGCTGGCCATATGCCGCAAGCAGGGCTGGAAGTTCGACATCATGACGACGTCGTTCTTTCTGTCGCGTCGCTCGCTGAAGGCGTCGCCCAATTCCGGCATGCCGGTGTGGCAGGACAGGCTGTTCATTGGCCTGGCGCGCACCGCGGCGGATGCGACCGAATACTTCCAGATCCCGACTGGACGTGTCGTCGAGGTCGGCACGCAGGTTTCGATCTGAGGCCTGCGGCTGTTTCGGCGGGACGAAGTGAAGCGTTGCCAATGCGCCGCCCATTCGTGAACTTCTGTCGCGGATGGATGGGCAGATGACCGGTCGAAAACGTCATGTCGCAATCGCCGGTGCCGGGCCCGCGGGGCTGGCGGCTGCGCTGTATATCGCGCGCGACGGGCACCGGGTCACCGTCTATGAACGCTTCGCCGAGCCTAAGCCGGTGGGTTCGGGGCTGATCCTGCAGCCGACGGGACTCTCGGTGCTCGCCGATCTCGGTCTGTTTGGCGAAATCTCGAAACTTGGCAGCCGGATCGACCGGCTGCACGGCACCGATGCTGAAAGCGGCCGCACGGTGCTCGACGTGCGTTACGACGCGCGGCCGGGCGGGCGCTACGGCGTCGCGGTGCATCGCGCCGCCTTGTTTGGCGTGCTCTATCGGGCAGCTCTGAGCGAAGGCATCGAAATCGTCACCGGAGCCGAACTTGATGCGGTCGAAACCGGCGAGCAAACGCAGCTTGTCGATGCCACTGGGCGGCGCCATGGGGCGTTCGATCTCGTCATCGATGCCAGCGGCGCGCGCTCGACACTGCGCCGCAGCGCCGGCTTCACCGCAGGTTCAAAACAACTCGTCTATGGCGCGTTCTGGGCCTCGCTCGACTGGCGTGGGGCAGGCTTCGACGAGCGAGCACTGACGCAGCGCTATCGCCGCGCCAGCGTGATGATCGGGGTGCTGCCGATCGGCCGTGTCGAACCGAACGGGCGCAAGATGGCGGCGTTCTTCTGGAGCCTGAAGCCGGCCGATGCTGAACGCGTCCAGGGGAAAGGGCTGGCCGCCTGGAAGGCCGAGGTGGCGGCGCTTTGGCCTGAATGCCAGGCCTATCTCGACCAGATCGAGGATTTCGACCAACTGACGCTGGCGCGCTATGGCCATCACACGCTGCCAAATCCGGCGGCGCGGGGCTTCGCCGTCATCGGCGACGCCGCGCATTCGACAAGCCCGCAGCTGGGGCAGGGCGCCAACATGGCTTTGCTCGATGCGGCAGCGCTCGCCCATGCGCTGAGGCAGGCAAGCGATATCGATGAGGCGCTTGCGGCTTACGTCCGCACGCGACGTTGGCACATCAGGCTGTTTCAGATGCTCTCTTTGGCATTCACGCCGTTCTACCAGTCGGACTCGGTGCTGCTGCCGTTGCTGCGCGACCGGCTGGTGGCGACCGTCGCCAAGCTGTCGCCGGCGCCGCAGCTTCTGGCTTCGATCGTTGCCGGCACGCTGATCGATCCTTTCGCGCCGGCCGGCCTCAAGGAGGTCGATTGGACGGAACGTGGCGAAGAAAGGCCTGTCCGGATCCCTGCTTGAGCGGTGCGGCGGTTGTGGCTACGTTGCGTCATCTTCAACCAAGGGGCGTGCGATGCCGGGACTTGTGCTGCGTGGAATTCGAAAGGCGATGGCTGCAATGGCCCTGCTTGCGCTGGGCTGCATGCCGGCGCTGGCGGATGCGACGGTTCCCACCGCCGACATCGAAGGTGCCGCCGACAATGCGCTCGCCAAACGCTACGAAGGCTCGTTCATCGTCTACCACCAGAAGCTCGACTACACTGACTTTACCGTGCCGCTGGCGCCGCTGAAGGCTGATCCCGATGCGGAAAAGCGCGACAAGATGAACAACCGGGTGTTCAAGCCGGAGACGTCGGAAGAGGTCGAGGGCACGCTCACCCGCCTCTTTTACGTATTGCCCGACGGCCGTTCGCCGCTCGAGGTGCTGCGCAACTACCAGGATTTGGTGCAGGCTGCCGGCGGCGAGGTGGTGTTCGAATGCAAGAAGGAAGAATGCGGCGGTGATGCCTCGCGCTCGGCCTCGAGCGGCGGCGGCGAGATGAGCCTGATGATGAACTTCTTCTACGACAGCGACCTTGGCGTGGAGGCATTTTCGAATGGTGCCTGCGTGGCGTCGTCGGGAGTTGCCGACCAGCGCTATTTTACCGCCAAGGTGCCACGTGACGGCGGCGACGCCTTCGTGACGGTGCAGACCTTCCAGTTGCTCGACGATCTCTATTGCAAGGAGCTGAATGCGCGCACCATCGCCATCGTGCATGTGCTGGAGCCCAAGGCGCGCGACAAGAAGATGGTGCTGGTGGAAGCGGCCAAGATGGCTGACTCGCTGTCGACCAGCGGCGGAATTTCGCTCTACGGCATCTTTTTCGACACCGACAAGGCCGACATAAAGCCCGAGTCCGAGCCAACGCTGAAAGAGATCGCCAAGCTGTTGGGCGACAATCCGGCGCTTGCGGTGGCAGTGGTCGGGCACACCGACAACCAGGGCAAGTTCGACTACAATATCGACCTGTCCAATCGCCGCGCGGCCGCGGTGAAAGCAGCACTTGTTTCGCAGTTCGGCGTCGACGGCGGACGTCTGACGGCGGCGGGTGCCGGCATGATGGCGCCGGTCGCCAGCAACGACAATGACGAAGGCCGGGCCAAGAACCGGCGCGTGGCTCTGGTCAAGCTGAATTGATCTTTTTAGGGCAGGGTCGCCGAGGCCGCATGGGCGGCGGCCGATTGAGGGGGATGAATGGGGACCGATGACCAACCGGCGCGCCCAGTGCTGCGTGGCCTGCACCGCGCGTCGGCGCTCTTTGTCGCGCTGTTCGTGCTGTTGCACATGACCAACCATCTCGCCGGCCTAAGAGGGCAGGACACCCACATCGCCTTCATGGCTGAAGCACGGCAGTTCTATCGCCAGCCATTCGTTGAAGTCGTTCTGGTTTGCCTGATATTGTGGCAGGTCGGCAGCGGGCTGGTCATGCTGGTGCGTGGATGGGCCGGACGCAAGGGCGCGGTTGCCTGGCTGCAGGCCGCGACAGGCGCCTATCTCGCGTTTTTCCTGGTCAACCACGTCGGAGCCGTCATCGCCGGACGAACGGTCCTCAGCCTCGATACCGATTTTCGATTTGCCGCTGCTGGCTTCCTTGCACCACCCTGGCACTGGTTCTTCGCGCCATACTATTTTCTCGGCGTGCTGGCGCTTTTCGTGCACGTCGGCTGTGCCGCCTACTGGGGCTTTCTGGCAAGTCGCCCCGTACTGGGGGCGACTTTGCTTGGCGGCTTTGCCGGTGTGGGCGCGCTGTTTGCGACGCTGATTGTGCTGGCGCTGTCCGGCGTGCTGTATCCGGTCGCCATTCCGTCGCACTATCTCGCGACCTATGGGCAATAGGCCGCCGTTTGGCCGGATCAGGGGATGATCCGGCGCTGGCGCAGCTCGCTGAAGGTGCGCATGAACATCTCTTCGGTATCGACGAATTCGTGGAAGCCGAAGCGGCGCGCCTTGCTGCCGTCGGCGAAGAAGTCATAGTCCCAGCCAAAGACGAAGTCGGCGAAACGCCATGACGAGACGTCGCTGTATGGCGTGTCGGCGAGGCCGTGCCGGGCCTTCATCTTGTCCCACAGCGGCTGCTTGTCGGCCATGATCGTATCGAGCGACATCGGCAGGGGCGGGGCTGTGTCGAGGCCGAAGCTCGAGGCGATCTTGGGCCACATCTCGTTCCAGCGGAACAGGTCGCCATTGGTGATGTTGAATGCCTGGTTGGAGCAGCGCTCGTCAGTTGCGGCCCAAACCGTTGCCCGTGCCAGCAAGCCGGCGTCGGTCATCTCGATGATCTTGTCGTAGGCGCCTGGCTTGCCGGGAAAGCGCAGCGGCAGGCCAAGCTCCCTTGATATCGAGGCATAGGCGGCGATCGCGATCGCCAGGTTCATTGGATTGCCCAGGGCCTGGCCGATGACCACCGAAGGACGCAGCGCCGACCAGCTCCAGCTCTTGCCCTTCTGCCTGTCTTCCAGCAGCTCCTGCTGGTCGATGTTGAATTCCGGCGGCATGTGGTTGGCGTCGGTCTCGCGAGCCGGCGTCTTGAACGGCCCGAGATGGGCGCCATAGACCTTGTAGCCCTGCATCAGGCTAATGTGGCGCAGGTTTTGGGCGACCGGCTCGACCGTGTCGACGACGTTGCGCAGCATGGCGACATTAGGCTCGACGAGTTCTGCCCAGCTCGACCGGTCCTGATAGGCGGCATAAAAGATGTGGGTGACGTCAGTCAGGCCGCCGAGCTTTTCCCTGCTGTCCTTGTGATCCAGCAGGTCGACCGCGATGTGGCGGATCTGGCCCTGGTTCGGGTCACCGCGCCGCGACAGTCCGATGATGTTCCAGTTTCCGAGCGTCGCCAGGTGGCTGGCCAGATTGCTGCCGATGACGCCATGGGCGCCGACGATAAGGGCTGTGTTGTGTTTCATGATCCAGATCTCCGTGTGACTGGTGATATGGACGCGGGAGACAGGATGAAATAGATGTCGCATAGGACAATTATTTATGACGTGAAGTCACAATGATGCGGGTGGACGTCAATCGCTTCGGCGAAATGGAAGTGTTTGCCCGGGCGGTGGAGTGCGGCGGGTTTTCGGCGGCGGCACGTGCGCTGTCGATGTCGCCTTCGGCAGTCAGCAAGCTGGTTTCACGGTTGGAAAGCCGGCTTGGCGCACGACTGGTCAATCGCTCGACGCGCCGCCTGCAGCTGACACCGGAAGGCTGCGCCTTTTACGAGCGCAGCGTCGTGATCCTTGCCGATCTCAGGGAAGCGGAGCAGTGCGCGGCAGCCGGCGAAGCGCCACGCGGACGCTTGCGAATCAATGCCAATGTGCCGTTCGGCACGCATTTCCTGTTGCCGCTGCTGCCGCGCTTCCTGGCCCGATATCCTGATATTTCGGTCGACGTTGCCTTGTCCGACACGGTTGTCGACCTGTTGGAGGCGCGAGCCGACGTGGCGATCCGGGCCGGACCGATGAAGAGCTCCAGCCTCGTCGCGCGCAAGCTTGGCGCGACCCGCATGACGATCGTCGGCACGCCAGCCTATTTCGCTGCGCGACCAGTGCCGAGCAACGCCGAAGAGCTGAAAGAGCACAACCTGCTTGGGCCTTCCTATGTCCGCAGCATGCCGGGATGGCCGCTCCTGCAGCACGGCCTCATTGTAGAGGTCATGCCAACCGGCAACGCGCAGGCCAGTGACGGCGAGGCATTGCGCGCGCTGGCGCTGGCCGGGCTCGGCCTTGCGCGGATGGCGGCGTTCCAGGTGCGCGACGACCTGGCGGCCGGCAGACTTGTCGCCGTGCTCGAAGACGCCAATCCCGGCGACCTCGAAGACGTCCACGCCGTCTTTTTGGGCAGCGGCGGCCCAGTGCCGGCACGGGTCAGGGCGCTGCTCGATTTCCTGGTCGAGGCAGTCGACCTCGGTGGTTCCGGGCGTGGCTGAGCGGGCTGTTGACCAGATCCGCGGGGGCTGTGTGCGGCAAGGTTTGAGTTAACGGCATCCGCGCAAAAGAATCTGATTGCAATGGCACCGCCGGTTGCGCTATGAGCCGAACCGTAACGTACGGTACGGTGACTTCAACTTGAGAAGTTCACCGCGCAAACGGACTAGAATGATGCTGCAGGCTGTGACCGAGATGATGGAAGGCGATGGGCCGACGGCGCGTCAGCAGGACGTGCTCGACGCGGTGCTGCGCCTGCTCGTCGAGGAAGGCGACCGCCTGACCATGACCGCCGTTGCGCGCCGCGCCAGCTGCTCCAAGGAAACGCTGTACAAGTGGTTTGGCGACCGAGACGGCCTGTTGACCGCAACCGTGCAGTGGCAGGCCTCGAAGGTGCGGGTGCCGCCGGTCGACCGCAACGGTCTCGACCTTGCCTCGCTGACGTCGAGCCTCGAGCGTTTCGCGTCGGACTGGCTGCGGGTGATCTCGAGCGACACCTCGATCGCGCTCAACCGGGTTGGGGTGGTGCATGCCGGTTCCGAAAAGCGCGATCTTGGCGCCATCGTGCTCGAGCGCGGCCGCTTTGCGCTTGGCCGCAGGCTGAAGCCGGTGCTGGAAGCCGGCCGCGAGGCGGAGCTTCTCGAATTCGACGACGCCGAAACGGCGTTCCGGACCTTTTTCGGGCTGGTTGCCCGGGACGTGCAGATCCGTCTGCTGCTCGGCGACCGGCTGGAATTGACTGAGGCGGGGATCGACGGCGACGCCGTGCGCGCTACGCAGCAGTTTCTTGCTCTTCATGGAGCGAAAACCGGGCCCATGGCCCTCTGAATTACAAACCGGGAAGGAACCTACCAATGCGTGTCTATTACGATCGTGATGCCGATCTCAACCTGATCAAGGGCAAGAAGGTCGCCATCATCGGCTATGGCAGCCAGGGCCGCGCGCACGCGCTGAACCTCAAGGATTCGGGCGCCAAGGAACTGGTCATTGGCCTCAAGGCCGGCTCGGCAACAGCCAAGAAGGTCGAGGCCGACGGCCTCAAGGTGATGACGGTCGCTGAAGCCGCCAAATGGGCCGACCTGATGATGATGGCGACGCCTGACGAACTACAGGCCGACATCTACCGCGACGAGATCGCTCCGCACATCCGTGACGGTGCTGCGATCGCCTTCGCGCACGGCCTCAACGTGCATTTCGGCCTGATCGAGCCGAAGGCAACCGTCGACGTGCTGATGGTCGCGCCGAAGGGCCCGGGCCACACCGTGCGCGGCGAATACCAGAAGGGCGGCGGCGTGCCGTGCCTGGTCGCCGTTCACCAGGACGCATCGGGCAACGCGCTCGACCTCGGCCTGTCTTATGCATGCGGCGTCGGTGGCGGCCGTTCGGGCATCATCGAGACCAACTTCAAGGAAGAGTGCGAAACCGATCTGTTCGGCGAGCAGGTCGTTCTTTGCGGCGGCCTGGTCGAGCTGATTCGCGCCGGCTTCGAGACGCTGGTCGAAGGCGGCTATGCCCCTGAGATGGCCTATTTCGAGTGCCTGCATGAAGTGAAGCTGATCGTCGACCTGATCTATGAAGGCGGCATTGCCAACATGAACTACTCGATCTCGAACACCGCCGAGTGGGGCGAATACGTCTCGGGTCCGCGCATCATCACCGCCGAGACCAAGGCCGAGATGAAGCGCGTGCTGAAGGACATCCAGACCGGCAAGTTCACCTCCGACTGGATGCAGGAATACCGTTCGGGCGCTGCCCGATTCAAGGGTATCCGCCGCATGAACGACGCCCACCAGATCGAAGAAGTCGGCGCCAAGCTGCGTGCGATGATGCCGTGGATCGCCAAGAACCAGCTGGTCGACAAGACCAAGAACTAAGAGCGATCCACAGTGCTTCTTTTGCGCGCCCTCGGGCTCTGCCCTGCTGGCGCGCGGGAGATCGCCAAGAACCATCTGGTCGACAAGACCAAGAACTAAGAAGTCCGTCCCAATTCTACCCTGCCGGCTGCCTGCCGCAGCCTCCTCCGCTTCCGGTGCTCACGGACTTGATGTCCGCTCCGCTCCGGTTCTCGAAGGCCACGCCATCCAGCGCGGCAGGGCGAATTGCCCCGGACTTCTAGGGCGCTCGACGCCAGACCAAAAGGCCGGCGGAGCGATCCGTCGGCTTTTTCATGCAGGGGGTCAGCCGTAATGCCAGTGTGGCTTGGGCTCGGTGCCTTCGAACTGGACGCCGATGCGGTCGGTCTTGCGCCAGCGCACGATGCAGCGATAGGCGATGCCGTCGACGGGCACATAGAGCAAGAACTGGTCGGGAACGCGGCTTTCGAGCGGGATTTTGATCTCAGCGCCGTTCAGATGCATGTTGCGGATGGTGCAGCGGATCTCCGAGTTGGTGATCCCAGTCAGGATCGCCGCGCCCTTGAGGACGCGGTTGCGGCGCTCGCGGCGCAGTTCGTTTTCGGCGATCTCGGCGTTGTCGATCGTCATGCATTCTCAACCCAGAATAGAAAATCCTCCCGGTATTCTTTGTTCTACACATCATGTGTAAACAACAGCTTGTTGCGGCGGAAAGCCGTTGTTTAGCTGTTCATCACATTTGATAGAAAAACGGCGCCACTTGCGTGGCGCCGCTCGCTTCATCTCGGTCCGTCTCAACTGTAGGGCGACCAGCACTGACGGCGCGGGCCGTTGTAGGGCTGGAAGGTGTTGTCCCGGGCCCGGTAGGAGCGGTAGCGGTCGTAGCACCACTGGACGTGCGCCGACCCGCCGCCGCGATAGGCGCGGCGCGGCTGGACATAGCGTGGCTGGTAGTAGCGCGGCTCGTCGTAGCGGTAGGCCGGAATGCCGAAGTTCAGATAGATGCCGCTCCTGAAATGGCGGCGGTGCGGGCGATGGCGCCAGCGCCAGTCGTCACGCCAGCGCTCGCCGCGCCAGTTTTCGCGACGCCAGCCGTCACCGCGCCAGCCATCTCGCCGGCCATCGCGCCGGCCAAAGCATCCGCTTCCTGGTGGACAGAAATGGCTCTGAGCAAGGATGATGTTCTGCGTCGCCTGCGGAGCAATCGACGGCATCTGGCCGATGCCGGCTGGCGAAGCTGAGGCAGCCAGCGGCAGGCCGGTGACAAGACCGAGCGCGACGAGCCCGGAACGTGCAAGGGATGAGAGGTTCATGATCGTCTCCTGATGTCCGAATCCCAAAGGCTCCATGCCCCCAAATTTCGATGGAGATGAGGCATATTCCGCCTTTCAGCCTGAACGGAAAATGAACGCACGCGGTTCCCCGCGGAGTTGTATCTGGGCTCTTGTGTTTGACCCGACATGAAGGCAATGCTCGCGGCATGTCGCTGCGCCTTGCCACCTTCAATGTCGAGAACCTGATGAACAGGTTCGATTATTCCGGCTATCGCAACCAGCTCAACGAGGATCGAACGCTTGCGCTGTTCGAGATCCACAGTGAGGCCGAATACCGGTTGCTTGAGCAGGCGCGCGCCATCGCGCATGCCGACGACATGCGCCAGCTGACAGCACTGGCGATCGCCGAGACCCGCGCCGACATCATCTGCCTGCAGGAAGTCGACAATATCGAGGCGCTGAAGGCGTTCGAATACGGCTATCTGTTCAAGATGGTGGGGCAGGGCTACCAGCACAAATACACAACCTCGGGCAATGATTCGCGCGGCATCGACGTCGCGGTCATGATGCGGGCGGAAACTTCGCATGGCGAACCGATCGAGTTCGTGCGCATGACCAGCCATGCCCATGTCACCTTCGAGGAGTTCGGGCTGCACACGCCCGAGCTTGCGGGGCTTGGCCAGGAGCCGTTCGAGCGCATCTTCCGCCGCGATTGCCTGGAGATCGACGTCAAGATCGGCGGCAAGCCGCTGACCATCTATTCGGTCCACTTCAAGTCGATGGGCTCGCCGCGCAACGGGTTGAATGGCCGCGATGCGACGATGCCGGTCCGTGTCGCCGAGGCCAAGGCTGTCAGGCGCATCATCGAGGACCGCTTCGGCAAGGACCATACCGGCGAGAAGCGCTGGGTGATCTGCGGCGACATGAATGACTACCGCGAGCGGCTGGTGATTTCAGGCGATGCCTACCAGGGACACAGCTTCACCCCGGTCAAGGAGACTGCCTCCTGCCTCGACGTGTTCCTCGCCGACGGCTTTGCCGAAAATGTCGTCGAACGGCGGCCCGAGATGGACCGCTGGACGCTTTACCACACGCGCGGGCCGCTGGAGCGGCATCTGTGCCAGCTCGACTACATCCTGCTGTCGCCGGCACTGGCGCGGACAAACGAGCAGGCGGTGCCCGATATCGTGCGCCGTGGCCAGCCCTGGCGCACCATCTTCCCGCCCGGCCAAGAGGTGGACCGTTATCCGCGCGCCGGCTGGGACCGGCCCAAGGCATCCGACCACTGCCCGGTGGCGGTGACCCTAAGCGTTACCTGAGAGATTTCATTGGCATTCGACATTCCGCGCAACCAGATCCTGCCGGTCGACGTCGTCGACGTGCGCCTCGATCCCGCCCCGCATCCGTTCGAGCGTGACAATGCCGAGGCGATCGCGGCCAACTGGGACGCTGAAAAGGCGCTGAAGCCGGCCATGTTCGACGGCAAGGTGGTGCTGCTGTCGGAGCTTGCCTATGCCGAGAACCGCCTGACGGGTCGCTGCCATGCCGTGCGCTTCTCGACCTTCATGCTGTGGCGCAAGCTCAAGCCCATCACCAGCGCCGAACATTCTTTCGCCCATGCCATGCTGATCTCCAGCGACAATGCCTTGGTGGCGATCCGTATGGGCGCGCATACGGTCAATGCCGGCAAGGTCTATTTCGCCGCCGGCTCGTTCGAGCCGGAGGACTTTCGCGATGGCCTCGTCGACCTCGACTACAACATGGCGCGCGAGGTGCGCGAGGAGACCGGGCTCGAACTTGGCGAGGCGCGCCGCGAAGAACGCTGCTATGCGCTGTCGGGCGAAACCGGCACGGCGATCGTGCGCTGCTACCATCTGGCCGAGACAGCCGACGAGGTGGCGGCACGCATCGAGCGCTTCGTGGCGGCCGAACCGGAGCCTGAGATCGAAGGGCCTGTCATCATCCGCGGCCTGTACGATCTGCCTGACAACCTGATGCCGCATATGCGCCCGCTGGCGGAATGGCATTTTTCAGGCAGCTGAAGTCTCCGGCCCTCGCTGTCCAAACGCCCAGTCGATGCCCTTGCCAGCTGCATGACGCTAGGTCACAAGTTGGCGCAGTATCTTGCGGCACATCTCTGGGGGATTCGATGGCCAGCTTTCGTTCGCGTGCACGCATTTTATCCGGCGCGGTCGCGCTGGCTCTGTTCCAGAGCAGCGCTGCCGGCGCGCTCGACAGCACGCCTGCCGCCAAGGTTGTCGTGACGCCGCTGGCGTCGACGACGGTGACGGCGAACGGGCAGCCGATCGTCTTGCCGCAGAACAACGTGCAGGTGCTGGTGTCGTCATTCGAGATTCCACCTGGGGCGTCTCTGCCGGTGCACATGCACCCGTTGGCGCGCTACGCCTATGTGCTCGAGGGCCAGTTGCAGGTGACCAACGCCGAGACCGGCAAGAGCACCAGCTACAACAAGGGCGATTTCATCGTCGAGATGATCGGCGCGTGGCATCAGGGAGCAAATGTCGGTGCCGAGCCGGTCAAGCTGCTGGTTATCGATCAGGTCGAGGAAGGCACGGCAAACACGCTGCTGAAGAAGTAGCTTCGGTTATTCGTGCCTGAGCGCCTCGATCGGGTCGAGGCGCGCCCCGCGCAGGGCCGGGAAGAAGCCGAACACCATGCCGATCAGCGCCGAGAAGCCGACGGCAAGCAGCACCACCGCGAGGCTTGGCGCAAACGGGATCGACAGCGCCAGCGAGGCGGCACCGGCGAGCGCAAGGCCGATGGCGATGCCGATCAGCCCGCCAAGCAGCGACAGCACCGTTGCCTCGACCAGGAACTGGATGAGGATGTGCTTCTCATGCGCGCCGATGGCAAGGCGGATGCCGATCTCGCGCGTGCGCTCGGTGACCGAGACCAGCATGATGTTCATGATGCCGATGCCGCCGACGAGCAGGCTGACGCCAGCGACCGCACCCAGCATGCCGGTCATCGTGGCCGTGGCGCTGGCCATCGCGTCGGCGATCTGGGTCATGTCGCGGACCGAAAAATCGTCCTCGCGGTCGGCGGTCACTCTGCGTGTGTCGCGCATGATGTCTTCGATACGTGTCTGGACGACCTGGGTGGGCGTGGCATCGTCGGCGGCGACATAGATCGTTTCGATGTCGCGGCTGCCGGCGATACGCCGCTGGAAGGCCGAAAGCGGCATCAAGACGACATTGTCCTGGTCCTGGCCGAAGCCGGAGTAACCCTTGGCCTCCAGCAAGCCGACGACCTTGCAGCTGACGCGGCCGATGCGGACGGCAGCTCCGTCGGGATCGCCCGAGCCGAAGAACTGCTGGCGCACCGTTTCGCCGATCAGGCAGACATTGATGCCGCCGCGCACCTCGGACTCGCTGAACGGCCGGCCCGAGGCGAGCTTCCAGTCGCGGGCGTCGAGATAGGCGTTGTCGGTGCCGGTGATCGACGAGGTCAGGCTTTCGGTACCGAAGACGACACGAACCTGTTTCTGCGAGGCAGGGGAGACGGCGCGCACGCCTTCGAGATGTGCTGTCAGGGCGGCGACTTCCTTTTCGCCAAGCTGCCGGATCGTCTGCTGTGGCCCTGAGCCGGGCGCGGCGGGGCGGCCGGCGCGGACGATCAACAGATTGCTGCCGAGCTGCGAGATGTCGGCCTTGACCTTCTCGGTGGTGCCGCTGCCGATCGTCAGCATGGCAATGACGGCGGCAACGCCGATGACGATGCCGAGCAACGTCAGGAACGAACGCAGCGCATTGCGGCGAACGGAACGAAGCGCGAGGCGGACGGTTTCCCAGATCATCGCTATGCCGCCTCCAGTTTCTTGGTGTCGGAAGCGATGTGCCCGTCGCGAAAGGCGATGGTGCGGCCGGCATAGGCGGCGATGTCGGCTTCGTGGGTGACCATGACGATGGTGAGACCCGCATCCTGATTGAGGCTGGTCAGCAATTGCATGATCTCGTGGCTGCGGGCGGTGTCGAGATTGCCGGTCGGCTCGTCGGCGACAAGAAGGGTGGGACGGGTGACGATGGCGCGCGCAATCGCCACGCGCTGCTGCTGGCCGCCGGACAGTTCGGCGGGCGTATGGTGCTCGCGGCCTTCGAGGCCAACCTCGGCGAGCGCCTTCATGGCAAGCGTACGCCGCTCATGGGCTGCGACACCGCGATAGATCAGCGGCAGCTCGACATTCTCCGCTGCCGTGGTGCGCGGCAGCAAATTGTAGCCCTGGAAGACGAAGCCGATATAGAGATTGCGCAGCACCGCGCGCCGGTTGCGGTCGAGCCGGCCGGCGTCGGTGCCCATGAAGCCGTAGTGGCCCGAAGTCGGCGTATCGAGGCAGCCGACGATGTTCATCGCCGTCGACTTGCCGGAGCCCGATGGGCCCATGATGGCGACGAATTCGCCCTCGTCGATCGCAAGGTCGATACCGGCCAGTGCGCGCACCTCGGCCTCGCCATGGCCATAGGTCTTCCAGACCTTGTCGAAGGCGATGAGCGGGGCGAGGCTCATGACCGCGCTCAATTGCTCTTGGCCGGGGATGCGGCAATGACGACCGCGTCGCCTGCCGCAAGCCCGGAGACGATCTCCGTGCGGTCGCCGTCGGTGGAGCCGGTCTTGACCCTGACAGTAACCGGCGCGCCGTTCTTGAGCACGTAGAGCGTGCGCAAGCCGTCAGTCGGTGTGGAGGCCGGGCGGCTGCGGTCGGTCTGGCCGCGGTTGGGGCGGCCAAGGAACAGATTCTGCAGGCTGAAACCACTGCTGCGGGCGACAGGCACTGGGCGGTAGCGGAAGGCGGTGGCTGGCACGGTGAGCACGCCCTTGGCCTCGCGGGTGACGATCGACACCGTCGCCGTCATGCCCGGACGCAGCAGCAGCTCGTCATTGGCGACTTCGAGCCAGGCATTATAGGTGACCACCCCGTCCGTCGTGACCGAGGCATAGGCGATGTCACGGATGGTGGCGTCGAAACTGCGGTCGGGAAAGGCATCGACCGTGAAGCGGGCGTTCTGGCCCCTCGCCACCGAACCAATGTCGGCTTCGTCGACCGCCGCCTTGAGCTCCATCTGGGACAAGTCAGCGGCGAGCACGAAGAGCACGGGTGCCTGCATGGAGGACGCCACCGTCTGGCCCGGATTGACCGAGCGTGTCAGCACGACGCCGTCGATGGGGGCATAGATGGTGCTCTTGGCAAGGTCGGCCTGCTGCAGCTTGAGGTCGGCCTGAGATATGGCGAGGTTGGCTTCGGCCATGTCGAGTGCGCTCTGGGCGCGGTCGCGCTCGGCGGTAGCGGCTTCGAATGCCTGGGTGGTGGCCATGCCGCGCTTCGCCAGCTCCTGGGCGCGGGCGAGTGCCTGGGCATTCTGCGACAGCGTGGTGCGTGTATCCTCGACCTTGGCGGCGGCGGCCTTAGCCGACGCCTGGGCGCGCTCGATCTGGGCCGAAAGCCGCGTCGTATCGAGCGAGGCGAGCACGTCGCCCTTCTTGACCTGCTGGTTCTCGACCACCGCGACCGAGCGGACGACGCCCGACAGTTCGCTCGAAATGTCGACCTGGGTGAGGGGCTGCAGATTGCCTGTCGCCGACACTTCGACGGTCAGGTCGCCGATCTCGGCCGCTTGCGTGGTGTAGACCAGCTTCTCGGAAGGAGTTGCGAACCAGGAGTAGCCCGCATAGGCGCCAGCCGCAGCGACCAGCGCGACCAGCAGCCAGCGCCAGCCACGGCGGCGCGTGGCGCGGCCGTTGCCGTCAAGGCCAAGGGCTGCCTCTATCGATGGCGTGCTCGCCTGTTGCGGGCGATTTGTCAGCTGGTCCAAGCCAGACCCTTTCGATGGTCCCAGAAAATCCGCCTAGAGCCTGCTCTAAGCTGGTTCGATCGAGCATGATCTTGTCTGAAACCGGGATGCCAGTTTGACGATCATGCTCTAAAATCACAGATCGGCTGAGTGGTCCCGAAATTCAAATTAAATTTCGCTCATGTTGCCGGCGCAGAAGGAGCAAACATGACGAGCGGACGCAAGTTTTTTGTCTATGACGTCTTCACCGAAAACAGGCTTGCTGGCAACCCACTCGCCGTGGTCGTCGACGCCAAGGGGCTTGATACGGCGCAGATGCAGGCCATCGCCAGGGAGTTCAACCTGTCGGAGACCTCCTTCGTGCTGCCGCCGGAAAGCCCGAAGCACAAGGCGCGGGTGCGCATATTCACGCCTGACTACGAGATGCCGTTTGCCGGCCACCCGACTGTCGGCACGGCGATTGCGCTGACCGAGATGGCACAAGGCAATGATCTTGCCGGCATTTTTGTCCTCGAAGAAAATATCGGCCTGGTACGCTGCGCCGTGAACAAAGTCGGCGACAGCCTGTTTGCCGAATTCGACCTGCCGAAACTGCCCGAACCGATGCCGCTGGCCGCCAGCACCGATGCGGTTGCCGCAGCCCTTGGACTTGCGCCACACGAGATCGGCTTTGAAAACCATCATGTGTCGCTGTGGTCTGCGGGCGTGCCCTACATCACCGTGCCGGTGGCCGACACAAAGGTTGCGGCGAGGATTCGGTTCGACAACGAGGCCTGGTTCACCTTTTCGCCGCGCAAGAACGATTCGGCGGTTGCCAGCGCCTATGTCTATTGCCGCGAGACGGTGGGGCACGAAAACGCTTTCCACGCGAGGATGATCGTTCCCGGCAGCCCATCCTACGAAGATCCGGCGACAGGTTCGGCGGCAGCCGCTTTTGCGGGGGCGATCATGGAGTTCGACAGGCCGACCGATGGGGCGCAGCGATTCTGGATCGAACAGGGCATCGAGATGGGCCGACCTTCCAGGATCAGGCTTGAGCTTGAGATCTCGGGCGGCAAGCTGGCTTCGGCTCGTATCGGCGGACACGCGGTGAGGGTGGCCGAGGGCGTTCTGCTGGTTTGACCCAGCTATTTTTGCCGACTGAAAGAAAAAGCGGCCGGTGGGGTGGACAGGCGAAAATGCCTTGGCTATATGCCGGCCACGGTCGGTTTACCGGTCGCGAGTGGGTGCGTAGCTCAGTTGGTAGAGCAGCTGACTCTTAATCAGCGGGTCACAGGTTCGATCCCTGTCGCACCCACCACTTCTTTCCCCTAACCGACGAATACTGAACGCTGCGAATGTCGTTGCGCGGGCGGATGGTCGATCTCCTTGCCCGGATACAACGCCGCCAGGCTTTGCACAGGCAATCGCGTACCACTGCCGATTGCCGCATCTTTCTTGGCGATCATGGGTGGACAGCAACGGATGGTGTGGCTATATGCGGCCACGGTCGGTTCACCGGTCGCGAGTGGGTGCGTAGCTCAGTTGGTAGAGCAGCTGACTCTTAATCAGCGGGTCACAGGTTCGATCCCTGTCGCACCCACCATTCTTCGCCAAGATTTCAGACCGCTGTGACTGTTGCTTCAACTGGGTTGAAGCCGCTTGGAGTCCGATTTTCGGTCGGCCCTGCACTGCCTCAGATCCGGAACGACCAGAACAGGCAGGCAAGCGTGGCCAGGCCGAAGAGGGCGAAGAACAGGCTGCGCAGGAGCACGTTGCGGCGAAGTTCGTTCATCGCCAGGTGGCAGCCGACGATGGCGGCGACAAACAGGAAGCGCCAGTCGAGCAGCACCCAGGGGGCGCTTGCCTGACCGAAAGCCCATCGGGCAGCCAAGCAGCCGACGATGGTGGCGAACAGGGCGATGACGACCCAATGGATCGTATCGGCGGCATTGAGCAGGACGACGCTCGCCGCCTTGAGCGGCAGGATCATCATCAGCATGGCGGCGAAGAAGTAGATCGCCGCCAGGGGCATGAAGGTGTCGGCGCTGGCGATGCCGTCGAGGCGCTTCACGCCGATGACGCCGAAGGGATAGCCATGGCGCGCGACAGCAAGGCTGAGCGCCATCAGCGCGGCGGCCAGTACGGCAACGAGGGCAAATGAGGCGGCGGCCTTGTTCATGGCGGTCCCTGAAGGAAGCGAATCGGACAGTGTTTGGCCTAGCCTGCCAAATCTGGCGTTACCAATGCGCAAACGCCTGCCCGAATGCTGCCCGATTGCCTTGGCATTCCATGGGTTGAAGGGACTCTATGGTCCACGCGCTGGAGAGGCGCGATGGATCGTTTTTCGCCGCCGCGCATTGTAGGGGCGGTGGGGACACATATTCGGGAGTTATTGGTGATGATGAAACTCATCTTGAGTCTTGCACTATTGGTGCCGCTGGCAGCCTGCTCGCAGACCGAACAGGGTGCCGCCATTGGCGGTCTTGGCGGCGCGGCGATCGGCAGTGCCGTTGCCGCACCCGGAAACCGGGCGGAAGGTGCGCTCGTCGGTGGCGCCGTCGGTGCCGTTGCCGGCGCCCTGATCGGCCGGGCGAACGAGCCCAACCGCTGCCGCTATCGCGACCGCTACGGCCGGACCTATCTCGCCGAGTGCCCGCGCGGATATTACTAAGCCGGCTACAACAATTCATGCTGTCCCGAAGGCGCCTAGGGCACCTTCGGGACATTTTTTGTTGGGTAGCAAAAGCGCCGCGCCGAGCTTGATAGCAGGCGGCGGCGGGCTGAGTTCGCCAATTATCTTATTGTAATTTCTAGGTATTTTCTCGGTCGTACGCTGCGGCGATGTTCTTGATGGGGTGTCTGTGGATGCTCTGACGGACATCGGGACTGCGCCCCCAAGAGGGAAAAAATGCTCAGCTCCGCAAGCCTCGGGCAAAGCCGTTCCACAATCTCGCCAAAATTAGCAATCGACAAAGTCTATTAATTTTATAGACTAACGGCATGATGGAGATTGCGATGGCACAGACCCAGTATCTCTCGAACAGCCGCGTCGGCGAGACGGCAGCTGCGGCAGGCAAGCCTGCCAGCATAGCGCAGATCGCGTCCTACCTGTTCTTCACGGTGTCGTTCGGCTTCACTGCGGCCGTCGTTGTCGGCCTGGTCCACTAGGCTGTCTCTAAAATGGCGCCCGGAGGCGGGCGCGCAATGCCTTCTCAACCCAACTGAAGAAGGTTTTCCCAAGTAGCGCGTGAACCGGCGCGGGCGGCGCCAATAACTGTTCCTGACAAGATGAAGGAGTTTGCGATGCAGACCGACTTCACCCATTGCCCGGGCGGCGTTGCCGACAAGGACGAACTTCACTCTTCCTTCTTTTCTGATACGGCAATCGCCGTGCAGAGGCTGCGCCAGCTCGAAAGTGCGGGCTTCAGCCGCGTGCTCATCGACGACATGGGCGGCCTGCTTGCCAATATGGATTTGGCGTCGCTTGCGCTGCGCAGCACGCAGTCGATCGGTGTCCTGGTGTCCCATTGGCCTGGAATCGTGGCCCCCGTGGTCGCGGCAAGGCAGTTTGCGGCGTTCGACCAGATCGGTTCCGGCCGGCTGGCGTTGCGGGTGCCACCAAGTCGCGACCTGCGCGAGACCAATGACGACTGCGGCCTGGTTGCCACGCTGGGGCGCACGGACGAATATCTGATGCTGCTCAAGCGGCTGTGGAGCAATACGCAGCCCTTCGATTATGAAGGCCTGTTCTACCGCATCCATGGCGGTTTCGTGCCGATGAAGGCGACTGAGGGGGCTGCCATTCCGTTGCAGCTTGGCGGATTGTCGGGCAGCGCACTCAAGATCGCGGGCCGCCACGCCGACCGGTTCGAGCTGCCGGTGGGCGGTTTTGATGACACGCTGCGGCTGATCGAGCGGGTGAGGGTGGCGGCCGAGCCGTTCGGCCGGGCCGAGCGCATCCGCTTCTCGTTGCCGGTACATGTCGGCGCATGCGGACAGCAGGCATGGCAGCTCACTGGCGAGCCGCAGCATGTCGTTTCGGTGCTGGCAGGCTTTGTCGAACTCGGCGTGAGCGATTTCATCGTTCACGGCCTCGACGATGCCGATGCGGTCGAAACCTTCGGGCGTCAGGTCATACCGTCACTGCGCAAGGCATTTCGCCGCCATGAGCCGACGCTGGCGCGGCAACGCAACCGGCCGGTGGTGCTGCGTCGAGTCGTCTGATCGATACGCTCAGGCGTGATGCAAGGCATCGGTCAGGACGTCGTCATTGGCGGCGTCGCGGACCTGGGCAAGGCTGCGGTTGTCGAGCACGCCGGCGATGGCCTGGCGGACCTCGAGCATCATGTGCCTGATCTGGCAGGTGGCCTCGTCGCAGTCGTCGCAGGGCTGGTACTGAGTGCGGCTGGCGCAAGGAATGGGCGCTAGCGGCCCATCGAGCACACGTACGACATGACCAATCTTGATCTCCGCGGCAGGCTTGGCCAGGCGGTAGCCGCCGTCCTTGCCCTTGCGGCTCTGGACGAAACCGGCATTGCGGAGCTCGCCTAGGATCGCGTCGAGGAACTTCTTCGGAATCTTGTTGGCGGTCGCGATGTCGCCGACGAAGGCGAGCTGGCCGGCGGGCAGTTGGGATAGGTGGACGAGGGCCTTGAGGCCGTATTTGCCTTTTTTAGTCAGCATGGTGAACGCGTGTCATCGGCTTCGGCTGCTTGTCGCAGCGTGAGGTTGCTTGCCGAGGATAACGATTCGTCCCCATCGCATTCCGGCCTTCACCAGAGATAAATTCCGCAGACTTGATATACAAGCCGAAACGCGTTGATTTTCCGTAAGTTTTGCGGGTTTTGACCCCAAACGGGGCAGAATCAGCCCGCTGCGTAGACCCTGGCACGTTCGATGGTGATGACGCCCTGTTCGCGGGCGTTGACCCGGGTCTCGGGCGCGACATCGAGTTCGACGGCGTCGCCCGTTGCCGTCATGGCCAGAATGCGCCGTCCGGCCGGCCGGTCGATGACCCGGGCGACGGTTGCGGGAATGCCGGCACCGCTGCTGCTCCAACCGAGATCGCTCGGGCGCAGGAAGATTTCGACCGGGCCGTCGGCGAAGCCGGGGGCAGGGATCTCTGCTTCGCCGAGGCGTGCGACACCGTCGGAAACGGCAGCAGAAATGCGGTTTGTGTCGCCGAGAAAGTTCATGACGAAGGCGGAAGCCGGGTTGCGGCAGACCTCTTCGGGCGTGCCCTGCTGGACGATCTGGCCCTTGTCGAGGATGACGACACGATCAGCGAGGTCGAGGGCTTCTTCCTGGTCGTGGGTGACGAACAAGGTGGTGATGCCGAGCTCCTGGTGGATCTCGCGCAGCCAGCGGCGCAGGTCGCGGCGCACATTGGCGTCAAGCGCGCCGAACGGTTCGTCGAGCAGCAGCACCTTGGGATCGACGGCGAGCGCACGCGCAAGGGCAACGCGCTGGCGTTGGCCGCCGGAGATCTGGCCCGGGAAACGCTCTGCCAGGCCGTCGAGCTGGACGAGGCGCAAAAGATCGGCGACGCGGGCATCGATGGTGGCCTTGTCACGACGGGTCTTCGATACCTTCATGCCAAAGGCGATGTTTTCGGCGACCGTCATGTGCGGGAACAGTGCGTAGTGCTGGAAGACGAAGCCGACGCCGCGGTCACGCACCGGAATGTCGGTGGCATCCTCTTCGCCGAAATAGATATGGCCGGCATCGGCATATTCGAGGCCGGCGACCATGCGCAGGATGGTGGTCTTGCCCGAGCCGGAGGGCCCGAGCAGGGCGACCAACTCACCGCTTTCGATCTCGAGCGAGACGCCGTGGACGGCGCGGAAGGTCTCGAAGGTCTTCACGACATTGTCGAGGCGGATTTTCATGACGAAACCTCAGCGGAAGCGGTTTTGGCAGCAGCCACGGGCGCTGCAAGTGCGGGGCGGCGACGGGCGCGGCCGGCGCCATGGCGCTCGAGCAGCACCTTGGCGACAAGGGTGACGACGGCGAGCAGCGCCAGGATGGAGGCGGCGGCGAAGGCACCTGATGTCTGATAGTCGTGGTAGAGCAGTTCGATATGCAGCGGCAGCGTGTTGGTCTGGCCGCGGATGTTACCCGAGACCACGGAGACGGCGCCGAATTCGCCCATAACGCGCGCGTTGCACAGCACCACACCGTAGAGCAGCGCCCAGCGGATGTTGGGCAATGTGACGAAGAAGAAGGTGCGCCATCCGGAGGCGCCGAGCGATGTCGCGGCCTCCTCCAGATCGCGGCCTTGCGCCTGCATCAGCGGGATCAGTTCGCGGGCGACGAAGGGGGCGGTGACGAACATCGAGGCGAGCACGATGCCGGGCAGGGCGAACAGGATCTTGATGTCGGCGGATTCGAGCGCCGGGCCAAACAGGCCCTGCAGGCCATAGACGAAGAGATAGGCGACGCCGGCGACGATGGGCGAGATCGAGAACGGGATTTCGATGACGACCAGCAGGAAGCGACGGCCCCAGAAGTCGAATTTGGTGATCGCCCAGGCGGCGGCAACACCGAAGGCGGTGTTGATGGGGACGGCGATCAGCGCGGTGATGACCGTCAGCCCAATAGCATGCAGGGTATCGGGGTGGGCAATCGCTTCGGCATAGACCTTGAGGCCTTGCGAGAACGCCTGGTAGCCGATGATAACAAGTGGCGCGATGATGACGATGGCGACCAGGGTCAGCACGACGCCGATCAGGGCGCGGCGGAAGGCGGGAGCGTCGCCGACGCGGGGCGGGCGGCCTTTGACGGGAGCACTCATCTCAGCCCCTCGCCGTGTAGCGCAGGGCACGGGCCTGCAAGATGTTGGTGACGGCGAGCATCAGGAAGGCGGTGATCAGCAGCACCGAGGCGATCGCCGCGGCGGCCTGGTAGTCGTATTCCTCGAGCCGTATGAAGGCGAGGAGTGCCGTGATCTCAGTCGACATCGGCTGGTTGCCGGCGATGAAGATGATGGCGCCGAATTCGCCGAGGCTGCGGGCGAAGGAAAGCGAAAGGCCGGCTAGAAGGGCAGGCGTCAGCAACGGCAGGATGACGCGCAGGAAGATCGAGCGGTCGCTGCCGCCAAGCGTCTGCGCTGCCTCCTCAAGTGCGGGGTCGAGGTCTTCGAGCACGGGTTGGACGGTGCGAACGATGAAGGGCAGGCTGGTGAAGGCCATGGCGACCATGATGCCGAGCGGGGTGTAGGCGACCTTGATGCCGGCATGGGCCAGCACCGAGCCGAACCAGCCGTTCTCGGCAAACAGCGTCGTCAGCGCGATGCCGGCGACGGCCGTCGGCAAGGCGAAGGGCAGGTCGACGAGCGCGTCGATGAAGCGGCGGCCGGGGAAGCGATAGCGCACCAGAACCCAGGCCAACGCCATGCCGAAGACGAGATTGAAGACAGTGGCTCCGAGTGCGGAAAGCGCTGTCACGCGGTAGCTGGCGACTGCACGCGGCGAAGAGACGATGCGCCAATAATCCTCGAAACCGAGGCTGGCCGCCTTGAAGACAAGCGCGCCGAGCGGCAGCACGACGATGATCGAGACGTAGACGAGGGTTATCCCCAGTGCCAGGGGAAACCCCGGCAGAATGCGGCGCGCCACTGAAATGCCTTCCCGGATACAACAATGCGGAAAGCCGGCATGGCCGGCTTTCCGATTCTCAACAGCAATGGCTACAGCGCCGCGCGTCCCCTTTGGACGCGCAAAGGACGCTGTAAGATTTTGAGTTGTGCATGATCCTTTTCCGAAAATCGATACCGATTTTCGGGGTTACGCACTGAGGTCAACGCTCGCCGTAAATCTCTTCAAGCAGGCCGCCGGAACCGAAGTGCTCCTTCTGGACCTTGTCCCAACCGCCGAAGACGTCTTCCACGGTGACAAGGCGAACCTCGGGGAACTGGTCCTTGAACTCGGCGGCGATCGCAGGCTCATGGACGCGATTGCCGTGCTGGGCGGCGATGCGCTGGCCTTCAGCCGTGTAGAGGAAGTCGAGATAGGATTTTGCCAGATCGCGCGAGCCGCGCTTGTCGACGACCTTGTCGACGATGGCGACCGGGAATTCGGCGAGCAGGCTGACCGAGGGGATGACGCTCTCGACCTTGTCGGAACCGTATTCCTTGGCGATCGAACGGGTCTCGGCCTCGAAGGTGATCAGCACGTCGCCGATGTTGCGCTCGACGAAGGTGGTGGTGGCAGCGCGGCCACCGGTGTCGAACACCGGCACGTTGTCAAAGAGCTTGGTGACGAACTCCTTCACCTTGGCCTCGTCGCCCTTGAACGCCTCTTTGGCGTAGGCGGTTGCAGCAAGATAGGTGTAGCGGGCATTGCCCGAGGTTTTGGGGTTTGGGAAGATTACCTTGACGTCGTCGCGGACCAGATCGGACCAGTCCTTGATGCCCTTGGGGTTGCCGGCGCGGACGAGGAAGGACGGCAGCGAGTAGAAGGGCGAAGCCTGGTTGGCGAAATCCTTCTTCCAGTCGTCTGATACAAAGCCGTTCTTGACCAGGAATTCGATGTCGGTGACCTGGTTGAAGGTGACGACGTCGGCCTCGAGGCCCTCGACGATGGCGCGCGCCTGCTTGGAGGTGCCGGCATGCGACTGGTCGACCGATAGGCCCGGGTTCTTGGCAAGGAAGGCGGCGTTTTCAGCGGCGAATAACTCACGAGCAACGTCGTAGGACGCGTTGAGCAGCTTGTCGGCGGCGGACGCCTGCAACGGACCGGCGAGGAGCGCGGCGAGGGCGACGCCAACGAGAAGGAAACGTTTCATGGGGGCATTCTCCTGAGACAAGCGGCAAATGGCTAAACTTTGCCGCAAGATAGCCGGGGGCCTGTCTCAGGTGGAGGCAGTGGCGGGTTGCCTCTGCGCTTGTGTGAAGAATTTTCTTCTTTCCTGCAGTCAATTGAAGAAATCGAATTCCTAATTCTAGATTCTAGAAAGGCTGCAGGCGGAATGGCCGACTATTTGTCGGTGACTCCGGCCTCGGCGAAGCTTGCCATCCTGGCGTGGCATTCCAGCGCCGAACGCACAAGATTGACGGCCAGGCAGGCGCCGGATCCTTCACCCAACCGCATGCCCATGTCGAGCAGCGGCGCAAGCTGCAGCGCTTCGAGCAGCTGCCGGTGGCCGGCTTCGGCGGAGACATGGGCCGAGAGCGTGTGCGCCAGGCCTTCGGGGTGGAGTTTCGCCAGTGGCGCTGCTGCTGCCGTGACGACGAAGCCATCGAGCAGGACGGGCACGTTGTGGTGGCGCGCGGCGAGGGTGGCGCCGAGGATGGCGGCGAGTTCGCGGCCGCCAAGATTGGCGGCGACGGCCAGCGGGTCGGCGAGCGTCGCCTGATGACGGGCAAGGCCAGCGTCGATGGCGGCGAACTTGCGGGCAAGCCCGGAATCGTCGACGCCAGTGCCACGCCCGGCCCACTGGCGGCCGTTGCCGCCGAACAGGCCTGCGGCGATGGCAGCAGCCGGGGTGGTGTTGCCGATGCCCATTTCGCCGAAGCAGACGAGGTCGAGATCCGGCGTTACCGCGTCATAACCAGTCGAGACGGCGGCGAGGAAATCGGCCTTATCCATGGCAGCTGTCTGGGTGAAGTCGCCAGTGGGGCGGTCAAGTTCGAGCGGGATGACGGCGAGTTCTGCGCCGGCAAGGCGGGCGAGCTGGTTGATGGCAGCGCCGCCGCCGGCGAAATTGGCGACCATCTGCACCGTCACTTCGGACGGGTAGGCCGACACGCCCTGGGCCGTGACGCCATGGTTGCCGGCAAAGACGACGACCTTGACCTTGTCGAGCCTGGGCATGTCGCGGCCCTGCCAGCGCGCCAGCCAGGCGGCGATGGTTTCGAGCTTACCGAGGCTGCCGCGCGGCTTGGTCAGCGTGTCCTGGCGGCGGGCGACGGCGTCGGCGGCGGCATCGCTTCCGGCCGAAAGATCGAGACAGGCGGCGCGCAATTCATCGAGCGATTTGAAGGCCATGGCTGCGAAAACTCCAAGATTGAATCAAGTCAGGATGGCGGAAGCGGCGAAAAGCAAAATGATTTCGGCGAGCTGCTGGATGGCGCCTATGGTGTCGCCGCTCTGGCCGCCGATCTGGGCGAGGCAGAGTTTTCGAAAGGCGACAAACAGCAGGGCAAGGCAGATGGCGGCGACCACCGCGCCCTTGAGGCCGAGCAGCAACAGGGCCAGCGCGCCGATGGCAAGGGCCGTCAGGACAACGCTGTCGGACAAGGTGCCGACGCCAACCGACAGACCGTCGAGCCGCGCCTGCGGCAGCATCTGCATGAAGATGGGGATCAGTGCGCGCGAGGCTGCGTGGGCGACGACGAGGCCGACAAAAACGGGGCCGGGCGTGGCAAGTGCGTCAATGGCGCCCCAACGCGCAAGGATCGACAGTGCCAACGCACAGGCGCCGTAGGTGCCGATGCGGCTGTCGCGCATGATCTCGAGCTTGCGTTCGCGCGTGCGGCCGCCACCAAAGCCGTCCGCCGTGTCCGACAGGCCGTCTTCATGCAGGCAGCCCGACACCAGCATGCCTGCCGTCAAGGTGAGGGCTGCAGCAAGGCTGGGCGCAAGGCCGAGCAGCGTGGCCACGGCGTAGGCGAGCCATGCCAAGAGCGCCACGACGAGGCCGATCAGCGGAGCCGTCCAGATCGCGTCGGCGAGTGAACGGCCCTTGACCTCGAAATGTGGCAAAGGCAGGCGGGTAAAGAACACCAGGCCGATGCGCAGGTCGTCGAAGATGGTTGCCGGCGTGGTCATCTCAGGCCCTGGCGATCGCGTGGAAGAACGTGCCGGTGACATGGCCGCGCCGGCCGCCGAACGTGCCAAGCGGATTGCCTTGGCCATCGGCGATGTCGCCGAGGGGGGTATCCTCGCCCTTCGTGACGGTCTGGGCGTAATGGAATTCGTGGCCACGGATGGCACTGCCGGCTTCACCCAGCGGGCAAGCAGCAGCAAGGCGCGCCTGACGGTAGCCGAGGTTCATCTTGCGTTTGGCGAAACTGGTGGCGTGGCCAAGCAGGCCGAGCATGGCGTGCGTGACGCCCTCGGCATCCTCGATGGTCTCGCCCAGCACCATGAAGCCACCGCACTCGCCGTGGACCGGCCTGGTTTCGGCGAAACGGCGAGTGCCCGACAGGAAGTTGGAAGCGGCGGCAAGGCGAGCGGGATGCAGCTCGGGATAGCCGCCCGGCAGCCAGCAGACGTCGCAGGAAGCATCGGGGGCCTGGTCGGCGAGCGGCGAGAACGGCACGAGCTCCGCACCCATGGTGCGCCAACGAGCGGCGACATGCGGGTAGAGGAAGGTGAAGGCGGCGTCCCGGGCGAGCGCTATGCGCTGGCCGGGTGGCGGCAGGGCGAAAGACTGGTCGCCCGCCTCGGGCGCCAGCGGTGTCGCAAGCGCGATGATCGCGTCGAGGTCGAGCGAGCGTTCGACCATGTCGGCGAGCCTGTCGATATGGGCGATCAGGTCGGCGTGCTCTTCGGCCTGGACGAGGCCGAGATGGCGTTCGGGGATCGACAAGGTCGGGTCGCGCAGGATGCCGCCGACGACTGGCAGGCCGAGCGCCTCGATGGCGTCACCGGCGAGCTTGCGGTGGCGGTCGCTGCCGAGGCGGTTGAGCACGGCGCCGGCGATGCGGACATCGGCATCGTAGGTGGCGAAACCCTTGGCGATGGCGGCAGCCGTCTGCGACTGGCCGGAAACGTCGAGCACGAGCAATACCGGCAGGCCGTAGAGCCGGGCCAGATCGGCGGCTGCGCCCGAGCGGCCATGCGGCGCCGGGATGCCGTCGAACAGGCCCATCGCGCTTTCGATGATGACAATGTCGGTGTCGGCTGCGGCATCGGCCGCGAGTTGGTTGAGCAGCGAGGGAGCCATCGCCCAGCTGTCTAGATTGACGCCGGGCAGGCCGGTAGCGGCCTTGTGGAAGCCGGGATCGATGTAGTCGGGGCCGGATTTCGCGCCGCGAACGTTCAGGCCACGGCGGGCAAGTGCGCGCAACAGGCCGATGGTGACGCTGGTCTTGCCCGAACCGGAGCGCGGTGCGCCGATAATCAGCCCACGCGCCGTCATTTTTGCCCCAGAAGGTCGGCGCGCAGCGCAACGATGCCGCCGACGACGATGAGGGAAGGCGAAACGACCTTTTCGCGCTCCGCTGTAGTGACCAGCGTGCCGAGGGTGGCGGTGACCGTACGCTCCTCGGGTGTCGAGGCGTTTTCGACGAAGGCGGCCGGCGTATCAGCCGACAGGCCGCCTGCCATCAGTTCGGCCACTGTCTCAGTCATGTGGGTCAGGCCCATATAGATGACGATGGGCTGGCCGGTGCGGGCAAGCGCTGCCCAGTCGGGGCGGTCGTCGCTGACAGCGGCAAAGCCTGTCGCCAGGATGATCGCGCCGTTGACGCCGCGCATGGTGGCCGGAATCCCAGCCGAAGACAGGCCACCGAAGGCCGAGGTGATGCCCGACAGCACACGCCAGGGGATGTTCTCGCGCGTCAGCACCAGCGCTTCCTCGGCCCCGCGGCCGAAGACGAAGGGATGGCCGCCCTTGAGGCGCACGACCTTGCGGCCCTCGCGCGCCAGCTTGACCAGGAGCGCATTGATGTCGCCCTGCGGGATCGACAGCCGGCCGCCGCGCTTGCCGACGAAGAACTTTTCCGCCTGCTCGGCAACGGCAACGATTTCGGGCGAAACCAGTGCGTCATGTACCAGCGCATCGGCCTGGGAAAGCGCTGACAGCACGTCGAGCGTCAGCAGGCCGGGATCGCCGGGGCCGGCGCCGGCCAGCCAGACATGGCCGGGTTGGAGCTCGTGCTGCCTGTAGTTCAGGCGCGAGATGGCCTTTTCGAGACTCATGCGTGTCGCTTTCGCCGATGACGCACTGGCTTTGCCAGCCTATAGATCGCGTCATGAATGAAGAAGATCGTCCGCTCAAGCGCGGCTGGACCACCGGTGCCTGCGCCACCGCCGCCACCAAGGCGGCGAGCTTGGCATTGAAGACGGGAGCGTTTCCCGACCCAGTGGAAATCACCTTGCCGGGCGGTCAGAACGTGGCCTTTGCGCTGGCAAGGAACGAGCGCGACGACGGCTGGGCGATGGCCGGCATCGTCAAGGATGCCGGCGATGATCCAGATGTCACGCATGGCGCGCTGGTGATGAGTACGGTGCGGCCGGGCGCTGCCGGCAGCGGTCTTGTGTTCAAGGCGGGCAAGGGCGTGGGCACGGTGACGCGGCCAGGCCTGCCGATCCCACCGGGGGAAGCTTCGATCAACCCGGTGCCGCGCAAGATGATCGCTGGCGTGGTGGCCGAGGTGCTCGGCGAGGGCGCCGATGTCGAGGTCGAGATTTCCGTCGCAGGCGGCGAGGAGATGGCGCTCAAGACGCTCAACCCGCGTCTCGGCATCCTCGGTGGCGTCTCCATCCTGGGCACGACGGGCATCGTCATTCCCTATTCCTGCTCGGCCTGGATTCACTCGATCCATCGCGGCGTCGACGTGGCGCGGGCGATGGGCTTCGACCATGTCGCGGGCTCGACCGGCAACGCTTCCGAGATGGCTGTGCAGAAACTCCATGGCTTGCACGAGGTGCAGTTGATCGACATGGGCGACTTCGTCGGTGGCATGCTGAAATACATCCGCGCCCACCCGGTGCCCAAGGTGACGATCGCCGGCGGCGTCGCCAAGATGACCAAACTCGCCCAAGGCCTGCTCGACCTGCATTCGAGCCGCGGTTCGGCCGATCTCGACGGCCTGGCTGCGGTTGCGGTCGAGGCTGGGGCGGACGCCGGGCTCGAAGCCCGCATCAAGGGCGCCAACACGGTGGCCGAAGCCTTCATCGAGGCCAACAAGGCCGGCATCGCTATTGGTGACGCTGTCGCAAGCGCTGCCTGGCGCCAGGCGGCCGCGGTGTTCGATAGCCCCGACATCGCGATCGAGATCATCGTCTTCAACCGCGACGGAGCGCTGATGGGGCACGCGCCCTTCGCGCCAAGTCATAGCCCGTCGCGGCCCCTGAAGCGGCGCTGATAATAGGCGTCGTAGAGCGAGCTTTCGCGGAAATCCTCTGCCGCCAGCGACTGGCCGACGAAGACGATGGCGGTGCGCTCGATCGGGTCCTTCGCCAGCTCTGCCGCGATGGTCGACAGCGTGCCCCTGACGATGCGCTCGTCCGGCCAAGAGGCGCGGAACACCACCGCGACCGGGCACTCCGGGCCGTAATGCGGGGTAAGCTCTGCTACAACCTGGTCGATGGCGTGGATGGACAGGTGGACGGCAAGCGTTGCGCCGGTGCGGCCGAAGCCGGCGAGGGTTTCGCCCGGCGGCATCTTCGATGCGCGGCCGGAGGTGCGGGTCAGCACCAGGCTCTGGGCGACTTCGGGAATCGTCAGCTCGCGCTTCAGTGCGGCTGCGGCTGCGGCAAAGGAAGGGACGCCGGGGGTCAGCGTATAGGGGATGCCGTGCTTGTCCAGCCGTCGCATCTGCTCGGCAACGGCGCTCCATATAGACAGATCGCCCGAATGCAGGCGCGCGACGTCGTGGCCAGCCTTGTGGGCAGCGACATATTCGGCCTCGATCTCGTCGAGCGACATCGGGGCGGTGTCGACCAGCCGGGCATCCGAGGGGCAGTACGTCAGGAGTTCCGGCGCGACGATGGAACCGGCATAAAGGCAGACCGGGCAGGAGCCGAGCAGGCGGCTGCCGCGCACGGTGATGAGGTCTGCCGCGCCTGGGCCGGCGCCGATGAAATGAACGGTCAAGCTGTGGCTCCAGAAGTGGCGATGGCGCAGGTGGCGGGGCCGACGATCGTGCGCGGACCGAGCAGGGTGGCATTGGTGCCGGCGGCGGCAAGAGCGGCGGCTTCGGACACCGAGGGTGTGCCGGCGGCTTGCTGCGAGGCCTGCGAATGGCTGAGCGTGCGGGACGCAACGGCGGCCAGTGCCGCATCGTCGACGACGAGCAAGGGCAGGTCGAGCTGGCGGGCGGCGGACAGGATGCCGGGCTCGTCGCGCTTCAACGTTGCGGTGGCCAGCGCCGTCAGTGCGGTGACCGCGAGGCCGTGCGCTTCGAGCGCGGTTTCGATTGCCGAAAGAATGTCTTCGTGCGCCGCGCCTTTGCGGCAGCCAATGCCTGCGACCATCATGGCTTGGCCCAGCTCCACTGCGTGACCGGCATCGCCGGCCGCCAGCCGGTCATCGAGCCAACAGAGGCGGCGCGGGAGACTTGAAGGCGCAGCATTTCGCCGCCGAGCGCTGCATGGCGGGCGAGCAGCAGCGCTTCCATTTCAAGCGTGACGGCGTTGGCGACGAGGCGCCCGCCGGGACGGAGTGCTGCGATCGCCGCGTCGAAAACGCCTGTTTCCGAACCGCCGCCGCCGACGAAGATCACGTCGGGCGTCGGCAGGCCGGCGAGCGCATCAGGTGCCGCGCCGCTGACAACCGTCAAGCCGGGCACGCCGCAGGCATTGGCGTTGCGCGCGATGCGCTCGGCTCGATCGGCATTGTGCTCGATGGCTATGGCGCGCAAAGAGTGGTGGCACAGCATCCATTCTATCGAGATCGAGCCGGAGCCGGCGCCGATGTCCCACAATAGCTCGCCTCGGCGCGGGGCGAGGGTGGACAGTGTGACCGCGCGGATCTCGCGCTTGGTGATCTGGCCGTCATGCTCGAACAGGTCATCGGCGAGACCGGAGACCAGCGGCAGGACCCGAGCCTGCGGACTTGATTCAAGCTCGAGCGCCAGGACGTTGAGCGGATTGATGTTTTCGAGGTCGAAGCTTTCGGCAGTGGCGGTGCGGAGGCGCTCGGATGCGCCGCCGAGCGCTTCGAGTACCGTCAGGCACGAGGCGCCGAAACCGCTGTCGACAACGAGCCTGGCGATGCTGGCGGGAGCCTCGCCATCCGACGTCAGCGCGATGATGCGCGCGCCGGGCTGCAGCAGCGGGCGGATCAGGTCGATGGCGTGGCCGTGTAGCGACACCGTCTCGACGTCTTGCAACGCCCAGCCCAACCGCGAGGCGGCAAGGGAGAAAGCGGACGGGACCGGAAGAACGCGCATTTCCGCCGGCGGCACGACCCGGGCGAGGGTGACGCCGACGCCATGCAAGAAAGGATCGCCCGAGGCGAGTACGCAGACATTTTCGCCACGCAAGGCAACCACCTCGCGCATCTCGCTGTCGAAGGGCGTGGGCCAGGGGCGGGCTGCGCCCCGGACAAGTTCAGCCGCCAGCGCCAGATGACGCTTGCCGCCGAAGACGTGGGCAGCGGCCGATATCGCGCGCTTGGCCTCGTCGCCGAGACCCGCTACACCGTCCTCGCCGATGCCGACGACGGTCAGCCATTTTTGCGTCGGTGCGTTGAACTCAGCAGGCATGATGACCCACCGCATTCTGATTTTGGGCGGCACCACCGAAGCGCGGCAGCTGGCGGCAAAGCTTGCCGCGCGCGGCGATCTCGACATCACGCTGTCGTTGGCCGGCCGAACCGAAAACCCGGTCGAGCAGCCTGTGCCGGTGCGAACTGGTGGCTTCGGTGGCGCGCAGGGGCTGGCCGATTGGCTGGCCGGGCACAAGAGCGACCTTCTGATCGACGCCACACATCCTTATGCGGCGCGCATATCTGCCAATGCGGCGGAGGCGGCGCGGATTTCCGGCGTTCCGATCCTTGCCTTGCGCCGACCCGGCTGGGAGCCGGTCGAAGGCGATCGTTGGACGCTGGTGGACGATGCCGAAGACGCGGTCGCCGCGCTGGGCACTGAGCCGCGCCGCGTGTTCCTGGCACTTGGCCGGCAGGAGGTGGCGGTGTTTGCGGCCGCACCCCATCATGCCTATGTCATCCGCAGCGTCGACCCGATCGAACCGCCGCTCAGTGTGCCCGATGCATCTTATGTCCTGGCGCGCGGGCCGTTTGCCGAAGCGGACGAGCGGGCGCTGCTCGAGGCGCAAAGGATCGACGTCATCGTCGCCAAGAACAGCGGCGGGCAAGCGACCTATGGCAAGATCGCTGCGGCGCGGGAGCTCGGCATCGAGATGATCCTGTTTCGCCGGCCGCAGCTGCCCGACGTGCCGTCCGCACCGAGCGTTGCTGCGCTGGCCGAGATGGTCGATCATTTCGCCGCTCCGCTGGAAAAGCGCGGCGTGTAGACCAGCGGCGGCTTGCCGTCGCGCTCGATCAGGCGCGTTTCCGGCGAGCCGATGACGACGCAGGTCGCCATGTCGGCTTTCTGCGCATCGGCATCACCAAGCAAGACGATTTCGATGCGTTCGTCGGGCCGGCCGGCGGCGCGGCCGAAGATGACCGGCGTTGTCGCTGGCAGCTGGGCACGCAGTGTCTCCAAAGCGCTGCCCAGCTGCCAGGGCCGCGCCTTGCTGATCGGGTTATAGAGCGAGATGACGAAGCCTGCCTGGGCGGCTGCCAAGAGCCGACGCTCGACAAGATCCCACGGCTTCAGATTGTCCGACAGGTTGATGGCGCAGAAATCGTGGCCAAGCGGGGCGCCGACGCGGGCCGCGACGGCGAGCATGGCGGTGACGCCTGGAATGACAGCAAGATCGATGTCGCGCCATTCTTTCGGGCCGGCTTCGATGGCTTCGCAGACGGCAGCAGCCATGGCGAACACGCCGGGATCGCCGCCGGAGACCATGGCGACGCGATGGCCGCTTGCCGCCATTTCAAGGGCCGCGTTGGAGCGCGAGATTTCCTCGCGGTTGTCGGAAGCGACGCGGGTCTGGTCGGGGCGTAGCTCGAGCCTGTCGAGATAAGGCTTGTAGCCGTAGAAGTGGCTCGCCTCTGATACAGCGCGGCTGGCCTCGGGCGTGACCTGGTCAGGATTGCCGGGCCCAAGGCCGATGACGACGAGGCGGCCGCTCACGTTTCCGCTCCCGGCTTGCCGGCCCAGCCGGGCACCAGCACGATGGCGAAATAGGGGGCGATGTCGTCTGATTTGTCGACGAGCTGCATATGCCGCGTCGTCGGCATGGTGCCGCGCTCGACATAGATGGCGCGGCCGAGCTTGCCGGTAGCTTCCAGCGCCTTGCGGATCTTGGGCAGGTTGCGGCCGACCTTCATGATGACCGCAGCATCGGTGTCAGCGAGGCGGCGGGTGAGCTCGAATTCGCTCATCGTGCCCGGCAGCACCGACAGCACATCATCACCCTGGACGATCGGCACGCCCGTTTGCGACCAGCAGCCTGACATGGCGGTAACGCCGGGGATGACCTCGGTCGGGTAAAGATGCGACAGGCGCACATGCAGATGCATGTAGGAGCCGTAGAACAGCGGGTCGCCCTCCGACAGGATCGCAACCGTACGGCCCTGGTCGAGATGGGCGGCCACTGCTTGCGCTGAATCCTCGTAGAAGCCTGTGATGGCAGCTCGGTAGTCGTCGTGATCCTTGTCGATTTCGATCGTGACGGGATAGACGAGCGGCAGCTCGATGACGCCGTCGTGGAAATGCGCGTCGGTGATGGTGCGGGCGTTGCCGTTGGCGCCGCGCTTGGAGAAATGCGCGATCACGTCGGCCTCGGCCAGCGCGCGCACGGCCTTGACGGTCAACAGCTCGGGGTCACCCGGGCCAGTGCCGACACCGATCAAGCGGCCCTTTGCAGCAGCGCTCATACGCCCGGCCTCGCCAGCGAATTGAGGGCTGCCGCCGTCATGGCGCTACCGCCGAGACGGCCACGCACGATGGCATAGGGCACGCCATAGGAGTTTTCGGCCAGCGCATCCTTGGATTCGGCCGCACCGACGAAGCCGACCGGCATGCCTATGATGGCGGCGGGTTTTGGCGCGCCGTCACGCAGCTTTTCCAGCAGGTAGAACAATGCCGTCGGGGCGTTGCCGATGGCGACGACCGAGCCGGCGAGCTTGTCGGCCCATAGGTCGATCGCAGCGGCGGAGCGGGTGTTGCCGATCTCCCTGGCGATCTCTGCCGTGCGCGGGTCGCGCAGCGTGCAGATTACCTCGTTGTCAGCGGGCAGGCGGGCGCGGGTGACGCCGCGCGACACCATCTCCGCATCGCAGAAGATCGGCGCGCCGGCCTGCAGTGCTGTGCGCGCGGCGGAGACGAAATCTTCGGAGAAGACGAAATTCTGTGCAGCCTCGACCAGGCCGCAGGCGTGGATCATGCGCACGGCGACATCGGCCTCATCCTCGGAAAAGCGCGAAAGGTCCGCTTCCGAGCGGATGATGGCGAAGGAGCGCTCGTAGATGGCCGTGCCATCATGGATGTAGTCGTAGGCGGCCATGTTCATTCCTGTGCCAGAGCTTGCGCGAGGCGTTTTGTACCCAGCCTTGCGAGGCAAGCGGCGGCATTTTCGTCCGGCTTGCGCTCTTGGGCGAGCAATTTCGTCAGGCGGCCCATGCCGCGCGCGGCTTCATATCCTGCGGTGTAGGCGGCCGGAAGGCCCTTCGCCGTTCCGCCGACGACAAATACAGCACCCTTTTCGTCACCGACGATGGTCAGCGTCGACGGGCCGGGATGGGCGCAGCCCTTGGCGCAGCCGGAGACGTGGAGCGTGAGCTCCGGGTCGAGGCTTTCGCCGAGGTCTGTCGCGATGTCGGTGGCGACGTCCCGCGCAGCGATCATCCCCGAAGAGCAGGCCGGCGCGCCGGGGCAGGCGGCGATGCGGATGCGGGGATCGGCGGGCGAGGTGATCAGGCTGAGGGACTTGGCGGTGGCGGTGAGCGTGGCGGCGGAGGCGCGGTCGAGCCCAATGACAAGAAGGCTGCGGACGGGCGCAGGGCGGATACCGGTGGCGCCGGCGGCTGTCGCTGCCTGGCAGAAGGCGATCAGGGTTACGGCGTCGAGGCTGCCGAAGGGAAGAGCGATGCCGAGTGCGATTCGGGAATCGGTGAGCGGGAGGATTCCGACGAGGGATGAATCGGTTGGGGTGGAGTGCTCAGACGTCGATTCATCTGCATTGCCGGGACTTTCAACGGCTAATTCGCGATCCTTCGCGCCCCACTCTGTCCTGCCGGACATCTCTGCCGCAAGGGGGGAGATCAGGCTGTCATCGCTGCCTCCGCCCATAGGAGACGCTGCATGATCAGCGCTACCGCCGGAGCTGCCAATCTCGCTACCTGTGGGGGAGATGTCCGGCAGGACAGAGGGGGGCGTGCCGGAGCGAGACGTTTCATATGCTTCAACGACAGCTCTTGTGACCTGCGGGCCAAGGTCACGCGCGCGACCTTGCCGGCCGAGTGCCGCAATTGCCTGGAGAATGTCAAGCGTGACCGCGCATGCGGCGTCGGTATCGAATTCACCGACCAAACGCGCCGAGCTCTCGTCTCCGGCCACCGACAAGCGCCAGCGCTCGGCATCCTTTGCCACCATTCGGACATCGCCGATGATCGCGCCGAGTCCGATCTGGCCACGCCCATCGACGACAACGGACACCTTCGGCCCCAACCGAGGCGCGAGCCCAGCCCGCTCGATCGCTGTCCGGATCGCTGCGGCCAGTGGCGAGGGGTCGGCAATCTCCGTCGGGTCGATGCCGGCGAGCGGGCTCGTGTCGACGGGTACGCCCGTACGCGCCGCGATGCCGAGCGCGTCGATTTCCTCGGCCAGCAGGCAGGCGCTTTCCGCCGTCAGGCCTCTGATCTGGATGCTGCCGCGTGCGGTGACCTCGACAATGCCGTTGCCGTGTCTAGCTGCGGATTCGCAGAGTCCGATCAAGGTGTTGGGCGCGATTTCTCCAGCGAGCGGATTGAGCCGCACCAACAGGCCGTCGCCGGTTTGCATGGGTGCCGACAGCGCCGGGCAGGCGCCGCGGCGGGAGAAGCCGCTCATGCCGGGACCTCCTTCGCCGATGCCTCGTCGATGAGGGCGGCGAGATCGTCGTCGATGGAGTTGCGCAGGGGATGCCACAGCCCACGCCGGCGCGCGGTGGCAAAGCGCTCGGCGATGAATCTTGCCGCCGCAGGGTTCTCGCGCAGCATGAAGGCGCGTACGTCGTCATTGCCGACATAGGCGTCGTGAACGGCCTCGATGAGGGCGCCCGGAATGGCGTTGGTGGTTTCGGCGAAGCCGATCAGGCGGTCGACAGTCTCGGCGAACTCGGATGCGCCGCGCGGGCCGTGGCGCATCTGGCCGGCGATGAAGCGGGCGTTGGTGGCGCGCGCCCGGACGACGCGGCCGACAGCCTCGGTGACCGAGCGCGGGCGCGGCTTGTGCGGGTCCGACGTGTCGAGGACGATGACGTCGGCATTCTTGCCCAGTGTCGCGAGTGCGGCCGTGAAACCGCCGATGAAGGCGACGTCGGCGGAGCCTTCGAGGATGTCGCGGCCGGGGTCGTCGCCGGTGTGGACCAGCAGGTCGGCCTCGGCGATGCGGTCGGCAAAGGCACCGGGCGCGGAGACGCCTTCGCCTTCCGCGCCGCCATAGGCGTGGGAGGCGGCGTCGATATAGGCGCGGCCCAGTTCCTCGCGGGCCTGCCAGTCGCCAGTGGAAAGCAGGTCCTCGAGGCCGGCACCATAGGTGCCGGGCGAGGAACCGAAGATGCGTGGCTCGACCTTGCCGGAAGCACGGGTGGTCGCGGCGAGGGGATTTTCGTGATCGTCCTCGTCGCGGGTGGCGACGGCACGCGCTGCGGCGTCGATCAGCGCGATCTGGGTCGGGAACATGTCGCGGAACAGGCCCGAAATGCGCCAGGTAACGTCGACGCGCGGACGGCCGAGTGCCGCTGGCGGCAGAACTTCGATGCCGGTGACGCGGCCAGTAGCGGCATCCCATTGCGGCCGGCAGCCCATCAGCGCCAGCCCCTGCGCGATCTCCTCGCCGCCGGTACGTAGCGAGGCGCTGCCCCAGAGGTCGATGACCAGCGCACGTGGCCAGTCGCCATGGCCTTGCAGATAGGTGCGCATGATTTCGTCGGATGCTGCCTTGCCGAGGTCGAACGCCGTCGGCGTCGGCATGGTGCGGGGATCTGAGGTGAACAGGTTGCGCCCGGTTGGCAGGACATCGGTGCGGCCACGCGCAGGGGCGCCCGAAGGGCCGGCCTTGACGTGGCGGCCGTCGAGGGCGGCGATCAGGTTTTTACGCTCGGCCTCGGCGCTGGCGCGGCGGGCATCGTCAGGCTCATCGGCCTCGGCGCGGCCATAGACATGCAGGCCGTCCTTGATGGCGAAATCCTTGAGGTCGCAGAGCCAGGCGTCGATGCGGCGAAGAGCCTCGTCTGGAGCGTCAGTTTTGGCAACGCCGGCCTCGGTGGCAAGGCCGGTCTGGGCAGCGGTCTCGACGATGAGCTTTGCCAGCCGGTCACGACGACGGCGGTCGAGCCCGTCGGCCTGGGCGTACTCGTCGACCAGCCGCTCGAGCTTGTGATGGTTCTCGTCCAGGCCTGCGGCGGCGAGCGGCGGCGGCAGATGGCCGAGCGTGACAGCGGAGATCCGGCGTTTGGCCTGGGCCGCCTCGCCGGGATTGGAGACGATGAAGGGATAGACCACCGGCAGCGAACCGGTGACGATTTCGGGGAAGCAGGTCTGGCTCAGCGCAACCGTCTTGCCCGGCAGCCATTCGAGCGTGCCATGCGCCCCGACATGGACGATGGCATGGACGCCGAGCGATTTCTGCAGCCACAGGCCGAAGGCCAGCAGCGCGTGGCGCGGCGGCAGCGTCGGGTCGTGATAGTCGGCGCGGCGATCGGCAGATCGGCCTCGGTCGGGAGCAAGGGCGACGGTGATGTTGCCGAAGGTTGCGGCGCGGAAAGGGAAGGATTGCGTGCCGCGAGCAGCATCGGGCGCTCCCCACGCTGCCTGGACCGCGTTCCTTGCCTCCGTCGGTAGGGTTGTGGCAAGCGCGACATAGTCCTCAAGCGCCAGCCCGTGCCCGCCTGTCTCGATCAGGTCGAGCAGCGCGCGCGGCGATTCGGGAATCGATTCAACGCCGTAGCCGGCGCCCTTGAGGTCGTGCAGCATGGCGAGCACGCTGTTGGGCACGTCGAGGCCGACGGCGTAGCCGGTGCGGCCGGGCGCGCTGGGGTAGTCGGGAATGAGGATAACGAGCTTGCGGGCTTTGGGCGGCGTCTGGCGCAGCCTGAGATGGGCGGCGATGCGACGGGCGACCTGCTCGACGCGATCGGGCTCGGGCCGGTTGGCAAAGGCGCGGAAACCGAGGGCCGGATCGACCTCGCTTTCGGCCTTGAAGGAGATGGCGCCGGCGAGGATGCGGCCGTCGAGCTCTGGCATCACCACGTGCATGGCGAGGTCGGCGGGTGCCAGGCCACGCGGGCTGCCTTCCCAGGCTTCGCGGCGGGTGGTGGCGACGATGACCTGGAAGACGGGAACGCCAGCGCGGTCGAACAGCGTTTCCGCGCCCGGTTCGGCGCCTGCGGCGAAGGCGGTGGCGGTGACGATGGCTGCGGGATTCATCTGGGCCAGGGCTGCCTCAACGAGGGCAAGCGAGTCCTTGTCCTTGAGGCTGGAGACGAAGATGGGGGCAGGGCACAGGCCTTGTGCCTTCAGCGCTTCGACCAGCGCGTCGATGGGCGCGACGTCGGCGGCGAGAAGCATCGAGCGGTAGAAGAGGATGGGGACCAGCGGGATATTTTCAGGGGGGTGTGAAGGATCGCAGTCCCCTGACTGCTCACAAAAGGCCCTTACGTCGCTGAGAATGCCCCGCTCAGGATCATAAAACCCCGCCTTCGGCACCACCACCGGCGCGATGGCCGCCGCATTGGCACCGGCTAGTCCAGCCAGCCGGGCGACCAGCGCCTTCATGTTCTCGGGGCCGCCCTCGCGGAAGTAGCCGAGCAGGGCGTCGAGTTCAACGCGGGGCAGCGTCGAGGCTTCGATCAGCCGCAAATCCTCATCATGGCTTTCGCCCGGCAGCAACGCCAGAGCGATACCCTTTTCGCGCGCCGCCGACGCCAGTTGGTCGCAGCCATAGCGCCACCAGTCGTAGCCGCCGAGGATGCGAACGAGAATGACCTTGGCGTGGGTCGCGACGCTGTCGATCCACAGATCGACCGACATCGGATGGCGGAGGTCGCGCAGGCTGGCTAGCCGCATCGATGGCAGGTTTTCCGCGTCCGCCTTCCAGGCGTTGGCAAGGCCGGCAAGGTCGCTGTCGGTGAAGGACAGCGCCACCACATCCGCAGGCTTCTGCCTGAGGTCGACGGGCTCGATCAGGTCATCGAGCGAGGCGGATGTGGTGGTGAGGATGTGCATCCAGGCTGTCCGGTTCAGCCAACCAGTATGCGCTCGATTGCCGGGCGGTCGAGACCCTTGAGGCCGATGACGACGAGGCGCGAACGGCGGTCGTCCGCAGCGGTCCATGCGCGGTCGTAATAGTGGTTGACGCGAGGGCCGACAGCCTGGACGAGCAGACGCATTGGCTTGCCACCGACGTCGACGAAGCCTTTCACGCGCAACACGTTTTCTTCCTCGGCGGCCGTTGCGACGCGCTTTGCCAGTTCGTCCGGATTGGCGATCGACGGGATCTCGATGACGAAGGTGTCGAAGTCGTCGTGCTCGTGGTCGAATGCGCCGTCATGGTGGGTCTTGCGGTTTTCGATGTCGTCCTCGACAGCGAGGCCGAGGCCGAGCAGCACCGACGGGTCGACCTTGCCGTGCGCCGACGGCACGATCTTGACGGCGCGCGCCAGGTGTTCGCGGACAATGGCGGTGGCGCGGGCATGGCCGGCCTCATCAAGCAGGTCGGACTTGGACAGGATGATGAGGTCGGCGCAGGCGACCTGATCCTCGAACACTTCCTCGACCGGGTCGTCATGGTCGAGCGAATCATCTGCGCTGCGCTGGGCGGCAAGCGCCTCCATGTCGGAAGCGACCTTGCCGGCGGCAAGGGCGGGGCCGTCGACCACGGCGATCACGCCGTCGACAGTCACGCGGCTCTTGACGCTCGGCCATTGGAACGCCTGGACCAGCGGCTTCGGTAGAGCGAGCCCGGAAGTCTCGATCAGGATGTGGTCGACCTTGGGCGTGAGCGACAGAATCTGATCGAGGGCTGGGACAAAATCGTCGGCAACGGTGCAGCAGATGCAGCCATTGGCCAGTTCGACGATGTTTTCTTCCGGGCAGGCGTCAACGCCGCAGCCCTTGAGGATCTCGCCGTCGATGCCGACATCGCCGAACTCGTTGACGATGATGGCAAGGCGCTTGCCCTTGGAATTTTCGAGAATGTTGCGGAGCAAGGTGGTCTTGCCGGCGCCGAGAAAGCCGGTGACGACGGTGCAGGGAACGCGTTCGACGGAGGCGGTCATTTGTCTTCCTTGATGAGTGCAAGTGGTGGGATGCGCGCGACGAGGCCGCGCTTGAGACTGTCGGGGCGGCCTCGCCAGGGGACGAGGCCGTCAGTCGAGGTGGCGAAGAGCCTGGCGCCGGTGACGAGGTCTTCGCCCGACGACGTGTTGAGATCGCCGAATACATAACTCCACGAACCGTCGCGGATCAGCGCGGCACTCAGGCGGCGCTTGCAGTTGCCGAGGCACTCGACGCTGTGCACGGCGATATCGCCGTTGGCGGCGAGGCGGGTGTTCTCGGCAAGCTGGGCGCCGGCGCGCGGATGGGCGTCCGAACCGGTTTCGTCGCGGCAGGAAGAGCAAACGAGGATTGTCACGTCGCAGGCAAGCACGCCCGAGGCATCGCAGGATGCGTCGGATGATGCGACCGTAAGGTTGTCGTCGAAGTCCAAATCCAGGCTCCTTGCCCGGGGCACCCGCCAGGCGATCGGATCAATGTCTGCGACGGTAGGTCTCCTGGCTTGCGGATCGTCGCCTTCGCCCGCCTTCCCGGGGAAATCCCCAGTGGTCTTCGGGCTTGGCTCTTCGCTCACAGTTGCGGGGACAGCCGCGGATTTGACGCCAACGGCGCGCACCGCATTCCCTCTTAGCCTCCGCCATTGCGGGCGGAGGACCGTCTGTGGGCGATTTAGGCTTTCGCGAGGGGTGGAGTCAACGTGATGGAGCGACCCGCAATGTCGCTCAGATCAGGCCCGAGGTCGCCGGCAGGCGTCACCTCTATGCGTTCGAGGCCGAGCCAGTCGCGCATCTGCTTCAACTCTTCATAGAGTTCGGCTGCGGTTTCAGGCGGCGCGCAAGGCTCGGCATAGGCGGCGTGGACACGCAATACACCCGCTGGCCGGTCGGCTTTCAGGTCGATGCGGGCGACGATGCGCTCGCCGAGCAGGAAAGGCAGGACATAGTAGCCATACTGGCGCTTCTCCGCCGGGGTGTAGATCTCGATGCGATAGCGGAAGTCGAACAGTTGCTCGGCGCGGGTGCGCTCGAACACCAGCGGGTCGAAAGGCGCGAGCAGGGCGCGTGCGTGCACCTTGCGCGGGATTCGCGCCTCGGCGTGAAGATAGGCCTGCCGGTTCCAACCTTCGACGCGGACCGGAATCAGTTCTCCCGTCTCGACCAGCTCTTCGAGGCGGCCCTTGATGTCGGCAGGCGACAGGCGGAAGTAGTCGCGCAGGCAGTTGGCGGTGGCCACGCCATGGGCGCGGGCGGAAATGCGTAGCAATTCGCGATGCGCATCGGCCGGAGCCGGGACGGGAAGGGCGTGGATGTCGGAAGGCAGGACGCGTTCGGGCAGATCATAGAGGCGTTCGAAGCCGCGGCGCGAATGGGTGGTAATGCGGCCCGCCCAGAACAGCCATTCGAAGGCATGCTTCTCCTGGCTCCAGCCCCACCAGCCGCCGGAACCCTTGGCGCCCTCGATGTCGGAAGCGGCGATCGGTCCGCGGTCGACCACATGGCGGAATATCTCTTCAATATAGGGCCTGTTGGCACGTCCGAACTTGGCAAGCCCGCCATACATCCCGTCCTCGGCCCGCGCCATGCGCCAGCGCATCAGCGGGTAGGTTTCGAGCGGCAGCAGCGAAGCCTCGTGCGCCCAGTATTCGAACAGCATCCGTTTCTTCGGCTGCATGGCATCGTCGAGCAGCGCCATGGGGTAGGGGCCGAGCCGCGAATAGAGTGGCATGTAGTGAGCGCGCACGACGGCGCTGACCGAGTCGATCTGGAGCAGGCCGATGCGGCCGAGCACGCGCTGCAAGTGACGTCGCGTGATCGCGCCCGTGGGGCGCGCGTCGGCAAATCCCTGGGCCGCCAATGCGATGCGGCGGGCGGTGGCGAGTGAGAGTTTTTCCTTCATTGCGGCAAGCTATCGCAGTCCCTCCAGGTGTGACGCAAGGGCACGAGAATCGGTCTTTGCTGCAAATGCTAGCAGAACCGCGGTTCCGGTCTTGTCAGGAGTGTAAAGTTGAGTAAAAGGCGAAGGAAATCAAACACGAGCCACACGCGCAGGATTTTGGTCCAGCAGTGGGCTTTGCCACGTTTTGGCCAAGGTTGGACTTGCTTCGACCGACCGGCTGCGCTAACCGTCGCCGCATTGCAGCACGACCGTTTCGTCCGGCTCGGCGAGAATCTGTCGCGCTTCCGGAAACGGACCCCGTGCTGTAAATCTGGGTGGATAGGCCACCAACGGAATTCGCAGCATGAACGCTCTCCTGAGTTCGTATCTGCCCATCGTCATTTTTATCGGTGTGGCGCTTATTGTCGGCATTGCGCTTATCGTGGCGCCTTTCCTTGTCGCCTACCGCAATCCGGATCCGGAAAAGCTTTCAGCCTATGAGTGCGGCTTCAACTCGTTTGACGACGCCCGCATGAAGTTCGACATCCGCTTCTATCTGGTCTCCATCCTGTTCATCATCTTTGATCTCGAAGTGGCGTTCCTGTTCCCCTGGGCGGTGTCCTTCGGCGAGATCGGCATGCTCGGCTTCTGGTCGATGATGATCTTCCTGGCCGTGCTGACCATCGGCTTTGTCTATGAGTGGAAAAAGGGAGCGCTGGAATGGGATTGAACGACGCCTCCGGCACCCTGGTCGCACCGAAGCCGAAAGGCATCATCGATCCGAACACCGGCAAGCTCATCGGTTCCGACGACGCCTTCTTCGGCGATCTGAACAGTGAGTTGTCCGACAAGGGTTTCCTCGTCACCTCGTCGGAAGCGCTGATCACCTGGGCGCGCACCGGCTCGCTGATGTGGATGACCTTCGGTCTGGCCTGCTGCGCCGTCGAGATGATGCACATCTCGATGCCGCGCTATGACGCCGAACGCTTCGGCATCGCGCCGCGCGCTTCACCACGCCAGTCCGACGTGATGATCGTCGCCGGCACGCTGACCAACAAGATGGCGCCCGCGCTGCGCAAGGTCTACGACCAGATGCCGGAGCCGCGCTACGTCATCTCGATGGGCTCTTGCGCCAATGGTGGCGGCTACTACCACTATTCCTATTCGGTGGTACGCGGCTGCGATCGCGTCGTGCCTGTCGACATCTACGTGCCCGGCTGTCCTCCGACCGCCGAAGCACTTCTCTACGGCATCCTTCTTCTGCAGAAGAAGATCCGCCGCACCGGCACGATCGAGCGGTGATCCCAGATGAGTGAAGCCCTGAACGACCTCGCCGCGTATATTGCGGAAAAGCTCGATGCGGACATCGAAGAAAGCGTCGTCGCCTATGGCGAACTGACGCTGACGGTGAAGGCTGCCGATATCGTCGATGTGATGACCTTCCTGCGCAGCGACGTGCAGTGCCAGTTCATCTCGTTCATCGATGCCGCCGGCGTCGACTATCCGCAGCGCCGCAAGCGCTTCGACGTCGTCTATCACCTGATGTCGCCGCGCCAGAACCTGCGGATTCGCGTCAAGGTCAGCACTGACGAGGACACGCCGGTTCCGTCGATCACCTCGGTCTATCCCGGTGCCGACTGGTTCGAGCGCGAGGCCTATGACATGTATGGCATCCTGTTTTCGGGCCATCCCGACCTGCGCCGCCTTCTGACGGATTACGGCTTCGAAGGGCATCCGCTGCGCAAGGACTTCCCGCTCACCGGCTTCGTCGAAGTTCGCTACGACGACGAGCAGAAGCGCGTCGTCTACGAGCCGGTCGAGCTCAAGCAGGAATTCCGCAATTTCGACTTTTTGTCTCCCTGGGAAGGCACCGATTACGTGCTGCCGGGCGACGAAAAAGCCAAGACGAATTGAGGCGCCGAAATGGCTGAAACCTCCGTCCGCAACTTCAACATCAACTTCGGCCCGCAACATCCGGCGGCGCACGGCGTTTTGCGCCTGGTGCTCGAGCTCGACGGCGAAGTCGTCGACCGCGTCGATCCGCATATCGGTCTGCTGCACCGCGGCACCGAAAAGCTGATCGAGCAGAAGACCTATCTGCAAGCCGTGCCCTATTTCGACCGGCTCGACTATGTCGCGCCGATGAACCAGGAACATGCGTTTGCGCTTGCCGTCGAGCGTCTGCTCGGCCTCGAAGTGCCGAAGCGCGGTCAGATCATCCGCGTGCTGTTCTCCGAGATCGGCCGCATCCTGTCGCATCTGCTCAACGTCACGACGCAGGCGATGGACGTTGGCGCGCTGACCCCGCCGCTGTGGGGCTTCGAAGAGCGCGAAAAGCTGATGGTGTTTTATGAGCGTGCCTGCGGTGCGCGCATGCACGCCGCCTATTTCCGGCCGGGCGGCGTCCACCAGGACCTGCCGCAGAAGCTGGTCGAAGACATTGGCAAGTGGATCGATCCGTTCCTGCAGACGGTGAAGAACCTCGACGACCTGCTCACCCCCAACCGCATCTTCAAGCAGCGTAACGTCGACATCGGCGTGGTCTCGCTCGACGACGCCTGGGCCTGGGGTTTCTCGGGCGTGATGGTGCGCGGTTCGGGCGCTGCCTGGGACCTGCGCAAGAGCCAGCCCTACGAGTGCTATTCCGAAATGGAATTCGACATTCCGATCGGCAAGAACGGCGACTGCTACGACCGCTACCTGATCCGCATGGAAGAGATGCGCCAGTCGGCGAGCATCATGCGCCAGTGCGTCGACCTGCTGCTCGGCAAGGAAAGTGTCGGTCCTGTCTCGAACATGGACGGCAAGGTGGTTCCGCCGAAGCGCCAGGCGATGAAGCGTTCGATGGAATCCTTGATCCATCACTTCAAGCTCTACACCGAAGGCTACCGTGTGCCGGCCGGCGAGGTTTATGCGGCCGTCGAAGCGCCCAAGGGCGAATTCGGCGTCTTCCTCGTCTCCGACGGCACCAACAAGCCATACCGCTGCAAGCTGCGCGCGCCAGGTTTCGCCCATCTCCAAGCGATGGATTTCCTGTGCCGCGGCCACATGCTGGCGGATATCTCAGCCGTTCTCGGCTCCCTCGACATCGTGTTTGGTGAGGTCGACCGCTAAATGTCAGTCCGCCGTCTCGCAGAAGCCAGCGTCCAGCCAGCGTCATTCGCCTTCAACAAGGCGATGACCGCGCAGGCGAAAACCTGGATCAAGAAGTACCCCAAGGGCCGCGAACAGTCGGCCGTCATCCCGCTGCTGATGCTGGCGCAGGAACAGGACGGCTGGGTGACGAAGGCGGCAATCGAACATGTCGCCGACATGCTTGATATGCCTTACATCCGCGCGCTCGAAGTCGCGACTTTCTACACCCAGTTCCAGCTCAAGCCGGTCGGCACGCGCGCCCATGTTCAGGTGTGCGGCACCACGCCCTGCATGCTGCGCGGCTCGGAAGAGCTGATGGACGTGTGCCGCTCGAAGATCCATCACGACCAGTTCCACACCAACGAGGCGGGCACGCTGTCGTGGGAAGAGGTCGAGTGCCTTGGCGCCTGCGTCAATGCACCGATGGTCATGATCTTCAAGGACACCTACGAGGACCTGACGCCGGAGCGTCTGGCCGAGATCATCGATCAGTTCGATGCCGGCAAGGGCGACAAGGTCAAGACCGGCCCGCAGACTGGCCGCGTGTTCGCTGCGCCGCTGACCGGCTTCACTTCGCTCAAGGAAGAGAAGGGCGTGCTCAAGACGACCCGCGACAAGGAAGCCAAGGCCGCCTCCAAGGCTGCCAAGGCAGCTGTCGTCGAGGCAGTCGTGCCGCCGTCCAACGCCGCCAAGCCCAAGACCGACGCGATAGAGACCAGCCCGGCCGTGAATACGCCGTCGAAGGTCAAGGCAGCGCCCGCCGCCGAAAAAGCAGCGAGCGTCGCTGCTCCCAAGGCTGCAGCAGTGGCCAAGCCGTCGCTCGAAGACAAGAATCGTCCGGCCGGCATCGCCAAGCCGGCTGCCGTCGACGACCTCAAGCTGATCTCGGGCGTCGGCCCGAAGATCGAGGGCACGCTGCACGAACTCGGCATCTTCACCTTCGGCCAGGTCGCTTCCTGGAAGAAGGCCGAGCGCGAGTGGGTCGACGGTTACCTGAATTTCAAGGGCCGCATCGAGCGCGACGACTGGGTCAAGCAGGCCAAGGCGCTCGCCAAGGGTGGCGTGGCTGAATACATCCGCGTCTTCGGCAAGAAGCCGGTCTGAGGAGCAAGAACATGCTTGAAGACAAGGACCGCATCTTCACCAACATCTATGGCCGCTTCGACCAGTCGCTGGCCGGTGCGATGTCGCGTGGCGCCTGGGACGGCACTGCCGGCATCATCGAGAAGGGTCGCGAGTGGATCATCAACGAGATGAAGGCGTCGGGCCTGCGCGGCCGCGGCGGCGCCGGCTTCCCGACGGGTCTCAAGTGGTCGTTCATGCCCAAGAGCAACCCGGATGGCCGTCCGTCCTATCTCGTCGTCAATGCCGATGAGTCCGAACCGGGCACCTGCAAGGATCGTGATATCCTGCGCCATGACCCGCACACGCTGGTCGAGGGCTGCCTGCTCGCCGGTTTCGCCATGGGTGCCGTTGCCGCCTACATTTATGTGCGCGGCGAGTTCATCCGTGAGCGCGAAGCGCTGCAGCGCGCCATCGACGAGGCTTATGATGCCAAGCTGATCGGCAAGAACAACAAGAACGGCTACGACTTCGAGATCTACGTCCATCACGGTGCCGGCGCCTATATCTGCGGCGAAGAAACCGCGCTGCTCGAAAGCCTGGAAGGCAAGAAGGGCCAGCCGCGCCTCAAGCCGCCGTTCCCGGCCAATGTCGGCCTCTATGGCTGCCCGACGACGGTCAACAACGTCGAGTCGATCGCTGTCGCGCCGACCATCTTGCGTCGTGGGGCCGCCTGGTTCTCCGGCATCGGCCGCCCGAACAATGTCGGCACCAAGCTGTTCATGCTGGTTGGCCATGTGAATACGCCTTGCACGGTCGAAGAGGCCATGGGCATCACCTTCCGCGAGCTGGTCGAAAAGCACGGCGGCGGTATCCGCGGCGGCTGGGACAACCTCTTGGCTGTCATTCCCGGCGGCGCGTCCTGCCCGGTCGTCAAGGCCGAGGACATCATCGACTGCCCGATGGACTTCGATGGCCTGCGCGAGCGCAAGTCGTCCTTCGGCACGGCTGCCGTGATCGTCATGGACAAGTCGACCGACATCGTGAAGGCGATCGCGCGCCTCAGCTACTTCTTCAAGCACGAGAGCTGCGGCCAGTGCACGCCGTGCCGCGAAGGCACCGGCTGGATGTGGCGCGTCATGGAACGCCTGGTGCGCGGCGAAGCGCACAAGCGCGAGATCGACATGCTGCTCGACGTCACCAAGCAGGTGGAAGGCCACACGATCTGCGCGCTGGGCGATGCGGCCGCATGGCCGATCCAGGGCCTGATCCGCAACTTCCGCCCCGAAATCGAGCGGCGGATCGACGAGTTCTCGCGCAATTCGCACCGCGCCGAGCCGGTGCTGGTGGCGGCTGAATAAGGGTTTAAGTCAGAAAGTGCGGGCCAAAGGTCCGAAATAGGAAACGACGAGGCAGAGGCGAACGGCGAAGGCGACAAGGAGCTACCAATGTCGACATTTCCCATTCCCGAAAGTGCAGTGCCTGAGATGGAACGTTTGGAGCAGATGAACAGGGACTTCGTGGCAATGCTGCCCAAGGAGTTTGCCGGTAGGGCGAACCTCATGGTGCATCCTGCCGCAGGCTTCGCTGCTGCTTCAGCGCTTGGTGTCGGTCTCGCCAGTCACGCGCTTGGCGTCTGGATCGGTGCCGTGTCAGGCGCATCCGAAGCCGCGCAGCGCCTGTTTTCGCCCGACTTCGGCGATTTCACCGGCGCGACGCACATCAAGGTGGCCGGTGCGACGGCCAAGCGTGGGGAGGCGGAGACCGCCTCGCTGATCGCCGAGGTGAAAACCCTGGCGCGCAAGCTGGAGAAGGCCGAGGTGAAGCCGGTGGTCGCCGATGCGACCGATCCGATGGTTGTAGAGGCTGCTGTCGTTGAAGAAGCGCCGGTGGGGCTTCAGCCTGAGGATTTCAGGCAGCCTGCATCGATTGAAAGGCCTGAGACGCCTGACGATCTCAAGGCCATTTCGGGCATCGGCCCGAAGCTGGAGCAGGTGCTGAACGGTCTTGGCATCTGGACTTATGGCCAGATCGCCGGCTGGACGGCCGAAGAGGTGGCCTGGGCGGACGACTATCTCGGCTTCAAGGGTCGGATCGGCCGTGATGACTGGATAGGGCAGGCAGCAATGCTTGCTGGCGGCACGACTGCCGCTTGAATTGTGGATTTCGGGGCGCAGCGCAGGCCGCGCCCCCTTGCAGGACGGAATGCGGATCATCCGCGGGATTTGAGGCGCTATGGCAAAGCTTAAGGTCGACGGGAAAGAGATTTCGGTACCCGACCACTATACGCTGCTGCAGGCTGCGGAAGAGGCAGGCGCGGAAGTGCCGCGCTTCTGCTTCCATGAGCGGCTGTCGATCGCCGGCAACTGCCGCATGTGCCTTGTCGAGGTAAAGGGCGGACCGCCCAAGCCGGCGGCATCCTGTGCCATGGGCGTACGCGACCTGCGTCCCGGCCCGAACGGCGAGACGCCCGAAATCTTCACCAACACGCCGATGGTCAAGAAGGCCCGCGAAGGCGTGATGGAATTCCTGCTCATCAACCATCCGCTCGACTGCCCGATCTGCGACCAGGGCGGCGAATGCGACCTGCAGGACCAGGCGATGGCCTTTGGCCTCGACGGTTCGCGCTACAATGAAAACAAGCGCGCGGTCGAAGACAAGAACATCGGCCCGCTGGTCAAGACGATCATGACGCGCTGCATTCACTGCACGCGCTGCGTCCGCTTCACCACTGAAGTGGCCGGCATTTCCGAGCTCGGCCTGATCGGCCGTGGCGAGGACGCCGAGATCACCACCTATCTCGAGCAGGCAATGACCTCCGAGCTGCAGGGCAACGTCATCGACCTGTGCCCGGTCGGCGCGCTGACCTCAAAGCCCTACGCCTTCCAGGCACGTCCGTGGGAGCTGACCAAGACTGAATCCATCGACGTGATGGATGCAGTCGGTTCGGCCATCCGCGTCGATACGCGTGGCCGCGAAGTGATGCGCATCATGCCGCGCATCAACGAGCAGGTGAATGAGGAGTGGATTTCCGACAAGACCCGCTTCATCTGGGACGGCCTGCGCACGCAGCGCCTCGACCGGCCTTATGTCCGCAAGGGCGGCAAGCTGTTGCCCGCGAGCTGGCCAGAGGCGTTCTCGGCGATCAAGGACGCTATCGCCAAGTCCTCGGCCGAGCGCATCGGCGCGATCGCCGGCGATCTCGCCACCGTCGAGGAGATGTACGCGCTCAAGCAACTGATCGCCTCGCTCGGCTCGAACAATATCGACTGCCGCCAGGATGGTGCTGCACTCGATCCGTCGCTCGGCCGCGCCAGCTACATCTTCAACCCGACCATCGAAGGCATCGAACAGGCCGACGCCATCCTGATCATCGGCGCCAACCCGCGCTTCGAGGCTTCGGTGCTCAACGCCCGCATCCGCAAGCACTGGCGCGCCGCCAATGTGCCGGTTGCCGTCATCGGCGAGATCGGCGACACGCGTTACGACTACGAACAGCTCGGCTCGGGCCCGGATACGCTCAAGGATCTGGCCGATGGCAATGGCAAGTTCTTCCAGGTGCTCAAGAAGGCTTCGCACCCGTTGATCATCGTCGGCCAGGGTGCGATCGCGCGCTCCGATGGTGCCGCCGTGCTCGGCCAGGCCGCGAAGCTCGCGACATCGGTCAAGGCAAGCCGCCCGGACTGGAACGGCTTTGCCGTGCTGCACACTGCCGCTGCCCGCGTTGGCGGCCTCGATGTCGGCTTCGTGCCGGGCAAGGGCGGCAAGAACGTTGCCGGCATGCTCGCTGACAGCGACCTGCTGTTCCTGCTCGGCGCTGACGAACTCGACCTGACCAAGGCCGCGAACGCATTCGTTGTCTACTTCGGCACGCATGGCGACACTGGTGCGCACCGCGCCGACGTCATCCTGCCGGCTGCCGCCTACACTGAAAAGTCGGGCACCTACGTCAACACCGAGGGCCGCGTGCAGCAGACCAGCCGTGCCGGCTTCGCACCGGGCGAGGCCAAGGAAGACTGGGCGATCCTCAGGGCGCTGTCCGACGTGCTCGGCCACAAACTGCCGTTCGATTCGCTGCAGCAGCTGCGTTCTAAGCTCTATGCGGATTTCCCGCATCTCCGCCGCATCGACGAGATCGACGCCGGCGACCACGATGACATCGCCAAGGTCGCCAAGCTCGGCGGCCGGCTGAACAAGGGTGCCTTCACCTCTGTCGTGAAGGATTTCTATCTCACCAACCCGATCGCACGCGCGTCGGCGGTGATGGCCGAATGTTCGGCATTGGCCAAGAACGGCTTCAAGCAGGCGGCGGAGTAAGGGCTGTCATGGATACCTTTTTCTCCTTCTACGTCCTGCCGGCGTTGATCATCCTGCTGAAGTCGGTCGTCCTGATCGTCGTTCTGCTGATCTTCGTCGCCTACATTCTCTACGCCGACCGCAAGATCTGGGCGGCTGTGCAGCTGCGCCGCGGCCCGAACGTCGTCGGCCCCTGGGGCCTGCTGCAGGCCTTCGCCGATCTTTTGAAGTTCGTCTTCAAGGAGCCGATCATCCCGTCGGGCTCCAACAAGGGCGTGTTCCTGCTCGCCCCCGTCGTCTCAGCGGTGCTGGCGATCTCGGCATGGGCGGTGATCCCGGTCAGCGAAGGCTGGGCGATCGCCAACGTCAATGTCGGCATCCTCTATGTCTTCGCCATCTCCTCGCTCGAGGTCTATGGCGTGATCATGGGCGGCTGGGCCTCGAACTCGAAGTATCCGTTCCTCGGCGCGCTGCGTTCGGCGGCCCAGATGGTGTCTTATGAAGTCTCGATCGGCTTCGTCATCGTCTGTGTGCTGCTCACCGTCGGTTCGCTGAACCTCACCGACATCGTGCTTTCGCAGGGCGACGGCATCGGTACGCGCCTTGGCCTGCCGAACACCTTCCTCGACTGGAACTGGCTCGTCCTGTTTCCGATGTTCGTGATCTTCTTCATTTCGGCACTGGCCGAGACCAACCGTCCACCCTTCGACCTCGTCGAGGCCGAGTCGGAACTCGTCGCTGGTCACATGATCGAATATTCGTCGACGCCGTTCCTGCTGTTCTTCCTCGGTGAGTATGTCGCCATCGTTTTGATGTGCGCGCTGACGACGATCCTGTTCCTCGGCGGATGGCTGCCACCATTCGACTTCGCACCCTTCACCTGGGTTCCCGGCGTGATCTGGTTCGTGCTCAAGGTTTGCATGGTGTTCTTCATGTTCGCCATGGTGAAGTCTTTCGTGCCGCGTTACCGCTACGACCAGTTGATGCGCCTGGGCTGGAAAGTGTTCCTGCCGATCTCGCTGGCGATGGTCGTGATCACCGCCGCCGTCCTCAAGCTCACCGGAGCCGCATGATGTCCGCTCTCGCACAAGCCGCCAAATCGCTGCTGTTGCAGGACTTCGTCGGCGCCTTCTTCCTGTCGATGCGCCAGTTCTTCGCGCCCAAGGCGACGCTGAACTATCCGCACGAAAAAGGTCCGGTCAGCCCGCGCTTCCGCGGCGAGCATGCGCTCCGCCGTTATCCCAACGGCGAAGAGCGCTGCATCGCCTGCAAACTGTGCGAGGCGATCTGCCCGGCGCAGGCCATCACCATCGAGGCCGGCCCGCGTCGCAACGACGGCACCCGCCGCACGGTGCGCTACGACATCGACATGGTGAAGTGCATCTATTGCGGCTTCTGCCAGGAGGCCTGCCCGGTCGACGCCATCGTCGAGGGGCCGAACTTCGAATTCGCGACGGAAACGCGCGAGGAGCTGTACTACGACAAGGACAAGCTGCTTGCGAACGGCGACCGGTGGGAGCGCGAGATCGCGCGCAACATCGCTATGGATTCGCCGTATCGCTAAGGCTTGAACAATGGACGGGCCAAGTCGGCTCGTCTAAGGAACGCGCGTCCTGCTTCGGAGGCGGAGCGAGGACGTGAACAGGGCAGGGCGCACAGGCGCGCTGTCCGAAAGGAAACCCGGGGGAACCCATGCTCAACGGACTTGAAGCGGTATTTTTCTACCTCTTCGCCTTCATCGCGGTGGCGTCGGCCTTCATGGTCATTTCGGCGCGCAACCCGGTTCACTCGGTGCTCTACCTGATCCTGACGTTTTTCAACGCGGCGGGCCTGTTCCTTTTGACCGGCGCCGAGTTCCTGGCGATGATCCTGCTCGTCGTTTATGTCGGCGCGGTGGCGGTGCTATTCCTGTTCGTCGTCATGATGCTCGACGTCGACTTCGCCGAACTGAAGTCGGGCGCGCTGCAATATGCGCCGATCGGCGCGCTTGTCGGCCTGATCCTCGCCGCCGAGCTGATTGTCGTGACCGGCGGCTACGCCTTCGCGCCGAAGCTCGCGACAGCGGTCGCGCAGCCGACGCCCGATATCGCCACGCGCCACAACACGGCTGCACTCGGTGACATCCTCTACACAGACTACATCTACTTCTTCCAGATCGCCGGCCTCGTGCTTCTGGTCGCCATGATCGGCGCCATCGTCTTGACGCTGCGCCACAAGCCGAACGTCAAGCGCCAGGACATCTCTGCCCAGGTTGCCCGCACGCCGGCCACCGCGATCGAGGTCAAGAAGGTCGAGACGGGCAAGGGAATCTGACCATGGTTGTCGGCATCGCGCACTATCTGACGCTTTCGGCGGTCCTGTTCACGCTCGGCGTGTTCGGCATCTTCCTGAACCGCAAGAACGTCATCGTCATCCTGATGTCGGTCGAGCTGATCCTGCTCGCGGTCAACATCAACTTCGTGGCGTTCTCGGCTGAGCTCGGCGATCTCGTCGGCCAGGTTTTCGCGCTGTTCGTACTCACCGTTGCCGCCGCCGAAGCGGCGATCGGACTTGCAATCCTCGTCGTCTTCTTCCGCAACCGTGGCTCGATCGCGGTCGAAGACGTGAACATGATGAAGGGCTGATCGGCCAATGATGTACCACTTCATCGTCTTTCTTCCGCTTGTCGGCTTCCTGATCGCCGGCCTGTTTGGCCGTTCGATCGGAGCGAAAGCATCCGAATACATCACCTCCGGCCTGCTGGTGGTGTCGGCCGTGCTGTCCTGGGTCGCCTTCGCGACCGTGGCGCTCGGCGATGTCGAGGTCTTCACCGTACCGGTGCTGCGCTTCCTCGACGTCGGCGGAATCCAGGCCGACTGGGCGCTGCGCATCGACACGCTGACCACCGTCATGCTGGTCGTGGTCAACACGGTTTCGGCGCTGGTTCACATCTACTCGATCGGCTACATGCACCACGATCCGCATCGGCCGCGCTTCTTTGGCTACCTGTCGCTGTTCACATTCGCCATGCTGATGCTGGTGACGTCGGACAACCTCGTGCAGATGTTCTTCGGCTGGGAAGGGGTGGGCCTCGCGTCCTACCTGCTGATCGGCTTCTGGTACAAGAAGCCGTCGGCGAATGCTGCCGCGATCAAGGCCTTCGTCGTCAACCGCGTCGGCGACTTCGGCTTCCTGCTCGGCATCTTCGGCCTGTACGTCCTGTTCGGCTCGGTCGAATTCAGCACCATCTTCGCAACTGCTGCTTCCTACCTGCCGGCTGAGGGTCCCGCTGAACATAGCGATACCGTGCTGAACTTCCTCGGCTACGCTCTCGACAAGCACAATGCGCTGACCATCGTGTGCCTGCTGCTGTTCATGGGCGCCATGGGCAAGTCGGCGCAAGTGCCGCTGCACACCTGGTTGCCGGACGCCATGGAAGGCCCGACGCCCGTCTCGGCGCTGATCCACGCGGCGACAATGGTCACCGCCGGCGTGTTCATGCTGGCGCGCCTGTCGCCGGTGTTCGAGTTGTCACACACGGCACTCACCGTGGTTACCTTCGTCGGTGCGTTCACCGCCTTTTTCGCCGCGACCGTCGGCCTGGTGCAGAACGACATCAAGCGCGTCATCGCCTATTCGACCTGCTCGCAGCTCGGCTACATGTTCGTGGCACTCGGCATGGGCTTCTATTCAGCCGCGATCTTCCACCTGTTCACGCATGCCTTCTTCAAGGCGTTGCTGTTCCTGGGCTCGGGTTCGGTGATCCATGCCGTCTCCGACGAGCAGGACATGCGCAAGATGGGCGGACTCAGGAAGCTGATCCCGACCACCTACTGGATGATGGTCATCGGCACGCTGGCGCTGACCGGCGTCGGTATCCCGGCGACGATCATCGGCACGGCCGGCTTCTTCTCCAAGGACGCCATCATCGAAGGCGCGTTCGTCGGCCACAATGCGGTCGCCGGCTTTGCCTTCGCGATGCTGGTCATAGCCGCCTGCTTCACCAGCTTCTACTCGTGGCGCCTGATCTTCATGACCTTCCACGGCAAGCCGCGCGCCACCGCCGACGTCATGCATCATGTGCATGAATCGCCGCCGGTGATGCTGGTGCCGCTGTTCATCCTGGCTGTCGGCGCGCTGTTTGCCGGCGTGATCTTCCACGACCAGTTCATCGGCGAGGCCTACAACGAGTTCTGGAAGGGCGCGCTGTTCACGCTCGACACCAACCACATCCTGCATGATTTCCACAGCGTGCCGATGTGGGTGAAGCTGGCTCCGTTCGCAGCGATGATCGGCGGGTTCGCTATGGCCTACCTGTTCTACATCCGCTCGCCGGAGATGCCGAAGGTCCTGGCCGAGCGCCACCGCGGCCTCTACGCCTTCCTGCTCAACAAGTGGTACTTCGACGAGTTGTACGACTTCCTGTTCGTGCGCCCGGCCAAGTGGCTCGGCCGCTTCCTGTGGAAGAAGGGCGACGGCTGGCTGATCGACGGCTTTGGTGCCGACGGCATCTCGGCACGCGTCGTTGACGTCACCAACCGCGTTGTCAAGCTGCAGACCGGTTACCTCTACCATTACGCATTCGCCATGCTGATCGGCGTGGCGGCCCTCGTTACCTGGATGATGCTCGGGAGCTCCTTCTGATGTCTGGCGTTCCCATTCTATCGCTGGTCACCTTTCTGCCGCTGGTCGGCGCGCTCCTGATCCTTCTGATCAGGGACGATGGTGACGCTGCGCGCCGCAATATCCGCAATGTTGCGCTGCTGACGACGGTGTTCACCTTCGCGGTGTCGCTGCTGATCTGGATCTATTTCGACAATGCGGAAGCCGGCTTCCAGTTCGTCGAGAAGGCGGCCTGGCTCGACTCCGGCATTTCCTATCACATGGGCGTGGACGGCATTTCGATGCTGTTCGTCATCCTGACGACCTTCCTGATGCCGCTGTGCATCCTGGCGAGCTGGGAGTCGGTGGAAAAGCGCGTCAAGGAATACATGATCGCGTTCCTGATCCTGGAAACGCTGATGATCGGCGTGTTCTGCGCACTTGATATCGTGCTGTTCTACGTATTCTTCGAAGCTGGCCTGATCCCGATGTTCATCATCATCGGTGTGTGGGGTGGCAAGCGCCGCGTCTATGCCAGCTTCAAGTTCTTCCTGTTCACGCTGCTCGGCTCGGTGCTGATGCTGCTGGCCATCATGGCGATGTTCTGGCAGGCCGGCACGACCGACATTCCGACGCTTCTGGCGCACGACTTCCCGGCCAACATGCAGACATGGCTATGGCTCGCCTTCTTCGCCTCGTTTGCGGTGAAGATGCCGATGTGGCCGGTGCACACCTGGCTTCCGGATGCGCACGTCGAAGCGCCGACTGCGGGCTCGGTCATCCTGGCCGGCATCCTGCTGAAGATGGGTGGTTACGGCTTCCTGCGCTTTTCGCTGCCGATGTTCCCGCTGGCGTCCGAGTTCTTTGCGCCGCTGGTGTTCGCCATGTCGGTCATCGCCATCGTCTACACCTCGCTGGTGGCGCTGATGCAGGAAGACATCAAGAAGCTGATCGCCTACTCGTCGGTCGCCCACATGGGCTACGTCACCATGGGCATCTTTGCGATGAACGAGGCGGGCGTGCAGGGCGCTATCTTCCAGATGCTCAGCCACGGCCTCGTCTCGGGCGCGCTGTTCCTGTGCGTCGGCGTCGTCTATGATCGCATGCACACCCGCGAGATCGCGGCCTATGGCGGCCTCGTCAACAACATGCCGAAATACGCCGTGGCCTTCCTGATCTTCACAATGGCCAATGTCGGTCTTCCCGGCACATCGGGCTTCGTCGGCGAGTTCCTGACGCTGTTCGGCATCTTCCAGGTCAACACCTGGGTGGCGCTGATCGCGGCGAGCGGCGTGATCCTGTCGGCGGCCTATGCGCTGTGGCTGTACCGCCGCGTGGTGTTTGGCGCGCTGACCAAGGAAAGCCTGAAGGGTCTGTTCGACCTGTCGGGCCGTGAGAAGGTGGTGCTCTATCCGCTGGTCATCCTGGTCATCTTCTACGGCGTCTATCCGGCGCCGGTGTTCGACGCCACGACTGCTTCGGTCAAGGCGCTGATCAACAACGTAACCGTATCGATCGACGCCGCGCAGACCGCGGCGGCGAACTGACAGGGGTTTTGCGAACCATGACGCCCGAACTCCTTTCGAGCCTCTCGCTCTCCATGCCGGAGCTGATCATCGCCGTCGGCGCGCTGGCGCTGCTGATGATCGGCGTGTTCTCCGGCGAGCGCGCCAACTCGACCGTGACCGGTCTGGCCGTCGCGCTGCTGGTGGCGGCCGGTGCCTGGATGCTGGTGTTCGGCCATGACGGTGCGGGCTACGGTACGGCCTTCGTGTCCGATCCCTTCGCACGCTTCATGAAGTTCCTGACGCTGCTTGGCGCGGCGGTGACGCTGATCATGTCGGTTGGCTTCGCCAAGGCCGAGAAGTTCGACAAGTTCGAGTTTCCGGTGCTGGTGCTGCTGGCAACGCTCGGCATGCTGCTGATGATCTCGGCCAATGACATGCTGGCGCTCTATCTCGGCCTCGAGCTGCAGTCGCTGGCGCTTTACGTCATTGCCGCGATCAACCGCGACAATGTGCGCTCGACCGAAGCGGGCCTGAAGTATTTCGTTCTCGGCGCGCTGTCGTCGGGAATGCTGCTCTATGGTATCAGCCTCGTTTACGGTTACACCGGTCACACCTCGTTCGACGCGATTGCCACGGCGCTGGCCGGTGGTGAGCGTCAGCTCGGCCTGGTGTTCGGCCTGGTGTTCGTGCTGGCCGGCCTGTGCTTCAAGATTTCGGCGGTGCCGTTCCACATGTGGACGCCCGACGTCTATGAAGGTGCGCCGACGCCGGTGACGGCGTTCTTCGCCGCAGCTCCCAAGATGGCTGCGATGGCGTTGATCGTGCGCGTTACCATGGGTGCATTCGAGCCGATCGGCACCGACTGGCAGCAGATCATCGTCTTCGTCTCCATCGCTTCGATGGCGCTCGGCGCCTTCGCCGCGATCGGCCAGAAAAACATCAAACGCCTGATGGCATATTCGTCGATCGGCCACATGGGCTACGCGCTTGTCGGCCTCGCCGCCAACAGCGAGGCCGGCGTCCGCGGCGTGGTCATCTACATGCTGATCTACCTGGTGATGACGCTCGGCACCTTCGCCTTCATCCTGGCGATGCGCCGCAAGGACGGCAATGTCGAGCAGATCTCCGATCTCGCCGGCCTGTCTTCGACCAATCCTGTCATGGCGACGATCCTGACCATCCTGATGTTCTCGTTGGCCGGTATCCCGCCGCTCGCGGGCTTCTGGGGGAAGTGGTACGTCTTCCTCGCTGCGATCAACGCCAATCTCTACGCACTCGCGATCATTGGCGTGCTGGCTTCGGTGGTGGGTGCCTTCTACTACCTGCGCATCATCAAGATCATGTGGTTCGATGAACCGGTCGGCGGTTTCCAGCCGATGGCCGGCGAGCTTCGCCTGGTTCTCGGCCTGTCCGGTGCGTTCGTGCTGTTTTACGTGCTGATTGGCGGCCCGATCGGGCAGATGGCGGAAGCTGCTGCCAAGACCTTCTTCTGACGGTATGGGATTCCAGCTCGCACCGACAGCAACTGCCGACGGTTTCCGCCTCGAAGCCCATGACGCGGTAGGTTCGACCAATGCGCTGGCGCTGGAACGGGGCATCGCCGGCGACCCGGGCAAGCTCTGGGTCGTTTCGAAGAAACAGGAGAGCGGGCGTGGCCGACGTGGCCGCGCCTGGGTGACGCCGGAAGGCAATCTCGCCGCGACCCTGCTCAAGGTTCTCGACCACGACCTGCAACATGCGGCGACGCTTGGCTTCGTTGCCGGGCTTGCGCTGGCCGATGCGCTCGATGCAGTCGCGCCGAATGCGCGGTTTTCGGTCGGCGTCGACGGTGGCAGCGGGCAGGGCGTCAAGCGTTTCGAGCTGAAGTGGCCGAACGACGTTTTGGCTTCCGGCGCCAAGCTTGCCGGCATCCTGCTTGAATCGACGTTGCTTGGCCAAGGGCGGCTGGCGATTGCCATCGGCATCGGCGTCAACGTCGTTGCGCATCCGACCGACGTGCCTTATCCCGCGACCTCGCTTGCTAGCCTGGGGGCTGGTGTCGATGCCGAGACGTTGTTTCTGGCGCTCTCCGATGCGTGGAGCGAAAACGAACGCGTCTGGGCCGGCGGTAGGGGACTGGCATCGATCCGCAAACGCTGGCTTGCACGCGCGGCCGGCCTCGGCAGCGAAGTCGCCGTGCGGATTGAGGGAAATGTGGTACGCGGCGTCTTCGAGACCATCGACGAGGATTGCCGCTTCGTGATCCGTGACGCAAAAGGTGAAACGGTAAAGATCGCCGCTGGCGACGTGCATTTTGGCGCGGTCGCCTCGGCCGGCGCGGCCTGATTGGCCTGAAAGGATTTCTGGTATGGCGAAAGCGGAAAACGCCGAGCTCGTATTCGTCCCGCTAGGCGGTGTCGGCGAGATCGGCATGAACTTCGCTCTCTACGGCTTCGGCCCGGCGAACAAGCGCGAGTGGATCATCATCGATGTCGGCGTGACGTTCCCCGATGCGACGCTGCCCGGTGTCGACCTTGTGCTGCCCGACACGCGCTTCATTGAGGAGGAACTGCAAAACCTCCGCGGCATCATCATCACGCACGCGCATGAAGATCACTATGGTGCGCTGCATGACACCTGGCCGAAGCTCAAGGCACCGGTGTGGATGACGCCGTTCGCCGCAGGTCTTCTGGAAGCCAAGCGCCAGTCGGAGCAGGGCGCGCCGAAGATTCCGGTGACCGTCTATCGCGCCGGCGAGAAATTCACTGTCGGGCCGTTCGAGATCGAAGCGATCGCGGTCAGCCATTCGATCCCCGAGCCGGTGTCACTGGCGATCACCTCGCCCGCCGGCACGGTGATCCACACGGGCGACTGGAAGATCGACCCGGCGCCCGAGATCGGCCCGATGACCGACGAGGCACGCTTCCGCGCCTATGGCGACAAGGGCGTGCTGGCACTTGTCTGCGATTCCACCAATGCGCTGCGCGAAGGCGACTCGCCGTCCGAGCAGCAGGTTGGGCAGGGACTGCGCAAGGTCATCGAGGAAGCCAAGGGCCGCGTTGCGGTCACCACCTTCTCGTCCAATGTCGGCCGTATCCGCTCGATCGCGGAAGCCGCGCGCGACGCCGGCCGCCAGGTTCTGGTGATGGGCCGCTCGCTCAAGCGCGTCATCGATGTGTCGAGCGAGCTCGGCTACATGGACGGGCTGCCGGAATTCGTCTCCGAAGAGGACTACGGCTACATTCCGCGCGAAAACCTTGTCGTCATCTGCACCGGCAGCCAGGGCGAGCCGCGTGCGGCACTGGCGAAGCTGGCGCGCGACGAGATGAAGTCGGTGGCGCTGTCGCCTGGCGACACCGTCGTGTTTTCCTCGCGCACCATTCCCGGCAACGAAAAGGCGATCCTCGAGATCAAGAACCTGCTCATCGACCAGGGTATCAAGATCATCGAGGACGGCGACGCGCTGGTCCATGTTTCTGGTCATCCGCGCCGCTCGGAACTCAAGCGCATGTATGAGTGGGTTCGCCCGCGCATTGGCGTGCCGGTGCATGGCGAGGCGGCCCATCTCGTCGGCCAGGGCTCGCTGATGTCGCTATCGGGCATTCCCGAAGTGGCGCAGATCCGCGACGGCGACATGCTCAGGCTGTGGCCGGGAGCCGCCGAGATCATCGACCAGGTGCCGTTCGGCCGCGTCTACAAGGATGGCAAGCTGATCGGCTCCGACGAGGCGATGGGCATCCGCGACCGGCGCAAGCTGTCGTTTGCCGGCCATGTTGCCGTCAATGTCGTGCTCGACGACAAGTACGAGCTTGCCGGCGACCCGGATCTGGTGGCGATCGGCGTGGCCGAAACCGACGCCGGCGGCGAGGATCTCGAAGAGCTTATGCTCGATGCGGCAATCGGCGCCGTGGACTCGATACCCCGTGCGCGCCGAAAAGACCTCGACCTGGTGCAGGAAGCCGTGCGTCGCGCAGTGCGCGGTGCCGCCAACGAAGCCTGGGGCAAGAAACCGCTGGTGACGGTGTTCGTCACCCGCTGAAGACAGGACTGACGATGCTCGGACGTCTCAACCATGTTGCGATCGCCGTGCCGGATCTGGCAGCGGCGAGCGCTGTCTATCGCGACACGCTCGGCGCCAAGGTTGGTGCGCCGCAGGCGCTGCCCGAGCATGGCGTGACGGTGGTGTTCATCGACGTCGGCAACACCAAGATCGAGTTGCTCGAGCCCTTGGGCGAGGGCTCGCCGATTGCGGCGTTCCTGGCGAAGAGCCCGTCGGGCGGTATGCACCATGTCTGCTATGAGGTTGACGACATCCTGGCGGCGCGCGACCATCTCAAGGCTAATGGCGCGCGCGTGCTCGGTGACGGCAACCCGAAGATCGGGGCACATGGCAAGCCGGTGCTGTTTCTACACCCCAAGGATTTCCAGGGCACGCTGGTAGAACTGGAGCAGGTATGACCTGGGTATCACTCGCTGCGATGTATTTCGTCTTCTGGTGGCTGACTTTGTTTGCCATCCTGCCCTTTGGGCTGAAGACCCAGGATGAAGACCGTGACGTGACGCTCGGCACCGAGGCGAGCGCGCCGCGAGGGCCGCACATGCTGCGTGCGATGCTGTGGACGACGGTGGTTACAGCAGTGGTGATCGGGGCGTTCTATTTCGTCACCAAGGGGCTGGGCTACAGCTTCGACGACTTCCCGCAGTTCATTCCCGAGATCAATTGACGCATTCCACGGGGTAGGGCCAGCGAGTAAGAAATGCGGTTAGTGTTGCTTCTTAGCGAAGCGGCATAAGCCGATGATTGCCCAAAAAAAATGCAAGGCACGAAGCCTTGCAATTTAAACGCGTCCGATCTGCTTTCCGTTGCCGGCGGCAGCGAGTTATCGCGCCTAGATCGCATCCTCCCAAGACTTTGACCGCGCAGGAGAGCGAATTTTTCTCCGCCCTCTCGGTTATCGGGGCACATTAGACCAAGCGGAAATGAATTGTCACGCGGAATTTTGCTTCCAGGCGGGCAATCCTGTGCTGCATTGCACAATTGATTGGCAGGCGCCGTCGATCCGCCACAAAGGTCATTCTGACGCTGCGTCGAAACGGCATGCGCGGGTTTTCATTCCGCCTTGAAATGGCTATGAAGCCCGTTCAAGCAAGCCTCCTTGTCATGCCGATTCCGGCATCACCGTTTTCATGGAACATTCGATGCTTCTGTCGCGCTATTTCCTTCCTATCCTGAAAGAAAATCCCCGCGAGGCGGACATCATTTCCCACCGGCTGATGCTGCGCGCGGGCATGATCAGGCAGCAGGCGGCCGGCAGCTTCTCGTGGCTGCCGCTGGGCAAGCGTGTACTCGACAAGATCTGCCGCATCGTGCGCGAGGAACAGGACCGGGCAGGGGCGCTCGAAATCCTGATGCCGACCATCCAGTCAGCCGACCTGTGGCGCGAAAGCGGCCGCTATGACGACTACGGCAAGGAGATGCTGCGCATCAAGGACCGGCACGAGCGCGACATGCTGTTCGGCCCGACCAATGAAGAGATGGTGACGGAAATCTTCCGCTCCTACGTCAAGTCGTACAAGGACCTGCCGCTCAACCTCTATCACATCCAGTGGAAGTTCCGCGACGAGGTACGCCCGCGCTTCGGCGTGATGCGTTCGCGCGAGTTCCTGATGAAGGACGCCTACTCTTTCGACCTCGACTTCGAGGGCGCCAAGGCCGCCTACAACAGGATGTTCGTTTCCTACCTGCGCACCTTCACACGGATGGGGCTGCAGGCGATCCCGATGCGCGCCGATACCGGCCCGATCGGCGGCGACCTCAGCCACGAATTCATCATCCTGGCTGAAACCGGCGAAAGCCAGGTGTTCTGCCACCGCAACTATCTCGCTTTGCCGGTGCCGGGTGCAGCGACCGACTTCGCCAATGACGGCGAGATGGACGGGATCGTCAAGCAGTGGACGACGCCTTATGCGGCGACCGAAGAGATGCATGACGAGGCCGCCTGGGCCGCAGTGCCCGAAGCCGACAAGGTTTCGGCGCGCGGCATCGAGGTCGGGCACATCTTCCACTTCGGCGAGAAGTACTCCAAGCCGATGGGTGCCAAGGTCATGGGCCCCGATGGCAAGGAGCATTTCGTGTCGATGGGCTCCTATGGCATCGGCCCGAGCCGCCTGATTGCTGCGATCATCGAGGCCAGCCATGACGAGAACGGCATCATCTGGCCGGAAGCGGTGGCGCCGTTCGACATCGGCCTGATCAACATGAAGGTCGGCGACGCCGAGTGCGACCGCGTCTGCGACGAGCTTTACAAGGCGTTCGAGGCAGCCGGCAAGGACGTGCTCTATGACGACACCGACCAGCGCGCCGGCGGCAAGTTCGCCACCGCCGACCTGATCGGCCTGCCCTGGCAGGTGATCGTCGGCCCGCGCGGCGCTGCCGCAGGCGAGGTCGAGATCAAGAACCGCAAGTCCGGCGAACGCCTGACGCTGCCGGTGGCTGAAGCTCTGGCCAAGCTGGGCGCCAAGGCATGAACCAGGCGGTGACGGCGAAACCGGCGGGCGCTGGCCCTTTTTCGGTGTTCGAGCGCATGGTGGCGTGGCGCTACCTGCGTTCGAAGCGCAAGGAGACGGTGATTTCCGTCATCGCTTCGATCTCTTTCCTCGGCATCATGCTGGGCGTCGCCACGCTGATCGTGGTGATGGCCGTCATGAACGGCTTTCGCGCCGAGCTCCTGACCCGCATTCTCGGCGTCAACGGCCATCTCGTCGTAACTGCAACCGATACGCCGCTTGAGGACTATGCCGCCGTCGCCGATCGCATCAACGGTGTCTCTGGCGTCAAATACGCGATCCCGCTGGTCGAGGGTCAGGTGCTGGCCCAGGGCAATGTCGGCGCGGGCGCCGGCGCGTTGGTGCGCGGCATCAGGGGCAGCGACCTCGGCAAGGTGACGCTGGTCGCCAACAACATCAAGCAGGGCTCGATCGTCGGCTTCGACACTGGTGACGGCGTCGTCATCGGCAAGCGCATGGCCGAAAACATGGGCCTGGTGCTGGGCGATTCCATCCGGTTGATTTCGCCCGACGGCGATGTGACCCCGATGGGCACGACACCGCGCGCCAAGGCCTATCCGGTCACCGGCATCTTTGAGGTCGGCATGTCGGAATACGACAGTTCGATCATCTTCATGCCGCTCGCCGAGTCGCAGCTCTATTTCAATTCGGAAGGCAAGGTCGGCTCGATCGAGATCTATGTCGACAATCCCGACGATGTCGATGCGCTGAAGACCAAGGTCGAGGAAGCGGCACAGCGGCCGATCTTCCTGACCGACTGGCGCCAGCGCAACCAGACCTTCTTCTCGGCCTTGCAGGTCGAGCGTAACGTCATGTTCATGATCCTGACGCTGATCGTGCTGGTGGCCGCGCTCAACATCATCTCCGGCCTGATCATGCTGGTGAAGGACAAAGGCCACGACATCGCGATCCTGCGCACGATGGGGGCGACACGAGGCGCTGTCATGCGCATCTTCCTGATGACCGGTGCTGCCATCGGCATGACCGGTACCATTGCGGGTGTGCTGCTCGGCGTGGTCATCTGCCTCAATGTCGAGCGCATCAGGCAGTTCTTCTCCTGGCTGTCGGGTACCGTGCTGTTCAACCCCGAACTCTATTTCCTGTCCCAATTGCCGGCCAAGATGGACGTCAGCGAGACTGTCTCTGTCGTGCTGATGGCATTGGTGCTGTCATTTTTGGCGACGTTGTTTCCGGCATGGCGGGCGGCTGCGCTCGATCCGGTCGAAGCCCTGAGGTATGAATGATGGGCATCGAGCACGTTATCGAGCTCAAGGGCGTCGAGCGTCACTATGAGCAGGGCTCGCGCAAGCTGACGATCCTCAACAACGCCAACTTCTCGCTCAAGGCCGGCGAGATGGTGGCGCTGGTGGCTCCGTCAGGCGCCGGCAAGTCGACACTGCTGCACACTGCTGGGCTGCTCGAGCGCCCCGATGCTGGAGACGTGTTCCTGAACGGGCGCGCCTGCGGGCGGCTGTCGGACGATGAGCGCACTGCCATCCGGCGCAACGACGTCGGATTCGTCTACCAGTTCCATCACCTGCTGCCCGAATTCTCCGCCTTGGAGAATGTGATGATGCCGCAGTTGGTGAAGGGACTTACGCCGGCCCAGGCGAGCGAGCGGGCAGAACAGCTGCTCGACTACATGAAGATCGGCAAACGCGCCCAGCACCGCCCCTCAGAGCTGTCGGGCGGCGAACAGCAGCGCGTGGCGATCGCCCGCGCCGTGGCCAATGCGCCGCTGGTACTGCTGGCTGACGAGCCTACCGGCAATCTCGACCCGGTGACGGCGAGTTATGTCTTCGACGCGCTCTCGGCACTGGTGCGCCAATCGGGCCTGGCTGCACTGATTGCCACCCACAACCACGAGCTTGCCGGACGCATGGACCGCCGCGTCACGCTCGCCGAGGGCAAGATCGTGCCCATGTAAGGGCTGCCTTTCTTCCATCAACGGCGTTTTGAGGTGGGCTTCTGTCCGCATCACATCTCCTGCGGTCATTGCAGGTCGCGGTTTGCTGCCCATCTCGTAAGGCACGTCGAACGCCACAATGAGCAGGGCTCGAGCAAGCCGACGAGCCGACCGGCAATCTCGATCCGGTGACCGCGAGTTACGTCTTCGACGCGCTTTCAACACTGGTGCGGCAGCCGAGCTTACCGGCGCTGATCGCACCCACAACTACGAGCTGGCGTGACGCATGGACCGTCCCGTCACGCTCGCCGAGGGCAAGATCGTCCCGCTGCGCTAATTCAGGTGGGGAGGGAGGTTCGGCCTTGAGTTGGCCAAATCTACGCTTGGTCGCTATCCATATTGCCTGGTCGGGTGCTGTCGCCTCTTCGTTAACGGGCGAAGGCCTGCGCTCGCCTGCATAAACCCTTCATTTACTGTCGAATCGGTTGCGGCGAGTGGCTGTGCTCGAATGCAATGGTGCGCGTTGACATCTGAACAGAAATAGAACAAATGGAGAACATATTAAAAACAGGAGCGACAGATGACCGAGCTGGTACAGGATGTCATTTCGATGGTCTGCATGAGCACCTTCCTCGTCACCATGGCGATGTGGATCGGCGCGCTCTGATTTGAGCGCCTGTTGGGACATTCTAGCCGATGGCATTCCCAACCATGAAACAGTGAGGCACCGGGTTTTCCCGATGCCGGCGTGAGGCGGAAGACAGTGCGCCGTAATGCGCGCGGTGATTGGCGCGATTAACTGGAAGAAGGGCGTGCCTTTGGGTGCGCCAGGAAGATGGCCTCAGGCCGTTTTCCGAACCGGGACTAGGGCGATGTCCGCCGGCCCGAAGATCTCCTCGAAGGCCCCCTTGAGCGCGACGTCGAGGTCGTCCATCGTTATCGGCAAGCCGAGGTCGACGAGGCTGGTGACGCCGTGGTCGGTGACGCCGCAAGGCACGATGCCGGAGAAGTGGCCGAGTTCCGGCTCGACGTTGATGGCGATGCCATGGAAGCTGACCCAACGGCGCAGGCGGATGCCGATGGCAGCGATCTTGTCTTCGGCAGGCGAGCCGTCGGGCAGGGCCGGACGGTCCGGCCGCACCACCCAGACGCCGACGCGGTCCTCGCGGCGTTCGCCTTTCACGTTGAAGGCGGCGAGTGCCGAAATGATCCAGGCCTCGAGAGCGGCAACGAAGGCGCGCACGTCTTCGCGCCGACGCTTGAGGTCGAGCATGACATAAGCCACGCGTTGGCCGGGGCCGTGATAGGTGTATTCGCCGCCACGGCCGGTCTTGAAGACGGGAAAGCGGTCAGGCTCGACGAGATCCTGTTCCTGGGCGCTGGTGCCGGCGGTGTAGATTGGTGGGTGCTCGACGAGCCAGACCATCTCGCCTGACGTGCCTTGGCGAATCGCGTCGGCGCGCTCTTCCATGAAGGCCAGCGCCTGGTCATAGGGGGTGAGACCGGGTTCGATTCGCCATTCGACCGGTGCTGAGCCGGGAAGGGCGAGAAACGACGTGGCGATCAGGCTGCGTTCGGTCATTCTGGGGTCCGTTCGTCGACCTGATATGGCGGCTTGGCGATGAAACGTCCAGAGGCAGTGCCCGCAAAGCCGGCGATTGGTGCCTGCCGCAGGCGACTTCCCCTGGGGTATGCAAGAATGATGGACGAATATCGCACAGGGCGCTTGTTTCCCCGGAAACGATTTGCTACATGCCGCGAGCCGGTTCGGACCGGCCCTTCGTGACAGTGCGGTCGTGGCGGAATTGGTAGACGCGCAGCGTTGAGGTCGCTGTGGGGCAACCCGTGGAAGTTCGAGTCTTCTCGACCGCACCAGTCACTTTTCAGATGACTACCAAGCATCTGAGGAAGTTGTGTCAGCAGGGCTGGACAGCTTGAGCCTCGCCGGAGCAGGCGGTATTTTCCTAGACTTTACAGAAGATTGTGCAGCTTTGCTGCAGTTGATCGCCATGCCTGCGACCGGAATGCTTGCGGCGCTGCGCATTCTGAAGCGCGCGTAAGGGACACTGGCACTTTGTGGTGTTGCCTTCCCCAAAAGCGGTTCCGGCGTTCAAGTGTCGAATTCAGGTTGGAGCGGCGATGGTTTTGCCGCTTTGACGCGGTGGCCCGGAGCCATCGAATGGGGCCCCGGGCAGGTCCTGGGAGGACGTTCTTTTTAGCGCCCACGCCAGGCGAGCAGGCGCATGGCGTTGGCGGTGACCAGCACCGTCGCGCCGGTGTCGGCGAGGATCGCCGGCCACAGACCGGTGATGCCCATGATGGTCGTTACAAGGAACACAGCCTTGAGGCCGAGCGCGATGGTGATGTTCAGGGCGATGTTGCCCATCACCGACTTGGACAAGGCGATCATGTCTGGAATGTCGCTGACACGGCCGTGCAGGATCGCGGCGTCGGCGGTTTCGAGCGCAACATCGGTGCCGCCGCCCATGGCGATGCCGAAATCGGCCGCGGCCAGGGCAGGGGCGTCGTTGATGCCGTCACCGACCTTGGCGACGATCTGGCCTTGCTTTTGCAGTTCGCGGACGATGCGCTGCTTGTCGTCGGGCATCAGGCCGGCGCGGACGTTGATGCCGAGGCCCTTGCCGATAGCCCTTGCGGTGGCCTCGTTGTCGCCGGTCAGCATGACGGTGGCGATGCCATCGGCCTTGAGGGTGGCCAATGCCGCGATGGCATCGGCGCGCGGTTCGTCGCGCATGGCAAGGATGCCGGCGACCTTGTTGTCGACCAGCAGCACCGAGACTGTCTTGCCGTCGGCGTTGAAGGCGGCGATCTGGCCCTTCAATTCGGCTGACAGCCCGGCCATTTCGTCGGCAGCGCCGGGCGAGGCGAGGAACACGTCTTCGCCGCCGACCTTTGCGGTGACGCCCTTGCCGGCAATGGCCTTGGCGACATTGGCCGGAGGGATCGGCACACCGTCCGTTTTGGCGCGTCCGAGGATGGCGAGCGCCAGCGGGTGGCTGGAGCCCGTCTCCAAGGCCGCGGCCAGCGATAAGACTTTGGCTTCGGGACGGCCGACACCGATGATGTCGGTGACCTTGGGCTTGCCCTCGGTCAGCGTGCCGGTCTTGTCGAGCGCGACCATGGTGACGCGGCGCATGCCTTCGAGCACGGCACCGCCCTTGAGCAGCAGGCCGCGGCGGGCGCCGGCGGACAGGCCTGCGGCAATCGCTGCGGGCGTCGAGATGACTAGCGCGCACGGGCAGCCGATCAACAGGATGGCGAGGCCCTTGTAGATCCATTCTTCCCACGAACCGCCGGCAACGAGCGGCGGCAGCATGGCGACGACCGCGCCGACGACAAGGACGGCCGGGGTGTAGTAGCGCGAGAAACGGTCGATGAAGCGTTCGGTCGGCGCCTTGCTCTCCTGCGCCTCCTCGACCAGCTTGATGACGCGGGCAATGGTGTTGTCGGCGGCGGCTGCGGTGACACGGACCCTGAGCACCGCGTCGGTATTGATGGTGCCGGCAAAGACATCGTCGCCTGTAGTCTTCGACTTGGGCACGCTCTCCCCGGTCACAGGGGCTTCGTCGAGCGTGCTGGAGCCGTCGATGATGACACCGTCGGCGGCGACGCGGTCGCCGGGACGGACCAGCATGATCGCGCCGACTTGTAGCGCGTCGGCTGCAATTTCGCGGGTCGCACCGCTTTCCTCGACCAGTGCTGTCTTGGGGACGAGGTCGGCAAGGCCGCGAATGCTGGCGCGCGCACGGCGGGCGGCGACGCCTTCGAGCAGTTCGCCGATGAGAAACAGCAGCACGACCATCGTTGCTTCTTCAGTCGCGCCGATGAACACGGCTCCAACGGCAGCGATGGTCATCAAAGTCTCGATGGAGAACGGCGTGCCTGATATGGCACCGGCATAAGCGCGGCGGGCGACGGGCACCAGCCCGACCGCAAGCGCTGCTAGAAACGCCCAATGACCGACCTGGGGGATCAATTGGCCGATGGCGTAGGCGGCGACAAGTGCTGCGCCGCAGGCGATGGTCAGCTTAGCCTTGCGCGATCGCCACCACGGGCCGTCGTCGAGATCGAAGTGGTCGTGGTCGTGGCCGGCGCCTGCGGCATTCGCTGCCGGTGCGCCATGGTCGTGTCCGGCATGGTCGCCATGATCGTGGCCGGAATGATCGTGATCTGCATGGTCGTGACCGGCGTGGTCGCCACGGCTGTGGTTGCGGCCGGCGTGATCGTGGCTGCAGTTCGGACCGTGTTCGTGGGCATGCGCCTTCGGCTCCGCGGTCCGTGCGGCGCCCAGTTCGGCAACCGAATAACCAAGCGCCTTCACCTGCTTCGAGATGGCGGCGGAGGGGGCGGGACCCTGGTGGGTGACGATCATCGTGCCGGCCGACACCGAAATGCCGACCTCGGTGATGCCGGGCAGGCGGCTGACCGCGTTTTCGATCTTGGTCGCGCAAGATGCGCAGTCCATGCCGCCAACGCGGAAACGTGTCTTGCCGTGGCTGGCATCGTTCATTTCAGGTCCTTTCAATCCACTATGAAGCAATGCTAGAATCTCTAGCCACTAGAGGATCAAGAGGATTTTTCGATGAATCTGCCGATTGGTGAACTGGCGCGGCGCACGGGCGTGAAAGTGCCGACGATCCGCTTCTACGAACAGATCGGCCTGATTGCCGCGCCGCCGCGCACTGAGGGCAACCAGCGCCGCTATGGCAAGGCCGAGATCGACCGGCTGAATTTCATCCGCCATGCCCGTGAACTTGGCTTCGAGGTCGACCACATCAGGGAATTGCTTGTCATGTCGCAGGAGCCGCAGGCTTCCTGCCACCAGGCTGATAGCATCGCCAAGTCGCATTTGCGCGAGGTCGACCGGCGCATCGAGCGGCTCCAGGCGCTGCGCGGCGAGCTTTCGCGCATGATCGACGAATGCGGCCATGGCCGTATCTGCGACTGCCGCATCATCGAAGTGCTGGCCGATCACCGCCAATGCGCGAGCGAGCATGTGGCCTGATTGAAACAGGCTCGAACCGCCTGATCGAAGCCTGCGCGCCGGGCCGTATTTCATTTGATACTCCGGCCCTTTGCGGGCTAGGGATAACCCACCTCGAATCCCGAAATCCGCAACCGGGAAGCGCCGATGGAAGCCCGACACGACCATAGCCACGGCGCCGACGCCGCTGACGCTGTCCGCGCCGAAATCTACGGCGATGACGGGGTGATCCTTGCGCCGTTCCTGGCCCATATCGGGGCGGCTATCGCCGACCGCGATACGCTGACACTGAAGCGCGACGTCTCGGTGCTGCACCAGTCCGAACTCGGCGACCTGCTGGAAGCGCTGCTGCCGGAGCAGCGGCTGGCGCTTGTCGAACTGATGGGCTCGGACTTCGACTTTTCGGCGCTGACCGAGGTCGACGAGGCGATCCGCCTCGACATCGTCGACAATCTGCCCAACGAGCAGATTGCCCAGGCCGTCCAGGAGCTCGATTCCGACGACGCGGTCTACATTCTGGAGGATCTCGATACCGAGGACCAGGACGAGATCCTGGCGCAACTGCCGTTCACCGAGCGCATCAGGCTACGCCGTTCGCTCGACTATCCCGAGGAATCGGCCGGCCGGCGCATGCAGACCGAGTTCGTCGCGGTGCCGCCGTTCTGGACCATCGGTCAGACAATCGATTACCTGCGCGATGACAAGGACCTGCCGGACCGCTTCAGTCAGGTCTTCGTCATCGACCCGACCTTCAAGCTGCTCGGCGCTGTCGACCTCGACCAGATCCTGCGCACCAAGCGGGCGGTCAAGATCGAAGAGGTGATGCACGAGACGCGCCACGCCATTCCGGCAACGATGGACCAGGAAGAGGCGGCGCGCGAGTTCGAGCAATACGATCTTTTGTCCGCTGCCGTCGTCGACGAGAACGAGCGCCTCGTCGGCGTGCTGACCATCGACGATGTCGTCGACGTCATCCAGCAGGAAGCCGAGGAAGATCTGCTGCGCATGGGCGGCGTCGGCGACGAAGAGCTGTCCGACACGGTCGCAGCAACGTCGCGCTCGCGCGTGCCCTGGCTGCTGGTCAATCTAGGTACCGCCTTCATCTCGGCATCCGTCATCAGCCAGTTCGGCGCGACGATCGAGGAGATGGTGGCGCTGGCAGCACTGATGCCGATCGTCGCCTCGCTCGGCGGCAACGCCGGCACGCAGACGATGACGGTGACGGTGCGCGCGCTCGCCACCCGCGATCTCGACATCTACAATGCCGGCCGCGTCATTCGCCGCGAGGTGATGGTGGGCCTGCTTAATGGCGCGGTCATTGCGACCATACTGGGACTTGTCGCTGGCCTGTGGTTCCACAATCCGGATCTCGGCTTCGTCATTGCCGCGGCGATGGTTCTCAACATGCTGGCCGCCGCACTCGGCGGAATCCTGATCCCGCTGCTGCTCGACAAGTTCGGCGCCGACCCGGCGATCTCGTCATCGATCTTCACGACGATGATCACCGACGTCATCGGTTTCCTTGCTTTCCTCAGCCTCGCCACCTGGTGGCTGCATCTCGGCGGCGCCCCGGGATAGTTGTGCTCGATTGACTTTTACGTAAATCGCGTGCCAGACTCCGCGAGGGATCGGCGACGGTCCCTTGGCTGCGCGGATCCAGTCGCGCGGCATGATCGCCTCGGCTAGTGCCCGGCATGAATTTGAGGCGGGGCGAGAGCGTCCGCCGGGTGGAGAGACGATGCGGGAATATTACTCGATTACCGAACTGACCCGCGAATTCGACATTTCGACGCGGACGCTGCGCTTCTACGAGGACGAGGGACTGGTTCAGCCCGTGCGCCGTGGCCGTACCCGTCTGTTCCGGCCGTCCGACCGGCATCTCATTCGCCAGATCATGCGCGGCAAGCGGCTCGGCTTCTCGATCAACGAGATCCGCGAGATCATCCAGATGTATCGCGAGCCGCCGGGCGAGGTCGGTCAACTCAAGTTGATGATCAAGCGCATCGAGGAAAAGCGCGAGGATTTGCGCCAGAAGCGGCGCGACCTCGAAGAGACCCTGGCCGAACTGGACCAGGCCGAAGAGTCCTGTGTCGAGCGCCTGGTCGAACTCGGCGTCAACACCTGAGCCGCAGGCTGCGGTCACTCAGATCCAGCGCCGGACCCTCTTTGAATAATCGATGTATTTCTTGCCGAAGCGGGCCTGCAGGTGCTTTTCCTCGGGAACAATGGCGAGCTTTTGCGTGGCGAAAGCGGCAACGACCGCAAGCGCAATGAACCAGATGTTGGCAGTGATCAAGCCGATGGCGATCATCAGCAGCGTGTTGGCGAAATAGATCGGGTTGCGGGTGAAGGAGAAGGCGCCCGAGGTGACCAGATGTTCGGACGGCCTGTCGGGGCGGATAGTGGTCTTGGCACGCTTCAACGTACGCATGGCTGAGTAATAGATCGCAGCGACGCCTGCGACCGCCAGCCAGCCGGCGGCGTAGAGCAGGTCCGACAGCGGCTCGGTGATCCACGGCAAAGGAAAGAGCAGGCCGAGAACCGCTGCCACCACGATCGCCAAGAGGTAGAGGATCGGCGGCCATGGCACCCTGTTGGGGGCGGCGTTGAGGTCGGTCATTGCGCTCCTCCTGGCGTAGTCTGGCTGTCCGTGTTGGCCGTGCACATCGCAGCGGTCTGGGCGACATGCGCCCTGAGCTCGGGGCTCTGGTCGGCGGCATAGAGCCGGTCGAACGAATCATCTTTCTGCAGTTCGTCGAGCATGCAGACACAGTAGCGCGAGCAGAAATCGGTGTCGCGGCTCTGCTCGCAGGAAACCTGGCAGGATTTGAGGAAGGTGACCTCGCGGGTTTCGACGGGAGCTGGAAAGACCTGGGCGAACAGCCAGACCAACGAGATCATCACCGGCTGGTGGATGAGATAGAATGCAAGGCTGTGGCGACCGAAGAAGGACAGCGGCCGCGACCAGGCGCCGGGCTGCAGCCGCGCCATTTTTTCGAACAGGCCTGCCTTGAGCGCAAGTCCGGCGACACCGATGCCGGTCAGTACGGCGCCGAAGAACGGAAACAGCGGCACGAAATCGTTGGAACGCGGGTTGGCGGTGGAAAGGCCGATCCAGAACAGTGCCGGGTGATTGAAGGCTTCCGAGCGCAAATAGCTGGGGGCTGTAACGACAAGGGCGGCGGCGACCAGCGTCAAAACCGGCGGGACGCGCAGGAAAGCGAGGCCAAGCACGCTGGCGAGGGCGATGTGGTGCAGGATGCCGAAGAAGATGAAGGTATCGGGCGTGGCGAACCAGGTTGCGGCGGTGATCGCGAATGCTGCTGCCGCCACCATGGCGAGGCGCCTGAAATATCCCGGCCAGCGGATGCCCTTGGCATGCGCCAGCACCAGGCTGACGCCGACCAGAAACAGGAAGCTTGAAGCGATGCAGCGGGCGAACAGCTTCCAGTTGCCATAGGCGGTCATGCCTGGGTCGGCATAACCGAAGAACTCGAGGTCCCAGGCGAAGTGGTAGATCGCCATGGCGATCAGGGCCACGCCGCGGGCGATGTCGATGACCGATACGCGCCGCGATGGGGCTTGAACGTGTTCAGGGCTCGGTTGCATCGTCATGTTGTTCGCTTCTGCGTTTTCGGGTGTTGCAGCGCCCATGCAGCACTATCATGGTTGAAGCGGGGCGGAAGAGAGCAGAACTGTCTGTCGTGCACAGGGTTAAGCAATTGATGGGGCGGGCATGATCGGACGAAAGATGTCGCTGACCGAAGAGCTGGTCGCGCGCTGCCATCGCGAGGTTGCCGATACCGGCCCCGACCCCGACGCGATGCATCTCGACGACGCCGACTATGCGGCGATGATCGACGAAACGCTTGCCGCGCGTCCTGGCAATGGACCACTTTGGCTGTTCGCCTATGGCTCACTGATCTGGAAGCCCGAGGTCGAACACACCGATGAAAGGGTGGCACTGGCGCGCGGCTGGCACCGGTCGTTCTGCATCAGCATGAACCGCTGGCGCGCAACGAAAGAGCAGCCGGGGCTGATGATGGGCATGGATCGTGGCGGCCAGTGCAAGGGCCTGGCGCTCCGGCTGATGGACGGGGATCGCCGCGAGCAGTTGGACAAGCTGTTTCGCCGCGAGATGACGCTGAAACCCTCCACCTACAAGCCGCGCTGGCTGAATCTCGCCACCGACGAAGGTCCGCTGACCGCGCTGGCCTTCGTCATCAACCGCGAAGGCCGCGCCTATGCCGGCGGGCTCGGCGAGGACGAGGTGGCGGAGCGGCTGGCGACAACCTGCGGCCATTGGGGCTCGGCGGCTGATTACCTCTACAATGTGGTCAAGAACCTTGAAGAGCGGGCCATCCACGACCGGCATCTGTGGCGGCTTCAGCATCTTGTGGCCGAGCGAATCGTCGCCCGCGGCTGATCGCCAAACGCCGCATTCGCGCCGTCTGGCGTCGGAATTTGGTTTGCCGCCCAGTGCATTTGTTTCTATAGTTGCGGCGTCGTCGGTTCCGTTACGGAATCAAGAGGGAATGCGGTAAGGGCCCTAGAGGTCCGAAGCCGTGGCTGCCCCCGCAACTGTGTGCGGTTAGCTCTCCCCAAATGCCACTGAAGCTTGCTTCGGGAAGGCGGGGAAGGGTGCCGATCCGCAAGCCAGGAGACCTGCCGGCGACAGGCACTTATCTCTGTGCCCTCGGGTGGAGGGCGAAAGGACTTACGATGAACACTGTTTCTGCTCTCGGCACCGACGTCTCTTCGCAGTCGCGTACCATGCAGCTGGCGCTTGCCGGGCTGCTCGGCCTTTTCGTTGTTGGCTTCCTCGGGTTCTCGCACATGGAAGTGGTGCACAATGCTGCCCACGACTATCGCCACTCGATGGCTTTCCCCTGCCACTAACCAAGGCGATCCAATCATGTCGATCTTCAGAAACGTCGTGTTCATCGCGGCGATCAGCGGCCTATTGGCCGGCGTGGTCCTTGCCGCCCTTCAAACCTATGCAACCGTTCCGCTGATCCTCAAGGCGGAAACCTATGAAAATGCCGGCGGCCACGAGCATGTTGCAGCACCGACTGCCGGGACCGAGGCAACCGCGCCTGCGGCCGGCACCGAGGCACCCGCGGCACAGGCCGCGGCGCCAGTCGAAGAAGAAGCCGAGGCCTGGGCTCCGGCCGACGGCGCCGAGCGTTTTGCCTATTCGGCTCTCGCCAACATCGTCAGTGGCGTTGCGTTCGCACTGATCCTGGTTGCCGTCTCCGAATTCGCAGGCGGTATCGCCAACTGGCGCCAAGGCGTGTTCTGGGGGTTTGCTGGCTTCGCCGTCTTCACCCTTGCTCCCGGGCTTGGCCTTCCACCGGAACTGCCGGCGATGCCGGCAGCCGACCTTGGCGCACGCCAGATCTGGTGGACACTGACCGTCGTCGCCACTGCGGCTGGGCTTGCGCTGATCGCCTTCAAGCAGTCGCTACCGCTGGCGATCCTCGGTGTGGCCCTGATCGTTGCGCCGCATATCGTCGGTGCACCGCAGCCAGAAAGCCATGAGTCGCCGATCCCGGCCGACCTGCACCACAGCTTCGTCGTCGCGGTCACCATCACCAACTTGGTGTTTTGGGTGGTGCTGGGCGCGGTGGCAGGCTTCGTGCGCAATCGCTTCATGAGCGAGCCCGCACCGTCGCTGAACGGCCGCCTTGCCTGAGACGCTGACCTTCCTGCTCGGTGGTGCGCGCTCTGGTAAGAGCGCACATGCCGAGCGGCTCATCACCCAATTTCCCGCGCCGTGGACCTACATCGCCACGGCGCAGGCCTATGACGACGAGATGCGCGAGCGCATCGCGATCCATCGCGGCCGCCGCGGCGAAGGCTGGCGGACACTCGATGCGCCGCTGGATCTGGTCGGCGCGCTTGGCAGCGTGCCCGATGGCGAACCGGTGCTGGTCGACTGCCTGACGCTCTGGCTCACCAACCATATGCTGGCCGATCACGACGTCGAGGCGGAAGGTTCCGCGCTCGTTACGCTTCTGGCGCGGCCGCGGGGGCCGTGGTTCGTGGTTTCCAACGAGGTTGGGCTCGGCATAGTACCCGACAATGCGCTGGCCCGCCGCTTCCGCGACGATGCGGGCAGGCTCAATCAGAAGGTGGCAGCGGTGGCCGGCGAGGTGCTGTTTTTGGTCGCCGGCCTGCCGATGAAGGTGAAGTGATGAAGACGATCGACGAGCAGGAAGCCGAGCGCCACCGCGCCAAGATGGCCAAGCGCAAGGCAGTGCAGGATGCCGAGGTGGCGGGCAAGACCATCGTCGAGAAGGGCCTGCTGATCGTCAATACCGGCCCCGGCAAGGGCAAGTCGACGGCGGCCTTTGGGCTGGCGCTGCGCATGCTCGGCTACGGTCACAAGGTAGGCGTTGTGCAATTCATCAAGGGCGCCTGGCATTCGGGCGAGCAGGACGCGTTCGCGACCTTTGGCGACCGCGTTGTCTGGCACACGATGGGCGAGGGCTTCACCTGGGAAACGCAGGACATCAAGCGCGATATCGCAGCGGCCGAAGCCGCGTGGGCGAAGGCGCAGGAGCTGCTGGCCGACCCGAGCATCTCGCTGGTCGTGCTCGACGAACTCAACATTGCGCTGCGCTACGATTACCTCAACCTTGATGCGGTGGTTGCCGCGCTCAAAGGCCGGCGCGAGGGGCTGCATGTCGTGGTCACAGGCCGCAACGCCAAGGCAGCGCTGGTCGAGGCAGCCGATCTCGTGACCGAGATGGGCGCGACCAAGCACCATTTTGCTTCTGGGGTGAAGGCGCAGAAGGGCATCGAGTTCTGAGCGCCCGTGGCGGTCAGAACCAGCAGACGACAGCGATCAGCCCGAGAGTGCCGACCATCAGCGCATCGGCGGTCCAGTAGAGTCGGAGTGCTGCGCGGATGTCGGCCGCAGTGGCTTCACGGCGGCCGCCATCGCCCATGAAGGCGTCGTCGACCATGACGCCGCCATAGGCGCGTGGGCCGGCCAAAGCGAGGCCCAGGGCGCCGGCCATCGCTGCTTCAGGCCAGCCGGCATTGGGTGATCGGTGTTTTTTCGCATCGCGCCAGACTGCCTGCCAGGCGCGCTGTGGATCGGTACCAGGGACAAGGAAGGCGGCGAGCACGATAGCGAGTGCCGTCAGCCGCGATGCTGGCAGGTTGATCAGGTCGTCGAAACGCGCGGCTGCCCAGCCGAATGCTTCATGTCGCCTGGTACGGTGACCGATCATCGAATCGGCGGTATTGGCGGCCTTGTAGGCGGCACCGCCGGCGAAGCCGAGGACGGCGAGCCAGAAAGCTAGCGCAGTGATGCCGTCGGAGAAATTCTCGGCCAGGCTTTCGATGGCGGCGCGGCTGACGCCTGCCTCATCGAGACTTTCAGGGTCGCGGCCGACGATCTGGGATACTGTCTTGCGGCCGGCAACGATGCCGCCGCTGTCGAGTGCATCGGCGACCGCCTTGACATGGCTGCCGAGGCTGCGCTGGGCGACGAGGCTGGAAGCGGCGATTGCCGTGAGAAGCATGCCGAAGGGGACAAGCCCGAACAGGCGCTCGACGGTAAAGGCGATCGCTGCCGGCACGGCGACGATGACGGCAAGCGCGATCACGCCCAGAAAGCGGCGCCTGGCGTCGGTATCGGTGGCGCGGTTGAGGCTGGTGTCGAGAAAGGATATCAGCTTGCCGATCCAGATCACCGGGTGGCCGATGGCACGCACCAGCCGGTCCGGGTAACCGAGACCGAGTTCGAACAGAAGCGACAGGAAGGCGAGCGGAAAAAACATGACGCTTCTTGCAGGACGGAGGACAGGGACCGTGGACCACGGCGGCAGCCTGGATCGGGCGAGGGCGCTGTTTCCGGGAGCGCCCGAGCCATTCGTCGACCTGTCGACCGGGATTAATCCAAACTCCTATCCGCTTTTCGAGCTGCCTGCCACCGCCTTGTCACGCCTGCCGGAGCCGAGCCGGGCGCGCGACCTCGCAGCGGTTGCCGCCACTGCTTATGGCGCGCTTTCGGCCGCCCATGTGGTGCCGGCGCCGGGCACGCAGATTCTGCTGCCACGTATTGCCTCGCTGGTGCGGCCCGGCCACGCCTTCGTGCTCGGGCCGACCTATCAAGAACATGCCCGCGCCGCTGCGATCGCCGGTCATCAGGTGGCCGAGACGCGCGATTTCGGGCAGCTTTTCGACGCCGACCTTGCCGTCGTGGTCAATCCGAACAACCCTGACGGCCGTGTCGTGCAGCGCAAGGACCTGCTTGAACTGGCCGCCGGCCTGCGCGCCCGCGGCGGGCTTCTGGTCGTCGACGAGGCGTTCATGGATGTCGGCCCGCAGGCGCAGAGCCTTGCCGGCGACGTCGAGCAGGGTGGCCTTGTGGTGCTGCGCTCTTTCGGCAAGTTCTACGGGCTGGCCGGAATCCGTCTCGGCTTCGCCCTGGCCCACCCAGATATCGCCGGTCGACTGGAAGAGGAGCTGGGGCCCTGGTCGGTGGCCGTGCCATCGCTCGAATATGGCATCAAGGCGCTGTCGGATGCTGACTGGCAGCGTGAGATGCGAACGACGCTGGCGCATGCCGCCCATCGTCTCGACCAGGCCTTTGCCCGCGCCGGCGTGATCGTCACCGGTGGAACGTCGCTGTTTCGCCATGTCGACATTCCTGATGCCGCCGGCTTGTTCAAGGCGCTGGGGCGTGAGGGTATCCTTGTACGCAGCTTCGCCGACCGGCCGACGCAGTTGCGTTGCGGCTTGCCAGGGCACGAGGTCGAATGGCGCCGTCTGGACGTGGCGCTGGGCGACTGGGCGCAGGAACGCCAACCCGTCGGCGAGGGAGCCGTGTCTTGATCTACGTCAGCCCGCTTTCCAGGATTGAAGAGACGGTTGTCAGCGTCGGTGCCGAGCGGCTGATCTCGCTGCTGTCAGTTGGCACCGAGATGACACGGCCCGTGGCCATCCACGCCGAAAACCACCTGCTGATGAACATGCACGACATATCAACCGCGCAGGACGGCATGATGTTGCCGGGCGAGGCGCATGTACGGCAACTACTGGATTTCGCCCGTGCCTGGCACCGGTCGCGGCCGCTGGCGATCAATTGCTGGGCCGGCGTCAGCCGCTCTACTGCCACGGCCTACATTATCGCCGCGGCACTCGATCCGTCGCGCGACGAGACGGAGCTTGCCCTGCTGTTGCGGAGGCTTTCACCAACGGCGACGCCCAATTCACGGCTGATTACGGTGGCAGACCAGATTCTAGGACGCAACGGGCGCATGGTGACGGCGATCGCGGCCATCGGCCGCGGTGCCGACTGTTTCGAGGGCGTGCCGTTCGGGTTGGAGGTTTAGATCGACGCGGATTCAGCCTGGCCGGTCATGCGTCCTTCGAGGCTCGCCCGCTGGTGGTTGAACGCAACGGTGCAGGTTGTGCGCGCTCGCATCTCAGGATGAGGCCGGTCGTGCGGTGCCCTTCTCCCCCGTTGAGCCGCTGTTCTCGATGGGCGCCTCGAAGGACGCACCATCTCTATGCCAGCCATTCCGCCAACTTCGCCTTGCGGATGTCCTGCAGCAGGCGAACCAACCCCTTGGCTTGATGCGTAGCCGTCAGTCGCCCTTTCTCGGCGGTGGCGGCGAGCGCATTGCCGACCACGCCATGCGGGTTGAGATCGCTCGCGATCCACGAAAAGCCATGTGGGCCATGTGAGCGAAGCAGGTCGAATTCGGCCTCGCTGCGCTCGAAGCTGGAGGCAAAGTCCTGGGCCCTGGCCATCTCGACCAGTTCAGGGCGGAAATGCAGCATCAGTGAGGTCTCGACATCGCCGCCATGGATGCCGAGCTGGATCTCGCGGGGAAGGTAGAGGCCGTCGGGCGTGCCGAAGCGGCCCCAACTCGAGCGCACCGACAGCGCGTCGAAGCGCACCCGCAGTTCGCGCGAGACGATGCCCATCACCTCCTCATTGCCGCCATGCGAAGTGACGAACACGAACTTGCGGATGCCGGTCCGGGCAATCGACGAGCCTAGCTCGGTCCAGGCGTCGATCAGCATGTTGGCCGGCAGGCTGAGCGTGCCGAGTGCATGGACGTGCTCGTCGGACTTGCCGACCGCCTGGATCGGCAGGACGCGGGCGTCGAGATCGGCAGGCAGGCGGGGAAAGACCTCGGCCAGCATGCCTTCCATGATGGTCAGGTCTGTCGACACAGGCAAATGCGGGCCGTGCTGTTCGACGGCCGCGACGGGGATCACGGCAATCGTCGCTTCCGGATCGAGACCGGTGAAATCGGCGGCCTTGAAGTCGCCCCACCAGACACGTCGCTGCTTTTTCGTCACTGCCCGGCCTCGCCGCATGAAATTCGCCTCCGACTGAATATGTCAGCGCGGGCGATTTTGTAAGGGGCGGCTACATGCGCACGCGTTGGGCCTTGGGATCGTACATCGGCTTCAGCGAGGCTTCGGTGGCAAATCGTTCGCCGGCGATCTCGATCTCGTAGCGGGAGCCGAGCACGTCTGCCTCGGTCTCGTTGGCGCAAGGCACATAACCGAGCCCGATGGCGCCACCGAGATGGTGGCCGTAATTGCCCGATGTGATCGTGCCGACGATCCTGCCATCACGGACGATGGCCTCGTTGTGGAACAGCAGCGGCTCGGGATCGATCAGCTGGAACTGGAACAGCCGGCGGGCAAGACCCGTCTCGCGCTTGCGCAGCACCGCGTCGCGGCCGATGAAGTCGCCCTTGCCTGATTTCACCGCAAAGCCGAGCCCGGCTTCCAACACATGATCCTCGTCGGTGATGTCGTGGCCGAAATGCCGAAAAGCCTTTTCGATGCGGCAGGAATCGAGCGTGTGAAGGCCACAGAGTTTCAGGCCCAGATCGGCTCCGGCTTCTTCGATTGCCTCGAATACATGCGCCGCCTGGTCGGTCGACACATAGAGCTCCCAGCCGAGTTCGCCGACATAGGTGACGCGATGGGCGCGGGCGAGGCCCATCCCGATCTCTATCTCCTGCCAGCTGCCGAATGGATTGTTTTCATTGGAGAAATCGTTGGGGCTGATCTTCTGGATCAGCTCGCGCGACTGCGGTCCCATCAGGCAGAGCACGCTTTCGGAAGCCGTCACATCGGTGATGACGACGAACTCGTCCGCCAGATGCTTGCGGAACCAGGCGAGGTCGCGCTGCAGCGTGGCGCCGGGGACGACTGCGAGGAAGGCCGTTGGCGAAAGGCGCGTGACCGTCAGGTCGCTCTCGATGCCGCCTCGCGCGTTGAGCATCTGGGTGTAGACGATTTTTCCAGGCTCGACGTCGATGTCGTTGGCGCAGAGGCGTTGGAGATAGGCCAGCGCGTCGCGACCCTCGATGCGGATCTTGCCGAACGACGTCATGTCGAACAGGCCGACGCCGTTGCGAACGGCGAGATGTTCTTCGCACTGGTTGTCGAACCAGTTCTGGCGCTTCCAGGAATATTTGTATTCGCGCTCCTGGTCCTCTTTCGCAAACCAGTTGGCGCGCTCCCAGCCGGCAACTTCGCCGAAGACCGCACCGCGCGCCTTCAGATGCTCGTGCAGGGGCGAACGCCTGATGTTCCGCGACGTCGCCATCTGGCGGTAGGGGAAATGGTCGGCATAAAGCAGGCCGAGCGTTTCGGAGACGCGCTCCTTGAGGTAGCGCCGGTTCTTCTGGAATGGCTGGGCGCGGCGGATGTCGACCTCCCAGAGGTCGAACGGCGCCTCGCCATCATGGATCCATTGCGCCAGCGCCATGCCGGCACCGCCTGAGGAAACGATGCCGATGGAGTTGTAGCCGGCCGCGACCCAGTAGCCACCGACTTCATGCGCTTCGCCGAGATAATAGCGGTCGTCGGGGGTGAAGCTTTCGGGGCCGTTGAAGAAGGTGTGGATGCCGGCGGTTTCCAGCATCGGCATGCGGTTGACGCCCATTTCGAGGATCGGCGCGAAATGATCCATGTCCTCGGGCAACTGGTCGAAGCAGAAATCCTCCGGGATGCCGTCCATGCCCCAAGGCTTGGCCACCGGCTCAAAGGCGCCGAGCATCATCTTGCCGGCGTCTTCCTTGTAGTAGGCGCACTCGTCGGGAACGCGCAGCACCGGCAGGCGGCCAAGGCCGGGGATGGCTTCGGTGACGAGGTAGAAGTGCTCGCAGGCGTGAAGTGGGACGGTGACGCCGTTCCGGGCGCCAAGCTCGCGCGCCCACATGCCGGCGCAGTTGACGACGATGTCAGTCTCGATGGTTCCCTGTTCGCCGCCTTGTGCCCATGACACGCCGGAGACGCGGCCATTCCTTGTATGGACCTTCGACACCTTGACGTTCTCGACGATCCTGGCGCCGCGCTGCCTGGCGCCCTTGGCCAGCGCCATGGCGATGTTGGCCGGATCGCACTGTCCGTCGAGCGGCAGATGCACGGCCCCGACCACGTCGGCGACATTGAGATGCGGGTACATCTGCTTGACTTCGTCAGGGGAAATCTCACGCACGTTGACATTGAAGGCGCGCGCGAGCGACGCCTGGCGGTAGATCTCGTGCTTGCGCTCCTCGGTCAGCGCGACGGTGATCGAGCCGACCTGGCGCATGCCGGTGGCGACGCCGGTCTCTTCCTCGAGCTTGACGTAGAGGTCGGCCGAATATTTCGCCAGCCGGGTCATGTTCTGCGAGGCGCGCAACTGCCCGATCAACCCCGCCGCGTGCCATGTCGTGCCTGATGTGAGCTGCTTGCGCTCCAGAAGCACGATGTCGGTCCAACCGAGCTTCGCTAGGTGATAGGCGACGGAGCAGCCGGACACACCGCCACCAATGATGACGGCGCGGGCACGGGCGGGGATTTCGGTCATGCGGCAGACCTCTCATAGCTGTTGGCGAAACGCCTCAGGCGGCCGGCTGCCTCCCTCAGCACGTCGTCGGGCTGGCACAGGCTGATGCGGATGTGACCGGTGGCGGCATCGCCGAAGCTCTTGCCCGGCATAACGGCGACCTTTTCCGCCTCGAGCAGGTCCCAGGCGAATTTCTCGCAGTCGGGCTCGATGGCGCTGACGTCGAGCATGACATACATGCCGCCTTCCGAGCCGCGCACGGTGACGTTGTTCAGCCCGCGCATCTGATCGACGAACAGGGAGCGGCGGCCGGCGTAGATAGCGGCGATCTGCGCGACGCCGAAGTCGTTCTCCAGCGCCTCGATCGCCGCGCGGCTGACGAAATCGGTCAGGCCGTAGGTGGTGACGAGGTTGAGATTGATGACCAGCGAGACGAGATCGGCGGGAGCAGTGAGCCAGCCGATGCGCCAGCCGGTCATGCCGTGGCTCTTGGACATCGAGTTGATGATGAGGGTGCGCTCGGCCATGCCGGGCAGGGCCCGCGGCGACACATGCTCGCCGCCGCCGAGTGTCCAGTAGACCTCGTCGGAGAGGAGCCAGAGGTCGCGACGAATGCAAAGCTCGGCGATGCCCTCCAGGCATTTCCTGGAATAGACGGCACCGGTCGGGTTGTTCGGCGTGTTGATGAGTATCGAGCGCGTGTTGGGCTTCAGCGCCTTCTCGATTTCTTCGGCACGCGGCTGGAAGCCATCCGATGCGTGGGCCTCGACGACGGTGTAGCCGGCGCCGGCGGCACGGAAGGTGCCGGGGTAGGTGGCGTAATAGGGCGCCACGACCACGGCGTGGTCGCCCGGATCATGCGTTGCCTGGACCGCGGCGTAGAGCGCCGCCTGGCCCCCCGGCGTGGCGATGATTTCGGAAAGTGCGGTGTCGACGCCGGTGCAGCGCGTGGAGATCCTGGCCATGGCGGCACGCAGGCGCGGCAGGCCGGGCAGTTGCGTGTAGTGGTGGTAGCCGGCGCGCACAGCGTCGACGCAGGCCTCGACCGTCTCCGACGGCGTATCGAAATCGTGGTCGCCGACCGACAGCATGATGATGTCTTCCCCGGCCTGCTTGCGTGTCATGGCGGCGAAATGCACTTCCCAGCCGTCCTTGCCTGATGGGACGATGCCGGAGATGCGGGCGGATGGTTTCGGCATCTCAGGCTCCTGCATCCTGCAAGGCCGCCAGACGGGCGAGCGTCAGCCTGCTCGTGCCGTCGAGCCGGGGTGTCAGCGCGCCATAGCCGGGAACCGAAGGATGCGGGGTGCTGCTGGCATGGTTGTGGGTGGCGGTGATGACCAGCACCTGCGCGCCAGCGGCTTCCGCCGCGCGAATGCCTGCCGGCGCATCCTCGAACACCAGGCAATCCTCCGCCTTGTGGCCGAGCCGCTGAGCACCGAGCAGGAAGCAGTCGGGGGCAGGCTTGCCGTTGGCGACATCCTCGCCGGTGACCATGATTGGTGGCACGGGCAAGCCGGCGGCCTCGAGCCTGCGCAGCGCCAGCCGGCGCGGCGCCGAGGTGACGATCGCCCAGCGTTCGACCGGCAGGGCGTTGAGGAAGTGTGCTGCGCCGAGGATGGGTTCAATTCCCTCGATGTCGTCGAATTCGGCCTGGGTCAGCTCCTCGATCTCGGTCATCAGGTCGATGCCGGGAAGGTTCAGTCTGGAAATGGTTTCGAACGCCCGCACGCCATGGATGGTGGGCAGGAAAGTTTCCACGTCGAGGCCATGCTTGATCGCCCAGGCTGTCCAGACGCGTTCGGTCGACGCGATCGAGCTCAGTATGGTGCCGTCCATGTCGAACATGAAGGCGCCAAAGCCTCGATCGGAAAAGGGAGGTGTCATTAGGAGCGTAGCCTTTCGTTTTCGGGATCCCATAAGGGTCTATCCTGCTGGACCGTGGCGCTGAAGCGCTCCCCGAAAATCTCGACTTCGATGGTGACGCCCGGCACGGCCAGATCGGCACGCAGCATGCCCAGCGCGATCGATTTGTCCACCCTGTGGCCCCAGCCTCCTGACGTGGTCTCACCGACAATTGCGCCATTGTGCCAGATCGTCGACATGTAGGGCGCATCGCATGCGCCGGGATTGTCGATGACAAGCGTGGCGAAACGCTTCTTTGTGCCCTGCTGCTTCTCTTTGAGCAGCGCCGTCTTGCCGCGGAAGTCGGCCTTGTCCCATTTGACGAAGCGTTCGAGCCCGCCCTGAAGAATGGTGTAGTCGGTCGACAGATCGCCCTTCCAGGCACGGTAGCCTTTTTCCAGCCGTAGCGCGTCGAGCGCGAACATGCCGAAGGGTTTTAGCCCGTGCCTCTGGCCGGCGGCCCAGATGGCGTCGAAGACAGCGGCGGTGTCGGCAACCCTGGTGTGGATTTCCCAGCCGAGCTCGCCGGCGAAGGAGACGCGCACCAGCTTGGCCCAGCGCCCGGCGATGGTCGTTTCCTGATGCGTCAGCCAGGGTTTGGACAGGTCCGCCTCGCAGACCTCGAACAGGATTTTTCGCGAATTGGGGCCGGCGAGGATCTGGGTCGAATATTCCTCGGTGCGGTCGATGAGCTTGAAGGTGGCGTCGGCAGGCATGTGTGACTTCAGCCATTCGAAGTCGTGCCATTGGGCGACGGCGGCGGTTATCAGCGTCATCAGGTCTTCGGAATGGCGGACAACCGACATCTCGGTGACGATGCGGCCGTGATCGTCGGCGAAATAGCACAGCCCGATGCGGCCGACCTTGGGCACCGTGCCGGTGACCTGCGCCTCAAGCCATGCGGCGGCACCCGGGCCGTCGAGGTTGAAACGCGAGAAGCCGGGCAGGTCGAGGATGCCGGCGGCATCGCGGACGGCAAGGCATTCCTCGCGGATGCGTTTCTCCCAGGGGCCGGAACGGACGAAGGTCTGGGTCGATGCTTCCGAGGTGTCGTCGCCGGGGTTTGCATACCAGGTGGCGCGCTCCCAGCCATTATAGGCGTTGAACTGCGCGCCGAGGGCGGCGATCCGGTCGTGGACCGGCGAGAGCTTGCGGTTACGCGCCGCCGGCCAGGCGTGGCGCGGGAAATGGATGGCGTATTCATGGGCGTAGACCTCCATGCCCTTGGCGACTGCATAGTCGGCCGCTGAGGCAAACGACGTGAAACGGCGCGGGTCGCAGGACCACATGTCCCATTCGGTCTCGCCCCGGGTGACCCATTCGGCCAGCACCTTGCCGGCGCCGCCGGCCTGGGCGATGCCGAAGGTGAAGACGCAGGCCTCGAAGGCGTTGGGCACGCCGGGCATCGGGCCGATCAGCGGGTTGCCGTCGGGGGCGTAGGGGATCGGTCCGTTGATGACCTTGGATAGGCCGGCGGTGCCGAGGATCGGCACGCGGCGGACGGCGTCGTCGAGATACCATTCCAGCCTCTCGAGATCGTCGGGGTAGAGCTGGAAGGAGAAATCATCAGGCATCTGGTCGTCGGGCGTTGCCCAATGGGCGCGGCAGTTGCGCTCATAGGGGCCGAGATTCATGCCGTTCTTCTCCTGGCGGAGATAGTAGGAGGTGTCGACGTCGCGCAGCAGCGGCAGCTTTTGGCCTGCTTCCCGCGACCATGCGGCGAGTTCGGGGATTTCGTCGAACAGGATGTACTGGTGGCTCATCACCATCATCGGCACGTCGCGGCCGAACATCTTTCCCACTTCGGCGGCGCGATAGCCGGCCGCATTCACCACCTTTTCGCAGCGGATCTCGCCCTTTTCGGTCGAAACGACCCATTCGTCCTTGTCGCGGCGGACGGAAATGACAGGGCAGAAGCGGATGATCTTCGCGCCCATGTCGCGCGCGCCCTTGGCCAGCGCCTGGGTCAGCTGCGCCGGGTCGATGTCGCCGTCACTGGGATCGTAGAGCGCGCCCTTCAAGTCGTGTGTCTCGATGAAGGGATAGCGGCGTTTGATCTCGTCGAGGCCGATGACGTCGATGTCCATGCCTTGGTAGCGGCCCATGCCCTTGGCGCGCTGGAACTCCTGCATGCGCTCGCTGGTATGAGCGAGGCGGATCGAACCGGTGACGTGATAGTTCATCGGGTAGTCGACCTCGGCCGCCAGCCCGCGATAAAGCTCTGTCGAATAGCGCTGCATGTTCATCAGCGACCATGACGACGAGAAAGTCGGCACGTTGCCGGCTGCATGCCAGGTCGAGCCGGAGGTCAGCTCGTTCTTTTCGAGCAGCACGCAGTCGGTCCAGCCCGCTTTAGCAAGGTGATAGAGCGAGGAGACGCCGACCGCGCCTCCGCCGATGATCACCACGCGCGCCGTGCTCGGCAACTCAGCCATGTTTTCCTCCCAAAAACGCGATCAGTAGACCGGTGGCGCCACGACCCAGATGACCACCGCCGGCACCGAGCCGGGGTTGCGCCATCGGAACGGCTTGTGGTCGAAGCGGAAACTGTCGCCTTCGCCCAGGCTGTGCCAGGTGCCGTCGATCTCGATGTCGAAGCCGCCGGAGACGACATAACCGGCCTCTTCGGTGGGGCGCGTCACCGGCTTGGCCATGCCGGCGCCGGGCGCGAAGATCGAGCGCAGCATCTCGAAGCTGCCGCCAAGGTCGGGCGACAAAAGCTCTTCGACCAGGCCGGATTCGCTGCTGCCGAGCGTGCGCCGGCGCCCCGAGCGGACCACGACGCCGCGTTCGACCTCGTTGGTCGCTTCATGCGCGAAAAACAGGCTGATCGGCACGCCGAACAGTTCGGCAAAGGCCCTGAGGTCGCCGATCGACGGCGTCGACAGCCCGCGCTCGACCTGGCTGACCCAGCCGACAGAGCGGCCAAGCTTGAGGGCGATCTCGGCCAGCGTCAGCCTGCGCGACTTGCGTAGCGCGCGCAGATCATTGGCGAGCACATCGCTGGCGACGTCGCCTTCATTGCGCAGCGTGACTGTTGCATTGGGACTCAAATGTGGCCTCGTGAAATTTTACCGTAGAATTTCATGAGATGGTATCGCGGTGAAAAATTCAAGCCCATTTTCATGGTCGAGCAAGTTTCTCTTGCGAGACTCCGGGAGAGAGTGCAAAGGCTCGGTTTCGGACGGGCGGTGAGGGGCGATCCGATAATAGCGATGCCATAGGGACAGCTGATGCTGGCACCGGACCAAAAACCGCAGCACTACGATGAGACCGATATCGTTGACGAGGCAATCATCTCGCGCCGCTCGGTGCGTGCTTTCTTGCCGACGCCCGTCGAGGACAGTGTTATCCGCGACATCCTCGACGTTGCCGCGCGCGCGCCTTCGGGCACCAACATGCAGCCATGGAAGGTCTATGTGACCTCGGGCGAGACGCTGCGCGGCATCGGCGACGCCATCCTGAATTCCGGCGTGCGCGCCGAAAAGGCGGTCTGGGACGAGTACAAATATTACCCGGACCAGTTCTTCGAGCCCTATCTGGGACGCCGGCGCGCCAACGGATTCGGCCTCTACGGCGTGCTTGGCATTGGCCGTCGCGACGTCGACCGCATGCGCGCCCAGCACGACCGCAACTTCGTGTTCTTCGACGCACCCGTCGGCATGATCTTCACCATCGACCGCAGGCTCAACCAGGGCTCCTGGATCGATTACGGCATGTTCTTGCAGAACATCATGATCGCGGCACGGGCAAGGGGATTGCACACCTGCCCGCAGGCGGCGTTCGCACCTTACCACCGCCAGATCAGGCCGGTGCTTGGCATTCCGGAAGAAGAGGTCGTGGTCTGCGGCATGGCGCTCGGCCACGAAGACACGTCGAAGCCGGAGAGCACGTTTCGCACCGATCGCGCACCGCTCGACGAGTGGGTGCAGTTCCTGAAATAGGCCCGACAATGCCGGCGCCGCCAACAGCGCCGGCAGGGATCGGTCAGGCCGTCGGTCCGCTGACCCCGAAGTCGAGATTGGTGGGGCGAGCCAAGTGGCTTCGGCGCTGCGGGGTTGGTCTGACGGTCTTGTCGACGCTTTCCATGCGCAGTGATCGCGCCGCGACGCGGCCATACCCCTGCAGGAGCAGTCCATAATGGATGCTCGCGGCTTCAGCCGGCACATCGAGTACGATGCTGCGCTCCAGCCAATCGGTCGAGCCCCTGAGCGCGCCGGTCTCTTCCCGCGTCATCATGTTGTCGAACTGCAGGACCTCGCCTTCGGACTTGTCGACACGCATCCAGATCGACCCGGCGTCGGCATCCCCCGCCCTCAATGTTGCCGAAAGCCTGATGCGGCCACGATAGTTGCCATGACGCGGTAGCTTCACATGCCGATATGCGCCTGCCATTCAGGCAGCAATGACTTTAATTCATCGGCTCATCTTCGGTTACGGCAAGCACGGTCAGCTTTCGAACAGGCCTGAAATCGTCTCGCGCAGCCATTGATGCGCCGCGTCGCCGTCGCGCCGATTATGCCAGATCTGCTCGAACGCGAAGGACGGGATTGCGAAGGGCGGATCGAAGGCGGCGAGGCCGCTTGCTGCTGGCACTGCCGGGTGCAGGCGGCGCGCGATGGTGAGCACCAGATCGGTTCCGGCGATCAGCCCGGGGGCGACGCCCCAATGCGGCAGCACCAGTGCGATGCGCCGTTTGTGCCCGGCGGCGGCCAATGCCACGTCGATCTCGCTTTCGAGGTCGGCGCGCAGCGCAACGAGCGCATGGGGCCGTTGGAGATAGGCGGCAATGTCCATTCCAGCCGCTTTGCCCAGCAAAGTGGCGTCGGCCAGGCAGGCATAGTCCTCCTCGAACAGCCGCTGCCGCCGGACGGCTTTGTCGAGCGCATGGAAAACGCCGATCGCTATGTCGACCTCGCCGTCCATGACCTGTGCCGCCATGGCTTCGCGGCCGGCCTGGCTGACCTGGAGATCGACGCCTGGCGCGCGCTGGCGCAAAAGCGGCAGCAGGCGCGGCAAAACGACGGTGGCGCCATAGTCGGACATTGCGAGGCGGAAGCTGCGGCGTGCCGTAGCCGGATCGAAGCCGCTCGGGGCGAGCAGATCGTGCATGCGTTCCAGCGCCTCGGCGAGCTGCGGCGCAATCTCCAGCGCGCGTACGGTCGGCTGTAGCGCGCCACCGTGCCGGACCAGCAGCGGATCGTCCAGAAGTTGGCGGAGACGGCCAAGCGCATGGCTGACCGCCGGCTGGCTCTTGTTCAGCCGGACGGCAGCGCGCGAGACATGGCGTTCCGCCAGAAGCGCGTCGAGCACGACGAGCAGGTTGAGGTCGATGCCAGCTAGTTTATTCATGTGGTGCATAGTGCAGGTGTGAATTGTGAATTTCCATATGAGTTTTGGATACCCTACTGCCTCGGCAAACAAGGAGACACTCCATGCCGAATTTCGGTTCATCCCTGCTCGCCGCGGCACTGGTTGCAGGTGCGGCCATCCCGTTTCAGGCCGGCGCGAATGCCATGCTCGGGCGGCTGCTCGGCCATCCGCTCTGGGCCACGATGGTCTCGCTGGCCGTCAGCGTTGCCTTGGCAGTTCCTGTCATGCTGGCGTTCAAGGTGCCCATGCCTGCCTTCGCGGCCGCAGCCGCGACAGGTCCCTGGTGGGTCTGGATCGGCGGCGCCGCGGGCGTGGTCTATGTCACGGCGGCGCTGTTGCTGGCGCCGAAGATGGGGGCAGCGAGCTTCATAGTCGCCGTCATAGGCGGGCAGATGATGGCCTCGCTCGTCATCGACCATTTCGGGCTGATGGGCTTTGTCCAGCGCCCGGCCAGCATGGCCAGGGTTGCCGGTCTCGTGCTGATCGTCGCCGGGCTCGTCGTCACCCAGTGGGCAAGTGCTGCGAAGGCAGGCTAGGCTCGACCCAGGGAGAGAGACCATGAAACAGAACGTCGTCCTGCGCGTGGCGCGGCCCACCAACGACCTCGAGGCAATCCTTCGCTTCTACCGCGACGGGCTCGGGCTCGACGAACTCGCCCGCTTCGAGAACCATGACGGTTTCGATGGCGTGATGCTCGGCAAGCCTGATGAGGCGCACCATTTCGAGTTCACCCGCGCCGATGGCCACGATGCTGGCAGGGCGCCGACGCAAGACAATCTCGTCGTGTTCTACTTGCCCGACACCGACGACTGGCAGGCTGCGATCGCGCGCATGAAGGCACATGGCTATCAGCCAGTGCTGTCCTTCAATCCCTACTGGGACAGGCGGGGCGTGACCTTTGAGGATGAGGACGGCTATCGCATCGTGCTGCAGAATGCCGCCTGGGGCGTGCAGTCTGCCGAGGTTACCTGACCTCGTAGCCGACTTCGTCTGAAGCATGGCACAGCATCTTCCAGAACGAACGGGCGAAGGAGCGGAAGACGTAGAGGTCGAAGCTGTCGGGGCCGCTGCGCTGGATCTGGGTGAAGACGTCGTGATGTGTGGTCGAAATGCCGGAGCCGACTGAAAAGGCAGGCAACGAGAAGTCGACGGCAAAAAGCTTTGCCAGGACCCATTCGGACCTTGGACCGGCAATTCGGATCGCCGTGCGTCCATGCGACAGGTCAGTGACCGTGCCGGTTGCCGCGGCGACCTTGCCGGCAAAGGTTGTGGCAAGACCCTCTGAAGCGTCTGATACCAGGAATTTTCCGGGAGCGAAGCCGAAGGCGGCGTAGCGGTCGGACGAGGCGCCGGCGCCTGCGCCATCGGCCAGCTTGAGGCCGGTGACGGAGCCGATGGCAGCCATCAGCTTCTTTTCCTCGCCCGGCCAGGCGGCCAACTGGACGATCGAGCCGGGTGCGATCTCGGACAGAGTCACACCGACGCCGTCGACGAAATTGCCGTGCGAGCCGGGCCGGAAGATCGGTTCGAGCGGTGAAAGCTGCTCACCCATGCATGCGTTTCCCTTCGGGATCGAAGAAGTGGTGGCTGACGATCTCGACCGGGCCGAAGCGGTTGCGCAACGGGTCGGAGATGTGGGCGCGCTTGCCATAGCGCGCCTTGCCGCCTGATACCAACGCCAGTGCTATGTACTTGCCGAGCGCCGGCGAGAAGCAGGCGGCGGTGATGTGGCCGAGCGATCCGTGCGGATTGGCGGCGTCAACCTCCTCGACGATGTGAGCGCCACCGCTGAGCGGTCGGTTGTCGAGTGAGATCAGGCCGACGAGTTCGAGCCTGCCCGAGGCGGAAAGTCCTTCGCGGTCCATCATGGCCGAGCCGATGAAAGGCTTTTTCTTCGACAGCATCCAGCCGAGATGCAGGTCGCGCGCCGAGGTGCGGCCGTCGATCTCGGCGCCGGTGACGTGGCCCTTCTCGATGCGCATCGTGCCGAGCGCCTCGAGCCCGTAGGACACCATGTCGAAAGGCCTGCCGGCCTCGATCAGCGCTTCCCAGACATGGGTGCCGTGGCCGGCGCCGGAATAGACCTCGAAGGCCATCTCGCCGGAGAAGGACAGGCGGCAGATCATGACGGGCGCACCCGAAATCTCGCCATGGACAATGCCCATGAAAGGCAGCGCCTCGTTGTCGACCTTGGTGCCGGTGACACATGACGCCAGGATTTCCCGCGCCTTGGGACCGCCGATCGCAGCGCCCGCCCACTGGTCGGTGACCGAGGTCAGGTGCACCTTGAGGTCCGGCCAGACGACATCGAGGAAATATTCGAGATGTTGCATGACCTTGCCGGCATTAGCCGTGGTCGTGGTCATCAGGAAATCGTGTTCGCCGAGCCGCCAGGTGGTGCCGTCGTCGAACACCAGGCCATCCTCGCGCAGCATCAGGCCGTAGCGCGCCTTGCCGACCGGCAAGGTCGAAAAGACGTTGGAATAGACGCGGTCGAGGAACTCGGCGGCGTCCGGCCCCTGGACGGCGATCTTGCCGAGCGTCGAGACGTCGACAATGCCGGCGGTCTCGCGGGTTGCCTGCGCTTCCCTGACATAGGCCTGCTCGATCGTCTCGCCCGGGCCGCCATAGATCATTGGGCGGAACCACAGGCCGGCCGAATACATCGTCGCGCCGTTTTCCAGGTGCCAGTCGTGCATCGGCGTGAGACGCTCCGGCTTGAGGTCGCCGAAACGTTCGGCGGCCAGCGCACCGACGGAGACAGGTGCGTAGGGTGGGCGGAAGCGTGTCGTGCCGACCTCGGGGATCGGCTTGCCCAGGGCCTCTGCCATGATGGCGAGGCCGGGTACGTTGGAGCCCTTGCCCTGGTCGGTAGCCATGCCGAGTGTGGTGTAGCGCTTGAGGTGCTCGACCGAGACGAAGCCTTCGAGGTGAGCGAGGCGGACATCGTCCGCTGTCACGTCATGCTGGAAGTCGACAAAGGCCTTGCCCTTGGCCTTGATCTCGAAGACCGGCGCGGGATTGGGATCAAGCGGCGCGGGCTCGATGTCGGGCAAGGCGGTGGTTTCGAGCGCCGGCTGGCCTGCGGCGTTGCGCCCGGCGGCGAAACCCTCGGAGATTGCTTCGGCCGTCGAGAAGTTGCCGTTGAAGGCGCCGGCGCCGATCCAGCCCTTGCCGGTCTCGGGCGGCAGGAAGGCCTGCAGGTCGTCGCTCCAGACCGGCCGCGCGCCCGCCTGGCTGGCGAGGTGGATTGTCGGTGACCAGCCGCCCGAAACGATCAGGCAGTCTGCGCCGATATCGCGGGCGTTGCCCGTCGACACACCTGACGTGGCGGAGAACGGGGCCAGCTTGACGCCGGACAGCTTCTTGCCGCCTTCGGTGCTGATCACCGCATGGCCGGTCAAAAGTTCCGCGCCGGCATCATTGGCAAGCTTGCGGCAGGCAGCGGAAACATCCTGGCGCAGGTCGGCGATGGCGATGATCCTCGCACCGGCCTTGGCCAAAGCCGCCATGGCGCGATAGGCGCTGTCATTGTTGGCCAAAACGGCGATCTTTTCGCCCGGCAGCACGCCATACTGGTTGGCATAGCGCATCGCGGCACTGGCCATCATCACGCCCGGTCGGTCGTTGCCGGGGAAAACCAGCGGCCGTTCGAAGGCACCGGTGGCGAGCACGACCTTCCTTGCCCGGATGGTCCAGTGGCGGTGGCGCGGCGCACCCTTGGCGGGCGTGTCCTTGTGGTCGCTGACACGTTCGACGGCGGCCAGCGTGTTGCCGTCATAATAGCCCCAGACGGTGGTGCGCTTGAGCAGGCGGACATTGTCATGGGTCTTGAGTTCGCCGACGACGTCGGATGCCCAGGTTGCGGCGGGCTCGCCGTCGATCGTCTCGCCCGACCAGTTGGCCGAGCCGCCGAAGCATGGATCGAGCTCGGCCAGGATGACCTGAGCGCCCGATTGGGCAGCCTCGTGGGCGGCGGCAAGGCCGGCGGGCCCGGAGCCGACGACAAGCACGTCGCAGAAGGCGTTCATGCGCTCATAACGCGACGGATCGGGCGCGTGGCCGGCGCGGCCGAGGCCGGCGGCGCGGCGGATGATCTTTTCGCAGAGCATCCAGAAGCGGGTGCCCTTGAGCGGGCCGATCACCGGACCCATGAAGGTCTTGTAGTAGAAGCCGGCGGAGATGAACTTGCCGCCGAGCTGGTTGACGGCGCTGACGTCGTAGGCGAGCGAGGGAAAGCGGTTCTGGCTGACGGCGGTGAGGCCGTCATGGATCTCGACCATCGTGGCGGGAATGTTCGGCTCGCGCACCTCGCCACGCAAAACCGTCACCAGGGCGTTTGGCTCATCGACGCCTGATGTCAGCACCCCGCGCGGACGGTGGTACTTGAACGAGCGGCCGAACAACGAAACCCCGTTGGCAAGCAGCGCCGAAGCCAGCGTGTCGCCCTGGTGGCCGGTATAGGCCGTGCCGTCGAAGGTGAAGCGGATGGTGCGCAGCCTGTTGACGCGGCCGCCCGATGGTGTGCGGCGCGGGCTCATGCCTTGGCTCCATGGTTGCGTCGGCTGTGCGTCGGTGTCCCATGTTCGCGTGCAAAGCGCACGCTTGAGATTTCATGGGTGAGCGTGTCGCGGACGACAGCGAGATGGACGCGGCAGCCGCCGGCGTGCTGCCAGATCTCGTTGTGAATGCCAGCCGGGTTCAGCCGATCATAGACATAGGCGTTCCACGCCTCGGAATCGGTCGAAGCCGGATCGGGGCGGGTGCGGTTGCCGTCGCCCTGGTAGGCGAATTCGGAGACGTCGCGCGGGCCGCAATAGGGGCAGGTGATCAACATGACATCAGGCCCCTAATGCATCCGTGGCGTCGGACCCTGGCCCTTGTCGTCGATGACGGTGCCACGGCTGAAACGGTCGAGCGTGAAGGGCGCGTTGAACTCATGCGGTGCGTCCTTGGCGATGGTGTGGGCAAAGCAGAAGCCGGAGGCAGGCGTTGCCTTGAAGCCGCCGTAGCACCAGCCGCAATTGAGATACATGCCGGGCAAGGGGCCGGTGGTGATAATCGGCGAGCCATCCATCGACATGTCGCAGACCCCGCCCCATGAGCGCAGCACGCGCACGGGTGCCAGCGAAGGGAACAGCGCCAGCATCTCGCTCATCACTTCCTCGACGATGGGCAGGCTGCCGCGTTGGGCGTAGGAATTGTAGCCGTCGAGGTCGCCGCCATAGACGAGACCGCCCTTGTCGGACTGGCCGACATAGAAGTGGCCCATGCCGAAGGTCAGCACGGTGTCGAGGAACGGCTTCAGCGATTCCGACACGAAAGCCTGCAGGACATGGCTCTCGATCGGCATGCGGTCGATGCCGGCAAGCTGCATCACCCGCCCGGTGCTGCCGGCGACGGCGACGGCAACCTTCTTGGCGCGGATATCGCCGCGACTGGTCGAGACGCCGGTGACCCGGTCGCCGTCGCGCAGGAAACCGGTGACTTCGCAATTTTCGATGATGTCGACACCGCGGCGGTCAGCACCACGGGCATAGCCCCAGGCGACCGCGTCGTGGCGGGCGGTGCCGGCGCGTTCCTGCATCAGCCCGCCATAGATCGGGAATCGCGCCTGTTGCGACATATCGAGCCCGGGAACACGGCGGCCGATCTCGACTGGTGTCATCAGTTCGGCATCGACGCCAAGGTGGCGCATGGCATTGCCCTTGCGGGCGAGATCGTCGAGCTGGCCGGGCGTGTGGGCGAGGTTCAGCACGCCGCGCTGCGAGAACATGACGTTGTAGTTGAGGTCATGGGAGAGGTTCTCCCACATCTTCATCGAGTGTTCGTAGAAGCGCGTGTTCTGCGGCAACAGGTAGTTGGAGCGGACGGCGGTGGTGTTGCGGCCGACATTGCCGGAGCCGAGATAGCCCTTTTCCAGCACGGCAACATTTGTGATGCCGAACTCCTTGGCGAGGTAATAGGCCGTCGACAGTCCGTGGCCGCCACCGCCGATGATGATGACATCATAAGAGGCCTTGGGGCTCGGCTTGCGCCATGCCGGCTTCCAGTCACGGTTGCCGCTGAGCGCGTTCTTGAGAAGCGAAAAGGCCGAATATTCCGCCATACTTCATGTCATCCTTCAGGCTGCGCGGGGACACTACAGGCAGCTTCGCTTCGATCAAGCCAATATTCCGCCATTGTTTTTCGTCAGGCCGACTTTCCCATGGGCCAGTGCGCATCGGCTTGCCCGGCAGGATGCGCGTCTTTATCAATAGCTTGCCTTTTCATTCGGCAATCAGGCCGTGAGTCGCTGACAAATCATGCTTTTTTCTACAGCCCGGCGCATTGCTGCCACCCTGTTCATCTTCATGGCCGTGCTTGTGGCGCAGGCCGCAGCGCAGGATGTCGGCAAAGCGCCGGCAGGTGTCGTCTCAGACCAGCAGGAGGTCATCTCCAGCCTTGCCGCCAAGACCGACGCGCTGCAGAAGAAAATGGAGCTGAGTGCCGAAGACGATGCCGGTCTCGTCGAAATCCGCCTGCAGCTCGAGCAACTGTCGCGTGAACTGCTGCAAAGCGGCGTCGCTTTCCGTCCACGACTGACGGAGATCAACACCCGGCTGGAGCAGCTTGGCAAGCCGCCGCCCGAGGGCCAGCCGGCCGAGCCCGCTGTCGTGACCAGCGAGCGCGAGAAGCTGAACGCGGAGAAAACCGAAATCAATGCCGTGCTCGGCGTTGCCGAGAACCTGTCGATCCGCATCGACAAGCTGATCAGCCAGATTACCGAGATACGCCGTGACCTGTTCCAGAATCTGCTGACCAAGCGCTACCAGATCAATTTCGCTCTGGGATCGGAGGTCGTCGACGCCTTCAAGACGGAGATGAATGACCTTTATCGCACAGTCGCATCGTGGGTTCGTTTCGTTTCCAGCTTCAAGCTCCAGTCGATGCTCGCGGCCACGTTCTTCGCACTAGGCGCGGCAGCGGTCATCATCATCGGCGGCCGGCGCATGTTCGGGCGGATGTTCGAGCCCGACGGCAGGGTAGAGGAGCCGTCCTACCTCAGCAGGCTTTCGGTCGCCTTCTGGTCGACCTTCATGCAGTCGACGGCGCTGGTCGTGTTCCTTGGCGTCACCTACTACCTGTTCGACTATTTCGAGGTGCTGCGCGGCGACATCGGCGCGATGCTGTGGTCGCTGTTCTACGTCATTGCCATCGTCTTTTTCGTGTCGCGCCTTGGCATGGCCGTGCTGTCGCCCAGGCTACCCAAATGGCGGCTGATCCCGGTCGAAAGCGGCGCGGCGCGCTGGCTGATGCTGCTGATCACGGCGACCGCCTTCTTCACCGGCCTCGATTATTTCCTGAGCTCGGTCTACCGGGTGATGGGATCGCCGCTGGCGTTGACCGTCGGCGAGGCGCTGACTTCGACGGTGGTGATCGGCGTGCTGGTGATCCTGATCGGCTTGGTCAAGCCGTTCGTTGACGAAGAAGGCCATCCGAAGCCGTGGCCGCGCCTCTTCCGCTACATCGTGCTTACCCTTGGCGGCGTCACGATCGCTGCGGCGCTGCTGGGCTACATCGGGCTTGCGCGTTTCGTGTCGCAGCAGATCGTCATTACCGGCACGATCCTGGCGACCATGTATATCGGCTTCCTGTCGTCACAGGCGATCAACGAGGAAGATGCATTCATCAAGACGACGGTTGGCCGGCGCATCAAGCGGATGTTCACTCTCGACGATGCGACGCTCGACCAGCTTGGCCTCGTCGCCAGCATGGTCATCAACCTGATCGTTTTGATCGTCGGCGTGCCGCTGATCCTGTTTACCTGGGGATTCCAGCCCGGCGACATGATCACCTGGCTCTACCGTATCGGCTCAGGCTTCCAGATCGGCAGCCTCACCTTCTCGCCCGCCGGCCTTTTGTCGGGCGTCATGGTGTTTGCCGTCGGTTATTTCGTGACGCGCTGGTTCCAGGGCTGGCTCGACGGCTCGGTCATGGCGCGCGGCAAGGTCGACGCCGGCGTGCGCAATTCGATCCGTCTCGCCGTCGGCTATGCCGGCGTGGCGATCGCCGGACTGATCGCGGTTTCGGCTGCCGGCATCGACCTTTCCAACCTCGCGCTCGTTGCCGGTGCGCTTTCCCTCGGTATCGGTTTCGGCTTGCAGAATGTGGTGTCGAACTTTGTTTCGGGCCTGATCCTTCTTGCCGAGCGGCCGTTCAAGGTCGGCGACTGGATCGTCGCGGGTGCCGTGTCGGGCACGGTCAAGAAGATCAGCGTGCGCGCCACCGAGATCGAAACCTTCCAGCGCCAGTCGGTGATCCTGCCCAATTCGGACCTGATCAACAGCGCGGTCGGCAACTGGACCCACCGCAATAAGCTCGGACGCGTCGACATAAAGATCGGCGTTGCCTACGATTCAGACGCCAAGCGGGCCCACGAGATCATGCTCGACATCGTGCGATCGCATCCGATGGTGCTGAAGAACCCGGAGCCTTTCGTGCTCTTCGCCAATTTCGGCCCGGCGGCACTGGAGTTCGAGATGCGGTTCTTCCTGGCCGACCTCCTCGGCAGCAACACCGTCCAGAACGATGTCCGCTTCGCCGTGCTTGAAGCGTTCGAACGCGAGAACATCGCCATCCCTTCGACGGCCCGTGCGCATGACGTCAAGCCGGCCGAAAAATGGCCTGCCGACGACGAACAGGTCGAGGCTCAGGTGGCTGAACTCGAGGAAGCGCGCAGCAAGCGCGCGGCTCAAGCCGCGGCCGGCCGCAAGCCTGGAAGGTCCAAAAAGCCCGATCCGGAATGACGGCAAGGCCCATTGGCCAATTATGGCATGAACAAGGCATTCAGTTGCCGTTCAGCTTCAAACTCATATAAGCTCCCATGCAAACGGCGAAAATGCCTTGCAGAGATGAACAGGGGCGGTGGAAACACCGAGTGCTAATGAAAAGGTTTCTTGTCGCCGCAGGCGTGCTGGTCCTGGCAATGTCGGGTGCTGCGCATGCTGCAAGCGCGGTAAACCTCGATGCCGAACCGCGGACCCTGATCGTCACGGAAGGTGGTTCCAAGACGGAGCTTTCCCTTGCCGCCGGCGAAACGGTCGAGTTCTGTTCGAGTGGCTGCTTCGTGACCTTGCCCAATGGCGACCGCGAAGCGCTGACCGGTGGTGAAACAGTAGAGATTTCGGGCGGCGTCGCCCGCATCAAGTAAAGCTGGCCAACGCGCTGGCTAATGATCGAAAAGGCCGGGCATCTGCTCGGCCTTTTCTGCATTCTGCTAACGTCTGCTTAAGCATGACTAGCGAAATGACTGGTGCTCGTTTAGCATTCGGCCTCGACCTTAACCATCCGGAACCCGGTCCCTCGTTATAGCGGCAAGGGGTCCGGAAGGTTCACGCCGTCCGGCAAGGGGCAGGGCAGGCAGTTTGATGGATGCGCGTTCAGACAACAAGGCTGTACCACTGGCGGTCGATCTCGACGGCACGCTGATCGCCAGCGATTTGTTGTGGGAGGGACTGTTCGCCCTTCTCAAGAAGAATCCGCTCACCATCTTCATGGTGCCGTTCTGGCTGCTCAAGGGGCCCGCGCGTCTCAAGCAGGCAATTGCGGCAGCGGTCGACATCGACCCGGCAACCTTGCCTTACCGGCCGGAAGTGCTGAAACGCCTGCGCGAAGAGCAGGCCAATGGCCGCAAGCTCGTCCTTGCCACCGGCACGCCACGCAAGTTTGCCGAAGCCATTGCACGCCATCTCGGCCTGTTCGACGCGGTACTCGCCAGCGACGGCGGTGAAAACCTGACTGCCGAACGCAAGCGCAAGGCGCTGGTGGAAGCCTATGGCGACGGCGGCTTCGACTATGCTGGCAACAGCCGCCACGACCTCAAGGTGTTCGATGCGGCGCGCGATGCGATCGTCGTTGCGCCCGATCGCGCCGCCGCGCGCTGGCAGGCGAGGCACCAGTCCGAACTGATCGAGACGCCGAAGTCCGACCTGCGCACCGTGCGCAAGATGTTGCGCGTCCACCAGTGGCTCAAGAACGTGCTGATCGCCGTGCCGCTGGTGCTGGCGCACAAATATTTCAATACCGAGATGCTGGTGCCAGCGATCCTGGCGTTCATCTCGTTCAGCGCTGCCGCTTCGGCCATTTACATCGTCAACGATTTCTTCGACCTGGCGCTGGATCGGGCGCATCCGACCAAGCGCGAACGGCCGTTCGCCAGCGGCAGGCTGTCAATCCCGTTCGGACTGGCGTCGGTCGCGATCCTACTCGTCATCAGCCTTGCCACGGCAGCCTTCACGACAATCGAATTCGCCGGCGTGTTGCTGGTCTATCTCGTGGCAACAACCGCCTATTCGCTTTCGGTCAAGCGCATGCTGCTGCTCGACGTGCTGACGCTTGCGGGGCTCTATACGCTGCGCATCCTGGCCGGTGCTGCCGCCACCGGCGTGGACGTGTCGTTCTGGCTGCTCGCTTTTTCGATCTTCTTCTTCCTGTCGCTGGCGCTGGTGAAGCGCTATGTCGAGCTACGCTCCTCCAGCCTCAGTGTTGGCGAGCGTATCGCCGGGCGCGGCTACCGCATCGAGGACCAGGAAGTCGTCGCCCAGGCCGGCATGGCTTCGGCGTTTTCCTCGGCGCTGGTCCTGGCGCTCTACATCGACAGCAGCGCGGTGCGTGAGCTCTACGAACACCCCTGGATGGTATGGCCGCTGGCACCGATCGTGCTCTATCTCACCATGCGCATCTGGATCCTGGCGCGCCGCGACGAACTGCATGACGACCCGGTCGTCTTCATCATCCGCGACTGGCGCAGCCAGATCGTCGTTTTCGCCGGCGCGGTGCTGCTCGTGGTGGCGGGACTGTGAGCGTGGGACTGGCTGACTACCAGAGCTTTGGCCGCGCCAATGCGGGCGCAAGCCAGGTCGTCGACATCGCCGAGGCAACAAGGCTGATGTCCGGCGGGACGGCACGTGCCGGGTCGCTTCTCGCCTATGGCAATGGCCGCAGCTATGGCGACAGTTGCCAGAACAGCGCCGGTGCCGTCGTCGACATGCGGCCACGCAAGCGCGTCGTTTCGTTCAATGCCGAGACCGGCCTGATCGAAGCCGAGGCCGGCGTGATGCTGGCTGACATCATCGCCTATGCCGCCCCACATGGGTTTTTCCCGGCAGTTGTTCCAGGCACTCAATTCGTCACGCTCGGCGGCGCCATCGCCAATGACGTGCATGGCAAGAACCACCACCGTCGCGGCAGTTTTGGCTGTCATGTCGAGCGCCTGACACTGCTGCGCTCTGACGGGCGCACCTATGCCTGCTCGGCGGCGGAGAATGCCCGGCTGTTCTGGGCGACCATCGGCGGCATGGGGCTGACCGGCATCATCCTGTCCGCTGCCATCCGCCTGATGCGGGTGGCGTCGCTCGACATCGCCGAGACGGTCAAGCCGTTCGGCAATCTCGGCGAATATTTCGATCTCGCCGAGGCCGCCGACCGCGACAATGAATATGCGGTGGCCTGGATCGACCAGATGGCCGGCGGCAAGCACACCGGGCGCGGTTTGCTGCTTTCGGGCAATCATGCGGCCTATGGCACGCGGACGGCAGAGCGCGGCACAGCAACACTGTCGGTGCCGTTCCAGCCGCCGCTGACCTTGCTCAACCGGCCGTTCCTGAAGCTCTTCAACGCCGCCTATGGCTGGCGGCGCGGCCGCCTGACGGAAAGTCAGGCGGGCTACCAGAAGTTCTTCTTTCCGCTCGACGGTGTCGCCGACTGGAACCGGCTCTACGGTCCGGCCGGTCTGTACCAGCACCAGAGCGTCGTGCCTGAGGCTGTAGCCCGCGAGACCATTCCGGCGTTGCTGGCGGCGGCGCGATGCGCCGGGCAGGGCTCGTTCCTGACGGTGCTCAAGCGCTTTGGCAGCCAGCGCTCGCCGGCACTGCTGTCCTTCGCGCGCCCCGGCTACACGCTGACGTTGGATTTTCCGAACCGTGGCCGGCGTACGCTGGAACTGCTTGCCGAACTCGACCGGATCACCATTGCGGCGGGGGGCGCGGTCAATCCCTACAAGGACGCGCGCATGTCGGCCGAGACATTCGCCGCTTCGTTCCCGGACTGGCAGCGGCTCGAAGCGATGCGCGATCCGGCATTCATGTCCGATTTCTGGGCACGCACCGCCGGCCGGCTGGGTGGGCGCAATGGCGAGACGGCGCAAGCGGCCGAATAGGCTAACGGCGCTTGTTAGAGAAGCGCGGAAAAGTTCAAATTGCTTGGAAAGCTTCACAGAATATCAGGAGCTTTTCGATAGGTTGTGCGAAGGACGGAGAAAGCAATGAAATATATTATCTTCATCCTTTTCACAGTGATGACCAATGCGGCGGCACAGTTGATGCTCAAGCAAGGTATGATGTCGCTTGGACCAATTTCTTTCGAGGGCACCAATCCGCTGATCAAGATCCTGCAGATCGTCTTCAGCCCCTGGGTCTTCGCGGGCCTACTGACCTTCGTCATCTCGATGGCATCGCATCTCTATGTGCTGTCGAAGGTCGAACTCAGCTTCGCCTATCCCTTCCTCAGCCTGGCCTATGTCGCGGTCGCGGTGTTTGCCTATTACGTCTTCCATGAAGACCTGAATGCCTGGCGCATCGCCGGCATCGCCTTCATTTGCGTCGGCACAGTGCTGATCGCCCAGAGCGGCCGCGACCATGGCGAAGTTGTCGCCGCGGTCTCTACCGAACCCACCAAGACAAGCGAGCTTTTGCGATGAGACACATCATTTTCGGAGGCGACGGCTTCGTCGGTCGTCATCTTGCGCCCAAACTGATTGCCGACGGCGAAGAGGTTGTCGTTGCCGATATCGTCAAGAGCGACCTGGCGCATTACCGCAACGTACGCTTTGTCCACTGCGACGTGACCGACCCGGCCTCGATCGCCGCTGTCAGCATCAAGGCCGACGACATGGTCTACAACCTCTCGGCCAAGATGCTGTCGCCGCTGCAGGTTCGGGCCAAGCGCCACGACTTCTTCTTCCCGGTGAACTATTTCGGCACCGAAAACATCATCAAGGCGATGGATCACGCCGCGGCGCCGAAGCTGGTCCACTACACCACCGACATGATCTACGGCCACACCGTGACCCATCCGATGACCGAAGAGCATCCAGTGGCGCCGCTGGGCGAGTATGGTTGGTCGAAGCAGAAGACCGAGGAACTGGCCGCCGATTGGCGCGAGCGCGGCATGAACATCTCGCTGTTTCGCCCGCGCCTGATCATCGGGCCCGGCCGCCTCGGTATCCTGGAAAAGCTGTTCAGGCTGATCGACTGGAATCTTCCTGTGCCGATGATCGGCTCGGGCAAAAACCCCTATCAGTTCATCTCGGTGTTCGACTGCGCCGAAGCGGCGCGGTTGGCCTGGAAAGCGGGCGTTCCGAACGAGGCCTACAATCTTGGTTCGCTCAACCCGCCGCCGGTGCGCAAGCTGCTCGGCGACCTGGTCAAGCATGCCGGTTCGAAGTCGATCCTGGTGCCGACGCCGGGCTGGGCGGTCAAGCGTACGCTCGACCTGCTCGACCTGATGAACATGCCGATCATGGATCCGGAGCAATATCTGATCGCCGACGAGGAGTGCGTGCTCGACGTCTCCAAAGGCGAGCGCCAGCTCGGCTGGATCCCGCAATACCGCGACGAGGACATGCTCATCGCCGCCTACGAGGAATATCGCGCCAAAAAGGACGGCGTCACGACGTCCACACAGCACGCGCCGGCCGAATAGAGGATATGAACATGACGCTCGTCACCAAGCCGGACACGGCCCATTCGCATGCTGTCACTGTTGCACCGGCAATGACCTCGGCAAAGCTCGCCAAGCCGAACCTGATGTCGGTCGAGCAGGCCAAGGGCCTCGACGTCGCCAAGATGACCGACCTGTTCAAGGCGCATCTCAACCCCGGCCAGCTGCATTTCATGAAGCTGCTCGGCTTCCACAAGATCAAGATCGAGCGTGCCGAGGGCATGCACTACATCGACCAGAACGGCCGCAAGATCCTCGATTTCTTCGGCGGTTTCGGCTCGTTGGCACTCGGCCACAACCATCCGCGCGTGCTTGAGGCGCGCAAAAAGTTCCAGGACGAGAAGCGCCACGAGATCGGCATCGCCTTCATGTCGCAATACGCCTCGGCGCTGGCCTACAATCTGGCGCAGATCTCGCCCGGCGATCTCGACATGGTGTTTTTCGGCTCATCGGGTTCGGAAGCGATGGAAGCCGCGGTCAAGCTCGCCGAGCGTGCTGCGGGCCCGGCGCGTCCCAAGATCGTCTATGCCGAGAACTCGTTCCACGGCAAGACCAAGGGCGTGCTCTCGGTCACCGACGGTGCGCTTTATCGCGGCGAGTTCAAGCTCACCGAAAACACCGTGCGTGTGCCGTTCGGCGACATCAACGCCATCGAAAACGCTTTCCGGTCCGATCCGGCGATCGGCGCCATCGTGCTCGAAACGATCCAGGGTGGCGGCGGCATCAACAAGGCGCCGGCCGCATTCTGGCACAAGCTGCGCGCGCTGTGCGACCAGTATGGCGTGATCTGGGTTGCCGACGAGGTGCAGTGCGGCGTCGGACGTTCCGGCCGCTTTTATGCCTTCGAGCACTATGATGTCGTGCCCGACATCACCGCGGTCGCCAAGTCGCTGGGCGGCGGCAAGGCGGCGATGGCCGCGATGATCGCCCGCCGCGACGTCTACATGAAGGCCTACGGCACGCCCAAGACGGCGATGATCCATGCCATGGCGACCTTCGGCGGGATCGGCGAGGGCTGCATCACCGCCATCGAGACGCTCAACGTGCTCTATGACGAAGGCCTGATCGAGAATTCGGCCGATACCGGCGCCTATCTGCTGGCGCGGCTGGAGGAACTCCAGGCGAAGTACCCCAAGATCATCAAGGAAGTTCGCGGCCAGGGCCTGATGGTCGGCCTCGAGTTCCACGACTTCTCGCAGACCCTGCCGATGGTGTTGCGCCCGGTGGTCAGCGTGCTCGACGACAAGCTCAAGGGCTCGCTGTCGGGCTTCGTCGGTGCGCTGCTGCTGCGTGATTACGACGTGCTGGTTGCCTTCACCGAATACAACCGCAATGTCGTGCGCCTGTTGCCGCCGCTGACCTGCAGCCGCGCTGACGTCGACGTGCTGATCGCAGCCCTCGACAGCCTGCTTGGCCGCGGCATCGTTTCGATCGTCAAGGACTTCGTCAAAAGCCAGGTCAAGTAAGGGGACATCATCCCCTGTCGCCTCAAAAGCCGGGTCTCGACCCGGCTTTTTTGTTGGCTGGTTGCCGGAGGGCGTTGTCGCTGTCGGCGCGAGGCGGTTGTCCGGCTTTCGCGGGCGAGGCGTGCTCGGATTGCGCGGCGGAGCAACAATCGGGAGGAGCGAATGGTCAAGCCGATCATGAACCTGGACGAGGTCGAGTTCGACGACATCGAGGAGAATGGCATCTACACGTCGAAGAGGACGTCGATAAGCCGTCATATCGGCGCGCAAAACCTAGGCTACAACCTGACCGTCCTGCCGCCGGGCAAGGTTCAATGCCCGTTCCACTGCCACCACGGCGAAGAGGAGATGTTCTTCATCCTGGAAGGTGAGGGCGAGCTTCGCTTCGGCGATAAGCGCTTTCCGATCCGCCAGCATGACGTCATCGCCTGCCCAATTGGCGGAGCTGAAGTGGCCCACCAGATCATCAACACCGGGACGACGACGATGCGTTATCTCGCACTGTCGACGTTGGTGGAGGTCGAGGCTTGCGAATACCCAGATTCCGGCAAGGTGCTGGTGGTCACCGGCAAGCAGGGCGTTCCGAGGCTCCGCAAGATGTTCCTGGCCGAGAACACGGCTGACTTCTACGACCGCGAGAGGAACTGAGCCTTTCCGCTTTGGGGGCGAAGCCTACTTGTCCAGCGCGGCGGAGAACCGGGGGTGGACGAAGGCGTCGTAGCAGGCATCGAGCTCGATGCGGCGATGCTGGGTCAAGGCGCTCTTGTACATATCGTAGAGCGCGGCATTGGCCGTTGTCGGCGGGCAGGTCGGCACGAGAACAAGATCGGTGTCGGCCACCGCCGCCTCTTCGGTCGAGCCGGGATCGGGCACAGCACGCATCGGATCGGCGCCGATGGCGATGTGCAGCGGCGCGGAGCGATCCAGCAGCCAGGGGAACGGGTTGACGAAGTTCAGCGACATCAGCGTGTTGAAGTGGATGCCCTTGTCGGCCTCCAGCTTGCGGATGGAATCGACCGCCGTGTCGACATTGGTCAGATAGGTGATCTGGAAGTCGAAATCGGAATAAAGCAGCGGCGTCGGTAACTCGCCGGCGTTGGTGAGGTCGGTGTAGAGCGAGCGGTGCTCGGGATAGAACTTCAGCATGTGGTCGACACGCACGGCGACTTCGCTACGCATATTGACCGCACCGAGCGTGCCCAGATTGCGCTGCTCGAAGGGCAGGTTCTTGAGCGCGCCGACATAGGCGCGGGCGGCGCGTTCGACGACGAACAGCGCCGGCGGCAACACGACAGCAGCTGCCAGTGCCAGCACCGACAGCAGCACCATCGGCCTGGAAAGCAGCTTGGACGCCTTGAGCAGGATGGCGACGACGAGCGGCGCCAGGAAGATGAAAGCCTGGCTGCCGGTGTTCTGTGTCTCGAACAGCACGCCAGCAAACAGGACAGCGAGCAGCCAGAGGCCGTTGTGGTCAAGGAACCCTGAAACCGCTGTCGCAAGCGAGGTCTTGCGGTCGGCGGAAAAGCGCTCGAGCAACTTGCGCCGGTCGGGCCAGAGCAGAACCAGGGCGAGCGAGGACGTGGCGAGCACGACGCCGAAATTGATCGAGGTGGACTGGAGGAAACGCGGCAGCAGCGTGCCGCCGTTCATCATCACCAGCTTGAGGATGTCGGTGATGTAGTGGCTGACCAGGCCGCTGGCGACTTCGATGACGGCAAGGACAGCGGCGAAGATGACCAGTGCCTCCAGCGCGTAGCGAAACTTCACCCGTCCGGCGAAGAACGCATAGGCGGCGATAACGCCGCCGGCGACGAAACCGGTGACCTTGAGGAAGAACAGCGCGGTCATGGTGAGTGAAATCAGGGCAACCAGCAGGTAGCGGTTGCGCACAAACATCAGCGCCGCCACCAGTACATACAGCACCTGGCAGACCTGGCGGTTATAGATGCCGAAGGCGTCGGATCCGGGGAAGGGATAGAATTCGCGCGTGTTGAAGGGCAGCAGCGCAAACAGCAGGAACGGCACCAACAGCGCAAACGCGATGCCGCGCGAGCGCTGGCCGACGTCCCAAAGGACCAGCGCCATCAGGGGCGCGGTGACGGCGAGCAGCGACCAGTGCGCCACGAGTGCCGGCTGTGCGTTGGGAAACAGCGTCACCCAGCCGGCAAACAGGTAGTAGCCGAGCGGGCCGACGGGGGTGAAGAAGTCGTTGATCGGTACCTGGCGGTCGAATATGCGGTTCGCCGCATCGTAATAGATCAACACGTCCCAATACATCGGGCCGATCGGCACGACGACGGGCAGCGCCAGCAAGGTGCAAACGAGCAGAAATGCGACAGCCAAAAGAAAAAGCGGGCTTTTTGTTTTGGCCTTGAGGCGCGAGCTCAGGGATGCAGCAGGCGGAGTGAAAGTGGTGTTCATCTTCGGCACCTGCAGCAAGCTCAATCGATATGACGTTGTTGTATTCAACTACAGGTAAATGGCGACGAAAGCGTTAAGCGGGCCGATATCGCCATGCTTGCGGCCGAGGCTGCAGCCTGTGGGCCGGCTTGATGAAGGCGCGTCGGTGGCAGGAGAAGAACGGGGCGCGCGGCTGATCAATGCCGGCAATTTTGCCGAGGTCGCGCGGCCTTGTGGCAATGTCGCAAACAGGCTGCAATCGCGCCGCGGCGCTCTATAGTCTGCGCGCAATATCATCTCGGAGTCGTGGGTAATGGCTGAGTTTCCGAAAACGGCAAAGGTCGTCATCGTCGGGTTGGGCGGCATTGTGGGCGCATCCATTGCCCATCACCTGATCGAGCGCGGCTGGACCGACATTGTCGGCATCGACAAGTCGGGCGTGCCGACCGACATCGGCTCGACGGCGCATGCCTCCGATTTCTGCTACACGACCAGCCACGACTATCTCTCGGTCTGGACCACGCAATATTCCATCGATTTCTACGAGAAGATGGGTCACTACGCCCGCATCGGCGGTCTCGAAGTCGCGCGATCAGGCGACGACACATGGATGGAAGAGATCAAGCGCAAGCTTTCCTCGGCCAAGGCATTCGGCACCCGCGCGCATTACGTCTCGCCCGCCGAGATCAAGGCGATGTTCCCACTGATCGAGGAAGATCAGGTGATGGGCGGCATGTTCGATCCCGACGCCGGCCTCGTCATTCCGCGCTCGCAGACGGTTGCCGGCAAGCTTGTCGATGCCGCTGAAAAATCGGGCAAGCTCCAGGTCTTCGGCAACACGCCTGCGACCTCGCTGATCGTCGAGGGCGGCCGCATCAAGGGCGTCGTCACCCATCGCGGCACGATCATGGCCGACCATGTCGTCGTGTGTGCCGGCATCTGGGGCCGCCTGATCGCCGAAATGGTTGGCGAGGACCTGCCGGTCATGCCGGTCGACCACCCACTGACCTTCTTCGGCCCGTACAACGAGTTCGAGGGCACCGGCAAGGAAATCGGCTTCCCGCTGCTGCGCGACCAGGGCAACTCGGCCTATATGCGCGACACCGGCGACCCGAAGACCACCGAAGGCGGCCAGCTCGAGTGGGGCTATTACGAACAGACCAATCCGCGCCTCTGCCATCCGCGCGAGCTCTTGGAAAAACACGAGGCGCGCCTGTCGCCGTCGCAGCGCGACCTCGACATGGAACAGATCATGGAGCCGCTCGAGCGCGCCATGGAGTTGACGCCGATCCTTGGCGAGATCGGCTACAACGAGAGCCACTCCTTCAACGGCCTGCTGCAGGTTTCCGCTGCCGGTGGCGCCTCCTGCGGCGAAAGCCAGAAGGTGCGCGGCCTCTGGTACTGCGTCGCCATCTGGGTCAAGGACGGCCCCGGCTACGGCAAGCTGATCGCCGACTGGATGACCGACGGCCGCACCGAGATCGACCACAACTCGATCGACTATGCGCGCTTTTATCCGCACCAGCTGGAAGAGAAGTTCATCGAAGGCCGCAGCTTCGAGGCGGCCCAGAAGATCTATTTCCCGGCCGTGCACACCCGCGAGCCTTACGCCACCGGCCGCAACGTCAAGCGTTCGCCGTTTTATGAGCGCGAGGTCGAGCTGGGTGGTTACTTCATGGAACTCGGCGGCTGGGAGCGTGCGCACGGCTACAAGGCCAATGAGCACCTGCTGGAGAAGTATGGCAACCGCGTGCCGGTGCGCGAGAACGAGTGGGACTCCAGGCACTTCTGGCGCGTCTCCAACGCCGAGCATCTGGCGATGAGCGAGGATTGCGGCATCGTCAACCTCAGCCATTTCCACATGGTCGATATCGAGGGCCCCGACCATGTCGAGCTTCTGGAATGGCTGTGCGCTGCCAAGATCGGCGGCGACGGCAACATCGGTAAGGGCGTCTACACCCACTTCCTCGACGACGAGGGCATGGTGCGCGCCGACTTCACCGTGTTCCGCATGGCCGACCGCTGCCGGCTGGTGAACGGTGCCGACGCCGGCCCGCGCGACTTCCACTACATGAAGCGCGTCGCCGAGGATCGTGGTCTCGACGTCACCATCACCGACACCTCGGAAAAATTCATCACCATCGGCATCTGGGGTCCGAACGCCCGCGAGACGCTGAAGAAGGTGGTGGCGAACCCTGATGGTCTCGACCAGGAAAACTTCGCCTTCGCGGCGATCAAGCAGATCGAGATATCAGGCAGACAAGTCACCGCCTTCCGCATCTCCTATGTCGGCGAGCAGGGCTGGGAACTGCACATGAAATACGAGGACGGCCTCGCCGTCTGGGACGCGCTTCGCTCGACTGGCGTCATGGCCTTCGGCGTCGAGACCTATGCCAATTCGCGCCGCATGGAAAAGAGCCTGCGCCTGCAAAACGCCGACCTGCTGACCCAATACAACCTCATCGAGGCCGATCTTGCCCGCCCGAAGGTCAAGGATGTCGATTTCCGTGGCAAGGCCAAGCACCTGGAGTACAAGGCGCGCGAGCACCAGCCCGCCATGCTGTGCACGCTGGTGATGACCGAAAACACCGACAAATCAGGCGTCAAGCGCTACCCGGTCGGCACACTGCCTGTCATGGATCCGGAGACCGGTGACGTGCTGGTCGACGAACTCGGCCGCCGCTCCTACACGACCTCCATCGCCTTCGGCCCGACCATCGGCAAGAACATCGCGCTGGCGTATCTTCCTCACGCTTACTGCCAGCAAGGCCGCAAGCTGAACGTCGAGTATTTCGCCGAGACATATCCGGTCGAAGTCGTCGGCATCGGCTACAAGCCGCTCTACGACCCGGAGAACCTGAAGCCGCGCAGCTGACGCCCGGCTTGGGCTATTCGAGTGCCAGTTCGACCAGCGCCAGATAGGCACTATCGTCGGCGAGGTGCTGGTTGTAGCCGCGCGCCGCGTAGAGGCCGAGCAGTGCCAGATAGAGCATCTTTGCCCTGGCGCGCGCCGTTTCGGCTGTCAGGCCTGCAGCGGCGAGTTCCTTTTCAAGGTAGGCGAGGCGGGCGCCGTCCACGCCTCGCAGGCGTTCGGCGACATGCGCGTCGGTCGCGGCCCATGACTGGATCGCCGCTTCGGCGCGTGCCGAGTCGATGCCGTAGACCGTCTTGACCAGCGCATCCTGCGCCAGGTGGCGCAGGCGCTGCTTGGGCGTTGCCAAATCAGCAGCGTTGTCGATCAACTGCTGCGTGAAATCCGCATCCCAGACGTCGAGGATCGCTGCCAGCAATTGCGGGCGGTCCTTGAAGTGCCAGTAGAACGAACCCTTGCTGACACCGAGCGACTTGGCAAGGCGTTCCACCTTGACGGCCTCGACGCCGCCCTCGGCCAGTGCGGCAACGGCGGCGATCAGCCAATCCTCGCGCGTCAGGTCCTTTGTCTGGCTTTTCGTTTCCACGTCTTTTTCAGCCATCACGTCTCTTTCTGTGGCATCATGCCACGCCATACGCATCCGTATGGCGATTTCGAGGTGATTGCTATACATACGCTACCGTATGTTAATGCCATGTGGCACTGCCAGCACCAAGCGAAGGAGATGGAAGTCATGGTCAAATGGAGCGCCGTTGCGCTGATCGCACTCGGCATCATTCACCTGCTCGTGCTTGGGGCAGATATTCCGGCGGAACTGCCGAACTGGTCGTCGCTCAATCTGTGGACCTGGGATCATTGGGCACCGCTCAGGGCGCAGCCGCTCGACCTGGCGCTCTCCGGCGGCGTGTTCTGGCAGTCGATTGGCTCGCTGGCCGTTCCGTTGCTCATTCTCGGCGCGCTCATCTTCTGGCTCGACCAGCAGGACCTGCCAATACCGGTTTTCGTTGGCTGGGGACTCGTCGTCTGGACAGCCATACTGGCGGCGATCATGCCGCCGAGTGGGTTGCCAGTTGTGCTCGTTGTTTCGATCGTTCTTACGGTCGGCCTGCAGGCTCGGGCGAAAAAGCGTAGCATCTCTCTGCTCAAGTGACAGTTTCGACGCCGGCTTCCCGACAATGTGATTGAAAAGCCCGGCTTTCTGGCCGGGCTTTTCTTTTGAAGCGGGCGATTCTCGCTTACCCTTGGTACATGTCTGCCGTGGCCAAAGCTCTTCTCGCCGGCGGTGCTGCTTTGGCACTGATGCTAGGTCTCGGCCTTCATGCTGACGCGGCCGAACAGGTCGATGTCGAGTTGGTTCTGGCCGTCGACGTCTCGCTCTCCATGTCACCTGATGAGCTCGAGATACAACGTCATGGCTACGCGGCAGCGCTGACTCATGAACGCGTCCTGGAGGCGATCGCCGAGGGCGCCTATGGCAAAATTGCGGTGACCTATGTCGAGTGGGCCGGCTCGACGTCGCAGATCGTCGTCGTGCCGTGGACGGTCATCGCTAATCGTGCCGATGCTGATCGCGTGGTGCGCCAGCTGTCGGCCAAGCCGCCCAACAGCGCCCGCCGCACCTCGATTTCCAGTGCGCTGGAGTTCGGCACCGACCTATTCGCCGAAAGCGCCTTTCGCGGCTTGAAGCGGGTGATCGATATCTCTGGTGACGGACCAAATAACCAGGGCCCACCGGTGGATCTCATCCGCGATGCTGCGGTGGCGCAAGGCATCACTATCAACGGCCTGCCGCTGATGACCAATGGCGGTTTTGGCAACGCCTATGACGTCGAGGACCTCGACCGCTATTATGCCGATTGCGTCATTGGGGGCCCGGGCGCCTTCATGATTCCGGTCAACGAGTGGTCGCAATTCCCCGAGGCGATCCGGCGCAAGCTGGTCATGGAACTGGCCGGACCGGCGTCGCGGCAGTGGGCCGCCGAGGAAGCGGCGCACCCTCCCATCGTGCTTGCCCAGGCACAACCCAAATACGATTGCCTGATCGGCGAGAAGCTGTGGCGCGACCGCTCCTGGCTCTGGGATAGCCGCTAGGAACAACCTCCACACGGCGATGCAGCCGCGTGAAATGCCAAAGTTTGGCCACGTGGCTGTTTTCTCTGCGTCTTCTGGCCCACGAGGACAACGAGAATCATGAAACGCCTAGCACTCCTTGCCACCGTCGCATCGGTTCTGATGGCTGGCAGCGCCAACGCCCAATATGACGACGACGTGGCCTGCGAAATGTACGAGCACAACGGCTATGGCGGTCGTGTCCTGCCGATGCGGGCCGACCAGTCGATCAGCTTCCGCGCCGGCCGGTTCTGGAACGACCGCGTTTCGTCGGTGCGTGTGGCGCCCGGCTGCACCCTTGTCGTCTACCAGCACACCGGCATGCAGGGCGCGTCGGAAGAGTTCGACCGCAATGCCCGCTCCATTGGCGGCTGGAACGACCAGATATCGTCGGCAGAGTGCATCTGCGACGGCTATCAGGACGACGGCGCCGACGATTACGACCCCTACCGGCGGCAGTAGCCGCTCAGGCCGCGATCAGCTGCTTGCGGTCGATACGCTCCTGCTGCGGCGAGCGGGCATAAAGCTCGCGGTAGCACTTCGAGAAGTGCGAGGCCGATACGAAGCCACAGGCGACCGCGACCTCGACGACAGGCATCGACGACTGGATCAGCAGATGCCGGGCGCGGTCGAGCCTGATCTCGAGATAATAGCGGGCAGGCGAGCGGCCCATCTCGGTGCGGAACAGGCGTTCGATCTGGCGCCTGGACAGGCCGACATGGTCGGCGATCTCGATCAGCGAAAGCGGCTCCGACAGGTTGGCTTCCATCAGCTCGATGATGGTCAGGACCTTCGAATTCTGCACGCCGAGCCGCGCCCTGAGCGGCAGGCGCTGGCGGTCGGTCGGGCTGCGGACGCGATCGGTGAGCACCTGTTCGCAGATGCGGTTGACGAGATTGTCGTCGAAATCGTCGCCGATCAGCTTGAGCATCATGTCGAGCGCTGCCGTGCCGCCGGCGCAGGTGTAGATGTTCTGGTCGACCTCGAACAGGTCGGCATAGACATTGGCCTTGGGGAAGGCCTCGGCGAAGCCGGGCAGGTTTTCCCAATGGATGGCGCAGCGCTTGTTGGAAAGCAGGCCGGCATTGGCCAGCACATAGGCGCCGGTGCACAGCCCGCCGACGGCGACGCCGCGATTGTACTCCTCGCGCAGCCAGGCAAAGACGGACTTGTTGGTGTAGGTCTCGACATTGATGCCGGTGCAGACGATGACCATCGAGGGGCGTTCGGGCCCGGCCATCTTCTTGCGTTCCTCGTCGAGCGAGGTGTTGACGGCGCATTCGACGCCATTCGAGGCGGGTACGGCCCTGCCGTCGATGCTGGCCAGGCGCCATTTGTAGGCCTCGTAGCCGAGCATGCGATTGGCGATGCGCAAAGGGTCGAGGGCGGTCGCGAAGGCGACCATGGTGAAGTCGGGGACAAGGAAGAACACAAGCGATCGTTTGATCGGATGTCTGATGGCGTTCAAGGAACCCTCGCGCTGGCCGGGAGCAACGCGACTTTGATGTCGCGAATAGCATAGCGTCAACAGCAAATTCCCTTGCTGTCAATGGGGTTGAAGCTGTCGCTAAAATTAAAGTTTGCGACATGGGCAAAACGCCGCTGGCTGTTTTGAGCGAACAAATGGCGCGTTTGAAATGGTGGGGCTGACCCAAGCCGCGGCGAAACGCCGGCGACGTGGTCAAATGGTGGCGTCACAAAAGAAAAGAGCGGCTTGCGCCGCTCCAATGGTTCGATCCGGGAGGAAAGGATCGAATGAAACTCAGCCGACGAGCATGCCGAGGCGGTTGGCGGCGATCGCGCCGGTCTGGCCGGGCATCGTGTTGGCAAGGCGCTGACGCTCCATTGCGGTCGACAGCGATGCGTCGCGGCGGAAACCGAACAGGCGGGCAAAAATCTTCATGACACGTCTCCATGCATAGTGGTTACACGGGGTGCCTTCGCGTTGTGGAGTGGGGCAGCTCGTTTTGACTGTGCGCATATAGGCCTTGGCCGATGCGGATCATGCTGCAAATGCGAAGTGGCACACCTCAAAAGCGACACGCCATGCGACAATTTTCAGATGCAATGTCGGTCGCGACGAAACAGTCAATGATTACAGTTGCTTGAGAATTTTCGGCGCCGCCATGCACGCCATTCATCCCAGTCGTGCGGCGCTCGCATGGCTAAGACCAGGTCGCATGACCTGCCGACATGATGCGACAGGCTGGCGACTTCGCCTCGACATTGCTCAGACCGTTTCACCGCTATGGCCGCGACGGTAGCCTGTGTTGGAATCGAAGGCTTCGGGCCAGCCGATGTCCTTTTGCAATTCGATCGGCAACGAGCGGATCGAGCGGGCGGTGTTAAAGCGGGTGCGGGCGGCGTTGAATTCGCTGGCGATACGCCCGATCGACGAGAAAATGAACATTGCGGTCTTTTCCTTCCTGCTGGGCCGGTTCAAGGCCGGCTTGAGGTGCACGCCCGGTAGGCACCGCTTGCTTCAACCGTCTCGCGCATGATCGCGCTTCCGTTCCGGGCTAAATCGACGCTTGGCCATTGGCCGCTGCTTCGATGGTGTTGACTATCTCTTATGGATGAGGTTCAATCAAACGAAATGAAATGATGTGTTCGATCAGAAATATTGAAGGTAAGCGGCCATGAACGCACCACTCAATCACCCGCTTCCGTTGCTCGATCTCGACGTGCTGCGTACTTTTGTGGCGATTGCTGAGACCGGCAGTTTCACCACGGCGGCCAATGCGGTGTTCCGTACGCCGTCGGCCGTGTCGATGCAGATCAAGAAGCTTGAGGATATTCTCGGACGCTCGGTGTTCTTTCGCGATGCGCGTTCGGTAACGCTGACCACTGACGGCGAAATGCTGCTTGGTTATGCGCGCCGCATGCTGGCGATCAACCGCGAGGCGGTGTCGAAGTTCATCATTCCTGACATCGTGGGCGTGGTTCGACTGGGTTCGCCCGACGATTTCGGCGAACGGGTGCTGCCGCATGTGCTCAAGCGCTTCGCCCAGACGCATCCCTCGATCGCCGTCGACGTCATCATAGACCAAAGCAGCAATCTCAGGCGCCGCATGGACGACCGTGCGCTCGACATCACGCTGCTCACCAATGCCTGCAAGGCCAATGCCGCAGGCGCCGAAACGCTGCTGACCGAGCCGATCGTCTGGGCCGGTGCCAAGGGCGGCTGCGCCCATCTCCGCGAGCCTTTGCCGGTGTCGATCTGGGAGGAAGGCTGCGCCTGGCGGGCAGGGGCGCTCGAGGCGCTCGGCCGCGACGGCCGCAACTACCGTGTCGCCTATATGAGCGCGCATACCGCCGGCCAGCGTGCCGCGATCCTGTCCGACCTCGCGGTCGCGCCCCTGCCAAGATCGTTCATCGGCGATGAGCTTGTCGAGCTTGGCGTCAAGGATGGCATGCCGGAGATCGGCAATTACAGCCTAGCGATGATCGTGGCACCCGAGGCAAGCGCGCCGGTCAAGGCTGCTGCCGACCACATCCGTGCGGCCTTCGAGACCTTCAATCTGACCGGCAAGTTCTAGAGCGCACCTGCGGTTGAAGCTCCAGCTTCAGCGCCTGACAGCAGTGGCCATGGAACGGTAAATGCTCGCCATCAGCGAGGATGGCGGGTTCCAGGCGAGGTCGCGCTGGATCTCCGGCGGTAGCGCATTCATGATGCGGGTAGTCCGGCGGGCGCTTCGCGCCTGCTTGTAGCGGGCGCCAATGCGCCCGAGATCGTCGAAAAGGGGCATCTGGCCCTCCTTTCAATTGTCGTGAATTCAGCAATCAGATCGCGCGGCGGCGTGGTTTCAATGCCATGCGCGGTCGCCGGTCGGCCGCGGCAGGCCGGCCGGCGGTGCGCTGGCGAAAGGCGAGCAGACCGACCTTTTCGGCGAAGGTCATGCGCAACACGCTTTCGGCCGAGCGAACGCGATGACGTTTGTCGCTGGGGCCAAGGGGCCGACGGGCCAACCGAGTTCGATCTGGATGTCGATGGGGAGTTGGTTGATCAGCAGCGCCACGCGACCGTATTTGTGGAGTTGACCCGCGGCGCCCGACCCGTGATGGGTTACCCCGTCGATCCAGCCGAGCTCGACCTGCAACTCGCGCGGCAAGCCGTTCATCATGTTTTCGATGCGACTGTCGCGGCACGCATGGCGCAACACCGAACCGTACTGATGAAACTCTCCAATGATGGACATGGTCGTCTCCTGGGAGTAACGGGCCGGCAGCACCACGCGAGACTGGATGCGCCGCCGGCCGGGTAAAAGTTTATGCTCGTTTATGTTTCATCTTGATATCGCTTGAGCGCTTTTTTGTTTCATATGGCGCGCGATGCTGAAACATCTGTCGTCAGCGGTCGGGCGACATGTAGATCGTTAGTGTCGCGTGGCGCCCGCCGTGTTCAGGTGCAGGCCAGCCAATGTCCTTCTGGATCTCTGGCGGCAGCCTGTTCAGCATGCGTTCGGATTGGGCCGCGCGACGCGCGCTCTGGATTGCCGTCCCGAAGCGACCAATGGTGCTCATCATCGACATTGTCGTCTCCTGTCATGCCGCTGCGTCGCGCGCCTGTCTGGGCGGGCAATGAACGCTGCGGCTCGCTTGAATCGGTGCCTGTCCTTTCCAAAACCGGTTTCGATTTTCGAGGCCATGCACGTTTGCCGCCTGGAGGCGAGACGAGCGGAAACTAGTTCGGGATTGTTTCGTATCGATTTCGTATAGACGGCAACTTGCGGTGGAGTGGTTGCGTGACGGAAACACACCCGATACGTGCATTGTAGCACAAAAGCACTTCGGCGAGGTATGGAATGCCTCGCCGAAGCGTCAAATCTACAAGTGCGGTCAGGTCAGTCGCGGGAGCGGCGGGCGGCGCGTTCCTCGCGTGAACGTCGGCGTGGTGCCCCGTCAGTCGGCTCGCCTTCCGTGTTCGCCTTGCGTGGCGGAAGCTTCACCGCTGCCGACAGCTTGGGGAACGGATCGACCTTGTTGGGCAGCGCCATGGCGTCGATGAACAGCTGCTGGAAGTGCGGTTCAAGCGCCGTCTCGATCTTTTCGATTCGGCCGACTTCCTGTTCGATCTCGCGGCGATGGTTGCGGTTGAGCAGCGCCATCAGGGCACCGGTGCCGGCGGCGTTGCCGACGGCTTTGACCTCGTCGAGGTCGCAATCGGGGATCAAGCCCAGGACCATCGCGTATTTCGGGTCGATGAATGAGCCGAAGGCGCCGGCGAAACGGATCGTGTCTACGGTCTCGACGCCTTGCTTTTCCATCAAGAGCTTTACGCCGGCGTAGAGCGCTGCCTTGGCAAGCTGGATGGCGCGGACGTCGTTCTGGGTGACGGTGATGCGGGGTTCACCCTGGCGGCCTTCGCGCAACAGGTAGGAGAAGGTGCGGCCGTTCGGGATGATGCGCGGGCTTTTCTCGGCCATCGATCCATCGATGACGCCGTCTTCGGAGATGATTCCCGACAGATACATCTCGGCCACCACCTCGATGATTGCAGAACCGCAGATGCCGGTGACGCCCGTTGTCCACGAGGCCTCGTCAAAACCCTCTTCATCGGACCATTTGTCGGTGCCGATGACGCGGTATTTCGGCTCCAGCGTATCAGGATCGATGCGCACGCGCTCGATGGCGCCAGGGGCGGCGCGCTGGCCTGAGGAGATTTCAGCACCCTCGAAGGCCGGGCCGGTGGGGGAGGATGCGGCGACGACCCGGTTCCGGTTGCCAAGGATGATCTCGGCATTGGTGCCGACATCGACCAGCAGCATCATCTTGTCCTGGCGGTATGGTCCCTCGGACAGGGTGGCGCCGGCGGCATCTGCGCCGACATGGCCGGCGATGCAGGGCAAGGTGTAGAGACGCGCGCCCTTGTTGACCTCGATGTCGATCTCATGCGCCCAGAACTGCAGCGCGCCCGACACTGCGAGCGCAAAGGGGGCCTGGCCGAGCTCGGTCGGGTCGATGCCAAGGAACAGGTGGTGCATGATCGGATTGGCGACGAAGACGCAGTCGAAGATGTCGTCGCGGTTGGCCTGGCCTTCCTCGCAAACCTTGCCGATGAGGCCGTTGACGGCCTCGCGCACGGCCTTGGTCATCGCTTCGCGGCCGTCAGGGTTCATCATCACGTAGGAGACACGGCTCATCAGATCTTCGCCGAAGCGGATCTGCGGATTGGACGTGCCCGATGAAGCGGCGATGCGGCCCGACAGCAGCGATACCAGATGCATGGCAATCGTCGTTGAGCCGATGTCGCAGGCGATGCCGTAGGCCTCGTTCTTCAAGCCGGGGAACAGGCCGATGATGAAGGGCCGCGACGAATCCATGTCGCGATGGACAACGGCGGTGACACCCCATTTGCCCGGGCTGACTTCCGGCTGGTCGGGCAGCTTGGTGCGCAGGATCTTCTGGACCTGGGCGATGAGATGCGGCGCGACCAGCAGGTCTTTCCAGCCCCAGTCCTTTTCGAGCGCCACCTTCAGGCGGTCGAGGTCACCGAGCGGCTTGTGCATGTCGGGCTCTTCAAGCTCGACATAACAGAGCTGGACGGCGGCGTTGCGCTCGATGACGCGGTCGGTGGCGGCCTTGCGCACGACCTGCGCATTGATGACGGTGTCCTGCGGCACGTCGATGACCAGGTCGCCGTGGATCGTCGCCGAGCATGACAGGCGTCGGCCGTCCGGCAGGCCACGTACACGCTCGTAGCGCTCTTCTTTTGGGCCCTTGGGTGAAATGTGGTCGTTGGACGAGATGATCTTGTGCTTGGCGAAATTGCCTTCCTGTACCTCGACCTGGCAGCGACCGCAGGTGGCGCGTCCACCGCACACGCTTTCGACATAGACGCCAAGTGTGCGTGCCGCGTCGAGCACGGGCGTTCCCACCGGAAACCGGCCCCGCTTGCCCGATGGCATGAACAGGACGAGAGGATCGGTGATGTTGGCGGGAGAGTTCATTGCAATGCTCCGGCGTTGAAGCTGCGTTCCTCTCCCCGTTCGCGGGGAGAAGATGCCGGCAGGCAGATGAGGGGCTGCGCCGCCATCCGCGATATTGTCGATATGCTTTTGCCGCCCCTCATCCGCCCCATTGGGGCACCTTCGCCCCGTGAACGGGGAGAACGGATCGCCAGCGCCATCGCATCCGTCGCCCCAGCTAAGGCTGGAGGATGATCGGTGCCGTGAGCAAGCTCAGGGGAGGGCGTGGAATTGTGCACAGTGGGATCCGTTTATCCCCTTGCCATGCGGGCTTCACGTCCGCCACGGCGGCGGCCGCCGGCGGCTTCACCAGGTGCGTTGACGGCAACGGGCGCTGCTACGGCGTGACCACCCTCTGACGGCTTGTAGTCCTTGTAGGTCTTGATCCAATTGGTGCAGTGCTCGTCGGTGCCGTTGAGCACGTTTGCGCCCCGCACCGCTTCCATTTCCTGCGGACGAACAGGGTTCATAATCGCCGACGTCATGCCGGCGCCGATGACCATCGGGATGAAGGCGGCGTTGATGCCGTGGCGGTGCGGCAGGCCGAACGAGATGTTGGACAGGCCGCAGGTGGTGTTGACCTTGAGCTCCTCGCGCAGGCGGCGCAGCAATGCGAAGACCTGGCGGCCGGCGTCGCCAAGTGCGCCGATCGGCATCACCAGCGGATCGACGACGACGTCATGGGCGGGAATGCCGAAATCGGCGCAACGCTCGACGATCTTCTTGGCGACGGCGAAACGCACGTCCGGGTCCATCGAGATGCCGGTCTCGTCGTTGGAGATGGCAACCACCGGCACATTGTACTTCTTGACCAGCGGCAGGATGGCCTCGAGCTTTTCTTCCTCGCCGGTGACGGAGTTGACCAGCGGGCGGCCCTTGGCAACTTTGAGCGCGGCTTCAATCGCAGCCGACACCGAGCTGTCGATTGCCAGTGGCAGGTCGACGAGGTTCTGGACGATCTCCAGCGTCTGCACCAGCAGGCCCGGCTCGGTCTCGTTCGGGTTGACCGAGGTCACGCCGGCATTGATGTCGAGCATGGTGGCGCCGCAGGCGGCCTGTTCCAGCGCGTCCCTGATGACCGTTTCGAAATTGCCGGCGACCATCTCGGCGGCCAGCTTCTTGCGGCCGGTCGGATTGATGCGTTCGCCAATGACGCAGAAAGGCTGGTCGAATCCGATAACGATTTCGCGGGTCGCCGAAGCGACGATCGTGCGGGTCATGAAGTTCTCCCTGAGATATAAAGATTTCTTTATATCGTTGTCTGGTTTCGTTCAAGCGCGACGGCCGCGCCTGCCTGTCAGTGCGCGGTCTTCACCATGTCGACCTGCGATTCGGTAACGTCGTCGTGCAGGATGTGCTCAAGCCGCTCGGCGACGCGCTGGTCGTCGGAACGGGCTTCGCGCTTCCATGGCTGGCGACCCTTAAGTACGCCCGATTCATCGACGATCTCGGCAACATATTCCTCCTGCCGGTAGGCCATCACATGGACGCCCGAAACACCTGATATTTCCTTGACCTCGTTGATGATGTCGATGCAGAGCTGCTTGCCTTCCTTCTTCTGATCCTGGGCGCCTTCCAGGCGCTTGATGATGGCGTCCGGGATGTGGATTCCAGGGACGTTGGCGCGGATCCATTTAGCGGTCTTTGCCGAAGCGAGCGGGCCGACGCCGACCAGGATGTAGCATTTCTCGTCGTAGCCGAGGTCGCGTACGCGGTTCATGAAGGTGCGGAACATCGGCACGTCGAAGCAATACTGGCTCTGCACGAACTGCGCGCCGGCAGCGATCTTCTTACCCAGGTGGACAGGCCTGAAATCATAGGGCGGCGCGAAGGGGTTGACCGCCGCACCAAGGAAAAGCTGCGGTGGGGTGGTCAGCTTGCGGCCCGACAGGAATTTTCCGTTGTCGCGCATGATGCGCACGGTTTCGAGCAGCGACATCGAGTCGAGGTCGAACACCGGCTTGGCGCCGGGCTGGTCGCCGGCCTGCACGCCGTCGCCGGTCAGGCACAGGATGTTTGCCACGCCCATTGCTGCGGCGCCCAAAACGTCGCCCTGGATGGCGATGCGGTTCTTGTCGCGGCAAGCGATCTGCATGATCGGGGCATAGCCCATGCGGGTCAGAAGCGCGCAGATGCCGACCGACGACATGTGGCAGTTCGCACCGGATGCGTCGACCGCGTTGATGCCGTCGACCCAGCCGTCGAAGATCTTGGCGCGGTTGTAGACGTCTTCGGGGTCGGCGCTGTCGGGCGGGTTCAGTTCCGTGGTGACGGCGAACTCGCCCCGGCGCAGCACGCGCTCCAGGCGGCCGCGCGAGGAATGGCCGGGCAGGGGATCGAGCGGCAGCTCGATGCCATCGGGATGCTCGTCGGGCTGGCGCGGGCGCGGCGGGGTCATGCGGCTTCCTTGCTGGCGGTTTCGCGCGTTGCCGCAGCTTGCGCGGTCACCCTCAGCCATGCCGAGGTTTCGCGCAGCGACTGGTCGACCGGTTTCTGGACGTTGAGGATGGCGTCGCCCTTGACCATATTGCGAGAGCCTTCCCAGGCCTTGACCCAGACGCAGGGCATGTCGGGCTCGACCTCGCAATTGCCGTTGGCGCGCACGCCGCCGCACGGGCCGTTGCGCAGCTGCTTGGGACAGTTCATCGGGCAGGACATACCCGTGGACGACAGCACACATTGGCCGCACATGCGGCAGTCGAACATCAGGCCCTTGACCCGCTTCTCGACGAATTTGATCGGGGCTTCGACGCGGCCATAGCCGATCGTCTTCCACAACGGATGAAGCAGCAGGAACATGTCAGCGAAGCGGCTGTAGAACCATTCGAGCAGGCGCGAATGGCGGATCGACCACAGCCTTATCGTGTAGCTGCGCTGGACGCGGCGCTGGGGCGACACGTCCGCGGGCTTGTAGTCGCTTTTCGGCGCGGCCTTCTTGACCAAAGTCGCCTGGGTTACTGTCGGCTGGGTATCAACCATCTTCCTTGCCGCCTGCCTTTACGAGAGCGACCAGCCGCTCGCGTGTGAAATTCGCATCGATCTCGGCCATCGCCCTGTCGGCTTCGGCTTCGAGGTCGTCGCTGACCGGAATCGGTTCGGCCTTGCGCCACTCGGCCAGATAGGCGTCGGTGTCGCCAGCGCCCGTGCGCATGGCGCACATGTCGATCGCTTCGGTGAAACGCAGCGGCAATTCGCGCTTGGCGTTCTGCCGGCCCTTCTTGACGATGACCTGGGCAGGGATGTCGCGCCAGTAGACGATGATCAGGTCGGCCATTTCAGTCTCGCTTTCGATGTTGTTGAGCATTGCCGCAACCATGCGGGTGCCGCTTGTTATGGGACGACGCGCGCGCATTCAAAAGCGACGCGGTCTGCTGTCGCAAAAAGATAAAGCCAGGATTGTCGAAGTTGCGTCTACCAGATGCCGCGGCGAATGCCCGTCGAGAGGTACTGCCAGATGGTCGGATGGTACCATTGCTGCGAGGGCAGACCGGTATCGACAGCTGTCAATCTACCGGCGAGGGCGTCTTCGACGGCCTTGATGCAGATGTCTCGCGAAAACGCTGCCTGGCGCATCGCATAGCTCGCGATGGTGTCGCCTTTTTCAGGATTTCCCCTGGCCTGGTACAGGACGGAACCGGTGTCGACGCCGGCGTCGACGATATGCACCGTCGAGCCGAAATTGCCGCGATCGCCCGTGGCAAGCGCCCAGTAGCCGCCATTCATGCCACGATATTTCGGGTTGATGCCGGAGTGGTAGTTGATGACAGGGCAGGGGATGGCGGCGAGCGTCTTGGCCGACAGCAGACGGCAACTGGCGAGGAACACCACTGATGGCTCGAGCTTGCGGACGGTGTCGACGAGTTCGGGGCTGTTGGCCGAAGACACCGCAACGATTTCCTGGCCGGCTCGCGGCTCGGTTTCCAATTTTTCCTCGGCAACGATGCGCTCGATGCCGCTGTTGAGGAAACGTTTGGCGACACGGATGAGGGCCATGGTTCCCAACTGGCCGGCCACGGAGACCCAGCCGAGCTTCTTGGCGCGGCGCATCAGCAGGTCACGCTTGGAGTAAGGCGTTTCCAGAACGACTGTCATGGGGCCGAAGCGATCGGTCAGGCCGTTGATGATAGCCCAGATATGTTCGCCGCCTTCGGTCACGAAGACGATCGGCCTGCGGTCCATTCAGCCTACCCCAGCCATGCCAGGAAGGCGTGCGTGGCAAAGCCAGCCCCGCCGACGACGGCACAGACGACGGCGAGCGAGGCAACGCCAACGACGCTGCCGACGGCAAACAGGATGCCGTCGCGTTCAGACAGGGCCAGGCCAAGCAGTGCTGTGGCGAAGGCCGGCAGCCAGTTGCCGAACGGGATCGGAAGCGTGATCGAGACGGACAAGATGAGCGCGATGATGCCGATGACGCGGTCGCCACGTTTGCGCCAGAATGGCCAGTAGCGCGGCCGCACCACCTGTTCGAGGCGGACAAGCCTTGGAATGACCCAGTCGGTGACGGTGCGGAACTGCTCCGCCGACAGCGAGCGCTGGGTGATAAAGGTGGGAAGCCAGGCCCGGTTGCTGCCGAAGGCCATCTGTGCCGCGACGATCAGCAGCGGCAGGCCAAGTACGGCCGAGGCGCCCGGTGGCAGCGGCAACATGTTGAAGGCGGCAAACAGCACGAGCAGCGGCGCGAAACTGCGCTTGCCCAGCGTATCGCGGATGTCTCCGATCGAGATGCTGCCCTTGGCGTCACGGGCGAGCTGGGCGAAGATCGTGGACAGGCGCCGGCCACGGCGGCGCTTCGGCGCCGCATCGAATTCGCCTGCGTCGGTTTGGTTGTCTTGCCCTTGCATTCAGCCTTCAGCCCACTTGCGGCCCGCTTTCATACGCGCCAGTCCCCATCGCAGTGTGCGACGGCCAGGTTAATCCTTGATGACCCCGGAGGGTGCGAATGTGATGTCGCTTCGCGCAGAATGCAACATCAGCGGCGGAATTCGATGATGTCGAGTTTGGATTCGTAGCGCGGTGCCGGAAACTCGATCCGCCATGCCGTCGGCCCTGATCTGAAGGCATAGCCGACCTGGTCGGTATCAGGGCCGCGGCCGTAGGCCTTTGGCTTTTCGCCCGTCACGAAGCCTGAGCCCAGATAGATCAGCCTGGTGTCGCTTTCGGTGTAGAAACGGCCCTTGGTGCGCTGCGAGCCCGATATCTTCTCCAGCATCCAGCCCGAGCCGTCATCAGTGACCTTGCACTTGAACCAGCCGTAGACGACGAGCGGGCCGAGGCCTCCGGCCTTGATGGTGCGGCACTGCCAGTTTCCGGTCATGTCAAAATCGGAAAATGACGCCGGCTTCTTGGCAACGATTGCGTCCAGTGTGGCGACCTCGCCGGCCTGGCCGGCCTTCGCCTGCTGAAGCGCTTCCTTGCGTGTGGCGTCGTATTTTTCGAGCCTGGCCTTGTCTGCCGGCGTGATCAGCTTCTGCACCACGCCGTCGGCATGCGCGAAGGTCGCCGTTGCGGCGATGGCTACAGCAAGAATCAGTTGTCGAAACGCCATGGCAAACCTCTCCAAAGGCCGAACCTCTGGCGAGGAATCAGGCTCTTTGATGATTTGCCGCAGCGCCCGATGCGTTGGCAAGAGCCTCGGGCAGGTCGCCATAACCGGTGGCGCGGCGCTCATAGACGAGGCCGAGCATTTTCGCGGCATCCTCGGCGACCTTGTCGAGCGCCGGATCGTCGGTCTGGGCGAGATAGATCAGCTTCTCGTAGTTGCCGAAATAGTCCTTCACCAGCTCGGGGTGCCGGTCGAGGCCGAGCGGCTTGATGAAGAAGGCATCGAATTGCCGGCACAGGAAGTCGGTCATGTAAAACGACATCATGTCGGCCTCGCCGACCTCGGCATAGGCCGCAGCACCCTGGTAGAAGGCAAAGCAATGCGGCCCGGCAATGCGCTCGACGCCATGCTTTTCACAGACACGGTCGAGCAGGCCGCCGGTGCCGCAATCGGCGTAGCCGACATAAATGTGCCGATACCCTTCCGCCTTTGCTTCGGTGATTGCCTTATCCATGGCAGGCGCGATCCGGCTGGGATGAAAATGAAAATCGGCCGGCAGGCAGGTCAGTTCGAGATGATCGAGCGCGAGGTGCCGCTTGACCGCCAAAACCTCGCGCGCAATCATGCCGCAGCCTATGACCAGCAGCCTGTCTTCGACGTCGGGTTTCGTTGTTTGTTTTGCGGCCATGGAACCAGTCGAACCGGCCTTCGTTGCTATAGGACGAAGTTTATCGAGAGAGGGAGACACCGTCCATGAAACTGTCACGTCTGGCACCGATCGCCGTCATCGCCTGTGCGCTCGCACTGGCCTCCTGCGCCAACACCGTTCGCGGCGTCGGCAAGGATGTCAAAGGTACGGCGAACGCCATCGAGGACACAGTCCAATAAGGCACTACGCCTGGCATTTCAGATCGGAATGAAAGGGCCGCGCCGCAAGGTGCGGCCCTTGTTCATTATCCGGCAGCGCGCAGATTGTGCTTGCGCTTCATGTAGTCCTTGGCGGTTTCGACGGCGACAGCCGCGTCGCGGCAATATGCGTCGGCACCTACGGCCTTGCCGAATTCCTCGTTGAGCGGAGCACCGCCGACGAGCACGACATAGTCGTCGCGGATGCCCTTTTCCTTCATCGTGTCGATGACGACCTTCATGTAGGGCATGGTCGTGGTCAGCAGCGCCGACATGCCGATGATGTCGGGCTGATGCTCTTCGATTGCGTTGAGATAGTTCTCGACTGGATTGTTGATACCGAGGTCGATGACGTCGAAGCCAGCGCCTTCCATCATCATGCCGACGAGGTTCTTGCCGATGTCGTGGATGTCGCCCTTGACGGTGCCGATGACCATCTTGCCCTGCTTGGGTGCGCCGGTGGCGGCGAGCAGCGGGCGTAGGATGAACATGCCGGCCTTCATGGCATTTGCCGACAGCAGCACTTCGGGGACGAACAGGATGCCGTCGCGGAAATCCTCGCCGACGATGCGCATGCCTTCAACCAGCGCTTCGGTCAGGACCTTGTAAGGCACCCAGCCGCGCTCGAGGAGGATGTTGGTGCCTTCCTCGATCTCTTCCTTGAGCCCGTCATACAGGTCGTCGTGCATCTGCTGCACGAGTTCGTCGTCGGAAAGCTCGGACAGGATGATTTCGTCGTCGGACATCTTCGGAGGCTCCCTCGAGGCAGCGCTAAAGTGCGGCTTGCTGATAGTGCGCTATACCTAGCTTGCAAGTGCCGCGAATCCATAGCTGATTTGCGACCTCCTGCAAAACGAAAGCGACTGGCAGTCTGGCGACGGGCTTGTCGATTTTGCGACAGGCGTTGGCGCTGGCGAGCCGTTTCGATATGGGTGCATGATTACGATCCGTCGTAGAGCCGCATGGGCGGCGAAAAACGGATTCTTACGGAAGGCAGGGCCATGGGCGAAGACGCGGCAGTCGAGCAGGAACAAGCGGGCGGCAGGCGTGGACGTGGCGCAAGTGGTGGTGCTGCTGCGCGGCGCGCAGCACGCAGCGGCGGCGGTCCAGGCACACAGCTCACCTACATCAAGCGCCAGATCAACGTTTATGAGGTGCTCAACGAGGAGGGCCTCGCCCTCATCGAGAAGAATGCCGACACGGTGCTCGAGGAGATCGGCATCGAGTTTCGTGACGACGCCGAGGCATTGGCGCTGTGGAAGGAAGCCGGCGCCGACGTCAAGGGCGAACGCGTGCACTTTCCCAAGGGCCTTTGCCGCGAGCTGCTTAAAACCGCGCCTTCGGTCTATACCCAGCATGCGCGCAATCCTGAACGCTCGGTGCAGATCGGTGGCAATGCGACCGTATTCGCGCCGGTCTACGGTCCGCCCTTCGTGCGCGACCTCGACGGTAACAGGCGCTACGCGACGATCGAGGACTTCCGCAATTTCGTGAAGCTCGCCTACATGGCGCCGTCGATCCACCATTCGGGCGGCACGGTGTGCGAGCCTGTCGACGTGCCGGTGAACAAGCGCCACCTCGACATGATCTACAGCCACATCAAATATTCCGACAAGCCGTTCATGGGCTCGGTGACAGCACCGGAGCGCGCCGAGGACACCGTGGCAATGGCCAAGATCGTGTTCGGCGACGACTTCGTCGAAAACAACACCGTTCTGACCAGCCTGATCAACGCCAACTCGCCGATGGTCTTCGACGAGACCATGCTGGGCGCAGCCAAGGTCTATGCGCGTCACAACCAGGCCTGCATCGTCACGCCGTTCATCCTTGCCGGCGCGATGAGCCCGGTGACGGTGGCGGGCACTCTGACCCAGGTTCTGGCCGAGGTGCTGGCCGGTGCCTCGTTCACGCAGCTGATCCGCAAGGGCGCGCCAGTGCTGTTCGGCACCTTCGCCTCGTCGATCTCGATGCAGTCGGGCGCGCCGACCTTCGGCACGCCGGAACCGTCGCTGGTGTCTTACGGCGCCGCCCAGTTGGCACGCCGTCTCGGCCTGCCGTTCCGCACCGGCGGTTCGCTCTGCGCTTCGAAGGTCCCGGATGCGCAGGCGGCTTATGAAAGCGCCAACACGCTGAATTCGACGCTGCTTGCCGGCACCAATTTCGTGCTGCACTCGGCCGGCTGGCTCGAGGGCGGTCTCGCCTCGTGCTACGAGAAGTTCATGATGGATATCGACCAGCTCGGCATGCAGCAGAAGTTCGCCGAGGGCGTCGATCTCTCCGAGAACGGCCAGGCGATGGACGCCATCCGCCAGGTCGGGCCCGGCAGCCACTATCTCGGCTGCGACCACACCCAGGCGAACTTCCAGTCGGCGTTCTACCGCTCCAGCATCGCCGACAACAATTCCTACGAACAGTGGCTGGCAGAGGGTCAGAAGACAGCACCTCAGCGCGCCAACGATCTCGCGCGCCGCTGGCTGGAAAGCTACGAGGCGCCTTATCTCGATCCGAGCATCGACGACGGCCTCAAGGACTTCATCGCCGCCAAGAAGGCGTCGATGCCCGACGCCTTCACGTGAAAGGAGCCCGTGTCAGGCGGGGCTAAAGTCGCCAGCATCATTCACAAGGAAGTCTGGCGGAGCGCATTCTCCGACCCGGACCGGAAGGGGTGACGCTTGCCGTCCCCCGATGTGGACCAGATTTCCGCCGCGCTGGCCGCTCATGGCCTCATCCAGCGCGGCGGTTTTGTTCTTAGCGATGGCGATGTGGCGCCGGACGGCCCATCGAACAAGCCGGCGCGATCGGTGCTGCTTGTGGGGCAGGCGGGTGCTGCGCCCTGGTCGCATTTCCAACGCTGGCGCGAGGCGCAACCGGCCAATCTGCAAAATCCGCTCGACAGCTGGTCGCGCGAGGTGATCGGCGCTGTCGCGCGGGAATTTGGCGCGCGCGCGGTGTCGCCATCCGACAAGCCTTTTCTGCCGTTTCAACAATGGGCGATGCGTGCTGAAGGGCTCAGGCCATCGCCGCTGGGCATACTGATGCACCCCGCATACGGGCTCTGGCATGCCTATCGCGGCGCGTTGCTGTTCGAGATCGATCTGCCTTTCGGTGAAGTTCGCGAACAGAGTCACCTTTGCGACCTATGTGTTGGAAAACCTTGCCTGAAATCCTGTCCGGTCGATGCCTATTCGGAAGCTGGGTTTGCCTATGAGCAATGCCTCGGCCATGTGCGCGGCCCATCGGGAGGTGCCTGCCGGACGCGAGGCTGCCTCGATCGCAACGCCTGTCCCTATGGTGTGGTCTTTCGTTACCCTGAAGACGTGCAGGCCTTCCATATGAAGAGCTACGCCAGCCTCTGAGTTCGCGCAATTTGTGCTGGCCCAATCGCTTCCTCGCTTCGCTTGTTGCCATCATTGGCCGATCAGCATATTCAAAATCATCTGATGACTTGATGAATGTTGCGATGCAGCCGGCCACCCGAACCAATCTCACCGACAGCGCCGCCGATAGCCTGCGGGCCGAAATCGTAAGCGGCCGCTGGGTCGTCGGCGAGCGTATTCCCAACGAAGCGGCACTCACCGACCTGTTGTCGGTGAGCCGTGGCACCGTGCGCGAAGCCGTTCGCGCGCTGGTTTCGCAGGGCCTTTTGGATACGCGTCAAGGCTCGGGCACCTATGTCCGCTCGGCGGTCGATCCCTCGGCGGCGCTGGACCGCGTCAAGCGCGCCGGCCTGCGCGACCAGTGGGAAACGCGCGCCGCCCTGGACGCCGAAGCTGCGCGGCTTGCAGCACTGCGCCATACGCCGGCGGATCTGGTGAAAATGCGCCGCTTGCTCGAACTGCGCGGCACCGTGGCCGATGGCGGGCATGAGGCCTTCATTCGCCGCGACATCGCCTTCCACAAGGCAGTCGTCGAGGCCTCGGGCAACCGGGCGATGTTCGAACTCTACGACTTCTTCACCGGTGCCATTGCCGAGACCATCAAGGCGACGCTGGGTGGCGATCTGCCTGAGCCGGACGCGCCAGCGCATGTCGCCATCATCGATGCCGTGGCCTCTGGCGATCCGGACAGGGCTGCCGCAGCAGTCCGCGCCTTCATGGCGCCGGTGCTTCTCGAACTCGACAGGTTGCTTGCCCAATGAACCAGAGCTTTGTCCCAGCCGGCCAAGCCGCCGAGGTCGTGGCCATCGACGGCCTCGGCGACCAGCTTGTCGATGCCGAGATCGACAGCCTGCTGGCGCCGCAGGCGCCCATCCTGCGCAGCGGCATGGCGCGTTTTGTGCTGGGCGCGAGTCTGGTTCTGATTGCCTTCAATCTGCGGCCGCTGTTTTCCAGCCTGTCTGTGCTGTTGCCTGAAGTGATGCAGGCGACCGGCCTGTCGCCTGCCGGTGCGAGCCTGCTTACGACGCTGCCGGTGCTTTGCCTCGGCCTGTTTGCGCCGCTGGCACCCAGGATGGCGCAGCGCTTCGGCGCCGAGCGCACGCTGCTCTTCGCCTTGGCGCTGCTTGCCTTCGGCACGGCTTTGCGAGGGCTTGGCACCGCGCCGCTGCTGTTCATCGCGAGCTTCATCGCCGGTGCGGCGATTGCAATCGGCAATGTTCTGCTACCCGGGCTGGTCAAGCGCGACTTTCCCGACAAGGCGGCGATGATGACCGGCCTCTACACCATGGCGCTGTGTGCGGGTGCTGCGTCCGCATCCGGCCTGACGCTGCCCATCGAGCATCTGGCAACCGGCTCGTGGTCCGGCGCGCTCGCCGCATGGGCGGTGCCGGCCCTCATTGTGCTGTTTATCTGGACGCCGCAAGCGCTGGGCAGCCGCAGGCAGGCAAGCCACAGCGGTTTTCGCGTTGTCGGCCTGTGGCGTGACCGCCTTGCCTGGCAGGTCACCTTGTTCATGGGGCTGCAGTCGGCGCTGGCCTATTGCGTCTTTGGCTGGCTGGCGCCGATCCTGCGCGAGCGTGGCTTCGATGCCACCACCGCAGGCGCGATCGTATCGCTATCGGTCATGGCGCAGGTGGTGACGTGCCTTGCCGTACCTTCGATCGCCATCCGCCGCAAGGACCAGCGCGGCGTCAATGTGGCGCTCGTCGTGGCTGCCGTGGTCGCGCTGCTCGGCATACTGTTTGCGCCGACCTGGACGATCCTGTTCTGGGCGGTGCTGCAGGGCATCGGGCAGGGCGGGCTGATTGCGGCGGCCATGACGCTGATCGTGCTGCGCTCGCCGGATTCGCATGTCGCAGCGCACCTCTCGGGCATGGCGCAGGGTGTGGGCTACACGCTGGCGGCCATCGGCCCGCTGCTGGTCGGGCTGATCCGCAATTGGACCGGCAGCTTCGCCGCCTCTTCGGTGCTGTTCGTGGCCCTTGGTCTTGGCGTTGCGATCACGGGACTGGGCGCGGGCAGGGCGCTGCATGTCGGCGCGCGCACCGAGCGGACCTCTGCCGCCTGAGCTTGTCTGGCGGGCTGAAGTCCCTATGTTCGCGACGGGACAGACAGAAGGAGCTTTGCCATGCCGACCAAGCGCGAGATCGAGATCAGGACGGCGGATGGCGCTTGCAAGGCCGGGCTGTTCGGAGCTGCCAAGGCGAAAGCCGGTGTGGTCCTCTATATGGATGCCTTCGGTCGGCGCCCGGCGCTGGACGAGATGGCCGAACGGCTGGGCAGCCACGGCTATGCGGTGCTGGTGCCCGACCTGTTCTATCGTGCAGGCGCCTATGGTCCGTTCGACGCCAAGACGGCCTTCGTCGAGGAGAAGACGCGGACCGAGTTGCGTGCCCTGATCGGCGGCACGACGCAGGATATGACCGCACGCGACACGGGCTCCTTCATCGACGCGTTGGCAAGGGCCGGCGCGACAGGCCCGATTGGTACTGTCGGCTATTGCATGGGCGGCTCGCGTGCGCTCAACGCCGCCGCCGCCTATCCGGGCCGCATCGTGGCCGCGGCAAGCTTCCATGGCGGCAATCTGGCCAGCGATGCGCCCGATAGCCCGCACCGCAGCGCGGCAAAGATCAAGGCGCGCGTCTATGTCGGCTCTGCCGGTGTCGACGGCAGCTTCCCGCCGGAACAGTCGGCAATCCTGGCCGAGAGCCTGCGCACTGCCGGCGTCGACCACATTCTCGAAAACTATGTCGGCATGGGCCATGGCTGGTGCGTATCCGACCACGGCGTCTACGATGCCGCCGGCGCCGAGCGCCACTGGAAGCGGCTGACGGCGTTGTTTGAGGAAACGCTGGCGTAACTTCCAACTTTGCCATCCCGACAGCTTCGGCTATCAGGCACCGAACAGCTTGATCCGACAAACAGGGTTCGCGCGCCGGCAAGGCGCCCACGGGCCAGCGGGAACACTCCGGAATGCAGTCCTTTGATGTCGTGGTGATCGGCGCCGGCGCGGCGGGCATGATGTGCGCCGTGGAAGCCGGCAAGCGCGGACGGTCGGTGCTGATCGTCGATCATGCCGCCGCACCCGGCGAAAAGATCCGCATCTCGGGCGGCGGGCGCTGCAATTTCACCAATATCCATGCCAGTCCGAAGAATTTTCTGTCGCAGAACCCGCATTTCTGCATCTCGGCGCTGAGCCGCTATACCCAGCGCAATTTCATCGCGCTGGTCGAGCGCTACGGCATCGCCTATCACGAAAAGACGCTTGGCCAGTTGTTCTGTGACGGTTCAGCGCGACAGATCATCGACATGATGCTCGAGGAAATGCAGGGCAACGGCGTCGAACTCAGGCTGTCGACCACGGTCGAGGACATCAGCAGGACCGCCGACGGGTTTGAGCTGTTTCTCTCCGGCAATCGGGTTGCGTGCAAGTCGTTGGTGGTCGCCTGCGGCGGCAAGTCGATCCCCAAGATGGGAGCGACCGGCTTTGGCTACGAGATCGCCGAGCAGTTCGAATTGCCAGTTGTCGAGACGCGGCCGGCCCTTGTGCCGCTGACATTCGACGCCAATACCCTGCAGAAACTGACCCCACTTGCCGGCATCGCGGTCAATGCCGATGTCGCCTGCCGCAAGACCAGCTTCTCCGAAGCCATGCTGTTCACCCACCGTGGCATCAGCGGCCCGTCGATCCTGCAGATTTCGTCCTACTGGCGCGAGGGTGACGAAATCGCGATCTCGATGCTGCCGGGCACCGATGTCGCGGCGATCCTGCGCGAGGCCAAGCGCGCCAACGGGCGACAGGCAGTGCAGACCGTTCTTGCCGCCCATATGCCCAAGAAGCTGGCGCAGGCGATCGCCGAGCGGCTCGGCTTCAACGGCAATCTCGCCGATCTGAACGATACGCATCTGAAAGCCGTCGATGCCGCGGTGAATCAGTGGCGTATCAAGCCTGCCGGGTCCGAGGGTTATCGTACGGCGGAAGTGACACTTGGCGGCATCGACACCAGGTCGCTCGACCAGAAGACGATGCAGGTGAAGTCGGTGCCGGGACTTTTCTTCATCGGCGAGGTCGTCGACGTCACCGGCTGGCTCGGCGGCTATAATTTCCAGTGGGCATGGTCGTCGGGCTGGGCCGCCGGGCAGGCAGCCTGATCTTACTCATCCCTGTTTTCGTTGTGCATCCAACGAACCCGCATCGCAACATCCTGCGGATACACAGGTTTCCGATACCGACTGCCACCTGAATCAATCACAAGGTGTGGTGCGGATGTTCTCGACAATCAAGGCGTTTGCCGTTTCGCTGGCGCTCGGCGGCGCGCTGGTGATGCCTGTTTTGGCCGACCAGCAACAATGCTCGTGCAAGAACCTGCAAAGCGTCCAGGAAGAGCTCAGAAACGCCGACTACGCGGCAAAGTTCTTCGCCGACATGGCAGCACAGCTCAAGGCAGTCGAGGACCCGCTGATCGAGGCGCACAAAATCCCGACACATCCGGATTCCGACGTCAGCATCTATCACCGCTCGTCGCTGAAACGGACCGAAATCATGGGGAGGTTCAGCTTACCCCACCGTCCCGCCCATGGTTATACCGGGCCGGCGACGGTCGACATGAAATATGGCAGTTGCGAGCAGCAACCCGCAGCACTCGAAGCCCTGCGAGCAGGCTCGCAATGCAAGGAACTCGCGGATTTCGCCCTCGAGCACGAAGCTGTTCACCGGGCGAAATGCGCAAGAGACACCGCCACCGTCTACTGGGACAGACTGCCGAGCCACTTCGCAGCCGAGGAAGCGGAGCGCTATCACGAACAGGCCAAGGCGACACGCGCATTGCTCAAGCGCATCGTCGACCAAGGTACGGTTACCATCGAGGCAAAGCTCGAGCCGCGCATCAAGGGGCCGCAGTTCGACGTGACCTACTCCTATGTCACCCAGTCGGTGGAGATGGAGGGCAACAGTTCGCCGGGATCCGACACATGGATGCTGAAGGGGAAAACGCGTCGGGCAGGCAAGATCAAGAGCGTAAGGATTGCCGGCATGTCATGCACCTCGAGCGGCCAGATCAATGACGACATCGACATGGCGCTGGAACTCGACGGGCTGACCATGGCTCTCGACAACAAATCGAAAGGCAGGCCGGGCGACGTGAAGATCCGCTGCAAGGGCGGCCATGGCATGTCGATGCGCCCGCAAGGAGAAGTCGACGGCGGCAATGTCTTTGCCAATGAGAGCTTTACCGTCGACACCGAGGTGTCCCAGGATGTCAGCACCTTGCCCTTCGCCAAATATGTCACCGGCGGCATGTCCGTCAGCGGCAAGAACACGGTGAACGTCAAGCTGGTCTGCCCCGGCTCGTGACGGAGGTGTCGCGCCGCCCGGCATGTCTTGAGTTGGCGCCGAAATTTTTCTTCGCAGCACCCCAAGGATTGCCTCAAAGCTTTCGTCCAACGGACAAATGATGGCGATGATGCTGGACGAAAGCGAAGCCTCCGATGGCGATCTGATCGGACGAGCGCGCGATGGCGACAGGACAGCTTTCGGCGAACTCGTCGAAAGGCATTACGGATTCGTCCACCGTGTCGCCTGGCGCTGGTGCGGCAACAGATCGGATGCCGAAGACATTGCCCAGGAGGTCTGTGCGCGGCTGGGTCGGGCCATTCGCGACTATCGCGGCGGTTCCGCCTTCACGACCTGGCTCTATGCGATGACGCTGAATGCCGCGCGCGACATGCAGCGCAAATCGGCGCGCGAGATGGCGAAGACCACCGCCTATGGCGTCCATGCGCTTGTCGCGGGAGACGGCGGGCCGGAAACGGAAGATCCGACTGAGCGGATGTGGGCGGCGGTCAGGCAGTTGCCGGACAAGCAGCGCGACGCAATCCTTCTCGTCTATGGCGAGGGGTTGAGCCATGCCGCAGCGGCGGATGCCATGGCGATCGCCGAGGCCACCGTGTCCTGGCACATCCATGAAGCGAAGAAACGGCTGAAGCTGCTCATGCGCTCGGCCGGGGAAGAGTGACCATGGTCGACGATAACGAACTCGACATGCTGCGCAATATTCCGACGCCCGCGCCAGGCAGCGAGGCCAAGGCGCGCGCGCTTGCCGCGGCGATGGCGGCCTACGATCTCGAAAAAAATCCCGCGGCCACCCAAGGAACCGCCAATGCCGGTCGTCTCACCGAACGAGCACGAAAGCTCTGGAGAGACATCATGCAAAAGAAGCTGATTGCAGCGCCGGCCCTTGCCGGTCTCGTTGCCCTGCCGATCGCCGGCTATGCCGCATTCTACCTGATGGAGGGCTCGCCATTCAATTTTGGTGCCGACCAGGAGATCGCGGAGGCTCCTTCGGCGCGCTTGAAGGAAGCGCCTGATACCAAGTTGAAGAAGACCGATACAAGCACGACACCGGCCGTCGCGGCCAAGCCGTTGGCTGCTTCGCAGGCGGGTAAGGACGAAGCAGAGGCAAGCGCTGACGAAGCGGTCATTATGAACGAGGCAGCGCCCGCCATGCCTGTGCCAGCACCACTGCGGGATGCCGCCACGCAAATGAGCCGGATGTCCGCGCCGACGCCGACAACCGAGCTTCACGGTGCGATCGCGCCATCTGATGTGCCGATGCCGCTGCCGGAAAACCGCGACCGCGTCGAGGATTTCAAGACCAATCCGGTACGTTCGGCACTCGAGGACCCGGTCTCGACATTTTCCATCGATGTCGACACGGCCTCCTATTCCTTCGCGCGCCGTTTGTTGAAGGAAGGGGTTCTGCCGCATGCCGACACTGTGCGTGTCGAAGAAATGATCAACTACTTCCCCTATGACTGGAAGGGGCCTGAGGCGATCACCACGCCGTTCAACACTACCGTCAGCGTCATGCCGACGCCGTGGAACGAGCACACCAAGCTGATGCATGTCGGCATTAAGGGCTATGATGTGCAGCCTGCCGAGCAGCCGAAAGCCAACTTGGTGTTCCTGATCGATGTGTCGGGGTCGATGGACGAGCCGGACAAACTGCCGCTGCTGCGCTCGGCCTTCCGCCTCCTCGTCAACAAGCTTAATGCCGACGACACGGTTTCGATCGTCACCTATGCCGGCAATGCCGGCACCGTGCTCGAACCGACCAAGGCGTCGGACCGGGAAAAGATTCTGTCGGCCATCGACACGCTGTCACCTGGCGGTTCGACTGCCGGCGAAGCCGGCATTCGCGAAGCCTATCGGCTGGCCCAGAAATCCTTCGTCAAGGATGGCGTCAACCGAGTGATGCTGGCGACCGACGGCGACTTCAATGTCGGCCAGACCGATGACGACGAGCTCAAGCGGTTGATCGAGGACAAACGCAAGTCGGGCGTGTTCCTGTCGGTGTTCGGCTTCGGCCGCGGCAACCTCAACGACCAGATGATGCAGACCATCGCCCAGAATGGCAACGGCACCGCCGCCTATATCGACACGCTGGCGGAGGCCGAGAAGGTGCTGGTCCAGGACGCCACGTCGACGCTGTTTCCGATCGCCAAGGACGTCAAGATCCAGGTCGAGTTCAATCCGGCTGCCGTCGCCGAATATCGGCTCATCGGCTACGAGACCCGCGCGCTCAATCGCGAGGACTTCAACAACGATCGCGTCGATGCCGGCGAGATCGGCTCTGGCCATTCGGTGACCGCGATCTACGAGATCACGCCCAAGGACAGCCCTTCGCTGGCGATGGACTCGTTGCGCTACGGCCAGGCTTCGACAGGCAATGGCGGCGTCGCCAATGCCGACGAGTATGCTTTCGTGAAGATCCGCTACAAGGCGCCAGACGGCGACGTGAGCAAGCTGATCACCACGCCGGTGACGAAGACAAACGAAGTCGCGAGCTTCGATGGCGCCGGCACCGATCAGCGTTTCTCTGTGGCGGTGGCGGCCTTCGGCCAGAAACTGCGCGACGAGGACGCGACAGCCAGGTTCGGCTTTGACCGGATCGCCGAGATCGCCTCGGCGGCGCGCGGTGCCGACCCCTATGGCTATCGCGCCGAATTCCTGTCGCTGGTGCGGCTGGCATCGTCGCTCCAGGGCAACAAGCAGTAAGGCAACAGGCAAGGGCAGGTGGGCCGGCCGACGGAAAGGGGGCTTTCCGTCGGCCATTCTTTTATGATCTCCAGGCGGCGGAAAGGGGGCTTTCCGCCGGCCGTTCTTTTGTGATCTCTAGGTGTCCACCCGAAAATCGAACGGGCGGTGTTTCGGAGACTAAGGATGGCTGACCGGCAACTGGACGAATGGGATATCGCGCATGGCGGCCTGCGCTCGCTGTCGTCGCGCGAGATCAAGGTTTTCTGGGACGGCTATCTCGCCCACCGCAACGATCCTCGCATCCGCCATGGCAGCCTGTATTCGCGCTGGCGGCATGTTGCCGACGATCTGGTTGTTTCGCTCTATCTGACCAACCGAAGCGTCGGGCTGTTCGTCAGGGGCCAACGTGGCGAGGGTTACGCCACCACGGTGAACCGGCTGTCTGCCTTCGAACCCGCAGTGGGCAAAGCGCTCGGAGTCAGCCTGCGCGGCGAGTACGCTCTCTGCTACTTGTCCAATCACCCGGTCGCGATGACCGATCCGGCCAACTGGCCGCAGGCTTACGAGTGGTTGGAGCGGCAGGAAAAGCACTTCAGTCATGTTCTGAGCGACATGGTTGTCGGCGCTTAGGCGCCGGACGGAGCGAAATTCCGTTGCGGCGCCGTGGCCCTGCGAGGACATCTCGATCCAGCCATAAGTGGCTGAAAAAAAACTGAAATCCACTTTCAATCGGACTGGTGAGGGCGCTCCCTTCCGGGCTGTTTCCGCACGCGTTCGCGGAGCGTCGCGAAAATTCCTTACGTTCTATCTTGCAAAAGATATATCTTTGAATAGATATAGCGATATGAAACAGACATCCTGGAGAGGTACTCACATATTCAATCATCCCAATTTCCATGATCGTTGCCGCGGAGAATGGTCCATGTCGGGCCAGAATGAAGGTGGCAGGGGCGGCGGCCGTGGCGGCCGAGGCGGTCCCTTCGGTCGCCACCGCGGCGGTCCGTTCGGCGGACGTGGCCCGCGCATGTTCGATCCCGGCGCGCTGCGCCTGGTCGTGCTCGGCCTGATCGCCGAGGAGCCGCGTCACGGCTACGACATCATCAAGGCGCTGGAGGCCAAGTTCCAGGGCGCCTACAGCCCGAGCCCGGGCGCGATCTATCCGATGCTGCAGATGCTGGAAGAGGCGGACCTCGTCGTCTCCGTCGCCAACGGCAACAAGAAGCTCTATTCGATCACCGAAGCGGGCCAGGCCTATCTCGACGAAAACGCCGCCGAGCTGGCCAAGATCAATGGCCAGATCGAGGAGAACTCGACGCAGGTCAGTGGTGCTGCCCTCGGCGACGAGGTCAAGGCACTGAACTTCGCCCTGTTCAGCCGGTTGCGCAGCGGCTCGCTGACGGCTGCTCAGGCCGAGAAGGCGCGCGAAATCCTCAAGAAGGCGCGTCGCGACATCGAAGACCTCTGATTTCCCTGAAGGCCTCGAAAATTGCCGTAGCTCCCGCCGCAAGGCGGGAGCTTTTCTGTGTAAAACCTTGGAAATGGCCAGATTTGCGGGCCGTTTCCGACAATTTGAATCAAAGGCCAGTTCGCCCCGGAACCCGATCGCAACGATCCGCGGCTAATATAGCTGCGGGTGAACGAGGGTGGTTTGAGAATGCTGGTTGGTCGTGTGATGTCGGGTGCGGTTTCGATTGCTCGCACCGCGGATGCCTTGGCGATGCCGACCCGGCCAGAAGCTGCCAACCGCAATAGCGAAGCCGTGACTGTCGTCACCGCACGGGCACTGGCGCCCGCCACCAGCAGCCACATCTATGTGCCCGCCAAGCCTGTTCAGCAGGCGACGCAAGTCTCCGCCCAGGGGGCATCGCGCTCCCGCATGAGCGATATCGACGATGCCCACCGCACGGCATGGTCGGCGCTCAACAATGAGCGCTTCCGGCTGGCGATGGAAAAGCTGGGCGACGTGCGCACGTCGGATGCGGTGATGATGATGCGCCCGGTCGAAGGCGCGGGCACCGACATCAAGTCGGCACTCGCGCGCTACGAAGAAAACAGCTGATCAGAACAGCCTCAGCCGCGGCGACGGCGTTCGCGGCGGCCTTCGCTGGTTTCCGTGGTGTTCGGCGCTGCCAGCTTGTTGCGCATCGGGCCGATGCGTTCGACGATCGCCTCGACGGTCGGACGTACGTCCTTCTTATGGGCGTCGAGCGCCTTGCGCATGGCGGCCAGATGCTCGAACGAGGTGCCGCAGCAGCCGCCGATGATCTTGGCGCCGCCATCGACAGCAAGGCGGACGTAGTCCGACATCAGTTCCGGGGTGCCCGAATAGTGGATCTCGGTGCCGCGGAATTCCGGGATGCCGCAATTGCCCTTGATGATGATGGTCGCCTCGGGCTTGGCGTCGCTCATGTCGAGCAGCGAAGCCAGGATGTCGGACGCACCGACGCCGCAATTGGCGCCAACGCCGAGCGGCGTCTCGGCAAGGCCGTCAACGACGCCGTGGATGTCCTTGGGCAGCAGGCCCATCATGGTGCGGCCGGCGGTGTCGAACGAGCCGGTATAGGTGTAGGGCAGGCCGATACGGATGGCGGCTTCCGCCGCGGCGCGGATCTCGTCCGGCGCGGACATCGTTTCGATCCAGGCGACTTCGGCGCCGCCGGCCTTGAGGCCTTCGATCTGTTCGGCAAAGGCATCGACCGCCTCGTCATAGGTCATGGCACCGAGCGGAACCAGAAGTTCGCCGGTCGGGCCGACTGAGCCGGCAACGATGACCTTGCGGCCGGCCTTGTCAGCAACGCCACGGGCGATTTCGGCGGCGCGCTTGTTGAGTTCGTGCACCCGGTCCTGGGCATGATGCAACTTGAGCCGGTGACGGGTGCCGCCAAACGAGTTGGTGAGGATGATGTCGGCGCCGGCCTCGACGAACTTCTGGTGCAGCGTCTCGATCTTTTCGGGCGCGCTTTCGTTCCACAGCTCGGGTGCTTCGCCGGCCTCGAGGCCCATGGCAAACAGGTTGGTGCCGGTCGCACCATCGGCGAGCAGCACGCCCTTTTCGGCCAACAGGGCATCGATCGGATTGGTCGTCATTGCAGCGACTTTCATATCAGGTGAATGGATAAGGATATAAAGAAGTCTTTATGTCTAGTCAACGCGCTTGCACGACGGCTATGGCGCGGGCGTGACCTCGACCTCGATCTCGGTGCAGACGCCGCCATTGGTCGGATAGTGGTCGACCGAACACGCGGTGACGACGAGCAGCAGGTCGCGTTCGGCGCGCAAGGCAACGTAGCCACCGGGCGGATTGATCGAAGCAAAGACGTCGATTGCACCGTCGGGCTGCGGCAGCGAGTTCTGGAACAGGTCGACCGGGTCGGGCGTGAAGGGCAAGGAGAGGCCTTCAATGGCCAACGCCTTGTGCAGGTTGTCCTGGCAATTGGGATGCTCGTCGAACCCGGCCCTGACATCGAGCGCATGGTTGCAGGCGGGGTAGAGCATGTCATGCGGGCCGGGCGAAGCATCTTCGACCAGTGTGAGCAAGGGTTCGCCCGTCGTGCCGTAGAAATGTTCGCCGACCTTGGGAAACAGTCGCTCGCCGATGTCGCGCGTGTTGGATGTGCTCAGCCAGTCCTTCATGTCGGGCGTGAATGCCCACAGGTCGGCGACCTGCTGGCCCTTGGGGTCGATGATGCGGATTAGGTCGCCGCGGGCGACATGGATAGAGCGGCCCGATTGGGCGGGTACGACGACACGGTTCTGATCTGGCATGGATTTCCTCGGGATGCGCGGCGCACGCTGCCGTATCGGCGCGCGAAATTCAACCTGAGCGCCGATCAGCCCCAACTGGCTGGAAACGACGCCACCGCAAGCCGCCTCGCGAAGGCTGCGGTTTCGTGGGCATTGATGTCGGCGGCACGGATCAGGTTGTCGAAATGGCGGGTCAGCGTGCGGATCGGATCGGTCGCGTAAAGCACAAGATACATGTCGCCGACATAGATCGCGGCGCGCGAATGGCCGAAGATCGTGTAAGGCACGGAATAGCGCATGCGCCCGTCATAGAGAAATAGCCGGAAGGTCGGGTAGAGATCGTCGAGCAGGTCGGCCATGTGGCGAAGCTGCTGCTTGCGGTCCTTGTCGGGAAAGCCCGACCAGACGCCGAGCCCACGCGCGAAAATCTCGAGCGTGTGGCGCGGCATGCAGACCTCCATGTCGGTCTCGGGCCTGCGGTTGTAGTCGATGCGGTACTGTGTCTCGCCGGCCTGGCTCTCGCGGCTCTTGTTGGAGATGCCCGCCTCGTAGTCGATGAGTGCTTCGGTGCGCAGCAGATCCGGTATGCCGGCCGGCACATAGCGGATCTTGGTGCCGGCTGCCTCGGCATGCCATTTGGCGATCAGCGTGCGCTCGAAACCGCCCGATGCCTCCTCGATCTCCAGGCTTTCGCGGATTTCGCCTGTTACCCCTTCGTCCTGGCTGAGCCCAAGCAGCCAGTCGAGCGAAACCTTGTGGGCGGTGGCAATTGTCAGCAGCGTCTCGGCGCGCGGCAGCCGGATCGTCGCGCCGGAGAGCAGTTGCGACAGTGCCGAGCGGTCGATGCCGACCGAGGTGGCAAAGGCCGACTGGTTGAAGCCGGAGCGCTGCACCAGCGCCTTGAGCCGCTCGCGGAAAACTTCGGATAGATCGCGTTTGTCCATGGCCTGCCCAAAGGTGGAATGGTTTGCCAAACGCACGTAAAGCGCTGGCGGAAAATAGATTCATCTTCCTGTTTGTTTACTAAGTGTAACATTTGCGGCTTAAGAAGCGCAATGTAAACAATCTGTGCGCATTGTCTCGTTGCAGAAACGCAAGCCTACTGACAGCATTATGTCAGGAATCATCGAGTTCCAGGCACATAAGGACAGCAGGCAGCAGCATGGCCAACAGGGGAAACAGACGCGGCACGACCACCAAGGTCGAATGGCCGACGGTGTTTCTGATCGTGGCCTGCTACGGCGCCTGGCTGGTGGCCGGCCTGCTGCTCTGGCCGGGCTATCCTGTGGCGGCGCTTCTGCTTCTGGTGTTCGTGGTGGCGCTGCAGTCGTCGCTGGTGCACGAGGTGCTCCACGGCCACCCGACCCGCAACGCCCGCATCAACGAAGCGCTTGTCTCGCTGCCCATCGGGTTGCTCTGGCCATACCGTCGCTTCAAGACCATTCACCTGCGCCACCATGCCGACGAAAAGCTGACCGATCCGTTCGACGACCCGGAGAGCTACTACCGCGCGCTGTGGCAGCACGACGACCTGCCCGAGGCGATGAAACTGGTGCTCAGGGTCAACAACACCATGGCCGGGCGCTTCGTGCTTGGACCGCTGCTGTCCTGCGTCGGCTTCTTCATCGAAGATGCCAGGGCGATCGCAGCCGGCGACAAGGTCGTTGGCAAAGCCTGGCTGCTGCACGCCGCTGGCCTTGCTGTCGTGCTGCCGGTCATCCACTTTGGCTTCGGCCTGCCGCTCTGGCTCTATGTGCTGGTGCCTGTCTGGCTCGGCCATTCGCTGATTGCGATCCGCACCTTTGCCGAGCATCAATGGTCGGAGCATCCGGAAGGGCGCACCATCATCGTCGAACGCTCGCCGCTGTCGATCCTGTTCCTCAACAACAACCTGCATTTCGTCCACCACAAGAGCCCGACAGTCGCCTGGTACAAGCTGCCGGAACTGTTCTGCGCGCGCCGCGAAGAGTGGCTCCGGATGAACAAGGGTTATGCCTATCCGAACTATTTCGCGTTGGTCAAAGCCTATGCCTTCCGCGCCAAGGAGCCGGTGTGTCACCCAGCACTGCGTCGCGCGCCGGAGCCGGGCAGGGCGTTCGTGCCACGCGTCAGGGCGCGCAACGTCAATGGGCTGGGCACAGCACCAGTGCCGGCAGAGCCGCCTAAGGAATAAGTGCTGCGTCGCTTGCCATTTTCCGCATTCAAGCCTGAAATGAAGCCATGAGCGACTTCATCGCCGCACTGCCGATGTATGACTGGCCCGAGATGCGCGGCGAGGTCGACGCGCAATGGGCAAGGTTGCGAACGGCGTTGCTTCAACTCGGCATCCCCGCACCGGAGGCACTGGCTAGGCGCAATACCGACCTGCCGCCGGTGTCAGGAGGCATTCGCGACACATCAGGCACTGATATCGCGCCGGATCCGGCGACACTACCTCCAGACGAGTTCGACCTGCCGACATTGTGGCGGCATCCCAGGCTGCTGTTTGGCCAGACGTGCTGGGGACCGATGGAAACCACTGGCCTGGCGGCACAGGTCAGGGTGATCGGCCAGCCGAGTTATGATGGCGTCGAGGGCGGGCGCGGCGAGCTTTATTCCAGCGCCATCGTCGTCCGTCGAGGGGCAGTAACGGCCGACCACGCGCATGCGCCTGAAGGCGAACTGCCGCTCATCCCGCTCGATCTGATCCGCGACAAGCGCTTTGCCTTCAACAGCCACGACTCGATGTCCGGCTTCATTGGCATTTCGCGCGATCTTGCAGGCTTGGGCGAGGGGCTGCGGATTTTCTCCGATCGGATCGAAAGCGGCGGGCATCGCGCGTCGATCCTGGCGATCGCAGAGGGTCGGGCTGACGTTGCGACCATCGATTGCCAGAGCTGGGCGCTGGCACAGCGCTTCGAACCGGCCGCCCGGGATGTCGTCGTCATCGGCTGGACGGCCAAGCGCAAGGGCTTGCCCTTCATCACTGGGCTCAACTCGCCAGCTGTGTCCATGGCGCCGCTGTTTTCCGCCTTGGCTCGACTTTGAGCGAAGCAGGCGGTCTCAGCCGCCTGCTCTTCTGATGTGGCCTACTTGGCCGGGACGCCCTTTTCCCAAGCACCCCAATTGCCGATGACGGCATCGGCGAAGGCAGCGCCAACCCGGTAGGCGTTGATGGCGGCCGGACCGAAACCACCAGACTTCGCGCTCAGCGAATCGATTGCGCTGACACCAGATGGTTCGCGGTCGAAGTTCGATGCAGTGCGCAGCAAGGCGATGCGGTCGAAGTCGAGCAGGCCGGCATCGGCCCCACGGCGCAATGCGGTCAGCGAGGCATTGTCCTCCATCTGGGTCGTGCAGTAGTTGCCCTTGCCTTCAGTCAACAGGGACACCCAGTCGCCCATGCTCTTGGCGATCATGGAACCATGCCAGTAGGTGTCGGTGGACAGCGTGTCACAGATGCTGACTTCAGGGGCCGCGTTGCCGGGGGCGGCCGCGTAAGCCACGCGATAGGCTTTTGCTTCGGAGCTGTCGGCGAGCTCGACGCTGCTGGTCAGGGCAAATGCCTTTTGCAGAAGCTGCTCGTTGAGCTGGTAAACCTCGGTTGCCGATCCCCAGCTTGGCTTTTCGCCAGGGCGCTTGGCGCCGAGCCCAACCACGCCATCGGGCCAGTCGGCGGGAATCTGGCGCGGATCGATTGCGTGGCGCAGACCGGCATCGACGGCATAACGCGCCCAATGCGCCGAACCAAGCGTGCCGTCGGTCGGATCGACGCCGGCAATACCGGCGATCACGATGTAGCTCTGCTTGAGATCGACAAGACCGCTGTAAATGAGGGCGGAAACCGAGCTTGCCGCATTGGCATAGCCCATTGCTGTTGTCATGACGCACAGGCCGGCGGCGTCACAGGCCAGTTCCGGATACTCCTTGGCGAAGCCTGGGATTGCCAGCTTGGTGTCAAACTTGCGGCCCTCGAGCCAAGGTTTTGCCTCGCCTCCAAACATCGTAATGACCAGCACTTTGGGTGCCAGGGGCTGTGCCGACGCAATTGATGCGTTCGCGGCAAAGCCGGCGGCAAGGGCGAGGGCTGAAAGGCCAATCCGGTGGATATGCGTCATATGCGGTCCGATCTGGTGAAAGGAAATCTGCGCTGTTGCAGCGCCATCCGCACTATCGGAGCAGGTGACCGCGGAAGCCACTCGCCAACGGTCCTGTCCACATCAAATTGGGAGTGGATCGAATGGTCAGTGACCTTGCGTCATAACAATAAAGTCGCAAGTGGTTGAATTTGGTTGCCAATCTTACGGTTTGGCGGGAAAAGGGCGCAACTTTATGTCGTCCGTGGCGACAGAAGTTCACCCCTCAAGAAGAATCCTCCTAAGGACCCGTCGTGAAAACCATTGCCGCATTCTCCAATTTCATCGGCCGCAGCTTCGCCATCTGGGTGATCGTGTTCGCCGTGCTCGGCTTCCTGTTGCCGTCGACCTTCAGCATTTTCGCCCCTTGGATCGTCGTGCTGCTGGGCATCATCATGTTCGGCATGGGCCTGACCATCTCGGCCAAGGATTTCGCCGAAGTCGCCCGCCGTCCCTTCGACGTCGCCATCGGCGTTGTCGGCCAATTCCTGATCATGCCGCTTCTGGCCGTGCTGCTGACGACCATCATCCCGATGCCGGTGGAAGTCGCTGCTGGCGTGATCCTCGTCGGCTGCTGCCCTGGTGGTACGGCCAGCAACGTCATGACCTATCTCGGCAAGGGCGATGTGGCGCTTTCGGTTGCCTGCACCAGCGTGACCACGCTGCTCGCGCCCATCGTCACGCCGTTCCTCGTCTGGATGTTCGCCAGCCAATACCTGCCGGTCGATGCGATGAGCATGTTCCTGTCGATCGTGAAGGTGATCCTGGTGCCGCTGGCGCTCGGCTTCGTGCTGCAGAAGGTTGCACCAGCACTGGTGAAGTCGGCCGAGCCGATGCTGCCGCTGGTCAGTGTCGCCGGTATCGTGCTGATCGTGTCGGCGGTCGTTGCGGTGAACAAGGTCAACATCGCCCAGTCGGGACTGATGATCTTCGCCGTCGTTGTCCTGCACAACGGCTTTGGCCTGTTGCTCGGCTATTTCGCGGCGCGCGCGGCAGGCCTCTCGCTGGCCAAGCGCAAGGCCATCGCCATCGAAGTCGGCATGCAAAACAGCGGCCTGGGTGCAGCGCTTGCAAACGCGCATTTCTCGCCGCTGGCGGCCGTGCCAAGTGCGGTGTTCAGCGTCTGGCACAACATCTCGGGTGCACTCGTCGCCAACTACTTTTCGCGGATGGAAGATCGCGAGATGAAGAGCGAAGCGGTGTCGCATAAGGCCTGAGCCGGCTGCATCGTGCAAAACGCCGGGGTCTCCCCGGCGTTTTCATTTGCCGAGCAGGCGCTTGTCGAGCGGATAGCTTGAGAGTTGCTCGTGGCCGTCCTCGCTGATCAGTATCTGCTCCTCGATCTTGACGCCCTCATGCCCGCCAAGGCGGCCGATGTAGCTCTCGACGCACACCACCATGCCGGGTTCAAGCACGCCATCGGGCGTATCGGCTGTCCAGTCCGCGGCATGGGGCAGGGTCGGGTACTCGTCGGCCAGGCCGACGCCGTGGAACAGCACGCCGTAGCGCGCCGGGAAGCAGTCCGGCGGCGGCACCGCCGCGCGCTCCACCAGTTCGCGGAAGCCGACGCCAGGTTTCAGCAGCGCCGTGTTGCAGGCAATCTGGTCGGCGGCGATGCTGTAGAGTTCGCGCTGCTCATTGGTCGGCTCTCCGTCGCCGCACAGCCATGTGCGCGACAGGTCGGCGCAAAAGCCGTATGGGCCGATAAGGTCGGTGTCGAACGCGACGAGATCGCCAGCCTCGACAACGCGCGACGAGCACTCCTGGAACCACGGATTTGTGCGCGGGCCTGAGGCCAGAAGACGGGTCTCGATCCATTCGCCGCCCCGGGCGATGTTGCCGCGATGCAGTTCTGCCCAGAGTTCGTTCTCGGAAATGCCGGGGCGGAGCGCCGCCTCCATCTCGCCCACTGCCGCCTCGCAGGCGACGATCGAGCGGCGCATGCAGAGGATTTCGTCAGGCGACTTGATCAGCCGGGCGGTCTCCATCACCGCCTCGCCATTGCCCGGCGAAATTCCAAGGCGGGCGAGCGCGTCGACGCCCTCATGGTCGAGATGGTCGACGGCGATGCGCCTGTTGCCGCCGCCATGCTCACGGACGACATCGGCGATGCCTTGCGCCCAGCGCTCGACCTTCATCTCCGTCAATTCGCCGCTGTAGAGATACATCCACGACACTGCCGGGCGAACCTCGTCGACGACGCCGGAATGATCGGACAGGTGCTCGCAGGAGAAATAGTCGAACAGCACCACCGGGCCGTCGGTGGCAACGAAGCAGTGACGGGTCGGGTTGTGCGCGACCCACAGCTGCATGTTGGTCGAGTCTGTGGCGTAGCGGATGTTGACGGGATCGTAGAGCAGGGCGCCAGCATAACCGCGCCGCGCGAGCTCGGTGCGGATGCGGTCCAGCCGGTATTTTCGCAGGGCCGGCATGTCGGGCGCCGCGATGCCGGCCGCCGCCCATTCGGCTTCGGCTTGCAAGCCGTAGCCGAGAACGTGCTGGTTGAGCCCTGCTGCCTTGTTGCGGGCTTGTTCGCGCAGATCCTCCACGGAGCCCGGCTCGAACGGCATGATCTTGCGGTGGTGGCCGAAGTTGGTGCCTGTCATGGCAGATCGCCGTGAGATTGACCCCCACTCCGGTTTGCTACGCAAACCACCTCTCCCCCGTTCGACGGGGGAGAGGAAGGCCTCCGGCCATGCTCGCACCCGAGTCTGTCCGGGCTCTCCGGTTCGCCGAGCAGAACTAAGCTCTTTTCCTCTCCCCCGGGCAGGGGGAGAGGTGGCGTGCGGAGCGCGACGGAGTGGGGGTGATTGCCGATCATCGACAGCAACGCGTGAACACTACCCCCGCATCTTGTCGCCGCTCGGATCAAAGGGCGGCTCGACATTGATGCGGGCGGGGCGGCGGTGGCCGAGGATCTCGATCTCGAACAGACCTTCCGCCTCGTTTTCGGCAAGCGCTGCCGGCACGTAGCCCTGGGCCATCGACTTCTGGACATAATGGGCATAGCCGCCCGACGTCACCCAGCCGACCACACGCCAGTCGCCGTCGACGATGCTGCGCACGGCGGATGCGCCGGTGGCGGCGTCCGAACCGCGCACTTCCTTGCCTGTCTCATCGAAGCGCGGCGCGCCATAGCCGTGCGGCTTTTCGATCGTGCCGAAGTCCTTGGCGCCGACCTTGGCCCAGATAGGCTCGTCGCCCATCACGTCGGCGTCCTGCGCATCGACATAGAAAGAGACACGGCGCAGCTTTGGCCCCTCGGCGTGCTCCTTGGCGGCTGCCTCGCGGCCGATGAAGTCGTTCTTTTCGAGCTTGATGAAGCGCTCCATCGAACCCTCGAACGGCCCATAGATCGGGCGAAGTTCGCGGAACCAGGTCGGGAAGTTCTTTTCGAGACGCATGGACAAAAGCGCTCTCATGCCGAAATCGACGATGCCGAACTCTTCGCCGGCGTCCTTGATCGCCTTGTAGACGAGGCGCTGGTAGGCAGGTGCCATCCAGATCTCGTAGCCGAGGTCGCCGGTATAGGTGATGCGGTTGACCATGCAGGGCGCACCGCCGACGGCCATCTCGCGAAAATCCATGAAGCGGAAGGCCTTGCTGGAGACGTCCTCGTCGACCAGCTTGGCCAGCAGCGCCTGCGACTTCGGGCCTGCAATCGACAGGCCGACCAGCGTCTGGTCGAAGCGGTGGATGCGCACCGATCCGTCCTTGGGCAGGTGCTGTTCAAACCAGCGCATGTGATACTTTTGCGCCGCCGACGAGCCCCAGATCATGAACTTGTCGTTGCCTGTCTTGGCGATGGTGAAGTCGCCGATCAGGCGGCCGAACTCGTTGAGCATCGGCGTCAGCACGATGCGGCCCTTCTTCGGCATGCGGTTGGTCATCAGCCGGTTGAGGAAATCCTCCGATGCCGGGCCCGACACTTCGTATTTGGCGAAATTGGCGATCTCGGTCACGCCGACGCGGTCGCGCGTTGTACGAACCTCATTGCCGATATGCTCGAAATCGTTGGAGCGGTGGAAGGAGACGATGTCCTTGGGTTCGGTTCCCTCAGGCGCGAACCACAGCGGTGTTTCCAGGCCCCAGCTGTCGCCCATGACGGCGTTGTTGGCGACCATGGTGTCGTAGAGCGGGGTGGTCTGGGCCGGCCTGGCGGCGGGCAGTTCTTCATTCGGAAAACGGATCGAGAAGCGCCGCGAGTAGTTTTCGCGCACCTTGGCGTTGGTGTAGCGCAGGCTCGCCCATTCGCCCCAGCGCGCGACATCCATACCCCAGACGTCGAAGCCCGGGTCGCCATCGACCATCCAGTTGGACAGCGCCAGGCCGACGCCACCGCCCTGGCTGAAGCCGGCCATGACGCCGCATGCGACCCAGAAATTGGTCAGGCCCTGGACCGGGCCAACCAGCGGGTTGCCGTCGGGCGCGAAGGTGAAGGGACCGTTGATGACCTGCTTGATGCCGGCGTTGGCGATGCCGGGGAAATGCTGGAAGCCGATCTCCAGCGACGGCGCGATGCGGTCGAGGTCGGGCGCGAGCAGTTCGTGGCCGAAATCCCACGGCGTGTTGACAGGCGACCACGGCTTGCAGGCCTTCTCATAGGTGCCGAGCAGGATGCCGTTGCGCTCCTGGCGCGTGTAGATCTCGCCCTTGAAATCGAGCACGCCGATCATCTCGCGGCCGGTTTCCTTGTTGAAGGCCTCGACCTCCGGCATCGGCTCGGTGAGCAGGTACATGTGCTCCATGGCGAGAACCGGCAGCTCGACGCCGACCATGCGGCCGACTTCGCGGGCCCACAGGCCACCGCAGTTGACGACGTGCTCGGCCCTGACGGTGCCCTGCTCGGTGACGACGTTCCAGGTGCCGTCGGCATCCTGCGTCAGCTCCTTGACCGGGTTGCGCAGCACGATCTCGGCGCCGAGCTTCTTTGCCGCCTTGGCGTAGGCGTGCGTCGTGCCGGAAGGATCGAGATGGCCTTCGACCGGGTCCCACATGGCGCCGACGAAATGCTTTTCGTCCATCAGCGGGAACATCTTCTTGGCCTCGGAGGGGGTGATCAGCTCGGTATCCATTCCGAGATAGCGGCCCTTGGCATGCGCCAGGCGCAGGAAGTCCATGCGCTCGGGACTGTCGGCGAGCATGACGCCGCCGGTGAGATGCAGCGAGCAGGACTGGCCGGAAATCTCCTCCAGTTCCTTGTAGAGCTGCACCGTATAAGCCTGCAGCTTGGCGACGTTGGGGTCGCCGTTGAGGGTGTGGAAGCCGCCGGCGGCGTGCCAGGACGAGCCCGACGTGAGTTCCGAGCGCTCGATCAGCATGACGTCGGTCCAGCCGGCGCGGGCGAGGTGGTAGAGCACTGAGCAGCCCACCACGCCGCCGCCGATGACAACCGCTTTCACATGGGATTTCATGAGGTTATGTCCAGTTATGCGTAAAATGATTCAGGGAGATGAGGGGTCAGGCGGTCGCCACGCCTTCGATTTCCAGAAGCCATGCTTCGTCGAAGATGCCGGCGATGATGACCGACATCGCGATCTTGCGGTCGCCGAGCACTTCGGCGCGGATGCGGCGGTTGTCGAGGGCATAAGCGCGGCTGGAAAGGAAGACCGTCACCTTGACCAGATTGTCGAGGTTCATGCCTGCGGCATGCAGCTGCGCCTCGACATTCCGCCAGGCGAGCCAGCACTGGCTGTCGAAATCGTCGGGTACCGAGCCATCCTTGGCGACCGGGATCTGGCCGCTGATGTAAAGCGTGCGCGAATTGTTGGTCACCTCGATCGCCTGGGCGTAGCCGCCGGCGGGCATCGGGGCGTCGGGCGAGTTGATCTCTCGTTTGTGCATGGGAAATCTCCTCAGAAATCGGTCGGTGCGCCGCCTTCGGCCTTGCGCTTGTCGACGAAGGCGTTGAGCTCCTCGCGGATCGCCGGATCCATCCAGGGCTCATCATAAGAGGCGAGGCGCTCTTTCCAGACGCGGTTTGCCTTTTCCACCGCGGTCGGGCTGCCGGCTTCGGCCCAGGTCTCGAAATTGCGCCAGTCGGAAATGACAGGCGAATAGAACGCGTTTTTGTAGCGGTCCTGGGTGTGCTGGGTGCCGAAGAAATGGCCACCAGGGCCGACGTCGCGGATGGCGTCAATGGCGAGCGCATCTTCGGAGAGGTCGAGCGGTGTCAGGAACTCGGCCACCATCTGCAGCATGTCGATATCAAGGATCATCTTCTCGTAGGAGCAGCGCAGCCCGCCTTCGAGCCAGCCGGCACCGTGAAGAATGAAATTGGCGCCGCCCTGGATCGCGCCCCACAGGGAAAACACGCTCTCATAGGCTGCCTGTGCATCGACCGCATTGGCGGCACAGACATTCGAGGTCCGGTAGGGGATGTTGTAGCGGCGGGCCAATTGGCCCCCGACAAGCTGGGCCTTCATGTACTCTGGCGTGCCGAAGGCGGGGGCGCCGGACTTCATATCGACGTTTGAAGTGAAGCCGCCATAGCCGACGGGCGCGCCCTTCTTGACCATCTGGGTGAAGGCGAGGCCGGAAAGTGCTTCGGCGTTCTGCTGGACCAGCGCGCCGGCAATGGTGACGGGGGCCATCGCACCCGACAGGGTGAACGGCGTGACGATCACCACCTGGCCCATCGACGACATCTGGATGATGCCTTCCATCATCGGCACGTCGAGCTTCAGCGGCGAGTTGGTGTTGATGATTGTGTAGACCGAAGGCTCCGCCATCATCTGCTCGCGGGAAATGCCGCGGGCGATACGGGTAATCTCGATGCCGTCGACGTTGCGCTCCTTGCCGAGCGAATAGATGTGAAACACCTTGTCGGTCAGCGTCGCTAGGTCGCGGATGCATTCGAGGTGGCGGATCGAGGGGTGGATGTCCACTGGCTCGACCGGATAGCCGCCCGTCGTCTGCAGGATGTTGTGCATCTGGGCGAGCTTGAGGAAGTTGCGGTAGTCGGCCTGGTTGCCCGGGCGACGGCCACGATCGAGATCGGAACAGTTGGGCGCCGACGCCATCTGCGAAATGACGAGATTGTTGCCGCCGAAGCGCACATTGTGGGCCGGATTGCGGGCATGCAGGGTGAATTCGGCCGGCGCCTGCGAGATCAATTCGAGGATCATGTCGGAATCAAAGCGCACGCGTTCGGAGCCGTCGCGGACGTCGGCGCCATGCGCCTTCATGATGCGGCGTGCTTCGTCGTGCAGCACGTCGACGCCGATCTCCTTGAGCACCCTGAGCGATGCCAGGTGGATCGATTCAAGCTGATCGTCAGAGATCAGCTTGGTCGGCGTGAAAGGTAACTTGAGCTGGCGGAACGGCGGCTGCTCGAAGGCCTGGGAGCCGCCGGCGCGCTTGCCGGCACGGCCGCCGCGACGAGCGCGATCGGAGGCGGGAGCCTGTTCGGCTGTTTGCAGGGCCACGGTCATGAAATCCTCACGGCAAGCTTCATTGTCGCGGGCATAATGGACTGGGGCGGTGCGCCTCATTGCGGAGGCGGCGACAAGTAGCGCGAGGGAAACGACATTGCAGATGTGGGTACGCAGATAAGGCTGGACCGACGTTCTCCGTCGCGGTGAGGCATCCGGCATGCGGCGCTTCGTCTGTAGGATCGCCGTCATTCGATTCTCGTGGTGACGACTTTGACATCTCCTGCTTCCACCGCCGCCGAGCCGCCGCTCAGGTGGGCTCCCCTTGTCGGCGTCACCGCCGCACTTGCGATGTTTGGTGCAGCACAGGGGCTGAGCTATCCGCTGTTTTCGCTGTTGATGCAGAAGCAGGGCATGTCGCCGGTAATGATCGGCTTGTCGGCGGCGATGATGCCGCTGGGCCTGATCGCATCGGCAGCCTTCGTGCCTGCGGCGGTGCGTCTGTTTGGGGCGCGAAACCTTGCTGTCGGTTGTGCACTCGCGGCAGCCGCCTGCTTCCTTTTGATCGGCTACCTCCAGGACTGGTTCGCCTGGTTTGTCGTGCGCTTCATGATCGGCGTGGTGATCAACCCACTCTACATCCTGGGCGAGGTGTGGGCATTGTCGATGGCGCCGCCGTCGCGGCGCGGGCGCGTCATGGGCGTCTTCAACACATTGATGGGAATCGGTTATGCCAGTGGTCCGCTGGTGCTGACCTTCGTCGGCATTTCAGGCTGGACGCCGTTCGTGGTGGCAATCGTCGGCTTCATAGCCTGCGCGGCTGTGCTGCGCATCATGTCGGATCTGTCCGGCTTCGAAGATGACGGGCAGTCCAAGGGCGGCGTGCTCGGCTTTGCAGCACTTGCGCCGGCGCTGTTGTTTGCCGTTCTGGTGTCGGCAGCCAACCAGCAGAGCACCTATTCGTTGCTGCCGGTTTTCGGAGCAGGCCATGGCCTGCCGGAGGCCGTGCTTGCCGCCATGCTGACGGCGCTGTCGATGGGAAACATCCTGCTGCAGATTCCGCTCGGCCTGATGGCGGAGCGGGTGGGTGGGCGTGCCATGATCCTGTTTTGCGCTGCAGCTACGGCCAGCTGCTCGGTTCTGTTGCCGATCCTGATCGAGACGCCGCTGATCTGGCCTGTGCTCGTCGTGATGGGAGCGGTCGGCTACGGCGTCTACACCATGGCGCTGGTCGAGCTTGGCAACCGTTTCAACGGCAGTCTGCTCGTTGCCGGCAACGCGGCCTTCGCGCTGATGTGGGGTTTTGGCGGCATTGTCGGCCCGCCGAGTTCGGGCATGGTGATGCAGGCGTTCGGGCCGATCGGATTGCCTGCCGTACTGGCGAGCCTGAACGTTACGCTGCTCGCCTTCGCCTTTTATCGCGCGGCGTCACGGCGGCGCAAAGCGGGCTGAGGCAGGCTGCGCGACGAGGATGGCCTCGCCGCGCAGTGCAAGGTCAGTCGGCCTTGGCGATGTGCCAGACGCCGCCCTTGCCTTCGCCGGTGACGTCGCCGGCCTTCTTGTCCTGGATGAACGTGTAGAGCGGCTTGCCCTCATAGGCCCACATCTTGGAGCCGTCGTCGCGGGTGACGACCGTCCACTCGCCTTCGTCCTTGGCGTCGGCTGCAGCCATCAGCGGCGGCCAGTTGACGGCGCAGTCGCCGTTGCAGGCGGATTTGCCGCCACTGTCCTTGTCGTAGGTATAGAGCGTCATGCCTTTGGCGTCGGTGTACATCTTGCCACCAGCACCTTCCGCGACCATAGCCGGTTCGGCGGCGAAGGAGAGGGCTGAGCTCGCAAGCAGGAGGGCGAATGCGGACAGTACAGTCTTCATGATGGTTCTCCCTGGGTTGGCCGCAAAATGCCGGCCACACAGGCAGTCAACGCTTCGCGCCGCCGATCTATTCCCGTGATGAGATACTGGCGAAGATTTTCCGACGCTTGTGGATTGGCGAAACGCCGGGTTAGAGTGTGGGCATGTGCGCATTTGTTGCCCATATCCCGTTGCCAAGCGCGGTTTCGACGCCATCCCCACGGACGCGGCACACCGAGCTTCTGCGGCTTTGCGCGCGCATTGGCTACTCACCACCGGCCTGATCTCGAATCCGCCCCGGCGCCTGCCGGATTGATTCAAGAGAAAGGCACAAGCCAATGACTTATCAGAACTATTCGCTGAAGCAGCTTCAGCAGATCGACGCCGCGCATCATCTCCACCCGTTCACCGACCACAAGGAACTGCGCGAAGTCGGCTCGCGCATGATCACCCGTGCCGAAGGTCCATTCATCTACGATTCGGAAGGGACGGAACTGCTCGACGGCATGGCCGGGCTGTGGTGCGTCAATGTCGGCTATGGCCGCGACGAACTGGCTGAGGCGGCCTACGCCCAGATGAAGGAAATGCCCTACTACAATTCCTTCTTCAAATGCTCGACGCCGACGCCCGTGCTGCTATCCAAGAAGCTTTCGGAACTCGCGCCTGACAACATCAACCAGGTGTTCTACGGTTCATCAGGCTCGGAATCCAACGACACGGCGCTGCGGCTGGTGCGCCACTACTGGGCTCTGGAGGGCAAGCCCGAGAAGAACCGCATCATTTCGCGCAAGATGGCCTATCACGGCTCGACCGTCGCCGGCACCTCGCTCGGCGGCATGGACGGCATGCATCACCAACTCGGTGGCGCGGTGCCGAACATCGTCCATGTGATGATGCCTTATGCCTATGAACTGGCGCAGGCAGGCGAAAGCGACCACGATTTCGGCCTGCGTGCCGCAAAGTCGGTCGAGGATGCGATCCTGGAGGCGGGTGCGGAGAATGTCGCGGCCTTTATCGGCGAGCCGATCATGGGCGCTGGTGGCGTCAAGATTCCACCGGCGAGCTACTGGCCGGAAATCCAGCGCATCTGCCGCAAATACGACGTGCTGTTGATGCTCGACGAGGTCATCACCGGCTATGGCCGCACCGGCGAATGGTTCGCGGCTCAGACTTTTGGCATCGAAGCCGACACCATCACCACCGCCAAGGCGCTGACCTCGGGCTACCAGCCGCTGTCGGCACTTCTGGTCGGCGACCGCATCGCTGCGACGCTGGTCGACAAGGGCGGCGAGTTCTATCACGGCTACACCTATTCCGGTCACCCGGTCGCCTGCGCGGTGGCGCTGAAAAACCTCGAGATCATCGAGCGCGAAGGGCTGGTTGAAAGGGTCAAGACCGACACCGGGCCGTATTTCGCCCAGATGCTCAAGGAGCGCATCGCTGGCCATGGCCTCGTTGGCGAGGTGCGCTCGGTCGGCCTGATGGGCGCTATCGAGATCGTCAAGGACAAGGCGACCAAGCAGCGCTTTTCGCCGGGTGGCAGCGCCGCTGTCGTCGTGCGCGACCACGCTATAGCCAACGGCATGATGATGCGCGCAACCGGCGACTCGATGATCCTGTCGCCGCCGCTGATCTGGACGCGTGCAACCATCGACATGGCCTGCGACCGTATCCTGAAGGCGCTCGACCTTGCACAAGCCGATTTGAGGACAGCCTGATGCCAATCTGCCGGGTGGGAAGTCCTGCCCGGCACACCCCTGGAGCGACATATGAGCGGCAAACCGATCGTGCCTTTGATCCAGTATGAGGATGCGGATGATGCGGTCCGCGCCGTCTATGACGACATCATGGCTTTCAGGAAGATCGACTGGATCAACAATTTCTGGAAGGTGCTGGCGCATGATCCGGCACTGCTCAAGCGAACCTGGGAGTCGGTGCGCGAGGTGATGGCGCCGGGCGCGCTCGATCCGCTGACCAAGGAACTGATCTACATCGCCGTTTCGGCGACCAATGGCTGCGAATATTGCACCTATTCGCACACTGCCGCGGCGCGCGGCAAAGGCATGAGCGAGGCGCAACTGATGGAGTTGCTCGCTGTCGTCGGGATGGCCAACGAGACGAACCGCCTTGCCAACGGTCTTAGGCCGCCTGTCGATGTGCAGTTCGAACCGGCAGGCTGAGGCGTATCTGCTTGTTCATGACAGTGCGGCAGCGTATATTGTGCACTGCACAATGAGCTCGCCCGCATATGCGGGCAGGCAATGCAGCCGGAGTGCGCAGCATGAAAAACAAACGTTTGGCACGGGCCTCGCGCCAATCCAGCGCCATAGCCGGCAATCTGATGCTGGCGCCGATGGTGATGGCGATGCGCTTGCCAATGATGGCGACGGAGGCGCGCAATGGCGGGCCGCTGCGCGGTGAAAGCCTGGCGGCGGTGACCGAAAAGACCACGGCGCTTGCCGAAGGCATGGTGGCGGCGCAGATGTCGTACATGCAATCGGCGCTGCAATTCTGGCCAGAAGTGCTATCGGGGCGCACGCCTTCGGTTCTCAACGGCGTTGCCGCGCAGAAGTCGGTTGCGGCCGCGTTGAAACCAGCCAGCAATCGCGTGAGGGCCAATTTTCGCCGGTTGGCGACAAAATCCGGAACGTAGCGGCAGGGGTACAACGCAAAAACCGCGTCCCGGACGGGAACGCGGCTTTGCCACTAGTACGCATGGCCCTTCGCGACGCTTGACCAGCGAAGGTTTACAGCTCCGGTACGCGAGACCTGATCCGGAGCCAGAGGCGGCTGCGAAGCCCGCCCTTGCCAACCGTTTTAACTGGACATCGTTACCGCGTGGTTATCGAGAGCTTAAGCAAACCTAAATTTTGAACTTTTTTGGATTAATCAGGCTGTCTCGCCGCGCAGGAACTTGATGATGCCGGAGAAATCGGTGCCGCCGTTGCCGAGGGCCGAATAAAGCGCGTAGAGCTGCGTTGCCTCGGCGCCGAGCGGGGTGACGGCACCTGCCTGCTGGGCTGCCTCCTGCGACAGCTTGAGGTCCTTGAGCATCAGGGCCGCGGCAAAGCCCGGCTGGTAGTCGCGGTTGGCAGGCGAGTTCGGCACCGGGCCGGGGACTGGGCAATAAGAGGTCAGCGACCAGCACTGGCCCGAGGACGTCGAGGCGACGTCAAACAGCGCCTGGTGCGACAGGCCGAGCTTTTCGGCTAGAACGAAGGCTTCGGCGACGCCGATCATCGAGATGCCGAGGATCATGTTGTTACAGATCTTGGCGGCCTGGCCAGCACCGGCGTCGCCGCAATGGACGATGCGCCCGGCCATCGGCTTGAGCGCTGGCTCGGCGATGTCGAACGCCGCCTGCGCGCCGCCGGCCATGAAGGTCAGCGTGCCGGCAGCAGCCCCGCCGGTTCCGCCCGACACCGGAGCATCGACCGACAGCAGGCCGTGCTTGGCGGCGATTGCGTGCGCCTTGCGTGCGGAATCGACGTCGATGGTCGAAGAATCGATGAGCAGTGCGCCCTTCTTCAGCTTCGGCGCGATGTCCTCATAGACCGAAAGCACATGCTTGCCGGCCGGCAGCATGGTGATGACCACATCGGCATCTTTGGCAGCGGCGGCCGCGTTGGCCATCACGGTGACGCCGTTGTTGCGCGCCGTCTCGAGATGTTCGGGCATCAGGTCGAAGCCGAGCACCGCGTGGCCGGCCTTGACGAGATTGGCGGCCATGGGGTTGCCCATGTTGCCCAGTCCGATGAAGGCGATGGTGGTCATTGGTTGGTTCCTCCAGTGGGAAGGGAATAGGGCAATAGGGGAGTAGGGCAATGGGGCAATAGGGAGTGAAGGTTGCAGTTTACTGCCGCACTGCTTTACTCCCCTCGAACCGCTACTTTCCAATCAAATGCCTGGCGATGATCACCCGCATGATCTCGTTGGTGCCTTCGAGGATCTGGTGGACGCGCAGGTCGCGCACCAGCTTTTCGATGCCGTAGTCGTGCAAATAGCCGTAGCCGCCGAGCAGCTGCAGCGCGTCGTTGGCGATGTCGAAGCCGGTATCGGTGACGAAGCGCTTGGCCATGGCCGACCATTTCGAGGCGTCATGCGCCTTGCGGTCGAGCTTGGATGCAGCGGCGTAGAGGAACAGGCGCGAGGCTTGGAGCTCGGTTTCCATGTCGGCGAGGCGGAACTGCAGCGCCTGAAACCGGTCGATGGTCTGACCGAAGGCCTTGCGTTCGGCGGTGTAGGCAAGCGCCTTGTCGAGCGCCGACTGGGCCCCGCCGACCGAGCACGCGGCGATGTTGAGGCGGCCGCCATCAAGGCCGGCCATGGCGATACCGAAGCCGGCACCTTCGTTGGAAAGCAGGTTTTCTGCCGGCACCTTGCAATCGTCGAAGATGACCTGGCGGGTCGACTGCATGTGCCAGCCCATCTTGTGTTCATTGGCGCCGAATGACAGGCCGGGCGCATCCTTGGGGATGACCAGCGTCGAGATACCCTTGGGACCGTCGGCGCCGGTGCGGACCATGGCGACATAGACGTCGCTGTCGCCGGCGCCCGAAATGAACTGCTTGGTACCATTGACGACGAAGTCGCTGCCATTGCCGCCGCTGCGCACCGCTTTCGTCTTGAGTGCTGCGGCGTCCGAGCCAGAGCCCGGTTCGGTCAGGCAATAGCTGGCAAGCCATTCCATCGACGTCAGCTTGGGCAACAGACGCTGGCGCTGCTCCTCGTTGCCGAACCGGTCGATCATCGACGCGGCCATGTTGTGGATCGAAATGAAGGACGAAAAACCCGGGCAGGCATGCGCCAGCTGCTCGAAGACGAGCACCGCGTCGAGGCGGGTGAGGGCGGATCCGCCGACATCTTCCTTGACGTAGAGGCCGCCGAAACCGAGCTGGCCGGTTTCACGGATGACGTCTTCGGGGAAGTGCTTGGCCTTGTCCCATTCGAGCGCGAAAGGCGCCACCTTCTCGGCGGCGAAACTGCCCGCCATTTCGCGGATGGCCAGCTGATCTTCGTTGAGCTCAAACTGACCGGCGGTCGCGTCGATTGCGGCGTCCATGTCGGCCTCCCTGTCGTTTTTTCGGCTATGCGCGGGCCTCAATCTAGACCAATGATGCGGCCGCGCAACCCGACCTTCAACAGAGCGGCTGTGCGCAAATGCATGGGCGAGAACAGGCGTGGCGACAAATTTTGATGGGCTGCTGCAAGCCTTTAGAGAATACCTCGAGGCAACCGATTCGGCGGTAGCGGCAGGCTCGTTCCTCGGCGACATCGACTGGCAAATGCCCGCCCGCCCTTTGAAGCCAAACGGTGTCAAATGTTCTGAACTTCTCGACCGCAGCATTGAATCGGCTCACGCCGAGTCGCGACCGTTGGCGAGAATTCTCGCAGCACAACGCGATGAACTCCGCTGGGGCCAGACCTACACAGCCGCCGATTTCGGCCAGCGTTTCATCGACAACTATGGCTGGGTGGAGCTTTTCGGCACCCGTGGCCACTACGTCAATGACAAGGTCGCAGCAGGGTTTCTCATGCTCGGCCCCGGCGTCGAGTACCCCGACCATCACCATCTCGCCGAAGAGGTCTACATCCCGCTGACCGGCGGCGCCGAGTGGCGGATGGGCGACGCACCGTTTCGCCAAAGACGTGGTGGCGAGGTGATCCACCATGCCTCCAATGTGAATCACGCGATGCGCACCGGCAGCGAACCGCTGCTCGCGCTCTATCTCTGGCGTGGCGGGCCGCTGGCGGCGATGTCGACGGTTTCAGGAACAGTCGCCGGCGGAAAGGACTGAACCATGGCCAAGGCGATCATGCTCCAGGGCACGGGTTCGGACGTCGGCAAGACGGTGCTGGTGGCTGGCTTGTGCCGGGCGGCGCGCAATCGCGGAATGGAAGTGCGGCCGTTTAAGCCGCAGAACATGTCCAACAACGCCGCCGTTGCTGACATTCCGGGCGAGGCCGGCGGCGGCGAGATCGGCCGGGCGCAGTGGCTGCAGGCGATCGCCTGCGGCGTCAAGCCGTCGATCCACATGAACCCGGTGCTGCTCAAGCCGCAGAGCGACATCGGCAGCCAGGTCGTGGTGCAAGGCAAGGTCTTCGGCCATGCCAAGGCGCGTGACTATCAGGAGCTGAAGCCCAAGCTGATGGGGGCTGTGCTCGATTCCTGGCAAAAGCTGGGCGAGGGCGCCGACCTGATCGTCGTCGAGGGAGCGGGCTCGCCAGCGGAGATCAACCTGCGTCCGCGCGACATCGCCAATATGGGCTTTGCCACCCGCGCCGACGTGCCGGTGATCCTTGTCGGCGACATCGACCGCGGCGGGGTCATCGCTTCGGTTGCCGGCACGCACCTGATCCTGCCGCAAGACGACCGGCGCATGATCGTCGGCTATCTCATCAACAAGTTCCGCGGTGACGCCAGCCTGTTCGACGACGGCATCAAGGCGATAGAGCATTTCACCGGTTGGCCGTGCTTCGGCGTCGTGCCGTGGCTCAAGGCGGCGGCGCTGCTGCCTTCGGAGGATTCGGTGATCCTCGAAAGGCTGGCCGGCGGGGAAAAGCGGGCGCTCAAGGTTGCCGTGCCGATGCTCGGGCGCATCGCCAATTTCGACGATCTCGACCCGCTGCGTGCCGAACCGCAGGTCGAAGTGGTGTTCGTGCCGCCAGGGCAGCGGCTGCCCGAGGATGCCGGGCTGGTGGTCATTCCGGGATCGAAATCGACGATCGGCGACCTGCTGCTGTTCCGCGAAAACGGCTGGGACCGCGATCTTGAGGCGCACCGCCGGCGCGGCGGCCATGTCGTCGGCATCTGCGGCGGCTACCAGATGCTCGGCCGTGTCGTGCACGACCCGCTTGGTATCGAAGGCAGCGTCACAACTGCCCAGGGCCTCGGCTTGCTTGACGTCGAAACGGTGATGGCGCCGGAAAAGACAGTGCGCAATGTCGAGGCGCGCTCGGTGCGCTACGGCGAGCCTCTGTCGGGTTACGAAATCCATCTTGGCAAGACGACGGGCGCCGATTGTGTCCGGCCCACCGCCGTCATCAACGGTGTCGACGACGGCGCGACCTCGGCCGACGGCAAGGTGTTCGGCACCTATATGCATGGCCTGTTCGGTGCCGACGGCTTTCGTGGGCGCTTCCTCGAAAGCCTTGGTATCAGGGGCGGCGGCATCGACTATCGCGCCGAAGTCGAGCGCGCGCTGGACGAGATTGCGGAACATCTCGAACGGCACCTCGACTGCGACGCGATTTTTGCCGCCGCGCGCTGACACGTGTCAGCTGGCCGGCTCGCCGGCCTTCGGCCAATAGGTGCCGACGCTCCAGATGTTGCCTTCAGGGTCGCGGCAGATGAACTCGCGGCTGCCATAGTCGCGGTTGGTAAGTGGCTGGACGATGACGGCACCTGCCGCCTTGGCACTGTCATGGATGGCATCGACATCCTCAACCGCCAGATAGACGGACTTGCCGCCGTTCTGGCCCGGTTCGCCGACGATAGCGCCGTAAGCATCGGGACGTGACGATCCGATCATGATCATCGACGATCCAAGCGCGAGTTCGGCATGGCCGACATCGGCGCCGTTCATGTATTTGGCATGCACTGCAAAGCCGAATGCCTTGCCCAGCCAGTCGATCATGCCGGCGGCGTTGTTGTAGCGCAGTGTCGGGAATATGCGGGGAGCTTCTGACGTGGGCATCTGGCGTATCCTGTTGCGTTGAACGAGTGCCCAGTTTGGCCGAGTGCCTGATAGCGGTATTGAACAAATGTAACCGGCTCAGCCGAGCCCGGTCGGCGTTGCGCCGGCAAGCTCCCTGAAGTCACGCACCATATGGGCCTGGTCGGCATATCCGCACTCCGCCGCAAGATCGGCCCAGCCTGTGCGGTTGGGCTGCTTGGCGAGGTTTGCGGCGCGATTGAACCTGATGATACGCGCGATGGCCTTCGGCCCGACACCGACCTGATCCGCGAACCGGCTGGCCAGGTGTTTTCTGCTCCAGCCGATTTCGGTAGCAATGGATGAGATCCGGCTCCGGCCGCCGCTCGCCATTATCTTTTCCAGCGCCCAGCTGATTTCGCTAGAGATTGCCGGCATTTTTGCAAGCCGTTCAATAATGTAGCCTTCTAAGATGTCGAGGCGTCGATGCCAGTCGGCTTCCTGGCCAAGCCGTTCTCGAAGCTGGCGGCCGGCAGCGCCAAGTACCTCGTCGAAAGGCACCATGCGGTCGGCCAGTTCGCTCATCGGCAGGCTGAAGAAACGCCTGGCGCCAAGCGGGGTGAAATTGACCTGGATGCAGCAGGACCGGCCAAAGGAATCGATGACCGCTGGTCCGGCATGAATGCCCGCTGCAAAGCTATCGAAGCGGTCATTGTCTCCGGGCGCCCGGCTCAAGCCGATGGAGAACGGTTCCCCGAAACTGATGACGAGCGGAACATCAAGCGAAGCCGCCTCGGTCTGCCTGACATAGACAGGGACAAGTTCGCGAAAGCCGATCAGCTCGGTGACGATGGAGGCAAGGATTGGTGAAGGACCGCGCCGCACGAACTCGAACTGCGCCTGGACAGCTTCAGCTGATGTTTCGCAAAACTGGCCGCTTGCCATTGTGCTGGCTCCGCTGAGGCAAGCGAACGTTATCAGCAGGGCGATTGACGGTCAAAACGCCGTCAGAAGCCGATCATCAGCCGTAGAGGATTGGTGGGGTCGATGAGCAGGCGTATGGCCAGCGCGACACAGGTGCAGACCAGGAGAGGCTTGATCAGCCTGGCGCCGTTGCGCATGGCCATGTGCGCGCCAAGCCTGGCGCCGAGGAACTGGGCAACGCCCATCAGCAGCCCGATCTTCCAGGCGACCACGCCGACAATCGCGAAGGCGATGAAGCTGCCGACATTGGAGGCGAAGTTGAGCAGCTTGGTGTGGGCGGTCGCCTTGAGCACGCCGTAGCCGGCAAGGGTGACGAAGGCGAGCATGAAGAACGAGCCAGCGCCGGGGCCGAACACGCCGTCATAAAAGCCGATCAGCGGCACCACGGTCAGCCCGAACAGCAGGGGCGGCAGGCGTTCGACGCGGTCGACGTCATCCATGTTCGGCTTGAACGCGAAGTAGAGCGCGATGGTGATCAGCAGGAACGGCAGGAAAATGCGCAGGATGTCGCCCGGCAAGACCGTCGCCAGCATGGCGCCGAGCATCGCTCCAACGAATGAAATGGCTGCGAACGGCAATTGTTTGCGCAGGTCGACATGGCCCTTGGCGGCGTAGCTGATGGTGGCTGAGCCCGAGCCGAAGAGCGATTGAAGCTTGTTGGTGCCCAAAGCTTCGAGCGGCGGCAGGCCGGCGAGCAGCAGTGCCGGAATGGCGATCAGGCCGCCGCCGCCGGCTATGGAATCGATGAAGCCGGCGATGAAGGCGGCTGCGATCAGGACCAGCAAGGTTTCGGTGGCTATGTCGAACATCGGTGCGGAAATCTGTCCAAGTGGATGAGGCCTTCGACCACAGCGCATCCGCTTGCGCAATAGCGCGTCGGCGGCAATGCTGGCCCAGCCATTGGGCCAAGTGTTTTTCGCCGTGCATTGCTCTATATCGGAACTGCAGTTGCCTCGACGGAAGGGATTCGCATGGTGACAGGATTGTTGACCCAGATTCTGAACATGTTCGAGGGCGACCCCGGCGTCCGCAAGGTCGCCGACGACCCCGTGCTTTCGGCCGAGCTGCTGCTGCTGTTCCGGATGATCCTCGCGGATGGCGTTGCCAGTGAAGCTGAGATGATCGCCTTTCGCCGGATCTGCACCGAAGCCTTCGGCATCGCCGAGGGCAGCATCGATGGCGTCATCGAGTATCTCAATGAGTTCGGCTACGAGACGAACGGTTCGCAGGCCATCGCCATGTTCCGTGATCTCGACGTCGAACGACGCCGGCAACTGGCCCGCCATATGGCCGAGATCGCCAAGGCCGACGCCCATCTGGCGGAAAACGAGGTCAAGCTGCTGCGTCGCACGCTCGATCTGCTTGGCATCAGCCCTGTCGATGTGGTGAAGCCGGCGACCTAGGCTTTTTTCCAGGCTTGATCGCCGGGTCCCCGCTGCTTCGCATCGTCCCGGCGTTCGCTAGCCTTTCATCGTGCCACTGGCACGATGAATTCGCTGCGCGAACCGGCTGCTCACCCCTGTTCCTGCAGCCGCCGGGCGATTGCCCGGTGCAGGTCGGGGGCTGCCGAGACAAGCGCCTGCGCCACTTCCGTCTGCGGGTGGTCAAGCACCTCGGATGTCTTGCCGCGCTCGACAATCCGGCCTTCATGCATGACCAGAACGTCGTCTGATATGGCGCGGGCAACAGTCAGGTCGTGGGTGATGAAGAGATAGGCGACGCCCAGCTTCTGGTTAAGCTCGGCGAACAGGTCGAGGATCTGCGCGCGGATCGAGACGTCAAGCGCCGAGACCGGCTCGTCCGCCACCACCAGCTTGGGCCGGGTGATGATGGCGCGCGCTATCGACAGGCGCTGGCGCTGGCCGCCGGAAAATTCATGCGGGTATTTTTCCATGTCCGAACGGCTGAGGCCGACTTCGTGCAGCGCGCGCCCGACCATGTCGCGGCGCTCCTTGCGGTCTGGCTTGCGTTCAAGAAGATGCAGTGGTTCGGCAACCAGTCGCTCTACGGTGTGGCGCGGATCGAACGAACCGTAGGGATCCTGGAACACGACCTGCATGTTGCGACGGGCACGTCGCATGGCGGTCTCGTCGGCGCGATTGATGTCCACACCGCGAAACTTGATGGTGCCGTCGGTGGGCGTGTCGAGCGCCAGGATCATCCGCGCGAGTGTCGACTTGCCGCAGCCGGAGCGGCCGACAAGCGCCACCGATGCGCCCGGTTTCATCTTGAGCGAGACGTCATCGACGGCGCGCACCGGCTCGGGCCTGGAGAACAGTGACCGCCGCCGGCCAGGATAGTCCCTGGTCAGGTTGGCGACGTCGAGCAGGGTGTCGGGTGCGGTTTCGTCGATATGAGGCCTGACGCGGGCCGGCACGTGCATCGAGGCCAGCGCCAGCTGGCGGGTGTAGGGATGCGTCGCCTCCGACAGCGTGCGCGCGGTGTCGCCACACTCCGTCACCATGCCCTGGCGTAGGATGGTGATCCGGTCGGCCATTTCGGTGACGACGGCCAGGTCGTGCGAGATGAACAGCAGGCTCATCCGGTTTTCGCGGACCAGTTCCTTGAGCAGGTCGAGGATCTGCGCCTGCAGCACGACATCGAGTGCGGTCGTCGGCTCGTCGGCGATCAGCAGTTTGGGCTTCAGCGCGCAGGCGATGGCGATGGCGACGCGCTGGCGCTGGCCGCCCGACAATTCGTGCGGATAGCGCGACAGCGGGAACTTCTGCTCCGGCAGGCCGACCCGGTCGAGGATTTTCCGCGCTTGCGCCTCAGCCTCGGCGCGGCTCGCCCTGGTGTGCCACCTGATGCCTTCGGCGACCTGCTCGCCGATCGTCTTGACCGGATTGAGCGCTGTCATCGGCTCCTGGAACACCATGCCGATGTCGTCGCCACGCAGCGCGCACATCTGGGCCTCGGTGGCAGAGAGAATGTCGATGCCGTCAAAGGTGACACGCCCCTCCATCTGCGTTGCCGCAGGCGTGAGGCGCATGACGGCAAGTGCCGTCATGGATTTTCCCGACCCGGATTCGCCGACGAGCCCCATCACCTCGCCGGGTTCGATGGCGAGGTCGATCTCCTTCAGCACCTGCGTCCGGCCGATCCTGAGCGACAGCTTTTCGATCTCGAGCAGGCTCATGGGCGGCGCCTCGACCGCGGATCGAAGATATCCGATATGCCGTCGCCGAGCAGGTTGAGCCCAAGCACCGTGATCAAGATGGCGCAGCCGGGGAACAACGCCAGCCATGGCGACACCATCATCAGCGTCTGGGCGTCGAACAGCATGCGGCCCCAGCTCGGCATCGGCGGTTGCGTGCCGAGCCCGACATAAGACAGGGCGGCCTCGGCCAGGATGCCAAGCGCGAACTGGATGGTGCCTTGCACCAGGAGCAGGTTGGCGATGTTGGGCAGGATGTGCTCGACGGTGATTCGGGTCTTGTTCTTGCCGGCAGCACGGGCGGCAAGGATGTATTCGCGCGGCCAGATCGACAGCGCGCCGGCACGCGCGACGCGGGCGAAGACCGGGATGTTGAAGATGCCGATGGCGATGATGGCGTTGATCGCGCTCGGTCCGAAAACGGCGGTGATCATGATCGCCGACAGCAATGCGGGAAAGGCGAAGACGAGATCGTTGAAGCGCATCAGCGCCTCGTCGACCCAGCCGCCACGCGCTGCCGCCCAGCAGCCGAGCGGCACGCCGATGCCCATGCCGATGACGACGGCGACCAGCGCCACAGCGATCGAGTTGCGTGCCCCGATCATGATCATCGACAGCACGTCGCGGCCGAAATGGTCGGTGCCGAACCAGTGCTCGGCGGAGGGTGGCTGCATGCGGTCGGCAACGACCAGCCTGGTGACGTCGAAGGGCGTCCAGAAGAACGAGACGGCCGCCATGGCAGCGACGACCAGGGTGATGACGAGGCCGATGACGAAGGAGCGGTTGCCGAACGCGCGGCCGACCAATTCGCCGAAACCTTCGCTTCGAGGTGTCGTTTCGTTCATTGCCGCGCTCTCAGGCGCGGATCGACAAGCGCATAGGAGAGATCGACGGCCAGATTGACCAGGACGACGGCGGCGACGAGCAGCATGACCACGCTTTCGACGACGATCAGGTCGCGCTGAGTGATTGCCTGGAAGACAAGGCGGCCCAGGCCTGGCAAGTAGAAGACGTTTTCGATGATGATCGTGCCGGCGAGCAGGAAGGCGAACTGCAGGCCCATGATGGTCAACACCGGGATCATGGCGTTGCGCAAGGCGTGCCGCCACATGACCGCGCGCATCGGCATGCCCTTGGCGCGGGCGGTGCGGATGTAGTCTTCGTTCAGCACCTCGATCAAGGCGGCGCGGGTGACGCGCGCGAGAATCGCGGCCTGCGGCAAGGCAAGGGCGAGAGCTGGCAGGATCAGCGCCTTGAGCGCGGGCCAGATGCCGTTGCCCCAGCCGGGAAAGCCGCCGGCCGGCACCAGCCGCAACCAGACGGCGAAAACATAGACGAGCAGCAGCGCGAACCAGAAATTGGGCATGGCGACACCGACCTGCGCCACGGCCATCGCCGCAGTGTCGCCTGCCTTGCCGCGCCGCGCGGCGGCGAACAGCCCGACAGGAATGGCAATCAGCGTCGACAAGGTCAGTGCGATCACGGCAAGCGGGAAGGAGACGACCAGCCGCTCCCTGATAAGGTCGATCACCGGCACCGAATAGGTGTAGGACTTGCCGAAATCGAGCTGGAGTAGGCCGCTGGCCCAGTCGAGATAGCGCAGGGCCAGCGGCTGGTTCAGCCCCATCTGCTCGCGCAGCAGTTCGACCTGCGCGTCGCTGGCGTTCATGCCCAACATCAGCCGCGCCGGATCGCCCGGCACGACTTCGAGCATCAGGAACACGACGAGCGAGGCGACGACGAGGGTCGCAATTCCGATCAACAGGCGTTTGAGCAGATAGATCGTCATCAAGCGCAAACTGCCCGAGAAAGTGCCGCTTCGAAAGCTCGCAAAGGTTGCGGGGAAGCGCAGTTCACAGAACTCTTGCGATGCTCCCAGAAATAGTGGCGACGAACTCCATCAGAGCACCCCGCATTGGCAGGCAACATGCCGCGCTCCCGCAGAGGCTAGGGGTGGCGCACCGCGACGGCGCGCCACCTTGTCGTCAATCGACCCATTTCACCTTGGTGAGGTCGTTGGCCTGGATGGGCGAGTTTTCCCACAGGCCTTCGACCTTGGCGTCCCAGATGCCGACCTTGGGCAGCTCGAACAGGAAGCCGTTGACGGCATCGTCGGCGAGGATCTTCTGCGCCTGCTTGTAGAGTTCGGTGCGCTTGGCCTCGTCGGAGGTCAGGTTGAGCTCGTCGATGACCTTGTTGAAGGCCGGGTTGTCGTAATTGAAGTAGTAGTCCTTGCGGGCATAGATATCGATGTCGTTGGGCTCGGTGTGCGAGACGATCGACAGGTCGTAGTCCTTGTCGGTGAACGCCTGCTTGAGCCAGTCGGCCCATTCGACCGGGATGATCTGCAGGTCGATGCCGATCTCGCGCATCTGGGAAGCGACGATCTCGCCACCCTGGCGGGCATAGCCGACGGGCGGCAGCTTGAGCGTCGCCTTGAAGCCGTCGGCGAGGCCCGCTTCCTTGAGCAGTTTCTTGGCCTTGGCGATGTCGTGCGGGTAGGTGCCGGTCAGGTCGACATAGGCTGCGTTATGTGGCGCGAAATGCGAGCCGATCGGCGTGCCAAGGCCACCGGTCGCGCCGTCGATCAGCGCCTTGCGGTCGAGCGCATGCGCGATCGCCTGGCGGACCTTGAGATTGTCGAAGGGTGGCTTCTTGTTGTTGGTCGAAAGCACCGTTTCGCCTTCTGTGGTGCCGATGACAACCTTGAAGCGCGGGTCGGCCTTGACCTGGGCAAGCGCGTCGCCAAGCGCGAAGTTGGGCAGGGCCTGCACGTCACCCGAAAGCAGGGCAGGGATGGCGGCCGCGGCATCCGGGATGATGCGGAACTCGGCTTTGTCGAGTGCCACTGGGTCGCCCCAATAGCCGTCGGTCTTGACCAGCGTGATCGATGAGCCCTTGGCCCAGTTCTGGAACTTGAACGGGCCGGTGCCGACAGGCTTTTCCTTGTTGGTGTCGGCACTTTCTGGCGCAACGATCACCGCGTCGCCCCAACCGAGATTGTAGAGGAACGAGCCAAGCGGGTTCTTGAGCGTTACCTTGACGGTGGTCGGATCGACGACCTCGACGGTGTCGACCGGCGCGAACAGACCCTTCTGTGCATTGACCGAGCTTTCGCCGCGGGCGCGGTCGAGCGAGAACTTGACGTCGGTGGCGTCGAAGTCGCTGCCGTCATGGAACTTCACACCGGAGCGCAGCTTGAAGGTATAGGTCTTGCCGTCATCGGAGATCGTCCAGCTCTCGGCCAGATCGGGCAGGACCTCGCCACGCGAGCCGATGCGGGTCAGGCCTTCAAAGACGTTGGCGTAGAACACTTCGTCGATGGCGGCGGCGGCACCCGCGGTCGGGTCGAGATGCGGCGGCTCCAGCGGCATACCAAGCACAAGATCGGTGCGGGCGGCCATAGCAGCGGTGCTGGATGCCAGCGCCAGCGCTGCGGCTGCCAGGATGGTTTTCCATTGCTTCATACTCAGATCTCCCCGCTTCGACTTCGACGGCCGGATAGAAGCGCGATTTTCCGGCCGAGTAAATCAAGTTTGTTGCAATTGCAGCGGTGCTGCCGAAATGAGTTTCCTCGCGCCGCTGACAAGCGTTGCTTGGCCTTTCAGCCGTTGAACTGGCCACGCAGCAAGATGTCGAGGCCGATTGCCATCACCTTCGCCGATTGCACCATGTCGTCGATGCCGACCCATTCGTCCGGCCGGTGGGCAAGGTCGAGGATACCCGGGCCATAGGCGATGCAATCGTACAAATGGCCGATGCGGGCGACATGCTTCTGGTCGTAGGTGCCGGGCGAGATGACATATTCCGGCTCCTTGTCGAAAATCTCGCGGATGCCCTGGGCAATCGCCGACGCCACCGGCGCGTCGCGCTCGGTCATCAGTGGCTGCACCTCCATGATGTCGCGGATCTCGTAGTCGAATTTCTTTCGCTCGCGCTTCAGGCGGTCGAGGATGCTGATGACTTCGCCTTTGACGTCGTCAATCTTTTCTTCCAGCAGGAAGCGGCGGTCGATGGTCAGCCGGCAGGAGTCGGGCACGTTGGGCGAGGGCAGGCCGGGGCGGAAATCGTCGGTCTGGCCGCCATGGATCGAGTTGATGTTCATGGTCGAGCGCCTGGCGCCTTCCGGCACTACCGGCATGCGCGTCGTCTTGCGGTCGAGCGCGGGAAACAGCTCTTGTTCGAAGGCTTCGAGCACGGCGCCCATGTGGCGCACGGCACAGTCGCCGAGGAACGGCATGGAGCCGTGCGCGATCTCGCCCTTGGTCTCGATCTCCGCCCACCACACGCCGCGATGGCCGAGGCAGATACGGTCCTTGTTGAGCGGCTCGGGAATGATGACATGGTCGACCCTGGGCCTGGAGAAATATCCCTTGCCGGCGAGGTAGGCGACGCCGCCGAATCCGCCCGATTCTTCATCGACGGTGCCTGATATCTCGATGGCGCCGGGAAAATCCGGGTTGACGTCCATGAACGCCTCGGCGGCAATGATCGATGCAGCCAAGCCGCCCTTCATGTCGCAGGCGCCACGACCATAGACGCGGCCATCCCTGATGACGCCGCCGAAGGGATCGACCGACCAGCCTTCGCCTGCCTCGACGACGTCGATGTGGGAATTGAAATGGACGGTAGGCCCCGCCGTGCGGCCGTCGAAACGGGCAATGACGTTGATGCGCGGATAGCGGTCGGTGTCGCCAGGCGTGCCCACAGCCCTGATGTATTCGACACCGAAGCCGCGCTTGGCGAGGCGATTGCCCAAATATTCCGCGCAAGGGCGATAGGCGTCGCCAGGCGGGTTGATGGTGGGAAAGCGGATCAGCTCCGCAGTGAGCTCCGCCATTTCGTCACGACGGTCGTCTATGGTCTTGAAAAGCTTGTCATACATGCGGTCGACGTGACTCATCTTTGACGGGATCTTTGACCAGTCTTGCGCATCCGCCAAGTCCTGTCGAGCACGCAGACTGCGTGTGCAAGCAGCCTGCGCAGATCGTTCCGCTCAGGGGCGGACGGCGGTGACTTCGATCTCGACCAGCCAGCCCGGGGCAACGAGGCCGGCGACCTGCATGACCGAGCGCGCCGGAAGGTTCGGCTGCTCCTTGGTGCCGAAGAACTTGGTGTAGCCCTCCATGAAGCCACCAAAATCCATCTTGCCACCCTTGTCGGGGTCGCCGACGAGGAAGACCTGCATCTTGACTACGTCGCCCATCTTCAGGCCGAGGCCGTCGAGGGTCTTTTCGATGGATTTCAGGACCGATTCCGTCTGCGTCTTGGTGTTGCCATAGGCGGCGAGGCTGCCGTTCTCGGCTTTTTCGTCGACGACGGAGGGAACGGCGCCGCTGACATAGACTGTCGTCTTACCGGCGGGCACTTCGACAGCCTGGGCGATGGGGAAGTCCGAATTCGGATTCTTGTGGCGCACGACGTCCTGGGCCATCGCGCTGCCGGTGAGGAAAAGGCCAGCCGCAAGCGTGGCGGCGCAAATCCGCAGTGTTGTCATGTCTTTCTCCTTTGCCGCATGAAGGGAAGCAGCCAGCAGGATCACCGGCTGCTTCGATCGCTAGAGCTGTGGTTCCAACCTGTTGGATTCGTGCATGATCGTCGGTCAACTTTGGCGATGATGTGTCAGCGCGAACCGGCGACGTCTTCGGCCGTCACGGCGTCCTTGTAGTCGTTGCCGAAATTGGTCCTGACATAATTGACCACGGCGGCCACCTGGTCGTCGCTCATCATGCTGCCGACCGGCGGCATGCCCTTGAGACCGTGCAGGATGACGTAGACAGGGTAGCCACCGGCCTCGAGGTTCACGTTCTTGGCCAGCGCCGGGTACTTGCCGGCGCCGACCGCGCCCTGGCCCTGGTCCATGTGGCAGGCCTGGCAGACGTTGGCGTAGAGTTCCTGGCCGGTCTTTTCGGAGAAGTTGTCACCGTCGCTGAAGGTTGCGCCTGCCGAGTCGGCGACGGCGGCACTGGCAGAAAGTGCAGAGAAAATGACGGCGGCGGCGAATGGGCCGATTGCGTGTTTCGATTGCTGGGTCATGTCGACATGCCTTGCGAAAACGAGGATTGAGGGATGAACGGTTCTGCCGTCATCCCGCGACGACGCGTTGATGCAGCCTTGTGATGGCATCGAGCGACGACAGGATCGCGCCTTCCATCCACGCCGGAATGTAGGATGCGTGCTCGCCGGCCAGCACGATGCGGCCGTCGATCTGGCAGAGATTGTCGTAGTGCTCCTTGCGCGCTTCCTCGGTCCAGTCGCCGGCGCAGCCCAGTGTGAAGGGCGAGCGGTGCCAGGCCATCGAGATGCCGTTCTCGAACTCGTCCTTGTATTGCGGGTGGATCTGCGAGCCGTACTCGACGGCACGCTTGACGCGTTCCTCCGGCGCCATCGAAGTGAACTCGTAGGAGTGTGGGCCGTTCCAAGTGTAGGCGCCGAGCAGAACGCCCTTGCCGTTGGTGTTGAAGCTGGTGCTCGGATAGGAGATCTGGGTGATCGGCAGGTCGGTATAGCTGACGCCGCCGAAGATCAGCTCATCCTGTTCCCAGAAGCGCCGCTTGAACTGCAGGCCAACCTTGACCGACGAGGCATAGGGCACTGCCTCGATTGCCGCCTGCATCGGGGCGCCGACATTGATCTCGATCTGGCTGAGGATGGTCAGCGGAATGGTGCAGATACACCAGTCGGCCTTTTCCTCGGCCATCGTGCCCGGTTTCTGTACGTCCTCGTAAGTGACGGTCACGCCCTTGTCGTCCTGATGGATCTTCGAGACCTTGGCGTTGTAGGTGATCAGGTCGCCGACTTCCTTGGTAAAGGCCTTGCCGATCATGTCGACGCCGCCGACTGGCTGGAACATTGTCGTCTGGAATTCGTAGAGCGCGAAATTGGCGAGGCTCCCCCACAGCCCTGAGCTCAGGATGTCGGTCAGTGCAATCGGATCGCTCGGCACCGGTGCCGCGCCGAGGCCACCGCCGGGATCCTTGGCAAAGCCGCGGAATTCCGAATTCGCGACGCTCTTGGTATAGGCATAGTCCTTGTCGAGCGCCCCCCAGGAGCGCAGAGCCTCGACCAGCATTTCCTGGTCCTGTTTGGTGACGCCGCCTTCGAGCTTGCCGGTGTGCGCCACCTTGGCGAGCAGTTCCGACACATGGCCCTGGAAATCGATCTTGATGTCGCGCACGCGCTGCGGCTTGCCGCCGAAGGCCTTGGACGAATGAAGGAAGGCGTTGTGGTTGATCTGCTGGAACGGCTCCAGCGTGACGCCGAGACGCCGGCAATAGGCGAGCAGCCCGTTGTGGTGATATGGAATTCGCCACGGGCCCGGATTGATGTAGAGACCTTCGTCGAATTCGCATTTCTGGGTCGCGCCGCCGAGTTCGGTGTAGGTGTCGCCGCCGCGCAGCGTCCAGTTACGGCCGCCCGATCTGTTGTTGTATTCGAGGATCTTGACCTTGTAGCCAGCCTGGCGGAGCTCGAGCGCTGCCGTCATACCGGCAAGACCGGCGCCCAGGATGAGCACGCTGGCGCCCTTCGGATCGCCTTCCAGCTTGACCGGTCCCTTGTAGCCTGACTCAACCGCGAGCCCGAGGCTGGTCATCGCCTGGTACATCGCCGCCGTGCCTGCCGTGAGGCCGATCAACGACAGCAGGTTTCGCCTGCTCATGCCGCTAAAATATTGGGATGGTTGCATTTTTGAGATCCTCCGGGCGACGGTCCGCTGTTGGCCGCACGTTATCCGGCTGGAGCATCTTGGAACGTGGCCCCAGCTGCACGGGGCAGCCTATGCCCATGTCGGGTCGAGTCAACTGGGCCAGAGGGTGCGGCGAGCGGCACTGGTTTGGGCCACCTGAAAGCCTGCCGATACTACCTCTGGTGGGTGTTTTGGTTGCGCACATCTTTCGCGTTCAATTTACGAACCGTACAGCTTTTTATGCTCCCATCTTCTGTGGGCAGGGAAAATACTGCCGGTTTGGGGAGTGTGCGAAGAATGTACAAGGCTCTCTTCATGGTCGCCGCATTGGGCTTTGCTGGCGTTCCAACTCAGGCACTTGCAGATGTTCTTGTCGCAAGGGTCAGTATCGCGACGCAGACGATGACCGTCAGCTTCGATGGTCGGGTCATCCACCAATGGCCGGTTTCGACGGCACGCAGGGGATATGTCACGCCACGCGGCAGCTGGCGGCCGAAGCGCCTGCACCGGATGTGGTACTCGCAGAAATACGACAACTCGCCGATGCCCTACTCGGTATTCTACAATGGCGGCTACGCCATCCACGGCACGGGTGCCGTGAGGCAACTGGGCCGCCCAGCATCGCACGGCTGTGTCCGGCTGCAGACGGCGAACGCCGCCAGATTCTACTCGCTGGTCAGGGAAGTGGGAGCGAGCAACACGCGCATTGTCGTCACCAACTAGCGCTCGGAGGCAGAAATATACGTATCATTTGCCGGGGTACTGGCATTTCTGTTGCAAAATTGCTTCATGCGGCGGCCAAAGTCCCTTGATGGGACGTTGATCAACGGCTCAGGAATTGCTGCCAATCAAGTTGGTGCTAATGTGCCGTCAGTTCGGTTTGGGGCGACGTGCCTGCGAAAAGGCCGGGGAGTGGGGGCTCCTCGGCTTTTTCATTTCTGGCGCGACTTTAGCCGCCTGATCTAAGTTCCTTTCAGGCCATAGACAAATTTTGCCGTAGAGAGCCATTTCAGGGCATTTCCTTTCAGCTGCCGCATCGGTAGGACTCTTGCTCAGGGAGTCCACCGGATGAAGTCAGAACCGCATGTAGCGCTTTCGGAACCTGTCTCCGACGAGGTCCGCAAGACCACCTGCTACATGTGCGCCTGCCGCTGCGGCATCGACGTTCATCTCAAGGATGGCAAGGTCCGCTACATCGAGGGCAACCGCGACCACCCGGTCAATCGCGGCGTGCTGTGCGCCAAGGGCTCGGCCGGCATCATGCAGCATTACGCTCCGGCGCGGCTGCGTGCGCCGCTGCTCAGGACCGGGCCGCGCGGCTTGGGCCAGTTCAAGGAGATTTCCTGGGACGAGGCCCTGGCGCTGGCGACCGGCTGGCTTGACGGGGTCAGGCAGGCCGATCCGAAGAAGCTGGCCTTCTTCACCGGGCGTGACCAGTCGCAATCGCTGACCGGCTTCTGGGCGCAGCAGTTCGGCACGCCCAACTACGCCGCCCATGGCGGCTTCTGCTCGGTCAACATGGCTGCCGCCGGCATCATGACCATCGGTGGCGCATTCTGGGAATTCGGCGCGCCCGACTGGGACCGGACCAAGCTGTTCGTGATGTTCGGCGTCGCCGAGGATCACGATTCCAACCCGCTCAAGATCGGCATTTCGAAGCTCAAGAAGCGCGGCGCGCGCTTCGTCTCGGTCAATCCGGTGCGCACCGGTTATTCGGCGGTTGCCGACAATTGGATCGGCATCCGGCCCGGTACCGATGGCCTGCTGATCCTCGCCGTCGTGCATGAATTGCTGAAGGCGCGAAAAATCGATGTCGACTACATCGTGCGCTATTCCAACGCGACCTGGCTGGTGATGGATGCGCCCGGAAGCGCCGACCACGGGCTTTTCGTGCGCGACGACAGCGGCAGACCGCAGGTCTTTGAATCCGTGACGGAGCATGTCGTGCCGCTGGGCACGAAAGGCGCAAGGGCAGCTTTGTCAGGCCGGGTGGAATTGCCGGACGGGCGGTTCGCGGTGCCGTCGTTCCAGCTTTTGGCCGAGAAATACCTCGATCCGCAATATGCGCCGGAAGCGGTGGCCCCGGAGACCGGCGTCTCTGCCGATGTCATTCGCGGCCTCGCCGCCGAGATCGCACGTGTCGCCTTCGACGAGGCGATCACGATCGACCAGTCCTGGACCGACATGAATGACGAACGCCACGAGGCATTCGTCGGACGGCCGGTGTCGTTCCACGCCATGCGCGGGCTTTCGGCGCATTCCAACGGCTTCCAGACGGCCCGCGCCCTGCACATGCTGCAGGTGCTGATCGGCGCTGTCGATTGCCCCGGTGCGTTCCGTTTCGAGCCGCCGTACCCCAAGCCGATCGAGGCGCATCCGACGCCGCACGGCAAGGCCGAGCATTTCGGCTCCAACAAGCCGCTGTCCGGCCCGCATCTCGGTTTCCCGCGCGGCCCGGAAGACCTGCTGATCGACGCCGACGGCAAGCCGATGCGCATCGACAAGGCGTTCTCCTGGGATGCGCCGATCTCGGCCCATGGGCTGATGCACATGGTGATCGCCAACGCGCATGCCGGCGACCCGTACCCGATCGACCTGATGTTCCTCTATATGGCCAACATGGCGTGGAACTCGTCGATGAACACGGCGGGCGTCATCAAGATGCTCGAGGACAAGGATCCTGAGACTGGCGAATACCGCATCCCGAAGATCATCTATTCGGACGCCTATTCCTCGGAGATGGTCGCCTATGCCGACCTGGTATTGCCCGACACGACCTATCTCGAGCGCCATGACTGCATTTCGCTGCTCGACCGGCCGATCTCCGAGCCCGACGCGGTGCAGGATGCCATCCGCTGGCCGGTGGTCGAACCCGATCGCGACGTGCGCGGCTTCCAGAGCGTCCTGATCGACCTTGGCGCCCGGCTCAAGCTGCCCGGTTTCGTCGACAGCCGCGGCAAGGCGCTTTATGCGGATTATGCCGACTACATCGTGCGCCACGAAAGGCGGCCGGGCATTGGGCCGCTCGCCGGATTCCGCGGCAGCAATGGCGACCGGGCAGGGCGCGGGGCGATCAATCCGGAACAGCTCAACCGCTACATCGAGAATGGCTCGTTCTTTTCGGCGCATATTCCACTCGAAGCGCAGTTCTTCAAGCACGCCAACAAGGCCTACCAGGATTTTGGCGTGCGCATGGGCTTCTTCGACGAACCGAAGCCGGTCATTTTCCAGCTCTACCAGGAGACGATGCAGAAATTCCGGCTCTCGGCCGAGGGTCTGCGCGAACCGGTGGCGCCCGAGACGCATCGCGAGCGCATCCTCGCCACCTTCGATCCGTTGCCGGTCTGGTATCGGCCGTTCGAGGAGGCGGCGGTCAGCCGCGAAGAGTACCCCTACCACGCCATCACCCAGCGGCCGGCAGCGATGTACCATTCCTGGGGCTCGATGAATGCCTGGCTGAGGCAGATCCACACAAGGAACCCGCTCTACGTGCCCGGCCCGATCTGCGACGAGATCGGGCTCGTCGACGGCGACTGGGTCTGGGTGATCTCGCACCATGGCCGCATCAAGGTCGAAGTAGCGCGGATGGAGGCGGTCAACTCGAGCACGATCTGGACTTGGAATGCGATCGGCAAGCGCGAGGGTGCCTGGGCGCTCGACAAGGATGCGCCCGAAGCCAAAAAAGGCTTCCTGATGAATCACTTGATCCACGAACTTCTACCACCCAAGGGCGACGGCATGCGCTGGTCGAACTCGGATCCGATTACCGGCCAGGCAGCCTGGTACGACCTCAGGGTGCGCATCGAGAAAGCCGAACGGGCCGAGGTCAGCGAGCCGCATTTTGCTGCCCTGGCGCAACCGGGTGGAGGGGGGCCGCATGTCGAAGAGCTCCGCTACGGCCAGGAGTGGGCGAAATGACCAGTCTGCCGTCGCTGCCGACACCCAAAAAGCTCGGCCTTGTCATCGACCTCGATGTCTGCGTCGGCTGCCATGCCTGTGTCATCAGCTGCAAGGAGTGGAATACCGGCGGCTATGGCGCGGCGTTGTCCGACCAGGACCCGTATGGGGCCGATGTCTCCGGCGCCTTCCTCAATCGCATTCACACATTCGAAGTTGTGCCGGAGGGCGGGCAGGTGATCGGCGAAGCGGGCGAAGCGCGGATCGTGCATTTCCCCAAGTCATGCCTGCATTGCGAGGACGCGCCGTGCGTCACCGTGTGCCCGACGGGTGCCTCCTACAAGCGTGCCGAAGACGGCATCGTTCTGGTCGACGAGAGCAAGTGTATCGGCTGTGGCCTCTGCGCCTGGTCTTGCGCTTATGGCGCGCGCGAAATGGATCTCGCCGCCGGCGTGATGAAGAAATGCACGCTGTGCATCGACCGTGTCTACAATGAGACACTGAGGGAAATCGACCGCGTGCCTTCGTGCGTGCGCACGTGCCCGGCCAACGCCCGGCATTACGGCGATCTCGCCGATCCCGGCTCCGACGTCTCGCGCATGGTTGCCGAGCGCGGCGGCTATGACCTGATGCCGGAGCAGGGCACGCGCCCGACCAACAAATACCTGCCGCCGCGTCCGCGCAAGCCGCTGGCCGCAAGTGCCGGTTCTGCCGTGCTCGCTGAAAACACTGAGGGCGCAAAGGGCTTCTTTGCCTGGCTCGACGGCATGCTGGACCGAATCTGAAACATGCATCCCGCATTCTCCATCATCTTGTTCACCACGCTTTCCGGGCTCGGCTACGGCCTGGCAGCGGTGCTCGGCCTTGGCCTGCTCGATGCCTCGACCCTGTCGGCCAAGCTTGCCCATGCGGGTGCGCTGGCGATGATCGCTGGCGGCCTGCTGTCGTCGACGTTGCATCTCGGCAATCCTCAGCGCGCATGGCGGGCGCTGTCGCAATGGCGCTCAAGCTGGCTGTCGCGCGAGGGCGTGATGGCGATCGCGACCTTCGTGCCGCTGACGGTTTCGGCATGGTTCGCTGTGATCGAGGGCCGATACCTTCCGGCTGCCGGACTGATCGGCGCGGTCATGTGTAGCATCACCGTCTACTGCACGGCGATGATCTATGCCTCGCTGCGCTCGATCCAGGCCTGGAACAGCGGGCTTACGCCGCTTTGCTACCTGTTGTTCGCCGCAGCCGGCGGTTTCCTGCTTGCATCGGTCGCCGGCTACTCTTCAAGTGCCGGCGGCACAATTTGCGCGGCCATCGCAATCGTGTTTGTCATGGCAGCGTGGGTCGCCAAGTACCAGTGGTGGCAGCGGCTGCGGACGCTGGCGCCGTTGTCGACGCCCGAGAGCGCCACCGGGCTCGGCAATATCGGCCATGTCAGGTTGTTCGAACGGCCGCATGTCAATGAAAACTACCTGACCCGCGAGATGGGGTTCAAGGTCGCGCGCAAGCACGCGCTCAAGCTGTCGGAACTGGCCATCCTTGTTGGCGGGCTGGCGCCCATCGCGCTGTTGCTGGCGGCGATCTTTGCCGGCGGCGCGGTCGCCCTACCGGCTGCGGCACTGGCCGCCTTGTTCTACGCGCTCGGTCTTGTCGTCGAGCGCTGGCTGTTCTTCGCCGAGGCCCGACACGCCGTCATGAACTACTACGGCGGATAAACCGTCAGGAATCGGCTGAAATCTTGCCTGCCTTGTTGACCTTGCGGCGCTTGCCCTCGGTCAAGCCCCAACGCTTGTGAAACCACATCCACTGGCCCGGGTCCTCGCGAATCCAGCGCTCGACGGTGTCATTGAGCATCTGGGTCGTCGCCTGGACATCGACCGCGCCGTCGTCGCGGCGCGGCAGCGTCAACTTCTCTTCGATCGTCAGCCTGTAGCGGCCGCCAGGCAGGCGGATGCAGTGGGCCGGGTAGACGTCGCAGTCATAGTGACGGGCCAGCATGGCGAGCACTGGGTTGGTCTCGCATTCGCGACCGAAGAAGGTCGTCCTGAGGCCGCGCTTAAATTTCTGGTCGACGAGTACGCCGACATTGCCGCCGCGGTCGAGAATGCCGGCGAGCGCAAAGGACGCGCCGCGCTGCGACGCCAGCAGGTCGCCCATGTTCGACGCACGTGTCGAGAAGATGTATTCCGCCAAATAGGGGTTGTTCGGCGGGCGGAACAGCGATGTGATTTTCATGCCGAAGGTGGCGGCGGCGATCGGCAGCAGCTCGAAATTGCCGAGATGGCCAGTGAAGACGATGTGCGGCCTGTCCTCGCTGGCGATTTTGAGGAAATGGTCGCGGCCGGTGACTTCGATGCGACCAGGCGTCGTCGCCTCCGGATCGTGGTCGAAAATCTGCTCGAGAAAGATGTATTCCGCGCCAAGCCGGCCCATATTGCCCCACATGTCGAGGGCGATGGCTTCGATTTCGGCTTCGCTTTTGTCCGGATAGGCGGCGCGCAGGTTGGAGAGCGCGACGCGGTGGCGGCCGAACCACGGTCCGACGGTGCGAGCGGCGCGATCGGCGAAGTTGAGCGCCTTGTCGACCGGCAGGAGGCGCAGCAGCTTGAGCGCCACCAGGGCGACCTGGGCCACCAGCCAGTAGTTCAGCATGCGTAGCCGCCCCATGATGCGCATCATCGTGGGGCTAGGGATCTTGCTGGCCTTCCTGCGGGGCAATTCGGGAAAATCCTCAGTCGATACGGAGGATGATCTTGCCGAACACGTCGCGACCTTCCATCCGCTTCAGCGCGGTGTCGATGGAGGTGAAGTCGACTTCGGTGTCGATGATCGGCTTGACCAGGCCGGCGGCCATCTTCTGCATGGCATCGGCCATGTTTTCCATGCGGCAGCCAAAGGAGCCGAGCAGCTTGAGCTGCTGCTGGAACAACATCATCAGGTTGATTTCGGTGGATACACCCGACGTCGAGCCGCAGGTGACGAGGCGGCCACCGCGCTTGAGGCTGAACATCGAACCGGCCCAGGTGTCCTTGCCGACATGCTCGAAGACCACGTCGACGCCCTTCTTCTTGGTCAGCTTGCGCACGACGCCTTCGAAGCGGTCCTCGCGATAGTTGATGACATGGTCGGCGCCGAGCGCCTTGGCCTTCTCGATCTTGTCGTTGGAGCCGACAGTGGTGATAACGGTGCAGCCCATCTTCTTGGCGAGCTGGATCGCGGCCGAGCCAATGCCAGAACCGCCGGCATGAATGAGAATGGTCTCGCCCGGCTCGAGCTTGGCGTTGTCGAACAGCATGTGCTCGACAGTGCCGAAGGTGACGGGGGCGACCGCAGCACCAATGGCGTCGACGCCGGGAGGGGCCGGCACCAGAAGGCGCGCCGGCAGGTTGATCTTTTCCTGGGCAAAGCCGTCGAGGTGGAAACCGTGCACGCCCGAGACGTGTTCGCACAAATTGTCACGGCCTTCGCGGCATGGGCGGCACAGGCCGCAGGTGCGGGCGCCATAGATCGAAACGAGCTGGCCAGGTGCAAGGCCGGTGACGCCGGGGCCGACTTCGTCGATCTCGCCTGAGGCTTCCGCACCGATGACCAGCGGCAGCTTGCGCTTGGCAAAGGCCATGCCGCGCCAACCCCATACGTCGATGTGGTTGAGCGCTACTGCCTTGATGCGCAGCGTGACTTCGCCAAGGCCGGGAGGGGGAGGCGGTACAATGTCCACCTGCTCGAGCCGGCGGTCCTCAACGAGCTGCAATGCGCGCATGATGTCGCTAAATCCTTGTCTCTGGGACGTGTAGGCGGTCGCTTAGACCGGTTCCCGCGCCATGACAAGGCAGGTGTTCTGGCCGCCGAAGCCGAAGGAGTTGGAAAGCACGGTGCGAACCTCGGCCTTCCGCATCACGTTGGGCACCACGTCGAGCTCGATCGAAGGATCGGGATTGTCGTAGTTGATGGTCGGCGGTATGACGCCTTCACGCATCGTCATCAACGAGAATGCGGCCTCGATGGCGCCGGCCGCAGACAGCGTGTGACCGATCATCGACTTGTTCGACGACACCGGGATCTTGCGGATGCGCTCACCGAACACCGTCGACAGCGACAGATGTTCCATCTTGTCATTTTCGGGCGTCGAGGTGCCATGGGCGTTGACGTAGTCGATCTCGTCTTCGGCGAGACCGGCGTCGGCAAGGGCTGCCTTGACCGCGGCGATCGCCGGCGAGCCGTCGGGCTTGGAGCGGGTGCGGTGGAAGTCGTCGGCTTTTTCGCCGCAGCCCCTGAGGATACCGAGCACCTCGGCGCCACGGGCAAGTGCGCTTTCGAGCGATTCGAGCACCAGGGCCGCCGAGCCTTCGGCGAGCACGAAGCCGTCGCGGTCCTTGGAGAACGGCTTGGAGGCTTTCTCCGGCACGTCGTTGTTGGTCGACAGTGCCGACAGCAGCGAGAATCTGATCAGCGCCTCGGCTGTCGCCGAACCGTCGGCGCCAACCGACAGCGCGCGGTCGCATTCGCCGCGACGAATGGCCTCGACGCCGAGCTGGATGGCGGTGGCGCCGGATGCGCAAGCGGTCGAGGTGGTGATCGGCAGGCCGCGTGTGCCGAACCGGTCGGCGAGGCGGTCGGCGATCGAACCGAACTGCGAAGTGTCGAACATGTCGAGCGAGTTCTGGCTGCGCGCCACCTTCAAAAGGCGCTCGGAGGCCGAGCCTTCATCATCACCGGCATAAAGCGTGAAGCGGTCGCGCCAGTCGAGTTCGACCGGCGGCGAGGCGAGGAACAGCGGTCCATCGAAATCGTCTGTTGCAAAACCGGCTTCCTCTACGGCTTCAAGGGCTGCCGTTTCGGCAAGCTCATAGGTCAGCGCGCTGGCGCCCTTGGTGCTCGAGGGCAGGTAGTCGACCATGCCGGAGATGCGGGTGTTGAGCAGATCGGTAGGGAAGCGGGTGATTGGATGGATGCCCGACTTGCCCGACGTCAGCGCTGCCCAGTTGTCTGCCTTGCCGACGCCAAGCGAGGTGACGACACCGATGCCGGTGACGGCGACGACGGGTCTGCCGAGATGATCCTTCAGATTGACCATGTTTTGTCCTGACACCCTTCAGCGCGGCGCGGAGACGAGCGCCATGCCTTCAAATTGGTGGTAGCCGATCGCCGTTGCGAGAACATTGCGCGGCTGGCCGGAGAAATCTCTTTCGCCCGCCTCGAAGGCCGGGTAGCCGGCGCCACGATCGACGGCCAATGCCGCCAGCGCCACCGCGAACGGAAATTGTGCTTCCTTCATGTGCCCGGTCAGCGACGAAAGGGCGCGGGCCGCGATCGCCGGATTGCCGTCCAGCGCGGATCTTTCGGCAGCCGTTGCGGCGTGCGCGCCCGAGGCGCCCGAAATGGCGAGCAGTTCGCCCTCCGGCAACTCGGCCTTGGCCAGCAGTTCGGCAATGTTGGCACTAAGGCCGCCATTGCGGCGCCGGGCGCGCCCGGAAAGCACCGGGCCAAGCTCGGCATAGATCTTCTGGCCACGTGCTTCGGCATGGTCACGCGATTCAAGCACCAGGAATGCACCGCCGGAACCGGTGACGACGCCGCCGCCTTCCGAGCCCTGGCGCTGCCAGACGGGCTTCCATGGGCCGCGATGCAGATAGCCAGCCAATTCGTAGCCGAGCAGCATGTCGGAATGTTCGGTCTGGAACGCGCCGCCGACCAGCACATGCGTCGACTGGCCAGAGCGGATGCGGGCTGCCGCCGTCTCGATGGCCGAAACGCCGGCACCTTCTTCGCCCATGAAGGTGCGCGAAGAGCCGGTGACCTTGTGGACGATGGAGATGTTGCCGGCGAGCAGGTTGGACAGCTGGGCCAGGAACAACGTCGGCCGCAGCTCCGTCGTCAGCTTCTCGTTGATCAACACGTCGCGGTCGGTGCGGTTTTCCGATGCCGCCAGAACGCCGGCGTCGACCGCCTCGTCGCGCTCGCCACCACCTGCCGCCACAACCATGTCCATGGTCGCGCTGAGCTCGTCATTGCCCTTGATGCCTGCGTCGTCCAGCGCCATGCCGGCCGTATAGGTGCCAAGCCGCTGCCAGGTCTCCATCTGGCGCTGGTCGCCGCGCTTGGCGATCTGCAGGCCCCAGTCGATCTCGGGAAGCGGATGGATGGCATAGGGCTGGAAGCGTTCGGCGTCGATCACCGGGGCGGTGCCCGCTGTTGTCAGCTTGTCCCAGTGGGCTGCACCGCCTTCTCCCAGCGAGGAGACGAGGCCGATGCCTGTGATGACGACGTCGCGATTGGCCATAGGTGGCTTCAGCGTGCTCAGGCGTTCTTCGCAGCGACGAGCGCGTCGATCTTGGCGCAGAGGTTCTTCATGACGAAGTACTCGTCGGTCGAAGCCTTGCCGTCGTTGACTTCCTGCGTCCACTTCTCGAGCGGCACCTTGATGCCGAATTCCTTGTCGATCGCAAAGACGATGTCGAGGAAGTCGAGGCTGTCGATTCCCAGATCGTCGATGGTGTGGCTTTCCGGCGTGATGGTGTCGATGTCGATCTCGCTGGTCTCGGCAATGATCTTGGCGACTTTGTCGAAGGTCGTGGACACGGTTTTTCCTTTGGTGAGGGCGATCATGAACCCGGGACAGATTCTACGCGCATAGTTTTGAGGGGCTGTCTAATCGGTTTTTCCGGACAGGAAAAGGCCAAATCCTGCGCCTTCGTCAAGGCGTGCGGCCCGGAACGCAAGGGAAGGCAGGCCGCCCGGAGTTCTAAAAGACGATGCGGCCAAGCACATGCAGCTTTTCTCCTTGCAGGCCCACGATCAGCGCTTCGCCTTCGCGTGCGGCGGCGCCGGTCAGCGCCTGGATGTTCTCGATATGGGTGACAAGCACGATGTTGTCGGAGCCGGAATAGTTGCGGATGATCTCCATGACGGCAGCGACATCGGCCTCGCGGGTCGCATCCGTCGGCTTGTCGAGTGCTGCGGTCGGCTCGAGAATCCGTTCACCGAATGCAAGACGCGCAGTTTCCAGCGTCCGGCAAAAGCGGCTGGCCAGCACGCGCTCGACAGGGGCGGCGCGGGCGGCGAACAGCGCCCCGATCTTGCGCGCCTGCTGGCGGCCGCGATCGGACAGGTTGAGCTGGGTCGCGCATTTGTCGATGTCGAAGCTGGGCGGCTCGACCGTGCCGGTGGTCATGGCATTGCGAAGCAGCACGACGTGGCCGCCATTGCGCAGCAGCGCCCAGCCGGCTTCCGTGGCTTGAGCGGGCAGGGCGCCGAGCAACAGCATGATCGCAATGGTAATTCTGAGCATGAATGATCCCGAACAGGCGATGCGGATATAGGGAGGCCAAAGTGGAATGAAAGGCAAGGCGAGGCCAAATGCTGTTCGCCGACTTCCAATCTCGTGTCGTGACTTGATCGAACGTGACCGCGGGGCAATGCTCGGCAAAGCCGATTCCCCACCTGCCGAGCGCCGATGTCACCTCTCGTAGAAACCGTGCTCTTCGTTTTCGGCCTCGTGGCCCTGGGTTATCTCGCGGGCGCGACCGGCTACTTGCGCAGCGAAACCGGGGATGCCCTTTCCGAGTTCGCCATCGGCGTGGCGCTGCCGCTGCTGCTGTTCCGGACCATGATCGGCGCCGATTTTCATGGTTCAGCCCCCTGGTCGCTATGGGCGACCTATTTCATTGCCGTAACGGTCGCCTGGACTGCGGGACATCTGGTGACGACCCGCATTTTCGGCCGTGACGGTCAGGCCGGCGTGGTCGGCGGCGTGTCCTCGGCTTTTTCCAATCTCGTGCTGCTCGGCATTCCTTTCATGCTCGGCGTCTTCGGACAGGAGGGGTTCGAACTCCTGTCGCTGATCGTCTCGGTGCATCTGCCAACCATGATGATGGCGTCGATCATCTTGTTCGAGATGTTCGGACCGAGACGCAGCGAACCTCTGCATCCGCTTGTCATCATTCGCGATTTTCTGCGCAAGATACTCACCAATCCGCTGATCATCGGAATCCTGGCCGGACTTGCCTGGAGGGCGACCGGGGTGGCCTTGCCTAGCCTTGCCACGCGCTTCGTCGATGCGCTGGCCAACATCGCCGGGCCGGTCGCGCTGTTTGCTATGGGCCTCGGGCTCAGAAAGTTCGGCATATCGGGCAACATCAAGCCGGCATTGGCGCTGTCGGTGCTCAAGCTGATGCTGATGCCGGCCGTGGCATTGCTGTTTGCCTGGTTGTTCGGGCTGCCGCCCTTGTCGGCGAAGGTGGCAGTGGCAGCAGCCAGCCTGCCGTCGGGCGTCAATTCCTATCTCATTGCCACCCAGTTCGGCACCGGCCAGGCGCTGGCCTCCAACCAGATGACAATCGCCACCGCCTGCGCTGTTGTCACGACCGCGTTCTGGCTGACCATCGCGACAATGGTGTTTGGCTAACTTGGTTGTTTGGCTAACTTGGGTATTCCGTTAGGTGGGGTGCCCGGCTACGTGCGTTCGGCCAGGCGGCGTATTCGGTTAGGCTGGACCAACGTATCTGTGCCATAATGCGGTTGATCGCCGACCCGGCGGCAGGCTACTAAATTGCCAGGCGCTTCGGGCTGCAACCTGTCCCGAAAGGGCGCTTTTCGAAGATTTTCAGAGTAAGCCTGCGTCGCAACCGACGCCATTTCAGGAGGTGAAGCCATGCTTCAGAAAACAAGTCATTTCATGCGGCAGGCCAATCTCATCAACGGCGAATGGGTGCAGGCCGATTCCGGCAAGACCATCGACGTCACCAACCCCGCGACGGGTCTGAAGATCGGCACCGTGCCGCGTTCGGGCGCGGCCGAGACCCGCCGCGCCATCGAAGCCGCAAACGAGGCTTTCAAGACCTACCGCAAGACCTCGGCGCTCGAGCGCTCGAAGCTGCTGCGCAAGCTGCATGACGCGATCATGGACAACCAGGACGCGCTGGCCGAACTCTTGACCATCGAACAGGGCAAGTCGCTGACCGAGTCCAAGGGTGAGATCGGCTCGTCGGCGGCCTATGTCTTGTGGTTCGCCGAGGAGGCGCGCCGCACCTATGGCGATGTCGTGCCTTCGCCCTGGGCTGACCGTCGCATCCTCGTCAACAAGGAGCCGGTCGGCGTCATCGCCGCCATCACGCCGTGGAACTTCCCGTCGTCGATGCTGTCGCGCAAGCTCGGGCCAGCGCTGGCCGCCGGCTGCACGGCCGTGGTCAAACCGGCATCGCAGACGCCTTATTCGGGCCTGGCCTGGGGCGCTCTGTGCGAGGAAGTCGGCTTCCCCAAGGGCGTGGTCAACGTGCTGACCGGCTCGGCCGGCGAGATCGGCGACGAGATCTGCGCCAACCCGCTGGTCAAGAAGATCACCTTCACCGGCTCGACCGAGGTCGGCAAGATGCTGATCGCCAAGTCGGCTTCCACGGTCAAGAAGGTCTCGATGGAACTCGGCGGCAACGCACCGTTCCTCGTCTTCGACGACGCCGACATCGATCGTGCCGTCGAGGGCGCGATCACCGCGAAGTTCCGCAATTCCGGCCAGACCTGCGTCTGCACCAACCGCTTCTTTGCCCAGGCCGGCATCTACGACAGGTTTGTGGCCAAGCTGGCCGAGGCGTCGAACAAGCTCAAGGTCGGTTCCGGCCTCGACGCCGGCGTGCAGCAGGGCCCGCTGATCGACGACAAGGCCGTCGAAAAGGTCGAGGAATTCATCGCCGACGCCACCGCAAAGGGCGGCAAGGTGGTTGCCGGCGGCAAGCGCCACGCGCTGGGCGGTTCGTTCTTCGAGCCGACGGTCATTTCAGGCGCCACGCCCGACATGATGTTCATGAAAGACGAAATCTTCGGACCAGTCGCTCCGGTGTTCAAATTCGAGACGGAAGAGGAGGCGATTGCGCTCGCCAACGACACCGAGTTCGGCCTCGCCAGCTATTTCTATACCGGCAACCTCGGCCGCGCGTTCCGGGTCATGGAAGGCCTGAAATACGGCATGGTCGGCGTCAATGAAGGGCTGATCACCACGCCGGAAGCGCCGTTCGGCGGTGTCAAGGAATCCGGCCTCGGCCGCGAAGGCGGGCATCAGGGAATCGAGGACTATCTCGATACCAAATATGTCTGCATCGGCGGGCTGGGGCTCTAAGGCGCTACAGCGCCCCTGATTTTGAACGAACGCGTGGTCCGCAGGGGTCGCGCGTTTATTCTTGTTCTTTGACAGGAAGAATCCGAAAGCCGACGTAACTTGCTGCAATTGTTATGTTCAGGTCGCTCGGCCCCCGCGTCGCCTGTCGAATAGCCAAGTGCTTGAGAACCGGCCATCTTGCGGATGCCGCGAATCTGTTGGTGCAAGGAAGGCGCGTTGTCAGCAAAACGTTCTCGGCGGGCGGGAGGAACTGGAATGACTTCAGCGTGGCGTATGATCGTCGGAGCGTTCGGGCTGGTTGCCCTGGCAATCGGCTTTCTTTCGATCGTCTTCCTGACGGCACCTGCCGCTCCGGGGCCTGATCTTGCGCGCTCCAAGAATTCGGCCAAGGGCCTCTATTCGGTTGCAATCGCCCCCGAGGCGACCGAGCCGAAACAGGGCGAACTGCATGCCTGGGTGGTGACGGTGAAGACGCGGCAAGGCGCGCCCGTCGAGGGTGCCGCGATCGCCATAGGCGGCGGCATGCCCGAACATGCGCATGGCCTGCCGACCAGCCCCGAGGCGACTGCCTATCTCGGCGACGGACGTTACCGCATCGAAGGCATGAAGTTTTCCATGACCGGCTGGTGGCAGCTCAAACTCGGCATCACCGCACGTGCCGGCGCTGATGAGGCCACCTTCAACCTGGTGCTGTGAAGCGATGGCACGCAGCCTCCTCACCAAGCTGATTGCGACCGCGGTGATTGCGGTGGTCGCGGGCTGCAGCGACACTGATTTCACCGATGCGGAGAAGCGCACCATCGCATCGATGTCGCTGGCAGCACTTGCGCCGTTGCCGTCGGATCCGACCAATCGTTTTGCCGACGACCCTGGCGCTGCGGCACTTGGCGCCACGCTGTTTTTCGACACCGGCATGAGCCGTGACGGCAATGTCGCCTGCGGCACCTGCCACAAGATCGACCGGCAGTTTCAGGACGATCTGCCTCGCGGCATAGGCGTCGGCGAGACCAACAGGCGGACAATGCCCCTGGCTGGCGTGGCGCGCGATCCCTTTTTCTTCTGGGACGGCAGGCGCGACAGCCTGTGGTCGCAGGCGATGGTGCCGCTGGAAAATGTGCTCGAACATGCCGGCACGCGTACCGCCTATGCGCACTACCTCAAGCGCCGCTTCGGCGAGCGCTACGAGCGTATTTTCCGGCCACTGCCCGACCTGTCGGTGCTTCCGGCAAGTGCCGGGCCGTACGGAACACCTACCGAAATGGCTGCCTGGGCTGCGATGACCGATGCGCAGCGCGATGGCGTCGACCGCATCTTTTCCGACATCGGCAAGGCAATCGCCGCCTTCGAGCGCTCGCTGGTCCACGGCAAGACCCGCTTCGACCGTTTCGCCGAGCCGCTGGCGCAGGGTCGGACGCCAGCCGCCGATGACGAACTGTCCGCGGAGGAACGGCAGGGCCTCAGGCTTTTCATCGGCAAGGCGAATTGTTCAACCTGCCACACCGGCCCGCGCTTCACCGACAATCATTTCCACAACACCGGTGTGCCACAGGTTGCCGGACTGCCGCCGGACCGCGGACGGATTGCCGTGGTTGGCGAGGTTCTGGCCGATCCGTTCAATTGCCTCGGGAAATTCCGTGATGGCGGAGAGGAGGCGTGCGGCGAACTACGCTTCATGCAGAAGAGCTCGCCCGAACTGGTCCGGGCCTACAAGACGCCGTCGCTGCGCAATGTAGCCGGACGCCCGCCTTACATGCACGCAGGCCAGTTTGCGTCGCTGGAACAGGTCGTCGAGCACTACGCGTCGGCACCCAAATCCGTCGAGGGCGAAACGGAGATCCATCCGGTGGCGCTTTCGGAGCGCGAAAAGGCAGCGCTTGTGGCTTTCCTGAAGACGCTGTCGGACTAGTCAGCGGTCCTTCACCGTTTCCATGGCCACGAAAGTCGAGGTCTGGGCGACATGGGGCAGAGCGGAAATGCGTTCGCCGAGCACACGTCGGTAGGCGGCGATGTCCCTCGTCCGCACTTTCAGCAGGTAATCGAAGCTTGCCGCCATCATGTGGCACTGCTCGATCTCACGTACGGCGCGGACAGCGCGGTTGAAATCGTCCAGCGCCGCCGAGCGGGTATCCGACAGCTTGACCTGGACGAAGGCGACGTGGCCTTCGCCCATACGTTCGCTGTCGATAATCGCCTGATAGCCCTTGATGAAGCCGTCTTTTTCCAGTCGCTTGACCCGCGCCTGCACGGGGGTCTTGGAAAGTCCGACTTTTGTGGCAAGCTCAGCCATGGACAGGCGGCCATCGCGCGACAGGGCGAACATGATATTGCGGTCAATGCGGTCCAATTGGTCTTCAGTCATATCATTTGTAGCCCATATCGTCGTACAGACACATAAATCGTAGATCATTTGGTCTTTCCAGTCGATGTCTTTGGACCGGCCTGAAAATGGGCGCTATGCTAGTTTCAGGCAAAGGGTTCTGCGGCACCTTATGCCGCCGCGCCGTCATGCCAACCGCTCCATAGGATCGCCATGCAAGCGCTCGACGCCATCCGCCAGGAAATTCGCGCCAACTACCTCCCAGATGAAGCGGAAGCCGTTAAGCGGCTGGCTGCTACTGCTGCCCTTGGCAACGACGATCGCATGGCGATCTCTGCCCGCGCGGCCGATCTGGTGCGTGCCGTGCGCGGTTCGACCGATCCGCGGCTGATGGAGGTTTTCCTCTCTGCTTACGGCCTGTCGACCAAGGAAGGTGTGGCGCTGATGTGCCTGGCCGAGGCGCTGCTGCGCGTGCCAGACACCGAGACGATGGACGACCTGATCAAGGACAAGATCGCGCCGCATGACTGGTCGTCGCATTCGGGCGGTTCGAGCTCGATCTTCGTCAACGCCTCGACCTGGGCCCTGATGCTGACCGGCCGTGTCCTCGACGAAGGCGAGGGTTCGATCGAACGTACCCTGCGCTCGATGGTCCGTCGCCTCGGCGAGCCGGTGATCCGCACGGCAGTCGCGGCTGCGATGCGCGAGATGGGCGAGCAGTTCGTTCTGGGCCGCACCATCACCGAGGCCGTCAAACGCGGCCGCTCGATGATCCAGAAGGGCTATCTCTATTCCTTCGACATGCTGGGCGAAGCCGCCCGCACCGAGACCGACGCGCTGCGCTATCACCGGGCTTATGCCGAGGCGATCTCGTCACTCGACAACGGCACCAACGGTCCCGACATCCGCTACAACCATGGCATTTCGGTCAAGCTTTCAGCGCTGCATCCGCGCTACGAAGTCTCGCACAAGGACGACATGCTGCCGATCATGACGGAGCGCCTGCGCTCGCTGTGCCTTGCCGCCAAGCAGGCGCGCATGGGTCTGAACATCGACGCAGAGGAAGCCGACCGGCTTGATCTGTCGCTCGATGTCATCGAGGCCGTGCTGGCCGACCCGCAGCTCGAAGGCTGGAACGGTTTCGGCGTCGTTGTCCAAGCCTATGGGCCGCGTACCGCCTTTGTCATCGACTGGCTCTATGCGCTTGCCAACAAGCTCGACCGCAACATCATGGTGCGGCTGGTCAAGGGCGCTTATTGGGACACCGAGATAAAGCGCGCCCAGACGCTAGGCCTGCCGGGCTATCCGGTGTTTACCCGCAAGGCCAATACCGACGTCTCCTACATGGCCTGCGCCCGCAAGCTGCTGTCGATGACGGACCGCATCTATCCGCAATTCGCGACGCATAACGCTCACACCGTCGCTGCCATCCTGTCGATGGCCACGGATCGCACGTCGTTCGAGTTCCAGCGCCTGCACGGCATGGGCGAGGCGCTGCATGAGACCGTGCGCAAGGCTGAAGGCACCCGCTGCCGCATATACGCACCGGTCGGCGCGCATGCCGACCTGCTGGCCTACCTCGTTCGGCGTCTTCTCGAGAACGGCGCCAACTCGTCTTTCGTGCATCAACTGACGGACGAGGACGTGGCGCCGGAAGACATCGCCCGCGACCCGCTCGAGACGGTGGAGACGCAAGGCTCGGCAGCTAATCCCTCGATCCCGACGCCTTCGGCGATCTTCGGCGCTGGCCGCACCAACGCCAAGGGCTGGGATATCACCGACCCGGTGACGCTTGCAGCGCTCGACCGTGCCAAGGCGGAGTTCAAGGGTCCGGAGCGCTGGACGGCCAAGCCGGTCACTCGCGCCGCCGGCTATGGCGCGTCGCGCAAGGTGATCAATCCGGCCAAGCCCGACGACATCGTCGGTACGGTGACCGAGGCTGCGGCCAAGCAGGTGCCGACTGCAGTGCGTTTCGCAATCGAGGCACAGCCGGCCTGGGCGAAGAAGCCTGTCGGTGAACGCGCAGCCATCCTGCGCCGCACGGCTGATCTGTACGAGGCCAATGCCGCCGAGTTCTTTGCGCTGGCGACACGCGAGGCCGGCAAGTCGCTGTCGGACGGTGTCGCCGAGGTCCGCGAGGCGGTCGATTTCCTGCGCTACTACGCAGCCGAAGCCGAAAAGGCCGAAGTCGGCACCGAAGCACGCGGCGCCATTGTCTGCATTTCGCCGTGGAATTTCCCGCTCGCCATCTTCACCGGCCAGATCGCTGCAGCGCTCATTACCGGCAACTCGGTCATCGCCAAGCCGGCGGAACAGACGCCGCTGATCGCCGCCCGTGCGGTTGCCTTGATGCGCGAGGCCGGCGTGCCGGAGGACGTGATCCAGCTTCTGCCCGGCGACGGCCCGACCGTTGGCGGACCGCTGACCGCGGATCCGCGCATTGCCGGTGTCTGCTTCACAGGCTCGACCGAGGTCGCCAAGCTGATCGAAAGACAGCTCGCCGAGACAGCGGCACCCGACGCGATGCTGATCGCCGAGACCGGTGGCCTCAACGCGATGGTCGTCGATTCCACCGCATTGCCCGAGCAGGCTATCCGCGACGTTGTAGCATCGTCGTTCCAGAGTGCCGGGCAGCGCTGCTCGGCCCTGCGCGTGCTCTACGTCCAGACCGATGTCGAAAAGAAGATGGTCGAGATGCTGAAGGGCGCGATGGATGCCCTGACGATTGGTGATCCGTGGCAGCTGTCGACCGACGTTGGTCCCGTCATTGACGAAGAAGCGCAGAGCTCGATCCGCGACTATTGCGCCAAGATGGAAGCCAAGGGCAAGCTCATCGCCAAGCTCGACGCCCCTGTGGATGGCCGCTTCGTTGCACCTCATGTCTTCAAGGTGAAGGGCATCGAGGAGATGGAGCGCGAGGTGTTCGGACCTGTGCTGCATGTCGCAACCTTCGAGGCCGATGAGATCGACGACATTATTTCGGCGATCAATCGCAAGGGCTACGGACTGACTTTCGGCCTGCATACCCGCATCGAGGGCCGCGTCCAGCACATCGTCGACGGCATCCACGCCGGTAACATCTACGTCAACCGCAACCAGATCGGCGCCGTCGTCGGTTCGCAGCCGTTCGGCGGCGAGGGGTTGTCGGGCACCGGACCGAAGGCGGGCGGCCCGCACTATCTCCGTCGTTTCCGCACATCGCCCGAAGCCGGCACGGAGTTGCCGGAAGGCCGCAAGGTCACCGCGACCGAGCTGGTGGACAATCTCGTCGATGCCGGTGAATGGGCGACCCGACCCGACCGCATCGCCATCCTGCGCAAGCATCTGCGCGGCAAGGGTGCTCAGGCCATTGCGGCTGCGGCGAGCATCGACTTCGGCCAGGTCGACCTTCCCGGGCCGACCGGCGAGGCGAACACGCTATCGCTCAACCCACGTGGCCGGGTGCTGTGCCTCGGCCCCGACGCCGAAACCCTGCTTGCCCAGGCAATCCAGGCGCTGGCCGCAGGCAATGCGGTCCTGGCCGTTGCTCCCGGTGCGCCGGCGGCAGTCCACGCCCTGATGGGCAAGGATTTGCCGATCGCCGCGATCGACGGTCGCCCCGACCCGGTGGAAGCGCGCGCGCTTGCCGTCGACGTCGTGGCCTATTCGGGAACGGAAGAGAGCGCGCGGATCGTCCGCAAGGTGATCGCCGAGCGCAAGGGGCCGATCGTTCCGCTGATCAGTGAAGTGATCTATCCGGCCGCCTACGCGCATGAGCGTGCTGTCTGCGTCGACACGACGGCGGCCGGCGGCAATGCCAGCCTGCTGGCATCGGCCTGAGGCTTGCGAGCAAGATTACGCGCGGACAAAAGGAAAGGGGCAGGTTTGAACCTGCCCTTTTCAGATTTCTTCGGGCGCGCAACCGAAGCGCAGCAGATTGCCATGCGGGTCGTGGATGTAGAATTCCTTCATGTTCCACGGGCGCACGGTGAACGGGCTTAGCCGTTCGACACCGCGCGCCGAAAACTCGGCGTGAAGTGCGGGAACCTCGCCGCCCCTGATGTAGCAGGACGTCACCTCGGGCAGCTTGCGGTCGTCCGATTTCCAGAAATGAATCTCGATCTCGCCACGCCGCACGATCAGATAGTCGTCCATCTCGGGACCGACGACGTCGAAACCGAGCCTGTCGCGGTAGAAATCGCGGCTCTCGCCGATGTCCGGCGAGGGCATGACAGGGATGCTGCGGGCGAGATCAGTCAATTTTCAAGCGCCTTCGACGACCGAGAAGCCCTCGAACTGCGGATGACCGACATAGGACGCCTTGGACGAGCCGGCGTTCTTGTGGGCGTTGCGGAAGTTTTCCGATTTTGTCCAGGCGACAAAATCGTCCTGGCTCGCCCACACGGTGTGCGACGCGAAGAGCGTGTAGCCTTCGGCTTCGTTCACCGGGCCGCGCAGCAGGTGGAATTCGCGAAAGCCCTTCATCTCGTTGAGCGAGGAGTCGCGGTTCTTCCAGACGTCTTCAAAGGCGGTCTCAGAGCCGTTCTGCACCTTGAAGCGGTTCATTGCGATGTACATGTTCTTCCCTTTCAACGGGCCTTGCGTTGCGCTGTTGTAGTCTTTTGAGCGCTGCGTAGCGACACAACATTGGCGCCGGTGTGGTCTCCGGCAAAGTTCGGGTTCGGGCCAGCCTGGATCGGCGACTGTGCACGGTAGCTGGCGAGGTCGGTGACGTTTTCGCTCGCCCTTATCGCCGCCAGGCGATCGAACAGCTCGCGCATCTCGGGCAGCAGCCCGTCACCCTGGCGTTTCACCATATGGTCGAATTTGTTCATTCCGAACATGGGCTTATGCCTTTCGATGCGCCTGGCGCCAGGGGAGAGGAGTCTGGGCAAGGCTGGTTTCAGATGCCGAAGGCGATGCCGGATTTGGATTCGGTCCGCAGCGCCTTGAGACAGGCGGCTGCGTCGATGCCACCGCCGGCGCAATCGGTGGCCTGGTTGATCAGGACGCGGCTGACCTTGGTGCAGTCGGTGCCCGACAGGTCGAAACGCGTGACCTTGGTCTTGCCGGCCGGCAGTTCCTTGAAGTCGAGCACTGTCAGCCTGTCGACAACGCCGGCTTCGTTGAACAGCGCAATCTCGAACGCCGCCTTGGAAAGCTCAGCACCGAGATTGTTGGTCACAACGAAGGTAAAGCGGCAGCCCTTGTCTGAGGGCTGCGCCGCATTGAGCTCCAGCACCAGGGCAGGGGCCGGCGGCGCGCTTTGAGCGCCCGCCATGCCTGTGGCGGCGAGGAGTGCAAGGCCGGCGAGAACGCCGGTCGCGGATCGCGACTGCTGCATTATTGGTATCCGAACTGCTTGGCGAGGGTCAGCTTGAAGGTGCGGCCCTTGGAGCGGTCGTTCAGCAGGTTCTCGCGGTAGTCTGCGTTGAATACATTCTGGACACCGAACTGGCCTTCCCAGCCGACAAACTGGCCTTCAGTAGGCTTCCACGAGGCGAACAGATCGACACGGGTCCACGAACCGGAAGGACCGTCGCCTGCCGCTTGACTTGCCGGGTTGAACGGAACCGGCGCAATCGGGGTGAAGTAGTCGGGCCGGAATGCGAAGGTCGTCGTGGCGCCCAAGGTGATGCCATGCTCGGGCAGGCGTCCGCCGAGGGTCAGCACAAGCTTGTCCTGGGGAATGGTCTCCAGAGTGGTGCCGGGTGCGATGGTGTTTGCCGCGTTACGACCGATCCAGCCGTCCGGATACTCGCCCTTGAGGTGGGTATAGGCGAGGCGGCCGAAGACATATTCCGACTCGTAGGAGCCCTCGAGCTCGACGCCGTAGATGTTGATCTTGCTGACGTTGACATAATACGGAGCCGTCGGACCAATCGCGAACGGATTGATGCGGATACCATCGGTGATGTCGTTGTTGAACGCCGTCACCTTCAAACTGACGGTGTTGTCGAGACCCAGCACATTGTCGGTCGAAGCACCGAAGCCGACCTCGTAGTTGTTCGACGATTCCTTCTTGAGATCCAGGCTCATGCCGCGAGCTACCGGCGCCCCGGCTGTCGAAAACAGCTCGTCGAGGGTCGGGAAGCGCTCGGTATGCGCGACCGAGCCGAAGACGTTGAAGTTGTCGTTGAACTTGTAAAGCGCGGCGACCTTCGGCGAGAAGGCTGTGCCGTCGATGCCTTTCGCGCCGGGGATCGAGTCGGACGGGTCCATCGAATGGAAATCGGTTCGCGCGCCGGCAATCAAGGTCAGACGGTCGTCCCAGACGAATTCGTTCTGGGCAAACAGGCCGAGCTTGTTTTCCTGGCCTTCAGGATGGGCCGTCAGCCTGGCCGCGCCCGAAGGGCGGTCGGCAACACGATCCTGATGGCTGGCCTGGAAACCGACGGTCAGGAAGTTCTTAAAACTCTCGCCGGTGTAGTCGAAGGTGTTGTCGGCCTTCAACTGGATCGTCTTGTAGCCGTAGTCGGTGTCGTTGAGGATCGCGGTGTTGCCGGTGCTTGGCAGAGCCGGAGCGTTGGGATTGCCCGATTGGCTGTTGGTCGTGTCCGAGTAGGACAGGTTCACATTGAGGTCGAGCCACGGATTGTCGGCGGCTTCGTTCTCATAGCTCAGCACCCAGGTCTGGTCGATGACATGGCGGTCGGTGGTGCCGAAGCCAGCGGCCGGGTTGGTCGTGCTGGTCTGGGTGTAGGGCTGGTCGTCGGCGTCGCTGTCCCAGCGCTGATACGACGCGCGAACGATCTGCTCGTCGTCGATGCGATAGGTGCCTTTGAGGAGGCCAGAAAACGCGTCGAACTCCGAGCCGGCGAGTGTAACCCCGTTGGCCTTTTCCATGTCGTTGGAGCGGCGCCAGTTGCCCTGCGCCAGAACTTCGAACGCGTCGTTGAAACGATGTGCCCAGATGGCCGAGGTCAACGTGCCGTCGCCATTGCTTTCATAGGCGCCCTTGAGCCGGACGGCGCCACGGTCGCCTTCGGCGATGAAGTCGGAAGCGTCCTTGGTCGTGAAATTGATGACGCCGCCGAGGGCGCCCGATCCATAGAGGGTCGACGATGCCGGACCGCGCAGGACCTCGACCTTCTTGTAGAGCTCGGGGTCGGAGAAGAACGAGCCCATGCGGTACTGCTCATTGAACTTCGGCGCGCCGTCGACGGTGACGACGATGCGGGCTGCGTCGGCCGAGTTTTCCGTCGCGCCAATGCCACGGATGTTGAAGGCTTCGCCGAAGACGCGGTCGGATCCGAGCACCTGGACACCGGGAGTGGTCTTCAGGATTTCGCCGATGGTGGTCGCCTGCTTCTGGTCGATGTCTTCCTGGTCGATGACAGTCACCGCCTGTGGCGTGTCGATGGCGACCTTGGCGACGCCGGCGCTGACAACGAGGCGCTGGAGGACGGTGACGCGCGGCTTTTTGTCCTGCTCAGTGGTTTTTGCTTCCTGCGCGTGGGCCGCATGCGCGCCCACGAGTACCGCTATCGCCGCTCCGCCCAGCAGAGCTGCCTTGTTCCGACCAACTAGCCCCATGTCCCACTCCAAAATGTCTCGTGCTGGCTTGCTTTTCGCTCGCTAGCAATTTTTCGCTCGCCGGCTACGTCTTAAATCTTGACTTGATCACTCCGGTATTGCACTGACTAGTAAACATGAATGTACGAGTCAACTAATAGATTCAAGCATGAGGGCCTCGACCGGGCTTTTCCGGCGCGGCGGACGGATGAAGGAGTGGAATGAGATGAATTCACACAATCCGAACCATTTCCGTTCTGGTCAGTTTCGGGCCGGATATGGCCGGCCGGAAGGCCAGGTGGCGCCGCGTCCAATCGCCGGATCGACTGCCAGGACACTGACCAGCGAGTCGCTGTTTCTCGGCGATTTCGAGATCGGCATCGATCATGGCGGCGCTCTCTATCGCCTGAAGATTACCCGTCAAGGCAAACTCATTCTCAACAAGTAGGTGTTTCCAAATGGACCAGCGCGTAAGGCCCAACCCACACGAAATCAGGCGGGCGCGAACTGACAACCCCAAGATGCGCGAGCGCGATCTCGCCAGCCAGCTCGGTATTTCCGAAGCTGAACTGGTGGCCGCGCATTGCGGCGAGGGTGTCGTTCGCATCGAACCGCGCGTCAATGACCTGCTCGCCGGCATCGAGGCCGTCGGCGAGGTCATGGCTCTGACCCGCAACGAAAGCGCGGTCCATGAGAAGATCGGCGTCTACGACAAGGTTGTACCCGGCGCGCAAGCCGCGATGGTGCTCGGCGAACAGATCGACCTCCGGATCTTTCCGAGGGCCTGGGTTCACGGCTTTGCCGTAGAAAAGCGTGACGGCGACGAAATCCGCCGCAGCCTGCAGTTCTTCGATGCTGCCGGCATGGCGGTGCACAAGATCCATCTGCGCCCGGCGTCCAACCTCTATGCCTATCAGAAGCTGGTGGAGCAGCTTATCAGCGACAACCAGGATCCTTCCATCGTGACGGTTCCTTCCGTCGTGAAGTCGCAGGTCGAAGAGACGTCGACCGGTGTCGAGGAGCTGCGCGAGCGCTGGAGCAAGCTGACCGACACGCATGAGTTCTTCGGCATGCTCAAGTCGCTCAAGCTCGGCCGCCAGCAGGCGATGCGCATGGTCGGCCAGGACTATGCCTGGAGGCTCGAAAAGGACGCTCTGCCGGCGGTGTTCGACCGGGCGGCTGAAAGCGGACAGCTGATCATGTGCTTTGTCGGCAATCATGGCTGCATCCAGATCCATTCCGGCTCCGTCAAGAACATCAAGCCGATGGGCCCGTGGCTTAATGTGATGGACGAGACTTTCCATCTCCATCTCCGAACCGATCATGTCCAGGAGCTCTGGGCTGTTCGCAAGCCGACCAAGGATGGCCATGTGACCTCGGTCGAGGCTTATGACGCCAATGGCGAGATGATCATCCAGTTCTTCGGCAAGCGTAAGGAAGGTCACGACGAGCGCGCGGATTGGCGCGGACTGGTCGAGGCGCTGCCGGTCGTCCAGCAGAACGCGGCGTAAGGAGATGATTATGTCGACACCCCAACGGCTGCTTCGCTCAGCCGCACTAGGCCTGTCGGTTCTGCTTGCGTCTGGGACAGCCAGCCTGGCGGTCGAGGGAGCCACGGTTCTGCCTGATCGTACGCGCGTCGCCTCCGTCGGCGGCTCGATCACCGAAATCGTCTATGCGCTTGGCGAAGAAGGGGCACTCGTTGCCCGTGATTCGACCAGCGTCTATCCGGAAGCCGTCTTCAAGCTTCCCGACGTGGGCTACATGCGGGCGCTGTCGCCCGAGGGCGTTTTGTCGGTCAATCCGACTGGCATTCTGGCGCTCGAAGGCAGTGGGCCGAAGGAAGCCATCGACGTCCTCAAGAAGGCCAGCGTTCCCTATATCCAGGTGCCGGAAGGCTTCAGCCACGACGGCATCCTCCAGAAGATCCGCATCGTCGGCAAGGCGCTCGGCGCCGATGCCAAGGCCGAGGCACTCGCCGCCGATGTCGGCAAGCAGTTGTCCGACGCCGAGGCGCTGACCAAGTATATTCCGCAGGGCGAGCGCAAGCGCGTGCTGTTCATCCTGAGCATGCAGGGCGGCAAGATCCTGGCTTCCGGCAACCATACGGCCGCCGATGGCATCATCGCGCTTGCCGGTGGTGTCAACGCGGTCGAAGGCTATCCCGGATACAAGCAACTGACCGACGAGGCGGCGATCACGGCAAAGCCCGATGTGATCCTGATGATGGATCGCGGCGGTGGTACCGCGGTTCCGGATGCCGACCTGTTTGCCCATCCGGCCATTGCCTCCACACCGGCCGGCCAGGCCAAGCGCGTGATCCGCATGGACGGCGCCTATCTGCTCGGCTTCGGCCCGCGCACGGCGGCGGCGATTAAGGATCTCGCCATGGCGTTCTATGGCGACGCGGTCAAGAAATAAGGCCGGGACAGTGGTGGATGAAACAATCGCCGGTGATGCCGGCGTGCAGGAGCAAGGTCGCCATGCCGTCGGCGACCGCTCCGGCCGTGCCTTGCTGGTCATCGGCGTGCTCGCCGTGGCTCTGGCCGCAACCGCGCTGTTCAGCCTGACCTGGGGGGCATCGGACGCCTCGGCGCTGGGTCTCGTTCGCAGTTGGCTGTTTGGTGCGACGCCGGGTGACGAGGCGCTGTCGATGCGCGATAGCGTCATCGTCTACGACATTCGCCTGCCACGCATCGTGCTGGGCATGCTAGTGGGGGCGGCGCTCGCCGTTTCAGGCGCGGTCATGCAGGGCCTGTTCCGAAATCCACTGGCCGATCCGGGCCTGGTCGGCGTGTCGGCCGGCGCAGGACTAGGTGCTGTCTCGGTGATCGTGCTGGGTGCCACGGTGCTTGCGCCGTTCACGGCTTTGCTTGGTACTTACGCGCTGCCGTTCGCAGCATTCGGCGGTGGCCTGCTCACCACCATCATCCTCTACAACGTTGCAACCCGTCAGGGGCGGACATCGATCGCCACCATGCTTTTGGCCGGCATCGCGCTGGGCGCGATGGCCATGGCTTTGACTGGTGTGCTCGTCTACATCGCCGACGACAGGCAGTTGCGCGACCTGACCTTCTGGCAACTCGGCTCGCTCGCCGGCGCCACCTGGCTCAAGATTGCAGGTGCCGGGCCGATCATCATCCTGGCGCTGGCGACGACACCTTTCATGGCCAAGGGGCTGAATGCACTTGCCTTGGGCGAGGCGACGGCAAGTCATCTCGGCGTTCCGGTGCAGCGGTTGAAATATGTGGCGATCGTTGCGGTTTCGGCGGCGATCGGCGCCTCGGTGGCCGTCAGTGGCGGCATCGGCTTTGTCGGCATCGTCGTACCACACCTGCTGCGCCTGGCGATCGGACCCGACAACCGCTACCTGCTGCCGGCGTCGGCGCTGCTGGGGGCATGCCTGTTGCTTCTGGCGGATGCGGTCAGCCGCACCATCGTGGCACCTGCGGAGCTGCCGATCGGTATCGTCACGGCGGCCGTCGGTGGCCCATTCTTCCTGTGGATATTGCTGCGCAAGCGCGGCGTCGTCGATCTTTGATGCGGCGAACTGTGAGGTACATATGATCGAAGCACGCCAAGTCTCGGTGTCGATCGGCAGCACGCGCATCGTCAGCGATGTGGATTTCACCGTGCGTCCAGGCGAACTGGCAGCGATCGTCGGACCCAATGGTTCCGGCAAGACGACCTTCCTGAGGGCGCTGACGGGCGAGCTCGCCTTTTCGGGCAAGATATCGCTCAATGGCCGCGACACTGCTAAGCTCAAGCCGTGGGAAGCGGCGAGCATCCGGGCCGTGCTGCCGCAGTCGACAGCCCTGTCATTCCCGTTCACGGTGCGCGAGATCGTCAAGCTTGGCGTGACGGGTGGCCGCTCCGGCGCATTGGCAGGCGAGGGCGACCGCCTGCCGGAACGCGCACTGGCCCGAGTCGATCTCGAGGGCTTTGCAGGGCGCTTCTATCAGGAGTTGTCGGGTGGCGAGCAGCAGCGTGTGCAGCTGGCTCGGGTGCTATGCCAGGTCTGGGCGCCGGTGCTGGATGGGCAGCCACGCTATCTGTTCCTCGACGAGCCGGTATCGAGCCTCGATATCAAGCACCAGCTGATCATCATGGACATCGCCCGCGATTTCGCGCGGCGCGGTGGCGGTGTCGTCGCGATCCTGCACGACCTCAACCTGACTGCGATGTATGCCGACCAGATCTGCGTCATGTATCGCGGCAAGCTGGCGGCAGCTGGTGCTCCGCAAGCCGTGCTCACCGACAGTCTGATCGAAAAGGTATTCGGCTGCCGGCTGCGCGTGGGGGCTGTGCCGCAGGCAAATATCCCGTTCGTGCTGCCGCAGTCGGCTGTCGCCTGACCGGCGTCAGCCGGCCAAGGCGTGCTGTTCGGGGAAGTGGATGCCGAGCAGATCGCGCATGTTTGGTCGAGCCGCGACAAGGTCGGCGATCGAGTAGCGCCCAAGCACCTCAAAGAAGGCGTTCAAAGCTTCGCGCAGCGCCGCATTCAGGCCGCAGCTATCGACCAGCGGGCACTCAGCCGCGTCGTTCTCGAAGCATTCGGCCATGGCGAAGCTCTCTTCGGTGACGCGCACGACGTCGAAAAGCGAGATCTGGTCAGCCGGCTTGGCAAGGCGTACGCCGCCGTTGCGACCTCGCACAGTCTCGACCAGCTTGGCTTCGACCAAGGGCTGCAGGATCTTGAACAGGAACAGTTCCGACACCGTGTAGGCAGCGGCGATTTCAGGGACGCGGCTCAGCCGTCCTTCATTCGCTGCGCAATACATCAGGATGCGCATGGCGTAGTTGGTCTGGCGTGTGAGGCGCATTGCGTGTTCCTTGCCCTGCGTTGAATCCGCGAGTCCCGCTAATATGGCTCATACCTTAGAATAATTCCAGACAGGGTTTCGAAAATATATGACATCATTAGTCATATTTCCGACGCACACCAGCCCTTACATTTACGTATAGGTCAAACAGTTGATTTTGATGCTGCGCTGCACAATATGCGCTTTGTCGGGAGTCGAAGACTCTGGGGAGGAACCCATGAGGACTACGACATGGAACAGATCATACATACACATCGGCCATTGACGGGCGTAATCCGTCAATTGCGGCCGTCCGATCTGCCCCGCTTTGCCGAACATCTGCTGCGACTTGACGATCAGAGCCGGCGCGACCGCTTCAATGGGCTGACGCATGACGGCTTTCTCGAAGCCTATGCCGAACGCAGCTTCCACGAAGGCGCTACCGTCATCGGCTACGTCGAAGGCGACAAGGTGCTTGCCGCCGCCGAACTGCACGAACGCGCCGAAGAGAGCGAGCCGACGGCCGAGATCGCCTTCAGCGTCGAGCACGAGATCCAGAACCGCGGCATCGGCGGACGGCTGTTTCAGCGCCTCGTCGCCCAGGCGAGGGGGCTCGGCTACCTCAGGCTGCAGGTGACGACACACTCCAACAACAGCGCCATGAAGGCCTTGGCACGCCGCTTCGATGCCAAGCTCAGCTTTCAGCAGGGCGAAACCAACGGCGTCATCGACCTGGCCGGCGAGGCCAGCCTCGATGCCGATTGGCGCGCACCCGCCGACCTCGGCAGGCGTGGCACCGGCAAGGCCATTGCCGCCTGAAGCATGCCTCGGCGTGGTGTAGCAGCGCCCGCTTCGCTACATTCTGGCGGATAGAGGAGCCTGATCACGATTTCCCGTAGATCCTTGCGATCTCGTGGAAGGCCAGCTTTGGCTGCCAGCGGATCGTGCCTCTGGCGAGATCGATGCCTTGGCATTTGACGATGGCGTGGCTCGCCATGTCGAGGTCATAGTGCGGATCTGACGAATGCACTTCGCCCTCCGACAGGAACTGGTAGACGAAGGCGCCGTCGATCCCTTCTTCCTCGTAGATGCGTAGCAGGTCGGCGATCTCGGCCGCCTGGGTTTGCTCGCTCCTGACATAGCCTTGCCGAACCCGCGGCGGGTCCTGTTCGTAGTCGATGATATCGAACCCCATTCCGCCGCGCTGTTCGGCACCTTCAAAGGTGCAGCAACCGAATTCGGTGATGACCACGGGCTTGCCATGGCGCCGCAGCTTGCGGAGGCCCTCGACATAGGTCGAGCGGTTGTCGGCGTCGCGGTAGTAGTTGGCCGACACGATGTCGAACAACTTCCAATCGACGTTCTCCCAAGGGATCGGGCTGTAGGTAATCTCGCCTTTGAAGTGCTTGCGGGCAATTTCACTCGCTTGCCCAAGGTGCTCGGCAAGCGCCTTGTTGACCTCAGGGAAAAGCGGAACCGGTGAGGCATAAAGCGTCGCCATGCGCTGCTGGAAGTTGCTACCTTCGATGAAGCCTTGCGTGAACATCGAAAGTTCGCAACCGACATTGAGAACGAGTTGTCCGCGGCCTTGCCGCAGTGACTCGGCAGTCGTTGCGACCTCACCGAGATAGGTCAGCATCTCTTGCTTGGTGGCATCGAACAGGCGCGGCTGCATCCAGACCTGCAGTCCCTGGCTGAAAGCGGCGGTCGCCGCCTGCTCGAGCCGCTGGATGTTGGTGCCCGAAATGCTGATTGCGTTGCAGTGCAACTGGTCGCGGATGACACGCATGTCCTCGTGCACCACGGCCCGGTTCCAGATCTGCCGCGACAGTTGTCCCGACCCGTAATTGGTGCCCGTGTCGTAATCGATGCCGCGCAGGCGAAGGTGCTTGCGCGTGGTCTCAACTGCGCTGGCCCGCCCAACGCGGACGGAGGTCAGCGCCAGGCCGGCAGCGATCGCCGCTCCGCTCTTGATGATCTGTCGGCGTCCGGACGCAGCTGTCCTTTTGGCCGGAACGGTTTCGTTCGCCATTTTCATCTCCATCAGCGTTCAGCTTGTGTCGCCGATCCCTGATCGGCATTCGTTCAGCGTGGGGCGTCGGCTCCGGGTGCCAGGAAGCGCGTGATGATGCGCCGCAAGCTGGCCTTGTCCTTGGAGGGCTGGAAGCCGGCGTCGGCAGAGGCCCGGACGAACGCACCTTCGATCAGCACCAGGATCCAGTTGGCGGCTGCGACCGGATCAAGCGTCGGGTCGATCTGGCCGGCCTCTGCCGCTCGTTTCAACAACATTGTCACGCCGTCGCGGTTTTCGCGGTCGTTGCGGTCGAGAAGGGCGGCGAATTCGGCATCGCGCTTGGCATTGGCGATGACCTCGAGCATCAAGCCCGCCAGATGCGGGTACTCCGTCTGCGCGACCATAAAATCGGCGAAGCCCAGCAATGCCTCGAGAGCATCGTCGGCCTTAGCTGCCTGCTCGAGCAGGGCGGCATTGTCGCGACCGTCCTGTTCGAAGATCGCCGTGAAGATTGCCTGCTTGGAGGGGAAGTAGTGAAACAGGTTGCCGGAGCTCATGCCCGCGGCCGCGCAGATGTCGGCGGTGCGCGTGCTTTGAAATCCCTTGGTGGCAAAGCACTCGGCGGCCGCAGCGAGGATATGCCGGCGCCTGGCCTCGTGCTTGGCAGGGTCAACCGTGCGCATGGGCAGGCTCCACCAGCGATGCGCAGATGCTCTGGTCCATCGGTTCATTCATCCTGTGGCTGCTCCTGCCGGGAAATCTTCCTGAGTCGCCGGCGCCTGACTTCATTGAAGCTGACGGCAATCGCCACCACAATCGGAACGACCCACTTCATGCAGGCAAGCACCTGTCTTAGCCAGTCCGGCAGGTTGAAATGCAACCAGGAGGGCCAAAGCCAGCGCAGCGTCAGCCAATCCGGCCAGAGGTCGCGCAGCCATGACAGATCCAGGCTTGGCCAGGGGATCCACGACCAGTCGATGTTGGGGATCAGGAAAGCGAAAATCGCACCAACGCCCAAAATGCCGGCCAGCACCTCTGCTGTTGCCAGGATCACGTGACGCGATGCGTAAAGCCTTGGGCGCCGCCGGGCAAAAGCCGCCAGCCTGGTCTTGAGGCGGATGGCGTTGGATCGTCGGGCAATCGGTTTCGGGCGCATTGATTAATAATAGACCGCGCACTCTGTTTATTCAAGATGACGGCTGCTGATTTGTCGGAAGGGTTGTAATCCGCCGCGCCGTCTCGATATCTGACCGGCATGAGGCATGTTTGTCGTGTCGACCCTGAAGCGGCAGGCGAGGGCGGAAAATGAGCAAGGATGGACCTGGAATGGTTGCAGCAAACGGGAACGCCGCCGTGCCGACAGCCGCCCGCGCTCTGAACTCCGATGAAGCTGCCAAACTGTTGGCATTGCGGCGGACAAAGTTCATCGCAACCGGCGCGCTGGTAGCCTGTGTCGCGGTGTTTGCCATTGCCAAGTCGCTGCAAGGGCGCTGGCCATGGCTTGGGTTCGTTGCCGCCTTCGCCGAGGCAGCGACAATCGGTGGTCTGGCCGACTGGTATGCGGTGGTGGCGCTGTTCAAGCGGCCGCTTGGCCTGCCGATCCCGCATACGGCGATCATTCCGTCCAACCAAAACAGGATCGCCGACAACCTCGGCCATTTCATCGAAGCCAACTTCCTGGCGCCCGAGCCGGTGCGGCAGAAGCTCAAGGAGGTGGATTTCGCGGCCCTCGTCGCTGACTGGCTGTCGGACCGCAGCAGGGCGGAGGGGCTGTCGCTGTTTGTCGGTCGACTGGTGCCGCAGATGCTGCAGGCGATCGAAGGCTCCGGCCTGCGCGAGTTTGCGACGCGCCGGATGCTGGATCGTATCGGCAAGGTTGAGGTCGCGCCTTTGGCGGCGGAGTTGCTGTCGGCCTTTACCGAAGATCGCCGACATCAGCGCCTGCTCGACGAGTTCACCAAGATCATCGGCAACTTCCTGAGTGATGAGCAGGCGCTGGCTGTGCTGCGCGAGAAGATCAGGGAAGAACTACCGTCGGTGTTCAACCTGTTTCGTGCCGATGCCTACCTGCTCAAGCGCATCGTCGCATCCGCAGCCACTTTGCTTGAAGAGGTTAAGGCCGATCCCGACCATCCGCTGCGCGGCGAATTCGACCAATTCGTCCACGGCTTTATCGAGCAGCTTCGTCACTCGCCTGATTATGCCCGGCGCGCCGAGGAGCTAAAGCGCAACTTCCTCGCTCGCCCCGAACTGCGGGGGCTGGCGCAGGATGTCTGGAAAAGCATGCGCGGCTTCATCGAACAGGACGTCGCATCGCCTCAATCCATGACGCGGAAGCACCTGACCAGCCTGTTCATCGAGGTCGGCCAGAACCTGGCGCGTGATCCGCATATCCGCGCCGACATGAATGCAGGTTTCGTCGTAGCACTCGCCTCGTTCGTCGAAAGCCAGAAGAGCGGCGTGTCAAGTTTCATATCCGAGCAGGTCAGGCGCTGGGACCTCGGCCAGCTGACCCGGCTGATCGAGATCAACATCGGCCGCGACCTGCAATACATCCGGTTCAACGGCATGCTGATCGGCGGCCTTGCCGGCCTCGTGCTTTATTCCGCCGAGTTGCTGTTGCTCGCGAATTGACCCTCACCACTGCTGCTCTATTCTGGTCTTGTACCTCCGGGAGTGCCTCGGAGCCAAACGGGAGCAAGTCATGGCGAAGAAGCCGGAAGCGGAATCCTTTCTGGACATGTTTTCGAAGTTCGGCCGCGATCTGAAGATGCCTGCGGTCGATGTCGACGACATTGTCAGCCATCACCGCAAAAACCTCGAAGCGCTGGAAAAATCGGTCAAGGCGAGCGCTGCCGGTGCTTCCTCGCTTGTCGCCAAGCAGCGTGAAATGATCCAGAGCGCGCTGCACGAAATCACCGAGGCGGCACAAGGAATCCGCGCGCCGGGTAATCCGCAGGAGCTGCTCGGCAAGCAGGCAGACTTTGCCAAGCGCTCCTTTGAAGCCGCGCTGAAGAACGCTGGCGAGGTCGCCGAGATCGTACGCAAGTCGGGTACGGAGTCGGTCGAAATCCTGCGCGAGCGCATCCGCGCATCGATGGACGAAATTCGCGACAGCTACGACAAGAAGAAGTAGCCGTCCCGGCTCGGCCCTGACCTCAGCTCTCTTGTGGGTTTCGCGAGAGCGTTCGCGCATTGCCCGTCGTCGGATGCTATTGAAGGCCGATCACCATCGGAGCGCGTTACGTCCGTCCGGGCGCACAAAGACGCTTTAACACTTTGAATCCGGGTATTGTGCCTTCCGCGAATCGACACAGATTCGCGGACCGGCGCAGCAGGGTTCAACTGGGGTAGAGGATGAAGGTAGGCATCGAGATGGGAGCGGCGTCCGGCGGGGCGAAGGCTCAGCTTGATCTCGAAGAACTGTTGGCGACCCGTTTGCTGGTTCAAGGCAATTCGGGTTCGGGAAAGTCGCATCTGTTGCGCCGCCTGCTCGAACAGAGCGCGCCGTGGGTGCAGCAGTGCGTCATCGATCCCGAGGGTGATTTCGTCACGCTCGCCGACAAGTTCGGACACGTCGTGGTCGATGCCCAGCGCACCGAGGCCGAACTGACCCGCATCGCCGGCCGCATCCGCCAGCATCGCGTTTCGGTCGTGCTCAACCTCGAAGGGCTCGATGTCGAGCAGCAGATGCGCGGTGCCGCGGCCTTCCTGAACGGCATGTTCGATGCCGAGCGCGATTTCTGGTACCCGGTTCTGGTCGTCGTCGACGAGGCGCAGCTGTTTGCGCCGGCCATCGCCGGTGAGGTCTCCGACGAGGCGCGGAAAATCTCGCTTGGCGCGATGACCAACCTGATGTGCCGCGGCCGCAAGCGCGGCCTGGCCGGCGTCATCGCCACCCAGCGCCTGGCCAAGCTTGCCAAGAACGTCGCCGCCGAGGCGTCCAACTTCCTGATGGGCCGCACCTTCCTCGACATCGACATGGCGCGTGCCGCCGATCTGCTCGGCATGGAGCGCCGCCAGGCCGAAATGTTCCGCGATCTGGCGCGTGGCAACTTCATTGCGTTAGGACCGGCCATGTCGCGACGGCCGCTGCCTGTCGCTATTGGTCCGGTGGAAACGTCGGCGCGTTCGGTCAGCCCCAAGCTGATGCCACTGCCTGATGCCAATGACGATACGCGCGAGTTGATCTTCGCACCGGCCCCGCTGGAAACGCGCCAGACAGTCCGGCGCGTGGTGCCGCCGACGCCGACGCCCACGGCCGACATCATCGCCCAGCTTTCACAGGTGCGCGCCGAAGCGTCCGCGCCCGTCGCCGAGCCGATTTTCCCGCTGTTCGACGAAGCCGAGCGTGAGGCCCTGATCGACACCATCGTGCGTGAGATGGTCGAAGATCCCGACGCGGCGTTCCGCACCGATGCCGTGCTCTACCAGGATTTTCTTGTGCGTTGCCGCATCAAGCGCCTGCAGGGTGAGCCGCCGCCGCTTTCCTCCTTCCGCCGCCGCTACGCTGTGGCACGGTCAGGCATCGACGACGAAACGGCGTCGAGCGACACCTGGCAGCAGGCGCTTGGCATGTCGGTGGCGCTTCCAGAGGATCTGCAGGCGGTGTTTCTGATCGTTGCGCAGGCAGCGGTAAAGGGGGCGCCTTGCCCATCGGACGCTGCCATCGCGCATGCCTATGGCAGTCATTCGGCGCGCCGGGCACGACGGCTGCTTACCTATTTCGAGGAGCAGGGGCTGGTCGTCGTACGCACCGATTTTCACGGCAAACGCTCGGTGGCATTCCCCGAACTCGGCTGCGAAACAGCGCCCGGCGACCCCGAGAGAATCGACGATCTGCCTGAGCGCGAAGCTGCGGAGTAGCGTCTCCGATGCGCTTGGAGGTTGACAAGCGCGCCTCGTTTATGGTCCCCAACGCAGCACTTGGCCAGCTGACGTCGGAGAGGAAGCGTGTGCAAACCTATCGAGACCTATGAGGAATTGCGCCAGAAGATCGGGCAGGAACTCGGCGTTTCGGATTGGGTTCTCGTCGACCAGACCCGCATCGACGCTTTTGCCGATTGCACCGGCGACCGCCAGTGGATCCACGTCGATCCTGAAAGGGCGAAGCGGCGCAGCCCTTTTCGCACCACCGTTGCACATGGCTTTTTGACCTTGTCGTTGATCGGTGCGCTGGTCCAGGAGATCGGCGTGGTGCCCGACAACACGCTTGCCGCCTTCAATTATGGGCTCGACAAGGTGCGTTTCGTCTCGCCGGTGAAGGTCGGTTCGCGAGTGCGCATGCGCACCGTGCTGATGTCGATGGACGACAAGGGCCCGGGGCAGTACCTGCTCAAGGCCGAAAACACCATCGAGATCGAAGGCGAGGACAAGCCAGCACTCGTCGCCGAAACGCTGGTCATGCTCTACGAGAAGCGCAAGAAGGCGACTGCCTGAGCCGCCGCCATTTTCCTGTCAGTTACGCGATCGAAATCTCGATCTCGCCCACGCCGGCGACACCGCCTGATATGCGGTCGCCCGGCTTCACGGCGCCGACGCCCGCCGGCGTGCCGGTGTAGATCAGGTCGCCGGCCTTCAGTTCCATGGATTCGCTGCAGATGGCGATCACTTCGGGGATCGACCAGATCAGTTCCGAGAGGTCGCCTTGCTGCCTGGTCTCCCCGTTGACGGCAAGCCAGACACGTCCTTTGGCCGGGTGGCCGATCTCGGACACGCGGACGAGCGGCCCACATGGCGCCGATTGGTCGAACCCCTTGCCCCAGTCCCAGGGGCGGCCCAGCTTCTTGGCGGCATCCTGCAGGTCGCGGCGGGTCAGGTCGATGCCGACGCCGTAGCCCCAGACATGGTCCAGCGCATTTTCTGTCGCGATGTTGGAACCACCTCGGCCTATGGCAACGACAAGTTCGATCTCGTGATGCAGGTCGCTTGTCAGTGGCGGGTAGGGGATGGTTGCGCCGCTGTCGACCACGCAATCGGCTGGCTTGCCGAAGAAGAACGGCGGCTCGCGGTCGGGATCCTTGCCCATCTCGCGGGCATGCGCCGCGTAGTTGCGGCCGACACAGAAGATGCGTCGTACAGGAAACCGTTCGGACGAGCCGGAAACGGCGACCGAAGCCGGCTCGGGCGGAGCGATGACGAAGTTGACCAAGCAGTGCCTCCCGCAAACGTGATGACGGCTTTTGGCACGATCTGCGCGCGCATTCCACTTGCAATCAACGATGAGGCGGCGGCCGTTGCTCGCTCGCGGCAAGATGACGGAAGTCGAAGCGGCTCCGATCTGGCGTCTTTTCTGCCCTGGCATGCACGCATTGCGTGTCTGGATCCAAAAAGGCGCTTGCAGCCGGCATTGGCACAGATAGGATTTGCTCACCTGACTGGTGCGGGGTCTACCTAGCCGGTCGCGGCAACATGGGAGGTTTCATGTCGGAGGTATCTTTGGTCGTGAATGGCCGAAAGGTCAGCGGCGCGGTGGAGGACCGTACGCTGCTCGTTCATTTCCTGCGCGAGCATTTGGGTTTGACCGGAACGCATGTCGGTTGCGACACGTCGCAATGCGGCGCCTGTGTTGTCCATGTCGACGGCAAGGCCACCAAGTCCTGCACGATGCTCGCCATTCAGGCATCGGGTTCGACCGTTACCACCATCGAAGGCCTTGCCAATGGTGCTGACCTTCATCCCGTCCAGGCGGCATTCAAGGAACATCATGGCCTGCAGTGCGGCTTCTGCACGCCGGGCATGATCATGACCGCGACCGACATGATCCGCAGGCATCCCGAAGGGCTCGACGAAACCACCGTGCGCGCGGAACTCGAAGGCAACATCTGCCGCTGCACCGGCTACCACAACATCGTCAAGGCGATCCTCGCCGCTTCGAAAACGATGTCGAAGGCGTCCAAGAGCAAGGCGAAAAAGGCGGCGTGATTGGAAGGAGCGAGTAGTGAGTAGCGAGTAGGGGCTTTGCCGCTGCCGCCGTCACCGCTTTCTCCATTCGCTATGCACTACTCACTATTCGCTATTCGCTTTTTCAGGTTCGGGAGGAACTCAGATGGGAATCGAAGGCATCGGCGCGCGGGTTGCGCGCAAAGAAGACAAGAGATTCATCACCGGCGCCGGGCGCTATGTCGACGACATGGTCGTTCCAGGTATGAAACACGCGGCATTCGTGCGCAGCCCGCACGCGCACGCCGACATCAAGAAGATCGACACCAAGAAGGCGGAGGCCATGCCAGGTGTCATCGGCGTGCTCACCGGCAGGCAGCTCAAGGCTGACGGCATCGGCAACTTGATCTGCGGCTGGATGATCCATTCCAAGGATGGTTCGCCGATGAAGATGGGCGCGTGGTCGCCGCTGGCGGTCGACCGGGTGCGCTATGTCGGCGACGCCGTCGTCGTGGTGGTCGCCGATACCAAGGGCCAGGCGCGCGATGCGGCGGAAGCAGTCGAGATCACCTACAAGGAACGCAAGTCGGTCGCTGACGCGGTCGACGCTTTGGGCAAGGGCGCGCCGCAGCTCCATCCTGAAGCAGATGGCAATCTGATCTTCGACTGGGGCATTGGCGACGCCGCCGCCACCGACGCGGCGCTCAAATCCGCCGCCCACGTCACGCGCCTCAACATCGTCAACAACCGGCTGGTGCCCAATGCGATGGAGCCGCGCGCAGCACTTGGCCACTACGACAAGGCCGAGGATCACTACACCTGCTGGACGACCTCGCAGAACCCGCATGTCGCACGGCTGGTGATGAGCGCGTTCTACAACGTCGCGCCGGAAAACAAGCTGCGCGTCATCGCCCCTGATGTCGGCGGCGGCTTCGGCTCAAAGATCTACATCTATCCCGAGGAAATCGTCTGCCTGTGGGCCTCCAAGCGGACCGGCGTGCCGGTCAAATGGGTGGCCGACCGCACCGAGAGCTTCCTGACCGATGCGCATGGCCGCGATCACCACACCACGGTCGAGATGGGTTTTGACAAGAACAACAAGATCGTCGGGCTGAAGGTCGACACCATCGCCAATCTCGGCGCCTACATGTCGCTGTTTTCCTCGGCGACGCCGACCTATCTTTACGCCACGCTGCTGTCGGGCCAGTACAACATCCCGGCGATCTACGGCAATGTGCGCACCGTCTACACCAACACCGCACCGGTCGACGCCTATCGCGGCGCCGGGCGGCCGGAGGCGACCTTCGTGCTCGAGCGCACGATGGAGATCGCCGCGCGTGAGCTTGGCGTTTCGCCCGCCGAACTGCGGCGGACGAATTTCATCACCCAGTTCCCGCACCAGACGCCTGTCATCATGTGCTACGACGCCGGCAATTATGGCGCGTCGCTCGATGCGGCGATGAAGCAGGCCGATTATGCCGGCTTTGCCAAGCGCAAGACGGCTGCGGCCAAGAAGGGCAAACTGCGCGGCATCGGCATGAGCTGCTACATCGAGGCCTGCGGCATTGCGCCGTCGGCGGCGGTGGGTTCGCTCGGCGCTGGTGTCGGTTTGTGGGAGTCCGCCGAGGTGCGGGTCAATGCGGTGGGCACGATCGAGGTGCTGACCGGCTCGCACAGCCATGGCCAGGGGCATGAGACGACCTTCGCCCAGCTGGTCAACTCACGCTTCGGAGTGCCGCTGGACAGCGTCTCGATCGTCCATGGCGACACCGACAAGGTGCAGATGGGCATGGGCACCTATGGCTCGCGCTCGGGTGCCGTCGGCATGTCGGCGATCGTCAAGGCGCTCGACAAGGTCGAGGCCAAGGCCAAGAAGATCGCCGCCCACCTGCTTGAAGCCGACGAAGGTGACATCGTCATCGAAAACGGCCAGCTCAAGGTTGCCGGTACCGACAAGAACGTGCCGTGGTTCCAGATGGCGCTCGCCGCCTATACCGCGCACAACCTGCCGCAAGGCATGGAGCCCGGCCTGAAGGAGACGGCGTTCTACGATCCGTCCAACTTCACCTTCCCGGCCGGATGCTACATCTGCGAGGTCGAAATCGATCCCGACACCGGCAAGACCGATATCATCCAGTTCGTCGCCGCCGATGACTTCGGCAACATCATCAACCCGATGATCGTCGAGGGGCAAGTGCATGGCGGTATCGCGCAAGGCGTTGGCCAGGCGTTACTGGAAGGCGCCGTCTATGACGCCAGCGGTCAGCTTTTGACGGCAAGCTACATGGACTACACCATGCCGCGTGCCGACGATCTGCCGTCATTCCAGGTCTCGACGTCGAATACGCCTTGTCCGAGCAATCCGCTTGGCATCAAGGGGTGCGGCGAGGCCGGCGCCATCGGTTCGCCGCCGGCGGTCATCAACGCCATCACCGATGCGCTCGGCCATGACAACCTGACCATGCCGGCGACGCCGGGCAAGGTTTGGGCCGCACTGCGCGCCGGCGCGAAACACTGAGGAGGACGCACCATGTATTCCGTCAACTATCATCGCGCCACCTCGGTCGCGGATGCCGCCAAGAAGATCAAGAGCGGTGACGCCAAGTACCTCTCGGGTGGCATGACGCTCATTCCCGCCATGAAGACCCGACTTGCGGCACCGTCGGATCTCGTCGACCTGAACCATATTGCCGACCTCAAGGGCATCAAGGTCTCGGGCAAGAGCATCACCATTGGTGCTGCGACGACGCATTTCGATGTCGCCAACGACGAGAAGCTGAAGAAAGTCTGTCCCGCGCTGTCGCATCTCGCCAGCCACATCGGTGATCCCGCGGTTAGGCATCGCGGTACCATCGGTGGCTCGGTCGCCAACAACGATCCGGCCGCCGACTATCCCTCGGCGCTGCTGGCGCTGGGCGCGACTGTCGTCACCAACAAGCGCCAGATCGCCGCTGACAAGTTCTTCAAGGGCCTGTTCGAAACAGCACTCAAGGACGACGAGATCGTCACCGCTGTCACCTTCACTGCGCCGGCCAAGTCGGGTTACGCCAAGTTCCCCAACCCGGCGTCGCGGTATGCGATGACCGGCGTATTCGTGACGAAGGGCAAGGATGGCGTGCGCGCGGCGGTCACCGGGGCAGGCGACGACGGCGTGTTCCGCTCCAAGGAGATCGAGGCGGCACTGACCAAGAAGTTCGAGGCATCGGCGCTGGAAGGCGTGACGGTTCCGTCAGGCAGTCTGATGGGCGACATCCACGCCACGCCCGAATATCGTGCCAATCTGGTGGTGGTGATGGCCAAGCGCGCGGTTGCCGCCGCCAACGCCTGACCGCAAACAAACGCAAGGTGCCAAGGGGGGCCTTCGGGCCCCTTTTGATGTCAGAAAGGAAACAGGACATGGCCGTTCGTCGCATCGTCGCCAATCTCCACGCAGCCGACCCGACGGCGGCAAAAGCATTCTACGGCGAATTGCTTGGGCTTGACGTCCTCATGGATCACGGCTGGATCCTGACCTTCGGCACCGGTGGTGCGATGACACCGCAACTCGGCGTGGCCAGCGAGGGTGGATCGGCTACGCCGGTACCGGTGCTTTCGATCGAGGTCGACAATGTCGATGAGCTTTATGACAGGGTGAAGACTTCGCGTTATGCGATTGTCTATGATCTCGCCGACGAGCCTTGGGGCGTGAGGCGGTTTTTCGTCCGCGATCCGTTCGGCAACATCATCAACATCCTCGAGCACGCGACATAGAACGAAAGTCTGCGATTTTCGGATAGACATCTTGCCGGTCAGCCCTTGGCATCGGTCGCGAAGGCGGCTTACATGCCGCGCGCATGTCGTCGCATCAACATCAGCATTCTGGAGCTTAGTGGAATGGCGCGTCCGATAACTTCGATCGCCGATCTTCGCGCAATCGCCAAGCGCCGCGTGCCGCGCATGTTCTACGACTATTGCGATTCCGGTTCCTGGACCGAGAGCACCTATCGCGAGAACGAAAGCGACTTCGTGCCGATCAAGCTGCGCCAGCGCGTCGCCGTCGACCTGCGCAACCGTACACTCAAGACCACGATGGCCGGCGAGACGGTATCGATGCCGGTGGCGATCGCACCGACGGGACTCACCGGCATGCAGCATGCCGATGGCGAGATCCATGGCGCGCGGGCGGCGGAAAAGGCAGGCATTCCGTTCACGCTGTCGACGATGAGCATCTGCTCGATCGAAGACATCGCCGAAAACACCAGCAAGCCATTCTGGTTCCAGCTCTATGTCATGAAGGACCGCGATTTCGTCTCGCGGCTGATCCAGCGCGCCAAGGCGGCGAAATGCTCGGCACTGGTGCTGACGCTCGACCTGCAGATTCTCGGCCAGCGCCACAAGGACGTCATCAACGGCCTGTCGACGCCGCCGCGCATGACGATCCCCAACATCATCAACCTGGCGACCAAGCCGCGGTGGTGCCTCAACATGCTGCGCACCAACCGGCGCACCTTCCGCAACATCGCCGGCCACGCCAAGGGCGTCACCGACCTGCGCTCGCTGTCGTCATGGACAGCCGAACAGTTCGATCCGGCGCTGAGCTGGGACGACGTCAAGTGGATCAAGGATCAGTGGGGCGGCAAGCTGATCCTCAAGGGCATTCTCGACCCGGAAGACGCGGAGAAGGCAGCGGCAAGCGGCGCCGATGCTTTGATCGTCTCCAACCATGGCGGCCGCCAGCTCGACGGCGCGATCTCGTCGATCTCGGCGCTGCCTGCCATTGTCGACGCTGTCGGCGACCGCATCGAAGTGCTGATGGATGGCGGCATCCGCTCCGGCCAGGACGTGCTCAAGGCCGTGGCGCTCGGCGCCAAGGGCGTGTTCATCGGCCGTTCGTTCCTCTATGGCCTCGGCGCCGGCGGGGAAGCGGGGGTAACCGCTTGCCTCGACATCATCCGCAAGGAGCTCGACATCACCATGGCCTTCTGCGGCTTGCGCGACATCAACGACGTTGACAGCCGCATCATCGCCCGGCGCTGAACCGTCGCCAAGCTGCCATTGGAGCTGGCTGAATGAAGCCGTTGTTTCACCGTGCCACCGGCAAGGCGGCATTCAAGGCGAAACGCGTCGGGCTCGTCGCGCTCGGCGTGCTCATGCTCGCCCTCGGTGTCATCGGCGCATTCGTGCCAGTCATGCCGACGACGATCTTCCTGATCCTGGCGGCGTGGTGTTTCGGGCGATCGTCGCCGCGCATCGAGGCGTGGATGCTCAATCATCCTAGCTTCGGCCCAACCTTGCGGGCCTGGCGGCAATATGGCGCCGTCCCGCGCAAGGCGAAGATCCTGGCCGGCCTGGGCATGGCTTCGGGCTATGGCCTGTTTTTCGTTGGCGCTAAGCCGGAGCCATTGCTGGCTGTCGCGGTCGCCGCATTCGTTGCAGTGGTGGCCATCTATGTCACCACACGACCCGAACAGACTGATGCCGCCGGCGATGCTGAAGGCGCCGACGAGGTGCGCCCGACGGCCAGGCAGAACGAAGATGTTTGAGAGCTTTGTTGGTTGAACATCACTGACTTGAGCCGGCCGCTGGCGTAGCTGGGCCGTGCTGGCTGGCGTGCGCATTGGTGCCAGACCTTGCGATTTCAGCCGATGTCGTCGATATGAGGCACAAGATCCTTGCCTATATGCTTGGCTCACGCTGCAATGCTGGGTGACGGAACGCGCCGCAGCAATCACATCTTCGATGTCGGAAAATGGCTGGATATCACGACTACAAGCTAGCGGTTGCACCGATGATGGATAGGGAAGATAGATAAATAATATCAGTTAGTTATGAGTGTTCGTGTGCAAAAATTGCACGCGAAAGTTCTGCTTCTCTTCTTTTTTCGTTCCCGCGAGGGACCCGCCGACAGCCCTTTTTGGGCGCACTGCTGCCGAAGGCTGTGACCTCTCCAACGCGGTTGGTCGCCATGATATCCGTTCCTGTTTATCTGCCGCGGCGTCCAGTGTGCCTAGGGAACCTGGATTCGAGCCAGGATCAGACAGATTTACGGTCAAATGCTCGAATGAATTTGACCGGCACTGTTGTGCTGCGGTGCATCTCCCGGCGAAGTTCCGAAGGAACAATGAAACGAAGCAACGGCGAAACCCAGGACATATCGATCTGAGCGGATCGTACTTGCATAGAGCAGACACCGTCCGCTGCCCCCTTTGGCTCAATTGCTTCTGTTTTGGAAACTGCCGCCCTAGCTGGTCGCTTGGGGCGGTGCTTCATTTTGCCAGCCGGCTAGCTCTGGTAGATCATCAAGCCAGCTTTTCTCTGTCATCGAGGCATCCTCGGTCTGCGGTGCAGCCTCGGTGGCGTTTTGAATGAGCCAGTCCACCCATTTCCGATAGGCAGCCGGGTCCAGTTGGGGCGGCAGCACCTTGGCCTTGGCCAGCATGCGTTTGCGGAAACTGACTTGCCTGCGAAGTTTGGTCGTCGTGAACTTGATCGCCTTGCCTTGGTATTCAACCGTCCAGCGCCCATCCCCATGGCTGGCGAGCCTATCAATGGCGAAACCGGCATCGACCGGCCTGTCCCGCCAAGGAAGCTCGATGGCATTCTTCCTCAGGTCGATAGCCCATCGCCGGTAGTTGGCCCCGGCACGCTGGGGCGGCAGCACACCAGCCTGTTCGAGTATCTTCCTTCGGAAGGTAGGCTGCTTCTTGATCTGGCCCGTCGTCAGTTCGATGCGATGCCCACGGAATTCGACGTGCCACCGAATCCTCCCGTTACCGAAATACTTTACCAGCCTGTCGATGACGAACTCGTCATCGCTAAGCGTCGTGCATCCCTGCTTGATGCTTTCGAGAATGTACTGGCTATCGGTGAGCATGACGCGGCCTCGTGCAGGACCTATCGGAAGCTTAGAGATTCAAAAAAATCAAGGACCAATTTCCCCACCGTATCATGATTTGTGTTGTGGAATTGTTGGCTGGAGTTCGTGAAATCCTTTCAAACTTTCTGCTTCGCGCATGCTTTTTGCTGCTATGGCCGTCGCAGAAGTCGTTTCTAAACTTGTGGGATTTTAACTCGCGGTCCGTAATATGCTTCATCGGCCAGCCGCGGCGTATGAAATGCGGCGAGTCTTTCCTCGCTGTCGTCGACGATTTTCTCCGCCATGGCTGGCGCTCTGCAAAGGCACGGGCAAAATCGTCAAGTTCGATGGGATTGTCCTTCATGGCCGGGCCATCAAGTCGGAGTAGCCGATCACGGCCGATCAACAGTCCGGCTTGCCCCAAGGCAGCCTGGCGGTCCACAACGCGGTCATGATCAGTTTCTTGCGCCCACTCTGCTCAACCGCCTGGCGAAACTCGAAATCCTCCCATGCGTTGATCGTCGTTCGATCATAGGTGGGCAGGAAGTCGAGAACCTTGCGGAGCTGCGGTATCGGCGGCTTGTTGAGGCCGCTCTTAACATTCACCGTTGAATGAATGATCGGCAAGCCATAGGCGACCGCCGCCTTGGACGCCCCAACGATGTTGTTGACCAAGAGTTGCCGGTCCATGGAGGCTATAGAATTCACCTAGACCGGCTGATAGTCGATGATGACGAATGCAGAATTCTGAGGCGTCAGAAGATGATCGCTGACCGGATCACGAATAGGTTCGCTGGCCATTTCCGTCCTTTCATTCGCCGCTCGGACTTAGCGTGGTGGCGATAACGGAACGATTGAGCTCATTTGCTCGGGCATCGAATGATTGTATCAGATCACTGGGCAAAGTCAGCATGAGACGCAAGACCCGGCATTACGCCGTGACTCCGGCGATGCTCCATGCAGCGGTTCAAAGTCGGCCTGTGCTGGCGTCAACCGTCCAGCATGGCAGCATATTCGGGATGGCGGCTTGCGAACATCGCCATGAACGGACACTTTGCAATTACCCTCCGCTCGCTGGCGCGAATAGCCTCGAAAACCCCTTTGGCCAGCTTCGTACCAATGCCCTGTCCAGACAGGTGTTGTGGCACTTCGGTGTGGACTAGGACGACCTTGCCGTTTTCGATCCGGTAGTAGGCAACGGCCACCTAATCATCAACGGTGAGTTCGAAGCGGTGGTGCGCCTGGTTGTCGACGACTTGGTCGGTCATACCTGAAACCCCTCATTTAGTTCCCTGTTGAAAGCACGGTGCGTACCCCCAATGGGTGAGCGTCCAGAATGACGGACGCACCAATGGGGCGCTAGATGTCGTTTCCAAGAAGGTTGTTCAGCCTTTGGAACGGGCTGATGCCGCCGAGTGCAGAGTGTGGGCGCGTTAGGTTGTAGTTTGCTGCCCAGTGGTGAATGGCTTTGGCGCGTTCGTTCGATGAGGCGTATGGCCTGGCATAGGCCCATTCGC
>NZ_JACZEP010000006.1 GCF_014863355.1 Aminobacter carboxidus | reverse complement strand
AAGCGTTGAAAAAGGACATTTTGCCTCAGGCAAAAGTCCGGTGGCGCGGGGTGGAGCAGCCCGGTAGCTCGTCAGGCTCATAACCTGAAGGTCACAGGTTCAAATCCTGTCCCCGCAACCAAATACACAAAAGCCCCGCCACAAGCGGGGCTTTTGTGTATTTACATGCTGGTGACGGTCGATCTGAAACCGCATCAGGGGCCCGCAAGGAGGCAAAGCCGACGAAGCGGGACAAAAAAACCAAATCCTGGCCCACCAACCAAATACACAAAAGCCCGCCGCGTGCGGGCTTTTTGCTATCTGGATGCCAGTGCCCGCCGAGCCGAAACCGCAGAAGCCGCCCGCAATCAGCCATCAGCCGACAAAGCACGGCAAAAAAGCCAAAGCCGCTAACCGACACCCAATCCTGCCAAACACTCCGAGCTCGAGCGCTGCCAACAAGCTCCGCTTCCCTGGCCATGGTAGCTCATCGTCATCACCGACAAGAAGCTCAAAGCCTGGCATCAAAACCACCATCAACAAAATAGCCCCGCCTCAAAGCGGGGCCTGTTTGGAGGCTGGTGACGCTTCGATCTGAAGCCCCCCTAAACAAGGGCAACAGCCAGGCCAAAAACAACAAAACAGCCCGTTCACTCAACCGATGGGCTGTTTGGCTATCTGGATCCCAGTGACGGTTCGAATTGAAACCGCAGCGGAAGACCTGGGGCTTGGCTCAGGCCAGGAACCGTCTATCCCAGTCGGCCATGCGATGCGCGTTTCCTACCTGCATTGCCCGGGCTAGGTCTGAATTGACCGGACCAAAGACCGTCGACACCAGGATCTTTGGCATTTGTGCGAGTGCAGGGTTGCGCATATCCGCGTCCGTCGAGCCTCGGTGCAGCGCACGGATATCCATCATCACGACGTCGCCGGCCTTGACTTCAACGCGAACGACGCCCGGGGCGGTTTCCGCAAGTGTGTGGAGCAAGCTGTCGTCCAGCGGTGTCGGCGAAAGATGCGAGCGCGGTAAGATCCGCAGGCTGGCGCCGCCTTGGAGATAGACCAGCGCCTTGAGGCTTCCCATGGCCTCCGCCCAGGGATCGCAGTCCTTGAGAAACTCGCTGTAACGGCCGCGCAGCAGATCGGTGTGCCAGTGCTGGGAGCGGTTGACGGTAATGTCGCTCAGGCCAAGAGCGAAATACGGGCTGCTGCCGTAATAGGCCGCCAGGAACCGGTTGATGGTGTCGTCGGTCACGATCCTGGCATGGATCTTCGCCAGGGACGGAAAGCGGTGAAAGCCGGCAAGATGGTATGAATGCGTGACGTCGCGCGTCTGTCCCATGCAGCCGAGATTGTTGACGCAAGCAGAGCGAAATGCCTCGATTTCAGCGTTGTCGAAGACCGACGGCAGAACGCAAAAGCCATGCTCCACGCCTTGGCTGGCCAGTTTCAGATCCATGTAAATCCATTCCCCGCCCTGTCATCGGGACCGACGCTTGCGCACCCGTCTCGCCTTGAGATCAGAGCGCAGACGCTCGATCACGCCGCGTGTATCAGGCTCGCCCCAGATCCGCCTTTGGGCCCACAGGTGGTTGTAGTTGTTTCCCCCTGACGATACCAGATCGCTGAACTCGCCTTCCGCTGTCTTGTTGCGGATGGCCACGATCTCGCCCGAGGGCATCACCTTGACGATGTTGACCCTGCCGGTGCGGTCGATGTTCAGGCGCTGCGAATCGCCGAAAATGATCGAGGTCCAATCTAATGTCTCGGCCAGGACGCGACCGAACATGTAGGGGCCGGTCGGCTCAAGCGATGAATGACCGTAGAAGCGGGCGTTGAAATGTTTGACGACACGGGTGATCGCGCGCTCGAGCACCGGACTTCCGGCTTCGGCATAGATGACGCCATTGCTCACAGCCCAGGACGGATGGCCGGCAATATCGCGGAAAACCACCATCTCGCTGCAGCTGCCAATCTCGATCGGGCGAAGGTGAAGATAAGACAGGTCGGAATAGAGCCCGCCATAGGTGTGAAGCAGGCAGTAGCGCGCGAGATCGGCCTTGAACGCGTAGGGCGTCAGCGCGCGGTAGGCCCGCAGTACCGGCTCGGGATAGTTCTCGGCGAGAAAGGCAACCAGCTCGTCATTGCCGTAGCGCCGGTACTCGGCGTTGGGGTAAGTCGACCTGAACGACTCGACGTTGCGGGCGAAGGTGTCGGTGGTTGCCGCGGATGGCTGGTCGCCGTCGGTGATCATGATCTGGAAGAGCCGCAGCGGCCTTGTCGTCATCCATTCGCCCCAGACATGCAAATACATTTCGCACAGGCGGCACCGTGCCGACAGAGCGCATAACGCTTATCGGGGCAAGGGTATCAGCCATAGCGCCGGCCTGAGAAGGGCTGTCTGGTCGAGGTGGGCGAAGGGTCGCAGGGATCAGGCCCAGTTGGCCCTGCCTGTCGCAGCTAGAACAGCTCGAAATCGCCCGCTGGGGCGCTGCTCTGCGGCGCGGAATTCTCACCTGCCAGGCGCGATGCTAGGTCCGAAAGCGTGATCGCGGCCAGTGCCGCCTGGGGATCGAGCTGCCAGCCCGGGGCTGTGGCCGCGCCGAGACCGTTGAGATATCCTGCTAAGCAGCGCAATTTCTGTTCGATGTGATCGAAGCTCTGCAGCGCCTGTGCATAAAGCGCGTCGCTGGTCGCGGGCTGCCCGCTCTGGGCGGAAACCAGCGGATGAAGCCGTTCCACTTGTGCTGCGATGTCACTCAACTCGATGCTGATCCGTCCGAGCAGCTCGGACACGGGCGTATTGGGCTCATGGCAGGAAGTTTCGTGGCAAAGTGCACTGGCTCGCGAGGGCATGGCGGACGGCCTTTCGAAAAATCAGAAGAACTCGACGGAACCGCCAGTTGGCGCAACCGGCGGCTGCTTGGGCGGAACCGGGGCAACGAAACCCTTGTCGCCGGAGAGCATGACCTGGCGGGCGCGGCCGGACAGCGGCCAGTATTCGACGCGGCGGCCGCGATCTCCACCGAGATCGCCGCCAACGATGCTGATGCCTTCGTTGCGCAGGAACGTCTCGGCAAACTCACCGTTCATCGCGCCGATGTCCGAAAGGCCCTCGATGGTACGGGCGCCGCCGAACAGCTTGGCCTCCAGCCGGTGGCGATGCGCGCCACGCTGCAGCAGCCCGTTGACCAGCAGTTCCATCAGGTGGACGCCGTAGCTCTGGGCGTCGAGCGACGAGCGTCCATTGTTTCCGGGCAGCAGGAAATGGTTCATGCCCCCAGTCCGGGCAAAGGGATCGCGGATGCAGGCGGCAACACAGGACCCCAGAATGGTCGTCAGCACGACTTCCTCCCGATCGACCACGTGGTACTCGCCGCGCATGACAGTGATGCGGTGGTTTTGGGTGACCAGTGTCACTTAAGGATCCCGACGATTGCTTCGATGGCCTTCTTGAGCGCCGGTATGGTGAACGGCTTGGTCAGGAAGTTGTTGACGCCGAGTGCGACGGCGGCTTCCAGCAGCTGGCGATCGCCCTTGCCGGTGAGCAGGATGAACGGGGTGGCTCGGGTCGGGCCGTAGGAGCGGATCGCCTTCAGCAGCTGCAGCCCATCGAGCTTGGGCATGTTGAAGTCGGAAATGACCATATGGCAGGGCTGCTCCATCATCATGCGCAATGCCTGCTCGCCGTCCTTGGCAATGGCGATCTTGCGGATGCCCATCTCCTGCAGCGCGTCGGTGATGAGCATGCGGCTGGTCGTCGTATCGTCGACCACGAGGACCTTAAAGTGTTCGAGGAAGGACATTTTTTACTCCATTGGAATTCGAGCGCGTCAGCGCAAGGATGTGGGAGGCGATCTTGTCCAGCGGCGCTTGCCGCTCGACCGCGCCGACTTCGAAGGCGACCCTGGGCATGCCGTAGACAAGGCTGGTCGCCTCGTCCTGGCCGAGCGTGCCGGCCCCGGCCTGGCGCATCTGCAGCAGTCCGGCAGCGCCGTCGCGGCCCATGCCGGTCAGGATGGCACCGACTGATTTGGAACCCGTCGCCCTGGCGACCGAGGCAAACAGCACGTCGACCGACGGCCGGTGGCCGTTGACCGGATCGGTGCTGCGCAACCGGCAGCGCAACTGGCCAGGCCCCGAGATCTCGAGATGCGTGGCGCCGCCAGGGGCGAGATAGACATGCCCTGTCGTCAGCGGCGCGCCATCGACGGCCTCGCTGACGCGCGGCCGCGACATGCGGTTGAGGCGCTCGGCAAAGCTCTTGGTGAAGGCCCCCGGCATATGCTGGGTGATGACGGTGGGCGGGCAGTTCTCGGGGAACTGCGACAGCACCGCAATCAGTGCCTCGACGCCGCCGGTCGACGAGCCGATCGCAACGATCTTGCCGTTGGGCACATAGTCGGCATTCGCGGCCGGTTGCTCGTGCTGTCCGCCGGCCTGGTGCATGTTCATGGCCAACGGCCGGATCTGGGCGCGTGCCGCTGCCTTCACCGTCGCCTGCAACGCGCCGAACGCCCGGTCGTCGCTGAACGAGGCCTTGGAAATGCAGTCGAAGGCGCCGATCTCCAGCGCGGTGATCGTGGCCGTGGCATCGCGGCTGGTCAGGCTCGACACCATGATCACGGGCATTGGTCTGAGCCGCATGATCTTTTCGAGGAATTCGAGCCCGTTCATGTTGGGCATCTCGACATCGAGCGTGATGACGTCGGGATTGAGCTCCTTGATCTTGGTGCGTGCTTCCAGCGGGTCGGCGGCATGGCCGACGACCTCGATGGCCGGGTCCAGGCGCAGCACTGCCGATAGCAGCGTGCGCATGGTGGCGGAATCGTCGACGATGAGAACGCGAACCGGCTTCATGCGGCGCCCTCGCGCAGCTTGTAGGTGGTGATGCCCTCGGGCTGGAAATCAGCCATGGCAGGCCCCGAGACACGCTCGGAATGGCCGATGTAGAGCGTGCCGCCTGCCGTCAGCAGCGGCACGAAACGGCTCCAGATCTTCGACTGGGTCGCTTCTTCGAAATAGATGACGACGTTGCGGCAGTAGATCGCCTGGAAGCGCCCCTTCATCGGCCATGCGCCGATGAGGTTGAGCTCGCGGAAGGCAACGATCGTGCGCATCTCGTCGGCGGCGCTGAAGCAGGTGCTGTCGCCCGAGCGCACCGGCGTGAACCAGCGCCGGCGCAGATCCGGCGGCACCGGCCGAAGTGCTGCCTCGCTGTAGATGCCCTCGCGGCCGAACGCGACCATGTTGGGGTCGATGTCGGTCGCCAGAACCCTGATGTCGTAGTTGGCGGCCTCGGGCATCAGCGACAGGATGGTCAACGCGATCGAGTAGGGCTCGGCACCATTGGAGCATGCCGCCGACCAGATCCTGACCCGGCCGCCGCGCCGCGCCGCATCGAGAAGCGGTGGCAGCACCTGCTTTGCCAGATGCTCGAAATGGTGCGGCTCGCGGAAGAAGTTGGTGACGTTGGTGGTCAAAGCCGCCAGCATCTTCTGGCGCTCGTCGAGGCCTTCGCGCGAGGCGATGAGGGCGCAGTAGTCGCGGAAGCTTTCGAGCCCGAGCGCCCGCAGCCGCTTCGACAGCCGGGAGTAGACGAGTGCCGCCTTGGCCTCGGTGAGATGAATGCCGGCGTCGGCATGCAGCATCTGCGCGATCTGCCGCATGTCCTCGCCGGTGAGCACGAACTCACCGGCGACTAGGCTCTGGCGCTGATTGCGCGGCTTGTCGATTTGCAGCGTGGTCATGCCGCGATCGGCTCAAGCGTCGGCAGGACGTTGTCGAGCGCGATCAGGCTGATCATGCGGCCTTCGATGGCCAAAACGCCGCGCACGAAGGTCTTGGCCATGTCGGAGGCGACATCCGGTGTCGGCTTGATGGCATCGTCAGTGACCGACAGGATGTCGGACACCGCATCGACCAGCAGCCCCACAACCTGGGTGCCGACCTGCGCCACCATGATGACATGGCGCACTGTAGGTTCCGGCGGCTGAAAGCCGAGGCGGGCGGCGAGATCGACGATAGGCAGGATCGCGCCGCGCAGGTTGATGACGCCGCGGACATAGGGTGGCGACTTCGGCAACACCGTTGCCGGTGCCCAACCCCTGATCTCGCGCACCGACATGATGTCGACGCAGAATTCCTGCTCGCCGATACGGAACGCGATGAGCTCGCGGCTGCTGTTGTCGTGTTTGATCATGGCATCACCCTGCTGCTGCAAGAACGGGTTCAAGAATGGTCGCGTCGGACTGCGAATTGGCGATCACGGTGTCGACATCGATGATGAGGGCGACGCGGCCATCGCCGAGGATGGTTGCGGCGGCGATGCCCGGCACATGCCTGTAGTTGGACTCCAGGCTCTTGATGACGACCTGGCGCTGGCCCTGGATCGTATCGACGAGTAGGGCGCTGCGGCGGCCGCCTTCGGTCTCAACCAGGATCGCCACGGCCACCAGCGGATCGGTGGCGGTGTTGCGGAAGCCGAGCTCGCGGCCGACGTCGATCAGCGGCGTGAAGGTATCGCGGATCGCAATGACCCGGGCGCCACCGCCGAGGCCGTGCACATCGGCTGGTTTGGGCTGCAGGGTCTCGATGATCGCCGTCAACGGCACCACCAATGTCTGGTCGGCGACCGTCACCACCATACCGTCGAGCACGGCGAGCGTCAGCGGCAGGCTCATGGTGAAGGTCGAGCCCTTGCCGGGGCGCGAGGTGATCGACAGTCGACCGCCAAGGCCCTGGATCGAGCGTTTGACCACATCCATGCCGACGCCGCGGCCGGAGATGTTCGACACTTCGGACGCCGTGGAGAAGCCCGGCAGGAAGATCAGGTTGTCGATCTCCTCGTCGGACAGCGCAGCGTCGGCAGCGATCAGGCCCTTCTCGGCGGCAATTGCCTTGACGCGAGCGCGGTTGATGCCGGCGCCGTCATCGGCAACCTCGATGACGATGCGGCCCGAGCGGTGCATCGCCGACAGGCGAACCACGCCTTCGGCCGGCTTGCCGGCGGCGATGCGCACCTCGGGCTTTTCCAGTCCGTGGTCGATGGCGTTGCGGATCATGTGGGTCAGCGGGTCGTTGAGACGGTCGATCACCGTCTTGTCGACCTCGGTGCCTTCGCCGTCGGTGATCAGGCGCACCTGCTTGCCGGTCATACTGGCGACTTCGCGCACCAGGCGCGGAATGCGCTGGAACACCGACTTTACCGCCTGGGCGCGGATGGCCATGACGCAGTCCTGGATCTCGCGCGTCAGGTGCTCCAGCTCGTCGAGGCCAAGGGCCACGGCGGACCCAGGAACGTGCCCAGCTTCCATGACGCGCTGCGACAGCATCGCCTGGTTGATGACGAGTTCGCCGACCAGATCGATCAGCCGGTCGACACGCTCGAGATCGGCGCGGATGGTCTGCGGGGCGGCGGCATTCGCATTGGCATTGGCGCCGCCTGAGCCGTTGCGTGCCGCAGATGCCTTGGCCGGCTGCGCCTCGACTTCAACAACAGCCTCGCGTTCTTCAGCCAGCGGCAGCGGGATGATCTCGGCCGTCGCTGTCGGAAGAGCCGTTTCATCTCCTTGGATGGAGCGGAGCAGGGCAGCGAATGCGTCTTCGGTCGAGCCGGCCCCGGAGTCAACATCGGCATCGGCGTCGGAGGCCTGGATGGTCAGGCTGGAGTCCCATTCCACGAATTCGAAGACTTCGCGGATCGCGTCCTCGCCCTTCTCGGTGGTGAGCCGGATCGTCCATTCGAGATAGGCGCCCTCCGGATCGAGTTCGGCGAGCTGCGGCAGTGCGCTCGCATCGCAGCTGGTCTCCATCTGGCCGAGGCGTTCCAGTTCGCGCAGCACCAGCGCCGTCTCGTTGCCCTTGGCGTAGAGTTCGGGCCTGGGCTTGAAGGTGATCGTGTAGCTGCGCCCGGCGTCTGCAGGTGCGTCCGAAAAATCGAACGCCACGGTGACGGGCGTGAAGGAGAAGTCGCTCAAGTCGTCTTCTTCTTCGGTATCGGCGCCAACCCCACCGGGGCTCAGTGCGGTGAGTTCGGTAACCAGCACCTCGCTGCGGCCGCTGTCGACGCTGAGGCCGTCGCGTGCCGCTGCCACGAGATCCGCCAGGAGATCGGCGGCGCGCAGCATGACGCCCATGACGTCGGCCGTCGGTTCCAGCGCGCCGTTGCGGACGTGGTCGAGCGTGGTTTCGAAGACGTGGGCGAACTGCACCAGGTCTTCGAGGCTGAAGGCGCCGGCGCCGCCCTTGATCGAATGCACCGCGCGGAAAACCGCGTTCACGGTGTCGGATTCGGCTTCCCCGCGTTCCATCGCGAGAAGGCCCGTTTCCAGCTCGGCGAGTTGCTCCTCGCACTCCTGGAAGAAGGTCTGCTTGACCGCTGCCATTGCATCCACGGACATGTCTCCCGGTTCAGGCCGACACGCGGCGGATGGCGTCGATAAGCTTGGCAGGATCGAACGGCTTGATGATCCAGCCGGTCGCGCCAGCACGCCGGGCGCGATCCTTCTTTTCGGCATCGCTTTCGGTGGTCAGCACCAGGATCGGAATGCCGCGGTAGGTGTCGTCGGCGCGCACATGCTCGATGAAGCCGAAGCCATCCATCCTGGGCATGTTGATGTCGGTGACGATGACCCGTGGGGTCTCGCTCTTCAGCACCTCCAGGCCGTGGACGCCGTCCTCGGCTTGGATGACCTTGTAGCCGGCTTGCGTCAGCGCCAGCTTCAGCATCTCGCGCATGGTGCGAGAATCATCGACGGTCAAAATGGTCGCGCTCATTCCGGCATCTCCTCCCTGGTGAAATCCGCTTCCGAGAAGCCCAGGAGCCGCAGGCCTTCGACGAAGCCGGGCGTCATGTTGGTGAAGGAGAGCGCGGTTTCATCCGCGCTCCAGGTTTGTTGCGCCGACAGGAGAACCTGAAGGCATTGGCCGCCGATCCGCTCCACGCGCGAGGCATCGATGGTCAGCGCGGTTCCGCGCATTGCAAGCAGGCTTTCGGTCAGCGGCGCTGCCGCCCTGAAGTCCAGCACTGCTGCAAGCTCGAGTATCCGTTGCGATGGATCGGACACGGTGGTCATGGCTGGCTCAGAACTCCTGCCAGTCGTCGGCCGACGGGGCGACCGCACGGGCTGCGGAAGAACCGAAGCTCGAGGATGCGACCTTCAGTTCGGGCCGTGGTGCGCGCGACGGAGACTTGGAGCTTGTCGGGCGGCCGGACTCGACGACCGAGAGCTTGCCGAGCCGGAAGGTGCTGATCTGGCGCGACAGTTCTTCGGTCTCCTGCGACAGCGAGTGGCTTGCGGCAGTCGATTCCTCGACCATCGCGGCGTTCTGCTGCGTGACCTGGTCCATCTGGTTAACCGCCGAGTTGACCTGGTCGAGACCGGTCGACTGCTCATGCGCGCTGGCCGCGATGTTGGTGACGACCGCGTTGATCTCGGCGACCTGCAGCACGATGCGCTCCAGTGCCTTGCCGGTCTCGGCGACCAGCTTCACGCCTTCGCCGACCTGCGTCGTCGAGGCAGAGATCAGGCTCTTGATCTCGCGGGCGGCTTCCGCCGAACGCTGGGCCAGTGCACGCACTTCCGAGGCAACCACGGCGAAGCCGCGTCCTGCATCGCCGGCGCGCGCCGCTTCGACACCGGCGTTGAGCGCCAGCAGGTTGGTCTGGAAAGCGATCTCGTCGATCACGCCGATGATGCGGCTGATCTGCTCGGACGACTTCTCGATCGTTCCCATGGCGTCAATCGCCTTGCGCACTACGATGCCGCTCGATTCCGCGTCCGACTTGGCTGTGGAGACGACGTCACGAGCATGCACTGCACCTTCGGCCGTCTTCTTGACGGTGGCGGTGATCTCGTCGAGCGCCGCAGCGGTCTCTTCGAGGCTGGCGGCCTGCTGTTCGGTGCGGCGCGACAGATCGTCGGCAGCGGTGTAGATCTCGCCGGTGCCAGCGTGGATCGCCTTCACGGAGGAGGTGATGCTGAGCATCGTCTGCTGCAGCTTGTCGACCGAGTCATTGAAGTCCGAGCGCAGCTTGACCAGCTTGTCGGGGAACGGCGCGTCGATGCGGTGCATCAGGTCGCCCTTCGACAGGGCGTCAAGGCCGTTGCCCAGGGCCACGATGGCGACGTGGTCCTGGCGATCTTCTTCGGCCTTCTGCGCAGCGCGTGCTGCGTTGTCTTCCTCGACGCGACGGCGCGTTTCGGCAGCTTCTGCCTCTAGGCGCACCTTCTCGATCGCGGCGTCCTTGAAGGTCTGCACGGCGGCAGCCATCTGGCCGACTTCGTCACCACGTCCCACCGCCGGAATGGCAACCTTGAGGTCGCCGGCGGCCAGGCTGCGCATGGCATGCGTCATGCTGTTCACCGGTGAAGCGATCTGGCTCGACAGCCACAGCGCGATCACCACGAGCATGGCGATGGTCAGGCCTGCGCTGCCGAGCTGCAGGTACTGTGCCGTTGCAATGGCGTCGTTCTTGATGATTGCGGTTTCGTCTTCCCACCGGGTGATCTCGGCCTGCATTTCGGCAACCGCCTTGCGGACGGTGGCCTGCACTTCCGATGCCCGAACAGACGAGCCACGCTCACGCCCCTCGGCATAAGTCGCTTGGTTGCTGGCAAGCTGCATCATCGGATCGCCAACTTCGTTGCGCCAGTTGTCCGTCATAGCCCTGAAATTCTCGACGGCAGCGATGACGGCCTTGTTATCGATCGGCAGGTTCATGGCTTCGACGATCGTCTTGTCGACATTCTTCGAAGTTTCGTAATAGCGCTTGCCGACGTCTTCTCGCAGATTGAGCAGGTAGGTCCGAGCAATGTTGGATCGATCGAGGTGCAGCGCCTCCGCCTTGCCGACGGTGGAAAGCACTCGGCTGGCCACCTGCAATTCTGCGCTGGCGGCTTCCAGCGTGCTGAGCGCGCGCATCATCATGAACCCGACGATGATGCTGACGAGCACGATCGCCGAGAAGGCGAGCGCCAGCTTGCGCGTGATGCTGAGATTGGTTGGAGAGAAGCCCCGTCTCTGCGGTGGTGCGCCATAGTAGGTTGATGTTGGGTCGAAGGTGATACTCATTGGGCGTTTCCTTGCCGTAGAGGTAGAACTTGGTTGCCTGGCCCCGGCAGGTCTCATTCGTCGGCAAAGTATCGCCGATCGCTGGGAAGCCGTTAGCTTCGCAGCGCCTGAAGACTTGCAGGATGTGAGTAGGGGATGACGCCGGCGGCGTCGCCAGCGCGTGTTTTGCTTCGAAAATGACGGAGATCTAAAAGAAGGTTCTCAAACGTTGTTTGTTAGAAACTGCTCATGTGTTGCCTGCGTATTCCATTCCCCGAGAGCGCCGACAGGAACCCCTCCCTGTACTTAAAAATTTAGCAATCTCGTTGACTCGACGTATTCAGAAGAAATTACCCAAGTGTAAATGACGGCAACGCGGCCAAGGCTTCGAGTCTTCAGTACTTGTACGGCAAGAGTCATCGGCGCCGAAACAGCAATGTCTGGAAGTTATGGTGCGGGTATTGAGGATGATCGACACAAGATGATCCAGTACTCTTGCAAGATCATTCAACAGTTGAATCCGGCCTGATCCTAGTCGGTGCCGATCCATGTAAGCCGCCGCTGACAGTCGAATCCGCTGCCTTTCCGGCTTTGTCGAGCAGTTGCTGCTCGATGACTCAACGGAAAGGCGGCCATCGATCTGCCTCATTCTTGTCTTTCGCAGGGGTGAACTTGTTAGAGTTCAGCGGTCGATGCGCTGCGAAATTCCGCAGAGTCACGTAAATTTTTTGCGGCGTGGCGGCCAAGTTGACCTTGAGTCACGCGACCTGGTGTGATGTCTGCGCGCGCCGGTTGTGAGCCGGTTTTGCAACTCGCCGAACAAGGGGAATCATGGCGCGCAGGCTTTGCAGCCGTTGGCATGCGTCTCTCCGCCCATGGTTGAATCTCAGCGAATTTTACGTCTCGCTTGGTTGCAATACGCACTGCTGGAGGCTGCGCAGAAGATTTGTGCACAAATGAAAAAGGCGCCGGCTACAGCCGACGCCTTGTCCAGTTGGGTGCTCATGGTACCCGCCGTAGCCACCTTATCCGATGCGCTGGCCGCTCTTCGGATCGAAAACATGCAGGTCGGAGGCCGTTGCCGACAGCCGAACAGTGTCGTCCGGCTTCACCGCGACCCGGCCCATGGCGAAAACGCAGACCTGCTGGTCGGCAAGCTTGGCATAGAACTGCGTCGACAGCCCCAGCGGCTCGACAACCTCGACCTGAACGGAGATGTCGCCATCAGCAGTGACACGCATATGCTCGGGCCTCAGTCCGATGCTCACCTCGTCACCGTCGGCGACCGGCAGGCTCGCCAACATCGGCAGACGTTGGCCATCGGCAAGGACGGCTGCCACATCGCCACCGGTTCGCCTGATGGTAGCGGGCAGGAAATTCATCCCCGGCGAGCCGATGAAACCTGCAACGAACGCGTTGGCGGGACGATCATAGAGGTCGAGCGGCGCGCCAACCTGCTGGACGACGCCATCGTGCATGACGACGATGCGATCGGCCATTGTCATCGCCTCGATCTGGTCGTGGGTGACATAGACCGACGTCGTCTTGAGCTGCTGGTGCAGCGCCTTGATCTCGGTGCGCATGTGCACGCGCAGCTTTGCGTCCAGATTGGACAGCGGCTCGTCGAACAGGAACACCTTGGGGTCGCGCACGATGGCGCGGCCCATGGCGACACGCTGGCGTTGGCCGCCGGAGAGCTGGCGCGGCAGGCGCGCAAGCAATTTGTCGAGCCCGAGCCGGTTCGCCGCACCATTGACCCTGGAGTCGATCGCGTTCTTCTCGGCCTTCCGCAGCGTCAGGCTGAAGCCCATGTTGGAGGCGACGTTCATGTGCGGGTAGAGCGCGTAGGACTGGAACACCATGGCGATGTCGCGGTCCTTGGGAGCGACGTCGTTGACGACGCGTTCGCCGATGCGGATCTCTCCCGCCGACACTTCCTCCAGCCCGGCGATCATCCTGAGCAAGGTAGACTTGCCGCAGCCGGATGGGCCGACAAGCACCACGAACTCGCCGTCTGCGATCTCCAGGTCGACGGCCTGGAGCACGTTGAGCGAGCCGTAATCCTTTTGGACCTTGTTGAGCGTAACCGAAGCCATGGTTTTACCCTTTGACCGCGCCGGCGGTCAGGCCGGTCACGAGATAACGTTGCAGGAAGGCGAAGAAGATGCAGACCGGAATGAGCGCCAGGATCGACGCCGCCATCATCTGCCCCCAGTCGACGGCGAACTTGCCGATGAAGGTGAGCAGGCCGACGGCGAATGTCTTTTGGCCTTCGCTGGAGATCAGCATCAGCGCGAACAGCAGTTCGCTCCAAGCCGCTGTGAAGACGAAGCCGAGCGTGGCACCCATGCCGGGCAGCGTCAGCGGGATGATGATGCGGCGCAGTGCTTCGAAGCGGGTGCAGCCGTCGATCATCGCCGCTTCCTCCAAGTCCTTCGGGATGCCGTCGAAGAACGACTGCATCAGGAAGGTGGCAAAGGCGGTGTTGAAGGCGGTGTAGATGATGATCAGGCCGGTCAGGCTGTTGGTCAGGCCGATCTCGCCCATGATACGGTAGATCGGCGGTATGACCATCACCAGGGGGAAGGTCTGGGTCAGCAGCAGCGCTATCGCCACCGTCGTCTTGCCGCGGAAGGAAAAGCGCGACATGGCGTAGCCGGCACCCGAGGCGATGACGGTCACCAGGATCGCCGTCGTCACCGAAACCAGCACGCTGTTGAAGAAATAGAGCGGAAAGTCGCTGGCCCTGAGCACGGTGGCGTAGTTTTCGAAGGTCGTGGCCGAAGGCCACAGCGTGATGCCTTCGGAATAGAGCAGCGACTGCGGCGTCACCGAGATTTTCAGCGTCCAGTAGATCGGAAACAGCGCGAACACGACATAGGCACCGATCGCACCATAAAGGCCGATGCCGCCGAGCAGGCGCGCGGAAGTCGAACGTCCGGCAATCATCACGAATTCCTCGCAAGCGAGCGGCGGATGCCGATGAGCACGACCGCATAAAGGATGAGCAGCACCAGAAGCAGCACGGCGACGGCCGAGGCGTAGCCCTTGTCCAGCGACTTGAAGGCGCTGACATAGATGTAGGTGGCCACCGTGTTGGTCGACCCGGCTGGGCCGCCCGAGGTCATGACGAAGATCAGGTCGGCGAAGGTCGCGATCCAGATCGTACGCAGCATGACGGTGATGGCGATCGTCGGTGCCAGGAAGGGCAATGTCACCTTGGAAAAGCGCTGCCATGGCGAGGCGCCGTCGATGGCGGCGGCTTCATGCAGTTCGGACGGGATCGATTTCAGCGCCGCCAGCAGCGTGATGGCGAAGAACGGCACGCCGAACCAGACATTGGCGATGATCGGCCCCCACATGGCGATCGACGGATCAGACAGGATGTTGGTCGGCTCCGCCTTCAGCCCGAGCGCATAGAGCCAATGCGGCAAGGGCCCGACTATCGGATTGAACAGCCACGCCCAGGTCAGGCCGGACAGGAACGATGGCACCGCCCAGGGCAGGAAAACCACGGCCTGCACCAGCTTGCGTCCGAAGAATGGACGGTCGAGCAGCAGAGCCAGTCCGAGACCGAGGAAAAACTGGAAGAACAGGCTGCCCACGGTCCACCACAAAGTGTTGTACAGCGCCTGCCCAAGCAGCGGGTCGGAGAACATGGCCTGGTACTGGCCGAGGCCGACATACTCCGACTTGAAGGCCGAAAACTTGCGGAACGAATAGCTGATGCCGACGATGAGGGGCACCAGCAGAACCGTCATCAGCAGGATCAGCGCCGGGCCGAGATAGAGCCACGGTTCGAGGCTTGGCAGCGCGGAGCGCCTGCGTCCCAAATCAGGGGAGGATCTTAATGCGGTGACTGCTGTGGTCATGGCGATTGCTTTCGACATGGCGAAAAAATAGCCCCCTCGCGCCCAGCCTCGTCTCCAAGGGGAGAAAGGGCTTGGCGGCGATGCCGGCATGACCGCGTGTCGGTCGGCGAGGGGGCAGCAAGGGAGCCCTGACAGACAGGGCATGGTTGGCGGGACATCGCCCCGCCATGGCCATTACTTCTTGTTTTTGGCCATCCAGTCTTGCTGTTCCTTGGTCAGGAACGCCGACCATTCATCGGCGATCTCCTTGGCCGTACGCTGGCCAAGCAGCACTTCCTGGAAGTTCTTGACCGAGACCTGGTCATAGAAGTTGCCGAGGTTTTCGAGATGCACCGGCGGCGTCACGAACTCGAACTTGTCCGGGTTGCTCAACTCGTCGAACCAGCCCTTGAACTGCTCGGTCTTGAAGTGTGGGTCGTCGGCAGCGCTGGTGTGGATGGGCAGCACGCCCACTTCTTTGGCCCAGCCGATGTTGTTTGCCGGCGAAAGCAGGCTCGACATCAGCTTCCAGGCGTCTTCCTTGACATCCGAGTTGGCGAACATCGACCAGCCGGCATAGCCGAGCGTCGGATAGGACTTGCCTGACGGTCCGGTCGGCATCGGCGCAACGGCGAAGTCGTCCGGGCTCATCTTCTCGGCAATGCCGATCAGCGCGTCCGGATCCTGGTCGAGCATCGCGCAGGTGCCGGAGTAGAAGCCGGTTACGATCTCGTTGAAGCCCCAGCTGACGCTGTCCTTGGGGGCGTAGCCATTCTTGTAGATCTCGGCCAGCATCTCGAGGCCCTTGACCGATCCTTCCTCGTTGAGGGTCGCCGTACCGTCTTCCTTGAAATAGCCGCCCTTGCCGTTGGCGATGTTCATGAACATCTGCACGCCGTTGAAGCCGCCGGGGCCGCCGCGCAGGCAGTAGCCGTACTTGCCGTTGATCGCCGAGATCTTCTTGTTGGCGTCCATGAACTCGTCGAGCGTCGTCGGCGCGTGGTCGAGTCCGGCTTCCTTGAACAGCTTCTTGTTCCAGAACATGGCGCGCAGATAGTAGCCGTAGGGCAGCATGTACTGCTTGCCGTCGACCACCGAACCGAACTGCTTGGCGCGGTCGCCAAGCGTCGCGGCGTCGCCCCACTTGGCCATGTAAGGAGTGAGATCTTCGAGCTGGCCGTTGGTGCCGTAGAGGCCGAGCCAGCGTTCGGGCATTTCGACGATGTCAGGGGTATCGCCGGCCTGCACCATGGTCAGGAACTTTTCGAAGGCCTGACCCCAGGGCAGCGAGACCAACTCGACCTTGACGCCAGGGTTGGCCGTTTCGAACTCGGCGATCTGCTTCTTCAGGAATTCGGTACGCGGCGGGCTGGTGATGACCTCGACCATCTTGATGGTGGAATCCGCGAGCGCCGATCCCGCCGACAGGGCAAGGCCTATGGCCGTTGCGAACAAAAGGCTATTTTTCCTCATTCCAGTCACTCCCATTCTTGGATTTGAAGTTATTTTCTTTTTGCTTCCTCGAAGGCGCGACTGACGTCGGCCCAGAGATCCTCCACATTTTCCAGCCCGACATTCAGCCTGATGGTCCGCGGGCTGACCTCGAACCGGCCTATGGAATTGGCATCCGGCGTCTGCTGCAGCGAGGCGAGCGCCGGCACTACGAGGCTTTCATGCCCGCCCCAGCTGACGCCGATGCGGAACAGCTTCAGCGCATCGGTGAAGGCCGGCACGTCGATGTCGTCGGTCACCTCGAAGGAAAACAGCCCGGAATAGCCAGCGAGCGTTTTCTTGCCCGGATGGTTGGAGAAGGCGGGATGGTTGACGCGCTCGACATGGGCATGGCCCTTGAGCCGCTCGGCGATGGTTAGCGCGCTCTTCATGTGGTGCGGTAGCCTGAGCGGCAATGTGCGCAGGCCGCGCAGCAAGAGCCAGGCCTCGAACGGCGACAGCTTGGCGCCGAGATAGGGATAGGTGCGCTCGTTGATGCGGCGGATGTGCTCGGCCGATCCGGCAACGACGCCGGCAACCGTGTCGCTGTGGCCGCCAAGATATTTCGAGGCCGAATGCATGACGAGGTCGACGCCATGCAGGATCGGCTTCTGGAACAGCGGCGTTGCCCAGGAATTGTCGATGACGCTGACGATACCGCGCGCCCGCGCCATGGCCGTCAGCACCTCCAGGTCCTGCAGCTCGAACATCATCGAGGTCGGGCTTTCGAGATAAAGCATCGCCGCGCCGGGCAGGGCCGTGGCTACCGCGTCGGGATCGGAGCCGTCGACATAGTCGACCTTGATGCCGAGATGCGGCAAAAGGCGCTCGAACAGGCGGTAGGCGTCGCCATAGCAGTTGCGGACGGCGACGATGCGCTCGCCCGCGCCGACAAAGGCCAGCACCGTTGAGCTGATAGCCGCCATGCCGCTGGAAAAGCCGCGCGCCGCTTCCGCCCCTTCGAGCGCGGCAATCTTGTTTTCGAACTCCATGACGGTCGGGTTGTTGCCGCGCGAATAGATCGGCTTGGTGCTGCGGCCGGCAAAGACGTCGGCCATGTCGGCATAGCTGTCGAAGGTGAACAGCGAGGTCTGGTAGATCGGCGGAACCACCGCACCACCGGGAAACGGCTCGTCATGGGCGAGAAGGGTTGCTGCCTCGGCAATGAAATCCCGCTCGAAGTCGTTGCTCATCTGTTGCCTGCGCGTTTGAGATTGGCGTCGCCGCGGCGAAGGTCGGCCTCGACGGTGGCGATCAGCTTCAGGGCCTCGCTGCGCGCGCCTTCTGCGTCGCGCGCAGCGATCCGTTCGTAGATCGTACGGTGGTAGGGAAAGCTGGCGTGGCCGAAGTCGCGCACGCCGAGCGGATGCTCCCAGAACCGGTGGAACAGCTCGTGCATCGCCGAGATGATCTGCTCGAACAGCGGGTTGCCGGACACCCGGTAGATCGCCTGGTGGAAGTCCCAATCCTCGTCGGACGACATGCCGGCGCGGGCATGGAAGGCTTCTTCCATCGTCTCGAGCTTCTGGCGGATGAGTTCCAGTTCGGCCGGACCGGCGCGCAGGGCGCACAAAGCCGCCGCCTCCGCCTCGAGCCCGCGGCGGATTTCCAGCGTGTGCATCAGGCTGCCGAAGTCGTTGCCAGACGCGAATGTCAGCGGCAGGTGCAGCATGTCGCGCGACACCGCTGCCTTGAGATAGGTGCCGCTGCCCTGGCGGCGCTCGACGAGGCCAAGCCCCTCCCAGCGCGTCAGCGCCTCGCGCACAGTGGTGCGGCTGACCTTCAGCCGCTCGGACAGGACACGCTCCGTCGGCAGCCGGTCGCCGGGCTTGAGGTCCTCCTGCATGACGAAATCCGCCAGCACGTTGAGCACCGCATCGTCGCGCGCCGTGGCTTGAAGGGGAGGTAGATCGAACACGCCAGCATTTCCAATTGGTACAATGGTCCAACCAATTTCTGCATGGACGGTTTCGACTGTCAACCGCAAATGTCAGGAAAGTTCAGGAGGGCTTGGCTACGTCGTCGCCATTGGCAGCGGCCGCAAGGCATCCGGCGAAACCGGATGTGGTGTTGGAATGAACGCTTGAGGCAGTTGCAGCCGGCTTGTCGCAGTTTCGACTTCGTTGGTGTTCTCAGGGCTTTGCGGGCAATTCAATGCGCAACAGGCCGCTCTCCGAGGTCGGAGGGCCGCCTGTTGCGGCAGGTCAGATGGCGGGACGGTGACACGGGGTCATAGCGCCCGGAAGGCGTGACTTGGCGCCCAGCCTGCGCTGGTCGGCCTCAGGCGTAGCGCGACAGCGCCAGGTCCGACACGTCGATCTCGGGGCGGACGCCGCCGATCATGTCGGCCAGCACGCGGCCCGAGCCGCAGGCCATGGTCCAGCCCAGCGTGCCGTGGCCGGTGTTGAGGTAGAGGTTGTCGAACTTGGTGCGCCCGATGACCGGAGTACCATCCGGCGTCATCGGCCTGAGGCCGCTCCAGAAGGTGGCGCGGCTCTGGTCGGCGGCACCACCGAACAAATCCTCGACCGAGAACTGCAGCGTTGCCTTGCGCGAGGCCGACAGGTCGGTGTTGAAGCCGGCGATCTCGGCCATGCCGCCGACGCGGATGCGGTCGCCGAGGCGGGTGATGGCGATCTTGTAGGTGTCGTCCATGATCGTCGACACCGGCGCCTTGGATTCGTCGACGATCGGCACGGTGATCGAGTAGCCCTTGACAGGATAGACCGGCACGGTGAGGCCGAGCGGCTTGACGAAGGACGGCGTGAAGCTGCCGAGCGCGCCAACGAAGGTGTCGGCCTCGACCTCGCCTTCGGAGGTGCGGACGGCGACGATGCGCTTGCCTTCGAGGCGCAGGCTTTCGAGCTTCACATTGTAGCGGAATTCGACGCCGAGGCCCTCGGCGAGCTTGGCCAGTTCGTTGGTGAACTTGAAGCAGTCGCCGGTCTCGTCATTGGGCAGGCGCAGGCCGCCGGCGATCCTGTCGCGCACCGGCGCCAGGCCCGGTTCCGCGCCGACGCAGCCGGCAGGATCGAGCACCTCATAAGGCACGCCGTCGCTCTGCAGCACCTCGATGTCCTTGGCCATGCCGTCGAGCTGCTTCTGGTAGCGGAACAGCTGCAGCGTGCCCTGGGTGCGGTGGTCGTACTGGATGCCGGTGTCGTCGCGCAGCGAAATCAGCTGGTCGCGGCTGTATTCGGCGAGGCGCACCATGCGGCTCTTGTTGAGCGCATAGCGGGCCGAGGTGCAGTTGCGCAGCATCGCCGTGACCCAGCGCCAGGTCGAGATGTCGAGCATCGGCTGGATGATCAGCGGCGCGTGTTTCATGAACAGCCACTTCATCGCCTTCTGCGGGATGCCGGGCGCGGCCCAGGGCGAGGCATAGCCGGGCGAGATCTCGCCGGCATTGGCAAAGCTGGTTTCCAGCGCCGGGCCGGCCTGGCGGTCGAGCACGGTCACCTTGTGACCTGCCTTGGCCAGGTAGTAGGCCGAGGTGACGCCGATGACACCGGCACCGAGAATGACTATGCGCATGATTGCCCCTGTGGTTTAGCGCGCTGCCGGGCTCAGGTAACGGCGTCTGTAGCGCCGGCCCAGGCTGGTCAGGATTTCGTAGGAAATGGTGCCGGCATCCAACGCGATCGCTTCGAGCGTCTGGTGCGGGCCGATGAGTTCGACCATGTCGCCGAGCTTCAGCGTTCCGGCTGGCAAGGCGGTGACGTCGAGGATGATGCTGTCCATCGAGACGCGCCCGACGATCGGCAGGCGCACGTCGCCCAGGTAGGCGGCGCCCGCATTGCTGAGATGGCGCGGCAGGCCGTCGGCATAACCGGCGGCGATGGTGGCAAGCCGCATCTCCGACCTGACGACGAAGCTGGCGCCATAGCCGACCTCCGCGCCCGCTTGCACGGTGCGGGTCTGGACGACGCCGACTTCGAGCCGCACCACCTGGCGCATCGGATTGTCGTGGCCTCCCAGCGGCGCGCCGCCGTAAAGCGCGATGCCGGGGCGGGCCACGTCGCCGCGAAAGTCGTCGCCGAGGAAGATGCCGGCCGAATTGGCGAAGGACAGCTTTGCCTCGGGGAAGCGAGCACGCACCGCCCGCATGCGTTCGAGCTGGCGGGCGTTGGCGTCATGGGCCGGCTCATCGCCGCAGGCGAGATGGCTCATCACGATGTCGATATGAATGCCGTCGAGGCGATGCGCTTCGGCAAGCAGCGTTTCGAGTTCACGCGGCTCGAGCCCGAGCCGCGACATGCCGGTGTCGGCCTGAAGCGCTGCCGGCAGCGTGGTGTTGCGCGCCCTGGCGGTGGCCGACCAGTTGGCGACCTGTTCGAGCGAGTTCAGCACCGGCACCACGCCGAGGTTGGCGCAGTCAGCCTCGCTGCCCGGCATCAGGCCGTTGAGAACCAGGATGCGGGCATCAACGGGCAAGTGCGGCTTCAGCCTGACCGCTTCGATGAAATGGGCGACGAAGAAGTCGCGGCAACCGGCCTCGTAGAGTGCTGGCGCGACCTCGGCCACGCCGAGCCCGTAGGCATCGGCCTTGACCACGGCGGCGGTCTTTTCGGGCGCATTGCGCTGGCTCAACTGCTGGTAGTTCTCCACCAGCGCGCCGAGATCGATGGTCAGTACGCCGCAAGCCGCACGGCCCTCGATGTCGCTTTGCACGTCCATTGTCATCTCGGAAACTGTCCTCGCCTTCTCCAAAGAATACCGCAATGATCGGCGAAAATCTTGCCAATGTGATGACGATCGTGCGAACTGGTGGCGGATGGCGCAATTTTATGCGCCTTTTTGAAAGGAAATGCGATGTCCTCTTTGGACGCCATCGACCGCGGCATCATCCGGGCGTTGCGTGCCAATGCGCGCGTCAGCAATGCCAGCCTGGCGGCCGAGGTCGGCCTGTCGCCGTCGGCTTGTCTCCGGCGGGTGCAACTGCTGGAGCAGGAAGGGGTGATCAGGGGCTACACCGCGATCATCGGTAACGCCGCCGCCGACGAAGGCATCGCCGTCATCGTCCAGATCACGCTGGAGCGACAGACCGAGGAGTATTTCAACCGCTTCGAGCTAGCGGTGCGGCGCTACCCTGAAATCAAGGAGTGCTACCTGATGACCGGCGACTCCGACTATTTCCTGCGCGTCGAGGTGGCCAGTGCCGGCGATTTCGAGCGCGTGCACAAGGAAATCCTGTCGGCCCTGCCGGGGCTCGCGCGCATCCATTCGAGCTTTTCGATCCGCAACATCCTGCAGTCGAAGCGTCCGAAGACGTCTTGAAGAAAAAGCCGGCGCCCATGTGATGCGCCGGCTTTGTTGTCAGTGTCAGACGGCCGCGTGGGTCACGAACTTGGTGACCAGATAGGCTTCGAGCGCTTCGGTGCCGCCTTCCGAGCCGTAGCCGCTGTCCTTGACGCCGCCGAACGGCGTCTCGGGCAATGCAAGGCCGAGATGGTTGATCGTCAGCATGCCGGTTTCGATCTCGGCGCCTAGGTCGGTCACCGTCTTGTTCGACTTGGTGAAGGCATAGGCCGCAAGCCCATAGGGCAGGCGGTTGGCCTCGGTCACGACGTCCTCGAACGTCTTGAACGGCATCACCAGCGCGACGGGGCCGAACGGCTCCTCGTTCATGATGCGCATGTCGGTGCGTACGCCCGACAGCACCGTCGGCTCGAAATACGAGCCCTTGTTGCCGATGCGCTTGCCACCGGTCTCGAGCTTGGCGCCGTCGGCCACCGCCTCGTTGATCAGCTTCTCGACGGCTTCCAGCCGGCGTTCATTGACCAGCGGGCCCATGCGGCTGCTCGCCTCCAGGCCGTCGCCGACCTTCACCGACTTGGCGTAGTCGACGAACTTGCCAAGGAAGCGGTCGTGGGAGCCTTCCTGGACCAGGAAGCGTGTCGGCGACACGCAGACCTGGCCGCCGTTGCGGAATTTCGAGGCGGCAAGCGTTGCCGCCGCCTGGTCGATGTCGGCGTCGTCGAACACCATCGCCGGGGCATGGCCGCCAAGCTCCATCGTCGCACGCTTCATGTGGGTGCCGGCGAGGGCCGCGAGATGTTTGCCAACCGGCACCGAGCCGGTGAACGAGACCTTGCGGATGACTGGATGCGGCACGAGGTAGCCGGAGATTTCGGGCGGGTTGCCATAGACGAGGTTGAGCACACCATCGGGCAGGCCGGCATCCTTGAACACGTCGGCGAGGCAGGCCGGCGCCGCCGGTGTTTCTTCCGGCGGCTTGACGATGATCGAGCAGCCGGTGGCAAGAGCTGCGCCGATCTTGCGCGCCGCCTGCGATATCGGGAAGTTCCACGGCGTGAACGCCGCCACCGGGCCGACCGGTTCCTTGACGACGATCTGCTGGATGCCGGGCGCGCGGGCCGGAATGACGCGGCCATAGGTACGGCGGCCTTCCTCGGCGAACCAGTCGAACAGATCAGCCGAGGACAGGACCTCCATCTTGGCTTCGCCGACCGGCTTGCCCTGTTCCTGCGTCAAAAGCGCGGCGATGGCATCGGCGCGTTCGCGCAACAGGTCTGCGGCGCGGCGCAGCACCTTGGAGCGGTCGTAAGGCGACACCTTGCGCCAGATCTTGAAGCCACGGTCGGCGGCGGCGAGCGCACGGTCGAGGTCGCCCTTGCCGGCCGAGGCGACCTTGCCGATCACCTCGTTGGTGGCGGGATTGTAGACGTCGATGGTCTTGCCGCCTTCGGCAGCCGTCCATTTGCCGTCGATGAACAATTTCACTTCGGGGTACATGCGGTGTCCTTGCTGGGTCGTTTGTATGCGGGTGTAATTTGGGTCGGCGTCGTCGCCGGGCGGCGGATCACGCCTTGAATGGTTCGTTAGACATAGGTTCGCTTCAGCTTCTCTGTCACCAGTTCGGCGATCGCCAGCGACGAGGTCAGCCCCGGGCTTTCAATGCCGAACAGGTTGACCAGTCCGGCAACGCCGTGGACATCAGGGCCCTGGATGACGAAATCGGCCGCCGGCTCGCCGGGTCCGGCAAGCTTGGGGCGTATGCCGCTATAGGTCGGGCTCAAGCTGTCGTCGGCGAGGCCGGGCCAATATCTGCGGATCTCGCCATAGAAGTGGTTCGCCCGTCGCGGGTCGACGCGGTAGTCCTTGGTCTCGATCCACTCGACGTCGGGGCCGAAGCGCATGCCGCCATTGAGATCGAGCGTCAGGTGCACACCGAGACCGCCCGGCTCCGGCACCGGGTAGATCAGCCGGGAGAAGGCCGGCTTGCCAGTGACCGAGAAGTAGTTGCCACGCGCCATCAGAAGCTTTGGCACGAATCGCCGGTCGAGGCCCGCGAAGCTTGCTGCCAAGGCGTTGGCGCCGAGACCTGCGGCATTGACGAAATGGCGGGCGGCGATCTCGTAATTAGTGTCGCTCGACGTGTCCCGCGTCTGCAACACGAAACGGCCGGCTTCGATCCGCCCCGACAAGATTTCGGTGTTGAGGCCGAGGAAGGCGCCGTGCGCCTCGGCCTCGCCAAGCAGCGACAGCATCAGCGCATGGCTGTCGATAATGCCGGTCGACGGCGACAGAACTGCGGCGTGGCAGGCAAGCGACGGCTCCAGCGCCTGCGCCGCGGCGGCGTCGAGCAATACGAGGTCGTCGACGCCGTTGGCCCGCGCCTTGTCGATAATGCCCTTCAGTGTCGGCACCTGTTCTGCCAGCGTTGCCACGATCAGCTTGCCGCAGCGCTTGTGCGGGATGTTGCGCTCGGCGGCGTAGGCGTAAAGCCGGTCGCGGCCGGTCACGCACAGCTCAGCCTTCAGGCTGTCCTGGGGATAATAGATGCCGGCGTGGATCACCTCGGAGTTACGCGAGCTGGTTTCGGTGCCGATGGCATCTGCCGCCTCCAGGACGATTGTCTCCATGCCAAGCCGGCTCAGCTCGCGCGCCACGGCAAGGCCGATGACGCCGGCACCGGCAATGATGCAGTCGACCGTCTCCATGGTCAGGCAGCGCCCCCGGCCGGCTTCAGTGCAGCAAGCTGCTCTATGATTGCCGAACTCGCGCCCCTGATGTCGTCGACGATGGCGCGTTCGGCCCTGTCGGCGTCGCGAGCCTCGATAGCGGCCAGCAGAACATGATGATGGTCGATCATCGCTCGTCCGCCATGCTGGTAAGACGCCGCGATCATCGGCCCCATCTGCAGCCACAGCCGGTTGAGGATGCCGCGCAGCACGGTCATGCTGGCGATCTCTGCCAGCGCGAAATGGAAGGTCTGGTTGAGCTCCAGTGCTGTCGGCCAGTCTCCTGACGCGATCGCCCTTTCGTTCCCCACAATCAGATCGCGCAGCCTGGTGATGTCCTTGGCCTCGGCCTTCAGCGCCGCCTCGCGTGCGGCCAACCCTTCGAGCTTCATTCTGATCTGGCGGATTTCGAGATAGCGCTCCAGCGTCATGACCGGCACGCGCACTTCGCGCGCCGACTTCTGCACCAGCGCCTCGTCCTGGATCAGGCGCAGGATGGCATCGCGCACGGGCGTCACCGATGTGCCCAGCGACTGCGCCAGATCGCGGATGGTCAGCCGGGCATCGGGCGCGAAGCGTCCCTTGATCAGCGCGTCCGACAGCTGGCCGTAGACAATCTCGCCGAGATTATCGTGCTCAACCATCTGCAAGCTGAAACCCTCGTTCATAGGTCCATTGTCCAGTCTCGGTTGCCGCCCGGTTTCAGGCGGCCGTGTGCCCCTTTGTCGGTGCGGGGCAGGTGCGGCGCGCTTGCCTTGTCTGGCCTGCAGCTGTCGCCCCTCTGGCCCTTGACATTGGTCCACGTGAAAAACATGATGCATCAAACAACAATTTGCGAATTTTGCAAGCGGTCGCTGACAGCCGTCGCAAGATCGACGACATCGTCGCCCTGCCGGCGACGCTCCATCCAATGAGGAACGACAATGGACAGCCAGCCCAATTCGCCTGAGGCGCGCGACAAGAAATTCCACATGCACGCCTACACCAATGCCCGCCGCCACCAGGAGGTCGGGCCGCTGATCATCGAAAAAGGCGATGGCATCTATGTCGAGGACATCTCGGGCAAGCGCTACATCGAGGCGATGGCCGGGCTGTGGAGCGTCGGCGTCGGCTTCTCGGAAAAGCGCCTTGTCGATGCCGCCACAAGGCAGATGTCCAAGCTGCCCTACTACCACAGCTTCACCCACAAGGGCCATTCGCCACTGATCGACCTGGCCGAGAAGCTGGTGACCATGGCGCCGGTGCCGATGAGCAAGGCGTTCTTCACCAACTCCGGATCCGAGGCCAACGACACGGCCATGAAGATGATCTGGTTCCGCTCCAATGCGCTCGGCCAGCCTGAGCGCAAGAAGATCATCTCGCGCAAGCGCGCCTATCATGGCGTCACCATCGCCTCGGCCAGCCTCACCGGCCTGCCCAACAACCATTTGTCCTTCGACCTGCCGATCGCCAACGTGCTGCACACCTCGTCGCCGCACCACTGGCGCGAGGCACAGCCGGGCGAAACCGAACAGCAGTTCTCGACCCGCCTGGCCGATGATCTGGAAAAGCTGATCCTCGCTGAAGGCCCCGAGACCATCGCCGCCATGTTCGGCGAGCCGGTCATGGGTGCTGGCGGCGTCGTCGTGCCGCCGGCCGGCTACTGGGAGAAGATCCAGGCGGTACTCAGGAAGTACGACATCCTGCTTGTCGCCGACGAGGTCATCTGCGGCTTCGGCCGCACCGGCAACATGTTTGGCTCAGAGACCTATGCCATGACCCCCGACATCATGGTCATGTCGAAGCAGATATCGTCGTCCTACCTGCCGATCTCGGCGCTGATGATCAACGACAAGGTGTTCGAGCCGATCGCCGACGAGAGCAACCGCATCGGCACCTTCGGCCATGGCTTCACCGCCGGCGGCCATCCTGTCGCTGCCGCCGTGGCGCTCGAAAATCTCAAGATCATCGAGGAGCGCAACCTGGTCGCCAATGCCCGCGAGGTCGGCGCCCACATGCAGAAGCGCCTGGCCAAGCTTGCCTCGCACGATCTCGTCGGCGAGGTCCGTGGCGTGGCCCTCATCGGCGCCATGGAGCTGGTCACCGACAAGGCAACCAAGGCGCCTTGGGGTTCCGTCGGCGCGCTCGGCGGCCTCGTCAACGGCATCCTGCAGCAGAATGGCATCATCTCCCGCAACATGGGCGATGCGCTGGCCTTCTGCCCGCCGCTGATCATCAACGACAAGCAGGTCGACGAGATCTTCGACGCTGTCGAGAAGTCGCTCGACGAAGCGGCGAAGCAGGTCATGGCCTGATTCCAGCGCGTCGGATCAAACAAAAAGCCCGCCATCCGGCGGGCTTTTTCATTTGGGGTATGGCGCCATACCTTTTCCCCTTGTGAGAAAAGGTGGCCCGGTGCGAAGACCGATGAGGGGTGTCGGCCAGAGTGCCATGTGGCCAAGGCACGCGATGCCTATGAGTACCGCGGTCGGCGACAAAGACAGCGTCTCCGCAACGAACGCTGTGAGTCTTGGCGGGGTGTTGGTGTCCCTGTGCGGTACGTCGAAACACAAGGCTAGCATTGCACCGCGTCGGACTCACATGCGCCACGGCATGGATTTCCGACACTCTCCGCTCGTTTCACTCGCTCACGAGGTCGGGAATGACGACCTCATGGGCCAGTTTGGCCAACTCGAATGTTGGACCGGTGCAGGCGGCAAGCATGGCAATGTTGGCTGCTAGCGCAGCCATTGAAGTTGTCTGCAACGCTGGTAGTTGGCGAAGGCGCCAATTCAGTCCGTCATTCCCGACCTCGTGAGCGAGTGAAACGAGCGGAGAGTGTCGGGAATCCATGCCGTGACGCAGGCGACGTCTGAAACGTACAATGCCACGCCTATGCGCACGGGCGTGCATCCTAACTTGCCTGGCCTTCGACGGCTAAGCCTCCCCCACCCCAGGGGACATGAGCAACCCAGGTCCGCAGGAGCGGCACCTTCTCCACAAGGGGAGAAGGGAGGGCACCTTCACACGTGCTGGCCGCCATTGATGTGGATTTCGGAGCCGGTGACGTAGGACGCTTGCTCCGAACACAGGAAATAGATGATGTCGGCGACTTCCGATGTCAGGCCGAGGCGGCGCATCGGGATCGTCTCGACGATCTTGTCGGTGCCCGGCGACAGGATCGCCGTGTCGATCTCGCCAGGCGCGATCGCGTTGACGCGGATGCCGTGCGGACCGAAGTCGGCGGCCATTTCGCGGGTCAGCGCGCCGAGTGCCGCCTTCGACGTCGCATAAGCCGTGCCGGCGAAGGGGTGGACGCGGGTTCCGGCGATCGAGGTCACGTTGACAACCGAGCCCTTGGCCGCCGCCAGTTCCTTGAACAAGCCGCGCGCCAGCATGATCGGTGCCAGGAAATTGACCTGGAACACGTCGCGCCAGACATGCATCGGCGTGTCGATCGAGTTCATGCGGCCGCCGCCCTTGTGCTTGGGCGAGATCCCGGCGTTGTTGACCAGCGCATGCAGCAGCCCGCCTTCCTTTTCCAGCCGCTGGCGGATTTCGGACACGGCGGAGCCGACGTCGCCCTGGTCGGCGAGATCGATCTTGATGTGGTCTTCAGGCCCTTGCGGCCACGGGCAGTTTTCGGAGAACGCCTGGCGCGAGCAGGTGATGACGCGCCAGCCTTCGCGCGAAAAGCGCTTCACCGTCGCATGGCCGATGCCGCGGCTGGCTCCGGTCAAAACGATCGTCTTTCGCCCTTCGGTGGTCTCGGCCATCACATCCTCATTTCAAGCTTATAGCGTATGTAGCGGATGCACCTTGCCATTGCGAGGGGGCGCGGCTCTCAGCCGCGCTCGGCAGCCGCCTCTCGGATGGTCTTGAGCAGGATCGAAAACGCCGCCGAGGGCTGCGTGTCGGTGCGCATTGTCAGTCCCACCGGCCCGCGCGTTTCGCTCGTGTCCACCGGCAACATCTTCAGCGTTCCGGCCTTGATCTCGTCGCTGACCACACCATGCGAGATGATCCATATCGCATCGCTCTGACGCACGAAGGCGCGGCCGAATGCGTCCGACACGGTCTCGATCTCGGTCGGGATCGAGGCCACGCCATTGGTGATGAAGAAGCGCTCGACGAAGGGCCGGATGATCGAGCCGCGCGTCGGCATCAGAAGCGGGAACTCGCCCAGCCGCTCGAACACGTCGGTGTCACCCTTGAGCAGCGGGTGGCCGGCGCGGACGACGAACACCACCTGTTCTGAATAGAGGTGCTCGAAGAAGAAACCGGTCATCTTTTCGGGCGCGGCGAGGCGGCCGACGACGATGTCGAGTTCGCCGAGCCTGAGCTGTTCCAGCAGCACGGCGTTCTCGCCGGTGACGATCTTGATGGTGGCACCGGTATTCTCACCAAGGAACAGGCTCATGGCGCGTGGCATGATATGCGCGGAGACCGTCGGCAGCGCGCCGATGCGGATCGGCGGCCCGCTTTCGGCGCGCGCATTGGCGACCGAATCGATGCCCTGGCGCAGCGCGGTGATCGCCACGCCGGCATGCTGCATGAAGATTTCGCCCGAGCGCGTGATCTTGATGCCGCGGCCATCGCGTTCGAACACGCTGACGCCGAGCGCCTCTTCCAGTTCGCGGATCGTCTTGGTCACTGCCGGCTGGCTGACATTGAGCAGCCCGGCCGCCTTGACCACGCTTTTCTGGCGCGCGACTTCTAGGAAGGTCTGGAGATGGCGGAACCTGACACGGCTTTCGATCATAGGCTTTTCATAACCGTGGAGTTAAGAGAAGGCCACAAAATATCATTTTACCAAACCAAACATCTCATTCACTGTCATTGCGAGGAGAATTTCGAGTGCAGTTTATCGACATCGGCGGCGTCACGCTGCACCACCAGCTCATCGGCGGGCCCGCGGACAAGCCGGTCTTCGTCTTCGTCAATTCGCTCGGCACCGATTTCCGCATCTGGCGTGATGTCATCGTCCGCATTGCCGGCGACTTTCCCATCGTCACCTACGACAAGCGCGGCCATGGCCTGTCGGATATCGGCGCCTCTCCCTATTCGATCGAGGATCACGTCGGTGATCTCGTTGGCCTGCTCGATCACCTCAACGTCAAGGGCGCCATCGTCTGTGGCCTGTCGGTCGGCGGGCTCGTCGCGCAGGGGCTGTATGCCAGGCGTCCCGATCTGGTCAGTGCGCTCATCCTCTGCGACACCGCCAACAAGATCGGCACCGCCGAGCTGTGGAACGCCCGCATCGCCGCTGTCGAAAAGGATGGCATCGCTGCGATCACCGACACCATCCTCGAACGCTGGTTCACGCCCGAGTTCCATGCACAGCGCAAGGCCGACCTGACAGGCTACCGCAACATGGTGGAGCGCCAGCCGCTCGCCGGCTACGCCGGCACCTGCGCGGCACTGCGCGATGCCGATTATACCGAAGCCGCCAAGGTGATCGCGGTTCCCACGCTCTGCGTCGTCGGCGACCAGGACGGCTCGACCCCGCCGGCGGTGGTGCGCGCCTTGGCCGACCTCATCCCCGGCTCGCGCTTCAAGATCATCGACGGCGCCGGTCATATCCCTTGCGTCGAAAAGCCCGACGAGCTCGTCGCCCTGATCAAGCGCTTCGTTGCCCGCCTTCCACTGGAGTGAACTGACAATGAATGCGACCGCTTCGGCCAGATATCGCGAAGGTCTCGCCGTCCGACGTCAGGTGCTCGGCGACGCCCATGTCGACCGCGCCGAAGCGGCCGCGACCGATTTCGACCGGCCGTTCCAGGAGCTGATCACCGAATCGGCATGGGGCACGGTCTGGGCGCGGCCGACCTGGAGCAAGCGCGAGCGTTCGATGGTCACGCTGGCGCTGCTGGCAGCGCTCGGCCACGACGAGGAGGTGGCGATGCATGTGCGCGCCACAGCCAACACCGGGGCATCGCGCGACGACATCTGCGAGACCTTCCTGCATGTCGCGATCTATGCCGGCGTGCCGGCGGCGAACCGTGCCATCAAGATCGCCAAGCAGGTTTTCGCCGACATGGATGCGGGCAATTCCGATGAGCGCTGAGACCAAGCATCCCCCCGAGATCGGCGCTTTCTTCCAGCGTGACCGCTCCTGGCACCCGCGGGGCCTCACGCCTGACTACAAGACCTCGGTGCTGCGCTCGCCTGAGAAGGCGCTGCTGTCGCTCGACAACACCATTTCCGAAATCACCGGTCCGGTCTTCGGTCACGGCATTCTGGGCGCGCTCGATAACGACCTGATCCACAATTTCGCCAAGCCGGGCGAAAGTGCCATCGGTGAGCGCATCATCGTTTATGGCCGCGTGCTCGATGAGCGCGGCAACGGCGTGCCGGGCGCTCTGCTGGAGTTCTGGCAGGCCAATGCCGGCGGGCGCTATCGCCACAAGAAGGAGGGTTACATCGCCGCCCTCGATCCCAATTTCGGCGGCTGCGGCCGCACCATTACCGACGAGGACGGCGCTTACGCCTTCCGCACCATCCGCCCGGGCGCCTACCCCTGGCCGAACGGTGTCAACGACTGGCGCCCGGCCCACATCCATTTCTCGGTTTTCGGCCACGGCTTCGCCCAGCGCCTGATCACCCAGATGTATTTCGAGGGCGACCCGATGATCTGGCAGTGCCCGATCGTGCGGACCATTCCAGACAAGGCTGCGGTCGAAATGCTGGTTGCGGCGCTCGACATGCAGGCAACGATCCCGATGGATGCGCGCGCCTACAAGTTCGACATCGTGCTGCGTGGCCGCCGTTCCTCGGTGTTCGAAAACCGCCTGGAGGGCAACTGATGGTCCAGTCGCTCAACCGGCTCAAGGAAAGCCCCTCGCAGACCGCCGGTCCTTACGTCCATATCGGCCTGACGCCGAACTTCTCTGGCATTTCGGGCGTTATCGCCAGGGATCTCGGCGACGAGATGGTCAACGACAAGACCCTGGGCGAGCGCATTGGCATCCGCGCCCGCGTGCTCGACGGCACCGGCACGCCACTCAAGGATGCGCTGGTCGAGATCTGGCAGGCAGACAGCGCCGGCCTCTACAACTCGCCGACCGAAATCCGGGGGACCGCCGATCCCAACTTCACCGGCTGGGGCCGCAAGGCCACCGACATGACGACAGGCGAATGTCTGTTCCAATCGATCAAGCCGGGCCGCGTGCCTTACAAGCCCGGCGTGCTGATGGCGCCGCATGTCAGCTTCTGGATCGTCGCCCGCGGCATCAATCTTGGGCTCAACACACGCATGTATTTTGCCGACGAAGAAGCTGCCAATGCCGAGGATCCGGTGCTCGCCCGCATCGAGCATCGTGTCCGCGTGCCGACCCTGATCGCCGAGCGGCAAGGCGATGCCTACGTCTTCGACATCCATCTCCAGGGCGAAAAGGAAACGGTGTTCTTCGACATCTGATCACATCCCATGACCGTATCGCCCTTCGATCATCCGTTCCTTTCCGGCCTGCTGGCAGACGCCGAGACAGCGCGCCAGTTCTCCGCCGATGCGGAGATTGCGGCGATGCTCGCCTTCGAGCGTGCGCTGGCCGAGGCCGAGGCCGACGCGGGCGTGATCGGCCTGGAGGCTGCGGCTGCCATCGCTGCCGCCATCACCTCGTTCAGGCCCGACATGGGGGCACTCGGTGCAGCCGTTGCCCGCGATGGCGTCGTCGTGCCCGATCTGGTGCGCCAACTGCGTGGTGCGGTCGGCGAGCCCCATGGCGACAAGGTCCATTTCGGCGCCACCAGCCAGGATGTCATCGACACGGCACTGGTGCTGCGGCTGAAGCCGGTGGTCGAGCGTCTCGACGCTCTGCTCGCCGATGTAGTCGCAAGGCTTGATGTGCTCCAAACCCGTTTCGGCACCCGCCCGTTGATAGGGCGCACCCGCATGCAGGCGGCGATCCCGATCACTGTTTCCGACCGCGTCTCGTCCTGGCTTGCGCCGCTGCAGCGTCATCGCGCCCGGCTGGCGGCGATCCGCCCCGAACTTCTCGTCGTCCAGTTCGGCGGTGCCGCCGGCACGCTGGAAAAGCTGGGCGACAAGGCAGCGGCGGTGCGCGGGTCGCTGGCGCAAAGGCTCGGTCTTGGCGACGCGCCGCAATGGCACAGCCAGCGCGACCGTCTCGCCGATTTCGCCGGGCTTCTGTCGCTCGTCACCGGCAGCCTCGGCAAGTTCGGCCAGGATGTCGCCCTGATGGCGCAGGACGGCTCGGAAATTGCGCTCGTTGGCGGAGGCGGCTCGTCGGCGATGCCGCACAAGCAGAACCCGGTCGCGGCCGAGGTGCTTGTCACGCTCGCTTGTTTCAATGCGACGCAGCTGTCGGGCATGCACCACGCGCTGGTGCACGAACAGGAGCGTTCGGGCGCTGCGTGGACGCTGGAATGGCTGCTCCTGCCGCAGATGGTTGTGGCGGCTGCGGCGTCGCTCGGGCAAGCGGCGTCGCTCGCCGGCCAGATAGAAAGCATAGGCGCGCGGCAAGACAAATAGCCGGCGGCGCAATCAACCAGACGCCTGGAGCGCTGGCAGCACGATGCTGGCGTTCGAACTCGGGCCGTGCCGGTAGAAGGACGTAAGATGCGTACACAAGTGGTCATCATCGGCTCCGGGCCATCGGGCCTTCTGCTCGGACAACTGCTCGCCAACAGCGGCATCGACAATGTCATTCTTGAGCGTGTCGACCGCGACTACGTGCTTGGCCGTGTCCGTGCCGGCGTGCTCGAACAAGGCATGGTCGACCTGCTCGACGAGGCTGGCGCCGGCGCCCGCATGCGTGCCGAGGGCCTGCCGCATGAGGGCATCTCGCTCGCGTTCGACAACCGGCTGCATCGCATCGACCTTACCGAGCTGACCGGTGGCAAGCGCGTCACCGTCTACGGCCAGACCGAGGTGACCCACGACCTGATGGATAAGCGCGCTGCCGATGGCCTGACCAATATCTACGACGCCAAGAATGTAATGCCGCACGCCTTCGACAGCGACGCGCCTTACGTCACCTATGAGAAGGACGGTACTACCCATCGCATCGATTGCGATTTCATCGCCGGCTGCGACGGTTTCCATGGCGTCAGCCGCAGGTCAGCACCCGAAGGCGCGATCAAGACCTACGAGCGCGCTTACCCGTTCGGCTGGCTCGGCATCCTGGCAGAAGTGCCGCCGGCCGATCACGAGCTGATCTACGCCAACCATCCCAGGGGTTTTGCGCTGTGCTCGATGCGCTCGACCCATCGCAGCCGCTACTACGTGCAGTGCCCGCTCGACGATCATGTCGAGGGCTGGAGCGACGACCGCTTCTGGGACGAGCTGCGCCGCCGCCTGCCGCCGGAGGCCGCCGAGCGCGTCGTTACCGGCCCGTCCTTCGAGAAGTCGATCGCCCCGTTGCGCTCCTTCGTCGCCGAGCCGATGCGCTTTGGTCGCTTGTTCCTCGTCGGCGATGCCGCCCACATCGTGCCGCCCACCGGCGCCAAGGGCCTCAACCTCGCCGCCAGCGACGTGCGCTATCTCTACTGGGGCCTGCGCGAGTTCTATCAGGACAAGTCGCGGGCCGGCATCGACACCTATTCGGCACGCGCACTTTCACGCGTCTGGAAGGCGGTCCGGTTCTCCTGGTGGATGACCACCATGCTGCACCGTTTCCGCGACACCGACGATTTTGGCCAGCGCATCCAGGAGGCCGAACTCGACTATCTCGTGCACTCCCAGGCCGCTTCCGCCGCGCTTGCGGAGAATTATGTCGGGCTGCCCTATTAGCAGAATTGCATACCCGTCAGGTTATGGTTTGCTCGATTCTTTTCATTTTACATTACCGTTTCGAGCATGACACTTGGCGGCACAGGAGATACCGGGACCAGCATGTTCGACAGTGTGGACCCGTTCATAGGGAGGAAAAATTGAAGACGTCCATTCTGGCCGCACTCGCGGTCCTCGCGCTTTCCAGCACCGCTTTCGCCGATACCATCAAGGTCGGTGTCGTCGGTCCGTTCTCCGGCCCATTCGCCATCCAGGGCAAGAATTTCAAGGCCGGCATCGACGCCTGGATGGCGCTCAACGGCGCCAAGGTCGGCGACGACGACATCGAGATCGTCTACCGCGACCTGCCAGCTGCCGACCCGGCCCAGTCCAAGGCGCTGGCCCAGGAACTGGTGGTCAAGGAAGGCGTGCAGTATCTCGCCGGCTTCTACTTCACCCCTGACGCCATGGCCGTCACCCCGCTGCTCGAGCAGGCCAACGTGCCGCTGGTCGTCATGAACGCCGCCACTTCGGCGATCGTCACCAAGAGCCCACTGGTCGTGCGCACCTCCTTCACCACCTGGCAGACTTCAGCGCCGATGGCCAAGGTCGCCAAGGAGCGCGGTGTCAAGAAGGTCATCACTGTCGTCTCCGACTACGGCCCGGGCGTCGATTCCGAAAACGCCTTCAAGACCACCTTCACCGCTGAAGGTGGCGAGGTCGTCGATTCCATCCGCATGCCGCTGTCGACGAACGACTTCAGCCCGATCATGCAGCGGGTCAAGGATTCCGGTGCCGATGCCGTCTTCGCCTTCCTGCCGTCGGGGCCGACGACGCTCGGCTTCGTCAAGGCCTACAACGAGAACGGCCTGGCCAAGGCCGGCGTGCAGTTCCTCGCCCCTGGCGACTTGACACAGGAATCCGACCTGCCGGCACTCGGCGACGCGGCCGCCGGCCTGCTGACCACCTTCCACTACGCCGTCTCGCACGACTCGGCCGAAAACAAGACATTCGTCGAAGCCGCGCGCAAGGCGATCGGCAACCCGGCCGAACTGTCGTTCCCTTCGGTCGGCGCTTATGACGGCATGCATGTCATCTACAAGATGATCGAGGCGACCAGCGGCAAACAGGATGCCCAGAAGGCCGTCGATGCGGTCAAGGGTCTCGCCTGGGAGAGCCCGCGCGGCCCGGTCTCGATCGATGCCGAAAGCCGCCATATCACGCAGAACATCTATCTGCGCGAAGTCGCCAAGGCCGAGGACGGTTCCTACTACAACAAGGAAATCGCGACCTTCGAGAAGCAGGGCGACCCCGGCCTTGCCGCCTTGAAGTAACAGCGTTACGCCAACGACAGGGCCCGGATGCCAAAAGCGTCCGGGCTGCTGCTGGATCACACGATGCAAACCGTTCTCAGCGTTGGGATCGACGCCCTTGCCTATGGCATGGTGCTGTTCGTCATCTCGATCGGACTTTCAGTGACCATGGGCCTGATGCGCGTGGTCAACCTCGCCCATGGCGCCTTCGCCATGATCGGCGGCTACATCGCGTCTTATGCCACCCAGATGCTCGGCTTCGACTATGGGGTTGCGATCCTTGTCGCCGTGGTCGGCACCATCATCATCGCCATCCCGGTCGAGCGCTTCCTCTACCGCCGCATCTATGGCGCGCCCGAACTCACCCAGGTGCTGATGACGATCGGCATCACCTTCTGCGTCATCGGCATCGCCAACTATGTCTTCGGCCCGACGCTTAAGACCATTCCGCTGCCCGAGACGCTGCGCGGTCCGGTCGATCTCGGCTTCCGCTCGATTGCCGCCCACAAGCTGTTCGCCATCGCCTGCGGTGTCGCCGTTGCCGCAGCGCTCTGGTACCTGATCGAAAGGACCTCGTTCGGCGTCAAGCTGCGCGCCTCTGTCGACAATGCCGCCATGGCCGCCTCGCTCGGTGTGCGCACCAGGATCGTTTATGCGGTCAGCTTCGCGGTCGCCGTCGGCCTCGCTGCGTTTGGTGGCATCGTCGGCGCCGAACTCCTGCCCATCGAGCCCTATTACGCGCTGCGCTACATGGTCACCTTCCTAGTCGTCGTCTCGGTCGGCGGCGCCGGCTCCATCCCCGGCGCGCTGCTTGCCTGCCTGCTGCTCGGCGCCATCGACACCACAGGCCGCTACCTTCTGCCGGAATATGGCGAGTTCTTTTTCTACCTCGCCGTCATCGCCATCGTCTGCGTCTTCCCGCGCGGCCTGCTGGGCAGGAGCAGGTAGATGGCGTCGATCGAAAACATCTCCGCCAGCACGCCGGCGCGGTCGACACGGCCGAACTGGCTGGTGCGCGACCTCGTCGGCCTCGCCGTCATCCTGGTGGTCGCCGCCATCGGCTACTTCCTGTTTCCCAACAATCTGGCGCTGCTGACCCGCATCCTCGGCGTTGCCCTTTTGGTGCTGTCGATCGATCTCGTCACCGGTTTTTGCGGCATAGCCACCCTTGGCCATGCCGCACTCTTCGGCGCCGGCGCCTACGCCTCGGGCATCGCTGCTGTCCATTTCGGCATCACCGATCCGCTTTTGATGGTCGTCGTTGGTGCTGTTGGCGGTGCTGTCGCTGGCGTCGTCTCCGGTGCGGTCATCCTGCGCGGCCATGGGCTGGCGCAGTTGGTGCTGTCCATCGCCGTCGTCCATCTGTTCCACGAAGCCGCCAACAAGGCCTCGGCCTACACCGGCGGCAGCGACGGCCTGTCCGGCATCACGCCCGATCCGGTGTTCGGCATCTTCGCTTTCGATCTCTGGGGCCGCACCGCCTATGGCTTTGCCGTGGCGCTGGTGGTCATCACCTTCATCGTGCTGCGCCTGATCACCCGTTCGCCCTTCGGCATGCTTTGCCGCGGCATCAAGGAAGACCCGATCCGCATCCGCGCCATGGGCGCTTCGGTACAGGGCACGCTGCTCAAGATGTACGTCATCTCGGGTGCGGTGGCGGGCACGGGCGGCGCGCTCAACGCCATCTCGACCCAGGTCGTCGGCCTCGACTCGCTCAGCTTCACGCTGTCGGCCGAAGCACTGGTGATGCTGGTGCTTGGCGGCACCGGCTCGCTCTATGGCGCGCTGATCGGCACCGTCAGCTTCATGTGGTTCGAGGATTTCGTCTCGGCGGCCAATCCGTTCCACTGGCTGACCATCGTCGGCGCCCTGCTGATCGCCGTGGTGCTGTTTGCGCCGCGTGGCCTCTATGGCACGGGGCTTTCGTTCGTCGAGCGCTTCAGGGGAAACGCCAAATGAGCGCGGTCTTCCAGGTCGAAAACCTCAACAAGGCGTTCGGCGGCCTTGCCGTCACGCAAAACATCTCGATCACCATGAACCCCGGCGACCGCGTCGCCCTGATCGGCCCCAACGGCGCTGGCAAGACCACCTTCGTCAATCTGGTCACCGGGCATCTCGAACCCGATTCCGGCAAGGTTGTGCTCGCCGGCAACGACGTCACGGCACTCGGGCCTGTGCCGCGCGTGCGCCAGGGTCTCGTGCGCTCGTTTCAGGTGACGCGCCTGTTCCCCGACATGACGCCGGAAGAGCATCTGGCGCTCGCCGTCATGCAGCGCACCGGGCGCACCGGCGCGATCTTCGGCCACTACCAGGCCAAGGCAGATGTCATGGCCGAGGTCGCCGAACTGCTGCGCACGCTTGGCCTCGACCATATCGCTACCCGCAAGGTCGCCGAGATCGCCTACGGCCAGCAGCGCCTCCTCGAGATCGCGCTGGCCCTGGCGCTCAAGCCCAAGGTGCTGCTGCTCGACGAGCCCGCCGCCGGCGTGCCGCAGAGCGACACCCCGCGCATCGAGGTCGCCCTTGCTGGCCTGCCCGCCGACCTTGCCGTGCTGATGATCGAGCACGACATGGATCTCGTTTTCCGCTTTGCCAAGCGCGTCATCGTGCTCGCCGCAGGTGCTGTCATCTTCGACGGTTCGCCCGGTGACGTCACCAGGGATGCGCGCGTCCGCGAAGCCTATCTCGGAAGCTACGCCAATGACCGCAGCGCCGCTTGAAGTCGCCGACCTGAGCGCCGGCTACGGCCCGACGCGTGTGCTGGAGAATGTGTCGTTCGCAGTGCCGGCCGGTGCGCGGCTTGCCGTGCTCGGCCGCAACGGCATGGGCAAGACGACGCTGCTCGCCACCATCGCCGGACAGACCAAGCGTTATGGCGGCTCGATCCGCCTCGGCGGCACCGACATGAGCAGCCAGGAAAGCTCGGCGCGTGCCCGCAGCGGCCTCGGCTACGTGCCGCAAGCGCGCTGCATCTTTCCCTCGCTCACCGTCGAGGAAAACCTTTTCGTCGGGCTCAAGGGCCGCGACCGCGCGGCCATCGAGGAAGCCTATCAAATGTTTCCGCGGCTCAAGGAGCGGCGCAGGAACCTCGGCTCCCAGCTCTCAGGCGGCGAGCAGCAGATGCTGTCGACGGCCCGCACCATTTTGGGCAAGCCGACCGTGCTGTTGCTCGACGAACCGTTGGAAGGTCTGGCGCCGGTGATCTGCGAAGAGCTGATGGCGGCCTTCTCGCAGCTCGCCTCGGGTGGCGAGATGACTGTGATCCTCGTCGAACAGCGTATCCAGAGCGCGCTCGATTTCGCCGACCGCGCCATCATCCTCGAGCGTGGCCGCATTGCCTGGTCGGGCACGCCGGCGGAACTCGCCGGCCAGCCTGAAGTGGTCGAGCGCCTGCTCGGCGTCGGCGGCCTGCACTGATAGCTTAAGCCGGCAGCCTCTATGCGGCCGGCGGCTCCATCGCTTCGGTCGTGGCGTTGTCGCCTTCATCAGGTTCCTTGAGCCTGAACCAGGTGACATACAGTGCCGGCAAGAACAGCAGGGTGATCGCCGTGCCGGCCAGGATGCCGCCCATCATCGCATAGGCCATCGGCGCCCAGAACACCTCGCGCGCGATCGGGATCAGCGCCAGGCTGGCGGCGGCGGCGGTCAGCGCGATTGGCCGCATGCGGTGTTCCGACGCCTCGATCACCGCGTGCCACCGGTCGGTGCCCGTTGATATCAGCTCCTCGATCTGCACGATCAGGATTACCGAGTTGCGGATCAGGATGCCGACCAGTGCCAGAACGCCCAGGATCGCAACGAAGCCAAGCGGTTGGCCCGTCGGCAGCAATGCCGCCACCACGCCGATCAGGCCGAGCGGTGCGACAGCCACCACCAGAAACAGCCGCTGGAAGCTCTGCAACTGCAGCATCAGCACGGTTGCCATGATGAACAGCATCAGTGGCACTACGGCGATGATAGGTCCCTGGCTGTTGGCGCTTTCCTCGACAGAGCCGCCTGTCACCACCGTGTAGCCGTCGGGCAGCTTGGCAGCGAAGTCGTCGATCGATGGCTTGAGTTCGGCGACCACCGTGTCGGGTAGGGCGTTGCCGACCATGCCCGCCTTGACGGTGATGGTGGGCAGGCGACTGCGGCGCCAGACCGTCGGCTGCTCGATCTCGTAGCGGAAGTCGGCAACCGTCGCGAGTGGGATGGATTCGCCGCCTCCGGTCGGGATTTGCAGGTTGCGCAGCGTTTCGATCGAGCCGCGTTCGGCATCCTGGGCCCGCACCACGACATTGATCAGGTAGGTGGCGTCGCGCACCTGGGTGATCGCCACGCCGCCGACAACGCTGTTCATGGCGCTGGCGATGTCTTCGGAGGTGATGCCGAGCTGTCGCGCCTTGTCCTGCAGCACCTCGACCTTCAGCACGCGCTCCGGCTCGTTCCAGTCGAAGCCTGGCGCCTGCAGCTTGGCGTTGGCCGAAATGACGCCGGCGAGCTGCTGCGACAGCGTCCGCACCGTCTGCACCTCGGGGCCGCTGATGCGGTACTGCACCGGCCGGCCCACCGGCGGGCCGAGTTCCAGCGTCTTGACGTAGGTATCGGTGCCGACAAACTGCTCGCGCAGGATCTTTTCGATCGCCGGCTGCACCCTGTGGCGTGCTTCGAGGTCCTTGGTCACGATCACGGTCTGGCCGAAATAGGGGTTGGCCGGCTGCACGTCATAGGCCAGCACGAAACGCACCGCGCCCTGGCCGATATAGGAACTCCAGTGGTCGATGTCGGCGTTGCCGTTCAGCGCCACTTCCTCGAAGCGCTCGATCTGAGCCCGGGTCTCGGCGATCGAGCTGTTTTGCGGCAGGTTCCAGTCGACGATCAGCTCGGGCCGGTCGGACGGCGGGAAGAATTGCTGCTGCACCAAGGTCAGCCCCACCACCGACAGCACGAAGGCGACGACGGTGGCGACAATGGTGAGCCAGTGCCGGCGCACGGCGAGACGCAGCAGGCGCGAGAAGCCCGATGCAAAGCGGCTTGGGCGCTCGTTATGTTTCTTCATCGTCGCCGGCAGCAGCGTCACGCCCAGCAGCGGCGCAAACAGCACCGCCACGATCCAGGACAGCAGCAGTGACACGGCGATGACCACGAACAGCGTGTAGGTGTACTCACCGGCCTGGCTGGTGTTGAGGCCAATCGGGATGAAGCCGGCGACCGTCACCAGCGTGCCGGTCAGCATCGGAAACGCGGTCGAGGTGTAGACGTAGGTGGCGGCCTTTCTAAGCGAGTCACCCACTTCCAGCCGGGCCACCATCATCTCGACGGCGATCATCGCGTCATCGACAAGCAGGCCGAGTGCGATGATCAGCGCGCCCAGCGAGATGCGCTGCAGCGAAATGCCCATATAGGCCATGACCAGGAAGGTGATCGCCAGAACCAGCGGGATCGACAGCGCCACCACGAAGCCGGCACGCATGCCGAGGCTGATGAAGGAGACAGCGAGCACGATGGCGACCGCCTCGAACAGCGCGCGGGTGAAGCCCGACACCGCGTGCTCGACGATGACAGGCTGGTCGGCGACCTGGTGCACGCCGATGCCGACTGGCAACTCGCCGGTCACCTGCGTCATGAGGGCCTTCAGCGCTTCGCCGAACTCGAGCAGGTTGGCGTTCGGCTTCATGCCGATGGCGAGCCCGATCGCCGGCTCGCCATTGACGCGAAACAAAGATGTCGGCGGGTCGACATAACCACGGCTGATGGTGGCGACGTCGCTCAGCCGGAAGAAGCGGTCGTTGACCCTGAGGTTGATCGCCTTCAGGCTCTCCTCGGAGGCGAACTGGCCGCCGACGCGCACCGCGATGCGCTCCGGTCCAGCCTGGATGACACCCGACGGCGACACCGCGTTCTGTGCCTGCAGGCTGGCGACGACCGCCTGCTGGTTGAGCCCGAGTGCCGCGATCTGGCGCGTCGAGAATTCGAGATAGATGACCTCGTCCTGCGCGCCGATCAGTTCGACCTTGCCGGCGTTGGGGATGGTCAGGATGCGCGTGCGCACCATCTCGATATAGTCGCGCAGCTGGCGCATCGACAGCCCGTCCGACGTAAAGGCATAGATGTTGCCGAACACGTCGCCGAAGCGGTCGTTGAAAAACGGCCCTTGCACCCCTTGCGGGAAGTTCGGCCTGAGGTCGTTGACCATGTTGCGGACCTGCACCCAGGTCGGGACCACGTCGCGCGCCTTGGTGGTGGGCTTGAGATTGACGAAGATGATGGTCTGGCCGGCTGTCGTCACGCTGCGGCTGAAGTCGAGGTTTTCCAGCTCCTCGAGCTTCTTTTCGATCCTGTCGGTCACCTGCCTTGTCGTTTCGTCGACCGAGGCGCCCGGCCAGTTGGCCTGGATCAGCATCGTCTTGATGGTAAAGCTGGGGTCTTCCTCGCGGCCGAGATTGAGATAGGCGAAAACGCCGGCGACGGTGAAGATCAGCATGAAATACCAGACCAGGGAACGATGGTTCAGCGCCCAGTCGGAAAGATTGAAACCCTTCACGCTATGCCCCCTCCGGAATGCGGACCTTCTGGCCTTCTGCGAGGCTGTTGACCCCAGCTGTCACCACCCGTGTTCCGGCCTTCAAGCCGTCCACGGTGACGCTTTCGCTAGCCTTTGCCATCACCTCCACGCCCTGCATGGAGACTGTCGACGCGCTGGGGTCGACCACCCAGACGAAGCTCTTGCCGCCCTTTTCCAGCAATGCCGAAATCGGCAGGTCGATGGTCTCGCTTGCCGACGACACCCTGGTCGCCGTCACCGTCGAGCCCAGGCGGAAGGCTGTCGGCGGCTCGCTCAGCACCAGCCGCACCCGGCGCGTGCGCGTCGCCGCGTCCGCCTGTGGCGCGATCTCGCGGACATGGGCCTTGGCCCGCAGCGAGGGCAGCATCTGCAACGCCACCTCGAATTCGTCGCCGTCGCGGAGACTGATCGCCATCTGGTCGGGAACGTCGACGACTGCCTCGCGGGCGTCCGAGCGCGCCACCGTCACCACCATCTGTCCCGGTGAGACCGTCTGGCCGACCTCAGCGCCGACCGCGGTGACGATGCCGTCGAAGTCGGAGAACAGCCTGGCATAGCCGAGCTGCTCTTCCGATTTGGCCAGTGCGGCGCGCGCCCGTTCCACATTGGCCGCCGCTGAATCCAGTGACTGCTTGGCCGAATCGTAGACCGCCTGAGAGGTGTTTGCTTCGGCCAGCAAGCTACGCTGCCGTTCTTCGCTGGCAGCCGCATTGGCGAATTGCGCTTCGGCGGTCGAGAGATCCGCGCGCGCCGCCTGCGCTGCCAGCTCGAGCGCCAGCGGGTCGATCGCCGCCAGCGTCTCGCCTTTCGCCACCATGTCGCCGACGCCGACGTCGCGCGCCACTAGCCGCCCGAGCAGGCGGAAGGCGAGATCGGCAGAGAATTCGGGCTGGATCGTGCCGGCAAAGCCTTGCGCGGTCTGGCCATGCGGTTCGACGACCGTCGACAGCACCGGCCGGATGACTTCGGGAGGCGGGGCGTCGGCTTCGCTGCAGGCGGCAAGCGCGAGCAGCGACACGAGGGCGAACATGCTTGTCTTCGGTCTCATGGCGCCACCTCCACCACCTGGCCGGGACTGAGCAACTGGCCGCCCTGGGCGACGACCGATTGTCCGACCTCCAGTCCCTTGGCCACGACGACGACGCCCGAGGCGAATGATTGCACCTCGATCGCCGCCAGCGCCACCGCCTTTGTCGCGGGGTCGATGGTCCAGACCGCCGGCTTGCCCGCATCCGACATCAGCGCCTGCCAGGGCAGCACGATTGCCGGCTGAGGCTTCGACACGATCGTGCCTGTTATCGCCGCCCCCAGCGGCATCTCGATCGGCGTGTTAGGCACCATCACCTTGACCCGGATCGAGCCTGATGCCGGATCGACCGCCGGCGACACCTCGCGCACCTGCCCCGGGGCCTTGATGCGCGGGTCCGAAATCAGCGCGATCATCACGTCGGGCGCCACCGGGTTGCGCGCCACCAGCGCCTCGTCGACATTGAAAACGGCGTCGCGGTCGCCGTCCTCGGCGACGGTGAAAACCGTCTGCGCCGCCTGCACCACCTGGCCGACCTCGATCGTCCGCGCCGTCACCACGCCGTCGGCGCTGGCCTTCAGCTCGGTATAGGTCAGCCGGTCCTCGGCGTTGCCCATCTGGCTTTGTGCTGCTTCCACACCGCTTTGGGCGACGCGTTGCGCTTGATCGGCCTGGTCGTAGTCGCGCCGGGTGGTGAAGCCTTGGGCAAGCAGCGTCTTTTGCCGGTCGAATGCGGCAGTGGCCTGCTTGAGCTGCGCCTGCGCGGCGTAGAGGCTGGCTTGAGCCGCCCGCACATCCGACTGCTGCTCCCGCGGGTCGAGCCGGGCCAGAACCTGGCCCTTGGTCACGCGCTGGCCGATGTCGACGCTACGTTCGGCGACCCGGCCACCGACCTGAAACGACAGATTGTTCAGCGTCCGCGCGGCAATGACACCGGTCAGCGACGTCGACGGCGCATAGTCGGACAGCTTCACCTCGACCGAGCGCACGACGATCGGCTGCCGTTCCGCCGCTTCCTGCTTCTGGCAGGCGGTGACGGGCAGCAGCAGGCAAAAAGCGAGGGCGGTGAGGTGTCGTTTGGGAGGGGCGTATGCCGGCATCTTGCCCGGCATGCCTGCGGTGATTGGGTTCGTGGATCGCATGTGCACCCCCAAATCGCTTCGCCAACAAGCTACGATGCCCCAGGCGATCCGGCAACGCCTTGCGACCCCCACTGGCGCCGGAACGTAACGGGGCGAAGAAGCGGCGTGTGCTACGCCGCAGCCAGGGAACCCGAGTTGCTTCGGAGCGTTGTTGGACGCAATCAACCTCGGAGGATCGCCATGGATCGCATGCTCTTCGATAGCCCCGTCCAGATCCGCATCGGGGCGGAAAGCACCCAGCGCGAGGTGGCGACCGTCAAGGGTGCTTATGAAGCGCTGGTCGACTGGCCGCATGCCAAGCGCAGCGGCCCGCTTTACCGCGAGGCGGTCGAAACGGTCTCCGCAGCCTTGGCCGGCACCCGCACGCGCGAGGCGGCCAAGCGCGCCTTCATCGCCGCCGCTGACGAGATCGGCATCAGGGTCTGATCTCCGAGGCTGTCTGACCGATGGCTGCCGTTCGGCAGGGCAGCGTAGCGCCATCGCCAACGCATTGCGCAAGCGTGTCCGGCTCGAAGGCCTCGGCGACAAGCCTGTGTGGGAGATGTCGGGCGGCATGCGCCAGCGCGTCGGCCTTGGCCCGCGCGCTCGCCGCCGAACCCGACTTCCTTTTGATGGACGAACCGCTCGGCGCGCTCGATGCGCTGACCCGCGAGCGCATGCAGACGCTGCTGCTCGACATCTGGGCGCCGGGCAATCTTGGCGTCTTGATGGTCACCCACGGCATCGAGGAAGCGCTGCTGCTCGGCACCCGTGTCGTCGTCATGGCGCCCGACCCCGGCCGCATTGCCCAAAGCATCGAGGCCGGCTTCAGCCGGCGTTATGCCGCCGGCGAGCCCGTTCGCTCGATCAAGGCCGATCCGGCCTTCGTCGAGGCGCGAGCCGAACTTGCCGACGCGATCTTTGAGGGAGAGCCGGCATGACCCTTCTCCAGGTCGAACGTGGCCGGCGCCAGCTTGCCGAAATCGAGCGATCGACGGCACCATGGCCGCGCCGCGAAATGCCCCGCCACGAACTGTCGTCGCGCACGATCAGCGTCATCACGATCCTGGTTGCGCTGCTCGCCTGGACCCTCGTCACCAGGCTCGGGCTGGTCGCGCCCCTGTTCCTGCCGCCGCCGCAGGACGTGCTCGCCAAGTTCTGGAAGGTCGCCAGCCAGGGCTTCGTCGATGCGACGCTTCTCCAGCACCTGCTGGCCTCGCTCGGCCGTGTCTTTGCAGCACTGCTGGCAGCAACGCTGGTCGGCATCCCGGTCGGCCTTGCCATCGGGGCCAGCCGCATCGGCCGCGGCATCATCGATTCGGTGCTCGAGTTCCTGCGGCTGATCCCGCCGCTCGCTTATTTGCCGCTCATCATCATCATCTGGTTCGGCATTGGTGAAGAGGCCAAGGTGCTGGTCATCGCGATTGCCATGGTGGCGCCGATTGCGCTGTCGACGGCCTCCGGCGTGCGTGGCGTCCAGCAGGATCGCCTCAGTGCTGCCCGGGCGTCGCGCCGGCAAGCCATCCGCTTCGTCGTCCTGCCCAGTGCCTTGCCGTCGATCCTCACCGGCCTGCGCATCGCGCTCGGCGCCGGCTGGACCACGCTTGTCGCCGCCGAACTGGTGGCTGCGACGCGCGGCCTCGGCTTCATGATCCAGTCGGCGGCGCAATTCCTCGTCACCGACGTCGTCGTCATGGCCATATTGGTCATCGCCGCCGTCGCCTTCGTGCTCGAATTCGGCCTGCGCCGGCTGGAGTTCCGGCTGGTGCCCTGGGCCGGCCGCGACTAGCGGTCGGCCCAGGCTGCGGCTCAGCGCTTATGCCCGCATGGTTTCGCGCATGGCGCTGCGTCCGCGCAGCATGGGAAGGCCCAACGTCACCAGCACGAAGCCGGCTGTCACGACCTTGAGGTCGCTTGGCTGTAGCCCGAGCGACAGCGCCAATGACACGAGCTGATAATAGACCACTGCACCGACAACAGGTGCCAGCAATTGCCGGGTCACGGTCTGCCGTCCGGTAATCGTTTCGCCGATGACCAGCGAGGCGAGGCCGTTGATCAGGATGCCTGTGCCCATGCCGACATCGGCATAGCCCTGCAATTGCACGATGAGCGCGCCGCCAAGCGCGGTCAGGCCAGAGGCAACACCCAATCCGACGATCGTGTATGTCCAGATGCTGATGCCGAGCGATGGCGCCAGCTCCGGATTGATCCCGATGACGCGCAGCGCCGCTCCCGCTTGCGTGGCCAGGTACCAGCGCAATGCGACCAGGGCCACGACGATCAGCACGGCGAATGTCGCGACCTGCAGCCGAACGTCGGTGAGGATGGCCGGGTTGATCTGGGTGAAGATGTTGTCGGTGTTGAACAAGGCGATGTTCGAACGGCCGAGAATGCGCATGTTCACGCTGTAGAGCGCGGTGAAGACCAGGATGCCGGCCAACAGCGAATTGATGCGAAAACGTAGATGCACCAGCGCGGTTGCCGCGCCGGCTCCGACGCCGGCGAGCATCGCGACCACGGTTGCCAACAGCGGCGGATATCCCGCCAGCAAAAGTGTCGCGCAGACGCAGCCGCCAAGCGGAAATGCACCTTCGCTGGTCAGATCAGGAAAGCTCAGCAAGCGGAACGGGATCATGATGCCGAGCACCAGGAACGAATAGATGAGGCTTTGTGACAGCGTCACCGGCACGAGATTGAGATAGGCGTGGATCACGTCCATTGGTCAGGTTCCGAGCAACATGCGGTCGTTTTCGATTCTGAACTTCTCGACGAGATCGGCAGGCGTGAGTCTTGCCTTCTCGCTGCCGCCGATATCGTCGCGGATGCGACCGGCATCCATCATGACCAGCCGGTTGCCGGTCTCGATCGCCTGGCGCATGTTGTGGGTGACCATCAGCGTGGTCAGCGACTGCTCGGCGACGATCCGCAAGGTCGTCGCCATGATCAGGTCGGCGGTGCGCGGATCCAATGCTGCCGTATGCTCGTCGAGCAACAGCAGGGAGGGTCGCGACAACGACGCCATGATCAGGGACAAGGCCTGGCGCTGCCCGCCGGAGAGCTGGGCTACCGGCGTCGACAGCCGGTCTTCCATGCCGAGTGACAGGCCGGCGAGCCGCTCTCTGTAGCGGTCGCGCTTGGCACCGTCGAGATGGCGCCCAAAGCCCCTGCGTTGCCCGCGCTGTTCGGCCAAGGCCAGGTTTTCCTCGATTGTCATCGCCGCCGCGGTACCGATCATCGGGTCCTGGAACACCCGCGCGATCATGCCCGCCCGACGATGCTGTGCGAGGCGTGTAATATCCTGGTAGTCCAGCGAGATCGAGCCGCCATCCGGCTCGATTGCACCCGCGATGGTGTTGAGCAGCGTCGATTTGCCGGCGCCGTTCGAGCCGATGATCACGACGAAGTCGCCGCGATTGAGCGCCAGATCCACCCCGTTCAATGCCGGTCGCGCGCCGGCAAGGCCGGCATTGAAGGTTTTGCGCAAGTCCGCGCAGACGAGCAGGGGCATGCCCACTGTCACTTGAGCAGCCATGGGCTGTCCTTGAGCGCTTCCGGAACCGTCAGGCCGACGGCTGCGAGGCCCTTGGGGCTGATATAGGCGTCGAAGTCTTCGCCCTTGGGAACATAGGGCGCGATGTCGGCCGGCTTCTCGCCCTTGAGGATCCGGTCGGCGATATCGGCTGCATGCTCGCCGTTCTTGCGGTAGGAGATGGCGTGGAAACCGGCGAGCTGGTCTTTGAGGTCGGGGGCGTAGACCGAGTTGAACAGCGGCAGCTTGATGCGCTGCGCCACCTGGGCGACGACCGGCACCGAGGTCTGCACCACGTTGGACTGGATGAGGAAGATAGCGTCGACCTGTCCGGCGAAGGTCTGGACACGCTGGGGCAGGTCGTTGGGATTGTCGACCGGCACGCCGACGATTTCGATCCCGGCCTTTGCGGCCGCCTGGTGGATCAACTCCATGTTGGAGGTGTCGTTGTCTTCGCCCGGATTGAACAGGGTCCCGACCTTCTTGACCCCGGGCAAGACCTTCTTGAGGTAGTCCAAGGAAGCATCGAAATCAGGTAGCATGGACGCGCCGGTGCTCCAGGCCGAGCCGTGCTGCCAATCCGGCACGATGCCCGCCACGACCGGGTCGACGACCGCGCCGAACACGACCGGGATCGACTTGTCGGTAATGCCGCGCACCGCTGCCTGGTTGAGGCCGGTGGTGATGGCGAGGATCAGCGCCGGATGCTTGGCTTCCACCTGCTGCAGAATTTGCGGAACGAGGCTGCGGTCGAAATTGGCGTGCTGGAAGCCGTAGGTGACGTCCTTGCCTTCGACGTAGCCCAGTTCGCCCATCCGGGCCTTGAAGCCTTCGGCGACCTGGTTGAGCGCCGGGTGCTCGCCGAAGCTGGCGATTTCGACCAGTTTCGGGTCAGCCCGGGCTGCGCCATTCGCGGCGGTGAGCAAGGCTGCAGCGAGCAGCCACTTCATCAATTTCACGACACGCTCCTAAGGTTTGGATTACACGATGGAGGGACGCCAGTTCTGTTCGGCGACCCGCAGGAAATTCTCGCCCAGCACGCCAAGTATGGCCGTCTCCGAATAGCCATGGCGTTCCAGCGCTTCGACCAGCTCGGGCAGGACTTCGGGTTTGACATCGGCCCAGGGCGGACGCGGATAGCCGCGCAACGCCATCATCGGACCGGAGTCGTAGAGCTTGGTCATGAAGGGCTGGTAGAAAACGGTGTCGAGGCCGAGGCCGACATGTTCGGGCCCGACGAGCTGGGCGACGTAATCGATATGGCGCATCAGCGCGGGAACATCCGAACGGTTGTCATCGGTCAGGAAGGCGCCGATGGAGTTGATGCCGACCACGCCGCCGCGCCGGGCGAGCGCCTTGATCTGGACGTCGTCGATGTTGCGCTCGTGGTTCTTCAGCGCGCGCACGCTCGAATGCGAGAACACCACCGGCTTTTCCGACAGCTCGATGATGTCGAGCGACGTGTTGATGCCGGCATGGCTTGCGTCGAGCATCATGCCGACGCGGTTGGCCTCTGTCACGAAGGCACGGCCCAGCATCGAAAGCCCGGCATCCGAGGGCTCGTGGCAGCCGTCGCCAAGCGGGTTGCGGGTGTTGTAGGCCACGATCATCCAGCGGATTCCAAGCCGGTACCAGCTGTCGATCATCGCGGGCTCGTGAGCGGCTGGGCCGGCACCTTGCAGATGCAGGCCGATCGCCATCTTGCCCGACTGCTTGGCCGCACGGATGTCGGCCACGGTTTCGATGAGCTGGTAATCATGGGCGCGCTGTTCGAACCAGCGCCTTTGTTGGGAGAGATGCCGGAACGTCGGCTCCGGTCGGTCCCAGTCGGCGCCGATTGTGAGCGACAGGAAGGAGAACCCCGCGTCGCGATAGCGGACCAGCATGTCAGGTCCTTCATCGAGGCATTCGGGGGTCCAGCCCACGGCACTTTCCCAGACGACAGCCTTGGCGATGAGGTTGTTGGCTGAAACAGTCACGTCGTCTGCACCCGTTGAGCTATGAAGTCCAAGCGGTGAGCTAATCGGCAATCGCGTCGTTGCGCTATTGGCGGGAATGGGTTTGATTGTTTCATACTTGAACCAATCAAGGCCCCGCCATGCCGACAACGCCCGATCCATTCGACCTGATGATCTTTGCGCGCGTTGCGGAAACGGGAAGCTTCAGTGCCGCGGCCGAACGGCTTGGTCTGCCGAAGTCAACGGTGTCCCGGCGGATCACAGTCCTCGAAGCCCAGCTGGGGGAACGCCTGCTCCAGCGCAGCACGCGGCGCAATTTCCTGACCGAGATGGGCCAGCGTATTCTCATCCCCGCCGAACAGATCATCCATGAGGTGGATGCCGTGATGGCGGTTGCCGAACACCGGCAGGTGACCCCTTCGGGACGGCTGCGTGTCTCCGTGCCCGGCGACCTTGCCGCCATCTCGCTCGCCCCGATGCTGGCAGAATTCACCAAGGCATATAGCGAAATCCAGCTCGAACTGGATCTGTCGCCTCGTTATGTCGACGTCATCGCCGACGGTTTCGATCTCGCCATACGGATCGGTGGCGAAGCGCAGGACCTCAGGTTGACCACCCGCCATCTGGTCGACCTCGGCATAGGCCTCTATGCCTCGCCGCAATACCGGGATCGCGCCGGCCAGCCCGAGGGGCCCGAGGCCCTCGCGCAACATGATGTTCTGGTACTGCTCGCCGACGGTGTTCCGGTCAATTGGGTTCTGAACAAGGACGCCCAGTCGGTTCCTGTGGACATGTCGGGACGACGGGTCTGCGCGAATTCTTACGAACTGCTGTTCCGCATGGCGCGTTCGGGCGCCGGCATAACGGCGATGCCCGATCTTTTCGCGCGACCTTATCTGGCGAGCGGCGAACTCGTCCGCATCCTGCCGGCATGGAGTCTTGCCCCGGCCATGGTGCGTGCCGTCTTTCCGAGCAGGCAACTGATGCCGCGGAAGACGCGGGTCTTCCTCGATGCGCTTTTGGGCCATCTCAAGCCGCGTCCGCTGAGGGCGCCGCAGCCACTGTCGGCTTAGTCGGAGATCGCCGGCTTTGCCGGCAGCGTTGCAAGAAGCTCGGCGATCGTTGCCCTGGTCGAGGAGTTGGCCAAACCTATGCCGCCAATTCTTGGGGTTGGCGAGACGCCTCCATGCGCCTCTCGGCCAGCGGTCCGGCAATCTCGGCGATGTAGCGGCCCTGATGGCGGGCGCCGGCGAGTTCGTTGGCGCTGGGCGCCCGCGAACTGCCGTCGGCGTTGATGGCAAGCGTCGTTGCGCCATAGGGCGAGCCACCTGTAATCTCGTCCATGCGCGTCTGGCCCCGGAAGGTATAGGGCAGGCCCACGGTGACCATGCCGAGATGCATCAAGGTGGCATGCATCGACAGGATCGTGTGCTCCTGGCCGCCATGCTGGCTCTCGCTCGAGGTGAACACGCTCGCCACCTTGCCGACCAGCGCATTCTGCGTCCAAAGCCCGCCGAGCTGATCGATGAAGTTCTTCATCTGCGAAGCCATGTTGCCGAAGCGCGTCGGCGTGCCGAAGACGATGGCGTCGTAGTCGGCAAGTTCCCGGGGCGTGGCGACAGGTGTGTCGTCCCGGGCGATACCGGCCTTGCGCATCGTTGTTTCGTCCATCAGTTCGGGTACGCGCCTCAGCGTGACGGTGGCGCCGGCCTCACGTGCGCCGTCGGCGATAGCCTCGGCCATAGCGCCGATATGGCCGTAAGCGGAATAATAGAGGACCAGGATCTTGGGCATGGGAATCTCCTTCTGCCGGCGGCGGCCGGAAGTGATGCACGGTTCAGTTGTGGGATGGGAGCGCCGCCCACAGGCGGCGCGATTGTTCAGGCGGTGGCGAGCTTGGCCGGTGCCGGTTTGGCCTGCTGGGCGCGCTGGCTGAGCCACACGCTGCCGAGCACGACCACCATGCCGAAGATCTGGGCCGCGCTGAGCGACTGGCCGAGCACCGACCAGCCAAGGATCACGGCGGTCATCGGGCTGAGGAAGCCGAGCGGCGACACCACCGACGGTTCCAGTCGGGCGATACCACGGAACCACAATATGTAGGTCAGTGCCGCGCCGATCAGGCCGAGCCAGGCAAGACCGAGCAGGTTGGCGGTCGAAAGCGCCGGCAGGGACGGTTCCTGCAGCAGCGCAACCGGAAGCAGCAGCAAACCACCTGATGTCAGCTGCCATGCGGTGAATGTCAGCGGCGAAACGGGCGGCTGCCAGCGCCGGCTCAGTACGGTGCCTGCGGCCATCGACACGGCACCGGCGAGACCTGCGGCGATGCCGATCGGGTCGAGTGCGGCATTCGGCGTCAGGATCAGCAAGGCGACGCCGGCCATGCCGGCAATGGCCGCGACGATCGACAGCGGGCGGATCGGGGCGCCGAGCAGGCCACGGGCGAGCAGGATGACGATCAGCGGCTGGATCGCGCCGACCGTCGCTGCCACGCCGCCCGGCAGGCGATAGGCGGCGACGAATAGCAGCCACCAGAAGATCGAGAAGTTCAGCGCGCCGAGCACCAGGACGCGAGCCCACCAGATGCCTTGCGGCAGCTGGCGGACGAGCAGCAGGAGCAGCAGGCCGGCGGGCAGCGCCCTGAGCATGGCGACCGTCAGCGGGTAGCCGGCGGGCAGGAACTCAGTCGTCACGATATAGGTGCTGCCCCAGATCGCGGGGGCGATTGCCGTCAGCAGCAGGTCGGTGTTGCGCGTCGTCATGGCTGCATCTCTCTTTACATCGAGTATCTTGACTTCAAGATAATCCATATTCTCTTGACGTCAAGAGAAATAATCGGAATGGTGAGCCATGGATCAGGTTGACGACATTCTTGCCCAGTGGAACCGCGAACGGCCCGACCTCGACGTCGCGCCGATGGGGCTTATCGGCCGCGCCAACAGGGTGTCGCAGCATCTCGGCCGCGAGATGGATAAGACCTTCGCCGCGCACGGGCTGAATTTCGCCAGCTTTGACGTGCTGGCGACGCTGCGCCGATCGGGGCCGCCTTACGCGCTGTCCCCCGGCGATCTCTCGGCAACGATGATGATCACCTCGGGCACCATGACCAACCGTGTCGACCAGCTCGAAAAGGCCGGCCTTGTCGAACGCCGGCTCAACCCCGACGACCGCCGCAGCTTCATCGTCTCGCTGACCGACAAGGGCTTCGCCACCATCGACGCCGCCGTCACCGACCATGTCGCGACGCAGACGCGGATCGTCTCGATGCTGACCAAGCAGGAGCGGGCGGCGCTCGACGCGCTGCTCAGCAAGTTTTTGGTCGGGTTCGAGAGCGTGTGAGGCAGGGGCACCAGCCGCAGCGCTGCCCCTCATGCGCCTGCCGGGACCTTCTCCCGTAAGCATGGGGGGAAGGGGGCTAGCCGCGACTTCCCGCGCTACCACCCCGCGCAAGCAGCGCCAATCTTCAGCCGCGAAAAGGCCGAACTATCGCGCCAGCGCCTGCTCCAGATCGGCGATCAGATCATCCCCGTCCTCGATGCCCGCCGATAGCCTGACGAGCGAATCCGAGATGCCGATCTCGGCGCGCTTTTCCGCCGGGATCGAGCCATGCGTCATCAGCGCCGGGTGTTCGATCAGGCTTTCGACGCCGCCCAGGCTCTCGGCCAGCGTGAACAGCTGCGTGCGTTCGAGGAAGCGCTTGGTGCCGGCGAGATCGCGGTCGAGGTCGACCGATATCATGCCGCCGAAATGATACATCTGCGCCTTGGCGATGGCGTGCTGCGGGTGGCTTTCGAGACCGGGATAGATCACCCGACGCACATCCTTGCGCGCTTCCAGCCAGCGCGCGATCTTCGCCCCGTTCTGCGAATGACGCTCCATCCTGAGCGCCAGTGTCTTGATGCCGCGCAGGGCCAAAAAGCTGTCGAACGGCCCGGAGATCGCGCCGATGGCATTCTGCAGGAATTTCAGCTGGTCGCGCAGATCCTTGTTGTCGCCGACCACCACGCAGCCGCCGACCATGTCGGAATGGCCGTTGAGATACTTCGTCGTCGAATGCACGACGATGTCGATCCCTAGCTCCAGCGGCCGCTGCAGATAGGGACTGCAAAAGGTGTTGTCGGCGACCGACAGCACGCCCTTGCGTTTGGCCAAAGCGGCGACGCCTTCGAGATCGACGACACGCAGCAGCGGGTTGGTCGGCGTTTCGACCCACAGCATCTTGGTCTCCGGCCGTATCGCGGCTTCCACCGCGGCGAGATCGGTGAAGTCGACGAACGTCACCTGAAGCCCGGCCGAGCGCTTGCGCACGCGTTCCAGCAACCGAAACGTGCCGCCATAGATGTCGTCGGTGGCAACGATGTGCGCGCCCGTATCGAGCAACTCGAACACCGTGGCGATGGCCGCGAGCCCCGAGGCAAAGGCGAAGCCGGCACTGCCGCTTTCGAGGTCGGCGATGGCGCGCTCGAAGGCAAAGCGCGTCGGGTTCTGGCTGCGCGCGTACTCAAAACCCTTGTGCACGCCCGGGCTCTGCTGGCCATAGGTCGAAGTGGCGTAGATCGGCACCATCACCGCACCCGTCGTCGGGTCGTGGCTCTGGCCGCCGTGGATGGTGCGCGTCGAAAATGCCAGCCGGTTCTTCTGCGTCGTCATTTTGTCCGCCTGAGATGGTTGATGAGGTCGACCCGAGTGATCAGCCCGACAAATTCCTCGCCGTCGAAGATGATCGCCACTTCGTTGCGGTCGAAGATCGGCAAAAGCGCATCGAGTGTCTGGTTCGCCTGCAGCGTGTGCAGGTCCTTTGCCATGGCGGTCGAGACGGGTGCGTTGAAGCGGTTCCAGCGGCTGTCATAGGGTCCTTCGACAACAGCCAGTATGTCGCTCTCGTCGACGATACCGACGAGCTTGCCGTCTTCGAGCACCGGCAGCTGCGACACGTCCCCACGCCGCATCCGGCCATAGGCCGTCAGCAGGCTGTCGCCGGGCCCGACAAACACCGTGCCGCCCTCGCGATGCGAGCGCGCTACCAGGTCGCTGAGATCGCCATGATGTTCGCGCTCGTCCAGCCCCTGTTCGGCGAGCCAGAAGTCGTCGAACACCTTGGATAGATATTTGTTGCCGCTGTCGCAGACGAACGTCACCACGCGCTTTGGCGTCTTCTGCTCGCGGCAGTAGCGCAGGGCCGCCGACAGCAGCGTGCCCGACGACGAGCCGGCCAGGATGCCTTCCTTGGCAAGCAGGTCGCGCACCGCCAGCATGCTTGCCTTGTCGTTGACCGTGTAGGCGCGTCTGACCAGCGACAGGTCGCAGTTCGGCGGCACGAAGTCCTCGCCGATGCCTTCGACGGTCCAGCTGCCTGCCTCTTCCATCTTGCCGGTCTTGACCAGCGGCGCCAGCACCGAGCCCAGCGGATCGGCCAGCACCATCTCGGTCTTGGGCGACACTTTGGCGAAGTAGCGCCCGAGCCCGGTCAGCGTGCCGCCGGAGCCGACGCCCACCACCACCGCGTCGACGTCGCCGTCGAGCTGCTCCCAGATCTCCGGTCCGGTCGTCTTCTCATGCGCCTCAGGGTTGGCCGGGTTGGCGAACTGGTTCACGTAGAACGAACCAGGGGTCTCGGCGGCGATCTTCTCGGCCATGTCCTGGTAATATTCGGCGTGGCCCTTGCCGACGTCGGAGCGTGTCAGCCTGACCTCGGCGCCAAGCGCGCGCAGGTGCTGGATCTTCTCCCGGCTCATCTTGTCGGGCACCACGAGGATGATGCGGTAGCCCTTGGGGATGCCGACCTGGGCCAGCCCAAGACCGGTATTGCCGGCGGTCGCCTCGACGATGGTGCCGCCACGCTTGAGCTTGCCCTCGCGCTCGGCCGCCGCGATCATCGACAGCGCGATGCGGTCCTTGATCGAGCCGCCGGGGTTCTGGCTTTCCAGCTTGATGAACAGCCGGCATAGGCCGGTGTCGAAGCGCGTCAGCTCGACGACGGGCGTTTCGCCGATCAAATCGAGCACGGACCTGAAGGGCGGGTTCAAGCGGCGCATGGCGGCATCTCCCTTGGCAGGCAGGTTCATTGGAATATCCCATGTCGGGCGGGCGGACACCAGCCGCCCGGAAGCTTCATGCGGCCGTTCGGCCATCCTGGCCGCATTTACCGGCGCCACCCCAAGTGAACAAAGGCAGGGCTTTTCGTTTAGTGCGAAAGCTTGAGAAGGAAATTCTCACGCGCCACCTTTAGTTCCGTTTGCAGGCAATACATTTCTCTTTGTGGGCGTTGTTGACTCTCCACTTGGTGGAGCACCTAGAAGGGCTGTCATGGACGACAGGATCTACACCATCGGCGAGCTTTCGAGGCTGAGCGGCATCACCGTTCGCAAGCTGCGTTTCTATTCCGACAAGGGGCTTTTGCCCCCGACGGTGAGGGCGGAGAGCGGCTACCGCATGTATTCGGCAGCCGACCTCGAACGACTCGGACTTATCCTCGCCCTGCGCGATGCCGGCGTGAGCCTCTCCGAGATCGGCAAGATCCTGTCGAACCGCCTCGCCATATCGGCAGTGCTGGAGCTCAGGCTCAAGGCGCTCGAGGCGGAAATCAAATCCAAGCGCCGTGTCGCGGCCGCCCTCAGGGCGGCCATCCGGGTTCCCGACCCGACAACAGAAGACCTCAGGAGAATATGGACCGTGACAAAACTATCGCAGAGCGAATTCCGCGCCGCTATCGAGCGCTTCTTCGAAGATGTGGCCTCCGACGCGAACGTTTCGCCGGAATGGAAGAAGCAGATGATCGACGCTTCGACACCGGATTTGCCTGACGATCCCACACCCGAGCAGGTCGACGCCTGGACCGAGATCATGGCCTTGGTTTCGGACAAGGAATACGCCGCCGAGCTACGCAAGAGCATGTCGTCGATGTGGGACGGTGAGTTCGATCCCGCCGCCTATGCCGAGGCGTCCAACGCGACCTTCGCACGCGTCCGGGAGGCAATAGACAAGGGCGAGAAGCCGGAGTCCGAAACCGGCAAGGCGATCGCCCGCGATTGGCTGGCAAGCTCGGCCAGGGCGATGAACCGGACGCCCGACAGGGCGTTCCTGGAGTGGCACGACAGCCAATACCGCAAGTACCACTCGCGTTCCGCGCGCTACTATGAGCTGCTCCGCATTGTCAGAGGCGACCGCCAGCCCGACACGATCAGCGAGGAATGGAGCTGGATCAACGCCGCGATGGCTGGGGCGCTGTGACCAGCCCATCCTGGTTTGTGGAAGACGCCAAACGAAAAAGGGCCCGCGATGCGGGCCCTTTTGCTTTCGTCCGTCGCAAGCCTACTCGAAATCGCCGAGGTCGCGTACCGCGCCACGGTCGGCCGAGGTTGCGAAAGCGGCATAGGCCTTCAGCGCCTTGGTCACCTTGCGCTTGCGCACTTCGACCGGCTTCCAGCCCTTTGCGTCCTGTTCGGCGCGGCGGGCGGCGAGCGTCGCTTCGTCGACGCGCAGGCTGATCGTGCGGTTGGGGATGTCGATGTCGATGATGTCGCCCTCGCGCACCAGCCCGATCGTGCCGCCATTCGCCGCCTCAGGCGAGACGTGGCCGATCGACAGGCCCGATGTACCACCCGAGAAGCGGCCGTCTGTCAGAAGCGCGCAGGCTTTGCCCAGGCCCTTCGACTTGAGGTAGCTGGTCGGATAGAGCATTTCCTGCATGCCGGGGCCGCCCTTCGGGCCCTCGTAGCGGATCACCACCACGTCGCCGGCCACAACCTCATTGGCAAGGATCGCCTTGACCGAGGCGTCCTGGCTTTCGAACACGCGCGCCGGGCCAGAGAATTTCAGGATCGACTCGTCGACGCCGGCGGTCTTCACCACGCAGCCGTCGCGCGCGATGTTGCCCTTCAATATGGCGAGGCCGCCGTCCTTGGAGAAGGCATGTTCGGCCGAGCGGATGACGCCCTTTTCGCGGTCGAGGTCGAGATCGTCCCATCGCCGGTCCTGGCTGAAGGCTGTCTGCGTCGGCACGCCGCCGGGGGCGGCGAGGTAGAAGTCGCGCACGGCCTGGCTCTTGGTCCGCGAGGTGTCCCAATGATCGATGGCTTCCCCGATCGTCGCCGTATGCACGGTCGGCAGGTCGCGGTTGAGCAGGCCGGCCTTGTCGAGCTGGCCGAGGATGGCAAAAATGCCGCCGGCGCGATGGACGTCTTCCATGTGCACATCGGCCTTGGCCGGCGCCACCTTGCACAGCACCGGCACCTTACGCGACAGCGCGTCGATATCGTCCTGGTCGAAGTCGATCTCGCCTTCATGCGCCGTAGCCAGGATGTGCAGCACCGTGTTGGTCGACCCACCCATGGCGATGTCGAGCGCCATGGCGTTTTCGAACGCGCCCTTGGAAGCGATGTTGCGCGGCAGAACGCTTTCGTCGTCCTGCTCGTAATAACGCTGGGCGAGGTCGACGATCAGGTGACCGGCTTCGACGAACAGCCGCTTGCGGTCGGCATGCGTTGCCAGCGTCGAGCCGTTGCCGGGCAGCGACAGGCCGAGCGCTTCGGTCAGGCAGTTCATCGAATTGGCGGTGAACATGCCCGAGCACGAGCCGCAGGTCGGGCAGGCCGAACGCTCGATGATCTTGACGTCCTCGTCCGAAACCTTGTCGTCGGCGGCGGCAACCATGGCGTCGACCAGGTCGAGCGCGACGTTCTTGCCGCCGAGCACCACCTTGCCGGCTTCCATCGGGCCGCCCGAAACGAACACCGCAGGGATGTTGAGGCGCATCGCGGCCATCAGCATGCCGGGCGTGATCTTGTCGCAATTGGAGATGCAGACCATGGCGTCGGCACAATGCGCATTGACCATGTATTCGACGCTGTCGGCGATGATCTCGCGGCTCGGCAGCGAATAGAGCATGCCGTCGTGGCCCATGGCGATGCCGTCGTCGACGGCGATGGTGTTGAATTCCTTGGCCACGCCGCCGGCAGCCTCGATCTCGCGGGCGACCAGCTGACCGAGGTCCTTCAGGTGCACGTGACCGGGCACGAACTGGGTGAAGGAGTTTACGACAGCAATGATCGGCTTGCCGAAATCGGTGTCTTTCATGCCGGTGGCGCGCCAAAGGCCACGGGCACCCGCCATGTTGCGGCCGTGGGTGGTGGTGCGCGAACGATAAGCAGGCATGGGGGCTCTCTCATACAATAGATGGCTAACAGTGGGATTGAGCCACTATCGCCCTTGCGTCAACCATTTTTCGCCCCAGCAGACCTCTGGTATGATGACTGCGGGCAGCTGCCATGCATTTCGTGCAGTTCAGGCGCGGTTTCAAGCCTTGGAGTTGGCCGATTTCCGGCCCTTGCGGCCGCGTCGCATCTCGGCCACGCCGACGGTCAGCCCCATCGCCAGCGCCATGGTGGCGGCCAGCGAGCGGAAGCCGCCGAAATCGGCCTCGGCCACCTCGAACCACACCTTGGCAAACTGCGCCAAGGGCGAAAACGCGCTGTCGGTGATGGCGATGACCGGCACGTTGTTGGCCGACAGAATGCGCGCCTCCTCGACGGTTGCCGAGGCATAGGGCGAGAAGCTGATGGCGATCACCGCATCCCTGGACGAGGCAAACGAGATGATCTCGGGGCTGAGGCCCGACGCGGATTCGATCAGCTGGCTGCGCACGCCGAGCTTGCCCAGCGCATAGGCGATGTAGCTGGCGACCGGGTATGAGCGGCGCCGCGCCAGGATATAGATCGTCTCGGCGCCGTTGAGGATGTCGATGGCACGGTCGAGTGTGTCGTCGTCGAGGTTGCGTGACATCACGTCGAGCGACTTGCTGGCCGCTGCCAGGAAACCGTCGACGATGCGGCGATTGGAGGTGCCTTCGTCGGCGTCGCCGCGCACCACCGTCAGCCGCTCTTCATAAGACGTCGTGCGCTCGCGCAGCCTTTCGCGGAAAACCTGCTGCAAGGAGGTGAAGCCGTCATAGCCGAGATGCTGGGCAAAACGGATCAGCGTCGAGGGCTGCACGCCCGCCGATGTCGCGATGCTGGCGGCTGTGCCGAAGGCGATCTCGTCGGGATTGTCGAGCGCATAGGCCGCCACCTGCGCGATGCGCTTCGGCAGCGTCTGGCGGCGGTCGAGGATCAGCGCCCTCAGCGCCTCGAAATCGCGCGGCAGCGCCTCCGAAATCGTCTCTGCCATGTCGTCCATTCCGCCTCCACCTATTCCACCATAACGCCGGGACCACGGGCTGTCCAAATAAAATGAACCGTATGTTCCATTTTCGCCAAAATTCGACTATTCAATCCGTCATGGGCATGATCCCAAAAAGTGGGAACCGGTTTTTGGATAAGATCATGCTCCGGCAAAAAGTTTGAGCCCGTTCCGACGCCTTGGAATGCGAAGCTCTATAAACCGGGAGAGCGTGAAGTGACAGGTGTTGGTCTTATCGGAACCGGCTTCATGGGCAAGTGCCATGCGCTGGCGTGGAATTCGGTGCGCACAGTGTTCGGCGACGTGGAAAAGCCCCGGCTCGTCCATCTCGGCGAAGCCAATGCCGACCTCGCTGCCCAACGAGCGTCTGAACTCGGTTTCGAGAAATCTTCCGGCGACTGGCGCGCCGTTATCGCCGACCCCGAGGTCGAAATCGTCTCGCTGACCACGCCCAATCAATTCCATCCCGAGATGGCCATCGCCATCCTCGAAGCCGGCAAGCATTTGTGGTGCGAAAAGCCGATGGCGCCGACACTCGCCGAAGCCGAGGCGATGGCCGCCGCCGCGCGCAAGTCGGGCAAGGTCGCCGTACTCGGCTACAACTACGTCCAGAGCCCGGCCATCCGCCACATCGGCCAACTGCTCGACGAGAAGCTCATTGGCGACGTCAACCATCTCCGCGTCGAGATGGACGAGGACTTCATGGCCGATCCCGACGCGCCGTTCTTCTGGAAGCACGAGGCGACATCAGGCTATGGCGCGCTCGACGATTTCGCCGTCCACCCGCTGTCACTGATATCAGTGCTGTTCGGCCGCGTCGGTTCGGTCATGTGCGACATGGCGAAACCCTATCCAGACCGGCAGGTAACAGGCGGCGGTCGCCGCACGGTCGAGACCTATGATATCGCCTCGAGCCTGATCCATCTGGAGAACGGCGTGTCGGGCACGCTTCTGGTCAATCGCTCGGCCTGGGGCCGCAAGGGCCGTATCCAGGTCCAGATCTTCGGTTCGAAGGGTTCGATCGTCTTCGACCAGGAGCGTTTCAACGAGATCCAGCTCTACGTCACCTCCGACCGTGCGACCGAACAGGGCTACCGCACCATTCTCGCGGCCCCCGCCCACGCGCCCTACGGCAAGTTCATCCCCGCGCCCGGCCACGGCCTCGGCTTCAACGACTTGAAGACCATCGAGTGCCGTGAACTGCTCGCACGCATCGCTGGTCAACCGGCGCGCGTCATCGACTTCGACGAAGGGCTGGAGATCGAGCGCACAGTGCACGCCATGGCGCAGTCGTTCGCCGAGCAGAAGTGGGTGAGGGTGAGGTAGGGGCCTTGCAGCGTGGATTCCTCGCCCCACGCGGTGGGGGAGAGGTGTCACTCAAAGCCGTGACGGAGAGGGGGCATTTCAGGGCGTCTTCCTTGCCCAAATGCTGCGAGCGGATTCCACCCACCCCACCTGCACCACATAAAATGCCAGCAATATCGCGGCGTTGAGTTCGAGCACCTCTTCGACGGCGGCGAGCGCGCGCGACGATGCTGCGATGTCGATGACCTGCGCCAGGCCGATGAGGCCGACATGCAACAACAAAAGTACATGGCCGGAGAGCGGCGTCGTCGACCCCGCCATGTTGCGTGCTGTCTGGCGCAGCGCAAACAGGACCAGCCCGGCCGACAGTACCAGCATCAGGCCAACCAGCAGCCAGGCAAGGTTCTGGCTGACGCCCTGCAGCAGCCGAAATGCCAGGATCAGCAGGTCGTGGAATCCGTCGAGCTGCCCGCCGCCATAAAGCGGCAGCGGCTCGAACCCGAACAGGCGCGATCCGAAGCTTGTCTCGTCGAGCAGTTCGGCGAGCCCGATCAACCCCGCCAATGCCAGTAGCAGGCGCAGCCCCGAAAGCACTGCCGCAGCACCCGCGCCAACCACGGCCGCCGCAAGGAAAACGACGGTGCCCATCTCGATGATGCCGTCCTCATGCAGCAACATCGAGCGGATGCCGGGCGCGAAAACAGCGGCGAGGGCAGCCGTGACGGTGACCGCGCTCATCACTGATATCGCGCAGGCCGGCAACCAGGACCGGTCACGCTGCTCGACGTTCGCCGGAGCGTCATGCACTGCTGTGCCGATAAGCTGCGTCATGGGCCTCTCCTGTCGCAAAACTGTCAGGTGATCGTCACATGAGCCTCGTTTCAGGCGGGGAAAGGGCTGCCGGCAGCGGTCGCGATCAATCCTCGCGACGGACCGTAAGAATGCTGGGCAGGCTTTGGCGGCAACGGCAGCACCTCGGCCATTGTTGCACAGGTGCCCGTGCTTCCGGTGTCGACCGTGTTGCCTCATGCCCGCTTCCGCTGATATTGCCGGCTCACCGCCCACGCGGCAAAAAGGCCGGAAACGTAACCGATGACCAAGCTCCCCGACCTGCCGGTGACGGCGGTCTTGCCGCAACTTGCCGAGGCACTTGTTGCCGGTAACAGCGCCGTGCTGGTCGCACCGCCCGGAGCCGGCAAGACGACGCTTGTGCCGCTGGCATTGCTCGATGCGCCGTGGCGCGGCGACGGCAGGATCATCCTGCTCGAACCGCGCCGGCTTACCGCGCGTGCTGCCGCCCGCCGCATGGCCTCGCTGCTCGGCGAGGAGCCGGGTGGGATTGTCGGCTACGCCATGCGCATGGAAAACAAGGTCAGCGCGCGGACGAAAATCCTCGTCGTCACCGAGGGCGTGCTGGCCCGCATGATCCTCGACGACCCCGAACTGCCCGGTGTGTCAGCCGTGCTGTTCGACGAGTTCCACGAGCGCTCGCTTGATGGCGATTTCGGCCTTGCCTTGGCGCTCGACGTGCAGGGAGCGTTGCGGCCTGACCTCCGTCTGATCGTCATGTCGGCGACGCTCGACGGCGCCCGCGTTTCAAGGCTGCTCGACGGTGCTGCGGTCATCGAAAGCCAGGGCCGCAGCTTCCCTGTCGACATCCGTTATGACGAGCGCCCGGCCGGCGTTGCCATCGAGGACGCCATGGCCAAGGCGATCCGCGATGCCTTGGCCAGCGAGCCGGGCAGCGTGCTTGCCTTCCTGCCCGGCCAGCGCGAGATCGAGCGCACCGCCGAGCGCCTCGACGGCCGCATCAATGCCGACACCGACATCGTGCCGCTGTATGGCATGCTCGACGGCAAGGCGCAGGATGCGGCGATCAAGCCGGCGCCCGCAGGCCGCCGCAAGGTGGTGCTTGCCACTGCCATCGCTGAGACCTCGATCACCATCGACGGCGTTCGTGTCGTCATCGATTCCGGTCTGTCGCGCCTGCCGAAATACGAACCAGCGAGTGGCCTGACCCGCCTCGAAACCGTTCGTGCCTCGCGCGCCGCTGCCGACCAGCGCGCCGGACGTGCCGGCCGCACCAGCCCCGGCGTCGCCGTGCGCCTGTGGCGCGCCGAGCAGACTGCCGCACTGCCCGCCTTCTCGCCACCCGAGATAACAGAGGCCGACCTGTCCGGCTTCCTGCTCGACTGCGCCGCCTTCGGTGTCGCCGACCCCTCGACGCTCGCCTTCCTCGACACGCCGCCAGCACCTGCCTTGGCCGAGGCGAGGGCACTTCTCGTCGAGCTCGACGCCATCGACGCCGACGGTCGCCTGACGCCCTCCGGCCAGGCGATGCGCAAGCTGGCGCTGCCTGTCCGTCTCGCCCACATGGTCGCTGAAGCCGCGCGCCAGGGTGCGGCACTTGAGGCAGCACAGCTTGCCGTGCTGATGACCGAACGCGGACTTGGCGGCGACAGCGCCGATCTCGAACGCCGCCTGCAGCGCTTCCGCTCCGAGCGCTCGCCGCGTGCCAACGCCGCCCGGCAACTGGCGGAGCGGTTGGCGCGTCATGCGGGCGACGGCAAGGCTGCGCAGGCCGGCTCGACCTCAATAGGCGCCCTTCTCCTCCTCGCCTGGCCCGACCGCGTCGCCAAGGCACGCGGCGAACGCGGGCGTTTCGTGCTCGCCAATGGCAGCGGCGCGTCAGTCGACGCCGCCGATCCGCTCGCCGGCGAGCAGTACCTCGTCGTCGCCGATCTGCAGGGCAAGGCGCAGAACGCCCGCATCTCGTCCACCGCGGCGGTGAGCGAGGCCGACATTCGCGATGTCCTGGCGAGCCATCTGCAGCGCAAGACCGAAGCCAGTTTCGACAAGGACAAGCGTACGGTCCGCGTCCGCGAAACTATCCGCATCGGCGCGGTCACCCTGTCCGAGCGCATGTTGCCGGCGCCGAAGGGCGAGGAGGCCGACCGTGCCATTGTCGAAGCGCTGCGAACCCATGGCCTCGACCTGCTCGACTGGGGCAAGGAGGCCGAAACGCTGCGCCAGCGTCTGACCTGGCTGCATCGCGGCCTCGGCGAGCCTTGGCCCGACATGTCCGAGGAAGCGCTGCTCGACCGTATCGAGGAATGGCTGCTGCCGTTCCTGCGTGGTGAGGCGTCGTTCGCCCGCATCGGCGCCGGCTTGGTCCACGACGCCCTGTTGTCACTCGTCCCGCACGATCTCCAGCGCAAGATCGGCTCGCTGGCGCCGACCCATTTCAGCGCCCCGTCCGGCAGCCATGTGCCGATCCGCTACGATGGCGAGTGGCCGGTCTTGGCGGTGCGTGTGCAGGAGCTGTTCGGCATGGACAAGCATCCCTCGATCGCCGGCGGCACCGTGCCACTGACGCTCGAACTGCTGTCGCCGGCGCATCGGCCGATCCAGACGACGCGCGACCTGCCCGGCTTCTGGCGCGGCTCATGGGCCGACGTGCGCTCCGACATGCGCGGCCGCTATCCCAGGCATGTCTGGCCCGACAATCCGCTGGAGGCCCAGGCAACCGCCCGCGCCAAACCGCGCGGCACCTGAAGCATGATCCCGAACCCAAGGTGCGGGTAGCGAACGGTGGATGCCGGCTTTCGGACAAGATCATGCTCAGACAATTGAAGCATGGTCCCGAAAAGTGGATGCCGGTTTTCGGATAAGACCATGCTCAGACAATTGAAGCATGATCCCGAAAAGTGGATGCCGGTTTTCGGACAAGATCATGCTCAAACAACAAGCCAGGGCTTGGCGCGGGCGCGCCTTGCAGCGCATATAGCTGGCATGAACTCACTGATGCGCGCGCCCGACCTCCAGCAGAGCCACAGGCTCCGGCTCAACACGCTGATCCGCCTGCGCTGGCTTGCCATCGTCGGTCAGAGTTTCACCGTCGTGGTGGTCGCCTACTGGCTCGAATTCCCGTTGCCGGTGAGCCTGTGTTTCGCGCTCATCGCCAGTTCCGCCTGGCTCAACCTGTTCCTCGCCTTCCGTTATCCGGCCACGCACCGGCTCAACCCGTTCGCCGCCTTCGGCATCCTCACCTTCGACAGCCTGCAGCTTGCCGGTCTGCTGTTCATGACCGGCGGGCTGACCAATCCGTTTGCGCTGCTGATGACAGTGCCCGTGGTCATTTCGGCGACGTCGCTGCCGCTGCGGCTGACTGCCATGCTGGCGGTTGTGGTTATCGTCATGGTCAGCCTGCTCGCCTTTTTCCACCTGCCGCTGCCCTGGTACGACGGCATCGTTCTGGCCATGCCGTTCATCTACACGGCGGGTATCTGGATCGCGGTCTGCTGCTCGATCGCCTTCACCGCAATGTACGCCTTCCGCGTCGCCGAGGAGGCGCGCCTGCTCGCCAACGCGCTTGCCGCGACCGAGCTCGTCTTGCAGCGCGAGCAGCATCTGTCGGCGCTCGATGGTCTTGCTGCGGCTGCCGCCCACGAGCTCGGCACGCCGCTTGCCACCATCACCCTTGTCGCCAAGGAGATGGAGCGTGCGCTCGGCAACGATCCCAAGTTCGGCGAGGACGTGGTGCTGCTGCGCAGCCAGAGCGAGCGTTGCCGTGAGATCCTGAAGCGGCTCACTTCTCTGTCGTCGGAGGGCGAGGAGCATCTCGCCCGGCTGCCGCTGACCTCGCTCGTCGAAGAGGTCATCGCCCCCCATCGCGATTTCGGCATCTCGATCAAGCTCGATCCCGGCGAGCGCATCGGCCCCGAGCCGGTTGGCCACCGCAACCCGGGCGTCATCTACGGCCTTGGCAACCTTGTCGAAAACGCCGTCGATTTCGCCCGCAGCCGCGTTACCATCCGCTGGAGCTGGGACGACGAGGATGTCAGCTTCAGCATCCTGGATGATGGCCCCGGCTTCCCGCCTGATATCATCGATCGCATCGGCGAGCCCTACATGTCGACCCGCCAGGGCGCCGAGCCCGGCGGCGGCCTCGGCCTCGGCCTGTTCATCGCCAAGACCTTGCTCGAGCGCTCGGGTGCCGAGATCAGCTTCACCAATTCGAGCGGACCGGGCGAGGGTGCCGTGGTCGAGATCTCCTGGCCGCGCGCCGCCTTCCTGAGCCGGCTGCCGGCCGGTACGACGATGTTCGACACCGCCTGAACCAAGCCGCGACGGGTGCTCCAGAGCGCCGGCACCCTTGCGGCAAAGTGGCCCCGGCATTGGACATCGGAGCTTTGCACCTATATCTGCATGGAAAAACCATAAGAACGACTGGGATCAACGACAAAAAGGATCAAAGGCGATGACCACCCAGGACATTGCATCGGGGTTGCCGGGCGAAGACCACTCACTGCTGCTCGTCGATGACGATAAGCCCTTCCTGACCCGCCTGGCCCGCGCCATGGAAAGCCGCGGCTTTGCCGTCGACACTGCCGAGAGCGTCGAGGAAGCTGTCGCCAAGGTGCGCTCCAATCCGCCGGCTTACGCCGTCGTCGACATGCGGCTGGGCGATGGCAACGGCCTCGATGTTGTCTCGGCCATCCGCGAGCGCCGCGAAGATACCCGCACCGTGATCCTCACCGGCTACGGCAACATCGCCACCGCCGTCACCGCGGTAAAGCTTGGCGCCATCGACTACCTGTCCAAGCCGGCCGATGCCGACGACGTCTATGCAGCACTCACCAATTCGTCTGGAGAGCGCGCCGCCCCGCCGGAAAATCCGATGTCGGCCGATCGTGTCCGCTGGGAGCATATCCAGCGCGTCTACGAGATGTGCGAGCGCAACGTCTCGGAAACCGCGCGCCGTCTCAACATGCACCGCCGCACGCTCCAGCGCATCCTCGCCAAGCGGGCCCCGCGGTAAGCGAGGTATTAGGGGAATAGGGCAGTAAGGCATAGGGGCTGCTGATTAGCCTGCCTTACTGCCTTATTGCCTTACTGCCCTATTCCCTTACTCACTCTCCCCCTCCAGCGCCGGCACCGACACCCCTGCCAGTTCCGCCGCCAGCAGTCGGGCCGCACCGGCACGGGCAATGCGCAGCATCAGCGCCTTGCGCGTCGCCGCTACCATCCTGTGCTCGGGCGCGTCGCGCATGATCTCTGCGCCATAGCCGTCCGACAGGATGAAGCCGCATTCCTCGGGGAAAATCTCGGCCGGCACCTCGGGATGGGTGGCGAAGAAGAAGCGGTCGGAATGCAACCGGTAGTCGGGCCATTTGCGGTCGACGCGGAAGTCCTCGATCGACGACTTGATCTCGATGATCCAGACGTCGCCCTGGCGCGTCAGCGCCACGAGGTCGGCGCGGCGGCCCGTCGCCAGCGACAGTTCGGGCAGCACATGGGCACCCATCTGCATCAGCAAACGCTGCACGCCGCGGCGCACCAGCATCGCCCGCTCGGACTGGCGACCATCGATGAGAGGGTTGGAAGCTAAAGGTGAAATGATCGGCATGGACCAATCATCGCATCATTTGTTCACGTTTTGAACCCATCCGCTGATTATTCCAGACAAGCTCCCGTCAGGCGACCGCAGGTAGCTTCAGGTTGCATCAATACCGCCTATCGTTGAATCCGTTGGATTTTCCCGCGATGCGTGTTGCCGAAATGTCATAACCCGCACCTTACGTTAACCCGCGCGTGGCTTAACGGGCACGCAAGGCTTGGCAAGCAAAACGCCCGCCCGTTAAGAATGGTGGCAAAAATGAGGCCGAATCGGTCCGGATCCGCTCTTGCTTGGGAACCCCACATGCGATTGAAGTCTCTTGCCATTGTCGCCGCCTTGGCGCTGACCACCGCTCTGGCGGGCTGTTCGACCGACGGCGTGTCGCGCATGTTCTCCAACGACTACGGCGGCCGCGTCGATGCCGGCTACCAGCTGCCGACGATCCCGATCAGCAAGGTTCCGCGCCAGTTCCATCGCCAGATCGTGCGCTACGAAACCGATGAGCAGCCCGGCACCATCGTCGTCGATACCGGCCAGAAGTTCCTCTACCTCGTCCAGCCCGAGGGCAAGGCTATGCGTTACGGCATCGGCGTCGGCCGCGAGGGCTTCGAGTGGCAGGGCACGGCCCGCATCGCGGTCAAGCGCGAATGGCCGGTGTGGACGCCGCCGCCCGCGATGATCAAGCGCCAGCCCGAGCTCGCCAAATGGTCGGGTGGCATGCCCGGCGGCCCCAAGAACGCGCTCGGCGCCCGAGCCCTTTACCTCTTCAACAAGGGTGGCGACTCCGGTTACCGCCTGCATGGCACGCCGGAGTGGAGCTCCATCGGCAAGGCCATGTCGTCGGGCTGCATCCGCCTGATGAACCAGGACATCATCGACCTCTACAACCGCGTCGAAGTCGGCGCCAAGGTGATTGTGAAATAACAGCGAGCCGTCCAGGCAACACGGACGACGCAAACGAAAAACCGGGCACTTTGGCCCGGTTTTTTGTTGTCTGATACGAGGCTTTTGGGTCTCAGGAGATTTGTTCGACCTGCTGGACCTCGGGCACGAAGTGGCGGAGCAGGTTCTGGATACCGTGCTTCAGCGTCGCCGTCGACGACGGGCAGCCGGCGCAGGCGCCCTTCATGTGCAGGAACACGGTGCCGTTCTCGTAGCCGCGGAAGGTGATGTCGCCGCCGTCCTGGGCAACCGCCGGGCGCACGCGCGTGTCGAGCAGTTCCTTGATCGTCACCACGATCTCGGCGTCGGCCTTGTCGAAGAATTCGTTCTGGTCGTCATGATGGCCACCGCCGCCGGCGGCCTGGCCGGCCATGACGGGCACGCCCGACATGAAATGCTCCATGATCGAGCCGAGGATCGCCGGCTTCAGGTGCTGCCAGTCGGGGCCGTCCTTGCTCACCGTGATGAAGTCGTAGCCAAAGAACACGCCGGTGACACCAGCAATGTCGAACAGCCGGCCGGCGAGCGGCGAAGCCGCGCGCGCACTTTCGGCGTCACGGAAATCGGCCGTGCCTTCGAGCAAAACTTCCTTGCCCGGCAGGAACTTCAGCGTCGCCGGATTGGGGGTCGCTTCGGTCTGGATGAACATGGACGTGTCTCCGTGCCCGCGCGCGCGGGATGTCTCAGTTTGGAATAGTTCTAATTAGGCTTTGCACGGCCGACATTCAAGCCGCTGGCACGCCTCCGCGCCAATATGTTGCGCCCAGTCTATTAGGCCAGGGGCTAGGCCAGGCTGTCGATGTCCTCGTCGGACAGGTTCTGCGGCACCACCGTCACCGGAATCGGGAAGGCGGCACCCTTGCCGGCGATCGAGGCGACAAGCGGCCCAGGGCCTTCCTTGCCGGCACCTGCGGCCAGCACCAGGATAGCGATATCCTGGTCATCTTCAATCAGCTTGTGGATCTCGTCCGCCGGGCGGCCTTCGCGCACCACAAGCTCCGGCTCGATGCCAAGGTTCTCGCGCACCTTGGCGGCATGGCCGTCGAGCGCTGCGTTGGCCGTAGCGGTGGCTTCCTCACGCATGATTTTTTCGACGCCCAGCCAATGCTGGAAGTCGTCGGGTTCGATGACATAGAGCAGCACCAGCACGCCGCTGGTGCTTCTGGCGCGCTTGGAGGCGTAGGCGACAGCGCGCTCGCATTCCGGCGTGTCGTCGATGATCGCCAGGAACTTGCGCCGGTGGCCGGCTTCCTTGCTGAGGCGTTTGGAGACCATGTTCTACCCGTGTTGCGCAATGTTCCAGAGCATGATCCCGAAAAGTGGAACCCGGTTTTCGGACAAGATCATGCTCCAACAAGAGAGCCCCATCCCGAACTTTTCGGATGGAACAGGCTCCAATCTGCCACCGGCGCCGGCTGCCCGCAAGCAGCCAGCGCCGAGGTTGCTGTCAGTCGCCGAGCAGGCCGATGATGTCGCGCACGTCCTTCATCGTCGTTTCGGCGATGGCGCGGGCGCGGTCACCACCGTCGCGGAGCACGGCGTCGATATGGCCGGGGTCGGCCATCAGGCGGCGCATCTCGCCGGCGATCGGCGCCAGCTTGTCGACCGCGAGGTCGGCAAGGGCCGGCTTGAACACCGAGAACTGCTGGCCGGCAAACTGGCGCAGCACCTCTTCCTTGGTCGTGTCGGCCAGGCCGGCATAGATACCGACGAGGTTTTCCGCCTCGGGGCGTTCCTTCAGCTCGTCGAGTTCGCTCGGCAGCGGCGCCGGGTCGGTCTTGGCCTTGCGGATCTTCTTCGAGATCGTGTCGGCATCGTCGGTCAGGTTGATGCGTGACAGGTCGGACGGGTCCGACTTCGACATCTTCTTCGAACCGTCGCGCAGCGACATGATGCGCGCAGCAGGCCCGCCGATGATCGGCTCGGTGATCGGGAAGTAGCCGTTGACCGTTTCTTCGCCGACCTGCATCTCGACGCCGATGTCGAGATCGGCGATGCGGGCCGAGAAGTCGTTGTTGAACTTCTGGGCGATGTCGCGGGTCAGCTCCAGATGCTGCTTCTGGTCTTCGCCGACCGGCACATGGGTGGCGCGGTAAAGCAGGATGTCGGCAGCCATCAGGCTCGGATAGGCGAGCAGGCCCAGCGAGGCGTTCTCGCGGTCCTTGCCGGCCTTGTCCTTGAACTGCGTCATCCGGTTCATCCAACCGATGCGCGCCACGCAATTGAAGATCCAAGCAAGCTCGGCATGCTGCAAAACGCGCGCCTGGTTGAAGACGATGTGCTTCTTCGGATCGATGCCGGAAGCCAGGAACGCGGCGGTGATCGAGCGTGTCTGGCTCTGCAGGTCGTCATGGACGAGCTGGGCCGTCAGCGAGTGCAGGTCAACGACACAGTAGATGCATTCGTTGGTGTCCTGCAAAGCGACAAACTTGCGGATGGCGCCGAGATAGTTGCCGAGATGTAGATTGCCGGTCGGCTGGACGCCGGAGAAGATGAGCGGCTTGAAGGCGGTCATGATGGATCCCGTGGCTTGTGGAGGGCCGTTTCGCGCGCGGCGAAATTCGAGTGGCGCTTATGAACGATGGCGCCTTTGCTATCAAGAGGGTCGGCGTGCTGGGCCAATCGAGGCGAACACCTGTGCGAGGCGGTTGATGACGCGCCGCCAACCCAACGGCACAACCCTGATTTCGGCAACACCGAGTCCTGGCCGGTTCCTGGCAAGCCTTTGTAACCTGCTCAAGTGCAATTCCAACACCGTGTAGTCGTCCGCCAGCAACACGGCATCGACCGTCGCTGTCGCGTTCCAGAGATCGCCTGCCTTGCGTGGTGTCGATATCCGGGCTGCTGCAGGCTGGCTGTTTACCGCAAGTGTCAAACGATCCAGTCCTTCAGCCACAGGATGCCAGATACTCAGATGGATCTCCTGCGTTGAAGCAAACGCCATACCAGCGTTCGCTGCGCGTAGCTGAAACTCGGCATCGACGGGCGGAACGATCTTGTACGGATCCAGCCATGGCCCGATGCGGTCGGTCACATCGCGCCGATGGCCAAAGCTGGATGGTGGGAAGAAATGCTCGAATGCAGCGCCCTGATCGATCCCGGTTCCGCGGTCACCAGGTAGATATGCGGCGGCGCCTCCAAGGGCTGTTTCAGCGCCGACAAAAGCACAGTGAGGTCCCCGCGCTTGTCCGCACACCTGCTCAGCCGCTGAAGTCGCACCCCCTCAATCTGATCAGCCAGGAGAGGTCGGGGAAGAAGGCGACCGAAGAGTGGTACAGGATCAGGATGGCAAAGGCTGAGACCCGCAGCCAGTCGATGTAATGAAGCCTCATGCCTTGTTGCATCGGGCCCGGGTCCCATTCCACTGCACTATGGACGACTGAAGTCGTCATATTCCATGAGCCTGATTTATCGCCCGCGAATGCTTAAGAAATCAGCCGAGAGACCGCGAGCAAATCGTCAGTCGGGCTCGACTGCAGTGGGGGGAGTGTTGCCACGATTGCGCCTGATGTTGCGTCGGATCATGCCGGCATCCGCACCGCCGATGCCGAAGGCGACGCCGAAATAGACGATCATCGCACCCGTCACCAGCACGGCCAGCGCTGCTGCCTGGGTGTAGAATGGCGCGGCCGACCCGAGCCACTGATCGGCCTCGCGGGTGGCGAACCAAAGTCCGCCGGCCATGACGGCCGAGGCGACGATCAGGCGCGGAATGCGCTTCAAAAGGGCCGCGTCGCGGTCCCAATGACCGCGCCAGACCAGCGTGGCGAGCAGCATTGCCGCGTTGACCCAACCGGCGACGGCGGATGCCGCGGCAATGCCGGGCGCGCCCCAGGAGGGAAACAGCGTCAGTGCGACCGAAATGTTCACGGCCACCGAAATGGCGGCGAAATACATCGGCGTGCGCGTGTCCTCGCGGGCAAAGAAGCCTGGCGTGAACGCCTTGATCAGCACGAAGGCCGGCAGGCCGAGGCCGAAGATGGCGAGGATCGCCGAGACCACCGGCGTGCTGTTGGAGGCGGCGAAGGCGCCGCGCTCGTAGAGCACGCGCACGATCGGCTCGGAGATCACAAGCAATGCCGCCGCCGCCGGCAAGGTCAGGAACAGCGTGAACTCGACCGAGCGGTTCTGCAGGTTGGCGGCCTCGACCTTGTTGCCCGACTTCAGCGCCCGCGACAGTTCGGGTAGCAAAACGATCGCCACTGCAACGCCGACGACGCCGAGCGGCAGCTGGTAGACCCGGTCGGCAAGGTTCAGCGACGACACGGCACTATCCTGGCCCGAGGCGATGGCCGTGCCGATCAGCGTGTTGATCTGGGTGATGCCGCCGGTGATCGCCGCCGGCAGCGCCAACCACAGCAGGCGCTTGACGTTGGGCGTCAGCTTGGGCCGGCGGAAGCCGATGGCTATGCCGGCATGGCGCACGGCGATCCAGACAATGATCAGCTGCACAAGTCCAGCCGCCAGCACGCCCCAGGCGAGCGCATAACCGACAGTCAGCCCGTCATGGCCGCGATACCAGGCATTGGCCAGCACGCCGACAAGGATGATGTTGAGGAAAACAGGCGCGATCGCCGCGGCGAAATAGCGGCGCAGCGAATTGAGCATGCCGCTCATCATCGCCGCCAGTGACATGCAGATCAGATAGGGGAACATGATGGTGGCGAGCGCCACCGTCATATCGTACTTCTCGGGATTATCGGCGAAACCAGGTGCCACGACAAAGCGCACGATCAGCGGCATCGCCAGTTCCATGGCGATGGTCAGCACCAGAAGTGCCGAAAACAGCACGCCGAACACTTCTTCCGAAAAGCGCTTGGCGCCCTCGACGCCGTTGGCTTCGATCTCCTTGGCGAACAAGGGTACGAAGGCTGCATTGAAGGCGCCTTCGGCAAACAGCCGGCGGAAGGTGTTGGGAAACTGAAACGCGGCATAAAAGGCATCGGCCACTGGCCCGGTGCCGAGCGCTGCCGCCATCAGCATTTCGCGGGCAAAGCCGAGCACCCGGCTCATCAGCGTGCCCGACGCAACTGTCGCGAATTTCTTGATCAGGGACATGGGGCGCGACGATGCCTTGCGGATTTGGGCGGGATCATGGCTGGCATCATTCCGCGGCTGCCGCCTTGGCCTTGGTCCGCTCGGCGGTTGCGCCCTCCAGCGTTGCGATCAGGCGGGTGCGGATGTTCTCGAGCCGTGTCGGGTTGTCGATCTTCTGGCCGGTCAGGTCGGTGACGTAGAAGGTGTCGATCACCTTTTCGCCGAAGGTGGTGATGTGCGCCGAGGCGATGTCGAGCGACAGGTCGGACAAAGCGCCCGTGATCTCCGACAGGAAGCCGGGGCGGTCGAGGCCCTCGACCTCGATGACCGAGAAGCGGTTCGACAGCGCGTTACGGATTTCGGCACGCGGCTGGATGCGGAAGGTCTTCTGGCCGCGCTTGGGCTTGGCGCGCTTGGCGATCATTTCGGGCAGCCATGCCCGGCCCGACAGCACGTCCTCGATCAGCTGGCCGACGCGTTCAGCGCGGCGGCGCTCGTCCTCGTCGCGGTCGAACTCGCGCGAAATGAGGATGATGTCGAGCGCGCGCCCGTCAGCGGTGGTGAAGATCTGCGCGTCGACGATATTGCCGCCGGCGGCGGCACAGGCACCCGCGATCACCGACAGCAGGCGCGGATGGTCCTGCGCCAGGATGGTGATCTCGGTGACCGCTTCGAATTCGTGCGTCCGCACCATCGTCGACAGCTGCTTGCCGGCGGCGTCGGCGCCGCGGATGAACTCGGCATGGCGCTTCTGGTCTTCCAGGTCGACGGTCAGCAGATAGTTGTCATAGTGCAGCTTGACGTATTTCTGCCGCGCCTTCTCCGGCCACTCGGAAAGTGCTGCCGCCAGCGTCTCGCGCGCGGCGGCCGTGCGTTCGGCTCGCGACAGTTCCGAAAAGCCGCCGGTCAGCAGAAGTTCGGTTTCGTAATACAGCGTGCGCAGCAACTGGCCCTTCCAGCCGTTCCAGACGCCCGGGCCGACACCGCGGATGTCGCAGACGGTCAGGATCAGCAGAAGCTTCAGCCGCTCGACCGACTGCACCACGTCGGCAAAATCGTCGATGGTCTTGCGGTCGTTGAGGTCGCGCGTCTGCGCCGTCATCGACATCACCAGATGATTCTCGACCAGCCAGGCCACGGTCTCTGTGTCGGTCGGCGACAGCCCCATATGCGGGCAGATGCGGCGGGCGATCTTGCCGCCGGCTTCCGAATGGTCCTCCGGCCGGCCCTTGGCGATGTCATGCAGCAGCACCGCGACATAAAGCACTTCGCGCTGCTTCTTCAGACCGCCGATCAGCGAGTGGCTGAGCGGATGGATCTTGGCGCCGTCGCCATGCTCGATCTCCGACAAGACGCCAATGCAGCGCAGCAGATGCTCGTCGACGGTGTAGTGGTGATACATCGAAAACTGCATCATCGCGACGATCCTGCCGAAGTCCGGGATCAGCCGGCCGAGAAGTCCGGCCTCGTTCATGCGGCGCATGTTGAGCTCTGGGCTGCGGTCCGAGGTCAGGATGTCGAGGAAGTAGCGATTGGCCTCCTCGTTGCGGCGCAGGCCCTTGTCGACGAGCCCGAGCGAGCGGGTCAAAAGCTTGAGCGCATGGGGATGCAGCTCCAGCCCGTGCCGGTCGGCGAACCAGAAGAAGCGCAGCATGTTGACCGGGTCGCGCTCAAACACCTTGTCGTCGGCGATATTGATGCGCTGGTTGTCGATGATGAAGTCGCTGGTGCCGGCAAGCTTGCGCCGCCGCCTGGAAAAGCCCTGCAAAAGCCCGTGAAAGCCAGGCGCGTCCTTGGCCTGCTCTTCTTCCAGCGCGGCGCAGAAGATGCGGGTCAGGTCGCCCACTTCCTTGGCCACCAGGAAGTAGTCCTTCATGAAACGCTCGACCGCCGAAAGCCCGGGCTGGGTGGTGTAGCCAAGACGCTGGGCGATTTCGCGCTGGATGTCGAAATGCAATCGTTCTTCCGGCTTGCCTGTCAAGAAGTGCATGTGGCAGCGCACCGCCCAGAGGAAATCCTCGGCCTCGACGAACTGGCCGTATTCGCCTTCGGTGAACACGCCCTTGTTGATCAGCTCGGCGCCGGTGCGCACGCGGTAGTAATATTTGGCGATCCAGAACAGCGTGTGCAGGTCGCGCAGACCACCCTTGCCGTCCTTGATGTTGGGCTCGACCAGATAACGGCTTTCGCCCGCCTTGGCGTGGCGGCCGTCGCGCTCGGCGAGCTTGGCCTGCACGTATTCGGGCCCGGTGCCTTTCACCAACTCCTTGTCGAAGCGGTCGATCAGCTCGTCGCAGAGCGGCTTTTCGCCCCACACGAAGCGGGCTTCGAGGATCGCGGTGCGAATGGTGATGTCGCTGCGCGAAAGCCTCAGGCACTCGTCGATGTTGCGGGTGGCGTGGCCGACCTTCAGCCCCATGTCCCACAGCATGTAGAGCATGTATTCGACGATCTGTTCGCCCCACGGCGTCTGCTTGTAGGGCAGCAGGAACAACAGGTCGATGTCGGAGCCGGGGGCCAGTGTGCCGCGGCCATAACCGCCGACGGCCACGACCGCCATGCGCTCCGCCGAGGACGGGTTCTTGGCTCGGTAAACGTGGGTGACGGCGAAGTCGTAGAGGACGCGGATGATCTCGTCCATCAGGTGCGAAATCCGCACCGCGCAGCAGGTGCCGCCGCTGTCTTCCATCAGCAGCTTTTCGGCGACGGCCTTCCCGGCGGCGATCCGCTCCTTGAACAGCAGCAAGGCCTTGGCCCGCACGGCGGGGTCGGTGCCGTCGCCGTCGCTGGTCTGCGCCGTCAGTTCGCGGCGCAGCGCGTCCGCGTCGATTAGCTGTTCGAGTTTGAGCGGAACTTTGTTCATCTACCCCGGCTGGCCTCGCCCTTGTGGCGGCGTCTATAGCGCGATTTGTTTGCCATGGGTATGGCCGAGATCCGGGCTCCGCTCATCGTGCAGCAAGGCCCGGCTTGGCCTTTGCCCGCGCCTGTGCTGCCCTCAGCATCGTTGCCCAGCGCCCGGCGATCGCTTTTTCGTCGAGCAACTGGCGCGAATAGTCCGTCAGCGGGCTTTGCGCGAAGAAGGCCTCGTAGAGAGCCGGGTTGCGGTCGGCCTCGACCGTTCGCCGCGCGACCGAAATCAACGTCAGCGGCGTCGCCAGCTTCCGCATCAAGCGCGACCGCGCCAGCGGCTGCCAGCCGAGCGCAAGTGTGTCGCAGATGCGCTTTTCGTGGGCATGCCAGTTGATGAAGCAGCGCTCGTCGAAGTCTTCGGCGACCCGCGGGTTGCCCCAGTAGATCGGCACGCTGCCGGCGAGCATCGCATCGACGATCTTCTCGGTCGTGTAGCCCGACGCACTGCTGTTTTCGAAGGCGATGGTGAAGCGCCTGTCCTTGAGGAATGTCAGCTTGTCGTTGAGCGAGTTGCCGATCGGGGCACAATTGCGCTGCACCCGCCCGGGCGCGTCGACCTTGCGGTACAGCGACAGGGCGCGGAACAGCCAGCGGCGCAGCTTGGCGCGTTTGTTGCCGTAGATGAAGGCGCAGAAATGCGGCCGGGCCAGGCGCTCTTCAGGCGTTTCGGGCTGTCGTTCCGCCAACCGGTGCAGGATCGAGCCGCCGCCGCTACCCCAGACGTAAAGCGGGTAGCGCATGTAGCGTTCGCTGCCGATGTCGGCCTCGTGGTCGAAAGCCAGCGCCCATTCGCAATGGTCCATCAGCGGCGTCGCGTTCTCGCCCGTCAGGAACACGCGTTCGTAGTCGCCGGCTGGCACGTCGGGCATGCGCGTGCGGCCGACATTCTGGTTCTTGGGTGCGAACGGCCCGATCAGCACGAGGTCGGATTTGCCCAGCTCGTCGCAGTATTCGATGGCCACGCCACAATCTTGTGCCCAGGGCGCCACGTAGATCTCGACCGCTCGTTTTAGTTCCATCTCCTGCCAGAAATGGCAAGCATGGACTTTCACCAAGCCCTGGCCGGATAGGGAAGTCTCACTGGTTCTAGCACTGCCCGTCATGCTGCATCCGTACTCGCGTAAGCCCGTCCCGGCAGCGCGCAGCCCGGACGACATTCCATCCCGTGGAAGCCTTGACCTTCCAGTAGGTGGAACATCTACCTTACTGGTTCATGCCGCTGCATATACTGGATTTTATCAAATGAAGCACACCGAAGATCACGCCGGACACGCCCATCAGCATCACGGACACCAAACCACGCCCGAAGCGGTGGTTCGCGACCCGGTCTGCGGCATGACAGTCGATCCCGCAGCCGGCAAGCCGACGCTCGAACATCAAGGCCACCTGTTTCATTTCTGCAGTGCGTCGTGCCACGACAAGTTCCAGGCGGCACCCGGAAAATATGTCAGCGCCAAGGACCCGGTCTGCGGCATGGACGTGGCCCGCGACAGCGCCAGGCATTTCGTCAAGCATGAAGGCAGCGGCTACTATTTCTGTTCATCTAGCTGCGAGGACAAGTTCAAGGTCGAGCCGGCAAAGTACCTTTCCGGCAAGCCGGCTGCCCCGGTCGCGCCTAAGGGCTCGCAATACACCTGCCCGATGCACCCCGAGATCATCCGCGACAAGCCCGGCTCCTGCCCGATCTGCGGCATGGCGCTGGAGCCGATGATGCCTTCCGCCGACGATGGCCCCAATCCCGAGCTCGTCGATTTCACCAGGCGCTTCTGGGTCAGCGCGGCACTGTCCATTCCGCTTCTCGTCATCGCCATGGGGCCGATGGTCGGCCTGCCGGTGCGCGACTGGATCGGCGAGCCGCTGGCCGCCTGGCTCGAGCTCATCCTGGCAACGCCCGTCGTGCTCTGGGCGGCGCTGCCGTTCTTCCATCGCGGCTGGGACTCGGTCGTCAACCGCAGCCCCAATATGTGGACGCTGATCTCGCTCGGCGTCGGCGCCGCCTACATCTACAGCGTCGTCGCCACGCTGTTCCCCGACCTGTTTCCGCATCAGTTCCGCGGCCATGGCGGCTCGGTGCCGGTCTATTTCGAGGCGGCAGCCGTCATCGTCGCGCTCGTCTTCCTCGGTCAGGTGCTGGAGCTCAGGGCGCGCGAGCGCACTGGCTCGGCGATCCGCGCGCTGCTCGACCTTGCGCCCAAGACAGCGCGCCGCATCGCCGATGACGGATCGGAAACCGAGGTGCCGCTGGAGGACGTGGCCAGTGGCGACCGCCTGCGCATCCGCCCCGGCGATGCCGTTCCGGTCGACGGTGTCGTGCTCGAAGGCCGCTCCTCGGTCGACGAGTCGATGATCACGGGTGAGCCGGTGCCGGTCGAAAAGGTCGAGGGCGAAAGGGTCACCGGCGGCACGCTCAACAAGAACGGTTCGCTGATCATGCGTGCCGACAAGGTCGGTGCCGAGACCGTGCTGTCGCAGATCGTCGACATGGTCGCCAAGGCCCAGCGTAGCCGCGCGCCGATCCAGGGCCTTGCCGATCGCGTCTCGTTCTATTTCGTGCCGACGGTGGTGCTGATCGCCATCGCCGCCTTCATCGTCTGGGCGATCTTCGGCCCCGAGCCGAGCATGGTCTTTGCCACCGTTTCGGCGGTGTCGGTGCTGATCATCGCTTGTCCCTGCGCGCTCGGCCTCGCCACGCCGATGTCGGTGATGACCGCCACCGGTCGCGGCGCCCAGGCCGGCGTGTTGATCAAGGACGCCGAGGCGTTGGAGCGCTTCGCCAAGGTCGGCACGCTGATCGTCGACAAGACCGGCACGCTGACCGAGGGCCAGCCGCAACTGACCGACGTGGTCGCAGCAAGCGGCATCTCCGAAGATGAATTGCTGTCGCTCGCCGCCGGCCTCGAAAAAGGCTCGGAGCACCCGCTCGCCGAGGCCATCGTCGACGGCGCAGGAAGGCGCGGTGTCACTGTTCCAGACGCGCAGGACTTCGATTCGATCACCGGCAAGGGCGTCTCAGGCACCGTCTCCGGCCGCAAGGTGGCGCTGGGCAACGCTGCCATGATGGCCGATCTCGGGCTCGATCTCGCCGATCTCGCTTCCCGCGCTGACGTCCTGCGTGGCGACGGCAAGACGGCGATGTTCGTGGCCATCGACGGCAAGCCGGCCGGCATCGTCGCCGTCGCCGATCCGATCAAGGCTTCGGCTGCCACTGCCATCCGCGAACTCCACGACCTCGGCCTCAAGATCATCATGGCAACCGGCGACAACGCCCGCACCGCCAGGGCCGTCGCCGAAAAACTCGGCATCGACGAGGTCCGTGCCGACATGCTGCCGGAGAGCAAGAAGGCGCTGGTCGACGAGCTTCGCGCCAAGGGGCAGCGCGTTGCCATGGCCGGCGACGGCGTCAATGACGCGCCCGCCCTTGCCGCCGCCGATGTCGGCATCGCCATGGGCACGGGCGCCGATGTCGCCATGGAAAGTGCCGGCATCACGCTGGTCAAGGGCGATTTGGGCGGCATCGTCCGGGCCCGCAAGCTCGCCCAGGGCACCATCCGCAACATCAAGGAAAACCTGTTCTTCGCCTTCGTCTACAACGTCCTGGGTGTTCCGGTGGCTGCCGGCATCCTATATCCGGTCCTCGGCACGCTTCTGTCGCCGATGATTGCCGCCGCCGCGATGAGCCTGTCGTCGGTGTCGGTCATTGCCAACGCGCTCCGGCTCAGGGCGATCAAGCTCTGAGTCAGGCCATGGTCCCGAAAAGCGGCAACCGGTTTTCGGCTAGATCATGCCCAAGCAAGAACCGGGTCAAGGATGTTCGAATGAACTTGATGAAAAAGACCGTGCTGGCCCTCATGGCCGCCGGCATGCTGGTCGCAGTGCTGCTCGAAACGGCACCGGTCTGAGCCGGCCATAGTGGCCAGGCGACCCGCGCGGCGCCTCTGAGGAGCAGGGTTCCCACCTTGCCCCTCGCCGACAGGTGCGCCGCCGTCAGAACTGGGTTGTCAGCCCCATCGTGATGGCGCGCCCGCGCCCGGTCTTCTCACCCATCTCGCCCGACACAGCCGGGCTGTAGGCCACGTTGGTCAGGTTCTCGATGTTCATGAACGCCGTGGCGTTCCTGTTGAACTTGTACGAGGCGTAGGCGTTGAACAGCGTATAGGCCTCCTTGGTTGCGGTATCGCCGAAACCGACCGCGTAGCGGCTGCCGCCGACGTGGTTCATGGTCGCCCCGACAGTCAGCGCTTCCTCGAACGCGCGGATACCCACATCGACAGTGACCTTGCTTTCCGGCAGGAAGGACGAATCGCCATTGCCGATGCCGGCACCCCAGCCGACCGGCTGGTTGTTGCTCGCCTGCGTGTAGGAGAGATTGACGTAGGCAACGCCCGCATCATAGCCGCCCTCGACCTCGAAGCCGCGGGAGTGCGTGGTGCCGGGTACATTGACCCAGATCGCCCGCTCGTAGGGATCGCCCGGAATGCGGATCAGGTTGTTGACGATGTAGTTGTCGATGGCGTTGTTGAAGTAGTTCACCTTCAGGCGCAGCTCGTCGCCGCCAAGCAGCACGTCGTTTCTGAGGATGTTGGTGCCAATTTCCCAACCCTTTGATGTTTCGGGGTTGAGGAAGAAGTTGGAATACTGGCCGCCGCCGACGCCCGATCCGATCGGAACCAGCGCCCAGAGCGCCTCGCGCGCCGAAGGCGGCCTGAACGTATGGGCGTAGGTCACGTAAGGCTGCAGCCAGTCCAGTGGCTTTGCCGAGAGCGTGATCTTGGGGTTGAGCGCGGACTCGTGCCTGGAGACATCGACATTGCCGCCGGTCGGCGGGCAGAAGCCGACATTCGGCTTGCACGGGCTCTGCCGCCCGCTCAGGTCCCAATAGTCGTAGTTGAGACCGGTGCTCAGTTCGAACATGCCCTGCGACAGGGTGAGGTCGCTGAAGGCGCGCGCCTTCTGCATGTGCCCGGGCGGATTGGCGCCGCGGAACAGGTTCACCTTGTAGTCGTTGGAAGAATAGGCCGCGCCATAGTCCCAGCGCGCGCTGAGTTCGTCGGTGATGTCGAAGCGGCTGGTGTTGGCGATGTCGAAGCCGTAGCCGAAGTCGCGCGTGTTGCGTTTGCGGTACGATCCACCCGACGTCGGGTCGTAGGACATGTCGGTTCGATTGTAGTAGCCGTTGATCCTGAGGTCGATCCAGTCGCCGCCCGGCTGGTATTTGTAGTTGGCCGTGTAGGTCGCGTTGTCGACGCCCCAATTATAGCCTGAAACCAGGAAGTCGTTCGTGTACCAGCGCGCGCCCAGCTTCAGGTCGTGCACGTCGTCTGGTTGGAGGTGCAGTTTCACCAGGCCCGACCCGGGCTTGTTGCTGGCGTCAGGCTTGTTGTAGGTACCGTCGCCGCGCTGGTAATTGCTATGCTCGCCGTAGCTGAACGCACCGACGATCGACGCCTGTCCGCCTCCGGACAGATCGGTACGCGCCCCTGCCGCGACCATTCCCGAAGCGCCGTAGCCATTGCTGCTCGCCTTGACGGTCGTCTTGACGCCCCGGTCCTGGCCCTCGAGCACGACGTCCTCGAAGTCGATGGTGCGGAAATTGACGGCACCTGCCAGCGAACCCATGCCATAGGCGCCGTTGACCGCTCCGCGTTCAGCGCCGATGCCGGCAAGAAGGTTGGTGTCGATGTAGAGCAACTCGCCGCCCGTGGAGGCGTGGCCCGCCGTGTTCCTGAATGTCTGCGGCACGCCGTCGATCATGGTGTTCACGCGGCCGTCGGCTTCGAAGCCCCGGATGTTCACCGACACGCCGGGCTGGCTGGAGGAAATACGCGTGAACGTTCCCGGCATGCCGCGAACGATGGCATTGGCGTCGCCGCCATACCTTTCCTGGACGATCTTGCCGTCGACAACGCTCACGCCGCCGGGCGTCTGATAGGGCGCCTTCGTGTCGCTGCCGGCGCTGACGGTGATGGGCGGCAGCACCAATGGGCTCGTTGCCGGGGCCTTCCGATCTGACTTGGCCGGCTTGGCAGGCTGCTCCGCACTGTTGGACGATTGGGCGTTCGCCACGCCAAGCGTGATGGTGCTGCAGACGGCCGCAAGCGCGAATGTGCTGCAACGGATGATGTGATGATTGTTCACTGTGTTCCTCGGAATTTTAGGAATCAGTGGCTCGCTATGGAAAAAGAGCTGCTAGCTTCTGATGTGCGTCTTCACTGGGGAAGACCAGGCGCCTGATTGATGATGAGCCCGGGTTCTCGACGCGCCATTCAAAACACTGGCAATGAGAACCGAAGCGCAGGCGGTCGGACTCTCGTTCAGGCATCCGAGAGAAGATCGATATATCAGTATGTTGCTTGACCACCCCACAGGCCGGTCGACGGCCATGGAATTGAGCTACATTAACTTGATATTTGGAGTCAAGTTTTAAGCGAAGCGATTTTTACGCGACCCACAAGGGCTTTCGGACGGTGATATCCGGTGCTTTCCAGCCCGTCTGGAACACCTGCCGAAGACGGCCGTATCGGCCCTTCTGTCCACCCGCAGTGTCGATGCAGTAGCCAACTTGCCCCGGTGCGGTAAGCTGGCGCAAACCGCCTAGGAGACCGCCATGCCTTCACCGTCCGTAACCACGATGCTGCCTTCGGGCGAAGCCGTGCCAATCCTCGGCCAGGGCACCTGGATGATGGGCGAGGACCGCAGCCGCGCCACCGACGAGGTCGCAGCACTTCGCCTCGGCCTCGATCTCGGCGTCACGCTGATCGACACCGCCGAAATGTATGCCAATGGCGGTTCGGAGAAAATTGTCGCCGAGGCGATCGCCGGGCGCCGCGACGAGGTCTTTTTGGTCTCCAAGGTGCTGCCGTCCAACGCTTCGCGCAACGGCGTAATCCGTGCCTGCGAGGCGAGCCTCAAGCGCCTGCATACCGACCGCATCGACCTCTATCTGCTGCATTGGCGTGGCGGCGTGCCATTGTCGGAAACCATCGCCGTATTCGAGGAGCTGCGCCAGTCGGGCAAGATCCGCCATTGGGGCGTCAGCAATTTCGATGCCGACGACATGGAGGAGATGGGTCGGCTGCGCGCGGGCAAGGGCGCCCAGACCAACCAGGTTCTCTACAACCTGACGCGACGCGGCATCGAATTCGACCTTCTGCCGTGGTGCCGGGAAGCCGGCGTGCCTGTCATGGCCTATTCGCCGGTAGAGCAGGGCGCGCTGGCCGACAACAAGGGCCTCGCAGCCATCGCTGCCCGTCACGATGCAACGGCCGCTCAAATAGCGCTTGCCTGGGTCATGGCGCAGCGTGGCGTCATCGCCATCCCTAAGGCGACGCGCCTCGATCATGTCAGGCAGAACGCCGCCGCGCGCGATATCCGTCTCGCCCCGCAGGATCTCGCCGAGCTTGACCGCATGTTCCCGCCGCCGGCCGGCAAGCGTCCGCTGGAAATGATCTGAGCTTTGCTGGGTCAGCCGACCTTGACGGTGCAGTTGGCGCCGCCCTTGCCGGTATAGGTAACGCTGGGCGAACCGTCAGGGTTGATGCTCAGCGAGATCGTCACTCCAGCGCCCTTGATCTCGAAGTAGTTGTCATTGAACTTCTTGAGCTCGCCTTCCTTGCCGTTGACGTAGACCGGTCCGCCTTCGTCGGCATGGACCTCGATCTCGCCGGGGCAGGTGGCATTGAGCAATGGAACGGACGCATGCGCCTGCGTCGCAAGTCCAAGGGCAGCCGCAAGAACGGTGGTGCCGGCGAAAGTCCTGATCATTTCAGTTCCCCATGTCGGAAACGACGAGGCCGGCACTGTCGCGCCGCTTTTCGATTTTCGCCAGGAAACCTCAGCTTGCGAGCGCCGCGTCAGACGCTTCGGTCCTCGCCTCGAAGCTGCGGCTCTTGATCCCGACATAACGCTCGCCGAACGGTCGCGGCTTGGCGATGCAGTAGCCTTGCGCATAGTCGACGCCGATGTCGCGCAGCACTCGGGCGATGTCGTTGTTCTCGACGAATTCGGCGATCGTGCGTTTGCCGGTCACCTCGCCGATATGCTGGATCATCTCGACCATGGCGCGGTCGATGCGGTCGACCAGCATGTCCTTAACGAAGCCACCGTCGATCTTGAGATAGTCGACGGGCAGGGCCTTGAGATAGCTGAACGACGACATGCCCGAGCCGAAGTCGTCGAGCGAGAAGCGGCAGCCATGCGCCTGCAAAGTGCCAATGAAATGTGCGGCGCGGTCGAGGTCGGCAATCGCGCTGGTCTCGGTGATCTCGAAGCAGATCGTGGCGGGCGAAACGCCACTGCGGGCGAACTGCTCCAGCACGAAGTCGGCGAAGCTGTCGTCGCCGAAGCTTGCGCCGGACAGGTTGATGGCGCAGGTGCTTATCGGCGTCGCATCAGTGGTTTGCCGAGCAAGGATGTCGAAAGCCGAGCGCACCATCCAGCGGTCGATCAAGGGCATCAGCCCGTAGCGTTCGGCTGCCGGAATGAACACGCCGGGCGCGATCAGCTTGCCCTCGGCATCGGCCAGCCGGATCAGCAGTTCGACATGCGCACCCGCCGCGTCATCGCCATGCAGCGGCACGATCTCCTGGGCGAAGATGCGGAAGCGGTTCTGCTCAAGTGCCTCGCGCAGGCGCTGCACCCAGGCCATCTCGCCGAGGCGCTGCTCCACTTCCATGTCGCCGATCTGCTGGATCTGGATGCGGTTGCGGCCACGCTCCTTGGCCATGTAGCAGGCGACATCGACGCTGCGCAGGATCTCTTCCAGCGTCATGCTGGCATCCGGCATGCCGACGACGCCGATGCTGACGCTGATCTTGAAGGCCCGTCCTGCCCACACGAAGTTCAGCTCGTCGACCGCCATGCGCAGCCGCTCCGCGGTGCTTGCGGCGAGCTCTTCGGGGCAGTTCTCCATCAGGATGCCGAACTCGTCGCCGCCGAGGCGCGCCAGCAGGTCGCTGGAGCGCAACTGGTTGCGCAGTGCGGCCGACACCTTGCGCAAAAGCTCGTCGCCGGCGGCATGGCCGCAAGTGTCGTTGACGATCTTGAACTGGTCGAGGTCGAGATACATCAGGGCATGCACCGCCGGGCGCTTGGCCAAAGCGGCAAGCGATGCATTCAGCCGCGCTTCGAATTCGCGCCGGTTGGCCAGCGACGTCAGCGTGTCATGGGTCGCCTGCCACGACAGCTGCGCCAGGAACTCCTGCTCCTTGGTGCGGTCGTGGAACACCAGCACCGCGCCCGCCACCTTTTCGTCGACATAGAGCGGGGCTGCCACCAGCGACACCGCGACGCTCGAAAGGTCGGGCCGCATCAGCTGCTGCGGCACGCCGCTGCCGCCGATCGCCTCGCCTGAAAGTACGCGCGCGATGAAGCCGTTGTCTTCGTGGTCGTTGTCTTCGTCGTCGCTGACCAGCCTGAACAGCTGGTCGAGCGGCTTGCCCTTGGCGCTGGCGCCATGCCAGTCCAGCATGATCTCCGCCGCCTCGTTCATGTAGTCGAGCCGCCCGTCGGCGTCAGTCGCAACGACGGCCTGGCCGATCGAGGCCAGCGTGATCTGGGCACGCTCCCGCTCGGCATTCAGCGCGTTTTCAAAAGCCCGCCGCTGTTCCAGCAGATTGCCGGTGCGCCGCATCGCCAGCAGGATCAGCAGCCCGGCTGTGATCACATTGACGCAGAGCAGCAGTGCCGTGATGTCGCGCGATCCGCGTCCGAGCGAAACCGAGAAGGCCTCGGCCAGCGGCGCCGTCTCTTCGTGCAGGCGGTGGATGCTGCGCTTCCATGCCGCAAGCTCGTGCTGCGTCGCATGGTTGGTCGAAATATCGGCATGCATGGCTTCGCCGAGTGCCGCGATTTCCAGTATCTTCGGATCGGCGTCGACCCAGCGGTCGACAGCGTTGGACAGGTAAGGCACGTGGCGGAAGTTGTCGAACAGCCAGATCAGGCCGGGATTGTCGCTCGGATGGTTGCCGCCGCGGCTGAAGCCGTCGAAGGCGGCGTCATAGTCGAGCACAGGCTTTTCCATCGCCAGCCGCGCGTCGCGGTCGGCCAGCGGCACCGCAATCGACTGCCGGAACCGTTCGTAATACTGCGCCTCGCCGGTGTTGGCGTAGAGCGTCAGGTAATAGATCGCGTCCTTGTGGCCCTTCGACCAGGCGCTTTCGCCGGCGGCATAGGCGCGTACGGCCGAAAGCGTATAGAGGCTGGCACCGGCAATGACGGTCTGGATCAGGACAACGGCGATGAAGGGCCACAGCAGTCCGAAGAGCTGAAGCCGTGATCTGATGTTGCGTTGCCTCGTCACATGTTCGGCGAAATGAACTCGCCCCCCAGCTTGTTCTCCTTCGCGTTTCGGCGCGAATATTTGCAATACCTATATGAGCAAGCTTTAAGATTCCCTTCTCGGCAAGGTTGAAAGCACACTTCAGTATATTGACGTAGCGTAAGGCGATCGGCTGTCGCCGCGCGCGTTTTCTGTCAACATTGGTTGACGGATGTATGGCCGTCAACTAATGTTGACGCATGGTTGACCTGAACGCTCTGCACTTGCCCGACGATCCCGACGAAGCCCTGGCCGCGGTGGTTGCATTGCGGCGGCTGGCCGACACGCTCGAGCGGCGCGCCGTCAGGTCGGCGCTCGGACAGGGGTGGTCGTGGGCGCGGATCGCCCAGGCTCTCGGCGTCAGCAAGCAGGCGGCGCACAAGCGCCTGTCCGACATCGCAGAAAAATCGGCCCAGGAGATTTCCTAATGTTCAGTCGCATCAAGGCGCGCTTCAATGACATGAGTACGATCAAGACCCTGTGCGAGGCGGCGGAGGCCTATGCGCTGCAGGACCAGCAGCGCGAGCCCGGCGCCGAACACTTCCTGCTTGCGGCACTCGACCTGCCCGACGGCACCGCGCGCCTTACCTTCGAGCGGATCAGGGTGGATCCCGAGGCGCTGGAGCCCGCCATCGCTCGTCAGTATGGCAACGCGCTCGCCGCCATCGGCCTCGATGTCGGCGCTGCCGCATCGGCTGGGCACGCGCCGCTGGCCGCGAGGCCAGTGCCGTTCAATGCCTCAGCCTCAGGGCAGGAAATCATGCAGCAACTGGCAGCGGAGCGGAAAGCCCATGGTCCGCTGCTCGGCGCGCATGTCGTTGCCACGATCGCCTCGATGCAGCATGGCGTCGCCGCCCGCGCGCTGCGGGCGATGGGCGTCGATGCCGGCATGTTGAAGGCCGCAGCCGAAGAGATTGCCAAGGGCTCATGAGCGGAACATTGGCCGGCCACCGGCTCTGTTCGCGGCCCGGCCTGCACGCAGGTCCGGGCTGCATTTTTGGTCACTGCGCCTTGTAGAGCCTGAGCGGCTTGGTCGCCTCGCGCTGGATGACGCCTTGTGCCTCGAGGTCGAGCTGGGCTGCCTTCAGCCACCAGCCGGCCTTCTCGCCGCCGGGAAACAGCTCCTCCGACAGGATCGGCAGCAGTGCCGCCTTGGCTTCCGCCACCGTCAGGCCCGGGCTCGCGGCCGGCAGAACCTGAAGCAGCGCGTCGCGCATTGCGCTGTATTTGGCCTTGTCGACGCGCACGACATGGTTGGGCGAAACGATGTTGCGGATCTCGATCTTCTCAGCTGCCTTGGACATCGAGCTCTCCATTTACGTATTCCACCTTGGGCGCGCGGAAACCCATCGCCACCCAGGCCGTCAGCAGTCGCCACATGAATCGGCCGGAATGCTTGGCGTAGCTCGGCAAGCCATCCGAGAACTCGACGCCGGGCCTGCGGTCGGCGGTCATCGTGCGCATCTCGACCGGCGGCCGTTCGTCAGGGTGGATGCGCTCGCGATAGACCGACAGCCAGTGGCCGCCCTTGAACTCGAGAAAAACAGGCGAATTGCAGCATGTGGCCACCACGCGCCGGGTCGGCGCCGTCGGGCTCAGCCGATGTTCGCGCAACAGCTCGGCACCGTGTACGCAGCGGATACGGTCCTTGCGGTAGAGCGCGTAAGCCGTGCCGCCATCGCTCTCCAGCACCGGTTCGCCGCCGGGCAGCGCCTCGAAAATCTTGCCTGCCTTCTGGCAGCTCGAGCAGTAGCAGGCCGCACCGACGATCGGCGCGCCACTCGCCTCGAACGCCACCTGTCCGCACCGACAGGCGACCCGCCGCATGTCCTTCCCGATACCAGCCATGTCCTCACCTCGTCTTCGGTCATAAAACTAGACTGGACCGTCCAGTTTGATTTGTCAACGGGTTCGGTCTATGCTCCGGTTACGACTGCTGACACAGGGAAGAGCATCCATGACCGTTGCGAAGACTCGCCAGGAACGGACGCGTGACGCCATCCTCGATGCCGCCGCCGCACTGTTTCTCCGCAACGGCTTCCTTGGCGCCAGCATGGACGAGATCGCAGCGGTAGCCGACGTCTCCAAGCAGACGGTCTATGCCCATTTCCACAGCAAGGAGGCGCTGTTTCTCGACGTCGTCAGGGGCCTGACCGGTGTTGCCGGCGACGTCCACCAGGAGCAGGTCACCGAGCCGCTGGACGATCGCCCCATTGCCGACTACCTCCAGGAATTCGCCGAACTCCAGCTGACCATCGTCATGACGCCGAAGCTGATGCAGCTGCGGCGGCTGGTCATCGGCGAGGTCGAGCGCTTTCCCGAGCTTGGCAAGGCGCTGCATGCGCTTGGTCCGCAGCGCTCGATCAACCGTCTCTCCAGGGCATTTGCTCATTACCGCAAGCTCGGCCAGCTCGAAGCCGACGACCTGGAGGCCGCCGCATCGTTCTTCAACTGGCTGGTCATGGGCGGCCCGGTCAATGACGCCATGCTGCTGGGCGATGCCGCCATCATGCCTGCCGAGGCCTGCCGGGGGCAGGCTGCGGAAAGTGTCCGCATCTTCCTTGCTGCTTTCGGGCCGCGCGCGAAGCATCAAGCATAGGCCCCCCGGCGCCGGCCGGGTGGCCTATGCCAATGCAAGGTCACTGCCCAGGAGCCTTGAGGTCGCGCACCAAAGCGTCCTTCACCAGTCCGATCATTTCGGCATGCAGTTCGCCGCGCGGCCGGGTGCCTTCGTCGGTGCAGATCGGATCGATCTCTCCCACCGACTTCAGGAACTCGGCGCCGCCTTCCTTGCACTCCGGCAGAAAACTGAAATGGGTGGCGCCGGCAACCGATGTGTAGCTGCCCTTCGGCGTCAGCTTGGCCAGCCGGTCGGCGATCACCGCCAGCGGAATGGTCTCGGCGGTGCCGAGATTGATGAAGTGCATCGGGATTGCGATCTCCTTCAGGCTCTGGTCGTCATAGGCCTGGGCAAGCCCCGGATCGGCCAGCACGGCCGTCTTGATGCGGCGGTCGAGGTTCGACTGTTCGAAACGCGCCCGATCGATGCTGCGCAGGTCGACCTTGTCGACCTTCACCGGCTCGTCGTTGACGTAGCCCGTGCCGCCGGCATACCAGGCGCAGTCCCACTTGCGGTAGCTGTCGCAATAGCTGGCGTAGGCTTCGAGATTGGCGCGCGCGCCTGAAATCTCCATGGCCGCAGCGCCACCCAGCGAAAAGCCGACCACCCCGATCTTGTCGGCGTCGATGATGTTGCTCCAGGCCGAATCCCCAGTCATGGCGTCGATGACCGCCGACAGGTCGGCCGTGCGCTGCCACAGCTTCGGCGTGTCGGCAGGCGTCGAATCGCCGCTGGTCGTGCCTGGATGGTTGGGGCCGGCGACGACGAAGCCTGCCTTGGCAAGCTCGGTGGCGAGCCAGCTCATTGCCTGTACGCGGCCGCCCGAGCCGTGGGACAACAGGATCAGCGGAAAGCGCCCCGGCACCGGCGGCGCTTCAGTGACAGCTGAGGCGCCCTTGAAAATCCTGTTGTCGCCGATGGCGGTCGGTTTGCCGCCGGCGACGGCCGGATACCAGACGGTGACGTTTAGGTCGCGGCCGGGCTGGGCAACCGATACCTCTTTGACGCCTGCTTCAGACGCGAAGCAGGCGGACACGAAGCCGATGAGGGCGGGAATGGTGGTGAGTAGCTGGAGCATGGGACCTCGCTGTGTTTTTCGAAAACGACGAGCCAGAAATGGCGAAATCGGACATCATTAGCGTCCTCGATCGCGATTCAGGTCGTGCTCGATCGCGATGCAGGCCATGATCGGCCTTCATGTCCTCCGGTGGGATTCGCCTTGATCTTCGTGCCTCTGTCCTTCGTCGCCGCCCTGCTTTTGGTTATCCTGCTCGTCGCGGCACTGCGCGCCCGGGAAACCACCGGCGGCAACACGGCATTCCTCTTTCTCGTCGCTCTCTGCGCCTTGCAGTCGGTCGTCGTCGGCCTGCGCTGGGGCTATCATGTCGAGGCGGCGCGCTACATCCAGCCGATCCTGGCAAGCTGCCTGCCGCCGCTGGTGCTCTTCAGCTTCCGCACTTTGCTCCAGCGCGACGATCTGGAAGATGGTCTCATGCGCTGGCTTCACGCCTTGCCGCCGGTGGTCATGGCAGCCATCGTGCTGTTCGTGCCCGCCCTCATCGACGTCGCGCTGATCGTGCTCTTCGTCGGCTATGCAATCGCCGTGCTGAACCTCGGACGCAGCGGCCCGGATGCATTGGTCGAGGCGCGCCTCGACAGCGCGGTCGCCGCCCACCGCGCTCTGGTCATTGCCGCAGTCGCACTGTGCCTGTCGGCGCTGTTCGACCTCGGCGTGCTGCTCGCCTTCGAATGGTCGAAGGGCGAGGACGCCGCCATCATCGCCAGCAATGCCAATCTGCTCGGTTTGTTCTTCATCGGCCTGACGGCCTTCGTCGCCTCGCGCGCCCAACCCTCGGCCGCCGGCCAGGCAAGCCCACCCGAGCCGTCGCCGTCGGAGCAGGATCGCGAAATCCTCGACAAGGTCCAGCGCATGCTGGTCGACCAGAAACTCTATCGCGACGACAATTTGACCCTGTCGCGGCTGGCCCGGCGTGCGGGCGTGCCGGCGCGGCAGATCTCGGGCGCCGTCAACCGTCTCGCCGGCAGGAACGTCTCGCAATACATCAACGACATCAGGATATCGGAGGCCTGCCGCCTGCTCAGGGACACCGACATGTCGGTCACCGCGGCCATGCTCGACTCTGGCTTCCAGACCAAGTCCAATTTCAACAGGGAGTTCCGGCGCGTCACCTCGCTCAGCCCGGCCTCCTGGCGCGAGCAGAGCCGGCCAGCTGCGGCTCTCGACGCCTGAACGGCCGCTACTGCCTGTCAGTCGTGCGCCGGGCGAACCTGTTCGCATAGCCAGTCATAGAAGCCGCGCGGCGCCGGGCGCTGGTCACCTTCGCGGATCAGCGCGAAATACCAGTCTGGTCCTTTCAGCACCGTGTCCAGCGGCGCCACCAGCAATCCCGCGTCGAGCAGCGGTCGGAACAGCGTTGGCGACAGCAATGCGACGCCAAGGCCTGCCACCGCGGCGTTGGCGATCAGCTCGAAGATCGAGTAGTCGACGCCGGCGAAGCGCAGGCTGGCCGGCATGGGTCGCTCGGCCCTGGCGAACCACTTGCTCCAGTCGGGGTGCGGCAAGAGATCAAAGCCCGCGAGGTCCTCCGGCTCGACGAGCGTTCGCGCGCCAAGCAGCGTCGGTGCCAGCATGGGTGTCACGTCGACCGGTGTCAGGGGGTACTCGTCGAGACCATCCCATCCGCCGCGCCCCGTCCGGATAGCGACGTCGAAGGCCGTCGGGTTGCGTATATCAGAGGAAATGTCGAGCTCGATGGCAGCACCACCGGCGGCGTTATAGCCGGACAGTCGCGGCGCCAGCCAGCGCGATGCGAATGTCGGCGGTGCTGTCACACGCAACGGTTCGGCGGCAGCCTGGAACGCGTCAAGCGCATCGTTGATGCCATCAAGCGCGTGCCGAACCCGGCTCGCCAGTGTCACAGCGGCTGGCGTGGGCACGACCCTGCGGCCAACCCGGTCGAACAATGGCCGGCCAAGTTCAGCTTCGAGCGTTCGAATGCGCAGGCTCACCGCTGCAGGGGTGAGGGCCAGGCGATCCGCCGCGTTGGCGAAGCTGCCGACGCTGACGCACATCTCGAGCATGCGGAGGGATTCAAGCGAGGGACGAATGGTTAGTTTCCCTTGTCATATGAGCAAGCAATGCGCGTTTTGCGACTGACGAGCTCCGGTGCAAAGTCGTTCCCATCACAAGGATAGGAGCTAAGCCATGTTGTCGCAATCGAGCAGTGCAGCCTTGGTCGCCGGACTCATCGATGTGTTTGCTGACACATCATTGAGCGGCAACCCGTTGGCGGTGGTTGAAGGCGCGGATGCACTTTCCGATGCCCAGATGCGCCGCATCGCCAGCGAATTTAATCAGGCTGAAACGACCTTTGTCATGCGCAGCGATCGTGCCGATCTGAAGCTGCGCTCCTTCACCGCGGCCGGGGCGGAAGTGGGTGGTGCCGGCCACAATGCACTCGGAGCGTGGCTTTGGCTGGCTGAGGACGGCAAGCTCGGACCTATCGACGAACCCAGGCTGTTCCGGCAGGAAATTGGCGACGAGATTTTGCCGATCGAGCTCCGTCAGGTCGACGGGCGGATTTTTGGACGCATGAAGCAGTCCGCACTCAAGCTGCGCCCGGCACTGACCGATGCAGCGCCTTTGACGGCGGCGCTTGGCCTTGCCCCCGAGGATGTTCTTGCCGAGCCGGCTCCGCGCGTCGCCGACACCGGCGTGGCGCACCTGCTCGTACGGCTTCGCGATGCCGCCACAGTCGATCGTGCCGAACCTTCCGCCAAAGCGCTTCTCAAGGTCCTGGGCGCAGCTGGTGCGGAGGGGTGCTACGTCTATGCCATCGACAGCGCTGCGCCTGGTCACGCCTATGCGCGGTTCTTCAACCCCACGGTGGGGTTGTGGGAAGATGCCGCAACCGGCACGGCCGCCGGCCCGCTTGCGGCTTATCTTGCCAGCGAGGGCATGATCTCCGGCGCCATCGAGATCGAACAGGGCACCAAGATGGGGCGCAGGAGCATTCTCCGCGTCAGCCTCGCTCCCGAGCCTGAGATTTCAGGCGCCGGTATCATCGTCATGCGCGGCACGCTCACTCTCTAAGACAACAGCCGTCGGCGAACTGCATCATCAAACCTCGTGGCAGGCAATGACATGACCCTAACCCGTCGCAGCTTTAACGGCGGCACGCTTTCGCTACTCGCCGCCATCGCAAGCAAACCCGCAATCGCACAATCTCAGGAGGAAGGCCCAATGCTCTCGACAAAGCCGTTCAACATTCAGATCAGCGATGCAGCGATTGCCGATCTGAAAGACCGCCTCGGCAAGGCCCGCTGGCCCCACGCCATCACCGACAACTGGTCGCGCGGCCAACCCGTCAAGCTCATCAAGGAACTGACCGACCAGTGGCGGGACAAATACGACTGGCGGGCGCAGGAGCGCGAGCTCAACCGTTACCCCCACTTCATGACCGAGATCGACGGGCAGCCGATTCATTTCATGCATATCAAATCGCCGATGCCCAATGCATTCCCCTTGATCCTCAGCCACGGCTGGCCGGGCAGCTTCGTCGAATTTCTCGACCTCATCGGGCCGCTGACCGATCCAAAGGCACATGGCCTCGACGCGTCTCTCGCTTTCGACCTGGTCATCCCATCGCTGCCGGGCTTCGGTTTCTCGAGCCCGATGTCACAGCCCGGCTGGGACAGCGCAAGGACCGCCAAGGCCTGGGACACGCTGATGAAGGGGCTTGGCTATGAGCGCTACGGCGCGCATGGCGGCGACGCCGGCGCTCTGGTCGGCCGCGAGTTGGGGATCCTCGCGCCGAAGGGGCTCGTCGGAACGCATCTGCTCCAGATCTTCGCCTTCCCGTCGGGGCAGCCGGGCGAAATGGACAAGCTGTCGCCCTTCGAGATGGAAGGCATGGCAAACTTGGCCAATTTCGAAAAATACGGCGGCTACCAGGCCATCCAGTCGAAGCGCCCGGGAACGCTGGCCTTCGCTTTGGTCGACTCGCCCGTCGGCCAGTTGGCCTGGAACGCCGAATTGTGGTTCGGCTTCGAAGGCACTGGTGCGGACCATGTTGATCGCGAACGCTACCTGACCAACAACTCCATCTACTGGTTCACCGCCACCAGCGGCTCCGCCGCGAACGTCTATTACGAGGACACCCAGACCGGGGCAGGATATCGCGAGGTCAACAATCCGACACCCACTGGCGTGTCCGTGTTCCCCCAGGATTTCAGGTCCGTGCGCAGCTTCGCCGAGCGCTCCAACAACATCGTTCACTGGACGGAAATGCCCCGCGGCGGCCACTTCGCCGCTTCCGAGGCGCCCGACCTGCTCGTCCAGGATGTCAGGACATTTTTCGGCAAGCTGATCGCCGGCTAGGCCGGTCGATGCCTCAGTAGATCCCAAGGATTGCCGGGCGAAGTGCGCTGCCGCCTCGCCCGGCAAGAACGAGGAGCCGGATCATCCCGGCCCTAAATTCCCCAGTTGGCCTCTTGGCCAGGATCGGGCTCCACCTTTCGGCAAAGCTCTAGTCGTTGGCCGGGAGCCCCAGACGCGCCCATTGGTCGCGCGCGATCGTTGCTCCGACGCGGAAGGTCAACGACAGGATCGTCGTCGCCTCGGCGTCGACCTCGCATCGGAAGCTCAGCGCGTGCCATGCCGTTCGCGTGCGGAAAGCAGCCTCCGGCACGTCAAGGACATTGCCCCGCTTGAGCGGAACAAGTGGCACCAGGTCGGGGGAATAGGACGCGCCGACCAATTGCCGCTGCAATGCGCTGGCGCAGAGTTTGGCCGCCCGCTGGTCGCGCGGCACGCCGGCCATTGCGGTCGTGGACAACGCATCGCCCCCTTGCGATTGCGGCTTTCGAACCCCCGGCAATCCCGAAAAAGGCTGCGATGCCACAACCTCCGCCTTCCTGGAATTGCCCCTGGTGCTGCCGTTTCCGGCTTTCATGACCTTCGCAAGGTTGGGCTTCGGCGCATCCACGGGTCTGGGCTCCGGCGCCTTGGCCAAGGCGGGAAGCGCTATCTCAGCGTCGTTACCGGCAGCACCCAGTGGCGTTGGTGCCACGGCTGTCTGCTTGTCGGCACCGTCCGCCAGACCCTGTTGTTTGTCGTCCTCCTGCTTGCCCGTGTCCTGGCTCGAGGCGGCCTCGTTCTCCTGGGCGGTCTCGGCAGCCTTTGCCGCGGCGGCCTGCTTCTCGGCGTCGCTGGCTGGATCCGGCCGCACCTCGGAAGGCGGCTTCACATCGTCATCCTTCGCCTGTGAAGGCAAGGTGTCCTGAGCGCTGCTTTCTTCCTGGGATTTGCCGGATCCGGCATCCTTGTCACCGAACCGGAAAACAGGTTTCAGGACCTCGATTTGCGGCGGCTTGGGCATCTGTCTTTCCGACGCCGGCGGTTGTTTCGGCTCCGGCGGCTTTTCGGCTGCGGGAACCTTCGGCAACGGCGGAGGCGCAGGTTTCGGCTTTGGCTGTTCCGGCGGCACGAGCGTGACGTTGACCGCCTCTTCTTGCTGCTCTTGAGTAGGCCTCGGCTGGCTGTAGGCTACCAGGACGGCGACGAGGAGCCCATGCAGGATCAGCGAGGTGGGCAAGGCCCACCGCAACTCCCGACGCCCGTTCCTGGTCTCATCCTTCATGCTGACCGATGTGGAGTGAAACAGAGGCGGCATCAAGCGTGTCGCGCAAAATTGCCGTTGGTGTCCCGAAGGGGCAACGTCGGCTTCGCGCCTCAGAGACCTTGCATCTGAAACCGACCATCCAGCACACGATCAGCCCGGCAGGCGCCCGCGAAACAAGGCGGTGCCGTCGCCCAAGCGCGACCTTGAGATGTCAACCAATCCGGCCTCGGTCATCCACGCCCGATACTGACCTTCGGTGTACGCCTCGCCGTGGCGGTAGAGGTTCAGGAAGGTGAGGTTCAGAAAGACACCCTCGGGCGGGCCAAGGCGGTCGTCATCGACGACACCCCACCCGGCAATAGCGATCTCGCCTCCGGGTGCGAGGCAACGCGCCGCGTTCAGGATCGAACTGCGCGCCTGCTCAGGCGGCAGCACCTGCACGACCGCCTTCAGGATCGCCAGGTCGTGGCGGCCGATCGAGGGTGCGACGGTGATGTCGCCTGCTTCGACAACCACGTCGCTTGCGCCGTATTCCGACAGGATATCAGGCGCGACGGCTGCGACCGTCGGCAGCTCCATCAGCGTCGCTGCAATCTGCGGCCGCTGCTCGCGCAGGCCAACGAGAATAGTGCCTGCACCGCCACCGATGTCGATCACCGAACCGACCGCCGAAAGGTCGAGCACCTGGGCCAGCTGCCGGCCGAAAATCACCCCGCCCGGTGCGAGCAGGCGGCTGAAGGCCGCCGCAGACTCAGGCCCCGCTTCGGAAAAATCGTGTAGTGCTGCCGGCCGGTTCTGTCGCAGCGACTCCGCGGTCAACAGGTCGGCACCCCAGAGCTCGCGCAGCAGCGCGTGATCGCCGCCGCGATAGGTCGGCTCGGACGCGTCGAGGAAGGCTGCTGCCTCAGCGCCGTTGCGAAACTGGCCGTCCTCGACCTCGAGCAGGCCGATGCTGGCGAGTGCGTAGAGCAGCCGCGACAGGCGGTCGGGCGCGACGTCGAGCGCAGCGCCAAGGCTGGCGGCAGTCGCAGCACCGCCGCCAAGCCGGGTGAAGATGTCAAGGTCGAGCCCGGCGCGAAGCGCCAAGGCGGGGGGCACCGCCGCGATCAACTTGTCGATCCGCTCGGAATCCACCATGCCACGTCCCCTTCGCAATTCAGGCCGCTCCGCGATCGACTTTGAAGCACCTCGCAAGATCGGAAGCAACCGGGCGGGCAAGGACGGCTGCGCTACTTCGCGCGCTTTTCGATCTTCAGGTCCGGAAGGTCTGGTCTTTTGGATTTGACCCCGGCCTCCTTCAAGGCCGTGTAGCCCACCTTCTTGAGCAGCTTTTCTGTCTTGGCGCGCTCCTTGTCGAGGGCGCTCTGACCTTTGACCTTGGGCATCCGTCCTCCATCTGGTTCGTTGTCGTTCGCCAGCAAACAAGATTGCCGGCGATATCGCGCGCAATGTCACCATAGGGGCCGCGGCAGCGATGACGTCAATGACCGAAATCAGGCGCGGTACCGAACGGGTCTATATCTCCCGGTCCGCAGGCGACCTGTCAACGCATACTAAGGTAATTACCTTAGTATGCGTTGACAGGCGCCGCCGGCCTGCGTTACTAAGGCACATGCCTTACCATTCGACGCCCCTCGACCTCGCCTTTCACGCCCTCAGCGACCCGACCCGCCGCGCGGTGGTGTCGCGGCTGGCCGGGGGCGAGGTGCCGGTCAGCGCCCTGGCCGCGCCTTTCGATATGGCGCTGCCCTCCTTCGCCCAGCATCTCAAGGTGCTGGAGGAATGCGGGCTGATCGTCAGCGAAAAGCGCGGGCGCAGCCGCTGGTGCAAGCTGGTGCCGGCGCGCTTCGACGAGGCGGCGGACTGGATGGAAGCGGAGCGCCGGCGCTGGGCCGAGCGGCTGGATCGGCTGGAATTGTATCTGGACAAGAATGAAGAGGATGAAGCACATGACTAACCTGCTTGAGACCTGGTCGCTCGATCGCGAGATCGTGCTGGTCAAGCTGCTCAACCACCCACGCGACAAGGTCTTTGCCGCCTGGATGGACCCCAAGGCGTTGGCTGAATGGTACGGCCCCGCCGGCCTCAGCATCGAAAGCCACGAGGCCGATATCCGCGAAGGCGGGGTCTGGCGCTTCGACATGGTCGGCGTGTTCGAGGGCAAGCAGCAGCGCTTCCCGAACCTGATGCGCTTTGTCGAGATCGTGCCCAACGAACGCATCGTGATCGACTACGGCACGCCCGAGCCCAACGACCCCGACCGTTTCCGCGTCACGGTGACCTTCGACGAGCAGACCGACGGCAAGACGGTGCTGACCATGCGGCAGCTGCACCCGAGCCGCGAACGGCGCCAGGTGGTCATCGGCTTCGGCGCGGTCGAATACGGGCTGCAGACCATGGACGGTCTCGCTGCCTGGCTGGACGGTTGAGCCCTTGTGAGACCGCAGCGGTGGTCAGGCCGGTGCGCGGGACGGTGGTCGTGTCGGCGTTCTTGCAAATGACGCCAGTTCGGCAGCCGGTCTCCCTGGAAGGGCCGGCTTGGCCAGATTTGCGGGGAGATGCAATGGCATCCAAGCAGAAGGGGGCCCTGAGCTACGCAGGCAGCTTGGGAAATGAGCGCCGTCTTCTCAAGTGGCGGGCCCGCCGCCGTAGACCGCGGACCCGGTTCAGTCAGGGACCGACCGTGAGAACTGTTGACATCGAAGGACCGAAGTGATGTCGAGAGCGGACCGTCTAAATCACCCCTCGCGGACCTTGCCGCAGCCGGACGGGAACGGCAGCTTTTAGGTACTGGCAGCGGCCACCTTACTGCAGAAATGAGGGCGCAAAGCTGCCTTTCGCAGAATTCGGCCGGCTTTCGTCGGAAGTCTCGGTGGCGTCAGTGGGCAAGATTGTCGGTGAGGAAAGAAAGAAGAGGTTGGACAATGCGCGCTTCGCTCTTCTCCTCACCGATGACCACGATCTCGGTCATCGGAAGTGCAGGCCACTGATCCGAAGGGCGGATGACCTGCATTCCGTCCTGAACGAATGATCTCCCCAGCACGGTCACCCCGAAACCACCGGCGACGGCTGCGCGCGCGCCGGCCAGGCTGTTGGTCGTGCAGGCCACAAACCAATCGCGCCGAACCGAATCGAGCGCCTTGATGGCCACGCCGCGGTAGGTGCACGGGGCCGGCAAGAGAACCAGCGGCACCGGTTCGCCTGGATCGCGATCATATTGCTTGGACGAGATCCACATCAACGGCTCACGCCAGATGACCCTGCCTCGCTGCGCGCGCCCATCCTTTTTGGCGATGACGATATCCAGCCGATCCTCGTCATAGGCCGCCAAGAGGTTGCAACTGAGGCCAGTCATCAGTTCGAGCCTCACCGCTGGACACAAGCTGGCAAATTTCGACAACAAGGCAGGCAGATGGTGCGGCACGAAATCTTCCGAAATGCCGATACGCAGCCGTTCGACCTCAGCGGAATCGACAAGCGTACGAACCGCCAGATCGTTGAACTCGAGCATGCGCCTTGCCGCCGAGAGAAGTCGTTCCCCCTCGCCCGTGAGGACAAGGGAACGGCTGGTCCGCCTGAACAGCGGTCGCCCCAAAAGATCTTCCAGTCGGATGATCTTTTGGCTGACGGCGGACTGCGAACGCCCGACGACATCGGCGGCAGCAGTAAAGCTGCCTGTTTCGGCGACCGTCGTGAATGCCCGGAGAAGATCGATCTCTAGATCGGGATATCTCATTGCGGCCCCTGTCTGTCGTCCAAGCGTCACCATAAGCTAGAAGCGTTCCAGATCGATAGCATTAGATTTATGCGTTTCCTCTCATGCGGCGCTGACGGCACACTCCCAAAAGACGAAATGTGTTGGGAATCGTGAATGCGTGCAATGGTCTTGGGGGCTTTCGGAGGTCCGGACAACGTCAACCTCGCCAGGCTTGAAACACCTCGACTTGCCCCAGGAGAGGTGCTGGTGCGCGTGCAGGCAGCGTCCGTGAACCCGGTCGACGTCCGTATTCGGAACGGTCTTCCCATCGGACCTGCGCTGCCAGCGGTGTTGGGCGCCGATCTTGCCGGCACCGTCGAAGCCATAGGCGAAGGCGTTGCCGACCTGGTGCCGGGCGACGAGGTCTATGGCTGCGCCGGTGGCGTGAAAGGTCTTGGTGGCACTTTCGCCGAATACATTGCCGCCGATGCTCGCTTGCTTGCGCCGAAGCCAAAAAGCCTTTCGATGATCGAGGCAGCGGCGCTGCCCTTGGTATCGATTACCGCTTGGAACTGCATGACACGCGCAGACGTTTGCGCCTCCGACCATGTCCTGGTGCACGGTGGCTGCGGCGGCGTTGGCCATATCGCCATCCAGTTGGCCAAAGCACGCGGCGCGCGTGTTGCGACGACCGTCTCTTCAACGGAAAAGGCAGCGTTCGCCCGCAAACTGGGTGCAGACGACACGATCCTCTATCCGCGTGAACCGGTACAGGGCTATGTCGACAGGCTGACTGCCGGGCATGGGTTCGATGTCGTCGTCGATACGGTCGGCGGTAACAGCCTGGACCATTCCTTGCAGGCCGCCGCACCGCTCGGCCGCGTTGTCGCGACCGCCGCGCGAAGCACCCACGATCTGTCGCCGATGCATGGCAAGGCGCTGTCTCTCCACGTCGTGTTCATGCTGATCCCCCTGCTTTCGGGTATCGGCAGGGAGGCGCATGGCCGGATCCTCCGCGAACTGGTGGCCTTGGTCGAAAACGAGAGCGTTCGCCCATTGATCGACCCCGAACGCTTCACGCTGGACAGGCTGCCCGATGCCTTCCGCCGTCTCGAAAGCGGGCAGGCGCTTGGCAAGGTCGTTGTTGAAATAGCTGGACACTTCGATGCGTGAAACGCCCTCGCAACGCCTCGACATGCATAAGGCAGCAGAAGCAATTCTGAGTGCCGAACGCAATGCGATGAGCATGCAGCCGCTCAGTGGCAAACATCCAGATCTCACGCTCGATGACGCATATCTCATCCAGAACCTGCTTAACGACATTCGTCAGAAGCAGGGGCTCCGTTTCGCCGGCCACAAGATCGGCCTGACCTGGCGCTCGACCCAAGTTGCATGCGCTCTGACCGAACCTATCCGTGGAAGAATCCTGAGCAATGCCGTCTTCGACAGCGGCTTCACGATGTCAGCTGCACGGTTCGTGAAACCACATATCGAAATGGAACTGGCCTTCATCATGGGGCGTGACATCGATCAACCAGGCGCAACAATAGATGAGGTGCTGCAGGCTACGGACTATGTGGTCCCAGCACTTGAACTTGTCGACCATCGAATGGCTCCGCCGCGCATTGTCGCTGACACGGTTGCCGACAATTCCGCCTTTGCTGCCGTCATCCTTTCCGAGCGGCGCTTGCGTCCACACGACATCGACACCCGTTGGGTCGGCGCAACCCTGTCACGCAATGGTGTCATGGAAGAAGCGGGCGTTTCAGCAATCGGGATGGGCCATCCGGCCGCCTGTGTCGCTTGGCTTGCGAACGCGCTTATCGAGACCGGAGAGCGCCTCCGCAAGGGAGACATTGTCATGTCCGGAGCGTTCGCAAGAGCAGTAGCCGTCTCGGACGGCGACTTTATCGAAGCGGATTTTGGGCCATACGGAAGCGTCAAGGCATCGTTCTGAACAGCGCCCCGGCCTTTTCGTCGGCTCCTGCCGTTCACTGACCAGCCACCACAATCGCCTGACACCACGATTTCGTGGCGCCGGCATCCCCCGGGGAGGAGCATGTAATGAGCAATCACAACCATGATGAAAAGCCGATACCAGCCGCGGTCGCGCAGATGGCCCGAATGGCCAAGGCCGGCAGGATGGACCGGCGCGAGTTTCTGACCATCGCCAGCACGATGGGACTGAGCGCGGCGACCGCCTATGCACTTGCGGGCCTGGCACTGCCTGTGCCTGCGCGGGCAGCAGCCCCGCAAAAAGGCGGCGTGCTCAGGGTTGCGATGCCCGTCAAGGAACTGAAGGATCCGCGTACTTTCGACTGGGGCGAGATGGGCAATCTCGGCAGGCAGTTTCTCGATCCCTTTGTCAAATACACTGCCAACTACACATTCGAGCCCATGCTTCTCGAAAGCTGGGACGTCAACGACGATGCGACGCAGTACGTGCTGCATCTGCGCAAAGGCGTGAAATGGAACAACGGCGACGATTTCACGGCGGAGGATGCGATATTCAACATCAACCGCTGGTGCGACAAGAAAACGCCGGGCAACTCCATGGCCGGGCGCATGGCCGCACTGGTCGATCCCGCAACCGGAAAAGCGCGTGCAGACGCCATCGCCAAGGTTGACGATCATACGGTCAAGCTGTCGCTGTCGAAATCGGACATCTCGCTGATTGCGAACTTCGCCGATTTCCCCGCACTCATCGTCCACCGCAGTTACCAGGAAACGGGTTCCGATCTGGTGAAGCACCCCATTGGCACAGGGCCGTTTGAACTCGTCTCCTTCGAAACATCGGTACGTGCCGTCTACAAACGCCGGGACGGCTGGTGGGGCGGCGAAACCTACCTGGATGGTGTCGAGTTCATTGATTACGGCACCGATCCCAATGCACTCGCCAGTGCATTCGAAGCAGGCGAAGTCGACGCCAACTTCGAAACCACCGGCGATCAGATTCAAGTGCTGGATTCAATGGGGCTTGCCCGCAGCGAAGCCCCGACCGCAGCGACCGCCGTTGCCCGGTTCAATGTGAGAAACAAGCCTTACGACGATCAGCGCGTTCGCAACGCAATGCAACTCGCCGTCGACAATGCTGCAGTCCTCAGCCTCGGCTACAGCGGCCGCGGCAATATCGCCGAAAACCACCATGTCTGCCCAATTCACCCCGAGTACTACCCCTTGCCGAAACTGGAGCGGAATCTCGAAAAGGCTGCGGCCCTCATGCAGGAAGCCGGCATGGTGGATTTCGAGCACGATCTCATCAGCAGCGACGATGACTGGCATCGGGGGACGGCCGACGCGATCGCGGGGCAGTTGCGAGAAGCAGGCTTCAAGGTCAAGCGCACCGTGCTGCCTAGTTCCACATTCTGGAATGACTGGACGAAGTTTCCGTTTTCGCTGACCGGGTGGACGATGCGTCCTCTGGGCGTCCAAATCCTGGCGCTCGCTTATCGGAGCGGCGAGGCCTGGAACGAAACCGGGTTTGCCAACGATGAGTTCGATACAAAACTCAACGAGGCGCTTTCGATTTCCGCTGTCGACAAACGTCGCGACGCCATGGAAGACATCGAAAAGATCCTTCAAGGGTCAGGTGTCATCATCCAGCCCTACTGGCGCAAGGTCTTTGCCCATTTCGTCCCGAAGGTCAAAGACCATCACGCTCATCCGCTTCTCCAGATTCAGCTCGAAAAGGTGTGGCTCGAGTCCTGAAATCGCAACAGGCACATCGCGTGGACGTGACGGGCTCCGACCGCCACAAGCACCTAGGGACCGCTGCCGACGTCAGTTTTTGGCGAACGGCAGCGGTGCCTCAATGGCCGCTACGAAGCGCGCTTAGCTGCCATTCGGTTGTAAACTCACCTATATCCGCAAAGCGAGCCAAACCGTTTCACACCGCGCATGCGCCATATGGTCCCGCTAGCGGGCCCATGAGTTCATAGAGCGCGTTCGGCGCCTCCCCCGCTCCCAGCCTAGACGGCCTCGTTGAACACAGCCTCGATATTGTGCCCGTCAGGATCAACCACGAAGGCGGCGAAGTAGTTCGGGCCATAATGCAGCCGCAGGCCGGGACCGCCATTGTCGGTGCCGCCATGCGCGAGCGCGGCCTTGTGGAACGCCGCGACCGCCTGCCGGTCGGGTGCGGTAAAGGCGAGGTGGAAGCCCGGACCGGGCGGGCGCTGTCCTTCCGCGCGCAGCTTGATCGCCAGTTTGTCGCCGCCGCCTGTTACTCCGTAGCCGACGGCCTGGTCGTCATCTCCGGGTGAAAGGTCTTCCCAGACCCTGACATAGCCAAGCGGGGCAAGGGCCGCGTCGTAAAACGTTGCGGCGCGTTCGATATCAGCGACGCCAAGCGAGATATGGTGAAGCATGCGACGCCAACTCCAATGCACGACCTCGACTATCGGCTCGAAAGCCCCTTGAGCCTGTACAGCGCGTCGAGCGCCTCGCGCGGTGTCATTTCGTCGGGGCTCAGCCCCTCCAGCGCCTTGGTCAGCGCATCGTTGGCGACGGGTTTGGCCGCCTCGCGCTTCACCGCGACGGAGAACAGCGGCAAGTCGTCGACGAGCCGGTTGGCTTTGCCTGACGTTTCGCCTTCCTCGAGCTGGTGCAGCACCTCCTTGGCGCGCGCCACCACGGCATCGGGCAGGCCGGCGAGGCGGGCGACCTGCACGCCGTAGGAGCGGTCGGCGGCACCCTTGCCGACCTCATGCAGGAACACCACTTCGCCTTCCCACTCCTTGACCCGCATCGTCACGTTGTGCAGGCGTTCGAGCTTGCCCGAAAGGGCGGTCAGCTCATGGAAATGGGTGGCGAAAACGGCGCGGCAGCGGTTCTTCTCATGCAGATATTCGACCGCCGCCCAGGCGATCGACAGGCCGTCGAATGTCGCGGTGCCGCGGCCGATCTCGTCGAGGATGACCAGCGAGCGCTCGCTCGCCTGGTTGAGGATGGCGGCGGTCTCGACCATCTCGACCATGAAGGTCGAGCGCCCGCGCGCCAGATCGTCGGAGGCGCCGACGCGCGAAAACAGCCGGTCGACGACGCCGACATGGGCGCTCTCCGCCGGCACGAACGAACCCATCTGGGCGAGGATGGCAATCAGCGCGTTCTGGCGCAGGAAGGTCGATTTACCGCCCATGTTCGGGCCGGTGAGCAACCAGATCGCGCCGTTGCGGCCGGTATCCGAAGGCGACAGGTCGCAGTCATTGGCAACGAAGGGTGCCGATGCGGTGCGCCTCAGCGACTGCTCGACGACAGGGTGGCGGCCGCCCTTGACGTCGAAGGCAAGGCTCTGGTCGACCTGCGGCCGGCACCAGGCTTCACCTGCCGCAAGCGCAGCCAGGCCGGTCGAGACGTCGAGCACCGACAGCGCGTTGGCACCGGCGCGGATCGCGTCGGCATGCGCCACCGCTTCCTCGACAAGTGCGTCGAAGGCGGCGAGCTCGATGGTCAGCGCCCGGTCGGCGGCGTTGGCGATCTTGGTCTCGAGGCCGGCAAGCTCGGTGGTGGTGAAGCGCATCGCGCTCGCCATGGTCTGGCGGTGGATGAAGCGCGCCTTGGCCTCGTCGCTGCCGTTCAGCGCCGCCTGGTTGTTGGCCGTCACCTCGATGTAGTAGCCGAGCACGTTGTTGTGGCGGATCTTGAGCGAGCGGATGCCCGTCTCCTCGATCAGGTCGCGTTCCATGCCGGCGATCACCCGCCTGGACTGGTCGCGCAGCGCCCGCATCTCGTCGAGCTCGGCATGGTAGTTGGCGCGGACAAAACCGCCATCGCGCTTGAGCAGCGGCAGCTCCTCGCCAAGGGCTGTGTCGAGATGTCCGGCAAATGCCGCGGGCAGGGCCGAAATCGCTTCGAGCGCTGTCGCGAGTTCACGCGGCACCGTCATCTCGGCAAACAGCCCGGCAATCGTTTGCGCTGCCGCAAAGCCGGAGCGCAGCGCACCGAGATCGCGCGGACCGCCGCGGTTGAGCGCAAGCCTGGAAAGGGCGCGCGGCATGTCGGCGACGCCCTTGAGGCTGAGCCTGAGCGCATCGGCCAGCCGTGTCTCACCGATGAAGAACGACACCGCATCGAGCCTGGCGCCAATCGCCTCCGGATCGGTCAGCGGCGACATCAGCCGGTCGGCGAGCAGGCGCGCGCCGCCACCCGTCACCGTGCGGTCGATGGCGCGGAACAGCGAGCCGTCGCGGCCACCCGACAGCGTGCGCAGCAGTTCTAGATTGGCGCGCGTCGCTGGATCGATGAACAGGGTCGAGCCTTCCTGCTCGCGCTCGGGATGCGACAGCGGCGGCCGCTCGGCCTTCTGGGTCTTTTCGACATAAGCGATGACGCCCGAGATCGCCGACAGCTCGGCGCGGCTGAATGCGCCAAAACTGTCCGGCGTCGCCACCTCGTAGAAACGCGCGATGCGCCCCGGCGCCGAGGTCGAGTCGAACAGGGACGGCGGCTGCGGGTTGGCGATGCGGCCGACGAGGTCGAAGGTGGGTCTCAGTTCCTCGTCATGGAACGCCGGCTCGGCGACGATCAGCTCGCGCGGGTCGATGCGGAAGATGTCGGCGGCGAGCCTGTCGGGCGTCGTCTCGGCAACGCGGAACACGCCCGTCGAGATCTCGATCCAGGCGAGCGCGAGGGACGCTTCGCCCGCACCTTTCACCCGCCCCAGCGCCATCAGGAAGTTCGATTCCTGCGGCGCCAGCAGCTTGTCTTCGGTGATGGTACCAGGGGTGACCAGACGCACCACGTCGCGCTTGACCACCGATTTCGAGCCGCGCTTCTTGGCCTCCGCCGGATCCTCGATCTGCTCGCACACGGCAACGCGGAAACCCTGGCCGATCAGCTTCTGCAGGTAGTCGTCGGCGGCATGGATCGGCACGCCGCACATCGGGATGTCCTGGCCCTGGTGCTTGCCGCGTTTGGTCAGCACGATCCCGAGCGCCCGCGACGCCTTTTCGGCGTCGTCGAAGAACAGCTCGTAGAAATCGCCCATGCGATAAAACAGCAGCGAATCCGGGTTCGCCGCCTTGATCTCGATATACTGCTCCATCATCGGCGTGGGTGCTGCGTGCACCTGGGCTTCGGGCCGGGCTTCCGCCCCGCCTTCCGCCCCGGCTTCCGCAAAGTCAGCGTCAGCAGATATGATCGGTCGATCGTTCACGCCTGAACCTTCAGAAAAAGGAAATTCCTCACCCTGCTTGGCGGTTTACAGCGCCGATGTGTAGCCTTAATCCAAAACGCTCCACAAAAAGAAATTTAAGGGACAGGAACGCTTCTCGCCATGGCAACCACCAGGAAACCCGACAATTCCGGCCCCTCTGTCTCCGCAGAGGAGGCGCTCGAGTTCCATGCCATGGGCCGGCCCGGCAAGCTGGAGGTCGTGCCGACCAAGCCGATGGCGACCCAGCGCGACCTCAGCCTGGCCTATTCGCCCGGCGTCGCCGTTCCGGTGAAGGCCATCGCCGAGGATCCCTCACGCGCCTACGACTACACCACCAGGGGCAACATGGTCGCCGTCATCTCCAACGGCACCGCGATCCTGGGCCTCGGCAATCTCGGCGCGCTCGCCTCCAAGCCGGTCATGGAAGGCAAGGCGGTGCTGTTCAAGCGCTTCGCCGACGTCGATTCCATCGACCTCGAGGTCGACACTGAAGACGCCGACGAGTTCATCAACTGCGTGCGTTTCCTCGGGCCCTCCTTCGGCGGCATCAACCTCGAAGACATCAAGGCGCCCGAGTGCTTCATCATCGAGCAGCGCCTGCGCGAGCTGATGGACATCCCGGTCTTCCACGACGACCAGCACGGCACCGCCATCATCGCCGCCGCCGGCCTGATTAACGCGCTCGCCATCACCGGCCGCGACATGAAGACGTCAAAGCTGGTCTGCAACGGCGCCGGTTCCGCTGGCATCGCCTGCATCGAGCTGATCAAGTCGATGGGCTTCACCCCTGACAATGTCATCTTGTGCGACACCAAGGGCGTGGTCTACCAGGGCCGCACCGAAGGCATGAACCAGTGGAAGTCGGCGCATGCGGTCAAGACCGAGGCGCGCACGCTTGCCGACGCCATGGACGGCGCCGACATCGTCTTCGGCCTCTCCGCCAAGGGCGCACTCACTCCGGCCATGATCCAGTCGATGGCCAAGAACCCGATCATCTTCGCCATGGCCAACCCCGATCCGGAGATCACGCCCGAGGAAGTCGCCGAGATCCGCACCGACGCCATCATGGCGACCGGCCGTTCGGACTATCCGAACCAGGTCAACAACGTGCTCGGCTTCCCCTACATCTTCCGCGGCGCGCTCGATGTCAGGGCGACAACCATCAACGACGCGATGAAGGTCGCCGCTGCCAACGCGCTCGCCGAGCTCGCCCGCCAGGACGTGCCCGACGACGTCGCCGCCGCCTATCAGGGCAACCGGCCGAAATTCGGTCCCAACTACATCATCCCTGTGCCGTTCGACCCGCGCCTGATCTCGGCGATCCCGATCGCTGTCGCCAAGGCGGCGATGGAATCGGGCGTCGCCGGCCGGCCGATCCTCGATCTCGACAAGTACGCCAACGAGCTCTCCGCCCGCCGCGACCCGATCGCCTCCACCTTGCAGCGCATCTACGACCGCGTCCGGCGCCAGCCGAAGCGCATCGTCTTTGCCGAGGGCGAGGAGGAGCAGGTGATGCGGGCCGCTGTGTCCTACGTCAACCAGAAGCTCGGCACCGCCATCCTTTTGGGCCGCGACGACATCATCAAGGAAAATGCCAGGCAAGCCGGCATCGACCTCAACAAGCCGGGCCTCGAGATCATCAATGCGCGCCTGTCGCGCCGCAACGCCATCTATGCCGACTTCCTCTACGAGCGCATGCAGCGCAAGGGCTATCTGCTGCGTGACTGCCAGCGCCTGATCAACAACGACCGCAACCACTTCGCCGCCTGCATGGTCGCCCTTGGTGATGCCGATGGCGTGGTCACGGGCGTCACCCGCAACTACTCGACCGTGCTCGAAGACGTCCGCCGCGTCATCGACGCCAAGCCCGGCCACCGCGTCATCGGCGTGTCGATCGTTCTGGCGCGCGGCCGCACCGTGATTGTTGCCGACACCGCTGTCCACGACATGCCCAACGCCGAGCAGATCGCCGACATCGCCGAGGAAGCCGCCCATTTCGCTCGGCGCATGGGCTACGAGCCGCGCGTGGCGATGCTCGCCTACTCGACCTTCGGCCACCCCGCCGGCGAGCGGTCCGAGCGCGTCCAGGAAGCGGTCAAGATCCTCGACAAGCGCCGCGTCGATTTCGAGTATGACGGCGAAATGGCCGCCGACGTCGCCCTCAACCACCGCCTGATGCAGCAGCAATACCCCTTCTGCCGCCTCTCGGGTGCCGCCAACGTGCTGGTCATGCCGGCGTTCCACTCGGCCGCCATCTCGACCAAGATGCTGCAGGAACTCGGCGGCTCCACCGTCATCGGCCCGCTTCTCGTCGGCCTCAACAAGCCGGTGCAGATCGTTTCGCTCAACGCCAAGGACAGCGACATCGTCAACATGGCGGCGATCGCGGCGTATAATGCGGGGACTTGAGGAGCGGTCGGCCCTGAGCCATGGCGAAGGGCCGATCAATCGACAACGATTTGTCGATTGAAGCGACTCAAGGCCCGGAGCCATAGCGAAGGGCATGGCGCTGCCGCCTTCTTGCGCCGGTAGCGGTTGGGCGAGGAGTCAAAGCTGCTGATCTCCCTCCTTGTGGGGGAGATGCCCGGCAGGGCAGAGGGGGGTGCGAAGGAATGAGAGCGGGCAGGTTTCCGCCGCCCCTCACCCGACCGCTTCGCGGCCACCCTCTCCCCGTAAACGGGGCGAAGGAAAAGGAGGCTACAGCAATCCCGCCTGCTCAGCTTCGCGCCTCAGATTCTGCCGGGGGCGCGGGCCGATCTGCTGGATCACCAGCCCGGCGGCCAGCGAACCGAGGTCGCCGCAATCTTTCAGGCTGCGCCCTTGCGTGTAGCCAAACAGGAAACCTGCGGCATAGAGGTCGCCGGCACCAGTGGTGTCGACGAGCTCGTGGATCTCGGTCGCCTGGATCACCACCGTTTCGTCGCCGCGCACGATGACAGAACCCTTCTCCGAGCGGGTGACGGCGGCGATCTTGCAGTCCTTGCGGATCTGGGCCAGCGCCTCGTCGAAGGACGAGGTTTCGTAGAGCGACTTGATCTCGTGGGAGTTGGCAAAGACGATGTCGACGGTATCAGAGCGCATCAGCTCGAGGAACTCGGCGCGGTAGCGGTCGACGCAGAACGAATCCGACAGCGTCATCGACACTTCGCGGCCTGCCGCGTGCGCATGCGCCGCTGTCATGCGGATCGCTTCCTTGGCCAGCGGCGGATCCCACAGATAGCCTTCGAAATAGGTGACCTTGGCACCGCTCGCCTTGTCGGCTTCGACGTCATCGGGCCCGAGCTCGACGCAGGCGCCGAGATAGGTGTTCATCGAGCGCTCGCCGTCGGGGGTGACGAAGATCATCGAGCGCGCCGTCGGCGGGGTGCCGTCGAGCGGCCCACCTTCAAGAGGTTTGGTGTCGAAGGCGACGCCTTGGGCATGGATGTCGTGGGTGAAGATGTCGCCGAGATGGTCGCGCGAAACCTTGCCGAAATAGGCGGCGCGGCCGCCGAAGCTGGCGATGCCGGCAGCCGTGTTGCCGGCCGAACCGCCGGAGGCCTCGATCGCCGGGCCCATGCGGGAATAGAGCAGTTCGGCGCGCTCGCCGTCGATCAGGTTCATCGCGCCCTTGATGATGCCGTTGTCGGTCAAAAAGGCCTCATCGCATTGCGCGATGATGTCGACGATGGCGTTGCCGATGCACAGCACGTCATATTGGCTCATCAGGGTCTCCGCGGCGCGTTCGCCGTAACAGGGGCCGACAGCTCGGCAAAACGGATTGCGTTTAGCGGCTCGCGGCACGTTTGCCTACCCGGCAAATTGGTCGGCGAGCGCTTGAGCCCGGCCGTGCGGCACCTTATCTCAGGACGCAAACAGGGAGCGACCACAAAGACATGATCCTCGATGCCGCCCGCACCGCCGCAAGCCAACTCTTCACGGCCGAATTCCGCACGGTGTTTTTGAAGACGCTGGGGCTGACGTTGCTGACGCTGGTCGCGCTGTGGTTCGGCATCCGCGAAGTCTTCGACTGGCTCGCCTGGCCGTGGATCGATGCCATGCTGCCCGGCCTGCCCTCGTGGACCGGCTGGCTCGGCCTGATCGCCGCCATCATCGCCGGCATCGGCCTTGCGCTCGGTCTCGCTCTGCTGATCGCGCCGGTGACGGCGATCGTCGCCGGCCTGTTCCTCGACGATGTCGCCGAGGTCGTCGAAAAGACCAACTATCCCCAGGAACGCCCCGGGGAGCCGGTGCCGGCGCTGCGCGCGATGGTGCTGGCGATCAAGTTTTTTGGCATCGTCATTGTCGGCAATCTGCTGGCGCTGCTTTTGATGTTCATCCCCATCGTCAACATCGGCGCCTTTTTCCTGGTCAACGGCTATCTGCTCGGGCGCGAGTTCTTCGAGTTCGCCGCCATGCGTTACCGTTCGGAGCAGGGGGCCAAGGACCTGCGCCGCCGCAACGCCGGTACCGTTTTCATGGCCGGCATCGTCATCGCAGCCTTCCTCGCTGTGCCGATCCTCAACCTTTTGACCCCGCTCTTCGCCGCGGCGATGATGGTGCATCTGCACAAGGCCGTATCAGCGGCCGAGCGCAGGCCGGCGATGGCGCGGGCGTGACGGTGGCGCTGCTGGTTTAGCCGTCGCGGCCGAACAGCGCCTGCAGCTTGGCATAGGCGATGCCGTCGCGGGTGAACTCGAACGTGCCCTGGCCGAGCATTTCGCGCGACGCCTGCTCCATCATGCCGAAGGCGTAGGCGGTGAGCTTGGAGCCGAGCGAAACGCGCTTGGCGCCGGCCTCTGCCAGCACCGCGACCGAAAAGCCCGGCACCGCCAGCACATTGACCGGCTTGGTGACGGCGCTGCACAGCGTTCGGACCATGTCGAGATCGGTGATGCCGGGCGCATAGAGCACGTCGGCGCCGGCCTTCTCGAACGCCTGCAGGCGCTTGATCGTGTCGTCGAGATCGGGCCGGCCCCAGAGGAAATTCTCCGAGCGCGCCGTCAGCACGAAATCGTGCTTCAGCGCCCGCGCCGCCTCGGCAGCTGCCGTCACGCGTTCGACCGCCAGCGAGAAATCGTAGATCGGCTTGTCGGCGTCGCCGGTGTGGTCCTCGAGCGAGCAACCGGCAAGGCCGGCAGCCTCGGCGGCGAAGACGGTCTCGCCGGAACTTTCGGGGCTGTCGCCCTTGCCCTTCTCGAGGTCGGCCGAGACGGGCAGTCCGGTGGCGTGGGCCAGGTCACGGCAATGGTGGATCATTTCCTCGAAACCGACGTCGCCGTCGGGGCGCCCGCGCGAAAAGGCATAGCCGGCACTGGTCGTCGCCAGCGCCTCGAAGCCGAAGGACGCCAGAAGCTTTGATGTGCCGATGTCCCAGGGATTGGGAATGATGAAGGCGCCCGGCGCCTCGTGCAATTTCCGGAAGACCGCGCCCTTGTCCATCGCCTCGCCTCGACTGTTTTGGAAAAGGCAATTCTAGACCGGAGCCGGCAAGGGCTCAAACGCTGTTTCAGGCGATCGGAATCAATCCTGCCAGCTTGCGCATGTCGTCGAACGGCACGGCACCACTCGCCACCAGCCCGTCGCGGTCGGAATGCGGATCGCCGTGGTAGCCAAACACCCGCATGCCGGCAGCGGCACCTGCCTGGGCGCCTGCGACGCTGTCTTCGATGACGATGCAGTCGGCGGGTTGATAACCCATCGTGCTAGCGGCATGCAGGAAGAGATCGGGGAACGGCTTGCCGTGCTCGACCATGGTGGCCGAAAACAGCACGTCGCGGAAATACTCGAGAAGGCCGGTCTGGCCGAGCGTCATATGCATCTTGTTGACCCGCGCCGACGATGCCACGCAATAGGCAATGCCGGCGCTCTTGACCGCCTCGACGAAGCTCTCGATGTGCGGGATCGCCTGCACGCCGGTCGCAAACAGCTCCGGCAGTTCGCGATACCAGCGCTCGACGAAATCAGGGCCCAGGCTGACACCTGATGCTTCGACCTCTTTCTGTACCGATACCAGGCTGCGGCCGACGAATTGGCGGCGGCATTGTTCGTAGCTGACGGGGTAACCCGCCTCGCTCAGCCAGGCCGACAGCCGCTGGTTGGCCAGCGGCTCGGTGTCGACGAGCACGCCGTCGCAGTCGAAGATGACGAGCTTGGGTCTGCTCATGCGGTTCCGGTCGAGCCGAAGCCGCCGGCGCCGCGCGTCGTTGCGGCGGCGAGGTCGCGCTCCTCGATCGCGGCACGGGTCACCGAGGCGATCACCATCTGGGCGATGCGCATGCCGCGCTCGATGTAGAAGTCCTCGTCGCCGTGATTGATCAGCAGCACCTTGACCTCGCCGCGATAGTCGCTGTCGATGGTGCCTGGCGTGTTGAGGCAGGTGATGCCGTGCTTGAAGGCGAGGCCCGAGCGCGGACGAATCTGGCCTTCAAAACCCTCTGGGATTTCGAAGATCAGGCCGGTCGGCACCAAAGCGCGCTTGCCGGGCAGGATCAGCAGCGGCCGATCATCCGGCACGGCGGCGCGCAGGTCCATGCCGGCAGCACCCGACGTCTCATAGGACGGCAGGGGCAGATCGCTTGCATGCGGCAAACGGACGATCCCGATGACGGGGGCGGAGGAGGTTGCGGCGGTCGATGTCATGGCGGCGATCCTATGAGACAGCGTCCAGGGCAGGTCAATTCACAACAGGTCGCACTCAGCGAATTTCCACCGGCACGACAGTCGTTTCGCGGATTTCCTCCATGACGAAGGAGGCCGAGACATCCGACAGCGGCACCTTGGCGATGAGGCGCTGGTAGAGACGGTCATACGCTTTCACATCGGCAACGCGAGCACGCAACACATAGTCGAGATCACCCGACATGCGATAGACGCCGGTAATCTCGGGAAACGAAGTCACCCCGGCACGGAATTTGGCCAGCCACTCGGGATCGTGGCTCGACGTGCGCACCAGGATGAACACCGACAGGCCAAGGCCGAGCTTGTCGGCATCGACAAGCGCGACGCGGCCGGTGATGAAGCGTTCGTCGTCGAGCCGCTTGACCCGGCGCCAGCAGGCATTGCGCGACAGGCCGACACGTTCCGACAGCTGGTCGACCGAAAGCGTGCCGTCGCGTTGCAGCTCGGCGAGGATTCTTCGATCGATCGTATCGAGTTCTCCGGACATATTGGGATGTTTGTCCCAAAGAATGACGAAATACAAGGACAAATTGGGATCGTTGAACCTCTACCCCGTGAGACGATACTCATATCAGCCAGGGAGGTTTTCATGTCCGCACGTATCGCAAAGCTGTTCACGACTCATCCCGAGGCGGTCGACGAGACCTATTTCGAGCACATGCGTTTTGCCGGCTGGTTCGCCGGCCAGCTGTTTCTCGCCGCCGGCGCGGCACTCATTCACGCTTTGTTACCCTTCCTGTTTGAATCTACAGCAAGCGCGATCATCCGCCGGCTCTACGAGCGGACGCACAATCGGGGACACTGAAGCGCATGTGCCGGTGGGCAGCCTATATCGGTGAAGAGGTCTTCCTCGAAGACATCGTGACGGCGCCATGCCATTCGCTGATCGCCCAGAGCCACTGTGCCCAGGAGGCCAAGTCGCCGACCAATGGCGACGGTTTCGGTCTCGCCTGGTATGGCGAGCGGCCGGAGCCGGGCCTTTATCGTGACATCCTGCCGGCCTGGTCGGACCCAAATCTGAAAAGCCTGTGCCGGCAGATCAAGTCCGGCCTGTTTCTCGCCCATGTCAGGGCATCGACCGGCGGCGCCACCAGCCGCGCCAACTGCCATCCCTTCGTCTCGGGCCGCTGGAGCTTCATGCATAACGGCCAGATCTCGGGCTTCGAGAAGATCCGGCGCCGGCTCGAGGCCAGCATCAACGACGATCTCTACGAGCAGCGCCAGGGCACGACCGATTCCGAGCTGTTCTTCCTGCTGATGCTGGAGGAAGGGCTCGAGGCCGATCCGCAAGGGGCGGTCACGCGAGCGACCGGCCGTGTGGTTGCTGCCGCACACAGCGCCGGCGTCGACCCGCAGCTGAAGCTGACGGCTGCCTTCAGCGACGGCCAGAACCTGTTTGCCGTGCGTTATGCCACTGACGGACATGCACCGACGCTCTACACCCGCGACGGCGAAACCGGGCGCTGCATCGTCTCTGAGCCCTTCGACCATGAAGGCCAGAGCTGGCAGGCGGTGCCGCCGTCGAGCTTCGTTTCCATGACGCGCGATGACATGACGGTCCGTCCATTCCAACCGGCATTGGCCCAGCTGGCGCTGGCCGGCTGAAGTCTGCTATCTCCTGAGACATGTTGGCCGCGTTGAAACGGCAATCACCCCATGTGTTTCGAGCAAACGGAGTGTTTCGCGCAAACGGAGTGTTTTGCGCAAACGGATCGAGCTGGCTCGAGAAATGACCTTGTCGGCTCGCTACTTGGAACTGGGCCTGGCCGCCGACGTCAGTGACGAGGTCGAGGCCGTGTGGACGTCGGTCAGCGATCGCGCCGGAAGCTACCGTGTCTTGCCGGACGGCCGTTGCGACATCATCCTCAGGTTCGATGCCGGACAAAAGCCGATCAACAGTGCGACTGTCGTCATCACCGGTCCGGTAACGCGCTTCTACGATGTTGCCATCGAACCGGGCATGGGCTTTGCCGGCGTTCGTATTCGACCGGGCCGTTTCGAAAGCGTGCTCGGATTTGAACCGACGGAGCTGGCGAACGCCAATCTGATCGGCCCGGACGCTGTTTCGGCATGCCCCGGGCTTGAGGCGCTCTGCGCGCCTGCGCGCGACCAAACCGAACTCGTCGCGCGACTGACGGCTTTCGTTCGCCAGCGCGCCACTGCCAGCCGCTTCAGGCCGGCGCCTCTGGCGCGCAGCGTGATCAGCGCCTTTCACGCATCGGGCGGACGACTGCGCATCAGCGAGGTGGCTGAGATGCACGGCCTTTCAGAGCGAACCGTGCAGCGCCTTGTGGTCAAGGCGACGGGGTTGACGCCAAAGGCGTTCGCGGCTGTTCTGCAGTTCCACCGCGCCTTGCGGCTGCTGCGGGATCATCGCCTCAGTCCGGCAGCGGCAGCGCTTGAGGCAGGCTTTTCGGATCAGGCGCATATGAGCCGCGTCATCAGGCGCATGGGCGGCTTCTCGCCGGCACGGCTTGCCGATGTCACCCTCGTCAGTTTGCTCGACTGATGTCCGATTTGTTCAAGATCGAATTGGAGCGAGGCGTGATGATCCGCGCATAAGCCGGACGGGGTTCCCCCTGCTTGCGTGCCAAACTTGGCGCGCGGCCGTCCATCTGGCACCTTGCCTGGAGATCTTCGATGACAGTGCGCCTTGGCTACACCATCCTGTACGTTGCCGACGTCGAAGCGACCGTTTCGTTTTACGAAGCCGCTTTCGGCCTGCGTCGCAAATTCATCCACGAGAGCAATCTCTACGCCGAAATGGAAACCGGCCCCACGACTTTGTCTTTTGCCGGCGAGGCGATGGCGGAAACGAACGGCCTGGCCATTCGCGCCAACCGCAAGAGCGACCTGGCGGCGGGCTTCGAACTCGCATTGGTCTTTCCCGACCCTCACGATGCCTACCGAAAGGCGGTCGCTGCGGGCGCCAGCCCGGTGAAGCCACCTGAGAACAAGCCTTGGGGACAGATCGTCGGCTATGTCCGCGATCTCAATGGTTGCCTGGTCGAGATCGCCTCGGCGATGCCGGATTGACGCTCGTCCCGCAAGTTAGAAACCACCAGTCCCCACACGTTACACAGCGAGCCCGTCGATGCGCCCGACAACTGCCTCTCCCTGCATCACAACGAAGCTGGTCGCGGAGACGCGCGACTTCTACTTGAGATATTTTGGTGCGCGAGCGGTGTTCGATTGCGGCTGGTTTGTCAGTCTTGAATTTGAGACAGGGCTTTCGCTGCAGTTCATGGAGCCGCAGGGCGAGCAGCCTTTGTGCAACACCGCAGGGCTGACCTACAATTTCTGCGTCGACAACGTCGATGACGACCACCGACTGATGACGGCGGCGGGACTGGTGCCTGTCATGCCGATCGAGGATCATCCCTGGGGTGATCGTGGCTTCGCGATCCAGGACCCGAACGGCATCATGCTCTACATCTATTCCAACAGGGCGCCATCTGCCGAATTCAGGCAGTTCTACGCGCCAGGAGCAGGCCATGACCGGTAATCGCGTCCAAGCTCTGCTCGACGAGATGCGCGATCACCAACCGGACCATTTCGCCATCGTGTCGCGGGTGCGCGAGATCTTGCTGGAGGCCGGTCCGTCCATCTCCGAGGAGGTCAAATACGGCGGCATCCTGTTTTCGGCGCGTACGCCGTTTTGCGGCGTCTTCTCATATGCCGGTCACGTTACGCTGGAATTCAGCGAAGGTGCAGCCTTGCCGGATCCGCATGGCATGCTGCAGGGACAAGGCAAGCTGCGCCGCCACATCAAGCTGACGTCGGTGTCGGACATCAAGGATCGGCATGTCGCCGCCTATGTCGAACTGGCGCGCCAGGCCGCAGGCGACTGAAAGGCGCGCGCTCGGCGATCATTCAATGATGCGTCAGCGCGCGGTTCATCGGCTCCCAGTACATTTTTTGCCAGCCCTCATCGAGCGTTGCGTGCGCCGATCGGGGGTAGCCGGCCTGGTCGAAGGTCAGCCGGGTGCCGGTGCCGTCGGCCTGCAACTCGAAGCGCACGATCGAATAGGTTCCCTCTGGCCAGCCGCGCGAACGCCATGCCTGGACGATACGGCGGTTGGGCACCAGCTCGACATTGCGGGCTTCGATGTCGCCGCCGAACATCGACACCTCGCCGCCTTCATGCGTCGAGATGTGCGCTGCGCGGCCGCCTGACATCGCCTGGAAACGGGCGGAATCGAGCAGCAGCTCGTAAATGTTTTTGGGCGAACCCTTGATGTGCACTTCCTGGTGGATGGTCATGCGACCTCCTGGAACGGCGCTAGATGGCGCGCGCTTTCGGATTATTTTCCGCCTGTCACGGTCGGTCGTCAACGTCAGCGCAATGCCCTGCAAATGCGGCCGCCGGCAATCTCCTGACAGCTCATTGGCAGGAGAGAGGTTGTAGATTGGAGGCGAGCTTCGTATCTGCGCAGCAAGCCCGTGCATCCGGATGGACGCACGGGGGGCCGGCGCGGGGGCGCCATGCAGGACGAGATCGATGACGGAAGACCAGACGCTAGCCGCCCCGGCACTCAAGGAAATCTTCGACCGTGAGCGCCTTCGCCACATCGCCACAGAGACGGCTTCCATTTCTGCTGCCTTCGATGCGGAAAAGTTCATGGCGCTGGCAACCGCCAATCTCGACGATCTCGGCATCATGCAACGCCTGCGCCAGACGGCAACCAGCCTGCACGGCGCACTGCCGGGCAGTTTCGAGAATGCCGTCGATGTGCTGCACGAGCTAGCGCCGCGAATCCAGCACGGCTTCGCCTCAATCGTTCTGTCGGAATATGTCGCGCTTTACGGCAAGGGGCATTTCGACCTGTCGATGCAGGCGCTGAGCTATTTCACCCGCTTCGGTTCGGCCGAGTTCGCCATCCGTCATTTCCTGGCCAGGGATTTCGATGGCACGTTGCAGGTGATGCGTGGCTGGGCGCTCGACGAAAACGAGCATGTGCGCCGCCTGGCCAGCGAAGGTTCGCGCCCGCGGCTGCCATGGTCGTTCCAGCTCAAGCAGCTGATCAAGGACCCGTCGCCGACGGCGCCGATCCTCGAGGCGCTGCGCTGTGATCCGAGCCTTTATGTGCGCAAGTCGGTGGCCAACCACCTCAACGACATTTCCAAGGATCATCCCGACCGGGTGATCGACCGCGTCTCGGCTTGGGACATGGAAGACAGGAACACCGCCTGGATCGTCAAGCATGCGCTGCGCACGATGATCAAGAAGGGCGATCCGCGCGCGCTTGGCGCGATTGGCACGACGGGCAAGCCGATGGTGCGTGTCGAGACCTTCGCGATCCAGCCGGCGGCGATCCTGCTCGGCGGCCGCATCACGCTGAAGGCCAACATTGCCTCGACCGCCGAGACCGTGCAGCAGCTGGTGGTCGACTATGCCGTGCACTATGTCAAGAAAAGCGGCGGCAGCTCGAAGAAGGTGTTCAAGCTCAAGGAAATCAACCTTGCGCCGGGCGGCCAGAAGGAGCTTTCGATCAGCCAGGCGGTGCGCGACTTCACCACGCGCAAGCATTATCCCGGCCATCACCTGATCGAACTGATCGTCAATGGCGAGACGGTTGCCGAAGGCGGATTCGAGCTGAAGGGGTAGTAGCGACGCTCACACCTGTCTCCTCCCCGTCGTGGGGGAGGGTGAACCTGCCAACAGCTCCGCTCTACGGCGTACCCTCACCTTCTATCCCTCCCCACGAGGGGAGGGAGGTCCTGAACGCCCGGCATCGTTCCAATTCCTCGACAGGCGCGGCATCGGCTGTTAGAAGCCCGCCATCACAAGGAATCCCCGATGGCTGAAGACATCGAAAAGGCGGTGGCGCGCCGCCGTACTTTCGCGATCATCGCGCACCCTGACGCCGGCAAGACCACGCTGACCGAAAAGCTTCTGCTGTTCGGTGGCGCGATCCAGCTCGCCGGCGAGGTCAAGGCCAAGAAGGACAAGATCCAGACCCGCTCGGACTGGATGAAGATCGAGCGTGAGCGCGGCATCTCGGTCGTAACTTCCGTCATGACCTTCGAGTATGGCGACAACGTCTTCAATCTGCTCGACACGCCCGGCCACGAAGACTTCGCCGACGACACCTATCGCACGCTTTCGGCGGTCGACAGCGCGGTCATGGTCATCGACGCCGCCAAGGGTATCGAGCCGCGCACGCTGAAGCTGTTCGAGGTCTGCCGCCTGCGCGACATTCCGATCATCACCTTCGTCAACAAGATGGACCGCGAGGCGCGCAACACCTTCGAAATCCTCGACGAGATCGAAGAGAAGCTGGCGCTCGACACCGCGCCGATCACCTGGCCGATCGGCCAGGGCAAGACCTTCTCCGGCACCTACCATCTCGCCCAGAACGCGGTGCGCCGTGGCGACGCCGAGGCCGAGCGCACGGCGGTGCATGGCCCCGATTCCAACCGCGCCGCCGGCCTGTTGCCCGACAATGAGCGCCCGGCCTTCATCGAGGAACTGGAACTCGCCCGCGAGGCCTGCCGCCCATTCGACCTGCAGGCCTTCCGTGAAGGCCATCTGACGCCGGTCTATTTCGGTTCGGCGCTGCGCAATTTCGGCGTCCGCGACCTGATCGAAGCACTTGGCGACTTTGGCCCCGCACCCCGCGCCCAGGAGGCCGACACGCGCAAGGTCGAGGCGACGGAAGAGAAGATGACGTCGTTCGTCTTCAAGATCCAGGCCAACATGGACCCCAATCACCGCGACCGCATCGCCTTCGTCCGCGTCTGCTCGGGCGAGCTCAAGCGCGGCATGAAGGCCAAGCTGGTGCGCACCGGCAAGCAGATGAGCCTGTCGGCGCCGCAGTTCTTCTTCGCCCGCTCGCGCATCACCGCCGACGAGGCCTATGCCGGCGACGTCGTCGGCATCCCCAACCACGGCACGCTGCGCATCGGCGACACGCTGACCGAGGGCGAAGACATCCTGTTCCGCGGCGTGCCCAACTTCGCGCCGGAAATTTTGCGCCGCGTCCGTCTCGGCGACGCGATGAAGGCCAAGAAGCTCAAGGAAGCCCTGCATCAGATGGCAGAGGAGGGCGTGGTCCAGCTGTTCCAGCCCGAGGACGGCTCGCCGGCCATCGTCGGCGTCGTCGGCGCGCTGCAGATCGACGTGCTCAAAGAGCGGCTGTCGGTCGAATACACGCTGCCGGTCGATTTCGAGATGGCGCGCTTTTCGATCTGCCGCTGGATCGAGGCAGACGACAAGGCCGACCTGCACCGCTTCATCGAAAGCCATCGCGGCGACATCGCCCGCGATCTCGACAACGATCCGGTGTTCCTCGCCCAGCACGAGTTCTCGCTCAACTACGAGGCCGAGCGCTGGAAGATGATCCGCTTTGCCGCGATCAAGGACTATCAGGTCCGCGACATCGTCGCCTGATCCTGCATGGCGGGGCGCATTGCCGCTCCGCCATTTCCGTTTCGTCATTCCGTCATGCAAATCGCCTAATGGCATCGCAGTGCCGCCGCCCGCCCGTGGTCCAAGCCATGGAGCGTGACAGGCCGGCACTGGAGATGTTCAATGTGTCGAGCCACCAGACAAGGGGCCGGCGCTGCCAGGGCGGGGCACTAGAGCGCCGTGCGTCCGGGGACGCACAAAGGACGCTCTAGGCTTGAAGTGGCGCATCGTGCTTTCCGAAAATCGAAAGTGATTTTCGGGCCGATGCGCGGACATGGAGGAAATGACGTCGCATGATGGTTTCAGCTTTGATCGAGCGTGAATTGACCCGGGTAGGCTCGCCCGTCCGCAACGGCGTGTTCGTCGCCGTCGTCGGACCCAGCGGTGCCGGCAAGGACACGCTGATTGCCTATGTCCGCGAGCGCCTGACCGACGACGATCACGTCGAATTCGCCCGCCGTGTCATCACCCGCCACAGCGACGGCGCCACCGAGGATCACGACACGCTGGCCGACGCCGCCTTCATCGAGGCCGAAGCATCGGGCGCCTTCGCGCTGTCATGGGAGGCACACGGCCTGCGCTACGGCATCCCTGCTTCCGTCGATGATGCGATTTCGGTCGGCCACGTTGTCGTCGCCAACACCTCGCGGGGGGTCATCCCGGCGCTGCGCCAGCGCTACGCCAATGTCGCGGTCGTCGAAATCACCGCATCGCCTGAAATCCTGGCCGAGCGGCTTGCCGCGCGTGGCCGTGAATCGCGCGGCGAAGTGCTGGCGCGGTTGGCACGTACCGCCCCGCACGATCTCAGCGGTCCCGGCTACATCGCCATCGACAACAGCGGTTCGGCAGACATTGCCGGCGAACGCTTCCTTGCCGTGCTGCGCAAGGCGGTCGCGTTTTCGGATGTGTCGGGGCTTATTTAGGTAAGTAATGACTTACGTATTTTGCGGATCGAAGCGCAGCACATGGTTGTCCCAGACATGCTCGGGATCGTCGGTCTGCTTGCCGTCGGGTTCGACGAGGAGGCCGGCACCCGTGGTTGCCAGGAAACCATCGCGGTCGGGCGCCAGGCCGCAAACCTCGACGAGATCGTTTTTCGCAACCACCTTGCCGGTCTTCGCTTCGATCATCGCCCAGGCATTGCCTTGCGGCGATGATACCGCGACAAGGCCGGCGTCGCGGTTGGCCGCTACCGAGCCGATATAGTTGCGGAAGCCGCCGAGAATGTCTTCTGGCATCTCCAGCATGGCGAGTTCTTCGCCGCGCGCCGCGCGGCCGACCAGCAGCGGCCTTTCCGTCGCCGGACCTTCGTGCTGGCAGCCGAACCAGACCGTGCCCTCAGCGTCGATGTCCATATGTCGGATCGACAATTGGTGAAGCTTTTCAGGCAGTTCATGTTTTTCCAGCAGATCGCCTGAAATGCGGTCGACGAGCACGAAGGATGGCTTCATGGTCGAAATGTTGAGCTTGGCGCGGCCGAAATCCGGATGGGTCTCGATGCCGCCATTGCAGATGGCGAGCGTGCGTCCGTCGCCGAGCAGGATCAGTTCATGCGGGCCGACGCCATGGGTCGGGAACTCGCCGAGGCGGCGGAAGCCGTCGCGGGCATCGTAGACACCGACCATACCGGTGGCGTTGTCGAAGTCGTTCTCGGTCACGTAGAGCAGCGTGCCGTCGGGCGAGAACACGCCATGGCCGTAATAATGGCGGCCGGCGATGCTCGGAATGGTCAGCGGCGCGTCCTTGCCGGTGTGGTCGAAGACCAGCATGAAGGTGCCGGGCTGGCGTGCGAAGACCACCGACCTGCGCGAAACAGGATCGAAGGTGACGTCATGGCCGCGCTCCGGCAGCGTCACGCTGTGCAGGATCTTGCCTGCCTCCGACAGGATGGCCACGCCATATTCACCCGAGCGTGCCTGGTAAGCCGTGGCGAACATGGCGTCGGTGTCGAGTGCCAGCGCGCGCTTGACCGGGGTCAGCGACAACAGGAAGGTCGCACCGGCCGCCTTGAGGAAATCGCGGCGGTCAAACAGCGGCGTCCGCTTGCAGGAATTGAGCATGGTCGTCTCCTTCGCCGGCTTGGCCGAAGTGCTCAGTCGCCGTCGAGCGACGAGAAGCCGGCGGTCAGGCCGAGCGCACCCGACAGCCTGGTGCCGAACTGCTCCGACAGGCTCGACGTCACCAGCGCGAAATAGCCGAGTTTTTCGCGCTTGGCTTGGTCGGAAAGCGCTGCATCGATCGGCCCGGTGACAGCGGCCGCTGCAGCCAGCGCATTGGTGAACTCGAAGCCGATCGAGTCCGCCACCCAGCGTTCGTCGGCCGTCACCAGTTCGCCGAATTTCGAAGCGACGAAAAGCGCCTCCATGCCTGATATATTGCCGGCAAGCGATGCCGCCGTGCCTTGCGAGCGCCAATAGAGCGCCTGCTTGGGCTTATCGGACGCGGCATCCTTGCCGAGGAAGCCGTTGACGCGCACGGCGCGCACCAGCTCCAACCCGTTGACATAGACTTCGAGCAGTTCGGTCAGGGCCTCGTTGTCGTCGCGGTAGAGCGGGTTGGCAGCGCCGGGGTTCTTCCACTGGCTGGCAAAGCCGTTGTCGTCGCGCCAGGCGGCATCGACGTCGGCAGCGATGCTGGAGATGTTGCCCGATATCGCCTTGCCATAGGTGCAGCGATAGGCGGCCGAGGTGCCGGCAAGCTCGTCGGCGCCGGTGCCGAACAGCACGAATTCCAGCGCGCCGAGACCTTGCATGGCAACGCTTTTCTGGCCCAGCCTGGCGGCGTCGGTGGCGGTGGCATCCTGGTCGGCGAGGGCGGCCTGCACCTGTTTCAGCCCGGTACCCTTGCGGTCAGGCCAGAACAGCAGGCGCTCGAGCCGGTTCTGCTCGGTGACAGGTCCGAAGCGGATGATCTCGACCTCCGACCATGTTGCGGTCGTCCGGGAGAATGCTGCGCGCGCTGCAGCAAGATTGTCGGGCGATGGCGTCGCGCAAAGCGTAGCCATCGACTTACCGAGGTCGGCTGTCGTTTCGACCAGCCGGCCATAGGCCGGGCGGATGAAGCCGTCGATGGCGGCGGCAATCACCTTGTCCGAAGCCTCACTGGCGTGGCCGGCGGTCGAGGGCAGCAACAGGCAAAGGGTCAGGGCAGTGGCCAGAGAACGTCCAGTCATCAGAGCGACTCCAGGAATTTGATCAGGGCATCGCGGTCTTGCGCAGGCAGCGCAGCGAAACGGTCGCGAGACTTCTGGCCTTCGCCACCGTGCCAGAGGATCGCCTCGCTCAGGTTACGGGCGCGGCCATCATGCAGGAAGAATGTATGGCCGTTGACCGTCTTGGTCAGGCCGATGCCCCACAGCGGCGGCGTGCGCCATTCGTTGCCGGTGGCGTCGCCGACCTGCTGGCCGTCGCCGAGCTCATCGCCCATGTCGTGCAGCAGGAAATCGGAATAGGGCCAGATCAGCTGGAATTTCTGCGCCTTGTTCGGCGCATCGCGGCGGGTGACGAATTTCGGCATGTGGCAGGAGGCGCAGCCGGCCTCGTAGAACATCTGCTTGCCGCGCAGAACTTGCGGGTTGTCGATGTCGCGCCGTGCCGGCACGGCGAGGTTTTGCGAGTAGAAGGTGACAAGATCCATGATCGGATCGGGGGCTTCGCTCGGTCCGAGCCGTTCCTGCACGCCGTTGGGCATTTCCCTGCAAGCCGCCTGCGCCTCGGTGCAATCGCCCCAGTGCTTGGGCACATCAGGTGTCGAAATGCCGATGTCGCCGGCAAAGGCATCGGCCGACTGCTGGCGGATCGACGGCGCCGAGGCCTTCCAGCCGAAGCGGCCCAGCGTCAGTTCGCCTGATTTGTGGTCGCGCACGATGGACGGCTTGCCCGATATGCCGTCGCCGTCCCTGTCGTCGGGGTCGGCATTGGCAAGGATGTCGGCGGGGTGGATCTGCTCGACGAGCCCAAGGCCGATCATCGGCGGCGTGACGCGTGGCGACAAGGTTGTGTTCGGGTCCATCGGGCCATAGCCGAGATCGGTCACCGAATAGATCGGCCAGCGCAGCGCCGTCTTGGCGTCGGAAAGCTGGACCGGAAACTGCTGGTAGGAGATGACCATCCGGCCTTCGCCCTTGAGCCCGGGCACGGCAAGGTCCTGGAACTGGCCGCCATAGGTCGGATCGGGGAAGTTCAGCACCTTGCGGTCGGCGATCGCCGCCCTTTCCTCTGTGCTCTCCGCCGTGCGGGCAAGCCTGAGAAACATCGAGGTGGCATCGCTGTTGCCTTCCGGCGGATGGCCGCGGCCATCCTTGAGGTGGCAGCTCTGGCAGGCGCGGGCGTTGAACAGCGGCCCGAGCCCGTCGGACGCCTGGGTCGAGGACGGCGACGACACCCACAGCTTGCGGAACATGCCGTTGCCGAGCTTGAAGGTGCCTTCTTCCTCGAAGGTGATGTTGGCGGACGAATGCGAGAACGCATCCTGGTTGACGCGCTTTTCCGACGTTCCCGCGCCGCCCTGCATGCGCTCGAACTGCTCGGGCTTGCTGAAGTCGGTGGTCGGCTTGACGATCTTTTCGACGCGCGCCTTGTCCTTGGGGATCAGGTCGGTGCGTTCGGTGGCAAGGCCCGTGGGCTCGCCCGAAATGGCCGCCGTCGACGGCAGGCCAAGGACCAGAGTGGTCAACAGCAATGCGCGAAGCGCTTTCGCGCTTCGCGGTGGTTGCAAGGGGCTGTTGGGAAACTTGCCGGTATCAGCGCGGCGCGTGGTCAGAAAAGTGCGCCGCATTCCGGCATGTCCTATTCGGCCTTGTCAGCTGTCTCGGCGTTGAGCTGGCCGTACTTCTCTTCGCCGATCTCGGCGAGCAACTGCAACTGCGTCTCAAGGAAGTCGATGTGACCTTCCTCGTCGGCGAGCAGCTCCTCGAAGAGCTTCATCGATACGTAGTCGCCATGCTGGGAGCAGATGTCCCGCGATTTTTTGTAGGAGGTGCGGGCGTCATACTCGCCGGCGAGATCGCTCTCGAGCACTTCCTTGACGTTCTGGCCGATGCGCAGCGGCGACACCGACTGCAGGTTAGGGTGGCCTTCGAGGAAGATAATGCGCGCCACCAGCTTGTCGGCGTGGTGCATCTCCTCGATCGATTCCGCACGCTCTTTCTTGGCGAGCTTGCCGTAGCCCCAATCCTCAAGCAGGCGGAAGTGCACCCAATACTGGTTGACGGCGCCGAGTTCGAGGAAAAGCGCTTCGTTAAGCCGCTCGATGACCTGTTTTTCGCCCTTCATTGGCCTTGCTCCCAAATTGAACGCGCAACTCTCTGACGCGGTCCAGGTGTGAAACGATGTCCATCTCGCCCGCTTCAGAACGAGCGTGATAAGCTTCGGTGACCCGAATTATCGTTTCGACCACATTTGGGAAGCAGCCGCAACAACGACCTCGTTTTTGCAGCGTATGATAAACCTTCGCGGGCACGATCAGTGTCCACGGGTCCCTGTCCAAAAGTTCGACGATTGTGTCTTCGATCTCCTTCTGGGTGATGAGATTGCAATGGCAGATGAGCATGATTTCGAATGACCGTGGCTGACGGCGCGCTCCCTTGGCGCGCCGTTTGGCTAGAGAAATTTAGGCGTCGTAGGTCCTCACTGGAAGACCTTGTCTGGCGAATCCAGGCTGTCCGAGCCTTCAAAGGCGATGGCGTCGAGCTTGAGGGCGGCGACAGCGCGCTCGATCGACTTGGTCTGGTCGACCAGGGCGTCGATGGCGGCCTGCACCGTGGCGTTGCCCTCGGTATTGCCTTCGCCGATCTGCTGGTCATAGGCCTCGCCGCCAACCGCGCGCGCCTGGATCGCTTCCATCTTGGTGACGGTGGTGTCCAGCTTGCCCGAAAGCTCGGTGTCGAGGGCAGCGTCCGCTTCCTTGACCATGTCGGAGACCGAAGGGCCCTCGACGGTCGAGCCGTCGATGCGCTTGTAGCTGCCGTGATAGGCGTTGCGGATGCCGACGGCGTCGTAGAGGTGCGAGATGTGGGTGTTGTCGGAGAAGCAGTCATGCTCCTCTTCCGGATCGTGCAGCAGAAGGCCGAGCTTCATGCGCTCGCCGGCCAGTTCGCCGTAGGACAGCGAGCCCATGCCGGTCAGGATGGTGGCGATGCCGGCCTTGGCGTCGCCGTCGAGCAGCGCCTTGCGGGCCGCACCGTCTGCCTTCCAGTTGCCGACCATCTCTTCGAGATCGGCGACGAGCAGGTCGGATGCCGCATTGAGATACTGGCCGCGACGGTCGCAATTGCCGCCGGTGCAGTTGGTGGTGTCATAATCGGTGAAGGGGCGGTTGCCAGCGCCTGCTGCGGTGCCGTTGAGATCCTGGCCCCAGAGCAGGAATTCGATGGCATGGTAGCCGCTGGCCACGTTGGCCTCGATATCGCCGGCTTCCTGCAGCGTGCCGGAGAGGAACTCGGGCGTGATCTTCGAGGCGTCGACCTTCTGGCCGTTGATCTCGATCGACGGATTGGCGATCACATTGGCGGTGTAGAGCTTGTTCTCGTCGGATTCGGTGCCGTAGCTCTTGTCGACATAGTCGATCAGGCCTTCGTCGAGCGGCCATGCGTTCACGCGGCCTTCCCAGTCGTCGACGATCGCATTGCCGAAACGGTAGACTTCGGTCTGCTGGTAGGGGATGCGGGCTGCCTTCCAGGCCTCGCGCGCCGCCTTCAGTGTCTCATCCGACGGCTTGGCGATCAGCGCCTCGATGGCAACGTCGAGCGCCTTGGCTGATGTCAGCGAGTCTTCGTACTTGGCGAGTGCTATGTCGGAATAGGTGGTGAGAACCGCCTTGGCGTCGGTCGCGGCCTTTGCCGGCAGTACGAAGATCGCAGCGGTCAGCGCTGTCGTCGCGGCAATGGCGGCGAGCCTGCCGTAGTGACGGTTGCGCGAGATGGATGCAGGCATGGTCTCTCCTCAGTGAACCAAGTGGCGTAGACAAGCGCCGAAAAATCGTGTGCCGGCAACATTTTGCTGCAGCGGCGGCATGGACTCGAATGAAAGCTCAAGGGTCATCCCGCTTCGGACATGCGCGTGGTTCGAGGCCCTGACAGGGCGCAGCGCGACCATGCTGCAAGCACCCGCACCATGGCGCGGTTCGACGAAGGCAGGCACCCGAATAGCTCCAATCGAAAGGGTTAAAGGCCCAGACATCAAAGACAGGCGCTGTAAAGCACGTCTTCATAAAAGCGGAGTGGCATCAAAAGTCAACGCAATTTCGGCCAAAAAGACGAGCGGGATCAATAGTTTGGAATGATTCTAAACTACTTTTGTCCAGTTTGTGGCCGGGCGGAACAGCCAAGCCGTTGATTTGTCGAGGGGCCTGTCCGGAGCGAGGCGGGCAGCCGCGCGCGGCCTGCGACATCGCGTAGCGGCGCGCTTGCTGCTTCACAACAGGCTAAAATACGCGCCGGCGCGCTTGACAGGCCAGCATACGGCTGTCACCCCAAAACCTGTCCATGGCCCCTTGCAGCAAGGTGGACCAACGGCCATTTCCCCGGTTGATCCCCAACAGCGAGGCGGGCATGAAGAACGGTGTCGTCATTGTCGGTTCAGGCCATGCCGGGGTCCAGGCGGCCGCCAGCCTGCGCGAAGAGGGTTATGACGGCCCGGTTCTGCTGGTCGGCGACGAGACGGAACTGCCCTATCACAAGCCGCCGCTGTCTAAGACCTTCATCAAGGATGCCGCAGCCCAGCCGCAGCCCTTGCGCGGCGAGGCCTTCTACACCGGCCATACCATCGAATTGCGCCCCGGAACGCTGGTCGAACGGCTTGATGCCGGCGCGCGCCGGCTCGAACTCGCTGGCGGCGGCAACCTTGCCTATGACCACCTGATCCTCGCCACCGGTTCGCGTCCGCGCGTCCTGCCGCTGCCGGGCGCCGACCTCGCCGGCGTGCTGTCGCTGCGCTCGGTGGCCGATGCCCGGCTGATCCGCGACCAGAGCGCTGCCTGCGAGGAGGTCGTCGTCATCGGCGGCGGCTTCATTGGCCTCGAGATCGCAGCGACCTTGGCCGCCGGCGGCCGTAAGGTGACGGTGATCGAGGCGCTCGACCGCCTGCTTGGCCGCGCCGTGGCCCCGCTGATTGCCGAGCATGTGCGCAAGCGGCTGGAGGCTGTGGGCATTCGCATCCTGCTCAAGACCACCATCGACCGCATCGAGGGCGAGGGCGGCCACGTCTCGGGCGTGCTGACCCCTTCGGGCGAACATTTGCCGGCGAAGATGGTGATCACCGGCATCGGCGTCGTGCCCAATGTCGAGCTCGCCGAGACGGCCGGCCTGACGATCGCCAATGGCATTCGCATCGACAGCGCGATGCGCAGTTCGGTGCCTGGCATCCTCGCCATCGGCGACAATGCGAGCTACCGCCACTGGCAGACCGGGGGCGATGTGCGCCTGGAATCGGTGCAGAACGCCACCGATCAGGCCAAACTCGCCGCGCGCACCATCGTCGGCCGCCCCAGCGACTACACTGCCGTGCCGTGGTTCTGGTCCGACATCGGCGACATGAAGCTGCAGATGGTCGGCCTGACCGCGGGCAGCGACCGCCAGATCCTGTCGGGCGATCCGGCGGAGAACCGCTTTTCGGTGTTCCACTTCGCCGTCGACCGTCTGACCGCCATCGAATCCGTCAACCGCCCCGCCGACCACATGCTCGGCCGCAAGATGCTCGGCCTCGGCTTCTCGCCGACGCCGGAGCAGGTCGCAGGCGGTACGGACGTGCTGAAGGCAGCGCTGGCTGCGCTGCCGGCGGAATAATTCCGCCAACTTGGCGCTGCCCCTCATCCCCTGCCGGTCCTTCTCCCCGTAATGACGGGGAGAAGGACGAAGCTTCTCCGCCTGCGCCATGCTGCTTTTAGTTGCCAAAGATAAGGCGGCCGCGGTTTCCGAAAAGAAGGCTGGCCGCAACGTTGACGCTCCCTCTCCCCGTTCTTCACAGGGAGAGGGTAAGGGTGAGGGGCGGCATTAACCTACGGAGAGGGCAGTGTCAGGCCGTCCGGCTTTCCCGGATCGACGCCTCGAGGATGTCGAGCGCCTCGGTCAGCACCTCGTCCTGGATGGTGATTGGCGCCAGGAAGCGGATGACGTTGCCGTGGACGCCGCAGGTCAACAGGATCAGGCCTTTTTCCAGCGCCTTGAGCCGCACCGCATTGGCGAAGTCGGCCGAAGGCAGCCTGGTCTTCACGTCGTTGAACTCGACCGCGTTCATGAAGCCGGGGCCGCGGATGTCGACGATTTCGGGCACGTCGTCGCGCAACGATTCCAGCCGCTGCTTGAGCCGCGCGCCGAGCTGGTTGGCGCGGTCGCACAGTTTCTCATCCTCGATGACGTCGAGCACGGCGTGTGCCGCAGCGACGCCGATCGGGCTGCCGCCATAGGTGCCGCCGAGGCCGCCGGGATTGGGCGCGTCCATCAGTTCGGCCCGGCCGGTGACGGCGGCGAGCGGGAAGCCGCCGGCGAGGCTCTTGGCCATGGTCATAAGGTCGGGCGCGACATCGTGATGGTCCATCGCAAACATCTTGCCGGTGCGGGCGAAACCGGTCTGCACCTCATCAGTGATCAAGAGCATGCCATGCTGGTCGCAGACCTTGCGTAGCGCGGTCATGAAGTCGCGCGGCACCTCGTAGAAGCCGCCTTCGCCCTGCACCGGCTCGATGATGATGGCAGCGACTCGCGCCGGGTCGACATCGGCCTTGAACAGCCGGTCGAGCGCTGCGAGCGCATCGGCCGTCGTCACGCCATGCAGCGGCACAGGGAACGGCGCGTGGAAGACGTCGCCCGGCATGGCGCCAAAGCCTGCCTTGTAGGGCTGCACCTTGCCGGTCAGCGCCATGCCCATGAAGGTGCGGCCGTGGAAGCCGCCGGCAAAGGCGATGACGGCCTGGCGTCCGGTGGCGTTGCGGGCGATCTTGATGGCGTTCTCCACGGCTTCGGCACCCGTGGTGACGAAGACGGTGCGCTTGTCGCCCTTCATCGGGGCGATCGCGTTCAGCCTTTCGCCGAGCCGGACATAGCTCTCATAAGGCACGACCTGGTGGCAGGTGTGGGTGAAGCGGTCGAGCTGCGCTTTCACCGCTTCGATGACGCGCGGGTGGCGGTGGCCGGTGTTGACCACGGCGATGCCGGAGGAGAAGTCGATGTAGCGGCGGCCTTCAACATCCCAGATCTCGGAGTTCTCGGCGCGGTCGGCATAGACCTGCGTCGTCATGCCGACGCCGCGGGCGATGGTCTGCATCTTGCGTTGTGAAATTTCGGCGTTTTTCATCGGTGATCCTCCAACCTCGCCGGCACCTTGCAGGCGCCAAACCGGCGCCATATCTGCACCTCTCCCGGCTTTTCACAAGCCATCACGATGGCCGAAGGCATTGGTCCTCGCGAACGACGAAAAAATTGCTGAAGCCCTGTCGGATTTGCGCATACTCGCGCGTCCTAGTCATGAAGGAACTGAAAAGATGCTCTACGCCATCCTCTGCTACAACAACGAAGACGTCGTCTGCGCCTGGTCCAAGGAGCAGGACGACGAGGTGATGGCCCGTCTTCAGGTCGTGACCGGCAAGCTCCGCGACCAGGGCAGGCTCGGGCCTGTTGCGCGCCTGATGCCGACGACGGCCGCCACCACGTTGCGCAAGACCAACGATGAACCGCTGGTCATCGACGGACCGTTCGCTGAAACCAAGGAACAGTTCCTCGGCTTCTACGTCGTCGATTGCGCGTCGCTCGACGATGCCGTCGATGTCGCCCGAGAACTGGCCGATGCCAATCCTGGCGGCGGCTCTTACGAACTGCGCCCGATCGGCGCATTTTTCCCCGGAAAAGAGGCAGCATGACCGACCCGGCCTGGATCAACACGGCACTTTCTTCCGCCCGGCCGCAGGCCGTGGCAGCCCTGCTGCGCTACTTCCGCAATCTCGATACCGCAGAAGAAGCGTTCCAGGAGGCCTGCCTGCGTGCCTTGCGCAGTTGGCCGGAGAAGGGACCGCCGCGTGATCCGGCCGCCTGGCTGATTTTCGTCGGCCGCAATTCCGGCATCGACGCCGCCCGCCGCCAGAGCAAGCAGGCGCCGCTGCCGGCAGAGGAACTGGTGTCAGATCTCGAGGATGCCGAAGCCAATATCGCCGAGCGGCTCGACGGCCAGCACTACCGCGACGACATTTTGCGCCTGCTGTTCATCTGCTGCCATCCCGACCTGCCGGCGACGCAGCAGGTGGCACTGGCCTTGCGCATCGTCTCGGGCCTGTCGGTCAAGCAGATCGCGCGCGCCTTCCTTGTCGGCGAAAGCGCTATGGAACAGCGCATCACCCGCGCCAAGGCGCGCATCGCCAACGCCGACGTGCCGTTCGAGGCGCCCGGCCCGGTCGAGCGCTCCGAACGCGTCGCCGCCGTGCTGGCGATGGTTTATCTCGTCTTCAACGAAGGCTATTCCGCCGGCGCCACCGAGATCGCCAACCGCGCGCCGCTATGCGAGGAGGCGATAAGGCTGGCGCGGCTGTTGCTGCGCCTGTTCCAAACCGAGCCGGAGGTGATGGGCCTGACAGCGCTGCTGCTGCTCCAGCATGCCCGCGCCGCCGCCCGTTTCGATGCCAATGGCGAACTGGTGCTGATGGACGATCAGGACCGCACGCTGTGGAACAAGGCGCTGATCGACGAGGGTCTTGCGCTGATCGACAAGGCCATGCGCCACCGCCGTCCCGGCCCCTACCAGATCCAGTCGGCGATCGCGGCACTGCATGCCCGCGCGGCAAAGCCAGAGGACACCGACTGGGCCGAGATCGACCTGCTCTATTCGGTGCTGGAATCGATGACGCCGTCGCCGGTCGTCACGCTCAACCGCGCCGTTGCCTTCGCTAAATTGCGCGGGCCGGAGGCGGCGCTGAAGCTGATCGAGCCGCTGGCGCCGAAACTGTCAGGCTATTTCCATTTCTTCGGCGTCAAGGGCGGCTTGCTGATGCAGCTCGGCCGCACCGACGAGGCGCGCGAAGCTTTCGACCGGGCGATCGCGCTGGCCAACACCGCAGCCGAGGCCGCCCATATCCGCATGCATCTCGATCGGCTTTCGGTGCCTTCACCAACACCGGTGAAGGCACCCGCCAAGGCGCCAAGCCGTCAGCTGCAGTAGCGGCGCGATTACCCGCGAAGCCAGTATGGGAAGTGTCCATCTTCCCCCTTGTCGGGAGTAGGTGGCAGGGGCGTCTTCTTGTCGGCCGGGACTTCCACGACCTTGCGATAGAGGTGCCACGTCGCGTGGCCGAGCACCGGGATGACGATGGCAAGGCCCGCCAGGAACGGCAGCGACCCGATCAGCAGCGCGACAGCGACGATCAGGCCCCATAGCAGCATTGGCAGCGGATTGGCCCGCACCGCCCGTGCCGAGGTTTCGATCGCGGCATAGGCACCGACATCGCAGTCGAGCAGCAACGGCAAGGCGACGACGGTGGTGCAGAGCACTGCCAGGGCGAACAGGAAACCGATCAGATTGCCCAGGATAATCAGCGTCCAGCCGCGCTGGGTGGTGAAGAGATCGCCGAAGAAAGCTGCCATCGACTGCGGTGCGCCGGCCCCGTAAAGCCAGGTGTAGAGCCCCTGCGCGACCAGCAGCCACGCGACGAAAAGCACGAGCAGCATGATGCCGATGGCCAGCATTGCAGGAATGGCCGGCGAATGCCTGACATCGAAGGCATGCTTCCAGGACGTGTCGAGGTTTTGCTCGCGCCTTCGGCTGATCTCGTACAGGCCTATTCCGAAAAATGGGCCGAGCAAGGCAAAGCCGGACATCAGCGGGAAAATGAGCTGCAGGGCGTTGCCGCCAGAAGTCCATGTGATCAGGAACACCCCGACGACCGGGTAGATCAGGCACAGGAAAACGTAATGCGAAGGCTTGTCCCAAAAGTCGTCGAAGCCACGTCGCAGCGCGTCAAACACATCCGCGACCGTTATGCGGCGGATCGCGGGATGCACGATCGTATTGGTGGCGCCTGCGTACACATGGAAACTTGCCATGACCACTCCTCCGTTGGGGTGGGTCGCGGCTCGCGCTTGGCAAGAGTGGTCACGCCAAACCGCGACCTTCACCTGGGCAAATCATAACGTGTTTCGAATGATTTGACGACCCTGCCCAACGTGTCTCTGGGGCTCGGGCAAGGTCATTTGACACAGTGGCCTTGCCCGTCGCCAGCCGACCGGAGCGGCGCTCCATGATCCGGCCGTCGGATGATCCGCTCAGGCGCCCGTGCGGGCGACCACCGGCACATAGTTTTCGAGCTCCGGCGCCGGGAAGCTGACCGAGCCGCTGATTTCGGCCGAGCGATACAGTCCCATCAGGATCTCGACGACGGCGAGGCCGTCATGGAAGGTTTCCATCGGCGTTTCGCCCTTGCGGAAGCACTCGACCATGTGGCGGTTCTCATCGGTGTAGCCATAGACGCCGGCCTCGTCTTCGAGCACCGGCATCAGGCCCTGTTCGGCATTCTGCTTCTCGACCAAGTCCTCGCCTTCCTCGCCCTTGACCTCGCGCGACATGAAGATCTTGAGCCCGGTGTTGAGCGAGTTGAACTCCATCGCATATTCGGGCCCGAGCAGTTCGAGCTGGATGCGCAGGCCGGCCCCGACATAGGCCCAGGAGGTCGTCGCCTCGATGACCAGTTCGTTGCCGTCCTCGTCCTCGAGCAGGATGGTGCCGCGGGCGAAATCCTCCGACGGGCGGTTGCGGTAGTCGACATCATTGCCAAAGCGCTTGCGCAGCTGGTCGGCATAGTTGGGCCGCGTCCATTTGAGATTGGCGACGGTGCCGCTGACCTGCTTGATGGTCAGCGACTTGCGCTGAGCACCCGGCTTGGTCAGCAGGTGGCGGGCGACCTCGACGCTGTGGCACATCATGTCGGACAACACCCCGCCGCCCTGCTTGTCGCCCTGCCAGAACCACGGCTCGTGCGGGCCGGAATGCTCTTCCGCGGCACGCGCCAGATAGGGCCGGCCGGTAGCCGAGGCGGCACGGCGCCAGATGATATCCTTGCCGCGAATGACCGGTGTGCAGAACACCTGGTTTTCGAGATAGCCGTGGTTGAGGCCGGCGTCTTCGGCCAGGCGCAGCATCTCGCGCGCCTCGGCGATGGTGCGGGCCAGCGGCTTTTCGCAGGCGACAGCGATGACCTTGCTGCGGCCGGCCTTCACCTCGGCATGTAGCGTGCGCATCACGTCGAGGCGGGTGTAGTTAGGCGACAGGATCCAGATCGCATCGACATTGTCGGCGTTAACAAGCGATTCCAAGCTGTCGTGGCTGGTGCATTCGCCGAGGCCGAGTTCGGCAACGCGGTTGGCGAAGCGGGCCCGGTTTTCCGCCTTGCGGCTGAACACGCCGGTGACGTCGACATTGCGCACGCCGAGCATGCCCTTGAGGTGGAAGTCCGCGATAAAGCCGCTTCCGACGAAGCCGACGCGCAGCCGCTGTTTGGGCAATCCGGTCATGTATGGTCCCCTAGACTGTAATCATTTCGGCGCAGGTGCTGTGGTGCCGCGAACCTTGAGCGTGGTCGGCAGCATCACCGGCTTGCGCGGCGTAAGTCCGCCCGACAGCAGGTCGAGCAGCATGGTCATGGCGGCGCGGCCGATGTCGGTGCGCGGCTGGCTGACGGTGGTCAGCGGCGGGTAGAAGGCCTCGCTGAGGAACAGGTCGTCGAAGCCGACGACCGAGACCTGGCCGGGCACGTCGAGGCCGAGCTTGCGCAATTCGTGGATCACGCCGAAGGCCATTTCGTCGTTGGCGACGAAGATTGCCGTCGGCGGGTCGGGCAGCTCGAACAGCGCCCGGCACAGGCGCTGGCCGGTGTGCAGCAGATAATCGCCGCGCTGCTCGTAGCCGTCGGCAATGGCGAGGCCCGCGGCCTGCATGGCCGAGCGGTAGCCATCGCGGCGGTCGACGCTCATGATTTCGGGCACCGGCCCGGAGACATGGGCGATCCTGACATGGCCGAGGCCGATCAGGTGCTCGACCGCGTTGCGCGCAGCGGCCTCGTTGTCGACCATCACATGCGGGAAGTCGGCGTTCTGGATCTCCTCCAGCGCGACAACGATCGGCGCGCCGCCCTCGACCGAGGCGAGGAAGCCCTCGCGCTCCGGCAGCTTGCCGGTCATCAGGATCATGCCGTCGGCATGGCCGTCGCGCAGCATGTCGAAATACTCGACTTCGCGATCGGAGTCGTTTTCGGTGTTGCCCATCAGCACCGAGTAGCCGGCGGCGCGGGCGGTGGCTTCGACGCCTTTCAGAATTTCGAGATAGAACGGGTTGCCAACGTCGCGGACGACCATCAGCACCGCCATCGCCTTTTGCGTGCGCAGGTTGCGGGCGCTGACATTGGGCCGGTAGTTCATCTCACGCGCCACCTCGCGGATGCGGCTCAGCGTCGGCTCGGCGACGAGGCCGCTGTCAGAGAGCGCGCGCGACACGGTGGCTGCGGAAACGCCCAGCCGCTCGGCGATGTCCTTGATCTTCGGTCGCTCGTTCATGCGCGCATCGCCCTGCCTCGGCCATAGAACAGCATCAGGATCAGCAATGTCGCGCCGAACACCATCTGCCGTCCGGATTCGTCGATATGCACCGTGGTCAGGATGCTCTGCAAAACGACCAGCAGCACCGCACCTGCCATGGTGCCGGTATAGCCGCCCTTGCCGCCCGACAAAGGCGTGCCGCCGAACACCACGGCGATGATCGAGGGCAGCATGTATTGTTCCCCGACATTGGCGAAGGATGAGCCGGAATAGCCGATCAGGCACATGCCGGCGACAGCGGCGAAGGCACCCGACAGCATGAACAGGGCGATGCGCGTTCGCTTGACCGGCACGCCTGCCATGAACGCCGCCTGCTCGTTTGAGCCGATGGCATAGATGCGATGGCCGAACACGGTGCGGCCCAGCATGAAGGCCAGCAGCAGCCCGATCGCCACCCACAGCCAGATAATGCCGGGCAGGCCGAGCAGGAAGGGCTGGGTGACGAACTGCGACAGCCCGGGTGCCGCCCGTCCCGAAGGGATGCCGTTGCGGATCACCACCAGCAGGCCCTGCAACACGCCGAGCATGCCGAGCGTCATCACCAGCGGCGGGATGCGCAGCAGCGTCACGCCGAGGCCGTTGAACAGGCCGATCACAGCACCGGCGGCAATGCAGCCGAGGATCGCGGGCAGGATACCGGCGTCAGCGCCGTTCATCAGGTTGCCGCCGATGATGGCGCTGAGCGAAACGACGCCGCCGACGGACAGGTCGATGCCTTCGCGGCCACCAAGGATGACCAGGTTCTGGCCGGCGGCGACGATGCCGAGAAGTGCTGCGACGATGAGCAGCCTGAGGATCTGCTGGCCCGAGGCGAAGCCCGGTGACAGCGCCTCGCCGAGCAGCAGCAGGGCGGCGATCAGGATCAGCGCCACCAGCAGTGGCTTCTTGAGGAAGGTCAACACCGGCGAGGGCGCCGCTGCCTGTGTTTGCGTGGTCGTGGTCATGCCCGTGCCCTCCGTCCCACAAGGATGCCGGCCATAAGCGCGACAAGGATGGCGAGGCCCTGGACCAGGTTCTGCCATTCGGACGGGGTACCGACGAAGAACACCAACGAGTTGATCAGACCGATGATCAGCGCCCCGACAATCGAGCCGACGACGGTGCCGAAGCCGCCCGACAGCGCGCTGCCGCCGAGCACCACCGCAGCCACCGAAAACAGGGTCATCTTGCCGCCGACAAGCGGGTCGCCGCTTGCCGTGTCACCGGTGATGCAGAAGGCGGCGAGGGCTGCGAACAATCCGCACAGCGCGTAGCCCTGGATGCGGATCTTCGTCACCGGCAGGCCGCTCTGAAAGGCCGCCTGCGCGTCGTCGCCAACGGCGAGCAGTTGCGTTGCAAGTCGCGTGCGGGCGAGCACGTAGATCACGATGGCGAGCAACACTGCCGCATAGAAGACGAACGGAATTTCGAAGAAGCGGCCGCCATAGGTGCGCCAGAAGGTGGCCGGCGCCGGTGTTCCGGCAACCGGCATGACATAGAGCGCCAGGCCGGTGAAGAAAATGCTGGTGGCGAAGGTCGCAACGATCGCCTGCAGTCGCAGTGCGGCGACGACGATGCCGTTGACGATGCCGCAGGCGAGGCCGACGAGCAGGCCCATTCCAAGTGCTGCCACCACCGAGAAGCCGGTGCCGCCCATCTTTTCCATCATCACGACGATGACGACATTGACCAGCGACACGATGGCGCCGACCGACAGGTCGATGTCGCCGGCATAGACGACGTAGGTCTGGGCGATGGCGAGCATGATCAGCGCCAGGTAGGTCTTCACCAGCCCGGTGATGCCGATGAAGCTGACACTGCGCGGTTGGTAGAGGCCGTTGAGGCCAAGCAGCACGAGCGCGATCAGCAGCGCAGGCAGGAATGGATAGCGCTCAATGAGGCGCTTCAGGCCGCCAGGCTTTGGGGTGGATAGGGTCGCGGTCGTCATCACGCGGCCTCGTAAGCTGCCTGGTAGAGATTGTAGCGCGTTCTGTCCGCGCCGGTGAGTTCGCGCCGCACCTGGCCGCCGTTGAAGACGAGGATGCGGTCGGCATTGTTGAGCAACTCGGCGTCTTCGGAGGAATAGAGCACGATGCCCATGCCCTCGGCGGCGAGCTTGCGGATCAGCGCAAACAGGTCTGCCTTCGCCGACAGGTCGATGCCCTTGGTCGGGTCGTCGAGCAACAGCACGTCGGGCCGGTCGATCAGCCAGCGCGCGATCACGATCTTCTGCTGGTTGCCGCCCGACAGCGAGTTGATCGGGTGGCCGAGCCCGGCGAACTTGGTGTGCAGCGCCTCGAGCGCCGGCTTGACCCGTTCTGCCAGGGCTGACGGACGCGCGAGGAAGAGCTTCTGCTTGAGATAGTGGATCGGCGTCACGTTCTCGAGGATCGGCCGGCCCGAGATGACGCCGTCGCGGCTGCGGTCGCCGGAGACATAGGCCAGGCCGCGCCGGATTGCTGCGCGCGGATCGGATGGCACGAAGGCCGAGCCGGACAATGCAAGGGCGCCGCCGCTGGAGGGGTTGGCGCCGAAGATGGCGCGCAGCACCGCTGACTGGCCCTGGCCATGCAGGCCGCCGAAGCCGAGGATCTCGCCCTTGGCGACTTCGAAGCCGACATTGGCAAAGCCCTTGCCGGAGAAGTTGGCGACGGTCAGCACCGCGCCATTGCGTGTCGCAGCCGTGGCAGGCGGCGCACTGGCACCGGGCGCAAGCTCGTCCTGCCCGCCGACCATCAACCGGATCACCGCGCCAGGGTTGGTGTCGGCGATGTTTTCGGTACCAACCGTCTCGCCATCGCGGATGACGGTGACGCGGTCGCCGATGGCGAAGATCTCGTCCATGCGGTGCGAGATGAAGATGATGCTGCGTCCTTCGGCCTTCAGGTCGCGCAGGATTTCGAAGAAGCGGTCGACCTGTGCTCGGTCGAGCGCCGAGGTCGGTTCGTCGAAGATGGTGATCGGCGCCTCGGTCGCCAGCGCCTTCATGATTTCGACCAGCTGGCGCTGGTCGGCACGCAGGTTCTCGACCACTGCTTCAGCCGCAAAGCCTTCGCCGGAAACGGTGTCGAACAGGGCGATGTAGCGCTGTGCCCGGTTCTCCAGCGCGGCGCGGTCGACGAAGATGCCGCCCGGCATGTCGGGCAGGCAGATGTTTTCAGCCACCGTGCGATGTCCGGCGAGGCTAAGCTCCTGGTAGAAGATGCCGATGCCGGATGCGCGTGCCGCATGCGGGCCGCTGATGGTGACCGGCTTGCCGTCGATGAGGATTTCGCCGTTGTCTGGGCGCACACTGCCGGCCAGCACCTTGCACAAGGTGCTCTTGCCCGAACCGTTCGAGCCGATCAGCACATGCACTTCGCCGGCTTCGACGGTGAGGTCGCCGCGGCGCAAGGCAAGGGTGGCGCCGTAAGCCTTGCTTACGCCGCGCATGATGAGTTTCGACATGGTGGTGGCTTCCCGGAGCTTCGTCGGTCGCGGGGACGCGGGCCTGCTGGGCAGGTGCCGCGTCCCCGTCTTGGGAGGAAGCTTACTTGAACAGCGCCTCGGCGTCAGCGATCGAAAGCTGGCTGGTGTACGAGTAGTAGCCAGGCTTGCCGTTGACGGCCTTGGCTGCGTCAGCGAGGTTCTTGCTGTCGATGAAGGGGATCGGCAGGTACATGGCGTTCTTGTACTGGCCAGCCGTTGCCGGCTCCTTCAGTTCCTTGCCCTGCAGCATCAGCACGGCAACGTTGAGTGCCGAAGCCATGACGCCGGGCGGGTTCACCGAGGCACCGGAGTTCAGCTTGTCCTTGGTCCAGATGTCGATGAAGTCCTTTCGGATCTCGCCGGTGGCGGCGATCGACGATTCCTTCTTGGCGTCGATGATCGACTTCCAGGCGCCCGCCGCCATGCCGTCCTGTACCCACACGCCGTTGATGTCGGGGTAAGTGGCGAGCAGGTTCTGCATCGCCTGCTGGCCCTGGGCCTGATCCCAGTTGGCATTCACTTCGTTGACGATCTTGATGTCGGGATACTGGCCGAACACTTCCTTGTAGCCGGCGACGCGCATCTCGTTGGCCGGGTGGCCGGCGACGCCGTTGATGGCAACGACATTGCCCTTGCCGCCGAGCGTTTCGGCGAGCCACTTGGCGCCTGCCGCACCCCATGCCTTCTGGTCGATGCCGACATAGGTGGCGTCAGGCGACGACACTTCGGCGTCGGTCGAGATCACCAGGATGCCGGCTTCCTTGGCCTGGGCGAAGACCGGATCGAACGCCGTCGGGCTGTTCGGGTTGATGATGATGGCGTTGACGCCCTCGCTGATGAAGTTGCGGACATGCGCGATCTGGCCGGGCACGTCGACATTGGCGCTCTGCACCACGACCTCGACATTGACGCCCTTTTCCTTCCAGGCGGCTGCCGCTGCCTGGGCCTCTTCGATCATTTGCGTGCGCCATTCCGAGCCGACCCAGCCATTGGACAGGCCGATCTTGTAGTCGGCCGCCTGGGTCGAGAACGCGGACACGGCCAGCGCCGCGACGGTGGTGAGCGCCAGTACTGAAAATTTCCTCATGAACTCCTCCCGATGCACAGAAAAACTACTGCAGGGGATCATAAGCCGAAAATGTAATCGATTTCAATTGGCATTTTCACGGGATTTTCGACACCACGGCGCGTTTCGGGGTGCGGCCGCCGAGATGCCCGCCGTGGTGAACCTTTCCCCGTGTCGGAGCGACCAACGTCCAGGCCCCGCATAGCGCGGTGTCAGCAAAGGAAAAACCCAATGACCACAAACACCAGGTGTTGCGGGTCACCGCGAGCACCCGGAGCACGGCGCGACCACCGCCTCAGAGAGAGGGTGGGCGCGTTGGGCTTCGGGCTTGTTGCATTGACCCTGGGTAAGCCCCGGCGTATCGTCGCGCCGAGGGACAATAGCAGGAATGCAAGGGAGGAAAGTGCCGGGTATCAGCGCTTTGCTCTTGCTTGCGCTCCAGCACCTTCTTCCACACAACTCGGGAGAGGTGTCATGCCGTGCTTTCGTGGTGGTTCCGGTGCGCTCGCGCAACCAGCCGAACCGTCAGGCGCCCGCCTGAGAGCACTCGCGCTCAACGCCGGCATGATGGCACTGGCGCTTGCCGCAAGTCCCTGGCTCGCACCGCCGGCACAAGCCCAGGAAACCCAGATCATCAATCCCGGATCGATGGCGGTCACCGGCTTTTCCGGCACCATCATCCCCGGCATAGACGAGGGCCTGGTGCCCTGGGTCGATCCGGTCGACGAAACCTTCATCGACACCGAGCGCGCAACTTTGCGCGTTTTTGACGTTTCGGCCCTCGGTGGTCCGCCGACCGGCCAGCTCGTCAACACGCCGTTGCCCTTCGAGGTCCTGGCCAGCCAGATCGGCCAGGTCTTCGCGCTGACCTATGACGACGGCGTCCGCGACGGTACGCCCTCTGATGTGCCCGATCTCTACGCGGGCGCGACCTCGCTGCACGGCATCCGCATCGTCACGCCTGATGCCGACGACGATGGACGTCCCGAGCGTGAGCGTCGCGGCAAGGCCGGCGCCACCTTCATGGCCGGCCAGTTCGGCGAGGAAAATGGCGGCGGTCCCGGCACGATCTGGCGGATCGACGGCATCTCCGGTGCCGTCAGCAAGTTCGCCGACATCGACACCAACAGTGGTCCCGGCATTGGCGACGTCGCCTTCGACAAGGCGCATCGCCAGTTCTTCGCCTCCGATCTCGACACCGGCCTGATCCATCGCATCGACGCCACGGGCGCTTTGATCGACACCTTCGATCACGGTGTCACAGGGCGGCCGGTGCGCGGCTTGGCGCCAACTGCCGACGACGGCGCTGTCATGGACATCGCCGGTGCCGCCTTCGACAGCGACGACCCTGGCACCTGGGGCTACACTCAGGACGAACGCCGTGTCTGGGGCACAGCCTTCCACGGCGGCCGCGTCTACTACGCGGTCGGCGACAAGGCCGAGATCTGGTCGGTCGGCATCGCTCGTGACGGCAAATTCGCCGGCGACCCGCGCTGGGAGCTGACGGTCGAGGCCGACAAGGACCTGCCGGTCACCGATATTGCCTTCGACAACAAGGGCTTCATGTATCTGGCCCAGCGCGGAGAGATCGAGAACCGCTACGACTACAGCCAGTTTGCCGATACAGGCGATGGCGAGGTCATCCGCTACTGGCGCGAAAGTCCCGATGATCCGGCGACGGAAAGCATCTGGGTGCCGGTGCCGCAGGAATATGCCGTCGGCTTCCCCGAAGCCAATCGCCAGTCGGCTGGTGGCATCGACCTGCAATATGGCTATGACGCACAGGGCTTCATCAACCCCAATGCCTGCACCGACACCATCGTCAAGACAGGCGACAAGCTGAGGGACAACCCGGCGCTGGCCGAGCAGCTTGCCGCGGGTGGCCCGCTCGCCGTCCATGGGGTGCAGATCACCTCGACCTCGCTGGTCAAGCCGGCGAACGTTCCGCCTTTCGGCTCGTGGTTCGTCGACTTCGACAGCTTTTATGAAGACCCTGAGGTCGAGGGCCATGTCGGCGACGTCGAGATCTGGCGTCCTTGCGAAGGCCGCGCCGGCTATTACGAGCAGATCCCCTATCCGGGCGACTATCCGACGCCGCTGTGGCCGCCGGATTTCCCGCCGCCCGGCAACATTCCGCCCTGCCTCGACATCGAGGCGGTCGAGTACTTCTGCACCCCGGCCGGGCTCGAGGCCGATCTCTATGTCCGTGACGTTGCAGGCATTGGCGGCGATTCCGTCAAGGCCGATTCCAGGACGCCGGGCGTTGGCATTTCACCGCTTCAGCAGAGCAAGCCGGCGGGTGCGCCGTTCACCATCGGGGTGACCGGCCACTTCCCCGGCGACACCGTCAATGTCGGCCTGTGTTTCTACAAGCAGTCCGACGCCGACAAGGGCGGCTACTACCCGTGCTGCAAAGTAGTGGTGCCGCTTGCCACGCCCCAAGTCAGCTGCGAACCGTGAGGGAGGGAGAGATGAACATCCACGCTTCCGCCCCGCTCGCCACGCAGAGCAACCCAACCGTCATGGAGACGATCATGAAACCCCTGTCATTCGCCAGGCGCGGCGCGCGCTGGCTGATGGCGGCAGGGATCGCGCTCGCCGCCATGCCCCTGTCGCCGGCAACAGCCCAGCCGTTGCCCGAGGTCGTGCCTGAACTGAGGCTCGACCGCGTCATCCCGCATCCCGGCCATGACGACGTCGTGCCGTTCTTCACCAAGAAGGGTGCCCAGCGCAATTGCGACTATGTCGTCTACAACCTGCGCTTCGGTGCCCGCGGCAATCCGGAGAAGTTCTTCGATCCGGCCTTCGCCAACGGCCTCAAGACGTTGCGGATGGATTTCCGCGACCAGGTCGCCGCAGGCCTGACGATCGTCAATGTCCAGGCATCCGGCGATGGCACTGATGCCGTCGGCGGTCCGCTGCCGGCAGCCGCCATCGGTACCACGGCGAACCCCAACGACACCGCTGGCATTTCCGACTTCCGACTGTCGGCGACCGATCTCGACGGTGCTGGCGCACCCAACGAGCGCTACATCGACATCCGCATCACCGCCCTCATCGACCACGCTGCCTTCCCGGCACCCGCGGTCGTCGACAACCAGGGCTTCGTCAAGTTGTCGGCAGGTCCCGGCTCGCTCGAGATTCCCTCGCACGATCCGTCCAAGCCTGACGACGGCGATTTCCGCACCGGCGAAAAGACCCAGATCCGCATCGACGTGACCGACTGCGAGCCGCCTCCGCCACCACCTCCGGGCAGCGAGCCGTGCTTCAAAGTCGAACGTGGCGATGTCGACTGCGTGCCCGGCGGCGGCGCCTACATCTACAACATGCCCGTCGGGCCCGAGATGGCCGGCCGCTGGGTGCAGCTTCGCACCACCACGCCCGGCATCACCATCGATCCGCCGCTGCAACTCGTTCCGCCCGGCGGCGGCGTGCTGCACTGGGAGATCGAGGGCGCGGGCCCCGGCGACGTCGTCCATCTGATCGTCACCGGCATCGAGACCTATGCCGGACCGGAAGAGGGCGTCGGCCTGTGCTGCACCCAGACGGTCGACATCGTCATTCCGCCCGACCTCAGGTGCCCGCCCGACAAGGAACCGGACATCAAGGTGGAGAAGCGTGCCGACGTCGCCCGTTGCACGCTGGAAGGCGGTTGCAACTTCACCATCCGCGTCAGCAATGTCGGCGACGGCCCCTATAACGGCAAGATCGTGCTCGACGAGGTGACCTTGCCCGGCAACGCAACGATAGATTCCGGGCCCAACGCGCCCTGGACCTGTCTGCCGGCAACCAGCCCTATGAGCTGCGAGCATCCTGCCACCACGCTCAATCCCGGCGAGTTTGTCGATCTCAAGATCGGCTTCAAGCCCGGACCCGGCTGGGAGGCACGCTTCATCCGCAACTGCGCCGAGTACGACTACACGGCGAGCGAAAAGCCCGAGGTGTTCGGCCGTACCGACAACGACAAGGCGTGCGCCACCATTCCGATCTGCAAGCGCGGCGATCCCGATTGCCGTCCGCCGGTGGAAAAGAAGGTCGACCTGCGCATCACCAAGGACCCGCGTTCGGCTTCCTGCAGCGCCGTTGGCGTCTGCAGCTTCCTGATCCGGGTCTACAACAACGGCACGCAAAACTATGTCGGCCCGCTGACCGTCATCGACGACTATCCCACGGGAGCGCCGTCGTCCTCGACTTTCGGCCCGAGCCCGCCCTGGGCTTGCGGTCCGGCCGGTCCCGGTCAGTTCCGCTGCGACCATCCTGGAGTAGCACTGGTGCCGGGTGCGTCGGTGCCGCTTTCCGTCGTTGCCATCGTGCCGGCGGACTACCAGTCCGACATGATCCGCAACTGCGGCGAGGTCCGGGCGATCCCCGGCGAGACGGTGCTGGCCAATAACAAGGCCTGCGCCACGATGCGCATCCCGCACCCGGGACGGCCACGCCTGACGGTTGCCAAGACTGGCGACCGCCAGTGCGAGACCGGCCAGCCCTGCACGTTCGAGATCACCATCACCAACAGTGGCACCGGCCCGTTCAATGGCTCGGTCCGTATCGGCGATGCGATCGGCGTGGATGGCCTCGGCCGGCTGGATGGCGTTGCGATCAGCTCGATCGAGCCGCCCTTCGGCTGTTCGCCTGAACCGGCGACTCTGCCGCTGTCCTGCGTCACCAACATCAGCCTTGGCGCTGGCGAAAGCCGCGTCCACAGGGTGACGGTGGTGATCCCTAACGACGGCCGTCTCGCCAATCTTCCCCGGCCGGTGCCGGCCCAGAACTGCGTTGCCGTGCTTCCGCCGGACACGCCGGTTCGCGGGCTCGATCTGGCTGGCGCTACTGCGGTTCCGGGTGGTGTTGGCGGCAGCCCCTATGCCTGCCACCGCTTCCTGATCGACCATGAGGAAAAGCAGCAGTGTTCGGAAGGCTTCGTGCTCAACCAGGCAGGCCGCTGCGTCTGCCCCGAGGGTACGACGTTCCGCAACGGCCAGTGCGTCCAGGGTGGTGGCACGGTGACGCCGGTTCCGCCGGTTGTGCGCCAGTGCGTGCTCTTGCCTGGGCAGATCCGCACCAATGACGGGCGCTGCATCTGCCCGCGCGGCACGGACCTTAAGAACGGCAAGTGCGTGCGTCCGGAACAACCTCCTGAACGCCAGTGCAAGCTGCTGCCTGGTCAGATCCGCACGCAGGACGGAAGCTGCATCTGCCCGCGTGGCACCGAGCTGAGGAACGGTCGCTGCGTCAAGGATCAGCCCCCGGTGCGCCAATGCACGCTGCTGCCCGGCCAGATCCGGACGCAGGATGGCCGTTGCATCTGCCCGCGCGGCACCGAGTTGAGGAACGGTCGCTGCGTCAAGGATCAGCCTCCGGTGCGCCAGTGCACGCTGCTGCCCGGCCAGATCCGGACGCAGGATGGCCGTTGCATCTGCCCGCGTGGCACCCAGTTGATCAGGGGCGCATGCCGCAAGGCGCCGACGACGCAGTGCCCCGAAGGCACGTCGCTGGTGCGTGGCCGCTGCGTGCCTGACCGGCAGGACACCGTCTGCCGCCGTGGCGAGGTGCTGATCAACGGCCAGTGCATGACCATCGAGCGTGAGTGCCCGCGCGGCACGGTCGGCCAGTATCCGAACTGCCGCCCGCGCCAGCGTCCGACGCTCGAGATCATGCCGATCAACCCGGATGTGTTGCGTGGGCTGATCCCGCAGAGGCAACAGCAGCCGCAGCGCCCGAGCAACAACAACATCATTCCGCAGTGATCGGCTTGCTGTGATCGATGCCAACGCAATGGAACCCCGCCGGCTTGCCGGCGGGGTTCCGCTTTTTCAGGATTTTGCGGCGATATGGCGGGATTCTCGGCTCGACAAGCCGTGCGCCGGAGATTAGGCAGTCGGGAAAACCGCCTCTGCCCCTTTCGAAAGGCCTGAACGTGAGCAACAAGACCCTGATCGCGCCCTCGGTGCTGTCGTCCGACTTCTCCAGGCTCGGCGAAGAGGTCGAGGCCATCGTCGCCGCTGGCGCCGACTGGATTCACCTCGATGTCATGGACGGCCATTTCGTCCCCAACATTACCTTCGGCCCGCCGGTCATCAAGGCGATCCGCGACCGCACCGACAAGGTATTCGACTGCCATCTGATGATTGCGCCGACCGATCCGTATCTGGCGGCCTTTGCCGATGCCGGCTGCGACATCATCACGGTTCACGCCGAGGCCGGCCCGCATCTCGACCGCTCGCTGCAGACGATCCGCAATCTCGGCAAGAAGGCCGGCGTGTCGCTCAACCCGTCGACGCCGGAATCGGTAATTGAATATGTGCTCGACCGCCTCGATCTGGTGCTGTTGATGACGGTCAATCCGGGCTTCGGCGGCCAGGCTTTCATCCCGGCGGTCATCGACAAGGTCAAGCGCGTCAAGGCGATGATCGGCAACCGTCCGATCGACATCGAGATCGACGGCGGCGTCACGCCCGAAACCGCGCCGCTGGTCACCGCCGCCGGTGCCAATGTGCTGGTCGCCGGCAACGCTGTGTTCAAGGGCGGGCCTGCGGCTTATGCCGCGAACATCGAGGCGATCCGGGCTGCGGCGGACAAGGCGGCGATCTGACCTGGAGGCTGAATGGGCAAAGCCCCCTCGGGGGCTACTGACCGTGCCCGGCCGAGGCGCTTAGGCGCCAAATACCCTCTTGCCATCGATCCAGGTGCCCGACACGTCGAGCTCCTCGGTCAGCTGCACGGCGTTCGCCTGATAGCCCTTGGCCAGGCGGCCGAGGCGCTTTTCCTGGCCGACGGCTTCCGCCGGATAGAGCGAGGCCATGCGGATCGCCTCGCCGAACTCGTAGCCGATCGTCTGGTGCATGAAGCGGATTGCCGAGATCATGTCGAGGTCGGCGCCGGCCAGCGTGCCGTTCTCCAGCGTCAGCCGTCCGTTCTCACGCTTGATGGTGCGGCCGTTGAGCTCGAACGACTTGAGGTCGGTGCCGATGGTTGCCATGGCGTCGGTGACGAGGAAGATGCGGGCAGGGCCGTTCTTGGCCTTGAGTGCGATCTTCATCGTTGCCGGGTCGACATGGATGCCGTCGGCGATCAGGCCAGCCGAGAAGCTTGATATCTCGACGGCGGCGCCGGCGAGACCCGGCTCGCGGTTGCCGATCTGGCTCATGGCGTTGAACAGGTGTGTCGCCATCGAAGCGCCCGCCTCGCCATATTCCTTGGCCGTGCGGTAGCTGGTATCGGTGTGGCCGAGGCTGACGACGATGCCGGCATCGGCCAGCGCCTTGACCTGCTCAGCCTTGACCGATTCCGGCGCGACGGTGGTGAGCAGCACGGGCATCGACGGACGCGCGGCGATCAAAGCTGCCTCGTCGTCGGCATCCATCGGGCGGATCAGCTGGGGATCGTGCGCACCCTTCCGGCTGAGCGACAGATGCGGACCTTCAAGATGCAGGCCGAGGAAGCCCGGCATCTTGCGCCTGGCCGCTTCGACGCCGGCCGCAATTGTCGATCGGGTGATCTCGCGTGTGTCGGTGATCAGCGTCGGCAGCACCGCCGTCGTGCCGAAGGGCATCTGCGCCTTGCAGATGACTTCGAGCGTGTCGACGTCCGGCTTGTCGTTGAGCATCAACCCGCCGCCGCCATTGACCTGCAGGTCGATGAAGCCGGGGACGAGCATGGCGCCGGCCTCCGTCACCGTCACGCCAGCGGGAATGTCACGGCGCGCGACGATGCCCTCGACCAGCCCGTCCACTACAAGCAGCGCGGCATCCTGGTGCCAGGCGTCACCGTCGAAGATGCGCCCGGCAGCAATGGCAAGACGTTCGCTCATATCGTTTCGGTCACTTTCCGAAGGTTGGGCGGGGCGTCGGGGTTGAGGCCGCGGTGGCGGGCGAAGGCCTCGACGAAGCCGTAGAACGAGGCGATTAGCATCAGCGGATCGGTCAGCGGGTGGCCGGTGGCGACATGCTCCAGCACCTTGGCCTTCTTTGCCAGCGACGAGGTGATGTGGATCGCAGCACCGCGATCGGCGAGGCCGTCGGCGGCGTCCGCAATCGACGGCTCCGAGGCGTCGCGGGCAGCCAGCGCCAGCACCGGGAAGCCGGGGCGCACCAGCGCCAGCGGGCCGTGCATCACTTCAGCCGCGCTGTAGGACTCGGCGTGCATGGCGCAGGTTTCCTTGAACTTCAGCGCCGCCTCGTTGGCGATGGCAAAGGACGGGCCGCGGCCGAGGATGAACAGCGAATTGCCTTCGGTCAGTTCGCCGGCAATGCCCATCCAGTCGCAGTCGACAGCCTTGGCAAAATGCTCGGGCAGGGCATCGAGAGCTGCGAGCAGCTTGTCGTCGCCGGTCCAGTGGGCGAGCACGGCAAGGCCGGCGACCGCCGAATTGACGAAGGTCTTGGTCGCCGCGACGCTCTTTTCGACGCCGGCGCGGATGTCGATGGCGTGGTCGGACGCCTCGGCCAGCGGCGAGCCGGCGGTGTTGGTGAGCGCAATCGTCAGCGCGCCACCGGCGCGGGCACCCTCGGCCATGGCGACGATGTCGGGGCTCTTGCCCGACTGCGAGATGGCGAGGCAGGCGGAATCGGCAAGCTTCAGACGTGCGCCGTAGATCGACGAGATCGACGGGCCGATGGAGGCCACGGGCAGGCCGGCATTGAGCTCGATGGCATATTTGAGGAAGGACGCGGCGTGGTCGGAGGAACCGCGAGCGACCGTCGTGACGAAGCGGGGCTGGGCGCGCTTCAGGTGCAGGCCGGTCTCGGCCAGTTCCTTGGCCGATCCTTCGAGCAGGCGGGCTGTCGCTTCGGGGATTTCGGCGATTTCGCGCCGCATATGGGTAGTCGCGTTCAAGTACCTTCTCCTTCTTGCCCATCCGGGCCGGGCAATCTCAGTTCCGCGACGAAGTCGTAGGCGTCGCCGCGATAGATCGACTTGGTGAACTCGATCACCTTGCCGCTGGCAAGGTATGAAATGCGCTCGATCTGCAGGCAGGCCGAGCCCATGGGCACGGCCAGGAGCTGTGCCTCGGCCTCGCCGAGATTGACGGCGGAGATGCGCTGCACGGCCCGGACCGGGCGATGGCCGGTCTTGCCAAGAGCCATATAGAGCGAAGATGTCACTTCGTGAGGGTCTGGCAGCACCGAAGCCGAAATTGTTGCGCGCTCGATGGCAAGCGGCGTCTCGTCGGCAATTCGCAGGCGGCTGAGCCTGGACACCAGCTCGCTGGCGGAAAGGCCCAGCACCATCATCTCGTCAGGCGAGGCGGTGTAGATGCCGCGGTCGAGCCACTGCGAACGCGCGGCCATGCCGCGCCGTGCCATGTCTTCGGTGAACGAGGTCAGCCGCGACAGCGACTGTTCGACGCGTTCCATGCGCGGGGCAACGAAGGTGCCGGAGCCGTGGCGCTGCACCAGCACGCCCGACTTGACCAGGTCCTGTACCGCCTTGCGCACTGTGACACGCGAAATGTCGGCCTCTGCGGCGATGTCGCGCTCCGAAGGCAGGGCGTCGCCGGGGCCGATCAGGCCGCGCTTGACCGCTTCTTCGATGTTCTTCTTGAGCTGGAGATAGAGCGGCGCACCAGACTGGCTGACGTCGCGCAGGGCGGCGAAAATGCGTTCGGCGGCATCATCCATGGCCGCCTCCCGCCTTGGCGTATTTCTTCACCGCCATCTGCACCGCTCCGCCCAGCGCGTCCTGCAGTGGCGGGTGCATGATCGCGCGGTAGCGTTTCGACAGCAGCGGCGCATAGAGGCCAGCGAGCCCGCCGAGAAGGCAGAGCCGCTCGCTCGGCGTGAGATCGAAGACGGCAAGCGTTTCCTCGACATCGGCGACGGCGCGGTCGACGAGCTTCTGCCCGACCGCGTCGCCCTTCGCTGCGTGCTCGAACACCATCGGCGCGAACTGGCCGTAGTCTCCGGGCTTGGCGTTGGTAGTGAACTCGACGATGTCGCTGGGGTTGCCGTTGAAACGCTCCAGCATGATGTCGGTCAGCGCCGAGCCGGCATGGATCCTGTCGTAGACCAGCAGGGTCTCCTGCAAGAGGTCGCGGCCGATGCGCGCGCCGCTGCCGAGGTCGCCGATCTGGAAGCCCCAGCCGCCGAGCGGCTGGAACTGGCCGGCCCTGCGGCCGAGATAGACGGTTCCGGTGCCGAGCGCTGCGATGGCGCCATCATGGTCGCCAAGCGCGCCTTCCAGCGAGATCAGCGAGTCGTTTTCGACGGAACTGTTTCGAAACGGCAGCATGTCTTCGAGCCGCTGCTTGTAGTCACCGACATTGGCGCCCGCGAGCCCGAGGACGGCATCGACAGTGGCGATCGATGCCGGGTCCTGGCCGGCATCCACCAATGCCTGGCGGGCGGCCTCGACGATGTTGTGGCACGCACCGGCAAGGTCGGTGCGGATATTGGCCGGCCCGCCACGCCCGCGGCCGAGAATGTCGCCACTTGCATTGGCCAGAGCGGCCCGGCAGCCAGTGCCGCCACCATCTATCCCGAGCACAAGATCCACGGTGTTTTCTCCTCAAGCGTGATAATACCAATAAAATACCAATAGCCAAGTGTTAAATTCCGGATGGCGGAACCAGATGTTCATTTGGTTGAATTTTATAGAGTTTTTGAATTGCCTTGCGCTGCAGCAAAGGAATTTGTTAACGGCGCTGGACAAGTGGTATTTTTTTGGTATTGTCGATGAAAGGGAGAGACAGAATGGCGCCAAGGCGTACAGAAGCGGTGCACAAGGATGCTGGGGGCATTGATGCCCAGGCGCCCGATTCCGTTCTTCGCCTGCTTGCCGATGCGCAGATCGAAGCTGCGCGTGCTGTCCACTCAGCCATCCCCGCCATTGCCCAAGCTGCCGAAAAGGTTGCGGCCTGCCTCGCTGGCGGCGGCCGCCTGGTTTATGCCGCAGCTGGTAGTTCAGGCTTGATGGCGCTGGCCGATGCGCTGGAGCTTCCCGGTACCTTCGGCATCCCGCGCGAGCGTGTGTTCATCCTTCTTGCCGGCGGCCGCGAGGCGCTGGTCAATCTCGCCGGCGGTCCCGAGGACGATGCCGGCCAGGCAGCCAGTGATGTCGCCGCGACCGGCCTTGAGGCGGGCGATTGCCTTGTCGCCAACTCGGCCAGCGGCTCGACGCCTTATGCAATGAGCGCGCTCGAAGAAGCGCGCCGCCGCGGTGCCGCGACCATCGCTTTTGCCAATAACTCGGGCGCGCCGATGTTCGACCTCGCCGATGTTTCGGTGCTGCTGGCAACGCCGCCGGAAGTCGTCGCCGGCTCGACCCGCATGGGTGCCGGCACGGCGCAGAAGATCGCACTCAACATGATGTCGACGCTGGCCGCCATTCATCTCGGCCATGTCCATGACGGTTACATGGTCAATCTGCACGCCGACAACATCAAGCTGCACGAGCGTGCCGCGCGCATCGTTTCGGCGATTTCAGGCTGCGACACCGCGACTGCCGAAGCCCTGCTCGAAAAGAGCGGCGGTTCGGTCAAGCTCGCCATCCTTTTGGCCTCCGGCGCATCGAGCCCGGAAGCGGCAAACCAACTTCTTGAAGGTGCGGACCAACGGCTCAGGCCCGCACTTTCGAAGCTCGAGGGGAGCAGAGGCTCTCATCAGTAGAGGCCCGAGAGAAAGTACAAACAGGGAGAATGGAAATGACGAACAGGTTGCTTACTGGACTTCTGATGGCGTCCAGCATTCTCGGCACAGCCGGGATCGCGCTCGCCCAGGACAAGACGCTGACGATCGAAAGCTGGCGCAATGACGATCTCGCCATCTGGCAGGAAAAGCTGATCCCGGCCTTCGAGAAGGCCAATCCGGGTATCAAGGTCACCTTCTCGCCGTCGGCTCCGACCGAGTACAACGCCGCCCTCAACGCCAAGCTCGACGCTGGCTCTGCTGGTGACCTGATCACCTGCCGTCCGTTCGACGCCTCGCTCGAACTGTTCAAGAAGGGTCACCTCGCCGACCTGACCGGCCTTGCCGGCATGGAGAACTTCTCCGACGTCGCCAAGTCCGCCTGGCAGACCGACGACGGCAAGGCCAGCTTCTGCGTGCCGATGGCCTCCGTCATCCACGGCTTCATCTACAACAAGGATGCCTTCGAGAAGCTCGGCATCGCCGTGCCGGCGACCGAGGAAGAGTTCTTCGCAGCGCTTGAAAAGATCAAGGCCGACGGCACCTTCATCCCGATGGCGATGGGCACCAAGGATCTCTGGGAAGCCGCGACCATGGGCTACCAGAACATCGGCCCGAACTACTGGAAAGGCGAAGAAGGCCGTCTGGCGCTGATCAAGGGCGAACAGAAGCTGACCGACGCCGACTGGGTTGCACCTTATGCGACGCTGGCCAAGTGGAAGCCTTATCTCGGCGATGGTTTCGAAGCCCAGACCTATCCGGACAGCCAGAACCTCTTCACGCTCGGCCGCGCCGCCATCTATCCGGCCGGTTCGTGGGAGATTTCGACCTTCAACACCCAGGCTCAGTTCAAGATGGGTGCCTTCGCGCCGCCGGTCCAGAAGGCTGGCGACACCTGCTACATCTCCGACCACAACGACATCGGCATTGGCCTCAACCCCAAGAGCGCGAACGCCGATGCCGCCAAGACCTTCCTGACCTGGGTGGCCTCGCCTGAATTCGCGACCATCTATGCCAACGCGCTGCCGGGCTTCTTCAGCCTCAACTCGGCTGCTGTGAAGATGGAAGATCCGCTGGCCCAGGAATTCGTCTCCTGGCGCGATAAGTGCAAGCCGACGATCCGCTCGACCTATCAGGTCCTGTCGCGCGGTACGCCGAACCTCGAAAACGAGACCTGGGTCAAGTCGGCCAATGTCATCAACGGCACCGAGACCCCGGAAGCTGCTTCTGCCGAACTGCAGAAGGGCCTCGACAGCTGGTACAAGCCGGCTAAGTAAGATGCGGCGGGCTTGATGCTCGCTTTGGAGAGCGCCGCATAAGCGGCGCTCTCCATCCCCTCGGCGAATTCGAACCTCGCGGAATCGGCAAGAGGGGTTGAACGCTGGCGCACAAAGATGCGCTACTGCTTCCCAGGCCATTGGCGGGAAGCCCGCAGAGGTCCATCCTCGCTACGATGAACAACGGCCCCCTCGCGGCCGGACCCAGGGATTTTGAGATGTCGCAGCAAAGCCTAGAGCATAGCCAAGACAGACGACCGACGCGCTGGCACATCGCCGTATTCCTGGCGCCTGCGCTATTGGTCTACACTGCGGTAATGATCCTGCCGCTGTTCGGCACCTTGCAGCTGTCGTTGTTCCGCAACGTCGACAACGCCCAGGTGTTCGCAGGCTTCGACAATTTCCGCACCCTGTTTGGCGATCCGCGCTGGTCGGCCTCGTTCTGGAACGCGCTTGGCAATAACACCTGGTTCTTCATCATCCATATGCTGGTGCAGAACCCGATCGGCGTCGTCCTCGCTGCCCTGCTGTCGAGCCCCAAGCTACGTTTCTCGGCCTTCTACCGCACGGCGATCTTCATCCCCACGATCCTGTCCTTTGTCATCGTCGGCTTTGCCTGGAAGCTGATCCTGAGCCCGCTCTGGGGCGTGGCACCCAACCTGCTCGACCTCGTTGGTCTCAAGAGCCTGTTCGTGCCGTGGCTCGGCAAGGAAGAGTACGCGCTGACCACGCTCAGCCTGATCTCGGTGTGGCAGTTCGTCGGTATCCCGATGATGCTGATCTACGCCGCGATGCTGTCGATCCCCGACGAAGTCATCGAGGCTGCCGAATGCGACGGCGTCACCGGCTTCTCGCAGTTCTGGAAAATCCAGCTGCCGCTGATCCTGCCCTCCATCGGTATCATCTCGATCCTGACCTTTGTCGGCAACTTCAACGCCTTCGACCTGATCTATTCGGCGCAGGGCGCACTTGCCGGTCCGAATTATGCCACCGACATCCTGGGTACGTTCCTTTACCGCACCTTCTTCGGCTTCCAGCTGCAGATCGGCGACAAGAACATGGGCGCCACCATTGCCTCAATGATGTTCTTCATCATCCTCGCCGGCGTGTGCCTGTACCTGTTCCTTATCCAGACGCGGCTGCGCCGCTACCAGTTCTGAGGGCGTCATGAGCAAGGCTGCCACTTCCCTGCCACGCACCATCGGCGCCCATGCGGTGCTTTTGACCTACACCGCAATCGCGCTGTTTCCGGTGCTCGTCATCGTCGTCAACTCGTTCAAGTCGCGCAACGCCATCTTCCGTTCGCCCTTGTCGCTGCCGACCGCCGAGACCTTCGACCTGATCGGCTACACGACCGTGATGGCGCAGGGCGACTTCTTTCTCTACTTCCAGAACAGCCTGATCGTTACCGTCGCCTCACTGTTCTTCGTGCTTTTGTTCGGCGCCATGGCCGCCTTCGCTCTGTCGGAGTACCGCTTCAAGGGCAACACCATGATGGGCCTCTATTTGGCGCTTGGCATCATGATCCCGATCCGCCTCGGCACGGTCGCGATCCTGCAGCTGATGGTGGCGTCGGGCCTGGTCAACACGCTGACCGCGCTGATCCTGGTCTACACCGCGCAAGGCCTGCCGCTCGCCGTCTTCATCCTGTCCGAATTCATGAAGCAGGTGTCGGACGATCTGAAGAATGCCGGCCGCATCGACGGGCTCTCGGAATACCGCATCTTCTTCCGCCTCGTCCTGCCACTGGTCCGTCCGGCCATGGCAACGGTCGCCGTCTTCACCATGATCCCGATCTGGAACGATCTGTGGTTCCCGCTGATCCTGGCGCCGTCGGAAGCGACTAAGACCGTGACGCTCGGCGCCCAGGTGTTCATCGGCCAGTTCGTCACCAACTGGAACGCCGTTTTGGCCGCACTCTCGCTCGCCATCTTGCCGGTGCTGATCCTTTACTTCTTCTTCTCGCGGCAGCTGATCCGCGGCATCACTTCCGGAGCCGTCAAGTGACAACTGAAAAGCCTCTTCGCGTCGTCGTCGCTGGCCTCGGCAATATGGGCCGCAGCCACGCGCTCGCCTATCACAACAACCCGGGCTTCGAGATCGCGGCCCTCGTCAACCGCTCCGACGTGCCGCTGCCTGAGGGCATGGAAGGCTACGGCATCCAGCGTTCCTTCGAAGGCGCGCTGCGCGAACTGAAGCCCGACGTCGCCTCGATCAACACCTACTCGGACAGCCACGCCGATTATGCGGTGATGGCGCTGGAAGCCGGCTGCCACGTCTTCCTCGAAAAGCCGCTGGCCACCACCGTGGCCGATGCCGAGCGGGTCGTTGCCGCTGCCAAGGCCAATGGCCGAAAGCTGGTGATCGGCTACATCCTGCGCCACCACCCGTCGTGGATGCGGCTGATCGGCGAGGCGCGGGCGCTGGGCGGTCCCTACGTGTTCCGCATGAACCTCAACCAACAGTCATCGGCCCACAAGTGGGACACCCACAAGCAACTGATGAAGACGACGTCGCCGATCGTCGACTGCGGTGTGCATTATCTCGACGTCATGTGCCAGATCACCGATGCCGACCCGGTCGAGGTCCGCGGCATGGGTCTGCGTATGACCGATGAGATCGATCCGGCGATGTACAATTACGGCCATCTGCAGGTGCTGTTCGCCGACGGTTCGGTCGGCTGGTACGAGGCCGGCTGGGGTCCGATGATGTCGGAGACGGCGTTCTTCGTGAAGGACGTCATCTCGCCCAAGGGCAGCGTCTCGATCGTCGTCAACGAAGCGACGACCAAGTCCGACGACGTCGATTCGCACACCAAGACCAGCATGATCCGCGTCCACCGTGCCGACCTCGGCACCGATGGAAACTTCCTTCATGCCGACGAAGACCTGTCGATGAAGGACGAACCCGGCCACCAGGGCCTGTGCGACCGCGAGCAGGCCTTCGTGCTGAAGGCCATCCGCGAGGACATCGACCTCACCCGCCACATGGCGGACGCCGTCAAATCACTGCGCGTATGCCTTGCCGCGGACGAAAGCGTCCGCACTGGCCTCGCCGTCAAGCTTTAAGCCATGCCCCCGAAAAGCTCAGCGCTTTTCGGTCGGGTTCATGCGTCAGGAAAACGAGAGGAATAGCCTGTGGGATCTCTCAAGATCGAAAACGTCAAGAAGTCCTTTGGCCCGGTCGAAGTGCTGAAAGGCATCGACCTCGACGTCAAGGACGGTGAGTTTGTTGTGTTCGTCGGCCCGTCGGGCTGCGGAAAGTCGACGTTGCTGCGCATCATCGCCGGCCTCGAAGATGCGAGCGCGGGCAATGTGCTGATCGACGGCGCCAGGGTCACCAACGCCCCGCCGTCGAAGCGCGGCATCGCCATGGTGTTCCAGACCTACGCGCTCTATCCGCACTTGACGGTGCGCGACAACATGGCGCTCGGCCTCAAGCAGGCGGGAACGCCGGCTGACGAGATCGACAAGCGCATCACTGCGTCGTCGTCGATGCTTTCGCTGGAACCCTACCTCAAGCGCCGCCCGGCCGAGCTTTCGGGTGGCCAGCGCCAGCGCGTCGCCATCGGCCGCGCTTTGGTGCGCGAACCCAAGCTGTTCCTGTTCGACGAGCCGCTGTCGAACCTCGACGCCGCGCTTCGCGTCAACACTCGCCTCGAGATCGCCCAGCTGCACAACCGCCTCAAGGCGACGATGGTCTACGTCACCCACGACCAGGTCGAGGCAATGACGTTGGCCGACCGCATCGTCGTGCTCAATGCCGGCCGTATCGAGCAGGTCGGTGCACCGATGGAGCTCTACAACAAGCCGGCAAATCTGTTCGTCGCCGGCTTCATCGGCTCGCCCAAGATGAACTTCGTCGACGGCGCCCGCCTCGGCGAGACGGCCAAGACCGTTGGCGTCCGTCCCGAGCACATCGCGGTCAGCCAGACCGAGGGCGCGTGGAAGGGCACTGTCATCCATGCCGAGCATCTCGGCGCCGACACCAATGTTTTCCTCGAAACCGAAAAGGCCGGCCTCATCACCATCCGCCTGTTCGGCGAGTACCAGACCGGCCCGGGCGCCACACTCTATGCCACGCCCGACGCGGCACGGACCTATCGCTTCGGCGAGGACGGCAAGGTTCTGGGCTGACGATTGATGTTGTGATGCGGGAAGGCAGTTACCCCCTCTCCGGCTCGCTTCGCTCGCCACATCTCCCCATTTCATGGGGGCGAGGAACCGAGTTCTGGCAGGTTGTGCCCTTCGAAGTTGGCGTTTCCTCGCCCCCCATGAAATGGGGGAGAGGTGGCACGGCGAAGCCGCTACCGCCGCCTCAACCGCTCCGTCTCCGCAGCATCCACACTGCCATTCCCAACCACTACCCCGAACATCTCCGCTGCCTGCTCGCGCGTGTAGTAGCCAAGCCCGACATCGCGCAGCACCAGTTCCGGATCGCGCTCCAGCGGGTCGCCATAACCGCCGCCACCCGGCGTGCCGACCAACACCCGGTCGCCGGCTTTCAGCGCAATATCCTGCTCTTTCGACAAATGCGGCGGCACATGCGGCTGCCCGTCGCGAAACACGGTGACCGTGTTCACCGCGCCGTCCCTGCCGCCCAGCGCGCCCTGCGGCCCGAAGCGGCCATGGTCCATGACGAAGGAAGCTCGCGCCTCACCCCGCAACAGCTCGATCTCGTAGGCGAGGCCGAAGCCGCCGCGCTGTTTGCCCGCACCGCCGGACCCTTCGCGCAGGGCGTATTGCCGGTACAGCACCGGATAGGCCTGCTCCATGATCTCGACCGGCGGCGATTTGGAGATGCCGATGGTCGAGCAGCCATTCGACAGCCCGTCATGGCCTGAGTTGCCGCCATAGCCGCCGCCCGAGATCTGGTACATGACATAGTCGCGACCGCGCGCCGGGTCGTTGCCGCCAAGCGCGAAATTGCCGCTCGATCCGGCCGGCGACGCCGTCACCTTGTCGGGTGCGGCCTGCACCATGGCCGCGAACACCGCCTCGGCGATGCGCTGAGACACCTCCGCCGCGCAGCCTGAAACGGGGCGCGGGTAGCGTGCGTCGAGGAACGTGCCTTCCGGTCGTTTGATCATCAGCGGCTCAAAGGCGCCGGCGCTGATCGGGACGTCGGGGAAGATATGGCGCATGGCGAGATAGACCGACGACAGCGTCGTTGCCAGCACGCTGTTCATCGGCCCGGCGCAAGGCGCCGACGAGCCGGAAAAGTCGAAGGTCAGCGTGCTGCCAGCTTTCTCGACCGACAGCGCGATAGTCAGTGGCGCGTCGACGACGCCGTCGGAATCGACGAACGCTTTGGATCGATAGGTGCCGTCAGGCAGGGCCGCGATATGCGCCCGCATCTGTTCGGCGGCGCGCCGGCGCAATTCGGCGATCGCTTCGACAACGGTTTCGTCGCCGTAACGGTCGAGGATCGCAAACAGCCTGTCTTGCCCGACATGAAGTGCTGCCGCCTGCGCCCTGATGTCGCCGATGCGCTGGTCGGCGACGCGGATGTTGGAGCAGATGATGGCGTAGATCTCGGGGTCCATCACCCCCTTTTTGAACAGCTTGACCGGCGGCAGGCGCAGACCTTCCTGCTCGACCGCAGTGGCTGAGGCTGAAAAGCCGCCCGGCACCGCGCCGCCGATGTCGGGCCAGTGGCCAGTGTTGGACAGCCAGCAGAAGATATTTCCCGCGCGCCATAAAGGCATGGCGAAACGCACGTCCATCAGATGCGTGCCGCCGAGATAGGGGTCGTTGACGACATAGATGTCGCCGGGTTCGGGTGGCAGGACACGCCCGTCCGAAATCATCTCGATGATGGTCCTGGTCGAGTGCTGCATCACGCCGACGAACACCGGCAGCCCTTGCGACCCCTGTGCGATCAGCGCGCCGTCAACTGCGGAATAGATGCCATCGGAACGGTCGTTGGCCTCGGCGATGACCGGCGAAAACGCCGCCCGCGAAAACGTCAGGTCCATCTCGTCGCAGGTCTGCTGTAGCGCTGCCTGGATGACGGAAAGCGTGATGGCGTCGAGGGTCATGGTGCTCCCACCTCGACGATAATGTTTCCATCCCGGTCCGACCGCGCCCGGTCGCCGGGCTCCAGCACCGTCGTCGCGTCCATCTGCTCGAGGATCGCCGGGCCTTCGATGGCGGCATCGAGCGGCAATTTCTCCCTGAGATACACCGGCGTATCGCGCCAGCCGCTGTCGAACCACACCGGCCTCACTTCGCGCAGCGCTCCTTCCAGCGTTGCCACACGCCCGGCCGGATCGATCAGGCTGCCGAGGTCGATGTCGGGGCGCACGCCCGTCACCGAGGTGTTGAGATTGACGAGGTTGGCGCGGATTTCCGGCAGCTCGACCTTGAAGCGGGCGAAATAGGCTGTTTCGAACAGCCCTTGCAGCGTCTCGCGGTCGACATGCGCTGAAGGCAGCGGCACGTTGATGAGATGGGTCTGCCCGACAAACTGCATGTCGGCAGAATGGCTGACGCGGATGCTCTGGGGCCGGACCGCCTCCTTGGCGATCAGCGCCTCGCCCTCAGCCCGGTGGCGCGCCAGCACCTCGTGGACGCGCTTTTCGTCGAGCATCGCCACTGGCTGGTTGAGCGTGTTGACGAAGTCGTGGCGCAAATCGGCGACGACGCAGCCGAGCGCATTGGTAATGCCTGGCCGCGCCGGCACCAGCACGCGGGGCAGGCCGAGTTCGCGGGCAAGTGCCGAGGCATGCAGCGGTCCCGCACCACCGAAGGCAAACAGCGTGAAGTCGCGCGGGTCATGGCCGCGCGACACCGAGACCATGCGGATGGCGCCCGCCATCCTGATGTTGCCGAGCCTGAGCACCGCACCTGCCGCTGCCACGCCGTCCAGCCCAGTCGCCTTGCCGATCCTGTCTGCGAAGATTTTCCGTACCGCCTCGACGGTTACCGGATTGTCGACCGCGAGCAGTTTCCTGGGGTCAAGGCGCCCGAGCACCAGATTGGCGTCGGTGATCGTCGGCTCGGTGCCGCCGCGGCCGTAGCAGATCGGCCCGGGATTGGCCCCAGCACTCTCCGGCCCGACCTGGATCAGCCCGGAAGCATCGACACGCGCTATCGAGCCGCCGCCGGCACCCACGGTATGCACCGCGACCATCGGCACATGGATCGGCATCGCATATTCGATCTCGATCTCGTTCGACACCGCAGGTTCCGCATTGAGGATCAGCGCCACGTCGGTCGAGGTGCCGCCCATGTCATAGGTGACGAGGTTGTCGAAGCCGGCGCGCCGCCCGGTATAGGCAGCGGCGATGACTCCCGAGGCCGGGCCGGACATGACGGTCTTTGCCGCCTCGCGGGTGACGAAGCGGGCCGATATCATGCCGCCATTGCCGTTCATGATCAGGAAGTCGCTGCGGTAGCCGCGCTGGCTGAGTTCATCGCGCAGCCGTGCCACATAGCGTTCGAGGATCGGCTGTACTGCCGCGTTGACCGAGGCGGTCACACCGCGTTCGAACTCGCGCGCTTCCGACAACAGCGAATGCCCCGTGGTGATGTGGCTGTTCGGCCAGATCTCGGCGGCGATCTCGGCAGCGCGCTTCTCATGCGACGGATTGGCGTAGGAATGCAGGAAATGGATGACCAGCGCCTCGCAGCCGGCCGCGACAAGCTCGGCCACCGCCGACCGCATGCCGTCCTCGTCGAGTGGCTCGCGCACCCGCCCCGACGCCTCGACGCGCTCGCTGACTTCCAGCCTGAGATTGCGCGGAATGACCGGTACGAACACCCCCGTCATGCCATAGGGCTGCGGCCTTGTCCGCCGCCCAAGCTCGATCACGTCGCGAAAGCCGAGCGTGGTGATCATGCCTGTCTTGGCCAGCCGCCGCTCCAGCACGGCATTGGTGGTGGTCGTCGTACCATGGACGATGAGGTCGATGGCAGGGATGGGGAAGCCGGTTGCAGCGAGCGCTGCGATCACGCCATGGGCCTGGTTTTCGACCGTCGTTGGCGTTTTGGCGATGCGGACCGCCCCGCCATTTGCGCCGTCGATCAGCAGCAGGTCGGTGAAGGTCCCGCCGACATCGATTCCTGCAACGACATTTCCCGCCTGTGCGGGAATATTCTCGTCCATGGACTAATCCCGAAAAGCCCGGACTACATTCCTGTGCCAGTTTAGAAAGGCGTTTTATGCCACAATCTTGACGCTGATATCATTTGTATACTAATTAATAACCCGAACAAGGTCCCATTATTTGCCTGTATTTCCGCTGCGCGCCGGGTTTGGAAACGTGGCCGCGCCGGGCGAGAGGTTTGATCGATGAACACCGCAGCAGCGCTGAAGACGGCCGAAGCCAAGCCGCTTCAGTTCCCAATCCCTGCCAATGTCTACGCCGAAACTGTGGTTTCGGTGAAGCATTACACGGATCGCCTCTTTGCCTTCCGCATCACCCGGCCGCAGTCGCTGCGCTTCCGTTCGGGCGAGTTCGTCATGATCGGCCTACCCAATGCCGAAAAGCCTGTTTACCGCGCCTATTCGGTGGCGAGCCCGTCCTGGGACGACGAAGTCGAGTTCTTCTCGATCAAGGTGCCGGATGGTCCGCTGACCTCCGAGCTGCAGAAGATCGTTCCCGGCGACACCGTGCTGATGCGCCAGAAGTCGACCGGCACGCTGGTGCTCGACGCGCTGACCCCCGGCAAGCGCCTGTTCATGATCTCGACCGGCACCGGCATCGCGCCTTTCGCCAGCCTGCTGCGCGATCCTGATACCTATGAGCGCTACGAACACGTCTTCCTCACCCACACCTGCCGCGACGTCGCCGAGTTGACCTACGGCCAGGAACTGGTCGCCAATCTGGAAAGCGACCCGCTGATCGGCGAGCTGACCCATGGCCGCGTCACGCTCTACAATTCGACGACGCGTGAGGAATCTGAGCGTATGGGCCGCATCACCGCGCTCATTTCGTCGGGCAAGTTCTTCAGCGATCTCGGCATCGACAAGCTCGATCCGGAAACCGACCGCATCATGATCTGCGGCTCGATGCATATGCTGAAAGACGTCAAGGAACTGGCCGAGAGCCTCGGCTTCGTCGAAGGCTCGCTGCACGAGCCGGGCACCTTCGTCGTCGAGCGCGCCTTCGTCGGCTGACGCTTCCCTGATTGCGCCGGATCGCCCATCGGTCCGGCGTTTTGACCATCCGGTCAAAATATCGCTGCACCGTTCAGCTTTTTCGTCTATCTTCCGCCCCCGGGGACTCGTGGAGCATCGCGCCACGGGCTATTCTTGTTTGTGCCGTGGTGAAAGCGCACCTGCTTTTCCTCGACGGCTCCTGAGATATCGCGCCGACACAAGGCGTCCGGAGGAAAGGCAGTCAGATGAGCGGCAAGCTGCGCGAAGCCGAAATCCACCCCTCAGCCACTGTTATGCCTTTGCCTTCGCGGCTGGCTGCGAATGCGGCGGAGGGTGGCCATGGTGTGGTGCGCAATCCCGGGATGGCGCTGGATCTGGGTTTTGTCGAATCGATGCGCAGCGTCAACCGTTCGGCACTCGAGCGCCGGGTCGGCACGCTGACCAAAAGGCGCTCGATCAAGGCCGACAACCAGGCGGCCTGGCTGCTCAGGTCGATCTCGCTGATGGACCTGACGACGCTCAACTCCAACGACACCGACGAGCGCGTGCGCCGGCTCTGCGCCAAGGCGGTGAACCCGCTGCGGCGTGATCTGACCGAAGCGCTCGGGCTCGGCGAGACGGTGATCCGCCCGGCTGCGGTCTGCGTCTACCATCCGTTTGTCGCCACCGCGGTCGAAGCGGTCAAGGGCACCGGCATCCATGTTGCCGCGGTGTCGACGGCCTTTCCGCATGGCTTGGCACCCTTGTCGACGCGCATCGCCGAGATCGAGGCGTCGGTCGCCGATGGTGCCGACGAGATCGACGTCGTCATTCCGCGCGGGCTGGTGTTCGGGGCGAAGTGGCAGGAGCTCTATGACGAGATCAAGGCGTTTCGCGCTGCTTGCGGTGAGGCCCATCTCAAGGTCATTTTGGGCACCGGCGATCTCGCGACTTTGCGCAATGTCACGCTCGCCTCGATGGTGGCGATGATGGCTGGCGCCGACTTCATCAAGACCTCGACCGGCAAGGAAAGCGTCAACGCGACGCTGCCGGTCGGCCTCGCCATGGTCCGCGCCATCCGCGCCTATCACGAGCAGACCGGCTATCTCATCGGCTTCAAGCCGGCCGGCGGCATCTCGACGGCAAAGGTCTCGCTCGACTGGCTGGTGCTGATGAAAGAAGAGCTCGGCCGGGAGTGGCTCGAGCCCGAACTGTTCCGCTTCGGCGCATCGAGCCTTTTGACCGATATCGAACGCCAACTCGAGCACCATGTCAGTGGCCGCTACTCGGCCAACCACCGCCACGCCATGGCGTGAGGGTGCGAAAGCAATGACAGTGGAGTTTCGTGTGAAAGCTCGCGAACGCCGAACCCTATCTTCGCCCCGCACAGTCCGGAGCCTCTCATGAACATCCTCGAACGATACCACGCCATGGATTATGCCCCAGCCCCCGAGGCCCGCAGCGAGGCCGATGCCTGGCTTGGTGCCCGCGATTTCTCGAAGTCGCTGTTCATCGCAGGCGACTGGCGCGCCGGCATCGACGGCAAGAGCTTCGACACCGAAGATCCCTCGACCGGCAAGCTTCTGGCCAAGGTCTCCGATGCCTCCGCCGCCGACATCGAGACGGCGGTGGCAGCAGCGCGCAAGGTGCTGCCCAAGTGGAGTGCCACGTCAGGCTATGAGCGCGCAAAAGTGCTTTATGCCATCGGCCGCGCCATGCAGCGCCACCAGCGCCTGTTTGCCGTGCTGGAAAGCCTCGACAACGGCAAGCCGATCCGCGAAAGCCGCGACATCGACGTGCCGCTGGCGATCCGCCACTTCATCCACCATGCCGGCTGGGCCCAGTCGTTGGCGAGCGAGTTCCCCGGCCGCAAGGCTGCCGGCGTCGTCGGCCAGATCATCCCGTGGAATTTTCCGCTTTTGATGCTGGCCTGGAAGATCGCCCCCGCTCTTGCCACCGGTTGCACGGTGGTGCTGAAGCCGGCCGAGTTCACGCCGCTGACGGCAATCCTGTTTGCCGAGATCTGCGAGCGCGCCGGCGTGCCCAAGGGCGTGGTCAACATCGTCCAGGGTGGCCCCGAGGCGGGCGCTGCGATCGTCAATCATCCCGGCATCGACAAGATCGCCTTTACCGGCTCGTCCGAGGTCGGCAAGATCATTCGCAAGGCAACAGCCGGCTCGGGCAAGAAGCTGTCGCTGGAGCTCGGCGGCAAGTCGGCCTTCATCGTCTTTGAGGACGCCGATCTCGACAGTGCTGTTGAAGGGCTTGTCGACGGCATCTGGTTCAACCAGGGCCAGGTCTGCTGTGCTGGTTCTCGTCTTTTGGTGCAGGAGAGTGTTGCCGAGGCCTTCATCGCCAAGGTCAAGACACGCATGAGCCGTCTGCGCGTCGGTTCCCCGCTCGACAAGAACACCGACATCGGCCCGCTGGTCGACAAGACCCAGCTCGACAGGGTCAAACGCCTGGTCGAGGAAGGCGCCAGGCAAGGGGCGGTCTGCTGGCAGCCCGACCAGGACGTGCCTGCGACCGGCTATTACCACCTGCCGACGCTGGCGACAGGTGTCGCGCCTGCCAACATCCTTGCGCAGGAAGAAGTCTTCGGCCCGGTGCTTGCCACCATGAGCTTCCGCAACACCGAAGAGGCGGTCGAGCTTGCCAACAACACCCGTTACGGCCTTGCCGCTTCGGTGTGGAGCGAAAACGTCAACCTGGCGCTGCATGTCGCCCCGCAGCTCAAGGCCGGCGTGGTCTGGGTCAACGGTACCAACATGTTCGACGCAGCCTGCGGCTTCGGCGGCTATCGCGAGAGCGGCTTCGGCCGTGAGGGCGGGCGTGAGGGGCTGGAGGAATATCTGGCACCAAGCGAACCGCATGGCCCCGTCATCAAACAGGCTTCGGCACCCAAGGCAGCCGCCCGCGACAATGGCGAAAGCCACGGCATCGACCGCACCGCAAAGCTGTTCATCTCAGGCAAGCAGGTCCGCCCCGACGGCAACTATTCACTCCCCGTTCTGACATCCAAGGGCAGGCTGGCAGGCGAGATCGGTCTCGGCAGCCGCAAGGACATCCGCGACGCGGTCTCGGCGGCACGGGCCTGCAAGGCCTGGCCGGAAGCCACCGCCTACAATCGTTCCCAGGTGCTGTATTATCTCGCCGAAAACCTGTCCGGCCGCACCGAAGAGTTCGCCGCCCGCATCGTCGAGCTGACCGGTGCCAGCCACAAGGCCGCGAAAGCCGAGGTCGAAGCCTCGATCGAACGGCTGTTCTATTATGCCGGCATGGCCGACAAGTTCGAGGGTCGCGTCCACCAGCCGCCGGCACGCACGGTCACCCTTGCGCTGCACGAACCCGTCGGCGTCATCGGCATCGTCGCCCCTGACGAGGCCCCGCTGCTCGGACTGATCTCGCTGATCGCCCCGGCACTGGCCATGGGCAACACCACGGTCGTTGTGCCCTCGACCACCGCCCCGCTGGTCGCCACCGACCTCTACCAGGTGATCGAATATTCCGACGTGCCGGCAGGCGCGATCAACATCGTCACCGGCCATACCGCCGAACTCGCAGCCGTGCTTGCCAAGCACGACGACGTCGACGGCCTGTGGGTCGTCGCCGAGGCCGACATCTGCGCCAGGGCCGAAGCTGAATCGACAGGCAATCTCAAACGCGTCTGGACCGGCCACGGCCGCAGCCTCGACTGGCCAACCGCCCAAGGCGAAGCCTTCCTTCGCCGCGCCGTGGAAGTGAAGAACGTCTGGGTCCCATATGGCGACTAGGGAATAAGTGAGTAGGGCAGTAGGGAAGTAAAGGAGCAAGTCAGTATGGTTTCGTACTGCTCTATTCCCTTACTCCCCTATTCCCCTATTCCCCTAACTTATCTTCGTCAGCAGTTGCAGCAGCGTTTCGGCATCCTTCGCCGACAGCGGCGACAACGTCTCTTCGGTGATCGTCCGCGCCTGCGGCAGAAGCTCGACGACGAGGCGGTGGCCCTCGTCGGTCAGCGTTACCATCAGGCGCCTTTTGTCGACCTCATGCTTGGCCAGTCGCACCAGCCCGCGTGCCGCTAGCCGGTCGATGACGCCCTTGACGGTCGCTGCATCCATGGCGATCAGGCCGCCAAGCTGGTTCTGCGAGGTTTCGCCGACATCGCGCAGTTTGGCGAGCGCGGCGAACTGCGGTGGCGTCAGGTCCGCAATATGTGTCGCGAAGATCGCGACATGACGCTGGTTGGCCTTGCGCAGCACAAAACCGATCTGTCCCTGGACCTGATAGCCGCCTTCGGTGGTTTCAGGGCTCATCGCAAGCCATCCCAGGCCTTGATGTCGGAGGCCTTCAATCCACCCATGCGGTCGTGAATGCGCGGGCCGCAGGTCATGACCAGCGCAAAGACGATTTCGTCGGCGCGCGGCCCGTCGGGCATGCCCACTTCCATGGCGTCGAAATGGCTACGTACATAAGCGGCATTGACATGGCCGATCGGCACGTCGAGCCGCGCACCGAAGGCGCCGAGCTTCTTGGCGGAGGGCACGATCGCCTTGGCTTCGCCGAGGCGATCGCGCATGGCGTAGCCGCCGGGCACATGCCATAGCGCGCCATGTTCCAACTCGCCGGCCGAGCCGACGATGGCGCCCTTGCCATAACCGTCGATAGCCTTCGTATCGCCACCGAGCGAAGCAATCAGCCGGTCGGAAAGCATCAGGCCGAGCGGTTTCAGATCCTCCATCGCGCTTTGCAGCTCTTCGACATAGCGGCCGGCGAACGGGTTCTTCACCACCGCAAGCGCCGCCGCCCGTCGTCGCGGGACATGCGCGGGCGGCCCTCCGTCGTGAAGGATTTCCTCGACTGTCACGGCAATCTTGCGGATCGGAAAATCAGGCATGGACAGGAACCCCCCTTGTCACATTACCGGCTACGGCAAGCTCATGCGTGCCGCTTATGCGGTTTCGGCCTCCTAGGTATAGAGCTGCAGTCTGGATCGACCCTTGCCGCCGCAAGGTTTCGGCAATTGAAAGTCCCGCTTCGAGCGCCAGTTCGATTTCTTCAGCGTCAAGCGGGCCGACGCCTGTGGTGACCAGCCGGTCGCCGAGATCGTTGTCGGGAGCGAGGTCGCGCGCGGGCTGGCGCTGGATGGCGCGGTGCCCCGGCAGGTCGACGGCATTGGCGATCAGCGTTGCCGCCGCATCGGCCGCCGCAGCGCTGACAGCTAGCACCGTCACCGCATCGGCGATGCCGAGCGAAAAGCTGCGCCCGCGCCAGCCGCTGGTGGCGATGCCGCGCACCGGGTCTTCCGCCCGGATGGTCAGCCTGTCGGCAAGACCGTGGCCGGTGTCGGCAATCGCTGCCGAAATCTCCTGGCCCGGCGAGATATGCAAGGCGATATCGCCGCCATTGTTGACATAGGCGCGGTCGAGCCTGCGCCCGGCGACCATCGCCGCCATCATCTCGTCGGCGACAGAACCGGCGACAGCGGCCATCGGTGTGATGAATGTCCGGGACAGCGGCGCCACCGCCGCCTCCATGCGCTGCGCCGTCGACCCAAGGAAGTTTCGGGGCGTGGTCGAAGCCGGGCGGCGCAACTCGGTGAGTTCCCCGACAAGCTCAGGCAGGATCGTTTCGAAACGCGCGGCGGCTTGCCGGTAGGCCGCCTGCAACTCCTTGGGATCGCCCCATGCCTCGACGATCAGGTCGATCGGGCCATGGTTGAAATGCAGGCGGCGCCGATCCGGCAGCCATGAGATCTCGGGACCATTCATGGCAACCCGCCCGGCGCCATCAGGCGCAGTTGCGCCAGCGGTGGCCAGGGGTTGTCTGTCCCGGCCGACCCAGTCGCCCGCTCGTTGTAATATTCACCGCCGCGCTGCAGCACGTCGGCGAGGCTCCTGATCTCGCTTTCGTAGCCGCCCAGCGCCAGATAGTCGTCGCGCCGCAACGTGAATTCGATCGGCGCCACCAGTGCCGGGGTCGGCACGTAGCCAAAGGCGTTGTCAGGCACGCGCGTGACGTCGACCATCAAGGTGATGCCGCCGCCGGGCCAGACATAAACCGGCGCGCCGCCCACCGTCACATAGGTTCTCAAGCCTTGCACCGAACGTGTCAGGTTGACCGGGTTCTCCGTCACGCCGGCGCGCAGGCTGCCGCCGGCGCCGCCGACGAACAACACCGTACACAAAGCCGGCTCACAATTTTCCTCGATCAGCCCGACCGACTTGCGCAGCCGCTCCGGAAACGGCTTTTCGACCGGCTTCAGATCGTCGTCGAGCTCGTAATAGGCGAACTGCTCGCCGGTGGTGGACACCATCAACATCGACAGGCCGGGCCGCGCGCCCTTGCCGGCGTTCCACTCGCCGAGGATGGCAAGCGGATCGGAAATCGAGGTGCCGCCCCAGCCGAGGCCGGGTTCCGATACCTTGAAATAGCGCCCCGGCGTCGAGCGACGGCCGAGGATCCTGATCCCGGTCGCCTGCCAGCCCAGCACCTTGCCGGCCTGATGCTCGGAGACGACGCCGGTGATGTGGTCGTCGACCACCACGACCTCGTCGACAAGCCCGCGCCACTGGGTGGCGAACATGCCGATGGTCGCCGATCCGCAGCCGACGCGCATGCGATGTTCGACGGTGCCGTCAATGATCGGCGGCTTGCCGGCCTCGACCAGGATTGTCGCGCCGCCGTCGATGCTAAGTTCCACCGGCTTCTTGTTGCACAGGTCGAGCAGAGCCGCGCAGGTTACTCGGCCTTCCGACTTGGAGCCTCCGGTCAAATGATGCACGCCGCCGAGCGACAGCATCTGCGAGCCGTACTCGCCCGTTGTCACATGGCCGACAGCCTCGCCCTGGGCGCGCACCGTCGCCGTCTCGGGACCAAGGTGTCGGTCGGTGTCGATCTTCACCTTGACGCCGCAATAAGAGAAGATGCCTTCGGTCACGACGGTAACCAGATCGACGCCCTCGACCTCCTGGCTGACGATGAATGGCGCTGGCTTGTAATCGGGATAGGTCGTGCCGGCGCCGATAGCGGTAACGAAGCGCCGGCCGGTGTTGACCAACTCCCCGTCCCACGCCTCGCCGCCGAATGGCACCAAGGCCGCGTTGCTTTGGACCGCATAGTCGAGGATGCGGACGGGATCGGCGCGCACGATGCGCCCGCCGAAATTGCCGTAGCGGTCGCAGGCGCCGGTGCGGCCCTCGGCGATGTAGCACATGACCGGGCAGGCGTCGCAGCGCAGCTTTTCGCCGGCGTGCACGTCGCCGGGTTCATGCGTTTCGAAACGTTCCGAGAGCTCGTTCATCGACGTGCCTGCTGGATTGCCGCCAGCACCCGCGACGGCGTCGCCGGCACCTTGGTCATCGTTACGCCGGTGGCGTGGCGGATGGCGTTGAGGATCGCCGGTGCCGTCGGAATCAGCACGTGCTCGCCCAAACCCTTGGCGCCAAACGGTCCTTCCGGATCCGAAACTTCGATCAATATCGTCTCGATCGGCGGTACGTCGCCGATGGTCGGGATCAGGTAGTCGTGCAGGTTCTCGGTTCGGCCGGGGATGTATTCCTCCATCAGCGCCATGCCGATGCCCTGGGCAATGCCGCCTTCGATCTGGCCCTCGGCGAGCATCGGATTGATCGCCTTGCCGACATCGTGCGCCGCGGTGATCTTGACCAGCCTCACCGTGCCAAGCGCTAGGTCGACTTCGAGCTCGGCGATCTGGGCGCCATAGCCATAGACCGCATAGGGCTTGCCCTGGCCCATGGCATCGAGCGGCGCGGTTGGCGGGTCGTAGCTTTCCTCTGAAACGAAGACGAGGCCGTCCTTGTCGGCATCAAGCTGCGTCAGGTCGATGCGCCGCCGTTCGCCACCTTCATACACCAGCAGCAGGCCGCCTTGCAGCAACTGCAGCGATGCCTCGTTTGAGACATTGGCGTAGCGCAGGACCGTGTCGCGCAGCGCCCTTGCCGCCTTTTCCGCCGCTTTCCCACTGACGAAGGTTTGGCGCGACGCCGAAGTCTTGCCGGCGTCGGGTGTGATCGAGGTGTCGGCACTTCGCAGCACGAAGTCGCCGAGCGGCAGGCCAAGCGCGTCGGCGGCGATCTGGGCGATGACGGTGTTCGATCCCTGGCCGATGTCGACCGCGCCCTGGTGCAGCACCAACTTGCCGTCGGGCGAGATGCCGAGCTTGATTGTCGAGGGGTTGGGCAGCGAGGTGTTGCCGCAGCCATACCAGCACGAGGCGATGCCGACGCCGCGTTTCGTCATGGAATGGGTTGCGTTGAAGGCGTACGCTTCGGCCAGCGCGCGGGTCCAGTGTGATCGCAGCGCCTCAAGGCACTCGCCGATGCCGACACCGCTTTCAAGCCGCTGCCCGGTCACTGTTTCGGAGCCGTTCCGAAGTGCATTGCGTAAGCGTATCTGCAACCGGTCGATGCCTAGCTGGTCGGCAAGCTCGTCGAGCAGCGTCTCCTGCATCAGCGTCGCCTGCGGCACGCCGAAGCCGCGAAAGGCGCCCGACACCGGTCCGTTGGTGTGGATTGCGCGGGCAATGGCGCGATAGTTCGGCGTGGCATAAGGGCCCGAGGCATGCACCGGCACCCTGTTGGCGACGGTCGGTCCAAAACTGGCATAGGCGCCGGTGTTGAATTCGCCTGAAAACACCATGCCACGGATGGTGCCGTCGGCGTCGGCGCCGATCGTTGCCTGCATCGATGCCGGATGGCGCTTGGTGGTCGAGGCCATCGATTCCGTGCGGCTGTAGGCGAGTGCCGCCGGGCGCCCCGTCTTCAGCGCCACCAGCCCGATCAGCGGCTGCAGCGAGATGTCGATCTTCGAGCCGAAACCGCCGCCGGTTGCCGTCGGCACGATGCGCAGTTTTTCGGGCGCGAGGCCGAGGATGCGCGCAGTGTCGTCGCGGTCCATGTGTGGCGCCTGGGTGCAGGCGACGATGGTCAGCGTATCGCCGTCGACAAATGCATAGCCGGCTTCCGGTTCGATGTAAGCGTGCTCGACATAGGATGTCTGCATGGTGCCCGCGACTACGCATACGGCTTGAGCCAAGGCACTTTCCGGCTCGCCGCGCTCGACCAATCCGCGCACCAACAGATTGCCGGCCCGGTTGGCATGGACGAGTGCTGCCCCCTCCGCTTGGGCGTCGGCCGGTTCCAGCGACGCCGGCAATTCGCGCCATGCGACCGGGAAAGCTGCCATATCCAGATCGCGCGCCGCCCAGCTCTCGCAGGCCACCAGCGCCACCGCTTCACCGCGGAAGCGCGTCTCGCCCTCGGCCAGTGCCGGCTGGTCGGCAAACGGCGGGATCACGCCAAAGCTGTTGATGCCCGGAATATCCCGGGCGGTGAAGACAGCCACAACGCCGGTGTTGTCGGCGACATAGGCATCCAGATCGCCGAAGGAGAAGCTGGAGCGGTGATGCGGTGAGCGGATCACCAGCACCGACAGCGCATCAGCGGGGAATGAATCGCCACCGAATCGTTCGGCGCCCGTTACCTTGGGAATGCCGTCGAGCCTGACGGGAGAGGCGCCGATTGCGCCACCTGCCGGCGGCAGGCGTAAGTCGAGTGGTCCGTCGGTCGCGCTGACATGCTTCCACGCCTCCATCACCGCTTCAATGATCTTGCGGTAGCCGGTGCAGCGGCACAAAACCCCGCCGAGCGCGTCTTGCACCTGCTGTTCGCTCGGCCGTGGCGTGTGTTCCAGCAGTGGGGTCGCGGTCACCAGCAGTCCGGGTGTGCAGATGCCGCATTGTGCTGCGCCATGGGCCAGGAACGAAGCCTGCAGCGCCGACAGCTTGCCATTGCTCAATCCTTCGATCGTGCGGATTGAGGCGCCCTCGACCGACGCCATCGGCAACAGGCAAGCGCAGACCGGTTCGCCGTCCATGAGCACGGTGCAGGCGCCGCAGTCGCCGGCGTCGCAGCCGACCTTGGTCCCAGTCAGCCTGAGGTCGTCACGCAGCACCGACGACAGCCGCCGCATCGGCGCGGCGGTTACCGACGTGAGGGCGCCGTTCACTGTGAAGCTGATCGGCGCCCGGTCGCTCTTCATGCCGCTGCCTGTTTCTGCGAACCGCCGGCTGCCTGCAACAAGGCTCGCGTCACGATCTCGCGCGCCGCACGTCGCCTGTATCCGGCGCTGCCGCGCACGTCGTCGATCGGCGACAATTCATCCAGCTCTGCGGCTAAAACGGCGGCTTCGGTAGCTTCCAGCCTTTGCCCGGCGAGCGAAGCTTCCAGGGTTCGCAGCCGTTGCGCCACCGCGGAGCAGGAGCCCACCGAAATCGCCGCGCTGGCGATCCGCCCTTGGCCGTCAAGCACGACCCGTGCCGCCGCCATGGCGATTGAAATGACGAGATAGCGCCGGGCACCCAGTTTGACGAAGGCCGAACGCCCGGCAACGCTGGCCTTTGGGATGCGCAGGGCTGTTACCAGTTCGTCCGCGCGCAGCCTCGTTTGGCGGTTGCCGACGATGAATTCGCCAAGTGGCAGGATTCGCAGCTCGTGACGCGACTGCAGCTCGACTTCGGCGTCGAGGACCATCAGTGGCGGCACGCCATCGGCCGCCGGCGAAGCATTGCATATATTGCCGGCTACCGACGCGACGTTCTGAATCTGGATCGATCCGATCTCGCGCGCCGACTGCTTCAGCGCCTCAAAGGCCGGCGGCAGCGGCGCCTTGTCGATCTCGGCCCAGCTCGTACGTGCCCCGATGATGAAATGGCTGCCGTTTTCGGCGATGCCCCGCAGCGCGCCGATGCCATTGATATCGATTACATCGTGTTGCAGCGGCCGGCTGCCCAGGGCGGGGTAGAAGTCCGTTGCGCCCGCCAGAACTCGCCACGAACCCTCGCTGAGCAGCGCCAGCGCTTCGTCGAGCGTCTTGGGTTTCGCGTAACGGGTCACGCAATGCCTCCGGGCCGGTGCCGGACATTTTCATTCGTACACAAGTGATAACCTGCCGCGATCTTTTGTCAAAGCCTGGCTTTACTTCGCCGGATCACTTCCTGGTGGGATCGCGCTTCGCCAAGTTGATGGTTGACGCAAGGCGCCTTCTGGACGAATTTCGGCGGCCCGCCAGCGAGGCGGTACCGAAACCAGCATGGGGGCCCCATGGCCACGGACGCGCTCGTCGTCGTCGATCTGCAAAACGACTTCTGCCCTGGCGGTGCGCTTGCCGTGAATGGGGGCGACGAGATCATTCCGCTGGTCAACGATCTCATCCGCAACGCCGAGCACGTCATGCTGACCCAGGACTGGCATCCGGCCGGTCATTCGAGCTTCGCTTCCAGCCACACCGGCAAGCAGCCGTTCGAAAGCGTGCGCATGTCCTATGGCCCACAGACCCTGTGGCCGGATCATTGCATCCAGGGCAGCCGTGGCGCCGACTTCCATTCCGGCCTTGCCTGGTCCAAGGCCGAACTGGTCATCCGCAAGGGCTTTCGCCCGCATATCGACAGTTATTCGGCGTTCTTCGAGAACGATCGTTTTACCCCGACCGGTCTCGCCGGCTACCTGCGCGAGCGCGACGTCGCTTCGATCACTCTTGTCGGCCTCGCCACCGATTTTTGCGTCGCCTATTCGGCGCTCGACGCGGTCAAGCATGGTTTTGCCACCACGGTGCGCCTCGATGCATGCCGGGCCATCGATCTCGGCGGCTCCTTGGAAATGATGATCGGCAAGATGCGCGACGCCGGCGTGAAGCTCGTCTAGCTATCCGACCTCGGCAGCGTCGGCTGCGCCGCCGCCATGACGAATTTCGACCATGACGAACTTCGAAAAGAATGCCCGGCGCATACGCCGGCTTTGAGGGGACAGCATGAAAAATTCGCGTCTTGCGGCAGCGTCACTGGCGCTCGCCGGCCTGCTTGTGAGCGCGGGATCGGCGCTGGCCGCCGACCAAGGCTTGCCTGGCGCGTCGATGTCATTGTGGTGGGCGTTGCCCTTCGCGGGGTTGCTGTTCTCCGTCGCCACCGGGCCGCTGCTCTACCCGCATGTATGGGAGCACCACTACGGCAAGATCACGATCGGCTGGGCGGCCCTTGTGGTGGTGCCGATGTCGTTGTCCTTCGGCTTCGATGTCTCGGCCGGTGCAGTGCTGCACACGCTTTTGCTCGAATACATGTCATTCATCATCCTGCTGTTTGCCCTGTTCACCATTTCGGGCGGCATTCTTGTGGCGGGCAACATCCAAGGCACGCCGCTGGTCAATGCCGGCATGCTGGTCATCGGCGCGCTGCTCGCTTCGGTCGTCGGCACCACGGGCGCCTCGATGATCATGATCCGGCCGGTGATCCGTGCCAACGACAACCGGCCGTTCAACGCCCATGTCGTCGTCTTCTTCATCTTCCTGGTGTCCAATATCGGGGGATCGTTGACCCCGCTCGGTGATCCGCCGTTGTTCGTTGGCTTCCTGCGTGGCGTCGATTTCTTCTGGACGACGGTTCATCTCTGGCGCGAGACCCTGCTGGTCGGCGGCATCGTGCTGGCGGCCTTCCTCGCCGTCGACTGGCACTTCCACAGGCGCGAGGCGGGGCAGCCCAAGATCAAGGACCCGACTCCACATTCCAAGGTGCGTATCCGCGGCCTTGCCAACATAGCGCTGCTCACCGGCGTTATTGCCGCGATCCTGATGTCGGCGTTCTGGAAACCCGGCGTCGCGTTCTCGATCCAAGGCGTCCATGTCGAGCTGCAGAACCTTGCCCGCGATGCCATCATCCTGGCACTGGCGTTCGTGTCGCTCGCCGTCACACGCAAGGAATACCGCGCCGCCAACGGCTTCTCCTGGGGGCCGATAACAGAGGTGGCAAAGTTGTTCGCCGGCATCTTCATCTGCATCGTGCCTGTCATCGCCATCCTGCGTGCAGGGCTCGACGGCGCGTTCGCGCCGCTGGTGTCGCTGGTCACTGGGCCGGCGGGCGAACCCGACAACCTCGCCTATTTCTGGCTGACGGGCGCGCTGTCGTCCTTCCTCGACAACGCGCCGACCTATCTGGTCTTTTTCGAGTTGGCCGGCGGCGACCCGCAGGCGCTGATGACGACTCTTGCCCCGACGCTTGTGGCGATCTCGGCAGGCGCCGTGTTCATGGGCGCTAACACCTACATCGGCAACGCGCCCAACTTCATGGTCTATGCCATCGCCAGGGAGAGCGGGGTCAGCATGCCGGGTTTCTTCGGCTACATGCTGTGGTCGGGCGCGGTGCTGATCCCGACCTTCCTGATCGCCGGCTTCGTGTTCTTCGGCTAGCCGACGCCGACATAGCGCCTCACCATTTCTGGGTCGTCGCGCAGCTGCGTGACGTCAACGGTTTCGCGGTTGCGGCCGTTTTCGATGAAGGCGACGCGGTCGGCGACGGAGAGAACGGCGTCGACGCGCTGTTCGACGAGGATGGTCGACACACCTCGTTCGCGTAAACCCGTCACGGTCTCGCGGATTTTCGCGATCATCGACGGCATCAGGCCTTCGGTCGGCTCGTCGAGCAGCAGAACCTCGGGTTCGAGGCACAGCGCCCGCGCCATCGCCAGCATCTGCTGCTCGCCGCCCGACAGCGTGCCCGAGCGCTGCTTCAGCCGCTCGCGCAGGACCGGGAACAGGTCGAGCACGTTTTCCCGCACCATCTTGCCCTTGTTGCGCGTCATCAGGCCGATCTCGATGTTTTCGGCGACGGTCAACTCGGCAAACAGGCGCCGGCCCTGCGGCACATAGGCGATGCCTGCCCTCGGCACCTCATGCGCCGGCAGTTCGGTCAGTTCGCTTGTGCCCAGCGTGATCGAGCCGGCGCGTGCCGGCACCAGCCCCATGATCGCTTTCAGCGTGGTGGTCTTGCCTGCACCATTGCGGCCGAGCAGGCACAACACCTCGCCCTTGCGCAGTTCAAGCTCGAGGCCATGCAGCACCTGCACTTCGCCGTAAAAGCAGTCGAGGCCGGCGATCGTCAGGGTGACACTCATGCGCCTGCCTCCTGCACGGTGCCGAGATAGGCTTCCTGCACCGCAGTGTTGGCGCGGATCTCAGCCGGGCTGCCTTCAGCCAGGATCTTGCCGGCGTCGAACACGGTGATGCGCCGGGCCAATTCCATCACCACCTGCATGTTGTGTTCGATCAGCAGCACCGTTGCATCGCTGGCTATCTCGCGCACAAGGGCGATGAAGTTTTCGATCTCGCTGTCCGAAAGGCCCTGCGTCGGCTCGTCGAGGATGAGCAGCCGCGGCTTGAGCGCCAGCCCCATCGCCACCTCGAGCAGCCGTTGGTGGCCGTAGGCCAAGGCGCCGGCCTGCTCATGCGCCCGGCTGGCCAGCCCGACGCGTTCGAGCGCTTCCATCGCGCTTTGCCGCACCGCCCTGCGCGAACGCCCGTCGGTCAGCGTGCGCTGCACCGGCAGGGCGACGTTCTCGTAGGCGCTGAGGTTGGCGAATACGCTGGTGATCTGGAACGTATAGGCGATGCCGCGCCGGACCCTGAGGTGTGCCGGCATGTCGGTGATGTCCTCGCCGTCGAAGACGATGCGGCCAGAACTTGGCGCGTAGCGGCCGCAGACGAGGCTGACGAAGGTCGTCTTGCCAGCGCCATTGGGGCCGATCACCGCTCGGATCTCGCCCGGCTCGAGTGAGAAATCGACATTATCGACGGCACGCAGGCCGCCGAAATGGCGCGACAGGCCCTTGGTGGTCAAAAGTGCCGTCATGGCAACCACCTGAGCCAGCGCTCGCGCACCGTGCCGAGCACGCCTTTGCGGAACCACAGCACCAGAAGGATCAGCATGGCGCCGACGACCAGCATGTAGGCCGAGGTGTAACCACTGGTGATGTCGACGACGTAGTACATGAACAGCGTGCCGAGCAGCGGGCCGAGCGTTGTCGCGGCACCGCCGAGCAGGACCCAGAGCAGCGGCAGGATCGAGTATTGCACCGAGGCGAAGGTCGAGCCGACATAACCGAACAACAGCGCATAGGCTGCACCCGCCGCGGCGCAAATGACACCCGAGGTCACGACCGCGGCCAGCTTGTTGGCGAAGGTGTCGTAGCCGAGCATCTTCGTTCGCTCTTCGTTCTCGCGGATCGCGACGAGGACGCGGCCATGGCGCGAGCGGACGATGGCAAGCGTGGCGAAGAGTGTTGCCGCAAAAAGCGCCACCGCCATCAGATAGCGCGTCGCCGGGTTGGTCAGGTCGAGTGTTTCGCTGCCGAGCGCTATCCGCCGCGTGTGCTGCTGCAGCACCAGCCCTTCGTCGCCGCGGGTCCATTCGCCGAAATAGAGCGTGGTGAGATAGAACACCTGGGCGAACATCATCGTCACGATCATGAAGGCGACGCCCGAGGTGCGCAGCGCCAAAAGGCCGATGAACAGCGATACGGTGAAACCCGCGCCAATGCCTCCGGCAAAGGCCGGCACGACGCCCCAGCCGAGATGGTAGAGCGGCAGGCCGGCACCATAGAGCCCGGCTGAAAAGAACATGGCATGGCCGAGGCTGAGCAGCCCGACATAGCCGAACAGCAAGTTGTAGCCCATGGCAAAGACGGCGAGCACCAGCACCCGCGCCAGTACGCCATGATGATACTCGGGCAGCACGAAATTCAGCGCGACGAGCACGGCTATGACGGCCCCATGCAGCGCGTAGACCTTTGTTGTCGTGCCGTCGCCGCTCATTTCGTTGCTGTCCCGAACAGACCCTGCGGCCGGAACACCAGCACCATGGCAACGACGAGCGTGGCGATGATCTTGGCCAGCGTCGGTGAGAAGAACACCGAAATGATGCCGTCGGAGACGCCGATCAGCAGGGCGGCGATGACCGTACCACGCAGCGAGCCGAGCCCACCGATGATGACGACGATGAACGACAGCAGCAGCGGGTCGAGCCCCATCAGATAATGCGCCTGCTGGATCGGCACGATCAGCACCGCGGCGATGGCCGCGAGCATGGCGCCGAGCGCGAAGACCGCACCATAGACGCGCCCGACCGGGATGCCGAAGGCAAGGGCTGTCTCGCGGTCATATTGCGTTGCCCGCATGATCAGCCCGATGCGGGTGCGTGTCAGCACGAACCAGGTGGCGAGCAGGAGTAGTGCGGAGGCCGCGATGATCGACAGCTTGTAGCCGGAGTAGCCGAACCATGGCAGCTGGATGCGGTAGTTGAACGGCGGCGTCACCGGCCGCGCCTCGGGGCCGTAGAAGGTCAGCGCCAACTGCTGGATGATATAGAGCAGGCCGATGGTGGCCACGATGGTCGCTTCGGGATTGTACTCGATGCGGCGCAGCACCAGCCGCTCGGCGATCCAGGCGATGGCGCCGACGATCAGCGGCGACAGCACCAAAGCGATCGCGAAGCCAAGGGCCGGGTGGCCAGTGAGCGTGGTGGTGATCGCCCAGGCAAGTACGGCACCCAGCATGAAGAATTCGCCATGCGCGACGTTGACGATGCGCATGACGCCGAACACCAGCGACAGCCCGAGTGCCGTCAGCGCCAGAACCGCCGAGGTGACCAGGCCTTCGAGCGTGGCGAGCAGGAGATGCGGGAAAAAGGCCACTAGGGAACCCACCCAAGTTGCGCTCCGTCGCACCCCCCTCTGTCCTGCCGGACATCTCCCCCGCAAGGGGGGAGATCAGCAGCAGTGGCGTCGCGCCAGTCTTGCGACCTGGGCGATTGCCGTATGTCTTGATGACGGCCGATCTCCCCCTCTGAGGGGGAGATCGCCGGCAGGACAGAGGGGGGTGGCAAGGCACTCAACCTAAGCAGCATCCAGCAAGCTGCTCACAGCGGCTGTGTCGTGTAGTCCGCTTCCGGCTCGTACATGCCGTCTTCGATCGAGGTCCGGTGCACGACGTTGAGCTTGCCGCCTTCGACCTTGGAGATGTTCTGGTGGCCGAAGACCTGGTGGATTTTGCCGTTAAACTTCTTGTCGCCCTGGGGATGCTCGGGGCCTTCCTTGAACTCGGTCAGCGCCTCGGTCGCCTCGACCAGCTTGGCGCGGTCCTCGGGGCCCTTGTAGCTTGAATCCTCCATCGCCTTCTTGATGACGTAGAGCGTTTCCCAGCAACCGAACATGTGGGCGGCGGTCGACACGTCCTTGGCATCCGTCGTCGATGCGCCATTATCGTCGATGCCGACGGCCGCGCGATAGGCTTTCTGCGCCTCGCTGTCATTGGCCTGGGCGTAGCGCGGCGAGCCTTCCCAGAAATGGCTGCCGTCGAGGAATTCGAGGCCGGGGCTGTTGATGTCGACAGCCTCGAGCGAGTCGATGAAGCCGAACAGCTTCGGCTTATTCGAGCCGTAGAACTCGCCGAGTTCCTTGACGAAGGTCAGAACGCCGGGGCCGACCATGACGTGGTACAGCACCTCGGTGTCGGCGGGAATCTGCGGCAGATACTTGGTGAACGAGCTTTCGGTCGGCGGGATCGGAATCTGGGCCACGACCTCGCCGCCCTGGGCCTTGAGGGCGGGCGCGAAATAGTCGCGGTGATCGTAGCCGAAGGCGTAGTCCGGATAGATCATCGTCACCTTCTTGCCGAGGTTGGCGGCGACCCAAGGGGCGACCGAAGTGACCTGCGAGCGCACGTCGGTAATGCCGGGCTGGAAGACCCAGCGGTTCAGCTTGCCCGAGGCGACGTGATAGCCTTCGCTGACGACGTAGTAGGGAATCTTGAGTTCGCCGGCGGTCGGCGCCGAGCCGACGACGACATGCGAAAACAGCGTGCCGAAGACGATGTCGGTCTTGTGCTGAGAGGCGAACTTGGCAACCACCTCGGCGCCGCGCTTGGGGTCGGTACCGTCATCTTCGACGATGATCTCGACCGGGCGGCCGTTGATGCCGCCGGCATCGTTGATCAGCTTGACCGCGGCGTTGGTGGTCTTTTCGTACCAGCGGCCATAGGCAGCGCCGATGCCTGTGCGGTGGGCCTGGAAGCCGATCTTGATCGGCGCCGATGACTGCGCCTGCGAGTAGCGGACGAAACCGGGCGCGGCCATCAGGCCGGCGCCGGCGGCGAGGCCCTTGAGCGCCGTACGGCGGCTGAGGCCTGATTTGCCGAGGTCGAAGAAGCGTTTGCTGTCAGTCATGCCCTGTCCCCTTGCCGTGCCTTTTGACCAGCTGTGCTGCGGATTGGCGGCTGCTCCGCCCGGAACTCAAGAAATGGCGAAAAATTGCATGTATACAAACTAGATCACCAATCCCCAGACGTGGCAATAGTTGCTTCCGCTAGGTCAAATCCAGCTGCATTTGCACTATCCCGCCGTGGCTGTCGAGAGCAGCCAGAGGCCGAAAACGGTGTAGCCGATCATCAGCAATGTCAGCGGCAACTGGCTGAGCGAGGCGCCGGCCGGGGAGGGGTGCAGCCGCCAGGCGAGCAGGTGGGCGACGAGCACCGCCAGCACGTGCCCGGCGACAATGGCCGCCGCCTGCAGGTTCCAGATCAGCCAGGCGGATTCCGAGCCCATGGCGATGCCGGCCTCGACCGGCATGTGGGCGGTGCCGAACAGGTTCCAGCCCAGCGCGAACGGGTCCGACAGCGCGACAAGCGCGTATTGGCCGTTGACCAGCAATGCCGTCAGGTAGTGCGAGAAATGATAGGCGAGCGCGATCGGCACGATCGACCAGACGAACAGACCGGCGGCCTTCGACAGCGGCACGGTGCTGTTGACCAGCCTTTGGCCGATCAGCACCGCGAACAGCCCGACGACAGCGAGTGCTGCGAATACCGCCATCAGGCCGAGGCTGTTGGTGCCGATGAGTGCCGAGCGCCCGGGCAGTTCGAGCGGGTTGATGCCGTTAAGCCCGAGCCAGAAGAAGGTCTTGGAGAAGCCGTCGAACGACACCGAGGCGAGTGTCGCAAGCAGGAACAGCGCGCCCGAGGGCGGCAGCGGCGCGACGTCGTTGAGTTTGGCGCCGGACCAGCACCAGGCGAGACGCAGCCGCGTGCCGTCCTGCTTGCCATCGACAACGCCGAAGCGCCCGATCATGGCGAAGAAGACAGACAGGAATTCGCCTTGCCGACTCCAGCGCTCGAAGCCGAAGGCCAGCATGGCAAGGAACGAAAACAGCCAGTAGGTGGCGGCAGCGATGGCGAGCCGTGCCGGATCGTCGGGTGCCGGGTCGATCAGCTCGAACCAGGCGAAGGCGAGGAACAGGATAAGGGCGGGCCAGTAGCCGAGCCATTCGGGCAGGCGTAGCGGGCCGTTGCCATCCGCCTTCGAGCCGAGCGTGCGGCCGACCAGGCGATAAGGTCCGTACCATGGGTTGAGCCATGCCCAGAGATTGCCGAACAGGCCCTGGACGAGGGTGAGGCCGACCCAGAGCAGCGTCCAGATCGTCAGCGGCAGCGGGTTGGAGAGCGGATCGCGCGAGCCGATGAAACCGGCGAGGATCAATGCTGCGAAGGCAACGAATGACAGCAGGCTGACAGGCAGCCGCAGGTCGGGGATCGCACCGAGCGGCAAACGTGTGCGCCAGAGAGAGGCCAGCCGTTCGGGAGGCAGGACGGCGAGCACCAGGAAACTCGCCGCCACGGCCAAAGCTGCGCCGGCTATGTAGTGCCCGGTCGGCAACAGCAGGACATGGCCGCGATCGGAGGCGTGGGCGAAAGCGGGCAGTGTTTGCCATGCCGTTGCGCTGCATGCTGCAAGCACTGTCGCCGCCGCGCGCCGGATGGTTCCGCAGATGTTTCGGTTCCCGCCACTCACTGTTTCGATGTGCCACATGGCTGGGGTTGCGGGAAGGGGTGTGAGGTTACCCCTCGCCCCGTTTACGGGGAGAGGGTGGCCGCGAAGCGACCGGGTGAGGGGCGGCACTCAATTCCGAAAGTTCGCGCTGCCCCTCATCCCCCTGCCGGGACTTTCTCCCCGTGAACGGGGAGAAGAAGCCAAATTTCTTCACTGCCACGCTCGCTTTCGCGCCCGGCCATTGTCAGGATCGCGATCGACGAGATGCTGCGAGAAGTCCTGCGCGGCTTCCGCTCAACAGGAAATACACCAAAGCGTGGAAACCCCTCGCCACGCTGGATGCGACCATTCCAAGCTCCCGCTCGGGCTCGAGCCTGCCTCGGGCCGGTCGAGCCCGCCCTACACCTTCACCAATTGCTCCACCCGGTCCTTCTCGCCAAAGATGCGGAGGTAGCGGGCGATTTCTTTTTTGTCGCCGGTGGCCTTGGCGGGGTTGTCCGACAGCTTGACCGCTGGGCGGCCGTCGGTTTCGGTGACCTTGCAGACCAGCGAGATGGCGTTGAGGCGGTCGGTTTCGACCGGCGCGCAGCCTTCGAAATCGTTGGTCAGGTTGGTGCCCCAGCCGAACGACATGCGCACCTTGCCCTCGAAGTGGCGGTAGGTCTCGATGATGGTGTCGACGTCGAGGCCGTCGGAGAAGATCAAAAGCTTGGAGCGCGGGTCCTGGCCCTTCTTGCGCCACCACTCGATGATGCGCTCGCCGCCTTCGATCGGCGGGGCGCTGTCGGGGCGGAAGCCGGTCCAGTCGGCGACCCAGTCGGGCGCGTCGCGCAGGAAGGCGGCGGTGCCGAAGGCGTCGGGCAGGACGATCAGCAGGTTGCCGCCATAGTAGCGCTGCCAGTCGCGCAGCACCTTGTAGGGCGATTGCTTGAGCTCATCCTCGTTGTTGGCGAGTGCGGCATAGACCATCGGCAGCTCATGCGCGTTGGTGCCGAGCGCCTCGAGGTCGGTGTCCATGGCCAGAAGCACGTTGGAAGTGCCGGTGAAGGCCTCGCCGATGCCTTCCTTGAGTGCTTCGACGCACCAGCGCTGCCACAGGAAAGAGTGGCGGCGGCGGGTGCCGAAATCGGAGATCTTGATGTCGGGCAGCATCTTCAGCCGCTCGGTCTTGTCCCACATCTTGGCCTTGGCCCGGGCGTAGAGCACGTCGAGCGCGAACGGGCCGAATACTTTCATCGCCGAGCGCGAGCGCAGCTCGTTGATGATCGCAAGCGCGGGGATTTCCCACATCGAGGTCAGCACCCACGGCCCGGCGAAGGTCAGCTCATACTGGCCGTCGCGCTTTTCGAGGTGATAGGGCGGCAGCTGGAAGTTCTCGAGCCAGGCCAGGAACTCGGGCTCGAAGATCTGCTTGCGGCCATAGAAATTGTTACCGCCGAGCCAGATCATTTCCTTCTTGGAGAAGCGCAGCGAACGCGCATGGTCGAGCTGCTCGCGCAACTCGCCCTCATCGATCTCCTCGGCGAGCTTGACCGAAGTGGCGCGGTTGATCAGCGAAAAGGTGGCGTCGACTTTCGGGTGCATGCCCCAGATCATCTGCAGCATCAACAGCTTGTAGAAGTCCGTGTCGAGCAGCGAGCGCACGATCGGATCGAGCTTCCAGGTGTGGTTGTACACCCTGCGTGCAATATCGGTCCTGGCCATGCCGCTTCATTCCTCCTTGGCGCATCCGCTGCCGGACGCATTCCTCGTTGCTAGCATTGGGATATCGCGCCGGGGCGATCAAGCTTAAGACGCGAAAAAAGCAGCGCTGGCCCTACGGTTGCATCGGCTGAACAAGCTAGGCGCCGGCGAAGACTAGCCGGCCGCCGCCGCCTTCTGGCCGCGGCGCTTGCGGATGCTGATCTGGCCGGTCACGGCCTGTTCGGTGCGGGCGGGAAGCTCCTCGCGCTCGGCAAACAGCCAGTCGATGAAGACCTGGGCGATGGGGGCCGATTTCACCTCGTTGCGGCAGACGATGTAGAAGGCATCGACAGCCGGCACCGACAGGTTGAACGGCGTGACCAACTGGCCTTTGGCGAGCATGCCTGACGCGGTGACGCTGTCACCGAGCGCCAGCCCATGACCGTGGACCGCCGCTTCGGTGGTCAGGCTCGCGCCCGACATGCGGTGCTGCTGCACCGGCTTGACGTCGAGCGCGTCGGCGGCGGCGAGCCAGGTGTGCCATTCGCGGCCGTCATCGGCGTGCAACAGGATGTGGTCGGACAGGTCGCGCACGCTGCGGATCGGCCGGTTGTTGATCAGCGTCGGGCTGACGACGGGAAACAGCTCCAGCGTCGACCACTTCTTCAGCCAGCAATCAGTCCAGCTGCCGTCGCCATAGAGCATGCAGACATCGACGTCGGGCGCGTGGATGTCGCGCGGGTCGTTGGAGGCGTTGAGGCTAAGGCTGATGCCCGGATATTGCGCTGTGAAACCGCCGATGCGCGGCACCAGCCACAACGACAGCAGCGCCGGCACACAGCTGACAGTGAGCTTGCCCGAACTTGTCGGCCGCGTCATGCGCGCGGTGGCGGAAGCAATGCTTTCGAAGGCGCCTGTGACAGCCGGCAAAAGCTCGGCGCCTTGCGGGGTGAGCTTGAGGCGCGAGCCGCTGCGTTCCAGCAGCTTGACCTTCAACGTGGCTTCAAGCGCCCGGATCTGGTGGCTGATGGCGCCATGAGTGACGTTGAGCTCGCCCGCCGCCTTGGTCAGCGAGCCATGGCGGGCGGTCGCCTCGAAGGCGCGCAGCGGGTTGAGCGGGGGCAGGCGCCGGGACATGGAAACTCCGCCTGGGAGAGATCGAGGCTGTGAGAAATTCTCACAGCACAGACCTTAACATTATCAATTGCTATTTCAACGGCGCTGCCGGAAACTTGCCCCATAACAACCAAAAAGCATGCGGGGAACACGAGTATCAGGCTGGCCGCCGGGAGCGGACGGCCACAGGCGATTGTCCCGCATTGCCATCTCGGACCACAGGAGGACACCATGGGTTTCGACGTCAAAAAGCTCGACGAGCTGCGCAAGAAATATGGCGAAGGCCATGGCGGCGACCTGTTCGACCCGAAGTTTCGCCGTGTCGCCGACAAGATTTTCAACAAGGCCGGCACCCGGCTTGCGCCCTATTCGGGCATCCCGACCTTCCTGACGGCACCTTACCTCCAGGTCGACAACGACAACCCGGACTTCGGCGACCTGCAGGTGGCGATGATCGGCGTGCCGATGGATCTCGGCGTCACCAACCGCCCGGGCTCGCGCTTCGGTCCGCGCGCGCTGCGCACCATCGAGCGCATCGGACCTTACAACCATGTGCTCGACTGCGCCCCGGTGCAGGAACTGCGCGTCGCCGACATTGGCGACGTGGCGTTCCGCAGCCGCTACCGGCTCGAACTGAGCCATGAGGACATCGAGCGCCGCATCGGCCAGATCGTCGACGCCGGCGTTGTGCCGCTGTCGGTCGGCGGCGACCACTCGATCACCCATCCGATCCTCAGGGCGGTCGGCAAGAACCGCCCGGTCGGCATGATCCACATCGACGCCCATTGCGACACCGGCGGCGCCTACGACCTGACCAAGTTCCACCATGGCGGCCCGTTCCGCAACGCCGTGCTCGACGGCGTGCTCGACCCCAGCCGCGTCATCCAGATCGGCATCCGCGGCTCGGCCGAATATCTGTGGGAGTTCTCCTACGAATCCGGCATGACCATCATCCACGCCGAAGAGGTCAGTGGCATGGGCATACAGGCGGTCATCGACAAGGCGAAGAAGATCGTTGGCGACGGCCCGACCTACCTGTCCTTCGACATCGACAGCCTCGACCCCGCCTTCGCGCCCGGCACCGGCACGCCTGAGGTCGGTGGGCTGACGACGCGCGAGGTGCTGGAGATCGTGCGCGGCCTCAAGGGCCTCAACCTTGTCGGCGGCGACGTCGTCGAGGTCGCGCCGCAATATGATTCGACCACCAACACGGCGCATGCCGGGGCCCAGATGCTGTTCGAAATCCTGAGCCTGATGCTGTTCAGCCCCTTCGTCACCAACAAGGGTGCATAGCCAACAGCAATTCGACTGGCCGCTGTTTGGGAAGCGGCGGCCAGATGCTAACGCGACTGTTCAACAACAAACATTCCAGAGGGAACCGACATGAACATCAAAACGCTTCTGCAAACGACGGCAGCGGCCCTGCTCGTCGCCGGCACTACCATTTTCGCCGTGCAGCCGGCCAATGCCGACGCGCTCGAAGACATCGCCAAGGCCGGCCAGATCAATGTCGGCGTCTTCGCCGATTTCCCGCCCTTCTCCTCGGCCAGCGCCGACATGAGCCTCAAGGGCTATGACATGGATGTCGCGCAGGCCATCGCCGACGCACTCAAGGTCAAGCTCAACCCGGTGCCGGTGACCGGCCAGAACCGCATTCCCTACCTGACCGACAAGCGCGTCGACCTGCTGATGAGCGTCGGCTACTCGAAGGAGCGCGAGCAGGTCATCGACTTCGCCGCCGCCTATGCGCCTTACTACATCGCCGTGATCGGCCCCGCCGAGCTCAAGGTCGCCGGCAAGGAAGACCTCGCCGACAAGTCGATCGCCGTCAACCGCGGCACGCTGGAAGACACCTCGCTGACCGAGGCGGCCCCTGCCGGCGCCGACATCAAGCGCTTCGACAACTACAACGCCGTCATCCAGGCCTTCATTTCCGGCCAGACCCAGCTGATGGTTGTCGGCAACGACGTCGGCGCCCAGGTGCTGGCACGCCAGGAGGCGCTGAAGCCGGAGCAGAAGTTCCAGCTCCTGACCTCGCCGTCGCATATCGGCCTCAACAAGAGCGAAGACGGCCTCAAGAAGGTCATCAACGACACGGTGGCGGCGATGCTCACTGATGGCCGCCTCAGCAAGTCATCAGAGGCATGGCTGAAGGTTCCGCTCAACCCTGAAAACCTCAAGGACTAAGCGGTGAGCTACAGCCTCGACTTCGGCTGGCTTGAAGGGGCTGCGGGCGCGATTGCCCGCGGTGCCGCCATGACGATCTTCTTGATCGTCATCACGACGATTGCCGGCACGGTGATCTCGGTGCTGGCCGCCGCCGGACGCCGCAACGGCCCGCCATGGCTGAAGCGTACGATCACGGTCTATGTCGAGGTCATCAGGAACACGCCGTTCCTGGTGCAGCTGTTCTTCATCTTCTTCGGCCTGCCGAGCCTAGGCATCCGGCTCGACCCGATCGTTGCCGCCATCCTGGCGATGACGCTCAACATGGCCGCTTACACCACCGAGATCGTCGGCGCCGGCCTCGACGCGGTGCCCAGGGGCCAGCGCGAGGCGGCCTTTGCTTTGGGCTTGCGGCCGCGTCAGGTCTTCGTCAAGATCGTCTTGCCGCAGGCGTTGAAGGTCATCTTCCCGGCGCTGACCAGCCAGATCGTGATCATGATGCTCGAGTCTTCAGTCGTGTCGCAGATCGCAGTGAGTGAACTCACCTACGAAGCCGATATGCTGCAGGCACGGACCTTCCGTCCGTTCGAGACCTACTTCGTCGTGGCGATGATCTATCTCGGCCTGTCGATCATATTGCGCCGTGTTCTCGTCGGCGTCGGCCGCCGCACACTTTCGGCGGGTGTGTCATGATCGAGTTCACCTTCTGGGACATCCTGCGCAACCTGATCTTCGCGACGCGCTGGACCGTGCTGTTGTCGATCGCGGCTTTTGTCGGTGGCGGCGTCGTCGGCATCGCCATCCTGTTCCTGCGCATCTCCAAGGCCAAGTGGGCACGCCGCTTCGCCAGCGGCTACATCGCGCTGTTTCAGGGCACGCCGCTGCTGATGCAGCTGTTCTTGATGTTCTTCGGCCTGCCGATGCTCGGTTTCCGCATCGAGCCGTGGACGGCCGCCGTGCTCGGCCTGACCTTCTTTGCCAGCGCCTATCTCGCCGAGATCTGGCGTAGCGGCGTCGATGCCTTGCCGCGCGGCCAGTGGGATGCCGGCGCCAGCCTTGGCCTGCATTACATCCAGGAACTGCGCCTGATCATCCTGCCGCAGGCCTTCGCCATAACCCGCGCGCCGGTCGTTGGCTTTCTCGTCCAACTGATCAAGGCAACCGCACTGACCTCGATCATCGGCTTCGAGGAGCTGCTCAGGACCTCCAACGCCATCAACAACGCGACCTTCGAACCGTTCACCGTCTACGGGCTGGTGGCACTGATCTTCTTCGTGCTCTGCTACCCGCTGACCCAATATGCCCGTTCACTGGAGGCCCGCGCCGCAGCACGCTGAACGACACTCCGTCATAAAAATCCAAGGGAACAGCCGGCACAAAGCCGGCAATAAATGAGGAGAATGACAATGACCAAGATCCTGAACCATCCGATCAGCCGCCGTGCGGTTCTCGGCGCCGGAGTCGCGTCGGCAAGCCTGCTGGCCATGCCGTCGATCCTGCGTGCCCAGGACAAGTCGATCAAGATCGGCGTCTATGGCGGCTACTTCAAGAAATCCTTCGACGAGCACATCTTCCCCGAATTCACCAAGGCAACGGGCATCGCGGTCGAGTCCGTCGCCGAGCCGACCGGCGAGGCCTGGCTGGTGCAGCTCGAACAGGCGGCCAAGGCAGGCCAGGCGCCGGCTGACCTTTCAATGATGTCGCAGACCTCGATGCTGAAGGGCCAGTCGACCGAGCTGTGGGCGCCGCTCGACCTTGCCAAGATCAAGAACAGCTCCAACCTGCTCGACCACTTCGTCAACAAATATCCGGATGGCCGCGTCGCCGGCATTGGCGCGGTCGCCTGGTACATCACGCTGGTGACCAACACCAACGTCTTTGCAACGGCGCCCGACAGCTGGGCGGCATTCTGGGATCCGGCCAACGCCGACAAGCTCGGCCTTTTGGCGCTCGCTTCCAACTCGTTCCTGCTCGAAGTGACGGCGACCACCTTCATGGGCGGGACCAAGGCGCTCGACACTGAAGAGGGCATCCAGAAGGCGCTGGAGAAGCTCGCCGAGGTCAAGCCGAACGTGCGGCTGTGGTATCGCGACGAAGCGCAGTTCGAACAGGCGCTGAAGTCGGGCGAAATCCCGATGGGCCAGTATTACCACGACGTCACCGGTCTCGCTGCGGCAGAAGGCCAGCCGGTGCGCTCGACCTTCCCGAAGGAAGGCGGCATCCAGGATTCGGGCTCGTGGGTCCTGTCGCGCGCCTCGAAGAAGACCGAGGAGGCGCACGCCTTCATCGACCACATGTGCCAGCCCGCCGTGCAGTCGCTGATGTCGCGCAAGGTCGGCACCGCACCGACGGTCAAGCGCGAGCTGCTCGACCTGACGCCGGAACAGTTCGCCGGCGTGTCGTCCGACATCCCGCCGATCCTGCCACGCTACGATCTCTACACCACCAAGGCCGACTGGATTAACCAGAAGTGGACCGAGCTGATCGTTGGCTGATCTCTCCTTTCCTTCTCCCCGCTTGCGGGGAGAAGGTGGCCCGTAGGGCCGGATGAGGGGCAGAGCCGGCGCGGCAAGGCTCGCACCGCCCCTCATCTGCCTGCCGGCATCTTCTTCCTGTTCCTTCGACAAGCTCAGGACAGGGACAAGAGACGCTTTCCGCAACGCCGCTCCAACGTTTCAAGGCCCCCTCATGTCCGGACTCGTGCTTAAGGACATCACCAAGTCATTCGGCAATTTCACCGCTGTCGACACGGCCAATCTGTCGGTGCCGCATGGCAAGTTCGTCTGCCTGCTTGGTCCGTCGGGCTGCGGCAAGACCACGCTTTTGCGCATGATCGCCGGGCTCGAGGACCCATCCAGCGGACAGATCCTGCTCGACGACACCGACATCACGCCGGTGCCGACGCACAAACGCAACCTCGGCATGGTGTTCCAGTCGCTGGCATTGTTTCCGCATCTGTCGGTCGGTGACAACATCGCCTATCCCTTGCGCATCCGCGGCGCATCGCGTGACGAGCAGAAGAAGCGCTCGGACGAGTTGCTCAAGCTGATCCATCTGCAGGGCTTTTCCGACCGCCCGGTGGCCAAGCTTTCCGGTGGCCAGCGCCAGCGCGTCGCCATTGCCCGCGCGCTCGCTTTGTCGCCAAAACTGTTTTTGCTCGACGAGCCGCTGTCGGCGCTCGACGCCAAGCTGCGCGAGGCGATGCAGGTCGAGCTGCGCCAGCTGCAGCAGCGCCTGGGCATCACCACCTTCGTCGTCACCCACGACCAGCGCGAGGCAATGACCATGGCCGACCTTGTCGTCGTCATGGGGAACGGCAAGATTCTGCAGGCGGCACCGCCGATCGAGATCTACCGCAAGCCGGCCGACGCCTTCGTCGCCGACTTCATCGGCATGACCAACCTGCTCGACGCCACCGTCGACAAAGCGGGCCGCGTCTCGGTGCTCGGCCAGGCCATCCCCAATCTGACGATGCCCGAAGGCTTGACCAAGGCGTCTGTTTCGATCCGTCCCGAGGACGTGCATCTCGGCCCAGTCGGCGGCGACGCGATATCAGGTACGGTGACGTTCGTGCGCGATCTTGGCGGCACCATCGAGACCTTCGTTGAAACAGGCGGCAAGACGATCGTCGCTGTCGCCACGCCGCGTGAACGGCCCGAAGTGGTGGCCGGCCAGCAGGTTGGCGTGGTCCTGCCGGAGGAAGCCTGCGTGGTGCTCAAGTCATGAAACGCGAGGCGCCGAAATCGCTAGCCGATTACAGCCCGCTGTTCTTTCCCGGGCTGATGCTGATCGTCTTCTTCGTCGTGCCGTTCTCGACGATGATCGCCGTCAGCTTTTTCCAGCGCGATCCCTCGGGCTTCTATACGCCCGACTTCGTCTTCGACAATTACGCCCGCTTCCTCAGCCTGTTTTTCGCCAAGGTGCTGGGCTTTTCGCTGATGCTGGCGGTGACGGTGGCGATCTGCTGCGTGGTCATCGCTTTTCCTTTCACCTACCTTTTGACCAAGCGGCCACGCAAGGTGCAGACGATCTGGCTGGTCTGCCTGCTGTCGGTGCTTTCTCTGTCGGAGGTCATCATCGGCTTTGCCTGGTCGACGTTGTTTACACGAACCGCCGGCATCACCAATTTGTTCGTGGCGATCGGGCTGATGAAGGAGCCGGTGGCGCTGACGCCAAGCTTCTGGGCGGTGCTGACCGGCATGGTCTACCAGGCGCTGCCCTACACCATCCTGGTGCTTTACCCCGCCTTGGTGCGGCTTGATCCAACCTTGCTGGAGGCGGCGCGCACGCTCGGCGCCTCGCCGGTCAGGGCCTTCATGAACGTCGTCGTGCCAGCACTGCGCAACACCATCGTCGCGACGCTGATCATGGTCTTCGTCTTCGCGCTCGGCTCCTATCTGCTGCCGCAGATCCTTGGCCGGCCGTCGCACTGGACGCTGTCGGTGCTGATCACCGACCAGGCCATCTACCAGTCCAACATGCCGTTTGCGGCAGCGATGGCGGTGTTTCTGGTGCTGATGTCGTTGGCACTTGTCGGCCTGACGCTGCTCGTCGGACGCAGGGAGAACGCGCTGTGATACAGACATTCCTTCGCCGGCTCTATTTCGCAGCCGTTGCCCTGTTCCTGGCAGCACCGCTGATCGTCGTTGCCGGCGTCTCCGTTAACGAAAAGCAGGACCTGGCCTTTCCGCCGAAAGGCTTTTCGCTGGCCTGGTACGCGCAGATCTTCGCCGATCCGGAATGGCGCAAGGCGCTGTTCGCCTCGTTGTCGCTGGCGGTGACTGCGGCGGCTCTCGCCGTCGCCATTGCGCTTCCGCTGGCATGGTTCCTGTGGCGGCGCATAGCGCCCTGGGCCAACGTGTTCCAGATCCTGGGGCTGGCGCCGTTCATCCTGCCGCCGGTCATCACCGCACTCGGCATGCTCACCTTCTGGGCGACGTCGGGCTTCTACGGCCAGCCTTGGACGGCTGTCATCAGCCACGCGATCTTCTTCGTCACCCTACCGCTGGTGACGTTGTCGCTTGGCTTCGCCTCCATCGACCGTTCGCTGGTCGAGGCGGCGGCGACGATGGGCGCCGACGACCGCACGGTGCTGAAAACGGTGGTGCTGCCGCTGATCCGGCCCTATCTCGTCTCGGGTTATGCCTTTGCTTTCGTTTTGTCGCTCAACGAATACATCGTCGCCTACATGACGATCGGCTTCACGCTGGAGACGCTGCCGATCAAGATCTTCAACGCCCTGCGCTATGGCTACACGCCGACGATGGCCTCGGTGTCGGTGTTCTTCGTCGCGGTGGCGGCACTGGTGTTCGGCCTGATCGCCAAGTTCGGCGACATCAGGCGGCTGCTTGGGGCGATGTCCTCGGAGAGCTGAATCGAATAGGGCCGCGTTCCCGCGGCCCTATTCGTCAGATCACCGGCTGGTGCATCAGGCCGAGCCTGTCGCGTCTGAGCCAGCGCCACAGAAGCAGTACGGAAACCACCGCGAGCCCGGCCGACAGGCCGATCCAGATACCGACGCCATTGAAGCCGAAATGGAAGGCGAGCACCGCGCCGAGCGGCAGGCCGACACCCCAGTAGCCGATGCCGGCATAGATCATCGGCACCGTCGTGTCGTGCAGGCCGCGCAGCATGCCGGCGGCAACCGCCTGGGCGCCGTCGACGATCTGGAACAGGGCGGCGAGCGCCAGGAACGACACGGCGAGACCGATGACCACCGCATTGGCCGGATCGGAGACGTCGATGAAGGCACTGATCAGCAGATGCGGCCAGAACAGCATGATCAGCGCGGTCATCGTCATGAACGAGACGCCCATGACATAGGCGGTCCAGCCGGCGCGGCTGACGCCCTCGGGATTGCCAGCGCCATAGGCGAGGCCGACGCGCACGGTGACAGCCTGGTTGAGGCCGAGCGGCACCATGAAGCTGATCGAGGCGATCTGGATGGCGATGGCGTGCGCTGCCAGCGACGGCGCGTCGATCAGGCCCATCAGCAGGGCCGCGGCGTTGAAGATGGTGACCTCGAAGGCCAGGATGCCGGCGATCGGCAGGCCGAGCTTGAGCAGGCCGACGAAACGTGGCCAGTCGGCGCGCCAGAAGCGGCCAAACAGGTGGTAGCGGCGGAATTTTGGCTCCAGCGTCACCACCGCCGCCATGCCGGCGAACATCAATACGCTCGACAAGGTGGTGGCCAGCCCCGAGCCGGCGACGCCCATGGCCGGGAAGCCGAGATGGCCGAACATCAGGCACCAGTTGGCGAGTACGTTGAAGGCAACGGCGGCGAAGACGATGGTCAGCGCCCAGCCGGGGCGTTCGAGCGCCGAGATGAACGAGCGTAGCACGATGTAGCCGTAGAACGGCAGCACCGCCCATTGCAGCCAGCGCACATAGACGCCGGCCGTTTCGGCGAGTGCGGGCTCCTGGCCCATCGCCTTGAGGATCGCCTCGGCGTTCCACAGGATGATCCAGATCGGGATCGAGACCAGGATGGCGAGCCACAGCCCCTGGCGCACGGTGCGCCTGAGGTCGCGCACCGAATGGCGCTTGCGGCCGAGTTCGGTGGCGATCATCGGCGAGGTCGCCAGCATCAGGCCGAGCCCGAAGATCAGTGGCGCGAAATAGAGGTTGGAGCCGAGCGCGCCGGCAGCGAGTGCGTTCGATCCGAGCCGGCCCATCATCATGACGTCGGTGGCGGTCATCGCCGTTTGGCCGAGATTGGTCAGAATCATCGGCCAGGCGAGCGCCAGCATCGCCCGAATTTCGTGACGCCAAGGCGTTGCCGGTGATTGCGCGCCGGTTGCGATCGCAGACATTTCTTTTCGTCTTTCGTGCCGATATCGCGAGATATGCCGCCGATATCGATCGATTCGGCCTCAAAACACCTGGTTTTGCCTCGCCGTGGAGCGGTTTTGAAGCAAACGGGCTGGCCTGGCAAGGCGTCAGGGTGGCCAAGCATTGAGCCAGCACCGTGGTGCGGGCGCCGGCGCTCAGTCGGCGAAGTCGGAAATCTCGGGCAGCAGCCACTCGCGGAAGGCGCGGATTTTGGGCACGTTGCGGCGCGCCTCGGGATAGACCAGCCAGTAGGCATGGCCGTCATCGCCAAGCAGGTCGAAGGGCTGGATCAGCCGGCCTTCGGCGAGCTCGCTGGTGAAGAACTTTCGCGTCAGGATCGCCACGCCCTGGCCGGCCATTGCGGCATTGGCCTCGTAGGCCTGCGAGCCCATCGAGGTGTCGGGGCGCCCTTCCAGGCTGTCGGCGGGGACACCGGCGAGCTCGAACCAGCGTTTCCACCAGACGTCGCTGGGATCGAGGATACGCAGCTTCAGAAGATCGGCTGGCTCCTTGATGCCGCCGACGCTTTCGGCAAGGCGCGGGCTCAGCATCGGGGCGTATTGGGCGCGAAACAGCAAATGGGTGACAAGTCCCGGCCAATTGCCGTCGCCGGAGCGGATGCCGATGTCGACCTCCTCGCGCGAAAAATCAACCATGTGGCTGGAGGTATCGAGGCGCACAGCGATGGCTGGGTGGCGCAGCTGGAACGAGCCGATATGGCGCGCCAGCCAGTTGGAGGCGAAGGTCAGCACCGTCGAGATGCACAAGGTGCCGCCCGAGCCGGCCCGCGCCGCGGCATAGGCCTCGCTCAGGATGCCGAACGCGTCGCTGACGGCGGGTGCCAGGCGGGCGCCGGTTTCGGTCAGCACCACCTGCCTGGGTTGGCGCAGGAACAACGGCGCGCCGACGCGCTCTTCGAGCAGCTTGATCTGGTAGCTGACCGCCGCCTGGGTCATGCCGAGCTCAGCCGCTGCCTTGGTGAAGCTGGCGTGGCGGGCGGCGGCTTCAAACACCCTGACAGCGGCAAGCGGCGGTAGTTGCTCGGCCATTATACATAAGCCCTGTTAATGGGTTCAGATCGACGTTCGATTGGAAATAAAGGGTTTCACAGCGTTATATCAAGGTCAACCCATCAACTGATGACGGGTATTAGCGGAGTTGAATGTCATGAACACGGCACAGGCAAGTCTCATCCACTGCGAACCGGTTTCCCTGACTTCACGGCTGGCGGCAGTCTTCGGTTGGCGTTCGCGCAAACGTCTCCTTGATGTCCGCGACCTGCCGGATCACCTTAAGCGTGATATGGGCTATCTCGACGGCAACGACCCTTGCGGCCGCCGCCGCTGATGGTTTGGCGCACGCGCATGTGTACTGCACTGTCACATGAGCGGTTCATTTCCACCGCCAAAGCTCCTATGAGCAATGGGGTGAACAAGGATCGCTCGCATGACACCGAAGGCAGTGTATTGGGACATGGACGGCACGCTGATCGACAGCGAGCCGCTGCACGAGGAATCGCTGGTTTCAGCACTACGCAGCGTCGGCGTGGAACCACCGGCCGACCTGCACGCCCGCGTCGTCGGCCAGGCGGCGCGCCCGGTCTATGAGGTGCTGCGCGACCAGTTCGGTCTTGGCCTCGAATTCGATGACTGGATCAACCTCAAATACGATCACTACATGGGCCGCGCGCCCAACCTTCTGCCGCGCGACGGCGCGATGGAGATCTTCCGCGACCTGAAGGCCAAGGGCGTGGTCCAGGCGATCGTGTCCAATTCCGACCGCATGGTGGTCGAGGCCAATCTGAAAGCCGTCGGCGTGCACGAGCCGACGATGAAGACGATCAGCCGCAACGACGTGCGCAACGGCAAGCCCGATCCCGAGCCCTATCTGCGCGCCGCCTACCTCACCGGCATCGCGGCTGCCGACACGGCGGTGATGGAAGACAGCGTGCCGGGTGCCATGGCCGGCGTCGCCGCCGGCATGCGCACCATCTTCTGGCCGCAGGACAAGATCGAGGGGCCGGCGGGTGCGCTGGTGGCGCACAGTGCTGAAGAGGTCAGGGCGTTGCTCGGGCTGGACTAGCTGCAAGGATTTGAATGGGACCTTTGGCGCGGCGGAGATGGCGAGGATGGATGGATCCCCGGGTCTCCGCGACGTCGCGCTCCTGACGAAGTTATCTCACCCTCGTCATCTTCGGGGCGAAGCGCGAGCGCAGCGAGCGTCGGAGAGCCGGGATCCATCCGCGATGTAACCGAGCACAAGCGGTTTCGAACAATCCGGACCTGGCCAGGCAGTGCGTCAGTTCCGATACACCGGCTCCTGCTCGTCGAGGATCGCCTTGAGCTCGGCGAGGTGGCGTTCGGCCTGGCCGGGATAGTCTTCCTGCTCGAGCGCTGCCTTTTCGGCAATTTCGTCCGACAGCGTGCGCAGCGGCCGGCCGGTCCACAAAGCCTTGATGTAGGTCTCGCAGGCGCGCTCGAAATAATAGAGCCGATTGAAGGTGTCGGCGACGCTGTCGCCGACGACCAGCACGCCGTGATTGCCCATGATCATCACCTTGACCTTGGAATCGGCGAGCAGGCTGGAGCAGCGCTCGCCCTCTTCCTCGAAAGCCAGCCCGCCATAATGGGCGTCGACGACATGGCGGCGGAAGAAGATCGCCGTGTTCTGGTCGATCGGCGGCAAGGTGGAATCGGCGAGCGAAGCGAGCACCGTCGCGTGGATCGAATGCACATGCATGACGCAGCGCGCATGGGCGCAGTTGCGGTGGACCGCGCCGTGCAAGCCCCAGGCGGTGGGGTCGGGCGCGTTGGGCCCGCTCATCGTTTCGGGATCGTTGGCGTCGATCAGAAGCAGGTCGCTCGCCTTGATGCGCGAGAAATGCACCTGGTTGGGGTTCATCAGGAATTTCGAGCCGTCGTCATTGACGGCGAGCGAGAAATGGTTGGCTACCGCCTCATGCATGTTGAGCCGCGCCGTCCAGCGGAAGGCGCAGGCAAGGTCGACGCGCTCCTCATAGAACGGCAGGTTTGTCTGCTTGAGCTGGGTGACGGCCATGTTGTTCCTCCCTTTAGCCGGGGAAGAATGCCGTGCCTGTCGCGGCACGGCAACATCGGCTCAGGCTGAAATCTGCTGATCCAGCCTGAGCCCGCCATTTTCGACGATGAAATCGATGACGGCTTCCAGGCCCTTGCCGCGCGAAAGATCGGTGAAGCCGAACGGGCGCTTGCCGCGCTGGCGGGCGGCGTCGCCCTCCATGACCTCGAGATTGACGTTCACATAGGGCGCGAGATCGCTCTTGTTGATGACCAGGAAGTCGGAGCGGGTGATGCCGGGACCGCCCTTGCGTGGGATCTCCTCACCCTGGCAGACCGAGATGACATAGAGCGTGATGTCGGCGAGGTCGGGCGAGAAGGTCGCGGCCAAATTGTCACCACCGGACTCGATGAAGACGATGTCGAGGTCGGGGAATTTTCGGTTCATCTCGGCGATCGCCTGGAGGTTGATCGAGGCGTCCTCACGGATGGCGGTGTGCGGGCAGCCGCCGGTTTCCACGCCCATGATGCGCTCTTCCGGCAGCGCCTGCAGGCGCGCCAGCATCATCGCATCTTCCTTGGTGTAGATGTCGTTGGTGACGACGGCGATGGAGAACTCGTCGCGCAGCGCCTTGCACAGCTTTTCGGTCAGCGTCGTCTTGCCAGAGCCGACAGGGCCGCCGATGCCGATACGAAGCGGGCCGTTTTTCGAGGTCATGACTGAAATCCGCTGATTGCGAGGACGACGAAACCCGTGCCGATGAGCAGGCACAGCGGCGAGTAATATTGCCGGTCGAGGCGCGCGAACGGCATTTCCGGCGTCAGCCGGCGCCATGCCGGGGTGAAGCCGGCGATGCCACGGCCGAGAAAGACCATTGCGATCAGCAGGGCCGAGGCGGCAAGCCCCGCCTTGGGGAAGGGAGTGGCGAAGACGCCGACAAGCGCCAGCGGCCACAGCGTTGCCAGCACCACGCAGGCGGTGACGGCGAAACTGGCGAAGGCGCCGGGCATGGTCTCGACGCCGCGGAAACCGGCGACAGCGCGGGCACAGGAGGCCTGGTCGGTGCCGGGCCAGACGCCGCCGAGCCCCCAATAGGCATGAATGGAGGCAATGAGGTAAAGCACGGCGGCGAGGGCGAAAGCGAGCACGGTCATGAGCGGAACAGCCTCGAATGTTGGGTCTCGTGGCGCATCGCCATGATGTCGGAGGTTATGGCGGCGGACCCCAGATCGTCGAGTGTCGATACTGCCGCACGCGCCGCCGTCGAAAGAGCGGTCTGTTCGAACGCGGCAACGATGCCGGTGGCGGCGGTCTGGCCGATGACGCTGAGCCGGATCGCTGCCTGGATCAGGTTGCTGGCAAAGGCCTGCAGGTAAGCTGCCAGCGCATCCTCAAGCGCAATGCCATGCGCGCCGGCGACAGCGCCGACGGCGACGCAATAGGGGCAGTCGGGCGGAAGTCGTTCCAGCACCGGATGCGGCCAGGCGGCTGCTGCGGCGAGGAAGGCCTTTCCCTGTAGCATCGTTTCCATGTGGCGTTCGCGCGAGCCGGCCAGTGCTTCCGCAAGTTCGGCGACACCGGCGAGGTCGCCGCCATCGCGAGCACGCCGCCACGCCTCGGCAAACAGCACGGCATCGTTCCAGCCCGAGCCTGAGACGGCCAGCGTTGCCAGCCAGCCGGCGAGGTCGTCGCGATTGGCGATGAGCCCGTCATGCACAGTGCGTTCGAGGCCATGGCTGTAGGAGAAGCCGCCAACCGGGAAGGCCGGCGACAGCCAGGCCATCAGCCGCAGCAATGCGGTGGTGCCGCGCTCAGTCATGGTGGTGATGGTGGTGGCTGCCATGGTCGTAATGGTGATGGCCATGATCGTGCGAGTGGCCGTGATCGCCATGGCCGGAATAGGCGCCGCGCACCGGCTCGAACGGCGCCAGCATGTCGGTGACGGTGGCGCCGAGCCCCTCCAGCATCGCCTTGATGACATGGTCGCGCAGGATGAGGATGCGCTCGGCCGATATGGCAGCGGCGAGATGGCGGTTGCCGATGTGCCAGGCAAGCTGCGTCAGGTGGACGGCGTCGCGGGCGCGAATATCGTAGAGCTGTTCCTCGGCTGCGACGATCCCGACGGTGCGGTCGTCTTCAAGAAGCAGGAGAACGCCGGTTTCGAGCACCACCGGCTCGGGCAGGTCGACGAGAACGCGCTCGCCTTGTGACAGCGCGATGACGCGGCGCCTGACGTGGCGCTCGTCATGAGCGAGCACGGCGACATCGAATGGCTGCGCACCGGTGGCGGCGTCGGCACGGATGATCTGGATAGCGCGCAGCATGGGTCGTTTTTTCCTGTGGCGTGATGGCGGAGCTGCCGGCGGTTAGACGATGGTGTCGAACAGCCGCCAGATCCACGATATCTGATACAGCAAAGTAGCCGTCACGAAAGTCAGATGATACCGCTTGCTCGCTGTGGCGATGGCGATGAGGCAAAGTGCCACCAGGATGGGCGTGCGGATCAGGTACTCGCCGCCGAAATGGGCGAAATGCGCCTCGCCCTTGATCAATGTGTCGACGATGTCGAGCAGGTAGGTCATGGCCAACAGGCCGAAGAACCAGGCACGGCGCGAATAGAAGAAATCCTCGTAGCTTTTGTAGTCCTGCATCGAGTCGGGGAAGAGCAGGGCGCAGAGCAAAAACAGCGTGATCGCGTAGCCGAGGATGAACAGGTAGGTGCCGAAGGTCCAGCTCTCGACGGCATAGAGGCCAAACTCCCACCACCAGAAATGCACCAGCGTCAAAAGCAGCGACGCCACCCAGGCGAGGTGCACCGGGTAGAGCCGGTACTGGTCGGGATGCTGGACGATGCGGGCGACGCCCGACAAAAGCCGCGCCATGCCGAGGCCGATGATCATGCCCATGACGATGCGGATATGCGGGAAGATTTCGGCGGCCGCCGGTTCGGGCGTCATCGCGCGCCCCTGGTATCGAATGCGGGCATGGTCGTCTTGTTCCGGGAGAAATTCGAGATGGAGGATGCTTGAGGGCATCCTGCGCCGAAACAAATTTCGAGCCAATAGACGTTGCCGTGAGCAGGCCGTGTATGGCCTGGGGTACAAAAAAACCCCGGCGCGCTTTCGCGGCCGAGGCTTTGTATCAAGCGAAGACGTTGAAGCTTACGCGGCCTCGGCGACGGCGTCGTTCTTGAGGGCTTCAAGAATGTTCTGCGGCGAGGAGACACCGTAGGGATCGCTGTCGCAATTGTCGGCGAAGCCTTCTTCCTCGAACCACTTTTCAATGCGGCCGTTGTTGATGACGGCAGCGTAGCGCCACGAGCGCATGCCGAAGCCGACATTGTCCTTGGCAACCAGCATGCCCATCTTGCGGGTGAACTCGCCCGAGCCGTCCGGGATCAAGCTGACCTTGTCGAGGTTCTGCGACTTGCCCCAGGCGTTCATGACGAAGGCGTCATTGACCGACACGCAGTAGATCGCGTCGATGCCTTCAGCCTGGAATTCGCCGAACAGCTTCTCGAAGTCGGGCAGCTGGTAGGTCGAGCAGGTCGGCGTGAAGGCGCCCGGCAGCGAAAACAGCACGACGCGCTTGCCGTCGAAATAGTCGGCCGAGGTCTTGTCTTCCCAGCGGAAGGGGTTCGGGCCGCCAACGGCCTCGTCGCGCACGCGCGTGCGGAAGGTGACAGCAGGAACTTTCTTGCCGATCATTTGAAACTCCATTTCCAAGAAAGCAGGATGCCCTGGTCTTGGGTCCAGGAATCCTGCCGAATTTTTAGCTAGCGGGGGCTAGATAACAACTCGCCGGAAGCCGTTCCAGCGCTGCCGGCGTGGCATCAGGTCGCGGGCGGTTCTTCGACGGCAGGGGCGATCAAGGAAGGTGGATCGTCGCATCCATGTAGATCACGGCCTGGCCGGTGAGGTAGACCCTGTTGCCCGCGACTTCGCAGCCGAGCACACCGCCCCGGGCCGACAGCTGGCGCGCCGCCAGCGTGGTCTTGCCAAGTTTTTCCGTCCAGTAGGGAGCGAGTGTTGCGTGGGTCGAGCCGGTGACCGGATCTTCCGGGATGCCAGCACCAGGCGCGAAATAGCGCGAGACGAAATCGCAGTCGCTGCCCCGCGCGGTGATGCACAGGCCGAACGAGCCGAGCTTGGCGATGTGCGGCAGGTCGGGCTGGTAGGCGCGCAGCGTAGCCTCGGAAGCCAGCTCGACGAAAAAGTTCTCGCGGTTGCGGAACAGCCGGACCCAGCCGTCATCGCGCAGGCCGTTGACCAGTGCATCGTCAGGGATGGCGTAGTCGGGATCGAAGCGTGGGATGTCCATGCGATAACCGCCGTGCTGTGGCGCGACCTTGAGGTCGCCGACCTCGCGGGTGGAAAAGCGCATGGTCCGCTCGACGCCCTTGCGCAAATGGAGCGCGCAGGCCGAGGCCAGCGTCGCGTGGCCGCAGAACGGCACCTCGTCGGTGGGGGTGAACCAGCGAATGTCCCACTCGTCCCCGCTCGGCTTCAGGAAGGCCGTTTCAGCGAGGTTGTTCTCCAAGGCGATGCCCTGGAGCACTTGGTCGGGCAGCCAGTCCTCGAGGAACACGACCGCCGCCGAATTGCCTGTGAAAACCTTATCGGTGAAGGCATCCACCTGGATCATTTCGAGCTTCATCGCGGCCTCCCAATGCTTGGCGCAGAAGCTAAAACAGGAAGTAGCGCTGCGCCATGGGCAGGACCGTCGCAGGCTCACAGGTCAGAAGCTCGCCGTCGGCGCGCACCTCGTAGGTCTCGGGATCGACCTCCATCTCAGGCATCGCGTCGTTGAGGATCATCGAGCGCTTGCCGATGCCGCCACGGGTGTTTTCCACCGCCACCAACTGCTTTTCGACGCCGATCCGTTCACGCAGGCCGCTCTCCAGCCCGGCCTTCGAGACGAAGGTGATCGAGCTGTTGGTCAGCGCCTTGCCAAACGAGCCGAACATCGGGCGGTAGTGGCTCGGCTGCGGCGTCGGGATCGAGCCGTTGGGGTCGCCCATGGGGGCGGTGGCGATCCAGCCGCCGAGCAGCACCAGGTCGGGCTTCACGCCGAAGAAGGCCGGGTTCCACAGCACGAGGTCGGCGCGCTTGCCGACTTCGATCGACCCGATTTCGCGCGACATGCCATGCGCGATGGCCGGGTTGATGGTGTATTTGGCGATGTAGCGGCGGGCGCGGAAATTGTCGTTGTCGCCTGTTTCAGCAGCCAAGGAACCACGCTGGCGCTTCATCTTGTCGGCGGTCTGCCATGTCCGGATGATCATCTCGCCGACGCGGCCCATGGCCTGGCTGTCCGACGAGATGACAGAGAAGGCGCCGAGGTCGTGCAGGATGTCCTCGGCGGCGATGGTTTCCTTGCGAATGCGGCTTTCGGCGAAGGCGATGTCCTCGGGGATCGACGGCGACAGATGGTGGCAGACCATCAGCATGTCGAGGTGCTCGGCGACGGTGTTGACGGTGTAGGGCCGCGTCGGGTTGGTCGATCCAGGGATGACGTTCGGATACTGGCAGATCTTGATGATGTCGGGCGCATGGCCGCCGCCGGCACCTTCGGTGTGGAAGGAGTGGATGGTGCGGCCCTTGAAGGCGGCGACAGTGTCCTCGACGAAGCCGCCTTCGTTGAGCGTATCGGAGTGGAGGGCCACCTGGACGTCGTAGGCGTCGGCGACTGAGAGGCAGGTGTCGATGGTGGCGGGCGTCGTGCCCCAGTCCTCGTGCAGCTTGAGCACGCAGGCGCCGGCCAGCACCTGCTCTTCCAGCGCGCCCGGCAGCGAGGCATTGCCCTTGCCGGACACGCCGACATTCATCGGTAGGCCATCGAAGGCCTGGAGGATGCGGGCGATGTTCCACGGTCCCGGTGTGCAGGTGGTGGCAAGCGTGCCGTGCGCCGGGCCGGTGCCGCCGCCGACCATGCAGGTGACGCCCGAATTCAGCGCCGTTTCGACCTGCTGCGGCGAGATGAAGTGGATGTGTGTGTCGATGGCGCCGGCGGTCAGGATCTTGCCTTCGCCGGCGATGATCTCGGTGCCGGGGCCGATGACGACGGTGACGCCGGGCTGGGTGTCGGGATTGCCTGCCTTGCCGATGGCAGCGATGCGTCCGTCCCTGAGGCCGACATCGGCCTTGTAGATGCCGGTGTGGTCGAGAACCACAGTGTTGGTGATGACGCAGTCCATCGAACCCTGGGCGCGGCTGAGCTGGCTCTGGCCCATGCCGTCGCGGATGACCTTGCCGCCGCCAAACTTCACCTCTTCGCCATAACAGGTGAAATCACTCTCGACCTCGATGAACAGCTCGGTGTCGGCAAGCCGCACCTTGTCGCCGACGGTGGGGCCGAACATCCTGGCATAGGCGGTGCGGGAGATTTGTGCTGGCATCAGAGTTTTCCCATCACCTTCTGCTGGAAGCCGTAGACCTCGCGCTTGCCGCCATAGGGCACCAGCGTCACGTCGCGCTCCTGGCCCGGCTCGAAACGCACGGCGGTGCCGGCGGCGATGTCGAGCCGCATGCCGCGCGCTTGTTCGCGGTCGAAGCGAAGGCCGCTGTTGGTCTCGTAGAAATGATAGTGGCTGCCGACCTGGATCGGCCGGTCGCCGATGTTGGCGACCTTGAGCGTGACGGTCGGCTGGCCCTTGTTGAGCTCGATCGAGCCTGGAGCGGTGATGAATTCGCCGGGGATCATGGGTCTCACGCCCCGAGCGCCAGCCACAGGCCGCCGAGCGCTGTCGCACCACCGGCAATGCGCGTCACCAGCCGTCCGGTATCGCCACCGAAGATGCGGCCGATGCCGAGACCGAGGCCGACGCCGGAGGCATGCAAGAGCGCCGTCGACAGGGCAAAGCCGATGCCGAAGGACAGCGCGCCCGCCGAACCAAGTTCGCCGCCATGGGCGTGGCCGTGGAAGAAGGCAAAGAAGCCGACCATGACCATGCCGGCCCAGGTCGGCACCTTGAGCGCAACCGTGGCAAGCAGGCCGATCACCACCACCGAAGCGAGGATGACGGGCTCGACGAAGGGCAGAGGCGCGCCGGCGATGGCGGCGGCGAAGCCCAGCGCCATGGTTCCGACAAAGGCCAAGGGCACCAGCCCCTGGGCGCGGCCGCCGAGCAGTGCTGCCCACAAGCCGACCGCGACCATGGCTAGGATGTGATCGGCGCCAAACAGCGGATGCGACACGCCGGCGAGCAACGAGCCATGCTCCTGGTGATTGAGATGGGCAAGGGCGGGTGCAACCGAGAGCGAGAGCAGGGATACGGCGAGGGCGAGACGCTTGAGCATGTGCGGATACCTTCGGTTCGGGACAATCAGGCTGCGGATTTCGACGCGCAGCCTTCGGCTTTCAACACGCGCTTGGTCGAGGCCGGATATTTGACGAGCATCGCGGCAGGCCGGATCGGCCGGGCGGAAAAATTGCCACCGCAATTGGGGCAGGAGCCACCAAGCACGCCAGTCGCGCAGTCGGTGCAGAAGGTGCATTCGAAGGTGCAGATGACAGCGTCTGTCGCCATGGGTGGCAGGTCGCGGTCGCAGCACTCGCAGTTGGGGCGAAGTTCCAGCATGGGCAAGACCTCAGCGGATCGGTTCATGGACGGTGACGAGCTTGGTGCCGTCGGGAAAGGTGGCCTCGACCTGGACGTCGTGGATCATCTCGGCGATGCCGTCCATGACCTGGGCGCGGGTGATGACATGGGCGCCGGCCTCCATCAGCTCGGCGACGGGGCGGCCATCGCGCGCGCCCTCGACGATGAAGTCGGAGATCAGCGCGACCGCCTCGGGATGGTTGAGCTTGACGCCGCGTTCGAGCCGCTTGCGCGCGACGATCGCCGCCATGGCGACCAGAAGCTTGTCTTTTTCCCTTGGCGTCAGGTTCATGCCGGTACCAAAAATCCTAAAGTGACCAAAGTCTGGGCAGGCCTGCCTGCCCGTTGAGCAGTTCGACCAGCGGGACGAGTCGTTTGCGCAGCGAATAGCCGTCCTCTGCGTAAAGCCTCGCAAGAAGCTTGCCAGTTCCGGCGACCGTCCACAGGCTGGCGCCGCCGTCGTCGCCGATGATCTGGCGCGCCGGCTCCAGCAGCGTTTCGGTGCGGTCGGAAACCAGCAGCAGCGTTGCCATGGCGACCCGCCCGCCCGCCGAGGCCGGGCTGGCGAATGTCGCTTCGATGTCGGGGCCAACGGCGAAATCCTCGGCATGGACCAGCCGGCCCTCGCGCTTGACGCGCCAGCGGTCGCGGAACATGCCACCTTCCACGCGTTCGCCCATGGCGCTGCGGCCAAAGACGGTGGCTTCGACAACAAGCGCTTCCGCACCGGCGGCGAGGTCGGCGTCGAGCCTGCGTGAAAAGGCCGAGCGGTCATAGACGATGGTTTCCTGTGGCAGCCAGGCGAGGCAGCCGCCGGCACCGACCGACAGGCGGACGTCGACCTCGGCACGGTCGGCAAGCGCGCGGTAGACCTTCTCGCAGGCTTGGGTTGTGATGACGGCGCGTGCGCCCGCGCCGACGCAAACCTCCCAGCCAAGCCTGTCGCCGCCGGTCAGCCCGCCGGCCATGTTGATCAGCACCGCTTCCAATGGATCGGCGTCGGTTTCGGGCAGCCTGATCTTGGCCGCGCCGTCCTGGTAGAGGCGGGCGAGACGGCTGCGGCCGGCACTGCGCTCGACCTCGATGCGGGCGCGCGCCGCCACGCGCTGCGAGGAAATTGCCGCTGCGTCCGTCTGAGCGGACAAGGATGTGTCTGATGTCATGATGCCCAAAGGTTAGCCACACTGGCGGAATTGTCGATATACAAGCTTGTTGCCTCCTGACGTTTCCGTTTCTATACAGGGACGCCTTTTTGGCTCAATTCGGGGGCGATTTTCGTCTGAAAGGTCGGGCTCGGGGCCGGCGCAGGAGCTGCGCGGCACGGGCTCGGCAAGTTTGAGAGTTCTGGGGAAGGGTACTTATGGCCGACCAGTTGGCAACGGACATCATCGCCAAGATCAAGGCGCATGCTGAGGAAGGTGGCGAAGAGATCACGCTCGATACCGAGCTGACGTCGCTCGGCATCCACTCGCTGGAACTCACCGAGATCATCTTCGACCTCGAGGAAGAGTACGGCATCGAGATCGAGATGAACACCGTCGATGCGTGGAGCAGCCTCAAGAATGTCGGCGACATGGTCGAAGCCGTTCGCGTCCTGATTGCAAAATCTGCCTGAGATGAAGCGCCCCCGCATCGTCATTACCGGTATCGGCGGGCTTTGCGGGCTCGGCACCGACGCTCCGGCCATCTGGGATGCCATGCGCGCTGGCCGTCCGGCCATCGGGCCGCTGACCAATGGCGAATTGCATGACCTCAAGATCCGCATTGGCGCCGAGATCAAGCAGCTTCCCGAGCATGGTATCGAGCGCAAGCAGCTCGTTTCGATGGACCGCTTCAGCCTTCTCGCTGTCATCGCGGCCAAGGAAGCGATGCGGCAGTCCGGCCTGGTCGTGGATGAAAAAAACACCCACCGCGTCGGCTCCATCGTCGGTGTCGGCGTCTGCGGCTGGGACGCGATCGAAGAGAACTATCGCGCTATCCTGCTCGAAGGCAAAAACCGCGCCGGCATCTTCACCGTGCCGAAGGTCATGCCGGGTGCAGCCGCCGGCCAGGTCAGCATGAGCCTTGGCCTGCGTGGACCGGTGTTCGGTGTCACTTCCGCCTGCTCGTCGTCCAACCACGCCTTCGCCACCGCGATGGACCAGCTGCTGCTCGGCCGCGCCGACGCGATCGTTGCCGGCGGCACCGATGCACCGCTGGTGTGGGGCGTGATCAAGGGCTGGGAAGCGTTGCGCGTCGTTGCGCCCGACACCTGCCGTCCGTTCTCCGCCGACAGGCAGGGTCTGGTCCTCGGCGAGGGTGCGGGCATGGTCGTGCTCGAAACGTATGAACACGCAACAGCGCGCGGCGCGACGATCCTGGCCGAGCTTGCCGGCACCGGCATGTCCGGTGACGCGTCCGACATCGTGGCGCCGACTGTCGAAGGCCCGACCGCTGCAATGCGCGCCTGCCTGGCCGATGCCGGGCTTGCGCCTGAAGAGGTCGACTACATCAACGCGCACGGCACCGGCACCAAGGCCAACGACCAGATCGAAACGGCCGCCATCCGCCGCGTCTTCGGCGCCCATGCCGACAAGCTGTCGGTGTCGTCGACAAAGTCGATGCACGCCCATTGCCTCGGCGCCTCTGGCGCGCTCGAGATGATCGCCTGCGTCAACGCGGTGCGCGAAGGCATCGTGCCGCCGACCGCCAACTATCGCGAGGCCGATGCCGATTGCGATCTCGACGTGACGCCGAACGTGGCAAGGAAGCGCGACGTGCGCGTGGCGATCAGCAACGGCTTTGCCTTTGGCGGCACCAACGCCGTCGTTGCGGTGAAGGCGGTCTGACCGCGCTGTCGTCGGCTTCAACTGTCATCGGGATAAACAGCGCGCCTGCATATTGATGCGGCGCGCCTGCGTAACTAACTTTTGCATGCCCCCACCATTCTGGCCAGCGCGCGTCACGCCGGGCCACCCCACGAGGAACCGACGATGAGCGATCTCACTCCATTTCCGATTGCGGCCCGCTGGCCGGCGCAGCACCCCGACCGCATCCAGCTTTATTCCTTCCCGACGCCAAACGGCGTGAAGGTGTCGATCGCACTCGAAGAGCTCGACCTGCCCTACGAGGCGCATGCCATCAATATCGGCAAGAACGAGAGCTGGACGCCGGAGTTCCTGGCGCTGAACCCGAACGGCAAGATTCCCGCGATCATCGATCCCAACGGTCCCGGCGGCAAGCCGCTGGCGCTGTTCGAGTCAGGGGCTATCCTGATCTATCTCGCCGAAAAGACCGGCCGCCTGATCCCCAGTGATCGCGCCCGCCACTACGAGACCATCCAGTGGGTGTTCTTCCAGATGGCGTCGGTCGGCCCGATGTTCGGCCAGCTCGGCTTCTTCCACAAGTTCGCCGGCCGCGAGATATCGGACAAGCGTCCGCTCGAGCGCTACCGCGACGAGTCGCGCCGCCTGCTCGGCGTGCTCGACAAGCGGCTCGAAGGCCGCAAGTGGATCATGGATGACGACTACACCATTGCCGACATCTCGCTGCTCGGCTGGGTGCGCAACCTGATCGGCTTCTACGATGCCGGCGACCTGGTCGGCTTCAAGAGCTTCGAAAATGTCGCGGCATGGCTGGAGCGCGGCCTCGCGCGGCCGGCGGTGCAGGCTGGACTGAACATTCCCGCACGCGGCTAGAGGCCATTCGTCAACTCTACCCTGCTGGTCACCTGACGCGGTTTTCTCCGCGTCCGGTGCTCACGGCCCCAATGTCCGCTGCGCTCGTCGCCTTCGGCGACCCCGAAAACCATGCCATATGCCTCGGCAGGGTTATCAAACGGCCTGTGGAACTCCAGACTTCCGATCGGCCGTCAAAGCGGCCCGGTGCGTCCGATCACCAGGTCGGCTTCGCGCCTGGCGGCGAGCACGCGGTCGATGTTGGGCATGTCGTTGCTGTCGATCCAGTTGCGCGCGTCGGCGTCCGAACGGCCATGCTCGCGCCAGCGCTCGACGAGGCGCCGTTCCAGCTCCTCGCGCGGCACGTCGACGAAGATGGTGAAGTCGAACAGCTGATGCAGCCGCTGCCACGGCTCCTCGTCGAGCAGCAGGTAGTTGCCTTCAACGAGGATGAACTTGACGTCGGCTGAAACGATGTCGGCCGCGGCGCGCGACAGCTCGATGCTGCGGTCGAAGACCGGAATGGCGATGTCTGGTTCGGCGGCGCGCAGGCGCTTGAGCAGCACTTCGAAGCCGGCAAAGTCGAAGGTCTCGGGCGCACCCTTGCGTGTGCTCAGGCCGCGCCTTTCCAGCACCGCATCGTCGAAATGGAAGCCGTCCATCGGCACCACCGCGGCGGAACCTTCGGGCAGGACGTCATGCAGGGCCGCCGAAAGCGTCGACTTGCCCGATCCGGGCGGTCCGGCGATGCCGATGACGAAGCGCTCGGCATGATGGGCGCGCTTGAACAGGGTTGCGGCGATGTGGGCGATTTCGGACATGGATCTCCCCGATGGTTTCGATGACATTCTGCCGCCGCACCCGTCAAAAATGAGGCGGCGGCCGCGTCACTTCAAGACCTGCTGGCCGATCTGCAGGAAGGTTTCGTCAAACGGCACCTCGCGGTGGCCGCCATCGGCGAAGGTGAGGCGCAGCCTGCCCGGCTTCGCTTCCACCTGCGACGGCGGGTCGCCGCCGTCCAGCGGCAGCGCTCCGACGATCTGGCGGAAGGTGACGCTGCCGCCGAGCACAAACGCTGTCTCGACACCTTCCTGCTTCAGCCAGTTGTCGCCGAGTGACGCGGCATGGCCGACAGCCGCGCGTCCATCCTCGATGCCGAGCACGCCATGCCTGCTGTTCCATGGCGCGTAACAGCGGCCGCCATTGCTGATCCACAGCATGGTGACGGGCAGCTCGGCCGGGTTCTTCAGCACCAGAACGACATCGGCCTCAGCCTTGCGCGCCACCGCCGTCCAGCCCATGCCGCCATGGACGGCCTCAACGAGGGTGACGAAGTCCTCGTGCCGGCGCGAAGCACTGTAGTCGGTGAGGTCGGTTTGCCCGCCGTCGGCGGCCGGGAAGCGGGTGAGGTCGCTGCTGCGGGCGGGATAGGCTAGCAGATGGGCGCCGCGCGCCGGGTCGGGCTCGGTGACATCGGGCGGGGTCGCGGCCAGCCGCTTCGGCGAAAAGGCCAGGCGTCCGCCTTCGGCCATCTCGGTCATCGGGTGATGGGCGACCGAGATCGCACCCGACCCGCCAGTGAACGCATGCTCTTGGTAGAGGAAGGGGTGCCCGTCGCGCAGGATGAGCGTCTTTTCGACGACAGCACCCATCACCTTGTGCTGCAGCCGGAAGCTCGAGCGGCGACCGCCCGGTATGGCTTCGTCGGAAACGACATCCCAGGCACTGTTGGCCGGCCAGCCGTGCAGAGGTGCTGGCTCGACATCGCTGCGCGAAAACGGCGCGCACAAGAAATCGCCTGATAGCCTGACGACACCCTCGGGCAGGCCTTCGGGCAGGTCGGCGTGATCGATCCAGGGCGCGCGGTGCAGCGGCTCGAGCGTTCGCCCGCCGCTTTCGATGACCAGCCTGGCGATGTGGCCGACGGTAAGATCGAGCGTGGCTGAAATGCCCTCGGCCTCGAAATCATGCTCGTTCATGCCAAATCACCCCCGCTGCATGGCCCAACAGAGCCGATTTGGCATCCTTCGCGCAAGCTGGCAGGTGTAACCAATATTCAACACTGCCGGTGCAACATGCGTTTGTGGCATCAGGTCAAATGGACGGAATGGCGCGCGTTCTGTAATTTTCCGGCTGTCGCTGCCGGCCGGCATGTGACAAAGCCAGATTTTGGCGATCACCGACAGGTTCTTTCCTTGCAAGCCCAGACCCACTCTTCCTTGCTGCCTTTCAGATTTCCGCGGTTTCGGCTGTCCGGGCTGTGGCGCAATGTCGTGGCGCTGTTTGCCGTGGCGACCCTGCTCGCCGGCTGCGCCACATCGGAGACGTTGAGCGTCGCGCCGCAGGCGGCGCCGGACAAGTTTGCCGCCATCGTCGTCGACGCGTCCAACGGGCGCACGCTCTACCAGGCTTATTCGACGGCACCGCGCTATCCCGCCTCGCTGACCAAGATGATGACACTGTATCTGACCTTCGAGGCGATGCAGCAGGGGCGCGTGGCCAAGACCACGTTCATTCCGGTGTCGGAGAATGCCCGCTCGCAGCCGCCTTCCAAGCTCGGTTTCAAGCGTGGCGAGAAGATCGAGCTCGAATCGGCGATCCGCGCGCTGGCCACCAAGTCGGCCAATGACGTCGCGGTGGCCGTCGGCGAATATATCGGCGGTTCGGAGGAGGGCTTTGCCCGCCAGATGACGGCGAAGGCGCGCCAGCTCGGCATGACCAGCACCGTCTTCCGCAACGCCTCGGGCCTGCCCGACCCGCAGCAGCGCACCACGGCGCGCGACATGGCGGTGCTCGGCATGGCGCTGCGCAAGCATTTCCCGCAGCACTACTCCTATTTCTCGGCGACCGACTTCAATTTCCGCGGCAAGCGTGTCCGTGGCCACAACGACCTGCTCGGGCGGGTCAATGGCGTCGACGGCATCAAGACCGGCTATATCAGGGCCTCGGGCTTCAACATTGTCACCTCGGTGCAAACAGATGGCCGCAAGCTGGTGATCGTCGTCATGGGCGGCGACACGGCACGCAAGCGCAACGCCCAGGTCGAGGAGATGATCGTGCGCTACATGCCGCAGGCGGCCGGCGGCAGCGTGGCGTCGCAACTGTTCACCCCGGCACCGGCGGCCACCGCGCTGGCCGCACCCTTGCCGGCGCCCGCCGTGCCCGGCATGCCGATGCCGGTCGACACGGGCGAGACCGTCCAAGAGGGCGATGCGCCGGTACCGATGGGCGAGCTGCAGTAGCCTATGGTCTGCGCCGTCTTATGCCGGCGCCTTGTACTGCTCATCCGTGACATGCTCGAGCCAATCGACGGCGCGGCCGTCGAGCGCTTCCTGCAAGGCAATATGGGTCATCGCCGTCGTCGCTGAAGCACCGTGCCAGTGCTTTTCGCCTGGTGCGAACCAGACCACGTCGCCAGTGCGGATCTCTTCGACGGCTCCTCCCCAGACCTGGGCCCAGCCGAGGCCCGAGGTTACAAGCAGCGTCTGGCCGAGCGGGTGGGTGTGCCAGGCCGTGCGCGCGCCGGGCTCGAAGGTGACGGTGACGGCACGCAGCCGGGCCGGCGCCGGCGCTTCGATTACAGGATCCTGGCGCACCGCACCGGTGAAATAGTCCGGCGAGGGCGTTGCCGAAGGCCGCGAGCCGCTGCGTTTGATGTCCATGTTGGTCTCCTGACGGTGGTTGGCCGGTGCCTGAAGGCTATCGTTGGCTTGGTGTCTAAAGAACTTGAGGGTCTGTTGATGCCCGATCCGGCGGGGGCCTTCTTGTGCCGAACGGGGATCGTGTCCCACCATCATCATACGCCGGAGCGCTACCTTTTGGCCCACCGAAAAGTCGAGCCGGCCTAGATCGGACTAAGCACCTGCCCGAGGTCAATCCGGCAGGTCAACGGTCGCCCGGCCGCTGGTCAGGTCGGCAATCATCCGCACGATTACAGCGATGTCAGCCTCCGGCAGCGCCACCACAAGTTCAGCACCTGTCGCGGTGAAGGTTTCGGCTGTCATGTGCACGCCTTGCTGGGCCGCGAGCCGGGCCTGGACGATTGCCAGATCAGCAAAGCCGCAGGTGACCTTTGCCTCGACCGAGACGACGATTTCGGTCTTGGTCGCTGCCCTCAGGCAGGCGGCTGCGGTACCGCCATAAGCCCGTACCAGCCCGCCGCTGCCCAACAGGATGCCGCCGAACCAGCGCCTGACCACCACGGCGACATGGTCGAGCGACTGGCCGTCGAGCGCCTGCAGGATCGGCTTGCCCGCCGTGCCGCTCGGTTCGCCGTCGTCGCTGAAACGGTAGCTTTGACCGACGCGCCAGGCCCAGCAATTGTGATTGGCACCGGCATCCGAATGAGCCACGACAAACGCCTTCGCCGCCGCCTCGTCGGCCACCGGCCCGGCGGCAGCCAGGAACCGGCTCTTCTTGATGTCCTGGGCGAAGGTTTCGGGTTGCGTCAGCGTGAACATGTCTGGCGGCCGTTAGACAATGCCGGGTAGGTGGGCGTCAATTGGCTGGGGCATTGCGATTTGCCACTTCCCCCGTTGAAGCTTGCCGCCGCATCGGTTATGAACGCGCGTCGTCCGGTGCGCCGGGCGTGTTCGGCGCGAATTCGCCGACGAGCACCCGTAGCTCAGCTGGATAGAGCGCTGCCCTCCGAAGGCAGAGGTCACAGGTTCGAATCCTGTCGGGTGCGCCAATTTCAAAATAGATGTCAAATAGTTGGTTGTATGTGATTTTGGTGGGATGCCCTCGCGCGCCGTTCGGTCGCCATTCCGGACGTCTGCTTCGACGCATGGCTGCAGCCGTGGAACGCCTGATCGAAACGGTTGCAACAACGACGACTTTGCCAAGCGGGCACTTGTGTCCTGCTCGGGCGCTACACCATGATCAGCTTGCGGACTTCCGGATTATCGAGATCCTCCGCTTGGCCCCGGTGCATGATCTGGCCGCGGTCCATGATGTAGACGACGTCGGCGAGGTCGCGGCAGAAGTCGAGATATTGCTCGACCAGGAGCACGCCGATGCCGGTGCTGTCGCGCAGGTAACGAATGGCGCGGCCAATGTCCTTGATGATGGAGGGCTGGATGCCTTCCGTCGGCTCGTCGAGCACCAGCAGTTTCGGCCGCATCACCAGCGACCGGCCAATGGCCAGCTGCTGCTGCTGGCCGCCGGAAAGGTCGCCGCCGCGCCGCGACAGCATCTGCCGCAGCACCGGAAACAGCTCGAAAACATGGCCCGGCACGTTGCGATCGGCGCGCCCTAGTGGGGCATAGCCTGTTTCGAGGTTTTCCTTGACCGTCAGCAACGGGAAAATCTCCCTGCCTTGCGGCACGAATGCGATGCCCGACCGGGCGCGATCATACGCCGCGCTCCGGTCGAGCGCCTTCCCCTCGAAGGCAACGGATCCCGATGTCAGCCTGTTGTGGCCGACGATCGATCTCATCAGGCTGGTCTTGCCAACGCCGTTGCGGCCCAGCACGCAGGTGATCTTGCCCGCCTCGGCCGTCAGCGAGACGCCGCGCAGCGCCTCGGCCGCGCCGTAGTGGAGGATGGCGTTGGTGACCTCAAGCATGGTCAGACTCCACGGGCTGGGCCCCCCGCGCCCCCGCCGGCGAGGCGGGGGTGGCGGCCCTTCCGGAACGCCAGGGGAGGTAGGTGAAACCCAAGATCATGCCGGTCGGCACTGGTGGCGCCGCTGGACGCTGTGGTCGCCACTGAAGTACCTGTAGGTCCACCCGCAACGACATCGTCAACGCCCCAGATAGACTTCGACGACACGTTCGTCGGCGGAGACGAAATCCAGCGAGCCTTCCGACAGCACCGAGCCCTCGTGCAGGCACGTCACCTTGACGCCGAGCTCGCGGACGAAGTGCATGTCGTGCTCGACGACGATCACCGAATGGGTCTCGGCGATCTGCTTGAGCAGCCGGGCTGTCTCTTCGGTCTCGGCGTCGGTCATGCCGGCTACCGGCTCGTCGACCAGCAAAAGCTTGGGGTCCTGGGCAAGCAGCATGCCGATCTCAAGCCATTGCTTCTGGCCATGCGACAGGCTGGCGGCAAGGTCGCCGCGCCGGTGGCCCAGCCGGATGATGTCGAAGATGTCGTCGATGCGCTTGTTTTCGGCGGTCGAGCGGCGGCTGAACAGCGCTGGCAGGATCGAGCGGGGGCCCTTCAGCGACAGGAGCAAATTGTCTTCGACGCAATGGTTTTCGAACACTGTCGGCTTCTGGAACTTGCGGCCGATGCCCAGCATGGCGATGTCGGCCTCGTCGTGGCGGGTGAGGTCGACATTGCCGTCGAAATAGACCTCGCCGGCATCGGGCCGGGTCTTGCCGGTCACGATGTCCATCATGGTCGTCTTGCCGGCGCCGTTGGGGCCGATGATGGCGCGCATCTCGCCCTTGTCGAGCACCAGAGACAAGTTGTTGATGGCGCGAAAGCCGTCGAAGGACACCGACACGCCGTCGAGATAGAGGATGGTGTTTGCCTTGCTCATGGCCTCACTCCGCCGGCTGCGGTTCTGGCGCAGCGCCGGCAGCAGGACGCCCCCCTCTGACGATCGCCGCAGGCGCGATGGCCATTTCGGGTACGGCGGTGGCATCGGCCGCATCGGCTGCCGCCTTACGACCGCTCCGCTTGGCCTGCCAACTGTCCCACATGCCGACGATGCCGCTTGGCAGGAACAAGGTGACGGCAATGAACAGGCCGCCGAGCGCAAACAGCCAGAACTCCGGCAGGGCGCCGGTGAACCAGCTCTTGCCGGCGTTGACCAGCACCGCGCCGATGATGGGCCCGACGATGGTGCCGCGCCCGCCGACGGCGGCCCAGACCACGACCTCGATCGAGTTGGCTGGGTCGAACTCGCCTGGATTGATGATGCCGACCTGTGGCACGTAGAGCGCGCCTGCGATGCCGGCCATGACGGCGGAAACGGTGAAAGCGAACAGCTTGACGTTTTCTGCCCGCCAGCCGAGGAAGCGCGTGCGGCTTTCGGCGTCGCGCACCGCCATCAACAGCTTGCCGTACCTGGAGCCAATGATGCGCCAGGTGACGAATACGCCGAGCGCCAGCGTCGCGGCACTTGCGGCAAACAGGGCCGAACGCGTGGTGTTGGCCTGCACGTTGAAGCCGAGGATGTCCTTGAAATCGGTGAGCCCGTTGTTGCCGCCAAAGCCCATGTCGTTGCGGAAGAAGGCAAGCAGCAGCGCATAGGTCATCGCCTGGGTGATGATCGACAGGTAGACGCCGGTCACGCGACTGCGGAAAGCGAACCAACCGAAGACAAAGGCAAGCAGCCCCGGCACCGCCATCACCATCAGGGCGGCGAACCAGAAATGGTCGAAGCCGTGCCAGAACCAGGGCAACTCCTTCCAGTTGAGGAAGACCATGAAATCGGGCAGAAGCGGATTGGCGTAGACGCCGCGATCGCCGATCTGGCGCATCAGATACATGCCCATCGCATAGCCACCGAGAGCGAAGAACGCGCCGTGGCCGAGCGAGAGGATGCCGCAAAAGCCCCAGACCAGATCGAGCGCCAGCGCCAGCAGCGCATAGCAGAGGTACTTGCCGACCAGCGCCACCAGGTAGCTCGGCACATGGAACGCGCTGTCCGGCGCCACGGCGATGTTGAGAGTGGGCACGATCACGGCGACACCGATCAGGATCGATATGGTGATGGCGATGCGCCGGTCTGCCCCAGCGGCGAAGAAGCGTTGCGAGATCATGCCTCCACCGCCCGGCCTTTGAGCGCGAACAGACCGCGCGGGCGCTTCTGGATGAACAGGATGATCAGCACCAGCACCATGATCTTGCCGAGGACCGCCCCGGTATAGGGCTCGAGAAACTTGTTCAGGATGCCGAGTGACATGGCACCGACAAAGGTGCCCCAGAGATTGCCGACGCCGCCAAAGACCACGACCATGAAGCTGTCGATGATGTAGCCCTGGCCGAAATTGGGCGAGACATTGTCGATCTGGCTGAGCGCGACGCCGGCGATACCGGCGATGCCCGAGCCGAGCGCGAACGTCAGTGCGTCGACCCTGGGGGTGCGGATGCCCATCGAGGCGGCCATGCGGCGGTTTTGGGTAACGGCCCGCATCTGCAGTCCCCAGGGCGTGCGCTTCATGACGTGGAGCAGCAGCGCAAACACCGCGAGGCAAAAGACGACGATGCACAGCCGGTTCCAGGTGATGGCGAGCTGGCCGAGCTGGAACGAGCCCGACATCCATGTCGGTGTGCCGACTTCCTGGTTGGTCGGACCAAAGATCGTCCGGACCGCCTGCTGCAGGATCAGCGACACACCCCAGGTGGCCAGCAGCGTCTCCAGCGGTCGGCCATAGAGGAAGCGGATGACCCCGCGCTCGATGGCAAGGCCAACGGCGCCTGAAACCAGGAAGGCCATCGGCAGCGCGATGGCGAGTGACCAGTCGAACAGGCCGGGAGCTGTGTCGCGGATCACCTGCTGAACGACGAAGGTGGTGTAGGCGCCGAGCATCACCATCTCGCCATGCGCCATGTTGATGACGCCCATGACGCCGAAGGTGATGGCGAGGCCGATGGCCGCAAGCAACAGCACCGAGCCGAGCGAGATGCCGTACCAGACGTTCTGGCCGACCTGCCACAATGCCAGGCTCTGGTCGATTGTAGCGACGGCCGCTGCGGCCGAAGCCCGGAGCGGGCCTTCCGCGCTTGCCTGGAATCTGGAGAGCTGCGACAGCGAATCCTGGTCGGCGCGGCTCGACAATATGTCGATGGCCGCCATTTTATCGGCTTCGCCGAGGTCGGACAGCAATACCGCCGAGGCCCGCGCCTGCTCGAGCCGGGCCTTGACGCTGTCCACCGCTTCACCGGCGATCGCGGCGTCGAGTGCCGCGATGGTGGCCGGATCGGGATTCTTGAACATCGTATCTGCCGCCGCGAGCCGCACGGCCGGGTCGTTCGAGCCTAGTGTCAGCCCACCGAGCGCGTCGCGAATGACACGACGCAGCGTGTTGTTGACCTTGATCTTGGTCAGGCCAGCCTTTGCGACCGTGCCCACAGCTTCGCCGTTCAACGGATCGCGTAGCTTGATATCAGGGCCGACCTCGTCGCCGACGAAGATCGCATCGTCGGCCTTGCGGACATAAAGGGAGCCTTGCGACAGCGCGGTGAGAAGTCCTTCGACGGCGGGGGACCCGGTGGCGCCGAGTTCACGCACCACAGCCTCGGTCGCCTGGAAATTGTTGGCGTCCGCGAATTTGGCGACAAGCTGGCGCAATTCGGCTTCGTCCGCGGCAGCGCAGACAAGTGTTGCCGCCAGCATCAGGCCCGCCGCGACCACGTTACGAAGAAAACCCATGTAGAGCACCGGTTCAGGAGGATCGTTGACCGGGTCCCGGACGGGCGGACCGCCCGGGACCATGCAGCACTTGGAAGGGTCAGTTCGTCGTGCCCGCCTTGCCACCGCATTTGCCTGTCGCAACGTTGAAGTTGCCGCAGGACATCGGTGCGCGCCAATCGGCGATCAGGCTCTTGGAGTCGGGCAGGTAGTCCGACCATTCGTCGCCGACCACCAGGCCCGGCGTTTCCCAGACCGTTTCGAACTGGCCGTCGGCCTGGATTTCGCCGATCAGCACCGGCTTGGTGATGTGGTGGTTCGGCATCATCGTTGAGAAGCCGCCGGTCAGGTTGGGAACCGAAACGCCGACGATGGCGTCGATGACGGCGTCGGGATCGGTGGTAGCGGCCTTTTCGACCGCCTTGACCCACATGTTGAAGCCGATGACATGGGCTTCCATCGGATCGTTGGTCACCCGCTTGTCGTTCTTGGTGTAGGCCTTCCAGGCGTCAATGAATTCGGCGTTGGCGGGCGCATCGACCGACTGGAAATAGTTCCAGGCTGCGAGATGCCCGACCAGCGGCGTGGTATCGAGCCCGGCGAGTTCTTCTTCACCGACCGAAAACGCCACGACGGGAATGTCCTCGGCCTTGACGCCCTGGTTGCCGAGCTCCTTGTAGAACGGCACGTTGGCATCGCCGTTGATGGTCGACACGACAGCCGTCTTCTTGCCGGCGGAGCCGAACTTCTTGATGTCGGAGACGATCGTCTGCCAGTCGGAATGGCCGAAGGGCGTGTAGTTGACCATGATGTCTTCGCCCGCGACACCCTTCGATTCCAGATAGGCCTTGAGGATCTTGTTGGTCGTTTGCGGATAGACGTAGTCGGTGCCCGCCAGCACCCAGCGCTTCACCGAGCCGCCATCTTCGCTCATCAGATAGTCGACCGCAGGGATCGCCTGCTGGTTGGGAGCGGCCCCGGTGTAAAAGACGTTGCGCTGGCTTTCCTCGCCCTCGTACTGAACAGGGTAGAACAGCAGGCCGTTCAGTTCCTCGAACACCGGAAGCACGGATTTGCGCGACGATGACGTCCAGCAGCCAAACACGGCTGCGACCTTGTCCTGCTCGATCAGCTGGCGCGCCTTTTCGGCAAACAGCGGCCAGTCGGAAGCCGGGTCGACCACCACCGCTTCGAGCTTCTTGCCAAGCAGGCCGCCCTTCTTGTTCTGCTCCTCGATCAGGAACAGCATGGTGTCTTTCAGCGTGGTCTCCGAGATCGCCATCGTGCCCGACAGCGAATGCAGCACGCCGACCTTGATCGTGTCGTCCGCCGCCGCTGGCATGGTGATACTGATTCCTGCGGCGAAGGCGCCGGCCACGACAGTGTTGGCCCAAGTCGCTAGATGTCCCCTCATTCTTCCAGTCTCCCGTGGTTACGTTGCACCGCAATATGCAAAGCAACCACCGTGCCAGTTGAGTGGCACTGAGATTGGAAGACAAAATAGTTCGCATTATCAGCCTGATAGAGCGGGAGTGGATCTCCAGTTCACGCAGCCGCCGCTAACGGCAGTGCCGGAACGTTGAGCGATGCACAACGCATTTCGCCTAATCTGCGCGCACTTTACCAATGTGACCATAAAAGTGGCAGGTCATTCGCCAAAGCTGATCATGGAGCTTGGTATCTGTACTGGACGATGTGGCCGTCGCGCTGTGCCGCCGCTAATTTGACGATTTATGCGCCGGTTCTGCGCCGCCGTCCTGTCGGCGACGCCTCCGGTTTCCGTCCTGATCTCAGTTCGGGCATTCATTCGTTGGTCTATCGCGACCTGCCTATCCTGAGTGGGTGGGCGATCGCACTGGCAACAACGCTAGTCATCCACCCGCTCGGCGCTGATGATCCACGCGCGCGAGTCGAAAAGTACGCCGTCAGTCGTCATATGTGCGTCCAGCAAATTGCGCAGCCGCTGGAGCGGCCAGTCAGGTGGCTCATCGGTGCGTGCGAGTGCGTCCTTCACCATGTAGAGGCCGCTGAGCGCATCGAACGCGGCATCGACGTCTGGCCCGTAGAAGACCGGTTCTTGCACCTCGGCGAAGTCGATCGAGGCGAAGCCGGCCGTGCTCAGAATGTCGATGCCGATGGCAGGGTCGCCAAGCGAAAACGCCTTGCCGGCGTCGGCGGAAATCGTGCCTCCCGGGGCCAGTGCTTGGCGGATGGCGCCCGACCACGTGTTTTGCTCCTGGCTTTGCCACACCATCCAGGCAAGACGGCCGCCCGGGCGCATTGCCCGAGCGATATTGGCAAATGCCGCCGCGGGATCGGCAAAAAACATCACGCCGAACCGGCTGATGCATAGATCGAAGCCGGCAACCGGGAAGTCGTGGTGTTGCGCGTCGGCCAGGTCAAACGTGACGTTGTGCAGCCCTGCTTCGGCGCTGCGACGCCGCGCGATCTCAAGCATATCGGCAGAAATATCCACGCCGACCACGTTCGCTTGGACTGCGGCACGCGCGGCCTCACGCGTGGTTTGCCCCGCCCCACAACCGATATCGAGCACCCGGTCGAACATGCCGACGCAGGCGGCAGCCAGCAGATGCCGGTTATGCCGTGCTAGCTCTGCATCATAGAAATCAGCACAGTGGAATGCCATGAGACAGCCCCGTTTTCCCGGCTACTGATAAGAAGCGCGTTCCTGTGCCGTCGTTCTGCTACAGCCAGCCTGTGTTTGAACCAACGATGTACCACCAGGCCGCGTAGTACCTACATGGAATGATGATGGCAGCCGAGCACCTGAGGAGGAAACCCCTCGGCGACATGATGATCAACCCTGTCAACAGATGGGGCTGTGTCGCGGTTGGCGCATTTCATTGAATGGATGGCTTGGAAGATAGGAGCGGCGTGTGCCGCCGCCCCTATGATCAGAAGCTCACGCCGAGATTGGCCCTGAAGCTCTGGTCGACGGCGCCGGAGCCGAACTGGCCGGTGTAGGCGAGGCCGAGCGTGGCGTCGGGCGTCAGCGTCAGATCCAGGCCCGCTTCGACAATCGCCGTGTTGGTGGCGATCGGCGCGCCGGCTACGGTGAAGGCGGCGCCGCCCTTGAAGGCGGCAGCGGTCAGCGGTGTGACGTCGCCGAAGGCGTGGCGCCAGCCGACCATGCCATTCAGCTTGGCATCCATGCCGCGAATGACGATGTCGGTGCTGGCCCTCACGCCGAGCGTCGTAAACGTTGTCTCGGTGGTCGATGCCGATACGGTCAACGCCGCCTGGCCGCCCTTTTCGCTGAGGCCATCGGTCCTGACGTTGATGTAGGCAAGCGCTGCGAAGGGCTCGACGATGGCGTCGCCCTGCTGCAGGCGGTAGCTCGCCTCGCCGAAGACCTGGGTGGTGCCGGCGTCATAGCTGGCGGTCAGCTTGTCCTTGAAGTTGGCAAAGGCCACGGTGCGGCTGGTTTCGATGTCGCTCCAGCTATAGGCCGCACCAGCGCGCAGGCTGAACGCCTGCCACCGGCCGCCGGCGAAGACGCCGGCATGGTAGGCGCCGCTGTTGCCCGAAGATGCGCGGTCATCGGCATCGAAGCTGCTGTTGCTGTTGCCGGCGAAGGCGCCGAGGCGCAGGTTGTCGCCGATGCCGGCGTCGAGACCGCCGATGAAGCCGCCGGTGGTGCGGCCGAAGCCTGCTGCGTTGCCGTCGCTGCCGGTCTTGCCCCACGAGCCATAAGCCTGGCCCCAGAACGCCATCCGCTCGGTCGTCGCCTCGGCGATCTCGGCGCCGTCGGGGCCATAGGCCATGACGGGCAGGGCTGCCGTGCCGATGTCGCCGAAGGCAGCGCGGATACGGTCGTTGGCGGCACCGGCGAGGAAGCGGCTGTCCTCGACGAGCATGCCGCCGACTGAGGCGTGGATCTCGCCCGACAGCGCGTCGAAGGCCTTGCGCGCCGCGTCCTTGTCGAGATTGACGATCGCCTTGTAGATCGCGTGCTTGTTGCCCAGCTTGTCGGCCGCCCCGCCGGCGGCGAACTGGTTGCGGGTCGCGGCGATGTCGGTGAACTTGATGTCGTTGCGGTCGAGCGACAGGCCGACGGCGTTGCTGGTGTAGGTCAGCGTGGGCGTCAGGAAGGCGAGGTTGCTGGTGACAGAGGCGAACTGGCCGAGCACGCCGGTTGCCGCGGTCAGGATGGTGTATTGCGTCGACGGTGCGTAGTTGCCGCTGCCGGCCAGCACCTGGACGGTGCCGCCCGAGAGCGTCGCCTTGCCGGCGACGGAGAGCCTGTCCGACTTGGTCGTGTCGACATCGACCTGGAAGGTCGAGCCAGCGGCGAAGCTGGCGTCACCCGTGACGCTGAGCGTGCCGATCGAGCTGCCCGCGTTGACGGTCGAGCCGGACAGCGCCGTGAGCTTGCCGATGATGCCGGTGCCGCCGAGGGTCGCGCCCGAGGCGACCGTCACCGCCGACTTGGCGAGCGAACCGTTCACCGAAAGCTTGCCGGCGCTGACTGATGTGTCACCCGAGAGCAGGCTGGTACCGGTCAGGGTGAGCGCGCCCGCGCCCGACTTGGTGAAGCTGCCGGCGCCGTTGATGGCATTGGCGAAGCTGGCATCGGTGGCCTGGTCGATGATGAAGGCGGCGTCGTTGAGGATCGCGCCGCTGCCGAAGCTGGTGGCCGAGCCGGAGAGCGTGCCGGCGTAGATGGTCGTGCCGCCGCTGTAGCTGTTGGTGCCCATCAGGACCGTCTTGCCGGATCCGATCTGCTTGACCGCGCCGCTGCCGGAGATCGCGCCGGCGACGGTCAGGAGATCCAACTTGTTGAAGGCAAGCACGGCATTGTTCTCGACGTTGCCGACAATGGAGCCTGCCGTACCACCGCTGCCGATCTGCAGCGTGCCGGCGCTGATCCTGGTGCCGCCGGCATAGCTGTTGGTACCGGTCAGCGTCAGCGTCTCCGAACCGGTCTTGGTCAGCTTTCCCTGGCCGGAGATCGTGCCAGATGCGGTGAGGTTGGCCTGGGTGTCGAACGTGCCGCCGGCAAGGCGCAGCTCGATGTCGCGGGCGGTGGTCATGGCGGCGGTGTTGGTGAGGATGCCGCCAACGAAGGTGAGCCCGCCCGAAGCCGCACCGAGATTGCCGTCTGACGAGATCGACAGCGTGCCGCCCTTGATCGTCGTGCCGCCGGTGTAGCTGTTGGCGCCGCCGAGCACGAGCGTTCCGTAGTCGTCCTTGACCAGTCCGCCGGTACCGGTGAGCTCGGATTCGATCGTGGCCGTTGTGCCCGCGCTTGAAACCGTGCCGTCGCCGACGCGGATGGTGGTTGCGGCGTCATGAAGGCCAATCGCGTCGCCCTTGATGGTGTAACCGCTGGTGGCGAACTGCATGCCGGTAACCGCAATGGCGCCCTGGCTGCTGTCGACGGTGACGGTTCCGGCCGTGCCCTGGAAGATGGCATAGCCCGGTTGCGGCGCCATTGGCGCGTTGAAGTCGCCGTCCTGTCGGGTCCAGTTGCCGCTTGCGGCGCTCCATGTGCCGTCGCCGCCGTCGACGGTGCCGTTGTTGAGATTGCCACTGGCGCCGCCATCCCAGAAGGTGAGCGCCGTACCACCGGTGTTGATCAGGTTGATCTGCTTGGCCACCTCAGTCTGGATGGTGAGGTCGCTGGCCTGGAAGGCGCCGGGCACGGCGCCGATGACCAGTCCGTTGTCGGTAAGCGTGCCGCCATAGTTGATCAGGCGGTAGATGCCGGCGCCGAAGTCGTTGCCGCCGCTGACATTGAGGATGCCGTCGAGGACAAGGTCACCGTCGACGTCGATGCGGTCGCTCTGGGCGCCCAGTTCGAAATCGAGATTGGCGGTATTGGACAGGCTGAGTGAGCCGACTGATAGCGTGCCCTTGCCGGCGCCGGGAGCGATATGGCCGCCGTCGGAGACGGTGACGCTGCCTGCGATGGTGCCCGAGCCGGACAAGGTCGCGTCGCTGTCGACGGTGACGGCGGTGTCGGCGAGCTTGCCGTTGACCTGGAGCTCGCCCGCCTTGACCGAGGTCGTGCCGGTGTAGGTGTTGTCGCCTGAGATAGTTAGCTTGCCGGTGCCTTGTTTGGCCAAGCCGCCGGTGCCCGACATGATGCCCGAAAATTCGGTGTCGTTGCCGTCGCCCGATGTCAGCGTGCCGGCGCCGAGCTTGACGTTGCCGGCGCCGGCCAGCGAGGCAATGGTCTGGTTGTGGCCGTCGAGGTCGAAGGTGGCGCCCGAGGCGACGCCGACGGCGCTGGCCGAGGCGATCGTGTTCGCAGCGCCCGCCTTCAGCGTACCGGCATCGATCTTGGTTGCGCCGGTGTATGTGTTGGAACCTGACAGGGTGAAAGTGCCAGAACCCTTTTTGGTCAGGCCGCCGGTGCCATTGATGACGCCGGAGAAGTCGGTCCAATCGTTGTTGCCGCCTGTGGTCAGGGTGCCGGCGCCAAGCGAAACCGTGCCCGCACCGGCGAGAGATCCGATGACCTGGTCGAAGCCGTCGAGATCGAGTTCCGTGCCGCTGGCGACTTCAACCGCGCTGGCCGAGGAGAAGCTGTTGGTGGCACCGGCCTTGAGAGTGCCGCCATCGAGCCAGGTCTTGCCGGTGTAGCTGTTGGTGCCGCTCAGGGTGAAGACGCCAGTGCCGACTTTGGACAGGTTGCCGGCGCCGGAAATCGAGCCGGAGAAAATGGTCGAGCCGTCGTTGCCGCCCGTCGTCAGCGTAACTTCTTGCGGTGAGCCCCAGAGCGGCCTGGCCACGCCCAGCGTGACCGAACCAGCGCCTGCCAGCGAGCCGATCCGCTGGTCATAGCCGTCGAGGTCAAGCGTGGCATCGGCCTTGACGGTCATCGCGCTCGTGAGGTCGAATGCGTCCGCATTGCCTGCCTTGAGCGTGCCTGCGCTGACCGTGGTCTCGATGCCATTCTGCATGCCCGTAACGATGAGGGTGCCGGCGCCGGTCTTTTCGACGGCGCGTGGCACGCCGCCGCCCGCCAGGATGACGCCCGACTGCGTGGCGGTGCCGGAGGCGACCGACAGCACGGTGTTGTCCTGCTGCAGGGTCATGATGTTGGCGAGGTCGACATCGGCACCGTAGTCGAGGGCGCCGCCGAACATCATGATGTAGCCGGTGCCGGCGGCGAGGCTGTTTTCAAGCCGCAACGTTCCGGCAAGCGAGTAGACGATGCCGTCATAGCCACTGCTGTCGCCCGACAGCGTAAGTTTGCCGGCACCGTACTTCTTGAAGTCGCCCGAGCCTGAGATGTCGCCGTCAAAGGAGGTGTCGTCGGACCTGTCGAACACCAATTGACCGGCGTTGCTGACGTTGCCCGACAGCGTGCCGCTTGTCTCGGATTTGCCGATCTGCAGGACGCTGCCGCTGTCGATCGTCGTACCGCCGGAGTGGTTGATGTCGCCGCTCATCATGACGATGCTGTTGCCGGTGAGGGTCACCGTGCCGGTACCGGTGATGTCGCCGGCAAACTCACCGTTGGCCTCCGTATTGTTGAAGACCAGCTTGCTGTTGTTGAGCACGTCGCCCTTGATCGAGCCGCCATTGCCGATCTGCAAGGTGCCGGCGTTGATCGTCGTGCCACCGGTGTAATAGTTGGCGGAAGTCAGGGTGGTGGTGCCGTCGCCGTTCTGCTCGACGCGCCCGGTTCCGCCGATGTAGCCGCCGATGACGAGGGCGTCGTCGGAGCGGTTGAAGGCAAGCACGCTGTTGTTGACGATGTCGCCGGTAACGGAGCCCGACGTGCCGCCATCGCCGAGCTGCAAGGTGCCTGCGGAAATGGTGGTCTTGCCGGTGTAAGTGTTGTCGCCGGTCAGGATCAGCGTGCCGAGGCCGAGCTTGTCGAGTTCGGTCATGTCGCCGTCGGCGATGATGGACGCGATCGTGGCCGTCACGCCGTTGTCGGTGTTGATGAAGCTCGCCTTTTCATTGCCGAACGGATTGCCCGACAGAGCGAGGATGCCGCCGACGAGCTGGTAACCGTCGGTCGAGAACTGCAGGCCCTGGAAGGCCAGCGTGCCATAGGCATTGACCGTGCCGGCCGTGCCGGCGAACACGCCAACCTCGCCGCGCCAGCCTTCGTTGATGGTGGCTTCTCCGGGCGCGCCGGTCCAGTTGCCGTTCGACGCGTTCCAGGTGCCGGTGCCGCCGTCGACCGTGCCGTTGCCTGAAGTATCCGAGCCGTCCCAGAACTGCAGCAGCTGGTTGTTGTTGCGGATGAGCAGGTTGACCTGGTTGGCGACTGCCGTGCTGATGAAGGCGTCGGTGGGAAGCGTGTGGAACGATCCGGTGACCACGCCAGAAACGTTGAACAGTCGGTAGTAGCCGGTCACCGCGTCGGGCGTCTCCAGCGTGCCGCCCAGCGTCAGGTTGCCATTGACGACGACGAGGTCGTTGGTCGGGCCGCCGACAACGCCCGGCGTGCCGAGCTCGAAGACGCTGGTCGAGCCACCATCGAGGGTAAGGTCGCCATCGACGGTCAACGTGCCTGGGCTGTTGCCGGCCGAGAGCGTGCCGTAGATCGTTGCGTCGGCGATGGTGCCGCTGCCGCCGATGGTCGCGCCGGCATCGACCGTGACGCTGGAGGACGACGCGATCGAGCCGTTGACGACCAGCTTGCCGGCGGAAACCTTTGTCGCGCCGGTGTAGCTGCTGGTGCCTGTGATAATGGTGGTGCCGGAGCCGGCCTGCTCGAACGTTCCGGTGCCCGAGATGGCGTTGGCGACGGTGACGATGTCGGAGCGGTTGAAGGCAAGGATACCGGCGTTCTGGACGTTGCCCGAACCCAGCTTGCCTGACGTAGCGCCGTCACCGACCTGCAGCGTGCCGCCGATGACGCTGGTCGGGCCGGTGTAGCTGTTCTCGCCCGACAGCACCGTGGTGCCGCTGCCCTTCTGCGCGAGACCACCCGTCCCGGACAGGATGCCATCGAAGGTCACCTGGTTCGACCTGTTGAAGGCAAGTGTGCTGTCGTTCAGGGCGACGATCGAACTGCTGCCGATGCCGCCGCCCGAAGTGCCATCGCCGATCTGCAACGTGCCGCCGAAAAGCGACGTGGTGCCGGACATTGTGTTGGCGCCGCTCAGCGTCAACGTGCCGTAGCCGTACTTCTCCAGGGTGCCTGTGCCGGAGAAGCTGTTGCCGAGGGTGAAGTCGCCGTCGCGGTTGAGTACCAGCATCGCGTTGTTGACGACCGAGCCGCTGCCGAGCGTGGCGGGGTCGCCGTTGCCGAGGATAAGCTTGCCCGCCGAGATGGTCGTTCCGCCGGAGTAGCTGTTGATGCCATTGAGGGTCAGCTCGCCCGACCCGGTCTTGACAAGGCTGCCCGAGCCGCTGATCGCGCCGTTGAGCAGCAGGTAGGTGTCGGTATCGAGCGTGGCGGCAGCGTCGAGATCGAAAGCATTCTCGAGCCAGGCATTGGTGCCGTGCAGGGTTGCTGCGCCGCCGAAGGTGACGGTGCCGGTGCCGAGTCCTCCGCTTCCGTCAACCTCGACGGTGCCGCCATCGATGTAAGTGCCGCCTGTGTAAGTGCTGGGCCCGCGCATGAGGAGCCTGCCGGAGCCGGTCTTCACAAGCTCGGTGCCGGTGCCGCTCAGGCCCCAGATGCCGGTTCGGCCGCTGCCGTTGACGGTCAGCCGGTGGCCGTTGCCGTCTACGCCGCCGAAGAACACGAAGCCGGTGCCCGCTTCAGTCAGGACCAGTGCGGTGCCGCTCAGGCTAGCCCGGGCCATGGCACTGCTTTCGCCGGAGACCGTGTGCAGGGCGCCCTTGCCGTTGGCGCCGATACCATTGAGCCTCAACGCGCGTGTGTCGATCGACATTTCACCGTCGATCTCGAGCGTCGCGTTGGCCGCGACATCGATGGCGTTCGAACCGCCACCGAGCGAAGAAGCGTTGCGGATGGCAAGGGTACCGGCATTCACGGCGATGCCGCCGAGGAAGGAATTGAGGCCGGTCAGGATCGTCTTGCCGGTGCCGTTCTGGCTGAAGCCGCCATTGCCGGAGATGCTGTTGGCAAGTGTATAGGTGTCGGAGCGGTTGACGGCGAGCGTGCCGTTGTAGTTGCTGATCGAACCAAGGACGGAGCCGGTGGTCCCACCATTGCCGAGCTGGAGCGTGCCTGAGTAGATCTCGGTGCCGTTGGCATAGGTGTTGTCGGCGGCGAGGATCGTGGTGCCACTACCCAGCATGGTCACCGTGCCGCCGCCGGAAATGACGCCACCGAAGGTCAGCGTGCCGGCGCGGTTGAACGACAGCGTGGTGCTGCTGGCCAGCTCGACATTGCCGGCGAGCGAGCCTGATGTGCCGCCATCGCCGATCTGCAATTGTCCGCCGCTCAAAGTGGTGCCGCCGCTATGCGTATTGACCCCTGTGAGCGTGAGCATGCCGCTGCCCACCTTGGTCAGCGAGCCGGAGCCCGAGGTAGCGCCGGCGAAGGTCGAGGAGACTTCGCCCTGGCCGACGGTCAGGGCGCCGGCGCCGATCTCGACCGCGCCGGTGCCGGTCAGCCTGCCGATGGTCTGGGCCTTGCTGTTGAGATCGAAGGTGGCGCCCCAGGCGACGGAAAGATCCTTGCCGAACAGCAGGCTGCCGCCGGTGCCGAGCCTGAGCGTGCCGGCGTTGACCGCGGTACCGCCGGCATAGGTGTTGGCGGCGCCGAGCACCACCGTGCCGTCGCCTGATGTGCTCAGCGCGCCAGCGCCGCTGAGCAGGCCGTTATAGGTCAGCGTCATGCCGGCATCCGCCGAAAGCCCACCGCCGCTGGCGCCGAGGGTCGCGTCGCGGCCGGTGGCGAAGGACGCGGTGGCATGCAGCGTGCCGCCGCTGAAGCTCAGCGCGCCGTTGCCGAGGCTGGCGACTGAAGCCACCGACAGCGTGCCGCCCGAGATGTTGGTGCCGCCGGTGTAGGTGTTGGTGCCGGTCAGGGTGACCGTGCCGGCGCCGATCTTGTTGAGCACTGCCGTGCCGGTGAGTTTCGTCGCGTAGGACCCGGCGTTGAAGTTGAAGGCGGTCGACGCATCGATGGTGCCGGCGCCGGTGGCGCTGCCGCCGCTCGAGGTCAGGGTGGCGAGCGAAAGCGTGCGCCCCGCGCTGATGTCGATGGTGCCGCCCGCGCCGTTGGTCAACTCGCCGATGCCGGTCAGGTTGCCGCCGGTCAGCGACATCGTGCCGTTGTTGCTGAAGGTGACGTTGCTGGCGGTGACGTCGCCGGCCTTCACGTTGACGCTGCCGCGATTGACGAACTGGCCCCAGCCGCCCGACAGCGTGCCGCGGCCGTTGAAGTTCAGTGCCGCGCCGGTTTCGTTCGTCCATCCGCCGGCAGCGTTGACGGTGCCGGTGTCGGCGACATTGACGGTGCCGTTGTTGAGGAAGCCGCCATTTGTCGTTTCGAGCGTTGCGGCCGAGGCGATGTTCATCGTCGCGAAGTTGGTGCCCATGTCCAGGCTGAGCGACCTGCCGGTGTCGACGGTGACGAGGCCATAGTTCTTCAGGTCGTAGATGGACCTGGCGTTGTTGGCGGAACTGGCGCCTTGCACCTTCATTTCGGCGCCGCCGTCGATCAGGACCCAGGTCGGCCTGGTGCCGTAGGAATAGGTGCCCGAGATCGTCGTGACGCCGGCGCCGAGATGGATCGCACCCTGCACCGTGCCCTGGTTGGGGGCGGAACCCAGGCTGTTGATGCTGTTGGTGCCGCCGGTGATGTAGATCGCGTCCTGCCCGCTGAGCGTGCGCCTGATAGCGCCCGCGGTGCCGATGGTGATGTTCAGGTTCTGGCCGCGAATACCGACACCGCTGGCGCCGCTCGCCGCCCTGTTGCCATTCCAGCCGCCGCCGGCAGCACCTTCGACGCCAGAGACATCGCCATTGACGATGATCGTTGCGCCATTCGGGTCGGCGACCGAGATGCCATGGCCACCACTACCGCCGCCGCCATGATCGCGTGGGTACAGTGCTCCACCTGGACCGCCATTCGAGTTGCCGGCTTCCCCCTCACCACCCAGGCCGCCACGCACGAACACGCCGGCGCCAACCGTTACGGTTGTCGAACCGCTGGTGCCGCCGACTACAATGCCACTGCCGCCGCCACCGCCACCACCGCCGCCGGCGATCGAGGTGTCGCTAATCTGGACGCCGCCGTAACCACCCTTGCCGCCTTTGCCGCCAGTCGAGTCCTGGCTGACGGTAATGTTGCCCGAGTTGATCACCAACCCCGCGCCGCCGCCGCCACCACCACCACCGCCGCCAGCGCCGTTGTAACCGGCGCCACCACCAGCGCCGCTGTCGGCGGCACCGCCGCCGCCGCCGCCAAAGCCGTTGGTGCCGCCGTTGCCGCCATTGCTGCCGGAAGGCTGTCCGTTGCCCGACTGACCGCCGGCACCGCCGCCACCACCGGCCGCAAGTACAGCGCCCATGCCGGTACCGCCGGCCCGGGTGCCCGAGCCCTTGCCGCCATTGCCGCCATTGGCGCCCGTGGTCTGGGCAACAGCCGGACCCACCGCGGCGGTCATCACCAGTGGTGCCACGAGCGCGGTGCAGGTCAAAAGCGCGGCGCGGTAGAGGCCATAGCGGGAAGGTGCTGCGAAACCCTTGGTTGCACGGTCATGCTGCCCGGCTTCATGTCGGCTGCGGCTTTTGCTGCTCACTTGGTCTTCCTCGTCTCGCGGACGCAAACCGGCAACCGGCGGCGCGCAAGGCTCCGCCGGCGCCGCGACAGGTGCTGTCGGCGCAGTTCACATCGGCTGCTAAGTTCAGCTCCGGCGCCCGCCCAAAAACCCCAAGCGCCGGGATGAGCGGGACCCTATGCCCGCCGAAAAAAGGGGTCAATTGTTAGAGGCTGACTATTATTGGGAGGAATTTCGGCCGTTATTGCGGGTGCTTAGCCGATTTTCGGCGAAAGGCTGGCCTCGTACGCCGCGTCGATCACGGCGAGCTTGGCCGCCTGTGCTGCGGCGATTTCGCCGAGGAATCCCCTGGAAACCCACATCACCGAACTGCCGCGCTTTCCGCGCCAGCCGATGCTGCCCAGGCTCTCGGCCTCGCGCAACTTGCGGGCGAGATGCGAGCGCGACAATTGCAGCCACAAGCCCATTTCGGTGATCGAGGTGATGCTCGTCGACAGCTGCTCGGCATTGGTGGTGGCTTCTTCCAGCCCGGCGATCAGCCGGTCCATGATGATGCCGCCATTGTTGAGCCAGGTGAACAGCGAAAAGGTGTCGGCCGGCTCGCGGATAGCATGCGAAGACAACAGCCCGTCGCAGATCAGTGGCTCGATGCGGTCCAGACCGTCTGATGTTGCGAGATAAGTGGCCAGACGCTGGCCGCCGTCGAGGCCGTCGAGCGTCGCCAGATGCACCATGACCCAGCCGTGTATGGCATCGATCGTCGACTGAGAGGGACGTACGGGCCGTGCCCGGCGGTCGTCGGTCTCCGGGCAATACTCGATGTAGCCGTAGTTGAGCAGTTCCTTGATGAAGGCGTCGGCGGTGTTGCGGCTCGCCACCGCATAGGCCTGGGTCATATCGAGGAAGCGCGACGTCAGCAGACCTGGCTCGCCGTCCTCGCGCTTGAAGTACAGGGCGAAGCCGATATGACCCATCAGCCAGCGCTGCTGGGTGGCGAAGACGGATGACTGCCGGGGATTGGCCTCGTAGGCCATCAGCAATGCCTGCGACTGCCGCCGGATCAATTCCTGCAGCGCGGGGTGGCTGGCGATTTCGTCCGCAGTCATCGACAAGAATCGGCCCTCGACTGCTCGCTATATCCACGTATCGACCCTGATCTGTCCAGCCCTCTCGAAGTAGTCGAAAATTCAGCGTAGCGCTGCAATTCTGGTCATAAGCATCGGGTGAATAGCCTGGCATTGCTACTCTTTGCATTGCAGCGGAACTGTAGCAGGATACCTGCCAGCATTTGGCGGGCGCTTGTTAGCGAGAGGGGAAATGCATGGCATTCGTGATGCTTAAGAAAGCCGGCTGCAGCCGCTGGCTCGGCATGGTTTCACTTGCGGCCGGGTTGCTCGGCCCGGTACTGCCTGTCCATGCGCAGGAAGGGCATGCCGTACCCGGAACCACGGTCACAATGACGCCGCCCGAAGGCTTTGCTGCCGCCCCGGATTTCGCCGGCTTCGCCCATCAGGAAAAGCAAGGCAGTTTTCTGATCTTGGAGTTCCCTGCCGAGGCCATGGGACAGTTGGCAACACTTTTTGCCAATCAAGACACGGCTGCGGCCGGCTTTGCGCAGAAGGGTATAGTCATCACTGGGTGGGAAGAACTCGCTACCGACGACGGCAACACCGTACCGCTGCTGCATGGCACCCAAGAGGCGAACGGCATCACACTGGATAAATGGATGGCGCTTTATGGCGGCGAAAAGACCGTCATGGTCACCTTCCAGATCCTGCAGGCCAATGCGCTTGCTGCAGCAGACGTCAAGCAGGCCTTTGCGTCGATCAGTTCCGGCGAACCGGCCACGGAAACTAACCAGCTTTCAGCGCTTCCGTTTGACATCGACGTTGTCGCGCCATTTCGCGTCATCCAGACGCTCGCCGGCTCGAGCGTTTTGATGATGGCCGGCGACTTGGATGCCGATCCTGAGGGTATCCAGCCGTCGGTGATTGTTGCCTATTCAACCACGCAGGCCGGTGTAGAGCTGAAGGGTACGGCGGAAGCCGCGCTGAAAGAGACGGATGGCTTCGAAACGGCAAAAATCGAGACGCACGAGCTTGTCGATTTCGCCAACATCGAAGGATCTCTGATTAAGGGAACAGTCATCGAGAACGGTAAGACCAAGCAATTCTCGCAGCATGTGGCGATCGAGGAAGACGGGCGCGTGCTGCGAATGGTCTCGCGGATGGATGAAGCGCAGGTCGAGCAGGCCTGGCCAGCAGTCGAAGAAATCGCCAGCTCGATTTACTTCAAGAAATAGCGGCAGCTAGCTACCCAGTTTAGACGGGCTCGCCGGAGCGCGTGGGCGCTCTGGCGATGGCCGGTGCCTGCTAATCTGCCAGCACAGCAGAGCTGTTTGTATGGCGGCTGATCAGCTGTCCTGCCGCCCTCTTGGGCGCCTCGCGTTTTTTCGCGGCCCTTGATGTTTCGGCACCAAAACTCTTCCGCCAGCACAAAACTCGCGGCTGCAGTCGTCACGACAGATTGCTGCAATGGTGCCCTGTCATTTGGCAGGTCATGAAAACGGGTCTGGCCCAAATATTAGATTGATCAATCGAATAATGTTGCGCTGGCTTGGAGGTTGCCGGCGGCAGCCGTTCTTCGGAGACATCTGACTGTGGAAAGTTTGTACAAATGACGCACTCCCTTCACCGCCGGGCGGGCATCGCGGCAATTGCCGTGGCGCTGCTGGCAAGCGCAGTCATGCCTGTGGCAGCTGACAGTGCTGCCAATGCCGCCGTGCCCGCCGAAACCGCCAAGCGCCTAGTGTCGACCTTCGTCGTTGCCAGCGACATGACCGAGTGGACGCTGTCGTTCACCGGCGTTCTCGCGGCGCGCGAGGAAGTCGCCGTCGGCGCGCCGTTCCAGGAGCAGCGCATAGCAAGCGTCGACGTCGAGGTCGGCGACCGCGTCGAGGCCGGGCAGATTCTCGTGCGGCTCGACACAGCGATGCGCGACAACCAACTGCGCGAGAGCGAAGGCCGCCTGGCGCGGGCCAATGCAGCACTCGCCCAGCAGCAGGCAAAGGCGGCGCAAGCCTTGGCCGCGCTGCAGCGTGCGACACCACTCAAGCAGTCGGGCGCCCTGTCGACGCAAGCCTTCGCCGACCGAGCATCCACCGAGGCTGTCGAGCGCCAGGGCGTCGCCCTGGCACAGGCCGAAGTCGACCAGGCCGTGGCCCAGCTCACCGAGTCCCGCCGGCTGGTCGAACGCAACGTCATCGTCGCGCCTGTCGCCGGTGTCGTTTCCGAACGCAATGCCAATGCCGGCGCGCTGACCGGCGCGGACCCGCTGATCCGCCTGATCCGCGACTGCGAGGTCGAGCTGGCGGCCGAGATCCCCGAACGCGAGCTGCCGCGACTGGCCGTCGGCCAGGCCGCTTCGGTGAGCCTGCCGGGCAGGGACGGCAAGATCCCGGGCAAGGTCAGGCTGATCTCGCCGAAGATCGACCGCGAAACCCGCCTCGGCGTGGCACGTATCGCCTTCGAGACCGATACGGCGCTATTTCCCGGCGCCTTCGCCCGCGCCGCGGTCGTGGTGGCGAAGCGCGAGGCCATCGTCATCGCCGATTCAGCGCTGGTCTATGGCGGCAAGGACAAGACCGCCGTGTTCGTTGTCGAGAACGGCAAGGTCGACCTGCGGCCGGTCCAGACCGGCATGCGCGACAATGGCAGGCTGGAAATCCGCGCCGGCTTGAAGGAAGGCGATGTCGTCGTCGCCAAGGCCGGAGCCTCGCTGCGTGATGGCGATGTGGTAGCCACTACCGACATCGGTGCCAAGACCGGAAGCGTCAGGCCATGATCAGCAACATATCCGCCTGGGCGATCCGCAAGCCGGTACCCACCATCGTCCTGTTCGTCGTGGCGACGCTGGCCGGTATCGCCGCCTTCATGCGCCTGCCAGTCAACGCCAATCCGAGCCTGTCGTTTCCGATCGTCACGGTTGCGGTGACGCAGCCAAGCGCTGCCCCCGCCGAGATGGAAAGCCAGATCACCCGCAAGGTCGAAGGGTCGATCTCCGGGCTCGCCGGGGTCAAGAACATCCGCTCGACGATCAAGGACGGCGTGTCGACAACGACGGTCGAGTTCAAGATCGGCGTCAATCCGGACCGCGCCACCAACGACGTCCGCGAGTCGGTCGGCCAGATCAGGTCCGACCTGCCGCAGTCGGTGCAGGAGCCGATCATCTCGCGTGTCGACGTCGAAGGCGGTGCTATCCTCTACTTCACGATGCAGGCGCCCAACATGTCGGTGCTTGACGCGTCGTGGTTCGTCGAAGACATGGTCAGCCGCGAGCTCCTTGCCGTGCCGGGCGTCCAGAAGGTCGAGCGGTTCGGCGGCGTCAACCGCCAGATTACGGTCTCGCTCGATCCCGACAGGCTGCTGGCGCTCGGCGTTACCGCCGACCAGGTCAACACCGCGCTACGCGGCATCAACGTCAACGTCCCTGGCGGACGTGGCGAGATCGGCGACAGGGAGCAGTCGATCCGCACTTTGGGCAGCGTCACCTCGTTCGACCAACTGCTCAATCTTTCGGTCTCCTTGCCAGGCAAACGCTGGGTACAGCTCAGCGACATCGCCACGATCACCGACGGACCGACAGAGGCCCGCGGCTTCGCCCGCTACAATGGCGAAGCCGTGGTCGGCTTCTCCGTCTTCCGCGCCAAGGGCTACAGCGACACTGCCGTGGCCGACGCAGTGACCAAGCGGCTTGGCGAAATCACCACGCGCACGCCCGAGGTCGCCTTCAACGAGGTGATCTCCAATGTCGAATACACGCTTGAGAGCTACAACGCCGCTGTGACCGCGCTGCTCGAGGGTGCGGGCCTGACGGTGCTCGTTGTGTTCCTGTTCCTGCGCAACTGGCGCGCTACGCTGATCGCCGCAGTCGCCATGCCGCTGTCGATCCTGCCCACCTTCGCGGTCATGGATCTGCTCGGCTACACGCTGAACGGCGTCAGCCTGCTGGCGCTGACGCTGGTCATTGGTATCCTCGTCGACGACGCCATCGTTGAGATCGAAAACATCGAGCGCCATGTCGACATGGGCAGGCGACCATATCTCGCCTCGATCGAGGCCGCCGACGCCATCGGCCTGGCGGTCGTTGCCACGACCCTGACCATCGTTGCGGTATTTGCGCCGGTCAGCTTCATCGGCGGCGCCGTCGGCCAGTATTTCCGCCAGTTCGGCATCACCGTCGCCGTTGCCGTGATGATCTCGCTGGTCGTGGCACGCCTGCTGACGCCGCTGATGGCGGCCTATCTGCTGCAGCCGAAACCTGCTGGCCATCACGCCGCCAAACCTTCGCGGATGTCGCTGCGCTATCTCGCCGTGCTCGGCTGGACGCTCGATCACCGCAAGACGACCTTCGCACTTGTTGGGGCGTTCTTTGCCGGCTCCGTCTTCTTGCTGACGCAGCTTTCGACCGGCTTCGTGCCCGGCACCGACAGCAATGTGTCGAGTGCCAACATCACGCTGCCGCCGGGCACCAGGATCGAGGAGACCACGCGTGTTGCCGACGAGATCGTCAGGCAGCTGAAGCAGCGTAAGGAAGTGGCGAGCGTGTTGGCCACCACCGGCGATGCCAGCAAGATGGAACTCATCATCCGGCTGGTGCCGCGCAGCGAACGCGAACTCAACCGCAAGGAGTTCGAGCTGTCGGCCCTGCCGATCCTGGCCGGCATACCTGATATTCAGTTTGGCTTCGCCTCGGATACCGGCGGCAAGGAGCTGTCGGTATTCCTGGCCGGCAACAATCCCGAAGAGCTGAACCTGGCCGCGCGCCAACTCGAAGAAGAAATGCGCAAGCTGCCGCAACTGGCCAACGTGATGTCCGACCAGGCGCCGCTGGCGCCCGAACTGCTGGTCAAGCCGCGCATGGACGAGGCCGCCCGGCTTGGGGTTTCAGTGGTGTCGCTCGGCACGGTGGCGCGCATTGCGACGCTCGGCGACACCGATGCCAATTCGGCCCAGTTCAATCTCGGTGACAGGTTGGTGCCGATCCGCGTGCTGCTCGACAAGTCGGCGCGCGGCGATCTCGAAACGTTGCGCAATCTCAGGGTGGGTACTGATAGCGGCGCCGTGGTGCCACTGACGTCGGTCGCCGACATCGACTTCGGCGCCGAGGAAGGCAAGGTTGAACGGCTCGACCGTAAGCGCATGGTGGCCGTCGAGGCCAATTTGAACGGGGTGACGATCGGTGACGCATTGGCGGTCGTCGAGGCGCTACCGGTGCTGAAGAACCTTCCCGCCAGCGTTGCTCACGTCAAACATGGTGCCTCGGAAGAAATGGGCGAGATGTTCCGCGGCTTCGCGCTGGCGCTGGTGGCGGGCATCCTGATGGTGATGGCGGTGCTGGTGCTGCTGTTTAAGAACTTCCTGCAGCCGATTACCATCCTGATCGCCCTGCCGCTGTCGCTGGGTGGTGCAGCACTTGCGCTGCTGCTCTACGGTGCTGCGCTTGACCTGTCATCGACGATCGGCATCCTGATGCTGATGGGCATCGTCTGCAAGAACTCGATCCTGCTCGTCGACTACGCCATCGACTGTCGCGCCCAGGGCATGGAGCGGCGCGAGGCGCTGATGCAGGCCGGCATGACCCGCGCACGACCGATCATCATGACGACCATCGCCATGGTCGCCGGCATGGTGCCGGCGGCGGTCGGCATCGGTGCCGACGCCAGCTTCCGCGCGCCGATGGCAGTCGCTGTGATCGGCGGCCTGATCACCTCGACATTGCTCAGCCTTGTCGTTGTGCCGGTCATGTTCACCTCGATGGACGACCTCAACGCCTGGTTCGCCCGTCACCTCAAGCGCATGACGTCGGTGACGGAGGCGGACCGCGCCGAGGGCGAACTGATCGCCGAACGGGCAAGGAGCTGAAGGGCGACCTGGCCAGCGGAAATTCCGGCCACCCTTGGCATGCCGCCTCGTATCTTTTGCGGGGCGGCGGATCCAAAAGCGATTCCGAATCCCGTGCTCTTGCACTAAGAAACTGTTTGCATCGGTCTGCCACATATTGGCACTGGACATCAGGCGGAGTTGGCAAAGCATGGATCTCTCATTCGATCTCGGGCGCGGCCCAGCGTCCTTTGGACATCGGTTCCTGATTGGCCTGCAGCCGGGCCATGTGCTGGGTGACAAGGACAAGCGACTGCTGTCGCTGCTCAAGCCTGCCGGCGTTGTGCTGTTCCGTGCCAACTTCCTGCCCGACGCGCCTTATGAAGACTGGCTCGACAACCATAGCAGGCTGCTCGCCGACGTGCGCGAATACATCGAGCGCGACGAGGTGATCATCTCGATCGACCATGAGGGCGGTGGTGTGTTGCGGCCGCCGGCGCCGATCACGCCTTTCGCCTATGCGCGCGAATGGCCCAAGCAAGCTGCCGATGTCGGCAAGGCGATGGGCATCGAGTTGCGTTCGCTCGGCTTCAACGTCAATTTCGCGCCCGTTGTCGACGTCAATTCCAACCCGGCCAACCCCGTCATCGGCCAGCGCTCCTTCGGCACGACGCCGCAGGACGTGGTGCCGGCGGCGCGCGAGTTCCTCGACGCGATGCAGGCCGAAGGCGTGCTCGGCTGCCCCAAGCATTTCCCCGGCCATGGCGACACGGCTGTCGATTCGCACTATTCGCTGCCGGTCATCGACGTCGACCCCAAAACCTTTCGCAACCGCGAACTCGAGGCGTTCCGCCATTTCAATGATGCGCAGACGCGCATGATCATGACGGCGCACATCGTCATCTCGCAGATCGACCCGGGCATCCCGGCGACAATGTCGAAGGTGATCCTGCAGGACATCCTGCGCAAAGAGTTGGGCTATGAGGGCATCGTCGTCAGTGATGATCTCGGCATGAAGGCGATCTCCGACCGCCTCGACAAGCCGGAAACGACGATCCGCATCATCAACGCCGGCTGCGACCTGCTGTGCATGTGCGCCTACTGGGCCGATACCGAGGTCATCTTGCGCATGATCGACTTCATGTCGGCCGGCCTGAAGGCCGGGCAGATCAAGGAGCGCGAACTCGAACGGTCGTTCACCCGCGTCGCCGGCCTGCTTTCGGACCTGCCCAACTACAAGGTCGAAGTGCTACAAGAGGAAACCTTCCAGCGCCACGCCTCGGTCGCCCCGCTCAGGGCGCGTTCGCTGCCCGCCAATCACGGCGGCGCCACCAAGATCTAGGTTTCGGCGCGGCTACTGTGCCGCGCTTTGGGCCTCGGCGACGGTTGCGCGTTCAACGGCGGTGCGTTCGGCGTAGCGCCGTGCCATCCAGGCGCAGACCATCAGCTGCAGTTGGTGATAGAGCATCAGCGGCAGCACTATGGCGCCGATCTCCTGGCCGGCGAAGATGACATTGGCCATCGGCACGCCCGAGGCCAGGCTCTTGTGCGAGCCGCAGAAGGCGACGGTGATCTCGTCTTGTCTGGAAAAGCCGAAAAAACGGCTGGCGAAGATGGTGATCGCCAGAACTGTCGACAAAAGGACGGCGGCGATCAGCAGCAACACCACCAGCGACTGCAGCGGCAATTGCTGCCACAGGCCGGCGACCATCGCCTTGGAGAAGGCGAGATAGATCACCATCAGGATCGAGCCGCGGTCGACAATGGTGACCAGCCATTTGTGCCGACCAAGCCATGATCCCAGCCAGGGCTGGACGATCTGGCCGGCGATGAAGGGGGCCAAAAGCTGCAGCATGATGCCTTCGATCGCCGACAGCGACACTCCACCGCCGCCGGTCTTGGCAAACAGCAGCCCGACCAGCAGCGGGGTCAGGAACATGCCGATGATGTTGGAGGCCGATGCCGAGCACACGGCGGCCGGCACGTTGCCGCCGGCTAGCGCGGTGAAGGCGATGGACGACTGAACCGTCGACGGCAGCACACACAAGAACAGCACGCCGGCATAAAGTGCTGCCGGCAGCACCGTCGGCACCAGGAAGCCGAGCAGCAGCCCGACTACCGGAAACAGCGCGAAGGTGGTCGAAAACACCAGCAGGTGCAGGCGCCAGTGGGTCATGCCGGCCAGCACGGTCGCCCGCGACAGCCGCGCGCCGTGGAGGAAGAACAACAGCGCGATCGCAATGTTGGTCGCCGTACCGAAATGACCGGCGAAACTGCCGCGCGCCGGCAGCAGCGAAGCCAGCGCGATGCAGGCGATCATCAGCATGATGAAGGTGTCTGGACGAAAACGTGCGAACAAACGCGTGATCCCTTGGCAGCGAGCTAAATTTGTATACAGTATGCCAAATGCCGGTTGCATTGTGAATGGCGCATACAAAAATGATGCTCATTGCGTTTCGTGAACACAGGGAGGGATCATGTTCGATCCGATACTCCTCCAGACCTTCGTAGCCGTCGCCGGCTCGCGCAGCTTCACCGGAGCCGCAGTGCATCTCCGGCTCGGCCAGTCGACGGTGAGCCAGCACATCCGCCGGCTCGAGGTCAGCGTCGGCCGGCGCCTTCTGGTTCGCGACACCCATTCGGTGATGCTGACGCCCGACGGCGAGGCGATGCTCGGTTTCGCCCGCTCGATCCTCGACGCCAATGAACGCGCCCGCAGCTACCTGCAGGGCGCGCGGCTGAGTGGCCGCATCCGCTTCGGCGCCTCGGAGGATTTCGTCACCACGCGGCTGGCCGACGTGTTGCACAAGTTCACCGAGCGCCACCCTTCGGTCGAGCTCGAATTGACGGTGGCGCTGTCGAGCACCTTGTTCGATCTGCTCGACGAAGGCGCGCTCGACCTCGTCATCGCCAAGCGCCGCGTCGGGCTCAACCAGCAGCGCGAGGCGCGCAGCGGTGTTGCCGTGCGTACCGAGCGGCTGGTCTGGGCGGCGCGCGACCCCTCAGTCGTCGAAGCCGGCAAGCCGCTGCCACTGATCCTGTTCTCGCGCCCCGGCATCACCCGCGTCGCGGCGATCGAGGCGCTCGACCGCAAGGGCATTCCCTGGCGCATCGTCTGCACCAGCGGCAGCCTGAGCGGACTGCAGGCAGCGGCGCGCGCCGGGCTCGGCATCATGGTCCAGCCACGCAGCATGGTCTCATCAGGGCTGATGGTGCTGCCGACAAGCCCGCAACTGCCGCAGCTCGAGGAGGTCGAGTTCATCCTGACCAGTGCCGCCAACGAGCCGACGGGCGTTGCGGCGGCACTTGCCAAGGAAATCCTCGACCGCAACGCGCGCCAGGAATTCGAACTGCCGTTTCGCGAGGCCGTCTAGTCGCCGCATTGGCGACGGACACGCCTTTCGGGTTAATATAGTCAGTATACTGCTTAAATTGATCGGAGAGCCACATGGACGTGATGATCATCGGCGCAGGCATTGGCGGGCTGACACTGGCGCTGATGCTGCACAAGGCGGGCGTTCCCTTCCGCGTCTATGAAAGCGCGCAGGAGATCAGACCGATCGGCGTCGGCATCTCGATCCTGCCACATGCCAGCCGCGAGCTGACCGAGCTTGGCCTGCAGGCGGCCCTTGCCGATGTCGCGGTCACGGCGCGCGAATCCTGCTTCTTCAACCGCTTCGGCCAGTTGATCTACAAGGAGCCGGTCGGCACCTTTGCCGGCTATGATTACCCGCAGTTCCAGATACATCGCGGCGACCTGCAGCAGATCCTGTATCGCGCACTGGTCGACCGCGCCGGCCCCAAATGCGTCGTCACCGGCTGGAAATGCATTGATGTCGAGCAGTCCGATACCGCAGCCACCGCCCGCTTCGTCGATGGCCGCACCGGCGAGGACCGGCCCGTCCAGCATGGCGCGGCCATCGTCGGCTGCGACGGCATCCACTCCGTCGTGCGTCGCAAGCTCGTGCCCGACGATGGCGGCCCGATCTATTCCGGCGTCAACATGTGGCGCGGCACGAGCTGGTGGCAGCCATTTCTCGGCGGCGCGAGCTATGTCCGCGCCGGCTGGCTGACGCATGGCAAGATGGTCATCTACCCGATTCGCAACAAGCTCGATGCCGATGGCCGCCAGCTGATCAACTGGGTCGCCGAGATCGAGACGCCCGACTATCACCAGCAGGACTGGAACCGCCGCGGCCAACTCGACGATTTCATCGGCGCCTTCGCCGACTGGCGCTTCGATTTTCTCGACGTGCCCGGCCTGATCCGTGGTGCCGAGGCGATCCTCGAATATCCGATGGTCGACAAGGATCCGCTCGGCCGCTGGAGCTTTGGGCGGCTGACGCTGCTCGGCGATGCCGCCCATCCGATGTATCCGCGCGGCTCCAATGGCGCCGGCCAGGCGATCCTTGATGCACGTGCGCTTGCCGACTGCTTTGCATCGGGGGGCGATGTCGCGGCTGTGCTCAAGGCCTATGAGGACAAGCGGCTGGAGGCGACGGCGACCGTGGTACGCACCAACCGCACCACCCCGCCCGACGTCATCCTCAAGGAAGTCTATGAGCGCACCGGCGACTTGCCCTTCACGCGACTCGACGACGTCATCACCCAGGACGAACTGGCGGCGCTGTCGAACAGCTACAAGAAGGTCGCCGGCTACGACAAGGCAACCGTGACCGAGCGACGGCGGGCGTGAGCGGGCTGGGTCAACGCTCAAACCCCGGTAGCCGACTAACCTGGTTCGGACATGGCGAAGCTCGACTGGAAATTTGCCGACAGGATCGAGCAAACTCCTGAATCGCTGCTCGTCTGCCCGCGATCGCTACCTTGTGAGGCTCCCTTGAGGGAGTTCCTGGCTTCGCTCTACGTCACCACCACGCGCGCGCTAAGCGGCAACCCGTTAGCATCCTCCAAAGTCCGCCTTGCGCTGTGAGCGGAAGTTGACGGGCGGAACGGATCTCACAAAAAAAGCACATTGACATGCAGGTATTTGCCTGCATATCTTGTCCTTCCAGATGGTGAGGACGATGAAACCCACAAGCTGTTCAAATCGCTTGGCTACCCGATCCGCAAGAAACGCTGGGTCCATATAGGCCTGGTTCTGCGGCAAGAAGCCTTCCGCGGCTGAGACCTGGCGTTGCCGGTCTCGAAACGCTCATCCGACCGAGATCCCATCCCAACCAAAGCCGGACAAGGCCCATATTCGGACGCCCACGAAAGGCAGGATAATGAAGATCGGTGTTATTGGCATTGGCGAGATGGGTGGCACCTTGGCGCGCAAATGGAGCGAGAAAGGCCATGACGTTAGCGTGGCCAATTCGCGTGGCGCAGAGGCGGCGCTGGCGTTTGCGACCGAAATCGGCGTTCAGTCGACCGATACCCATGGCGCGGTCGAAGGCGCGGACGTCGTGCTGCTTGCCATGCCTTTCCCGGCTGCGGCGACGCTTCCGAAAGATTTGCTCGAGCGGGCTGCGGGCGACGTGGTCATTATTGATGTCAGCAATTATTTTCCCGGAATACGCGACCCAAACATCGCTGAGATCGATGCCGGGATGCCGGAAAGTGTGTGGGTCTCGCTGCAGCTTGGGCGCCCGATCTTCAAGGCGTTCAACAGCATCTTGTTTTACTCCCTCGCCGAACTCGGCAGGCCGGAAGGGGAACGCGGACGTCTCGCAATTCCAGTCGCTGGCGATGATGGGCGTGGCAAGCAGATCGTCATGAGACTGATAAATGAAATCGGCTTTGATCCCGTCGATGGCGGGTCGTTGGCGGAGTCCTGGCGCCAGCAGCCGCTGACGCCTGCATATTGCTGCGATTTCGATGCCGACAAGACCCGCCACGCCCTCGCGGCGGCGGTCAAGGGAAAGGCTCCGAGAATCCGTGACAACGAATGGTGGGACAATCACCGCAGGCTCTTTGCTGACAATCCGACCTATCGCGAAGTCCACGCGGAGCAGATCGCCGTGAACCGCGCCCTCAACCCACTAGGCGACATCTAGCCCTCTCGACGTCGGGTCTTTGTTTGATTGGCGCAACTCGAGATAGCCGACACCGGGCTCGCATGGCGGATCTCTTCAGCGAGATGTTGCACGCTATTTGGCACAGTGCGCAAAGTCGCGCGCAGAAATGTGGCCGGCATTTTACCGCTTACCGCCTCGAGGAAGTCGCGGAGCCGGACAGTGGTCGCTTCGATGTCGTCAACCGATGATCTGCGCCAATCGCAGGAGCGACCGGCTCGCGCCCAGACGCCGAAAGGTTGTTCGAGTCATTTCTGCAATGTTGCCGCAAGGCTGTCGGTTTAGTCAGAGCATTACCGTCGCGGTGGAGGAGCATTCTGCATGAGCGTTGCCAGCGACACCCGTTTTTGGGACCGGTCCTCACGCCGATATGCGAAATCGGCGGTCGCCGACCGGGATGGATATGCGCGCACGCTGGATCGGACCCGTTCGCTTCTGCGGGCCGGCGACCAGGTGTTGGAGCTTGGATGTGGCACCGGATCGACGGCGATGCTGCTTGCCGGCGACGTGAAAACCTATCTGGCGACCGATTTCTCGCCGGCGATGATCGCGATCGCCGAGGAAAAGCGCCTGGTGTGCCCGATAAAGGGGCTCGATTTCCTGACCGCGACGGCGGACACGCCCGAACTCGGCACAGGACAGTTCGAGGTCGTTCTCGGCTTCAACTATTTGCATCTGGTGCGCGACCTGCCCGGCACTTTGCGGCGCATCCACACGTTGCTCGCCAGTGACGGCCTGTTCGTCTCCAAGACGCCGTGTCTCGGCGACATGAACCCGCTGATCCGGCTCGCGTTGCTGCCGGTGATGCGTGCCACCGGCCTTGCGCCCCACGCCGGCGCCTTCAGCACGGCGGAGTTGGTCAAGCTCATCTCGTCCGCCGGCTTCGAGGTCGTCGCGAGGGAAAATCATGCGACGAAGGGCAACGACAACAGGCCATACATCGTCGCGCGCAAGCGCTGACCAAGGCAGCCGCGCCGGAAACTCAGAACGCGTCCGCCTGCAGGCTCGGATGTGCTGCCTCAAAGGCGGGCAGGGCGGCAGCGGCGCCTGAAATCTCGACCGAGAGCGGATAGGCGGAAAGATCGCAGTCGAAGCGGCGGGCATTGGCCATCTGCGGCACCAGGCAGATGTCGGCGATGGTGATGGTGTCGCCGAGGCAATAGCGGCCATGTCTGCCGGCAGCCATAAGTGTCGCCTCGAACGAGCGGAACCCTTCCTCGATCCAGTGGCGGTACCATTCGTTGCTGTCGTCGTCGGAAAGCCGCCAGCGCGATTTCAGGTATTTCAGCACACGCACATTGTTGAGCGGGTGGATGTCGCAGCCGATGATCTGGGCGAGACCCCTGATATAGGCGCGACCGGCGGCATCGCCGGGCAGCAGCGGCGGCTCGGGATGGGTCTCGTCGAGATATTCGAGCACGGCGAGGCTCTGGGCGAAGATCTTGCCGTCCTCGACCAGCGCCGGCACCAGCCCTTGCGGGTTGAGCGCCATGTAGTCGGCAGTCCGATGATCCATCCTGGGCAGGCTGATGAAGCGGGGCTGCCAGTCGAGCCCCTTGAGCGCCAGCGCGATGCGCAGCCGGTACGAGGTCGACGACCTGAAGAAGGTGTAGAGCGTGCGCATCGCTGTAGCAGTCAGTGTGCCGCGGCGTTGAGGATCTCGTCGGGTGTCGACGAGACGACCTCGACATATTTGGGCACGAACTTGCGGCCCTCGATCAGGCCGACGAAAGCCGGCTTGAGTTCTTCGGCCAGCACCTTGCGGATCTTGGCGTGCTCGACGATGTCGGACCATTCGGCAATGAGGAAGAAGCGCTGCGGATCCTCGGTGTCGCGGCACAGCACGCCGTCCTTCACCTGGGCCCAGGATTTGTGCATCGGGTTGCCGTCGGAATAGTCGAATTCCTCGAACAGGCGCACGAATTCCTCCTCGCGCCCGGCTTCGACGCGGAAGTCGTAGATGTGGAGGAAGTTGCCTTTCGTCGCCAGCGGTTCCTGGGCCATGGAGCTCTCCTTTTCCCGTGTTCCCAATAATCATCAGTATACCGCCTTTTATTGCATTCGCAAGGCGTGACACCTTGCCAGGCAAGGGCTTGGCGGTGGTCGTCTGCCTTTCGATCGGCCGGTTTGAGCAAACGAAAATATGAGGCGGTACCGCTCTTTCCCAAGTGTCCTGCAAGGACTAGACAAGGGCTAGACAAGGGCTAGGTAGAAGCGGGGATGTGAGCGTGGCCAAGTCGGCAAAGACTGAAGGAACGCAGAACAAGAGGGCTGCAGCTGCTGCACTGCGTGAGCCTAATCCCGAGCTGCAGCAACTCATCGAGCGGCTGCCGCTGTGGAAGCGGCCAGGCTATCTTATCCGCCGGCTGCACCAGGTCCACTACGCCTTGTTCTTCGAGGAATGCGAAGGCTTCGGCATCACCCCGGTGCAGTACGGGTTGCTGACCATCTTGTCGGGCAATCCCGATTCCGACCAGATATCGCTTGCCCAGGCGCTCGGCATCGACCGCACCAATGTCGCCGACGTGCTGACGCGCCTCGCCCAGCGCGGGCTGGTCGAGCGCACCCGCAGCATCGAGGACAAGCGCATGGTGCTGGCGCGGCTGTCACCGGAAGGCGAAAAGCTGGTGGCAGCCATGCATCCGGCGATGAGCCGGGCGCAGGAGCGATTGCTCGATACGCTCGGCGAGCGAGAGCGCGCGGCCTTCCTGGCGACGCTGATCAAGCTGCTCGAGGCCAACAACAAATATGGCCGCGCGGCGCTTGCCACGTCCAAGTTCGGCGACTGACCGCCATCGGAGAACCGACCTTGCGGCAGCGAGGCGTTGGCTGCGCTGGCTACCTGTTCCAGCAGGCGACGAGGTGGCGCGGCGAACGCTCGCTGAGCTTCGGGGCGTCCTTGCGGCACTGGTCGGTCACCAGCGGGCAGCGCGTCGAGAAGCGGCAGCCGGGCGGTGGATTGACGAGATCGGGCACCTCACCGCCATAGACGATGCGCTTGCGCTGGCGCTGCGTGCGTGGGTCGGGCACCGGCACGGCCGACAACAGCGCCTCGGTGTAGGGGTGGATCGGATGGTCGTAGAGATCGTCGCGGTCGGCGATCTCGACCATGCGCCCGGCATAGAGGATCGCCACCCGGTGCGAGATGTGGCGCACAACCGACAGGTCATGGGCGATAAACAGGTAGCCGAGGCCGAGCTCCTTCTGCAGGTCCTGCATCAGGTTGACCACCTGCGCCCGCACCGACACGTCGAGCGCCGACACCGGCTCGTCGGCGACAATGAATTCGGGCTGCAACGCCAGCGCCCGGGCGATGCCGATGCGCTGACGCTGCCCCCCGGAAAAGGCGTGCGGGAAACGGTCATGCGCGTCGGCTGGCAGGCCAACGACGCGCAGCAGTTCGGTGATGCGGTCGCGCGCCTCGTCGACATGGCGGATCAGGCCATGCACTAACAGCGGCTCGGCGACGATGTCGATCACCCGCATACGCGGGTTGAGGCTGGAATAGGGATCCTGAAACACCAGCTGCATGTTGCGGCGCAGCTTGCGCAGGGCTTCGCCATCGGTCCGGGTGATGTCGTTGCCCTTGAAGACGATCTTGCCGGCCGAGGTCTTGATGCGGCGAAGCACGGCGCGGCCGGTGGTGGTCTTGCCGGAACCGGATTCGCCGACAAGCCCGAGCGTCTCGCCCGCCTTCAGGTCGAAGGAAATGTCCTGCAGCGCGTCGAAGGATTTCGGCCGCCCCCAGAAGCCCTGGGCGCCGGTCTCGTAGGTGACACCTAAGCCCTGAACGCTGAGCAGCGGGGCATGCGGCGCCGGGGCTGATACGGGATTGAGCATCGGTGGTTCCTAGTGCGAAATCGAAGGCGACATCAGCGGTGTCGCCCATGCCGGCGTCGAAGGCTGCCAGCAGGCGGCTTCGGCATCAGGCCGGATATGGGCGAGTTGCGGTGCCTTCTTGCAGGCCTCGCCCGACAGCGGGCAGCGCTGCTGGAACGAACAGCCGTCCGGCGGGGTCACCAGGTTGGGCGGCGTGCCGTCGATTGAGATCAGGCGGTCGGAAACCTCGTCGAGCCGCGGCGTCGAGCGCAACAGGCCTTGGGTGTAGGGATGCGCCGGGCGCTCGAACACGTCCTCGGCGAGGCCAGTTTCGATGATCTGCCCGGCATACATCACCGCCACCCGGTGGCAGAGACCGGCGACGACGCCAAGGTCGTGCGTGATCAGCACGATCGACAGGCCGAGCGATTGCTGCAATTCGGCAAGCAGTTCGAGGATCTGTGCCTGGATGGTGACGTCGAGCGCGGTCGTCGGTTCGTCGGCGATCAGCAGTTGCGGTTCGCAGGCGATCGCCATGGCGATCATGACGCGTTGGCGCATGCCGCCCGAAAACTCGTGCGGATGCTGGTCGAGCCGACGGCCGGGCGCACTGATGCCGACGGCGGCGAGCAGTTCCTCGGACCGCGTGCGCGCTTGCTTGCGCGTCATGCCGAGATGGCGTTCGAGCACCTCGCCGATCTGGGTGCCGATCCTGAGCACCGGGTTGAGCGAGGTCATCGGGTCCTGGAAGACCATCGCCACTTCCTTGCCCCTGATGTCGCGGGCGTAGCGCTCGCCCTCCGCGCCCAGCAGCGAGCGACCCTTCCAGCGGATGTCGCCGGAGGCGATGCGGCCGGGCATGTCGATCAGCCCCATCACCGCTTGCGCGGTGACGCTCTTGCCCGAACCGGATTCGCCGACGACGCCGAGGGTTTCGCCGCGGCCGATCGACAGCGACACGCCGCGCAGGCCCTGGACCAGGCCGCGCCGAGTGTCGAACTCGACCTTCAGCCTGTCGATCTCGAGCAGCGGTTCATTGTTGCTCATGGCGCTGATGTTCATGTCCGTCCTCCATGGCTGCGGGCTGCTGAGGTGGGCTGGCGACGCTTGCTGCGCGCAGCGGCCTTGGCGCGCTGGTAGGCGAAGCGTTTCTCGCGTTCCTGCGGGTCGGTAGTGACGCGCACCCAGGAGGCGAACAGGTTGACCGCGAGCACGGTTGTGGCGATCGACAGGCCGGGGAAGGTGATCAGCCACCAGGCGACGAAGATGTAGTCGCGGCCATTGGCGACATCGAGGCCCCAACTGGTTGCCGGCGGCTGCACACCGAGCCCGAGGAAGGAAAGCGCCGCTTCGGCGAGCACGATGTTAGTGAATTCGAGGATACCGAGCGTCAGAAGCGGCGACGTCAGGTTGGGCAGGATGTGGCGGAAGATGACGCGCGAGGTCTTGCAGCCGATCATTTCGGCCGCCTCGACATAAGGCGTCTGCCTGACCGAGAGCACGATGCCGCGCACGACACGGGCATAGACCATCCAGTTGGTGACGGCGAGCACGATGACCATCGTCGTCATGCTCGGGCCGATCACCGAGATGACAAGCAGGATCAGCAGCAGGCCGGGGAAGGCGACCTGCACGTCGACGATGCGCATGATGATGGCGTCGGTGCGGCCACCCTTGAAACCCGACCACAGGCCAAGCACGACGCCGAACGTGCCGGCGAAGAACACCACCAGGACACCGACGATCAGCGAGGCGCGGGCGCCATAGATGACGCGCGAAAGCACGTCGCGGCCGAGATGGTCGGTGCCAAACAGGTGTTCCCACGAGCCCTTGGGCAGCCAGGCCGGCGGCTTGAGCCGCGACATGACCGACTGTGCGGCGGGATCGTAAGGCGCGATCAGTGGCGCGAAGATCGCCATCAGAACCAGCGCCACGATGACGGTGAAGCCGAGCGTGCCAAGCTTGTCCTGCCACAGTTCGCGGCCGAGCTCGTCTAGCTTGGCCATCATAGAAGGGCGTTGCGTGGCCTTGCGGGTGGTCGCCACCGGCGTCGTCACAGGCATGGGGATAGCCATTCAAGCCAACCTTATCCGTGGGTCGATGAATTTGTAGATGACATCGAGGCCGACATTGATGACCACGATCAGCACGGCCACGGTGAAGACGATCGCCTGCAGCAGAAACAGGTCGCTCTTCTGGATCGCCTGCATCGCCGTCAGGCCAAGGCCGGGCCAGGCGAACACCGTCTCGACCACCACCGTGTAGCCGGCGAGCGCACTGATCAGCTCCCAGCCGGCCAGCGTCACGAACGGCACCAGCGTGTTGCGCATGGCATGCACCATCACGACGCGCTTGAAGTGCAGGCCCTTGGCGCGGGCGGTGCGGACATATTGCTGGTTGAGCTCGTCGATCATCGACGAGCGCACCAGCATCACCAGCCGTGCCAGCGACGGCAGGGCAAGCGTGATCGCCGGCAAGATGTAGTAGCGCGCGCCGCCCATGCCCGATGTCGGCAACCAGCCGAGCGTCACGGCGAAGAACACGATCATCAGGAGGCCGAACCAGAACTGCGGTAACGACAGCCCGAACAGGCCGACAAAGACAGTCGTTCGATCGACCCATCCTCCCGGTCGCAGGGCCGCAATGGCGCCGAGCGGCAACGACAGCAGGATTGCCATGCCGAGGCCGGCGCCGATCAGCTTCAGCGTGTTGGGCAGGCGTTCGAGCACGACGTCGAGAGCCGGCCGGCGCTGCCACAGGCTTTCGCCGAAATCGAGCCGGGCCATGTCGCCGACAAAATCGACGAACTGCGTGCCGATGGGGCGGTCGAGGCCGATCTGCTGGGCAAAAGCCGCGCGCTGCTCGTCGGTGGCCGAAAGCGGCAGCATGACCTTGACTGGATCGCCGACCATGCGTGTGGCGATGAAAACGATCACGGTCACGCCGATGACGACAAGGAGACCTTGTGCGATCCGGCGGAGCAGAAAACCACCCATATACCTCTCCATTGGCTGGAGCCGGCCACCCCTTGTCGAGCCGGCTCCAGAACTGTTGGGGTTCGCTTATGTTTTTGTTCGAACCCGCAATTGTCTCGGTTACTCCGTGACCTTCATCTCCTTGACCAGGAGCTTGGAGTCGACGCGCGGCTGCCATTCGAGGCGCTTGGAGAAGCCGTAAATATCCTGCTGGTTGAGCAGCGGCACAAGATAGGACAGGTCGTACGACTTTTTGGTGATGGCATCGTACATGGCCTGGCGCTTCTCGATGTCGGTCTCGGTCCTGGCGGCGCTGATCTGGTCCGACATTTCCTGGTCGCTGTTGGACGCGGAACTTGCCTTGCTCTGCAGCACGGCCGTCATTTCACGGTCGACGTCGAGCAGTTCATTGGAGTTCGACAGGAAGATTGCATCCGGCCGCGTGTTCTTGTCGAACAGCTGGTTCAGGTACTCGCCGAAGTCCTCGATCTTGATGTCGACGTTGAGGCCTGCGTCCTTCCAGTAAGCACCGACGGCCTCGATCAGCTCGCGGTCCTTGAGCCAGCGGCCGGCCTCGCCGACGAGCTTGATGGTCTTGCCCTCGGCACCGGCTTCCTTGATCAGCGCCCTGGCCTTGTCGACGTCGAACGCGTAGTCGGGCAGCGCCTTGTTGTAGCCGAAGGCCTTGGGGTTGACGACCTGGCCCTTGGCCGGCGTCGCATAGCCACCGAACAGGCTCTCGGCCAGCGCCTTGCGGTCGACCGAAATGTTCATCGCCTCGCGGACACGCGGATCCTTGGTCACCTCGTTGTCAGTCGAAACGATCATCAGCGTCGTTTCGAGGCCGCTGACGGCGGCGAATTTCGGCGCCTGCTGGGCAAACTCCGGCAACAGGTTGGTGATGACATCGAGTTCGCCCGCCATCAGGCCGGAAAGGCGCGTACCGGATTCACCGACGAAGCGGTAGGTCACCTTGTCGATCGACGCGGCATCGCCCCAATAATCGGCGTTCTTTTCCAGCACGATGTCCTGGCCGCGGCTCCAACTGGTGAACTTGTAGGGACCGGTGCCGACAGGTGCCTCGGCGAACTTGGCGTCGGCCGCATAGGTCGCGGGGATCATCTTCATCCAGTACATGCGCGACGGCAGGATTGGATCCGGACCTGAGGTGAGGATGCGCACGGTGAGGTCGTCAACCTTTTCGGCGCCGGTGATGGTGCCGAAATAGGCGGCCTGCTCCGACTTCAGCGCCGGATCGATGACACGCTTGACGCTGTTGACGACGGCATCGGCATTGAACGCCTCGCCATTGTGGAACTTGATGTCGGGCCTGAGCTTGAACTCCCAGGTCCTGGCGTCGACCTGGGTCGGCGCTGCCGCCGCCAGGCCGGCGACCAGCTCGCCGTCCGGCGTGCGCGCCATCAGCGTCTCATAGACATTGTCGTTGATCGCGCGCTCACCGCCGTCATCGCGTATTTGCGGATCGAGCGTCGAAGGCTCCGATCCGATCGCGATGGTGATGTCGGCGGCCTGCGCCGACAGCGGGGAAAGTGCCATGATCGCCGCAACAGCGGCGCTGCTTGCCAGTTTCGTCAGTAAGTTCATTGGTCCACCCATTCGCCAAAGACAACAAAATCGACCTGATGCGCGCAGTCTTGTGCTGCGTTGATAATGCGGGCCGCCACATCCCTCGGCCAGAAGAGTGGATTGTATGCAATCGACTGTCAAGCGATTGTTGATCAACTTTGCTGGCGATGCCGGGCCGCGCTTCGGAAATTCGCCGAACAGCCACATAAATTATTGAAAATGCACAAAATTTAGAACGTGATTGCTGAAATTTCGTTCACGAATATCACACGGGCAGTTGGCTCGACCATCTATTTCGGCAATTTCTTGCATATAGTATACCAAAAATGACCGTTGCAAGTTGGATGCCGGCAATCCCTGGCCTTTACCGGTGATCGCATCTGCGGAAAATACATCGTTGCAACAGCTACGGCCGTGCCGGAGTTCAACGACAAGAGTGCAAATTGCGCCAGCCCGTTGGTGCAGCCAGCGACGTTATCCTGTTTGGTCGAGCTCCGAAGCCGCATGCAATTGCTGGAAAGTCGTCGCTAAAGGCCGGGATATGCTTGTGCGTTCTGTTATCGCGTTTCTCGCTGGCAGCGAGGTTCAACTACCACCCCGCTCGTGCTGTGTTGCGCGTGCGGTGGGTTCGGCTGAAAGGGCGGTGGCCGTTCTAGGGGTACGCCGCCACGCCGGCGGCGCTTGCATCAGCTGAAATAGCGCGGCGGCAGCCCAACGGGATTGCCGTCGAGCCGCTCGAACCTGGCAGCGATGTCGAAGAGACGATTTTCGCCCCCCCTTGCGCCCAGAATCTGCAACCCCAGCGGCATGCCATTGCCGGCCTTGCCGAAGGGAAAGGCCAGAGCCGGGTGGCCGGTCAGGTTGGCCAGGATGTTGGGGATCGGCTCTTCGAGGAAATAAAATTTGTCGACTGTCTTGAGCGGCCCAGCCGGCGCCAGCGCGCCGGGCAAAAGGATCGCGTCGACAGTGGCGAGGCTGGCGTCGACCAGTCTGCGCAGCACGTCGCGCAGCGTCCGCGCCGCGACGATGTCGGCGGCGGCAAGACTTTCGCCGACCAGCGCGCGGCCGCGAAACATTTCGCCGAAAGCGGAGAAGTTGCCACGCACCTCGGCGCCGTAATGCGCCGCGATCTCTGCCATCATCACCACTGCCCCGGGGGCGTGGAAGGTTTCGAGCGGCGGCAGTTCGAGTTTGACGATCTCGCCGCCATTGTGGTCGAAAAGGTCGAGGGCGTTCTGCATCGCCATTGCCATTTCGGGCCGCAGGCTGGCGCCCAGCCCCCATTGGCAGGCGGAGATGCCGAGGCGCATGCCGGCAAATGACGGCCTGTCGCCGACAGGCATCGGCCGGCTTTCGCTCACCGACATCGCGGCATAGAGCCTGTGGCAGTCGTCAACCCGCGCCGCGATCGGCCCGCAATGGTCCATCGACTGCGCAAGCGCATCGATCCCTTCTACAGGAACCATTCCGAAGCCCGGCTTTAATCCGACCATGCCGCACATTGTCGCCGGCAGGCGGATCGAGCCGGCGGTGTCGGTTGCCACCGAGCCCAGGCACAGCCCGCCGGCGACAGTGACACCCGACCCGCTCGACGAGCCGCCGGGGAACATCTCAGGGTTCCAGGGATTGCGCGCCGGCGGAAACGGCAGGTCGAAGGATGGTCCGCCGAAGGCCAGTTCGTGGCAGTTGGCCTTGCCGATGATGATCGCGCCGGCATCGCTGAGCCGGCGCACCACCGGCGCATCCTGTGCCGGCCTGCGGTCGAGCCGCGAATGCGAGGCGCCGGTGTTGGGCATGCCGGCAACCGCGACGATGTCCTTGACCGAGAGCGGCACGCCGGCCAGCGGGCCGACGGTCTCGCCGGCCGCGAGGCGCGCGTCGAGGCGCCGCGCCTGCGCCAGCGCCGCCTCGTCGGCGACATGGATGTAGCCCGAAAGCTCGCGATCGAAACGTGCGATTCGGTCGAGGAAATAGCCAGTCACCTCGACGGCTGCGATCTCGCGTTTGGTCACGGCGCTGGCGAGTGCAGCGATGGGAAGCTGTTCCAGCCTGCTCACAGCTTGTCCTCCCGGTCCTGCGTGCGGGCCAATTCAGCGACGCGTCTGGCCAGCCGTTCGAGCACCGAAATGCCGCGCGCGAAATCGGCGGCTTCGGCAGCGCTTGCCTCGGGCGGCAGCGCTATCTCGCGAAGGTCGGGAGCAGGCGGGGTTATGTCGCGCATGTTTTGTCCGGGATTGAGAGAATGGAATTGATCAGTATACGTCTGTTATGCATTGTTGGCACCAGTTGGAACTGGAACCGACCGGGGCATCGGGTGGGCAGCGTGAAGCAGAATGAAAGGCCGTTCGACGTGGTCGTTGTCGGCGGCGGCATCGTCGGATTGTCGGTCGCGCTCGAAGCACAGTCGCGTGGCCTTTCCGTCGCTGTCATCGACCCTGATGTCGCCGAGGCCCGAGCCTCCTACGGCAATGCCGGTGTGCTCAGCCGCGGTTCGATCTTTCCGATGGCGGCACCCGGCGTCCGTTCGCGCCTGCCGCGTTATGCGCTCGGCCGCGACATTGCGGTGCGAGCGTGTCTGAGTTCGCTGCCCTTCATGCTGCCCTGGCTGACACGTTTCGTGATCGCTGCCGAGGAGGGCGCCTGGCGCCGCGCGGCGGCGGCACTCAACCCGATGGTCGCCGAGGCTTTCGATCGTCATGTCGCCATGGCCGATCTTGTCGGCGGCCGGCAACTGATCAAGCGCAATGGCTGGCTTAGGCTCTACCGTAGCCAGCAAACCTTCGCCGGCAGTGCGCTGGAACGCGAGGTACTGGCGGAAAACGGCGTCCGCATCGATTGCCTCGGCGAAGACGAGGTCCGCCAGCTCGAGCCGCACCTCGCCCACCGCTTCACCAACGGCATCTTCTTTCCCGACACCGGTTCGGTCGAAAGCCCGGGCGAACTGGTCGAGCTCTATCGTCTTGCCGCCAAAGGTCGGGGCGCGGACTTCATCACCGGCAAGGCCGACGTCATCCTTGATGCCGGCGAGACCATGGCGTTCATGGTGGCTGGCCGCAGGATCGAAGGCCGCCATGTCGTGCTCGCCGCCGGCGCCCATTCGGCAGCACTGGCGAGGCCGCTCGGCTATCGCTTTCCGCTTGCCGCCGAGCGTGGCTACCATCGTCATTTCACCCTTGCCGACGGCGTCGAACTGCGCCGCCCGGTTTATGACGCCGCCGGTGGCTACGTGCTGTCGCCAATGAACGGCAAGGTGCGCCTGCTCTCCGGTGTCGAGCTGGCACGGCCGGACGATCCGGCCAACACCGCGCAGATCGAGGCGGTCGAGCCCGATGCGCGCCAGACGCTGCGCTTCACCACGCCGGTAGAGGAAAAACCCTGGTTCGGCAGCCGGCCGTCGACGCCCGATGGCCTGCCGGTGATCGGCCGTGCCGCCCGCCATCCGCGCCTGATCTTTGCCTTTGGCCATGGCCATATCGGTTTCGCCAACGGCCCGATGACAGGTGCCGTCGTCGCCGGCCTGATCCAGGGCGAGCGGCCGCCGGTGCCGATTGCCGCCTTCGCTCCGGCACGGTTCGGCGGCTAGAGCATGATCCCGAAAAGTGGGAACCGCTTTTCGGACAAGATCATGCTCCAGCAAGAAAGCTAAAGCTCCATTTCGATGCAATCGGAATGGAGCAGGCTCGAGGCGGCACATGCCCGTCACGGCAGCGTCAGGCCGCCGTCGACATGCAGCGACTGGCCGGTGATCTGCCTGGCGTCGCGCGACAGCAAAAACAGGATCGCCGCTGCCACGTCAGCCGGCTCGGTCAGCCGCCCCGTGGGCGTGACGGCGACGGCCTTTTCCAGCGCCGAGGTCGTCGCGGCGAAATGACCGGTCGGGTCCTTGCGGGTGAAACCCGGAACGACGCAATTGACCGTTACCCCCTTTGGCGCGAGCTGAACCGCCATCGACTTTGCCAGTGCCTCGAGCGCCCCCTTGGCCGCCGACGTTGCCGGAAAGTGGATGTCGGCGGTGCCGAAGATGTGAGCGACGAAGGAACTCACCACCACCACGCGTCCGCAACTCGATGCGACAAGGTCGGCAAGTGCTGCATCGACAAGGCGCAGCAGCGCCGTCGGCATCGTCTCGAACGCCTGGGCGAGATCTTCCGGCCTGACCTCGCCGAGCGTCGAGCGTGTCGCCTGGGCGGCGTTGGAGACGATCTGGTCGACCCGGCCGAACCGGGCGCGCGCGGCGGCGACCATTGCGGCGGGCACGGCAGGATCAGCGAGGTCGCCGAGCACGATCTCGATCGCTGCCCCCGATGCCTGGCAGGTCTCGGCGACGGCCTTCAACCCGTCGGCGTTCTTGCGCGTGTGCAGCACGAGCGCCGTTCCAGGTGTGGCCAGCCGGCGCGCCGTTTCGGCGCCGATGCCGCTGCCAGCGCCGGTGATGAGCACGATGCGATCGAATGAGTTGGTCAAGTTCTTGTCCCCGAGTGATTGAGATCGATGTTTGCAGGTGACGGGTTCAGGCGCCTAGGGCCAGGCCGTCCTTGCGCCTGTCCGAGCCGCCGAGCAGGCTGCCGTCGTCGTCGCGCACAACGAATTGCGCGCCGCCGAAGTCGCTGCGGCCGGCCAGTTCGCCAGCACCTTCCGGATCGGTGTAGCCGGCATCACGCAACGTCCTGACGATTGCATCCGGCGTGCCGGGCTCGATCGCCAGCGCGTTGTCGCCCTCCAGGCGCCAGCGTGGCGCGTCGATGGCCGCCTGCAGTCTTTCGCCCCAGGCGGCGAGGCGGACCAGAAGCTGGACATGGCCTTGCGGCTGCATCGCGCCGCCGACGACACCGAATCCGGCATGGAAGCGGCCGTCCTTCAGCGCCGCAGCCGGCACGACAGTGTGATAGGGCCGCTTGGCTGGTGCCGGTCCATTGACGTGGCCGGGCTCGGAAAATCCGCTGCCACGGTTCTGCAGCACGAAGCCGCAGCCGGGCACGGCGATACCGGAGCCGAAGCGCTTGAAGATGCTGCTCATCAGCGTCACGGCGAGGCCGTCACTGTCGACGACCACGGTGCAGACCGTGTTGCCGGCGGGATCGGCGACGGTCCTTTTGGCTTGCGCCATGGCGCGGCCGACGGCTTCGACCATGACCAGCGTGGTCGCCGGATCGTCGCGATCGAGCGCCAGCGCATCGAGTTCCTCCAGTGCATCGAGCACGGCGACACCATGCGTGTTGGGCGGGCATTCGAGCACGGTCAAGTCGCGGAATTTTCGTTCGATCGGCAGCACGAAATCGCCGCGATGGGCCGCAAAGTCCTGCGCCGAAAGCACGCCACCCTGGGCCTGGTTCGCCGCTGCCGCCTGCTGGGCCGGGGCGCCGTGATAGAAGGCGTCGGGCCCGTCGGCTGCGATGGCCCGCAGCATCGCCGCAAGCTCGGGATTGGCAAAGCGCTCGCCCTGCAATGGCGTTTTGCCGGCGCGGTAGAGCTTGGCGCAGGCCGGGTCGCGCTTGATCACCGGCTCGAACACCGCCCATTCACGGGCGGTTATAGGCAGGACGGCAAAGCCGTCAGTGGCGAGGGCGATGGCCGGAGCCAGCAATTGCTGAAACGGCAGGCGGCCGTAGCGGGCGTGCAGGTCGAACCAGCCGCGCACAGCGCCGGGCACGGTGACCGACAAGGCGTGCCGTTCGGGGATGCGCTGGTGCGGCAGCTTCCCGATCACCTCGGTAGAGAGTGCGGCCGGCGAGCGCCCGGTGCCGTTGTAGCTGATGGCGTGGCCATCCGGCTCGACCAGCATCGCCAGCAGGTCGCCGCCGATCCCCGTCGCCATTGGCTCGACGACGCCGAGAATGGCGTCGGCCGTAATCGCCGCGTCGATGGCGGAACCGCCCGCCGCCAGCATGTCGCGGGCCGCGCGTGCCGCCAGCGGATGGCCGGTCGCCACCATTGCGGTCGTGCTGCGGACGCCGATGCCGGCATCTGTTTTGGAGCTGTCCATTGCTGTCTCCCGAGCCCTGACTTTGGCGCCTGATCATCGCCGACGCAACATACTGTATGCGCAGCGGAGCTGTCGGCTTCAGTCGCAACACTAGAATGCGGCTTGCGCTGATGTCAATTTGGTATACAGTATTCTAAATTAAGTTTGAGAATCGACAGGGGATACCGAATGACTGTTGCGATGAACCCGGACGAATTTCGCACCGCGCTGGAAGATGCCATCAAGGGCAAGAGCGCCAACAAGTCGCCCTTCAGCCTGGCCTGGGCGAGCGGCAAGCTCAGCCGCGACCATCTCTCGCGCTGGGCCGAGAACCACTATCATTATGTCGGGCCGTTCGCCGATTACCTCGGCTACATCTACGCCCGCATGCCCGAGCAGTATGTCGAGGCCAAGGATTTCCTGCTCGCCAACATGTATGAGGAAGAGATTGGCGGCGACCGCCACACCGACCTGCTGATCCGCTTCGGCGAGGCATGCGGCACGTCCAGAGCGCGCATGACCGATCAGGAGAACATGTCGCCGACAACGCGCGGCCTGCAGAGCTGGTGCTATGCGGTGGCGATGCGCGAGGACCCGATCGTCGCCGTCGCCGGCCTCGTCGTCGGGCTCGAATCCCAGGTGCCGTCGATCTACCGCAAGCAGACGCCGACATTGCGCGACAGCTACGGCTTCACCGACGAGGAGGTCGAGTTCTTCGACCTGCATATCGTTTCCGACGAAATCCATGGCGAGCGCGGCTACCAGATCGTGCTGGAACATGCGCGCACCGTCGAGATGCAGCAGCGCTGCCTCAAGATCTGCGAGGTCGGAGCGCAGATGCGCCTGCTCTACACCACGGCACTCTACAACGACTATGTCGCCGGCGACGTGAAGCTTGGGCGGGTGGCGCCGATGGAGCCGGAGCTCGCCGGCATCGGCGGCGTCTGAGTTACGCGCATGCCGACAGTCGTGATCCACAGCAAGGGCGAAGCCTATAGCGGCGAGGTCAAGGAGGACACCAACCTCGTCGTCCGGGCCGGCATCAAGCAGTTTCCCTATCCGCACCTGGCCTACAAATGCGGCATGGGAAAATGCGGCACCTGCGCCAGCCGCATCCTGGCCGGCGCGGAGCATCTGCCGCCGCCCAACTGGAAAGAAAAGAAGCAGCTCGGTGACAAGATCGATGAGGGCTTCCGCCTCGTCTGCCAGCTGTGGATCAAGAACGACATCGAGCTTCGCCAGGAAAAGGTGACGGAGCAGGCCTAGCGGCCAGGCGTCCCGCCGCGCCGCTCCGGCGCGGCAAATCGGAACATGGCGGCCGGCGGCGCTCATGCGCGGCCCGGCGCTGCGAACAGCAATCAGCATGAGGTGGACAAATGTATGTGGTTCTGACGACCAAGCCGGGCGAGTTCCGGACCGAGATGAGCCCCGGCGTGCAGCCGGTCGAGACCTACGACTACATCTTCTACGGCCGCAAGCGCGCGAGCTTCACCATCGCGAAGCTCACCGACCAGACGCAGACCCGCATCCGCATCGTCGAGGACGAGCCGCCGCAGATCGAAAACAACGTGCCTTGCAAGCTGTTTGAGAAGTTCGATTCGGTCGAGGACGCCCGTCACGAGCTCAAGACGCTGACCACCTACGGCAGCATGGACATCCAGCTCAAGCGCGTCTGACGGCCTCGTCTGGCCGCCAATCCTTCCAGCAGCTCCCACGCCCCGAATGCGCCGATGATCACGATCACCTTCATCACCAATGATGGCAAGCAGGCGACCGCGCCCGACAACAGCAATCTGCTGCGCGTGTCGCTGCGGGAGAAGGGCGGCATCCCGTTCAAATGTGGCGGTGGGCTGTGCGGCACCTGCAAGTGCCGGATAGAGACCGGGATCGAAAACACCGATGCGGTCAAGCCCAAGGAACGCAACCACCTGACGCCTGACGATCTTGCCGCCGGCTTCCGCATGGCCTGCCAGACCTTCGTGCTCGGTGACATCAGCGTCTCGTGGGTTCCCAAGGCACGCTGAGGCGGGGGCCTCCAACAAGCAGAACGGACCGATGACAGAGCGACATCTCAACTACATCGCCGGCGAATGGCAGCCGGCGCGCGGCGGCGCCACCTTCGAGGACCGCAATCCCGCCGACGAGCGCGACCTGATCGGGCTGTTCCCCGACTCCGATGCCGCCGATGTCGCCGCGGCAGTGGCGTCGGTTGCGTCCGCCTGGCCGGCCTGGGCGGCGCAGTCGCCCGAGGTGCGCGCCGACGTGCTGTTTCGTGCCGCCGACCTGATGTCGCAGCGCGCCGACGCGATCGCGGCGGAGCTGACCCGCGAGGAAGGCAAGACGCTCAACGAAGCGCGCAACGAAGCCAGACGCATCGCTGCCAACTTCCGCCTTTATGCCGGCGAAGCACTACGCCTCAACGGCGAGACGTATCCGAGCGAGGCCGCCCAGCTGGTGCTGTCGCTGCGCCAGCCGGTCGGCGTTGTCGCCGTCATCACGCCGTGGAATTTCCCGCTGTCGATGGCCGCGCGAAAGCTCGGGCCCGCGCTTGCCGCCGGCAACGGCGTCGTCTTCAAGCCCTCCGAAATCACGCCCTTGATGGGCCAACGCCTGGTCGAGGTGCTGCTTGATGCCGGCCTGCCGCCGAAGCTTGTCGCGCTCGTCCAGGGCAAGGGCGCCAAGGTCGGCCAGGCGATCACTGCCCAGGCCGGCGTCGACGCGCTGACCTTCACCGGCTCCTATGCCGTCGGCAAGCAGATCGCGGCGTCGCTTTCCACCGACACCCGCGTCCAGCTCGAAATGGGCGGCAAGAACGCCACCGTCGTGCTCGCCGATGCCAGCATCGACAAGGCGGTTGCCACCATCGAGCGCGGCGCCTTCGGCCTCACCGGCCAAGCCTGCACCGGCACCAGCCGCGTGCTGGTGGCTCGCCCGCTTTATGCCGAATTGGTGGCGCGGCTGGAGAAATCCGCCGCCGCCATCAAGGTCGGCCCCGGCACTGCCGAGGGCGTGCAGATGGGGCCGCTTGCCACGCGCGCGCAATATGACAAGGTGCGCTCCTATGTCGGCATCGCCCGCGACGAAGGCGGCCGGGTCGTCGGCGGCGATGCGCTGCCTGAGACCGATCCGGCGCTGGCGCATGGCTGTTTCGTCCGCCCGGCGGTTGTTTCCGACCTGCCCGAAAACAGCCGCCTGTGGCGCGAGGAAATCTTCGGGCCGGTGGTCGCCATCCGCCCGATCGACAGCCTCGACGAGGCGATAAGGCTCGCCGACGACACCGAATACGGCCTTGCCGTTTCGCTCGTCACCGGTGACCTGGCGTCGGTTTTGCGCTTCGCCCGAGAAACCCAGCACGGCATCGTCAAGGTCAACAGCCCGACCACGGGTGTGTCGCTCAACGCGCCCTTTGGCGGCTTCAAGCATTCGAGCAACCAGGCGGCGAAGGAGCAGGGCGGCGCCAACGTCATGGATTTCTACAGCCGCATCAAGAGCATCTATCTTGGGGCATGACATGCTTGAGACGCTGTTGTCGTCGATGCCCGGCACCTTCGTGCCGGGTCATCTGGTCGGCATGGGCGCGATGGTGTTTGTCGCTGCACTGCTCCAGGGCATAGGCGGGCTCGGCTTCGCCATGGTTTCGGCGCCGCTGGCGGTGTTGTTCTTTCCCGAGATGGCGCCGGGGCCGCTGCTGGTGCTTGGCGCCGGGCTCGCCCTTCTGGGCTTGCAGCGCGATTTCGACGCCGTCGACTGGGCCTCGGTCACCACGTTGATGGCCGGCCGCGCCGGCGGCACGCTGCTGGCCGGGGCGACGCTCGCGGCCTTGCCGACCAATGCCTTTGCCATCGTCTTTGCGCTGTTGATCCTCGTCGGTGTCGGCCTCAGCTTCGCCGGCTGGAAGGTCGAGGCATCGCATCCCAACATGGCGCTGGCCGGCCTGGCCTCCGGGCTGATGGGCACCATCACCTCATCGGGCGCGCCGCCCTTCGCTATCGTCATGCAATATGTGCCGCCACGCCAGATGCGCGCGACGGTCAGCTGCGTCTTCTTTGCCGGCGCCATCCTGTCACTGCTGATGCTCGCTTATGTCGACCGCTTCTCCTTGCCGCAGCTGTGGCTCGGCATCCTGCTCTTCCCGCTGATGCTGGGCGGCTTCTTTGTCTCCGGACGATTTGTCAGGCACTTCTCGCCACACGGCGTGCGCGTCCTTCTGCTCACCATGTCGGGCCTCGGCGCGCTCGGCATTCTCGCCCGGACGCTGGTGCCATGATCCATATCACCGATGCCATGGTCGAAGCCGCCGTCAGCGTCGCCGACGCTCGTGCCGTGCTGGCTGATGCCTTCCTGTCTTTCGGCAGGCAAGAGGCAGCGATGCAGGCGCGCATTCGCAGCGAGGCCGGCGGGGTCAAGCTGTCGACGCTGGGCGCGGTCATCCCCGGCCAGCAGGTTTTGGGCGCCAAGGTCTACAGCACGATCAAGGGCCAGTTCTCGTTCGTCATCCTGCTGTTTTCTTCGGTCGACGGCCGCGCGCTCGCCACCTTTGATGCGGGAGCGATTACAAGTCTCAGGACCGCCGGCTGCTCGGTCATCGCGGCCAAGCACCTTGCCCGGCCGAGTTCCTCGACGCTCGCCGTCTTCGGCTCCGGCCCGCTCGGGCGGGCGCATGCGATGCAACTGGCCGAAGCCTTTCCGCTCAAACGCGTGCTGCTGGTCAGCCGTTCGCCAGATCCGGCGCTGGCCGCCGAGCTTGAAGCCACCTGCGGCATCCCCACGCGCATGGCCACGGCGACGGAAGCCGCTACAGAAGCCGATATCGTCGTCACCGCTTCGCGCTCGCCGTCCGCGCTGTTTTCGGGCGAGTTGCTCAAGCCGGGCTGCTTCATTGCTGCGGTCGGCTCAAGCCTGCCCAACACCCGCGAACTCGATGACCGTGCCATGGCGCGTGCTTCGCTCGTCGCCGTCGAGTGGCGCGACCAGAGCCTGCGCGAAGCCGGCGACCTCGTGCTCGCCGACCCTGAAGCACTGCCGGCGGAAAAGATCGTCGAGCTCGGCGAAATCCTCGCCGGCAAGGCGAGCGGCCGCAGCGCCGATGACGAGATCACCATCTACAAGTCGGTTGGCGTCGGCTTGCAGGATATTGCGCTGGCGGGATTGGCCTATCGGCGAATTGCAGGTGTTTGACCGCCGGGCAAGCCGCTGGTGACTGAAAGGGGGCAGCAGGTTCTGGCGCTGCGCCTACTCCTTGGCTGCTTCCGCCGCCTTGGTGTTGATCAGCCCGAAGCCGAAGTCGGTGTCGCGACCCTTGTCGCCGAGGTCGGTGGCGGTGGCGGCAAGCGCCTTTTCGATCGAATCGGCACTGCGCTCCGGTTCGGCGTGCAGCAGGTTGGCGATCGCACCGCTGACGACGGCCGCGGCAAACGACGTGCCGGTGACGAGGTCGGTGCCGCCACCAACAGGGGCCATCAGGTCGACGCCGGGCGCCGAGATGTAGACATAGGGGCCGCGATTGGCCTGCTTCATGATCGCGTCCTTGGCGTCGGTGGCGGTGACCGCGATAACGCCCTTGTAGGCGGCCGGATAGCCATAGGGCGCGCCGGGGCCGTTGTTGCCGGCGGCAGCGACGAGGATCATGCCGCGCGCACGGGCTCCGCGGCTGGCCTGCTCCAGCAGCGCATTCTTTGGCCCGACGAAACTCATATTGACGATCTGGACGTTCTGCTCGGCGGCCCAGTCGAGCGCGTTGAGGATGATCTCCATGTTCGACTTGCCGCCTTCGAAGGCGCGGGCGTGGAAGATCTTCGAACCCGGCGCCATGCCCTTGAACGCGCCGGTGCCTGATATCAGCCCGGCGACCGAGGTGGCGTGGTCGCGGGCGGTGACGGCAACGCCTGGCATGGCGTCGAAGCTCTCAACGATCACGCCCTTGAGCGCCGGATGGGTTTCGTCGATGGCCGTATCGATGACCGCGACATTGACGTTTTCGCCATTCGCTGCCGCCTCGTCGAGCGAGATGCGCTGGAAGGCGAAGCTGGATGCTGCCGCAGCCTGCTGCAGCTCGTAGATGTGGTTGGGCTCGCGCTCGCTGGTGCGGCCGTCGCCGGCCAGTTGCGCCAGCACCACGCCGACCGGACGGCCGTCGGGAATGCCGAAGCGTACGAGGCTGGTGCCGAGCAGTACCGACTGCCGCTGGGAGCGGATTTCGAGGCCATAGGCGGCGGCAAGGGCCTGCGCGTCGGCAGCACCACCATCGACTGTCACCAGTACCTCGTCGGGAACGAAGGCGCCCGAGATGGCACGCGGCGGCGCGGTGATGGCGCTGCCTGGCGGTGCGATATCGGCTGCAGGCGGTTGTGGTGGCGGTGCCCCGGCCTGTGCGCCCGTGCCGGAGGGGGCGGCATTGCCGCCGGCGGGATCGCGCAGTGGGTTTGGCGTCGGCACCGGCGTTGCCGGCTGGCCACCCGAAGCGACGCCGGGAAAGTCGCCGGGATTAGGGAACAGGTCGACGAGCAGTTCGGGCAGGCTGACGGGCGCGGGCAGGCCGCTGCCGCCCGACGCGCCTCCCGGAGCGGCGCCAGGTGCCGGGCCGCCCGGCTGCAGGCAATTGGCGTTGCCGGCCGTAGTCGTCTGGTTGAGGCAGTCAAGCTGCTGCGGCGTCAGGCTGGGATCGTTGGTCTGGGCGAAAACAGGTGTGGCGGCAAACAATGTCGCCGCCAGCACAAGCTGTGCAAATCGCCCTGAGGTCGTCATCCCTGGGGTTTCCTTCCTGCCGTCACAGTGTCGGCAAAGGACGCTGCCGCGATGGCGCCGACGATGCGGTCGTAATCGGCGACGGTTTCGGCCGGGATGGCGATGCGGAAGACGCCGCTCGCCGTCGGGCCGTCGATGATCGAAGCGCCATTGTCGCCGAGCAGGCTGGCAATGTCGGCCATCCTGGCATCCGGCTTGAAGGTGACCAGCGCGAAAGGCAGCTTGCTCTGATCCTCGCCGGTTCCAGCGACCTGGACGTCGTTGCCACGGCCGCCGGGCTCGAGCACCGACTGCACCATCACCAGTGCCAGCAATGCCGCCGCCGCTCCCCAGGCGACGCCCACCGGCAGGCCCATGAACCGTTCCCAGACCCGCGACAGCAGCGATTGAGCCTGCGGTTCGCGCACTGGCCCGGCTTCGGCGTCGAGCAGCTTGGAAAAGCGGCTCAGCGCATCGGCGGGCGGACGGATTGCCTCGTTGGAGGCCATCGTGCCGGAGAACTCGGCCTCGGCGGCTTCAAGGGCAGCAGGTGCTGCCGGATCGCTGGCGAGCCAGTCTTCGACGGTTGCCAGCTCGGACCCTTCGAGCGTGCCGTTCAGATAGAACGGCAGCAGCGTCTCGATCTCGTCGCGGCGCGACATCTTTTCGGCAGCGCTCATGGCCAGCCCCTGTCGTATCCGGCGGCCTTCAAGGCTTCGCCGAGTTTCTTGCGGGCATAAAACATCCGCGTCTTCACGGTGGCGACCGGAATGTCGAGCACCTCGCCGATCTCGGTGACCGACTTGCCATGGTAGTAGGCGAGGTCGATGACCGTGCGATGCTCCTCGGCGAGCGCATCGACGAAGCGACGCAGGGCAGCACCCTTGTCGGTCTTCATCGTCGCCACTTCGGGCGTGTCGTTGTCGTCGGGCACGGCTGCCGCATCGTCGTCGTCGAGCCACTCTTCCTTGCGCTTGCGCAGCGACGACAGCGCCTTGAAGCGCGCTATGCCAAGCAGCCAGGTCGAGACTTCCGAGCGGCCTTCGAATTTCGGCGCCTGGCGCCACAATTCGAGAAACACCTCATTGGCTACGTCATCCGCCATCGCTTCCGACCCCGTCTGGCGCGCCACGAAACGGTAGACCCGTGCGTGGTGCCGCGTGAACAGGAGCCGCAAAGCGGCGCGGTCGCCGTTCGCGACGCGGCTCACGAGATCACGATCGGACATGGGGTCTGATGCGATGTTCATGGCCGGTGCTACCGCCGGGCTCCTGTCTGCTTGGTCGTTGTTGGCCGCAAAAAGGTTCACCGGAATGTTTCGGATGAAAGAAAGCTAGCCGAACTTCCGCGGCATGGCCAGTCCGGCAGCGCTCGCTATCGGGAGGTATCCTTTACCGGCCCTTGCGCTCAAGTCATTTTGGTATACAGTATTCCAAAATGACTTTCAGACGATTTCTCAAGGGAGCAGTGAATGACCGTTGCAATGAATCCGGACGAGTTCCGCACGGCGCTGGAAAACGCCATCAAGGGCAAGAGCGCCAACAAGTCGCCGTTCAGCGTTGGCTGGGCGAGCGGCAAGCTGAGCCGCGACCATCTCGCCCGCTGGGCCGAGAACCACTACCACTATGTCGGGCCGTTCGCGGATTACCTCGGCTACATCTATGCCCGCATGCCGGAGGGCTATACCGAGGCCAAGGATTTCCTGCTGGCCAACATGTATGAGGAAGAGATCGGCGGCGACCGCCACACCGACCTGCTCGTCCGTTTCGGCGAAGCCTGCGGCACGACGGGCGACAGGATGCGCGACCCCGACAACATGTCGCCGACGACACGCGCGCTGCAGAGCTGGTGCTATGCGGTGGCCATGCGCGAAGACCCGATCGTTGCCGTTGCCGGCCTCGTCGTCGGGCTCGAATCCCAGGTGCCGTCGATCTACCGCAAGCAGACGCCGACGCTGCGCGACAAATATGGCTTCACCGACGAGGAGGTCGAGTTCTTCGACCTGCACATCGTCTCCGACGAGATCCATGGCGAACGCGGCTACCAGATCGTCCTGGAACATGCCCGCACCGTCGAGATGCAGCAGCGCTGCCTCAAGATCTGTGAGGTCGGCGCCCAGATGCGGCTGCTCTACACCACCGCGCTCTACAACGACTATGTCGCGGCCGAACTGCCGCTTGAGGAACTCCTCGCCGCCTGATCCTTCGCCATAGTGGGGAGCGCGCGGGGTGGCTTGCCTGCCTCGTGCGTCCCTTCAAATTGCCAACCATTGCCGGACGATAACGACGTGAAACAGGTCCTTAAACTCGAACTTGAAGAAGCTCGCGTGATGGTCGCCGCGGCGGTTGCCAAGGCGCTGGAACTCAATGTTCCTGAAACCGTCTGCATCGCCGATGACGGCGGCTATCCGATCGCGCTGGAGCGCATGAACGGCGCCCGTGTCACTGGTCCTCAGATCGCCTGGAACAAGGCCTTCACCGCCGCCGGGCACAAGCGCTCGACGCATCTGTTCACCACCCCGCCAAATGGCCCGGCTCTGCCCGGCAACGAAGCCTTCGGCATCCAGCTCAGCTTCGAGGGCCGCTTCGCCGCCTTCGTCGGCGGCTTTCCCGTCGTCGTCGACGGCGACGTCATCGGCGGGGTCGGCTTGAGCGGCGGCAATGGCGAGCAGGACATCGCCTGCGGCGTGGCAGCGCTCGCCGCCTTGCAGGCCATGCTGGAGCCCATGGGACACAAGGTCCTGGTCCAGGCTGACATCAAGAAGTGACCGAAGCGGCGGCGCCGCATCCAACCTTAGTGGAGACATGGATGGACCATGTTGTGCGCGTCCTCGAAACCGAGGACCAGTTTACCGTTGCCGCTGAAGAATCCGTGCTGATGGCGGCGATCCGCCAGGGCATCCAACTGCTGCACGATTGCACCGAGGGTGGCTGCGGCACCTGCCGCGTGCGGCTGATGGAAGGCTGCGTGCGTTATGACGAATATCCGCTGGCGCTGACACCGGAGGATGAGGAGGAGGGCTTCGCGCTGGCCTGCCAGGCGCGGCCCGAAAGCGACCTGCTGATCTCGACCGAACGCCCGATGGAGCCGTGCTCCGATCCGAAACGGTATACCGCGACCGTGGAATCCGTCCGCCACCTCGGCCGCGATGTCGTCCACCTGACCCTTGCGATCCCTGGCGCCGAAGAGCTGGTCTACCGTCCCGGGCAATATCTCAACCTGCTGCTTGGCGACGGCAACAAGCGCAGCTTCTCCATGGCATCGGTGCCCAACGGCAAGACCGTCGACTTGCACATCCGCCGCGTCCGCGATGGCCACTTCACCGGCGGCCAGTTGCTGCGGCTCAACGCCGGCGACAGGCTCGACGTAGAACTGCCGCACGGCCTGTTCTGCTGCCGCAAGGAAGACTTCCGGCCCATCGTGATGGTGGCGACGGGCACCGGCTTGGCACCCATCAAAAGCATCCTGGAATCGCTGATGGATGATCCCGATTGTCCGCCGGTGTCGCTCTACTGGGGCATGCGCAGCGAGGAGGATCTCTATCTGCATGACGAGATCCAGTCCTGGGGCGAGCGGTTGTGCGACTTCCAGTATGTGCCGGTGCTCTCGCGGCCCAGCCCGAACTGGAGCGGTCGGCAAGGCTACGTCCAGGAGGTCGCCAGCGAAGACATTCGCGACTTCTCCGAGCATGCGATCTACATGTGCGGTTCGCCCAACATGATTTCGAGCGCCAAAAAACTGTTCGTCGAAAACGGCGCCAATCCCGGCTTCATCTACGCCGACGCCTTCAATTTCCAGCACACGCTCGTGCCGGCCGAATAGCGCAAGGCAGCAGTCGCGGGCGATGGGCAACACGGAAATTATGGTTGAAACGCCCGCCGGCCGCCTCGCCGGGCGACGGCATGACGGCGTCGACCATTTTCTCGGCGTCCCCTATGCGGCAGCGCCGATCGGTGCTTTCAGGCTGCGTTCGCCGAGGCCTACGCCGAACTGGACCGGCATACTCCAGGCTGACCGGATAGGTCCGGCGGCACCGCAGCACCTCGCCGGCAGCCAGACCTGGCTCAACGATCCGATCATCAACATGGACGAGGACTGCCTGACGCTGAATGTCTGGGCGCCAGTCGATGCGCGCAATGCGCCCGTCCTGGTCTGGTTCCACGGCGGGGCGACACGTAACGGTCATGGCGGCGCTGCCGCCTGCGACGGATTTGGCCTCGCCTGCGAGCACGGCATCGTCGTCGTGACGGTGAACTACCGGCTCGGACCACTGGGCGGTCTGGCACATCCTGATCTCGTCGACCCGGACACTGGGTTCTGCGCCAACTGGGGTTTGCAGGACAAGATCGCCGGCCTGCGCTGGGTCCAGGAGACCATCGCAGCCTTCGGCGGCGATCCGCACAAAGTGACGATCGCGGGCCAATCTTCAGGTGCCGCCAACGTCGTGCTGATCGCCCAAAATCCCTGTAACCGTGGCCTGTTTCGCACCGTCATCGCCCAGAGCCCGCCGCTGTTCCAACCGCCGATGTTCGTCGGCCTCCACGACGCTGGCGAATATACCGAGGCGGTCGCCACGTCCCTTGGCACTACAGTCGCCGGCTTGCGCGATCTCGCCGGCACCGACCTCGTCCGCCGCGAAGCCGCGCTGCTGCGCGACGCCGATTTCGCCAGGCGGTTTCCCCGGCCGCGTACGGCGCCGACGCTCGACGGCGCGCTCGTCCATGCCTGGCCGCATGAAGGCGTGCTCGCCGACGTGCCGCTGCTGATCGGCTTCACCCGCGACGAAGCGAAATTCTGGTACGACCTCGCTCTGCCCGATGGCGTCAAGCTTTCCGCACTTTCGCCACCCGGGCCGGGCGAGCCATTCGAAGCGGCGCTGGTGCGGCTGATCGCGCTGCATTATCCGTTCGACCCCGCGCCATCGCCCGCGGCGATCCTCGCCGGCTATCGCGCCGCCATGCCCGAAGCCGGCTCCGATGCGATCTGGCTTGCCATCTACTCAGACCTCGTCTTCCGCGCCCCGGTCTGGCGCTATGCGGCCCGCCATGCACGTCGCGGCTCGCCTGTCTTCTTCTACGATTTCGCCTGGCCGCTCGCCGTGACCGGCGGCACGCCGCATGCCGCTTGTGTGCCCTTCGTCTTCGGCACCCATCGCCATCCCCATTTCGCCGCCAAGGTCGGCGCGGATGACGCCACCGATGCCCTTTCCCAGGCCATGATGGCGGCCTGGGCGGCATTTGTGCGCGATGGCGCGCCGGCAACGCACGATTGGCCAGACTTCAACCCGGAGTTGCCAGCCGGCTCCTCGCAGGCGATGGCCCTTGGCCGTGACGGTATGCTGTTTGGCCCGCTCCATGGCGCAGCCCGGCTCGCTTGGTGGCCGGCGATAGGCATAATTGATGGTGTGGATTGAATATTGTACTCCAAAGCCCGGACGCTATATCATCCGGCACAAGGCGTTGCTTCCGCAGGTTGATTCGACCCTTTCCACAGGAAGTGTAAGACCATGACCGTCGTACTCGGGGAAATCCACGCTCCGCTCACCAAGCTGATCACCGCCGCCTTGCGCGAGCGCATCGTCAGCGGCGAAATCGGTGTCGGCGAAAGGCTGGTCGAAGGCCGCCTCTCCGAGGAGATGGGCGTGTCGCGCATGCCGGTGCGCGAGGCGCTGCGTGAGCTTGCCGCCGAGGGCATCGTCACCATCGAGCCGCGCCGCGGCGCTTCGGTCACGGTGTTCAGCGAAGACCAGAAGCGCGAGCTGGTCGAGGTCCGCGCCACGCTCGAAGCGCTCAACGCCAAGCTGGCGGCCAAGCGCCACGACCCCGAGCAGATCGCCGCCCTGCAGCGCATCCTCGACGATGGCGCCAAGCTTGCCGACACTGACGACCCGGTGCTTTTGTCGCGCCAGAACACCGAATTCCATGAAGCGCTGGCGACCGTTGCCGCCAATTCCGTGCTGCAGGACATGGTGCGCTCGCTGCGCGACCGCACCGTGATGCTGTTTGCGCCGATCAGCAAGCGCCGCGGCCGCCAGAACTGGGAAGAGCATGCCGGCATCCTGCGTGCGGTGATCGCCGGCGACAGCGAACTCGCAGCCCTGCTTGCCGCCCGCCACGTCTACAACGCCGCCGAGATGCCGCAGGAATAGCCTGCGCCTTTGTTACCTCACCCCTGAAATCGACCCGCGTACCACCAGGTCGACCGGCCAGATTTCGCCGCGCGCGCCATCCTCCAGCCCCGAGATCCGGGCCGCCAGCCGCTCCGCGACGCGGGCGCCGGCAGCGCGGATCGACGAACGCGTCGTCGTCAACGGCACCGAGAAATGCTCCGGCTTCAGCCAGTGGAAGACGTCGTCATGGCTGACCAGCGACAGGTCGCGTGGCATCACAAGGTTGAGGTCGCGCGCCGCACGCACGATGCCGAGCGCCATCAGCAGGCTCGAGCAGACGATCGCCGTCGGCGCGTCCGCCGCTTCCAGCAGCCGGCGCGCGGCGCGATAGCCGTTCTCCTCGGTCATGACTTCCGAGCGGATGTTCTTCGGCTCCAGCACCAGCCCGCTTTCCGACAGCGCCCTTCTTACGCCGCGCTCGCGGAAAATGGCGAAGGTCTGGGTGTCGTCGCCATTGATCAGCGCCACCCGCTTGTGGCCGAGCTGGACGAGCAGCCGCGTCGCGTCGTGGAACGCGCCCTCATTGTCGATGTCGATGAACGGATAGTCGAATTCGAGCCCTTCGCTGCGGCCATGCACGATGAAGGGGATGCCGAGCTGATGGGCAAGCGCCACGCGCTTGTCGGCGCTGTAGGGAGCCGAGATGTAAAGCGCGTCGACCTGTTTGTTGGCGACGATACGCCGGTAGGTCGTTTCCTCGTCCAGGGCATCCGCCGGGCTCAGCACCAGGTCGAGCTCGTGGCCGCGGGCATAGTCGCCGAGGCCCGACAGGAACTCGACGAAATGCGGATCGATGTCGACCGATGCCCCCGTCGGCATGACATAGCCGATCATCCCGGCCTTGCCGGTCGCCAGCCGGCGCGCGCTCGGGTTCGGCCGGTAGCCGTGGCGCTTGGCGGCATCGGTGACCCGGCGGCGCGTCTCTTCGCTGACCTCCGGATAGCCGTTCAGCGCACGGCTCACCGTCGTCTGCGAAAGTTCGAGCATCAGCGACAGCTGCTTGAGGTTCACCTCGACTCCAATTCCCAAAGCGCTTTCAATTGAGCTCCCCTCGATCGTCGAGCGAAGCAGGCGCGTCACACTGGCAAGAATACGCGTCGGAATGCTTGCTTTGAAGCGAAATCTACTATCGCAACGCCCAAAAAGCATGCTGCAGCGCACGCTTCTGCCAAAATTAAATCGATTAGCTGACCGTGCCTCTTGACTCTTGGCAATTCCGGTGGCGTGATGAGGGCATCCAAAGCGCTTTGAAATGCCGTTGCGTGATGTATTGCAGCTTGCGCAAGACTGGGGCACAGTTCAGGGCGGTGCAGGCGGGCGGAATGGAGGTTCCGTCCGGAGTTTTCGATCCACTGGGAGGAAGACCATGAGGAAGACCCTGTTGCTGGGCGTGGCTTTTGCTGCCGTCGCCCTGAGCGCGCCCGCGTCGGCGGAGCTGAAGTTCAAGCCGGGCGAGGACGCCCGTTTCACCTGGGCAAATTTCGACGAACTCAAGAAGGTCGACCTGAAGGGCGAGACGCTCTCGATCTTCGGGCCGTGGCGCGGCGAAGACGAAGCGTTGGCCCGCTCGGTGCTCGACTATTTCAGCGAGGCCACCGGTGTCACGATCAACTACTCGTCGTCGGAGAACTACGAGCAGCAGATCGTCATCGACACCCAGGCCGGCAGCCCGCCCAACATCGCCATCCTGCCGCAGCCCGGCCTGATCCAGGATCTGGCCTCCAAGGGCCTGCTGACCCCGCTCGATGAGGGCACCGCCAATTTTGTCAAGGACAACTACGGCGCCGGCCAGTCCTGGGTCGATCTCGGCACCTACAACGACAAGGAAGGCAAGGCCGGTTTCTACGGGTTCCCCTTCAAGGCCGATTTGAAGTCGCTGGTCTGGTACGTGCCGGAGAACTTCGAGGAAGCCGGTTATGAGGTTCCCAAGACCTGGGAAGAGATGCAGGCCCTGACCGACAAGATCGTTGCCGATGGCGGCGTGCCATGGTGCATAGGCCTGGGTTCGGGCGGTGCCACCGGCTGGCCAGCCACCGACTGGGTCGAAGACATCATGCTGCGCACCCAGGCGCCCGACGTCTATGACAAGTGGACCAAGAACGAGATCCCGTTCAACGATCCGGCCGTCGTCAACGCGCTCGACATCTTCGCCAAGATCGCAACCAACGACAAGTATGTCGACGGCGGCAAGGCAGCGGTGTCCGCGACCGACTTCCGCGACAGTCCCAAAGGCCTGTTTGCGGTTCCGCCCAAATGCTACCTGCACCGCCAGGCATCGTTCATCTCGTCCTTCTTCCCTGAAGGCACCAAGCTTGGCGAGGGTGCGGACTTCTTCTACCTGCCGCCTCTTGCCGCCAAGCCCGAGCTCGGCAATCCTGTGCTCGGCGGCGGCACGCTGTTCACCATCGCCAAGGATTCGAAGTCCGCGCGCGCCTTCATCGACTTCCTGAAGATGCCGCTGGCCCACGAGATCTGGATGGCGCAGTCGGGCTTCCTGACCCCGCTCAAGACGGCGAACAAGGAGGCTTATGCCAACGACGCGCTGAAGAAGCAGGGTGACATCCTGGTCAACGCCTCGACCTTCCGCTTCGATGGCTCCGACCTGATGCCCGGCAAGATCGGCGCCGGCGCCTTCTGGACCGGCATGATCGACCTCGTCAGCGGCAAGCCCGCAGCCGATGTCGCCGGCGACATCCAAAAGAGCTGGGACGCGATCAAGTAAGGCTTAGCGCAAGCGAAGCCCTCTGACCGGCCGCTCCGCGGCCACCTTCTCCCCGACGGGGAGAAGGTCCGGCGGCGCCGCTCCCGGTTCCCCCCTCCCGCCGGGAGTGGGCTGCCCGGGGTCGCGGAGAACGGTTGAGGCCGGCGTCCACCAACACTGGCAGTCTGCTCGAACCAGCCCGTTGAAAGGGACTGATCCCATGACGGCACAGATACTTTCGGCCATTTTCACCATCATTATCGGCGTCGGCGGTTGCGTCGTCTATTACTGGGGCGCCAACAAGATCCTCGACACGGTGTTTCCGTCGCGCGGCGTTTCCGGCGCTGCCGCCGTCGACAATCTGCGCCGCCAGGGCCTGATCCGGCCATGGCTGTTCGTCGGCCCGGCGATGCTGATCGTCACCGTCTATCTCGTCTATCCTGTGATCGAGACGCTGAGGCTTTCCTTCATGGATCGCGGCGGCGAGAATTTCGTCGGCCTTGCCAATTACAGCTGGGCCTTAGGCGACCGCGAATTCCGCAGTTCGATCTTCAACAACCTGCTGTGGCTCGCCGTCGTGCCGGCCGCCTGCACCTTCTTCGGCCTGATCATCGCCGTGCTCACCGACAAGATCTGGTGGGGCAATATCGCCAAGAGCCTGGTCTTCCTGCCGCTCGCCATCTCGTTCGTCGGCGCCAGCGTGATCTGGAAGTTCGTCTACGAGTACCGCGCCGAAGGCCAGACCCAGATCGGCATCCTCAACGCTGCCGTGCAGTATCTCGGGGGCACCCCGCAGGTGTGGATCTCGACGCCATTCTGGAACAACTTCTTCCTGATGGTCATCCTGATCTGGATCCAGACCGGCTTTGCCATGGTCATCCTGTCGTCGGCCCTGCGCGGCATCCCCGAAGAAACCATCGAGGCGGCGGTCATCGACGGCGCCAACCCGTTCCAGATTTTCTGGAAGATCATGGTTCCGCAGATCTGGGGCACCATCGCGGTCGTCTGGACCACCATCACCATCCTGGTGCTCAAGGTCTTCGACATCGTGCTGACCATGACCAACGGCCAGTGGAACAGCCAGGTGCTGGCCAATCTGATGTTCGACTGGATGTTCCGCGGCGGCGGCGACTTCGGCCGCGGCGCGGCAATCGCCGTCATCATCATGCTGGCCGTCGTTCCGATCATGATCTGGAACATCCGCCAGGCCAATCGCGAAGGTGGGGGAGGGCACTGACAAATGGCAAGCTCAAGCGGAAAGTCCTTCCTCGGCCGTTTCGGCGTCCACATCGCGGTTCTCGTCTTCGTCGCCATCTGGACCATCCCGACGCTCGGTATCCTGGTCAGCTCGCTGCGCGACAAGGATCAACTCATCGTCTCGGGCTGGTGGACAGCACTTTCGACCTCGTCGCAGACCGAAGCCGGCCGCCTGCCGGGTGCTTCGGCTCAGATCGAAAAAGATGGCAAGTTCGTCATCGAGGGCAACATCTTCGGTGATGGTCCGGCCCGCAACATCAGCGCCTTCGGCACCAAGGCGCAGCAACCGACGCAATACGAAGCCGGCGCGGTTGCCGATCTCGGCGAAGGCGTTTCACTTCAGCTCAACGCCGACGGTTCCTTCGTCATGCAGTCGCCCAAAGCCTTCGAGGGCGACCGCGGCCAGCGCGTCTATTACGCATCGTCGGCGCCGCCGCGCTTCACCACCGACAACTACCGCACAGTGCTGTTTTCGGAAGGCATCGGCCGCTCATTCATCAACTCGCTGACGGTCACCATTCCAGCGACCATCATCCCGATCCTGATCGCTGCCTATGCCGCCTATGCGCTCGCCTGGATGCGCTTTCCCGGCCGCGCTTTGCTGATCGCCGTCATCATCGGCCTGCTCGTCGTGCCGCTGCAGATGTCGCTGATCCCGCTGCTCAAGCTCTACAACGGCGTTGGCCTGTTCTTCGGCGTGCCGGCCAAGACCTATCTCGGCATATGGCTGGCGCATACCGGCTTCGGGCTACCCTTCGCCATCTACCTCTTGCGCAGCTACATCGCCGGCCTGCCGCGCGAGATCATGGAGTCGGCGCGCATCGACGGTGCCAGCGACTTCGAGATCTTCGTCAAGATCGTGCTCCCGTTGTCGTTCCCGGTGCTGGCCTCCTTCGCCATCTTCCAGTTCCTCTGGGTCTGGAACGACCTTCTGGTGGCGATGGTTTTCCTGGGCTCAGGTTCCGACCAGTTGGTGCTCACCGGCAAGCTCAATGCACTGCTCGGCTCGCGCGGCGGCGACTGGGAAATCCTCACCACCTCGGCCTTCGTCACCATCATCGTGCCGTTGATCGTGTTCTTCTCGCTTCAACGTTATTTCGTCCGCGGCCTGCTCGCGGGTTCAGTCAAGGGAGGCTAGCTCCATGCAAGCCGCAATGCGCAAGATCGAAAACCCTGAAATCGCAATGGACCGCGACTGGTGGCGGGGGGCGGTGATCTACCAGATCTACCCCCGCAGCTACCAGGACTCCAATGGCGACGGCATCGGCGATCTCCAGGGCATCATCGAGCGGCTGCCGCACATCGCCGACCTTGGCGCAGACGCTGTCTGGATCTCGCCGTTCTTCAAGTCGCCGATGAAGGACTTCGGCTACGACATATCAGACTATCTCGACATCGACCCGATGTTCGGCACGCTAGCCGACTTCGACGCGATGATATCGGAGGCACACCGCCTCGGCCTCAAGGTGATGATCGACGGCGTCATCTCGCACACCTCCGACCTGCACCCCTGGTTCAAGGAAAGCCGTTCGAGCCGCGACAACGCCAAGGCTGACTGGTACGTCTGGGCCGACGCCAAGCCGGATGGCAGCCCGCCCAACAACTGGCTGTCGATCTTCGGCGGATCGGCCTGGCAGTGGGACACGCGCCGGATGCAGTATTACCTGCACAATTTCCTGTCCGAGCAGCCCGACCTCAACTTCCACAACCGCGACGTCCAGGACGCGCTGCTCGACGTCACCCGCTTCTGGCTCGACCGCGGCGTCGACGGCTTCCGCCTCGACACCATCAACTTCTACTTCCATTCGGCCGGCCTCGAAGACAATCCCGCACTGCCGCCGGAACAGCGCAACGACCAGACCGCACCGGCGGTGAACCCCTACAATTTCCAGGACCACATCTACGACAAGAGCCGGCCCGAGAACCTCGAATTCCTCGCCCGTTTCCGCGCCGTGCTCGACGAGTATCCGGCGGCAGCGGCAGTCGGCGAAGTCGGCGATTCCCAACGCGGCCTCGAGGTCGTTGCCTCCTATACCGCCGGCGGCGACAAGGTGCAGATGTGCTACGCCTTCGACTTCCTGGCGCCGGAAAAGATCACCGCAACGAAGGTGCGCACCGTGCTGGAAGACTTCGGCAAGGCGGCCAGCGACGGCTGGTCGTGCTGGGCCTTTTCCAACCACGACGTCGTCCGTCATGCCTCGCGCTGGGGCATCGGCGAGGCCGATGGCACCGCCTATCTCAAGGTGATCTCGGCGCTGATGATGTCGCTGCGCGGCTCGGTCTGCATCTACCAGGGCGAAGAACTCGGCCTGACCGAGGCCGGCCTCGCCTTCGAGGATCTGCAGGACCCCTACGGCATCCGCTTCTGGCCCGAATTCAAGGGCCGCGACGGCTGCCGCACGCCGATGGTGTGGAACAAGGATGCCCAAAATGGCGGTTTCTCATCAGTCAAGCCATGGCTGCCGGTGCCGGCGGAGCATCTCACCAAGGCCGTCGACACCCAGCAAGGCGACACCGCCTCGCTGCTCGAACATTACCGCCGCTTCCTTGCCTTCCGCCGCGCCCATCCGGCGTTGGCCAAGGGCGACATCTCGTTCCTCAAGGCAGATGGCGACACCGTTGCCTTCACCCGCCGCGAAGGCAACGAGGAAATCGTCTGCGTCTTCAATCTTGGCAGCACAGCAGCTAACGTCGACCTCGGAGGTCGAGGCCTGCAGCCCCTGCCGGGACACGGGCTCGATGGAAATGCCAATGCCGGCGCAGTCCGGCTTGGTGGTTACGGCGCCTGGTTCGGGCGCTTCGTCTGACCGCTAAAAAAGAAGATTCTGGGAGGAAACCATGGCCGATCTAACGCTCAGGGACGTCAAGAAGTCATACGGCAATCTGCACATTCTCCACGGCATCGACCTCGACATCAAATCGGGCGAGTTCATCGTCTTCGTCGGCCCCTCGGGCTGCGGAAAGTCGACGCTTTTGCGCTCGATCGCCGGGCTCGAGGAGATCACCGGCGGTACGCTCGAGATCGCCGGCGAGAAGGTCAACGACATCCCGCCATCCAAGCGCGGCATCGCCATGGTGTTCCAGTCCTACGCGCTCTATCCGCACATGACTGTCTACGACAACATGGCTTTCGGCATGAAGATCGCCAAGGAAAGCAAGGCCGAGATCGACAAGCGTGTCCGCGCCGCGGCTGAAATCCTACAGCTGACCAAATATCTCGACCGCCTGCCCAAGGCGATGTCGGGCGGCCAGCGCCAGCGCGTCGCCATCGGCCGCGCCATCGTGCGCAACCCCAAGGTCTTCCTGTTCGACGAACCGCTGTCGAACCTCGACGCGGCGTTGCGCGTCGCGACCCGCATCGAGATCGCTAAGCTCAAGGAATCGATGCCCAACACCACGATGATCTACGTCACCCACGACCAGGTCGAGGCGATGACGCTGGCCGACCGCATCGTCGTTCTCAAGGACGGCCGCATCGAGCAGGTCGGCACGCCGATGGAACTCTACAAGCACCCCGGCAATCTGTTCGTCGCCCAGTTCATCGGCTCGCCGGCGATGAACATCGTTGGCGGCACCATCGACAGGACGGGCGAGACCAGCCTGGTCAGCCATCTCGGTGGCCACAAGACCTCGGTGCCGGTGGCAACGCCCGCCGAGGCCCAGGGCAAGGCTGTCAGCTTCGGCGTCCGGCCCGAGGATCTCTATGTCGCGACCGGCGATGACTATCTGTTCGAAGGCCTCGTCGATTATGTCGAGCAGCTGGGCGAGGTCCAGCTCGTCTATGTCGACATCGGCCGTGCTGATCAGCCGCTAGTGGCCAAGCTGCCCGGCAATGTCGAGGTCAAGCGCGGTGCCAAAATCCGGCTCGCCGCCAGCTCCGATGAGCTGCATATCTTCGATAGCGAGGGCCATTCCTTTGCCCGCCGCCGCACTGAGGCTGTGGTTTCGTGAACCGACTTTACCCTCCCCTTGTGGGGAGGGTAGATCCGCGAAGCGGAGCGGGGTGGGGCGAGCGTTTGCGACCTCCTACCCCCAGCCCGTCTTACAAATTCCGCTTTGCTAGATTCGCTCGCCGTCCCTCCCCGTCCCTCCCCACGAGGGGAGGGTAATCCAGCTCAATCCGCCGTCATCACCTGCCGCTCGCGAAGTGCCGTCCGGCGCTTCGAGACGAAAAAGGCGGCGACGAAGGCTAGGCTCATCAGCAGCACGATTGTCGGTGCCGGCGCGCTGTCGATGAAGAAGCTGAGATAGACGCCAAGGAACGAGCACAGCGCGGCCACCAGCACCGACACCATTAGCATACGCTCGAAGCGGTCGGTGAGCAGGTAGGCGATCGCGCCCGGTGCAATCAGCATGGCAATGGCGATGATAATGCCAACGGCCTTGAGCGCGCCGACGATGGTCAGCGACAGGATCGACAGCAGCCCGTAGTGCAACAGCTTCACCGGCAGGCCGATGGCCTGCGCGTGCTGCGGGTCGAAGGCATGCAGCAACAGGTCGCGGCGGAAGATGCCGATGGCGCCGGTGGCGATCAGCGCGATGACAGCCGTCTGGCCGACATCGCTCCAGCTCACGCCCAGCATGTCGCCGAACAATATGTGATCGAGATGCACGTCGGTCTGGATCTTGGTGTAGAGCACGATGCCAAGGCCGAACATGCCGGAAAAGACGATGCCCATGACGGTGTCTTCCTTGATCCGGCTGTTCTGCTTGAGATAGCCGGTCGCCAGTGCGCAGGTCATGCCGGCGGCAAAGGCGCCGACCGCCAGCGGCAGGCCGGCGATGTAGGCAAGCACCACGCCGGGCAGAACAGCATGGCTGATGGCATCGCCCATCAGCGACCAGCCTTTGAGCACCAGGAAAGATGACAGCAGCGCCATCGGCACCGCCACCAGCAGGGCGATGACGAACGCCTGCTGCATGAACGGGAAGGCGAAGGGGAGGGTGAGGTTTTCGATCATGGCTGCACCAAGCAGGCCAGAGCGGGGTGGGAAGAAATGAGACCCATCATCATACCCCCGCCTCCAGTTCCAGGCGCGCCCGCCGCCGTGCCGCCAGCAACCCGTGCTTGGGTGCGAGGACAAACGCGATCAGGAAGATCAGCGTCTGCGCCACAACGATGATGCCGCCAGTGGCGCCGTCAAGGAAGTAGCTGGCATAGGCGCCGACGAAGCTGGTGATCGAGCCGATGGCGACGCTGATCATGATCAGCCGGGGGAAGCGGTCGGTGAGCAGATAGGCGGTGGCCCCTGGTGTCACCACCATGGCGATGACCAGGAACGCGCCAACCGTCTGCAAGGCCGCGACCGTCGAGGCCGACAGCAGCATGAAGAACAGCACCTTGAGCAGATCGGGCTTGAGGCCGATCGAACGTGCATGGTTCTCGTCGAAAAAGGCGACCATCAGGTCCTTCCACTTGGCAAGCAGGATGGCCAGCGAAATGCCACCGATCAGCACCAGCTGCAGCGTGTCGGAAGGTGTGATCGCCAGGATGTTGCCGAGCACGATGGTCTGGATGTTCACCGAGGCCGGCGACAGCGAGATCATGAACAGGCCAAGCCCGAAGAACGAGGTGAAGATCAGCCCGATGATGGCGTCTTCCTTGAGCTTGGTGCGCTGGTTCAAAAACAGCATCGCGCCAGCGGCCAGCCCGCCTGACAGGAACGCGCCGAGCGCGAAGGGCAGGCCGAGCATGTAGGCGCCAGCGACGCCAGGCACGATCGAATGCGAAAGAGCGTCACCGATCAGTGACCAGCCCTTGAGCATCAGATAGGCCGAGAGGAAGGCGCAGACGCCGCCGACAAGGGCCGAGACCCACATGGCGTTAAGCATGTAGCCGTAGCCGAACGGCTCCAGGAGCATGGCGATCATTTCCGGCGCCCGCCCTTCTTGGCCGCGGCCTCGTCATTACCGTTGCCGTCGCCATAGATGACGAAGGGGCGTTCGTCGTCGGTCAAGACAGTCACTTGGCGCGTGTCGGCATCGTCGTGCAACTCGGCGCCGCCAAGTATGAACTGGCGCAGCACGCCGCCGAAGGCCTTTTCGAGATTGGCCTTGGTGAAGGTTTCGGCCGTAAGTCCAGCGGCCAGCACGGTCCGGTTGACCAGCACGGCGCGGTCGCAGAAACGCGGCACCGAACCGAGATTGTGCGTCGACACCAGCATCACCCGGCCTTCGTCGCGCAGGCCCTGCAGCAGCGTGATAATCGCTTCTTCGGTGCGCACGTCGACGCCGGTGAAGGGTTCGTCGAGCAGGATGATCTGGCCTTCCTGGGCCAGCGCGCGGGCCAGGAAGACGCGCTTCTTCTGCCCGCCCGACAGCTCGCCGATCTGGCGCTTACGGAAGTCGGCCATGCCGACGCGCTCAAGGGCTGCGTCCACCGCCTCGCGGTCGACTGCACGGGTCATGCGGAAGAAATTCATGTGGCCGTAGCGACCCATCATGACCACGTCTTCGACCAGCACCGGAAAGTTCCAGTCGACATCCTCGCTCTGCGGCACATAGGCGACGAGGTTCTTCTTCAGCGCCTCGCGCGCCGGCTCGCCGAAGATCGAGACGCTGCCTGACGCGAGCGGCACGAACCCCATGATCGACTTGAACAGGGTCGACTTGCCGCTGCCGTTGACGCCGACAAGTGCTGTGATGGTGCCGCGCGGAATGGCAAAGGAGGCGTTGCGCAGGGCGGTATGGCCGTTGCGGTAGGTCACCGAGATGTTGTCGACACGCAGGCCGTCGCCGCCCTGTGCCGTGGTGGCGCGGCGGCCTTTCAGCGGCACGTTCATTGGGCGAGCCCCTTGACGATGGTCTGGGTGGTGACGCTGAGCAGATCGAGATAGGTCGGCACCGGGCCGGTGGCGTCGCTCAACGAGTCGACATACAGCACGCCGCCATACTTCGCGCCGGTCTCCCGCGCGACCTGCTCGGCAGGCTTCGACGACACGGTGCTTTCGCTGAACACGGCGGGAATGCTGTTGGCCTTGACGAGGTCGATCACCTTGCGCACCTGCTGGGGGGTACCTTGCTGGTCGGCGTTGATCGGCCAAAGATAGACTTCCTTCAGGCCGAAGTCGCGCGCCAGATAGGAGAACGCGCCTTCGCTGGTGGCGAGCCAGCGCCGCTGCTCGGGGATAGTCTCGATCGCCGTGTGGATCGGCGCCACGGTTGCCCTGATCTTTTCCGCATAAGCGGCGGCGTTCTTGGCGTAGATCTCGGCATTCTTTGGATCCTTGGCGGCGAAGGCCTTGCGGATGTTTTCGACATAGATCAGCGCTGCCTCGGGCGACATCCATGCATGCGGATTGGGCTTGCCGGTGTAGGGCCCCTCGGCGATGCCCATCGGCACGACGCCGTCCGAGACAACGGCCTGCGTCACGCCGTCGAGATTTTCGAAGAACTTTTCGAACCACAATTCGAGGTTCAGCCCGTTCCACAGCACCAGGTCGGCCTTCTGGGCGCGCAAGATATCGCCCGGCGTCGGCTGGTAGTTGTGAATCTCGGCATTGGGCTTGGTGATCGATTCCACCTCGGCCGCGTCGCCGGCTACGTTGCGGGCGATGTCGGCGATCACGGTAAAGGTGGTGACCACCTTCATCTTGCCGCCGGCCTCGCTCTCCTGGGAGCAGGCCGAAAGTCCGAGCATGGCCCCCAACATGGCGATGGCGGCAAGGGTAGTGCGAAACGCTGTCATGGAAATCCCGTCCGAGAAAGCCGCGCCGAACGGGCGGCAGATACGATGCCTTACCTAATGGCACGTCGGCACATTGTCAATGCAATTGCAAATCGTTTGCAAGTAGCATGATGATGCGACCGTCATGCCGACGCTTGGGTGGCTTCGCTTGCGCCGCATAACGCGCACGGCCGCCTCTTCTCCCCAAAAGCGGAAAGGGAAGGCGCGGGTGGCTTCGGACGGTGCAGCTTGTCAGCCGCGCGGCGGGACGTCGATGGTTCTGGTGAGAGCACTGGGCGTCAGCGCATAGGCTGCGCAGCGGAAATAGTTGAGCGTCCGGAAGATGCCGGTGTGCCAGCGGCGCCTCAGCGGAAACTTGATGCGTCTCTGACCGGAGCCTTCGATGACGCTTGGCGCGCGGGTCAGCTCGACCAGGGGCTTGTCGAGGGTAAACAGCGCTGTGCCGTGCGCCCATCCACGCTCGAGTTCGACGTCGAACTGCATGACCATTGGACGCAACGAGGTCACAAGCCGCCGCGCGGCATCGCGCCTGACGGCATATGCGGCGGCGCTGCCGAGCGAGCCGTGGACACAGCGGCCCAGCGCATAGCCATTGCCGAGCGGCAGGCGACGCAGGAAGGCGGTCGTCCGATGATTGACCAGCTTTACGACATCCCAACCCTTGATACAGGCGAGTTCGTCGATGACAGCGGAAAAATCCGCCGTGAATTGGACGTCGTCCTCCAGCACCACGCCGATTTCGTCCTCGCCCTCGGCAATGTGTCTGATCGCCTGGAGATGACTGAGGTAACAGCCGATCTCTGCGTCGAGCACCGTCTTGCCGCAGATTTCATGGAAACGCGCTTCATCAAGCACGCTGCGCTGCTCCGCACTCAGGGTACTGCCGTTGACGGCGGCGATGCGGGTGATGTCCAGCCCCAGTTCTGCCGCACTGGCTTCGACAGCCGCCAGGCGATCCTTCGACCGGTCAAGATTGATGAGAAGCAGGGGCGTGGACATTGTTTGGTTCAAAGCCGCTAAAGTATTGCTACCCAACTACCTCATTTTGCTGCGAAGCCAAGGGGCCGTGGTCTGAAGCCGGCTTGTTTTCTCACTGGCGCCCACGGTGCGCCTCGCAGTTCATCTGGGGATGAACGCATAGATAATCTTTTGCAACTGGGTGTCATCTGGCACATAGTCGCGCCATGACGAAGACCGCGACAAAGCCTGTTTCAAAGAAGCCCGATTACGAAAAGGCGCTGCGCAAGGCGGGCATCCGCATCACCCGTCCGCGTAAGATCATCCTGAACATACTGGGCGAGACGGAAGACCATCCCGACGCGCTCGAGATCTTCCGCCGCGCCGAGACGATCGACAAGAGCATCTCGCTGTCGACGGTCTACCGGACAATGAAATTGCTCGAGGAAATGGGGGCGATCCACCGCCACGCCTTCGAAGGCGGGCCGTCGCGATTCGAGCAGGCCGGCGGTGATCATCACGATCACCTGATCGACATGGACACCGGCGACGTCATCGAATTCCGCTCCGACCGCATCGAGCAGCTGCAGCAGGAAATCGCCCGCCAGCTCGGCTATGACATCGTCCATCACCGGCTCGAGCTTTACGGCCGCCGCCGCAAGGATTGATGACGCAAGGTCAGGCCACGACGAGTTGATCGCCTGGCAACGAGGCACGCCGGGTGGCGAGTTGACCTTGCCACGGGCGCGGTCAATCATGCCGCGACTTTCGAAGACCGCAATCAGCAGACAGGAATGGCGACCATGGAAAAAGCCGAAATCGGACTGATCGGATTGGGCACGATGGGCTCGAACCTGGCGCTCAACATCGCCGAAAAGGGCCACCGCATCGCCGTCTTCAACCGCACGCCGGCCCGCACCCAGGCGTTCGTCGAATCGGCTGGCGCGCTGCGCGACATGGTGGTGCCTTGCGCCTCGATCGAAGAGCTGACCGCCGCCATCCGGCCGCCGCGCCCCGTCATCATCATGGTGCTGGCGGGCACCCCAGTCGACGAACAGATCGCAGCACTGTGCGGCGTCATGTCGGCCAACGACATCATCATCGATGCCGGCAATGCGAATTTCCGCGACACCATGCGCCGCTTCAAGGAGCTCGACGGGTCCGGCCTGACCTTCATCGGCATGGGCGTTTCGGGTGGTGAGGAGGGCGCGCGTCACGGCCCTTCGATCATGGTCGGCGGCACGCCTGAATCCTACAGCCGCGTCGAAGGTGTGCTGACCGCGATTTCGGCCAAGTATAAGGGCGAGCCCTGCGCCGCATGGCTCGGCACCGACGGTGCCGGTCATTTCGTCAAGACGATCCACAACGGCATCGAATATGCCGACATGCAGATGATCGCCGAGATCTACGGCATCCTGCGCGATGGGCTTGGCATGAAGCCGAAGGAGATCGCACCTGTTTTCGCCGGCTGGAACAAGGGCCGCCTCGAATCCTATCTGATCGAGATCACGGCGAGCGTGCTCGAAGCTGATGACCCCAAGACCGGGCGCCCGGTGGTCGACATCATCCTCGACCGGGCCGGGCAGAAGGGCACCGGCAAATGGTCGGTCATCGAGGCGCAGCAGCTCGGCATCCCGGCGACGGCGATCGAGGCGGCGGTCGCGGCGCGCGTGCTGTCGTCGATGAAGGACGAGCGGCTGGCGGCCGAGAAGGCCTATGGCGCCAACACGCTCAAGTTCGCCGGCGACAAGGACGAGGTGCTAGGCGACCTCGAGCTCGCATTGTTTGCCGGCAAGATCGCCGCCTATGCCCAGGGCTTTGCGGTGATGGCGGGCGCTTCCAGGGAGTTTGGCTGGAACCTGCCGATGCCGACGATCGCCAAGATCTGGCGCGCCGGCTGCATCATCCGCTCGCAGTTCCTTGACACTATCGCCGAAGCCTTCGGCAAGGCCGATCCGTCGACCAATCTTTTGATGGTGCCGGCCTTCGTCGAGATGATGGGCAAGGCCCATCCCTCGTTGCGCCGGATCGTTGCCCGTGCCGCCGAGGCCGGACTGCCAGTGCCGGCGCTGTCCTCGGCGCTCGCCTATTTCGACGCCTATCGCCAGGGCCGCGGATCGACCGACCTCACCCAGGCGCAGCGCGACTTCTTCGGCGCCCACGGCTTCGAACGCATCGATGCGCCGGGCGCGCACCATGGCCCGTGGGGTAGCAGCAGCTAAGCCTCGTAGGCTTCTACGGCGCTCGGCTTGCTGAGGCTCTGCAGCGAGGCGACGTCGCGGCCGGCGATGCGGCCGAGCACGGCGCGGGCCAGCTCCGCGCCGGCCAGGCGCACATCCTCGTTGACGACATAGAGTTGCGGCCGAAGCAGATGCAGCAGTTTTGACGACTGCTTGGAGACGATGTCGACATCCTCGCCGACCCTGAAACCGGCGTCCTCGACACCGGCCACCAGCGCAAACGTGCCGGCGCCAGCGCCGCTGACGAAACCGTCGGGGCGGTTCGGCCGGCGCATCAGCTCGGCGGTGACGGCGCGGATGTCTTCGATCGAGTGGTCGACGGTGGCCGTGGGAAACGGCACTTCACTCAAGCCGTGCTCCATCAAGGCATCGGCGAAGCCGTCGCGCATGTGCCTGAAGTAGCTGAGGTTCGACGGCGGTGCCAGCAGCGCCAGACGTTTTCGCCCGAGGGCGGCGAGCGTCTTCACCGCCTCGACCGAATAGGCGTGGTTGTCGAAATCGTGGAACGGGTGGTCGATGCCCATATGGGTGCGGCCATGGGTGGCGAACGGCATGCCACGCTCGGTCATGTAGCGCACGCGTTTGTCGTCGGGCTCGGTGCGCGAGATGATGACGCCGTCGGCCGACGCCGTCTCGACGACATAACGCACCGGCTCGAGCGGATCGTTGTTGCGCGAATAGGGCGTAACGACGAGATGGTAGGGCGTCTGCGCCAGGGCCTCTGAGATGCCATAGATAAGGTCGGAAACGAAGCCGCCGATCTGCTCTTCCGTGTTGAGCACCAGGCTGATGACATTGGTCTTGCCGGTGCGCAGGCGCACGCCGGCGCGGTTGGGCCGGTAGCCGATCTGGCGGGCAACGAGCTGCACCCGCTGCCTGGTCGCTGCGCCGATTTCGGGCGCGTCCTTGAGCGCCCGCGACACCGTGGTGACGCCGAGGCCGGTCATGAAGGCGATGGTCTTCAGCGTCGGCGGATTGGCCTCTGCGCTTGCGGCCTGCTCGGCACTTTCGTCCGGCGGTGTCTTGTCGTTCATGGCCGTTGCCCCGCCATATTATCTGCTCGGCGCATATCGCATTTGCATGATGGATCTTGCAAGCTTTTACCACAATAACTGTAACGTTTCAGATTGTGCTATTACGCGCCAAACTTTGGGTTCGGTTGGCGCTGCGCCATGGCCTGGCGCGGTGCGTTGCAGCACGGGTGGCGGTCGTTGATTCATCTGCAAATTTTGCTTGGAAATGCTGCAATGCGGCGGGGCGTGCCGAAACTTGCCGCGGCATCCAGGGGGCGGTGCATTAGTTCGGGCCACGAAGAAAATCGCCGGGACCCATTGCGGCATCGAAAAACATCGCATAACGTCTAGACCTGTAACGTTTCAGATTCAGGGAGGAGCACGATGCGTTATAGGCTGACGACAGCTGCATTTGCAGCGGGTGTCGTGTTTGCGGCTGCCAGTTCGGCCTCCGCGACCGATCTCGAAGTGACGCACTGGTGGACATCGGGCGGCGAAGCGGCAGCAGTCGCCGAACTCGCCAAGGCCTTCGACGCCACCGGCAACAAATGGGTCGACGGTGCCATCGCCGGTTCCGGCGACATCGCCCGCCCGATCATGATTGGCCGCATCACCGGCGGCGATCCGATGGGCGCGACCCAGTTCAATCACGGCCGCCAGGCGGAAGAGCTCGTCCAGGCCGGATTGATGCGCGATTTCACCGAGCTGGCCGAGAAGGAGGGCTGGACAAAGCTCATCCACCCCAAGAGCCTGCTCGACGGCTGCACGCTGGACGGCAAGATCTATTGCGTGCCGGTCAACATCCATTCGCAGCAGTGGCTGTGGTTGTCCAACAAGGCCTTTGCCGACGCCGGAGTAGCGGTGCCGAAGAACTGGGACGAGTTCGTCGCGGCGGCCCCGGCGCTGGAAAAGGCCGGCATCGTGCCGCTCGCCATCGGCCAGCAGCCCTGGCAGACGACGCTAGCCTTCCAGGTCATCCTCGTTGCGCTTGCCGGGCCTGAGACCTTCCAGAAGGTGTTCGGCGACAAGGACGCTACACTGGCCGCCGGCCCCGAACTGGCCAAGGTCTTTGCTGCCGCCGACCAGGCGCGCAACATGTCGGCCAAGTCCAACGTCCAGGAATGGAACCAGGCCACCAGCATGGTGATCAGCGGCAAGGCCGGCGGACAGATCATGGGCGACTGGGCCCAGGGCGAGTTCCAGGTCGCCGGCCAGGTTGCCGGCAAGGACTACACCTGCCTGCCCGGCCTCGGCGTCAACGAGATCATCTCGACCGGGGGCGATGCCTTCTATTTCCCCAAGCAGACCGATCCTGAAAAGGCCAAGGCACAGGAAGCGCTTGCCTCGGTGATGCTGTCGCCGGCGACCCAGGTTGCCTTCAACCTCAAGAAGGGTTCGCTGCCGGTGCGTGGCGACGTCGACCTGAACGCCGCCAACGACTGCATGAAGAAGGGGCTCGAAATCCTCGCCAAGGGCAACATCATCCCGGCGCCCGACCAGTTGATGTCGGCCGATGGCGTGACCCAGATCAATGATCTGTTCGTCGAGTTCTTCGCCAACAAGGAGCTTTCGGCAGAAGACGCGCAGAAACGCTTTGCCGAAATCATCGCCGCTGCGGATTAGGCAAGGACGTCCGGGCTTCCCGACCCGGTCCCTGCCTGAGATGCTGCAGTCCTGTCAGCGGCGTTCTGCCGGCCCCGACATGTCGGGACCGGCAGATTGGCTGACGATCCGGATGGGTGCCGACCAATGACACCGATGCATGCGGGCCGACCATTCAGGTTGTTTCGCAACCTGAATGCCAAGATCGCCTCGATCCCGATGATCCTGACCGCGCTGGTCATTTTTGTCGGCGGCACGGCGTGGACGGTGTTTTATTCCTTCACCAACTCCAAGCTGCTGCCCCGTGCCAGCTTCGTCGGCTTCGACCAGTATGAGCGCCTGTGGGCGACGCCGCGCTGGCTGGTGGCGGTCGAGAACCTCGCTATCTACGGCGTCTGCACGCTGGTCTTTTCGCTGGTCATCGGCTTCCTGCTGGCGGCCCTGATGGACCAGAAGATCCGTTTCGAGAACACCTTCCGCACCATCTTTCTCTACCCATTCGCGCTGTCCTTCATCGTCACCGGCCTGGCGTGGCAGTGGATCCTCAATCCAAACTTCGGCATCCAGCAGGTGGTGCGCAATCTCGGCTGGGAGAGCTTCACCTTCGACCCGCTCTACAATGCCGACATCGTCATCTACGGCATCCTGATCGCCGGGCTGTGGCAGGGCACCGGGCTGATCATGTGCCTGATGCTGGCCGGCCTGCGCGGCATTGACGGCGACATCTGGAAGGCGGCGCGCGTCGACGGCATCCCGACCTGGAAGACCTATGTCTTCATCGTCATCCCGATGATGCGGCCGGTGCTTGTGACCACGTTGGTCATCATCGCCAGCGGCATCGTCAAGGTCTACGACCTCGTTGTCGCCCAGACCAGCGGCGGCCCCGGCATCGCTTCCGAAGTGCCGGCCAAATACGTCTACAACTACATGTTCCTGGCGCAGAATCTGGGGCAGGGCTTCGCCGCCTCGACGATGATGCTGCTGTCGGTTGTCATCGTCGTCGTGCCCTGGGCTTATCTCGAATTCGGGGGCAAGCGGCGCCATGGTTGAGCAGGTTTTCCGCGCAGTGCCCGACATGGCGGCGGTCGCGCCGGCGACAAGCAGGGCCAGCGGCCTTGTCGGACCCAGCGGTCCCCGCCCGCGGCGCACATTCTCCCGCCGCAACATCTTCATCTATGGCACGCTCTTCGTCGTCGCGATCTACTACCTGCTGCCGCTCTACGTCATGGTGGTGACGTCGCTGAAGGGCATGCCCGAGATCCGGCTCGGCAACATCTTCTCGCCGCCTGTCGAGATCACCTTCGAGCCCTGGGTCAAGGCATGGTCGACCGCCTGCACGGGCCTCAATTGCGACGGGCTTTCGCGCGGTTTCTGGAACTCGGTGCGCATCACCGTGCCGTCAGTGTTCCTGTCGATCGCCATTGCCTCGGTCAACGGCTATGCGCTCGCCAACTGGCGCTTCAAGGGTGCGGAGATCTTCTTCACCGTGCTCGTCGTCGGCGCCTTCATTCCCTACCAGGTGATGCTCTACCCTGTAGTCATCGTGCTGCGCGAGATCGGGCTCTATGGCAGCCTGTGGGGGCTGGTACTGGTGCACACCATCTTCGGCATGCCGATCCTGACGCTGCTGTTCCGCAACTATTTCGCTTCGCTGCCCGAAGAGCTGTTCAAGGCGGCGCGCGTCGACGGCGCCGGCTTCTGGACGATCTATCTCAGGATCATGCTGCCGATGTCGCTGCCGATCTTCGTTGTCGCGGTCATCCTGCAGGTTACCGGCATCTGGAACGATTTCCTCTTCGGCGTCGTCTACACCAAGCCCGACACCTACCCGATGACGGTCCAGCTCAACAACATCGTCAACGCGGTGCAAGGTGTGAAGGAATACAACGTCAACATGGCGGCAACGCTGCTGACGGGACTGGTTCCGCTTGTGATCTATTTCGTTTCCGGCAAGCTTTTCGTCCGCGGCATCGCCGCCGGCGCGGTGAAGGGATGAGGCGATGACGAGTGTCGTGGTCAAGGATGTCTCGCTCAGCTTCGGCGCCTATGACGTGCTCAAGCAGCTCAATCTCGACGTGCCGGAAGGCGAGTTCCTGGTGCTGCTCGGCCCTTCGGGCTGTGGCAAGTCAACGCTGCTCAACTGCATCGCCGGCCTGCTCGATGTCTCCGACGGACAGATCTTCATCAAGGGCAAGAACGTCACCTGGGAGGAGCCCAAGGACCGCGGCATCGGCATGGTGTTCCAGTCCTATGCGCTCTATCCGCAGATGACCGTCGAGGGAAACCTGTCCTTCGGCCTGAAGACGGCCGGCATGGCCCGCGACGAGATATCAACCCGCGTGGCGCGTGCTTCCGAAATTCTGCAGATCGAGCCGCTGCTCAAGCGCAAGCCGGCGGCGCTGTCGGGCGGGCAGCGCCAGCGCGTGGCGATCGGCCGGGCGCTGGTGCGTGATGTCGATGTGTTCCTGTTCGATGAGCCACTGTCCAACCTCGACGCCAAGCTGCGCTCGGAACTGCGCGTCGAAATCAAGCGGCTGCACCAGAAACTCGCCAACACCATGATCTACGTCACCCACGACCAGATCGAGGCGATGACGCTTGCCGACCGCATCGCCGTCATGAAGGGTGGGGTGATCCAGCAACTCGATGCGCCGCAGGTGATCTACAACAAGCCGGTCAACCGTTTCGTCGCCGGCTTCCTCGGTTCCCCCGGCATGAACTTCCTCGACGGCGAGGTCGAGGGCGGTGCCGTTCCGGCCTTTGGCATTGCCGGCACGAAAATCCCGCTCGACCGTTATGGCTTCGACCACGTCGCGGCCCCCGGCAAGGCGGTGCTGGGCATCCGCCCCGAGCATGTGGCGCTCGGCGACGCGGCCAGCACTATGCCGTTCTCGGCCGAAATAGGCGTCGAGCTTGTCGAGCCGATGGGGTCGGACACGCTGGTGTGGACGAAACTCGGCGGCCAGAGCTTTGCCTTCCGCGTCGAGGCCGAGCGACACATCAGCCGCGGTGACCGGCTTTGCATCGGCTTCGACCCCGCACGGGCCTCATTGTTCGACGGCCAAAGCGGCAAACGTATCTGACATCAACCAAACCGGACAAAGCACATGGACTGGTCATTTCAACTCTACAGTGCCCGCAACTTCCAGCCCTGGGACAAGGTGCTGAACGTGCTCGCCGGGCTCGGCTACACCAAGGTCGAAGGGTTTGGCGGCGTCTACGACGACCCCAAGGCATTTCGCGTCGAGCTCGACAAGAACGGGCTTGCGATGCCGAGCGGCCATTTCGGCATCGACATGCTGGAGCAGGACTTCGCCAAGGCGGCGGACATTGCCCGCACGCTCGGCATGAAGCTGATCGCCTGCCCCTGGCTCGAGCCGGCCGATCGGCCGACCGACGCCGACGGCTGGAGGGCGTTCGGCAAGCGCCTCGCTGCCATCGGTGCCAAGGCAAGGGACGCAGGTTTCGATTTCGCCTGGCACAACCACGATTTCGAGTTCGTGCCGGTTGAGGGTGGCCTGGTGCCGCAGCGCCTGATCCTCAATGCCGCGCCTGACATTGGCTGGGAAGTCGATGTCGCCTGGGTGATCCGCGGCGGCTCCGATCCGCTGCACTGGATCGAGGAATTCGGCCCGCGCATCATGGCAGTCCACGTCAAGGACATCGCGCCGCACGGTCAGGCGACCGACGAAGACGGCTGGTCCGATGTCGGCCACGGCACTGTCGACTGGGCCGGGCTGGTGACGGCTTTGCGCCACAGGACGCCGGCGAAGTACTTTGTCATGGAACACGACAACCCGACCGACTTCGAGCGCTTCGCACGCCGCTCGATCACAACCGCAAAAAGCTTCTAGGGGGACGTGCACATGGCAAGGAAACTCGGGGTCGGGGTGATTGGCTGCGGCAACATCTCTAAGACCTATTTCAAGCACGCGCCGGAGTTCAAAGGCATCGAGATACGCGCCTGCGCCGACATAAATATGGATGCGGCCAAGGCGAGGGCAAAGGAGTTCAAGCTGCGCGCCGAGACGGTCGATGACCTGCTCAAGGCCAACGACATCGACATCGTCGTCAACCTGACCATTCCGGCAGTGCACTACGAGGTGTCGAAGCAGGCCATCGACGCAGGCAAGCATGTCTATTCGGAAAAGCCCTTCGTGCTCGCCATCAAGGACGGGCTCGACCTCAAGAAGCGCGCCGACAAGAAGGGCGTGCGCATTGGCTCGGCCCCCGATACCTTCCTCGGCGGCTCGCACCAACTGGCGCGGCACCTGATCGACTCGGGCAAGGTCGGCAAGATCACCTCAGGCACCTGCCACGTGATGAGCCACGGCATGGAGCACTGGCACCCCAATCCCGACTTCTTCTTCCAGCCAGGCGGTGGGCCGATCCTTGATCTCGGGCCCTATTACATCGCCAATCTGGTGCAGCTGATCGGACCGGTTGCGCGGGTGGCAGCACTGGCCTCGATCCCGGCCAAGGAACGCACCATCTCGTCCAAGCCGCGCGCCGGCGAAAGGATTCCGGTGACGACGCCGACGACGATCCTGGCGCTGATGGAGTTCGACAGCGGCGCGGCATTCACCTTCAACGCCAGCTGGGATGTCTGGGACAGCGGTCATGCGCCGATGGAGCTTTATGGCGAGCAAGGCACCATCCACATGCCCGACCCCAATTTTTTCGGCGGCGACCTGCGTTACACCAGGGGCGAAAAGCCGGTGAAGACGCTGCCGAAGTGGGACCATCCGTTCTCGGTGGCCAATGAAAGGCACCCGCACGGCATGATGGCCAACTACCGCACCGCAGGCCTCGCCGACATGGCACTGGCGATCATGCAGGGCCGGCCGCACCGCTGCTCGCTCGAACTTGCCAACCACGTCATCGACATCATGACCGGCATGCTGAAATCGGGCGAGACCAAGAAGTTCGTCGACATGCAGACAACCTGCGAGCGGCCCGAACCGCTCGGCCCCGCCGCCGCAAGGGGGCTGCTGGCACCGTCGAAATAGGCTAAGAGAGGGGAACGGCGTTATCAGCCGATTCCCCTTTCCATTCGAGGACAGCATCATGACCTGGCAGCCGGCTGCGAACCGTTACGAAAACATGGTCTACAATCGCTGCGGCAGGTCGGGCCTCAAGCTGCCGGCGATCTCGCTTGGCCTGTGGCATAATTTCGGCGAGGACACGCCGCACAAGACCAAGCGCGCCATTTGCCAGAAAGCCTTCGACTTAGGCATCACCCATTTCGACCTCGCCAACAATTACGGCCCGCCGCCCGGCTCGGCCGAGACGGCCTTTGGCGACATCCTGCGCACCGATTTCGCTGGCCTGCGCGACGAGATGATCATCTCGACCAAGGCCGGCTACGACATGTGGCCGGGGCCGTATGGCGAGTGGGGCAGCCGCAAATATGTGCTGGCGAGCCTCGATCAGAGCCTGAAGCGCATGGGCCTCGACTATGTCGATATCTTCTACTCGCACCGCTTCGACCCTGATACGCCGCTGGAAGAAACCATGGGCGCGCTCGACCATGCCGTGCGCTCCGGCAAGGCGCTTTATGCCGGCATCTCGTCCTACAATGCCCAGCGCACTCGCGAGGCGACCGACATCCTGCGCCAGCTCGGCACGCCCTGCCTGATCCACCAGCCAAGCTATTCGCTGATCAATCGCTGGGTCGAGGATGACGGCCTGCTCGACGCGCTCGACGGTCTCGGCATTGGTTCGATCGTGTTCTCGCCGCTGGCGCAGGGCATGCTGACCGGCAAGTACCTCGGCGGCGTGCCGGAGGGCAGCCGTGCAGCGCAGGGCAAGTCACTGCGTCCGGCCTTCCTCAATGACAAGAACCTCGCCAACATCCGTGCGCTCAACGCCATTGCCGAGCGGCGCGGCCAGACGCTGGCGCAGATGGCGCTGGCCTGGGTGCTGCGCGGAGGCCGCGTGACGTCGGCGCTGATCGGCGCCAGCCGCCCCGAGCAGGTCGAGGATTGTGTCGGCGCGATCAGAAACCTCGCCTTCAGCGAAGCCGAGCTGGCCGAGATCGACACCTACGCCCGCGAGGCCGACATCAATCTCTGGGCACGTTCATCCGAACGCGAAGGCCCGGCCCGGCAGAAGAAGTGAGCCGGCGCCAAAGCTCCTGATGTGCAGGCGGTGGGCGTTCACGCCGTTTGCCTTTGGGGCAGATTGTCTTTGCCGGCCGGACGCGCTAGCAAAACCCTTGTCCCGTCGCCATCTTAGGCGATGGATTGTTCCGTCCGGCCGGCTGGCCGGGCAAGGAAGGATGAAAGCATGGCGGCGCGGGTTTCGCTGACGAAGAACCAGCAGAAGGTACTGGAGAAACTCGAAGTGGCGACCGGGCCGCTCAGCGCCTACACGCTGCTCGACCAGCTGCGCGACGAAGGTTTCCGCGCGCCGCTGCAGGTTTACCGCGCCCTTGAAACGCTGATGAAGGACGGGTTCGTTCACCGCCTCGAAAGCCTGAACGCCTTCGTTGCCTGCTCCGAGCCGCACGACCACAGCCACCACAACCACCGCATGACGGCTTTCGCCATCTGCGACACCTGCGGCCAGGTGACCGAGATTTCGGACGAGACGATCGGCAAGCAGCTTGACGACTGGGTCGGTTCGACCGGCTTTGTCGCCAAGAAAGCGGTCATCGAGTTCCGCGGCACATGCGCCAAATGCGCGGCGATCGCCGCCTAGCGGCTAGCGCGCCGTCGAAAAGGCAAACCATATCGCCACTGCAGCCAGCAGCGCCGACAATGCCCTGCGCGCAATGCGCTCACGCCTGCTATCGTTGAGGAACAGTTCTAGTGTTCCGGCCAGCGTCACGATCAGTGCGTGGATGATGGTTGCTATCGAGACATAGATGGCGGTCAGCGTGATGGTCTGTGACAGCACCGGTTGTTCCGCGATGATGAACGTCGGCAGCACGGCGACGTAGAAAACGGCGGCCTTTGGATTGAGCAGATTGGTCAGCAGTCCGCGCGCGAAATAGCGCCGGTCGCCGTCCTTGTCGGTGGCCACCACCTCGGTCTCGCCCCTCCAGCCCTGATAGGCAAGGAACAGCAGAAACAGCACGCCGGTCCAGCGCAGCCCTTCGTAGAGCAGGTTCGACGCCTGGATCAATTCAGTGACGCCGAGTGCAGCAACGATGCCGAGCGTAGCGAGCCCGAGCGCAATGCCGGCCACGTGGCGAAGCCGGCGCGGCGACCTTCGCCGGCCGAGACCAGCGCCAGATAGGTCATGTTCGGCCCTGGCGTCAGCTCGATGATCAGCGAGGTCAGTGCGAAGGAGAGCAACGTCGGCAAGTTCGACGACATTGCCAGCTCCATGTCAGTGCGCTTCGTCCCAGCTGTTGGCGGCGTTGGCGTCGACATGCAGCGGCACCGACATCGATGCGGCCGGCATGGCGGCGTTTTCCATGACATGGCGCACGACCGGGATCGTCGCTGCGACTTCGCTTTCGACGGTTTCGAAGATCAGCTCGTCGTGCACCTGCAGCAGCATGCGCGCCGACAGCTTGGCTGCGACCAGCGCGCCATCCATGCGGATCATCGCCCGACGGATGATGTCGGCGGCGGTGCCTTGCAGGCGCGCATTGATCGAAGCGCGTTCGTTGAAGGCGCGCACTGACGGGTTGGACGAGCGGATTTCCGGGTAGTGGATGCGGCGGCCGAAGATGGTCTCGACATAGCCATTGTCGCGGCAGAACGCCTTGGTCTCGTCCATGTAGGCGCGGATGCCGGGGAAGCGCTCGAAATACTTCTTGATGTAGTCGGAAGCTTCTTCGCGCGGGATCGACAGCTGGTTGGCGAGGCCGAAGGCCGAGATGCCGTAGATGATGCCGAAATTGATCGCCTTGGCGCGACGGCGCACCTCCGACGGCATGCCCTCGACCGGCACCGAAAACATCTCCGATGCGGTCATGGCATGGATGTCGACGCCATCGGCGAAGGCCTGCTTGAGCTGGCCGATATCGGCGACATGGGCGAGCACGCGCAGCTCGATCTGGCTGTAGTCGGCCGAGATCAGCTTGTTACCCTTGTCGGCGATGAAGGCGGTGCGGATCTTGCGTCCTTCGGCGGTGCGGATCGGGATGTTCTGCAGGTTCGGATCCGACGACGACAGCCGACCGGTGGTGGTGGCGGCGAGCGCGTAGGAGGTGTGGACGCGCTTGGTCTCGGGATTGATGAAGCCGGGCAGGGCGTCGGTGTAGGTCGACTTCAGCTTGGTCAGCTGGCGCCAGTCGACGATCTTGCGTGGCAGTTCATGGCCCTCGGCGGCGAGGTCTTCGAGCACCTGCGCCGAGGTCGACCACTGGCCGGTCTTGGTCTTGGTACCGCCGGGCAGGCCCATGCGGCCAAACAGGATGTCGCCGAGCTGCTTGGGCGAGCCGATGTTGAAGCGCTCGCCGGCGAGATTGTTGATCTCGTCTTCAAGGCGTGCCGCACCCTGGGCAAGCTCGCCCGACAGCCGCGACAGGATCTGCCGGTCGACCGAAATGCCGCGCTGCTCCATCTGGGCCAGTACCGGTACCAGCGGGCGCTCCAGCCGTTCGTAGACCGAGGTCAGCCCCTTCGCCGCCAGGCGCGGCTTGAGCACGCGCCACAGGCGCAGCGTCACATCGGCATCTTCGGCGGCGTAGGCGGTCGCCTTGTCGATGTCGACCTGGTCGAAGCCGACGAAGCTCTTGCCGGAGCCGGCGATGTCCTTGAAGGCGATCGGTGTGTGGCCGAGCCATTTCTCCGACAGCGGGTCCATGCCGTGGCCACCATTGGTGCCGCCGTCGAGCACGTAGGACAACAGCATCGTGTCGTCGAACGGATGCACGTCGACGCCGTGGCGGTTCATCACCACCAGGTCGTATTTCAGGTTCTGCGCGATCTTCAGCACCGAGCCGTCTTCGAGCAGCGGCTTGAGGGTGGCGAGGGCGTCGCGCACCGGAATCTGGTTCTCCACCAGCCCGCCGCCCAGCAGGTCGCCGCGCCCGCTCTTGTGGGCGAGCGGCACATAGGCGGCACGCCCGGGTGCGGTGGCGAACGAAATGCCGACGAGTTCGGCCTGCATCGGGTCGAGCGAATTGGTCTCGGTGTCGAAAGCCATGACGCCGGCCTCGGTGGCTTCGGCCACCCAGGCCTTCAGCGTCGCGAGGTCACGGATGGTGACATAGGCGGCGTGGTCGAACTTTTCCGCCGCAGCGGCCGCCGCGATCCTGTTGGCAAGCGCCGAAGGCGTGTCGGGCATGCTGCCGCTTTCGGCAGGAGCGGCCGAGGGGGCCGCAGCGTTGCCGCCATTGGCACGGGCTGCGGGAGCCGCGGTGGTCGCCGCGGCTGGCGCCGCCCCCGAGCCGACATCCGGCCCATGCGCATCCGCACCCCATTGCACCGTCACCGGTACGGCTTCGATCTCACCCGCCTCGGTGCCGGTGGCCTCAGCCACGCGCCGGGTCAGCGAGGTGAATTCCATGGTCTTGAGGAAGCCAATCAGCTTCGGACCGTTCGGCGGCTGCAGCACGAAGTCTTCGAGCGCATCTGTCACCGGCACGTCGATCTTGAGCCGCACCAGTTCGCGCGAAATGCGCGCCTTTTCGGTGTTGTCGATGATCGACTGGCGGCGCTTGTCCTGCTTGATCTCGGAGGCGCGGGCGAGAAGCGTGTCGAGGTCGCCGAACTGTTCGAGCAGCTGGGCTGCCGTCTTCGGCCCGATGCCGGGGACGCCAGGCACGTTGTCGACCGAGTCGCCGGTCAGCGCCTGCAGGTCGATCATCTTCTCGGGCGGCACGCCCCACTTCTCGATGACCTCGGGGATGTTGATCTGGCGATCCTTCATCGGGTCGTACATCGTCACACTGGGCCCGACGAGCTGCATCAGGTCCTTGTCGGAGGAGACGATGGTGGTGTCGCCGCCGGCCTCGCAGGCGAGCCTGGCGTAGGTGGCGATCAAATCGTCTGCCTCGAAGCCCTCCATCTCGATGCAGGGCAGTTCAAAGGCCTTGGTCGCCTGGCGGATCAGGCCGAATTGTGGGATCAAATCCTCAGGTGGCGCCGAGCGGTTGGCCTTGTATTCCGGGTAGAGCTCGTTGCGGAAGGTCTTCGAGGAATAGTCGAAGATAACGGCGAAATGGGTCGGCACCACACCGGCTTCGGTGTTGCGCGCATCGAGCATCAGCTTCCACAGCATGTTGCAGAAACCCGAAACCGCGCCGACCGGAAGGCCGTCCGACTTGCGGGTCAGCGGCGGCAGGGCGTGATAGGCGCGGAAGATGTAGCCGGAGCCGTCGACAAGAAAGAGATGATCGCCTTTTTTCATGGCGATACGGGTAACTTGGCGCAGCGCGGCTGTCCATGGTCAAGCAGGCTTTGCCGCCGTCTACTGACAAGTCGTTGACGGGCAGCGAGCACGTGCGCCTGATGGTCGCGCAATCACGCACTCTGCCAGTTGCGGAGCGGCGTGGGCGGTAGCTGAGGTGCCAGATGCTGCGGGCGTCCGGGTGTCGCGGCAACGACAGTCGCTGATCTGCTGCAAGCGGCGACGTTTCAAGCGCCGCAAGGTGGTCTTCTGCCGTTCAGAGTGGCGCAAAACGCTTTGAAATGGTCTCCGGCCCCTCGCGATAGTCGGTGAAGCCTACCCCCTGATAAAATGCCTGGCCGCCGGTGTTTTCCTTGCGGATTGTCGCGTCGATGAAGCTGACGCCGGCCTTCTTCGCAGCTTCCACCGTGTTGGCGAACAATGCCCGTCCAGCACCGCGCTTGTGCGCATGTGGATCGACAAAGGTTGCGATGACGCCCCAGTCGGCGGGCAGCCGATCGCCCGGCCAGTCCGGGTCGGACCAGTCGAGTGACTGGAACCCCAGCAGTTGCTCGCCTTCCAGTGCCACGAAGCAGCTGATTCCGAGTTTCGGCGAGATGAAGTAGCTGATGATGCGCTGCTCATCGAAACGTTCGCGGTGCGCTGTCGTTCCTCCGATCTCAATGATTTCATTCAGGATTCGCGCCATGGCGCTGGCGTCTTGCGGCAAGGCGGCTCGGACATGCACGGGCATGGATGGGTCATTCCACTGTTGATTTGGCTGATTTGCTTGAGCCTAGGCGGGCCGCATTCGTTCTGCAAAGGTCCGCGTTTTCACAACTGACATTGGCCGCCGGCCTACGGCGGGCCGATGTCAGGGGGCGGCTGTCGCCATGCTGCTGGACTGGCCGTGGGCTGCCTGGCGCTGTTTGAGCTTGTGGCCGATCTCGACGATGGCCGCGATTGCCGGCTGGAACTCGGTGCCGAGTTCGGTCAGCCCGTATTCCACCGAGGGCGGGGACGTCGGCATCACCCGGCGCCACAGCACACCCTTGGTCTCGAGATCGCGCAGTCGGCCGGTCAGCACCTTTGCCGAAATCGCGGGAATGTCGTGGCGAAGCTCACCGAAGCGGCGCGGGCCGGCGCTGAGATACCAGATGATGTTGGGCGTCCAGGCGCCGCCGAGCAACGACATGCACTCGCTGAGCGGGCAGCATTCTGGAGGCTCGGGAGCACGGTTTCTGCGGACTTTCAGCGCCATGGCGTCATCACGTTCGGCAATCGTGTGGTTACTGCGGTGAAACCGCCGTTACCGCCTGGATACTCGAAAGTGGAGATCACATCAAGTTACCTAGTATCCAAATGTAACGGCGATCTGATAGCCCTTCACCTGCCGACTTCAGACGCAAGGAGACCTGAGTTGAAACTCTACTACACACCCGGATTCTGCTCGCTTTCGCCGCACATCGTGCTGCACGAACTGGGCGGACAGTTCGACGTCGAGCGCGTCGATGTCGAGACCAAGACAACCGAAACCGGCGCGGATTTCCGCGCCATCAATCCCAAGGGCTACGTGCCTGCGCTTCGGCTCGGCGACGGCGAGGTGCTGACTGAAGGCGCTGCAATCGTCCAGTATCTCGCTGACAGCAATGGAGCCCGTCGCCTTGCGCCGGAACCGGGCACGCTTGCCCGCGCACGGCTGCAGGAACAGCTGAACTTCATTGCCTCGGAGCTGCACAAGGCATTCGCGCCGCTGTTTCGTGGCGCCACCGGCGAGGCGAAGGACGCAGCCGTAGCGACTGTGGGGCAGCGCCTCGACCATATGGAAAAGCAGTTCGCCGATGGCCGCGCCTATCTGCTCGGCGATCATTTCTCGGTTGCCGATGCCTATCTGTTTGTCGTTGCGAGCTGGACCGGCCCGACAGGGATCGGCTTTGCGCAATGGCCGCGCCTGGCAGCCTTCGTCGAGCGCGTGCGTGAGCGCCCGTCGGTCAAAGCTGCCATGGCCGCCGAGGGGCTGGCATGACCGCCGCTGCCGACCACTCTGCCGCCTATGCCGAGGTCGCCCATGCGCTCGCGGACTATTTCGACGGGCTCCACTTCAGCGACACCAAGCGGCTGTCCAGGATCTTCCATCCGCAGGCGATCTACGCCTGCGCAACCGAAGGCGAACTGTTGCGACTGACGATGCAGGAATACTTCCCGATCGTCGACAAGCGGCCGTCGCCGGCCAGCCGTTCGGAGCCCAGGGTCGACCGCATCGTTTCGATCGAGTTCGCCGGTGCGGTGACGGCCTTTGCCAAGCTCAACTGCGCCATCGGTCCAAAGCATTTCACCGACTTCCTGACTCTGGTGAAGCTCGAAGGCCGCTGGCAGATCATGGCAAAGGTCTTTCACTTCGACGTGCAGTCGAACTGAAAGACCGGGAGCGAGCGCACAAGAATGCCCTACGTCAATATCAAGATCACCCGCGAAGGTGTGACGCCGGAGCAGAAAGCCGCCCTGATCAAGGCGACAACCGATCTTCTCGTCGACGTCCTGGACAAGGATCCGGCGACGACGTCAGTGGTTATAAATGAAGTCGATTTGGAGGATTGGAGCGTTGGCGGAATGCCCGTCGAACAGTACCGTCGCGCGCTCGGCAAGGGCCGAAGCGGGCGATCGGCCGATCACGCGCATGTTACAAAAGTGTAATCTTCGTGCCCTTGAATCGCCACGTTCAAAGGAACAAATAATGGGCATCGGCAGTTTTTGCCGAAGTCCGGTCTCAGGCCCGTCCCCCGCCTATCCGGACCCTGCGGCAGCCTCATCCCCCTCTCCGGGCTGCCGCACCGTTTAAGAATGTGCCGCCGTGGTCCCCCTCCACCACGGCGGCACTTTTTTTGTTCACGATCAGCAAGCTTCCGCAGCATCGGCGCTGGCCCAATCCTGCCGCCTTTTCGTTTTCCTGTTGGCCCACTAGGTTGCGCGCCAGAAGAATCGAAAGGCACCCCAAATGTCCGCAGTCGCACCCGTTCTCGATCGCCTCGACAACAATCTCGACCAGTCCCTGGAGCGCTTGTTCGAGCTGCTCCGCCTCAAGTCGATCTCCACCGACCCGGCCTTTGCAGGCGACTGCCGCAAGGCCGCCGAATGGCTGGTCGCCGATCTCAAGACCATCGGCTTCGACGCCAGTGTGCGCGACACCCCAGGCCACCCGATGGTCGTTGCCCATCACGACGGCCCCGCCGGCTCGCCGCATGTGCTGTTTTACGGCCACTACGACGTCCAGCCGGTCGACCCGCTTAACCTCTGGGAAGACGATCCCTTCGATCCCAAGATCAAGGAGATCGCAGGCGGCATCAAGGTCATCACCGGCCGTGGCTCGTCCGACGACAAGGGCCAACTGATGCTGTTCGTCGAGGCCTGCCGCGCCTGGAAAGAGGTGCATGGCGGTCTTCCGTGCAGGATCACGCTTTTGTTCGAAGGCGAGGAGGAGTCGGGCTCGCCGTCGCTGAAGCCGTTCCTTGATGCCAATGCCGAAGAGCTCAAGGCTGATTTCGCCATGGTCTGCGACACCGGCATGTGGGACCGCGAGACGCCTGCCATCTGCGTCGGCCTGCGCGGCCTGGTCGGCGAAGAGGTGATCGTAAAGGGGGCCAACCGCGACCTGCATTCGGGTGAATATGGCGGTGCGGCCGCCAATCCGGTGCGCATCCTCGCCAAGGTCCTTGCCGCCATCCATGACGACAATGGCAGCGTCACCATCCCCGGCTTCTATGACGGTGTCGAAGAGACCCCGTCGCAGGTGCTGAAATCGTGGGAAACACTCGGCGAAACGGCGGAAAACTTCCTCGGCGAGATCGGCCTGTCGATCCCGGCTGGTGAAAAGGGACGCTCGATCCTCGAACTGGTCTGGGCCCGCCCGACCGCCGAGTTCAACGGCATATCAGGCGGCTACACCGGCAAGGGCTTCAAGACGGTCATTGCGGCGGAAGCCTCGGCCAAGGTGTCGTTCCGCCTCGTGCACAAGCAGAACCCGGAAAAGATCCGCGCGGCCTTCCGCGAGTTCGTGCGTGCACGCATTCCGGCCGACTGCAGCGTCGAATTCCACGAGCATGGGGCTGGGCCTGCGATCCAGCTGTCCTACGACTCGCCGTTCCTGGCCAAGGCCAAGGATGCGTTGTCGGACGAGTGGCCGAAGCCGGCCGTGATGCTCGCCATGGGTGGATCGATCCCGATCGTCGGCGATTTCCAGACCTTCCTCGGCATGGAGTCACTTTTGGTCGGTTTCGCCCTGCCTGACGACCGCATCCACTCGCCGAACGAGAAGTACGACCTGGCCTCGTTCCACAAGGGTCAGCGATCCTGGGCGCGAATCCTCGACGCGCTCACCCGCAAGTGAAGTAGAAACCGAGGTTTCTATTGATTTTTTGTCCGATCGCGGCAACTGAGAAACCAAGCCGCGATCGGAGACAAGCATGACCATCCGCTTCCACAAGCACGACCTTCCCGACCTCCAGCACTATGACGTCGATGCCGTTGCCATCGACACCGAGACGCTGGGCCTGAACCCGCATCGCGATCGCCTCTGCGTCGTCCAGATCTCGCCGGGCGACGGCACCGCCGACGTCATCCAGATCGCGCCGGGCCAGAAGAAGGCACCGAACCTCGTCAGCCTGCTTAAGAGCCGCAAGGTGACGAAGCTGTTCCATTTCGGCCGCTTCGACATCGCCGTGCTCTACAACGCCTTCGGCGTGATGGCCGAGCCGGTATTCTGCACCAAGATCGCCTCGCGCCTGACCCGCACCTACACCGATCGCCATGGCCTCAAGGACATCTGCAACGAGCTTCTGGGCGTCAGCCTGTCGAAGCAGCAGCAGTCGTCCGACTGGGCCGCCGAGACGCTGTCGTCCGAACAGCTCGAATATGCCGCCTCCGACGTGCTCTATCTGCACCGCCTGCGCGACGTGCTGGCCGGCAGGCTTGAACGCGACGGCCGCGCCAAGGAGGCGGAGGCCTGCTTCCGCTTCCTTCCCGTCCGCGCCAAGCTCGACCTGATGGGCTGGGACGAAGAGGACATCTTCGCCCACAGCTGAGGCCGACCTGTCGATGGTCCGGCTCTGCGGCCGCTGCAGGTTGCCGGGCCTAGCTGCGGCGTTCGGTCCTTTCGAGGGAACGAACGCCTGCCTGCGCCGTTTGGGGTGCGTAATCTACAGCGTCGCACGTCACTTCGGACGCGCAAAGGACGCTGTAGGAGTGTGAATCGTGCATGATCCTTTCCGAAAATCGGAAGCGATTTTCGGGGTCATGTACAATGAAAGGACGCATCCGAATGGCTTCCACCCGTGAAGAAATCCAGGCCGACCTCGAAGACCAGGTTTCCCAGCTTACCAAACAGGTCGCTTCGCTGACCAAGGCGATGTCAAAGCGCAGTTCCGCAGCCCTTGCCGACACGCGCGAAAGCGCCTCCGAGCTTTACGAAGGTTTCTACGACCGCTTTACCGACGCCCTGCCGGCGATGCGCAAGCAGGCGCGCGTGGCGCAGAAAACCGCCCAGGACAATCCGATGACGACCGCACTTGTTGGCGTTGCGGTGTTTGGCCTGCTCGCGGCACTGCTCAGCCGCCGCTGACTTTCGATGCCGCGTGGCTTTACCGGGCCGCGCGGTCGTCTATCGTTGGCAAGCAGCAACAAAAGGGACCCACATGAGCGCCAAACTGCCGATCGCCACCGCACCCACCGATGGCTCGAAGGTCACGGTCTACTGGACCGACCGCGACGGCCAGGAAAATGAATCGGTCGCGCAGTATCGCTCGCTGGCACGCCTGAAGGCCGCCGGCGGACAGTGGGACGACAGCGACGAGGGCTGGTGGGCCTATGTCGACAGCGACACCCAGAAGCGCATCAGCCCGCACTCGTGGTCCAAGGCCGGCGGCGACGACGAGGAAGAATAGGCGTATGCTCTGGCTGCCAGCCAGGGAGAACAGCCATGGCCGAAAAAACCGATCGACACGAACATGAGTTCATGGTGGCGGCTGTCGAGGCCGCCAGGGATGACACGCTCGATGGTGTTGCGGTAACGCTTGTCGATGCCCGCGGCGGCCGCGTTCGCCTGCACATGGACACAGACATGGCCGAAATCCTGCGCGAGCGTATTTCAGCCGCGCTGAGCAAGACGGTCGGGCCCTGAGCTTCGCCATCCGCAGCCGGAACCGGAAGTCCGAAATAATTCTGCCGATCCTTTGAACCTTTCCCCGCCCCGCAACGACCCAGTCTCGTGAGGTGGGAAATTTCGTTTCAAAGGAGAGAACCATGAGTGCATTTCGTAACATCATGCTGGCCGTCGTCGCTGCTTCGGCCGTGACAGCCTGCCAGTCGACAGAAATCCGCCGCTGCGAATGGAAGCCGAAGGATCCGCGCTACCTGCAGAGCAGCAACTGCTGCGACAAGAACGATCCGTCGAGCCCCTGCTACAAGGGCAGCGACAGGCCGGATCGCCCCGACAAGCCGAACGATCCGCGTCCGAACGATCCGATCCCGCAATGAGCTGATGCCGCCCCCGCAAGCCGCCGCCCGCAAGGACGGCGGTTTTTGCTTTGTCGGTCGCAGGCCTGCTCTGGCTGGTCGTGGTACTTTTGCCCACAGGCCCGCGGGACTGGATGTTTAACGCCCCCTTAAATCGCCGCATTTACTGTCCAACCGGAACGCCATTGGCATGGGGGCCGGACAAACAGGTATGGCGAACCGGAACGACAGACGCATCGAACCCAGCTTCGACGGACCGCGCAATGCTGCGGACGACGATGACTTTTCGGTGCGCGAGGAGGATCGCGTCGTGCCCAGTCGCCGCAAAGCCCCGGCCAAGCGTAAATCCTCCAAGGCGCGCGCTGTGCCACGCGGCCGCTCGCGCAAGCCCAAGCGTGGCCTGTTCGGCATATTCGGCCGGCTGGTCTACTGGTGCTTCGTGCTCGCCATCTGGGGCGGCATCGCCGCCGCCGGCATCGTCGTCTACTACGGCGCCAAGATGCCGAGCGCCACGACCTGGGCCATTCCCGACCGCTCGCCCAACATCAAGATCGTCGGCGTCGACGGCCAGCTCGTCGCCAATCGCGGCATGACCGGCGGCGAGGCGGTCGGCCTGCATCAGATGTCGCCTTACATTCCTCAAGCCGTGATCGCGATCGAGGACAAGCGCTTCTATTCGCATTTCGGCTTCGACCCGATCGGCCTGGCGCGTGCCGTGTCGACGCGGTTTCTGAACGGGCGCTTCACCCAGGGCGGTTCGACACTGACCCAGCAGCTGGCCAAGAACCTGTTCCTGAAGCCCGATCGCACGCTGGAGCGCAAGGTCCAGGAAGTGCTGCTGGCGATGTGGCTGGAGCAGAAGCACACCAAGGACCAGATCCTCGAGATGTATCTCAACCGGGTGTTCTTCGGCTCCGGTTCCTACGGTGTCGAAGCGGCGTCGCGGCGCTATTTCGGGAAGTCCTCGCGCGACGTGACGCTGGCCGAGGCGGCCTTGCTCGCCGGCCTGCTCAAGGCGCCGTCGCGGCTGTCGCCGGCGCGCGATCCCAAGGCTGCAGGCGACCGTGCCCAACTGGTGCTGGGGGCGATGCGCGACCAGGGCATGATCGGCGAGAAGGAACTGGCCAACGCCATGATAGCGCCCGCGACCCGTGTCGCCTCGTTCTGGACCGGTTCGGAAAACTACGTCGCCGACCGTGTCATGCAGGAGCTTCCCGAGCTTATCGGGGAGGTGCAGACCGACATCGTCGTCGACACGACGGTCGACATGACATTGCAGGACCTGGCCGAGAAATCGATCCGCCGCCTGATCGACGAGAACGGCAAAAAGCTCAATGTCAGCCAAGGCGCGCTGGTGTCGATAGACAATTCAGGTGCGGTGCGCGCCATGGTCGGTGGCTACGATTATTCGACCAGCCAGTTCGACCGCGCGTCTGAAGCGCGGCGCCAGCCGGGCTCGGCGTTCAAGCCGTTCGTCTACATGGCAGCGCTCGAGCAGGGCCGCACGCCCGACAGCATGCGCAACGACGCGCCGATCAAGATCGGCAAGTGGACGCCGGAAAACTACAACGGCAAATATTATGGCCGGGTGACGTTGAAGACGGCATTGGCGAAATCGCTGAACTCAGTGGCGGCACAGCTCGCCATGGAGGTCGGCCCGAACGCGGTAGTCGAAGCCGCCCATCGCATGGGCATCGAATCCGAGCTGCAGCCCAACGTGTCGATCTCGCTCGGCACGTCGGAAGTGACGCCGCTTGAACTGACCGCCGCCTATGTGCCTTTCGCCAATGGCGGCTACCGGCCTGAAGTGCACATCATCCGACGCGTCACCACCACCGACGGCAAGGTGCTGTATGAGAACACGGCGGGCGGTGGCCCGCGCGTCATCAGTGCGGAGGTCGTCGGCATGATGAACGCGATGATGGCCGGCGCGGTCGAGGAGGGCACGGCCAAGAAAGCCGCCTTCGCCTGGCCCGCCGCCGGCAAGACCGGCACCAGCCAGAACTCGCGCGATGCCTGGTTCGTCGGCTTTACCGCCAACCTGACCACCGGCGTGTGGTTCGGCAACGACGACGGCAAGCCGATGAAGAAGGTCACCGGCGGTGCGCTACCGGCGCTGGCCTGGCACGAATTCATGGTGGCGGCCCACGAGGGCGTGCCGATGGCAGCCTTGCCCGGCTCCTGGACGCCGGGAAGTGCTGCACCCGAAGTTGCTGTGGAAAGCCAGCCGCTCGACGAAAATACCTTCCCCGCCGCACCCCAGCCGGTGCGCAAGCCGCAGCCTGCGGCGCAGGTCGGCAACGCCACCCAAGTCGAGCCGGAGCAGTCCTCGACCGCCTCCATTCGCCGCCCGGTTCCTCCCGGTGACGTCGGCGGCCCGACCCAGCGCCGCGAGACGTCGATCCTCGACGTTCTCTTGGGAAACTAGCCTTTTCGCTGGCTTGCGCGGATCGCGACCAAACGCGATTGACAGTTAATATGGCGCCATACTATATGGCGGCATATGACCATGCTCGAACAAAAACATCTCGCTCTTCTGGACGAAGCCAACCGCCGGGGCAGGCCCGAGGCCGGCTTGCGGCTGTGCTTGGAAATCCTGGCGCTGTCGTCGGCGATTGACCGGGATTGTGCCGCTCGTCTCGCCCCGCATCAGCTGTCCGAGGGCAAGTTCGTGCTTCTGTTCCTTCTGCATGACCGTCCGGACGGGCTGTCACCGCACGAATTGGCCGAGCGCGCCGGCGTCACCCGCGCGACGATCACCGGGTTGCTCGACGGGCTCGAGCGCGACGGCTTCCTGGCGCGCCATCCCGGCATCGAGGACCGCCGCAAGATCTCGGTGCGTCTGAGCTCCAAGGGGCAGGTGGCGGCGCGGGACCTGTTCGACGAACATACCAAATGGATCGCCACGCTGTTTACCGGCTTCAGCGCCGATGACCGCCAACGGTTTGGCGATCTGCTCGGCCGTGTCTGGCGAAATCTCGACCCCGCAGCAGCAAAGCCCAGCTGATACGGCGGCTGCTCCCCAAATCAATCCCCGCGCATGCAACGCGGCCGCATCCCGTGGCCGTGGCAGCGCTTTGCCGAAAGGAAATCACCGTGGCGCATTATCTGGCCGAGCTGTACACCCCGAAACCCGCATGGCTGGCACTCGACGCAGCCGGGCGGCAGGCATTCTTCGAAGTGATAGGTGCCGGCATGGCCGCCTTGTCGGCGCTCGGCGTCGAGGCGATTGCCCTGGGTGAAACCGATGCCACCAAGATCCATCCCGCCCCGCATCGTTTCTTCGCCATCTGGCGGTTTCCCGACAATGCTGCGCTGGACGCGCTCCTGCAGGGCATCGCCGCCTCCGGCTGGCACGAGTATTTCGATACAGTCAATGCGGCCGGCCCCGGCACCGACCTGCCGGGTCATCTTGCCCAGCTTGCTGCCAGCAGGTGAAGTGGGTCTGGCACGCGTGATGTCAAGTCGCACCGCCATCGCGCGGTTAACGTAGTTTGCAGGTGCTGTCTTGTAGTAGCCTGTCGCCGTGATATTGCGCAAGTCTTGCTGAAGTCTGGCGGAGCTTGGGCAATTGACTTTCATTGCATTAGTAAACTGGAATGTTGCGGCGAGGTTTGCGTGGTGCGTTTGCGCTTTGCTTGTCAGCCTTTCCCAGGCGCAAGCCGACGCTTGTAGTTCCCTCCGGGCCCAGCTCGGTAACGGCAATGCCGCGCCCGCATATCTGACCAGGCAACTCTCGGCGATCAAGGCGCTCGAGCGCCAACGGCAATGCAGCGGCCGCAGCAGTGGCGGCTTCTTCGACCCCTGCCGCGATCTTGCCGGTCGCCGCGCAAGCGTCGAGCGCGAAATCCAAAACGCGTCCGGCCGGGGCAACAACGCGGCGATCAGGGCGCGCCTGTCGGCATTGGGGTGCACCCAGATGGCGGCACGTCCGGACCGCCGCAAGTCGGACCGACCCTTGTCTTTCACCGGACAAGCCATGCTGTACTGCGTGCGGCTGGCGGACGGCTATTATTTTCCGGCGCCCAATGCCCAGTTCGTCAATACCGGCTACTATGACAACACGCTCGATCGCTGCCGTTTCATCTGCAACGACAATGCGATGGACGTCTATGAGCTCGACGACATCGGGCGGGAAACCGAGGAGATGGCCTCGGTCAAGACGCGCCAGTCCTACAAGGATCTGCCAGCGGCCTTCGCCTATCGTGACAGGGCCGATTTCCAGGGCTGCGACCTGCCGCGCTATTATCGGCGCGCCAATGAGATGCGGGCGCGGACGGTGACCCCGAAGAACATGGAAGCGGCGATCATCCCGGTGCCCCAGGCCAGGCCCGAGCTGCTGCTTGACGACACGGTCACGGCGTTTGTGCCGGAGACGCCCAAGGCAATGCCGGCGACCACGCGCAAAATACGCGTGGTCGGTACGCCATTCCTACCGAACTAGGCGGCAAGCGGGGACTAGGCGCCCCGAGGCGTGTCCAGCTTGCGTCGGCGCCCGAGTGTCGGCGGTGCCGCGTCGAGGTGAGGGCCGGCGCTAGCCCACCTGTTGCCGCAATGTATCAGGTCACTGGAAAACCAGTCAGGGTTGCTCCCGGTTGGGTTCGGTTATCTTTCCCTTGCGTAAATTAGCAGTATGGAATGTTGCATTGCGATTTTGACGAGGGGCCATCCATGAAGAAACTGCTCGCTGCTGCCGGGCTTGCTGTGCTCGCAACGCCGGCTTTCGCTGCCGATCCGACACAACCGGTCGAGGAAACTGTTCGCCAGGTCTCCGGCTACGGCCAGATCTATGGCGGCGGGCTGTGGATCAGCGAATTCTCCGACGAGACGCTGTGGGCAGCCGGCGGCGCGGCGCGCATCAACGTGCCGTTTGCCGAGCGCTGGAATGCCCAGGGCGACTTCACCGTCGATGCCGTCGGCCAGGACGGCGAGAGCCTGCACGGCGTTGGCGGCGCGGCGCACCTGTTCTGGCGCGACCCGGCTTCTTATGCCTTCGGTGGCTTCGTCCAGGCCAGCACCTATGGATTTTCAGGTGGCTTGGATGAGGATCTCTGGAGCTGGAAGGTAGGCCCCGAGGCCCAGGCCTATTTCGGCAATGTGACGCTTTATGCGCAGGCCTATTACGGTGCCCTCGAATCCGATTTTCTGCCCTTTGACGTCGATCTCATGGGCATCCGCGGCGTGGTTCGCTATTTCGCCCAGGACAATCTGCGTTTCGACGGCGAGCTCGGCTTCCATCGCGCCAACCTGAGCCAGGGTGGCCTGGAGGCCGATTTCGACACGATCGCTGCTGCACTGCAGGCGACCTACCGTTTCGACGGCACGCCCTGGTCGGTGTTCGGCCGCTATCAGTACGAGAACATCTCGATCTCGGAAGGCCCTGGCTCGGCAAGCTTCGATTCGCACAAGCTGATGGTCGGCCTGCGCGCCAGCTTCGGCAGCAGCACGCTGATCGACGAAGATCGCAACGGCGCGACGATGGACACTTATCAGCCCAACTTCGTCATGCCGTTCCCCTTCCTCTGAGCAGGGCCGCGGTCGGCGGCCGCTCGCCAATTAAAAAAGGCCGCGCAATTGTGCGGCCTTTTTTGTTTTGGAAAAGCTTGGTTCGACCGGTTCAGGCTGCCGCCGGCGGGGCGTCGGGCTCCGGATCACTGGTAGGCGGCCTGGCCGAGCCTTCCAGGACCTGTTCGACGATGCCGCGCGCGATCTCGCGCTCGCCCATGATCACCTTGTCGGCACCGAGCCCGGTCAGGTGCTCGACTTCGGCGTCGGAATGAGCCCGTGCGATGATCAGCATCGCCGGATTGGCGGCCTTGGCCTTGAGCACGATCTGGCCGGCTTCGAAGGCATTGGGGATGGCGAGTATAAGGCGCCTGGCGCCGGCGGCATTGGCCGCGCCGAACACCTCGCCCTTGACCGCGTTGCCGGCGACCGTCTCGACACCTTCGGCCATGAGCCTGGCGATGGTCTTGTCGGAATCCTCGATGACCAGAAACGGCAGCTGCGCGTCCTTGAGCGACTGGCCGACCAGCGAGCCGACGCGGCCATAGCCGATCAGGATGGTGTGGTCGGTGAGCTTGGTTGGCGGCGGAATGTCGTCGTCGACCTTGGCGGATGCAACCTGCGTGATGGTGGCGACTTCGCCTGGTTCCGTGGCCGGGCCGATCGGCACGGCTTCGACTGGTTCCGGCACCTTGCCCGAGCGCTTTTCCAGCCACGGCTTCAGCCGCGCGACGCCGGCGAAGACCAGCGGGTTGAGCACGATCGACAGGATGGCGCCGGCAAGGATCAGGTCGCGGCCCTTTTCGGGCAATAGGCCGAGCCCGACGCCGAGTTCGGCGAGGATGAACGAGAACTCGCCGATCTGCGCCAGGCTGGCCGAGATGATCAGCGCGGTGGCCACCGGATAGCCGAAGGCAACGACGATCAGGAAGGCGGCGACCGACTTGCCGATGATGATGATGAACAGCGTGGCGAGGATCGGCCAGGTGTTGCTGAGCAAGCTGGTCGGGTCGAACAGCATGCCGACCGAGACGAAGAACAGCACCGAGAACGCGTCGCGCAGCGGCAGTGTTTCTTCTGCCGCCTGATGGCTGAGTTCGGATTCGCTCATGATCATGCCGGCGAAGAAGGCGCCCAGCGCCAGCGAGACGCCGAACAGCTTGGCAGCGCCAAAGGCAACGCCCAGCGCGATCGCCAGCACTGACAGCCGGAACAATTCGCGCGAGCCGGTGTGGGCAACGTAGTGGAGGATCCAGGGGATGACCCGGCGGCCGACCACCATCATCACCACGACGAAGGCGGCGACCTTGGCCAGCGTGATGCCGATGACGCCCCAGATGCCGAAGTCGAAGCGCAAGGCCAGTATGTCGGGCGCCTGGGTCGTCTGCGCCTCGCCGCCGAGCACGCCGGCAAGGGCGGGCAGCAACACCAGCGCCAGCACCATCGCCAGGTCCTCGACGATCAGCCAGCCGACGGCGATGCGGCCACGTTCGGTCTCGATCATGCGCCGCTCCTGCAGCGCGCGCAAAAGAACGACGGTGGAGGCGACCGAAAGCGCCAGGCCAAAGACGAGACCGGCGCCGATCGACCAGCCAAGCATCCAGGCGAGGCCGGCGCCAAGGGCTGTGGCAAAGGCGATCTGGACGATCGCCCCCGGCACTGCGATGGCGCGGACGGAGAGAAGGTCCTTGAGCGAGAAATGCAGGCCGACGCCGAACATCAGCAGGATGACGCCGATCTCGGCGAGTTCGAGCGCCAGCTCCTGGTCGGCGACGAAGCCGGGCGTGTTCGGCCCGACCAGCACGCCGGCGACCAGATAGCCTACGAGCGGGGGAACCTTGAAGCGATTGGCGAGCGCGCCGAAGATGAATGCCAGCCCCAGACCGGCGACGATGGTAGCGATGAGGGGCGTGTCATGCGGCATTGTCCCGGCGGCACCTTTCGAAAATGAGCATTGTATTGGGGTGCGGCGGTGAAATCCGCTGCATTTCCAATATGGTGGACGCAGGCGCGCATGCGCAACCCTAAGCGGCCAAGAAACATGGCCCCAGTGGAAAAAAGTGCCGGCAGCGGCTGCCGGCACTTGACGAAAAGCGTATCTGGAACTGTTGCCTGGACTCAGGCAGCCATCAGGATCGACTCGATGTCGCTGACGCTGTGATTGGTCAGCGTCTTGGCCATTTCGGCCGAGACGCGCTCGTCGACTTCCTTGTGCAGCTTCTTGCGCAACTCGCCGAGCACCAGCGGCGGCGCAACGAGGATGATCTCGCGGAAATCGCCGGCGTGGGCGAGCTTGTAGAGACGCGCCGCGATCTCGTCGGCGAAGCGCTCCTTGGCGACGCGATGCCAGTCGGTGTCTTCGACGGCGCTGCGATGGACGGAGGGGCCGTCATTGTAGCGGCCTGGGCGATCGCTGCCTTGTTGGTGCGTCGGCGGATTGTCCTGTTCCATCTCGCGTACGACTTCGAGGTTGGGATATTTGGTGTCGCCCTTGTTCTTCAGGAACAGCGCCTTTTCGCCATCGGCTACCAGCACCCAGATTCCGTGCTTCAGGTTGATATGCGTCATGTCGTGCTCCTTTGCTGCTCGCCCTTTTGGGGAACGTCGGGCGTCCACTGATGTTCCGGATGAACGGCAAACAGGGCTCGGAGCGCATTCCGGCTTAATTCTACTAACTTAGTAGAAATTAGGAAAAACGCGTCCGGGCGACCATGCGTCCCATCGCGGTTTCTCAGTGCATTCGGCGCATCGCAAGCATGGTGAACACCGGCGATTTCAAGGGCTGCGGGCGACAGGCCAGCTTTTCGGCGTCATGGCCGCAGGTGTAGCCCGAAAAACTGTCCGCCGGCCCGTGGTGGAATAATTTTCTCTTGGCGCCTCGGGCAAGGCAAAAGCGATTGCCTCCCTTATCGGCGCGCGCGAGTGCATTTCTTCTGCAGCGCAGCAATGGCGGCTAGAAATGACTGGTATCCGGAACCTGTCGCGTCATGACCCTAGCCGCCGCCAAGCTCAACGCATTTCCGATCTTTCTCAAGGTCGAAGGCGAAGCCGTGGTCATCGTCGGCGGTGGCGACGAGGCGCTGGCCAAGGCTCGCCTGCTGGCTCAGTCGAGCGCCGAAATCTGTATCATCGCCGACCATGTCGAACCGCATCTGCGCGACTGGATCGCCGCCAACGGCGCGACCCGCATCCATGCTGCCTATGACGTTTCGCTGATCGAACGCGCTGTCATGGTGTTCGCCGCGACCGGCGACGAGGCGCTTGATCGTCGCATCTCGCGCGACGCTCGCGAGCTGGGCATTCCGGTCAATGCCGTCGACCGTCCCGAGCTGTGCGATTTCTTCACCCCGGCACTGGTCAATCGCGCCCCGGTTGCCGTTGCCATCGGCACCGAAGGGGCAGGGCCTGTTTTGGCGCAGATGATCCGTGCCCGCGTCGACCGCATGCTGTCGCCGCAGCTCGGCGCGCTTGCCACGCTGGCAGCCACCTTCCGCGACGCCGTCGAGCGTGTGCTGCCTAGGGGCAACGTCCGCCGCCGCTTCTGGCGCGAATTCTTCGAAGGCGCACCCGCCCGTGCGCTCGACAACGGCCAGCTTGGCGAAGCGCATGACGCGGCGACCGAACTTCTGCTGCAGAAAGGCTCGATCAAGGGACATGTCGCGCTCGTCGGCGCCGGTCCTGGTGCAGAGGATCTGCTGACCTTGCGCGCCCATCGCCTGCTGATGGAAGCCGACGTCATCGTTCACGATGCGCTGGTTCCCGAGGCGGTGATCTCGATGGGGCGCCGCGATGCCGAGCGGCTGCCGGTGGGCAAGCGCAAGGGTTGCCATTCCAAGACCCAAAGCGAGATCAACGACCTGCTCGTCGAACTGGCGCAAGCCGGCAAGCGCGTGGTGCGCCTGAAGTCCGGCGATCCGCTGGTGTTCGGCCGTGCTGGCGAAGAAATGCAGGCGATGCGCGATGCCGGCGTCTCCTACGAGGTCGTGCCGGGCGTGACGTCTGCCTTCGCCGCCGCTGCCGATTTCGAACTGCCGCTGACGCTGCGTGGCGTCACCTCTTCGATGGTCTTCACCACCGGCCACGACCTCAAGGGCGGCTCGCTGCCCGACTGGGCCAAGCTCGCCATCTCTGGTGCGACGGTCGCTGTCTACATGGGCCGCTCGGTTGCCGCCGACGTGGCTGGGCGCCTGATCGACGCCGGACTGTCGCCCGATACGGCGGTCGCCGTCGTCGAAAATGCCAGCCTGAAGAACCGCCGTCGTTTCCACGGCACGCTTGCCGACCTGCCGTCGCTCGAAGCGCGCAGCGATCTCGACGGCCCGGTCATGACCATCATCGGCGACGCAGTCGCCGGCGCCAATTTTGAACTTTCCGAGCCGCTATCGGCACACAGGCACGAACAGGCCGCCCGCGCGGCGCTCGAAGGAAGCAGGGCATGAAGATCCTTACCGCCAACCGGCTGACCGACGGCGAGGCCGTATGGTTCGCGGCCGACGGCACATGGGCCGAAACCATCGATGCCGCCGAGACTGTCGGCGACAAGGCCGACGAAGCGCGCCTCGAGGCGATCGGCAAGGCGGCCTACGACAACAATGAAGTCGTCGACGTCAATCTGATCGACGTCAGTCTCGTCGACGGCGCGATCCAGCCGCTCAGGCTGCGCGAAGTGATCCGCGCCGCTGGCCCCAGCAATCGACACGACCTTGGCAAGCAGGCCCGGCCCGCCGCCGGCGCCGCCTGAACACAGACCGGAAGACGACCATGTACCGTTACGACGAGTTCGACCATGATTTCGTGAAGGCCCGCGTCGCCGATTTCAGCGACCAGGTCGAGCGTCGCCTTGCCGGCGAGATCACCGAGGACCAGTTTAGGCCGCTGCGCCTGATGAACGGCGTCTATCTCCAGCTGCACGCCTACATGCTGCGCATCGCGGTGCCTTATGGCACGCTGAGCTCGAAGCAGATGCGCATGCTCGGCCACATCGCCCGCAAGTACGACAAGGGCTATGGCCACTTCACCACGCGCCAGAACATCCAGTTCAACTGGCCGGCTTTGTCCGACATTCCGGCGATCCTTGCCGACCTTGCTTCGGTCGAGATGCATGCCATCCAGACCTCGGGCAACTGCATTCGCAATGTCACCGCCGATCATTTCGCTGGCGCCGCCGCCGACGAAGTTGCCGATCCGCGTCCCTATGCCGAGATCCTGCGCCAGTGGTCGTCGGTGCATCCGGAGTTTTCGTACCTGCCGCGCAAGTTCAAGATCGCGGTGACCGGTGCCGAGCGCGACCGTGCCGCGATCCAGACGCACGACATCGGCCTGCATCTGAAGAAGAACGACAAGGGCGAGCTCGGCTTTGCCGTCTATATTGGCGGCGGCCAGGGCCGTACGCCGATGGTCGCCAAGAAGATCCGCGACTTCCTGCCCGAGCAGCACCTGCTGTCCTACACCACCGCGATCCTGCGCGTGTACAACCTGCACGGCCGCCGCGACAACAAGTACAAGGCGCGCATCAAGATCCTCGTCCATGAGACCGGCGTCGACGAGATCATCCGCCAGGTCGAGCATGAGTGGCAGGCGCTGAAGGATGGCGAACTCAAGCTGCCCGAGGCCGATGTCGCGGCGATCCAGTCCTACTTCGCACCGCCAGCACTGACGGCGCGCCCGGAAGGCGACGAAGCGGTCAAGCTGGCACGGCTCGATTCCAAGAGCTTCGGCGACTGGATCGACCAGAACGTCTTCACCCACCGCAATCCCGACTATGCGGCGGTGACGATCTCGCTCAAGGGCATCGGCGAAGTGCCGGGCGACGCCACCGACAGCCAGATGGACGCGGTTGCCGACATCGCCGAGACGTACGGCTTCGATGAAATCCGCGTCAGCCACGAGCAGAACCTGATCCTGCCGCACGTCGCCCGCGCCGACCTCAAGGCGGTCTATGACGCGCTGGTGGCGATCGATCTTGCCACCGCCAACTCCAACCTGATCAGCGACATCATCGCGTGCCCTGGCCTCGATTATTGCGCCCTGGCCAATGCCCGCTCGATCCCGGTGGCGCAGGAAATCTCCAAGCGTTTCGCCTCGCTGGAACGCCAGCGCGACATCGGCGAGCTGAAGCTCAAGATCTCCGGCTGCATCAACGCCTGCGGCCACCATCATGTCGGCCATATCGGCATCCTCGGCGTCGAAAAGAAGGGCGCGGAACTCTACCAGGTGACGCTCGGCGGCTCGGCCGACGAGCACACCTCGGTCGGTGAGATCATCGGCCGTGGCTTCGGCCCGGATGAGATCACCGATGCCATCGAAACCATCGTCGATACCTATCTCGGCATCCGGCTCGACCGTACGGAAAAGTTCCTCGACGCCTATCGACGCGTCGGCCCCGCGCCGTTCAAGGAGGCGCTCTATGCTAGCGAAGCCAAGGCAGCCTGACGCCGAGACCGAAGCGCAGGTTCTCGCCGAGGCCGCGGCACTCGACGCGCTCTACGGGCACCTGACGCCCGTCGAGATCATCGCGCGCGCCGCCACCGAGCGCTTTGCCGGCGAAATCGCCGCCGTGTCCTCCTTCGGGGCGGATTCGGCAGTGCTTCTGCACATGATCGCCGAAGTCGACAGCAAGCTGCCGGTGATCTTCCTCGATACCGGCAAGCATTTTGGCGAGACGCTCGACTATCGTGACGCGCTCGCCGCCGATTTCGGCCTGACCGACATCCGCATCATCACGCCTGACGAGGCGGCCCTGGCGCGTATCGATCCGACCGGCAACCTGCACCAGATCAGCACCGATGCCTGCTGCGACGTGCGCAAGGTCGAGCCCATGGCGCGTGGCGTCGAGCCGTTCCGCGCCTGGTTCACCGGCCGCAAGCGCTTCCAGGCCGCTACCCGCGCAGCCCTGCCGGTGTTCGAGCAGGTCGGCCCGCGTTTCCGCATCAATCCGCTGGCGCGCTGGACCACCTCCGACCTCGCCGACTACATGCGCAAGCATGCGTTGCGCGAGAACCCGCTCGTCGCCTATGGTTACCTGTCGATCGGCTGCTTTCCCTGCACGCAGATCGTCAAGCCGGGCGAGGATGCGCGCAGCGGGCGCTGGGCCGGCCAGGCCAAGACCGAGTGCGGTATCCATCTCTCCGGCCTCGAACAGTCGCTGACCGACGCATCACTTTAGGAATTCACTTTCATGACCGAAGCGACACCGGCGCCGCGCCTCTGGACCCCCGAAGGCTTTCGGGACGATGGCTGGACCCATGCCGAGAACGCCAGTGCGCTGGCCGGCAACAGCCGGGTCATCCTGACGCTGCAGGCTTTTCTGGAACTCTCGGCCGACCAGCGCGAAGCGGCAAAGGAACGCCTCGGCGTGCTGCTCCAGCCCGGCGACCAGCTGGAAGAGATCTCCGACTCGCTCGACCAGCTGTCGCTGGTAGCCCTTGCCTTTCCCGCTTTCAGCGACGGCCGCTCCTTCTCCAAGGCCGAATTGCTGCGCAGCCGTCACGGCTTCGAAGGTGCGGTGAGGGCGACCGGCCAGGTGCTTGTCGACCAATTGCCGCACATGCTGCGTGTCGGCTTCAACGAGTTCGAGATCACGCATCCGGTGCTGCTGAAGCGGCTTGAAGCGGGCGAGGTTGGTGGCTTGCCGCTCTATTACCAGCCGACGGCCAAGCCGGCCGACGTTTCCGACAAGGGCGCGAAATACGCCTGGCGCCGCGCAGCCGGCAAATGAGTTGCTGTCCCCGCCCTCGACGCGGGTGGGTGGCGCGCTAGATGGTGCTCAACATCTTGCGGAGCGGCTTGTCCTGTTCGGCGGCATCGAGCCTGTCGAGCAACCGGCGGAACTTGTTGGGCAGGTGATCGTCGGCCTGGAATGCCGGCAACGCTTCCAGCACGCGCAGATTGCTTTCGGTGGCGAGCTCACGCCTGATGTTCGTCGCCAGCTTCGCTGCAGTCTTGTTGTTGCGTGCATTGGGCATGGTCGAGGGCCTGTTCGTCATCGGGAGAACTCCTGCCAGATGCAATTGGTTCCCAGATCGTTCTCCCGCCACCGATATGGTCCGCCTCTATGGTAAAGCTTGAATTAATATTGAATTGTTGGTGCCTGTAGAGCTGCTGCAGGGCGCGGCATCCGGTCTTCGCAGCCGTTACCTCTTGATTTTTGGCACCCAAACCTCGATATCGGGCGCAACTTAGAACGTGTCCAAACAACGGGAATTGGCGATGAGCGACCAGGCAAAAGACGAACGCACGCCCGACGAAGCGGCGGCTGCCGAGGCCCAGGCCGAAAAGATCGAAGGCAGCATCGAAGGCGACTACGAAGCCCTCGTGCGGCTGTTGAAGGAAAACGAAGATCTGAAGGACCGCGCCCTGCGCGCCGCAGCCGAGATGGAGAACCTGCGTCGCCGCACCGCGCGCGACGTGCAGGATGCCCGTGCCTATTCGGTGGCCAATTTCGCCCGCGACATGCTTTCGGTCTCGGACAATCTGCGTCGGGCGATCGAGGCGGTCTCCGACGAGGCCAAGGCAGCCGGCGATGCTGGCCTCGCCAGCCTGATCGAGGGCGTCGAAGTGACCGAGCGTTCGATGCTGTCGGCGCTCGAGCGTCACGGTGTGCGCAAGCTCGATCCGCTCGGCGAGAAGTTCGATCCGAACTTCCACCAGGCGATGTTTGAAGTGCCCAACCCCGACGTCGCCGCCAACACCATCGTGCATGTTGCCCAGTCCGGCTACACCATCGGCGACCGCGTGCTGCGCCCGGCCATGGTCGGCATCGCCAAGGGCGGCCCCAAGCATGTCTCCGAGGCGCCGGCCGAGCCCGGCCCGGTCAACGAGCAGGCCGAAAAAGACGCCTGAGAAGCGAATAGCGAATAGGGATTAGCGAACAGGGATTTGATCAGTAAAGTGGCCCCCAAACCGGGGGGCTGCTTTGTTTTTCTCCTATTCGCTACTCACTATTCCCTATTCGCTCCCATGAACCCACTGCTCTATCTCGACTATGCCGGGGTTGCGGTGTTTGCCGCCACCGGCGCGCTTGCCGCTTCGCGCAAGCAACTCGACGTCATCGGATTTTTGTTCCTGGCGAGCTTTACCGGCATCGGCGGTGGCACCGTTCGCGACGTCATCCTTGGCCTGCCGGTGTTCTGGGTGATCAATCCGGCCTATGTGCTGGTCTGTGCCGCGGTTGCGGTGCTCGTCTTCCTCACCGCCCACCTGGTTGAATCCCGCTACAAGCTGTTGCTCTGGCTCGATGCGCTCGGCATGTCGGCCTATGCAGCCATTGGTGCCGCCAAGGGACTGGCCGCGACCGGCTCGCCGACGGTCGCCATCGTCATGGGGCTTTTGACGGCGACCTTCGGTGGCATCCTGCGCGATCTTCTCGCCGGCGAGCCCTCGGTCCTGCTCAAGCCTGAAATCTATGTCTCCGCCGCCATGGTCGGGGCGGGCATCTACACGCTCGCCGACATCGCCGAACTGCCGCCGGAGGTGTCGACCGTCGTCGCCTTCGTCGCGGCCTTCATGGTGCGTGGCGGCGCGCTGAAGTTTGGCTGGACTTTTCCTGCCTATCGCAGCCGTCCCGGCCGCCGCCCCGAAGATATTCCCTGAGATGTCAGGCTCTATACCTGTCCGCGAAGCTGGTTCTACTATGCGCCGAAGCAGAGGGTGGAATCGATGCAGCATCGCGTTGTGGTCGTAGGCGCCGGCTTCGGCGGGCTGGAAGTCGTCAAGGGGCTGGCAGGTGCTGCGGTCAGCATCACCTTCATCGACCGGCGCAACCATCACCTGTTCCAGCCGCTGCTCTACCAGGTCGCGACGGCCTCGCTGGCCACCTCCGAGATCGCCTGGCCGATCCGCTCGCTTGTCTGGAACAGGCCGGAGGTGACGACCATCCTGGCCAACGTCACCGGCGTCGATGCCGAGCAGCGCCAGGTCCTTCTCGAAGGCGGCGCGACCGTGCCTTATGACAGCCTGGTGCTGGCGACCGGCGCGCGGCACGCCTATTTCGGCCACGACGAGTGGGAAGGCTATGCGCTCGGCCTGAAGACTCTCGAAGATGCGACAACGATCCGGCGGCGCATCCTGGTGGCTTTCGAATGTGCCGAGCGGGAGACCGACTCGGAAAAGCAGGCGGCGCTGCTGACCTTCGTCATCGTCGGCGCCGGTCCCACCGGGGTGGAACTGGCCGGAACGATCGCCGAACTGGCGCGGGACACGCTGCGGCGCGATTTCCGCAACATCGACACGGGCAGAGCGCGGGTGGTGCTGATCGAAGCCGGACCGCGTGTGCTTGGCGGGTTCCCCGATGACCTCTCCGAATATGCCCTGCGCTCGCTGCGCAAGCTTGGCATCGAAGTCGAGCTCGGTCGCGCCGTCTCCGACTGCAACGCCGACAGCGTCACTTATGGCGATATCAGGCTGGCGACGAAGACGATCATCTGGGCCGCCGGCGTGCGCGCATCGCCCGCCGCCGAGTGGCTCGGCGCCCCGGCGGACAGGGCAGGACGTCTCCAGGTCATGCCTGACCTGACGGTTCCAGGTCATGCTGAGATGTTCGCCATCGGCGACACCGTGACGGTGAACGACCCGAACGGAAAACCCGCGCCCGGCATCGCGCCCGCCGCCAAGCAGCAAGGCCAGCACGTCGCCGCCACCATCAAGGCGCGGCTGCGCGGCGATGCCGCGCCGCGGCCGTTCCACTACCGCCATCAGGGAAGTCTTGCTCAGATCGGCAAGCGCCGCGCGGTCATCGACTTTGGCTGGATCAAGCTGCGCGGCGCCCTGGCGTGGTGGTTGTGGGGCATCGCCCACATCTACTTCCTCATAGGCTCTAGGGCACGGCTCAGCGTGGCCATCAACTGGCTCTGGATCCACGCCCGCAACCAGCGCGGCGCCCGGCTGATCACCCAGGGCGAGGCCCGGATCGACGCGATCGGGGTAACGGCTGGCGAAGAGGCGCCAGACGCGCAGCCGACCCCTGCCACTCGGGCCATGCCAGTGCCATCAGGGCGTCAATGACAGGTCAAACGCGCCGGGACGGGCTGGCATGATCGAGCGGAAACGGCCGCGCCACCTCGCTGCCATCCTTGGCTATACCCGCCCTTGTCGTCGGCCTGCCCATTGTCGTGCTCGGGCTGTTGCCGGTGCCGTGCTCAACGGCAGGCATTTCGGGAAACCCTTTCGGCTGCTGGTCGCCGGCATCTGTGTGCTGGTCTGTCTGGCATTGATCCCCAACGTTGCCGGTGCTCTGAGGGAACAACGGCTGAACGCGCTCGCCACTGTAACCTGCGGCTGACCCGGACGCTTCTCCCCGTAGGAGCTTAGGCCTCGATGAAGGCGGCGAGATTTGCGAGCGACGAGGCGATTCCCTTTTGATGGTCGTCCTCGCTGATGCCAGGCGGCACGTTTTCGCAGCTGACGGTGACCCGTGTCGTGCCTCCGACAGGCTCCAGCGCCGTCACGATCCGCATCGTCCCGGCAAAGGCGGGATCGTCCGATTCGAATTCGACAAGCTCGACGACGCGTCGGCCCGGCACCAACTCGGCAAACCGGCCCCCGAAGACATCGGCATTGTCAGTGGTCTTGCCGTGGCCACCGTCGTCCTCATAGATGAAGGCCATGCGGAAGGTGCCGCCTTCGCGTGCATCAAAGGCCAGGACTTCGCCTCGCATGCCCATTGGCGGGCGCCAGCTTGCCACCGCAGCGGGATCGACGAGGGCCCGATAGACGACGTCAGACGCAGCCTTGATGATCCGCGATCCGGTGTCGGTCCGACGAGGTTCTTGGGTACCTGCCATCTGCTTCTCGCCCCTGTCTGCGATCAACCGGCCACCTGCTGTGCCTTGAGCAGGCTTTTCGGCGCCTGCATCAGCCAGGCGCGCTTGAGCCGGGTTCTCAGCTGGTCAGGCGGGATGTCGTGGATGCGTACCAGCACGACCGGCCAGCCCTTATAGTGGGCGGTCTCGAAATAGAGCTGCGGATCGGCCTCCATCAGCATCTCCTTTTCCTCCAGCGCGCACGTCACCGCCGCCGTGTCGGCATCCTTGACGCGGCAGAGGAATTTCTTGCGGACATGAAGCGACGGCGTGCCGTAGGAGGTACCTTCGACCACCTCCGCCAGTCCTTCGGCCGCTGCGCGCAGCTTGTCGAAGGCAGGCTGGAGGCCGTCGCTCACGGCACTATGCGGCGAAGCGCTGGGTTTCGCCGCCGTAATAGTTGATGTAGCGGGCGCCGATTTCCTTCACAGGCATGACGATGAAGACGTCCGTCGTGCCGAAGTCATGGTCGATGACGCAGCCGTCGCCGATCTTCGCCCCGACGCGCAGATAACCTTTGATCAGCGGCGGCATCGCAGCGATCGCCGACTTGGCGTTGACCGCTTCGATCGGCATCAGATCCATCGCGCAATAGCGCCCGGCCACGGCCCGCACGTCCCAGTCCGCGCTGGTGCGGCAATGGTGGGCGAGATAGGTCAGCGCCTCTGCATGCGCCGCGGGCACCGTGCCATGGAACGAAGCGCAACCGGTCATGACGTCGATGTCGTAGCGGTTCAGATAGGCCCAGATGCCTTGCCACAGCGCCTCGATGGTGCGCTTGGAGCGGTATTCGGGCAGCACGCAGGAGCGGCCGAGCTCCAGGAAGCGCTGGCCCGGATGGCGGGCGATGAGCTTGTTGAGCTCGAATTCGTCGTCGGAGTAGAAGCCGCCAGCCGCCGTTGCGCGCTCCTGGCGCAGCAGGCGGTAGGTGCCGACGATGCGGCGATGCTCGGGGCCTGATATCGAGGTATCGAAGACCAGCAAGTGATCGCAGATGTCATCGAAGCGATCGGCGTCGCGCCGCTCGATCGAGTGCAGTGCCTGCTTCCTGGCGCCGAGTTCGTCGAAGAACACGCGGTAGCGCACTTCCTGGGCCGCGGCGATTTCCGACTCGTCCCGGGCGAGGCGAACCTCAAGCGTCCCGATCCGTCCGAGCGGTGTCCCTGGCAGTAAAGGTTTGGAAGGCACTGTCACCTTGGCGCCGTTGGCTTTCTGAGTGTCACTGTCCGGCAAGGCTGTATGCACGGGTGATTCTCCTTCGAGCCATCCCTCCTGGCGCGGGGATACGGTGTCGGTGCTACAGGATTGTGACAGTATCGTGATCAACCTGTCGCGGCAAGTCTGGCCGGGCAAGCAACGGCGCGTAGCCGGCTAGGAAAATCGCCCCGATTTAGTTCAGGCAGCGGCGCGCTGCTCGACAAGATTGATCAGGACATCGGGGTCGAGCGGCTTGGTGACAAAGCCGCTGGCACCATGGGCGAGCACCGCGTGGCGGGTCTTTTCCTGGCTGTCGGCGGACAGCACCATGATCGGCACGGCAGCCAGGCCATGCTGCTCTTCGTGCCTGCGGATGGCCGAAATGGCGTCCAATCCGTCCATTACGGGCATGTGCATGTCCATCAGCACGACGTCATAGCGCCGCTTGCGGCTGGCGCCAGTCACCGCCTCGACAGCGGCCTTGCCATTGTTGACGACGTCGACGCGATGCCCTGCTTTCACCAGCACGGCGCGGGCGAGCATGGCGTTGATGTCGTTGTCCTCGGCGATCAGCACCGACAGGCCACGAAGCTGCGGACGATTCGCGGGCTTGGCCGCGGTGCGGCGGCTCGCCAGTTGCGGCTTGCCCTGCACGACGCCCTGATTCGCCAGCAGCACCCGCAACAGGGTCTCGCTGCGCACTGGCCGGGCGAGGAAGGTCGCGTAGCCGCTGGCGCGCAGTTCGCCAAGCAGTCCGCGGTCTGTCGGTGCAATCAGTGTGACGGCTTCGCTGGCGGCGAAGCCGCGTTCGCGCAGTTGCTTGAGCATGCGGCCGTCGTTTTCTTCGAGCGCGGCGTCGACGAGCAGCGCATTGCAGCCTTCGGCGAAGGCGGCGGCCTGTTCAGGCGTGACCGCAATGTCGGCGTGGCCGCCATGGCCGCGAATGGTTTCGGCGAGCGCTTCCGCTTCGGTGGTGTTCTTCGACAAGATGACGGCGCGCCGGCCAGCCAGCGCATCGGCGTCGGCCTGGGGCGTGTCGGTCGCGCCAAATGCCGGTAGCTCGAAGGCAAATTTAGAGCCTTCGCCGGGTTGGCTGGTGACAGTGATCGTGCCGCCCATCGCGGTGACGAGACGTTTGGAAATGGCGAGCCCTAGCCCGGCACCGCCATGCGAGCGTGTCGAGGTGCCGTCGGCCTGCTCGAACTCCTCGAAGATGCGTTCGACGTCCTCGGCGCGCAGGCCTGGTCCGGTATCGGTCACGGTGAAGCGGATCGTGCCGGGATGATCGTCGCCGGTCCGCTCGACATTGAGGCGGACGCCACCGGCATCGGTGAACTTGATGGCGTTGCCGATCAGGTTGAGCAGGACCTGGCGGACGCGGCCGGGGTCGGCCGATATCATCTGCGGCACGTTGGGCGCGACATGGCAGCCAAGGCCGATGCCCTTGCCGAACGCGCGCGACGCCAACAACTCGACGACATTGTCGGCGATTTCGCGCGGCGACATCGGCTGCGGCTCGGGATCGAAGCGGCCCGCCTCGATCTTGGAATAGTCGAGCAGGTCCTCGATGAGTGCCAACAGCGCGCTGGCCGAGGTCGAGACGGCGCCGACATAAGTGCGCTGCTCGGGCGACAGTTCGGTGTCGTGCAGCAGCTTGGCCATGCCCATGATCCCGTTCATCGGCGTCCGTATCTCGTGGCTTACGGTCGCCAGGAAACGCGACTTCGCCTGGCTGGCATACTCGGCCCGCTCGCGCGCGCCGATCAGTGCGGCTTCGGCACGCTTGCGGGCGGTGATGTCGCGGGCAATCGCGCGGTGCGACACGGCATTGCTGGCCTTGTCGCGCACCGAAAGCTCGATCCATGAGAACCAGCGCACCACACCGATGGAGCGGATGCCGACATCGGTTGAGCTCAGGCATTCGCCATCGGCGAAGGCGGCATCAGGCACCACGCCGACATCGACGCCGAGTTCGGCAAGTGTGCGGCCAGCGAGGTCGCGCGGGTCCTGGCCGATGAGTTCGGCGAACACCTTGTTGGCATAGACGATGCGGCCGTCGCGGTCGCGGTGGACGACCAGGTCACCCAGCGCGTCGATGAGGCCGCGGAAGCGCTCTTCGCTTTCCTGCAGCTCCCACATCCGGTCGGCAAGGGTCTCGATCTCGGCGCGGTTGCGCGAGGCGTTCTCGGTGATTGCTTCCGCGGCCCGCGCGCGCTCGCCCAGGCTGCGCGACAGCAGCACCATGCCGGCAAGGCCGATGGCGAACAGGCTTGCGCTGATGAAAACAGGCGCGCCAGTCAGATGCGCAAGGCCGGAAAGCACCAGGACGGCGACGAGGATGGTGAAGTAGAGGCCGCGCGGCGGCTCCTTCGGCAAGGCCGGTGCGAGCGAAGGCGGCGTGATAATTCGGCGATGCGACTGCATGTCGGGGTCGGCTGTGGCCGCACCTTGCGTCGTCTTCTCACCAGTTGTGCCGGACTCCGTCATCATGGCGGAAGCCTAGCACCGAGTGCTTAGGGAAGATTTTGGCAGATAGATCGAATTTTAGCTGTCGTTCCGTTTCCGCAGATCTGACGGTCGGGAAATACTACGATTACTGGATGTAGCTCTTGTAGACGTAGCCGCGCTTGCCGTTGAAAACGATTTCGCACCATTGGGTGCAAGAAACCAGCTCGACCGAGGTCTTGGCCGGAATGACGCCAAGCACCGCGCCGCCTTTTTGCGGTTTGGCGCGCATGTTCACCGACCGCTTGATGACGGCTGCCTTGCCGCCCTCGCTGGCTTCGGCTGGCTTGGCTTCGGCCTCGATGGCCTTGACCGCGGCGGTCGCGGCGGGGTCGGTCTTGGCGCCGGTATCGGTAAGAGCGAGAGCAGCGGTCTCGGTCGGGTCCTTGGCGATGACCTTCTCGGCGCCGGGAATGGCCGGCATCGCTTCGAGCGGCTGCGTTGCACCGGCCTTCACCACCTGCGCCCAGCGCGGGTCGGCGGCCAACGGCATGTCGGACGCTTCCTCGGCAACGGCGTCCGAAACGATGATCGAGCTGGCGGTCGAAGCGACGCGGCTCTTGCGGCCGGTCGGTTCGGCAATGATGGTGGTGATCTTTTCCTTGGACGGCTCGGCCTCGGCCTGCTGAATTTCCTGAGCTTGGTCGGCCGCGCTCTGGCCCATATGCGGCAGGATAAAGAGGGCGGAAACGGCGGTGATGCTCATCAGGGCGGTCATCGCCAATACGCCGCAGACCAGGCCGCGGTTCGGCGCGTTCTCGCGCCAGGAAGCCGGCTCGGCTTTCATGAACATCATCGCGGAGCGCGGCTGATTGGCTGCGCCCAACCCGAAGGGCATTTTCACTAGCAACTCTCCACTCAGGCCCCAAGCGCTCGGAATAGCGAGCTTCCCCACCTGTCGTTTCGACCCGCAAATCTACGCCGCGTAGCCGCAAGACAGTTCAGTCGGTACCTTTCGGCCCGTCCACCGAACGCACCATGATGAGCGATTGTGGCAGACCTTGGACCCGATTGCGACCATCGTGAAAAAAATCTTAACCGCTTAGTGAAGTCTGTGGGTAAGCTGCGGATGACCTCACGGCCTCGTCACATATTGTATTGTGACTTGATCGTTTCCGTTTCGCCTATTCGTCGGCGGCCTTGGGTTTGCTGCGGCCGCGCCGCCAGGCCAGGAACTCGTCCAGCACGACCAGCGCTGCTCCAACCGAAATGAAGGCGTCGGCAAGGTTGAAGATGGCAAACGACCACACCGGCGTGTGGAACAATATGTAATCGATGACGTGGCCGTAGACGGTGCGGTCGATGAGGTTGCCCAGCGCACCGCCGACGATTAGCGCGAAACCGAAGCGCGAGATGACCTGCGCCGGCGTGGTCTTGATGGCCAGGTAGGTGACGAAGGCGACGACGACCGTGGTCAGTACGATCAGGCCGGTGTCGCCGACATCCGAGAACATCGAAAAGGCGATGCCGGTGTTGTAGGTGCGGTAGAGAGCCAGGAACGGCAGCAGGTCGACCTTCTCGTGCATGACGAGATTGGCCTCGACGAGCACCTTGATCCATTGGTCGAGCGCCACGGCGAGAGCTGCGACGACCCCGTAGAATGCGACTGGATTCAACAGCGGCTCCTAAAGCTTCAGCGCGCCGCGCCGGATTTCAAACAGCATGACGCCGGTGGCGACCGCGAGATTGAGCGAATCGGCGCGGCCGGCCTGCGGGATGCGCAAAAGCTTGTCGCAAGCATCAGCCAGATTGTCTGGCAAACCCTGCTGTTCGTTGCCCATCACCAGCAAAACCGGGCGGCTGCCGAAATCGACTGAGCGGTAGTCGACAGCGCCCTTGAGATGCGTGCCGGCGACGGTGCCGGCAAAATCCTTGCGCCAGGCAAGAAACGTTTCCGGGTTGGTCTTGGCGACCGGCACGGCGAAGATCGAGCCCATCGTTGCCCGCACGGTTTCGAGCGAGAACGGATCGGTCGTCTCGCCGACCAGGATGACGCCCTTGGCGCCGACGGCATCGACCGTACGAATGACGGTGCCGAGATTACCGGGATCGCGCACCCGGTCGAGCGCCACCCAGACATCATTGCCTTTCGGGCGAATGTCTTTGAGCGGCACGAAGCGCTGGCTGAACACGCCGACGACTGCTTGCGGGTTGTCGCGCCGGGTGATCGCCGTCAGCACTTTTTCGGAGACTTCGAGCACGTCGCCGCCGGAGGCGACTGTACGCGCCGCGACCTTCTCGACCGCCGGGTTGCCGAGCGCCGACTTGGCGAAAATCAGCGTCTTGATCGTCCAGCCGAGGTCGAGCGCGTCGATGACCAGCTTCAGCCCTTCGGCCATGAAGGCGTTCTGCTGGTCGCGGAATTTCTTCAGCGCTAGTGCCTTGATGTCCTTGACCAGCGGGTTGGCGAGGCTCGTCACTTCCTTGACGCGGCCCGGTGCTCCGGTGCGGTGTTCGCTCATTTGGCCACCCAGCGTGAAAACAGCGATGTCGAAAGCGCGCGTCCCGCCGATTTCTCGCGGATGATCAGCTCGCCCGATTCGATGGTGCCGCCCATACCGGCGAAGGTGTCGCGCATCAATGCGTGGATGGCGAAGAACGAGGCACGGATCGAATAGGCGGTCAGAACCACAGCCAGCGGCTTCGGCGTCAGGATCGAGCGGCAGATGTCGGTCATGGCGGGCAGGCTCTCGAACAGCTGCCAGACCTCACCCTTGGGGCCGCGGCCATAGGCCGGCGGATCGAACAGGATGATGTCGTAGCGGCTGCCGCGACGTTCCTCGCGCTCGACGAACTTCATCGCGTCCTCGCAGATCCAGCGGATCGGCTTGCTGCCAAGGCCGGCCATCTCCTGGTTCTCGCGCGCCCATCCGATCGCCTTCTTGGAGGCGTCGACATGGGTGACTTCGGCCCCGGCGCGCGCGGCGACCAGCGAGGCAAGTCCGGTGTAGCCGAACAGGTTGAGCACCTTGACCGGGCGCTTGGCGTCGACGATCAGCCGGGCCATGTGATCCCAGTGCGTCGCCTGCTCGGGGAAAACGCCGACATGGCGGAACGAGGTGAAGCGGCCCTGATAGTGCAGCCCGTCATGGCGCATCGGCCAGGTCTCGCCGAGCGGCATCTTGGGGAAGCGCCAGCGGCCGAGGCCTTCCTCGTCGGTGTCGCCGGTGAACACGGCGTCGGCGCGTTCCCATTCCTTGGCCGGCAGCGCGCGCTGCCAGATCGCCTGTCCCTCGGGCCGGACGATGCGGTAGGGGCCGTATTGTTCGAGCTTCTCGCCGTTGCCGGAGTCGAGCAGGGCGTAGTCGTCGTTGGGCGCGACCTCAAGGATCAGCGGCAGCTGCTCGGCGGGAAAGGCGCCTTCCCGGCGGACCAGCTTGCGCGGTTCGGCCTTCGGTTCCGGCGCATGGTCCTGGCGCGGGGCAGGGCGCTGCTCGGGCTTGCGCTCCTGTTGCCGCTCGACACGGTCGCGCGTCGGTGCAGGGGCAGCTCCGCCCTTGCGGGGCTGCTGCGGGCGGCTGTCGCGGCGTTTGTCGCGCGGGTGCTTCAAGGAACGGCGTCTCCGGATAGTTGGCCGCTTTTGGCACAGGCCACCGTACACCGCAACCGGACGGGCGGTCGCGGGGGTGGGGCGAGCGGAACTGGCGCATTGCAGACGCCTTCCGGTGCCGCTGTCTCGGGCCTATCTTGCCGACAACAACCGCCCGAGAATCATGTCGCGCTCCGAACGCCTGCTCGACCTCATCCAGATCTTGCGCCGCCATCGCCGGCCAGTGAGCGGCTTGACGCTTGCCGGCGAGCTCGACGTCTCGATCCGCACGCTCTACCGCGACATCGCCACCTTGCAGGGACAAGGCGCCCCGATCGAAGGCGAGCCGGGGCTGGGTTATGTGCTGAAGCCCGGTTTCATGTTGCCGCCACTGATGTTCACCGACGAGGAAATCGAGGCGATCGTGCTCGGCTCGCGCTGGGTTGCCAAGCAGCCCGACACGAGGCTGTCGGCGGCCGCAACGGATGCGCTGGCCAAGATCGCAGCGGTGCTGCCCGAAGACCTGCGTGACGAGCTCGATGCAACCGCCCTGCTTGTTGGGCCGAGCGTCGGTCCGACGCGCGAGAATATCGATCTCGGCGTCATTCGCCAGGCGATCCGGGCCGAGCGAAAGATCGAGATGAACTACGAGGATGCATCCGGAGCAGGTTCGCGCCGCACCGTCTGGCCGTTTGCGCTCGGCTTCTTCGACAAGGTCAGGGTGATGGTGGCGTGGTGCGAAATGCGCCAGGATTTCAGGCATTTCCGTGCCGACCGTATCTCGGATCTCGCCGCCACCGACACGCGTTACCCGCGCCGCCGCGCCGTGATGCTGAAAGAATGGCGGGCGACGCTCGACACCACGAGGAAGCTTTGAACGCCACTGCCAGAATCTGACAGTGGCATCGCCTAGGGTCGTCCTTGTCCGAAACAAGGAGAACCGCGATGCGCAGCCCCAACTTCATCATCCTCTATGTCGACAGCCCCGAAACCAGCAGCGCCTTCTATGCTGGCGTGTTCGGCCGTCAGCCGGTCGAAGCATCGCCGACCTTCGTCATGTTCGTGCTCGACGGCGGCTTCAAGCTCGGCCTGTGGTCGCGCCACACCGCCCAGCCCGCGGCCGCGACTGCAGGAGGCGGTTCGGAGGTCGTCTTTGCCCTCGACACGCCTGGCGCGGTAGACGCGACCCATGCCGAGTGGTCGAGCCGTGGGCTCAAGATCCTGCAGGCGCCTGCCGAGATGGATTTCGGCCGCACCTTCGTCGCACTCGACCCCGACAACCATCGCCTGCGCGTCTACTGCCTCGACCAAGCGGCAACAGCACGGCCATGAGCACGGCCAACTGGCTTGCGGTCGCTTCCGCCGAACATGTCAGGCGCGGCCGTTCGGGCGGCTTCATGCAGGTTTGCCATGGCAAGGCCGGCCCGCTGCGTCGGATCATGGCGGGCGACGGCGTCGTCTATTATTCGCCGGCGACGGTCATGGGCGGCGAGGACGAGCTGAAGTCATTCACCGCCATCGGCCACGTACGGTCAGGCGATGCTTACCAGTTCGACATGGGCGGCGGCTTCTTGCCGTCCAGAGCAATTCCAGGAAAAGTGCGTAGCGGTTTTCCGTCCGGAATTGCGCAAAAACAAGAAGATAGAGAGATTCCGCGATTCGAAGAAAAGCGGAAATTCTCTAGGCGCGATGTCGATTGGGCGGCTTCCAACGAGGCGCCGGTCCGATGCTGCTTGGGCGGCTCGATTTCACCGCTGGCCGCAACTGGGGTTATCAGCTTCGTCTCGGGCTTTGCCCACTCAGCGAGCGCGACTTCCGCCTGATCGCGGAAGCCATGAATGCGCAGGTCCGTCTCAAGGCTACCGCTTGAGTGCCTTGTAGACGGCAATGCCGGCGGCGAGGTCCTCGAGGGCGGCGCCCACCGACTTGAACAGGGTGATCTCGTCCGCCGACTGGCGGGCGGGCTTCTGGTTGCGGGCGAGCTCGTGCAGGTCGGCGACGATGTCGTCGGCCTTGAGAACGCCTGCCGCGATCGGCTGCACGATGTCGCCGGCTTCCTTGGTCGCACCCGCGCGCGTGTCGACATAGACACGCGCCTTGCTGATCGCATCGTCGTCGGCCTCGCGCATGCCGGGCGTGAAGCCGCCGACGAGATCGACGTGGCAGCCCGGCTTGAGCCTGGCGCCCTTGACCAGCGGCGTCGTTGAGATCGTGCCGGCGGTGATGATGTCGGCCCAACCCAGCTCGGCATCGAGATCGGAGACGGCGGTTGCCTCAAAACCTTCGCCGCGCAACGAAGCGGCGAGCGTTTCGGCGTTGGCGAGCGTCCGGTTCCAGACGCGGATTTGCTTGATCGGTCGAACGGCAGCGTGCGCCCGGGCGAGGAACTTGCACTGCGCCCCGGCACCGATCACCAGCAGTTTCGAGGCATCCTCGCGCGCCAGGTAGGAGGCGGCGAGTGCCGAGGCGCAGGCCGTGCGCCACTGGGTCAGGCGAGGGCCGTCCATCAGCGCCTGCGGCTCGCCGGTGATGCCGTCGAGCAGCAAATAGAGCCCGACGACCGCCGGCTTGGCGATGTCGTTATTGTCAGGCGAGACGGTGACGATCTTGACGCCGATATGCCCGTCGGCGCCGGCACCCGCGGCCTTGAAGTCGGTCCAGGCCGGCATCAAAAGCAGGGTCGAATCGGTGCCCTTGGCACGCTCGACGGTGTGATGATGGCGCACCGGCTGCACCGCGCCGTCGCGGAAGGCCGTGCGCAGCGTCTCGACCAGCCCAGGAAAGGTCAGTGCGCGGTCGATGTCATCGGCCGAAAAGTGCAGCATAAAATTCTCCCTGAAAGGTCGTCGCGCCGAAGTGGATCAGTTGGGGCGCGGCAGGGCCGGGCCCTGGGCAACCGGAGGCCGCTGGGCTGCTGCCTGGCGCAGGCTCTCGGCTTCGAGGCCGCGCTGGCGGGCGACCTTGCGGTAGCGGCCCTGCTTGAGCCAGGTCACAGCGCCGCCGAGAATCACCCCGAGCGCCAGCGCCATAAACAGCAGCACGAACAGCGGCGCCTGGATGGTCAACGCCGGATTGCCGGGATTGAACGGGTCGAGCGTGAATGCGGTGGGCGCGCGGTTGGCGACGGCGAGTGCGATCAGCACGATCGCCACCGGGACGAAGACAACGATGAGCATGAAGCGGTTGAACATGGATATTCCCGTTTAAAGCCCCGCCGCCACAGCTGCCTGGCGGCCTATTTCGCCGAGTTCAGCCGCTCGCGCAGCTCCTTGCCGGTCTTGAAGAACGGCACCCACTTTTCCTCGACTTCGACGGATTCGCCGGTGCGCGGGTTGCGGCCGGTGCGGGCCGGGCGATTCTTGACCGAAAACGCGCCGAAGCCGCGCAGCTCGACGCGATTGCCATCGGCAAGGGCATCGGTGATTTCGTCGAAGATGGCGCTGACGATGTTCTCGACATCCCGCAGGAACAGATGCGGATTGCGTGTGGCAATGATTTGCACCAGTTCAGACTTGATCATGTGCTCGGTCCCCGTCGAGATAGTGATGATTTTATTTGTTTTTCAGCCGCCTGACACAGCTTTTTCAGCCTGCCAGAGCGACAGCATACCGTCAAGGAACAAGCGGTCGGCGCCCATTTCCTTGATCAGTTCCGACGACAGGTCGCCAACCCCGAGTGCGCGGCCGAGCGCCTGGGCAACGGAACTAGGCAGGAAAAAACTGCCGGTGCGAGAGGGCTTCCACTCGATCACTTCGAGCTTGGCATCGACGCCCTTGGTGCCGAGCCAGGCGATGGCCTGGTCTTCGCCGCCAACCTCGTCGATCAGCTTGTTGGCGAGCGCCTGGCGTCCGGTCCACACCGAGCCGTCGGCAAGGTCGGTGGCTTCGGCCTTCGACATCGAGCGGCGTTCGGCGACGATGCCGACGAACCAGTCGTAGCTGTCGAGGATCATGTTGCGCATCATGGCGCGCTCTTCGTCGGTCGTCGGATTGAACGGATTGGGCTCGGCCTTCAGCGGCGATGACTTGATCTCCTCGAGCTTGACGCCGAGCTTATCCATCAGCCCGGTCAGGTCGGGAAACTGCACCAGCACGCCGATCGAGCCGACGATGGACGACTTGCGCGCCACGATGTGGTCCGTTGCCGAAGCGATCATGTAACCTGCCGATGCGGCCAGCGTGCCGACCTGGGCGACGACAGGCTTTTCGGCCGCGAGCTTGCGCACGGCATCGTAGATCGCCTCGCCGCCTGCGGTGGTGCCGCCGGGCGAATCGATCGACAGGATCACGCCCTTGACGGAGGCCGACTTGCGGATCTCGTCGAGACGGCGCAGCAAATCCTCGTCCTCGGTGATCGTGCCTTCGATCTTGACCTTGGCGATGTGGCTGGCGCTCACACCGGGAATGCGCTCGCCTGCCAGCCAGGTCGACATGCCGACGACTGCCAGGGCGGCGATGAGAAAAGCTACGACCCGCCAGAAGGTCAGCTTGCGCCGCAAGCGGCGTCGGTCGATCAGATCGTCGGCTTTCATGGACATGGCGTGCCTCGCATGCTGTGCAGGTTAGCGCTTTTAAAGCAACGCTTTGGCGAGAGCCACAGCTTTCCTGCCTCAGCTGACGTTGCGGGAGTTGGGATTTGTAAGCTAAATAGCCATATTGGGGTTTGCTGTTTGGCAGCCGGACGCGGGCAACAATACGTTCGGTCGCAACTCTTTGACCTTATGGTCATATTTTCGTGGCTTTCATCCGCTTCACCGTGCCGGCCTGAAGGGCGGCTTGGACAGTTCGAAGAAGGACATTTCAGTTGGCGCGACCAATCGAGACGAGTGGCGGCGGGAGCGGCGTTGCGGTTGACACTGCGATTGCGCTTGCGACTTCGCGCGCCGATGCGTTCGACCGCGCCGCGCGCCATTCGCGCCGCGTCCGCTTCCTCAAGCGCGCCTTGCCGCTGGCCGCCATCGTGCTTGCCGCGCTGTTCGGCGGCTATACCTATCTTGCCGCGCCTCCTTCCATCCAGGTCAAGGCGGAAGGTGCCGCCTTCTCCGAGGGCAAGCTGGTGATGGCCAAGCCGCAGCTCAGCGGCTTCACCCGCGACAACCTGCCTTATTCGATGACCGCCGACCGTGCCGTGCAGGATCCGGCCAACCAGGGTGTCGTCGAATTGCTCGGCATCGACGCCAACCTGCCGATCTCCGCCGACAATATTGCCAAGGTCGACGCGGTGCGCGGCATCTATGACCGAGAAGGCAATACGCTCAATCTGACCGAACAAGTAATCGTAAAGACCAGCGACGGTATGGTCGCCAAGCTCAAATCGGCGTATCTCGACATGGGCAGTGGCGCGATGAAGTCTGACGAACCGGTCGAAATAAGCCTTGACGGTTCGAAGATCACGTCCGATTCGATGTCCATGCTCGAAAACGGCAAGGTTGTCGTGTTCGAGAAAAAGGTACGCGTGGACATCGATCCCGCGCGGATGAAGGCGGCGCAGAATGGCAGCGGAGGCGGGAGTGCGGCAAAATAGGTCTTGGCGGTCAATGGCCGCGTTAACATGCGCGGGCGTGATGCTGTGCACCGCCGGCGCTTTTGCGCAGGACAGCCAGAGCAGGCTCTCGGGCCTCAAGCTCTCCGGCGACCAGCCGATCCAGATCGAGAGCGACAAGCTCGAGGTCCGCGAATCGGAGAATCTCGCTATCTTCACCGGCAATGTCAGCGTCACCCAGGGGCCGACTGTCATGAAGTCGGGCAAGATGACGGTCTATTACGCCAAGGATGGCGGCTCGGCAGCCACCGGCTCGGCCAACATCGACAGGCTCGAAGTCGACGAAAAGGTCTATGTGAAGTCCGACAAGCAGGTTGCCACCGGCGACCGTGGCACTTTCGACATGAAGACCGAGGTGCTGGTGATGTCCGGCAAGGAAGTCGTTCTGTCGGAAGGCGACAACGTCCTGGTTGGCTGCAAGCTCACCGTGCAGATGAAGACCGGGCTCGCCCAGGTCGACGGCTGCAACAAGGGCGCCAAGGGCAATGGTCGTGTCATGATGTCGATCACACCGGGTTCGCAGAAGAAATAAATGACTGAGGCATCCTCGCTGTTGTCGCGTCTGAAGCCCGGCTCGGCGCAAAAACTTGCCGCGCCCGCGACGACAGGCAGTGCCAAGAACGGTAAGTTCAAGGGCACGCTTATCGCAAAGGGCCTGACCAAGAGCTACAAGGGCAGGCAAGTGGTGTCGGGCGTGACGCTCGGCGTCCGCGCCGGCGAGGCCGTCGGCCTGCTCGGCCCCAATGGTGCCGGCAAGACGACCTGTTTCTACATGGTCACAGGGCTTGTTCCCGTCGACCAGGGCACCATCGAGATCGACGGCTTCGACGTTACGGCGATGCCGATGTATCGCCGCGCCCGCCTCGGCATCGGCTACCTGCCGCAGGAAGCCTCGATCTTCCGTGGCCTTTCGGTTGAAAACAACATCCGCGCCATCCTCGAAGTGGTCGAAAAGAGTCGCAAGGAGCGCGAGAAGGCGCTCGATGCGCTGCTTGAAGAGTTCCACATCAGCCATCTCAGGAAGTCGCCGGCGATCGCCCTTTCGGGCGGTGAGCGCCGTCGCCTCGAGATTGCGCGCGCGCTCGCTAGCCGCCCCAACTACATGCTGCTCGACGAGCCTTTCGCCGGCATCGACCCGATCGCTGTCGCCGACATCCAGCAGCTCGTCCGCCACCTGACCAAGCGTGGCATCGGCGTCCTGATCACCGACCACAATGTGCGCGAGACGCTGGGCCTGATCGACCGCGCCTACATCATCCATGCCGGCGAGGTCTTGACCCACGGCCGCGCCGACGAGGTCGTCGCCAATCCCGACGTCCGTCGCCTCTATCTCGGCGAGGGCTTCACGCTCTAGGCTGCTTGCCGGGGCGCAACGTGCCAGCGCAATGCGCAGCCTTCATTCGCGATTGCCGGGCAATGCGCCGGCAATCGCGATGCCAAATCCCCAATCTGCTTGACATGCAAAAGCCGGGCCAGTTTTATCGCGACTGGCGAGCGCGCCGATTTTCGGCAGCACCTGACAGGGATTGGACCACTTCAAGCAATGGCGCTGTCGGCGAAACTACAGCTACGGCAGTCGCAATCGCTGGTGATGACGCCACAGCTGATGCAGTCGATAAGGCTGCTGCAGTTCACCCACACCGAGCTTGAACGTTTCATCGACGACGAGATCGAGCGCAATCCGCTGCTTGAGCGTGTCGAAACAGCCGAAGACGGGCCCAGCGACCAGTTCCCCAAGATCGAGACCCAAAGCGAGGCAAATCCCGCAACCAGCGAGGACTGGTTCGAAGGCGAGGCGGGCTGGAGCTCGGAGGCGATCTCCGAGAAGCTCGATACTTCGCTCGAAAACCTGTTCCCGGACGACCCCGGTGCTGTCGAGCGCATGGGTCCCGACCTCGCCATGCAGTGGAAGTCGGCATCCACCGGCTCTGGTTCGGGCGGCAGCTCCGAAGGTTTCGACATGGAGGACATGGCGGCGGCTGCCATCACCATGCGCGACCATGTCGGCGAGCAGATATCCTTCGCCTTCACCGACCCGGCCGAGCGCCTCGTTGCCTCCGAATTGACCGACTGGCTCGACGAAGCTGGCTATTTCCGCGGCGAAGCCGACGAGATCGCAGCGCGCTTCGGCGTCGACGAGGCTTTCGTGCTGCGGGTGCTCACCGGTTGCCAGGGTTTCGACCCGGCCGGCCTTTTTGCCCGCGATCTCGCCGAATGCCTGCGGGTCCAACTCATGCGCCGCGACCGGCTCGATCCGGCGATGGCGGCACTGATCGACAATCTAGACCTTCTGGCCAAACGCGATTTCCACAGCCTGAAGCGCATCTGTGGCGTCGATGAGGAGGATCTGCTTGCCATGCTGGCGGAGATCCGCGCGCTCGATCCCAGGCCCGGTGGGGCCTTTTCCGGCGGCTCTGCCGACACCATCGTGCCCGACGTCGAGGTGCGCCAGGCCGCCGATGGCAGCTGGGCGATCGAGCTCAACCCCGATACGCTGCCGCGTGTGCTCGTCGACCAGGTCTATTTCGCCCAGGTGACGGGTCGCACCAAGGATGCTGCCGAGCGCAATTTCCTCAGCGAATGCCTGCAGAACGCCAACTGGCTGACCCGCAGCCTCGACCAGCGCGCCAAGACCATCCTCAAGGTCGCCTCGGAAATCGTGCGCCAGCAGGATGCCTTCCTGGTCCACGGCGTGCGCCATCTGAGGCCGCTCAACCTGCGTACTGTGGCCGATGCCATCGGCATGCACGAATCGACAGTCAGCCGCGTCACCGCCAACAAATACATGCTGACGACGCGCGGCGTGTTCGAACTTCGCTACTTCTTCACCGCCTCGATCGCATCGGCCGAGGGCGGCGACGCGCATTCGTCTGAGGCGGTGCGTGACCGCATCCGCCAGATGATCGAGGAAGAGCAGGCCGCCGACGTGCTGTCCGACGATGCCATTGTGGATATCCTGAAGAAAAGTGGCGTCGACATCGCCCGGCGTACGGTCGCCAAATATCGCGAAGGCATGAACATCGCCTCGTCGGTGCAGCGCCGGCGCGAAAAACGCGCCATGGCAGGTGCCGCCAGCTAGGCTGAAAGCCGCGGAATTGCGGCCATTCTGGCGCTTGATTGACAATCCTTAATGAAGTGTCTAGAAGCCCGCCCGCATGAAGAGGGCTAAAGCCCACCAAGGAAAGATGCGGCACAGGATGGCTTGCGATACGAGCCAGCGGCTGCCGGTGGGTGGCCCAAGATCAGCCGACAAGTTCGGACTTAAAATTGGTGTGACAAGCGAGCCAACGCTTGTTTGCATCTGCCACGGGTATAAACTCGGACCGGTTTGAAGTCTGAACAGAAAAGGTCAGTTTTCAGATGAGCCTGCGCATATCAGGAAAACACATGGACGTCGGCGATGCGTTTCGTACGCGCATTGAAGGACGTATCGGCGAAGCGATCGGCAAATACTTCGATCGCGGTTTCTCCGGGCACGTCAACGTCGTGAAGTCCGGCTCGCGCTACACCGCCGATTGCGTGGTACGGCTCGATTCGGGCATGTCGTTGCAAGCGACCGGTGACGCCCAAGAACCGACTGCCGCGTTCGAAGCGGCAGCCGACAAGCTCGAGACTCGCCTGAGGCGCTACAAGCGCCGGCTGAAGTCGCACAATCTGGGTGCTGGCAACGGTGAATTGACTGATGTCGCCTATTCGGTCGTCGCGGCTCTCGTCGATGACGACGAGGATGTGCCGGAAGACTTCGCGCCCGCCATCGTTGCCGAGTCGACGATGGTTCTGAAGACGATGTCGGTGGCATCCGCCGTCATCGAACTCGACACCAAGGATAGCCCTGTTGTGGTCTTCCGCAATGCTGGCAACGAGCACCTCAACATCGTCTACCGCCGGTCTGATGGAAACATCGGCTGGATAGATCCCTCGACCGCAAAGGTCGCCCAGGGATAGTAGCCGCCACCGCATGTGGGGTTTTGGGGCAATGCGGCGGTGAGCACAGCAAGGGAATTTCAGCATGGATCTGAGTGATCTGATCGAGGCTCCGGCAATCATGCCGGCCTTGAAGGCGAACTCGAAGAAGCAGCTTCTGCAACTTCTCGCCGAAAGGGCCGCAGCGATTTCCGGTATCCCCGAGCGGGAGGTGTTCGACACCATCCTCCAGCGCGAGCGTCTTGGCTCGACGGGTGTCGGCAATGGCATCGCCATCCCGCATGGAAAGCTCGCAGGCGTTAAGCGGATCACCGGCGTCTTTGCGCGCCTGGAAACGCCCGTCGACTTCGAAGCACTGGACGACCAGCCGGTCGATCTCGTCTTCCTGCTTCTGGCCCCTGAAGGGGCTGGGGCCGACCATCTCAAGGCGCTGTCTCGTATCGCCCGCGTGCTGCGCGATGCCGACACGGTGGCCAAGATTCGCGGCACGCGCGATGCGTCGGCGATCCATGCGTTGTTGTCGGAAACGCCGGCTTCGCACGCCGCCTGATTTCGTCAATTTCTGGAAAAGCTTGGGAAGGGCCGCATCTGCGGCCCTTGTCCGTTTCGCCACCTTGTCGTCGGTGCTAGGCCGGTGCTGAAGGTCAGTGGATGGCGACGGTCGTCAGATCGTTTTCCATCGCACCCGCAAGGGCACGGTCACGGGCATCGGACAACAGGATCGGTTCGCCGGTGGCGGCAAACAGCGCCCACAATTCGAGGCCGGGGTCGATCTCGGTCAGGCCGGGGAAACGGCCGCGCAGATCGTCACTGGATACCTTCCTGAGATAGGCAACGGTGCCTTCGCCGAGATGGGCGAGTTCGCCCGTGGTCATCGTGTGTCTCTGGGCAGTATTGGGCATTATAGCCTCCTTCTAGCCAGGATGCCGTCTCGGCCATCCCGCATGAGAGCCATCGGCAGTGCTTAGTCTGCTACCGATATGTTTATTTTCCGTACCAGTCGTTCGGCTTCCGGCCGGTCGAGATCGACCGAGAGCAGACCGTTCTTCAGATCGGCAGCAATCACCCGCATCCCGTCGGCCAGAACGAAGCAGCGTTGAAACTGCCGTGAGGCGATGCCGCGATGCAGGAACTCGCGCTCCTTGTCGTCGCTCTGTCGGCCACGCACGATGAGCTGGTTCTCCTCGACGGTGACTTCGAGATCGTTTTCGGCGAAACCGGCCACCGCAAGCGTGATCCGCAGCCTTTCGCCCCGTTCGTCGGCATCCCTGATGCGTTCGATGTTGTAGGGAGGGTAGCTGTCGCCCGACTTGGCAAGGCGCTCCAGCGTCTTTTCCATCGTGTCGAAGCCCAGGAGAAGCGGGCTTGAGAAGGGCGTCATACGGCTCATGTTACAGCTTGTCCTCCGAGAGCGACATAATGCGGAAAAACCCGGATGGCATTTTCCCGTCTGTTGTTGATATGGTCCGCGCCGTCGGCAACTTCAAGACTGCAAAAAAACTGCCCAACAAGGAAAGAAAATGCCCGTACCGCGCAAGATAATCATCGACACTGACCCCGGTCAGGACGATGCCGTCGCCATACTGTTGGCGCTGGGGAGCTCCGAGCTCGACATTCTGGGAATTACCGCTGTCGCCGGCAACGTGCCGCTGAAGCTGACCGAAAACAATGCCCGCAAGATCTGCGAACTGGCCGGCCGCCCCGACATCAAGGTGTATTCCGGCGCCATCCGGCCGCTGATGCGCGAGCTGGTCACAGCCGAGGAAGTCCACGGCAAGACCGGGCTCAATGGCCCCGATCTGCCCGAACCCACGATGAAGCTGCAGGAGCAGCACGCCGTCGACTACCTCGTCGAGACGCTGATGCGCGAGGAAGCCGGCACCATCACGCTGTGCCCGCTCGGGCCGCTGACCAACGTTGCGCTCGCCTTCATCCGCGAGCCCAGGATCGCCCCGCGCATCAAGGAGATCGTGCTGATGGGCGGCGGCTTCTTCGAAGGCGGCAACGTCACGCCTTCGGCCGAGTTCAATATCTACGTCGACCCGCATGCCGCCGATGTGGTGTTCCGCTCGGGCGTACCGATCGTCATGATGCCGCTCGACGTCACCCACAAGGCGCTGACCACCACCAAGCGCATCGACGCCTTCCGCAAGCTCGGCACCAAGGTCGGCCTCGCCACCGCCCAGATGCTGGAGTTCTTCGAGCGCTACGACGAAGGCAAGTACGGCACCGATGGTGGTCCGCTGCATGATCCGTGCGTCATCGCTTACCTTCTCAAGCCGGAACTGTTCCAGGGCCGTCATTGCAACGTGACCGTCGAGACGGCTTCCGAGCTGACCATGGGCATGACCGTCATCGACTGGTGGGGTGTCACCAAGCGCCCGAAGAACGCCATCGTCATGCGCGACATCGACCATGACGGCTTCTTCGCCCTGCTGGTCGAGCGTCTCGGCCGGCTCTGAGGTTTCCGTCTCCCCGTGCGCGGGAGACGCCCTCCCTTGAGGGGGGCGTTTCAATTCAGCTGATAGTCAGCCGTCCCGTTCTCATAGTTTATGCGTCGAAGCACGACGGTCGAGCCGCGCCTGCGGATTTGCCAATCCTGTAGAAAAACCAACCGGTCTCCGACCCTCACACCGTAGCGGTAGCTGGGTCCATGTACGCTTCGGCCTGTGCTCGTGGCGACGACTTCGACGGTCCCGACTACTGAATCGATCGCCACCACGGGGCTCGAGTTCCAAACCAGCTGCAAGATGGGCTGGAAGGCAAAAGCTACGCACATCGCTACCAAAACAGCCGCCGCAAGATACTTCACGGCTGGTGTTAAATATTTCTTCAGCATCGTGCGAGCCCCCCTCCTGTGATGATGTGGGGGGAAGCGCGCTATACTTCAATAATCAGATCGGATGGTGCAGTACCTCATTTCGCCCGTGAAAACGCCAGCCAGACGCCGCCGCCGACGAGGAAGGTGCCCGATATGCGGGTCATCAGTTTGAGGCGCCTGGCCGACAGGAACTTGCCCGCGCGGCCGGCGGCGATCGCATAGGCCGAGTCCGACATTGCGGCGAAGACCATCGCCGTGACGCCCATGATGACGATCTGCTGGGCGTAGTTGGCACTCGGATCGATGAACTGCGGGATGAAGGCGCCGAAGAAGATCAGCGTCTTGGGATTGGAGATGGCAACCAGAAAGCCCTGCAGGAAGAAGCCGCCACGCGGCCGCCTGGGCATGCCGTCGGCGGCAAGCTCGCCACCCGAGCGGAACATCTGGATGCCGAGCCAGATCAGATAGGCGGCGCCCAGCAGCCTGACCCATTCGAACCAGTGGCCCATCGCCTCGATCATCTGGTTGAGGCCGATGCCGACGATGGCAATCATCACGGCGACGCCGATCTGCGTGCCGGCGGCATTGGCGAGCCCGGCGCGCGTGCCATGCCTTATGCTGGAGGCGATGATCAGGGTGACCGTCGGCCCCGGTATCAGCACGATGACGATGCAGGCGACGACATAGGCGGCATAGAGCTCAAGCGACATGTTCCGTTCCTCCGGCGGTCGCCCGACAATAAGCACGCAGAGTTTCCGGCTGTCCAGAAGAAGCGGAAGCAAACAAGTGATGTGGATCGTCACCTCGCCAGCGTTGTCAGCCCAACTCTGGGTCCTACTCAAAATGTAGCGACGAATACGTTGCGCCCCAGCGGTTGTGCAGTAAGGACCGCCAACGTCAGCATCACCACCGACAACAATGGCAAGATGAGCTCGGCCACTATCAGCAAGACTTCGGGTGACCCGGCATTTGACAAAAAGGCACTCTCGCTTGCCAAGAGCAAGTTCCAGAAGCTTCCCAATCCTCGCAAAAACGACAAATACCTGCAGCCGGTAGACCTGATGAACTAACGGTTGCCGGCGCTCAACAGCCTGCTGCTACAGGATGGCCGCATCCACCTCGGCGGCCATCGGGATAGCCGGCTGGGCGCCGGGCTTCAGGCAGGCGAGCGAGCCGGCCGCTGCGGCGCGGCGAAGCGCTTCGGCGAGATCGAGGCCAGCGGCGAGGCTGGCGGCTAGATAGCCACAGAAGGTGTCGCCGGCACCGACGGTATCGACCGGGGTGATCTTGAGCGCGTCGATATGGACGAGTTCGTCGCCCCTTGCGGCCAGCACGCCGTCGCCGCCGAGGGTGACGATGACGGTGGCGCCGGTGCTGCGGGCGAATTCGCCCATCCGCGCCGGCCTTTCGCCGGCGGGCAGCGACAGGGCTTCGGCGTAGAGGTCGAACTCGGTTTCGTTGGCAACGACATAGTCGGCCTTACCGACGAAGCTTGCGGCTTCGGCGCGGAACGGTGCAGTGTTCAGCATGGTCACAGCACCTGCCTTGCGTGCCGCGTCGAGCGCCGCATCCACTGTCGCAAGCGGGATTTCGTGTTGCAGCAGCACGATGTCGCCCTTGGTGAACTGGGCCTTGGCGAGATCGCCCGGCACCACCGAGCCATTGGCGCCCGGCACCACCGCAATCATGTTTTCGCCGTCGCCGCCGACAAGGATCAGCGCGATGCCGGTGGCTGCCTGGATCTCGGCTACGCCGGACAGGTCGACGCCGCTGCTCTTGAGGTAGGCGACAGCCTCGCCGGCGAAGGCATCCTTGCCGACTGCGCCGACCATCCGCACCTGGGCACCAGCGCGCGCAGCCGCGAGCGCCTGGTTGGCGCCCTTGCCGCCGGGCGCCGACCTGAAGTCGCCGCCGGGAACGGTCTCGCCCGGGCTCGGGAGGCGGCCGACGGTTGCGATGAGGTCGAGGTTGATGGATCCGACAACGGTGATCACGGCAGTCTCCTGAAAAGTCAGCCGGAAACTACATTGTGTCGCGATCGCTTGCCAGATGGCGGCCCGGTCATTCGCAGTTTGCTTATTCGCAGCGGAAGACGACCTGTGCCTGGTAGGTGCCGGCCGGGAAGATGCCTGTCGATTTGGTCGCTGTCAGGTTGACCGGGACAATCCTGGTGCCGTTCGACACCCGCGTGATCGTGCTGCCGCCGTAGGTCACGCTGTCGACGGTGTAGGTCGAGGCGAAGGTTACGTTGGCATCGCCGCCGCTTGGAGCCGACAGGAAGTTGACGGGTGCGGGCGCCGACAGTCCGTAGCAGTCGAGCAGGTTCAGGATCGAGCACAAAAGCGAACTGGTGGTGACGCTGACCGAGGCGGCCGAGCCGCCGGCCTGGGTCGAGCCGAAGACGTTGATCGTCGGATTGGGCGAAAGCGTGCCGTTGCTCTGGACGTTGATGGTGCAGGTGCCGATGATGGCCGCTTGCGCGGGCGCAGCCGCCAGCCAAAGGCTCATGATCGCGAGGGCCGAAGTGCCGGCGCGCATGGTCACTGCCCGGTCGTGGGTTGGGGCGGTGCCTTGCCGTCGGTCCAGCCGCTTTCTGCCCAGCCGGCCTTGGAATGCTGCACCGAGCCGGTGATGTCGCCGCCCTGTCCGCCCAGCCCCATCTTGAGCAGCTTCAGCTCCATCTGCAGCCGCGCCACTTCGAGCTCATAAAGCTTGGAGCAATCGAGCCGCTTGGGCGTGCGGCCGATCGGGATGACGACGCGGCCATAGGTGGCGAGGTCGTTGTTCTCGCGGTTGTTGCCCTGGATCACGCCGACATCGAGATAGGCGCCGCTGCCCGACACCGCCGAACGGCAGGTCGTGCCATCCGCGGCGCGCACTTCATCCTGGCCTTGCGGCAGTGTCACGCCCGGCAGGGAGAAACCGCTCTGGTTCTGGTTGAGATTGTAGACGTCCTCGGCCCAGGACGCGCAAGGCGTCAATGCGGCGAGGCTCGTGAGCGTCAGAAACGCCGCTGTCCGAGAAATTTTCCGCATATTTGAGCCTTGATCTGCGTCTGTTCATTTGGAAATGGCACGCTTTCCGTACAAATACGCACTTTACGCTCATTGTTGCCGTCGAATGGCACGACAACCAGGACTGGCCGCGACGCCTCGGCGCCCAGCATGAAACTGTTGGGCGCTATCTTGGCGTTCACCGGCTGGAAGTTCTGGTCGTAGACGCGGATATCGATCCGGATCTTCTGGTTGTAGGGATTGGATGGAAAGACGCGGATGGCAAATGCGTCGGTGAAACTCGTTACCTCGCCGCGCATCGGCGACATCGACTGTGCGAATGCGGGGCTGGCCGCCAGCGCCAATCCGAGAAATGCCAGGCTGCGTAACATCAAGCTCTCCCTGTCGTTCTTGTCTGTTACAGCCTCTATTGGCAGGTCACCGTGACGGTGGCGGAGTAGCTGCCGGCGGCAAAGATGTCGGAGCCGGTCTTGGTGCCGGCGAGGTGGACGGTCACGGTATCCACGCCTGGAGTCGACAGGTTCGAAGAGGCGCCGGTTTCCGCGATGGTGTGGGCGCCGGCTACGGAATAGGTCGGCGACCACGTGATCGGCGTGATGTCAGCCGGCGGAACGGTGATCGCGGTGGGTGCGCCAACGCTGAGCGCGACATTGCCCGTGGTGGTGATTGTGACGGTGCCGGGCGAACCACCGGCATTGTGCGAGCTCAACGACTGCAGGCCGGGGCTCGCGGTCATGGTGCCGCTGCCGTTGGTCACGACGAGTGTGCAAATAGCCGCGACCGTACCGTTGAAGGTGACGTTGCCGGTGGCCCCGAGCGCCGGCTGAACCATCGCGCCGGCCGCGATGGCAAGCGCTGTAGTGAGCATGCAGTATTTCATTCTGCTCTCCGGGAACTGCGAGTATCCGCCTGTCCTGGAGTTGACGGTGATCCAGTATGGTTAATTTGGTATTAACGCCAAACTCTGTCGAAAAGTTCGTTTGTGTGCATACTATTTATTCTACACGATATCGAGATATTCGACAGGGCGTCAATCTCGTTTGCTGCGCGTGATTGAAGTATATATGAATTATTATTGGATGCATGCGTTCGATTGTCTTGAAATAGGTGGCCAAGCGCTCAAGTATCTGCACCTGACGGTTGATCCAGATACGTGACAAGTGTGATCCACAGCAACAAGAATATGCTCGTCGACTAAGCATGGCCGGATTTCACCGCAGGTCTCTTTCAAACAATATGATCGATAGCTGATATAATCTCGCCCATGGCGCGCCCCACAAGCATAGGAGCTTAGGCAGCATCAGACCCGTGGTTGAACCGACAGCAGCGCGCGCCGGTCAACCATGCTCAAGCAACCAATGAAGATTGGCGATCCAGCTCAGGGAGGGAGCTTCAAAAAAGGGCCGTCTGGAAATCGGCTCGCTCAAGGAGCCAAGACGAAATGCGACTTCCTCACGGCCGGAGGCGGGTCGCCATCATTTGCAGATCATTGCTACTGCTTTGGGCCGCCAGCGGGTTGCTTTGACGCTTCGATCAGGTCTGCTTGGCGGACGAGGCCTTCTGCGATCTTTCGTGCTTGGTGCGGCTTTATCAGAAGCTCCACACTCTCAGCCGTGCTCTCTCCACGACGAACCCGCTCGATGTGCTCCTGGGAGGTCACATACTCAAGACGAACAATAAGGTTCCCCGGCTCCAGCGCGTTGATGTGCACGTTGATCAGGTTCGGTGTGTTGGTCGTGTTTTCAAATTTTGCAGGCATGGGCGTTCCTTCCGAATCTGCGGATCATGCCGCTGCACTAGCCAATAGTCCATCAGCCGCCTCAACGCACTTCTTGCCAACGAGCGCGATGGACCGTGGTCAACGATGTAACCCGAAGTCGGCGCAAAGGGCAGGCCTTTTCCTTCCGACCAGCATCGTGTAGGCTAAAAAGTCAATCAATTCAAATATTTGATTGATAGCGTCAGGAAAATTGAACCATGCGCCCGCGCCATCTGCTGCTCGCCCTGAGCATCGTCCTGATCTGGGGTGTCAACTTCGCTATCATCAAGATCGGCCTGATCCAGGTGTCGCCGCTGGCGCTCGGGGTCGCGCGCTTCTTCCTCGCCGCCTTTCCGTGGGTGTTCTTTATCAAGCGCCCTGATGTGCCGCTCTCGATGATCGCCACTTACGGTCTGCTGATCTTTGCGCTGCAGTTCGGCTTTCTGTTCACCGGCATGAAGATCGGCATGAGTGCCGGGTTGTCGTCATTGATCCTGCAGTTGCAGGTGTTCTTCACCATCGGCTTGTCGATGATTTTGCTGGGTGAGCGACCGACACCTTGGCAACTGGCCGGTGCTGCGTTGGCGTTCAGCGGTGTCGGAATGGTTGCCCTGCATATCGGCGGCGATGTGACCATGGCCGGGTTGCTGCTGCTGATCGCGGCGGCCGCCGCCTGGGGCGGTGGCAATGTCGTTTCCAAACAGATCTCGCAGCGTGCCGCCGCCGCGCCCAACGTGCTCGGTCTCGTCGTCTGGGGCAGCCTGTTTGCCTTGCCGCCATTGCTGGCGGTGGCGCTGATCCTCGACCCGGAACACTTCGTGAGCAGCTTCACCGGACTGGACTGGGCCTCGGTCGGTTCCATCGCCTACATCGTCTATCTCTCGACGCTGTTCGGCTTCGCCGCCTGGAGCGGACTGCTGGCGCGCTATCCGGTCTCGACGGTAGCGCCCTTCACCTTGCTGGTGCCGGTGTTCGGCTTCCTTGGCTCGGCGGTGCTGCTTGGCGAACCGCTGCAAGACTGGAAACTCGTCGCCTCCAGTCTTGTCATCGCCGGCTTGTGCATCAACCTGTTCGGGCCGCGGCTGTTTTCGCGTCCGCAGCGGTCAGTTGTCCCGCCTCCCAGCCCAGAATAGCCCGCTTGCGCGTCAGGCCCCAATGGTAGCCGGTCAGCGCGCCTGATTTGCCAAGTGCCCGGTGGCAGGGGACGACAAACGATAGCGGGTTGGCGCCGACGGCTGCACCGACCGCCCGGCTTGCCTTGGGCGAGCCGACTTCCGAGGCGATTGCCGAATAGCTGCAGGCCCGGCCCATCGGGATCTTGAGCAGCGCTTCCCACACGCGCACCTGGAAGTCGGAGCCGATCATGACCACGCGCAAGGGCTGGTCCTGGCGCCAGCGGGCCGGGTCGAAGATGTGCGCGGCATAAGGTGCGGTCGCACTCATGTCTTCGACATAGGTGGCATTCGGCCAGCGGCCTGACATGTCGGCAAAGGCGGCGCGCTCTTCGCCGGCGTCGTTGAACGACAGGCCGGCGAGGCCGCGGTCGGTGACCATGACGAGCGCCACGCCGAAGGGCGAGATGTGGAAGCCGTAGCGGATGGTCAGGCCGGCGCCACGGGTCTTGTAATCGCCCGGCGACATTGCCTCATGGGTGACGAACAGGTCATGCAGGCGTCCGGGCCCGGACATGCCGACCTCGAACGAGGTCTCGAGCAGTGGCAAGCCGTCATCGAGCAGTTTGCGGGCGTGGTCGAGCGTCACTGCCTGCAAAAAGGCCTTCGGCGACAGGCCGGCCCAGCGGCTGAACAGCTTCTGCAGGCTGGTCGGGGTTTCGCCGACTTCTGCGGCCAATGTCTCGAGCGAGGGCTGGTCGCGATAGTCGAGGCTGATTTTCTCGATCACCCGGCGCACGGTCTCATATTCGGAGCCGGTCGGGGTGATGTCGTGCTGCAGCGTGGCGATGGGTTTCGTCTGCGTCTGGGCGTTCATGGCTTGATCTCCTTGGACGCCAATATCGCGGGGGCTGTGGGTATTTCCCACCCGATTCCTGCTCATCTGCTCCTTGCGGTTGCAAGAGCCCGCGAAAAAGCCGTGGCAAAGCTCTCGCGGTCGTCGGGATTGAGGAAGCTGCCGATCGCAACGCTTGTCTCGCGCGTCTCGACGGCCATGCCGGTGATGCCGATCTCTTCGTGGCGGGAGACCGCGAAGCGGGCCCAGAACGGATTGAAATGATACCGCTGCGATCTGCCTGACGGAGCCGTCTTCAGGATGTCCAGGCTGGTGCGGGAGACGCTGACTTCCTCGCGGGCGCGTGCGGCGCGATAGTTGAGGCGGAAGGCGACATAAAGGGCAATTACGTCGAGGCCGAGGAAACCGAAGATCGGCCAGGCCCCCTGGCTCAGGAAGATGATGCCGGTGACGATCCAGCCGAATGTCAGCGCGCCCATCAGGATCATGAAGCCGGTACGCCCGAGCGAGCGGTGTGGCAAAAGAAGAGCCTTGAAGAACGGCTCGTCGGCAACAAAACTGGCGTTTGTCTCGCTCATGGCGACTAATTATAGAGAGGCGATGAAAAACCCCAAGCCTAAAGATAAGCCGAGGGCCTCGCCCAAAGGTCGCATGTCGGCCGCCGGTGCCAAGCCGCGCACGACGCGCCGCCGTTCGCTCTACTCGGCGGCCGAAGTGCGCGAGATTTTCCGTCGTTTCTCGGTCCAGCGGCCGGAGCCCAAGGGCGAGCTCGAGCACGTCAATGCCTTCACGCTTCTGGTGGCGGTGGTGCTTTCCGCGCAGGCGACCGATATCGGCGTGAACAAGGCGACGCGGGCGCTGTTTGCCATCGCCGATACGCCCGAAAAGATGCTGACGCTGGGCGAGGAGACCGTCGGCCAGCACATCCGCACCATCGGCCTGTGGCGCAACAAGGCCAAGAACGTGATCGCGCTGTCGGAAGCGCTGGTTCGGGACCATGGCGGCGAGGTGCCGGACGATCGCGACCAGCTCGTCGAATTGCCGGGCGTCGGCCGCAAGACCGCCAATGTCGTGCTCAACATGGCTTTCGGCCAGCACACCATGGCCGTCGACACCCACATCCTGCGCATCGGTAACCGCATCGGGCTGGCACCTGGCAAGACGCCGGAGCAGGTCGAAAACATCCTGGTGAAGATCATCCCCGACGAATTCATGCGCCACGCCCATCACTGGCTGATCCTGCATGGGCGTTATGTCTGCAAGGCGCGCAAGCCAGATTGCTGGCGCTGCGTCATCGCCGATATCTGCAAGTCGCCGGAGAAATCCACCAGCGAGCCGGCGCCGCTGGTGCCTCTCGACGACATCGATCCGATCGAGGTCGTTGAAGCGGAAGTGGCGGCTCAGTAGCCGCGCGCTAGCGCCGCGGCAAAGAGCGGGATCAGCGCGAAGACGGCGATCTCGGCCTTGAGGAAGCCGCGCACCCTGGCTATTTCGGCATCGGGGACGACATAAGCATCGCCGCCGCCGGCCGAGCGCCAGCGCGCGATGCGGATCGTCGGTGCGATCGACAAAAGCCCGACGGCCGCGAAAGCCACCATCTTGGCCCAGAAGGTCGGGTTGTAGACGTAGAACTCCCAGCCCTTCAGTCCGAAATAGACGCGTGACGCACCGATGATCAGCAGAAGTGCTGCGAGCCCGCCATAAGTCGCGTCGATGCGGCCAAGCAAGGCGAGGTTGCGCCGTTCGAGCCCGGGACGCACCAGTATTACCTCGGCGGCGATGACGCCTGCGAGCGCGAATGCCAGCAGGTGGTGAATGACGGTCAGGATAAGGTCAGTCATCGGTGCCTCGTGATGCGACTCGCCCGCGGCACCTTAGCAATGGACCTTGGGCAAGCATATGACGAGGCAGATGTCAGCAGATGTCAGCTGTCTGTCACTTGCCGAGTTGACGAAGAGACTGAGGAATACATGTTTCGACCATGGCGCTGACACGACAGATCAATCAGATGCCTGACTGGATCCGCGGCGAACTTGTTTCGCGTGGTCTGACCGAGGCCTATGAGGCGCGGCCCGACTACCAGCGTAACGACTATCTCGGCTGGATCGGCCAGGCCAAACTCGAAACGACGCGCCGCAAACGGCTAGACCAGATGCTCGACGAACTCGCGCGCGGCGGCGTCTACATGCGGATGGTGTGGAGCGGCTAGAGCATGGGCCCGAAAGCGGGCATGAGCACGTAGAAGTCAGCGCGCTGGCGGACAGCGTTGCCATGTTCTGGCCTGCTGACTGAGCGATCATCTGTGCTAGACCGGCGTCCATCGTTCACGGAGCATCTCGATGGCCGCCTTTTCCCTTGCCGACATTCCCGTCATCGAGACCGAGCGCACCATCCTGCGGCCGCATCGCATCGACGACTTCGATGCCTATGCCGCGATGTGGGCCGATCCGGTCGTTACCCGCTTCATCGCCAAGCCGCGGACGCGAGAGGAAAGCTGGCAGCGCTTCCTGCGCCACGCCGGCTCCTGGTCGCTGATCGGTTATGGATTCTGGGCCGTCGAGGAAAAGGCCAGCGGCCGCTTCATCGGCGAGTGCGGCTTCCATGACCTGAAGCGGGAAATCGTCCCTTCGATCGAAGGCATTCCCGAGGCTGGCTGGGGCTTTGCCGCCGACATGCATGGCAAGGGCATTGCGAGCGAGACAGTTGGCGCTTTCGTGCGCTGGGCCGACAGCCGATTTGCCGGCCACACCGTCTGCATCATCGATCCGGCCAACGGCGCGTCGCTGCGTGTCGCCGAGAAGAACGGCTACCGCGAGGTTGGTCGAACCACTTATCACGGTGAACCGACCATCCTGCTCGAACGTCGAGGCTGAAGTTCGGGAGAGGGCGTCAGCCGCCGAACGCGGTCGACAGGATCGGCTTGGCGGCGCCAATCCGTTCCCAGCTTCTGCCGTTGCCTTGCGCCTGGCGGGCGAAATAGCTGTAGGGCGTGCTCGACCAGTCGCGAACCGAGCTGGTCAGGTTGTCGAGGATCAGATCGCCTTCGCTGGTGCGCACGGTCAGGACCGTGTGACCCTGGCCACGATAGCGCGCCACGGTCAGCAGTAACGCCGAGGCCGGCCAGCCGCGCTTCAGCAATTCGCGCTTCTTCAGGATCGCGAAATCCTCGCAATCGCCTGATGAAACCGGCACGCGCCAGTCATCGCCGATATCGTTGCGTTCCTTGATGCGCGAATTGACGGCGCGGTTGATCTGCTTGAGCTCGGACTTGAGGTCGGCGTGCAAGGCAACAACCTTGCTGCCGCCGGATGTGCTGCACAGGCCCGGCTCACGGCCGCAGAACGAGGTGAATGCGGGCGGCGCAAAAGCCTTACCCTTGGTCTCCATGGTCGTTCCGGCCTGGGCAGCAGGCGTACAGGCAAACGACGCCGATAGCGCGATCAGCGCGACGATACTTTTCACAGTGGTAGTCCCCGATGCGTAGAAAAAGGATGACGTGTGTCGGTTAATGAGCGGTTGCTAAAATGACGATTGGTCGCAAACGAGGCAGCGCCCCTAACAAATTGTAAACCGAACACATAAGAGTTGAGACATTGTCCCACCGGCCGGTCGCAGGGGCGGCGAACCGAGGCCCGCGGCGGGACGTTCTCCGATGAAAAAACTGAAACTCAGCCTGTCGAGGCGTTGACATCGCCTTGCCTGTTTTGCAGAGTGAAACCGGTTTCACTTTTCGGGAACGTGCCGCTTGAAGTTCGACCTGTCGATCCTCGCCAAGCATATCCCCTTCCTGCTGGAAGGGGCGTGGTTGACGTTGCAGGCCTGCACGCTTGCCGTTTTGGGCTCGCTGGTGCTGGGCCTCGCCATCGGCGCGATGCGCACCTCGGCGTCGCCGCTGCTCAACCGGCTGGCCGCCGTCTACATCGACATTTTCCGCAACATCCCCTTCATCGTGCAGCTGTTTTTCTTTTATTTCGGCCTGCCCGAGATCGGCATCTATATCGATGCCTTCACCACCGGCGTCGTCGCGCTGTCGATCGCCGGCGGCGCCTTCACTTCCGACGTCATCCGCTCGGGCATCCTGGCAATCGACCCGGGCGTCATCGAGGCAGCGCAGGTCAGCGGACTCAGGAAGATCACCATCTTCCGCAAGATCATTCTGCCGATTGCCCTGCGCGCCTCGGTGAGACCATTGGGCTCGGTCTTCATCAATCTGATCCTGACGTCGTCGATCCTGTCGACGATCACGCTCAACGAACTGACCGGCTCGGCCAAGATCGTTGCTTCCAACACCTTCCGCCCGTTCGAGGTCTATTTCGTCCTGCTCGTCGCCTACGCCGCGCTGACCTATTCCGTGTCGATCCTGATCGGCATGCTGCACCGATACCTCAACCGTCACCAGGAAGAGGGAGCGGTCTGATGCGCTACGGAGATTTCACGCCGTTCGACATCGTTCTCCTGCTTCAAGGCCTTGGCGTCTCGCTGGCATTGTTCGTCTCGACCACGCTGATCGGCCTTTTCATCGGCACGGTCTGGGCGGTGATCCGCTTCTACCGCGTGCCGGTGCTGATGCAGCTCGTCACCTTCGTTGCCGAGTTGCTCAAGAACTCGCCGGTGCTGGTGCAGCTGTTTCTGGTGTTCTTCGGCCTGCCGGCGTTCCTCAAGATCAACGTCACGCCGACCGAAGCCGCCGTCATCACGCTTTCCGGCAATAGCGCTGCCTTCATCTACGTCATCGCCGTCTCAGCCATCGAGTCGGTCGGCCGCGACCAGATCGAGGCCGCGCGCGTCTTCGGCCTGACGCGCTGGCAGATCCTGCGCCGGGTGATCGCGCCGCAGGCGACAGCCTTCGCCATCGGGCCGCTCACCGGCCTGCTGGTCAACCAGTTGCAGGTCACCTCGCTGATCTCGGTGATCGGCGTCATGGACCTGACCAAGGTCGGCAACATCCTCAACCTGCGCACGCTCAAGCCGTTCCTCGTCTGGACTGCCGTAGGCTTGCTCTACTACCTCACCGCCAAGCTGGTGACCTATGCCGGCGCACGCTTCGAGAAGCGGCTTCGCGCCCATACCGCCTGGAAAGGTCTGTAAATGATCAGCATCACCGGTCTGCGCAAATCCTTTGGTGCTGCCACAGTGCTCAACGGCATCGACCTCGAGATCCGTCAGGGCGAGGTCGTGTCCGTGCTCGGCTCGTCCGGCTCGGGCAAGTCGACGCTCATCCGCTGCATCAACGGGTTGGAGAAGATCGACGCCGGCAAGATCACGGTCGACGGTTTCGACGTATCGAAGCCGCGCGAGCTGAGCGAGGCACGCAAGCGCTCGGGCACGGTGTTCCAGTTGTTCAACCTCTACCCGCACATGACCGCGGTGCAGAACGTGGCGCTGGCCCCGATCGAGGTGCTGAAGCTGCCGCGCATGCAGGCTGAGGCAGAGGCGCGCGAGCTGCTGCACTCCGTCGGGCTAACCGAGCGCGCCGACGCCTATCCCTCGCAGCTGTCCGGCGGCCAGCGCCAGCGCGTCGGCATCTGCCGGGCGCTCGCCATGAAGCCGAGCTACCTGTTGCTCGACGAGGTGACGAGTGCGCTCGACCCTGAAATGACGTCGGAAGTGCTGTCGATCCTTGCCGCGCTCGCCAAGACCGGCACCACCATGGTCTTCGTCACTCACGAGATCGAATTCGCGCGCTCCATCTCCTCGCGCATCGCCTTCCTCGACAAGGGCCAGCTCATCGCCGACCTGCCGACCGAAGAATTCTTCTCCGCCACGGGCATGGCCCTGCCGCGCGTGGCCCAGTTCCTCTCCAAGATGCGTAAAGACTGAAATGATCCTGCTTGCCAATTCCGAGGCCTGGCCCGGCTTCTCCAAGAGCGTCGACCTTCTGAAAGGTGGCAGTCACGGCATCGACGCCATGGTTGCCGGCATCAGCGAGGTCGAGCGCGAGGTCAAGGTCCGCTCGGTCGGCTTTGGCGGCTGGCCGAACATGCTTGGCCGCATGGAGTTCGACGCCGGTGTCATGGACGGCACTACGCGTGAAGTCGGCTCTGTTGGCGCTGTTCCCGACACCATCCCGGTCGCCGCCCTTGCTTATGAGGTGATGAAGCGCCTGCCGCATGTCATGCTGACTGGCGACGGTGCCCGCCGCTTTGCCACCGAGATCGGCTTTCCCCATGACGAGACGCTCTATGAGGAGAGCAAGCGTGTCTGGTGGCAACGGCTCGAAAAGGAGCTTTCGCCGGAAGAGCTGGCGAAATTCCCCGACATAGCACTTGCCCCGCTCAGCCGCACAATCACCGATCCGGAACGCGTGCGCGACACCACCGTGTTCCTGTCCAAGGACAGCCTCGGCGGCCTCAACGTTGTGACCTCGACCTCCGGCTGGGCCTGGAAATATCCCGGCCGTCTTGGTGACTCGCCGATCCCAGGTGCCGGCTTTTATGCCGATAGCCGCTTTGGCGCTGCCGCCTGCACCCATACCGGCGAGATGACCATGCGCTGCGGCACCGCCCGCACCATCGTGCTCGCCATGCGCCTCGGCCATTCGCTGGAGCAGGCCATAGCACTTGCCATCGAGGAGCTGCGCGAGCTGAAAAGCGGCTTTTTGGCCGGCGTCGTCATCCACGCGCTCGACGCCAAGGGCAACCACAAGGTCGTCAGCCTGAATTGCGAAGAGCAGATCAAATACTGGTTCTGGGACACCGACCTGCCCGAGCCGGAACATCGCTTCGCCGAACCGTTCACATCCTAGAAACCTAAGGGAGAGGGAAAATGAAGAACCTGATGACGAAACTGGCCGGCATGGCGCTGGCCTTTGGCCTCGCGGCCACGGGCGCTGCCCACGCCGGCAAGATCGACGAAATCCGCGAGCGCGGCACCGTGCGCATCGGCGTGTCGCTTGGCGGCGAGCCGATCGGCTTCCGCGACGCCCAGAACAATCCGGTCGGCTATGACGTCGACGTCGCCACCATGCTTGCCGAAAAGCTCGGCGTGCCGGTCGAGTTCGTCGACGTCTCGGGCGACGCCCGCATCTCGATGCTGGTCTCGGGCCAGATCGACATCGCCGTTGCCAACACCTCGGCAACGCTTGAGCGTGCCAAGTCGGTCGATTTCTCGATCCCCTACAACCGCGCTGGCTTACGCATCATCGTCCAGAAGGACGCCGGCATCACCTCGCTCGAAGGCCTCGCCGGCAAGAAGATCGTCGTCGGCCGCGGCTCGACCGGCGAGACCTTCATCAAGAATGCGGCGCCCCAGGCCGAGCTCGTCTACACCGACAACTTCTCGCCGGAAGGCGTGCTTCTGCTGCAGCAGAAGCGTGTCGATGCCGCCATCGAGGACTCCTCGCTGCTCGACTATCTCGCCACCAAGAACGAGAACCTGGTGACGCTGCCGGGCCTGCACTCCAACGACCCGATCGGCATCGCTGTCGCCAAGGGCGATGAGGGCTTCGTGCGTTGGATCGACATGTTCGTGTCCGACTACATCCAGAGCGGCGCCTACGAGACCAACTACAAGAAGTGGTGGGGCGAAGCCGCCAACCCACCGGCACTGACTCCACTCTGGTAAGACAGGGCCGAGGCAACGGGCAGGCGAATAGCCTGCCCGTTTTGCTTTCGGCTTGTTCTTCAGGACGTCGCGCGCGGCACGAAGAAGGTCGGCACAGTCACCTCGGCCTGACCATTGCAGAATTGCTCGGGCGTCGCCAGGAACCGCAGGATCTCGCCGACATAGGTCTTCTTGTCGTAGCCGATCGACGAGATCGGATAGGCCTCGAAATCCGTCAGCGACAAATTGTCGAAGCCGTAGAGGCGGAAGCGCTCCGGCCTGTTGCCGGGAAAGGCATCGCGGTGAACGTCCATAATACCCATGGCCATCGCATCGGAGGTGCAGAACACCGCGTCGGTCGTCGGCCATTCAGGTGATTGCGCGACGCTGCGGCCGCTCTGGTAGGAGTAGTCGCCGCGCAGTTCCGCAACCAGGCTGATGCCGCGTTTTGCCATCTCGGCCTTGTAGTTGGTGATGCGCTGTTGTTCGACCGGCGAGGATACGCGTCCGGTCACCAGGGCCGCGGTCGCAACGCCCTTGTTGGCGGCATCGGCAACCGCTTCGGCGATGCCGATCGCCTCGTTGGGCACGACTGAAGGAGACGAGCCGTCATGCATGCCGTTGAGCATCAAAACGTCGTCGCTGCGGAACATCTTGCGCACGCTTTCGGCATCGGCGAAGTCGGAAAACACCAGTGCCGCATCGACGTGATAGGCGACGCCGTTGCGCAGGAACTCCTCGATCCGCTCGACCGAGCCGACGCGCAGGAAGATCACCTGCTTGCCGATCGACTGGATGTCGCTGATCAGCAGGTCAAACAGGTCGAGATCGGAGAAGTCGTGGATGTGGTTGACGATGACCGCGATCAGGTTGACCGTCTTGGTGGTCAGGCTGCGGGCCAGAAGATTGGGCTTGAAGCCGAGCTTGTCTGCTGCTTCAAGCACACGCGCGCGCTTGTCGGCGGAGACGGGTCGGCTTTCGCTCGACAGTGCCCGCGAGGCGATCGCGCGCGACACGCCGGCCAGCTCGGCGACATCGGAGATGGTCGGCGAGGTGCGTCGTTTGCGCGAACTGTCCATAAGTGCCTTTGCGAGTTGTCGTCTTGAAATTTGGGCGCCGTGGCCAGACGTCCCGCAGCATTCATCCATCCGGGAACTGATTTCATGCTTACCTGCTTCGACATTGGCGGTTCAACGATAAAAAGCGCCCGCGCGGGCTCGGCCAGCGAAATCGAGATCATCGACCGGGTCAAAACCCCGCTTGACGATTTTGACGCCTTCGCCGCGGTCATCGCCGAGCGCGTGGCGCCGGATCGTGGCCGTACCAAAGGCGTTTCGATCTCGATCGCCGGTGTAGTCGATCCAGCTTCCGGCAGCCTGAAATGCGCCAACATCCCTTGCATCGACGGCCGTACCATCGCAGCCGATCTCCAAGCCGAGATCGGGCTGCCGGTGTCGATCGCCAACGATGCCGATTGTTTCGCCATGGCCGAGGCGACTGAAGGAGCGGGGCGTGGTCATGCCAATGTCTTCGGTATCATCCTGGGCACCGGCGTCGGCGGCGGACTGGTCATCGACGGTCGTCTCGTTCGGGGTGCTGGCGGCTATGCCGGCGAGTGGGGCCACGGCCAAGCGCTGGCGACGCGCGTCGGCACGCCGCCGGTCGAAGTCCCGCATTTCGCCTGCGGCTGCGGCCAGGCTGGCTGCGTCGACACCATCGGCGGCGCCCGCGGGGTCGAGAAGTTGCACCATTTCCTGTGCGGCGAGGTGCTGTCGAGCACTGATGTCATCGACCGCTGGCGCGAAGGCGAGGCGAAGGCGCGCCGCACCATGGATGTCTATCTCGAACTTGTCGGCGTGCCGCTGGCGCTGACGATGAACATCATCGGCGCATCCGTCGTTCCCGTTGGCGGTGGACTGTCTAATGTGCCCGAACTGATCGCTGCGCTCGACAATAAGGTGCGTAGCCGCACGTTGCGGCGCGCGCAAAGCCCGCTGCTGGTCAAGGCAGCCTTGACCACTGAGCCGGGCCTCATCGGTGCTGCGGCCGTCGGTTTCCAGGAGCTTGCCCATGTCTGAGAAAATCCGCCTCGAAGTCTGCGTCGACAGCCCGCAAAGCCTGGCTGCGGCGATTGAAGGCGGTGCTGATCGCATCGAGCTTTGCGCTGCGCTCGAAACAGGTGGCCTGACCCCGTCGCCCGGCCTGATGGCCCTTGCTGCCAGGGCGCCGATCCCAGTCTATGCGATGATCCGCACGCGGCCCGGCGATTTCGTTTTCGACGACGCGGATGTCACAACCTTGCTGGCCGACATCGACGCCGTGCGTGCCGCCGGACTGGCGGGTGTCGTGCTCGGCGCCAGCAAGCCGGACGGCGCGCTCGACCACGAGGTGCTTTCGCGACTGAGCGCGCATGCGCAAGGACTCGGCACGACGCTGCACCGCGCCTTCGACCTTGCCGGCCCGGATTTCACAGACGCGATCGAGCTTGCCGTCGAACTCGGCTTCGAGCGCATCCTGACTTCGGGCGGAGAGACCACGGCGCTGAAGGGGCTCGAAGCGCTGGCTGCGTGCTGCGACCACGCGCGCGGCTGCATCGTCATCATGCCCGGGTCGGGCGTCAATCTCGACACAGTCGGCGCGATCAAGGCGCGGCTGCCACTGCGCGAGATTCACTCGTCCTGCTCGGTGGTATCAGACGCGCCCGCCGGCAAGGCGCTCGAACTCGGCTTTGTCGCGCCGCGACCAAAACACACCGACGCCGGGATCGTGCGCAAGATGAAGGCGGCGCTGGCCTAACTCAGGCCTTCTCGCCCAGCTCCTTGGACGAGACTTCGTAGAGCACCTTGTCGGTCTGGGCATCGACGCCGACGAGGCTGACCTCGTGGCCCCAGAGCCGCTGGATGTAGCGCATCGTCTCGTTGCGGGTTTCCTCGACCAGCGTAGCCCCATTGTGCACAGTGTGCTTGAGGCGCAGCTTGCGGTCGCCCTTGAGGTCGGCGCCCACTGCCTGGATGTCGGGCTGGGTCATGCCGACATCGTAGCTGTTGGCGAGGCTCGAACGCACGCGTTCGTAGCCGCGCTCGTCATGGATCGCGGTCACCTCGTAATAGGGATCCGAGGATTCTTCCTGCAGCGAAAACAGCCGCATGTCGCGGATCAGCGCCGGGCTCAGGAACTGCCGGATGAAGGATTCGTCGCGGTGCGTCGCCCAGGCGTCGAGCAGCGTGCCGCACCAGTCGCCATTGCCGGCGAAATCGGGAAACCAGTCGCGGTCCTCCGCAGTGGGCTCGGTGCAGATGCGCTGGATGTCACGCATCATGTTGAAGCCCAGCGTGTAGGGATTGAGGCCGCCATAGCGCGGGTCGTCGAAGTGGGGCTGGAACACCACGTTGGAGTGGTTCTGCAGCACTTCCAGCATGGTGCCTTCGCTGATCTGGCCCTTGTCGTAGAGTCTGTTCATGATGGTGTAGTGGACGAAGGTGGCGCAGCCCTCGTTCATCACCTTGGTCTGCCGCTGCGGGTAGAAATACTGCGCGATGACGCGGACAATGCGCAGGATCTCGCGTTGCCAGGCCTTGAGCACCGGGCTGTATTTTTCCAGGAAGTAGAGCAGGTTTTCCTCGGGATACTCGATCGCCGATTGACGCTCCGCCATGTCGGTTTCGACCTCGCGCGGCGCCTCGGCTTCGGCAGCTAGCGGCAGGGTGCGCCAAAGGTCGCTGAAGGTACGCTCCTCGTGCTCGAGCCGCTCACGGATGCGCGCCCGCTCGCGCTCGACCGACAGGCGCGGACGGCGGCGATAGCGGAATACCGCCTGCGGCATCAGCGCATGCGACGCATCGAGCACGGCCTCGACGGCAGCCGGGCCGTAGCGTTCCTCGCAGCGGGCGATGAAGCTCTTGGCGAACTCCATGTAGGACAGGATGGCGCCGGCATCGGTCCATTGCTGGAACAGGTAGTTGTTCTTGAAGAAGTGGTTATGGCCGAACGACGCGTGCGCGATGACAAGCGTCTGCAGCGCCATGGTGTTTTCTTCCATGAGGTAGGTGATGCAGGGATTGGAATTGATCACCAGTTCGTAGGCGAGCCCCATGCGCCCCTTGCGATAGAGGTTGGACTCGTGGACGAAATGTTTGCCGAAGGACCAGTGCTGGTACATCAGCGGCATGCCGATCGAGGAATAGGCGTCGAGCATCTGCTCTGACGAGATGACCTCGATCTGGTTGGGATAGAAGTCGAGGCGAAGCTCAGTGACGGCGATCTCGCGGATCGCGTCATAGACGCGCGACAGGTCGTCAAAGTTCCAGTCGGAACTCGTGAACAGCAGTGGCAAACTTTTCGACCGCTTTTCCAATGTGCATCCTCATCTGCGTTTTGCCGGCGCCGGCGCCTTGGCGAACAGCTCATGAAAGACGGGATAGATGTCGGACGGCTTGGCGATGCGTGTCATCTCGAAATTCGGCCATTCGGCGCTGACCTCGCGGTAGGCGTTCCACAGCGAAGTGCCGTTGTCGGCATGGCGGAACATCTCGCTTTCGCGCTCGTCGATAATCTCGACATAGGCGTAATACTGGCACAGCTGCATCAGCGTCTTGTCGAGGATCGACACGCAACGCTCGGAATCGTTGGGGATGTTGTCGCCGTCGGAAGCCTGTGCGGCGTAGATGTTCCACTCCTTGGCGGGGTAGCGTTCGCGGATGACGCGCAGCATCTCTTCGAGTGCGGTGGAAACGACAGTGCCGCCGCTCTGGGTGCTGTAGAAGAAGGTGTCCTCGTCGACCTCCGATGCCTCGTGGGTGTGGCGGATGAAGACGATGTCGGTCTTGGCGTAGCGCCGCTTGAGAAACAGGTGCAGCAGCACGAAGAAGCGCTTGGCCAAATCCTTCTCGCGCTCGCCCATCGAACCCGAGACGTCCATCAGGCAGAACATCACCGCATTGGCGTTGGGCACCGGCTGCGGTTCGAACCGGTTGAAGCGGATGTCGATGGGGTCGATGTAGGGGATCAGCTTTCTGCGCCGCACGAGCGTTGCAAGTTCCTCGCGCAAGGCGACCATGCGTTGCTGAGTGGCGGCGCTTGGCCGCCGCTCACCCTCCAGCTTGGCGAGCTCGGCCGCAACCGCGTCGATCTCTGCTTGCTTCGGCCGTCTCAGCGCGATGCGCCGGCCAAAGCTGTTGAACATGGTGCGCCCGACACTGATGCTTGTCGGGTTTCCGCTCATCGTGAACCCGGCTCTGCGCGGCCTGAACGTCACCACTTCCTTGAGGTTGAGCTTGACCAGGTCGGGCAGCTCGAGGTCTTCGAAGAACAGGTCGAGCGCTTCCTCGCGCGACAGGACGAACTGGAAATCGTCCTCGCCCTCTCCAGATGACGAAGGGTCCGAACCCTTGCCGCTGCCGGCCGCCGGGCGTGGAATTCGGTCGCCGGTGCCGAAGGTCTTGTTGCCGGGAAGGACCTCCTCCCTGCGGCCCGAATGTGGTGCGCGTTGAAACGTCGGCTCGCCGATCCCTTTGCGCGGGATCGGGATGACCTGGTCTTCCCCTACCGCATCGATCTTGCCAGACCTGACCCGTTCGTTGATCGCCCGTTTCAGCTCATCCCGGGCGCGCCTCAAAAAACGTTGCCTGTTGCCAAGGCTCTTGTCCTTGGGGTTGAGGCGCCGATCTATGAAGTTCGGCATGTGGTCCCCGCTCGCTCCCGGTCAGCCTGCCTTGTTGACCCGCATGTACCAATCGACAAGTCGCCTGACCTGACGCTGCGTGTAGCCGCGCTCTGTCATGCGCTCGACGAATTCGGCATGCTGTTTCTCGGTGGTGCTGTCGCGCTTGGCGCCGAAGCTGATCACCGGCAGCAGGTCCTCGACCTGGCCGAACATCCGCTTCTCGATCACCTCGCGCAGCTTCTCGTAGCTCGTCCACGACGGGTTGCGGCCATTGTTCTTGGCGCGCGCCCTAAGCGTGAACTTCACCACCTCGTTGCGGAAGTCCTTGGGGTTGGCGATGCCGGCCGGCTTCTCGATCTGCGACAGTTCCGAGTCGAGAATGCCGCGGTTGAGAATCTGGCCGGTGTCGGGGTCCTTGTAGTCCTGATCCTCGATCCAGGCGTCGGCGTAGGCGATGTAACGGTCAAACAGGTTCTGGCCATATTCGCTGTAGGATTCGAGATAGGCCTTCTGGATCTCGTGGCCGATGAACTCGGCATAGCGGGACGCGATCTCGGACTTGATGAAATCGAGATAGGAGGATTCGATCTCGCCCGGGAACTGCTCGCGCTTGATTGCCTGTTCGAGCACATACATCAGATGCACCGGATCGGCGGCGATTTCCTTGGTGTCGTAGTTGAACGTCTCCGACAGCACCTTGAAGGCAAAGCGCGTGCTGACGCCGTTCATGCCTTCGTCGACGCCGGCGGCATCGCGATACTCCTGCATCGACTTGGCCTTGGGGTCGACGTCCTTCAGGTTCTCGCCGTCATAGACACGCATCTTGGTGTAGAGCGGCGAATTCTCGTGTTCGGACAGTCGCGTCGACACGGTGAAGCGGCTCAATATGTCGAGCACCTCGGGTGCGCATGGATTGCTCACCAGCTCGCTCTCGCGCAAAAGCTTTTCGTAGATCTGGCGCTCTTCGGTGACGCGCAGGCAGTAGGGCACCTTGACCACCAGGATGCGGTCGAGGAACGCCTCGTTGTTCCTGTTGCTCTTGAACTGCAGCCATTCGGACTCGTTGGAGTGCGCGAGCACGATGCCCTGGTAGGGGAAGGCGCCGAAGCTCTCGGTGCCGTTGTAGTTGCCTTCCTGGGTCGCGGTTAAAAGCGGGTGCAGCACCTTGATCGGCGCCTTGAACATCTCGACGAATTCGAGCAGCCCTTGCGTCGTCCGATTCAGGCCGCCGCTGTAGGAGTAGGCGTCAGGATCGGCCTGGCTGAAATTTTCGAGCTTGCGGATGTCGACCTTGCCGACAAGCGCCGACACGTCCTGGTTGTTCTCGTCGCCGGGCTCGGTCTTGGCGATGCCGATCTGGCGCAGCCGCGACGGCGTCAGCTTGACGACGGAGAATTTAGCAACGTCGCCGCCGATTTCTTCGAGCCGCTTGGCCGCCCAGGGCGAAATCAGACCGGTTAGCCGGCGCCGGGCGATGCCATATTTGTCTTCGAGCAGGTCGGCCATGCGTTCGGGATGGAACAGGCCGAGGGGTGATTCGAAAATCGGGCTGAGCTGGCCGCCGACCTTGAGCGTATAGATCGGCCGCTCTTCCATCAGCTTCTTCAGCCGCTCGGCGAGCGACGACTTGCCGCCGCCGACGGGGCCGAGCAGATAGAGGATCTGCTTGCGTTCCTCGAGCCCTTGCGCGGCATAGCGGAAGTAGCCGACGATCCGCTCGATCGTGTCTTCCATGCCGTAGAACTCGGCAAACGCCGGATAAATCTTGATTGTTCGATTGGCGAAGATGCGTCCCATCCGGGGGTCCGCGCTGGTGTCGATCAGTGTGGGGGCGCCGATGGCGTCCACCATTCGCTCGGCCGCAGTCGCGTACATCGCAGGCTGGTCGCGGCAGGCGAGCAGATATTGCTGTAGGCTCATCTCCTCGGTGGTCTGACTTCCGTAGATCTCCGAGAAAAGATTGAAGACGTCGGATTCACGTGTTTGCATGGCACCCTCACAATGCCGAAGTCGGTGGGGAGTGTAACACCACTTCGACCTTTTGCCTTCCTCTCAACTTCCCTGAACAGGCAAAGTTCCGCACAGAATGTCGTGATCGAAGATTTAGTTTGCATGCGTCCGATTGTGGCGCGGCGCAGGTTTCGATCTGCCTTGGCCGGCTCCCGATTTCACGGTCACTCGGCTCGGCTTTCGCTTCAACTTTCGGCTGCATGGGGATACACCTCTTGGAACATACGGCTGCCGCGGGCGACTAGTTTCGCACCAGCGGCCGCGTCAATTTTTCCCGGCCGAAAACCCTCGTGCGGGGAAGCGCCCACTCGACGCTTTGGCCCGTGCCCGGCTATGAACGACGACCGCACGGGCGGAAGGTTTTGCAGGGAAGGATTGCCGTCATGAAGGCACGCATCAAATGGGTTGAGGATCGCACCTTCGTTGGCGAGTCCGGCAGCGGGCACAAGATCGTGCTCGGCACCTCCAAGGAGCCGGGCGGCCAGACGCCGGGCCCAAGCCCGATGGAACTGATGCTGATCGGTGCCGGCGGCTGCTCGGCCTACGACGTCGTCCACATCCTGGAGAAGGGCCGCGAGGCGATCGAGGATTGCACCGTCGAACTCGACGCCGACCGCGCCGAGACCGATCCCAAGGTGTTCACCCGCATCCACATGCATTTCGTCGTCAAGGGACGCGGCCTCGCGCCGGCCAAGGTCGAGCGTGCAGTCGCCTTGTCGATCGAGAAGTACTGCTCGGCCTCGGCAATGCTCGCCAAGTCGGCCGTGCTGACGCACGACTTCGAAGTCGTCGACACCACGGTGGCAAGCTGACATCTGAGACCAGCGCCTTGGTGTGGCGTCGGAAGCTCTTGCAGGGGTTCGAGCAATTGACGCTTTGGCGAGCAATTGCGCATTTTCGAAAACCCTGCGAAACTGCCGGGATCAAGCATGAGGCGTGACGCATGAGTTCCCGGCAGGAAACACCAAGGCTCGACGAGGCCGCCCGAGCGGGCTGGCTTTATTATGTCGCCGGAAACACCCAGGACCAGATCGCGACCAAGCTCGGCGTCTCGCGCCAGACCGCGCAGCGGCTGGTGTCGCTCGCCATGTCCGAAGGCCTGATCAAGGTACGCGTCGACCACCCGATTGCCAGCTGTCTGGACCTTGCCGCCCGGCTGCGCTCGCGCTTCGCGCTCGACCTCGTCGAGGTCACGCCCAGCGATCCGGATTCCTCGTCGACAACGATCGGCATTGCGCAAGCCGCCGCCGCCGAGATCGAGAAATGGCTGCGCACGCCCGAGCCCATCGTCATGGCGATCGGCACGGGCCGCACGCTGAAGGCAGCGATCGAACAGCTGCCGCCGATGGAGTGTCCGCACCACAAGGTGGTTTCGCTGACCGGCAACATTTCGCCGGATGGTTCGGCGGCCTTCTACAACGTCATCTTCACCATGGCCGACACCATCAAGGCACGCAGCTTTCCCATGCCTTTGCCGGCGATTGCCTCCTCGTCGGAAGAGCGGCGCATGCTGCACAGCCAGCCGCTGATCCAGCCGACGCTGGCGCTCGCCGCCCAGGCCGACGTCACCTTCGTCGGTGTTGGTGACATGGGTCCGCAGGCGCCGCTGTACGAGGACGGCTTCATCACCGAAGCCGAACTCAAGGCGCTGCAGAAGGCAGGTGCCGTCGGCGAAATCGTCGGCTGGGCCTTCGACCGCGACGGCAAGCTGATCGACGGCATCACCAACGACCGCGTCGCCTCCGCCCCGTTGCCATCGCGCGAACGCTCGCTGGTGGTGGCACTTGCCATGGGCGAGCGCAAGCTGCCCGGCATCCAGGCCGCGATCACCCGCCGCCTCGTCAACGGCCTGATCACCGACGAGCGTACCGCCGCGGGTCTGCTCGCCGGCTAAGCCGAGGCTTCAGCAAGCCGCCGCCTGCCACGTCAGCCTTACCAAAGCTCGTCCAAAATCCCGACATTCGTGGTCGATGCCTGCCGCCTGCGCGGCAGGCTCGTTGGCGCGCGCCAAGATTCCTGCTTGACATAAATCACGCCAGATGAATAATTGCCCACAGCCGAGGCAAATGCTCACTTTGGCTTTTGGGAGGAATTGATGAAACTGAACACGCTCTTTCTGGGCCTGTGCGGAGCGAGCGCGCTTGCGTTTGCCGCTCACGCCGAAACCATCACCATCGCCACGGTCAACAATGGCGACATGGTCCGCATGCAGAAGCTGACGGACGATTTCACCACCAAGAACCCCGACATCCAGCTCGAATGGGTCACGCTCGAAGAGAACGTGCTGCGTGAGCGCGTCACCACCGACATCGCCACCAAGGGTGGCCAGTACGACGTGATGACCATCGGTACCTACGAGGTTCCGATCTGGGCCAAGCAGCAGTGGCTGCTGCCGCTCGACAATCTCGGCGCCGACTACGACGCCGCCGACATCATCCCGGCCATTGCCGGCGGCCTTTCGGCTGACGGCAAGCTCTATGCCGCGCCGTTCTACGGCGAGAGCTCGTTCGTCATGTACCGCAAGGACCTGATGGAAAAGGCGGGGCTCACCATGCCCGACGCGCCGACCTGGGAATTCATCGCCGACGCGGCCCGCAAGATGACCGACCGTGCCGCCGAGATCAACGGCATCTGCCTGCGCGGCAAGGCCGGCTGGGGCGAGAACATGGCCTTCCTGACCGCCATGTCCAACTCCTTCGGTGCGCGCTGGTTCGACGAGAAATGGCAGCCGCAGTTCGACCAGCCCGAATGGAAGAGCACGTTGCAGTTTTACGTTGACCTGATGAAGGATGCCGGTCCGTCCGGTGCGTCTTCCAACGGCTTCAACGAGAACCTGGCGCTGTTCCAGCAGGGCAAGTGCGGCATGTGGATCGACGCCACGGTGGCGGCCTCCTTCGTGTCGAACCCGAAGGACTCCACCGTCGCCGACAAGGTCGGTTATGCGCTGGCGCCTGACACCGGTCTCGGCAAGCGTGGCAACTGGCTGTGGGCATGGTCGCTCGGTATCCCCGCCGGCACCCAGAAGGCCGAAGCCGCGCAGAAGTTCGTCGCCTGGGCGACCGGCAAGGGTTACCTCGACCTCGTCGCCTCGAAGGAGGGCTGGGCCAACGTTCCGCCCGGCACGCGCACCTCGCTCTACAACAACCCCGAGTATCAGAAGGCCGCGCCCTTCGCCAAGATGACGCTGGACTCGATCAACTCGGCCGACCCGACCAAGCCCACCGTCAAGCCGGTGCCTTATGTCGGTGTCCAGTTCGTCGCCATCCCCGAGTTCCAGGGACTGGGCACGACCGTCGGCCAGCTGTTTTCGGCAGCACTTGCCGGCCAGTCGAGCGTCGATGATGCGCTTGCCAGTGCACAGACCGCGGCGGTCCGCGAGATGACCCGCGCCGGCTACATCAAATAGGCAGATCCTCCCTGCCTGGCCGTCCGGTATCCCAGTCCGGGCGGCCCCTTTTCAGACCTGAACCTCATCTGCTCGAACGCGGGGTGACCGCCATGGCTACTCGACAGACCAGCACGCTGGCGCGCTTCATGATGGCGCCCTCGGTGATCCTGCTCTTCATCTGGATGATCGTGCCGCTGGCGATGACCCTGTGGTTCTCGTTCCAGAACTACAACCTGCTCAATCCCGGCAATGTCAGCTTCGCCGGGCTGTTCAACTACAAGTTCTTCTACACCGACCCGGCCTTCTTCCAGTCGATCTGGAACACGCTGGTGCTGGTCGTCGGCGTGCTGTTGATCACGGTGGTCGGCGGCGTCGCACTGGCGCTGCTGCTCGACCAGCCGATGTTCGGCCAGGGCATTGTCCGCATCCTGGTGATCTCGCCATTCTTCGTCATGCCGCCGGTGGCCGCGCTGGTGTGGAAGAACATGATCATGCATCCCGGCTACGGCGTCTTCGCCGACATCGCCAAGTTCTTTGGCGCCCAGCCGGTGGACTGGTTCGCGCAGTATCCGCTGTTTTCGATCATCATCATCGTCGCCTGGCAGTGGCTGCCTTTTGCGACGCTGATCCTGCTCACCGCGCTGCAGTCGCTCGACGGCGAGCAGAAAGAAGCCGCCGAAATGGATGGTGCTGGCTTTGTCAGCCGCTTCATCTACCTGACGATCCCGCACATCTCGCGCGCCGTCACGGTGGTCATCCTGATCCAGACCATCTTCCTGCTCGGCGTCTATGCCGAAATCCTTGTTACCACCAATGGCGGCCCGGGCTACGCCTCGACCAACCTGCCGTTCCTGATCTACCGCACGGCACTGCTCGGCTACGACGTCGGCGGCGCTTCGGCCGGCGGCATCATCGCGGTCATCCTGGCCAATATCGTCGCCTTCTTCCTGATGCGCGCCGTTGGCAAGAACCTGGACAAGTGAGGAGGAACCGATGGCACGCGCAGTTTCGACAAGACGCAAGATCGGCTTCACCGTGGCGGCCTGGGTGGTTGCCCTGCTGATCTTTTTCCCGATCCTCTACACCATCATCACCAGCTTCAAGTCCGAGACCGAGGCGATCGCCGGCTTCAGCCTTGTGCCGTCGGGCACGCTGGAGAGCTACGCCGAGGTCCAGGCCCAGAGCAACTATTTCAAGTTCTTCCTGAACTCGGTGATCATCGCCGTCGGCTCGACGATCCTGGCGCTGGTCGTCGCCGTGCCTGCCGCCTGGTCGATGGCGTTTTCGCCGACCAAGCGCACCAAGGACATCCTGATGTGGATGCTCTCCACCAAGATGATGCCCGCGGTCGCCGTGCTGGTGCCGATCTACCTGATCTTCCGCGACGCCAACCTGCTCGATACCCGCATTGGCCTCACCGTCATGCTGATGCTGATCAACCTGCCGATCGTGGTGTGGATGCTCTACACCTATTTCCGCGAGATCCCGGGCGAGATCCTTGAAGCTGCTCGCATGGACGGCGCCACCTTGTGGGGCGAGATCGTCTACGTGCTGACGCCGATGGCGGTGCCGGGCATCGCCTCGACCATGCTGCTCAACATCATCCTGGCGTGGAACGAGGCTTTCTGGACCATCCGCCTGACCACCACCAACGCAGCGCCGCTGACCGCCTTCATCGCCTCGTTCTCCAGTCCGCAAGGCCTGTTCTGGGCGAAGCTTTCGGCGGCCTCGACGCTGGCCATCGCACCGATCCTGATCATGGGCTGGTTCTCCCAGCGCCAACTCGTCCGCGGCCTCACTTTCGGCGCCGTGAAGTAGTCGACCCCGCGGGAGGAAACCATGGGAAACATCAATCTCAAGAAGGTGTCGAAGTCATTCGGCGCAACGACAATCATCCCCGAGATCGACCTCGAGATCGAGGATGGCGAGTTCGTCGTCTTCGTCGGGCCGTCGGGTTGCGGCAAGTCGACCCTGCTCAGGCTGATCGCCGGACTGGAAGACACCTCCGCAGGCACGATCAGCATCGATGGCCGCGACGTCACTGGTGAGGCGCCGGCCAAGCGCCGGCTGGCGATGGTGTTCCAGTCCTACGCGCTTTACCCGCACATGACTGTCTACAAGAACATCGCCTTTCCGCTGAAGATGGCGGGTGAGGATGCGGCTGTCATCGACAAGAAGGTCAAGGACGCCGCGCGTGTGCTCAATCTGACCAACTACCTCGAGCGGCGGCCCGGCCAGCTCTCCGGCGGTCAGCGCCAGCGCGTCGCCATCGGCCGCGCCATCGTGCGCCAACCTTCGGCCTTCCTGTTCGACGAGCCGCTGTCCAATCTCGACGCCGCCTTGCGCGGCACGATGCGCCTAGAGATCAGCGAGCTGCACCATCAGCTCAAGACGACGATGATCTACGTCACCCACGACCAGGTCGAGGCGATGACCATGGCCGACAAGATCGTCGTGCTGAACGCCGGCAACATCGAGCAGGTCGGTTCGCCGATGGAGCTCTACAAGACACCGAAAAACATTTTCGTCGCCGGTTTCATCGGCTCGCCCAAGATGAACCTCATCGATGGCGCGCCGGCAGCCAAGCACGGTGCAACGACAATCGGTGTCAGGCCCGAACATCTCGGCATTTCCACAACTGCCGGCGAATGGAAAGCAACCGTCGGCGTGGCCGAACATCTCGGCTCCGATACCTTCCTGCACGTCCAGGCTGAAGGCGTCGGACCGCTAACCGTCCGCGCCGACGGCGAACTCGGCGTGCGCCACGGCGATACGATCTACCTGACCCCGAGCCCGGCCAAGGTCCATCGCTTCGGTTCTGACGGGAGGGCGATGTGAGCGGCAGGCTCCAGGGCAAGTCGGCGCTGATAACGGGGGCCGCGCGCGGCATCGGCAGGGCATTCGCCGAGGCCTATGTCCGTGAAGGGGCCGTGGTTGCCATCGGCGACATCAATCTCGACGCCGCGATGAAGACGGCTGCCGAAATCGGACCGTCGGCCTATGCCGTCAGCCTCGACGTCACCAACCAGAGCTCGATCGAAGCGGCGATCAAGGTCGTGGAGCAGAAGACCGGCGGGCCCGATATCCTGGTCAACAACGCCGCCCTGTTCGATCTTGCGCCGATCGTCGAGATTTCCAGGGCGAGCTACGACAAGCTGTTTGCAGTCAATGTCGCCGGCACGTTGTTCACCTTGCAGGCCACCGCCCGCTCGATGATCGCACGCGGCAAGGGCGGCAAGATCATCAACATGGCGAGCCAGGCGGGACGCCGCGGCGAAGGCCTCGTCGCCGTCTACTGTGCCACCAAGGCCGCGGTCATCAGCCTGACCCAATCGGCCGGGCTCGACCTGATCAAGCACGGCATCAACGTCAATGCCATCGCACCCGGCGTGGTCGAGGGCGAGCATTGGCAGCATGTCGACGAACTGTTCGCCCGCTACGAGAACCGGCCCCGGGGCGAGAAGAAGCGCCTCGTCGGCGAGGCGGTTCCCTTCGGCCGCATGGGCACGGCCGAGGACCTCCTCGGCATGGCGATCTTCCTCGCCGGAGCGGAAAGCCAATACGTCGTCGCCCAGACCTACAACGTCGATGGCGGCAACTGGATGAGTTGAATTCAGCGCTCCGCTCACCGTTCGCGGGGAGAGGACGCCGGCAGGCAGGTGAGGGCAGCGAGAACCTTCGAGATTTCGCTTCCGCCCCTCATCCGGCCCTTCGGGCACCTTCTCCCCGTAAACGGGGCGAAGGGATCAGAGGTGCCTGCGCCCAAAAGAGAAAGCGTCGAAACATGACCGTGAAGCTCTCACTTGCCACGCTACCGAATTTGCCCGCCAAGGTCGCGCGCCCCGCATACGACCGCGCGTCGCTGAAGGCTGGCATCGTTCATTTCGGCGTCGGCAATTTCCACCGCTCGCACCAGGCGGTCTATCTCGACGAGCTGTTCAATGCAGGTGTCGGCCATGACTGGGCGATCGTCGGGGCCGGCGTGTTCGACGGCGAAAAGATCGGGCAGGCCAAGCTTGCCGGACAGGACTGGCTGACGACAGTTGTCGAGCAGGACAGCGGCCACATGAGCGCCCGGGTCACTTCGGTCATGATTGATTTCCTGACGCCCGGCGATGCTGCCGCCATCATCGAGCGCCTCGCCGATCCGGCGATCCGCATCGTTTCGCTGACCATCACCGAAGGCGGCTACTTCATCGACCCGGCGTCCGGCATCTTCAACCCGACACATGCCGACATCGTCGCTGACGCCAGCAACATCGCGGCGCCCAGGACGGTGTTCGGCATCATCCTGGCCGGCCTCCGGCGCCGGCGCCAGGACGGCATCGTGCCCTTCACCGTCATGTCCTGCGACAACATCCCCCACAATGGCCGCGTCACCGCCGACGCGGTGATCGGCCTGGCGCGGCTCGCCGACGAGAGTTTTGCCGACTGGGTCCACGACAACGTCGCCTTTCCCAACAGCATGGTCGACCGCATCACGCCCGCGACCACCGACCGCGAGCGCGGCATCCTCGCCAGCGACTTCGGCGTCGAGGACAGCTGGCCGGTGTTTTGCGAACCGTTCAAGCAATGGGTGATGGAGGACCGTTTCAACGACGGGCGGCCGGCGCTGGAAAAGGTAGGCGTCCAGTTCGTCCATGACGTCGCCCCGTTCGAGTTGATGAAGATCCGCATCCTCAATGGCGGCCACGCCATAATCGCCTATCCCGCCGGGCTGATGGACATCCATTTCGTCCACGAGGCGATGGAAAATCCGCTGGTGCGCGCCTTCCTCGCCAAGTTGGAGCGCGAGGAGATCATGCCCACGGTGCCGCCCGTGCCAGGCGTCGTGCTGGAGGAGTATTGCCAGCTCATCGAGCGCCGCTTCTCCAATCCAAAAATCGGCGACACCGTGCGCCGCCTCTGCCTCGACGGTTCCAACCGGCAGCCGAAATTCATCATCCCAACGATTTCGGATCGCCTCAAGGCGGGCGCAGGCATAGCGGGGCTGGCGCTCGAATCCGCGCTCTGGTGCCGCTACTGCTTCGGAGTGACCGATTCCGGTGCCGTCATCGAACCCAACGATCCGAGTTGGGCCCGCTTGCAAGCGACCGCGCAAGCCGCAAGGAACGCGCCCACGGCCTGGCTTGCAATGGAGGACATCTATGGCGATGTCGGCAAGTCTGCGCCTTTCGCCGCAGCTTTCGGCGACAGCCTCGGCATGCTCTGGCAGCTGGGCACGCAAGAGACGTTGACGCGCTATCTCGGCGATCGCCTCTGAGCCAAATCCAGGTCGCCGCTGACCGCTGGAATTGGCCATGGCGCGCATATAGACTGCACCTCATGGTGTTGATCCGCGCATCCTTGCCTCATTTGAAATCACCGCCGGCAGGCCTTGGCCACTGCCGTGCAATCGGGCCGTTCGGGGCGTCGTCGTTGTGATGGCGGCCTATCTGTGTGCGGTCGACGTCGGCACCGGCAGCGCGCGCGCCGGCATTCTCGATGCCTCCGGCAAGCTGCTCGGACGCGCCGAACACCCCATTGCGATGAACCGCTCGGCCTCAGGCCATTGCGAGCACGATTCCGAGCAGATCTGGTCGGCAGTCTGTGCCGCTGTCCGCGATGCCCGCGCCGGCGCCAATGTCGCGCCGGACGAAATCGTCGGCATCAGCTTTGACGCGACTTGCTCGACGGTTTTTCGCGGCAGGTCGGGCGAGCAGGTCAGCGTCTCGGTGGAAGGAGATGCGTGCTGGGACACCATCGTCTGGCTCGACCACCGCGCGCTTGCCGAAGCCGACGAGTGTACCGCAACCGCGCACGAGGTCCTGAAATTTGTCGGCGGCGTCATGTCGCCGGAGATGACGACGCCCAAGCTGATGTGGGTCAAGCGCCATCTGCCGCAAAGCTGGGCACGGACGGGCCAGCTGTTCGATCTCGCCGATTTCCTGACACACAAGGCCAGCGGATCGCTGGCGCGCTCGCAATGCACGCTGACGGCCAAATGGACCTATCTCGCCCATGAGCACGAAGCCTGGCGGCCGGATTTCTTCGCCGCCGTCGGCCTTGCCGACATGTTCGAGCACGCCGCCTTGCCCGAACGTGCCAGTCCGGCCGGTGCCGATCTGGGGCCACTCACTGGACAGGCTGCGGAACAACTGGGGTTGACGCCTGTGTGTCGCGTCGGCGCCGGCGTGATCGACGCCTTTGCAGGTGCGCTCGGTGTGGTCGGCGGCTTGCCTGATATCGACCGGCACATGGCCTTGATCGCGGGAACGTCGAGCTGCGTCATGGCAATGTCGCGCGAACCCCGCGCCGCGTCAGGCATCTGGGGCCCGTACTATGGCGCGCCACTGCCGGGCCTGTGGCTGAGCGAAGGCGGACAGTCGGCGACCGGGGCGCTGCTCGACCATGTCATCCGCTGGCACGGCCAGGGCGGCGAGCCGACTGCCGAAACGCATCGGCGCATCACCGAACGCATCATGCAGCTGCGCGCTATCGAGGGCCTCGACCTTGCCGGTCGGCTGCACGTGCTGCCTGATTTCCATGGCAATCGCTCGCCGCTGGCCGACCCGCATGCGCTCGGTGTCATCAGCGGGCTCACGCTTGACGCCTCCTTCGACAGCCTTTGCCGGCTCTACTGGCGCACGGCCGTGGCGATCGCTCTCGGTATCCGCCACGTGCTAGATGCGCTCAACGCCAACGGCTACGGTATCGACACGCTGCACGTCACCGGCGGCCACACCCGCAATCCGCTGCTGATGGAGCTCTATGCCGACGCCACCGGCTGCACCGTCGTCGAGCCGTTGGGCGGCGATCCCGTGCTGCTGGGCACGGCGATGGCGGCGGCCTCTGCCGCCGGGCTTTTCCCGAGCCTCGCCCAGGCCTGTGCGGGCATGCGCCAGGAGGGGCGGGCGCGCCGGCCCAACCCCGCCGCAAGGCAGCGCTTCGACCGCGACTACCGCGTGTTCGTTGAAATGCACCGTCAGCGCAAGGCGCTCGATGACATTGCCTGAGCTGCTCACCATATCCCGTTCATTCAGGCGAGGGGGTATCGGTGCAGGCAAATCCGGAAACTGACATGGACGAGGTGCCGACCGCCGACGCGTTGGTCGTTGTCGATGTCCAAAACGCATTCGTGTCGGGCGCCGAGGCGGTACTGGGCTACGCGAGGCTTCTGGCCGCGGTCGCGGCCATGCTCGAGAATGCGCGTGCCTCGGGCGTGCCCGTCATCTTCATCCAGAACGATGGCCCGTCGGGCGCCGTCGACGAGCCGCATACATCAGGCTGGGAGCTGCATTTTACGCCTCGGCCAGGCGAACATATCGTGCGCAAGGAGCTTGACGACGGCTTCGACGGCACTGGGCTGGACGACCTGCTGGCGGCGTCCGGCGTCGAGACCGTCGCCATCTGCGGCATGCTGTCGGAGATGTGCCTGGCGGCGACGGCCCGAACCGCGATGGCGATCGGCTATGGCGTGATCCTGCCGCATGACGGCCACGCCACCTATGACGTGCCGCCCGGCCCAGGTGGCTCCCCGGGTGTTCCGGCGCACCTCGCCGCGCGCGCAGCGGAATGGTCGCTGGGCGACGAGGTGACGATCGTGGCTTCGGCTAGCGATGTCAGATTTGCCCGCCACCAGGCGGGCTAGCTGTTCGAAAGTTCATTCCGTCTGGTCGTCGTCAGCCGTTTGCCGATCGCGCCGCCTGATATCATCGTCCGATTTCTTGTGCTGGGTGGCTGCGGTCTTGCGGATGAAATCGAACCGGTTTTCGTCGGAATCGGCCGGCTTCGGCGGCGCATCGGTCTTGCTTGAAAACTTGATCATGGACGAAATCCTATTCTGCTGAAGCCGAGGAGCCCGCCGGGAAATGTCCTGGCGGCGGCAGCATTAGTCTTTCGAGAAGAAAATCAGGTTGAGTTCGAGAACTACTGAGTGCGAGGCGTCCGCGCCGGTGTCTCCGGCGC
>NZ_JACZEP010000005.1 GCF_014863355.1 Aminobacter carboxidus | reverse complement strand
ACAATGACCGCAAGGCCTGGGGCGAAAAGTTCGGCATGACGCATTTCGTCAATCCGAAGGAGGTCGAGGGCGACATCGTGCCTTACCTCGTCAACATGACCAAGCGTGGTGCCGACCAGATCGGCGGCGCCGACTACACCTTCGACTGCACCGGCAATGTCAAAGTGATGCGCCAGGCGCTCGAAGCCAGCCATCGCGGCTGGGGCGAAAGCATCGTCATCGGTGTCGCCGGTGCCGGCCAGGAGATCGCAACGCGGCCATTCCAGCTGGTCACCGGTGGGACCTGGAAGGGCACCGCCTTCGGTGGCGCACGTGGCCGCACCGACGTGCCGAAGATCGTCGAGTGGTACATGGAAGGCAAGATCCAGATCGACCCGTTGATCACCCACACCCTCAAGCTCGAAGACATCAACAAAGGCTTCGACCTGATGCACTCAGGCGAAAGCATCAGAAGCGCCGTGGTTTACTGAGCTCCCACTGCCGGCCAGGCCCCCATGGCCGGTCCCCTAAACGCCACGGCTTTTCGCCGGCCCTCAAGCCTCCCAGCTTGGCCCGCGTGTTCCCAAAGCCATGGCGTAGACCGGCGGTGCGTCCGAGGTTCCACAACCCCTCGGCCGCGCTGCGGGCATCTTTTTGAGCGGTGGCAGGTCGATGTCCCCAAGGTTATGCCGGGGCGGGACTCGCGTACAATTCGCAGCTGTCATGTTGCAGCGACCGCATAGAGGAAAGTATGCCGCGCTGACGGTGATTTTGGGAACCCTCATGGCGCATCTATTATGATCGACTGGGAACGGGAGAAGACCTATCCGTCAGAATCTGACACTTGGAGTGCGTAGCGCGTGTGCCTGCGCTCGCCCTTTTTTGTTAGGGCATGTTTGGCCACCAAGTCCTGCAAGTCTCTTGTCGCCGTGGCGCGGGACGCCTGTGTGATGGCGATATAGTTCTCGGCGCTGAGCCCCCCTTTGAAGCCGTCAATGCCCTCGCGGAACATCCGGGCGATGGCCTTTTCCTGGCGCTCGTTGAACTGATCTCGGTAGCGTTCGTAAAACTTGGCCTTGGCGATGGAGAATTCGACACGAGCGAGTGTTACGCGCTGAGCGTCAAGGATCGTGTTGGCAAAGTAGAGCAGCCATTCCGTTATCGCATTGCTCTTATTGCTGGCCTCCAGGTTGTCGTAATAGGCCTTGCGGTGGCGTTCGATCGTGTAGGCCAAGGCAATGAGGGTGGGCTCACCCAGGTTTTGCGCCAGAGCCTTTTCGCACAGAGCACGTCCTATGCGGCCATTACCGTCCTCGAACGGGTGAATGCTCTCGAAGTAAAGGTGCGCGATACCGGCACGTGTCAACGCAGGAAGCGGCATCTTGCCTTTGGGCGAAGTATCGTTGAACCACTTGGCGAAGGCGTCCATTTCAGTTTTTACACGCACCGAAGGGGGAGCTTCGAAATGAACTTTTGGCTTATCCAGCCGATTGGAAACGATCTGCATCGCATCGGCATGCTGGCGATAGTTGCCGATGGTCTCGAGACGCCGCTCACCCGACATCACCATCTTATGCCAAGCACAAAGTGTGCGATGCGTGAGCGGATCGGCAAAATGCAAATACACGTCGGCCATCATTTCAGCGATGCCGTGCTCCGCAGGCGGAACGCGCCTGGTCGTGCTGTCCAAACCAAGTTGCTGGCGCAAGGATGACTGCAGGCTTTCGCGATTGAGGTACTCCCCCTCAATCGCGGACGTCTTCAGTGCTTCTTCGCTGATGAGATCGACGCGAATCTGGTCGCGTTCGTGAGAGCCGACATGACGAAAGACACCCAGGAACTCGCCCGAGCGCAACAGGAACTCGCTTTCTAGCGGCTCCAGTACCTTACTGTCGTAGGAAAAATTCGGCCAGTCGGCCTGCTGCCAGTTCCATACCATGAGTTATAGGGCTCCATTCTATAGCTCACGATATGCGTAATTGTGAGTGATAGCAATCTTCCCTATGCCTCATACTTGGCGGCTTTGTGGCGCGGCACAAAGGTTGGACCCGTCGACTACAAACGTTGCCGTTCTGCCTCTTCTAGCAGAGTGATCACGTTCTCGACGGTTTCCTGAACTGACACCGAGTGACCGTTCCGATCTGAGTTTATCGCTGTTGTGAGTTGGCATCGCTGCCGATCACGAACACCACATTGGACATCATCGAGGCAGCCGGCCTCGGTCGGGGCATCTTCAGCATCGCTGGGGTGCTCAATCTTGTCGGCGAGCTCGTTTGCGTGAATTCACCGACAAGGGGAGGTACCGTACCAGGGGAGTTATGTTGGGCCGAGCCTGCGCATCCTCTCTTCGAGCGCACGTCGAGTGGCGACAGTGATTGTCTCACCTGTTCGTTCTGCAAGGCTGCGCGCAAGCTTAGAAATGAATTTGCACGACCATTTGGTGGACGGTGCGACGCAAACCCGCGGATAATGCTGTGCCCGACGCTCCGTGTCCTTGCTCCCTTCGCGGCCCACCCGGCCGGCGCCTTTTTCAAGGACCAATCGCTCTACTTGGCCGATATGGCCTCATCGGGCCGTAGGTGTCCGTGCCGCTGAATTTATCGCTGCCGATCGGTTGTTCACGTCTCGCTCCTATCGATGTTGCCAAAAGGGATGCGACAATTCGTTATGACAACGACGGGTTCCGCGTTGTCTTTAGCGCTTCCGGTTCCGATAAATCTTTTCGACTTCTTCTCGAGGGCTCGTGTTCTGCACGTCGCCATTTGGATTTGGCGCTGGATTGTCTCGCGTGTCCCTCGTCGGCTTGTCCTTGGGATCGGGCTGTTTGGGATTGGGCGACTTATCTGGTTTGGATTTGGACATCTGTGTGAGCTCCTTTTGCAGCAACAATTCGCGACTTCGAAAGATGGTTCCGCAAACTGGCAGACGCGGCATTCAATGTGCGCTTAGCAAATGACCGTAGCTAGAAGTGGGGGTGAAGCTGTTGCCGTCGACTCTGCTAACAGCGGCCGGCCGATTGTGGAGTTCCAGATCCGCATTGTCCGGATGGCGTGTCAGCCGAACTAAAGGCGTATGTTGGTTTGCGCCGAGTCGAGCGCGCCCGGGGGAGATTGATCTCGGCGTTGTCTCTCGATCTCAAGCCGTGTCATCGGCTAGCGACCGGTAACGTCGCTCGTCTGCTCTGTCATGCACAAGGCTGGACGCCAGTCTTGAGCGGAGAGGCAGGTGCCGAACACATCAGATGCCCGACCCAGTCGAGAGCGATATCTTTGGTCTTGGCGCGCCATGTCAGGAATGGCTGGCTGCCTTGCGCCTTGCTTACACGGGCCCAGTCGCTCCATTCCTGCATTGCCCAGATAAGCACCACTTCCGAGTCGTTGCGCATGGCGGTGCGAAATGCGCCGACGAGGTGGAGCCCAAGTTCCTTCGCCGGCCCGAGCCAATGCTCCGACACCAGTTGCAGATAGTCCTGTGCAAAGCCTGACTTGATGCTGACGATCTCATGCAAAAACACCTTGGCACCCACGACGGTGCCTTCGGCACAAAGCTGTTCGATAGGGGGCGAGCAAGGAGCTGCAATCAACACGCGGTCGAAGCCGCCGCTACGGTAGCTTTGCGCGGTGAGCCACCATGTCTCCAGGGCTTTGTCCTGCATGGTGTCGGTGCCTGTCTCATGCGCGAAACTGGCTGCAAGGCTCTCCCAGTCGTCGTACTCCCACAGGTTGACCACCTGAGGCCACTGCCCGGTACTGCCGAGCGTGCCCCAGACACCGAAGCACTTCTGATGGCGTTCGGCACTGTGCCGACCCCAGTCGGTCGTCATATGCCTGAAGTAGTTAGCCCGGTTGGCGCCAATGATGTCGATGTATTCGTGGATGTAGATCTTGGAACTCATTCGTGGCCTCCCACCGGTCACCGCTAGAAGGGCAGACGAAGAAAGATGCCCATTTCGCCAAACGCCGCCCGGAGCATCGAGCAATTGCATCTGAGGATACTTCGGTCGTTCCGCTGGACTTAGCGGGACCTCTTGGTCGACGACGCCGTCCAGGGCAGCATCACATGTCCCAGCCAGCGCACCAGCGAACTGAACAGGAAACCCATCAAGGCCACCGTGCAGATGCCGACATACATCCGGTTGGCTTGAAACAGCGACCACGAATGCCAGATGCGGTAGCCTATGCCCTGGCTTGCCTGGACGAACTCGACGCCGACGATGACCAGCACCGCCGTGCCGATGGCGATGCGCATGGAAATGAACAGCTGCGGCAGCAGCGCCGGCCAGGTGACGTGCCTGAACATGTTCCAACCCTTGGCGCCAAACGAACGGGCCGCCTCGTGGTAGTTCTCGGGGATGGCGAGCACCGCCTCCATGCATTGGATCCAGACCAGGAAGAACACGGTCATGCCGACGAGCAGCACGCTTGGCAGTTCGCCTAGGCCGAAGATCAACAGCAGCAGTGGCAGCAGGGCAAGCTTTGGCACCGTGTATAGCGCGGTGAGGAATGGCTCCAGCGCTGCGCGTGTCAGGCGCGACAGGCCGAGCAACAGCGCGGCGCCCAACCCGGTGAGGACGCCGATGGCGAAACCTGCAAGCACGCGAAGCGCGCTTGCCATCACATCTTGCTGCAACATGCCGGTGCGCGTCATCTCGACCGCCGACATGAAGATCGCGCTTGGTGCAGGGAAAAAGCGGGAATCGAGAAGGCCGGCGCGGGCACAGATCTCCCAGAGGATGAAGAACACGACAGGCGTGGCCATTGCCAGCACCTTTTCCTGCCTTTGCGCCCGGCGTGCATAACCGCGCGGGTCGCGCTCTGCTTCGCCCGGCCTGATAGTGATGGTCTTTTCCATGCTCGTCGCCTCCTCCGCGTCGATCTTGATTTTCAGGCAGCGTGCTTGCCGACCTGCTCGCGCAGCAGGTTCCAGATTTCCTGTTCGAGCTTGGCGAACATCGGCTCACCGCGGATTTCCGGCGCACGCGGCCGCGCGAACGGCACCTCGAATTCGGCGATGATGCGTCCCGGCCGCGCCGACATCACAACGACCCTGTCGCCGAGCAGCAGCGCTTCTTCGAGGCTGTGGGTGACGAAGACGACAGTGCGTCTGTCCTCTTGCCAAAGCGTCAGCAATTCGTCCTGCAGGATACGGCGGTGCTGGGCATCGAGCGCGGCGAAAGGTTCGTCCATCAAAAGGATTTCGGGCTCGACCGCCATGGCGCGGGCGATGGCGACGCGCTGCAGCATGCCGCCGGAGAGCGCCGGCGGATAGGCGTGGGCGAAGTCGGCAAGACCCATTTTGCCGAGCCACGCGGTCGCGCGCCTGTCGGCCTCGGCGCCGGCCATGCCGGTCATCTCCAGGCCGAAGCGGACATTGGCCTGGATCGTCTTCCACGGAAACACATTGTAATTCTGGAACACCATGGCGGTGGGGACCGCTCGCGTGCCGCTGGCGTGCACCAGGATCTCGCCCTCGCTTGGCTTGTGCAGGCCGGCGATCATCCTGAGCACCGTCGATTTGCCGCAACCTGACGGACCAACGAGGCAGACGAATTCGCCGCTCCGTATGTTGAGGTCGACACCGGCGAGCGCTTCGACATTGCCGTTGGCGTCATAACGCTTGCGCACGCCCCGCACCTCGATCTTGGCGGCTGCTTCGGCGACCAGCGGCATGGCCGTCGCAACGTCGGTTATGCGCAATGAGTTCATCTGTCGCTCCGTCAGGAAGTGCAGTTCGGTGGGCGCCCGCAGGCATTCGTGGACGAAAGGCTAGGCCGGCCAGCAACGTCAAAACAATCGCTTCCGCAGATTTTCCGGATAGCCGGAAAATTGCCGGTTGCGTTTGACAGCCTGCTCCGTTCGACGCCTAATCGACGTGTCTCAAGTGGTGGAAATCATTGCTGCTTTGGACGGCGGATGCGCTGCGGCGAAAGTTGTGCTCCGCAATGTTGTTTCAATCCCGCGCCGGGTTTCTGGCGGTCACAGCAGGCCACGAACGGTGAGCGCCAGGCGTTCGGCCGATGGCGGACTGCATCTTGAAGAATGATTTGCGAGATTGCACATGCAGATCGTCGGCATCGACACTGGCGGCACCTTTACCGACACGGTCATCCTGACTGCGGATGGACGCGTCGGCGTCGGCAAGGCGCTGACGACACACGGGCGGCTGATGGAAGGCGTGATTACCTCGCTTGGCGTCGCCTCGCGCTCGCTAGGCAAGAGCCTGCGCGAAATCCTCGACACCACCGACATCCTGTCGCACGGCACTACGGTTGGCCTCAATGCGCTTCTGACGGGTACAGGTGCCAAGGTCGGCCTGCTTGTAACTGCAGGCTTCGAGGCGACGCTGCCGATGGCACGCTCCAACAAGGTGCACGGCCTGCCCGACGAGGACAGCATCAATGCGCTCAAATGGCGTAAGCCGGAGCTGCTTGTTCCCCGCCGCCGCATCATCGGTGTGCGCGAACGCATCGATGTCGACGGCAATGTCATCGTGCCGCTGGACGAAGAGCAGGCCCGCCTCTCGATCCGCCAGCTCGTTGCGCGAGGTGCCGAGGCGATCGGCATCGCGCTGATGTGGTCGCCCGTCAATGGCAGTCACGAACGCCGCCTCGCCGAGCTCGTCGCCGAAGAGGCGCCAAGCCTGCATGTGACGCTGTCGAGCGAGCTTGCCCCGCGCATCGGTGAATACGAGCGGACCGCGACCGTCGCCATGAATGCCTATGTCGCGCCGCTTGTCCGCGACTACCTGACCTCGCTCGATGAGGCACTGCGCAATGAGGGATTTGGCGGCCTGTTCCTGATCGTGACCATGGGCGGCGGCGTGCGCCGCGCAAGCTCGCTGTGCGATGCACCGGTACATCTGCTTCAGTCAGGACCGGTGGGAGGCATCATGGCGGCTCGCCAGGTCGGCGCACGGCTCGGGCATGCCGATGTGCTCGCCACCGATGTTGGCGGGACCAGCTTCGATGTCGGCCTAGTCGTGGGGGGCGCTTTGCCTGCCGCTTCACGGCCACGCATCGACCGGCACAGCCTTGCCGTTCCGGCAATCGACCTTTCTTCGATCGGAACGGGTGGCGGCAGCATAGCTTACGTCGATCCCGAGCTTGGCGTGTTGCGCGTCGGCCCGCAAAGCGCGGGCTCGATGCCCGGCCCGGCCTGCTACGGCCGCGGCGGTGCGCAACCCACAGTGACCGATGCAGCCGTTGTTCTGGGCCATCTTGATCGCCTTGGCGGTGCACTCACGCTCGATCGCGCAGCGGCGCGATCAGCAATTGCGCCGCTAGCCAGCAGGCTCGGCTTGGAAGTTGAAGCGGCGGCCGAAGGGATATTGCGCGTCGCCAATGCACAGATGGCCGATCTCGTGCGTCGTGCCAGCGTTCAGCGCGGTCATGATCCTCGCAACTTCGTGCTTTACGCCTATGGCGGAGCGGCCCCCCAGCATGTCGGGCGCTACGCCGCCGAGATCGGTGTCAAGGCAATCGTCATACCGCGCCTTGCGCCGGAGTTTTCCGCCTGGGGTGCAGCCTCCAGCGATTTGCGGACATCCTATGAGATCGAGCTTCCCGCCCGACCGCTTCAGGATTTCCGCGACGGCGAGATCGAAGCATTCGGTCGGCTCGAGCAGCGCGCTCGAGGCGAATTTGAAGGGCTGGTGGAGGCAGGCCTGTCAGGTGCCATCGAGATCAAGCGCAAGATCGGCTTGAAATTCTCCCGCCAATTGCACCGCATCGACATCGAAGTACCAGTGTCGCGGCTCGGAAGCGCCGACATCGCCAATGCTGAAGCGGCATTCCGATCCCGTTACGAGCAGATCGTGGGCCGGGGCTCAGCCCACGCCAAAAGCGCCATCGAACTCGCGGCCATCGTTGTCGAGGCGCGCATGCCGATTGCCATGCCCAATGCCGCTCCAGCGCTGACGCGCGGCGTGCCTCTGCCGTCCCGGTACCGGAAGGCCTGGTTCCTGGGCCGTGAGTGGGAAACGCCTGTTTTTTTGTGGGACGAACTTGGCGCCCGCGCGGAGATATCAGGGCCTGCCTTCATCGAATCCGAGCAGACAACGGCAGTGATCCATCCCGGCCAGATGGCGACAATTGACGAGGACGGCAATCTCACCATCGCCGTGTATTCTGCCCACACGCGCTCGCTGTCGTCCAGGATCGAGGAATTCGCATGACGGTCGGCCCGATCGAACTCGAAATCATCCGCCACCGGCTGGAGGCCATCAATGCCGACGCCGGCGAGACGCTTGTCCGTGTCTCAGGTTCGCAGATCGCGTCCGAGGCGAGCGACTTCAACACCGCAATCATGACCGCCGACGGCACAGTGGTCTCATGCAGCAAATTTATTCTCGTTCAATCAACCTCGCTCAACCTGATCGTCCGCGACATCCTTGATCGCTACGGCGAAAACCCGGGCATTGGTCCCGGCGACCAGTTTCTCACCAATGACCCCTATCTCGGGACCCTGCATCAGCCCGACGTCACGCTGGTGGCGCCGTTCTTTGATGGCGAGCGGCTGGTCGCCTGGGCAGGATCGACAGTGCACGAGCCGGATGTCGGTGGGCCGGTCAGCGGCGGCTTCAACTATGCCGCCCGCTCGATTTTCGACGAAGCCATACCGATCCCGCCGATCAAGATCGTCGAGGCGGGCCGCATCCGCCGCGATATCGAGCGTGACTATCTTGCCCGCACCCGAACGCCCGAGCTCAACGCGCTCGACTTGCTGGGCCAGATCGCGGCGAACCGTGCATCCGAGCGCCAGGTGCTTGAGCTCTGCGCCGCCTATGGCACCAGCGGCCTCGTCGAGGCGATGGACAGGCTGCTTGCTTCAACTGAGGCGGCATTCCGCCGCCGCCTCGCCGAACTGCCTGACGGCGTCTGGCGCGAAAACTCTTTTATCCAGCATGAGCAGCGCAGCGGCGCCGACTATCTGCCGAACCAGGTCTATGCGGTCCGGCTCGTCATGGCCAAGACGGGCGACAGGCTCACCTTCGACTTCACCGCGAGTGACGATGAAGCGCCAGGAGCGGTCAACGCCACCTATCCGACACTGGCCAACTTCACCATGGCGGCAGTGCTCGTCCATATCTGCCAGGGACTGCCGTGGATGCCGGGCGCCATCTGGCGGACGATCGACCTCCGCACCCGCAAGCGGTCTGTGGTCGATGCCGAATGGCCGGCTGGCGTGGCGATGAGCACGGGTACCTCGGCCCAGGCGATCCGCAATTGCGTCAGCGGTTGCCTGGCCCGCTTGCTCGACGGTTCGGCAGCGCATGCGCACATGGCCATGGCGTCGTCGCAGTCGTCTGGTGCCGGTGGCATGTCGATTTCCGGACACAGGCTCGATGGCAGTCCCTTCACCACGCTGTTTCTGGATGAGCTGAGCGGCGGCGGCGGCGCCACCTGCAATGCCGATGGAAGCGACACATCAGGCACTGCGACGTCACCGGGTGCTACGCCCTCGAACCTCGAAACCAACGAAGCATATTATCCGGTGCTCTATCTGACGCGCCGCGAACTTGCCGATTCAGGCGGGCCGGGCAGGCGCCGTGGCGGTGTCGGCGCGATGCATGCCTATCGTCCGCATCAGACGCAGCGTTCGATCGCTCTGTTGTCCATGGCGCAAGGATTGCAGCATCCAGCGACCATGGGGGCGGCCGGTGGCGAGCCCGGATTGCCGAGCGGCTTTGCCATCATGAGCAGCGACGTGCCTATAGCAGACTCGAAAGGCTGGTCGGATCTTGCGGATGTCACTGATGTTCGGCTGCCGGATGCTGCGACCAGGCTCCACCCCGATCAGATACTGGTCACGTCCTCGCAAGGCGGGGGTGGCTTCGGCGATCCGCTCGAGCGCGATCCAACTGCTGTTGCTGTTGATGTGCTCGATGGCCTTGTCAGCGTCGGCGGTGCGTTGCGCGACTTTGGGGTGGTCCTGCGCCTCGACGACGACCGGGCAGTGATCGACTATGCCGCGTCGGAGGCGGAGCGACAAGCGCGCCTCAGGGCCCGGCTCGGCGGTCGCAAGCCGCGCAAGGGTAAAGGTCCGGTCAGCGGACGTCGACTTTCCAGCCATTTCCGGGCTGTCGAAGCGCCCGGCGGCGAACAGGTAGTATGCGCCAGCTGCGGCCATGGCATCTGCAACGTGGGTGCCGGCATCTATGCTTGCCTTGACGTTTACGAAGCGGCGGCAGGCGAGCGATCGGCCATCACCGATCGCTATCCCGGAAGTGAGCGTTTCCGCATCCGCCATTTCTATTGTCCCGGCTGTGCCCGACAGGTCGACGTCCAGGTCGCGCTCGCAGGTGAACCGGTACTCGAGGCGATTGAATTGCCGGCCCTCGGCAAACCGACAGAGGCAAGACCATGACAGCCATCCCTTTGCCCTACGGCGACGATCCCGACACAAAGGGTTTTTGGGACGCGACCCGTGACAAGCGCCTGGTCGTGCAACGCTGCAAGGCCTGCTCCCATTGTCAGTTTCCGCCCCATCCGTTCTGCGCTCAGTGCGCCCATGACGAAACAGAATGGGTCGAAGCGGCGGGCAGGGGGCAAGTGTGGTCGTTCGGTATTGCCCACGGCCCGACGCTGCCAGGTTTCCAAAATCTGGTGCCATATCCGATGATCGTCGTCGAACTCGAAGAACGCCCACATATCCGCATGGTCGGCAGCCTGGTCGCCGCACCCGACGCTTCCATCAACAGCGTTCCAGCTTCGGCCATCCGCATCGGCCTGCCGGTCGATATCACCTTCACCGCCGTCTCCGACGACATCACTCTGCCGCGCTGGATGCCGCGCGCATCCGAGAGTCTCAAGCCATGACCGATACGATCTTCCTCAAGGACCGCACGGCAATCGTTGGCATTGGCGAGACTGCTTTTGGCAAGGCGATGGCGCAGAGCGAGGAGCAGCTTGCCTGTATGGCGATCAAGGCGGCACTCGATGACGCGGGCATCTCGCCGTCGGAGGTCGATGGGCTGTGTTCGCTCAACATGGAAAATGTCTTCCAGCATGACATTGCGCGCGACCTCGGCATGAAGGAGGTGACCTATTATGCGCAGATGCCCGCCGGCGGTCATGGCGGTTGCGGCACTGTCGGTCACGCCGCTATGGCAATCGCCACCGGCCAGGCCAACGTCGTGGTTGGTTGGCGCTCGCGCAAGCGCAGCGGCCGGGCAAGCCGGGTCTGGGCCCAACTGGAACAGCGCATCCAGGGCAGCCGCGACACCTGGTTAAGACCCTGGGGCATCATCCGGCCGGTCGACGAGGTCGGCGTGATGTACACCCGATACATGCACGAGTTCGGGGCCACCCGCGATCATCTCGCCAATGTCGCATTGGCATTCCGAAGCCATGCCAATCGCAATTCCAATGCCTTCATGTATGCCAAGCCGATGAGCCGCGAGGACTATTTCGCCGCGCGCTGGGTCAGCGAGCCGTTGTGCCTGTTTGATTGTTGCCTTGAGACCGACGGCGCGATCGCATTCGTCGTAACCTCGTCGGAGCGCGCCAGGGATTGCCGCACCAGGCCTGTCTACATCCATGCCGCAGCTCAGGGCTTTGACGGCGGCAGTGCCATCCTTGCCAACTACTTCACGGCCGATCCGATGCGCTCGCAGGCTGCGACCTGCGCGAAGTCGCTGTGGCGCCAGAGCGACTTCCGCGCCTCCGACATCAAGGTGGCGCAGTTCTACGACGCCTTCACGCCAGAGGTGTTCTTCACGCTTGAAGGCTATGGCTTTTGCGGGCGAGGCGAAGGCGCGGCCTTCACCGAGGACGGCGGCATCGCGCTTGGTGGGCGCCTGCCGGTCAACACTGGCGGCGGCAGCCTCTCGGAGGTCTATCTGCATGGGTTCAACATGATCAGCGAAGGCGTGAAGCAGATGCGCGGCAGCTCGACCGGGCAGGTCGACAACGCCGACTGCTGCTTTGTGAGCTCAAGCGATCTGGGCCCGACCTCCGCGGTCGTGCTGCGCAACTGAGATGGAGGGCTAACGATGCACGACACTATCGTCTGGATCAGCGGTGCGACGCAGGGCGTCGGCCTCGGGCTTGCCCGCAACGTTCCTTTCGCCAAAGCCCGAGTCATCAATCTGTCGCGCCGCAAGCACCCCGATTACGAGAGCGTCACGTTCGACCTGGCCGACCCCTCGACGTGGGATCGTATCCGCGGCCATTTCATTCGGGAATTGGCTGCGTTTCGCGGCAAACGCGCCATCTTCATCCACAACGCATATTATTCCGAAGCGATCGGCGTGGTCGGCAAGGTCTCCTCGCAGACGTATGAAAAGGGCGTGCTTGCAAATCTCGCCGCACCCTTCGTGCTTGCCGAAGCGTTTCTCGACGCTTGCCGTCCGGGCTACGAGGCAGGACTGGTAATGCTCTCGTCTGGTGCAGCGGTGGCTGCGCTCGAAGGTCTTGCCACCTACTGTGCCTCCAAGGTTGCGATCGAACACTGGGTCGAAGTTGTCGCGCGCGAGCGTGAAAGCCGCGGCGGAACCGGACCGTGGGTGGTGGCCGTGCGGCCGGGCGGCGTCGACACGCCGGCCCTGCGCGCCGCATCCGAAGTCGATCCCGAGCTTTATCCGCGCGTGGCGAGCCTTAAGCGCAACATTGCCAATCGCGTCGACATCGACACAGCCGGCAGGCGGATCTGGGCGGCGTTGCCGCCAGCTCCGGATACAGCGGTCATCTCGTTCGCCGAGCCACCTAGCGACCCGGCATTCCACTTCGGTGGACCGCGCATAAGGCAACTCGCCGGGTCGAGCTGGAAGCTGGTCTACGACGCCGGCTGATGATGAGTTTGCCGACCGGTGGAGGCCGGCGGCCAAGAGGATCAACAGGGAGGAAGCAATGAAATCTCTATGGAAGAAGCTGGCGCTTGCCGCCGCCATGATCGGGGTCAGCTTCGGCGTCCATGCCGAGGGCTCTGACGCGCCCAAGCCACTGCCGCAGCGCGAGAAGGTGATCGTCGCCATGACCGCCAAGGTCGAGGCATACATACCGATGCTCCTTGCCGAGCGAATGGGTGAGTTCGACAAGGAAAACATCGACATCGAATACACCTTCGCCAAGTCGAGCGACGGCATCGTGCTCCTGTCCACAGGTCGCGCTGACGTGCTTGGCGGCCAGCCGAGCGCGGCCGTCTTCAACGCCATCGCCAGTGGGGCCGACATTCGTGTGGTGGCGCCGCTCTTCGTCCAGTCGCCGGCGTCGAAGCAGGGGATCTGGGCCAACAACGCCTTTCTCAACGGCCGCAAGTTCACCGTCGATCTGTTCAAGGACCAGACCGTCGCCAGCGCCATCGGCCTTGGCTCGACGGCCTCCTACTTCCTGCAGACGGAACTGGAGAAAGTCGGCCTGTCGCTCAAGGACGTGAAGTTCCAGACCATGGCTTCGCCGGACATCCTGGTGGCGCTTGAGAACGGTGCCGTCAATTTCGGTTATCTGATCGATTCCATCTGGCAGAAGGCTGATGAATCCAAGGTGTCGCTGGCCTTCGTCCAGGGACCGGAGATGTCGGCAGGCTCGTGGAGCTTTGGCCCGCGCCTGCTCAAGGAACGCCGCGACGTCGGTGAGGCGGTGATGCGGGCGCTGGTACGCACGACGCGCACCTATCTCCAGGGCGACTACCATAACAACCCTGAGATCATGAAGATCATGCTCGAGGAACTGCAGCTGCCCGAGGAGACGCTGAAGAAGGGTGTCTCGCTGACCTTCGATCCTAATCTCTACATGCCGGCCGATCTCGCCATGCGCCTGCAAAAGACTTACGCGCTCATTCCCGAGGTGCTGTCTTACAGCGAGCTGATGCCGGAGGATCGCGTTGTCGACCAGGGCTTCATTGCTGCCGCGGGAATTCCCATTCCGGCGAAATAGGCAGGTCGTCATTGGCCCGGTGCAATTCCGCGAGGCGTTGGTGCCGGGTCGCTATCTGCCTGAGGGTGGACCCTAGCGCAGCCGTGCCGGGGCTCTCCTCGGGGGCGTTGCTGATAAGCCCCACGGCGACCGGGATACGCATGAACTTCGACTGGAAGGATGCCGCGACCGCGGTCACGCCTTCCGCCGAGAAGCCGCGGGAGGTGGCATAACCTTGTTTGCGAACCGATCTGACCTTGTCGAGCAGTGCTGTCACGCTGGCTGTGCGCCTGGCCGGCGGTTCGGTGCGGAACATGCGCTTGGCAATCTCCACCACCATCTCCTGCGGCTTGCCCGACAAAAGCGCCATGCCCGCCGCTGTCGACCAGTCGTAATCGGTAAAGCCTTCGACATGGACGCCTGCGTGAAAATCGGAGCCGGGAATGATCGCCGAACACTGGACCCAGCGGTCGTTTTGCATACACAGCCACACTGTCAGACCGGTGCGGCGATGAACCTCGTCCATCAAGTCGGAAACCGCCGTACCACCGAAGAAGGAACCTTCGAGGCGCCGGGCGAGCGTGACGATCCGGTAGGATGGCAGGTAGACCTTCTGGCGCGGGTCGAAGGCGAGGTAGCCAGTGCGCACCAAGGTCTTCAAAATGTCGTCGGCGCTGGAGTTGGGGATGGCGAGCGCACGGCTGATCTCGGTCGTTCGCGCCGGCCGCGGATTGGCCTGGAAGTATTCGAGTACAGAAAGCACGCGCAGACTGGATTTCACCACACCGCCAGAACGGTCGTTGGTGACGCCCCGCAGCAGTTCGTTGGGTTCTTCGAATCCCAACTCCGCCCGTCTCGCCGTGCTGGCCGCGGATCCCATGGCGCTCTCCTCTCCTTGCGCCGGTATGCCGACGCAGAGCGTTTCGTGCGCAGCTTGGCACCTCACCAGGAACTTGAATTCGGCCATTTGGCCTAGGCCAATTGCCCGTCAATCCGAAAACCCTACCGAAAGACCCCGACATCATGCAGACCATGCCACAGGCAATCCGGCACGCCCGCGACGAACTCGATCTCAGTCTGGCCGATCTCCAGCGCATGTTCCGCAAGAAGACCGGGATCGCCTATGTCGGCCGTGTCGATGCGTCGCCGCAGGCGCACAGCTGGTTTCGGCGCTTCGGCGAGGATGTTCGATTCTGCTACGTCAATCCGCGCGGTGGCGAGGCCGGCGGCGTACCCGTCTTCACTTCGATGGCAGAGGTGCCTGACTACATCGACCTCGCCGTGGTCAAGGTGGCGCCGGCGATCGTTCCGCAGGTGATCGCCGATTGCGGTCGCCGCGGCGTGCGCGACGTCATTGTCTTCAGCTCCGGTTTTTCGGAAGTGGGTGCTGAAGGTGCTGCTCTTGAGGCCAAGGTCGCCGAGGCGGCGCGCGAACATGGCGTGCGCGTCATCGGGCCGAACACCAACGACAATACCTTCGAGCAATTTCCCGTACCCGAGCATCATCGCGGCGGCCTGATCGGGTTGGTCACCCAAAGCGGCTTCAACGGCCGGCCCGTTGTCGAGGGCGTCGCCATGGGGGCAGCCTTTCGGCGCTGGGTGACGGTAGGCAACGAGGTCGATCTCGAGGTTGCCGACTTCATCAACTACTTTGCCCACGATCCGCAGACGTCAGTCATCGCTGCCTATGTCGAGGGCTTCAAGTCGATCGCCAAGCTCAGGCTGGCGCTTGAGGCGGCGAACGCAATGAACAAGCCGGTGGTCATGCTGAAAATGGGGTCGACCGAGCGAGGTGCGCGCATGGCCGCTTCGCACACCGGCCACCTCGCTGGGGCGGATGCGGTCATCAACGGCTTGTTCAAGCAATATGGCGTGATCCGGGTCCGCGATCTCGACGAGTTGCTCGAAACAGCCAATCTGCTGGCCAAGCTGCGGGCGGGCCCGGGCCCCAACTGTGCGCTCTATTCGGTTTCGGGGGGCTCAACGACGCTGATGGCCGAGCTGGCCGATAGCTATGGCGTGAGCTTTCCCGAAATGTCGCTGCCGACGATTGAGAAGCTTTACACCTACCTGCCCAACTACGTCACTGTCTCCAATCCGATAGACAATGGCGGCGGCTTTGTCATCGCTGCCCCGCAGCAACAGCGTATCGAAGTGCTCGAAACCATCGCCGCTGACCCCAACGTCGACGTAATCGTGGTTGGGCTGACAGCAGCACTTGGACTGCTCTCCGACAGTTTCGCCGCCGACGTGCTGGCTTTTGCACCCCGCTCACCCAAGCCCATCGTTGCGGTATGGGGATCGGTGCTGACGGACAGTCCCGGCTATCGTGACCTGGTCAAATCCGGCGTGCCGATCTTCCGCTCGTTCCGCAAATGCTTCCGCGCCATGCGCGCGCGGGCCGACTACGAGGCTGCGAAGGGGGCATTCCGGCGCCGCTCGTGGCAAGCAACGCCGTTGTCCGTCGCCCAGCAGATAGCGTTACGACAGAATGGCTTGCTTGACAGCGGGCAGGCCGCCGCCCTGCTTGAAGGTGCTGGGATAGACCGTGCGCAAGAATGCCTCGTGACCTCGCCCACGGAAGCTGCCGACAGGCTCGCGGATTTGGGCGGGCGGGTCGTCATGAAGCTTGCCTCGCCCGATATCGCGCACAAATCGGACGCCGGATTGGTGGAGCTCGGAATAACCGACGATACAATGGCTGCCAGTGTGTTTGATGTGCTGATTGCAAAGGCCAAGGCTCATGCTCCCGATGCCAGGATCGAAGGGGTTTTGATGCAGGAGCAGATCGGCTCGGGTGTCGAAATGATCGTTGGCCTGACACAGGATCCCGACCTTGGCCCCACGATCACCGTCGGAGCAGGCGGCATCTATGCCGAGATACTGAAGGATGCCGCCACGCGCCCTTTGCCTGTAGACAGGGACGACATTCGCGAAATGATCGCAAGTCTCAGGCTTTCCCCGCTGCTTGAAGGTGCCCGAGGTGCTGCTCCATCGAACAAGGAAGCGCTTGTCGATTTGGTCTTTCGGACCGCGCAACTGGGGCTTGCAGCAGGCCCGCGCATCGTGGAGCTGGACCTGAATCCGGTAATTGTCTTGCCAACCCGTGCGGTGGCCGTGGACGCTCTGGTTATTAGTCGCATCACCGACTGATACGGGCCATCGGTACTTCCGTATTGGCGACCCCGCCGGCCAGGGTAACCGTCCTGAGTGATTAGAGACATCGTCCTACCCGGCCTACGTTCAGCTGCTTGATCAGCGGCGATGCTGTCATGGTAGTTCGTTCATAATCCTGAACGCATCGTCTGTTTCTGCTCTCTTTCTTGTTCGGTCGATCTCGGATTACCCTATGCCTCATACCTCGCGGCTACCACTCAAGCCAACGAGCGTGTAGCGGCGACAATGCGCGCGCAGCCTTCCTTGATGACGTCTTCCGACGTGGCGAATGAAATTCGGAAGTAGGGGTCGCATAAAAAACCGGCCCCTGGAACAGTCACGACACCAAAGGCCTCCAGCAAGTATCTGCAGAAATCGGCCGAGCTTTCGATCGCGCCGCCTGACGGGGTTTTGCGGCCAAGCAGCCCAGCGCATTTTGGCATGATGTAGAATGCTCCTTCCGGCACCGCGCATTCAAGGCCCGGTGCATCGCGCAACAGGCTGAGTGCCAGGTCGCGCCGCTGCCGATAGATCGCAAGCCATTCGCTCAGATAGGCTTGTGGCCCGTTCAGCGCTTCGATCGCTGCAGCCTGGCTGACCGAGCATGGACCACCGTTCGATTGGGTGAAGACCTTGCGAATTGCCTTGACCCATTCGCTGGGGCCGCCTGCATAGCCAATTCGCCAGCCGGTCATCGCATAACATTTGGACACGCCGTTCACAGTCAGTGTGCGCTTGCCGACAGCGGGCGAGACAGCAGCGATCGTAGCGAAATGGTCTTTTTCAAACACGATGTGCTCATAGAGGTCGTCGCTCAGAACCCAAACATCGGGATAGTCGGCAAGCACGTCGCCCAAGGCCGCAAGCTCGTCAGCCGTGTAGACCGCGCCTGTCGGGTTGGAGGGTGAGCACAGCAGCAAAAGGCGCGTGTTTGGGTTCAATGTTCGAGCCAGTTGCTCCGGCGTCATCTTGAATCCGGTTTCAATGCCCGTCTCCATCAATCGCGCAGTAGCGCCGGCAAGCTCGATCATCCCGATATGCGATGTCCAGCACGGGGTTGAGATCACCACCTCGTCGCCTTGGCCGGCAACAGCTTGAATGGCAACCGCCAGCAGCGGCTTGGCACCTGAGGCCACAACGATCTGATCGTTGGAGAAATCAAGCCCGTTGTCGCGTCGGAATTTTGCAGCGATGGCTTGTTTCAGCAGCGCTGTGCCGTCAACGGCTGTGTAGCGGGTTTGCCCGCTTTCGATGGCGACCTTGGCGGCTTCGCGGATGTTTTGGGGTGTGTCGAAATCGGGTTCGCCGACCGAGAAATCAAAAAGCTCTCTTCCATCTTCTCGCAGGCGGTTGGCCATGTCGAAAACATCCGAAATCGCCGAAGGGCGTAGTCGGTCGAGGTCGGGGTTCAGTCGTGGCATCGGATGCTCCTCACGCCGGCTGGATGTCTGACAAGTCCATGTTCGGCCCAAAATTGTCCGGTCCGACAACAACATGGATCACTGCCAGTTTGCCGCTTGCCCAGGCCCGTTCGAAGGCAGGTGCAAAATCTTCGGTGCGGGTCACCGTCTCGCCATGTCCGTAGTAACCCTCGGCTAGTTTGGCGAAGTTCGGGCTTTCCAGTTCGGTGCCGGTATGGCGGCCGGGATGACGGCGTTGCTGGTGCATGCGGATGGTGCCGTACATTGCATTGTCGACGACGATGCAGATCGGGTTGACGCCATGTTGCGCGGCCGTCGCCAGTTCCTGTCCGTTCATCAGGAAATCGCCGTCGCCGCCGATGTTGACCACCGGCCGGGTGGGATCGACGATCTTGGCTGCGACCGCGGCCGGCACGCCAAAACCCATCGCACCAGATACCGGCGCCAGACCGCAACGGTACGAGCGATAGGAGTAGTAGATGTTCGGCCAGTCGCCGGCATTGCCCGCGCCCGTGGTCATCACGGTTTCTGCTGGCAGGCGCCGGTTGAGAAAGCGCATGACTTCGCCCATGTCGACCGGACCCCTTTGCGGCGGCAGATCCATCATCTGCAGATATTGCGCCCGCAATTCCTTCCGGGCAGCGCCCCAGGCCACAGGCCGTAGCGGCGCCATCTCCAGAAGTGCCTCGGCGAATGCATTCGGGTCGGCCTGAACCAGCATTTGTGCATTGTAGAGACGGCCGAGTTCCTCGGCGCCGGGGTGAACGTGGATCAGTGTGTTTTCGGGTTGGGGCGATTTGATCAGCTGAAATTTCAACGTGTCCCCATCGCCCAGCCTGCTGCCGATGGCTACGATGACATCAGCCGTGAGCGCATAGTCATTGGGCACCGGCGTACCGCCGAAACCAAGGTTGCCGACATAGTTGTCATGGTCGTTTGGAAACAGCCCGTGTCGGCGAAATCCAACACAAACCGGCAGATCGTGCTTCTCGGCTGCAGTGATCATGGCGCGATGGCCGGCTTCGCTCCAGCCATTGCCGCCGAGCAGGATCAGCGGGCGTTTGGCGTCGGCTAAAAAGTCGCGGATGCTGGCCATGTCGGTAGCCGAAGGCGCGACCGGGGTATATTTGGCCGCTGGCAGATCAGGCACATCGCTGGTTTCGCGAAGCATATCTTCGGGCAGCACCAGTACCACTGGGCCCGGACGGCCGGAGCGGGCTACACGATAGGCGCGGTTGACCAGTTCGGGGATGCGGTCGGCGCTATCGATCTCACAAATCCACTTCGCCATCTGGCCAAAGACACGGCGATAGTCCATTTCCTGGAAAGCTTCTTTGTCGCGATGCGCACGGGCGATCTGGCCAACAAGCAAGATCATTGGAGTAGAGCCCTGAAACGCCGTGTGGACGCCGATGGATGCGTTGGTGGCGCCTGGACCGCGTGTCACGAAGCAGACGCCTGTCTCGCCGGTCAAATCAGCATGGGCTATCGCCATGAACGCCGCGCCGCCCTCATGTCGGCAACTGACATAAGCCAGTTTGTCGGTCTGGTCGGTCATTGCATCAAGGGCAGCCAGATAACTTTCACCAGGTACGCCAAAAATCGTCGAGCAGCCGTTCTTGATGAGGGCATCCACCAAGATTTTTCCACCAGTTCTCGTCACGGTCCGTCTCCCGATTAGGCGCAGTCTGGGAGCATCGGTAGCCGCATCAACTTGGGCCGGACAATCGAATTGCATTCAGGCCCGATGAAAGAATCTTTGTTTTGGATCGGCACGTTCGGTTGCCGACAAACCAACGAATTCAGTTCGCCGGCCCCTTGGGGTTCGCCAATTTTCTGCACTGGGGCCCAATTCTATTCAATTGAACCTCTTGGAGTTGAGGCCGATCAGTCCACCCGACTGCAAATCTTGCGGAAGGTGACCGGTAATGACGTCGACAAAAGTGGAAATTCCATACCCCGACATACAGCTCTTCATTGGCGGGGCTTGGCGTCCGCGCAGTGGCATAGGGATAGAAATTATTGGCCCGGCAACTGGACTTGCCGTCGGACACTGTGCTGTTGCCGAACAAGCGGATCTAGACGACGCGTTGGCGGCGGCGCTGAGCGGCTTTCGGCTTTGGGCCGGTACTCCAGGGCATGATCGAGCCATGGTTTTGCGCCGCGCCGCCGATATTCTGGATGCGCGTGCTGTCACTATTGGCGGGCATATCCATCTTGAACAGGGCAAGCCGCTCGATGAAGCCGAGGCTGAAGTGCGTTTTGCCGCCGAAGTCCTGCGCTGGAACGCCGGCGAGGCGGAGCGCATCTACGGTCGGGTGATCCCCGCGCGCCGGCCCGGCGAGCGGCTGATGGTTCTGCCCGAGCCGATCGGCCCGGTGCTTGCTTTGACGCCGTGGAATTTTCCGATCTATCAGCCCGTTGCCAAGATCGCTCCAGCTCTTGCCGCGGGCTGTTCGGTCATCGTCAAGCCATCGGAAGAAACACCGGCTGGCGCGGCAGCCCTGGCCCGCGCGCTGCACGAGGCGGGGCTGCCCGCCGGCGCGCTCAACATGGTATTTGGCAACCCTGCAGAGATTTCAAGCTATCTGATTTCCTCGCCTGTCATCCGCAAGGTCTCGTTCACGGGTTCGGTTGCCGTTGGACGCATAATCGGGGCGCAGGCAGGGCAGGCGTTGAAAAAGGCAACCCTGGAACTTGGAGGCCATGCGCCTGTCATCATCTGCCCCGATGCCGACCTGGAGCGGGCAGCAATGCTCTGCGCAGAACACAAGTTCCGAAATGCGGGTCAGGTCTGTGTCTCTGCAAGTCGCTTCATCGTACATCGATCGGTGCTGGAAAGGTTCACCAGTGCCTTTGTCGTGGCGGCTAAAGCTCGAGCAATCGGCCCGTTGATCAATGCGAGACGGGTGGCGGCGGTTGCAGAGCTGGTCCGCAATGCGGTGCAGGCCGGTGCTAATTTGCGGGCCGGTGGGCAAGAGGGCACGGCACCTGGTTTCTTTTTCCCGCCGACAGTCCTGTCTGATGTGCCGCCAATGGCTCGGATCATGCGCGAAGAGCCGTTCGGCCCGGTTGCCGCGATCTGCGCTTATGACAGCTTGGACCAAGCGCTCGACATCGCAAACAGCTTGCCCTTTGGGCTGGCCGCTTACGGGTTCACCAACACCAGCGACGTGGCTGAACGCCTCGTGAGCGGGTTAGAAGCCGGAATGGTGCTGATCAACGACTTCGCAACGATGTATCCCGAAACGCCTTTCGGCGGCACCAAGGACAGCGGATTTGGTAGTGAAAATGGCAAGGAAGGCGTCGAGGCCTATCTTCGCCCGAAGTTTGCGGCACTGTCACGCGGTGCCGATTGCTAGGCCTGTCACCGTTGTTGGATAGCCGCGGTGCGGCTCGTTGCCTGCGCGCGCTTCAAATCGCAAGGCGCAAACGGCATGCCCGCAGTATGATGCCTACATAAGCAATTGAGAATGTTATGAAAAACGAAACCTGCAGTCGAAGCGGGCAGGTTCCACATTCAACAGGATTGAAAGTAATTCATTAGCTGGATGGGCACAACAAATGCCAGCTACGCACTGCCGGACGTGGAGGAGCGAACGGCAATCTGTGCAGGATACAAACACGGGAGGAAAACACTGTGAACAACGACGATCTTGTGAACGTTGCCTTGTCGCGACGCCAGTTTGGCAAGGGCCTGTTTGCCGCAACGTCCCTTATAGCCGGCTCGACTTTTGGCCTCATCGGCAAGGCCTATGCCTCCCAGCCCAAGACGGGCGGCCACTTGCGAGTTGCGAGCTACGCAAGCAGCGCCAACGACACCATGGACCCGGCCAAGGCCGTTTTCGCCAATGACTACTTCAGGTGCTTCACCTTTTACAATGCGTTGACCCGCCCCGATGTGAAGGTCCAGGCGCAGCCCGATCTTGCCGAGAGCTGGGAAGCTTTCGACGGCGCCAAGCGCTGGGTCTTCAAGATCCGCAAGGACGTGAAATTCCACAACGGCAAGGCTTTTACGGCCCATGACGTCGTCTATTCGATGAACCGACACAAGGTCCCAGAGACCGGATCGGCTGCCAAGGCGATTGCCGACACTTTCGCCTCCGTCACCGCCACGACTGACCATGAGGTTGAGTTCGTTTTGACCGATGGCAATGCTGATTTGCCGCTGGTCCTGGCAACGGCCCATTTCGTCATCGTCGCCGACGGAGCTACCGAATTCTCCGACGGCGGCAATGGCACCGGCCCTTACAAACTCAAGGAATTCCGCCCGGGCGTCAAAACCCTCGGCGAAAGAAACGCGAGCTACCACCGACCCGGCGCCTATGTCGATTCCATCGAAGTGTTTGGGATCAATGACGGCATCGCGCGCACCAACGCGCTGGTTTCGGGCCAGGCGGACATTATCTTGAAGGTTGAAAAGAACACGCTTGCCGTCATCGAAGGCAGCGGCACCGCAGAAGTGTTCCGCACGCCCTCTGCTGGCTTTCCGTGCGTGTCGATGCAAATGGACCAATCGCCGTTTGACAACAATGACCTGCGCTTGGCGATGAAGTACCTGATTGACCGCGAACGGCTTTTGAAGACGTCGTTCCACGGGTACGGCGTTATCGCAAACGACCATATCTTCCATCCCGACAGCGCTTACTACAATGCCGACATCCCGCAGCGCACGATGGATCTCGACAAGGCAAAGTTCCACCTCAACAAGGCAGGCATGGTTGGCCAGACCATCGACATGCATGTATCCGAGGCTTCGGTTGGCGGCATCGATATTGGTCTGACGATGCAGCAAGCCGCGGCGAAGGCTGGGCTGACCTTGAACCTGCGGCGCGAGCCGGCTGACGGCTTCTGGTCCAACATCTGGGCGAAGCGCGCCTTTTATGCGGCGGAGTGGAACCCGCGACCCGTCTACGACATGATCCTTTCACTGGCCTTCATGCCGGGGGCAGCCTGGAACGAGACGCACATCAAAGACGAGAAGTTGGCGGGTCTTATCGCCGAGGCGAGGGGCGAGACCGATCAGAAGCGTCGCAAGGAGCTTTACGGCGCTGTCCAGCTGATCAGCAATGAATCCGCCGGCTATGGCATCCCGCTGTTCTTCGATTTTGTCGATGCGACGACCACCAAGGTCAAAGGCATAGATGCAATCCCGCTCGGCTATCTTGGTGGGCTTTACTTTGCCGAGAGCGTCTGGCTCGATCAGTGATCAAAGTGGGGCTGCGGGACTTGCCCGCAGCTCTTGTCGATCCATTCCAATAATTGCTTGCGCAATTGAACACGTCTCGCGCTCTCCGGGTTGAACCGGAGACGTTTGAGGTGGTTGTTTCTGAACGATGAAAGGGCAGGCCTTGTTTGCCACGCTCATACTTAAACGAGCCGGCGCCGGGATCTTTACGCTTTGGTTCGTCTCCATTTTGGTGTTTGCCGCTTCGGCCATCTTGCCTGGCGACGTGGCCGAAGCCGTGCTTGGTCAGTCCGCCACGCCTGAAACCATTGCGGCATTGCGCGAAAAGCTCGGCCTGACCCGTCCGTTATGGGAACAATATGGCGATTGGCTGTTTGGCTTCGTCTCGGGCGACCTCGGCCAGTCCCTGGCCAGCGGCGCCGATGTCACGCAGCTGATCATGGACCGATTGTCCAACACGCTGCTGCTGGGCGGCCTGACAGCGGCGATAGCAGTGCCCTTCGCGCTTTTGATCGGGCTGGTCGCGGCAACCTTTCCAGGCAGTGCCGGCGACCGGGCTGTCACGATAGGCTCGCTGGTGCTGGTCTCGGTGCCGGAATATCTGATGGCGACGATACTAGTGATGATCTTTGCCATCAAGCTGGGCTGGTTTCCGGCTGTTTCATACACCACCGAGTTCACGTCGTTTGGTCATCTGTTTTCGGTCATGGTGCTGCCAATACTGGCGCTTTCGGCCTCGATTACCGCGCAGATGGCCAGGATGACGCGGGCTACCGTGCTGAACATCTTGGGCAGCACCTTCATTGAAATGGCCCTGCTGAAAGGCGTTTCGCGCTGGCGGATCATCTTCACCCATGCGTTGCCCAATGCGATCGGCCCCATCGCCAATGTCGTGGCACTTAACCTGGCCTATCTGCTGAGCGGCGTTGTGATCGTTGAGACGATCTTTGCTTATCCCGGCCTTGCCAAGCTGCTGGTCGACGCTGTGGCCAGCCGTGATTTCCCGGTCGTGCAATCCTGCGCGCTGATCTTTTGTGCCTCATACACAGTGCTGATGCTGGTCGCCGATGTGCTGGCAATTCTCGCCAATCCGCGGCTGCGTCGCGGCGGCCATTAAGCACCGACAGGAGAACCACAACATGCAAACATCGATTTCTTCCGAGCCAGCCATCGTAGCAGTGCCAGCAAAGGCTGCACGTCTTGGCGCTGCGGGTTACGTCGGAGTGGCAATCTTGGTGTTCTGGCTGCTTATCGCTATCGCGGGCCGGTTAGTTGCACCTTACGACCCAACCGAGTTCGTCTCCGATGAGGGTTTTCTTGCGCCGTCGCTGCAGTTTCTACTTGGGACGGATTACCTCGGCCGCGATCTTTTCTCACGGCTTTTGGTCGGCACTCAACTGACGCTGGTCATGGCGCTGATCGCGACGATGATCGCTTCGAGCGTCGGCACGTTCTTAGGGGTGTTTGCGGCCGTGGCCGGAGGATGGGTCGATATGGCGTTGAGCCGGGTCAACGATGCGTTTTTGTCCTTTCCCACAACCATACTGGGACTTGTGATCATCGCTGCGCTTGGCTCGCATATCCCCGTATTGGTCATCACCACCGGGCTGATCTACTCGACCAGCGTCTTTCGTGTCTCGCGAGCACTGGCCATGGACCAGGCGCAACTGGACTATGTCGTGGTGGCAAAAGCGCGAGGCGAGGGACGCTGGTGGATCATCGCCCATGAAGTGCTTCCTAATATTTTTGCGCCGTTGCTCGTCGATTTCGGCATGCGCCTGACCTTTGCGATCCTGTTTCTCAGTGCACTCAGCTTCCTTGGACTAGGCGTCCAGCCACCGCTTGCCGATTGGGGCACTTTGGTGCGCGAAAACATGACCGGGCTGACATCGGGTGTTTTCACGCCGATTTTTCCTGCCATGGCGATCGCCAGTTTTGCCATCGGCCTGAACCTGATCGTTGACGATCTGGCGACGCGCTCCGGCCAGCACATTGTGGGCAAGCTGATCTGATGAAAAACCACCTGAGCTTCAAAAACCTGACCATATGCCGGGACGATACGGGCGCTGCGATCGTCAAGGACATCTCGTTTGACGTGGCGCCAGGCAAGGTCGTGGCACTGATCGGGGAGTCGGGGTCAGGCAAGACCACAGTGTCGCTGACCGCCTTGGGCTATGTCCGCAGCGGTTTGCGCGTGACTGGCGGCACGGTGACATTCGGCGACACCGATATCCTGGCCTTGAGCGGCCATGCCTTGCGCGACTTCAGGGGGCGACGCATCGCCTATGTCGCGCAAAGTGCGGCCGCAGCGTTCAATCCTGGATTGACGATCGGCTTTCAGGTCGCCGAAACGGCAAGCATCCACGCACTTGGCACAGCGGCCGAGCGTCAGGCCCATGTCTTCAAGTTGTATGAAGAGCTTCAGCTACCCGCCGCTGCCACTATCGGAGACAGATATCCCCATGAGGTCTCCGGCGGCCAGTTGCAGCGGCTGATGGCGGCTATGGCGATGTCGGCTGGGCCTGAGTGCATCGTTTTTGACGAACCGACAACCGCGCTTGACGTCACAACCCAGGTCGATGTGCTCAAGACGTTCAAGGACCTGATCCAGGGCCACGGCATCGGCGCGGTTTATGTTTCGCATGATCTCGCTGTGGTTGCCCAGATCGCCGATGAAATCGTCGTGCTACAGGCTGGCGAGATTGTCGAGCATGGCACGGTCGAGCAGGTGATCAACAAGCCTCAGCATCACTACACAAAGCTGCTGATCGCAGCCAGCGATCCTGAAATCGCCAGCAAGACGGCAAAACTGCCCAAGCGACCAGCTACTGTGCTGATTTCTGACAGCAGTAAACATGCCGAGATGATGCCCACTGAAGGCGATCCTGTGTTGCGCATCCGCGATCTTTGCGTCGGTTACGGCGCCACCAACAGGCAGGGCGAGCCGAGCGTCAAAGTGCTGAAAGACATCAATCTGGACATCAAGGCGCGATCAATCCACGCCGTCATCGGTGAGTCCGGATCGGGCAAGTCGACGCTCGCGCGCGCCATATGTGGGCTGACGCGCTTTTACCAGGGGCAGGTCCTTCTTGATGGCGCAAGCCTCTCACCCGACTTGAAAAGCCGCACTCGGGCAGAGCTTGGTCGGGTGCAGATGGTGATGCAGATGGCCGATGTCGCCCTCAATCCCGCTCATACGATCGACAAGATCCTGCGCCGACCGATTCAATACATCACCGGCGAAACAGGCAGTGCTGTTGACGATCGGATCGCTGATCTGCTGCACAAGGTGAAGCTTCCAGCCGATGTGGCAAGGCGTTTGCCGCGCGAATTGTCGGGCGGGCAAAAGCAGCGCATAAATCTGGCGCGCGCCCTTGCCGGTCAACCGCGGGTCGTGCTGTGTGATGAAGTGACGTCGGCACTGGATACGGTGGTGCGCAATGCCATCATCGATCTGATCTGGAGCTTGCGGGAAGATCTAGGCCTGACTTTCGTGATGATCAGCCATGACATTTCAACCGTAGCCGCCCTCTGCGACGAGGTTGCGGTGATGCACCGCGGCCACGTCGTCGAACAAGGTGGAACCGAAAGCACGCTGCGCGCACCTCGCCATGCCTATACGCGCAAGCTGATGCGCTCGGTTCCGCATCTGCGTGTCGGTTGGCTGGAGCAGGCTATTGATCACAGGCACACAGACACCCAATTGGTTTTGGAGGGGTGAGGACCACAGGCGGCGCCCAGGCTGGATCGTCCATTGCGAGCGGTGTTGATGTAAGAGTGCTGATTGAAGCGTGTCTGTCGCTGGCAAGGAATGATCATGGCAAGAAAACTCCCGCCCTTTGCGGCCCTTCGTGCCTTTGAGGCACTGGCGCGCCGCAGGACGTTGCAGGACGCGGCGGACGAGTTGTTGATCTCGAGCTCCGCCGTCAGCCATCAGGTCAAGTCGCTTGAAACTTTCCTGTCTGCAAAGCTTGTCACACGCACCGCCAGCGGCCTGATCCTGACGCCGATCGGGCGCAAATTCGTCGACGGACTTGGCGATGCGCTTGATCGCATCGAAGCCGCAACGCTTGCTGTCTTGAGCACCCGCCAGCACGGTGTGTTGAAGATCCATCTGTTTCAATCTCTGGCGCAGTCCTGGCTGATTCCGCAACTTGCGGATTTCATGTCCACCAACCCCGACATTTCCATCCGCACCCACACCATGCAGGACGATGTCGATCTGTCGGGAACGGACATCGATCTGGCGATCGCGTTTTTCGACGGCAAACCTGACAATCCCAATGCCACCGAAAAACTGATCGACGAGAAGATATTTCCCGTTTGTTCGCCGAAGTTCATCGAAACCCATGGGGCAATCACATCTCCCACCGATATCTTGCGCCACAAACTGATCGCCTGTTCTTACACACCCGATGAATGGCGTATCTGGCTTGAGGCGGTCGGGGTCGATGCCTCCAATATCGGCCCGCCGCAGCTGATGTTCGACAAACGGTCTCATGTACTGCAGGCAGCCGATGAGGGTCTGGGCATTGCGATGGAGCGGACGCCGTTTTCGTCGGTGATGATAAAGCGCGGCCAACTCATCCCCGCAGTCGATATCCGGATCGCCACAGGCGCGGGGTATTATCTGGTGGCGCCGCCGCGCTCGCTTGTGCTCACCCATGTGAAGCAGTTTCGCGCCTGGTTGAGAACCATCTGCGCCGACGAAGGGGCGGTGTCCCCGAAATAGGACTGGTGCATCTCGGCGAGCTCAGAGCCGATCGGGATGTTCAATGGAGAGGCCCAGCAACGCACGACGGCGTAGCCATTGGGACGGCCGATAGCGACCGTCCTGGTAGTGCTCCGAAAGATTCGTCAGGATCTGCAGTATCCTGTTTGGGCCGATCACATCGCCGAGCGCCAGGGCGCCATGCGGATAGCCAAGCCCAAGCATTGTGCCGTCATTGATGTGTTGCGGCGTTGCGATCCTTTGACCGGCGATTTCACTGGCGGTGTTGACGATCATTGCCAGCATGCGCTGGGCGATGAAGCCGGGGCTATCGTGGATCATGGTGACCTTGCGTCCAAGCGCTGCAAACAGGGCGCAAGCCGCAATCTGTATTTCTGATGTGGTGGCCGGCGAATGCATCAGCGTGATCCGTCGGGCATCGGGAAACAACATGTCCACCGCGATTGTCCGACGCGGATCCAGTCCCTGGTCGACAGCACTTTGCGTGGCGTCGTGTCCAAAGGGGGTGACGAGGATCAAGGCGTGGCTGGTGGGCGAGGTCCCGTGCTCCAGCTCGATATCGGCTATGGAGCCAAGTATCGCGCAAAGCCTGTCGCGGCTATCTGGGTCCACTGGTGAGACCCAGACGGGACAGGGCAACTTTGCCCAATCGAGCGCTGCCGGCTCTGGCTGACGCTGTGCCGTGTCGCCGTCATAGGCGTAAAAGCCACCACCTGTCTTGCGACCGAGCACACCGCCGGCAACCCGCAGCGCAGCTATTGGCGCTGGACGGTAGCGTGGGTCTTCGTAATAGCGGTGATAGATCGATTCCATCACGCCGTGTGAAACATCCAGCCCCGTGAGGTCGAACAGTTCGAACGGCCCCATGCGAAATCCGGCCGCCTGCGTCATCACCATGTCGATGTCCTGGTGGCCACATATCCCTTCCGACAGGATGCGTAGGCCCTCTGTGCTGAAGGCACGACCCGCATGGTTGACAAGAAAGCCGGGCGTGTCGGCTGTGCGCACAGGTCGATGACCCATCTGCACGGCCCAGCCGCAGAGCAGGTCCAGCACATGCGGTGCTGTCTTCAAACCGCCGATGACCTCGACAAGCTTCATGACAGGAACCGGGTTGAAGAAGTGAAAACCTGCAACGCGCTCAGGTGTTGAAACAGCACTGGCTATGGCTGTGACCGACAATGAAGAGGTGTTGGTGGCCAGAACGCAATCTCTGGAAACCTGGGCCTCCAGCCTCGCCATGATGTCATGTTTGACCGACAGCTCTTCAACTGCTGCCTCTATGACCAGGTCGCAATCTGAAAAGGTGGCAAAGGACGATGCCGCTTTCAGTGAATTCAGTGCGTTTTGGGCCTGTTTTGCCGACAGGCGGCCTTTCTCCATCCGTCGGTGCACCATGTCGCCGACAAAGGATATGGCATTGCCCACATTTTCAGGGTCGATATCAAAAATTCGAACCTTGTTCCCGGCTTCCGCTGCGATCTGCGCGATCCCGCGCCCCATGGCGCCGGCGCCAACTATGCCAACGGTAAAACGTCTATCCATGCTTGATCCACCGGGTTGGCCGTATCGACGTGGCAGTCCGAGATGTTGCCGCGCAATAGATGCGCAGATTTAACGCTATCTGAAGTCGAGAGATTGCTTTCGCATAGATCGCAACAACGAAGTTGTTCACGTGTCGTCGCGATTATGACAAGTTCTTCGCCGTTGACGAAAGCTTACAATTCATGGATGCCAGATAAGTTATTCTCCGATTGTTGTATCGCGCGAGCCGGCGCCGCGTCATGTCGATTCTATTCAAAGGCATTGCGTTTTTTTCAATTACGAAACCGGATCGCCAAGCGTAAGCCTCTTGCGAGTTGGCGGGGCGCAACACGACCCTGATCGACAAAAACGCGGCACAAGTCCGCACAGACAGGAGCTCGGGAGGCGAATGCGCATCATCCCAACGGAAGCCGAAGCCGCCGACCTGCGTGGTCAGGCCTTGGACTTTTGTTACAAGACAATCCCCTCGACGGTGCGTGGACTTGAACGCCAGGGCACAATGAGCGACGGCGACTCGGGGGCGTTTTTCCAAGCACTTGGCATGGCCGGCTGGATTGGCCGCCATTGGCCCGTTGAATATGGCGGGCGCAGCGCAACCCATGTTGAGACAGCGATTGTCGATGAGGCTTTGGGCTACGCGCGCGCTCCGCTTTCAGCCTACCTGCTTTCGGTGAAGGTCTTTGGCAACTCGTTGATGCTGTTCGGCACCGCCGCGCAAAAGAGCAAATATCTGCCCATGATCGCTGCCGGCGATGCGATGTTCTGCCAGGGATTTTCCGAACCCATGGCGGGATCCGATTTTGGATCGTTGCGCACGACGGCCGTTAAGTCGGGTGATGAATACATCGTCAATGGCCACAAGATCTGGACCTCCTCGGCGGAGGTCGCAACCCACATGTACCTGGCGGCGCGCACTGATCCACAAGCGGTCAAGCATCGTGGGATCAGCCTGTTTGCGCTGGACATGAAGACGCCGGGGATCACCGTCAACAGCTTCCCAACACTGGGCGGCGGGGTGCTGAACGAGGTGTTCTTCGAAAATGCCCGCATTCCGGCGGAAAACCTGCTGGGTGACGAAAACCGCGGCTTCCATCAGGCAATGCGCAGCCTCGATCTGGAACGCTCCTGCATGGACCGAGTCGGTGCGGCGCGGTTGTCGCTCGACCGGTTGGTCGAATATGTCGGTCAAGATGGCAGCGACGGGGCAGGTGGACGTCTTGGAGACGTGAAGGCGGTGCAAGAAAAGATCGGCGAATTGCGCACCAAGCTTCAGGTCGCCCGCAGCTTTGGCTATCTGATCGCGCGCAATCTCGACGCAGGCAAAGGCGTCAGCGCCGAGTTCTCGTTCGGCAAGCTTTACGTCGGTTTGCTGACCCAGGCGATCGCTGATGCGACGGTCGATATCGTCGGCACCCTGGCACAATTCGAACACGGCTCAGCGCATGCGATTTTCGATGGCCTGTTTCCTGCGGTTTATCGTGCCTCTCCAGCGCTGACGCTGGCTGGCGGATCGAGCGAAATCCAGCGCGGCGTGATCGCGGTGCGTGGCTTGGGGTTGCCCAGATGACCAGTCTTTCCGGGCCGCTGGATGGCATCCGCGTCGTCGATTTCTCAGGCTATATCGCAGGTCCATTCTGCACCCAGCTGCTTGGGGATATGGGTGCCGATGTCATCAAGGTAGAACCGCCGACCGGCGAGCAATGGCGGGTGCAGGATCCGTTCGCTGCCGGCTTCAGCAAGAGTTTTGTCGCGCTGAACCGCAACAAGCGCTCCATCGTCCTGGATCTCAAGACCGATGCGGGGCGTGAGACCGCAAAGGAGTTGGTCGCGTCGGCCGATATCATGGTCCATAACTATCGCCCCGGTGTCGCCGAACGTCTGGGCATCGGTTATGGCGCGATGCACGCGCTCAATCCAAAGCTGATCTATGCGGTGAATTCTGCTTACGGGCCGAATGGCCCGCGCGCGCTTCAGGCCGGATACGATCTTGTGATCCAGGCTGTTTCCGGGTTGATCGCTTCCAATCCGCGCCCTGACGGCAAGGCACCACGTCGTTACGCCGGCATAGCGCTGATCGATTTTACAGCCGGCCAGATGCTGGCCTTTGGAGTGATGACAGCACTGGTGCAACGCCTTCGCAGCGGCGTTGGCCAACGTGTCGAAAGCACGTTGATCGAGGCGGCACTGAGCCTTCAGCGGCAAAAGCTCGTCTCGGTCGAGGCGGTGGATGGTACCCATCAGCAAAAGGCGACCGGAACGGTGCTTGATCGTGTGCATGCCTGGGCCGTTCAGATGAACGACCTCGTTGAGCGTGAGCTCTATTATCGTACTTACGAGACCAGTGATGGTTATGTCACGGTGGGCTGCCTGAACGTTCCCCAGCGACAGCATTTCATGGCCATTGTCGGCCTGGATGACCCGTGGTTTGAAAATCCCGACGCCCCACCGCAATCACCAGAAGAAGACAGAAGTCGCCGCGCGTTGACGCTCTACGCCGAAGCCGCGTTCACCGAAAAAACGACAGCAGCCTGGGTCGAGACCTTTGAGGCATGCGGTGTTCCTTGCGCGCCTGTGCAGATGTCGGACGACCTGATGTTTGACGAACAAGTCGAGGCCGGAGATTATTTCATCGACTTCGAGATGCCACAGTTCGGGCGTGTCCGGACAATGGGCTGCGGCCTGTCTTTCAATGGCCGGCCAAACGGCCACCGTCCTCCGCCTGCATTGGGTCAGCACACCCAGGAAATCCTAGACGAGTTACGTGCCTATCAAACGTCGGCGAAACACGCCTGACGGACTTTGAAGGCGTTATCTTCAAATATGGGAATGCCAGCATGAATGCCGTGTCGCACGTAAGTGACAAGATCAGCGAAGCCGATCTGGAGATGATCCGCGAGGTGGCCCAGGCCTTCGTGGCGAAGGAATTGACGGCAAAGATTGCCCGGCAGGCCGAGGCTGGAAACTGGGCTGCTGCCAGTGCGCTTTGGCGTGAGGTTGCCGATTTGGGCTGGGTTGGTCTGATGGCTCCAGATGCCTTTGGGGCCGAAGGTCTGCCTGCGGTCACCTTGATCGCGCAAGAGCTTGGCACCGCAGCGTTTCCGATGCCCTATGCGGAAACAGCGGCCTTCGTGGTGCCGATGCTGGCGCGCTACAATGACGGATCGTTGGATGGGCTTATCGATGCGGTCAAGATGGGCCGCCAACTCGTCGCGCTAGCTATGCCGGCGAGTGGATTTCCCACGACGGCGGCAAGCTGTGCGCGGCCGTTGCTTGAGGACAATGCTGGCGGCACGCCTTGGGTCGCCGAACATCTTGAGCGAGCGGATGCCGTTTTGATCCCGCTAGAGGCGAAAGATGGCCTTGCTTTGGCATTGGTGCACAGGCCAGCTACCGGCTGGGGCGGCAATAACAATCCAGATATTGCCAACAACGCCTTTGTCACACTGGATTGGGCCGCCGTCGCGCAGGGCGAAACGAGACTGCTTGGCCAGGGCAATCTTGGCTGGGTCGATCTGGAGGCAGCCCTTGATGTGCTGCGTACGGTGATTGCGGCACAGGTGGTTGGTCTATCTCGTGCAGCACTTGAGCTGGCGGTGAGTTATGCCAAGGAACGCGAAGCCTTCGGCACGATGATCGGTTCGTTTCAGGCGGTGCAGCAACGTCTTGCCGAAGCCTATATGGAAAACACAGCCGCCCGGCTGCTGGTGGCGGATGCTGCGCTCGCCCCTACGGCGGCCGCGGTCGCCATGGCCTCGATCCAGGCCTGCGAAGCCGGGCGCAAATGCACCTTCACCGCTCAGCAAATCTGGGCCGGCATGGGCTACACGCTGGAGGTGGACGTTCAGCTGTTCTTCCGCCGCGCCCGCGCGCGCCAGCTTCTGCTCGGATCGCCCTGGCACCAACGCGAGAAGGTCTGGGACGAGGCAGCCCAGCAAGGGTGGGCCGCCTGAGCCCATGCCAGCCATCACACGTGTCTAGAATTTCGACTTCGGTTCGCTCATCGGCGATCGCTGGGGGCGCATCTTGGAGGCCGGGCAATGTTCCAAACCAAACTTACCGAAGTGCTGGGGATTCAGCATCCGATCGTGTGCGGTGGCATGTTTCGCGTCGGACGCGCGCCGCTTGCCGCTGCCGTCTCAAATGCCGGGGGACTGGGCATCATCACGTCTGCGACTTTTCCTGATCTGGAAACATTTTCTGCGGAAGTCAGGATGCTGCGCCGGCTCACCGACCGGCCGTTTGGCGTCAACATCAACCTGTTTCCTACCGCGCGCCAATATTCGCCCGCCGATTTCCTCGAGGTCTGCATCAACGAGTGCGTCCCAGTGCTCGAAACGTCTGGCCACAGTCCTGAACCCTATATGGAGCGGATCAAGACCGCCGGATTGAAGATCATCCACAAGGTTCCCGCCGCCCGCTATGCGCGCAAGGCGCAAAGCATCGGTTGCGATGCCGTTGCCATTGTCGGCAATGAAACTGGCGGCCATCCCGGCATGAGCGATGTGAGCACACTCGTCATGTTGCGCCAGGTCGCGGGAACCCTCGATATTCCGATCATCGCGGGCGGTGGATTTGGTGATGGCGCTGGACTTCTGGCAGCGCTCGGCCTTGGTGCCGACGGCATCGTGATGGGGACGCGCTTTGTGGCGACACGTGAATGCGCAACGCATCAGGCGGTGAAAGACTGGATGGTCGACGCAACGGCGGAAGACACCGTCATCATCCAGAAATCCATCGGCTCGCCGATGCGCGTGGCTAAAAATGCATTGGCCAATCGTGTCGTGCAGATGGAAACCGAAGGCGCAAGTCTGGAGGAACTGTTGCCGCTGATTTCGGGCAACAGGAACCCCGCGGTCTATTCCGAAGGCAAGCTCGATGATGCCGTCTGGTCCTGTGGCCAGGTTGTCGGGCTGATCAAGGACGTACCCAGTTGCGCCGAGCTCATCGACCGCATCATTGCCGAGGCCGTGGCGACCTTGGCTTGCCTGAACATCAAACGGATCTGAACGGGGAGTTGTCGGTGTGAAAGAATCTTTCTCCAGCTTTGTCCACGGTCTGGCCCATGCCGACATTCCCGAACCGGTTTTGGCGGTCCTGCGGCGAAGCATCGTTGACACGATGGGCGTGGCCTGCATCGGTCGGACCACTGAAATGTCGGTGCGGACAGCAACGCTTGCCAGCCGGTTCTGGGCGGCTGGGGTGGGCACGCCAGGCGCAAGAATGATGTTTGATGGTTCGGTGGTCAGCCCGGCAGGGGCTGCCATGCACGGTGCCTATACGCTGGATTCCATCGATGCGCATGATGGTTATTCGGCCGTCAAGGGGCATGCCGGTTCGGGAATTTTTCCTGCGGTGATGGCCACCGCCGACTATCTGCGCGCCGCGGGGCGTCCGATCGACGGAAAGACCTTCATCACGGCTTTGGTGACGGGATATGAGGTCGGCTACCGTTCGGGCCTGTGCATGCATGCGACGGTTGCGGACTATCACACCTCAGGCGCATGGACCGCCGTGGGTGCGTCTGCAGCAGTTGCCAAACTGATTGGGCTTGACGCCGAAGGCATCCGCCAGGCCGCCGGTATCGCCGAATATCAGGGCCCGCGCAGCCAGATGATGCGCTGCATCGACTATCCCACGAACCTTCGCGATGGCGTCGGCTGGGGCGCGCCCACTGGTGTCATGTCGGCGCTGATGGCGGAAACCGGCTTTACTGGCGCACCGGCGATCACCGCCGAGGGCGACGCCGCCGAACCGTTCTGGGCCGACCTCGGTACAGTATGGGAGATCATGAACACCCACTACAAACCCTATCCGGTTTGCCGCTGGGCGCACTCCTCGATCGATTCCGCCCATGACCTCATGGTCACCCACAGGCTCAAGGCGAGAGAAGTCGCCAAGGTGCAAATCCGTACCTTCCACTATGCAACTCGGCTCGCCGGACACGCGCCGAAAACGCTGGACGAGTTTTGTTATTCGATAGCCTTCCCGGTTGCGGTGATGATCGTGCGTGGCCAGATCGGCGTTCCCGAACTGCATTCATCGGTGTTGAGCGACCCCGAAATCACCGATCTTGCCCTGCGGGTCGAACTGATTGACGACGACCATTTCACCAGGATCAGCACGCGCCAGCGGTGGGCACAAGTTACGATCACGACCAAGGATGGCACACAATATCGCGCCGAGCCCCGCACGCCGCGCGGCGATCCTGAACTGCCGATGTCGGACCAGGAAATCTCCGACAAGTTCCACCTCTTTGCCGACCCGTTGTTGGGGATGCATCGGGCAACGGAGATCGAACGGCTTAGCGCGGTTATCGACACCCAGCCTGGCGCGTTCGAGGAATGGTTCGAACTGGTCCATGCCCCGCTCAGCCCACAATGAGCCGGGCAGGTGGCACGCATGCAGCCTGCCACGGGCACTGATCAGCTAGTAGCGGAGGTAGCATGAGCGTCGCCGAATCCGAGCCGCAAGCCCCGCCTGTCCTTCTGGTCGAGCGGCTCTCGGCCGCCATCGCCATCTTCCGTATCAACCGGCCGGAGGCCAGGAACGCCCTCAATCAGGCGGTTCGCCACGCGCTGGCAACAGCGTTCCGCAAGGCCGCGGCTGAAAGCGATTTGCGCTGCATCATCCTGGCTGGAAACGAAAGCAGTTTCGCAGCCGGAGCTGATATCCGCGAGATGGTTGATACGAGCGCTGTCGATCTTCATCTACGCCACAATGAGCGGCTTTGGGGCGCCATCGCCGACTGTCCGGTGCCAGTGATTGCCGCCGTCAACGGGTTTGCCCTTGGCGGTGGAATGGAATTGGCAATGCACGCCGATATCATCATCGCTGGCCGTTCCGCGAAATTTGGCCAACCTGAGGTTCGTTTGGGCATCATGCCTGGCGCCGGCGGTACGCAGCGTCTGGCGCGGGTGGTCGGGAAGTTTGTTGCGATGCGCCTTTGTCTGACCGGCGCGATCATTTCGGCGCAAGAGGCGCAGGCCATCGGCCTTGTTAGCTTGCTGGTTGACGATGACGCGGTGATGCCTGTTGCGATGGAGACCGCACAGGAACTGGCAAGGCTTGCGCCGATCGCTGTGGCGCAAATCAAGGAGATCATCTTGCAGGGCGCCGACATGCCGCTTGGGGCCGCTCTCACCTTGGAGCGTAAGGGTTTGCAGGTCCTGTTTGCCACCAAAGACAAGCACGAAGGCATGAGCGCCTTTTTGGAGAAACGCCAACCGACCTTCCTCGGAGCCTGAGCAGATGCCCCAGCAGCCCGTGGTCTATGAATACAGCGCCGGGATCGCGCGTATCCGCCTCAACAGGCCGGAAAAGCTCAACAGCCTTTCGGCACCGATGGTCGCGCAACTCGTCGAACTGCTCGAACAGTTGCATCATGACCCACAGGTGCGCTGCGTTGTGCTGGAAGCTGCGGGGCGCGCATTTTGTGCCGGTCAGGACCTGTCCGAGCGCCGCGCCATTGTCGACGGCGCGACGATGGATCTGGGAGAAAAACTGGATGGTGGGCTCAACCGGGTCGTTCGCGTACTGAGTGATTTGCCTCAACCGGTGGTCTGTGCGGTTCAAGGGGTTGCCGCAGGTGCTGGGGCCAGTCTTGCCTTTGCCTGCGATATCGTGATCGCCGCAAACTCGGCGTCATTCGTGCAGTCTTTCGCCAAGCTTGGTCTTGTGCCGGATGCAGGCGCGAGCTGGGCCTTGCCGCGGCTGGCAGGCCGGGCGCGGGCGGCTGGTCTTGTGCTCCTGGCTGAACCACTGCCGGCGCAACAGGCCGCCGACTGGGGCATGATCTGGAACTGCGTTGACGATGATGTTCTGGCTGATCATGTGACCGAGGTCGCCACCACATTGGCCACCCGTTCGGCCACCGGCCTCGCTTTGTGCAAGGTCGCCTTGCAGGCATCATATGGAAACAGTCTCGATGCCCAGCTCAATTTGGAGCGCGACTTGCAACGCGAGGCAGGCTTCACCGAATTCTACCGGCACAGCATTCGTGCGTTTTTCGCGCCACGCTAGTCGATGATCACGCCAGGGTTCATGATGCCCAACGGATCAAGCGCGTGTTTGACCGACTTCATCAAGGCTAGCTCGACGGGGTCGAGATAATGTGCGAGTGCCGACATTTTTGTGCGTCCGATGCCATGTTCGGCGCTGAACGAGCCGCTGCGGCGCATCGCCTGGCTGTAGCATAGGCGGTAAAACCTTGCGTCAAGCCCGACGGGTGCCTGCTCCGGTGTCTCGCCTTTGGCAGGCAGCAGATTGAGGTGCAGATTGCCGTCGCCAGCATGGCCATAAGCGATAAATCGCGCCGCGCCGGCCTCTTGCTTTAGACCTTCGCGGATATCGCTCAGATATGCAGCCAGTTCGCCAAGCGGCACCGATACATCCGCCGAGGCGATCCAGCCGGCCCGGCCGATCCCGTCAGTTGTCGCTTCACGCAATTGCCAAAAGCGCGCCCGCTGCGCCTCACTCTGCGCAACGACAGCGTCGGAAATGATGCCGCTCTCCAGTGCTTTCGCCAAAGTTGCTTCCAGCAGGCTGCGCGAGCCGGCATCCGCGTCGATCTCGATCAGGGCATGGGCGGCTGCATCGACGTTGACCGGTGCCATTGCGCTTCCGTCTTCAAGTGCCAGCGCCAAACCACCTTCGCCGAAAAGCTCAAAAGCTGAAACGACCGCGCCTGCGCCCTGCAACTGTCGTAGAAGTCCAATTGTGACGCCTTCGCTTTGAAGTGCAACGACAGCGCATATCCGTTGGACAGGTTTGGGATCGAGCCGCAACACGGCGGCACAAATCACCGCCAATGTCCCTTCAGATCCAATCAGCAAATGCTTCAGATCATAGCCGGTGTTGTCTTTGCGCACCTTGCGCAATCCGTTCCAGATCGCACCATCGGACGTTACAGCCTCGATGCCAAGGCAGATATCCCGCGCCGAACCAAAGCGGAGCGCCCGAAATCCACCGGCGTTGGTCGCCAAAGCGCCGCCGATCTGCGCTGAACCTTCGGCGCCGAATGACAGCGACAGTGACATGGATGCGTCCATGGCCGCTGCCTGGGCATTGGCGAGCAGGCACCCTGCCTCCACCTCGATACATCCATTCGCCGGTTCGATGGCGCGAATGGTGTTCATGCGCGCCATCGACAACAGCAATGTCCCTTGGGGCGCCCTTGTGCCGCCAACAAAGCCTGTGGCACCCCCCAAGGGCACCACACCGATGCGCTCCTCGGCGCATATGCGAAGGACATGCGCCACCTCGGCAGTGCTGCTGGGCCGGGCCATGTGCAGGGCTTGGCTCGCTGGGACGCCATATGGCGCATGCGGTGCGACCGCTTCGCCTTCGACAAGACCTCGTGGTCCGAGCGCGCCTTCAATCCGCGCTGCTATTCGTTCAGATATGGGGTTCAGCATTTGATAGCCCGATCTTGCTTTGCAGAGTGAGGCCCTGTGCAGCTGAAAGTCGGCCACCACCGGCGCGACCAAGATTTTGACATTGCACGTTAGTCCAACAATGAGGCTGCCGGATAAAGGCCAACTTGGAGATGTTTGCAGCTAGGTGCTTGGATCTCCTCTCTGCCATGATCGACCAAGGCGCTGTTATCCATCGCTTTAATGAAACGCACCATCAATTGAATTGTATTCAGAGGTGTTGGTATCAATTTCAGGAAGCGGAACGCCAAGTGACTGATCTGCGTCGTCTAAGGAAGTTCCAAAGCCTAAATCGACCGGATGGCACTGCGGTTCTGTATGGCGTATCCACAGCAAACGTCTGGGGCTTCACTTTCCGTTTGGCCTTAGCGCCAAGATTCTGAGTAGCTTTTGTTCCGGCCCAGGAGGGCCCAAAGCCTCGCTCCTGCTGCCGACCCATTGCGTTCGGCGACGCAGTTGTCAGTCGGTCTCTGGAAATTGCTGATAGTGCGCGCCGGTCACGCCGGCGGCATCCAACTCGGCTTTCAGGACTTCGCTGATGCCCGGGTTGGGCATCACGATGAACTTGTCGATCCAGACATGATGATCGCCGATCTGCGAACGGCTGAAGACCAGATCCTTGTCTTTGCTGCCGTCAAGGAACCATAAGTTACGGAACTCGAACGTCGTCTTCTGCCTGTCCACCGTATCCAGGCGGGTGCAGGGCGCGAACCAATAGCGATGGGCGGCGTGGCTGCCGTTTTTCCAGACGAACTCGACCGGGAAGAACTGATGCAGGTTCGGTTCGAGCCTCTCCACTACGCCCTTGAACTTCTCATCAACGAACAATCCGTAGCCGCTATAGATGTCGGTGATCCTCCGCCTCGGGCCGTCGAGCGTGAAGCGGGTCGGAACATGGTCCTTCTCATAGGGCCGACCCCAATAACTGTAGCCGGCCCTGATCCGAATCCCGTCATCGCGCGTCATATCGACTGGCTTGATCCTGGAGGCATCTCCATCGAGCGCCTTCATGCCGTAGCTATAGATTTCCCTATTATCGTGGCTGAGAAAGTAGACCATCCGATATCTCTGTTGGGCACCCTGTCCTAGCATAAGGGGAGCGTCCTGAACGCGCAGCCCCCTCCGCCCTCCCGGCTTCGCAGCGGGAAGGAGCCGAGCGACCGCTCCCTACCCTATCCAAGACGTGGTCCGATTATGGGTTCACGACCTAGGGTCCGAACCCTAGGTCTTTTCGCATGCCCGCTGCCGTGACGCGGCAATGACTGCCAGACCGATCGCGCAGCGCGTACCCGGTCGCACGATCAGCTAGTGAGCTCTTTGCGCTGGGTGTCTGCAGTGACGCTCATCAATGCGTCGGCCACAAGCTTGGGCGCGACCAACGGACCGCAGTGGTTGGTATCAATCTCCAAGTAGGCCCAACCAGCGTGAGAACGGAAGCGCTCGGCTATTGGCGCAAAGAGCGGTTCGAATGCCTCCCCACGAACCGGAAAACGGAAAAAAGTTCTTGAGAGCTTGTTTGCAGGGTCTGAGCCTAGAAGGCGGATGGGTTGTCGAAAGGTCTCGATTGGCTGTGGGCTGGCTGCGAGCTTTTCGACGTACCAGCGACGCAGGTGGTCATCGGCAATCCACCCACGCTCACCTTCATCCATCTCATCTGCAGATCCGAATGATGTCAGCCACCCCTTGCCATGACTGCACGCCCAAGCCTCCATCTCGTTGCGGAAATCCTGACCGTTGAGGTCGAACAAGGATTGGCCGTCTTCTGGCACCTCTGCATCCAGGTACACAACATGGGCCAATTGTTCAGGCAGGCGATCGGCAACGCCGGTAACAACCATGCCGCCGTAGCTCCATCCCACCAACACGACATGACGCCGTCGTCGTTTGAGACTGTGGCCTCAGGGTTTTCCGTATTCCGCGGGGCGTAGCTCATCATGAGCATTTTTACGACTGTGTGGTGATGGACCGGAACCCTAAAGTCTTCTGCGCATTTTGGTTGCGTGACAAAGCCGGCGCCCACGATTGAGCCCGACCGAATTCCAGCGGGCTGGACGGTCAAACTGGGGGATTCTCCAGTAATAGGCACAGCTATCCACAGCGGGACCGACGTTGGCTCTTGCCGATCGTCGATGTGTCTCGCCGACCCTGATCGACGCCGCGAAGAAGACCCTTTCACCGAGCGCTTCATCGCTGATTTTCCAAGCCGCATTATTGTTCATCGGTCACGCTTCCAGGTTGACCTGAACAGGGCGCGCGAAGCTGCAATCTATCTTTCGCCCGAACAATCGTGGGGGCTTAAGGTATGGCGAGACCTGCCCTCTGTGGACATCGTCGCGGAGTCGCATTCCTTTCACGACGCCTATTACGGCGAGTTGAAACGTGTGCTCACCGATATCGAGAAGCGCTACGGCAGGTTCGTCCTCGTCGACGTCCACAGCTACAACCATCGACGCGATGGGCCGGGTTCGATGCCGACGTCGCAGAATTCGGCGCCCGACATCAACATCGGTACGTCCTCGATGGATCGTGAGCGATGGGCGCCGATTGTGGACGCGTTCATCGACGCTCTGCGCAGCCGGCGCCTTAATGGCCAAGCCATCGACATACGCGAAAATGTATCGTTCCAGGGCAAAGGGGAACAGACCCGCTTCGTCCATGCCAATTTTCCCAATACCGGATGCGCTATCGCGGTGGAGTTCAAGAAGATCTTTATGGACGAATGGAGCGGCGAGCCTGACTGGGCAACGATCGAGCAGTTGCGCGCAGCACTTGCGTCAACAGTGCCGGCTCTTGAGGCGGCGCTGCGAGGTATGGAATGAAACCGAAGCTCGTTGACCCACCGTCGCTACTGGCAACAATCGAAGCTGACCTGGATGCGCTGGTGGTGCGAGGGAAGCCGATACGCCACGATTTTGCCGAGGGGGGTCGTTTGCATATCGATCGACCGCTGCCCTTTCTCTGGGTCTATGTCGGTCCCGATCACACGGCTGCATTCCAAGCAGCTTCTGCCAATGCCTCCTATTTGATTGCGACCGACATTGGCCTTGCCGGAGAGATTTGCCAGCTTGTCGCGATGCGAATGCGCCGCTGTTGCGGCGCGTTCCTGGTCGTCGACATGGGCGAACTCGCAGAAGACCGGTTCCTGAGCGACGACGCACCGTTCCTGCCGCCTTTCGAAATCGCGTTGGCGAGCGGCGAGACGACTGAAGAAAAAGCCGCGCTCAATCGTTTTGCCGCGGCTGCCTCCGGTCGCGAGGCCAAATACCGGACGCCGCGGGTTGGCGATCTCGACCTGGTCGCCAGCCCACGGCAGCATCTTCCTGACGCTCTGGTTGACGTTGCCTGGTTGACCGTGCGGTTCGCCCCCGTCTATCGGATTCCCGGCAGCGAACGTATCTATCCGGCATTGCGCGATCTAATCGTAGCCAACATGGTAGATTCCGCGCTTCAGGCAGTCAGCGCTTTCCTCAAGGCATCAAAGCTTGAAACTCCGAAAACGCACCGGTCGCTCGGGCGGCGTGTCTTCATCGATACAGTCGCCCGCGCCGACAGAGCGATAGATAAGGTCGCGTCAGCATTCGATTTCCTGCTTGCTGTCACTCCGATCAACGCTGAGCCTGCGTGGCAGGAGTTCAAGGCAGGAGGATTCGAGCGAACACCGAAGCTGCTTTACCGGCCCCTCGAATTCGAGATCTCTACCGAAAAGCGGAACCTCTACTCGGTCTCGCTTGAGCATCTCGAAGATCCACTTCTGGCTGGACTACTCTCTGAAAAGCAGCTGGAACTGGATCTTCAGTTGTCGATGCTTGCGGCACGTGAGACACCTCGTTTCAAAGAATTGGGGCGCGCGCTATATGGTGGCGTCGAAACTACCTTGGCTGCACTGGCGCGGTCTATTCTTGAGCACATTGCAAGTGAAGCGCCACCAAAACAAGACAGGTCTCTCAGTGCCGAAGCTATCGCTTCGGCAGCCCGAGAGATGATTGCTGGATACAGGATGGCTTCGCCCGATTTCGATGCATCGGTGGAAATCCGTTCCGACTTGCCTGCCGGCCTCCTTGTCTCTCGCAACCGGCTTTTCATTTCACGCGATACCACGCTCCCCCCCGAACGTCTGGCGGCGCTGCTAAGTCATGAGATCGGCGTGCATTTGTTGACCTACTTCAACGGCAATATGCAAGGGCTATCCATCCTGCGCAGCGGGCTCGCCGGCTACGAAGGCATGCAAGAGGGACTGGCCGTATTGGCGGAGTATCTGGTTGGTGGCATGACTGCGGCTCGTTTGCGGCTGATCGCAGCAAGGGTCATCGCTTGCCAGGGAATGCTTGACGGAGCGATGTTCGGAGAAACATTCCGGATTCTCAATCAGGACTACGGCCTTGATCGTCGCAGCGCCTTCAATGTTGTCTTGCGGGTGTTTCGAGGTGGCGGTTTTGCAAAGGACGCCATATATCTGCGCGGTGTAATCGAGGTGCTCGATCATTTGAAGGACGGCGGCAGCCTTACGCCATTTTGGATTGGCAAAATCTCCGCAACTCATTTCGGAGCGATCCAGGAGCTCAGTGCCCGGGGACTGTTGCAGGCACCGCGGCTTGAGCCTGCCTTCCTCTCTTCCGACACTGCGCGTCCGCGCCTCAAAAAGGCGATGGCGGGCATGAATCCGATGCAAATGGTAGCCTGACGGAGCTCTGAGATGCGCATTGCGTTTTTTGTAAACTCCGTCGTGAACGAGACGGTCGGATATACGACGACAATATTGGCGCTGACGGCGACCCAGCGCGGGCACTCGGTAGTGTATGTGGAGCCGGGAGATTTCATATTGAGGCCCGATGACAGCCTGGCTGTCAGCGCCGTAGTCGTGCCGGACACTCCTTACAAGACCCCAGACAAGCTGTTTGAGGCGCTCCAGGAGGCAGCCCGGCAGAAGAAGACATTCGCAATTGGCGACATCGACATTTTGTTTCTGCGTAACGACCCATCGCTTGACGCGACCGACCGGCCATGGGCCGCCAATGCAGGGATCATGTTTGGACGGCTCGCGGCAGAGCGCGGTGTGGTGGTGGTCAACGATCCAGACGGCCTTGCACAGGCACAAAACAAGCTCTACCTGCAGGCGTTTCCTGAAGTGGTCCGGCCCGCGACGCTCATATCGCGCAGCATCGCAGAGATCCGCGCTTTCATCGACAAGCAGCCGAAAGGCTGCATCGTCAAGCCGCTCCAGGGGTCGGGTGGAAAGAATGTCTTCCATATAGCTACGCCCAACGACTTCAATCTCAACCAGATATTCGAGGCTGCTAGCGGTGAAGGCTATCTGATAGCCCAGGCCTACATTCCAGAAGCCAAGACCGGCGACGTGCGCCTCTTCTTGATGAACGGGATCCCGCTGCAAAGCGGCGGCAGCTATGCTGCCTTTCGTCGTGTTCCCGCAAAGGGCGATGTGCGTTCCAACATCCACGCGGCCGGTACCGCGCGCAAGGTCAAGGTGACCGACAAGATGCTCGCACTGGCCGAACTGGTTCGCCCCAAGCTGATCAGCGACGGAATGTTCCTTGTTGGCCTCGACATCGTAGGTGACAAACTGCTCGAGATTAACGTGTTTACGCCAGGTGGATTGGCGAGGCTTGCCGCCATGTACAAGACGGATTTCGCCTCGAGCGTGGTTGGCGCGCTTGAAGAGAAATTGACGCAACGCCGAGCCTACGGGATGGCAATCGCCAACGCCCGGCTAGCGGCGCTTTGAAGAGCAGTCTGGCGCCGAAAAGTTCGCTGGCTCTAGTCGTTCAGTCACCGGCCGCTGCCGATTTCTTTCCGATGAACACGGTAGCCATTGCGCTAGCCCAATCATCTGCGTGATGGGTCAAAGGTGTTGGAATCGGTTGCTTGATAGACGATTCCTATCAACCGTGGCGGCACCTGCAGCTTTGCGGACCCTGGGCTTCCTCAGGAGGGAAAGGGCACAACGTAACATTGTGGTTGTGTCTTGAATGGCGTCACTGGCGGCATTGCCGTCGAGGACCACCATCGAAAGGCTGGTAGGAATTGTCCTCGGGCCGATATGACCGGTATCTGGCAAAACAGTAATCGACGTGGCCCGCGGCTGGGTAGACTACCTCAGCTGAAACGAAGTCGCCCGAGATTGTAGAAGTTTGAATCGCTTGCACCTCTGCACCGCCTGTACCCGACATCGGGTTGCTGGCGACGTTTTGTGCCATGAATGGGGAGACGCATGCGCGGAGCCTCCCACTGTAAGACAAGTAGGAATTGTCGTCGGGACGATAGGAGCGATACTTCTCAGTGCACCATTGCAGATGCGCCGTGACCGCCTGGTCCTCTTCTTGAGGTTGCCCTGAGGCTGGTTCAAGCCCCTTAATGCCTGATGCGACTCGGGTCTCTGAAGCAAATGCCTTCTGCGAAACGGGTCGGGCTGGCAGTCGCTCAAATTTTTGTTCCGTTACATCCACCTTCACGGGCCGGCCAGTCCAGAGGGTGCTTTGATCGGTGATCAAATCATGGCCAGGTTCGGCCGTGAACAGCGCCGTCGCAGTTATCAAACCACCCACGAATGTGATCAATGCCAGGCCAAGACTGCTCAAGGCATTCAGCAGCAGCTTCATGACGCGCTCCCTGCAATGTCAGGGCTAGAATGCGCTGCCGCCTATCATGGTTCCAAACATCAGCTGCCGAGACTGGCGAGTTCCGAGGGTGCGTCATTATCAGACACGGGAGCGCGCGGCCGCATAATGAAAAGCATGCAGATAGCGCGACGCCGCGAAGACGAGAAACGGGCGTGACGTAAGTGGCTGACCATCACTTTTGTCGTTCGCGCGCGTGTTGATGGAACGGAATTGTCGTTGAGCGGTTACGCCGGTCTAACGCAAAAGGAAGCCAAGCTATGGATCACACCAAACATGCCAGACTTGCTAGCGACGAATTGATCGAGTCCATTCTGGATGGCGCAACGGTATACGGTGCTGACGACTCCAAGGTCGGTACGGTTTCGCATGTTCACGGCAGCGGATCCGCTGCCCAGATTGTCATCGACGTTGGCGGGTTTCTTGGTATTGGCGCCAAACCTGTCGCCGTTTCTGCCGGCGAACTCGATTTCATGCGAGACGAAGATGGGGAAGTGCACGCAATCACGTCCTGGACCAAGGACCAACTCAAAGACATGCCGGAGCATTACGACTAAGTCCGCTACTTTTGGTCGCGGCGGCGTCTGGGCATGGCGCCGCCGCCGGTTACTAGGGCGGTGTTTCCCGACCATCATTCTCAGCGTGATCTACCCTGGCATTTCGATGGAAATAATCCTCGCGGAGTTTGTTTTGCTGTACACAGGGAGGCGACGATGACGACCGAAGTCGTCACGCGGTGCATATGACGATCGAGGACGTTCTTTACCTCGCCGTGGTTCTGGGTGCAGCCGTGTCTCTGACTTAGCACCTGGTCAGCATTTGAGCGGCCGTGCCGGGCTTGGGTCTACTGATTTGTTTTACGTTGCTGTCGCATTTGTTGTGGCCAGCGGATTCTTCTGGTTGGCTGGCTATTAAACGCACCGTCCACGGAAGAGGGCCGGTGCGATGCGTCCTTCTGCTCTTAACTTTTGTGAATGCATGAGCTCACGCCACGGCAGTAGTGTCCTCCATAGGGGTAGCTGCACGGGAGGGACACAATGAAGGGACGCCGGCGATCTGAATTGACATTGGGCGATCTCGAAACGTTCCACAGCTTGTTTCAGCGGATTTGCGTCGAGCGAAGCCTAGCCTTCAATTCTGCTGCTGCAATAAGGATCCGCGATACCCTCTATGCGGTCTTCAACGCAGGGGTCCGCGACGAGCGCTTACTGCGTGAGTGCGTGCGATCGCGGGGGCGGCGTGTGTAGTGAACCGCACACAAGCAAAGCTGAAGTGGTACTAGGATAGATTGAGGTCAATGTCCGATGGGGCATTTCACGCACACCCTCCATTCGCCAGAGTCGTTGGCCGCCATGTATGTGGAAGCGCGGAAGAATAAGTCCACGACGATTTCGACCCGAAAAGGTATCCGCGCTCTTCGAATGGTGTTGCCTGCCTATCGCTTCGCGGACGAGGAATTGATTGCATTTGTTGTCGAGGCTGCCATCGACGCAGGGCTTGCGGTGGAATTCGACACTTACCAAACCAAATGAACCAGAAGCGCATCACATAACATCGTAAGCAAACTGCTGATCCCAGGTCTTCGTCACCCGGATCATTTTCCTTCCAGTGCAAGGCGAACCCAATCGAGTGCTTGTTCAAGGGAGGGGAATACGCGTTCTTCACCACTCAGCGGACCGAAACCAGCTTCCAGGTTCCATTGGCCTTTTTGTTCGTAATAATCAGTCTCGAGATGCGCCAGTATGGCGACCAGAACGTTGTCGAACATGACCAGCCTGCCTTCAACAGGAAGGTCGTGGTTTGCAACGGCGACCTTGTGTGCTTCAATCATTTCACGCCTCCGCTCCTCAAAGCCGGCCGTGCGAATTTGGTTCCTGGGTCGATGGAACAAATCCGCCCTTACACTTTCACTGGTAAGCCGAGTTAGGTGATTGGGCATAATTGGCACGCTGGCCGCAGGAGCAGAAATGCCGCATTCCCTTGTCCTGCAATTGTCAAAGCGCGATCTGATTACTGCAAACGAGCAGCAAGTTCTCCTAAACGCTTTCGGTAGGCAGTTGCGCTTCAAGGCTGGAGCCGAGATTGTAGCCGATGGGTCGAGGCCCATGACAAGCCTGATCTTGAGCGAAGGCATAGTCGGCCGCGCCAAGATTCTTGCCAACGGTACCCGCCAGATTAGCGCTCTTCATGTTCCAGGCGATTTTCTCGACCTTCACGGCTTTCTCCTGAAGACGATGGCGCACGGCGTGGTCGCACTGACAGATTGTCTCATCTCTGTCGTCGACCACGCGGTGCTCAAAAACATTACGGAGACCGCCCCACATCTCAGCCGAATGCTCTGGCTGAATACCCTGATCGACGGATCGATACACCGTGAGTGGATCGTTCGAATGGGCAGGATGTCGGCAACGGCACAAGTGGCGCATCTGGTTTGCGAGATGTTTGTAAGGCTGGAAATCGTAAACAGAACCGTCGGAAGGACCTTTACCTTCCCCCTGAGCCAGATCGTATTGGCCGACATTTTGGGGCTGTCGACGGTTCATGCAAACCGCTCTATTCAGGAGTTGAGAAGATCAGGTGCCATTACCTGGCAGAACTCGCGGATCGAGATTAGTGACTGGACGATGCTGGTCGACATTGCGGAGTTCGATTCGACATATCTCTGCCTCGACTTCGAACCGCGGTGACCCTCAATTTTGTAATTGCGCAATGCAGTTGGCACCAAGCGATCGATCATGCGTTCCACCCGCCTCGGCCAACGATCTGGGGGAAATTGAAAAGTCGCGCATATAGGTCGATTGTGCAGTGATGAAACGTTTTGCCTTTGTGCTTGCCCGAGATTTCACCTTATCGCCGCTCTCCTTGTTCGTGGACACGCTGCGTCTGGCAGGTGACGAAGGCGATCGTAGCAGGCGCGCAGCTTTCGACTGGCAGATCGTTGGAGAACTTGGGCTCCCAATACGGGCGAGCTCAGGCATAGAATTGATACCCACCGTGCCCATCCGCCGTCCCGAGGACTACAACCAGATACTGGTCGTCGGCGGGCTGCTTGAGCGCAAGAACTCGCTCCCGGATGCGTCGGTGGCGTTCATTCAGCGCGCAGCAAGACAGGGGGTTCCCGTGGGTGCCCTGTGTACTGGCAGCTTCGTGCTGGCTGAAATGGGCCTGCTCGACGGGTATCGTGCGTCGGTAAGCTGGTTTCACGTCAAGGACTTCCGGTCCCGCTTCCCGGATGTGAACGCATCCTGCGACCGGCTCTTTGTAATGGACCGGGACCGAGCGACTTGCTCTGGGGGAGCGGGGGCGGCTGACCTGGCTGCTCATTTTGTATCGGAAACCGTGGGTGAGCAGCTGGCGTCCAAGGCGTCACGGATATTGCTTCTGGACAGGATAAGGGATGCCGATGCACTCCAGCCCAACTTGGAGCTCTTTCCGGAAGCAAAATCCGCTGCCGTACGCCGGGCGCTGCTCGTAATGGAAAGCAACCTGCAAGAACCGCTCGCCATTGGAGACGTTGCAAGTGCTGTGGGAGTGTCCACCCGGCAGCTGGATCGAGATTTCGCGGTACAGCTCAACACGAGCCCAGCACGTGCGTACATGAAGCTGAGGATCAGCCTGGCAACCCGTTTGCTTCAAACAGGCAAGACCGCGGTCGCTGATGTCGCCCTGCAGGCGGGTTTTGTGAGTCCAGGACATTTCAGTCGTGTGTTCCGCAAGGTGACAGGGCGAACACCAACGCAGGTGCTTCGAGACCAATAGGCTGCCGCACGTTTCTCGTCTTTGCTAGGTCGAGCCGCACCTCCCGAGGTTAGTACCCGCCGATGATCGGCAATATCTCTCCGGTAATGTAGCTCGAGCAATGCGACGAAGCGAGAAACACGTAGGCTGGCGCGATCTCTTCGGGTTGCGCGGGGCGCTTCATCGGGGTCTTGGCGCCGAAGGTCGACACGTCTTCCGCTGCCTTGTCGGAGGGGTTGAGCGGGGTCCAGACAGGCCCTGGCGCTACCGCGTTCACCCGTATGCCCTTGTCGATAAGGTTGGCGGAGAGCGCTTTTGTGAACGCATGGATGCCGCCCTTGGTCATCGAGTAGTCGACCAGCTCCTTGCTGCCGCTAATGCCGGTGACCGAGCCTGTATTAATGATGGCCGATCCGGGCTGCATGTGATCGACGGCAGCCTGGCTCATATGGAAATAGCCATACAGGTTGGTCTTGAGGGTGGTGTCGAAATGCTTCTCTGTCAGGTCGGCGAAATCGCTTGAATGGACCTGAAAAGCGGCATTGTTCACCAGGATATCGAGGCTTCCGAGTTGTTTCACCGTCTCCGCAACGGCCTTGCGGGAAAAGGCTCTGTCGGCGACGTTGCCGGGAAGCAGGATGCACTTGGCACCCTCTGCCTCCACTGCTTGCTTGGTTCGTTCTGCATCGCGATGTTCGTTGAGGTAGCTGATAGCTATATCGGCGCCTTCGCGCGCAAACAGCACCGCCACCGCCCGTCCTATGCCAGAATCTCCGCCCGTGATCAGAGCGACCTTGCCGGCAAGCTTTTCCGATCCCTTGTAGTAGGGCGCGTCATAGAGAGGCGCTGGATCGACCTGCGTTTCATGCCCGGGCTTCGCCAAGTGCTGCTTAGGAAACGGAGGGACGGGGTAGAGGCGCGCTCCTGCCTGCATTGCCTTCGTTTCGGATCTCTGTTCCTTGGCGTCGTCGGCATCTACCTTGCGCTGGATTGATTGCTGCTTCTTGACTTCAGCATGCGCGGACATGGCAATCTCCGATTCAGTGAGCCTCGCGGCGGTCTCGAGTTGCGATTGCGTTGTTGCCATAGGCGGGACGAGTTGGACGCGTTCGCGTCGGGCTTTTTCCCGGCCGGAGCCCGCCCGGCTTTGCGCTTTTGCTTGTTGGCATACGTGTCCTGTCGGCTCGTGGCGTCTCGCGCTCCCGTGGGGGGATTACATGCGGTGCAAACGCCTATCTGGACGGACAGTTCCCGACGCGTGGGAACCTTGAGCGGGGCGAACGCTTATTTCCCCGGCGCGAGGACCAGTCATGCATCGACAGAACCAATCCCCATCGACTGCCCCCCAAGCGGCGGCTGCGGCTGTCTCGTTGCGCTATGTAAATGACGACGAAGCGGGGATTTCGCGCCATCGCTCGGGCAAGCGTTTTCGTTATCGGGACACGAATGGGCGGTGGCTCGATGATCCCAGCACGATCGCCCGGCTCGACGCGCTCGCCATCCCTCCAGCCTGGACTGACGTTTGGATCTGCAGCGATGCTCGCGGGCACGTCCAGGCGACCGGACGCGACCAGCGAGGGCGCAAGCAGTACCGGTATCATGCGAAATGGTCGGAAGTCCGCGGCGAGGACAAATTCGCCAGTCTGCGCGATTTCGCCAAGGCCCTGCTCAAGCTGAGACGGCGTGCGAACCTCGACCTTGGCAAGCGGGGACTGCCGAGGGACAAAGTGATCGCCGCCGTGGTGTGGCTGCTCGACAACGCAATGATCCGCGTTGGAAGCACAAGCTATGCCCGCGACAATGGCAGTTTCGGGCTGACGACGCTGCGAAACCGTCACGTCAAAGTTGATGGCTCAGAACTCAGGTTCGCTTTCAAGGGCAAGTCTGGCAAGGATTGGCGTCTGCGACTGACCGACCGGAGGATGGCCCGCATCATCAGACAAATCCAGGAATTGCCGGGTCAGAGCCTGTTCCAATATCTTGGTGACGACAGTTCCAGGTCCACCGTTACGTCCGACGAAGTGAACGACTATATCCGGCGCGCCACCGATGGGCCGTTTTCCTCAAAGGATTTCAGAACCTGGGGCGGCACGGTGCGCGCGCTGGCGCTGTTTGGGGGGCGTCCACTCCCGGAGGACAAGCGAGCGGCGGCCGTGGCGTGCAATGCAGCTATCGACAAGGTCGCGCACCAGCTTGGAAACACCCGAGCTGTTTGCAAAAAGGGCTACATCCACCCCGAGGTGATTGCTTCCTGGTTGCAAGGACGTTTGCCAGCTGAGCTTGCCGCCATCCGTCGCCGGCGGAATGCATGGATGGATGCGGACGAACAAATTGCCGCGCAGTGGCTGGAGCGGCAAGAGCGCTCGCGGCGCGGTAGGGACGCAAGCTCGGCTCAGTCAGGCCCATCACGTGTACGCTAAGGCCATCGGCATCTTGCAGGATTGATCGGGCCTCGACGCCATGAATACGCGCCTTCTAGGCGAGTGCCCCAGCTACAAGCACGATTGCGCCGATAGTGATTAGCAACAGGCCTGGCCAGTTTTGACCTATGCCAAGGACACCCACACCGCCACGCCGAGGTTCCAATGTGCGACCTGCAATGGGATCGGCATGACTGTCACTGAGCCGACCCCGATATATGGCCGCCAATGCCAACATCACGACGCCGCAAAGGACCAGCAAAGCGCCAAACCACATAATTGTTGCCATGACGTACCTCCCCATCGGCAGGGTTCGCATGCCCTAGCCTTGGCTGTCTTGCCTGCGCAAACGTTCGTGAAGAGCGGTTATCTGCTCCCATCCAAATTGCACTTTGGAACGTGTGACGATCTTAGCCGAAGGATGCTGCCGGCTCAGTGGAACATGTGCTGCGTGGCGCAAGGCTTGCGACAGGTGGTCGAACGCCATTCCGTGTGGCTGGTGCTCCTTGCTTTCAAAGAAGGTGGCGGGCTCGTCGAAATCGACAGAATTGATGTCTTTCATCGTACAACCCCCAGCATTCGAGGTGCTGAATGAAGAAGCTCTCTTTGAACGCGCAACCTGGCAAACTCGATCCATCGTAAGTGCGCGATAGAGCAGCTGGCCAACTGGTCAACCTAACGCAGTGCACAAATTTACTAAGTAGCCGACGCCCTGCCACTTGCGATTGCAGCCGCTTGCCCAACGATTGGGGCTGGAGAAAGTCGGAGGCCGGGTTGCCCATGCCGTACAGAGCTTCGGTGGCTTCCTTGGATGGGCGAGGACCATTTGTCAGGTTGGCTGGGGTCAGCCTCGAGGGCTTCAGGTCAAAATCAGCAAGGATCAATTCCAAGGGGTACCAAATGTAACCGGGGAGCCGAATACAGCTGGTCAGAAGAGAACAGCCGAAGCATGTATAGTTACTACGAAACACAGCCCTCACGGTGAGATGTCAGCCCCGCAGCTCAAACGCAGCTGAATCTTCGTTGCAACCATGCCCATGGGAAAGCGTTGGTAGGGCTCGGGGGCTACAACCAAGGAGAACGATCGTGAGGAAACTCATTATTGCACTCGGTGCCGCTGCTCTCATGACCGGAACAGCCTGGGCCGCCACTGTTGACGGCGTGGTCAAGGAGTACATCAAGGAGACGAAGGTTATCACACTTGAGGACGGCAAAAGCTTTACGGTGCCGCCAGATGTGGCGATCCCTCCGGAAGTTGCCGTTGGCGCGAAGGTCTCGATTTCCACCGCCGATGACGATGCCACCAAGGTGACCGGAGTAACGCTCTCGCCGTAACGAACCTGCTTTGGCATTCTACCTTGTTTGGTAGAGGCCACGGCGTGGTTTCTACTCCTTTTCTCCATGCCTTCAGAAGCCCCGCCGCAATGCCTGCGGCGGGGCTTTCGCTTGAGCCAAGGATGCGTTGACAGATTATCGCGGCACGCGCCGCTCCTTTGCTCAGCTTTCCGCCTTGAACGACTTGGCAAGGGTATCGAGCTTGGCCCTGTCGCGTCCGTGACGACGGACCAGATCCTGCGCTTGCAAGGGCGAGAGATCGCTCGTTTCGACAAGATGCTTTACCAGTTCGTCGTCCGTGGGCAGCCTCGGTTGTCGTGGCGACTTGGTGTCCTTGGGGTCCATAAGGCTCATCCTTTTTGAAAGGGCTGTTCGCTGCGCTAGGCGGGCAGATTGGTTGAGCGGGTTCCATGTTCGGCAGAAACAGCCGAGATTCGTGCAACTTCGGGGTTGAAGGCACCGTGATTGGCGAGCGTCGCTGCCGCCGGCTCGGGGGACGGGTAGGCCCACATGACGTCGTGCGCCGCTTCACCTACGGCGGATACGCTCCAGAAATGGGCTATTCCCCAGTCCGGCCGGTGGACAGTCTTGTGCGATTTCGTCAGCATTTCGAAGTAGATGTCTTCGAAGGGGACATAGAACACGTCCGGCTCGCCTTCGACGCAGATCACCTGCGCGTGGGTCGTGGAGGCTATAATGGCATCCGAAAAGGCGACGGTTACCGTCCCATTGAACGGGCTGATGTTGAGGTGTTCCGTTTGCATCACGATCTCCAATCCATGACGCTTGAGGCTCGTCAGGCTTCTTTTTGATTCTGGTGTTCAACTCCGCAGGCAGAACAAGGGTTCCTTGTCTTTTAACCGCGTGGTCGATGTTCACTCGTCGCCACGCGATAATGATGAGCGCGCGTCCCAGCTATGGCGTGGGCGGCCTGCGTCGACGGTCTAATCAAGCTTTTGGCTGATTACGTGGCTCTCACCGCCTGTTTCCAGGCTGCGATCCGGCAGGCCGAGGATGAGCAGGCTCACGACAGTGATCGCGGCAACCGTAAGCAAGATGTAGAGACGTGACTGCATAATCGGCTCTTGGTGAGAAAGGATTAAATTGATTGGTGTCCTGCTGAGTTCCCAAAATGGCCAAACTGCATGGCCATGCGCGCACCAACGCAAGACTGCGGCTGAAGAGTGAGAAATCATCAGCAAAGGCCGACAACGGGGCCCAGGAAGGCCTGCCGGTAGAACCGGCAGGCCTTTATGAGGGTGGATGGGGCGTTATGCCGCCAGTGCCTCACGGTTGGCCTTGCTATCGGCCAACATGGTCAGAGCCTTGTCTGTCGTCTCTTCTTCAGCGAGGGTCGCTGCAAACAGCTTGGCAGCTTCGGGCATTTTCATGATTTCCGCCCAGCGGCGCAGCGTGCCGTAACGGGTGATCTCATAGTGCTCAACTGCCTGCGCAGCGGAGATCAAGCCGGCATCGCCAGCCGCGGTCCCCTTGAAATCTTCAAGAATTTCCTCGCCCTCTTCAAGGATGCCGTCGATTGCAGGGCAAGTTTTCCCCTGCGCACGCTTGCCGAGGATTTCGAACACCTGCTGCAGGCGCTCGACGTGGCCTTCCGTCTGCTCGCGGTGCTTGTCGAAGGCGGCCTTCAGTTCAGTCGAACTGGCGCCGCGCGCCATCTTGGGTAGAGCTTTAAGGATCTTGCGCTCGGCGTAGTAGATGTCGCGAAGGGTGTCATAAAACAGGTCGTCAAGACCCTTTTCCTTGGTTGGCATGGTGCATTCGCTCCCTTGGGTTGAAGTCCCCTGCAGAGAACGGATGGCCTGAATTCAGGTTCCAGACCTGACGGTTTTATTCCGCTGCTGGCTGTTTCGCGCGTTGGGAGCGTTACCCCGAGCGCTTTACCGATGGGTCTTCGGCCGGCAGTTCTTCGACCTGGTTCTGCGGAAACACCGAATGAAAATCGACGGTTGCGATCACGTTACCCGCTTCATCATATATGCGTGTGGACAGCATGCTGGGATCTTGTCGTTCAGCGACATGATCGAGAACATTTTCCGCCATGGCCTGTTTTGCCTGAGCCTTGGCGGCCTCCACGTCAGCCAGCTCAAGCACAACGGGTGCAGCATCAGTCTCATGCATGAATTCGAAACGATATTTGGGCATGTGTGCCTCCGAAAGTTGCTCGTCGGATAAGCGCGTCGGTGCCAGTAGGTTCCCGAAGAGCCCGTGCAAGATAACAGAACCCGTAGACAGCGCGGTTATGACACAGCGTTTCCTGCGCTTTTTTGGCAACTTAGGAGGAACCGCTGAGGAGCGCTTGCGCGGCCCCTCGTGGGCGGAGAGGCACCGCACGTTGGCGTTGATCACATAAGACAGACAAGAGCGCGCGCAGTTGCGAGCTCACGTTTGCCGGATCCGCATCGGCAAATCAGCATGAGCGTCTCGAGCGAAGCCGCCATGCCGCGAGTACTCCGACAATCGATGCTCCTGCCACCATCGCGAGCATTGGCAGATCGCGCATGCCCACTGAAGCCTCACCGGTGGCGGGTTGAGCGTTTTCAGCTGGAGCAATCACCGTTTGGAGATCGGACCGGCTGCCGTGCAGCACAGAGTATGCGCGCGTCAGCTCGGCACCAAACAGGAATATCTGCGAGGAATAATAGACCCACAACAAGATCACCAACAGGCCCCCAGCTGCCCCATACGAGGATGCTATCGAGCTGGTGCCGATGTACCAGCCGATAAGTGACTTCCCTAATGTGAACAGCGCTGCTGTGACGAGCGCACCGGTAATGACGTCGCGCCACGCCAACCTGCGGTCAGGCAAGACTTTGTATATTGTAGCGAACATTCCTGTGATGAGCGTGAAGGAAACAACCGTATTGGTAACACTAACGATCATGGTCCCGAAGGGCATGTAGGCATTGATCAAATTGCCCATCGCGGAGATCGCAGCACTTGCAATGAGGGACACCAACAGCAAGAATCCCAGCGCTGCGACGAGACCCAAGCTTGCTGCCCGGGCCCTCACCAGCCGCGATACCGAGGTGCCCTCAGGCTCGACTTTCCAGATGACGTTTAAAGCCGTCTGCATTTCGCCAAAAACTCCGGATGCCGTCACGAAAAGGGTCACCAGACCGATCAGAGTTGCCCACAATCCTTTAGTGCTGGAAGAAGCAGTTTCGAGGGCAACCTGAAGCAAATCCGCACTTTGCACCCCCATGAGGCCAGTGATCTGGGCTGACAATGCCAGCTGAGCAGCTTCATGGCCGAACACCGCGCCGGCGATGGCTACAACAATCAGCAGGATTGGTGCCAAAGAGGTCGCGGCATAAAACGCCATCGCTGCCCCATGGCTGAGCGCGTTGTCGTCAATAAATGCGATCGAACTTTCTTTCGCCAGCCGCCACATGTTTGCGATCATCATGGCATTTCCTCCTGGCCCGGTGACGTAGTCCCATTCGCTTGCGAGATGAGCTAGGCCGGTGCATGGCGGCTGCAGCCTTTTTGGCATCTTGTCGGCCGGAGTGGCCGCTCAGAGCTCCGTTTCAGCGTAGCCGGATAGAACTTGTCAGCTGGAGCTTGGTCACCTCATCCGCAAGCTGCATAGAGTGGTTGTCGCTCGAGCTGCCGCAGCTACAAGAGCCTACTTCAGGCTCACCGAGGCAACGCTGTCTTCATAGTCCTTCTTAGGGTCACCCAGGCCCAAGAACATTTTCACGCCGGCGACCAGACTGGATGCGTCGAGCCATATTTGCGCGTCGGCCGGCTCAAACCGAAGCAGGCAGAGCTTTGGGTCATCCTTGCCCTTCTCGAACCATGCCGCCACAAAGCGGTTCCAAAGCCGGTCGATCGTTTCGCGGTCATTGTCGATCCTCAACGTGCCATGAACCGTTGCAAACAGGTCATGCTTTTTAGCCGCGTAGACCAAAGTGGCCTTCCTGGCGCGGGTAACCTTTTGCGCAATTTCCGTATCTTTGGCGGTGAAGAAATAAAGTGTCTTTCGCTCGCCATCAAACTGCGCAGTCATCGGGCGCGCATCGACACCGGCAACACTCAGCATGACTGTCATGTCTGCGCGAATGTACTTCCAGAACTTCTCTTCGAACGCTTGCTTGTCGGGCATTCTTGGATCCTCCAAATGATGAGCGGGCAACGATTTGCGGCCAGCGCTGGACCTAGGCGCCAGCTCGACGGTCGGGTTTCGGAGCTTTGGCGTCTTCCGATCTTTCGGCGATTTCCTGCCCGGCCCCCGAGGCCTTTTCGGTAGCGGGGCTTGGAACGGGCCGAGGGGATCGTTTTTTCATCCGGTAGCCGGGTTGCTCGCTTCCACCGGGTTCGACTTCGAATCCTCTTTCGGAGCCTGCAGGGTTTTGCCCATCTGAATGGCGGACCTTTTCCTCAGCCTCATCGAGAGGTGCAGTATTTCCGTATTTGTCGGATGGTTGCTTGTTTGCAGCGGCTTGCTGGGAAAATTCCTCATGGCTGTCGCTTGAACTCTTGGAGCGAGGTGCGCGAGCGCCTGTTTCCCGCTTGTTGTCGTCTGGCATGGCGAGATCCTCTTTGGAAGAAACTCAACCGTCGAGAGCCGCAGAGGTTCCTCTCAGACCAAGCGGGAACCCAGGGCGGACGCGCTGGCAACGAAGAGAACTATTGGCGGCTGAAGCCAATGCTGGCAGTGACAATTCGTGCCCCGGTTCGCGGGTGTCGTTCAATTGTAACAACACGCATTTCGCCCAGTCTTGAGCTTGCCAATTGCATCGACGCAATGCGGGTGCCCGACCCACGATCGGGCCATTTGACCTGAAGATTGAGGGTATCGCCGCTTCGTTGCCCAGACAGGCTGGCGCGTCCACGCGTCGAGCCGACATACGAGCCGGAATAGCTCAAGCCCTTGGTGTGCAAGTCGATGCCAATGCGCCGGGACAGGATAACCTTCGCACGGCAATTCCCGTCCAGGTTAAGAGTACTGCCGATGGTGCGGGAGTTCAGCGTGCAGCGGACCGAAACCGCATTGGCGTCCGGTCTCAACCTCACCTGCCCGGTACCTTGCCAGGTGCCCGACAGCGATTGGAGAAAGTCGTTTTCCGTTTGAGGAGTTGCCGACAATGCAAGCGCCGCGAGCGGCAAAGCCAGAAGTGCCCTATTCATCGGTCCTACCCTTGGCAACGCCCCCGTTCTGACGATGGTGTCAGAAGCGCCGTCGCACAACGTTGAGTGAACCTGTCGGTTCCATCCCCAATCGAGCGGGGCAGGGAACAAACGATAGCGGAGGCGATCGCACCGAGGCCTGGAGCAAAGTGGGCCCCACTGGTAGCAGCTGGGGCCCTTTGCTTTTCTGATCTTTCGGGTCGACGGCCACCGATGCGGCCGGACTTGTGATCAGCCGTTCAGAGTGTCCTTGATCGCCTTTGCAGGCGCAAAAGTCAGCTTTTTCGACGCTGCGATTTTGATGGTTGCCCCAGTCGAAGGATTGCGGCCCTCGCGCGCCGGCGTCTCTTTCACTTTGAACTTGCCGAAGCCAGGAATGCTTGTCTCGGCCCCGCCCTTTGCTGCGTCAGCGATCTGCTTGAAAACGCTTTCGACGACCGTCTTGGCCTGCGCCTTTGTGAGGTTCTGGTCGGCAGCGATCTTGTCTGCAATTTCATTGGTCGACGTCATTGCGAAAATACCTTCTGTTTCGTGACCACATTTGTATGGCACGAAAAATCGCCTCGGCTAGAGGCATGCAGGTGTGGGGCCGAGCTATCCCACCAAAAAATACGCCGAATTGGCTTACTATTGCCGACTTTGCCCTTACCGAGGACCAAACTCGCTCGGCGCACCCCCCGTTGCTCCGCATTGACATGTCCAGACGGGCCGGCCTTGGCGGGGGCGGGCCGCAATGGTAGCGACCCGGGTCTGAAAAAGGAAAAGCCCGCCGCGGGGAGGAGGTCGCGACGGGCTCAATATAAGGAAGCGGCCTTGGGAGGAGTTGGCCGCTTTGTGTTGCCACTTCAGGGAGGAGGAAAGCGGCAACAACAGTGAGATAGTTATTCGCGCTGGAAGCTTCAAGGCGTGGCCAAGTTCCCTACGCACTCCTTGGCCTCTGGTTCGCCAGGAAGGGCAGGCATAGCTGTTCGACGTGCAGCCTAAGATATGTTCGAGTCTGTACGGACCATCCCATTTCGCCTAGGGAAGCCGCCAGTCACAGCCGCTGGTGGTGATCTGCCAAGGTGCGGATTCCAATCTTTGCCGTGGTCATCGCCCCAGGGCGATTTCGTGCTCATGCAGCACGGGCGATAGCGGAGCCGTTTTCATCGAACAGTGTCACTCGGTTGCTGTCGATTGCGATACCGACCGTCTCGCCGATGCGGACTGATGTGTCTGCAGGCGCGTTGACGTTGATCAGGCCGAGGCGGTCGTTTCGGACGAAGACGCTGGTGTTGCCGCCGAGATATTCGGCGACCTCGACCGTTCCGCGGCAGTTGCCATTGTCGGAGGCGACGAGCGTCAGATGCTCGGGGCGGGCCCCGAGCTGGGTCGGCGCGCCGGTGAAGGCAAGCGACAGCGCGCCTTGGCCGGACAGGTCGAGTTTGCCATCGCCCGATGGGGCGCAGGCGAGAACGTTCATCTTGGGGCTGCCGATGAACTGGGCGACGAATAGGTTGGCGGGACGCTCGTAGAGCTCGTGTGGGCTGCCATGCTGCATGACGCGGCCCTCCTTCAGCACGACGATGCGGTCGGCCAGCGTCATCGCTTCGACCTGGTCGTGGGTGACATAGATCATCGTGGCGCCGAGGGCCCGGTGCAGCTTTGCGATCTCAAGCCGCATGTCGACGCGGAGTGCTGCGTCCAGATTGGACAGCGGCTCGTCGAACAGGAAGGCGACCGGTTGGCGCACGATGGCGCGGCCAATGGCGACGCGCTGGCGCTGGCCGCCCGAGAGCTGGCGCGGGTAGCGGTCGAGCATATGGGTGAGCTTCAGCGTGTCGGCGGCCTGGTCGACCTTGGCCTTGATCGCATCCGGCGACAGTTTCGCCAACTTGAGCCCGAAGCCCATGTTCTGGCGCACGGTCATGTGCGGATAAAGCGCGTAGGATTGGAACACCATGGCGAGCTGGCGCTCGACCGGCGGCGCCTTGGTGACGTCGTGGCCGTCGATCAGCAGGTGGCCGGAGGTGGTCTCCTCGAGGCCGGCGATCATGCGCAAAAGCGTGGACTTGCCGCAGCCGGACGGGCCGACGATGACGACGAACTCGCCGTTTGAAATGTCGAGGTCGAGATCCCGGATGATCTCGGTGCCGCCATAACGCTTGCCGGCCTTTTGCAGAGAAATCGTAGCCATAGAACCTCCTGGCAGAAACTGTGTCAGCCCTTGACCGCGCCTGCTGTCATCGAGCCGCTGATCTGGCGATACATGATGAGGCCGAGCAGTACAGGCGGCAGCGCGCCGACGATCATGACGGCCGAGGCCACGCCCCACTGCACGCCGCCGCCGCTGGCGGCAAAGAAGAACGAGGCGCCGACGGTGATCGGCACGGCCTTCGACGTGGTCAGCATCAGGCCGAACAGGAACTCGTTCCAGGCGGTGATGAAGCCGAAGATCAGGCTGGTAACGATGGCCGGTCGGCACAGCGGCGCAATGACCTTGGCCAGAATCTGGAAACGCGTCGCGCCGTCCATCAGCGCCGCCTCGTCGAGCTCGCCTGGCAGGTCACGGATGGCGTTGACCAGGATCACCAGCGCCAGCGGCAAGTTGACGATGGTGAGGATGAGGCCGAGGCCGAGGCGCGTGTCGAGCAGCGAAAGCCACTGGAACATCATGTAGAGCGGGATGGCGAAGATGATCAGCGGCACGGCGCGCAGGTTGATGGTGAGCGGCAGCAGCGTGCGTTCGCCGAGCTTGCCGCGGGCGATCGCGTAGGCTGCTGGCAAGGCGAGCGCCACAGCGAGCAGTGTTCCGAGGGCAGCGACCGCAATGCTGTTCATCAGGTAGAGGAAGATGTTCAGCCGGTCGGAAACCGTGAAGACGGTGGCGTAGTTTTCGAGCGTCGGCGCATAGACCCAAAGGCCCGGATTGGTCGACAGTTCGCGCGCACTCTTCAACGAGGTCGAGAACGTGACGAGGATCGGGAAATTCATCGCAAGGGCGGCGATGGCAAAGACGATCCAGCGGAGGGCGTTGATCATCAGCGGGCTCCCTTGCGGCGCGCGGCAAGTGCGTTGAGCCCGTAAAGGACAGCGAACGACACCACGAACAGGATGACCGAGGCGGCGACTGCCTTACCGATGGCGCCCTGCTTGAAGAAGGCTTCATAGATGTAGATCGATAGCGAGGCGGTGGAGCCGCCAGGGCCGCTGCCGGTCAGTACATAGACATTGTCGAAGACGCGGAAGCCGTCGATGAAGCGGATGAGCAGGGCGACAACGATCGTCGGCGCCATCAGCGGCAGCTCGATGTAGCAGAGACGGTGGCGATAGCGTGCGCCGTCCATGGCAGAGGCCTCGATGATCTCCTTTGGGATGGCTTGATAGGCCATGTAGAAGAGCAGGAAGGCGAAGGGTGTCCACTGCAGCGTCTCGACCGCTGTCAGCGTCCAGAAGGCCGAAGTCGGCCCGAGGAACGAGAAGCTCGCGCCGAACCAGGTCCAGAGATAGTAGGGCACGGGGCCGACGAATTCGTGCAGCACGAGGCGGTACATCAGGCCGACAAGCGCCGGAGCCACCATCAGCGGCAGCATCAGGATCGCCATCAGCCAACTGCGCCTTTCGACGAGCGGCGAAAGAAAAATGGCGAGGAACAGGCCGAGCGAGCATTCGAGCACTGCGGTGAGCAGTCCGAAGCGGAATGAAAACCAGCTCGCTTGCCAGAACGAACTGTCGTTCCAGACTGCAGCGAAGTTGGAAAAGCCTGATATATCGGGGCTGCGCAGCGTCTCGAAGCTGACCTCGGAGACTGAGTAGACGAGGTTGACGATCGCCGGGAAGCCGAGGAAGACGAGGAGAAACAGCACCAGCGGGACTGCCAGCAACCGGAATTCGGACGAGGGGGCGCGTTGCGAAATCGTTGTCATCAATCGATCTAAGGCTGGCGTTCCAAGGGAAGCAATGGTGGCTGGCCAATACCCGAAGGCCCGCCTAGGCGGAAAAGGTGGCAGGATCCCCGTGCCATGGCAGGGCATGGAGCGGGAGGAGGTGCCGAATCCTGAACCGGTTGAATGGCCGGCGGCGGCCGCCGCCGCCGGCCATTCGCTTACTTGAGCAGCTCAGCCATGCCCTTTTCGGTGTTGGCAAGGGCGTCGTCGAGTGACTGTTGGCCCGACCAATAGCCGGTGAACTCCTTGGCCTGAAGCTCGTAGACCGAGAGTGCCTTGGCCGAGGTGCCGCCGTTCATGACGTAGCCGTATTTGCTGGCGAACTCGCCGAGCTTGACCAGATCGGGACGCTCGGTCGCCACTTCCTTGACGACGTCGGGCGTGAGCGCCGGTGCACCGTTGTTCTTGGCGTAGATAAGTGCCGCTTCCTTCGACGATAGCCACTTGATGAAGGCCTTGGCGCCATCCTTGTTCTCGGCGTTCTTGTTGAGGCCGAAGCCGAGGCCATGGATGTGGGTGAAGCGCCCCTCGGGTCCGGCCGGCGGCGCGATGGTCTCGGTGACCCCGGCAACCGTTGGCGACTTCTCCTTGGAGGTCAGGTCGGATGCCGCGGCGTTCCACTGCATCATCGCGGCAACCTGGCCCGAGGCGTAGGCGGCATTGGCCTCGGCGAACTCGTAGGACAGCGAGTCGCGGGGGGTGGCGCCGGCGTCATAGAGTAGCTTGTAGATCTCGAGGCCCTTGCGGTAGGCGTCGGAATTGACCGTGACTTTGCCGCTCTCGTCCATCCAGTTGCCGCCATAAGAGCGCGGCAGCGACTGGAACACCATCATGTTGAAGAGCAGGTTCTTGAGTTGCAGCACGGTGCCGTAGCGGGTCGGGCTGTCCGGGTTGACCGCCTGGGTGAAATACAGCGCGGTCGCCGCATAGTCGTCCCACGTCCACTCGTCCGGGTTCTTGGGCTCGAGCTTCTTGCCGAGGTGCTTCTCCGAGATTTCGGCGAACTTCGCCTTGGCCGCGTCGTCCTTCAGCACAGCCTCGATCAGGTCCTTGCGGTAGTACATGAAGTGCAGCGAGAGATCGGTCGGAACGCCGAACTGCTTGCCTTCATACTGCATGGTAGACAGCACGGAGTCGCCATAGACGGCCTTGGCCTCATCCGAAAGCTCGACCGGTTCCATGAATGGCGCGTAGCGGCCAATGGAGTAGGTGGCGAGCAGATTGGCGTCGAAAGCCTTCGAGCCGGCGGCGAGGTCGGCCTGCAGCTTGTCCCAGAAGCCGTCGCGGTTGAAGAACAACAGCTCGACCTTGTTGGCGTCGGTGACATCAGCCTTGGCGTTGTAGGCATCGGCAGCGGCGCGCAACGCGGTCTCCTCGGGACCGCCCGGCCAGCCGAGCACTGTCACCTTGGCGAAAGCGGGGCTCGCCATCAGGCTGGCGATCGCGACCGCGATCAGGCCGCCCTTTCTGAGCGTCGAAAATGTCATATGTGTTCTCCCTCTTGGTCAGTTCTGACGTTTTGCTAGATCCGCGATGCCCACGACGCCGGCGCTCTCGCCGAGTGCTGCTGCATGAAGCCGCGGGGTGAGCCGTGGCGGCAGGCTTCCCAGCGCCTGCCGGACGGATTCGAGATAGCCAGGTGCAAGGCCGATGCCGCCGCCGATCACTATGCGGGCAGGGTCGAGCATGAGCTTGATGTTGCGGCACAGGAGTGCGGTCTGGCCCACCGATGCCATTATGATGTCCTGCGCCCAGGCATGGCCCGAAGCGGCTGCTTCGAAGACCTCGCGCGCGGTGGCGCCGGGCTGGTGCGGTACTGCCTGTGCAGCGATCCAGTTGCCGGACACATGGTCCTCGAGAACGCCTGCATTTTCATCAAGGCTGCGCAGCAGGCCGAAATGTCCGGCTACCCCGCCAAGCAGGCGGCCGTTGACGATGATGCCGCCGCCGATGCCCGTGGAGATGGTGAGGAAGACGAGATCCTGGCTCTGGCCGGCACCAAATGAGAACTCGCCCCAGGCCGCTGCCTGGGCATCGTTGGAGGCGAGCACCGCATCCGTGCCGGTGAGCTTTCTTACGGTGGCGACCAGCGGGAAGCGGTCAGGAATATCAAGGGTCTTGCGGTTGAGCGGCGACCAGAAGCCGTCGTCGATAATGCCGGTGACGGCGACACCGACGCTGTCGTAGCGGCCATTCCAGCCTGAAATCGCGTTGAACAGAGGTGCCAGCCACTGCTCCGGATTGCCGCTACGCGGCGTTGGCATCTTGTAGGTTTCGAGTACCTCATCCCCACGCACCAGTGCCGCGAGCATCTTGGTGCCGCCGATGTCGAGCGCGAGAACGGTGTCGGTCATGGCGATCACGCCCCGGCCTTGGCGATGGTTTCGTCGAGTGCGGCGCGGAACCATGAGGTCACATATTCCGGCCGGGTGATGGCCGAGCCGACGACCACCATCGAAGCGCCGGACGCCAGCGCCTGCTGCGCCTGAGCAGGGGTGCGAACATTGCCCTCGGCCACGACATGAGGCGTGAGCTTGCGCATTGCCGATATCAGCGCGAAATCGGGTTCAGTTGGCTCGACCGGGCCGGTGTAGCCGGCGAGTGTCGAGCCCACCACGTCGGCGCCCTCGGCCAGTGCCTGCTCTGCGTCGGCGAGGATGGAGCAGTCAGCCATGGCGGCACGGCGGTGGGAATGGATGCGCTCGATCAGGGCCCTGGTCACGACCGGGCGGACGCGCTGGGTGGCGTCATAGGCGATGACGTCGGCACCGGCGGCGGCAAGCGCATCGACGTCTTTGAGCCAGGGGGTGATGCGGACGGGTGTGTCGGCAAGGTCGCGCTTGATGAGGCCGACGATCGGCCTGTCGGTGGCGGCGCGGACGGCGGCGACATACTCGGCGGATTCGATGCGAAGGGCGGCGGCACCGCCGTCGATGGCTGCCAGCGCAAAACCCACTACCATCTCGGCCTTGTCCATTGCTCCGCCCTTAACAGGCTGGCAGGACACGATGAGGCCATTGTCCAAGGCTTTGAAGTCAAGCGGCACGCGGGCATCTCCTGTGATGCCCAAACGGTAGCAGTCTAATACCAGATTGCAACAGGCTTTAAACTGGTATTATCGCATCAGTTCGATTACGAAGTCGTAGACGTCGCCGCGATATTTGGTCTGGGTGAATTCGACGATCTGGCCGTCGGCGAGGAAGCAGCGGCGCTCCATGACCAGCAGCGAGGTGTCTTCGGCCGTGGCGAGAAGCTGGCGTTCCTCGTCGGTGGCGGGCTTGGCTTGCATCCGCTGCAGCGCCCGGACCGGCAGGGCACCGGTGGCCTCGAGATATTCGTAAAGCGACTCCCTGACTGCCTCGGGATCGGGAACGAAGCGGGCTGGCAGCGTGGCGATCTCGATGGCGATCGGCGTGTCGTCGGCGGTGCGCAGGCGACGCAGGCGCACGACCTTTTCGCTGCCGGAAATGCCCAATGCCATCATCTCGGCAGGCGAAGGGCGTGAAATCTCTCGTGAAATCCAAACGCACCCGGGTTCCAGCCCGCGCGAGCGCATGTCCTCGGAAAAGCTTGTCATGGTCGCCAGAGATTTCTCCAGGCGCGACGATACGACGGTCTTGGCACCCTGGCGACGGTCGAGCAGCCCATCTGAGACAAGACCGTCGATGGCTTTGCGCACTGTGACACGTGAGATGCCAAGCGCATCGCACAAGGTGCGCTCGCTGGGGATGACGGCGTTACGCTTGAGTTGGGTGGTGGAGATCGCCTGCTTGATGGCGTCTTCCAGCCGTCGGTAGAGCGGCTCGCCGCTCTCGCCCGAAAGCTGTCGTGAGAGGAAGTCGAGGATTGCCTGATCGCCCATCGGAACCACCTTTGAAAGTCGCGCCTTTATGCAGAATTTTTCTCAGGTGTTAAACTGGTATTGTCTATTTCGCTTGATTTGGCACGAATTGCTGCCGACACACGGCACATCGTAGGTGTCGCAATTCGGGTTGTGTTGCAAAGTTTTCTGGGTTGCAGCGGTTGGCCTGATGGCGGCCTCTATCATGCCGCCAGAATGGTGAACTGCTCTGCCAGGGAGGGATTTGGATTGAAGGTGTACCTCGCCTGTCGTTTGCGCATCATATGAACCATTTCGATGCCGGACAGGATGATGCTGGTGGCGGCCGGCGACTTGAAGCCCAGCATCGGTCGCACACGGTGCTTGATGCGCCGGTGGTCCTGCTCGATCCTGTTGTTCAAGTATCGACTTTTCCCGATCGTGATCGGTTTCAGCCGGCGCCGGGAACGATCCCGCAATCGATTTGCCGCATCGCAGGAAGCGATTGCTTCGTGGTTGGTCTGGCTGCCGTCAATGACGATGCGATCGGGCCGGCCATGGCGCTCCAGGGCCTTCCTGAAGAAGCGCTTGGCCGCCAGCAGGTCGCGATGCTCGCTGAACCAGAATTCGACCGTGTCGCCAACACTGTCGATGGCGCGGTAGAGATACATCCACTCACCGCGAACCTTGATGTAGGTTTCGTCGACATGCCATTCGCCGGTGACAGCACGCTTGCGCCGGTTGAAGCGCTCCAGCAGCAGCGGCGCGAAATGAATGACCCAGCGATGGATCGTCGAATGATCAACGCCGATGCCGCGTTCGGACATCATTTCCTTCAAATCACGCAGGCTCAGATTGTAAGCCAGATACCAGCGCACGCATAACAAGATGACAGACTGATCGAACTGGCGGCCCTTAAACATTCGGAACTTCTCAAAAATCGATGACGGTTCCTCCCACGCCACCAGTTACCAAAAACGTTGCAACAGATCCCCTTGAAGTCCTCACTGTTTGGCCCTGTCTAGCCACCATCCTCGGCCGGGTTGTTGACATAACGACCTAAATTGATGGCGGGGTTGCGCGGTCCAGCCAGCGAGCGGCCGGGCCGGCCTACCGGCGCATTGGCCTGTTGGAGGTAGGCGCTGAAGCCGTCTGTCGGTATCGCGCAGTTCAACATTGATGCCAGCCCTCTTCAGAGTTTCGCCCACAACGGCCATAACGCGTGGCTCTTCGGGAAACGACGGGCAGAAGACTATCGGAGGAAGGTCGAGGTCGTTCGGATGGCCTACTTCCGCAAGCAATTGCTTTGAAGGGGCGGGAGTGCTCTGGCGTAGAACGGCATGGACAAAGGCGGGTCTGCTTTGCGTCTTATCTAGGTTGTGGAAGCTCGCCTCATCGTTCCTGGCGGCAGATATTGCGTTCGCCATGCCACTTGCAAAGGGAGTCTTTCGAGCCGGGCGACCTTGCGCCGCCAGCTCTCAGATCGCCGATCTAGGTAAGCCCAATCCCGCATTGGCGTTCGGTCTCAACCTCACCTGCCCGGTACCTTGCCAGGCGCCCGACAGCGTCGCCTCGGCTAGAGGCATGCAGGTGTGGGGCCGAGTTATCCCACCAAAAAATACGCCGAATTGGCTTACTATTGCCGACTTTGCCCTTGCCGAGGATCAAACTCGCTCGGCGCACCCCCGTAGCTCCGCATTGACATGTCCAAACGGGCCGGCTCGGCAGGCATCGAGCGGTGCGCTGTAAAGCGCCACCACCGACTGCCCAACCCGAAGCTGTTGCGGATGGCAGGATTATCCGGACTTGTCGGTCGACAGCTATCCATTTCCGCGGCAAGTTGCTATGTTCCATGTTTGTTCTTGATTTGCCAAGGTCGATCAGAGGGACCCGGGAGCGGCAAGGCTGACGGAGTGGGGCATTTTCAAGTGCGGGGAATGATGAGCACTGCCTATCTGGAAAAGCTGAACGATCGTCAACGCGAGGCGGTCGAGCATGGAGTTGGCCTGCCTGATGAGGAGATCGGCGGACCCCTGCTGATCATTGCGGGTGCTGGTTCGGGCAAGACGAATACGCTCGCCCATCGGGTCGCCCACCTGATCGTCAACGGCGCGGATCCCCGGCGCATTCTACTCATGACATTTTCGCGTCGTGCGGCCTCCGAGATGGGGCGACGCGTCGAGCGGATCTGCCGGCAGGTCCTGGGCGAAAATGCGGCCGTCATGACTGACGCCCTGGCATGGTCAGGAACGTTCCATGGGATTGGTGCGCGCCTGCTCAGGATCTATGCCGGGCAGATCGGAGTGAATGTCGATTTCACGATCCATGATCGCGAAGACAGCGCCGACCTGATGAATCTGGTACGGCACGAGCTCGGCTTTTCGAAGACAGAAAGCCGGTTTCCGACCAAGGGAACATGTCTTGCCATCTATTCTCGTGTGGTAAATTCGCAAGCCTCTGTCGGTGACATACTGAAAGCCGCCTATCCCTGGGCGGTGGGATGGGAGGATGAGCTCAAGCAGCTCTTTTCTCGTTATGTCGAAGCCAAGCAGGCGCAGAACGTCCTCGACTATGACGACCTGCTGCTTTACTGGGCCCAAACCGTTTCCGAGCCGGAGCTTGCCGAGGACATCGGAAGCCGCTTCGACCATGTCCTTGTCGATGAATACCAAGACACAAATCGCCTTCAGGCATCGATACTGATGGCCCTGAAACCGGGCGGCCGCGGCTTGACGGTTGTTGGTGACGACGCGCAGTCGATCTACTCCTTCCGCGCCGCCACCGTCCGCAACATCCTGGACTTTCCAAACGAATTTTCACCGAAAGCCGCCGATGTCATCACGCTCGATCGCAATTACCGATCGACACAGCCGATCCTCGAAGCCGCAAACGGCGTCATTGGGCTCGCAAGCGAACGCTTCACTAAGGACCTCTGGACGGATCGCCAATCGCTGCAACGTCCACGTCTCGTGACTGTCCGGGACGATGCCGACCAGGCGAAGTTTGTAGTGGAGCAGGTGCTGGCGGCCCGGGAGACGGGCGTCACGCTCAAGCAGCAGGCCGTGCTGTTTCGCTCCTCCAACCATAGCGGCGTCTTGGAAATCGAGCTCACGCGACGCAACATTCCGTTCGTCAAGTTTGGCGGGCTCAAGTTTCTCGACAGCGCACATGTGAAAGACCTGCTCGCGGTCTTGCGGTTTGCCCAAAACCCGCGCGACCGAGTCGCCGGTTTCAGGCTGCTCCAGATGCTTCCAGGAATAGGCCCCCAGACGGCAGGCAGAATCCTTGATACGATAGCATTAGAGTCAGAGCCGCTGCTGTCGCTTGCAGAAGTGCCGCCGCCGCCGAAGACAGGCGACGATTGGACGAGTTTCGTCGCGCTTCTTTTGGGCCTGAGGAAATCCGCTGCCGGCTGGCCTGTTGAACTCGCGGCAGCACGCGCCTGGTATGAGCCGCATCTTGAGCGGATTCACGAAGATCCAGACACACGTAAGGCCGACCTCGTGCAATTGGAGCAGATCGCGGCCGGTTATCCCAGCAGGGAGCGCTTTCTCACCGAACTGACGCTGGATCCCCCTGATGCGACGAGTGATCAGGCAGGTGTGCCCCTTCTTGATGAGGACTATCTGATCCTTTCGACGATCCACTCCGCCAAGGGCCAGGAATGGCGCTCGGTGTTCATGTTGAATGTCGTTGACGGCTGCATCCCCTCCGATCTTGGGGCGGGGACCACTGCAGAATTGGAGGAAGAACGGCGCCTGCTTTATGTCGGCATGACCAGGGCGCGGGACAGCCTGGCGCTAATCACGCCACAGCGCTTCTTTACCTACGGACAAAACGCCCAGGGCGATCGTCACATCTATGCTTCCCGCACTCGCTTCGTCCCAGCGCCTTTGCTCAAGCTCTTCGAGCAAACGACCTGGCCGAAAGTTCCCGCAACCGGCGTAGAGCCCAGTTCACGTCAGGTGCGGGTCGATGTAGGCGCACGCATGCGGTCGATGTGGAAGTGAGGATGGCTGGGGGCGTCCTTGGCAGTTTTGGAGGGGCGGAGAGACAGAACAAGGACTGTCAGGTGGCGCTGTCTATGGATCGTTTGCTGAAACCGTGCCGGTTTCGCCGATGATCTTGCAGGCCCTGATGGTTGATGCGGCTTCCTGGAGCAGGGCGGAAACTTTCTGTGGCGAAAACAACTCGACGGCGCTGGCCATGGCCAACAGATCAAAGACGATGTCACCCTGGCTACAGTCGTTTGCCGGTGTTTCGGAGTGGCCGACCTGCTGGCGATAATTGCGGATTGTTGCGGCGGCCTGCTGCAAAAGCCGGGCGGTTTCATTGGGCGTCAATGTGGAAGCCTTGTCTGCGGCATAAGTAAGTTCGATGATGAAGCTACTATTCGCCGTCGCCTTCATGTCGCCTCGTCATTGACAGATTCATATCATCCGGTCGCGTCTATATTGGCGTAATTAGAGACTTAGCAATCGGGCATAGACCCTCGAAACGGGCAATCACCGACATCTGCTCAACGGCCACCGCACCGTTTCAACGACTGGCGGTCTCTTCGCTGTTGAAGAGCGCTGATAAGGATTGCTGGCCAATACGTGCGTCGTGCATGTCGTCAATTGAGGTGGGCCTGCGAAAGCGGCCCGCTTGGACGTCGCCAAGTCGGGCCGCCTGTTACGCAGCATGGGGTTCGGCGGGGCAGCCAACGCAACGCTCAATTCGTCGATGTAAGGCGTTGCACCGGCATGCCTGCCCCACTTTCCCAATGTCAAAATCGTACTCTCAGTCGCAGTGCGATGACAATTAGCTCATTGGATTTGGAGGCTTAGGCACTCTGGCTAAGGCCTGGAGCTCCTGGCGTAGTGGGTGATAGTGGAGCGTGTGGCGCTCAGCCTCGCTCCAAGCGGCGGGCCTGTCGTTTCCAGCCTCAGGCTGCAGGCGTCACGCGGCCGGATCGCCAAAGTGCTGGAATTGCTCGCGATCGGGAACTTGGGGACGACGAGCACGTTGATCTTGGCGAAGTGACCTCACTCCCCTTTGAGGTGTCGCTCCGACCTCAGGCCCCCGGGCCTCATCTTGTCAGGGCAGGTTTTGGAACGACGTTGGCCCTGATATCGAGGCGTCGGGGCACCGAACCTACCGGCGGCACGATTGCATGCCTTGAACCAACCACGCTTTCTGGCAAGGCACATTTATCGGCAGCGCCATTGTGCTCGCCGTGCTGTTCGACAGAATCCGCAATTTCCGACTGAGCGAATAGATTGTTCCTGGGTGGCGGACTGTGCATGAGGATCGCAACCTCGACGCTGCATTTCCGGTGCATTGAGACCGAGCAGATTTCCACACAGATGCGCGCGAAGATGGTGCTGAAGATCGGCCCATAAAGACCCCGAGGCTTGGGTTTTCGGCCTTGGGTCTGTGTGGTCTATCCGCGTTTGCGTATACAGCGTTCTTATACGACTTCGCGTATAATTCGAAATCAGACGCATTTGCGTATATTGACGATATATACGCTATCGCGTATATCAATGCACGGAGGCTGCCATGAGCGAACAGATCGCCCGTACGGAAAAACAACTCGGCGCTATCTTGCGCCGCGCCCGCAAGCAGGCGCGACTGAGCCAGGGCGCACTGGGCGAACAAATTCACCTGCGGCAAGGCACGCTTTCGCGCCTCGAAGCCGGGGAGCCCGCCGTGCAACTGCGCACCCTGATGGAAGCCCTCTCGGCCCTGAACCTTGAGATAGTCGTCCGGCCGCGCAGCCAAGGCAGCGCAAGCGACATCGAGAACCTATTCTGATGGCAAGGAAGCGAACTCACATCCCTCTCAATGTCTTCCTGAACGGCCGCCATGTCGGCGTCTTGCGCCGCGAGGCGACAGGCGCAATCGACTTTCAATACGTAAGCGACTGGCTGGACTGGGGCGCCACATTTCCGGTGTCGCTGTCGCTGCCCCTGCGCGAAGACCGGTATATCGGCACCCCGGTCATCAATGTATTCGACAACCTGTTGCCTGATAGCGACCCTATCCGCAAGCGTGTCGCCGAGCGCGTCGGCGCTGACGGCACTGACGCCTTCAGTCTGCTGAGCGCCCTCGGTCATGACTGCGTGGGCGCCCTGCAATTTCTGCCCGACGGTGTCGACCCCGGCGGCGCCGGTGGCACAGACGGTAAGCCGGTCACTGACGCCGACATCGCCGACATCGTCAAGAACCTCCACGCAGCACCGCTCGGCATGGGCGAGGATGAAGATTTCCGCATCTCGATTGCCGGGGCACAGGAAAAGACAGCGCTGCTGCGTAAGGATGGACAGTGGTTCAAACCCACCGGCACCACTGCCACCACCCATATTCTCAAACCGCAGATCGGGCAGCTCCCCAACGGCATCGATCTCTCAAATAGCGTCGAGAATGAGTATCTTTGTCTGAAGCTGTTGGAAGCGCTCGGGGTCCCCGCCGCAAATGTCGCGATCGCGGACTTTGGGGGACGCCGCACACTCATCGTCGAACGCTTCGACCGCCTTTGGACGAAGGAGGGACGGTTGCTTCGGCTGCCTCAAGAAGACACCTGCCAGGCCCTATCGATCCCGCCCACCAAAAAATATCAGTCCGAGGGTGGGCCCGGGATGCGGGATATCATCAACCTGCTGAAAGGCAGCGACACGCCTGAAGCTGACATCGCGACATTCATGCGCGCCAATATCATATTCTGGCTGCTCGGCGCGACCGACGGTCACGCGAAGAACTTCAGCATCTTCCTTGGGCCCGGCGGACGCTTCCGCATGACACCGCTCTACGACGTCCTGACCGCCCAGCCGAGCCTCGATCAGCAACAGGTCCCCCGCAAGAAATTCCAGCTCGCGATGTCGGTCGGGAAAAACCGCCACTATGCCATCCACGACATTGTGCCCCGTCATTTCATGCAGACGGCGGACATTGCAGGTGTCGGCACCCCGACGATGAAGGCAATCTTTGAAAACATCCAGGCGAACGCTGAGCGTCAGGCACAAGCTGTCATTACTTCGTTGCCGCGCAACTTCCCCGATCAACTCGTGACTTCGACCATGGTAGCCATCGGCCACCGCGTCCGGCTCATCGCCGATTCAATGGCCGCGGCCCCACGCGGTTGAACAACGCAAAACCGCCATTGGGTAGCTGCCACAATGGCACTTCGCGAAATAGTTGGGCCGAGCCAGCGCTTATGGCGCTAGGGTGATATTCTTCGGTCCAGTCTTGCCCGAGCTTTGACAAGCTGCGTCTCGACCGCAATAACGCTGTGATGCGTTCACCGCAGCGGAAGTGCCGTTCCGGTGTCGCCAAATCAATCGTCGCCGCGGACATGATTGCCTTCTGTGGCCGGAGATCTGCATGGCATTTCGTTTTGTTCACACTGCCGATGTTCATCTCGACTCGCCGTTGCGTTCGCTGGCACTGCGGAACGCTGAACTTGCCGAGCTTGTTGGCGATGCGAGCCGACAGGCCTTTGTCGCAATCGTCGACCTTTGTCTTTCGGAACGGGTAGATGCACTCGTCATCGCCGGCGATCTTTATGATGGCGACCAGACGTCGATGAAGACCGCACGGTTTTTGGCCACCCAGATGACGCGTCTCCATCAGGCCGGTATCGCGGTCTACAAGATCCGCGGCAATCATGACGCACTGTCGCGGATATCCAAGCAGCTCACTTTTCCTGAAACCGTGACCATATTTGGCGGGCGAGCCCAGACAGTGCTCCAGACCTCAGGCGGTCTCGATGTCGCTTTCCATGGATTGAGCTTTGCCAGCCCAAAGGCGCCCGAGAGCCTGCTCCCCAAATATGCGGCAGCCCGGGAGGGTGTGGTGAACATAGGTATCATGCATACAAGCCTCGCCGGTTCTCCCGGCCACGATGTCTATGCGCCGTGCAGCGTAGCCGAGTTGCAGCGACATGGTTTTGACTATTGGGCACTCGGCCACATTCATGTCCGCAACGTCTATCCCGGTGCGGCGGCGGTCGTGATGCCGGGAATGCCACAGGGCAGGGACATCAACGAAGCCGGACAAAAGTCCGTTACCCTGGTGACTGTCAGAGACGACCGCTCAATTGCTTTCGAAGAAAGGGCGGTGAGCATTGCGCAGTTCGAACGAGTGAACGTCGATTTGACCGGTACATTGGAATGGGCGGAAGCCGTCGGGCGCATTCGAACTGCACTTGAGCAGGGCAGGACGGTGGTCAGGTCGCGCCATGCCGTGACCCGTCTCAAGCTCACGGGTACATCGCCGCTATCGTGGAGCCTTATCCGCGACAGGGATCTGCTGCTCGCCGAAGCCGAGCAACTGGGCGAACTCATTGGCGATACTTGGGTGGAAAAGCTTGAGCTCGATCTCTCGCCTCACGGCTCTCTGGCATCTGAAAGCGCTGCCGACCCGATATTCGAGCTTGCCGAAACCATGCGCGCCGACACCCGCTCCTTGGCATTTCGTGAGGAAGCGAAGGCGCTTGTGCTGAGGACGCTCGCAGACCTGCCACCCGACGCGCGCGAATTCGCCGGAAAAGATGCGGCAGGGCTGGAGGAATTCCTCGACCGGGTGCTCGGCGGCGGCGCCGAGCTGGTGACCGCCCGGCTCAAGGCAGGTGGCGCGCAATGAGGCTCAGGCGCCTTGACCTCGTCCGCTATGGCAAGTTCACCGACAAGACTGTCGATTTTGGGCAAAGGCCCGAGCAGGGACCCGACCTTCATATCGTCTTTGGGCTGAACGAAGCCGGCAAGTCGACCGCATTGTCAGGCTATCTCGATCTGCTGTTTGGGATCGAGGAGCGCAGCCGCTACAATTTCCTGCATGAGTATGGTGCCATGCGTATTGGCGGGGTGCTCGAACTTTCAGGTGAAGAGCAGGTGTTCGCCCGCACCAAGCAGCGGAACAATTCGTTGTTCAACGAAGTCGGCCAACCGGTGAGCGAAGTTGCGCTTTCTGCCCATCTCGCAGGTCTTTCCCGCGATGCCTACACCACCATGTTCTCTCTCGATGACGAGACTCTGGAAGCCGGCGGGAGGGCAATACTGGAGTCACGCGGGGACCTGGGCAAACTGCTGTTTACGGCCAGTGCCGGGCTTGGTCATGCCAGCGACACTCTTGGCGCTCTTGAGGCGGATGCAGACAGGATCCACCGCAGGCAGGCGCAGAACACCGAGATTGCGCTCCTCAAGAAGCGCCTTGCCGAACTGAAAGCCGATCGCGATGCGATAGACACCCTCGCATCGACCTATGAGAGCCTGGAAACCGAGCGTAGCGACGCAAAACAACAGTACGACCGCACTGTGTCTGAACGGGCGGCCCTGACCGCAAGGCTGGAGACGATTTCGAAATATCTGCGCGCATTGCCGATGCTGAACGAGCTGGAGCGGAAGAAGGCGTTGCTGGCTGAACTGCCGGACCTTGTCACGCCGGCCAGGACATGGACTGGCAGCGTCGCTGAAATGATCGACGACGATGCCAGCCTCAGGACAAGGCAGTCCGCGCTCGCTGACGAGATCGAAAAAGTGCATGGCAGGGTCGGATCGATCGAGCTGGACGAACAAATCCTTGCTGTTTCGGAACGGGTGCGCGCCATGGCAGACTGCAAGGCCCGATACATTTCCGCTGGCCTCGACCTTCCGGCTCGAAAGACCGAACTGCAAATCCTCGACAATGCTGTGGCAAGCTGCCTGTCGGCCCTAGGCCGGTCGGCTGAAACGGATCCCGAAAACTTGCTTGTACCTGCGGCTATTGTGGGTGCTCTGCGCAACCTGCTTGAACAGCGCTCGGGCGTGGTGACGGGCCTGCGTGTCGCACGTGATGAGGCCTCTGCCTCATTCGACGCGCTTCAGGCTGCACGTGAGCGTATTGGCGAAGAGCCTGCAGTGCCAGCATCAGCCAGGGCGCGGGTGACGGCGTCGCTTTCGCAGGCCAGGGAAGGTGAATACCTTCGCGAAATCCGCGCCTCGCGCGAGATCGAGGATGAAAACCAAATCCTGTGGGAAGCCGCATTGCATCGCCTGCATCCCTGGACTGGCGATGCCCAGTCGCTTTCCGGGATTTCAGTTCCAAGCGCTTCACAAGTGAGCGCTTGGAAAGGGCGCGCCGCCGAACTCGCCAAGGCGAAGGCGGTGCTTGTAACGCGCATTGCCGAGCATGAAGACGCCAAGGCATTGCTATCGAGCAGGCTTGATGCCCTGCGTTCGTCCGGGGACGCAGCTGACGACGAGACGGCAGCTGCAATCCGGCGCGATCGCGATGAAGCTTGGCAAAAGCACAGGGGAGAGCTTGTTGGCGAAACGGCCGATCGGTTTGCCTTGGCCCTTGCCCGCGACGACGCTGCCGGGGTGGGTAGACTGGCCAACGCGCATTTGCTTGCTGAAACGCGCGCAGCGAGGCTGAGCCTTGCTGAAACCGAAGCCGTCCTCACGCGGGCACTTGCTGCCCTCGCTGCGAACCGCCTCGAAGGTGAGGCGTTAGTGAAAGAGATGATGGCCGGGGCCAGCGATCTGTTCACGCACAGGCTGGATGTCTCTGTCGAACGTCTGATCGAACTGATTGAGGATCGTAGCGCAGCTCGCAAAGACGCTCTCGATGCCTGGGCAAGGATCGACATTGCCCGCAGGAAAATCGAGCGAGCGACCGAAGACGGAGATGCCCTGCGCCTCGCGCTGGCTGGGTCGCTCGAGAGTGTAGGCATTGCCCCAAACATCGGCGACGGTCTGGAGATGGTTATTGCTATTGCGGAACAGTTCTTGTCGCGGCAGTCCAGGTTGGACGGCGAGCGGGCCGAAGCGTTCCGGACGGTAGCTGCCAAGGAAGAAGAGCTGGCAACAAGACGGCGCGCGGTCGAGTTGGCAGAGCGCCGTGATCAGGACTGGCTTGATGGCGTAACCGAAACGCTCAGGGGAACATGGCTGGAGAGCGGTGTTTCAATCCCCGGCCTTGCGAGCGTTCTCGATCAATTGGCGGTCCTGACGAGATCGCATCAGGAACGAAAAGCCCTTCAACTGCGTATCGACAAGATGCAAGCAGACAGGGCGAACTTCAGTTTCGACGTTGTAGATGCCGCCGCAGGAGTGAACCATCCTGTCGATGATGACGATCCGGCACAGCTAGCGGTCGCCCTCCAGGAGCGACTGGAGCTCGCCGATCGTGCGAGGGAATACAAGGCGAGCCTCGCTGCCGAACTGCAGCGGTTGAGAGGTATAAAGGACAGCCTTGACCAGGTGGCCGTGGCGCACGAGCGAAAGAAAAGCGAAATGCTTGAGGTCTTCGCTGTCGAAACCCTCGCAGAAGTCATCGGGCGCGACGAACAACTACGCGACCGGGACCGCCTGGGTCATTCAGTGATCGAGCTTGAGGAGAAGCTCTGTGCCGAGCTCGCAGTTGAAAGCACAAGTCAGGCACAGGCGGTTTTGGGCGGCCTAGCGCCGGAGTCCCTGGGGGTAGAAAAGGCCGAAATCGATCGGCGGCTTGCTGATCTCGACGAGGCCATCGAGGCGCAACTCGTCCGACTGACCCGGGCGGGTGACAGGCTGGACGGAATCGGTGGAGACAGCGCGGTTGCCCGCATCGATGCCGAACGCCGGACAATCCTGCTCGATATCGAGGAAAAGGCAGCAAGGTTCATCGAACTGAAACTGGGTGTCATGGCTGCAGCAAATGCCCTGCGCCTTTATCGTGAACGCCATCGCTCAAGCATGATGGCACGCGCCTCTGACGCATTTGCGTTGATCACCCGAGGGCAGTACACCGGCCTGACGACCCAGCCCGTCAAGGGTGGAGAAGTCCTCATCGCATTGCAGCGTGATGGGCTTTCGAAGGTAGCTGATGCCCTGTCAAAGGGCGCGCGCTTTCAGCTCTATCTGTCGCTGCGACTGGCCGGCTATTACGAGTTCGCACAGCTACGCCCGTCGGTGCCGTTCGTCGCCGACGACATCATGGAAACCTTTGACCACGTCCGCTCCGAGGAAGTGTTCAGGCTGTTTGGGGAAATGGCGATGACCGGCCAGGTGATCTACCTCACCCACCACCAGCATCTTTGCGAAATTGCCAGGGAGGTCGTGCCCGGCGTGAAAATCCATGAGCTCGCTTCGTGATGGTGTGAAGCCGACGACCTGTTGCCGGGTGTGAAAAGGAGGCCGGCGGATAGCGCCGGCAAATTGACCGCTCGTCGGAGGCGATCTGTCCCGGTTCCCGCTCGCGCGGCGCTATGCTGAACCTCCTTAGGTCACCTTGTTAACCGATCGAGCCGGCCGCGAATTTGCTTCGACATCGTCCCGGCATGCCCGCTCTGGCGGACGTGCCGATGTCTACGCCTTATGCGCTGCTCTATTGGTTTTTCGAACGACGATGTTGCATCGTTACAGCGAGTAGTTCTGCTCCGTCTCAAGACACCTTAGCGCGCATACAGGGCCGAAAGCGTGCGCCTCTAAGGCGGAGAACTATGCGGGCGCATTTCTCAAAGATATGTTCTGACGTCGATTGCTCTTAGTTTGGTCCATGACGGACCTGGTGGATTTTTCCGTATATTCGCAAACACTCATATTGACGGCGCCGGCCCAGATTCCTAAATCAGCTTCTGTCGGGAAGAGGCAAGGGTCGGAAATATTGAATCAGACGGGCAGAAGACGTGGCCGTCCTGCGACCGGGACGGAAGCAGTTCATCTCAGGTTTTCGGCAGATGTTTTGGACGCACTCGATGCATATCGGAGTGAGTATCTCTCGAATGTCAGCCGGCAAGAAGCGGTGCGAAAACTAGTCGAAAGCCACCCAGAGCTAAGTGCCTTTCTTCGACTTGAATAGCTCACTGGACGCTTCATGACCCAAACCACGTCGAGTCCGCCCAGGTCGGGATATGGCATCAGGTGGTTGCTGCTCTCTCATAGAAGGAAGCCTGTTTAGGAAACTGGGGGAGGGTGCGGCTCAGGTGGTCGGCATCCGCCCAGCCGAGATCAACCGCATGGCCAGCTCCTTCGAACACGACGATCTCAAAGGGGCGCTGGCGCTATGACAAGGACACTCCTTCGCAGCTTAGAGCCGTATAGCCTTACCCTGCGGCCGACCCAGGGGTCTCATCTGTCCCGTTCTGCGGGAGGTTCCCCAAAGAGTGAGAGTGCGGACCGGATTTCCGTGACGGGTTGAGGCTGGAGAAGAGGTCTCTGGGGCCCGTCATGGAGTTTGATCACATGACCCAGGTTACAGTTCCTTATGCGCGCCGTGATACGAGAGGTGGTTACAAGGTTGATGTCGCACGCGGGGAGCGGGTTGCGCGCGTCTCCTCGGAGTGGTTCTCGCGCCCGGCTGACGAGCGCTATCTCTCACTGTCCGAGCTGGCTCTCTCGGTCCGCGATCGTGCCGAGCGCAGCCGGACCCGCGTGGTGGAGAGCGCCCTCATCCATGTGGAGGCGAACAGGAGCGACCCCGAACGGCTGGCGTTAATCCTGCCCGGAACTGATCTGCCGATCGCACCGACGCACTGGTCTTTTGGCCAGCTCGTGAGCTTGGTCGGAGCACCAGCCGCCTATCTGCGCCAGCTTCCGGCCGCGCTCGCTGGCATCAACCTACAGTACGGCCTGACCTCGAACCGGGTCGAACAAATCAAGACACTTGAAACCGATGGCAGTCGGGTCGAACTGCGCGCCGTCACCGGGCCCGATTATGGCCGCATCTACGATCATGAGCTGGTCGAGGCTGTGCAGCGCATCGCCGGCAACGGTACGGGCGATACCCGCTGGAAAGTGCCGGGGGTGCTTGACTGGTCGACAGAGACGTACAATCCCCGCGTTGACATCACCAAGGATACGACGACGCTCTACGCCTCGGACCGCGATGTCTTTCTCTTCCTCGTCGACGACCTGAACCCGATCGAGGCCGGCCGCCTGCCGGACGGTTCACCCGACCTCTATTTCCGCGGCTTCTACTGCTGGAATTCCGAGGTCGGGGCGAAAACGCTCGGCATGGCGAGCTTCTATCTCCGGGCCGTGTGCCAGAATCGGAATCTGTGGGGCGTGGAGAATTTTGAGGAAATCACAATCCGCCACTCCAAATATGCCGCAAACCGCTTCGCGCACGAGGCCGCGCCAGCGCTTCTCAACTTTGCAAACTCGTCGCCCATGCCCTTCGTCAATGGCATCAAAGCAGCCCGTGAACGGATCGTTGCACGCACCGACGAAGACCGCACCGACTTCCTTCGCCGGCGCGGGTTCTCCAAGGTCGAGACCCGCAAGATCATCGACACGGTGCTGGCCGAGGAAGGTCGCCCGCCTGAGAGCATCTTCGACTTCGTGCAGGGCATCACTGCCGTCGCCCGCGACAAGCCGCATCAGGACGCCCGCCTCGACATGGAGGCCAAAGCCAAGAAGCTGCTCGACCGAGCGGCCTGATTGGGGCAAGCCGGAGATGCGTTTTTCCGCGTCTCCGGCTTTGCGCCTCAGTGTCTTTCATGTTCGCCGGACCGTGGCGCTGCCCCCTTGAGAGGAAGAGGGCCGCGCTTTGTTTCGTGACGGGTTGGAGGTCGAGAGAGAGGCTCTCGGCCGCCCGTCGCGGAGTAAATCCCGGTGGCTACTGCAACTCAAAAGATCGTCCTGTCGTCCTCGCGCGACATTCCCTTCAACAAGCTGGTTCTGAGCCAGTCTAACGTCCGGCGCGTGAAAGCCGGCGTCTCGATCGAGGACCTGGCAGCCTCGATTGCCCGGCGGGGCCTAATCCAGAGCCTCAGCGTCTTCCCGGTGGTTGGCGCCGAGGGTGGCGAGACCGGCATGTTCGAGGTGCCCGCTGGCGGCCGCCGTTTCCGGGCGCTGGAGCTGCTGGTCAAGCAAAAGCGCCTTGCCAAGATCGCGCCAGTCCCTTGCGTCGTTCGCGAGCGCGACAGCGGCATCCTCGCCGAAGAGGTCTCGCTCGCCGAGAATATCGAGCGTGCGCCCCTTCATCCCCTTGACCAGTTCCGCGCCTTCCAGGACATGCGCGACAAGGGCATGAGCGAGGCGGAGATCGCAGCCGCCTTCTTCGTGCCAGCCCAGGTGGTCAAGCAGCGACTGCGGCTGGCGTCCGTATCGCCCGCGTTGCTCGATGTCTATGTCGAGGACGGCATGACGCTGGAACTGCTCATGGCGTTCACGGTGTCGAACGACCACGCCCGACAGGAACAGGTCTGGGAGGCTATCAAGGGCGCCTGGTCGAAGGAGCCCTACCAGATCCGGCGTATGCTGACCGAGACCACGGTGCGCGCCTCGGACAAGCGGGCCATCTTCGTCGGCGTTGCGGCCTACGAGGCCGCTGGCGGCGTCATAATGCGTGATCTCTTTCAGTCCGATGATGGCGGCTGGTTGCAGGACCCGGCGCTGCTCGACCGCCTGGTCGCCGAGAAGCTGAATGCCACGGCCGAGGAGATCGCCGCCGAAGGCTGGAAGTGGATCGAGGTCGCGGTCAGCTTCCCCTATGACGCGACGCGCGGCCTGCGCGAGCTGCGGTGCGAACCGCTTGACCTGTCAGCTGAGGAGCAGGCGACAATCGAAGCGCTCAACGCGGAAAACCATAAGCTCAACGTGGAAAATGAAGGCGCCGACGAACTGGCCGACGATGTCGGCCAGCGGGTTGGCGAGATCGAGATGGCGCTCGCCGCCTTCGAGACCCGACCGGTGCGCTTCGAGGCAGACGACATCGCCCGCGCTGGTGTGTTTATCAGCATCGCCCATGACGGCGGTCTCCACATTGATCGCGGCTATGTGCGGGCCGAGGACGAAGCGCCGATCCTCCCGGAGGGCGAAACCAACGTCGAGACCGGCGGCGATCCGGCCGAGCCCGCCGTGCAGCGGGCCGTCATCACGAGCGGCGGCCAACCCGCCGAACCGGAGGACGACGAGGACGATGTGATCAAGCCGCTGCCCGATCGCCTCGTCACCGAGCTGACGGCCCATCGCACCCTGGCACTGCGCAATGCGCTAGCGGACAACCCGCATGTCGCGATAACCGCGCTGCTGCACAAGCTGGTCTCCGACGCCTTCCAGCATCGCATGTACAAGGGTGCTATGGAGGCCTCGGTCAGTCACGTTTTCTTCCCGGTGCAGGACGAGACGTTGAAGGACAGCCCGTCGGCCCGCGCGGTGCACGAGCGCCACGAGGCCTGGGCGGGCGACATCCCTGCCGAGGACGACTTGCTGTGGGACTGGCTGGTGGCGCTCGACGACACGAGCTGCATGGCGCTTCTGGCACATTGCGTGAGCTACGGTGTCAACGCGCTCTACGAGAAGCCGAACCCGTATAGCGGCAACGGCGTCTCGCAGCATGGCCTCGACAAGCGGCTTAACCAGGCCGATCGGCTCGCCCGCGCAACCGGCCTCGACATGGTGGACGTTGGCTGGCGTCCGACCGTCGGCAACTATCTTGGTCGGGTCACCAAGTCCCGCATCCTTCAGGCGGTCCGCGAAGGGGCCGGCGAACAGGCCGCGCAACTCATTGACCATCTGAAAAAGGGCGACATGGCCAAGGAGGCTGAACGCCTGTTGGCGGACATCGGCTGGCTGCCGGAGCCGCTGCGGCTGGCCGCTGAACCCGAAGCGGCAATCCCGGACATTTTGGCCGGTGGCGATGAAGAAGGCGCCGCGCTGCCTGACTTCCTCGCGGGCGATGACGAGAAGGACACCGTCGAAAACGAGGAACTCCACCTCGCTGCGGCCGAGTGAGCGCACCCGCGGAGCGGTTTCGGCCGCTCCGCCCGTTGCTGTCGAAGGGGCTGCGCCATATCGCAATCCATTCCGACGCCCCGCCGCGACGTCTTCCAGCTACTCGTTCCAGTGGATGTCGAGGTCGACGCCGCCACGGGCGACGCATCGCAGCCGCCGGCATGCGGGACGAGCCGGGCGCCGACCGCACCAGAGTGAGAGGACGGCGGGGACGGGTTTGAGCCCGTCCGGTCGAGAGAGAGCGCGCTGGTCCGGCTCGTACGTATCCCGCTCTCCGAGGTAACCTCCATGCTTCACGCCCCGATCCCCGGAGCCGCTCCGGCGGCCTCACTTACGCTCGTTCCCGATACGCCTCCGGTCGCCGCCACCATGGCCGCTGCGGGATTTCTCCTTCCACATCTTGAACAAGGCAGCCCGGTCGATGCCGCGACCGTGCGCGCCGCTATGGAGCAGGCTTTCGGCACGTCCGACGCAACAGGCGCCTGGGACTGGAAGACGGCATATGACGCCTGCGAGGCGGCCACTGTCATGTTCGTCCGGAAATACGGAAGGGCGCTTTTCCGTAAAACCGCGTCTCCGGCTGCACGGCTCGCCGCTTTGACCAAGATCGCCGGCCTGCTGCCGACGCATACGCGCCGGTCCGAGGAGGCACAGACATTCCAGCAATTCTCGACGCCGATCCCGCTTGGCCTGGCTGCGCTGACCGCCGCATCGCTCACACCCGCCGACCGGGTCCTGGAGCCTTCGGCCGGCACCGGCCTGCTCGCGATCTTCGCGGAGGTGGTCGGTTCCAATCTCATCCTCAACGAGCTGGCCGAAACCCGCGCCGATCTGCTCACATCTCTCTTTCCGGCCATTGCCGTCACGCGCTTCGACGCCGCCCAGATCGACGATCACCTCGATCGCAGCGCCATCCCCAGCGTCGTGATCATGAACCCGCCGTTCTCGGTTATGGCGAATGTCTCTGGACGCGTGGCCGACGCCGCCTATCGCCACATCGCCTCGGCGCTGGCGCGGCTCGCGCCCGGCGGCCGGCTGGTGGCGATCACCGGCGCGAACTTCTCGCCCGAGCTGCCGGCGGGGCGGGACAGCTTTGTCCGTCTGCAGGAGCGCGGCCGCGTCATGTTCACGTCCGCCGTCGCGGGCTCGGTCTATGCCAAGCACGGTACGACCATCGGCACGCGCCTGACCGTCATTGACAAAGCCCCGGCCGAAGACCCCAGGCGCCTCCCGGATTCCGCCGGTGTGGCACCGGATGTGGCGACGCTGCTCGCCTGGATCGAGCGGGACGTTCCGGCTCGGATGGCCGCGACGCTTCCGAAGGCCACGGCCGACGGCGCCTTGCGCACGGTGCGCGGCTATCTCGCCCGGGCCGCGTCCACCGCGCCCGCCAGTCGCATCGCGCAGATCGAGGGCGTGCCGCTCGCCTATGAAACCGTGGACTGGACGCCGCCCGACGGCGGCCGTCTGTCGGACTCGATCTATGAGCCCTATACGCTTCAGTCGATCCGAATCACGGACGCTCAGCCTCATCCCACCAAGCTGGTTCAATCGGCCGCCATGGCGTCGGTCGCGCCGCCCAAGCCGAGCTACCGTCCGATGCTTCCGACCGCGATCGTCTCCGATGGCGTCCTGTCCGACGCCCAGCTCGAGACGCTGATCTACGCCGGCGAGGCCCACGGCGAATATCTCGCCGGCGTCTGGACCGTGGATGAGACTGGCGATCTCGTCACCGCCGCGCCGGACGATACGCCCAACGCCATCCGCTTCCGCCGGGGCTTCATGCTCGGCGACGGCACCGGCGCCGGCAAGGGCCGCCAGTCGGCCGGTATTATTCTGGATAACTGGCTCCAGGGCCGCTGCAAAGCCGTCTGGATCTCGAAGTCGGACAAGCTGCTCGAAGACGCGCAACGCGACTGGGCTGCCCTCGGAATGGAACGTCTGCTGGTCACGCCGCTGTCGCGCTTCCCGCAGGGGACGTCCATTCGGCTGAACGAAGGCGTCCTATTCACCACCTATGCCACGCTACGGTCCGATGACCGCGGGAGCAAGCTTTCGCGCGTCAAGCAGATCGTCGAATGGTTGGGCTCCGATTTCAACGGAGTGATCATTTTCGACGAGTCCCACGCGATGCAGAACGCCGGCGGCGGCAAGGGAAGCCGGGGCGATGTGGCCCCGTCACAGCAGGGTCGTGCGGGCCTCCGACTCCAGCACGCGCTCCCGAACGCCCGCGTCGTCTACGTCTCGGCGACGGGTGCGACCACCGTCCACAATCTTGCCTATGCCCAGCGGCTCGGTCTGTGGGGCGGCGACGATTTGCCGTTCGCTGCTCGCGCCGAATTCGTCGAGGCGGTGGAGAATGGCGGCGTCGCGGCCATGGAGGTTCTCGCTCGCGACCTTCGCTCGCTCGGCCTCTACACGGCCCGGTCGCTCTCCTATGACGGCGTCGAGTACGAGCTAGTCGAGCATCAACTCACGCCCGACCAGACCCGCATCTATGACGCCTATGCCGGCGCCTTCGCGATCATCCACAATCATCTCGACGCGGCAATGCAGGCTGCCAACATCACCGGCGACAGCGGCACGCTGAACCCGCAGGCGAAGTCGGCCGCACGCTCGGCCTTCGAAAGCGCCAAGCAGCGCTTCTTCGGCCATCTGCTGACCAGCATGAAGACCCCGACGCTGATCCGTTCCATCGAACGGGACTTGGCGGACGGGCACACCGCCGTCATCCAGATCGTCTCGACCGGCGAAGCGCTGATGGAACGGCGCCTGGCCGAAATCCCCACCGAGGAGTGGAACGACGTGCACGTCGACATCACCCCGCGCGAGTACGTCCTCGACTATCTCGCCCATTCCTTCCCGGTGCAGCTCTATGAACCGTTCTCCGACAGCGAAGGCAATCTGTCGTCGCGGCCGGTCTATCGGGACGGCCAGCCCGTCGAGAGCCAGGAAGCGGTCGCCCGTCGCGAAGAGCTGATCGAACGGCTCGCATCGCTTGAGCCCGTGCCCGGTGCGCTTGACCAAATCGTCCAGCGCTTCGGCACTGACGTCGTCGCCGAGATCACCGGCCGGTCGCGCCGTGTGGTGCGCAAGGGCGCGCGCCTAACAGTCGAGAGCCGGGCGGCGTCAGCCAATCTCGCCGAGGCGGCCGCCTTCATGGACGACAAGAAGCGCGTCCTTGTCTTCTCCGATGCCGGTGGCACAGGCCGCAGCTATCACGCGGACCTCGCAGTCAGGAATCAGCGCCTGCGCATCCACTATCTCTTGGAGCCGGGCTGGAAGGCCGATGCCGCGATCCAGGGGCTCGGCCGCACCAACCGGACCAATCAGGCGCAGCCGCCACTCTTCCGGCCCATCGCCAGCGACGTGAAGGCCGAGAAGCGCTTTCTCTCGACAATCGCGCGCCGGCTCGACACGCTCGGCGCCATCACACGCGGGCAGCGCCAGACCGGCGGCCAAGGCCTGTTCAGGCCCGAGGACAATCTCGAAAGCCCATATGCCCGAGATGCGCTGCGCCAGCTCTACCTGCTGATCGTGCGCGGCAAAGTCGCGGGCTGCTCGCTCGACCGCTTCGAGTCTGCCACCGGACTGAAGCTCATGGACGACAATGGCATCAAGGACGAGCTGCCCCCGATCACCACCTTCCTCAATCGGCTACTGGCGCTCACCATCGACCTGCAGGGCCTGCTCTTCACTGCGTTCGAGCAGCTCCTGACCGCCAAGGTCGAGGGCGCGATCCGCAGCGGCGTCTATGACATCGGCCTCGAGACGCTGCAGGCAGAGAGCTTCGTCGTCACCGACAGCCAGGTGATCCACACCCATTCGGGCACCGGGGCCGAGACGCGTCTGCTCACTATCACCCGCCGGGAGCTCAATCGCCCGACGACCCTGGCCGACGCGCTCGACCATCTCTCCGATCCACGGGCGCGCCTGCTGGTCAACGGCCGCTCCGGTCGCGCCGCCTTGGCAGTTCCCGCGCCGTCGATGATGCTCGACGATGGCGAGATCGAGCGCCGCGTCTGCCTAATCCGGCCGATGGAGCAGCACTACGCGCCGCTGCGCATGATGGACGAGAGCCATTGGGAGGAAGCCGATCGCGCTGCCTTCGCAGTGGCCTGGGACGCCGAACTCGCCGAGGTGCCGGAGTTTTCCGACAGCACGATCCACATCGTCGCGGGGTTGTTGTTGCCGATCTGGAAGCGCCTGCCGAACGAGTCGACCCGTGTCTATCGGCTCCAGACCGATGCCGGTGAACGCATCATCGGCCGCCGCGTCTCGCCCGCATGGGCCGCGAACGCCGTGACCACGGGCGCCGCGTCGCTAACCCCTGAGCAGGCTTTCGCCGCCTTGATGGACGGCACGACGATCCTCGATCTCGCCGACGGGCTCCAGCTCCGCCGCGCTCGCGTCATGAGCGCCCACCGACTGGAGCTGTCCAATTTCACCGGGGCCATGCGGGATCGTCTGCGGGCTTATGGCCTGTTCAGCGAGATCATTTCGTGGAAGCTTCGCTTCTTCGTGCCGATAGACTCGACCGGGCACGGCGTCCTCGCCAAGTTGCTCAACACCTTCCCGGTGGCGCGCATCTCCAAACGGGAGGCCGCGTGATGGCATATCAGGACGCTTCCGATCTAGCCTACCGTCTCGGCCGGCAGGCCGAGGCGGTGTGCCGGCACTACCTCGCCAACGGAAGGCGCGAAGGCGGCTACTGGCTGGTGGGCGACGTGCGCAACACGCCAGGCCGGTCGATGTATGTGCGCCTGAAGGACTCGCCGAAGGGTCTGGCCGGCAAATGGACCGACGCGGCGACCGGTGAGCACGGTGATCTGATTGATGTCATCCGCAAAAGCTGTGGCCTGGCCGACTTCAAGGATGTCGCCGACGAGGCTCGAACTTTTCTCAGCATGCCGCCACCAGAGCCCGAATCTCGTGCGCAGCAGCGGCAGAGCCCTGCATCGCAAGGCTCACCCGAAGCGGCCCGATGGCTGGTCCGGATGTCGCAACCGATCCATAACACGATCGTACAGGCGTATCTCCGGGAACGCGGCATTACGGATATACGCGGAACCGGAAGCCTGCATTACCACCCGCACTGCTACTATCGGCCCAATGAGCATTCGCCGACCCAGACTTGGCCGGCTATGATCGCGGCCGTCACCGGTCTCGATGGCAAGATCACCGGGGCACATCGGACATGGCTCGATCCACGCCGTCGCGACAAGGCGCCGATCGACACGCCGAGGCGGGCAATGGGCGATCTTCTTGGGCACGCGGTCTGCTTCGGCATCGGTGGCGAGGTGATGGCGGCCGGCGAAGGCATCGAGACCGTGTTGTCGCTCCGGCAGGTCCTTCCCGACATGCCGATGCTGGCGGCGCTCTCCGCAGCCCATCTCGCCGCCATCTTGTTCCCCGACACGCTGCGGCGGCTCTACATCGTCCGCGACAATGATCCGGCTGGCGACGGGGCGCGCGACAGCCTGATCGAACGGGCGAATGCGGTCGGCATCGAGGCGATCGTGATTTCGCCCGAGCTTGGCGACTTCAACGAGGATCTCCGCACCCTCGGCATCGACGCTCTGCGGACAGAAGCCCGGTTGCAAGTCGCACCGCAGGACGTGGCCCGCTTCATGGCGTTGGCAGCATAGCCGGCGGGTGAACGGTGTTGCGCGATGCCGCCGTGCTCGGCGGATGCGTCAATCCGTCGGATGGGACCGCGCCTCGGCCTTCGAGTGGGCGATCGGCCCACAGTCCAGCCAGCCAGGCAATGGCGGCGGCCGACTATTTTCCGGCGGCCCTGCGGGCCTTTCCATCGCGAGGCAAAATAGCCGGCCTTAGCCATCGTGCCCTCCGCTCGCGCTCCGGGTGCCCGGCCGTCCGGCCCGTGGGCTTCGTCGCCATGAAGGCCGCGACGGTCGCGGTCCAACCGACGGAGCATCCCATGCGCGAGCACCACGACGACGAACCCCACCACGAATCTTCACCCACCGACCACCTCCTCAACGAACTCCAGCTCCACGGATACCGTCCCTTCGCCGACGAGCCAGACCAGCGGCTGTTGCCCGACGGCAATCAGATCGCGGGCGCCGTCGCCGACATCTTCGATGCCCTGATCGGCACTTTAGCGGACACGCGCCTTGAACCCGACCTCGACGATCTCCTTTGGTCGACTGTCAACGTCTTTCACCGGGCCGTCGGCCGGATCGACCGGGAACTGGATGACAACGAGCAGGCTCAGAAGCGCGCGCACCGGGAGCAGGACGGCAGCGAGGTGAAGTCGGTCGAACTGGAACGCCTGGTCACTGAGGGCATCACGTTGATCGAGCGCCAGAACGCTTTCGAGCTGATGCGCGACCAGGCCGCCGAACACTACGAGCGCCACATCGGCAAGGCTTGGCTCCCGCGCAACGGATCGAAGGTCAACCATCGCAATCTGACCTCAGCTATGATCGACAGCCGTGATTTCCTGATGGCGAAGAAGCGTGCCGACCAGGAAGTACTCCTCCCGCCGGGCCCGAAGATCGTCGTCACCGGCGGGCTCGACTATGACGACCACCGGCTGATCTGGGCCAAGCTCGACCAGGTCCACCAAAAGCACCCCGACATGGTGCTGATCCACGGCAGGTCGCCAAGGGGCGCCGAAAAGATCGCATCGCTGTGGGCGAAGAACCGCAATGTCCCGCAGATCGGCTTTGCTCCCGACTGGACGAAGCACGGCCGAGCAGCCCCTTTCAAGCGCAACGACGAGATCCTACAGATCGTGCCGAAGGGCGTGATGCATTTTCCTGGCACAGGCATCCACGACAATCTCGCTGACAAGGCGAAGAAGCTCGGCATCCCGGTCTGGAAGTTCGGCGGCGCGTGAGCGCCGCCATGTTCACCTTGGCACACGCGGACCGCTGAACGACTTCAATGCTGCCCGCGTCAAAACTGCGTGCCGCGCTTGCGCAGGGCGCTCGTGCACGGATCGACTGTCACTTCAAATAGCCTCAGAAATCTTGTCTCAGTCATTGCCTACGCTGAAACGGCTCCGACCGGATAGAAGCGCGCGCCTCATGCTTCCAATTTGATACAGCCTGTTCTGTAGATACTACTCTTGCTTGGCCCCGATCGGCTGTCACGTCAAACGAACACCGACGCTTGGCAAATTGCATTCTCGATCATCGGCACGGTGCTGTCGGGTTTGCGGCTGTCCGGCGGATCGCTGGTATGGCGACGCCCAAACCGACAGGGGCATTTGTTAAGCTCAGTCCCCGCGCCGGCCGTTCGAGCGGGACCAGGCTGTGCGATTAAGACCGTCCCGCCTTGATAGTCATGGCCTTGGCTCGGCGGCGGTGCTGCATCGGTTGCATAGGCCCGCCAACGACTGCAGCCCCGCGCGCTCGCGGGCACCGGCGGCCGTCTGAGGCAACCCGACCGAACGGGACCGGGGTGGGCGTTATCCGTGGGGCGCAGGTGCGGAAGGCGGACACAAGAGCCAGGAACGCGGATGGGACCTGCGGGCAAGTCGTTGCAACCCGTTTCAGGCGGGAATTGTCGCCAGCATCTCCGTATACCATCCGTTCAGCGAGCGCTCCAAACGGCCTCTTCTATGGGCTGATCTGGCCGAAGGCCGGCTAACGCCTCGACCGCCTATGCCGCAACAGCGCGTCTCAACTTTCTTCCCCTGCCGGCACCCACCCCATGCAGCGAGCTGCATGGGGACCCCGGGATGGCCGTCATTCCTCGCGAAACAAGAAACTCGATCCTGCGCCGTCCTACGCTTTGCTGCGGTCGCAAGCGATGCGTCGTCGATCGCCTCCGGCCCTTCGATCGCCATCGAGGCCGCATGGTGCGGGCTCGGAAAACGGAAAACGGAGAAATACCATGGCGACCATCGGCACCTTCAAGAAGACCGGCAACGAATTCACCGGCGAAATCGTTACCCTCAGCCTTCAGGCCAAAGGCGTACGCATCGTCCCCGATCAGCGCGCCACCGGCGAGAACGCCCCCAGCCACCGCGTTCTGGTCGGCCGCGCCGAGATCGGCGCCGCCTGGTCCAAGACCTCCAACGAGGGCCGCGACTATCTGGGCCTCAAGCTCGACGATCCAAGCTTCAATGCCCCGATCTACGCAAACCTCTTCGATGACGAGGAAGGTGATACCTTCTCCCTCATCTGGTCCCGCCCGAACGGCCGGCGCAGCGACTGAGCCCAATCAAGGCCCCGGCCGAATTGGCCGGGGCCTCTCCGCAACTGGGGCGGCTCGCTAACCGCCTCCATTCGCGCAACTGCTTGCCAAGCCGCAGACATCTTTCACCCAATGAAACTGCCACACGTACTTCCGGCATCTGGGACCCGATATCCCCGTCGCTTCTTTATCGTGCCTAGGCGTCTCAAGGCTCGATGAGCCTCCTCGGGATCATCGAAAGTTTCGATCATGGCCTGTCCATTGGTGCCAATCCGCCCCCAGTTCCGAATGACCGACACGCCGCCAAACAAGGTCGGATGGAGGGTGAGACTGTAGAACCGACGCATATTCAGGGCCGGGTCGACGCGATGCAGATGAATGTCGTCTAGGGGGAGGCGCATGCCGAGAGTCTCTGTGCGAACGCGTACCGTGTCTAACAACAAGTTTGAATCGATCCGCCATGATCGATTCATGACGGTGATGCCTTTTCAAAGCGAAGCGCGGGCCACTTCTGACCGCATTTGTTGTGCGCTACAGCCGCAGTGAAGCATGAGGACTGTGTTCCAATCACTCGACGAAGATGGAGCTGGCGCCGAAGAGCACCGGCGCAACTACAAGTCGGACGGACTGTCCCATTCTCGTGCTTCGTCCTTTATCCAGTGGAATCTGTTTTTGCCGACAGACGCTGTCATGTCATCGCGCCGGAACCAGACAGCCCGGCCGCATCGGAGGGGCAAATTGCCGGCAGTAAAAACGATCTGCTCGTCCGATCGCATGCGCATGACTTCGTTGGGTAGGATAAGTGGTCGCCGATACAATTGCTTTGATCGCGACCGAGACGATCCTGACATCTGGCTGGTGCGGCTGATCTGGTCGACCTCGACGGTGGTATCACCGCAGCGCCTTGAGATATAGTCGGCAGTATCAGGATCGTTGATCGCCGCGAAACTGATCCACGATGCGCTCTCGAACCATTTGCTCGTGGCGTCTCGACCGCCATAGGCCTCGCGCATCTGCCCGATAGACTGGAAGATCATAATAAGCGTCAGGCCGTATTTGCGCCCTGCATCGCGTGCTGTTTCGAGTATGGTGAGATAGCCGAGCCGGGCGACCTCATCGAGCATGAACAGTGTCTTTGTGGCGGCGCGCCCTTTTCGATTGTAGATTGCATTCATGAGAGCGCCGATAATGACACGGGCAAGACCCGGGTGCGCACCCAGAACCTTGAGGTCGAGCGCGATAAAGAGGTCGGTATCGCCGTTTGCCAGGTCGTCAGTTGCGAATGCCTCGCCCGATACCAGCGCCGCATAATTCGGATAAGAGAGCCAGTGTGTTTCCTTGACGGCGTTGGCGTAGACTCCGGAAAATGTCTCCGGGGTCATGTTTACGAATGCGGCAACGTTTTCTTTCACAAACTCGGATGCCGACTGCTGATGGATCTGCGTGAGACGTTCTCGCAGTTTCGGTTCGGGCTCGGAAAGATTGGAGCGTACTTGCCTTAGGGTCTGTTCCCTTGGCCCTGTATGTCCAGACAGACACACGTCGGCGATAAGCGCGGTGAGAAGCTGTTGGGCAGAGGCGCGGAAAAAGTCGTCTCGCGCGGAGGTCTGTCGTGCATTGTCGGTCATGACCCAGGTCGCGACCGCGGCAATGTCCTCTTCCTTCGTGCCTCCAAAGCGACCGATCCAATCGAGGGCATTGAAGCCAATTGCCGCATTGGCGGGATCGAGCACGACGACATTGCGGCCAGCTTTGCGGCGATGTTCTATCACCATCGGCGCAACCTCCAATGATGGATCAAGCACAACCAGCCCGCCACCCCATTTGAGCGCTGTGGGGATTGTTACTGAAGTTGTCTTGAAGCCGCCAGAACCGGCAAAGACGATGCCATGACCTGAGCCGAAAGAACCGTCAAAGCAAAGCAACGGCTCGCGTCCACCCGCGCCCCAGCTCTCCTTGTTGTGGGCGCGAAAAGCTATCGCCGATACGCTGCACTGGTCGACACGGTAACGTTCGCCAACCACAACCCCGCCTGTATTAGGAAAGAGCCGCTGGGCCTCCTGCATGCTCATCCAATTGGCCTCGCCGTAGATGGCACGCCTGCCGTGAATGTGCCGCGGAGCAGGCTTCACGAACGTGGCGTTGCCTTTCATGGCGACGGTCAACGCGAAGCAGCCAGCCAACATTGCAATCACTGCGCCAAAAATTGTGGCGGGATCGGAATGAGACAATACTGACAACCCTGCCGGCACGCGATCCGCGAGTTCGGAAAGCCTCATTGTCTCACGTAAAATGGCCACGACCAAAGTGGCCACACTTCCAACCGTTACGCCCCAGCCAGCCGCTTTGACGGTTGTTGCTCCTGCTGCCGCGAAGAGGAAGATGATCCCAACCGTTCCCGACAGGACATAGGGCAGCGCAACGCCGGCACGACCCAATACCAGACGCGAGGTGGCGTTCGATCCCAGCGATACCAGCCAATGTTCGCTGCCGGTGACGCCCAACAGCGTCGCGACCATCAGGATTGGGGGCGTGAGGGTGAGCAGCAACCTATTTGCCGGCATTGCCGAATGCCTCAGCGCCGATCGTCGTCAGCCTGGAGCGCTCTGCTTCGTCAGCCCGCAGCCGTCTACCTGCATCGATTAGCAGACCGAGCAGAAGCGTCCGCTTTTCGTGGCGGAGCCCTGCCTTGATGATCAGGCCGCCAAGCTCGATCGTCTCTCTTGCGTCCTTTTTGCGGGCCTCCGATATGACAAACCGCGACATGCGCTCAAGCCTCACCGCTGCGGCGCGCAGCTTGGCCAGCGGCGACCGCCGCGGTATCCATCCCTGTAGATCCGTCTTTCGGTTTTCCGGCTGGTCTTTCGGGGCTGTCGCGAAACCGCGCTGAGAGTTCCTCGAACGCCGCCAGCAATACCGCTTCGTCAATCTCGATCTCGCCGAGTCCGGCCTTGAGCGCAAACCGGCCAATGCGCTCAGCCTCGCGCGTTTCCGCCTGCTTGAGTTCCTCGTGCAGGCGGGCGATCTCCGCCTTGATTTTCGATGGTGGCTTTTTCATTCCGGATAACCCTTGCTTGTCTGGATCGAGCGAAACGCCAGACAAGGATCGACGGGGAGCAGGCGAAGTGCATCCCCGTTTATTCTCCAGTCGGCTGTGCCGACGCTGTGGACGATGATCCCGCCGTTCTGAAGGAGCGGCCAAGGGCGCAATTATACGTCGCTGACGCGACGCCTTGCTCAACGGCCTTGCTGCCAGCCGGTCCTGACGAACGCACGAGTGTCCGTTTGTTGTCCAGGAGCAATCTGAGCCGTGGCTGTCCCGCATTTCTCCGTTAGCATCGTCAGCCGCGGTGACGGCCGCAGTGTGGTGCTGTCTGCCGCCTATCGCCATTGTGCCAAGATGGCGTACGAACGTGAAGCGCGCTCGGTCGACTACACACGCAAGCAGGGGCTGCTCCATGAGGAGTTTTCAGCGCCACCAGATGCGCCGCAGTGGCTGCGCAGCCTGATTGCGGACCACTCGGTGGCAGGTGCTTCAGAAGCCTTCTGGAACAAGGTTGAGGCTTTTGAGAAGCGCTCGGATGCTCAACTTGCCAAAGACATCACCATGGCGCTGCCGCTTGAGCTGTCAGCCGAGCAGAACATCGCGCTCGTGCGTGACTTCGTCGAACGACACATCCTCGCCAGGGGCATGGTTGCGGACTGGGTCTATCATGATGCGCCAGGCAATCCGCATGTCCATCTGATGATGACACTGCGGCCGCTGACCGAAGACGGGTTTGGGTCCAAGAAGGTTGCCGTCATTGGTCAGAATGGCGAAGTCTTGCGTAACACCGCCGGCAAGATCGTCTATGAGCTATGGGCCGGGGGGATGGACGACTTCACGGCCCTTCGCAATGCCTGGTTTGAGACGCAGAACCAGCATCTGGCACTTGCCGGGATCGACCTGCGCGTTGATGGCCGCTCTTATGCCGAGCGTGGCATTGATCTCGTCCCGACCACCCATATTGGTGTTGGCGCCAAGGCGATCCAGCGCAAGTCAGCGATTGAAGGTCATGAGCCGTCGCTTGAGCGGATCGAGCTGCTCGAGGCACGGCGCAAGGAGAATGCGAACCGGATCCTGAAGCGGCCCGAGATCGTGCTCGACATAGTCTCCTCCGAAAGAAGCGTCTTCGACGAACGCGACATCGCAAAGATCCTGCTTCGTTATGTCGACGATGCCGTCATGTTCCAGCAGCTGATGGTGCGCATTCTGCAGAGCCCCGAGGCGTTGCGCATCGAGCGCGACAGCGTCGACCTGGCGACGGGCGCAAAGATCCGTTCCCGCTACACCACGCGCGAGCTGATCCGCATCGAAGCTAAGATGGCCAAACAATCGTTGTGGCTGTCGCAGCGCGCATCGCATGGCGTTCAGGAGAAGGTCGTGGACAGCGTCTTTGCGCGTCATTCGCAGCTGTCGCAGGAACAGCGTGTCGCCATTGAGCACGTCGTGGATGAGGCAAGGATCGCAGCTGTGGTTGGCCGTGCCGGGGCGGGCAAGACCACGATGATGAAGGCAGCACGTGAGGCCTGGGAGCTGGCCGGTTATCGTGTTGTCGGTGCTGCCCTTGCCGGCAAGGCAGCGGAGGGCCTTGAGAAGGAAGCGGGCATTGTCAGCCGCACGCTGGCGTCGTGGGAGCTGCGCTGGAAACAGGGCAGGGACATGCTCGACAAAAGCACGGTGTTTGTCATCGACGAGGCCGGCATGGTCGCCTCAAAGCAGATGGCACTGGTCGTTGAAGCGGCAACCATGGCCGGCGCAAAGCTTGTGCTGGTCGGTGATCCCGAGCAGCTCCAGCCGATTGAAGCAGGTGCTGCGTTTCGGGCGATCGTTGACCGCATCGGTTACGCTGAACTCGAGACCATCTACCGCCAGCGCGAAGAGTGGATGAGAGCCGCTTCGCTCGATCTGGCGCGCGGCCGGGTCGCACAGGCGCTCGGGGCTTATGGTGAGCACGGAAGAGTGTGCGGGTCAGAGCTCAAGGCGCAGGCGATCGCCAGTCTGATCGCCGACTGGAACCGGGATTACGATCCAACGAAGACAACACTCATCCTGGCCCATCTTCGGCGTGACGTGCGTGAGCTCAACAGCTTGGCGCGCGAGAAGCTCGTCGAGCGCGGGATTGTCGGCGAGGGACATGCCTTCCGCACCGAAGACGGTCTTCGTCAGTTCGACGCTGGTGACCAGATCGTCTTCCTCAAAAACGAGACTTCGCTCGGGGTGAAGAACGGCATGATCGGCCGTGTCGTCGAAGCGGCACCAAACAGGATCGTTGCGGCTATCGGCGAGGGTGAACATCGCCGGCTGGTCACGGTCGAGCAACGTTTCTACCCCAACATCGATCATGGCTATGCGACCACGATCCACAAGTCGCAAGGCTCGACTGTCGATCGGGTCAAGGTGTTGGCTTCGCTATCGCTTGATCGGCATCTGACCTATGTCGCAATGACCCGACACCGGGAAGAGGTGGCGCTCTATTACGGGCGTCGTTCCTTCGCCAAGGTGGGCGGGCTCGATGAGGTTCTGTCGCGAACGAAAGCCAAGGAGACCACGCTCGACTATGAGCGCGGCACACTCTACCGGCAGGCACTGCGCTTTGCCGAAAACCGCGGGCTGCACATCTCGCGTGTTGCCCGCACGCTCGTTCGCAACCGGCTCGACTGGATGCTGCGCCAGAAGGAGCGGCTTGCCGATCTGGCGCAACGGTTCCGTGTTCAAGGCGAGCTGTTGCAAAGCCCGTCAACGCAAACCCGGAAAGAGGCCGAACCGATGGTCGCCGGTGTCACGCTGTTTGCCAGATCGCTGGCCGATGTCGTCGAGGAGAAGCTGCTTGCCGATCCGGCCCTTGCCAAGCAGTGGGAGGAGATGTCCACGCGCTTGCGCTACGTCTTTGCCGATCCGGAGGCCGCCTTCCGGGCGATGAACTTCGATGCGGTTCTGACTGACCCGAAGGCCGCGCGACAGACGCTCGATCGGCTGGTCGGCGAGCCGGCATCGATCGGAGCATTGAAAGGGCGGACGGGCCTTCTCGCGTCAAAAACTGACAAGGAGGCGCGCCGTGTTGCCGAGCTCAATGTGCCGGCGCTGAAGCGCGACATCGAGCACTATCTCAAGCTGCGCCAGGTTGCTGCCGAGAGGATCGGGGCCGAGGAGCAGGCGCGCCGTCATCGCGTCTCGATCGACATCCCGGTGCTGTCAACGGCGGCAAGGTCGATGCTGGAAACGATCCGCGCGGCGATCGACCGCAACGATCTTTCGGCTGCTCTCGACCATTGCCTCGGCAATCGCGAGATGAAGCTCGAGATCGATGGCTTCAACCGTGCCGTCACCGAACGGTTCGGCGAGCGGCGCTTTCTTACCAACGCAGCCAGGGAGCCATCGGGCACTCTCTTCGACAAGGCCGCCGAAGGCCTCCGACCTGTCGAGCGCGAGAAGCTGCGTGAGGCCTGGCCGGTGATGCGCGCGGCCCAGCAGATCGCTGCCCATGAGGTGACAACGCAGACATTGAAGCAAACCGAGCAGCTACGACTGGTGCAACGCCAGGGCATGGCATGGAAGCAATGAAACAGGGCCGCAGCATAAGCGTTCTGGGCACCGCTGCCGTTGGTGCGATGCTTACCCTCTCAGGCTGGATAGGCGGCTACAGGTTCAACCTGACTTCCAGCGCGCCAATCGGGCTTTGGCGCATCGAGGCGATGGAACGCCCTGTGGCGGTTGGGGACGTTGTCTTCATTTGTTCTCCGGCGACAAGCCTGTTCAAGGATGCGTTCAGTCGTGGCTATCTCCGTCGTGGCCTTTGTCCTGGCGGGCTGGCGCCGCTGCTCAAGACCATCGTGGCTGTTGCTGGTCAGCGCGTCCGCATCGGCGAGGATGTGATCATCGATGGCAGACCGCTTGCTTTGTCGCGCGTCCGTCACAAGGATGGCGACGGCAGGAGGATTGCTCCCTTTGCTGGCGGCATCATTCCGTCCGGCTACCTCTTCCTTCACTCACCCATGGCGAGCTCTTATGATTCACGGTATTTCGGGCCGATCCCCGAGACCGGCCTCCTCGGTCGGGCCAGCCCAGTCCTCACCTTTCGTCCCTGATTATGTGCGTGGCATCACGCTGGCAGGGGCTGCCGCTTTAGTCGGCGGCGTAGCTTGGAGCGGCGATCCGCTGACCTTGCCTTTCGCTCTCGCCTTTCCAGCTCTATGGGCATGGTCGCCATCCCGCTTGATCGCGGCCCTCGTGTCGGCGGGATACTTCCTCGCGGCCTCACGTGGCCTGCCGCAGGGCGTGGTCAACTACTATGCGTCAGATCTCTGGCCAGGACTTTTGCTCTGGATCATCGCATCGCTCTCTTTCGTTTGCGTGCACGCCGCGATGTGGACCAGGCAACGAGGATGGGGGAGGGCGGTGCGCTATCTGGTGACAGTGGTGCTGATGGGGCTGCCGCCCTTTGGTATTGTCGGCTGGGCTCATCCACTGACGGCGGCAGGCGTTTTGTTCCCGGGGTGGGCATGGTGGGGTCTCGCTGGAACCTTAGTTGGCCTCACGATGATGGCATCGCGGTTCTGGCCCGCTGCCGTCATCTCCTTGGGGGTATTCTGGTGGACGGCTGTTATATGGACGCATCCCGTTCCACCGACTGGATGGAGGGGTGTCGATCTCGCACTGGGGCAAAGATTGGGGCGAGACGGCTCGTTGGACCATCACCGTGAACTGATCGCGATGGTCCGGCGGGAGGCAGGGGAGGAAGATCGCATTATCGTTCTTCCCGAAAGCGCGCTCGGCCTCTGGACTCCTACCATCGAGAGGCTCTGGCGCGCGGGCTTGGAAGGCAGCGACATAACCATAATCGCTGGAGCAGCGATGGTCGATGCGAAAGCCTATGACAATGTGATGGTCGCAATTACGGCCGAAAGCGCCCAAGTTCTTTATCGCGAGCGCATGCCGGTCCCATTCTCCATGTGGCAGCCTTGGCTTGCATGGACCGATGAGGGCGGTGGAGCGCGGGCGCACTTCTTTGCCAATCCTGTGGCCGAACTCAGCGGTCAAAAAATTGCGTTGTTGATCTGCTACGAGCAACTCATTTTCTGGCCCGTGCTGCAATCGATGCTGCACTCGCCAGAAATTATCATCGCCACCGGCAATAGTTGGTGGACGGCTGGCACTTCAATTGCCGCCATCCAGAGAGCCAACGCTGCATCCTGGGCTCGATTGTTCGGCGTTCCGCTGGTTGTCGCCTTCAATCTCTAATCAAAGAAGACAAGTTCCGGCGGTTCGGCCGAGACCAGCGATGTGTGCGAAGCTAGCAAGGGGAACCGTTAGGCAACCCAAAAGTTGAAGTGATGAAGCGATGGTCCAGAACCACCCTCCGCTTCATCAGTGGGGCCTGCCGCGAATCCCTCCCGGCAGGCCTTTCGCCACTTGGATGATGTGGCCGAAACCGGTCATGAGGCGGCAGGAGGTGTCGCGTCAGTGCGCCGATGAGGCAAAAAGTTGCCATACGTCATATTGTTGATGGGCAGATTGTCGAACGCGTCAGAAGTCGCTTTTCGCGACCATTGTCCAGCGAGAACATACCGCCCCGGCCGGGGACAACGTCGATGATGAGGTTGGTGTGTTTCCAGACCTCGAACTGTGAAGCGCTGATGTAGACTGGGGTTTCGCCGATCGTTCCAAGTAGGACATCGTTGTCGCCGATGATGAAGTCCGAGCGTGGGTAGCACATTGGCGACGAGCCGTCGCAGCAGCCGCCGGACTGGTGGATTAGTACCGGCCCGTGGTCGGCGATGATTTCCGCCAGCAGGGTCTCCGCGTCTGCCGTCGCCGAGACCTTTTCCAAAGATGGTTTGTCGAACATGTCGCGCCTTCCGATGATCACTGGACGGCGTGACCGGGTGGTCACGCCGTCGGCGCAGTCCGGGAGGCTCTTAGAAGAAGCCGAGCTTCTTCGGGCTGTAGCTGACCAGCATGTTCTTGGTCTGCTGGTAGTGGTCGAGCATCATCTTGTGCGTCTCGCGGCCGATGCCCGACTGCTTGTAGCCACCGAACGCCGCGTGCGCGGGGTAGGCATGGTAGCAGTTGGTCCAGACTCGGCCGGCCTGGATGGCGCGGCCGAAGCGGTAGAGCCTGTTGGCATCGCGGCTCCAGATGCCGGCACCAAGACCGTAGAGCGTGTCGTTGGCGATCGACAGCGCCTCGTCGTCGTCCTTGAAGGTGGTGACCGAGACCACCGGCCCAAAAATCTCCTCCTGGAAGATGCGCATCTTGTTGTGGCCCTTGAAGACGGTCGGCTTGACGTAGTAGCCGCCGGCAAGATCACCCGGCAGATGAGCGCGCTCTCCACCGGTCAGCAGCTCGGCGCCCTCTTGGCGGCCGATATCCATGTAGGACAGGATCTTTTCCAGTTGCTCCGACGAGGCTTGCGCGCCGATCATCGTCGCCGGGTCGAGCGGGTCGCCTTGGACGATCGCCTCGACGCGCTTCAGCGCGCGCTCCATGAATTTGTCGTAGATATTCTCGTGCACCAGCGCGCGGCTTGGGCAGGTGCAGACCTCGCCCTGGTTGAGCGCGAACATGACGAAGCCTTCGATCGCCTTGTCGAAGAACTCGTCGTCTTCGGCTGTGACATCCTCGAAGAAGATGTTCGGCGATTTGCCGCCGAGCTCGAGCGTCACCGGGATCAGGTTCTGGCTGGCATATTGCATGATCAGCCGGCCGGTCGTCGTTTCGCCGGTAAAGGCGATTTTGGCAATGCGCGGGCTCGATGCCAGCGGCTTGCCTGCCTCAAGACCGAATCCGTTGACGATGTTCAATACGCCGTCGGGCAGCAGGTCGCCGATCAGATCGGCCCACAGCATAATGGAGGCAGGGGTCTGTTCTGCCGGCTTAAGCACCACACAATTGCCGGCGGCAAGTGCCGGCGCCAGCTTCCAGCAAGCCATCAGCAGCGGGAAGTTCCACGGTATGATCTGGCCGACGACGCCGAGCGGCTCGTGGAAATGGTAGGCGACGGTGTCGTCGTCGATCTGCGACAGGCTGCCTTCCTGGCTGCGCAAGACGCCGGCGAAATAGCGGAAGTGATCGATCGCCAGCGGCACGTCAGCGGCAGTCGTCTCGCGGATCGGCTTGCCGTTGTCCCAGGTCTCGGCGAGCGCGAGCAGGTCGAGATTTTCCTCCATTCGGTCGGCGATGCGGTGGAGCATCAGGGCCCGTGTCGCAGGCGCGGTCTTGCCCCAGGCGTCCTTGGCCTTGTGGGCGGCGTCGAGCGCTGCCTCGATGTCGGCTGCGTCTGAACGGGCGATCTCACCGAGCGGCCGGCCGGTGACCGGTGAGATGTTCTCAAAATAGCGGCCCGACTTCGGGGCCACCCACTGGCCGCCGATGTAGTTGTCGTAGCGCTTGGCGAAGGGCACCTTGGCGGTGCGCGAAAACTCGACCTTGTTCATGGACTTCCTCCCGAGAAGCAACGCTGCGGGATGCAACGTGTCGGGAGGAGCGTCGGAGAATATCCGGGTCGTGTCAGCCGGGGTCGGGAAGATCGCCGGTGCCAACTGTCGCACAATTGCGACAGTTCCGGGCAGCAACATCAATGTGCGCGGCGGATGCCGAGGCGATTGAGCTTGCGGTGCAGGGTGGCACGCGAAATGCCGAGCTGCTGGGCCGCAGCGGAGACGTTGCCGTCGGCACGTGAAAGCGCGCGGTGAAGTGCTGCACGTGCGGCCTCGTCGAGGTCTTCCGCGACCCTCATGTGGCCCCCGACAATATCGGCGACAGGCAGCCGCCGCTCGAGCCTTTCCCTCGTGATGCTATAGGTCAGGCGAGCCTGCCTCGTTGCGCCGATGACCAGGTCGTCGGCATCGACGGCGATCATGCCGCCAGGGTTGCGCTCGACTTCAGGCGTCAGGATGATACGGGCTTCGGGGAAGGCGAGGCGGAAATTGTCGGCCTCGATGCGGCGCGCAGCATCGCCCACGGCAAGTGCGATCAGGTTCACGAAACCTTCGGTCAGGTCGGCCCGGCAGGACGATACGTCGAGGGCCGCTGCTACATTGCCATGGTGGTCGTAGATTGGGGCGGTGGTGCAGGAAAGTGCCGTATTGCGCGACAGGAAGTGCTGGCCGCGATGGATGGTCAGCGGCCGCTGCTCGACGAGGCTGGTGCCGATGGCGTTAGTTCCCTCGCTTTCCTCGCTCCAGATGGTGCCTGTCCACAGGCCCCAGCCATGGAAGGTTTCGTCATCGGCGACGGCGCCGCGCCGTTCGACTGGGATACCGTCGCGGTCGGCCAGGAGCACGCAGCAGCCGACCCCGCCGACGGCGAGATAGAGTCGATCGAGGCTGGACTGGGCCGCTGATACCAGGGGCTCGATGCGCTGCCTGGCCAGCGACAGCTCGGCCTCGGTCAGGCGCTCGGGAGGGCTTCGGTGCGTCGGGTCCAGACGGTGCTGCGACGATCGTTGCCAGGAAGCGACAAGCGCCGAACGCGCAGCGTCGCTCGACTTCAATGCCGCCTGTACCTTGTCGGCATGCTCGACGATTGCGGTGCCTCTCATCCTCTCCTCCGACGTCTGCACCCTTCCTTGCCGTTCCCGCACAGTCGTTGCCTGCTTCAACGCTCTGGTCAATTAGCCCTTAGACCCAGACGTGCATCCAGGCCGGCGAGCGGGGAAGCTCGCCGGCCTGTGGCGGCCGGACGTCAGGCCTTGTGGTGAACGTCCTGTAGCCCGTAGACCTGCGTGGCGATCCCTGCCTGGCGCGCCTTGATCTGCAGGGAGAGGTATTGCGAATAATGCCTGGATTGGTGCAGGTTTCCGCCGTGGAACCACAGCGCTTCCTGCTGGGTCGGCTTCCACATGTTGCGCTGCTCGCCTTCCCAGGGACCGGGGTCCTTGGTGGTGCTGGAGCCGAGTCCCCAGCATTTGCCAACTTTGTCGGCGACGTCCTGGCTGATCAGGTCGGCTGCCCAGCCGTTCATCGAGCCGTAGCCGGTCGCATAGACGATGAGGTCGGCTTCCAGTTCGCGCCCGTCGTCGAGCACGATCGAGGTTTCCGTCAGCCTCTCGACGCCGACGCCGCTGACTAGCTTGATCCGGCCGTCGGCAACGAGGTCGCAGGCGCCAACGTCGATATAGTAGCCAGAGCCGCGCCGGAGGTACTTCATGAACAGGCCGGACTCGTCGTCGCCGAAGTCGAGCATGAAGCCGGCTTTCTCCAACCGCTCGTAGAAGGCTGCGTCCTTGTCGCGGATCTTGTTGTAAATAGGCACCTGGAACTCGTGCATGATGCGATAGGGCAGGGATGCGAAGATCAGGTCTGCCTTGCGCGTCGTCATGCCCGAAGCGATGGCGCGCTCCGAATAGAGGTCGCCGAGCCCGATCTCCATCAGGGAGTCGGACTTGACGATGTGGGTGGAGGAGCGCTGCAGCATGGTGACGTCGGCGCCGCCCTCCCAAAGGGCAGCGCAGATGTCATGCGCGGAGTTGTTGGAGCCGACGACCACGACCTTCTTTCTCGTGTAGGCGTCCGGCCCGGGGTGCTGCGAGGAGTGCTGCTGCTCGCCCTTGAAGATGTCCTGGCCCTTGAATTTCGGGACGTTTGCCTTGCCGGACATGCCTGTCGCCAGCACCAGCTGTTTGGGCTTCAGCACGATCTCCTGGCCGTCGCGTTCGACTACGACGGTCCATTCCGCGGCAGTCTCGTCATAGCCGGCGGATTTGCAGATGGTCGAGCTCCAGTAGTTGAGCTCCATGACCTTGGTGTACATCTCCAGCCAGTCGCCGATCTTGTCCTTCGGCGCAAAGACCGGCCAGTTCTCGGGGAATGGGATGTAGGGCAGGTGATCGTACCAGACCGGATCGTGCAGGCAGAGCGACTTGTAGCGCTTGCGCCAGCTGTCGCCAGGCCGCTCGTTCTTCTCGATGATGATGGTCGGCACGCCCAGCTGCCGCAGCCTGGCCCCGAGCGCGATGCCGCCCTGGCCGCCGCCGATGATGACGGTGTAGGGCTGGGTAGTGAAGCCGAGCTCGACCTCCTCGGCTTCGCGCTTTTCCTTCCACGTCCGGCGGCCGGCGTCGCTGCCATGCTCGGCGCCCATCGGGCGCAGCAAGCCCTTGGGTTCCTCGTGGCCCTTCAACTCGCTCATTGTGGTCAGCAGCGTCCATATCAGACCGTTCTTGAGCCTGATGTGGCCATAGCCGCGTGCCACCGCGGTCTCGAACTCGAACCAGCCGTCGGTTATGCCGTCGTTCTGGCTGGCCAGTTCCTTGTCGTCCTGGCGGAACCGTCCCGGCTTGGTCGACGCCAGCTGGCTCTTCAGCATGTCGCGGACCTGGTCGTGGCCTTCCATGGTCTTGAGATTCCAGGTGAACGTCACGAGGTCGCGCCAGTAGCAGTCCGCCTGGAACAGGTTCACGGCGGCGTCGATGTTGCCGCCCGCAAGTGCCTTTTCCAGCTCGCCGAGAATGCTGTCGATCTTGATCTGTGGGCTGTCGTCGAGCATTTTTTTCCTCCGAATTGTCGATGGTGGTTTGCCAGGGAGCGGCGCCTTGCCTGGCGCGATCCCGAGGTGGGGACTTGGCGGACAGGTCAGAATCTCCCCGGTATTTCTGCAGCGTTCAGCCGGGGCGTCGATGCCCGAACTGTTCGATAGGCTTTCCTCCGATTGCGGTCGCTCCATGCACAGCAAGTGCCGTGCCAAGTTGCGGATCGCGGGAAAGGCCGGGTTTCCAGGGGAAGGTGAGGCAGGACCTGTTGCAGCGCGCCTGCGGCACGCCACAGCTGTTGCAGCAGGCGCTGCAACAGCTCAGTTGAGCGCAATTAGCCCGTAGCGCTTGATCTGGCGGTGGATAGTGGACCGGTCGACGCCCAGGCGGCGGGCGGTTTCAGAAACGTTCCAGTTACATGCGGTAAGCATCGCCTTCAGCGTCGCCGCGCCAGAGTCCGTATCGCTTTGGCAGCCGGTGACCTCGGTGGCCGCCACCAGCGCCTCGGGCAGGTCGCATAGCTCGATAACGCCTTCCTGGCAGAGCGCCGCCGCAACCGCGATCACGTTGTCGAGTTCGCGGATGTTGCCCGGCCAGCCATGGGCGCGCAGTGCGAGCTGTGCCGCGGGTGCGATTGTCAGCGTTTCACCGTCCAGCCGATGGCGGGCGATGACCGTGTCGAGCAGCCAGTCGAAGTCGCTGCGCTCGCGCAGCGGCGGGATGGAAAGCGTTGCGGCGTTCAGGCGATAGTAGAGGTCCTCGCGGAAGCGCCCTTCCTGCACGAGCGAACCAAGATCGCGGTGGGATGCCGAGATGATCCTGAGGTCCACCGGCTTCGGCCGCGATGCACCCACCGGCAGCACTTCCCGTTCGGCCAGCACGCGCAGGAACCGGCTTTGTAACGCAAACGGCATGTCGCCGACCTCGTCGAGGAACAGCGTGCCGCCGTCGGCCTCCTCGATCAGTCCTTTGCGGCCCTTGGCCGAGGCGCCGGTAAATGCGCCGGGCAGGTGGCCGAACAGCTCGCTTTCGATCAACTGCTCTGGAATGGCGGCGCAGTTGATGGCGACGAACTTGCCCTTGGCGTCAGCGCCGTCGTGGATGGCCTTGGCGAGATATTCCTTGCCGGTGCCGGTCTCGCCCTGGAGCAGGATCGGCAGGGGCTTGCCGGCGAGCTTCGCCGCCTTGGCCTGGAGCGCCGCCATTTGCGGATCGCCGCCGCTCAGGCGGCGCAGCGAAACCGGGATCTGGTCGCGCGCCAGCGCCGGCACCTGGACCTTGTGATGCGGCTCGATGGCGTGGGCAAACAGCGCGTTGCCGTCGCGGGCGAAGACCAGGCGGTCCTGTGTCGGGCGCCGCCGGGTGAGGTCGGGCAGGTCGTCGATCTGCATGTCAAAGAAGCGCGCGATCGGCTGGCCGATCAGCCCGTCCGGCTGGCGCCAGTCGAGCCCGACCGAACGCGCCAGTATCTTGGCGCCGCCATGGGTCATGCCGATGATGCGGCCGGCGCCATCAATGGAAATCGCCGCCTCCGGGTCGACGTCGAGGAACTCTGGAGAGCGGGCAAAGCGCAGCACCCATTCGTCGCGGGTCTGGGCCATCAGATTGGCCAGTTCGATCCGTCTCACGGTGGCTGCAACTAAATGCAGCGCGAGGTTCTGGCTGGTCTTGCGGATCGGTGAGCTCAACAGCGAAATGTCGAGCACGGCGGCGAGTTCGCCAGTGGTGTCGTAGACCGGAGCCGCGGTGCAAGACAATGGCGTATGCGTGTTGTCGAAATGATCAGTCTGGTGGATGGTCAGGGCCTCGCCCGCCTCCAGGCAAGCGCCGACGGCACAGGTTCCGGCGCGCGCCTCCGACCACTCCGAACCCAGATACAGACCGGCCTTGCGCAGATTGTTGTCGAACAACGGATCACCGAGAAAATCGACCGTCACGCCCTTGCTGTCGGAAAGCAGCAGGACGTAATTCTGACCCGCCACCTGCCGGAACAGGTTTTCCAGGCCGGAACGGGCGATGGCAATGAGTTCCTCCGACTGCTGGCGATGCTCGCGCAGTTCCCCGTCGGGTAGGATGTAGGCTTCGCACGCCTGCGTCGGGTCGAGGCGATGCTGCTCGATACAGCGCAGCCACGACTTGACCACCTGCTCGTCGCGCCCGGTCGAAGCTCCGAGGCTGACGCTTTCGATCTCGCGAATATGGTCGCTATGCGAAAACATCTGCAATGCGGCCGCCTCCCAACGCGCCGCCCTCCCATTTCCTCCTGATGCCACATGACTGCATGACCCCTTGATAATGTAAAGGAGTGGGCAGCATGTCGCCGGGAAAGACGGCTATACAACCATCAATAATGCAATGCAGGTGCTTAGGCTTGCAGCTCGACGACGTCTGCGCCGCGGTAGCCTTTGGCATCGGACAAAGCGCGCCACATGACCGGCATTGACTGCCGGATTGCTGTGTCGGCTTGAAAGCCACCGGACTCCGTGCTTTGTCGGGCGGACATATAGGAGCGGGCGTATCTAAAGCGCGCAGCTGCCAGTCTCGTGAGGATTAGCCGCCTTATGTAGGTTAAAATAGTCGGGATTGTACTTTAAATCGGACGGTAAACGGCTTTTGATTGGTTGCGTGAGCGTACCACCTATGGTTGAAAAAATCGCGTAATAGGAATTATGGAACTGTCCGCCTAAGAAATCTCAGGCCCGTGTCCCTCGGGAAAAAGGCCTGCTGCCGAGCAAATCGTTGGGCGTGATGTCCTTGTAAAGTCGATTCTGGCATATCGGTATGATCGCTCGGCGGATGGCGCGGGTGCGGATACGCGCTTCCTTTGAACTAGTGATCGGCGAACCCGCCGAAGCCTTCCACTAGTCGAGGCTACTGCGCTCCTCTCGCTCTGCTGGCGAGAGCCCGTTCGTCACGGCCCGACGAGTATCTCGGAAAATTCTTCTGTGGTTTCAGACGCAGGATCAGAAATGAATCCCGGCTGTTCTCTGCCAAGCAACTCAAAATTCCCGCTGCCGGACCGTAGCGTACCAATCTTCTCCTGCGTCCTTATTGAAGTCGCTGCAACAAAACCCTGCAGTCCTGGTATAAAATGCGGCTGAGGCTTCAAGCTCGAGGACCGCCATGACCGCCCCACGACCTTCCAAGACGCACATCGGAAACCATCGGCTGCATCCCGAAACATTGATGCTGAGCTACGGCTTTGATCCGCAACTGTCGGAAGGAGCGGTAAAGCCGCCCGTGTTCCTCACCTCGACATTCGTGTTCAAATCAGCGGAAGAGGGACGCGATTTCTTCGATTTTGTCTCCGGCCGCAAGGAGCCGCCGAGCGGAACCGGAGCCGGCCTCGTCTACTCGCGCTTCAATCATCCCAACAGCGAAATCGTTGAGGATCGCCTCGCCGTTTACGAAGGTGCAGAGGCGTGCATCCTGTTTTCGTCCGGCATGTCGGCGATCGCAACCACCTTGCTGGCCTTTGCGCGTCCAGGCGATGCCATCGTGCATTCACAGCCTCTTTATGGCGGCACTGAAACGTTGTTTGCTAAAACCTTGGCCAATTTCGGCATTCATGCTGTTGGTTTCGCCGACGGCGTTGATGAAATCGCCATTCGCGCGGCCGCTGATGAAGGCCGCCAACAAGGCCGCGTCTCGGTGATCTTTATCGAAACGCCCTCGAATCCAACCAACACGTTGGTCGATTTCTTGGCTGTCGCACGCATCGCCGATGAGATCGCCGCCAAACAAGGCTATCGCCCGGTTATCGTGTGCGACAACACGTTGCTTGGACCGGTGTTCCAGCGCCCACTTGACCACGGTGTCGACATTTCGGTTTATTCCCTGACCAAATATGTGGGCGGCCATTCCGATCTGATCGCCGGGGCGGCCCTCGGCAGCAAGGCCGTCACCAAACCGATCAAGGCTCTCAGGGGAGCGATTGGCACGCAACTCGATCCCCACTCTTGCTGGATGCTCGGTCGCTCGCTGGAAACGCTGAGCATTCGCATGGAGAAGGCCAACGCCAACGCCCGCATCGCCGCTGAATTCCTGGCCGAGCATCCGAAGGTCGCAAGGGTGGCCTATCTGCCCTTCCTCGGCAAAGGCACCCCCGCTGCTAACGTCTTCAAGACACAATGCACAGGCGCCGGGTCGACGTTCTCATTCGACATTGTCGGTGGTCAGGCCGCAGCGTTTGCCTTTCTCAACGCCCTGCAGATATTCAAGCTTGCCGTCAGCCTCGGTGGCACGGAATCGTTGGCGAGCCACCCGGCCGCGATGACCCATTCGGGTGTGCCCAAAGACGTCCGGGAACGGATCGGCGTTCTTGAATCGACAATACGGCTGTCCATCGGCGTCGAGCATCCCGACGACCTTGTCGCTGACCTCACCCAAGCGTTGGCTGCCGCCTAAGTTTTCTAGTGCTCGTTTCTTAAAACATGGTTCGGCCAGGCGCCATGAGATCCCTGCCCGGAGCCGGGAATACCGGCCCGGCAGCTTGGGGAACGTTCATAGTCGCGGACGATGCGAACCAGCGGAGCAGCGCGCGCTGGCTCGTTGATTCGTGGGGCGACTGGGAACTGCGGCGCTGGCGGCGTCAACGCGCTACTGGTCATCGAGAGGGCCTCGGGGACACGACATTCACCGGTTCAGGTGCGACCAATCCGAGCCGCTATGCGCGGCTGCTCCTGTGGATTGCATTCGCTTCGCCGATCACCCAATCACGGAAAATGCGCACCTTTTTCGACTTGCTCCGCGCCTTTGGATAGATCAGCGAATAGGATCGACCGTCACGTACGACATGCTCGAATGGCCGGATCAAACGGCCACTTGTGAGTTCATCCTGAAAGAACGTTGGCACCACCATGGCGACGCCCTCGCCCTGGAGCGCCAGTGCGACATCCATGGCTTGAACGCCGAGCACAAGGTCAACGCTCAGTCCAACTGCGCTCTTTGTAACGCCAATTTCGGACAGCCATCTGCTCCACCATCGCGGGGCGCCGTAGCAACGGAGCCCCCCCAATAGATCTGCTGGTTGGTGAAGGCCAACTCGGTCACGGTACTCCGGCGTGCAAACGGGAGTGTACTCGATGGGGAACAGGGGAAAGACTTCATGTTGTGTCCACTCACCATCGTCCCCTCGGATGACCGCGTCAACATCGTCCTTTGTGAAGTCAACAGTGTCGCCCGTCTTGATCCTGATCTTGATGTTCGGGTTCGTGTCCTGGAAAGACCGTAGTCTTGGAATCAGCCAGGCTGACGCGATTGTCGGCAGGGCCGAGATCACAAGGGCAGAACTTGCCTTTGATGTCAGGTCGTCAAAAGCAGCACCCAGAAGACCAAGCGCCTCGGTTATCTTTGGCACCAGTTCTCGACCGGCCAAGGTCAATGTGACCTGCCGCGGCTCCCTGATGAACAGGGCCATCCCGACACGGTCCTCAAGCAGCTTTATCTGATAGCTGACGGCCGACTGCGTCATGCTCAGCTCCTCAGCAGCTCGCGTGAAACTCTGATGTCGGGCTGCCGCTTCGAATGCGCGGACAGCAGCAAGTGGAGGTAACTTGTTCATGCAACAAGCATAAGCATTCTTGATGGCAGATTGCCACTTTTCGTTTTGTCACGAGCGCCAGCTACTGCGATCGTGCGGCCTCAAAAGGGCTGATTGGACGATGTTCAGGTTACTGTCGATCTTGAAACTGGCTGTTGGTCGGAAGCACAGGCAACTGCCGTCTTCGGTCGAAGCATTGAATGATCATCTGCTTTCAGACATCGGTGTCGACCGAGCGGACACTACCTACTATGCCCGGGGCAGTCGGCAGGAGAGGGAAACCTCTGCCTACGGAAGCGACTTGAAACAACAGCCGACGGCCCTGCGCCCGGCATGTCGATGTATCGCCCTGCCACGGGAATCTGAAATCAAGTGAGATCTGAATGGGTGCTGCAAAGAAGCGCCCGCACCTCAGGCAAATGTCGCTATCCGTGTGAGGGCAGTGGTCAGACGCACATTGGATCTCGTACAATGGCTGCGCCATACAATTCAGTTTTGGCGCTTCCTCCGACGGCAGCTACCGACTCACCCAAACTCGGCATGGACAGATTTGCGCGACCAAAGTGACGGTCCCCTGGCGGACATTCTGCCAGTCGCTTCGCGCACAAAACACGGAACCGTTTCGGCCCATATCGGTTGTTACACATCAACTCAGGAGGTCATCGACATGGTTTTCCGAAGCACACTTGCTGCCACCATCCTGCTTGCAGGGACCGCATTCGCAGTTGCCCAGACTGTTGTGGTGACCCCTGAAGAGGAGATCGTCGTTCGAGAATACGTCAAGACCAATCCAGTGATCGTCGAACGTCCATCCAACTTCGAACTGGTGGTGGGAGCGATCATTCCCGACATTCTCAAGCCGGGCGCCCTTGCCGACAATAAGTATCAGTATGTCGTCATGGACGGTCGTACAGTTCTTATTGATCCGCAGACTCGCAAGGTCGTCTACATCATGGACTGATCGAATGGCGACTTGGTGCAAAACCCGGCATCAGGTCGCCTTTTGCTGGGGCGCTTGTGTCGCAGCGACTTTAGGCAAACTAGCGAGCTCACTACCTTGCTTGCGTGAGCTGTCGCAGAGACCAGCTTCACGGAATACCAGGGCTTGCGTTCATGCAACCCTCCCACATCCGGGGCGTTGTTTTAGATGGAAATCGTTCCAACCATACTGATCAACGGCCCCGGATTCTCCCTTCGCGAGATACGGTCAGTTGGCGAGGCCGTCGAGTTTCTCGACGAGTGGCCGGTAAACGCCCGTGGACCATTCTTCTATTTAGCGCAGAGCGCCATGCATGGGGCCGGCAACGGATCGATATCTGTCGAGCAGGCCAGGGAGGCGTTCACGACTTTCTGCGCCGAGTCCGGCATCCTCTTAATCGAGCCGCCTGGAAGTACCTGACGCGCTTCTATCGTGCGCTCACTCATCGGACAGAGGCACCAAGCACTCGATTACGGGGCATTGGCCGCAGGGTTAGTCGTTACATCATTTGCTTTTAAAGCAAGGACCTGCTCGCATTTGTAATACTCCAAAGCGACGCCAGACGATGCGGTAGCAGGTGAAGTGCACCCCGATTTTGGACCTCGTGGCTGGATTTCCGGGCTGTGGCTCACGGCGGATGGGATGCGCCGGAACCGTTCGTGAGCGATATCGGCGGCTTGTTGCCGAGGGCGCTGTGAGGACGAACCTCGTTGTAGCCTCGACGCCAATGCTCAATCTTCCGGCGGGCGTCGTCAAAGGTCAGGAACCAGTGGGCATTCAGGCATTCCGCCCGGAACTTGCCGTTGAACGACTCGATGAACGAGTTGTCGGTCGGCTTTCCGGGCGGGAGAATTCGAGCACGACCTCCCTCTGGTAGGCCCACATATCGAGGTCGCGCGACACGAACTCGGAGCCCTGGTCGACGCGGATCGATTGCGGATATCCGTGCTCCCGGCATACCCGTTCGAGCGTGGCGACGACGTCCTCGCCGCGATAGCTGAAGCGGGGATCGACGGCTGGCGAGAAGCGCGAACAGGTGTCGATGATGGTGAGAACGCGCAGCTTCCTGTCCGTCGCCAGCTGATCGTGCACGAAGTCCATCGCCCAGGTCTGGTTGCGTCTTGTCGCCTCGGTTCGATCGTCCTGAGCTTCGCCTTCACGCGCCGCTTCGGCGTCTTGTTCCGCAGCTGAAGCCCCAACTCGTTGTAAAGCCTGCGTGTTCGCTTCATGTTGATGGCCCAACCCTTGATCCGCTGCTTCAATCCGGCCTGCTCGCCGCGCCTGGATTTGTAGGTGTAGAGGGAGCGGTCGATCCGCAGGGCCTAGCACGCCGTGCGAACCGACACACTCCAGGCCTCCCGCACCTCATCGACCAGATGGCGACGGCGGGCAGGCCGCAGAGCTTTTTTTGCAGCACGTCCTGCAGCATGGCCTTGTCCAACGACAGGTCAGCCACGATCCGCTTCAGCTTGGCGTTCTCGTCCTCGAGTTGGCGCAGCCGCTTCACCTCCGACGGCATCAGACCTGCATAACGCTTGCGCCAGTTGTAGAATGTCGTCTCAGATATCCCGGCCTTCCGGCACACCTCGCCGATCGCCGTTCCGTCCTCAGGGGGGCACGTCAACCGGTCGGCGGCTCTTGCTTCACGTTCGCTTCGGGCGATACTGTGCGGTCAGGTCGCATTCGCGGGATATTTTGGACATGGGTCCATGACGGACGGCGAAAGTTTCCTCGCATACAAGAATCTGCTGCTGTTTCTTGTTACAGCGGGTGTGGTCGTCCCGCTTTTCATGCGCCTGAGGATAAGCCCGGTGCTTGGGTTCCTGACTGCGGGAGTAATTCTCGGTCCTTTCGGCCTCGGCGCCCTTGCTCAGGACGTCCCATGGCTTTCGGCGATCTCGATCGCTGATGCTGAACAGATAGCAGGACCCGCTGAATTTGGCGTAGCCTTTCTCCTCTTCATGATGGGGCTAGAACTGTCGTGGGAGCGTCTGATGCGCATGCACAAGCTCATATTCGGGCTTGGCCTCGCGCAGGTGGTGGCGTCGTCGATCATACTTGGTCTGGTTGCATTTGCACTCGGCCAGACACCACTATCAGCCCTCATTCTTGGATCCTCACTGGCCCTCTCATCGACCGCTTTGGTCTTGCCCTCGCTTGCGGAACGCAAGAAGCTCAACTCAGCCGTGGGGCGTACCGCGTTCGCAGTGCTGCTATTTCAGGATATTGCGGTTGCACCACTTCTGATTTCCGTCGCTTTACTCGATGTGCGTAACGGCGCTGTGGGCATGGGGGCGCTCTACACCATCATTCCGGCAATTGCCTCCCTGGGTGGACTTGTTATTCTTGGGCGCCTCGTCTTAAGGCCACTCTTCAAGCTAGTGGCCGCAACGAGCAGCAACGAACTTTTCCTGGCTGCGTGTCTGCTTATCGTCGTTGGTACGGGGCTAGTCTCCGTCGCTAGCGGTTTGTCGATGTCTCTTGGTGCATTCGTAGCCGGGTTGCTTCTTGCCGAAACGGAGTATCGCCGTCAGGTCGAAGTGGCAATCCAGCCGTTCCAGGGTTTGCTGCTGGGGCTATTCTTCGTAGCTGTGGGAGCCAGGCTCGACCTCACTCAGTTGCTTGATTACCCTTTGCCAGTGATTGGATCCGTCTTTGCGATCATCGCGATCAAGTCTCTTGTACTTTTGCCGATTGCGCTGAGTTTCGGCCTTTCGCAGCATCTGGCACGGGAGATTGCTCTCGTCTTAAGCCCGGCAGGCGAATTTACCCTTGTGCTGATCGGAACTGCGATGGTCGCCGGCATCGTGCCCGCGTCCGCTGGTGCGACGGCGATGCTAGCGACCACGCTTTCAATGTTTGCGATCCCTCTCCTCGTACGCGTATCGGAGCGCCTGTCCTCACGGGGCGCAAGTGAAGAGGCAAGCCTGGCAGCCCTGGCTCCAGCTGTGACAGACCGTGCCGAGAGAGTAATCATTGCCGGATTTGGGCGGGTAGGCGATCTTGTTGGCCAAATGCTGACCCGACACAAGGCGCCGTATCTGACGGTAGATAACAACGCTGCTCTCGTGGCACGTGAGCGAAGCCGGGGTGCAATGATCTACTATGGCGATGCGACCCAGGTCGAATTGCTACGCAGATGCGGGATCGCTTCTGCCCGCGCTCTGGTCGTGACCATGGATAAGCCGGCAGCAGTCGAGGCTGTGGTCGCTGCCGCACGCGCCGAACGGCCAGACCTGGTCATCGTCGCGCGTGCGCGCGACCCAGAACACGCCGCCAAGCTCTACGACATCGGCGTTACCGACGCTGTGCCTGAAACGATGGAGGCCAGCCTTCAGTTGTCGGAAGCTCTTTTAGTCAACATCGGCGTGCCGGCAGGTAGCGCAATCGCTTCAATCCATGAAAAACGCGACGAGTTTCGGCGCCTGTTGCAACGACCCGACAAGTCAGGGAAAGAGCGCATGGGGATCCGATTGTCCTCCCGCAAGTGGAGGACGGGCAGGCCCTAGGAGCGCGGACCAACATCGTCATTTCAGGAGCAAGGCAGAGTGGGGCAACCGAATGCCGGCCCGATTGCGGAGCTATTGCCAATGTCGCCGCCAGAGCCTGCTACAGGTTCTCATCCTTGGGCTGACTTCAACCACCATACTTTTCACCCACCCATTTGGCATTCCAGATATGAACGCTCCGGTGCGGGTGAAGCGATCTCAGCACCCTCGTTTCAACTGGTGGCCGGCCGTGTGGCAGGGGATAGCATTTGGTGGCTGCACGACGACTTCAGCATCGATCCATACATCATGGTGCGTGTTTTTCTGAACGCGGCTTTTTGCCAAAGGCAAGAATGCGAGCGGCCGATTATTGCGTTTTGCTCATCAAAAGATTGAAATAATAAATTTGTCTAAACTAATTGCTCGTGCTCTCTTTCCCGTCATAACAAGAATGCGGGAACAAAGCTGTGCGCGATATTCCAACTGCATCGATCGCAGACCTCACCTCTGGACAGTCCTTTGCACTCACCGGGGGAGCTGTCATTCAGGCCGACGGTTCGCAAGCAGTCAGTGACATCATCGTCGGGGTGGATGGGCGGTTTGTCGCGGTCGGCCCTGGGCTGGACACCAGGTCCTGCGGCGCCTGCGTCGACATTACCGGTATGCTGGTTTCGCCCGGCTTTCTCGATGCGCACCAGCATCTCGACAAGACCGGCGTGCTGCGCTTCACGCCCAATCCTTCCGGTACGCTCCAGGGCGCACGCGAGGCCTTCGCCAAATATGCCCGGACCGCCGGTCCCGACGACATCCGCGAGCGAGCGATGCGCACTATCAAGCGGTGTCTCTCCCGTGGCACGACGGCCATTCGCAGCCATGTCAACGTCGACAAGGATGCGGGCTTCTATGGCATCGAGACACTGGCCGGCGTCCGCCATGCGGTAAAAGACGACATCACTCTCCAGCTAGTCGCCTTTATGACACCGCATCCCGGCCAGGACTTCGATTGGCTGGCTGAGAACATCGACAGTGCGGTCGCGCTCGCCGATGCGGTGGGTGGCACGCCTGCGGTCTCCGAGGACCCGCCACGTTACCTCGACATGCTGTTTACCGCCGCCGTAAAGGTGGGAAAACCTGTCGATCTGCATCTCGACGAACACCTCAAGGCCGATGTGCACCTGCTGGACGCCGCGCTCGATCGGGTCGAGCGCTTCGGCATGCAGGGCCGCACCGTGTTCAGCCACGTATCCGTGCTGAGCGCCCTGCCCCGCACGGAATTCCACCGTATCGCCGAGCGTCTGCTGGCGCTTGATGTCGGCGTGGTCACGTTGCCAGCGGCGAACCTCTACCTGCAGGGCCGCGACGCCGAGATGCTGCCGCCACGCGGCCTGACGCGCGTCGCCGAGCTCTACCGCGCCGGAATAAATATCGCCACAGCGTCGGACAACATCCAGGATCCGTTCGTGCCGACCGGCTCGGGCGACATGCTGGAGATCGCGCGCTGGACACTGCTCGCCGGCCACCTACGCGGCGACGAGCTCGCCGCCGCCCACCGCATGATCACGACGGCCCCTGCCCGCCTGATGGGCCTCGGTAAGGATTATGGCCTTGTGGCCGGCGCCCGCGCCGACTTCATCGTTACCGACTGCATCGATACCGACACGCTGGTTGCCGGCGGACCGGACCGGACCTTCGTCTTCTCGAAGGGCCGCCTCGTCTCACAGAGCGCGACCGACACCTTTGGCTTGAAGGAGGTCGCGTAGGCCGAGCAGCGGCTCCGGGGGGATTGGAGTTCAATCTAATGGGAGAATGGGATGAAGAGCACTGCCATTTCACGTCGTTCGCTGCTTGCCTCCACTCTCGGATCGGCCCTTGCCGGCATGATATGGCAAGGCCATGCCCACGCCGAAGATTTCAAGATGGGCCTTCTGGTGCCCGGAAGTGTCGCGGAGGAAGGCTGGAACCGGATCGCCTATGACGCACTGAAGCGCGTCGAAAAGGAACTCGGCGCCGAAATCAGCTATGTCGAGCTGCCCGACAACCCGGCTGCCTTCGAAAAGGCGTTCCGCGACTATGCGAGCCACGGCTACCAGGTCGTCCTGGGCCACGGCTTCCAGTTCCAGGATGCTGCGCTGACGACGGCGGAGGATTTTCCTGAGACCGTCTTTCTCGTCTCGTCGAGCTATGTCCATGAGGGCAACGTCATCGGCCTCAACACCGATGCCAGCCAGCCCTTCTATCTGATGGGCATGATCGCCGCGAAGATGGGCAAGGGCGCGGGCCTTATCGGCGGCATGGAAATTCCGCCCATCGCCCATGCCTTCGAGGGCTTCCGGAAAGGTGCCGAGAGCGTGAACCCGGATTTCCCCGTGTCCACGGTCTTCATCAACAGCTTCACCGATGCGAGTGCTGCCAAGGAAGCCGCAGTCAGCATGATGTCACAGGGCGCCGATTTCGTCGTTCCCAATGCGAACGCTGCGGGACTGGGCGTTATCCAGGCCGCTCAGGAATCGGGCACGCAGTCCGGCACCTTCAGCGTCTACAGCGACTATACGGAGGTCGCTCCCAAGAACATCCTCGGCACGTTCATCGCCGATTACGGTCAAGGCATCGTACGCATCGTCTCGGGCATTCGGGATGGCACCGTGCCGCAAAGCAATGTCGATTTCGGCCTGAAGGATAAGGACGTCATCAAGTTCACCTTCAACGACGAAGCCGCCAGATCGATACCGCAGGACCTGCGCACTAACCTGGAGGAGGTGAGTGCAAAGATCGTTGCGGGCGAGATCCAGACACGCGCGAAATAAGCGCGACCCCTGGGAACCAATCAAATGGGAGGAAGAGCAATGAGACTTTCACGCAGGACGTTCGTGGAAGGAGTGGCGGCGCTGTCCATCGCCATGTCCATTCCGACGATGGGATATGCCGAAGACTTCAAGATGGGCCTTCTCGTGCCCGGCAGCGTTTCGGAAGAGGGATGGAATCGGATCGGCTTCAATGCGCTGAAGGGCGTTGAAGGGCAGCTCGGGGCCAAGATCAGCTATGTCGAGCTGCAGCAGAACCCGGCGTCCTTCGAAAAGGCGTTCCGCGACTATGCCAGCCAGGGCTACAAGGTCATCCTCGGCCACGGCTTCGAGTTCCAGGACGCCGCTCTAGAAGTCGCGCTCGACTATCCGGACACCTATTTCCTGATCTCCTCAAGCAGCATCCATGAAGGCAATGTCATCGGCCTCAACACCGATACAAGCCAGCCCTTCTACCTGATGGGCGTGATTGCCGCGAAGATGGGCCGCAAGGCTGGCCTTGTGGGCGGCATGGAAATCCCGCCGATCCAGCAGGCCTTTATCGGCTTCAAGAACGGCGCCAAGAGCATCAATCCGGACTTCCCGATCAGCGAGGCCTATATCGGCAACTTCACCGATACGACCGCTGCCAAGGAAGCGGCCCTCAGCATGATCTCGCAGGGCGCTGATTTTGTGGTGCCGAACGCTTCGGGTGCCACCGTCGGTGGCTACCAGGCAATCTCGGAATCCGGCCCGGACGTGCGATCCTTTTCGATCTTCAGCGACTTCACGCAGGTCGCGCCCAACAACATTCTCGGCCTCTACGTCGCCGATTATGCGCAGGGTGTTGTGGAGGTCGTGCGCTCGATCAAGGCCGGCAGTCCGCCAAAGGAAAACGTCATCTTCGGCCTCAAGGACCCGAAGGTCATGTCCTTCACCTTCCGCGATGACGGCCCGATCTCGGTGCCGCAAGACATCCGCGCCGAGGTGAAGGCGATCAGCGACAAGATCGCTGCCGGAGAGATCAAGACCGGCGCTGAATAGCCGGCATGCGCTGCGGCCGACCCATCCGGCCGCAGCGCATCATTGCACGCCACACCAACATCCGGACCGATCCATGGAACAGGTAAACCAGGGGCGTGAGAACGTGTATCCTCAAGCAGCCCAAGCCTTCTACCGGACGCTCTCGCAAGCCGCGATCAGCGCCGCAACTCCGATCGCGGCGGTCCTCGTGGCGCTCGCTTTCGGTGCCGCCCTTTTGTGGGTGAACGGCTTCAACGGCAGCGACGTGGTCACGGTAATGATCTTCGGCTCATTTCAGGACATGCGCTCTGTCGGCGAAATCCTCCTGAAGGCGACCCCCCTCATCCTCATCGGCGCGGGGCTCTGCGTCGCCTTCCGGTGCAGCATCTGGAACATCGGCGCCGAAGGGCAACTCTACGTCGGCGCGATTGCCGCAACCTTGGTTGGCACCAACTTGGAGGGGTTGTCGGTGTGGGTGCACGCACCGCTGGTCATGCTGGCAGGCGCGGTTGCTGGCGCAGCCTGGGCCGGCATTGCCGGCTATCTGAAGGTGCGCTTCCAGGCGAGTGAGATCGTGACAACGATCATGCTCAACTACATCGCGATCATTCTCACAAGCTATCTCGTCACCGGCCCCATGAAGGATGCGAGCGCCGCTTATCCGCAATCGGCCCGCCTGTTGCGGGAAGCCTGGACGCCGCGCATCGTCTCGGACATGCGCCTGCACATCGGCATTCTCGTCGCAGTAGTGCTTGCAGTGGCGCTCTACATCTTCCTGCAGAAAAGCAGCCGCGGCTTCGCCTTGCGCGTCGTCGGTCTTAACCCGCATGCGGCGCGCTATGCCGGCATGAACGTAAAGCGCAATGTGATGATCGCCATCTGTATCAGCGGCGCGATGGCAGGCCTTGCCGGGGCGTTCGAAGTGGCCGGCGTCACTCACCGGCTCTACCAGAACATTTCGCCCGGCTACGGCTTCGAGGGCATTGCGGTGGCGCTGCTTGCCAACAACAATCCACTGGCGGCGATCATATCGGGAGGGCTCTTCGCCACGCTTCGGTCTGGCTCGGAAGTGCTCCAGATCACCTCGCAAGTGCCGCAGGTTCTTGTGCTTGTCATCCAGGGCATCGTCATTCTCTCGGTCGTCGCCTTCGCCAAATTGCGCGACACCCTCAGGATCGTGGCCTGAAAGCGTGGAAACTCCAGCAAAGCCAACAGCAAAACCTTAGGCGACTTCCCTGAAGGGTCTCACCCATGGACGACATGATGCTTCTTACCTTCCTTGCGACGCTGGCCGGCGCCGCCTGGAGGCTTGCCACACCACTGATCTTTGCCTCTATCGGGGAGATCTTTTCCGAGCGGGCTGGTGTGCTCAACATCGGCCTCGAAGGCACAATGCTCGTTGGCGCCTTTTGCGGTTTTGCGACCGCCTTTGCGACCGATAGCGTCTTGCTGGGGCTCATCGCGGGTATCGCGGGGGGTATGGTGTTTGGGCTGATCTTCGCCTTCTTCACCATTACCATCAAGGCGGATCAGATCGTCGTGGGCGCAGCGCTCAACCTGCTCGGCTTGGGCCTGACGGCCTTTCTGTTTCGCACTTACTACGTCTCCACCGGCAAGGGAATCGAGATCGCACAGCCGATCAACATCCCCTGGCTCAGCGACCTCCCCTTCATAGGGGAGGCCTTCTTTCGCCAGAACCTGATCGTCTACAGCACCATCCTCGTCACCATCCTCGCCGCACTCGTGCTCTACCGCACGTCCTTCGGCCTGACCTTGCGCGCCGTTGGCGAGCATCCCAGGGCAGCCGACGTCGCCGGCAGGAACGTCGCAGCCTATCGCTACAGCGCCGTGTTGGTCGGCACTGGCCTTGCAGGGCTCGGTGGCGCCTTCCTGACGCTCGGCCACTCCAACCAGTTCGTCGAAGGCATCACGTCTGGCCGCGGCTTCATCGCGCTCGCGGTGGTCGTGTTCGCGCGGTGGTCGCCGATCGGTGCCTTCTTCGTGTCGCTGCTGTTCGGCCTGTTTTACGCCTTGCAGCTCATGCTCCAGGCACAGGCGTCGATCGTCGTGCCTTACCAGCTCCTGCAGGCACTTCCCTACATCATGACGATCATCACGCTCGTCGTGGTCCGCGGCAAGGGCGCAGCCCCGAGCAAGCTCGGCCAGCCCTACGACATGAGGTGATCGAGGTGTCCCCAAAACCCTTCCTGCGTATCGAAAACATCCGCAAACGTTTTGGCTCCGTTGTCGCCAGCGACGGCGTCTCACTGGAAATCGATGAGGGCGAAATCCACGCGCTGCTGGGCGAGAATGGCGCTGGAAAAAGTGTACTGATGAGCATGATCTGCGGCATGGTCAGGCCCGACGAAGGCGAGATCGTCTACAAGGGCCAATCCGTCCGCTTCAACAGCCCACGCGAGGCGATCCGACAGCGCATCGGCATGGTGCATCAGCATTTCATGCTCGTGCCCAACCTCACCGTCGCGGAAAACTACATCCTGGGCCAAGGATCCGCCCTCCGCGTCATCAACGACATGGACAAGGTTCATGCAAGGATCCGCGAACTCAGTGAGCGATACGCGCTCGACGTCAGGCCTGAGGCGCGCATTGAAGACCTTTCCGTTGGCGAGCAGCAGCGCGTCGAAATCCTGAAAGCGCTCTTCCATGGCATCGACCTGTTAATCCTTGACGAGCCGACAGCCGTGCTGACGCCACAAGAGACAGACCGGCTGCTCGCCTTGATGGGTGACCTCGTCAAGGATGGAAAGACAGTGGTCTTCATTTCGCACAAGCTCGACGAAGTCATGCGCGTCAGCAACCGCATCAGCGTCATGCGCGACGGACGCCTGGTGAAAACCGTCAACGTTGCCGACACGGATGCCCGTGGCCTTGCCCGCATGATGGTGGGGCGCGATGTGCGCATGGAGCTGCCGCGCGGCCCCGCGGCCCCCGGTCGCATCGTCCTTTCGATCGAAAACCTTGCCTGCCGCAGCGAGACTGGCCTGCCTGCGCTGCGCGGCGTGAGCCTCGATGTGCGCAGTGGCGAGATCGTCGGTATTGCCGGCGTTTCTGGCAACGGACAGACCGAACTCTCGCTTGCCCTTTGCGGCCTTCTGCCCGTCGATTCAGGCCGCGTCGTGCTGAATGGCCAGGACATCACCGGGCTTGATCCCGCCCGGATAAATGCCAGGAGTGTTGCCCATATCCCTGAGGATAGGCACAAGCACGGTATTGTATTGCCGCTCTCGCTTGGCGAAAATACCATCCTCCAGCGCTACAACGAAAGCCCGTTCGCCACCAGCGGCATGCTCAATCGCCGCCCCATCAGGGAGCATACCCGCGACCTGATCAGACGTTTCCGCATCAAATCCCGTGATGTAGACCAGAAGATCAGCGAGCTTTCAGGCGGCAACCAGCAGAAACTGGTCGTGGCACGGGAACTTGCCCGCAATCCCGATTTCATCCTCGTCAATCAGCTCACCCGAGGCATCGATATCGGCGCCATGGAATTCGTCATGGAGGAGATGCTGAAGCAGCGCGACAACGGCCGCGCCATCCTGCTCATTTCCACCGAACTCGAGGAACTCTTCGCGATTTGTGACCGCATCCTGGTGATGTTCCATGGCGAAATCCTCGGCGAACTGCCGCCTGACCGCAATCGCCTGGACGAACTTGGCCTGCTGATGGCGGGCCAGACAGCGAATGTGGTGCAACCGCCACTTGCCGGCTAGACAGGAGGGGCTGCGACGTCGTTCGATGGCCGCAAACCATTGATTGGCATAACGGACCATCTGTAGCCGGCTGGTCCCGAAAGATGGGTGGCTCGATATGAACATAACGCTGCGGCAACTCAGGGCTTTCATAGCCGTGGCCGAACTCGGACAGTTCAATCTTGCCGCCAGCAGCCTCCACCTTACCCAGTCGGCCGTCAGCATAATCATTCGAGATCTCGAATCCGAGATCGGCGTACGCCTGTTTGACCGCCACACCCGCATGGTTTCGCTCACCCTCGTGGGCCAGGAGTTCCTGCCGCAGGCCCGCAAGATACTGAAAGACCTGGAACTTGCGGTTGGCGACATGCGCGACAACGCCTCGTTGAAGCGCGGCCAGGTGACGATCGCTGCCGCGATCGTGCTCGCTGCCACTATTGTGCCGCCGATCATCGCTGCGTTTGTGAGCATGCATCCCGAAATCCTGGTCAGCATCCGCGACATGCCGGAAGAGGCAATCAGCCCGGCGCTCAAGCGCAACGAGGTCGACATCGCCATCGGCACACTGTCGGAAGACGACCCCGAAATCACTGCCACGCCTCTGATGCGCGACAAACTCATGCTGGTCTGCCGGGAAGATCATCGTTTCGCCAGGCAAAAATCCGTGCGCTGGGCCGAGCTGAAGGGCGAGACTCTGATTACTCTCGCAGCCGCGAATCCGCTTCGGAGTATCGTCGAGCACAATCTCATTCGTGTTGTGCCCAATTTCCAGCCAAAGTACGAAGTGCGCTTCTCGACAACTGCTATCAGCATGATCTCCGCTGGCATGGGCGTGGCCGTCTTGCCGGAGAATTCCAGCCAACTGGCCTCAGCGGTGCGCGTAACCACCGTGGATCTCGTCGACCCGACCGTCATGCGAAATGTCTCACTGCTGCAACGCCGCCATCACAGCCTGTCGCCAGCAGCAGAACATTTGAAAGCGGCCTTCGTGGCGGCGATGCCAACTGAAAGTGCCGGCACGCTCGCCTAACTGCGCGATCCAACCGCCGTCTTGGTTTTGGTCGAGCCTAGCCTAGACCTGTCAGGATGCACTGAACGTTACGAACTCGCGGCTGTTGAGCGCGTTGACCGTCTCTTCGGCTAAACCTTCTGGCGGCCGACTTGCCGGAAACCAGTGCGCCTCATCCCATTGGCCGGAGGCTGTCACGCGCGGTTCTCCTGAGAGTATTGAAACCGCGTAGGTGATCGAAAGCACGTGGTGGCCAGCAACGGTATCGAACTGGTCACTGATGAAAACCGCAGAGACCGGCCATGTGAGGATTCCCAGATCCTCGTGAAGGCATCGAACAATCGACATGGCGCAGCTTTCTCCGCGCCGTATTTGGCTCCCCGGCATCTGCCATAGCCGGTCTGCAGAATCCTTGGACCTGACCAACAGGATGCTGCCGCGCTCATTCCTGATGAGTGCGCGAGAGGTCAGTTCGATGCGATTTGGCAACGATGCTTCCATCCCTCGCGGACGGGCACCGTGAATATTGCCGTTTGCTCCTGGAATGGAAACGCTCTTCATCGGTTCGCCTTTCACACGATTGGCTGGCAATGCGGGCCGAGCAGGACAAGGAGCCGGCGACGCCAGGGAGCGTTGTGGAACCCCTTGAATGCGCCGCCGGCCTACGCCGGGCTTTGGGAACACGCAGGGCAAGCTGGGAGGCTTGAGGCCCGCGAAAAGCCCGGACGTATCTCTAGTTGACCACCCCGCCTTTGATGCGTTCGCTTGCGTGCATGGGGTCGAAGCACATGCTGATGCCTTCGAGCGCAAGCTGGGTGATCGTCGGGTTAGTGTTGCCCTTCATGTTGAGCAGTCTTGCCTGCGCAAGGTCCGCAACGACGGAAAGGGCAAGCGAGGTTGCGTCAGTCGCCTTGTCGAAGATGCCGATTGGCGCCTTGATCCGGGCAAGCGTGCTCTCGCCGTGGCCGCGTCTGCGCAAGGCCTCGCAACGTTTCACATGGGTACGACGGCTTCCCAGAGCACCGATGTAGAAGGCGGATGAGGCAAGCGCGGCCTCGAGCAGCGGCAATTCGCGGTCGATATCATGGAAGAGCAGCACAGCAGCCGTGTCAGCATCCAGCTGGTCCGGCGACGGAGTTTGGCCCCGCTCGATCTCGACGACGTCAAAGCCGGATACTTCCGCCACGCGCGCAACCATGCCGGCCTCCAGAGGCGTGCCGGCAACAAGCATGCGCTGCCTTGGGCGGTAGGCCCGCACAAACTCCTCCTTTTCCCAGCCACTCACGCCCTCGCCTGGTTCGAAGAAAAGAGCCTGCCTGCCAGGGTGGTATCGGAGGCGCGCGGGCGCGCGGCGGTGCAGCGCGGCAAGCACATGGCGGAGCGCGGTTGCGTCTCGCAGGACGTGGATAGCCAGCGTGATGCCGCCTCCACATGGCAGCACGATGTCGAAGAAGGGCGAGCCTTCGCCGAGGCGAAGCTTGCGGTCGATGCCCTTGTGAAGGGCGATCACGGCGTCAGCGGCGACGGCCGCTTCGGTGCAACCGCCGGAGACGAAACCGCAATAAAGCCCGTCATCGCGTACAGCCATCTGCGCGCCGATGGCGCGGGCAGCGCCATCTCGGATTTCAACGAGGGTGACGAGGGCGACGGTGTGGCCCTGCTCGATCGCATCAGCGGCGAAGGTCAGGATGTCGATCGCATCGTCCGATAGGAAGGCGGCGCAGGGTTCTGGCGCGAGCGTTTTCAGCTCACTGGCAATGCGGGCGCCCATCTCATTCCCCTCCTTGCGTTCCTTGCCAGCGGCGCACCATGCCGGGATCGAGATCGAAAAGGTCGAGCACCCGGCCGACAGTGTGGTCGACCATCTCTTCAAGGCTTTTCGGCTTGGCGTAAAAGGCCGGAACGGGCGGATAGATGATGCCACCCATTTCGGTGACCTGCGCCATGTTTCTGATGTGGCCGAGATGGAGCGGGGTTTCGCGCAGCATCAAGACGAGACGGCGGCGCTCCTTCAGCACCACATCGGCGGCGCGGGAAAGCAGATTGTCGGTCGTACCCGTCGCGATTTCCGCCATGGTCTTCACCGAACAGGGGGCGACGATCATGCCGAGCGTCTTGTAGGAGCCGGAAGAGCAGACGGCACCTATATCCTTGTTGGAATGGTTGACCGTCGCCAGCGCCTCAAGGTCCTGCTTGGTGAAATCCGCCTCGGCAGTGAGCGTGATGCAGGCGGCGCGCGACATGATCAGGTGCGTCTCGATCTCGAGGTCGCGCAACACTTCGAGGATGCGCTTGCCGTAGACCACGCCGGAAGCGCCCGAAATGCCGATGATCATGCGTCTTGGCCGCGTCGTCATGACCTATCCCACTGATTTGAGGAGTGCGGCAGCTCGAGCCGAAGCCTCGTCGCTGATGCGGGCACGGACGCCGTGGAAGTTGGGGCCGCGTGTTGCGTCGAGGCCCATCCGCGAGGTCGTGCCGATGCCACTTGCCGAAGGGTCGAGTGCGTTGCCCGGAAGTCCCTCGATGATGACGACGTCCTTGTGCGGCTGGAAATGCGTGGCAAGCGCCCAGAGCACTTCGCTGTCGCGGGTGATGTCGACATCGGCGTCCACCACCACGACAGTCTTGAGGTACTGGTCCCATCCAAGCAGGCCGAGCATGACCTGCCGCGCCTCGCCCTCGCGCGTCTGGTTCATCGCGATATAGGCGTGGAAGTGGGTGCCGGAGGACGGGTAATGCACTGCGGTGATCGAAGGGAAACGCGCCTTCAGTTTCTCCACCACCTCCGCCTCGCGTGGCACGCGGCCGAGATTGAGATGTTCGGCCGAATTGCCGCCCGCGACGGAGACAAGGATCGGATCGCGCCGGCGCATGATGGTTTCGACGGTGAAGAGGTTGTTGGTCGAACGGTCGGAGGAATAGCCGGTGAACTCGCCGAACGGCCCCTCCTCCACATGGGCCTCGGGATCCAGCACGCCCTCCAGCACGATCTCGGCATGGGCGGGGACGCGAATGCCGTATTTTGGCGTGCGCACCACCTGCAATGGCTCACCCATCAGGCCGCCGGCGACATCGCGCTCGTCCTCGCCGAAGGCAAGGCGGGCGGAGGCGGCGATCATGAACAGCGGGTGGCCACCGATCACCATGGCGACCGGCATCGGCTCGCCCTTCTCCTTCGCCATGTTCATCAGGCGCCAGAGATGGCCGCGCGAATGCAGCGAGGTCGCGAGCGAATTCCTCGAATGGATCATCGCGCGGTGATAGCTGAGATTGCCGGCCCCGGTTTCCGGGTGCTCGCCGATGATGATGCCGCTGGTGATGTATTTGGCGCGGTCGGTGTCGAAGTGCTTCAGCATCGGCAACGCGTGGAGATCGACGTCATCGCCGGAGATGATCTCTTCCGTGATCGGGCCGCTTTCCAAAAGCTCTGGCGCGAACGGCCTATTAGAGCGAGCCTGGTAGGTCTCGTGCAGCTTGTCGGCGGTCGAACCCAGCAGACGGGCGATGCGGTCACGCGAGGCAAAGATATTGCAGACGACCTCACTTTCGATGCCGCTGACATCCTTGAGATGCAGCATCGGATGCTGGCCCTTGTCCGCAAGGTTCCAGATCAGCGCGGTTGCGTCCTGGTCGTCCGAGACCGGCCGGTCGATGGTGATGACATCCTCGGGATGTTCCGACCGATAGTCAGCGAGGAAACGGCGGACGTCTTGCTTGTGATGCTGGGTCATGTCTCGGCCTCGATGCAGCGGGTAGATAGCGGCGCCCGGAGGGCGCCGCCGTGGTCAAATCACGCGAACTCCAGGTGCCTTCCGGTGGCGCGGTCGACGCCGGCATAGGAGTCCTTTAGGCGTGCCTGGGCATCCTTCACGTCGCGCGGCGGCGGCGACGGGTCGATGCCGACGAGCTTGGCGATGTTGTTGCCGAGATAGCCTTCCAGATATTCCTCGGAGAGGTTGATGCCGTGCGGCGGGTCCTTGCAGAGCACTTCCAGCTCGCGCAGCCACATGCCCGGATCGTTCGGCGGGCTATCCGTGCCGAAGACGATCTTGTTTTTCGGCAGCTGCTGGGCGAACTCCACGATGCGCGACTGGAAGCACCAGCCGGATTCGCAGTAGACGTTCGGCGTATCCATCGCCATCCAGAAGGATTCGAACGAGTAGTTGCCGCCCGTCTGGATGCCGAAATGGCCGATGATGAAGTTGACCATCGGGAACTCGCGGATGATCGGGTAAAACATCGTCGGGATGGTGTACGGACCGTCGCCGGTGTGGATGAGGACGACAACGCCGAGTTCGGCGCACTTCTTCATCGCCGGACGTAGCCAGTCGAGTGCGCGGTCAGGGCGGTAGCCGTGCATGTTGGCATGCAGCTTCAGCATCTTGAAGCCGTATTCCTTGACGTGGAATTCCAGCTCTGCTGCGCCGTTTTCAGGGCCCCAGCGCGGGTTGTAGTTGAAGTTGCCGATGAAGCGGTCCGGATACGTCTGACATAGCTCGGCGCAGTAGGCCATGTAGTCGCGAATACCGTCGCGGCCCTTGCGGTTGCCATCACGGTAGCCGGTATTGCCCGGCGGCGGCTGGATGAAACCCATGTCGATCCGGCGCGGCTTGCCGTTGATCATGTAGGGGCCGTCCATCAGCTTCAGCATGCGCTCGCCGGTGAAGGGCGTACCCGTATGACGCCATGCCTCGTCGACGAGGTTGGTCGGGTGAAGATGGGTATCGATGATCATGATTCACTCCGTTCAATTTTATGCGGCGAGCGCGACGCCGTGCTGGCGCAGATACGCTTCGGCTTCCTCGACGCTCGCCGGAGCCTTGGTCGGCTCGAGGCCGATCATGCGGGCGGTGTTGTTGCCGAGGTAATCCTCGAGCGTATCCTCATCTAGGTTGAGGCCCTGCGGCGGCTCGTGGCAGAGGACTTCCAGAAGGTTGATCCACATGCCCGGCTCGTTCGGCGGCGTATCTGAGCCGAACAGGATCTTGTGCTTGGGCAGGACCTTGGCGAATTCGACGATGCGCGACTGCAGGCACCAGCCGGATTCGACGTAGACACTGGGTGTGTCCAGCGCCATCTGCATCGGCTCGAACACGTAGACGCCGCCGGTCTGAACACCGAAATGCGCCAGGATGAAGTTCACTTCCGGGAACTCGCGGATGATCGGGTAGAACTCCGTCGGGATCGAGTACGGGCCGTCGCCAGTATGCACCTTCACCATCAGGCCGAGCTCGGCGCATTTCTTCATGGCCGGACGCAGCCAGTCGAGCGCGCGGTCGGGGCGGTAGGCGTGCATGTTCGCCTGCAGCTGCACCATCTTGAAATCGAACTCCTTTGCGTAGCGTTCGATTTCTTCGGCGCCGTTCTGCGTGCCGTAGCGCGGGTTGTAGACGAAGCAGCCGAGGAAGCGGTCGGGATGCTCCGTCACCATCTTTTCCGTGTACGCCATGTACTGGCGGATGGCGGCCTTGCCTTCTAGGTCCATGACTTCATGGGTGTAGATAGTGTTGCCCTGCGGCGGCTGGATGAAGGCCTTGTCGATGCGGCGCGGCTTGCCGTTCACATAGTACGGGCCGTCCATCATCTTCAAAAGCTTGTCGCCGGTGAACGGCGGACCGTCGTGGCGCCAAGCCAGGTCCACCAGATCGGTGGGATAGCAGCTTAGGTCGATTATCATTCCTGTTCTCCTGTCGTAGAGGGTCCGGTCGATGCGGGGCCGCGCGATGAACGCCATGCCGGCAAAAGCCGGCATGGGATGCGCGATCTCAGGAAATGCCAATGACGGGGAAGGAAAGCTGGTGCTGATGCCGCGGGGCGGCTGCAGCCAACAGGTGTTCCTTTCACAGAGAGCATCGACATCGCGGCCTCATCGTCCAACAGACGGTGAGCAATTGTCGGCGCTTCTACTCGCCTTTGAAGAAACCATGAGATCGCCTTTTTGTCAATCGACAAACTGCTCTAACTCATTCTTTTTAAATGATTTTTCGCAGAGCAAGAGGCGACCGTCCGCGCACTGGAAATTGCGCGGACGTCTTGGACAGAGTTCTTGAGCAGGCGCTTAGGACGGGAGAAACGACGCTAGGCCGCCAGGCATGCACGCAAGTTCCTGTCTATGCCGTCACGGTCGAGATTGCGGCCGATGAAGACGAACTTCGACTTCCGCGTGTCCTCGCCCCAGCTGTGGTCCGGGCGGAAATCGACCAGCTTGTGCACCGCCTGGAGCACAAAGAAGCGCTCGTCATTGGCCACCGAAACGATACCTTTGGTGCGGAAGATGTCGTCGCCGCGCTCGTCGAGATAATCCTTCAGGAAGGTGGCGAGCTTCTCGCCGTCGAACGAGTGCGGGTAGACGAAGGAGTGAGACTTTACCGTCGCGTCATGGCTGTGCGGTCGCAGTGCGGGAGCGTGGCCGTGATCATGATGGTGCTCGTGGCCATGGTCTGGATGGTCGCAGGCCGAATCGTGGCATTCGTGGTGGTGATGGCCATGCGCGTCGTGGTCGTTGTCCATGTCGATGTCGAGTATTTCCGCCCGCTCGCGCACGTAGGACGGCCGGAAGCCGTTGACGCCGAGGATGTTCGTAAGGTCCACGACGCCGTAGCTGGAACGCAGGATGGGTGCAGTCTGGTTGAGCTTGCGCAGCGACGCCTCCAGCGAGCCGAGCGCCTCCTCACCTGCAAGGTCGATCTTGTTGACGATGATGCGGTCGGCCGCGACGATCTGGTTGACCGCCTGGTTGTCGCTGCCGTCCAGCACCGGATCGTAGAGGTGCTGGTCGATATGCATGGCATCGACGAGCGTGACGATGGCATCCAGCTCGACCTCGTCGGCGACACTGCGGTCTACGAAGAAGGCAGTGGCGACGGGGGTCGGGTCCGCCAAGCCCGAAGTTTCGACGATGATGTGGTCGAACTTGTCCTTGTGGCTCAAGAGCTTCTTCATCACGTCGATGAGGTCGTTGCGCACATCGACGAAGCAGCAGATGCAGCCGTTCTGCATCTGAAAGATCTCCTCATCGGAGGCGAGCACCAGGTCGCTGTCGACGTCGACTTCGCCAAACTCGTTCTCGATCACCGCGATGCGGTGGCCGTGGCGTTCGGTGAGGATGTAGTTGAGCAGCGTCGTCTTTCCCGATCCGAGGAACCCAGTGAGGATCGTGATGGGGAGCTTCTGGCTCGCGGGTTCGATATGCATGTTCATGCGCCCTTCTCCCTCAAGGCTTTCAGGATGTCTTCCGGAGTGATCGGATAATGGTGGAAGCGGACGCCGATGGCATCGTGGATGGCGTTGGCGATGGCCGGTCCGATGGCGATGATCGGATCTTCGCCGACGCCCTTGGCACCCCATGGGCCGCCCGGATCCGGTGCTGCCTCGAGGATGATCGTCTCGATATCAGGCATGTCCATGGACAGCGGCATCTTGTAATCGACGAGGCCGGCGTTGAGCGACCGACCGGTTTTCTTATCGATGATGTAGTCTTCGGTCAGCGTGTGGCCGATGCCCTGCTGTATACCGCCCTCGATCTGGCCCTGTGCGGCGATCGGGTGGATAACACGGCCGACATCGTGCACCGGTATGACGCGCTTCACCTCGACGATGCCGGTTTCCGTATCGACATGTACCTCAGCGAAATGCGCGGCAAAAGAATAGGACTTGGTCGGCTCGTAGGTGCCGTTCGCAACGATGTTGGCTGCGGGAATGCCGCGCGACGGACCCATCGCCTCGGCGACCGTCATGCAACGACCAGGATCACCGATGACAAAGACCTTGCCTTCGGAAAGGTCGATCTCGGCCGCAGAAACCTGCAGTTTCATCGCAGCGCGATCGAGAACGGCCGCGCGCACCTTGCCGGCGGCCATCTTGGCGGCCGTGCCGACGAGATAGGTCGTGTGGCTGGCAAAGGCGCCGATGTCCCACGGCACAACGTCGGTATCGCCATGGATCGTGCCGACATCTTCGAAGCGCACGCCGAGTTCTTCGCCAACGATCTGCGCTAGCGCGGTATGCGCGCCGGTGCCGAGGCCAGCGGCACCGGTGAGCAGCGTCACCGTGCCGTCCTCGTTGACCTTCACCGTGGCGTTGCCCTGTTCCTTGATGCCGGGATAGGCGGAAGAACCGTGCATTTCGCAGCCGATGCCCCAGCCGGTTCGCATGTGCGGGTGCCTGGGATCCGGCGTACGGTCGCGGTTGCGCAGCTTTTTCCAATCGAGCACGTCGATGCCGTGCTGGAGGCAGATTTCCAGCCCGTGGCCGAGGATCGGATGGCCCGACGGGGCGATGTCGCCGGCGCGCACCACGTTCTTCAGCTTCAGCTCCGCTGGGTCCATGCCGAGCCGCTCTGCCGCCTCGTCCATCTGGATGTCGAGCGCATAGTAGCTCTGCACCACGCCGTAGCCGCGGAAAGCGCCGTTGATCGGCGTGTTGGTGTAAACGCAGCGCCCCTCTAGGCGCACGTTTTCGCAGCGATAGAGCGAGGTGGCGGCGGTGGTGCCAACGATCGTTACGCCCGGGCCGTGCGAGCCGTAGGCGCCCGAGTCATAGACGAGCTTCATGTCGCGGGCGACGAGCGTGCCGTCGTTCTTGAAGCCCTGCTTCAGCCATATCTTGCAGGGATGGCGCGAGCGGCCGGCGACGAAGGTCTCGTGGCGAGTGAATTCCATCTTCACCGGCCGGCGCGTTTCCTTCGCCAGCAGTGCACAGAGGAATTCATGCTGGAACAGATCCTGCTTCGCCCCAAAGCCGCCACCCATGTGGTCGACGAGCACGCGCACCTTGGTGAGCGGCAGGCCGAGTACTTCGGCCAGGATGCCGCGCACCATGAAAGAGGTCTGGGTGGAGGTCCAGAAGGTCAGTTTGTTGGAGCCGTCCCAGTCCGCGATGCAGACATTCGGCTCCATATAGGCCGGATGCGGGCGCCCGCCTGAGAAGGTGCCCTCGAGCACGAAATCCGCCTGGGCAAAGCCCGCTTCAACATCGCCGCGATTGATACGCACCGGATCAAGTACCAGGTTGCCGCCCGGCCCGACCTCGTGAATCAGCGGCGCACCCGGCTGGGCTGCATCCTCCGGCTCGAAAACGGCCGGCAAGGGCTCGTATTCGACCTCGATCAGGTCGAGCGCCTCGTCGGCGATTTCTTCGCTGATGGCGGCGACTGCAGCTACGCCTTCGCCCCAGAACCGTACCCTGTCATCGAGGATGAACTGGTCCTTGGTGCAGGAAGCCGAGCGCGGATGCGGCGAGCCGTAGTGCAGCACGCGCGGTACGTTCTCGTGGGTTAGCACCGCCTTAACGCCGGGATAGGCGAGCGCCTTGCTGACATCGATGCTCTTGATCCGCGCATGGGCGATTGCCGCGCGCTTGATCTTGCCGTGCAGCATGCCCGACAGTTTGACGTCGCCAGTGTATTCGGCCTCGCCCGTCACCTTTTCGAGCACGTCGTCGCGGCGGACGCTCTTGCCGACGATCTTGAATTCGCGCTTTTCGATAGGGGTCGTCATGTTCATGATCTTGCAGCCTCCATCTCGATCGCGGCGGCTTTGATCGCGTCGAAAATCTTGGTGTAGCCGGTGCAGCGGCAGATGTTGCCGCTGAGGCCGAAGCGGATGTCCTCGTCCGTCGGGCGCGGATTGTCGTCGAGCAGCTTCTTGGCCATCATCAGGATGCCCGGCGTGCAGAAGCCGCATTGCGAAGCGCCGTAGCGCATGAAGGCATCCTGCAGCGGATGCAGCACATCGACGCCCGGCTGAAGCCCCTCGATCGTCTCGACCGTGCGGCCTTCGGCCTCCACTGCAAGCATCAGACAGGCATTGACCGGCTCGCCATCGACGATGACGGTACACGCACCGCAGTCGCCGACGTCGCAGCCCTTCTTGGTGCCGGTGAGGCCGACATCGTCGCGCAGCGCATCGAGCAGCGAACGGCAGCTATCCACCGTCATGTCGCGCGGCTCGCCATTGATGATGAGTTCGACGATCCGTTTCATGCGAAAGCCTCCAGTGCCTGTTTGATGGCGCGCCCGGTCAGCACACCGACCATGTCGCGGCGGTAGTCGGCGCTGGCGCGCACGTTGCTGATCGGCGTGCACTCTTCCATCGCCTTGTCGGCGGCGTTCTTGACAGTTACCGCGTCGAGCGCAGTGCCGCGGAGCATGGCTTCGGCTTCGGGCGCGCGCAGCACGGTGGCACCAACCGCGCCGAGCGCGATGCGGATGTCATTGCAGAGACCGTCTTCCATAGTGAGGCTGACAGCGACGCCGACGGTGGAGAGTTCCATCGCCTTGCGGCGGCCGTGCTTGAGATAGGCCTTGCCGGCGTTGTCGCCGGCCGGCGGCACGGTGATGCCGGTGACGATCTCGCCCTTGGCCAGCACCGTCTTGCCGGGGCCGGTGAAGAATTCGGCAAGCGGGACCACCCGCATGTTGGTGCGGCTGTAGATATGGATGAAGGCGCCATCGGCAATCAGTGGTGGGATCGTATCGGCCGACGGCGAGGCTCGGCAGACATTGCCCACCACGGTCGCACGGTTGCGCACCTGGATGGAGCCGAGCGAAGCAAAGGCTGCGCGCAGGTTCGGGTAGCGCTGGCGCACCAGCGCCAGGTTTTCCAGTCGCCCAACGGTCACCAGCGCACCAAAGGTCAGGCCGCGTGTTTCGTCATAGGTGATGTCGGAAAGACCCGGGATCTGCTTGATGTCGACGACATGGCGCACCCGGCGCAGTCGTTCGCGGATCTCGACCAAAAGGTCCGTCCCGCCGTTGAACAAAAAGGTGTCGTCACCGAGATCGGTGAGAAGACGGGAGGCCTGCTCCAGCGTGTCCGCCCGATGGTATTCAAAGCGCCTCATGTCATTCCTCTAGGATTTCTGGCCGTTTAGCCTCTTGGGCTCAGGGCTCGTGCTCCGGCGGCGCGACGGCCGCCGGACTCATGTTTGTTGCTGTTCAGGCGAGGTCGGCCGCCGGCGCACCGTTCTGCAGCTCGCTGTCCTCACGCTCTTTCGCGGGCACGCCGTTGAAGAGGATGTTGAGCAGTGCTGCCGCAAACGTGCCGACAAGCACGCCGCTGTGCAGGAACTTGCCGACCGCGGCCGGAAGCTGGGCGAAGATGTTGTCGGCCACGACCGGCACCATGGCGAGCCCGACGCTGACCGCGACGATGTAGAGGTTGCGGCGATTGGCGACGAAATCCACCTTAGCCAGGATCTTCACACCCGTCGCCGAGACCATACCGAACATGACAATGGCGGCACCGCCGACGACGTAGCTCGGGATCGAGGCGCTGACGAAGGCGACCTTCGGCAGCGAACCGAGCAGGATCAGGATGACGCCGCCCGCAGCGACCACATATCGGCTCAAGACGCCGGTGATCTGCAGTAGACCGACATTCTGCGCATAGGTGGTGTAGGTGAAGGTGTTGAGCAGGCCACCGATGATGTTGCCCACGCCGTCTGTTCTGAGGCCGCGGGTAAGCTCGGCCTGGGTGATCTTGCGCCCGGCCATGTCGCCGACCGCCAGGAATTGCCCGGTCGATTCGATCATCATGACGGTCATGACCGCACAGAGAGACAGGATCGACCAGAACTCGAAGACCGGCCAGCCGAAGGCGAGCGGGTGGACGATGCGCACCCAGCCGGCGTCGGCTACGCCATGGAAATCAACCTTGCCGGATGCGATCGCGATGGCAAAGCCAATGCCGATGCCCATCAGCACCGCTAGGTTGGACAAGAAGCCTTTTAGAACCCGCGTGAGCAGCAGGATCGACAGCAGCACGATGGCTGCGACGGAAAGCGCGAAGGGGGCGCCATAGGCCGGGTTCGGGATCATGCCTTCCGGCCCCCGGATCATCGGTTGGCCGCCAGCGGCCCAGTTGACGCCGACGCGCATCAGCGAAAGGCCGATGACCAGCATGACCGTGCCGGTGACCACAGGTGGGAAGAACCGCACCCAACGCCCGAAAAAGGGCGCGGCGATGACGGTGAAGACACCGGAGGCGATGACCGCGCCAATGACGCCGGGCATGCCGAGGTCCGGATTGCTGCCCGTTGCGATGATCGAGGGAACGGCAGTAAACGAAATGCCCATCATGATTGGCAGCCGGATGCCGACGTGGCGGCCGAAACCAAGAGCTTGGATGATGGTGACGATGCCGCAACAAAACAGATCCGCGCTGACCAGCATGGCGATCTGATCCTTGGGCAAATGCAGCGCGCTGCCGACGATGAGCGGCACCGCGACAGCGCCGGCATACATGACGAGAACGTGTTGCAGGCCGAGAGCGAAAAGGCTCGGAAACAGGTACTTCTTCTCGACGGGATCCGTCGTATCAAGATTGGACATTCGCTATCCTCCCAGCGAATAGTGTTCCGGCGCGGTGGGGGGCATCTTGGCCTCATGTTTTGTCACCGCACGCCGTACAAGGGGGATCATGCGGCTGGCCAAATCAGCAAACAATCGGCACAATCATATTTATTCATCTAGTAACTGAATGAATGGACCGGCATGGACGTCACGCTGAAACAGCTTCGCGCCTTCGTCACCGTGGCCAATCTCGGGCAGTTCACGCTGGCCGCCGACAAGCTCGGATCGTCGCAATCGGCCGTCAGCACCCTGGTGCGGCAGCTGGAGCAAAATCTTAATCTTCGTCTCTTCGATCGGCACACCCGCCTGCTGCGCCTCACCCAGGCGGGCATTGACATCCTGCCGATCGCAGCCCGCGCCGTTGCCGATATCGAGGGCATGGTGGAGAGTTCGCGAGAACTGAATGCGCTGCGGCGCGGTAAGGTCACGATGGCCGCCGGCACGGTTCAGGCCGCCCTGATGCTGCCGCAGCTCGTCAACGCCTTCACCAAGCTCTACAGCGAGATCACGGTCGAACTGCACGATGTCGCGGAGAAGACCGTACTGGAACAGGTCGCCAGCGGTTTGGTCGATCTCGGACTCGGCACGGTGCCGGAAGACGATTCGGAACTCGTCGGCACGCGTCTTTCCACCGACGAGTTCTTGGTGGTGCTCCATGCCGACGACCCGCTGGTGAAACGTCCCGAGTTGCGCTGGACCGACCTTGCCGACTGCAAATTGATCGGTCCGCAGCGTGGCAACCCGATCCGCGACCGGCTGGAAAACGAACTTGCGCGCAACGGCATCGTTTTGCCGCTGGACAAATCGATGCAAGAAGTGGCTCTGCCGCTGACGATCATCGGCATGGTTGAAGGCGGCTTAGGCGTCGCGATCATGACCTCGGCCGTCACGCGTCTTGCGACCTCCATGGGTCTCGTCGTCCGCACACCGACCGAGCCGCACATCAAGCGCGAGGTTAGCCTGATCCAGAAGCGGACGCGTTCCCTTTCGCCTGCCGCACGGTGCTTCCGCGACTTTCTGCTGAAGTCCGTTCATTGACCCCGCGACCAGTTCGGCTCCATCCGACATTTCCGCTTGCCTGCCCAAAGCGCGCATGACGTGGCGCCGTGACTAGGCGACTGGTGATGGAAGCAGGCTGGCTGGCGATAGTTTGTTAGCTGCCCCGTGCGATCGCGACAGTGCCTTGAACGCCATTTCGCGCGTGAGGATTCCAACGGGTGCACCGCTGTCCATGACGACGATAGCCTCCTGGTCTGCCAAGAGTGGAAAGCTCTGGCCAAGGGTGGCTGTGGCATCGATGGATGCGGCACAGTTCGCCCGATCTGGCTCGGCCGAGGTAAGCACGCGCAACTTGGCGCCATGCACAACGATCACAGCAGGATGCTGGCGCAACAGTGCGGTTGTCCGGTCTCCTGTGGCTTGTGCCTGCGTCAGCACGGGAACCTTGGCAAAGGCATCGTGCGTGTACAGGGCGCGCGACAGATCGACCTTGCGGACGAAGCGCTCGACATAATCGTCCGCCGGGCGGAACAGGATTTCCTCTCCAGTGCCAACCTGGCGCAGTTCGCCGTCCTTGAGGATGGCGATGCGGTCGCCGAGATGTAGCGCCTCGTCGAGGTCGTGGGTAATGAAGATGATGGTCTTCTTCAGCCGGGCCTGAATGTCCTTCAACTGTTCCTGCATGTCGCTTTTGATCAGCGGATCCAGCGCGCTGAAGGCCTCGTCCATCAGCAGCACGTCTGCCTGCGTCGTGAGCGCCCGAGCCAGGCCGACGCGCTGCTGCATGCCGCCTGAGAGCTGCCTGGGAAAGCGGTTCTCGAAGCCCTTCAACCCGACGAGCTCAAGCTGCTCCATGCCACGCGCCCGCGCTTCGCGCTGATCCACGCCCTGGAGGATCGGCCCGCAGATCGTGTTCTCCAGAACCGTTTGATGCGGCAACAGACCGAAACGCTGGAACACCATGGAAATGCCGGTGCGACGAAATGCCAGCAGTTCCTTGGCATTCATGTCCATGATGTTGCACCCGTCGACGAGGATGCGGCCCGAGGTGGGTTCGATCAGCCGGTTGAAATGGCGGATCAGCGTCGATTTTCCCGAGCCCGAAAGCCCCATGATAACGAAGGTCTCGCCGCGGCGGATCGAAAAATCGATACGCTTGAGGCCGACGATGCAGCCGGTCTTGTGCAAAACTTCCGCCTTTGCCGCGCCGGCCTGGAGTGCGGCCATCGCATCATCCGCTCGGTTGCCAAAGATCTTGTAGACCTTGTCGACCTGGATTTTCACGTCCGAAGCAGTCACTGCCCTACTCCCCATTGTCGAGGTGCTTCTGAGCACGACGTCCGTAGGACTGTGCAATGCGGTCGAAGATCACTGCCAGAAAGACGATGGCGATGCCCGCAACCAGGCCTCGGCTGACTTCCAGCCGCTGAATCCCCTGCAGCACTTGGTATCCAAGCCCGCCCGCACCGATCATCGAGGCTATGACCACCATCGACAGCGCCATCATTGTCGTCTGGTTGATGCCGGCCATGATCGTCGGTAGGGCCAGTGGGATCTGGACCTTCATGAGTTTTTGCCCCGGTGTCGCGCCAAAAGCGACTATTGCCTCGACTACCTCGCCATCCACCTGACGGATGCCGAGATCGGTCAGCCGGATGACCGGCGGGATGGCAAAGAACACGGTGGCGAGGATAGCTGGGATCTTACCAGGTCCGAACAGCATAACGAAAGGAATGAGATAGACGAAGATCGGCAACGTCTGCATGATGTTCAGAAGCGGCAGCGCCACCGAGCGCAACCAGTCGGAACGTGCCATCACGATACCAAGTGGGATCCCAAGCACGACGGCGACCGCAGTTGCAGCGAGCATCAGCGCGACAGTCGCCATGGCATCGTTCCACAAGCCTACGGCACCGATGAAGAACAGCATGATGACCGCGCTGCAGGTCATCCTCAGGTTTCGCGAGGCCGAGTACGTCAACAGTGCGACGCCGGCGATCGTGACATACCAAGGCAACCATTGCAGGAAGGCTTCCATAGCGCCCAGAAGCTTGAGCAGCGGCCCCAGCATCCGCTCGAGCGTGTCGCCATAGTTTGTGACAACCCAGCTGAAACCATCATCGATCGCAAAACGAAGCCCGCGAGTGTCGAAGAGTTCCGGAAAATTGTCTGCCACGGGGTGACCCTTTCAAAGGTTGGTGACCCGCTGCCGGCCGCTCTCGCGGAGGCGGCCGGTTCTCGACGTTCCGAGTACAGCCCCAGGCAGCCAGTCGGGCATCGTATGTGAAGGGCGGCCGCGACTGGGGGAAGATACGCGGCCGCCAGGCTGCGATCAGAGTGCAGCCTTCACCTTTTCGGCGACATCGGCCGGAACCCACGTGGTCCAGATCGCCTCGTAATTTTTGAAGAAGTACGTAGCGACCTCTTCGGGGGACGCCTTGTTGTCGTCGCCCCAAGCCAGCACGTCACTGATCTCGACGTTCGGCACCTGCATCTTCGACAGGAATTCGGCAACGGCCGGCGCCCTGTCTTTGAGGCTGGTAGTCACGGCGACAGCAACTTCGCCAACGGCCCAGCCGGTCAGTTCCGGCTTTTCGCATTTGGCATCGGTCAGGCAAGTGAACTTGGCCGGGTTATAGGCCGGCATGCCGAGAACCTTGAGCTTGTATTTGCCGATCACCTCGGTCGGTCCCCAGTACCAGCCAATGAAGGGCTTCTTGCGCGACACCTGCCTGGCGATCATCGCCTTGAGGTTTGCGCCCGAACCGGTTGGATAGACCTCGTAAGTCGCCTCCAGGTCGAGCGCCTTGACCAGATTGTTGGTAATGATCTCGCAACCCCAGCCAGGCGGGCAAGCATAGAAACGGCCCTTGCCTGGATTCGAGGGATCCTCAAACACCTGCCAGTTGTCCTTGAGATCGCTGACGGATCGGATCTCCGGATGCGCCTCGGCGATGTAGTCCGGGATCCACCAGCCCTCTTGGCCACCGCTGGCAAAGATGTCACCCGCCTTGTAGACGGTGCCCTTCGCCAGCATCTGATCCCAGGTCGACTTTACAGTAGAGACCCAGAGCTCGGGTGCGATGTCAGGCTCTCCCTTGGCAAGCATCGACGATGCTGTCGGAACCGTGTCGCCCGGCACGATCTGGACGTTGCAGCCGTAGCCTTCGGCAAGGATTGCCTTGGTGACATAGGCGAGCGTTCCGGCGGACAGCCAGGTCATTTCGGCGATCGTGATCGGATCCTTCGTCCCGCATTCCGTAGCCTCGGCGGCATTGGAGCCGAGCGCCATGCAGGCAAGGCAAACTCCCGCAAGAATGGATGTCTTGAGCTTCATCGCAGTTCCCTTTGTTGTCGTTGTGATGGCCTCGAGGGGTACGATGTAGAAAGCGGTCACTTTTATCAAACCGAAATAACTGATGCAGATTTCAGAAAAACTTTAGCGGCAGAGTGCTTCGATCCGCTCCGCGAGGTCGGAATCGACCATCACGCCCTCGCGCTCCGTGCGCTTCCTCGCAGCTTTCCGGCCCTGGCCGGGAAGGCGAGCATCGGCTTGCGCCGCGATGGCGCCGAGGAGACTTGCTACATGGTGAGAAAAGGTCGTCGAGAAGGCTAACGTGTCGAAGGCGATGAAACAGTGGCCTGTTCTCGGCGGCCCGCCCATCGCGTCGGAGAATGGGCTCGCATCCTTGCTGAGCACCGAACCCGAAAGACAGGCGGCGAGAATTTCCACCAAAAGCCCGACGCCGAAACCCTTATGGCCGCCGGCCGGCAGCATAGAGCCCTTGAGTGCCGCAGCCGGATCGAGCGTCGCAGCGCCATGCTCGTCTATGGCCCAGCCGGGCTCGATCGGTCGGCCCTTGCGCGAGCGCAGCAGGATTTCCGATTTGGCTACCACACTTGCGGACTGATCGAGCACAAATGCGATACCGCCCGCTTCATCGGGAACACCAAGTGCGAATGGATTGGTGCCGATGACTGGCACGCGTCCGCCGGGTGGGGCTATGGAAGCAGGCGCATGGGTGGTGCAGAGGCCGAGCAGACCGTCTTCGGCGATGCGCTCTGCGTGATGGCCGAGCACGCCGCAATTATACGAGTTGAACACCGTCATCGCGGCAACGCCGTTCTGCCGCGCAGCGGCGATAAAACGATCCCATCCGGCATTGATCGCCGGATGGGCGAAGCCGGTCGCCGCATCGACCACTACCGCGCCAGGACGCGGCTGCGACACGACGGGCAACGCCTTGCCGTCGACCTTGCCGCAGCGGACATGCTCCGCATAGATCGGTACATAGAGCAGCCCGTGGCTGCGAATGCCGTCGCGCTCTGCCAGCATCGTCGAGCGGGCGACAGCGGCGGCATTGTCTTGGCTAGCGCCCGCAGACGTGAGGGCACGCAGGCACAGTTGCTCGATCGCAGCGAGCGGCATCATCCGTTCGGTCATGGGGTATCCTCAGTCGTTGTCGGTGGTGCCGGCGCCGGCGCCCTGGGCACGCGACAGCTCTGTGGCCGCCACATATGTCTTCGCCGCCAAGCCGAGCGCTTCGGCATAGCCCCCAACGTCGGTCGCCGCCGGTCGCGGTGCCCCGAAGCGGGCGGGCGTGTCATCGACGTCACAGGACATCAGGCGCAGGGTCGCGGCTGATGGCACCCACTCGGCGACATCGCTTACCCGCACCAGCGGCACCAAATCGCCACCTCCAAGCCGCACAGCGAGGGTCAACCCCGCGTTCATCGACGCCGCACCCGCCAGACCGATCAGTAGCAGGCCGCAATCCCGATCCTCGAGGACGATCTCTTCAGTCTCGCCGCAGCACAGCGCATCGATGGCCGCCTGGCCGGCGAGAATCTTCTGCCGGTCGTCAGTAAGGGCTGCGACAACGACCCGGATGGCATCGACGCCACGCGCCGACAACCAGACGGCAGCCTGGCCTATGTCTTCCGCGACGCCATGAGGCAATCCCGCTCCGCTGGCGGCCTTGCGGGTGAGCGTCTGCACTTCGTTGTAAGAAAGCAGTATCGTCGTCATCGCAGCACCGGAAGCCAGCAATCGTCGGTTTCGCCAACAGCGATTTCGCCCGCCGTCGGTGCGCCCTGAAAAAGCGTGATGCGCGTCCAGCGATCCGAGCGCGGGTCGAACTTCGATGCACCGAAGAATGCAAGCTTGCAGCGCAGCATGTTGATCGGCCGGCAACGTTCCGAAAGCAGGTTGTCGCGGATCTCAGAATAGGGCGCGTTGGCCGCCGCCTGTATGCGGCGAACCGCATGACGATGCTGTGGGAAGTCCGCGAGGAACGCAGCGACTGTCCGCGTTCCCGGCTCGTCGGCAAGGTCGGCGTCAAGGCGCTGTATCTGTCGTGCGATGTCGAGGGGAAGTTCGAGATCAGCGCCAGGCTCGGAAGCGCGACGGCCAAGCCGAGGCTCCAGCTTCTCCTCCGAAACATACCAGAACTGCGCAGTCTCGGCCGGCTTGTCGAACGCGATGGCCAACGCCCAGCCATAGTGGTCACGCAGGAGCCCGCAAAGTGCTGAAAGCCTCATGCCCGGTTGGAGCGTCGCCTCCCGCACCGAAGCCATGCTGTCCACAAGGTCGTCGTTTTCAGCTCCTGCCATTTCGATGACAAGTGCTGCAAGAAGCTCTTGAAAGTCCACGGACATGAACCGCGAACGATCAAGCAGCGACCCGACAGGACACGAGACGGCCCGCAGCCTTGCAGGGTCGATCCAGGCTTGGGCTTCAGCCCATTCCCCACGCAAGCCCAGGATGCGCGCCATCAAGGCGTCGTCTTCGACCGTCCACTGATCGAGATGCGTGCCCGCCTGTCGCCAGAGCTCGGCGAGCCGGTGCAGCGTCGCATCATCAAGGTACGGTTTGGACCGCACCCGCGCCAACGCGGTCTCGCGGGCGAGAACCCAGTTGTTCAACAGCAACGGATGATTTGCCAGGAACGGTGCCATGCCGAGACCGGTGGAATTGCCGACCCCAATGTGGCGACGCAATTCGGGTGCAAGCGGCACGAAGGTTTCCGGTGCTCGGCACCTGGCGACATGCTCGACGAGATCGTGGGAGAATTCGCGGATTAGCCAGACCGTCAGCATTTCCGCCTGAAAGGGCCCGTCCAACCACTGGCGTTCCGCCAACACGAAGCGATCGGCAATGCCGAACTTGCCGTTGCCATACACGGCGGTGGTGCGCAGGAGGTAGCCGACCTCGCTGAGGCGGTCCCTATCCGGCTGCCGCCCGCCCGCCAGACGATCGGCGACATGCTCGAAGAAGCGGACTGACTTATTGGCTCGGCTCAGCACCAAATCGCGCGGCCCGAACCGGCCTGCCTCTTGCCGTGGCGCGTTCGCCCGCAGCCGGTCGATCTCGGCGACATCGGGAACGCCGTCATAGAGCACATAACTCGTGTCCCACGCCTCGGCGATCACCCGGTCGGAGCGTAGCTCGTCAGGCAGCGGGCTGGAGAAGGCGACGAGGCTGTAGTCATGCCCGCCAAGCTTGAGCGTATAGACCGCGTCGCCGAAACCTCGGTCGTCCATGCTCCAGACCGGACGGCTCACCGACGAACCATCTTCAGCAAGACTGCGGATCAAGCTGCGTAGGAAACTGAGCCGCGTCGGAAAGGACGCGCCCATCCTTCGCAGACGCATGACGACATCAGGCGAGCGAAGCGTCAGCGCCGGTCTTGCCTCGAGGTCCAGTACCATCTTGGTCATGACATCGGCCCGAAAGACGCATTGTAGAAGCGTAGCCAGTTGCCACCCAAAATGTCGCCCACCTCCTGTTCGGAAAAGCCGGCCTTCTGCAGGCCGCCGCGCAGGTTGCCGAGGTCCGCGTTGCTGGCGAACCAAGCCGGCTGCCGGGGAAAGCCTGCGGCCGACGCCGAGCCTTCGCCGTAGTCCAGCGTCTTTGACCAGCGGCCATTGCGCATCCACGTCACCACCGAATCCGGCTGATCCTGGCAGAGGTCACTGCCGATACCGACATGTTCGACGCCATAGCGCGAGGCGGTGTCCGCGACCATGGCGCAGAAACTCTCCAGCGTACAGTTCGATCCATCCTTCATATGGTGAGGATAAAGCGACAGACCGAGCATCCCGCCCGACTGTGTCAGCGCCTTCAACACAGCGTCTGATTTGTTGCGGAGGACAGGATACCACCAGTGCGGATTGGCATGGGTGATGGCGATCGGCCGCGCCGAGAGTTCTATCGCCTCCAGGGTGGAGCGTTCGGCGGAATGGCTCATGTCGATGACCATTCCGACACGGTTCATCTCGGCGATGGCCTGGCGGCCAAAGCGGGTGATGCCGGGATCATCCCCTTCATAGCAGCCGGTGGCAAGCAATGACTGGTTGTTGTAGCTCAGCTGCATGAAACGCACGCCGAGCGTGTGGCAGATCTCGATCAGGCCGATATCGTCTTCGATCGGCGACGGGTTCTGCAAGCCAAAGAAGATGGCCGTGCGCCCTTCCCGCATGGCGCGCTCGATATCGTTGCCGGCGCGGCCGGGGAAGATCAGATCGGAATGGCGCTCGAAATGGCGGTTCCAGCCGATGATGTTCGCCACCGTTTCGCGGAAATTCTCATGATAGGCGATAGTGGCATGCACTGCGTGCACACCGCCGGCTCGCATCTGGGCGAAGACGGCCGGGCTCCAGTTGGCATATTGCAGGCAGTCGACGAGAGGGCTGACGGTCTTTGCGTCCATGGCCTTACTCCGGCTCCCCCGCCCTGACATAGGCGGTCTTGACCTGGGTGTAGAACTCGGCCGCCGAACGGCCCTGCTCGCGCGAGCCGAAACTCGAGTCCTTCCGCCCGCCAAAAGGCACATGATAGTCGGTTCCCGCCGTCGGCAGATTGACGGTGACGCAGCCCGTTTCTGCATGTCGCCTAAAATGGGTGGCGCGGGCGAGCGAGCGCGTGAAGATGCCGGCAACGAGGCCGAAACGCGTATCGTTGACGAGGGAAAGCCCCTCCTCGTAGGAACCCACCTTCTGCACCGCGGTAATGGGTGCGAACATTTCCTCGCGGTTGAAGTCCATCGCATTGGTGGTGCCAGTCAGCAGCGCTGGCGCCATGTAGAATCCGTCATGTGCAAGTTCGATGCGATCGCCACCAACCGCCACTTCCGCGCCACACGCGCGAGCGCGGTCCATCCAAGCGAGATTCGCAGCAAGCTGGCGTTCGCTGACAACCGGGCCAAGCTGGGTGTCCGCTGCCAGTGCATGTCCAACCTTCAACCCGCCAACCGCTGCGGCCAGTTTTTCGACGAAGGCGTCGTGGATCTTCTCGTGTACGACAAGGCGCGAAGAAGCGGTACATTTCTGACCGGTGCCGGAGTAGCCGCCGCCAATGGCGGCCATCACGGCCAGATCGAGCTCGGCATCGTCCATTACCAGCAGGGCGTTCTTGGAGCCGAGTTCAAGCTGGAACTTCGTCAGGTTCGCGGCCGCGGCGACAGCGACTTGGCAGCCGACATCGTAGGATCCGGTGAAGGTGATGGCGTCGACGCCGCGGTGCCCGGCAAGCCCATTGCCAACGACCGCACCCGGTCCCATCAGCAGCTGGAACGCACCGTCCGGCAGGCCGGCACGATGGATGATGTCGGCAAGGGCCCAGGCCGAGGCTGGAGTTTCATTGGCCGGCTTCCAGATCACGGCGTTGCCATAGGCGAGCGCCGGGGCAATCTTCCAGCTGGCCGTCGCGGTCGGGAAATTCCAGGGTGAGATTACGGCAACCAGCCCCATCGGCTCGCGGCGGACGTCGATCTCAACACCGGGCCGCACCGAGTCAGCATTCTCGCCAAGCTGGCGCATCACCTCGGCCGCATAATAAGTGAAGAATTGCCCGGCGCGGAAAACCTCACCACGGCCCTCGGCGAGCGGCTTGCCCTCTTCGCGCGAAAGCAGTTCGCCGAGTTCGGCCGAGCGTTCTATCAGTTCCATGCCGATCCTGTTGAGCATCGCCTGGCGCTGTTCGAGCCCGATCGCCCGCCAGGCCGGAACGCCCGCCAGGCCGGCGGCAACGGCTTCGTCCACATCGGCCGCATCGGCCTGCGCATAAAGACCGATGAGGTCGGTGACATCGGACGGGCTGCGGTTTTCGTGGAAGCGTTCGCCCAGCCGCCAACGACCGCCGACCAGATTGGCGTAGCGTTTTGCCATGTTCGTCTCCATTGTTCGGACGAAAAATCAGCTACCGGACGGCTTCAATCAAGCAGATATTTCTGTTACCAATTTCAGAAGAATTGAAGTTGGTGACATGATCAAACTGGAAGCATTGCGGGTCTTTGTGACGGTCGCCGAGAGCGGGAACATCAAGGATGCCGCCGATGCGGTCGGTCGCACGGCCTCCGCCGTTTCGATGACCCTGAAGCAGCTGGAAGATGAAATCGGGGGGCCACTGTTCCAGACCGACCGCAAGAACAGCCTGACTGCACTTGGCAACCTGATGCTTGATCTCGGTCGCGAGCAGATTCGCAGTTTCGACAAGTCGGTCAGCATCATGCGCGCCTTCGCGCACAGCCGCATCGGTAGCCTGTCGATCGCCACGGTGCCTTCGGTCGCTGCGAACGTGTTGCCGCCGATCCTGCAGCGGTTCCTCGAAACCCGGCCACAGGTCCAGGTCGAGCTGTTCGACATCGACAGCGCGCAGGTGCGGCGGATGGTGGAAAGCGGCGTCGCCGACATTGGAATTGCCGGCGACAGCCGCGCCGGAGGCGGGGTGGAGTTCAGCTCGCTGTTCAGTGACAGGTTCCAACTGCTCTGCAGGGAAGACCACGACCTCTGCCGCCTAGAACGTCCTATCGAATGGAGTGACTTGAGCGGCGCTACACTGATCCGCAACGGTGCGTCCGACAGGATCGAAGCCGAGGAACACAAACGTCTGTCTGCGCAGTCACTCATCACAGTCTACAACGTCACCTCACTCATCGCGTTGGTGAAAGCGGGCCTCGGGCTCACCATCCTGCCCTCGCTCACCATGCATGGCGCCCATGACGGCGTGGCGGTGCTGGAACTTGCCGACACGTCGGCGAGCCGACAGGTCGGGCTGGTCGAACGGCGCGATGTCCCCCCCTCCCCCATAGCCGCTGCCTTCCGCGCTTTCGCCTTAAGGGAGATCCCGGCGCTGGTTGCAGAGCGTCTGGGAAGACGCAAAGACCAATGACCTGCGGCACGGCTTCAGACTTGGCATCGGATCGAACGCGGAAGGCTGGATCGATGAGGCTAGAGTTCTGGGAAAAGTTCCAGTGACAGCCACTCGCGATCTGACAAGCCCCGAGGGGCTAAACTTCCGCCCGCTGTTTCAGCAACTGCACAACGATAGCTCCAAGAACATCACGGCTTCGCCAGGCAGCTAGGGCGAGAAGAAGCGCAAGTCTGTTCGTGAGGCATGCGTCCTCGATCTTCGCCGCCAGAACGTTGCCGATTTCCCGTGCGTGAAGTGCACCCCGATTTGGACCGCCCGGCTGGAGGATTTTGGCTCACGGCAGATGGGACGCGCCGGAGCCGTTCATGAGCGATATCGGCGGCTTGTTGCCGAAGGCGCTGTGAGGACGAACCTCGTTGTGGTCTCGACGCCAATGCTCCATCTTCCGGCGGGCGTCGTCAAACGTCAGGAACCAGTGGGCATTCAGGCATTCCGCCCGGAACTTACCGTTGAACGACTCGATGAACGAGTTGTCGGTCGGCTTTCCCGGGCGGGAGATGGTCGCGCGACACGAACTCGGAGCCCTGGTCGACGCGGATCGATTGCGGATATCCGTGCCCCCGGCATACCCGTTCGAGCGTGGCGACGACGTCCTCGCCGCGATCGCTGAATCGGGGATCGACGGCCGGCGAGAAGCGCGACCAGGTGTCGCTGTCATGGCAATTGCTGCCTGTATCCGCGAGGACGTTGGATCACCACCACTCAAGTCGGATAAACCATCCCGGCAGTTTCATGGGGTGCCCATTGAACCAACTGCCTGCTGGGCACGTAACAGAAGTGAAAACTGGATCTTGCACGGGAACCGCCATGAACGGCAACATGAATATCGACAAGCGTGTGGAGGCTACGACGAGAACCGGCAGGTCGGCATGGGTCACTGGCGCCGGGTCCGGCATCGGACGTTCTCTGGCGCTACGACTCGCCCAGGAGGGCTGGAACGTTGCGGTCAGCGCGCGGACGGTGCGGGACCTCGCTACTCTGGCCGCTGAAGCGTCTGATCGTATCCATCCGTTTCCGCTCGACGTCACGGACGCGGAAGCCGTGCTTGCCACCGTTGTCAGCATCGAGGATCACCTTGGGCCGCTCGACCTGGCTGTGCTGAATGCCGGCAGCTATGCCCGCGACTCCGCCGCGCAATTCGACTCCGCCGCCTTTCGAAGCACCGTCGAGGTCAACCTGATGGGCTCCGTCCATTGCCTTGCTGCTGTGATGCCGCGCCTGCTGATGCGCAGGGCGGGACACATTGCCGTGGTGTCCTCGGTCGCCGGCTATGTCGGCCTGCCCGGTGCCGCCGCTTATGGCGCTTCAAAGGCCGCGCTCATGAACATGTGCGAAGCGCTCTACCCCGAACTCGCGGCACACAACGTTCGCCTGAGCCTCATCAACCCGGGTTTCGTCGACACGCCGCTGACGCAGAAGAACGACTTTCCGATGCCCTTCCTGATTTCGACCGATGCGGCAGTCGATCACATCATGGCCGGGTTGAAATCGCGGCACTTCGAAATTGCCTTTCCATGGAAGATGGTGCTGTCGCTGAAGTTTCTGGCGGTATTGCCGGCCCGGCTGCGCTTTGCCGTGACGCGGCGCATGGTTCGCGACTGACCGCCACCCGATCAATCTCTCGCCAGCAGGAACTGGCCGACGTCGATCCTCCCGCTACGGAAGCCTGTGGCACAATAGCGCAGATAGTAACGCCACATCCGCCTGAAGCGGGCGTCAAAGCCGAGCGGCTCGATGTGATGCCAGGCGGCGACGAACGCCCTGTCCCAGGCAAGCAGCGTCCTATCGTAGTCGGCCCCAAAGAATTTCACGTCAACCACCGACATCCCCCGCTCGGATGCGACGGCGTTGAAGGCCGTGGGCGATGGCAGCATGCCGCCCGGAAAGATGTAGGTCTGGATGAAGTCGGCGTTGCGGCGATAGTGGGCAAAGTGCTCGTCGGCAATGGTGATGGCCTGGACCATGGCGTACCCGCCGGGCTTGAGGAGCGACCGGAGCGCGTCGAAATAGGTGGGCCAGTTTTCCTCTCCGACAGCTTCGAACATTTCGATGGAAACGATCTTATCGAACCGCCCGGCGCAGTCGCGGTAGTCCTGAAGCCGGATTTCGACTTTGTCTGCAAGACCGGCCTGCGTAAGGCTTTCCCTTGCGAACTCGGCCTGCTCACGCGAAAGCGTGAGCCCGGTCACCCGACAGCCCGTCGCGCCCGCGGCATATTTGGCAAAGCCACCCCAGCCGCAGCCTATCTCCAGCACATGATCATCCGGGCCAAGATCGAGCGCTGCGACGATACGGGCGTATTTGGCCCGCTGCGCATCGGCCAGGGATTGATCGTCGCTCAGGAACAACGCCGACGAATAGGTCATCGTCTCGTCGAGCCAGTGCCGGTAAAAGTCATTGCCCAAATCGTAGTGGAAGGCGATGTTGCGCCGGCTGCCAGTGCGCGTGTTGGCGCAAAGCCGATGCCGCAGGAAAGCAACCAGCCTGGCTGGCCCCGATGTATCGAGGATAGAACCGAGCGGGGCTTCATTTGCAAGACCCAGTTGCATCAACGCGCCGAGGTCGGGCGTGTCCCAGTCGCCATCGACATATGCGCGAGCTAGGCCTAGGCTGCCGGAGCTGGCCAGCTTCCACACCAGCCTGCCCGACCCCACGTTGAGACTTGCCGGGGGGCCCGGTAGTGTCCCTTGGGCGTGGTGCGTGCTACCGTCGGCAAAGCGGATGGTGAGATGGCCCGCGACGATTCTGTCGGCCCAGCGGCAGAGAAATCTCGCCCATAGCGGCCGGCGAAGCCTCCTCGCGGAGAGCGACTTTCCTGCGACATTGGTCATGAATGCTGGTGTCCTGAAATCTTGCCCGCCACGATGGTCGTGGCCACCCTGCTGGCTGCGGCACGATGGCTGTGCACGGGAATGCCCTTCCACCAGATGCGCAGCGCCTCCCAGTGAATGCCCACGGTCACCTTTATCGTCATCAGCGGGTAGTGGAATAGCGCACGCAGAAGCGCGCGATCCGACAGCGGCTCGCGCTGGCCTGAAAACGAGGCGACCAGAAGCAGGCCCTCCGCGTCAGATTCATCGATGCGCACGAGCACGTTGTTGCCCGGCGGCTCGATGTGGAACCGGTAGAAGCACGACATCGGCGTGAAGGGCGAGACGTAGAGTTCCTTGGCGCACCCCTGTCGCACAGGCCCCGTCGTGCCGTCCTCGACCGGAATTACATAGGTGTGGCGCTCGCCGAAGGTATTGCAGACCTCGTAGAGGATGGCCCTAAGCGCACCGCCCGAGGCGTAGCAGAAGTAGACTGTTAGCGGATTGAAGACGTAACCTAAGATGCGGGGATAGCAGAGCACCCGGATGCTCATGCCCTCCTCCAGCCTGCCAGCTTCACGCAATCGCGCTTCGATCCAGATGCGCAGGCCGCCGGCGCTGCCGTCGCCGTGATCGGCGTCCCAGAAGCTCAGCATGGCCCGCCGGTTGTAGCCGAACAGACGGGACGCGACACTCGTGGCGTGCAGTTCGTCGAAATCGAGTAGCAGCGAAAAGACGCGGTAATGCAGCCTGTGCCGGCGCGGCCGGACGCGCATGTGCATCACCTCGCCCAGGAACAGTGCCGACTGGCCACTCATTCCGCAGCCTCCAGTTGGGGTTGGAGCGCAATGCGCCCGGATTCGTTACGCACGTGCCAGGGCCGCCGCACATCGGTAACGCTCTCGGCCGCGGCCAACCCAGCCTGCAATCCGTCCTCGTGGAAGCCGAAGCCGAAATAGGCGCCGCAAAACCAGGTGTTGCGCCTGCCCTGCAGGCGCCAGAGCTGCTGCTGGGCGTCGAGCGCGCGCTGGTCAAACAGCGGATGGGTATAATGATAACGTCCGATGACCTGCGACGGTGCAGCCTCTCGGGTAGGATTGAGCGTCACGAACAGCTGATGGCGCATGTCGAGGTTTTGCAGACGGTTCATCCAATAGGTCACGCACAACGGTTGGGCGTTTTCGGTTCTGCTTTCGCCGATATAGTTCCAGCTCGACCAGACACGCCGGCGCTTTGGCATCAGGCTTTCGTCGCAATGCAGCACTGCCAGATTTTCGGTGTAGCGGAAGGCGCCAAGAAGGTCGCGCTCCTCATGGTCGGCATCGGCCAGCAGGCCGAGCGCCTGGTCGGCATGGGTGGCAATGACGACATCGGTGAAGGTATCGGCATTTCCTGCCATGTCGGTGACGACGACACGGCCGCTTTCCCGCGAGATGCTGCGGACCCCGACGCCGAGCCGGGCGCCCTCGATAAAGCTCGCGCTCAGCCGATGGACATATTCGCGGCTGCCGCCAAGAACAGTTCGCCACTTCGGCCGATCGGCCAGGCTGAGCAGGCCATGGCTGGCAAAGAACCTGACAAAGGCAAGCAGCGGATAGGCGCGCATCTCGCGCGCCGTTGTCGACCAGATCGCCGCCCCCATCGGCAATAGATGGTCCTCGATGAAGGCCGGCGCATAATCGTTGCGGTCGAGATATTCGCCGAGGCTGACGCTGTGTAGGTCTCCTCGAAGCAGCAGAGCAGGCGCCTCGCGGTAGAAGCGCAAGATGTCACGCATCATCCGCCAGAAGCGTGGCCGCACGACATTGCCGCGCTGGCCGATCAGGCCATTGATGCCGGAGCCGGAATATTCGAGCTTGCCGCCCTCAAGCGAGGCCGCGAAGGACATGTTGGAGCTAGCAGTCGGCACCCCGATTTCGTTGAACAAGGCAACGAGGTTGGGATAGTTGCGCTCGTTGTAGACGATAAAGCCAGTATCGACGGGCAGACTTCCGTGGCTCGTCGGAACCATGACCGTGTTTGAATGACCGCCCAGGCGTTTCTCACTTTCATAGAGTGTGACGCTGAGCCTGCGACTGAGAAGCCAGGCAGCAGAAAGGCCCGCAATCCCCGATCCAACGACCGCCACGCGGCGGGCATGATCAGGCAACTCTTTGTTGGTGTGCATTCCCGCTTTCTGCCTTTCCGATCCTGCTGCGTACTTGTTTGTTGATACGCAGCGCAGGTCGCGCCGGATCGGTAGGAGACGAAATTTCGTGCATCGGTGATCCGACGGGTGAAAGGCGACGTATCTGCGGCATGGATACGTTCGTTCCCATAAGCGCGCCGGCGTGGCAGAAACGCTCTATGGTGGGGCATTGGCGCTCCGCGCCGCGGCATTGCGAGTTGGGAAGTTTGAGTATGCGCCGCAAGACTGATGCCGACCGGACACCCGACATGGTCGCACTTTTGTGCGCGGTCGGTGCGCGGCGCGACCTCGACGCTTATGAGGCGCTGTTTCGCCACTTCGCGCCACGCGTCAAAGCCTATATGGCACGCTTGGGCGGCGACGGCCAGCTTGCCGAGGAGCTGATGCAGGAAACAATGATCGCGGTATGGAACAAGGCCGACAGGTTCGATCCGTCGAAGGGCGCGGTTTCCACCTGGATCTTCACCATTGCACGCAATCTGCGCATCGATGCGTTCCGGCGCGAGAAGCGGCCGGACTTCGACCCCAACGATCCTGCTTTCGTGCCTGACGACGCTGCCCTGGCCGATGCTGAGCTCGACGCACGCGAGGTGTCCGAGCAATTGCACGAGGCAATCGCGGCGCTGCCGGAGGAACAGGCGGCACTTCTGAAATTGTCCTTCTTCGAAGACCAGTCGCACAGCGCGATCGCGACGCGCCTGAATCTCCCTTTGGGAACGGTCAAGTCGCGCATGCGCCTGGCCTTCGAAAAACTGCGCACCGCGCTCGCTCACTTTGGAGACGTATCGTGACTATTCGTCACCATCTAAGCGACGACCTGCTCGTCAGCTATGCCGCCGGCAGCCTCGCTGAAGGCTGGAGCATTGCGGTCGCCACGCACCTTGCCCTTTGCCCATCATGCCGGCGCAGCCTGTCGGTGGCCGAAAGCATTGGTGGCGACCTGCTCGAGAACATCTCCGACAATGCCTCTGTCGATCACTCATGGGCCAGCGTGCGCGCACGCCTGCAGCAGGCGCCGAAGATTGCAGCAGGCGGAACCCCCGAAACGCCACCCGCCGGCTACAGCGGCGGTTTGCCTGAGCCGTTGCGCTCCTATGTTGGCGGTGACTTTGATACTCTCAAATGGCGTCCGCTCGGGCGCGGGGCCTACCATATCCCGATTAGGACCCGGGATCGCGAGACCATGGTGCGGCTGCTGCGCATCCCAGCCGGCAAGCCAGTGCCGGAGCACAGCCATGGCGGGCGCGAGCTCACACTGGTGCTCAATGGCAGCTTCGCCGATGGCGGCGAAGTGTTCGCACGCGGCGATATAGAGGATGCCGACGCCAGCCTGACGCATCAGCCCGTGGCCACGCCGGGCACCGACTGCATTTGCCTTGCGGTAACGGACGCGCCGCTGAAGTTCCGTAGCTGGATCGTTCGCGCGATCCAGCCGTTCCTGGGAATCTGACCGGGCGCCCTCGCCCTGAGAGCGCCAATGATCGCAATTTACGCCATCGCCTATGCTGCCACTGCCGTGGTCTTCTTCAGCCTGGACTTCGTCTGGCTGTCGACCATATCGACCAATTTCTATCGCAGCCGGATCGGCATACTGCTTCTCGATCAGCCCAATCTTGGCGTCGCTGGCCTTTTCTATCTCGTCTATGTCGCTGGCATCGTGCACCTCGCGGTGACGCCGGCGGTGAATGGCGCGAGCTGGGCGACGGCGCTGGTCAATGGCGCGCTGCTCGGGCTCGTCGCCTACGGCACCTACGACATGACCAACCTGGCTACGCTGAAGAACTGGTCGGTCTCCGTCAGCGTCGTCGACATGATTTGGGGCGTTGCGCTCACCGCAACCGCAGCAACTTGCGGATATTTCTTCACTGCCTGGATGCTAGCGAAGGCCGGCTGATCGTTCCCTGCCGCGCACGCAGCAAGGCACGTGCGGCACGACCGGCGACACCCTGTTCTGTTTAGGCCGGCAACAATCAGTTCATCGTCACCACGCCCGCAGTTAGAGTGGTGGCAAATGCGGTCCATGCCGCATAAGGCAGAAACAGAACTGCCCCCAGCCTGTCTTTGTTCCAGGCGACCGCGATGAAGGCCAGCACGGCCACCAATGCTGCGACCACGACGACCAAGGCCAAACCCGGCTGCTGCGCCCCGAAGAACACGGGCGACCACAGGAAATTCAGCGCTATCTGAACGAACCACAACTTCATCGCGTTGCTGTTTCGATCGCGAACCCAGCACCGCCAGCCGATAATCGCTATGACGATATAGAGCACCGTCCACACCGGGGCAAAGACCCAGTTTGGCGGGGTGAACGACGGCTTGTTCAAGCTCGCGTACCATTCGCCCGGTATAGAGGAGTAGCCGATGAACATACCGATGAGAACGACGCCCAGCATGAAAGACATGAGCGAGAAAACTTTCGACATCAAGGTTCCTTTCCATCGGCAGGTGAAGACGAGAAGCGCACGACTATCGCAGGCGCACTTGGTTCTTCACTATGAGCCTTGATGTGCTCGCCCCGTGCTGTCGATGCGGGCTCGCAAAGATCGTTGCGCATCTTCGCCGAGGGGAAAATTCCACATCACGGCAATGGCTGCGGCCTTGGGCAGAATGGGGAGCCAGGCATAGAGTGCAGACAGCGTAGCGAGGGCTGTCTCCGGCATGGCTTGGCCACCTGTAGCGTCAAAACCCGACCAGGCAAGAATGGGGAATACCAAGCCGACGCCGAGCGCAAGCGATAGCTTGGTGGCCAGCCCCCAGGCGGCAAAATAGAGCCCCGAACGCTGCTCGCCCGAACTGGCCGTGTCGTAGTCGATGACATCGGCCTGTATGGCTGGCGGCAAGGCGAGATCGAAGCCCAGAAGCAACCCGGTCGCCGCGCAGATGATGGCGAAAGGCACGATGTCGCCAACTCCAAGGAAACCGGCGAAGGCAAACACCGCGCAGGCGACGGTCATCGCCCCACACCACGTACGGTGCTTGCATGCTTTTGCTGCAAGCCAGACGGCCAAAGGTACACCGAGCATCCCACACAGGAAATAGAGGAAGAGCAGCGGGCCGCGCAGTTCGGCAGCGCCGAGCCGTTCGGAGACGAAATAGAGAAACAGCGTCGCCGGGATTGCGTTGGCAAAGCCGTTAAGAAGGAACGCGGCAATGAGCCGGACGAACGGCCTGTTGCGCACAACGAAGTGCAGGCTGACCGCCAAGCTCAGCTTCCTCGTCGAACGATTGGCCGGCTCCGGCACGGTCTTGACGGCAAGCACGGCGGCAGAAGGCAGGAGCAAGATCGTCAAGACGGCGACGGCGGCCAAGCCGTGGAGGCCGTCTATGTTGTCGAGGCCAACCGCGAAGGGCAGCACGACTGCGATAAGCGTTCCGACCAGCGTCGCCCCTTCGCGAAAAGCTGAAACCACCGAACGTCCGCGATAGTCCGTGGACAGTTCCGCACCCCAGGCCGTATAGGGCAACAGCGTTCCGGTATAACCGACCGAAAGCAGGGTGCTCCAAAAGGCGAGATAGCCAACACCAGCGCCCGACGGCGGCCAGAAGACCATGAATGCGGCCAGGGCCGTCAACGGTACGGACATCAGAAAGAATGTCCGCCTGCGCCCGGATTTGATGAATACTTGGTCGCAGAGCCAGCCGATCAGCGGATCGCATGCTGCATCAAGCAGCCGAATGAGCAGCAGAACCGTTCCGACGGCAGCGATGGGCACCCCGAGATTCTGCGCATAGAAAGTCGGCACGATGACGTAGAGAGGCAGTGCCACTGCTGCCAGCGGAATGGCCGGCAATGCATAGCACAACAGCTTCACGGCCTGCCCCGACACGCGGCTTTCTGCATTGGCCATCTAGTCGCCTATGCGTGCGGTGCCCTTGGCCCCATCGTCACGGACCCAGGAAATCCTGCGCTCACCGAGCGACGTGATCTTGAAGCAGAACTGGCGTCCCTTGTACCAGCTTGGCCATTTTTGGCAGAGAGAGTTGCGCTCGATCCACCAGCGGCCTTCCTCCTTTGGCGCGAACATGCTTGCCGCCGAAATTCCCGAAACATCTCCCACGACAACGCCATCTGTGCGATAGCGCAAAGGCAAGGCAATGCCGAACGGCGTGTCCAGTCGCACAGTCTCCCCCGCGATCAGCTTCTTGATCTTGGGCCCATCCAGTTCCTCGGCAGACGCTGCCCCAGCAGCCAGGCTCAGCGTGGCCAGCAGACCCCATGCGACGGCTGTTGGTGTCTGATTTGACAAGACCCACTCCCTATTTCTTGACAGTGCCCGGCAGGGCGTAAGCTGACAGGCCTGGAACCCGCACGGTCAGCGGCGATGAAACTCCACCCGTGTCAGCGCTACGGGCAGACCAAACTTCGTCACAAGTGCCTTGTTGAGCACTGTGCCATCGTCCTGCAGCCTCATAGTGTCGTAAAAGCGCACTCGGTTGCTCTTGTTGCTGGCATCGAGATCCGCAACGTAGCTGAAGCGTGCGGTATTGCCGCTGATCGTCACCAGCGTTTCCCCGATCACGTCCTCGCGTGTGCCGCGATACTTGTCCCTGGCGACCTTTTCGAAGCGCCAGGTCTTTCGGTCGCGCTCGCCATTGTCATAGGCGAAGTCCTCCACCAGCGTCAGAGTCTTGCCGTTCCACTTACCCATTAGGTCGACGGTGAACTTGCGCTTGACGCCGTTGATAGCGCTGAAGCTGCCGACGGCTGATGTTTTTCCGGCAAAATAGCCTTCCAGTGTAAAGTCACCTGCGGCCGCAGGTGCCAAGCCAAGCAGAAGTGTCATTGCCAAGCCTGGCAGGCCAAATTTCCCGCCGTACATCGCATGCCTCCAACCTTCTCGAAAAATTGAACTCGAAGCTTGATACGGCACCACAGACCGGCTGGATCACTCGGCGGGCGCAAAGCGGGTTTGGCACCAAACCGTGCAAGTGCCAACGCCACGGCTTCCTCCACTGCGCTTATCGGCGGCGGTGATCTTCAACATTCTGGCCCGCAGCCGTGATCCGGCGCCGGGCGCGATTCCCCAAGCGTTGAAGCTGGCTCACGAGCCGATCGCCGACTGCGCTCGCCATGACAGTCTCAGGAGGACAAACAGCCATGGAACGCGCCGAAGTACTGGACCTGATGGGAACGCTGAAGCTCTGCGGGATGCGCTCGGCCTATGACGAGATCATGGGCGTCGCCATTAAGCGTCAGCTCAAACCGTTCAGGATCGTCGGGGATCTGTTGCAGGCAGAGATATCGGAGAAGCAGGCCCGCTCCAGCAAATACCAGCTCATCGTCGCCAAGTTGCCCTTGGCCAAGGACATCGAGGACTTCGACTTCGCCGACACGCCGGTCAACGAACCCCTGATCCGCGACCTCGCCGCCGGCGCGTTCGTCGCCGATCAGCGCGATGTCGTCCTGGTCGGTGGGACAGGTACCGGCAAGTCACATCTCGCAATCGCCATTGCCCGTTACCGGAGTGAGTTTCCGAGACGCGACTGCCTACGCAAACTGGCTATCGGATCGCACCGGCGAAACATGGCAGCTGCCTACCGACGAAGAATGGGCGTTCGCAGCAGCCGAACGGTTCGTCGACGACACGCTGGGGATCGAAGACAGCAACAACCCCGCCGCACGCTGGCTCGCGCGTTGTCGCAGTGAGGCAGAGGCTTCGAAAGGACGTGACCCAGAACCCAAGCCCCACGGCCACTTTGGGGCGAATTCGAAGGGCGTCTAAAGGTCACAGCATGCATCCATCGGGAAGCCAGGATATTGCTGCCTGGTTGCAGGCTTGGTCGTCCTGCTCGCGCACAGAACTCTGCCCGGCGGGGATATCGCAGATTTCGTGATTTACCCGATATGCGTCATGGCACTGATTGGCTTTGGAGTGGTGGGGCGGCGCCGTCAGGCTGTTTGCCGGATAGCGAACTCACTTTCATCTCATGGTGCAGCCCCAGGATTGAACTCCAACGTAGCAATCCCCACTTCGGGATCGTTTTGGCACGGTCGAACGTTCCTCTATGTCGCCTATAGGAGGTTGCCATGATCAATCATGCTGAGCACCAACTCGACATAGAGGATCTGTTGAAAGAGCCTGAGGGTGACTACAGTGCCCACGCCTTGGCTCACAAATATCGTTTGTCGCTGGGACAGGCCGTCGCCCTTATCAAGGTTCATGGTCCATCGCGCACCAAGCTCGACGCGATACTGGCACCGCAACGTTATCCTTAATGCCAGGGGCGTCTATTTTCGACGCTGGTCGACAAGCGCCAGCATCAGGCGAGCCGCCCGCCACCGAAACAGCCTCGACATTGAGAGGCTGTGCGCGCAGAAGAAGCAGCCCCCGCAGTCGCCGGCGACCACAGGGTTGGGGCTAGGTCGATCTCCAACATTGACTCGACCGTTACGCGCACTCATTCGTCGCTCCCCACTCTCAATCGGCGTGATGAGCGAAGGTTGCGCATTCAGATTTGAAGTTCGCTCAGGCACCAATCTGGAGCGGAATTGGATGCTAGACTTTTGAGCCCTTCATGAACTGGCGCGTACGATGCTGAATGGAAAATGGTTTCGCGATGGATCGCTTCCCTTAGAGACTGAAGCTGCTGGCGGGCTCATTCTAATGTTAGTCACAGCACTGGCATTGGCGTTCGCCAACTTACCCGCAGCGCAATTTTTTTCAGACCTACTGCACAGTGATGTTCTTGGGCTATCGATCCTTCACTGGGTTAACGATGGCCTGATGGCGGTGTTCTTCCTGTTGATGGGGCTGGATATCAAACGTGAGCTGCTTGTTGGACAACTAGCTACGTGGCAGCGCCGAGCTCTGCCCGGAATTGCTGCCGTGGGCGGGATGATTATGCCTGCGGCAATTTTCGTGGCTATCAATTGGGGGCAAGGTGTCAATCTACGTGGTTGGGCCATCCCATCGGCGACCGACATTGCATTTGCGTTAGCCGTAATCTCGCTGCTTGGTCGACGCGTTCCGATTGGGCTGAAGGTATTTCTAACCGCTGTGGCGATTCTTGATGATCTCGGCGCGGTATTGATCATCGCGCTCTTTTACACTTCGGAGTTGTCGCTGTGGAACCTGGGAATGGCGGTCTCAACGTTTACTGCGCTCGTCGCACTTAACAGGACTGGGGTGAAGTACCTGGCCCCCTATCTCATACTTGGCGCTGTTTTGTGGTCCTTCGTGCTGAATTCCGGCGTCCACGCAACAGTTGCGGGTATTGCCGTTGCGCTCACAATCCCCATGGGGATTTCTTCAAGCGACAGTCCTAGCACCCCCCTCTTTCGGCTGCATCATGCATTGGGCCCTTGGGTCGCATATCTTGTCGTTCCGATGTTCGGGTTTGCGAACGCTGGTGTGTCATTTTCTGAACTTTCTCTATCCTCTGTATTGAATCCGGTACCGCTGGGGTCAGCGCTCGGCCTGTTTTTGGGAAAGCAGGTCGGGATATTCACTTTCGCCTGGCTTGCCATCAAAGCTGGCGTTGCGGAGCTACCTCGGCATGCTTCATGGTTGCATCTCTATGGGGTGGCCGTACTGTGCGGCATCGGTTTCACCATGAGTCTTTTCATTGGCTTCCTGGCATACCCAGAGTCGGAAACGCTACAGACGGAGACCAAGGTTGGCGTGCTTCTCGGCTCGCTTTTCTCTGGGGCAGTCGGCTGGGCGGTGGTGCGCTTCGCCTCCGCAAAAATGCCTTCTAAAGCACTCCACAGTTGATCGAGACACCAGACTATGGATTCTTTTAGATGACGAATTTGTCGGAGCAGACAAGAACACCCGGTTGGCGATGGGTTGCCACCGAGTTGTTGTTCATTTGGCCAGCCGATGCTACGACTATTTGTCAAAATCGCTGGGCTTGACGTGTGAATAGAGAATCTGGCCGCGCCGCAATCTATGTGTCAGCCGTGTTTGCCATTTACCTGGCGGCGGCAATGTTACTGCCTGCGGCCGTGGACTTGTATTACAACCACGAGGACTGGCAGGTATTTGTTTGGTCAGCCGTCATCACTGGAGGTGCCGCGTTAGCAGTCGCGTTGGCGACACATGGCAACGTTCCACCAGCCTCCACCCGTTTTGGTTTCCTGCTGGTCAATTTGTTATGGCTTACTATGGCGGTGGCTGGAGCCCTGCCGTTGTTCATTTCGTCGCTTCAGCTGAGCTTCGCCGACGCTTTTTTGAGTCAGTCTCCGCTATAACCACAACTGGCTCGACTGTCATTACTGGCCTCGACCACAGGCCGCCAGGCGTGCTGCTGTGGCGGTCAATCTTGCAATGGATGGGCGGTCTGGGCGTGATAGCACTGGGTCTCTTCCTATTGCCTTTCCTAAAGGTCGGCGGCGTCGCCTATTTCAAGATCGAGTCCTCCGACATCGAAGACAGGCCCTTCGAACGTTTCGCAACGTTCGCTGTCAGCCTGATAGCTATTTACTCAATGTTGACGCTGGCTTGTGGACTCTCGTACCTGCTGGCAGGGATGACGGGTTTCGATGCGCTGAACCACGCTATGACAACCATGTCGACTGGCGGGATGTCGACCTACGACGCATCGTTTGGCCAGTTCGCAAGCTCTCCGCACATACTGTGGATCGCTACAATCTTCATGTTCATCGGCGGGCTGCCGTTTTCGATTCTGATACTATTTGCTATTCGTGGGCGTTACGATGCACTTCGTGACCCCCAGATTCGAGTGTTTGCCGGATACTGTCTCGTTTTTGCCGTCGCCGTCGCAGTCTATCTGAGCAGAGGTTCTCAAAGGCCTTTCTTCGAAGCTTTGACGCACTCCGCTTTTAATTTCGTATCCGTGATCACTACAACGGGTTACGCCTCCAGCGACTATTCCGCATGGGGTCCATTTGCCGTGGCCTGCTTTTTCGTAGCGACCTTTCTTGGTGGCTGCTCCGGATCGACAGCGGGCGGTATCAAGGCATATCGATTCCTTGTTCTCTACGAAATGACGGTCAATGGCTTACGGAGGTTGGTTTATCCAAGTGCCGTCATTACCATCCGCTATGGCGACCGTGTCGTCGACGCCGAGATGCAGCGGGCCGTCGTGCTGTTCATCTCGGCCTTTTTTATGATTTGGGGGATCGTCGTCATCCTGCTCGGCGCTACCGGGCTTGATCTTGTTACCGCGATCACGGGCTCTCTGACTGCCCTGACCAATGTCGGCCCAGGCATGGGCGACATTATCGGTCCGGCGGGCAACTTTGCGTCGTTGCCGACCGCATCCAAGTGGATTCTGTCGGCAGCCATGCTCCTCGGAAGGCTGGAAATTCTCGTTGTCTTAGTGGTGTTCACTCCAACCTATTGGCGCAACTAACCAGGGTGGTCACGCGGAGCTTGCAACTGCTCACCTTCACGTTTTTCCATGAGGGAGCGCGCCCGGCATGCCGTTGACGCGCATTTGAATGCGGAGAAGCTGCACAGATTATGTTCGCCTGAAAGCCTGCATGATAATGAACAGAGCGTAATCGCCGATTGGAGTGGCACACGGAAAAGGCGGTATATGCTTTTCAAGCGAAGAACGCAGGCGCGCCTGGGCGATAGGATCAGAGGATTCCTCTGGCCGCGCCGATCGTTCTTGCGTTCCGCGCGATATTTCACAAAACGAGTTCTCCGTCTCACAGCCGCACCTCACGCGGTCGCTGCTGGGGTTGCGGCTGGAGTGTTTGCTTCGTTCCTACCCTTTGTAGGTTTTCACTTCCTCATCGCTGCCATAGCCGCATTCCTGTTACGGGGAAATATTGTAGCTTCCGCTTTGGGCACCGCGATCGGTAATCCAATTACATTTCCTTTCATTTGGGCCGCAACGCTGGGACTTGGGCGGTACATCCTCTACGGCCAAAATCCCGGCAACTTGGTTCCGCTGCAGCTTGGGCAAGTCATGACCCAACTTGACATCGTTCAGCTTTGGGAGCCGTTGATAAAACCCATGACCGTTGGCGGCATTCCGCTTGGTGTTCTCGTTGCCGTGGTTTTCTATTCTTTGACCCGGTCAGCGCTGGTTGCGTTCCGTGAACGCAGGCGCATGAAGTTTGCAGCCAGGCCCCACAGGGCTTCTGGCAGTCTGCTGTGACGACGTGTGACGTGTAGCCGGCGAGCCCTTTGTAGGCTCATTCGCTGCGAGGCCATCCCTCCACTAGCCCCTCTCAAGGCTGCCGCTCCGATCGGCGGCCTTAAACACCCCTTAGAATCGTCGAAAGTCGAACTATGTGCAGCAGCAACTTATGTGCCACCAGGGCATAGACCTCGATCACTCAACGGCGGGGCGACGACGGCTCCACCGACAACGTCTTCTCAGTGGGCACACATGGTCGCCCTTGGTCGACCATTCTTCACCACGCTACGGCAAGCGCATCCGATACAAATGTTTCAAAACCCGCTTTCTGAAATGGCGCGGCAAGGCTGGCGCTAACGATCGTGACATTGAGTTGCGCGATCGTGGCATCGACTTGATTGTTGGAACGGGAGTATTAAGTCTCGGTTGAAGAATATCGGTAGGGTTAAGGCGGCAGACCGAGGAGACGACCGTTGGCGCAAGACAATAGGTTCGGATCGGTCAGTTTTGACATCGTCTCGCCGACATTCCACGCGAATCCATTTCCCACACTGGACCGAATGCGAGAGTTCGGTCCGGTTGTTCCCATGAAACTGCCTATCGTCGGCCGGACTTATTTGGCGGTAACGCACGACGCATGCTCGGCGCTGCTTAAGGATCACGAGAACTTCGCGCGCGATCCCGGCAATGCCGGCAGCCGGACCCAAGAACGCGTACTGAAATATTTGCCCAGAACGATAGGGCTACTGGCTCTGAATATGCTTGGGCACGACGACCCTGAACATCGCCGACTGCGCAGTCTAGTGGATCATGCGTTTCAGCGCCGCACCATCCAGAGCATTAGACCGATGATATCGGCCATTGCCGATCGGCTACTCGACGGATTGGAAGGAAAACACCAGGCCGACCTTATGGAAGATTTTTGCCGTGACCTGCCGTTGTCGGTGATTTGTGCAATGCTCGGATTGCCGGAAAAGGACCATGATCGGTTCAAATCCTGGTTGGGAGGGTTGAAGGACACCGCCAACATCGGAGCGGTAATCCGGGCAATTCCTGGGGTCATCCGGGTCGTGAGGTACCTTCGCCGAACTTCGCGACCAGGAGGCGGCGTACTAGCTGACGGACTCATCGCTGCGCTGCGCGATGCGGAATCGGACGGCCAAACGCTAAGCGAAGACGAACTCGTCTCCATGATCTTCTTGCTTTTCGGAGCTGGGCAAGAAACCACAACACATCTGATTGCGGGAGGGCTTTTTGCTCTGCTTTCTCATGAGGACCAACTGCGACGATTGAAAGCCGATCCGAACCTCATGCCTATGTGCGTGGAAGAGTGTTTGCGATATGTATCGCCAGTGCAAATGACAAAGCCACGTTTCGCTGTCCAAGACATCTTTTGGCAAGAAAGCCGATATCGTCGCGGCGATATGTTCGCGAGCTTTCTAGCTGCCGCCAACTGTGATCCCCTAAAGTTTGAGGACGCCCATCGCTTCGACATTTCGCGTCATCCGAACGCCCACCTTTCGTTCGGAACTGGGGTGCACTTTTGCCTCGGCTTTCAACTCGCTCGGGCAGAGGCTGCAATTGCGATCGAGCGCATTATCAGTCGGTTTCCCGACATTCGGCTCGATGGAACCGAGCACCTCCATTGGCGTAAGCGTCTAGGTATTCGGACCCTAGAAAAATTGCCCGTTCGGCTGATGGACTAACACCTTGTGTGTGGAATTTTTGAGTTCGCTCACACTGAAGCGTCATTGGCTTTTTCACGGGCTTTGAGCACCGTTGTTACGCGATGGCTCTAGCCGCCTGCGCGAGCAGCGCCATGGCAACCTTCAGTCGAGAACTCAGCGAAACACTCCGCTACGGCTCATTGTCGTCCCAGTTGGGCCGAACGGCAAGGAACGTTAGTGAAGCAGACCAAGCAATAAGGACGAGTCCATTGAGGCCCTCCAGTCCAGCTATGATCCGCAAGTCGCCCGTAGCGTAGACATCGCCAAAACCGAGTGTCGTATAACAGGCGAGCGAGAAATAGAAGAAATCTATGGGGCTTTCGCTCAGTTGCCCTGCAAGCTGCCCGAACTCCGGATGATGGTGGAGCCGGGCAAAAACGATTGCATAACCACCGATGCTCACAACATGACTGAGAAACGTCAGGAGCAGAAGCGCGACAATTTCGACTCGCTTGGACAGACGATATTGTCGGTGGAGCCCGGCAACTGTTGCGAAAACCTCGAAATGCAGAACGCTAGTGGCGATAATAAGCGCTGCGGATATCAGGCAAACCCAAACAACCGTTGCCAATTGATCCTTCCCCCCAACGCTTTCGCGCCTTAAGTTTCCACCAAAGTCTAGAGGTAAACAAGGCTAGGTAACTAGCCACGTTAGACGCGAGGAGAAATTCGGATGGCGAAAGCCACCGCTGGGCCGCGAGCGCGCGAGAAGCGCCGCAGTCGCCGCTCACAGGCGTTGTTGGTCGTCTCTCTCGCGCTTCCGCCAATCTAGCCGAGACCTTCCCCCTCTTCGTCGCGGCAGTGGTGCTGGCGCACCTTGCGAATGCCCACGACAGTAGCGCGCTCTACCTCGGTGCCCGAACCCTCTACCCGCCGCTCTATGCAGCAGGAATCTGTCTGGTGCGCTCGCTGATGTGGAACATCACTTGACCTGCCACCGAGTTTTTCCTTCACCTGGAGTTAGAGTCCGGCGTCGATTTAAGGACGGTTCACGGAAGATTAGGTCATCGCGGTTCTGCGCAAGCAAGAGGCGGGTGCAAAGGCTGGCGATCTGGCCCGCAATCACGGGGTTTCCGAGGCGACGCTATAGCATGGCGGCATGGACGTGTCCGACGCCAAGCGCCTGAAGGCCCTAGAAGACGACAACGCGAAGCTGAAGAAACTGCTCGCCGACCAGATAGGCGCCATCGCCGAATGGAGGCAGGACTTTAACACCGCGAGACCGCATTCCTACCTCGGATACCAGACCCCGGCGGCATTCGCCGGAACCCTCGCCGCAACCGGCTCCGACGCTTCGCTCGATAGGGGCTCCGCGTCTCCGCCGGTTGCTCAACCCGCGCCCTACGGCGTAACAGAAACGGCCGAGCCTCAAGCCCGGGCGGTTCCGCAATTACAACCATCGAGCATCGTCATTTCCGCGCGCCTGCGACGTAGGGCGTCTGCCACGAATATTCGTGACATGGCATGGTAGAGGGGCTCCCGAGATACCAGCCGTGCCGTCCCGTAGCCAAGCATCGAGGTCAACATCAGCGGGATAACGTTGTCGTAGTTGCCTGTCATTTCAAGAATGATAACGAATGCGGTCATAGGCGCCTGCACGACGCCCGCGAAGTAGCCAGCCATTCCAAGTAATGCAGCCAATCCCACGTTGGCACCCAGGAGCAGCCCGAGGCTGCTGCCCAGTCCAGCGCCAACGGACAGAGAGGGGCAAAAATACCACCGGGAATTCCTGGCAACATCGAAAGCAAACCAGCAAGTAGCTTTTCTGCGAAATAGAATACCGGAAGCGGCACACCTTCGATTGCACTACGGGCTTGATCGTAACCGGTACCGAAGGTCAAGCCGTCTGATGAAATTCCAATCAAAGCGACACATAGTCCACAAGCTCCTGAAAGGATGAACGAGCGGCCTAGGTGTCGAAGCTATGAAGGTTGTTCATTCGAGGAGGGACTGAGAAGCTGGGATTGCGAAGCCAACATAGGCGCAACAAACAAAGCCCACTGGAGTGACGAACAGCGGCATCCAAGATCTTCCGTCACCGGAGAGGAATTGCCGGAACAGGAATTGCGCCTGATCGGCCATCTTGGTGAAAAGAACGCTAATTAGACCAATTGCGATTGCTCCCTCCCAGAAGACAAAACGGGGGCGCCAAAGGCGCGGCGAAACCCACATTGCGCGCGAGCGCCGAAGCATCGGCACCCTACGAGGCTGTTTGGAAAATCTGGTCATTGATGACTTGTAGGCAAATTGTTTCAATGACGAAAGTTAAGGGTGCTCATTGGGCGAGAAACCCGCGCCGCGTATACCCTTGCTGCCGCAAATTCCGGTGACAGGGGCATGGAATTGAGGTGAAATTCTAGGGCCCGCGCCGCTTCATCAACAACGTCAAGCATGGTGCTCCTAGGGTGGCTGCTTGCGGCCTCATGTCAGTCAAGCTCAATCAGGGGCTTTCCGTCCAGCACAGCCGCAACATCCTGATCCTGATTTCCCATCATCGCGGCTACGCGCTCCAAAGAGGCTGTCAACATGGCCTGCTCCCAATCGACCAACTTGTTGAACTCGTTCTGAAACCGAGCCTGCACGCCATCTGGTGAGGCAGCCAGCAAGCTGCGTCCGGCTTCGGTCAATGAAAGCCAAGTTTGACGCCGGTCCTGTTCGCCCTTGCGGCGCTTTATCATTCCCCGGGATTCGAGCTTCTGGATCAGCGCCGTCGTGGTTGCCTGGGTGATGCCCATTCGTCCCGCGACATACCCTGCCGTTTGCTCGTTGGTCTCCTCGAGCAACTGCATGAAAACCAACTGGGAAGGGGTAAGCCCAGTCGCGCGCATCACTGCCCTACCGTTGAGTTCTGTGGTGCGCAATATTTTGCGCATCGCAGTCAATGCTTGCTTGGTCCGGTCTTCCAACTATCGCAGCCCATTTCATTTCTCGGTCGCATACTACCTTCCGATCACTGCAAGCCCAATAGCAATCCAATGTGTTGGCAGTGATGTCGAATAATTGCGAAATTCCTAACTATTTTTTTTTCATCCCTGCCAGAAGCCATCTAAGTTCCCGCAAATGTGCGTTCCTTAACATGCTGTTTCTGTGAGATAATACGTGACGCCAAGCGCCTGAGCAGGAGCTTTCGACCAATTTATGCGGTTGACATTTATTTCGTAAAACCTAAGCTTATGCCATTGCCGAGCAGGGATAATTCCGGCATCAGAAAATTTTGGTGGTAGGTTTGTTGAATGAAATAGGGTCCAGCAAGGCGGGCGGCACTCCACTCCCGATCAAGGCGACTCGCGGTCCGACTGCCATTCGCAAGCCACGCACGGGCGACGGCGTACGAGTGTGGCAGCTAATCCGCCAAACGCCAGGGCTGGACGACAACTCGCTCTACTGCAATTTGTTGCAATGCAGCCATTTCGCGTCCACCTGCGCGATCGCTGAAAGCGACAATCAGATCGTTGGCTGGATGTCTGGCTACATTCCCCCGCACCAGCAATCCACGTTGTTTGTCTGGCAGATATGCGTGAGCGCTGTGGGGCAGCGACAGGGATTGGCAAAGAAGCTCATTGCCGATGTTTTGGCCAGGCAAGCCAGCAGCCAAATCAAGCATATCGAATGCACCATCACCGAGTGCAATGCCGCGTCGTGGGCCCTCTTCAGGTCCATCGCTCACAAGCTCGATGCGCCGATAGCCCAGCGTATTCATTTCTCGCGGGATGCCCATTTCGACCACCTGCATGACAGCGAATTTGCCGTCACCATCGGCCCGTTTCACCGGGACACTGCGGCACGCCTCGCCGCCTGACGCTTCTGGCACGAACGGCGTTCAATCTTGGACGCCAGGGAGACTACCAATGCCCACCACTGGAACAATCGCCGAAACGACCGCTTTTGAGCGGGTCGAAAGTCGGGTTCGATCCTATTCCCGCAGCTTTCCCAGACTGTTCGACAAGGCAATCGGCGCGACTCTGTACGACACTGCAGGCAATGCCTATATCGACTTTCTCAGCGGCTGCTCATCGCTCAATTATGGCCACAACGACCCAGACCTCAAACGGGCTCTCGTCGAATACCTGTCGGCGAACGGCATCACCCACGGGCTGGACATGTTTACCGACGCCAAGCAGAGATTTTTGACAAGCTTCGAGCGCATCGTGCTGAAGCCACGGGAAATGGATCATCGCCTGCAGTTTACTGGGCCAACAGGCGCCAATGCCGTCGAAGCGGCGATCAAGCTGGCGCGTAAAGTGACCGGCCGCCACAGTGTCGTGGCGTTCACCAATGGCTTTCATGGCGTCACGATGGGTGCGTTGGCGGCGACCGGCAATTCCAAGCATCGCGCCGGTGCCGGCACACCCTTGTCGGGCGTCACGCGCGCCGCATTCGAAGGCTATTTTGGGCCCGACATCGATACCGCCGAAATGCTGGATCGCCAGCTTTCCGATCCATCAAGCGGCATTGATGCGCCCGCGGCGATCATTGTGGAAACGGTGCAGGGAGAAGGCGGTCTCAATGTCGCATCGCCCCAGTGGCTACGCAAAATCGAGGCCATAGCACGCCAGCATGGTGCGCTCTTTATCATCGACGACATCCAGGCCGGTTGCGGGCGAACAGGAGGGTTCTTTTCGTTCGACGGCATGGGGTTGTCGCCTGACATCGTCACGATGGCCAAGTCGCTCTCAGGCCTGGGACTGCCACTGGCGTTGACGCTTATCAAGCCGGAGCACGACATCTGGAAGCCAGCCGAGCACAACGGCACCTTCCGCGGTAATAACCATGCCTTCGTCACCGCGACGGCAGCGCTGGAGAAATTCTGGAACGACGATAGGTTCAAAAACGAGGTCGCCGACAAGGCCGCCTATCTCGCCAAACGCCTTGAAGCTGTAGCCGAAACCCATGGCCTGGCCACCAAGGGCCGCGGCATGATGATGGGGATCGATGCTGGCTCCGGCAAAAACGCCGCCAGCGTCTGCCAGGCATGTTTTGAGCGCGGGCTGATTATCGAAACCTCGGGAAGCCACGACGAAATTGTCAAAGTCCTGGCCCCGTTGACCATTTCCAAAGAGCAATTTGCGGCCGGCCTGGACACGCTTGAAACGGCGTTCGCCATGACCATGGGCGCCATGCGCCTCGCCGCCGAATAGGAGTCACCTCATGATAGTCAGAGAGTTGGAACACGCGCGTCAGACAGATCGCCTGGTCAACGCCGACGGCTGGGACAGCACACGCTTGCTGCTAGCCGGCGACGGCATGGGCTTCAGCTTCCACATCACCCGCATTCACGCCAACACGAGCCATGTGTTCCACTACAAGCACCATTTCGAGAGCGTCTACTGTATCTCTGGCGAGGGAACAATCGAGGACCTGGCCACGGGCAAGGTCCATCAGATCCGCGCGGGCACCGTCTACGCACTCAACCTGCATGACCGGCACCGGCTTACCGCCAACAGCGAGCTGGTCATGGCTTGCTGCTTCAATCCGCCCGTCATCGGACAAGAGGTGCACCGCGAAGACGGTTCGTATGAGGCCATTGTCCGGCCTGCGATTGCCGACTGACATCACTCAAAACGAAAGGCTAAGCCATGACATTACATGCACCCGTCGTCGCCGGCCCCGACGACTACCCCACTCGTCGACCTGGAGAGCGCTGGCTCAAACGCAAGGATCCTACCGTATGGGGCCAATGGTCTCCGGATGCACCGCTGACCCATGATCAAACGCGCGCATTCGAGCAGCACGGATACCTCGTTCTCGACGACGTATTTTCGCCGTCAGAGATTGCTTCGCTGCAAGGCGAGTCCTCAAGGATGCGCTCCGGCGACGCCGAACTTGATCCCAATAACATCATCACCGAACCGGGCTCGAAGGAGGTGCGGACGGTGTTTCGTCTGGACCAGCAGAACGCGCTGTTTGACCGCCTGGCACGCGACGAACGCATCGCTGGGCGTGCCGGGTTTCTGCTGAACGACGACGTGTATCTCCACCAGTCGCGGCTGAACTACAAGCCGGGATTCACCGGAAAGGAGTTCTACTGGCATTCTGATTTCGAGACATGGCACGCGGAGGACGGTATGCCGCGGATGCGGGCAGTCTCGGCTTCGGTTCTGCTGACTGACAACGATGCGCTCAACGGCGCACTGATGCTCATGCCTGGCTCGCACAAGACGTTCGTCTCTTGCGCGGGAGCAACACCTGACAACAACCATGCGACCTCGCTGCAGAAGCAAGAGGTAGGCGTGCCTTCGCAGCAGACCCTGTCGAGGATGGCCGAAGCGTTCGGGATCGAATGTGCACCTGGCAAGGCAGGCACCGTCATTCTGTTCGACTGCAATACGCTGCATGGATCGAACGGCAACATCACGCCTTTCCCGCGTTCCAACGCGTTTTTTGTCTACAATGCTTGGAGCAATCGCGTCGGAGCGCCCTTCGCGGCAAAGGCGCCGCGACCCGACTTTCTGAGTTCGCGCAGCCCTTCGTGCCCGATAAAGGTCGAACGCGGCCTGCTGGCCTGATCCGCGCCCTCAGACGTGCCCCAGAAGACGACGCCCCGCCAGATCATGGGGCGTCCGGAGAAATCATGACCACGACCAGATCCCACACGGTGGAAAAAATCGGCGGCACATCGATGTCCCGCTCGAAGGAACTGCTCGATACGGTCCTGATAGGTGACCGCAGCGAAGACGCTCTCTACAACCGCATTTTCGTGGTCTCGGCCTATGCAGGGGTGACCGACAGCCTGCTCGAGCACAAGAAGACCGGCGAGCCGGGTGTCTATACGCTGTTTGCCGGTGCGGAAGGCGGCTGGGTCTGGGGCGACGCGCTCAATGTGGCAGCAGAGAGGATGCAGACGCACAACGCCACTGTCTTCGCCGACGACGGTGCGCGCCAGACCGCCGATCGATTTGTGCGGGAACGCATAGAGGGCGTGCGATCGTGCATGATCGACCTGGCGCGCCTTTGTTCCTTCGGCCACTTCCAGCTCGAACATCACCTGCTGACAGTGCGTGAGATGCTCTGTTCGCTGGGCGAGGCTCAGTCCGCCTTCAATACAGTGCTGCTGCTCAATCTGCACGGCGTCAATGCCCGACTTATCGATCTGACCGGCTGGCGCGAAGGGGTCCAGCACGATCTTGACGAGTGCATCCGGCGTGCGTTCGCCGATGTCGAACTGAGCCGAGAACTACCGATCGTGACCGGGTACGCCCAGTGCACCGAAGCGCTTCTGCGCAGTTACGACCGCGGCTACAGCGAGGTCACACTGTCGCGCGTGGCCGTGGTGACCCAAGCCAGTGAAGCCATTATTCACAAGGAATTCCACCTGTCTTCGGCCGATCCACGCATCGTTGGGACCGGTGCTGTCCGTGTGATCGGGGCAACCAACTACGACGTTGCCGACCAGCTGTCGAACATGGGCATGGAAGCGATCCATCCGCGCGCCGCCAAGAGCCTGCGCCAGGCCAGCATTCCGTTGCGGGTGCGCAACGCCTTCGAGCCCGACCACGAGGGTACGCTGATACGAGCCGACCTTGCAGCTCAGTCTGCCCAGGTCGAGATTGTCACAGGGTTGAAGAATGTGTTTGCCTTCGAGTTCTACGACCAGGATATGGTCGGGGTGAAAGGCTATGACGCCGAGATACTGGAAGCGCTGACGCGCCACAAGATCTGGATCCTGTCGAAGACCTCCAACGCCAACACGATCACTCACTTCCTCAAGGGTTCGATGAAGGCAATCAAGAGGGTCGAGTCGGACCTGTCCAACACCTACCCTAACGCGGAAATCACACTGCGAAAGGTCGCGCTGATCTCAGCCATCGGGCGCAACATCGCAGACCCCACCATACTCTCTCGCGCCATCGACGCTTTGGCAAAGGTTGAGATCGCGCCGCTAGGCATCCATGCCCTGGTCCGCAAGGTCGACCTTCAGGTGATCGTTGAGGAGGCCGATTTCGAGCTGGCCGTCACAAGCCTGCATCGGGAGCTCATCGAAACACGGCAACTGGCTGCAGCCGACGACTTGTCCCAGCTGAATGCCGCGGCCTGAACTGGGGCGCGATCGATCTAAGCTGATCCAGGCTCCACAATACCGACGCATATCAAAACAACAGGAGTATGAGAGATGAACGGATTCGGAAAAACCGTATTGATGGCGCTTTCGGGCGTTGCCATGTCCGCACTCGCACTCAACTTGGCCAATGCCGCGACGCTTGGGCAGATCAAGAAGTCGGGCACGATCCGCATCGCCGTCGCCAATGAGATCCCCTATGGATATGTCGACCCCAAGGGCGAGGCTCTCGGCGCCGGCCCCGCGGTTGCCAAGAAGCTGATGGAAAAACTCGGCATCGAAAAGATCGAATGGGTGACGACCAGCTTTTCTTCGCTTATCCCCGGCCTTCAGGCGGATCGCTTCGATATGGTGGCGGCCGAGATGGCTATCCTGCCCGACCGCTGCAAGACGGTCCTTTTCTCCGAGCCCAATACCTCCTACGGCGAAGGACTTCTGGTTGCTGCAGGCAATCCGAAGGGTATCAAGACGTATGACGATTTCGCCAAGAAGCCCGCGCTAAAGGTCGCGATCATGGCGGGTGCCGACCAGTTGGAGATGATGCAGGCGTTGGGCGTTGCCGAAGGCAATCTCGTGACCATCGCCTCCAACGCCGATGCAATCTCGACGGTTTCAACCGGACGGGCTGATGCCTATGCCGCTACCAGCCTGACGGTGAGCGGACTGGCCAACCAGAACGACGGCGTGGAAGTGGCGTCCGACTTTGCCGATCCGGTAGTGAACGGCAAAGAGGTTCGCAGTTGGGGCGGGTTCACATTCGCCAGTGGCAACGAAACTCTGCGTGATGCCGTGAATGAGGCACTCTCCGAGTTCAAGAAAATGCCGGAGTGGAAGGAAATCGTGACCGGTTACGGGTTCACCGAAGCTGACGTTTCGGGATCGACGGCTCACAACACAGCCGATCTTTGCAGCGCCGACTGAGCTGACGGAATAGTCGCGATCGAGGCGGGTGCCCCGGCGCCCGCCTTTTCGGTTCTGAATACCTTTCTCGCGGAATCAACTCATGCACTGGTCTGAATATCTCCTTCCCCTGACGGAGGGCGCGTGGGTCACAGTCCAACTCACCGTCTATTCCACAATCTTGGGCGGGGTTCTCGCCTTTGTCTTCGGCATAGGCAAGCTGTCATCCAACCTGGCAATCAAGAGCGTCTCGGTCGGCTATATCGAAGTCTTCCGCGGCACATCGTTGCTCGTGCAGCTATTTTGGCTGTATTTCGCTCTCCCCTTGGCTGGCATGGCAATCGGTATCGACCTGCGGCTGCCGCCAGTGGTTGCCGGCGTGCTGGCACTTGGCCTCAACATCGGCGCCTATGGTGCTGAAGTCGTGCGCGGCGCCATCCAATCTGTACACCAGAACCAGCGCGAAGCGGCGCGTGCCCTTAACTTCACGCCAAGGCAGACGCTGTTCAACATCGTCATCCCACAGGCTATTCCTGAGATGATGCCTTCATTCGGCAACCTGGCTGTACAGAACCTCAAGGATACCGCGCTTGTTTCACTGATAAGCCTCGGCGATCTGACCTTTCGCGCCGAGCAGATCCGCAACTTTACCCAAGACAGCACCACAATCTACACGTTGCTGCTGTTGATGTATTTCGGAATGGCTGTGGTGCTCACAATCATCATGCGCATTGTCGAACGCTTCGCCGGTCGATGGCGTATGGCGGGGAGCTAATCTCATGCTTTTCGGCTTCGAATGGGACCTGACGAACCCGTTGAACTTTGCCATCTCCATCCTGCCTATCTTGCTGGTTGGCATGTGGGTGACAATCCAGGCGACCGTACTGGGCTTCTTCGTCGCTTTGGTACTCGGGCTCGTTCTCGCCGTTCTCAAGAGCGCACAGTCGCGGTTCGTTGCCTGGCCGGCAAAACTCGTCACCGAGTTCATTCGCGACACTCCGCTGCTGGTACAGTTGTTCTTCCTCTACTACGTACTACCCGAATACGGCATCGTGCTGCCGGCTTTCATGACCGGGGCGCTCGCCTTGGGCATTCAGTACAGCGCGTATACGTCGGAAGTCTACCGCGCCGGCATCGAGGCTGTCGGCAAAGACCAGCGTGAGGCGGCCCGTGCTCTCAACCTATCTGCTGCCAACACCTTCACACACATTGTCGTGCCGCAGGCAGTGCCCCGCATCGTGCCGGCAATGGGCAACTATCTGGTCTCGATCATGAAGGACGTTCCAGTGCTGTCGGTTGTGACCGTTCTCGAAATGCTCAACGTCGCCAAGATCATCGGCGACCGCACCTTCGACTATCTCGTACCGTTGTCGCTGGTTGGCTGCCTTTATCTCATCATGACGCTGGTGGCCTCGGCAGGCGTCCGTGTGCTCGACACCCATCTCCCCAAGCAAGGACTTCCGTTGAAATGACCGATGCCATCATAAGATTCGACAAGGTGGTCAAACGTTTTGGAGACCTCACCGTGCTCGACGAGCTCGATTTCGAGGTGAAGAAAGGCGAAAAGGTCTCTATCATCGGTCCTTCAGGGTCGGGCAAGTCGACGGTGCTGCGTATCCTGATGACGCTCGAGGGGATAGATGGCGGCGTTGTCTATGTCGACGGCGAACCACTATGGCATGAACTGCGCGAGGGCGCGCTACTGCCGGCTGGCGAAGGGCATCTGCGCCGGATGCGCTCCAAACTGGGCATGGTTTTTCAACAGTTCAACCTGTTTCCTCACATGACGGTGATGCGCAACATCACCGAAGCGCCAGTAAAAGTACTGGGCCTTAGCAGGAAGGACGCGCATCTACGCGCCGAGGAACTACTAGATCTGGTTGGCCTTGCCGATCAAGCGAAGAAGTTCCCGCATCAGCTGTCTGGAGGGCAGCAGCAACGTGTCGGTATAGCGCGTGCACTTGCGATGAGGCCCAGCATCCTGTTGTTTGATGAACCAACCTCGGCACTCGACCCTGAATTGGTGGGCGAGGTGCTTACGGTTATCGGCCGGCTTGCTGAAGAACACGACCTGACCATGCTGCTCGTAACCCACGAGATGCGGTTTGCACGCGAGATATCCGACCGTGTCTGCTTCTTCGACCGCGGGCAAATCCGGGAAGAAGGGACGCCGGAAGAGCTTTTCACCGATCCAAGTGAAGATAGAACACGTGAGTTCCTGAAAGCGATCCTGGATTAGGCAGTTCGGTGCAACGCCTCATTCAACAACATCGGCTTGAGCTTGATTGTTCCCAATGAAATGAGCCCGATCGATCGTTGCGACGGGTGGTAGGCCCGGCAGGTTTGGTTGCAGCATCCCGATAGGACGCTGGGCGCGGTAGGTAAGCAGTTGGCGAACCTATCTTCCGACTTCGATCCCCGCAATTTCGGCTTCCGCAAGCTAAGTGACCTAGTCCGCAAGACTAGTGCTTTTGAGATTGAACATCCGGATGGCCGGGCCATGCGCATCCGCGAAAAGCTAATGCCAGCGAAGCCCTCGCCTATGCGGAAGTCATGACTGGCTTCACCAACGGTTCGTGGCCAACCACTTAATCTGACTGGCGAGCAGTCAAATAGCGCGCTAAGGGCGCTACCATCCCCTCTCCTCAAACGCTCTCTTGCCGGTAGATTGCGCAGTCTGTCGCATCTTGGTGAGGCCACTCACGCTAAGCCTGCAGGAAAGGTGGCAACGGGCCGATGAACCGCTGCGCGGGAGGGCGCGCGCGGTGAGGTAAAGAGTTCGAGCCGTTCGTGCGCTTGCATTGAGCGTCGTCTGGAAGCGGCAGAGCATGACGGGCTTCTTCAATAAGGAGCCTGATCATGCCCCACCTGTTCTCGATGCTCGCATCAGCCCGCCGCGCCAGCGGCTGATCGACGACATGACCTCGCGCCGGTTCAGCCAGGAGACGCAAGTCGATCCATTACGGCCGTCCAGCGCGCCAGTCATCGGTTCTGCGTGGCTCGCCTTGCCAAATGGCAAACAGAATGTGTATGTATGCCAAATGGAGGCAAACTATGCGACTGCAGCCTATTGTCGTCACCCCTGCCAACACCGCAAGTCCCGCCATCTCCGATGACGAGGCCGATGCCCTGGCGCGCACCACCGTAAACCTATTCAAAGCGTGGAGCCTGACTGACGCGGAAGCATGCAGTCTGCTCGGCGGTATGTCCGCTCGTACATGGGCACGGTGGAAGGATGGCGCGCACGGGAGGATCGACCGCGACCTCCGGACGAGGATGGCCCACCTGATGGGCATCCATAAGGGGCTGCGCTACCTCTTCAAGGAGCCGGCCCGCGGATATGCTTGGATCAGGAAACCAAATTCGGCGTTTGGGGACCAGTCAGCGCTGCAGCTGATGCTGCGAGGCGAGATCTCGGACCTCGCGGCGCTCCGCGAGTGGCTCGACGCGGAGCGTGGAGCGTGGTGAGCGGACTGGCGGTACGCCGCCGGGTCAAATGGCCGCAAACCTACCGCATTATCCGCTCTATCCACCCTCCGATCGACCTTTTCGATGACATCGCCGATCCCAAGGACTGGGAAGCGCTCGTGTCCGTCGAGGCAAAGACCAATCCGCGCGTCAGGCTCGAAGTCGGCGACCTCGGCAAGGTTCCTGCTCACCGGCGTGTCGCAGGAGCCGGCGCAAGCTACGTCATGGCTCCCTTCGTTCACTGTTCGCCGCTCCGGCCAGGGAGGTTCACGGACGGGACCTACGGCATCTATTACGCCGGCAACAGCGAGGAGGTGGCGCTCGCGGAGACCATCCATCATCACGAGAGATTAATGGCTGCCACCACTGAGGATGCCGGCTGGACCTCGGACTTCAGGGTCCTCATTGGGAGTGTGGATCGCGACCTCGACGACGTGAACGCCGTTCCCGCAGTTCTGCACCCGAACGACTATGTCGCTTCCCAGGCCGAAGGGCGGGGACTGCGGGCGGCTGGAAGCGACGGAATGAACTGGAACAGCGTTCGGATGCCTGGCGGAAGCTGTGTCGGAGCCTTCTGGCCGGATGTCGTGAGTATCCCGAAGCAGGGACGGCACTACTGCTACCATTGGAACGGCGCGCGCGTGGATTTCGTCCGCCAGTATGACACGGGCACCGTGCTTGCGGTTTCCTGAGGTCTGGTGCGCACCATCACCGCGCGTAGCCATGAATCCACGGCCTGGACGACTTCAGTATGGGCCGTCGTAGTGCCGCCGGCCCACCGAAACCTGTCGTTTATTCGGTCCCGCCAGACGGCAGAGCCGGGGCCGATTGCGGCCCGGCATCTTGCGGCGCATCCATTATCGTTGGCGGACGTTCAGGATGGCACTCTGATAGTCCCAGTCTGCTCTCCACGCGAGAATTGAAGAGACCACCTTTGGTATTTTGACTGATAAGACCCCCCCATTGGTCTGCGCGGCCGCATCGGAATGGCAGAAAAGTCGTTTCCAGCGGACATGACCAGCGAACGTGCCTTCCTACGCTCATAGCGTTCTCAGGGCTGGTCGTTGGCAATTGCTCGTTCAGTACAACGCGGTCATGTCCAATGTGGACCCGCCCAACAAGGTCATGCTCGTTGCGACAGAACTCGTTGATCACCGTCATTCGACAAGCAGCGGACTGAGGTATGGGCTCGACAATAACTCAGCTATCTCGGCTCCGTGATGTACTACGGTACCTTGCAGCGGTATACTTCCTTCCTGCAGCGCAGAAATCAGCGAACCTGCATAGCCCGCCGCTAACTGCGTCAAAGCGTTGAATGGTCCGAGGCTTCGGACCGATGCAAAGCGGTGGCAAACAGTTCGTTCCGTCGGCTGGCGTCCGCGATAGCCCCGTGCGGTGACGACGACCAGAACCACGTCGTCCTCTATCACCGGCAGTCCGTTGTAGAGCAGGGATTTCAGCATGTCGCGGCGGTGGCGCAAGTCAAGGTCATCAAGCAGGAACCGCATATATTCGAGATGATTTGGATAGCGGATAGTCTTAAACGTTGCGTTCCTCAGAGTGGAAACGGACAATAGCTTGAGACAGTCAATTCCTCCCGATGTGGCAAAAGCCTCGTAGTTGACACCCTCTGCGCAAAAGCGTTCGTAGTCCTCCAGCGGAGACAGGGCCACCAGTTGCCCGTCACGTATGGCCATACTGGGTAGGGTGTATTCGTCGATCAGCCCGTCGACGTTCCATATCTGACCGTAGCCAAGCCTGTTATTCGGATATCGTGGAATTGCGCCAAGTCGAATAATGAGATCGGAAACCGGCGAAAACTCGCGCAACAATCCAAAGGCAATATTCTCGACGATTCCTGGTGAGGCGCCGCAGCCGGTCATGACAGCCCGCCTCCGGGACAGCGGCTCGAGGACGGACCGCGTATGGTCCTTCGCGGCTGAAAAATCCAGATAGTGCACGCCGGCTCGGGCGGCCGCCGCAGCGATCCGTGGTACCGTAATGTCAGGCACGGCGGAAACCACCATGTCCTGGCCCGACAAGATCGGATCCAGTTCTTCACCTCCGCCTAAGGCTCGAAAACCGGCATCAATGTTCAAGGCCCGCGCACGATGGAGTGCATCTTCGTTGTGGTCGACGAGTTGGATCGCGAAGTCGCTGTTTTTGGTGAGGGTTACAGCTAGTGCCGTGCCTACATTGCCTGCACCGAATATGGTGAGCTTGAACTTCTCCATTGCGCCCTCAGGACTTGAAGCGCGAAACGAAAGACCGGAGCCGCTCGTTCTGCGGATTCAAGATGATGTCGTCCGGCCGGCCTTCTTGGGCAATGATGCCGTGGTCAAGAAACAGGACCCTGCTCGACACCTCGGCGGCGAACGACATTTCGTGGGTAACGATGGCCATGGTCATACCACCCTCCCCCAGTCGCTTAATCACTGCCAGGACTTCGCCGACCAGTTCGGGGTCGAGCGCGCTCGTCACTTCGTCGAGCAGCAGCACCTCCGGTTCCATGGCTAGTGCACGGGCAATCGCCACGCGCTGCTTCTGACCGCCAGAGAGATGGTTGGGATAGGCCGCGTGCTTGTCGACAAGGCCGACTTGGTTCAAGAGGTCCATTGCCAGGGCATCGGCTTCCTGCCGCGGGCGACCGCAGACCACGATGGGCCCTTCCGTCACGTTCTGTAGCACGGTCTTGTGCGGGAACAGGTTGAAGTGCTGGAACACCATTCCAACATGGCGGCGCAGCGTTCCAATGCCGATCTTGTCGCCAGTGTCGCGGAAGCGGTCGCCCACGTCCTGTTGACGGAAGCTCACGACGCCCTGGCTTGGCGTCTCCATCATGTTAAGGCACCGGATAAGGGTCGACTTGCCAGACCCGGACGGGCCAATCAAGGCAACCACTTCGCCACGGAGCAGTGAAAGGTCAATTCCCTTGAGCACCTCGTGCGAACCGTAGCTCTTGCGCAGGCCGACGACTGAGATCACCGGCACGGCTGCGGTAGAATTGGCGTTGGTTTTCATGGCCCGTTTCCGTTAATCGCTGACCCGAAGGCGTTTTTCGATCCAGTCCGCCGCCTGCGTTAGCGGTAGCAGCATGGCAATATAGAGGAGGGCCATCACTGTGTAGGATTCCAGTGGCCTGTAGGTCTGGCCATTCACGACCGCGGCCATGTAGGCGAGGTCGGCCACAGAGATGACTGAGACAAGCGAGGTATTCTTGAACTGGATGACCGACTGATTAATGAAGGACGGCAGCATCCGCTTGAGCGCCTGGGGCAGTACGATGCGCCTCATCGACTGCCACGGGCTCATCCCGATGGCTGCGGCCGCCTCTCGCTGGCCCTTGTCGATCGACACGATGCCACTTCGGAAGATCTCGGCGTAAAAGGCGCCGACATAAAGCGACAAGGTCAGCAGGGCTGCAACCCTGTTGTCGATCGAGCCGCCGACGAGCAACGGAAATGCATAGTAGAACCAGAGCAGTTGAACCAGCAACGGCGTGCAGCGGAAAATCTCCTGGTAGGCGCGCGCCATCAAATTGAGAACCCGCCAGCGCGAAAGCCGCGCAGCGCAGGCCACAAAACCGATCAGCACACCAAATAGGATCGAGGCGAAGGTGTAGACAACACTGATCCACAGGCCCCAGACGAAAAGATCGTAATACTGCCAGACCGAGTGAAAGTCCCAGTTATATGTCATGCACTGGCTCCCTCGATACGGACCAATGCGCCCAGACAACAGCGCTCGGGTCGACCGGCGGGTATCGGCGGCGCCCACTCCCTGCCGCTCGTCCGATCCCTGATGGGTGCAGGCTCGGTCATGCTCGTTTCCCCTGTTTTGAGTTGGCCAGCGAACGAACCCCTGTCACCGGCGCACCGATAGTTGATCGCAAGCCGCAATTCGGCAATGCAAACAATCGCCGACCGCTTAGCGATTTTATCGTAAGGACGAAGATGCCGAACCGAAGCGGGACAGAATGCCCGCAAGACGTTGCCTGTTTGCGTCCGAGACCGTCACAAGCGGAAGACGCAACTCGGGAGACGCAAGGTTTGCAAGCGCCAGCGCCGCCTTGACGGGGCCTGGATTGCTTTCGACGAACATTCCATCCACAAGTTCGGCGATCATTTCATGGTACGCGAGCGCCTGAGCGACCTCTCCCTGTTGCCAGGCCGCGACCATTGCCACCATTGGCGTGGGCGCGACATTGGCGACCACGCTGGTGACGCCGCAAGCGCCGAGCGACAGGAACGGCAAGGTCAGAGCATCATCGCCCGAATGGATAATCAACTTTTCGCCGCAGGCAGCACGAAGCTGTGTAACGCGAGTTGCCGAACCTCCCGCCTCCTTGATGGCAACGATATTGGCGCATCGCTCCATCAGGGCCGCACAGGTATCCGGCGCGATCTCGATGCCGCATCGGCCCGGTACCGAATAGAGCATCACCGGCAGCGACGTCGCCTGCGCCGCCGCAGTGTAATGGGCGACAAGACCTGATTGCGTTGGCCGATTGTAGTATGGCGTGACGACGAGCACTGCGTCTGCGCCGGCCTTTTCAGCACGCTGTATCTTATCGACGGTCTTTCTCGTGTCATTGCCGCCCGCGCCCGCCATAACCAGCGCACGCCCGTCGGCCAGCTTCACCGTGCGCGCGATGAGTTGATCGGCCTCATCATCGGACAGGGTCGCGGCCTCGCCAGTGGTGCCGACAGGTACCAGGCCGGCAACACCAGCGGTGATCTGGCGGTTTACCAGTGCATCGAACGCCTCCCAGTCGACGGCGTCACTTCTGAAGGGAGTGACGAGTGCCGTGAACACGCCGGCGAAACGTTGAGACAGGTTATCCATTGCCTAGGTTCCTCATCTTATCTTGAAGCAATCCGCACAACTGAACCGACCGATGGCAGGCGCTTCGGAAACGAGCCATTGCGCAGCCGAAATCGCGCCCTCGGCGTAGGCCGCAAGCGTGTGAACGACGAACGTCAGGGAGACTTCGCAGGAGCCGAGGTTGAAACGCACCTCATTGAACCCCGCTGTATTGCTTTTCCGGCGCGTGACAACGGTGGTGGCTCCTGCCGCAAAGCCCATCACGCTGCTGCGTTCGGCCTGAAGACCTTTGGCCAGCAGGTCCGATGGCCCGGACACCGCGCTGGGCCGGCTATGCTCGTGGGCTTCGACGACCGTCGGCTCCACTCCTGGCAACTGCCGGGCGAAGCCGAACGCGACCTGCGTGAAAGCCTCGAAGCCAAGTGCGAAATTCGCGCTGATCAGGAGCGGCCGGAAGCGCGACAGCGCCGTCAGTCTGGCATCCTGCTCGGCAGTGTAGCCAGTCGTCCCGATGACCATCGGAATGCGTTTAGCGCCCATGGCGTTCTGGAGCGCCATGGAGGCTGCCGGCGTGGAGAAGTCGATCATCACGTCACAGTTGCTTTTCATCGCCGCTGCGGCCGGGCGATACACTAGGCTGCCGTTCGCAACTGGCCTGCCAATCAGGTTCGAGCTGGGCGAAACCAGTGCAGCGGCCAATTCCAAGCCGGGATTGGCCAAGATAGACTCGACCAGTCTTGTTCCGACACGCCCAGAGGCGCCAACGACTCCGATGCGCATCTCCACCCGCCTCAGTCGATGACCACCTTGGGCTCGGACATCTCGCGCAATGCGATGCGCACGCCCTCACGGCCGAGGCCGCTGCGCTTGACACCGCCGAACGGTACGTGTTCGGCCCGAAAATCCGGCCCTTCATTGATCATCACGCCGCCGACGACGAGATTGCGGGCAAAGGTCTTGATGAGTGCATGGTCGTTGGTGAACACGCCTGCCTGGAGGCCGTAGGCGCCCGCATTGACCTCGGAGATGGCGGCAAGCGGATCGGTGAAGCTACGGATGGCGATAATCGGGCCGAACGTCTCGTCGGCAATTACAGGCGAATCTGTCGCAACATCCGCAATCACCGTCGGTGCCATCACCGTCGCGTCGCGGGTGCCGCCGGTCAGAAGGGTGGCACCGCCCTTGATCGTCGCCAACACGCGATCCTCGATGGTCTTTGCTGCCGACATATCGATAACCGGGCCCATGTCGGTGTCGTCCCTGGCGGGGTCTCCGAATTCGACGGCATCGACGGCGGCGAGAAGCTTGTCGGTGAACGTCTTTTCGATGTCTCGGTGAAGGTACAGCCGCTTTGCGGCCGCGCAACTTTGGCCGGCGATCTCGAAACGATGAGCAACGGCAGTGGCCACTGCCTTGTCGATGTCGGCGTCGGGCAGGACAAAGAGCGGATCGTTGCCACCGAGTTCCATCAGGCAGCGGACGAGGCCAGAGGCGTTCTTCAGGGCCAAGCCGGCGACCGGACCGCCGGTAAACGACAACAAGTCGATGGGGGCACGCGCGAGAGCCTGCGCCGTATCAGCGCCGCCATTAACGATCTGGAACAGGCCCTGCGGCCAGCCGGCCTTTTCGGCCAGTTCGGCAAGCCGGTTCGCCGCGAGCGGCGCCTTGGGTGACGGTTTTGCCACGACGGCATTCCCGGCCGCGATTGCCGGCCCGAGCTTATGGCACAGCAGGTTCAGCGGATAGTTGAATGGCGTGATCGCCCCCACCACGCCCACCGGCTCATAGGTGATAGTCGCAAAGCGATCGGCACCGCCCTCGACGATGCCGCAATGCAGTACTTCGCCGTCAAGGAAAGTGGCGGCGTCGCCGGAGAGCTTCAGTGTGTTCTGCGCACGGCGAACCTCGTTGCGGGCTTCGCGGATGGTCTTGCCCATCTCTGAAGAGATGATACGCGCAAGTGTCTCGGCGTCGGCAGCTATTTCAGCAGCCAGGGTGTTCAGCAAGGCACGGCGGATGGCCGGCGTCGAATGCCGAAATTCCTGCTGCACCGTCTTCGCCCGTAGCAGGGCTGCCTCAATGTCAGTGGCCGAGCTTATGGCAATCTCCCCGACGGTCTCGCCATTGAAGGGATTGTTGACGGCCATCGCGTTCGATGCGGTGAATGCCGATTTTCGAAGTTGCGTCATAGGTTCGCGTCAACCTTTCTGAATTGGTCGTTCTCGATGTCGTCCGAGGCGACATGCGTGAGGCCTGCAATGGATGTGGGCCGCAGCGGCCAACGCTGGCCGATCAGGTCCTTGGCATGGACCGGTGGATGGCCCGGTCTCAGTTCGTTCATAAGCGCAGCGACATGGGTGGCACAGAAGCGGCCCTGGCAGGCGCCCATGGCAAAGCGGCCGTTGTGTTTGACCTCGCGGCCGGACAGCACATCGGATGGCCCGATCAGGCTGTGCAGGTCGCCTGCCGTGCGGCCTTCGCAACGGCAAAGGATCGTGTCACGAGGCAGGGAAGAGAGCGGGGCGGGTGGATTGACGGGGGAAAAAAGCTGGGCAAGTAGCGCCTGTGCTTTTCGCTCCCGGACAAGCTGGCGTTCGATCTCGTCCGTCGATGAGGAAGCGGCCGTGAGCAGCCGCGCAACCTGGCGACCGGCCCTCGCGCCATCGGCCGCGGCCGCAACGGCACCGAGCGCCTCCCGGCAGTCCCCGGCGTGGATTACGATCGGACCGCACGGCATATCGATTGCTGCCGGATGCAGGCCGAAATCGTTGGCCCGGATGCCATCGTGAAGGCCGATGCGATCGGCCGTCATGGTCCTCATCGTGCCATTGCGATCCTTGAGGGTAGCCTCCAGGCCCGATCTGGTGCGTTCGATGCTCATCAGGGTCGTGCCTCGCTGCCAGGGCGTACGCGATGCAACGACGGTCAGAAGATAAGACAGTGCGTCGGCAAGCAGGCCGGGAAACCTGAGCAGGCCTAGACCGTCGCGGATGCTGCCGAACGGATCGCCCGCCTCGACTATGGCGACCGGCGGATTGCCCAACCGGATCATCTGAGCTGCGACGGCGACGAGCAAGGGGCCGCTCCCGGCAAGCAGCACACGCCGCTGTGGAGGCCTGCCGGTCTCTTTCATCATCACCTGGAGACCACCCGCTGTTGAAACGCCCGGAAGCTGCCAACCCGGACGCGGGTGGACTGTCTCGACGGCCCCGACGGCGATGACGACGGCGCGGGCCCTCAAGGATTTCACGGTGCCGGCGCCGCGGTCCTCAAAAAGTACCAACCCATCACCGTCCATACCCAGAAATACGGACATGTGGCGCAGGCCGACAACGAATGCGGTAAGCGCGGACATCAGTTCTGCGTAGCGGTTGAGCGCGGCACGGGATTGCCGTATCGGCGCGACACCCTCGATTGGCTGGCGATAGATCGCGCCGCCAAGGCTTGGTCGTTGTTCCAGAATGTCGACCGAGAGGCCGGCGCGTGCAGCCTCGATTGCCGCCGCAATTCCGGCTGGACCGCCGCCGACCACGATGACGTCCCTGTCAAACATCATTGCCTGCCAATCTTTCCACGCATAGGCCACTTCTGGCCGGTGTCAGGCAGGCTTCGGTCACGCAACCGCCTACCCTGACGAGGCAGCATTGGCAGGCACCAATGCCACAGAAGAAGCGAGTATCCTGTCCCGACGCGTCGGGACCGAAAGTCTGAATGTCTTGAGCCTCAAGTGCGGCAGCTATGCTCTCGCCTTGGCGAAAGGGGATCTCTTGAGCCATCCATTGGAATGTCTCGTCCGTCATGCGGCAACTCCGATGCCAGCGAACCGACCCGGGTCGAACGCGGTGATGTCGAAAGCCGGGTGCTTGGCGCAGGCAAGCTGCGCGATCGCCCTGCCGGCAACCGGCCCCAGGCAGATGCCATCGCCCTCGAAGCCAGTAGCCAGATATGCATTCCTCAGACCCGGCAGCGCGCCGACCAGCGGCAGTCCATCAGCCACTGCAGTGCGCACACCGGCGAAGGCCCGGAGCAGGCGAACGCCGGCAAGGCCAGGCACCAAAGATACTGCGTCAGCGAGGATGCGCGAAACCGCGGCCAGATCGTTCGATTGTCCTGCGTCGCTGTCTTCCCTGGTGCCGCCGATGAGAAACTGTCCCGTTCCTAACGGATCGATGACAAGTCCGAATCCGCGGGAACGGGTGGCCAAATCGCCCGCCTGGCTGCCCTTGCTGAGCAAATACCGGCCCGACATGATCGCGCCGGGCATCGCCGCATTGAGAGCAGGCGCGCGCTCCGTCACCAACAACTGTCCTTTGCGCGGACGCAGGACACCATCGAGGCCAAGCAATCGTGCCGAGCCGTTGCCTGCCGCGATGATCACTGCGTCGGCCAGCACCACGCCCTTTTCAGTTGCCACACCGCGCACATACCCGTCATGATCGACCAGAAGGCGGTCCACGGTGGAGGCCCGCTCGACGATGACGCCAGCAGCCGTCAGCAGCCGATGGACGATCTTGTAACCGATGGCGTGACCCTCATCTTGGACCTCGATCGCCAGGCGCGCGTTGGGCGACAACACCGGGTAGCGTTGCCTCAGCCTCTCGCCCGCAAGCCTTTCAATGCCCACGCCGACGCTTGTCAGCGCTGTTGCATGCGTCTCCAGCAGCGCGCATTCGGCGTCCGAGGCAGCAACGATGAAACTCGAGCGCGTCTGGTAGACATCGGCAAATAGACCGTCCCGGGCAAGCTTGCGATAGAGCTCGATGCCGGCGAGCGCGGCAGACATCATTGGTCCCGGTCGCTTGCTTGCGACCGAAACGGCCCCATCGGCCGCCCCAGTTGCCTGCGCGGCGGGAGCTTGTGCCTCGAGCAGGCGTACTTTCACGCCTAGTTCGGTCAGAAAGTAGGCAGCCGACGCGCCGACGATGCCCGCCCCGACAATGATGGCCGATGATATGTGCGATGGAGCTGTCACGGATGAAGCGGCCCGGCTACTTGCGATGCCCAATACTGGCGGTGGCCGCGCCTGCCCGTCGATACAAGATCGCAGCCTTGGTTGTTCACGAAATTTGTATCGGCTAAAAGGATCTGATCCCCAATCATCCGCCTCCGGGGGAGCCATGGCGAAAATCAGCCTGACATTGATCCAGACATTCTATCAGGTCGCTAGGCACGGCTCCTTTTCCGCCGCCGCGCGCGAGCTGAATCTCAGCTACCAATCAGCGGCAAATCACGTGCGTCGCCTCGAACAGATCCTGAATGGCAGGCTGATCGATTCCGAGCAGGGTGCAAAACGGATTGCCCTGACGCCACGAGGACGGACGCTCTACAATCTGCTTCACCCCGAGTTGGACATCATGCTCGAACGGCTGACGAAGCTGATCGAGAACCAGCGGTCTTCCCTGCGCATAGGCATGCCACAGGCAATCTTCTTCTACCTGTTTCCCAAGGTGCTCTCACGCTTTCGTCAGAGTTTTCCGGAGCTCGAGCTCGACGTCTACGAGCGCGACACGGTCCTGGCCGAATTGGTGAAGAACGGCAGCCTCGATATCTGCATCTCGGAACGATATTTCGGCGATCCCATCGTACCTCAGCGGCTATTGGGCAGTTACCGGCTGAGCCTGGTCTACCCCCGTGCTTGGGGCCCGCCGCCAGACCAGAAGGACATTCCGCTGTGGACCCGTGGACGCCCGTTCATCACCTACGAACCAGGGCAAACCCTGCGCAACCTTTCCATCGATTATCTCAGCCGCAACGGGGCCGAGGTCCAGCCGCTGCTTTCCACCTCTGGCAGCTCCAGCGTCAAACGCTGCGTAGAAAACGGCTTGGGCTTCTCGATCATCCCGTTCTGGTGCATCCAGCCGGAGGATGTGGCGATCGAAAGCGTCAGGCTGTCCAACCTCCCCGAGGTTCGAGTCTATTTCGGCAATGCCGGCTTTCTTCAAAAACATCCCATGGTGCAGCAGCTCTTCGAAGATTGCCTGAGCGAGTTGGTCGGGACGTTCCTCGACCCCCCGCGAGACGAGGAATTCAGGCCGCCAGCCCTCTAGGCCTGGCAACATACAAGAAATGAGATAAGCACTTCTAGGTCTCTAGCATTGCTCGGGATCGCTTCCGGGATAGGCTGCCTTGAACCGCACGGACCGTGTCCAGCCGAGAGGGGACGGATGCACCAGGGTGGCCAGGAACAAGGGAGATCCAGACAAATGAAATTCTTCACAAAGATGTGCGGCGTTGCCGTCATGGCGCTGTCCATGATGGGGACGGTCGCCTCGGCTGGCACGATCGAGGACATTCGAGCCCGGGGCGTGCTGCGCGTCCCCGCGATCCTGAATGAGGTCCCATATTTCAACAAGGACCCGCGGACGGGCGAATGGCAAGGTTTCGTCATCGACATGGCGAACGACATTGCCAAGACCCTTGATGTCAAGGTTGAGATCGTAGAGTCTAGCTGGTCGAATGCCATCCTCGACGTCCAGAGCGGCAAGGTCGATTTGGCTTTTGCTGTTACGGCCACGCCTGCCCGCGCGATGTCGGTGTCGTTTTCCGACCCAACCTACTACAATAGCTTCATCATAGTTTCGTCTAAAGACGAACTCGCCAACAAGACCTGGGGCGAACTGAACGACCCGAAATACACATTCGCGGTTGATCTCGGCTCAGCCCAGGACCTCATCACGCAACAGTACCTGCCAAAAGCGAACATCCTGCGCTTCAAGACGCGTGATGAAGCTATCGTCGCTGTCACCACCGGCAAGGCCGATGGCCTCGTCAACACGATGCTAAACGGTCTGGTGATCTCGAAAAAGGCTCCCGGGATCGGCAGCGTTCGGGTTCCTACGCCGGTGCTGTCGACGCCTTCGGTGATCGCTCTGAATTACGGTGCGGACGATGTTTTCAGCAGCTTTGTATCGGCCTGGGCGGAATACAACCGTCGAATTGGCAACAACCAGACATGGATCGTCAAGAGCCTCGAACCCTCGGGCATTTCATTGGACGACATGCCGGTCGGCTTCGGCTTCGGCGGCTAACATAGCGATATGATCGCCGCTCGATCCTTCCCGCTAAAGGGGGAAGGATCGATGCCGTTAAGGCGCACACACACATTCGCTATGATTCGCGCTGATGGAACTGACCCCCGTTCTACCAAGCATGACAAGCCATGCCGTGCCGTTGGCGTCATGTATCGTCGCGACCACAATCTCTCCCGGGGGGCAAAGCTTCTCATAGAGCAACTACGGCCAGGGGGCTCCGGGGGCGACGCATCGGATTGAAGGCAACAGCTCACATAGTGCATGGCCCATGGAAATTGTCTTGTCCACCCGACGCTGCGTCTTCGCCCAAATAGGCGAGTGGCAAACGTTCTTGGCAGGTTCCGGCTCTATAAGCTGCAGTGGAGCCTGTTGCTGGACCTAGCCGGGCGATAGCGCCTTACCACTCAGCCATGACCAGTGAGCTGTTGAAGCTCACGCAAAAGGGTTTCCGCCAACCGTCGGCGTGGGCCTTTTTCAAGCATCATCATGATCAGGGAACGATGCTTCTGCGGCGTTCCGAACGGGATGCGCCGCAAGTGATTGCCGTTATCGGGCGCGCAAGCTCGGGTCGGCGTGATCGAGATGCCGAGCCCGTGCGCGACAAGAGATTCCACAGCTTCGATCGAATCGATCTCCATCACCGGCTGAACATGGATCTTGCGGTCGAGAAGATGCTGTTCGATCTGCTGTCCTGCCCAGGTTCGCCGGTTGAACCAGATGAAGGGATAAGCCCGCAGAATATCCTCGTCAGCGGCGTCGGCCATGGAAAGCGGGACGATGACATTCAGAGGTTCCTGGCAGATCGGGAAGGACGCCAGTCCATCCGGAAGGACGCGCGGCTCCGAAACAACCGCAAGGTCAATGTCCCGGCTACGCACGGCTTGGGCGAGTTCGCCCGAAAGTCCGCTGCGGATACGTACAAGCAGTTTGGGATGGGTGAGGCGAAGTCTGGCGAGCGCGGGTGGGATCAGGTTCACGAGCACCGATGGCACGACGCCGATCGTCACGGTGCCGACGAGACTGTCTTCGCTGGTTAGGGCGCGAATATCGTCAGCGATCTTGAGCATCCGCCTCGCATGCTCGACCAGCGCAAGACCGGTGTCGGTGAGCGTTGGCGGTCTTGAGGTGCGGTCTACGATCTGAAGCTGCAGTTCCTCCTCGAGCGTCTTGACCTGCAAGCTGATGGCCGAATGGCTGAGGCCCAGCGCGCTGGCCGCTGCGGTGAAACTGGGCTGTTCGGCGATAGCCACAATGGCCTGAAGAAAGCGAAGATTCATGGGTCACAAATAGCGTTAAATTTTCTCACACTAAAATAAATAATATCTCGCTGTTGTCTAGGTTTCATTCAATTTATGTCCTGCTCCGGTGGCGCCCGGGGAACCGTGGACGCGACGACTGGGCAGGAGGGGCAGCGTGCATATTCAAGGACCGCTCGCGGGCGTTCGCATTCTCGACCTGAGCCGGATTCTCGCCGGTCCGAGTTGCACCCAGCTTCTGGGCGATCTCGGTGCTGACGTGATCAAGATCGAAAAGCCCGGAGCCGGCGACGATACCCGCGCCTGGGGGCCGCCTTTTGTCGAAGACGAGAGCGGCAATGCCACAGGGGAAAGCGCCTATTACCTTTGCGCCAACCGCAACAAGCGCTCGGTCGCACTCGATATCGCCACCCAGGAAGGGGCGGATACCGTCCGCGAACTGCTGGCGCATTGCGACGTCCTGGTTGAGAATTTCAAGGTCGGCGGGCTCAAGAAGTACGGGCTTTCGTATGACGACCTGAAAGACCAATTTCCACGCCTGGTCTATTGTTCGATCACCGGTTTCGGCCAGACCGGCCCGAATTCCGACAAGCCGGGCTACGATCTACTCGCCCAGGGCTATGGCGGCATCATGAGCCTGACCGGCCCCGCCGACGGCGAGCCGACGAAAGTGGCGGTCGGCATAGCAGACGTCATGACCGGGATGTATGCGGCGACCGCCATTCTGGCTGCCCTGCGCCACAGCGAAATGTCCGGCCAGGGCCAACATATCGACATCGCCCTTGTCGATGCTCAGATCTCGTGGCTGATCAACGAGGGTACCAACTATCTGCTTTCGGCCAAGCTGCCGGTGCGCCGGGGCAACCAGCACCCCAACATCGTGCCGTATCAGGTTTTCGAAACCAGCGATGGCCACGTCATCGTGGCGGTGGGCAACGACAGCCAGTATCGGCGCTTTTGCGATCTCATCGAAGCCCCCGAACTTGGACACGACGAGCGCTTCGCGACCAACGCCGCCCGGCTGAAAAATCGCGAGACGCTCATCCCAATGATCGCGGAGAAGCTGCGTCTCCTCGCCAGGAACAGCCTGATTGCCGGCATGGAAGCAAACGGCATTCCCGGCGGACCGATCAATACGCTGCGAGACGTCTTCGACAGCGATCAGGTCGCAGCCCGGGACATGAAGATTTCCATGCCTCACCCGCTCGCAGGCGGCGGCGTTGTCGATCTGATCGGCAACCCGATCAAGATGTCGAAGACGCCGGTCACCTATCGTCGCCCGCCGCCGGTTTGCGGGGCAGACACCAAAGCCGTGCTCGACGAATTCTTGAACCAGCCCGCCGATCGCAAGCACCGGCCCGTTGCAAGCTAACCCCAGACGAGGAGACACTCGATGTTTCAGCTCAGCCCCGCTCAAAAGCTGCTTCAGGATCAAGCGCGCGATCTCGCCGAAGGCCATGTGCGTGCGCGTGCGGCGGAAGTCGACCTCACCGAAGAATACCCTTGGGACAACATCGAGAAGCTGACCAAGGCCGGTTTCATGGGCATGACGATTCCGAAGGAATATGGCGGTCGAGGGCTGACCTATCTGGATGCGGTCCTAGTGATCGAGCAAATGGCTCGGACCTGTGGGGTCACCGGACGCATCGTGGTCGAGGCCAACATGGGCGGCATCGGCGCGATCATGGCCTACGGTACTGACGACCAAAAAATGCAGGTGGCGCCTTACGTCCTTGCGGGCGACAAGCCGGCAATCTGCATCACCGAGCCAGGGGCAGGCAGTGCGGCAACAGAGATGACCACGACCGCGATCAAGAAAGGCGACCGCTACATTCTCAACGGCGAAAAACACTGGATCACCGGAGGCGGCGTCTCCAAGGTGCACCTGATCTTTGCCCGCGTCATTGAAAACGGCGAGGAACAGGGCATTGGCGGGTTCATCGCCATTCGTGGAGAATCGCAAGGCTTGCGGGTTGGCAAGCGCGAGCCGGCCATGGGCCTGCGCGGCATTCCCGAGACCCATCTGCATTTCGAGGATCTCGAGGTGCCCGAAGCCATGGTCGTGCGTCCGCCTCATGGCTTCCGCCGTGGCTTCGCCGCTTTGATGAGCGCTTACAACGCCCAGCGCGTCGGTGCTGCGACCGTGGCGCACGGGATCGCCCAAGGTGCCTTCGAGATCGCGCGCGACTACGCCAAGGCGCGCGAGCAGTTCGGTCGCCCGATTGCCGAGTTCCAGGGTCTGCAGTGGATGCTTGCGGATATGTCGATCGGCCTCGCCGCCTCGCAGGCGCTTATCTACAAGGCGGCGATCAATGCCGGGACCGGCTTTCCCAGCATGCAGGAAGCTGCCCAGGCCAAAATCCTTGCATCCGAGACGGCGATCAAGGTTGCCAACGATGCGCTGCAGATCCATGGCGCGATGGGTTATTCACGCAATTTGCCCATGGAACGCATGGTTCGTGATGCGCGCATGTTCACGATAGGCGGCGGCACGGCGCAGATGCTGCGCAATCAGGTCGCCTCGGCAGTTCTCGAGATGAAGCTGCCGCAGTCGCGCGACGGTTATCGCGACCTTGCGGAAAAGGCGTGAAAGCCGATCCGGCTGACCTGAACACCCCCCACAGAACAAGGAAGGCAAGGCCGATGGAGCCCAGCCTCGATCCTGGAGCCTATTTCGGTGGAGCTGGACGGCAATGACGACCTTGGTCTGGCCCCGCTTTCTGACGCCCGAGGGCGCGCGCGAAATCATGCCCGGCATGGTGCTTTGCCTGACGGTCGCGATGGCGGCAACCTTTCTGAGCACTCACTATGGCGCGCCTGTCATGCTGTTTGCCTTGTTGTTGGGAATGGCGTTCAACTTCATTGATCCGGCTGGAAAGTTCATTCCCGGTGTGGCCCTGGCTTCCCGTTCGGTTCTGCGGATCGGCGTGGCGCTGCTTGGAGCGCGGATCACGCTTTCGGACATGATGGCGCTTGGACCTCTCCCGATTTTTCTGGCGATCGGGGGCCTGGCGACAACCATCCTGCTGGGCCTAGGCCTCGGCCGGTTTTTTGGTCGCCCGGCCGCATTCGGCATCCTCAGTGGCGGTGCGGTCGGAATTTGCGGCGCTTCGGCAGCGTTGGCGCTGACATCGGTTTTGCCCAAGGGAGAGCGCGGCATATCCGAGCGTGACACGATTTTCACCGTTGTCGCCGTGACTGCGCTGAGCACGGTCGCCATGATCGCCTATCCTGTCTTGGCTTCATTTTTCGGCTTCGATAACAGGCTGTCCGGCATCTTCATCGGGGCGACCGTGCACGATGTGGCCCAGGTGGTCGGCGCCGGCTACTCGATCTCGCAGGAGGCGGGCGACGCGGCCACCATCGTCAAGCTGTTGCGCGTCGCCATGCTGGTGCCCGTGGTCGCTACCATCACCCTTCTCATGACCCGTTCGGGACTGGGCACGCGCGCCAGATTTCCGCTTTTCCTGTTAGGCTTCGTATTGTTGGTGATCATCAACAGTGTCGGTCTGATACCAGCGCAGGCTTCAACAGTCCTGGCCGATGCGTCGCGATGGGCGCTGGTGATAGCCATAGCCGGGCTTGGCATGAAAACGTCGCTGAAGGATTTCTTCGAAGTCGGCCCCCGGGCCATGGCGATCATTGTGGCGGAAACCGTGTGGATCGCAGCTTTCGCCGCAATCGTCCTTTCCACCCTCGCCTGACAACTATCCCGGTCCATTGGCAAGCTGCTGCACGCCCGCGGCAGATTGCGAAAGCCCTGGTCTAGCCGAGCATTCGGCCGAAGATCGAAAAGACCGCCTTCGACACGCGGCTCTCGACGCTCATCTCGGGATGCCATTGCACGGCGAAGATAGGGTGGTCGACAGCCGCGACTGCTTCCACGACACCATCCGGCGCCAGGGCTTCGATGCGAAGGCCATCACCGAGCGTCGCAACGCCTTGATAGTGGATGGAATTGATCTCCACCATGCCCGTTCCAAGCTCCCGGTGAAGCAGGCCGTCCGGCGCGACATCAAGCGAATGGCTCCAGGAAAACTGGCCCGGGCCGTCGGTTCCGGCCGGGGCGTGATGGCGCAACATCCGGTCCTCTGCACCAAGCCCGTCCTGCAGCGTGCCGCCCAGGGCGACATTGATTTCCTGCAGGCCCCGGCAAATCCCCAGCACCGGAAGCCGGCGGGCCTTGGCCTCCAGGATGAGATCAAGGGCAACGTGATCGCGGGAAGGGTCGAACGGGCCGGCGCCGGCGCTCGCGCCATACCGTGCCGGCTCGATGTTCGACGGACTGCCGGTAAGGATGATGCCATCGAGCTTCGCCAGGACAGAACCTGCCCGGGCCGCTGTGGGGATGGGCGGAATCAGAACAATGTCGGCGTCGAGCTGCTCCGAGATTCCGCTCACATAGCGGCTGGGCAAATACACGCCCGGCTCGCCCCGGAAATCGCATGAACAGGACATGACGCCGATGCAAGGACGCATGGTGAAATTCTCCTTGTGGTGTGTGGACGATGCCAACTACCGGCGCGGCCGGTTTCGCGGGCCAGGCGGCTGGTCAGTGCGCTGCGGCTTCCGAACCGCGCTTGCGGAAGAAGTCTGTCAGCGGGCTTTCGGGTTTCATCAGGCTGCGCTCGGCAATCAGGCCTTCAACCATCGCCCGGTCACCGGAGCGGATCGCGGCTTCCATCAATGTCAGGTTGATGACGTCGCGCTGCGCGATCGAGCCTCCGAACAGATGCGCCGAATGCCGCGCTTTGGAGATGAGTGTTTTGGCAGTCGCGTAGTCCTGCCGACCGAAAGCGTGAAACCCCTTCACGATCGAGAGCCCGGCAGTGCGGATGACGATGGAACTGGTGCTTGGCCCTTCGGCATTGGCTTCCATGGCGGCGATCAGCGCCTGCGCTTCGGCCTCTCGGCCTGTCGCGGCAAAAGCCATCATCGCGTGCATGTCGTTGAAAGCGATATAGGCTTGATCGATTACTTCGGTGTAGCGTTCGGCTACGGGGGTCCAGCGGTCGCCACAATCCACTCCGTCCATCGCCAGCCGCCACAGCATCGCGGCGCTGTCATGCATGTCCATCAGCGCCGAATCCCTAGTGACCGTCATATAGCGGTCGTGGATCGCCAGCGCCTTGTCGAAATCGCAGTTCTCCAGGTGATAGAGATTGAGATGCCAGCGGTTGTGGATCGAAAGGTAGTTCTCGCCCGCCCAGTTTTCCTCGCAGCGCTCCATGAATGAGATGCCAAGCTCGGTCTTGCCCTGCATTTCGTAGCAGTGCGCCAACCCGTGCACGCCCCATGTATCCCGCGGGTTCAGCGCGACGCAGCGCAACGCCATCTCTTCGGCTTGGGCATAATGGCCCGATTCCTCCAGCCCGAACGCCAGCATTCCAAGGATGTAGGAGTACTCCGGGTCGGCCTCGCTCCAATGACGGATGATCCGCGCGGGGCGATCGCGTGTGGAACTCGCAGAGCCCAGGAGGAAATCGGTCTGGTGGCCGAATTGCAGCGCGCAGAGGTCGCGCGGGCAGTTGAGCAGAATGTCGGCATAAGCCTGCGAGGCGGCGTAGAAATCACCCGAAAGCCAAAGCTTGATTGCCTTGATATGACCAAGCTCGCGCCTGTTGGCTTGCGGCGCGAGACGCTCGAGCAACGCAAATTCACGCGCAAGATCTGCCTGATAACGCTTGTCTGAGGCGGTAAGAAGCAGTCCCGCCTGAAAGCAGCGTCCCATGATGAAGTCGGGGTCCTCGGCCAGTACCGCTGCGATCATCGCCCCGGGATCGGGTGCATAGCCCAGCATTCGCACCGCCGCGGCATGAAAGGCATCAACCGATGCCCTGTTGCCGTGCGACACGGCTGCGCCAAAACCGTCGATCAGACCCATCGTTCAACTCCTCGGCTCAGGCCACCGGACACGCCAGGGCATTTCCAGTTTGATCGCTTCGGCCCCCCGGGCTTCAAGTGCACGCGAGGGGGTCGTCTGGGCTGTCTGCGCAGGCCAGAGCCTGCGCAGAGTCTTCTCAGAGGTTGCCCATGTAGCGGTCGCGTTCGACAGGGGTGACTTGCCGATGGACGAAGTCCCGCTCACGCTCGGCCTGCTGGACCAGGATCGCCAGGCCGTCGCCCATTACCCTTTCCATGAAAGCCGAAGCCTTGGCCAATTCGATCGCCTTGTCGATGGTGGTGGGCACAGGGTCGGCATCGGTCCGCTTCGAGGCATCGCCAGTGGTCGGCTCGCCCTTGGGCGACATGTGCTGCTCGATGCCGTCGAGGCCGGCGGCCAGTTCGCAGGCGAGCAGGTAGTAGGGATTGCAGTCAGCCGCCCCGTCCCGCTTTTCGATCCGCACCGCACTGTCCTTGCCCTCGATGATCCGCAACGCCACGGTTCTGTTGTCGAAGCCCCAGGCGGTGTTGATCGGGCAGAACAAGCCCGGTACCCGGCGTCGATAGGCGTTGGGCGTCGTTGAGACAGCCAAGGACATCTCGGCCATCCGCGCCTGCATTCCCGCAAGGAACGACAGGCCCAGCTTGTTGATGGTGCCGTCATTGGCGAAGGCGTTCTTGCCGTCTTTCCACAACGAATAATGGGTATGGAAGCCAGATCCAGATTGGTCGATGAACGGCTTGGCCATGAAGGTGGCCAGATATCCTGCGCGCCGCGCAATGTCCTTGATCATGTTGCGGAACAGGATCACCCGATCGGCCCCGATCAAAGCCTCGTCATAGCGGATGTTCACTTCAACCTGTCCGGCCGCATATTCGGGGTTTGATTGTTCGATCGGAATGCCGATGGCCGTCAAATGGTTGCGGATCGGGCCAAGCACGTGTTCAAGTTCGGCCGAACGATTGATGCCGTAGACCTGATTGTCTTTTACTTTCGGCAACTTGGTTTCCGGGTCGACCAGGTAGAATTCAAGCTCGGTGCCGACCAGCACGTCAAAGCCCATGGCCTTGGCGCGCTCGACCTGGCGCTTGAGCACATTGCGCGGGTCGACCGGAACCGGCTTGTGATCCATGCCTTCGGTATAGGCGAGGCAGATCGCCACGCCTTCTTCCCAAGGACAGGCGACCGGGGCGGCCAGCGGAAACATGTGAATGTCCGGATAGCCGTTGTCGAAACCGCAGAACGGCGTTTCCCAGATGTCGCAGGTCATGTCCATCGCAAACATCGCTCCGATGATCGCGATGCCGTTCTCGCAGGCTGACGGCCAATGCGCCGCCGGAATGCGCTTGCCGCGCATGATACCGTTCATGTCGCCGAATCCGAACGACACGGTATGAGTGCCCGGGGGCAGGTCGAAGATGGGCTTGCTGTGATTGCTTGCTTGATTGCTCATCGCTGCTTCATTGGCGACCTGCCGGCCACCGCTCCCTAATTTTCTGGTTGCTGCGGCCGCCGGAGGTCGACTCCGGCGGCGTGGTCTTTTGACGTCAGTTGAATACGCGGCCGAGGTTCGCGTATGTCTGGGGTCGGGCGGTCCTCAGCCAGCGGGCAAACACGATGCCAATCACGCCGATCCCGGCGATGATGATCGGATAGGCCTGGACGAAGATCGATTCCGAGCCACTGACCAGCGCCAGATGGCTGGCCATCAGGTAGAGGCAAGACGCCAGGGCGATCGTCGACAGCGCCGGAGCGATCAGCCGCCGCCAGGCATTCACGCCGCGATGATCCTTGCTGAAAAACGCGATCACCGAAACCGAGACCACACACTGGATCATCAAGATGCCAATAGCCGTGAAGGCCGAGCACAGGCCGACAATCACTTCCGGCTTCAGCCCCGCCAGGGCGAACACCAGCACGATCGCAGCCACCATGATCATTTGCACGATGCCGGCGGTCTGCGGCGACTGATGTTCGGCATGGGTCGCGGCCATCTTGGCGTTCAAAAGCCCTTCACGCGCGATCACGAAGAAATAGCGGTTGATCGTATTGTGGAACGACAGGACGCAGGCAAAGAGGCTGGTGATCATCAAGACTTGCAGCACCACACCGGAAAAGCCGCCGAGATGCTTTTCCATCGAGACCTGATAGAGCCCGGTGAAATTTGCCTCTGCCGCCGCAACGATGTTCGTGGGGCCGTAATCAAGCGCGATGGCCCAAGTCGAAAACGCGTAGAAGACCGCGATGATGGCGACAGCCAGATAGGTGGCGATGGGGATGGTCTTGCGCGGTTCGCGAGCCTCCTCGCCAAAGATCGTGGTGGCCTCGAAGCCGATGAACGCGGAGACGATGAACACCAACGCAAGGCTCAGATTGCCTGAGTTCACCGCACTGAACCCGAACGGCGCCAGAGTGATGCCCTCCGGTCCCCCGCCGTTGACCAGAATGGCGATGCCCAGCAGGGACAAGACCACCACCTCGGCGATCATGAACACGCCCAGCACGCGGCCCGAAAACTCGATCTTGCGCATGCCGCAGAGATAGACCCCTACGTTGAGCATGAGGCAATAGATCCACCAGGGAATGTCGAGCCCGGTGTACTGCGTTACGATTGCATTTGAGAAGATGCCGAACAGCGTCATCGCCATGAGCTGGACCGCGATGTAGGACGCGATCGAGATCAGCGCGCCGCCGACGCCCATAGGCTTGCCGAGACCCTTGGCGATGTAGGGGTAAAAGGACACCGCCCCGCCGATATGGGCGCTCATTGTGGTGAACCCGACGCTGAACAGCAGATACATCGCGCCCACCAGAATGAAGGTCAGCGGAACACCCGTGCCGTTTCCGGCAGCGAAAGCATAAGGCGAAACGCCCACCACCACCGCCAGTGGCGCGGCGGCTGCGACGACGAAAAAGACGATGTGCCAGATGCCCATGGCATCTTTGCGCAGCTGTCCGCTGCCCGCCTCCAGAATAGACATGAACTTCCCTCCCTTATGGTTTCATTCGCCTCTTCCGCCGCATCCCTCCAGACACGACGAAGGCATAGTCACGTGCCGGCTGTTGCTCCTGCGCGCATCAGACCTCCAGCACCAGATCGGAGGTCGGCTGCGCGCAGCAGAGCAGCACATACCCCTCGCTAGGCCGCTCGAACGGCTCGACCGGATAGTCGAAATCGCCGCTCACCACGCGTGTCTTGCAGCTTTCGCAGCTACCGGCGCGGCAGGAATAATCGGGATAGAGGCCCTGCTCCTCGGCAAAATCCAGAAGCGAGGGGGCATCAGCGGACCAGCGCGCCGAGACTCCGGACTTGGTGAACGTCACGAGGGGGCCGTCGCTCGTGCCGTTGCTAGGAGCATGGCGCGGGGTGAAGTCGGAAGAGGGCCCAAACAGCTCATAGCGGATATCTTCGGCCCTGACGCCCAGGTCCAGCGCCATGTCATAGGCGCGTTGCATGAAGGCGCCCGGCCCACAGAGATAAACCTCACAACCGGCCCCGGGCAGAAGTGCTGCCAGTCGGTCACGGTCCAGGTCGCCCGTGCTGTCGCAGCCGGCACAATCGGAGGTGCCGTACTTATAGCAAATATGCACGCTCATGTTCGCCGCCCGCGCCGCCAGTTCGCGGATCTCCTGTCCAAATGCATGATGTGCGCCATCGCGGCAGACATGGACAAAGGCCACACGCCGCGCCGAGCCTGCCAATTCCTTGGCCAGCAGCATCATCGGCGTGATCCCTACCCCGCAGCTGAACAGCAGCACCGGCTTGTCGGAGCCTTCGCGCAACCGAAACTCGCCGCGCGGCGCCGAAGCGCGCAGGACATCGCCCGGCTTCACCTCATCGTGCAGCCAGTTTGAAACGTATCCCGGCGGCAGAGCGGGCTGCCCTTTAGGTGCCCCCTCGCGCTTGACCGTCAGCCGGAACGCTCCGTCGGAAAGCCCGGAAACCGAATACTCGCGCCGCAACGCACAGCTGCCATCGCCAACAAGCGCCTCGATGATCAGATGCTCGCCACCGCGCGCTGTCATGGCGCCCTCGGGGCGCAGCCAGAAAGACGAGATGCCGACGGCTTCTTCGTGCCGCGACAGGACGGTGTAGGCGTGAAACTTGCCGGTCATGCCGAAAGCCGCACATTCAGGTGCTCGACCCCGTTGACGAAGTTCGTCTGCACATATTCCGGTTCGCCCACAATCTCGATCTTGAGGTTGCGGTCGAGGATTTCGTTGACAAGCTCGATCAGTTCCAGTCGTGCCAGCCCCGCGCCAAGGCAAGTATGCACGCCGCCGCCGCCGAACCCGGCATGAATCGGCAGCTTGGGCCGCGTCACATCAAAACGAAGTGCATCGGGAAAGCGTGTCTCGTCGAAATTGGCCGAGGCATACCACATCACCACCTTGTCGCCGCGTTTGATCGGCGTGCCTGACAGTTCGGTATCGCGGGTGGCGGTGCGGCGGAAGTAGAGGATGGGCGAAGAATAGCGCACGACCTCCTCCACCGCATTCGACACGAGGTCGCGATTGTGGCGCAGCATCTCGAACTGATCGGGATGCTTGGCGACAAGCAACGCCAGATGCGACATCGCCGTGCGCGTCGTCTCGTTGCCGGCAAAGATCAGCAGGCGGAAGAAATTGGTGTACTCGTTGTCGGTCAGCCGCTCGCCCTCGATCTCGGTCGAGACCAGCTGGGACACCAGGTCGTCCTGAGGCACAGCGCGGCGCTCCTCACCCAGTTTGCGGGCATATTCGCTCAGCGCGTGGGCGGCCGGGCTGTTGAAGGGTAAAAGCCGCAGCGGCGTGGTGTTGCCATAGGCATGCGGATCCAGCGGTTCGGCCGATGTGCCGGCGACCAGATGGTCCGTCAATTCGATCATCAGGTCTCGGTCGGCCTCGGGCACGCCAAGCATGTCGCAGATGATGCCGATCGGGATCGGTTTCGACAGCCCCCCGACCCAGTCGCCGCCGCCTTGCGCCTGCATGGCGCCCAAAAGATCGGCCGCGCGCTTGCGCACCGTGGGGATGTAGCGCTGGATCGCACGGGGAATGAAGCCGGGGTTCACGAGCCGCCGGAGGCGGCTATGCATCGGCGGATCCATGTCGATCATCGAGGCGCGCGCCTCCAGGGCGTCATCGTCGATCGAATAGATCTGGATGTGACCCACAGCCGAGCTGAACAGCTCGGTATCGCGGGACACTGCAACGACATCGTCGAACCGGCCGACCGACCAGAAACCATCCGTTTCCGAGCCATCGATCGGATTCCACGCCAGCCCCTTCATGGCACGCAACCGCGCGAAAGCGGCCTGTGGAATGCCGGCATCGAACAACGCCGGATTGGACAAATCCCAAGCAAGTGTTTGCCGTTGCTGCATGAATCCTCCCTGTGCCGCGGCCGTCCAATTCCTCCCTGGCGGCCACATTTCCATTGCTTAGCAGCACTGAATTCAGTATTCAATACCTTGTTGCAGAGACGGCGGCGGAACTTTTGGTCCAGAAATCCAGCTGTCGGGAGGAGACTTTCATGCCCACATACAAGCGCGGTATCGACCTCCCGTGCTATGTCGAAGCAGGCGTCGGCAGCCCTGTGGTGTTCCTGCACAGCATGGCTGGATCGGCGGATTCCTGGTGGCCGCAGATCGAGACCTTGCGCGGGACGCATCGCTGCGTCGCCTGGGACATGCCCGGTTACGGCGGCTCGGCAGCGATCTCCGAAACCACTCCGATGGCCGAGATGGCCGATCTTCTTGCCCAGTTCCTGCGCGAGAAGCTGCAGGTCGAGCGAGCGCATCTTGTGGGGCTGTCGGTGGGTGGAATGATTCTGCAGTCGTTCGGCGCGCGCCACCCGGACATGGCTGCGAGCCTGACAATCATGGACAGTTCGCCAAAATTCGCTTTTGGATCGTCCATGCGGCCCGAAGAGTTCATCGAACCGATCCTCGCGCAGCTCGCCAGCGGCATCGCGGTGCACCAATTCGCCGATGGAATGGTTCGCGCCATCATGGCGCCCGACACGCCCGAGGCGATCCGCGCTGCGGGCGTCGGAGCTATGGCGCGCGCCCGTCCCGAAGGGCTTGCCTTGTGCACCCGGCTTATCGGCGGACATGACGGGCTTGAAGACCTGCCGCGCATCGCAACACCCACATTGGTACTGGTCGGCGAGAAGGACGGAGAAACGCCACCGTCCTATTCGGCCGAGATCGCTGCGCGCATCGGCGGTGCCGAGATGCAGGTGATCCCCGGTGCGGGGCATCTGTCGAATGTAGAAAACACGGCTGCCGTCAACACCGCGCTCACAGCATTCCTGAACCGCCACCGCTGAGCCTTTCAGCCAAGGGATTTTCAATGAAAGCCGCAGTCCTGCGCGCCTTCGGCGCACCGCTCGAGATCGAGACCGTCAGTCACGCCAATCCCGGTTTCAGGGAGGTCCTGGTGGAGGTCGCAGCCACTGGGCTTTGCCACACTGACCTGCATTTCATGCAAGGCCATTTGCCAGTGCCGGTGCCGGCGATCCTTGGCCATGAGACGGCCGGCGTGGTGTTGGCCGTGGGCGCGGGGGTCTCTGCCTTCGCGCCAGGCGACCACGTTGTCGGTTGCCTTTCGGCCTTTTGCGGCGGCTGTGAATTCTGCCTCTCGGGCCGCCCCTCGATCTGCGAGGGTGGCGATCATCTGGTGCGGACTGAGGAAGAGCCCTCGCGCCTGTCATCAGCTGGCCATGCTGTCACCCAGTTCATGAATCTCTCGGCCTTTGCCGAGCGGCTCCTCGTGCACGAGAACGCCATCGTGAAGATCGACAAGGCAATGCCGCTCGACCGCGCAGCGCTGATTGGTTGTGGTGTGACCACGGGCTTTGGCGCGGTGGTGCATACGGCAAATGTTCAGGCCGGCCAGTCCGTCGCGGTGGTCGGCTGCGGAGCGGTCGGGCTGTCGATTCTGCAAAGTGCGCGCATTGCCGGTGCGGTGGATGTGATCGCCATCGATATCAATGACGCCCGGCTGGAAACGGCCCGCCGTTTCGGCGCAACTGCCTCGATCAATCCCACCGGGCGAGATGTGGTGGCTGAGGTGCGGGCGCTTACCGACAACAAGGGTGTGCATGTGGCCTATGAGGCGGTCGGAACGCCGAAACTGGTGGAGCAGTCCTTCCTCATGACCCGCAAGGGCGGCACGACAGTGATGGTCGGCCTGATGGGCGACGGCGCGCGGATAGACCTGCCTTTCGCTCACTTCATTGCCGAACGCCGTGTGATGGGCTGCGATATGGGTTCCAACCAGTTCCGCACCGACGTGCCGCGGCTGGTGCGGCTTTACCTCGACGGGCGGCTCAACCTGGACGATATGATCACCGCGCGCATCCCGCTTGCCGGCATCAACGAGGGTTTCGAGGCGATGAAGCGCGGTGACGGCATCCGCACGGTCATCGATTTCCACGGCTGACGACTTGCCGCACAGAAATCTTGCCCGCATATGGCAATAGTGCAAACCTAAAGGTGGGTGGAGCACTTCGTTGGACCAATTCAAGAAAGGGCCTTCATTGGCAGAGTTTAAGCCAATTATCGTTTACAACCAGCGGCTCGCAGACGAGGTCCACCGCCAAATCCTGCTGGCGATAACTGGCGGGATCATCGCGCCCTCCGATAGGATCGTCCAAGAGAAGCTCGCCGCCGAGTTCCAGATTAGCCGCACCCCGGTGCGCGAGGCGCTGTTGCGGCTGGAACAAGAGGGTGTGCTGGTAACTGCTGGTCGCGGCGGTTTTGCGCTACGGTTGATTTCCGACGAGGATGCGCGCGAGATCTATTCCGCCCGGCAGTCGATCGAGGGCTACAGCGCGCGTCTCTTGGCGGAGGCCAAGGACGAGGCTGCCTTTGAAAGGATTGCCGAGGTTATCCGGACGGAAGAGGCGCGCCAAGTTACCACCGCTGCCGAATATTATGAGGCCAACAAGGCCATCCACCGAACCTTTGTCTCGCAAACCGGAAACCGCTACCTGCTCGAGATGTTCGACCTGATGTGGAACCGAAGCATCTCTTTCCATGTGTTCGCCTCGACCATGAGTGGCAGCGCCTTGGCAGAATCGCTTCGTGCGCATCTTGACCTGCTGGATGCTGTGCACAGCGGCGACGGCGACGTGGCGGCCCGGGCAATGCGCGAGCATATTGCCCAGGGACTCGACCTGCAGCTGAACGCGATGCGGGCAGCCGGGCGCAACGGCAAGACGCAACGGCAGGCATAAGGCGGCGAGTCCTCCGACACCTGGCGTTGATGGACAAGGACGGTCTGCGGATCATTCCATGTCGCAAGCTCTTGGTGAATGTGGGCAATGATGTCCGAGCGCTGCTGGCGGTTTCGCCCGCATGTCTGATCGCCTCCGACGGAGGCCAGCATCATCTACATCGGCTATCGGTGCCGACCCCACTTGCGGACACCGCATCCTCAAATCCAGACCGTATTCGAATGTGGCCGACGCTTGCGGTGTTGTTGCTGCTTACCGTCTGGATGGTGGGTTTAGTGCGTCGTCAGCAGTAGCTGGACCAGCTCAGTTCTGTTGTGGGCGTGAAGTCGCTGGCAGAGTTTGCCGACATGATCCTTGACCGTATATGCGGAAATCCCCAGCGCCCGCGCGATCTGTTTGTTGGACTGGCCGCGGCAGAGCAAAAGCGCCACTTCGCGCGATCGCGCCGGCAACTGGTTTAAGGCATATGCCCCGCCGATCGTCCGCTCATGGCGCGACGCAACGCTGGACTGCGCTATCCAGCCGATCGGCGCACCGCGGAGCCGGCCAGTCTCCACCATGGTGGCAAGGGCGAGCGAACCGGCCCGGCAGAGAATATCCATGCTATCGACTGCCTCAGCGCGATAGGGTCCCGTCTCACCGCCGTTGGCGGTGTAGACGACGCCAACCACGCGACCCTCTACCAGAAGCGGCCCGGCCATGCAGTGCTTGAAGCCCCAGCGCCTCAGCAACTGAAAATTATTGCAGTGCTGCCAGCCAGACGAACCGACCACCGTCGACCCGTCGACAGGCCGGCCTTTCTCGAAAATATAAGCGAGCAGCGGGTCGTATTTGTCGAATTCATCGCTGTACTCCCGGATGAAGCCCTCAGGCGCCTGCTTGCTGTAGACAAGGCTCGGCTTGTGATCATCCAACAGGTAAAGCCCAACCGTGGGCGATCCCATAAGCTTGCCGATTTCGCGGTGACATGACTCGCCAAGAGCCTCGAGTGAGCGGCTTTCAGCAACGGCCAGCACGGCTTGGCCGACTTCTCCCGTCGAATAGTTCGATCGTCCAGCCGATGTCCCCGACATCATTTTTTCCTCCTCAGCCCTGCTGCTCATTTTTCGAGCTTGTCAGGAACGTGTGGCAAGGCTCCGCGCGGTGCGCGAGCGTTTCTGCCGAGGCGGGAGTTTCAAGCAACCTCGGCAAAAATCAAGCTGACTGCGGCGGCGAAGACTGCCGTTTGCGCGACTATCTAGCCATCCACACCAAAGACTCCCCATTTTGCGTCGGCTTTGACCGCGCCGAGATAGACGCGTCCGCATTCCTGTACGATTTCGTCAGCCATCAGGATGTGCTGGGTACCCGAATGGATATCGCGATAGAAACGCTGCATGGTTCCGTTGTGAAGTGACGCGCCGCGCGCCGCACGGTGGGCGAAGGTGCCGACATCGGAGATGACGTCATGGACATGACGCATCGCAAGCTTCACATCGGCGATCTGCTCGACAGAAGCGTTGCGGCCGGCATCGAAGGTTTCGGCCATGCTCGCCCAGGCCTGATAGGCAAAGGCACGTGCCGAACGGAAGCGCGCCTCAGCCCGGGCGAACTCATATTTGAAGGTCGCGCTCTCATTCATCTTGCCAAACGCGTCGACGCGAACCTTAGCCAGTTTGGCAAGTTCGTCGAGCATGCGCCGCCCGACGCCAAGCGCCCATGTCGTGTGACCCCAGGCCGTGTAGCCAACCAGCCCGAGACTACCCTGCAGGCCGCCTCGCTTGGCATTACCGTCGTTGAAGCCATAACAGAGGTGCTTGGGCACAAAGAGCTCGTCGGCATCCTTGAGCGTGTAGTCAAAACTGCCTGTGGCGCGCAGACCGAGCACATCCCAATTGCCTTTCAGCTCGATGGTCTCGCGCGGGTGATGGGTGATGACGATTTCCGGCTGACCATTGGCTTGCTTGACCATGGTCTTGCCGTCCGCCTCGGTAACGAAACAGCCAGAATGGATCCAGGCGGCGTGATGAATGCCGCTGCCATAGGCCCAGTTGCCGCGGATCATGTAGCCGCCTTCGACCGGCCGCGCATAGCCTCGCGGCACACCGTTTCCGGCAACCATGACATCGGGACCCTCGGCGAAAATATCGGCTGCGCCCTTCTCTGAGACAAACAGCGACATCACACCGCCGACAGCGTTGTTCACGATCACGCACCAGCCGGCAGAACCATGCGCCCATGCCACGCGTTCGCCGAGCCGCATCGCGTCGACGTGAGAAAGTTCAGCACCGCCAACCTCCTTCGGCATCATCATGCTGAAGAGACCTGCATCACGCAAAAGCATGTATGTCGCATCGGATAGCCTGTTCAGCTGTTCGCTCTCTTCCGCAGCCGCCTCGATCGCTGGCAGGATGTTTTCGACATGGGCGGCCATCTCGGCCAGCGACGGATTTCCGGTTTTCTTGAACTCGACGACTGACATGTTCACAGGCTCCACCCTTGTTGGTCTGCGCCTTGCCGGTCGTGCCAGGCGCTTTCTCGCTGCACTGTTCCAACCGGGCGTTGCGTCAGCAACCCCCTCAACTGGGGGGCTTGCCCAAGCAGCTTACCGTTCGGAAACTGAGCGCTTATGGGAGTTGGCGAACCGCCGAACAGGTCGATGAAGACCTGGTGGTTCCATACGGGAGTGAGATCTGGATGACCGGTGTCAAAGTCATCGGCTTCTGCGGCAACGCGCAGAGGCCGTCGAAAACACGTGCGCTTGTCGAAGCCGTTTCCGAAAAAATCCGCCAGCGCCATGGCTTTTCCGTCGAGATATTCGACCTGGTGGACGCCGGAGAAGGGTTGGCCGCCTGTTCACCGGCCGGATTGAACAAACAGGCCCGATCGATTGTGGAGGCGATCGAAAACGCCGACGCGCTGATCGTCGGCAGCCCGGTCTACAAGGGTTCTTATGCCGGGATGTTCAAGCATGTGTTTGACCTTGTCCATCCGTCAGCGCTGATCAACCGACCCGTGCTTCTGACCGCAACGGGCGGCGGCATGCGCCATTCCCTCGTCGTTGAACATCAGCTTCGACCGCTTTTCGGGTTTTTCGAAGCCTGCACCATCCCGACAGCGATCTATGCCAGCGAAACCGACTTCACCGATGGCGTTCCAAGCAATCCCATCGTGCTCAAGCGCATTATCGACGCGGTCGACCAGTTTGCCGGCCTCGCCGGGCGGCCATGCTGTGTCGCCGCCGAATAAACAGGGAGTTTTCAGATCATGACACTGCAACCCGGACCCTTTCCGGCCTTGGAAGGTTTTGAGCGCGCCGAGTACGAGATCCGCGGCATTCGCACCATCGTGCACAGTATCGGCGAGGGCTTTCCTCTGGTCTTCCTGCATGGCGCAGGTACGTTTACCGGCTTCGAATTCGCCCGCACGCTGGCTACGGGCGCGAAAGTCATTATTCCCTATCATCCAGGGTTCGGTGACTCGGCAGACGACGATCGCATCACCTCAATCGACGACTATGTGCTGCATTATGCCGATCTGATTGACCGGCTCGGGCTTGAAGCGTTCGACCTTGCCGGCTTCTCGCTTGGCGGTTGGATCGCAGCCGAGTATGCGGCTCGGCAAAGCAGCCGTCTGCGTCGGCTGGCACTGATTTCACCGGCGGGTCTGGTCGTGCGCGAACACCCCGCGCCCGACCTGTCCACCGTCAGCCCGCCAGAACTTCCCGGCTATTTGACCCATGACCCGCGCGTCGCGCTGGGATATTTTCCAACGACCCAAGACCCTACATTCGGCGCGTCGCTTGGGCGCGAGATGGCGGCGCTCGGTCGCCTGCTTGCCATCGAACCGCAAGGTAATCCGAAACTGGGTGCCTGGCTTCATCGCATTGCTGCTCCCACCTTGCTGCTTTGGGGCAGCGAGGACCGAATGCGGCCGGCTGCGCAGGCAGACGCCTGGCTGAAGTCCATCCCCGTTTCCCGTCTAGAGCTGGTCCCAGGCGCCGGGCATCTCCTGTTCGAGGAAGCGCCCCAGGCGACCACCCTGCTCCGCGATTTTCTCGACGCCTGACGGCACCCTTAACGACGAACACCAACTCACAAGGACAACTACATCATGATTGTAATGCAGGCCGGTGTGACAAAAAGCGACGAAGCCTATGACGGCACCGTCTGGAGTATTCTTGGCCAGACATACACTCTGAAACAACAATCGGATGCCTCCATGGCGTGGCACGCGATCCTGCCCCCAGGCACCTTTGTTCCCCCTCACATGCACCCGACCCAGGACGAGTTTGTCTCGGTCTTCGAGGGCCGCCTCGACCTCTGGCTCGACGGCAAGGAAGTGATTGCAACCGCAGGCGACCTGATCCGCATGCCGATGGGAGAGCCGCACGGCATCTTCAACAAGTCTTCCGGCACTGTGCGCTGCCTGTTCTGGGTCTCGCCGACGCGGGTCCTGCGCGGACTGTTCGACCGCATCCACAATGTCGGCGATCCGGCTGAAGTCGTGCGTATCGCAGCCGAACACGAGGTCAATTTCCTGCCGCCGCAGTCCTGACGGCGACACATCTTTCCGCCTGTCTCAGTCGCCGCAGGCGGAACCCCCGCGGAAATGGGCCGCAGCTCGAACGAAGCTGCAAAAATAGGCGACCACACTCACGCAAAAACCAGGTTTTCCAACGGGGGACGGACGATGAACTGGGACACAATTACCGAAAACGACCGGTCGCGCATCCGGCGATGGCAAATCGGCATGCTTGCACTCGCCTTGGTGTGCGAGGTCTTTCTTGCGGCGGATTGGTATGCCTTCGCAGCAGTCATTCCATTCATCTCCGAAACCCTGCAACTCGACCCGGCCGAAGCCGGTTTCGCGCAGGGTATCTTCGCGTTGACCTACGGCATCGGCATGGTCGTGTGGTCGCATTTCAGCCGGCACATGACGGCGCGCATGATGCTTTTGATCGGACTTGCCGGCACCGGCCTGGGCATGGTCCTGCAGATCTATGTGCAGAGTTATGGCCAGCTGGTCGCGTTACGTCTGTTGATTGGTTTCTTCGACGCGGCGATCTTTCTCGGCAACATGAAGCTGGTCATAGGCTGGTTTCCGCAGTCTCGACGCGGCAGCATCATCGGCCTCATCCTGGCGGCATACAGCCTGGCGATCACGCTTGATTTCGCGCTTGGAATTCCGCTGACCATGGCCTTTGGCTGGCGTACATTCTTCGCTGTTCTGGCCGGCGGGACGTTGATCGTCGCTCTCATCAACTGCCTCTTCGCCCGCAATGGGCCGGCCGAGATAGGCATCAACGGTTTTGCCTGGGAGCCGCCGCTGCCGCGTGGCGCATCGATCCCGATCAGCGTCATCTTCCGCTCGAAGTGGATCATCGTTGGGGGTCTGGGCATCGCTGCCTGCACTTTCGCCATTGCCGGAACGGCGACCTGGGTCGTGCCGGCCTTCATCGCCGTGCAGAACATGCCAGTCGAAAGCGCTGCTGTTATCGGCACGCTAATGGGGCTGTCGCAGGTGGTGTTCCTGGTCGTCGGCGGTTACGCAGCCGACCGCGTAGGCAAGGTCTTCATGATCAAATTCGGCACCGCGATGGCGCTGATGATCGCCTTCGCCTTCACCGCTGCGGCAATCTATCCGATGTCGTTTGGCTGGCTGCTGGTTCTGGCTGGCCTGAGCGGCATCGCGGTACTTGGTGGCGGCGCCATCTTCGCCCTGCTCACCGAGAAATACGCCGACGAACTGGCGACCGTAGCAGTTGGTTATGCGGAAGTCCTCGGCGTGGCGGCGAGTTTCGTTTCTCCGTGGATGATGGGCCTGGTGATCAGGGCTTCGGGCGGCTCGTTTTTTGAAGCCTTCATGGCCTTCGCTATGGTCGAAGCGGTCTTCGTGGTGATCCTGCTTTTCTTGGCTCGGGAAAAAATTGCCCGCCCAGGCGTGATGGCGGTCACTATCAACTAGGAGGATCGGGAGGTTCGCTGTCTGCCGGACCTCCCGGCGATGCACAGCACCGCATCATCTTGCAAAACGCGCTGTCCTTCTGTCTTCAGGCCGCCGAGCCCTCGGTCATCTTTGGCAGAGTTTTGTTCCTATGGCGCTGATGCGGGACGCAGAGCTTTCAGTGCGGCCCGATGGATTTGCTCGTTTGCCGCCATAAGCACGGTGTCGTAGCGCGACGCATCACCGAGCTGCCGTCCATCCCAGTCGGTCACGGTGCCCCCCGCAGCCTGCACGATGGGCATTTGCGGAAGGATATCGTAGTCGAAGACGTTGCTTTCGATGAGAAGATCGATCCCGCCAAGTGCCAGGAGCCCGGCGGCGTAGCAGTCGTGCGAAAAGCGAGTGAAGCAGACCTTTGCCGCCAGCGCGGAGAACCGGTCATGGCGAGATCGGTCGAACTGTTCGAGCGCCGATGTGTAGAGGATCGCTTCGTCGAGCGCTGTCGTGCCGCTGGTGTGGATCGGCTCCCCGTTCAGGGTAGCTATCTCGCCGGTACCGAACCAGCGTTCCCTCGTGATCGGCTGGTTGATCAGTCCGAGCACCGGCTTGCCTCGGTGGAGAAGCGCGATCTGGGTGCCGAAGGCAAGTGAGCCGGAAACGAAGGATTTGGTGCCGTCGATGGGGTCGAGCACCCAGATCCATTCGGCGTCGGTTCGGCAGGCACCGAATTCCTCACCCCTTATGCCATGGTCGGGAAACTGCGCCTCGATCATCTGCCGCATCGTGGCTTCCGCGTCCCGGTCAGCAACGGTGACGGGGCTGGCGTCGGCCTTGGTGTCGATGGCAAGGCGTTTTCGGAAATGGGGGCGGATCACGTCGGCGGCTGCATCGGCCATCGCATGGGCTAGTGCCAGATAGGCAGGCTCGTGGGTCATCCTTGCGTCCTTTCGGCTTCGGTAGCTATGGCGTCGAGCAAGGCCCGAATGGTTTCGACCTGCCTGCAGGCGGCAACGGCTTCCTGCTGGAGGCGCACCGTCAGATCGCCGGAGCCGATCTGCGTGAAACTGGCGGATCGGGCAGCGATGAAGGGGTCGGCCTCCTCCGAGGGAAAGCGCAAGGCGGGTGCGAAATAGCCCTCCTCCTCCTCCAGCCCGAAAGCCAGTACCTGCGGCCGCTCCTCGCCCAGAAGCAGCAATTCAACAAACATCGCATGCATCGGCAGATGGCCCTTGCCGGACTGGCATGCGACATGCGCCCAGCCGCCGCGGTCCGGCTGGACGAGACAATCCTTGACGTGGACCTCACTCACAAAGGGCGCCTGTACCGCGAGCGCGGGCAGCGGCAGCTCATAAGCGTTGACCATGTTGCCGAAATCGAACAGCAGGCTGAGGCGCGGGTTGGTGACCGCCTTCAGGATACGGACCAGTTCCTCGGATTTGAGATCCTCGTGCTGTTCGAGTGTGAAACGTAGGCGCCCGTCGGGATCGAACGCCGCCAGCTGCCGCAGATCGGCGATCGTGCGGTCGATGATCTCGGAAACGCGCCCTTCGTAACGCGGATAGCAGCGCAGCGAGGTTGCGCCGGTGGCGAGCGCGATGCGCACCGCGTCCGCGAGGCCTGTCACTCCCGTCGTGCTTGTCTCGACATGCAGCTCCAGCCCGAGACCCTTCATCGCCGCGCCATAGGCGTGTAACGCCTCTTCGGACATACGGCTCAGGCTTGCTTGCTCGCCATCCTCGACGTGGATCTTGAGACCGGACAGGTTTTGCGCCCTGGCGAATTCGGCCACGCGCAACGGCGACATTCCGCCAAAGCGCATGTTGAGGTGGAAGGCGTAGGCATGGGCAAACAGCGGCGCGCTGCGCGCCCGCTGCGCCAGCCCAATGCGGAGGGGAGCGGCCAGCGTGGCAATTCTTGCCCGCCAATCGGGGACTGCCAAGGCAGCCCAGGACATCTCGGTCAATCGGCCGGCTCCTTCGCTGGATGTCGGTTCGGGTGAAAGGGTCAGGCAGCGAGAACCAAAAGGTCGCGATGGGACACGCTGACCTCGACCGGCGTGCCTAACAAGGGCGGCGGCCGGTCGGGCTGGTTGAACGTGTCGAGCGAGAGAAGGCCCCCTTCGACTGCGACGCGGATGCGGATCACCGAGCCGAGGAAATGTACGTCGGCGATCCGGCCGGCAAGCACGACATGGTCTCCATCGCTGCGCCCCAGCGTGACGATCTCAGGACGGGCAGCCAGGGAGATGCGTTCGCCGGAGCGACCGAGCAGCGGCCGGTTCAGTGAAACGGGCACGTCGCCAAGCAGCACCTTGCCGGCGGCAGCGTCCACGACGTTGGCGTCGAGCAGGTTCAAGGAACCGACGAACTGCGCGACGAAGCGTGTGGTCGGCCGATTGTATATCTCGAACGGCGTGCCGACCTGGTCGGCGATGCCCTGGTGCATGACCACCACCCGATCCGACATGGAGAGTGCCTCTTCCTGATCGTGGGTCACAAAGATCGTGGTGATACCGAGGTCGCGTTGGATGCGGCGGATTTCCTCACGCAGGCTGATGCGGATTTTGGCGTCGAGCGCCGACAGCGGCTCGTCGAGCAGCAGCACCTGTGGCCGAGGCGCGAGCGCGCGGGCCAGCGCCACGCGTTGCTGCTGACCGCCGGACAGCTGGAAAGGATAGCGGCCGCCGAGCTGCGGCAGGCCGATCAGCTCGAGCATCTCGCCGACACGGCTGCGGGTCGCGGCCTTGCCCTCGCCCGCCACCTTGAGGCCGAAACCGATGTTTTCTTCCACCGTCAGGTTGGGGAAGAGCGCATAGGCCTGGAACACCATGCCGATGTTGCGGCGGTTGGCGGGCAGGCCGGTTATGTTCCGTCCCTCGATGCAGATGGCACCGGATGTCGGCGTCTCGAAGCCGGCGACCATGCGCAGCACCGTCGTCTTGCCGCAGCCGGAGGGGCCGAGGAAGGAGACGAATTCGCCCTTTTCGACGCCGAGATTGAAATCCTTGACGACACGCATAGCGCCGAAGGCCTTTTCCAGATGCTGGATGTCGAGGAAGGCCATGATCAACGCCTCACGATGGAGAATATGGAAAAGCGGGTGAAAAGCTGGATCAGCCCCATGCATGCCCAGGTGATGGCAAACGCGATGACGGCAAGTGCGGAGGGTTCGTAGGCCCGGTTGCCGCCCATCCAGACCATGTAGGGGCCGAAGGAATTGACGTTAAGCAGCGCAGCGAAGACGTATTCGCCGATGACGATCGCAAAGGTCAGGAAAGCCCCTGACAGTACCGAGACGAAGACGTTCGGCAGGATGACGACGGTCAGAATGCGCGCCCAGCCGGCCCCGAGCGACTGTGCCGCCTCGGTAAGGCTGGCGATGTCGATGGTGCGCAGGCCGGTATCCACCGAGCGGTACATGTAGGGCAACGACAGCACCACATAGCCAAATAGCAGCAGGATGTTTGTGCCCCACCAGCTTCCCGTCAGCGGCAGGATGGAAGAGGTGTTGTAGATGCGGATATAGCCGAAGACGATGACGATGGGCGGGATGACCAGCGGCAGCAGCGTGATAAACTCGATGATCGGCCGGAGGCCGGGAAAACGCAGCCGCACGAAATAGGCGGTCGGCACGACGATCAGGATGCCGAGGACGATGGTCAGCAGAGCCAGGACGACCGAATAGCCGAAGGTCTGCTGGAACCGCGGATCGGCAAGTACGACGCGGTACGCCTCGAAGGAATAGGCGCCGCGCTGCATGCGCATCGAGAAATCGAACATGCCCACGAGCGGAAGCAGAAAATAGAGTCCGCCGAACGTTACGGCGAGCCAGGACCAGAAGCGCTTTCCCGTCATTTGACCCACCGTTCGGCGCGCATGCGCAGGAGGATGTAGATGCCGTTGGCAATGGCGGTGAGCATGATCATGGCGAAGGCAATGGCGTAGCCGAGATGTGGATCGTTCAGAACATCGCCGCGGATCTGCGCGAAGAGCACGATGGGCGCGATGGAAAGCGACGAGCCGGTGAGCGCAATGGCGGTCGCGACGGCCCCAAAGGCATTGGCGAAGAGCAGCGCCAGCGTGCCGAGCAGTGACGGCCACAGCACCGGCAGCGCCACCAGGCGCCAGTATTGAAAACCGCTGGCCCCGAGGCTTTCGGCCGCCTCGCGCCATTCGCGCCTGAGCCCATCGAGCGCTGGCGTGATGATCAGGACCATCAGCGGGATCTGGAAATAGAGATAGGTCAGCGCGAGGCCAAGGAACGAGACGATGCTGAAGCCGGAGCCGTACAGGTTGATGCCGAACCATTGGCGCAGCAGCATGGTCACGAAGCCCAGACGGCCAAGCGTGGCGATGAAGGCGAAGGCGAGCGGCACGCCGGCGAAGTTGGAAGCAACACCGGAAAAGGTGAGGATGGCGTTGCGCAACGGGCGCGGCAGGCCACCGAGCGTGATGGCTGCGGCGATGAGGAAGCCGAAGAGACAGCCGAGCACCGCCGTCAGCAGGCTGAGTTCGATCGAGATCCAGAAGGCCGACTGGATGGAGGGCGAGAAAAGCTTGCCAAGATTTTGCAGCGTCGCCTGACCTTGCGCATTGCGGAAGGCGCCGACGACGATGTTGAGCGTTGGCAAGATAAGGAACAAAAGGGCGAAGAGGAAAAAGGGAGCGACCCCGAACCAGCTGATGATCTGCCGTGGCCGCAAGGTGGCTGGCAGGGATAATGCGCTTGTGTTCATCGGATTGTTCCTCAAGGCGCTGCGGCCGGAGGCTCCGCCAAAGAGAGCCTCCGTTCCGAACGCGGCCTATTTCACGTTGGCGCCGACTATCTTGTCCCAGCCTTCGACGATGGCGGTCTTGTTGGCGTCGAGCGCCTCGACAGTCGGGAAGATCGCCTTTTCATAGGCTTCGGCCGGCGGCAGCTTGTCGAGCAGGACCTGCGGGAACTTGCCGGCCTTCAGCATGGCGTTGAAACGCGCCGGATGGCAGTAGCCCTTCAGCCAGCCGGTCTGGCCCTCGTCGGAATAGAGATATTCCATCCAGAGCTTTGCGGCATTCGGATGCGGCGCATAGGCCGAGATCGCCTGCACATAGACGCCGGCCACCACGCCGCTCGTCGGCACGACCACCTCCATCGGCGGGTTGCCGTTGAGCGCGTCGCGCCAGGCCAAAAGGTTGTAATCCCAGGCGGCGACGATCGGCGTCTGGCCCTGGGCGATGGTGCCGGCCTTGCCCAGCACTGGCACGAAATTGCCGGCCTTGTTCAGTTCGGCGAAGAGTTCCAGCCCCTTGGTACCGGAGTCCGTGCCAGGTTCGGCGCCACGCGAAATACCGGCCGACATCAGCGCAAGGATCGCCTGTGCCGAGGAACGAGGATCACCAGTAAGCGCCACCGCGCCAGAATACTCGGGCTTGGAAAGGTCCGACCACTCGGCCGGCGCGGTCGAAAGCAGGTCCTTGTTCACGCCAAAGGCCATGACGCCGTAGTAGTCGCCGTACCAATAGCCGTTGGCGTCCTTGATGTTGTCAGGGATTTCGTCCCAGGTCGCCACCTTGTAGGGCTGGAGCAAGCCTTCCTTAGCCGCGGTCGGCGCGAAAGCGAGACCGAGGTCGACGACGTCGGGGGCCTGCGAACCCGTATTGCCCTTGTTGGCGCGGATCGCCTCCAGCTCGTCGGCCGTTCCCGCGTCAGGGTTCAGCTCGTTGACCTCGATGCCGGTGTACTTGGCCTTGAAGTTGGCGATGACCTCACCGTAATTGCACCAGTCATGCGGCAGCGCGATGACCGTCAGCATGCCTTCCTTGGTAGCGGCATCCACGAGGTCCTGCGACGGCTCGGCGCTCGCCAGGCCCGGCAAGGCGACGACAAGGGCAAGCGTCGAGACGAATGCGCGGCTGGCCGCGCTAGATACGAAGCGGTTCATGGAATCCTCCTGTTGGCCGTCTTCGACGGCGCGTGGGCAATGGCTGCTTTGGTCCTTGCATCCGGTCGTCGGCTTCTCCGCCCGGCCCGGTTCCCCTTGCACCTGTCTGCGTCCTGGGGCTGCATCGGTGCTTTTTCGTGTAGGGACAGCATGTAACAATTGGACAACAATCAAACGTCCATTATCGTGCATATAACTGTACCAATTTTTCTGGAGGCACGCCCTTGGCCAAGCAGTTCGAAGGCCCAATCCTGCCCTTCCTCCGCCTCGACGCAGCAGCGGCGCTGCCGAAATTCCGCCAGGTCCAGGACCAGTTGCGCATGGCGATCCTGCGCGGCCATCTCAGGGCGGGCACACGCCTGCCGGCAAGCCGTATCCTCGCGCAGGAGCTTGGCCTGTCGCGCCAGACACTGGTGCGGGTCCTGGAGAACCTGAAGGCGGAGGGCTTCCTCGAGGCGCGTCAGGGCGCAGGCACCTTCGTTTCCGCGGCCCTGCCCCCTCAATCGCCGAAACCGCGCTTCGCGCCGGCCGAAGGTGATGCGCCGCCACGGCTGTCGCGGATCGGCGCCCTGTCGCGCAGCGTCTCGGCCGATATCGGCCAGATGGAACAGAAGCCTTTCTTGCCCAACCAGCCGGCACTCGACCGGTTTCCCTTCGCCGTCTGGCGCAAATGCTGGAATGCGGTGACGCGCGGCGGCAGGGCCGCGATGGGCTATGGCGATGTCGCGGGCGAATTGATGCTGCGCCAGAGGATCGCTGAATATCTCGCCCTGCACCGGCGCGACTCCTGCGATCCGGAACAGATCGTCATCACGCCTGGCGGACATGCCGCTTTCACGCTCGCAGCCTTGGCGCTTGCCGATCCCGGCGACGGCATCTGGTTCGAGGATCCCGGCCCCGTCACCACAAGCAACTTGTTCCGCACGCTCGGGCTGCGTCTGTGCCCCGTGGAAGTCGATTCCGACGGCATGGATGTGGCTGGCGCCATGGCGCGCCATCCCGATGCGCGGCTTGCCTTCGTCATGCCCTCGCGCCACCACCCGCTCGGCGTGACGCTCTCACTGCCGCGCCGGCTTGCCCTCCTCGAATGGGCGCGGGTGAACGATACCTGGATCATCGAGGACGATTACGACAGCGAATTCCGTTACGACGGAGCACCCCTGCCCTCCATGCGCTCGGTCGACAGCCATGGCCGGGTCATCTATGCGGGCAGCTTCAGCAAGGCGCTGTATCCGGGTATCCGCGTCGGCTATCTCGTGCTGCCGCCGCAGCTCGTCGGCGCCTTCCGCAATCTTTCTGCCCTGATCCATCGCAGCGTGCCGGTGGAAACCCAACTCGCCCTTGCCGAATTCATCGGCGGCGGCCATTTCGCCAGCCACCTCAGGCGCATGCGCAGCCTCTATGCCGAACGCCGCGAGACATTCCAGCAAGCCGGACGGATAGCTCTTGGCGGGCTTGCGCGCGTCGATTGCTCCGAAAGCGGGCTCAACGCGCTCGCCTGGCTCGAAGACGGCCGCGACGACCGGACAGCGCATCGCGCCGCGCTCGATGCCGGGCTGCAATGCTATCCCCTATCCGACTATGCGATCGTCACACCCCGCCCCGGCGCACTTATCCTCGGCTATGCCGGCGTGCCCACGGAGCGGATGACGCCCTATCTCGGCCGTCTCGCGGAAGCACTCTCCCGGCAGTGAGGCCGGTCCTGCGACTTTTCCGGGAGGCCAGCTGACCGGCCAGCAAGGCGGATTCGCAATTTGCGGAAAAGGGCTTCGATGAAGAGCGCCCAATCATGCGGCTCCTCGGGATCTTCGTGATCCCGGCGCGCGATGACGTAGCCCATGCCGCGCAACATCATCTGCCTCTCCCTATTGGCGCATTGCGCGCACCGGCGTGCCGCTGCGCTGCGTGACGCCGACGCCCGGTGCCATGCCGACCTCGGCATTGGAGGCAGCCAGCAGCGGCTTGCCGCGCACGATGTCGGAGGCGCGCTCGGCCAGCATGATCGTCGGCGCGTTGAGATTGGCATTCGGCTCGGTCGGGAAGACGGAACTGTCGATGACCCGCAATCCCTCGATGCCGTGCACCTTGAGCTCGCTGTCCACCACCGCCATGGCATCCTCGCCCATGCGGCAGGAGCCACACGGGTGGTAGGTGCTTTCCATTGTCTCGCGCACCCACGCGTCGATCTCGTCATCGCTGCGCACGTTGGCGCCGGGCGCGATCTCCTCGCCGCGAAAGCGGTCAAAAGCGGGCTGGGCGATGATCTCGCGGGTCAGCCGCAGACAGCGGCGGAAACCCTCGCGATCCTCCTCGCGATCGAGGTAGTTGAAGAGGATGTCCGGCTGCTCATGCGCTTCAGGCGAACGCAGCCGCACATAGCCCCGGCTCTTCGGCTTGTTCGGCCCGGTCAGTACCATGAAGCCGTGGCCTTCGAGCGGCTTCTTGCCATCGTAGCGCATGGCAGCCGGCAGGAAATGGAACTGGATGTCCGGCCATGCGAGCGAGGCATCCGAGCGGATGAAACCGCCGCTCTCGAAATGGTTGGAGACCGAAAGTCCTTTCTTGAACAGCAGCCATTCCGCGCCGATCAGGGCACGGCTCAACAGGCCCATCTTGCCGTTCAGCGTGATCGGTTCCTTGCAGGCGTACTGGATGTAGACCTCGGAATGGTCCTGCAGGTTTTCGCCCACACCCGGCAGGTCGTGCAGCACCGCGACACCGGCCTCGCGCAGCACCGAAGCCGGGCCGATGCCGGAGCGTTGCAGCAGATGCGGCGAGCCGATCGGGCCGGAGGAGATCAGCACCTCGCGCCTGGCCTTTGCTACGATGCGCTCCCCGCCCAGTTCGTATTCGATGCCTGTGGCACGCTTGCCCTCCAAAAGCACGCGTCGCGTCATGGCATGGGTGACAACTGTGAGATTCGGCCGGCTCATCGCGGGCTTGAGGTAGGCATTGGCCGTCGACCAGCGCACGCCGTCCTTGACGGTCATGTGCATGGGACCAAACCCCTCCTGCATATGTCCGTTCGGGTCCTCGGTGGTGATGTAACCCGCCTCTCCCCCGGCATCGACAAAGGCCCGGTAGAGCGGGTTCTTCATCTTGTTGCCGGCGTTGGTGGCAAGCGGGCCGGAGGCGCCGCGATAGCTGTCGCCCCCGTCCTGCCAGCTTTCGGCGCGCTGGAAATAGGGCAGGCAATTGGCGTAGCGCCAGCCGCGTGCGCCCCGCTCCTCCCATTCGTCGAAATCGCTGGCGTGGCCGCGCATGTAGACGAGCCCGTTGATCGAGGACGAGCCGCCGATGACTTTTCCACGCGGGCAATGCACCCGGCGACCGTCCAGGCCGGGTTCCGGCAAGGTCATGTATTTCCAGTTGTACTTGGCACCATTCATCGGAATGGACAGCGCCGTCGGCATCTGGATGAAGATCGACTTGTCGCTGCCGCCATATTCGACAACCAGGACCTTCGTATCAGGGTCTTCGGAGAGCCGGTTGGCAAGCACGCAGCCCGCCGATCCGGCGCCGATGATGATGTAGTCGTAGCTGTCGGTCATGACGGTGTTCCCGAGGTTACGGATACTGGCCCCAGCCGCGCCCGCGAGCGAACAGCCGGGTCAGCACGTAGTGGACCGCGCCCGCCGCGACACAGGCGGGAAGCGAGGCGGTGAGGTATTTGAATGCCGGCAGGCTCGCGAGCGTCTGCGGGTTGAAGACGGCGACATAGACGATGCAGCCGACGGCGAGCGCGAAGAGCCCGATGGGGTTGAAGCCACCCCAGAAGCGGTAGGGACCATTTTCCTGCGGGCCGTGCAGGCTGCGCATGTCGAGCTTCTGGCCACGCAGGAAGAAGTAGTCGACGATGCCGATGCCGGCGAGTGCTGAATTGAGCGCCGAGGTCCAGACGAGGAAGATGAAGAACCCGTCGTACATCTGCGGATAGACGACCACGAGACCGAGCGGGATGAGGCAGAACAGGAAGAGTACGGTACCCCAAGAAATGGCGCGCACCGAGGCGGTGCCGACCTGCCTCAGGCCGACGATGGAGGTGTAGAGAATGTTCGCCATCGAGGTCATGTTGGCGAAGGCGACGAAGAGCAGAGCGATGATGCCGATGACGGGACCGGCAATCTTGGTCATCCAGATGGTCGGGTCGCTTTCCCCCAGCGCCACGGCCGCCAAGAGGCCGACGATCTCGCCAAGTGCTGCGGCACCGAAGATGCCCAGAATGTTTGGCCAGAAGGCGGTACGCTCGTTCTTGGTAAGCCGTGCCAGGTTACCGATATAGGGCCACCAGGAGAAGCCGGCGGCGAGGTTCACCTCGACGGCGACGATGAAATTCAGCGTCTTGTCTTCGAAGGGCGGTGACAGTGCCGGCATCGCCAGGAGTTCGCCGAAGGAATGATGGCTGAGGATGAGATAGAGCATCACCACCATCAGGATCACCAGGGCTGGCGAGACGACCATATTGAAGAACTTGATCGAGGTCGGCCCGCGGGCGACGATGAACCAGGTGACGAGGATGGCACCGACAGCGGCGATGATCATCTTGATGCCGGTGGGGTTGGCGGCCTCCCCCGCACTTAGTGCCATCAGGCCGTCGATCGATCGGCCGAACATCATGGCGAGCACGGCAAGCCAGCCCATGGTGAGCACCACCACGGCCAGCACGTAGACGACGCGGCTGCCGTTGTAGCCAAACTGGCTGCGCAGCGCGACGAACTGCTCGACGCCGTAGCGGCCGGACATGGTGGTGGTGGCGAGCGCCGTCAGCACCACACCGACGATGTTGCCTATCACGATGGCGGCGATGCCCTCCTTCGGTCCGACGAACAGGCCGATGGCACCGCCGATCAGGAACGCCCAGGTAGCAATGGCAAGTGCTGAATTGGCATAGGTGAATTCCCAGAAACCCCACAGCCGCTCGGAAGGCAGCAATGGCGCGTCGCCGCGTTCGGCAGCGGCACGGTGGCGGGCAGCTTCTTCGTGTTCGGCTTCGATAGTAACGAGCGTGCCATGCGCGATGTGATCGGTCATCTCACGCCCCCCAGAACCAGAAGGCGACGACGAGCACAAGCGTCAGGGCGGTCACAGCGGCATAGTCGAGCGCGCCCATGGTGCCCTCGAAGCGGCCACGGGCCTCGATGTCTTCATAAATGCGGGCGCGGCGCGCCAGTTCGTTTTGCCAGGCGGTATCGTTTTCCATGGTCGTTCCCCTTGTCGCGCCGCGCCTTAATGCGTCTTTCCGCGACGATACGCGGCTCCATCAGCCGCCAATCTTCAAAGCCGGCCGCCCACACGCGGCGGCCGGAGGATTGTGTTTTCTGCCGCTCAGGGCAGCGTGATCCAGACAGCCTTCGTTTCCATGAGGTAATCCAGTTGCTCCGGCCCCAGGTCCTTGCCGAAGCCCGATGCCTTGAAGCCGCCGAACGGCATGGCAGGATCGATGGTGCTGTGGGCGTTGACGTAGATCGAGCCGGCATGCAGGCGCGGAACAAGCCCATGCACTCGGGACAGGTCGTTCGAGTAGATGGCGGCGGCCAAGCCAAAGGGAGAGTCGTTCGCCAGCGCGACCGCGTCGTCCAGTTCGTCGAAGGCGTCGGTCACCAGAACCGGGCCGAAGATCTCCTCGCGAACGATGCTCATTTCGGGTTTGCAGCGGGCGAAGATGGCGGGCTCGATGAAATGGCCCGGCCGGTCGAGGCTCTTGCCCCCATGGATCAGCTCGGCGCCTTCGCGGCGACCGGCCTCGATATATCCGGAGACCACCTTCTTCTGCTGCGCCGACACCAGGGGGCCGATGTAGCAGTCGCGGTCCAGCCCGGGCGCGATCTTCAGGGTACGGGTGACGGCTACAAGTTCGTCGAGGAATGCGTCATGGACCGACCGTTGGACATAGACGCGTGTACCGGCATCGCAGACCTGGCCTGAATTGAAGAATACGCCATTGACCACCGCACGCGCGGCACTTGCCAGATCGGCGTCCTCGAGCACGAGGACGGGGGATTTGCCGCCCAGTTCAAGCGTAACATGCTTGAGATTTCCAACCGCCGTGCGACCGACCTCCTGCCCGACAGGCGTCGAGCCGGTGAATGTGACCTTGTCGATGCCGGGATGGGTCGACATGGCCGCGCCGATCACGCTGCCCCGGCCCGTCACGATGTTGACCACGCCGTCCGGAATGCCGGCCTCCTGCACCAGTTCCGCGAACCGCAGCGTGGAAAGCGAGGTCAATTCGCCCGGCTTGACGATTGTGGTGCAGCCAACCGCAAGGGCTGCGGCGAGCTTCCAGGCCATCGTCTGGAGCGGGAAGTTCCACGGCACGATGGCCGCGACCACGCCCAAGGGCTCCTTGCGGGTATAGGCCAGGTAGTTGCCGGGCAGCGATGGCTCGACAGTGCGTCCATGCAACTTGGAGGCCCAGCCGGCAAAATAGCGGAAGGTGTCGATCGTGCCTTGAATATCGACCTCGCGGGCGAAGGTCACCGACTTGCCCATGTCGATGGCTTCGATCTCCGCCAGTTCGTCGGCATGAGCCTCGATCAGGTCGGCGAGGCGATGGATCAGGCGTTCGCGCTCGAGCGGCTTGAGGCGGCGCCAGGCGCCTCCGTCGAACTGGCGGCGGGCGGCCTTGACGGCGCGGTCGAGATCCTCGGTCGTGGCCGATGGCACGCGGCTGACCAAGCCTGCCGTGGAGGGTTCGTAGACGTCGAAACTTGCGCCATCGCCACTTTCAACCCAGGCCCCGTCGATGAACATCTTCTGGGGTTTTGCCAGAAAGCGCCGGGTCGCATCGCTGACGTCATAGTGATCGAGATAGTTGCGAACGTTTTCGTCCATGTCTCCTCCTCCTCGCAGGCCTGCGGCCTCACGTTGCCTTTGCATGCATGACGCGGCCGATCAGGTTCATCAGTACCTGCGCCGCCAGAATGGATGTGGAGCCGGAATGGTCGTAGTCAGGCGCAACCTCGACGAGATCGATACCGACGACCGTGCCGCGCTTGGTGAGCGCGCTAAGGATTTCCAGCACCTCATAATAGATGAAGCCGCCATGCGATGGCGTGCCCGTGCCCGGAGCGATCGACGGATCGAAACCGTCAATGTCGATCGTCACGTAGTAGCGTGCGCCGGCAGGCACGCGCTCGGCCACCGCCTGGGTGCCGAGTGCCCGGATCTGGCGCACCGACAGGATGTCGGAGCCCATCTTGCGGGCATCCTCGTAGCCTTCCTTCGCCGTAGACGACACGTTGCGGATACCAAGTTGCGACAGGCCGCTGACATAGGGCTTTTCCGCCGCCCGGCGCATCGGATTGCCGTGGCCGTAGCGCACGCCATGGCGCTCGTCGACGAAGTCGAGATGGGCGTCGATCTGCACGATGTGGATCGGCCCATTCTTCGCGCAGTCCTCCGCAAAGGCGTTGATACAGGGGATGTTGACGGAATGGTCGCCACCCAGCACCACAGGTAGAGCGCCGGCGGCAAGGATCTTGCGAACGCCAAATTCGATGTTGGCGTGGCTCTTCATAGTGTCGGTGTGGACGATGTCGGCATCGCCGATATCGACGATGGAGACCGCACCGCTCGGCAAATAGGTGACGTCGTCCTCGTGGTCATAGGCGCCGCCGTGGCCGAACGAAAAGAGCGTCGAAGCCTCGCGGATCGACCGCGGCCCGAAGCGGGTTCCGGCACGCCATTGCGTGCCGCAGTCGAAGGGCGCGCCGAGGATCGCCACGTCGGCGTCGATGGCATCCCAATCCGGCTGGTAGGGATATTTGCCGAAGGTGCAGATGCCGACGAACGGCAGGTTCAGCCGTCCGGTCTCATAAGAATTGCTGGCCATGTTTCTCCTCCACGGTGGAAGGAGTGTGCCAAAGGCTGATACGTGTAAAAGTATCTATGATTGCATGTTCACTTGTGCATTAATCAATGTATGATCAACAAGGTTCGCCACCGCGTCCTCAATCTGTCGCTGGGAGACGCGGAGCTCAGGCTCCTGCGGGTGTTCGCCTCGGTGGTGCAGCATGGCGGCTTCTCCGCCGCGCAATCGGCGCTTGGCATGACGCAGGCAACGATCTCCACCCATATGCGCCATCTGGAAGAACGTCTCGGCCTGCGCCTGTGCAGCCGTGGACGCAGCGGCTTCCTGCTCACTGATGAGGGACGGCTCGTCTATGAGTCGGCGCTGGAACTCTTCGGTTCGCTGGAAAAGTTCCAAAGTCGCATCGGCGAGGCGCAAGGCGAACTGACCGGCAATCTCAGCTTCGGCACCGTCGACGCCATGATCACCAACCGCGATCTGGACTTGCAGGGCGCCCTCGCGGCCTTCCACGGCCAGGCCCCGCGCGTGCATCTGGAGATCGACGTCGCCGCACCGCAGGTGCTGCATCAGGGCCTGCTGAATGGCACCTATCAGATCGTGCTCATGCCCTCGGTCGGCAGCGTCACGCCGCATTTCCGCAGCCAGCCGGTGTTTTCCGAGATGCAGAAGCTCTATTGCGCCGATGGGCATCCGCTCTTTGCGACACCCGATGCCGACCTCAGCGACGACCTTCTGGAGGCGCAATCCTTCGCCGGCCGCACCTACATGCTGAACGAGACGATCTGCGGCGCGAACTTCACCTGGGCGGCCGCGACACCGCATATGGAGGGAACGCTGCTGCTGCTGCTTTCCGGCGCCTATATCGGCTTCCTGCCTGATCACTATGCGGACGAATGGGTGCGCAACGGCCGCCTGCGGCTGCTCGCCCCCGAGCGCATGACTTTCGAAGACATGTTCCACATCGCCTATCCGCGCAACAAACCATCTCGCGCGGCCGAAACCCTGGCAAAGGCCATTACCAAAAGCGTGCGCAGGCCGCTTTGAGGTTCTGCCGGCCTCGGCAACGGCTGTGGGTCCAACTTTTCAGAGTCGCTGCCACAATCCCGCTGCGCAACCACGTAGCCGATGCCGCGTGAGATCATGCTCGCCCTCCCCGGTTCGATGTTCGAAATTGACGTTCAAGGCACGACCCGCCGATCGAGCGGGTTCAGCCAAACTTTGATACGGGTCTGACAAGTCCATCATATTGGGGTATGGCGACGCGACGTGGGCTGTAGCTTCCTTCCCGCGTCACCTTGGCCACATGCGCCGCTATCTCTTCCATGGGAGCGAACCAGACGTTTCCGCGGGCCAATACCTCTTCCAGGAACTCGGCTACCACATGCCACCTTGCCAACCTGCCGGTGGGGAAGGGATGCACCACGGGCACCCAAAGCCCGCCATAGAGATAGGCTGCCTCGAACTCCTGGCGGAAGATCTCGAAGCCGGCGCGCGGGGCGCGGACCGGCATCATGTAGTCCAGGTCCAAGGACTGGACGAATTATGGCCAGTCATCGAGCCCCCAATGAGAAGGCAGCTCCACAAGCTCGCCCTTGGGCGTGGTCAAGATATAGGGCACGTCATCGCCCATCAGCGATGCGTCATAAAGAAAGCTGATGAGCGGCGAGATCGACTCATCGATGCATGGGATGTTGATCGAATGGTCGCCGCCCAGGACGACGGGGAGTGCGCCCGCCGCCAGGATTTTCTGCACCCCATGCTTGATATTGGCGTGGCTCTTGACCGTATCGGTGTGGATGATGTCGGCGTCGCCAATGTCGACGATGCGGACATCACCGCCGAGATAGGTGGCATCGTCCTCGTGATCGTATGCCCCGGCGTGACCAAATGAAAACAGGGTTTCGTAGCGGTGATAGTCGGAACCGTCGTTTACGGCAGTAGACCAGATTTCAGGTAATGTTGTAGAAAGTTATCAATTTTCATGAAATAGTCCGATTGGGCGTGTCATTCATAGATCGGTATCGAAATTCATGGAAATTGGACAACGAAAGCCATTTTCAGAGGCGGTAAACGCCTTTCACGGGCGCCCACTGCCCGAAGCGGCCATTCCGGTCGGTTACGCCGCATTGATTGACGCCTTCGAGTTGGGGGTACCAATCCCGCTCCACCTGGCCGCGATCGGTCCGCGGCACAAGGTCTACGAGGCTGACGGATGGAAGCTCTATACGCCACGCCACCGGCCAGCCCCCAGTGTCAGCGGTCATCTCACCTTTGCACTTCGCTATGAAGGGCTCGACCTTGCCGTTCTCAAGGCGCTGTTTTTTGCCACGGGGCCCGAGCCGATTGCGGCCCTGATACGTGCAGCTCCAACTGGCTCCTACGCACGGCGGATCTGGTTCCTGTACGAATGGCTGCTCGATACTCGGCTCGATCTGCCTGACGCGACGCTCGGAAGCTATGCACTTGTCCTCGACCCCGACCAGCAATGGGCAATCAAGGCGACGACATCGTCACGCCATCGCGTGAAAAACAATCTGCCTGGTACGCCCGCATACTGCCCGCTGATCTTTCGCACGCCGGCGCTGGAGCGGTTTGTCGCACGCAATCTCAGTGACCAAGCACGGCATCTCGTGGCCGACCTGCCCGCAGACCTCCTTGCCCGCACTGCGGCGTTTCTGCTGCTCAAGGATTCGCGATCGAGCTTCCAGATCGAGGGCGAGGATCCGCCCCAGGAGCGCATTCAGCGCTGGGGGCACGCGATTGGCGAGGCGGGCCGTCGCCCGATCGACCGCGCCGAATTGGAGCGCTTGCAGGGCATCGTCATCGGAGACGCACGTTTCGTACATCTCGGATTGAGAGATCAGGGCGGGTTTGTTGGCGAACACGATCGTCAGAACGGTACACCCATTCCCGATCACATCAGCGCACGACATCAGGATCTACCTGCTCTGATCGACGGCCTGACGGCTTTTGATCGTGGCGCCGCGCGGGATCTCGATCCGGTTCTTGCCGCGGCCGTTCTCGCATTCGGCTTCGTCTACATCCATCCGTTCGAGGATGGAAACGGCCGGCTCCACCGCTACCTTATGCATCATGTTTTGGCCGAACGCGGCTTCAACCCACCCGGTCTTGTCTTCCCCGTATCGGCCGTCATTCTTGATAGGATCGACGACTACCGGCGCGTGTTGGAAACCTATTCACGTCGTCTTTTACCGCTCATCCGCTGGCGCCCCACTGACCGGGGTAACGTCGCGGTCCTCAACGAGACGGCGGACTTCTATCGTTATTTCGATGCGACGCCCCAGGCAGAGTTCCTGTTCGAATGCGTCGCGCGCGCAATCGATGTCGACTTACCTTCTGAGACCGCGTTCCTTCGGAGGTACGATAGTTTCAAGGCACAGGTGAAAGGAATGGTCGACATGCCGGACCGGGTACTCGACCTGCTGTACCGGTTCTTGCGACAGAACGGGGGCAAGCTGTCGAAGCGGGCGCGCGAAAATGAGTTCGCCGCCCTTACCGACGATGAAGCTGTGCGGATCGAGGCAATCTACGCAGACGTCTAACAGCCGTGTTTGCGCTTGCACCGACGTTTTGAAGACTAACCTTCGCAGCCGCCAAATCGCTCGCCGAGACAAACATCGCCGCCTTTTCGCCCGCGAAAAAAGCTAGGTCCAACCCTTGCCTTGTTTCGGAAGATGCCGGATCACGTCGAATGTTGTCGACTTAGACAGCCGCCTATGGATCAGCAGTATGCCCGGGGGATTATGCAATCGCGGCTGGCCCGGCATCAAGGGTCGCAGTCACGATTGCTCCATCTGCATGCTTTGCACTAAGGGCCGCACTCGCCAGAGCGTTCGCGAAACGTCGTGTAAGGGGCCGTGTATGGACGGCTCTCCGTTGGCAAGGGGTTCCTTGGAGCATTCTGCAGTTGCTGGTTGGTGCGGCCATGTATCCGACCTGCAAGTGCGGCCTTTCATCTGCCGCTGGCCATAATGCCATTCGCGCGGCTCAGGTCCCGATCGAAAGCTCGCACTCGAAGTGCGGCCCCAGTGGGTTCTCCTGATCCGCCCTTTCCAACCTCGTCAGCGATCGCTCGCCCTGTCTCGTTCTATGCGATGACCGGCTCCCTGTACCGCTCGCCGTTCGTCATCAGTGCCCAGACCATCCGGGCGGTGTTGGTGCCGATGGCTGTCAGGATGGTGAGAAAAGTAGCTGGAGTTTTGGCGCAGTCCGAGGATTGTCTTCTCCAATCGCTACGATTGTGTCCTTCCCACAAACATCAAAGATGCGACAGCATCGTCGCCAGATTGATCGCGAGCACCCCCAAGGCTACAGCCACGACCACGGCGCCCAACGCGAATGCCAAAGCCGAAACCCAGTCAACGGGCCAATCGGTTTTTGAAGTCATGCGCGCTCCCTTCGGTGTTGTCCATCGAGTTTCGGGCGTGCGCCTTGCACCGCCGTGGGTCCTTTAGCATTGCTGGACGCGGGGTAGTCCGAACCATGGTTCAGAAGCACCCTTTCGGCCGCGCCGTCGAGGTCTTCCAGTTGACCGCTGTTCATGGACCACAAAAAGGCGGCTAGACCGACAAGGCCCATTCCCAGCGCGATCGGCACGAGCCAGACGAGATAGCTCATGCAGCCTCCATCAATTCCGCCTGAGGCCGGGACTCGATGTCGATGCGCCGCGTGTTCCGGTGCGAATTGAGACGCATCGCGTTTGCGACGACAAGGATCGATGATGTCGACATGGCGACCGCGGCCATCAGCGGAGTGACGTAGCCAAGTACCGCGACAGGAACGACAAGCACGTTGTAGACGACCGCCAGGCCAAGGTTCTGCCTGACCAGCCGTGCGGCGGCCTTGGCTATACCTATTGCCTGAGGCACGGCCTCCAGACTCGTGCGCAGGAAAACGAGGTCCGCGGAACTGCGACCGACATCGGCCGCAGACGAAGGGGCCATCGAAACATGAGCGGCGGCGAGAGCGGGAGCATCGTTCAGGCCGTCGCCCACCATCAGAACACTGTAACCTGCCAAGTTGAGTTCTTCGAGACGAGCGACCTTTTCGGCAGGAACCATGCCGTGCTGCGTCGTCCCGATCCCCAGAGCTTTGGCGACCCTTTGAACTTCGGCGGCGCGGTCTCCTGAGATGATTTCCGTCGGCATTCTCCACCCCGAAAGCGTCCGAACCGCGGAGACCGCCCCAATGCGGATTTGATCGCTGGTGGCGAACCAGCCTATGTTCCGGCCGTCTTTCGACAGCCATGCCGAGGTATTTGCCTCGATCGACGCCGAGCCTTCCTCAGCCCATCCCGCCCTGCCTAGCCTGTACAAGGACCCGTTGACGCGACCTTCGACGCCGAGGCCTGCGACCTCCCGGAAATCGCGGACGCCGGGGGGGAGGCCGGTCGGGCAGAGTTGAGCGACCGCGCGCGATACTGGATGGCGGGAGAGCGCTGCGAGCGCGGCTGCAGCCTGGATGTCGTTGGAGGACACATCGTAGCCGATCACCCGCGCAACGCCTGTCGTCAGCGTTCCCGTCTTGTCGAAGGCCACCGCGTCAACCTCGGCAAGCCGTTCCAATGCGCTGCCGTCTTTGAGTGTGATTCCGAGGTCGAATAGTCGGCGTGCTGCCACGACCTGGACCATCGGCACGGCCAATCCAAGCGCGCAGGGACAGGTGATGATGAGGACGGAAATTGCCACCGTCACGGAAAGGTGCCAATCGCCCGTCAGCAGGAGCCAGCCTCCACAGGTCGCGAGCGCAAGGAGATGAATGACGGGTGAATAGAGCGCTGCTGCACGATCCGCAATTCGGCGATAGCGTGCACGGCCCTCCTCCGCCGCCTCCATCAGCCGCACCATGTCGGCCAGAAAAGAGTCCTTTGCGCATCGGTCCGCACGGACAGCGAAGGAGCCGTCGATGCTCATCGTGCCCGACAGGACGGCCGTTCCAGTCGATGCGCTCGCGAGCGCGGATTCCCCATTCACCGCCGACTGGTCGAGGGTGCCTTCGCCAGAGATGACAGTTCCATCGACCGGAATGCGGTCACCTGGGGCCACCAGCACAAGATCTCCGGGCGCAATCTCGGCGACGTCGCGAAACTCGCGGCTGCCGTCGGCCGCGACCACGGTTGCTCCCCGTGGCATCATCCGGGCAAGGCCGGTCACAGCATCGCGCGCCTTGCTGCGCATCGCATGGTCCAGGGTCCGTCCGGCCAGTAGGAAGAAGATCAGCGAGGTGACTGCGTCGAAATAGGCATGCGGTCCGCCGACGAAGGCATCGTAGAGGCTTAGCCCGAGGGCCAGAAGGATTCCGACCGAGATCGGCAGGTCCATGCTGGAGGTACGCTTCATCAACGATCGCCACGCTGACGAGAAAAAGATGCGTCCCGAATAGGCGACGGCGGGAACGGCGAGCAGCGCCGAGATCAAGTGAAACGCGTAGCGCGTTTCGGCATCGGCCCCGGACCAGACGGACACCGAGAGCATCATGATGTTCGTCGTGGCGAAGCCCGCGACCGCGGTCGCGCGCAGCAGGCGCGACATCTCCGGATCGCGGCCGGTCTCCGCGACGTCACCGAGCGTGGCCTCGTAGCCGATGGCCGCCAGTGTTTGGATCATCGGAGGGAGCGGGGCATCGGCGCGCCATTTGACCGAGACGCGCCTGGACGTCAGGTTGAGGCGGACGGAGACGACACCGTCAAGTTGTTGCAGCGCTCCCTCGATCGAGGCGATGCACGCCGCGCACCTCGCCTGCGGAACCGAGAAATCAGTCTGGAAGATACCGTTTCCGAGATTGCGACTGGCCATCGCGATCTCGCTTGCCGGGATCTCGGGGCCGGGCGCAAGCAGCAGTCCCGCCTCGGCCCCTGGCGCGCAGCAACTCATCGTCCTAGTCCGCAGTCTGGGCCATGGCCCTGTACGAGTGCCAGGTCGCGTGTCCAAGCAGCGGAAAGATGACGATCATCCCGACGAGCCCCGTCGCGACGCAAACGGCGAAGAGAACGAGCACCATCGCCCCCCATGCCACCATGGGTCCGATATTGTTCCAGACCAGCTTCATGCTCGTGCCCATCGCCGTCAGCGCGTCGATGCGACGGTCCAGAAGCATCGGCACGGAGAAGACGCTGACGGCGAATGCGAACGCCGCGAACAGCCCTCCGACAGCCGTTCCCACAATCAGCATCGTCCATCCATAAGGGGTTCCGAAGAGCATGCCTGCGATGTGCTGCAGGCCCGGGAACGCGATCATTCCGAAGAACAGCGCGTAAAGCAGCACCGCTGCGCGCATCCACAGCATCATGAGCAGGCACAGAAGCACGCCCGTGAAGAAGACCTGCGGGCCCGCGCGGGGCCGGACCATCAACATTTCCGCCAGGCTAGTCGACCGCCCTTCCTCGATCGCCTTGCTCTTCTCGTAAAGCCCGATGGCAAGGAACGGGGCCACGATCATGAATCCGGCCAGAGCGGGAAACAGGATGTAGTCGCGGCCGAAGGCCACGAGTGTCCATATGAATGCAACGGAGAGAACGAACACGCCCAAACCGTAGGCGATGCTGGACGCGGGCCGTCTCCAGAGGTCGCGCCATCCGACCGACAGCCAGCGGAGTCCTTCGAGCAGCGGCAGTCCGCGGTTCAGACGCGGGTCACGCGTTTCCCGGATGTCGGAGGTCTCGCTGAGAAGCCAGTACGACTTGTCGCTCTCGCTCATGCTCTCTCTCCCTCAGCACGCCGACTTGGCGGCGCGGTAGCCAGGTCCGTCGCTTGCGGCCTTGGAGTGCGCGACGCAGTCCGGCTGCGACTGTATCGCCACGTATACGAGATGGGCGTTGGCTCCTGCGAACAACAGCAGCCCCGCGGGCACAAGCAACCAGGCCAGCCATGTGCGCCTTATGAACGTGGACATGGGCGCGTTCATGGCTGCCGCGTCCCCAGATCGTGGACATAGAGCGAGAGCATCCGGATTTCCGCGCCCGTCAGCCGCTCATCCCAGGTCGGCATATGGCCCTGCCGTCCGCTGTGGACAGAAGTGATGATCGTCTGCATGTCGCCGCCGTAAACCCAGTAGGCGTCGGTGAGATTAGGCGCGCCAACATCGCGGTTGCCCTTCGCGTCCTCGCCGTGGCAGGCGGCGCATGTTGTCGCGAACACCTCCTGTCCTGAGGTTATCCGTTTAAGGGTCTCCGGCGTGGAATAATCGGGGTTGGTCAGCGAATAGACATAGGCGGCCACGCTCCGGACCTGGTCGCGTTCGAGCATCCCGTCTCGCCCGAAGGAAGGCATCTGCGCAATGCGGCTGTCTGGATGCTGCGTGTTAATGCCGACGCGCATCGTCTGCTCGATCAGCTCGGGGCCGCCGCCCCACAGCCAGTCATCGTCGGTGAGATCGGGGTAGTTCGCGCGACCCCGGCCGTCGCTTCCGTGGCAGGCGGCGCAATTGTCGCCGAACAGCTGGCGGCCTGTGCTACGAACGATCTTCATAAGGCCCTCATCGGCGAGAATGGCGTCGTATCTCTCGCTCTCGATCCGCGACGTCCAGGCAGCTCTCTCGCTCTGGCTGTCGACGATCTGTTCCTCGACGATCTGCTTCTGGTCGAAGCCGAGCAGGCCCTTGGTGTATGTCGTCCCCAACGGCCAGGTGGGTGCGAAGAACCACCAAGCGATCGCCCAGATATGGGTGATGATCAGGAACAGCAGCACGCCGCGGGGCACCGGCGTGTCTAGCTCCTTGATGCCGTTCCATTCATGGCCGGTCGTCTCCCGGCCTGTAACCGGGTCGCGTTCGTTCACTTCCATGGCTTATCGTCCTGGTCGAGAATGCTCTTCTTGGCCCTGTCGAAGCGATTTTTGTTCGACGGCCAGAAGGCGTAAACGACTACGGCCAGAAAGAACGCGAAGAGGTACAGCAGGCCCCAGCTTTTGGAGAAGGCGACGAGCGTATCGTAGTCAAAATCCATCACCATGCTCCGCTCAGTTTGCCGGGTCCGGCGCTTTTTCGGGAGCTGCGGTGTCCTGGTATGCGGCGACGGTCAGTCGGCCGAGTATCTGGAGATAAGCCACCAGAGCATCCATCTCCGTCACCTGCGTTGTCACTCCGTCGAATGCGCGAACCTGCGTCGCCTCGCCGTAGCGTTCGGAGACCCCGGTCGCGAAGTCGCCATCCGGCATGGCTTGCCCGTAGGCGTCGCGTGCCGCGTTTTCGATCATCTCCTCGGTGTAGGGAACGCCAAGCGCACGCTGCGCCTCAAGATGACGCGGAAGGTCTTCCATCCTCAATGGAGTCCGGGCCAGCCAGGCGTAGGCGGGCATGTTCGATTCAGGCACGACGTCGCGGGGGTTGGAAAGGTGTGCGACGTGCCAAAAATCCGAGTACTTGCCGCCGACACGCGCAAGATCTGGTCCGGTGCGCTTGGACCCCCACAACATCGGGCGGTCGTACTGCGACTCCACGGCAAGCGAGTAGGGTCCGTACCGCTCCACTTCGTCGCGCAGCGTTCGAATCATCTGGCTGTGGCAGGCGTAGCAGCCTTCGCGGATGTAGATGTTGCGCCCGGCCAGCTCGAGCGGCGTGTAGACACGCATGTCGGGGGCTTCCTCGACCGTCCCGTCGATGGTGAAGAGAGGCGCGATCTCGACAATGCCGCCGACGCTTGCCGCCGCGATGATGGCGAGCACCAATCCGATGGCGGAACGTTCAAGCTTCCGATGGAGGAGTTCGGACATCCATCATTCTCCAGCAACTGAAGCGACGGAAACGACAGGGACGTCGCCAGATCGCGATGACGTGACGGGCTTGGCTCGGACGGTCATCCAGATGTTGTAACAGCAAACCACCGCACCGATCAGAAAGAGCAGTCCGCCGAAGGCCCGCGCGATGTAATATGGGTACATCGCCACCAGGGAGTCGACGAAGGAGTAGGCGAGCGTGCCTTCCTCGGTATAGGTCCGCCACATCAGCCCCTGAATGATGCCGGAGTTCCACATCGCGAAGACGTAGATCAGCGTCCCTGCCAGTGCGAGCCAGAAATGGACCTCGATCAGCCGGGCGGAGTACATCGCTTCGCGCTTCCAGAGAGCTGGGACGAGTGTGTAGAACGATCCGAAGGTGATCAGCGCCACCCAGCCGAGAGCGCCTGCATGCACGTGACCGACTGTCCAGTCGGTGTAGTGCGACAGGGAATTCACCGGACGGATCGCCATGAACGAGCCTTCGAACGTCGACAGGCCATAAAACACTGCCGCGACCATCATGAAGCGCAGCGTTGCGTCGTCGCGAACCTTATGCCAGGCGCCATTGAGCGTGAGCAGTGCGTTGCCCGCCGAAGCCCAGGACGGCACCAGCAGCATCACGGAGAAAGTCATGCCGAGGGTTTGCACCCAGTGCGGCAGCGCCGTGTAGTGCAGGTGATGGGAGCCTGCCCACATGTAGAAGAAGGTGATGCCCCAGAAGCTCAGGATCGACAGCCTGTAGGAGAAGATCGGCCGCTGCGCCCTGACTGGCAGGTAGTAGTAGAGCATTCCTAGGAAGCCGGCGGTGAGGAAGAACGCGACCGCGTTGTGTCCATACCACCACTGAACCATGGCGTCCTGGACGCCCGGCCAGACTGTGTAGCTTTTGGCGTGACCCCACGACACCGGAAGCGTCAGGTTGTTGACGATGTGCAGGATGGCGACGACCAGGATGAACGCCATGAAGTACCAGTTTGCGACGTAGATGTGTGGCTCTTTCCGCCGCGCGATCGTGCGTATGTAGAGAATGAAGTAGGTCACCCAGACCACGACCAGCCAGAGGTCGGCGTACCATTCAGGCTCCGCGTATTCCTTCGACTGGGTGATGCCCATGAAGTAGCCGGTGACGGCAAGAATGCAGAACAGGTTGAAACCAAATAGCACGAACCAGGGGCTCAACTGCCCGGCGAGACGCGCCCTGGAGGTCCGTTGCACGACGTGGAAGGACGTGGCGATCAGCGCGTTGCCGCCGAACCCGAAGATGACGCCAGTCGTATGAGTGGGCCGAAGGCGCCCGAAGCTCGACCATGCTGCATCGAAGGCGAGGTCAGGCCAAGCAAGTTGGGAAGCCACCCAGACGCCCATGAGCATCCCGAAAACCGCCCATCCCATCGAGAGAACAATGCCGATCTTGATTGGGTCGTCGTAATACGACGCCTCGCGTTCTTCCGTAGGCGCTGGGGCATAGAAGGAGGACAGGACGACATAAAGCAGTCCGCCCGAAAACAACATGACGATCACACCGTGCACTCCGAGCGGATCCGTCCGTCCCAGCGCGGCCATAGAGAGTCCCACCATCGCTACAATGAGCAGGATCACTACAGCAGACTGACGTTCGCCCGAAGTAAGCTGACCAATCATGTCTTCTCCCTCTCTTACCGAAGTGTGGCCGATATTCCCAAGATGTCCAGCAACTTGGCGAGGCCGGCCCGGTTTCGGAAACGATTGATGGACTTATACAATCGAGATCGAAAAAAACGCCTCGGTCGCTATGCATACCGAGATCGCGAGCTGGAGGCGACTTCGGAAACGCGACACCGGCTTTCTTGGCGGATCGCGAGATAGCTCAGCATGCGCTGTGCGTGGTCGGGCCATACCGCCGCCATTTTCGGCCGTCTTTCCCTTGCTAGGCTGCCTTGGGTCCAATCGATCGGCCCCTTTCGTCGAGGCAGTCGATCAGATGCAAGACGTCTCGATCGATGGCACCGAGCAGACTGAACAAGTCGAAGCCCCCATCAAGGACTTCTCCTGAATGGGGGCTTCGGGTCTGCTATTTGCCGGGCTCTTCCGCCGGACCCGAATGCATGATCTCGTCATCCTCCGGTCCGTCGACGATCAGGTAACCGGCAAGTCCACGCTCGGCGCGCGAGAGCGCGTGATCGACCAGCACATAGTGGCCGCCGCGATCAATCTTGAAGTCGACGATCGTTGCACCACCGGGGGGCACGGTCACGGTCTGTATCCCGTGCAGCGGCGGCGAGATGATACTGCCCATTGAGTAGACACTGTCGAAAATCTCGCCGATCACGTGGAACGAGGAGGTGAAGTTCGGGCCGCCGACGCCGAAGAAGATGCGCACCGTTTCCCCGGCGCTGGCGTAGAGCGGATGGGTTTTGGTCAGTGAGCCGACCGCCCCGTTGAACAGGAAGTATTCCGGGCGCTCCGAAATCAGCTTATCGTAGTCCATCTCCATTTCGCCCTGCGTGCCGAAAGGCTCGACCGTATATAGCTCGCCCTGCATGACGTAGAATTCGCGATCGACCTGCGGCAGACCTCCCTCCGGCTCGACAAGGATCAGGCCATACATTCCACTGGTGATGTGGTGCGCCACGCTTGGCGTTGCGCAGTGATAGACATAGATACCGGGCTTCAGGGCCTTGAAAGTCACGACGGTTTCATTGCCTGGGTCGGTTTGCGTGGCGTGCGCGCCGCCGCCAGGTCCGGTCGCGGCATGGAAATCGACGGAATGCGCCATCACGCTGTCGGCTGCGTTTTTCAGATGAACCTCGACTGTATCGCCGACCCGCACCCTGACGAATGGACCAGGGATTTTTGAGCCGAAAGTCCAGTATGTGTAGGTCGTGCCGTCATCCAGTTTGCCGACCAGTTCGACCGTTTCCAGATCGACCTTGACGACTTTCGGCGCGCGCTGTCCGATTGGACCTGGCAAATCGGCAGGATCACGAACCACGTCGGCGGCATCCGAAGCCATCGCCTCGCGCGGCCCTGCCATCACCTGGATCAGTCCTTCCATACCCGCCTGACGGTGCCCGGCGATAGAGCAGAAATAGGCGAACTCGCCAACCTTGCCGGCAGTGAAGGAAAAAGTCGACGAGGCATTCTTTCCAACCACGATCGAGGATCGCGCGCCGTACTGGTCGATCACAACATCATGCTCGGCGCCTTCGCCGTTGATCAGGTTGATCTGCACCAGTTCGCCCTCATGCACCATGAGGGTGGGATTAACCTGACCGTTTATATCGCCGCCCACGCCGATATAGACCATGCGCCCGGTGGCGATCCCGGTTTTGAGCGTGAAGGTCGTCGGATTGTGATAGCTGACCGATGCGGCGGCTCCAGCGGCGCTGGCATCGGGCGCTGCCTGTTCGGCCACCGGCGTGGCCGGCTCGGTTTGCGCCTGCGCTGTGTCTGTCGCCGCCGCTCCGTGCTGGTGTGTTTGAGCCAATGCCGGAGCGTGGAAGAGCAACGACATGACAGTGGCAATAGCGGCGAGCCATCCCGCCATTCGAGTCCCGTGGGGCCGACGAGCCCTAAGACCTGGCCCTGAATTCGATCGCGTTCCGTCTTTGTCGAGCATGGCACACTCCATTGTTGCCTCGCATCAGATGCTTGGGCAGAACTTAAATCATCCAGGCAGCGCGCTCATTGCGCAAACGCAAGCGATCCGCAGGCGTGTCCGCGGTGCTCACTGCTTGGATTTTGGCACCAGAAGTCGGTGGCGCGACCCTTGAACCCCGCAGCAGGAGCATACCTCCATAAAGCACGGCGAAGCCGAGAAACGCTGCCACCCACGCGCACGCCGCCAGATGGATCAGCCAGTCTCCCGGAACACCCAACGCTTGGGCGATCCGGGCCGCTGCAGCGACGAGGATCGCGACGAATACGAAGCACCCCGCCTTTCCGGCGCGCAGCTGCCGTCCGGTGTGGCCAAGGGTGGCACGAACCATGACTGCCAGCGTCATCGTTCCGATGGCACCCACGCCGAAAGCGTGGATTCCGGCCGCCGGCGCAACCGTTCCAGGCATTAGGTTCGGCAAGGCAGCAAGCAGCATCCCCAACGGCACGAAGGCGTAGGCGACGTGCAGGATGAGCACGAGTGGATCACCAGACGTGCGATCGCCGGCCCAGCGCGAAAGCCGGAAGGCGTTCAAGGCAGCGGAGACAAGCAGCGCCAGCCCCGTCTCGGTTCTCTCCGGCAGCAAGGACCACAGTGCAAGCGCCAGAGCGGAAGTGACGATGGTCGCCGCGTCGAAGCGCCCGAACGGCGCCGGCAGACGTCCCGGGTTCTCACGTACCAGCCAGTTGCGGGTGAAACTTGGGATGATGCGTCCGCCGATGATCGTGATCAGCACAACTGCCGCGCCGATGCCGAGCCTGCGCCCGATATCGGAGATATCTTCAAAATGAGCTTCAGCGTGGAAAATCATGTTGGCCGCCAGCAGGACGAGAACGGGAGCCAGCACCTTCAGATTGCGCCAGTTGCGGCCAGCGACGATTTCGGTTGCGGCGGCGCCGGCTACCGCCAGCAGGAACGCGCAGTCGATCACCGCTGCTGCAAGCCAGCCTGTTTCAGCCGAGAAAAAAACGGCTGCCCGTCCGGCAAACCACAGCAAGACCAGCGCGAGAAGCGGCAATCCCTGAACCGGAAGGCGGCCGGTCCAGTTGGGAATGGCCGTCAGCAGGAACCCGGTGACGATCGCTGCCGGATAGCCGAACAGCATCTCGTGAACATGCCAGTCTACCGGCGAAAAGACGCTCGATGTTTCAAGGTGGCCATAAAGAAGCGGCAGCCAGAAGAGAATGGTCAGGCCGGCATAAAGCGATCCGAGCAGGAAGAAAGGCCGGAAGCCATAGGAGAGGATCGACGGATAATTGCCCGGCCTGGTACGGGGAACGGCCATGCTGCTCATTTCATGAAAAACCGAATGGACCCAAAGCCCGTCCGGTCTGTTTGCGAGCGTCGGTGGATCAGCCCGCCATCGTCGTTCAGTTGACGGGGACTTGCTCGAGGAGTTCGGCGAACACTTTTTTCGCCTTACCGGGGTGTTTTACGGCCTTGGCTTCTTCCAGGTTGGCCGGTTTGCCGACGACGATGAGAGCCACCATGCCCATGCCGTAGTGCGGGATACACTTCACGCCATAGACGCCTTCGGCGTTGACCGTGACTGTGATCTTCTCGCTCATCTTGCCTTTGAACGGTTCGGCTCCCTCCGGAATCATCCCCTTGATGGATTCGGCATCATGGGACTTGTCAGTTGGCACGAAGGTGACCGTGTCGCCGGGTGCTGCCTGGATGAAATCTGGCTGAAACACCATCGCCCCTTTTTCGCCCTTGTTGAGCATCTGGACTTCGTGATCGGCGGCCTGCGCGCCTCCCGCCACCACCAGCGCCGCGAATGCTGCCGCGAGAACCATTGTACGCTTCATCATAGTTTCGATCCTTTTCAGTCGGCACGGGTGCCGTCTGGGCGTCTATACGGATGTTCCCGGGAAACGTGTTTGATGCAGCGCAAACAATCGCGAACACGACGTAAATGCCGCAGACGCCAAAAGGTTGCGGTTCGATTGTCCAGATGTGACATTGCGCGGATTCTAAAATACCTCCCGTGAGGAACTCTTGAGCCAGCTCGACCATTCGCTGATCGCCGGATTACCTCAGTTCCAGGGAATGACCTCGGAAGAACTCGATCATGTCCTTGCGAACGCCCGCTCGCAGCGTATCGCCAAGGATACGACCATCTTCGAACAGGAGGGCGAGGCTAATTCCTTCTTTCTGCTGCTTGACGGCCATGTCCGCGTGGTCAAGTCCACTCCGGACGGCCAGCAGGTGATCGTACGCTACATAAGCTCTGGAGAGCTTCTCGGCATTGCGCATGCGCTCGGGCGAACCACCTACCCGGCGAGTGCCGTAGCCGCGGTCGATTGCGTGGTGTTGGCCTGGCCCAGCCGGTTATGGTCGAGATTTTCGGCGCAATATCCGGCATTCGGCGTCGGCACTTACAAGACGGTCGGATCTCGCCTTCAGGAAGCGCACACCCGTGTCATCGAAATGTCAACGGAGCAGGTTGAGCAGAGGGTCGCCCATGCGTTGCTCCGTCTCGCCAATCAGACCGGAAAAAAGACGGCGGAAGGCGTTTTGATCGACTTCCCGATCTCGCGCCAGGACATCGCAGAAATGACCGGTACGACGCTCCATACTGTTAGCCGGCTGCTGAGCGCATGGGAGACCAAGGGTCTTGTCCGTAGCGGAAGGCAGAAAGTTACGGTCGTCGAACCGCATAAACTGTTCATGCTGGCTGAAGGGCGCCCGAAGAAAGATTGATCACGGAGGCTCATTCTTCGATCCGATCTCGCACTTGATGTGGTCGACAAACAGGGGTTCGTCCACGCTGTGTTCCCGGCAGGCATCCGACATCGTGTGGAAGGGAGCGATCGGGCATCCAACGCAAAGCATGCGATGTTTCAGAACGACATGTATGGTACCCGGAGACGCGCGCATGATGTCGTCCATCGACATATCTTCCGTGAATAGGGACTTCATCGCAGCCGCTTCCCGTAGCGCCAAAGATCGACCCTACTCACCGGACGAGGAGGCCTCGTTGTGCTGGCACAAAGAGGAGCGAACCTGCGTTCTCGTCTGTCTGGCGGCACAACCGCGGCCTCAATAAGTGTCGCTAACTGTATCGCTTTCAGGCAATAGCAACGATAACCTCAAGGGCCGAAATGGCGCAACAGGAGCTGACAGTTCGCTATTGCCAAAGAATTGAGTTCGTAGTCCCAACTTGCCGAGTTGCACCTTGGTGCGGTGCGTTCATTTCCTATGGCGACGAATCATAGCACACCACCACTTCCACACGGGCCGACATAGCCTCTCCAGCCGGAATATTCGCTACGCTTTCATGATAGTCATGCCATGAACAGACGCTGCGGGACGAACAAAAATAGAATCGAGAAGGAAGGCTTGTGAGAATCCTCGTCATCAATTGCGGCAGCTCGAGCCTGAAGGTGGGTATCTTCGAGATCGATGGTCCGCAGGCCACCGAGACGTTCAAGGCAACTTATGACCGGTTTGAGCAGGGCCGCTGTAGCTATAAGATCGTGTATGGAGGAAAGTCGGACGCCGGCGATGCGCCATATGCAGACATCTCCACGGCCCTTATGGCCCTTCCTGCGATCTTTGCGGAACATGAAATCGGTGCTTTCAATGCTGTTGGGCACCGCATCGTCCACGGTGGCGAGCGATTCCGTATTAGCACGATCCTTGACGCCAAGATGATCGACACCATCGAATCGCTGACGCCGCTGGCTCCACTCCACAACCCGGCCAATCTGCTGGCAGTGCGCATTGCGACAGAAGTCTGGCCCGGCCTGCCGCAGGTCGCTGTCTTCGACACAGCCTTCCATGCCACGAACCCGCCGCGTGCCACCACCTACGCGGTGCCTAAGGCTTGGAGAGAGGCGGGTCTGAGGCGCTTCGGCTTCCACGGCACATCGCACAAATATGTGGCGTTCAGGGCTGCGGAAGAGATCGGCGAGCCGCTACGCGATTTGCGGATTGTTAGCGTGCATCTTGGCAATGGCGCGAGTGTCTGCGCGATCAATCGCGGCGAAAGTATCGATACGTCGATGGGCATGACGCCGATCGAGGGCTTGGTAATGGGTACGCGTTCTGGGGATGTTGATCCCGGACTTTTCGGCTTCCTTGCAAGGCAGTTCGGCCTGGCCATCGGCCAGATTGAGCACGCGCTTTATAACGAGAGTGGGCTGAAGGGACTCACCGGCTCCTCCGATATGCGCACAGTCGAGGACCGCGCCGCCAGCGGGGAGGCTGACTCGCAGCTGGCAATCGAGATATTCGCCTATCGGACGCGCAAATATATCGGCGCTTACGCAGCCGCTATGGGCGGCCTTGACGCCGTTGTGTTTACGGGCGGCATAGGCGAGAACTCGGCTTCGATGCGGCGGCGGATTTGCGACGGGTTGGAGTTCATGGGTCTGAGGCTAGACCACGACCGTAATCAGTCGGTCGACCTCGGCGGCCACGCAGCGCCACAGATCCAAGCCTATGGGTCTCGCGTGCGCGTTATCGTCACGGAGACGGCCGAACAGTTGATGATCGCGCGCGAAACGGCTGTCGCATTGGCTGGCAAAGCACCTGCGATGGACACTATACCCGTGGCGGTGTCAGCCCGCCATGTCCATCTATCGCGCGGCGCAGTCGATGCGCTGTTTGGGGCCGGCTATCAACTGACGCAATCCGCGCCGCTGCGCCAGCCTGGCCAATGGGCGGCGGCAGAGCGCCTTACACTGGAAGGGCCGAAGGGCCAGATCGACCGGGTTGCGATCCTCGGTCCAGAACGCAAGCGGACGCAGATCGAGATCTCGCGAACCGACGGCTTTGCATTAGGCATCGACCCACCGGTGCGCGACAGCGGCAAGTTGGAAGGGACTCCGATTGTGCGGCTCATCGGACCGGTCGGAAACCTCGACACGGACGGGTTGATCATCGCTGCCAGGCATATTCACACGAACCCCCACGACGCCGCACGCCTCGGTCTCACCGATGGTATGATCGTCGACGTACATATTGGTGACGAGGAGCGCGGGCTGGTGTTTGGTAAGACGATGATCCGCGTCGGTCCGGATTCGTTGACGGAAATGCATATCGACACGGACGAGGCCAACGCCGCCGATATCCGGTTCCAGGCCGAAGGGTCGCTAGTCCCTGGTCTGCGAGCCGTCGCCGTGGCAACCGATGAGCCTTAGATCCCAGCCTTGGCATCCCAATACGTGATAGGGTCGCGCCGCGACGTCTCGCCCTGTCGCGAAAGGACCGTCATGACAGATCACTCGTCGACCCCTCGCGGTTCCATCCGGCTTGTGGAGCATGAGCTTGGCGGGAAATGATTTCCCAAGACGGATTCGGGGCCGACAGGAGACCGACAGCTTGGGCGCTCAGATGTTAGATGATGGGCCTTTCCGATGAGGTTCACACGAACATCATGATCACCGCATAGCCCACGGTCACCAGCACCAGGCCAGCGACCAGCATTGGCAAGAGAGTACTGCCAGAATCTTGATCGTCCATGATTTCATTTCCTGCTTCTAGGTGAACGGACTTTGATTGTGCGCGGATGATATTGGTGGTGTCAGTTTGCCACCGCCGAAGCTTGTCCCAATTCGAAGGATTCCTCACTGATGATGCGGTTGTCGGCATCGACGATGGCACGCCAGACCGAATTTCGATTGCGCACGGTCAGGCGCTTTCGGCCCTTGTCGCCGTCGATGCCGCACTCCACCCGGCTGGTTACGAGGCCGAGGCGCATTCGTCGTTGAAGTTCGTTCTCTTCAATGGAAAGCCGCTGCGCCAGGAACCTTGGCTCCAGGACATAGTCTCCGCTCTGGTCAGGCTCGAGCTTCATCCGGTTTCCTTCATCGCGGCGACGCTGTGCGACATAAACATACATTGACGATATATGTTTTAATCTGCATCGTGAAGCCTGAACAGACGTCAAAAGTGGACGTCAAAGGGCCGCACCAGGCTCGCTGACGGCGGGAGCCCGGCATGAGCGAAGACACAAAACGTAAGACAACGATCGTCATCGACGGTCGCGTGCTGCCCGGACAGCTGGATGAGCAGATGATCCGCGACGTGGTTCATGGCTTCTACGCCGAGATCCGGAGCGACGCCCTGCTCGCACCGCTGTTCAACAAGGCGATTGCGCCGCATGACTGGCCACCACACCTGACGAAAATGTGTGACTTCTGGTCATCCTTGATGCTTCGCACCGGCCGTTACGACGGCCGCCCGCTACCACCACACCTGACCCTTCCTGGCCTGGGCGAACAGCATTTCCGGCGATGGCTTAGTCTGTTTCGCGCAACCGTCAACAATCTCTGTCCGCCGGAGATCGCAGCGCTGTTCATGGAGCGGGCTTTGCGTATCGCGCATTCCTTCCGCCTTGCGCTGGCCCACAATCGCGGTGAAAGCACCTTGACCGTAGAGCCGATCACGGCCGAAAGCCTGTAAGCTGCCGGACATCCGGCAAGCAGGCATGCGGTGAGATTGGATCGAAATGCGATTGACGAATTTTTCCGACTACACGCTCAGAATGCTTATGTTCGCGGCGTCCGCGGGGGATCAGCTGTTCACCATCGAAGAGACCGCGCGCGCCTTCGGTGTGTCGAAAACGCATCTCAACAAGGTGGCCAACACGCTGACACGCGCTGGCTATCTTGTCGCGGTTCGCGGCAGGTCTGGTGGGTTGAAACTCGGTCGCCGGCCAGAAGACATCCGGATCGGCGACGTCATCCGGTTGACAGAGCCGGATTTCGCACTGGTCGAGTGCTTCGCTACCGGGAACCAGTGCACAATCACACGGTTCTGCAAACTTTCCACCATGCTGCACGACGCGCTGTCGTCGTTCCAGAGCACCCTTGATCGGTACACGCTTGCCGACATCGCGCTGAAGCCCACCGATTTCCTGGGTGACACATCCCGCGCCTAACGACGTGCCGACACAACCAGTGCCAGTGATGGCGGAGCCCGGTGTTGGCCGTTGCGACCGGCGGCGGTGATTTCGTTCGCTGCACGCCGAGCGCGAGACTGACGGCGACCTGCACTACCCTCACTGCATTTAGCTCGGGGAGGACCCGTGACCGGGCGGTGTCTACGTGAGGATCAGCCCTGCCAGGAGGCCATTTGTCCCTAGACTTTCGGGCGCCTCCCGCCTATTCGCACAGTTCGTTCAGGGGGCGGGGGACCACTGAGGGAGGCAAATGAGGAAAGCCGTAATCAATTCGCCTACTTGTGCGAGCACTCACCCCTTCTATTCCTCTGACTGTCGCCTCGCATTGGAGCCGTCGATCCAAGGCTTGATGGACATGGCCATAAAGGCAGGTTGGACCCCGAACGAAGTCTCCTACACCATCATGATGCTGGGCGTTGAACAGCTCGAGCTTTGTTCCACTGATGAGCAACGTCGACTGGACGCCCACTAACGTCACGCGACACCATAAATGGTCATTCCAGGCAAATAGACCGAGCGCACTTCTTTCCCCGGCAGGCTGCTCGCGCCTTCAGGCCGTGCGAGCAGAGCCAGGCTCGAGCCTCGGCACCTGGCAGTGAAGTCCGCACGGCTTGCTGGTGATCGCCATATCTGCTTTGCTGTCATTTGATCTCGGGGAACCATGAAATGGCACCAGGCAAGATTGTCTGCCCGATTTGTAGAAATGGGGCCAAGAAGGGGCCCGCTGCGACTGGTGACTATTTGGCTGTCGACTGCACTTCGTGCGGTCGCTTTCATGCTTCCGGATCCTTTCGAGAATCCGCCAAAGCCCAATCAATAGCAGCTCGAAGGCACGCGCTGGAGCTGGCGAGGTTGAGAGCGCCGTACGGGGCGATGCCTCACGTAACCACTTACGACATCCCATAGCAGGCGCAGTTTGCAGACCCCTCGCCGGTTTGAGCGCTCGACTGGTGCTATGGGAACCGTTTGGGCTACCAAGGGGCCGATACCGGACTGACTGGTTCTGGAGAGCAATAGTGGGAAAGCTGCCGTTCGCCCGGTCCGGTTCCACAGTCTCCTGGCCGATCTAGAGGTGCAGTACGGGTCCCAAGCTCAGATAACGGCAGCTGATATCCGTCCGGGCTAGAACAGGTCTGCCTCGTCCTTCCACCGAAATCGCGACCAGGATGTGGTGCAGACACTCGAACGTGTATGCGCCCGGCTTGGCTATCCGAAGACGATCAGGGTCGACAATGGCAGTGAGTTCATCTCGCGCGACCTCGATCTGTGGGCCTACGCGAAGGACGTCACGCTCGACTTCTCACGACCCGGAAAGCCCACCGACAACGGCTATATCGAGGTCTTCAATAGCAAGCTCAGGGCCGAATGCTTAAACGCGCATTGGTTCCTGACGCTTGCAGATTCCCGTGAAAAGTTGGAGGATTGGCGTCGATACTACAACGAGGTTCGTCCTCACAGCGCGATCGGATACAACGTCCTGATCGCATTGCAAAATCCCGGTGACGCTACCAGCCCGTCACCATGATCGCAGCCGGAAAACTCCAGCCTCCGGCGCTCCAAATTTAGGTCTCAGAGCAACGAAACCCAGGACTCTCCCTCAAACCGGAGGAGATTGGTCTAAGGTCAGCGAGAATGGAAGAAGCTGACATAGAACAAATCGGGTGATCCTGTGGGCTGACCGCCCAGTCGCTTCTCGACACTCGTGCTGTGGTTCGGCGCTTTGGCCATCTTATGGTTAAAATATAACCGATTGAAATTTCACTCATTATCGGCGGCAGCAAGAAAATCCCGGAACCGAAGTCGTCAAAAGTCTATGACGAGCATTCTGGACATTCTTCTCGACCTGTCCCTTCTCCAAGCCAGAGGCCTAGAGGCTGGCTCATTTTAAGTTGCAACTCATATTCGAGCTCGCGGGCTTGGCGACACAATCATTTTGTTGCGAGTGTGATCTGGGCACCGCTGCATTCATACAGCCACCTTGCCGAATGCCTCTAAGAACTCCCCAGCAAGCTTCTTTGCCGTCGAATCGATGAGACGGGCGCCTAGCTGGGCGATCTTGCCACCGACTTCGGATTTGACCTCGTAGTGAAGAATCGTCGCCTGGCCATCGGATTCTAGCCTGACCCTGGCACTGCCCTTGGCAAAGCCAGCGACACCACCCTTGCCCTCGCCGACAATGACATAGCCATTGGGCGGATCGAAATCGCGAAGGCTGACACCGCTGATGAATGTCGCCTTGATAGGCCCGATCTTGAGCACCACCTTCGCAGTCATTTCCGTTGTGGAAGTCTGCGTTAGTTCCTGGCAACCGGGTATGCAGCGTTTGAGAACGTCGGCATCGTTCAAAGCCCGCCAGACGTTTTCGCGCGGCGCATCTACGCGCTGGGTACCGGAGAATTGCATCTGTTTTCCTCGTTTTCCGGTCGGACAGTGATCGCGGAGTGCTCAGTCCCGAATGGCGAGACTGCAATCGGCGTCGACTCTGCCGCCTGGCATGTCGATTTCGAATCGCGCCGCTTCAAACCAGCGTTCGTCGATTCCTCGCTCGTCCGAGACGTAGCCGATCGCAACCGGTGCACCTGCTTGGTGGCACCAAGCACCTGATGTGGTGAGCCCGACGACACGGCCGTCTCGCAGGATGCCTTCCTGTCTGTAGAGCGCGCCAGCGTCCGTCTTCAGAGTGATGCGAACCAGCCGCGTAAGCGCTGGTTTTGGCTGGGCCTGGGCCTGGATTGCGATGCGGCCGATGAAGTCTGGCTTGCTCCAGGCGATGACATCCTCGAGTCCCGCCTGAACCGGCGAGACTGTATCATCTAGCTCGCTCGGCCAGGCAGGCTCAGCTGCGCCTATTCGCATTGCCTCGAGTGCATAGGACCCGCCCATCGCAAGCGGTTCGCCCAAAGTGTCCTCCAGTGCTTCAACGGAATGGACAGCGAATTCGGTGGCGACGATCGTCAACCACCCCCCAGAAAGTCCGACGCGCATAGGCGCTAGCCACGCCGGCGCATAGCCGATTGTGGTGGCGCTCACTCCACTGTCGACGGCGAGCCGAGCGCCGGCCCCGGACAACAGTTTGTCAGCATTTGGGCCCAGCACTAGTAATGCCGCCAGTCCGGATGTGGCTTCCCTCAGGGAGGCATCATCGAACTCGGGTGCATGACGCTTGAGCCACATGGCAAGGATGCGTTCCGAACCGGGTGGAGAAAGAAGCAGGGCGTGATCCGTAGCAATCTTCACCACGGTCACCACTGCTTGGATATTGCCGGACTCGGTGAGAAGCAGCGCTTTCGACACCCCTTCGCCAATAGGGCTAGCCGAAATGCGGTCCAGCGCCGCAACCGCTTCCGCCCCACGCACTTCCAGCTTCGCATGCGCAGAGAGGTCGAAAAGCGCAACTGCCTCCCGCGCTATGCGGCATTCGGCTGCCGCCCAAGGCACCCAGTTCTGCCTGCCATAGCTGCATTGCAGCACCGGATTGTCGCCCACTGGGGCATAGACGAGAGGAACTTCCCAACCAGCTTTGTTACCCATCACCGCATTGGCAGCGACATGGCGCTGATGCAGCGGGCTGCGGCGGCCGCCACGCCCGGAGGTGTATTCGCGGTTTGGCCAGCCGACATCGTAGAGCACGCCGAGCGCCTCGGTGGTGCGGTCGCGCAGATAGCTACGGCCGGACTGGAATGGCGAGATACGGGCGACATCGAATTCGGCAAAACCCTCAGGCCTGCGGCGGTCACGGATCCATTCTGCCATCATCTTGCCCATGCCGCCGCCCGACATCACGCCCACCGTGTTCATGCCGCAGGCGACAAAGAGGTTTTGGAGCTCCGGCGTCTCGCCTAAAAGCGCGTTGCCGTCGGGGGTGAAGCTCTCCGGACCGTTGAAGAAGAGCTGGATGCCGGCCTTCTCCAGCAGAGGGAAACGCTGCACAGCTGCAGTAAGGATCGGCTCGAAATGGTCGAGATCCTCTGGCAGGGCATCGAAACAGAAATCCTTGGGGATGCCGTCGAGCGCCCACGGCTTGGCTTGCTTTTCTAAGCATCCAAACAAGAGCTTTCCGGCATCCTCCTTGTAGTAGGTGCTTTCGTCGGGCACGCGGATGAAAGGCATGCTGCGCTGGAGCACATCGATATTTTCGGTCACGGCATAGAAATGCTCCGCCGCCTGCAGTGGCAGGCTTACGCCATAGCGCGCGGCGAACCCGCGGCTCCACATACCGGCAGCAAGAACAACGATTTCGGCAGCAATGGGCCCTTGTTCCGTCCTCACGCCGCACACCTTCCCGTCGGCGATATCGAGCCCCACGACCTCGATATTCTCGAGGATTTTGGCGCCGTGCAGGCGCGCGCCCTTGGCCAGGGCCTGGGTGGTGTCGATGGGGTTGGTCCGTCCGTCTGTCGGCAGATAGAGTCCTGCGAGCGCATCGTTGACCCTGACCTGCGGGCAGCGGTCGGACACCTCGGCGAGCGAAATCATCTCGGCCTCCTGGCCGAAGGCGCGCGCAAGGATCACCGTGCGTTCCATCTCCATCAGCCGCTCCTTATTGAGCGCCAGCATGATGGAGCCGGTCTTCTTGTAGCCGGTCGCCTGGCCGGTCTCTGCCTCGAGGCTGCGATAGAGTTCGGCGGTGTAACGCGCGAGCTCTGTCATCCGGCGGCTGCCGCGCAGCTCGGCGACGCTGCCGACCGAATGCCAGGTGGTTCCGCAGCAAAGCTGGCGCCGTTCGAGCAGCACCGTGTCGGTGATGCCGAGCTTCGCCAGGTGGTAGGCGATCGAGCAGCCGATGATGCCGCCGCCAATGATCACGACATCTGCCCGCGCGGGAATCATGCTCAGCACTCCATGGGAAAATTCAGCGCCCGCCAGACGCGCTCGGGCGTCGCGGGCATGTCGATGCGGTCGTGGCCGATGGCATCCGCCAGCGCGTTGATGACGGCGGCCGGCGCGCCGATGCAGCCGATTTCGCCCGCGCCCTTCATACCGAGAATGTTGTTGCCGGTCGGAATATCGGCAGCATGCAGTTCGAACATCGGCAGGTCGTCGGCACGCGGCAGGCCGTAATCCATCAAGCTGCCAGACAGCATCTGGCCGCTGTCGGGATCGTAAACGACGCGCTCGTGCAGGGCCTGACCGATGCCTTGGGCGATGCCACCATGGACCTGGCCTTCGACCAGTTGTGGGTTAAGCCTGCGACCGACATCGTCGACGCCAAGGAAACGCTCGACCGTCACCGAACCGGTGTCGGGGTCGACCTCGACCTCGCAGACATAGGCGCCATTGGGAATGGTAAGGATGTTGCCCTCGAGCGCGGCTTCACCGGCGCATCCGACTTCGCCCTTGGCCTCCATCTCCGCCGCAACGGCAAACAGAAGGATCGACCGGTCGGTGCCGGCGACAACGAAGCGGCCGCGGTGATAGACGAGATCCTCTGCCGCGGCTTCCAGCATATCTGCCGCCTCGTTACATGCGGCGTCGAGCATGCGGTCGGCCGCATGCAGGATGGTCACGCCCCCGACCTGCAGTGACGACGATCCGGCCGTCGGTCCGCCGCTGTCGGCAAGGCTGCTGTCGCCCTGGACAATGTGTACCTGATCGAGGCCGAGGCCGAGCTTGTCGGCGACCAGTTGGGCAAAGCTGGTCTCGTGGCCCTGGCCGGACGACTGGAGTCCGGTCTCGACAACAACAATCCCGTGCGGATCGACACGCACGCGCGAAATCTCCTGCGAGGTCACCCCAGTGGTGTGGAGATAGAGGCCAATGCCGCGTCCGCGCCTCAGGCCTTTCGCCTCGCTCGCCATACGCCGCTTTGCAAAGCCATTCCAGTCGGCTTCCGCCAACGCGCGGTCGAGCACGGAGTGGAAATCGGCGCTGTCGTAGATATAGCCGTTGGCTGCCCGGTACGGCATCGTGGCTGCCGCTATCAGATTGCGGCGGCGGAACTCTATCGGTCCCAGTCCGGTTTCGCGCGCCGCCCGCTCGACCAGGCGTTCGAGCAGGTATACCGACTCCGGCTTGCCCGAGCCGCGATAGGCATCCGACGGTGCGGTGTTGGTGTAGCGTCCGAACACGGTGAGATGCAGGGCGGGAAAATCATAGGGCCCGCAGAGTGTCGCAGCGAAGCCCAATGTGGGCGGAGACGGCCCAAGCGCCGAGGCATAGGCGCCGAGATTGGCATAGGTTTCGGCGCGGATGGCGAGAATGCGGCCCTCGCCGTCCAGCGCCATCCACGCTCGGCTGACATGGTCGCGGCCGGCAATGTCGGTCATGTGGTTTTCAGACCGTGTCGCGACCCACCGCACCGGTTTGCCGCACGCGCGGGCGGCAAACAGTAAAGCCGTCTGCTCGGGCATGCTCACCAGCTTGGCGCCAAAACTACCGCCGACATCGTTGGTGATGACCCGCAGCTTCTCCAGTTCGATGTCGAGCGTCGGCGCGACCAGGCGGCGAACCAGATGCACGCCCTGCGTCGGCGCATGCAAGGTGAACAGGCCACTCGCGGCGTCATACTCTGCGACTGCACCGCGCGGCTCTATCGGGCTGATCAGAATGCGGTTGTTGACGACCTCGATCTCTACCACGCGCGCGGCGGCGGCGAAGGCCGCTTCAGCGGCAGCTCGGTCGCCCTTTTCCCAGGCGAATGCCGTCTCTTCGCTTTCACGCACATCGATTGCCACCGGCAGCGTGTCGTACTCGATGTCGGCGAGATCAGCGGCATCCATCGCCGCCTGCTCGGTCTCGGCCACGATTATCGCCACGGCTTCGCCGACATGTCGAACGAGATCCACCGCCACGGCATGGCGGACGGGCGCGTGGAACGGCGTGCCGTCGGCGCTGTCGGTCGCGCGGATGCACGGCAGCGGCAGAACGCCAGCATCGAGCAAATCCTGGCCGGAAAAGGCGGCGACAACGCCGGTCGCCTCACGCACTGCGTCCAGATCGATCGTCACGATGCGCCCATGCGCGACGGGCGAACGAACGAATGTAGCGACCAAAGCGCCTTCGAGCTTGATGTCGGCAACATAACGACCACGCCCAGTCACCAGCCGCTCGTCCTCGACGCGCGGTGGCGAGCAGCCGACAAGGCTCTGCGGTTGCTCGCCAGTCAGGGGCATTGGCGGCAATGTGTTCAATGGATGAACGAGGCTCCAGTGACATCGATGGTCGCGCCGGAAGAGTAGCGTGCGCGGCCGCTGGCGCAGAACACGACGACATTGGCGACATCCTGCGGCGTGCCGAAGCTGCCCATCGGGATTTCGGACAGCATCTCCTCGGCGCCGTAGATCGAGACCATGTCCTTGCCTTGCCGGGTGTCGATGACGCCGACGCAGAGCAGGTAAGTCTGGATGTTGTCTTGGGCGTAGAAGCGCGCGATACCGCGCAGCAGCGAATTCATGCCACCCTTGGAAGCCCCGTCATGAAAGAAATCGGGCCGGTCGCCACGTACGGCGATGCGGGCCGAAATGCCCATGACGATGCCGCCGCCGGCCTGCTGATAGTGCAGCACGGCAAGGCGCGACAGGTGAGCGGTAGCGACGAGATTGACCTGTAGCGCATGCAGCCAGTGGGCGTTCCATTCCTGGCTCGGCGCCTGCATCGAGATCGGCTGGCGAATAGCAGCGTTGTTGACCAGCACGTCGACCCTGCCCTTCCAGGCGATGGCCTCGGCCCACAGCCGGTCGAGATCCTGCCAGCTGGCCATGTTTGCCTGAACTGGCAGGCAGCGATCGCGGCCAAGCTCGTCGGCGATGACCTCGGCCTGCTCGAGGCTCGAGCCATAATTCAGCACGACATTGGCGCCTTCACCGACCAGCCCACGCACGATGCCTTCGCCGATGCCGCGCGAACCGCCGGTGACCAGCACGGTCTTGCCCGTGAGATCGACGAACCCGCTCACGCGCTCAGCCTTTTGTCTTGCCGTGCCGTGCGCCACACAGCGGCTTCTCGCGCCATGGTCTCGATCAGCAGCTTACCGAACTTGCGCGAGGCCGGGCCGGGTTCGCCGTGGCCGATCTTGCGCCCAGAGATCTCGACCACGGGCACTGCGAGTTCGAGCGTCGAACAGATGAAGACCTCGTCGGCCGCTGCGAGCGTGAAGGCGTCGAAGACATCTTCGATGACTTCGTAACCCTCGGCTTTTGCGATCTCGATCACCACCGAACGAGTGATGCCAGGCAGCAGGTCGCGGTTGAGTGGCGCGGTCACAAGGTGACCGTTTTTCACCGCAAAGACGTTGTAGGCTATGCCTTCGGTGACAAAGCCCTCCCGGTCGACGGCGATGCCGATATCGGCCTGCGATGAGGTCACCTCGATGGCGCCCAATACGCTGTTGAGGTAGTTGCAATGCTTGGTGCCCGATGGCACCGAAGCAGAGGGCACACGAGGGCGCGACAGCATGACGGCGCGCAAGCCGGACTCCATCTTCTCGGCGATCAGGCCCTTGTAATAGTCCTTGAAGCCGACGATCGGAATGATGGTGACGTTGGGTTCTGGCTTGCGCAGCAGGCGTGGCTCCCACTTGATCGACGAGATACCTTCACCACGGCTTATCTGGATGCGGAGGTAGCCGTCCTCCATGTCGTTCTCCGCGATCGTCTGCTCGATCAGCGCAGCCCATCCGTCGTCGTCATAAGGATTGGCGATGCGCAGATACGCAAGGCCTTCCTTCATGCGGTCGAGATGCGGCTGCAGCCGGAAGGGGGCCCGTTCCCAGACGGCCACGCCCTCGAAGATGCCGTCGCCATAGAGGAAGCAGCGGTCGAAGACCGAGACCGTCGCCTCGTTCTCAGGCACGAAGCGGCCGTTGAGGAAGATCTTGGTGTTGCGGGCAGTCATTGTCAGCTCCAGCGGATGTGATCAGATGAGGTCGATCCAGATGCTGCCATTTGCCGACAGCGTAGCGGTCGTTGATGGATAGAGCACAATGGTGGTGAGCCGCTGGTCGATCATGGCCGGCCCGTCAATGCGGGTTCCGGGCGTGAGGCGCGAACCGTCGAAGACCGGAATCTCCGCCTTGCCGCCAAGTTCTCGCATGTAAACCTGGCGCGAACCCTTGGCGGCGTCCGAACCCTGCCCGCCTTCGCTGACACCGTGATCGACAGTGATCGCCGGCAGCCGGCCGATGGCCAGCGCCGTCCATTCGGTGAACTCGATCGTATCGTTGCCGCGTACGAAATAGAGCTTCTCGTGCAATTGGTGGAAGCTCTCTTCCAGGGCCGCGAGCGTCGCGGCATCGGCAATATGCGTGTGATTGAAGTCGAGCGTAATCTGCCAGACCTGGCCACGATAGCGCGCCTCCGCCGAGAACCTGATCTCGCGTGAGCCCGCCGGCACCTTCATGCGGTCGAGGTAGGCGGTAGCCTCGGCTTCGAGCGAAGCCAGCGTCGCGTTCACGCTGTCAAAGTCGAAGGCATCAGTCGCTGCCGGCAGGCTTCTGGAAAAACTCGACTTGATGTCACTGACAAGGATCCCATAGGCGCTGAGCACGCCGGCGACCGGCGGCACCAGCACCTTGCGGATGCCTAGTTCTCGCGCGATCGGAACAGCGTGCAGCCCGGCGGCCGCTCCGCCGGCCACCATGATATATTCGCGCGGGTCGACGCCCCTGCGGATGGTGATGTCCTCGATAGCGGCCACCATGCTCTGCTCGACAGCAAGGCCGATCAGGCTGGCCGCTTCGTGCACACTGAGCTCCAACGGTTCGGCGATTTCAGCCCGGATCGCCGCTTCGGACTTCGCCGGCGACAGCGTCATGGTGCCGCCAGCGAAATTAGCCGCATCGAGGAAGCCGCGCGCCAGATTGGCATCCGTCACCGTCGGCAGTATCCCACCACGGTCATAGCAGGCCGGCCCAGGAACGGAGCGCGCACTTTCCGGCCCGACATGGATGAAGCCGCCAGCGTCGACGCGGGCGATGCTGCCGCCACCGGCACCGATGGTCTTGACCTCGACCGAAGGCACGCCGAACACATGACCGGCGATGACACCCTCTCGATGCATCGGGATCTCCCAGTCATTGATGATGGAAATATCAAAGCTGGTACCGCCCATGTCGACGACGATGGCATTGCAGGTCGCGGCACCCTCGGCGCGAATGACATTGCGCGCCGACACCGGCGCCGCCGACGGCCCGGACAGGCAGAGATTGATCGGGCATTCGATCACCTCGTCACCCGCCGTCTGCCCGCCAGAAGAGGTGACCAGCGTCAGCACTCCACCCAGGCCAGCGCCGCGCAGGCGGCTTTCAAGCTCATTCACAACACGCCGCACCAGCGGCTTCAGTGACGCATCGATGGCCGTCGCCGAACTGCGGCGGTACTCGCGCAAGGTTGGGCTGGTGCGATGGCTGAGGCTGTAGGGAATATCCGGCCAGTGCGTCTCGATCAGTTCGCCAATGCGCTTTTCGTGGCTCGGATTGGCAATAGACCACAGGAGCGCGACAGCGATCGATTCGACGCCGAGGTGCTTCAAGCGTTCAATGGTCACAACGACGCTCTGCTCATCGAGCGCCAGCTCAATACCACCCTCGCTGTTGATACGTTCACGCACGCCGACGGTGAGTTCGCGCGGGATGTAGGGCGCAGGATAGTCGATGGCGATCGTGTAGGTATCTCGCTTTCCGCCCTCGCGGATCAGCAGCGTGTCGCGAAAACCCTCCGTGCAGATCAGCCCGGTGCGCGCATATGTCCCTTCGAGGATCGCGTTGGTCGCCGCTGTCGTGCCACAGGCAAATTTCGAGCAGGCGGCCAGCAACTCGGCACGAGCGATCTTGAAATGATCCGCAACCAGTTCCAGGCCGTTCAGGATACCATCGACGATCCGGCCCGGCGTAGTGGGCGCCTTGAAGGTATGGACCTTGCCGCCCCTTTCCAGGACGACGAGATCGGTGAAGGTTCCGCCGACATCGACCGCGATCTGGAAACTCATGCCAGCACTCCCCTGCGGCGAAGCTGAGCACGACGAGCAACTGTTGCCGGCCCGTCGATGGTAACTTCCTCGCCTTCATGGCCAAAGACGACGCCGTAGATTTCGGTCGCGCGGTGGCGCGATATGCGCCCGGCCTTCAGGCTGGCAACGACGGCCCAGGGATCGCGATCGAGCGGATCGCCGTAGCCACCACCGCCGCAGCCTTCGGAGACCAGGCGTTCGCCGGGCCGCAGCGTGGTGTCGACCGAGATCGGAAGTTCGGTGTCGTTGCCCGAAGCATCGCGGCGCGAGATCCGCATCGGGGCGGCGGCACGGCCGCCATGCGCACCCTGGGGCGGATGCTCGCGCGAGGCCGAATTCACCATGAAGCGCACAGCTCCGCTGCGCGGACGGATGATGCAATCGGCGCCGGGCGCGCCCTCCCACTGCCCGGCGCCGCCCGAGTCCTCGCGGACCTCGAGCTTTTCGATAATGATCGGCTGTTGCTGCTCGACGACCTCGACGCTGGACTGCCACAGGATGCCTTGCGAGGCGCCGCTGCCATAGGTGAGCCAGCCGTCATGGCCAGACAATGCCGGTCCGCCCCAATAACCCATGATAAGCTGGTTGACGAAGGATCGTCCCTGTCCCCTTGCGTCCTCTCCGCTGACCACCGCACATGAGCCGGGCATGCCGATCGTGCCGTAGGCGGTGCCCAGGTCGCCGCGCAGCATGGCGAACATCGACTGCAGATGCGGGATCAGCGCGTGGCACAAGTTGGTTGTCGCTGCCGAGGTCGCCGCCGGGAAGCGCGGCTTTCCGATAGCGGCACCTTCTCGCATCAACAGTTTTACGCGCCGGAACGAGCCGGTACAGCGCGGTACGTCTGGTCCAAGTATGTTGAGCACGGCCGTCATGCAGGCGGCGATCGTCGTGCTCTCGGTCATGTTAATGCCGAGCGGCAGGTTGTCGATATTTTCGGTCAGGTCGACGATGACGAGTTCTTCTTCCGGATCGACCTCGATGGTCGCCCGGATCGGGATGCCCTCGGGATAAAGTTCGGTTTCGGAATCGTAGAGCATCTCCTTGCTCACCCGGCCTTTGGGCAAAGTGGAGATCGCTTGGCACGCCATGCGCTCGGCATAATTCTGGAACTCGTCGACGAAGGTGCGGACCGTTGCCGCGCCATATTTGGCGCACAGCACCTTCAGGCGCGCCTCGCCGGTACGCACTGCGGCGAGCACAGCGAGATAATCGCCATAGAACTGCTCGGGCACGCGGATGTTGGCCTTGCAGATATCGATGACCTCGGGAACGTCGGCATAGTCCTTCTGAATGCGGACACAGGGCAGCATCAGCCCTTCTTCGTAGACGTCGCGCGAGCGCGGGCCGTAGGTGGTTGGCGTCGGGAACCCCATGTCGCCAAGATGAGCACGGGCGATGACGTAGAATGCGATTTCGCTATCGACGAACACTGGCGCGCAGACGGTGAAATCGGCGCAATGAGTGTTGCCAAGATAGCCGCTGTTGTTGACGAAGCAGTCGCCGGGGTGGATGTCGCGGCCAAATTTTGCCGCCACTGCACGGGGGATGAGGTCGATCGCGCCGACATGCACCGGAAGGCCCTGGGCCAGGCTGATCGACTGGAAGCGCGCGTCGGTCAGGCTGCAGGAAAAATCCATCGCCGTGTTGAGCACGCCGGAGCGGCCCGACTTGAACAAGGCGTTGATCATCTCGCCGATGATGGCTTCGAAACGGCGCCGAAGAACGACCATCGTGAAGATGTCGACCCCTGTCGAGCCTGGCTTGGAAACGTCCTGCAGCAACGCAAAATCCTGGTCTGTGCGAGACGCGAGAGGTCTCGTCGGGGAGCGTTGCAGCACTGTGCGTCATGGCTTCGACGACAGTCGATTAAAGTCTTTTGATGCCCTTTATCAGGCGGTCTTATGCCAGGATTTCGATGCCGCCGGCCTGCAGTACGGCCCACTTCAGCGCCTTCAGGAATTCATGCGCGGCAGCAGAAGACGGCTTGAGCGTCGGGAAGCTTGCGACCAGTGTGCGGCGTATGGCGGGCTCGACAAGGGCGAGGCTGCGCATGCCGCGATCGAGGTCGGCGTCACTGATCGCTGCTGCAGGCAAGATCGAAGCCCAGCCTGGCTGACGCGCCGCGGCGAACACGGTGGCCAGCGAATCCACTTCCATCGACGGCGCAAGCGTAAGCCCGGCACGCTCGAACTCGGCGTCGATCAGGATGCGGATCAAGTTCTTGGTCGAAGGCAGGATGAGCTTTAGCCTCTGGAGTTCGCGCCCGGTGATTGAGTCGCCAGTGACGGGTGTTGCGGTGCTGGTGAGCACCCTGAGTTCCTCGATCGCCAACGGTTCGCAATGGAGACGGCGGTCGTCTTCAAACTCGCCGAGGACGGCGAAATCGAGGTCGCCCTGCAGCAACCAGTCGACCAGATGGGCGCTATAGCCTTCCGACACCGCAATCTGGACGTCTGGGTATCGCTGTTGGAAATCCATCAAAACCCCGGCAAGGATGCCGTGGGCAATGGAAGGCGGCACGCCGACATTGAGCGTTCCGTCGATCTTGCCGGACCCATGGCGCAAGGTCCGGCGTAGCTTTTCGACATTCGCCAGCACCTCAAGGCACATCGGATAGACGGTGTTGGCGGCCTGGTTGGGATAAACGCCGGAGGTCGTGCGCTCGAACAGCGTCACGCCGTAGTCGGCCTCGATGCGGCGGATCTGCATGCTGACCGCCGGCTGAACGACATGCAGCCGGCGCGCAGCCTTGGTGATGCTCTTTTCCTCGTAAAGGGCAACGAAATACTGGATCTGGCGCAGGTCCATGACAGGCCTTTCTCTGAAGTCGGCAGCAACCGGTGATACGTCGCCCGGCAAAGCCACACAAGCAAGCAGGAGGGCCCGGTCCATCCAAAGCGCGTCACTTCATCCGGCCTTATGAGCTGCATAAAAACACTTTATTGGCGCTCGAAGGAGCAACCGAACAAGCTTGCGGCATCGTCAACCGCAGCACCCCGACATGTTACGCAAGATACGCATCCTTATGGCCAAGGTCGGCCTCGACGGCCACGACGTCGGCGCCCGTGTCGTGGCGCGCGGCCTGCTCGAGGCAGGCATGGAGGTGGTCTACACCGGCATCCGCCGGACGCCTGAACAGATCGCCAGGATCGCTGTCGACGAGGACGTCGACGTCGTCGGCATCAGCAGCCTTTCGGGCGCGCATGGCGTGCTTGTGCCCAAGGTGCGAGCGCTGCTCAACGAGGCCGGCGCCAGCGACATCAAGATGATCGTGGGCGGCGTCATCCCGCAGGAGGATATTCCCGATCTGCTCGCCATCGGCGTGTCCAAGGTTTTCCTGTCGGGCACGAGCGTCGCCGAAATTGCCGAGTACATCCAAGCCGAGATCGACCTCGGCACGGAGGCCAGCCTGTGAGTGTCGATGCCTATGTTCGCAACGCGCTGCGCGCAAACCATGCCAGGACCGCGCTCGTGGATGGCCGACGCCGCTGGAGCTTCGGCGAACTGGAGCAGTTGGTGGGGCACGTTGCTTCCGGCCTTCAGGCTGCTTTGCCGAAGGCGAGCCGCATCGGCCTCTACATGCAAAACCGCGCCGAATATCTCATTCTGCAGCTGGCCATCGAACAGGCTGGGCTTGTGCGCGTGCCGCTCAACATGCGCTCCACCGCCTGCGAAGTGGAGCGGCTCGTCGAGGATTGTGGCGCGAAGGCCGTATTCCACGACCACACGACCACCACGAAACTGGCGGCGCTGGAACAGTCCGGACTCTGGCTCTGCCAGGTCGATGGCGATGCGTCGGGCGGGCCCGCATGGCCGGCCCTGACCAGCTTTGATGGGCCTGAGGCCTCCGCTGGCGACGACCTCGATGCGCTGTGCTCGATCAACTACACCTCGGGTTCATCAGGCGCGCCAAAAGGCGTGATGCTGAGCCACCGCAACTGGCAGAGCGTCTACAAGAACATGCTGATCGACCGCGACATCCGCGGCGACGACCGGCTCGCGCATGTCGGCCCGCTCACCCATGCCAGCGGCGCCTATTTCACACCGTTCCTGCTGCGCGGTGCGACGAATGTCGTCGTCCCCGGGGGCGCGCTCGACCAACTGTTGCCGACCATCGAACGCGAGAGGGTGACCGCCTTCAGCTGCGTGCCCACGGTACTGACGCGCATCCTGAATTCGCCCGATATCGACCGCCATGACCTCTCGTCGATCCGGTGGATCGGCTACGGCGCCGAGGCGATCCAGCGCAACACACTCGACAGGGCGATTGCCCGCTGGGGCGATGTGCTGACCCACAATTACGGCCTGACCGAAGCGATGATGACCTGCAGCCTGCTCAGGGCGGCCGAGCACATTGCGTCCGACGGCGGTATCCGTTTCGGCTGTATCGGCCGTCCCTACAGCTTCGTCGAAATCGTACTGCGCGACGAGGCGGGCGTGGAAGTGGCGACCGGCGAAATCGGCGAGATTACCATCTGTGCCGAGCACATCATGTCGGGCTACTGGAACCAACCCGAAGAGACGGCCAAGGTGCTGCGCGGCGGCTGGTTGTGGTCTGGCGATCTTGCCCGCAAGGACGCTGAAGGCTTCATCTACGTCGTCGGCCGCTCCAAGGAGATGCTGATCTCAGGTGGGTTCAACATCTATCCGGCTGAAGTCGAGGCCTGCCTGTCGAGCTGCCCCGGCGTGCAGGAAGCGGCCGTCGTCGGTATTTCAGACGACGCATTGGGCGAGCTCTGCGTGGCCTTCATCGCTCCGGAAGCCGCAGCCAAACTCACCGCGTCCGAATGCGAGAACTTCTGTAAGCCGAGGATCGGCATCAGAACGCCAAAGCGATGGTTTTTCGTCCGACACCTTCCGCGCACCGGAAACGGCAAGGTCGACAAGGCGGAGCTCCGGGCGCGTCTCCAGCCGGCGGCGGCCGTGCAATGAACGACCGCGACGTGGTGATCATCTCGTTTGCCCGCACGCCTTTTGGAAAATTTGGTGGCGCGCTGAAAGACGCTCCGGCGACCGATCTCGCTTCTATGGCGATTGCCGAGGCGATGCGCCGCAGCGGCATCGACACCAAGGCTGTCGAAGCGCTCTATGCCGGCATCGGCATGATCGGCGCCAATGTCTTGACCGCCGCCCGTCAGGCGCTGCTGCTGGGTTCCGGACTATCTGAGACCGTACCGTCGATGAGCGTCGACCGCGCCTGCTGTTCGGGCATGACCGCGATCGGTCTGGGCTTCAAGGATATCCGCAACGGCGGGGCCGATGTCGTTGTCTGCGGCGGGTTCGACAGCCTCAGCAACACGCCATACCTGTGGCCGCGCCAGCGCGGCATCCGCCCCGGAAAAGTCGACGTCAGTGACCCGCTGCTTTTGCGCGCCGATTTCCTGGACAAGGCAATCGCCTGCTACACCGGCGAAGAAGCCGAGCGGATGGGCGTCGACCGCCAGCAGCAGGACGAATGGGCGGTCGAAAGCCATCGCAAGTATTTTACCGCCGAGGCTTTGGGCTATTACGCCGCAGAGCGTTTTGCTGTCGATCACGTTGGCACCACCCTCGCCTCTGATGAATCTCCACGTGCCGATGCATCGCTGGAGAAACTCGCCAGGCTGAAAACGGTGTACTCGAGTCCAACGGTCACTCCGGGAAATGCGCCTGGACTTAACGACGGCGCAGCATTCCTGATGCTTTCGTCCAGACGGTTTGCGCGGGTACATGGCCTGACGCCGCTGGCGCAAATCGTGGACTACGTCCAGGTTGCCGGCGGGCCGACTAGCGGCTCCACTACGCCAGCCGTCGCGATCGACAGGCTGCTCGAGCGAAGCGGCAAGCGGGAGGGCGACATCGCCCGTTTCGAGATCAACGAGGCCTTTGCAGCCACGCCACTGGTCAGCACGCTGGTCCTTGCCAACGGGGACCGCGGCAAGGCTGATGCTTTGCGTGAGAGAACGAACAAGGCCGGCGGCGCGGTGGCGATCGGCCATCCGCTTGGCGCCAGCGGTGCCCGGCTGGTCATGACCCTTGCCAATGGCATGCGCCGGGAAGGCAGCGGGCTCGGCGTTGCCGCCATTTGCGGCGGCTACGGCCAGGGCGACGGCATGATGGTCGCGGTCGAATAGTCATGGCTACGACCTGGCGCCGCCTGCTCGCCAAATCGCTGAGTGCCATCGAAAACAGATCGCCCGGTTGGCGCGAGGTGCTGGCCCGAGCCTATGCCGAGCAACAAGACAGCCTGGTGCTCGGCGTGACAGGCCCGCCTGGCGTCGGCAAATCCACGCTCATCGACGCGCTCGCCGCCGAATGGTGCGGCCAGGGACACCGCGTCGGCATCATCGCCGTTGATCCCGCCAGCCCCTTCTCGGGCGGAGCAGTCCTCGGCGATCGCGTCAGGATGCGCCGCTGCGAGGATCTCGACGAGGTCTTCATCCGCTCCATGTCGGCACGCGGCCATTCCGGCGGCCTGACTGAAGCGGCGGTCGATCTTTCCGCCGTCATGGCCAGCTTCGGTGTCTCCCGCATCCTGCTGGAAACAGTAGGCGTCGGGCAGAACGAAGTCGACGTGGCCTTTGTGGCCGACTGCACGCTTGTCGTCTCCGTTCCCGGGCTTGGCGATTCCGTCCAGGCTGCGAAGGCCGGGCTGATGGAGGTGGGCGACATCTATGTCGTCAACAAGGGCGATCTGCCCGGGGCGGCAACTGTCAAGCACGACCTAGGCAACATGCTGGCGCTGGTTTTCGCCGGCCGTCCCGGCCGCAACGAAGGAAAAGCTGACCGCTCGATGCTTGCTGCGGTGCCCGGCGCGACACGGCAACGGATCGAAGAACGCTATGGCGATGCGACCCTGTCCGGCGGTGCCTGGCACCCCCCGGTCGTTACGGTCACCGCGTCCGACGCCGGCGTGGCGGGCAAGCTGATCGAGGCAATCGAAGCGTGCGCGGACTGGATCGACGACAGTGGTCAGCACGAGCGCCGGCGCCGGCACAACCTCGCGAGGCACCTGCGTTCCATCCTGCAGCGGCGCCTGCTCGACCGGCATCTAGGAGCCGGCAACGCCGCAAACCTGGACGACCAAATGCAAGAAATCATCGCAGGCCGCAGCGACCCGCATCGCGCCGCCGAGCGGATAATGGACAAAGATCATGCCGACGAATGACATTCCGGACACCCGGCGAGAAAGCGCGTTGGCGTCCGACGTTTCGCGCGAACATGTGAGGTGGCTCAGCGAATCCTACGCGCCGGCCATCGACCATCTGCCGGAGCGCAAGCAGTTCGAGATCGACATTGGGCGTGTGATCGAGCCGCTCTACAGCCCGAAATCTCTCGCCGACGTCGGCTTCGACTATGTGACAGATGTCGGTTTTCCCGGTGAATACCCCTTCACGCGCGGCGATTCCGCCGCGATGTTCCGAACCGAGCCCTTCGTCGTTTCCGCCTATGCCGGGTTCGGCGAGGCGACCGATTGCAACAAGCGTTTCCGCAAACTGATCGACCTAGGCGTCGAGCAGTTGCTAATCGCCTTCGACCTGCCGACGCAATGCGGCTACGATTCCGACGACGTCATGTCGACCGGTGAGGTCGGCCGCGTTGGCGTGTCGATCGACACGCTTGCCGACATGGAGCTTTTGTTCGAAGGCATCCCGCTCAATTCCATCAAGCGCGTCGGCACCCTCGGCAACTCCATCGGCCCTATCGTGCTCGCCATGTTTGCCGTGGTCGGTGAAAAGCAGGGGCTCGCCTCAAGCGACTATGTCATCAACCTGCAGAACGATCCACTGAAGGAATATCTCGCACGTGGCACGCAGATCATACCGGCCGGTCCGGCAGCCAAGCTCGCCGTCGATCCCGTCGTTTGGTGCGCGGAGCACGCACCGGGCTGGTCGCCGATCACCGTCTGCTACAATCACCTAAACGCCGGCGGCGCCGGTTCCACCTGGGGTGCAGCACTCGCGCTTGGCAACGCCATCCACTATCTCGACCTGCTCGTCGCCCAAGGCCACGACATCGACAAGGTTGCGCCGTTGTTCCACATGTTTCCGGACGAGCGCCACGACTTCTTCGTCTCGGTAGCCAATCTGCGCGCTTTGCGGCGGGTGTGGGCACGCCTGCTCAAGGAGCGTTACGGCGCCCGCGATCCGCGTTCGATGGCGCTGAAAACAACCGTCTATGGCCACGGCCAGGAGGCGCTGCAGGAACCCCTCAACAATATCGTGCGCATCGGCTTCGGCACGCTCGCTTACGTTCTCGGCGGGGCGAGCTACGTCTACATTGCCTCCTATGACGAGGCGGTCGGCACGCCGACCGAGGAGACGGTAAAGGTGGCCGTCCGCACCCAGCAGATTATTGCCCACGAACACGGTTTCCTCGACACCATCGACCCACTCGGTGGCTCCTATTTCATCGAGACCCTGACCAAGCAGACCGCCGACGAAATCTGGGAACACATCAAGCGAATCGACGAGATCGGCGGCGCGCTACGGGTCATCGACGGCGGCTTCGGTCGGGAGATCATGAACCGGGGCGCCCAGCGGCGGCAGCAGCGGCTCGATCGCGGCGACCGGCCCTGGGTGACAGTCAACAAGTGGCCGCAGAAGCCAGACGTGCCCAACAGTGCCTTCCGGATGGACCCCACGACGACCGGCCGCCAGCACCAGCGCACCGCGCGAATCCGGCGCGAGCGTGACAACGCCCGAGTTCAGCAAGCGCTGGACGCGATCGACCGCGCCTGTGTGAGCGGCGAGAACATGGTGCCGGCAACGATGGAGGCGGTGCGTTCCTACGCGACCGTCGGCGAGATCGCCGAGCGTTGGCGGCACCATTTTGGCACCTTCGAGCCGGCGGCTTCGTTTTGAGGGAGCCGTCCATGGTCAGAAGATCCCGCCCCGACAGCTGCTACAAGTCGACTGCCATCCGGGCCATCATGCTCGCCTCGCTGACCGTGTTGGCGGCCTACGCCGTCTTGGCAGCAGCGCTTTACCTCTGAAACGGCAAGGCCGCGCCTTCGATGGAGGCACGGCCTGCAACTTCGAGGTGGAAGCCGGTGATCCGTCTATTTCTTTTCCCCTGCAACAACGATCCGGCGGCGCAACAGCTCGACAGCGATGATGGCTGCGGTGGCGACCACGATCAGCATGTTGGCGATGACGGTTACAGACGGGCTCATCTGTTCGCGGATGCCACTGAACAGTTCCTGCGGCAACGTGCGGACGCTCGGGCTGCCGAGGAACAGCACCAACACGATTTCGTCGAAGGAGGTGAGGAAGGCAAAGATCGCACCTGAAACGATGCCTGGGGTGATGATCGGCAGCATGACATGCCAGAACGCCTTCGGCGGCGCGGCGCCGAGGCTGGCAGCCGCCAGCATCAGGCGATTGTCGAACACGTCGAGACTGGAGAGCACGGCAATCACGACAAACGGCGCCGAGATGGTGATATGGCCCAGCACGATGCTGGTCATCGACCCACCCAGCCCCACGCTGGCGTGGAAGATGAACATCGCAACGGCCGCAATGACCGCGGGCGTGACGATCGGCACGCTGATGACTGCGAGTGCGATGCCACGCACCTTTGGGGCCAGGCGCCAGATGCCGATGGCCGCCGCCGTTCCCAGTGCGACTGCCACCACGGTGGTAATCGAGGCGATGATCAAGCTGTTACGTAAAGCATTCAGCCAGATCGGATTGTGGAACACATCCTGGTACCAGCGCAGCGAATAGCCTGGTGTCGGCAGGACCAAAAGCGTTCCTGAGGTGAGCGATACCGGGATCAGCACCAGCAGCGGCAAGAGCATGAAGGCGAAGACAAGCGCAGCCGAAACACGCACAAAAATCGTCCAGCCTCGCCCCGAGGCAGCGCGGTTTGCGTTCATGTCACTCTCCTGATCATGGGGCCGATGACGCGCTGGCTCAGCATCACCAGCGCCAGCATGCCGCCCAACAGCCAGGCGCTGAGCGCCGAGGAAAGCGACCAGTTGATCGACTGGTTGGTGTAGAAGGCGATGAACGAGCTGATCATCTGGTCGTTCGGCCCGCCAACGAGCGCGGGCGTGATGTAGTAGCCGATCGACAGAATGAAGACGATGAAGCCGCCTGCCCACATGCCCGGCACGGTGAGCGGGAAGATGACGTGCATGAAAGCGCGTACGGGCGGCGCCCCAAGATTGGCCGCGGCCTGGAAATAGGACTTAGGGATGGCCCTGATCGAATTGCACAATGGCAGCACAAGGAACGGCAGCATCACGTGTACCATGACCAGGATCACGCCGAAACGGTTGAACACCAGTTGCAGCGGTGCGTCGGCGAGACCGGCCCACATTAGCAGGCTGTTCACCGGGCCGTTGCCCTGGAGGACGATGATCCACGCAGCGGTGCGCGCCAGGATCGACAGCCAGAACGGCACCAGCACCAAAAGCATCAGCCAGCTGGCCGTACGCGGGGTCGCCATGGCGATGACCCACGCAACGGGGTAGCCGATGATGATGCAAATCAGCGTTACGGTGAACGAGATCGCCAAGGTGCGCAGGAAGATCGGCAGGAACAGAGCGTCGTTGCCGGTCTTTAGCTCGAGCTTGTCGGCTTTGCGCTGCACATCGACCGCAGCGAGCAGGAAGGTGGAGGTCGCCACCCTGGTCTCGTGCCTCAGAAGCTTCCAGGTCGCCGGAGCGCCCCATTTTTCGTCCGCTTCGATCAGCTTCGCCTTCGCCTCGGCGGGTGTAGCTAAAGTCAGCTCGCGCGCGGCAGCGGTTGCCTTGCGCACAACAGTGCGCATGCCAGGCTCCAGCGCATTCAGGCGGCGTCCGAGGATCGCGGCCGCTTGCGCCGAGGCATTCAGATCTGAAACGAGAGCGGCATAGACCGGCTCGTCCGGCAGGCCCTCGCCGTCCCATTGGCCAAGTGCGATCGACGTTGCCGGAATGGTGTTGGTGATTTCGGACGTGCTTGCGCTGCGCAGCAGGAAGGAAGCAATGGGATAGAAATAGAAGACAAGCAAGAACGCAAAGAGCGGTGCGATCAACAGCAAGCTGGCTGCCCATCTGGTTCGCATTGTCCTGGTCAGAAAGGTCACGTCTTTCTCCGAGAAGAAGCGGCGGCCGCCGTTCGACGACCGCCGCCAGCATTGGGAGGATGCTAGATTTTCAGTTCGGTTATTGCGCGGCCCAAGTGTTGAAACGCTCGGTCAGGCTGTCCAGGTTCTCGACCCAGAACTCGTCGTCCACCGGCACGGCGTTCTTCAGGCGATCGGGGATCAGCGGAAGCTGCGCCTTGACGTCATCGGAAAGGTGATCGAGCGAAGCCAGGCTGGTCGAGCTGTAGAAGGTGCGCTTGGTGTATTCCGCCTGGAGTTCGGGATGCTCGTCGATGAACTTGATGTACTCCATCGCCTGGGCGGCGTTGGGGCTGCCCTTCACGACGACCAGTTGGTCGGTCACATAGGTGTAGCCGGCGTCCCATGCGATCTTGAAGTTCTTCTTGTCGGTGGCGTTGGTGGTGGCGATGCGGCCGTTCCACGCATAGGTCATGACATACTCGCCACTGGCGAGACGACTCAGGAACTCGGCACCCGAATTCCACAACAGAATTTCCTTCTTGATCGAGTCGAGCTTGGCGAAGGCGCGATCGACACCTTCCGGAGTGCGCAGCACCTTGTAGACTTCGCTGACCGGAACGCCGTCACCCATCAAGGCAACCTCAAGCGCACCCTTCGGCGTGTTCCACAATCCGCGCTTGCCGGGGAACTTTGTGGTGTCGAAAAAATCTGCCCAGCTGGAGGGAGGATTGCTAGCGAAGCGATCGCCGTCATAAGCGAGAATGTTGCCAGCGGTGTAGAAGCCGTAGCCGCACTCGCCATGGACATGGTCGACATATTTCGACTTGTCGATCTGGCTCCAGTCGAGCTTTTCAAACAGCCCTTCCTCGCAGCCGATCACCGCTTCCGCTGATTCCTGATCAAGCAGATCCCAGGTGACATTGCCGGACTCGACCATGCTGCGAACCTTGGCCAGCAAGGGCGTCTGGTCCTCCAGCACCTTCTTGCCGGTTGCCTTGGCATAGGGCTCGAAGTAGGCCGCACGCTGCGCATTCTGGCCGACACCACCCCACGCAACGATGGTCAGATCGCGCGCCGCCGCCATGCCCGGCTCCAGTGTGAAAAGGCCAGCTGCGCACGCAACTGTGGCTACATATTTCTTCATGTCCTCACTCCCTTATTGCGCCCGGTTCCGTCGAGCAGATGTTTAATTAACTAAACTCTAACGGAAAGGAGGGTGCTCGTCCAGTGGCGTGTTTGATATTTTCTACAACTTTGCGATTTCGGTCGACAGGACATGGCAGTCCAATCCCGACCAATAGAAGGATGTTGCCGAGCCTGGAGCGAAGTCGCCACGCTGAGCCTTGTTGGAAATTTTCACCGTGATGACGTCGCCATTTGCCAACCGACAGCGGAGCCTGAGGTGGTCGCCGAGATAGATCTTCTCCGAGACCTGCACATCGAACTTGTTGGGCAGGGGCGGGATGGGATGGTCGAGCACCGCATTTTCAGGCCTGAATGCAACCAGAACTTCGGTGCCGATCTGGTGTTGGTGTTCCGAAACGGCGCGAACAGTCACGCCGCCGCAATCGACCTCGTGTTCATGGCCCTCATGGCCTTTGACGATGCCGCGCAGCTGGTTGTTGTCGCCGATGAAGTCCGCGACAAAGGCGTTGGCAGGGCGCTCGTAGATGTCATTCGGCGCCGCGATCTGCTGGATCTTGCCATGGGCGAAGACGGCGACCCGGTCGGACATGGTCAGCGCCTCGGATTGATCGTGCGTGACATAGACGACCGTGATGCCAAGCCTTTCATGCAACTGCCTGATCTCGATCTGCATGTGCTCGCGCAGCTGCTTGTCGAGGGCACCTAACGGCTCGTCCATCAGCACCAGACGCGGCTCGAAGATCAGCGCACGGGCCAGCGCGATACGCTGCTGCTGGCCACCTGACAACTGCGTCGGACGCCGGTCGGCGACCTCGGGCAGGCGCACCACGTCAAGAATGTTCTTGACCCTCTGCTCGCGCTCGACCTTGCCGACCCCACGCATGCGCAGCGGGAAGGCGAGGTTCTGGGCAACGGTCATGTGCGGGAACAGCGCATAGTTCTGAAACACCATGCCGATGTTGCGCAAATAGGCGGGGACGCCGACAATGGAGGTGCCATCAAGCTCGATGCTGCCTTCATTGGGCTGCTCGAAGCCGGCCAGCATCATCAGGGTCGTAGTCTTGCCGGAACCGGATGGCCCTAGCAGTGTCAGGAACTCGCCCTGGAAGATATCGAGGTCGAGATCGGCTACGACGCGCGTCTTGCCATCATAACTCTTGTTGACCTTGCTGAAGCTGCACAGCACCTTCTTGGCAGGGGCGTGCGCGCCAGCATCATCGGGAAGTCGTTGTGCGAGTCCAGTCATTTGGGCTCTCCTGTAAGCCAGACAGTGCCGGGTCGCGGCGTATCTATCCTGAAGTCGGTGGCGCGGATACCGAAGAGGTCCGAACCGATTTTTCTCGCCTGCCCAAGCGGGTCAGCCGGGTCGCGCTCGATCTCGCCACGACGGTTGCCGACGGCATTCATCACGGCAACAAGCGAACCATAGGTGTAGCGGCAGAAGTCGGACATCTGCTGGACAATGCCGACGCTCATGCCAAAGTTGCTCTCCTCCGACGACAAAAGCAGCACATATTTTTTACCGCTGAGTTGGCGCAGGACATCGACGGAGCCTCGGTGCCGCTGGCTCGTGTAGCAGACCAGCCGGTCGACGACACATTTGAACTGCGCCGGTAACCCATACCAGTAGATCGGCGTAGCAATCACGACGGCACTGGCTGGCAGTATGTGCTCCAGCAACAACTCGCCGTAGCGGTCGTCGATGCTGCACTCGCCGTCCGCGTTGCGGCAGTCACGGCAATCACGCAGGAAGCCGCTGACGAAATCGACGATATGCAGCGTTTCGACCTGATGCCCAGCCGATGCGGCACCTTCGGCCAAGGCATTGGCAAGCCGGCTGGAGTTGCCGTCGCGACGTGGACTGGCGATCAGACTGCATATCCGTTCGCCCGGCATCGTCATCAGCCCACCCTGCCCTTCAGTTTCAGCGTCCGCCGCGCATCTTCGGGCGTAGCTATCTCGCAAGACAGCTCGGTCAGGATGCGTACAGCCTTCTCCACTTGTTCGGCATTGCTCTTGCAGAGCTTGCCGGCGGAAATGAACAGGCTGTCTTCCATGCCGACACGAACATTGCCACCCAAGATGGCGCCACCCGCAGCGATCTGCATCTGGGCCTTGCCGCCCGCCAGAACAGAGAAGCGATAACGGTCGCCGAACAGCCGGTCGGCAGTGCCCTTGAGGTGGACAAGCTCCTCGAGCGATGCGCCGATGCCGCCGAGGATGCCCATCACAAACTGGATCGCATATGGCGCCTCGACCAGGCCTTCGCGCTCGAAGAAGGACAGCGTGTAGAGGTGGCCGACGTCGTAACACTCGAACTCGAAGCGCGTACCGAGCGGCGACAGCAGCTTGACCGTATCTTCGATGTCCTTGAACGTGCTCTTGAAAACGAAGTCGCGGCTTTCCTCAATATATTCGCACTCCCAGCCATGCTTGAACTCAGTGTGCTTGCGCAGCAGCGTGTGCATGGGGAAATTCATCGAGCCCATGTTCAGCGAGCAGATCTCGGGCTTGAGCTCGACGGCTGCGGCGAGGCGCTGCTCGACGCTCATGTTGTTACCACCGCCTGTGGTGATATTGACGACGACATCGCAAGCGTCGGTGATGCGGCTGATGATCTCGCGATAGAGCTTTGGATCGGAGGCCGGTTCGCCGGTTTCCGGATTACGGGCATGAAGGTGGACGATCGCCGCACCTGCCCGAGCCGCGTCGATCGCCTGGTCAGCGATTTCCTTCGGCGTGACCGGCAGATAGGGCGACATGCTCGGCGTATGGATCGAGCCGGTGATCGCGGCGGTGATGATGGTCTTTTTGGATTCGCTCATGGCCTGCAGTCCCTTACCGGCCGGCCCAGACCGGCGCACGGCCTTCGGTGAATGCCGTCGGTCCCTCGATGAAATCGGACGATGCCATCATCCGCTTGTGTACCGGCAGATCGAGGCCGGCGAGGCCAGTCAACGCTTCGCGGTCGGTCATCACCTCTGTGGCACGAACGACCTCCTTGGTCGCCTGGACCGAGAGCGGCGCACCCTCGGCGATCTTCTCGGCAAGGGCTATCGCGCGCGGCATCAGCTCCGCGCTGTCGACGATCGCATTGATCATGCCCCAACGCTCGGCTTCCGCGACCTCGAACCAGCGGCCGGTCAGAAGGATTTCCATGGCGATGCGCTTGGGCAGCATGCGCGGCAGGCGCTGGACGCCGCCGGCGTCGGCGATGAAGCCGCGCTGCACTTCAGGGAACCAGAAGCGAGTGTTGGGTGTGGCCAGCACCAGGTCGCAAGCGAGCGCAATTTCCCAGCCGCCGCCGACGGTCAGGCCATTGAGGGCGGCGATAATCGGCTTGTTGCAATTGAGCAATTCCTGCAGGCCGGCAAAGCCGCCTGCGCCGTGCTCCTCATTGTCCTTCACGCCGCTGGCCGCCTCGTTCATATCCCAGCCACCGCAGAAGAATTTGTCTCCGGCCCCGGTCACGATGGCGGCGACCAGACCGTCGTCCTCGCGGAAAGCCTTGAACGCAGCAGTCAGCTGTTCGCTCATGGCGATGTTGATCGCGTTCGCCTTGGGGCGGTTGAGCGTGATGATGTTGATCTTGCCGAGACGCGTCGACTTGACGAGAGTTTCCAAGGTTTTCCTCCTACTGCTTATACGGGCGCGTCAGTTCGCGCGCGATCATGTGGCGCTGAATCTCCGACGTGCCGTCCCAGATTCGCTCGACGCGCGCATCACGCCAGAAGCGCTCGATCGGCATCTCCTGCATCACACCCATGCCGCCGAATATCTGCACGGCGTGGTCGGCGACGCGACCTAACGTTTCGCTGCCATACATCTTGGCCATGCCGAGCAGCGCCTCGCTGCCCTCGCCGCGATCCATCTTCCAGGCACACTGAAGCATGAGCAGTCGCGCCGCCTCGATCTCGGTCGCCATGTCGGCGAGCTTGAAACCGATGCCTTGATGCTCGGCGATCGGCTTGCCGAATGTCTTGCGGGTTGCCGCCCACTCCAGCGCCATTTCGAGGATGCGCTCGGAACGCCCAACGCAGTTGGCAGCAATGGCGAGGCGGCTGGCGAACAACCATTCCTTCGCAACGTCGAAACCGCGATGCATCTCGCCCAGAACCTGGCTCCCGGGCAGCCGGCAATCGGTGAAGAACAGTTCGCATTGATGATAGCCGCGGTTGCCGACGGCACGGCCCATGCGCCGCACCTCAAATCCAGGCGTCCCCTTGTCGACGAGGAAGGAGGTGATCAGCTTGCGCGGACGCGGACCGTCGGTCATGCCGCTGACGGCAAAGACGATGGCGAAATCGGCAACGTCGGCATGGCTGATGAAATGCTTCGAGCCATTGAGGATGAAGTCGTCGCCATCTGCTGTCGCTTGGGTTGAGATGTTGTTTGCGTCGGAACCCGCACCCGGCTCGGTTAGCGCAAAACAATCGACGCGGTCGCCCCTCACAGTTGGCTTGAGATAACGTTCGATCTGCTCGCCGGCACAGGCCTTAAGGATGGGCGCCGGGCGCAGTACGCAACTCGCCAGGGACAGGCTGACACGTCCCAGCTCGCGCTCGAGCAGGGCGAGCTCGATATTGTTCAGTCCAGCACCGCCGACTGCTTCGGGCATGTTTGCCGCATAAAGACCCGCCTCACGCGCCAGATCCTTGAGTTCGAGGCGCAGTTCATCCGGAACCTCACCTGAGCGTTCGATATTTTCTTCATGCGGCATCAAATGCGTCGCTACGAAACGCCGCGCAGTCTCCGCAATCAGGGCCTGCTGACTGGTAAGTTCGAAGTTCACAAAGGCCCTCCCGCCATTCGGTGTGTTTGATTTTTTCTACATTACACACTTGAAAAAGACTGTCTAGAGAAGATTGACCGGGGCCGACCGGGCAAGCATCGCATATTACAGCTTGCCGATCAGGGAGAGTTCGGCATAGTTGAAAACCAGCAACAAACCGAAAAAGTAGGTCACAGTGAGCGAACCGAAACATGACTCGGATGGCGTCGGCGAACGGCTTGCCACCCTGCGCGCCGCGTATGGACTTTCGCAACGTGAGCTGGCCCGAAGAGCTGGCCTTACCAACGGGACAATTTCGCTTATCGAGCAAGGGGCAACCAGCCCGCAGGTCGCATCTCTCAAGAAGATATTGTCTGTTTTTTCCATCAGTATTGCTGATTTCTTCTCTCTTGACATGGAGAGTGCCTCCAACGTCTTTTTTAGCAAGGAAGACCTTGTCGAAATTGGCGGCGGCGACATCTCGTTCCTTCTCATCAACGGAAGAGACAAGAGCCGGAAGTTGCAGATGGTGATGGAGCGTTACGGTCCAGGCACCGATACGGGCGTTGAAATGTTGCAACATTCCGGTGAGGAATGCGGCATCGTTCTGAAAGGCTCACTCGAAGTGACCGTCGGTGTCGAACGCAAGATCTTGAAAGCGGGAGAGGCGTATTATTTCAACAGCTCCCTCCCGCACCGGTTCCGCAATGTCAGCGACGATATCTGCGAAGTCGTCAGTGCGGCGACGCCTCCGTCCTTCTGACGCGCCGATCAGTGAACATATGACGCGCCATTGACGTCGATGGTCGAGCCGGTGGCATAGTCGCCCAGTCCCGACGCCAGGAACGCGACGATGTTGGCGATATCCGCAGGGCGGCCGAAGCGGCCGGCGGGGATTTCCTCGAGCCACGGGCCGCGGCCGCTGACTTCGAAGAATTCCGAGGCCTGGTCGGTCTCGATGATACCGGGCGCCACCACGAAAGCCTTGACGTTGTCGCCGCCATAGTGGCGGGCGATCTGCCGGGTAAGCGAGACAAGGCCGCCTTTTGCGGCACCGTCATGCGGGCATGTCGCCGTGTCGCCGCGAAAGGCCGGGCGGCTGGCGATGTTGACGATCGAGCCACCGCCGCTTTGCTGGAAATGCCGAACCGCCATACGCGACAGGTGCGCCGGGCCGATCAGGTTGACATCGAGAACCTTGCGCCAGGCAGCATCCCATTCGGTATCCGCCGTACTGAGGTCGAGGTCGATGCGGATGGAGGCGTTGTTGACCAGCACATCGACCTTGCCCTTCCATGCCACTGCAGCTTGCCACAGGCGCTGAATGTCGCCGAGTTCGCCGAGTTCGCCCTGAACGGCGAGGCAGCGTTCGGCGCCAAGCTCGCCGCGGATTGCCTCGGCCGCAGCGCCACTGCGCCCATAGTGCAGGACGACATTAGCCCCCGCGGCGTGGCAGGTCTCGAGAATGGCCTTGCCAATGCCGCGCGATGAACCGGTGACGAGGATGGTCTTGTTCTTTAGGTCGATCATGTCGTCAGCTCCTACCTTCACTGTTTACAGTCCACCGGCCGAGAACTTCGGCGGGAATCTTTGTCATTTCAAAGCTGCTCCAGCGCGCGCCGAGCACCTTGCCATCGGCCAACGCACTGAGCCGATCATGCTCGATACGAAATGCGCCATGTCCCGACCAGACCTCGCCAAGGCGCAGATTCTGCATCGTCGTCCTGCAAAGTTCCACATCCGATACGGCTGGATTGCCTGGGCGCGGCAAAGTGCGGCGCGAGTAAAATACCGGCGTGCCAGCGACCGGCACAGGCGCCGCCTCGGCGCCGGTCTTGCCCAGTTCCATCTCCATCGAGAAGATCGGGCGGCCGTCCTGACAGGCCTGCGCGGCAATGATATCACCACTTCGCCAGCCGTTAAGTGCTGGGCGCCGGGTCATGGAGATTTCGCCGAGCCGCATCGAAAAACCGTAGAGCTCCCGACCGACGGAGAGTTGGGCCTCGGCGTCGGTCCACATGAACGGATCCCAGTTGCCACTGACACCATCGATCTCGGCGTTGAATGCAATCACCGCTTCGTGGAATTGCGAGCGACGCGGATTGCGGGCCGCCCATTCCCGTCCGAGACCACAATCAGAACGCAACGCATGCACAGTCAGCCGGAAGACCGGTGGGCCGGCAAGCGTCAGGGGTTCGGGAAAAAACGGTGCCAAAGAGCCCGAAGCGGCCTCGACATAGACACTTAGCGTTTCACCTTCGAAGTGCCATGGCGCGCGGCCGAAAGGATGCGCCCATCCGCCGACGTCGAGGAAACAGGCCTCGCCGTTTGTGCTACCCTCCATATCGTAATCCTTTTTGTGTTGATTTTTTCAAACATTTATGGGTATTTTCGACAAATAGGCAAGGGTGAACCCACCCAGCGACCTTATTTTCTAAACGGAGACGCGTCACATGGCGCCTAGCGCGACGCCCAGCTCCACTGCCGAGGACCAACAGTTGACCGACACCTCCCTCCGCACTTCCGTCCTCGCGACAGTCGACCGGTTCTGCCGCGAACATGTCCAGCCAGCCATTGCCGACATGGAACGCACCGCCGATTTTCCGTATGAGCTCTACCGGCAAGCAGGCGAGCTTGGATTGTTCCGTATCGATGTGCCTGAGGAGTTCGGCGGTATCGGCATGGACCATGTGTTGCCCCTGCTCGCTGCCGAAAGGATAGCGCGCACCAGCCCGGCCTTCGCCGTGACATTTGCCAATTGCGCCGACGTGCTGACCCCAATCATCGCCAAGGCGGCGCCTCACATCGCTCAATCGATCGTGCCCCAGGTTGCCGAAGGCTCAAAGATCCCATGCATCTCGATGTCAGAGCCGCTGGCTGGGTCCGATGTTTCGGCGATGCGGACGCGCGCGACAAAAGTCGACGGCGGCTACAGGCTAAACGGCCGCAAGATGTGGTGCACCAACGGCTCGGTCGGCGACGTCTTCGTAGTCTTCGCCAAGACCGATCCTGACGCGGGCTCCCGCGGCATCTCCGCTTTCCTGGTCGAGTATGGTGTGGCCGGTTTCGAGCGCGGCCGCGATGAGCCGCTGACCGGTCTGCGCGGCAATCCGACCAGCGAACTGGTGTTCGACGACGTCTTCGTGCCCGAGACCCACCGCCTCGGCGCAGAGAACGAAGGCTTCAAGATCGCCATGTTGACGCTCGACTCTGCACGTTTAAACGCGGCGGGAATGGCACTGGGTACGGCGACAGCCGCACTCGAAATCGCCCGCATCTATGCACTACAACGCCAGCAGTTCGGCAAGCCGATCTTCCAGCACCAGGGCCTGCAGTTCCTGATCGCCGAACTGGCGGCAGAAATCGAGATGAGCAAGGCCGTATGGCTCAAGGGCCTCGACGCGCTCGGTCGTGGCGATGCCAAGGAAACCACAGCCCTTGCCTCCGTCGCTAAGCTCCTGTGCACCGAAATGGCAGTTCGCGTGACCACAGAATGCGTGCAGATCATGGGCGCCAATGGCCTGTCGAAGGAGAATTCCGCCGAGCGACTGATGCGCGACTCGCGTGCCTTCCAGATCTTCGACGGCACGCCGCAGATCCAGCGCCTGCTGATTGCGCGCCATCTCGTCCGCGACGGCCTGATGATCTTCTGAACTCAACCCACCGACATCGCGCAGCAGGGCCGGTACGAGTTCACGAGCCAAGGGGAACCAACGACGTGCGGCGCCCAGTTTGTCATTGGGGTGGTGCTGGTAGTCGCAGGAGCCAGCCGCGGCTGACCGACGTCACTTCGGGCCGACGCCTGGAATTCCCATCGATCGGTCCGGATCGAGAACTCAACAAAAACGATCAACGAGGACCAAGGATGTTGCAAGCTTCCACCCCGCCCGAACGCGATTCCTGGGAGCGGCTGGAGCGTAGCGAGATACGCGCGCTCCAATTTCAGCGACTGCAGGGGCTGCTCGAATATGTCTCGACCACCAACGCTTTTTATTCGCGCGTCTGGCACGAGCGCGGCATCGACGTCACCACCATCAAGTCGCTGGAAGATTTCGCTGATCGCGTGCCGACCGTCGAGAAAGGCGACTTCATTACCGACCAGGTTACGGAGCCGCCCTATGGCAGCAGACTTAGGCACGTCATCAACCGACGCGATCCGCTGATGCTGTTCACGACCAGCGGTACCTCCGGCCAGGGTCAGGAACTGCACGGCCAGACACTGCGCGAATTGCAGGGCAGCTCGGCAGTCTATGCCTACATGTACCGCTGGGCCAGGCTGCGTCCAGGCGACACAGCCCTGCTGACGCTGCCGCTAACCATGCTCGGGGGTGGCCGGCTCGAATATCACGGCGCTCTCGACTACGGGCTCAACGTGCTGCCCGCTGGCAACTACGATGCGGAACGCAAGCTGGAACTCATCGAGCGCTTCAAGCCGAAAGGCCTGATCGGCACGACTTCGTATTTCTGGCATCTCGCCGCCCTGCGCGACCAAAGCGCCGACGTCTCAACCGTCGAGGCGCTGTTCTGCGGCGGCGAAGGCGCGTCGCTGCGCTGGTACGACCGCCTGGAGCGCGACTGGAATGCGCGGGTGTTCGACCGCTACGGCTCGACGCAGTCGCGCAACGACCACATGTTCACCTGCGAGGAAGGCACAGGCGACGAGCACAGGCCCGGCATGCTGCACAATGTCGACCCGCATGTACTGGTCGAGGTGATCGATCCAGCCACCGGCAAGCATGTCCGAGACGGCGAGAAGGGCGAGATCGTCATCACCAGCCTCTATCATTTGGACACGCCTGTCATCCGTTGCCGGATGAAGGATCTGGCCGTCTATCGCACCGGTTCCTACTGCCGTTGCGGCCGACCCTTTTGCGGCATTGAGATCGGCTCGATCAGCCGGCTCGACGAGATGTATCGAATCAAGGGCATCAATGTCTGGCCCCAGGCGATCGAGCAGGTCGTGCTCGGTTTCCAGGAAGTCGACGAATACGAGATTGTATTGTCGACGACCGAAGACGGCTTGGACAGGGCCGAGCTGCGCTTCATGCCGAAATCGGCGCTCGCGCCCGGTCGCAGCGCCGAGCTCTGCGAACAGATCGCCGGCGATATCCGCAGAAAGATTGCCCTGCGCTTCCAGGTAACGGCGCTTGCGCCCGAAACGTTGGCGCGCAGCCAGTACAAGGCCAAGCGCTGGAAGGACCAGCGCGACTACATCTCTGACGCGGCGCGAGAAGCGCGCTGAATAGATCCGCCCCGATCACCGCCAAAGGTTCGGCACCGGATACTACAGGCCCAGATCGAGTGCGGAAGAGCGGCGGCCACACGTCAAGTAAAGGAGACCGACGATGTACAAGCCATCCGCAGCAGAGCGCGATGTAGCTCTGCAGTTTCGCGATGCGCCCGGTCCAACCTACTCGATGGAGTTGCAGCGCATGCTGGACTATTTTCGCAGCGCCATGCCGATAGAAGGCCGCTATGTGCTCGCATGCACCATTCCGAACCGCGAATGGAAGGTCTGCCGGCTCACCGGGGTGCGCGGCCGCGCCACCGTCATCCTCGACAATATGCGCTTCGACAATCAGCGCGAGGCAGAATGGGAAGTGTTCAAGCTGCGCTGGAAGCAGGTGGTCGGCACGGAGCTGGAAGCGTGATCCGCAGGCGAGATCGAAGAATTATTTGCCAAGCTGCAGGTTCTTCGAACGGCTGGCGGCGTGCGGTGTTCTCGGCCGGCTCCATCGCTTGAGCCGGCAGCCTCTACCTAAACGAATACAGCAACAATGTCTCGCGGATCGCCGAAAACGTCATCCTGCCCTTTATCGACGAAACGCCGTTCCAACCTGCCCGTGGCGTGACGAGAACGTAAAAGAGCCACCGGCATCACTGTCGGCGGCTCTTTGTTGTGTTGTCGACAAGTGCCTCAACTCTTCAACGTCACCAAAACGTCCAGCGGAACGCACCCTTTTGGCGTCGCCAGCAGCGGGTTGATCTCAATGCCGGTGATGTCTTCCGAAAGATCGGCCACCAGTTGCGAGAACGAGGCGATCGTGGCCACGACAGCATCTATGTCGGCAGCAGCCGCACCGCGCAGGCCGCCGAGGATTGCTGCCGTCTTTAGCTTGTCGATGGCGCGGCGGATCTCCTCGCGCGAGGCCGGCGCCAGCACGAAGGCCACGTCCTTGAACAGCTCGACCAGGATGCCGCCGGCACCGATCATGACGATCGGCCCAAACTGCGGATCGATCAGCCCGCCGACGATCAGTTCAACGCCCTTGGGCGCCATCTCGACGAGAATCGCTTCCTTGCCGAGCCGGCCTGCCATGTCGTCATAAGCCGCCAGCACGGCCGCCTTGTCCTTGAGGCCGACGAACACGCCACCGACATCCGACTTGTGCAGGATGCCGGGCGCCGCCGTCTTGAGCACCGCGGGCAGTGGGAAACCCTCAAGCTTCTGCTCAAGCTCCTGCCTGTTGGCCACGCTGTGGTGGCACAGCGTCGCAATGCCCCAGTCCTGGACAAGCGCATAACCCGTCGCTTCGTCGAACGAACCATTTGCCTTGCCAAGGCGGCGCTTCCACCCCTCTACCACTGCCGTATCGATGATCTTGCTCGTCGTCGCGATCGAATCTGATGGGGGCTTGCGGGAAACAAGATGCTTCACAGCCCGCAACGCAGTGCCGACGCCATCAATCAACGGAATGCCCGCGGCATAAAGCTGGTTTGCCAGTTCGGTGCGCGGCAGCTTGCCGAAATTGGTGGCGACGAACACCGGCTTGTCGGTGGCATTCGCCACGTCGATGCAGGCGCCAACGAAACCACGCGACAGATGATCCTCCAGCGCGATGTCAAACAAGAACATACCGATGCCGGTATCCGGATCGGCCATCAGCGCGTTCAGACAGTCGCGATAGACACCGACATAGTCGCGGCCCGAGCCCCAGGCATCGAGCGGGTTGACGGGCTCCAGCCCATAGTCGAGCCTTTCGCGCAGCACGGTTTCGGTGGCTTTGCCGATCTGGGCGAAGCCGACCTTCTCGTCGTCGGCGAGGTCGATCAACAGGCCGCGCGCGCCCCCGGAATCGGTGATCGCAGCAAGGCCGCCGGATACGTATTTCTTCGGCGACGACAGCAGCGTTGCCGTCGCCGCCAGTTCGTCGACATCGCGGGCGCGGATGACACCGTAGCGGTCGAAAAGCGCCTGGTAGGCGGCGTCGTTGCCGGCGATCGCACCGGAGTGGCTCTCAGCCAGGCGAGCACTCTGGCTAGTGCGGCCAACCTTGACCGCGACCACGGGAACATCACGGTCGCGCGCCTTTTCGAGCGCCTTGGCGAAACCCTGTGGGTCGCGGATTGTCTCCAGGAAAAGTGCAGCGACACGCGTTTCCTCGAGGTCGAGCGCATAGTCGAGATAGTCGGCGACCGTGGTGGTCAGCTCCTGCCCAGCCGAGACGGCGAGGCTGTAGCCGAGCCGTCGGTCGAGACCCAGGAATGCGGCGAAGACCGCGCCCGAATGGCTGACGAAGGCGATCGGTCCCGAGGGCAGTTCCTCGATGGGGAACCAGCTCGCCGAGACGCGATGAGCCATGTTGTAGAAGCCCATGCAGTTGGCGCCGCAGATCGACATGCCATTGTTGCGGGCACGTTCGGCGAGCCTCTCGACCAGCTTCGGGCTGGTATCGTTTTCGAGATAGCAGCTGGCGAAGATCGTCGCCGCCTTGATGCCGCGCGCCGCTGCCTCGCCGATCGCTGCCTCGACGATGTCGTTGTTGACGGCAACGATGGCATGGTCGGGCGTGTCGTCGAGTGCCGCCAGGCTCGGAACACAGCGCAACCCGGCAATCTCCTCATATTTCGGGTTCACTGGAATGATCTTGCCGGTGTAGCCAATGCGACGGAGTTGGACCAGCGTGTCATGGCCTGGAGTATCGGGGCGTGGCGACGCCCCGATGACTGCGATCGACCGTGGCGACAGCAGCGCGGTGAGGTTCTGTCCGGACGCTACACCGCCGGCCGCATGCTCAATCAAACTCATCTCCTCCCTCACTTACAGCGATTCCGTCAGCTCTTGTACTTGGCCACGCCCTGCTCGACCGCATCGCTGCCAAGCTGGTTCATGTCGGCAAGATACTCCAGATGGCGTCCGCTGCGCGCCGGAATGCCGTAGCCGAAGCTCAGCAAATGCTTGGCAATCGACACCGTTTTGCGATCATGGCCGGTGGCGATCTTGTTTGCCAGGTCCATGGCGGCCGCTACAGCCGTGCCATCTTCGACCGCGCGGGCGACGAGGCCCCACTGCTCGGCTTCAGCACCGCTCAGCATGCGGCCGAAGATCACCAGTTCGCGGGCACGGCCGACACCGACAATGCGGGGGATACGCACGGTTCCTCCCCAGGACGGGAGCGCATTGATGGCGACTTCCGGCAAGCCCAGCACGGCGCCGCGGCCGGCGATGCGGTAGTCGCAAGCGGAAGCCAGTTCCAGGCCGCCGCCGAGGCAATACCCCTCAATGCCGGCGATGACCACGGCCGGATGCGCCTCGATCAAATCACCGATCTCCTGCCCTAGTTCTGTATGCAGCAGGCGCTCATCATAATTCTGATCGGCCATCTCCTTGAGGTCAGAACCGGCGCAGAACGCCTTGGTACCCTCACCGCAGAGCACAATAGCGCCGATGCCAGTGCGCTTGGCCGTGATCAGCGCGTCACGCAGCGCCTCCATCGTGGCATCATCGAGCGCGTTGCGGCGCCGCTCGCGGCGGATCATCAGTTTGGCAACGCCGTTTTCGAAAGTGGCTTCGAGGCCGGATTCTGCGCTCATAGTCAAACTCCTTGTAACAAGTGGATCAGAGGCCGAAGACGCGCTGGGCTGTACCGTGCAGAAGCGACGCCTCTGCCTCCGGCTTCAGGCCCAGAGCCTTCACCTGCTCGATCGATTCCTTCTGCATGATCAGCGGGAAGTCGGTGCCCCACATAACCTTGCCCTTGCCCCAGCTGTTGATGAACTTGACCAGCTGTGGCGACCAGTTCTTGGGCTTGTAAGCTGAGGTACCGATGAAGACGTTGGGATGCTTCCAGGCGAGCGCGATGGCTTCCTCGACCCAGGGCCAGCCGGTGTGAGCACAGACGATCTTCAAATTGGGAAAGTAGAGCGCGATTTTGTCGAGATGGATCGGCTTACCGTTCTCGATCGGCATTAGATCGACCGTATGGCCCATCGAGATCACCACCGGGACGCCGAGTTCCTCGCACTTGGCATAGAACGGAAAGTAGTAGGCATGGTCAGGAGGGAAACCGAAGCCATGCGGGTGGATGTGAATGCCTCGGAAATCGTGTTCGCGCACCAGCATTTCAAGCTCGCGCACACCGTCCATGCGCTTGCGCACATCCACACCGTAAAGACCAAAGATGCGCTCGGGCGCCGCCTTGCGAATCTCAATGACTTCCTCAGGCGTCGTGTGTTCGACCGGCTCAGAGCGCCAGTAGGACCAGGTGACGATCGAGGGTACCAGAAGCTTTTCCACGCCGATCTTGGACATCTCGGCAAGGAAGACCTCGGGATCGTTGCCAACCAGGTTGTCGGTCAGGCCGATTTGGGCGAAGCGTGCCGCCTCTTCCTCATTGTGGAGGTAGTTCTTGGCTATGCTGTCGGCAGTGAAATGATTGCACAGAAAGTCGATGGCCATGACCATGGCTGTGTTCCCTAGTTATGAGATGCGTGCGGGATCGGTTGCCCGATCAGATCATCGTCAGGCCGCCGCTGACGCTGTAGACCTGACCGGTGATGAAGTCGGCGTCCTTCGAGCACAGGAAAGAAATCATCGCCGCCTGTTCCGAGGGTTTGGCGAAGCGGCGGAACGGGATCGCCTTGACGACCCGGCCGATGACGTCCGGATCCTGCGCCAGCTCGAGCGCGGTTTCGGTCGGTCCGGGTGCGGTGCAGTTGATGTTCAGCCCGTAGCGGGCATTCTCGCGCGCCAGACTCTTGGTCCAGGCGATGACCGCCCCCTTCATGCCCGAATAGACCGCCTCGCCGCTCTGGCCGACCTTGCCGGCGTCGGAGGTGATATTGATGATCTTGCCCTTCTTGCGCTCGATCATCTCCGGCAGGATCTCATGCGTGACGTAGAGCAGCGCCTCGAAGTTGATGGCGATGGTTTTGCGCCAGTAGGCCGAGTCTTCCTTGACGAAGGGCTGCGTGCCGAACCAGCCGATCAGGTTGACGAGATAGTCGATCTGCCCGGCCATCTCCCTGGCCTTGTGCACGGCGGCACGTGCCGCCTTCTCGTCGGTCAAGTCGGCCCGGACAGTATGCAGTTTCTGGCCGGCATGACGTTTTGCCAGCGTTTCCAGACCCTCGCTGCTCAGATCAACCGCGACCACGGTGTAGCCGTCGTCCAGCAGACGCGCGACCGTAGCTTCCCCGATGCCCCCGGCGGCGCCGGTGGCGAAAACAGTACCCTTGCTCATGTCAGTCTCCAGATTGGTGCGGGCTACTCGGCCGCAATTCCCAGCGCCGCGATCTCTTCGTGCGAGATCTCCGGCAATCCATATTTCTCAAGATGACGGCCGATCAGCAGCTTCTGGATCTGGCTGGTGCCGTCAAACACCTCGAATGGCTTGCAGTCGCGCATGAAGCGCTCGACCGGATAGGCCTTGGACAAGCCATTGGCGCCCATCGCCTGGACGCATTCGGTCGTCACGCGCATCGCGGTTTCGGTGCAAAGCAGCTTGGCCATGGCCGCAATCGTGCTTGCCTCGCGGCTGCGTGACTGCTCGAGCATCGACATCGCCCGCTGCCAGATGGCGCGTGAGCCTGTCAGGCGAGCGGCACAGTCGGCCAACAGGAACGCCAGGCCCTGGTGCTCGATGATCGGCTTGCCGAACTGCACACGCTCTTTCGAATAGTTGATCGCACATTCAAGCGCACCGGTGGCAGCCCCGAGCGCCATGGCCGAACAATTGAGCCGGGCCTCGTCGAGTGTCGACATCGCGATCTTGAAGCCCCGGTTCTTCTCACCCAGCATCTGGTCGGCTGAAACGAAGACGTCCTCGAACACCAGTTCCGTGGCGGGGCTGCCGCGCAGGCCGATCAGGTCCTCGTTGCGGCCGATGGTGAAACCTTCGGCGCCACGCTCGACGATGAACGCCGAAATTCCCTTGTTGCCGGCTTCCGGGTCGGTCTTGGCAAAGACGGTGAAGACATCGCCGACACCGCCATTAGTGATCCACATCTTGCGACCGCTGATGCGATAGCCGCCTTCCGCAGCCCGCGCCTGGGTTGAGATCGAGGCCGCATCCGAACCCGAACCGGGCTCGGTGAGCGCGAAGCAGGGAATGGTCGTGCCGGCGGCAATGCCTGGCAGCAGACGGCGCTTCTGCTCGTCGCTGCCGAAATTAACGATCGGGGTAACCGCATCGCCGCAGTTGGAGAAAATCAGCGCAAAGGACGGGCTGACACGGGCGATGATGTCGGAGATCAGGAGCGGCGTGACCATGTCGGGGCCGATGCCGCCATACTCCTCGGGCACCCACAGGCCGAATACGCCGAGGCTGGCGGCTTCGCTGTAGAGGTCAGCTGGAAAGGTGTTTGTGGCGTCGATCTCGGCAGCGCGCGGGGTGACGCGATCGGTGACGAAACGCTCGACGCTGGCCAGGATCTGTTTGCGGAATTCGTTATCGATAGGCATTTGGGGGCACCTGTTTTTCAGTCGCCTCACCATAGGGCGGTTTGATTTTTTAAACAAGACCCTTTCTATATCCGCAATTATCCGATATTTTGCCCATATAAGTCGATTATTTTTTACAGGCAACAATTGAGGCTGTTTAATGAAGGCACTGGTGACGGTAAAAAGAGTGGTCGATCCCAACGTCAAAGTCAGGACCCTGACGGACGGCTCGGGCGTCGAACTCGCCAACGTCAAGATGGCGATGAATCCGTTCGACGAGATCGCGGTCGAAGAGGCGATCCGCCTCAAGGAAGCCGGCAAGGTCGGAGAGATCATCGTCGTTTCGATCGGACCTGCCCAGGCGCAGGAAACGCTGCGTACCGCGCTCGCCATGGGTGCCGATCGCGCGATCCTGGTCAAGGTCGACGAAGCCGTCGAGCCGCTCGGCGTCGCCAAGGTGCTGAAGGGCGTGGTCGAGGCTGAGAAGCCGGGCCTGGTGCTGCTCGGCAAGCAGGCGATCGACGACGATTCCAACCAGACCGGCCAGATGCTGGCAGCCCTGCTCGGCTGGGCCCAGGGCACCTTTGCCTCGAAGATCGAACTCGCTGGCGACACGGCCAATGTGACGCGCGAAGTCGACGGCGGCCTGCAGACGGTGGCGCTCAAGATGCCGGCGATCGTCACTGTCGACCTGCGCCTCAACCAGCCGCGTTATGCCTCGCTGCCCAACATCATGAAGGCCAAGAAGAAGCCGCTCGACGAAAAGTCGGCCGCCGATTTCGGCGCCGACGTCGCTCCGCGCCTCAAGGTTTTGAAGACCGAGGAGCCAGGCGGCCGCAAGGCGGGCATCAAGGTCAAGACCGCCGCCGAGCTGGTCGACAAGCTGCGCAACGAAGCCGGCGTTTTGTAAGCGAAGCGGAAAGGGATCAACAACATGGCAATTCTCCTCATCGCCGACCACGACAACGCTTCGCTCTCCGACCAGACCGCCAAGGCGCTGTCGGCGGCGCTCAAGATCGGCTCCGACATCGACGTGCTGGTTGCCGGCAAGGGCGCCAAGGCAGCCGCTGATGCTGCTTCCAAGCTCAAGGGCGTGCGCAAGGTTCTGCTCGCCGAAGCCGACGAACTGACCGAGCGCCTCGCCGAGCCGATGGCAGCGCTGGTCGTTGGGCTCGCCCCCAACTATGACACCATCGTTGCGGCAGCGACCTCGACCGGCAAGAACGTCGCCCCGCGCGTCGCCGCCCTGCTCGACGTCGCCCAGGTCTCGGAAATCATCGAGGTCGTCTCGGCCGACACCTTCAAGCGCCCGATCTATGCCGGCAACGCCATCCAGACGGTGCAGGCACCTGATGCCAAGAAGGTCATCACCGTGCGAACCGCCTCGTTCCAGGCCGCACCCGAAGGCGGTTCCGCCGCTGTCGAGACCGTTGCGGCAGCCGCCAATCCGGGCCTGTCGACCTTCGTCGAAAACAAGCTGTCGGCGAGCGATCGTCCTGAGCTGACCTCGGCCAAGATCATCATCTCGGGTGGCCGCGCGCTCGGTTCGTCGGAGAAGTTCCAGGAAGTCATCCTGCCCGTCGCCGACAAGCTCGGTGCAGCCGTTGGCGCCAGCCGCGCTGCCGTCGACGCCGGCTACGCCCCCAATGACTGGCAGGTCGGCCAGACCGGCAAGGTGGTGGCGCCCGATCTCTACATCGCCTGCGGCATTTCGGGTGCGATCCAGCACCTCGCCGGCATGAAGGACTCGAAGGTTATCGTCGCCATCAACAAGGACGAGGAAGCCCCGATCTTCCAGGTTGCCGACTACGGCATCGTCGGCGACCTGTTCGTCATCCTGCCGGAACTCGAAAAGGCGCTTTGAGCGGGATGTCAGCGACCGTTGCCGCCGATAGATTGCCGGAATTGAAAGGGAGTTGAAATGAACGAAATAAGGACTATCGCGGTGGTCGGCACAGGCACCATCGGGGCCGGCTGGGCTGCCTACTTCCTGTCGCGAGGGCTGGTGGTGAAGGCTTTCGATCCCAATCCAGGAAGCCTTGCTCAGCTGCCGGAGAAGATCGCCAAAGCATGGCCGATTCTGCGCGGCCTCGACGCCTCGGTGCCCGAGCGCATCCCCGAGATCGTGATCGCATCAAGCCTCAGCGAAGCGCTGGAAGGCGTCAACTTCGTGCAGGAAAGCGGGCCGGAAAGCGAAGAGCTGAAGATCAGGCTGTTTGCCGAGATGGATGCTGCAGCACCGCATACGGCGATCATCGCCTCGAGTTCGTCGAGCCTACTCGTCTCGCGGCTGCAGTCGGCCTGTACTCATCCCGAACGCTGTCTGGTCGGCCACCCTTTCAACCCACCCTATCTCATTCCGCTGGTCGAGATCGTCGCCGGGCCCAAGACCGCCGAATGGGCTGTTGCCAAGGCAGAGGCCTTCTATCGCGATATCGGCAAGCAACCACTGGTGCTTGCCAAGGAGATATCTGGCTACATCGCCAACCGGCTGCAGAACGCGATCTTCAAGGAAGCGATGCATCTGATCCAAACGGGCGCCGCCACCGTAGAAGACGTTGACAATGCTGTGCGGTTCGGACCGGGCTTGCGCTGGGCCTTCATGGGACCATTCCTGACCTACGCGCTCGGCGGCGGCACAGGCATGCGGCGCTATTTCGAGATATTTGAAGAAGAGATCGCAACCAGTTGGGGCGAGTTGGGGCAGCCGACAATGACCGACGAACTGCGTGAGACGGTCATCGCCCAGGCAGAAACCTTCTTCGCAAAACGATCTGTCGGCGAAGTGGCGGCACGCCGCGACGAAGCGCTGGTCAATGTGCTCAAGGCCGCCTCGGCCCTCGATCTGACCAACTGAAGTTCGCGAAAAGAAGGGCTCGCCTCGCTTCATGCGCGGCGGGCAAACTTTCATGCGGCGGGAGCAGCCCGGGCTTGGCCGAGACGGCGCGTCAGAGTGACCGTGTCGTCGAAAATATCGGGAACCGGCAACTGGTCATGCTCGGCCTTGAGTGCGGCGAAGCCCTCCAAGGCAAAGTCCTCGAACTCGGCGCTTTTGGCTCTGGCCGAGTCGACATGCAGCGAAACGATGTGTGCCGTGGCCGAGAGGCTGCCATTGTCGTGGTCGCGGATCTCGCAATAGATATGCGTGCGCTTGCGGTCGAAATCGACAAGACGGGCGCGAACTTCGATCTTTCCGCCACTTCTGATCTCCCGAAGGTAAAAGAAGCGGCTTTCGACAACGTAATCCGAGCGGCTTTGTCTCTTGCGATAGTTCCAGTCGAGCCCTGCTGCGGCATAGATCGCATCGATCGCCGGGTCGGCCGCCATGGCGTAGGCGGCGTAGTTGACGTGGCCGTTGTAGTCCCGCCAGGTCGGGTCGATCTGCGAGACAATGACGATGGGTTTCGAAAGTTGACTCATGGATGTTTATATAATTAAACATCTGGCGAAGCGCAAGCCTGTTTGCCTTGCCCGCTGCCACCCGACAAAGGACCGCGCCGATGTCCGTTTCCACCCCGCTCTGGACGCCTACTGCAATGCAAGTCGCGGCAGCGCCGTTGACGACGTTCATGACTGCGGCAGGCGAGCGTGCCGGACGGCCGTTCGCAAGCTATGCCGAGCTGCACGGCTGGTCGATTGGCGAGCGCGAGGCGTTCTGGGACCTGGTCTGGGAATTCTGCGGCGTCATCGGCCAAAAGGGCGGCCGCGTACTTGCCGACGGTGACAAGATGCCCGGGGCGAAGTTCTTCCCCGATGCCAGCCTGAACTTCGCGCAGAACCTGTTGCGCGGCTCGGGCAACGGCGAGGCCATCGTCTTCCGTGGCGAGGACAAGGTCGAGCGCCGGCTCAGCTGGGACGAACTTTCGGCGCTGGTATCGCAGCTGCAGCAGCTGTTCGTGTCGCTGGGCGTAAGCAAAGGCGACCGGATCGCGGCGATGATGCCCAACATGCCCGAGACGGTGGCCGCAATGCTGGCGACGGCCTCGATCGGGGCTGTATGGTCGTCATGCTCGCCCGACTTCGGCGAACAGGGCGTACTCGACCGCTTCGGTCAGATCGAGCCGAAATTGTTCATCGCTCCCGACGGCTACTGGTATGCCGGCAAGCGCATCGACGTCGCGGCCAAGATCGCAACGGTGGCAGCGAAGCTGACGAGTGCCGCCAAGGTGCTTGTCGTCGACTATCTCGGCACGGCGAAGGATGTGGCCTCAGGCATTGCCAAGGCCGAGGCGCTCGACGATGCGCTTGCGCCATTCGCGGCAAGGCCAGTGACGTTCGAGGCCCTGCCCTTCGACCATCCGCTCTACATCCTGTTCTCCTCGGGCACGACCGGCATTCCCAAATGCATCGTCCATTCCGCCGGCGGCACGCTGATCCAGCATCTTAAGGAGCAGCGCCTGCATGCCTCCCTGGTGCCCGGCGACCGCTTCTTCTACTTCACCACCTGCGGCTGGATGATGTGGAACTGGTTGGTGACGGGCCTGGCCTCGGAGGCAACGCTGCTGCTTTATGACGGCTCGCCCTTCCATCCCGACGGCAACGTGCTGTTCGACTTCGCCCAGACCGAGAAGATGACCTATTTCGGCACCTCAGCGAAGTTCATCGACTCGGTGCGCAAGGCTGGCTTGCGGCCAATCGACAGCCACGACCTGTCCACCGTGCGCACCATCTCGTCGACCGGCTCGCCGCTGTCACCGGAAGGTTTTGCCTTCGTCTATGACGGCATCAAGGCCAACGTTCACCTCGCCTCGATCTCGGGCGGCACCGACATCGTGTCATGCTTCGTGCTCGGGGTGCCGACCGCGCCTGTGTGGACCGGCGAGATCCAGGGCGCCGGCCTCGGCCTCGCCGTCGATGTCTGGAACGATGACGGCAAGCCGGTGCGCGAAGAGAAGGGCGAGCTCGTCTGCACCAAGGCGTTCCCGGCGATGCCGCTCGGCTTCTGGAACGATGCCGACGGGAAAAAGTACCACGCCGCCTATTTCGAGCGTTTCGACAATATCTGGTGCCATGGTGACTTCGCCGAATGGACAGCCCATGGCGGCATGATCATCCATGGCCGCTCGGATGCGACGCTGAACCCCGGCGGTGTGCGCATCGGTACCGCCGAGATCTACAACCAGGTCGAGCAGATGCCGGAGATCGCCGAAGCGATCTGCATCGGCCAGGATTGGGACGACGACGTGCGTGTCGTGCTGTTTGTCCGCCTCGCGCCGGGCATTGCCCTCGACGACGAGCTCGAAAAGCGCATCCGCACCAAGATCCGCATCGGCGCCAGCCCGCGCCATGTGCCGGCAAAGATCATTGCCGTGACAGATATCCCGCGCACCAAGTCCGGCAAGATCACCGAGCTTGCCGTGCGTGACATCGTCCATGGCCGCGTGGTCAAGAACAAGGAAGCGCTCGCCAATCCCGAAGCACTCGAGTTGTTTCTGGACCTCTCCGTATTGCAGGCGTAGGCGTCAAATCGTCATTGACGAGTTCGGCTTGCGGCCAACGCGACATCTGTAAGACGATGAAATTGCAACTAGCTTGTGATACTCACATGGCCGAGAAGGGGCGCCTTGTGGTGCGTCACAACCGGGGCCGACAGGAGACCGGCAGCTTTGGCGCTCAGACCTTAGATAGCGGACCTTGAAGTCGGCGCGAGGATTGTCGTGACCTGACCCTGAGCTGCGTTGACAGACCACCGCCGTTCGATAGCCGACCATTGGTCGCAACTTGTAAGATTTAGCCTGGCCCGCATCGCCGCACACGATAGACAGAGCTCGACAAACGGACCGCCGCGAACTTTCTCGCCGATTGTCGCAATCAGCCAGCAAAGACAAGCAGCCGCTCGTCCGGCAATTCCACCCGCATCGAAACACCGGCTGCGATGCCGAGCCTGCGGACTGCATTGATCGAGAAGTCGGCAACAAGGCCCTGCTGGCCAAGTCGGTCGGCGGCGAGCCGGGTGCGCCAGAACGCGCCGAGGAACTCCATCTCGGTGACGCTGACCTCGATCAGGTTACCCGGGCTGGCGACGTCACCGGTGTTTGGACCATAAGGAACAACATCGACCGGTCGAACGACCGCCACTGCCCGGACACCGGAAGCCAGTTGGTGCGGCGCGCAATCTAATACGGCCCCGGCGATCGCCACCTCACGTGGTGACACGACCTCGACAGGGAACTTGTTGGTTTCCCCAATGAAGTCAGCGACAAAAAGCGTCCTTGGTTGGCGATACACCTCTATCGGCGTACCCACTTGCTCGATGACGCCCTGGTTCATCACCACAATACGATCCGCCATCGACAGCGCTTCTTCCTGATCGTGGGTGACCATAATGGTGGTGACGCCTAGTTTTCGCTGTAGCTCCTTGATCTCGTGGCGAAGGTGCACTCGCACCTTTGCGTCGAGCGCCGAAAGCGGCTCGTCGAGCAGCAACAAGCCCGGTGAGATTGCTATCGCGCGGGCCAAAGCGATGCGCTGCTGCTGGCCGCCAGAGAGCTGAGCCGGATATTTCTTTGCCTGAGCGGTTAGGCCGACAAGGGTCAGCAATTCGTCGACGCGCGCCGCGATTTCAGCGCGGGGACGCTTGGTGTTTTCCAGGCCGAAGGCGACGTTCTTTTCGATCGTCAGGTTGGGAAACAGCGCATAGGACTGGAAGACGATGCCGTAGTCGCGCCTGGATGGTGGCAGGGCGGAGATGTCCTTGCCGCCTTGCAAGATCGTACCGCGTGTCTGCAGGTCAAGGCCGGCAATTGCGCGCAGCAGTGTCGTCTTGCCACAGCCTGACGGGCCTAGAAAGCAGATGAACTCACCTTGTTCTATGGCCAGCGAGACACCCTTGATGGCCTGGAACTCGCCGAACGCCTTCCAGAGATCCTTGATCTCCAGATAGGCCGCAACCGTATCATTTCTGAGCATGTTCACGAGCGCCTCGTTGTTTGGCTCTGGCTGTCAGCAAGCTCCGATGCGCTCAGCGCATCACGGCTTCCCTGATTGTCCGTCCGAGCTGTTCGAGTTCCGCAGCTGCCAGTTTGCTGGTGAAGCGGGCTCTCAGGAAGCCATGCATGGCGCCTTCGACGCAGCGATACTGAACCGATACGCCTGCCGCCTCCAGCTTCCTGGCGTAAATTTCGCCCTCATCCATGAGAGGATCATGATCGGCGGTGACGATATAGGCCGCCGGCAAGCGCGAATAGTCCGGGCAACGCAACGGCAGGGCATAATAGTCGTCCAGATCGTAGCGGCCACTCAGGTAGTCTTTCCAGAAACCCATCATCTGCGAGCGCTTCAGGAAGGGGTCGTTCTTGTTTTCAAGATAGCTATGCAGGTTGAAATCGGTGTCCAGGCAAGGGAAGATCAGATATTGCAGGCGCACGGTCGGCCCGTCCTTGTCCCGTGCCTTGAGTGCACACGCAGCGGCTAGATTTCCACCCGCGCTGTCACCGCCGATGACCATGCGTTCGGGGTCAATCCCCATTACGGCGCCGTTCTGTGCAAGCCACTCAAGCGTGAAGTAGCAATCATCGAAGGCTGCCGGATATGGGTTTTCCGGAGCAAGACGGTAGTTGATGCTGATGACTTGCACGCCTGCCGTTTCGGCTATGCCGGCAGCGTAGATGTCATGGGTGAAGACACTTCCGGAAACGAAGCCGCCGCCGTGAAAGAACAAGGCCGCGCCGCCGCCTTCCTGCCAACCGGCCGGCCGATAGATGCGGATGCCGATCTGTCTGCCCGGCGCCTCGATGAAGCGGTTTCGGATTGTCATGCCGGCCGGAAACCGCGTTGGAAAAAACTCCATCAGGGATTCACGAAACTCCCTGTGTCCGGCGGCGCTGTTGGGCGCCGCGATCTTGGAAAGAGTGCTGTTGACCTCGTCAACATAGGCCTGAATTCCATGCTCAAGCATGTCTTTGCTCCGTCTGTTGGGCGCGCGGAAACGGCCGGCGAAGCCGACATAACCCGCGATTTTGTTGATTGGTGGCGGCTGCGCCCAAGACGGACGCAACCGTGCAGTCTGTTACGTGCCTGGCTCGTCTCAGGGTTTGGGCTTGGGCTCGGATTTAACGCCGAAGCGGTCCTGCCATTGCTTCAGCACCACGTCGCGATGCTCGGCGGCCCAGCGGAAGTCATTGTTGATCATCAACTTTTCGGGCACATCGCGAAGACCTTCCACCGTCCCCTTCAGCTCCGGCCGGCCGATCACTTCCCAAAGCCCGGCATAGACCTTGTTGGCTTCGACACTGACTGCCCAGTCCATGAATTTCTTCGCGGCTTCCGGCTGTTTCGACGACTTAAAGATCGCAGCCGAAGAAAGGGCCCAGCCGACACCTTCGGTGGGCATGACGACTTCGATCGGAGCTCCGCGCTTCTTGAGCTGCAGGGCTTCGGACGAGAAGGAAATGCCGACGGGAAACTCCCCGCTCGCCGCCTGGATGCACGGCTTGGAGCCGGAATGGGTGTACATGGCGACGTTGTCGTGAAGGCCGGTCATGAACGTCCAAGCCTTTTCTTCGCCCAGGGTCTGGAGCCAACCGGAAACCGAGATGTAGCCGGTGCCCGACGAACTGGGATTGGGCATGACGATCTTGCCCTTGAAGCGGGGATCGAGAAGATCCTCCCAGGACTTGGGCAAAGGCAACCCGGCTTTTTCGGCTTCCATCGTGTTGAAACAGATCGCCGCCATATATGCGAACACGCCAGACCAATGCGGCGGCGACTGATTGTCTTTGAACTTAGGATCTAGGCCCTGATAGTCGGCCGGCTCGTAAGGTTGCAGCAAGCCGGCCTTGTCGAGCTGGATCACATTTTCCGAAGCAAGCGAAAAGACGATGTCCGCCGATGTGTTTGCACCCTCGGCCAGAAGTTTCGCTGCGATCACCCCGGTCGAATCCCGAACCCATTTGATGGAGATATCCGGGTTGGACGCGCGAAAGCTCCGCTCGTAGATCGGCAATTGTTCGGGTGCCACCGTCGTGTAGACGGTGATGGTTTCGGCGGCCTGTGCCGCCGTTGTGCTCAGGGCCGGAGCGATCGCGAGCAATCCTGCGACCAGCGCTGCCGAGATACCTGTTTGCTCTTTTGACATCCTCAACTCCCATTGATGGTTGGCACGTGCTTTTTTTGGCGACGGGCTGGCCTTGCGAGCCGGCAGGTTCGGAGATGGCTCCAGAGACCCGTTCACCACAAAACGGTACTACCGATTTGCGACCGTTACAATGTGGTTTTTGATTATTTCTGGACAGTTCGGTAATTTTCGGTCATCTGTATGACCAATCGGGCTTCCGAAATGGCCGACTTGCATCGACAACGGGGAAATGCGCAATGAGCACTTTGGACGGAATGCCTGGGCTGTTTGAGAGCAGGAAAGCACGTGCCATGAGCACCGACGAACGGCTGATGCGCTGGATCTGCTGGGCCTTCGTCGCCTTTTTTCTCTGCGCCTACCTCATGCCTCTGGCCGCGCTGTTTTCAAAAAGCCTGATGACTGCGGATGGCCTGTTTGCGGGCACTGCCAATTTCGCGACCTATCTGGCTACGCCCGCGCTCGGCAGCTCGATCACCAACAGCCTGGTGCTCGCGCTGGCCGTATCGACGATCAGCACGGTGCTTGCCTTTGCCTATGCCTATGCCTTGACGCGCAGCTGCATGCCGATGAAGCCGCTGTTTCGCACGCTGGCCCTGTTTCCGCTTTTCGCGCCGACCATGATGCCTGCGATTGCACTGCAGTACCTGCTCGGCAATCAGGGCTTCGCGAAATGGCTGCTTGGCGGCTACAGCGTCTATGGTGCGATAGGCATCACCATTGGCCATGTCGTCCTGATATTTCCGGTGGCCCTGCTGATCCTGACCACCGCCCTGCGCACCGCCGACGCCCGCCTCTATGAGGCGGCGTGGTCGATGAGGACCAGCAGGTTTCGCATCTTCTGGAACGTAACTCTGCCGGGGGTGAGATACGGCTTGCTCAGCGCATTTACCGCCGGATTCACGATTTCGATCACCGATTTCAGCGTCCCCAAGATCATCGGCGGTGAGTTCAATGTGCTGGCGACGGACATCTACAAGCAGGTGGTAGGCCAGCAGAATTTTGAGATGGGCGCGGTTGCGGGCGTCTTCCTGCTGATCCCGGCCGTGCTGGCATTCTGGGCGGATCGATACATCACCCGCCGACAGGCATCGACACTGGGGGCGCGGACCGTGCCGCTGCAGCCAAAGGCCAGCCTGTATGGCGACGGTGCCGCACTGCTCTACTGTTCGGTCATTGGCGGACTGTCGGTGCTGATGGTCGGCACCTGCGTTTATGCATCGCTGGTCGGCTTTTGGCCTTACGATCTGTCCTTCAGCCTGGCGCATTATGATTTCAGCTCGTCCAGCGGCCAGGGCTGGGAAGTCTATGTCAATTCGCTCGTTCTGGCGCTGGCCACGGCAATCATCGGCACGGCCATCGTCTTCCTTGGAGCGTACCTGGTCGAAAAAGGTCAGTACAACACGGCGGTTCGCCAGATCATCCACTTTTCGGCGACACTTCCGATGGCGATTCCCGGCCTGGTTTTGGGCCTGAGCTACATCTTCTTCTTCTCCAGCCCACAAAATCCGCTGAACTTCATCTATGGCACCATGGCGATCCTGGTCCTGAGCTCTGTCATTCATTATTACCCGGTCTGTCACATCATCGCATTGACCGCCCTGAAGCAGATCGACCCGGAGTTCGAATCCGTATCGGCCTCCCTTCGCGCTCCCTTCTACAAGACGTTCTTCCGCGTGACGGTGCCGATCAGCCTGCCCGCGATACTGGAGATTTCGTCCTATCTGTTCATGCACGCCATGACGACGACATCGGCGGTCATCTTCATCTACACGACCGACACGATGTTATCCTCGATCGCGATCCTGAACATGGAGGAGTTCGGCTACACGCAGAGCGCGGCCGCGCTTTCGGTGCTGATATTCCTCAGCTCGCTGTCGATACGCTTCGTCTTCGATCGCCTCTCAAGGAGGCTGATGCTGCGCACGCAGCGCTGGCGCTTGGCATAGTGCCCACTCCGGGCACAACCTTGACCGAAATATGCCCGATCGGGCATACGAGACTAAACAGCAAGGGGTCGTGATATGAGTCTGACCGAACAGCGCTGGGACCGCATCCTTTCTGTCGCGGCCGAGCGTCAGAAGGTGACGGTCAATGACCTGGCGCTCGAACTCGATGTTTCGCGCGAGACCATCCGCCGCGACCTGTCGCAGCTCGACGAGCGCGGCCTGCTGCAGAAGGTCCATGGCGGCGCGATCCATGTTCATTCGGCATCTGAAGGCGCTTTTCGCAAGCGTCAGGGGCAGAACGCCAAGGAAAAAAACACCATCGCCCAACTGGTCAACGAGCTGCTGAAGCCAGGCGAAAGCGTCATGATGAACGCCGGGACCACCGTCTATGCCGTGGCCAATGCCATTGCCAGCCGTGACGACCTGACGGTGATCACCAACTCGCTGGACATCGCGTCGCGGCTTCTGCACGGGCACGGCGGCAACAGCGTCGTGCTGCTGGGGGGGAATCTCGGCCGGGATTCCCAGACCTTTGGTGAAATGACCATGGAGGAGATCCGGCGCTTCAGGGTCGACCATGCCGTGCTGACCATCGGTGCCATGGACACGACCTCCATCTTCTTCGATTTCTCCATCGAGATTGCGTCGGTGGCGCGGGCGATGATGCAGCAGGCGCGGCAGACGACCATTGTCGCCGACAATCAGAAGCTCGGCCGCACCGCTCTTGTCGAGCTCTGCAAGATCAAGGATCTCAGCAGGGTGGTGACGGACGCGCCGCCAAGCGCCGAAATGAGCAGGGCATTCGCCGAAGCAAAAGTGGATGTGATATTTCCGGACGGCTAATCGATACTGCCCATTGCGCGGCCCAGCCCAATAGCTCCTAGTCCCAAAAGGGGCCGATTCCAGACCGACCGCTTTCTGGACGCCATGGATCGAATAGCTGCCGATAAGCGCGGGGTGATGTCATCGGCGGGTTCCGACCTTTATTGTTGCTATTCCGGCCTGAGGCGCGATTCTCAGAACCGGACATATCCGGCGCCAGCCTTCGATCTGGGCCGGGGTGAGATGCCGGGCGTGTCCAGGTAGCCCTACTTGAGCTGCACGACGACCTTGCCTTTGGCGCGGCCTGTCTCAATGTAGGCCAGCGCCTCGTTAGCGGCGTTGAAGGGAAAGACGCGGTCGATCACCGGTTTGATCGTCCCGGCTTCGAGCAGATTGGTGATCTGACGCAGTTGCGCGCCATCTGCTTTCATGAACAGGAACGAGTAGTTGACCTTCCGGGCCCTAGCTTTCCTGCGGATGCTAGAGCTCATTAGGCGTATGGCAAACTGAAGCACCCAATGGAAGCCCTGCTGCCTGGCGAAGGAAGGGTCGGGGGGACCCGAAATGGAGATGAGCTGGCCGCCGGATTTGAGCACGTCCAGCGATTTCTCGAGCGTTTCGGCGCCGAGGCTGTTGAGGACGACGTCATAACCCGAAACCGCTTCTTCGAAGGCCTCCTTGCGGTAGTCGATGACCACATCGGCGCCCAGCGTCGCGACGAGGTCCTTGTTGGCCGCGCTTGCCGTCGTTGCGACAGTGGCACCGAGGTGCCTCGCCAACTGAATGGCAATGGTACCGACGCCGCCTGAACCCGCGTGGATCAGCACCTTCTGGCCTTTCCGGATGCCTGCGCGCTCGACCAAGGACTGCCAGGCCGTCAGGCCCACCAGGGGGATGGATGCAGCTTCGATCATGGTCAGGTTGGAAGGTTTCAGTGCGACATCTTCCGCCTTCACGGCAATGAACTCGGCCAGCGTGCCGATGCGGCCATCGGGGACACGCGAATAGACCGCGTCGCCAGGCTTGACATCCCGCACATTTCGACCGACCCGAGACACAACGCCAGCAACGTCATGCCCAAGGGCGATTGGCAGCTTGTACGGCAGGATGGCCTTGAACTCGCCACTGCGGATCTTGGAATCGAGCACGTTGAGCCCCGCCGCATGGACCTCGATCAGGACGTCACCATCGCCCGTCTCTGGCATTGGGATATCGCCGAGGCGCAATGCGTCCTGTTTGTAGTGATCGAGGAGATGGGCTTTCATGATGCAACGTCCAGTTGGCCGACAAATGCGGCGAGGTGGTGCGGCAGGGTCGACAGCGATCAGTTGGAGATGCGGTAGCGCTCTGCGGGATGCATATTGCCGAAGCCGGGAAGCATGGCGTGGCGAGCGGCTTGGTAAGTGTCCCACTGGGCCGCTTCGGGCAGCGGAGGAATGGTGATCGTCTCGCGGCGGTCAAAGCCCACCAGGGCCGCATCCACCAGTTCGTCCACGGCCATCATGGTCGGCATGGTGCTGGTATCGGCACCGGCGCGCTGCCAGATTTCGGTGGCAGTAGCGGATGGCAGCACGGCTTGCACATAGACGCCCTTGGGTGCCAGTTCGTGGTTCATGCCTTGGGACAGGAAGGTGACGAAGGCCTTAGTAGCGCCGTAAACGGTCTGGCCGAACTCGGGAACGAGGGCGACGACCGAAGAAATATTGATGATCGAGCCAGCGCCCTCTTTTGCGAAGCGACTGGCGGCGACATTGGCAAGCCGCAGCACCGACATCGTGTTGAGGGCAACCAGACGTTCGATATCGTCGAGCGACTGCTGGTCGAATGCACCACCGAGAGCGGCGCCGGCATTGTTGATCAGAATGCCGATCTTCTCGTCATCGCGAAGGCGGCCTTCGACCTTGGCCAGATCGTCGCGGTTGGTCAGATCGGCGCGAAGAATATCAATGGCGACCCCCGTATCCTGCCTGAGCTTGGCGGCCAATGCTTCCATTCTTGCGCCATCCCGCGCGACCAGAACCAGATCGTGGCCGCGCCGGGCCATGCGATCGGCATAGGTTGCGCCAATGCCCGATGAGGCGCCGGTGATGAGGACAGATGGCAGCTGGGTCATAACGTAATCACTCTGTTTTTTTACATGATGGTCGTCATCATTGCGGCTAAATATGATAATCATCATGTAAATGTCAACGGTCGCTGACGGAAATCTTCCAGAGCCGGAGCACGTGCCGCTGCTGTCTTGTCCCAAATGGCCAAAACTCCTATATTGATGATATTCATCATATATGCTGATGGTGCCGCACGCGGCCCTGTCACTTCCACTGAGGCAGGCAATGAGAGTTACACGCGGGCAGATGGCGCAAAACCGCATCCGGATTCTGGACGCCGCCAGCGAGCTCTTTCGCGAAAAAGGCTTCGATGCGATAACCGTCGCCGAAATCATGAACGCCGCCGGGCTTACCCATGGCGGCTTCTATGGCCATTTCAACTCCAAGGAAGACCTCGTCGCCAAAACCCTCGACCATGTGTTCAAGGTCGATTCGAACGCTTCGTTCAACCTGTCGGATTACGTAGAGCGCTACCTTTCACCGCTCCACCGCGACAATCCAGGCAAGGGTTGTCCCACAGCAGGCATGGTGGCGGAGACCCGCCATCAGAGCGAAGCTGCCCGCCATGCCATGAGTGATGGCACGCGCGCCCAAATCGACAGAATTGCCTCGGGGATCAACGGCGAACCGGCCGAACGCCGTCGGCTGGCAATCGTCACCTGGGCCGCAATGGTCGGCACCATGATTATCGCGCGCGCGATTGAAGAACAGGCACTGTCTGACGAGCTGCTAACGGAAACGCGGACCTGGATCGATGAGGCTGTCGGCGGGGGTGTGCAAGGCAATTGAACGACCGCCTTCATAGCACGTCACGCTCAATGCTGCCTTTCCGCTTACCACCCCAGGACAGACAGAACGGAGCAGAAGCGGTCATCCGCCATGCATCGCGGATGACCGCTTCAATGTCAGATTTCAGTTCGCTCGGCCAGGAGCAGCGCATCCTCCACATCGACGCCGAGATATCGGACAGTGTTCTCGATCTTGGAGTGGCCAAGCAGGATCTGTATAGCGCGGAGATTTCCTGTCGCCTTGTAGATCATCGACGCCTTCGTGCGACGAAGCGAGTGGGTGCCATACTCCTCTGGTCGCAGCCCAATCGCTGCGACCCATTCGTCAACCAGGCGGGCGTATTGCCTCGTGCTCATGTGGCGGGCGTGATTGATCCGGCTTGGGAATCCATAGTCGTCGACCGATCCTCCGCGCCTTTCAAGCCAAGCCAGAAGGCTGGCTCTTACGTCGCTGGTGATCTCGAACTGGACCGGCCGGCCCGTCTTTTGCTGAACGACAATGGCACGGGTCCGGATTTCTGCCCCCGCAACCAGATCGCGGATCCTGATCTTGACCAAGTCGCAGCCGCGTAGCTTGCTGTCGATTGCCAGATCGAACAGCGCGCGGTCCCGAATGCGTCTCTCGCTATCGAGGAAGAAGCGAACAGCCCAGATCTGTTTCTGTGTAAGCGGACGCTTAGTTCCTACCTTCTTTCCTGCATTCCAAGCTGCTCGCTGACGGCCAGCGTCATCGTATTGAGAGTGACCCATGTGAGTTCTCCTCGGCCTTGATTGGCCGATGGAGAAACGGATCGCCAGCATCACCGCCTAGGGGCCGTTTCCGGACAGGCAGCATGCGGCTGTGCGAGCGGGCAAAGCTGCCATAACACAGCAGGGTGCAAGAATCCTTCATACGCCTGGATCGTCACCGGCATGAGGCGCTTTTCGTCTGTACCCGCCCGCGCGTAAACTGACCAAGACGTCGCCGGCAGTGTTTTGGGCTAGCTACGAATGTCTCTAAAGGCCTTCGCGGCACGGTCGGACATGCGCTTCGCATCTTCGTAAATGTGTGTCCGCGGTTCTCACCTTGGGCGCAGAGGTGTCAAACTGGCGAGCATCAACAATTTTCACCGGACGCGTGCACCGCCACGATAAGCACGACGGTGCCCTTCTTAGTGCGGAACGAAGATCCGGCTGCTGTGCTTGACCTTCTGCCGCCCGCCGTCGTCAGGACTGAACCAGCCGCCTGATTGCCGCCAGCTTTGTGCGACATTCCTCACCGACCGCCGCAAGCTTAATCAAGTACTGAGCGACATCAAGGTGGATGATGAAATGGTAGTGAGCAAAAATTATGTATTCGCGGGTATCAGGAGTCGAGAAGAACCTCCGATCGACTGCCACGAGAGATTGCCTTGCCTGTCACCTTGAACCTCTACCTCGACGATTCCGGAACCAGACATCCTACCCACAAGGTCGGGAAGAAACCGGCGCACGGGTACGATTGGTTCGCACTCGGTGGCATCCTGGTTCGAAGTGACGAAGAGGACAACGCCCGAGACCTTCACGCAAAGTTCTGTGAGAAATGGGAAATCACGGCGCCCTTGCACTCGTCGGAAATCAGATCGCAGAACGAGAACTTCGATTTCCTGCGGGGCTGGGAGAAGGACAAGCTGGGAGCATTCTACGAGGAACTTTACATTCTGATGCGAGAGGCGCCCGTGGTCGGTATCGCGTGCACTGTCGACCGTCCCGGATACTGTGGACGATACCTCGAGCAGTACAAGCAGAATCCTTGGATGCTCTGCAAAACCGCATTCACTGTCGTCGTCGAACGCGCCGCGAAATACGCTATCGCCCAAGGCATGAAGCTGCGCGTGCATCCTGAGCGCTGCAACAAGGCTGAAGATGCGAACCTGGAGGGCTACTACAAGGCTCTAAAGACGGAGGGAATGCCGTTCGCTAAGGACAATTCCGATAAGTATGGCCCCTTGCCCCCCGAGCAGTTGACCCAGACGCTCTACGAGTTCAAGACCAAGCAGAAGACTTCGCCAATGGCGCAACTGGCGGATCTGTATCTATGGCCGATCTGTATGGGCGGCTATCACGCCAGCAATCGTCCTTACCAGCGTCTAACCGACGACAGAAAGCTGATTGAGTGCCATATCAAGGAAGACGAGCGGCCGATGCTCGGATCCAAATATAGCTGCTTTGAGAATGTCGAACGGAAGGCCTAAAAACTCAAAAAGCCTCCGACGTTTCCATCGAGGCTTTTGGGCGACCGCAAAGGCGATCTCGTGGGCCAAGCCCGACCGAGTAACTATCGTACCCGATGATTTGTTGCAAGGAATTTTTCGTTAAACCGAATTAACCTGACGGCGGTACGAACGCAATAATCGTCGAAATCATGTACGAACCAGTATCGCTCGTTCCACGGCGCGATGACGTGCTGTCAATTGCCAGATCAAACAAGGCCCGACCTATTCAGCTCCACCAACATGTCCAATAGGCCAATGCGGATGCTGTTTGCTGAGTTGGGCTTCAAGCCGAGCGGGTACGTCGACAACCTTGATGAAGGCGATCCGGAGATCATTTTCTACCACGCCGCCCCTTAGGCGGGAGTAGTACGGGCTTCCGTTTTCTACCTCCGTTTGAAAACATTCCGCTGCGGGGCTGCAAGCGGACCGACTGCTATTGGCCGAGCGGACGCGATAGCCGCCACCTCCCACTCAATTAGGCATGCACATGCGATGGTTCTACACCGCAGTCGGCAACCGCCTCAACCGAGCCACCCGAAATCGTAAGCGCGTCGATCGTTTCCGCGCCACACCAAATCTAGATGCGACCCGGCACGCACGTTGAACCCGCCCCCGGTTGCGGAAGGCAGATCCGGTTGGGCTCGCCTACCGCGCGCGGCTCGCGGTGGATGGATGTCCTGAAACGCAAGCCGCGCCTTCCAGGCTATGAAGCGATAGTGGCGAGGAACATGATGCCGCCCTCGACGCGCTGCCGAAGCGCCTTCAGGCTCGCAAAGCTGATCGCTCCGGCCGCGCCGTGGGTGGCCTTATTGAAGACAGGGAATAGCTGGAGGATGTCTTCGATGTCCTTTTCCACGAAACCTAGCATTGCAGGAGAATCCGCGCCCTTTTGCTTGAGCAGATAGCGGATCTTCGCCCTGCGCGACGGCGTGCCATTGGGGGTCTTCTCGTAGGCAGGATCGGCGGCGATAACATCCGCGTCGAGAGCCCACCGATCAAGGATTTCGGTAAAAATCTCGCGCACGCTTGTGCAGAAGTGGCGAGCCGCGTCTGTGTTGGCGGGATTGAGCGCAAACAGTGCCCCTTTCCAGCGGTCGCAAAGGTCCTGGGACAAGTCTGCCAGATAGTCGAGGATGCCGGTATCGTGCGTGACCTCAGCCGGCGCTTCGGCGTCGGCGTTCAAGGCATAGGCTACCGCTGCGCTGTTGCTGCTCTCGCGCTCGGCTGCAGCCAGGATGTCGGCGTCTGCGCCAGGCTCAATCCGATCGAACCGCTCGCTCAGATCGAAGGAGGAAGCGCTTACCTCGCTGTAGCGCGTGGTGGTGAGAGAACGCAGGGCTGATAGCCGGCGTTGCCGTTCGCGTTCGACTTGGGCATTGTGGGTCCGCACCGCCTGATTGTATTTACTCACCGCCGCCCGGCGCTTCTGGCTGTACTGCGCTACCTGGCGGTTGTGTTCCTGTACCACCCGCCGGTTATGCTGATTGACGCGATCAACCTCGCGATTGTATTCGCGCACGGCCTTCTCGGCGGCAGCCCGATTGGCTCGGTTCACCCGGTCAACCTCCTGGTTATACCGGCGAACCATGGCGTTGTACTGAGACGGCGTCACCCTCCGAACCATAAAACCCTCCTCTATCTGTCGGCTAGCTGGGGATGTCCCAGCATTACTTCAAGGGGTGCCTCTCAATAGTCCACAGGTCCGAAAGTAGCGCGCGCAGCTACCCTTTGGCGTAATACTCACGGCAGCCTTGAGAAAGGCAGAGTAGTTGTCTTCGGGCCAAGACGTGTGTGTGCCATTGGCCACCAGAGGATGGATGCCGTTGGCGCAACTCAACGTGTTGAATTTGGCCGTCCACAGCCACTCAAGGCTCGCGCTGACCGCGTGCTGGAAACTACGCTGAAAGGCCGGAAGCGGCACGTTGTGCATCATGCCCTCGATGAAATAGGAGGGCGCAAGGCTGCGCTCAATGACCTTGTCGTCCGCCATGCGGTTTCGCATGTTTTTCATGATGCGAATGGTGGGCTTTAGCCAGCTCTTGGACTCTTGATGGCGAGTGGTGAGATTCGCTGAGTGCTGCTTCGGATAGTTCACGATAGTCTGACCATCTCGGGTCACAAAGCGGACGCCAGATATGTACCGGTATGGCATGAACCCGTTCGACGGCAGGTAGAGCCTGAACTCGGTCGATATCAGTACGTCCGCCTTGCGGCGAGAGGAGTTGGCCGCAATCTCAACGGCTTTGTTGCCAGGCATGGCGTCCTTACCAAACCAACCAGTTAACCAGGTCGTCACCTCGCTCTTGAAGTGGTCGTATTGGTACGTGGCCGGAACGAACTGCCGATCAAATGTCGCCTTGTCCGTCTGATTCAGCGCGTCGGTATTGGAGTGGTAAACGGCGTCAGTGCTCATCACCACGTCCACGTCGCTCTCGGACCATACGTTGGTATCGTTTCCGTAAGAGCCTTGCAGAAAGACATCGACCGATCGGTTGGCAAACGGTGCCTTTTCATGCGTGAGGGCACGCCGGATTGTCGCGTACGTGTCGCGTGAGCTTGGTCCCGCGCCGACCTGAGACCACGTGTTCAGACGATCTTCTGATATCGGCATTCTTACCCCAGCAGCTTGCGGATGGCGGCTTCCATCTTCCCGAAGGAATCACGGCCGCGGGTGTGGATCAGGTCGAGCTTCGCCAGATTGTATTCGAGGAGGTCGGTTTCCATCGACGGCTCGGTGAACGCCTCGCTGATGCGGATGGTCTCGATGTCGGGAAACAGAATGCAGCGAAGCTGCTCCATCGACTGAGCGTTGATGTTGAAAGTCTTCTGGATCAGCTCCGCTTCGTCTGCCCAGGATATGAACCAGGCCTTGGTGAACCTCTTCAAACGAGGGACCGGATAATCACCCACGCCGACGTTCAATACCTTGATACGGTCATGAGGCAGCTTGTAGGCGCGCACCGCGTCCGCAATGGCATAGAGGGTCGGGTTATTTGCGCAAAACCCCCCATCAAGCAAAAGGAGCTCATCGCCGTCAATCTTGAGCTGCCGCCTTGAGAAGAACGGGTAGGCCGAGCAAGAGGCCTGAACAGCGTCGCTGAGCGTACACCCGAAGCCCTGAACGAAGGTCGCCCCCCGACCGTGGGCTTGTTTCGGGTCCGACTTGAAGATGATAGGCGTTTCCATCACCCACTTGGTCGCAACAACCCCAAGGCCGGTCTTCACCGCATCGAATTTCTGATCTTTGAAGATCTCGTCGCCCAGCTTCTTGAGGGCGGCCGACCGGCGTTCCTTTTCCTTGGGGCGCATAACGTCGGGCACATGCCTGCGGTAAAGCTTGTGTATCTCGGTGACCGGCGTACCGACCGCTAGTAGCGTGCCGATGATAGCGCCCGTGCTGGTGCCAAAGATCAGGTCGAACGCCTGGTGGAGCGGCTTGCCCAGCATAGCCTCAAGCTCGTGCAAAACGCCCAAGGTATAGAAGCCCTTCGCTCCACCCCCATCAAGCGTGAGGATGCGAAATGGCTTGTCTTCTACGGTCACGCAGCCCCCCCGGCAAAAGCGAAGAACCCCTGATATAGCGGCTCGATTGTGCCGGCAAAAGGCTATCAGCTATTCTTTGTCTTACTTCTCAAGGCGCCCACCTTGACTGCCGGCCGCGTTCCTTGATCGCGGCCCAGGCGGCCATGTGACGTTACCCCGATCAGCTAGTGGTCCGATCTGGACCGGGTTGCAAGTTCGTTTGGGGCGGGACCGCGCAGGCTCGTGCGGCCGTGCTCGGCCACGCGCGCGGCCCTTTCATGGGCTGAGTCTATCATATGTTCTGGAGGCTATCGAAAGACTTCCGACTGGGTATCGTTTCACTTCTTCCGTCGCGGAAAATCTCGCATCTCTCCGCCGTCGCGAGGAGCACGCAGTCTACATCTTCCGAGACCGACAGGGCTATGGCGCTATTATAAGCCGAACCACGGTTTGGCTCGACCGAGTTGGACTTTCCACGTGCGACTATCCGATAAGACCAACCCGTACAGCGGTAGCGTTCTTCGGACGCTGGCCTTCCGAACAGGACCGCTCCGTCATGGATGCTCTCATTAAGAGCCAGAACTTCGGCATGTCTCGTAGGAAAATCCTCTCCGAACGAGAAGCTGGTAGAAGCGGCCGGCATCCTCAGCATAGGGATACAGTCCACAGGTCGGTCGACGCCGGTGTAGAACACAGCAAGCAGAGGATAGCGCGCGAGCTCGACATTGGCTATGCCATGGAATATCGGTTTCAAGACCTCGAGAGGGGGGCTGGATTTGCGTAGTTTGTTCACGCGGTTTTCCATTTCGACGGTAATTGTGCTTGCCGCTGCGGTTTGGGGCGGTTCATTGTGGGTCCTAAGTATACCGGTTGATGCGAGCTACCTAAAACCCTTTTCTCTGACCGTTGTTGTCGTGACTGTTATCCTTTCCGTTTTTGAGAAATGGGTCTGGCGCTGCTGGCCGGTCTATTATTTCGTTTCGGTTCCCGACCTGCGCGGAGAATGGGATGTGGAAATACTGTCGACCTACAAGGGCGAGACAAGTATACCCACTGCAATCCATGGCACGGCCACGATCAAGCAAACCTTCTCTACATTGTCGATCAGGATTTCCACAAAATCATCCGATTCCGCGCTCAAGGCCGAACGGATTGTCGCGAGCGCCGATGGAGCAGTCGAAATATATGGCGTTTACCAGAGCGAACCTGATATCCACCTTCGAGGATCGGAAAGCGAAATCCATTACGGCGCGTTCCGTTACGTGGTTAAGGACAGCCCCGCCACCCTCATGACCGGCACTTATTGGACGGACCGAATTACCAAGGGTTCGATCAAGTTGAAGCGCAAGTAAGATCAATTGGGAGCAAACTGGATCAGGGTAAGTTCCACCTGATTCAGGGACAGATCATCATATCTGCGGTCATACATTGCCAACGCGTCTGCGAGCGGTCAAAGCAAAGCCCCTATCTGGACAGGTCTAGCCGGAGATTACCGAAAAGTTGAGGCGCGTGGACGACCGAAAAAGAGGCTCAGCCGAAATGGCTGGTTCCAAGCGGAGTCAAAGTCGCCGCTGCGGCCGAGATCAGGCGCAACCAAGATGTCGACTTTCGGGAAGCGATCAAGTCGATCTCAACGTCCGACATGGGGCGCATCGCAGTTCGCGGCCCCACCGAGACAGTGGAGCTGCTTTGATCAGGCCTCGGTCGCCTCGGCTAGCTCCAGGGCATCTTCTACATCGAGACCGAGATACCGGACTGTGTTCTCGATCTTAGTGGTCGAGCAGCATTTGAACCGCCCGGAGATTCCCAGTCGCCTTTATAGATGATCGAAGCCTTGGTTCGGCGAAGCGGCGTGCCATACTCTTCTCGACGCAGACCAATCACCGGCACTCACTCATCCACCAGTCGGGCATGCTGCCTGGTGCTCAAATGGGCTGTAGGCATAAAAACGGCTGGGAAAAGCGAAGTCGCCCACAGTTCCGCCACGTCTCTCAACCCATGGCAGCACTCTTATCCAGATTTCAATGAATTCACTGCGCTCAATCTTGCTGCTAATTACCTTGCAGAGATCTGGACTTGCAGGTCAATCGTACTGATCATGTCGAAAATTTCGGGGGGCACTTGAAAGTTAAAAGTTATACGACCAAGCGTGCTTGGGTCGAGCAGTTGGCTGCTCCGACTCCGGGAACGACTGCCGCAGATGAGAAACAGCCCGATCCCGCAACTGAGGAGATCAATCGGGTTCTATCGGACATTATCCGCGCTCAAAAACTCATCGTTCTGACAGGGCTGGGGACGTCGCTGTGCGTGGAGAATGCCGCAGGCGCTGCGAAGGCACCCACCATGGGCGACCTATGGAATGCGGTTCACAATGAATACACGAACGACGGAGATGCTAAGCGGGCGACATGGGCGGAGGTGCTCGAGATAGCCCGGCAACCGGCGGGCAACACAAACATCGAGGAGCTGCTATCCCGCTGCAAGACAGCGGAAGGCTTCGAGCACGGCGACAAACAGACCAAAATCCAGCGGTTTATCGCCGATGCCGAACGGATCATCAGGACGAAAGTTGATTTTCTAGATTCAAGCGATTCCTTGCTCCTGCACGAGGCCTTTTTGCGGAAGCTTGGCCGGCGATCGACCCGGCGCGAGCGTTTGAAGCTGTTCACCACCAATTACGATCGATGCTTCGAGCATGCCGCGCAGCGTGCCGGTTTCGTCGTGATGGACGGCTTTACTATGGCCCAGCCCGCCATTTTCGAACCGATGCACTTCTCCTACGACGTGGTGCGACGCGGATCGAACGCCGATGCTCCAGACTATATCGAGAACCTATTCCAGCTCTATAAAATCCACGGCTCCATTGATTGGGAGCTCAATGAGGCGACCAAGCAGATTGTCAAGAAGGAAAAGACTGAGAAGCCTCTGCTCATCTACCCGCGCAACACCAAGTACGAGCTGGCGTTCGCCCAGCCGTACCTGGAGATGATCTCGTCTTTCCAAACCGCGCTGCGCGCCAGCGACACCGCGTTGCTGATCATTGGTTTCGGTTTTAATGATAATCACTTGGCAGAGCCGATCCTAGCGGCGATCGATACCAACCTCTCCCTCAAGGTCGTGGTGATTTCTCCAGGCATTGAAGCTCAATCAGCGACGAACCCGCACCTACAGAAAATCGCGGGTCTCATTGACCAGGGCGATGCTCGCCTCGCCATGCTGGCCGCATCGTTTGAGGAACTCGTTCCGGTCATTCCCGACATCGCTGCCCAAACCGACCTTGAGAGACATCTCGATAGGGTCCGCGCGGTTAGGGAGCGCTAGATCATGGGCCTTCCAACCGCCGCTTTCGAGGCCGGGCGATACGTGGGCTCCATCGTATATGTGGAACCGGCAGTCGTGAGGCTCAACCTGCCTCACGGGACCATTTCCGTGGCCCCCTCCTATTCCGGCCACCGCGTCGGCCGGGGAGAGGTCGGGGAATTCGTGGTGATAGAAGGCGAGACCCAAGGGATCCTCGGCCGGATCACTCAGATCCGCTTGCTGGACGGTGATCGGCTGACCGTCGAGCCCGCCCGCAAATCGGAGGCCGTAACCGCCAATCCCATCGGCAGCGTCCAGTTGCTTCTCTCGATAGACCTCGCGACCGGCAAGATATCGCGGGGCATTCCAGAGCACCCGAGGATCGGACAATACGCCTACGCGGCGCATCCGGACCTCGTGAAGCACGCGATTGAACAAAACGGAGGCGAAGCTGGGAAGTTCGTCGAGCTCGCTCATCTACCTCAGTCGCCCACCACGAGGATATCGTTCCCGCCAGAGTCTATATTCGGGCGACATTGCGCCGTTCTTGGAACCACGGGAGGCGGCAAGAGCTGGACCTTGGCCCGGCTGCTCGGTGAGATCGCTCGCCACCGGGGAAAAGCTATCCTGTTCGATCCGAGCGGCGAATTCCGCACCTTGAACGACCGGGCGGGCCATGTTTGGCTTGGCGGTCAGCCAGCCGCGGCTGACGACAGTCGCTTTTTCGTGGGCTTTCCGCACAAGCACCTGTCGGAGAGTGATCTGTTCGCGATGTTCCAACCGAGCGGGGGCTCGCAATCCCCGAAGCTGCGCGAGGCATTGCAAAGCCTGAAATTGCTTCATCTTGCGCCGGAACTCGGCACGGACGGCTTGCTTATCAAGGCCCAGCAGGCCAAGGCGCCGGTAGTCAATAAGCAGACGGAGCACGCCGCCGCGCTCCGCCAACCCGGTGCTGCCTATGACATTACCAAGCTTGCCGACCAAATTTACGAAGAATGTGTCTTTCCAACCGGCGGCTTCCAGAATAATCCAAATCCGGCGAATTGGGGCGGAGCGGACGTTAATGGGCGGGGCTACTGCACGACCTTGGTCAGCCGGATTAGCGTGCTGGTCCATTCGGCCGAGATGGCGCCCGTATTCGCGCCCGGCGCACTGGCCGATTTAACGGAGGTGATTCAGGAATTCCTGGCTGATGATCGATACAGCATTCTCCGGGTATCGATGGAAGATCTACCCTTCGAGCATCATACCCGCGAGCTCGTCGCAAATGCTCTTGGACATCACCTGATCAAGCTCGCCCGTCGTGGCGCCTTCAAAGACAAGCCGCTGATCGTCGCGTTGGACGAGGCCCATCAATTCCTCAACAAATCCATTGGCGACGAATTCAACCGCGTTCGCCTCGAATCGTTCGCGCTGATCGCCAAGGAAGGCCGAAAATATGGCCTTCACGCTCTTCTGGCGACGCAGCGCCCACGAGATATTCCCGAGGACGTTCTGAGCCAAATGGGCATGTTCATCGTTCACCGGCTGATCAACGAGAAAGATCGCCAGATCGTCGAGCAGGCCTGTGGCAGCCTCGACGCGTCGGCGGCTTCGTTTCTCCCGATCCTTGGGCAGGGCGAGGCCTTGGTGATCGGCTTAGACACCCCCATGACGATGCCTGTGCAGATCCTGCGTCCCGTCAACCCGCCCGATTCAACGCCGGCGGCTCTATGGAAATAGGCCCTAAAGCGGCGGTGTCCGCGAGATACTCGCGGCCCTGAAACCTCTGGCTGCCGAGTTTTACCGGCTATCGGCAAGCCACTCGGCGTGACCGGTGATCGAGGCCGTCCGTAACGTCCGCTTTTGGCACAAGGAAAAGTTTGCCTCTACGGCTGAGATTGGGCGCTTACTAGCTGTTATGTCAAGCTGTCCATGCAGCCAAGCCCAACGTTAGCTTGCGATGCAGCACGCGATGACAATTTGCGCAGAGGCACTTTAGATCATCGGTAAGCGTGAGGTGCCCCGGCTTCATGTTCGCGACGTGCACCCGGTGATGGTGCACCTCAATGCAGGCGTGCCCCGCCTCAGGACCGTACCGTTCTACCGGGTCAAGCCTACATTCTTCGCAAAACAAGCGGCCATGCTCGGCGATGAACTCGGCGCGCTTCTGTTTCGCCAGACCAGGTTGTCGTTCGCGTTTCAAGTGCGAGACGATCTTGGGATTGCCCTCGATCCAACTACGCTCCTCCTCCGTCGGCGCCAGGTCAGCCAGCTCTGCCTCGACTTCGGCTGATCTGGGTCGCGGCCGTGGATCGCCCCCCGATTTGGGCACGATCCATAGCCCCGCTGTTTCGAGCAACTCGAAACAAACCTGGCCCCACCCGGCGCTGAAGTGCCCAGGATAAGCGTCAATCCCCACTGCTTCCTCAAGAGCGAGGCCGAATACCTTCTTAGGAGCAAGCGGGACGCCGTCGTCGGTTAAGGCGTCGTAGTCTCGCGAAGAAGCGAAATTTGGCGCATCCTCGCCGGCAAGCAACCGAGCGACTGCCTTGTGAATGTGCGCGCTCGTGACTTGCCTGAGTTGACTCGCCGGCAGTCGCTCAATAGTCGGGCTAACTGCATGGGCATTTAAGGCGGCTACCAACTCTTCGGAGCCGCTTCCGGGCGTTGCTATCAGCAGGCGCCGCCACGCGCCGTGGCTGGCGCTTCCGGCATTCATGGCTCGGACAAGTTGGTCGAAACGTGTCGAAATCGCTGCCACACGATCGAACGCTAGGCGACGCTGCGTCAACGGAATGTGCTGCACTGGGCGGCTGTCGAGGTAAATCTCGTATGGGATGCCGGCGTGGTCGAAGCGCGCCATCAGCAGCTCCAAGGCGCGCTTGTAATCTCGATTCCGATCGGTGCCGCTGCGGCTGTGGAGGATGATTCCATCCGAGCTGAGTTCCATAGTCGCGTTCAACATGGAGCCCGAGTCAGTGTGTAGATTGAAAGGTTCAGCCATTCACCGAGAAAATCAGCAAGAAGGTGCGGCGTCTACAGCTACCCTCGAAACCGTTCGGGTGTTGGCCACAATCAGTGAACAACGGCAGCTATGTGGATGCGCCCGAACACTTCCAGGACTATTTCAGGCTATTCTGGCGGCTAGTCTGCTGACCTTCAGAAGCCGCAACGTTGGATCATCTGCTCCGCGACAGACGCGAGGCTATAGGCTTCTATCGTGCGGCTAACAGGTAGCAGAAGCTCTGCCGGTTTGGTGAGGTTCTCTGCTTCGACGACACACCTAACGGCACCCGTGACGTCCCCATCGTCGGGAAACTGAACATCGACCTCAAACAATTCCTTCCCCCGCTGGTGACGAAATAGATCGCAGGTCAGTGCACCACGTTTGGTCGGTTTGGCCTTTGGCCACCGGTCATAATAGAACCTTTCAGGATTGTGCTTCTCTGGCATGGGCGGCAGTCGGACAGGCGAAACATCGAGGTAGGTCGGTCTGGCGATGCCAGTGGGTTCAAACAGCGACCTGCGCAGACGATCTTGTTCCTCTGCGATTCTCATTATGTCCGAGATAGGCCCTACCCCGCGCGCCAAATCTGCGAGCGCCCCTCTGCCGTGAAGATTATCGAACATCGATTGCGCGCTGCGGACTGCCGCAAAGTGCGAATCGAGCCCCATAAGCCCACGCGAACCCTTTCCCAGTTCGGAAAACCTCAGACCGGTGCCGGGTACTCTCGGCGTGGCGATATCAACGCCATTCGACGCAGTCGGCGGCCGTTTCACGACACGTCGAACCGCTGGCGCAACAGGCGGCGCGGGCAGCCCTGGAATCGGGGAGAGCGCGGATTGCCCGCCATCATCCTGATCTTCGTCATTGTCCGGATCATGAGCGTCATGGCACAGGTGGATGTTGCCGATTGCCTCAAACGACACGCGCATCTTTGACGCTGGCCGAGTGCCGCCATTTGCGACGCTGAATGTTAACGCAACCTCAGCCTCGGGCTCGAGGCGGCCATTGTGCAGCCTCTCGAAGATCGAGCGGCACGCGCCGATCCATTTCGGGTACGCCTCAGAAGTGTACTTTTCGATCGCTTCAGCGTCGGGCGCCTCATAAGAAATCTCTGTCCCATCCGCCTGGCTCTCGATTTCTGGAACAGCAAAATCCTGCTTTACGGGATGACGCACTTTCAGCTTGTCGATCAGCTGATCAATTTCAGGCGGCTCGAGTGCTAAAGCGACGTGGCGGATAACATGGGCCTGTGCTGGATCATCTGAAGCGTCTGCGATGCTGATAGAAGGCTCCTGCGCCCTGTAGATCGAAATGTCCTTTTCCAGTTCCTTGATCCGCTTCGCCTCATTCGTTTCCTCCGGCGGTCGCTTCCAACTCTCCGGAATCAGGAAGAAAGAAACGCCGAGACCCTGAGCAGTGGATGCCGCGACGCTATCATCTGTCAGCATCGAGACTGAGGCGAACGTCTCATCCTTTGAAAGGGTGGCGACAGTCCCCACGATCCGGTCGTCGTTGATGGTGTAGTCGAGCGAACTGGCGAACTCAGGAGCGGGCTGGACGATCGGCATAAGTCTGAGAACGACTCGCGGCCCTGCTTCCCGGATAACGACTTCAGGCGGCTGGGACGTCAGCATTGCGCGTATCCGCCCCGATATCTCGATTGCCCGCTTGCGGGTTCTGCCGCCGCCCTTCTTATGCTTGTCGATCTCCGCCATGACCGGCTTGGTCAACGCGATAACAACCGGGTCCACAGAAAGGTCAGACCAGGGGAGTTCTTCCAAACGCATGCATTCGAAGAACAGGTTCGTGTCGGCTATGAACGCATGCTCCATTGGACCCTCACAGACAGCAAACCCGTTGAAGCGCCGCGTTGTGCGGCGTTTATATACCTATTCCTTCTAGAGTAACTCGAATAGTTCTGCAACAAACGCTTCCTGAAATATTTCTTACTTTGCCTATCGATCTTCCGGGATAATTAATTAGCATGCTAGAGAACCTAAACATCCGCTTTTAGGCCTCCACCGTGCTGAGCTGAATGGCAGATACTGGGCGCAAAGCGGACGTCCAACGGCGGCCGAACTCGTGCCTTTTGGAACCCCCGGGTTTCGTCGTGGGCAAAATTGCGCTACCGGAGCTTGGTAGCCGAGTACTCTTCCGAGGTATTGTGATGACTGAAGTATTGCTAAACCCCAATAGTCAGCTGATTGAGCTCACTGCCGATATCGTGGCCGCCTATGTTTCGAACAATCCAGTCCCGGCCGGAGATCTGCCTGGCTTGATTGCCCAAATCCATTCCAGCATCAGCTCGCTCGGCACTCGGGCGACGACGGTGGAAGAGCGGCCAACACCCCGGATGCCTATCAAGAAGACTGTCACGGACGGTTACCTCATCAGCCTGGAAGACGGTAAGAAGTATCAAACCCTGAAGCGGCATCTTGGTATTCTGGGGCTCACCCCTGAACAATACCGTTCAAAGTGGTCCCTGCCCTCTGACTACCCCATGGTAGCTCCCGGATATTCTGCAAGACGCTCAGATCTGGCGAAGCAGCTCGGCCTCGGTCGGAAGCCCGGCGACAAGAAGCCTGTGAAAAAAGCTGGACGGAAGACCAAGGCGTAGTCAGACCGCCAGGATACCAACGCTGGTTGCAGCGGCGGTACTAGCAGGGCCGCACTATCGAGGTCGGGCCTGCAGCCGGAAATTTATGTCCGAAAAGTCTGTTTCGAGTACAGATTTAAGAGAAGCGGCCGGCCCATCGCCCGAGCAGGATTAGCAGGGCTGAAAGCCCAGGCTGGCGCAAGTTGCGATAGTTCTTCACCAGACACGCTGGCGTTGCTTGACGTTGCGTTAGCTGTGTCTAATTTGCACACAGGCTCCTGCCGCCTCCCCAAGGCAACACATGAGCTTAGCGCCAGCTGCGGCTCACCCCCACCGCCCAGCTGCAGTTGGCGCGCCTGCTAGGGATCGTCTTGGGCTACAAGAAGGTGACGCGTAGCGCCCCACTTGATGACGGGTCACGTCAAGCTATGGGTTGGCGTTTCTCTCAATCATCAGGACTCCGCGTCGGCTTCTCAAACCGCAATCCCGCTCCGCCACCATTTTCCGGAATGAACTGAATACCGCCTGCCTCAAATGCCCTGCGGATTGCAGTGAGACTGTTCCGATGGGGGATTCGCGCCCCGCGTTCAAAATCAACTATCGTTGCGCGCGAGATTGCCGCAAGACGCGCAAGTTCATCCTGACTCCACCCCAGCATTGCGCGAGCGCCTCTACATTGCTCAACTGAAATCATTCTAATTGTCGAAATTTATCATTTTTGGTTGACATTATCCGATAGCCGCGCAGTAATGCGATGAGGGTCGCAAACGGCCGAACAAGGTGCGTCAACACCTTCTTCGGCCTGACCAAACCCAAGCTGGTTGGAGCTCGGATCATGGCTGATTCCGACAATACCACAGCTTTGCCTTTCGTCACCCAAGAGGGGCGAAGGAAGAGCTGTGCTGTGGATGACGATACGAGAGGTGGCGGTGCTGCGGTTGCCACTAGACTGACGGAGCGCTTCGCGGCGCGTTTGCTTGCGCCGCTCGACCCGTGTGTTGTCCTGCTGCAGGAGTGGGAACAGGCACACCACATGGCCGTGGTTTTGTGCCGGCTGCAGCAGCGTCTGGAGATAAGGATCAGGAATGCCCTGAGAGCTTCTGAACCGAGCGGTGGACCTGGGAACGACCAGCAGAGCGCACCGCAGCCAGCGGATCAGCAGGCACGTTGGAACGAGCTCGACCAGGAGGTCGGATACTCACGAGCCCGTGCCGCCGAGGCGCAGGCTGTTGAGGCCGAAGAAGAGATCTTCGACGCTGTTGCCACCACTCGCGCTCAATCACTCGCCGGGGTGATCGCCAAGCTGAAGATCATTGCTGGCGGTGGCGACAACATGGGCGACACATCGGCATTTCCCTGGCCGCAAATTCAGTCGGTCCTGGCGGATCTCCAGGCATTGGGCGACCGCGGCGCGGACGCGCAGCCGGCCGATAGCCGACGCCAGCCCGCCGGGGATCGCGGCCTGGACGGCGAGACGAACCGCCTTCGCGCATCCATGTCAGACGGCACCATAGCCCGCGAAAGCCAGCCACGGCGAAGCTGAACACATAGCAGGCTCGCGGGAGGCGAGGCAGCGATGCCACGCGGCCACACATCAGGCTTGCCCTGGATCGGCGATCGGGCAGGCACCTTTTACAACAATGGGAGAGAGAGAAATGACCTTCAGAAGTTCTGTACGCCTGCGGCTTGCATTCATGTGGTGCGTTTTGCTTGCGCTGATCGTTGCCTTGCCAGGTGGTCCGGCCTTTGCCGAGACAACGAAGGAGCGCATCCTGCGCGAGGGCAAGATCGTCATCGGCATTCACAACCGGACGCCCTGGGGCTTTCGCGATGAAGCCACCGGCGAGGCAAAGGGATGGCATCCTGATCTGTTGAGGGCTGCCTTTGCCGAACTTGGCGTCAAGGAGATCGACATCAGGGTCACCGAGTTCGGCGCCCTGATCCCGGGTCTGCTGGCCGGCCGCTTCGATGCCGTGGCCTCCGGTCTGTCCATCACACCGGAGCGCTGCCGGCAGGTTGCCTTCGGTGCACCCGATCTGAAGGTCCATGACGCTGCCATCGTGCTCACTGGTAATCCAAAACAGATCCATGGCTTCGACGATATCGTCAGCAAGAAGATCATCATGGGTGCTGGCCGCGGCAGTGTGTCGGTCAGGAATGCGACTATAGCCGGCGTGCCGGAAAGCAACATGCTGCTGTTCCCCGACATCGAGGCCAACATCTCGGCCCTGCGCTCCGGCCGCATCGATGTGACGGTGTTGTCGTCTCCGACAGTGATCGGGCTGCTTGCCAGCGGCAAGCTCAAGGGACTGGAAAGTGCGACACCCTTCGTGACGACAGACGAACAGGCCACCTATGCCGCAGTCGCGTTTCGCAGCGAAGACCAGGATTTGCGCGCACTGTGGGATGAAAGGCTTCTGGCCCTGACAAAAGACGGCACGGTTACCAAAGTCATGGCCAGATATGGCTTTGGCGAAACTGAGGTCGTGCCTGATACCGTCACCGTCGAGAAACTCTGTGGCACGGCTGGTGCCGGCAAATGACCATCCTCGAGATCTGGCTCGGCATCCTGCAGGGCTTTCGCGTCACCGCTCTGGTGACGCTCTATGGCCTGGTCTTTGCCATACCCTTCGGCCTCATCTTCGGCGTTGCCCAATATCTGACCACGGGCCCGGCGCGGTTCGTGGTGACGTCGATCATCGAGTTCTGGCGCAGCTCTGCCGTCATCATCCTGCTCTTCGTGTTCTATTACGCCCTGCCCTTGGCCGGACTGGCGCTGTCGGCGATGACCGTCAGCGCCATGGTGCTGGGGCTCAACATTGGCGGTTATGCCAGCCAGGCGGTGAGAGCCGGCCTGCAGGCACTCGATCGTGGCCAGAAAGAAGCTGGCCACGCACTGGGACTGTCGCGCTCCACCATCCTGTTGCGCATCGAACTGCCGCAAGCGCTGGTGGCGATGAGCCCGACCTTCATCAACCAGCTTATCCAGCTGGTAAAGGCGACATCCCTTGTCTCGCTTGTCACGCTGACCGACATGACCTTCCGCGCCAAGGAGATTTCCCAGATCGAGTATGACCCTGTGCCGATCTACAGCTCGCTGCTGCTCGCCTACTTCATCGTCTGCTATCCGGTCGCACTGTTCGGGCGTTGGGTGGAACGGCGCATCAACCCGGCAAGGGAGGCGCGTTGTGCAGTTTGATGTGGCCTTTGCGCTGTCTACGGTGCCGACCATCCTTGGCGCCATCGGCATGACGCTGCTGGTGGCAGCGGTCAGCTGCGTTGGCGCCTCGGCAGTCGGGTTTGGCCTTGAAGTCGTCCGCCGTTCGGGCGGGCTGGGAGGGCTGTTCGTTCGCTTCCTGATCGACTTCATCAGGGCGACGCCGGTGCTGGTCTGGCTCTACTGCCTGTATTTCATCTTGCCGTTTTACGGCATTCGCCTTGGTGCGCTTGCCACAGGCATCATCGGGCTCAGCCTCTATTACAGCGGTTATCTCGCAGAAGTGTTCAAGGCCGGCATCGATGCCATCCCCAACGGCCAGGGTGAAGCCGCACGAGCGCTTGGCCTCGGCCGGATCGATATGACCATCTTTGTCATCGCCCCGCAGATGCTGCGCAACATCGCAGCACCCATGGGCAACTACTTCGTCTCGATCCTCAAGGCGACGCCCTATCTGGCCGTGCTTGCGGTGCCGGAGATGCTGGGCCGCGCCTTCGACATTGCATCCGAGACCTACCGCTATGCCGAGCCGCTGACGGTTGCCGGCCTGATCTTCCTCGGTCTCGCACTCCTCATATCGTTAGCCATCAAACGGCTTGAGGTCAGGCTGATGGGGCCGACGACCAGGTAGTTCGACGGCGGCAACCAGCGGCCGTCGATATCTCAGCCAAGTCAAATAGCTAGATCGATCCCTTCGAGCGATTACAGAGGTACTTCATGGCACATTCAGACGACAGCCCCGCCGTCCAGATCACCTCGCTCAACAAATGGTATGGCGCCTTCCATGTGTTGCAGGAGGTCAACCTCACCATCCCAAGCGGTTCCCGCGTCGTGATCTGCGGACCTTCCGGTTCGGGCAAATCCACCCTGATCCGCTGCCTCAACGGACTTGAAGCCTACCAGCAGGGAACCGTTACACTTGGCACGGTCCCGCTGGGCGACAATGCCAGGGAGACAGCACTCGCCCGCCGGCAGACCGGCATGGTGTTCCAGAGCTTCAACCTGTTTCCGCATCTGACTGTGTTGTCGAACTGCACGCTGGCACTGCGCCGGGTTCTTTCCATGCCGCGCAAGGAGGCTGAGAGCCTGGCGCGGCATTTCCTGGAAAAGGTCCGCATTCCTGAACAGGCCGACAAATACCCCGCGCAACTGTCAGGCGGGCAGCAGCAGCGGGTGGCGATTGCGCGTGCACTTTGCATGAACCCCCGGCTGATGCTGTTCGACGAGCCAACCTCCGCGCTCGATCCCGAGATGGTCAAGGAGGTGCTCGATGTCATGACCGGGCTGGCCCACGAAGGCATGACGATGATCTGCGTCACCCATGAGATGGGCTTTGCCCGCGAGGTTGCCGACCAGGTCGTGTTCATGGATCAGGGCAGCATTGTCGAGCAGGCCTCTCCGATGACGTTCTTTACAACGCCCAGTCATCCCCGCGCCCAGTCTTTCCTCAACACGCTGCTGCATTGAGGGGTGTGGATTGACCGAGAAGGGAGGGATCGGTGGTGAGCGACACACGCATCTGGACTGACGTTGATTTTGACAGGGACGGCAAGCAAATCTCCTGCCTGCGTTTGCCGTTTTCCAGTAACCGTTCGGCCTATGGCACCATTCCGATCCCGATCGTCTGCATGAGGAACGGTGCCGGGCCAACCGCATTGCTGATCGCCGGCAATCATGGTGACGAGTATGAGGGCCAGGTGGCGCTCAGCAAGCTCGCCCGGCAGCTCGAGGCAAACGAGCTCCGCGGCCGCATCATCATCCTGCCGGCATTGAACTATCCCGCGGTCGACGCAGGCAGGCGGGTGTCGCCGCTCGATCAGGGCAATCTCAACCGGATGTTTCCCGGCGACGCCAATGGCTCACCGACTGATATGATCGCCCATTATGTCTCCGAGGTGCTGCTGCCGCGCGCCGACATCGTCATTGATCTGCACTCAGGTGGCACATCGCTGTTCTATCTGCCTTGCTGCTTGATCCGCGTCGGCAAGACCGCAGCCGAGACGGCAAAACTCATCGAGCTCATGCATGTCTTCGGCGCTCCCATCGGCTCGATCAGCGACGGTTCGGGCGGCGGTGGCGCCACCACACTGTCGGCGACAGCCCAGGCGCTCGGCATTCCTGCCCTGACGACCGAGCTCGGCGGCGGGGCGTCACTGTCACGAGCGGGCGAAGCCCTTGCCCGAGACGGGGTGCTGCGAGTGCTGAAACATCTGGGCATCCTGCCCGACGCCATCGTCGAGCCGGCTGGGCCGACACGATCCATGCGGGTCGATGGCAGGCAAGCCTACACCTATGCGCCGGTCAGAGGGATCTTCGAGCCAGCGGTGAGGTTGGGCGATGCGGTCGAGGCGGGAGATCTTGCCGGCACAATCCATCCGATTGCTGGGCCGTCCGAGCCTGCCAAGTCAGTTCACTTCGTGCAGTCTGGTCTCGTTGCCTGCCAACGAGCTCCTGCACTTACTGAGCCTGGAGATTGCCTGTTCAAGCTTGTAGTGGACGTCTCGCCTTCAGCGGTTCAAGCAGCCCATACCGGCTAATTTGGCCGGCCCGTTGGGCACATCCGCCGAGCGGATGAAATCGCGGAGCGTTTCCATGTCCCATGATAGCGGGCGGTCGTCTGCATAATGTGCCACGTGCTCGCGAACGGTGCGATAGATCGCATCTGTTCGAGGAGCGCGCCCTTTCTTGCCGGCCAGGAAGTCATGCGCCTGCGCTGCTGCCATCAGTTCAATTGCCAGGATGTACTCGGCGTTGTCGATGACCGCGAGCAACTTGTTGGCCGCAACGGTTGGATGGGCGAGGAAGTCTTCCTGCAAGCCGGAGGTGACACCGCCGTCCGTTGCAGCCGGGGCCGCCAGGCGGCGGTTCACGTTGCTCAGCGAAGCTGCCGTATACTGCGCGATCATGAAGCCAGAATTGCAGCCGCCTTCACTGGCAAGAAACGCCGGCAGATTGTTGACCAGCGGATTGACCAGGCGGTCGATGCGTCGCTCGCTCATGGCTGCCACCTGGGCCAGTGCGATCGTCAGACTGTCGGCAGCCTGGCCCAAGGCGGGCGCAACTGCATGCGCCTCCGAAAAGACCAACGGGTTCTCCAGCGTACCCGAGACAGCAGGATTATCCGTGACGGAAGCCAATTCGCGGTCGACCAGCTGTGCCGAGCGCTCCATGACCTCAAGTGCGGCACCATGCACATGGGGCACAGCGCGAAGGCTGAGCGCATCTTGTGTGCGCTGCCCGCGGGCCGCCTCGATCAGGCCGCTGCCCTCGAGCAACCCGCGCAGTGTTGCGCCGACCGCCTCGATACCGGGCGACGGCCGCATGGCGAGGACCTGCTCGTCAAAGGCCGCCATTTGGCCGCCGGCGGCCTCGAGCGTCAGGGCAGCAGCCGCATTGGCCCAGCGCAACAGGCGTTCGACGCGTGCCAATGCCACGCACAGAAGTCCGGTAGCGCAGGCCGTACCATTGACCAGGCTGAGGCCTTCCTTGGCGCCGAGTACCAGCGGTTCAAGTCCAATGGCGGCAAGTGCGTCACGTCCGTTCATCTGGCGCCCTGCGACGCACGCCCTGCCCTCGCCGATCAACACCAGGGCGATGTGTGCGTTGTGCGTGAGATATCCCGCCGACCCTCGAGACGGCACTTCCGGGATGCAGTTGCGCTCCAGGAAGCTCAGCAAGTTGAGAACGACTTCTGGTCGCACTCCGGAATGGCCGTGCGCAAAATTGGCCACCTGCGATGCGATGATGGCACGGATGCTGCGCTCCGGCAGCAAATCCCCCACCCCGCAAGCGTGGCTGAAAATGATGTTGCGAGAAAGTCGCTGCAACAAGGCAGGTTCGACGACGGTGTTCGACAGCGCGCCAACCCCGGTATTCACACCATAGGCGCGAATGCCGTTTTCAACTATTTGCGCCACGATCCGGTTTGCGAATGCGACCCGATCCCAAGCGGCAGGCGCAAGTGCCAGCGTCTCACCATCGCTGATCCGTGCGATGTCCTGCCAAGTTGGAGATGCGTCGATTGTTATCATGGCATGCTCTCGATAGGGCTTGGATAGATGTGCGAGATGGCCGAGCCCTGCTGTGCCGAGCCATATTTCATGAGTCCAATAGAGCCGGAGAATTGCCTGACGCGACACATGACCCGCTTGTAAAAGGCACCTTGCAAGGCAGTGACGTCGGGTCTTCCATTCTCCTGCAGTGGACGGAGCGACAGAGCTCCAGCAAGATTTGTTTGATAGATGAAAGGCTGTGGCAATCAGGTGGCAAAAGCGACTTGCATCGGTCGATTATGCAGCAATGAAAGGGCGGCCTGGAAATGAGGGTTCGGGCCAGCGATATGCCAGCGTCATCCGTCAGCGTCGGCGGTCGGAAAACTGCAGCTCGCTGCGCCTGCACGGCTTTCGGCGGATATCTTTCGTGTTGGTAGTTGGCTTGACCAGATGAGCCATGAGGAAAAGGCCCCCGGTGAGATAGACGACCGCGCCGACCATAAGCATGACGACGCCTCCGATCTGCTGATCCTGGCCCGCACCCAGCACGATGCCAAAGCAGGTCACCTCGCCGCTGCCATAGAGCGATCGCGGACTGAGCGCCAGAAGTGCGCCGAGCAGGGTCATGTGGATGGAAGTGAGCAGGAGGGCTGATGTGCCTGCCGCTGCGTGGCGTCGTTCCGTCGGTGCGGCGAAACTTGCCGACCAGAGAAGCAAGCCGACGGCGAGAAAGATGAGTTGTTCCACAGCCGTGACGAGGGGCGAGGCTTGCGCTGCGGCGCGCAGAACAGGGGCGTGCCATCCCCAGACGGCTATGAGCTCGAGAAGTGAGGCAACAATCGGCAATGCGACCGGCATCGAATGTCCGGGGCGCCAGTGTTGAGGCAAGCCCAGTGCGATCAAAGGCGCGGCAATGGCGATCACACCCATATGCGCTAGCATGTGCGCGGCGAAGGAGGCGCGCCAGGGTCCGAGCAGCGGCCCGAGCCAGATCAGCGAAAGCACTGCCACGCCGCTTATGAGCGCTAGCCCTCTCATCGCAGGCACTCCGTCAGGAACACGGCCGGAAGTGCGGTGAAGATTACCGCCACGAAGCTCAGGCCGGACAGGAGCAGGGTTGCGTAACCCTGGAACAGAAGGCGGTCGCGCCGGGTGGGGTCGTCATGCGGCGGATCGCCCGTGCCGAACCCCCATTGGCGCCAGGCGAGCAGCGCCGCGACGACGATCATGGCGAGCGACAGCAAGGTGATGCCGGCGATAAGGGTGCGGAGAGCGAAAAAATCGTTGCCCAAAAGACCGGGCTTTGCGCAGAAGATCGCCGCCGTGACGTAGCAAGCCAGAAAGTGCAGCGCCCACACGACGGGTGCAGTGAAAAGCGTCCACAGCGACTCGATTTCGGGAGGCAAAGGATGGCGCATCACAGCGCCTCCGGAAACAGGCCGACGACGGCGAAGGTCACTAGAGCGGTCACCAGCATGAAGTGCCAGTAGAGGGCTACGTTGTGCAATTCCATGTCATGCCGGGCGGTGAGCCGTCCGGCTAGGCTGCGTGCCAGGCAATAGAGCTGCATGATACCGCCCATAGCGCCGTGTAACGCCGCCCAAATGACCAGGGTCCAGACGATTGCCGCGTAGACGTGAGCGGTAGGGTCCATGCCGGTGGTCAACGGCCCCGCGAGCGCTGCGGCGCAGCCGGCGATGGACGTCAGCGCACCGCTCCCGAGAAGGATCCACGCCACTGCCAGTTTGCCGCGCCGGTTCGCCTCGCGTGCGGCGAGCGTTGCGGCCCAGGAAAGCGCAAACAGCGCCAAGGCCATCATCGGCCAGAACATGCCGGGACCGGCGATGCCGCCGGTGAAGTCCGCATGAACGGTCCAGAAGAAAAAGTAGCCGAAGACGAGGCTCGCGAAAGCCGTGCCGTCGCCGGTCATGGTGATGAACATCGCCCACCAACCCACGGATTTCACCCCGGATGCATAAAGCGGCAGGGAAATGCCGTGCCCGATGTCCTTTCCATCCTTTTCCGGGATGTCCCCCGTTCCGTTCCACAACCACCACAAGACGGCCGCCATAAAGGCGAGGCCGGAAATGAGCGAGACGATCCACCATTTGAACGTCAGCGCAACGAACACGGTGCCGAGCGTCAAAGCGCTAATGATGGTGACATAGGATGTCCCGCCGACCCGCAGCACCTGTTCGGGCTCGGCGTCCAGGACGGATGTCACCAACGTTTCGCGCCGGCCTTCTTTGGCGTCGGGCAGATACCAGTCACCCGCATTCACCTGTCTCGCCAGAGCCTCCTGGTCCCAGAGCGGATAGCGGCTTTCGATGCGGGGAATGGAGCGGACGCCCCAATTCTCTTCCGGCTCGCTGATCCATTCCAGCGTGCCGGCATTCCACGGGTTCACCTCGCCCCGCGGCTTCCCGCGGCGATGCAGGGTGACGTCCATCACCACGGCAAACATGCCGATGCCGAGCACCACCGCGCCCATCGTTGAAATCAGGTTCAGCCAGTCCCAGCCAATATCGGCCGGATAGGTGTAGACGCGACGCGGCATGCCGCGCAGGCCGGTGAGATGCATCGGGAAAAAGGTGATGTTGAAACCGGCGAACATCAGCCAGAACGCAAACCGGCCGACACGATCCGACATGTGTTTCCCACCGATCAGCGGGTAATAATAATAGAGCCCCGCGAAAACAGGGAACAGCATCCCCCCTATCAGGACATAGTGGAGATGCGCGACGACAAAATAGGTGTCGTGCGCCTGCCAGTCGAAGGGCACAAGCGCGACCATGACACCGGTAAGTCCCCCCATGACGAAGATGGCGATGCCGCCCATGGCAAACAGCATTGGCGTCGAGAAAATGACCCGGCCGGCCAGCATGGTGGCGATGAATACGAATATCTGGACCGCCGTCGGAATCGCCACGGCCTCCGACGCCGCCGAAAAGAAAGCCAGCGAGATCTGCGGCAAGCCAGTTGCAAACATATGGTGGACCCAAAGGCCGAAGGACAGGAATCCGGTGCCGACCGCCGCCAGCACGATCCAGGAATAGCCGACGATCGGGCGCCTTGCGAAGGTAGGCACGATCATGGCGAGCAATGCGATTGCCGGCAGGAAGATGATGTAGACTTCGGGGTGACCGAATATCCAGAACAGGTGTTGCCACAGAAGCGGGTCGCCTCCACGCGCCGGGTCGAAGAACGGCCAGTCGAACATGCGCTGCAGTTCAAACAGCAGATCGCCGGCGATGAGCGGCGGGAAAGCAAAAAGGATCATGCCTGCGACGATGAGCAGATACCAGGCAAACAGCGGCATCAGGTTTACCCGCATGCCAGGCGCACGGCATTTCATGATGCCGACGATCAGTTCGACTGCCGCGGCAAGCGATGCCACTTCGATGAAGGACAGTCCGAGCAGCCAGATGTCGGCGCCGATGCCGGCCTGTTCGCTGGTCGCCAGCGGCGGATACATGAACCAGCCTGAATTGGGCGCCACACCGAAGAAGATCGACCCGCAGACAAAGATGCCGCCGATCAGGAAACTCCAGAAGCCGAAGGCGCCAAGCCGCGGAAACGGCAGTTCGCGCGCACCCAGCATGGGCGGCAGCAGGAAAATCGCCACAGCTTCGAAGATCGGTACGGCGAACAGGAACATCATCACCGTGCCGTGCAGCGTGTAGACCTGATTGTAGGTCTCCGCGGATAGCAGGTCGTTTTGTGGCACGGCAAGTTGGGCGCGGATGAGCAGGCCGAGCAGTCCCGCAAACAGCATGAATGCGAAGGCCGTGGCGCCGTACCAGAGGCCAACCTGCGCGTTGTTGACCGAGGTCCAGTAGCGCCACCCGGTCGGCTTTGCCCAAACGGCACGCAGTTGCGCTTCCTCAGTGGCTTTGTCGCGTGTGGGCTCCGGCTGCGCGCTCATTGCAGCCCCTTAAGCCAGGTTGCGATCTCGGTCAGTTCAGCGGCGGAGAGATGCGAGTTGGCGGGCATATGCGCACCCGCTTTGACTGCACCCGCATCAGCAACAAAGCTGGCAAGGGCTTCTGAACCGCTGGCCAACTGGCCTGCGCCGATGGTCAGCCGGGAACCGACATGGGAGAGGTCCGGCCCGGCTGTCGACTGCCACTGCGTCCCTGCGATACGGTGGCAGGAGCCGCAACGGTTGCGTTCAAACAGGGCGCGTCCCGTTCCTGGCGCGTGCACGCCGCTCGAGGGCCGGCTGCGCGCATTCAGCCATGTCTCGAACGCTGCGCCTTCCATCACGATCGCTGGAAAGGCCATCAAAGCGTGTGAGGTGCCGCAGAATTCGGCGCACTGGCCTCGATAGGTCCCGACCTTGGTAGCCCTCAGGGACAGGCGGTTTTGTCGGCCCGGGATCAGGTCCATCTTGCCGCCAAGGGCCGGGATCCAAAAGGAATGGATCATGTCGTCGCTGGTCAGGGCGAATTCGACCCGTTCACCGACAGGCAATCGTATCTCGTTGGCCGAGACCACCCTGACGCCATTTGGACGCTTGTAGACGACGTGCCACCAGAACTGCCTGCCGGTTATCTCGATACGCAAGGTAGCGTCGTCGCTTCCCGCAAAAGGGCGCAGCGACGGCATGAGCCAGAGTGCGTATGCCAAAAGGGCTGCCAACACGGTTACCGGCAGTACCACGCCACCCCAGAAGATCACCCGTGCAGCCGTGTCTTCCCGCAGAGGTTCGAGCTTCCATCGAGACGCGTAGAGAGAAAGCGCGACCACGAACGCCCAGATTGGCAGGCCGCCTGCAATCATGAGCCAGAAAAGGCGCGCGACCTGTCCTGATTCTTCGCCTGCGGGATCGAGTGCCGACTGCACACCGCTGCAGGCTGAAAAAACGGGCGTCAGCGCCGCCACCAGCAGCAGTCCGGCGGATCTTTGCCGAGCCGATCCCGTTTTTGCAGCTATTCGGAACGCCCTCTCCGTTTCCATTGTGACGAAACATCGCGATGATGAGAAAGTTCCGAAGCGCGGGGCCAGCATCATCGGAGGCGCAAAGCGCAGCGCAGGGAGGAATGCGAATGGCACGGAAGGTATCAGGATATTCAACTGCGCAAGTGGCGTTGCATTGGAGCGTCGTCGTCCTGGTGGCGTTCCAGTATCTGGCCCATGACGGCATGGAAGCTGCCTGGCGGGCATTCCTGCGGAACGAACCGACCGCACCCGATACAAGCCTGCTGGCCTATCTGCATGTGGTTGCGGGCGTGACCATATTGCTGCTTGCTCTCGCCCGCGTTTATTTGCGCTTCACGCGCGGCGCCCCGCCCCCTCCGCCCGATGAGCCGCGTTTGCTGCAGATCCTTTCCGAAGCGGTGCACGGCCTGATCTACCTGTCGCTGTTTCTGCTGCCCCTGTCGGGAGGTGTTGCCTGGTTTGCCGGTGTGGAAGCAGCCGCTGCCGCACACAATGTGCTCAAGACCGCATTACTCGGCGCCATCGTGCTGCACATCGCCGGCGCCCTGTTCCAGCATTTTATTCGCCGTTCCGACGTCATGATGCGCATGTTCAGGCCGCAGCGCTCCTGAGCCTCTGCACGGCGTTTCGATTGAATTGCAACCGGAGCCACCCCGATGCGTTGAACGAAAAAGGGAACTCCTGCGATGAAAAAGCTGATCCTCGCTCTCCTCGCCGTCTTGGTCATAGGCATAGTTGCAGTTGGGGTGGTCGTCCTCTCTTCGCGAGAGGAGGCCAAGGTGGCTATCGAAGAGCAATATGGGCCGGATCCCAAGCTGCCTGAACCCGATCCCCGAATACTGCCGACCGTTCATCAGGCCGAGGCCGAGCCGTGGAAACAAGGCGAGATGCCGCAGCCTGCGCAAGGTTATAGGGTTAACCAGTTCGCCGATGGGCTCGATCATCCTCGCTGGCTGCATGTGCTGCCCAACGGGGATGTGCTGGTCGCCGAAAGCAACAAACCGCCGCAGGAAGAAAGCAGTGTCTCCATCCGTCGCTGGGTGGCTCAGAAGATCATGGGCAGCGCCGGGGCCAACGTGCCGAGCGCAAACCGCATCTCCATTTTGCGCGATGCCGACGGTGACGGTGAGGCGGAGGTGAAACAGCCATTCATCAACGGGTTATTCTCGCCGTTTGGCATGACCTTGCTCGACGGCAAACTTTATGTGGCGAATGCCGACGGCATCGTTGCATTTCCCTATCAAGAGGGCGCTACCGAAATTACCGCCCAGCCCGAAAAGATTGCCGACCTGCCGGCTGGCCTGAACCATCACTGGACCAAGGATGTCATTGCTTCGCGGGACGGCACGAAGCTCTATGCAACTGTCGGTTCGAACAGCAATGTCGGCGAGAACGGCATGGACATCGAGGAAGGCCGCGCCGCGGTGCATGAGATTGATCTGGCGACGAAGCAAAGCCGTCTGTTCGCCAGCGGCCTGCGCAATCCCAATGGCCTGTCATGGCAACCTGAAAGCGGCGAGCTCTGGGTTGTGGTCAACGAGCGTGATGAGATAGGCAGCGACCTGGTTCCCGATTATATGACATCCGTCAAGGACGGCGCCTTCTATGGCTGGCCCTACAGTTATTACGGCCAGATCGTCGACGACCGTATTGAGCCGCAAATGCCGGACCTGGTCGCAAAGGCGCTCAGGCCGGACTATGCGCTAGGCTCGCATACGGCCTCGCTAGGCCTGACCTTCAACACCGGCGATCTGTTCGGACCGGAAATGAAAAACGGTGCATTCGTCGGTCAGCATGGGTCTTGGAACCGCATGCCTCGAAGCGGCTACAAGGTGATCTTCGTTCCCTTTAGTGCTGGAAAGCCGGCGGGCCCGCCAAAGGACATTCTGACTGGCTTTCTGCGCCCTGACGATACTGCGGCCGGACGTCCGGTCGGCGTAGCGATCGCGCGCGATGGTTCGTTGCTGGTCGCCGATGACGTCGGCAACAGGATATGGCGAGTACGCCCCGGCCAAGACAGTGCGGCGCTCAACTAGGACATCCCCTGTCGAAGGGTGGTCTGTCGCTTAGAGGGTTGGCCATATCAGCCAGAAAGCCGCAGCATTGACGCAGGCCGCAACAGCCAAACCGATGAGGGAGCGATGCCAGATCGCCAAGGCCGATTTTGCCATCGCGGCAACGGAAAGCAGCACTGGGTTCATCAATAGTGCGCCGTCCTCTCGCGTGGGCCCTGCCAGCCAAACATATCGCGCCGCCCCGCCGGCACAAAGGTCGCGGGGCCTTTTTTGCTTTGGGGAACCATCAGGGCCGTTTGGTATTTCGATGTCGGAGCGATCCGCACCCCCTCAGTACGTTCGCTCCAGCAGCGGGCCTATCGCTTCCGCGTCCAACCGGGAGCGGTGGGCCTTTGCGTCAGAAAAGGTAGGCGAAATGACCGACGAACCTAGGGAGCCGCTGAGTATGCATGACTTTGTGGTTCGGCGCTTGATGGAAGAGACCGGCATAACGGAACAACAAGCTCGGAAGCTTGTCGCTGATCTCGGTTATCAGTGGTCGTCGCTTTTACGGGAAGCCCGGTTATTAGCGAAGAAACGCTAACGCCGGGACGCCTCGGCTCTATCCGATCTTCCTGATGCGACCCCCATCCAGTCGAAACATACCGTTCATCCCGCCTTGTAGTGCGAAGTCGGATTGTAGCTCATCCCAAATACCGAGATGTCTGCCGCAATCCTCACACGAGATCGGCGTAGTTGGGTCTACATCGTCAGGAATGTGTAGGCGAACGGTGCCGCAAGATGGGCATTCGAGCTTGTGATTGAGGTACCGAGCATCGCCCATGATCAGATCCTCCACGCAAGGCTCTCTCGATTGCCGGGGCGGGGGACGCTGGGGCAAAGGGCGGAGCTTAAACGCGATTCTATCCCCTGCTTACGTACCGTCAAGTGTGTGTACGCTTTGCTGACGGAGCAGCTTATATCGGACATTTACCAGCCGATAAAGACTAGGACGCACCACCGGCGGCCGAGGCGGAGGGAGCTATTGCGAGTTGTTAGAGTTCTGTTAGATTAGGATTCGCTAACTGAAACATTTGGGTAGACGCATTAGCCCGCAGGCTTCGGCCTGCGGTTTTTTTCGTTATCCCATCCTGCATTTCCCCGCCCTGCAACCATGCGAGCTTCTCTACGTTGGTGCACAGGGGCTTCTCCAAGGAGAATGTCATGCAGAAAGTTCTCATTGCATTGGGCGTTATCGCCCTCACGAGTGCCGCCGCTTTGGCTAGCTCCACAGAAGGTGTGGTAAAAGAATATATCAAGCACACCAAGATAATTAAGCTAGAAGACGGCAACAGTTACGCTGTGCCGTTTGAGGTTGCCGTGCCATCCGAACTTGTCCCTGGGTCAAAGATTTTTATTACGCTGGATGACAGGGACTCCCGCAAGGTAACTGGTGTCAGAGTTTCTCCGAGGTAGCGAGGCGCCTCCACAGCACTTTGTGCCCTTACCCGAAAAGCCCCGCCGCTTTGATGCGGGGCTTTCCTTTTGATCTACGTTGGTCAAACGAGCCATTAACTGTAGGGCGAATAGCACGGCCGGCGGGGGCCGCTATACGGCTGGAAGGTGTTGTCGTATGCCCTGTAAGACCGGTAGCGGTCATAGCACCACTGCACATGAGCATCGCCGTATCTGCTACGTTGGACATAACGCGGCTGAACGTAACGAGGCTGGTTAAGGGCACCGCCGATAATCGCCCCGGCAACGAAGGCACCCGCCGGGAACCAGAAGTCGTTGTAGCGACGATAGCCTGGGCGGTAATCCCGATAGCCGCGATGGCCATTGAGGTAAAATACGTTCCCGCGCCGGATGACCCGGTAGCGGCGGTCATCACGATTCATTCGTCTCTGCTGCCAATAGCCGTCATACTGGATCTGTTGGATCGCGGTTTCGGCGGCAGGTGCTTTAGGGGAATAAGGAACGGCGACGGCCGGAATTACGGACGCTACCGCAAAGGAGGTGGCAATTGCCGTTGCCATCAACCCTGAAAGGAGAGTGTTCATAATCAACTCCTGATGAGGTTATCCGCTTTGCAACGTCCGGCCGAGTGCAAAAGTTCCGGAACCGTTGGAGCCCTCCCCAGTTAACTCTCCCGTTGCGGCATCGGCGATGGAGGCGTCCATGACGTCATTGAAACAGGAGAGACGGGCGCAGATGATGCGCCCTATCGCTTCAGATGATCTTTTAAGACTCCAGAGTCTCGCAGCCCATAGGCGGGCGAAATGCTCGCGCGAGACGGGGTGCTGCGTGTGTTGAAACATCTGGGCATCCTGCCCGACGCCATCGTTGAGCCGGCGGGGCAGACACGAGCCATGCGAGTCGATGACAGGCAGGCCTTCACCTATGCCGGTCAGGGGAATCTTCGAGCCTGCCGTGACCGTGGGAGACGAGGTTCAAGCTGGAGATCTTGCGGGCACAATCCATCCGATTGCCGGGCCGTCTGAGCCTGCCAGGTCGGTTCAGTTCACGCAGTCGGGGCTGGTTGCTTGCCAGAGAGCCCCGGCTCTAACTGAAGCCGGAGATTGCCTGTTCAAACTTGTGGTGGACGTAGCCTAAGCCCGCTGGATCAAATTCAGTCTTATGTCTGGCCTCTCTGAGGAGGATTCGGCCGCGCTTCCGAAACGGCTGGGAGTTATTGCAGAGATCGGCATGTTATCTTATGTGTAGACAATACGCTCGCGTGGTTCGAAGAGCATTTTCAATGGGGCTGCCGGGACGTTGATGGACCAAGAAACCAACACTGAATTGGCTGACACGATCGAGCTGGACGGCAATGGTCCGATCTACAGGCAGATCGAACGCGCGGTTCGTGCCGAGATCATGAGCGGGCGATGGCCCGCAGGTCACCGCATCCCTTCCGAGCATACGCTGCTGGAAAAATTCTCGACGACCCGGGCAACTGTCAGCAAGGCGCTGTCCAAGCTTACCGAAGCAGGACTTCTGGAGCGCCGGCGCAAGCAGGGAACACGCGTTGCTCAAACCACTGAATCGCATGCGGTGATCGGCTATCTCGATATCAGGCAAGACATCGAAGCCAAGGGCAGGACCTATGCCTACCGGGTGGTTGCCTCGTCAGTCATCACAGCCGGCGCTGACACATCTGTCTGGCCGGAGGTAGAAACGGGCACGCCCTTGCTGCGCCTTCATGCGGTGCATAGCGGTTTCGGCAAGCCCGAAGTGCTGGAGGAACGGCTCATCAGTTTGCAGGCTGCCCCGGATGCGGTAGATGCGGATTTTGAGGCCGAAACGCCGAACATCTGGTTGCTGGCAAGGCTTCCATGCACGCGGCTTCGACACACCATCCGCGCCGAGATCGCAACCGCTGCACAAGCCGCGCAACTCGGCGTCGCAGCCAACGCGCCCCTGCTGGTGTCCCTTCGCCAGACATGGGCTGACGCCATGCCGGTCACCTGGGTAAAATTGATCTACCCTGCCGACCGAAACGAGTTTGTGGGTGAATTCAACCCGCTTCAACCGTGAGCACAAAAGACCAAATGGACGGCGCGTCGATGGACGTCAAAGAGCTGGCCCGCAGAAACCGGCAAGCCATCTTCAATCAAATCGGCGACAGCAACGTCGTGTTGGTCGCGACCCAGCCGCACCATGTATTTTACTGCAGCGGCTATAAGAGCATGGGTTTCGACACCAGCTGGCTGCTCAAGATGGCGGTGGTCTTCGTTGCAGACGACTGGATCCTCGTCGGCCCAAAAGCCGACCTCTGGTCCGCCGCCGAGACCGTCGGCAAGGATTTGCGGTACTTTTGCTATGGCAACTTCTTCTTCGACGACCAGGAACTGCGCGAACGCGAAGGCACTGATGTCGTTGAGTTCGCAACGTTCGATGAGGCTCTTTCCGCTGCCGTCGCGCAGTTGGCTGGCGACAGGCATAAGCTCGGCATAGACAGCATGGATGGAGCCTCCCACACACTCGTTTCGCCACAAGGGCTGCAACTGATTGACGCGCGCGCGACCGCGGCATTTTTCCGCGATGCCCGCTCGGTCAAGAACCCGCTTGAGATAAGCCTTCTGCGCAGTGCATCCGACTTGACTGAAGTCGCTCTGGGCAACGCCCTGCGCGATGCCAAGGCAGGCATGACGGAATACGAGCTTGCCGCCAGAATATCCGCCGAGATGATCTCGCAAGGCGGCTCGCCCGGCTTCGTGGTCGTTACTTCAGGAGAGCGCAGCGCGCTTGCCGATGCCTATCCGACCCGGCGGCGGATCGCCGCCAACGACATCGTACGCATCGATGTCGGCGCCACCTTCGGCGGCTATTGGTCAGACACGGCGCGAACCGCCTTCGTCGGAGAGCCGGGCAAGGATGTACTCTTAGCCTTTGCGGCGACGTCGATGGGCCACCGCAAAGCCTCTGACATGGTCGCTCCGGGGATGACCACAGATGCGCTCTTTCATGAGGCCGTGGCAGCCGTCCGCCAGGCCGGACTGCCACAATACAAGCGTCACCATGTCGGGCATGGCCTCGGGATCGAGAGCCACGAGTATCCGACAATTGCGGCCTCAAACCCCGTCACGCTGCTGGAAGGCATGGTGGTCAATATCGAGGCGCCTTACTACCGCCCCGGCTGGGGCGGCATGATGAGCGAGGACACCTTCCTGGTGACCACAACGGGCGTGGAAGCACTGACCAGACTCGACCGCGAGTTGTTTGTCATACCTGCGTAACTTTCTACCCGCCCCGGCCAAGAACGATGTGCGCCGCTTCGACGAAACGATCGATCTCATCGAGACTGTTCGACAGGCCCGGCGACACATGGATGCCCTTTAACGAGGGGTCTTCATCCATTGCAAACGACAAGACGTTGATCTTGAATTCGTCGAGCAGCGCCTTGGCAAACTGTCCATGATCAATGCCGTCGAGCACGAATGCGCCAAAGCCGGTGCCCGGCTCGGCGTCGATGTCGGTCAGCATCGTGACCTTCTCATGCCTGCTCAGCGGGATCATCCAGCGGTTGCGCATATAACGCAGCCGCGCGGCCTTCTCTTCCTGACCGATCTGAAGGTTGAACGCCAATGCATCGGGAATTGAAGCCGGCAGCGCCTTGAACACCGACCCGACCTCCTCGAACTTCTCGATCGAGTCCGCCGGTTTGTTCGACCAGCTTGCCCACATCGGCCAGACGTCGGCGATCTTGTCCCGCCTGACATAGAGAAAACCCGTACCGCGCGGCCCGTACATCCATTTGTGCAGACAGGTCGCGAAAGCATCGCAGCCAAGCTCGTCGAGACGAAAGCAGATATGCCCAGCCGAATGGGCGCCATCTACGAAGCTGAAAATACCCTTGGCGCGCGCCAGTTCGGCCAACGGCTTCACAGGCAGCACCTGGCCGGTACGGACGACGACATGGGGAAATGTGATCAGCCGCGTTCGCTCGGTAATGGCGTCCGAAAAGGCTTTGACGAACTCGGCGTCGCTGCCGCGACCGAAGGGAAGATCGACGAGCTTGAGCACGATGCCGTCGCGTTCGACGCGCTGCCGCAAGATCGCAAGGTTTGAATCGTAGCAGTATTTCGTCGCAATGACTTCATCGCCTGGCTTCAGCGTCACGCCATTCAGGACGGTGGCGATGCCTTCCATGGCATTGCGCGTCAGCGCGATCTCGTCGGCACCGCCGCCGAAATAGTCGGCCAGCATCTGCCTGATCATAAGCGAGGAGCCACTTTCCTTGAGGTCCCGAAACGGCTCGTATTCATCGAGCTCATAGGAAAGCGACAGGTCGACGAGCGACCTGACCCGGTCGCGCACTTCGAGCGGCGACGACCCTCGCCGGGTGTTGACCAACTGGGTGTGGGTGTACATAGGCTCCATAGTCTTGCGCACCGCGCCCCAGAACTCTTCGTTGTCGGGCGCATTCTTCAGCGAGCTCGCATGAGCTGTGTCACTGTTCAAAAACATCCTGGATGCCTCCGTGGTTCGGACAGAATCTGTGTCGGTTTTGTTGCCGGCGCCTAGGCTGACAATTGCTGTGGCAGGCGTTGCGGCTCGGGCTGCGGCACGACCTCGGTTGCCCTGATCTGGGCGGCAAAGATGCATGCCGCGCCGTGGCCGGGACCAACCCAGACCGTCGGTGGCTCGGCTACGGCGCATGCCTCCACCGCGCTCGGGCACCGTGTTCGAAACCGGCAGCCGGATGGCGGATTGGTCGGGCTCGGAATGTCGCCCAGCAGGGCCGGAACTTCCCGCGTGGCCTCGATGCGCGGATCGGCACTCGGGATCGAGGCAAGCAGGGCGCGTGTATAAGGATGGGTAGGTCTTTCGTAGACATCGAGCGAGGTCCCCTGCTCGACGATCTTTCCGAGATACATCACATAGACCCGCGACGCGGCCTGACGGACGAGCGCCAGGTCATGGGCGATGAAAAGACAGGCGACCCCCAGATCCTTCTGCAGGGTCAGGAACAGGTTCATGACCTGGGAGCGGATCGACAAGTCGAGTGCGCTGACCGGCTCGTCGCAGATCAGAACGCGCGGCTCCACCGCAAGGGAGCGGGCTATTGCCACGCGCTGGCGCTGACCGCCGGACAGTTCGCGCGGATAACGTTCCGCCACCGTGTCGGGCAGCCCGACCTGGTCGAGCAATTCGTGAACCCGCCGGCGCTGCCGGGTGCGGTCATGAATGCCGATGATCACCAGGGCTTCGGTTATCGCCTCGCCGATCGTTTGTCGATCGTTGAGCGAGGCGTAAGGATCCTGGAACACATACTGGATCGCTCGTCGGGTCTCGCGCAGCTTGCGTCCGCCAAGGCCGCTCAGATCGATATCATCGAGCAAGATGCGGCCGCTTTGCGGACGTTCCAGCCCGACGATCGAGCGCCCCAGCGTCGACTTTCCACAACCGGATTCGCCGACCAGACCAACGATTTCTCCGGGACGGAGTTCGATGCTCACACCGTCGACCGCCTTGACCCATTTGCCGCGTTCGACGCTCTTGAACCTCGTCACCAGGTTTTCAACGCGCAGGACTGACTTAGTGCTGGACATACGCGCCCCCGTGATTGTGCTTGTTGATGATCGGACAGGCGGCTGAAACCAGCGGCTGAACCGTCGACACCAGCGCCGGGCGAGTGATGTGACAGCTTTCGATTGCCGCGTGGCAGCGAGGCGCAAACGCGCATCCCGGGATAGGTGCGCCCAGGATCGGCGGTGCGCCAGGCAACCCGCGAAACAGCGAGCCAGGCGCATCGTCGGCGCGCGGAATGGCGTCGATCAGGCCCATCGTGTAGGGATGCCGGGGCTCGACCAGAACATCGCCGACGGGCCCGTATTCGGCAACCCGACCGGCATACATGACAGCAACACGCGAGGCGATGCCGGCCACCACGCCCATGTCATGCGTGATGAGCACGATGGCCATGTTCAGCCGCTTCTGCAGATCCTTCAGCAAAGCGATGATCTGCGCCTGCACGGTGACATCGAGAGCGGTCGTCGGCTCGTCGGCGATCAACAGCTGCGGTTCGGCTGCAACCGCAATGGCGATCATCACGCGCTGGCGAAGCCCACCTGACAGTTCGTGCGGATACTGCTTCAACCGCGCATCGGGGTCGGACATCCTGACCAGCTTGAGCAGGTCAAGTGCCCTGCTTTCGGCCTGGCTGGAGCTCAGGCCCATATGCAATTCGCTCACCTCGGCAATCTGTCTGCCGATGGTGCGAGCAGGGTTAAGCGCGCTCATCGGATCCTGGAAGATCGTTCCTATCGATCCGCCGCGCAGCTTTCGCAATGCTGGTTCGGCGATGCCGACCAGTTCGGTGTCGTTGAACAGGATCGAGCCGCTCAGGTCGACATTGACGCCCGTCGGCATCAGGCCGAGAGGGGCAAAGTTCAACACCGTCTTGCCGCTGCCACTCTCGCCGACGATGGCGAGCGTTTCGCCAGCAGCGACAGAGTAGCTGACCCCGTCGACCGGCCGGATGACCGAACGCTGGGTGAACAGATCTACGCAGAGATCCGAAACCCTCAGAATTTCCTTCGAAGCCATCCGGTTATGCCTTCTTCCATGCAGCTGCCGTGATCCGCCTCTGGCGAAGGATCTTGCGAGAAAGCGGGGTAGGCACCCGGTTCAGCGCAATGGATTCGCCAAGCAGATTGAAGCCGATCACGGCCAGAGTGAGCGCCAGTCCTGGGAGGATGACCTGACGCGGCGAAGACTCGAGATAGGGCAAGGCATCTACCAGCATCTGGCCCCATTCCGGCGTTGGCGGCTGGATGCCCAGCCCAAGGAAACTCAACGTTGCGATCGCCAGGGCCACCGCTCCTGCATCTGCCGTCGCGTAGACCAGCACGGCGCCCAGCGTTGCGGGCAGCAGGTGATGGAAATAGATCCTGGCCGGACTTGCCCCGAGCACCCGCAGGGACTCGATGTGAGGCCTGTTCATGACGTTGACCGCAACCGCCCGGCTGATGCGCGCGCTGCCCGGCCACCAGGCGAGTGCCAGCGCGAGGATCATGTTCCAGTAGCCGGTACCAAAAATCCCGATGACGGCCAGCGCCACGATAAGGCTGGGCATCGCCAGCCCGACATCGACGATCCGCATCAGGCCCTCTTCGACCCAACCACGGCGATAGCCCGCAACCGTGCCTATGGTAACGCCGACAGAAAGCGCCAACACCAGGACAAGGGTCATGCCGACAACCGAGGTTCGCGCCGACAGGATCAGCCGGCTCAGCGTATCGCGGCCGACATGGTCGGTACCTAACCAGTGGGCGAAGGACGGGCCCAGATGCGCTTGGAGCAGGTTCTGCGCATTCGGATCATGCGGTGTCAGCCATGGCGCGAAGATGCCGAGGAAGAGAAAGGTGCCGACAGCCCAGATCGCCAGCCGGGGCAGGCTTGAGGTGTAAGACAGGAACTCGCGAAGAAATTTCATGGTCAGCTTCCCTGGCGCCGAAGTTTGGGATCGGTGAACATCATCCCGATGTCGACGAGGAGGTTGAGGACAACAAAGAACGATATGAAGACCAGAAGGCACGCCTGAACGACCATGAAGTCGCGGAACAGAACACCCGATAGGAACAGGTCGGCCACGCCCTTGAGGGCAAACAGCGGCTCCACGACAACCGCGCCAACCACCATCGCACCAGTCTGGGCACCCAGCGCATTGATGTAGGTCGGTGCGATGTTGGGCAGGGCATGCCGGACAAGGATGGTCCGCCGTGTCAGGCCCTTGGCAACCGCGGTCAGCGCAAAGGGCCGCGACATCGCCTCTTCCAAGCCCACACGCACTACCCGGCTGAGCACGGCGGCGGGCAGCAATCCGATCGTGATCCAGGGCAGGATCCAGCTCGAAAGTCCCTCCGAGCCGAAGGTTGGCAAAAGCCGCAGCTGTACCGCCAATCCGTAGATCAGAAGCGCGCCGACGAAGAACGATGGCATCGAAGCGCCAAGCAGGGCGATGGTGCGGGTGGCGACATCGGCGAACCGTCCCGGCCAAAGCGCACCAGCAAAGCCAAGCACGAAGCTGAAGAGCATCGCAAAGGTCGCACCGCCGGCAACAAGCGTTGCGGTGATCGGAAGGCGGCTGGACAAGGCCGGCCCGATATCTTCACCGGTCTTGTAGGAAATTCCGAGATTTCCCTGCAAGGCGCCGGTGAGCCAGTGCGAGTACCGGGTGACGATCGGTTGGTCTAGCCCGAGTTCCAGCTCGATCTTGTGGATGTCGGCAAAGGTAGCTTTGGGTGTGCGCAATTCCGCAATCAGGACCGCGATGTTGCCGGGCGCTGATACTACCAGAGTGAAGCAGAGCAGCGTCGCCAGCATCAGCAGGACAAGCGAGTTGCGCAAGCGGCGCGAAACTAGTGTCAGCATCGGATTCGCCCTTACGCGCCCAAGGTGATGTTTTTGTAGGGAAGGTCGTATTCCGTCGACGGTGGCGTGAAGCCCTGGACCCGCGGAGCATGCGCCCAGATGATCGGCGCGTAGAACAGCGGAGAAATCGCGACCTCGTTGTAGAGCCAGTCATAGATGGCCTGTGTCGCGCCCGCCACGTCGGCTTCCGATGCCGATGTAGCTGCCAGCACCAATGGGTCGAGGTTTGCCGGATCGAGGAACAGCTTGCCGTCGACGCCATTGTTGAACGTCGACAGAAACAGGCCGACCAGCGTTCCGAACGGCTCGTAGGGCGCGCCCAAGGTGTAGAACAACGCCATGTCGTATTTTCGCGCTGGGATGTCACTGTGGCGCGACGCATGGTCGACCGATCGTATTGTCAGTTCGATGCCGATCTCGCCAAGCTGCGACTGCAGGATTTCGCCGAGCGAGCGCGAGCCTGCCATCTGCTCTTCGGAGACCACCAGTTCCAGCGACAGCTTTTTGCCGTCCTTTTCGCGGATCCCCGAACCGCTCCAGCCTGCCACCTCGAGCAATGCCTTGGCCGCCTCTACGTCGCGCTTGGCGACATCAAAGCGCTTGCCGGCATGCGGAACATTGGCGGGAAACAGACTGCCCGCCGGCTCGGCCAAGCTCTGGTAAAGCACCTGGCCGATCGCCGCCCTGTCGAAGCCGATGTTGATCGCCTTGCGTACACGCACGTCTTTCAGCGCTTCGTTCCGATCAGGGTTGTAGGCGAGTACGATCGTCGTCGTTCCGGTCTCTACGGTGACCGGGATGCCAGCACTTTCCAGTGCTTTGGCTTCTGTCGCCTTTATGGGAGCCAGGTAGTCGCCGCCGGCCAGATCGATCTCGCCTGCCCTAAGTGCTGCCATGCGGCTGCGTGAATCCGGCAGGACCTTCAGCTCGACGTGTTCGAAGGTTGGCAGATCGCCCCAATAGCCATCGAACCGCTTGAAGGTGCTTTCGCTGTTCGACGCACTTTCCTGGATCCAAGGTCCGGTTCCAACCGGCGCCTGATAGTTGCCATCCTTGTCGACCGACTTTGGGCTGAGAAAGCGCGACGGCCGGACATAGGAGAATTCGTAGAGGAGCCCGAGCACCGGCTCCTTGAACTGCAGCTCGACCGTGTGCGGGTCGACGATCCTGTGGCCGGAATAAAGCCGCGAAGAATTCATCCAGTTATTGGCAGGCTTGCCGATCCAGCGATCCAGGTTCCACATCATGGCCTCAGCGTCCCAGGACGTGCCGTCCTGGAAGGTCACGTTCTGACGAAGCTTGACGCGGAGCAGCTTGCCATTGTCCTCGACGGCCCACTCGGTCGCGAGTGCCGGTTCGATCTGGCCATTTTTGCCGTAGCGCATGAGCGGCTCGAACATGAGATCCTGCACGGCCCACAGGCCGATATATTTGTGCGGATCGAGATTTCCCGCCGGCTTGGCGATCGCAACGATCAGATCGCCATGCGCCTTGGCCTTCTGGGCGTAGGCTGAAATTGTCGACGACAGACCGCCGAATAAAGCCGGCGCAACCGCCAGGCCCTTGAGAAAAGTGCGTCTTGATGCGGTCATCCAAGTTCCCCTTGTGACATTTGTGGTGGTGTCGCTGCCCGGCTTGCGGCGGAGCGCAAGGAGGAGACACTCTTTTGTCTAGACAATAAAAACGTAACTTGTTTCTTTTGTCTATGCAATAGGATTTTTGGGCCTTCTGATGCTCGCATACGAGTTCAACGGCGAAGGTGGTTGAGTTGTCAGACCGCACTCTGGCGAGAGCAGCATTGACCGGCCGAATGCCAGAGCGGCTAAGACGCTTGGGAACCAATCTCTGCCGCAGGACCTTTATCGCGAATAGGTGGCATCACCTGGCGCATTCGGTCGAGGCGGGTTTCAGCGGTAAGGCTACCACTACCTTCGAACGCGAGCGAAAGCTTGCAGTCGAGCGCTAAGCCAACGTCGTTGGTTTAGCGGATGTCGTGGTGGGGCGGAAGGAATCGAAAAAGGTCGATGATCCGCCTGAGACGAGCATATCGAGGAGGGTTATAAGGACCGCGGCGTCTCTGGCCGTTGACGCGGAGAGACGGGCGTGGGCGACGGTGATCAAGGGTTCGGGCGGCGGCAAACCCGAAAGCAACGGCTCAGCCTGGAAGGGCGGAAAGACCGGCGGCGAAGCCGCTGCGCGCCGTTCGGCTTCGGCACGCTCGCTCGACATCGGCAAAGAAGGCCGCAGCCACACGCAAACGTCGCGAGGCGCATTACTCCTTGGCACATTGACCCCTTGGTACCGGACCTTTGGCAGCGGGGCAGCGAGGGAGCCGATTGCCGGCGCAAAACGAGGCGTGGCAACAGCTTGCCACGCCTCGCGCCAGACCGAGAATCTTGTCGGTCGTCACATTGTTACCCCTCTCCTGTGGAGTTACCAGTAGGGCTGGGCGCCATAATGATGGTAAATACGCCGGTTGTTCTCCTCGGACCAATCATAGCCGTCCTCAGTATAAGTCGGCGCTCCTTCGAGCTGCTCCTTGGAGATGTCGACCTGGAAGCCGCCCAGGTCATCGTTGTAGGTCAGCTTGTTCCACGGCAACGGATAACGATCCTGCCCCATGCCGAGAAAGCCGCCGAAACTCAGCACGGCATGCGCCACGCGACCGTCGACCTTCTCAAGGATCAGTCGTTCGACCTCGCCGATATGAGCACCATCTGGTCCGTAAACTTCGGTTCCGATTACCTTGTCGCTTTCGATGAGATTGTTCATTCAGACCTCCTCGGGTTCAGGGTATCTGAAGGCCAACGCATCGCGACCGGGCTGGTTCCGAACTTTCTACCGCCTCGTTCCGTGTCCCCCTGCATAACGCGGCAGTGATGCCCTTCAAAATTCAGGCAGCCTGACGGCTGTGCTGCATGTCTTCGAGCGCAGAACCGCCGATGCGCCGCCCGTGGACGGAGGGTGGACGAGCGGCACCTCGGTCAGGCTTCGTCCCCCTGATGGCGGCGCGGTCGCAAGCCAATCTGGTTTTGCGAGGTTTTCTTCGGAGGCTCATGCCCTATGTCCGGTTGCGTCCTTCAATGAGGGGGGCGGAGAAAGCCGTCGCAGGTGCGATATGTCCGCAGAGGAAAAGGTATACTTGGCGGTGATCTTCGGTGCGCTAGCCTCGATCATCCTGCAGTACGGCTTTTGACAGGAAACCACCGCAATGCTCGAGCTGCTGGTTTCATCCGGCCGTGGTCTGCGGTACCGCGGTCTTTTCTGGCTGGCCGGCTGTTGATCCACTCCCAGCTAACCGCTCATTGAGGAGGCAAGACGGAACCAAGCCGCACACCAGTCATTGTCTTCCGATGCAGTGGACAATTCGGGTGTCGTCATGGATACGCCTTACGAAGAACTGATACGGAAAATTCTCAAAGATCCGCAGTCCTCGCGCGAAATCAAGATACAGCGCCTCCGCCACCTCGAAGACGATGCGCGCGCCTTGCAACGGGCGGCTTCCGAAAGTGCTATGAATTCCGACGACGGCTGGCAGGCGGAACTGCGCCTGGTTCGCCTGGCGCTTGAGCAACTCGGCGCCAGTCGTGTCCGCAAGGGCGCGGCGAGCCTGTGATCATGAACAAGCGGAAAAAACGCGCCATCCGTTCGGCGATCAAGGGTGATCCCGCCAGCCAGGTTGCGGCGCTGCCCTATCGGCTGGCTGCGGATGGGTCGATGCGGGTGATGCTCATCACCTCGCGCGGAACCCGGCGCTTCGTCGTGCCGAAGGGCTGGCCGATGAAAAAGAAGAGTCCGGCGGCCGCAGCGGCATGCGAAGCGCGACAGGAAGCCGGCGTGGTCGGGCAGATGGCAAGGGTGCCGATCGGAACCTTTCGCTACTGGAAGAGGCTGCCGGTCGGCTTCGTCCCGGTCATCGTCCGGGTTTTTCCGATGGCGGTCGAGACGGTGCTCGACAGCTGGAAGGAAGAAGACGAGCGCGGCCGCAAATGGCTGCGCCCGGAGGATGCGGCGACCCTGGTCGACGAGCCGGCGCTGGCCAGCCTGGTCAGGCGGATGCCCGATCTGATCGGTCGCGGCCAACTCGGCGAACCTTCAGGTCACGCATCAGGCTAACCGGTGGTCCCGGTATAACGGCTGCGCACGGCATCCGCGATCGCGGCGCGGCTCTGGCCCGGCGCCAACCGTTTGTTTTGTTCGATCGCGCGGGCCTCGGTGGCCAGTTCCTTGTCCTTGACCTTGTCGCTGAACCATGCGGAATAGTCGCCGGCCCTGAGATGATGCTCCCAGGTCGCGTCGTCGATGCCTTCGGCGATGTGGAGGAACATCATGAGGTTCTGCGCCTTCAATCTCATCGCGCCTTCGGGCCCGCGGAAATAGAAGCTGCTGTCGCCCAGATCGCCCTCCGCATATTTGCGCTTGTGGCGCTTGCGCGCCTGTCTGGGTCTGTCGACCACGATCGCCTTTGCAGGCCGGCCCGATGCCCGGTCCCAAAACAGGATCTGCTGCTCCGACAAAGGAGCGATGCCCTTCGGGCGGTCGACGCCGATCGCCTGGGAAAAGCAGTCGAAGACCTGGTCGGCCTCCGGCCCAAGCGCCATCACCACCTCCACCTTCTGCAGCACGTCCTTTGACACGAGATCGGGATGGACGGTGACCAGGATGGTCGCCGGCAATTCCTTGGGCAGGGCGAAGGAGTCGCCGACCCTTGCGGACGGCAGGAGGTGATGGGCCTCGTCGATGACGAGCCAATGCGGCCGGCCCTTGCGCGCCCGCAGCGAAGCCAGCTCGGGCAGAAGCTTGGCGAAATAATCGGGCCGCTCGTCGGTCTTCAGGCCCAGCATGTTGACGGCGACGTTGTTCGTCGGCTTGGCGAGCAGGTCCAGGATTTCGCGCAGGTTCGGCGCCGCATCGGCGTCGCCGACCACCACGACGTTGTCGAGGTGGCTGTAGTCGCCTTCGGGGTCCAGAACGCAGAACTGGTAGCCCTTCTTGGAGAAGCGTTCCGTCAACAGGGTGGCAAGCGTCGACTTGCCGATGCCCGAGGTGCCGGCGATCAGACTGCAGCCGCCATAAGGCGAGATCACCGAAGCTGTGCCTGCAGCGTCGGAACCGACCTCCACGCGTTGCCTTGCCGTGTCCATCAGGCTGGCGTCCTTGTCGAGGATGAGGTCGACCAACTCGATCACACCGGCACCGCGCGCCGCCCGCGTTGAACGGTCGGCCGTCTCCTTGAGCGTTGGAAGGGCGTTTGCAACCGCCACGCCATAACCGACTGTGCGCAACAGGGCATGGTCGTTCTCGGCATCACCGATGCCGATGACATTGTGCGCAGACAATTCCAGGTCTTCCAGGGCCGCTAGAAGGCCTGTGGCCTTGTTCAGACCGCTCGGCAGCACCATCACCGCGCCCTTGTTGAAGATGATCTCAAGTTCGAGCCCGAGGCTGCGTATTTCCTCCAGCACGATGGTTTCGTTGGGAACAAGCGTGGCGACGATCGTCTCGCCGACATAGAGCGGCTCGACGCCTCTTTTGCGAAGCCGATCGACAAATTTCGGCGGCGGCGGCGGTGCCAGCTGCCGCGACGTCCGCGTCGCGGGCGTATAGAGCAGCGCGCCGTTTTCGGCGACGATCCGGTCGAAGATGTCGTGTTCGGGAAAGACCCGTTTGAGATCGGGCAGTTCGCGTCCGGTAACCAGAATGAGCTTCCGGCCGGACTCCTTCAGCTTCCTTATCGCCTCCAGCGCACCCGGCGTGACGGTGCCATGGTCGGCAAGGGTTTCATCGTAATCGGTGGCAAGCGCCAAGGCATACATCGCATCTTCTTCTCGTTTGAGGATGGGGAGTTAACCGGCAAGGGCCCCATTCGTTCCCGAGCCGGGACGCGATGTCCGAGCGACGAGGCGCGCCCGGCCAATCGGCACTTTCACGGGAACCATCGTCGCCGGGGACGATTTCAACACGGGATGGGAGATGTTTTGCCTTGGAAGGACGGCGGAAAACGATGAAGATTGCCCAGGTTGCGCCGCTCTATGAGAGTGTGCCGCCGCGTCTTTATGGTGGTACCGAACGGATCATTTCGTATCTGGCCGACGGACTTGTCGAGCTCGGCCACGACGTCACGCTGTTTGCCAGCGGCGACTCCACCACACGTGCGACCCTGGTCGCGTCGAGGGATTGTGCGCTGCGCCTCGACCCAAATCCGCCGGTTTCGGCGATCGCGGCCCATCTCGCGCAGTTACATGAGGTGCGCAGCCGGGCCACCGAGTTCGACGTCATCCATTTCCATCTCAGCCACTTCGTGCATTTCCCCTTCTTCGAGGAGATGGCGGGCAAGACGGTGACGACACCGCATGGCCGCCTGGACTACCGCGACCTTCCCGGAGCCTACAAGCGCTGGCCCGGCTTTCCGATGATCTCGATTTCCGACCGGCAGCGACTTCCGCTCGCCGACGCCAACTGGCTGGCGACGATCCAGCATGGCCTGCCGCCGCGCGGACCAGAGAACGAGAAGTGGACTGGGTCAGGCGACTACCTGGTGTTTCTGGGCCGGCTGTCGCGGGACAAGCGGCCGGACAGGGCCATAAGGATCGCGCGCGGGAGCGGTTACAAGCTCAAGATCGCCGCCAAGATCGGCGACGACGACCGCGCCTATTTCCACGATCGGATCCAGCCCCTGATCGACGGCGTCAACGTCCAGTTCATCGGCGAAGTCGGCGATGCCGACAAGCAGGAACTTCTCGGCAACGCCGCCGCGCTGCTGTTTCCGATCGACTGGCCGGAACCGTTCGGCCTGGTGGTGATCGAGGCGATGGCCTTGGGCACACCCGTCGTCGCCTGGAACAACGGCGCCATGGGCGAGATCATCGACGAAGGGGTGACCGGGGCGGTCGTCGACACGGTCGAGGCGGCGATATCAGCGGTCCATCAGGTGGTCCGGCTCGATCGCGTCAGGATACGCGCCGTCTTCGACAGGCGCTTTTCAGCCGAACGCATGGTCCGGCAATACGCCGACGCCTACGCACAACTGGTGCGCATGCATGGCGGCTGAACAGTTGGACAACGCACACCCCAACGGGAGGGAACATGGCACAACTCGACGAACGCCAGCTCGACCCCGCCGTGGCGCTTGCCGCGCTCGACGATGCGCCACCCAGGACCCCGCATCGGCAGTTCGCCCTCAAGGACGGCGATTGTTTTGTCGTTGCCAACGATCGCGGCGACATACAGGGCAGAGGCGACGGCCTGTTCCGCGACGACACGCGTGTGCTGTCGCTGTTGCGGTTGCGGGTGGGCGGACGCGAGCCGACGCTGCTCGGCGCCTCGCTCAGCCAGGACAACATCGTCTTTACCGCCAACATGACCAATATGCCGCTGGAGCAGTTGCCGCAGGGGATCATTCATGTCGAACGGTCGCGGCTGCTCTGGCAAGACAGGATGTTCGAGCGCATCCGGCTTGCCAATTACAGTGACAGGGAGCTGCTGGTCCCGGTGTCTCTGGAGTTCGACGCGGACTTTCGCGACATGTTCGAAGTGCGCGGAACCGCGCGCCAGAAGCGCGGCAAGACATTTGCCAGCGAAACCTCTGCCGATCATGTCGTCCTCCGCTACGAAGGCCTCGACACGATGGTCCGCCAGTCCGTCATTTCGTTTTCCGAGCAGCCGGTGCAACTCAGCGCTGCAAGCGCCGATTTTCGCATGACCCTCGCCCGCCGCGGCGGCGGCTCATTGTTCGTCGAGGTTGGCGCAAGCCATGTCGCGCCACCCAGCCGCGAGCGCCATCGTTCGGCCGCCGCCCACGCCCGCTGGCGCATGCGCGCCAAGCGCCGGCACGGCGCGACGCTGCACAGTTCGGGTCGGGTCTTCAACGACTGGATGTCGCGCGCACGCGCCGACATCGCACTCCTGACGACGGAACTGCCGACCGGTCCTTATCCCTATGCGGGCATACCCTGGTTCTCGACGGCCTTCGGGCGCGACGGCGTGATCTCGGCGTTGCAGATGCTGTGGCTCAATCCCGGCCTTGCCAAGGGTGTGTTGGCGTTCTTGGCGCAGCACCAGGCCACCGAGACGCTTGCATTCAGCGATTCACAGCCCGGCAAGATCATGCATGAGACGCGCAAGGGCGAGATGACGGCGCTACGCGAGCTGCCATTCGGCCGCTATTATGGCGGCGTCGACACCACGCCGCTCTTCGTCTATCTCGCCGGCGCCTACGCCCGACGCACCGGCGACATGGCCTTCATCGACGACCTCTGGCCGTCGCTGTGCGCCGCAGCCGGTTGGATCGATGCGATGCGGGCCAGCCACGAACATGGCTTCGTCGCCTACCAGCGCGCCGCCGACACAGGCTTGTCGAACCAGGGCTGGAAGGACAGCTCCGACGCCGTCTTCCATGCCGACGGGCGCATTCCCAGAGGCCCGATCGCCCTCGTCGAAGTCCAGGGCTACGCCTTTGCCGCCTATCACGGCCTCGCCGACCTCGCGACCCGCCGGGGCGACGGGGCGAAGGCGAAAAGGTGGGCGGATTGCGCCGAGAGCATGCGTGCCGCTGTCGAACGCCATTTCTGGATGGACAGCCAGGGATTCTACGCGCTGGCGCTGGATGGCGAGAGCAGGCCTTGCGAGGTTCGCGCCTCCAATGCCGGGCACCTGCTTTTCGTCGGATTGCCGTCGCCGGAACGTGCGCGGCGCCTCGTCGACCAGCTTCTGGCTGCAGGCTTTCAGACCGGATGGGGCATCCGCACCCTTGCCGACGACGAAATCCCGTTCAATCCGATGTCCTATCACAACGGTTCCATTTGGCCACACGACACCGCCATATGTGGCGCCGGCATGGCGCGTTACGGCGAACGCGACAGCCTCGTCCGGCTGGTGAGCGGCACGTTCGAATCCGCCGTCCATTTCAACATGCGCCTGCCCGAACTGTTTTGCGGCTTCACCAGGGCGCCGGGCGAAGCGCCGGTGGCCTATCCGGTCGCCTGCCTGCCGCAAGCCTGGTCGTCGGGGTCGGCCTTCATGCTGATGCAGGCCTGCCTTGGCCTCGAGATAGACGGGTTCGAGAACGAAATCAGGGTCACCCGGCCAAGGCTGCCGATCGGCATCGACACGCTGACGGTCAGACGCCTGCGCGTAGGACGGGCGCAGGTCGACCTCAATTTCCAGCGTGTCGGCGACCGGGTTGCCGCGTTCCTTGATGCCCGTGACGAAGGCCGTGCGCCGCTTGTGGTGCGGAGCTGACCAGGACGAAGGGCCAAACTGTCCAAACGGAGGAACCGATCCACGCCGGACGAGTTCAGCTTCTGTAACCTGTTCCATTCATTTCAAGCGGCGGCATGACATACGACCCTGCATTCCTGAACCTGGCGAGCGTGGCTCTCGTGGCGGTGGCAATGTCGGCGATCGCCATTGCTATATCGATTGCCGCATGGCGTCGGCGTCCGGTGCCGAGAGCCGACGACGCCGGCCAGGCGCGGCGAACCGCGCAAGAGCCGCCGCGGCAGCTGCTGCCGGAATTCGAACAGAACAATCGGCTTGCCGAAACCCCGATGATCGCATGGACGGCAGACACGATGCGTCATGTCATCGAAAGCGAGCTCCCCGACGCCGAGATCATACTCGTCTCCAACAGGGAGCCCTACATCCACAATCTGAAAAACGGCAAGGTCGAACTGATCGTGCCGGCGAGCGGTCTTGTGTCGGCGCTGGAGCCTGTCATGCGCGCCTGTGCCGGCACATGGATTGCCCATGGCGGCGGCACCGCCGACAGGATGGTCGTCGACCGGCACGACCGGATCGAAGTCCCGCCCGACGGGCCGCGCTACACGCTGAGCCGCGTCTGGTTGAGCGAGGAGGAGCAGAAGGGATATTATCTCGGCTTCGCCAATGACGGGCTCTGGCCGCTCTGCCACATCGTGTTCACCCGCCCGATCTTCCGCGAATCCGACTGGGAGGCCTATCGCGCCGTCAACCAGAAGTTTGCGGACCGCATCGTCGCCGAAGCCCGCACGCCGGATCCCGTGGTCCTCGTCCAGGACTACCATTTCGCGCTTGTGCCCCGCATGGTCCGCGACAAGCTGCCGGACGCAACGATCGTCACCTTCTGGCACATTCCCTGGCCGAACCCCGAAGTGTTCAGCATCTGTCCTTGGCGCGAACAGATCCTCGATGGCCTGCTCGGCAGCTCGGTCGTCGGCTTCCACATCCAGTTCCATTGCAACAATTTCACCGACAGCGTCGACCGCTTCCTCGAAAGCCGCATCGAGCGCGAGCATTCCTCGATCTCCTATGGCGGCCAGACGACACTGGTTCACCCTTATCCGATCTCGATCGAATGGCCGCCAGCAGCCCTTGCGACGCAGCCCACGGTGCAGGAATGTCGCGACAGGATGTTGAGCCGTCACGGTCTCGATCCGCAAACCAAGCTGCTGGTCGGCGTCGAGCGACTAGATTACACCAAAGGGATTCTCGATCGTTTCCTCGCCTTCCAGCAGCTGTTTGAGCGCTATCCCGAATGGGTGGGCAAGCTTGTCTTCGTGCAGATCGCCGCCCCCAGCCGCGGCACCTTGCCCGCCTATCGCGAACTGCACGCCGAATGCCGGGCCTTCGTCGACGCGTTCAACAGGCGTTTTGGCGACAAGGACTACCAGCCGATCCTGTTGCTCGACCAACACCACAACCAGTCCGATATCTACACCGCCTACCGCGCCGCGGACGCCTGCGTGGTCAGCAGCCTGCATGACGGGATGAACCTGGTCGCCAAGGAATTTGTCGCCTCCCGCGACGACGAACAGGGCGTGCTGATCCTCAGCACCTTCGCTGGGGCATCGCGGGAGCTGCTCGACGCACTTATCGTCAATCCGTTCGATCCGTCGGCGATGGCCGAAGCCATGCAGCATGCGATCACCATGCCTGAGGACGAGCAGCGCGAGCGCATGCACAGGCTGCGTGAGGTCGTCAGCACCAACAATGTCTATCGCTGGGCGGGCGCCCTGCTCCAGGATGCCGCGCGGCTGCGCAAGCGCAACCGCGCGGTGGAGAACGGCGCCGCCCCTGCCCCGTCACCGCCGCCGCAACCCTTCCTCAGGCGGGTTCTTGCCGGCCCACTGTCGCGCCGCCGTGGTTCCGAAGCGCGCGCCAGGGTGGACATCAAGTAGCCTCCTCCGCCCGCTGTGGCGTAACCTTGCCCCGATCGCTCAGGTTCCCGTCCGACTGTGCGGGGCGGAGACAGGCTTCGACTCGGGCGAGCCTTTGAAACGCAGGAAGATGGACAGCACGACCAGCATCGCCGTCGAAAGAAATTCCGACTGCCAGTTCTGGAAGGATTCGAACCACAGCAGCGGGTCGAACAGATAGCTCGCGACGGATTTGATCTCGCCGCCATGCCGTGCGGCTTCTTCATTGGCGGCAGCCGCACTTGCCAGCCAGTGGATGGTGAATGAAACCACGAACAGGCCGGCAAGGCTCAAACCCAATCCATAGGCGTAGAGCCACCTCCTGATGCGGCCGCGCAGCCTGGCCGGCGGCGTGTCCCCCGGCCTGTGAGGATCATCGGGATCGAGCGATTCCGCCGACCCGCGCTGGAACAGAAACGCGGTCAGCATCACATAGGCGCTCATCTGGAGAAACTCGCTCTCCCAATTCTCGAAAACCGCCGAGAGAAACGAACCCGAGCCGAGATAGGCCAGAAAACTCAGCGGCGGTTCCCGGTGCAGCACCAGTTGGCGGCTCTCATGGGCGAAACCCGCGATCGCCATTCCCAGGATCGTCACCAGAAAGACAAGCATCAACGTAAGGGTGAGGCCGTTGTCCCTGAGCCAGCTTTTCATTGCACTCTCCATTGCCGAATGACCCTTCAACGGCCAGGCGGGGATATGGTTCGAGCAGAGCCGTGGTTAGCGGTTTGCGCCAAGGCGAGCGCCACCTTTGCATTGCTGAGCGCCCTGTCGCTTGCCATCGGCGCCTCATTGCAAGTGCCGCAGGCGCCTTGGGCGGCCGGCAGCGAGCGCGACGACGAGGTCCGCTACCAGTCGCGATGATGCCTGACGCAGGTCTTGCCTATGCCAGCCGAACGCCGTCGGGCATGCATAACGTTGCGCCCCGGTCTCGTGCCCTGAGCAGGATGCCTTGCGCCATGCGGCGGGAGCCTGAGCGAAATGCCTTCGAGCTCGATCCGCGAAGCCGCCTACGATCCGCAAACCCGGGTTCTGTCCGTCTGGTTCGTGGTGAGCGGCAAGCGCTACGACTATGAGGACGTGCCGCCGGAAACCTACGCCGCATTCCGCAGGGCCTTGTCGAAGGGGCGCTTCTTCAATGCCCATATCCGCGACCGCTTCCGCAATCGCCTCGTGCCCGACAGGCGTGCGGCAAACACAATCTTGCGGGAAGGCGGGCGGAAGATGGCTGGGCGGCACGGCAGCGCCGGTGCGCCGGCGTTGTCGAAGCCCCGATCAGCGCCAGTTCTGCAGGATATCCTCGGTCGTCACCGCTTCGACCTGCTCGCTGAACCGGGCGTGATACAGTTTCATGAGGGCGTCATGCGTCTCGTCGGAAGAACTGCATAATGCGTCCGTCGCCAGCACGACCCGATATCCGCGATCGATCGCCCCAAGGACGGTGGCGAGGACACAAACGTCGGTTTCGCCGCCGGTGATGACGAGCGTGTCGAACTCCGACCCGAGCAACGCGTCAAGACGCCCCTCGGTCCATGGCGAGTAGACGTGCTTGTCGAACACTCGGGCGGGAGGAACAAGCCGCTCCAGCGACGGCAGCAACCGCACAAAAGCCGGGTCCATGCGTGTCAGGGTGACGTCCGCCCAGCGGCGGTAATACCGCGCCCACATGCCGGGCCCCTCGCCCGGACGGGCGGCGGGAACGAAGCGCGTGAACAAGGTGTCACGGGCATGGGTGCCGGCAAGCTCCTCGATGGCGGGCAGTATTTTCTGTGCCCAGGGAACCGACCACGGGCCGCCCGGCGCAAACAGCCGCTGCATGTCGACGCACAAATGGAGGCAGTTTCGGCCCAACGGCCCATGTGCCAGACCCTGGGCCGCCATCATCCCGTTCCCGGCATCCGATCGCCCAAAGGAGCCGCACGCGCCGGCCCCGAACTCTCCCTACGATCCGTCACCACTGTCCGCCTTCCGATCGGTCGTCTGGCGAGCCGCATCCGCCTGGTGTACGTCGACGACTGCAAGAAGATTGCCGTGGCCGTCATAGATCCGGATGAGCCAGTCGGGGATGGGCCCGGTATTCAGGTCGAGGTCTGCCAGCAGTTCGACCGCACATCGAAGCGCTTCCTCACGAGCGGCCTCCAAACTCGGCATCGTCGAGGGCGGAACCCGCCGAGAGCCGTCGCCGTCGCGATACTCGAAGACGTAGATCCCGCCATCGCGATCCGTCACCTGCGTTTTTGTGACCTGATCGAAGTTGCCATTGCTTTGGGCGTCATAGTCGTTGACGGCAGTGTCGAATGTGGCGGTCTGGACGAGCACGGCCTTCGCCCGTTCGATTGCTGCCTCTTCGTCGCCCGCAAGCGCGTCAACGTCGGCCATGTCGACAATGACACACTCGCCCCCCTCTCCCTTGAACATGACGCGCAAAATGGGATAGGCCTCAGCCGAGAGGTCCTGTTCGATTTCCGTCCGGGTGACTTGCATGTTCGGCTCCCATGGCGGCTCATTGCCTAGAGTTTGACGGCCTTCTCCCGGCCCCACAGCCGGAGCTTGCGGCAGGTTTCGACAAATGCCTTTGTCGCCTTCGCATCGACGAGAGGCACAAGGCCTTCGTCGGCTTCCGCATCGACCCCGGCCTTCTCGAGCAGCGGCACCGCTTCCGGGGTGAAGGCGATGAACTTGCAGTGGGCGAACGCATCGGCGACGAAGTCGCGCGCCGCCGCTTCGCCCGTCAGGCGCTCCGCTCCCTGTTCCGAAACAAGCAGAGCGACCGCATCGAACAGAACCGATGGCCCGCCGTCGATCATGTGCCGGGCCTCGATCCAGCTTCCGTCGGCTGCTTCGACACCGCCGACCTTCGGCGCCACGACCTCCATCACCGCGCCCTCCTTCTCGATCGCCGTCTGGAGCTTCTTCAACAGCGAGGCATCGGCACCGGGACTGACTAGCACGCCGACCTTGCGGCCGGCAAAGCTGTCGGGCCCATTCTCGATGATGCTGAGCGCAGGCGACGGCTGGAGGTCGTCGCGGGGCGCAACCGCGGCGGCCGCCGGCGCCGGAAGCTTCTTGATGCCGAGCTTGTCGGCGACGGTCTCGGCCAGCCCTTCATCGATGTTCAGAAGGTGCGCGACCATGCGTTCGCGGATCACCGGGGTCTCGACCTTGCTCAGCTCGAAGGTCAGGGCCATGGCGATGTGGCGCTGTTCCGGGCCGGTCTGGCTGTGGAAGAACTGCCTGGCCTGGCTGTAATGATCGGCAAAGCTCTCCGCGCGCAGGCGCACCTTCTGCCCCTCCTCTGCATCGGCGAAGGAGCGGAATCCTTGCCGGGGCGATTCCCGGGGCCCCTCGCCGAATGAATTGGGCTGGTAGTTCACGCGGCCGACGGGATTGCGCATCGCCATGTGGCCGTCCTGCTGGAAGTGGTGGAACGGGCATTTGGGTGCGTTGATGGGCAGATGGGTGAAGTTGGCGCTGCCGAGCCGCTTCAGCTGGGTGTCGAGATAGGAGAAGTTGCGCCCCTGGAGCAGCGGGTCGTTGGAGAAATCGATGCCTGGCGGCACGTTCTGGGTCATGAAGGCGACCTGCTCCGTCTCGGCGAAGAAGTTGTCGGGCATCCGGTCGAGCACCAGGCGGCCGACCGGAACCGGCTCGAGAATTTCTTCGGGAATGATCTTGGTCGGATCGAGCACGTCAAAATCGAAGCTGTCGGCGAAGTCCTGGTCGAAGAGCTGGACGCGCATTTCCCATTCGGGGAAATTGCCCGACTGGATGGCCTGCCAGAGATCGCGACGATGGAAGTCGGGATCGGCGCCATTGATCTTGACCGCCTCATTCCAGACCACCGACTGCAGGCCGAGCTTCGGCTTCCAGTGGAACTTGACGAAGGTCGATTCGTCCTTGGCGTTGACGAAGCGGAAGGTATGGACGCCAAAACCTTCCATGAAGCGGAACGATCGCGGGATCGCACGGTCCGACATCACCCACATGATCATGTGCATCGATTCAGGCGTCAGGCTGATGAAGTCCCAGAAATTGTCATGCGCCGACTGCGCCTGGGGAAAGGCCCGATCGGGCTCGGGCTTCACCGAATGAATGATGTCGGGGAACTTGATCGCGTCCTGGATGAAGAACACGGGAATGTTGTTGCCGACCAGATCCCAATTGCCTTGCTTTGTGTACAGCTTGACGGCGAAGCCGCGCACATCGCGCGCAAGATCGGCCGAGCCCTTGCTGCCGGCGACGGTGGAAAACCTGACGAAAGCCGGCGTCTTCTCCCCCGCCCGCTGAAACAGGTCCGCCCGGGTGTAGGCGGCCAGTGAATCGTAGGTTTCGAAATAGCCATGGGCGCCGTAGCCGCGGGCATGCACCACTCGTTCGGGAATGCGCTCGTGGTCGAAATGGAAGATCTTCTCGCGGAAATGGAAATCCTCGAGCGCGGTCGGGCCTCTCGACCCGATCTTCAGCGAATTCTGGTCGTCCGCAACGGGCCCGCCCTGCGCCGTGGTGAGGATGGGGGTGTCGCCCGCTGCCGTCTGGTGCAGTTCCCCGCCTCCGCCGCGTTCCAGCTTCTGATCATGAACCGTGACAAGCTTGCGTGCCGAGGCGCTCGGAGTTTTGGCCATTGTCGTTTCCTTCATGAGAAAGTCTGCCGTCGCTTCCTTCCCAAATGCAGTGAGGGCGATCGGGTTCCTGCCCTCGGGTTCCTCATTGTCGTTCCGGGCAGCGCGCGCGGCCGGGACGAGGCGACCCGGCCCGGCCGCAATCTCCCCTCCCAGCCGCGATGGCTGCGGCTCACGGCAGCGATGTCGGTCACGATTTGCCGACTGCAGTCGGAACAACCGCCGGCGCAGCACGTTGCCCCATGGACCGGAGACGCCAACACTATCACGGGCGGGCGAAACGCTCGCGCGAGACAGTGCGCTACGTACGCTGAACCATCTGGGCATCCTGCCCGACGCCATCATTGAGTCGGCTGGGCCGACACGATCCATGCGGGTCGATGGCCGCAAGCCTTCACCTACGCGCCGGTCGGGGATCTTCGAGCCTGCCGTGGCCGTGGGAGACGAGGTTCAGGCGGGAGATCTTGCAGGCATCATTCATCCGATTGCAGGGCCGTCTGAGCTTGCCAATCCGTTCAGTTCGTACAGTCGGGGCTTGTTGCTTGCCAAAGAGCTGTCGCCTCCCCAGCTTCCGCCTATTTGGTCGGGCCTTTGGGCACATCCATCTCACGGATGAAATCGCGAAGCGTTTCCATATCCCATGATAGCGGGCGGTCGTCTGCATAGTGTGCAACGTGCTCTCGAACAGTGCGATAGATCGCCTCCGTTCGAGGGGCGCGCGTCTCCTTGCGAGCCAGGAAGTCGTGCGCCTGAGCCGCCGCCATCAATTCAATTGCAAGGATGTATTCGGTGTTGTCGATAACGGCCAGTAGCTTATTTGCGGCGACAGTCGGATGGGCGAGAAAGTCTTCCTGCAAGCCAGAGGTAACACCTCCGTCGGTAGCGGCCGGGGCCGCCAGGCGGCGGTTCACGTTGCTCAACGAAGCGGCAGTATACTGCGCAATCATGAAGCCAGAATTGCAGCCGCCTTCGCTGGCGAGAAACGCCGGCAGATTGTTGACCAGCGGATTGACCAGACGGTCGATGCGTCGCTCGCTCATAGCCGCCACCTGAGCCAGAGCGATCGTCAGACTGTCGGCAGCCTGACCCAACGCGGGCGCAACTGCATGCGCCGCCGAAAAGACCAACGGGTTCTCCAGTGTACCCGCAACGGCAGGATTGTCCGTGACGGAAGCTAGTTCGCGGTCGACCAGTTGTGCAGAACGTTCCATCACCTCAAGTGCGGCACCATGAACATGAGGCACAGCGCGAAGGCTGAGCGCATCTTGTGTGCGCTGCCCGCGGGCCGCGTCGATCAGACCGCTGCCCTCAAGCAACCCGCGCAGCGTTGCGCCGACCGCCTCGATGCCAGGTGACGGTCGCATGGCGAGCACTCGCTCGTCAAAAGCCGCCATTTGAGCGCCAGCGGCTTCGAGCGTTAGAGCTGCCGCTGCATCGGCCCAGTGCAAAAGGCGTTCGACGCGAGCCAATGCCACGCACAAAAGTCCGGTAGCACAGGCAGTGCCGTTGACGACGCTGAGGCCTTCCTTGGCGCCGAGCACCAGAGGTTCAAGGCCAATGGCGGCCAATGCGTCACGTCCGTTCATTCGACGCCCGGCGACGCGCGCCCTCCCCTCGCCGATCAATACCAGCGCTATGTGTGCGTTGTGCGTGAGATATCCCGCCGACCCACGCGACGGTACCTCCGGGATGCAGCCTCGCTCCAGGAAGCTCAGCAAGTTGAGAACGATCTTTGGTCTCACTCCAGAGTGGCCGTGCGCAAAATTGGCCACCTGCGATGCAATGATTGCACGGATGCTGCGCTCCGGCAGCAGATCACCAACCCCGCAAGCGTGGCTGAAGATAATGTTGCGAGAAAGTTGCTGCTGCAAAGCAGGTTCGACCACTGTGTTCGATAGCGCGCCAACCCCGGTGTTCACGCCGTAGGCGCGTATGCCATTTTCGACTATGCGCGCCACAATGCGGCTTGCGTATTCGATGCGCTCCCAAGCGGCAGGCGCAAGTGCCAGCGTATCACCATCGCTGACGCGCGCGATGTCGCGCCAACTTGGAAATATGTCTATCGTTGACATGGGATGCTCTCGAAGGGGCTTGGTTTGTGTGTGGGAGACAGGGCCGAGTAGCTGCTTTGCGCCAGCCTTGTTTCATGAGTGCAAACGAGCTGCAGAAGTTGCGCGCGTGCCTGCTGTGATATGGCGTGGATCTTACACGCCCGGGGTCGCTCGGCTTGCCGAGGCAATGCGGTTCCATCTTCGCCGCCCGTTGGGCGTCAGTCAGCACAAATAAATCCATCCGCAGCTTGATCACAATCCAAGCTCACCGTGATCCTGAACGTCAACAAGCCTTGCGGGTGGCCCCGCCTGCGTGATGCTCGGCCACGCCGCCAGCAATTCGCGAGTGTAGGCTTCCCGTGGCGACCTGAACAGCGAACCAACGTCGCCGCCCTCAACAACTTTTCCCGCGCGCATGACGATTGCGTTTTCGGCGATGAGCCGCACAATCGCCAGATTGTGGCTGATGACGACAAGCGTGATCTTTTCCGACCGCCTGATGTCTTGCAAGAGGTTGAGTAGATCGCCCTGAACGGAGACATCGAGACCGGCGGTCGGCTCGTCGGCGACAAGGATCGACGGCCTCATCAGCAGCGCCCGGGCAATAGCCACCCGCCTCGCCTGTCCGCCGCTGATCTCATGCGGGTATTTGTCGACGACGCTCTGCGACAGGCCAAGCCGGTTCAGGATGACGCGCAGCCGCTCATCGGTCGTCGCGAGCGGCTCCTTCAATACTGTGGCGACCTCGTTCATCAGTGTTCTGATGCGGCTGCGCGGTGACAGCGACGCGGCCGGATCCTGAAAGATCGGCTGGATGAAGTTCGCGCGTTGCTTGCGTGCCGCGCGGCTATGCACCAGCGGATTGCCCAGTATACGGATATCGCCCTGATCGAGCTTCTGCAGGCCAAGAATGGCGCGCATTAGCGTCGTCTTGCCAGAGCCGGATTCGCCAACAATGCCGAAACATTTGTTTTGTGGAATGGAGAGCGAGACGCCGTCGAGCGCGGCGGTTTCGCCAAAGCGCAACCGCGCATTGTTGATCGAGATCGCGTCCATCACGGCGTCTCCAGCCGAAGACAGCGGGCGCTGTGCTCCGTATCGTTGCCGACGGGATAATCGCCGGGATCGACAACAGCGCAATCCGCGAACGAGACGTCGCAGCGTCCGTTGAAGATGCAGCCGGGCGGCCGCTGGCGTGTATCCGGCAGCTCGCCGGCAATCACCGTGAAGCGATTCTCAGAGGCATCGGCATGGCGCTCGCGGTCGATTTGCACCTCGCAGTCGAACAGCATGCGGGTATAGGGATGGCCGGGCTGTTGCTGCACTTCGTTGACCGTACCGCTTTCCAGTCTTTCGCCGGCATAGAGTACCGAAAGCTTGTCGCAATATTCGGTGACCAAGCCGAGGCTGTGGGTGATCAGAAGCACGGCGCAGCCAATGCGGTCGCGAAGGCCGATTATTTCGCGCATGATCTGCGCCTCGACCGTCACGTCGAGCGCGGTGGTCGGCTCGTCAGCGATCAGCAGCGCCGGCTCCGACAAGAGCGCCATGGCGATCACTACGCGCTGGCGCATGCCGCCGGACAGCTCGTGCGGATATTGGCCCATCCGCCGCTGCGGGTTGCTCAGCTTGACCTTGTCGAGCGCGTCTTCGGCCATCCCTATGCGTGTCTTGCGGTCGCTGCCGGGAGAGCGCCGGCGCAGCACTTCGCAGAGCTGCGTGCCAACGGTGAACACCGGATTGAGCGAGAGCATCGGATCCTGAAAGATCATCGCCATGCCGCGGCCGCGCAGCGCCGCCGTCGCGTTGGGCTTGGTCAGGTCGAAACTTTTGCCGTCGATCTTCGCTGTGCCTGATATAACCTTGGCGTTGTTGGCGAGCAGGCCCATCAGTGCGAAGGCGACGGTCGATTTTCCGCTGCCGGATTCGCCGACCAGCCCGAGCAGTTCGCCCTTCTGAATCTCCAGGGAAACGTCGCGCAGTGCATGCGCGGTGCCATGTGGCAGGCTATAGTCGACCGACAGGTTGCGCACGGAAATCGCCATCAGCTCACACTCGCCGTTTTGGGGTCGATGACACGCCGCAGCGCCTCGCCGAGCAAGGTTGCGCCGAGTGTGGCAATGGCCAGCACCAGGGCGGCGGCGACGGTCGGCCACCAGGATTGGTTAATCGACATGAAGCCGTCCTTGATCAGCGTGCCCAGCGAGGATTTCGGCGGCTGTACGCCAAAGCCGAGGAAGGAGAGTGATGCCTCGAAGGCGATTACGACAGGCAGGTTCATGCTGGCCAGCACGATGATCGGACCGGCGACATTGGGCAGGTAATGCCTGACCACGATGGTAACGGGGTGAACAGCGAGCATGCGCTCAGCTTCGATGAAGCTCAGATTGCGCAAGGTCTGCGCCCTGGCCCGTGCCATGCGGCCGAATTGGGGAATGAAGACGACGGTGACCAGCAGCACGAAGGTCGCCGAGCCCTTCCCGTAAAGCGCGATCAGCGCGAAGGCCAGGATGAGCGGTGGGAACGCGTTGACGATATCGAAGACCGCCATCACTGCCCGATCTATCCAAGCGCCGGCGATGCCGGCGACAATGCCGATCAGCGAGCCGATGATCGACGAGATGACGACGATCATCACTGCCAGCGTCAACGCATAGCGCGTTCCAACCGAGGTGCGCGCCATCAGGTCGCGACCGAGATTGTCGGTGCCGAGCAGATGCGTCAGTCCCGGCTGCGCAAAGCGGGCCTTGATGTTGATCGCATTGGGATCGGGACTGACAAGCGGGCCGACCAGCGCGAACACGAGGATAGCCAAGGTGAAGGCCAGCCCAAGCCGGCCGTCGCGTTCAGAGCAGATGCGTTTGAGCGTCACGACCAATCCGCTCATCTGCGGGCCCCCGAGATGCGCGGGTCGAGCAGCGCGTTGATCATATCAACTACCAGGTTGGCGACGATGTAGAAGGCGACGATAAAGACGACGCAGGCCTGGACCACGGGGTAGTTGCGTTGCGCGATCGAGTTGAAGATCAGGCTGCCGATGCCGGAGCGGGCGAAGATGATCTCGACGACGACCGAACTGCCGATCAGGTCACCGAGCCCAATGCCGAGGATAGACACGACCGGCACCAAAGCGAGCTTCAGTGCGTACAGGCCAACGATACGGTATTCCGATACACCATAGGCGCGCATCGTGCGCACATGCAGCTCAGCCAGTGTGTCAAGCAGCGCCGCGCGCACCAGGCGCGAGATGTAGCCCACCCAGCCGAGCGCCAGCGCCACGCTGGGCAGGATCAGGTGCCGTAGCCGGTCCGCGATGTCGCCGGGCTCACCGGCACCGGCCACCGGCAACCAGTGCAGGCCGATGGCGAAGATCAGGAAGAGGATGACCGAGACCACGAGCGTCGGCGTCGTAATGAAGGAGATCGAAAGCAGGGCCAAGCCACTGTCGAGCCACGACCCCGGTTTCAGCGCCGCGATGACGCCGATCGGAATGCCGACGATCAGCGCCAACGCCAGCGCGCTGAAAGCCAGGGCCAGCGTGTTGGGAATGACATCGAGAACGATGTCGAGGATCGGCCGGCGCGAGACGACATCCTCGCCGAAATTGCCGGTCGCGGCGCGGCTGGCGAACAGCCAGAGCTGCTCGATCATGTTTCGGTCCAGGCCCATATCGTGGGTTATCTGGGCGCGAAGCTCGGGCGTTGCTCGCGGGCCGAGCATCACCGAGGTGAAGTCTCCCGGCACGAGACGCACCATCAGGAACAGAAGCAGCGTGGCGCCGACGATGGTCAGCGCCACCGATGCCAGACGACTCGCGATGAAAGCGGCGGTGCGTTGCGATCTATTCATAAACGGGGCTCTGCGTCTGGTCTGCCCCAACTGGTCATCTGGTCCATCGACATCTCGCCTCTCATGACCTCACGCCTTGTCAAAGAACTCAAATTGCCAGTCCTTGCCATTGGGCAGGAACATTGGCTTCAGCCAAGCTGCATCGACGAAGAAATGGCGGCCGTGAGTGACCCAGATGCAGGAAGCCGATTCATCGAGCAGCTTCTGCATCTTTATGTAGATCTCCTCGCGCTTGGCCTTGTCCAGCGTCTCCAGGCCCTCCTGGTGGAGCTTGTCGAATTCGGGATTGTTCCAGCGTTGCCAGTTCCACAGGCCGATCTGGCTGGCGAGGAACCACTGCGTCTGGAAGCTCGGGTCGAACTTGGAGGTGTAGGCAATGAGCGTCAGTTCGAGATCCTTGCCAGCATCGTCGGCACCGAGCGCCCAGTAGGCGCCTGAATCCATCGCGTTGATGGTGAGCATGATGCCGACTTCGGCGAGATTGGCCTGAGCGATCTGCGCCACCGCCAGCGATGTCGCGTCGTTGAGACACGTGAAGGTGAAGGTCAGCCCCGTCTTGCCGGTCTCGACGAGCAGCGCCTTTGCCTTGGCGAGATCCCTCGTGTAGAGCGGCGCATCGGCCCAGTTGCCGAGCAGGCCGGGCGCCAGCAGCGTCTTGGCGCGCGAAGAGGCGCCGGAATAGGCACCCTGGATGATCGCATCGACGTCGATCGCCCAACGGATCGCCTGGCGCACCTTAAGGTCGGCGAGATCGCCCCTTTGCACATTGATGCCGATCCAGGTGTAGTCGATCCCAGGAATGTCGATAACCCTGGTGTCCGGCAGGCCCTTGGCGGTGTCGAGCTGGTCGGCATCGAAGGCGGTGAAGTCGAGCTCCTTGGCCTGATAGGACAGGAACGAGGTCTTGCGCTCGGGAATGATCTTGCCGGTGATCGCCTCGAAATGCGCCTTGTACGGCCCCTTGTAGTCGGGATTGGCGGCGAGCACGAACTGTTCCTTCGGGCGCCATTCCTTAAGAGTCATCGGTCCGGAACCGATCAGTGTGGTGGCGATCTTGTCGCCCAATTGTTCGATGGCCTTCTTGGACAGGATCGCACCTGACGCGTCGCAGATGCCGATCAGCCAAAGTGCGGCCGAGGGATGCTTGAGGATCAACTTGCCAGTGTATTTGCCGGTGACTTCGACGGATTTGAGCGCCTTCAAGTCGTCGGCATAGGCAAGCTTCTTGCCGTTCTTGTCGCCATTGATGTAGCGGTCGAACGAGTATTTGACGTCGTCGGCTGTCATCTCGCCGAAGCCACCGGTGAACATCTGGCCGGGGTTGAGTTCGAAGACGAACTCGGTATCGGAAATCTGCTTGATCTCCTTGGCCGCGTCGTTGGTCCAGGTAGTCTTGCCCGGCTCGAACCGCACCAGCGTCTGGCAAACCGAACGAATGATGTTGCCTTCGGTGGTGCCGACGCGATTGCCCGGATCGAGATTGCCAATATCGGCATCGAGCGCGATGATCGGGTTGGTTCTGTCAGCCGCCCGCGCGAAGCTGACATAGGGCAGGATCGCCAGTGCGGACGAGCCGGCCAGGAATGTTCTGCGGTCGAGTTTCATGCGCATTTTGTTCCCCTTTTTTTGTTGGCTACATGCAATCGCGTGGAATGACCTCGTCGTAAGTCCGCTCGGCGAAGACCGTTCCCCGTTCGTAAGCCTTGACCCAGCCGCGGGCGTAGAAATTGTCGCGGTCGCAGCTGATGGTTATTCCGCAATCGAGCCGTGCGTTCCAATCGGGCCTGATCAATTCCTCATGGCAGGTCACTTGCGTCACACAGCTCGCCGGGTCGTTGTCGGTGATCCCATAGACCTTGCGGCGCCAAGAGGTGATCTCTGTGCCGGTTTCCTCGAAGACGAAGCGGCCATCGTCGGACAGTGCCGTCAGTTCGGTGCGTCCGGTCGGCAGATCGGTCGTCAGCGAGCGCAGCTGGCGCGCCGGCTCCTTGATCGTCACCGGACCAGGGTGCGCCCACAGCGCATCCTCGAAAGCGACGGGTGCCAGGCCGTCTTCGCTGGCCAAGACCGACAGATCGAGCCGGCAGCCCTTCGGGTCGAGTGTCAGCATCGTGTGCTCCGGCGACGGCCAGGCCATCGGCCAGTAGGACGATGAAATCGCCACCCGCAGCCTGTGCCCCTTCGGCACGATCTGTGCCACCGGCTTGAAGTCCAGCTCGACATCCTCGAACTGGCCCGGCGTCAAGGGCGTGGGAAACTCGTGGCTCTCGCGGTGCGTGAGATTTAGCAACGCAAAGGTGATAAAGGCGGAGGTGCCATCAGGCGCCACATCGTTCAGCCTGACGCAGATTTGCGCCTGCGGCTTATCGGCGGCGACGCGCAGCCTGATTTTCGCTATGCCGGCAAGCGGTAGGTCAGCATCCATCACCAAGCTGTCGAAGCACAGCGAGCCGCCATCATCGGCCCGCTGGTCGCGCGCGCCCTCGGACGAGATTCGGCCCTGGCCATAGGGGCACCATTCCTGCCCTTGCACGCCGGTGGTGAGCGGCGAGGAAATGGTCGGCCTCGCCCCACCGGCATCCTGCGTTTCGCTGAGCTTGCCGTCGCCGTTCAACCACCAGGTCTTGTCGCCGATCTGCTTTGCCGGCCATTGCGGAAAACCCAGCCAGCGGCCTGGCCTGAAATCGATATGCGAATGCGGCGTGGCATAGTCCATCAGGTAGAGGCGCATGTCCGGCTCGCGGTCGGCGCCGTTGTCGATGCCCTTCAGCCAGTGATCGTACCAGCGGACGCATTCTTGCAGGTAACCGACTGCAGGGCCGGGTACGCCATAGTTCGGTTCCTTGTGGCCCCACGGGCCGCAAAGGCCTTTGGCCAACCCCTTGAGGTTCTCGACCAGGCTGAAGATGGTCTGCGTATAGCCATCAAGGTAGCCTCCGACCGCCAGCACGGCGCACTCGATGGCGGAAAAATCCTCGCACACCGAACCCTGCTTCCAGAACGCGTCGCGACGCTGATGCTTCAGCCATTCAGCGGCATGGCTCTTGTGGTTGTCGAGCCGGTCCTTCCACATCTGCCGCCAGCGATCCTCGCCGACGATGGCCGGGTCCGGCGGCAGCGCCGAATAGCTAAACAGCGCCCCGCCCCAGCCGAAATTATCGTTGAGCAGCAGACCACCATTATAGTGCGCGTCGCAAGCGTAACGATCGTCGGTCGAGCAGGACGTGACGATCGCCTTCAATTGCGGCGGACGGCGCGCTGCGACCTGCAAGCCGGAAAACCCGCCCCAACTATTGCCGATCATGCCGGCCACGCCGGTGCACCAGGGCTGCGCGCAAAGATGGTCAAGAATCTCCAGCGCGTCGTCCTGCTCGCGCTTGACATATTCGTCGTCGAGCAGGCCTTCGGAATCGCCGGTGCCGGCAATGTCGACGCGGGCGCAGGCATAGCCGTGGCCGGCGAAGAAAAGATGCATCTCCTCATCGCCCGTGCGCGTGCCGTCGCGACGGCGATACGGTATGTATTCGAGGATCAGCGGGACGGGATTGTCTTCGGCGTCTTCTGGCAGGAACAGGCGTGCGGCCAGCTGGCGGCCGTCGGCAAGCGGAATCCATTGGGTTTCGACAGTTCTGACCCTGGAAATAATGACGCTGGGCATACGAACTCCGGCTTTGATTGAATGATGATTTAATATATTGAATGGCTAATCAATGCACGAACTGAAAGGCAATGCAATGGCGAAACGATCAATCAAGGCGATGCGCCGGGAAGAATTGATGGACGCCGCGGTCGCTGTCATCGGGGACGAAGGTATGTCCGCCGCCACCATGGCAGCCATCGCTCGGCGCGCTGGAATGTCGGCCGGGCTGGTCAATCACTATTTCGACAGCAAGGAAGAGCTGATGGCCCTGGCCATGCGTAATCTGTCGAACCTGTTTCGTCAGGATATTCTCAAGCTGGCGCCGGCAAATCCGACGCCGGTGCAGCGGCTGCGGGCGATCGTCGACGGCTCGTTCGCGCCGCAGCACTTGGGCGCGCCCAAGCGCGCGGCGGCGTGGATGCAGTTCATGATCGCTTCCCAGACCGAGCCGCGCATCAAGCATCTCTATCAGCTGACGGGCGCGCGTTTCGTTTCTAACATCCGCTACGCCGTCAAACAGTTGGTTCCCGCGAGTCAGGTCGACGATACCGTCAACGGCATCGTAGCCTTGATAGACGGCTTCTTCTGGCAGATCGCCCGCGACTATGAGGAAGGGGATTTGGAATCTGCCCGAAGAATCTGTTGGCGTTACGTCTGCTTGTTGATCCCCGCTATCAAACCATAGGACGCGCCTAGACGGAGCGCGGCGCCAGCCTGCCTTGGGGGCTGAGCAGCCCCTGGTACACGCTGATGCGCCCGTGGGTTTCCTCGACTTGGGGCTCGTTTTTGTGCCGCCGTGTCAGTCCTGGTTGAACGGCTGGTCGTAGTCTGCGACAGCGACCGTGCCGATGAGTGGGAAGGCTACTACGTCCATATCGAGTGGAGCGAGCAGTTCCGCGCGGACACCAGATGGCTCGGCACCTGCAATCACTGTCAACCGGGCCTATCTTGGCTTGCAATTCGTCCTTGACCGGCGCGCCTCGGCCTATTTGCCCCACAGCATCGCGCTCCTTGGATTGAGACTGGAAAAGCTCAAGGTTATTGCCGGCGCGCCTGAGTTCCTTCGCCCGTATATCTAATCTGCCCGACAAGCCATGCGGCTCGCTACCTACATCAGGCAATCGCAGGTCTGCGCGGGATTGCGACTAGCCACCGTCGGATAACAGATACGGAATTAGGAGCGCCTCACAACCCTGCTAGGAAGTAGACTTAGGCAATAGTCCCAATCGCCATAAATGCGTGGCAGTAGCCCATCGTTCGGGAACGACGATTAGAATGATCTTCCATTCCAATTGGAATTTGAGGAAAAATCTTTCTATGGGTTCAGCATTCAACTCCGACTCGGAATGCAAACTTGAGCCACCCATCGATAGTTCTTGCTCCGCGGAAAGCCAGTGGAGTCGCCAGCTACGTTCCAGGCCTGGTACTCGTTGCGGTGATTACCGCCTCCGCATATGGATTGCGTCACCTGCCCTTTTTCTCGGCCCTGAGCCCGATGATCTCTGCGATTTTCGTGGGAATGCTGTTTGCAAACACCGTGGGCTTTTCAACGGAAGCGAATGCTGGCGTAGGAATGGCGGGCAAGAGGCTGCTGCGCCTGGCAGTCGCCCTGCTTGGCCTGCAACTGACCTTCGGACAACTGGCCAGCATCGGTGTCACGGGTTTGGCCTTTGCGGCCACGACCCTGGCATTGACCTTCTTCTTCACTGTCTGGATGGGCAGGATCCTTGGAATTGACCGCAAGCTCACACTGCTACTTGCCGCGGGGACATCGGTTTGCGGGGCATCCGCCATCGCGGGTGCCAATGCGGTCGCAAAAGCCGATGACGAGGACGTGGCTTATGCGGTGGCATGCATTACCCTGTTCGGCACCATTGCGATGTTCCTCTACCCTTTCCTCCAAGTCGTTCTCGGGCTGGACCCGCATAACTATGGATTGTGGATCGGCCTTTCCGTGCATGAGGTTGCACAGGTGGTGGGCGCAGGCTTTCAAGGCGGCGAAATCGCGGGCCAAACTGCGGTCGTAGCCAAACTGGCACGAGTTATGATGCTGGCCCCGCTGGTGGTCGGCATTGCAGTGCTGGCTGCAAGTCCTGCCGACGACCCGTCTCGCCGACGCACAGGCATGCAGGTGTTCCCGACATTCATTGTTGGGTTCCTGCTGCTGACGATGCTCAACAGTTCCGGACTAGTGCCCGAACAGGTCCGCGCGCCCATCTTGTCCTTCACCCCGGTCCTTCTAACTGCGGCGATGGGCGCGTTGGGGCTGGGAACGAACTTTTCGAAGCTCAGACAGAGGGGCTTTCGGCCACTTTTTCTTTCTGGTCTTGCAACGTTGTTTATTGCAGCTGTCGGACTAGGCCTCGTTTCGCTGATGAGCTAAGGCGAGGCAACACGCCAGTCAGCGGCAAGCCTGACAGGCGCTGGCCAACTGAGCCAGCACAATCCAAAAGGCGCGCCACTGTGACGCTCGAGCAGCTTCGAATATTCTTGGCGGTTGCTGAACGGGAGCATGTGACGCGCGCCGCAGAAGCCCTGAACCTGACACAATCGACCGTGAGTGGCGCGATCCATGCGCTCGAGACGCGACACGACGTGAAATTATTCCACCGGGTCGGCCGCCGGATAGAACTGACCGAAGCTGGCAAAGCACTGGCCGAAGAGGCCAAAGCCATCTTGGCCAGAGTTCGGGTCGCCGAGACCGCGATGGCGGACTTGGGCGGCATCAGACGCGGCACACTATCAGTCTTCGCGAGCCAGACCATCGCGAGCTACTGGCTGCCACGCCTGCTTGTGCACTTCCACTGCCGCTATCCGCAGGTCGACCTGAAAATCGAGGTTGGCAACACTGCACAGTGCACGAAGGCTGTTATGGTTGGTGCTGCAGACATTGGCTTCATCGAAGGAACCATCGACGAACCTTCTGTCTCTGTCGAACTTGTAGCCACCGATCGGCTCGTTATCGTAGTCGGCAGCAATCATCCCTGGGCAAGTCGTCCGCCCGCCCTCATCCACGAGCTTCATCAAACTGAATGGGTATTGCGCGAACCTGGTTCAGGCACGCGATCGAGTTTCGAGGATGCATTGCGTACCCACGGACTCGACCCCAACCATCTACGGGTGGCAATTGAACTCCCGTCCAACGAAGCCATCTGTGCAGCGGTCGAAGCTGGACAGTTTGCCACGGCCCTATCCGAAACTGTGGTGCAGGCAGCTGTAAGCACTGGAAAGCTCATCACCTTACCACTCGCCCTACCTTCACGTGGGTTCAGCCTCATACGCCATCGCGAAAGGCACCGCACGCGAGCGAGCGAGACATTTCGCGAATTGGTTGTCGGTGAGTGCAAAGACCGCTCCAATGGGCCCGTCCACTTGGCGTCATAGGGCATGAGCAACGGCGCGGGACGCCGAACTTAAGTCTCTGAGCGAGATAGCTATTTCATCTCTGATGATGCGCAAGTTTTTGGCATCGTAGACCGTTTTTGCGCATTTGGGATATCCCAAAACATGTACACCGTGACGTTAGGTCATAGGGACTTTGCAAAGGTCGCAACCTGTGTTTGTCTATACAAAATAAGAAACCCCAGAGGAACTCATGCTAATCATTTCTGCCCGCGAAGCAGCTGAAAAGCTGCGCGATGGGATGACTGTTGCTGTCTCCGGTTTCGGAGGATGCTGCCATCCTGAGGCGATAACAGCCGCTGTCGAAGACAGGTTCCTCGCCGAGTCCGCCCCTCGCGCCCTGACCCTGCTTTTTGCGGCCAGCACGGGCGACCGCAAAACTCGAGGCATGGGACACTTCGGCTACGAAGGGCTGGTCAAGCGCGTGATAGCCGGCGGCTGGCGCGGCACGCCGCGGCTCGGCAATCTCGCTCTCGAAGAGAAGATCGAAGCCCATTGTTGGCCCCAGGGGGTCATCGCCCAGTTGTACCGGGCGATCGCAGCCGGCCAGCCCGGTGTCATCACGCATATAGGCCTTGGTTCTTTTATGGACCCGGTCAATGGCGGTGGCCGGATGAATGCCTCGACACCTGAGGCGATGGTCGAGCGCGTGTCCTTGCGCGGCCGGGACTGGCTGCTTTATCCGTCCATGCCGCTCGACTGCGTGCTGTTACGCGGTACTACAGCCGACGAGGACGGGAACATAACGCTCGAGGACGAGGCCTTCCCTCTCGATGTCCTGGCGATGGCACAAGCAGGGCGCAATTCCGGTGGTGTCGTCATCGTTCAGGTCAAGCAGGTCGCCCGGCGAGGTTCGCTAGCGCCCAGCGACGTGCGAATTCCGGGCACCCTGGTCGACTATGTGGTCGTTTGCGAGGACGCAGCCCAACACGGGATCAGCTTTGGTGAGACCGACAACCCCTCGTATACGGGCAAGTTACGCCCCGCCGTCTCCAGCCTCGAGCCCCTGCCTCTCTCCGTAGATAAGGTCATTCAACGCCGCGCCTTCCAGGAACTTCTTCACCTTGACCAGCCGGTCATCAATCTGGGCATAGGAATCCCTGCCGGGATTGGACGCATTGCCAGCGAAGAAGACCACGGCGGCTATACGGTCACGATCGAATCCGGCGTCATCGGCGGCGTTCCCGCCGAGGAACTTTCCTTTGGTGCCGCGATCAATCCTTCATCTGTTATCCCCCAGGCATCCCAATTCGATTTTTACGATGGCGGCGGCATCGACATAGCCTTCCTTGGGATGGCCGAGGTGGACGTTCGAGGCGCTGTCAACGTCAGCCGCTTCGGCAAGTCAATCGTAGGAGTCGGCGGCTTCACTAACATTTCGCAGACTGCCGGCAGGATTGTGTATGTCGGCTCGTTCTCGACAGGTGGTGCAGAAATCGAAATACGCGACGGCCGGCTCGCTATAGGCGCCGACGGACGGACATGTAAGATCGTCGATCAGGTCGCTCAGGTCAGTTCCGACCCTGCCAATGCGCCTGCGGGGCAAGAGCAGACAGTCGTCACAGAACGGGCGGTCTTCAGGGTGCTGGACGGTCGGCTGACCCTTACCGAAGTGGCACCCGGCATCGACATACGCAAGCATGTCACCGAGCGGCTGCCGCAAGGCGTGGCGGTTTCCGATCATCTCCTGACGATGGATGCCCGCCTTTATGCGCCGGGCGCAATGAAAGATTTCGTCGCATGAACATTCGCGAGTCAGTGATCATCGTCACGGGCTCCGCCACGGGCGTCGGCGCGGCTTGCGTGCGCCAGTTTGCCGAGCGGGGCGCGCGCGTTGCGGTCAACTACAACCGGAGCAAGGCCGAGGCCGACGACACCGCCGATGCCTGCCGGACGATGGGCGCCGAGGTCATCGTTGTTCAGGGCGACGTCTCCGACGACGGCGCCTGCCGGGGGATGGTTAGCGCAGTCGTCGATCGCTGGGGTCGCCTCGACGCGCTGGTCAACAACGCCGCCATGACCGTGAAGTCGAACCCCTTCGATCTGGAAAGCCTGTCCGCCAGCGATTTTCAAGACGTTTTTGCCGTCAACGTGATCGGAGCCTACCAGATGTGCCGGGCAGCGATCCCAACGATGCGCGCCAGCGGCGGAGGCGCCATTGTCAACGTCTCTTCCAACGTTGCTTTCACTGGTGGCGGTAGCTCGCTCGCCTATACCGCGTCAAAGGGTGCGCTCAATGCGCTGACCATGGCGTTGGCTCGCACCTGCGGGCCGGATATCCGGGTCAACGCCGTCTGTCCTGGCGTGATTGACACGCGATGGATGCGCCAAACGCTCGGAACCGACGCCTACTCAGCGCTCGCGAAGCGCTATTCCGAGACAGCACCATTGGGGCGGGTAGCCACGCCCGAAGACGTCGCTGGTGCAGTGGTTTGGCTGATCGAGGGCGCTGCTTTCGTCACAGGCGAACTGCTTTCGGTCGATGGCGGCGTACGCCTGGCTGGCGGAGTGCGTATGCAAGCGCCTGGCACGGGAGACGGCTCGTGAGCATCCCTGCCGCCTCGATCCTGGATTTTGCCATTCCCAAAACCCGCCAGACCGTTTCGGCCAAGGATGCCATCCTCTACGCAATGTCGGTTGGGTATGGAACCCAGCCACTGGACACAGCGCACTTGCGCTATGTTTACGAAGCTGACCTGCTGACAGCCCCTACGCTCGCCAATGTGGTGGCGCATGCGGGCCCGTGGATGAAACAGGTTGGTGTCGACTGGAGCCAAGTGGTCCACGCAGAGCACCGCCTCACCGTGCATCGCCCGATGCCTCTCGACGCCTCCATGGTTTCGTCTGCGCGCAGCCTGTCGGTCATCGACCGGGGCGTTGGCAAAGGCATGTTCGCAGCGTTCGAGCGTGTGGTGTCCCTCGCGGGTACCGACGAGCCCGTGGCAACGATCGTACAGACCAACGCTTGCCGGGGTGATGGCGGCTGTGGCTCCGCCGGCAGGCCGCCCGAACCGCTACCGCCTGTGCCCAACAAACAACCCGACGCGTCGCACCAGCTGCGCATCGCCGAGGATGCGGCGCTCCTATATCGGCTCAATGGCGATCAAAACCCCCTCCACGTTGATCCGTCGGCTGCCAAAAGTGGTGGCTTTACGCGACCCATCCTGCACGGTCTGTGCACCTTTGGGCATGCCGGGTACGTGATCTCGCGGATGACGGCAGGGTCGGAACTCGCCGCGCTCGGCATGATTGCCGCCCGGTTCACCGCGCCAGCTTTCCCAGGAGATACACTGCAGTTCCAGATGTGGCGCACCGGACTGGACATCCGCTTCCGCTGCGTCGCGCCGTCGCGTGGCACCACTATTCTCGACAACGGTGTAGCGAGGCTCGCTTGACCAAACAATTCCCTTATCCGGCTGAAAAGCATCGCCTCGAAGCTACAATCCACCATGACGGACAACGGCAGCGTCCGTCGGAAAGTAATATGAGCATGACTGACGCGCCCGCGACTGTGGTGTTGAAGACCCCTCCTGCGACGATCAACGACATCGTTGCAATAGCGCGTGAGAACGCGCGCATCGAAATCTCCCCCGAAGTCGAGCAGCGCATCGCTGCCGCGCGAGCCGTCGTTGATCGCTATGCAGAGCTGAACCTGCCTGCCTATGGATTGACAACCGGGCTCGGTGCCGGAGTGGACACTCGCCTGGCAGCCGATGACCTGGTGACCTTCCAGATAAGGGTGCCGCAGGCACGCGCCGTCGGGGTTGGAGCGGATCTGCCGCGAGAAATGGTCAGAGCGATGATGGCAGTCAGACTGGCTGGAATGGCGGCCGGAGGGGCGGGCGTTTCGCCCGGTATCGTCACATCATTGGTTGCCGCGCTGAACGCCGGATTTCATCCTGTGGTTCCATCGCTCGGCTCGATCGGCGCCGCCGATCTTGCGCCACTCGCACACATGGCGCGCGCCCTTCTCGGCTATGGCGAGGCTGAGTTTGGTGGCGAGGTGATGCCGGCGTTGGACGCGCTGAACAGGGCAGGATTGGAGCCGATAGACCTGGGTCCGAAGGACGGCCACGCCCTCGTTGTCGCAAACAGCCTTTCGGTCTCGCAGGCTTGCCTACTGGTCCACGATATCGATCGACTTTTCGACTGGTCCCTTCTTGCCGTAGCATTGAACTTTGAAGCCTTCCGCGCCAACACGACCGCGTTTGACGACCGCGCGCTTGCTGCCCGACCCGCTTTCGGCCAGCGGGCCGTTGCGGAGCGCCTGCGCGAAGTCCTTGCGGGGAGCTCACTACTGGAAGAAGGCGCGGCGCGGCGCCTGCAGGATCCGTTGAGCTATCGTTGCGCGCCACAGGTATGGGGAGCGCTGTCGCATGCAATCGCTGAGGCCAGAGAAGCGACCTTGATTGAACTTGAGAGCTCGGGAGACAACCCCGTAGTTCTGGCATCGGAAGGCCTCATTCTATCGCATGCCAATTTCGACCTGACGGCTTTTGTGCTGGCTTGGGAGCGGCTGGGTCAAGCGCTGGCGCATTGTGCCGCGGCAACGGCGTACCGGACGATGAAGATCATGTCGCCGGGCATGTCCGACCTGCCGCGCTTCCTCACTTCGATGAGCCAGAACCGTGCGGGGTTCGCCACCGTCCAAAAGACCGTTTCCGCCCTCGAGGCAGAAATCCGCCATCTTGCCAATCCGGTCTCGCTTACCCCTATTCCCGTCGCCGATGGAGTTGAGGATCAGGCTTCGATGGCGCCTCGCGTTCTCGCGAAGACACGGGAGATCGTGGAGAGGCTCCGCTACCTGGTGGCCATCGAACTCACTGCTTCTGCGCAAGCGGCAGATCTCAGAGGCGTCAGCGACCAGCTCGGGGCGGGATCGGGTGCCGCCTATCGCTTCGTGCGCGACCTTGTCGAGCCACTGGGAGAAGATCGGGCCCAAGGGCCGGATTTCATGCGCCTTGCGGACGCGATCACGAATTCGTCCGCAGTTGGGAGCCGCTGACCCATCCACCACCGAACTAAGCAAAGGTACCAACAAGTCCGCCTCGAAGGGGGACGGCACAGACATCAAGCCGCAAGAAAATCAGACGACCACTTGAAAACAGAGGGAACCGACAATGAAAAAGTGGACTACCAAGGCTATCGCCGCAACTCTCATCACGGCAGCAGCAACGCTCCATACAGCTGCCGCAGAACCCATCAAGATCGGCAGTAAGAATTTCACCGAGCAATTTATCCTGGCGGAAATGTACGCCGCCGTTCTGGAGGACGCTGGCTTCCAGGTGGAACGCAAGATCAATCTCGGCGGCACCTTGATCGCCCATCAAGCTTTGACGACGGGTCAGATTGATCTCTACCCGGAATACACCGGGACCGCACTGTCGGCCGTTGTCAAGGGCGACGTTTCTACTGACGCTCAGAAGGTCTATGATCAGGTCAAAGACTTCTATGCCAAGGAGTTCAAGCTCAACTGGCTGAAGCCCACAGGCATCAACAACGGCTACGTCATTGTCGTACGCGCGGAGACCGCGCAGGAGAACAATCTCAAGAGCCTTTCCGACCTTGCCAAAGTATCTGGCACCATGGTGTTCGGCGGCGGGCCAGAATTCCCCGAGCGCAAGGATGGCCTGCCCGGTCTGAAGAAGGTCTACGGCGCGGAATTCAAGGAATTCAAGCAGTTCGCCAAGCTCGGGCTTCGTTACGATGCTCTCCAGCAAAAAGACATCGATACAGCGAACGGCGCTGCCACCGATTGGCAGATCGAGTCACAAAACCTGGTGGCATTGGAGGACGACAAGGGGTTGTTCCCGCCCTACTACGTCGCGCCTGTCGTGCGTCAGCAGACGCTCGATGCCAATCCAAAAATCTCCGACCTGCTCGAAACTGTCGGCACCCATCTTGATAACGCCACCATGCGCACCCTCAACGCCCGCGTTGAGAACGACCGTGAAGAAGCTCGCGATGTCGCCATTTCCTTCTTGAAGGAAAAAGGCCTGCTCGACTGAGGCCCAGTTCAAGCCGGCCGGAACAATCACCCGGCCGGCAATGGCACGTGCCGCACAAACGGTCGAAAGCCGGCGATATCAGCGCCGGGCCGGTTGGCCGTCGACGGCAGGACGAGCGGCCGTCCTGCGCCTGGCCCCACCAGGACGGAATGATGCTCAAAGTTCCACTCAAGTTGAAATGTGAAGAAGACAAAAAAAATGCAGGAAATCTGGATCGACTACATCAACGCCCTCGACACCAAGGCGCTGGAACTGACCAATGATGAAATCCTTGACGCGGTGTCCGAAGCGCTGGCTGCCCAGGGGCGTGGTGAAACGGTGATTGAACCCCGAGTTCATCTTGTTCCGGAAAGTTCCGACAAGGGACATTTCAACGTACTCAGGGGCTACGTAAAGCCGCTCGACTTCGCCGGGGTGAAGATAGTCGGTGATTTTGTCGAAAACTACAAGGTCGGCCTGCCCTCGGAGCTGGCAGTATTGAACCTGTTTGACCCACGTACGGGCGTGCCCAAGGCCATCATTGATGCTACAGCCATCACCGATATGCGTACCGGTGCGATCACGGCTCTCGGCGCAAAGCATCTTGCGCGCAAGAACAGTAAGATTCTGGGCCACATCGGAGCCCGCGGCACGTCCTACTGGAACATCCGCCTGCTCGACCATCTATTTGATTTCGAAGAGATTCGCGTCCACTCACGCCGCCCCGAAAGCCGCGAGGGCTTTGCTGCGCGCCTATCCAAGGATCTCGGCAAGAAGATCATAGTGACAGACAACTGGGAGGACTGCCTGAAGGGCGCCGACATCATGGTAGAGGCCAGCCGGCTGCCCGAGCCCGCTCCGCTATTTAAGACAAGCTGGGTGAAGAAGGGGGCATTCGTGGTTCCCTACGGGACGATGAGCGCGCTGGAACTCGATCTCACCGACATCATGGACAAAGTCGTTGTCGACGATTGGGGGCAGTGCCAGCCTGGACGCCCCTTCGGCGCGCTCCGCCGCCATGTCGACGAAGGCAAGGTCACTTTGGAGTCACTACACGCCGAGATGGGTCAGATCGTTTGTGGCATCAAGCCAGGTCGCGAGAGCGACGACGAGACGATCTTGTTTTGGCATCGCGGGCTCAGCAGCACGGATGTCGCACTTGGTGCTGCGATCGTTGCAAAGGCACGGCGCATGAATGTCGGCCAGAAGCTTCGTTTTGCCTGATCCGATCATGAGCGTCACCAAATTCATCGCCTGTTCGCGAATGTACAATGTCTCGGCAGGCGCGCGCGCGCGGTGGGACGATCTGTTCGCATGGCTGAGCGGTCAAGCGGGGGTAGCACTCGACATTATCGCCTACGCCTCGCCCGCGCCTCTGCCCGAACTCTGGAAACGGCCCGATATGGGGGTCGTTTTCATGTGCGGTTATCCCTTATCGCGCTGGTGCGATGCAGGACGCCCAACGATTCTGGCTGCGCCAGTGGCGGCAGCGTCGTGGGCTGGCGGCCGACCCTATTATGCGAGCCATATAGTGGTCGCTGCCGATGGCCCGATAAAGTCCGCTTCGGATCTGACGGCTGCGATCTGGGGATGGACAGTACGGGATTCCCAATCCGGATACCACGCGCCGCGCCGCCACCTCGACGAACTTCTAGCCGGGAACGCGCCCGAACAAAGCCCGGTCGGCCCACTTCTCAACCCCACGGGGGTCTTGGAGGCACTGCGCAGTGGACGCATCGATGTTGGCGCGATCGACGCCTACGCATACGAGTTGCTGGCCTTACACGAGCCGGATGCGGTGGCAGGATTGCAAATCCTGGCTACGACGAAGCCGACACCTTGTCCGCCACTCGTCACGTCTCCCTATGCCCCAGCAGAAATGGTTAGCGCGCTGCGACAGGCTTTGTTGCGAACCCATGAGAGCCAGGATGGGCGCGCGTTGCTGCACCAACTCGGTCTGGTACGGTTCGCACTTCCCGATTTGGCCGATTACAGGATTCTTGCCGAACGTGCAGATGCTGTCGATCAGAGGCTTGCGGTGTGGTGAAGCCACAGGGAATTGACTGGGATCTATCCACGCGGCACCGGAATAAGTAGGAGCAATGTTTTTGACTTGGGTTCCGAAGAACATCCCCCGGCTCGTTGAAGCGATGGTGGAACATTTATATTTGGTCTTCTCCTCGGTGGGAATCGCTTTGATAATCTCGCTTGCCGTCGGGATTTGGGCGGCAAGGCGTCCAAGGACTTTCACCACCATCATTCTTGTGACCAGCATTCTTTTCGCTATCCCCAGCCTCGCTCTGTTCGCCCTGCTCATACCCGTGATGGGCATAGGGCCGGCGCCGGCAATCCTCGGGCTTGCCGCCTATTCGTTGATGATCCTAGTCCGCAACATCGGGATCGGGTTCCAGTCAATCCCGCACGAAATTCTCGAAGCGGCGCACGGCATGGGTTACGGGACCATTCGTAGAATCTGGGAAGTCGAGTTGCCGCTTGCGATGCCCTACATCGTTGGTGGAGTCCGTATCGCTGTAGTGACTGTCATCGGTATCGCGACAGTTGCCGCCTACATCAACGCCGGCGGACTCGGCGTCATCATATTCCAGGGCATCGATCAGCGCTTCCCCGAAAAGATCATAGCTGGCGGGCTCCTGACCTCGGCACTAGCGCTATCCGCCGATTTTCTCCTGACCTCACTGGAAAAGTCGCTGCAGCGGCGCAATGGGAGGCAAGCCTGATGATCGTCGTCGAAGCTTTTCAGTGGATGGCAGCCAATCTCGGCAGCTTCACTGGCGCATTCAATCGGCACATGGTGATGAGCCTTGTTTCGCTTTGCATCGGGCTTGCAATCGCCCTTCCCACGGGCATTGCCGTTGCGAGGTCGCCTCGTGCGGCATTTGTCACAATCAATATTGCGGGTGCCGCACGCTCCATTCCGAGCCTCGCGATCCTTGCAGCCGCAATGCCCATCTTGGGCATTGGTCTGCTGCCATCAGTAATTGCGCTTGTCGTTTTGGCCATCCCGCCCTTGCTGCTCAATACGATCATCGGCATTCGCGAAGTAGATCCGGCCATTCTCGACGCCGCCGATGGAATGGGAATGGGCCGGACCGAGATTCTCTTGCAGATCGAGTTGCCGCTGGCTGTCCCTTCGATCCTCTCCGGCGTCCGCACGGCCGCCATCCAGGTGATCGGCGGAGCCGCACTGGCATCGTTCATCGGTGGAGGCGGCCTAGGCGACTTCATCAATGCTGGCATAGCCATCATGGACATGCCTCGGCTCCTTGTAGGGGCTATTCCGATCGCGTTCCTCGCGATCTTTGCGGAACTGGCCTTCGGCTGGCTCGAACGCAGTGTTTCATACCGACGCTGAAGCGGGAAACGGATTACTGAGATGATACGCCTCGAACATGTCACCAAGAACTTCGCCGGCAGCAATCACCCGGCGGTAGATGACCTCGACCTTCACATCGAAGCGGGGACGACTGTCGCCATGATCGGCCCTTCAGGTTGCGGCAAAACGACTACCATGCGGATGATCAACTGCCTGGAAACGCCAACCAGCGGGCGAGTTCTCGTCAGCGGCAACAATGTTGCCGATACCGATCCCAAGCAACTGCGTCGGACCATCGGCTACGTCATCCAGCAGGTTGGTCTGTTCCCGCATATGACGATAGCCCGCAACATTGCCACGGTGCCGCGCCTGCTGGGCTGGGATAAGGCGCGCACCGACCGCCGGGTCGATGAGCTTCTTGAACTCGTCAGCCTCGACCCGTCGGTAATGCGCGACCGCTTGCCACACGAATTGTCGGGAGGCCAGCGGCAGCGTGTCGGCTTCGCGCGAGCCCTGGCCGCCGATCCGGCCATCATGCTGATGGACGAGCCTTTTGGCGCGATCGATCCCATTACTCGCGTCCGCCTCCAGGATGAGTTCCGGCAGATCCTCAAGAAGGTCAGCAAGACCGTCGTCATCGTCACCCACGACATCGATGAGGCGATCAAGATGGGCGACCGGGTGGCCATAATGCGCGACGGTCAGTTGCTGCAGTACGATAGTCCGGAGGCAATCCTTGCCAATCCCGCCAACGAGTTCGTTAAGAACTTCCTTGGGCCAGACAGGACGATAAAGCGGCTCAGCCTCATCAATGTCGCCAGTGTTATGACAGCACCCCGGGCGGCAGCCAAAGGCACGTCCATCGCGCCGGATGCGAGCCTGCATGTCGCGCTTGCACGCATTCTCGATGACAATCTTCAAGGCATGGACGTCATGGCACCAGACGGCACGGCTATCGGCTATCTCGACAGGGATGCAGTCCTCGCCTGCCACACGCGTTGACGAGCGTCCAAAGGATTCTCTTTTTGGTGTGCAATCGCGAGCCGGGCTTGCCGGGCGCGCGATTGCCAGCCAATTGGCGCGGCCTGGTAGGTAGGTTCAGCCATTCCGGCTAACGGATGCTATTTCGCGTGCTGTGCGTAACCCAGCCCCTTTAATACGTGCAGCACCGCCAGAGCGGTCTGGCGGCTGCCGTCGTTTCTCCCACAAACCAGCCAGTATGGCAGGTTGTACTCAGAAGGGAGCGAGATTTGAGAAAGATCTCCTCCGATGCTGGTAACGGATTCCGAAGGCAGCACTGAAACGGCCCCGTGGCGGAGGACCAGGTTGAGGATGACGGGCATCGAATCCACTTCAATCACCCTCAACGTCCTCAACTCGTCCTCAGTGAGGATTTCGGCCAGTAGACGATTGATGATTTGGCGTAGCCCACTCTTTGGACTAGGAAGCGCCACGAGCGAATTCAGGGCGATCTTGGCCAAGTCGTCCGGGCCATGCAAGAACCCCATAGCGCTCGACTGACCGACGAGCGACAGCGGTGAGTTGGCTACGAGGAAGCCATCGAAATCCGTTGGGACACTAACGCTATTCAAGAACACGGCGTCATACGTGCCGCTCTTCAGACCTGCAATGAGACCTTCAGTTGTCGTGCTCGCAACCAGAAGCGGTTGGCGAGGTTTGTTGTCGACCCACGTTGAAACAAGCGAGGCAAGTAGGGTGGCGACAAAACTGTCATGCCCCATAGGGATGATCGAACCAAGTCTAATGGTTGCAGCACTTCGGCGCGACCGCCCAGCAGCTTCGTGCGCAAGTTCATTCCAAATGGCTTCGATTGCTCGGGTCGACCTAACTAGCCGCTTACCCGCTTCCGTCATTTTTGCTCCGTCCACGTGGCGATTGAGCAAGCGGCAGCCGAGCGTAGTCTCTACATGTGCAATCTGACGAGCAAGTTGGGGCTGACCGAGCCCCAACTGCTTCGCCGCCCGACGGATGCTTCCCGCTTCCGACACGTGCACAAAGCGAGACAGCGCGCTGAGGCTCAATGACAAATCGCTTCTGGTGCGGTTTCCAATGGCCATGACATCTTGGATATGGTCGGCAAGTTGACTGATGGACGGCGAAAGCCTCTCGGCCTCAAGGGTCAGGACGATTCCTGTCCCCGCCTTATGAACCAAGGGCACGGATATCTGCGCTTCTAATCGGTCAATAGCGGCAGCAATGCTGGAGACTGGTTTCCCAAGCAGCCTCGCCGTTCCGCGAATGCTGCGTTGTCTAAGCACATTGTGGGCAATCAGCAGAGTAGACGTGTCCATTTTCGCCCGGTCCATTAGAACGTAACTCACTCCAGAGACTGCCGTATCCGGTGCGGTTATGTTGTCGTTTATGCGTCGTACTGCCGACTGAAGGCATCGAAAAAGGTCGATGATCCGCCCGAGACGCTTTTTGGAAGGTGGGAAGAACCCCAGGTCCGAAGAATCCGCCGACAAAGACCACCAAGTCGCCAAAACCGGCAAAGTCAGCGCTCAAACCACTCAAGACAAAACCGAAGGTTCAAAAAAAGACCTGACCAACAAGTGCCGGTGCTTGAGGAAGACGGCGAAGGGACGGGAGGCGCTTAAACGCAAAAAGGGCCCTGCCACCTTACGGCAGCAGGGCGATTGGGTGGTTTGTCAGCGGCACTGGTACACGGCCGCTTGAACCATATTTGCGCGGCAGCGTTAACGACTGGCAAATCCAACGCCGCTCTGGAGATAACCCTCTGGTGCGAGCGGGGAAGACGGCGACCGCTAATGAACCCCTTGCTGTTCTCTATTGCCGCCATGGCGATTGGGGCCTTCGCAATCTGGCATCGCTCCTCTATCGGCTTGGCCGTTGCGGCCGGCGTCAATGCGGCAGCTATCTGGCTGATGTGGCCGAACCTCTAAAACAGTCCTGAGCGGAAAGCATGGGAGAAATCAGATGGACGACGATCAGATCACCAAACGCCTCGCGGCGATTCATCGCCGACTGGATGCGATAGCTAAGGAAGAGGCGCAGCCCAAGCTGATAGGCGGCGATGCGATGCGCCGCGTGTATGATACCCAAAGAGACCTCCTAATCGCTGAGACAGAAGACCTGCTCGATCGATGGGAGAGGCTGCGTGATGCCAACCGGCCTAATGCCAACATCCAAGACACATGAAAGCGCTCGCACGCCGCCTTAGCCCGTGAACCTTGTCGCCGACTGTGCTCAGCTGTATCTCTGCTCGATGATGGTTGCCGACGCTAGTCGAGGAGCTGATCGTGTGCATCCAATGGTAGTTAGATTTCAGAAAGGCGTGAGATGTCCGATGATCCCCGTGTTGAAGCCCTAGCTGCCAGCGAACTGGTGTCGTCCTCGTTGCTTGCCTCCCTGGTCGGGATGCTTGGAGCCAAAGGCATTCTCTCAGACCCGGAGGTTCGCGAGATCTACGAGCAAGCCCTGTACCTGCTTGAGCAGCACCACGCTGCCGAGCCGGCTCTTGGCGCGATCTATGAGGCTGCGAAAGGGATACTCGAAATGGAGATGCGGTGACCTGTGACGTCTCCGAACTGATCCGCGCCGCAAACGAGATCTCAAAATTGTCCCCTTCCGAAACTGACCGACTGTTTCAGCGCGCCGCGGCGACCATTGGAGATTATCGAGAGCAGATCGCCTATTCGGAGAGAAATATTAACGATCTGAGTCAGGGCGACATTGTCTTCGAACTGACCATAATGGCGGCGTATCGATTTGTTCCCACCAGAGAAGATGTCGCCATGATTTTGGAAGTCGTCAAGGTCATGGAAGGCGTGCAAGGCGCTGCTCGACAAGAAACGGAAACTTGAGGACGAATGACTGCCGAACCTGACATCGTTCAGTAAATGATCGCGCCAGGCACTCGAATGTTACTAGCCAAAAGGGCTGCAGCATCATTTCAGACAAGCGGCGCAGTATGGCGATGCCAACATTATCTGCTCGGGCCAGGTGGCGCGACTTGAGGACCTGATGGGCCGCACGGCCTAGCCGAGTCCAGCCGGCATCAGCGACCAGTCTTGCCCGGGCTAGAAGGAATTCCGCGACAACCTGCCATGGAACGAGGAGGACACGCTGTAACCATTGCTTGCCTTTGTTGGGGATCGACATCTATCAGCTGTTTCACGGGTGCCGTGAACGGCGAAAGTCGGTTCAAGCTCTCCGATGAAGTACCGTCAAAGCTGACTAAATCAATACGAGACTCGGTTCTGATCGATGGATTACGCGCAAGCGGCAGGACAATAAACCAAAGCGCCACCCAGACGCCGATGCGTTCCATCTCGCGTCTCCGCCGCATGGCGCGACGGAGCACCCCCTCGTGCAGTTTGGAAGTAAAGCGTAGGATTGTCCAATTCAGATCAGGATGTACTGGGTTGTCGGAGCGCTGTTTGCATGACTTGGCGACACCAGCACTGCCGGTGGCGTCAGTTCGCTGTGGAAGCAGCCGACCGTTTGAAAACGATGGTTACCCTGGTTCCCTCCGTGGCACTTGAGTTGACGTCGAATTCCGCCTTGGCGTTCTCGGTCAGCGAGTGCGCAATCAGCGCCCCCAGCTTCCCATGCTTGGGCCAGGTCTCCCCTTCGGGCAGCCCGATCCCGTCGTCCGCAACGATGATCCTGCAACCATCGCCGTTTACGATGCTGTGCAGGGTTATTGTGCCACCGTCACGCCCGCGGAAGGCATGTTTGAGCGCATTGGTCAGCAGCTCGTTTACCACCAACCCTGTCGGCATGGCGACGTTTATTGAAACCGGATAGGTATCCACCTTCATGTCAAGGCGAATACCCTCGACCGCATGCGAGGTCATCACCGCTGACGCGATCTGGCTGAGATAAACGCCGAGATCGACCTCATCCTTTTGCTCGTCAGCGGACAGTGTCTGGTAGAGGATGGCGAGGGCGTCGACGCGGCCGGCGAGCCTCTCGAAGCGCTTCTGGTCCGGCTCGGTGGTATTTCGGGTTTCCAGACGGATCAGCGCGGTGATCATCTGCAGATTGTTCTTCACACGGTGCTGCAACTCTCGCAGCAGCATGTCCTTTTCGCGCACGCGCTCCTCGACCGAGCGCGAATCCTCGGTCTCGCCATGAGCCGATACGTCGACAAGCGCCACCAGCCGAAAGCAGGTCTTGCCGTTGTCGTCCGCGATAAGATTGGAGTAGACGTCGACAAGCGCCTGCCTATCTTCGTTTCGCGCCAGCCGGAAGGTGCCCACGAACTCGGTTTCCTCGATCACGGCCTCCGCCAGTGGCCGGTCGTTTTGCCGGTGGAGGCCAACGCCGGAAAGTCCGGACCAGTTTTGTCGGGTAAGGCTGGCCGCCGTCAGGCCTGAGAGTTTTTCAAATTCCGGATTGGCATAGACAACGCGCTCCTTCACCGTCAGGTCCGAGACCGCCAGGGCAATCGGCACCTGGTCGAGGAATTTCTTGAATTGGTCGCTTTCCAGCGCACTTGCAAGGTCAGGTGTATCGAGCAGTTGCTCGACAGCCTCGGCTTTATCTGTATCGGATGTCATCTGCGGGGCCCGTGCTGGAATGGCGACATCAGTACCAGCGATACGTTATTACCGCTATTGTCAAAGCAACAGGCGGTTAGGGCCCCGGTCAGGCGTAGGGCCGCACAAGCCTGACACGCGCAGCGGCTGTACCATGGTGAAATGCAGCCCTCGAGTTCGTAATCAGTTGGACTTTCACGACGCTTGGGCGGCTCTACCTCGTGCCTTACAGATATCTGTCGATCAAGATTGACGACCTACTGAGCGTTTAGCGCACGTCGTGCCTTGCCTCTGGGGCGCGCGACGGCGTGCCGAGCTTCGACGCGTTGGAGTGAAATGCCTCGCGCACCAAGGAGATGACCCGCTTCACACCGCCTGAGTTTCGTTTGTTTTTCCCGCTCGCAAATCGGCTTTGAACGAGCGTCTCCCGCGAGCTTACCGTGGGGTTGATGGCCGTGATACTTGCCTTACCGACTGATCCAGTGCCGGCCGAAGGGGAAGACTTGGACGGCCCTTTTGTCTATGCAGGCTTCAGCGCCTTCTGGCTGCGCCAGCGCAGGAAGCCGACAAGGCCGGCAATGCAAAGCGTGCCGACAATCATCAGGAAGGCCGCAGCCGCCACTGCCGGGCTGATGTTCTCGCGGATGCTGGCAAACATCTGCCGCGCCAGCGTGCGCTGGTTGGGACCGGCGACGAACAGTGTCAGCACCACCTCATCGAGCGAGGTGGCAAAGGCGAACACCGCCCCCGTCAGTATGCCGGGCATGATGATCGGCATAGTTATGCGCCGGAACACCCGCGTCGGCGACGCCCCCAGGCTGCTCGCCGCCCGCTCCAGCCACGGGTCCATGGCATTGAGCGATCCCGATACGCTGACAAGCACGAAGGGGATGCACAACACTGCGTGGGCGACGACGACCCCGAGATAGGAATTGGCGAGTCCGAGCCGGCCGTAAAGCATTTGCATGCCGACGCCGAGCACCACTGCGGGCACCACCATCGGCATCAGGAAGGTTGTGCGAATGGCGCTGGCGAAGGGCAGTTGGCTGCTGCGCAACCCGAGTGCCGCCAGTGTGCCCAGCACGGTGGCGACGATGGTCGCGCCGGAGCCGATGATCAGGCTGTTGACGATCGAGCGCCGCCACATGTCGTTGCTTTGCAACTCGCCGAACCAGCGTGAAGAGAAGGATTCAATGGGGTAGTTAAGGAATACGCTGGAATTGAAGGCGAGCGGCAGGATGGCGACGATTGGCGCCAGCAGGAAGAACACGACGGCGACGCCGAACACGATCTGGGCAATGCGCAGGATCGGACTGGTCTGGCCGCTCATGTCGCCACCATCGTCGGTGAGCGGGAAAGTCTGCCATAGACAAGATAGAGCACCGTTGTGACGACAAGCAGGATAAGGCCGAGCGCCCCGGCCATGCCCCAATTTGCCGTACCGGTCGCGAAGAAGGCGATGACCGAGCTGATCATCTGGTCGTTGGCGCCGCCGACAAGTGCCGGCGTGATATAGTAACCGAGCGCCACCATGAACACGAGCAGCGAGCCGGACATCAAGCCGGGGAATGCGAGCGGCAACAGTACGTGTCGGAACGCCTTGATGCGCGACGCACCGAGCGAGGCCGCGGCGGGCATCAGATTCGCTGGAATGGTCAGCAGGCCACTGTAGATCGGCAGCACCATGAACGGCAAAAGAACATGCGTCATGGCGATGATGACCCCTGTGCGGTTAAAGATCAGCGGCAGCGGTTCGCTGATCAGGCCGATTGTCTTGAGCGCGTCGTTGATCAGGCCTTCGTTCTGCAACAGGATGAACCAGGCTGCCGTGCGCACCAGAAGGGACGTCCAAAGCGGCAACAGCACCGCGATCAGTAGTATCGCGCGCACCCACCCCTTGCTCGCCGCGGCGATCAGCGCATAGGGCAGCCCGATCGCCGCGCACAACAGCGTCACTGACGCGGCGATCAAGAAGGTTCGCAGCATGATCTGGCGGTTGGCCGACGTGTTGGCATCAAGTCCCGCGACATTGCCGCTGGCGTCGCGTTCAAGGTCGACAGCGGCGAGCAGATAGCGGTCGGTGTAGAGTGGCATGGCGCGTTTCATCGCCAGCCAGTATTTGGCGTCGCCCCAGCGTGGGTCGATGGCAACGAGGTCGAGGGCCTGGCCTTCGCCTGCGCCCTTGGCAGCGCTTGCGGTGCGCGACATCAGCGAGCGGAAACCCGAAAGCTCGCTATTCAGCCGCCGCACTGCATCGCCGAAAGCGAGCGAGTCGACCGGCATGCGTAGGTCGGTGACCAATGACGCCGCCATTTCCGGCGTTGGAGGGCCCTCTCCATCCCATTTTGCCAACACCGTGGCCGTTTGCGGTAGCACGCCGCGCACCGTGCCGTCAGTGACCGAAGCCACCATCATCGTTGCCAGCGGCCAGACGAAGAATACCAGCAAGAACGCCATCAACGGCATGATCAGCCCCAGCGCCCGCAATCTTGCGCGCATTGCCGAGGACATCATGGCGCAATCACCGTGCATTCATCAGGGTTGAAGGTGGCGAACGCCTCGGCGCCGACGGCCCAGGCGCGGGTCTTGCGGTCAACCTTTGCCACCATCTCGACGCCGCTGCCGGCGAGACGCACGCGCATATGGTCGCCTTGGTAGACGGTGTCGAGCACCTTGACCGGCATGGCGTTCGCCGCGTTTGAAGTCTCGGAGAGACCTACCCGTTCGGGGCGCACGCTTACAAGTGCCGCAGCGCCGCTGGCAAACTCCGTCGTCAGGTAGGCCTCCACCATCGGGCCTGCGTCAAGCCTGATCTTCGTCCGCGCGCCGTCGCGTGCCTCCACCTTGCCGGCAAACATGTTGGTCTCGCCGATAAACTCAGCCACGAAGCGCGTCTCCGGATGGTCGTAGATCGCTTCGGGCGATGCCAATTGCTCGATCTGGCCGGCATTGAACACGGCTATGCGGTTGGACATCGTCAGCGCTTCGCCCTGGTCATGTGTGACGAAGACGATGGTCAGCCCCAGCCGCCGGTGCAGTTCGCGCAATTCGAGCTGCATATGCTCGCGCAACTGCTTGTCGAGTGCGCCCAGCGGCTCGTCCATCAACACCACGTTCGGCTCGAACACCAGCGCGCGGGTCAGGGCCACACGTTGCTGCTGCCCGCCCGAAAGTTGCGCCGGTTTGCGATCCTTGATGTGAGTGAGTTGCACCATGTCGATGGCGCGTGCGACCCGCTCGGCGGCTTCCGTCTTCGACACGCCGCGCATGACCAGTGGAAAGGCCACATTCTCCGCGACCGTCATGTGTGGAAACAGGGCGTAGTTCTGGAACACCACGCCCATGTTGCGGCGGTGCGCCGGCAAATGATCGATGCGCTTGCCTTCGAGCGTGATCGCCCCGCTGCTCGGTTCGACGAAACCGGCGAGCATCATCAGGATCGTCGTCTTGCCCGAACCGGACGGGCCCAGCAGGCTTAGGAATTCGCCCTTTGCGATCTCCAGATCGAGGTCGTCGACCACCTTGAACGTGCCGAAGGATTTGGAGATGCGTTCGAGATTTATGAAAGCAGACAAAGGTCCCTCGCAGCAGGCGTTGACCCTTCCGACGGCGGATGCCGGGGGAGGCACTAAGGGAACCCGCATCCAGCACGGGCCCCTTTCGTGTTGACGTCCTTACTGCGCCAGCCAGGCGTTGAACCGGCTGGTCAGCTCCTCGACGTTGTCGACCCAGAATGCACCATCGAGTGCGACCGCGTCCACCAGATTGGCTTCGGCCGTTGGCAGGTCAGCGGCGAGGTTGGCCGGTACCGCCGCTGCCGCCTCCTTCTGCGGGAGGCCATAGGCGATATATTCCGGCAATTTGGACTGGTTTTCAGGGGCACTGGCAAAAGCGATGAAGTCCATCGCGTCGTTCTTGTTGGGGCTGTTGCGCAGCACCACCCAGCTGTCGATCGCGTAGATGCTGCCCGGCCAGACCACCTTGAAGTGCTTGCCTTCGGTCTTGTTGATGCCCGAGATGCGACCATTATATGCGGTCGTCATCACGACCTCGCCCGAGGCAAGCAGTTGAAGCGGCTGGGCGCCGGCTTCCCACCACACCACGTCCTTCTTGATCTCGTCGAGTTTCTTGAAGGCGCGGTCGATGCCTTCCGGCGTACGCAGCACGGTGTAAACGTCAGCCGGCTTCACGCCGTCGGCCATCAATGCGAATTCAAGCGAGTATTTCGGGCCGCGGCGCAGACCGCGCTTGCCGGGGAACTTGCCGGTGTCCCAGAAATCGACCCATGAGGTCGGCACGCTGTCCTTCAGCTTGTCGCCGTCATAGCTCAGCATGGTCGACCACACGATGGCGCCGACCCCGCAGTCATGCGCCCCCGCCGCCAGGAACTTGTCCTTGCCGCCGAGCTTGTCCCAATCGATCTTTTCATAGAACCCGTCTGTGCAGCCGAGCTCAAGTTCTTCGGTTTCGACCTGCACCACATCCCAATTGGGCTCGCCGGCTTTCACTTTGGCGGCGATAACACCGATGCCGCCGTCCCAGCTTTCGTCTAGCACCGGCTTGCCCAGCTTCTGGGCGAAGGGTTCGAAATAGATCTTCTTTTGTGCATCCTGATAGTTGCCGCCCCAGGATACGACGGTTAGATCGCGGGCCGACGCTGCTCCGGCCGCAAGCGAAAGTGCCAGGCCCGCCGCACCGATCGTGCTGATTGTCCTTTTTAAAGTCATGTTCTTATCCTTGTTCCACCTCTGGAGGAGATAACAAAAGCACAACTGAGGTGGGGGCAACAGGCCTGATGCCGCTGGGTCAGGCTCTGGTCGATATATCGACCGGATCGTGAGCCGCCTGGCACTCTCAGTAGGTTGGCGGCGTCACCGCACTGATGATCTGGCTTGCCTCGTTGGAGACATTGCGGAAGCGATGCGGCGAACGGCTGTCGAAATAATAGCCGTCGCCGGGCATGAGCACTCGGCTTTCGCTGCCTACGGTAAGCTCCACTGCTCCGGTCATGACAAAGCCCGCTTCCTGGGCTTGGTGGCTGAAAGCCTCGCCGGTATCGGCGCCCGGTGCATAGGTCTCATGCAGCATCAATACGGTGCGGTTCGGGAAGTTCACACCTAACATGCGGTAGGAGATCGAGTCGTGGTTGCCAATCTCGATGCAATCGCGCGACGAATAGAATGGCGATGACGGCACCACCGAGGTAATGCCGGAGAAGAATCCCGGCAAGGTCGTGCCGAGTGCGTCGAGGATGGCGCTCAGCGTGTCGACCGACGGGCTGATGCGGTCGCGCTCGATCAGCGAGATGGTGGAATGCGAGATTCCCGAGCGTGCCGCCAGCTCCCTGATGCCGAGATGGCGCCGACGGCGCAGCTCGCGTAGATGTTCCCCGATTTGCGACATGGCGGCTCCTTCAGTCGAGATGGTAGCATTCACCGGTTAGAATACTAGACAGTTGCCTGGCGTCTGATTGTGTCGCGGGTCGCCGTCCCTCACTGTCGACACGAAACCGCAGTCATCCGGAACAGAACCATGCAGCTTTCATCTGAAATCGCCGCCCGCATCCATCATCTCAAGGCTCCTAGCCCCGCCGCCGTGGCCGATATCGGCGAGATAGAGCAAACAGTGAAAAGCGTGCTTGCCGGTGTGCGCGAGCGCGGCGACGAGGCTTTGCGTGAGTACAGCCGCACCTTCGACCGCGCCGAGGTCGTGCACTTCGAGGTCTCCATGGCCGAGCGCGAGGCGGCGGTGGCAGCACTTGATCCGCAGACCGCTGCCGACACACGTTTTGCCATCGAGCGTGTGCGCGCTTTCGCCGAGGCGCAACTGGCGACCATGCTCCCGCTTGAGGTCGAACCCCTGCCGGGCCTGCATCTCGGACATCGTGTCATTCCGATCGCCCGCATTGGTGCCTATGTGCCTGGAGGACGCTATCCGCTGCTGTCGGCGCCCGTCATGACCATTGTGCCGGCCAAGGTGGCTGGCTGCGACGAGGTCATCGCTTGCCTGCCGCCCAACGCGCATCAGTCGATGATCGCCGGATGCCACCTCTCCGGAGCGGACCGCATATTCCGCGTTGGCGGTGCCCAGGCGATCGCCGCCATGGCCTATGGCACCGAAACCATTCCCGGCGTCGACAAGATCGTTGGGCCCGGCAATGCCTATGTCAACGAAGCCAAGCGCCAGGTTTTCGGGCCGGTCGGCATCGACCAGCTCGCCGGGCCGAGCGAGATCTTCATCGTCGCCGACGCCTCGGGCGACGCTGCTATGATCGCCACTGACCTATTGGCGCAGGCCGAGCACGATGTGCGTACGCGTGTCGGCTTGATCACCACCGATCCAAAACTGGCTCAAGACACGCTGGTGGAGGTCGAACGTCAGCTCTCAGGTCTATCAACCGCCAATGTCGCAGCACCCGCGTGGCGAGACTACGGCCAGATCGTTGTGTGCGATGACGAGGCGGCGATGTTGGGCTATTCCGATTTCATCGCCGCCGAGCACCTGCAGATCCACACCATCGACCCGCATGCGATAGCCAAGCGGTTGCGCAATTACGGTTCGCTGTTCATAGGAACGATGGCGAGCGTCGTCTATTCCGACAAATGCTGCGGCACCAACCACACTTTGCCGACCATGGGCGCCGGGCGCTACACCGGCGGACTGTGGGTTGGCTCTTACGTCAAAGTCTGCACCCATCAGTGGCTGGAGCGCTCCGGCGTTGAGGCCGTCGCACCGGCGGCGATCCGCCAGAGCGCCAGTGAGGGGCTGGAAGGGCATCGTCGCGCCGCCGCTCTGCGCATGGAGCGCATGCAGCTCGGTTAAAGGTTCCCGGATGGCAAAGGGGAGCATTGCGCCCCCTTCGAGGCGGCCGCGAGAAGGGATGGTCAAAGCCGAGATCGAGGCGGCCGGCCGAGCGTCGGCCGCTCGGCTTCGCGGCTATTGAAAGCCCGGACATCTTTCCCCTGTCGGGGAACCGAAAGTGCTTGAGCCGGTCACCGCTCTCGGCGTCTTTGACCTGTTGAGACACAGCCGTCCGGCTCGTCCGCGAGTTCGCCTGGGTTTGAGTAAAGGCGTTGTCAATCCAGTCGCCCTTCTGACGCTCCCGGCGAGCACTGATCGCAATGATTGCCGGAAAGCAAGGTGTGATCCAGCTTCCCAATTTTGCCCAGCGCGTGCTTCGTAATCGATGAATGCAACCTGAACGCCTGGTTTTCCCGATGTTCAGGATGCCGCAGCTATTTAGGGGACTTCGAGCCGGCACCCCTCCGGCCACCTTCAAAACATGAAAGAGTGACCAAATGAAATCTCTCGCGAGAATGATACTTGCTGCCTCGACCATGTTCGTGGCTCCCATAGCAGGCGCCAGCGAGTCCGACTTTTTGCAATCCTTGGAAGGAACGTGGAGGGGCAGTGGCACCGTCAAAGTGCGTACGGATGCTTCGCCGGTCAAAGTTGCCTGCAAATTCACGTCGCAAGCGGCAGATGCCTCGTTGGCACTGGACGGCAACTGTCGCGGCCTGATCGTCGTCTCACGCACTGTCGAGGCCAACTTGACCGCACAGGGTGGTAGTTATAGCGGCTCCTATGTGGGGGCAGGCACCGGAACTGCTGCACTTAGCGGTAGTCGTCGCGGAAACGCGATAGACCTCGGTATTCGCTGGGCGAAAAAAGTTAATGGAGATAGAAACGCTGTGCTCACCGTGGAAAAAGTCGGTGCTGACGGCATGACGTTGACGACTGTTGATGTAGATCCGAAGACCGGCAAAAACGTAGTCACGAGCCGGATCATCCTAAGTCGAGTATGATCTCGTCCTGGCTGCTGCCCAGGCCTGCCATGGCATGTCGCCCTTTGAAGGAACCCCGCGGGCTCATTATCAAGCCGCGGGGTTCTGCTTGACTAGTAAGCTGTCGTTACAGGCGCCACCAGCGGCGTGATGCGACGGACAGCAATGCGCCGATTTTGGCGATTGAACGGTACACTGGATTGGTCAGTCCTCTCTTTATTCGACGCATGTCATGAATATCGGGGTCATCGTTTTCACGTGTTCGTCGATCCGTTCGCTTACTTTCTTGGGAACGAGGGCCGTTCGGCAAGGTCCCACCAGTACTTGTTGACTAGGTCGACGGTCTCAATCACCGCATCGAACACGGCTGGCTCCGGCAGCCGTGCTCGATTTGCGAACGATTTCCCCGCGGAGCAGCAAGCGCCTTGAACGTGCGTTCGCCGCCGATAGAGAGAGCCATCGCGTCGGCAGGAATATAGGGCACGGTCGACAAGACGTCATAGATCGGCGCAAGCTCCGGCTTATCGCAGACACCGCGGTAGATGAGAGACCAGTTCTTGAGGTGCACGTCGCCATTGCCGGTAATGGTCGCCAGCGCCAGACGGCGTACGAACTCCAGTGCAGCCGCTGGCGAGACGGCCGCGCTCAAGGCCGAGGCAATGTCATGGTATGACGCGCCCTCGTATTTGCGCCCAGAATAGACACCGAAAACTTGGGCGAAGTCCTCGATATGAATGCGTGCGCCGCCAGCGCCGCGGTCGAAGCGTTTGACGAGCAGAACCTTGCCATCCGACAGCGTGTCGAGCTCTTCGGGTATTCCCTTATCTGCGCGAGTTGTGGCGGCAACTCGGGCATAGCCTTGCTGCGCGCCGGGGTAGTAGCACATCAGGTCGCAACTGTTGCAACGATGTCGCAATCAGGACCATGACGCCAGGGCAACCGAGTCATCTTGCGCACGGCCCGATGGCCGAACCGACGCATGACCAAATCTTAGGGAGGGAAGCATGTCGTCTATCAGAACCACCGCGACCGAGGATCATGGCCTGGAAGCCGGCCAGGATAACATCCGCGTTCTGGGCTTGGACATTCACAATCCGGTCTTCTTCGTCTCTGCGGTAATCATCGTCGGCTTCGTCATCTTCACCCTGATCTTCAGGGATTCCGTCGGTCCGGCGCTCGGTAACTTGCGCGTATGGCTTACTTCCACCTTCGACTGGCTGTTCATCATAGCCGGCAATCTGTTCGTCCTGTTTTGCCTCGCCGTCGTCCTATCGCCGATGGGGCGCGTGCGCATCGGAGGTGCCGACGCCGTGCCGGAATTCGGCTATGCCGGCTGGTTCTCGATGCTTTTCGCTGCCGGGATGGGCATAGGTCTGATGTTCTTCGGCGTGCTAGAACCCATGTATCACTTCAACAACCCGCCTCTGGGCATCGCCGGCCCGGTTGCTGACGGCGTGTTGAGTGCCGGCGCTGTCGAGGCCGCGCGCGAAGCCGCCATGGCCGCTACCATCTACCATTGGGGCCTGCATCCGTGGGCGATCTATGCGGTCGTAGGGCTGTCGTTGGCTTTGGCCGCCTATAACAAGGGCATGCCCCTGTCGGTGCGCTCCGCCTTCTATCCGATTTTCGGCGAGCGCGTTCGCGGTTGGATTGGCCATGTCATCGACATTATGGCAGTCTTCGCCACCCTGTTCGGATTGGCGACATCGCTCGGCTTTGGGGCAGAACAGGCGCTGGCCGGCCTCAACTTCCTTTACGGCGTCCCGGCGACGGACACAATGAAGGTTCTGCTTATCGCCGGCATCACGGCAGTTGCGCTGGGTTCGGTCGTCGCCGGCCTTGACGCGGGCGTCAAGCGCCTGTCCGAGATCAACATGGTCCTCGCCGTGCTGTTGGTGGCTTTCGTCTTCGCTCTCGGACCGACCGGGGAAATCGCCGCCGGCTTCTTCAGCAACACTTGGTCCTACGTGACCCATCTGCCTGCCCTGTCCAATCCCTTCGGGCGCACCGATGACGAGTTCGTGCATGGCTGGACCACCTTCTACTGGGCTTGGTGGATCTCCTGGTCGCCGTTTGTAGGCATGTTTATCGCCCGTATATCGAGAGGCCGCACGGTGCGCGAATTCATCGTGTGCGTGCTGCTCATACCGACGGTCGTATCAATCTTCTGGATGACAGCCTTTGGCGGCACCGCGCTTTCGCAGTTCCTGAACGATGGTTATCAGGGAGTGCAGGAGACCGTGGTGGCCTACACGCCTGAACTGTCGCTATTCCGACTGCTGCAGCCCCTGCCGTTGGCCGGACTGACATCGCTGATCGGTATCGTGCTGGTGATCGTGTTCTTCGTCACTTCCTCGGATTCAGGCTCGTTGGTCATCGACACGATCACTGCCGGCGGCAAGGTCGACGCGCCTGTAGCGCAACGCGTCTTCTGGGCCACTTTCGAAGGCCTGGTCGCCATTGCACTACTGCTCGGCGGCGGACTTGCCGCGCTTCAGGCGAGCGCCATCGCGACCGGCTTTCCCTTCGCCCTCCTGCTATTGCTCATGATGGTGGCGACCTGGAAGACCCTTCAGTCGGAAACAGCGCTGATAAATCGCAGCCGGACAAAGTGACAATGGTGTTTGTCCGTCGATCGGCTGAAGCGTTCGGCCTCTCAGGGTCGTTTGTGGAGAGAGCGAAATCCTACCTAAGCGACTTGGACGCGGAGAATATCACGGCCGCGGAGAAGCTCACTTCGCGCTAGAGCTAGAGACCGGACCTCCGTTGCTTTTTGCCCAAGCGCTATTGTGAAGGCTTGCGGACGCTGGCGTTATACGCGATCTGACGTGCCCTCGGGCCGGTGCCCGCAAGCCTTCACAACACGAGCCACGGAAAGGAGGAGTGCAACGAAGGGCCAGAATTGGCACAAGATGCTCGTGCATGCTGGTCAGAACGGGCGACCGCTCATCACCCCGGTCATTCAAGCCAAGTCATTTCACGTACCTCCTGCTGGCGAAGTTCGGCACCGGCTCCAGCCTTGCGGCGCGAAATAGGAACTCGGCGATCTCACGCCGCTTTTGTCATCGAGCATGCGACAAAGGCAGCTCGCCTTCGTCTTGCGGAACGAGTTTGAGCCTCAGGCATCAGTGCTGAGCCGTTGCCAGTCGTGCTCTCGCACTGCCGCGGCAAAAGCCGAGGCAGCAGGCGAATGTGATCGATCGGCCACGGACACCAACGACACCTCGCGTATGATTTCAGGGTCTACAACGGGCCGATAACAGACCCCTGGATGGCCGGTGGAATATTCCGCGATGAAGCAGACGCCCATGCCAGCTGCAATCATCGCCAAGATCCAGTCCTCACGCTCGCTACGAAAGGCGCTTTGAATATCGAAGCCGATGTTTCTGCACAGCCCGTCTATATGATCGCCGTACTCGCAGTTGATGCGCTCCAGATAGGTCTCGCCCTGGACGTCGCTGAGATGCAGCGTGTTGCGCATTTCAAACGGGTGGCCGGTCGAAAAGGCGAGGCCGAAGCTCTCGCGGTAGACGGATTCCGCCTTCAGCCCATAGTCGAACGGCTCGGGCCTCGCCAAAAGGGCGATATCCAGCGCCCCCTCTCTCAAGAGGTCCGTCAGATCGTTCGCCGCGCCTTCGATAACTGTCACCTCGATACCAGGATGGCGCTCGCGAAAATCATTGAGGAAACTGACGAAGCGTAGCGGGCCGATCGTGCACATGACGCCCAGCGTCAGCGACGCGGCTTCCAGGGACAGAAAACTTCTCGCCGTTCTTTTCGCTGTCTCGGAACGCTGGAACACTTCGTCCAGGTGGGTCCGCATCAGGCAGCCGAAATCTGTCAGCCGGACCCGGGTCTTTTCCCTGTGAAACAGATAGCCGCCTAGTTCGGCTTCCAGCTTTTGTATGGCCCGCGTCAGCGCCGGCTGGCCGACATGAACGAGCTCGGCCGCGCGATGAAAATTGAGCGTCTGGGAGGCGGCGAGGAAATAACGGATCTCGTGCATCTCCATGATGAGCCTCCGCGATGTGCCGTCTGCATCGTTTCGATGACAATTCGGCATTATCGACCGCCCTTGCGTTCAAGTAAACTTCACCAGCTACCGCAATTTGCGGGTCGCCAAGCTGATCCGCGTCGCCTGGTCGGCATGACGGCAAGTGGCGGTCAGGATCGAGCTCGAAGGGAGATTCCGATGACGGACGCTGGTCAGGCAAAACTGGACGCATTCCTGGGAAAGATGGTCGGCGATCTTGGCGCGATTGCTACTGGGGCAGGTGTACTGCTTGGCGATAGGCTTGGCCTGTTCAAGGCCTTGCGCGAGGGCGGCAAGATGACGCCAACCGAGCTTGCCAAGGGCACCGGTACCCAAGAGCGCCTGGTCAGAGAATGGCTGTCTGGACAGGCGGCTGCCGGCTATGTTGACTATGATGAGGCCACCGACCGCTTCTATCTCAACGCCGAGCAGGAACTTGTTTTCGCTGACGAGGACAGCCCGGCCTTCATGGCGGGTGCATTCGAGGTTATGTCGACTCTCTGGCTCGACGAGGAGAAGGTGCGCAACGCATTCAAGTCGGGCAAGGGTGTTGCCTGGCATGAACACAGTGCTTGCCTTTTTCGCGGCACTGAGCGGTTCTTCCGCCCAGGCTACAATGCCAATCTGATCGACTCCTGGCTCCCTGCTCTCGACGGTGTCGTCGCAAAACTTGAGCGTGGCGCCGAGGTCGCCGATGTTGGATGCGGCCATGGTGCGTCAACTGTGCTGATGGCGCGCGCTTTTCCGAATTCTCGCTTCACCGGCTTCGACTATCACGAGCCTTCGATCGAGCGTGCAAGAAAGGCCGCCGCGGAGGCTGGCGTCAGCGCCAATACGCGCTTCGAAGTTGCAGCCGCCAAGACCTATCCCGGCACCTACGACCTCGTGGCATTCTTCGACTGCCTTCACGATATGGGCGACCCTGCCGGTGCGGCCAAACATGTACATACCTCCCTCAAACCGGACGGTACATGGATGATCGTTGAACCATTCGCGCATGATCACCTGAGCGCCAACCTCAATCCCGTGGGGCGCGTCTATTATGCAGCCTCCACTTTTGTCTGCACGCCTGCGTCACTGTCACAGGAAGTAGGGCTCGGGCTTGGAGCCCAGGCCGGAGAGGCGAAACTGCGCAAGGTGGTGACCAGTGGCGGTTTCAAGCGCTTCCACCGCGCAACCGAGACGCCGTTCAACATGGTCCTGGAAGCTCGTCCCTAGCGTACATGGACTGCGAACCAATGGAGGAAGGAATGACCGCCTACAACATCGTCCGCTTCCGAACCAAGCCAGGCAAGGAGCAGGCCTTCGTCGAAGCGCATGAAAAGATATCTTTGAACGCCAAGGGCTTTCGCAAGGGCGCCTTGATCAAGACCGGCGAGCGCACCTTTTGCATGCTCGGCGAGTGGGACGATATGGATAGTCTCGCTGCAGCGCGGCCATCGATGATAGGCATTCTCGACACTTTTCGCGACACGCTCGAGGACCTCGGCGGCGACCTCGGCGTGACGGACCCAATCTCGGGTACGGTTGTCGCGGAAATAAGCTGACGATCGGCGCTGCCGCTGAGGCCCCGACGCCAGGCACAAATTACGCTTGGGTGGCTGCTTGCCCGTCGAAAGCCGGACGCTGGCGAAGCCTGTTTGCCACGCGCGTTCATCGAACGTGCAACGATGCAAACGAAAGCCCCGCCAGACCACTGGGCGGGGCTTTTGTAGGCGTGGGAAAGGGCTAACCACGCCCCTCGTCCTCGTTGGAAAATAACGGAAAACCCCGCAGTTGGTTCCCTGCTTGGGATTTGTTCCGCAACCAGGGTGTATCCAGGATAAGGGCGGCCTTCAGTGATCCCAATTTGCGCCTATCTCGACGCTAGTCGCCTGGGGTGCAACATTGCTCGGTGCTGGCCTGATCCTTGGGTGGTCGCCTTCGAGCGCTTGGAAGATGTTGAGCTGACGGCGACCTAGCAACCAACGTGGCCATTGAGTTTCTCTTAGTTTTTGGGAACTATTCTCAGGTCGGTTTTCGCGGGGGCGTTGAGCCGGAGTGGCTTCGATGAGCGAACGACCCGTTTGTGCAGGTGACTATGTCCTTGTGCGGCTTCAAGTGACCCACCGACTTAACGACGGCTATCTGATTGTGGCTGCGCCCGGCATTACGCCGATTGCCGTCCATGAGGATGGGGTTATGTCAGTTGCGGCAGTGCCCGAGAGACCGGTGAGGCCTAAGACTTCTCGGATAGTCGGCGTTGCCTAACCGATCTTCTCTGCTGCAATGAACAGCCCGTCGAGTTCTATCACCCGCGCTACCAGCTATCGGTGGCTGCGCGATGCAGGTCGCTCTTCGCCACCAGACGCGTTCCGATCGGCCAATGATCTTCTGGAGCGGTGTACGTCTCCCTGGCCCCGGGCATGCCGACTTCCGCACGAAGAATCCGTACACCAAACTTGCCATCATTCAGCACTCTTCGGTGGCTGGAACTTCGCCTGCAGTCTGCCGAACATAGGCTCGCCACGGGCATTTATGCAATCGGCGGGGACATGTACCGCAGCGGTGAACATCTCCTCCTCGCCCTTCGGGACGCCGGGCTTTCCTTCGTGATAGACAACTGGGCACCACCGCCCGAAGCGACGCTCGTATCGGAACCAGGCGCTCATTATCTTAAGCTCCTTCTCCTCTGACCTGCCTCCCCTTGATGATAGCGCCGAATGTGGCTTCCTGATCCCCAGCGGCACGCGCGGCGCGCTATTTATGCTACGGCGAGGTCAAGGGTGTCTTTCGACGGCGGCGCACTCGGCAACGGCTGGTGGACGCGGGATCTGGTCCCGGCGAACGTCGTGCCCATCGTCTCACTTGGGTTTGAAGGCCTCACCGAAGTGATGGTTTCGGGAAGCTCGCAACGCAATTCGTTCTTGCCGATCGAATGTGATGGAACCCGCGGCGCAGTCGCGTGTTAACCGGCGCTGTGACGAGCGCATGGGAGTTTTCGCCCTACGCTCCAGCCCAAACATTGGAGGAATGAATGAGCGCCATGGAATTCCGCGAACCCGTGACAATCTTCGTAGGCCTCGGCTTTCCCTTTGACGTCGAAAGCGTCTTGGATGCCTATCGAGTGCTCACCGACTGGGTGGGTGCTCGCGACTGGTCGCACACGATGGCGCTGAACTCCTGCCTGGATGCAATCAACGGGATAGCGACGGCTGAGGCGGCTCGCGAGCAATTCGAGGCTTTCGCCGGCGCACGCGGCATTGTCGCCGCTGAGGCAATTCAAGCGACGGTGGCGCGTGCTGCCAAGGACTGGGTAGCCGCGTAGTTTCACCACCACTCCGCGCCGCGTCCATCGTAAACCATTTGGAAGGCCGCCAACGATGGCCTGTCTCTGAGGCGGCTTGTGTTGAACGGATGGGTTGTCTCAAGGCCCGTTCGGCTTTGGAGGCAGGAGCCCAAGATCGGGACCCCGGTAATCGATGGATCGGCCGGTGATTTTCTGCAACACTGCGTCGAGCCTGGAAACATGTTCGTCCAACAGCGAGTATGTCTCATTGAACGGCTTCAGGGTCATGAAGCACCTTTGAATGGCCTTGCGCAGGGGCACCGCAGCCAGAACAATAGCCTCGATCTCGCTGTCTGTGAGATGCTCGCGTCGGCTGGGACGGCGCGACATAGCTATTCCTCTCGCCAGACAGGCTCGCGCCGGATCTTGATCGACACCAGGCGCCTGATCTTCAGCCCAACCGCCTCCTTGCCAGAGGGATATATCGCTTCAACTTTCAAGGACCCGTGGTCGCCACTGGCCTCGCATCTCATGCGTGTCATCAGCGAGTCGACGTCAACGTCGCCGAATATCTGGATCAGATCGCTCGGGAAGTAGTGGTGCGTGCGCCTGCAATAAGCGCACCTGACGCGCACGAGCTGCTGGCCATCATTCAAATTGGACAGCGGGAAAGGTTTTGATTTGTAAGGCGAGGGCATGAGAACGAAATAGGAACAAACGCCTTGCGGAGTCAATTCACATCACGCTAACATATGGGTATGAGCGACGAGCAAAACACCGCACCCCGCAAGGCGGGCGGCATTTATGAGCATTTTTGCGAACACCCCGGCTGCAAGAAAGACGGCGGCTGGGGCTTCGCCACCGGCAAGCAAGCACCCCATTGGTTTTGCTATGAGCACAAAGCCGAGGGAAAACAGTACACCGCACAGCAGTAAAGGCGCCCGCCCCTCGTATTTGATTTCACAGGAAAAGAGGCAAGACATGCCTAGGAAACCAGTTCAGAAATCGGATCCTGTTGGTCTGGTCGCCGTCAATGTCGACGCGTTTGACGGCCACGACGGCCATATCTATGGACTGTTCGGCATGATCGATGGTGACGACAACATGGTCGAGTATGTGATTTCCAAGGCTGCGGCCGAGATGATCATCCAGTCGGCGCAGGCGTTCATCGACATCGTCGATGGCAAACGACCGATGCCGACTGCAAGGTCCCAGTTGTCCTGAACTCCTCGCCACTTGCCCGCTGCTTCTATGTGCAGCCGCAATTGACGCCGCCCGCGCCTCAAACCAATTTCGCAACCCATGTGCAATGTCTACAATTTCTCATCGACCCAAGACGAATTGCGCGCGCTGACCAAGGCGCTCGACGACATTGCCGGCAACCTCGAACCATCGATCGACGCGTACCCGGGTCGCAACGGGCCTGTGGTGCGCAACTTCCAAGCCCGCCGCCAGATTGCCATGCTCAACTGGGGTATGCCCACAGCGTCGAACGTTCAATTCCAGGCGACCAAGGCTCGTGCTGCAAAGCTGGAGGCGAAAGGCCAGGCCGTCGACTTCAAAGCTTTGCTGGAGAAAGAGCCCGACAAGGGCGTCACCAACATCAGACGAACCGACAGCAAGCACTGGGCACCTTTTCTCGGCGTCGAAAACCGTTGCGTGGTGCCGTTCACAAGTTTCGCCGAGCCGAGCCCTGTTGAAGGCGACAAAGACCCCCTCACCGGCAAACATCGCAATTTCTGGTTCGCGCTCAACGAAAGCCAGCCGCTTGCTGTCTTTGCGGGATTGTGGACGCCTTGGCGCGGCGCCCGGACCATTCGCGACGGCGTACTCGACTGGGAGGTCTATGCCTTCCTGACCACCAGTCCGAACGGTGTCGTTGCCCCGATCCACGAAAAGGCAATGCCGGTTATTCTGACGACGCCGGCCGAGATTGAAACGTGGCTGACTGCACCTTGGGCCGAGGCGAGCAAGCTACAGCGTCCGCTGCCTGACGACATGCTAACGATTGTGGATCTTCCGCCGAGCCAGCTCGTTACAGCTCCACCACCCCAGGCGTCGTTGGTCTAGGAGGCCCTCGATGTCGGGTACTGGCAATATCCTCCCACAGCAGAAGATGCCGAAGCTGATCGTCGTGGCCGCGTTCAACCGCGACGAAGAAGGCGACCTGAAGCCCGCGTTCGAACCTCGCCAGATGCAGAGCGAAGATGCAGCCAGGCGATTAGCCAAGACGATCGAGAGCGAGCACGCCGGCGTCATCGCATGGAGCCGGGAAGCTAACCCGGCCATCGGCGAGTATGGGGAACCCACGATCCTCTATCGGGCCGGCGAAGTGCCTGACATGGAGTGAGAGGCCGAAGACCGCAAGCTCGTTTCCTCGAAGCAGGAATACGAGGTGGATGACTTTCGCCCGCAAATACGACGTCAGCCGTGCCGAGGCCGCCGCGATTATCAAGCGCTACGGCCCATCGCGCAGCAAGCTCGACGCCGAAGGGTTCCCCACGCTTATAGGCTCCGGCAACAAGGGCGCCGTACCGGTCAAACCCATTTTGAAAGTGATGGCCCTGCGCGGCGAGGAAAGCTTTGGCACGCGACAGTTGTGAAATCCTCTTGAAATCCGCTCTGTCCTGAATACGCTTGGGGCACAGCCAGAGGATCTGATCATGGGCGACGCTCAGTACCTCAATCACAAGCTCGAATGTCCCTATTGTGGGATGATTCGCCTAAGTATTCCTGAAAATGTCGAGCCGCATACGCCGATCTCGTGTGAGGATTGCGGCCAACATCTTGGTGTTTGGGACGAGCTTCTAACCGATCTCGAACAACAGGGCGGGACGGACGGCGTGTTCCGCTTGGACAAGGGTCGTATCCGCAGGATCGGCTAACTTCGAAGTCTTGGGCTATTTCCTCGCCAATATTCTGGCTTCTCGCATAAGCGAAGACCAATCGTACCCGAGAACGGCGATCAGTTGCCGAGCTTGCTCCTCGGTGACATTGCCTTCCTTCATCAAACGCCGAGCCGTGAAGTCTTCAATCTTGGTGGGCTCGCCATCGGCCATTTTCGTATTCCTTTGACCGCCAACGAATGCATTGCGATCCAGTTCCCATCGAGAACGAAAATCACGGCATCTTGAGCGGTCAGAGCAATTCACTAGCCCGCAACAAATCGCGGCCAAGCGTGTTTTCAATCGATGGATGCACAGCCGCAGTTACCCGCTGGCGGGTAAGGCATCGCAGTAAGCGACCAGATTTTAGTCGGCGGTTAATACCACCGACCTCGACCGTACAAACCGCCTCCTCCGACTAGCAAAATGATGAGGATGATTAGCAGAAGTGTGGTGACATCCATGGCGCTCTCCCAGTTACCATATCGACTGAGGTCAACGCTTTGCCGGTCGGCTTGTTCCGGCGTAGCAGGACGCAACTGATTGCGTTCTGCTTGGCGAATGCCGATGTCGAATGGGCGGGACAGTGAGCTAAATGCCATTCGACGAAAACTGCATACTCCATTGTTGCGCGCGCTCACCGAACGCGCGCAAATGCCGTCCTGACCCGCGGTTTCCTAGCATCTATGCGCTGGGCGCGAGAAAAAGTCAGCCTGCTTTGCTGAGATTTCCGGCAGACGACTTACCTGTGCGTCGGTCCTGCTCGATATCATACTGGATCTTCTGGCCATCCACGAGGGTGGAAAGTCCAGCACGTTCGACAGCGGAAATGTGGACGAAAACGTCCTGCCCACCGTCGTCGGGCTGGATAAACCCAAAGCCCTTTGCGCTGTTGAACCATTTCACGGTCCCAGTCGGCATACGCGTAATCCTTCACAACGAGTTCAATATGGCTCAGCCGCGTGGCCAAACCGGTGGTGGCGGACAGGATAGAGGCAGCAAAAGCGGAAAACAGCAAGGCATAGATCTCCGATCCGACGTGATGGTGACAGCTCGAGTGGGGAACAGTTAGCAAGCTCGCGGATTGGATAGGCAGAACCCCAACGGTCATGGGAGCTGAAAATGCCTAGTCCTGATCCGAACAACCCCACGCCTACGCCTGACAATCCCAATCCCGAGCCGGCGCGTCCGCCTCCTGCGCCTGAAACACCGCCACCAGAGCCGCCTGGTGTTCCACCACCCTCTCCCGGCCCGGTGCCCTATCCCGAGGAAGAACCCAACCAGGTACCACCAGCATCTCCACCGGAAGTGCCCGCTCCGCTGAAACATCCTGGTCCCACTGCCGGCAGTGCAGGGACGCATTTTGAAATGGGCGCTTGTCGACGGCTGAAATGGTCCGTCATTGTGGTGGCGTGCATTTTGGGGACGGTAGGGTTGGCAACGGCGCAGTTCTCAAATGGCGGAGAAGAAGCCCTTCCGGCTGATCCTTGTCAGGCCAAGCCTGAGGATCATAGCGAAGACCCGACAGCCGACACGTCCAAACAGGCTCAACCTTCTCAAAACTCACTGGGGGACTGCAAGGGTGTTTTGACCCCGCCGAAGACTGGCGACCAGGACATCGAAGAGCCGCCGCCAGACACCGGGACAACGCGTATCATCCGCCCTGGCGACGTACCGGAACAGCCCGCGAATTGACCTGTATCATCGCGCGCGACTTGGTGAGCGCATCGGCGCCTCCCGTTGGCGCCTCGCGGGACGCCAGCTGCTCAACCGGTCGTCACATGACGGCTTCATCGGCGGCCCCTACTGTCAGGCTTGCGTGGAGGAATGGCTGTGGTGTTATTGTTAGCTACTTGCAAACGGGGGCTTTGGCTCGATTGAAGCGCGCCAGCTACCACCCCGCTTGGGCATCTGAGCCGAGCCGCCATGGAATTCGAAATCATCTGGATTGCATTCGAAGGCCGCACCATCGCAATTTCTTCGACTGATGATGCGTGGTCCTTCTTGTCGGAATGGCCCGGCGGGATGTATCCAGAAATGGCTCACCGCGCCGGCATTGCCTTGACGCGAGCAGAATCAGGGATTGGTACGGTGGCGGAAGCTCGCCAGGCTTTTGTCGACTTCTGTGTGGATGCCGAAATTCTGGCAGCAATCGACTAGCACGGTCTAGTCCGTTCGTTTGTGCTAACCGGCGACGTGCAGAGCATTGTGGTGAGATCGCAAGATTCAACATGAAAGCGGGCGATGAACTTTGTTTCCGTTATTGCTGTCACCGAAGAGGTTGCCCGAAAAGAGGCCTCCACCAAGACAGGCTACGCACCCGAAACCATCGGCCGGGTTTCCCTCGTCATCGACGAGGGCAACAACAGTCGTCAGATCGCTTTTGTCTTCGAGACAAGCCAAGACGTCACAAGACATCCGCTTTATGCCAAAGCCACACTTGCAGAGGCCCTCGATCTGGCTGGAAAAGGGGTGAGCGACGGACCCGTGCTACAGTTCGGCCCTGAGGTCACTGTCGGCGGATAGGTACTGGCTGTGAAGGGTTGAAGGCAAGAGTATGTGAAGCGCTGCCTATGAGGCTGGCGAGTTACCGGTCCGCTCCAGTTTCAAGCCATTTGCTCGAGGCCGCGCTCGCGCTTGACGCAATCAAGACCGGAATTGGCTAGCCATGCCGGCGCACCGACAGATGTCGCGGGAGGCGGCAGAGCCGGCTTGGATCTGTCAAGCGACTATTTTTCCTTTCCGGATGTGTCGGTTTGGTCGGCGCTGTCTGGGCTTTACGCGACAGGGGGACGCAACCAGCTATGCGGCCGTCGACTTGCGGCCGGTGCTCACGTGCATTGGGCTTCGACCCACGAGAGAGCGAGCGGCCCGTACTATCAAAGGAACCTTCGGCGGCACCGTATGTTGTCTCAGGAACAGGAGGAGCAAGCGATGCCGTACAAATTTGATATCGCAGCTCGCAAGCCGGCGCCAAATTACCGCGATCCAATGACAACGCCTCTGCAAGAGCAGCAATTGGCAGGCGGTCCGCCGACAAATACGCAAACAATCAAGCTGTTGATGAGGCCTTCCTGCAGTCATCCGGGCGCAAACGCGTAACGGTACCCAGTCCGCCAGGGCGGCAGCGAGCAGCCTGGTTACCGGATGAAGCGGGCACGCTTCTGGCAGTCGTGATGGTTTAAGCTTGCGCAGGCGTCCACAACGATCAGGCGCAATCAACCGAGACACGTTGCGGGCCGACCTTGAATGCGGCGTGCGTAACCAATGGCATCAGGTGCCATTTTGACTGATGGTCAAACCAGACAGAGCAGTGGAGGCGGAATTGTACAATCACATTCTGATATCGACCGATGGCTCGGAACTCGCCCAAAGGGGCGTTGATCATGGGCTGATGCTGGCAAAGAACCTTGGAAGCAAGGTCACGGTGATTACCGTGACGGAGCCATATCCATTGAATAGTCCCGCCACAATGGCTTCGTGGTCTGAAGCCCAACAACGCCATGCCGATGACCTGGCGAAGGCGTCGGCGTCCAGGATCGGTCCAAGCTTCGAGGCTGTTCACGCATCCCATGGCTCTCCGGCCGAAGCGATAGTGGCGAACGCGGCAAAACACGCTTGCGACCTCATCGTCATGGCCTCTCACGGTCGCCGCGGTGTGGGAAGGCTCTTGGTTGGAAGCCAAACGGCGGAAGTCGTGCACTACTCCAAGGTTCCGGTGCTCGTTGTTCGCTGAGCAGCAGGTCAAGTTGTCCACAAGTGATGGCGATCAATCTCGCAGACCCACTCTACAGGCAAGGAGGAGACGATGCCCAAGATCATTCCCGGCTGGAAAGCCCGCCAAGGCAACAGAGGCTTGCAGATGCTGTTGGTGTTAATTGGTGCGCTGCTTCTGGCAGCCGTAGCGTGGGGTGCGGCGGAGTTTTATGGCGAGATGATAGATCAGAACACCAGCCAAACTGGAACGCTCGCTGACTAAACAAGGAATGCGCGGCGCGCCAGCACTCATGATGCGGCCGCAGGTAGTGGCTGTGCGTGCGCGTTGTGCCGGTTACGAAACTCAGCATTGCTCCGTTTTTTAGAATGGTGTCATCGTGACCGCTTTAGGCGCATCCGTTTACCGTGAGGACCAGAGATCTCAGCTATCCCTGGGCAGGATGCAATCTGAGTCAGCCTCAATCGCGCGAATATCGCTCTCGTGGATTGTGACTGGGCCCAGGCTGGGAACAACTACAATCAGCTGGTCGTCTTCCAGCTTATGGCGCACCTCCAACCGCAAATAGACGAAGTCTCCCACCTTGATTGGTCGCCTAAACACAGGGAACCTCCCTAAGTAGGACCGAAGCCATGGCAGCGCTCGAAATGCCCAACATCTGTCCGGTTCATGCGAACCTGTCGGGGGTCGCGCAAGTGATGGAAACGGTCGCTTGAAATCGCGTTCCGATGGACGACGCTGATCGACTCCTGGGAGCCGTCCGCGCCTCCGGCGCATTCAACTCCAGGGTCAGGGAATGGTTCCATCGGTTGTGCCAACTTCCCTGCGCGGGTCTTGCACCCGGGCGCGTGGCACGGCCCTTCTTCCAACCGTCCCGTGGTGTGGCCGACGCACGTTTTTGCTGGCGTAAACAGCAGCGGTACCTGAGTTGTGTATTGCAGCTATCCGAGCGGCTTTCCGTTTTGCCCGGCAGGGTGACCGTGGCGAAGGGGGAACCAGGACCGAGGACGTGGCGTTTTATCATTGGAGCGTGTCCTCCGTGTCCCCACACGTCATAAACGCTCCAGCATGGGGCCTGCCGAGATCCCCTCCCGGCAGGCCCTTCGAAAGCCAAGCTGGAGGAGGCTACAATGTCAAACTCGAACGTCGTGATAGCCGTCGTCCTGGCTCTCAGCGCGTCGCCATCCGTTGCACAGGAACAATCGGGTTCACAGCCTGAGCAAACTTTGGAATCTGCGGAGCCCCAACTTGGCCCCGATCATACGTACATTGATGTTGTCATTGTTGAATTCGAAACTTTGTCAGGACCGACAAAGCAGGATGTGGAAGACATTATTGAACAAACAGACGCTGATGATTTACACGACCTGCAAAACACCATCTCCCAATCCAGGCAAGCGATAATGACGTTGGCGGCGGTTGGAATGAATCCGACGCAAGTGGTTGCCGCTGGCGTGACGCCCGACGGAGTTTTGACCCTGGTCGTGCAACAAACCGCCTGAAGTCCAATCCGCTGCACGGCGGGTGCAGCGGACTCCCATCGCCGAAGCTTGGGTGCTCACGCAGCAGTTTTCACCTCGTGATACGGTTTGTGGCTGCCTTCGGTGAGCAATTCCAACAGGCGCGCCTCATTGGTAATGCCTGTGCCATAAAGGCAAATCAGCGCAGCAGCGTGGCGCTCCTTCTCTGCCTTCGTTGCAGCTGGTGGCAGGCATTTTGCCAGTACTCGAGCCATCAAATCCAGATCGTAAGGATTGTAGCAACATTCACCTAGGGGCATTGAGGGTACCTCCCGATGTCTCCAAGCGCCGTGACCGACCATTTATCTTTGCGCCGTTGAGGTTTGCAGTCGAGTCACTGACGGTTGCAGCCTCGCAAGGGTTCTAGGTCTGGCTGCATAACATTGAGACTTATGCCTCGTGCCCGTTGCGCGCAGGGAATAACGGTGGAACGCCAGATGGATGGAGTACCACTCCTTCCACTCCATAGAAGCGCCTGGTGCCTTCCAGCGCCACTTGTGAGACCTCGATGAGTGCGCCGACTATCTCGCCGTCTTCGCGCTGCATACTCTCACCTAGAACCTCCACTTGCCAGCCGAGCGCCCTTAGTCGATCCGGCCAGAACGCTTCGCACACGACGCTGATCTTTCGAACGCCAAGCCGCAGGCTGGCCTCCAGCAAACCGCAGAGTACCTCCCCTGCCAGGCGCGCGGACCGGTCAGCGGTACGATGCGGATTTGATATGAAGAAGCGGGTCCATTCATAGATGTCAGGGGCGCGGGGCGGTGCGCCATTGGCAAGTTGCGGGAAGACATCGCCCAGCAGATGCGGTTGCGTCGTTGGGACTAACCGCGACCCTCCTATAACGTCGCCGGCGTTATCCAGAGCAAGCAGGTAAATTGCATTCTCCGTATCGAACGCGTCCATCTCGATCTCGATGGGACGCGCAAGTGCCTGCCACTTTCGTTCGACCACATAGATTTCATGGCGTAGCCTGAAATGCTGCTCCAGCTGTTGCTGCCACAGCTTGCGGTGTGACCAATCGACAACGAAGATGCGACCCATGGCGGCCTCCTGCCAGTTTTGTAAAGCAGCCGCAGTATCAGTCGCTATCGCCAAATTTGGTCATTGCCGGCCTGGATTTCTCCAAGGACCAGAGCTTTTGTAATCGCTCGTTGTACGTTATTTGCACCGAGTTTTTCACGGATATGGCGGAGGTGCGATTCAACGGTGTATCTAGACACATTCAGTATGATCGCGATGACTTCCGCGGATTTGCCTGCGGCACTCCACTGAAGCACTTCGGCTTCTCGTTGCCCCAGGATTGGGCCGCATTCGAGCTCAAGGAGGCCTTCAAGCCGGCAGATTGCGTGAAAGGCCTTCAAGCACAGAGCTTCAATCAGAGGCCGTGCAAATGGAGATAAATCTATTCTGTCCCCGGCCGCGCTCACAACCGCTGGCCCTCTGAAGGGGATGTGAATCGGTATGCACAGCCCCTCGTTCATTGCAAAATCCCGCGCCTCATCCATTACGAGCTTGGCACGCGGCGACATATGCTCGGGTTGCAAGTCGCTCCATAAAAAGGGAAAGGCTCGATGCCTGCATCGAGCGACACAAGGGTCATGTTGAAAATGTCCCTCTTCGACATAGCGACGATACCACTCCTGACGCCACCCATCACAGAGGATCTCGCGGTGCCAATATCGATCCTGGGGAACCGGCAGGCCAGTAATCAAAAGGTCGCTGAAGCCGTAGCGGGCCAGATGGCCCTGGAGTGTGCTCAGCACCTCGGCTGTCGTCTTGATTTGCGAAATCTCAGAGGCAGCCTGCCCGAGCTCCAGGATTAGTCTTTCGTCTTCGATCCGTATCGTAGGTCTCCCAAGGTTTGGACAGCACGGAGAGCGCAATCCTAGTATGAGAGGCATGAAGTTCAATGAAACGAAGGTACTATTGAATATATGATTTCGATAACTAAAGATCGTATGGGAGGGAGCGGTCAATAGCCATTTTTTGTCTTAGAACCAACTTTGAAAGCATCTCAGAAAGTATCAATTTTCTTCGCCGTCATGCTCGGGCGGAACGCTCGCATCAAACTCCGTCGGCGATCGAATGAGTTCCCATCCTTCGACTCCAAGGGTCCTCGCCAGGATTTCCAGCGTGTCCAGCGTCGCGTTCCGGCGCCCGGTCTCAACACTGCTTACATACGCACGAGAGAGGCCGGACAAAAGCGACAGGCGCTCCTGCGACAATTCTCGTTCTTTCCGAAGCCGACGCACATTCAAGCCAAGCCGTTGACGTAGGTTCATGGGGCTGCGCCTTTCCTGACCATTATAGAATGGCACACTTTAGGAGTCATTTCTGTTGACTTCAACTGATGCGCCTGCTTGAGTTGAGCGAGAATGGACCCATAGCTTTGAGAGGAATGATGGAGCAAGCATTTCAGCTTCAAAAGGTTAGAAAGGCTGCATCTGAAGACCATGGCAAGCAGTCGAGCATCACGGCATTCCGGTCCATTCCGCACGATCTGGTCGTGGTACACGCCGGCACCGGCAAAGCTTGCCTGGAGTTTCTGGCGTGACGATCGCAACAGGCTATTCCTGCATCAGATGCGAGGCAATTTATCCCGCAGCATTGACGATCGACTCCAGGGGGTGTCCGCTCTGCGCGCCGGTCGCACCTGCAAACCTGGCACCAATCTACGATCGGCCGGCGATCACTCGCGGTTTTGCCAAGGAAGAACATGGTCGTTCGTCATTATGGAAATATGGCCAAAGGCTGCCTTGCGCAGACGAGGACGTCGTCACACTAGGCGAAGGGCTAACGCCTCTGGTCGCCTGTCCGCGGATAGGGGCATCATTGGGCACGGCCAACCTTTTCATAAAGGATGAGAGCCGTAATCCGACATGGTCATACAAAGACAGGTTCTCGACGGTCGCGGTCTCGATTGCGCGTGCGCAAGGTGCAAAGGTGGTGGCCACGGCATCGTCCGGCAATGCCGGTGCTTCACTAGCGGCTTACGCCGCGCGAGCTGACATGGACTGTGTCGTGGCAACATTTGCCGGCACCGCCAGCCCAATGCTGTCCCAGATCAGGAAACATGGCGCCACTGTCCTTTCCCTGGCAAAGAAGGTGGACCGATGGAAATTCCTCGCGGAGGCCCAAGCGCGGTTTGGCTGGTTCATCACGTCTCCGTTCAGCGCGCCTGTCGTGGGTGGTCATCCCCTCGCCATAGAGGGCTACAAGACGATCGCATACGAAATCATCGAACAACGATCCGGTGATGTTCCCGACTGGTGCGTCATGCCTGTCTGTTATGGCGACGCTCTTTCAGGCGTGTGGGCCGGGTTCAAGGAGCTGTTTTATGACGGCCTCATCGACCGGTTGCCTAAGATGGTTGCTGCCGAGGTTCACGGTTCATTGTCGGCCTCGCTCGCCCAAGGAACGGATCACGTGCTGGAACAGGAGGTTCGTTTCGATCCCCTCGCTGTGTCTATTGGCACTTCGCGCAGTACCTATCAGGCGCTTAAGGCAATTCGAGAATCGTCAGGCCAGGCAGTGCCGGTATCCAACGATGGGCTGATCGATATGCAGTCCTGCCTCGCCGCCAGTGAGGGGATATTCGCAGAACTCGCATCAGTGGCCCCTCTCATGGCGATAAGAGCACTGTCTGACCGTGGTGTAATAGAACCCAGATCAAAAGTCATTGCAGTTGTTACGGCTGGTGGCCTCAAGGATCTCGATCGATCGACCGATCCTGCAACAAGCTATGAGTCGTTTGACACGACTGCCGATGCGTGGAGTTGGTTTTTGAATCACAACAACTGACGTAGATATCCTCATCGATCGGTCGTTTGGAGCTGCATCACGTCTTCGAGACTGCGTCGGCGCCAGTCAAAACGGGTCCACGCTGTCTCCGGTTTGGGCTCAATTCTCGAGATTTTCGTCGGGAAAGCAGATGCGGGAGTTCTCCAACCGGGCAAAGTGGAAAGCCAGATATCGTTGTACACGGTGTCGGCATGCCGATGCCCTTCGTCTGGCATGATCACTGCTACCCGTGCCTCTGGATTGGTCTTGCTTACCCACTGCCCGACCAGCGCGGCCGCGCCACTGGTCGGGCCCATGAACATGCCATGTTGCCGGAACAAGCGGTGGGCGGCATGGAACGCTGGATATGCCCCGACCCAATGAATTTCGTCGACCAGCTCGTGGCGAACATTTTTGGGCAAGACACTGTTTCCCAGTCCCCGCAGCACGCGTTTTCCAAGCGGCTGTCCAAACAAGATGCTGCGGTGGGTGTCGACTCCAATGATCTTGAGATCGGGGAACACCGATCGCAAAAAGGTGCCGGTGCCGCAGAGCGATCCGCCGGTTCCAACGCATCCAACCAGGCAGTCGATCTGGCCCATTGAACGTACAAAGAGATCGGCCAAACGAGCATATGCCAGCCAGTTGCCGTCACTGTCGTACTGGCGCGTCCAAAAGGCATCCGGAACTTGGCGCAGAATGCCGTCCAGACTTTCGAGCCGGCCCTTTTGGTTGCCGTCGCCCCGAGGATCGTCAAGTGCGATGACCTCGGCGCCCAGACGCTGAAGTCGTGCCTGGTACTTGGAATCCATCAGCGTCGATGCGGTGACGAGCGTCAAGCGATAGTCGCGCGCGGCCGCCAGGAGCGCTACCGCCATGCCAAATGTGCCTGACGTCGTTTCGACTATATGTGCCTTTCCCTTAAGCTCGCCGGCTGCTTCAGCCCGATCGAGGATGTAGCGGGCGGGCATCAGCTTCATCAATGGAAAGGCTGCGGCAACGACATTCGCTGCCAACCGGGCCATGCGGGGGGTCTCGAGCGCCTCGAAGTAATCGGCATCAAATCTCAACTGGGCCTCCTCACTGAATAGATCGGTTGCACAACGACGTCTTTGAAACCGGCTGTTGCCGCTGCCTCAGCAATGTTGCGCGCAGTACCGGCAACACCGGGAGCCGTTGCGTCCAGGATGATGCCAATGAGAGATCCGCTGTGGGCGACCTGTACGCCGCACGCATCAAAATTGTTGGCGATGCCAAGCGCCGTTGCGAATTGGGCCTTGGCTAGATGGCGTTGGCTGATTTTTGCACTGAGTGTGGCCGCTTGCCCCAACAGGTGTGGGTCCTGGTACTTTATCGAGCGCGCTGCCAACCCTCTCAACATGGCAAATGTCTGGATTTCTTCACTGGAGTAACGAGCGGGCGGCAACGCGAGCGTATCCACCAACTGGCCGTCATTTGCTTTGAAGCCGATCACCCAGATCGGGGGCAGCGCATCTCCGAAATGCTCGATCACTACCCCTTCGCGCTGTGCAAACAGGACGGCTTGGTCCTCAAAGGCTATGGCGTCACTTGCTCGCTCAGCTTCTACCGCGAGGCGACAGACGACCGAGGGTCGAAGCTGCATTTCGAATGCATCTGCAACGGCGCGTATCGAGGCAACGACATCGGCGGTTGAGGATCCATATCCATGGCCCACCGGAATTGCGCTTTCAACCGTAAGAAGGCCGCCCAGATGATGACTGTCGAGGTGCCTTAGAGTGAGGAGCGCCGCTTTAGCGGCCTTCATCTTTTCCGGCGGCACCACGCTGACGCCTTGTTCGTCGGCAACCTCAAATAGAGCGAGCGAATTCATGTGGCTGAGCGGGAGCGTTATCAGGCCACGGTGGAGCCGTCCTCTTTCATCCTGGAAGACGCCCTGGATGAGTTCGCCGTGATGTGCACCAGCTCGACCCGTTCCAGGTCGGTCCAGCGAAGGGGCGTTCGGAAAAACTGCACCGCCCAGAGAACCCCCAGACCCTTTCACCGCTCTTCTCCATCTAGCTTTAAGGCTGGAAACTGATGGAGAACGGAGTAGCTGTCACTCGCCACATTTGGCGATTGACGGTGTTTCAGGACCGGCCGAGGCTCGTTGCCTGCCACAGCGGTCTGCGAAGGGCTGCGATTGCCTCTTCAAAGAGTTCTCGAATCCAATCCTGTGTCTGCCACCAACGGAGAAACGAGCGAAAGAGTCTTCGGCTTCAAAACTCAGTTGAAAGGCCGACTGAGAAATGGCGACCCGCCAAGACCAAAGCGCCACGGGATGTCAACCGCGCGGGTGATGCCGACACGCCTGCCGCTCAAGATGTTGAGATCGTCGATCCTGGTCGCGCCTAGTTCGAACGGATATTGGTCGAGGGCCCATCGGTCGAAGCCGCCGTCCACTCCAAGCGCTTGAGTGAGCTTTCCCGGTCCAGAGCACAGGCTTCTGTCATCTGAAACGTCACGCCTCTCCCGCATCACATCCAGGCCCCAGTGCGGCTCCATAGCCCTGATCAAGACCGCGCTGCCACAGGTGCAGACGAAGTTGAGGCACCAATGGATACCGTAGGACCGATAGACATAGGCAGTTCCAGGATTTCCAAACATTGCTTTGTTTCGGGCAGTGGGACCCCGAAAACTATGCGACGCTGGGTCGTCGGGGGCGTAGGCTTCCGTTTCCACGATAATGCCGCCGCATCCTGAAACCAGGAAGCGGCGGCCAATCAGGCTCTTGGCCACGAGATGGGCAGGTTGGGAGAATTCCAACGTATGTGATTGCACGGGGTGCGACCTTCGGCGAGTTGATGCAGTTCGCCCCCACCGCGCTTCTGGTCGTGGATCGCAGCAAGCTTGCACGACAGGCGGTTTGGTGACTTGGCCCTTTCAGGTTCCTTGCTCAACAATGCCGTCGCATTAATGCGGTTCCATGTCCGATGGAGTTTGATGCAGGCTAAAGGCTCTGGAACCAGTGGACAGTGCACGATCGGTTGGAACTTGCGAAGGGCGTACACGTTCCGTTTCCGCAACTGTGTGATCAACCGGGACAATGACGATGGCCACAACCAAAGCAGGTGGAAAAGACTCCCTCGCCAAGAAGGGTAGTGAAGCTTCAAAGCACCTTCAAACTTCAACGCCGAAAAAGAGTGGCGATGGCAAAAAGGCGCCTGCTGGAAAGGCAGCCAAGTCATCAAAGTGAGTATTTGGACACAAGGAACATAGTTGGCCAGATCCTGGGCGTTCGGTCGCCGAACGCCCAGTTGAAGGAGGCCGTGCCACAAAACAGTTCGACCCTTTTTGCGGGCCCGGTGATATCACGCTGCAGAGCTGTCCGGCGACCTTGTGAAATCATGCTTCGTGAAGTCAAGCTCGTCATGTCACCGCGGCGGTGGCTGCTAGATTTCGGCCCCATCGTCAAGATCCATATCGGCCGCTTGGGCCGCCGTGATGGCAACTCGTTAGGGTCGACGAGGCCGTTTCGACAGCCGCGATAGCGAAGTGTGCCCGCGCTTCGCAATCACATATGCGGCGTCGAATGCGCCTCCACGACTGTCAGAATTTTTTGGGAACTATTACGTCGGCTGGGGGTTTTCCTTCCCGGCAATAGCCAAGGAGAAAACTAGTGAAAAAGCTGATACTTAGCGCGGCAATTCTTGCCGCCACGGGTCTCTGTGCTCAAGCGCAGACCCAGCCGTCAACTGATGGTCAAACCCCTGCTATCGCAACTCCGGATTCTACAAATCCGACCGCGCCCGTCGCAGGTGCGAACAGCTTCACTGAAGCCCAAGCCAAGGCAAAAATCGAAGAGGCCGGATTCCAGAATGTATCGGCTTTGGTCAAGGCGGAAAGCGGAATCTGGCAAGGCAAGGCCACAAAAGACGGCAAGGAAGTTGTTGTCTCGCTCGACTACCAGGGCAACGTCGTAGCTCAGTAGATCTCAGTCGAAGAAGGAAGACCTCAATGGTAAGTGTGACAGGACTGTTTGACAATTATTCCGACGCACAAGTCGCAGTGGACAACCTCGTGCAAGCCGGCATTTCGCACGATGACATCAGTGTCGTCGCGAGCAATGCAGACGGTTCATATGATGACCGCTCGTCGGACACTGCCGATGCAGCCGGCACCGGCGCGGGTATCGGCGCATTGGTTGGCAGCGCAGGCGGCTTGCTCACCGGCCTTGGCGTGATGGCAATTCCAGGTGTCGGGCCAGTGGTAGCAGCCGGTTGGCTAGCGGCGACAGCTGCAGGGGCTGCGGCTGGCGCATTGGCTGGTGGTGCGGCTGGAGGTCTTATTGGGGCGTTAACTGATTCCGGTGTGCCTTCTGAAGACGCACATGTATATGCCGAAGGCGTCCGACGCGGTGGCACACTGGTCACCGCTCGCGTGACCGAAGGTGCCGAGGAAGATGCGGCGCGGTCCATTCTTCAGAACTCCAACTGGGTGGATATCGACCAACGCCGGGCCGCCTATGCTGACGACGGATGGACGGCGTTTGACGAAAAGGCTGATCCGTTTTCGCCAGAGGAGATTGAAGAAGAGCGCAGGCGTTATGCCGCGCGTATTCCGCCAGTACTCTGACCGGTCAGGTCTGCCGATATTGACCGAGAGCCCCGCCACCTCGTCGGTGACGGGGCTCATATTAGAGCGTGCCTTTGCCTTACGGCGCATCAGCTACCTTCGGATTTTGCTCCGCGGGTGCTCAGCCACATCGCCGTCGAGCGCCATGGCGATTATCTATGACCCTGCATGCGCGACGCTACCAGGTACCTAACTGAGATCAAATCGCCCAAGCATCTGCTTGAGCTGCAAGTTCTGTTTGCGCAGATGTTCGGCCAATAGGAGCTTGAGCCTTTTGTTCTCTGCATCAAGGGCGGCTATTTCATCCAAGGAGGCTGGTAACGAGGCTATCTCGGATAGCGCGTCTTGCCCCGCACCTTCCCGCGCCGACCGCTCTCCGCGCTCAACGCTTCTTCGGCGCGTGGATTTCAATCGAGGCTGCTGCACTTCTTTAATCTGCGCAGCAGTTCCGGCCACTGTATGATCAGGATTAAACTCAGGTAACCCCTCTGCCTCCGGACTTCCGACCGGCGGTCCTGCAACAGCGTCGACAGCAATGATTGTCTCAGAAGACGCGATATCGGCCGGACCAGGCAATGGGACTGTACCTGAGCTGGCCAAATCTTTTGGTTTGCCTGAATAGTCCAGATCGGACGCCTGATCTTCAACTTCTCGAGCCAACGCCTTGAGGTCAGTGTCTCCCCAAATCGAGTTGGTCAGCGTCTTTGGCTGTCGCCGCGACGATTTGAACTCAACAACGAACGTCCGCTGTGGCGTCTTCATTCTCAATCCCAGCTGATTCCAGAAAGCCGGCAGTGCCAGTTGGCAGCGTACGAGCTGGTTGCGGACATACAGGGCGCGGTCGTCCGTTGCAACGGACTGCACAAATCAAGTTGCCCGCACTTTCGCGGCCGTGCTGTCAAAGCTGTCTCGTCTTTTAGGCTGACTGATCTTGATCAGCCTGGCTAGCCAATATGCTAATCCAACCCCAACCTTTTGCGCAGCTCGACGTTTTCTGCCTTCAATTTTTCCGCCAGCAGGCCGCGAAGTCGGTTGTTTTCCGCTTCGAGCTGAACCAGCTCGGCCAAGTCGTTACCGCCAGAAACGGCTTTCGCAGCCTTCTTTTCTGAAGATTGTTCATTGCGCTTCCACTGATAGTAGCTTTGTACCGAGATGCCCGCGCTCTTCGTCGCCTCCTGCAAGGTGGTCTTGCCTTGCGCAAGCCTCTTGCTAATCAGATCGAGCTTTTCGGCTTTCTCACGATCGCTATGCGTCTTGCGCTTTGCGCCGGGCGTTTTGGCCGGAGCCGCTGCTGCAGGACGAACTGGTTCCACAGTTGCCTTCTTACGCCTTGGCGATTTCTGCTTTGTAGCCGCAGTTCCTTCGCTCGCTTCGCCGGCAGCAGCCGGTGCAATATTATTGTCAGCCATTTGTGTTGCCCTCATTTGACGGGCCATTACTCGACCGGGCGGCAAACAGAGTCAACACGTTCAGCAAAACCAGCTTCCGAGTGGTTTATACAAATGTAGCCTCGCGCTTGGTACAAATGGCGCGCCGTTGACGTGTTCCAAAACCAGTTTTCAACCCACGTGTTCGCCTTGACGAATAAGCTCTCAGATTACGGCAAAGCTTTGGGATGCTACGGGCATTTGGTCAGATAATGCCCTTGTCTTTGGCGATCGAAACCGCCTGAACCAAATTGGTTGCATCAAGCTTCTTGCGGGCATTATCCAGATAGAACTGTACGGTTCGATATTGAAGGTTGGTGATAACGGAGATTTCTCGCATATACTTTCCCTTCGCTGCCCATTTCAAACATACCGCCTCTTGAGAGGTCAGGTTCAGCGAGCAGCTCGCCAGCTCGATATCAGCAATAGCCCGAAGCCGATGGTGTATGTAAAGAACGGCTTGTTCCGCTCGAACTGCATTGGCAGGGCTATGAAGCAAACTGTCTGTCCTTGCAGAAATGAGCGAGAGCATCAGGACACTGCCATAACTGCCTTGCACGGGAATCGACAGGCCAGAACAAAGACCATACTGCTTGGCCATCGCCCGAAACCGTTTCTCCTCAACAGTGAGATAGCGAGTTGGCCAGTCCCGGGCAGACCAGGTGAACATTTGCATGAGGCGCTTTGCCATCGTAACGACCGGGTCGATGCGCACATATTGGCTCTGCAGATAGGCGTGCTGCCATTCAGGAGGACAGCTGGTGATGGTCGAAGTCTCCTTGGAGTTTATCTCGAAATAGGCGAAGCGTTCAAAACCGCAGGCATTGGCGAATGACTTTAGCGCACTCCGGATCGATCGTTGGTCGTTCGATGTGTCGAGTGCATCGATAAGTGCCGTGATCTGTCCGTCCAAGTGTCCTTCTCCGGGTTCAGAAATCGGTGTGTCGCCGTGATAGCGACCCAGCAATGCCTGAGGTACCGGAGGGATCGTGGCGTGCAATCGCATGATTTGGCGATTGACGTGCCTCGTCCCTTAATCGGTTGGAATTCACTTGCACCTCATCAGGGGACGAAATGTAGTTTCGATGGCGGCATCAGCCCTGCGTGGCGTGCAATGCGGATAGTGTGGGCATGCGACGTGTCCTGTCACCGTCAGTGGCATGTGTGTCCGGTCGCCGGTCAACTCAGCCAGCGCCAGCCGGGCCGCAACGTCGTGTCAGCCGTGATAGGCACCTGGAAAGACAATGTCCTGGTCGACGAGCACGTTGAACATGTAGCCGGGCCGGATTTCGAGGGTCGGTTGAACGTCGAGATTCTTGCTAATGCTACGCTCGGCCACGCGCCCGAAGGTTTCTGCGAAATTCCTCCTCGCCGCATCGGACGCATTGTCCTGGTTCGCACGCGTCGACGATTGCGGAACGGCCATGTCGATGCCTGTGCCTATGATCGCAAGCAGGATCGCTGAGCCGAATGTCTTGAAATGATGGTTGTCGACCTTGTCCTTGAAACCGCCATTGCCCTGCGCGTCAGCGCCGGCCATGCCGCCGATCTGCAAGGTCGAGCCATTGGGAAAGACGATATCGGTCCACACGACGAGCACGCGCGACTGGCCGAATGAAACCTTGCTGTCGTAACGGCCAAAGAGCTTGGTGCCCTGAGGAATGAGCAGACGGTGGCCGGTGGCGCTGTCATAGACGCTCTGACTGACTTGAGCGGTGATGCGGCCGGGCAGGTCCGAATTGATCCCGGTGATCAGCGTGGCCGGAATCACCGAACCGCGTTTCAGCTCGTAGGGCGATTGCTGCGACACGAGCTTGTTGGGCAGATAGCCGAGGTCTCTCATGTCAGCGTTGAAGAAATCACCCTTGGCGCGCTGGCCATTCGGATCGAGGTTCTGGTTGCCGATGCCCGCCTGGAGTGCGGCGGCATAGAGATCACCTGTGGAAGCAGATCTCGCCGATGTTGCCATGGCACCGCCGCTGTTCGGCAGTTCGCTCATGTCGTGCGCTTCAAGTTTGTTGAGGTTGACGGTGAGAGGCGCGTCGTAGGCAGCGTCACTGGCCTGCAGCCGCGCCATTTTCTGGCGATGGCGCTCGCGAATATATTGCTCGCGCTGTTCACGTTCGAGACGCGCCTTCCAGACTGTATCGGGTTCGCCCGGCTCGACAGACTGATCTTCGCTCTGCGGCCGGGTTTCAAATGGGTTGTCGGCCACCTGCTGCGCCTGGGCCTTAGTGGCCGGCGCGGGTTGAGGAAGAGCGGCCTCAGTCGGCTCACCGATGATGCCGTCCGATACTCCGCGTTTGAGCTGGTCGGCATATGTCGATGCCGGATCGCTCGAGGCAGTGTCAAAGCCGTCATCGCCACGAAAAAACAGGCCGCGCGACGTCAGCCCTAAGATGATCACGGCGACGAACATCACGACCAAAATGACGGCGACCACGACCGGCAGCCGGTTGAGGCGGCGGATAGCGGAGCCGCTCTCCTCATTTGGCGCCCCGCCGAGCTTCAAGGATTGAACCATGCCTTGCCTCCTCTATCCGCGACGCATGACCGAGAGCGGACTTGTAGGAGACGCGCCTGACATTGTCGTTTGGTAAGCGCGTGCGAGTTCGACGCTGCTTGTCGACATTCGCACCAGGACCTGCCCCTCATGGATGTCGATGACATAGGCGAGCGGGACCTCCGCTTTGCCGTCGGTCTTCTGATCTGTGGCAACGGCATAACCCCAGCTCTTCAGCGCGGCCTCGAGTGCCTGGCCGAAAGGTGAGCTATCGGGTTTCAATATGATGGTGTGGTTTGCTGGTCCAACCTGCTCGGCGAGCTTGGTGACCATGTCGCCGGCAATGGCACTTGCGGCCGATCCCGAAATCTCAGGCGGCGACGAGCTTTCGACCAGCCCGTTAGTCGTGGACGTCTGGCAGCCGATAAGTGCGCACGATACAAACACAACGGCGAGCATACGCAGCATCTCAGCGCCCTCGCCTGATGGTGATCTTCTCCTGTTTCCAACCGACGCCCGAGACAAGAACGGCGCGCTCGACATGATAGTCCACCACCATCATGTCACCTTTCATCCGATAGTTGACGACGCGGTTCTCACCGCCAGAGACGACAAACAGAACCGGAGCATCCTGGCTGGAGATCGATCGCGGAAACTGGATGTAGGTCTTGGTCCCGTCGGAATAGACCCTTGTTGGCCGCCAGCGGGCATTGCCGGAGACGGCATAGCCAAAGTTCAGCTGCTCGGCGGGAACGCCGGCGCCGGGAACGATGCTCGCCTCAAGCCGTGCATTCATGTCAGCCAGCTTCAAGCTGACATCTTCGGGATACTCGAAACCGACACGCGCCATGTATTGGCTTTCATGGGATTTGAGCTGGATGTGGTAGGTGCGCCGCGAGGTGGTTACCACCATCGAGGTGACAAGACCCGGCTCGGAGGGCTTGACGATCAGGTGGATCGCCTGTCCGCCGATTGCGCCTGAGGTCGCGGGCTCGATCTTCCAGCGCACTGTATCGCCGACCAATACGTCGCGCACCGCCTCCCCTGCCTGAAGCTCGATGTCGCAGACCTGCAAAGGCGAGCACACGACAGACGGCTGGATCTCACCATAAAGAAATATCACCTTGCCGTCGGCGCCCTTGGTGACGAGCCCTTTTTTTCCGCGCCAGAGCCCGGAGATCGCGGCGCCCTTTTGCTCATTGGCACTCATGCCTTCGGCTCGGGCATCCGCAAGCCAGATTGGAGCGGTGGTAAATGCAACGGCAAGGCTGGCTGCGATGGGGAGCGCTGCCCTGAGCTTGGTGGCAATGGTCATGAGTGGGGCTATGCCTTTCATAGCTGGGCGGTCCAGTCGAAGTCGCGGAGGTAAAGACCGATAGGGTTGAGCCGGATGACGCCCTCGTCCTGTGGCGGGGTCAGCGTCACGGTGGCGATGCCGCGGAAGCGGCGCACGGCGGTCTCCTTGCCCTTGCGGTCGCGTTCGAACTCGCTCCAGTCGATCTGGAACGATTGCGGCGAGAGCGCCACGATGTTGTTGACCTCGATGGCAACAGTGGCGGTCTTGGCCTTGTCGAAGGGTGAACTTGAGCGGAACCACGCATTGACCTTCTCGGTCGCCGGATCTGACGTCCTCAACAGCGCATAGGTGCGGTCGATATATTGCTTTTGCACCACGGCATCGGGGGTCACGCTTCGAAAATTGGATACGAAGCCGCCGAGCGTCGCACGCACCACACGCGTGTCGGCATATTCGATCTGTTGCGGGAAACCGGCATGAGCCGAGGTGCCAAGCTTGTCGACTTCCACGATATAGGGGACGAGCTTGACCTGCGTGCTCTGGAACAGGGCATAGCAAAAGCCGATTACTGCCATGAGCATTCCGGTGATGCCAACGATGCGCCAGCCGGCGGCCGCCTTCACATAGGATCCATAGCGCTCGTTCCATTCCTGGCGGGCCGCGAGATAGGGATTTTCGGGCGGGGTGCGCTCGACCATGACAAGCTGTGTCCGGGCTATTTGTTTTCGTTTGCAAGGTGAACTGGCGAAGCCCTGCCGGGCGGCCGGCTTTGGTCAAGCTTGGCATTGGCGAGACCAAGCAGCGAACCGGCATGGGCTCCTGGCGAAGCAATCGCCTTATCCTTGGCAGCCGATCCGGCCGCCCATCCGGCGCTGCTGATCCCCGAAGCCATGCCGCGTAGGGCTGCCGCCGCCATGGAGGAGCCGCTCGCGCGGGCAGCACTGGCCGCCGAAGCGCCGCTGGTGGCGGCATTCGCGCCAAGGAAGGCGCCACCTGCCGCGAAGGTTGCAGCCTGCCCGCCATGGCGGATCGCCTCCATGCCGCCGGCGACAGAAGCTCCTTGCACCACACCTTGGAGGATGGCCGGCACGTACATGGCGATGATGAACACCACGACGGCTATGCCCGCGATGGCAAGTGTCGTGACAAATTGTTCGGACTTTGCCGTTGGCGCTTCAGCCAGACCAAGCAGCACTTCAGAGCCGATCCGCGCGATCATCACCAGCGCCATCAGCTTCATCCCGACAGAGAAGGCGTAGATGAGGTAACGTACGGCAAAATCCTTGGTGAAGGACGATCCGCCAAGGCCGAGCATGATCATGCCGGCGAGAAGGCCGACATACATTTCGACCAGGACCGCGACAAAGATTGCCGCAACAAGGCTGAAGCACACGACGACCACAACCATGGCGAAGACAGCGGCTATCGCCAGCGCGTTGTCTTCGAACAGGCCGAACTTTGCCTGTTCAGACATCTTGGAAGCGACACGGATGCCGGCGTCGAAGATGTTGGCGGGCGACGCTGATCCGCCACCAGCGCCAATCTGGAACAGGCTATCGACGACCGCCTTTGCGAAGCTCGGACCCTGATCGAGGATGAATGCGAAGAGGCCGATGAACATGATCCGGCGCACGAGCTCGGCAAACCAGCTGTCGAGCGAGGCGGTGTTTATCGCAAGCCATACCGCTGCGACCGCAACCTCGATCCCCGCTAGAATCCAAAACAATGAGCGGGCCGCGTTCATCACTGTTGCCTGCCAGCCACGTGCAGCCGTCACGACCTGGTTCTCCAGGGTTGTCAGCACCGAGCCTTGCTGGGCGAGCGCTGGCGTACTGGCAAGCAGGATTGCGCCGATCACTGCGAAAGCGAGTTGGCGCTGGCCCATTTGTGTGATCGTTACCATCGCGGCCGCATCTCCTGGCCGCCGCGCACGTTGCGATTGGGATCACCGCCGAAGAACTTTTCCGCACGCTCCCGACGTGCTGTGTCCGGCAGGCGGGCGGGCGCCTCATCGGTCGATGCGCATTGCACCACCATCCAGATAGCACCACCGACACAAGCGCTAAAGACGGCGCCGATCGCGAACCCGATCATCATATGAGAGCTCACCAGCGCGGCTCCATCATTTGTCCACCCCGCACACTGGGTGACGTCGAACTGAAGAAGTTCTGGCGCCGCGCCTGCGCCAGATCTTTGTCCGCCTGTGTTGACTGGAACCACGTTCCCATCATCGTCGTCTGTTGCGAGACCAGCCCCCGAAGTTTCTGGAATTGCGCCACCTGCTGGGCCGCTATCTGATGGCCGACCTGAAGCGCCTTCATCTGACCATCGGCAGTCTCGGACATGGAGCGAAGTGAGCTCATAGTCGTCTCCTCAGAGGTGAATTGGTCCGCCGTCAGGCCTGCCGCTTTGAGCGTGCCGGCAATGGTGTCGCGGTTTGTTGCCGACCAGGTCTGGTAGTTGCCGGAAAAGGTCTCGCCATCCGCGAGGCCCGTCTTGAAATCGGCAAAGCTTTGAAAGCGCTGCTTGAGCACGTCATCGATGTTGCCCATCGAAAATGCGATGCCCTGCCCTTGCCCGACCACGGCCTGCAGCTTCTTGAGATCGCCCTCGACCTGACCCCACATATGCTTCGGCAGCCGGGCGGTGTTCTGAAGCAGGTTGTTGTAGATGTTGAGCTGGTTCTGGATTTGCTCGGCCAGCTGGGTGATCTGCTTGATCTGGTTGTTGACCTGCTCGGCCGACTTGCCGACAAGCGCGATCAGCTCGGCATTGTTGAGGAGCTGTGTCCATTCTGTTGCCTGGCCAGTAACGCCGCCCGCATAACCGGCTTGGGGTGTAATTGCGGCAAGCATGAACATGATCGCACCGGCACCAGTCAGCCTATGCGGATGTAAAGAGCGATGCAGCACTGCCAACTCCTCTCATTTCGAGCCAATGGGTCGGCCAATCGCGGCCATGTTCGCGCTTCAGCGCTAGGATGCGTTTGAGGTCCTCCTTGCCAGAAGCGCCGACGAAGGACAGGGCAACCGGTCCGAGCGACATGTCAAACAGCCGCCGGCCCTCCGGCGAAGCGACGTAGTACTCACGCTTGGGAACAGCAGTGGCGACGATCTCGATCTGGCGTTCATTGAATCCGATGCGCTGGTAGAACTCACGCGTGCCTGCCTCGCGCGCCGCCCCATTGGGCAGGCAGATCTTTGTCGGGCAGGATTCCTTCAGCACATCGATGATGCCGGAGCGCTCGGCATCGGAGATCGACTGGGTGGCAAGCACCACGGCGCAATTGGCCTTGCGCAGCACCTTCAGCCATTCCCTGATCTTGTTGCGAAACGTTGGATGACTTAGCATCAACCATGCCTCGTCCAGGACGATCAGGCTGGGTGCGCCGGTCAAGCGCTTCTCGATCCTGCGGAAGAGGTAGGTCAAGACGGGGACGAGATTGCGCTCGCCCATGTTCATCAACTGCTCGATCTCGAAGGTCTGCAGCGATCCAAGCGACAGGCTGTCGCTCTCGGCGTCGAGCAGTTGCCCCATCGGACCGTCGACGGTGTAGTGGTGAAGAGCCTCCTTGATCTCGCGCAGCTGAACGCCCGAGACGAAATCGGAGAGTGAGCGTCCGCGGGCCGCGACCATCAGTGCAACTTGCCGCGAGATCGCGTTGCGATGATCAGGTGTGATCCCAACACCTTGCAGTGCCACGAGCGTCTCGATCCATTCGGTCGCGAAAGCCCTGTCAGCATCAGTGGAGAGATCCGATAGCGGGCAGAAGGCGAGTGCCGGTCCGAAGTTCGCCCCCTCCCCTGCAGAAACGTCGCTGTCCGCCCCGATCTCATAGTGATCGCCACCGGCGGCCAGTGTCAGTGGCAGCATCGATCTGCCCTTGTCGAAGGCGAAGATCTGGGCCTCGGGGTAGCGCCGGAACTGGGCCACGATCAGCGCCAGTAGCGTCGACTTCCCGGATCCGGTTGGGCCGAAGATCAATGTGTGGCCGACATCGTCGACGTGCAGGTTCAATCGGAATGGTGTCGAGCCCGACGCGACTTGGATCAGCGGTGGGGAAGAAGGCGGATAAAAGGGGCAAGGGGCTACGGGGCTCCCTGACCAGACCGAATTCAGGGGAATGAGATCTGCAAGGTTGCGCGTGTTGATCAGCGGCTCGCGGATATTGGCGTACCAGTTGCCAGGCAATGAGCCGAGGAAAGCCTCGGTCGCATTCAGCGTTTCGATCCTCGCCCCGAAACCCTCGGCCTGGACCAGGCGTCGTACGGCCTCGCAGTTTTCCCTTAGGCGCGTGCTGCTTTCGTCAAACAGCACGATCGCCGGTGTGTAGTAGCCATAGGCGACAAGTTGCGAGGAGGCTTGCGCTATCGCATCTTCTGTCTCCGCCACCATCGTCATGGCATCCTGGTCGAGAGAGCGCGACTGCGTCTGGAACAGCTGGTCGAAAAAGGGCCGCACCTTCTGCTGCCATTTCTTGCGCGTGCGCTCGAGCTTCTGACGGGCTTCCTGGTCATCGAGGAACATGAAGCGCGAGGACCAACGGTACGTCAGAGGCATCAGGTCGAGAGAGTTGAGAATGCCGGGCCAGCTTTCGGCCGGCAGACCGTCGATTGCAACAACGCCAAGAAAGCGGTTTTCGACGAGCGGTGTCAGCCCGTGCTGAAGCTCGGCCGTCACCAGCCAGTCGAGGTACATTGGGATGTCAGGCAAACGAACCGGATGGTTCTCGCCTGTGATGCAGAAGCGGATGAACTGAAAAAGCTCATCATAGCGCGCAGTCACAAAGCCGCCGCGCTCCTCGACAGAGCGCGTTACCATTCGCCTGATCGACAAGACGTTGGCAAAATACTGCTCGACTTCCCGGATTGCAGTTTCAAACGTCTGCAACACCGTGTCGGCATAGGTTGCTGCTCGGCTCCCTGCGTCTGAATACAAGTAGCGGGTCAGCCCCGATTGTTGCCGCACCGGCGGACGATAGGTCAGGATCAGTGCATGCCGGCTCTCATAATGACCTTTCTCTCGCTCGAAATGCCACCGCCGCTCATCGTCGATTGCGCGCGTGACGGGATCGGGAAAGTGGCATTCCGCAGTTGCGGGATAAGCGACGGTCGGAACCCTCACCGCCTCGACCTGGATCATCCAGCCAGTGCCGAGGCGCGAAAGGATGGCGTTGATCTGGCGGGAGATCTCGTTGCGCTCGACCTCGGTAGAGCTTTCCGAGTCCGGTCCAGCGAAATACCAGCCAGCCATCAAGCTGCCATCCTTGAGCAGGATGACGCCATTGGCGACCAGTCCAGCGTAAGGAACAAGATCGGCAAAGGACGGGCCGGGATGCCGAAACAAACACAGTGGTGCCATGGTTTTCTCGCCCCTCAGTAACGGCGCCAGGGTGTTGAAGTTGGCCGGTAGTGCGCGCGATAGGAGACATGTCTGAGGTAGACGCGCCGCATCATCGGATCAGACCTGGCCATCATGCGAAGTGCCGCGACCACCACGATCCAGACGGTAATCCCAAACAGTGCGGAATAGAGCGTCAGCACGACAAAGATGAGGATTATGGCTGCGAGCCCGGTGACGAGCACCAGCTCGCGGTCTGCGCCCATCAAAAGGTTCGGACGTGACAGGGCGCGATGGATGCGGTTGCGCTGGAGATGGGACCCTGTATCAACCACGCGCCCGCTCCCCTGTTTCAAAGGAGGTAACAAAGGCTTCGACGTCGCCGATCGAGGCGCCGGTTGCGCCAAACAGCGCGACGATCTGAGTGGCGCCGAGCAGAATGCCGGCAACCAGCACCACATACATGAGCCGGCGCGCGAAATCGTTGAGCTCGCCGCCGAAGATCAGCATACCCCCGGCTACGGCAACAGCCGCCAGCGCAATGAAGCCCGCCACCGGTCCAGTGATCGATTGCTGGATCCGTTGCAGCGGGCCTTCCCAAGGCAGGCCGCCACCGGAACTGGCAAGCGCCGGATCAGCCAGCGCAAGTGAAAGCAAAAAGGCAAAGGCGCCGACAATGAGGACGGTCTGACGATCATGCGACATGGCGCTGCTCCTTGATCTGCGCGTAAGTCTTGGTCTGGTAGTGAGTGCCGGCGAAGCGTTCGACATGGACGACATCGCTTACCCTTCGGCCTCTCGTCGTGCGCGCGATCGACACGACCAGATCGACAGCCTCGCCAATCACTTCTTGCATCGGCTGCTGGCTCACCTCCGCAGTCAGTTGTTCGAGGCGGCGAAGTGCTGACATTGCCGTATTGGAATGGATCGTCGTTACGCCGCCGGGATGGCCGGTGTTCCAGGCCTTCAGCAACGTCAGTGCCGCACCATCACGAACCTCGCCGACAATGATACGATCTGGTCTCAGCCTCATCGTGCTCTTGAGCAGGCGGGCCATATCGGCCGCGTCGCTGGTATGCAGCGACACCGCATTTACCGCGGCACACTGGATCTCGGCTGTGTCTTCAAGAATGAGCACCCTGTCGTGCGGCGCCGTTTCGACGATCTCGGCGATTATCGCATTGGCAAGCGTGGTCTTGCCGGAACCCGTGCCACCAGAAATCACTATGTTCAGTCGCGACGCGATCGCATTGCGGATCACCGACGCCTGGTTCTCCGTCATCACGTTCGAGGAGACATAGTCGGCAAGTGGGATCAGTCGCGAGGCGCGCCGCCGGATGGTGAAGGTCGGGGCGGAGACGACAGGCGGCAGCAACCCTTCGAAACGATGGCCGCCGATTGGCAATTCGCCCGAGATGATCGGGCGATCCTCGCCCGCTTCGCAGTGGAGTGCGTGTGCGACGCTGCCGATGACGATTTCGGCCGCTGCGGCATTCATCTCGCCGGCTGGCGAAACCCCATGCCCTAGCCGTTCGATGAAAAGCCTTCCGTCGGGGTTCAGCATGATCTCGACGACCGATGCGTCGTCTAGCGCCACGCAGAGATCGTGGCCAAATGCATCCCGCAACTTGCGTATGAGGCGGGGATGAGAGCGAAGTTGCGTCATGTCGGCTACCTCATGCTGCTCGATGAAAGGTGGCGGAGACCTCGCTGCGATGCGACTGGCCTGCTGGCCCTCCCGCGGTTTCATGAATTGCCCGTGCCATCACCCCTTCAAGCCCTAATTGCCGGATACACGCGAAGTCATCACAGAACAGGTCTTGGTGAGAGTGTGGAATTCTACAGTCGGCTGAGATGGCCAGTCGGGCAGCTACCCATGGGCAAGCCCTTTTCCAAGACCTGCCGAATTGGCTCACTCAAGTCCTTTCGCAGGAGCTCGGGCAATCGGCGTTGTCGGAACCGTTTGGAGCGCCAGCAGTTGATGCAGGCGTCTCACAGGAGATGGTCAGATGGGCAAGAATACAGGCATGCAAGCGATGCTGGTGGCCGTTGCGTTAGCTGTCTTAGCCATGTTCGTTATCGGGTTCATGGACCGCGCGCGCGATCCTGTGGCAGAAACCACCCAACACACGCTCGATCATTAAGTGCCGCTTGAAGCTGGGTGTGGACAATAGTCCGCGCTCGTTTGAGGGCGGGCGCCGGTTCCCTGCGTTGCTCAGCTTTGGATCGAATGGGCTGATGATGGCCTCAATCCCGTTTCTTTTGATAGCCGGAGGCACCCTTGACGATAGCAGCCAGGGTCGGATGGGTGCAGGGAATAATCCCATTGACGACTGTTCGCCTCCACCGCAAAACGCATCCATGACTAAAGGCCAATTCAAGAAACCGGTGCGAATCCAGCTGGGGCGGATCGACCGAGACAGGTTCGTCATGGGCCCCAAGGATGCGGCAGAAATCCTTCTGAGAGAGTGGCCGCTGGAAAACTCACCATCTCGGACAAAAGCGATGGAAGCCTGCCTGTTAGTCATCCGAAGGCACAAGCCTCCCAGCTACTCCAGAAGATACTTCGTCGCAGCCTGCAAGGAGGCTCGAATCTTATTGGAAGACACGTAAACACGCTTCCCGCAAGGATCAGACCCCAGGATACGGCAGACGCAATTTAACTCAAAATTTACCCAACCTTAAAGCCCCTGTGGATGCGGCTTAATCGCAACAAGAGGAACAGGTACCGAAGGAATCGGGAGGCACTAAACCGCTTGGAATGCGCAATGGACGATGTACCGAAAATAAAGTCTGAGCGGTGGGCTCCGCTCAAATGTTTGGCGAATGTGGCGCTCCTTTTCGCGCCAATAGCCATCGCGCTTGGCCTTCTGGTTATGGTGACTGCCGGTAGTGAACGGGATGTGGATCCTGTTCTCACGGGCACGGTTCGACCAAGCAGGTGAAACTTCCAACATCACCAACTAGGTAATTGTTATGGTATCGCGTGCCCATTACCCCGACTATTTTGGTCGGCGCGATCACTGCAATCGAACTCCTCTTCCTTGTACCACGGCTAGGCAAAGCCCACCCTGGCCAAAGCTGGACGAACTTTCGCTGCGCCCATGCCGGTGCTTACACGGGCTCAGCGCCAAGTCCGCATTGCCAAGGCAGTGCGCGACGTCGCTTGAGTACTTCAGGCATCAGCTGCTCGGTACCCCAGGAAAAGATCCGCGGGGTCGAGCTCCGGGCCCGATCCATCCTGGATCCGGCACAGTTGGAACCGTTCGCCCTGTCGCTTCGTTGAGGACTGGCTTTCGTTGGCACAAGGGTCAGTGGCATTGCCAGCACGAGCATTGCTCAGATCATCGGCGCCCTGCCCCTGCTTCGATACCTCGTGATTTTTCAGGGCGAACACGATGGCGCGATGAAAAAGGATCGACCAATGGCTAATGAAGATGACAAGATTGCCCCAAAACCTTCAGGACGCGAAGCCTAGGAAGCGTTGGAAAAGCAGGTAGCGCAGATGAAGCGGGAGATCGGCAAGATTAACCGATTGCTCGCCGAACGTGCGGAAGACGCTGCGGAGGAAGCTGAGGGATGGCTGATCGGAGCCAGCGACCGCGCATCGCGGGCAACCCAAGCTCTCCGCAACCAAGCCCAGTCTGTCTCCGAAACTGTCAGAACCAATCCTGGCACCATGTCATCGGCAATGCTTTTCGGCGGTATGATTGGCTTCCTGATCGGTTGCCTAGTGAGCCAAACGAACTCCGACTCCCAGCGTCACTGGTATTGAGCTGCACGTGACCAGCAATGGCGGGAGGCAATTGGCAGCGCCCTTCGTTTGGGGCGCCGCTTCCCAAGGCAGTTGCGACGTCGCATCGTTCGCGCCCCCAATCTATTTACGCCCCTGCAGGCGCACCAACTCCTCGTATGTTGCGCCACATCGGTCATAGGTGCTGAGGTTTTTGGTCTTGGTGCAACCTGCCCGCTCGACGATGTAGTCCAGGAGATGTGCCAGGGTGAGGTCGCCCCCTGCCCTTAGCATGTCTATGCGGTCGTATTGCCTTCGCAACCCGCATTTCTCGCATGAGACCACGATCTTGTGGGAAGGCCATTCAGACTGCATAAGCATGAAACAAAAGAGGAACACACGCCATGCTTTGTCAAACCGCGGGCGATGATTGCACAAGAAAGGCAAGTGTCTGATCATTCTCGCGCAGTGAGCCGCCCCCTTAGCAGCTCAGCGCGGCAGGCATTGTGCTCAAGCCAGTCCAAAATCTCGCCGGGCGATGCGAGCGCGCGAACGAGACAAGGAAGCCCCCGGAACCAACGTTCACAAAGCACGTTGCCATTCTCATAACGAGGAGCGTCGAAACGTGGCACCCAGAGCGAATTGGAAGGGTTTCCTCAAGGTTGGTGAGTTGACGTGCCCGGTGGCGCTTTTCACGGCCGCATCGACGTCTGAGCGTATTGCATTTCACACGATCAATCGCGCCACCGGCAATCGTGTTCGCCGCGAGTTTGTTGACAGTGAGACCGGCAAACCTGTCGAACACGATGACCAGGTCAAGGGTTACGAGATTGGTTCGGGAGAATTCGTTGTCCTGGATCCCGACGAAGTGTCGGCAGCGGTCCCCGACAGCGACAAGACCTTGGCGGTGTCGGCGTTCTTGCGCTGTGCCGAAATTGACGACGTCTATTTCGACAAACCCTATTACCTCGCACCCTCAGACAAGCATGCCGAAGAGGCGTTCGCCCTTATTCGAGAGGGCATGCGAAAGAAGAAAGTCGCAGCGCTGGCGCAGACCGTCCTGTTCAGGCGGGTGCGCACTTTGTTGATCCGACCCTACGGCGAGGGATTGATCGCCACCACCCTCGTCTTTGACTATGAAGTCCGCCCGGCAAAGGAAGCCTTCGACAAAATTTCCGACATCAAGATCAAGGGCGAGATGCTGGAACTCGCCGAACACATCATCAGGACCAAGAACGGAACATTCGACCCAGGTAAGTTCGACGACCGCTATGAGGCTGCCCTGGCCAGTTTGGTGAAGGCCAAAATCGACGGCAAGAAGATCGAAGTCCGCAAGCCAGCGGAGCGTGGCAAGGTCATCGACCTGATGGAAGCGCTGCGACAAAGTGCCGGCTCGCCGGACGGAAAGAAACGCAAAACCGCAGCCCGCGGCACGAAAGCTGGCAAGAGGGCCAAATCTGGCGACGCAGCTTCGCGCCGAAAGGCCAGTTGACGATGGCCCTCGATACCTACCGCAAGAAGCGGAACTTCAAAGCGACCCCGGAGCCAAGGGGGCGGAAGGCCCGTAACTCAGGGCATAGTTTTGTCGTGCAAAAGCACGATGCGTCACGCCTGCACTATGACTTCCGCCTCGAGTTGGATGGTGTCCTGCTCAGCTGGGCTGTAACCAAGGGCCCCAGCTTGGTGCCGGGCGAAAGGCGTCTTGCAGTTCATGTTGAGGATCATCCGCTTGAGTATGGCGGGTTCGAAGGTACTATCCCGAAAGGCGAATACGGTGGCGGCACGGTGCTGCTGTGGGATCGAGGAACATGGGCGCCCGCGGGCGACGCACGCCGTGGGTTGGTCAAAGGGCGTCTGGATTTTGAACTTCACGGACAAAAGCTCAGTGGCCGATGGCACCTGGTACGAATGTCAGGCAAGCCGAGAGAAAAAAGAGAAAACTGGCTTCTTATAAAGGGCGATGACGAAGTCGCCCGATCAGAAGCGGATCCCGACATCCTTGATGAGCGGCCCGAATCCGTGGCCACCGGACGCGACATCGCTGATATTGCCACGGAAGCACTGGGCTGGTCCTCCAAGACGGGCAAGATCGAAAAGAAGCGAGCGAGCGGCCGAACGCCAACCGGTGGCACGGCACCAGACAAGGCCTCTCCAAAGCTCGCGGCATTAGACGGTGCGAAAAAGGCATCGCTTCTCGACTTTGCGCCTCCCTCTCTTGCCACGCTGATGGCGTCAGCTCCGAGCGGCAACAAGTGGCTGCATGAAATCAAGTTTGACGGTTACAGGCTGCAGGCTCGCGTCGAAGCCGGGAAAGTGCGCCTCTTGACGCGCAGCGGCCTCGACTGGACACAAAAGTTCGGTAACAAGCTGATCTCCACCTTCTCGACGCTTCCTGCACATACTGCGCTCATCGACGGCGAACTTGTCGTGGAGGCCGGCAACGGCGCGTCCGATTTCTCGGCACTGCAAGCTGATCTCAGCGCCGGTCGTACGGAGCGCTTTGTCTATTATGCCTTCGACCTGCTTCATCTCGACGGCTACGATCTGCGCGGTGCTTCACTGCTTTCGCGTAAAGGTCTGCTCGAAAAACTCATCGACGGACAGACCGATATGGTCCGTTACAGCAGCCATTTTGAGGAGGACGGCGATCTTGTCTTGCGCCACGCCTGCAGGCTCAGCCTGGAGGGCGTCGTATCAAAGCTGAAAGACGCCCCCTACCGTGGCGGCCGCACAAGGAATTGGATCAAGTCGAAATGCTCCGCCAGGCAGGAATTCGTCGTCGCCGGCTACGTCCCCTCGACAACGTCGAGCAAGGCAATAGGCTCATTGGTGTTGGGCGCCTATAGAGGCGGAGAATTGAAGCACGTCGGAAGGGTGGGCACTGGATATACGGCCGCCATGGCGAGTTCTTTGTTCAAGCAGCTCGAACGGATCAGGATACCGTCAAGTCCCTTCGCGCAACGGCTGTCCGCGGACGAAGCCAGGCAAGTGCGTTTCGTTCGCCCCGATCTCGTGGCGGAGGTGGAGTTCAGAGCTTGGACGGCCGACGGCATCCTGCGGCACGCCTCTTTTCGAGGCTTGCGTGAGGACAAGCCGGCCGCTGATATCGTGCTCGAGAGGCCCAAGGCAGTGTCAGAACCGAAGTCGCCGCAGCGTACCGTCAAACTGACCCATCCCGACAGGCTGTATTGGCCGGACCAAGGTGTAACCAAGGAAGGCCTGGCGGACTACTACGCTGAAATTTGGCGCCACATCGCGCCGTTTGTCGTCGGCAGGCCACTGGCTTTGCTGCGCTGTCCCACGGGCATCACTGGTGAGAAATTCTTCCAAAAGCACGCTTGGAAGGGCATCAATCCAAACATTGTCCTCGTCCACGACCCCAAAGGCCCGCCGGGTGAACAACTGATCAGCATCCGCGACCTCGATGGATTGATGGGACTGGTGCAATCGGCCGTTTTGGAAATCCACCCGTGGGGATCGACGGTCGCCGACTGGGAACGGCCCGATATGATCATCATGGATCTGGACCCTGGCGACGATGTGGCTTGGAGCACGATCGTCGCGGCTGCTGAGGAGACAAAGAGCCGCCTTGAAGCGGCTGGCCTTACCTCCTTCGTCAAGACATCGGGCGGCAAAGGCCTGCACGTCGTCGCCCCGCTGAAGCCCAAGGCTGGTTGGCCTGCAGTCAAGGCCTTCACCAAGGGCATTGCCGACGCGATGGCCGCAGATAGCCCCGATCGCTATGTGGCGACGATTTCCAAGGACAAACGAAAGGGCAAGATTCTGATCGACTACCTTCGCAATCAACGCGGGGCAACCGCTGTGGCGGCATTTTCCACCCGCGCCCGTCCGGGCGCCGCGGTGTCCATGCCACTTGGCTGGACCGAATTGGATTCGACGATCGGCCCGGCGTATTTCACCGTCGACAACACACCAATCCGTCTCGCTTCACTTGCCGCCGACCCTTGGGCTGATTTTCGCGCGGCAGCGGTGCCACTGAAGGCTTCGGCTCGTGGCAAGGCCGCAAGCTGAATTTGTCTGCGACGCGCGTCCTTGTGGAAACCACCTGAGATCAAGCGCGGCCGCGTTTGCCATTGCTTGAGCCGATGCTCTTGCGCAGGGCGTCCATGATATTGATGACGTTGCCGCCGCTGTCTTGTGGCTTAGCCTTCGTCTTCGCGGCTTTTTTTCGGCCCTTCTTCTTTGACGCGATTATGTCGAGCAGACGCTCCTGCACCGGATCGCCTGCCATCTTGGGATTCCAAGGCTTCGTCCGTTCTTCGATGAGCTCGCCGACAAGTTTGGTCAATTGGGGGTCGGCCTTGGCATCGCCGATCTTTTCGAAATAATCGCCTGTGTCACGCACCTCATCGCCATATCGAAGTGTCCACAACACGATACCTTTGCCCTTGGGCTCGAGCATGACAGCGCGTTCGCGCCGGTAAAGCACCAATCGCGAAATGCCTACCTTGCCGGTCGCTTCCATTGCGTCACGGATGACCGAAAATGCTTCCTCACCGACAGGATCGTCCGGTAGCAGGTAGTGTGGTTTGTCGTACCAAATCCAGCCGATTGAATCGGCATCTACAAACATGTCGATATCAATCGTACGTGTACTTTCGAGCCCCACGGCCTCCAACTCGTCATCCTCCAGTAGCACGTAGTCATTCTCACCGCGCTGATAGCCCTTGACTTCGTCGTCTTCGGCCACCGGCTTGCCACTTTCTGCATCAACATACTGGCTGACGACCCGGTTATTGGTCTTGTTGTTGAGTGTGTGAAACCGAACTTTTTCCGACTCGCTGGTTGCGGGTGACATGGCGACTGGACAGGTCACCAGCGACAGCTTGAGATAACCCTTCCAGAATGATTTTGGTGCCATGTCACGCGCCCTCATTGATGAAGATTAACGTCGCTTGCCGTGTCATGTTCCCGGGACAGTCAGGCCGGCCTCCCCCATCTGCTCTCACTTGTGCATATCGTCGGTCAGACCGCCGTGTTGACTCCGACAACCCTGCCTATGGCAACTTTGCCGTTGCATTTGGATCTGTGGCCCGTTTTCGAGAACGGCTTACTTCCGCCTCGATCGTCGCTCTTATGCGATTTGGGATCGTCAGTACGGACTGCCAGGATGGATTTGGTACCGGCAATCTGGGTTAGGGGCGGTGCGTTGTCGCTCCGTCGGATCAGCTCTATCGAAGAGGCTGCCGCCCTACTGACTGATTGGCCTTTCGATCGACGAGGCACGTTCTATTACCTTGCGAACCAGGCATTAGAGGGGCTGGTCGAAGGGTCAAGCGCGGGGGCACGACTGGCATTCGAAAACTTCTGCCGCGAAGCCGGCATACTGGTCGACCAGACTTATTGATCGAGGGTGCCAATCCGCCACTTTTTCGCCAAAATGACGTAACGGAATGCCTTCAAGCTCGTCAGCGATAAGCGGGCAATCAAGGGAGAATGTCGTGAAAGTCCATGCCTTTGATCGGTCCATTTTCGTGCGCGACGACAAGAAGTTGATCCACGAGCTTGAAAGCATCGATGACGCGTTGGCTTTCTTGGCCGCATGGCCAGAAAGTAGGCGCGGCCCAATCTACCAATCGGCTTTTCGCGCTTGCCAGGCGGTTCGTGAAGAGCGACTTCACTTGGACGGCGCCCGCAATGCCCTGCATTGTTTTGCACGGTCGGCGGGCATTCTGGAGCAGGCGCCGGTGTCAATTGAGCCGTGGATGATCGTCCCTCGAAATGGACGCGGCGGAATCTTGGCCTAAAAACTAGACCAAGGCCCTCTAAGGTCAAAGAGCCCGCGGTACTCAACACATATCCGCGGAACCTGATCTTGCCCCCGGCATGGTTTGTTTTCGGTTAACAGATGCGCCGGCTCAGTCCGCTCTCGCGATGTCGCTCATCCGCAGCCGCTCGGCCGCTGTGTCTAAGAAGAGAGCTGCTGACGCTATCCTGCGGACTCGTTGCCCTCGCCGTTCGATGACAGAACCCCGAAATCCTGAGACTTGGCTCCGGCGTCGGCTGACATAAAACCTTCCGACAAGAGGCCTCGACGCAGTAGTTCACGAACTGCGGCAGCGCGGCTTGGCATTCGCTTATGGAAGCGAAAATCCTCTACCGCCGACAACTCCTCGGAATTGAGCATTACCTGAAGACGCTCGCCACGCTCAAGCTCAGCCATTGTGCCCTCTACCCCGTTTAAGACACCAAATGAGTAAGTGGCGTTAATATCGTAAGTTGCGGTAATCAGGTCAAGACCGCTATAGGCTAACTGCGTGCCGACGAGCCCATCGGCTAGCAAGCACCAAAATGATTTTTGCACGCCAATCTAGCTACTGGCTAACTCTTTGATTTTACGAAAGATTTCGCGTATGCGCCTTGTCGACGCCCCGGAAATGAGGGACACTGGCGCGACAAAAGGAATAGTCCAAATGCGCGCTCTGTCTCCATCGCTAATGAAGCAAATTTCGCTCGCCATCGACGCTGCAAGGTCTGACGGGCAGATCAACATCGTGCAAATCGCCGATCGTGTTCAGAATGACAATCCGAATGAAAATGTCGCCTTGGAAGATATCCTGAGCGTAGCGCTCGATATGGCTCAGGCGACAGGAAACGTAATTGTGCTTGAGAAAGCTGAAACGGAGCAACTCACGCATTAGGCTCTCCGATAGGGAGGGAAGGCAATGTCGGCATTGGGCGCAAGGTGGGTTTGTCGCAGTTGGCGCGCCGATGTCGCGACGGATTTGGAAGCGCGCAACTGGACTACCGCCAGGGCGCCATCGGACGCGGTGCAAGCCCCCTGCTGAGTGAAAATGGTAGGCAAGCACCTGGCTTGGCCGCGGTATTCAGCAATGGGAGATCCTTCAATAGGCCCGGATCGAAACTTCCGTGCGGACCCGTAGCGCCTGGGGCGCTTTGTTCTATGCGGGAGGCTCACATGCCACCTCGTGGGGCAGCAGGTCGGTCAGCTCGACATCAGGTGAACCGCTGCCCGAGCAGAGATGTCGCCAAAAGGCGCTCTCACCATCCACGTCGGACCGTGGAACTGAGCGGATCGTGATGTCGACGGCACATCTCGCGGCGCCGCCCTTTTTGGAGTTCCGAGGATCAGTGGTCTGGCGCTGAGCGGCGCCGTCTTGCGTGTCCCTTTGCATTCTACGACGCCGACGCTCGTGTGTCTGGAACTTCGAGCACCGCGTCGCGTTGTGGCCACGTCGTCCGTCAAGGACACCGGGAGGAACCAAGATGAACAACATCATTTATCTGGTCGGTTTGGTCGTGATTGTTTTGGCAATCTTATCGTTTTTTGGCCTTCGATAGGCCCGGTGTTGGCCTGCCCTTCCCTGCACGTAGTGGGGGCTGGTTGAGCTCCAAACATTCTCATTCGATCGCTTCGGCAGACCGAGATGTTTCGCTTTGGGTCCAGTGCTTTGCCCCGCTGCTCGTCAAGATGGCTAGGCGATGGTGTGGGCTCCAAATATGATGCCTGCGGGCATTTGACGGAGAAGTTGTCCGCGGACAACTTTTCAATCGCAGAACTTCCCGACACCCACCCCTACCGATCGACGCACAACTCCTGAAGAGGAGTCCTATGTTGGTCCGAGTTCCGAATGAGGTCTGCGTAAGGCGGGGGCGTGCAAAGTTGTCCGCGGACAACTTTCTGCGTGGCTCCTCCTACCAGTGGCGACCTCGAACTTGATCGATCCGAATTCCTTGAGGGCCGTCGCCTCTGGCGCTCTGGCTGAGTGTCGAAATGCCGGCCGCTGCTACGCCACTTCCTGGAATGTGGTTGCCAGTTGACTGCGGCACAATCGCCAGTCCTTGCTGCGCCAATCTGATCGTTGCGCGCGCATGACGATTGCTAAACCGGTGGTGGTTGTCCGCGGCTAGCTATAGAAGAATGTGCAGTAGGGAGCTGGCCCGCGCCCGAGGTGCCGTGTGGAGGCCTTTGACGGTGCCAACGTCCATCGCGGCTGCCTCCCGTGAGCGGCAGCCTCGAACTTGAGTGATGCAGTGCGAGTTCCAGGCGGGCCCATCGGTTTGCAGTTGTCCGCGGACTACTTGTGAAGCGCGCGCCGCCCGGCGTCTTTGGCTGCCGAAACGCCGGATCTCGACCGCTGCTGCCGGTAGGGCGGGCCGCCTCATCGCTGGCAATGAGTCGAGTTGTCCGCGGACAACTTTTCAGACGCACCCCCTCGCCCTGTGTGGAAGCTCCAATGTGGACGGGTGCATACCAACAGAGCGCGATCTTGTGATGGAGTTGTCCGCGGACAACTTGTGAAGCGCGCGCTGCCCGGCGCCTTTGGCCGAGCGCCGAAACGCCGCTTCTCGAAGCGCTGCCGCCGACGGGCGGGACCACCCTCATCGCTGGCAAAGAGCCGAGTTGTCCGCGGACAACTTTTCAGATGGCGGCCGCTTGTTCAATGCCTCCCAATGTGAGCGATTTTGCATTCCCGAACGGAGTGCCGTCGTTGTGATGGCGCTGTCAGCGGACGACTTTTCAGACGCACCCGCTAGTCCTGTGCGGAAGCGCTCACAATGTGAACGGTTGACACTCCAAGAGAGTGCGATCTCGTGATCGCGTTGAACGAGTGTAGCTTGGGAAGCGCGAACCGACCGGCGCTTTTGGCTGAAAGTGAAATGCCGGAACTTGAGCGCGGCCGACGGTAGCCGGAGCTGTGTCGTTGCCGGGACAGTGCCGGGTTGTCCGCGGACAACTTTTCGAGGCGCGAGCCGACCGGCTTGGGCTGAGCAGTGAAATGCCGGATTTCTGATGCGTCCGCCGGTTTGCCGGAGCAGTTTCGTCGCCCGAAAAGAGCCGTGTTGTCCGCGGACGACTTCTTGGGGGAGGGCAATCTTGCGTGGCAAAGCCACTTTCAAGCAGGGGGCTTGAAGGAGGCGCCAGTTGAGCAGCGTCGACCATCTCCTTCAGCAGTGCGATGGCCGTCCGCCTGGTACTTGAGCGTTTATGGTTAAGCGTTTGTCAAATCTTCACGAATCGGGCCATACTCTGACTGCGCAGTTTGTTTTATTTTTTCGCGAAATGCGCAGTTCAGGGTTCACGGGATGATGCATAGCAAGATTGGCCACGAGCAGGAGCACCTTCCGTCGACGTTGTCTGCGGATTCGCGGGAACTGTCACGGCAGCTGCAGCTGCACCAACAGAAGATATTCCCGCCAACTTCCCAGAAGACGATCCGGCAGTTTGCTCCAGCCGAGGCTGCTCATTACATCGGTATTGCGGAGGGTTATCTCCGTCAGGTAGCAGGCGAGGGGTATGGGCCCGAGCCAATGGCCAACGGCCGGCGCCTGTACACTCCCGATGATATGAACCGTATTCGCGTGACTCTCGACGAAAAGAATGGCTCGCAAAAATATGTGCCGGTACGGCGCCCTGGTGAGAAGCTCCAGGTTGTAGCCGTCATGAATTTCAAGGGCGGCTCGGCAAAGACCACGACGTCGGCGCACCTTGCTCAGTTTCTTGCCATACGTGGCTATCGGGTTCTCGCGATCGACCTTGACCCGCAGGCGTCCCTTTCGGCGCTGTTTGGGCATCAGCCTGAACTGGATGTCGGCGAAGGAGAGACCCTTTACGGTGCGATCCGATACGACAATCCGCGGCCGATCTCCGACATCGTCCGGGCAACCTACACCCCCAATCTGCATATTGTTCCAGGCAATCTTGAACTCATGGAGTTCGAGCACGAAACGCCGACGGCGATTGCCAGGGGAACGGCGGAATCGATGTTCTTTGCCCGAATCGGCGAGGCCCTCGCCCCCATCGAGTCGCTTTACGATGTCGTCGTAATCGACTGCCCGCCGCAGCTGGGCTTTTTGACGATGTCGGCTCTCTGTGCGGCCACGTCGGTGTTGATCACTGTGCATCCGCAAATGCTTGACGTCATGTCGATGAGCCAGTTCCTCGCCATGACCAGCGAACTGATGGAAGTCGTCGAAAAAGCGGGTGGTCGCACAAGCTACGACTGGATGCGCTACCTCGTTACACGTTTTGAACCCAACGATGGGCCGCAAAGCCAGATGACGGGGTTCATGCGGGGTATCTTCGGAACGCGCATGCTCCAGCACCCGATGCTCAAGTCCACTGCCATCTCTGATGCGGGGGTTACCAAGCAAACGCTTTATGAAGTCGACAGGGCGCAGTTTACGCGTGGTACCTACGACCGTGCCATGGAGTCGCTCAACCAGGTCAATTCCGAAATAGAAAGTCTCCTCAAGAGCACGTGGGGCCGGAAATAATGGCTCGAAAGAATCTCATCGAAGTGTCCGAAAGCACCGCGCCACTGAGGCCGGCCGAGACGCTGTCGGCGTCCCGGCCGATCGCAGGGCTGGTTCCCTCAAACACGCGCCATGCGTCCCCGGTGGGTGGCATCGCAAAGACATTGGGAAACATCACTCAGAAGGTGGAACGCGCAAACGATCTTGAGCGTCAAATGGCCGAGGGGCATACGGTCATCGAGCTGGACACGTCGCTGATCGATGCATCGATTGTGCGTGACCGGCTGGAGATGGATGCCGTAGAACTCGCTCAATTGGTGGAGCAGATCAGGGACCACGGTCAACAGGTGCCGATCCTTGTTCGCCCGCACCCTGATGCTAAAGAGCGCTATCAGGTGGCGTATGGCCATCGCAGGTTGGCCGCGGTTTCGCAGCTTGGGCTCAAAGTTCGTGCCGTTGTCCGGAAACTTTCCGATGATGAATTGGTCGTCAGCCAGGGCCAGGAAAACAATGCGCGGACCAATCTGTCTTTCATCGAGCGGGCGCTGTTTGCGGCCCGTCTCGAGGACCGCTCGTTTTCACGAGAGGTCATCATGTCTGCTCTTGGCGTCGACAAGAGTGCGTTGTCCAAGCTGATCGGCGTCGTGCGTGCAATTCCATTTGAGTTGATCGAAGCCATAGGGCCGGCACCTGAAGTTGGACGCCGCCGTTGGATGGATCTCGTGGAAGCGATCAAGCCGTCGGCGATACCATCGCTTTTGTCACATCTCGCTCAAGCAGATCTCAAGAGCGAGAGCAGCGATGCGCGCTTCCAGTTCGTGTTCCGGGAGTTGACGAAGAAAGAGACCAAAGCACCGCCCTCCGGACAAACTGGCCGATGGGAGGCCGCGGACAGGTTGGTGAGCGCTACTACAAAGGCGAGCGGCACCACCTACACGCTCGCGCTAAGGAACAAGGGTGCAGCCGGCTTCGGCGGCTGGATCGCAGGCAATCTCGAGCGCCTGTACGAGACGTACAGGTCTGAAAAGGCGAAAACAGGAGACTGAACGCAAAAGAAAAAGGCCCCCAAACGTTGCCGTCGTGGAAGCCCTTCTCATAGCCTGAACAACTAGAGAATCGCATTTCCCCGAATCACTGTCAAGAGTCACGGCACCTAACAGGTGAGCAGATTTCTTTTGCCTCATTGAAAGGCAGAGGAATTATGGACCCGCATATTTCGACGACGCCCTTTGGGCGGCGATCGCTGTCGCTTGCCATGGTGGCAGGTCAGATGGCGGCCGACAGCTGCGCGCCTGGCGCCAGTACCAATAAATGGCAGGTGTTTCGTGCCGTCTGCGAGGCCAAGGGATTGCTTGGCGCCAGCGATCGCGCGCTTGCCGTACTCAACGCTTTGCTGAGCTTTCATCCCGACACGGATCTCGTGGAAGGGGAGGGGCTTGTGGTGTTTCCTTCCAATACCCAGCTGGCGCTCAGGGCGCATGGCATGGCGCCGGCGACGCTCAGGCGTCATCTCGCTGTGCTTGTCGACTGTGGCCTCGTGGTGCGCCGCGACAGCCCCAATGGCAAGCGCTACGCCCGCAAAGGCTATGACGGGGCGATCGAGCAGGCCTTTGGCTTCGATCTGACGCCGCTTCTGGCCCGGGCAAAAGAGTTTGAGCGGCTGGCAGAGGCAGTCAGGTCTGAACGGCGGGCACTGTTGCTGGTACGCGAGCGCATTACCATCCTGCGCCGTGACATTGCCAAGATGATCGCCTTCGGCCTTGAAGAGGGCATAGCAGCCGACTGGCAGCGCCTGCATCTCGAATATCGCGAGATCACGGCCACGATTCCACGCACGGCGAGCCGCCTTGAGCTTGAGCCGATTGCCGAAGATCTCGCCCTGCTTGCCCAGGAGGTGCGCAAGACGCTGGAAAGTCACGTTAAAACTGAAGAAACAAGCGCCAATGAGTCTCATTTCGAGCGTCACATACAGAATTCAAATACACACCTTCATGAATTTGAACCCGGCCTCGAAAAAGGCCAAGGGACGGCCGCTGCGGTGAAACTGGAGGCGAAGAGCCAGCCACCAACGGGTTATCCGCTTGGCATGGTGCTGCGCGCTTGCCCTGACATTGCCGATTATGCACGAAACGGTATTTCGGGCTGGGCGGATCTGGTTGAAACGGCAAATCTGGTGCGCGGCGCGCTCGGTGTCAGTCCAGATGCCTGGAACCAGGCCTGTGAAGCGATGGGGGCGGTGGATGCCGCGATCATGGTGGCGGCGATGCTGCAGAAGGGCGAAGCGATTTCCAGCCCGGGTGGCTATCTGCGCAGCCTGACAGCCAAAGCCTGTGCCGGCGAATTCTCGATCGGTCCGGTGCTAATGGCGCTGCTGCGTGGTCGGGGAGGTGACGTGCGGGCGAGGGCAGGGTGAGTATCAGGCGAGTTTTGCGAGCTCTGCGCCGACTGCCGCCAGCGGCATGGCTTCGACGTCGTGTGGCAGAGGATACGTCTCGGTCCCAGGGTAGATGACGATGTGCCTGTCGGGCTTGATGTCTTCGGCTGCAAGGTGGAAACCCTTCTCGACCTTGGGTGCCAGGCTGCGCTTGATCTCAATGGCCCAAACAGTAGAGCCGGGCAGGGTCAGCAGAACGTCGATTTCGGCGCCGGCAGACGTCCGGTAGAAATTCAACCGGGTGCCTGTAGGGGCTGCGGCTGCGAGGGTCACGGCGGGCGAAGTATCGAGCAGTTCGATGACTTCAGGGGCAATTCTGCGGGGGATCATCCTCGCATTCATGGAGTAGTGATCCATAAATGAAAGGAAAAAGGTTCGTTGGGCGTGGCTGCTGTGTCAGACGATGAGCCTCGCGGCACGCCCGAGCTTGCGTTCGGCGTCGTTGTAGTAGTGCGAAGCCTGGCTGACGGAGCGGTGCTGCGATTGCTGCATGGCATCGAGCAGCGGGATGCCGCGGCGCGCCGCCTCGGTGAGGTAGCCCG
>NZ_JACZEP010000004.1 GCF_014863355.1 Aminobacter carboxidus | reverse complement strand
CCCCCCCCCCCCCCCCCCCCCCCCCCCGGCGCCGGGGGGGCCCGCCCATTTGTTCAAACCCCCCCTCCATCTCCGGGGCGCGCGGCGCCGGCGGGGGCGCCCCGGGGGGCCACGCAAGGGGGTGCAGACCTAGGCAGCGAGTGCGGTGGCACAGCCAATGGAGGCACGCCGGTCAGGAGCGGTCTCTCCCGGCATGGTGGCCCAGCCGCCGGTCTCGACGAACTTCTGCCTGTCGTAGCCGACGGACTTGGCCTTCAGTTCGACCAGCTTTGCCGCTGCATCGGGAGCTGCATTGAACCGCTCGACGCAGATGGTCGAGGCGAGCTGGCCGCGCGCTACGTCGCCGGCCGTCTGCGCGAGTGTCTGCGAGGTGCCGCCTGTAACCCAGCCGCCCCAGCTGAAGCCGATGATCATCGTGACGACCGCTGTGCCGACGCATGTCCAGACAAGCGTTGATTTGGACGGCTGGTAGTTCTCCCAACGTGCGGCGAGGGACTGCTTCTGGTTGCTCTGCATAGCCATGGAAACGTTCCTTGTTGATGGTGGGAAGTCACCATCCAGCCGCATGGGCGGCCGGATGGTTCAGACGTCGCTAGTAACCCATGCCGGCTGGGTTGCCGCCGTTGGACGCTTCCTTCGCCGGAATGTCGGCGATCATGGCTTCGGCAGTGATCAGCAGGGCTGCAATCGAGCCGGCATCCTGCAGCGCCGTGCGAACGACCTTGGCGGGATCGACAATGCCGGCCTTGATCATGTCGACATAGGCTTCCGTCTGCGCATTGAAGCCCAGATTGGCATCCTTGGCGTCCATCAGCTTTCCGACGACGACAGAGCCTTCGACACCGGCGTTTTCGGCGATCTGCCGGATCGGCGCTTCGAGCGCCTTGAGCACGATCGAAATGCCGGCGGTGACGTCGGCATTCGCACCGGTGAGCGTTGCAAGCACCGCCTTGGCGCGCAGCAGGGCCACGCCGCCGCCGGCAACGATACCTTCTTGCACGGCTGCACGGGTGGCGTTGAGCGCGTCGTCGATGCGGTCCTTCTTTTCCTTGACCTCGGTTTCAGTCGCGCCGCCGACGCGGATGACGGCAACGCCGCCGGCGAGCTTGGCCAGGCGTTCCTGCAGCTTTTCCTTGTCGTAGTCCGAGGTGGTTTCCTCGATCTGCATCTTCAGCTGTGCGATCCGGGCAGCAACGCCGGCCTTGCCGCCGGAGCCGTCGATGATCGTTGTCGTGTCCTTGTCGATGAGCACGCGCTTTGCCCGGCCGAGCATGTCGATCGTGACGTTCTCGAGCTTGATGCCGAGATCCTCCGAGATCATCTGGCCGGCGGTCAGGACCGCAATGTCCTCCAGCATCGCCTTGCGGCGATCGCCGAAGCCGGGCGCCTTGACGGCGGCGACCTTCAGGCCGCCACGCAGCTTGTTGACAACCAGCGTGGCCAAGGCCTCGCCTTCGACGTCCTCCGAAATGATGAGCAGCGGCTTGCCGCTCTGCACCACGGCTTCGAGGATCGGCAGCATGGCTTGCAGATTGCCGAGCTTCTTCTCATGGATGAGGATGTAGGGGTCTTCCAGCTCGGCGCGCATCTTGTCGGCATTGGTTACGAAGTAGGGGCTGAGATAGCCACGGTCGAACTGCATGCCTTCGACGACGTCGAGTTCGGTTTCGGCGGTCTTGGCTTCCTCGACGGTGATGACGCCTTCATTGCCGACCTTGTCCATCGCCTTGGCGATCATGGCGCCGACGGTGGCATCGCCATTGGCGGCGATGGTGCCGACCTGGGCGATCTCGTCCGAAGACTTGACCTTCTTGGACCGGGCCTGGATGTCCTTGACCACGGCAGCCACGGCAAGGTCGATGCCGCGCTTAAGGTCCATCGGGTTCATGCCGGCGGCCACCAGCTTGGCGCCCTCGCGCAGGATGGACGCGGCGAGCACGGTTGCTGTCGTTGTGCCGTCACCGGCGAGGTCGTTGGTCTTCGAGGCCACTTCGCGCACCATCTGCGCGCCCATGTTCTCGAACTTGTCGGAAAGCTCGATCTCCTTGGCGACGGTGACGCCGTCCTTGGTGATGCGCGGTGCGCCATAGGCGCGGTCGATGATGACGTTGCGGCCTTTCGGGCCGAGCGTCACCTTGACGGCGTTGTTGAGCAGCTCGACGCCGCGCAACATGCGGTCGCGGGCATCGGTGGAAAATTTGATTTCCTTGGCAGACATGATTTTTCGTCCAGTTCGTTCTTGAGGCCGTAGAGGCCGATCAGGCGGCTTTCTTGGCGGCTTCGCTCGTGTCGACGATGCCCATGATGTCGGCTTCCTTCATGATCAGGAGATCGGCGCCGTCGATCTTGACCTCGGTGCCCGACCATTTGCCAAACAGCACGGTGTCGCCGGCCTTGACGTCGAGCGCGATCAGCTTGCCGCCTTCGTCGCGCGAGCCGGGGCCGACCGCGACGACTTCGCCCTGCTGCGGCTTTTCCTTGGCATTGTCGGGAATGATGATGCCGCCCTTGGATTTGATATCGCCTTCGGCGCGCCGAATGACGACGCGGTCGTGAAGTGGTCGGAATTTCATGAATGTTCTTTCTGCAGCCGGCGCATAGGGGACCGCATCACCTATGTACGCCCTTTGGCACTCGAATGACAGGAGTGCTAAAAATTATTCGGTATGTGCCAGAGTATTCAAAAATAACAGGCGTCAGCGGCGGTCTAAAAGTTTGACTCAGTGACAAATAGGCAGGAAATTTGAATTCCAGGCGGAGAAACCTTATTTAAGGCGCAGTGAAATTTTTATTTTCCTCGCATGAAGAGGATTTCAGATATTGGGTGTGGTCATGGAAAATTTTCTGGAAAAAGCTCAGTCTCGTTCGATCGAGGCACAGAAGAAGACAGCGGAGCGCAACAGCGCCATGGCCGAATATCAGTCGGAAGCAAAAGCCCGGGCCATCAAGACCGCAAAGTTGCGGGAATTGCGCCTGGCCAAGGACGAGGCTGACCGCGCCGCCGAGGCCCTTAAACCTGTAGAACCCAAGAAGAAGCGCGTGGCGCGCGCCGCAAAATAGCAAGCGGCACCTGCCGCGCCATCCGACTGCCAACCCTGCCTGGAGCGAGGCAGGGTTGGCTGGTCGGTCGACGTTCGCTATGCCGGCCTTGCAAAGGCTCGGCAAGCCCTTGTCTTATCCGACGCCCCTCCCCATATGACGTCCATCGGCAATCCGCCGGGAGCGAAACGCTTATCGAGATACGATGTTGGGTTTTGCCGCGGAGTGCTGCATTTGCCCTGATTGACAGCTGGCCGACCACGAATGTACCGGCGGCGTGCAAGTCTCAGGAGCCAGAGGGAAGCGGGCCTATGCCCGCTTTTTTCTTTTCTGGATCAGCTTTCCCAAGCTCTGCGGCGTCAGGCGCCTGGTCTGGCGCCCGCTTGCGGCTGCAGCCGAAACAGCGCCCGGCCAATTCCCCTGACCTTTTCGCGGTCGACTTGCGACGTGTCGCTGGGTAGCAGCGTCGTCACCTTGTCGATGCCGAGATCCGCGAGCTGGAACGGTGTGCCGTGGCCGAATTCGAGATGGCCGCGGCCGATGATGCCGATCACCAGCCGCGGATTTGCCGTCGTCCGGGCCTTGGCGATGTTGCAGGCAAACGCGCGATCCCAGGTCTGCTGCGCCCTGACGAAACGGTCGAACTCCGGCGCCTGGGGCGAGGTCGCCTTGCGCGTAGGCGAGCCACCGCCGGTGATGTCGAACAGATATTGCCGGTAGGCCGGCGTGGCATTTGCCGAAGGGGTGAGGCCGTCGCGCTCGTCGAGCGGAATGGCATCCCAGCCTTCCTTGCCGACCCGCGTTACCAGTTCGCGGTAGCAGTTGAGCGCTAGCATAGGCACGCCAAACTCGCGACAGAAATGGAAGATCGGCAGGTAGAGCTCGGCCGGGAACCCCCAGACCTTGCCCCATTCGGCTGCCTTCAGGAATTCGTCCCGTTCGAGATCGCCGGCGACCCATTGGTCGAGCACCGGCTGCAACCTGCGCGGAAACATCTCGAAACCGATGGCGATGTTGTTGCGCAATGTCCGCATCGCTGCGCAGACATGCAGCTGCCAGCGGTGGATGTCGTAGCGGTCGTGCGTTTCGCCGAGCAACAGCACGTTGCTTTGCGCGACCTCGCGCATCAGATCAGGATGATCGAGCAACGCTCCGCTGTCGGGGTCGAGCCAACTGGCGACAGGGTGGTTCCATGTGTTGGTCACGGTGTCACCCAAAGCTCGCCGGCGCGCCGGTGACGGTGAGACCCGTCTCGGCGCCATCAGCGGCCAGCGCGACGAAACGCAGCTGGTCGGTGCCGTCCTCGCGGCGCCAGCCGCCGACCGAACCGCCCTTGAGATGAAGATGGAAGTCCGGCTGCATGACGTTGACATAGCCCATGACAGGCTTGACCGCGGGCATGTCGCCTTCCCAGGCCTGCCAGAAGGACGGCCGGCTGAACTCGATCCTGACACGGCCACCGCTGCGCTCGGCCGCGGCGAATGGCTCGAGCCCGGCATCGTCGGCGTCGAGCTCCTTGCGCTCGCCCAGCCCGTTGCCGCTCCGCTCCTCGACCGCAAGCTCGACGCCTTGCGGGAACTCGCCAAGCACGGCGTCGAACGGATCGAGGCCCTCGAAGCCGGTGACGTTGGCGATGCTTTCGCCGTCGGCACCGCGCAGCTCGATACACGGATAGGACTTTTCACGCATCACCGAGGTGCGGTCGACGATCACTGTGGCGATCGCCGCCAGCTCGATGCGGGAGTTGTGCTCTTTGCCTTCGCAGACCAGCCAGCCGTCCTCGATGCGAACCTGCTCGACAGTGCCGATACGCTCATGGGTGGCGCCCAGGCGTTCCGAGTTGATCATCACCCGTCCGATGGCTGGCAGCAGCGCAAGCAAGGCGGCGGGGGCGACGTCGAGGCGTTCGCGTTTGTGGGGCGTGCGGGCGTTCATGGGCATTTCCTATGCGAATTGTAGTACTGGATTTTCGTTCGCCGCTTCGGCTTTCGGCTCGAGATTGACGACACGCATGGTCCCCAGCGTCCTGGGGTTGCGGTGCGAGACGATGACGAACGTCGTTGCCGGCAGATGCTTCCTGAGCATCGCAAGCAGCTCCGCCTCGGCGGCCTCGTCGAGCGCGCTTGTGGCCTCGTCGAGGAACAGCCAGCCGGGCTTGAGCACCAGTGCGCGGGCCAGCGCCAGGCGCTGGAGCTCGCCACCGGATAGCCCGGACAACACGAGCGGATGGCCTTCCGCGGCATCTTCGAGCCGCAGCATGTCGCTGTCGCCGAAGCCGACGGCCTCGATGGCGCGGCGCAGGTCCTGCTGGGCGAAAGCCTCGGCGGAAGCGGGATAGGCGACCGCGCCGAAGATGTCTGCTTGCGGGAAGTAGGCCTTCTGCGACAGGAACAGCTTGCTGGCCGCGGGCATCTCGATGCGGCCGTCGCCGTGGTCCCAGCCGCCTGCCATCGCCTTCAGCAGCGTGGTCTTGCCGAGGCCCGACTGGCCGCGCAGCCACACTGTCTCGCCGGGGCGAATGTCGAGGCGCGGTATCGACAGCAGCTCACGGCCCTCGGGTGTCCGCAACTTGAGATCGCGCACATGCAGTTCGCCTGCCGAGGCTTCCTGGACGATGCCTGATGGGCGCGCGCGCACGGCCTCGGTCGCGGCAAGGAAACCGTCGAGGCGGGACGAGGCGGCAACGAGGTTCGACAGCGGCTTGTAGGAGAAGATGAACCACGACAGCGTGGTGACGACGTTGGAAAACGCCATGGCGATCTGCATCAGGCCGCCTAGCGCGATGCTGCCGGCGAGGAAGCCGGGCAGGGCGACAAACAGCGGAATGCGCAGCACGGTGTGCGAATAGGGGAAGGTGAAGCAGCCGAGCAGGAACTCGCGACCGGCGAGCTTGCGCCAGTTCTGCGCGATGCCGTCGAAGCGGCGGTCGAGCCCGGAGCGCTCGACATTCTCGCCGCCCATCAGCGCGATCTCGTCGGCCGACTGGCGGATGCGCGCCATGGCGAAGCGGAAGTCGCCCTCGCGCTTCTGCTGCGTGTAGAACAGCGACTTCAATGGCCGGCCGAGCAGGTGCGTCAGCCCGCTCGACAGTGCGACATAGATGAACGCAGCCCAGACCATGTAGCGCGGGATCGAGACGTCGAAGCCGAACAGCGAGAAGCTCAGCGCGAAGGTCGACAACCCCCATAACAGCACCAGGTAGGAGAAGATGCCGACGATCTTGGTGATCAGCTCGATGCCTTCGTCGAGGATGCCCTTGACGAACAGGCCGCAATCGTCGGCGATGCGCTGATCGGGATTGTCGATGTCGCGCGGGCAGTCGCCCTGGGTCAGCCGCCAGTAGGCGCGGTCGGCGAACCAGGAGCCGAGCGCTGCCTCGGTCAGCGACTTGCGCCACCTGATATGCAGCATCTTCTGCAGGTACTCGGCCATCAGTGAGCGCGCCGAGTTGGCCGCAACGATGCCGGCAAAAATCCAGATCTGCCAGATTGCGGCCTTGGCATCGACCTTCTCCAGCGCGCCGTAGAAAGCCGAGGTCCAGGTCACCAGCCGGATGGTGAAGTAGATGCCGCCAAGTTGCAGCGCGATGACAGCGGCGAGATGGACAAGGCTTGTCTTGCCGCCCTTGCCGGAAATGCAGAGCTTGAGTAGGCGAACGAACTGCCTGAGGACGTTGATCACCGCGATGGCCTTTCATGCAAAGACGCAGGGCAACGTGCCCTGCGTCGGATCGCTGACGATTTGGCTCAGAAGCGCACTGTCGCGCCGAGCTTGAAGGTGCGGCCTGGAGCCACCTGCATTTCCGGATTGTTGGCGTTGGCCACCGGCGCCGAGATCACGTTGGTGATGTTGCCAGCGATGGTGTTGGGGAAATAACGGCGGTCGAAGATGTTCTGGATGCCGAAGTCGACATCGACATTTTCGGTCGGCTTCCAGCGGGCATAGGCGTCGAGCACCGCATAGCCGCCGGGCTTGAAGGCGTTGGGGTCGGCGCGTTCGGTGACGCCATGGGCGAAGGTCGCGACGAGTTCGGTTTCGAGGTTCCAGTCGGGGATGAGGTAGCGCCCGCCCAGCACCGCGGTCAGCGGTACCGCACCGTCGAAGGCCGTTTCCGCTGCACCCGCTGAAATCCGCTGCGTGCCCTTTTGGTAGGAGATCGAGGCATTGAGGAAGAGGTTGTCGTAGACCTCGTATTCGCCGCCGAACTCGATGCCCCAGACCTTCACGTCCTCGACATTGTCCGAGGTGTATCGCTCGGTTGGGCCAGGCACGGGCTGCAGCGAGCGGATGAAATCCTTGTAGTCGGCATAAAAGCCGGTGAGGCTGAAGTAGCCCTTGTCGAGCTCCCCGCGCACGCCCACCTCGTAGCTGCGGACGAATTCTGGCTTCAAATTCGGATTGGGGATCACCTCGACCAGCCCGGTGGAACCGATCGACAGCGACGACACGAACAGCTGCTGCGACGTCGGCATCTTGAAGCCTTCGCCATAGCCGGCATAGAGCGAATAGGTGTTGTTCAGCTCATACATCGCGCTGATCCGCTTGATCAGCTTGGTCTCGTCGATCTTCTTGGGCTGGAAGCCGGGCAGAGGAACGTAGTCCTTGTCGCCGGTCGGATCGATCGAATAGTGCGCCAGGCGAGCGCCGGGCGTGATGGTCAGCCGGTCGTCGAGCAGCTTGATCTCGTCCTGCAGGTAGAGGTCGGCGCGGACGGTGTCGACTTCGGGGAAATTGAAACCCTGGTTGTTTGCGGTGGTCGAGGTGCCGGTCGTCAGGTTGTTGGTGATGTTGTAGCCGGAATAGCTGCTGTTGGTCAGGTCACCGTCGAAGCCATAGGTCAGCTTGTGCGAAAGACCTCCCAGTTCAAAGGACGAATTGGCCTGCACGTCCGCCTCGAGGAAATCCTCGCCATAGTTGCGGACCTGGATGTTCTGCTGGCGGCGGGTTGGGTAGGTGCGCAGCTGATTGCTGTAGGTGTCGCGCTTCTGCGGCGAATAGGAGATCTGCCACTTGATCTCGTCGAGCCACGGCGCGTCGACCTTCCAGTCGTGCGACAGGGCCAACCTGTAACGCTCCATCTCCAGTTCGCGCTGCCAGCTGGTGTTGACGTACGTCGATCCCGCAGACGAGTCATACATCTGCTGGAGCGTCGTGTTGCGGTTGAACCACTCGCCGGTCAGCTTGACCTCGTGATCCTGGGTCGGGTTCCACTGCAGCTTCATCAGGCCGTTGAAGGCGTCGGTGTCGGCGGGAAACGCCTTGTTGCAGGGCCAGATCGCCTGGCGTGGACAGCCCCACTGGCCGCCATCGGCGCGGCTGTTGCTGAAATCGCCTTCCGACGCTCCGAGATGACCGAAGCTGCCGAGGAACTTGAAGTCGCCGGATTCAGCGGCCGCACTCACCTGCTTGCGGAATGAATCGTCGTAGCTGTCATAGGCCGTCTTCATCTCGACCGCCCAGGGCTTGGAGCCGTCGAGCAGGTCGTCGGGGTCGAGCGTGCGGAAGGCCACCGCGCCACCGAGCGCATCGGCACCCTGGAGCACCGAGTTGGGACCGCGCACGATCTCGGCGCTGCGCATATTGAACGGGTCGACGAAGTCGCGGCTGCCGTCGATGATCTGCTCCTGGATGCGGCCGCCATCGACGGTCATCTGGACGCGGTTGCCGCCCATGGCGCGGATGTTGAAGCCGGTCAACTGGCCGAACGGGTTGGTCAGCGACGTCGTGCGCGACACGGTGACGCCCGGCTCATAGCGAACCATGTCCTGGATGTCGCGGACGACATGGCGCTGCAGGGTCTCGCGGTCGATGACCGAGACCGACATCGGAAGGTCGAGCGCCTTGCCGGTGGTGCGCGCCGAGGTGACGACGAGCCTGTCGAGCACGATTCGCTCTTCATTGCTCAGCAACGGCTTGACTTGCTCGGCCTTCTTGGCCGGTGCAGGAGTGGCTGCGGTCTGGGCACCGGCAATGCCGGCCGATTGCAGCAACAGCAGCGAAACGCCGGCCAGCAGGATATGTGACCGCGATCCGCGACCGGTGTGAACGTTAGACATGACAGCCCCCTCGAAAAGTCTGGAAAAGCTGGCTGTCCGCGAACGAAGGGCTGGCGTAAGTTAATATGAGTCACTGACTCAAGATTATTCAGGCTGTATAATGTGTTCCGTGGCCGGCGCAAGTCGGGGCAGGCCCGGCGCGACACCCGGCCTCACCCGTATTGGGCACATGCCGGCACCGGCTTCGCACGGCCTGCGAGGACCTGAGCGGATCTGGGAAGACTTCCCGAGCGCATCGCCTCGACGTGGCAGGCGATTTTCGCTGAAGCGTTTCGCGAAAATATGACTATGATTGTCATATTATTTGACAGAAAAGCACGAATGACCTAGCGAACCCGTCCCTGTTGTTCGAGCAGCGTCGGGTTGGCAATGAAATTTCGAGAGAAACTGAACGCCTTGCGTAACATACCGCTCGGCGACTGGCGGATACTGATGCGGGTTCTTGGCATCTACCGCCAAAAATTTCTTCTCGCCATGGCACTTTCGCTGGCCGGAATCGTCCTTTCGGTGACAGTTCCGGTCCTGTCGCAGAAGATCATCGACAGCGTCATGGTCGGCGAGGACGGTTGGGAAGCGACCCAGTTCGCCGCCATCGCCATCGTGGCGGCGGTTGTTAGGCACATGACCTCGCGCTGGCACAACTCGCTGATCAACGACGTCGACGCAAGGTTCACCGCCCGATTGTCCAGGCGCATCTACTTCCGCCTTATGCGCATCCCCTATGAGAGTTCGGCGTCAGCTGGCGGAAGCACAATCAACCTGCTCAATGAATCGCAGCGTGTCGCGAGCTTCATGCTGAGCGCTGCGCCGAATTTCTTTCTCACCATTTTGGGTGCTGCCGTCTCGTTTGCCGTGGCGCTGTACTACGACTATCTCATCTGCCTGCTGGCTTTTGTCGTTGCCCTGGTCTTCGCCGTCTTTGCCCGCAAGACCAATGCGCAGCTGGGCGAGGCGAGCCGCAGCTCATTCCGTCTCAACGGCTTGCTGCAAGGGGCGACCGCGGAAACGGTGGGCAACATCCGCGGCATCAAGTCGAATGCGGTGGAGCGCTTCTTCATCGGCCGCTGGTCCGCGAAGTCAGCCGAAGCCGTCAGGGCGCGCTGGCACATCCTCGACCTTTCGCATTCTTATTCGTTCACGCTTGGTCTGCTGAGCGAGATCCTGACGCTGCTCGTCGTTGTGGTAGGCTGCTGGCGCATCCTGCGCGGTGATCTGACGATCGGCGGCCTGCTTGCACTGCAGTTGCTCGTCACCCGGGCAACCATGCCGATGCTGACCAGCGCCGGCATCCTGATCCAGTTTCATTCGGTGAGCGCCACGGTCTCGGCCCTTGCGGCTTTCCTCAAGCGACAGCCCGAACGCGCCATCGTTGCCCCAGCGCTGCGTGCTGCCGATTTCGGTCCGATCATCGTCGATAACCTGACCTTCCGCTATCCCGAGGCGAACACTGCTGCGCTTGACGGCGTCAGTCTGGTGCTGCCCACGACCGGGGTTGTCGCGATCGTCGGCCGCAACGGCTCGGGCAAGTCCAGCCTGCTGCGCGTGCTGCTGGGGCTCGAGCGTGACTATGGCGGCAAGGTCGCGATCGGCGGCGTCGACGTCCGCGCCTTCAATCCGCGCTGGCTGCGCGGCCGCATCGGTGTCGTCGACCAGGAGACGTCGCTGTTTTCGGGTACGATCCGCGAAAATCTGCAGGCTTCGCTGGCCCGCCCGATGCGCGACGATGAAATCGAACACGCGCTGGCATTCTCGTCGGCTGACAAATTCACCGCGGGCCTGCCCAAGGGCATCGACACCGAGCTGGTGCAGGCGGGGCAGAACCTGTCCGGCGGTCAGCGGCAGCGCCTGGCGATTTCGCGTGCCGTATTGCGTGATCCGCACATCGCCGTCTTCGACGAGCCGACCTCGGCACTCGACGCCGAGTCGGCGATGTCGCTGGAACGCAGGTTGCTGGCATTCGGCCGGGACCGGTTGGTGATCATCGTCACGCATCACCTGTTCTCCGCCCGATCGGCCGACATGATCGTCGTCCTCGATGAGGGCAAGATCGTCGGCGTCGGCAGCCATGAGGCGCTCGAAGCGACATGCGAGACCTACCAGACGCTGTGGCGCGACTACGTCAGAAACTGACCGGCCGCCGACGTTGATGGGGCGATCGGGTGGAAATGATTTTTCTACCCGTTGACACGGTACCCGCCAGTCATACTACATGTAGATATCGTGGTTCTTCCGAGTTGATTCCAGCTTGGGAGCTAAGAGGGAAGCCGGTGAGCGATTTCGCAATGCCGGCGCTGCCCCCGCAACTGTAAGCAGTGAGTTGCTGTCGCGTATTGCCACTGGCGCCATGGGCGCTGGGAAGGCCAGACAGCGGCAATGACCTGTGAGCCAGGAGACCTGCCGCGATAGTTTTTTGAACGTCCACGGGCGGGGTGTCCCGGTGGTGCGCTTGCGTTCTGCCGGCATGCGCCGGCCGAAAGACAGCACGCGTCCGCTGAAGGCCTTCGCCCCCAAACCATCGGGGAAGATGATGCCGGCGACCTCTACACTTCTATCAACCGGAACCGACCGGGTTCCCTCCGCCTTCCAGGATTCAGACGCTGGCCACGTCGCAGGCTACCGCGTCATCCGGCGCAACGGCTCGGTGACGCCGTTCGATGCGACCAAGATCACGGTGGCGCTGACCAAGGCGTTCCTCGCCACCGAAGGCTCGGTGGCTGCCGGTTCGCGCCGCGTCCACGAGGTGGTCGAGGACATGGCGGCGCAGGTGGTCTCGGCGCTGACGCGACGGGCCGACACGGGCCGCACCTTCCATATCGAGGAAATCCAGGACCAGGTCGAACTGGCGCTGATGCGCTCCGAACACCACAAGGTCGCCCGCGCCTATGTGCTGTATCGCGAAGAACGGGCGCGCGAACGCGCCGCCGCCAAGGCGGCCGCCGTCGAGGTCACGGTGCCGACGCTCCTGGTCAAGGGTGATGACGACAGCCTGCTGCCGCTCGACGAGGCACGGCTTGCCCGTATCGTCGACGAGGCATGCGACGGGCTCGAGGCCGTCTCGGCGGCAGCCATCCTGGCCGAGACCAGGCGCAATCTCTATGACGGCATCACGGTCGACGAGCTTTCGCTGGCGCCGATCCTCGCCGCACGAACGCTTGTCGAGACCGAGCCGAATTACGCCTTCGTCAGCGCCCGCCTGCTGCTGGACCGCCTGCGGCGCGAGGCGTTGAGCTTCGTCTCCGGCAGGCCGGAGCAGGCCACCCAGGCCGAAATGACCGAGCGCTATGCCTCCTATTTCCCCGACTTCATCGCCACCGGGATCAAGGCCGAGCTGATCGATCCCGAGCTTGGCCGTTTCGACCTCACCCGTCTCAGTGCGGCCCTGAAGCCCGAACGCGATTTGCAGGTCCAGTATCTTGGCCTGCAGACGCTGTATGACCGCTATTTCCTGCACACCAAAGGCAAGCGTTTCGAGCTGCCGCAGGCCTTCTTCATGCGCGTGGCGATGGGACTTGCTGCGCGTGAGATCGACCGCGAGGCCCGCGCCATCGAGTTCTATGACCTGTTGTCGTCCTTCGATTTCATGGCCTCGACGCCGACTTTGTTCAATTCCGGCACGCAGCGCCCGCAGCTCTCCTCCTGCTTCCTGACCACTGTCGCCGACGACCTCGACGGCATCTTCAAGGCGGTGAAGGACAACGCGTTGCTGGCCAAATATTCCGGCGGGCTCGGCAATGACTGGACCCCGGTGCGCGGCCTTGGCGCCCACATCAAGGGCACCAACGGCGAGAGCCAGGGCGTGGTGCCGTTCCTCAAGGTGGCCAACGACACCGCGATCGCCGTCAACCAGGGCGGCAAGCGCAAGGGCGCGGTCTGCGCCTATCTCGAAACCTGGCATGTCGACATCGAGGAGTTCCTCGACCTCAGGAAGAACACCGGCGACGACCGCCGTCGCACCCACGACATGAACACCGCCAACTGGGTGCCCGACCTGTTCATGGAGCGCGTCGAGGCTGACGGCGAGTGGACGCTGTTTTCGCCCGACGAAGCGCCCGAGCTGCACGATCTCTATGGCACTGCGTTCAAGGCGGCCTATGAAGCCTATGAGGCGAAGGCATCGGCCGGCGGCATCAAGGTGTCCCGTACGGTCCGGGCGCTCGACCTGTGGCGCAAGATGCTGACCATGCTGTTTGAAACCGGGCATCCCTGGATCACCTTCAAGGATCCCTGCAACATCCGCTCGCCGCAGAGCCACATCGGCGTCGTCCATTCGTCGAACCTGTGCACCGAGATCACCCTCAACACCTCGAAGGACGAGGTCGCGGTGTGCAATCTCGGCTCGGTCAACCTCGCCAATCACATCGTTGCCGAAGGTCTCGACCTCGACCGCCTTGCCCGCACGGTGAAGACGGCGATGCGCATGCTCGACAATGTCATCGACATCAATTTCTACACCATTCCCGAAGCCAGGCGCTCGAACCTGCAGCATCGTCCGGTCGGCCTCGGCCTGATGGGCTTCCAGGATGCGTTGCAGGCGCTGAAGATCCCCTATGCCTCCGACCAGGCGGTGGCCTTTGCCGACGCCAGCATGGAGGCGATCTCCTACAACGCGATTTCGGCGTCCTGCGACCTCGCCGCCGAGCGCGGCCGCTATCCGAGCTTCGAAGGTTCCTTGTGGTCGAAGGGCGTCCTGCCGATCGACTCCATCGACCTTCTGGCCAAGGCCCGTCCCGGGGTCGACATGGATCGGGGCGCGAGGCTCGACTGGGATGCCTTGCGCAAGCGCGTCAGGAAGACCGGCATGCGCAACTCAAACACCATGGCGATCGCGCCGACGGCGACCATCTCCAACATCTGCGGCGTGGCGCAGTCGATCGAGCCGGCCTACCAGAACCTGTTCGTCAAATCGAACATGTCGGGCGACTTCACCGTGGTCAACGCAGCCTTGGTGCATGAGCTGAAGGCGCGCGGCCTGTGGGACGAGGTCATGGTCTCCGACCTCAAATATTTCGACGGCTCGATCGGCCAGATCGACCGCATCCCCAACGATCTCAAGGCGCTCTTCGCCACCGCCTTCGAGATCGACAGCGCCTGGCTCATCGAGGCGGCGTCGCGCCGGCAGAAATGGATCGACCAGGCCCAGTCGCTCAATCTCTACATCGCCAATCCGAGCGGCAAGAAGCTCGACACGCTCTACCGCCTGGCCTGGAACAAGGGCCTGAAGACGACCTACTATTTGCGCTCGCGCTCGGCCTCGCATGTCGAGAAATCGACTCTGAAGGGCACCGACGGCAAGCTCAACGCAGTGTCCGCCGTCACCATGTCTGCGTCGGCGCCGATCATCGTCAACGCCGATGCCGCCTGGGGCAAGGCCTGCGCCATCGACGATCCCGAATGCGAAGCCTGCCAGTAAGCGGCGATCAGAAACAAGGATAGAAAAATGCTCGACTGGTCCGATCCAAAGGCTGCCGCCGCAACCATCCACCCCGCCTTCGCCGGCGACCTCCCGCCAGCCGACGCCACCGGGCTCGGCACCATTGAACGCGGCGGCGGCCGCGTGCGCGTCGACGACAAGCGCATGATCAATGCGCGTGCCGACGTGAACCAGCTTCTGCCGCTCAAATACCGCTGGGCGTGGGAGAAATATCTCGCCGGCTGCAACAATCACTGGATGCCGACCGAGGTGTCGATGCAGGCCGACATCGCCTTGTGGAAGTCGAAGGATGGGTTGACCGACGACGAACGACGCATGATCAAGCGCAATCTCGGCTTCTTCGCAGCTTCCGAGAGCCTTGTCGCAAACAACATCGTGCTGGCGATCTACCGCCATCTGACCAACCCGGAATGCCGGCAATATCTGCTGCGCCAGGCTTTCGAGGAGGCAGTGCACACCCACACCTTCCAGTACATCGTCGAGAGCCTCAGCCTCGACGAGGTCGAACTGTTCAACATGTACCGCGAAGTGCCGTCGATCACCGACAAGGCGGCATGGGCGCTCAAGCACACCCAGCACCTCGACGATCCGGATTTCAGGACTGGAACGCCGGAAGCGGACCAGGCCTTCCTGCGCGATCTCGTTGCCTTCTACGTCATCTTCGAGGGCATGTGGTTCTACACCGGCTTTGCCCAGATCCTGTCGCTGGGCCGACGCAACAAGATGGTCGGCATCGCCGAGCAGTACCAGTACATCCTGCGCGACGAGTCGATCCACCTCAACTTCGGCATCGACGTCATCAACCAGATCAAACACGAGAACCCGCATCTGTGGACGCCGGCGTTCCAGGACGAGGTCCGCGGCATGATCCGCACGGCGGCCGAACTCGAGGCCTCCTACGGCCGCGATACGATGCCGCGCGGTTTCCTTGGCCTCAATGCAGCGCTTTGCGAAACCTACATGCACTTCATCGCCAACCGGCGCTGCGCCCAGCTTGGCCTGCAGCCGGTCTTCGCCGAGGTCGAGAATCCGTTCCCGTGGATGTCGGAGGCGATGGATCTCAAGAAGGAGAAGAACTTCTTCGAAACCCGCGTCATCGAATACCAGAACGGCGGGGCGCTGGCATGGGACTGAACTGGAACAGCACCACCGTCGCACCGGTCATGCCCGAGCCCGAACAGGTGTTCCTGGCGTGGCTGATCGCCCAGCCTGAAGACGGCAATCTGCGCGCGGCGGCCGCGCGGCAGGCCAACCGGCTCGCCGAGTATGCCGGTGGCCACCCGGGGCCACGCCACCTCAGGCAATTGTTCCTCGACCTTGCCGCCGAGCTTGGCGGTGGCGCTGCCGCTAGCAGGGCGATGTCGTCATGAAGCGGAAGATCCTTGTCATCGGTATCGGTGCCGGCAATCCAGACTACGTCACCATCCAGGCCGTCGATGCGCTCAACCGGGTCAATGTCTTCTTCATCCCTAACAAGGGCATCGAGAAGGACGGGCTGGCGCGCGTCAGGCGCGAGATATGCGAGCGCTTCATCCGCGACCAGAGCTACCGCACCGTCGAATTCGACGTTCCCCGCCGCAGGCCAGCGGTCGAGGATTATGGCGGCGCCGTTGCTGACTGGCACGACGCGGTTGAGGGCGTCTACCAACAGCTGTTGATGGAGGAACTCGAGGAAGACGAGTGCGGTGCGTTCCTCGTCTGGGGCGATCCGACACTCTACGACAGCACCTTGCGCATCCTCGATCGACTCCAGGCGAAAGGCGGCTTCGAGCTCGAATATGATGTCATTCCTGGCATATCAAGCATCCAGGCGCTCGCCGCCCGGCACAAGGTCGCGCTCAACAGGATCGGCGAATCGATCACCATCACCACGGGCCGCAAGGTCGCCGAGGGTTTTCCCAACAATGCCGACAGCGTCGTCGTCATGCTCGACGGCGAAGGCGCCTTTGCCGGTCTCGATGGCGATCTCGACATCTGGTGGGGTGCTTATGTCGGCACGCCTGATGAAATCCTGGTGTCGGGTAAATTGCGCGAAGTCGTCGGCGACATCGAGCGCATCCGCAAGCAGGCGCGCGAGCAAAATGGCTGGATCATGGACACCTATTTGCTGAAGCACCCGGACTAGCGGCAGGCCGGTCGTATTGCGCGTGGTCGCAAATACGACGACGACGCACTCGACATATTGACATAAAGATGTCTTTATGTGACCTGACGGCTTTGTCGCCGAAAGGATGAAAAGTGTCGCAAAACGCCACCTCACTCGACGCCCTGTTTGGGTCGGTTGCCGCCAAGCCTGATGGCTCCGAGGTCCTTGCGGCGCTGAAAGCAGCGGCGCGCGAGCGCATTCTCATCCTCGACGGCGCAATGGGCACCCAGATTCAGGGCCTCGGCTTCAACGAGGACCATTTCCGCGGCGACAAGTTCACCGGTTGCGCCTGCCATCAGCAAGGCAACAACGACCTTTTGATCCTGTCGCAGCCCAAGGCGATCGAGGAGATCCACTATAAATACGCCATCGCCGGCGCCGACATCATCGAGACCAACACCTTTTCGTCGACCTCCATCGCCCAGGCCGACTACGGCATGGAGGACATGGTCTACGAGCTCAACCGCGACGGCGCACGGCTGGTGCGCCGCGCCGTGATCCGCGCGCAGCAGGAAGACGGCAAGCGCCGCTTCGTCGCCGGCGCGCTCGGGCCGACCAACCGCACCGCCTCGATCTCGCCCGACGTCAACAATCCCGGCTACCGCGCCGTCACCTTCGACGACCTGCGCATCGCTTATGGCGAGCAGCTGCGCGGCCTGATCGATGGCGGCGCCGACATCATCCTGATCGAGACCATCTTCGATACGCTCAACGCCAAGGCGGCGATCTTTGCCTGCGACGAGATCTTCATTGAAAAGGGCGTGCGCCTGCCGGTGATGATTTCGGGCACCATCACCGACCTGTCCGGCCGCACTTTGTCGGGCCAGACGCCATCGGCCTTCTGGAATTCGATCCGCCATGCCGACCCGTTCACGGTCGGCCTCAACTGCGCGCTAGGTGCTGCCGCCATGCGCCCGCATCTCGCCGAATTGTCCGATGTCGCCGAGACTTTCATCTGCGCCTATCCCAATGCCGGCCTGCCCAACGCCTTTGGCCAGTATGACGAGAGCCCCGAATTCATGGCCGCCCAGGTCGAGGAATTCGCGCGCGAAGGCTTCATCAACATCGTCGGCGGTTGCTGCGGCTCGACACCGGAGCACATCCGCGCCATCGCCGAAGCTGTCGCCAAGTACCCGCCGCGCCAGGTGCCGGAGCTCAAGCCGCAGATGCGCCTGTCGGGTCTCGAGCCGTTCACACTCACCGACGAGATCCCCTTCGTCAATGTCGGCGAGCGCACCAACGTCACCGGCTCGGCCAAGTTCCGCAAGCTGGTGACCGCAGGCGATTATGCCGCCGCCCTCGATGTCGCCCGTGACCAGGTCGTCAACGGTGCGCAGATCATCGACATCAACATGGATGAGGGCCTGATCGACTCGAAAAAGGCGATGGTCGAGTATCTCAACCTGATCGCCGCCGAGCCCGACATCGCGCGCGTGCCTGTGATGATCGACAGCTCCAAATGGGAGGTGATCGAGGCCGGCCTGAAATGCGTCCAGGGCAAGCCGATCGTCAATTCGATCTCGATGAAGGAAGGCGAAGAGGCTTTCCTGCATCACGCCAGGCTCTGCCGTGCCTATGGTGCCGCCGTCGTTGTCATGGCCTTCGACGAGCGGGGCCAGGCCGACACCAAGGCGCGCAAGGTCGAGATCTGCACCCGCGCCTACAAGCTTCTGACCGAGCAGGCCGGCTTCGCGCCCGAAGACATTATCTTCGATCCCAACATCTTCGCTGTCGCCACAGGCATCGAGGAGCACGACAATTACGGCGTCGACTTCATCGAGGCGACGCGCGAAATCACCGAGACCCTGCCGCACGTCCACATCTCGGGCGGCGTGTCGAACCTGTCGTTCTCGTTCCGCGGCAACGAACCGGTGCGCGAGGCCATGCACGCCGTGTTCCTCTATCACTGCATCCAGGTCGGCATGGACATGGGCATCGTCAATGCCGGCCAGCTCGCCGTCTATGAATCGATCGACCCGGAGCTGCGCGAAGCCTGCGAGGACGTCGTGCTCAACCGCGCCCCCAAGGCCGGCGGCACCGCGACCGAACGCCTGCTGGAGCTGGCTGAACGCTACAAAGGCACGGCCGGCAAGGAAGCCAAGGAGCGCGACCTCGCCTGGCGCGATTGGCCGGTCGAACAGCGCATCAGCCACGCGCTGGTCAACGGCATCACCGAGTTCATCGACGCCGACACCGACGAGGCACGGCTGCGGGCGGAGCGTCCGCTGCATGTCATCGAAGGCCCGCTGATGGCCGGCATGAACGTCGTTGGCGACCTGTTCGGCGCCGGCAAGATGTTCCTGCCGCAGGTCGTCAAGTCGGCCCGCGTCATGAAGCAGGCAGTCGCCGGCCTCCTTCCGCACATGGAGGCGGAGAAGGCTGCCAACGCTGCCAAGGGCATCGACAATGGCGAGCGCCAGACCGCCGGCAAGATTTTGATGGCGACGGTCAAGGGCGACGTCCATGACATCGGCAAGAACATCGTCGGCGTCGTGCTCGCCTGCAACAACTACGAGATCATCGACCTCGGCGTCATGGTGCCGGCAACCAAGATCCTTCAGGTCGCCAGGGACGAAAAGGTCGACATCATCGGCCTGTCCGGCCTGATCACGCCCTCGCTCGACGAGATGGCGCATGTCGCCGCCGAAATGGAGCGCGAGGGTTTCGACATTCCGCTGCTCATCGGTGGCGCCACCACCAGCCGCGTCCACACGGCGGTGAAGATCCACCCGCGCTATTCCAGTGGCCAGACCGTCTACGTCACCGACGCCAGCCGCGCGGTCGGTGTGGTGTCCAACCTGTTGTCGGCCGAGACCAAGCCAGGCTACGTCGAAACGGTGCAGGCCGAATACAAGAAGGTCGCCGACGCCCATGCCCGCTCGGAGGCCGACAAGCAGCGCCTGCCGCTGGCCAAGGCGCGCGCCAATGCACACAAGGTCGAGTGGGCGTCCTACACGCCGCCGAAACCGTCCTTCCTCGGCACCAAGGTGTTCGAGAACTGGGATCTGGCCGAGCTTGCCCGCTACATCGACTGGACGCCGTTCTTCCAGACCTGGGAGCTCAAGGGCCGTTACCCCAAGATTCTCGACGACGAGAACCAGGGCCCCGCGGCGCGCCAGCTGTTCGAGGACGCGCAAGCGATGCTGAAGAAGATCATCGACGAGAAGTGGTTCGCGCCCAAGGCCGTCATCGGCTTCTGGCCGGCCAATTCAGTCGGCGACGATGTCAAACTGTTCACCGACGAGGCGCGCAAGCAGGAGCTTGGCACCTTCTTTACGTTGCGCCAGCAGCTGACCAAGCGCGACGGCAAGGCCAATGTAGCGCTGTCCGACTTCATCGCGCCTGCAGACAGCGGCAAGCCGGACTATCTCGGCGGCTTCGTCGTGACCGCTGGCATCGAGGAAGTGGCGATCGCCGAGCGCTTCGAACGCGCCAACGACGACTATTCCTCGATCATGGTCAAGGCGCTGGCCGACCGCTTCGCCGAGGCCTTTGCCGAGCGCATGCATGAAAAGGTGCGCAAGGAGTTCTGGGGCTATGCGCCGGATGAAAATCTGGCGGCCGACGAACTGATCGGCGAGCCGTATCGCGGCATCCGCCCGGCACCGGGCTATCCGGCGCAGCCCGACCACACAGAAAAGGTGACCTTGTTCCGCCTGCTCGACGCCGAGAACAATGCCAGCGTCAGCCTGACCGAGAGCATGGCGATGTGGCCGGGCTCGTCGGTATCGGGCATCTACCTCGCACATCCCGAGAGCTATTATTTCGGTGTCGCCAAGGTCGAGCGCGACCAGGTCGAGGACTATGCCCGGCGCAAGGACATGACCATCGCCGAAGTCGAGCGCTGGCTCGGCCCGATCCTCAACTACATACCCGCCTCGTTCGCCGAGGCGGCCGAGTAACCTGCCACGGGCTCTGTCGCCTTTGCGCTGAGCCCGTGTCGTTTTCGTGCTCGTGTGAGGCCAGCTTTCCGTGGTCTGATCAGGACATGTTCAAGGTGCTGCTTCGCGTGAGACGAAGCGGAGAATTGGGAAGCCGGTGAGATGCCGGCGCTGCCCCCGCAACGGTGGCGGAGTTTGTTGTTTCGACGGGAGACCACTGGGCCGGAAGGCCTGGGAAGGTGTCGAAACAGTCCGAAAGGACAGCTCCGGAGCCCGGAAACCAGCCTTGAACCCGACAGAACTCGACTGATCGCGGTGGGCGGTCAAGAGGCGGATCGTTGCTGCGCGGACCTTGCGTCCGCCGGGCAGTCGTTCTTCCCGACATCACCACCAGTTCAGTCCTTGGCACGAGGACAGGACATGGACACGAAGAACGAAATGCTGAGGCTGCTGCGCGGACGCCGCGACGGGTTCAGCCTCGAACAGCCCTTCTACACCGACCCGGATTTCTACCGGGTCGACCTGGAGCTGATCTGGTACCGCGACTGGCTGTTTGTCGGCCATGACTGCGAGCTGGCCAAGCCGGGCAACTTCTTCACCGTCCAGGTCGGCGACTACCCCGTCGTGCTCGTCCGCGACCAGAAGGGCGAGCTTCGCGCCTTCCACAATTCCTGCCGCCACCGTGGCAGCCGCGTCTGCGCGACGGAAAAGGGCACGGCGGCCAAGCTCGTCTGCCCCTATCATCAGTGGACCTATGAGCTCGACGGCCGCTTGCTGTTCGCGCGCCAGATGGCGGAAGGTTTCGACAAGAGCCAGTTCGGCCTGAAGCCGGTCGCCTGCGAATCCGTCGGCGGCTACATCTTCATCTGCCTTGCCGACGAGCCGGCCGATTTCGCGCCGATGCGGGCGATGATCGAACCCTATCTTCTGCCGCACCGGCTGCGCGAGGCCAAGGTCGCCTTCGAGAGCACGATCGTCGAGAAGGGCAACTGGAAGCTGGTCTGGGAAAACAACCGCGAGTGCTATCATTGCGCCGCGAACCATCCCGAGCTGTGCAAGACCTTCCCAGAGGCGCCGACCGTCACTGGCGTCAACGGTGCCGAGAGCGATCCCGAAATGCTGGCGCACTGGGCCAAGTGCGAGGCTGCGGGGCTGCCGAGCAAGTTCCGCATCGATGCCGGCGGTCAGTACCGGGCAACACGCGCGCCGCTGCTGCGCGACGCCGTCAGCTACACCATGTCAGGCAAACGCGCGGTGCAAAAGAACCTTTCCGACAGCGTCTCGGCCGACAGGATAGGCACGCTGTTGCTCTATCACTATCCGACCACCTGGAACCATGTGCTCGGCGACCACGCCGTCACCTTCCGCGTGCTGCCGATCAGCGCCACCGAGACGGCCGTCACCACCAAGTGGCTGGTGCACAAGGACGCTGTCGAAGGCGTCGACTACGACCTTGCCGAACTGATCCATGTCTGGACCGAGACCAACGACCAGGACCGCCGTATCGTCGAGGAAAATGCCTTCGGCATCAAATCGCCGGCCTATGAGCCGGGCCCCTATTCGGAGGAACACGAGGGCGGGGTCATGCAGTTCATCGAATGGTACGCCAATTTCATCGAGCCGCGGCTGGCCGATGACGGCAAGCCGGCGCTGCGCAACGTCGCCTGAGCGGGAGTGGAGCAGTGAACGCGATGTCCGATCTCGGCCTTTACCGCAACCTCGACGAAATGGCGCCCTGGAACGACAGGCTTCAGGTGCTGGAGGTCATCGGCGTCACCGACGAGGCGCCCGACGTCAAGACCTTCACCTTCCGCTCCGACAACCAGACCTGGTTCCGCTACAAGCCCGGCCAGTTCGTGACGCTCGAACTGCCGGCCGAGCCGGAACCGGTCATGCGCACCTACACGCTGTCGTCCAGCCCGTCGCGGCCGTTCTCCATCGCTGTCACTGTGAAAGCGCAGGCGGGCAGCGTCGGCACGCGCTGGATGTTCGATCATCTGAAGCCCGGCGCCCGCATCAAGGCATATGGCCCTTCGGGTGACTTTTCGCTGCACCAGCATCCGGCCGCCAAGTATCTGTTCGTCTCGGCCGGCTCCGGCATCACGCCGATGATGTCGATGCTGCGCTGGCTCAACGACTGCGCGCCATGGACTGACGTGGCCTTCGTCAACTGCGCCCGGCGGCCGGAAGAGATCATCTTCCGCAAGGAGCTCGAGCTTCTCGGTACCCACATGCCCGGCCTGTCGCTCGGCTTCATGATCGAGGAACGGTCGAGCCGCGAGGGCTGGTTCGGCCATATGGGCCGCATCGATGCGGTGCGCCTGCCGCTGCTGTCGCCCGACTTCCGCGAGCGCGAGGTGTTCTGCTGCGGCCCCGATCCCTTCATGCGCGCCGTGCGCGGCATGCTCGAGTCGTCCGGCTTCAACATGTCCCGCTACCATCAGGAAAGTTTTGCGGCACCTGCCGTCGAGGAGGTCCCCGCGCCGTTCTCGACGCCCGGCGAGGGGAGCGAAACCGTGCCGGATGCCGTCCTGCCGGTCCGCTTCGCACTGTCTGATGTCGACGCCGACTGCCTCCCAGGCCAGACCGTGCTGCAGACGGCGCGCGCTTCGGGCGTGCGCATTCCGGCGGCCTGCGAGTTCGGCCTGTGCGGCACCTGCAAGGTCAGGAAGCTCTCCGGCGAAGTCGAGATGAGCCACAATGGCGGCATCCTCGACCACGAGATCGACGATGGCTTCATCCTTGCCTGCTGCTCGAAGCCGCTGTCGGCGATCGAGGTCGAGGCGTAGAGCAACTCCGGGAAATGCGGTTTTCCGTCCGGAGTTGCACAAGAAGATGCAGAGCTCAGCGGTGGTGCAGCACCAGCGGCGCGCCGCCGACGTCGATGACATCCATGTCGTAGCCGAAGACCTGGGCGAGCACGTCCGGCCGCAACACCTCCGCTGGGGGTCCGTCGGCGACGACGCGTCCTGATTTCATCGCCACGATCCGGTCGGCATAGACTGCGGCATGGTTGATGTCGTGCAGCACAACGATCACCGTGCGCCTGTCGTTGTCGGCCGCCGCCCGCAGGTCACGCATCAACTGGCGGGCAAACAGCATGTCGAGATTGTTCAGCGGCTCGTCGAGCAGCATGTAGTCGGTGCCCTGGCAGAAGGCCATCGCGACCATCGCGCGCTGGCGCTGGCCGCCTGACAGATTGTCAAGGAAGCGGTCGGCCAGGTCCATCAGGCCGAACTGCTGCAATGCCGCCTCGATCAGGAGCAGGTCGTTGGCGTCGATCCGCCCGCGTTGGTGCGGAAAGCGGCCGAAACCGACGAGTTCGCGCACCTTGAGCCGGCTTGCCACCGCCGGGTCCTGGCGCAGGATGGCCAGCGTCTTGGCCAGCCGCCGGCTTGGCGTCGTGTCCACCGGCAGGCCATCGACCGATATCGACCCGGTTTGCAGCGGCTGGAGCCGGGCGATCAGCGACAACAGGCTCGACTTGCCGGCACCGTTCGGCCCGACAAGTGCCGTCACCCCGCCCTTGGGCATGGTCAGTGACACGTCCTCAAGGATCTGCGTGCCGCCGAGGCGCAGCGAAACGTTGTTGATCTCGATCATCGTTTGCTCGTTGTTATCAGCATGGCCAGGAACACGAGGCCCCCCACGAATTCGATGACGACGCCGAGCGTCGCGGCACCGTCAAGCAGATGTTGCAGCGCCATCTGGCCGCCGAGCAGCACGATGACCGCCGTCAGCATCGCGGCTGGCAGCAGCAGGCGATGGCGTCGGCTGTCGACGATGCGCTCGGCCAGTGCCACCACCAGTAGGCCAAAGAACGTCACCGGCCCGACCAAAGCGGTCGATACGGCAACCAGCGCGGCGACCAGCAGAAGCAGGCCGGCCAGAGCCTTGGTCCAGTCGACGCCGAGCCCGGTGGCGCTGTCGGCGCCAAGGGCGACGATGTCGAGCAGGTGGCGCAGGCGCCAGATGATGACGGCGGCCACCGTCGTCACCACAAGGCCGATGACCACGAGGTCTGGCCGCACGGTGTTGAAGTCGGCGAAGCTCGACCCCTGGACGACAGCGAATTCGTTCGGGTCGATCAGCCGCGCGATCAGCATTGCGAGGCTGCGGAACAACACACCGAGCACCACGCCGGTCAAGAGCAGCAAGCCGACGTCGAAGCGCCGGCGCAGCATCGGCAGGAACAGCACCAGCGCCATCGCCATCATAAGGCCGGCCTCGCCGGCGAATTTCAGGCGCGGGTCGAGCGCGACATAGCCGACGCTGCCGAGCGTCAGCACCAGCGCCATCTGGCCGAACAGATAGAGCGCGTCGAGCCCCATGATCTGCGGTGTCAAAACCCGGTTTGCGGTCACTGTCTGGAACACCACCGTCGAGATCGCGATCGCCACGCCGACCTGGATCAGCGTCACCAGCCGCACCGCGCGCAGTTCGAGCGCGAAGGCGATGTTGCCGCGCAGCCCGACTGTCATGAAGGCGATTGCAGCGACCACTGCCAGAACAGCCAGGATCAGGAGACGTTTGTCAGGCACGCTGGGTCCGCCCGAACAGGATCCACAGGAACAGCCCCGAACCGACAACGCCAAGCACGGTGCCGACTGGAATTTCATAGGGGTAGCGGATGAGCCGGCCGATGATGTCGCAGGCAAGCAGCAGCACCGCACCTGTCATCGCCACCCAGGGCAGGGCGCTTTTCAGATTGTCGCCCATCAGCCGAGATACGAGGTTGGGCACCACCAGCCCGACAAACGGGATCATGCCGACGACGACTACGGCCAGCGACGAGATCACCGCCACCATGACCAGACCGAGCTGGACGATGCGCTGGTAGTTGAGGCCGAGCCCGAGGCTGACCTCGCGGCCCATCGAGGCGATGGTCAGCCGGTCGGCGACCCACCAGGCCAGCGCCACCATGGCAGCAAGAATCCAGAGCAGCTCGTAGCGGCCGCGCAGCACGCCCGAGAATTCGCCATTGGTCCAGATGTCGACATATTGCAGCAGGTCGGCCTGCCAGGCGATGAAGGTCACCGCCGCCCCGATAACGCCGCCATAGACCAGGCCGAACAGCGGGATGAGGAACGGCTGCGTCGGCGGCAGCCGATGCGCGATGGTGAGGAAAACCGAAGTGCCGGCAAGGGCGGTCAAGCTGGCGCCCAGCGTCTTCATGGCGATCGAGGCGGTTGGAAACAGCAGCGTCACCGCCAGCACGCCCAGCGCTGCACTCTGGCCGGTGCCCGTGGTAATCGGCTCGACGAAGCGGTTGCGCACCAGGATCTGCAGCACTAGCCCGGCGATTGCCAGGCCGGCACCAGTCAGCACCACGGCGACCGTTCGCGGCAGGCGGCTGACCAGCAGAAGCTGCAGTGCGCCGGCGTCGGTAAACACGCTGCCCATCGGCAGGTCATCGACGCCGATGCACAGGCTTATGGCAAAAAGCCCGAAGAGCCCGGCGCCGACGAGCAGCCGGGCGTTGGGCAGCACCGCCATCACTTGGCCTTGGCGAAAGCTTGCTCGATGGCCGAAAGCACGCGGTGCGTCGACTGCACGCCGCCGGCGGCGATGTAGAAGTCGGGCGACGGCAGGAAGATCACCTGGCCCTTTTTCCAGGCGGTCGTCTGGGCCACCAGTTCGTTGTCCAGAGTCGCCTTGGCACCCTGGTCATTCGAGCCGATCGCCGCGGCGCGGTCGAGCACCAGCAGCCAGTCCGGGTTGGTCTTGCTGATGAACTCGAACGAGATCGCCTCGCCATGCGTTGCCGCCTCGACGTCGGCGACCGCCGGTTCGAGGTCGAGCGTCTTGTGCACCCAACCGAAGCGCGAACCCGGGCCATAGGCGGTGATCTTCGGGCCGTTGGTCATCAGGATCAGCGCCTTGCCCTTGCCCTTGACGGCCTGCCTCGCGGCCTCGACGGCGGCATCCAGCTCCTTGGCGGCGGCGGCGGCTTCGTCCTGCTTGGCGAACAGGTCGCCATAGGTGGCGAGGCGCGTCTTGGCCTGGGCCACGAGGTCGTCGCCATCCATGGTCATGTCGATGGTCGGCGCAACGCGCGACGTCGCCTCGACCTGCGTTGACGAGCGGCCGCCGACGATTACCAGATCGGGGGCAAGTTCATTCAGGGCTTCGAGGTTTGGTTCAAACAGCGTGCCGACCACGGTGGCGCCCTTGGCGACGTCGGCGAGTTCCGGCACGAACAGCTTGTCGGGAATGCCGGCCGGCTGGATGCCGAGGCGGGTCAGCGTGTCGATCGCGGCGATGTCGTAGACGGCGACCTTTGCCGGCACCTTGTCGATGGTCTTGGGGCCAGTCGCAGTGGTGATCTCGACGGCAAGGGCGGGTGCCGTGGCAATAGCCAGCGCCGCCGTTAGATTGGCCAGCAGGCGAACAAACTTCATCTTTTGTCTCCGTCCTCGTGGATTTGCGTCGGTTGCTTAAAACCTTCGCAATATACTCTTCTTTGGCGCATATCAGAAGCTGCCTGTGCGCTGCAAGACTTCGTCGCGACCCTTCAAGCGCTTTATTGCTTGCCGGTCGCTGCGCAGCACGTTGAAGCAATCATTGCCGAACCATTCGAGCGAAGCCTCGACATTGGGGTCGTCGCGGAGTTCGGCGAGGAAGCGTCGGTAGTCGACCTTGCCGTCGAACAGCGGCGTCATGCCTTCCCGGCTTCCGGCCGCCGCATAGACGTTAGCTGGCTCAAAGACCCTGAGGTCGGCGCGCGAGCGCACGTTTTTGAGGTGGTAGTGGCTGATATGCGGGCGCATCGCGGCGTGCGCAGCGACCGGGTCGTCGCCACCCTCCCAGACATGCAGCGTGTCGAAGTTGAGCTTGAATGCGGGATGGTCGACCTCGGCAACGAGTCTCAGCGTCGAGGCGCCGCAATCGGCCAGCGTGCCAGGATGCGTCTCGGCCAGCAGTTCGAGGTCGAAGTCCCGGGCGACCTCCGAAATCTCGCGCAGCCGTGCGGTGATGATGCGCCTGACGTCGGCGGGGGTGTCGCGGCTGCCGCGGCTGCCGGCGAAGGTGCGGATCTTGCCGGCCCGCCAGTGTTGCGCCAGGCGGCATAGGTCGATGGTCTTCTTGCGCAGCGTCTCGGCGTCGCCGTCGAGCGGCAGGTAGTCGCTGACCATCGGTACATAAAGCCCTTGCTCGGCCAGCCAGTCGGCGTCGCATTGCGGCTGGTAGGCCAGGTTGCGGGCGTGCGCGCCCCACAGCTCGATGCCCTGGAAGTCGTTGGCCCCAGCCCATCTGGCGATATCTTCGAGCGAAACGAGGTGATGGCGGAAGGTGATGGTGCAGAGCGAGATTTTCATTCGGCTGCTCCGAGCAGTTCGGTGGGGGGTGTGTGGGGGATACCCTTGCTGGCGCACCAGGCCCGGAAGGCCTCGCCCAGCCTCGCCTTGATCCGCCGTTCGAGTCCGTCGAGTGTGTCGAGCCGGCGCAGGACGTCCTCGGCAAGGCTGCGGTCCTCGGTCTGGACCAGCTTCATGACGGCGTAGTGCAGCGCCTTGAAATCCTGGATCACGCGCTCGATTTCGTCGCACCAGTGGTCGAAATCGGCGTTGGCGAGCTTCATCTCGCGCCAGAAAAAGGCGAAGCCATGCTCATAGGCATATTTGCGGATCGAGATGACCGGTACCTCCCGAAGTGCTGCGGCGAGATCGGCGAGCTTCACGCCGTCCCAGCCTTCGAGATGGGCTGAAACGATGCGGCGCACGCCGTCGACAAGCGGATTGTGGTCCGGCTGGTGGCAGGCGAGGAAGAAGTCGCGCAGGTCGGTGGCGGCGGGCACGCGTGCCTCCAGCCGGTCGAAGATGTAGCCGCCGCCGACGGTCGGCTGGCGGATCGCGTGGATGACCTTGTCGCGGGCGATCTGGCCTTCCCAGCGGAAGTCGGGATCGTTGACCTGCCAGATCTTCGGATCGTCGGTCTTCTCGATCATCAGGTAGTGTGGGAACGGGTTCTGGTTGAACTTGTTTTCCCGCTCCGGCAGGTGAAACAGGTCGAGCATCACCATCAGATATTGGCTGTCGCGCTTGCGCTCGAGCAGGTCGAGCATGACGACGATGTTCTGGTCCTTCGACCGCGCCGGGTCATACCACTCGTTCATGCTGACGCCGTAGAGCCGCTGGTACCAGGCGCGGAAGAAGTCGTGGTTGATCGACTTGTCGTGATAGGCGAGCTGCCAGCGCTCGTTGATGGCAAAGCCGGCGTCCCAGACGCTGAAATAGAAAGGCCGCTGGTCGATCCCCGATCGCTTCAGCGCGTCGCAGACGCTGCTGACGAAGCAGTGCACCTTGATGTCGATATAGTCCTCGCCGTGCACGCCTTCGCCCTGTGGCGCCGGCTTGGCGTCGACGGCAACGGCCTCACCGGTGAACAGCTGCGCCAGTTCGCGCACCGTCTCGATGTCCTGGCGGTTGATCGCGTCCTCGGGTGCGGCCAGACCGAACTCGAGTTCGAGGCTGAGGAAGATCTCGAGGATCAGCACCGAGTCGAGATAGAGGTCCTCGTTGAGCCGCGCCTCGGCGCCGAAACGGTCGAGATGGGCGTGGTTCATATGATCGCGCAGCACCGTGCCGATCGCTTCGATCACCCGTTCGGTGTTCATCACGCGACCTCCCTTGCCAATGCCGTGAACTGGCCTGCCGCGTGCTGTGCCGCGACCTCGCGGCGGCTGATCTTGCCGTTGGCCTGGCGTGGTATCGCCTCGACCTGGACGATTTCCATCGGCAGCTGGTGGCTGGCGAGGTTCTGGGCGCACCATTGCCGCACGGCCGGGCCCTCCAGCCGCTCGGTGGCACTGAACAGCAGGCCGACCCGCTCGCCGGCGAGTGTGTCGGCTTTGCGGAAGGCGACGGCGTCGGTGACTGAAGGCATCGACATCACCACGTCCTCGACCTCGCGGGGATAGACGTTGAGCCCCGAGACATTGATGGTGTCGTCGAGCCGGGAGACGAACACCAGCATGCCATCCGGCCTGTAGTAGCCGAGGTCACGGGTGGCGACTTCGCCATTCGGACCACTGACGATCATCTCGGATGGCGCCACCGCGCTGTTGGAGCAGGCGACGCTGTGATGCGGCAACACGAAGCCCATGTCGGCAGCGTCGGTGACGTCAGGATTGACCGCGATGCAGCCGGTTTCCGAGCAGCCATATTGCTGGAACAGGTGCGTCGTTCGCGCCCGGATGCGCGCGAACCACGGCTCGGGCAGCACCGTGCCCGAGGTCATCGCCGCATGCAGCTTTTCGCCCTCGGGCATCAGCCGCGCCAGCGTGTGCAGCACCGCCGGTGACGAATAGAGCAATGGCTGCTCGATGCCGCGCAGGGTCCTGAGCAGGTATTTCGGATTGCCGGCGTCGACAATGACGGGCGTGCGGCCGCGCTTGAGCGCCACCAGTATGCCGCAGATCAAACCGTAGGAATGCGTCGTCGGGCAGGCGATGACGGGCGTCATCTCCTCCGGATGGCGGAACATCGCGACGTAGCTTGCCACCTCCGCATCGATCTCGGCCCAGCCGCGGGCGATGCATTTCGGCGCGCCTGTCGTACCGGAGCTCATCTGCAGCAGCTGGCCGGCGGTATCAGGCGCCACGGCGGTCGACAGCGTCTCTGCTTCGAGACTGTTGAAATACAAGGCGTGGCAGCCTGCGGCGACGGCAAGCCGGCGCGCCGCGGCATGCGGCGTAGCCGGATGGATCGGGAAGACGCTGGCGTCGAGGTTGCGGATGGCGAAGAACAGCGCCAGCCCGCCGGCTGTGTCGCTGAAGCAGACGGCGTAACGCGCGTTCGCGCTCAGTCCGGCTTTGTCGGCGCTTTGCGTCACCATCTGCTCGAACTTCTGTCGGTCATAGTACCTGTCGTCGATCTGGAGCATCGATTTTCCTTCAGGCGTCGGGGGTGGAGAGGGGGTTGGAAACGGCGTGGCTCGACCGGCCGGTGTTCAGCTTGCGCGCCAGCAGGGCTTCGGCCGTGATTGTCGGGCGGGCCAGCCCGAGCCGGTCCTGGCGCGCGCCAAGGCCGTGGCTGGCGGCATATTCGGCCAGCATCCGTCGGACGGCTTTCCAGAAGTCGGCTTCGCGCAGGCCGTAGAACGTCTGCAGCAGGTGCGAGACCTCGGCCAGGTTGAAGACGAACAGCGCGTCCGTCACCAGTTCGCCGAGCGTCTCGACATCCTCCATCCAGTAGTACTGGTCGGGCAGTGCCGTGCGATAGGCCGGGTCGAGCGCCAGGAAGTCGGGCACCTTGTTTGGCTCGCGCAGGAAATCGTGTACGTACTCGACGCTGTCGTGGAAGTCGCGCAGCACCAGCCTCACCGGCCAGCCGTCGCGATGGATAAGCACCATGTTCTGGCCATGCGCTTCAGTGGCGATGCCGTGCCCGACGAGCAGGTGCCAGACCGGCAGGATGGCGACCTCAAGCAATTGTCCGAGCCAATTCCGGAAGCCGTGACGGTGCACCCACGCGTCGATGAACGGGCGTCCGTCATGCTCGGTCGCCATCAGCGCGTTGAACGGCACCGCCTGTTCGCCGTCGGCCAGCACCGAGGTGACGCTGCGGCGCCAGATCGCGGCAAGCTGGCCGGCTAGCGGTCCGTCGCGGCCGGCGATGATGCCGGCATACTCTTCGAGCACGGCTAGCGGATATGCCGTTTCGAACAGCGGGTCGCTGCCGACCACGTCGCCGAGCCAGCGCGATATCACCGGTGCCGTGCACACCGAATGCGGTTCGATCGTCCGCAGCGACGACGAGTTGCTCATGTTCATCGACAGCTTGACGTTGGCAGCTTCGGGCCGGTCCGCGTTGAGCAGCGTCCGGATCGACTGGCTCGCCGTGTAGAGGTCGCCCACGATGCCAGCGAAATGCGCGGTACCATTGGCGAGCCATGGCGCCAGCAGCGTGTCGCGCAGCGAAGTCCACTGCCACGGATGCAGCGGCAGCAGGTTATAGTCGTCCCAGGCAAGGCCAAGGCGGGCGCGCTCGCGATCGAGCCGGGCAAAGACCTCGCCGCCAAGCTCGGCAATCCAGAACGCGGCTTCATCCGCTGGCAAATTCTGGCTCACCTCGTCGCGCCGAACCAGCAGCCAGGCGAGCTGAAAGCTGTTGCCGGCCTCGGGGCCGAAATCGCGGTTGTCGCTTTCGCTGAAGCCCGTCCGCGCCTTGAAGCACGGGTGGTAGGCATGGCCCTCATGCAGCGCGCCTTCGAGCGCGGCAAAGCCGAGATCGCGTCGCGATGCTTGCCTCAGGTTGCGGTCGTTCCAGCTGCAATGGACCAGCGTGCCTTGCAGTTCGCTCAATAGCCGGCGCGTGGCTTCCGGAGAAGCCGGCAGGCTCGCCACCAGCTCGTCCAGCGTCGCTGCTTGCCAGGCTCCATCCCGCCTCTCGTTTTCGACCGAGCCGGCCGAAAGGCGGATACGGCCGAACGCGCCTTCCATGCCCGCGCAGCGAAAACGCTTATCGCCATGCGACCATGTGAAAGTGAGCTCGGCGCCGTTCTTGGCGACAGTCGCCTCGACGAGCCGCTCATACAGCGCGGCCTCGACAAGCTGCCTGGCCACGCGCTCGTCGGGGCGGCCGGGCAGGTCAAGAGGCAAGGGCACTGCCATCTCCGTGGTAGAGGCCGGCCATGATCGCAAACAGCGGATTGGGCTGGCGGGCGTAGAGCGAGCGCTCATTGCTGGTCTGCAACTCGTCGACGTCGAACAGCCGCGTCATCAAATTGGCCTTGAACGCCACCGTCGGCCGGTCGAGCACGCTGCGGACGAATTCGCGGCCGACGCCCGACGTCGTTCGCGACAGCACCTCCAGCCGGTCGCGCAGCATGTGCAGCAAGACCTCTTCGTCGATCAGGCCGTCATGCCCCATGCGGGCGATGACCGAGAAGATCTGGTTGACGATCAGGTAGTAGGCGAAGCGGTCCTGGATATCGCGGTCGTCGTAGTACAGCGAGGCGATCTCGGCTGCCTCCGGTACATACTGGCTCAGGCGTGCGCGATGGCGTTTCGAGAGGTAGAAGCCCTGGTTATCGCGATAGTAGCCGGTGGTGGGATAGCCCTGGCTGACATCGATCAGGCTGTTCTGCTGGTGTGCTTCGAGCGCCAGGCCGAAATCGTCATAGAGCATCACCAAGGGGTCGAGCGCGCAGTCGAGGTAGCGCTGGAACCAGTAGCGGCAGACCAGTTCCGGATGGGTGCCGTCCCTGAGGCACAGCTTCCTGATGATCCGTTCGAGCCGCGACTGTTCGCCAGGCAGCGGTTCGGCGGTGAGAGCTGCGATGGTGAGCTTGCCGCGACCCTTGCAGGCGACGAAGGGGTTTTCGCGCAGGATCACCTCGAAGCCGCTTTCGCTGCGGCCCGGCAGGTCGAGCGTGATGTAGGCCGGGTCGGCGATGACCTTGAAGCGACCATCGTCGCTGCCGATACCTGTCCGCTGCAAAAGCTTGGCCATGGCGACGCCGGCCTCCAGCTCCTTGCGGCTGTTGACCCTGAGCGAATTGGTGATCCGCACCGGCAGCGAGAATTTTGCCATCCACGGCAGGTCTTCATTGTAGACGGTGCGCACAGACGAGGTTGCGGTGAATTCTGGGCCGGCCGGACCGATGTGGCGCAGCTTGCCCGCCTTCTGGAGGCCGCGGATGCCGTCGTCGAGCAGCAGCGCCTCGGCCTGCAGCGGATGCATCGGCAGCAGTATCTCGCCCGGCCGTGTTTCGATCGCACCAGTGCCCACCAGCGAAGCGACGATCTCGGGCGCTGATGGCCCAGCGACCGATTTGTGGCTGACGACGGACGCATCGGCGGCGAAATAGACCAGCTGGAAATGGCCGCGCAGTTCCGGCGCGTAGCTCGGCTCCTGCCACGAAGTCATGCCTTGCCGGCTCTTCGGCGTCGGGTGCAGCGCGTGGCCGAACACCAGCGACTGTTCGGCTGCAATGAAGCTGTCGTCGTCCTCGTGGGGGCGATGCGCCTCGATGTAGCGCAGCGTCTGCTGGTAGCTCTGCAGCGCCCGGCCAAGCAGTTCGAGTTCGCAGCCGCGCATCGCGTCGCCGCGCTCGTCGTGCAATTGCCTGTAGGCCTCCTGCAGCAGCAGCTGCAGTGCGGCGAAGGGTTCGACGTGGCGCCAGCCGCCTTCCGTCGCGCGGCGCTGCCAGACCTGTCCGAAGCGGTGCGGACCACACAGCGAGTGCGAAACAAGCTCGGCGCGCAGCACAAGCTGCTGTGCTGCCAGAACCAGTTCTATGCAGTCGACGGGATCGTCCGTGCCGATCCGGTGTTGGGTCACCCTGCCGGGCGAGATTTCGCGGACATAGCAGTTCGCGAAATTCTGGAATGTCGCGTGTTCGGCAACCTGCCGCTGTGTGAGCTTCATCTGTCGTCACCACATGGTTTGACCGATAGAGTCCCTTGCAGCAGCTAGGTATCTGACGGATTTTCTCGGGAACGTCGGCGCTGGCTAACGAGCCTCAGGCACTCCACTGGACGGTGCGCTCCGGCTCGCGGAAGGCGAAGCGGGCGAGATGGTCGTCGATGACGGCCTTGGTCCGCGCCAGCTGATCGGCGTCGGGCGCATCCACTTCGATGACCAGCGCTGCCGCGTCAGCCTTCATCACGGCATGGCCGAACGGGAAATGGCATTCGCCATGCCCGTCGCCACGGCTCACCTCGATCTTGTGGGCAAAATGCTTGCACAGCTGGGTCAGGTACTTGGCGCCATGCTCGGTCTCGAACCGTCCCGTCGATTGAAACATCGTGTCTGTCCCTGTCCGTCCGTGCTGTCAGTTGAAATGGCCAATGGCAATGCCAGTGGCCATCAGTCTCAGAACTTGGCCGTTGCGCTCAGCCGGAATGACCGGCCCGGCTCCAGCAGGGGCTTCACATCATTAAACTCCTGGCCGTAGGTCGCGCGGCTGGCATAGTTCTCGTCAAACAGGTTCTTTACCTCACCGCGGAATGTCAGGTTCGGATGCGACTCTGGCTGGTACTCGACGAAGACGTTGACCACCTCGTGCCCTTCGATCCGCTTCGAGCCCTTCGGCACCTTGTCGTAGTCAAGGGCGATCTCGACGTCGCCGCCAACGGTTACGCCCCAGTCTTCGAAACGGTGTACCGCGGCGAGGGTGAATATCTGGCCGACCGGGGTCGCCAGGTAGTTGCCGAGGTAAGAATCCGCCGGTCCACCGTCGATGGTCACGTCGATGTTGACGTACTTGACGCTGAAATTCCCTGCACCCCAGTCATAACCGCCGGAGAGTGTGAAGCCCTGTGAGCGGACATCATGTGCCTCGATGGCTCGGCCGGGAGCCCAGTAGGCGGTGCGCGCGTCATAGATGTCGGTACGGAAGATGCCGCCCTCGAGGGTGAACCCTTCATAGGTCGCGACCAGCCCTGCGGTGAAGTTGTCCGATGTCACCGGCTTCGGACCGTCGCCGTATTTCCAGTTCGGATTGAAGTTGAAATTCTCGGCCAGCGGCACCCCGGCCCAGACGTGCGAATAGCCTGCCTTGGCGGTCAGGAAGTCTGGGATGAGGTCGTATTCGCCCGAGATGTTGCCGCTCAGCCCGGCATTGGTCCACTCCTGGCCAGTGGTACCTTCGAACCACTGGTTGTCGCCGCGCGCGCCAAACGACAGCCGCGTGCGCTCCCATGGCTCGAGACGGGCCTGGGCATAGAAGCCGACATTGCTGGCATGCTCGGTGGATGAATCTTCCTTCGCGTCCAGATCGGCGGTGTCCTTGTAGAAGTCGAAGCCGGCGGTGATGCTGCCCATGTCGAGCGCGAAGCGATTTTCTGCCTTGCCGTTAAGGCTCTCGGTCTTGCCAATACCGGTATAAGTGGCTGAAACGGTGCTCGGTGCCACGGGCCTCGGATAGATGAGCGTCTCCACCGTCGCGCTCGTGTAGGCGATCACCACTTTCGGATCCCACCATCCTTCGGGTGAATCGTCAGTGAACGTGAAGACGGTGCTGCTGCGGTCCAGCGTGTAGTCGCGGATCTTCGGCTCCCAGTACTTGGGAGGATCGAGCTCGCCCATGTTGGCGCGGAACGGCCTTGGAGCATCATCGCGCAGTTGCTCGTGACTCAACTCGAAGCGATGGCCGTTTTCCGCCTGGTAGGCGACCTTGCCGATGCCGCTCAGCAGGTTGGCGCTGGTGCCGCCGACTTCGCTGCCGTTGCCGGCGGTGTAGTTGTCGCCCTTGGCGAAGTTCAGGTAGCCGAAAAACTCGAAGCCGTCCTTCATGCCGAATGCCGACAGGCCGACGGTCGAGGTCTTGCTGTTGAAGTCATAGGTGCCGGTGACCAGCCCGCCGAGGCTCTTGCCCGGCTCGAGCAGGTCGCGCGCATCCTTGGTTTCGTAGGCGATCGAGCCGCCGAGCGCGCCGGGACCGGCATCGGCCGGCGCCACACCCGCATCGACGCTGACTGCCTTCAGCAGCGAGGGATCGATCAGGTTGGTCGCGTTGTGGTGGAAGACCTTATTGTTCTGCCGGGCTCCGTCGACTGTAACCGCAAGATTGGTCTCTTCGATGCCTTGGACATAGACCTTTTGCGACATCGGCAGCGAGCTGCCGACAGCGACCTTGGGCTCGTTGGCGAACACTTCCTGCAGGTCGACAGGGCTCTTCTGCGCCAGATCCTCAGCCGTGATCTGGACGTTGTTGACGCTGCCGCCGGAGCCGAGAGTGGTCACGTCGATCGTATCGAGAACCAGCGCGCCATTGGCCGATACGCTGAGCCCGGCGGTCGCGGCGCTTGCGGTGGCCGACTGGACAGAAACCGTGTTGGGGCCAGTGAAGCGATAGTTCAGCCCGCTGCCGGCGAGCAGACTTTGCAGTGCCTGTTCGGGTGAGAGATTGCCCGAGACCGCAGCTGCGCGGGCCGATCCGATTTCAGCGGTGCCGAACGCGATCTGCAGGCCGGTCTGGGCGGCGAGCTGTTTCAGCGACTGGCCGAGCGGCTGTGCCGGCAGGTTGATGCTCTGCGCGCGCGTGGCCGACTGCGCATGGGCCACGCTCATCGGCGCCGCAACAATCAGCATGCCCGCCCCGAGCGCCGTACCCACCAGAAGCCGCGCCAGCAGGCGCCCCGACGCCGTGCCGCCAAAATCCAAGTTGCTGTTGCCCATCGCGCTGGTCCCCAAAAAATCATGCGCCCCATCCACCGAGCGCCCTCGATGGTGTGACGCGCGGCGGGGCCAACTGCCTAAACAGCCAGTTGCGATTTTTCTGAAATAAGTTGGGTCGAGTTCGTTGGGATCAGGAGATGACGATGACGACGCCTGGAACCCGGTGCACGGTCATCCCTTGCGTCTGGGCCAGAGCTTCGATCGCGTCATGGGCGTCGCGTGTCAGGAACACGGCGCTGACCGGGCTCGCGTCATGCGTGTGCGTGGCGATGACGAGGCGCTCGGGGATATAGCGGCCAAGCTCGCCGACCGCGCTGCTGAACGGTCTGCCCTCGAACACCACGCGGCCGCCGCGCCAGGCCAGTTCGCTCGCAAGGTTCACCTCGGCTGCCGCGATCGGCGCTTCGCCACTGAGGTAGCGTGTCTGCTGGCCGGGCGCGAGCGACACGGTGTTGGCCAGGGCATGCTTGTCACCGGCCGTGACGGCAATCGCTCCAGCCGACGCCGTGACAGTCACTTCGTCGGCGATGGAGCGCACGGTATAGGTGCCTTCGAAGGCATCGCTGTTGCCGCCAAGCGCTGCGACCCGGAACGGCGCGCCGGTGTCCGGCCTGACCGAGAACTCCACTTCGCCCGAGAGCAGGTTCACCAGGCGCAGGCCCGGCTGGAAGTCGACGTCGACGGCGCTGTTGGTGTTGAGCAGCATTGTCGAGCGGTCGGGCAGGGTGGCGGTCACCTGCTCGCCGGCGCCGGTTGTGAAGTCCGACCGCATCCAGCTCAGCACGCGCGGCGCAGCGACCGCCGCCGCCGAGGCGGCCACGGCACCGCCAACGAGAAATGTGCGCCGGCTGACAGCCTGGCGCTGTCTTGGCGCAGTTACTGAAGTGGCATCCAGGCCGCTGCCATCCACGTTCTGCAGCAACTGCCAGAATTCCTTTTCGCGGGCGAATGCGCGCGCATGCTCCGGCGACTGGGCGCGCCAGGCGTGGAATCGGTCAAGATCCTGCCGGCGGACATTGCCGGCGGTCAGTCGTACGATCCAGTCGCGCGCATCCAGTGCGACGCCACGGTCGATTTCGGATCGTTGTTGCCCTTTGCCCATCACCAGTCACGTAAGCGGTGCCCATCTGTTTGGGCACACTAACCATCTTGCTATCATAGACACGCGAGATGGCACCACGCCTAAGCGTCACGGCAAAATAAATCTTGGATCAGGTCAGCCGTTGCTGTCGCGCAGCTCGGCCAGGCGTTCGACAACCCGCCGGATATGGTAGTAGACCGCCTCGTCGCTGATGCCGAGCTGGCGGGCGATCTCACGGTGCGAGATGCCGTTGACGCGGTTCATCAGGAAGATGCGTCGGCTTCTTTCCGGCATCGTCTGCAGTGCCTTGTCGACGGCGCGCAGCATGTCGCGGCCCATGACGATGCGTTCGGGCGAGATTTCGTCGACCGACGCCGACAAAAGATCGTTGACCTCGGCGTCGATCTCGCTGCGCCGCTGCTGCTTGCGGAAGTGCCCGATGGCGGCATTCTTCGCCGCCTGCATGGTGAAGGCGGCATGGTTGTCGATGGCATCGTCGTTGCGGACATTGGACAGCCGGATCCACGTATCCTGAACGATGTCTTCAGCGGTCGCGCTGCAGCCGACGCGGCCGCGCGTCAGCGCCTCGATGCGCGGACGCAACGTAGCAAAGCTGGACATCAGCCTGGTGAGTGCCATTTTTCTCACTCTTGTTTTTGCACCAGTTCCGATCGCGCATGCCTGGGGCGGCTGCGACAGAGGTTCGATAGGCCATCAAAAAAGTGCCTGCAACCCCAACACCTTAGGGAAATCTCCGGCGTTGCCGGGACTCCGGCCTAAAACCTTCCTGTTTTTATCATGTTTAGTGTTTGATTCTGCTGGACTAACCGCGACGGCCGCTGGGCGGCCCGCATCAATTGTCGCAGCAACAAAGTTTTACGGGTGTAGCAGAAACAACACAGGATGCTTGCCGGGAGGCAAGCCCGTCGCCAACCGGCCCTGTCGGCCGGCTGCGAGCAGCAATCATGCGATGAAGCCTGCACTGCCCCATGACCCACGGGGCAGGCGGCTGTTAGCGCTTGAAATCGATGGGCACCACGATGCTCGTCGGCACCGCCGGCGGCGGCGCCGGTATCGGCGACGAACGGCGGACCAAACTGACGGCGGCTTCGTCCAGCGCCGGGTCGCCCGACGAATTGAGCAGCTTCACCGACAGCACGTCGCCGCCGGCATTGAACGAGAACTGCACCTGGACAACGCCCCGGTTGCGCGCGTTGCGCGGCTTGTGCCTGTTCAGATGGGCAAACACGCGCGATTGCCAGCGCGCCGGCGACATCGCCTTGCCGCCGCCCTGGCCGGGCGCGGGTGCGCGTACGCTGTCGGCATTCTGTGCCGACTTCTTCGCGGCGGGAGCGCTCGGCGCCGGCTTCTTCTCGACCTTGGCTTGCTTGACCGGCTCCGGCTTCTTCTGCACCGGCTTCTTTTCGCGGACCGGCTTTTCCACCGGCTTCGGCTTCTTGACCTCTGGACGCGGTTCAGGGATCGCCATCGCCACCTCGGGCAGCGGTGCCTCGACGATGTCGGGGATCACTTCCTCGATTGGTTCGGCCTCGGTGACCTCTTCCAGCGGTTCCGGCGTCAGTTCGGCGACCTGCTCGAGCGGTTCAACGGGCTCGGTCACCGGCTCGACGGGATCGGGCGGAATGGTCTCGGATACTTCCTCGACGCTTTCGGCCGCTGCGCTGTCGACCATGTCGGTGGCGTCCTGCTGCACGGCCTCTGGAGCCATCGCCATCGGCGCGAGGTCGATCATCACGGCCGATTGGGCCTGCATGTCTTCCATCATCATCGGCGGCTGCTGGTTGAGATACCAGGCACCGGCCATGTGGACGGAGAGGATGACGGCTGCTGCCGTCGACCACAACACGGCCTCGCCACGGCTGATGCCGCCGAAGCTGAACGCCTCGTGAGTTGCCGCGCTCATTGCGGTTGACCTTCATTGGTCGCGGGCGGGGTGGCCTGCACCTGCTCCAGCCCGACCAGCGCGATCTTGAGATAGCCTGCGCCGCGCAGCAGGTTCATCACTTCCATCAGCTCGCCATAGTCGACGCCACGGTCGGCGCGTAGGAAGATGCGGCTTTCCTTGTCGCTCTTGGCGGCAATGTCGAGCTGCTGCTGGAAAGCGGTGCGGGCAACCGTGTCCTGGCCGATCGAAATGCTGAGGTCTTCCTTCAGCGTCACGTAGAGCGGTTCTTCCGGGCGCGGCGTCGCCGTTGCCGTCGAGGCCGGCAGGTCGACATTGACGTCGACCGTCGCCAGTGGTGCGGCGACCATGAAGATGATCAGCAGCACCAGCATGACGTCGATGAACGGTGTCACGTTGATCTCGTGGTTCTCCTGGAGATCGTCCTCGTCAACCTGCTGTCTGATGCCGCCGGCCATGGCCCGTCTCCTACACAGCGACCGCGGGCGCGATGCGCCCGTTGCCGCGCACGGCTTCATTCGCCGGCTGCGAGCGCTCGCTGCGCTGCGGCTGGCGGTCGAGATCGCGGCTGACCAAGCGCTGCACGCCAGCGGCGGCGTCGGCGAGGCCCTGGCGGTAGCCGGTGATCGAGCGGGCGAAGACATTGTAGATCACGACAGCCGGGATGGCGGCGATCAGGCCGACGGCGGTCGCCAGCAGCGCTTCGGCGATGCCGGGTGCGACAACCGCGAGGTTGGTGGTCTGTGATTCCGAGATGCCGATGAACGAGTTCATGATGCCCCAGACGGTGCCGAACAGGCCGACGAAAGGTGCCGTCGAGCCGATGGTGGCGAGCACGCCGGTGCCGCGGCTGAGGCGGCGACCGGCCTGCGCCTGGATGCGCATCAGCCGCGACTCGACGCGCTCCTTGATGCCGGAAGCGTCGGCCTGGCCGAATTCGTGGCCCGACATTTCGAACTCCTCGACGGCGGCGCGAACAAGCACGCTGCCGATGCCGGCTCGGTCGCCGAGCGCCTGCGAAGCGTCGGCCAGCCTGCGGGCATGAAGAATGCCGCGCAGCGCCTTCTTCAGCCGCGCCTTGGAAGCGGCGATCTCGAGCGACTTGGCAAGCCACACCGTCCAGGTGATCAGCGAGGCGAAAGCAAGGCCGATCATCACCGCCTTGACCACCCAGTCGGCGGCCATGAACATGCCCCACGGCGACAGGTCATGCGGCAGCAGGCTCTTGGGGACGTCGGTGCCGGCGGGCGCGCCGACGGTCGTGTCGATGGGCGTCGACACGGCAGGCTGCCCGGCTTCCGGAGCCACTGCCGGTGCAGTCGCTGCTGGATCGCTGGCAACGGTACCTGGTTGCGCTGCGCCGTTGCCAGTCGGCTGAGCCGGCTCGGCTGCAGGTGCTCCGGAATTCGTCGTGGGCGTGGAAGCAGCAGCAGGCGCGGCCTGCGCTGCGGGCTGGCCGGCCGGCGTCTCGGCAGCTACCGCAGGCGGATTGGTCTGGGCCACCGGAGCGGCCGTGGCAGGTGCCGAAGGCTCGACCGTTGCTGGCGCGCTCTGCTGGGCGAAAGCGGCGCCGGCACTCAAGACGACGCACAGTGCTGCCGCGATGACATGCATCGAGCGACCGCGACATTGCGACGGAAAAGCCGTCCCGGCGCTTGTGATGCCCCAGATGCTTCTCATGTCCGCAGTCTCCGATCGCAACGAAATGACTCAAAGGCAGGTGTTGTGCCGGGCCTCTAACATTGTTGAGTTCTTTAATCAAGAAAAGCACCAAAGAAACATGAGCATGACACACCAGAATTCACGCGTCGAGCCGAGTTCCGGCTGCACCCTGTCTGCCTCGGTGGGGGAATCCATGGCAGCGGCACATTTTGCTTCGATGATGCTGGGTTTTGGCTTGAGCCTCGCAGCCCCGCCCATGGCGCATGCCATCGTCGAGCTCGATCCCGTCGTGTGGCCGAGCCTTGCAGCGTCTCAGAGGGCCTGGATGAATTGCGCGCTGAACACTGCCGAAGAGCTGCTGACCACGGCTCCTGCCCTGAACTCGACTGCCATCGCCTACAGGGCGATCGCCTCCTGTCGCAAGGGCGAAGACCTCATGGAGGAGGCCATGTTCGACGACCGCAGCATTTTCGGGACTACCACGCCGTCACGCGCATGGCTGCCAGACTCCGCAAGGCACTGATCGAGTATCTCGACCATTCCCGCAGCGCAGTGCCTGCTGTGAACCCATGAAGCGCTCGCGCCTTGAAACAGCGAAGGCCTGCCGGGAGGGGGTCGCGGCAGGCCCCGCTGATGAAGCGAAAAGGTGGTTCTGGGTCTTCGCTCCATGGCCTCAACCCATTGGGTCGCCATAGGGTTCCTCCCAACAAGCAAATAGAGGCGGCAAAGTCGGTGTCGTCTCGCCGAAAGAGGGGCCGAGACGATGTCCTATCGCCGAACGCAAAATGGGAAGATTCACCATTTGTTAACCCAATCCTTGCTCGCCAGATGATTTTAGTGCTCACTAATGTTGCTGGGGGATTTCTGGGAATGGCGGGGATTGCAGCCAATGAGATATCGCGAAGTGCAGGAGCAGCTAAGGCTGGTTGGAATTCTCATGAGCAAGAGAGGCGGGAGCCATCGGGTCAACCATTTCGGTGGCGGCCCGGAGACGGCATACCTTACACCTGACCTTGACGAGGCCCTCCGCGCCGGCCTGTCCATGGCCAGGCCAAAGCATCTGCCCAAGAATTGGTGCATGCAGCGCTAGCAGGAAGGGCCCACCGTCTCGCCCGGCAAATGACGAATGTTCATTGCCTTGGGGCAAGGCCGTCGAGCAGGAAGTCGAGGCCTTGCCGGAAGGTGCCGTCCCAATCGCTGTCCAGCAGCAGGCGAGAGCGTTCGATGGTCGGGTAGCGCTCGCTGAGGCCTGTGAGGCGCTGTTGTGCTGCGGCCTTGTCGTCGTCCGACAGCTCGAAGCTCGCCCGGGTGATGGTGGAGCCCATCACATGGTTCCACAGCGACCAGATCGCGACGTTCAGGTCGGCATCCGCCACACCGGCCTCTGACAAGGTCCTGCTCAGCAGTTCCAGGCGACCGAGGATGTTCGGTCCGAGCGCCCGGCGCGGCAGCAGCGATGCCGACCAGGGATGGCGCAGCATGCTGGTGCGCCAGTCTTCGAGCACATGGATGACCTCCGCGCGCCACTCCTGAGGCTCTGTCGCTTCAGGCGCTCCGCGATACTCGAGCACCTTGTCGAGCGCCAGGTCAAAGACATCCTCCTTGTTGTCGACGTGCCAGTACAGGCTCATCACGCCCGAGCCGAGGCGCTCGGCCAGCCGCCGCATCGTCAATCCGTCGATCCCCTGGGCATCCAGGAGCTCGACCGCGGTCACGACGATGCGCTCCAGCGAGAGCGGCGGTTCATTGCGCGGTTCCTGCACCGGCCGGGGCAATTCACCGGGCCGGGCCCGTTTGCTCTGGGCGCCGCTACGTTTGGCCACCATTCGTCTTCCTCGCAGGTCGGAGCCGCGTTTTTGGCAGGCAGCGTCAGGAATGTCGATGCCGTGCAGTTGACTCGTACGACGTACCATACGACAAATTGCACATCGTACGAGTCATCCTGTCGACGATGTGTCGAAGGTCGATCGTGCAGGCATTGAGGGCACGTTGCTCCCGGTCTGCAGAGCCAAGAGAGAATTCATGTCACGCGCAATCAAGCACCTGCTTATCGGAGGCCTCATCATGACCATGGCAGTTCCCACCATAACGACAGCCAACGAGAGCGATCTCAAGTTGACCATCGTCAATCCACCGAGCCTGTATGATCCCTCGCCGAACGGCTACAGCACGGCGGTGATCGTGCCCGCCGGTGCCCGGGTGGCCTACATTTCAGGGCAGGGCGGCCAGGATGCCACCGGCGGCCTGTCGCCCGACTTCGCCGTCCAGGTGAAGCAGGCCTACGCCAATTTGCGCAGCGCGCTCGATGCACTCGGCGCCAAGCCCGATCAGGTCGCCAAGCTCACCGTGTTCGTGGTCGATCACGACATGTCCAAGCTCGGCGTGCTGACCGAGAGCGTCAAGGAAATGTTCGGCGACACGCTGCCGGCGCAGACCCTGATCCCCGTTCCCAAGCTGGCCGTCGACCCGATGCTGTTCGAGGTTGAAGCCGTCGTCATGCTGAAATAGCAGCCCCGGTCCGTCTGGCGCGACGATGCATCGTCGCTCGACATCGATGTCTGGCCGTCAATGGAGATGCGGCCGCGCCGGTGGCCCTGCATCCCGTCGAGATGGCAATTCCCCTTCACGGGGCGGCCGTTTTCGCGAGCAGAATAATAAAATTGACAGCGACAGCTAATGAATATAAATACCGGTTGTCGATATTTGCTTGTTCGATTTTTGTTATTGCGCAAAGACGCTGTGCGCCAACGAACATCCCTTCAAATAAAATCGCGATGTAAACAGCCACGCAGTCGCTTGGCTGTCGATCAATATTGCCATGAAAAGGGGTTTGTTATGACCACTGGCACAGTGAAATGGTTCAATGCTACCAAGGGCTTCGGCTTCATTCAGCCTGACAACGGCGGCCCGGACGTGTTCGTCCACATCTCCGCTGTCGAGCGGGCTGGCATGCGCGAAATCGTCGAAGGCCAGAAGATCGCCTACGAGATGGAGCGCGACAACAAGTCGGGCAAGATGTCTGCGGGTCAGCTGCAGGCTGCCTGATCGGTCTTTGTGCCCTTCGGTGACCACGGATGTACTGGCACCGTCATAGGGCGCGAGCGACTAAAAAAGCCAGGCAATTGCCTGGCTTTTTTGTTGGCAGCGCTCAGGCCGTTTTTTCGAAACTGTAGGGATACAAGCATGACCGACTCCCAGAGCAAGGCACGAGAGCAGGCCGAGTCAGCCTTTGGCAAGACGCAGTCGCAATCTCTGGCCCGCAACCGGATCAACTCCGAGATGGATGCCGTCGTTCAGCAGCGCGAGGAAAAGACACTGCGCTTACGCGCCTTGCGGCTGGAAAAGGAAGCCGAGCTTGCGGCAAGTGCAGCGTCCGCTGGTGCCGGCAAATCTGCCAGGAAGTAGAAACAAGATCAGCGGTTGGGCGGTCAGCAATGGCTGGCCGCGCCAGGGTCGCGCATTCCCTCGCGTCGTTCGTCCAGGCGCTCACCGTTGTCGAGATCTGAACCTCCGGCTGCTGCCAAGGCTGCTCGACCGGCCGAATCCGCTCCATGCGAGCGGGTTACTGGGCTCGCCTGAACGCCCCGTTTACTCCGGCGCTGCCCAGGCGCATGCTTTGCCGAGCATCGGGAGCGACCCTATGAGCATTCTGTCCGCACGAGCGATTTCGTCGGCCGACGCCATCGACACGGTCTTCAGGTTCTTCAACAGCTATCGCGACGGCGTCGACGACAAGGATGTGCGCGCCGATCTCACTTTCGGCAATCCGCATGAGATGCCGCTGCCGGCGATGGTGGCGGCGATCCAGGCTAGGATGGAGCCGAAAAGCGCGAACTGGTTCGCTTACAAGACCAGCGAAGAGGAACCGCGCACGGTGATTGCCGAGGCTCTTGGCGCCGAACTCGGGCTGCCGTTCTGCCCCGAGGACATCGCGATGACACAGGGCGCCTTCGGGGCGATCGCGCTTGCCTTTTCCCTGCTGCTTGACCCTGGCGACGAATGCATCATCCCGCTGCCGGGCTGGTTCTGCTACGCCACCACGCTGCGCGCCCGCAATGCTGTACCGGTCCCGGCCCCGCTCGCCGAAGGAACATTCGACCTCGACGTGGCTGTCATCGAGGCTGCGATCTCGCCGCGCACACGGATCGTGGTGGTCAACACGCCGCACAATCCGACGGGCGTCATCTACAGCCGGGAACGCCTGGCCGAACTCGCCGCCATGCTCAACCGGAAGTCGGCGGAGTTTGGCCGCCCGATCTTCATCCTGTCCGACGAACCCTATCGCCGCATCCGCTTTGACGGCGTGCCGTTCACCAGCCCCGCCGCCGTCTATCCCCACACGCTCATCGACTACAGCTACGCCAAGATCCTGCTCGCCCCGGGCCTGCGCATCGGCTACCTCGCAATCTGCCCGTCCATGCCCGAAGCCGACAAGCAAGCCCTGCGTGCCGCGGCGTTGACGTCGCAGGTTGGTGGCGGCTGGAATTTTCCCGATGCGCCGCTGCAATATGCGGTCGGCGATCTTGAAAGGATGAGCATCGACATCGGTGAACTGCAGCGTAAACGCGACCGGCTGCACGGCGCGCTGACGCAGTGGGGCTACTGTATGACCAAGCCAGAAGGGACATTCTACCTCTGGGGCCGCGCGCCGCGCGGCGATGCGGTTGGGTTCACCCGCAGACTGGCGGACCATGGTGTCTTCGTGATGCCGGGAACGCTCTTCGACCGGCCCACGGATTTCCGGATCAGCCTGACCGGCACCGCAGACATGATCGAGGCCAGCCTTCCTGTCTTCGAGGCTGCAACCTAACGCCGTCTAAATCGGGATGTAGGGGGCGCAATTTGATAGCTGGCGGAGAGAGCGGGATTCGAACCCGCGTTACGGTCTCCCGTAAACACACTTTCCAGGCGTGCGCCTTCAACCACTCGGCCACCTCTCCGCATACGCGCCATGCGCCGGCTGGTTATGCCGGGCCGGTTGGGAGTGCACGCATCTCCTTGGCGTCGGCTCGTCGAGCCGTCATCGGATGCGGCCAACCAGCCGGGCACCCATCGCCTGCCGCCGAACACGTTGAGCGTCCGGCTGCGGGGCTCATCTAGTCGATCCTGCGCCGCTTGCCAAGCGCTACATGGCAAATGTTATCAGGCAAATGATCGCGGCAACGCCCAGCGCCATGAATGGGGCGAGCCGCACCGGCGGGACGGTAGTCGCGAGCTGTGGTCGCCTGTCTTGCAACTGCGTGGCGCTCTGCCGCAAAGTGCGGTCTGGGGCAGGGGAGATTCGATGTCGTCCGAGAGCGAACCGTCCGGCTGGGACATCTGGCGTTGGCTGCCGGTAGCCTGGCTTTGCCTGGTTGTGGCGCTCAGCGCGCGCGGCATCGACGCCAGCATCGCCATCATGCTAGATTTCTCGATGCCGACGGCGGTGTTGTGGCTGATCTACGCCTCGGTCGGCTTCAGCGCGGTGACGATTGCCTGGGGCATCTATCTGCTTGTGCTGGCCTACAATCGTTCCCCACGCTTCCCGCGTAACTTCACCATCTGGCAATGGGCGATCGTTGCCTTCCTGTTGGCCAAGCAGGTCTACATCTTCGTCATGCCCGACTTTGCCTTCGGCATTGAAGGCCTCGCCTGGGATTTCGGCGAGATGGCCATCGGTCTTGCCATGATCTGGCTGGTCCGCCGGCAGGATCAACCACCGGCCTCGTTGAGCAGCGGCTCGCATGAGCGGCCGCGCCTTGTGGTCTCGGTCGTGGCCGCGATCGTCGGCATCATCGTTGGTGCAGCACTTGGCGCGGGTCTCGGGCTCGCACTGGGCACGGGGATTTCCGAGGCCACCGACATGAGTTGCTTCGAAGGCGCCTGCGGCTATTTCGTTGTGCTGATCGGCCTCGGCGGCCTTCTGGTCGGTGCCGTTGCCGGCGGCATCTTCGCCGTCTGGCGGGTCAATCGCCGCAAGTCCGAGCCAGCAGTCCCCCCGCAAACGCCTGTCAATTAGCCCTGTCGACGATTGCGCCCGCCCCTCACGCGGCCTATTTCTCGTTCGAAACCGATTTCCAGGACCGCCGATGATCCGCTTCGTGTTCCGCCTCGCTGCCGCAATCGCGCTCTCGGTCGCCGTCATCATGGCGGTGCTCGACGCCACGCGTACCGTCGCCGTGTCGCGGCTGGTGATGACCCCGCTCGACACCAGCTGGTCGACGGCCTCGCCGACCACGCTGGCTGCGACCGAGACATTCGTCCGCGAAAAGACCAGCCCGGCTTTCTGGGACAGCTTTGTCGTTCCGGTGCTTAACCAGCCCGGCTTCGCGATCTTCGCCGTCCTTGCCTTCTTGCTCTATGCGATTGGCTACAGGCGGCGCGCGGGCCGCTTTACCGGCGAGGTCTGAGGCCACAGCCAGGCGCGACAGGGTTCGGCGCAACGACGAGGAAAGAAGGCCGATGTTTTTCCTGAGCGACATGCTGAACAAGAAGCTCAAGCTGCCGACCCCTGGTGAAGCGCTGCCCGGCCGTGCGCGGGCCATTCCGACCGCATCGAAGCATTACGTCTCCAAGCGTCCGCTCAAGGGGCCATTTCTAGAAGGCTTCGAGACGGCGATGCTCGGCCTCGGCTGCTTCTGGGGTGCTGAGCGGCTGTTCTGGCAGACGCCGGGAGTCTGGGTGACGGCTGTCGGCTATGCCGGTGGGCTGACGCCCAATCCGACCTACCAGGAGACCTGCACCGGCCTGACCGGCCATGCCGAAGTCGTGCTGGTGGTTTTCGATCCGACGCAAGTCTCTTATGCCGACCTGCTGAAGATCTTCTGGGAGAGCCATGATCCGACACAGGGCATGCGCCAGGGCAACGACGTCGGCACCACTTACCGCTCGGCGATCTACACCTTCTCCGATGCCCAGCAGGCCGAGGCGATCGCTTCGCGCGATGCCTATCAAATCGCGCTCAAGGCTGCCGGCCGCGAAAAGATCACCACCGAGATCGGCATCGCACCCCAGTTCTACTTCGCCGAAGACGATCACCAGCAATACCTTGCCAAGAATCCCCATGGCTATTGTGGCCTGAAGGGCACCGGCGTTGCTTGTACAATCCCTGACAAGGCCGCTGTTTAGGCATTCGTTTCACACGCCATTTGCGACGCCTGTGCATTTTTCCAAAAGGTCAAGATTCCGCGTGAATTTTGTCTTGGCCCGTGCAAGATATGGCTATGCGCGGGGGGAGAGATCCTCGCCATACGCTGTGCGGCAGCCGGAGGAACGGCTCGCGCGGCGATTGCAAAAAAGACAACCGACAGGGTGTGGATCACATGAAACGTATCGTCCTCGGCCTTCTGGCGGCCACCGCCATGTGCCTTCCGGCGCTCGCAGCTGATGTTCAGCCGGCGCTGCTCTACGATCTCGGTGGCAAGTTCGACAAGTCGTTCAACGAAGCGTCCTTCAACGGCGCCGAGAAGTTCAAGGCCGAGACCGGCATCGCTTATGTCGAGTTCGAAGTCTCCAACGCCTCGCAGCGCGACCAGGCCCTACGCCGCTTCGCCGAGGATGGCCGCAATCCGATCGTCATGGCCGGCTTTGCCTGGTCCGAGGCGCTCGCCAAGGTCGCCGCCGACTATCCGGATCTGAAGTTCGCCATCATCGACATGGTCGTCGAAAAGCCCAATGTGAAGTCGATCGTGTTCAAGGAGCATGAAGGTTCTTATCTCGTCGGCGTCATGGCAGCCCTTGCCTCGCAGTCCAAGAAGGTCGGCTTCGTCGGCGGCATGGACGTTCCGCTGATCCGCAAGTTCGGCTGCGGCTACGTTGGCGGCGCCAAGGCTGCCGGTGCGACCGAAGTCATCCAGAACATGACGGGCGACACGCCTGCTGCCTGGAACGACCCGACCAAGGGCGGTGAAATCACCAAGACCCAGATCTCGCAGGGCGCTGACGTCATCTACGCAGCGGCCGGCGGCACCGGCGTCGGCGTGCTCCAGGCTGCTGCCGACGGCGGCAAGCTCGGCATCGGCGTCGATTCCAACCAGAACGGCCTGCAGCCGGGCAAGGTGCTGACCTCGATGCTCAAGCGCGTCGACGTCGCCGTCTACAATGCCTTCATGGATGCCAAGAACGACAAGTTCGAAGGCGGCATCAACAATCTCGGCCTCAAGGAAGGTGGCGTCGACTACGCCATGGACGACAACAACAAGGCGCTCGTCACCGACGAGATGAAGGCTGCCGTCGAAAAGGCCAAGGCCGACATCATCGCCGGCACCATCCAGGTGCATGACTACACTTCGGACGACAAGTGCCCCTATTGATCGGTAGCTGATCGAAATCCACGCCGCCGGGCATCGTTCGGCGGCGTGGGTCATTGTGGCCCAGTCTTTGGGATGGCAGTCTATGTTCACCGTGACCGGAATTGGCGGCTTCTTTTTTCGCGCCAAGGACCCCCAAGCGCTCGCTGCCTGGTACGAAAAGCACCTCGGCATCTCGGATATTTCGCGCACGGTCTGGAAACAGCAGGCAGGGCCGACAATCCTTGCGCCCTTTAGCCAGGACACCGAATATTTTGGCCGCCCGGAGCAGCAATGGTTGATCAATCTGCGCGTCGATGATCTCGACGCTGCGATGTCCGACCTGAAGGCAGCTGGTATCGCGGTGGAAACGCGAGAGGAATGGGACTCGGAGGTCGGCCGGTTTTGTCGGATCCACGACCCCGAGGGCAATCCGATCGAACTGTGGCAGCCATCCGACGCCGCCGGTCTGGCCTGAATCTTGGTCAGCTCGAATCTTGGTCGGCCGAATCTTGATCGGAAGGCTGAATCTACCAGTGCGGCGGCTTGGTCACCGGCGTGTCGGGCGCGGTCTGTTCCTCGAGCACTAGGAAGCGCTCGGCAAGGGCGTCGAGCTTCTTTTGCATGCGCTCGATGGTCTTCCACTGTTCGGCGATCTGGCCGGAAAGCTCCTCGATCGTATGCTCCTGTTCGGCGGCGCGTATTTCCAGCGTCGTCAGCCGGTCATCGGGCGTGGTCATGGGCGATCCTCATTGGGCCTTCACATCGGTCGTCGCGTCGAAATTGGCCATGGGTCGGCCAATTCCACGGGGTCACGGGGCGAGCCGATTGGCAGGGCAGTATCGGCGTGCTAGCTCTTTCGGCAAGCCATAACAAGAACATAAGAAACCTGAGGTGGGACGGTCGTATGGCGCAAGCAGCTATCGAACTGATCGGCATCAACAAGAGTTTTGGTGCTGTCCGCGCCAACCGCGATATCGCGCTCGAAATACCGCGCGGCACCATCCACGGCATCATCGGTGAAAACGGCGCCGGCAAGTCGACGCTGATGTCGATCCTCTACGGTTTCTATCAGGCCGACAGCGGCGAAATCCGCGTCAACGGCAAGCCGACACACATCAAGACGCCCAACGACGCCATCGCCGCGGGCATTGGCATGGTCCACCAGCACTTCATGCTGGTGGAGAATTTCTCGGTGCTGGAAAACATCATCCTCGGCGCCGAAGGCGAGGCCCTGCTCAAGAATTCGATCTCCAAGGCGCGCTCGGAACTACGCCGCCTGGAGCAGGAATACGGACTCGAGGTCGATCCCGACGCGCTCATCGAAGAGCTGCCGGTCGGCCTGCAGCAGCGTGTCGAAATCCTCAAGGCGCTTTATCGCGGCGCCGAAATCCTCATCCTCGACGAGCCCACTGGCGTCTTGACGCCCGCCGAAGCCGATCACCTGTTCCGCATCCTTCAGCAGCTGAAGGAACAGGGCAAGACGGTGGTGCTGATCACCCACAAGCTGCGCGAGATCATGGCGATCACCGACAACGTCTCGGTCATGCGCCAGGGCACCATGGTGGCGACGCGCAAGACCAGCGAAACCACCGTCGAGGAACTGGCTGAGCTGATGGTCGGCCGCCGCGTGTTGTTGCGCGTCGAAAAGGACGAGGCAAAGCCGGGTGCGGTCAAGCTTGCGATCAAGAACCTGACCGTCAAGGATTCGCGCGGCGTCACCATGGTCGACGACGTCTCCTTCGACATCCGCGCCGGTGAGATCGTCGGCATCGCTGGTGTCGCCGGCAACGGCCAGTCGGAACTGATGGAAGCCGTCTCGGGCATCCGCAAGGCGGTCTCCGGCACCGTCATGCTCGACGGCACGCCGATCGACCTGACCGGCCAGGCAGACCCCGGCGAGTTGCGCGACCGCGGCCTAGCCCATGTGCCTGAGGACCGGCACCATGTCGGTCTCGTGCTCGCCTTCGACGAAAGCGAGAACTCCATCCTCGGCTATCACGACAAGCCGCAATACCTCAAAGGTCCGTTCCTCAATCTCGATGCAATCCAGAAGGACGCACAGGAAAAGATCGAGAAATACGACATCCGTCCGGCCAATCCCCGGCTCAAAACAGCCAATTTCTCCGGCGGCAACCAGCAGAAGATCGTGCTGGCGCGGGAAATCGAACAGGATCCCGGCGTGCTGATCGTCGGCCAGCCGACCCGCGGCGTCGACGTTGGCGCCATCGAATTCATCCACAAGCGCCTGATCGCCATGCGCGACCAGGGCAAGGCGGTGCTGCTGGTCTCGGTCGAACTCGACGAGATTCGCTCGCTGTCTGACCGTATCCTTGTGATGTTCGCCGGCCGCGTCGTTGGCGAGCGCGGACCCGAAACGAGCGAAGGCGAGCTTGGGCTTCTGATGGCAGGCGTCGAACACAAGGAGGCCGCCGAATGAGCACGCCTTACGCAAAACTCCCGGCCTGGGCCGATTACGGGCTCATTCCCCTCATCAACCTGCTCGTCGCCTTCGTGGTCGCCGGCCTCGTCGTGCTGCTTGTCGGCGAAAACCCGCTGCGCGCCGCCGTCATCCTCGTCGAGGGCGCCTTCGGCAGCGGCCAGGGCCTCGCCTACACGCTGTTCTACGCCACCAACTTCATCTTCACCGGCCTTGCGGTCGCGGTCGCCTTCCACTGCGGCCTGTTCAACATCGGCGGCGAGGGCCAAGCCTATATCGCCGGCCTCGGCATCGCCATCATTGTCCTGGCCTTCGACAGCACCCTGCCATGGTGGGTCGTGTTTCCGATGGCGATCATCGCCTCGGCGCTGTTTGGCGCGCTGTGGGCGCTGATCCCGGCCTATCTCCAGGCCAAGCGCGGCTCGCACATCGTCATCACCACCATCATGTTCAACTTCATCGCCGCCTCGGTGATGGTCTACATGCTGGTCAACGTCTTGAAGCCGGCCGGCTCGATGGCACCGCAGACGCGCCAGTTCCTCGAGGGCGGGCAACTGCCCAAGCTCGGCTGGCTGCTCGCCGAATTCGGCCTCAAGGTCAGGCCGTCCGCACCGCTCAACATCTCGTTCCTGCTGGCGCTGGTCATGGCTTTCCTGGTCTGGGTGCTGATCTGGCGCACCAGGCTCGGCTACGAGATCCGCACCTATGGCTTCAGCTCGAAGGCCGCGCGTTACGCCGGCATTTCCGAGACCCGCATCATTATCGTCACCATGCTGATTTCGGGTGCGCTCGCCGGCATGATGGCGCTCAACCCGATCATGGGCGACCAACACAACGTGCCGCTCGATTTTGTTTCCGGCGCCGGTTTCGTCGGCATCGCGGTTGCGCTGATGGGCCGCTCGCATCCGGCCGGCATCGTGCCGGCGGCAATCCTGTTCGGCATGCTCTACCAGGGCGGCGCCGAGCTCGCCTTCGAGATGCCAAACATTTCCCGCGACATGATCGTCATCATCCAGGGCCTGGTGATCCTGTTCGCCGGCGCGTTGGAAAACATGTTCCGGCCGACGATCCAGGGCATTTTCGCGAGCTTCAGCCCGCGATCGGTCGGCATATCGGCGACCAAAGGGGAGCGTGCCTGAAATGGAATTCGTCGACGCGCTCATCAACATCCTGAACTCGACCATCCGCGTTTCGGTGCCGCTGCTGCTCGCCTGCCTGGCTGGGCTCTATTCGGAACGCGCCGGCGTCTTCGACATCGGGCTTGAAGGCAAGATGCTGGCCGGCGCCTTCGCCGGTGCCGCCGCCGCTGCCGTCTTCGCCTCGGCCTGGATCGGCCTGCTCTTCGCCATCCTTGTTTCGGTCGGCATGGCGCTGGTCCACGGCTTTGCCTCGATCACCCATCGCGGCAACCAGATCGTGTCGGGCGTGGCGATCAACTTCATTGCTGCCGGTTCGACCATCATCCTCGGCCAGGCCTGGTTCCAGCAGGGCGGGCGCACGCCCTCGCTGCCGCCGGAAGGCCGCTTCGGCGAGATCAAGCTGCCCGGCGCCGACGCGCTGCGCGACGTGCCCGTCATCGGCCAGCTCTATTCCGGCCTGCTGTCGGGCCATTCGCTGCTGACCTATGTCGCTTTCCTCGCCGTGCCTTTCACCTGGTGGGTGCTGTTCCGCACGCGCTTTGGCCTGCGCCTGCGCGCCGTCGGCGAAAACCCGGCCGCGGTCGACACCGCCGGCATCTCGGTCGCCTGGCTGCGCTATCGCGCCGTCATCTGCACCGGCATCCTCACTGGCCTCGCCGGCTCCTACATGGCGCTCGCCCAGAACGCCGGCTTCGTCAAGGACATGACCGCCGGCCGTGGCTACATCGCGCTCGCCGCCCTGATCTTCGCCAAGTGGAAGCCGGTGCCGGCGATGTTCGCCTGCCTGCTGTTCGGCTTCCTCGACGCGCTGTCGATCCGACTTCAGGGCACGCCGCTGCCGATCATCGGCAAGGTGCCGGTGCAGCTGATGCAGGCGCTGCCCTATGTGCTGACCGTCATCCTGCTCGCCGGCTTTATCGGCAAGGCGATCCCGCCACGCGCCGGCGGCGTGCCTTATGTGAAGGAGCGCTGAGCATGGCCCGGAAAAGCGGAAGCCGGTTTTCGGACCGGGCCACGCGAAAGGAGTAAGTCTTGTCCCATGATCTCTTCCAGGCGGCGACGGCTGCTATGGCCAAGGCCTACGCACCCTACTCAAAATTCCCGGTTGGCGCGGCGCTGCGCACCGAGGACGGCCGGGTCTTTGCCGGCGCCAACATCGAGGTCGCGTCCTATCCCGAGGGCTGGTGCGCCGAGACCACGGCCCTTGGCCACTACATCATGGCTGGCGGCGGCAAGATCACCGAGATCGCCGTCGTCGCCGAGCGCATGGCCCGCATCACCCCCTGCGGCGGCTGCCGCCAGCGCCTTGCCGAATTCACCAGCCCGGATACCAAGCTGTACCTCTGCGACGATGCCGGCATCGTCGAAACGGTGACCATGGGCCAGATGCTGCCCTATGGTTTTGAAGGTGAGATCCTGAAATGAAGGAAGCCGTCGATCGTCTCGTCGAGCAGCTCGACGGTCTCGCCCCTGTAACCGCGATGGTGCTGGGCTCCGGCCTCGGCGGCCTCGTCGACGAGGTCGAAAACGCCGTCCGCATTCCTTATTCCGCCTTGCCCGGCTTCCCCCGGAGCGGCGTTACCGGCCATGCCGGCGAACTCGTCGCCGGCCTGTTCGGCGGCCAGCCGGTCATCATGATGGCCGGCCGCGCCCATTATTACGAGCATGGCGACGCCTCGGTGATGCGCCCGGCGCTCGAGACGCTTGCCGGCATCGGCATAACCCAGCTCGTGCTGACCAATGCCGCCGGCTCCGTCGACCCCGGCATGCTGCCCGGCTCGATCATGCTGATCGAGGACCACATCAATTTCGCCGGCGCCAATCCGTTATTCGGCGAGCCGACCGACCGGCGTTTCGTCGGCATGACCGAGGCTTATGACGCCGGCCTTCGCAAGGCGTTCGAAGCAGCAGCTGCAGCCGCAAGCATCGACCTGCACAAGGGCGTCTACATGTGGTTTTCGGGCCCGTCCTTCGAAACACCGGCCGAGATCCGCATGGCCCGCATGTTCGGTGCCAATGCTGTCGGCATGTCGACGGTGCCGGAAGCGATCATCGCCCGCTTCCTCGGCCTCAAGGTGCTTGCCTGTTCGGTCATCACCAACCTCGCCGCCGGCATGACCGGGGCCGAGCTGTCGCATCGCGAGACCAAGGACATGGCCCCCATCGGCGGCGGCCGCCTCGCCACGGTGCTGCGCAAGATGTTCGAGAAGGGTCCGCTCGATGGGTGAGGTGGTGGCGCAAACGGGAAACGCACCTTCGCCGCCCGCAGGCACATTCTGATGCTCCCACAGGAAATCATCCGCCGCAAGCGCGACGGCAAGACGCTGTCAGCTGACGAAATCGCTGCATTCGTCGCCGGCATCGCCACTGAGACCGTGTCGGAGGGCCAGATCGCGGCCTTTGGCATGGCTGTCTTCTTCAACGGGATGAGCCGTGACGAGGCGGTGGCGCTGACCACTGCCATGCGCGATTCCGGCGACGTGCTCGACTGGTCCGATCTGCCCGGTCCCGTCACCGACAAGCATTCGACCGGTGGTGTCGGCGACAATGTCTCACTGATGCTCGCTCCTATCGTCGCTGCCTGCGGCGCCTATGTGCCGATGATCTCGGGTCGGGGCCTCGGCCACACTGGCGGCACGCTCGACAAGATGGATTCGATCCCCGGTTATGTCAGCCAGCCAGACCTTGCGCTGTTCAGGCGCACGGTGCGCGAGACAGGCTGCGCCATCATCGGCCAGACCGCCGATCTCGCCCCTGCCGACAAGCGCTTCTACGGTATCCGCGATGTCACCGCGACGGTCGAATCGGTGCCTCTGATCACCGCCTCGATCCTGTCGAAGAAGCTCGCCGCCGGCCTCCAGTCTCTGGTGCTCGACGTCAAGATCGGCAATGGCGCCTTCATGGAAAAGGCGCGCGATGCCGCAGCGCTCGCCACCAGCCTCGTCGAGGTCGCCAATGGCGCGGGCCTCAGGACGACCGCGCTGATTACCAACATGAACGAGCCGTTGGCCTCCGCCGCCGGCAACGCCGTCGAGGTCACCAACGCGGTCGATTTCCTCACCGGCCGCTTCCGCGATCCGCGTCTCGAAGAGGTGACGCTGGCGCTCGCAGCCGAGATGCTTTTGTCCGCCGGCCGGGCAAGCTCGCAGCGCGATGGGCTGGCGAGGGCGCGCACGGCGCTGGAAGGCGGCACCGCCGCCGACATCTTCGGCCGCATGGTCTCTGTCCTCGGCGGCCCGGCCGATTTCGTGGCGAAGCCGGCCAAATACCTGCCAAGGGCCGAGGTGGAACTGGTGGTGAAGGCCGAGCGCAAGGGCTTTGTCTCGGGCATCGCCACCCGCGACATCGGCCTTGCCGTCGTCGCCCTCGGCGGCGGCCGCACCCGGCCCGAAGACAAAGTCGACCACGCAGTCGGCATCACCGCGCTGGTGCCCGTCGGGGCCGAGATGCGGAAAGGCGACGCGCTCGCACGCATCCACGCCCGCAGTCCGCTCGCAGCGGAAGCCGCCGCTGCGTCGGTGCTTGCGGGCTACACGCTCGATGACACGAGGCCGGTTGCAGCAAAGGTTATCGCCAGACGCATTGCGCCGCACAGCTAGGGCAATTCCAGGGTAAGTGTGACGCGGTTCTCCGTTGGGAATTGCGTCAGGAAAAGTTAGCTACGCGGCGCAACAGCCTCGTCCAGTGTGTTCAGCTTGCGTGCTTCCTGCCGAAGCAGGCGACGGCGATCGCAGCCAGCAGCGTCGCTGCGGCGCTATAGCCGAAAGCGCTTGCCACGCCTGCATTGTCGACCAGCAGGCCGCCGAACACCGCGCCCAGCGCAATCGCCACCTGGAAGGCCGCGACCAGCAAACCGCCGGCACTTTCCGCCTGGTCGGGTGCTGCACGCACCATCCATGTCTGCACGCCAACCGGCACGGCGCCGAAGGCAAAGCCCCAGGCGGCAACGGCAATGGCTGATACGACAGGCGATGCTCCCTGCAACAGCAGGGCAACGGCTGATATCGCGATCAGCAGCGGCGCCAGCATGACAGCTGCCTTGAGGCTGCGCTCGGCGAGGAAGCCGCCGGCGAAGTTGCCGAAGAAGCCGCCAATGCCAAAGGCCAGCAGTACCAGCGAGACGTTTTCGATGGTAAGCACCGGCACCTGTTCCAGGAATGCCCTGACATAGGTGAAGCCGGCGAAATGCCCGGACGCGGTCAAAAGCACGACGAGCAGCACGACCCTGACCATCGGGTTCCTCGACACATCAAGCAGGCTGCGGAAGCTCGACACGCTGACCGGCGGCAGCTTGGGAAGGGTCGCGAACTGGACGATCAGCGTCACGACGCCGACTGCCGCGGCGAGCATGAAGGCAGTGCGCCAGCCCCATACGTCGCTGACATAGGCGCCGATCGGTGCGGCGCAGACGGTCGCCACGGAAACGCCGGTGAGGATGATCGACATCGCGCGCGGGAAGACGTCGCTCGGCACCAGTCGCATGGCGATGGCTGCCGACATCGACCAGAAGCCGCCGAGTGCAATGCCCAGCAGGACACGCGCGAACAACAGCGAAGGCAGCGACCAGGCGGTTGCTGCAAGTACGCTCGAGACGATCAGCAACAGCGTCAGGCCGAGCATGACGTGCCGGCGGTCGATACGCCTGGTGATGATCGACATGGTGGGCGCGGCAATGGCGCCGATGACCGCCGTTGCCGTCACCGCCTGTCCGGCCGTGCCTTCGGTGATGCCGAGATCCTGCGCCAGCGGCGTCAACAGGCTGGCCGGCAGGAATTCGGCTGTCACAAGGCCGAATACACCGAGCGACAGCGACACCACGGCGCCCCACAGGGGTTCCGCGCGCTCCTCGGTTTTCGCTTGCTGGATTGGAATAGCGTCCAGCGTTGCGGTCGCGATATCGTTCATGGGGGCGGCTCTCCGATTGCGGTGCGGTGCAACATGGGGGTGGCGAATTGGCGTTTCCATGCTAGAAACGCCAGCATGAATGATCGTTCGTCCAAACTTGCTGCCGACCCGCTGACCGACATCTTGCGTGGCTTGCGTCTGGAAGGCGTCGAGTACGGCCGCTGGGAGCTGAAGGAGCCGTGGAACATCGAGTTCCCGGCCCAGGCCACGGCACGCTTCTACTTCGTCGGCCAGAAGGCCTGCTGGCTGCGCCAGCCCTCGGGCGAGTGGGTCGAGCTTCGCTGCGGCGACGCCGTGCTCCTGCCGCGCGGCGTCGCGCACGCCCTGGCCAGCGAGCCGGGAGCCAAGTCGTCGCCGATCAACGGCTACGAGATCAAGCAGATCTGCGAGAAGGTTTTTTGCCTGTCGACCGAGGGCTGCCGCCCGGGCACGCTGCTGTTCTGCGGCAGCATGTATTTCAACCTCGATGGCCTGCACCCACTGCTCGGCATGATGCCCGACGTCATGCGCACCACCGAGCTCGAGGCCCATGACCCCGGCATCACCCACATGCTCGAAACCATGGCGCGCGAGGTCAAACTCGAGCGCGTCGGCTCCGCTGGCATCGTCGCGCGGCTTGCCGACGTGCTTGCCGCCATCATCATCCGCTCATGGGTCGAGCGCGGCTGCGGTGATTCCAGCGGCTGGGTCGCCGCGGTGAGGGATCCCAAGATCGGCAAGGTGCTGGCCGCGATCCATCTCGAGCCGAGCCACAACTGGACGGTCGAGGCGCTGGCCCGGATGATGGGTGCTTCGCGTTCCGGTTTCGCCGACCGCTTTGCCGCCATCGTTGGCGAAACGCCGGCGCGCTACGTCACCCAGGTCAGGATGCATCAGGCCAGGCAGTGGCTGGTCCGCGACCGCCTGCGGATCTCGGTCGTTGCGTCACGGTTGGGCTACGATTCGGAAGCCGCCTTCAGCCGCGCCTTCAAGCGGGTCATCGGCCATCCGCCCGGCCACTTCCGGACGGCTGACCGGCAGAGCGCGGCCTGAGGCTCACTGCACCAGAAGCAGCGCGCCGTTTTCAACCTGATATTTCTTGAGGCGCGACAGGAAGCTCATTCCGATCAGCGTGCCGTCGAGCGCCTTGTCTTCGAGCACCACCACCGGCACGTCGTCGACGCTGATCCGGCCGATCTGCAGCCTGTCGATGCGTGCCAGCGCTGCGCGTGCGGCACCGTTCGCCGTATTGACCTGCTGGGTGAAATCACTGGGCGTAACCTTCACGCCGGCCTTGCGCGCGGTCGAGACGTTGATCGCCACAAGCGTCGCCCCGGTGTCGACCATGGCGTCGATCGAGCGCCCGTTGATCTTGAAGCTCGCGGTGAAATGGCCGCGCATGTCGGCGTCGATCGTTACGCTGCGGCCAGCGGTGGAGGCCGTCGCCGCACTGACCGCGATCGGCTTGGATGCCGGCGTGTCGTTGCCCGCCGCCATCTCGGTCAGCGCCTTGAGTTTTGCGCCGTCCTTGTCCCAAAGCATCGGCACCGACGCGGATGCGCCAGCGCAGACGCCGAATATGATGAGTTTACGCAGCATGTGATGCCCTGAATTGAGGCGTCACGATAGGCCAAACAAGGTGCTCGCGGCTTTAACGGCACGATCCCAATGTCAAAGGCGGTAAACCGTGGGTTAAAGCCTATTTGGTGCCGTACATGCGGTCGCCAGCATCGCCAAGGCCGGGGATGATGTAGCCCTTCTCGTTGAGCTCGCGGTCGATCGAGGCGGTGAACACCGGAACGTCTGGATGCGCCTTGGCGAAGCGCTCGATACCTTCAGGCGAGGCGAGCAGGCACAGGAAGCGCAAATTGGTGGCGCCACGGCTCTTCAACTTGTCGATCGCAGCGATCGCCGAATTGGCCGTTGCCAGCATCGGGTCGACGACGATCACCAGACGGTCGCCAAGGTCGCTCGGCGCCTTGAAGAAATACTCGACCGCTTCCAGCGTCTCGTGGTCGCGGTAGAGCCCGACATGGGCGACGCGTGCCGCCGGCACCAGGTCGAGCAGGCCTTCGAGCAAACCGTTGCCGGCGCGCAGCACCGAAGCGAACACTAGCTTCTTGCCTTCAAGCGTCGGCGCTTCCATGGTTTCGATCGGCGTTTCGATCATCTTGGTGGTCAGTTCGAGGTCGCGCGTCACCTCGTAGCCGAGCAAAAGCGAGATCTCGCGCAGCAGCCGCCTGAAGCCGGCCGTCGAGGTTTCCTTGTCGCGCATGATGGTCAGCTTGTGTTGCACAAGCGGATGGTCGACGACAGTCACGGTCATGGCTTACGCTCCTGGAACTCGGATAATTCAGGCCATACTATCGGCTGGCGCGTCGCCGACCAATGTCGCGCCAGCCTTGAACCACAGTTTTGTCGGCCAAATTCAGCGTTTATGGCCGTCGAGGCGGGCAAGAAGGGCAGCCTTGGTCTTCTTGTCGACAAAGGCGGCCTCGATCGCCGTCCGCGTCGTTGCCAGCAATGCCTTGTCGTCCATGCCGAAATGCTCTGTGGCAATGTCGTATTCACGCTTCAGCGTCGTCCAGAAATAGGGCGGATCGTCGGAGTTCAGCGTCACCTTGCAGCCGGCGTCGCGCAGCTTCGTGAACGGATGGTCGGCGAAGCTGTCGAACACCTTCAGTGCAATGTTCGACCCTGGGCAGATTTCGAGCACCACGCCCTCATCGGCGATGCGCTTGACCAAATCGGGGTTTTCGATGGCACGCACGCCATGGCCGATGCGCGAGGGCTTGATGTGGTCGAGCGCCTGCGCCACGCTTTCCCAGCCCAGCAGCTCGCCGGCATGGATGGTGATGCCGAGCCCGGCCTCGCGCGCGATCTCGAAGGCACGCACATAATCCTCGAACTCGCCCATGCGTTCGTCACCGGCAACGCCGAAGCCGGTCACCAGCGGATGGTTGCACCTGGCGGCGAAGCGCGCCGCCGCCTCGATCGAATCGACGCCGACATGGCGCACGCCGGTGACGATCATGCGGCCCTCGATGCCGGTCTTGGCCTTGGCGCGCTGCATGCCTTCGCCGAGCGCGTCGGTGTAGGCCTTGGGTGACAGCCCGGCCTTGATGGCGTGGTCGGGCGAAGTGAACACCTCCGAATAGATCGCGCCGTCGCGGGCAAGGCTCGTCAGATAGTGTTCGGACAGCCGGGCGTAGTCCTCTTCGGTGCGGAAAAGGTCGGCGGCGAAGTCGTAGGCCGCAAGGAACGAGGTGAAATCGTTCCACACGAAGGAGCCGTTCTGGATGAAGGGTGAGACGTCCTTGCCGTATTTCTGCGCCTGGCGGACGACGAGTTCTGGTGCCGCCGCCCCTTCTATGTGGCAGTGCAGCTCGGCTTTCAAAGGCATTCGTTGTTCCTTGTCTTGTCGGCGCAGGCGCGGCCTAAAACCGCGCCTCAAACAATAGCGCCCGCTGGTGTGATCGGCTATGGTCCCGCCGGATTTGATTGGACAACAAAATGTCAGAACAACGGACGACGGCCGTCGGCGGCATGGAAACTTCCTACGGTTTCCGTAATGTCGGTGCGGGTGACAAGCAGGGCCTGGTCAACGAGGTCTTCCACAAGGTCGCCAACCGCTACGACATGATGAACGACCTGATGTCGGGTGGCCTGCACCGCGTCTGGAAGGACGCCATGGTTGCCTGGCTCAATCCGCCCAGGCGTCCGGGCTGGAAGGTGCTCGACGTAGCCGGCGGCACCGGCGACATCGCCTTCCGCATCGTCGACGCCTCGCATGGCAATGCGCATGCTACCGTGCTCGACATCAACGGCTCGATGCTTGGCGTCGGCCGTGAGCGCGCCGAAAAGCGCGGCCTCGCCGACAAGACCGATTTCGTCGAAGCCAACGCCGAAGAGCTGCCTTTCACTGATGAGACCTTCGACGCCTACACGATCGCCTTCGGCATCCGCAACGTTCCGCGCATCGATGTGGCGCTGTTGGAAGCCTACCGCGTACTGAAGCCGGGCGGGCGCCTGATGGTTCTCGAGTTCTCCGAGGTCGAGATGCCACTGCTCGACAAAATCTACGAAACCTGGTCGTTCAATGCCATTCCGCGCATCGGCCAGGCTGTGACAGGCGAAGGCGAACCTTATGCCTATCTCGTCGAATCGATCCGCAAGTTTCCCAACCAGCAGAACTTCGCCGCTATGATCACCCGCGCCGGCTTCGATCGTGTCACCTTCCGCAACTACACCGGCGGCATCGCAGCACTTCATTCGGGCTGGAAGCTTTGACGGACGGCGCGCGATGAGCAGTCTCGGGGCGTCTTTCCGGCTCGCGCGAGCGGGCTGGGTGCTGGTGCGCGAGGGCGTGGTCGCGGCCTTGCCGGGCGACCAGCTCACCGGCCTGCCCAAGTTCGGCTGGCAGGTGGCCAAGCTGTTCACGCGCCGCCGCGCCCGCAACAGCGTGCGCAGCGATCGCCTCGCCAATGCGGTCGCCCGCCTTGGCCCGTCCTACGTCAAGCTCGGCCAGTTCCTGGCGACCCGACCCGACGTCGTCGGTGACGACATCGCGCTCGACCTGGCGCTGCTGCAGGACAGCATGGCGACCTTCCCGATGTCGGAAGCCGTCGAGGCCATCGAAGGCTCGCTCGGCCGCAAGGTTTCCGATCTCTACATCAGCATCGATGCGCCCATCGCCGCCGCCTCCATCGCCCAGGTCCATCCGGCCGAGGTTGCGACGCCGGACGGTCCGCGCAAGGTCGCGGTCAAGGTCATCCGCCCCGGCGTGCGCCGCCGCTTCTTTCAGGATCTCGAAAGCTATTTCCTCGCCGCCCGGCTGCAGGAGCGCTTCGTGCCGTCGAGCCGTCGCCTGCGCCCGGTCGAGATCACCGAAACGATGGCCCAGACCACCAAGATCGAGATGGATTTCCGCCTCGAGGCGGCCGCCTATTCCGAGCTTGGCGAAAACACCAGGGACGACCCCGGCTTCCGCGTACCTACGGTCGACTGGGAGCGCACCGGCCGCGACGTACTGACCATGGAGTGGATCGACGGCGTCAAGCTCAACGACATCGAGGGGCTGCGCGCCGCCGGCTTCGACCTCAAGGCGATCGCCGCGACGCTGGTCCAGTCGTTCCTGCGCCATACGCTGCGCGACGGCTTCTTCCATGCCGACATGCACCCCGGCAACATGTTCGTCGACGCCAAGGGCGACATCGTCGCCGTCGATCTCGGCATCTCCGGCCGTCTCGGCAAGAAGGAGCAGCGCTTCCTCGCCGAGATCCTCTATGGCTTCATCACCCGCAACTACATGCGTGTCGCCGAGGTGCATTTCGAGGCTGGCTACGTGCCGCGCCACCACAATGTCGCGGCCTTCGCCCAGGCGATCCGCGCCATCGGCGAGCCGATCCACGGCCAGCCGGCCGAGACCATCTCGATGGCCAAGCTTTTGACGCTGCTGTTCGAGGTCACCGAACTGTTCGACATGGAAACGCGGCCCGAACTGGTGCTGCTGCAAAAGACCATGGTCGTCGTCGAGGGCGTCGCCCGCACGCTCGATCCGGCCTTCAACATGTGGAAGACCGCAGAACCGGTGGTTGGCAACTGGATCGCAGGCAATCTTGGCCCCCGTGGCCTTTTGGTCGATGCCCGCGACGGCGTCAGCGCGCTGATGTCGCTCGTCCGCCAGGCGCCCGATTTTGCTGCGCGCACCGAACGCCTGTCGCGCCAGATCGACCTCATGGCCGAAAACGGCCTGCGTTTCGATGCCGAGACCGCCAAGGCGATCGGCAAGGCCGAGGCCCGCCACACCCGCTCCGGCCGCATCGCGCTGTGGGTCATTGCGCTGACGCTTGTGTTCCTTGCCTGGCAGATTGTCTGACAGCACTGCTAGCAGTGCTGTCATTGAATGCATGACGTGGGCGCGCTATCTTTAGGGGCAGGAGCTGAGTTATGGGCACCCTGACCATTCGCAATCTCGACGACAACGTGAAGCAGGAGCTGCGCAAACGTGCGGCAGCGCGCGGCGTGTCGATGGAGCAAGAGGCACGGGATCTCATCACGCGCGATGTTCTCAAGGGAGATCATCAGCGCGTGAAGGCGACGTTCGATGAAATCATGCGTCTGTCCCGAAAACCTGACAAGCGTTTCGATCTGAAGCGGGCTCAGGACGAGGTCTGGGATTATCTCTACGAGAATGATCATCCAAAATGATCGTTGTCGACACCTCCGCCATTTTCGCATTTCTGGCGGCCGAGCCAGAGGCTGAGGCATTGGCCCGGCGCATGCAGAGCGAGCCGGTACTGGTGTGCGCGCCGACATGGGCGGAAACAGGTATCGTCGTCTCGAGCCGGCTTGGTGCTGAAGGACTGGATCGTCTGCAGCGGCTGGCGCAGGCGCTTCAGTTTGATGTCGTCGCGTTCGATCGCGGCCTGGCCGACGCTGCCGTCGATGCGCATCGACGGTTTGGGCGCGGTTCTGGCCACGCCGCTAATCTCAATTTCGGCGACTGCTTCGCCTACGCGCTCGCCAAATCTCGCCGGCTGCCGCTGCTTTTCAAGGGCGACGATTTCATCCATACCGACATCGAGCCGGCGCTGAAGCCGGCCTGAGGGCCAAGCATGTTCCTTTCCGGCAAGCGCATCCTGCTCATCATTGGTGGCGGCATCGCGGCCTACAAGTCGCTCGACCTGATCCGCCGCCTGCGCGAGCGCGGCGCCTCGGTTCGGGCGGTTATGACCACAGCCGCACAGGAGTTCATCACGCCGCTGTCGGTCGGTGCGCTCACCGCCGACCATGTCTTCACCGATCTCTTCGACCGCCAGGACGAGCAGGATGTCGGCCATATCAGGCTGGCGCGCGAGGCCGACCTGATCGTCGTCGCGCCAGCTACCGCCGACCTGATGGCCAAGCTTGCCAACGGCCATGCCTCCGATCTCGCTTCCGCCGTGCTGCTCGCCACCGACAAGAAGGTGCTGTTCGCGCCGGCCATGAATCCGCGCATGTGGGCCAACCCGGCGACGCGCCGCAACCGCGCTACGCTCGAAAAGGACGGGGTCCATTTCATCGGTCCGATGAAGGGCGAGATGGCCGAGAGCAACGAGGCCGGCGAGGGCCGCATGGCCGAGCCACTGCAGATCGTCGGTGCCATCGAGGAACTGCTGGACGTGCGGCCGAAGCCGCTGTCGGGCCGCAAGATCATCATCACCTCGGGGCCGACGCACGAACCCATCGACCCGGTGCGCTACATCGCCAACCGCTCGTCGGGCAAGCAGGGCCACGCCCTGGCCGCCTCGCTCGCCCGGCTCGGCGCCGACGTCCGCCTGGTCTCCGGCCCGGTCACCATTGCCGATCCTGCCGGCGTCAAGACCATCCATGTCGAGAGCGCGCGCGAGATGCGCGACGCCGTCGAGCAGTTGCTGCCGGCCGATGCCGCCATCTTCGTCGCCGCAGTCGCCGACTGGCGCACCGCTGCCTCCGCTGAAGAGAAGATCAAGAAGGTGGCGGGTGAGGGGCCGCCGGCGCTGCAGATGGTTGAGAACCCCGACATCCTCGCCGGCGTCGGCCATCACGCCAAGCGACCGTATCTGGTCGTCGGCTTCGCCGCCGAAACGCAGGACGTGCTCAAGAATGCCCAGGCCAAGCTTGCCAAGAAGGGTGCCGACTTCATCGTTGCCAACGACGTCAGCCATGAAGGCGGCGTCATGGGCGGCGACCGCAACAGGGTGAAGATCGTCAGCAAATCAGGCGTCGATGAATGGCCTGATTTGCCCAAGGAAGAGGTCGCCGAGCGCCTCGCCCAGTTGATTGCCGAACGCCTGAAGACCGTCACGGTCTGATCTCGTCGCGACTTCGCCGCCACTCGTTCCGCGCCGGCGGCAACAGAGTGTTCACCGGATGGATGCTTGGACCCGTCGCCCGCGCATGCGAGGGGAGGGCTACCCACCATCTGGAGTTCCCTAGGAAATGAAGCTTTTCTACATGCCCGGCGCCTGCTCGCTGGCCCCGCACATCGTCGCCAACGAGGTCGGCATCGACCTCGAGCTCGTCAAGGTCGACGGCAAGACCAAGACCACCGAAACCCAGCAGGATTTCCTCGCCACCAACCCCAACGGCTACGTGCCGGCGCTGGTTCTCGGCGATGGCGAGCTGATGACCGAGTCCTCCGTCCTGGTGCAGTACCTCGCCGACCAGAAGCCCGAGAGCGGGCTGATGCCCAAGCCCGGCGACATGGCGCGCTACCGTGTCCAGCAGTGGCTGGCCTTCGTCGCCACCGAGTTGCACAAGGTCTTCGGCGCCTTCTTCAAGCCCAACACGCCCGAGGCGACCAAGGAAATCAACCGCGAGCTGCTCGCTAGGCGGCTCGCCTATGTCGACGGCAAGCTCGACGGCCGCGCCTACCTGATGGGCGATGCCTTCACCGCGGCTGATGCCTATCTCTGGACGATCCTCGGCTGGGCCAAGCATGTCGGCATCGACCTCAGCTCCTTCGCCAACATCCAGCGTTATCTTGGCACCGTGGCCGCCCGCCCGGCCGTGCAGAAGGCCCTGCGCGCCGAAGGCCTGGCTTGATCTCTGGCTTGAGCAACTGCCGCTGCCGTTGAAACGGCAGTTACAGATTTGACGACAGACGGTCCCAATGCACCCGCGTTGGGGCCGTTTTCTTTATGGAATTCCTATTTCTTTGCCTGCCCCGCTCTCTCGAACCTTAATGCGCTCCGGGGCCATATTCCGTTCCGAAATCCAGATCCCGGCCAACGTCGTCAGCGTGCCTGACGTCGTCGTTTGGCGCGTGGCCATGGTCTTTGCGCCCTCGGTGCAAGGTTTCAACGGAACAGGAGCCTTCGAAGATGGACATCTTCGTTCTCGCCATAGGCATCGTCTTCTTCGCCTTGTGCTTTGCCTACGTCAAAGCCTGCGACATCCTCTGAAGGAACGCCAAATGTTGCTCGAATACATCCTCGGCGGCGCAGTGACCGTGTTCCTGCTTGCCTATCTGACCTACGCGCTCATCCGCCCCGAACGGTTCTGACCGTCCAGCGCTCGCACGGAAAGTTTCTCAAATGACCATCAATGGCTGGATACAGATCGCCGCGTTCTGCGCGATCATCATTCTGCTCGTGAAGCCGCTCGGCGGCTACATGACCCGCGTCTTCACCGGCGAGCGCACGCTTCTGTCGCCGGTGCTCGGTCCTGTCGAGCGCGTGCTCTACCGGCTTGCCGGTACCAGCGAACGCGAGGACCAGCACTGGACCGGCTATGCCGCCGCCATGCTGTCGTTCAACATCGCCGGCTTCCTGCTGCTTTATGCGATGCAGCGGTTCCAGGGTTCGCTGCCGTTCAACCCGGCAGCCATGACTGCTGTGCCGCCCGAGCTCTCCTTCAACACCGCCGTCAGCTTTGTCACCAACACCAACTGGCAGAACTACGGCGGCGAAAGCACCATGTCCTACCTGGTGCAGATGGCCGGTCTGACGGTGCAGAACTTCGTTTCCGCCGCCACCGGCATCGCCATCGGCATGGCGCTGATCCGCGGTTTTGCCCGCGCCTCGGGCAAGTCGATCGGCAATTTCTGGGTCGACCTGACCCGCTCCACGCTCTACGTGCTTCTGCCGTTGTGCGTCGTGCTGACGCTTGCCTATGTCTGGCTTGGCGTGCCGCAGACGATCGGCGCCTACGTGGCCGCGACCACTGTCGAGGGCGCCCAGCAGACAATCGCCGTCGGCCCCGTCGCCTCGCAACTGGCGATCAAGATGCTCGGCACCAATGGCGGCGGCTTCTTCAACGCCAACTCGGCGCACCCATTCGAAAACCCCGACGCCATCTCCAATTTCATCCAGATGGTATCGATCTTCGCGCTCGGCGCGGCCCTGACAAACGTCTTCGGCCGCATGGTCGGCAACCAGCGCCAGGGCTGGGCGATCTTCGCCACCATGGGCATCCTGTTCGTCGCCGGCGTCGCCATCACCTACTGGGCCGAGGCTGCCGGTAACCCGCTCGTCCATGCGCTCGGCATCGACGGCGGCAACATGGAAGGCAAGGAAGTCCGCTTCGGCATTGTGCTCTCGTCGCTCTTCGCCGTCGTCACCACGGCTGCCTCCTGCGGCGCGGTCAACGCGATGCACGGCTCGTTCACGGCCCTTGGCGGCATGATCCCGCTGATCAACATGGAGCTCGGCGAAGTCATCGTCGGCGGCGTCGGCGCCGGCTTCTACGGCATCTTGATGTTCGTCGTCATCGCCATCTTCGTTGCCGGCCTGATGGTCGGCCGCACGCCCGAATATCTCGGCAAGAAGATCGAGGCCAAGGAGATCAAGATGGCCGTTCTCGCCATCCTGTGCCTGCCGCTCGCCATGCTCGGTTTCACGGCAATCGCCGTGTTGATCCCCAGCGCGGTGGCGTCGGTTGGCACGCCGGGTCCGCACGGCTTCTCCGAGATCCTCTACGCCTACACCTCGGGTGCCGCCAACAACGGCTCGGCCTTTGGCGGCCTCACCGGCAACACGCCCTGGTACAACATATCAATCGGTCTCGCTATGCTGATGGGCCGCTTCCTGGTCATCATCCCGGCACTGGCCATCGCCGGTTCGCTGGTCACCAAGAAGACGGTTCCTGCCTCGGCCGGCACCTTCCCGACCGACAGCCCGCTGTTCGTTGGCCTGCTCGCCGGCGTTATCCTGATCGTCGGCGGCCTGACCTTCTTCCCGGCACTCGCCGTCGGCCCGATCGTCGAGCACCTCGCCATGATCGTTGGCCAGACGTTCTGATGCAGCGCCGCAAATCCAAAGGACTGGAGTCTCTCACATGAGTGCCCACAAATCCGCGAGCCTGCTCGACGCTCGCATCCTCCTCCCCGCCATGGGCGACGCGTTCAGGAAGCTTGACCCGCGCAGCCTGGCCAAGAGCCCCGTGATGTTCGTCGTCGCCGTCGTCACGGCGCTGACATCAGTGCTGTTCGTCAAGGACTTGATCACTGGCGCCGATGGCCTCGGCTTCTCGTTCCAGATCATCCTGTGGCTGTGGTTCACGGTGCTGTTCGCCAATTTCGCCGAAGCCGTCGCCGAAGGCCGCGGCAAGGCTCAGGCCGACTCGCTGCGCAAGGCGCGCACCGAAACGCAGGCCAAGCTGCTCGAAGGCGAAAGCCGCACCGCCTACAAGATGGTGCCGGGCACCAGCCTCAAGGTCGGCCAGGTCGTGCTCGTCGAGGCCGGCGACATCATCCCCTCGGATGGCGAAATCATCGAAGGCGTCGCCTCGGTCAACGAAGCCGCCATCACAGGCGAATCCGCGCCCGTCATCCGTGAATCCGGCGGCGACCGCTCGGCTGTGACCGGCGGCACCCAGGTGCTCTCGGACTGGATCCGCGTCCGCATCACCGCGGCTGCCGGCTCGACCTTCCTCGACCGCATGATCTCGCTGGTCGAGGGGGCCGAGCGCCAGAAGACGCCCAACGAAATCGCGCTCAACATCCTGCTCGCCGGCATGACGCTGATCTTCGTGCTCGCCGTTGCCACCATCCCGAGCTTCGCCACCTATGCCGGCGGCTACATCCCGGTCATCGTGCTGGTGGCGTTGTTCGTCACGCTGATCCCCACCACCATCGGTGCGCTGCTCTCGGCCATCGGCATCGCCGGCATGGATCGTCTGGTGCGCTTCAACGTGCTCGCCATGTCGGGCCGTGCCGTCGAGGCCGCCGGTGACGTCGACACGCTGCTGCTCGACAAGACTGGCACCATCACGCTCGGCAACCGCCAGGCCACCGAGTTCCGCCCAGTCAGGGGCGTCACCGAGCAGGAGCTGGCCGACGCCGCCCAGCTCGCCTCGCTCGCCGACGAAACGCCGGAAGGCCGCTCGATCGTCGTGCTCGCCAAGGAGCGTTACGGCATCCGTGCCCGCGACATGGGCTCGTTGCATGCCCATTTTGTGCCCTTCACCGCCCAGAGCCGGATGAGCGGCGTCGATTTTGACGGCTCCTCGATCCGCAAGGGCGCAGTCGACTCGGTGCTGAACTATGTCAGGTCAGGTGCTGCCTCGGCCTCGGGCACGCGTGTCGACACCGAAGCCATGCGCGGCATCCAGGCGATCTCGGACGAGATCGCCAAGCTCGGCGGCACCCCGCTCGCCGTTGTCCGCGATGCCCGCCTGCTCGGCGTCATCTACCTCAAGGACATCGTCAAGGGCGGCATCAAGGAGCGCTTCACCGAGCTGCGCCGCATGGGCATCCGCACGGTCATGATCACAGGCGACAACCCGATGACGGCGGCCGCCATCGCCGCCGAAGCCGGCGTCGACGACTTCCTCGCCCAGGCAACACCTGAAAACAAGCTCAGCCTGATCCGCGAGGAGCAGGCCAAGGGCAAGCTTGTCGCCATGTGCGGCGACGGCACCAACGATGCCCCAGCGCTTGCCCAGGCCGACGTCGGCGTCGCCATGAACACCGGCACTGTCGCTGCCCGCGAAGCTGGCAACATGGTTGACCTCGACTCTGACCCGACCAAGCTCATCGAGATCGTCGAGATCGGCAAGCAGTTGCTGATGACGCGTGGCGCGCTCACCACCTTCTCGATCGCCAACGACATCGCCAAGTATTTCGCCATCATCCCGGCCATGTTCCTGGCCTTCTACCCGCAGCTCGGCGCACTCAACGTAATGGGGCTTGCGACCCCGCAGAGCGCCATCCTGTCGGCGATCATCTTCAACGCGCTGATCATCGTCGCCCTCATCCCGCTGTCGCTGAAAGGCGTCAAATACCGGCCGATCGGTGCCGGCGCGTTGCTCCGCCGCAACCTGCTCGTCTATGGCCTTGGCGGCATCATCGTGCCCTTCATCGGCATCAAGGCCATCGACATGGCGATCAACGCCATCGGCCTCGTGTAAAGGACATCAATCATGTTGAAGCAACTCAGACCTGCCATCGTCATGATCGCGGCACTCACCGTTATCACCGGCCTAGCCTATCCGCTCGGCATGACCGGCATCGCCCAAGCGCTGTTCCCGCACCAGGCCAATGGCAGCCTGATTGTCAAGGACGGCACGGTGATCGGCTCCGAGCGGATCGGTCAGGCCTTCACCGGCGAGCGCTATTTCCACGGCCGTCCCTCGGCTGCCGGCGACGGCTACAATGCGGCCGCCTCCTCGGGCTCCAATCTCGGGCCGACAAGCGCCAAGCTGATCGACCGCATCAAGACCGAGGCGGACGCGCTCAAGCAGAGCGATCCCGGCGCGCCTGTGCCGATGGAGCTGGTCACCGCTTCAGGCAGCGGCCTTGATCCCCATTTGTCGCCCGAGGCCGCCTACTTCCAGGTGGCGCGCGTCGCCAAGGCCCGCGGTGCCGATGAAGCCTTCGTCCGCAAGCTCGTCGACAGCCATGTCGAGGCGCGAGAACTCGGCTTCATGGGCGAACCGGTGGTCAACGTGCTCAAGCTGAATTTGGCCCTCGACGCAGCGGTTGCGCCCTGACAAGGTCGCGCCGGAGTTCCAGCAGAACTCCGGCGCGCCAGACTGTAAAGAACAGATGCCAGACGATATCAGGGACAAGGAAGGCAGGCCTTCGCCGGACGCGCTGCTTGAGACAGCCGAGCGCGAAGGACGCGGCCGTCTGAAGATCTTCCTCGGAGCTGCCCCCGGCGTCGGCAAGACTTACGAGATGCTGATGTCGGGCCGCGCCCGGCTCGCCGACGGCACCGACGTCGTTATCGGCGTCGTCGAGACCCACGGCCGGCGCGAAACCCAGGCATTGGTCGAAGGCTTCGAGGTCGTGCCGCGCAAGGCGGTCGACTACAAGGGCCGCGCCCTCGACGAGATGGACCTCGACGCCATCATCGCGCGCCGGCCCGCTCTCGCGCTCGTCGACGAGCTCGCCCACACCAACGCGCCGGGCAGCCGCCATCCCAAGCGTTATCTCGACGTCCAGGAACTGCTGACCCAGGGCATCGACGTCTACACCACGCTCAACATCCAGCATGTCGAGAGCCTCAATGACATCGTCGCCCAGATCACCCGCGTTACCGTTCGCGAGACGGTGCCGGATTCCATCATCGACCGCGCCGACGACGTCGAGATCATCGACCTCACGCCAGACGACCTGATCAAGCGCCTGCATGAGGGCAAGGTCTACGTGCCGACCACGGCGCGCCGCGCCATCGAGAACTATTTTTCGCCCGGCAACCTGACCGCCCTGCGCGAGCTGGCGCTGCGCCGCACCGCCCAGCGCGTCGACGAGCAGCTGCTTACCCACATGCAGGCCCACGCCATCGAAGGACCATGGGCGGCCGGTGACCGCGTGCTTGTCGCCGTCGACGAGCATCCGCGCGGCGCTTCGCTGGTTCGTTATGCCCGCCGCCAGGCCGACCGCCTGCGTTGCCCATGGGCAGCACTCCATGTCGAGACATCGCGCTCGGCCAATCTGCCCGACGCCGACAAGGACCGGCTCGCCGCGACCATGCGCCTGGCCGAGCAGCTTGGCGGTGAGGCGATCACCATTCCCGGCCAGTCGGTGGCCGAAGACATAGTCCGCCATGCCGGCACGCATAACTTCACCCACATCGTCGTCGGCAAGCCGGTTAAGTCGCGTTGGCGCGAGTATTTCGAGGGCTCGGTCACCCATGACCTGATCCGCCAGGCCGGCAACATCAGCGTGCATGTGACATCAGGTGCCGATCCGGACGCAGCACTTGCCTCGCAAGGCGTGAAGACGGCGCCCCAGCGCCGTCGCGTCGATCCCTGGCCTTATCTGACCTCGGCACTGCACGTCGTCGGGGCGCTTGTCGTCGGCATGGCGCTGCGGCAGTTCCTCGACGTTCGCAACATCGCGCTGGTCTTTCTGATGGCGGTGTTGAGTTCGGCGGTCACGCTTGGCTTGAGGCCGGCGCTGTTTGCCTCGCTGCTCAGCGCGTTTGCCTACAACTTCTTCTTTCTGCCGCCGCTCTACACGCTGACCATCGCCGATCCTGAAAGCGTGGTCGCGCTGCTGTTTTTCCTCATTGTCGCGGTCATTGCCTCCAACCTGACCGGCCGCGTCCAGCGCCAGGCCGCAGCCGCCCGCGAGCGCGCCCGGATGACCGAGGACCTCTATCTCTTCTCCAAGAAGCTCGCCGGCACCGGCACGCTCGACGATGTCTTGTGGGCGACCGCCTTCCAGATAGCCTCGATGCTCAAGGTCCGCGTCGTGCTGCTCTTGCCGGAAGACGGCAGCATCGCCGTCAAGGCCGGCTATCCGCCCGACGACACGCTTGTCGATGCCGACATCGCCGCCGCCAAGTGGGCCTGGGAGCACAACCGCGCCGCCGGTCGTGGTGCCGACACGCTGCCTGGCGCCAAGCGCCTTTACCTGCCGCTGCGCACCGGGCGAATGGCCGTCGGCGTCGTCGGTCTCGACAACGACCGCCAGGGTCCGCTGCTGACGCCCGAGCAGCAGCGCCTGTTCGATGCACTCGCCGACCAGGCAGCTGTCGCCATCGAGCGCATCCAGCTCGTTGCCGACGTCGACCGTGCCAAGCTTGCCGTCGAAGCCGACAGGTTGCGCTCGGCGCTGCTGACCTCGATCTCGCATGACCTCAAGACCCCGCTCGCCAGCATCATGGGCGCGGCCGGCGCCTTGCGCGAGTTCGGTGTGTCGTTGCCCGAAGAGGGCAGGGCGGAACTGGTCTCGACGGTGCTCGACGAGTCCGAACGGCTCAACCGCTTCATCGCCAACCTGCTCGACATGACCAAGATCGAGTCGGGCGCGATGGAGCCCAATTCGGCGCTGCATTATGTCGGCGACATCGTCGGCTCGGCGCTACGCCGCGCCGCAAAGATCACCGCCAGCCACAAGACCGAGCTCGACATGCCGTCCGACCTGCCGATGCTGAAGCTCGACCCGGTGCTGTTCGAGCAGGTGCTGTTCAACCTGCTCGACAATGCCGCGAAATACGCGCCTGAAGGCTCGACGATCCGTATCCGCGGCTGGGCCGACGGTGCCTCGGTGGCCATCCAGATCATGGACGAAGGCCCGGGCATTCCGCAGGCCGATCTGGAACGGGTATTCGATACCTTCTACCGTGTCCGCAAGGGCGACCATGTCCGCGCCGGCACCGGCCTTGGGCTGTCGATCTGCCGCGGTTTCGTCGAGGCGATGGGCGGCACCATCATTGCCTCCAACCGGGCCGACCGGCCCGGCGCGGTCTTCACCATCACCTTGCCGGTGCCGGCCGAGCGACCAAATCTTGGCGAACCAAATCTTGGCGAACCAAATCTTGGTGAACCAAATCTTGGTGGGCCAAACCTCGACGGACCAAACCTGGACGGAATTGCATGACCAACGCGTCGGTGAAGATCCTGATCGTCGATGACGAGCCGCCGATCCGCAAGCTGCTGCGTGTCGGGCTATCGACGCAAGGCTATGCCATTTCGGAGGCACCGGCGGCCAAGCCAGCGATGGTCATGGTCAAGGCGGAGAAGCCTGACCTGATCCTGCTCGACCTCGGCCTGCCCGACATCGGCGGCCACGACCTGCTTGCCGCTTGGCGGCAGGAGGGCCTCCAGGTGCCTGTCATCATCCTGTCGAGCCGCACCGACGAGGCCGGCATCGTCAAGGCGCTGGAACTCGGCGCCGACGACTATGTCTCAAAGCCCTTCGGCATGAACGAGCTGGCCGCGCGCATCCGCACAGCCCTTCGCCACCGCCTGCAGCAGCAGGGCGAAAAGCCGGTGTTCCAGACCGGCGAGCTGTCGGTCGACCTGGTCAAGCGCATCGTCAGGCTGGGCGGCCAGGAAGTTAAGCTGTCGCCCAAGGAATACGACATCCTGCGCGTGCTGGTGCAGCACGCCGGCAAGGTCCTGACCCACCGTTTCCTGCTCGAGCATGTTTGGGGCGGTTCGGCCGACGTGCAGTATCTCCGCGTCTACGTCCGCCAGCTCAGGCAGAAGATCGAAAAGACCCCCGACGAGCCGCAATACATCACCACCGAAACCGGCGTCGGTTACAGGCTGCGCGAGCCTGACTGACGCACTGCCTCACTGCGGCCGCGCGCCAAGAAGCGGTCGACCGCGACCAGCGTCACTGCGATGACGAGGAAGGCTGCAGTCAGCAGCACGATGCTGGCCGACAGCTGCTTGATGTTCAGCGCTTCGGGGTTGAGAAACCAGTAGGCGTACCAGCCGTCGGCAGCACCCCTGGCAAATGCATAGGCGCAATAGGCCAGCGGCGGTATTGCCGCCCAAAGCGCATCCCGCCATTTGAGCCCGCCATGCTCCCAGGCGAGCCAGGTTACGAAGAACAGCACCGGCGTGGCGTCGTGCAGTGCATGGTCGGCAACCGCCTGCCAGCCGGTCGGCTGCCAGATCGCCCTTAGCGCCACGGAATAGACCAGGCCCCCGAAGACGATCGCTGCCGCCGTCACCAGCCGCGGCCGAGGGCCGGCCACTGCGCTCGATGGCTTTAGGCTCATCGCGCTGGCCACCACTGCCACCATCAGGTTCATGATGATCGTGAAGAAGCCGAAGAACCGCCACACCGCCTCGACGACGGACGCGCCGTTGCCCGTCATCTGTCCAATCAGCAAGACAAGCTGCAGTCCAAGTGCCGCCCAGGCGGCGACGGCGGTGATGAAGGCCATGCTGCGTCGAAGAGACAATGAGGCTTTCCCGCACGGATGATATTCGCCGCCAAGCTACATCAACGCGCCATCAGCGCAATGTGCCCGAACCTTCCCTTCTCCTGTGGGAGAAGGTGCGCGAAGGTGCGGTGAGGCGTGTTGGAAGGAATGAGCGCTGCAGAACAGAACGCAGTCCTTCTCGATCAAATGAGAAGACGCGGTCCTTCCAACATCCCCTCATCCGTCTTGGCGCAACGCGCCAAGACACCTTCTCCCGCAAGGAAAAGGTGTCGTCACTAGGTCGCTGCCTTAGACGTCCAGATTGGCGACGCTGAGCGCGTTTTCCTGGATGAAGTCGCGGCGCGGCTCGACCTCGTCGCCCATCAGGCGCGAGAACAGCGCGTCGGCGTCGGTCGCGTCGTTGACCTTGACCTGCAGCAGCGAGCGCACATTCGGATCGAGTGTGGTTTCCCACAGCTGCTCGGCGTTCATTTCGCCGAGGCCCTTGTAACGCTGCATGGTCAGGCCCTTGCGGCCCGAGGCGAACACCGCGCTCAACAGCGCCAGCGGTCCTGCCAGGGTTTCCGAGCTCTCCTTGCGGCGCAGCACCGGCGGCTGAGCGTAAAGCTCGGTGAGACGGCCGGCAAACCGGTCGAGCGCGCGCGCGTCGGCCGAGTTGATAAGCGCCATGTCGAGATGCACGCTCTCCTTGACGCTGCGCAGCGTGCGTTCGAACACATAGCCGCCGGAGCCGTCATTATCGGTCGAGATGTGGCCGGTCCAGCCGCGCTCGATGTCCTCCGAAATCAAGTCGAGGCGCTGGGCTATCGATTCGGCCATCGCCTTAGCGCGGCCGAGGTCGTTGAAGATGTCGGGGTTGAGCGCCCCGGCGATCGCCGCCTGCTCGACCACCGAGCGCGAATAGCGTGTGTGCAGCCCCTCGATCAGCGTGCGCACGCCAAGTGCGTCGGTCACCGCCGCGCGCAAATCCTGGCCGGTCCGCACTTCGCCCGACGACAGCGTCAGCGAGGCCTCGTCGAGGCCGACGTCGACGAGATATGCCTCGAAGGCGCTTTCGTCCTTGAGGTACTGCGAGCTCTTGCCGCGCGCCACCTTGTAGAGCGGCGGCTGGGCGATATAGAGGTGCCCGCGCTCGATCAAGACAGGCATCTGTCGGAAGAAGAACGTCAACAGCAGCGTACGAATGTGAGCGCCGTCGACGTCGGCGTCGGTCATGATGATGATCTTGTGGTAACGCAGCTTGTCGGCGTTGAATTCGTCCTTGCCGATCGAGGTGCCGAGCGCGGTGATCAGCGTACCGATCATCTCCGACGACAGCATGCGGTCGAAACGCGCGCGCTCGACGTTCAAGATCTTGCCGCGCAAGGGCAGGATCGCCTGGTTCTGGCGCGAGCGCCCGCTCTTGGCGGAGCCGCCTGCCGAGTCACCCTCGACGATGAAGATTTCGGACTTGGCCGGGTCGCGTTCCTGGCAGTCGGCGAGCTTGCCGGGCAGCGAGGTGATGTCGAGCACGCCCTTGCGGCGGGTCAGCTCGCGCGCCTTGCGCGCGGCTTCGCGCGCGGCGGCGGCTTCCACCACCTTGGCGATCAGCGTCTTGCCTTCCGTCGGGTGTTCCTCGAGCCAGGTGCCGAGCGCCTCATTGACCAGGCTTTCCACCACCGGGCGGACTTCCGACGAGACCAGCTTGTCCTTGGTCTGTGACGAGAATTTTGGGTCGGGAACCTTGACCGAAAGCACCGCCGTCAGGCCCTCGCGGGTGTCGTCGGCGGTGATCGAGACCTTTTCCTTCTTGGCGATGCCCGATGAATCGGCATAGCCGGTCACCTGGCGCGTCAGCGCGCCGCGGAAGCCGGCGAGATGGGTGCCGCCGTCGCGCTGCGGGATGTTGTTGGTGAAGGCCAGCACGTTCTCGTGGTAGCTGTCGTTCCACCACATCGCCACTTCGACGGTGATGCCGTCACGTTCTGCCTTGATGGCGATCGGCGCTGTGATCAACGGCTTCTTGGCGCGGTCGAGATATTTCACGAACTCGATCAGGCCGCCGTCATAGAGCAGTTCCTGGCTCTTGATGTCGGCATGGCGCTTGTCGGACAACAGGATGCGCACGCCCGAATTGAGGAAGGCGAGTTCGCGCAGCCGGTGCTCCAGCGTGCCGTAGTCGAAATTGGTCATGGTGAAGGTTTCGGTCGAGGGCAGGAACGTCACCTCGGTGCCGGTCTCGTCGCCGGCAACACCGGTCACCTTCAGCGGCGCATCGGCATTGCCGTGCGTGAAGCTCATCTCGTGGATCTGGCCCTTGCGGCGGATCTTGAGCTTCAGCCACACCGACAGCGCGTTGACAACGGAAACGCCGACGCCGTGCAGGCCACCTGAAACCTTGTAGGAGTTCTGGTCGAACTTACCGCCGGCGTGCAGCTGCGTCATGATGACCTCAGCCGCCGACACGCCCTCTTCGTGCATATCGGTCGGAATGCCGCGTCCGTTGTCGGTCACCGTCACCGAACCGTCGGGATTGAGCGATACGGTCACCAGCGTCGCGTGGCCGGCCAGCGCCTCGTCGATGGCGTTGTCGACCACTTCGTAGACCATATGGTGCAGGCCCGAGCCGTCGTCGGTATCGCCGATATACATGCCAGGGCGCTTGCGGACAGCGTCCAACCCCTTCAAAACCTTGATGGAATCTGCGCCGTACTCGGCTTCTGCGCCGGGAAGGTTCTCGGACTGGTCGCTCATGAAAAACTTTCGTCTGACTGCCGCAGGAGGACGCGGCAAAATCGGCCCCGAATCGCACGCCCGTTGGTACCCAAGATATAGGCGTTAAGTGTGGTTTTTCCAAGTTTTACGGGTCTTTTGCGAGGGGATAACGCCACGCCGAGCGGCGTTGCTTCGCCTCACCCTCCGGCTTGACGATTCGGGCCGTTCGGGGCGCGCCTGCAGCGCACTCCGAAAACCACTACAGGCCGTCTAAGCGAGACAAATGCCGGCCCGCTGCTGCCGGGAACCGGCCGACGGCATCGTCTTGCCGAACTTACCTTGGATGCCGTCGATTGTTGGCAGAGAAGCGAAACCTATGCGATTTTCTCGTCTGTTCATCTAGTCGGAGTTCGGAACAAACGTCGTCCTGACGCATTCAGGCTCATCAATACTGCTGTCTCACTTCCCTTACATGCTATGGGCCTGATTTTTGCTGGCCTACACTTTTCACAACAGCTTTCAGTCGAGAAAATTCTCATCCATGCCAACCACAAGACCATTGAAAGCCGACGACAAGGTTTCCAATCCGATCGTTTCAGGCGAACTCGCCGGGCTCATCGAGGCCCTGGACTGGACCTCTACGCCGATCGGTCCGATCGGTTCCTGGCCGGCAGTCGTGCGCATGACGATCCGCATCATGCTGGCATCGGCGATGCCGATGTGCCTGCTCATCGGCCGCAAGGGCGTGATGATCTACAACGACGCCTACCGCGATATCGCAGGCGCCAGGCATCCGGGTTGCCTCGGCACGTCGGTCTTCGACAGCTGGCCCGAGGTCGCGCAGTTCAACCGTACCGTCATCGACCGCATCTTCGAGGGTGAAACGCTGACCTACGAGGATCAGGAACTCGTGCTGTGGCGCAATGGTGCCGCCGAACGCGTCTGGCTCGAGCTCGACTACAGTCCGTTGCTCGACGACGATGGCGAGGCGGTCGGCGCATTTGCCATCTTGGCTGAAACTACCAAGCGTGTGCGTGCCGAAAAGGCGCTTGCCCGCAGCGAGGAACGGCTGTCCCTGGCGCTCGAGGCGTCGGGCATCGTCGGGGCCTGGGAACTCGATCTGACCAGTCGGATCGTCACCGCCGACGCGCGTTTCGCCGAGATGTTTGGTGTCGGGCTCGCCGACGCCGAACAGGGCATTTCGGCTGAACGTTTCTTTAGGCGCATCCATGCCGCGGACCGCGACTTCGTCGCGCGCAAGACCGACGAGGCAATTGCCAACCGCGGCGGTTTCCGGGCCGAGTATCGCCTCGTCGACGACGATGGCCATATCCGCTGGGTACTTGCCACCGGTAAGTTTTTCGACACAGTCGGCGGCAATCCGCGTCTGCCGGGGGTCGTCATCGACATCACCGAGCGCAAGGCGGTCGAGGCGGCACTGACGGCAAGCGAAGCCGGCTTCCGGACGCTTGCCGACACCATGCCGCAGATGGTTTGGTCGACCCGGCCCGACGGCTTCCATGATTATTACAATGCGCGCTGGTACGAATTCACCGGCATGCCGCTGGGCTCGACGGATGGTGAGGCATGGGCAGGGATGTTTCATCCAGACGACCGGGACCGCGCCTGGGAATTGTGGCGGCATTCGCTTGCCACCGGCGAGCCTTACCAGATCGAGTACCGGCTTCGTCACGCCAGTGGCGAGTACCGCTGGACGCTTGGCCGGGCGCTGGCCATCCGCAACGAGGCCGGCGAGATCATCCGCTGGTTCGGCACCTGTACCGACATCCATGAAACCAAGCAGGTTGCCGAAGAGCGAGAGATCGTCGCGCACGAACTCAGCCACCGCATCAAGAACATCTTTTCGGTGCTTAACGGCATCATCAGCCTATCGGCGCGCTCCTATCCCGACATCAAGCCTTTGGCCGATCAACTCAGGCAGCGCATCAGCGCGATGGGCAAGGCGCATGATTTCGTCCGGCCGCACAGCCAGGCATCGCGGCCGCAGAACAAACAGTCTTCGCTGCGCGCCTTGGTTGAACTTCTGCTCGACCCGCATGTCGGCGACGATTCCAGCCGTTTCGCCTTCAACGGCGACGACGCCACCATCGACGACGGCGCGGCCACTCCGCTTGCGCTGCTGTTCCACGAGCTTGCCACCAATGCGGCGAAGTATGGCGCCTTGGCGGAGGCAGAGGGCCGCGTGGTCGTCGATGCTGTCGTGAACTGCGACACGTACCACATGGTCTGGAAGGAAACAGGCGGCGCGCCGGTGTCGGGGCCCCCTGCAGGCGAAGGTTTTGGCAGCCGGCTGATCACACTTAGCGTCCAGGGCCAGCTTGGCGGTACGCTGCAGCGGCGGTGGAATGAGGCCGGACTTGAAGTGGAACTGACCGTGCCCGTGGCACAACTCAACCGCTCCGTGACGCTCCGGCGCTAGATCGCGGAAACGACAAAGGGCGCAACGGCGTCTGCCGGCGCGCCCTCAAATCTCGAGCAGCCGCGTTTCTGTCAGGCCGTCACGCCAAGCCCATCCTCGCTGTCGTTGCAATTGTCTGCCGCAAACAGCTTCAGCCGAACTGGCGGATCGGCAGGCAAACGGCGTCGGCGCGCCACGGCATATCGCACCGCCTCGCGTAATTCTTCGTCCATCACCGGCTTGGGCAGTACACCGATCGTGCCGGGTATGCCGTCGCCCAGTTGCGAAGGATTGGCGGTCATGAACAGCACTGTCACCCCAAACTGCTCGGCTAGGATCTTGCCCAGCGAAGGCCCGGTCGGGCCGTCCCGCAAGTTGAGGTCGACAAGCGCTATTTCGGCATGCTGCGCCAGGTCGAGCGCGCTCGCCGAGTCCATGGCGATGCCGATCGGGTGGTGCCCGAGCTCTTCCAGCATGCTTTCAATTTCGGTGGCAACGAAGATCTCGTCCTCAACCACCATCACCTTGCAGTTCATCATATCACTCTACACGTGTATTCCCTGTTGGTTGCATGGGACCAAACGTCACCGTCAGGGATAGGTTGCATGCCAAGTGGTTGAAGTTCCACAAAGACAATATTCGTCGCCTCAGCTGTGGTCCTGAGGCGAGGCACCTTCAGCCAGCCCGCAGCGGCTTCAGCGCTTCGCTCCAGCGGAACAGCTCGTTGAGCATCGTCTTGGCGCTGTCGTCGATCAGCGCGTTCGACTTGAACTCGCCATTCTCTTGCAGATGCTGGGTGAAGGCCGGGATGGCGATCGCCTCGGGGATCGGCATGATCTTGACCGAGGTCAGCAGCAGCTTTTCCGACTGCACGGCGCGCAGGCCGGCTGAAACGCCGCCATAGCTCAGGAAGCTTGCCGGCTTGTAGTTCCATTCGCGGGAGAGATAGTCGATGGCGTTCACCAGCGCGGGCGCTGCGAAGTAGTTGTATTCGGGCGTCACGAACACGAAGGCGTCGGCCGGCTTGATCGCTTCCGACCACTGCTTGGTGTGGTCGTTTTCGTACTGGCCAAGCCTGGGGTGCTTGGGTTCGTCGAAGATAGGCAGGCCGAAGGCGTCGATGTCGGTGATGACGGGTTCGAATTTGCCGTGTTCGCGCGCATAGGCCTCGAGCCAGCGGGCGAAGACGGGTCCGACGCGGCCGGGGCGGGTGCTGGCCACGACGATGTTGAGCTGGTGTTTCAAGATTTCAGTCCTTGGTGGCAGGTATCGAAAGGTGACTGGCGGGGAAATAGGCGCTGAAACCCTCCCGTGGCAAGAAGGCACCTTTTGGTGACTGAAGCATGGCCGCCGAAAATCGTTTCCGATTTTCGCAACGGATCATGCATCAATTCAAAGGCTTGCAGCGTTCCTTGCGCCCGGAGCGACGCTGGGCGCGCAAGGTCACATCTGGGTCATCGCGCTCCGGCGCATGGACGCCTGCCTCGGCGGGACCTACATTCAGCCGATGGACACAAGACCGGAACCCTTCGTCCCGCCGGCGCCGATCCCGCGCACGAAGCCGCCATCGACGCTGGAGATGATGCGCATCGTCTACCGCAACCCGCTCGAGCTCTGGGGCGAGCCGTCCTACAACGAACCGTGGATCTCGGTTTCAGGTGTCGGCGGCCCTCTGGTCATCGCCAACGATCCCGGCCTCATCCGCCACGTGCTGGTCGACAACGCCAAGAACTACAAGATGGCGACCGTCCGCCAGATGATCCTGCGGCCGATCCTGCGCGACGGGCTCTTGACCGCCGAGGGCGATGTCTGGAAGCGTTCGCGCAAGGCCATGGCGCCGGTTTTCACCCCGCGCCACATCTTCGGTTTCGCCCAGCCGATGCTGGCCCGCACCCTCGATTTCGTCCAACGCTACAACGACGTGTCAGGCACTGTCGATGTCGCCCAGGACATGACCATGCTGACTTACGAGATCCTGGCCGAGACGCTGTTTTCGGGCGAGATCGCAGGCGAGGCTGGCAGTTTTGCCCACGAGATCGACCGGCTGTTCGAGACCATGGGCCGCGTCGATCCGCTCGACCTGTTGCGCGCGCCCGAGTGGCTGCCGCGCCTCACCCGCATCCGCGGCCGCAAGACCATGGCTTATTTCCGCAAGATCGTCACCGACACGGTGGCGATGCGCAGCGACAAGCTGGCGCGTGATCCCGACGGCGCGCCCGAGGATTTTCTGACCCTGCTCTTACGTGCGGAAGGTCCCGACGGGCTGTCGCGTCAGGAGATCGAAGACAACATCATCACCTTCATAGGCGCCGGCCACGAGACCACAGCGCGGGCGCTCGGCTGGACCATCTATTGCCTCGCCGAAGCCAGTTGGGAGCGCGACCGCGTCGAACAGGAGATCGACGCGGTTCTGGCGCGCGAACCCGACCCGGTGAAATGGCTCGACGCCATGCCCTACACCCGCGCCGCCTTCGAGGAGGCGCTCAGGCTCTACCCGCCGGCGCCGTCGATCAACCGCGAGCCGATCGCCGAGGACGAATATAAAGGCTTCAGGATCCCGCCCAAGGCGCAGGTGCTGGTCATGCCGTGGACGGTGCATCGCCACCGCAAGCTATGGGACCGTCCCAACGCCTTCATGCCCGAGCGTTTCCATCCCGAAAATCGCGACAAGATCGACCGCTACCAGTACCTGCCTTTCGGCGCTGGTCCGCGCGTCTGCATCGGCATGAGCTTTGCCATGCAGGAAGCAATCATCGCGCTCGCCATCCTGCTCTCGCGTTTCCGCTTCGACACGACTGCGGAGACCAAGCCATGGCCGGTACAGAAGCTGACCACCCAGCCGCAGGGCGGGCTGCCAATGCGGGTGACACGGCGGTGAAGCTTCCTTCTCCCCGTTCACGGGGGTCCGAAGGGACGGGCGAGACCCGTGGCTCGCCCCGGGCAGTGCTGGCAGGCGGATGAGGGGCAGCGCTTGCCCCAACCGAATCTGGAGACAGCTGATGCCAGTGGGCCAGAAAACCGTTCGCCTTCGCATCGCCGGTCACGTCCAGGGCGTCAGTTTCCGCGTCTGGACGCAGCGCGAGGCACGCCGCCTTGGCCTGCGCGGCTGGGTCCGCAATGAGCGGGACGGTTCCGTCACCGCCCTGATATCGGGCCCGGACGAAGTGGTCGCATCGATGCTGGAAGCTTTCTGGCAGGGCCCGCCAGGCGCTGACGTCAGAAGCGTGGTGCCGGAGCCGGCCGATGCGGCCGGCGTCCCCGCGGGCTTCGACATTACCGGCTGAGCCAAAGCGCTCGGCCCTGATCGCCTACGCCGCTTACTGGATCAAGGCTTCGGAAAAGCCTCGACAGTGCCCTTGAGCTTGATGGTGATCGGCTCGCCGTAGCGGTCCTTCGACTTGCCGGCTGGCACGCGGACCCAGCCTTCGCTGACGCAATACTCGCTGACGTCCTGGCGTTCTTTGCCGTTGAACAGGATGCCGACGCCGGCCTGCAGCGCCTCGGCGTTGAAAAACGGGCTGCGCGGGTCGTTGCTCAGGCGGTCGGGAAGGGACATTGCCATCTCCAGTAACTCAAGCGCCCTCGGGCGCGAACTTCTAGTGCCCGCGACGCGGGCTTGCGTGGCCTGTTAAGGGCATTGGCCGCGGGCGTAAAGGCCCATCGCGTCGCACGATGCGCCGCTCCATGCTCAGTTCCGGCCCTGGAATGCGTTTTCGACATGCACCGGCCAGCGCCTTGGCAGCACCGCCACCATGTCGAACCGCACCGACAGCTTGCCGTAATCAGGCTGCCGCGCCAGCCACAAATCGGCGGCGCCCTCGATACGCCGTTCCGAGTCGTAGGCCACGGCGTCCATCGCCTCGTTCAGCGTCTTGCGCGCCTTGACCTCGACGATCAGCACCAGGTCGCCGCGCCGGGCGATCAGGTCGATCTCGCCGAGCTTGGTCTTGTAGCGCCGGGCAACGATGCGGTAGCCCTTGAGCATCAGCGCCAATGCCGCCAGCCACTCGCCGCGATGGCCGCGGCGTTGAGCGTACTGGCGGGCGAGGCGGTTAGTCATCCGACCCTTCGCGCAGTTCGAGCAGGCGGCGATAAAGCGCCGGCTTCTGCCCACCGGTCATCCGCGCGGCCTCGGCCGCCGCCTTCGAAGCCGGCATCTCCTTGGCCAGCGACAACAGGAGCTTGTCGACGTCGTCGGCCGTCTCGGTGCGCTCCTCGGGCGGTGCCACGCAGATCACGACTTCGCCCTTGGGTGTATCAGCCTCGGCATAGTGGGCGGCCAGCTCGGCCAAAGTGCCGGTGCGGATTTCCTCGAAGGTCTTGGTCAGTTCGCGGCCGATCGCCGCCTGGCGCGCGCCGAGCACGTCGGCCATGGCTTCAAGCGTGTCGGCGAGCCGGCGCGGCGATTCAAAGAAGATCAGCGTGCCCGGCACGGCTTTCACCTCTTCCAGTCGCGTCCGCTTCTGCCCGTCCTTGACCGGCAGGAAGCCGGCGAAGAAAAACGCATCCGACGGCAGCCCCGAGGCGGTCAGCGCGGCCAGCACCGCCGACGCGCCGGGGATCGGCACGACGCGGATGCCGCGCTCTTGCGCCTGTCCGACGAGGCGAAAACCCGGATCGGAGACCAAAGGCGTGCCGGCGTCCGACACCAGCGCCACGCTGCGCCCGTTCTCCAGCGCCTCGATCAGCCGTGGCCCGGCTTCGGTGGCATTGTGCTCGTGATAGGCGGTCGGGCGCTGGCGGATGCCGTAGCGATCGAGCAAGACGCGCGTCACCCGCGTATCCTCGCAGGCGACGTGATCGGCCGCAGCCAGCGTCTCCAGCGCGCGCAAGGTGATGTCGCCGAGATTGCCGATCGGCGTTGCCACCAGATACAGCGCCGGCACAAGCGGCCGCGCCGCGATCTCGGTCTGGCCGATGACATAGACCCGCTTGTTTTCGTTGTTCTGCACGCCGCCTCTCTTTCACCCTCTCATTGGCATGGCAGGGCCGCGCTTGCAAAAGGATGTGATCGATTCTGCCATGGCTTTGCCACAGTGCGGGAAGCAAATCGCGCCGCGGATCGGAAAGAGAGCGATTCGTGAACAGAGGCAATCGTACCGGCCATGCCCCATCGTTTCGACGCCTTCATCTCCCGCCTTGATGCCGTCACCAAAGCGGCTCCGCCGTCACGCCCTGGTGGCGACCAGCACCGCGCCCGCCGCGATCAGCGCGACGCCGAGCCAGTTCGCCGTGCTAAGTCGCTCGCCAAGGAAAATGACGCCAAACACCGCGACAAGAACGACGCTTAGCTTGTCGATCGGCGCCACCTGCGCCGCATTTCCGAGCTTCAGCGCGCGGAAGTAGCACAGCCACGACGCCCCCGTGGCCAGCCCCGAAAGCACCAGGAACAGATAGGTCTTGCGCGAGATCTCACTGAGCGGCTGGAACTGGCCGGTGGCGGCGATGATCGGGCCCAGCACCAGCAGGATCACCACCGTCCTGATCAGCGTGGCGAAATCCGAATTGATGTTTTCGATGCCGGCCTTGGCGAAGATCGCCGTCAGCGCCGCGAACATGTCCGAGAGGATGGCCCAGAACTGTCAGGATGCGAGGGCGGAATTCATGTCTGGCTCCGTAAAATGGATTTGCTGGCTTTCGAATGGCCGTTTATCAGCGCCGTTTCCGACAGTCGAAAGCATAGCAGTAGGCATGATGTCGAACGGCAGAGACTTGAAATTTTCGATCTCCGATCTTCGCGATCGGCCTGAATTTGCCGAAACAGTCGCCGACCGCATCTGGAATGCATGGTGGCGCGAAGACAATACCGAACTCGACTTCATCGAGGGACTGGTGAACGAGAATTTTGCCTCGACCGGACTGCCCATGGCGCTCGTCGCCCATGATGGCGACAGCTTCCTCGGCACCGCCCACCTGATCGACAGCGATCTTGAATCGCGGCCGCAATATTCGCCGTGGGTGGCGGCGTTGTGGGTCGAGGAAGCCGCACGCAAGTCAGGCGTCGGCGCTGCACTTGTGCGGGCAGGGGCCGAGGCCGCGTTCCAGCAGGGTTTCGAGACCGTCTATCTCTGTGCCAAGCCACGCCTGACTGCCTACTACGAAGGCATGGGCTGGCGGAAGATCGAGGACGATGTCGAAGGAACCAACGTGTTTTCGATGCAGCGAAGCGCCTGATCGGCACTAGCGCAGGTGCTTCGGCACCCGTTCTTCCAGCAGCGCGATCAGTGCCGGGTCCATGAAGGTGTAGTTGTCGGGGATGTCGAGGCAGACGACACGCGCCGTGAGCGCCTCGGCGAACTTCTTCTGCAGCTTGGCGCGGTGGGTCCTCTCCATCACGAAGATGATGTCGGCCCAGGCCACCAGTTCCGCTGTCAGCGGGTTCTCGGCGTCGTTGTTGGTCCCGGCGGAATCGACCTCGATGTCGCGACGGCCGGCAAACACCTGTTCGGCGGTCGGGCTGCGCAACTTGTTCTGGCTGCAGACGAAGAGCACGTTCTTCACCGCAGTCTCGGCCTACCGCGCCAGGTCGGCGACGACCGCATCGAGCACGATCATTCCCTCCGGCGTGGCGCGCAGGCGTGAATTGCCGATCGGCGCCACCAGCCCTTCGTCCTGCAGGATCGACAGCCTCGCCGTCGACAGCGACTTTCCGGACAGCTGCTCGTAGCGGGCGAGGTCGATGCCCTCGACCAGCCGGAGGCCCATCAGCAGGAACTCGTCGGCCTCTTCCGAGCGGTTCAGCGTCTCGCCGCCGACCACCCCGTGGCCGCGCTCCTCGACCAGCTCCACCCAGCGCTCCGGCAACTTCTCGGCGATGGTGACGATGCGCGTGCCCTCCTCGAGGAAGCGGCCATGTGCGCCGGGGCCGACGCCGACATATTCGCCGTAGCGCCAGTAGGTCAGATTGTGCCGGCTCTCAGCACCTGGTCTGGCGTGGTTGGAAATCTCGTAGGCCGGCAGCCCGTGCTCCGCCGTCACCTCTTGCGTGATCGAATACAGCTCGGCGGCATGTTCGCCGTCGGGGATCTCGAACTTGCCGGCATTGTAGAGCTGGAAGAAGCGCGTGCCTTCCTCGATGGTCAGCTGGTACAGCGACAGATGGTCGACGGCATAGCCGATCGCCTGCTTCAGCTCCGCCGCCCAGGCGTCGGGCTGCTGGCCCGGCCGGGCATAGATCAGGTCGAATGACAGGCGCGGAAAAATCTCGCGCGCCAGCCCGATGGCGTGCAACGCCTCCTCGACATTATGCAGCCGGCCAAGGAAGCGCAGGTCCTGGTCGTTGAGCGCCTGCACGCCGAGCGATACCCGGTTGACGCCCGCCGCGCGGTAGCCGCGGAAACGTTCGGCCTCGACCGACGAGGGGTTCGCCTCGAGCGTGATTTCGGCATTGGCAGCGACCGACCAGTTGGCGGCGATCGCCTCGAGCACGGCGCCCACAGTCTCTGGCCGCATCAGCGACGGCGTGCCGCCGCCAAGGAAGATGCTCGTCACCTCGCGCGGACCGGTGCGCGCGCGCATCGTCGCCAGCTCCGTTTCAAAGGCGCGGGCAAAGCGCTCCTGGTCTACCGGCTGGTGGCGGACATGGCTGTTGAAGTCGCAGTAAGGGCACTTGGCCGCGCAGAACGGCCAATGGACATAGACGCCGAAGCCTGGGTCGCGGTTGAGCGACGCAAATGCCATCAGGCCGAACCGAGCATGGCGCGGGCGAATTTCTGGAAGGCGCGCGCCCGGTGCGACAGTGCGTCGGCCTGTCCCGGCTTCCAGCCGTGCTTTTCCTCGGCACTCATCTCGCCAAAGGTCTTGTCGAAGCCTTCAGGCAAGAACACCGGGTCGTAGCCAAAACCCTTTTCGCCGCGCGGCGGCCACACCAGGTTGCCCTCGGCCTCGCCGCGGAAATATTCGGCATGCCCGTCGGGCCAGGCGAGGCAGATGACGGCGACGAAGCGGCCTGTCCGCTGCTCGGCGGCCTTGGCGCCGCGCTCCTGCATGGCGTCTTCGGTGCGCTGCATCGCCATGGCGAAGTCGCGCGTGCCGTCGGGCTTCTCGGCCCAGTTGGCGGTGTAGACGCCCGGCGCGCCGTCGAGCGCATCGACCACAAGCCCTGAATCGTCAGACATCGCCGGCAGGCCGGTCGCGGTCGCCGCTGCCAGCGCCTTGATGTAGGCATTCTCCTCGAAGGTGGTGCCGGTCTCGTCGGGCTCGGGCAGGCCGTATTCCTTGGCCGACTTGGCGCCGATGCCGAACGGCGCCATCAGGTCGGCGAACTCACGCAGCTTGCCGGCATTGTGGCTGGCGATCACGATCTCGTTGTCGGCAAGCTTGCGCATCAAAGGCCCCATAGTTTCGGCTCGGCGATCTCAAGCGAATTGCCTGATGGATCACGGAAATAGATGGAACGGCCGCCATTCGGCCATTCGAAATCGGCTTCGATGGCGATGCCTTCGCCTTCGAGCCTTGTCTTCCATTGCTCGACTTCTTCGGCGGTCGCCGAAAAGCACAGATGTCCCGGTCCCGTCGTGCCATGCGGCGGCACCGGCAGCCTGGCATCGGGCCTCAGTGGCTGGCGCGTCGCGTCCGCGTTGAACAGCAGCAACACGCCCTGGCCGCAGCGGAAGAACACATGCCGCCCCGGCACCTTGGCGATCCTTTCGAGCCCCATCACCCCGCCGTAGAACGCCTCGGCAGTGTCGAGGTCGGTAACGTAGAGCGCGGATTCGAGGATCGCCGACGGCCGCATGGCTTATGCCTCAGCCCACCGCCATCTTCTGCAGGTCGACCAGACGGGTGATGCCCTTGCGGGCGAGGCCCATCAGCTGCAGGAACTCTTCTTCGGAGAACGGGGTGCCTTCGGCGGTGCCCTGGATCTCGACGATGCCGCCCTTGCCGGTCATGACGAAATTGGCGTCGGTGCCGGCCGAGGAATCCTCGAGATAGTCGAGGTCGATGACCGGCTGGCCGTCATGGATGCCGCAGGAAATCGCCGCGACATGGTCCTTCAGCACCTTGTCGACGCTGACCATCTGGCGTGCTTCCATCCAGCGCAGGCAGTCGTAAAGCGCGATCCAGGCGCCGGTGATCGAGGCCGTGCGGGTGCCGCCATCGGCCTGGATGACGTCGCAGTCGACAGTGATCTGGCGTTCGCCGAGCGCGCCCATGTCGACGACGGCGCGCAATGAGCGGCCGATCAGGCGCTGGATCTCCAGCGTGCGTCCGCCCTGCTTGCCGGAAGAGGCTTCGCGGCGCATGCGTTCGCCGGTCGAGCGCGGCAGCATGCCGTATTCAGCCGTCACCCAGCCCTTGCCGGAGTTGCGCATCCAGCCCGGCACCTTCTCTTCCAGGCTTGCGGTGCACAGCACATGGGTGTCGCCGAACTTCACCAGGCACGAACCTTCGGCATGCTTGGACACGTTGCGCTCGAAGGAGATGGCGCGCATTTCGTCGAATTGGCGTTTGGAGGGGCGCATACGGCTACTTTCTATAGCGAAATCGGAATTGTTGCCGGCTTGTAGCTCCATGGCCGGACCAGCGCAAAGGAAAACCGGTTCCGCTGCAGGAGCAGTTGTGTTCGCGCTGCGGGGGTCTATATCATTTTGGACGGAGACCATGAAGCAGATGACCAAAGCGGTGCCCGATCCCAGCCTGCAATCGCTCGACATGCGCTCACGCGACATCTTCCGGCGCATCGTCGATTCCTACCTCAGGGATGGTGAGCCGGTGGGGTCGCGCAACTTGTCGCGCATGCTGCCTTCGTCGCTGTCGCCGGCGACAGTGCGCAACGTGATGAGCGACCTCGAGCATCTCGGCCTCGTCTATGCTCCGCACATCTCCGCCGGCCGCCTGCCGACGCAGAAGGGCCTGCGCTTTTTCGTCGACGCCTTCATGGAGCTGGGCGACCTGTCCGACGACGAGCGCCGCGTCATCGAGGCCCAGGTCAAAGCTTCGGGCGAGGGCGCCACGCTGGAGCACATGCTGACCGAGGCAAGCCAGATGCTGTCGGGCATGTCGCGCGGTGCCGGCCTGGTGCTCGCCGCCAAGAACGAGGTCGCGCTCAAGCACATCGAGTTCATCCAGCTCGAACCGACCAAGGCGCTGGCCGTGCTGGTGTCGCAAAACGGCGACGTCGAAAACCGTGTCGTCGAGCTGCCGCTCGGCGTCACCGTCTCCCAACTGCACGAGGCGTCCAACTTCCTCAACGCCCATATACGCGGCCGCACCCTGGCCGAGGCCCGGATAGAGATCGCCCGCATCAAGGACGAGACCAAGGCCGCCCTCGACACGCTGTCGCAGGACCTTGTCGAAAAGGGTCTTGCCGTCTGGGCCGGTGCGGAGAGCGGCCTGCCGTCGCGCCTCATCGTGCGTGGCCGTGCCAACCTGCTCGAAAACGTCACAGCCCAGGCCGACATCGAACTGCTCAAGCACCTGTTCGAGGACATGGAAACCCAGGACGGGCTGATCCAGCTGCTCGACCTCGCCGAGGAAGGCTCGGGCGTGCGCATCTTCATCGGCTCGGAAAACCGGCTGTTTTCGCTCTCCGGCTCGTCGCTCGTTGTCGCGCCTTATCGCGACAAGGATGCCCGCGTCGTCGGCGCCCTCGGCGTCATCGGGCCGACCCGGCTCAACTATGCCCGCATCGTGCCGATGGTCGACTATACGGCGCAGCTGATTTCGCGCATGCTGAGGTGAACTGCAACCACGGAGGACCGGACCATGGCGCTCGAACAGATCAAGGCCCAGATAGCGGTCCTGCTTCAGGAAATGGTCAACCAGCCAGAGGATTCGCACGAATTGCAGGAGCAGCTGCGCGAGAAGCTGAGCGAGTTGCGCGCCCAAGGCCTGCCGCTGCCCAAGGACCTCGTTGACCTCGAAAAGCGCCTCGACGACGATTTCTCCGAACAGGAAGATTGAGCTCGCGGCCGGTTACGAGCTGTTGCTGGCTTTGTCTTGCTCGCTCCAGGTCACCTGCCGGTAGTCGAAGCCGTATTCCAGCGTTGGTTTGACGATACGGAAATAAGGCGACAGGTCGAAGTCGCGCGGCGTGTACAGCGAGTGGTGGCGGATGTGCATGATCTCTTGCCGCATGTAGGTCGATTGCGCTGAGGCACGGCCGGGCGCGCGCGTGATCTCGGGCAGGATCGGATAGCGGATCTGGCCATAGGCTTCGGCAATCATCGTCGAGCAGATGGCGCGCGTTGGGTCGCCTGAACCGAAGGCCAGCATGCGACGGCGCCAGCGCACCGGCACCGGCGGCCGCGGAATGAAATAACGCAGCATGTCGGTGATGTTCTTGAGGTCGTATTTCAGCCCGAGCCTCTGCACCATGAACCTGACGACATGGTCGCGATCCTCGGGTGACAGGCCGTTGGCCCGGCAGATGCGGGTGTTGTAGGTGCGGTACTTCGACAGCGGCACGGCAACGCAGCCTTCGCCGAGATTGACCTCGATCAACCGCGGCCTCTCCGAGCCGTCCGTCGGCTTCGGTAGCGCGTCGCCTATATAGAGTGCCGAATGCGACCAGGTCGACTGGGTCAGGTACTTGATGACGGCCGAAATCCGCTGGTTGCCTTCGATCAACAGGATGTCGCCCGGTTCGAGCGTCCGCCGCAGCGTGTCGGGGTCCGATGGTGTGTAGGGCTCGTAGCCAGAGGATTCGACCTGCAGCCGGGAGGCTAGCCAGCGGCCGAAACGGTCGAGCAGAGTGTCGGTCTTTTGCGTCATGACGCACAGGACGTAACATGAGCCGGGCCGGCGATGCCAGCGCCGCGGATGCTAGTCGACTTCAGTCTCCGCCATGTTCTCGCCGAGGTCGCTGCGGGCCTTCTTTGCCAGCCTGCGCGCCGTGCGCCTGGGCTTGTCCTCGAACAGTTCGGCGGCATCGGCAAGGCACAGCTTGCGCAGCGCCTTCTCCGAGCGCTTCAGCAGTCTGACCAGATGTTTCGGCTCCGGCCCGTCGAACGGGGCTTCGCCTGCCTCGATCAGCTGGCGCATGACAAACACGTCGTGCAGTTCGCCCAGGCTTTCGCCAAGCGCCTCGGCGCGCTCGCGGCGTGGCTTGACCGGCGAGGGCCACAGCTTGCGCAGCAGGGAAAGGTGGGCGGCATGCCGTTTCACCGCCTTGCGCAGGTCGTGGAAATCATCCGCTTCGCCGCGCTCGCGCGATTGCTGCAGCGCCTTGCGCGCCCGCCTGAGCGTTGCCAGTGCCCCGTCGGCCAACACGTCGGCGGCATTCTCCGGCAGGTCGGGCAGGGCCAGCGTCTGCAGTGCCGCAAAGCCCGCCTGGCATTCGGCGATCGCGGTGTCGAGCACCGCGCTCAAGCCTGTGTCGCCGTGGCCGGCCAGAGCGCGATGGCGCACCAGCATGGTGCGGATCCCGGCCAGGTCGGCATCGGCGGCGTTCTCGGCGAAATCCTCGGCCAGACGGTCGATGGTTTCGATCAGCGCGGTGGCCTGGCGCGGTGCTGCGATCGACACCGAAATGGCGCGGTAGCGGTCGTTCTCAGTGCGGCAGAAGGCCTCGTCGCCCGGCCAGACCAGATGCAGCAGCGCGCGCAGCGCCTTGATGCGCTTGCGGGCCTTGTGCAGCGCCTTGTCGGGATTGTCACGGGCAGTATTCAGATGGGCGGCGATCTTTTCGATCTCTTCGCCGGCAATACGGCGGGTCTCGCCGGTTAGCGCCAGGCGCGGATCGATGCGAAAGCTCATGCAACGGCCTCCGGGACGTCGTCGCTGTGGGCGAGCGACGCGTTATAGTAGCGCGGATCGCTGGTCACCTCGCGGCCGATCCATGCCGGCAGTTCCGATGCCGGAACATCCTCCGGCGTCTCGAGTTCCGCGATGATCAGCCCCCTCAGTTCGCCGCCGAACACATCGATTTCATAGAGACGGCCACGATGGCTAACATGGTGACGTGTCTTCTCGATGACACGGCCGATGGCGAATTCCATCATCTCCTCGGCCTCGGCGAGCGGCACCTGGTATTCGAATTCGTCGCGCTCGCGGCCTCTCAGGCCGAACTTCAGCGTCAGCGTCGCCACCGCGCCATCCGAGATGCGCAGCCGCACCGAGCGGCCTTCATTGGACGCCAGATAGAACTGCCGGATGCGGATCCTGTCTTCGACAAGGCTCCGCCACTCCTGTCCGTTCACCAGGAACTTGCGTTCGATTTCCTTGGCCATAGGCCTCAGTAAAGCGCGGCGCCGCTTGTCGCGCAACACTCCTCTTGACTTTAATCAATCGATTGATTAAATCATCGTCATGAGCAAGACACAGACACCGCAGAATCCCTCCGCCGCCGACGCCACCCGCATGGCCCTGGTGATGGCTGCGCTGAAGCTGTTTGGCCGCCAGGGCTTCGATGGCACCTCGACCCGTGAGATCGCCACCGCCGCCAACGCCAACATCGGCTCCATCGCCTATCACTTCGGCGGCAAGGAGGGTCTCAGGCTCGCCGCCGCCGACCATGTCGTCACCACGATCCAGACGGTCGCCAGGCAAGCACTCGGCAACACCGGGCCGGCCCTGCCGCAGGCTCCCACGCCTGAGGAAGCCGAGGCGCAGATCGAGGCGGCGGTGGAGCGCATGGTCGGCTTCATGGTCGCCCGCCCCGAGGCCGGCGAAATTGTCCAGTTCGTCTTGCGGGAGCTGTCGACGCCGACGGACGCGCTCGACCGCATCTACAGCGGCGTGTTCGAGCCGGTGCATCGCAGGCTGTGCCAGCTCTGGGCAGCCGCCACCGGCGAGGAGGCCGAGAGCGAGCGCGTCAGGATCAGCGTCTTCATGATGATCGGCCAGGTTGTCTACTTCCGCATCGCCCGTGCCGCCGTCATGCGACGCATGGACTGGGCCGACATCGGTCCGGCCGAGGTCGGCAAGGTCATCGGCATCGCCAAGGAAAACGTCGCTGCCATCATTGCGGCGCGAAAGGCAGGAAAGCCATGAGCATCCTTTGTTCCATTCCCTTTGCGGCATCGCTGTTTTCGGCCTGCGCCGCCCCGGCACCGCTCGCCGTCGGCTATGTCGAGGGCGACTATGTCCAGCTCGCCCCGATCGAGGTCGCGCAGGTCGAAACCGTTGCCGTACGTCGCGGCGACCGTGTTGTAGCGGGCAAGCCCGTCGTCACGCTTGAAAGCGGCGACGCCAGGATCGCGGTGACCCAGGCCGAGGCTGCACTTGCCCAGGCCGAGGCACAGCTTGCCGACCTCAAGATCGGCAAGCGGCCCGACGAGATCGCTGCCCTTGAGGCTGCGGTGCGCTCCAGCCAGGCCCAGGCCGACGACGCCCAGCGCAGCCTGACCCGCACGCAGGACCTTGCCCGGCGCACCATCGCCACCCAGGCCCAGCTCGACGATGCGACCACCAAGCTCGAGGTTGCCCAGGCGGCCTTCGGCCAGGCCACCGCCAATCTGGCCGTCGGGCGCCTGCCGGCCCGCAGCGAGGTGATCAAGGCCGCCGAAAAGCAGGTCGAGCAGGCCCGCTCGGCGCTCGGCCAGGCCGAATGGCGCCTGTCCAAGCGCACGCTGACGGCACCCGCCGCCGGGCGCATCGACGACGTCATCCGCAATGCCGGCGACACCGCCGGCCCGTCGTCGCCGGTGCTTTCGGTGCTGCCCGACGGTGCGGTAAAGCTGACGCTGTTCATTCCCGAGTCGGCGTTTTCGTCGGTCCACGTCGGCACCCGGCTCACGGTACGCTGCGATGGCTGCGCCGACGGGCTGACGGCCAAGGTCAGCTACGTCTCGCCCGATCCCGAATTCACCCCGCCGGTCATCTACTCGCTCGAGAACCGGCAGAAGCTCGTCTACCTCGTCGAGGCCCGCCCCGAAGACGCCAACTCGGTGCTGCAGCCGGGGCAGATCGTTGATGTGGCACTTGAGAAGGGAGTAGGGGAGTAAGGCAGTAGGGCAATATATGTCAGGCGCGCCTTTTGCTGCCCTAATGCCCTATTCCCCTGCTGCTTTGCCTACGGCACCCAATGAACGCCATCGAAGTAAAAAACCTGGTCAAGCGCTTCGGCGACAAGACCGTCGTCGACCATGTCACCATGACGGTCGCCGAAGGCGAGATCGTCGGCTTCCTCGGGCCCAACGGCTCGGGCAAGACCACCACCATCCGCATCATGTGCGGCCTGCTCACCCCAGACGAGGGCGAGGGCCAGGTGCTGGGCTACGACCTGCGCACCGACAGCCTCAAGATCAAGCGCGAAGTCGGCTACATGACGCAGAAGTTCTCGTTCTACGAGGACCTGACGATCGGCGAAAACCTCGAATTCGTCGCCCGGCTGTACAAGCTCAAGCCGGTCGAGGAGCATGTCGCCCGAACGCTCGAGGAACTCGGCCTGACCAGCCGCCGCAACCAGCTTGCCGGCACGCTGTCGGGCGGCTGGAAGCAGCGCCTCGCGCTCGCTGCCTGTATCATGCACAAGCCGAAGCTGCTTCTGCTCGACGAACCCACCGCCGGTGTCGACCCCAAGGCGCGGCGCGAGTTCTGGGACGAGATCCACCGGCTGGCGCGCGGCGGGCTGACCGTTCTGGTGTCGACCCACTACATGGACGAAGCCGAGCGCTGCCACCGCATCAGCTACATCTCCTATGGCAAGATGCTGGCGTCGGGCACCGTCGAGGACGTCGTGCGCAACGCCGGGCTTACTACCTTCGTCGTTTCGGGCCCGCGCCTCGATCAGGTTGCCGCGGCCCTTGAGGGCCGCCCCGGCATCGACCAGGTCGCCCCGTTCGGCGCCACACTGCACGTCGTCGGCTCGGACCGCGACAAGCTCGAAGCCGCCCTTGCCGACATCAGCGGCAGCGAGGGCGTGACCGTCGAACCGGGCGAAACCAGCCTGGAGGACGTGTTCATCCAGTTCATGGCCGCATCCAGGGACAACATGTCATGACAAGCCTCACCAACGGCATCTTTTCCTTCGCCCGGCTCGGTGCGCTCCTGACCAAGGAGTTCATCCAGATGCGGCGCGACCGCATCACCTTCGCCATGATGCTCGGCGTGCCGCTGATGCAACTCGTGCTGTTCGGCTTTGCCATCAACAGCGATCCCAAGAGCCTGCCGGCCGCCCTGGTCGCGACGAGCAACGACCAGTACACCCGTGCCATGGTCTCGGCGCTGCAGAACACCAACTACTACCGCTTCGACCACATCGCCGAGACCGCGGCCGAGGCCGAAGAGCTGATGGCCAGCGGCGAGGTCGCCTTCGTCGTCACCATCCCCGCCGATTTCGGCCGCCGGGTCGCCGCTGGCGACGCGCCGCAGATCCTGATCGAGGCCGACGCCACCGATCCCTCGGCGTCCAGCGGAGCCGTATCGACGCTGGGTACTGTGGCCAACCAGGCGCTGCTGCGCGCCCAGGGCATGGAAGCCGCATCCGCCGAGACGGCCAAGGGCCAGCTCGAGGTCGTCGTCCACCGCCGCTACAATCCCGAGGGCATCTCGCAATACAACATCGTGCCCGGCCTGCTCGGCGTCATCCTGCAGATGACGATGGTGATGATGACCTCTATGGCGCTGACGCGCGAAACCGAGCGCGGCACCATGGAAAACCTGCTCGCCATGCCGGCGAGCCCGGCCGAGATCATGCTCGGCAAGGTGCTGCCCTACCTCGTCGTCGGTGCCGTCCAGGTGACGGTCGTGCTCGTCGCCTCGAAGCTGTTGTTCTCCATCCCGTTCATGGGCTCGCTGCCGCTGCTGTTGTCGGCCATCCTGGTCTTCGTACTGGCGCTGGTGCTGCTCGGCTACACCATCTCGACGGTCGCGCGCACCCAGATGCAGGCCATGCAGCTGACCTTCTTCTTCTTTCTGCCGTCGATCCTGCTGTCGGGCTTCATGTTCCCCTATCGCGGCATGCCCGGCTGGGCCCAGGCGCTCGGCGAAATCCTGCCGCTGACGCATTTCCTGCGCATCATCCGTGCCGTCATGCTGAAGGGTGCCGAGTTCCCGGCCATCGCCCCCGAAGTCGCCATACTCGGCCTGTTCGTCGCCGTCTTCGCCGGCCTCGCTCTGTTCCGCTTCCGCCGCACGCTGGACTGAAGCAGCCTTGGCAGCTGCCTGGCGCCGCAAGCTTTTGCGCCGCACCTCGCTCTGCTAGGCTGCAGGCTCCCGGCGGAAGGTGCGGCACATGCTTCGCGGCGGACTACGCAACGCGCTAACAGCTCTCCTGCTGCTCATCGCTGGCCTCGGCCAGGCGAGGGCGGACGACCTCTATACCGTTGGGACGATCACCAGCGGCACCGCGCCCGAGCGCCGCGACATCGGTTTTGCCAATTGCCTGCGCGATGTCGTGGTCCGGGTCACCGGCGACACCAGGCTCCTCAACGAAATGCACCTTGCCGAACAGGCCCGACGCGCCGGCGACCTGATTGCCAGCTACGCCTTTCGCGATCGCATGAGTGGTACGCCGATCCATGACGAGCAGGGCAGTTACGACCGTCCGCACGACCTGACCTGCGTCTTCGACCGGGTAAAACTTGACGCCTTTCTGAAATCAATCGAGCGCGAGCCCTGGCTCAAGCGCCCGCGGCTCGTCGCTGTCATCGGCATCCGCGACATGAAGGGGCGTGCCAGCATGCTTGCCAGCGACAGCCTTGGCCTGCGCGACGACGATATGCGTACAGCGCTGATCAGCGCTGCCGACAAGCTGGCACTGCCGCTTGTGCTGCCGTCGCAACGGCAGTTGATGTTGGCGGGCCTCAGCGCCCCGGTATTGGCAAAGGCCGACCCGGCGCGCATAGGCACTCTGGCTCGAATGGCCGGCGGCGAGAGGGCGCTTGTCGGTACCATCGTCTGGAACAACAAGCCTGCCGGCTGGGTCGCCGAATGGCGCATCGCCGACGCGCCGCCCGCGACGCGCTGGGGCATTTCAGGCGTCGGCTTCGACGACGCCTTCCGCAATGGAGTTTCTGGTGCTGCCCAGGTTCTGTCGGGGCATGAGATGCCGTAGTGGCCGCCTTGTAGAGGCGAGGCGCTCAGGGTCTGCGAGGCTGCGCCTATGAGGTTGGCGATTCCTTTCCCTCACGAAGTGGGGGAGAGGTGGCGGCGTAGCGGCCGGAGAGGGGCGCTTGGCGAAGAAAGAGATTTGGCACTGCGGCCCTCCGCTATGGCTCCGGGCGTTCGTCGTTTCTTGGCCTGCGGCCAACACTCCTCACCCCATCAACGACCGTATCCGCCTCTCGCCGCCGGCCTTGCGCCACGCATTGAACCTGTGCGTCGCGGCGGCAAACGAGATCTTCATCGCCTGGGCCACCGAGTAGCGCGACTTGCCTTCGTCGAACAGGCGGTAGCAGCATTCGACGCCGTCGGGCGTCAGCTTGCCGTCGCAGGTCTTGTTGTGCGGGTTGGCCGGGTCGAATTGTTCCGGCTGCGGTTCGAGCATGCCCTTGAGGCGGGCAAGGTCTGCTTCGATGCTGGCGATCAGCTCGAGCACGGGCTTGGGGTCGATGTGATGCGCGTGCTGCTTGGCCGCCATTGTGCATTCCTTCTATCGGGCCTTCTATCGGGTGAGATTAGGCTATATAGCCACACATTGCCCTATAACAAGGGACGCGAGCATTCTTTGACATGCGGCAAAACGATCACACGCAGCCTGCGCACATTGACCGACAGGCGGCAAATGCCTAGTTTAGAATTATTCTAAACTGGAAGATTCGCAGATGTTGTCCCGTGTCTTCGGCTTCGGCCGCCGCGCTTTCGATTCCTTGTCCGAGCAGGAGATCCTGGCTCTTGCCATTTCGTCGGAGGAGGATGACGGCCGCATCTACCGCGCCTATGCCGACGGGCTGCGTGACGAGTTTCCGCAATCGGCCAAGGTGTTCGAGGACATGGCCGAGGAGGAGGATGGCCATCGCGACCAGCTCATCGAGCAGCACCGCAAGCGCTTTGGCGAACGCATTCCGCTGATCCGGCGCGAGCATGTGCGCGGCTACTACGAGCGCAAGCCCGACTGGCTGGTGCGGCCGCTCGGCATCGACAAGGTGCGCGAGCAGGCCGAGCAGATGGAGCGGCAGGCCTACCGCTTCTATGTCGAGGCGTCCAAGCGCACGGGCGATGCCACGACCCGCAAGCTGCTCGACGATTTAGCACTCGCCGAGCAGAGCCATGAATCGCTCGCCCAGAAGCTTGAAGAAAAGCACGTGCCCGAGCACGTCAGCGAAAAGGAGACGCTCGCCGAGCGGCGCCAGTTCATCCTGACCTATGTCCAGCCGGGCCTCGCCGGGCTGATGGATGGTTCGGTGTCGACGCTGGCGCCGATCTTCGCCGCCGCCTTCGCCACCCACGACACCTGGCAGACCTTTCTCGTCGGGCTCGCCGCGTCGATTGGCGCCGGCATCTCGATGGGCTTCACAGAGGTTGCCTCGGACGACGGCAAGCTGTCGGGGCGCGGTTCGCCGGTCAAGCGCGGCATCACCACCGGCCTGATGACCACGCTCGGCGGTCTTGGCCACGCGCTGCCTTACCTGATCCCACATTTCTGGACAGCGACCACGGTCGCCGCGGTCGTGGTGTTCTTCGAGCTCTGGATCATCGCCTACATCCAGAACCGCTACATGCAGACCCCCTTCCTCCGCGCCGCCTTCCAGGTGGTCCTCGGCGGCGCGCTGGTCTTTGCTGCGGGCGTGTTGATCGGCAACGCTTAGCATGCGCGGCTGGACTGGCCTGCTGGCCATCTCCTCCTCAAGGGAGGAGATCAGCCTTCATCGCGACTTCGCTAGTAGCCAAAGTCGCAGGATGAGGCGCCGTCGGTGACGAGACTAATCTCCCCCCTTGAGGGGGAGATGCCCGAAGAGCAGAGGGGGGCGCGATGGATCGCGACCTAACCGTGCACCTCCCGACTATCCCTCGGCGCCTCCGCCCGCTCGTCCAGCCCGTAATCCCGCACCACCTGTGCTATGCGCAGCCGGTAGCCTGAAAACACCCCGCCGCGCCCTGCCATCTGCGCTTGCCGGTGCTCCTGGCTGTTGCGCCACGCCTTCACCGCCTCCTCGTCGCGCCAGAACGACAGCGACAACAACCGGCCGGGGTTGGCCAGGCTCTGAAACCGCTCGATCGACAGGAAGCCGTCGATGCCATCGAGCAGAGGGCGCAGGTCGGCGGCGATGCCGAGATAGGCGTCGCGCTGGCCTTCAGCCGGCTCGACCTCGAAGATCACCGCGATCATGGCTTGACGCTTTCCTGTTGCATGATCCCTGTCCGAAAAGCCTGCAATTTTTCGGGATCATGCAGGGCCGCATGCGGTCCCGATGCCAGCTTCAGGAAGATGCGGTCTTCCTTGAGGATGAACTTTTCCCGTCGGGCAAACTCGTAGTTCTCGCGGCCCATCGGGTCGGCAGCGAGCCGCGCCCGGTAGGCCTCGTAGGCGGCCAGGCTTTCGATGTTGTAGACGCCGTAGGCGGTCGTCGCCGAGCCTTCGTGCGGGGCGAAATAGCCGAGAAGGTCGGCGCCGCAGCGTGGGATCGCCTGGCCCCAGTTACGGGCATATTGCTCGAAGGCGGCCTTGCCAAACGGGTCGATCTCGTAGCGGATGAAGCAGGTGATGGTCATCTTGGTCTCCGTAAATGTTGAGCACGGTTAGGCCGGCATCGAAGCGTCAGGTCGGGATAGCGTGGCAGGCTAACGCCAGAACGGCTTTGCGCTTTCGCGTTCGGCGTCGCGGCGGCTGATGCCGATGTCGTCGAGCTGTTCGTCGGTCAGTTCGGAAAGGTCGAGCCGTTGCAGATGGCGGTCATAGCCGCCGGCCAGCAACCTCAGCACGCGGCCGAACGCGCCGAGCGGCAGGCGTTCCGGCGCGGTGGCTCGTTCGGTTTTCGTCGTCATAGCGGCCTCCTTTGTTGGGTTGGAGAATACGCATTGCCTGACGAGAATGCTTCGACTACCATCGAACCATGGAGGTAGTCGTGTCATGAAGGAAGGTCCCGATATCGCCCGCATCGCCAGCCTGGTCGGCGACCCGGCGCGTGCCAACATGCTGACCGCGCTGATGGATGGCGGCGCGCTGACGGCGAGCGAACTGGCGCTCGAAGCCGGCGTCTCCCTGCCTACGGCCAGTTCGCATCTCGCCAAGCTGATGGACGGCAAGCTGCTGACGGTGGCGAGCCAGGGCAGGCACCGCTACTACGCGCTGTCGGGCACCGAGGTCGCCAACATGATCGAGGCGATCAGCGGCGTCGCCGCTCATTCCGGCCCCAAGCGGGCCAGGCCCGGCCCGCGCGACAAGTCGATGCGCGAAGCCCGCGTCTGCTACGACCACCTCGCCGGCGACCATGCCGTTGCGATGTTCGACCGTTTCGTCGCCGAGGAGATCATCGTGCGCGACGACGAGGAGATCCGGCTCGGGCCGGTGGGCGCAGGCTTCTTCGCCACGATCGGCATCGACACCTCGACGCTCGGCAATTCGCGCCGGCCGATGTGCCGCGCCTGCCTCGACTGGAGCGTCAGGCGTTCGCATCTGGCGGGATCGCTGGGCACCGCCATCCTCGACAAGATCCTCGCCGAGAAATGGGCGCGCCGTCCCGCCGGCAGCCGCGTCGTCGAATTCACCCCGCCCGGACGCAAGGCGTTCGAGAAACTCTTCCTCGCCTGACGCCAGATCTGCCGCAACGACCCTGCGAATGGCCCGACCCGATGTAACCGAGCCTCGAAACCTGTGGATAGTTTCGCGGCAATTGGCGGTTACATCAGTGGCGCAAAAGACACATCTTAACCAATGCCGCCCGATCAGGCCTAAATGCCCAGAAAAGAACGCAATTCAGCCCTGATCGGGCGCATTTTCACACGAAGATTAACATCGCGTTCACCGAAGATTCACATCCGCCGGCTATGATCGCTTTCACGTTCGGGACGAGCCCCGGGCGGACAGGGATAAGAACAATGGCTATCTGGAACCACCTTACTTTCGCCGCTGTGGCGTTTCGCGAATTCATCGCTCCGACTTATCGCCCCGAACGCCACTATATGCGTGGTCCGGGACCTGCCTGCGCACGTCGCACCAGCACGCTCCAGGCGCGCGTGACGTTCCACTGATCATGACCGTTACCGGACGTCACGAAAGCCGTATCGCGCGGCCGACAAGCGATCACCGCTCGACCACCTTGCGCGGCGAACGCCGGGCGATTTCTGCCACTCGCCTCTAAGGCTTGTCCGCCCTGCCGGCGGCGCAAGCCCGGCTGCTCCAACACAAGATGAAGATCTGGCGCGCCGCCTCTTCGCGGACGCGGACGCCTTGCCGATCGGCCCGTTCGCGCGGTCCGTTCGCCTCACCACATCGTGTGGCTGACGTTGAGCTCCTTCAGCAGTGCATTCTCGCGCAGAACCGCGCAGACGCGCTCGAGGTTTGGCCAGGTCGCGGCGATCTTGGCGGGCTCAGGGTGCCAGTACACCAGCATCAGCAGGTAGACGTCGGCGATCGACATATGCGCGCCGGCCAGCCAGTCGCGCCCTTCGAGTGCTGCGTCGACAACGCTGAAGCTGCGTTCGGCCTCGGCGACGGCAGCTGCCTTCACCGCCTCGATGCCGCCGGCGTCGGTCGTGTAGCGATGGGCGTAATATTCGCGCAGCAGTGCGGGATAGGTCACCGAGGTCAGGAAAGCCATCCAGCGCAGGAAGTCGGCGCGCCCCGGCGCGTCCACTGCGGGCGCCAGCCGCGCATCGGGATGGCGTTCGGCGATCAGCTGGCACATGGCAGCGGATTCGGTCATCGCATGCCCGTCCGGCAGCACCAGCGCCGGCACCTGGCCGAGCGGGCTGATGGTGCGGAACTCGGCGGCGGGTTCGACGCCCTTGACCACCTCGATGCGCTCGAACGGCACGCCCGCCAGTTCGAATGCCGCCTCGACGACGAAGCCGCCGCTGCCGGCGCGCGTATAAAGCCTGTACATTGTTGTTCCCCTGCCGCTCCCCAGCGGTCGGATATGACATGCTGCCGTCCTGTTGCTCAAGCCGTACGGATGCCCGCCAGGGCTGAATTTTCACCGGTCCAGCCCGCCATTTCCATGTGCTAGGCTCAGCTCCGAAAAAGTTTCTGCCGCTTGTCGAAATCCGGCGAAGCCGCGCGACTTCCGTTCAGCCGCGACGATGCGGCCGCAAAAAACAGGAGACGACAATGCAGTACATGCTTCTGCTTCACCACGACGACACGCCCTTCGCCGCGGCAAGCCCGCAGGACCAGGAGACGATGAGCGCGCCCTACATGGCCTACAACGAAGCCTTGATCAAAGCCGGCGCGATGGTCTCGGGCGAGCGCCTGCAGGGTGCGTCGTCGGCCACAACAGTCCGCGTCCGCGACGGCAGGACAGAAGTGCTCGACGGCCCGTTCGCCGCGACCAAGGAGCAACTCGGCGGCTTCTACATCATCGAGGCGCCCGATCTCGATGCCGCGCTCAACTGGGCGGCGCGCTGCCCCAGCGCCAACTATGGCACTGTCGAGGTCCGTCCGATCTGGCCGACCCGCTAGGAATGGCCACAGGCGTCGAACGGGCGCGGGCGGCGGCGGAAGCCGCTGCCCGCCAGAGCTACGGCAGGCTCGTCGCCTATCTTTCGGCGCGCACCCGCGATCTCGCCGGTGCCGAGGACGCGCTCGCCGACGCTTTTGCCGCGGCCTTGTCGAGATGGCCCGAGACGGGTGTGCCGGACCATCCCGAGGCCTGGCTCCTGACAGTTGCGCGTCGGCGTTCCATCGACCAGCAGCGGCGACGCATGACCGGGGAGGCCGGCCAGGCCCATCTCAGGCTGATCGGCGAAGAACTGGAGCAGGAGATGGCGCGCGAGAAGTTTCCCGACGACCGGCTCGGCCTGATCTTCGCCTGCGCCCACCCCGCGATCGAGGCAGGCGTGCGCGCGCCGCTGATCCTGCAGGCCGTGCTCGGCTTCGATGCCGCCACCATCGCCTCCGCCTTCCTGGTCTCGCCTTCGACAATGGGCCAGCGCCTGGTGCGGGCCAAGTCGCGCATCAAGCAAGCCGGCATCCCGTTTCGCATTCCTGAAAAGGCCGAGCTCGGCGAAAGGCTGTCGGCGGTGCTGGAGGCGATCTACGCCGCCTTCTCCGAAGGCTGGACGGACGCCAGCGGTGCCGAATCCCGTCGGCGCAACCTCGCTTCCGAAGCCATCTGGCTCGGCCGGCTGGTTGTCGATCTGCTGCCCGGCGAACCGGAGGCGCTCTGTCTTTTGTCGCTGATGCTGCATGCGGAGGCGCGCCGGCCCGCCCGTCGCGGCCCCTCAGGCGAGTTTGTGCCGCTGAGCGAACAGGACACGCTGTTGTGGGATGCCGGTCTGATCGGCGAGGCCGACGCGCTGCTGCAGCGTGCCGGCGCCCTCGACGGCATCGGCCGCTACCAATTCGAGGCGGCGATCCAGTCGGCGCACGCCGCGCGGCGATTTGCCGGCCGCACCGACTGGGCCGCGATCGCCACCCTTTACGCCGGCCTGATGACACTCTCTGCCTCGCCGGTCGTTGCCGTCAACCATGCGGTGGCTGTGGCCTATGCCGGGGCGCTCGAACAAGGTCTGGCCCTGCTCGACGCCATCGACGATACCAGGCTCAACGAGTACCAACCCTACTGGGCGGCGCGTGCCGAATTGCTGACACTCTCAGGCAACCTCGCTGAAGCCGACAAGGCCTACCAACTCGCCATCGGCCTTGAAACAGACCTGGCCGTGCGCCGGTTCCTCAAGCGCCGCAGGGGCGACGCAGCCTCACGCAGCGGGCAGGTCAGCGGCTGAGTGCGGGGTCGCAGGCGCGCAGTATTACCGCCGCTCCGGCGTCTTCGCCAAGCGTCAGGCAGCCTTCGCTGGAACAGAGCCGCCAGCCGCCGCCGGTGGCGCCCGATGCGGCCAGCACAAGCACTCCCTGTGGGCCGACCTTCGGTGTGTAGCGCCACCAGCCGTTGTCGAAGACAGCGCCTTCAGGCGGGTCCATGCCGGCGCCCGAGCCCTGCACGCGTGCGCCAACGATCTGGAGTTTGCCGTCGCTCACGCGCCAGTCTTCTTCCCAGCGCAGTTTCTCCACCGAATGTGTCCAGCTCAGCGTGAAGGCGGTCACCGCGAGCGCGGCCGCCTTTGAGCCGGCGACGATGCATAAGCCCACGGTCAGGCCTTATTGCTCCCAGCCGCCGCTCCAGCTTCGGGCTGTCCGCGCGTGCGCACCCAGTGAAGCCCCATCACGACGGCCGCAAGCGCGAAACCGATCTCGTCCGTCATCGGCAGGGCGGCGACCAGGGTGAAGGCCGCTGCGGTTGCCAGCAGGCGTTCCCATGCGGCCATGCGCCTGCGCAGGAAGCCGACGACTGCGGCCCCCCACAGAGCGATGGCCAACCCGGTCTTGAAGACGATGTAGGCGACTGCCGGCCAGTAGCCGATCGCGGCTGCCATCGGTCCGCCTTCCTGGAGCATGAGCGAGGGCGTATAAACCGCCATGAACGGAATGACGAAACCTGCTGCCGCGACCTTGATGGCCTCGAGCGAGATCTTCAGTCCGCTCTCGCGCGCGATTGGCGCCGCAGCAAAACAGGCCAGCGCCACCGGTGGCGTCAAGTCGGCCAGGATACCGAAGTAGAACACGAACATGTGGCTGACCAGAAGCGGCACGCCCAGTTCGAGCAGGGCTGGCCCGGCGATTGACGAGGTGATGATGTAGTTCGGGATGGTTGGAATGCCCATGCCAAGCACGATGCAGGTCACCATCGTCAGGACCAGCGACAGGAACAGGCTCGATTCGCCTACCGAAACGATGAACGCGCCGAAGGTTGTCGCGACTCCGGTCAGCGTCATCGTGCCGATGATGACGCCGACGACGGCGCAGGCGACGCCGACCGGCAGCGCCGTCCTGGCGCCTTCCGCAAGGGCGTCGCGGCACGAGATCAGCGTGTCGCGGCCCCCGCTGACGAAGGCGTTGACGGCGATCAGGGCCGCTGCCGCAACAAGGATCGCGCCGATGCCGATGCGAAAGAAGCTCGCTGCCACCAGGCCAAGCCCGATCCAGAAGACCACCCGGATGACCATTGAAGGCAGCCGCAGCGCCACCGAGCCGCCGAGGATCAGCAGAACCGTCATCGCCAGGCCGATGGTTCCGGCATACAGTGGCGTGTACCCGGAAAACAGCAGGTAGATCAGCACCGCCAGCGGCAGGATGAGGAACCAGCCTTCGCGCAGCGCGCGGACCGGCGAGGGCAGGTCCGCCCGCGGCAGCCCGTGTAACCCGTGCTTGCCCGCTTCGAGATGCACCATCCAGAATGCCGAGGCAAAATACAGCAGGGCCGGAATGAGCGCTGCCTTCACCACCTCGTAATACTCCACGCCCAGCGTCTCGGCCATGATGAAGGCCACCGCGCCCATCACCGGCGGCATGATCTGCCCACCCATCGACGCGGTCGCCTCGACGCCGCCGGCAAAGGCAGGGCGGTAGCCGAACCGCTTCATCAGTGGGATCGTGAACTGCCCGGTGGTCACCACGTTGGCCACGCCAGAACCGGAAATCGTGCCCATCATGCCCGAAGCGATGACCGCCACCTTGGCGGCGCCACCGCGCGCGTGCCCGACGCAGCCCAGCGAGATGTCGGTGAACAGCTTGATCATGCCCGCGCGTTCGAGGAACGAGCCGAACAGGATGAACAGGAAGATGTAGGTCGCCGAGACGTAGATAGGAATGCCGTAGATACCCTCGGTGCCGTAGGCCAACTGGTCGATGACTTGCGAGAAGTCGTAGCCGCGATGGTTCAACGGCGACGGCAGGTACTGGCCGAACAACGCGTAAAGAAGGAAGCTTCCCGAAATGATCGGCAATGCCGGTCCCATCATCGCATAGGCAGCGAGGAATACGGTTGCCAGGGCGATCACGCCGAAGACCAGGTCGACCTGGTTCAGGTCGCCGGCCCTCAGGATCAACGGCTCATATTCGATGAACTGGTAGGTCGCGACAGCAACGCCGAGGAAGGCGAGCCCCCAGGCCAGCGCCTTGCCGGTCGCACCGGCGCCGCGCGCTGTCGCCACCAGTGGAAAGGCCAGCAGCAGCAGGAAGGCGACATGGGTCGCCCGCAGGACCTGGCTCGGCACGCTCAGCACATGGGCCGCCGTGGCGATCTGGAACAGCGAGAAGGCAACCGCCGTCCAGAACAGCAGCCGGCCTTCGGGTGTCTTGGCAAAGCCGCTGCCGGTCGGGTCATGGAAATCGGCTGCGGGCGGGGAGACGTCGGGAACGTCGGGTCGCGACATCGCTGGCTCCGGCAAGGGCTATGTTGGAAGTTGGGGCGGCCAGGTGCCGCCCCGCTGGATCAGGTCTGTGCGTGGACCGGGGCCTACATCAAGCCCTTTTCCTTGTAATAGCGTTCCGCGCCCGGATGCAGCGGGATGGGCAGGCCCTTGGCGGCGCTGTCGGCGGAGATCGCCTTCGCCGCGGCATGGGCTGCGGTCATCTGATCGAGATTGTCGAACAACTGCTTGGTCATTTCATAAGCGAGGTCGTCCGACACGTCGGAATTTGTCACCAGGATGTTGGTGATCGCCAGCGTCGGCACGTCGGCCGACTGGCCTTCATAAGTGCCCGCCGGTATCGTGGCGGCCTGGAACGGTGCGCCCAGCTTCTCGGCGATGTCGGCCGGCACCGCCACGACGGTGATCGGCAACGACACCGCAAGGTCTTTGATCGACGCGACGCCAAGTCCGGCAGACTGCAAGGTGGCGTCGAGCTGCCGGTTCTTGATCAACTCGACCGACTCGCCAAACGGCAGGTATTCGGTCTTGGCGAGGTCCTGGTAGCTCATGCCGAGCGCTCCGAAGATGGCGCGAGCATTGAGCTCTGTGCCCGATTTGGGCGCGCCGACGGAAAGGCTTTTGCCTTTCAGGTCGGCGAAGCTGCTGATTCCGGATTCCTTGGCGGCCACGATCTGCACATAGTTTGGATAGATGGCGGCGATCGCCCGCAGCTTGTCGAGCTTCTTGCTGAAGCCTGCCTCGGCGTCGCCTTCCCAGGCCGCCTTGACGGAATCGCCGAGTGCGAAGCCTATTTCGCCCTTGCCCTGCTGCAGAAGGTTCAGGTTCTCCACCGACGCCTTGGTTGCCTGCACCTGGGTGCGCACGTCCTTGATGCTCTTGCCGTAGATTTCCGACAGCGCGACACCGAGCGGATAATACACGCCCGAAGTGCCGCCGGTCAGCACGTTGATGAACTGTTCCGCCTTGGCCGGAACTGCGGCCAGGGCGACACCGATGGCCACGGCGCCGGCAGCAAATAGCTTCGACTTCAGATGCAGCATGTATCTCTCCTCCCATTGACGCGCCCGCGCTCTGATCTGCGCCGACTTGCGGGCATGTTAGCGGGAGGAGGTCAAATGCCAAGCCTCAAATTGTTCGTCGTAAACCTACGCTTCGTCCTCAGCCGCCCAGCCCTTCGAACAGCACCGTCGAGAGATAGCGCTCGGCGAAGGAGGGGATGATGACGACGATGTTCTTGCCGGCGTTTTCCGGGCGCGAGCCGACGATGATGGCGGCCTGAAGTGCCGCACCCGAGGAGATGCCGACCGGCACGCCTTCGAGACGGGCCACCAGGCGCGCGTTCGCCACGGCATCCTCGTTCGAGACCTTGATGATCTCGTCATAGACGGTCGTGTCGAGCACCTTGGGCGCGAAGCCGGCGCCGATGCCCTGGATCTTGTGCGGGCCGGGCTGGCCGCCCGACAGCACCGGCGAGCCCTCGGGCTCGACGGCCACGACATGCAGCGAAGGCTTGCGCTTCTTGATCACCTGGCCGACACCGGTGATCGTGCCGCCGGTGCCGATGCCGGCGACCAGTATGTCGATCGAGCCTTGCGTGTCGTTCCAGATTTCCTCGGCCGTCGTCTCGCGATGGATCTCGGGATTGGCGGGGTTTTCGAACTGCTGCGGAATGATGGCATTGGGGATGGTCTGCACCAGTTCCTCGGCCTTGGCGATGGCACCCTTCATGCCTTTGGCGCCTTCGGTCAGCACCAACTCGGCGCCGAGCAGCGCCAGCATCTTGCGGCGCTCGATCGACATTGTCTCGGGCATGGTCAGGATCAGCTTGTAGCCCTTGGCGGCGGCGGCGAAGGCAAGTGCGATGCCGGTATTGCCCGAGGTCGGCTCGATCAGCGTGCTCTTGCCCGGCTCTATGCGGCCGTCGGCCTCAAGCGCCTCGACCATGGCGACGCCGATGCGGTCCTTGACCGATGCGATCGGGTTGAAGAATTCGAGCTTGGCGATCAGGTTCGCACCGACACCCTTCTCCTTGGCGAACTTGTCGAGCCGCACCAGCGGCGTATCACCGATCGTTTCGGTGATGGAGCCATAGATGCGTCCGCGACCGGGCACGCGCGTGGGGGTAACGGGCTTGTTCATCGATTTCGCTCCCGAAAAAGGCCTGAGATTTGAACTGCGAAGATAGGGGGTCGCAGGGCAAATTCCGAGTGGGTGTCGTGCTGATTAGGCAAGGTTCACGGAAACATGTTTCCGTGAACGCCAATTATGGGGAATGAATTTCCAGCTTGCGAGGTTACTGGCGTACGGCGATGGCCGCGGCCGCACCGACCATGAAACCGGCGGCGGTGCGGTTGAGCAGCTTGAGCGCGCGCGGCGTCTTGAGGAACCAGCGCGCCTGCGAGGCCAACAGCAGATAAGGCACCAGAACGATCATCAGCACGGCGATCGTGATGGCGACCAAAATGCCGTAGTCGCCAAGGGTCAGCGAATGCAGGTCGACCACCGTCGGCGTGATCGCCAGGTAGAAGATCATCGTCTTGGGGTTGCCCAAAGTCACCGTCAGCCCGGCGAGGAAGCTCGAAAACAGCCCGCCCTTGCCCTTCTTCGCCTCGACCGTCTCCGGCGTGATGCCGCTGGTCCAGAAATTGTAGGCGAGGTAGGCGAGATAGGCGACGCCGAGCCACTTGATCGCCAAAAACACCATGCCGAACGACTGTGCGACAAAGGCCAGGCCCAAAACGACGGCGGTGAGATAGGTCAGGTCGCCGACCATCAGCCCGAGCGACATGGCCAGCGACGAGCGGAATCCCGAGCCGAGCGCGCGCGCCACCAGCGCCGTTATGCCCGGTCCCGGAATAGCGGCGGCGATGGCAAGTGCACCGCTATAGGCAAGAAAACCTGTAAGGGTCATGGCGGATACCCGGCACGGTTGAATGGCTGCGATATCGCACGAAAGCGGCATCCAGGGAATGCCACGAGGATTGGGCCAGCGATCACATTTTCCCGGAAAATGCCTTGCAGACATCGACATTTGTCGCCCCGTCGTGTAGGCGCACGGTCCGATTGCGGCCCGGCAGAAGCTTGGGGTCGCCCATTCATTCATGCAGAAAATTCAGGACTAGGTGATGCGACCGGCTTTCGGCGGCATAGACTTCGGCACTTCCAATTCGACCGTCGGCGTTATCGAGAACGGCTGTCCGCGCCTCGTTGCGCTCGAGGGTGAGAACGTCACGCTACCGTCAGCCATCTTCTTCAACTTTGAGGACAATCAGACAGCACTCGGCCGCCGCGCGATCGGCGAATACACCGACGGCGCCGAAGGCCGCCTGATGCGCGCCCTCAAGAGCGTGCTTGGCTCCTCGCTGGTCCACGAAAAGACCCGCATCAAGGCGCGCTACATCGCCTTCACCGACATCGTCGGCATGTTCGTCGGCCATCTCAAGGACCGCCTCGAAAGCCACGTCGGTGAGCCGGTTGAAAACGTCGTGCTCGGCCGTCCGGTGCAGTTCGTCGACGACAATCCCGAAGCCGATGCGGCAGCCCAGAGCGAGCTCGAAAAGGCGGCGCGTGCCCAGGGCTTCAAGCACATCGACTTCCAGTTCGAGCCGATCGCGGCAGCACTCGACTATGAGCGCACGGTAAAGCGCGAAGAGCTGGCGCTGATCGTCGACATGGGCGGCGGCACATCCGACTTTTCCATCGTCCGTGTCTCGCCCGAGCGCGCCGCCTCCGGCGATCGCAAGGCCGACATTCTCGCCAATCGCGGCGTCCATATCGGCGGCACCGATTTCGACCGCCTGCTCTCGATCGCCCACGTCATGCCCGAGCTCGGCTATCTCACCCCGACCAAGGACGGCAAGCGCAACCTGCCGGCGGGTTACTTCATCGACCTCGCGACGTGGCAGCGCATCAACCTGCTTTATACGCCCAAGGCGATGCTTGACCTGCGCCAGATCCGCTTCGAGGCCCAGCGGCCCGATCTCATCGACAGGATGATCGAGGTCGTCGACCAGCGCTTCGGCCATGCTCTGGCGACCAAGGTCGAAAAGGCCAAGATCGAGCTGACCGATGCTGCCGAAACCGCTATCGACGTCAAGCTGCCGGGAGCGAAGTTCACCGCATCGCTGACCAGGCAAGGTCTCGAAGACACCATCCGCACCGCCGTCGAGCGTGTCACCGCGACCGTCGCCGACACGCTTGCCGAAGCGCAGGTTAGCGCCAAGGACATCACCGCCGTGTTCCTGACCGGGGGCTCGACCGCCATTCCGCTGGCGCGCGAAAGCATCCTTGCATTGGTGCCGGGCGCCCAGATCGTCCAGGGCGATGCCTTCGGCTCCGTCGGCCTCGGCCTCGCCCTCGACGCCCAGCGCAAGTTCGCCTAACGCTCCTGGGTGCCGGTCTTCCCAGGTTTGAGCAGGTCGAGTGCGTCCCTAACAGAGGCGGCGTAGCTGACGGCGGGGTGCTTGACGCCGTGGCTTATCAGCATCCGCCGCGTCTGCGGCGATGCTCCTGTGATGAAGAAGCGGACGTCTGCCTGTCGCGCCTTGCGTGCGGCACCTTCAAGCACATTCGCCGCCGTTGAATCGAGAAACGGCACGCCTGAGCAGTCGAGGATGAAGTTCTTGCGCTGGTCGGCGATGCGGTCGAGCACAGCCCCCACCGTCGAGGCCGCACCAAAGAAGAACGCGCCCGAGATACGGTAGATGACGGTGTCGGCATCGCCCGCATCGCTCGCCTCATAGGCGTGGCGGCTGCCATTGGTGGCGTCGGCGACATCCTCCTGCACCAGCGGCTGATCGCTCTCCACCGCAATGCTTTTTGCCATGCGGTCGATGAACAGGATCGAGCCGAGTGCGAAGCCGACGACGATGCCTTCGGTCAGGTCGCGGAACACCACCAGCAGGAATGTGACCATCAGCACTAACGCGTCGCCCCATGACGAGCGGATCAGTGTCGCGAAGGCCTGTTTTTCAACCATGTTCCAGGCCACGACCGCCAGCACGCCGGCCAATGCAGCGAGCGGGATGTAGGAGGCAAGCGGTGCGGCGACCAGCATGAAGGCGAGCAAGAACACCGAATGCAGCATGCCTGATACCGGGCCGTGCGCGCCCGCCCGCACATTGGTTGCCGTTCGGGCAATCGTACCGGTCACGCAGATGCCTCCAAACAGCGCGGCACCGATATTGGCAAAGCCTTGTGCCACCAGTTCGCAGTTCGAGCGATGCCGCCTGCCGGTCATGCCGTCGGCAACGACGGCGGACAGCAGTGACTCGATCGCGCCGAGCAGCGCGAAGGCAAGCGCGTCCGGCAGCACTGCAATCGCCTTGTCTACGCTGAAGACTGGCAGGGCAGGCCAGGGCAGGCTTCGGGGAATGCCGCCAAAGCGTGTGCCGATGGTTTCTACCGGCAGGGCCAGTAGGGCAACGGCCACGGATGCGACGCCGACCGCGATCAGCATGCCCGGCCAGCCGGGGCGCCAGCGTTTGAGCACTAGGATGGTGCTAATGGTCAGCACCGTAATCCCCAGGGCCGCAATGTTGACCGTGCTCATCGCATCAACCAGTGCCATCAACTTCGGCACAAGCGGACCCGGTTCCTTGCCGATGAGCGTCAGTCCGAACATCTCGCTGATCTGGCTGGCGAAGATGATCACGGCGATGCCTGCGGTGAAACCCACTGTCACCGGATAGGGAATGAACTTGATGTAGGTTCCGAGCCTGAGATAGCCGATCGCCGTCAGGCACACCCCAGCCATGGCAGTGGCGAGGATCAGCCCGTCGACGCCTTCGCGCGCCACGGTTGCCGCCACCAGCACGATGAAGGCGCCGGCCGGCCCGCCGATCTGGAAGCGGCTGCCGCCGAGCGCCGAGACGATGAAGCCGCCGATGATCGCGGTGAACAGGCCTTTGTCGGGCGAGACGCCCGAAGCGATGGCGATTGCCATCGACAGCGGCAGCGCCACGATCGCCACCGTCAGCCCGGATATCGCGTCGGCCTTGAAATGGGAGCCGCGGTAGCCCTCTCGCAGGACCGTCACCAGCTTGGGCGTGAACAGCTCGGCGAATGTCGGCTTCTTGTGTCGAGTCAGGCGAGGGTTGGCATCCATGATCCGTTCCGCATTCAGCGGCGGGATCGTCGGCAAAACTGTCGGCGGTCGCCGTCGCGACTATCTCTGCGGATCGTCGGTTCAACCGGCCTTTTTCTTGAGGCGCACGCCCCGGCCACCGGTCTCGTTTTCGCCGATCAGTTCCACCCCGGCATCTTCGATCGCCTGGATGACCTTGGTCAGTGTGTCGATCACGCCGCGCACCACGCCTTCGCTCGCTTCCATGCGCTGGATCGTCGGCACCGAGACGCCGGCCAGTTCGGCGAGCGTCTTCTGGTCGATGCCTGCCAGCGCTCGTGCGGCGCGCATCTGTGCGGCTGTGATCACTTCAGGTTTTCCCGTCTTTATCCGCAGAATGAATGTATCATACATTTATAGTGATATCTCAAGCATTAATGCAGATGCTTAAGATATGCCGTCATGGGCTTCGCCGTCCGATTTCATCAGTTTGCGGCTGACCAGCCAGCACAAGGTCGCCCAGGCAAAGCCGGCGCACCAGCCGGCGAGCACGTCAGACGGCCAGTGCACGCCGAGATAGACCCGGCTAATGCCGACCATCAGTGTCGTCAGCACGGCGATGGCGAACACGAACACCGTCGACGCCCGTCCGGGCAGGAACCGCGCCATCAGTGCGCCCAGCGTCAGATAGGTCACCGCCGACAGCATGGCGTGGCCGCTCGGAAAGCTCATCGTGTGCACCTGCGCCAGATGCGGCACGAGGTCCGGCCGCGGCCGGTCGATGCCGAGCTTGAGCAGGCTCGACAGAACCTGGCCGCCTGCCACCGAGGCGAACACGAACAGCGCAGGCCCCCAGCGTCTGGTGACGCCAAGAAAGATGATGGTGATCGCGGTGAGGTAGATCAGCACCGAGGCGCTGCCGAGTGCTGTGATGTCGCGCATCGCCTCCTCGACCCAGGAGGGGCCGATCGGGTCGGCCGAGTTGCCGGCCTCGCGGAAGAACAGCAATATGTCGGTGTCGAAGGCATGCGGCGCCGCATCTCGGGCGATCTCGGACAGCTCTACGAAGCCCCACAGGCCGCCGGCAATGATGATGCCCGCCGCCAAAAGCGAAAACTCGATCCTGTTCCACAGTTTCTGCTGCATTGCGTCCTGCCGTTTCCGTTCAGCCTTGGGATGGCCGCTTCCGGGCCGGTTCGCAACAGGTGGGGGATGCCTTTCCCAAAGAAAAGGCGTCCATGCAAAAGGTCGCAGCATATCAAGTGCGCGGCCTCGCCAGTCACGCTTTGGCGCGCTGTGGATTTTCGGCCAAATTGTCATGCTGTTGTTATGAGCGGCAACTAGCGGTCTCGGCGAACCCCAAGCCGAACACCCAGCCAGAGGTCGACGCCATGAACCAGCCCCACGATCAGAAGTTCCGCACGAGCATGCTCGAGGAGAATGACGGTCCCGGCCACAACCCGACCGACAACCGCACCATGGGCGACATCATCGCCAGGCGTTTCTCCCGCCGCAGCTTCCTCCAGGGCTCGCTCGCCGTCTCGGCCATCGCGGCAACCGTAAGCCCGATCGCCATCCTGCTCGCCGACGATGCCCGCGCGGCTAGCGCGTCCGCCTTCAGCTTCGACGAGATCGAGGCCGGCATCGACGACAAGCACCATGTCGCCGCAGGCTACGATGCCGAGGTGCTGCTGCGCTGGGGCGATCCGATCTTTGCCGATGCGCCTGAATTCGACCCCACCAACCAGTCGGCGGAAGCGCAAGGCAAGCAGTTCGGCTACAACAACGACTATGTCGGCTATGTCGAGCTCGAAGGCTCGTCCGAGCACGGACTGCTCGTCGTCAACCACGAATACACCAACGAGCACCTGATGTTCCCCGGCATCGTCAAGATCGTCGAGGGCAAGATCGAGGTCGCCCCGGCCGACCAGAAGCGCGTCGACATCGAGATGGCCGCCCATGGCGGTTCGATCGTCGAGATCCGCAAGGAAGCTGGCAAGTGGCAGGTCGTCCGCGACGGCAAGCTCAACCGCCGTATCACCTCGACCACCGAGATGCAGCTGACCGGCCCCGCCGCCGGCCATGATCGCCTGAAGACCAATGCCGATGCGACCGGCACCAAGGTGTTCGGCACGCTCAACAACTGCGCCGGCGGCGTCACGCCCTGGGGCACCTACATCATGGCCGAGGAGAACTTCCACGGCTATTTCGGCGGCGAACTTGCGGCCGACCACCCTGAAGCCGCCAACTACAAGCGCCTCGGCGTGCCCGAAGGCACCTATGAGTGGTTCAAGTTCTACGACCGCTTCGACGTCTCCAAGGAGCCGAATGAGCCCAACCGCTTCGGCTGGGTCGTCGAGGTCGACGTCAACGATCCGAACTCTATGCCGAAGAAGCGCACGGCCCTCGGCCGTTTCAAGCACGAGGGTGCCGAATCCATCGTCGCTGCCGATGGCCGCGTCGTCTTCTATCTCGGCGACGACGAGCGCTTCGACTATGTCTACAAGTTCGTAACCTCGGGCAAGTTCAACCCCAACGACCGCGCCGCCAATCTCGACCTGCTCGACGAAGGCACGCTCTACGTCGCCAAGTTCGCCGAGGATGGCTCGTTCGCCTGGCTGCCGCTGGTCCAGGGCGAGGGCCCGCTGACCGCCGACAATGGCTTCGTCAGCCAGGCCGACGTGGTCATCGAGACGCGCCGCGCCGGCGACCTGCTCGGCGCCACCAAGATGGATCGCCCCGAAGACATCCAGCCCAATGCCGTCAACGGCAAGGTCTATGTCATGCTGACCAACAACACCAAGCGCAAGGCCGACCAGGTCGACGCCGCCAACCCGCGCGCCGAAAACGCCTTTGGCCACATCATCGAGTTGATCGAGGACGGCAGCGACTTCACCGCCACCAAGGGCAAGTGGGAAGTGCTGCTCAAATGCGGCGATCCTTCGGTCGCCGAGGTCGGCGCATCGTTCTCGACCTCGACTACCCAGAACGGCTGGTTCGGCATGCCCGACAACTGCGCCGTCGATTCCGCCGGCCGCCTCTGGGTCTCGACCGACGGCAACTCGCCCAAGGCCACCGGCCGCACCGACGGCCTGTGGGCCGTCGACACCGAAGGCGAGGCGCGCGCTACCTCCAAGCTGTTCTTCCGCGTGCCTGTCGGCGCCGAGATGTGCGGCCCGCTGTTCACGCCCGACGACCAGACCGCTTTCGTTGCCGTCCAGCATCCGGCCGATGGCGGCGAGGATTGGGAAGGCTTCGGCCGCCCGTCCTACTACGAAGACCTGTCGACCCGCTGGCCCGACTTCAAACCCAACATGCCGGTCCGACCGGCCGTCGTCGCCATCACCAAACAGGGCGGCGGCAAGATCGCCGTCTGATCGCTGCTACAGACTGATTAAAGGAGACGGCCGCGATCAGCGGCCGTTTTCATTTTCCGGCCAATGCCGGCCCAAGCGTGATCAGCGCCACCGCGACGACCGCGAGCCCGACGCCGATGCCCTGTATGCCGCTCAGCTTCTCGCCGAAAAAGATGATGGCCACCGCATTGACGGCGATCAACTGGATCACCGCCGACAGCGAAAACGACACCGACATGCCGAAGTCCCGCACTAGGCGCAGCATGATCAGGTTGCCCAGCGAATAGAGGATCAGCGTAACCACCAGCTTGCCGAGCGTCGGCTCGATGCCCCATGTCTTGGCCACCATCGCTGCGATCAGGAAGATGACGGTCGAAAAACCCAGCAGCGAAAGGCCGATGACGGACATTTAGGCAAGCTCCCACGAATGCCCGGCGATTTGCTCCGAATGCCGCCCCAACGTCAAGCAGGCCGGCGACACGCTCCGTCACTATCGCGCCATGCCATGCAAAAACCCTCCCGTCGTGAGACGGGAGGGCGCTTGGCTCAAGTCTTGGGAACCCCTGATGCGATCAGGGATAGGTACACTTGCCCTTCTGCGGTTCGCCCTGCGGGCCCGGCGTGCCGGTCTCTTCCCAGTCGCCGCCATGGCCGGCGCAATAGGCGATCATCAGGTTGCACGACGCCTTGTTGTTGCAGGTCTCGACGTGGCCTTCGGCCTGGCCGCCCGGCGCTGCCTTGAGGCCGAGTTGGTGCGGCGGCGGTGCCGGCACGCGGGCCTTGAGCTGTGCGGCGGAGGCAGCACCGGCAAAAGCCGACATCGAAAGCGCGAGTGTCGCGATCAGCGACGAGCGGATGATGGTGTTGGTTATGTTCATTTCGGTTCTCCTCTGGGACACCTTTGATTTTGCGGCTCGCTGGCCGCCACGATCATGGGTGTCCTGGTGGGAGAAGAAGGTTCACGGCGGATTGGGAAAAAATACTGGTCCCACCGGGATCGTCGCAACCACCCGTCCGGAAAGCGCCAGGTCGTCGTTCGTCGCCATCACCACGAGCGACGTCACCGGCAGCTCGGCCAGCACGCGCCGCCGCCACCGCTCCGCCAGTCCCGCGAGGTCTGCCGTCTCGGCAACAGTCAGCGGCGCTGCAAGATGATAACAGCCGATGACGTAGAAGCGGCTCAGCCGCGCGCCGCACGCACGCTGCACCAGTCCGAACACGTCCTCGCCGTGCTGGCAACAGGGATAGACCGGCAGGTAGATCCGGGCGGTATTGATCCGCCCCAGGAACGGCCCGCCGATGCGCATCGAAACGTCACCCAGCGGTGCGAGCGCTGCAGCGGCAGCCTCGGCGCAGCGCGCGATGTTTTCCTCGGAAAGGCCGCCGACGACGGTCGCATGCAGCTTGCCGGCGCGTTCATTGCCGATGTGCCAGGCGATCTTGTCGCTGAACGAAAACGAGCGAAGCTCCTCTTTGAACTGCCGAAACGTTTCGGATCTAGCCAGTTGCTCGGCATCGACGGGCACGACGAGTGAATGCCTTGGCGTCTCGTACCTCCCGTTGCGATAGTCCGTCCCGTCCTTGGTGCTGATGATCTCGGCATGGCCTGAAGCCACCAGCGGCAGATGGGCGAGCCGATAGGCGTCGTCGAAGGTCAGCGCCTCGCCTTCATCGAAGACTCGGCGCGAGGCGTCATAGGCCATGATAGTGTCGTCACAGAATTTCATTTGGGCAGGGGCTCCGGGCGCGCGCTCATGTCGGGTCAGAAACGCTTCACGGCTTGACCATCAGCACCCAGTTGCCGCCAGCGCCGGTCCAGCCTTCCTTGACCATCGGCTCGGAGGCGATCGCGCGATAGCCGACGCTTTCATAAAGGTGCCGGGCGGCGGTGTTGGCGTCCGAAACGATCAGGCTGGTGCCGGTGCAGCCGGTCGCCTCGGCGATCGTGTCGGCCATGGCCAGCAGCCGCGAGCCGTAGCCGCGCGCCCGTGCCTCGGGCAGCGTTGCCATGACGTTGACGTACCAGCTGCCGACGGCCATCGCCTCGAGCATGTTGAACGGCACGAACATCGCAGGCGTGTCGGGTCCGGGCAGCGAAGGCACGATCGGATAGCCGATCAGGCAGGCAATCACCTTGCCATGCTCCAGCACCACCGCGTTGCGATAGGAAAAGCTGCCTTCCTCGCGTTGTGCCCGCCTGCGGCCGACCTCCCAGGGGTCTTCGCCGTCCTCGGCCATCTTGGTCCAGAGATAGAGCGGCAGCCCGTCGCCGGCCATGTTGACCAGCTTGGCCAGTATGGCTGCGTCCTCCTGGGTGGCGGGCCGCGCCTCGGCTGTCAAACCCTCGTCGCTATACGCCTTTTCGGGCATGACATGCTCCTCCAGTCCACAGCGCGTCCCTCGCTGCGGGCGGTATAGGAGCGTGGGTTCCAGGCGACGTCAACCGCTTTGCGCAAGCTTGACGCCACCTCAGCTTTTGCGCGCGCTGAGGCCCACCAGCCTGTCCAGCGACAGCTGCCCGCCGCCATAGACGGCCAGCGCCAGCGCCATCGCCGCCCAGGGCAGGTGGAAGTTGGCCCAGCCTTCCGGCACCGTCAGCTGGATCACCGCCGTCATCAACAGGATGCCGATTGCGGCAAAGCGCGTGCCCAACCCAAGCACCAAAAGGATGGGCAGCACGATCTCGCCGATGCCGGCCAGTGTCGCCATCAGGATCGGCGCCGGATAAGCATACTGGTTGCCGAAAATGTGCAGCGAAAATTCCTGGGTGAACAGATAGCGCGCGCCGTTGGACAGCGTCAGGAAGCCGTCCCACTTGGTCAGTCCCGACTTGAAGAACGGCACGGCGATGGCAAAGCGCAGCGCCAGCAGCGGCAGCGCCTCCGGGATCGCCGCAATGGTGGCCTCGATGCGCCGGATTGCGCAGCCCAAACCGGCCTTGTGCGCCATAGGCGCGTGGTTGATCTCGGTCATCTCGATGTCTCCTTGATTAGGACGCCAGTCCGGCGAAGGCGCCGAGCGAGGTCAGGCCAACGATGGCGCGGCCGAAGTCGAATGTCGGGTCCGTGCCGAAGGCGGCTGTTGCCGCCTCGCCAATGCTTTCGCCGCGCAGCAGTGCTGCCGCAAACACCGCGTCGGCTTCGGCAATGACATGCACTCTCACGTCGAATTCCGGTCGGGTGATCATGACGCTCTCCGGCGTCATCACCGTCTGCGCGCCGACCTCGTCACCCTGATGGGCCTGCCAGATCATGCCGACCGAATAGGCCGAGCGCACCAGTGCCGCCGCCGGGTGCGGCGCAAGCCTGGCGCCGCCGAGCAGTTCGGGCGCCAGCCCTGCCAGTGCCTCGACGGTCAGCGGGGCAATGTCGGCGGCGTGGTAGGCGCGCGTCCATTGCGCCTCCAGCCGTGCCGTGTCGGCGAGATAGGGCAGGGCCGCCGCCGGGGCGAAACCGGCGACGAAATCGGGAAAAGTGTCGCCATAGGCAAACATCAGCGGGCTGTCTGGCAGGGTCGTTGCGATGTAGGCCCGCGCCATGCCGGCGAAGAAGTCGTCGCCGACCAGTCGCTGCACGACGGGGAAACGCTGGCCCAGCGCCTTGGATAGCGAGACCGCGACGTTGTTGCGGTAGACCGCGAACCTCGCCGCATCGGCCTCGCCGCGCGCGCTGGTCACGCCGCCGGGCACCGGCAACGTTGGATCGAGCAGGGCCGAGGCAAACGCATTCTGGTCCATCGTCATGCCCGCCTGGCAACGCGCACGTCGCGCCAATGCGGGGCCGCGTCGAGCATCTGATTGGCGTGCGTCGCCTCCGCCAGCAGCACCGGAAAGGCCGGCACGTCATTGTCCCATTCGATCAGCGTAGGCACCGGGCCAGTGCGGCCGAGAGTATGCCGGTAGAGCGCAAACACGTCGTCGGCGACGGTCGAATTGTGGGCGTCGATCAGCAACCGGTCGCCGGCACCGTCGACGGTCTCGTCGTAGCCGGCGAGATGGATCTCGCCGACGCGCTCGACCGGAAAGCGGTCGATGTAGGCAAAGGCATCGAGGCGGTGGTTGACCGCCGACACCATCACATTGTTGACGTCGAGCAGCAGGCCGCAGCCGGTGTTTTCGGCAATGGCTTCGAGGAAGTCGATCTCGTCGATCACACTGTCTTCGAACAATATGTAGGTCGAGGGGTTTTCCAGCAGCATGCGCGCCCCGACAGTCTGCTGCACCGCGTCGACATGGGCGCTGACGCGCTCCAGCGTCGCTTTCGTGTAGGGCAGCGGCAGCAGGTCGTTGAGAAAACCGCTCTCATGCGTCGACCAGGCCAGGTGCTCGGAAAAGGACTGCGGCCGGTAGCGCTCGACCAGCGCCTTCAGCCGCGCCAGATGCGCCTTGTCGAGTGGCCGTTCGGCCCCGATCGACAGCCCGACGCCATGCAGCGACAGCGGATAGCGGCTTGTGATCGCAGTCAGCGCGCGGTGCGGCGCCCCGCCATCGCCCATGTAGTTCTCGGCATGGACCTCGAAGAAGCCGACATCGGGCTCGGTCGCGATGATTTCGTCGATGTGCTCGGGCTTGAGGCCAAGGCCCGCGCGGGCGGGCAGGGCCTCGCCGCTTTGTGTGCCGGTGTTCATGCTGGGTGCTCGGATTGGTCGGGCAGGCGAGATGGGGCCCGGCGCGCCGGGCCCCATGCGCATCACATGGCGGTCGGTTCGAGCATGCCCTTGTGGCCGCCGACGTCCATCGTGGTGCAGGTGCCGGCCGGCACGGCCTTCCAGGCGTTGCCCTGGTAGTCCATGGTCGAGGTGCCGGCACAGGTCGTACCTGCTCCGGCGGCGCAATCGTTCTGGCCCTTGAGCGAAATGCCGTAGCACTTTTCCATGCCAACCATCTTCTCGGGGGCCAGCGGAGCGGCATAGGCTGCGGTGGCGAGGGCCGATGCGAGCGAGCCGGCGAGAGCAAGGGCGAGGGTCTGGCGATTCATGACGTACTCCTGATAAAGGATTGACAGGGAAGCGTTCTGCGTCCCATGCCGACGACTTCGCCGGCACCTCGCCATTCGTTACGTCGTGCCGTGAACACGGTTTCGTGAGTAAGAAGGCAGCTGGCGTGATAATATTTCTGCGTCGGCCGAAGTAACAAACGGCTTTTTGAGCCGAAGAGGAGGAAGACAAGCTTGACGAGGACGGATGACGCCGAACTCGCCCGGCTTTTCAGGGCGGCAATAGTCGGCGATGAAGGCGCTTACGCAGTTTTTCTCGACGGCGTGGCGCAATTGGTGCGCGGATACTGCCGCAGGCGTATCGTCCATGGTGGCGTCGATCCGGAGGATGTCGTGCAGGAGGTTCTGCTTGCAATTCATCTGAAGCGTCATACCTGGCGTCAGGATGAAGCAGTGACTCCTTGGGTCTATGCAATCGCCCGCTACAAGCTGATCGATGCCTTCCGCCGCCGCGGCAAGCGCATCGAGGTCGACATATCAGACTTCGCCGATACGCTCGCCGAGCCCGAAAAGGCCGAAGTGGGCGAGCGCGACATCGGCCGTGCGCTCGACGGCCTGGCGCCGGTGCAGCGCAGCGTCGTTGCCTCGGTTTCGGTCGAGGGTGCTTCGATCGGCGAGACGGCCAATGCGCTTGGAATGACGGAGACGGCGGTGCGGGTGGCGCTGCATCGCGGCCTCAAGGCGATCGCGCGTCGCTTCGGACAGGACTGAACGGAACGGAAATGGAAACGAAGGATCTCATCAAGGCGATTTCCAGTGACGCAACAGCGCGCCCTCGCTCGCTTGGCGCGCTGCTGCTGGCCGCTGTTGCCATCGCCAGCGTGATCGCTGCGATCGTCTTTTCCTACCTCGCTGGTCCGCGCGCCGATTTCGCCGCCGCCGCCGAAACCTGGCGCTTCCTCATCAAGTTCGTCGTCACCCTGGCGCTGCTCGCCACATCGGGTGCGCTGGCTCTTACACTCGCCCGTCCCGGTGCGCGGCTCGGCATGCGCGTCGCCTTGCTCGCCGTCGCCCCCGCCATCCTGCTCGGCGCCATTTCGATCGAACTCGCCACCATTCCATCAACTGAATGGGCGACGCGGCTCGTCGGTACCAATGCCCGCGTCTGCCTGACGCTGATCCCGCTCATCGGCCTTGGCCCGCTCGGCATCTTCCTCGCCGCCATGCGCCAGGGCGCACCGACGCGGCCCACGCTCACCGGAGCCGCCTGCGGCCTGCTCGCCGGCGGCCTTGCCGCCACGCTCTATGCCGCGCATTGCTTCGACGACTCGCCGTTCTTCGTCGCCACCTGGTACACGCTGGCCATCGCCATGCTGACCGCCGTCGGCGCGCTTGCCGGCCGTTACGTGCTGCGCTGGTAGCAAGGGTCAGCGCAAAGCCGTGCAGCACTTCCGCGCGGCTTGTTAACCCACCTGCTTGTTAAGCAAAGCCGCCCCTGCTAAAGCGCGGCGCATGACCACACCGCTCGACCACATCCGCAATTTCTCCATCGTTGCCCATATCGATCATGGCAAGTCGACGCTTGCCGACCGGCTGATTCAGTCCACCGGTGGACTGGAACTGCGCGAGATGACCGAACAGGTCCTCGACAACATGGACATCGAGCGCGAGCGCGGCATCACCATCAAGGCCCAGACCGTTCGCCTCAACTACCGTGCCAACAATGGCGAGGATTACATCCTCAACCTGATCGACACGCCCGGCCACGTCGACTTCGCCTATGAAGTGTCGCGTTCGCTGTCGGCCTGCGAGGGTTCGCTGCTCGTCGTCGATGCCTCGCAGGGCGTCGAGGCGCAGACGCTGGCCAATGTCTATCAGGCCATCGACAACAACCACGAGATCGTCGTGGTCCTCAACAAGATCGACCTGCCCGCCGCCGAGCCCGAGCGCATCAAGGAGCAGGTCGAGGAAGTCATCGGCATCGACGCTTCACAGGCCGTCTACATCTCGGCCAAGACAGGCCTCGGCATCCCCGATGTGCTGGAAGCGATCGTCACCCAGCTGCCGCCGCCGCGCGAAGGCGATGTCGACGCGCCGCTCAAGGCGATGCTGGTCGACAGCTGGTACGACACCTATCTCGGCGTCATCGTGCTGGTGCGCATCATCGATGGCAAGCTCAAGAAGGGCCAGACCATCCGCATGATGGAGACCAACGCCAAGTACCTGGTCGAGCGCACCGGTGTCTTCACCCCCAAGATGATCCAGGTCGACGAGCTCGGCCCGGGCGAATTCGGCTTCTTCACCGGCTCGATCAAGGAAGTGGCCGACACCCGCGTCGGCGACACCATCACTGAGGACAAGCGCCCCACCACCAAGGCCCTGCCGGGCTTCAAGCCGGCCCAGCCGGTGGTGTTCTGCGGCCTGTTCCCGGTCGACGCCGCCGACTTCGAGGATCTGCGCGCCGCCATGGGCAAGCTGCGCCTCAACGACGCCAGCTTCTCATTCGAAATGGAAACCTCGGCGGCACTCGGCTTCGGCTTCCGCTGTGGCTTTTTGGGCCTGCTGCATCTCGAGATCATCCAGGAGCGGCTCGAGCGCGAGTTCAACCTCGACCTCATCGCCACAGCACCTTCGGTCGTCTACCGCATGAATCTCAACGACGGCTCGGTCAAGGAACTGCACAACCCCGCCGACATGCCCGACGTGGTCAAGATCGCCGCGATCGAGGAGCCGTGGATCCGCGCCACCATCCTGACGCCCGACGATTATCTCGGCTCGATCCTCAAGCTGTGCCAGGAGCGCCGCGGCATCCAGGCCGACCTCAGCTATGTCGGCAAGCGCGCCATGCTGGTCTACGACCTGCCGCTCAACGAGGTCGTGTTCGACTTCTACGACCGGCTGAAGTCGATCTCCAAGGGATACGCCTCGTTCGACTACCACCTCACCGACTACAAGGAAGGCGATCTCGTCAAGATGTCGATCCTGGTCAACGAGGAGCCGGTCGACGCACTTTCCATGCTGGTCCATCGCACCGCCGCCGAAAAGCGCGGCCGCGTCATGGTCGAGAAGCTGAAGGAACTGATCCCTCAGCACATGTTCAAGATCCCTATCCAGGCGGCGATCGGCGGCAAGGTCATTGCCCGCGAAACGATTTCCGCCCTGCGCAAGGACGTCACCGCCAAGTGCTACGGCGGCGACGTCACCCGTAAGCGCAAGCTGCTCGAGAAGCAGAAAGAGGGCAAGAAGCGCATGCGCCAGTTCGGCAAGGTCGACATCCCGCAGGAAGCCTTCATCCAGGCCCTCAAGATGGGCGACAACTAGCTCTATTTTCCTACTCCCCGCCTGCGAGGAGAAGGTGGCCCCTCAGGGCCGGATGAGGGGCAGCGCCAGCGCTGCAATCCTCCTCTTCCGGCCGGGTGAAGGGGCTTTCGCCCCCGCCCCATCACTTCACGGCAAAATCCACCGTTTCCTTCAACGCATCGTCGACGGCGATCTGTACCTGGTAGGTGCCGACCGGCCAGCCGGCATCCGGCTTGGTCATCGAGGCGTCGACATGGTTTTCGATCATGCCGATCTCGAAGCTGACCTCGTCGATCTTGTAGTTCGCCGGCGCGACACCGCCTGAATCGACCGAAATCCAGCTTACCGTCAGCTTCGATCCCGACGCCACGGCGTCCGTCAGGTCGGCGGAGAGGAAAATCTTCGCCGTATCCGGCGCGAACGTCGCTTGCGTCTCTTCCGCGCCTTCGCTGGCCGACAGCACGATGTTTTCGAACCCTTCGGCCTGCGCGTGCTGCGCCAACGCCCCAGCCACCACCAGGGCGGCTGCCCCCATCATCATCGACCGAATGCGCATGCTCTTCCCCTGATTGAAACCACGGCCCATGCCCGACTCATGCGGGGCGCGCCCGCGGCCGCTTGCGTAGAGCGGAAGGCCCGGGCTTTGTCCATGACGGCGGACCCGCACCTGGCGCCCGCCGTGGTTCTACAGTCTCACCATTGTCGCTCCACTCAACAGTCATCCCGCAGTGCAAACATGTATTGCATTGCAGCGTCGAATTATTCGCCACCGTGCGGCATCGACTGTTCTGTCGATTTACTGACACCGTGAAGATGGCTAGCCTTCCCCGCGCATTCTGCAAGAGGGAACATCATGAACTGGACTGAAAAGGACAAGAAACTGGGTATGGACCGCGCTATTTCAAGGCGCGATTTCATGGATGGCGTGGCGATGGCGATCGGCGGTGCCGTGGCGTTCCGCGCCATGGCCCCCGCCCCAGCTCATGCGCAAGGCGCCTTTGCTACCTATCCCCCGCCGCTGCCGGCCTGCAGGGCCAGACCGACGCTGCCCAGAACGTCATGCACGCCGTCCGCGACGGCACCTACTGGTCCGATGCCGGCCAGGTCACTGATAGCGCCGAAAGCTACGACCTGGTGGTTGTAGGTGCCGGCATTTCGGGCCTTGCCGCCGCTCACAGCTTCCGCAAGCAGGCAGGTCCAGACAAGCGCGTTCTGATCATCGATCCGCTCGAGGATTTTGGCGGCCACGCCAAGCGCAACGAATTCACCGCCTCGAATGGCGCCAAGCTCATCGGCTATGGCGGCAGCCAGTCGATGCAGACGCCGAGCTTTTTCAGCCCCGCCGTCAACGCGCTGCTCGCCGACATCGGCATCGAGCCAAAACGCTTCGAAACCTTCTACGACCAGAAATGGTGCGAGGAGCGCGGCCTGTCGGGCGCCATCTTCTTCTCCAAGGAGCAGTGGGGCGAAGACAAGCTGGTCATCCGCACCGGCAAGACCCCCGACTGGGTGGCTGAGACGCCGCTGAACGACAAGGCCAAGGCCGATCTGATCGCGCTGATCGAGGCGCCCGGCGATTACCTGCCCGGCCTGACCACCGAGCAGCGCCTGGAGAAGCTGTCGGAGATCACCTACAAGGCGTTCCTGCTCGACCACGCAAAGGTGGACCCTCAAGTCGCCGACTACTTCGCCACGTCGACCAATGGCTATTTCGGCGTCGGCATTGATGCCGCCAGCGCGCTCGACGCGCGCGCCAACGGCAATCCGGGCTTCGGCGGCATGGACCTCGGCGAAGCCGTGTCGAAATACAACAGCCCGTCCGGTCGTCTCGCCTTCACCGACCCCGACGACTACATCTACCATTTCCCCGATGGCAACGCCGGCATCGCCCGCGCCCTGGTGCGCACGCTGGTGCCGGGCGCGCTCGCCGGCACGACGATGGAAGAGCTGGTCACCGAAACCGTCGACTATTCAGCCCTCGACAAGGCAGACAATCCCGTCCGCATCAGGCTGAATGCGACAGTCGTCAAGGTCGCCCATGATGGCACAGCCGACAGCGCCAGCTCGGTCAACGTCACCTATGCCAACGCCGCCGGCAAGCCGGTCAGCGTCAAGGCCGACCACGTCGTGTTGGCCTGCTGGCACCGCGTCATCCCCTATCTCACCGACGAGCTGGGCGCCGAGCAGGTCACGGCCCTCAACGACCAGCAGAAGGTGCCGCTGATCTACACCAACGTGCAACTCCGCAACTGGCAGGCCTTCGACAAGCTCAAGATCGACGGCTTCAGGGCGCGCGGCGATTTCTGGAGCGGTGCCGACATCGATTTTCCCGTCTCGATGGGCACCTACAAATTCGCCGACAAGCCAAGCGACCCCGTCGTTCTGCACCTGTCCAAGGTGATGACAAGTTCGGGCCTCGCCCCGCGCGAGCAGGCGCTTGCCGGTCGCCGCGCAATGATGACGCTGAGCTTCGAGGAGATGGAGCGCTCGATCCGCGACCTGCTTTGCCGCGCGCTGTCGGGCGGCGGCTTCGACCCCGCCCGCGACATCGAGGCCATCACCTGCAATCGCTGGTCGCATGGCTACGCCTTCGAATATATGCGCCCGGGCGACCGCTTCTGGCCGGACGGTGAGCTGCCCATCGAAGCGGCGCGCAAGCCCTGGGGTCGCATCGCGATCGCCAATGCCGACAGCAGCGCCTACGCCTACGCCCACTCGGCGATCGACCAGGGCGTCCGCGCGGTGCGTGATTTGCTCGGCACGCCGGAGGGAGCGCCGGATCACGCGCGCTTCCCGGGGCCGCCAGCGGAGAAGATTGGGCTGTGAAGCGGGCGCTCTTCCTTCTCCCCGTTCACGGGGAGAAGGTGGCCCGAAGGGCCGGATGAGGGGCAGCGCGGCCTTTCCCAACTAGGTTCGCCATGAGGGCTGCTGTTATGCCTCGTACCGTCGACAAAGAGCTGGATTTGGCAGGTACCGAGCGGCCAGCCGGCACCGGGTCTGCGCCGGCGGCGGAATGGAAATGCTGCGACTGCTTTTGTCCATTTACTTAGTGGCACAACAGCCAGAGCCCGACTATCAGAGGTGGCGTGATGATGTAGAGAGTGTTTTCTCCAAAAGTACTCCAAAAATATCTTGCTTTTAGCCATTTCGATCGTTCGGAGGAAAGATTGCCTTCTTCGGAAAGGTAGATATCGCGATCGATATCGTCGTGATTGTCTGGGTACTTATTTATAATATCTTGATAAAGTTTTCGGTGCTCGTTGATTTCTTCAGCCGACAGCTCACGAAACTTTACACTTGTGTAGAGGTCGAGGACTTCCCGAGCACAGAAATGCATAAGGGTTGCCTTGACGTCGTATTTTTCAGACGCGACCAAAAGTGAAATGACAATTATGAGTACTGACAGAGCTACTGACAGGAAAGTAAAAAAATTAGCGGTACCGTTCTCCAGAGAGGAAGAATACACAAGAATTCCAACTGAAAAACATATGACATAAAATGACAAAATTGATACAGTATATCCGTTAAAGTAATGTTTCCTAGATAGTCGTTTGTGCGCCGCAAACCGCGCGCCTTTAGTTTTGTGCATTCTCCCCAGTAAAGTTTCTTTGTGCGATTGTTGTCCTGAGGCGTCATTCTCACAAGCGGATTTAGTCATTTTGCCCTTTCGCCGTGTTTGCATGCGGAGGTTGTCAATATTAATCGTTTACGGCTATCAAGCAAGTTGCGGCGCCTGTAGATGATTGCTGGTGTATGTAGGGAGGGAAGGGTGGCGAACGAAATATGGAAGAAGGCTATCTCCATAAAAGGACTTGAGGCAGGTTGGCATCTCACCCGTGCAGAGCTTGCGAACGGCTTCTATGTTGACCAGTTTAGTCAGCAAGCGGTTGCGCAGAACTTGACAGCGCAGATTGCGGAGATACGACGGCAACTGATTACTGATAGTTATCGCTTCCGTCCTTTGCGCCAAGTTCCGATTCCCAAGGGATCGCTTTCCACGCGTCCTGGTTCGCACCTGCCGCTTCGAGATAGGATGGTTCTCTGGTCTGTCGTGCGGGGCCTTGCGCCAGTTTTTGATGGAGCGCTGTCGGATAATGTCTACAGCTACAGGCTGAAGGAGAATCCGAAGCAAGGGGAGCTCTTCAAGGAGGGGGACGCGTTAGAAATACCGTTTCTGAAGCGAAAAAGTATCTTGCAGGAGCTTGATCCTTTTGAGCCTTGGTATGATTCGTGGCCAGATTTCGAAAAAAGGACAAGAGAAGAAATAGGATCTGGTTACAATTATCTATCTGTCGCAGATATATCGGGGTATTTTGAAAACATCAATATCGATATACTGAAAGATCATATTAGTTCTGAATTGAAGAGCGAGCCAATATTGTGTAATTTTGTTCATTCTGGTCTTTCAGAATGGGTAAATGTAACGCAGGGTGGTTTTCGGCCTAAGAGATCCATCCCACAGGGATCTGGTATTTCAAGTTTTTTTGGTAATATATATCTGATACCAATTGATGAGTCATTCGAGGATATAAAGGGGAAATACGACTTTAAATATATTAGATATATGGATGATATTAGAATATTTTCAAGAGATTTGTCGACTGCTCGAATGGTGATATTTCGCCTTGAGAGGCTGGTCAGGGATCTTCATCTCAGTTTGCAAAACTCAAAGACAAAGATTCTAATTGAGACTGCGGGTGACAAGCAGATTACGAACTCGTTGTTCGATGATCGTATCGATCGCATTGCTGAGATGCGAGAGCTGCTAAATGGCCTAAAGATCAGTGAGAAAAATGCAGCCGTTCGATTGCATGCTATCGCGCGATCGACGCCCGCAAATGGTGATTCCAAGCGCCTCTTGGGTGTCAAGGACCCCAAGTCTGGATTGACTGACCGGGCGATGAGAATGTGGATGAACATGTGCATCCATGTTGGGTCTACGGACTATCTGGGGACGCTCAAAAGTCAAGTGTATACAAATCCAGATCAGAGGTTGTCCAAAATTTTCGTAAATTCGTGCATTATGTTCCCACGTATTTCAACGCTTGGGAGTACAGCCGAGGACTTCATCAAGAGTGTGGACAACATACACCCGCATCAAGAGTCAGAGCTGATACATGGTTGCAGATACCTAAGTAATATTCCTGAGGGGATTTGGAAGCGCGCTCTAGGAAATGTAACAAGTGGTACCGCAAATTTTCAGCTACGTACGCAGAGCCTTCTTTTACTTGGAATGAGGAGTCATACGAACGAAATAACAAAAAATATATGGCGCGCGATGAGAAAAGATCATGATGTTGCCAATCACCCGTTTTACATATCGGTGCTTGGGCATTTTTCTGGAGAAGATAGATCTACGTTAAAGAAGTATTATATGCATCATGCAAATCCGCAAAATCAAGAGTTTGGGCTTCTATTAGAGAAGTTCGATAGTGACGACAAGGCGGCCAGAAATTTCCTAGACTTCGCATTTAGCAACGATGTATCTTTGTCTGATTGGCAGGGAATTTTGTTCTATATGTGCGGCGCGAAGAATAAATACATTCGAGATTACTTGCTTAAGTTGGCGCGGCTTCGCATTCGCGGGGGCGGAAGACAAATGCTTGTGGCTCGACTTGCAGCGCTTAGAAATCGCCTCGTACAACAATAGCTCATGTAAATCGAAGGCGATGACGGGGTGAAATACCTGTCTGGGTGATATCCTTACCTCCCAAACCGCATCACCCAGTTCAGCTCCCAGGTCTCGCCGCCATCGACCGACATCGCCTGTTCCCAGCGCGGGCTAAAGCCCGGCGTCCAGATGAACCGCACGCGCACCGGCACGCCGCCCTCGACATCGTCGCCATAAAACTCGCCGCAGCCGTCCGCGAACCGGCCGATCGTCGGCGGAAACAGCCTGAAACTCTTGGTGTCGTTCCAGTAGATCGACCACAGGCCTGTCTCGGGGTTGTAGAGCCTGAGTGTCATCCCGGTGAAACCGCGCTCGGGCACGGTCATCTGGTCGAGATTGCCGCCAAAGGTGCCGTCGGGCGCCTGCATCACCTTTTCGATGTGCGAGAAGGCCGTAAACGTCTCCCACGCGGTCGAGCCGACCAGCCGCTCGCGCAGGCGCTCGTTGGTCACCGTCCAGTCGCCGATCAGGAAATCGAAATCGTCAAAGCCGCTCATGCCGTCCTCCTCCTGGATTTCGCGCAGCATAGCCGATGCCTGCTGACAGGCTGCTGTCAGGAGATGTCAGGGGCGGGTTGACCTTGGCAGCAGTGCAGGCTCATCTGCCGCCGCGATCCCGCCACACCTTGCCCCTAACGCCCGTTCCATGAAACTGCTCGCTGCCCTCCTTGCCCTGGCAATCCTGTCTGCCTGCGCCGCCCGCGCGCCAGTGCCACAGGCGCCTGTCGCCGCCCCTCCAGCGGCAGTGCAGCCCGCCGTCGAACCGCTGCCGGTGGGCGTCAAGCCGCTGACGGTCGAGCAGGACGAGCAGATTTCGCAGGGCTGAGCGGGGGAGAGTTTCTCCACGCTTTCGAGTTTTTCTGCTCGGCATGATTCCGTCGCACCCCCCTCTGGCCTGCCGGCGAGAGGGGGGGCGAAGTAACGTAAGCCCTCAGGACCTGCGTCTCCGAGCCGTGCCTCCGTGAAATCTAAGCGCCCGAACCAGACGTGAAGGGTGGAGGGGATCGCGCAAGCAGCCTTGCCAGCGCACGCCGGAACTATAAGCTCCGCCCATATCCACGGAGGCGGCGAAAGACATGGCCAAGGGCATGGTCGAGGGTGAAAAGATCGATGTCGGCTTTTCCGGTCGCCGCTGCGTCCATTCGCGCAACTGCGTTCTCGCCAATCCGCATGTGTTCGAGCCCAATGCGCCGGGCGAGTGGATTCACCCCGACGCGGCGTCTGTCGAGCAGATCGTGGCGATCGCCGAAAGCTGCCCCTCCGGCGCCATTACCTATCGCCGCAGGGATCGGGGGCCGGATGAGGCGCCGCCTGTGGTCAACACGGTGCGCATCCGCGAGAACGGGCCGCTCGCCGTGCATGCCGAGATCGTCTTCAACGGCGAGACCTTCCACCGCGCCACCTTGTGCCGCTGCGGCGCTTCCCAGAACAAGCCGTTCTGCGACGGCAGCCACCGCAAAACAGGCTTTGCCGCCACCGGCGAACCGGCGCTGAAGGAGAGCCAGTCGCTCGCCGCACGCGATGGCCCGCTGGTCGTCACGCCGCAGGCCAATGGCAACCTCAAGCTCGAGGGCAATGTCGAGATCGTCACCGGCACCGGCCACTCGATCGACCGCGCCACCAAGGTCTGGCTCTGCCGCTGCGGCCAGTCGGCCAACAAGCCTTGGTGCGACAACACCCACAAGAGCGTGTCGTGGTCGACCGAAGGTCGATGACAAGCCAAACGATTTGGCTTGGCAACGACTAAGCGCCCGGAGCCATAGCGGAGGGCAGGCTTCGTTGCATGACGGGTGGACGCTGCACGGGCGAGGCGGATGCGGGAGGAGGTGCCTGGGGCTGCCCCCCTGCTTGGCCGCAACTGGCCAATTTTGCTTTGCCGAGGATATCGGATAAGCGGGACGGAGAACGCCAACTCCGGAACTCCTGCGCATGCACGCCAGCCATCCCCTTTATCCCGGACCGCTCTATCTCGGGATCGACACCGGCGGCACCTATACCGACGCCGTGCTGTGGTCCGAGGCGCATGGCCCGCAGGGCAAGGTGCTGGCCAAGGCCAAATCGCTGACCACCCGCCACGACCTGGCTGTCGGCATTTCGGGCGCGGTCGACGCGGTGCTGGACAAAGCGGGCGTGAACCCCGCCGCCATCAAGCTGGTGTCGATGTCGACAACGCTTGCCACCAACGCGCTGGTCGAAGGCCAGGGCGGGCGCGTGGCACTTGTCATGATCGGCTTTTCCGAGGCCGACCTTGCCCGCGACGGTCTCAAGACAGCGCTCGGCACCGACCCGCTGGTGTTGTGCGAGGGCGGCCATGATGTCCACGGCAATGCCCGCGCGCTTGATCTCGCAGCGCTTGCGGCCACCTTGCCCGAGCTGCAAAAATCCGTCTCGGGCTTCGCCGTCTGCGCCTATTTCGCCACCCGCAACCCGGCCCACGAGATTGCCGCCCGCGACCTCATCCGCGAGGTGACGGGCATGCCAGTCACCACCAGTCACGAACTCTCGGCCAAGCTCGGAGGTCCGCGCCGGGCGCTCACCACCTTGCTCAATGCCCGGCTGATCTCGATGATCGACCGCCTCGTCGCGGCGACCGAGGGTTTTCTCGACAAGCGCAAGGTTTATGCGCCTTTGATGGTGGTGCGCGGCGACGGCGCGCTGGTCTCCGCCCAATTCGCCCGCCAGCGCCCGATCGAGACCATCCTGTCCGGCCCCGCTGCCAGCCTCGTCGGCGCCCGCCACATGACCGGGCTCGACAATGCTGTCGTCTCCGACATCGGCGGCACCACCACCGACGTTGCCGTGCTCGACCACGGCCGTCCCCGCCTCGATCCCGAGGGCGCCACCGTCGGCGGTTTCCGCACCATGGTCGAGGCTGTCGCCATGCGCACCTTCGGCCTCGGTGGCGATTCCGAGGTTTCGCTGGAGGAGGGCGGGCTGAAGCCGAAAATGTCGCTCGGGCCGCGCCGCCTGGTGCCGCTGGCACTCGCCGGCATGGCCCATGGCGAAGCGGTGACAGTGGAGCTGGAGCGGCAGCTGCGCGCGCCCAATCCGGGCCGCATGGATGGCCGTTTTGCCGTCCGCACCGGCGTGCCGGAGCAACTGGCGGCGGGCCTCACCACGCCGGAAGCCAAGCTCTACGACATGATCACCGCGGTGCCGCAGCCGATCGACCGGCTACTCACCTCCAACGCCCAGAACGCCACGCTCAACCGCCTGGTGTCGCGCGGGCTTGTCCATGTCTGTGGCTTCACGCCTTCGGATGCCGCCCATGTGCTTGGCCGCCAGGCCAACTGGGACGAGGCGGCAGCACGGCTTGGCGCCGAGCTGTTCGCCCGCAAGCGCGACGGCCGCGGCCAGCCGATCGCGCCGACGCCGGAAGCTTTGTCGGAGCGCGTGCTGGTGACGCTTACCCGTCTGTCGGCCGAAGTGATCCTGGAAACGGCCTTCGCCGAGGACGGGCTCGACGGTGCTGCCACGGTCGCGCATGCGCTTGTCCAGCGCGCGGTCGACGCTCATCCCGGCATTGCGCGTTTCACTGTCGCGCTTGACCGGCCCGTCATCGGCCTCGGTGCCTCCGCGCCGCTGCATTATGCCGGGCTGCCACAACTTGTCGGCAACGAATGCGTGGTGCCGGAGGATACCGACGTCGCCAATGCGTTGGGTGCGGTGGTCGGTCAGGTCCGCGTCACGGCCGAGGCCCGCGTCAGCCAGCCCAAGGAAGGACTGTTCCGCGTGGCGGTCGGCGAATTGCTGCGCGATTTCACCGACGAGGACTCAGCGATGGCGTTGGCCGAAGCCGAAGCACGTGCCATCGTCGCCGCAAGAGCCCGCGACGCCGGCACCGATGCCGCCGAGATCGAGGTATCAGTCGATCTCAAGGTCTCGACGGTCGAAAGCCAGCGCATGTTCATCGAGGCGCATGTGCTTGCCACGGCCAGCGGCCGGCCCCGGATCGCAGTTTGACGGCTAAATCGATTTGCAGCGGCGATGTCAGTAAATCACTGCTGCCTTGCAACATTCGACGAATTGACCCTGCGCGTTTTGCGTGCCAAACGCCCGAAAACTTTATTTAGTACGCCCCTGCGGCGCCGGAATTCTGGAGCGCATCTTATGACCGATACTGTCTCCCTGCATGGCCTATCTGTCGCGCGTGAGTTGCACGATTTCGTTGGCGAGGCGATTGTCGGCACGGGTGTCGATGCCGATGCGTTCTGGGAGGGCTTTGCCGCGATCGTGCACGATCTCGGGCCGAAGAACCGGGCGCTTGTGGAAAAGCGCGACGACTTCCAGCTCAAGCTCGACGCCTGGTACCGCAAGCATGGCGCCCCGCACGACATGGCGGCCTACAAGGCGTTTTTGAGCGAGATCGGCTATCTCGTGCCGGAAGGCCCGGCCTTTGCGGTCACCACCGACAATGTTGATGCGGAGATCGCCACGGTTGCCGGCCCGCAACTGGTGGTGCCTGTGATGAATGCGCGTTATGCGCTGAACGCCGCCAATGCGCGTTGGGGTTCGCTCTATGACGCGCTTTACGGCACCGATGCGATCTCCGACGCCGATGGTGCCGAAAAGACCAAGGGCTACAATCCCAAGCGTGGCGCCAAGGTCATCGCCTGGGCCAAGGCGTTTCTGGATCAGTCGGCGCCGCTGGCATCTGGCAGCTGGGCGGATGTGACCGGGCTTGCGGTCGAGGGCGGTGCACTGAAACTTGCGACGGCTTCCGGTTCGATCTCGCTGGGCAACGCAAAGCAGTTCGCCGGTTATCGTGGTGAGGCCAAGAATCCTGACGCGGTGCTGCTTGCGAAGAACGGCCTGCATGTCGAGGTCGTGGTCAACCGTGAAAGTGCGATCGGCAAGACCGATCCGGCCGGCATCTCCGACATGGTGCTGGAGTCTGCGCTGACCACCATCCAGGACTGCGAGGATTCGGTCGCCGCTGTCGATGCCGAAGACAAGGTCGTTGTCTACCGCAACTGGCTTGGCCTGATGCGCGGCGACCTGTCCGAGACTTTTGACAAGGGCGGCAAACCGGTCACCCGCAAGCTCAATGGCGACCGCGACTACACCGGCCCCGATGGCGGCACCGTTTCGCTGCCCGGCCGTTCGCTGATGCTGGTGCGCAATGTCGGTCACCTGATGACCAATCCTGCGATCCACGACCGCGACGGCAACGAGGTGCCCGAAGGCATCATGGACGCGGCGATTACCGCACTGATTGCCTTGCACGACGTCGGTGCCAATGGCCGCCGCGCCAATTCCCGTGCCGGCTCGATGTATGTCGTCAAGCCGAAGATGCACGGCCCCGAGGAAGTCGCCTTTGCCGTCGAGATCTTCGATCGCGTCGAGCGCCTCGTCGGCATGCCGCGCAAGACCATCAAGATGGGCATCATGGACGAGGAGCGGCGCACCACTGTTAACCTCAAGGAGTGCATCCGTGCCGCCAAGGAACGCGTGGTGTTCATCAACACCGGCTTCCTCGACCGCACCGGCGACGAAATCCACACTTCGATGGAAGCCGGCCCGATGGTGCGCAAGGGCGACATGAAGCAGGCGCCGTGGATCAATGCCTATGAGGCCTGGAACGTCGACACCGGTCTGGAATGCGGCCTGTCGGGCCATGCCCAGATCGGCAAGGGCATGTGGGCGATGCCGGATCTGATGGCGGCGATGCTGGAGCAGAAGATCGCCCATCCCAAGGCCGGCGCCAACACCGCCTGGGTGCCGTCGCCGACTGCGGCCACGCTTCACGCCACCCACTACCACAAGGTCGACGTGCATCAGGTGCAGGCCGAGCTGAAGAACCGCCCCAAGGCGCGCCTCGACGACATTCTTTCCGTGCCGGTGGTCGTCCGTCCCAACTGGACGCCCGACGAGGTTCAGCGCGAGCTCGACAACAATGCGCAGGGCATCCTGGGCTACGTCGTGCGCTGGATCGACCAGGGTGTCGGCTGCTCGAAGGTGCCCGACATCAACGACGTCGGGCTGATGGAAGACCGCGCCACCTTGCGCATCTCCTCCCAGCACATCGCCAACTGGCTGCGCCACGATGTCTGCTCGCACATCCAGGTGATGGATTCACTTCAGCGCATGGCGGCGATCGTCGACCGGCAGAATGTCGGCGATCCGCTTTACAAGCCGATGGCACCCGAGTTCGACCAGTCGACCGCCTTCCGTGCTGCCTGCGACCTCGTCTTCGAAGGCCGCGCCCAGCCCAACGGCTACACCGAGCCGGTCCTTCACAAGCGCCGGCTCGAACTCAAGGCGAAGGGCTGATGTTTCAAACGGAATGCTAAGCAGTCCGTGGTAGCTTAACACCTATGATAGTGCCCCTTCCCACCCCCCTCTGCCCTGCCGGGCATCTCCCCCGCAAGGGGGGAGATCAGCTGTCACGCAGGCCTTCGCCAATCAGCACGATTGCGGGATCAGTGGGGACGTGGACGCTGCCAATCTCCCCCCTAGCGGGGGAGAGGGCCGGCAGGCCAGAGGGGGGTGCGAAGAAGCACGCCCTGACAAAACCTAGGCGGCCCGCATCATGATCCTCCTCGCCATCGACTGCGCCGCAAGCCTCTGTGCCGCCAGCGTCCATGATGTCGACGCCGGCCGCGAGCTCGGCCGTTCCGTGCGTGATCTGGGCAAGGGCCACGCAGAGCATTTGATGGCCGTCATCGAGGAGGCTTTGACACAGGCCGGCAAGACCTATGCCGATCTTGGCCGCGTCGCCGTCACCACCGGCCCGGGCTCGTTCACCGGCGTGCGTGTCGGCGTTTCAGCGGCGCGCGGTTTTTCGCTGGCGCTGAAGATCCCGGCAGTCGGGGTCACCACGCTTGAAGCGCTGGCATATGAAGCACGCCACGCGCTCGGGCCGATGAAGGTGCTGGCAGCGCTCGATGCGGGGCGCGAGGAGCTTCATGCGGCACTTTACGATGCGGACGGAAAGGCTCTTCGCGAACCTGCCGTCCTGTCGCTGGCCGAGGCCGTTGAGATCGCCTCTTCCACGCCGCTGGCGCTTGCAGGAACCGCAGCCCTGTTGATTGCCAATGCGGTCGGGGTGGACAAGGCATTGCAGCTTGGCCCGATCTCGGCCACCGCCGACATCGGCACCTATGCCCGTCTCGCCGCCGGCAAGCCTGGTGATGGCGAGCGTCCGAAGCCGATTTATCTGAGAGCACCAGATGCCAAGCCGCAGGCTGGCTTCGTGCTGCCTAGGGAACAGAAATGAAACTGCCGTTCTGGCCGCTGAAGCGTGACTACGCCCTCGAACTCCTGACAACAGGCGACAGTGCTGACATCGCCCCGTTGCATCGCGAGGACTTCGTCCGGCCGTGGTCGGGCGATGAGTTTTCGGCGTTGCTCGAGCAGGACACGGTGTTCGGCTTTGCCGCCCGCGAGATCGGCCATGGCGCCGAAGCGCCCGCCGGTTTCGTTTTGGCCCGTCTCGCAGCCGGCGAGGCGGAAATCCTGACCATCGCGGTGTCGCGCTCGCATCGCCGCCATGGCCTGGGCTGGCGGCTGATGGATGCGGTGCTGCGCGAGTTGCACGCCCAGCGCGCCGAGGCGCTGTTCCTCGAGGTCGACGAGACCAATGCGCCGGCGATCGGTCTCTACCGCAAGTTCGGTTTCCACGAGGTCGGCAAGCGCCCCAACTACTACCAGTCGGCGCAAGGGGCCACGGGCGCGCTTGTCATGCGGCTCGATCTTCGCTAGCCAGATGCCCCTGGAGCGCCGTGCGTCCGGTTGGACGCACAAAGGACGCTCTAGATGGTTGAATCGGCGCATCGTGCTTTTCGAAAATCGATTCCGATTTTCGAGCTGATGCGCTGGGCATGATCCCGAAAAGTGGCTACCGGTTTTCGGACAAGATCATGCTCAACAGTTAAAAAGGGCATTGAGCACTACATGATCGGAAAGATCCGTACGGGGCTCGCGCTCTTCTGGATGGTTGCGGCCTCGCTGGTGCTCGTGCCGCTGCAGGTCATCTCGATGAAGACCGGCCTGTGGCCGGAAACCGTGATCCTGAAGATCTGGCACCGCGCCATGCTCAAGGCGCTGGGCATGCGCGTGCATGTCGTCGGCGAGATGGTCAAGACCCGGCCGCTGATGATTGCGTCCAACCACATCTCGTGGACCGACATCATGGCGCTCGGCTCGAGGTTCGATGTCACCTTCATCGCCAAGTCGGAACTCAACGGCTGGCCGATCTTCGGCTTCCTGTCGCGATTGCAGCGCACCGTCTTCATTGAGCGCGAGCGCAAGCGCAAATCGGGCGACCAGGCCAGCGAGATCGCGCGGCGCCTCGCTGCCGGCAACGCCATGGTGCTGTTCGCCGAAGGCAGCACCGGCGACGGCAACATGCTGTTGCCGTTCAAGAGCACGCTGTTTGGCGCGGCGTCGATGGCGATTGCCGAAGGGGCCGCCGAGCACGTCGTCATCCAGCCGGTGTCGATCGCCTATACCCGCATCCATGGCATTCCGCTCGGCCGCCAGCATCGTCCGCTCGCCAGTTGGATCGGCGACATGGACCTGGTGCCGCATGTCGGCCAGTTGCTGGCCGAAGGCGGTCTCGACGTCGAGATCCGCTTCGGCGAGCCGATCGACTTCTCGGCCAAGTCGAGCCGCAAGGAAGCAACGCGACTGATGGAAGAGCGGGTCCGCGAAATGATGCTGCAGTCGCTCGCTCAGCCGGCGCCGGCGCGCTAGAATGCCATGCGGCAGGCAGCTGCCGACGCGTCGGGCCCAAACCGTCTGTTTTTTGCCGCGGAAAGGCGCTAATAGGCGCCGCATGGACATCGACGATATCGCTGAAATCATGCCGGCCGGCACTGCCGCCGCAGCAACTGACGCTGCCAAGAAGGTCTTCATCAAGACCTATGGCTGCCAGATGAACGTCTACGACTCGCAGCGCATGAGCGATGCGCTCGCCGCCGACGGCTATGCCGCGACCGAGACGATCGACGACGCCGACCTCATTTTGCTCAACACCTGCCACATCAGGGAAAAGGCCGCCGAAAAGGTCTATTCGCAGCTCGGGCGTCTGGGCAAGCTCAAGGCCGAGCGGGCGCAGAGCGGCCGCGAACTGATCGTCGGCGTCACCGGCTGCGTCGCCCAGGCCGAGGGTCGCGAAATTCTTCGCCGTGCTTCGGCGGTCGATCTGGTCGTCGGGCCGCAGACCTATCACCGCTTGCCCGAAGTGGTGAAGCGCGCGCGTGGCGGCCAGAAGGTTGTCGAGACCGAATACGCGCTCGAAGACAAGTTCGAGCACCTGCCGCAGCCGCGCAAGGCCGAGGTCGCCAAGCGCGGCGTCACCGCCTTCCTGACTGTCCAGGAAGGTTGCGACAAATTCTGCACCTTCTGCGTAGTGCCCTATACCAGGGGTTCGGAAGTGTCGCGCTCAGTCGCCCAGATCGTCACCGAGGCCGAGCGGCTTGCCGAGGCCGGCGTGCGCGAGGTCACTCTGCTTGGCCAGAACGTCAACGCCTGGCACGGCGAAGGCGCCGACGGCAAGGAATGGGGTTTGGGGCGCCTGCTCTACCGCCTCGCCGAAATCCCCGGCATTGCCCGGTTGCGCTATACCACCAGCCACCCGCGCGACATGGACGACGAGCTGATCGCGGCCCATCGCGATCTCGCGGCACTGATGCCTTACCTGCATCTGCCGGTGCAGTCGGGTTCGGACCGCATCCTCAAGGCGATGAACCGCAGGCATACGGCTGCGGACTATCTCAGGCTGATCGAGCGCATCCGCGCTGCCCGTCCTGATATCGCCATGTCGGGCGATTTCATCGTCGGATTTCCGGGCGAGACGGATGAGGATTTCGAGGCTACGATGGAGATCGTGCGAGCCACCAATTACGCCTCGGCCTATACGTTCAAATATTCGCCGCGTCCTGGCACGCCGGGCGCCGACATGGACGGCCATGTCGAGGAAAAGCTCAAGGACGAGCGCCTGCAGCGGCTGCAAAGGCTGATCACCGAGCAGCAGCACGCCTTCGCCGACGGGCTGGTCGGGCAGACCATATCGACGCTGATCGAAAAGCCCGGCCGCGAGCCCGGACAGATCGTCGGACGTTCGCCTTGGCTGCAGCCGGTTATTGTTGATGAAAAGGCCGGCGAAATCGGTGACATTGTTGATGTGCGAATCACGAAGACAGGCACCAACAGCCTGTTCGCCGAAGCGGTCTGATCGGCCGTACGGCAGATGAGGAGAGACGGTTGAGCGCTGCTGAACTCAAGAACCTGCCCTCCGGGGCGTCTGACATGGCGCACATCGTACTGACCTTCGACAACAACAAGCTAGCCAGTGCGCTATATGGCCAGTTCGACGAGAACCTGGCCCGTCTCGAACAGAAACTCGGCGTCGACATACGCTCGCGCGGCAACCAGCTGACCATCAAGGGCAGCGCCACCGCTGCCGAGCAGGCGCGTCGCGCGCTCGATCATCTTTATGCCATCCTGCAGAAAGGCGGCGAAGTGGCGCAATCCGACGTAGACGGGGCGGTTCGCATTTCGGTTGCTCCCGACGATCAGCTGACGCTGCCGACGCTGGAGCGCAAGGGCAAGATGGCCGCGGCCCAGATATCGACGCGCAAGCGCACCATCTATGCCCGCTCGCTGAACCAGGACGCCTATATGCGGGCGCTGGAGCGTTCGGAGCTGGTGTTCGGTATCGGCCCGGCGGGTACCGGCAAGACCTATCTCGCGGTGGCGCATGCCGCCATGCTGCTCGAACGCGGCATGGTCGAGCGCATCATCTTGTCGCGTCCGGCGGTCGAAGCCGGCGAGCGCTTGGGCTTCCTGCCCGGCGACATGAAGGAAAAGGTCGATCCCTATCTGCGCCCGCTCTATGACGCGCTCTACGACATGATGCCGGCCGACAAGGTCGAGCGCGCCATTGCCGCCGAGGTCATCGAAATCGCGCCGCTGGCCTTCATGCGCGGCCGTACGCTGGCGCATTCGGCCGTCATCCTCGACGAGGCGCAGAACACCACCTCGATGCAGATGAAGATGTTCCTGACGCGTCTCGGCGAGAACTCGCGCATGATCATAACAGGCGATCCGACCCAGATCGACTTGCCGCCCAACACCAAGTCGGGCCTGGTCGAGGCGCTGCGCATTCTCGACGGCGTGCCGGGCGCGGTGACGGTGCGCTTCAACGACACCGACGTGGTCCGCCATCCGCTCGTCGCCGAGATCGTCCGGGCCTATGACCGTGACGGCAAGGTCGCTCGCGGCCTTGGCACCGAGGGTTGATCGGGAACGGTTTTGGTTATGCCTGACAACAAGACAATGGCGTCCGCCGCCGCGGGCGCTCTCGACATCGACCTGATGATCGAGGAAGGCGCCTGGCCAAGCGAGGACGCGCTTCGCGCGCTTGTCGACCGCGCCGTGCCTGTCGCGCTGGCCGAGGCCGAGGTCGAGGTCATCGACGGCGTCGAACTGAGCCTCGTCTTTACCGACGACGACGCCATCCAGAGCCTCAACGCCGAATGGCGCCAGAAGGACAAGCCGACCAACGTGCTGTCGTTCCCGGCCTTTCCGATGGCGCCGGGCGACCCGCTGCCGCCGATGCTCGGCGACATCGTGCTTGCCTATGAGACCGTCGTGCGCGAGGCCGAGCTTGAAGGCAAGCCGCTCGAAAACCACATCACCCACCTCATAATCCACGGACTCCTGCACCTTTTGGGGTATGATCACGAGACCGACGAGGAGGCCGAGGAGATGGAGGCCCTGGAGCGCCAGGCTCTGGCGAGGCTTGCCATTCCCGATCCCTACGCGTAACAGGGACGAACAACGACCGGAAGACGATGAACGACAAGCAAGAGACTGCCGCCACGCCCGATACGGGAACCGCGGCAAGAGCCTCCGACCAGACCGAGGACGGACCTAGTAGCAGTGCGCCGTTACCAGCGACGCACGACCCCCAGGCCGATAGGCCATCCTTCATCGAGCGGCTGACCAGGCTTTTCCGCCACCGCAGCAACGGCACCAATATCCGTGAGGAAATTGTCGACGCGCTGGCCGAAACCGGCAGCGATGCTGATTCGTTTTCGCCCGGCGAACGCGCCATGCTCAACAACATCCTTCGGCTCCGCGAAGTCAGGGTCGAGGACGTCATGGTGCCGCGTGCCGACATCGAGGCGATCGAGCTGTCGACGACACTTGGCGAGCTGCTTGCGGTGTTCGAACAGTCGGGCCATTCGCGCATGCCGGTTTATGTCGAGACGCTCGACGATCCGCGCGGCATGGTCCACATCCGCGACGTGCTCGCCCACATCACCCGCGGCGCCCGCGTCAAGAAGGGCAGGGCGCGCAAGACGCCGCAGCCCGCCGACGTGCAGATCGACCTCGCCCAGGTCGACCTCAAGCGCAACATCGGCGAACTGAACCTGATCCGCACGGTGCTGTTCGTGCCGCCCTCCATGCTGGCGTCGGACCTGATGACCCGCATGCAGGCGACGCGCACCCAGATGGCGTTGGTCATCGACGAATATGGCGGTACCGACGGGCTGGTTTCGCTCGAAGACATCGTCGAGATGGTCGTCGGCGACATCGAAGACGAGCATGACGACGACGAGCCGATGATCACCCAGGCCGGCGACGGCGTTTATGTCGTCGACGGCAAGGCCGAGATCGAGGAAGTCGCCAAGGTCCTCGGTGAGGAATTCTCGCCCGGCGAGCACAGCGAATATGTCGACACCATTGGCGGCATGATCTTCAACGCGCTCGGCCGCGTGCCGGCGCGTGGCGAAGTGGTGCAGGCGATCCCCGGCTTCGAGTTCCATGTGCTCGATGCCGACCCGCGCCGCGTCAAGCGCGTCCGCATCGTCCACAGCGTCAAGAGCGAGCGTCGCCGTCGCGCCAAGGCTGAACAGGCGTGAGCCTGTTTTCGGGCGGTCCGCCATTTGGTGCCGCCTTGCGGTGCTGCTACACCTTCGATCCGTGATTCTGCGACGAGGGCACGGATGGAGCGCCACGCTGGGCGGATAATTCTGCTGTGGGGATGGAAAAGGGCGCTTGTCGCCTTTGTGGCCGGCGCCTTTGCCGTCCTGGGCCAGGCGCCCTATGATTTCTTCGCCGCCTGTTTCGTCTCATTCCCGATCCTGGTCTGGTTGCTCGACGGTGCCGTCGCCGACAGCCCGGCAGGCTTCCTGCGTCGCCTCATGCCGGCCTTCGCCACTGGCTGGTGGTTCGGTTTCGGCTACTTCTTGGCCGGGCTGTGGTGGGTCGGCGGCGCGCTTCTGGTCGAAGCCGAGAGTTTTGCCTGGGCACTGCCCTTTGCCGTTGTCGGCATCCCGCTGATCTTGGCGTTCTTCTATGGCTTTGCCGCCGCGTTGGCGCGGCTGTTGTGGAGCGACGGCATTGGCCGCATCGCGGCTTTAGCCTTCGCCTTCGGCCTGATCGAGTGGCTGCGCACCTTCCTGTTCACCGGCTTTCCGTGGAACCCTCTCGGCTTTGCCGCCATGCCGATGCCGCTGTTCATGCAGAGCGTGACGATAACAGGCGTCACCGGCATGAACGTGCTGGCGGTGTTCGTCTTCGCCATGCCGGCGCTGCTCGCCGATCGCCGCAATCTCAAGCTGGGCTTCGCGCTGGTCGCGGTGCTGGCCGCGGCCCATGCAGGCTATGGCTATTTCAAGCTGTCCAGGCCCGCCCAACCGGTGGAGCGGACCGTCAACGTCCGCATTGTCCAGCCCAATATCGACCTCAGCGAGAAATGGGATGGCCGCGTCCGCGACCGAATCTTTGCCAGCATGCTGCAGCTCTCGGCCGAGGCGCCCAAGGCGGGTGCGAAGAAGCCGGACCTTGTCATCTGGCCTGAGACCTCGGTGCCGTTCCTGTTCACCGAGCGGCCGGATGCGCTGGTGGCGATCGGTGACATGCTGAGCGACGGACAGACGCTGATGGCCGGTACGGTACGCGCCGAAGGCGAATCGGGTGCCGGCGAGGAAGCGCGCTATTACAATTCGGTCGTCAGCATCAACGACAAGGGTGAGATCGTCGACGCCGTCGACAAGGTCCATCTCGTTCCTTTCGGCGAGTACATCCCGTTTGCCGGCCTGATGGAGCGGATCGGGCTGACGCAACTCGTCGCCGGGCCGATGAATTTCTCCGCCGGTGCCAATCGGCGGCCGCTCGACCTGCCCGGCGGGCTCAAGGCATCGGCCTTCATCTGCTACGAAATAATCTTTCCCCGTCTGGTTGCAGTTGACGCAGCGTCAACTGGGATTATTGTGAACGTGACCAACGACGCGTGGTTTGGCGACACTCCGGGTCCGTACCAGCATTTCCGGCAGTCGCAGGTCCGCGCGGTCGAAAACGGGTTGCCGGTCCTGCGCGCGGCCAACACAGGAATTTCCGGCATTATCGACCCAAGCGGGCGAGTTGTGGATGCACTTGCGATGAATGTTCGCGGCACCATCGATGTCTCGCTTCCGGTGGCCGCCATTGGCGCTGCCTCGCCGCCGCTTTCGCGCGTTAACGGTTTCCTGATCATGTTGTTGATTGCCCTTGCGGCAAGTGGCTTGAAGCTCAGACAGAGGCTCAGGGCGAATTGACACTGCGGTTGTTAGAAACTCATATGTCGCCGCGCAGCCAGAAGCTGTGCCAATCAACGTCCACACCCGGGCGTCATAAACTGCCCTGAAATGGGTTACCTGCCCAAATAATAAGCTGGAAAAATCCGGCGAGGAAAGACAGTGGAAAAAGAGAACAAGAAAAAGCCAAATCCGACCGACGTATACGTCGGCGGACGCATTCGCCTGCGACGCAATATGCTAGGGATGAGCCAGGAGAAGCTTGGAGAGAGCCTCGGTATTACTTTTCAGCAGATCCAGAAGTACGAAAAAGGAACCAACCGAGTCGGAGCGAGTCGCCTGCAAGCCATCGCTCAGATCCTGAGCGTTCCGGTCGCCTTCTTCTTCGAGGATGCCCCTGGCGCCGAGGGCAGCGAGCACAAAGGCCTGTCGGAAGACTCGTCCACGTCTTTTGTGGTCGATTTTCTCTCGAGCGCCGAAGGGCTTCAGCTCAACCGCGCCTTTGCCCGGATTTCCAACCCCAAGGTTCGGCGCAAGGTAATCGAGTTGGCTAAGGTCCTGGCCGACGACGAAGACCAGTAGAATCGGGGCGCCGGGCGTCCGACCGGATGCGCAAGCGGCGCCCCGACTACCTAAACAGTGCAGCGTGCTTTCTGAAAATCGGTTCTGATCTTCGGGCCGGTGCGCGAGTGCGACGGCGATGCGCCGTCGCCACTCCCTCGCATTAACAGTGCTTCCGCGACGAAAGCCTGCTTGACGAGGTCTGGCACGCTTCGCTAACACGTGTCGCGCCAAATGATCGGCATCGCGCCGGTCGCTTTCCAGAGGGGACATCCCGTGCAGCGGCAGAATTATCTCTTCACTTCCGAGTCCGTATCCGAAGGTCACCCCGACAAGGTGTGCGACCGCATTTCCGATGAGATCGTCGATCTCGTCTACCGTGAAGCCAAAAAGACCGGCATGGATCCGTGGAAGGTCCGCGTTGCCTGCGAAACTCTGGCAACCACCAACCGCGTCGTGATCGCCGGCGAAGTTCGCGTGCCGGACACGCTGCTGAAGAAAGACAAGAACGGCCAGATCGTGAAGGACGCCGCCGGCCATCCGGTCGTCAACCCGTCCAAGTTCAAGTCGGTGGCCCGCAAGGCCATCCGCGCCATCGGCTACGAGCAGGCCGGCTTCCACTGGAAGACCGCCCGCATTGACGTGCTGCTGCACGGCCAGTCGCCCGACATCGGCCAGGGCGTCGACAGCGCTTCCGACCGCCAGGGCGAAGAAGGTGCCGGCGACCAGGGCATCATGTTCGGCTATGCCTGCCGTGAGACGCCTGATTTGATGCCGGCGCCGATCTACTACAGCCACAAGATACTGGAACTGCTTGCCACTGCCCGCCACGAAAACAAGGGCGATGCCGGCAAGCTCGGTCCTGACGCCAAGAGCCAGGTCACCGTGCGCTACCAGGACGGCAAGGCCCACGAAGTCACGCAGATCGTGCTTTCGACCCAGCACCTCGACGGCAGCTGGGATTCGGGCAAGGTCCGCAAGGTCGTCGAGCCTTACATCCGCGAAGCCCTTGGCGAACTCGAGATCGCCAATGACTGCAACTGGTACATCAACCCGACCGGCAAGTTCGTCATCGGCGGTCCAGACGGCGATGCCGGCCTGACCGGCCGCAAGATCATCGTCGACACCTACGGTGGCGCAGCTCCGCATGGCGGCGGCGCGTTCTCCGGCAAGGACACTACCAAGGTCGACCGTTCGGCAGCCTATGCCGCGCGCTACCTCGCAAAGAACGTCGTTGCTGCCAAGCTTGCCGAGCGCTGCACCATCCAGCTATCCTACGCCATCGGCGTTGCCCAGCCGCTGTCGGTCTATGTCGACCTGCACGGCACCGGCAAGGTCGATGAGGCGGTGCTGGAAGACGCGCTGCGCCAGGTCATGGACCTGTCGCCGTCGGGCATCCGCCGTCACCTCGACCTCAACAAGCCGATCTACGCCAAGACCTCGTCCTACGGCCATTTCGGCCGCAAGGCTGGTCGCGACGGTTCTTTCTCGTGGGAAAAGACCGACCTGGTGAAGGCTCTCAAGGATGCGGTCGCCGCCTGAGGCGACCGTAGTTTTCATGGAACAAGAACCGCGCCGCACTCGCACCAGCGAAGCCTTTTTCGGGCGTCGGCGCGGTAAGGCCATCCGCCCGTATCAGGCGGATGCGCTTGAAACTGGATTGGCCCGCCTTGGCATCGACCTTGGCGTGGCCGCTCCCGCCGATCTCCGCACCATGTTCGAAGCCGAGGTTTCGAAAGTCCGGCTCGAGATCGGTTTCGGCGGCGGCGAGCATCTTCGCCATCTCGCCGCGAACAATCCCGGTGACGGCTTCATCGGCATCGAGCCCTTCGTCAACGGCATGGCCAAGATGGCGGCAGCGCTCCATGAAAAGCCGCTCGCCAATATCCGCCTCTATGACGAAGACGCTACCCAACTGCTCGACTGGCTGCCGGAGGCCTCGCTCGACGGCATCGACCTGCTTTATCCCGACCCGTGGCGCAAGAAGAAGCACTGGAAGCGACGCTTCGTCAGCCCGGTCAATCTCGACCGCTTCGCCCGCGTGCTGAAGGCCGGCGCGAAGTTCCGCTTTGCCTCCGACATCGACACCTATGTGAACTGGACGCTGCAGCACTGCCGCGCCCATCCTGCCTTCGACTGGCAGGCCGCCGACGCCGCCGACTGGCACACGCCCTACGAGGGCTGGACCCGCACCCGTTACGAAGCCAAGGCGATCCGCGAAAACCGCACCCCGGCGTATCTGACGTTCATCAGGGTTTAGGCGGCGGCACCCCTTCTCCCTCGTGGGGTGAGGAGTGGTGGCCAATGGCGAGGAAAGCCAACGATTGCCTTTTCCTACGACGAGCGCCCGGAGCCATAGCGAGCGCCGGGTGGTGCACCGAAGGGGAGGGTTAAGGTGTTGGACGGGGCAGGAAGCCCGGCCGTAAGGCTGGGACCGACAGTGCTTGTCTTCCGCGTCACGGCATGGATTCCCGACACTCTCCGCTCGTTTCACTCGCTCACGAGGTCGGGAATGACGGAATTGTGGGAGACCCCTCAGCAAATGTCCAATCGCTGCGTTTGGCATAAGCAGATCGACGGTGTGCATATGCGCGAGGTTGACTGGCAATCGCCGAAACGCAAGCGTTGGAGATTAGCGTTGAAGACACATGAAGCCCGTCATTCCCGATCTCGTGAGCGAGTGAAACGAGCGGAGAGTGTCGGGAATCCATGCCGCAATGGCTGTAGACTAGCGTAGCGACGGCACCGATTGGACAAAAACCCTAGTCGAGGCATTTGCAGGGCAAGCGCGTCTCGCCAAACACTGATTTCCCTCGCCGGGTAGGCCTCCAAAAGGGCGGTAGGAGCCTTCACCCCTCCGCCTTGCCGAATGCCACCCGCACCCTGAGCCCGCGTCCGTCCGCGCCTGGCAAAAGCTCCAGCCGTCCGCCAAACAGTGAGGCGATCTCCTCGACGATCGGCAGGCCGAGGCCGGCACCGGGCTTGTCGCCCTCGCGCCCGCGCACGAAGCGCTGGCGCACGCTTTCGAGTTCTGACGCCGGAATGCCCGGTCCGGTGTCTTCGACCTCCAGCACCACGTCGGTGCCGCCGTCGAGCACCTTGACGGTCGCCTCGGCGCCGCTGCCGGCATATGACAGCGCGTTTTCGATCAGGTTGCGGATCATCTCGCTGAGCAGCATCGGTTCGCCGCGCAGGTAGAGCGCCTCTTCGCCCTCGAAGCCGAGGTCGATGCCGGCGGCGTGGGCCTGGGTGACGCGGTCGGCGGTGAGCTGCCGGGCAAGCTCGGTCAGGTCGACCGCGCCGAGGTTCTTCAGCCTGTCGGTTGCCGCCTCGTCGACCTTGGCGAGCAGCAGCAACTGGGCGATGACGCGCTCGGCATGCGCCACCGCCTCGTCGCCGATGCGGGCGGCGCGGCGCGCTTCCTCGAGTGAGTGGGCACGCGAGGCGAGCGCCAGCTGGGTGCGGATGATGGTCAGCGGCGTGCGCAGCTGATGACTGGCATTGCCGGTGAAATGCCGCATCGCGCCAAGTGCTGAACCGAGCCGGCCCATGAAGGAATTGACCGTGTCGACAAGGCCGCGCACCTCCTTGGGCACCGATTGCTCGATCGGGTGGAGATCGTCGGGATTGCGCTCGGCAATGGCGTCGCGCAGCCGGTAGAGCGGGCGAAGCGAGAAGGTAACGGCAAACCAGACGATGGCTGCCGCACTGCCGATCAGGATGGCGAGCCGCAGTGCCGAGCGCAGCAGGATGGTCTGCGCCAGCTGGGTGCGGGCGATCGTCGTTTCGGCGATGGTGACCACGAAAGGGATCGAGGTTGCGCCCGTCGAGGCGGCGCGCGACAGCGAGGTCAGGCGGATCGGCTCGCCGCGGAAACTGGCGTCGGCATAGCCGCTTTCCTCCTGGTCGAGGCCCTCGATCACCGGCAGCGTCTGGTAGCCGGTGATGAAGCCGTCAGGCCCGTCGACGCGGTAGAAGACGCGGTCCTGCGCCGCAGAGGTCAGCATTTCGAGCGCGACGTAGGGGATATCCACCTCGAGCGCGCCATCCTCTGCCACCACCACGCGTTCGGCGATGGCCAGCGCCGAGCCGGCGAGCACGCGGTCGGAGACGGCATTCGCCGTATCGACAGCCTCGCGGTAGGTGTCGGCGAGCGCGATCAGGCCGATGGTGACGAGTGGCACCAGCAGCCACAACAGCAGCCGGCGGCGGAGCGAATAGAGCCTCGTCCGCGGCATCAGGGGCTTTGGATCTTTTCGAGATAATAGCCGATGCCGCGTGCTGTCCGCACCGTCAGGCCGTAAGGGGCGAGGCGCTTGCGCAGGCGGCTGACATATTGCTCGATGGCGTTGGCGCTCAGGTCCTCGTCGAAGCCAGCGAGCGATTCGATGATCGCCTGCTTGGCGACGACCTTGCCGGCGCGCATGAACAGGGTTTCGAGCAGCGCCAGTTCCCGCGCCGGAATGTCGATGGCAGCGCCCCGCGACGAGAAGCTGCGCGTGTTGAGGTCGAGCGCGACCTCGCCGAAGGTGACTGTCGCTGCTTTGAGCCCGGCGCGGCGACGCAACAGCGTGCGCACCCGGGCCTCCAACTCGCCGACGTCGAACGGTTTGACCATGTAGTCGTCGGCACCGAGGTCGAGCCCCTTGACCCGCTCGTCGAGCGAGTGGCGCGCTGACAGGATCAGCACTGCCGCATCGTGCTGGCGCCCGCGCATGGTGCGCAGCACGTCCAGGCCGTCCATCTCGGGAAGGTTGAGGTCGAGGATGACGAGGTCGAAGCGCTCGGTGGCCAGAACCGCCACCGCGGACGCGCCGTCGCCGACGACGTCGACGGCATAGCCGCTGCCCTTGAGCACCGCCGCCAGCCCCCCGGCCAGCGTCGCGTTGTCCTCCACCACCAGAATGCGCACCCGTATGCTCCTTGCCCGCCCCGTCAGGACGATGCCCATTCGCCGATCAAAGGTCCAGAGCCTGCGATGTGCATCGTCAGTGCTTCGCCGTTGTGCGGCGGGCTCTGCTGTTGCATGGTCCGGCGATCATGCGCCTGGCCATCTTCACCGCCCTTCTTTGCCTCTCGGTGCCCGCACGGGCCGAAGTCACCGTCTTTCCGGCACTCAATGGCGCTTCGGACGCGCGCACGCTCGTCGTTTATTCCTCGCTCGACGCACCATTGGCCAAGCCGATGATCGAAGGCTTCCAGAAAGCCAATCCCGGTGTCGCCGTCAGGTACGAGGATCTCCAGACCGTTGACATCTACGACCGCGTCGTCGCCGAGACCGACACCGGCAAGGGCACCGCCGACATCGCCTTTTCCTCGGCCATGGACCTCCAGGTCAAGCTCGCCAATGATGGTTACGCCCAGGAAAGCCGGCTGCCTTTGTCCGAGCGCTGGCCGCGCTGGGCCAACTGGCGCGATACCGCCTATGCGCTGACCTACGAGCCGGCAGTTTTCGTCTACCACAAGCCGAGCTTCAGGGACGCCCCGCCGCCGGCGACGCGCGGGCAGTTTGTCGACTTTCTCAAGACCCAGGGCGACAAGGTCTATGGCCGCATAGCCACCTACGACATCGAGCGCTCCGGCGTCGGCTTCATGTTCATGGCACGCGACCAGGAGCAGTATCCCGACATCTGGTCGGTGATCCGCGCCATGGGGGCGGCGGGGGTGAAGCTCTACTCGACCAGCGGGGCGATCCTCGAACGCATCGCCGACGGCCGCTTCGTGCTCGGCTACAACATATTGGGCTCCTATGCCGCCGACTGGGCGGCGCGCAATCCCGATGTCGGCATCGTCCTGCCCAAGGACTACACGGTGGTCATGTCGCGCATCGGCCTGGTGCCGGCCGCCGCCAAGTCGCCCGACCTTGGCCGCCGCTATCTCGAATACTTCATGTCGGCCGAGGGTCAGACGGTGATGGCGCGCGAATTGCAGATCGCTGCCGTCAACCCGGAGGTTTCGGGTGAAAACACTGCCAACCGGATGCAGGAGGTGCTGGGCGGGCAATTGCGCCCGGTGCCGGTCAGTCCCGGCCTGATGGTCTATCTCGACCAGGTCAAGCGTTCGCGCGTCATCGAGCACTGGAACGAGGCCCTGCGCAGTCCTTGACGGCAGGTTGTTCCCAAGCTGTTGCATCGGTGTCAGTCTGATGTCAGGTTGCTGCGATAGGGAAGTTTTGGCCCATCCGTTGGAGGCGGCGAGGCTCGGAAAGTTCGGGAGGACTTCGAACACGTTTCCGCTAAGGCTACCCGACGGCGGTTCTCACCGCCGCGCAGAGGGGCCGGGAAACGCTGCTGTCATGGCAGGCCCTTAGGCCGGCCAGTTCCTTCTCCCCAGGTTCCGGGACGCTGCCTCAGGCGCGGGCTTCGAAACTGAAAAGCATTTTGCCCCGCGCATGCGGGCAAGGGAGGAACAGCAATGAAGCAGTTCGTATTGGCATCCATCATCGCGGGCGCGATTGCCCTGCCGGCCGCCGCCGCCGACTACAAGATCATGGCACCGGCAGCGCCTGGCGGCGGCTGGGACCAGACCGCGCGTTCGATGCAGACCGCGCTCCAGGATGAGAAGATCTCCAACTCGGTCCAGGTCAACAACGTCCCGGGCGCCGGTGGCACCATCGGTCTCGCCCAGTTCGTCAACCAGGCAAATGGCGATCCGGCACAGCTGATCGTCGGCGGCTACGTCATGGTCGGCGCCATCCTCACCAACGCCTCGCCCGTCACGCTCGACCAGGTCACCCCGATCGCGCGACTGACCGGCGAATTCGAAGCGCTGGTTGTTCCGGCCGCGTCCGACATCAAGGACATGGCGGGCCTCATTGCCAAGCTGAAGGCTGATCCAGGCGCGGTGTCCTGGGGCGGCGGTTCGGCCGGCGGCACCGACCACATCACGGCCGGCCTGATTGCCAAGGCAGCCGGCGTCGACCCGACCAAGGTCAACTACATCGCCTATTCCGGCGGTGGCGAGGCTCTTGCTGCCATCCTCGGCGGCCAGGTGACCGTCGGCATTTCCGGCTACGGCGAGTTCGCCGAGCAGATCAAGGCCGGCACGCTGCGCATCATCGGCATCTCGTCCGACGCCAAGGTCGAAGGCATCGATGCCCCGACCTTTAAGGAAGGCGGCGTTGACGTCTCGATCCAGAACTGGCGCATGGTCGCTGCTGCTCCCGGCATCTCGGCCGAGCAGAAGGCTGCCGTTCTCGCCGACGTCGAGAAGATGGTGACCTCGGCCTCGTGGACGAAGATTCTCGCTGACAAGGGCTGGGCCAACACCTACCTCGCCGGCGACGACTTCACGGCCCAGCTGAAGAAGGACACCGAGGCGACGTCCGCGATCCTGAAAGACATCGGCCTGGTGAAATGAGCCTGGACAGCCAGCAACAAGAAAGGCGCCGCCCCGATTGGGCGGCGCTTGCCATCGCCGCCCTTTTGATGGCGGTGTCTGTGGTCATCGCCTGGAGTACCGCCAGCCATGGCGCCGGCGCCAGCTATGCCCGCGTCGGTCCGACGACGTTTCCCTATGTGATCGCTGTGGCCTTCTTCGGCCTGTCGATCTGGACGGTTTTCGAAGCTTTTCGCGGAGATTTTCCCGAGCGCGAGAAACAGGAGATCAGCCCGATCCTGTGGATCGTTGGTGGACTTGCAGCGCAGATGCTGCTGCTCAAGGCAGCCGGCTTCTCGATCGCCACCGCATTGCTCTTCGCAGCGACGGCGCGCGCCTTCGGACGCGGCCCGCTGTGGAAGACGATTCCCATCGGCATCGTGCTTTCTTTCGTCGTCTGGGTCATTTTCGCCAAGGGACTGCAGCTCTCGCTGCCCGCCGGCCCGCTCGAACACCTGCTGTTCTGAGCGATTATCAAGGGAGCTCGGCTCTAAATGGATACCTTTGGTCTGCTCGCGCAGGGACTGCTCACGGCACTTGAGCCGATGAACATGCTCTATGCGCTGATCGGCGTGACGCTCGGCACGGCTGTCGGCGTGCTTCCCGGCATCGGCCCGGCACTGACCGTCGCCCTGCTTTTGCCCGTCACCTACAAGCTTGATCCCGCAGGTTCGCTGATCATGTTTGCCGGCATCTATTACGGCGGCATGTATGGCGGCTCGACGACGTCGATCCTGCTCAATACGCCGGGTGAAAGTGCCTCTATCGTCACCGCACTCGAAGGCAACAAGATGGCGCGCGCCGGGCGCGGCGGCCCGGCACTGGCGACTGCCGCCATCGGCTCTTTCGTTGCCGGACTACTTGCCACCATCGGCCTTGCCTTCATCGCGCCGACAGTCGTCAAGATGGCGCTGTCTTTCGGCCCGGCCGAATATTTCGCGCTGATGATCCTGGCCTTCATGACCGTCTCCGCCGCCTTCGGCGACTCGACGCTGCGCGGACTGACCGCGCTGTTCATCGGTCTTGGACTCGGGCTGATCGGCATCGACCTGCAGACCGGCCAGGCGCGCCTGGCCTTCGGCATCCCCGACCTGCTCGACGGCATCGAGGTGACGACACTTGCGGTTGCGCTCTTCGCCGTCGGCGAAGCGCTTAGCGTTGCCGCCAGCAAGGGCGGCGATTCGACCATCCAGGCGATCAAGGGTTCGGTGTGGATGACGCGCGAGGACTGGAGCCGGTCGTGGAAACCGTGGCTGCGCGGCACCGCAATCGGTTTCCCGATCGGCGCGATGCCGGCAGGCGGCGCTGAAATCGGCACCTTCCTGTCCTATTCTGTGGAAAAGAACCTGGCCAAGAAGCCTGAAGAGTTTGGCCATGGCGCCATCGAAGGCGTTGCTGGTCCGGAAGCGGCCAACAATGCCTCGGCTGCCGGTACGCTGGTGCCGTTGCTGACGCTCGGCCTGCCGACGACGGCGACTGCCGCGATCATGCTCGCCGGCTTCCAGCAGTTCGGCTTGCAGCCGGGCCCATTGCTGTTTGCCACCAACCCGCAGCTCGTCTGGGGCTTGATCGCCTCGCTGCTGGTCGCAAACCTGATGCTCTTGGTGCTCAATCTGCCGCTGATCGGCGTCTGGGTCCGGCTGCTGACGATCCCGCTGCCCTGGCTCTACTCGGGCATTCTTCTGTTTGCGACGCTCGGCACCATTGGCGCCAACCCCTCGACGTTCGAGCTCGGCATGCTTTTGGCATTCGGCCTGCTCGGCTATGGCCTGCGCCGCTTCGGCTATCCGATTGCGCCCGTGGTCGTGGGCTTGATCCTTGGACCGATGGCGGAGCAGCAACTGCGCCGCGCGCTGGCGATCAGCCAGGGCGACCCGACGATCCTGGTGCATTCGCCGATTGCGATCGTGCTTCTGCTGCTGGCTGCGACGGCCGTGCTGCTGCCGCTCTACCTGCGCGCCCGTGGCCGCGGCAAGGTGCTGGCCCAGCTCGGCGCCAACGAAGACTGAGACCGTTCGGTCGAAAAAAAGCCGAGGTCCGGAATACCGGCCTCGGCTTTTTGCTTGCCTCGACAGCGAGGCGGAAGACCCAGGGACAGAGCGACGGTCAAGATAACCGGCCGCTCCGGAGCACTGCCCGGCTGGTCACATCTCGGCAATCGCCAATGACGCGTCCAGCGGTGCGCTCTCTACCCTGAATGCCTGTATTCAGTATTTGCGAATGCGGTCGTAGTGGAGCGGGTCGATGCCGAGCATCACCAGGTCCTGGTTTGTTGGGCGATGACCGCGTTCGACGGCTGCTGCGGCAGCGACGGCGCTACCAAAGGTGCGGACCAGTTCGCCAATGCGGCCAAGGGGCTTGCGGGTGTTCATCTCTTTATCCTGTTTTGCATCGCATCATCATTTCTTGTGCAACGCAGCAAATATAGGTGACGCAAAGGGAAGCGGTAGGGGTGTCTGCGCATGTTTGCCATGCAGCTGGCGCAATGGTCGGCTAAACAGGTGGCAGTGGACGCTGCCGGCCACAGGACTTGAAAGGCGCGCCGCCTTCGGCTATATCAGCCTCAAATTCTTGGTCGGTATGACGAAGAGTGGGTCCACCCGGTCCCGCTCTTTTTTGTTACCTGCCGACCGTCTGGAGATTCTATGACCGAAAACGCAGTCGAACAGACAGGCGATGACCGCATCATCCGCGAGACCGGCATCGACGCCCGCATCGCTCTGATCGTTCAGCCCGTCCTTCGCGCGATCGGCTTCCGCCTCGTTCGCATCCGCCTGTCGGGGCAGAGCGGGCTGACGCTGCAGATCATGACCGAGCGCGAAGACGGCACCATGACCGTCCAGGATTGCGAAGAAGTGAGCCGCGCGGTTTCGCCTGCTCTCGATGTCGATGATCCGATCGAAAAGGCGTATCATCTCGAAGTTTCGTCGCCGGGCATCGACCGGCCGCTGGTCCGCAAGTCGGATTTCGGCAACTGGATCGGTCACATCGTCAAGATGGAGACCTCGGTCATGGTTGCCGACCGCAAGCGCTTCCGCGGCAAGATCGCCGAGGTCGACGAAGAAGGTGTCCTGATCCAGCGTGACCAGGCTGCCTATGGCGAGGAGCCGACCGTGCGTGTGCCTTTCGAGGCAATTTCCGAGGCACGGCTGATCCTCACCGACGATCTCATTCGCGATGCCCTGAGCAAGGACAATCAGGCGCGCAAGGAAGCACGGAAGCGTCGCGGCGAACCCGAAGATGCGCCGGAAGACGAAGAAACCGAAACGGAAGATTGATAGAGCCCAACGGCTGGACCTGATCCGGCCGGACGCTCCGGGAGAAAGACAATGGTTGTAAGCGCCAACAGGCTCGAACTGCTGCAGATCGCCGATGCGGTCGCCCGCGAGAAGTCGATCGACAAGTCGATCGTCATCGCCGCCATGGCCGACGCGATCCAGAAGGCAGCGCGCTCGCGCTATGGTCAAGAGACCAACATCCGCGCCGACATCAACCCGAACACGGGCGAGATGAAGCTGCAGCGCTTGATGGAAGTCGTCGAGAAGGTCGATGACTACGCCATCCAGATCGCGCTGAGCTCGGCACGCGAACGCAATCCCGATGCGCAGCTCGGCGACTTCATCGCCGAACAGCTGCCGCCGATGGATTTCGGCCGCATCGCCGCCCAGTCGGCGAAGCAGGTCATCGTCCAGAAGGTGCGTGAAGCCGAGCGCGACCGCCAGTACGACGAATACAAGGATCGCATCGGCGAGATCGTCAACGGCACGGTCAAGCGCGTCGAATACGGCAACGTCATCGTCGATCTCGGCCGTGGCGAAGCGATCATCCGCCGCGACGAGCTGATCCCCCGCGAAAACTACAAATACGGCGACCGCGTCCGCGCTTACGTCTACGACGTGCGCCGCGAGCAGCGCGGTCCGCAGATCTTCCTGTCGCGTACCCATCCACAGTTCATGGCGAAGCTGTTCACCATGGAAGTGCCTGAAATCTATGACGGCATCATCGAGATCAAGTCGGTTGCCCGCGATCCCGGTTCGCGCGCCAAGATCGCCGTCATCTCGCGTGACAGCTCGATCGACCCGGTCGGCGCCTGCGTTGGTATGCGTGGCTCGCGCGTCCAGGCCGTCGTCGGCGAGTTGCAGGGCGAAAAGATCGACATCATTCCATGGTCGCCTTCGGCTGCCTCGTTCATCGTCAACGCGTTGCAGCCGGCTGAAGTCGCCAAGGTCGTTCTCGACGAAGACGCAGAGCGCATCGAAGTCGTGGTTCCTGACGATCAGCTATCGCTGGCCATCGGCCGTCGCGGCCAGAACGTGCGTCTGGCTTCGCAGCTGACCGGCTGGGACATCGACATCCTCACCGAGCAGGAAGAGTCGGAGCGCCGCCAGAAGGAATTCGTCGAGCGTTCGACCCTGTTCATGGAATCGCTCGATGTCGACGAGATGGTCGGCCAGGTGCTGGCATCGGAAGGCTTCAGCTCGGTTGAGGAAGTCGCCTACGTCGATGCCGACGAAATCGCATCGATCGACGGCTTCGACGAGGACACCGCCTCCGAGATCCAGACCCGCGCCCGCGAATATCTCGGCAAGATCGAAGCCGAGCACGACGAGAAGCGTCAGGCGCTCGGCGTCCAGGACGAGCTGCGCGAGATCCCCGGCATCACCACTGCAATGCTGGTGGCGCTCGGCAATGATGGTGTGAAGACGGTCGAGGACTTCGCCGGCTATGCCGCCGACGATCTCGTCGGCTGGAAGGAACGCAAGGACGGAGAGACCAAGTTCTTCCCAGGCGTGCTTGCCGACTACGGCGTGTCGCGCACCGATGCAGAACAGATGGTCGTTGCTGCCCGACGCATGGTTGGTTGGATTTCCGAGGACGAGATTGCGTCCGAGGAAGAGCCAGCCGACGTCGCCGGTGAGTGACGTGAGGCCGGCCGGAGAACCCCTTGGACGAGATGAACGATCGCACCTGCATCGTCACGCGCAAGAGCGCCGAACCGGATAATCTTATCCGTTTCGTCGTCGGCCCGGATTCGACCGTTTTTCCGGACCTCAAGAGAAATCTGCCCGGCCGCGGTTGCTGGGTGACGGCCGACCGCCTACATATCGACAAGGCCGAGGCCAAGGGCATGTTTGCCCGCGCCTTCAAGGCGCAGGTCGTCGTGCCGCCCGATTTGGGCGCCATGGTGGACAACCTGCTCGTCAGGTCAGCACTTGGCGCGCTCGGGCTTGCCCGAAAGGCCGGTCTGGTGGCACTAGGTGCAGCCAAGGTCGACTCGACGGTCCGCGCCGGCAAGGCGCTTTTAGTACTCCATGCTTACGAGGGCGCCGAGGACGGCGTCCGCAAGATTACCCAGGCCCGCAAGGCCACAGTGCATATCGGCGGGCCTGCAACGCCTGCCTATAAACTTTTTTCGGAAGCCGAATTGGGTTTGGCATTGGGGGCAACAAATGTGATACATGCTGCCGTCCTCGCGGGAGAAGCGGGCAAGGCGGTCGCGAAGCGCATGGTTGCGCTTGACCGATATCGGGGCGGATCCCCGGATGATCTGGCAATGATTGCGGCGATTGCCTACGACGATGATGCCGCAGAGGATATGGAATGAGCGACACTAAATCGGGCGATGACAACACGTTGAGCGTCACTCCGAAGAAGACCTTGACGCTGAAGCGCCCGGGATCGGAGCAGGGAACGGTACGCCAGAACTTCTCGCACGGCCGCACAAAGCAGGTCGTCGTGGAGACGAAGAAGCGCAAGTTCTCCATGCCCGGCGACAAGCACGAGCCGACGCCGACGGCAGCGACGGTGTTTGCGCCCAAGCCTCAGCCAGCAGCAGCGCCCGCTCCGGTAGCGGCGCCGGTTGCGCCTGTGGCGGCGGCGCCGGTTGTTTCGACGCCAGTCGCGGCGGCTCCTGCTCCCCGGCCGACACCTGCGCCAGCTCCCGCTCCTGCGCCCGTTGCGAAAGAAGCATCGCGGCCTGCGCCGCGCCAGCCCGAGCGCTCGGGCATGGTGCTGAACTCATTGTCGCGCAGCGAGATGGATGCGCGTCGTCGCGCGCTCGAAGGCTCGGTCGTGCGTGAACAGGAAGATCGTGCCCGCGCTGCCGAAGACGCGCGCCGCCGCGCCGAAGAAGACGAGCGCCGCCGCAAGGAGCGCGAGGATTCGGCTCGCCGCCAGGCCGAGGAAGAAGCCCGTCTCAAGACCGAGGCCGAATCCCGCCGCCGCGCCGAGGACGAAGCGCGCCGCCGTGCGCCTGCCGCAGCACTCGAGGCCAATGTGCCCGACGAAGTGGAAGCCAAGCCGAAGGGTCGCGTTGGCCCCGGTTCGGCAGCAGCTTCGCCGATCCGCCGCATTGCTACCCCCGAGGTTGCCCGTCCGGCCAAGACCAAGACGGAAGAAGACCGTCGTCGCGGCAAGCTAACGCTCAATACGGCACTGACTTCGGGGGATGGCGACGCCCGTTCGCGTTCGCTGTCGGCGATGCGTCGTCGTCAGGAGAAGTTCAAGCGTGCGATGCACAACGAGCCGCGCGAGAAGATCGTGCGTGAGGTCATCCTTCCTGAGACGATCACCATCCAGGAACTGGCTCAGCGCATGTCCGAACGTGCCGTCGATGTCGTGAAGTTCTTCATGAAGCAAGGCCAGATGCTGAAGCCGGGCGACGTCATCGACGCCGATACGGCTGAGTTGATCGCTTCCGAATTTGGCCACACGGTTCGCCGCGTCGCCGAGTCCGACATCGAAGAAGGCCTGTTCGACATCGCCGATCACAGCGAGACGCTGGTTACGCGTCCGCCTGTCGTCACCATCATGGGCCACGTCGACCACGGCAAGACCTCGCTGCTCGACGCGATCCGTCAGGCCAACGTCGTTTCGGGCGAAGCCGGTGGTATCACCCAGCACATCGGTGCCTATCAGGTCGAGAAGAACGGTCAGAAGATCACCTTCATCGACACTCCCGGCCACGCCGCCTTCACGGCGATGCGTGCCCGTGGTGCCCAGGCGACCGACATCGCGATCCTGGTGGTTGCGGCCGACGATTCCGTCATGCCGCAGACCATCGAGTCGATCAGCCATGCCAAGGCTGCCGGCGTGCCGATCATTGTTGCCATCAACAAGATCGACAAGCCGTCGGCTGATGCGCAGAAGGTGCGTACCGAACTGCTGCGCCACGAAGTCTTCGTGGAATCGATGGGCGGTGAAGTGCTCGACGTCGAGGTTTCGGCGAAGAACGGCACCAATCTCGACAAGCTGCTCGAAGCGATCCTGCTGCAGGCCGAAGTTCTCGACCTCAAGGCCAACCCCGACCGTACGGCCGAGGGTGTGGTCATCGAAGCCAAGCTCGACAAGGGCCGCGGCCCGGTTGCGACCGTGCTGGTCCAGACCGGTACGCTGCTGCCAGGCGACATTCTCGTCGCCGGCGACCAGTGGGGCCGCGTCCGCGCTCTGGTCGACGATCGTGGCAACCGTCTCGAAGAGGCTCCGCCGGCGATGCCGGTTGAGATTCTCGGCCTCCAGGGCACGCCTCAGGCTGGCGACCGCTTCGCGGTGGTCAACAACGAAGCCCGTGCCCGCGAGATCACCGAGTACCGCCAGCGTCTGGCCCGTGACAAGGCTGTCGCCAAGCACGCCACCCAGCGCGGCTCGCTCGAGCAGATGATGTCGCAGCTGCAGTCGTCCGGCCTCAAGGAATTCCCGCTCATCATCAAAGGTGACGTGCAGGGTTCGGTCGAAGCGATCATCGCAGCACTCGACAAGCTCGGTACCGACGAGGTGCGCGCCCGCATCGTCCATTCCGGCGCCGGCGCCATCACCGAAAGCGACGTCACGCTCGCCGAGACGTCGGGTGCGGCAATCATCGGCTTCAACGTCCGCGCCAATGCGCAGGCGCGCCACGCCGCTGAGCAGCAGGGCATCGAGATCCGCTACTACAACATCATCTACAACCTCGTGGATGACGTTAAGGATGCGATGTCGGGCCTGCTGTCGCCGGAACGCCGCGAAACCTTCATCGGCAACGCCGAGATCCTCGAAGTCTTCAATATCACGAAGACCGGCAAGGTCGCGGGCTGCCGTGTCACCGAAGGCAAGGTCGAACGCGGTGCGGGTGTCCGCCTGATCCGCGACAACGTCGTCATCCACGAAGGCACGCTCAAGACGCTCAAGCGCTTCAAGGACGAAGTCTCCGAAGTGCCGGTCGGCCAGGAATGCGGTATGGCCTTCCAGAACTACGAAGACATGCGCGCTGGCGATGTCATCGAGTGCTTCCGCGTGGAGATGGTGACCCGGAGGCTCTAAAAGCCTCTGGCATTTGCCTAATCGCCTAGAGCGCCGCGCGTCCATTTGGACGCGCAAAGGACGCTCTAGAACTTTGTGCCGGCACATCGTGCTTTCCGAAAATCGAAATCCGATTTTCGGGCCGATGTGCTAGACGGTGGCCGTTCGGCCGCCGTCCGTTTTCGTGCAGCAGGAAGCGCGGTCCCATTCCGCCTCCTGCGACATATGGATTTTCAGGACCATGTCGCGTATTCAGAGTTCAGGCCCATCACAGCGCCAGCTTCGCGTCGGCGAACAGGTGCGCCATGCGCTTTCCGAAATGCTCCCGCGCGGAGAAATCATCGACCCGGTGATCGAAACGGCTGTTATTTCGATCACCGAGGTGCGCATGTCGCCTGACCTCAAGATCGCCACCGCCTTCGTGTCGCCGATTGGCGCCAAGGATACTGATGCGGTCATCGACGCGCTCAACAAATACGCCAAGTTCATCCGTGGCCGCGTTTCCTTTGCCTTGCGGCAGATGAAATACATGCCGGAATTCCGTTTCCGGCTGGACACCAGTTACGACAATTTCGCCAAGATCAACGATCTGCTGCGCTCGCCCGAAGTGGCGCGCGACCTCGACGGCGAAGAAGACAAGGAAGACTGACATGTCGCGTCGCGGCAAGAAGAAAGGCCGGCCCGTCTCCGGCTGGCTGGTGCTGGACAAACCAGTGGGCATGGGCTCGACCGAGGCCGTTTCCAAGATCAAGTGGCTGTTCAATGCCGAAAAGGCTGGGCATGCCGGAACGCTCGACCCGCTCGCCTCCGGCATGCTGCCGATCGCGCTCGGCGAAGCCACCAAGACCGTGCCTTACGTCATGGATGGCGCCAAGGTCTACCGCTTCACCGTCTCATGGGGCGAAGAGCGTTCGACCGACGACCTCGAGGGTCCGGTGACCAAGACCTCGGACAAGCGCCCGTCCGAAGAAGAGATCCGCGCGGTCATGCCGAATTATACCGGCGTCATCATGCAAACGCCGCCGCAGTTCTCGGCGATCAAGATCGCCGGCGAGCGCGCCTACGACCTCGCCCGTGAAGGCGAGACTGTCGACATCCCGGCGCGCGAGGTCGAAATCGGCCGCCTCGAGATCATCGAAAACAGTGCCGATCGCACCGTTTTCGAGATCGATTGCGGCAAGGGCACCTATGTCCGGTCACTTGCCCGCGACATGGGGCGCGATCTCGGCTGCTTCGGCCATATCTCCGAGCTTCGCCGCACCGAGGTCGACCCGTTCACATCAGAAGACTTCGTCACCATCGCCGAACTCGAAGCTGCTCGCACCGCCGGCCAGCCGGACGGTGAAGAGGGCAAGTGGGACTTCACCGCGATCGACGAATTCGTCGTCGACACCTCGGCGGCACTCGACTGCCTGCCGCAGGTTGCGGTGACCGACGAGGCCGCGACCAAGATCAGGCTCGGCAACCCGGTCATCGTGCGCGGCCGCGATGCACCGGTCGAGGCTGAAGAGGCCTGCGCCACCGCGCGCGGCAAGCTCGTCGCCATCGGCGCCATCGAGCAGGGCATGTTCAAGCCCAAGCGGGTGTTCACTGCCTGACACTTGTATGCCGGTGCCGTTTCCGATTGGATCGCAGACATGATTCCGCGGGCAAGACGCAATGGCACTGGCTGAAACCACCGGCAGTCGCGGTCATCACCAGCGCGCGCCCGCCGGTCGGCGCGTCACCCGGCACGCTGATCGCCGACCCGTCCGCGCGCCAGTCGGCGCTCAACCTGACGCTGATTTCGCCCGAAACCTGCGAATTCGTCGATGATGCCAGCCTCGACGACGTCGAGGCGGCTTGCAACAATTGGCCATTGATCTGGCTCGATTGCGTCGGTCTCGCCAATGTCGGCCTGATCGAAGAGATCGGCAGGATTTTCGGCCTCCATACGCTGGCGCTGGAGGACGTGGTCAACACCGGCCAGCGCTCCAAGGCCGACTTCTTCGACGATCACGCCTTCTTCGTGCTCTCGATGATCGACGACGCCAAGACCAGCCGCTACGAGCAGATCTCGTTTTTTTTCGGCGACAAGTTCGTCGTCACCTTCCAGGAGCGTGAGGGCGACCCGTTCGAGCCGGTGCGTCAGCGCATCCGCACCTCCAACCCGAGCCGCCTGCGCCATCGCAAGGCCGACTACCTTGCTTATGCGCTGATCGACGCGGTGGTCGACAGCTACTTCCCGATCGTCGATGCGACGGGCGACAAGGTCGACGCCATCGAGGACGAGTTGCTGGCGGCCCCCAGGAAGCAGCACATCAGCCAGTTGCATGGCCTGCGCCGGGCAACCAGCCAGCTCAAGCGCACGATCATGCCGGTGCGCGATGCGCTGACCACGCTGATCCGCTCCGACGCAGCCTTCATCTCGGCTGAAACAAAGGTTTATTTCAACGACACGCTCGACCATTCGATCAGGCTGGCTGAAACGGTAGAATCCCAGCGTGAAACGATGATCGGCCTGATCGAGATGCAGCTGTCGCTGTCACAATCGCGCACCAACGAGATCATCGGCGTGCTGACGATCGTCTCGGCGATCTTCATCCCGCTGACCTTTCTCGCCGGCATCTGGGGCATGAATTTCGACCCCGCGAGTTCGCCCTGGAACATGCCCGAGTTGCTGTGGCCCTACGGCTATCCCGCCGCCCTTGGCTTCATGGCCCTGGTCGCGTTCTCGCTGGTGCTGTTTTTCCGCTGGCGCAAATGGCTCTGAACGGCGGCTCCGAGCCGGCTTGCGAATGGGACTGGCTTTTGTTGCCAATTTCCACTATATGCGCCGCAACATCGCGCTTTTAAGCGCCTTGTTTCATTGGCCCCAGCTGGACGACATCCCGGCCGTGGGCGTCCCGTTTCCTCCAGATTGAAAGGAAAACACGATGTCGATTACTGCCGAGCGCAAGTCGGAATTGATGACTGAATTTGCAACCGCCAAGGGCGACACCGGTTCGCCGGAAGTCCAGGTTGCGATCCTCTCCGAGCGCATCAAGAACCTGACCGAGCACTTCAAGGACCACAAGAAGGACAACCACTCCCGTCGTGGCCTTCTGGCTCTGGTCTCTCTGCGTCGCTCGCTGCTTGACTACCTCAAGCGCAAGGACGACGCACGCTATCAGACGCTGATCGAGAAGCTCGGTCTGCGCCGCTGATGAATTGGTCGGCGGGTTCTCCCAGCGAGAGCCCGCCGTTCGCGCATTCGGGCCATCCTTTCTGATGGTCCATTGGTCCGATCTCGCCACAGGGGCGTGGTCGCGCTGAAAAAGGTTCCGGAGCGCCGCAGCGACGCGCCCGAACCGCCCATGGACGGTCATGGGGCAGGATTGCAGGACGTTCGGTCGCCGCTTTGCGGCTTATATATCCACCGAGCTTCTTGTTGTCTTGCCCGTGGCTGGCCAAACCGAAGCCAAGGCGCGTGCGGAAGACCATCCGGTTTTCCTGAAAGGGCGCGCCGAACAAGCCAGGGAATTGGCGCGCCGGAATGCGGCGTGGGCCGTTCCCGCCACGAAGGACAGAATATGTTCAATCACCACAAAGTTGAAATCGAATGGGGCGGCCGTCCGCTCATCCTCGAGACCGGCAAGATCGCCCGTCAGGCCGATGCCGCCGTGCTCGCCACCTACGGCGAAACCGTCGTGCTCGCCACCGTCGTTTCGGCCAAGGAGCCGAAGCCGGGCTTCGACTTCTTCCCGCTGACGGTCAACTACCAGGAAAAGACCTACGCAGCCGGCAAGATCCCCGGCGGCTACTTCAAGCGTGAAGGCCGCCCGAGCGAGAAGGAGACGCTGGTCTCCCGTCTTATCGACCGCCCGATCCGCCCGCTCTTCGCAGCCGGCTACAAGAATGACACTCAGGTCGTCATCACCGTTGTCCAGCACGACCTCGAAAACGATCCGGACATCCTGTCGATCGTTGCCACCTCGGCTGCCCTGACGCTTTCGGGCGTGCCTTTCATGGGCCCGATCGGCGGCGCGCGCGTCGGCTACATCAACGGCGAATACGTGCTCAACCCGCACATCGACGAGATGCAGGAGTCCAAGCTCGACCTCGTCGTCGCCGGCACCGATGCCGCCGTGCTGATGGTCGAGTCGGAAGCCAAGGAACTGGCTGAAGACATCATGCTCGGCGCCGTCATGTTCGGTCACCGCGGCTTCCAGCCGGTCATCGACGCGATCATCAAGCTGGCCGAAGTGGCTGCCAAGGACCCGCGCGACTTCACCGCGCCGGATTATTCCGAGCTTGAAGCAGAGATGCTGAAGATCGTCGAAGGCGAGTTGCGCGACGCTTACAAGAACATCGACAAGCAGGCTCGCTATGCCGCTGTCGACGCGGTCAAGGCCAAGGTCAAGGCAGCGTTTGCCGCTGAAGGCGACGAAGCTCCGAAGTGGTCGGCCGACAAGGTCGCCACCGTGTTCAAGGAACTCCAGGCCAAGATCGTGCGCTGGAACATCCTCGACACCGGTTCGCGCATCGACGGCCGCGATCTCTCGACCGTTCGCCAGATCGTCTCCGAAGTCGGCGTCCTGCCGCGGACCCATGGTTCGTCGCTGTTCACCCGCGGCGAGACCCAGGCGCTGGTCGTTGCCACGCTCGGCACCGGCGAAGACGAGCAGTATGTCGACTCGCTGACCGGCATGTACAAGGAGAAGTTCCTCCTTCACTACAACTTCCCGCCCTACTCGGTTGGTGAAACCGGCCGCATGGGTTCGCCCGGCCGCCGCGAAATCGGCCACGGCAAGCTCGCCTGGCGCGCAGTGCGCCCGATGCTGCCGGCTGCCGACCAGTTCCCCTACACGCTGCGCGTCGTCTCCGAGATCACCGAGTCGAACGGCTCGTCCTCGATGGCTACCGTTTGCGGGACTTCGCTGGCGCTGATGGATGCTGGCGTTCCGCTGCAGAAGCCGGTCGCCGGCATCGCCATGGGCCTGATCAAGGAAGGCGAGCGTTTCGCAGTCCTGTCAGACATCCTCGGCGATGAAGATCACCTCGGCGACATGGACTTCAAGGTTGCCGGCACGACCAACGGCATCACCGCGCTGCAGATGGACATCAAGATCGACGGCATCACCGAAGAGATCATGAACATCGCTCTCGGCCAGGCCAAGGACGGTCGTCTGCACATCCTCGGCGAAATGTCGAAGGCTCTGTCGGAAGGCCGCTCGGAGCTGGGCGAATTCGCTCCGCGCATCGAGGTCATGCACATCCCGACCGACAAGATCCGTGAAGTCATCGGCTCGGGCGGCAAGGTCATCCGCGAGATCGTCGAAAAGACCGGTGCCAAGATCAACATCGAGGACGACGGCACGGTCAAGATCGCTTCGTCGAACGCCAAGGAGATCGAGGCGGCCAAGAAGTGGATCCACACCATCGTGGCTGAGCCGGAAGTCGGCGAGATCTACGAAGGCACGGTCGTCAAGACCGCCGACTTCGGCGCATTCGTCAACTTCTTCGGCCCGCGCGACGGCCTCGTCCACATCTCGCAGCTTGCCAACGACCGCGTTGCCAAGACCTCGGATGTGGTCAAGGAAGGCGACAAGGTCTGGGTCAAGCTGATGGGCTTCGACGAGCGCGGCAAGGTCCGCCTGTCGATGAAGGTCGTCGACCAGGAAACGGGCAAGGAAATTGCTCGCGACAAGAAGGCTGAAGGCGAAGAATCAGCCGCCTGATAATCAGGTCTCCTGATATGAAGCGGGCGCGCCGGAAGGTCGCGCCCGTTTTCGTTTGTCGTGCGTCCTTCGAGGCTTGCTTCGCTCGCACCTCAGGATGAGGTAGGTAGCGCTCTGTGGTTGCTGCATGACAGGCTCGTTGAGCCACGACATCTCTGGTTGGCATGGCGCCGACCGCCCTCATCCTGAGGTGCTCGCCCGGAGGGCGAGCCTCGAAGGACGCACTGTTAGGATCTGCAATGCGCGACGCCCTGAAAACCCTTTTCTATCCCTTCGAGGCCGAGCTGCTGGCGCTGCCGGGGCAGGGCACGCGTGCCTTGTTCATTGGGGCGGAGCCGGGCTTCAGGAAGCCGCAGGGCTTCGACGCCAGTCTGTCGCTGGTGCAAGGCTTCCGGCCTCATGTGTTGGCCCTGGCGGCCGCTGGGCACGATGTTACGCCGCGTGCCGAGGAAGACGGGTTCGACATCACCCTGGTTCTGGCCGGGCGTCATCGCGGGCTGAACGAGCTGCGCGTCGCCGAGGCGATCGAGCGCGTCGCCCCGGGCGGGCTGGTCATCGTTGCCGGTGGCAAGGAGGATGGCATCGCCAGCCTGCGCAAGCGGCTGGGCGGTTTGCTCGAGATCGAGGACCATCTGCCGAAGTATCACGGCACGGCACTTTGGTTCCGCCGCAGCGCCAAGGTCGATGCCGCCGCAGCAATCTTGCGGGCCGACAATCCGGAGATGCTGGTCGAAGGCCGTTTCCGTACTGCGCCCGGCATGTTCTCGTTCGAACGCATCGACGCGGGTTCGCGCCTACTGGTCGACAACCTGCCTTCAGACATCAAGGGCAAGGTCGCCGACTTCTGCGCCGGTTGGGGTTATGTCGCTGCCGAGGTTGTCACGCGTGCGAAAGAGCTCAAGGCGCTCGACCTGTTCGAGGCCGATTTTGATGCGCTGGAGGCGGCCAAGGCCAACGTGCCTGCCACGCCTGTCCAGCCCGGGTTCCACTGGCAGGATCTCGCCAAGGAGCCGGTCGAGCGACGCTACGACGTGGTGGTGATGAACCCGCCGTTCCACCAGGATCGTGACGCCGATCCCGAGATCGGCCAGCGCATGATCAAGGCGGCAGCGGCAGCTCTCAAGCCGGGCGGGCGCCTGTTCATGGTCGCCAACCGCCATCTGCCCTATGCGCCTGTTTTGGCACAGTCCTTCTCGTCGGTCGCAGAAATCGCCGTCGACAGCGCCTTCAGGGTCTATTCCGCCAAGCGCTGATGCTTGTATCAGCCAAGCGTCCTGACGCCTATATCAGTGGACGCTGGCGATGCCTTCGGTGCCCTGGGTCAAAGCCGGGTCACCGAGGCTGAGTGGTGCCGGGCGGCCGTAGAAATAGCCCTGGACTTCCTGGCAACCGGCGGCCCTGAGCAGGGTCGCCTGGTTCTCCGTCTCTACGCCTTCGGCAATGGTACGCACGCCGAGTGCGCGCGACAGGCCGACGATCGTCGACACCACGGCGCCCGAATTGCTGTCGGTTTCCATGCGGCTGACGAAGGAACGGTCGATCTTGAGCTTGTGGAACGAGAAGTCGATCAGATAGGCGAGGTTCGAGTAGCCGGTGCCGAAATCGTCGACCGCCACCGAGATGCCCATCGCCGTCAGCTGCTTGAGGATCAGGGCAGCGCGGTCCCGATCCTGCATCATCGCCGATTCGGTCAGTTCGAGTTCCAGGCGCTTCGGCTCGATGCCGGTTTCCTTGATGATCCGCTCGACAATGCCGACGAAATCGCGGGTCATGAACTGCACCGGTGAAATATTGACCGCAACGAAGCAGTCTTCCGGCAGCAGGCGGGCATCGGTGCAGGCCTTGCGCAGCACCCATTCGCCGATCGGCGCGATCATGCCGGTCTCTTCGGCGACCGAGATGAACTCGACCGGGGGGATCATGCCGCGCTCTGGATGGCGCCAGCGGATCAGTGCCTCGTAGCCAACGACGCGGCCTGACGTCAGGTCGAGCTGCGGCTGGTAGTGCAGGTCGAAGTCGCCGCGCTCGAAGGCGACATGCAGTTCCGATTCGACCCATTGGCGATGATCGGCGACCTTGCCCATTTCGGCCTGGAAGACGGCCCAGTCGCCGATACCGCTGGCGCGTGCATTCTGCAGCGCGAGGTTCGAGCGACGGAGCAGCACGACCGGGTCATAGCCGTCCTTGGGCATGGCGACGACGCCAACCGAGACGTTGACCGACTGCAGGTGCGATGGCAGCTGGTAAGGACGCATCAGGTCGTGGATGAGGCGTTCGATGAGCGTGTCGAGCGAGCAGCGCAGCATCTGGTCGGGATAAAGAATGGCGAATTCGCCAGCACCGATGCGGCCGATGACCATGTCGCGGGGCAGGGCGGCCTTGAGGCGGGCGGTGAAGGCGCGGATCAGCGCGTCGCCATTGCTGTAGCCGATGGCGTCGTTGATCTGCTTGAAGCGGTCGATGTCGATGTCGATCAGGAACATCGGCTTGCCGGTGCGAGCCGTGGCGGACGCAGCTTCGGCGATCTTGCCGACCATCGCCGGCCGCGCCAGAAGGCCCGTCAGCTTGTCGTAGAAGGTCTCGTTGAAGACGAAGTCGGCCGATTCATCGACACCGGCGAAGAATGACATCGCAGCGATCGAGGCGGCGAGCGCACAAAGCGCTGCGATGACAGCGCTGATCGTATCGCCGGACATGCCGCCGACATTGTCGCCAAGGCCGAGCCGCAGTGCCCACATGCCCAGCACGAAGCTGCCCATGCCTGAGGAGGCGATGGTGATCAGCCGAAATGTTGGGCTTCGACGGGGATTCCTGACGGCAGGCATGCTGATTTTCCTAACTTGCGTGGCATTTCTACCGATTCGCTCGTTAAGATCGATTGTGGCGATTGTCTACAATTTTACCAGCAGGCGATTTTTAGTCGCGGCCGCCATCCATCTGCTTGAGTTCGTCCAGCGTCGGCATCGAGACGATATGATAGCCGGAGTCGACGTAGTGGATCTCGCCGGTGACACCCGACGACAGGTCCGACAGCAGATACAGCGCCGAGCCGCCGACCTCGTCGAGGGTCACGGTGCGGCGCAGCGGCGAGTTGCGCTGCTGGTAGGTGAACATGTGGCGCGCATCGGCGATGCCCGCGCCCGCAAGCGTGCGCACCGGGCCGGCTGAAATGCCGTTGATGCGGATGCCGCGCGGGCCATAGTCGTTGGCGAGGTAGCGCACGCTCGCCTCGAGGCCTGCCTTGGCAACGCCCATGACGTTGTAGTTCGGCATGACGCGCACCGAGCCGGCATAAGTCAGCGTGATCATCGAGCCGCCATCGTTCATCAGCGCCGCAGCGTGCTTGGCGACCTCGGTGAAGGAGAAGCACGAGATCACCATGGTGCGCACGAAGTTCTCGCGCGTGGTGTCGGCGTAGAGGCCCTTGAGCTCGTTCTTGTCGGAGAAGCCGATGGCATGCACCAGAAAATCGATGCCGCCCCACTTTTCCTTCAGCGTCTCGAAGGTCTGGGCCACCGAGGCGCTGTCTTCGACATCGCACGGCACCAGTATCGAGGCACCGATCTTCTCGGCCAACGGCTTGACGCGGCGGCCGAAGGCCTCGCCCTGATAGGTGAAGGCGAGTTCGGCACCATGCTCGGCCAGCTTCTGGGCAATGCCCCAGGCAATCGAGTGGTCGTTCGCGACGCCCATGATGAGCCCGCGCTTGCCCTTCATCAATCCGTCCATGTCGGGGTCCCTATGCGGAGAGGCGCTGGAAAACGAGCGTGGCGTTGGTGCCGCCGAAGCCGAAGGAGTTGGACAGCACGGTATCGATCTTGGCGTTGTCGATGCGCTTGCGCACGATCGGCATGCCTTCGAATTCCGGGTCCAGCTCTTCGATATGGGCGCTTTCGCCGATGAATCCGCCCTGCATCATCAGGATCGAATAGATCGATTCCTGCACACCCGCCGCACCCAGCGAGTGGCCGGTCAGCGACTTGGTCGAGGTGATGTTGGGCAGGTTGGCGGCGAACACTTCGCGGATGGCGCCCATTTCCTTGGAATCGCCCACCGGCGTCGAGGTGCCGTGGGTGTTGATGTAGTCGACCGGGGCATTCACTGTTGCCAATGCCTGGCGCATACAGCGCATGGCGCCTTCGCCCGATGGTGCGACCATGTCGTAGCCGTCGGAGGTGGCACCGTAGCCGACCAGTTCGCAATAGATCTTGGCGCCGCGGGCCTTCGCATGCTCGAGCTCTTCGAGCACCAGCACCCCCGCGCCGCCGGCGATGACGAAGCCGTCGCGGTTGACGTCATAGGCGCGGGAGGCGACCGAGGCGCGGTCGTTGTACTTGGACGACATCGCGCCCATCGCGTCGAACAGGTTTGACATCGTCCAGTCGAGGTCTTCGTGGCCGCCGGCGAACATGATGTCCTGCTTGCCCCACTGGATCATCTCCGCGGCATTGCCGATGCAATGCGCCGAGGTCGAGCAGGCCGACGAGATCGAGTAGTTGACGCCGTGAATCTTGAACCAGGTGGCGAGCGTCGCCGACGCCGTCGACGACATCGCCTTCGGCACCGCGAACGGTCCGATGCGCTTGGGGCTGTTGTTCTTGAGCGTGATCTCGGCGGCTTCGACGATCGTGCGCGTCGACGGGCCGCCCGAGCCCATGATGATGCCGGTGCGTTCGTTGCCCGACACGTCGCTCTCTTCGAGGCCGCTGTCGGCGATCGCCTGCTTCATGGCAACGTGGTTCCACATGCCGCCTTGCGACAGGAAACGGGAGGCGCGGCGGTCGACGAGATCGCTCGTGTCGAGGTTGGGCGAACCCCAGACCTGACACTTGAAGCCATGCTCGGCGAAAGATTCGGAGAAGCTGATGCCCGACTTGGCGTCACGCAGCGAGGCTTGCACTTCGGAAGCGTTGTTGCCGATGGACGACACGATTCCAAGGCCAGTTACGACGACCCGTCTCATTCAGATTTCCTTTCAGAATGTCCGCCAGCCCTTAGGCCGCGGCTTCCTGCTTCGAGAGCCCGACCTTGAGGTCGAGGGCCTTGTAGATAGGTTCGCCGTCGGCCTTCAACCAGCCATCGGCGATACCAAGGACCAGGCGGCCGCGCATGACGCGCTTGAAATCGATGCCATACTCGACCTTCTTGACCGAAGGCGTGACCATGCCCTTGAACTTCACTTCGCCCGTCGAGAGCGCCATACCCTTGCCCTGTTCGCCGAGCCAGCCGAGGTAAAAGCCGGTCAGCTGCCACATGGCGTCGAGGCCGAGGCAGCCAGGCATGATCGGGTTACCGATGAAGTGACAGGGGAAGAACCAGAGGTCCGGCCTGATGTCGAATTCGGCGCGGACGAAGCCCTTGTCGAACTCGCCGCCGGTTTCACTGATCTCGGTGATGCGATCGAACATCAGCATCGGCGGAGCAGGCAGTTGGGCATTGCCGGGTCCGAACAGCTCGCCGCGGGCGCAGGCCAGCAATTCCTCGTAGCCGTAGCTGGATTTCTGATCGGCCATGAACACCTTCCCCGTCAACGTTTCGGGCGGTGCCACGCCCTTCTTGTGTGCTCTCACTAGCACAGACTGTTTGCAGCCGGAAACCGGCGATTGCGATTAACGTGCCCGTCCGCGTGGGTCAATGCGCGCTATTGATCGCATTTGAGCTACAGAATATATGTCAGGCATAGCTTGCCGGCTGCCGATCCGATTTTGGCGCGCCAGCAGGTTGAAAATGGGGCGAAGGCAGACTTCGACGAGGCAACGAGTGGATTCCCACAAGGCGAGCATTGCTGTGGAAATGCGGGTTCGCGATGCGGGGCTCAGGCCGACGCGTCAGCGTATCGCTTTGGCCGAACTGCTGTTCGCCAAGGGTGACCGTCATCTGTCGGCTGAAGAGCTGCATGAGGAAGCCTTGTCGGCCGGCGTGCCGGTGTCGTTGGCGACCGTCTACAACGCGTTGCACCAGTTCACCGAGTCGGGGCTCTTGCGCATCCTGGCTGTCGAAGGCTCGAAGACCTACTTCGACACCAACACATCAGACCATCACCACTTCTTCATCGAAGGCGAAAACCGGGTGTTCGATATCGAATCGGGTCCCGTGACCGTCACCAACCTGCCGGAGCCTCCGGAAGGCATGGAAATCGCCAATGTCGATATCGTGGTGAGGCTCAGGCCCAAGCGCTCGGCCTGAGATCGGCGATCCCGGCTGCGGCAGCCGGGAGACAGATCAGTTCTCGATGCTTTCGCCGGGGTATGCGCCCCAGACCTGCGACTGGTTCAACCAGCCGCTCGTGCCGGAAAAGCTCATCTCGCACCAGCTGCCATTACACTGCTTGATCGAGCCGACGACGCCCGGGTCGATGATGGCGACGGTGCGCGCCCCGCTTTCGGGCTTGGCGAGCAGGTTGAGCTGTGCCGGCTTGCCGCGCTGCCACGGTGCGGTCATCGCCGTGCGGTGACCCGACAGCAGCGACTGGTTGATCCAGCCCTCTGCACCTTCAGAATCGCGCACGCGGCGCCAGTTGTCATATTCCTGGATGATTTCCATCGGCAGGCCCGGCTTCAGGTAGAGCCAGTCGACTGGATAATTGACGCCGGGGCCGATGCGCGAATTGACCTTGCCCGACTTGAGGCTGACGAATCGCGGCAGCGGCAGGCCGCTCGGACCGAGCGTCCCGTTCTGGGCGGCCGCGGCCGGACCGACGAAACCGGCATCGGGCGAAACGAAAGCAAGGCCGATCAGTGCAGCGCTGAGGGCCAGACGGAACGACGCGAAACCAGACACTTCCGTAACCTCTGTTTGAACTTGGCGCCCTTTTGGCGGACACCCTTTTTCTTTGTCATCGGCGGCACTGCTTGTTACACAGATTACCGCTCATGGATCGGATTGCAGTTTCGCCGGTCTTGGTTAAAGAGGTCTCAACGAGATCTTCGTCGAGGATAGAATGGCCGGTCGAAAAAAGCCTCTCGTCGTCATTACGCGCAAGCTGCCCGACCAGGTCGAGACGCGCATGCGCGAACTCTTCGACGCGCGGCTGAATGTCGACGACAGGCCGATGAGCCAGCCGGAGCTGGTCGCGGCGGTCAAGGAAGCCGACGTTCTGGTGCCGACGGTGACCGACACCATCGATGCCGCACTGATCGAACAGGCCGGGCCCAACCTCAAGCTGATCGCCAATTTCGGCAATGGCGTCGACAAGATCGATGTTACAGCTGCCGCCAAGCGCGGCATCACGGTTACCAATACGCCGAACGTACTGACCGAAGACACCGCCGACATGGCCATGGCGCTGATGCTCGCCGTGCCGCGCCGCCTGACCGAAGGCGCCAGCGTGCTCACCGGTGACAAGAAATGGGCTGGCTGGTCGCCGACATGGATGCTCGGCCGCCGCATCGGCGGCAAGCGCCTCGGCATCGTCGGCATGGGCCGCATCGGCACTGCAGTTGCCCGCCGCGCCAAGGCGTTCGGCCTGTCGATCCACTATCACAACCGCCACCGCGTGCTGCAGTCGGTCGAAGACGAGTTGGAGGCGACCTACTGGGAGAGCCTCGACCAGATGCTCGCCCGCATGGACATCATCTCGATCAACTGCCCGTCGACGCCGGCGACCTTCCACCTGCTGTCGGGCCGCAGGCTGGCGCTGATGCAGCCGCACGCCTATCTCGTCAACATCGCCCGCGGCGACATCATCGACGAGGACGCGCTGGTCAAGATGCTGCAGGACGGCAAGCTTGCCGGCGCTGCCCTCGACGTCTTCGAGCATGAGCCGGCGGTCAACCACAAGCTGCTCAAGCTCGCCGCCAAGGGCAAGGTGGTGCTGATGCCGCATATGGGTTCGGCGACCATCGAGGGCCGCATCGACATGGGCGAAAAGGTCATCATCAACATCCGTGCCCATGTCGACGGGCACCGCCCGCCGGACCGGGTGTTGCCGCTGAGGACGTGATCAGGCGCTGAGCGACTTCGCTGCGTCCTTCGAGGCTCGCCCTTTGGGCGAGCACCAGGACGAGAACGGTTGGCGCGTTTCAGGGTGACGGACGGTGACGCTTTCGGGTTGAGGGACGGCTAGCGTTGTTCGTCGCTCCGGAAAGGCTCCGCCCCAGCTTAGCCGTGCAGCACTCCCGCGATTCTCATTTTGAGGTGCGAGCCCGAAGGGCGGAGCCTCGAAGGACGCCTGACAAAATCAGGCCGCGCTGTCGGTACCCAGAATCGCAACCTCGCCATCCCCTCCGACCCGCACTTGCTTGCCGGTGAAGAAGCCGAACGCGTCGCGACTAAGCTTCATCGCCACCGGCGTTTCCCAGCCCATCTCGCGCGCCACGATCAGCCCGAGCAGCAGGATGGCGTCGGGCTCGTGGAGCACAAGGGCTACCGGCGCATGGCCGGCATGGACAAGCTCCATCAGCACCGACGACGCCGACGACGACCCGATCGTGCCGGGCAAGAACAGCACCTTGCCTGATAGGCTCTGGCCGCATTGGGGATGGCGCACATCGGCGATGCGTCCGGATTTCGGATCGACACCGCCCCAGAAGCTGATCGGTGCCGACAACACCAATGCGGGGCCTTCGCCTGAGGCTCCCGGAACGAGGATTTCGGCGCGCGTGCCCATCAGCCGAGCCTCGTAAACACCGGGCGCCCGGAAACGGCGCTTTCGACGCAATCGGCGAGCGAGCCATAAAGCACGGCGTAGCCGGTGTTGCCCGGTGCGTACTGCGCAAACTTTCCCGAATTGGTCATCAGGACGCCATCCACCCGCTCGGGCAGGATCGGCGTCACCACCACGCAGGTGTCGGCTATGACCACCACGCCCAGCGCCTCCAGTGCCTTGCGCCGGCCGTCGCGGTCGAGCTCGACGAGTACATGCCGGCCGGTGCAGGCATGGATTGGCACGCTGAGCCGCCGCCCCGCCAGTAGCCGCTCGAGCGTATCAAACTCGGCCAGCGACAGATGCGGGCTGCCGATGGCGACGGCGTCGATATGGTCGGTGCTTTCAGCCGTCGACAGCCGTGCCTGCGCTTGCCGCGCCATTTCAGGCGTTACCCGGATCGTGACTTCGGCCTCCACGCCGCCCAACGCCATCTCGGCATCGGGTGCTTCCGGCGTCACGCCCGCGATGTGGAACAGCCCGACCGCCCCCGACGACGCAGCTGCCGCGCCGAACGCCTTGAGTGCGTCCTCACCGGGGTTTTTCTCGACGCCCGTCACCACGCCGACGGCGTTGCCGACCTCGCGGCCATAGAGGCTGCCGAGCACCGGCCAGGCGATCTCGGAGGCGAGGAACGGCCGGGGCAGGGCGGAGACGTCGAACACCAGGCTCGCCCGCCGATTCGCCTGAAGATGCAGGCCGAAGTCGGGTGCGCGGCCCGAAATCGCGCAGGCGATGTCGAGGAAGTCGCCGTAGCGGTTGGTGCGGGCACCTAGCACCGAATTGCAGAACACCACCGCATTCGATTCGCCCCAGGCGACGTCACTGCCGAAAGCGGGTCGGTGGCCGGCCTGGTAGGGCGCGCAGGTCCAGCTCTGTTCGCAGCCGAGCTTGCGGTAGGCTTCCATCATCCGCCGGGCCATGGAGCGTTGCGGCTCTTCGAGGCGCACGCGCGAGCAGCCCATGAGATCGAGCGCGCCGACATTGAGCGTCGAGCGCACGGCAACGCGTGCGCCGCCCTCGACCAACCTTTCGGCGAACAGCGTGCCCGAATCGCCGTGATAGAGCGCACCGTCGATATGCGCCGAGGCGATCGGGATCAGCCTGGGCGCGCCGAGCAGGGCGGCACTTTCGGCGACGATGCGCATCGCCATGCCAGCTCCATCGCTGCCGCCGGCGATATGCCGCTCGTCGCTGGCGAGATCGAGGCTCACCGAAGCGTCTTCCGAAAGGTGATCGAGGTCGGGCGGTCGAAGCCGTCATGCGCGGTGCGCCCGAACTCGCCGAACCCCAGCCGCGCAAAAGTGGCGTGATTGGCCGCGAGCTCGATTCGGGTCTGCAGTTCGAGAATAGGCTTGCCTTGCTCGATGGCATGGCGCTCGGCCGCCTGCATCAGCGCGCGGCCGATTCCGATGCCGCGAACGCTGTCGTCGACGGCCAGCTTGCCGACATAAAAGATGTCCGCCCGTTCGGCCATGAAGATGCAGCCGGTGAGCCGTCCGTTCACTGTCGCGATGAAGCACACTTCGTCCTTGGCCTTCTCGCGCAGATTGGCCGGTGTCAGCCGGTGCGCCGAGGATGGCGGGTCGATGACGCCGTCCATATAGGCGAAGGCGCGCATGATCAGGCCGAGCAACTCGTCCCAGCGCTCGAAATCCCGGGGCAGGCGGTGAACGGTCAGCTCAGGTGTCATCGTTCAGGAGGCTTTGTAACGCACGGTGTCGAAACGCGCTGAGAGCGCATCGTAGAGCAAGAGCCGGCCGACAAGCGGCTCGCCTATGCCGGTGATCAGCTTGATCGCCTCCATTGCCTGCAAGGTCCCCATGACACCGGTCAAGGCACCGAGTACGCCGGCTTGCGCGCAAGACGGCACCAGCCCCGCCGGTGGCGGTTCGGGGAACAGGTCGCGGTAGGAGGGGTTTTTGCGGCCGTCGGCATTGGTCTCGAACGGCTTCAACACGGTGATCGAGCCGTCGAAACGTCCGACCGCGGCATGCACCAGCGCCCGTTTCACCGCGGCGGCTGCATCAGCTACGGCATAACGCGTCTCGAAATTGTCGGAGCCGTCGATCACCAGGTCATAGCTTGAGATCAGCTCCGCAGCGTTATCGGTCGTCAGCCTGAGCTTGTGCAGCTCGACCGTCACATGCGGGTTGATGCGGGCAATGGTTGCGGCGGCACTTTCCGCCTTGGAGACGCCGACCGAGTCCGTAGCGTGGATGACCTGGCGCTGCAAATTGGACAGCGAGACGTGGTCGTCGTCGACGATACCGAGCGTCCCGACGCCAGCGGCGGCGAGATACTCCAGCACTGGTGCGCCGAGCCCGCCGGCGCCGATCACCAGCACCCGCGCCCGCTTCAGCTTCTGCTGGCCCGGCCCGCCGATCTCCGGCAGCACGATGTGGCGTGCATAGCGTTCGAGTTCTTCGGGAGAGAGGGGGGCTGCCTGGTTCATGGGCCAACCATATCGCCGCAAGGTCTGCTTGTCAGTCGGGTAGCGCGGCGATCTATCGGGCCAGGCTGTCCGGCAAGGCGGTGGTGCTGACGCTGCCGTGGTCGACGCTCAGGAACTGGGCCCGGCCGACAAGGCTCGAAAACAGGTTCGCTTCCGTCCCGGTCATGAAGGCCTGGCAATTGAGGTCCTCCAGGATTTCAAACAGCGCCGCGCGCCGTCCGGCGTCGAGATGGGCGGCGATCTCGTCGAGCAGCAGGATCGGTGCAGCACCGGCCATCTCGCCGGTGAGGCGGGCATGCGAAATCACGATGCCGACCAGCAGGGCCTTCTGCTCGCCGGTCGAGCACAGCTCCGCCGGCATCGATTTCGGCTTGTGGCGCACGACGAGATCGGAACGGTGCGGGCCTTCGAGCGTGCGTCCCGACGCACGGTCGCGCTCGCGTCCATTGGCCAGCGCCTGGCGGAAGCGCTCCTCCAGCTCCACCGCCGGCATCTCACCGATGCTCTGTTCGAGCGTGCCGGCCAGGCTGAGCTCGGCCTGCGGGAAGGGCCCGGTCTCCGGCATTCGCCCTATCATCGCTGTCAGCAGCCGCACCATCTCGACGCGGGCGGCGGCGATCGCAGCGCCCGTCTCGGCCATCTGGATCTCGATCGCATCGAACCAGGCGTTGTCGCGTCGGTCCTCGGCGAGCAGGCGGTTGCGGCCGCGCATTGCTTTTTCGTAGTCGAGCGCACGCTGGCCGTGCGCCGGGTCGATCGCCAGCACCAGCCGGTCGAGGAAGCGCCTGCGGTCGCCGGCGGGGCCGGTGAACAGCGCGTCCATCGACGGTGTCAGCCATACCACGCGCAGCCATTCGAGCATGTCGTCGGCCTTGGCGTTGGCGCCGTTGATGCGCACGCGCCGTCCTGCTTCGCCCAAGGCTTCCGGCGCTGTTCCAGTACCGATCTCGGCGTCGCCGAACGGCCCTTCCACGGTGCTGTGCACCGCAAATGCACCGGCGCTGCCTTCGCGGGCGACGTCAGGGTAAGGCGCGCGGCGCAAGCCGCGCCCCGGGGTCAGGAAGGAGATGGCTTCGAGCAGGTTGGTCTTGCCGGCGCCGTTCTCGCCGGTGAACACCACCGCGCCCGGCCTGAGGTCGAGCGAAAGCGAGCTGTAATTGCGGAAGTCAGTAAGCTGAAGCTTACTGATATACGTCGGGGGGATGCGTTTCCGCGTCTCCCCCGTATTTGGCTCTAGCACCGGCGTATGCGCTAAACGCGCATCGGCATCAGCACGTAGAGAGCGTTCTCGTCGGCTGTGTCATGGATGAGCGTGGGCGAGCCGGCATCGGCCAGCATGAAGCGGGCTTCGCTGCCCTTCAGCTGGGCTGCGACGTCGAGCAGGTACTTGGCGTTGAAGCCGATCTCGATCGGGTCCGACGAATAGTCGGCAGCGAGTTCTTCGACAGCACTGCCCGAATCGGGGTTGTTGACGGCGAGCGTCACCAGCCCGTCGGCAATCGACAGCTTCACCGCGCGGCCACGCTCGGACGAGATCGTCGACACGCGGTCGACGGCGGCGGCAAAGCTCTGGCGGTCGATGACAAGCTTCTTGTCGTTGCCGCTCGGAATGACGCGCTGGTAGTCCGGGAAGGTGCCATCGATCAGCTTCGAGGTCAGGATCACGCCACCGATGGTCAGGCGCATCTTGGTGTCGGAGATCTCGGTGGTCACGGCGACATCCGGATCGTCGATCAGCTTCTGCAACTCGGAGACGGTCTTGCGCGGGATGATGATGCCCGGCATGCCTTCGGAACCTGCCGGCGCTTCGACCTCGGCGCGCGCAAGGCGGTGGCCGTCGGTGGCGACTGCGCGCAGCATCAGCTTGCCGCCGCTTTCATGCGTGTGCAGGTAGATGCCGTTGAGATAATAGCGCGTCTCTTCGGTCGAGATGGCGAACTGGGTCTTGTCGATCAGGCCCTTCAGCGCATTGGCCTCGAGCCGGAAGATATGGGAAAACGTGCCGGCCGAAAGCTCTGGAAAATCCGACTGCGGCAGGCACTGCAGGCGGAAGCTCGAACGCCCGGACACCACCGACATGGCGTTGCCGTCCTCGTCGGTCTTCAGCATCACCTCGGCACCGTCGGGCAGCTTGCGCACGATGTCGTAGAGCAGATGCGCTGGAACCGTGGTGGCGCCGCCCTGTTCGACGGAGGCCGGCGTCGCTTCCGAAATCTCAAGGTCGAGGTCGGTTGCCTTCAGTTCGAGGCTTGCGCCATTGGCCTGCAGAAGCACGTTGGACAGGATCGGAATGGTGTTCCGCCGTTCGACCACGCGGTGCACGTGGTTCAGCGACTTCAACAGGTTGGAGCGTTCCAGGATAACACGCATGACGAAACAGGCTCGCTTCTTTTGAAGGTGCGGGCTCACGGGCTCGAATGCGCCCGGGAAAGCCCGCAACACGATCGGAATTGTGCTGAGTCTGACAGTAAAAAGTGCGGAAAGGCAAGCCCGCGCAGCGACTCCAAGGCCGTTGCGTGGGCGTTCTGGGGATAAGTCTCAGGCGTCAAACTGTCGCCTGAGCCGACAAACCATCAGGCCTGGTCGTTGATCAGCCTGCGCAGCAGTTCGAGCTCCTGGGCGAGCGTGTTGTCGCCGCCCGAAAGGTCCTCGATCTTGCGCACCGCATGCAGCACCGTGGTGTGGTCGCGGCCGCCAAAGCGTCGGCCGATCTCGGGCAGCGAGCGCGGCGTCATCACCTTCGAAAGGTACATCGCGATCTGGCGCGGCTTGACGATGGTGCGGGTGCGGCGGTTCGACAAGAGCTCCGTCTTCGACACGTTGTAGTGGCGCGCGACGATGCGCTGGATGTCTTCGATGCGCACGCGCTTGGGCTCGCCCGAGCGGTAGATGTGGCCGAGGATCTCGTCGATGCGTTCGATCGACAGCTGTGGCTCGAACGACTGGCGGAAGATCAGCTGGTTGAAGGCGCCTTCCAGTTCGCGGCCCGAGCCGGTCACGGTGCGGGCGACATGGGTGAGGATTTCCTCGTCCATCGCAAGGTTGGGGTCTTCGTTCTTGGCGCCGGCAAAGCGCAGCTTGAGCATGCCTAGGCGCATGCCGAAATCAGGCGCCGACATTTCCAGCGCCACGCCGCCATTGAGGCGCGAACGCACGCGCGGCTCGAGCGATTCCAGCTCCGCTGGCGGGCGGTCGGCTGCAACCACGACCTGCTTGGCCGAATCGAGCAGCATGTTGATGAGATGGCAGAACTCGTGCTGGATCGACTTGCCCTGCAGGAACTGCATGTCGTCGATGATCAAGAGGTCGATGTCGCGCAGCTGTTCCTTGAGCGTCAGCGCGTTGTTGTCGCGGATCGCGGTCGCAAAGCGCCACATGAAGTATTCGGCCGTCAGGTAAACGACGCGCGACTTCGGGTTCTGGCGCAGCGACTCGGCGGCGATCGCCTGCAAGAGGTGAGTCTTGCCGAGGCCGACGGTGGCATGGAGGAACAGCGGGTTGAAGCGCGAGTTCGATTCCGCCACCGCGCGCGCCGCAGCGAGCGCCACGCGGTTGGACGGGCCTTCGACGAAGGACTGGAAGGTGTAGCGCGGGTCAAGCGGCGAGCCGAGCACGCTCTGCTTGAACTCCTGGTCGGCGGTGCCGTTGCGAACAGGCGCAGGGCGCTCGGTACGTCCGGCAGCAACCGTGCTCGTCGAAAGGGCCGTCTGTGCCTGGCGCACCGGCTTACGCAGTGCGGCGGCTTCGGTCTCCATGCCGGGGCGCACCGTCCGGGTTGCCGTGCGGATGATGATCTCGAGCTTCAGCAGCCCAGGCTCTTCCTGGCGCCACAGTTCGGAAATGAGATCGAGATAATGGCTGTTGATCCAGGAGCGCAGGAAAGCCGTCGGCACCGAAAGGCGCACGACGCCCTTCGAGGTTTCCGCAAGCTTCATGCGGCCGAACCAGCTTGAGAAGACCTCGCTGCCCAGGCGAACCTGGAGCTGCGTCTTGACCCGGTCAAAGTTCTTCTCCGCGGCGCTGATTGCTGCCACTTGATTGCCCTCGATCAGTTCGCCGGTAAAAAGAAAGCCCGCATTTGCTTCCCTTTCGATGCCGCTTTGCATTGTTTGCAATCCCTAACCTTCGGTCCTCGTTGCCGTATGGAGGCGCGCCGCTCGCGTCTCCACCGGTATATGTTCATTCGGGATGCTTGCCGTTTCCGGCTGAGCCCCAGTCACCTTCCCATTAGCGCCATGCGGCGCTTTCGGAAGGCCAGTGCCGCGGGGGCGGCAGCACCAGGCAAATGCGTAGCCAGCCGGCAAAATCGCCGGTGCGATGCAAAGTCACCATGCCGTGTATCCCCACACGCCCCAAGTATACTTCGAAGTGGGCATACCTCCCCCGGACGCGGATTCCATCCACGCCGAGAACGCCGCCGATTTTTTGGCTTTGCAGAGGGCTTGCTGCCCGTCCCTTCGATAAAAAGACCTTACAAAAATCGCTGTGGACAGGGCAAGGCCGAGTCTAACCCGTTTTTAATGAATCTGCTTACCTCGGCTCCGGATTCAAAGCTTGCCGGTGCCCCTCAAAGGGACAAAGCCGTTGTGATTCAAACCCTTTTCCGGGGATCGAAAAAAAGCGCAGGCTGTCCGAAATATTTTTAAAAGAATCCGCTTGACACCAACTTGTCCCCCGAGCCCTCGGGGCAGCTTGAACAAGCTGTGGATGACCGTTCGCAAGTCTTTGAAATTAAAAGGTAATTTGTGACAGGCCGAGTCTGGTTGTAGGGCTACTTCCGACAGTTGTAGTTATCAGAATAGCCGCATATGCCGGCAAAATTTCGACCCCCTGGATACCCTGCTCGGACGGCCCTTCGGACGGGTTTTTCGGCCCCATGCCGGCAAAAGAAAAACCCGGCTGGTGAGGCCGGGTTGATCAGAAATCCAATTGCTTGCAGGGCTTAGGCGGAAAGCGCCTTGAGCCGCTGTGCCAGACGCGAAACCTTGCGCGAGGCGGTGTTCTTGTGCAGGACGCCCTTGGTGGCGGCGCGCATCAGTTCCGGCTGGGCGGCGCTGAAGGCGGCTTCTGCCTTTGCCTTGTCGCCCGAGGCCAGCGCCTCTTCGACCTGGCGGACATAAGTCCGGACGCGCGAGCGGCGGTTCTTGTTGACCGCTGCGCGGCGGGCGATCTTACGCGTTGCCTTCTTGGCCGAGGAGGTATTGGCCATGGTGCCTCTCTTTGATCTCTAGGTGGGCGCACGCGGGTATCCGCAGAGCGCAAAAATAAATCGGGCGTCCCTGGGGGCGCCTCAGTTGGTGCGGCTTATAGTTCAGCTTGTTGCCAACGTCAACGCGATTCAGGTCAGCGGTTGCGGAAATTCGCAGTCCTTTTCTCGGCAAAGGCCGCCATGCCTTCCTTCTGGTCGTCGAGCGAAAACATCGAATGGAACACCCGGCGCTCGAAGCGCAGGCCTTCGGCCAGCGTCACTTCATAAGAACGATTGACCGCTTCCTTGCACATCATCACCGCCGGGAGCGAGAAGTCGGCGATCTTGGCCGCGGCCTTCATCGCTTCTTCCATAAGGTCGGCCGCCGGGACGACTCGCGAGACGAGACCGGAGCGCTCGGCTTCGGCCGCATCCATCATCCGGCCGGTCAGGCACATGTCCATTGCCTTCGACTTGCCGACGAAACGCGTGAGTCGCTGCGAGCCGCCCATGCCCGGCATGACACCAAGGGTGATCTCGGGCTGGCCGAACTTGGCCGAGTCGGCGGCGATGATGAAGTCGCACATCATGGCGAGCTCGCAGCCGCCGCCCAGCGCGTAGCCGGCGACAGCCGCAATCATCGGCTTGCGGTTGGCCGCAAATGCCTCCCAGCCGGAGAAGAAGTCTTCCATATAGGCGTCGACATAACTCTTGGCCTGCATCTCCTTGATGTCGGCGCCGGCCGCGAAGGCCTTTTCCGAGCCGGTGATGACGATGGCGCCGATGGACTGATCCGCCTCGAAGGTGCCGGTGGCGGCAATCAGCTCGGCCAGTACCAGCGAATTGAGCGCGTTGAGCGCCTTCGGGCGGTTGAGCGTGATCAGCCCGACCTTGCCGCGTGTTTCCACGATGATCGTTTCATAGGCCATCTCAGGCTCTCCCTCTCTCGCAGCACCACCAATGAGGCTTTTGCTCTAACTCAGCGCTGGCACTGGCGGCAATAGAAGGTTGAGCGCCCGCTCTGCACGATGCGCTCGATATGGCCCGCACAGCCGCTGTGCGTGCAGGCTTCGCCCTCGCGGTCATAGACCGAAAAGGAGTGCTGGAAGTAGCCTAGCGAGCCGTCGGTATGGACATAGTCGCGCAGCGAGGACCCGCCCGCGGCGATCGCGTCGGCGATCACCTCCCGCACCGAGGTGGCAAGCGCCGTTGCACGCTCCCGCGCCACCTTGCCGCTGCCGGCGATGGTGCCGGCGGCACGCGTCGGCGAAAGGCCGGCGCGCCACAGCGCTTCCGCGACGTAGATGTTGCCGAGGCCGGCGATCAGCCGCTGGTCGAGCAGGGCCGCCTTGAGCGGGGTCTTCTTGCCTTCGAACAGTTGGGCGAGCAACTCGCCGTCGAGCGTATTGCCTGTCGGCTCGACGCCAAGGCCCTGCAGCATCGGATGCTCAGTGCCGTTGCGCTCGGCAAACAGCATGAAGCCGAACCGCCGTGGGTCGTTGAAGACGACGCGCGCCGGAACGCCCTTGGAATCCGCGACGTGGAAGACGACGTGGTCGTGGGTTTCCGACTTCGACCGCTCGTGATGGAAGTTGCCCGGCGCTGCCGCGTCCTCGTCGGTTTCGACGCGGAACGAGCCGGACATGCCGAGATGGCAGATCAGCAGCGGCGCATCCTCGACGTCGGCGATCAGATATTTGGCGCGGCGGCCAAGCGAGGTGATCTTCCTGCCGGCCAATCGCTCGCCGAACTGCTCGGGGAAGGGGTAGCGCAGATTGGGCCGGCGGGTCTCGACGCGCTCGATGCGCGCGCCTTCCAGCACCGGCTGCAGTCCGCGCCGTACGGTTTCGACTTCGGGCAATTCAGGCATGGCTGGCGATCGTTTCGAGGAAGGAGGTGCCGTGACGCCCGGGCGCCAGGCTGAGATGGGCTGCCACCGTCTCGCCGATGTCGGCGAAGGTCGGCCTGAGTCCGATATCGCCACCGGTGTGACCGTGGGCAATGCCGATCACCGGGATGCGCTCGCGCGTATGGTCGGTGCCCGGCCATGTCGGATCGTTGCCATGGTCGGCGGTGAGGATGAGCAAGTCGCCCGGTTGCAGCCGCGCGAAGGCTTCGGGTAAGCGCTTGTCGAAGGCCTCGAGGGCCGCGGCATAGCCCGGCACGTCGCGGCGATGGCCGAATTCGGTGTCGAAGTCGACGAAATTGGCGAACACCAGGTCGCCGCCACGGGCATCGTCCATGGCACCGAGCGCCTTGTCGAACATCGCCATGTTGCCGATGCCCTTGCGGATTTCGCTGATGCCGCGATGGGCGAAAATGTCGCCGATCTTGCCGATGCCGATGACCTTGCTGCCGCGTGCGGTGAGCCTGTCGAGCAGCGTGGCTTCGGGGGGCGGGGTGGCATAGTCGCGGCGGTTGGGCGTGCGCTGGAATGTCGCCTTGTCCTCGCCGAGGAAGGGGCGGGCGATGACCCTGCCGATGTTCAGCGGATCGACGAGGCGGCGAACGACTTGGCAAAGCTCATAGAGCCGCTCCAGCCCGAAATGCGTCTCGTGCGCGGCGATCTGCAGCACCGAATCCACCGAGGTGTAGCAGATCGGCTTGCCGGTTGTGATGTGTTCTTGGCCGAAGCGCTCGATGATCTCGACGCCGCCGGCATGGCAGTCACCCAATATGCCCGGCACCTTGCCTTCCCTGATGACCGCTTCGGTGAGCGAGGCGGGGAAGGTAGGCACTGTCTGCGGAAAATAGCCCCAGTCGAAAGTCACCGGCAAAGCGGCGATTTCCCAATGGCCGGACGGCGTGTCCTTGCCGCTCGAGACTTCCTGGGCAGCGCCGTGAAAGGCGCCGGCCCGCAGCGGCGCATTGCCGGCGAAGTCGAAGCCGGTTGCCACTTTCGCAGCCAGGCCCAGTCCGAGCGAGGCCATGTTGGGCACGTTAAGCGGACCGCTGCGCAGCCCTTCGCGGTCGCCGCGGCCTGCGGCGCAGGCGCTGGCTATGTGCCCGAAGGTGTCCGATCCGACGTCGCCAAAGCGCGCAGCATCAGCAGCTCCACCTATGCCGAAGGAATCCAGGACGAACAGGAATGCACGCGCCATCTACAAGGGGCTCTCGGTTGCCAGTCTGCCAGACATAAGATCAGTCGCCGGCATTGGCAATTATCCGGAGGAAGGCAGCTGACAGGGGGGCTCAGCAATCTGTGCAGGGAATGCTCTGGCTCATGCGTGGGCGCAGGTAATAGGTCTCGGACATCGAAATTCCGTCGAATGCGGCGTTAAGGCCAAGAACCGGCTTGGACTCCGCCCAAACAATGACGGGCTTGTAGGCGAGATCGCTTTCGACGCGGATCAGGAAGGTGTTCCGGATTCTGAGCGCCGGTGGCACTGTCGTCGGGGCTGGTTTGATTGCGTCGACGCTTGCGACGCCATTCACGAGCTTGCGCGACCATTCGACCGTGACGGCGGGCGTCGCTTCGTCAGAGATCTTGATCGCGGTGATCACGATCTTGCCCTCACTGCGGCTGTAGGGCTGCAGGATCGCTTCGCCGATCTTCATGATTGCATCGATTTCGCTTTTGACGATCGTCTGCTGCTGGGTGACCAGGTCGGCGACCATCGAGCCGACACGGCTGACCTTCTTGTTGGTCTCGATCCCTTGCGAAACCTCCATTGTCACGAAGTAGAGCGACAAAAGCAGCGGCGCGATGATGGCGAATTCGACAGCGGCAACACCGCGCTTGTCACCGACCAGCGCGCGTGCGCAACACCGCCACCGCTCCAGCATGGATCGTGCTCCCGCGCAAAAAGACATGTTGCCCCTTTCCCCACCCCACGGCTCTTAAAGCCGATCGGCCCACTCAGTCGTTAAACGGCTCGTTCTGCCAGGTGACGGTCGCGTATTGCAAAGTCTTGCCGTCCTTGAGGTTCGACATCGAAGCGCGCATGAAGTCGGTGATGACAGGCCACTTGTAGATGACCTGCAGCATGTTCTTGGACATTGACGGGCCTGGCGTCACGGCAAAGCCAGTTGTGTCGATATCCCTGTCGCTTGTCAGCTTGAGCTTTACCTTTGCGGCGTCGGCAAAGGTCGGATAGCTGCGCAGATCGACCACAAGCTGGGCTTTGCAGTCTTTCGAGACCAGGACTTGCAGCTTGGCGCAGATCTGGTCTTTCAGCTTTTCTTCGGTGAAGCCTGCTGCCTTTTCCTGCCCCGTGCGCAATTGCCGGGCGACTTCGTCGGCAGCGTTGGCCAGCACCTGCTGGCCGGCGAAGGCAATGCAGCTTTCCAAAATGGCAAAGACCAGCAACGAGAACGGGATCGCCAGGACGGCGAATTCGATCGCGGTACTGCCGCTCTGGTTCCGCATGAACCGGGCAAGGAAGCTTGGCCTGGATCCGTTCACGTCATTGCTTTCTGCAACCGGTGCTGCGCTCATGTCCCGACCGCTTGTCGTGGTTCGCGTCGACGTATAGAGGAAAGCTGTTGAAGTCCGGTTTGAATGATCCGGAAAATTGCGCGGACCCGGTTCACTGCCCGCTAACCATGCCTGGCATGGCTTGAACCCTAACCTATTGGCTGGCGTTCATTTCGCTCTCGGACATCCGTTCCGCATCGCTCTTGTAGGAACTCTCGCAATAGGGCGTGCACGAAAGCGTCTGGACCTCCGCACGCCGGTAGATGCGGACGGACGAGACGTCGTGGCGGATGACTGTCACCTGCTCGTCGACGATCGGACTGCCATCGACATCGAGCACCACAAGGTTGGTGACGCCGAAACCCTTGCCGGTGAGAACGATGGTCGAGGCGTCCTGTATCGCCGCGTCGGCGATGGCCGAGTTGCCGACAACGATGGTGTCGGCGGGCCGCGTGAGCCGCACGATCTTGGCCTGGTTCATCGTCACTTCTATGCCCGCGCCCGCATATGCGTGCGTTGCGGCTGCAAACGATGCCAGCCAGGTGCAGGCTCCCAGGACATAAAGGTTTGGCTTGGCCATGATAGGCGCCCCCTCGGCGGCTGTCGGTGTCGGTCAACTGTTCAATGGAAGATGAACGACTTTGGTGAACCAACGGTTAAGCGACGGGTGGAGACAACCGTAGGGCGAAAGCGACGCCGTGCCAGCCCATCGAGATGCCGGCACACGAACGGTGTAGCGACCACCGCCCCGGCACCGCTCTACCGCCGACAATTGTTGGCCTCGGCTTAGTTCGCGGTTAACCACACGGAGCCACAACCTGGCGAAAGGATTCGGTAAGGCTATTTCTTAAGGCGATCGCAAGAGCTCCCCACTAGGTTGCAGACATCCGATCGACGACAAAGAAATGTTGGCGGAAGTGCTGTAACACGGAGCAAGGAGCTTACAATGTCTAACCTCATCGCACGTTTTGTGAAGGACGAATCCGGCGCGACCGCTATCGAATACGGTCTGATCGCCACGCTTATCGCGCTTGCCATCATCGTTGCTGCCGGCAGCGTCGGCACGCAGTTGGACGCACGTTTCGACGCAATCGCAACGGCGCTGACGCCCGCCCCGTAATATGGGCGCAAAACTTTCTCCGGCGCATAAGTCGGCAAGGTTCGTGGAAAGGCTGCTCGCGTCGAGCAGCCTTTTTGCTTTCAAGCGGCAACCGATTGAGCTTGCCGTTGGTTCATCGAAGCTTAATGCCACTTCACTAGCTTCGATCCATGTTGTGTGAATGGCGGAGACATGGCCATGCTTGAAGCGTTGATATTTGTCGTTTTTCCCTTCTGCATGGTCTTTTCAGCTGTCTCCGACACCTTGTCGATGACGATTGCCAATCGCGTGCCGCTGTTGCTGCTTGGTGTGTTCCTCGCTGTCGCGCCGATGACCGGCATGGCCTGGGTGGATATCGGCATGCATCTCGCCGCCGGCGCCCTGTTGCTGACGGTTACATTCGCCTTGTTTGCCTTTGGCGGGATGGGCGGCGGCGATGCAAAGCTCATCGCTGCGACCGGGGTCTGGATGGGTCTCGGCATGCCGCTGATGGAGTATCTGCTCACCTCGGCGATCTTTGGCGGCTTTCTGACGCTTGCGATCCTTACCTTCCGCAGTTCAGCGCTTTCTCACATCGTCGGCCAGAACATGTTCCTCAAGAATTTTTCCGAGGACGCCAAGGGCGTGCCCTATGGCATTGCACTCGGGCTCGGCGGGCTGGTCACCTACCCGGCGTCTCCGCTGGTGGTCTGGGCCGTGGAGCGTCTGGCCGCGCAATAGCCGTGGCCCGTGCCATCCGTAAGAAACAATTAATCACGCTCGTAAGGACTACATTAACCATAAGTTGACGATTGCCTATGCAAAGTCCGGCTTGGCTTGATGGGGTGCCAGGGCGAGGTTTCGGACAAATGGCTGCATCGCGACTGATGATACTGGGCGTGGCGGTCGCTGCCGCAGGCGGCGCCGGTTTCGTCGCAAAGAACATGTCGGCACCGCCGCCGGCCGAGGTCATTGTCGAATCCGGTCTGCAGCAGCCGCAGATCGCCCTGACCGATGTACTGGTGTTGACCGGTGATGTGCCGATGGGCGCAACCGTCGAAAACAACATTGCCTGGCAGCCTTGGCCGAGTGACGGCGTCAATCCCAATTTCATTACGCGTAGCGCGGAACCTGAAGCGCTTGATAAATTCAAGGCCTCGGTTGCGCGTCTTGCCATGTACAGCGGCGAGCCGCTGCGCAAATCCAAGCTGATCGGCGAAGGCCAGAGCTTCATGTCCGCCGTCCTGCCGGCTGGAATGCGCGCGGTTGCCACCACAATATCCGCCGACACCTCCGCCGGCGGCTTCATCCTGCCCAACGACTATGTCGACGTCATCATGACGCGCCGCGCCGACGCGTCGAAGTCCGGCGGCGGCTTCACCACTGAAACCATCCTCAGCAACATCCGCGTGCTGGCCATCGACCAGGCCATCCAGGAGGACGAGGAAGGCAAGAAGGTCAAGGTTGGCGAAACCGCCACGCTCGAACTCACGCCGCAGCAAGCCGAAATCATCACCGTGGCACAGCAGATGGCCGACCGGCTGACGCTGGCACTACGCTCGGTCGCCGATACGCAGGAAAAGAACCTGGCCGAGGCCGACTATCTGGTTTCGGGCTCCGGCAAGCGCGGCACGGTGCGGCTGATCAAATCAGGCGAGATTTCTGAATCAGGAGCAAGGAAATGAGATCCTGCGTCAGGTTCCTGGCGACTGCCACCGCCACTCTCGCCATTTTGGCCGCAGCTGCCGTCGTTCCCGGTCTCGCGCCGGTCTCCGCCGCTTCACGGGCACAGGTCAGTTCGAGCACCGCCAACATCCAGCGCGTCAAGCTCGGGCTCAACAAGTCGGTGGTCATCGACCTGCCGAACGACGCTTATGACATCCTTGTCGCCAATCCGTCAGTCGCCGATGCCGTCACCCGCACGGCGCGGCGCATCTACCTGTTCGGCAAGGCAGTGGGCGAAACCAACATCTTCGTCTTTGGCCCCAATGGCGAGCAGATCGTCAGCCTCGATCTCGCCGTCGAGCGCGACGTCGCCGGCCTCGAGGACTACATCAAGCGCTTCATCCCAGGCGCCGACATCAAGGTCGAGCTGCTGAACGACAACGTCGTTCTGACCGGCACCGTCGACACCCCGCTCGACGCCAAGCGCGCCGTCGACCTGGCGACGATCTTTGTCACCGGCGGTGAGGCGACGACCGGCCAGTATTCGCAGACGGCCACCGGTGGCTCTGAAAACGGCGGCGTCGACATCAACAACCCCGACCAGACGCGCCAGAAGAGCAAGATCGTCAACCTGCTCCAGATTGTCGGCGACGATCAGGTCATGCTGAAGGTTACCGTCGCCGAAGTCAGCCGCAACATAATGAAGCAGCTTGGCGTCAACATGCTGGCGAATGGCGGCGCAGACGGCATCAGTTGGGGCATACAAAACGCCGCGACAGGCGGCCTGGGCGCTCCGCTGTCGGGTGATAACTTCTCATTTGGAAAGAACGGCCTGCTAGCCTCGATAAGCGCCATGGATCAGGCCGGTGTGCTGAAGACACTGGCCGAGCCGACCTTGACGGCTGTTTCCGGCGAGCAGGCGACCTTCCGCGTCGGCGGTGAATACAACCTGCTGAAGAAAGTTACGGCGCCGAAGAAAGATGCAAATGGCGTAATAACCGATTCCGGCGGCCTTGAATACGAGCGGCTGGAATATGGCATCAGCCTCGAGTTCAAGCCGGTTGTCCTTTCGCCGGGCCGCATCAGCTTGAAGGTTCGCACGGCAGTTTCCGAGCCGACAAATGAATCGCCGGGCGCTAGTGGCAGCCATCCCATGTTGCCGTCTCTACGCAAGCGTCTTGCCGACACGACAGTCGAACTGCCGTCTGGCGGATCAATGATGATTGCCGGCCTTGTTCGCGACGACGTCAAGCAGATCATGGGCGGGGTACCCGGCCTGTCCAAGGTGCCGATCCTTGGTACGCTGTTTCGCAGCCGGGACTTCATCCGCAACGAATCCGAGCTGGTCATCATCGTGACGCCGTACCTGGCGCGCCCTGTTGCACGGAATGAACTTGCCAAGCCCGACGACAATTTCAGCATTGCCAGTGATGGCGCCGGCATGTTCCTCGGCCGCGTCAACCGGGTCTACGGCACCATGAAAACCGACAAGCCTATGGGCCGCTACCACGGCGTCGTCGGCTTCATCTACAAATGAGCGGGGATAGGGGCATGTCTCAGGCAATCTTCACACGCACCGCCGGTCGCGACAGATCAGCCAAAACGCGCTTGTTTGGTTCGCTGCTGGCAGCCGCCACGGTGGCGTTGCTGGCCGGCTGTGCCAATCGCGACAGCGTCGTCGTCGGCTCGATCCCGGACGATTACCGCACCAACCATCCGATCGTCATCGCCGAGAAGAACCAGACCCTCGACATCCCGGTCGGCATCGGCGACCGCGGCATCACCAGGGGTCAGAAAATCACCTTTGAGGGATATCTGCAGAACTATGATCGTCAGGCGGCGCCCACTCTGACGATCATGACGCCATCAGGTGGCGCCAACGACGCCGCGGCCTCAAGGGCCGCACGTGGTCTGATGAACATCGCGATGAAGGCGGGCGTTCCTAAGAACCGGATCGCCATCACCAGCTATCAGAGCGAGTATCCAGAGGCTTCGTCGCCGATCCGCGTCGTCTATTCGGCGATGCGGGCGCAGACCGGCCGTTGTGGCACCTGGCCGGCAGATATCGCCGACACCACCGAAAACAAGCTCCACGCCAATTTCGGCTGTTCCTATCAGAACAATCTCGCCGCCCAGATCGCCAACCCGGCCGATCTGCTTGGGCCGCGCAAGCAAAGCGAGATCGACGCCGAGAACCGCAATGTAGTGATCGATCAGTATCGGAAGCCGCCGGCCACTTGGGATCCGGAAACGTTCTATTGATGGGTAGGGGCAGTCTGACATGAGCAATCTCGCCTACGATTCCCCGCCAGATGCTGCCGAGCTGTCGCAGCACGACCTCGATGTCATGCAGACATTGCGGCCCGTGCCGCGCATTTCGATCCAGGCTTTCTGCGAGACCGAAAGCGTCGCCGGGCCGATTGGCCGTGCCGGCGAGGACCGCCGCATGGCCAAAGCCCATCTTCAGGTCCATATGGGCGGCATCGACACCGCCATCGAAGTTTATAGCGGTGCGCCGACGCCGAACCTGATCATCCTAGAATCGCGCAGCGAACCCAAGAGCTTGCTTGAGGGCCTGCATCGGTTGTCGGAGTATTGCGATCCGAGTTCGAAAGTCGTGGTCATCGGCCACTACAACGACGTTTCGCTCTATCGCGAGCTGATCCGCTCGGGCATCTCGGAATATGTCGTGGCACCCGTTTCCACGGCCGACGTCGTCAGTGTCATCTCCTCGATTTTTGTCGACCCCGACGCCGAGCCGATCGGTCGCGCAATAGCTTTCGTCGGTGCCAAGGGCGGTGTGGGTTCGTCCACCATCGCCCATAATGTCGCCTGGGCGATGTCGAGCCTGTTCAAGTCAGAGGTTATCGTCGCTGACCTCGATCTGGCCTTCGGCACAGCCAACATCAACTTCGACCAGGATCCAGCTCAAGGCATCGCCGAGGCGGTGTTCGCGCCCGAACGTGTCGACGAGGTCTATCTCGACCGCCTGCTGGCGCAGTGCGCCGAGCACCTGTCGCTGCTTGCCGCACCGTCGACGCTGGAGCGCGTCTACGATTTCGACGCCGAGGCCTTCACCTCGATCATCGATACCGCCCAGCGCAGTTCGCCGATGCTCGTGCTCGACGTTCCCCATATCTGGAGCGGCTGGAGCAAGAACACGCTGCTCCGCGCCGACGAGGTGGTCATTACGGCGACCCCCGAGCTGGCCAATCTGCGCAACACCAAGAACATGGTCGACATGCTGAAGCGGCTGCGGCCCAATGATCCGCCGCCCAGGCTGATCCTCAACCAGGCGGGCGTGCCGAAACGCCCTGAGATCACCGCCAAGGATTTCGCGGAGCCGCTCGGCATCACGCCATTGGCGGTCATCCCGTTCGACCCGCTGCTGTTCGGCAATGCTGCAAACAATGGGCGCATGCTGGGCGAGATGGATGCCAAGAACGCGGTCGTCCAGACGATCAACGAGATCGCCCACGTCCTGACCGGAAGGTCCGAGGCCAAGGCCAAGAAGGCGTCCGCGCTCGGCGGAATTCTCAATCGGCTGAAGGCCCGCAAGAAGTGATGCCAGTGCGGCGGAGGTGTTAGTCGATCATGTTTGGCAGGAGAGGCAACGACGACGGCAATCGCCCCACGCCGGGGTTCCGGCCGCTCGCGACACCGGCACCGGCCGCGTCTGCGCCGGCAGGCGACACGCTGGTCGCCCCGCGTCCCGCAACGCCTTCGCCGTCCGCGCCGGTAGCCACGCCGCGGCGCACGTTCGAACCGACGCCACCCGAACCACGCAAGGTGCAGCGCGAGCGCAGTGAAAGCTATTACGACACCAAGAGCCAGGTGTTTTCGGCGCTGATCGACACCATCGATCTGTCGCAGCTTGCCAAGCTCGACTCTGACAGTGCGCGCGAGGAAATCCGCGACATCGTCAACGACATCATTGCGATCAAGAACTTCGCGATGTCGATTTCCGAGCAGGAAGAGCTGCTCGAAGACATCTGCAACGACGTGCTTGGCTACGGTCCGTTGGAGCCTTTGCTGGCACGCGACGAAATCGCCGACATCATGGTCAACGGCGCCAAGAACGTCTACATCGAGGTCAATGGCAAAGTCGAACAGACGACCATCCGCTTTCGTGACAATCAGCAGCTGCTCAACATCTGCCAGCGTATCGTCAGCCAGGTCGGCCGCCGCGTCGATGAATCCTCGCCGATTTGCGATGCACGCCTGCCCGACGGCTCCCGCGTCAACGTCATTGCGCCGCCGCTGTCGATCGATGGCGCCGCCCTTACCATCCGCAAGTTCAAGAAGGACAAGCTGACGCTCGATCAGCTCGTCAAGTTCGGCGCGATCTCGCAGCACGGGGCCGAGGTGCTGAAGATCATCGGCCGCGTCCGCTGCAACATCATCATTTCAGGCGGCACGGGCTCGGGCAAGACGACGCTGCTCAATTGCCTGACCAACTACATCGACCGCGACGAGCGCGTCATCACCTGCGAGGACTCGGCGGAGCTGCAGCTGCAGCAGCCGCATGTCGTCCGCCTCGAAACGCGCCCACCCAACCTTGAAGGCGAGGGCGAGGTGACGATGCGCGACCTCGTCAAGAATTGCCTGCGCATGCGGCCGGAACGGATCATCGTCGGCGAAGTACGCGGACCGGAGGTTTTCGATCTGCTGCAGGCGATGAACACCGGCCATGACGGCTCGATGGGCACCATCCACTCCAACAGCCCGCGCGAATGCCTCAATCGTATCGAGGCGATGATCGCCATGGGTGGCTACTCGCTGCCGCAAAAGACCGTGCGCGAGATCGTCGTCGGTTCCGTCGACATCATCATCCAGGCCGCCCGACTGCGGGACGGTTCGCGCCGCATCACCCACGTCACCGAGGTGATCGGCATGGAAGGCGATGTCATCATCACCCAGGACCTGGTGCTCTACAACATCAAGGGCGAGGACCAGAACGGCCGGCTGATCGGCCAGCATGTCTCCACCGGCATTGGGCGCCCGCATTTCTGGGATCGCGCCCGCTATTATGGTGAGGAGGCGCGTCTCGCGACCGCTCTTGAAGCCATGGAAAAGGCATCGGATTGACATGCCTAACGTGAGGATCTGACGCGCCATGTTCGGCCTCGACCCCATGATGCTGATCTTCATCGCACTCGCGGGCCTGAGTGCCGGCGCGGTCGCCTATGCCTTTTTGTTCAATCGCATCGAAACCCAGGCCAATACAGACCGGCGCCTTGCATCCGTCAGGCAGACCGAGACCGACCGGTCGGTGGTCAAGGCGTCGCGCGACCGGGTCGCCGAAGTCGCCAAGCGGCGCAAGTCGGTTCAGGACACGCTCAAGGAGCTTGAGGAAAAGCAGAAGGCCAAGGACCGCAACATCAAGAAGCCGCCGCTGCGTGTCCAGATCCGCCAGGCCGGGATGCTGATCACCATCGAGCGCTTTTACGTCTATTCGGCGATTTGCGGTCTCGTGGTCACCCTAATGATCTATCTCGCAGGCGCGCCCCTGATCCTGCTGCCTGGCGCGTTGCTTGCCGGTGCCATCGGCTTGCCCAGGTGGTTCGTCGCCTTCCGCCGCGGCCGCCGCGTCAAGCAGTTTCTCGAAGAGTTCCCCAATGCGCTCGACATCATCGTGCGCGCAGTGAAATCCGGCCTGCCGCTCAATGACGGCATCCGCCTGATCGCCTCGGAATCGCCCGAACCCGTTCGTGGTGAATTCCGTCGCCTCGTCGAAGCCCAGCAGGTCGGAGTGTCGATCCCGGACGCGGCCTTGCGCATGACCGAAACCATGCCGTGCCCCGAGGCGGGTTTCTTCGGCATCGTCATCCAGATCCAGAGCCAGGCTGGCGGCAATCTCTCCGAAGCGCTTGGCAACCTGTCGCGGGTGCTGCGCGACCGCAAGAAGATGAAAGCCAAGATCCAGGCCCTGTCGATGGAAGCCAAGGCCTCGGCCGCGATCATCGGCTCGTTGCCTGTGGTCGTCGCCGTTCTCGTCTTTTTCTCAAGTCCGAACTACATCATGCCGTTGTTTGTCACGAGCACTGGCCATCTCATCCTTGGCATCTCTGGCGTCTGGATGGCGATCGGCATCTTCGTGATGCGCAAGATGATGAACTTCGAGGTCTAGCCCGATGACGGACCAGGTTGTCAAATCGCTTACCGATCCCTCTTTCCTTATCGCGCTGCTCGTTGCAATCGCTGTATTCGCGACTGTCTTCACCGTCTTGCCGTCTTTGAGCGGGAACCCCCTCAAAGGGCGCATGAAGGCTGTTGCCCTGGAGCGTGACGAGTTGCGCGCCAAGCAGCGCATTCGCCTTGCCGCCGAAGCCGACCGCCGCCACAAGGGCCTGCGCGAACAGCAGTCGATCGGCATGCGCAACATCGTCGAGCGCCTGGACCTGCGCCGCGCACTCGTCGATGAAGCGACGCTCAACAAGCTGAAGGTCGCCGGTTTTCGCGGTCAGAACCCGCTGACGCGCTTCCTGTTCTTTCGTCTGGTCCTGCCGTTCGTCGGCCTGCTGCTGGGCATCGTCTACATCTTCGTGCTTGGCGCGTTCCCCGACAAACCGTTCCTGATGAAGGTCTTCATCTGCATCGTGCTGGCTTATGCCGGCTTTTACGCGCCGGTGCTTTACGTCAACAACCGCGCCACCAAACGCAAGCAGTCTATCCAGGCGGCCTGGCCGGATGCGCTGGACTTGCTGCTGATCTGCGTCGAGTCGGGCATGTCGGTCGAAGCCGCCCTGCGCAAGGTTGCCGACGAGATCGGCGCCCAGTCGGTCGATCTCGCCGAGGAGTTCGTGCTTACCAATGCCGAGCTTTCCTATCTTACCGAACGCCGCCAGGCCTATGAGAACCTCGCTGGCCGCACCGGCCTCGATTCGGTCAAGTCCATCACCCAGGCCCTGATCCAGGCCGAACGTTACGGTACGCCGGTCGCGCATGCGCTGCGTGTCCTGGCTGCGGAAAGCCGCGACATGCGCATGAATGCGGCCGAGAAAAAGGCAGCGGCATTGCCGCCCAAGCTCACCGTGCCGATGATCCTGTTTTTCCTGCCGGTGCTGTTTGCAGTCATCCTCGGCCCTGCCGGCATGCAGATCAGCGAGCGCGGCATGATGGGCGAGAAGCAGCAGTCGAGCAGCGAGTAAGGCGGCCCCTTCATTCACTCAGGCACAAAAAAAGCCGCGTCATCCGACGCGGCTTTTGCATTTCAGTGGACCCGTCCGTCAGTTCTTCTTCGGTTTGTCGTCGGCTTTGATCTGGTTCCAGGCGTTCTGCTGGGCCAGCATGCCCCTGAGATAGCTGACATTGGCCTGCGCCTGCTCGGGCGAAAGCTCCTGGCTGGCGATCTGCTCGGCCTCGTCGAAGCGGCCCTGGAGCCCGACGGCCAGCGCGAGATTCTGGCGCACGCGGCTATCGGCGCCGGGCTGGGAGGCAGCGGAGCGGAGATAGGTCTCCGCCGATTTCAGGTCGCCTTCGAGCACATAAGACATGCCGAGGTTGGACAGGATCGTCGGCTCGTCCGGCTTGAGGTCGAGCGCCTTGCGGTAGAGGCCGCGTGCGTCCTGGGTCTGGCCGAGCTGGTCGAGGATTGCGGCTTCCGCAGATACCAGCTTCCAGTCGGGGTATTCAGGTGTCTGGGCGCGGCGCACGGCGTCGAGCGCCGGCTGGAACTGTCCCGAGGCGGCCAGCGCCTTGCCATAGGCCGCGAGCACGTCGCGATCCTTGGGATAGCCGATGGCGAGCTTGCGCATGACAGCCAGAGACTGGTCGGTCTGGCCCTTGACCTGCAACGCCGAGGCATACTGCAGCGCCACCGGCTTGTTGTTGGGGTCGCTGGCATAGGCGCGGCCGATCTGATCGACGGAACCGCCAATCGCACCGGTCGACATGGTGTCGACAGCTTTGCCGCGGCCGATCGAGCCGGTGGTCATCCTGGAGGCGCCGCAGCCGGCGACGCTGGCCATCAGAAGCGTCAGCAAAGCCGCTCTGGCGAGGCGTTTTCCCGTTGCGTTCATCGAGCGATTGGTCAACATCGGCGACGGGTCTCCATTCGTTCGCGTGGCCGTTCACAGGCCATTTCCCCGCTTTGGAGAAATATTCTGTTAACCCTAACGGATGGTTAAGAACGTGCTGAAACGCGGTTCCATCCGAGACTGAAGGAAGCCGAAATGCCGGTCGAACTGTTCGAGCAAAAGTCCTCCGACGCCCTGCCTATCCACCTCGTCGCCAAGGGCGGTCTCGAAAGTGCCGGGCTTTCTCAGGATGTCCTGGCTTGGGCCAATGCCAACGGCTTTGCCGGCGAGGCCGGCAAGCTGCTGGTGCTCCCCGGCACGGACGGCAGGTTGGCGGGCGCGCTGTTCGGCACCGGCAAAGGCGATAGCGGCCTGGCGTTCGGGGCGCTTGCGCGAAGTCTGCCAGAGGGCAACTGGCATTTCGCCACAGCGCCGGCGCAGCCCGAACTGGCAGCCCTTGGCGCTGCTCTCGGTGGCTATGCTTTCACGCGCTACGGCAAGAAGCCGGGCAGGGAGCTTGGCCTCGCCGTGCCGGCAGGCGTCGACACGGCACGGCTGAACCGTATCGTTGAGTCGGTGTTCCTCGTCCGCGACCTCGTCAATACCCCGACCAACGACATGGGCCCGTCGGCGCTTGAAGCAGCGGCCAGGAAGCTGGCAGGCGCCCATGGTGCCGAGGTCAGGGTGACGGTCGGAGACGACCTGCTCAAGCACAATTTCCCGATGATCCATGCTGTCGGCCGCGCCTCGGATGATGCGCCGCGCCTTGTCGACTTGAGCTGGGGTCCCCAGGATGCGCCCAAGGTCACGCTCGTCGGCAAGGGTGTGTGCTTCGATACCGGTGGCCTAGACATCAAGCCGGCATCGAGCATGCTGTTGATGAAGAAGGACATGGGCGGTGCCGCCAATGTTCTTGGCCTCGCTTCGATGATCATGGCCGCCAGGCTCAAGGTCAGGCTGCGCGTTCTGATCCCGGCGGTCGAGAATTCGATCTCGGCCAACGCCTTCCGTCCCGGCGACGTACTGCAGAGCCGCAAGGGCATATCAGTCGAGATCGGCAACACCGACGCCGAGGGCCGGCTGGTTCTGGCCGATGCGCTGGCCCTTGCCGACGACGAGCAGCCGGAAATGCTGATCGACATGGCAACGCTGACGGGTGCCGCGCGCGTCGCGCTCGGCCCCGACCTGCCGCCGTTCTACACCGACGACGAGGCGCTCGCCGCCGACCTCGCCGCCGCTTCGGTGGCCGTCGAGGACCCGATCTGGCGCATGCCGCTCTGGCAGCCCTATGATTCGAAACTGTCGTCGAAGATCGCCGACATGAATAACGTCACCTCAGACGGTTTCGCCGGCTCGATCGCCGCCGCCCTGTTCCTCAAGCGCTTCGTTGAAAAGACGCCTGGCTGGGCGCATTTCGACATCTTCGCCTGGAACCCCACCGATCGCTCGCATGGTCCGACCGGCGGCGAAGCCCAGGCAATCCGCGCGCTGGAAAAGGTTATTTCGGCGCGGTTCGGTTGAAAATTGCACCTCGCCCTTGCCCACTCTCAGTGAACGATGGGGAGAGGGGGCGTCAGCGTTGAAGCTTGTCCCTTCTCCCCGCCGGCGGGGAGAAGATGCCGGCAGGCGGATGAGGGGCGGTGACTTTGGCAAATGATGCGTAGCCGCCTTGCCAGCGCCGCAAAATCTCTTTTGAATGAAACGGAACCGAAACAATTAGCGTGGATGCTGGCGTCATGCCGATCGCATTGCGTCCGAGCCAGTCGCTGAGACTGCTGCAGCAGTTTTCCCTGTCCGAGGTGCGTGACGACGCGCCGGACCTGACGCTGCGCCAGATGGCGATCCTGCTTACCATCTATCTCGACCCGCCGCCGCACACGGTGCGCGCGCTTGCGGCCCGCCTCGGCGTCAGCAAGCCTGTCATCACCCGCGCGCTCGACACCATGGGTGCGCTCAAGCTGGTGTCGCGCCACCGCGACGAGAGCGACAAGCGCAACGTGCTGATCCGGCGCACCGTCGAAGGCGCGCTCTATGTCGAGCGTTTGGGCGATGCTATCATTGCCAAAGCTATGGAGCTTCCGATTTGACCGCCCGCGACAGCCGCCTTCACGCCTTCCGTCCCGATCTCGCCGACGCCCGCCTTCAAGGCGAGGTCGCGGCCGAGCGCTTTGTCGCTGGCCTCCCGGCGCGCATTTCCGTACCAGTCGCCGACGTCCGCAAGGCACCGCGTCCCGATGCCGGTCTCAACACCCAGCTGCTCTACGGCGACGAAGTCGTGGTTTTCGATGATGCCGAAGGCTTTGCCTGGCTACAGGCAGGGCGCGACGGCTATGTCGGCTATGTCTCGTCAGGCGATCTCGCTCCGCGCGGCGCCGAGCCGACCCACATCGTCACCGCCTTGCGCAGCTTCGTCTATCCCGGCCCAGACATGAAGTTCCCGCGCAGCGGGCAACTGTCCATCGGCTCGCAGGTCGCGATCACCGGCTATGGCGAAACCCGCGGCACGCGCTACGGAGTGCTGGCGTCCGGCGAAGCGCTTGTCACCCAGCATCTGGCACCGCTCGGCACCAGGGCCGAGGATTTCGTTTCGGTAGCGGAACGGCTGATCGACACGCCCTATCTGTGGGGCGGCTCCAGCGCCTTCGGTATCGATTGCTCGGGCCTCGTCCAGCTGTCGATGCGCATGACCGGACGCAACGTGCTGCGCGATTCCGACATGCAGGAAGCCTCGCTCGGGTCACCGGTCGATGCCGGCTCGGATTATTCGCAGCTCCGGCGCGGCGATCTCGTCTTCTGGAAGGGCCATGTCGCCATCATGACCGACGCTGAAAACATGATCCACGCCAACGGCCACACCATGACCGTTGCCCGCGAAGGCCTGCGCGACGCCATCGACCGCATCGGCTATCTCTATGGCGGCCCGACCAGCTTCCGGCGGCCGTAGAGGGCGCGATCGTGGAGAGGTTTTCCACGGACGGTGATTTTTCTTGAGCCCTTGGGCTCATCGTTAGCGTTCCTTCGCACCCTCCCTCTGGCCTGCCGGCCATCTCCTCCATAAGGAGGGAGATCACGCCTTCCTCGGCGCCCCGGCTAATCCCGAAGCCGCAAGGCTTTCCTGCAGCCTCGCAGGATAGGCACCGCCGTGGACGAGATTAATCTCCCTCCTTGTGAGGGAGATGGCCGGCAGGCCAGAGGGGGGGCAAAGGAACGACGGTGAAGATTTGCCTGACAAGCGCCGCCACGTGTCACCTACGCGCATGGCGGGAGCAGTCTCTAAATTCAATACCCCGCGTTGCGGTCGACGACGTTGTCCAGCGCTTCGCCACGCTCGAAGGCGGCCATCTGGCTGAGCATCGGGGCCACCAGATGCGCCGGGTCGGACGTGGCCGCCGCATGCGGGGTCATGAACACCTTGGGGTGGTTCCACATCGGGCTGGTCTTGGGCAGCGGCTCGACCTCGAAGACGTCGAGGCTCACTTCCTTCAGCGTGCCGTCGTCGAGGGCGCGCAGGATGTCGGCGTCGCGCTGCAGCTTGCCGCGCCCGGCATTGATCAGCACAGCACCGCCGAGGCCATTGCGCCGGCGTAGCTCCTTGAGCAGGCCATAGTTGATGATGCCCTTGGTCGTATCCGTCAGAGGCAGCAGCACGACGAGAATATCGGTCGCGTTGAGGAAGGGCACCAGCCCGGCATCGCCGCTGAAGGTGGTGACGCCGGCCACCTCTTGCGGCCGGCGGCTCCAGCCATTGATGCGGAAGCCAACCGCCTTGAGCACGTCGGCTGCGGCGCGGCCGAGATTGCCCATGCCCATGATGCCGACGGAAATGTCCTCGGCCGGCCGCTGCGGCGGTTCGTGCCAGGCCTTCTTGGTCTGCTGGGCGCGGTAGAGCTGGCCCTGGCGGTGATGGTCGAGCACCCGCCACAGCACATACTCGCTCATGTGCTGGCTGAGATTGTCGGCAACGACACGCACGATCGGCACATCGGGCAGGCCGGGGTCGGCAAAGACATGGTCGACGCCCGCACCGATCGAGAAGATCGCCTTGAGGTTTGGCAGCTTGGCCAGCGTACCCGGCTTCTGCTTCCACACCACGGCATAGTCGATCGAAGGGTCGGCCGCGCCATCGGGTTCGAGCACGACCTCGCGTTCCGCCGACAGCAGCTCGTACCAGCGCTGCGGGTTGAACCCGGTGATTGAAAGAAGGATCTTGCCCTTGGCTTTGGTCGACATGCTCTTCCCTTGACGCCTGCTATTCGCTGACCACGCCGGTCGGCGCCGTCTCGATCCGGAATGCCGCCGAGATCAGCGCCCGAGTGTAGTCGGTTTGCGGGCGCTCGAAAATCTGTTCGGAGGGCCCTGCCTCCACCACCTTGCCGTTGCGCATGACGATGACCTCGTTGGCCAGCGCACGCACCACCTTGAGATCGTGGCTGATGAACAGATAGGCAAGGTCGTGCCTGGCCTGCAGGTTGCGCAACAGGTCGACAACCTGCGCCTGCACGCTCATGTCGAGAGCTGAAGTCGGTTCGTCGAGCATGACGAAGCGCGGCTTGAGCACCATGGCACGCGCAATGGCGATGCGCTGGCGCTGGCCGCCGGAAAATTCGTGCGGGTAGCGGAAGCGTGTCTCGGGATCGAGGCCGACCTCGCGCAGCACGTCGACGACCTTCTGGTCACGTTCGGCGGCCTTGAGCCCGGGCTCGTGGATCTTCAGGCCCTCTTCGATGATATCGGCCACAGACATGCGCGGGCTGAGCGAGCCGAACGGGTCCTGGAACACGATCTGAATCTCGCGCCTGAGCGGGCGCATGGCGTTGAAGCTGAACTTGTCGATCTCGCGGCCGTCGAAGTCGATCCGGCCCTGCGACGAGATCATGCGGGTCAGCGCCAGCCCCAGTGTCGTCTTGCCGGAGCCCGATTCGCCGACGACGCCAACTGTCTGGCCAGCACGGACGGCAACATCGATGCCGTCGACGGCCTTCACATGGTCGACCGTCTTGCGGAAGAAGCCCTGCTTGATCGGGAACCACACCTTGACGTCCGAGCCCGACATCACCGTCTTGGCCGTGGCGTCGGCTGATGGCGGCTTGCCCTTAGGCTCGGCGGCCAGAAGATGGCGCGTGTAGCTGTGCTGCGGGTTGTCGAAGATTTCCTTGGTTGGACCGGTCTCGACGATCTGGCCCTTGGTCATCACGCAGACCCGGTCGGCGATGCGCCTAACGATCCCTAGATCGTGGGTGATGAACAGCATCGACATGCCCTTGCGGGCCTTGAGCTTGGCGAGCAGTTCGAGAATCTGCGCCTGGACCGTCACGTCGAGCGCGGTCGTCGGCTCGTCGGCGATCAGAAGTTCGGGCTCGTTGGCGAGCGCCATGGCGATCATCACGCGCTGGCGCTGGCCGCCGGAAAGCTGGTGCGGATAGGCGTCGAGGCGCTTCTTCGGCTCGCGGATGCCGACCTCCTCGAGCAGTTCGAGCGTGCGCGCCTTAGCCTGCCGTTCGCCCATGCCCTGGTGCAGTGACAGCACCTCGACGATCTGCTGCTCGATGGTGTGCAGCGGATTGAGCGAGGTCATCGGCTCCTGGAAGATCATGGTGATCTTGTTGCCGCGCACCTTGCGCAATGCGTTCTCGTTCAAGGAGAGCAGGTCCTGGCCGCCGAACATCATCTTGCCCGAGGGGTGGCTTGCTGGCGGATAGGGCAAAAGCTTCAGTACCGACAGCGCCGACACCGACTTGCCCGAGCCGCTCTCGCCGACCAGCGCCACCGTCTCGCCCTTGGCGATGTCGAAGGAGATGTTGTCGACGGCTATTGTCGTCTTGCCGCCCTGGCTGAAGGCGACCGACAGGTCCTGGACCGAAAGGAGAGGGGTCTCGCTCACTTGAACGTCTTCCTTGGGTCGAAGGCGTCGCGGGTGGCTTCGCCGATGAAGATCAGCAGCGACAGCATTACCGAGATGACGACGAAGCCGGAGAGCCCGAGCCACGGCGCGTTGAGGTTGCGCTGGCCCTGCTTGAGCAGTTCGCCGAGCGATGCCGAACCGGGCGGCAGGCCGAAGCCGAGGAAGTCGAGCGACGTCAGTGTCGAGATCGAGCTGTTGAGGATGAACGGCAAGAAGGTCAGCGTTGCCACCATCGCGTTGGGCAAAAGGTGGCGGTAGATGATGGTGCGGTTGGGCACGCCGAGCGCGCGGGCGGCGTTGACGTACTCGAAGTTGCGGGCGCGCAGGAACTCGGCCCGCACGACGCCGACAAGAGCGACCCAGGAAAACAGCAGCATCAATCCGAGCAGGATGAAGAAGCCCGGCGGCAGGATGGCGGCGACGATCAGCAGCAAATAGAGCACCGGGATCGCCGACCAGATTTCGATGAAGCGCTGGAACAATAGATCCGTCCAACCGCCGAAGTAGCCCTGCATGGCACCGGCGGTGACCCCGATCAGCGCCGAGCCGGCCGTCAGGATCAGGCCGAACAGCACCGAGATGCGGAAGCCGTAGATCACCCGGGCCAGCACGTCGCGGGCCTGGTCGTCGGTGCCGAGCCAGTTCCAGTTGCCGACGGTGCAGTTGGGATCGTCGACGCCAAGGGGATAGCGCTGGCAGCGCACCTCCTTGGCATACATCCAGGACGGCTTGGCGGGTGCCGCCTCGGGGATCTCGTTGTTGGTGGTGCGGTAGGAATAGCGGACCGGCGGCCAGATCGCCCAGCCATTGGCCGTGATCGCCTCCTGCACCACCGAGATGCGGTAGTCGGTGACCGGCAGGAAGCCTTCGTCGCCGAGGAAGGTCTCCTCGCCATAGTCGCTGACGATCGGCGAGTAGAACTCACCCTTGAAGCGGATCAGGAGCGGCCTGTCGTTGGCGATCAGTTCGGAAAACAGCGACAGCACGAACAGCACGAGGAAGAGCCATAGCGACCAGTAGCCGCGGCGGTTGGCCTTGAAACTCAGCCAGCGCCGCTTGTTGATTGGCGACAGCCAGGGTCGCTTGACCGGCACGGATACAGTGTCGACCGCCGACATCAGACGTCCCTCCGTTCGAAATCGATGCGAGGGTCGATCCAGGTGTAGATCAGGTCGGAGATCAGGCTGACGAACAGGCCCAACAGCGAGAAGATGTAGAGGTTGGCGAACACGACAGGGTAGTCGCGGTCGAGCACTGAGCGGAAGCCGAGCAGGCCGAGCCCGTCGAGCGAGAAGATATTCTCGATCAGCAGCGAGCCGGTGAAGAATGCCGAGATGAACGCGCCCGGAAAGCCGGCGACGACGATCAGCATGGCGTTGCGGAAGACATGGCCGTAGAGCACCCGGTGCTCGGACAGGCCCTTGGCGCGGGCAGTGACGACGTACTGCTTGCGGATCTCGTCCAGGAACGAGTTCTTGGTGAGCAGCGTGGTGGTGGCGAAGGCCGACAGTACGAGTGCGGTCAGCGGCAGCGCCAGGTGCCAGAGATAGTCGAGCGCCTTGCCGCCGAGCGACAGCTGGTCGAAATTCTCCGAGGTCAGGCCGCGCAGCGGGAACCAATCGAAGAACGAACCGCCGGCAAACAGCACCATCAAAAGGATGGCGAACAGGAAGGCTGGGATGGCATAGCCGATGATGATGATGCCGCTGGTCCAGATGTCGAAGCTCGAGCCGTCCTTGACCGCCTTGCGGATGCCGAGCGGGATCGAGATCATGTAGGACAACAGCGTGATCCAGATGCCAAGCGAGATCGACACCGGCATCTTCTCGAGGATCAGGTCGAGCACCGAGACGTCGCGGAAATAGCTCTCGCCGAAGTCGAAGCGGATGTAGTTCCACAGCATCATGAAGAAGCGTTCGAGCGGCGGCTTGTCGAAGCCGAACTGCTTTTCGAGCTTGGCGATGAACTCGGGGTCGAGGCCTTGCGCGCCGCGGTATTTGGACGAGCCTTCACCACCCGCCGGATCGAAGTTGGTGCCGCCGATATCACCGCTGCTGCCCGACAGCCGGTCGGCGGCGTCGCCGCCCTGGCCGGTCAGCTTGGCGATGACCTGCTCCACCGGGCCGCCGGGCGCGAACTGGATGACCGCAAACGAGATCGCCATGATGCCGAACAGAGTCGGGATCATCAAAAGGATGCGGCGGAGGACATAGGCGCCCATCAGGCGAGGCCCCTCGAACGGAGCGCGGGTTCAGTCGCAGAAATCTCAGGTCTTGCCAATACGTGCAGCCTTGTCCTTGTCGAGCCACCACATTGCCTCGACGGGAAAGCCGAAGTCCGGCTTCGGCTCCTTGTAGCCGAACATGTCCCAGAAGGCGGCGCGGTGATTCGCCGAAAACCAATTTGGAATCCAGTCTTGCCGGGCGCGCAAGAGCCGGTCGAGCGCGCGCATCGCAACCGTCAGCGATTCGCGATCCTTGGCCGCACCCACGGCGTCGATCAGCGCGTCGACGGCCGGATCGGCGGTGCCGGGCAGATTGGTCGAGCCTTGCATGGTGGCTGAGCGCGAATGGAACAGCCCGTCGATCTCGTCGCGGCTGGGCGTTGCGGAAAACCCGGCCGCCGCCGAAATGGCATCGTAGTCGAAGCTCGTCTGCCGCGCCTGGTACTGGGTCGAATCGACCATGCGCACCGAAGCATCGATGCCGACGGCCCTCATGTTCTCGACCCAGGGCGAATAGACGCGGACAAAGCTGTCGTCGTCGACCAGTATTTCGAGGGTCAGAGCCTCGCCCTTGGCGTTGCGCAGCTTGCCGTCCTTGCGGGCCCAGCCTGCATCAGCAAGCAGTTTCGAGGCTCGGCCGAGCAGCTTGCGGTCGCGGCCCGAACCGTCCGAAGCCTGCTGCTGTACGGCTTCGCCGAAAGTCTCGTCGGGGATGCGTCCGCGGAATGGTTCAAGCAGCGCCAGTTCGGCCGCAGAGGGCAGTCCCTCAGCCTTGTAGGCCGACTTCTCGAATGTCGACTGCGAGCGCTCGTAGGAGCCATAGAACAGGTTGCGTTTGGTCCATTCGAAATCGAAGCAAAGCGCGACTGCCTGGCGCACGCGTGGGTCGCGGAAGCGCGCCCGCCGCTGGTTCAGCGCCAGCGCCTGCATCGTTGGCCGCTTCTCGCTGGGAAATTCGCGCTTGATCACTTTGCCCGCGGTGAAGGCGGGGAAATCATAGCCGGTGGCCCAGAGGCGCGCCGTGGCTTCCTGGCGGAAGCGGATGTCGCCCTTCTTGAAGGCTTCGAACGCTGCCTGTCTGTCCTGGTAGAACTCGATGCGGATGCGGTCGAAATTGTACAGCCCGCGGCTGACCGGCAGCTCGCGACCCCAGTAGTCGGCTACGCGCTCATATTCGATGGCCTGGCCGGGAAAGACGCGGCCGACCTTGTAGGGGCCGGAGCCGAGCGGTGCCTTGAGTTCCGAAGCATCGAAGGGATGGGTCTCGAAGAAGGACTTGGCCGGAATGGCGTAGGTCGCGACGTCGAGGAACGTTCGGTCCGACTGCTTGCCGTTGAAGGTCAGCCGCAGCGTGTACGGGTCGAGGGCCTTCGCCTCTTTGAGGTGGCTGAGCGGCAAAAGCAGGTTGGGGTGGCCGTCCTTCTTGAACAGATCGAAGGCGAAGACGGCGTCGTCGGCGGTGAACGGCGTGCCATCGTTGAAGCGCGCCTCGGGCCGGAGCGCGAAGTCGAAGCTGTTGCGGTCGTCGGAAATCGTCACCGACTTCGCGAGCAGGCCATAGATCGCGTCGGGCTCGTCGATCGCCCGCACCATCAGCGAATCGTAGCACAGCTCCATCCGCGGCGGCGCATCGCCGCGAGCGACGAAGGTGTTGAGCGTGTTGAAGGTCAACGGGCTCTGGTTGAAGTACCAGTAGTTCGGCGAGAAGTTGAACGTGCCGCCCTTGGGCGCGTCGACATTGACGAAGTCGAAATGGGTGAAGTCGGGTCCGTATTTGAGGTCGCCGAAGGCCGATAGCCCGTGCAGTCCGGTCCCGGTTGGGCTCGCCGCGAAGGCGCGCCCTGGCATGAATGGGGCGGCCGCGGCCGCGGCGCCAAGCGCGAGGAAGTCCCGGCGGTGGAGGCGCGGGCTCAATTGACGCCCTTGTACTTGGCAGCCAGCGCCGCTTCCTTGTCCTTGTCGATCCACCAGGAATTGATGTCGGCGCCGATGAAGCCCGGCTGCTTTTCCGGGATGCCAAACTTGTTCCAATAGGCCAGCCAGACGACCGACCGATGGTACTGCGGCACGACGTAGTAGTTCCACAGCAGGACCCGGTCGAGCGCGTGGGTGGCGGCCAGCAGGTCGTCTCGGTCGGTGGCGAAGATGACGCGCTCGACCAGCGCATCGACCACGGGGTCGTTGATGCCCATGATATTGCGCGAACCGGGCTTGGCGGCAGCCTTGGAGCTCCAGAAGTCGCGCTGCTCGTTGCCGGGCGAAGACGACTGGTTAAGGATCGTTGTCGTCACATCAAAATCGTAATTGTTGATCCGATTTACGAACTGGCTGGTGTCGACCATGCGCAGCGTCGCATCGATGCCGAGGCGGCGCAGGCTGTCGATGAACGGCGTCATGATGACCTCGTCGGTGGCATCCTTGCCGAGAAATTCGATCTTGAACTGCTCGCCGGTCTTTTCGTTGATCAGCTTGCCGCCCTTGGCGCGCCAGCCGGCTTCGGCGAACAGGCCGATCGCCTGTCGGAGGTACTGCCGCTCAGCCTGCGGGGTGTCGTAGACCGGCAGCTTGAACTCGTCGGTGAAGAGCTCTGGCGGCAGCTTGTCCTTGAAGGGAGTGAGCAACTCGAGTTCCTTGCCGGCGGGCAAGCCGCTGGAGGCGAGGTCCTGGCCCTGGAAATAGCTGCTGGTGCGGGTGTTGAGCCCGAAGAACAGCGTGCGGTTCATGTATTCGAAATTGTAGGCCAGCGTCAGCGCCTGCCTGACTCGGCGGTCCTGGAACTGTGGCCGGCGTAGGTTGAGCGCATAACCCTGCATGGCTTCGCCCGACGTCGTCTTGAACACCTGCTTGATGACGTCGCCGGCCTGGAAGGCGGGGAAAGTGTATTGCGTCGACCAGCGCCGCGAGCTGTTTTCCGGCTTGATGTCTTCGAAGCCGCCCTTGGTGAAAGCCTGCCAGTCGGCATTTTCATCCAGGAAATAGGAGTAGCGGCGCTTGTCGAAATTGTTGCGGCCGACATTGACCCCGACATCGGCTCCCCAATAGTCGGGCACGCGCGTCCAGACGATCTCCGTACCCGGCTTGAAGCTTTCGACCTTGTAGGCGCCCGAGCCCAGTGGAATCTCCAGCGTCGGGCGGGTGACGTCGCGCTTATTGCCGCTGGCGTCGGTGCCTTCCCACCAGTGCTTCGGCAGGACAACCAGATCGCCCATGATTTTGGGCAGTTCCCGGTTGCCTTTCTGGTTGAAGCGGAAGGTCACTTCACGTTCGCCCGTGGCTGCCGCTTCGGTCACGTTGACGTAGTACTGGCCATATTGCGGGCTGTTGTTCTTCAGGAAGTTGAAGGACCAGATGACGTCATCGGTCGTGATCGGCTTGCCGTCGTGCCATCTGGCGCGCGGGTCGAGCCGATAGGTCGCAAACGAATAGTCGGCCGGAAATTTGTAGGCGTCCGCAACCATTGGATGGCTGGTACTGGGCTCGTCGACCGACTGCTCCATCAGCGTTTCATAGAGCAGTCCGCCACCGAAATAGGTGAAGCCGGCCGCCGGCAGGCCTTGGACGATGTAGGGGTTGAAGCTGTCGAAGGTGCCTGACGTCGTCGAATTCAGCGTGCCGCCCTTGGGCGCGTTCGGGTTGACGAAGTCGTACTGCTTGAAATCCTGGCCGTATTTGGAAACACCGTTCAAGGACGAACTGGTCTGCCATTCCTGGGCAGCCGATGAAGCTATGGCGGCGGACAGAACCGCAACCGCGAGACTCGCAATTGCAACAAACCTGGTCAGCCCAACCTTCATCAACAACCCCCTTCGCCCGGTGCTTCGCAACACTCTAATTCATTCGCGGCGCATGGAAACCGCACGTTAGACGATTGTCGCCTTATGTTTGCGCCAGGCAACAAAAAAGCCGGGCTAAACCCGGCTTTTTCAAGATGCGAAGATGACAAATCGCTTAGTGGGCGGTTGCCGGAGCGGCACCCTCTGCCGGAGCTGCCGGGGCAGCACCTTCAGCCGGAGCAGCAGCTGGCGTTGCCGCCGGAGCCGCATCAGCTGCGGGCAACGGTGCCGGGCTGTCGGACTGCGCATTGAGGTAGGCGATCAGGTTGGCGCGCTCGTCGTCCTTCTTGATGCCGGCGAAGCCCATCGCGGTGCCCTTGATGTAGCCCTTGGGCGACGTCAGGAAGTGGTTCAGGTGCTCGAAGTCCCAGACGACCTTGCCGCCTTCGGAGAATTCCTTCATCGGGCCCGAATAGCCAAAGCCGCCATGCGAAGCGATCGGACGGTTGACCACGCCCCAGAGATCCGGACCGACCTTGTTGGGGCCGCCCTTCTCGATCGAATGGCAGGCCGTGCACTTCTTGAATACGGCAGCACCCGCTTCGGCATTGGCGCTGGCCAGCAGCTGTGCGATCGGCACTGCGGCAGGTGCCGCTTCGCCGCCGGCAGGCGCGCCGCCTTCTTCAGCGGCTTCGATGGCAAAGCCGGGCTTTTCAGGAGCCGGTGCTGCGAAGATCGCATCCGACACCAGCGAGATGGAGAACACCACAAAGGCAGTACCCAGCAGGCCGCCAAGCACCTTGTTCACTTCAAATGAGTCCATACGCCCCTGGCTCCCTTATCCGGCCGATCGCTGTCCTCTGCGACCGCTGCCGTTCGTCGGTATCGTCTATCGCCCGGCTGGCCGGGTCAAATCGCGCGGAAACTAGGTCTTTTGCTTGCCGGTTGCAACACCTATAAGGGCCCTTCCAGTGAGACCTTTTGACACTTTCCAACACCTTTTAGAAACAGCCGCGCAAGCCATGTCCACCCTTGTCCTGATCCCCGCCCGCATGGCCTCGACGCGCTTGCCGGGCAAGCCCCTGGCCGATATCGCCGGTCGTCCGATGATCGTCCATGTAGCTAGCCGTGCTTCGGAATGTGGCCTCGGCCGGGTGGTGGTGGCAACCGATACCGAGATCGTGGCGGAAACTGTGAAAGCGCATGGCTTCGAAGCGGTGATGACCCGCGCCGACCATGAGTCGGGTTCCGACCGCATCTTCGAGGCACTGACGACGCTCGATCCGAAGGGCGAGGTCGAGTTCATCGTCAACGTCCAGGGTGATTTGCCGACGATCGATCCGGCAATCATCCAGGCCGCACTGCGTCCGCTCGAAGAAAAGGCGGTCGATATCTCGACGCTAGGCGTCGAGATCACCCGCCACGAGGAAAAGGTTGATCCGAACGTTCCCAAGATTATCGGCTCGCCGCTGTCGGCCGGGCGGATGAGGGCACTCTATTTTACCCGCGCGACCGCGCCTTGGGGCGACGGCCCGCTCTATCACCATGTCGGGCTTTATGTTTACCGCCGCTCAGCCCTTGAGCGCTTCGTCGGACTTGGCCAGTCGCCGCTGGAAAAGCGCGAACGGCTCGAACAGCTGCGCGCGCTGGAGGCCGGCATGCGCATCGATGTCGAGATCGTCGACACGGTGCCGCTCGGGGTCGACACGCCCGAACATCTCGAACGCGCCCGCGAACTTCTGACGAAATAACCGAACTTCTCTCGAAATAAGCAAAGACAGGCCAGTCATGCCGACCACGACCAACAAGATTGCCTTCCAGGGCGAGCAAGGTGCCAATTCCGACACCGCGTGCCGGAACGTCTACCCAGACATGGAGCCGATGCCGTGTCCGACCTTTGAGGACGCCTTCAACGCGGTCGAGACGGGCAAGGCGGATCTGGCGATGATCCCGATCGAAAACACCATTGCTGGGCGCGTCGCCGACATCCACCACCTGCTGCCGGAATCCAAGCTGCATATCGTCGGCGAGTATTTCCTGCCGATCCATTTCCAGCTGATGGTGCTGCCGGGCGTCAAGCGCTCGGAGATCAAGACGGTGCACAGCCACATCCACGCGCTCGGCCAGTGCCGCAAATACATCCGCAAGAATAGTTGGAAGCCTGTGGTGGCGGGCGACACCGCTGGCGCTGCCAAGCTTGTCTCCGAGGTCAAGGACCGCACGATGGCGGCACTCGCGCCGCGGCTGGCCTCTTCGCTCTACGGTCTCGACATACTGGAAGAGAATGTCGAGGACACCGAAAACAACATCACCCGTTTCGTCGTCCTGTCGAAAGGCAAGAGCTGGGCCGAGCGCAGCGATCCGGACACCAAGATGATGACGACTTTCGTCTTCCGCGTCCGCAACGTGCCGGCGGCGCTCTACAAGGCGATGGGCGGTTTCGCCACCAATGGCGTCAACATGACCAAACTGGAGAGCTACCAGCTCGGCGGCGAGTTCACCGCCACCCAGTTCTACTCGGACATCGAGGGCCATCCCGACGACCGTCTCGTCGCGCTGGCCCTGGAAGAACTGCGCTTCTTCACCCGCGAAGTGCGTATTCTCGGCGTCTACGAGGCCAACGAGTTCCGCGGCACGCAAAACAACGGCGACTAAGCCGCTCGCCCTCTCACCGCAGATTGAGTTGTGAGTTCGCCGCACCTGGCGCAGCATCGGCTGCGCTGGGACATTGTCATGGGCACGGCAGCGATTCAGGGAGAGTTGTGGGGCGCGAAGGCGCGCGACTGGGCGGAGGCCCAGGAGCCCGCGTGGCAGCCGGTGTTCGAAAATGTCATGACGCTGGCCGGCGTCGGACCAAACAGCAGGCTGCTTGATGTCGGTTGCGGCACTGGCGGATTGCTTGGTCTCGCACGCGAGCGCGGTGCTTTCATCGCCGGTCTCGACGCCTCGGAGACGCTGGCCGCCATAGCACGGGAGCGCCTGCCTGGTGCTCGCATCGAAGTCGGCGAGATGGAGGAATTGCCCTTCGCCGAAGGCGCTTTCGACATCGTCACAGGCATCAACGCCTTCCAGTTCGCCGGCGACATCGTTCGCGCCCTTGGCGAGGCCGCCCGGGTCTGCGACATCGTCGGCACCGTTTTCATGCTGGTCTGGGGCCAGCGCGAGAAATGCCAGTTGCAGATGGCGGCGATGACAGCGCTCGCTCCGTTGCTGCCGCCGTCTCCGGCATCATCCGCGCCGCCGCTTTCCAATCCTGGTGTAATCGAAGCGTTGATGGCCAAGGCCGGGCTTGAGCCGACCGGCGACGGGCAATTTGACGCAACCGTTGCTTTCCCCGATCGGAACATTGCCCTGCGGGCTTTCGCTTCGGCCGGGATCGTCACGCGCGCCGAGCGTCATTCAGGCGCCGACAGGGTTCGGGACGCGCTTCGCGATGCTATCGCGCTCCATGTTCGTGCAGATGGTCAGGTCGCGCTTGCCAACCAGTTTCGCTGGGTGAAGGCAAGGCCCGGGCGCTAGTCGCTGTCGGCCCAGGTGCGGATGAGCTGGTGCGCAATGGCATGTCCCGGCGGCACTCTGAGTGCGCCGGAATGGGTGCCGGCGAGCATCTCAAGAACCTCTGCCCGGGGGAACCAGCGGCAGTCCTCGAGTTCGTCGGCGTCGGTCGAGATGTCCTCGTTGAGCGCCTCGCCATAACAGCCGATCATCAGCGAATAGGGGAACGGCCAGGGCTGGCTCGAATGATAGACGACGCGGCCGAGCCGGATGCCGGCTTCCTCGAGCGTTTCACGGCGCACCGCCGCCTCGATGGTTTCGCCCGGCTCGATGAAGCCGGCGAGCGCCGAATAAACACCCGGCGCGAAATGCCGGCCGCGCCCCATCAGGCACTTGTCTCCCGACACGCTCAGCATGATGGCGACGGGGTCGGTGCGCGGGAAATGTTCGGTGCCGCATCCGGTGCAGCGCCGCTTGTAGCCGCCGGCGCGCATCTCGGTTTCAGCGCCGCAGCGGCCGCAGAAGCGATGGCTGGCATGCCAGGCAAGCAGCGCCGCCCCTTGTGCCAGGGCGCCGAGCCCGGCAGCGTCAGCCAGGCCTTGTGCCAGTATCGAGCGGAAGTCGGTGGCCTTCAGGTGTTCCGGCAAGCTTTCATGCTCGGCAGCGATGGGCACCGCCAGCATGGCGATGCCATCGGTCCTGCCGAGCAGGATCGCCTCGCTGATCTGGGCGCCCAGTGCCTCGGCTGCCGTGAGCGTGAAGTAAGGGTTGGCCGAGCCGCCGCTGAAATCGAGCAGCAGCCGCCCCGGCGCGACCAGCAGCAGCCTTGCGCTGGGTTCCGTGAGTGCCATGCGCGCGGAATCGTCGCTGCGCTTTTCCGATTGGCGGTCGATGATGTTGCCGGCGAAGCCGAGGAAATGGCTGGCTTCACGCGTCGGTGCGTCGAACAGGCTGAAAGGCATCTGAAACTCGGTCTGCGTCGTTTCGGCTCTTATAGTGCCGACCTGATGCTCTCGGCAAACCTGTGCAGGTCGTCGCGTCGATAGGGCTCGCGCACCCCGTGGCCCCAGACCGGGCCGGGCCAGCCGGGATCGCCCTCATTGCGTCCGATGACATGGAAATGCAGCTGCCGCACAATGTTGCCGAGCGCGCCGCTGTTGATCTTGGCGCAGCCGGTGGACTGCTTCAGCGCATGCGCCACCATATTGCTCTCGAAGGTCAGCATCGCCTGGTCGAGCGGGGTGAGGTCGTGGATCTCCTCGACGCCTGGACGCTGGGGCACCAGCACCAGCCAGGGCCAGCGTTTGTCATTCATCACGCGCAATTCGCAAAGGCCGAGCCACATCAGCGGTTCGCTGTCGGCGTCGAGACGCGAATCCAGCGAAAACCCGGCCTTGAGCCCCGACATCATTGGCGTTTCCCTTGTTTGATCGAAGGCTAGAGTGTGGCTGCTGTGGCTGCAAGCGAATCATTGAAAAAGGCAGGCGGAACCTTGCTGCCGAGCGCACCGACAGGCGCTCGCGTCGTGCCGATGTGCTAAACGTCGAGCTTCAGTGGAGACGCGCAATGTTTGCCGGTCAGATCGCCCTGGTTCTCGCGGCCGCCTTTGCCGGTGCGGCATTCTACATCAATTTCGCCGAACAGCCTGCGCGGCTTGGCCTCGACGACAAGAATCTGCTCGCCCAGTGGAAGCCGAGCTATGCCGCCGGCTTCACCATGCAGGCGAGCCTTGCCGCCGGTTCCGGCCTTCTCGGCCTGTTCGCTGCCTGGCTGACTGGCGATTGGCGCTGGGTGGTGGGCGCCGCACTGATGCTCGCCAACTGGCCTTATACGATGCTCGGCGTCATGCCCACCAACAAGCGGCTCGAGGCGATCCCGAACGAGGAAGGCGGCAGCGCATCCCGGCGCCTGATCGTGCATTGGGGGACGTTGCATGCGCTGCGCACCGGCCTCGGCGTCGCGGCCACGCTTGCCTATCTCTGGGCACTGAATTTCGGCGGTGCCTGACCGTCGCGCGGACATGTCGTCCAAGGGCACTTGCAATTGGCGCGGCAATTGCCGATATGGAGGTTGGGAGGTTGGTGGTGGACGATCCACTCGCCAACCGGGTCAGGTCCGGAAGGAAGCAGCCCTAACGAGCCCGGAACGGGTCATTGTTCCAGCCTCCCGCCTCTTCGCCCTTCTCCGCGTCATTGACGGCGTTGCGCCGTGCGGGCGAAAATCGTTTCGCGGAATCGGCCTGTCGTGGTCGAGGCAGGGGCGCCAATACGAACGGGCGAGCGAACGGGGCGGATGAGCGAAGCCGGACAAACCGATAAGAGCAAGGCTTACCGCGTTCTCGCGCGCAAGTATCGTCCTGCGGATTTTACGGCACTCGTCGGCCAGGAGCCGATGGTCCAGACGCTGACCAACGCCTTTTCCTCGGGCCGCATCGCCCAAGCCTGGATGCTGACCGGCGTCCGCGGCGTCGGCAAGACCACCACCGCCCGCATCCTGGCTCGTGCCCTCAATTACAAGACGCCTGACATCGACCGCCCGTCGGTTGAACTTACGGTGCTCGGCGAGCATTGCCAGTCGATCATGGAAGGCCGCCATGTCGACGTGATCGAGATGGACGCGGCGTCCCACACCGGCATCGACGACATCAGGGACATCATCGACCGCGTGCGTTATGCGCCCGTTTCGGCGCGCTACAAGGTCTACATCATCGACGAGGTGCACATGCTCTCGACGCAGGCCTTCAACGGCCTGCTCAAGACGCTGGAAGAGCCGCCTCCGCATGTGAAGTTCATCTTCGCCACCACCGAAATCCGCAAGGTTCCGATCACGGTGCTGTCGCGCTGCCAGCGCTTCGACCTGCGCCGCATCGACGCTGGCAAGCTTGTCGGGCATCTCAGGAACATCGCCGGCCAGGAAGGCATCTCGGTCGAGGACGATGCACTGGCCATGGTTGCGCGCGCGGCCGAGGGTTCGGCGCGCGACTCGCTGTCGATTCTCGACCAGGCCATCGCCCATGGCGGCGGCACGGTGACCACAGAGGCGGTGCGGGCCATGCTCGGCCTCGCCGACCGGGCGCGGGTCGTCGACCTGTTCGAAAACATCATGAAGGGCGATATCGCTGCCGCCCTTGGCGAGTTGCGGGCCCAGTACGACACCGGCGCCGACCCGGTGGCGGTGCTCAACGACCTTGCCGAATTCACCCATCTGGTGACCCGCCTGCGCTTCGTGCCGTCGGCAGCCGACGACGCCTCGCTATCAGAGGACGAGCGCAAGAGGGGCGTGGAGTTCGCGCAGACCCTGTCGGTGCGCGTGCTTTCCCGTGCCTGGCAGATGTTGCTCAAGGGCATTCCCGAGGTCCAGTCGTCAAACCGGCCGGTCAGTGCCGCGGAGATGGTGCTGATCCGGCTGGCCCACGCCGCCGACCTGCCGACGCTCGACGAAGCGCTGAAGTCGCTCGGCGATGCGCCGGCGCAGCCTTCCGGCGCCCCGCGCAACGGTGGCATGCCAGCGGGCGGCAATGGCGGGGCTGGCGCATCGGCCGTGTCGCAGGCGCGCATGCCGGTCAGCAATGGCGGCGGCCAGGCGATGCGCCTGGTGGAAAGCGCGCCAGTACCCACGGCCTTCGTCGCGCCAACGCCGGCACCGGAACCCGTTGTTGATGCCGTTCCGGTGCGCACCATTGCCGAACTTGCCAACCTCGCCGAAGCCAACCGCGAAATGGCCTTCAAGGTGCTGATCCGCCGTGCCGTTCGCCCGGTGCGCATCGAGCCCGGCCATATCGAATGCAGCCTGACCTCTGATGCGCCGCGCACCTTCCTTAACGACTTGACGGTGAAGCTGAAGGCCTGGACCGGCCGCCACTGGATGGTGTCGCTGTCCAAGGAAGAAGGCGGGCCGACGCTGGCCGAGATCGAGGCCACCAAGCGCGAGGTCGCCCTGACCGATGCGAAGGCCGATCCCACGGTCGCGGCGATCCTGGCGCGCTTTCCCGGTGCCAAGATCATCGACGTGCGGCTGCCGACTACGCTGGATTCGCCCGATATCGATACCGACACCGAGTTGCCGCCCGATCCGGGCGTGGACAACGACGATGACGACCAGTTCTGAGACGACCCGTTCTGAGACGACCAGTTCTGAGACGAAAGGACAAAGACGATGAAGGATCTCCTCGGCCTGATGGGCAAGGCGAAGGAAATGCAGGCCAAGCTGCAGGCCATGCAGGAAGAAGTTGCCCTGCTCGAAGCCACCGGCCAGTCCGGTGGCGGCCTCGTCACAGTGACACTGACCGGCAAGTCGGAAATGAAAGCGCTGAAGATCGACCCGTCGCTGCTCAAGGACGGCGAGGGCGAGATCCTCGAAGACCTGATCGTTGCGGCGCATAACGACGCTAAGGCCAAGGTTGAGGCAACGATGCAGGAAAAGACCAAGGCGCTGACCGCCGGCCTGCCGATCCCGCCCGGCATGAAACTGCCGTTCTGAGCAGAGCGAATAGGGAATAGTGAGTAGGGAATAGCGAGACGGCGCTTGAATTTCAGGCGCCGTCTCGCATCAAGCTACTCACCCCCTAGAACCGCGTCACCACGCTGATTCCCAGCCCTTCGAAGCGGTCCATCGCCATCAGTGCAGCCGGGGCTTCGTCGAGGCTGATGTGCTTGCCAATGAGCAATTGCGGGGCAAGCTTGCCCGCCTCGATCATCTGCATCATCGCCGCGTAACGGAACGCCTGCATGCCATGGCTGCCGAGGATCTCGAGCTCGTGGGCGATAACCTTGCCCATCGGGATCCTGGGGTCGGCGTGGTCACCGAGCATCAGTCCGACCTGGACGTGGCGGCCGCGCCGGCGCAGGTTGGCGATCGAGTTGTAGCAGGTCGCGGGATGGCCGAGCGCATCGAGCGACAGATGCGCGCCGCCTCCGGTCAATTCGCGAACCGCGCCGACAACGTCGGTCTCGCGTGACGCGTTGATTGTCGCCACAGCACCCATTTTCCTGGCAAAGTCGAGCTTCTCGTCCGACAGGTCGATGGCGATTGCGTTGGCGCCTGATGCCGCTGCGATCATGATAGCCGACAGGCCGACGCCGCCGCAGCCATGCACCGCCACCCATTCGCCAGGTTTGGCCCGGCCCTGGTCGACGACAGCACGAAACGAGGTGACGAAGCGGCAGCCGAGGCTGGCCGCGGTGACGAAATCCATGCTGTCGGGCAGCCGCACCAGATTGGTGTCGGCGAAATCGACGGCGACATATTCGGCGAACGAACCCCAGGCGGTGAAGCCAGGCTGGAACTGGTGCTCACAGACCTGGTGATTGCCCGACGTGCATTCGAAGCAACGGCCGCAGCCGCCGACGAATGGCACCGTGACCCGGTCGCCCGCCTTCCAACGCGTCACCTGCCGGCCGGCGGCGACGACAACGCCCGCCAGTTCGTGGCCCGGAACATGCGGCAAGGTGATGTCGGCATCGTGCCCCATCCAGCCATGCCAGTCGCTGCGGCAGAGCCCGGTGGCCTCCACCTTGATCACCACGCCGCCAGTCGCGGGCGCCGGCTCGGCGACATTCTGGACCTTCGGCGGTTGCCCAAATTGCTCGAACAGCACGGCTTTCACGCTCGCCTCCAATGAAATTCGGCCGCCTCGAAGCGTGCCTTTGCCTATCATCGGCGTGACCATAACGACCGGGCGTTGCTGAGGCGAGCCCGGTAAAAAAAGGCGCGATTGCCCGCTCGGCCATCATTTTGCCCGAAACGGACGCATTGTTGCTGCAATCTGGGGACGTGGCGGGCTACGAGAGGGGCGCTTTTGATCGCCAAGAATTGGAAGATGCTGATTTTCGTCGGCGTCGTCGCCTCGCCGTTCATCGTTTCCGGTTGCACCACCAGCAAGCTCGCTGACGGGATCACCACGAGTTCGGTTCGTTCTAGTTCCTACGCCTATTCGGCGAAGGACAAGGAATGCCTGGCGCGCGCGATGTTCTTCGAATCCAACCGCTCGAGCCGCGATGGCCTCGTTGCCGTGGGCAGCGTCGTCATGAACCGGCTCAAGTCGGGTGAGTATGGCGACAGCGTCTGCGGCGTCGTCGGCCAGAAGGGTCAGTTCGCGCCCGGCGTCTTGTCGCGGCCGATGAATTCCCAGGCCTTGCCCGATGTGCAGGCGGCCGCCGAATCCGTGCTCAAGGGCGAGCGCCACCCCAAGGTGAAGCCCGAAGTGATGTTCTTCCACACCGCCGGGCTGAAATTCCCCTACAAGAACATGCATTACACCACCGTAGCCGGCGGCAACGCCTTCTACGAGAAGCGCAGCCGGCGCAAGCTGCCGGCGGTCATGGAGCCCGAAACGATGGTCGCCTCGGCGGAACAGCCGCCGCTGCCGGGCGTCGTCGATCAGCAGCCGGCCACGGTTGCTTCCGCCGGTTCCGATGCAGCTTTGGCCAGCGCGATGTCGTTCCAGGCTACCCCGGAAGATGCCGACGCCATCGGCGCGCTGATCGTCAGCCAGGACCGGCCGATGTAGGAATGGGGGAGTAGCGAAAGTCAGGTGTGAGTAGCGGGACGAGGCGAGAGGCCGGTTCGGATTTCACTATTCGCTACTCACCATTCCCTACTCGTTTTATATCGCTTCCATGTCGAAGCGAATCGCCGGTCCCGAGATCGAACGCCTGATCCAGCTTTTGGCCAAGGTGCCGGGGCTCGGACCGCGTTCGGCCCGCCGTGCCGCCCTTCACCTGATCAAGAAGAAGGAGCAGCTGCTGGCGCCGCTGGCCGCCGCCATGGGCGAAGCGGTCGATAAGGTGCGGGTGTGCTCGACCTGCGGCAACGTCGATACCTCCGACCCCTGCATGATCTGCACCGATCCGCGCCGCGACCCGACCACCATCATCGTCGTCGAGGACGTTTCCGACCTCTGGGCGCTCGAGCGAGCAGGCGCGATGAACGCGCGTTTTCACGTGCTCGGCGGCACTCTTTCGCCGCTCGACGGTATCGGGCCGGACCAGCTGACCATCAAGCAACTGGTAACGCGGATCGCCGAAGGCGGGGTCGCCGAGGTGATCCTCGCGGTCAACGCCACCGTCGAGGGGCAGACCACGGCGCATTACCTGACCGACCAGCTCTCGGGTTTCGAGATCAAGGTGACCAGGCTGGCACACGGCGTGCCGGTCGGGGGCGAACTCGATTATCTCGACGAGGGCACGCTGTCGGCGGCACTCAAGTCACGGACTGTGTTTTGACGCAATTGGCTTGCAGGGAAATCGGATGACAAGACTTTCTGCGCTGCTTTCGTCCCGCCCCGCCGCCCCTTTCTGGCCTGCCGGCCATCTCTCCCAGGGGGAAGATCAGTCGCTCCCTCGACAGCACTTAACGACCGGCGCCTGGAAATGGCGAGGCGGCAATGACAGCATAATCTCCCCCCTTGAGGGGGAGATGGCCGGCAGGCCAGAGGGGAGCGCGAAGAAACGCAAGCCTTCAACGCTGGCTGCCTTGTTTGCCGTGGCTGTTGCCGCGCTCGCCTCCATCACCCCAGCCTTCGCCGCCAGGATCGACGACCAATTCCAGGCCTGGCTCACCAAGGACCTCTGGCCGGAAGCCAAGGCAAAGGGCATCTCCAGAGCCACCTTCGACGCGGCGTTCGATGGCGTAAAACCCAACCTCAAGCTGCCCGACCTCGTGCTGCCGGGCGAAAAGCCTAAGACGCCGAAGAAGCAGCATCAGGCCGAGTTCGGCTCGCCCGGCAATTATTTCGCTGAGAAGACGCTTGGCGCTGTGAGCGCGGGCGGGCGCACGCGCGCCGGGGCCAACGCCAAGACACTCGCCGCCATCGAGAAGCGCTTTGGCGTGCCAGCCGGCGTGGTGCTGGCGATCTGGGGCCGCGAGTCGGGCTTTGGCGCCGCCAAGATGCCCTATGACGCTTTCGAGGTGCTGGGCACCAAGGCGTTCCTCGCCACCCGCAAGGACATGTTCCGCAAGGAGCTGCTGGCCGGCCTTGAAATGGTCGAGCGCGGGCTGGTCAGCCGCAAGGTGATGCGCTCGTCCTGGGCCGGCGCGCTCGGCCAGCCGCAGTTCCTGCCGACATCGTTTCTCCAGCATGCCGTCGATTTCGACGGCGATGGCCGCGCCGACATCTGGAACTCGACGCCCGATACGCTGGCCTCGATCGCCAACTATCTCGTCCACTATGGCTGGGTGAAGGGCCGCGACTGGGGCTTCGAAGTGACGCTGCCGGACAACGTCTCTTGCGCCCTGGAAGGCCCTGACAAGGGCAAGAAAATCGCTGACTGGGCCGCCATGGGCATAAGCCGTGTTGGCGGCAAGCCCTTCCCGCAGAACGAGGCGCGCGCCGAAGGTTTCCTGATGATGCCGGCGGGGCGTAATGGCCCGGCCTTCATCGTCACGCCCAATTTCTACGTGCTCAAGGAATACAACGAGAGCGACGTCTACGCGTTGTTCATCGGCCACGGCGCCGACCGGATCGCCTCAGGCGACAGGCGTTTTGCCGGTGGCTGGGGCAAGGTTGACGGGCTCTATCGCTCCGACGTCGCTTCGATGCAGCGCGGGCTGGAAAAGCTCGGCTATGACGTTGGTGGCGCCGATGGGTTGCCGGGGTTCAAGACACGCCGCTCTATCGGCGACTGGCAGGCGAAGAACGGCCGCGCCGCAACGTGTTTTCCGGACAAGGGGATCGTTGAGGCGATGCGGTAGCGCACTCTTCCTTCTGTGGGAGAAGGCAAGTGCTGCGCTACGCCGCCTTTGCCAGTTCAGCACCTACCTCGGCCAGGATCTCGTAGGACCGCTTGCGCGCGGCGTGGTCAAACACCTGGGCCGTGACCATCAGCTCGTCGGCTCCGGTGCGCGCGATGAACGCCTCGACGCCGCGGCGCACGGTATCGGGCGAACCGACGACGGCGCAGGCGAGTGTCTGCGACAGCATCTGGCGGGCGACAGGATCGAGTTCGCGCTCGTAGCCTTCGAGTGGCGCAGGTAAGCGGCCGGGGCGGCCGCTGCGCAGGTTGACGAAGGCCTGCTGCACCGAACTGAACAAGAGCTTCGCCTCCGCGTCCGTGTCGGCGGCGACGATGTTGATTCCGGCCATGACATAAGGTTTTGCAAGCCGCTCCGATGGCTGGAAGCGAGAGCGGTAGATCTCGATTGCGTGGTCGAGCTCAGAGGGCGCGAAATGCGAGGCGAAGGCATAGGGCAGGCCGAGCATGGCGGCGAGTTGGGCGCCATAGAGGCTCGAGCCGAGAACCCAGACTTCGACCTGTTCGCCCTCGCCGGGCACAGCGCGGATACGCTGCTCCGGTGTCGCCGGCTCGAAATAGCCCATCAGCTCGACGACATCCTGCGGGAAATTGTCGACGCCGGCTTCGAGATTGCGACGCAGGGCGCGTGCGGTCAGCATGTCGGTGCCTGGAGCGCGGCCGATGCCAAGGTCGATGCGGCCGGGATGCAGGGCGGCCAGGGTGCCGAACTGCTCGGCGATGACCAGCGGAGCATGGTTGGGCAGCATGATGCCGCCGGCGCCGACGCGGATGGTGCTGGTGCCGGCAGCGACATGGGCGATGACCACCGAGGTCGCGGCACTGGCAATGCCGGCCATGTTGTGGTGTTCGGCCAGCCAATAGCGGTGGAAGCCGAGTTTCTCGGCGTGGCGCGCCAGGTCGAGCGTGTTCTTCAGCGACTGGGCGGCAGTACTGCCTTCGGTGACCGGTGAAAGGTCGAGGACGGACAAAATGGTCATGAGGCAGCTCCGGCGGGTGGGGACCCGCCGGATATAGGAAGCGTTACCTCAGCAAACAAACCTTCCCGTGTAGGGAAGTCTTGGTCCAGCGGCCACGAGCGCCCTTGCGCGTCCGGGCGGATACGCAAAGCCGCTGTCGGCTCGTGGATTGTGCATCTGGCTGTTCGGGCCGATGCGTCAGGCCGTCGGCACGGTGGTCTCGACCGGTTTGGCAGGTGCCAGTTCCTTGCGCACCAGCGGCGCCACCTTGGTGCCGTAGAGCTCGATCGCCTTCATGATCTTGTCGTGCGGCATCAGGCCGATTGCCATCTGCAGCAGGAATCGGTCGTTGTTGAAGATCTTGTGCTGGGCAACGATCTTTTCGGCCACCACTTCCGGGTTGCCGACGAACAGCGCGCCTTGTGGCGAGCGCGACTGGTCGAAATGCGCCCTTGATGTCGGTCCCCAGCCGCGCTCGCGGCCGATGCGGTTCATCACCTCGGCCTGCGGCAGGTAGAAGTCGTCCGCGGCCTGCTCGGTCGTTTCACCGACGAAGCCGTGCACGTTGATGCTGGTGGCGAGCTTGGCCGGATTCTGGCCGCCGCGCCGGGCGGCCTCGCTATAGAGGTCGAACAGCGGCGCGAATCGCGCCGGCTCGCCGCCGATGATGGCAAGCGCCAGCGGCAATCCGAGCACGCCGGCGCGGGCGGCCGACTGCGGCGTTCCGCCAATGGCGATCCAGATCGGCAGCTTGTCCTGATAGGGGCGGGGATAGACGCCGCGGTCGTTGATCGGCGCGCGATGCGTGCCGCTCCAGGTCACCCGCTCGCTGTCGCGCAGGGCGAGCAGCAGGTCGAGCTTCTCGGCGAACAGCTCGTCATAATCCTCGAGGTTGTAGCCGAACAGCGGAAACGATTCGATGAACGAGCCGCGCCCGGCCATGATCTCGGCACGGCCGCCGGAAAGCTGATCGAGCGTGGCGAATTGCTGGAACACACGCACCGGATCGTCCGATGACAGCACAGTCACCGCACTCGTCAGCCGGATGCGCTTGGTGCGCTCAGCAGCTGCGGCAAGCGCGACGACGGGTGCTGAGGCGGCATAGTCCGGGCGGTGGTGCTCGCCGAGACCGAAGACGTCGAGGCCGACCTGGTCGGCCAGCTCGATTTCCTCGATCAGATTGCGCAGTCGCTGATGCGCGCCGATGGAGTCGGCGCCCGGCTCTGGGCTAACGTCTGCAAAAGTGTAGAGGCCAAGTTCCATAGTGCTGGTCCTGTCGCTGTTATTCGTGCTACAGGTAGCCATCGCTCCACAAAGCCGCCAGATGCGGTCTAGTGAACAATCCATATCGAGATTGGCGTCAAAGAGCGTTTCCTATCCGCAACATCGCGCGAATTCATGGGAGACATGCCTTTTTGGCGCTTGAACTATGCCTTCGCGCGCGTATGTAAACGGCGCGAAGTGACTCCAGGGAAATCAAATTGGCAATCTACAGGGAAAAAGACGTCTTCGAGCGGCGTAACGCTGCTAATGACGCAAAGAAAGCTCTCCTCGAAAAGTACAAGGCACGCCCGGCAGCTGACGATCCAGCGGTTGTGGCACGCCAGGCCGAACGCAAGGCCATCCTCGAGGCTCGCGCCATCCGCGAAGCCGAGAAGGAAAAGCTGAGGCAGGAACGCCTGGCTCGCGAAGCCGGCGAAAAGGCCGAGCGCGAAGCCAAGGCAGAAGCCGAACGCTTGGCCGCTGAAGAGGCCGCACAGGCGGATGCAAAGGCCCGTGAGGCAGAGGAAGGCGATCGTATCGCCCGCCTGCTCGCCGACGAAGCCGAACGCAAGGCCAAGCGCGATGCACGCTACGCAGCGCGCAAGGCGCGTGGCAAGCGTATGCCGCCTTCGGCCAACTACGGCTGAACGCAGGCAACTTCTGCCTGAAGCGCCGACCCGGCATTCGGGCTCGATAGCGCAAATTCACATTGCTGGCGGTTCGCGACCGGGGGTGCCAAGACCCGGGCGCGGATCGCCTTTGCTCGTCTGATACATGGTCGCTGATGTAGGAGCGACCATGGGACAGGTATGCGATGTTGGGGATGTTGCGGCCGGCCCGCTGAGGGCAGGCCGTTCTGGTCGGTTTGTTGATCAGGCGACCAGCTTGAGGCCGACGATGCCCGAGACGATCAGGCCGATGCAGGCGAGGCGCAGCGCCGTTGCCGGCTCGCCGAGCAGCCAGATGCCAAGCATCGCGGTGCCGACCGTGCCGATACCGGTCCAGATGGCGTAGGCGGTGCCGACCGGCAGCGTCTTCAGCGCCAGGCCAAGCAGGCCGAGGCTGACGATCATCGAGGCGATGGTAAGGATGGTCGGCATCGGCTTGGTAAAGCCGTCCGTGTACTTCAGGCCGATGGCCCAGCCGATCTCAAAAATACCCGCGAAAAACAGATAAGTCCAAGCCATGGAACGCTCCATTGGAATGGCGGGTCGTCCCAGCCGGTTTTTTGGGGAAACGCAGGGTCGTCCCTGCACCCTTCAGATAGTTTTTTCTGGAGACATATTCAAGCATGCGCCCGGCTGTGACCGGGCGCCGCCGATTGGCATCAAGCCGAGATCAAGGACTACTTGTCCTTGATCTTGGTCGCTTGCACCGGAGGAGCCTTGAATGCCGGCGCAGGCGCAGGCTTCTTGGCGTCTTTCTTCGGTTTCCGGGCTTCTTTCCCGGCTTTCATCGCACCTTTGGCCATGATTCGTTTCTCCCGCTGCTGAGGAGCGAAGTGAAACGCGAAGTTGGTTCGCTTGCAAGAGGGGTATTGCGGCGACGACAACGGCCACCGCAAGGTGAAAATGCTTGAGTGGGCCAGTGTCCCGGCTACTCTGGGGACACGAGGGACAGATGGCGGCACATTCCGGCTCCAGAATTGTGATCGTCGCAGCGATAGCGGGCAACCTGCTGATCGCGGTGACCAAATTCGTCGCGGCCGCCTTTACCGGCAGTTCGGCGATGCTGTCGGAAGGCGTGCATTCGCTGGTCGATACCGGCAACGGCCTGCTGCTGCTCTACGGCCTGCATCGCGCCGCCCGGCCGCCGGACCTGATGCACCCGCTCGGCCACGGCCGCGAGCTCTATTTCTGGAGCTTCATCGTAGCACTCCTCGTCTTCGCGCTCGGTGCCGGCGTCGCCTTTTATGAAGGCATCATCCACATGCTCCACCCCGAGCCGATCGAGAATCCGCTCATCAACTATGTGGTGCTTGGCCTGTGCATGGTGTTCGAGGGCGCTTCGTGGCTGGTCGCGCTCAAGGAGTTCCGCCGCAGCAAGGGCCAACTCGGCTACATCGAGGCCGTGCGCCGCAGCAAGGACCCTAGCGTCTACACCGTCCTGTTCGAAGACAGTGCCGCACTGCTCGGCCTGGTGATCGCTTTTGTTGGCATTGCGGCGGCGCATTATTTTGGACAGCCTTGGCTCGATGGCGCCGCCTCGATCGGCATCAGCCTGATTCTCGGGGCGACCGCCGTGTTCCTGGCGCGCGAGAGCAAGGGATTGCTGATGGGCGAGCCGGCATCGCGCGACGTGCAGGTGTCGATCCTGGCCATCGCGCAGGCCGATCCCGCCGTCGAAAAGGCCAATGGCGTGCTGACCGTGCATATGGGGCCGGAGCAGGTCGTCGCCGGGCTCAGCCTCGATTTCGTCGACCATATCTCGGCCGCCGAGATCGAGACCTGCGTCGAGCGGCTGGAGGCAAAGCTCAAGACGGAAGTGCCGGAGATTACGGCGGTGTTCGTCAAGCCGCAGGCGGCGGAACGATGGCAGATGCGCCATGACCGGATCGTGAACCGGCATGACGAGACGCCAGCGCCGGAAGGCGTCTAGTGTTCCAGCCGAATCATGCGTTGCAAGACAGGAGGAGCGGCAAGTGAAGATCGAAGGCGGGTGCCATTGCGGTGCCATCACCTACAAGGCCGACGTCGACCCCGAAAAGACGGCGATCTGCCATTGCACCGATTGCCAGAAGCTGACCGGAACGGCCTTTCGCGTCACCGTACCGGTGGCGGAAGACAAGATCGCGTTTTCGGGAGTTCCGAAAATCTACGTCAAGACAGGCGAAAGCGGCAACAAGCGCGCGCAGGGCTTCTGCGCCGAGTGCGGTTCGCACCTGTTTGCCACCTCTGTCGGGGATGGACCGAAGGTCTATGGCCTCAGGACCGGCACCTCGGAGCAGCGCGATCAACTGGTCCCGCGCAAGCAGGTCTGGCACCGCTCGGCGCTGCATTGGCTGCCGGAGTTCGCCATGGAGACGGTAGAGAAGTCCTAGTCGCGCTCTTCGACCACCCGCAGCCTCAGCTGGCCGGTCTTTGAGTCGGCGGTGCGGGCGCTGGCGACCTGGGGCTTCGCAGCTTCGTCTCCCTCGCCGGCATGGCCCGTGCCAAACTCCAGCGCCTCGATCTTCTCGCCGCGCTTGGTGACCTTGGATGACGACACGAGGATGTCGTCGATGTCCTTGCTGGCCTGGCCGAAATGCGTCTGCAGCTTGCGCACGCGCTCGTCAAGGCGGCCGACATCCTCCATCAGGCGGATGACCTCGCCCTGGATCAGGTGGGCCTGCTCGCGCATGCGGGCATCCTTGAGGATCGCCTGGATGACCTGGATCGACAGCATCAACAGCGACGGCGATACGATGACGATGCGGGCGCGATGCGCCCGGTGGACCAGCGATTCGAAGTTCTCGTGGATCTCGGCGAAGATCGATTCCGAGGGCACGAACATGAACGCCGTGTCCTGCGTCTCGCCCGATATCAGGTACTTGTCGGCGATAGCCTTGATATGGACCTCGAGATCGCGCCGGAACGCCTGGGCGGCATATTTCTGCGCATCGACAGCGCCTTCGGTGTCGGCCGCGGCGCGGATGGCGTTCCACGCCTCGAGCGGAAACTTGGCGTCGATGACCAGCGACGGCGCGCCGTTGGGCATCTTGACCAGGCAGTCCGGCCGGTTGTTGTTCGACAAAGTCGCCTGGAATTCGTAGGCGCCGAGCGGCAGGCCATCTGCGACGATCGCTTCCATGCGCGACTGGCCGAAGGCGCCGCGCGTCTGCTTGTTGGACAGGATCGCCTGCAACTGCACGACCTGGCCGGCGAGCGACTGGATGTTGCCCTGGGCGGTGTCGATGACGGCCAGCCGCTCCTGCAGCTTGGCCAGGCTATCATGCGTCGACCGCGTCTGCTCGGCCATGGTCTGGCCGATGCGACCGGTCATGGCGTCGAGGCGCTGGCCGAGCGACTGGGTCAGCTCCGCCTGGCGGGCGCCGAAGATGTCGGCGACGGTGCCGAGCCTGCCCTGCATTTCCGCTTGCGCCTGCAGGATGCCGGCCATGCGCGCCTCGGCATCGCGGGCATGGTCGGCGGCTTCGGCGGCGGCGACCGCGCGCGCCTTGGCCGAGCGCCACAAGGCCACCATCAGGACGGCGAGCAGGGCGACAAACAGCAAGGCGGCGAATCCAAGCGCCTGGCCGAGCGTGATGATGGTGGCGCCAAGCTGCGCGATGGGGGCGGACAAGATGCTGGAAAGCTCGTTCATGGCCGGCACCATAACCGATTCGCTTTATCTGGTCAGATCAAAACAGGAACATCGCCCACTCAGGGCGGTTGACGGCTTTCGTCCGACATCTTAGTTGATGCGCATGACGATCAAGCCGCTCATCATCCTGCCCGATCCGCTCCTGCGCCTGGTATCCAAGCCGGTCGAGCGCATCGACGACGCCACCCGCAAATTCGCGCGCGACATGCTTGACACGATGTACGACGCGCCTGGTATCGGCCTCGCCGCCATCCAGGTCGGCGAGCCGTTGCGCATGCTGGTCATCGACCTTGCCAAGGAAGGCGAAGAGCCGGCGCCGATGACGGTCATCAATCCCGAGATCGTCTGGCGCAGCGACGAGCGCTCGATCTACGAGGAAGGCTGCCTGTCGATCCCCGACTATTATGCCGAGGTCGAGCGTCCGGCGACGGTGCGGGTCAAGTACCTCGACGAGAACGGCAAGGAACAGGAAGTCGCCGCCGAAGGGCTGCTCGCCACCTGCCTGCAGCACGAGATCGACCATCTCGATGGCAATTTGTTCATCGACTACATCTCCAAGCTCAAGCGCGACATGGTGATGAAGAAGTTCAAGAAGCTCGCCAAGGACCGCCCGCCGAGCCGCATGGTGGGGTGATGCTTCGACGGGCTTGACCTCAGGCTCGTAAACCCGTTTGAAGCGATGGCCTGAACGGATGGCCGACGCTGTCAGGTGCATTGCGGGATAGCCAGAGCCGAATGAGCCTTCGCGTCATCTTCATGGGAACGCCGGATTTCTCCGTGCCGACGCTGCGTGCGATATCGGAGGCTGGCCACGAGGTCGTCGCCGTCTATTCGCAGCCGCCGCGCGCTGCTGGCCGTCGTGGGCTTGAGCTCACGCCGTCGCCGGTGCAGCGCGAGGCCGAGCGGCTGGGCATCGAGGTGCGGACGCCGCTGTCGCTGAAAAGCGAGGCTGAGCAGGCGGCTTTTGCCGAGCTCAAGGCCGATGTCGCCGTTGTCGTCGCCTACGGTTTGCTGCTGCCGAAGGCCATTCTCCAGGGCACCCGATTGGGCTGCTATAACGGCCACGCCTCGCTTCTGCCGCGCTGGCGCGGCGCGGCTCCGATCCAGCGCGCGATCATGGCGGGCGACACTGAAACCGGCATGATGGTCATGCGGATGGAAGAGGGTTTGGACACCGGACCGGTGGCGCGACTTGAAAAAGTCGCGATTGCGCCCGACATGACAGCTGGCGAATTGCACGATCGCCTGATGGCAATGGGTGCCTCGTTGATGGTGCAGGCGCTGGCAGAACTCGAAGCGGGCGGGCTGGAAACAGTGCCGCAGGCCTGCGAAGGCGTGACCTACGCCAAAAAAATCGATAAAGCGGAGACGCGGATCGATTGGACCTTGCCCGCAACGGCGGTCGACAACAATATCCGCGGCCTGTCGCCATTTCCCGGCGCTTGGTGCGAATTCGAAATCGGCGGACGAACCGAGCGCGTGAAGCTTTTGCGCTCGCAACGTTCCGCCGGACAAGGGGAGCCGGGAACGGTTCTCGACGACCGGTTGGAGATTGCCTGCGGCGAAGCTGCCGTCAGGCTGGTCGAGGTACAAAGGGCGGGAGGAAAACCCGTCACCGCGGATGAATTCCTGCGCGGTGCCAAGATCGAAAAAGGAATGAAGTTGTCATGAGCATGATGTCGATTAGGGCGGCTACGCCACGCGACCGTGAGGCGATCCGCCTCGTTGAAGAACACGCCTTCGGGCAGCAGGCTGAGGCTGGTCTCGTCGATGCGCTGGTCGCCGAGGGCGACGCGGTCGTCGAACTGGTGGCCGAAGAGGATGGCGACGTCGTCGGTCACATCCTGTTTTCCAGGCTGTACATCCAAAATGGCGGCAAGACGGTTCCGGCAGTCGCACTCGCGCCGCTGGCTGTCGAGCCCGGTTTTCACGGCACCGGCATAGGTGGCGCGTTGATCCGCGAGGCCCATATCCGCCTCAAGGACGCCGGCGAAACGCTGGCCGTCGTGCTTGGCGATCCGGCCTATTACGGCCGCTTCGGCTATAGCCATGAGCGCGCGGCGAAGTTCGAGAGCGACTACCAGTGCGATGCACTGCAGGCCCTGGCCTGGGGCGACGCGCCGGAGACCGGCAAGCTGGTCTACGCCTCGGCATTCGGTACGGCTCTGGCTGCCTAAAGCGGCCGGAGTCTCCATCCCGCATGCCGCGCTATCGCCTCGATCTCGAATATGACGGTCGCGCCTACGCCGGATGGCAGCGGCAGGCTGGCCTGCACACGGTGCAGGCGGCGATCGAGCAGGCGATCCTCAAGTTCTCGGGCGACGAGATTTCGCTGCGCGGTGCCGGCCGCACCGATGCCGGCGTGCATGCGACCGCGCAGGTTGCCCACGCCGACCTGACCAAGGCCTGGGCCAACGACAAGGTTCGCGATGCGGTCAACGCGCATCTGCAAGCGGCGGGCGAGACGGTGGCGGTGCTGGCGGCGCAACAGGTGCCTGACGAGTTCGACGCCCGCTTCTCGGCTACGCGGCGTCATTACATCTACCGCATCCTCAATCGCCGCGCGCCTGCTGCGCTCGAGCGTGGCAAGGTCTGGTGGGTGCCCAAGCGCCTCGACCACGAGGCGATGGCGGAGGCGGCGATGCTCTTGCTTGGCCGGCACGACTTCACCACTTTCCGCTCGACCCAATGCCAGGCCAACAGCCCGCTGAGGACGCTCGAACGGCTCGACGTGATGCGGGTCGACGACATGATCGAGGTCCGGACCTCCGCGCGCTCGTTCCTGCATAACCAGGTCCGCTCGATGGTCGGCAGCCTGAAGCGGGTCGGCGAGGGTGGCTGGACAGCCGACGATCTCAAGGCAGCACTCGAGGCGCGCAATCGGGCCGCCTGCGGTCAGGTGGCGCCGCCCGATGGGTTGTATCTCAGCGGCGTCGACTACCCGGCGACCTAGCTCCTAATACAGCGGCCGCGCCATGTGCTTGGGTGCCGGCCAGTCCTGGGTGATGCCCGGCTGAACCGGCCGTTCCAGATAGGTCGACAGCACGACATAGCTGCGCGTCGAGGTTACGCCCGGCGTGTCGTAGAGGCGTGCAAGAAGCCCTTCGAGCGCGCGTGTATCCTCGGTTCGAACCTTGAGCAGCAGGCAGGCGTCGCCGGCCACGGTGTGGATTTCCTCGACTTCGGGAAACGACGAGACGGCCATCAGTTCAGGCGTCTTGCCCCAGCCCCTGGTGTCGACATGGACGAAGGCCAGTAGCGGTTTGCCCAGCGCCTTGGGGTCTGCCATCGCCACGGTCTGGCGGATGGCGCCGGATCGGCGCATGCGCTTGACCCGTTCGTGTGCCGCTGGCGCCGACAGACCTGCCTTTTCGCCCAGTTCGGCATAGGAGACGGTCGCGTCCTCGACCAGGGCGCCTAACAGCCTTCGGTCCGCGGCATCGACCATGCGCTCCGGCAGGCGGTTCTGCCGAATGGCGTCTGTTTCTTCATCCATCGGGAAATTCTCCGTTGAAGCTGAACTTCATTCGGAGAATATGCGCCGATGTCGAACCCTGATCAATTGTTTCCTGTCGCTGCCGAACCCGTGGCCCGCATTCCCCGGGCTGCCTACCTGCTGACGGGCTGCATTGCCGTCATCGGCTGTAATTCGCTGGTCCTCGGACCGATCGCGCCGGAGGTGGCCGTCGGTTTCGACAGTTCGGTGACTGTTGTCATGACGGCTGCCTCGGCATTCGGGCTGGGTACCGCGGCGAGCGCCCTTTTCCTCGCCCGCTACATCGACCGCTTCGGCGCCAAGCGCATGCTGCAGCGCGCGCTGGCGTTGCTGGCGATCGCACTTGTGGCGAGTGCGGTGGCATCGGCGGTCATCGTGCTGGTCGCAGCACAGTTGCTCGCCGGCATCGCGGCTGGCATCGCCCTGCCGGCCATCTATGCCAGCGCCGCTGCGGTCGCACCGCCCGGCCGCGAAAGCGGAACCATCGGCGTGGTGCTCACCGGCTGGACGCTGTCGATGGTGGCAGGCGTTTCGCTGTCGGCCGTGCTCGCCGACCTCGTTCACTGGCGCGCGGTGTTCGCAGCTGTGGCATTGCTCGCGGCCATTGCGCTCGTGGCGATTTCGGCCATGTCGGCCGACGACAAACCAACTGGCGGCATTGCGCCCGCGCCGCTGGGGGCGCTGGCAACGCCTGGAATCGTGCCGCTGCTGATTGCCTGCGGCGCCTTCATGACGGCGTTCTACGGTGTCTATGGCTATCTTGGCGATCATTTGCACCAGGCGCTCGGACGGCCGGTCAGCACCAATGGCCTCGCCGCCATTTCCTACGGCATCGGTTTCGGCGCAGCTGCTCTGCTCGACGGCATCGTCGACCGGGTCGGGGCCCGGCGCGTCATGCCGATCGCATATCTCGGCGTGGCGGCAATCTATGTGCTGATATCAGCTGTGGCGGGCAATTTCGCTTTGCTGATCGCCACCATGGCCCTGTGGGGGCTGGGCAACCATTTCGGGCTGAACGTGCTGGTCATGCGCCTGTCGATGCTCGACCCTAGCAGGCGCGGCACCATCATGGGGCTCAACAGCGCGGTCACCTACCTCGCGGTGTCGGTGGGTACCACCGCCTTTGGCCCGCTTTACGCCAATTATGGCTTTGCGGCTTCGGCACTCGTTGCGGCGGTGCTGATGCTGGGCGCCGCAGCTGCCGCCTGGCGCTGAGTTGGGTGGCGGTTACGGCCCGCCGTTCAGCCCGCCAGTTCGATGCCGAGCAGGGCCTGCAGCGAAAACAGCACCAGCAGCGAAACGAAGAACATGCCGGTGAAGACGGCCGATCCGATCGCCGCACCCTTGCCGATGCTGGCGTTGGTCATGCGCCAGGTGAACACCAGCGACAGGGCGAACACCGCCAGCGACAGCAGCATCGTCAAGTTCTGCGCCGCCGGAAACAGCATGCGGGTTAGGGCCGCCGGCAGCATCAGCCAGGCGATGATCGTTGAGGCCCAGTTGCTGGCGACGACATAGTGGACGAAGCGGTCGCCGATGCCGGCGCGCGGCGCCACAAGCGCAAGCGCGATCAGCGGCAGGACCCAGGCGCCGATGTCGACCATGGCAAGCCGCACCACGATGCCGAAGCGGCCGGCGAAGCTCGCCGTCTCCACCGCGACGTCGTTTGACACCCCGGCCCAGCCGACGACGAGCGCGGGAACCGCAACCAGGATGGCGAAGAACGAGTTCCAGAATCCGTCGGCGCTGAGGTCGAGCAGGCGCAGGCCATCGGCCTTGCCCAGCATCAGCCGCCAGGCGCCCGCAAGATTCTGCTCGATTTCATCGCTTGCCAGCATCACGGTGTTTCGTCATCCGAACCAGTCTGCGAGGAACTGCTGGTAGACTTGTGTCAGCATTTCCAGCTCGGCAAGCGGCACGCGCTCGTCGACCATATGCATGGTCTTGCCGACAAGCCCGAACTCGACGACCGGGCAATAGTCCTTGATGAAGCGTGCATCCGAGGTGCCGCCCGTCGTCGACAGCTTGGGCTTGCGTCCGGTGACGCTCTTGATAGAGCCGGCGAGCGCGTCGATCAGCTTGTCGTTGCGGGTCAAAAAGACGTGGCTCGGCCGGTCGCGCCAGACCAGCTCGAAATCGATCGGCTCCTTGCGGCCTTTGCGGTATTTCTTGCGACCGCTTGCCTTGTCCAGGCGGTTATGGATCTCGGCCTGCAGCGTCTCGTCTGTCCAGGTGTCGTTGTAGCGGATGTTGAACGTGGCACTTGCCTTGGCCGCGATGACGTTGGTGGCGGTATTGCCGACGTCGAAGGTGGTGACTTCGAGATTGGACGGCTGGAAATCCTTGGTGCCCTTGTCAAAGGCAGGGTTCAGCAGCGCATCGACGAGCGTCATCAGGCCGCGCACCGGATTGTCGGCGAGATGTGGATAGGCGACGTGGCCCTGGCGTCCATGGACGGTGATCGTCGCCGACAGCGAGCCGCGGCGACCGATCTTGATCATGTCGCCGAGCGCGTCGGGGTTCGTCGGTTCGCCGACAAGCGAGGCATCCCATTTTTCGCCGCGCGACGCCGCCCATTGCAGCAGCTTGACCGTGCCGTTGATCGAAGGACCTTCTTCATCGCCGGTGATCAGCAGCGAGACCGAACCCTTGGGGCCGCCGGTTGCTTCGACGTGGCGGGCGACGGCGGCGATGAAGCAGGCAATGCCGCCCTTCATGTCGACCGCGCCGCGGCCGTACATCTCGCCATTGGCGATGTCGGCGGAGAAGGGCGGATGCGTCCACGCCGCCTCGTCGCCGACCGGCACCACGTCGGTGTGGCCGGCAAACATCAGGTGCGGTCCGTTGCCCGAGCGGCGGGCATAGAGGTTTTCGATGTCGGGCGTGCCGTCCTCGGAGAAGGTCGGGCGCTCGACAGTGAAGCCGAGCGGCTTCAGCATGGCCTCAAGTGCGGTCAGCGCGCCGCCTTCGGCCGGCGTGACCGACGGGCAGCGGATGAGTGCGGCGAGGTTCTCGGCGGGATCTGTAGGCAGCTTCATGGCGACAGCGATAATCGAATCGCTGGTTCCTGTCACGACGTTCGGTTGTTCCAGCGCACCCGGCCTCCAGCCTCGCTAAAGCGTCGTGCAGCCGTGAGCTCCAGATCGCGCCCGATAGGCGTTTGTGTTCGGCTTTGAACGTTGCCTATAGTCGCGCTGTCGGGGGAAGGGGACATGCGGGCATATCAGTCCATCGTCGTTGCAGGCGCCGGCAGCATCGGCTGCCACGCCGGGGCGTGCCTGGCCTTGGCCGGGCGAGAGGTGACACTGTTGGCGCGCCCCCGCGTCGCAGACGCTATCCATGCTGCCGGGCTGCGGGTCAGCGATATCGACGGCTTCGACCGCCGGCTTGCTGATGGCACCATTTCGGTCGCCACCGACCCCTCGGTGCTTTCGGACGCCGACGTCGTGCTGGTTGCGGTGAAGAGCGGCGACACCGCGGCCATGGCCGAGCTCATCGCTCGGCATGCGCCGGAAAGTGCTGTTATCGTCCGTCTCCAGAACGGTGTCGACAACGCGGCCCGGCTGCAGGCGGCCCTCGGACGGCGCCGCGTGATCGCCGGCATGGTGCCGTTCAACGTCGTCCAGTCGGCTGAAGGCGAGTTGCCGCTGCATGTCCACCGGGCCAGTGCCGGCACTGTGCTGATCGAGGCCGGAGACGAGGGCCTGCGCAAGCTGCTCGACGTCAAGGGCTTTGCGGTTGCGACCCACGCCGACATGCCGGCCGTCCAGTGGGGCAAGCTGTTGATGAACCTCAACAACGCGCTTGTCGCGCTGTCCGGGCTGCCGCTGGCAGCACAACTGGCCGATGCCAGGTGGCGCCGCATCCTTGCCGATCAGATCGACGAGGCGTTGGCGGCGATGAAGGCGAACGGCATCGCCCCGGCCAAGGTGGCGGCGGTGCCGCCTGCATTGTTGCCGTTCGTGCTGCGCCTGCCCGACTGGCTGTTCCTGCGCCTGGCAAAGCGCATGCTGGCGATCGACCCGATGGCGCGATCGTCGATGTGGGAGGATCTCGAGCGGCGGCGCAAGACCGAGATCGATGCGCTGCAAGGCGTGGTCCTCGGGCTTGCGCGAAAAGCCGGTACGGGCGCAGTGCTGAGCGAGCGGATCGTCGCCCTGGTGCGCGACGCGGAAGCCAGCGGCAAGGGGTCGCCGAGGCTGAGGCCGGAGCAGGTCGCCGGCAGCTAGCGCCGGGCCGTTTCGATCATCGTGATCTTCTGCCAGATCTTGCGCGACAGGTTCGAGCCGAGTTCCTCAATGTCGTTGACCGTCTTCATCACCACGTCGTCATTGACCGACTGGGCAAACAGCGCAGCCAGCTTGCCGGTCAACGACAGCATTTCGGAACAATAGTCGAGATAGCGCGCGAGCTCGGCGGCGTTGGTGATGCGGGTTGGCGAATGCGCGGTCGGGCTGAACCTGTCCGAAAGCGCTGCCGGATCCTTGGTCAACTGGTGCATGTCGATGACATGGATCAGCGAACGCAGCCCGTGCAACTGCCTGAACGTCCGCTTGCGCTTGATGTGCTCTTCGGTGCGGATCAGCGCGAGGAAACCGAGTCCGGCCAGGATCAGCGTGTTGAGCGAGGCCTCGATGCCTTGCACGAAGTCGAAGGCGCCGGTCGAGATGCGGTCGAATGACAGGATCGTGCCGATGAACAGGAAGACGCCGGCACCGCTTGCAATGGCAAGGCCGATGAGCATTCGCAGCCACCAGATCGGCTGCTCCAGCGCTTTTGCCGACGCGGCGAGGTCATTTGCCAGGCGAACCAGTTCCTGGCTGACGCGGGCGAGGCCAGCTTCGGGAAAGCGTTCTGTAACGCGCTGGCTCAGCGTTTCGGCTGTTGCGATGATCTTGGCCGGGTCGAGCGTTCTGTAGGACATCGCACTCGGCCCTTCGCCTGCGATTATTGTGGCGCGTTGGTGTGGTCGCCGAACTGGTTCGGACCCGGTGTGCCCGGGAACAGACACAGCGCGATGAAGGCGAAGACCGAAACCACCGGGATGAACAGCGCAACCGCAAACAGGCCGGGCTTGTCGAAGTCGTGCAGGCGTTTGACGCTGAAGGCGATGTGTGCCCACAGGAAGATCAGGAAGGTCAGGCCAAACAGCATCGACCAGACCTGCGCTGCGCCGCTTTCGGGGTGCACACGCATGAACTGGTAGAGCGGGAACGACATCACCACCAGCATCAGCAGGAAGCCGAGCAGATAGGCCGCGCGGTTGACGCGGCCCGAGAAGCGGAAGAACAACCAGAAAAGCTGGGATTTGTCAGGCAAGAGGGTCCGGTCCGAATTGGTTGGCGCCCCTGGTGCCTTCGAGGATGCCAAGTTCGACCAGGATCCAGATGGCGCCGATGACGGGCACGAGTGCGATCAGGCTCCACCAGCCCGACTTGTCGCGGTCATGCCAGCGTTTGGCATAGATTGCCAGCGCGAAATAAATCATGCCGATGGTGACGATGATGCTGATCACGCCGGCACCTGAGCCGCCGATGTCGAGCCCGAGCATCATGTCGAGCAGGTTGGCGACGATGCTGACGGCGATCATGACGCCGATGCCGGCCCAGAATTTGGCGCGGTTGATGCGACCGTCGAAGCTGGTCAGAAGATACTTCCAGTCCATGTCACCCCTCCGAAGCTTGAATGCCGGCGCGCCCCTCGCGCGCCAGCCCGACGTTGCTTCGGATTCAGCGAAAGATCAATCTCTGAGCAGTTCGTTGATCAAGGTCTTGGAGCGGGTCTTGGCGTCGACGCGCTTGACGATGACGGCGCAATAGAGGCTCGGGCCGGCATCGCCGTTGGGCAGCGGCTTGCCCGGCAGGGAGCCTGCGACAACCACCGAATTGGCCGGCACTTCGCCGTAGAAGATTTCACCGGTGGCGCGGTCGACGATCTTGGTCGACTGGCCGATGAACACGCCCATGCCGAGCACCGAGCCTTCACGCACGATGCAGCCCTCGACGACTTCCGAACGGGCGCCGATGAAGCAGTTGTCCTCGATGATCGTCGGGCCGGCCTGCATCGGCTCCAGCACGCCGCCAATGCCGACGCCGCCGGACAGGTGCACGTTCTTGCCGATCTGGGCGCAGGAGCCGACCGAGGCCCAGGTGTCGACCATGGTGCCGGTGTCGACATAGGCGCCGACATTGACGAAGGACGGCATCAGCACGGCACCTGGCGCAACGAAGGCCGACTTGCGCACGACGGCCGAAGGCACGGCGCGGAAGCCGGCCTTTTCGAAGTCGACTGCGCCCCAGCCGTCAAACTTCGACGGCACCTTGTCCCACCACGAGGCGCCGCCGGGCGCACCCGAGATCAGCTCCATCGGGTTGAGGCGGAACGACAGCAGCACGGCCTTCTTGAGCCACTGGTTGACCTGCCACTTGCCGTCGTCCTGGCGCTGCGCGACGCGCGCGGTGCCCTTGTCGAGCAGATCGAGCGCTGTCTCGATGGCTTCGCGGACTTCGCCACGGGTCGACGTCGAAATGCCGTCGCGTTCCTCGAACGCCTTGTCGATGGTCTTTTCGAGGCTAGCGAGATCGGGCTTCGACATAAACATCTCCGTTACGTGCCGTTAAGGTTAAGGCTTCTAAGCTGGCACAAAATCGCGCGGACCCTATTTCAGGCTTATCTGGGGGTCAATCGCGGTGACGCCGCGGAATGTCGCGGGTAACGAAATTTGAGGCCGAGTAAATCATGAATCCAATGGACAAGGCTGGCTGGACGCCGCTGCCGCACTCCGACGAAGACCTGGAGCGCGCCAAGAGCGTGCCCGATACGCCGCAGACCCGCGCCTCGACCTACCGGCTTGCCTGGAACGACGAAGACTTCATGACCCAGCGCGAGCTGCGCCCGGTGCGGCTGCAGCTCGAACTGCTGAAGACCGAGATGATTCTTGCCGAGCGAGGCATCCGCTCGACGGTCATCCTGTTTGGCGGCGCGCGCATTCCCGAGCCAGGCGGCGAGGCGTGGGCGGCCAAAAACGAAACGCAGCGCAAGAACCTCGAGGCCAACAGCCGCTATTACGAGGAAGCGCGCAAGTTCGCCCGCCTGTGCTCGCAGCATTCGGCCGCTTCCTACTACCGCGAGTTCGTCGTCGTCACCGGTGGTGGCCCTGGTGTCATGGAGGCCGGCAATCGCGGCGCCGACGATGTCGGAGCACCGTCTATCGGCCTCAACATCGTCTTGCCGCACGAGCAGGCACCCAATATCTACGTGACGCCGGAGCTGTGCTTCAACTTCCACTATTTCGCAATCCGCAAGATGCATTTCGTCATGCGCGCCAAGGCTGTCGCGGTGTTCCCCGGCGGCTTCGGCACGATGGACGAATTCTTCGAGACGCTGACGCTGATCCAGACCGGACGCATGGAGCGCGTGCCAATCATCCTGTTTGGCAAGTCATTCTGGCAACGTGCGATTGATCTCGATTTCCTCGCCGAGCAAGGCACGGTCTCGCCCGGCGACCAGGACATCATCGACTTTGTCGACACTGCCGACGAGGCCTGGGACATCATCGCCAAGTTCTACAGCCTTTGAGCTTGTGTCCATCGGCCGTGGCCGGTGGACCAGCGTCACCAGCACGAACGAAATGATCATCAGCAAATACCAGGCGCCGAGCTTCTGGATCGAAACCGGCGTCCAGCCGTCGTGCTGGCCGGGATAGATCCAGGCGCGCGACCAGGTGCCGATGTTCTCGGCGAACCAGATGAACAGCGCGACCAAAAGGAAACCAAGCAGCAGCGGCATGCGGTGGCGGAAGCGGAAGACGCGGTAATGCACCACCGTGCGGAAATAGAGCACCGCCGTGATGACAAACAGGCCGTAGCGGATGTCGATGGTGAAGTGGTGAGCAAAGAAATTGACGTAGATCGCCGCGCACAAAAGCATCGTCGCCCATAGTGGCGGATAGGAGGTGTAGCGCATGTCGAAGATGCGGCTGACGCGGGCGAGATACGAACCGACCGCTGCATACATGAAGCCGGAAAACAGCGGTACGCCGCCGATGCGGAAGAAGTTCTCTTCCGGATAGGCCCAGGAGCCGGCCGACGTCTTGAAGATCTCCATCGCCGTGCCGACGATGTGGAAGATCAGGATGACCTTGGCCTCGGATGGTTTTTCCAGCCTGAGCGCCAGCATGGCCAACTGGATGGCGACAGCCGAGACGAACAGGAAGTCGTAGCGCGCCAGTCCTGATTCTTGCGGCCACCACAGCTTGGTCGCCATGATCAGCGCCAGCATGGCGCCGCCGAACAGGCAGGCCCAGGCCTGCTTCAGCCCGAAGACCAGGAATTCGACAAGCGCGCCGTAGAAGCCTCCGCGGGGCAGGCGGTCGAGCACGGCATGTGCTGCCGCATCGATCCGCGCCTCGACGGAAGTGAAGCGGCTCAAGCCGCGTTGGCCTCGACGATCGTCGTTAGGAAGGTCGCGAGATCGTCGGTGACGAAGTCGACGTCGTCCTCGTGGGTCGGATCACTTTCCCATATCTCGGAGAATGTCGGCTCGAAGTTACGCGGCACGATCAGCACCGTGGTCATGCCGAGCGCCTTGGGCACCGAAAGATTGCGCGCCAGGTCCTCGAACATCACGGCGTTGGCGCCGGTGACCTTGTGCAGGGCGGCGAAGGTCTCATAGGGCTGGCGCGCCGGCTTGGGGGTCAAGCCGGCAGCGACGATGTCGAAGATGTCGTCAAAATGGTCGAGGATGCCCAACTGGCGCGCGGTGCGCTCGGCATGGCTGCGATTGCCGTTGGTGAAGATGAACTTGCGCCCCGGCAACTGGCGGATCGCTGCACCCAGCACCGGATCCGGCACCAGCCAGGAATAGTCGATGTCATGAACGTGCTCGAGGAACGCATCGGGATCGATGCCGTGGCGCTGCATCAGCCCGTTCAGCGTCGTGCCATATTCGAGATAGAGCTCTTTCTGCAGCTTGCGCGCGTCCTCGCGCGACAGCGTCAGAAGCTCCGCGACATAACCCGTCATCTTCACGTCGATCTGCGAAAACAGATTCGAGTGGTGCGGATAGAGCGTGTTGTCGAGGTCGAAGACCCAGTCGGTGACGTGGTCGAAGCGGGCAGGATCGGGAATATCGGTCATGACGGCCCTTATGCCACGGTTCGAGAATTTTGGAAGCGCCCGCATGAGGCCAGCCCGCATGAGGCCAGATTGTCACTCGACAATGGCCAAAATTCGGACGACACCAAATTCAACAAGGTGGGTCAAATTTTAACTACCGCTGAAAGATGACCTTCAGTTGATGCTGGCATTTCAAAACCGGCAGGGAGTCGAAATGAAAATCGTCATTCTTAAAACAGCCGCTGTAACCTTGGTTTCAATCTTGGGTTCGCTTGCACTGGTCTTGACGATCGTGCCGGCACTGGGAGGAACAGTCGGTGCTATCGGCTGGCTGATGTGCTTGCTGTGTCCGCTGTTCATTGCGACCCCACTGGGCTTCTTCACCTTCCTGCAGGAGAGGAAGCTGAAGCTCGCCCACGACGATCTGATGCGCGCCCACGCCCAGCTCGCCGCCGCCCATCGCCGCCTGTCGGAAAAGGCGAGTCGCGACGAGATGACCGGCATGCTCAACCGCGAAAACTTCTTCGCCGCGCTCGACGGTTCGCGACGCAAGTCGGATCGTGGCGCCCTGCTGATCATCGACGCCGACCACTTCAAGCAGATCAACGACAGCTTCGGCCACCTGACCGGCGACCAGGCCCTGCTGCAGATCGCCGCCGCGATCACCCGCGGCGTGCGCAGCGGCGACATCCTTGGCCGCATCGGCGGCGAGGAATTCGGTGCCTTCCTGGTCGGCGCTTCGGAAGACGAGGCCAAGCTCGTCGCCGAGCGTATCCGCAGCGAAGTCGAGCGGCTGCGCTTCCAGCCCAATGACGAGCCGGCCGTGCCGCTGACGGTCAGCATCGGCGGCACCAGATGCGAGTCCGAGGCCAATGTCTCGGAACTGATGCGCGCCGCCGACAAGCGCCTCTACGAGGCCAAGCGCCGCGGACGCAACCGCGCCATCTTCGACATGGGCGTGCCTGAAGCGGCCTGACGGCGCTCCAACCTTACGTGGCTTGCCTCGGGACGACGGCATTTGTCGCCGTCCTTTTTTGGCATGGCGATCACCGATGTTGCCGGCAACGACGCAAAACCTGCGCGAAAACGCTGGCCATTTCGTCCGTGTCGGCGCCAAACCTAGGCTCTGATGTAGAAAGCTGAACGATTCGCTCTAGATCGACGCGTCGTTCTCGGATGTTGCCAAATGGCTGGTGCAACGTTTTTTCCGAGCCTGTCGAATTCAGGCGGTTCTGAACGACATCCGTCCGCATGCTTGATGCGATCTCGAAGGCGGATAGCTGCATTGATCGTTTGGTCGGCCTCGCGGGCATGCCTGGGCAGGCTCAGCTTGGCAGTCAAAGGAACCGGAAATGACATTTGCTCATAGCTCGCCGGCAACGCCCGAGGATGCCTACCCCAAGCGCTGGATCGCAATGGCTATCCTGCTGCTGGCCGGCTTCATGAACCTGATCGACGTGACCATCGTCAACGTAGCACTGCCGCGCCTGCAGTCAGGGCTTGGCGCGACGAGCAGCCAGATCGAATGGGTGGTGGCGGCCTATGTGCTGGCCTTCGCGCTCGGCCTGCTGCCGTTTGGCCGGCTCGGCGACGTGGTTGGCCGCAAGCGCCTGTTTCTGATCGGCGTTGCCAGTTTCACTGTCTTCTCCGCCCTGTGCGGCCTGGCGCCGACAATGACGACTTTGATCGTCGCGCGTGTGCTGCAGGGGCTCGCGGGCGCAATGATGATGCCGCAGGTGCTGGCGATCACCCAGGTGATCTTTCCACCGCAGGAACGCGGTTTTGCCTTTTCCTTGTTTGGCTTGACGGCGGGCCTCGCCTCTGTCGCCGGCCCCTTGGCCGGTGGCATGCTGATCAGCGCGGACCTGTTTGGCCTCGACTGGCGGCCGATCTTCCTGGTCAACATCCCGGTCGGCATTTTGGCGGTGATTGCCGGGCGGGCACTCATTCCCGACATGCCAGGCCGGCCTGAGCTGACGCAGGATCCGCTCGGCATCCTGATCGCCAGTGCGGCTGTCTTCCTGCTGGTGTTCCCGCTCATCGAGGGCCATGCCTATGGCTGGCCGGTGTGGACCTTTGTGATGATCGCACTGTCCGTCGTCGCAATGGCCGGCTTCTTCCTGCATCAGAAGGCGCGGGCGAAGGGGGAGAAAAGCCAGCTGCTGCCGGTGGCCCTGATGACCAACGGCAATTTCCTGCTCGGCTCCGTGATGACGATGACGTTCTTTTCGGGCGTCGCGGGCTTCTTCCTGGTGCTGGCCGTGTTCCTGCAGACCGGTTTCGGGCTGACGCCGTTGCAGTCCGGGCTCACGACCGTGCCGTTTCCCATCGGCGTGCTGATCGCCTCGGTCATTTCGGGGCGGCTGGGCAGCCGCTGGCCCCAGCGGCGCATCGTCGCCGGTGCGCTGGTCATGGGCATTGGCATGGGCTGGCTGCGCTTCGTCGTCGCCGGCGTCGGCGATGCCGTCGACCATTGGCACTTTGTCCTGCCGCTGCTGATGTGCGGGTTCGGCATGGGCATCGCCATCTCGTCGCTGTTCCAGACCGTGCTGTCGACCGTGCCGCCGCGCGATGCCGGTTCGGGGTCGGGCGCAGTGCAGGCCTTCCAGCAGATCGGTGCTGCGCTTGGCATAGCGGTAACGGGGCAGATCTTCTTTTCGACGCTCGACGGGAGGGCGAGCGAGCATCCGCACATAGCCTTTGTCTCCGCCATGGAGCATGCGCTGATCTACGAAATTGCGGCATTCGCCCTCGTTGCGGCAATGGTCTTTTTCCTGAAGCCGGCAGCACCACAAGGCAGCAGCGGCCAGACGGTCGACGACAGACAGGCGCTTCCCGTAGAGATGTAATGGGTCGAATGGCGCGCCCGGTCGGGCACGCCATTCTTTGCATTGGTGCATCGAGCTGAAATCAATTCCGAATTTCAAGGCGATGCTGTAGATGCGGACATGCGGCCGCTCCGGTCGCCTCCCAGCCGACACTGAACCATCATGCCATTGTGGATCCCCATCACCATTGCTGCCGCCTTCCTGCAGAACCTGCGGTCGGCGGTGCAGAAGCACCTGAAAGGCGTGATGGGCACGACCGGCGCCACTTTCGTGCGCTTCGGTTTCGGTTTTCCCTTCGCGCTCGCCTTCGTCGGCGTGCTGCATTTCGTCGTCGGCTATGAGCTGCCGGTCCTGAACAGGACGTTCTTCATTTGGGCGGTGGTCGGCGGCTTTGGCCAGATCGCCGCGACCTTCCTGTTGATCCACCTGTTTTCGTTCCGGAACTTTGCCGTTGGCACCGCCTATTCGCGCACCGAACCTGCGCAGGCGGCCTTGTTCGGGCTGCTGTTCCTCGGCGAACGCGCGACATCAGGCGCGATCGCTGCCATCGCCATCAGCGTCTTCGGCGTGATGCTGATCTCGGTCGCACACACGGCATTCACCGCGCGCACGCTGGTGACGTCGGTGCTCAGCCGCAACGCGCTGATCGGACTGGCGTCGGGAACGTTCTTCGGTATTTCGGCCGTTGCCTATCGCGCCGCGTCGCTGGCGCTCGGCGGGCCGAACTTCATGATGCAGGCGGCAGTGACGCTTGCGGTGGTCATCGTCTTCCAGACGCTGGTCATGCTGGCCTGGATTGTCTGGAAGGAGCGCGACGAGCTGCCGCGCATCGCCAAGGCCTGGCGGCCAGCGCTGTTCACCGGCCTCGTCGGCGCCTCGGCCTCGTTCGGCTGGTTCATGGCAATGACCTTGCAGCAGGCGGCGATCGTCAAGTCGCTCGCCCAGATCGAGATGCTGTTCACCTTCGCGTCCAGCGTCTTCTTCTTCCGTGAGCGCATCAACCGGCTCGAGATAGCCGGTTGCGTGCTGATTGTCGGCGGCATCCTGGTGCTGCTCGCCTTGGGCTGAGAGCCTAGATCGTCGCGGGATCGCGCGGCGGCTCGGCTTTCCAGCGCTTGATGATGCCGGCCAGATCGCCGTTCTGGAACGCATCCTTCAGCGTCTCGAACGACGGCAGCACGAAATAAGCGCGCTGGAACTTGTCGATCTCGTAGGTCGTGCGCATCACCGTCTCGATGTCGAACGGCACCCGATGGGCGTCAGAGCTTTCGACCGCGAACTGCAGTTCGGTGAAGGACGACATCAGGCCGGCGCCGAACGCCTTGAGCGGCTGGCCGGGTTCCTGCATCAGCCCGTATTCGGCCGTGTACCAGTAGAGCCGGGTGATCATCTCGTCGCCGCCGAGCGCGATGAGATCGGTCGCCTTCTCGCCATACATCTGCATGAAGTCGCCGAACACTGGCTGGCTCAGCACCGGCACGTGGCCGAAGAAGTCGTGGAACATGTCGGGCTCGACGATGTAGTCGAGCTCGTCGCGCGTCCTGAGCCAGTTGGTGACGGGAAAGCGGCGGTTGGCGAGATGGTCGAAAAAGGGTTGCGCCGGAATCAGGCCAGGTACCGCCACGATCTCCCAGCCGGAGAGCTTGCGCAGCTTTTCGCTGACCTCGTCAAAATCCGGAATGCGGTCGACCAGGCCGAGCGCCGACATGCCGTCGAGATAGGACTTGTGCGCCAGCCGCTGGGTCAGCTTGGTCTGGCGGTCGCACAGCGTACGCCACACATCCTGCTCGGCGGCGCTGTAGTCGTACTTCTGTTCGACGGTGAAATCCGCCCGGCAGACGCTGTAGTCGCCGCGCAGCCCTTGGGCCGCACACTCCTGTGCATAGTCTTGAACGCTTACGCTCATATCCGATCCTCCCCGGAAACAGCTTTGATGAGGAATCATAAGCGTTGGGGTCGAGCGGAATTCACCTGTTTGCGCGCTTTCGTTCTCGATTTGAGGTATATTCACCCAAGGAGTTCTCAGGAAGGGTGAAGATGCCTCAGTTTGACGAGTTCGAGATCAAGATGCTCGAGATTCTCCAGCGCGATGGGCGCAAGCCGGTTTCCGAGATCGCGCAGGAGATCGGCCTGTCCAACACGCCTTGCGCCCGGCGCTTCGAAGCGTTGCAGGAAGCCGGCGTCATCAAGGGTTTTTCCGCCCGTATCGGACGCCGTGCGGTCGGGCTGATGGTCGAGGTCTTCGTCCAGGTCAGGCTGGTCAGCCACAGCGACGATTCGCCGGACAAATTCATCGCCGCGGTGCAGCGTATGGACGAGGTCTCGGCCTGCTGGACAATGACCGGCGACTACGACTTCCTGCTGCATGTGATGGTCCCGAGCGTCGACGACCTCAACGCCTTCGTCATGCACCGGTTGATGCGGCTGTCAGGCGTGCGCGACGTCCATACCCAGCTGGTTTTGCAGAATATCAAGGGCCCGGGCCACGTGCCGCTTGCGCATTTGCGGGGATAGCGGCCTGTCAGGGCCAGCTCTCAGGCGTCAGCCCGAACGGAGCGAGAAGTGCCGCGTGAGCCGGCGTGCCGAGAAAGCCGCCCAACACGCCATCGAGACGCTCTCGAATCTCGGGGCTGCGGCAGGCGAATGCGCCCGACGCCGGCACCCTCTCACAGGTCCGAACGGTGACGCAGGCCAAGCCCGTCCCGCTATGCCGGGAGATGTGTTCGCGATGCGCGACCTCGACACTGGCATATGCATCGACGGTTCCGTCGGCGACGGCCTGCGCGGCATCGTCATAGTCCTGGAAGATGACGATGTTGTCGGCACGGCTCCCGAGGCCGAGGGCAGTGTGCTCCTGGACCTGGCCAGCGAGGACGGCAAGCTTGCCGCCTAGAGCGGCAAGGCTGCGATAGCCGGCGATGCGGTCACCGCTGCTTTCGCGGACCAGAAGTCCGTCGCGCAGGGCCCAGATCGGCAAGGTGAAGAAGGTGCGTTCGGCACGTTCGCGCGTCGCGAACATGCCAGTTGTCACGTCCCAGCGACCGTCTGCAAGCCCGGGCAGCAGTTCGGAGAAACTGGTCTCTACCGGTTCAAAGGTTTCACCGATGCCGGCGAACATGTAGCGGGCCAGTTCGACGTCGCTGCCTGAAAGCCTGCCGTCCTCCAGATAGTTGAAGGGCGGCTCGGCAATCCAGACGAACTTCATCTGGAGCTGGTCCTTACGGAACGATCAGCGTGCCTGCGCCGTGCTCGGTGAATAGCTCGAGCAGCACCGAATGCGGGGTCTTGCCGTTGAGGATGACAACGCCCTCGACGCCGCGCTCGATCGCCTCGATGCAGGTCTCGACCTTGGGGATCATGCCGCCCGAAATGGTGCCGTCCTTGATCAGCGCCTTGGCGTCGGCGACCGTCAGTTCGTCGATCAGCTTCTTGTCCTTGTCGAGCACGCCGGGCACGTCGGTCAAAAACAGCAGCCGCGATGCCTTCACGGCACCGGCAATTGCACCGGCGAAAGTGTCGGCGTTGATGTTGTAGGTGTGGCCGTCGCGCCCCGGCGCGACTGGCGCCAACACCGGGATCATTTCCGAGCGGGCCAGCAGGTCGAGCAGCGTGCGGTCGACTTCGACCGGCTCGCCGACGAAACCGAGGTCGATCACCTTCTCGATGTTGCTGTCGGGGTCGACCATGGTCTTCTTGGCCTTTTCGGCGAAGACCATGTTGCCGTCCTTGCCGCACAGACCGATCGCCCATTCACCCTCGGCGTTGATGAGGGCAACGATCTCCTTGTTGATCGAACCGGCCAGCACCATCTCGACGATCTCGACCGTCTTCTGGTCGGTGACGCGCAGGCCGCCTTCGAACTTCGATTCGATGCCCATCTTGGTCAGCATCGCGCCGATCTGCGGGCCGCCGCCGTGAACGACGATCGGGTTGACGCCCGACTGTTTGAGCAGTGCGATATCGCGGGCGAAGGCGCGGCCGAGCTCGACATTGCCCATGGCGTGGCCGCCATATTTCACCACGACCGTCTTGTTTTCGTAGCGCTGCATGTAGGGCAAGGCCGCGGAGAGCAGGGCGGCCTGCATTTCGGCGGTGGCGGCGACGTTCGTCGTCATCGGCATGGTCCCGGATCGGTGGAAAAGGTCGGCGCGGTCTTAGCCGGAAACCGGGCAGGGAGCAAATGGTTCGATGGCATTGGCCCTGATGTAGTGCATGCCCCAGCGGCCCGAAAATGGTTGCATGTCGCCCGGCAATCTAAACAGGAGTTGCAAATAGTTTTGCGCAACGTAACTTGGCGGACATGACGCCGCAGGACATCACCAAGCTGATTGTTCGGACCTCGATGAAGGACCGTGCGGCCTTCGATTTGCTCTACCGGCAGACGAGCTCGAAACTTTTCGGGGTGTGTTTGCGTGTATTGAATGACAGGGCAGATGCCGAGGAAGCGCTGCAAGAGGTCTTCGTCAAGATCTGGACGAAAGCGGACCGCTTCGCAGTTTCTGATCTCAGCCCCATCTCGTGGCTTGTAGCAATCGCGCGCAATCATGCGATCGATCGCATACGGGCGCGGCGTCAGGCGCCTCTCTCGATAGACGAGGCGCTCGAGGTTGCGGATCCGGGGCCGGGGCCAGAGGCTGCAGCAGTGGCGGGCGGCGAGGCCGAGCGCATCCATGGCTGCCTGGAAGAGCTGGAGAAGGACAAGGCGGCCGCGGTCCGCGGCGCCTATCTCAAGGGGGAGAGTTATAACGAACTCGCGGACCGCCACGGCGTGCCGCTCAACACCATGCGTACGTGGCTGCGCCGCAGCCTGCTCAAACTTAGGGAATGTCTGGAAAGATGACGCTCGCGCAAGACAATGGACAGGAACGTGGAGGTGACGATCTGGTCGCTGCCGAATACGTTCTCGGCGTCCTGCCTGCCGACGAGCGGCGTCAGGCCAGTGCCCGCATTGACGGCGAGCCTGGTTTCGCCCGCGTGGTCGACCAGTGGGAGGTGCATTTCGCACCGCTCGCCGCAGCCTACCCGGAAATCGAAGCCCCGGCCTCGGTCAAGCCTGCGATCGACCGCAGGCTGTTCACCGCTACCGCGACGTCACCGAGCGCGCAAGGCTCCGCGGGCTTGTGGGCCAGCCTTGCCTTCTGGCGCGGCCTGGCAACGGCGGCAGTCGCCGCGCTCGCGCTTTATGTCGCTGTCCCCTATATCAATCCGCCCGTCGAGATGCCGCAGGAGCGGCGCGTCGCATCGCTTGCCGCCGATGGCAGCGACGTCAAGTACATGGTCATGTACGACGCCTTTACCGGCGAGGTCGGCCTCTCCCATGTCGCCGGCGAACGTGGTGCTGACAAGGACTTCGAATTGTGGATGATCGAAGGCGGCAATCCTCCGGTATCGCTGGGCGTGATCCCGGCCGGTGCGACCATCCATATGCCGATCAAGCAGGACATGCGCGGCAAGCTCGCTGCGGGTGCTGTGCTTGCCGTCAGCCTCGAGCCGACGGGCGGCTCGCCGACCGGTCAGCCGACCGGCCCGGTCGTTGCCGCTGGCGACCTGCGTGACATCTAATCCAGATAAAAGTTGCCTGAAATCGAAACAGGCTGAAACTTTATCTCCGCGCCTTTCGTATCTATGAGGTTTGGCAAATATTATACTGAAAGAAATGAAATATTTCTCGCGAGAAAGTGAAACTATCTAGTCTCATCATCGTAACTTCTTGTGCCTTTCCAATTCGGGAAACAACCCAAGGAGTTACAATATGCGTAAGATCTCTCTCGCTTTGCTCGCCGGTGCTTTTTCCGCTCTCGCCACTGTTGCTTATGCCGAAAACCCTATGGTTGGCGGTGCCGCGATGTTCGCCGACAAGAACATCGTCGAAAACGCGGTGAATTCGAAGGATCACACCACGCTCGTCGCCGCCGTGAAGGCCGCCGGCCTGGTCGAGACGCTGCAGGGCAAGGGCCCGTTCACCGTTTTCGCGCCGACCAACGAGGCGTTCGCGGCACTTCCGGCCGGCACGGTCGAGACCCTGCTCAAGCCTGAGAACAAGGACAAGCTGACCAAGATCCTGACCTGCCATGTCGTCGGCGCCAAGGCGATGGCGGCTGACATCAAGAAGATGGTCGATGACGACAAGGGTGCTCACCCCGTCAAGACCGTCGGCGGCTGCACCTGGACTGCCAAGTATGACGGCGACAAGGTGACGGTCGAGGACGAAAACGGCAACGTCGCCAACGTCACCATCGCCAATGTCGAGCAGTCGAACGGCGTCATCCATGTCATCGACAAGGTTCTGCTGCCCAAGATGTAAGCCCGGGGGGCAGCGTGGTTGTGCGACGCTGTCGCTCCCTGAGGCTCGCGCAATCGGCAAAGCGCCCCGCAGCGGTCACCGTTGCGGGGCGTGGTCTGTTTGGCGCTACGGGCGAGAGCCTCAAGCCCTGTTGATTTCGCCGTGATGCGGCACCGGCCTATGGTCGGATAGGAGGAAAGCTATGGACCGCCGTTCATTCCTGTTGGGCAGCGCCGCGATCGCCATCGTTGCCGGCTTCATGATCTCGAGGCGGCTAACCATTGCCGACCCGGCTTTGGCTGATAACTTCGAGGTCACCAAGACCGAAGCCCAGTGGCGCGCAATCCTCTCTCCCGCAGCGTTCGCCGTACTGCGCCAGGAAGACACCGAGCGGCCATGGACGAGCCCGTTGCTCAAGGAGCACCGCAAGGGCACGTTCAACTGCGCCGGCTGTGATCTCGACGCATACGCCTCCGAGACAAAATACGATTCCGGGACCGGCTGGCCAAGCTTCTGGGACGCGCTGCCCAATTCGATCGGCACCAATGTCGATACGTCGCTGCTGATGACCCGGACCGAAGTGCACTGTCGCCGTTGTGGCGGCCATTTCGGCCACATCTTCGACGATGGCCCGCCGCCGACCGGCAAGCGCCACTGCATCAACGGCCTGTCGCTGACGTTCCGACTGGCCGCGGCCTGATCCTCTCATGAAAATTTCTCTTGACCTCAAGATATCTTGAGGTTGCATGGATGCGCTCTCACGAGATCCAGAATGGAAAAAGGAGAGCAGCAATGAGCCAGAATGTGGAGAACGAACTGAACGGCCCGGTGGCGTTCGTCAACATCTTCACCCTGAAGCCGGGCAAGCTGGACGAGTTCATCGCCCTGCAGAAGGTCAATCTGGGTCGCTCGGTCGGGAACGTTCCGGGTTGGAGAGGCAGCCGCCTGCATCGTTCGATCGACGGCAATACGGCTATCATGATCAGCACGTTCGATTCGGTCGCCGATCACAAGCGCGTGCATCAGACGCAAGGTTTCGCCGAGCATATCGCAAAGGTCGGGCCGCTGATCGAGAGCGCTGTGCCAGGCTACTACCAGGTCGTCCATGAGGTGACGCAGGCCTGATGCCGCTTACCTCCTGAAGTACCCGACGGCGGCTGTGGATCAGCCGCCGTTGACCACCAGCGCGATTGCCGCGCGCAACTCGTCCAGGCCTTCGTTCTTCTCGGACGAGGTCGACAGCACCGTCGGGAAGGCGGCGGCGCGCTTCTTGATCTTCAACAGCGTGTCTTCGATCAGCGGCTGCACGCCGGCGGCCTTGATCTTGTCGGTCTTGGTCAGGACGATCTGGTAGGAGATCGCCGCCTTGTCGAGCAAGGTCAAAACCTCCTCGTCGTTCTTCTTGATGCCGTGGCGGGAATCGATCAGCAGATAGACGCGCTTGAGCGTGACGCGGCCGCGCAGATAGTCGAACACCAGCTTGGTCCACTGGTCGACCTGTTCCTTTGGTGCCTGGGCGTAGCCGTAGCCGGGCATGTCGACCAGCGCCATCGGCGGCAGGTCGCCGGCCTCGCCGGAAAAGCCATCCGGAACGAAGTAGTTGAGCTCCTGCGTGCGCCCCGGCGTGTTCGAGGTGCGGGCCAGGCCGCTGTGGCGAACCAGCGCGTTGATCAGCGATGACTTGCCGACATTCGAACGGCCGGCAAAGGCGATCTCCGGCGGGCCTTCCGGCGGCAGGAACTTCATGGCTGGCACGCCGCGGATGAAAACCCAAGGGCGCTTGAAGAGCTCGGCATCCACCGTGCGATTGGTCGTATGTTCGTTCAAGCCGCTGCCTCCAGCAGAGAAATATCCGAGCCGCGAATGGCCTTGAGGTTGCGGCCGATCTTGTCCACCGGCCAATCCCACCAGGCAATCGTCAGAAGCCGTTCGATGGTCTTGTCGTCGAAACGCTTCTTGACCACGACGGAAGGATTGCCAGCTACGATCGCATAAGGCGGTACGTGCCTGCTGACAACCGATTTCGCAGCAACGATGGCGCCATGGCCGATATGGACCCCGGGCAGGATCACCGCTTCCATGCCGATCCAGACGTCGTTGCCGAGCACAGTGTCGCCACGCACCTCCTGCTGCCAGGTGGCAATGTCGAAGCCGTCCTCCCAGCCGTGGCCGAAAATGTTGAACGGATAGGTCGAAAATCCGGACATGGCGTGGTTGGCGCCGTTCATAATGAAGCGTGCACCTTCGGCGATGGCGCAGAACTTGCCGATGATCAGCTTGTCGCCGATGAACGGGTAGTGATGTAGTACGCATTTCTGCTGGAACAGGTCCGGACCATCGGGGTCGTCGTAATAGGTGAAGTCGCCGATCTCGATATTCTCGGCGTCGACGAGGGATTTGAGGAAACCGACACGCTTGTGCATCGGTATCGGGTGCTTGATCGCGGGGTTCGGTCCGTGCATGGCGTTTCATCCACATTGATGCGCGTCGATACCAGTATAGCGCGATCCGCGCCGAAGACATCGGCGGCGATGATCTTCGCGAGCTGGTTTTTGCAGGTTGAAGACCCCGGCAGCTTCGAGCGAGGTGCAAACCGGGGTTCCGCAAGTGCTGCGGAACCCCGGCCTTTGCCGAGACGGTTCAATTCTGACCGGGGGGGATGGTCAGATACCGCCACCCCGCAGGCTGATGCTTGAGAGGCATTGCTCAGCTACGCGGTCATCGGGAGAAAAGTTTCAGCCCCCGGTTGAAGAAATTTCAAAGTCCCCAAGATGCAAAAAAGCCCCGGAGTTCCGGGGCCTTTTCGTATCGTCTCGGCTGTCCGGCTATTCCGCCGGTGTCGGTTTCTTCTTGAACAACGCCACCAGGTTGTCCCAGAGCTCGATCTTGGCGCCCTGGCGCTTCATGATCACGCCCTGCTGCAGGATCGACAGCGAGTTGTTCCACGCCCAATAGATGACGAGGCCCGCCGGGAACGATGCCAGCATGAAGGTGAACAGGATCGGCATCCAGGTGAAGATCATCGCCTGGGTCGGATCCGGAGGCGTCGGGTTCATGCGCATCTGCAAGAACATGGTCACGCCCATGATCAGCGGCCAGACGCCGATCAGCAGGAATGCGGGAACGTCCCATGGCAGCAGGCCGAACAGGTTGAACAACGAGGTCGGATCCGGTGCGGCCAGGTCGTGGATCCAGCCGAAGAACGGTGCATGGCGCATTTCGATGGTGACATAGAGCACCTTGTAGAGCGCGAAGAACACCGGGATCTGGATCAGCACCGGCCAGCAGCCGGCCAGCGGATTGATCTTCTCGGTTTTGTACAGCTCCATCATCGCCTGCTGCTGCTTCATCTTGTCGTCCGCGTATTTCTCGCGGATTTCCAGCATCTTAGGCTGCACCATCTTCATGTTCGCCATCGACTTGTACGACTTGTTGGCGAGCGGGAAGAAGATGGCCTTGACGATGACGGTGGTGGCGAGGATCGCCAGACCGAAATTGCCGAGCATCTTGTAGAGCGTGTCGATGAGCCAGAACATCGGCTTGGTGATGAAGTAGAACCAGCCCCAGTCGATCAGAAGCTCGAACTGGCGGATCTGGCGGTCCGCTTCATACGCGTTGATCTTGGCCACTTCCTTGGCGCCGGCGAAGACCAGCGTCTCGACGGTGGCCGACTGACCGGCTGCGACAGTGATCGGATCGGTCATGAAGTCGGCCTGGTAGCGCGGGCGGCCGTCTTCGAAATAGGAAAAGCGCGGCTGGAACGGCTGCTTGCCCGACGGGACCAGTGCGGCGGCCCAGTACTTGTCGGTGATGCCGAGCCAGCCATCGGTCGACTTGCCAGGCAGAACCTGCTTGTCGTCCTCGATAGTGGCGTAGTTGATTTCCTGCAGGCCCTCGGTGCCGGTGACGCCGATCAGGCCTTCGTGCAGCACGTAGGTCGAGGCATGCAGCGGCTTGTCGAAGCGGGTGAGGCGGCCATAGTTGGACAGCGCGACGTCGGTGCTGCCGGCATTCGCCACCGTATCGGTCACCGTGAACATGTAGTTCTGGTCGACGGCGATGGTGCGCTTGAAGGTCAGGCCCTTGTCGTTGATGTAGGTCAGCGTCACCGGCTTTGCCGGTGTCAGCGTCGCATTGGCCTCGGCCGTCCAGACGGTGTCGGGACCCGGAACAGCACCTGTCGCTTCGCTGCCGACGAAGCCGATTTCGCTGTAGAAGCCAGCCGGCAGCGCCTGCGGGTTCAAAAGCTCGATGACGGGTGAATTCGGTTCGACGGCGACGCGGTAGTGCTTGAGGCTGATGTCGTCGATGCGCGCGCCGGTCAGGTTGATCGAACCCTTGAGGCTCGGCGTGTCGAGCGCGATGCGGCCGGATGCTGCAAGCGCCTGGGCACGGTCGACAACGGCAGCCTGGGCCGTCGTTGCGCCGGGAACACCGGCCTGCGGGGCCGCAGCCATGCCGGTGCTGGAGCCAGGCGCAGTACCAGCGGGCTGCGCAGCCTTCTGCTGCTCGGCCACGCGCTCGGCTTCGATGCGCGCGGTTTCGCGCTGCGCTTCGACGCGGGGGTTCATATAGAACACCTGCCAGAGCGTCAGGATCAGCACCGACAAGGCGATGGTGATAAAGAAGTTACGGTTGTTTTCCATCGAAAGCCCTTATCGCGTTCCGCGAATGCGCCGAGAAAGTTCGGCCGTGATCTGGCCGAAGGGGGCGGTGAGCACGTCTTCGCGCCCGACGATCACATAGTCTTTGCCGGCGGCCATGTCACCTGCGGCATGTGTACGAACGGCTTCCCTGAGGCGCCGCTTGACGCGATTGCGGACAACCGCGTTGCCGACCTTCTTGGTGACGGTATAGCCGACGCGCGGCCCCGCACTGTCGTCGCGATCCAGAACCTCGACGAGAAAAAACCGCCCGCGCCGCTTGTCACCGCGGCGGACGGCCAGAAACTGTTTTCTTTTCAGAAGCCGCTCGGGGCCGCGACCATGCGGAGCAGACCCCTCTGGCTTGCCGTCAGCGGGCAAGGTTCCCGCCTATGGCTTAGGCGGAAAGCCGCTTGCGGCCGCGGTTGCGGCGAGCTGCGACGACGCCACGACCGCCCTTGGTTGCCATGCGAGCACGGAAACCATGACGGCGCTTACGGACGAGTTTGGACGGCTGATAGGTACGCTTCATTTGTTTTTATACCGCGGGGTGCGGCCCTTCTTGATTCTGTCACACTGTAACAGGAGCTTGGCTCGGCTTGCCTCGACGCGATCAAAAACCGCGACGGAAGCGGGTCCCGAGCGTGTGCGGGCTTATAGAAAGAAGGTCCCGCGAAGTCAATCCGCCCGTGCCAGCGCCACCAAAGGTTGATTCGCACTGTCAGCAGAAGACAGGGGACAGCGCGTAGGTCCGGACATTTTGCAGTGCGGAATTTGCAACTGCGCTGCGATCGCCTATCTTTGCAATAAAGGGGACGCAAGGCAGTTCGTACTCATTTTAGCCCGAAGCGCATCATTCCCGCACTGGCCTCGCAGCAAAGAACAGCATGACTGAAGCAGCCGATACCGGTGTATTTCCCGGAAAACAGGCGGACCGTTCGGTTCCGCTTTCGCGCGGCCTGTCGGCCAAGCTGCTGCTGCTGACCATCGCTTTCGTACTCTTCGCTGAGGTGCTGTTCTTCCTGCCCTCGGTGGCAAGCTTCCGTATTCGCTGGCTCGAGGAGCGTCTGGCCACTGCCGCTGCGGTCGCCACGATTCTGGTGCAGGGCGACCCGACCACGCTTTCCCGCGCAGCGCAGAACGACGTGCTGGCGGCGATCGGCGCCAAGGCAATTGCCGTGCGCGACGGCGGCGTGTCCCGCCTGCTGGTCGTCGCCGACATGCCGCCCGAGGTCGACGAGCATATCGACATCGCCAAGGAAGGCGTGCTGGACTCGATGCCTGATGCCATCAACACGCTGCTGTTTGGCGGCAATCGCATGCTGCGAGTCTACGGCAGGGTCGGCGAGAGTGCCAAGGAGTTCGAGCTCGTCATCCCTGACTACCGGCTGCATCGCGCCATGCTCGCCAATGCGCGCTACATCGTCTTCGTCTCGCTCCTGATCTCGCTGTTCACCGCGGCCCTTGTCTATGCCGCCATCGACCGCATCATGATCAAGCCGATCCGTACCATGACGCGCTCGATGCTGACCTTTTCCGATGCGCCCGACAATCCCGCCGGCGTCATCGTTCCCGAGGCCCGCTCGGACGAGATCGGCCTCGCCGAGCGCGAGCTGGCAGCGATGCAGACGCACCTGCAACGCATGCTGCACGAGCAGAAGCATCTCGCCGACCTCGGCCTGGCCGTGTCCAAGATCAACCACGACATGCGCAACATCCTGGCGTCGGCCCAGCTGATGTCCGACCGCCTGCGCATGGTCAAGGATCCAGCCGTGCAGGCATTCGCGCCGAAGTTGCTGCGCACGCTCGACCGCGCCGTCGCCTATTCGGAGAACGTTCTGTCTTATGGCCGCGCCCAGGAGCCGGCACCGGCGCGCCGGCGCCTGCGGCTCAGCCAGCTTGTCGACGACGTGCATGGCCTGCTCGGTCTCGAGCCCGAATCGGGCATCGAGTTCTTCAATGCCGTCGACACCGAATTCGAGATCGAGGCCGATCCAGACCAGCTGTTCAGAGTGCTGACCAATCTGTGCCGCAACGCAGTGCAGGCGATGGCCGGTGCCGCCGACAGCGCCATCGTCAATCGCCTGACCGTCTATGCCGAGCGCGAGGGCAGCGTCAGCCGCATCCTCGTTGCCGATACCGGCCCCGGCCTGCCGCAAAAGGCGCGCGAGAACCTGTTTGCTGCATTCCGTGGGTCCGCCCGCAGCGGCGGCACCGGCCTTGGCCTCGCCATCGCCTACGAACTGGTGCGTGCCCATGGCGGGCAGCTAGAGCTCGTCGAGAGTGCGGGCGGCCGAACGGTGTTCGCCGTCACCATCCCCGACCAGCCGGTTCGCCTCGATGAGGCGCGTCAGGGCATGCGCCGGCCGGCCTGATCAAAAAAACTTTGCCGGCGGCGGCTTGCATTTCACAATTCGAGCCGTTAGGTAGCGCCGGTCGCTGCAGTCGATTGACCGCAGCGTGTTGGCCATTCACTTGGCCTGTTGCGCGCCCGTAGCTCAGCTGGATAGAGCACCAGACTACGAATCTGGGGGTCAGAGGTTCGAATCCTTTCGGGCGCGCCATTTTCTCCTCTGTATTTGAACGAACTGGGTGTCCGTGGGCGCGCTTCGGTCCGCGTGTTGAGCCGCAGGGCTCGCAGGGTTAGTTGTTACAGGGCTACCAACTCGTAGCCGTCTCCCTTTTCCACAACCGTGCCAGCGCCGGGAAATGGAAGATGCATGCCCAGCACAGGAATGCGGTCGGCCGCGACCTCGCGGAACATGGCCTGGCGGGACTGGGCTGCCCGTGCCGGGTTGGCGTCGAAGGTCGAGGTCCAGGAAAACTGGCCAGCGGCCGGGGCGCTGCTGAAGTTGTCCTCGGAGGTCCAGTAGTCCCGTCCGCGCCCTCCTTGCTGGCCAGTTATGTGCTGATGCCGATGATGGCCGATTTTGCAGCGCGGCATCCGGATATCGAATTGGAGGTCGTCGCGTCCGACCAGGTCGCGAGCCTGACCAGGCATGACATCGCGACTTCCGCTGCACCGCCCGCGTCCGGGCCTTCGTCACGGATATGCGTCAGCAGTTCCGCGCCCTTGATGTGTCGGAGCAATGCCAGCGCAGTGCACCGGAACCGGCATAGTTGATGGTGGTCGGCCTTTGCGTATTTGAGGCCTGAGCGCTTTACTCGGGATAGGCTTCCACGCCCTCCGGCGGCGCCTTATTGAAAAGGATGAACGCCAGCGGGTTGCCCGGCTCGGACATCGCGTCGCTGCGCTGGCCCGTCACTTCTCCCGCCACGGCGCTTGTATATTCCGCAACCACTTCGCCGAAGCTGTTGCGCTGGACGGCTACCTTCTGTCCGGCTTCGACCTTGTCGTTGAGCTTGACCAGATGCTCGACCAGCCCGCCATGGGTTGCCAGGATCGGGAATGCGCTGTTGCCGACAAAGACGGTCACGTCCTTGCCTGTGCGTCCCATCCGTCCGGCCACGATGCCATGATGCTTGAGCACGTTCATCGTCCCTTCGACGAACAGCGAGATCATCTCGAGGTCCAGCACGCGCGCAGCACCGATCTCCGGGCAAAAGGCCGGAATGCCGGCGTCGACGAAGGCGTTGTGCAGCACGCCGGGATAGACATGACTGTCGAAGATCTGGCCAACCGGATAAAGTTCCAGCATCGCCTTGATCTCGGGCACATCCGTGCCGCCGATGTTGAACGCGGTGACGTCGAACCCGGTCGTGCCGGTGTGGAAGTCGATCGCGGCATCGGCGTTTGGCCGCAGCAGACGGTTGAACAGCAGCCCGGCATGCCGGCTGGGGGCGGTGGCGCCGTTCTCGTCGCCGGGCCATTCCCTGTTCATGTCGATCAGGTCGTTGCCCCTGCCAAAATTGGGCCACCTGCGTTGCATGCCTTCGATCGCCGGGCGGGACACGTCAGTGACCGCCATCACCGTGCCCGACATCTCGGCCGGATCGAGCTGATTCATCACGCTGTGGACCGTATGCACGGAGCTCATCTCGTCGCCATGCACGCCACTGGTCAGAACGACGCGCTTGCCGGGCTTGGCCCCCCTGGCGACAGTCACGGAGACATACCAGTACTGTCCGGTCGGCATCCGTACGCCCTGAAAGTACAACAGGTGCTTCTTGCCGGGTTCAAGATCGTTGACGTCGAGCGCGCTGACGACTTTCTTCCCCTCGATCACATCGCCGGTATAGACCGTTGCCGATGGCGCCCCCGCTGCGGCGTCGGCAGAAGGGGCCGCGGCGTCTTGGGCGCTTGCCTTGCCAACATGGGCAGCCAGCGCAGCCGATGCGCCGACCGTGGCAATGGAAGCGATCATGAAATCGCGGCGATCGAGGCTTTCTGTGGGCTTGTGTGACATGGCGAGGCCTTTGTCGTGAGAAAAGCGACGTTGCGGGCACAGCATACACGCCGATTGCAATCGCGCACAACTTCAAGTGCCGTGGCGTCATCGCCGATCTTCTCTGGGAGCCGCCCAGTCTGCTTGGTTTCGCAACGCGTGGCAGTAGGCTGCCAAGGCAGCAGCCAACGTCTCAAACTCCAGCATGGGTCGGCTTGCGGCCGCTGTGGCAATAGACCGGTCGGCAGTGGATTTTGCCGCCTTGCCTCTGTGGCGTCGCGGGCCGCCGGCAGGTTTTCCCATAAAAGTTTGAAGACGGCGGCTTGCAATTCGCCAAGTCAGCGGCTAGTTAGCGCCGGTCGCTGCGGTCGATTGACCGGAGCTTCCCGGCCGTTTCTTTAATGGCCCGTCGCGCGCCCGTAGCTCAGCTGGATAGAGCACCAGACTACGAATCTGGGGGTCAGAGGTTCGAATCCTTTCGGGCGCGCCATTTTCTTGCAACATGTCATGCCAGCGAGCCGAGCCAAAGGCTTTGCTCACCCCCTGCCACAGACCGCTGACGTCTGGTCTGCCGCCTTTTTTCGCGCCATCCGGGGGGCGGTCGCGTGTTCAACGCGGTGTCGGCGTATCCTCGACGCTGACATGCCGCTCGAACTTGTCGAGCAATGTGTGCATCTGTTTGCGCGCGGCTTCGAAGTCGGGCGAGGAGGCCCGTGCGGCGCGGTCGCTGTCATAGGCTTCCCTTGAGACGAAGTCGCATTCCCAGCTGACATCGGGCCCGCTTCCCTCCATCCGCACAAGGATGCGGCCGGGCTCCAGGCCGAGCTGTCGCCTGATCTCCGTCGCCTTGCGGCGTTGCTTCAGAACCTCGTCTGCCTGCCCCTCCCTGGCGAAGTAGTTGGTCGCTTCGACAATCATCTTTTTCCTCCATGTCTTGCCGCCGTGCCCGGTCACCGCTTCGTCCGGCTTGCAAATTCGATCCCCGGGTCGCTTGACATCCAAAAATATGATCATAAAGTGTGATCACAGTAGATGATCGCATCCTACAGCGATGCCTCTGCGGTGACAAGGAAAAGGTAGAGACCCGTGCCCACGATCAAGTCCATCGAAACGCTTGTTGTTCAACTGCCGACTCGGCGAGAGCACAAATGGGCCGGCCTGACCGAGGTCATCGGCCGCTATGTCATGGTCAAGATGACCGACAGCGACGGCCGTGTCGGCTGGGGCGAAGCGCCGGCGCTCAAGGACTGGGGCGGCGAGTTCGGCCGCTACTTTGGTGAGTCTGCCATGATCACCCGCAGTGTCATCGAGACCTATCTGGCGCCCGCCGTCATCGGCCTTGAACTCGGCAATTTTGCCGAACTGCATGCCCGCATGGATGCCATCATCCGCGGCTATCCCTATTCCAAGGCGGCGGTCGAATTTGCTGCCTATGACCTCACTGGCCGCTGGCTGAACGTTCCCGTTCATACGCTGCTTGGCGGCAAGGCGCGCGACAAGGTCGCCATCACCCATTCGATCGGCCTGATTGCGATCGAGGAGGCCAAGGTCGAGGCGGCCAAGCTTGCCGCCGAAGGTATTAAGACGATCAAGGTCAAGATCGGTGTCGATCCGGCGCGCGACGTCAAGATGGTCGCCGCGGTCCGCGAGGCCGCCGGCGAGGCTATGGAAATCTGCGTCGACGCCAACGAAGGCTACAAGACGCCGGGCGAGGCGGTGCAGACCGTGCGCCAGATGGAAAAGTACCGGCTCAAATATGTCGAGCAGCCGGTGATGGGCATCGAGCGCATCGCCGAGGTCGGCCGCCGTATCGACGCGCCCGTCATGGCCGACGAGTCGGCATGGAATGCCCACGACGCTATCCAGATCATCCAGAACGGCGGCATCCAGATCATCTCGATCTACACCACCAAGGCCGGTGGTCTCTACAAGGCCATGGAGGTCGGTGCGGTTTGCCGCGCCGCCGGCATTATCTGCAACGTCAATGGCTCGATCGAAACAGGCATCGGCAACCTGGCCAACGTCCAGGTCGCGGCTGCCTCGCCGGCGGCGACGCTGTCCTGCGTCATCCCGATCTCGACGCCGGCCGAGGCACAGCACGGCCAGGTCGGCGGCATCTACTACAAGGACGACCTTCTGGTCGAGCCGATGCAGGTCGTCGATGGCGCGGTCGTCGTGCCGTCAGGTCCAGGCATGGGCATCGATGTCGACCTCGCCAAGGTCGAGAAATACCGCGTGCGCGACTGAGCGCCGGTCAAAAAACTCAAGGAGAGGAACACATCATGCGGGCAGAAATCGTAGCGAAGCAGGTCAGGGCAATGGCGGAGCATGGGCTCGACGCCATCATCTGCTCTTCGCCTGAAAACTTCGCCTACACCGCAGGCTTCGTCGTGCCGTCGCAGCCGCTGATCCGCCACCGCCATGCAATGACCATCGTCACGGCAGACGGACGCACCGCGATCTTCGGTGTCGACATGGAGGCTTCGACGATCAAGCGCCGCTTGCCCGACATGCCGGCCCGCATCTGGGCGGAGTTTTCCGACGATCCGATGCTGGTGCTGGCCGACCAGCTTTCCGGCCTCGGTCTTGGCAAGGCACGCATCGGCCTCGAGATGGACTACCTGCCGGCGGGTGACTTCGCCCGCCTGATTTCGGCAATGCCTGGCGCCCGCTTCGAGCATGCCGAGCCGATCCTGGCGCGGCTGCGCCAGATCAAGACGGCGGAAGAAATCGCGCTGCTCTCCAAGCTGTCGCGCATCGCCGACCAGGCGATCACCGACACGCTGGCCGTTGTCGATGCCGGCGATTCCGAGATGGACATTGCCGGCCACCTGACCCGCAACGTCTATTCGCTCGGCGCCGAGCACTTCAAGCTTCTGATCGTCGCCACCGGCGAGCGCTCGGTGCTGCCCAATGTCGGCCCGTCCGATCGCATCCTCAAGCGCGGCGACGTCTGCCGCGTCGAGATCTTTTCGGTCATCAACGGCTACCAGGCCGGCGTTTGCCGCACGGCCATCGTCGGTGAGGCGCCGCCCATGGCCGACAAAATCTGGGCTCATCTGGTCGAGTGCAAATATGAGATCATGGAGAAGGTGAAGCCGGGCGCCAGCTGCCGCGAGATCTATGATGCCTTCATCGCCAAGCTCGCCAGGCTCAACCTGCCGCCGATCTCGTTCGTCGGCCACGGCATCGGCTTGCACCTGCACGAAGATCCCTATCTCGGCATGACGCCGGTGCTCGGCAAACCGGGCAGCGACGCGCCGCTGGAGGAGAACATGGTGCTCGGCTTCGAGCCGCTCTGCTACGACACCGGCTATGGCTATGGCATGCAGAACAAGGACATGCTGCTGGTGACGTCGAAGGGTTCGGAACTGCTTTCCGACTATGCCGACACCGACAAGCTGATCCTCTGCGGCACCGCCAGGAGTGGTGGCAAGGTCAAGGCGGTCGCCTGAGCGAACCTGCCTTGTGATTTGGCAGCCGGGGTGCTTTGTGGCCCGGCTGCATAGCGAGATGTCGCCCGCCGTCACGGACCGGCGGGACACGATTGAAGGTCCGTGAGTGAAGTATGGGGTGGAGACACATGCGCACGCTGATCGAGAATTTGAACTTCGCCTTCACGGTCGACAAGAACGACACGGTGCTGCGCAACGCCAGCGTGGTCGTCGAAAACGACCGCATCGCCGATATCGGCCAGGCGGATGAAGTGGCGGCACGCCACAAGAACAAAAGCTTCGACAAGGTCATCGACGGTACGATGCTGGGCATCTGCCCGGGCTTCGTAGACAGCCATGTGCACCTGTCCGAGACGCTGTCGCGCGCGGTCTTCCCCGACAATCTCAATACCCGCGCCTGGGTGTTCCACTGGGCCAAGCCCTTCTACGCCCACATATCAGAGGAAGACGAGTATTGGGGCGCGCTGCTCGGCATCACCGAGATGCTGCGCTGTGGCACCACCTGCTTCCTCGACATGGGCTCGCAATATGATCCCGGCATCGTCATTAGGGCGATGGACAAGACTGGCATCCGCGGCATCACCGGCCGCCACGCCGCCGACAACCGCCCGGCCGAGCTGCCGCGCGGCTGGACCGAGGAGATGGCAGAGCATCACTTTTTCCCCGACGCCCAGTCGGCGCTGAAGGTGCTCGAGGAAAACGTGCTGCGCTATAACAATACCCTCGACGGCCGTGCCCGCTGCTGGGTCAACATCGAGGGCAAGGAGCCCTGCAGCCTCGAACTGCATGTCGGCGCGGTGGCGCTGGCCGAAAAGCTCGGCGTCGGCACGACCTATCACCTGGCGACCTCGATCGAGGAGGCCAAGGTCTGCGAAAGCAAATATGGCTGCTGGCCGATCACCCGCGTCGACAATGCCGGCGGCATCCGCAAGAACCTGGTCATCGCCCACGGCGCTGCCGTGTCGGATGACGAGGTCAAGCTTTTGGCCGAACGTGGCGCCAGCGTCGCCTTCTGCCCGTGCTCGTCTTTCAAGCTCGGCAAGGGCGCGACGTCGATCGGCAAGTATCCCGAGATGGTCAGGGCCGGTGTCAAGGTAGGCCTCGGCACCGACGGTGTCTCGGCTGCCGGCAACATGAACCTGATGCGGCAGATGCTCGTCGTTGCCGGCATGTTCAAGGATGCACGGCTCAAGCCCGACGTCTTCACCGCGCGCGATGCGCTGCGTGCCGCCACCATCGAAGGCGCGCGCGCCCTGATGTGGGATGACGAGATCGGCTCGCTGGAGATCGGCAAGAAGGCTGACTTCATCCTGTTCGACCTCGACCATGTCGAGTGGACGCCGTTCTACGATCCGCTGCAGGCGCTGGTGTTCTCGGCCTCGACGGCCTCGATCACCCAGACCTGGGTTGATGGCAAGGCGGTCTATTTGGACGGCAAGGTGCAGGGCGTTGACGAACCGTCGATCCGCCGGAAGGCCCGCGAACTGGCGGCCGCCGCGGTGGTGCGCGCTGGCTTGCACGAGCATGGCGTCGAAACGACCACAACGCTTTACGACGAAGGAAACTGACGCCTTTGCCGTCCCGCGACTACCGTTGCGGTACGGCCTGGCGCCAGCTAAGAAGAATTGCGTTCAACAGGCTGCATTGGGAGAGATCGGCCGCTGCTAGACGACACCGGCCGACGCCGACGGAGCAACCCCCCAGGAAACTCTCAGGCAAAAGTGACCATGCAGTTGAACGATCTGGAGAGAGGCGCTTCGAGCGTCCACCGAAGGGGAAAGCCGCAGCGGCCGGGCCGTCGCGGTTAAGCTCTCAGGTACAGCGACAGATTGGGGAATAACCGCGGGTTTCGGCCCGCACCCAACTTTGTTCGCGGAGAGTGAAATGCCCCATATTGCCGTTATTGGCGCCGGTATCACCGGCGTTACCACTGCCTATGCGCTTCTGGAGCGCGGCTATTCCGTCACCGTCATCGACCGCCAGCGTTATGCCGGCATGGAGACGTCGTTCGCCAATGGCGGCCAGTTGTCGGCCAGCAACGCCGAAGTCTGGAACCATTGGTCGACCTTGCTCAAGGGCATGAAGTGGATGCTGCGCCGCGATGCGCCACTTTTGATGAACCCCCGGCCGACCTGGCACAAATATGCCTGGCTCGCCGAGTTCGTCTCCAACATCGCGAATTATCGTGACAACACGGTGGAGACGACGCGGCTGGCGATCGCCGCGCGCAAGCATCTGCTTGCGATTGCCGAGCGCGAGAATATCGATTTCGACCATGTCCAGCGCGGCATCCTGCATTTCTACTGGGACAGACCGAGCTTCCAGCATGCACTGAAGGTCAATTCGATGCTGGTCGAAGGTGGCCTCGACCGCAGGCCGGTGACGGCGCAGGAAGTGAAGTCGATCGAGCCGACCTTGCATGGCGATTTCCATGGTGGCTTCTACACGCCGTCGGATTCGACCGGCGACATCCACAAGTTCACCTTCGGCCTGGCCAAGGCCTGCGAGCGGCGCGGGGCGCGTTTCGTCTTCGACGCGACCGTCAACCGGATCGCCCGCGATGGCGTGTTCTGTATCGGTTATACCAGCGGCGGGGCGTCCAGCGAGCCTGGTGACCAGATCGTCGAGGCCGATGGCATTGTCGTCTGCGCCGGCTCGGCCAGCCGTCACTTTGCCGCGATGCTCGGCGATCGCGTCAATGTCTATCCGGTCAAGGGCTACTCGATCACAGTGCATCTCGACGACGAGCGCAGCCGGAACGCCGCGCCCTGGGTCAGCCTGCTCGACGACCGCGCCAAGATCGTCACCAGCCGTCTCGGCGAAGGACGCTTCCGTGTTGCCGGCACTGCCGAGTTCAACGGCATGAACCGCGACATTCGTGACGACCGTGTCAGGCCGCTGGTCGACTGGACCCGCATGCTGTTCCCTGGCGTCGACACCAACCGCGTCGTGCCATGGGCCGGCCTCAGGCCGATGATGCCCAACATGATGCCGAGGGTCGGCAAGGGTCGCCAGCCGGGTGTGTTCTACAACACCGGCCACGGCCATCTCGGCTGGACGCTGTCCGCCGCCACCGCCCAGATGGTCGCCGAGACCATTTCGGGCGAATTCCGCACCGACGCTGCGATCGCGGCCTGAAACAGGGGAGTTTTGATCATGAACATGATGAACAGGATCAGTGACCGCGTCTCCCTGCATGGCCTATCTGTCGCGCGTGAGTTGCACGATTTCGTTGGCGAGGCGATTGTCGGCACGGGTGTCGAGGTCGATGCGTTCTGGGAGGGCTTTTCGGCGATCGTGCACGATCTCGGGCCGAAGAACCGGGCGCTTCTGGAAAAGCGCGACGACTTCCAGCTCAAGCTCGACGCCTGGTACCGCAAGCATGGCGCCCCGCACGACATGGCGGCCTACAAGGCGTTTTTGAGCGAGATCGGCTATCTCGTGCCGGAAGGCCCGGCCTTTGCGGTCACCACCGACAATGTTGATGCGGAGATCGCCACGGTTGCCGGCCCGCAACTGGTGGTGCCGGTGATGAATGCGCGTTATGCGCTGAACGCCGCCAATGCGCGTTGGGGGTCGCTCTATGACGCGCTTTACGGCACCGACGCGATCTCCGACGCCGATGGTGCCGAAAAGACCAAGGGCTACAATCCCAAGCGTGGCGCCAAGGTCATCGCCTGGGCCAAGGCGTTTCTGGATCAGTCGGCGCCGCTGGCATCGGGCAACTGGGCGGATGTGACCGGGCTTGCGGTCGAGGGCGGTGCACTGAAACTTGCGACGGCTTCCGGTTCGATCTCGCTGGGCAACGCAAAGCAGTTCGCCGGTTATCGTGGTGAGGCCAAGAATCCTGACGCGGTGCTGCTTGCGAAGAACGGCCTGCATGTCGAGGTCGTGGTCAACCGTGAAAGTGCGATCGGCAAGACCGATCCGGCCGGCATCTCCGACATGGTGCTGGAGTCTGCGCTGACCACCATCCAGGACTGCGAGGATTCGGTCGCCGCTGTCGATGCCGAAGACAAGGTCGTGGTCTACCGCAACTGGCTTGGCCTGATGCGCGGCGACCTGTCCGAGACTTTTGACAAGGGCGGCAAACCGGTCACCCGCAAGCTCAATGGCGACCGCGACTACACCGGCCCCGATGGCGGCACCGTTTCGCTGCCCGGCCGTTCGCTGATGCTGGTGCGCAATGTCGGTCACCTGATGACCAATCCCGCGATCCACGACCGCGACGGCAACGAGGTGCCCGAAGGCATCATGGACGCGGCGATTACCGCACTCATCGCCCTGCACGATGTCGGTGCCAATGGCCGCCGCGCCAATTCCCGTGCCGGCTCGATGTATGTCGTCAAGCCGAAGATGCACGGCCCCGAGGAAGTCGCCTTTGCCGTCGAGATCTTCGACCGCGTCGAGCGCCTCGTCGGCATGCCGCGCAAGACCATCAAGATGGGCATCATGGACGAGGAGCGGCGCACCACTGTTAACCTCAAGGAGTGCATCCGTGCCGCCAAGGAACGCGTGGTGTTCATCAACACCGGCTTCCTCGACCGCACCGGCGACGAAATCCACACCTCAATGGAAGCCGGCCCGATGGTGCGCAAGGGCGACATGAAGCAGGCGCCGTGGATCAATGCCTATGAGGCCTGGAACGTCGACACCGGTCTGGAATGCGGCCTGTCGGGCCATGCCCAGATCGGCAAGGGCATGTGGGCGATGCCGGATCTGATGGCGGCGATGCTGGAGCAGAAGATCGCCCATCCCAAGGCCGGCGCCAACACCGCCTGGGTGCCGTCGCCGACGGCAGCGACGCTTCATGCCACCCACTACCACAAGGTCGACGTGCATCAGGTGCAGGCCGAGCTGAAGAACCGGCCCAAGGCCCGCCTCGACGACATCTTGTCTGTGCCGGTGGTCGTCCGTCCCAACTGGACGCCCGACGAGGTTCAGCGCGAGCTCGACAACAATGCGCAGGGCATCCTCGGCTACGTCGTGCGCTGGATCGACCAGGGTGTCGGCTGCTCGAAGGTGCCCGACATCAACGACGTCGGGCTGATGGAAGACCGCGCCACGCTGCGCATCTCCTCCCAGCACATCGCCAACTGGCTGCGCCACGATGTCTGCTCGCACATCCAGGTGATGGATTCACTCCAGCGCATGGCGGCGATCGTCGACCGGCAGAATGTCGGCGATCCGCTCTACAAGCCGATGGCGCCCGAGTTCGACCAGTCGACCGCCTTCCGTGCTGCCTGCGACCTCGTCTTCGAAGGCCGCGCCCAGCCCAACGGCTACACCGAGCCGGTCCTTCACAAGCGCCGGCTCGAACTCAAGGCGAAGCGCCGCATCGCGTCACAACCCAAGATTACGAATTGAGGAAGCAAACATGTCCGAACTGACGCTCGCCAAGGCCAACGCCATCATCGAAGCCGCATTCGCCAAAGGATCGGAAGTGAAGATGAAGCCGCTGACCGTTGCCGTGCTCGACGCCGGCGGCCATCTCAAGGCTTTCCAGAAGCAGGATGGCGCATCGATGCTGCGCTACGAGATCGCCTCGGGCAAAGCCTATGGTGCGCTCGCTGTCGGCATGGGCTCGCGCTGGCTCGACCAGACGGCGAAGGAGCGCCCGCACTTCATGGAAGGGCTCAACGCCGTCTCGGGTGGCAAGATCGTGCCGGTGCCGGGCGGCGTGCTGATCCGCGACGCGTCGGGCAAGCTGCTCGGCGCTGTCGGCATCACTGGCGACACATCGGACAATGACGAACTCGCCGCCATTTCAGGCATCGAGGCGGCAGGGCTGAAGCATCAGGCCGCGTGAGTGACGGAAGCACATTCTTCCGCTTGACAATTTCCAGTGTGATCATAAAGTGTGATCAAACTGATTGATGGCAATCAATTGGCGCGAGGAGCGGGGAGGAGTACCCGTTTCGAGCATGAGGTCGTGCGGCCCGATAGCCGTACCTCGGCCCCCGGAGGAGAGAATGAAAGTTGCAGTATTAGGAGCCGGCGCGGGCGGTGCAGCCTCGGTCGCAGAGTTGGTCCAGGCCGGTCATGACGTCCATTTCTGGGCGCGTTCGGCCGAAACGTTGGAGCCGCATGTCAAGCTGGGTGGTGTCGCCTTTGAAGGCAAGCTCGGCGAGGGCGTGGCCAAGCCCGCGCTGATCACCACCGATCTCAAGGCGGCAATCGATGGCGTCGATGTCGTGGTCGTCGTCCTGCCTACCTTTTCGCATTCGGCCATCGCCTCGGCGCTTGCGGCTGCCGGCTGGCCCTCGAGCAAACCCGTGGTGCTCAATCCCGGTCACACCGGTGGCGCGCTCGAATTCGCCGAGACTTTTTCGCGCACTGGCCGCGCGGCACCGCCCGTCGTCGAGTTCTCGACCCTGACCTATGTCGCGCGCAAATACCGCCCCGATGGTGTCACCGTCTCCGGCCGCGCCAAGCAGCTCAAGGCCGCAGCGCTGAAGGGCGGCTCCGAGGTGCTGGAGATCGCGGGAAAACTCTATCCGGGCCTTACCCCGGTTGCCGACGTGATCGCTTCCGACCTCTCCAACGTCAACATGGTCCTGCATCCGCCGGCGGCTGTCCTTGCCGCCGCCTGGGTCGAGGCGACTGGCGGCAACTTCACCTTCTACGTCGATGCGATGACCCCCGGCGTCGCCCGCGTCATGAAGCAGCTCGACGACGAGCGGCTGGCGGTGGCCAGGGCCTTCGGGCATGATCTGCCCAACCTCGTCGAAGAGATGAAGCTGCTCGGCACGGTCGAGGCCGATGTCATCGACACTTCCGACTTCCGCGCGGCGATTGCCGGCGGCGAGGCCAACAAGCGCATCAAGGGTCCGGATTCGCTCGAATACCGCTACTACAAGGAAGATTTCGGCCACGGCCTGCTGCCATTCCTTGAATTCGCGAAGATCGCAGGCGTCGAAACGCCCGTGGCGCATTCGCTCTACAGCCTGGCGCAGATCGCCGTCGGCACCGATTATCGCAAGGGCGGTCGCACCGCCGAGGCGATGGGCATCGCCGGCATGTCTCGGGATCAGGTCATTCAGAAGGTGAGGGCGAAATGAGCTGGAACAACACAGTCATCGCCGTCGTCGCCGGCGACGCCCGTGAACAGGAGATTGCCCGCTGCGCCGTCCGCGCCGGCGCCACCGTCCGTGCTTACGGTTTTCCCTGGCCGCAGGAGGGCATCGAGGGCGTGTATCACGCCAAGGATGCCGCCGACGCGCTGAAAGGTGCCGACATCGCGCTGTTCCCGATCCCGGGCATCACCACCGAAGGTGCGCTGTTTGCGCCAAAGTGCCCTGAAAAGATCATCCCGACGCGCGAGATGCTGGAGGGCATGCGCAAGCCGGGCCACATCATCCTCGGCTGGGGCGATGCCAATCTGAAGGGCCATTGCGCGGAACTCGGCATCACGCTGCACGAATATGAGTGGGACGTCGACCTGATGCTGCTACGCGGACCGGCGATCGTCGAAGGCGTGCTCAAGGTGATCATCGAGAACACTGAGATCACTATCCATAAATCCAACATCTGCCTTGTCGGGCAGGGCACCATCGGCTCGCTGTTGACCAACACGCTGGTGGCGCTCGGCGCGCATGTCCATGTCGCGGCGCGCAACCCGGTGCAGCGCGCGGCTGCTTATGCGGCGGGTGCTGAATCGCTGACGCTCGAACAATTGCCTGAATACCTGCCGAAGATGGACATCGTCATCGGCAGCGTGCCCAAGCGGCTGCTCGAACGCGAACAGCTCAAGCTGCTGCCCAAGCATGCGTTGCTGGTCGACGTCGCGGCCCCACCCGGCACCATCGACAGGGAGGCCGCGGCCGAACTCGGGCTGAAAACCGTCTGGGCACGCGGCATGGGCGCACGCGCGCCGATCACTGTCGGCCGCAGCCAGTGGAGCGGCATTGTCCGACGCATCGAAGGCATATTGGAGCAGAAATGATGAAAGCGGATCTGGTCATCAAGAACGCGCGGGTGGTTCGCCACGATGGCGAATTCCACGGCGGCGTCGCGGTCAAGGACGGCAAGATCGTCCTGACCGGATCGGATGAATCGCTGCCCGATGCGACCCGCACCATCGACGCCGAAGGCCGGGTGCTGATGCCGGGCCTGATTGATCCGCACTGCCATCTCGGCGTGAAGTACCCCTTCGCCGAGGACATGCGCACCGAAACGGCAGCTGCCGCTTCCGGTGGCGTGACCACAGCACTGCTCTACATCCGCAACCTCAAGGAATCTTATTTGCCGTTCTACGAGGAGCGGAAGGCGCTGGGCGAGGAGAACTCGGTTATCGACTTCGGCTTCCACTTCGGCATCCAGCGCGAAGAGCATATCGCCGAGATTCCGGAGATCATCGCCAAGACCGGCGTGAAGTCGTTCAAGTGCTATTTCGGCTACGAGCCCGACAATCCGATCGGCATCGTGCCGGCGACCGACGGTTGGGTCTATGCGGCGATGCGCATCCTCGCCAAGGTTCCCGGCGGCGTCATCAACGTGCATTGCGAAAACACCCAGATCGCCTCGTGGATCAAGAAGGAGATCGCGGCCACCGGCCGCCAGGATCTCGGCGCCTATACGGAATCGCGCCCCGCCTTCTGCGAGGTCGAAACCATCCGCCGCATGATTTTCCTCGCCGAGAAGACCGGCTGCTCGCTGCATCTGGTCCATACCTCGGTTGGCATGGGCCCGGTGCTGGCCGCCGAGGCGCAGGCACGTGGCGTGCATGTCACCGTCGAGACCTGTCCACACTACCTGACGCGCACCTGCTATGACGAAGATCTCGACATGCGCGCCAAGATCTCGCCGCCGCTGCGCGACCGCAACGAGCTCGAAGGCCTGTGGGCCGGCATGCTCAACGGCTCGGTCTACAGCCTCGGCACCGACCACGTACCATTCCTGCCCAAGAAGCTCGAGGATTTGTGGACCGAGTTCCCCGGTGTCGTCAGCTTCCCGTGGGAGCTGTCGCTGATGCTGCATTTTGGCGTCCACCAGCGCGGGCTGCCGCTCAGCCGCCTCGTCGAGCTCAACTCGTTCAATCCGGCGCGGCGTTTCGGCCTATGGCCACGCAAGGGCCATATCGATGTCGGTTTCGACGCCGACCTGGTGCTGGTCGACCTCGACGAGGAGCGGACCGTCACCCACACTGGCAAGGGCACCTGCATCTATGAAGGCTGGAAACTCAAGGGCTGGCCGGTGATGACGGTGGCGCGCGGCGATGTCGTCTACGAAAACGGCGTGGTCGCCGACACCAGCTACGGCCGCGGCCGCTGCGTGACGCTGCCGTCATGACGCCAAGCCCCGATCAGCTGGACCTGGCCGGCCGGATTTCGCTGACACCGGCGCGGTTGCCGGTTCACGAAGCAGTCGCAAGCATCGTTGCCCGCAAGGCGACGATCCGCCAGGAGCGGTTGTCGGGGATCCACAATCCGTGGGGTCACGTCATCGGCCTCACCGATCCATGGAGCTTTCTCGACCTGTGCGAGAGCGAGATCATCATCGATGCCGCGCGGAGCGTCATCGGTCCCGACATCGTCCTGTGGGACAGCGAGTTGTTTGCCGAAGCGGGCAGCTACGCCGAGTTTCTGACGGCCGGGAGGGAAGGCCGATACTGGCCGATGACGCCGCTCGCAGGTGCTGTCGTGCTGGTGGCATTCGGCAGCGGCGAGTTCTCGGTGAGGGCCTTCGGGCTGGAGAGGTTGGGACCCGACGCGCTCGACGGCTTCGATCCGGCCGAGCCGCTCTATGTCATCAGGCTGATGCCGGCGACGAGCCGTTTCGATCGTCATGCTGACCATCCGGCCAACCGCGCCTGCATGGAAGAGCAGGTGCTGGTCAACTATTCGAACCGCCCGCTGTGGCTGCTTTGCGGCACTGATCGGGCCAACAACGATCTGGTTTCGGGCTTTGCGCCCGCCGTGCCCGTCTGGGCCTCCGGCGCCATGCCCAGCGAAAGAGAGGAGAAATAAGATGCCATTCGTCGTCGTAGAGATGTGGGAGGGGCGCACTGTCGAGCAGAAGCGCAACCTCGTCAAAGCCATCACCAAGGCCATGGTCGAAGAGGCCGCCTGCAAGCCCGATCACTTGCACGTGGTCATCCACGAGACGCCCAAGGACAGCTGGGGTCGTGGTGGCGTGCTCGGCATCGACATGGTGGAGCACAAGTGATGGCTCTGGACGTTCTCGACTACCGCAAGTCGGCGCTGCTGGTCATCGACCTGCAGAACGCCTTCATCCATGAGAAGGGCACGCTCGGCGTTTCGGGCGTCGACACCAAGCGCCTGTCGTCGATCGTGCCGCCGCTGGCCAAGCTGATCAAGCGCTGCCAGGACACCGGCATTCCGGTCATCTGGACGATGCAGGAACACTTCGCCATCGACCACAACCGCGCCAAGAAGAAGCTGCTCGGCCACACTGCCCGCCGCAAGCAGGTGTCGGCGCTGGCCGGTAGCTGGGACGAGCAGATCATCGACGAGCTGAAGCCATTGGCCGATTTCGACCCGGCTTTCGTCATCCGCAAGCACCGCTTCGGCGCTTTCTACGAGACGCGGCTCGAGATGATGCTGAAGATGCTCGGCACCCAGCACCTGTTCGTCACCGGCGCCACCACCAATGCCTGCGTCGAGACCTCGATCCGCGAAGCCTATCTGCGCGACCTCGACGTGATTGCCGTCGACGACTGCGTGTCGGGCGTCAACGCCGAGTGGGAAGCCACCGCCAAGCAGGTGTGGAAGCAGTATTTCTGCGAGATCGCCCCCTCGTCCGAGGTGCTCGACTGGATCGGCGAACAGGTCAAGCCGCGCGTCACCAACTACGGCCACCAGTTGGTCATGGTCAACGACATCGACACGTCGGTGGCCTTCTATACAAACCAGCTCGGCTTCACGATCCGGCCGGCCAAGCCGCTGGCCGACGGGCGTCCGTTCACCGCCTTCCATCAGGGCATCGCGCTGATCCACGGCAAGGCCTCGGATCATCGCCAGCTCGACCACATCGCCTTTGAGGTCAATGATGTCCGCGCCATGGACGCCAAGCTGAAGAAGGCCGGCGTGAAGTACTTCACCGACCTTCATGACGGGCCCTACGGTCTGACGATCTACATCGCCGACCCCGACGGAACCAAGGTCGAGCTTTATCAGGTCGGCGCCACCGCCTGATCGCTCATTGTCACCGATACGAAAAGGCCGCCGTTTCCGGCGGCCTCAGATTGATTACAAACCCCTCGTTTCTTGGCAGCAGTCAAAATCGAGGGGTTTTGATTCTGGTTTGTTCACGATCTGAATCTGCGACGTTCCGTGAATCTTGGGTGATTTAGGTGTGCCCGGAGGTTTGTCAGCCGTCTGAGGCCGCCGTTTCCGGCGGCCTTTGTTTGGCTCCTCGCTTTAGTCGGATGCCATGCCTTCAAGCCCGTCGAGTTCGGCATAAGCGGGCAACGACGTCGCAAGGGGCGCGCCGTTGCGAACGACGATGCGATTGCTTTCGGCGCGCGACAGCACTTCCGACAAGGACCGGCCCTCGAACAGGATGAAATCGGCGACCTGGCCCTCGGCGATGCTGCCTCTGCCATCGAGCCCCATGATGCCTGCCGGGGTCGTGGTCACCGCCCCGATCCAGTCGCCGGCAGGATGGTCGAGATGCAGGACGCGCGTGCCGAGCCGATAGGTGTCCAGCATGTCGAGATCGCCATAGGAATGGAACGGGTCACGCGTGTTGTCGGAGGCAAGTGCTACCGGGATGCCGCGCTGCTTCATCTCGTGCAGCAGGGTCACGCCCCGCCATCTCGGCGTCGTGCCGTCCTGGCGGCGGTCCTGAAGATAGAGATTGCAGGTCGGCAGCGACACGACGGCGACGCCAGCCGCGGCCACCTTGTCGAGCGTGGCCTCGACATCGGCCTCTTCCTGCATCGCCAGCGAACAGCAATGGCCGACCAGCACCTTGCCGGCAAAGGAGGATCGCATCGCGGCCTCGGCGATACGGCGCAGTCCGTCGGCTTTGGGATCCGCGGTCTCGTCGGCATGGAAGTCGAGGTTGAGGCCATGTTGCTCGGCTTTCCGGAACATCAGGTCGAGCAGACGGTCGATGTCGGGAGCGGGATAGGCGACCGCCCCGAGTGTGCCGCTGGCAGCAGCGACATGGCGTGCGATGCGCTCGAGAAAGGCATCGTCGCGAGCCATGTCGATGGGAAACAGGCAGGACGCCTGCAAGTCGATTCGGCCGCGCCAGTGTTGCTTGAGCTCCATGAAGGCAGGCCAGGAAATGTCGTCTTGCGGTGGCTGTGAGTCGATATGCGTGCGCATGGCCGCCGTGCCGTAGTGGAACGCCGAGCGCAGTGCGAAGTCCATGCGCCTGGTGACATCGCCGGCCGACCAGTTGGTCGCGCGATCGGCGCGGGTGGCCGCCAACGCGCCGTCGAAAGTACCATTGGCTGCCGGCGTTCGCGGCAGGATATGACCCTTGTCGAGATGGGTGTGGCAGTCGACGAAGGTGGGGAGCGCGACCCGCCCGCCGGCATCGATCGAAATCGCGCTGTCTTCGTTGGATTCGATGGAACGGCCGCGCGCAGCAGTTGTTGCCAGTATCCTGCCGTGCTCTACTGTCACGTCAGCAAGAAAGTACCCTGCGGCATCCATGGCACCTGTTGTAACTGCACTGTTAAGACGCACGTTGCGCAAGATGTACCGGCCCAGCCTGGCGCCGTTGGCGATCTGATCGCGCAGGGCAGGCTGGTCGAAGGCAGGTGCGTTCATGGACGGGTCTCCGGATGGCGGATGTGACGGCGCGTCGGGCTGCCGCGGTGTTCTCGGTCAAACGGCAGGGCAGTTAATGGTTGCCGTTCCGGTAAAGATCATTTATTGATCACAATATGAGATCACAGATTGCGGCCTGTCAACTTCTGCCCCCGGCCGGCGACTGTATGCGGCAGCTCGCCGCCAGACGCCGTTCCTCGTACAGCGCAATTGTTGAGGAACTTGCGAGAGGCGGAGAAGCAGAGTGCGGATAGACAAGTCTGAGGACGCCGGTAACGGCGGCGGTGAAGCGCCTAAGAAGGAGCGCGGGCATGTCCATGGGCATGTGCTGCGTTATATGCGCCGCGGCCTGATGGTCGGTGCATTCCTGCCCGGCCAGGTGATGAGCCTGCGCAAGCTGGCTGCCGGATTTGGCACCAGCCCGATGCCGGTTCGCGAAGTGCTGAGCCGCCTGGTGGCGGCCAATGCGCTTGAGGAAACCAAGGGCGGTTCGGTGCGCGTGCCCAGGCTGAGCCCGGAAAAGCTCAGCGACCTTTTCGCTGTGCGCGAGATGCTCGAGGGCATGGCCACTGAGCTTGCCGCCAAGAAGGCGACCCCGGCGCTGATCAGCGAACTTGCCGCGATCAACAAGCAGCTGCTGGTGGCAATCGAAAAGCGCGACATCCTGAACTGCCTGTCGTCCAACCAGAAATTCCATTTCACGCTCTATGAGGCGGCTGCGTCCGACGTGCTGATGCCGCTGATCGAGTCGCTGTGGCTGCAGTTCGGCCCGACGATGTACATGTCGCTGCTGATCCCCTCGATGCCGTGGAACGCCTCGGACCACGAGGACATCCTTGCCGCCTTGAATGAAGGCAACGCCAGCGCCGCCAAGAAGGGCATCGTCCACGACATCCGCACCACCTGCAAGGCGCTGCTCAGCGTCGCCGGCTCGCAAGGCATCGAACTGCCTTTCGCGCAGGGGGCGGATCTTCAATTCGATTACTGACATCACGATCTGGGAGGAGCCCGCCATGGTGGGAAAAGTTGAACAGAACCTTGCTCGCCTTGGCATCAGCCTGCCAGCGACGGTGGCGCCAGCCGCCAACTACGTGCCGGCCCGCCGGCTGGGCAACCAGGTCTATGTTTCGGGCCAGGTTCCAGCTGAGGGTGGCAAGGACAAGTTCACCGGCAAGCTCGGCTCCGATTTCACCGTCGAAGAAGGCCAGGCCGCGGCGCGCCTCTGCGCCGTCAACATTCTGGCCCAGCTCAAGCAGGCGCTGGACGGCGACCTCGACCGCGTCGTCGGCGTCATCCGCCTCGGCGGCTTCGTCAATGCCGAACCCGACTTCAAGGATCACCCCAAGGTCATCAACGGCGCTTCCGATCTGATGGTCGAGGTGTTCGGCGAGGCCGGCCGCCATGCCCGTGCCGCCGTCGGCTGCTACTCGCTGCCGCGCAACGTTCCCGTCGAGGTAGACGCCATCTTCGAGGTCAACTGACCGTGCTGCCTGCCGCTTCCGCGACCGACGACCGAATTCCGGTCCACGTGCTGACCGGCTTCCTTGGCAGCGGCAAGACGACATTCCTGCGGCATCTTCTCGGCGAGCCTGATCTCGCCGACACGGCCGTGATCATCAACGAGTTCGGCGAGGTCGGGCTCGACCACCTTCTGGTGCGGGAAGTGTCCGAGGACGCGGTTTTGCTGTCGTCGGGCTGTTTGTGCTGTGCCGTGCGTGATGATCTCGTCTCCACTTTGGCGGACCTTCTGGCGATGGTCCGCCGTGGCGAGGTGGCGCCGTTCCGCCGGGTCGTGGTGGAGACCACGGGCCTCGCCGACCCCGCGCCGATCATGCAGGCGGTGATGAGCGACCTCAAGCTCCGCCGCGGCTATCGGGCGGGCAGTATCGTTGCCACCGTCGACGGCGTCAGTGGCGCCAACTCGATCGGCAATTTCGCCGAAGCCGTCCAGCAAGTGGCGCTGGCCGATTGCGTGGTCATCACCAAGTCCGATCTTGTCGAACCTTGGCGGCTGGATGCGCTCGCCCAGGATGTCGGCAAGGTCAACCCTCGGGTTCGGCAGCTTGTTTCAAGCCGGGCAAGCATGCCGGGTGCGGCCGACATCTTTGACCAAGAAGACAGTTGGGAACCGCGCCATTTCGAAATGGCCGATACGCCCATGCCAGGTCGGCACAGCGATGGCATCGAGACTTTCACCGTCGAGATTGACAACGAAGTCGACTGGCCATCCTTCGTCGACTGGCTGGAATTACTGCTCGCCGGACGCGGCCAGTCGATCCTTCGCGTGAAGGGTATACTGCCGGTCAGGGGTGACCCGCGCCCGGTGATCATCCATGGCGTCCAGCACGTGATGTATCCGCCCGAGTATCTGCCGCGCTGGCCGGAGGGCATGCCCCGCGCCTGGCTCGTTTTCATCGCGCGCAACCTTAACCGAAGCGCCATCGAGCGCTCGTTGCCCGATACCTTCGCCGCTGCGAACTGATCCGGCAAGCTTCATTTTTCAGGCGATCTTGGGTCGTTTTCCGACTTGTGAACGTGCCTCGCCCGGAGTGGGTGAGGTTGCGTCGTCTCGACGCGTGGTGAATCCGCCAGCGATTTCCGATGCTTGCCGCAGCGGCAGGGAATTCGCGGCAACGCTTCGATTGTGCATGCAAATTCGTGCGCTGCCTGATCCGATTCATCGCTTGACAATGATTGAATGTGATCACACTATGAGATCAAGAATGAAGATCGAGGGCGAAGGCTGTCGCGCTTTGTTCGGGGGAGAGAGGCAGGCCTTCGGGCCATTGGGGCGCCCGAAGGTGCTCGTTAGGGAGGAGAGAAATGTTGTACGCTACAGGTCTCATTCGCGGCACGGCGCTTATCGCCACAGCCGCCGTCGCCACCGTTCTTGCCAGTCACAATGCCATGGCGGAAGACGTCAACGTCCGCTTCAGCTGGAAGCTCAAGGGCGAATACGGCTTCTTCTATCTCGGCGAGCAGAAGGGTCTCTACAAGGATGCTGGTGTGACGTTGAAGCTCGGCGAAGGTGCTGGCTCGCAGGCAGCGCTCGGCTCGCTGATCCAGGGCCAGGAAGACGCTGTCATCCTGCCGGGCATTTTCGCCATCTCGGCGATCCAGAAGGGCATGCCGGTCAAGATCATCGCGCTCTATCAGCCGGAGTCGCCGATCGCCCTGATTTCGCATCCTGACAAGGCGGTGAACGCGCCCAAGGATCTCGAGGGCAAGACCATTGCGCACGCCGTCGGCGAGACCGGAACGTCCTATCTCAGTGCCTTCTGCGAGATCAACAAGATCGACTGCGCCAAGGTCTCCAAGGTCCAGATGGACTCGCAGTCGCGTGTGCCGCAGTTCCTGCAGAAGCAGGTCGACGTCGTCAGCGTCTACAAGACCAACGACCTGCCGGTGCTCGAAGACAAAACCGGCCAGAAGTTCCCGACGCTTGATCTCACCGAGTTTGGCCTTGCGGTACCTGGCATGGCGGTTGTCGCCAGCGACGATGGCATCGCCAAGAAGGGCCCGGCGCTCAAGAACTTCCTCGCCGCCAATGCCAAGGCAATCGAGATGACCCGAGCCGATCCGGCTGCTGCGACCGCGGCACTGAAGGCGGTTTGGCAGGGCGGGCCCTCGGACAAGGTCGTCCAGCAGCAGATCGAGGCGACCTCGGCATCGATCCACTCGCCTGATGGTACGCCGATCGGCTACATCGACGAAAAGGCGATCGCCGACGCCATCAAGCTGATCGGCAGCGTCGAGGAAATCGGCGACGCCAAGCCGATGTCGACCTTTTATACCAATGAACTTCTGACGCAGTGAGGCTACGGTGGCGAGCACGGATGTAATCGGCGCCGCTCAGGCGCAGAAAAAGCAAGGCAAGGGCATGAGCAGCAAGAAGAAATCACGCGGGCCATGGCTTGAGCGTTATTCGGCGCTCATCCTGGCGGTTGTACTGCTCGGCGCATGGCAGGTTCTGGTTCCCTGGTCCGGGCTCTCGGAATTTGTCCTGCCGACGCCGCTGGCGATAGCCAAGCGGATCGTCAACGAGCTGCCGTTGCTCGCCTCCCACGCCTACGTCACGCTGTTCGAGGTGGTTGCGGGTTTTGCCATGGCCGTGCTGGTCGGCATGCCGCTGGCGCTGGCGATCTTCTATTCCAGGGCTTTCGAACGCGCCATCTACCCGATCCTGGTGGCGCTGCAGACTGTGCCCAAGGTGGCGCTGGCGCCGCTTCTGGTGCTCTATCTCGGCTATGGCTGGGCGCCCAAGATCACGTTGGCCTTCCTGATCTCGTTCTTCCCGATTGTCATCTCGACGGTCGTCGGCCTGCAGTCGCTGGACAAGAACCTGGTCAACCTCGTCCGCTCGATGGGTGCCAGCGAGTGGCAGACCTTCTTCAAGGTGCGCCTGCCGGCGGCTTTGCCGAACATCTTCGGCGGTTTCAAGGTTGCGGTGTCGCTGGCGGTCATCGGTGCGGTCATCGGCGAATATGTCGCCGCCGAACGCGGCCTCGGCTACCTGCAGCTACAAGCCAACTCGCTGTTCGACACGACGCTCAACTTTGCCACCGTGGTGACGATCTCCGGGCTCGGCGTGATGTTGTACTTCATCATCGATACGATCGAAGCCCGCTTCACCTACAAGCGCGACGCCGCCAAATAATCAGCCGGCCGCGGGCGCGGCCGAGCAACGACAACAGGTTCAGTGAGGCAATCCCATGAGTGCCACTACCCAAATGGGCGCGGCGGTCGACATTTCGCGGCTTTCCAAGATTTACAAGACACGCGAGGACGACGACGTCCTTGCCCTCGACAAGATCGATCTCAAGATCGAACCCGGCAGCTTCGTCGCGGTCGTCGGCCCCAGCGGTTGTGGCAAGAGCACGCTGCTCTCGCTTCTCGCCGGCCTGACGCCTGCCTCGACCGGCAGCATCGCCATTGATGGCGACGGTGTCAGCAAGCCGCATCCAAAGACCGGCGTCGTGTTCCAGTCGGATCTCTTGCTCTACTGGCGCACGGTGCTCGACAACATCCTGCTGCCGATCGAGATCAAGAAGCTCGATGTTGCCAAGTACCGGGCTCGCGCTGAGGAACTGCTTGCCCAGGTCGGGCTCGAGGGCTTCGGCAACAAGTATCCCTCCGAGCTTTCCGGCGGCATGCGCCAGCGCGTCGCAATCTGCCGGGCGCTGATCCAGGAACCGGGCCTTCTTTTGATGGACGAGCCCTTCGGTGCACTCGACGCGCTGACCCGCGAACAGATGATCATGGACTTGCAGTCGATGTGGCTGCGCCTGCGCAACACGGTGCTGTTCATCACCCATGGCATCGACGAGGCGGTGTTCCTTGCCGACCGCGTCCTGGTGATGTCGCCTCGTCCGGGCCGCGTCGACCTCGACCTCAAGATCGACCTGCCGCGTCCGCGCCAGTGGAGCAAGACCCACGAGGACAAGGACTATCACGGCTATGTCCGGCAGATCCGGGCGATCTTCGAGGCCAAGGGCATTCTCGTCGCCCACTAGGTCAGCGCGGGCCCCGAAAATCGGGATCGATTTTCGGCAAGGATCAAGCATGGCTTCAAGGCCTGCATCATTATTGGCGCCTCCATGTGACGCGCGGCTCCCTAGTCGGTTCGGCCGATCCGTCAAATCGGCAAATACTGCAGTAACGGCATCAACGCCGCCGGGAGATATTCCCGGCGGATGAACATTTGCGCGGAGACCTCGGATGTCCGGGACGATATTCATACCCAGAGAGCTTGAAGCGATTGAGAGCCGAGTTGGTGCTTCGCCGGATACGGTGAAACGCCTTGTCGGGCTTGGTTTTGCCGTGGTTGTCGAAACCGGGGCAGGGACCTTGTCGCGCATTCCCGATGCCGATTTTGCCGCCGTTGGCGCGGTCATCGGCAAGGCATCCGATGTTGCGAAAGCGGATGTCGTGCTGAAGGTGCGCCGTCCCAGCGAGGCTGAGCTCAAGGGCTACAAGCCAGGTGCCGCGGTGCTCGCCACCATGGATCCTTATGGCAACGACGCTGCGGTCGCTGCGATGGCCAAGGCCGGTGTGACGGCCTTTGCCATGGAGTTCATGCCGCGCATCACCCGGGCCCAGGTGATGGACGTGCTGTCGTCGCAGGCCAACCTCGCCGGCTACCAGGCCGTCATCGACGGTGCTTCGGAATATGACCGGGCGCTGCCGATGATGATGACCGCGGCCGGTACTGTTCCTGCGGCCAAAGTGTTCATCATGGGTGTCGGCGTTGCCGGCCTGCAGGCGATCGCCACCGCGCGCCGCATGGGTGCGATCGTCACCGCCACCGACGTGCGTCCGGCGGTGAAGGAACAGGTCGCCTCGCTCGGCGCCAAATTCCTCGCCGTCGAAGACGAGGAGTTCAAGGCAGCGGAGACCGCTGGCGGTTACGCCAAGGAGATGTCGAAGGAGTACCAGGCCAAGCAGGCGGCACTGACCGCCGAGCACATCGCCAAGCAGGACATCGTCATCACCACCGCCCTGATCCCGGGTCGTCCGGCGCCAAAGCTGGTGTCGGCTCAGATGGTCGCTTCGATGAAGCCGGGTTCGGTGCTTGTCGATCTCGCCGTCGAGCGCGGCGGCAATGTCGAAGGTGCTCAGCCAGGCAAGGTCGTGACCACCACCAACGGCGTCAAGATCGTCGGCCATCTCAACGTGCCGGGCCGTGTCGCGGCTTCCGCCTCGCTGCTTTATGCCAAGAACCTGTTCGCCTTCCTCGAGACCATGGTCGACAAGACGAGCAAGCAGATCGCCATCAACCGCGACGACGAACTGGTCAAGGCAACCATGCTGACCGACGGCGGCAAGGTCGTGCATCCGAACTTCGCCAATGCGGCAGCTGCCGCAGCGGACAAGCCAAAACCGATCGTTGCGGGCCAGAACCGTGGCGACGATCCGGCAAGCGATGGTACCGCCAAGGCAACGCCGAAGAAGGCTCCTGCCGCCAAGGCTGACAAACCGGCGGCCGCCAACAAGCCCGCCGCTGCCAAAAAGCCGGCTGCCCAGCCGAAGAAGTCATCTCAGGGAGACGCGTGATGGAAGGTCTTCAAAAAGCCCTCGACCAGCTCGACCAGGCGGTCGCTGCCGTTCGGCTCGGCGTCCAGGATCTCGCCACATCAGAAGGTGCGGCGGAAGCCGCCGGCAATGCGGCGCACGCCGTCACTGGCGGAGCGATCGACCCGTTTGTGTTCCGCTTCGCCATCTTCGTTTTGGCGATCTTCGTCGGCTACTACGTCGTATGGTCGGTGACACCGGCCCTGCACACACCTTTGATGGCGGTGACCAACGCGATCTCCTCGGTCATCGTCGTCGGTGCGCTGCTGGCCGTCGGCATTGCCGCATCGGGCCTTGCCACCGGCTTTGGCTTCGTTGCCCTGGTGCTGGCCTCGGTCAACATCTTCGGCGGCTTCCTCGTCACCCAGCGCATGCTGGCGATGTACAAGAAGAAGGACAAGTGACGTGACCATTAACCTCGCTTCCTTCCTCTACCTCGTCTCCGGCATCCTGTTCATCCTGGCGCTGCGCGGCCTGTCGCACCCGACCACCTCCCGCAAGGGCAACACCTACGGCATGGTCGGCATGGGCATCGCCATCGTCACCACGCTGGCGCTGGCCAAGCCGTCGGCGACCGGCCTCGGCCTGATCGTGCTCGGCCTTGCCATCGGTGGCGGTGTCGGTGCTGTCACCGCGCGCCGCATCGCCATGACCTCGATGCCGCAGCTTGTCGCTGCCTTCCACAGCCTCGTCGGCATGGCCGCGGTGATGGTCGCGGCAGCCGCGGTCTATGCGCCCGAAAGCTTCGGCATCGGTGCGGTCGGGGCCATCCACGGCCAGGCCCTTGTCGAGATGAGCCTGGGTGTCGCCATCGGCGCCATCACCTTCACCGGCTCGGTCATCGCCTTCCTCAAGCTCGATGGCCGCATGTCGGGCAAGCCGATCATGCTGCCGGGTCGCCACGTCATCAACGCAGCCCTTGCCATTGCGCTCGTGGTGCTGATCGTGCTGCTCGTCACCACCCAGTCGACGACCATCTTCTGGCTGATCGTGGCACTTTCGCTTGCGCTCGGCGTGCTGCTGATCATCCCGATCGGCGGTGCCGACATGCCGGTGGTCGTCTCCATGCTCAACTCCTATTCGGGTTGGGCTGCGGCAGCGCTCGGCTTCACGCTCGGCAACCTCGCGCTGATCATCACCGGTGCCTTGGTCGGCTCGTCGGGTGCGATCCTGTCTTACATCATGTGCAAGGGCATGAACCGCTCGTTCATCTCGGTCATATTAGGCGGCTTCGGCGGCGAGACGGCAGCTGTGGTCGACGACGGCATCCAGCGCACGGTCAAGACAGGTGCCGCCGACGATGCGGCCTATCTGATGATGAACGCCCAAAAGGTCATCATCGTGCCGGGCTACGGCATGGCAGTCGCCCAGGCCCAGCATGCGCTGCGCGAGATGGCCGACAAGCTCAAGGCCAATGGCGTCGAGGTGAAGTATGCCATCCACCCGGTCGCCGGCCGTATGCCCGGCCACATGAACGTGCTGCTCGCCGAGGCCAATGTGCCTTATGACGAGGTCTTCGAGCTCGAAGACATCAACTCCGAGTTTGCCCAGGCCGACGTCGCTTACGTCATCGGCGCCAACGACGTCACCAACCCGTCGGCGCGTGACGACAAGAGCTCGCCGATCTATGGCATGCCGATCCTCGACGTCGACAAGGCCCGCACCTGCCTGTTTGTCAAGCGCAGCTTGGGCTCCGGTTACGCCGGCATCGACAACACGCTGTTTTACAAGGACGGCACCATGATGCTTCTCGGCGATGCCAAGAAGATGACCGAAGAAATCGTCAAGGCCATGGATCACTGAGCCAACCAGCCCAGCCAACCAACACCTCGACAAACAAAAGCCCGGTGTTAACCGGGCTTTTTTGTTGGTTGGAAAGCCGTGGCGGCTGCCCCCAATCAGGGTAAAGCGGTGGGACGGCGGCGCCGATGCGGTCAGCTGACCGTATTTTCCTTCTTGTGTTCACAATCCCTGCCTTGGCCGCTCGGCTGCGGGCAGTTTTCGCCGGTGCATTCCTGGGCCTGAGCAGGGCTGACGGATGCCGGTCCGCCATTGCTGGCGATTGAGAGAATGGTGATCGAGGCGGCGAAAAGGAGCAGGCGCATTTCATCTCTCCTTGTGGCTGTGGGCGCGACCAGATGCCAAAAGGCAGGCCGTTTGGCGCGGCATGGTTGGCGCGCGCGGCTGCCTGGCTGCCCTTACGGCAGCATAGTCCAACCAGCATGGTGGTAAAGCGTCGACCTGAACGACTTCTGGCCGGGCAGGGGACCCGCGCAACGGGTTGAACCGACGTTGAGGAACGGCCGCATTTGCATTTGCCGCAACGACCTTTTTTGTTTAAGGCGATGCTCATGTCGCATTTGCCCGAGATCCTGCTCGCCGGTTATCGCAACTTCATGACCGGCCGCTATGCGGCCGAGACGGACCGTTACAAGTCCCTGGCGCGCGAAGGCCAGTCGCCCGAGACCCTGGTTATCGCATGCTGCGATTCCCGCGCCGCGCCCGAAACCATCTTCGATTCCGGGCCCGGCGAGCTCTTCGTCGTCCGCAACGTTGCCAACCTCGTGCCGCCTTATTCGCCGGATGGCGAGTTCCATTCGACGTCGGCGGCGCTCGAGTTCGCCGTGCAGGCGCTGAAGGTCAAGAACATCGTCGTCATGGGCCATGGCCGTTGCGGCGGCATCCGCGCCGCGCTCGACCCCAACATGGCACCGCTTTCGCCGGGCGACTTCATCGGCAAGTGGATGAGCCTTGTGGCGCCGGCCGCCGAGACGGTGACCAGCAACACGATGATGACGCAGGCCGAGCGCCAGACGGCACTCGAACGCATCTCGATCCGCTATTCGATCGCCAATCTGCGCACCTTCCCGTGCGTGAAGATCCTGGAGCAGAAGGGCAGGCTGGAACTGTTCGGCGCCTGGTTCGACATCTCGGCCGGCGAGTTGTGGGTCATGGATCGCGAAACAGGCGACTTCGAGCGTACCTCCGTAGCCTGACGCTGGCTGCCGCTGGCCCCATCTCAGAGACTTGAATGGCCTGACGTCTCCGGCCTAGCTTTGCGCAAGAGCCCTGGGTGCCTGTGCCCATGGCTGCGCCGGCGAGGAGCCAAGCCATGACGATAATCCAGCCCCGCCATTTGCTCGACGGCAGCCATCGCCGCATGTTCATCGGCGGCGCATGGGTGGAGGCGGCGTCCGGCGAGACGTTCGAGACGCGCAATCCCGCCACCGGCACAGTCATCGCCACGGTGCCGCGCGCCGGCAAGAAAGACATCGAGCGCGCTGTTGCTGCGGCACGTAACGCCTTCGATGGGCCATGGAGCCGTTTCAAGCCGCATGAGAGGCAGAAGCTGCTGCTGAAGGTCGCCGATCTGTTCGAGCGCCACTGGGAAGAGATCTGCGTCTCCGACACCACCGACATGGGCCTGCCGATCGCGCGGGCGCGTGGCAATGCCAACCGCGTCCTTGGCATGCTGCGCTACTACGCCGGCATGGCAACGGCGCTGCATGGTCAGACAATCGACAATTCGCTTTCGGGCGACATCATCTCCTACACCCGCAAGGAGCCCATCGGTGTCGTCGGCGCCATCATTCCGTGGAACGCACCGACCGCCGCATCGGTGTGGAAGATCGGCCCCGCCTTGGCCACCGGCTGCACCGTGGTGCTGAAGCCGTCGGAGGAGGCGCCGCTGACGCCGCTGTTGATCGCCGAACTGATGGCCGAGGCAGGCGTGCCCGACGGCGTCGTCAACGTCGTCACGGGCACCGGCGCGGAGGCGGGTGCCCCGCTCGCCGAGCATATGGGCGTCGACAAGATCGTCTTCACCGGTTCGACCGCCACTGGCCAGAGCATCGTCCGCGCCTCGGCCGGCAACCTCAAGCGCGTGTCGCTGGAGTTGGGTGGCAAGTCGCCGGTCATCGTCTGCGCCGACGCTGATCTCGAACGCGCCGTGCCTGTGGCCGCGATGTCGGTCTTCGCCAATTCCGGCCAGATATGCATCGCCGGCTCGCGCCTGTTCGTCGCCCGGTCCATTCACGACGAGTTCGTCGCGCGTCTCGCCGCCTACGCAGCGGGCCTGCGCATCGGCGATGGCATCGACCCGGAGACCGAGATCGGCCCGCTGATTTCGCCACGCCAGCTCCAGCGCGTCGAGGGCTACCTGCGCGCCGGCTCGGAAGAGGGCGCGCGGCTCGTTGCCGGCGGCACCAGGCTGTCGCGTGGCGCGCTCGCGGCCGGAAACTTCGTCGCGCCGACGGTCTTTTCAGGCGTCACCGACACCATGCGCATCGCGCGCGAGGAGATTTTTGGCCCGGTCATTTCAGCGCTACCGTTCGACACGCTCGACGAGGTGGTGCGGCGCGCCAACGACACACCTTACGGCCTGGCGGCGGGCGTCTTCACCCGGGATCTTACCACTGCGCACCAGCTGTCGCGCCGGCTGCAGGCCGGCTCGGTGTGGGTTAACACCTACCACGCCATCGACCCGGCGGTGCCCTTCGGCGGCTACAAGATGAGCGGCTACGGCCGCGAGGGCGGCGCCGAGCATCTCGACGAATACCTCAACACCAAGGGCGTGTTCATCCGCATCGACTGACGCCGGATAGCAAAAAGGCCGCGCCCGGGTCCCGGTCGCGGCCTTTGCAACGCGTTCTGGTCGGCTCAGTCCATCAACTGGAATTCGTAGAGCCTGCGGTAGAGGCCTTCGGTCTCGATCAGATCGACATGGCGCCCCTGCTGGACGGCTTTGCCGTCCTGCATGACCACGATATTGTCGGCCTGGTGGACCGTCGACAGGCGGTGCGCGATGGCAATTGTCGTGCGGCCGGACGACAGCTTTTCCAAAGCCGCGCGGAACAGCGCTTCCGACTCGGCGTCGAGGGCGCTGGTGGCTTCGTCGAGCAGCAAGACGTTGGCGTCACGCAGGATGGCGCGGGCAATCGACAGGCGCTGCTTCTGGCCACCCGAGAGCAGGGCGCCGTTTTCACCGACCTGCGTTTCGTAGCCGCCCTTGAGCGCCATGATGAAGTCATGCGCATTGGCGGCCTTGGCGGCGTCGATCACCTCTTCGTCGCTGGCGCCGTCGCGGCCCAGGCGGATGTTGTGCATGATCGTGCCCGTGAACAGGAACGTGTCCTGGCTGACATAGGCAATGCGGTCGCGCACCGAATGCAGCGTCGCATGGGCGATATCTTGCCCGTCGAACAGGACCTGCCCGCTGTTGGGGTCATACATGCGCATGATCAGGTTCATGATCGTCGACTTGCCACTGCCGGACGGGCCGACGAGCGCCGTCATCTTGCCGGGCGGGAAGGTGAGATCGAGGTCGCGCAGCACCGGCTCGCCGTCTGCATAGGAAAAACTGACATGCTGGAGTTCGATCTTGCCGGGACCTGGCACCAGAGCTTCCGCGCCGGGCTTTTCCTCAAGGGTGAGAGGTCGGTCGGTGAGCTCGAACATCATGCGCACGCCAACCAGGCCTGCTTCCAGCGAGACACGGAAGCGGGCCAGCCGCTTGGCCGGCTCGTAGGCCAGTAGAAGTGCCGTGATGAACGACATGATGCTGCCCGGGGTCTGTCCACCCTGGACGACGAGATAGCCGCTGACCAGCACGACACCGGCGATGGCCAGTCCAGCCAGCGTCTCCATGATCGGGCTGGTGCCGGCTTCGAGTGCTGCGATCGAGTTGGCGCGTCTTTCAACGTCGGAGACGGCTCTGTGCATGCGACTGCGCATCACCTGCTCAAGGTTGAACGACTTGACGATCCTGACGCCGATGGTCGTTTCCTGCATCACCTGCACGATCTGGGCCAGCGACATGAACTCGGCCTCCATGATCTTACGCACCCGGCGCAGGATCTGGTTGACGCCGAAAATCGCGATCGGCCCGACGATGAAGGCGACCAGCGACAGCACGGGCTGCTGGTAAATCATCACCGCGACCAGGCCGATCAGGGAAAACAGGTCGCGCACGAACGAGGTGACGATGACATCGAGCACCACGCGTGCCGCCTGCGCATTGTGGGTGACGCGGGTGATCAGGTCAGACGAGGGGATCGAATGATAAAACGAGATGCCTTGCGCCAGGATCCGGTCATAGATCTTGCGCTGGCGGTCGGCGATGATCGAGTTGCCGACGCGGCTGAGGAAGAACGCCTGGACGAAGGTTGCGATACCCTTGAGGATGAAAATCCCCGCAACCGCAGCTGCGATCAGATAGACCCGATTGATGTCCTTGCTGACGACGAATTCGTCGGTGATGTACTTCATGACCAGCGCGCTCGCGGCCGTCATGCCGGCCACGACAAGCATTGCAACGATGGCTATGCCGTAGCCAACCGCATGCTGGCGGAACGACTCCCGGATCAGCCTCCAGATCAGAAGATGATTCTGCGTCGGGCGAAAAAATCGAGGCAAATCAATAAGTCCCTTGGGCAATAGTCTCCCGCGCCGGACTGTATAGAGCACCTGTCTGCGAAGGGAAACTGCCGTTGATCTTCGGACCCGGGCGTACTGTCGCAGCCGCCACGGCACGGTGGACAGTCGGGTGCCCCAGATTGCCGCTGTCGGCGATTTCGCATACCGTTGACCAAACGATAAAAAGTCGCCTTCGCCAAAGAAGACAAAACCAGCCAGAGGTGGATCGTATGCACAGCAATTCCAGCAATTCAGGCATTTCCAGACGCACCCTGATCAAGGCCGCCGGCGCGTCCGCCGCCATCGCCGCCGTGGGTTTGCCCGGCCGTCTTTTCGCCGCCGACCCGATCAAGGTCGCTGCCGTCTACACCGTTCCTGTCGAGCAGCAGTGGGTCAGCCGCATCCACAAGGCTGCCAACGCCGCCAAGGACCGTGGCGACATCGAATATGTCTATTCGGAAAACACCGCCAACAACGACTATGAGCGCGTTATGCGCGAATATTGCGAGGCTGGCCACAAGCTGATCCTGGGCGAGGTCTTCGGCGTCGAGGATGCCGCCCGCGCGGTCGCCAAGGACTATCCCGACGTTGCCTTCCTGATGGGCTCGAGCTTCAAGCCCGACGCTGCCGTGTCGAATTTCTCGGTCTTCGACAACTACATCCAGGATGCGTCCTACCTTTCCGGCCTCGTTGCCGGCGCCATGACCAAGTCGAAGAACATCGGCATGGTCGGCGGCTATCCGATTCCCGAGGTCAATCGCCTGATGAACGCCTTCATGGCGGGCGTGAAGGAAGTGGCTCCCGATACCAAGTTCCAGGTCGCCTTCATCGGCTCGTGGTTCGATCCGCCCAAGGCCAAGGAAACCGCCTTCGCCCAGATCGACGGTGGTGCTGACCTGCTCTATGCCGAACGTTTCGGTGTCTCCGATGCCGCCAAGGAAAAGAAGGTGCTTGCCATCGGCAACGTCATCGACACCCAGGCCGATTACCCGGAAACCGTGGTTGCCTCGGCGCTGTGGCACTTCGAGCCGACGCTCGACAAGGCGATCGCGGAAGTGAAGGCCGGCACCTTCAAGGCCGACGACTACGGCGTCTATTCCTTCATGAAGAACGGCGGCTCGTCGCTGGCCCCGCTCGGCACCTTCGAGGGCAAGGTGCCTGACGACATCAAGGCCAAGGTGGCCGAAAAGGAAAAGGCGATCAAGGACGGCTCGTTCACCGTCGAGATCAACGACGCCGAGCCGAAATCGAGCTAGCGCCGTTTCCTTCTCCCCGTTCGCGGGGAGAAGGTGGCCCTAAAGGCCGGATGAGGGGCTGAGCCAACTCTCGATGGTTCGCGCCGCCCTTCATCTGGCTGCCGCCATCCTCTCTACGTGAACGGGGAGAGGAGCCTTGTCCGTAACGCCGGCCCCGATTGTCAACGTGACCAGCAACCCCGTCCTCCGCCTCTCCGGCATCACCAAGCGTTTCGGTCGGCTCGTGGCCAACGACGCCATTTCGTTCGAGCTGAAGCGCGGCGAGGTCATCGCCCTGCTCGGCGAGAACGGTGCCGGCAAGACGACGCTGATGAACATCCTGTTCGGCCACTATGTCGCCGACGAGGGCACGGTCGAGGCGTTCGGCAAGCCATTGCCACCAGGCGATCCGCGCGCAGCACTCGATGCGGGAATCGGTATGGTGCATCAGCATTTCACCCTGGCCGACAACATGACGGTGCTGGAGAACATCGTGCTCGGCACGCAGAGCCTGTGGCAGGTGCGTCTCGACAGGGCTGCCGCGCGCCAGCGCATCGAGCAATTGTCGGCCGATTTCGGCCTGACGGTCGATCCTGCCGCCACGGTCTCGACGCTTTCCGTCGGCGAGCGCCAGCGCGTCGAAATCCTCAAGGCGCTCTACCGTGACGCCCATGTGCTGATCCTCGACGAACCGACGGCGGTGCTGACGCCCGCCGAGACCGACGCGCTGTTCCGCACGCTGAGGCTGCTCGTCGCCATAGGCCTGTCGATCATCTTCATCTCCCACAAGCTCCATGAGGTCATGGCCGTCAGCGACCGCGTGCTGGTGCTGCGCGCCGGCCGGCTTGCTGGCGAGCGCGAAACAAAGGCGACCGACCGCAAGGAACTGGCGGCACTCATGGTCGGCCAGGAAGTCAAGCCTGCGGAGGTCAGTCCGGCCAATGTGGGTGCTCCGCTGCTCGTGCTCGACCGGGTCTCGACCGCGCGCCACAACGGCGCCGGTCTCGACGAAGTGTCGCTCATCCTCAGTGCCGGGGAGATCACCGGCCTTGCCGGTGTCTCCGGCAACGGCCAGGCAGCGCTCGCCGCGCTCATGTCAGGCACCCAGCGCCCGACCGGCGGACGCCTCTCGATTGCCGGCCAGGCTGTCGGCGACTGGTCGCCGCGCGCGGCCCTCGGTCACGGCATTGCCCGCATTCCGGAGGATCGCCACGCAGTCGGCACCATCGGCGACATGAGTGTGATGGAAAATGTCATCGCCGAGCGCTATGGCAGCGACCGCTTCAGCCGCATGGGTTTTCTCGACTGGAAGGCGGCGCGGGCCTTCGCCGAGGAGATCATCGCCGACTACGACGTCAAATGCCCGTCTCCCGAAGCGCGCATCCGTCTGCTTTCAGGCGGCAACATGCAGAAGCTGATCCTTGGTCGTGCGCTTGATCCCGAGCCCGCGGTCATCCTCGCCAGCCAGCCGACGCGGGGCCTCGATGTCGGCGCCGTCGCTTATGTCCATCGCATGCTGCTTGCGGCGCGCGAGCGGGGTGCGGCGGTGCTGCTGATTTCGGAGGATTTGGAGGAAATCCTGGCGCTGTCCGACCGCATCGTCGTGATGTCCAAGGGACGGCTGTCCGCGCCGTCGTCGCGCGGTGAGCGGACCATCCGCGAACTGGGTGAGCTGATGGCAGGCCATGGCGGGGAAGGGCAGGCGGCGTGAGGAACATCCTTGTTAGGACCGCGCCCCACCTTGCCCCCCTCTGTCCTGCCGGACAGTCCGGCAGGACAGAGGGGGGTGCTGTCCCGCAGCCATCTCAAGTCGTTGGAAGGCATCATCATGCGGCTTGAGCCGAAACCTGCGCCGTCGCTGGCGCTTACCTTGCTGTTCCCTGTCGCGGCCATCGTCGCCACACTACTCATCACCTCACTCCTGGTGCTCGCCGCCGGCGCTTCGCCGCTGTCGGTCTTCTACCTCGTTGCCAAGGGCGCGGCGGGCTCGCAGTTCGCCTTGCTGGAAACGCTGACGCGTGCGACGCCACTGATCTTCACCGGCCTTGCCGTAGCCGTCGCCTTCCGCGCCAAGCTGTGGAACATCGGTGCTGAGGCCCAGCTTTATGTCGGCGGCATCGTCACCGTAGTGCTCGGCACCGGCGCGTTGCCGCTGCCTTCGATCGTCCTCATCCCCGTCATCATGCTGGTTGCAATGATTGCCGGCGGGCTGCTGCTGCTTGGCCCGGCTGCGTTGAAGACCCGCTTCGGCGTCGACGAGGTGGTCACCACCTTGTTGCTCAACTTCATCGTGCTCTTGTTTGTCTCGATGCTGCTCGAAGGCGTGCTCAAGGATCCGATGGGGCTGGGTTGGCCGCAGTCGCAGAAGGTCATCGCCGAGGCGCAACTGCCGCGCATCATCCAGGGCAAGCGGCTGCACTACGGCTTCGTCATTGCGCTCGTCTCGGCCATTGTCGTCTGGGTCATCATGAAGAAGGCGGTGCTCGGCTACGAGATGCGCGCCGTTGGCCACAACCCTGAGGGTGCGCGTTTCGTCGGCATCCCCGTAAACCGCGTCTTGATGAAGACGGCGCTGCTGTCGGGCGGGCTGGCGGCACTCGCCGGCTTCTCCGAGGTGTCGGGCCTCAAGGGCAACCTGACGCTCGACCTGTCGCCGGGCTATGGTTACTCGGGCATCGTCGTTGCCATGCTGGCGATGCTCAACCCGCTCGGCGTCATCGCCTCCGCCATCTTCGTCGCCGGCATCTTCGTCGGCGCAGACGCCATGAGCCGCACCGCCAAGGTGCCGAGCTACATCGCCGACGTCATGGTCGCCACCTCGCTTCTGACCATGGTGGTGGCAATCCTGCTGACGCGGTTCAAGGTGAGGTGGAGGTGATGCCGCCCAGGAAAAACCCCGCTCCGGCCCTTCGGGCCACCTCTCCCCAAAGGGGCGAGGAAACGCAGCTTCAGCGCCGGCGAATTTCCAGCTTGGGTTCCTCGCCCCTTTGGGGAGAGGTGCCGAGCGCAGCGAGGCGGAGAGGGGTACCTATGAAGGCCAGGAGCTTCTGATGGACGCGCTCGAAATCCTCTTCACCGCCTCCTTCTGGGTCGCTGCCATCCGCATCGCCTCGCCGCTGATCTTCGCTACCATGGGCGAGCTGATCTGCGAGCGCGCCGGCGTACTCAATCTCGGCATCGAGGGCATCATGACCGCTGGCGCCTTCGCCGGCTGGTTCACCGTCTATGCCGGCGGCGATCTGTGGACCGGCGTGCTGGTCGCAGCCCTTGCCGGCGCCATGTTCGGCCTGCTGCACGCCACGCTGACGGTGCCGCTTGGCCTGTCGCAGCACGTCGTCGGCATCGGCGTCACGCTGCTTGCCACCAGCCTGACCTATTTCATCTATCGCCTGGCGCTGCCCGAGGTCACTTCGCCGCCCAAGATCGAGCCGTTCCAGCCGTTGCCGATCCCCGGCCTGTCAAAGGTCCCGGTGCTCGGCGAGGCGCTGTTTTCGCAGACGCCGCTGACCTATCTTGCCTTCCTCACTGTCGCTGTCGTTGCCTGGGTGCTCTACCGCACGCCGGTCGGGCTCGCCGTCCGTGCCGCCGGTGAAAACCCTTCGGCCGTCGAGGCGCAAGGCATCTCGGTCACCGCCATCCGTATGGGTGCGGTCATGGTCGGCAGCGCGCTGATGGCCGTCGGCGGCGCGTTCCTCACCATGTCGGCGTTCAACTCGTTCTTCTTCGAGATGATCAACGGCCGCGGCTGGATCTGCATCGCCCTTGTGGTGTTCGGCTCGTGGCGGCCGGGCAAGGCGCTGATCGGCGCCATCCTGTTCGCCGCCTTCGACGCCTACCAGGTCCGCCTGCAGCAGATGTCGGGCGGCATCGTGCCCTACCAGGTGTTCCTGATGATGCCCTACGCACTATCGATCCTGGCGCTGATCCTGGTGGCGCGCCGCGCCACTTATCCCAAGGCGCTGATGATCCCCTATCAGAAAGGCGAAAGATGAGCTTCGACCTGATCGTCAAGGGCGGCACGCTGCCTGATGGAACCGTTGCCGACATCGGTATCAAGGGCGACACGATCGCCGCGATAGAGCCCAGGATCGAGGCTGCGGCCAAGACTGTCGTCGACGCCTCGGGCAATCTCGTCACCCAGCCCTTCGTCGACCCGCATTTTCACATGGATGCGACCTTGTCCTACGGCCTGCCGCGCATCAATGCCTCGGGCACGCTGCTCGAGGGCATCTCGCTGTGGGGCGAACTCAAGCCGCTGCTGACGCATGAGGCTGTCAAGGAACGGGCGCTCGCCTATTGCGACTGGGCGGTTTCGATGGGCCTGCTCGCCATCCGCACCCATGTCGACACCTGCGACGACCGCCTGCTCGCTGTCGAGGCCCTGCTCGAGGTCAAGAAGGAGATCGCGCCCTACATCGATCTCCAACTCGTCGCTTTCCCGCAGGATGGCCTCTATCGCTCGCCGACCGCGCGTCAAAACACCATTCGCGCCCTCGACATGGGCGTCGATGTCGTCGGCGGCATTCCGCATTTCGAGCGCACAATGGCCGACGGCACACGCTCGGTGACCGAACTCTGCGAGATCGCGGCGGAACGCGGCCTGATGGTCGATCTGCATTGCGACGAGACCGACGACCCGCTGTCGCGCCACATCGAGCAACTGGCCTACGAGGCCCAGCGGCTTGGCATGCAGGACAGGGTGGCCGGCTCGCATCTGACTTCGATGCACTCGATGGACAACTATTACGTTTCGAAGCTGCTGCCGCTGATTGCGGAGGCCGGCGTTTCGGCCATCCCCAATCCGCTGATCAACATCATGCTGCAGGGCCGCCACGACACCTATCCCAAGCGCCGCGGCATGACCCGTGTGCCGGAGATGCTCAAAGCCGGCATCCGTGTCGGCTGGGGCCAGGATTGTGTGCTCGATCCCTGGTATTCGCTCGGCACCGCCGACATGCTCGACGTCGCCTTCATGGGCCTGCACGTCGCCCAGATGTCGAGCCCGGCCGACATGCGCCGCTGCTTTGACATGGTCACCAAGGTCAACGCCGAGATCATGGGTCTCGACCATCTCGGCCTCGAAGTCGGCAAGACAGCCAGCCTCGTCGTGCTCGATGCCGGCAACCCGATCGAGGCGGTGCGCCTGCGCGCCGAGCGGCTGTGCGTCGTCGCCAGGGGCAAGGTCGTGGCCGAGCGCCCAAGGCGCGATACGGCGTTGTCGATCAGGGGTCGTCCGGCTACGATCAACCGTCGCCATGTGGTGCCGCCGCAGGCGGACTGACGCCCCGACAGCATCTGGCTGGATGTCACAAAAAAGTCTACAAGCGCACTCAAGATTCGTGCGGTTGGCGGAAGGAGTAAGACCATGTTGGCGAGGTCCGTTTTCTTGGTTTTGGTGGCGGCTTTGCTTGCCGGCTGCGTATCTTCTGAAGAACAGCGCACGCGCGACGAAGAAAAGTGTCGCTCCTACGGCTTCTCCAAGCGCAACGATGCCTTTGCCGAATGCCTGCAGCGCATCGAGCTCGACCGCCGCGCCGAGTTTCGCCAGAGCAAGTCGGCGTTCGACGACTGGAACCGACCAGTGGTGGTCTACCGTCCCATCGTCGTCGCGCCCAAGCCGTAACCGCTGGTTCTGCGACGCAGCAACACATGGTCCAGGCCAGATTGCTCTCGCCATCGACGTTCCAAGCGCATAGATAGCCGTGATCCGGGCCCGTTGCCCGGCGGATGGCATCATGACTTTTCGACAAGCCCTAGCCCTCCCGAAGAACAACATGGTTCTTGCGGGCATTCTGCTCATGTTGCTGGGCGACTTCATGTTCGCGCTTAACGATGCCATGGGCAAGTGGCTGGTGGAGAGCTTTTCGGTCGGCCAGGTACTGTTCATCCGCTCGATCGGTGCCTTCATCATCCTTGGCCCGATGATCGTCAGGCAGGGGCTCGGTCCTTTGACCGATGTCGAGCGTCCCGGCCTGCAGGTGCTGCGTGTCGTACTCGCCACCGCCGACACCGCCTTCTTCTATGCCGCGGTCGCCTATCTGCCGCTGGCCGACGTCATGACCTTCTACATGGCCGGCCCGATCTACATCGCGGCACTTTCGCACTTCTTCCTTGGCGAGAAGGTCGGCTGGCGCCGCTGGCTCGCTATCGTTATCGGCTTCTGCGGCGTGGTCATCGCGCTGCGCCCGTCGACGGCCTCGCTGTCCTGGCCGTCGCTGTTCGCCGTCGTCGGCAGCATGTCCTTTGCCATCAGCCTGATCCTCAGCCGCAAGCTGCGCGCCACCAACGACACGACCCTCGTCACCTGGCAGACGGTCGGCGCGCTGATCATGGGCGGCATCTTCGCCGCGTCCGACTGGCAGCCGGCAAACGCCATCGACTGGTCGGCCATGCTGTTGCTCGGCGTCGTCGCCTGCGCGGCACATCTGCTGATCACCCGCGCGCTGAAGCTCGCGCCCGCTTCGCTGCTCGCGCCACTGCAATACACGCTGCTGATCTGGGCCGTGGTCATGGGCATCGCCTTCTTCGGCGACTACCCGGATGCGCAGATCCTGATCGGCTCGGCGATCATCGTCATTGCGGGCCTGTTCATCTTCCACCGCCAGAAGGTGGTCGACAAGGCCGAGCCCGAAACGGTGCCGACCAGCGTACACTGAGGGGCAGGGAAGCCCTTTTCCGCCTGCTGGCGCCTTCGGGTGGAAGGGCGCTGTCGCGCCGGACCTGTGGTCTGCGGGCTCTTCTCGACCGTCAGCGCCTCGTCACCGTCACGGCATGAACACAGTTGCCATGCGGTGACGGAGATGAAACCCGCCGACGGTCGAGAAATCGGCGCACCGAAGGCCGAAGCCGAGCGCCTTGCCTACCGCCCCAGCACCAGTGCCCAGTAGCGCTTGTCGCTGCCCTTGCTCTCGCGCACATAGGCGAGGCCGAACTTACTGAAGCGCGGATCGAGCATGTTGCGGCGATGCCCGGCGGAGTTCATCCACATTGAAAACAGCTTGGCCGGCTCCATCCCGCCATGGGCGATGTTTTCGGCTGCAGCACCTGCAACGCTGTTGTCGTTCATGCGCGCGGCGAAATCCTTGCCCCAGCCGGTGGTATGCTCCATCTTGCCGCTGCGCGCCATGTAGGCGGCCTGCTGCAGGGCGGCGCGTTCCAACGTGGAATCTGGGCTCAGAGGCGGCAGGCCGTGTTCCGAGCGGATTGTCTGCAGGTACGTGACGCCGGTGGCCGACGCGCCGGCGGCATCGCCGGCGAGGTTGGAACCGGTCTGGCAGGCGGCCAAAAACAGCAGGGCCCCAAGGGCGGTCGCCCGCATAACCGTGCCTGTCAGTCGCGCCATGATCTGGTCCTTGTCTCGTCGTCCTGCTTTGGTCGACCGTTGATAAGGCAGATCATGGCTTTTTGGCGAATGCCACGCGTCCGGCCGGACGCGCTAAGGTCGCAGCCTGGCCGCGTTATGCCTTCACCCGCGCTGCAGCCGGATCGAACAGCGGCTCGAGATGGATCTTCGCCGGCACGCGCTCCATCGCCACCACAAGTTCGTAGCTGCCGCCGGTCAGGAACGCGTCGTCGACGCCGCCGGCATTTTTGACATAGCCGAAGCCGATGTTCTTGCCGACCGAGTAGCCATAGCCGCCGCTGGTGAGATAGCCGACCGGCTGGCCGTCGCGCAGGATCGTCTCGCGGCCGACCAGCACCACGTCCTTGTCGTCGACGGTGAAGCAGGCGAGCCGTTTGGTCAGCGGCGCGTTGCCAGTCTTCTCCAGCGCCTTGCGGCCAAGGAAGTCGATGTCCTTCTTCAGCTTCACCGCCCAGCCGAGACCAGCCTCGAACGGCGTGTCGTTGGGGGTGATGTCGGAGCCCCAGGCGCGGTAGCCCTTTTCCAGCCTGAGCGATTCCAGCGCGCGATAGCCGATGGGCCGGATGTCGTGCGGCTTGCCCGCCGCCATCAGCGTGTCGAACACCTCGCCGGTGGCGGCGATCGGCACATGCAGCTCCCAGCCGAGTTCGCCGACATAGGTCACCCGCAGTGCCCGCACGTTGGCGCCGGCGATCTCGATCTCGCTGATATGGCCGAAGGGGAAGGCGGCGTTGGAGACATCCGCGTCGGTCACCGCTTCGAGCACTTTCCGCGCGCTCGGCCCCATCAGCGACAGCGTGCCGTACTGCTCGGTGACATCGACCAGCTTCGCGTCCAGCCCTGCAGGGATATGGTCGCTGATCCAGGCGATGTCGTGGGTGCGGAAGCCGGTACCGGTGACGATATAGAACTTGTCGTCCGCCAGCCGCGCCACGGTGAGGTCGGCCTCGATGCCGCCGCGCGTGTTGAGCAGCTGCGTGTAGGTCAGCCGTCCCGCAGGCTTCGACACGTCATTGGCGCAGATGAAGTCGAGCGCCTTTTGCGCGTCCTTGCCCGCCAGCTCGTATTTGGCGAAGGACGACTGGTCGAAGACGCCGACCGACTTGCGCACGTGCAGGTGCTCGTCGCCGACAGGTTCGAACCAGTTCTGCCGGCCCATGGCGTAGACGTCTTTGGCTTCCATGCCTTCGGGGGCAAACCAGTTGGGCCGTTCCCAGCCGAGCTTGGAGCCGAACACGGCGCGGTACTGCTTCAGCCGCTCATAGAGCGGGGAGACGATGTAGGGCCGGCCGCTTGCATATTCCTCGTGCGGATAGCCGATGGTGTAATGCTTGCCATAGGCTTCGAGCGTGCGGTCAGATACCCATTGCCGGTCACGGTGCAGGCCGGAAAAACGCCTAATGTCGACGACCCAGAGATCCAGCGGCGCCTCGCCGTCGATAACCCATTGCGCCAGCACCCAGCCAGCACCGCCGCCCGAGGCGATGCCGAAGGCGTTGAAGCCGGCGCCGACGAACATGTTGGCGCATTCGGGTGCCGCGCCAAGGATGAAGTTGCCATCGGGCGTGAAGCTCTCGGGACCGTTGATCATCTGTTTGACGCCGACATCGGCCAGCCCGGGCACGCGCTCGATGGCCTGCACCATGTGCTGCTCGAAATGATCATAGTCGTCGTCGAACAGGCGGAACTCCCAGTCGTTGGGCACGTCGCCGGTCGTCCAGCCTTGCGGGTTCGGCTCGTAGCCGCCCATGACAAGTCCGCCGACCTCTTCCTTGAAGTAGGTGCGGCGGTCGGGGTCGCGCAGCGTCGGTGCGTCGGTGGCGAGCCCGGGCAGCTTTTCGGTGATGATGTACTGATGCTTGACCGGCTGCAGCGGCACGTTGATGCCGGCCATCGCACCGACCTGCCGGGCCCATTGCCCTGCACAGTTCACCACCTTGTCGCAGGCAATGTCGCCCTGGTCGGTCTTCACACTGAGGATGCGGCCGTCCTTCATCTCGAAGCCGGTCACGCGCACGTTCTCGAACAGTCTGGCGCCGTGCATGCGTGCGCCTTTGGCCAGCGACTGGGTGATGTCGGACGGGCTCGCCTGGCCGTCGCTCGGCAGCCACGAGGCGCCAACGAGATCCGACGTCTCCATCAGCGGCCACATGCGCTTGACCTCTTCCGGCGACACCAGCTGCATGTCCATTCCGAAGCTCTTGGCTGTCGTCGCCAGTCGCTTGTATTCTGTCCAGCGATCCTGGTTGGTGGCAAGCCTCAGGCAGCCTGTCATCTTCCAGCCGGTGGCAAGCCCGGTCTCGGCCTCCAGCCCCTTGTAGAGCTCGACAGAGTATTTGAGCACGCGCGTGATCGAGGCCGACGAGCGCAACTGGCCCACAAGCCCGGCAGCATGCCAGGTCGAACCGGAAGTCAGCTTGCCCTGTTCGAGCAGGATCACGTCGGCCTTGTGGTCGCGGGCAAGGTGATAGGCCGTCGAGCAGCCGATGATGCCGCCGCCGATGACGACGATCTGGGCATGTGAGGGGAGGGCCATGGTCAGAGCTTTCCGTATTGCGTGCGATAGGTTTCGAGCGTGGCCTCGAGCTTTTCGAGGTTCTCCGTGGTGTAGGCGGCATAGTCGACGCCGGGGGCTGTGAGATGGAGTTCCGAGACCATGCTCCACATCGCCTCGCGCAGCAGCGAGGCGCATTGCATGGCCGCGTGCGAACGCTTGATGTCGGCGCTCGGCGCTCTCCCGAAGTAGGCACTGAGCAGTCCGTCCGATTCCTCCACCGTCATGCCGGCATTGGAAGCTGTGCCGGCGAGGTCGAACATCGCGGTCGAAAAGCCGGCATATTCGAAGTCGATCAGCCACAGCCTTTCGCCATCGTCGAGGAAGTTGGCCGGCAACAAGTCGTTGTGGCTGAAGACAATGGGCAGCGGCGCCTGCGACTTTTCCAGTCGGTCCGCCAAATCAAGATAGCGCGGCAGCTCGCCAGCCATCCGGCTTTTGCCGGCGGCCAGCGTGCGGGCATAGTCACGGATGACGTGGAAGGCCCAGAACATGAAGCCAGGACCGGAGACGTGCCGGGGCATCTCGTCGTGGAAGCGGCGAATGAGCTGGGCGATGCGCTCGGCATTGGCCCGCACGTCATCGGCGCCATAGGTCCTGGCACCGAGGAACTCGCTCACCATCACGCCTGGCGCGGCATAATGCAGCTCCGGTGCGAAGCCTGCCTCATGCGCCGCGCGAGCCACCATCACCTCGCGGTCGCGGAAGACGTGGTGGAAAGGATAGTCCTTGCCGAAGCGTACGACATGGCGGCCATTGTGGTCCTCGACCAGCCAGCTCTCGTTGCTGATGCCGCCCTTGAGCGGCGCCATGTCGATGCTCCCGGTCCAGCAGGGCAGGTCACGGATGCGGTCCATTGTTGTCAACGCAGCCATCCCCTTACTCCAATCCCAGCCGTGCCTTTGTCCGAGCGGCCCCAGCCGAGATCAGCCGGTCGGCTATGATGGCGATGAAGGCCACCGCCAGACCGGCAACAAGCCCGCGTCCCGTATCGGCCTTGGTCAGGGCGATGTAGACCTCCTGGCCGAGATCCCGCGTGCCGACGAGCGCCGTGATGACAAGCATCGACAGGGCGAACATGATGGTCTGGTTTAGTCCCAGCATGATTTCAGGCAGCGCCAGCTTGATCTTGATCCTGGTCAGCAACTGCCATTGCGTGCAGCCCATTGCTGTGCCGGCTTCGATCAGGCGCGGATCGACCTTGCGCAGGCCATGCACGGTGTAGCGAATCGCCGGAGAGATCGCATATGCCACCACTGCAATCATGGCGGTGAAGTCGCCGACACGGAACAGCATCACCGCCGGCATCAGGTAGACGAAGGATGGCAGCGTCTGCAGTGTGTCGATGATCACCTGCACCCAATTCCACAGCCTGTCGCGCTGGGCAGCGGCGATGCCGATGGGAACTCCGATCAGGCAAGCCAGAACGACCGATATTCCGCACAGATAGACCGTGATCATCGCCTTTTCCCACTGGCCCGTGGCGGCGATAAGGAAAGCAAGCGCGCCGGTGAGCGTTGCCAGGCGAAGGCCACCGAGGCGATAGCCGGCGAAGGCCAGAAGTGCTGTAACTCCCGCCCAGGGCAGTCCGAGCAGCAGTCGCTTGAGCGGGACCAGTATGTTCAGCAGGACTGCGTTCTTGGCCGCTTCCAACGTATCGAAGTAGTTGACGTTGATCCAGCCGACCACATTGGACCAGAACGAGCCGGTCGAGAGCTGGAGCGCCGGCGGATAGGTTTGCAGTGCCGGCATGGCGAGACCGGCAACACCGGCCAGAACGATCATTGCCAATGCCGCCACGATGTAGGGATGACGAGCCGGGAGGCTGGTCGACACGGCGGGCGGCGTCATTGTGCCGGCGCGTGCGGCAAACGCCTGGCTCAAACGGTCGAGCGCGATCGCCAATGCGACGATGGCAAGTCCAGCTTCCAGGCCGGCGCCGATGTCGAGCCGCCGCAATGCCGCCAGAACATCGAAGCCCAGGCCTCCGGCGCCGATCATCGAGGCTATGATCACCATATTCAGCGACAGCATGATCACCTGGTTGACGCCGACCATCAGGCCGTCCTTGGCCGATGGCACCAGCACCCGCCATGTCATCTGCCGGCGCGTGCAGCCGATCATCCTGCCAAGGTCGAGCGTATCGGAAGGCACCGCGCGCAGCGCGAGCGTGGCAATGCGGGTCATTGGCGGCATCGCGTAGATCACCGTCGCCACCACCGCCGCTGTCGGCCCGAAACCGAACAGGAACAGGATCGGCACCAGGTAGGCAAAGACCGGAATGGTTTGCATCAGGTCGAGGACTGGGGTGAGTGCCCGTTCGAACCAGTGCCAGCGATAGGCCGCAATGCCAAGCAGCAGCCCGCCGATCACGCCGATCGGCACCGCAACCAGGATCGAGGCGAGCGTTGCCATTGCGCTCTGCCATTGGCCGAAGGCTGCCAGGAAGCCAAAGCACAGCACCACCAGTGTCGCGAGCTTGCGGCCTCCGGCATGAAAACCGATCAGGCCAATGGTCGCGGTCACTGCGACCCATGACAGCGGTGGCAATATCTGGACCGCGCCCGAGCCCTGGCCTTTGAGAAAGCCGGTCGCCAGCAGGCTGAGCGCGCAGCGGTAAGGCAGGTCGATCAGGGCGGCAATGAACCGGGTCAGGTCCTTGAAGCTGAACAGTCCGAAATGCGCCTCGTTGACTAGCCATTTCATGAAATCGCCGATCCATCGTCCAGCGGGGATGATCGCTGCACCGGGATATTCGAAGGCCCAGTCATAGGCCCCGCCAAACCGCCAAAGCACAATGAAGGCGCCGGCAGCGACGATCCAGGGAATGAGCCCGCGCGGCAAGCCAATCGGACCGGCAGCAGCTTCGACGCTGGGGTTGGCCGGGGCGGTCATCGTCATCCCCTCATCAGCACGTCGACGACGTCGGTCCGAAGCAGTTGGCCCAACATGTTGCCTGCTTCGTCGATGACACCGACGCACTCGGTGGAACCGTCGAAAAGTGCGACGGCATCCGACACGGTGGCCCGCGCCGGCACCGATGTTTTCGGCTGCGCGCCCTGTACCGGTTTCATGATCGATTGCGCCTTGATCACCTTGGCTTTCGGGACGTTGCGGGTGAACTCGGCGACATAGTCGGTGGCCGGGGCAAGGACGATGTCCTCGGGCGTGCCGATCTGCACGACGGCTCCATCCTTCATGATGGCAATGCGGTCGGCCAACCTGATCGCTTCGTCGAAATCGTGGGTGATGAAAACGATGGTCTTGTTCAGTACTGATTGCAGTCGAATGAATTCATCCTGCATTTCGCGCCGGATGAGCGGGTCGAGCGCCGAGAAGGGTTCATCGAGGAACCAAAGCTCCGGTTCCACCGCCAGCGACCTGGCAATGCCGACTCGCTGCTGCTGGCCGCCGGAGAGTTCGCGCGGGAAGACACCTTCCTTGCCAGACAGGCCGACAAGTTCGACCATGCGGCGCGCCAGCTCCTCCCGCTTGTGCCGTTTGACGCCTTGAACCTCCAGCGGAAAGGCCACATTCGCCAGCACCGTCAAATGCGGCAGCAACGCGAATTGCTGGAACACCATGCCCATCTGGTGGCGGCGGATTTCGATCATCCGGGCTTCGTCGGCAGCGAGCAGGTTTTCGCCATTGAACAGGATTTCGCCTGAGCTCGGTTCGACCAGGCGCGACAGACAGCGCACCAGTGTCGACTTGCCAGAGCCCGACAGCCCCATGATGATGAAGATCTCGCCGTCACGGACCTCGAGATTGACATTACGTACCGCGCCGACGAGGCCCGCTTTCGTAAGATCGTCGCCGGTGACCGATTCCGGTTCCCGCGCTCGCAGGAAATCGCGCGCGCCGGAGCCGAACAGCTTCCAGACATTGCGGCAGACGAGTTTAGGTTGGCTATCGTTCATCGACCCGGCTGACAATGCTTGCGGGAAATCTGCCCTTCGGCCATGGGGCCGAAGGGATGACACGCGTCGTTCGTTCCGCCCCGAAGGCGGGAATGCGGTCTATTTCTTGATCCAGCCGGACCAGCGGGCTTCGTTGGCGCCCATCCACTCCGCCACCACGTCGCTGACGCTCTTTCCGTCGAGGTCGACCTTGGTGATCATTGCGCCCATCTCGTCATTGTTGATCGTGAACGCTTTGATCGCGGCATAGGCGCCGGGCCATTTATCCTTGACGCCTGACCAGCCGACTTTCCAGATTTCGCCGAAAGGCTTGCCGCAATCATATTGGGCGGCGGCATTCGAGCCCCATTTCGGGTCCTCGTAGCATTCCTTGGTATATGCTGGGAATTCGACCCATTCGCCCTTGTATTTGGCCGGCGCCCAATGCGGTGCGTAGATCCACAGCATGATCGGCGCCTGCCGCTGATAGGCACTTTCGAGTTCGGCAAACAGTGCGGCGTCGGTGCCGGCATGGATTACTTCGAAGGGCAGGTCGAGCGCCTGCACACGCTCATCGTCGAAGCCGCCCCAGGTGACTGGGCCGCCGAGATAGCGCCCCTTTGGGGCGGTTTCAGCGGTGGAGAACGCCTCGGCGCACGACGCTTCCTTCAGTGCTTCCCAATTGGGAAGGCCTGGGCACTTCTCCTTCATGTATTCGGGGAACCACCATTCTTCCTTGGCCTTCATGCCGGTCGGGCCGATGTTCTCTACCTTGCCAGTTGCCGTCGCCGCGTCCATGGCGTCGCGTCCGGTGGTCTCCCACATCTCCATCGCCACATGCAGGTCGCCGGCTTCAAGCCCGGCAAACTGCGCGAGATAGTCGGCCTGGACATATTCAATGTTGTATCCGCCCTTCTTCAGCACTTCGCCCATGATCTCGGTGGTGATCAACTGACCAGTCCAGTCGTGTAGTGTCAGCTTGATTGGGTCGGTGGATTCCTGTGCCGTGGCCGGTGTCATGGCAAACGCAGCTGACAGCGCCAGTGCTATCGCTGCGGACTGCAAAACCTTGTTGCGCGCGAACATGTCGTGCCTCCTGATCACCCTCTGAAGATGTTGTTTCTTCTTGGTATACCCGAAGGCCCGCACGGCATTGGCGACGGCGGCTCCTGCCAGGTTACTATATGAGTGTCACGCAGCGTAACGCACGTTGTCAACGAGTGTTTGAGGTTTTATGTGTTTTTTTGACCGATGAATGTGGAAATTCGACGAAAGAACGGCCATCATATCATGAAAACAAGTCAAGCTACTGTACGTCGCCCAACAGGTCTGCAAGATGAACCACTCCAAGCGCCATAGCGAAATCCTGCGCCTGCTCGAAGATGAGGGCACGATCACCATCGCCGATCTCGCCGACAAGCTCGGCGTGTCGCTCGAAACCGTGCGGCGCGACGTCAAGCCGCTCGCCGACAATGGCTCGATCCTCAAGATGCATGGTGCCATCGGCCTGCCGTCGGTGGTGGGCGAAGCACCCTTTGAACGCCGCATGCGCGACAATGCCGACGCCAAGCGCGCCATCGCCAAGGCCGTCGCCGCCACCATCCATGATGGCGAGTCGGTCATGCTCGATACCGGCACCACCACCAGCTACCTTGCCCGGGAACTGCTCGGCCACCGCCGGCTGACCGTGGTGACCAATTCGTCCGACATCGCCCGCACGCTCGCCACGGTGAACGGCAACAAGGTCTACATGGCCGGCGGTGAATTGCGCAGCGACAGTGGTGCGGCCTTCGGCGTCTCGGCCATCGAGTTCGTCAGCCGTTTCGCCGTCACCCACGCGGTGATCTCAGCCGGTGCTGTCGACGCCGAAAACGGCGTCATGGACTACAACCTAGAGGAAGCCGAGTTCGCCCGCGTCGTGCTGGCGCGTGGCCAGCGCTCGGTCGTCGTCACCGACCACAGCAAGTTCGGCCGCAAGGGCCTGGTCCAGGTCTGCGGCTTCACCGCCTTCACCGAACTCGTCACCGACAGGCAGCCGTCCGAAGATCTTGCCCAGGCGCTCGGTGACGCCGGCGCGCAGCTCACCATCGCGGGGCGGTGAGACAGGGACTCACGCCTGCGCGAAGACCAGCCTGAAGCAGGCGCCCTTCCTGTCGCTGCCGGCGAGTTCGATCCGGCCACCATGGATCTGCATGATCTCATGCACGAGGTTGAGGCCAAGGCCAGCACCATGGCCGCGAGGGCGCAGGCGGTAGAACGGCTCGAAGATCTTCTCCCGCTCGGCCGCGGGCACGCCGTCACCTTCGTCGGAAACCTCGATCGTGGCCGGGCTGTTGACGCCGATGGTGATCCTGCCGGCGTTGCCGCCATGCTCGATGGCGTTCTGCACCAGATTGGTGATGGCGCGCTCGACGGCGGTGCGATCGCCATTGGCGAACAGCTCACCGCGCGCTGGCTCGAACGACATCTCGTAGCCGGCGGCAAAAGCCATCGGCGCGAGATCGACAACGACCCCGCGCGCCACCGCCACGAGGTCGAAGCGGGTGAACTGCTGTTTCTGTCGGCCGAGGCGTTGGATGTCGAGCAACTGGTCGGTCAGCGTCGACAGCCGCGCCGTGTCCTGCAGCAGCCGCGCCCGCTCGGGCGTCGCCGGCAGCGAGGTGATGCGGGTGTTGAGGATGGCGACCGGCGTTCGCAACTCATGCGCGGCGTCGATCAGGAAGCGTTTGTGCCGCTCATAACCTTTGTCGAGGCGGTCGAGCGCGCCGTTGACGGCCCTGACCAGTGGCGCGATCTCCGAAGGGATGCGCTCGACCGGCAGCCGCATGCCGCGCTCGTCGATGTCGATCTTCTCGGCCAGCGCGGCGGCCTGTCTCAGCCCCCGGAAGGCGCTGCGCACCACCAGAGGGATCACCAGCAGCGTCGCAACTGCCATCACCCCGCCGATCGGCAGGATGATTTCCATGATTATTTCCGGCGTCACGTCGAGCAGCGCAGATACCTTGAAACGGCCTTGCGCGCCGGTGAATATCTGGATCTTTCCAGCGCTGGTGTCATACCACATCACCGTCGCGGCCGGCAGCGTCGATCCCTTTTTCCAGACCAGCTTGGCGTTGTCGATATGATCGAGCGCCGCGGCCATACGGGTGAATTCGGGTGGAATCGTGCCCTCTTTCAACGAGTGCCCTTGCTCGTCGCGCAGCACGAACCAGAGGTCAGGCACTTCCTCGCGCAGTTCCGTCAAACGCGGCGTGCTCTTGAGCACAAGCTCGCCGGCATCGTCCCGGCGTACCACCTTGCGCAGCACGTCGACCGCCCGGCCCTCATAATTGTCCGGGATGACGCCGGTGACGATCAGGGCACCGAGGATCATGGCAATCAGCAGCGTCAGCAGGATCACTTGCAGGATCACCAGCCGCCATACCAGCCGCCATTTCAGCGAGATGGGGCGGAAGAAGCGCCCCCCCAGGCGGATGATTTTCTGAATGGTCATGAAATCTCGCGCAGGAGGTAGCCGACGCCGCGCACGCCGTTGATCTCGACCTTGGCGTCGGCCTCAGCCAGCTTGCGGCGCAGCCGCGACACATGCGTGTCGAGCGCATTGGACTGGATCTCGTCGTCGAGGCCGAACACCGCTTCCATCAGCGACGAACGTTGCACCATGCGGCCTGTCCGGCGCAACAGCGCCTCCAGCACCAGCAGTTCGCGGCGCGGCAGGGTCAGCGGCTCGCCGCGAACCAGAACCTCGCGATGGCCGAGGTCAAAGGCAAGGTCGCCGGCACGGATGACCTGCGTTTGCACATTGGCCGGCCGGCGCAGCAGGGCGCGCAGCCGTGCCAGCAGTTCCTCGAAGGCGAAAGGCTTGGCCAGGTAGTCGTCGGCGCCCATGTCGAGCCCGTCGACCTTGTCGGAGGTGTCGCTGCGTGCCGTCAGCACCAGCACCGGCGTTGCGTTGCCGCGGGCGCGAATCTTCGGCACCAGCGTCAGGCCGTCGCCGTCGGGCAACTGCCGGTCGAGCAGGATCGCGTCGTAGTTCTCGCTGGCGGCAAAGTCGCCGGCCTCCAGCAGCGATGCGGCGTGATCCACCACCATGTCGTATCGCCGCAACGCCGTCTTCAAAGCCGACGCCAGTTCTGGCTCGTCTTCCACAAGCAGTATGCGCATTTCATTCCTCGAAGCGCCCCTCGGTGCCGCCCGGCTATTCCCCCAACATTGCAGAAGCATTGCGCGATAGGACGGCAAATGGGGGCAGCCGCCAAAATGCCTGCTTCTGTGCCTTTGACGCAATGCATGTGTAATCCAGCGGCCTCAAACAGCTTTCGCTAAAGGCTGGCGACCGATTCGCCGCCCGACGATTTCGAAAGAGGTTCGCAATGGCCGCAAATGACACTTTATCCTTTCTCATGGCATGGGCCACCGCACCACTCAAGGTCGCGTCGATAGCGCCGTCCAGCTCCAGCCTGGCAACGCTGATGACCCAGGAGCTCGGGCCAGAGACCGGACCAGTCCTCGAACTTGGCGCCGGCACCGGGCCGTTCACCCGCGCCATGCTGGCGCGTGGCGTCAGGGAAAGCGACATGACGCTGATCGAGTTCAACAGCGATTTCGCCCATTTGCTCAGGTGCCGCTTCCCCAAGTCACGGGTGCTGGAGATGGATGCAGCCGACCTGCGTTACCGGCCGATCTATGACGGCCCGGTCGCTGGCGCGGCCGTCAGCGGCTTGCCGTTCCTGGCGATCCCGCCGCGCCAGACGCTCGCCATTCTCGAAGGCGTTTTCGCCAACCTCAGGCCCGAAGGGGCGATGTACCTATTCACATACGGCTTCCGGTGCCCTATTGATCAGCCGCTTCTCGACAGGCTCGATCTCGAAGTGACACGCATTGGCCATACCTTCCGCAACCTGCCGCCGGCGGCCGTCTATCGGATCACAAGGATGAAGCCGGCAAAGAGTTACGACTGGCGCTTTTCATGATTCCATCGTTCCTGGGCTTCGGTCTGCTTGGCGCGGCATGTCTTGCCTTCACCGAGAAGATCTCGCCTGTCCCGCCCTCGCACGTGCTGCTGTTGTTCCTCGGCATGACGGCGGCATCCGACGTGCCGATGCTTGTCGCGCTGATGTTTGCGACCACGCTCGGTTCGACACTGGGATCGATGATCTGGTACACCGGCGGCAACTGGCTGGGACCTGACCGCGCCGATGCAGCGGTCAGGCGCTTCGGCAAGTTCATCTTTCTCAAGCATGCGACCTATCTGAAGCTGACGCAGGCCTATCGCCGCAACAACTTCCGCGCTTCGCTGATCGCCCAGCTGGTGCCGGTCGCGCGGACCTATCTCGCGCTCGAGGCGGGGGTGCTCAGGCTGTCCTTCGTGCCCTTCGCGCTGGCCACGGTGACAGGCGCCTTCGTCTGGAACGCTGCTTTCCTGATCGGCGGCTATCTGATGCGCGACAGCAACCACGACCCGGTGACCATCGGCTTCCGCATCATCGCCATCGTCGTCGTCGCCGAGATCGTCTTTCTGCTGGCGCTGCGCCATAGCACCCGGGGGGCGAGCGACCATCCCCCGGGCGAAACGCATTCCTAGCTTAGGCTGACTCCTCGGTCTGCGGCGGCTGTTGCCCGCCGCAGACAGGATCGGCTAATCCTGGATCACCCGATAGAAGTTCCAGTAGGACGAGCCTGAGACCACGAAAGGCTCGAGTTTCTTTCCCCATTGGGCATGGGCGTCGACCTTGGAGAGCTTGGCGAACATCTCTTCGATCTGTGCCAGGCTTTCGACGTTGTGGTTGACCTCGATTGTGGCTTCCTTGGCGCCGATCGATCCGGTCAGGATCTGCATGGCCATCTTGTCGGTTCCGGCCTGCGGGCCGATTTCCCGCTCCCATTGGCGCAACAGATCGATGGCGCTCTGCTTGTGCCCGAAGCGGGCATCGATCTTCCATCGTGCGACGAACATGGCTTCCTCCCATCTGGCGGGCGACCATTCGCCCGCATCCGATCACTCGTCCCAGGCCTGCACGACGGTCTGCCGCGCGATTTTGCCATCCTTGAGTTCCAGCATGGCAGCGCAGAAGACCTTGGTGCCGTCGGGGTAGGCGCAGTCCTGCGAGAAGGCGAGGTTGTCGCCTTGCGCAATGGTCAGGTCGACGCGATGGCTCATCGCGCGGCTGCAGATGTCATCCCAGAATGTGGTGATCGCAGCCCGGCCGTGGATCTCGCGCGGCTTGCTGGGCGGGTTGTTGCGGTCGATGACGCGCACCAGCGCGTCGTCGGCGTAGAAGCTGGAAAGCATCGGCCCGTCGCGGCTTTCGATCGCCTTTTTGATCGAGGCACCGGTGACGGCTTCCTTGGTGGCAAGCATCTTATCCTCCTGTCGGCCGGCCTTTCGGCGGCGTTGTGTTGACGGTCCCAGCCGGGACCCGAAAAGCTATTGCGACTTCGCCTTGGCAGCGGCCATTGCCGTGTCGACCTCCTGCTTGAACTGCGGGTAGTCGACCTGCATGCCGTTCAGCACCGTCGACCAGTGGCGAACGATCGCCGCCATCGCCACCGCCTCGCGGATCTCTTCGTCCGTCGCGCCATTGGCCTTGGCCGCCGCAGTGTGGAAATAGATGCAGTAGTCGCATGGGATCTGGGCGGCGACGGCCAGGCCGACAAGTTCCTTGGTCTTGCCGTTCAGCGCGGTCTTGGGATTGAGCTGAACGCCCTTGAACTCGGCCCAGGCGCCTGAAATGCCCGACTCGGGAAACGCCTTGAAGAAGCTGGGCACCGAGCCGAGCGTCGCTTCGATGTCCTTGTAGGTTGCCTCGGCCGAGGCGCCTTCGGCGCCGGCGCTCGATGCGGCCAAGACGGCGAAACCGGCTGCCATCGCCAGCGTGGTGAGCATTCCACTTGCCTTTGTCATGTCTTCCTCCTTCGCAGTTTCGAGGCGCTGTTTCCGCCCTGCCTGCATCGGAAAACTGTAGTCCCCGGCGCCGCGTCGTCGCTTCGCCCGAAAAGGCCATTGGTCCTATGGCCCGTCCGGGCCAGTCTGCCGCACCGCGAATGCCGCCGCCGCCGCCCGCGAGGGCAGGTCGAGCTTGGTCAGTATATTGGCGACATGGCGCTTCACCGTGTGCTCACTGAGGCTGAGTTCGATGGCGATGGCGGCGTTGCTCTTGCCGTCGGCGATGAGTGCGACGACCTCGTTCTCGCGTGCCGTCAGTGCCGATGGCTCGACCGATGCAGGTGTCCGGCTGCGGCATGCCGGTTCGAGGTGCTGTTCCGACGTCGCCTCGACCAGCGCCAGCGGGCCGTCGAGGTCGTCCAGCGGCAGGTGGCCGGCGTCGACGAAATGCAGACCCGAACCGGTCGCGATTTCGGAGACAAGCCGCGACGCCAGGATGCTGCCGCGCCCGGCATGCTCGGCGATCTTGATGGCGACACGCACGGTCAGTCCCGATGGCGGGCCGCGTGCCTCGATCTCGCCGACATGCACGCCCTGGGCACTCGCAATGCCGATGCCTTGTGCTGCGTCGCGCAGTGCGGCCGCACATCTGATGGCGCGCGCCGGCCCGTCAAAGCGGGATACAACCACGTCGCCATACTGGTCGACGATGCGGCCGCCATGGCGGCCGACCAGCAGGCGTAGCGTTTCCTGGAAGCGCAGGCTGCGTTCGCTCCACATCCGGTCGCCGAGTCGCGCCGTGTCCGAGACACGCGTCACCAGCAGTGCGGCCAGAACCCGCTCGGTGTCAGGCGGCGCATGTGTGCCGGTCAGGAACTCCTCGATCAGGTCGGCGACACGGTTGACGTCGCCGGTCCAGATGGGATGGTCGCGCCCGCTGATCTCGGCGAGCCGTGCGTCTGGAATTTTCCGCGCCAGGTAGCGGCTGGCGTCGGGGGCGACCCGCACATCGTTGCGACGGTGGATCAGCAGCGTCGGCGCGCGGATGCTGCCCAGCACGCCGCGCACGTCGATTTCGGCGTTCATCCGCGCCAGTGCCGCCGCCGCCGTAGGGCTCGCCGACAGACGCTCGAAGCGTGCCCACCAGGTGGCGAACCTGATATCGTCGAGGCGTCCTGGCGCAAAGTTCTGCAGCGTGGCACCAGTGCCCCAGCATGTCTCGGCCGCGTCGATGAAGCCCTGCAGCCGTGCCGGGTCCATCACCCATTTGTGGAAATGGGCGTAGCCGGCATAAAGCACCAGCGAGCGTGTCCGTTCGGGATAGGTGGCGGCAAACAGTATCGCCATCGGCGCACCCTCGGAGGCCCCGAGGATCGCCGCGCGGCTGGATCCGGCCGCATCCATCACCGCGCGCACGTCGTCCATGCGCGTTTCGAGGCTTGGCAGGGCGTTCGTGTCGACGCGGTCGGAAAGCCCGGTACCGCGCTTGTCGAACAGGATCAGGCGGGAGAATGTGGAGAGGCGCGACAGCAGCCGGCTGTAGCCTTCGTCTTCCCAGTGCAGATCGAGATTGGAGATGAAGCCGGGAACGAAGACGAGGTCGAACGGACCCTGGCCAACCACCTGATAGGCGATCCGGACGTCACCGCTGCGCGCATATCGAGTAGCGATCGGCCTTGGCACAGCCATTCCGCCTGCGAATTTGCATCAGGAGTGGCTAACATAACAGGTTTCAGGCTGGAAGGTGAGGGCCTCGCCCATCCCCGCTCCTGCCTTTCAGGCGGCGTCCTGCCTGGGGCGGCGGATCGTTGCGGCCGCTTCGATCACCAGCGGCTTCATGCCCTTGCCGCCTTCATCGAACATCTCGAAGAACTGGCGCCGCATGCGCGGATCCCAGAAATCGTTGATGTGCTTGGCAACACCCGCCACGCCCTCGTCATGCGGCTTGGTTTCGAAGAAGGTCGCGATCTGGTTCGCCATGTAGACGAGCTTTTCCTTCGTCCCCATCCTGTGCTCTTCATGCGACATTTTTGGCGGCTCCGGTACTGACGCGGTCTGGATGGGTGAAGATGTCGAAATCGTCGCCACGCACGAGCGCAATCAGCGTCATGCCGGCCTGTTCGGCGGTACGGATGGCCAATGCGGTCGGCGCCGACACGGCAATGATGAAGGGCGCGCCGATGGCCGCCGTCTTCTGGACCATTTCCACCGATACGCGGCTGGTCACCACCACGGCGCCCGAACCACCGTCGATGTGGGCCTTGTCGAGCGCGCCGGCGAGCTTGTCGAGCGCGTTGTGGCGGCCGACATCCTCGCGCGCCGCGACAATGCCCTTGCCTGGCACATAGAAGCCGGCGGCGTGTACCGCGCCGGTCTCAGCATGCAGCGGCTGGACCTTGGACAAGAGTTTCACCGCCTGGACAATGTCATCGGCCAAAAGCCCAAGCTTCGGCTGGTGTACGTCGTCGACCGAACGCATCGCTTCCTCGATGGATTCGATGCCGCAGAGGCCACAACCGACAGGGCCGGCGAGGCGGCGGCGGCGCTGCTCGAAGCGCTTGTTGGCCTTGTCCTTGAGCCTGATCTGGATGTCGATGCCGGCCTCGACGTCAAGCACCTCGATCGACTCGATCTCTTCGACCGAGCCGATGATGCCTTCGGTCAGCGAAAAGCCGAGCGCGAAATCCTCGAAGTCGGCCGGGCTTGCCATCATCACCGCATGGGTGGTGCCGCCATAAGACAGCGCGATCGGCGTCTCCTCCGGCACCATGCGATTGGCCACCGTCGTGCCGCTCGCTCGGCGGGCGAGACGGCTGGTCTGAGTGACGGCGGGGCGGTCGGTCATCACGTCATCCACGCCGGTTTCAGTTCGGGAAATTCTTTAGCAATGGCCACGAATCTATCGTAGTGGCCGTACCCCATTATTTCCCCAACCATCAAGCGCAGCTTGGCGAAGTCCTCATCTGCAACAGTTCCTTGAACATCAAGAAGGAACTGGTCCAGTTCGGCGCCTTGCTTCTCGCAGATGCGAAGGAGCCTTTCATAGGCATCCTTCTTGGTCGTTGTTGCCAAGGCGGACATAGCCGGTTCTTACTCCGCGGCTTCCAGATGGCCGGCAATGCGGCGGCTCTGCTGCGCCTGCTCGTTATAGCCCTTCTGCCACTCCGACGGCCCGTTGGAGGCGCCGACCTGGACCGCCGTCACCTTGTACTCCGGACAGTTGGTTGCCCAGTCCGAGAAGTCGGTGGTGATGACGTTGGCCTGCGTGTCGGGGTGGTGGAAGGTCGTGTAGACGACGCCCGGCGACACCCTGTCGGTGATCTGTGCCCTGAGCGTCGTTTCGCCGGCCCGGCTTTGCAGCCGCACCCAATCGCCATCGCGCAGGCCGCGATTTTCGGCATCGTGCGGGTGGATTTCCAGCAAGTCCTCGGCATGCCAGGCGACGTTTTCGGTGCGCCTGGTCTGCGCGCCGACATTGTACTGGCTGAGGATGCGCCCGGTGGTCAAAAGCAGCGGGAAGCGCGGGCCGGTCTTTTCGTCGGTCGCGACATACTCGGTGCGGATGAACTTGCCCTTGCCGCGGACGAAGCCGTCGATGTGCATGATCGGCGTGCCTTCCGGCGCCTTTTCGTTGCACGGCCACTGCACCGAGCCCATCTTCTCCAGGAATTCATAGGAGACGTTGGCGAAGCTCGGCGTCGTCTTGGCGACCTCGTCCATGATCTCGGACGGGTGCTTGTAGTTCCAGTTCAGGCCCATCGCCTGGGCGAGGCGCTGCGTCACTTCCCAGTCGGCGAGGCCGTTCTTCGGTGCCATCACCTTGCGCACACGGTTGATGCGGCGCTCGGCGTTGGTGAAGGTGCCGTCCTTTTCGAGGAAGGTCGAGCCAGGCAGGAAGACGTGGGCGTAATTGGCGGTCTCGTTGAGGAACAGGTCCTGAACGACGACGCATTCCATGGCTTCCAGGCCGGCAGACACGTGCTTGGTGTCGGGGTCCGACTGCAGGATGTCTTCGCCCTGGATGTAGATGCCCTTGAAAGTACCGTCGACGGCGGCATCCAGCATGTTGGGAATGCGCAGGCCCGGCTCGTTGTCGAGCTTGACGCCCCACAGGCTGTCATAGATGTCGCGCACGGCGTCGCCCGAAATGTGGCGGTAGCCCGGCAGTTCGTGCGGGAACGAGCCCATGTCGCAGGCGCCCTGGACGTTGTTCTGGCCGCGCAGCGGGTTCACGCCGACGCCCTTGCGGCCGATATTGCCGGTCAGCATGGCGAGGTTGGCGATGCCGATGACGGTCGTCGAACCCTGGCTGTGCTCGGTAACGCCGAGGCCGTAATAGATCGCGCCATTGCCGCCGGTTGCGTAGAGGCGCGCGGCACCACGGATGGTCTCAGCCGGAACGCCCGACAGCTTTTCGACTTCCTCGGGGCTGTGGCGCGGGTCCGAGACGAACTCGGCATAATCCTGGAATTCCGACCAGTCGCAGCGTTCGCGGATGAACTTCTCGTCGAACAGGCCTTCGGTGACGACGACATGCGCGATTGCGGTAACCACGGCGACGTTCGTGCCCGGCTTCAGCGCAAGGTGGTGCTCAGCCTCGATATGGGCCGACTTCACCATCTCGGTGCGGCGCGGATCGATGACGATCAGCTTGGCGCCGGCGCGCAGGCGCTTCTTCAGGCGCGAAGCGAACACCGGGTGAGCCGATGCCGGGTTGGCGCCGATGATCAGCGCGACGTCGGTGTCTTCGACCGAGTCGAAGTCCTGGGTGCCGGCCGACGTACCGTAGGTCTGGCCGAGGCCGTAGCCAGTCGGCGAGTGGCAGACGCGGGCACAAGTGTCGACGTTGTTGTTGCCGAAGCCCTGGCGGATCAGCTTCTGGACGAGGAAGGTTTCCTCATTGGTGCAGCGCGAGGAGGTGATGCCGCCGATGGCGCCGCGGCCATACTGGTATTGGATGCGGCGGAATTCCTTGGCCGTATGCGTCAGCGCCTCTTCCCATGACACTTCGCGCCACGGATCGGTGATCTTCTCGCGGATCATCGGGTTGAGGATGCGTTCCTTGTGCGTGGCATAACCATAGGCGAAGCGGCCCTTGACGCAGGAGTGGCCACGATTGGCCTTGCCGTCCTTCCACGGCACCATGCGCACCAGCTCGTCGCCGCGCATCTCCGCCTTGAACGAGCAGCCGACGCCGCAATAGGCGCAGGTGGTGACGACGGAGTGTTCGGGCTGGCCGATCTCGATCACCGACTTTTCCGTCAGCGTCGCCGTCGGGCAGGCCTGCACGCAGGCGCCGCAGGACACGCACTCGCTGTCGAGGAACAGTTCATGCGCACCGGGCGAAACACGGCTGCCGAAGCCGCGGCCTTCGATGGTCAGTGCAAACGTGCCCTGCACCTCTTCGCAGGCCCGCACGCAGCGCGAGCAGACGATGCACTTGGACGGATCGTAGGTGAAGTACGGATTGGACTCGTCCTTGGCCATCCACTTGAAGTTTTCGACGCCGTCATTCTTGGCGCGAACGTGGTTGTCGCCTTCATAGCCGTAGCGCACGTCGCGCAGGCCGACAGCACCCGCCATGTCCTGCAGTTCGCAGTCGCCGTTGGCGGCACAGGTCAGGCAGTCGAGCGGGTGATCGGAGATGTAGAGCTCCATCACGCCCTTGCGGATGTCCTTGAGACGGCCAGTCTGGGTGTGGACCACCATCCCGGGCATGACAGGCGTCGTGCAGGACGACGGCGTGCCGTTGCGGCCCTCGATCTCGACCAGGCAAAGCCGGCACGAGCCGAAGGCGTCGACCATGTCGGTGGCGCAGAGTTTCGGAATGGCAATGCCCGCTTCCATCGAGGCGCGCATGATCGAGGTGCCTTCCGGCACTGTGACCTCGAAGCCGTCGACGGTCAGCGTGATCTGCTTTTCAGACTTGGAGGCGGGAGTGCCAAAATCGATTTCGTGGATGAGACCCATGATCTCGTCTCCTATTCCGCTGCCTGGGCGACCGCTGCCGGCCGGAAATCTTCGGGGAAATGGTTGATGGCGCTCATCACGGGGTAGGGCGTGAAGCCACCCAGTGCGCACAGCGAACCAAACTTCATCGTGTTGCAGAGGTCGGTCACCAGCGCGAGCTGCTTTTCCGGCTCGATGTTCTGCTTGAGCTTGTCGAGCGTCTCGACGCCGCGCGTCGAGCCGATGCGGCAGGGCGTGCACTTGCCGCAGCTTTCGATGGCGCAGAATTCCATGGCAAAGCGTGCCTGCTTCAGCATGTCGGCGCTGTCGTCGAACACGGTGATGCCGGCATGGCCGATCAGGCCGTCGCGCTTGGCGAATTCCTCGTAGTCGAACGGCGTGTCGAACAGTGCGCGCGGGAAATAGGCGCCGAGCGGGCCGCCGACCTGCACTGCCTTGACCGGGCGGCCGGTTGCGGTGCCGCCGCCGATCTCGTCGACGATCTCGCCCAGCGTCAGGCCGAAAGCCACTTCAAACAGGCCGCCATGCTTGACGTTGCCGGCGATCTGGATCGGGATGGTGCCGCGCGAGCGGCCCATGCCGAAGTCCTTGTAGTATTGGGCGCCCTTGTCCATGACGATTGGCACGGAGGCGAGCGAGATGACGTTGTTGATGACTGTCGGCTTGCCGAACAGGCCCTGGATCGCCGGCAGCGGCGGCTTGGCGCGAACCACGCCGCGCTTGCCCTCGAGGCTGTTGAGCAGCGAGGTCTCTTCGCCGCAGACATAGGCGCCGGCACCCGAGCGAATCTCGATGTCGAAGCCTTGGGAGGATCCGAGAACGCTCTTGCCGAGCACGCCGGCGCGGCGCGCCACCTTGACCGCCTTTTCCATCGCAACGATAGCGTGCGGATACTCCGAGCGGATGTAGACGTAGCCCTTGGTCGCGTGTGTCGCGAGGCCGGCAATCGCCATGCCTTCGATCAGAACGAACGGGTCGCCTTCCATGATCATGCGGTCGGCAAAGGTTGCCGAGTCGCCCTCGTCGGCGTTGCAAACGATGTATTTCTGCTCGCCGGGCGTATCGAGGACGGTCTTCCACTTGATGCCGGTCGGGAAGCCTGCGCCGCCGCGGCCGCGCAGTCCGGACTCGGTCACCTGCTTGACGATGTCGGCGGGCGCCATGGCAACCGCCTTGCGCAGGCCAACGAGGCCGCCATGCGCTTCGTAGTCTTCCAGCGAAATCGGGTCGGTGATGCCGCAACGGGCAAAGGTCAGGCGCGTCTGCTTGGCGATGAAGGGCAGTTTTTCCGGATCGCCGAGCGACAGCTTGTGCTGGCCGCCACTGGCGAGGCCGGCGTCGAAAAGCGAGGCGACGTCCTTGGCGGACACCGGGCCGTAAGCGACGCGGCCAGCTTCGGTTGCAACTTCAACCATCGGCTCGAGCCAGTACAGGCCACGCGAGCCATTGCGCACGATCTTGGCGTCGATGCCGCGCGCCGCGATCTCTGTTTCGACCGCCTTGGCGACCTTTTCGGCGCCGAGCGACAGCGAACCCGAATCGCCAGGAATGTAGATCGTCACGCTCATGAGCGGATCTCCTCGGCGATTTCATCGATCTTGTCGGCGTCGAGCCGGCCGATCACTTCGCCGTCGAGCATCGCGGCGGGCGCGCAGGCGCACAGGCCGAGGCAGTAGATCGGCTCCAGCGTGACTGCGCCATCCTTGCTGGTCTCGTGGAAGCCGATGCCGAACTTCTGCTTGATCTGGGCGGCGATCGCATCGCTGCCCATCGACTGGCAGGCCTCGGCCTGGCAGACCTTGAGCACGTGCCGGCCGGCCGGGTGATGGCGGAAATCGTGGTAGAAGGTGAAGACGCCGTGCACTTCGGCGCGCGACAGGTTCAGCGCTTCGGCGATGATCGGCAGCGTTTCCTGCGGAACGTAGCCAAACTCCTCCTGGACGCCATGAAGGATCGGGATCAGCGGACCCTCGAGGCTCTTCAATTCGCTGATCACCGCAGCGGTTCGCTGGGCGAGTTCGGTACTTGCTGGCTGCATGACCACGCAGCGCCCTCCCTGACACTGGCGCCTGACTTGGGCGCTATATCCCTATTGAACCCGATCTTTGGGGCCGGAATCAATAAAGCTGTTTCGTCACATGATAAAAATTTTCTATCGAGTGGACGAAAGCAGGGGCATCATAGCTCACGCCTTGCGACGGAAATCGCCTGCCAGCGTCATGGCTTCGTCAAGCAGCGCCTGCACCAGCGTGGTGTTGGGGTCACGCCGCGCCACGACCAGCCCGACGGTGTGGCTGGCATCCGGTTCGACGATAGGAATAGCCCTGATCGGTTCGGCAAAACCGAACGTTTCCGCCAGGTTGAGCGGCATGATCGACGACCATTTGCCGGTCCTGATGTGTGAAAACAGCACGATCATCGAGTTCGATTCGAGTGTCGGCCGCACCTGAACGCCGGCGTCGGCGAGATGCTGGTCGATGATGCGGCGGTTCTGCATGTCGGGGGTCAAAAGGCACAGCGGCAGCGTGCTCACCTCTTCCCACGTCACCTTGTCGCGATCGGAATATTCGTTGCCCACCGCCGTGATCAGCTGGTAGCGCTCGGCATAAAGCGGCACGCTGGTCACCCGGCCGAGCGGCTCGTTGTCGAGATAGGTGATTCCCGCGTCGATCTCGAAATTGCCGAGCAGCGACAAAACCTCGATCGAGGTGCGCGACAGGATCGAGAAGGTGACGCCGGGATGTTTTTCGCGGAACGGAGTCGTCAGCCTAGGCACCATCGCAAGCGCTGTCGGGATGGCTGCGATGCGGATACGCCCGGAAAGACCGTGGCGGGCGGCGCGCATTTCCTCGCGCATGGCCCGGGTGTCGCCAACGATGCGCCGTGCCCAGTCCAGCACCTGGCGCCCCTCTGGCGTCAGGCCTTGGAAGCGCGAGCCGCGCTGCACCAGCATCACGCCGAGGATGTCCTCGAGCTGCTTGATGCCGGCGGACAGCGTCGGCTGGGTGACGCCGCATTCCTCGGCGGCGCGTCCGAAATGTTGCTCTCTTGCGAGTGCGATGAAGAACTCAAGCTTGTCGATCATGCCCGAAGGCTATCCGGCGCCGGCCGGATTAGCCAGTCTTCACAAGGGACTACCGTATCAAAATCATTGGTTGATCAGGTTGAGGATGTTGCCGTCGGGATCCTTGAACCAGGCGACCCTGAGGTCGCCGAATACATGGACGTCGCCTTCGAGCCTGACATCGGGCATGTCGTAGTGCTCGAATGTCACGCCTTTCGCCCTCAACTCCTCGACCAGCCTGTCGATCTTGCCGCCAACGGCCCAGGTGACTGCTGTCGCCTTGTTGGTCCCGGCATATTCCGAGCGGTAGACGTTGATCACGGTGTCGCCGCTCTTCAGCACCGACACGTCCTCGTCCATATGGTCGACCTCCTTGAGGCCGAGCGTGCGCTCGTAGAAGGTCTTGGCGCGTCCGAGATCCTTGACGGCGAGATTGGCAACGGCATTGATTTGACCAAGCATGTCAGTCTCCTCTGTGTTTGCCCCCACATTCGGATGAAGCCAGGTATTGAGGTGAAGATAGTGCCGCCCCAGCGGGGCGACAGGTCTTGCTACGTCAGGTCAGCCTTTTCACGAGCCGGCAAGGCGCTTGCGTTCGGCGATTGCCTTGATGCTGGCGAGGCCCTTTTCGAAGTCCTTGCCGACCATCTTGTCGAAGTTCATGAACACCTGCATCACCTTGGACATGAACGGCGACGGACCGGTCATTGCCCAGTTCAGACGCGTTTTTGTGCCCTGCGGCTCGATGGTGAAGCGAGCCACATTGTGCGCTTCGAACGGCTTCAGGAAGTCGAGCTTGATGGCCACCTTGTTCGGTGCCGCAGCTTCGGTGATCTCCATCCGGCCGCTGCCGACCTTCTTGTTGCCTTCCCATTCGTAGACAGCGCCCCGGCCGGACTCCGCGCCGCTCATCTTGCGCTTGAGGTCGGGGTCGAGCGCTTCCCACGGCGACCAGTCGCGCCAGTTGTGGAAGTCGTTGATCAGCGGAAAGATGGCGTCCGGCGCGGCATCGATGTCGGTTGTGCGCTGGATGGTGAAGGTGGCGGGCTTGGTGGCCGCGATGGCCAGGATCACGAGAATCGCAAGCACGGCCAGTGCGAGGATGATGACGAGGATCTGCATTGTCGTTTCCTTGGATGTGGCTTGATCAGCGGCTAAACGGGATCAGCGCCCGCAGACGCGGATCGCGCAGATAAAGCCCGCCCCAGGCCATCAGGCCGAGATAGACGCCGAACAAGGTGTGCGAAAACAGCGGGTTGCCGATGCGCAGGTGGATGGCGATCGCGCCGCCGAGATAGCCGGTCAGCAGGATCGCGCCGAGGATCGCCGTCCGCGGCCAAGCATAGAGTACGGTGCACACGAGCGTCAGCACGCCGAGCGTCCGGGCCAGTTCGGGCGGAAAGCCAAGTGCGGCGGTGGTGTCGATCACCACCTGCAGCGGCACGAGCTTGATCACCGCGTCAAAGACCAGGAACGCGATCAGGGCGCCGCTCAACACGCGGCCGGTCCACAGTGCCGGGTTCGAGATTGCAGGAGTTTCAATGGCTGAATGCGTCATGCTTTCCTCGTAAATTCGCTTGTGCTGTCTATTCGCCGGCGTTGCCGCTGCTGATCATCCACGGCGTGCCGAACGTGTCTTTCACCATGCCGAAACCCTTGGCCCAGAAGGTCGGGCTGAAAGGCATGTTGATGGTGCCGCCATCGGCAAGTGCCGCAAAAATGCGTTCGGCCCTGGCCAGATCGTCAATATCGACCGACACCGAAAATCCCGACATTTCCGTCCGGTACTGCGGTGGTGAATCCGAGGCCATAATCGACTGGTCGCCGATGACGAGCTGGGCATTGATGATCTTGTCCTGCCATTCCTCGGAGACGTCCTTGCTGGCTGGCGTTTCACGGTGAGTAAGCATGCCGACGATTTCGCCATCGAATACTTTGGCATAGAACTCGAAAGCTTCGCGGCAGTTTCCGTTGAAGAAGAGATAATTGACGATTTTCATCGCTGCTCTCCAGATGATTGCGCTTCTATGCCCCAAGGACGGTGCAGACGGTGCCGATCCTACATGGGGTCGAAAATTTCTTTTGCCGCGAAAACAGGACGTGATCGGCTGGATCGCCCACAGGGCGAAGATCACTGCCATTTCGGGTAGCTTGGTTCTTGCGGCAAACTGCATTATCTGACGTGCAACATGTAGCAGCAGGTTCGACACATGACAGTCACCAAGGAAATCGTTGTGGATCGTCTCAAGACGGTCAACGGCCCGGATTTCTCAGGCAACATCGTCGATCTCGGATTGGTCTCCGATATCTTCATTGCCGACGGCAAGGTGTTCTTCTCGATCACCGTTCCGGCCGCGCGCGCCCAGGAGATGGAGCCGCTGCGGGCCGCAGCCGAACGCGTCGTCAAGGCAATCCCCGGCGTCAACGGCGCCGTCGTGGCCCTGACCGCGGAGAAGAAGGGCGGCGGCATGGAAGCGCCGGTGCCGGCAAAGCCCGCAGCACCGCGTCCAGCACCAGCTCCGGCTGCGCGTCCCGCCCAGCACGCGCCAGCCTCGCAGTCGCAGGGTAAGCGCGGTGTGCCCGGCATCGCCTCGATCATCGCGGTCGCCTCAGGCAAGGGCGGCGTCGGCAAGTCGACGACTGCGGTCAACATCGCGCTCGGCCTCGCCGCCAACGGCCTCAAGGTCGGCGTGCTCGACGCTGACATCTATGGCCCCTCGATGCCCAAGCTTCTTGGCATCCATGGCCGCCCGGAAACTGTCGACGGCAAGATCCTCAAGCCGATGCAGAACTACGGCCTCAAGGTCATGTCGATGGGCTTCCTCGTCGACGAGGAAACGCCGATGATCTGGCGCGGCCCGATGGTCATGTCGGCGCTGACCCAGATGCTGCGCGAGGTCGAATGGGGTCCGCTCGACGTGCTCGTCGTCGACATGCCCCCAGGTACCGGCGACGCTCAGCTGACCATGGCCCAGCAGGTGCCGCTGGCAGGTGCGGTCATCGTCTCGACACCGCAGGACCTGGCCTTGATCGACGCCCGCAAGGGCTTGAACATGTTTAAGAAGGTCGACGTGCCGCTGCTCGGCATTGTCGAGAACATGAGCTACTTCATCGCCCCGGATACCGGCACGCGCTACGACATCTTTGGCCATGGCGGCGCGCGCAAGGAAGCCGAGCGCCTCGGCGTCACCTTCCTCGGTGAAGTGCCGCTGGAAATGGGCATCCGCGAAAGCTCCGATGCCGGCACGCCGGTGACGGTATCGAAACCGGAGGGGGCTGAAGCCAAAATCTATCGTGACATCGCGACCAAGGTCTGGGAGCGACTGCAGGAAGAAAAGGGCGCCGCCGAAGCGGCAACGCCGACGATCGTGTTCGAGTAGAGGCTTCGGGGTTGGAAGGTTCGTGAGGCCTAGTTTCATTCCTTCCCACGCCTCTCTGTCCCGGACATCTCCCCGCAAGGGAGGAGCTCGGCAGCTCGGACGCCACAGCAAGTCCTGCAACGCTGGCGATTGGCGAAAGTCGCTATGACGTCTGATCTCCCCCTTGCGGGGGAGATTTCCGGCAGGGCAGAGGGGGTGGGAAGGATCGCTACGCGTCTTCCGGCTCAGCTTTCTCTCACCGGCAGCCGTCTCATCTCAAATCCGGTTTTGGTCGTCTGGAACCCCGCGCTGCGGTAGAATCCCAGCGTTGCCGGGTCCTTCGAGTGCGAGAACCGTTCCCAGATTTCTTCCGCATGTCCGGTGCTGACCGGTTCGTCAGGCACCAGATGGCGGTAGAGCTGCACCAGTTCGGGCAGGTCCGCGCGGTGCGCCCGGCGGATGGTCAGTTCTGCGGCCATCGGTGTCTCTTGCGTGGAGTGGGGCGAGCCGGTCAGGCCTTGCCGGCTAGGTAGGCTGGCAGATCGGCGATCGAATCGAGCACAACGTCTGCCATCGGCGTCAGCGATTCCCGCGTGCCGGTGCCCGACAGCACAGCGATTGCCAGCGCGCCGCCGGCTTTTGCCATTTCGAGGTCGTGGCGGTTGTCGCCGACCATCGCGATCTCCGACGGCTTCAAGCCGGTCAGGTCGGAAAAGGCGTGGATCGCATCCGGCGCCGGCTTGGGGTTGGCGACCGCGTCGTAGCCATAGGCGGCGTCGAACATCTGGGCGACGCCCAGCGACAGCAGCGTCTTTTCCGCACCGCCGGTCGAATCGTTGGTGGCGACGCCGAGCCGGAAGCCGGCGCTGTGCAGGCTTGCCAGCGCGTCCTTGCTGCCGGGCAGGGCCACGGCCTTGGCCGCACCTTCCTCCGCCGTCACCTCGTCGAAATGCCTGACCATCGCCGCCCGCTCAGCGGTGCTGGCTGCGGGATACCAGAGATCGACGATGTCGGCGTTGGTGCCGGCTGCAAACACCGAATCGGCCTTGAAACAATGGGCGGTGAAATCGTAGCCAGCGGCTTCCATCAGTGCGGTCGCCCGCGTCTTGTCACCGTCCGCCGCCTTCAGCGCCATCATTTCGCCGATGGCGAACCATGTCGCCTGGAAATCGACAAGGGTTCCGTCCTTGTCGAAAAGTATGCCCTTGATGCCCCGCAAATCACTCACTCCTCCGACCTTGCGCACCGGCGGGAGGCCGGATGCGCAGGTGCAATGCCAGCGGCGCCGTTCGCAGCTACTGCTCGCGCGGCGCTCTGAGGCGGTGGATATGCTCCACGAGGCCGGCTGTCGAGGAGTCATGACGCGCGGCATTTTCTCGTCCATCCACGACAGGCAGTAGCCCGGTGGCAAGTTCCTTGCCGAGTTCCACGCCCCATTGATCGAAGGCGTTGATGCCAAACAGCTGCGCCTCGACGAAGACGCGGTGCTCATAGAGCGCGATCAGCCGGCCGAGCATGTGCGGGTCGAGCTTGCGGTAGAGCAGCGTCACCGACGGGCGATTGCCCGAGAAGACGCGGTGCGGCGCGATCTTGTCGACCTCTTCGGATTTGATGCCCTTGGTCAGCATCTGCCGCCGCGCTTCCTCGAGCGTGCGGCCCTTCATCAGCGCTTCCGACTGTGCCAGGCAATTGGCGAGCAGCAGGTCGTGATGCTCCTTGAGGTCGGGCTCATGGCCTTCGGCCGCCGCCAGGAACTCGACCGGAATGAAATCGGTGCCCTGGTGCAGCAGTTGGAAGAAGGCGTGCTGGCCGTTGGTGCCGGGTTCGCCCCACACCAGCGGGCCCGTCGGCGTCACCACGCCGCCGCCCGAAATCGTCACGCTCTTGCCGTTCGATTCCATGTCGAGCTGCTGCAGATAGGCCGGCAGGCGCGACAGGCGCTGGTCGTAGGGGATGACGGCACGGGCTGGATAGTTGCACACCACCCGGTGCCAGAAGCCGACGAGGCCCATCAGCACAGGAATGTTCTTGAGCAGCGGTGCGGTGGCGAAATGCCGGTCCATGGCGTGCGCGCCAGCCAGGAACGCGCGGAAATCCTTCGGCCCGATGGCGATCATGATCGGCAAGCCGATCGCCGACCACAAGGAGTAGCGGCCGCCGACCCAGTCCCAGAAACCGAACACACGTGACGGCTCGATGCCGAAGGCGGCCACCTTGTCGAGGGCCGTCGACACGGCGGCGAAGTGATGGCCCACCGCCTTGGGGCCGAGCTTCTCCTCGACCCAGCGCCGCGCGGTGGCGGCGTTGGTCATGGTTTCGACCGTGGTGAAGGTCTTCGACGCGATGATGAACAGCGTTGTGCCTGCGTCGAGGCCTTTCAGAGTGTCGTGGATATGGGCGCCGTCGATATTGGAGACGAAATGCGCGCGCGGCCCGTCGTGATAGGGCGCCAGCGCCAGCGTTGCCATGGCCGGGCCAAGGTCGGAACCGCCAATGCCGATATTGACGATGTCGGTGATCTTCTTGCCGGTGGCGCCCGCGGCCTTGCCCGAGCGAACGTCGTCGGCGAAGGCCGACATGGCATCGAGCACGGCATGAATGTCAGTCGTCACGTCGTGCCCGTCCAGCATCACCGGCTCGCCGCGCGGGTTGCGCAGCGCCGTGTGCAGCACCGCCCGGTCCTCGGTGAGGTTGATACGCGCACCGGCAAACATTGACGCACGCCTGCCTTCGAGATCGACCGCCTGCGCCAGCTTCTCCAGCAGCGCCATGGTCTCGGCGTTGACGGCGCATTTCGACCAATCGAGCAAAAGGTCATCATCGGAGGCGGAAAAATGCTGGAACCGCTTCGGGTCGGAGGCGAACGCCGCCCGCAAGTTCTTCGGCGCGTCCTCGTGGTGGTTGCGAAGCGCGGCCAGCGCCGCCTTGAAAGGTTGGTCGATCACCTTGGAACTCCGGAATTTTGCTCTGCCCGCATCGCCTGCAAAGTCATCCTAGCAGACCTACGGACTCATTGAGAGGCGTCGCGGCGGACTATCGCGGCAAATTTCAATCGATTCAACTGGGTCTGTTTGCAACCGGCGCTGGAAAGGTTCACTGGCATAAATCTATAGGATTAGAAAAATTGATTGGTGCAACTGCTTGTACCAAGGATAGCTTTCTATGGTCCAGCGAAGTCAAAAGACTGGACTTGCAGGAAACGTCCCCATGCCACAGCGAAACGATACGGCGATCTGGTCAGGCTTGTTCCGGATTTCGGCGGAATCAGGTCAGACGCTCCAGGCCCAGATCCGGCAGGCGATCGTCGCCGCCATTCTCGACCGCCAGATTGCGGCCTCGATGCCGCTGCCCTCGTGCCGCATCCTCGCCGAAAAACTCGGCGTCGCGCGCGGTACCGTGGTGCTGGCTTTCCAGCAGCTCGTCGACCAGGGCTTCCTTGTGGCGCGTGAGCGCCGCGGCCACTTCGTCAATCCCGAAGTGCTGGCGACGCCCGCCAAGCCGCAGCAGAAAAGCCCCGACCAGGCCAATGAAATCGATTGGAAGGCGCGTCGCCAGATCGCCGCCTCCGACATGCAGCCGCCGGCCAAGCTCGATAACTGGATCAAGTCGTCCTATCCGTTCGTCTACGGCCAGTTCGATCCGACGCTGTTTCCGACCGCCGAATGGCGCGAGTGCAACCGCATGGCGCTGGCCGTGCTCGAAATCCGCAACTGGGCCGCCGATATGGTCGACCGCGACGACCCGTTGCTGATCGAGCAGATCCAGGCGCGCCTGCTGCCGCGCCGCGGCATCTTCGCCAATCCGGACGAGATCATCGTCACCCTTGGCGCCCAGAACGCGCTCTACATGCTGGCCACACTGTTGATGACCAAGGGTTCCAAGGTCGCCATGGAGGACCCCGGCTATCCCGATGCGCGCTCGATCTTCCGTCTCTCAGGCGCCGACATCGAGCCGGTTCCGGTCGATCATTCGGGCATCGTCACCTCGGCGATCCCGTCTGACGCCGGCTTTGTCTTCGTCACGCCGAGCCATCAGTGCCCGACCATGGTGCCGCTCAGTGCCGAGCGCCGCCAGGACCTGCTGGCGCGCGCCACGCGCAACAACCAGATCATCATCGAGGACGGCTACGACAGCCAGCTGCTCGACGAGGCGCCGCAGCAGGCGCTGAAGAGCCTCGATCGCTCGGGCCGCGTCGTCTATGTCGGCTCGATGTCGAAGACCCTGGCACCTGGCCTGCGCCTTGGCTACATCGTCGCCTCGGCCGATCTCATCGCCGAGCTGCGCGCGCTGCGCCGCTTCATGCTGCGCCATCCTCCGGCCAACAACCAGCGCGCGGTTGCCCTGTTCCTGTCGCTTGGCCACCACGAGGCGCTGGTCCGGCGCCTGTCGACGGCCTTCACCGAGAGGCGCAAGCGATTGGTCCAGGCGATCTCCGCTTTTCTGCCAGATTGGCAGTCGACGGATTCCGCTGGCGGCACGTCGCTGTGGCTCGAAGGGCCGCGCGGCACCGACTCGCGCGGGCTTGCGGCGGCCGCTGCCACGCGCAGTGTCATCATCGAGCCGGGCGAGCGTTTCTTCGAGCATTCCGACAAGCCTACGCGCTTCATGCGGCTAGGTATTTCCTCGATTGCCCTGCAGCACATCGAGCCCGGAATCCGCGAGCTGGCCACCGCCGCCGGACGTCGACCCGCCGCCGCATGATCCCTATGCCGGCGGCCCCTCCGTGGCGCCGGCATATATGAGCGTTCTGGCATATCCGGCGGAAACCGCTGGCCCATAGTCTGGGCCAATGGACGTTGCATAGTCGCGCAAAGGGAACGAGGCGACACGACGGTGGCATAATCACTGCGGGCCAGCCTCACACAGTTCGGAGGACCTGCATGTCAGTTGCCATCGGAAGCCATGATCTGTCGGCGGAGCAACGCTCGCGAAGGTCCGGTGGCAGGGAGGCGCGACGGGCGATGCGCGCCGCTCCGCTCGCCGACGACATCCGCCCGGTTCGCGCCGGCCTCGAGGGCGGCCGCTTCAAGGCACTGGCCCAAAGCGATCTCGAGCGTATCCACGAAGCGGTGCTGACGCTGCTCGAAACCGTCGGCTTCGCCAACGCCATCCCGAGTTGCATCGAGGCGCTGACGCGGGTCGGCGCGACCTACAGCGACGACGGCCGCATCCGCTTCCCCCGCGCGCTGGTCCTGTCGACGATCGAGAATGCCGCCCGCAACTTCACGCTCTGCGGTCAGGACCCCAAGCATGACATGCTGATCCAGGGCAGGCGCGTCCACTACGGTACGGCAGGTGCTGCCGTGCATCTTGTCGATGTCGAAAAGCGCGAATACCGCGAAAGCCTGCTGCAAGACATCTACGATGCCGCCCGCCTCGTCGAGGGGCTCGACAACATCCACTTCTTCCAGCGCCCGATGGTGCCGCGCGACATTCCCGACCCGCTGGAGATGGATTTCAACACGCTCTATGCCTGCGTCTCCGGCACCTCCAAGCATGTCGGTACCAGCTTCACCGTCCGTGAGAATGTCGCGCCCGCCTTGCAGATGCTCTACGAAATCGCCGGCGGCGAGGAAAACTTCAGGGCGCGTCCATTCGTCTCCAACTCCAATTGTTTCGTCGTGCCGCCGATGAAGTTTGCCGAGGATGCCTGTGGCGTGCTCGAGGCCTGCGTTGAAGGCGGCATCCCGATCCTGTTGCTGTCGGCAGGGCAGGCGGGCGCCACCGCTCCGGCGGCCATCGCCGGTGCGGTCGTCCAGGCGGTCGCCGAGGTGCTCGCCGGTCTCGTCTACGTCAATGCGCTGAAACCCGGCCACCCCGCGATCTTCGGCACTTGGCCCTTCGTCTCCGACCTGCGCACCGGCGCCATGTCCGGCGGTTCGGCCGAGCAGGCGCTGCTGACTGCTGCCTGCGCCCAGATGGCCCAGTTCTACGACCTGCCCGGTGGCTCGGCCGCCGGCATGGCCGACTCCAAGCTGCCCGATGTGCAGTCCGGCTACGAGAAGGGCATCACCAATGTCATGGCCGGCCTCTCGGGCCTCAACCTGGTCTATGAGTCAGCCGGCATGCATGCCTCGCTGCTCGGCTTCTGTCTCGAAAGCCTGATCATCGACAACGACATGCTGGGCCAATGCCTGCGCTGCGTGCGCGGCATCGAGGTCTCGGACGAGGCGCTGTCGATCGCCACCATCTCCGAAGTCTGCCTCAACGGCCCGGGCCATTATCTCGGCAACGAACAGACGCTGAGGCTGATGCAGACCGAGTATTTCTACCCCGCCGTCGCCGATCGTTTCTCGCCCAAGGAGTGGAACGAGAGGGGCAAGCCCGACCTTTTGGGCAAGGCGATCGTCGAGAAGAAACGCGTGCTTGCCGAACGCTTCCCACGTCACGTCTCCAGGATGACCGACGACAAACTGCGCGTGCAATTTGGCGAATTGATCAAGTTGCCGCGCAGCGGCATGGGCGGCTAGGCCGACACGCGACTAACCGGTACTCAGCTCGAAACGCGAGACGACGTCGGGGTTGATCAGCTTGGCATGCAAGGCGAGCAGGACGATCTCGGCATCGAAACTGTCACCAGTTTCCAGTGCCGCTTCGATGCGCTGCTCGGCTTCCGCCATGAGCTCGTGCCCGTTGGTCTGTTCAAATACCTCGGGTCCGGCGATGCAATAGCCAAACAATTGCGCCACCGGCGGATAAGCCTGCGAGGGCGGATCGTTTGGCCAGTGGTCCTTCATCAGGTTGACGATGGTCAGCTTGACGCCTTCCGGCACCAGCGCGGGATGCAGGTCGAACATGCGCAAGGCCGCGTCCAGCTCGCGCAGGTCGCTCGAACGGCCGAACATGCCGAGAAAGCCGAGGGAAGAACGCCGTTTGGCCATGAGACATCAGTTCCTTTGCTTCCCAGTTAGTCGCTCCCTGGCGGATTTCAAAGATCGACCGGCAGCCTCGGGCGGGTTTTTTGTCCAGCCGATGGAATAGCCGTCGTCCTGTCCCGTTCCTCCCGGGCAATCGCGAAGATTGTCCAAAAGGAGATGACAGATGAAAAAGATGTTCGCCATCCTTGGCGCAATGCTGCTCGCGGCGCCGGCGGCACACAGCACTGCCCATGCCGACGACGACATTTCGAAGTTCTTCAAGACGGTCATTTCGGGCGGCAAGTCGGGCGGCTCGAGCTGGTCGAACTCGAACAGCAATTCGAGTTCCAACCGTTCGTCGAACTCGTCGAACAACTCGAGCTCCAACAGCTCGTCCAATTCGTCGAGCAACTCGAGCTCGAATTCCAGCTCCAACTCCTCGTCGAACTCGAGTTCGAACAGTTCCTCGAATTCGTCGTCGGACGACGACTGATCTGCAAGGCATCAAGCAAAAGGGCCGGTGGAAATTTCCACCGGCCCTTTTCGTTGCGTCTTGAACTGGCTCCTAACGCAGTGCCCGCGCCACCTTCCTGTACCAGCCGTCAGACGCGATGGTGTTGCGAAAGACGCGGCGGCGATCCTGGCTTTCGTCCTGGCCTTCGGCGCGGATGTCGGCAACGAGTTCCAGCGCCGTACGCTCGAACGGAATGACCTGCGCAATCGGCGCGCCCTTTTCGATGACGTGCAGGCCATCCGCGCCGGTGGCGAAGAACGGGAAGTGGATCTCGGCAGTGTAGGTGTCGGTGTCGACAACGCCCGAGACCAGTTCGAAGATGCCATTCGGCCGGTTGAGCGGCTGCACGAACAGGCAGCTCCAGCCAGGTGGCGTTCGCACGGTCCAGTAGTTGTGGAACTTGCACGGCGGCGCCGGCTGGCGCGGGTTGCCGGCGACCTGATGAGCGCCGTGATTGCTGACCAGCGTGCGGTCGAAATCCCAGGCGCTGTCCACCTTCTTGCCGCCGTCCGAGATTTCCATCCGCACCGTCGCCGGCAGCCTGATAATCCAGCCGGCGGTCATGGCGTCGAGGAATGGCATGCATCGCTTGATGGTGAGGCCGCTGTCGCCGGTCGAGAGCTTGGCCGGGTCGACCGCCGGCAACTTGCGGAACCAGTCGGGCAGGAAGGTCTTGGCCGGCACCGGCGGCGGGATGACGCCGTCATCTTCGGGACGGCAGAGAAAACGGATCGAGCGCGGCTTGGGCGAAAATGAAAACATCGGGATCTCCTGCGTGATGGCGGGAGAACGTGCGGATCCAGGTTCTATTCCGTCCGTATCGCACTCTTGACAGGGCGCCTTTGCGGTCGTATTTAGCGAGTTAGTTAATTAACAAGACTGCTAAATAATATGATGGACGATCGCCTCGACGCTACATTCGCCAGCCTCGCCGACCCGACGCGGCGTGCCATCCTTGCCCGGCTCGCCCAGGGCGAGGCGACCGTCAACGAACTGGCTGAGCCGTTCGCTATGAGCCTGCCGGCCATCTCGCGCCATTTGAAGGTGCTGGAGCGCGCCGGGCTGATCAGCCGCGGCCGTGAGGCGCAGTGGCGGCCGTGCCGGCTGGAGGCTGCGCCACTCAAGGACATCGCCAACTGGGTCGATCATTACCGCCGCTTCTGGGATGCGAGTTTCGACCGCATGGCCGACTATCTCAAGGAACTGCAGACGCCGAAGGGAGACCAGGATGACCGCAAGAACTGACACCGTCGCCGCCCAGTCGCTTGTCCTCGAATTCTCAAGGGTGTTCGACGCGCCGCCGGCGCTCGTCTTCCGCATGTGGTCGAGCCCCGAGCATCTGGTGCGCTGGTGGGGACCGAAGGGCTTCACGTCGAGCTGTGAGACGCACGAGTTTCGCAAGGGCGGGAGCTATCACCTGCTGATCCATGGTGACAGCGACAACGGCATGTCTGGCACCTTCCGCGAGATCGTCGACAATGAGCGGATCGTCTTTACCTTCGCCTGGGACCACGATCCCGACTGGCAGACGCTGGTGACGGTGACGCTGAAGGCCGAAGGCGACGGCACGCGGCTGACCTTCCGGCAGGAGCCGTTCCTCGATGTCGAAACGCGCGACTCGCATCTGGGCGGCTGGGGCGAATGCCTCGATCGCCTGGCCGACGCGCTCGCTGGCCGACCGGTGGTCTGACCTTCGCGCGCCAAGCCCGCGCGTCAGTTACGTGCCTGATGAAACCAATGCCTGCCGGGGATCGTTGCCGATCCTCGGAACGATCAGCCATGCGAGGAGACATGACCATGCTGAAATCCTATCGCGGCAGCTGCCACTGCGGGGCAGTTCATTTCGAATGCCAGCTCGATCTCGCACCCGAGGGGCAGCGCTCCAAGCCCGAGCTCGACGGCGTCTGGTGGACGTCGAGCTTCCGCTGCAACTGCTCCTGGTGCGCCAAGACCCGCTTCTGGAAGAATTTTGCCCGGCCCGCCGGCTTCCGCGTCACCTCCGGCGCCGACATGCTGACCGAGTATCGCTTCGGCTCGTCGGCCATCCGCCACACCTTCTGCAGCCGCTGCGGCGTTCATCCCTTCGCCTCGGCCAGCTTCGACATCATGGGCGGCGATTTCCATGCGGTGAACATCGCCTGTCTCGACGACATTTCGCCCGACGAGCTGGCCGCTGTGCCCATCATCTATGAGGATGGGCGCAACGACGCCTGGGACCGAGCGCCCGCAGTGACGGGCTACCTCTAACAGCAAGCATCGAAATTTCGAGCAGTGCATGACGGCCGCCATCCGGCGGCCGATGGGAAACCTGTGTCCAAACGATGGAGATTGAAATGCGACATGAAATCGTATCGCGAGACGAATGGGTTGCAGCGCGCCGGGCGTTGCTCGCCAAGGAAAAGGCAATGACCAGGGCGCGTGACGAGTTGAGCGCCGAGCGGCGCCAGCTGCCCTGGGTCAAGATCGACAAGCAGTACTATTTCGACGGTCCTGAGGGCAGGCTTTCGCTGTCCGACCTGTTCGACGGGCGTAGTCAGTTGTTCATCAAGCATTTCATGATGGGCCCGGGCCAACAGCACCACTGCGTCGGCTGCTCGTTCGAACTCGACAACGCTGACAGCGTGATTGTCCACCTCGAGAACCACGACGTCAGCTACGTCGCCGTGGCGCGCGCGCCGATTGCCGAAGTCGAGGCACTCAGGGCCCGCATGGGCTGGCAGGCGCGTTTCGTCTCGTCCTTTGACAGCGACTTCAACTACGACTTCAACGTCTCCTATACGCCTCAGCAATTTGCGGCGAAGAAGGCGGTCTACAACTTCGCGCCGCTCGATTTCGAGATCGAGGATCTGTCCGGCGACAGCGTCTTCTACAAGGACGATGACGGCCAGATCTACCACACCTATTCGACCTTCGGCCGTGGTGGCGAGCAGTTCCTCGGGGCCTATGGCTTCCTCGACGTGATGCCCAAGGGCCGCGACGAAAACGGGCCGTTCCATCTCCTCGCCGACTGGGTCAGGCCGCACGACATGTACGGCAAGGGCGGCATGGTCGAGCCGACCGGCCGCTACCACCCGGCTGATTGCGGCTGCGGCAAGCACGCATGAGCGGGGAGAGACGCCGATGTGCTGCGCCCTGGGAGCGCTGATCATCGCCGCGATCGCAGCCTGGCGCCGCCTGTTGAGCGTGGCGTCCGGCTGGCATCGCGGTGTGTGCTGGGTTGCTGCTGTCGCCGCGGCCCTGGCCCTCGGCGTCGGGGCAACCGCTGCCGCTCAGCATTTCGGCCACTACGCCGCGCGCGCCGAGATCAACCAGCGCACGGTGCTGGCTGAAATGCTGGCGCAGCCGATCTGCGACGGCATCGCACCATCGAGCCGTGCTAACGGGCAGTTGCTGTCGCAGCTTGATTGACCAGGGCGCAAGCACCCCGGTTTGCTTGCCTAGTGATTGTCGCGCGGGATGCCCTTTGTCTGGGCGACACGCTGGTATTTCACCGCCGGCTTCAGCACCATGCCTTCCGACAGTTGGTCGACCATGCCGCGCTGGATCTCCTGCCACGGCGTCTGGTGCGCGGGGAACTGATAGCCGCCATTGTTCTGCAGTTCGGCGCGGCGGCGGGTGATCTCGTCGTCGGTCACGAGAATGTCGGCGGTGCCTTTCCTGAGGTCGATGCGCACCCGGTCGCCCGATTTCAGCAGCGCCAGCCCGCCGCCGACCGCGGCTTCCGGCGAGGCGTTGAGGATCGACGGCGAACCCGAAGTGCCCGACTGGCGGCCGTCGCCGATGCAAGGCAGCGAGTGGATGCCGCGTTTGAGCAGGTAGGCCGGCGGCTGCATGTTGACCACCTCGGCGCCACCGGGATAGCCGACGGGTCCCGCGCCGCGCATGAACAGCACTGTATGTTCGTCGATGTTTTCCGCCGGGTCGTCGATGCGAGCGTGATAGTCCTCCGGCCCGTCGAACACTTTTGCCGTGCCTTCAAAGGCTTCGGGGTCCCTGGGGTTCGACAGATAGCGGTCGCGGAACTCGGGCGAGATCACGCTGGTCTTCATGATGGCGCTGTCGAACAGATTGCCCTTGAGGTTGATGAAGCCGGCGTCCTTCTTGAGCGGGTCGGCGACCGAGCGGATGACCTTTGGGTCCATGTTTTCGGCGGCGGCACAATTCTCGCCCATGGTGCGGCCATTGACGGTAATGACGTGGGGATGCGGCAGCAGGCCGGCCTTCATCAGTTCGGCAACGACGGCCGGCACGCCGCCGGCATGGTGGTAGTCCTCGCCGAGATATTCGCCGGCCGGCTGCAGATTGACCAGAAGCGGCACATGGTGGCCGACCTTCTGCCAGTCGTCATTGTCGAGCGGCACGCCGAGATGGCGGGCGATGGCGTTGAGATGGATCGGCGCGTTGGTCGAGCCGCCGATTGCCGAATTGATGACGATGGCGTTTTCGAACGCCTCGCGGGTCATGATGTCGGACGGCTTCAAATCCTCGCGCACCATGTCGACGATGCGCTTGCCGGTGTCGTAGGAAATCTGGCCGCGCTCGCGGTAGGGCGCGGGGATGGCGGCAGCACCAGGTAACTGCATGCCCAGCGCTTCGGCCAGGCTGTTCATCGTCGTGGCCGTGCCCATGGTGTTGCAGTAGCCGACCGAGGGTGCTGACGAAGCGACGATATCCATGAACTGGTCGTAGTCGATTTCGCCGGACGACAGCTTTTCGCGCGACTTCCACACGATGGTGCCCGAGCCGGTGCGCTCACCCTTGTGCCAGCCATTGAGCATCGGGCCGACTGACAGCGCGATCGCCGGAATGTTGACGGTGGCCGCCGCCATCAAAAGCGCCGGCGTGGTCTTGTCGCAGCCGACGGTCAGCACCACGCCGTCGAGTGGGTAACCGTAGAGCACCTCGACAAGGCTGAGATAGGCTAGGTTGCGGTCGAGCGAGGCGGTCGGGCGCTTGCCGGTTTCCTGGATTGGGTGACAGGGAAATTCGAACGGCACGCCGCCGGCGGCGATGATGCCGTCGCGCACGCGCTTGGCCAGTTCGATGTGATGACGGTTGCACGGCGACAGGTCGGAGCCGGTCTGGGCGATGCCGATCAACGGCTTGCCCGACTGCAACTCCTCGCGCGTCAGGCCGAAATTCAGATAGCGCTCGAGATAAAGCGCGGTCATGCCGGGATTGTCGGGATTGTCGAACCACTCCTGCGAACGGAGCGTCTTCGTCGTCTTTTGGCCGGCCATCAATTCCTCCCGAAATCCGGACCTGCATCGTTATGGCAAGGACCAAACAGCTGCAAGAGCGACGAAGGGGGCACCGTACGGGTTGCCACTACGAGGCGTCGTGGTGCAACTTTCGCCCGGCAACTGGTCCGGCAGGCACGGCTTCCCTCACGGCGCTGCGATGGTATGAATGCGCCAGCCAGCATCGGAGCAGCAGTGCCTTGATCGACGACCGCCTCTACATCGACCCCGAACTTGTCCAGTTCTACGACCTCGAAAACGAAGGCGGTGACGACGTCGACTTCATCATGCGGTTCGTCGGCGACGCGCGTAGCGTTCTCGACCTCGGCTGCGGCACTGGCGCGCTGACGGCGATGCTGGCCGACGGCCGTGCCGTCACAGGCGCTGACCCGGCGCCTGCCATGCTCGATGTCGCCCGCAAGCGCCCCGGCGGCGAGCATGTCGAATGGGTCGAAGGCGATGCGCGTTCGCTGCGCCTCGGCAAGGGCTTCGACCTCGTGCTCCTGACCGGCCATGCCTTCCAGGTGTTCCTGACCGAAGAGGACCAGCGCGCCGCGCTCGACACCATCGCTGCCCATCTCGCACCTGGCGGGTGCTTCATCTTCGACAGCCGCAATCCGCTGGCCAAGGAATGGCTGCAATGGGGACCCGACGATTCCAGGCGCACCATCGCGCATCCCACTTTCGGCCTCGTCGAGGCCTGGAACGACGCCGTCCAGGACGCTGCATCAGGCATCGTCACCTATGACACCTTTTACCGCGTCCCGGCGGACGGGTGGCAGTTCCATGCACGCTCGCGCATCGCCTTCCCGGCGCAGGAGCGGCTTGCTGCGATGATGACCGAGGCCGGGCTCGCCGTCGACCGCTGGCTCGGCAGCTGGCAGGGCGCGGCTTATGCGCCCGACATGGGCGAGATCATCCCGATTGGCCGCAAGGCCTGATCCCGATTGGCCGCAAGGCCTGATCTCGATTGGCCGCAAGGCCTGATCCGGGCCGCGCGATGGACAATCACCGGACGCTGCGATACGCCTCGATGGGATCGGCATTCGGGAGGATAAAGCATGGCCCTGGTGATCGAAGGCGAAGAAAAAATCGCGGCACCCATCGCGGTGGTGTGGCAGGCGCTCAACGATCCCGCTGTGCTCAAGGAGAGCATTCCCGGCTGCGAAAGCCTGGAGATGACGTCTCCGACCGAGATGGCCGCCAAGGTGGTGCTCAAGATCGGGCCGATCAAGGCGACCTTCACAGGCGAAGTGACGCTGAAGAACCTCAAGCCGCCGCACTCCTACACCATCGTTGGCGAAGGCAAGGGCGGCATCGCCGGCTTCGCCAAGGGCGGCGCCGACGTGACCCTGACCGAGGACGGGCCCGACGCGACAATCCTCAAATATGAGGCCAAGGCCGATGTCGGCGGCAAGATCGCCCAGCTCGGCAGCCGCCTGATCACCTCGACCTCGAAGAAGCTGGCCGGCCAGTTCTTCTCGACCTTCGGCGAAAAGGTGGGCGGAGCGTAAACGTCCTTTTTCACCTTTCGGCATCAGGCCAAAACTCCGCCTCGCGTTCCGTCACACCCCCCTTCTGCCCGCTATGTCGCAGCAACCGGCATCGTCTTCTTGAAACTCAAACCCAGCACCAGCGGCACGCTGAGCGCGTAGATGGCGATGACTGACAGCCAGATCGCGCCGGGCCATTGTGCCCGGACGACGAAGTAGAAGCTGGAGAAGCCGAGCGGCGCCATGATCGATGCCAGGCTGAGCGCCGACGCCAGCACGCCCTGGAACTGCCCTTGCTGGCTTTCGTCGACCTGCCGGGTCGCGAGCGACTGGAGCGCCGGCACGCCGATGCCGCCAAGCGCGAAGAGCGGTATGATGGCGAAGATCATCCAGCTCTTGCTGGCGAAGGCCATGACGACAAGTGCTGTGCAGGCGCAGGCAATGCCGACAAGAATGGCGGCGCGCTCGCCGAGCAGCTTGACCGCGGGACCGGGGAGGAAGGCCTGGGCGAGGGCCTGGCAAACGCCGAAGGTGCCGAGCGACAGGCCGATCCACAGCCCGTTCCACTGGAACGCATCGCTGCCCCACAACGCCCAGGAGGTGCCATAGGCCTCGCCGGTGGCGCTGAAGATGAAGAAGATCGAGATGACGGGCAAAAGGCTTTTCATCGAAAACACCCAGCGCAGCGGCTTGAGCGGATTGAGCGCGGCGAGGTTGATCTTGTCTGGGCTGGGCGCGCGCGTTTCCGGCAGGACGAAATACGCCAGAAGCAGATTGCAGGCGTTGAGCGCGGCGGCGGCGATGAAAGGCAGGCGCAGCCAATGGTCGCCGAGCGCACCGCCAAGCACCGGCCCGATGATGAAACCGGCGCCGAACATGGCGTTGAACAGGCCGAAGCGGCGGGCGCGCTGATCCTTGGGAGAGATATCGGTGATGTAGGCCGTCGCCACCGAGACGTTGGCGCTGGTCAGACCGGCAATGGCGCGGCCGAGCAGAAGCATCCACAGGCTGGGGGCAAAGGCGAGGAACAGGTAGTTGATCGCGGCCCCGGCGAGGGAAATCAGCAGCACTGGGCGGCGGCCGAGCCGGTCGCTGAGCGAACCGAGCACTGGCGCGAAGACGAACTGCATCGCCGCGTAGAGCGCCGTCATGACGCCGATATAGGCGGCGACATTTTCGCTATGGGTGACGTCCTTGAGCAGCGCCGGCAGGATCGGAAAGATGAGGCCGATGCCGATGGCATCGAGGACTACGGCAACAAAGATGACGATGAGCGGCTTGCTCATGGCGAACTCCAATGAACGCAAGCGTGCCGCGGCCTTGCGCCGATGGCAGCTCGCAATGGGCCTGAGTGGTTCAGGCGGGGTGATTTTCGGGAGCTGGGCGCCCCATGCTCGAAACGGCATGGGCGACGTATGCTTGACCGCCTGGACGACTATTCGTCCACCTGTTTACTCCGCCACTGAGCGGATCAAGGGAAGCGGTCGCTTTGCGCGACGGGTTCCCTTTACGTCATGCGGTTGCGCGCGGCAAGAGGGAGGTCGCGCGCAATACGTGCAGCGGGCGGCAGAGCTTATTCACAGCGGTGCCGGCTTGAGCGCTGTTCGCCAAGGAAGCTGATTCTCCAGATGCCGGTGCGTTCGGCTGGTGGGATGCGAAAGATTGGGATGAAGGCTGCAGAACATTTTGTTCGCAGTCCACGCTTTGGCATTTTTCGCCAGAACCTGCTTTCGCCCGTGAGACGTCCGTCGTAGACGCGATCAGACTGCCTGGAAGCCAGCGTCAGCGTCTTCGCGAGCCATGATGGTGGGCAAAGGCTCGGCGCGTTTCCCCTTGTTCCTGCTGCGGCGATACGTGCTCTGATACGCTCGCCGCTGCTTGGCGACTTCGTAGAGAACGATACCTGAGCATGTGCCGAGGTTGAGGCTCTCGATCATGCCGAACATCGGGACGGCCACGCACATATCGCTGCGCTCGACCGCGAGCGGACTGATGCCACGCGCCTCGTTGCCGAACCAGACCGCGAGTTTCGTGTGCTGTGTGTAGTCGCCTTCATGCAGGTAAACGTTGGTCTTACCCTTTACATGCGGTGAGGTGACGACAGAGACACAGCCGTTCTTTTCCAGATGATCGAGGCACGCCTCGGTGCTGTCGAAGCGTTTCACGAATGTCCATTTGACCGCAGACACCGATATCTTCGAAAGCGACTTCTGCTCTCGCATTTCCTGCCAGTCATCGGGAAGGGCCTTGCGGGGATCGACGATGTAGACTTCTCCACGCCGAGTGCATTGGCGTTTCGGATGACTGTTCCGATGTTCTTGATGTCAGTCGGGTCTTCGATAACTGCGATTAGGTTCTTGCAGCGAAACGACTTGATCGCTTCAGCGCGCTTGCGAACAGATGCTTTGGACTTTTCAGGCTCAACTGTTTCCATGCAGGCGTATTACCATGCGCGAAATGTTGTTCAATAGGGTCAAGATAGATCGAGGCAATGCGCGGCCAAACGACGGTCCATCCAGCCTCCAGGAGGCCAGGTATCTACCGCATCCGGTTGACCTGTGAGTATACGAAACATATATGATACGTATATTCGTAAATAGGAGACGTTCATGGGTATCGTGAAGATCGACGAGGACCTGCATGAGGAAATCAGGCGGGCCAGCACGGTGATGTGCCGGTCGATCAATGCGCAGGCCGAGTTCTGGATGAAGGTCGGCATGCTGGCGGAAGCCAATCCGACCTTTTCGTTCAACGAGATCGTCAAGATGCAGTTTGCGGCGGCGCAGGTGCATGTCCAGGATCTGGCGGTCGCCTGACATGGTCAAGACAGCGGATGAAATGGCGCTGATGCGCGTCGCAGGCAGGATGCTGGCATCCGTCTTCGAGATGCTCGACGGGCAGGAGCTCGCCGGACTGTCGACACTGCAGGTCAACGATCTTGTCGAGCGCTTCATCACGGTCGAGCTTGCCGCCCGCCCGGCCAGCAAGGGGCAATATGGCTTCAACTACGTACTGAACTGCTCGATCAATCATGTCGTCTGCCACGGCGTGCCCGATGGGCAGGAGATCATCCGGGACGGCGACATCGTCAATTTCGACATCACGCTCGAAAAGGGCGGCTACATCGCCGATTCGAGCAAGACCTATCTGGTCGGCAGCGCCCCGCCTGCCGCGACGCGGCTGGTGCGGGTCGCCCAAGAGGCGATGTGGAAAGGCATCAGGCAGGTCCGGCCGGGAGCGCATCTCGGCGACATCGGCTTTGCCATCGAGCGGCATGCCAAGAAAAACGGCTATTCGGTGGTGCGGGACTATTGCGGCCACGGCATCGGCCGCGAGATGCACGAAGAGCCGCAGGTGCTCAATTTCGGCAAGCCGGGAACGGGCATGATGCTGCGCGAGGGCATGGTTTTCACCATCGAGCCGATGGTCAACCAGGGCACCCGCAAGGTCTCGACCGCAAGCGACGGATGGACTGTCGTGACCAACGACCGGAAACTCTCGGCGCAGTTCGAACATACGGTCGCCGTCACGGCGAGCGGTGTCGAGGTTTTGACCTTGCGCCGCGACGAGGCGCGCATGCTGGCCTGATTGCCATGCCGCAGCCGGCATTGACGCTGAAACCGCACTGAGGCAGTGACGGGGCACACTGGTGGCGCCCTGATGTCTTCTTTCTCGCTTGCGATATTCGACTATGACGGCACGCTGGCCGACAGCTTTCCGTGGTTCTGCTCGGTGCTCAATCAAACCGCGCGGCAGTTTGGCTTTCGCGAGGTTGCCGATAACGAGATCGAGCAAATGCGCGCGCTGGGAACCCGCGAGATCATTGCCAGCCTCGGGATTCCCAAGTGGAAGATGCCGGCAATCGCGATGCACATGCGCAAGCTGAGCGCGGAAAGCCGTGATGCGGTGGCGCTTTTCCCCGGGGTCGAACCGATGCTCGCCAGCCTGGCCGCACGCGACATCACTATTGCCATCGTCAGTTCCAACAGCGAACACACCATCCGCGGCACGCTTGGGGCGGCTGCGGCCCACGTAAGCCACTTCCAATGTGGCGCGTCGCTGTGGGGCAAGAGCGCCAAGTTCAAGGCCGTCATCAAGCGCCTGGGGGCCGACAAGCGACGCACCATCGCCATCGGAGACGAGGTTCGTGACATCGAAGCGGCGCGCGGTGCGGGCATCGCCGCGGGAGCGGTGACCTTCGGCTACAACACGGCTGCCGCATTGCGCGCCCAAGGCCCCGATCTGGCCTTTGATTGTTATGCCGATCTTGTCGCGAAGCTGACCGCCTGACTACGCCTTGAGCTTCGAGGTCAGGCGCGTCGGCTTGTGCTTGCGTCGAGGCAACTGCTAATCGTCCGCCGATGCGGCGGATTGTGATCCTGGGAAATGCCGGCAGCGGCAAGTCGACACCGGCGCGCCAACTGGGCACGCGGCTGGCGTTGCCGGTCGTGCATCTGGACCGGCTGTTCTAGGGACCGAACTGGTCCAAGCCGGACCCCGACGCCTTTCGTGGCCGGGTTCGCCAGGCGATCGCGGGCGATGGCTGGATTTGCGAGGGAAACTATTATCGCCAGACATTCGACCTCAGGCTGCCTCGCGCCGATCTCGTCATCTGGCTCGACACATCGCGGCTGCGATGTGTGACGCGCGTTGCTCTGCGCAATCTGTTGAACAGGCCACGGCCCGATCTGCCCGACAGCTGCACTGAAAAGCTCGACGCGGAGTTTTTAGCGTTTCTCAGATGTCTGGTCGTTCGATCGTGAAAAGCGGCCGGACATCGAACGTGCCCGCCTCGCGAACGGCGCTCATGTTCCGGTGGTGAGCTTGCATGGCACCAGCCAGATCTCCAGACTTCGTGAAGTCTCTTCCGGCCAACTGACGCGGGCGCCAGTCCCAGACACTGTCCCGGATCTCGGGCGGCCAACAGGCATCGGCTGCCCAAATAACAAAAGGGCCACCGCGGAGTGTCCACGGTGGCCGCTTTGTCCGGATGGAGCGGGGGCTTAGCCCCTGAGTTCGCGCCTGAGGATCTTGCCGACATTGGTCTTCGGCAGTTCGTTGCGGAACTCGATGTATTTCGGCCGCTTGTAGCCGGTCAGGTTTTCGCGGCAGTAGGCGATCAAAGTCTCGACGGTGAGGTCGGGATCCTTGCGCACGACGAACAGCTTGGGCACTTCGCCCGAATGCTCGTCCGGTACGCCGATAGCTGCGACTTCGAGCACGCCGGGATGCTGGGCGACGACGTCCTCGAGCTCGTTGGGATAGACGTTGAAGCCCGAGACCAGGATCATGTCCTTCTTGCGGTCGACGATCTTGGTGAAGCCGCGCTCGTCCATGAAGCCCATGTCGCCGGACTTGAAGAAGCCGTCCGAGGTCATCACCTTGGCGGTTTCGTCGGCGCGGTTCCAGTAGCCGGCCATTACCTGTGGTCCCTTGATGCAGATCTCGCCGACTTCGCCGAGCGGCATGTCGTTGTCGTTCTCGTCGCGGATGGCGATCTCGGTCGAGGGCAGCGGCAGACCGATGGTGCCGGTGAAATCGGGCGACGAGCACTTGTTGGCGGTCGCCACCGGCGAGGTTTCCGACAGGCCGTAGCCTTCGGTGATGTGGTTGCCCGTCGCCTTCTTCCAGCGCTCGGCCACCGGCCGCTGCACCGCCATGCCGCCGCCGAGCGACAGGATCAGGCCCGAGAAGTCGAGCTTGCGGAAGTCCTCGTTGTTGGTCAGTGCGTTGAACAGCGTGTTGAGGCCGGGGAAGATGTTGAACTGGAACTTGCCCAGTTCCTTGACGAAGCCGGGAATGTCGCGCGGGTTGGGGATCAGCACGTTGAGCGCGCCCTGCTGCATGCCCATCAGCGCGTTCACCGTGAGCGCGAAGATATGGTAGAGCGGCAGCGCGCAGACGAAGGTAAGGTGGGGCGGCTTCGGCCTGACCGTGTAGGCGTCCTCGACCCACAGCGCCAACTGGGCGACATTGGCGAGCACGTTGGAGTGGATCAACATCGCGCCCTTGGAGACGCCTGTGGTGCCGCCGGTATATTGCAGGAAGGCGATGTCGGAAGCCGCGACGGTGGCCGGCTTGAAGCTCAGGCCAGCACCTTCCTTGAGCGCCGCCATGAACTTGACGTGGCCGGGAAGCGACCAGGCCGGCACCAGCTTCTTGACCTTGCGCACGACAAGATTGACCAGCAGGCCCTTGAGCCCGAGCATCTCGCCCATCGAGGCGACGACGACATGCTTGACGTGGGTCTTGGCAACGACCGCCTGCAGCGTGGTGGCGAAGTTTTCGAGGATGATGATGGCCTCGGCGCCCGAATCCTTGAGCTGGTGCTCGAGTTCGCGCGGCGTGTAGAGCGGGTTTACGTTTACCACGGTGTAGCCGGCGCGCAGGATCGCCATCATGGCGACCGGATACTGCAGCACGTTGGGCATCATGATGGCGACACGCGCGCCCTTGGCGAGGCCCTTGGACTGCAGCCATGCGGCGAATGCCGTCGACATGCGCTCGAGCTCGCCATAGCTCATCGACTTGCCCATGCACGAGAAAGCGGGGCGACCGGCATACTGGCGGCAGGCTTCGGTGAGCAGGTCGCCGATCGAGCTGTGGGCGAGCGGCGGCATTTCGGCCGGAACGTTGGCCGGGTAACTCTTTAGCCACGGCTTGTCGGTGGACCTTGCAGCTGCCTTGGCAGGTGCTGCGGCCTTGGCCGCAGGTGCAGCCTTTGCCGCCGGGGCGGGCTTTGCGGCGGCAGGCTTTGCCTTGGCTGCGGGCATCTCGGCAGTCTTGGCGGCGGCAGCGGCCTTTGACTTGGCTGGAGCGGACTTGGGAGCCGGCTTCGTTGTTGCTGCCTTGACGGCCCCGGTCTTGGCCGCCGGCTTTGAAGCGGCGGGCTGGGGAGCTGCCGACTTGGGTGCTGTGGACTTGGTCGGGGCCGGTGCGGCCTTGGCAGTTGCTGCGGCAGGCTTTGCCGCGGCCTTTGGTGCTGGCGCCTTGGCTGCGGGCTTGGCTGATTGGGCCTTGGGCTTCGGCGCCGCAGAAACCTTTGCCGGCGATGCAACTGTTGTCTTGGCAGGGGCGGCTTTCGGAGCCGCAGTCTTGGCTGGCGCTGCCTTGGCCGTCGCTGCCTTGCCAGGTGCCGGCTTCGGCGCGGCGGCCTTGGCGGCGGGTTTGGTTTCGGGTTTGGTCGTGCTGGCTGGCTTGGGCGCCGCCTTTGTGGTTGCGGTCTTTGCCGTGCTTGCCTTGCCGGTAGTTTTAGCCAATGCAGCCTCCCTGGTTGTTCTTGTTTCCGGCGTTGATAGTCCGCCGGCTTTCGCCCTCGTCCACGTCGCAGCGCCGCAAGAACAGTGCCGCGTCGGGGCATGTTGTAGTTGTTTGTATTGCCACATGACGTTAACGGCAAGTATCACCCAACGTCACCTCGCAGGCCGAATTTTAGGATTCGCAGTTATATAGGTCGGCGCTGGCAACAGCCCCCGAATTGCCATCCCCAGCGATGATATAACTTGGCGCGGCGGAATCTAACGCGAAGTGCAAATGCCCAGCCAGGCAATGGAAAACGCTACTTTTCGACTATTTCGAAGTCATCTGTGGGTAAATTATTCTGCTTACCAAAGGGCAGGTAGGCGGGGAGTTCCAAAGCTGGGTAAACGGTGCTTATATGCGCGCCTGCGAGCCTGACGGGTAGGGCTTGGGAAAAATCATAGGGAGTGTTCAATGTTGAAAAAAACGACCTTTGCGGCCGCGTTGCTGGCTGCAACCGTCCTCAGCGGTGCGGCGAGCGCAAAGACGTTCGTCTACTGCTCGGAAGGTTCGCCGGAAGGCTTTGATCCGGGCCTCTACACCGCCGGAACGACCTTCGACGCCGCCGCGCACACCGTCTACAACCGCCTGCTTGAATTCAAGAAGGGCACCACCGAGACCGAGCCGGGCCTGGCCGAGAGCTACACGGTTTCCGATGACGGCCTGGAGTACACCTTCAAGCTGCGTGCGGGCGTCAAGTACCAGACCACCGAGTTCTTCACGCCGAGCCGTGACTTCAACGCCGACGACGTTGTGTTCTCGTTCGAGCGCCAGCTGAAGGCTGACAATCCGTGGAACAAGTACGTGACCGGCGCTTCGTGGGAATACGCTGCCGGCATGGGCTTCCCGGAAGTGATCAAGTCGGTCGAGAAGGTCGATGACCTGACCGTCAAGATCACTCTGACCCGCAAGGAAGCACCGTTCCTCGCCAACATCGCGATGCCGTTCGCTTCGATCGTGTCGAAGGAATATGCCGACAAGCTGCAGGCTGACGGCAAGATGAACCAGATGAACCAGCAGCCGCTCGGCACCGGCCCGTTCTCGTTCGTCGCCTACCAGCAGGACGCCATCATCCGCTACAAGGCCAACCCGGACTATTGGGGCGGCAAGCAGAAGATCGACGACCTCGTCTTCGCGATCACCCCTGACGCATCGGTTCGCTACCAGAAGCTAAAGGCTGGCGAATGCCACCTGATGCCGTTCCCGAACGCTGCCGACGTGGCTGCGATGAAGGCCGATACGAACCTGAAGGTCGTCGAGCAGGCTGGCCTGAACGTCGCCTACCTCGCCTACAACACCACCCAGGCTCCGTTCGACAAGGCTGAGGTCCGCACGGCTCTCAACCAGGCCATCAACAAGCAGGCCATCGTCGACGCCGTGTTCCAGGGTGCTGCAACGCCGGCTACCAACCCGATCCCGCCGACCATGTGGTCGTACAACAAGGCCGTCGAAGACGACAAGTACGATCCGGAGGCATCGAAGAAGGGTCTTGAAGCCGCTGGCGTCAAGGACCTCAAGATGAAGGTCTGGGCGATGCCGGTTTCGCGTCCCTACATGCTCAATGCCCGCCGCGCGGCGGAGCTGATCCAGTCCGATTTCGCCAAGGTTGGCGTCACGGTCGAGATCGTCTCCTACGAGTGGGCCGAGTACCTCGACAAGTCGAAGGCCAAGGATCGTGACGGTGCCGTCATGCTCGGCTGGACCGGCGACAATGGCGATCCGGACAACTTCCTCGACACCCTGCTCGGTTGCGATGCCGTCGGCGGCAACAACCGCGCTCAGTGGTGCAACAAGGAGTTCGACGATCTGGTAACCAAGGCCAAGGAGACCTCCGACGTGGCCGAACGCACCAAGCTCTACGAGCAGGCGCAGGTCGTGTTCAAGAAGGACGCTCCCTGGGCAACCATCGACCACTCGCTGTCGATCGTTCCGATGCGCAAGGGCGTTGAAGGCTTCGTTCAGAGCCCGCTCGGCGACTTCGCTTTCGACGGTGTTGACATCACGGAGTAAGGTTGCCTAAACAGGCCAACCTTGGGTTGGGGCGCTTGGATCACAAGCGCCCCAATGCACATTTTGTGCTACCCTTACCTTTTCTCGGAACATTCACTTAAAGGTTCGACATGCTCCGGTTCCTGTTGGGACGGCTCGCCGTCCTGATCCCGACATTCATCGGGGTCTCAATCATCGCATTCTCCTTCATCCGTCTGTTGCCCGGCGATCCGGTCGCCCTGCTTTCCGGCGAGCGCGTCATGTCGCCGGAGCGCCACGCGGAAATCTCCGCCCAACTCGGTTTCGACCGGCCCATCGTCATCCAGTACCTCGACTATCTCTGGGGCGTGGTGCGTGGCGATTTCGGTACCTCGATCGTCACCAAGAGGCCTGTCGTCGACCAGTTCTTCGAATTGTTCCCGGCGACGGTCGAGCTGTCGCTCTGCGCTATCATCTTCGCCGTCGTGCTCGGCGTTCCGGCAGGCATCATCGCTGCGATCAAGCGTGGTTCCTTCGCCGATCAGGCGATGATGGGCACTGCACTCGTCGGCTTCTCGATGCCGATCTTCTGGTGGGGCCTGCTGCTGATCATGCTGGTATCGGGCATGCTCGGCTGGACGCCTGTCTCCGGCCGCATCTCTCTGATGTTCTATTTCCCGCCCGTCACCGGCTTCATGCTGATCGACTCGCTGCTTTCAGGCCAGGCTGGCGCGTTCAAGTCGGCTATCAGCCACCTGATCCTTCCGACCATCGTTTTGGGTACCATCCCGCTCGCTGTCATTGCCCGCCAGACGCGCTCAGCGATGCTGGAAGTGCTGTCGGAGGATTATGTCCGCACGGCGCGCGCCAAGGGCCTGTCGACCTTCCGCGTCGTCGGCGTCCATGCGCTGCGCAACGCCATGATCCCGGTCGTCACCACCGTCGGCCTGCAGGTCGGCGTGATGCTCGCCGGCGCTATCCTGACCGAGACGATCTTTTCCTGGCCGGGTATCGGCAAGTGGATGGTCGATTCCGTGTCGCGGCGCGACTATGCCGTCATCCAGGGTGGCCTGCTCATGATCGCTGCGGTCATCATGCTGGTGAACCTTGCGGTCGACCTGATGTACGGCCTCATCAACCCGCGTATCCGGCACTAGGAGGGCACGATGTCTCAAGCTGCTGCAACCAGTGCTGTCTCGACCGACCCGTCCCGCCGGGCGCGACTGGCCGAGTTCTGGTACTATTTCTCTGAAAACCGCGGCGCCGTCATCGGCCTCGTGTTCTTCATCTTCCTCGTGCTCTTGGCGATCTTCGCACCACTGATCGCGCCACATGATCCGACCCAGCAATACCGCGACGCGGTTCTGGTTCCGCCGGTCTGGCAGGAGGGCGGCCGCGCCGACTACCTGCTCGGCACCGATGCTGTCGGCCGCGACATGCTTTCGCGCCTGATCTTCGGTACCCAGTTCTCGCTGTTCGTCGGCGTCATCGTAACGACCCTGTCGCTGGTCGTGGGCGTCGTCTTCGGCGTCATTGCCGGCTACTTCCGCGGCTGGGTCGACACCGCCATCATGCGGGTCATGGACATCATCCTGGCCTTCCCGTCGCTGCTGCTGGCACTCGTGCTGGTGGCGATCCTCGGGCCGGGCCTGGTCAATGCGATGATCGCGATTTCGCTCGTCTACCAGCCGCATTTCGTGCGCCTGGCACGTGCTGCGGTGATGAGCGAAAAGTCCCGCGACTACGTCGTCGCCGCCAAGGTGGCCGGTGCGGGCCATACCCGCCTGATGTTCAAGACCATCCTGCCGAACTGCATGGCGCCGCTGATCGTCCAGGCGACGCTGTCGTTTTCTTCCGCCATTCTCGACGCCGCCGCACTCGGCTTTCTCGGCATGGGTGCGCAGCCGCCGACGCCGGAATGGGGCACCATGCTGGCCGAGGCCCGCGAGTTCATCCAGAGCAAGTGGTGGGTGGTGACGCTTCCGGGCGTGGCGATCCTCATCACTGTGCTGGCGATCAACCTGATGGGCGATGGCCTGCGCGACGCGCTCGACCCCAAGCTGAAGAGGTCCTGACATGGCGCTTCTTGAAATCGAAAACCTGGTCGTCGAGTTCGAGACGGCATCCGGTCCCTTCCGCGCCGTCAACGGCGTGTCGATGAAGGTGCACGAAGGCGAGGTTCTCGCCATCGTCGGCGAGTCCGGTTCGGGCAAGTCGGTGTCGATGCTGGCCGCGATGGGGCTTTTGCCCTGGACGGCGAAAGTCACCGCCGACAAGCTGACTTTCAACGGCCGTGACCTGCTCGCCATGCCCGCCAGTGAGCGGCGCAAGATCATCGGCAAGGACATTGCCATGATCTTCCAGGAGCCGGTGGCGAGCCTCAACCCGTGCTTCACCGTCGGCTTCCAGATCGAAGAAGTGCTGCGTGTGCACATGGGCCTCGACAAGGCGGCGCGCCGCAAGCGCGCGATCGAGCTGTTCCAGGCCGTCGGCATTGCCGATCCGGCCGAGCGTCTCGGTTCCTACCCGCACCAGATGTCGGGCGGCCAGTGCCAGCGCGTGATGATCGCCATTGCGATTGCTTGCAACCCGAAGCTGCTCATCGCCGACGAGCCGACGACAGCACTCGACGTGACGATCCAGAAGCAGATCCTCGACCTGCTGATGAAGCTGCAGGCCGACCATGGCATGGGGCTGATCATGATCACCCACAACATGGGTGTCGTGGCCGAGACCGCCGACCGCGTGGTCGTGCAGTACAAGGGCCGCAAGATGGAAGAAGCCGACGTGCTGACGCTGTTCGAAAACCCCAAGAGCAACTACACGCGCGCGCTGCTGGCGGCACTGCCCGACAATGCGACCGGCGACCGGCTGCCGACGATCTCGGAACTGTTCGTCGACGACCAGGTGGAAGGGGCTGCACGATGAGCGTCATTCTCGAAGCGCGCAACATCGTGCGCGACTACCATGTGCCCGGCAGCTTCCTGAAGAAGGCCAAGACCGTTCACGCCGTCAAGGGCGTGAGCTTCCAGGTCGAGAAGGGCAAGACGCTGGCGATCGTCGGCGAAAGCGGCTGCGGAAAGTCCACGCTGGGCCGCATTCTGACGCTGATCGACCCGGCGACGTCGGGCGATCTGCTGATCGAAGGCAACAAGGTCGACATCGCCAAGGGCGACCTGACGCCCGAGATGCGCCGCAAGGTGCAGATCGTGTTCCAGAACCCCTATGGCTCGCTCAACCCGCGCCAGAAGATCGGCGACATCCTGACCGAGCCGCTGGTCATCAACACCAAGACGCCGGCCGACGAACGCCGCGACCGGGCGATGACGCTGCTGAAGAAGGTCGGTCTCGAAGAGAAGCACTACAACCGCTACCCGCACATGTTCTCCGGCGGTCAGCGCCAGCGCGTCGCGATCGCCCGTGCGCTGATGCTGAACCCGAAGCTTCTGGTGCTGGACGAGCCGGTTTCGGCGCTCGATCTGTCGGTGCAGGCACAGGTGCTGAACCTGCTCGCCGACCTGCAGGACGAGTTCCAGCTGACCTACGTCTTCATCAGCCACGACCTCTCGGTGGTGCGCTATATCGCCGATGAGGTGATGGTGATGTATTTCGGCGAGGCGGTTGAATATGGCAGCCGCGACGAGGTCTTCGCCGACCCCAAGCACAGCTATACCAAGACGCTTTTTGCCGCGACGCCGCGCGCCGACGTCGACAGCATCCGCGCCCGCCTGGCCAAGAAGAAGGCCGCCTGAACGGCGACCTGAAGTCGACTGACTGATCGCTGCTTCGGCCCGGAAATCGCAGACGGTTTCCGGGCCGACGCATTTTCGGAAGCATTCGCGTGCCAACGGGCTGCTCACGTAGCACAATGTTTTGGGCCAGCGGGTTAAAACGCCAATTTCGTCTCTCGCAAATCGGCTTTCCCGGATCATAATCCAGGCCATCACTACAGCGCCGCGCGACTTTTTGGACGCGCAACGGACGCTGTGAATTTTGGATCGGTGCATGATCCTTTCCGAAAATCGATTCCGATTTTCGGCGTCATGCACCAGGGCCGGCGATGTCGCCGTGCCGGGGGCATGGAGGCTGACATGGCGGGAATAGAGATTTCGAGGCGCAAGGTTCTGGCGGGGTCGGCGTTCCTGCTGGCCTCGACGGCGCTGCCGTCGATCGGCTGGACGCAGGCGAAGAAGGGCGGGCGCCTTGTCGTCGCTGCCGATTCCGAGCCGCGCAATCTGAACCCGGCGATTGTCGCTTCCAACGGCGTGTTCTTCGTAGCGAGCAAGGTTGTCGAGCCGCTGGCCGAAGCTTCCTTCGACGGCGAAGACGGGCTGGCGCCGCGGCTGGCGACGAGCTGGGAAGGCTCGGCCGACGGGCTTTCCGTCACCTTCAAGCTGCGCGAGGGCGTGACCTGGCACGACGGCAAGCCGTTCAGCTCCGCCGACGTGGCGTTTTCTGCGCTCAACGTCTGGAAGCCGCTGCAGAACCTCGGTCGCGTCGTGTTCAAGAACCTCGAGGCGGTGGAGACACCGGACGCGAACACTGCCGTCTTCAAGTTCTCCAAGCCGACGCCGCTGCAGCTGATCAAGAACGCGCTGCCGGCGCTGACTTCGGTTGTGCCCAAGCACGTCTACGAGGGCTCCGACATTGCCGCCAACCCGGCCAACAATGCGCCCGTCGGCACCGGACCGTTCAAGTTCGCCGAACACAAGGCGGGCGAATATTACCGGCTCGAGCGTTACGACAAATACTGGGGCGACAACGCGCCGGCGCTCGACGAGATCATCTACCGCGTGCTGCCCGACCGTGCCGCAGCGGCCGGCGCGCTGGAGGCTGAAGAAATCCAGCTGGCGGCGTTTTCTGCGGTGCCGCTGGCCGACCTCAAGCGCATCTCCAAGGTGGCGGGCATCAAGGTCATCAGCGAAGGCTACGAGGCGCTGACCTACCAGCTGGTCGTCGAGATCAACCACCGCCGCAAGGAGCTGGCCGACGCCAAGGTGCGCCAGGCAATCGCACATGCCATCGACAAGGACTTCGTCGTCAAAACGATCTTCCTCGGCTACGCCAAGCCGGCGACCGGCATCGTGCCGCAGAACGACAAGCAGTTCTACGCACCCGATGTGCCGACCTATGGCTTCGACGTCGCCAAGGCCAATGCGCTGCTCGACGAGGCGGGCTATGCGAAGAAGGACGACGGCAAGCGTTTTGCCCTGAAGCTTCTGCCGGCACCCTATTTCAACGAGACCAAGCAGTTCGGCGACTACCTGCGCCAGGCGCTAGCCGCCGTCGGCATCGATGCCGAACTGGTCAACAACGACTCGGCCGCGCACCAGAAGGCCGTCTACGCCGACCACGCCTTCGATCTCGCTATCGCACCTCCGGTGTTCCGCGGCGACCCGGCGATCTCGACGACGATCCTGGTGCAGTCAGGCATTCCCGACGGCGTGCCGTTCTCCAACCAGGGTGGCTACAAGAACGACGAGCTCGACGGACTGATCGACAAGGCGGCGGAGACGCTGGACCCCTCGGCGCGCATCGAGCTCTACAAGGAGTTCCAGAAGAAGGTGGCAGCCGACCTGCCGCTGATCAACGTCGCCGAATGGGGTTTCATCACGGTCGCGCGCGACACGGTCAAGAACGTGTCGAACAACCCGCGCTGGGCGGTTTCGAACTGGGCGGACACCTATGTCGAAACGTGACATCATCGCCTGAGCTGGATGATGATCCGTTACTGAGCATGCCCTTCGCATTTGTGGTGCCTTACGTTGCTTCCCTCTGGCCTGCCGGACATCTCCCCCTCAATGGGGGAGATTGGCCGCCGCGGGCGCATTCGAGCGCGCCTGCCACGGTCAAGGAAAGCGGCGGCGTCGATGACAACCGATCTCCCTCTCTGAAGGGGAGATGGCCGGGAGGCCAGAGGCCTGGGCCGCAATATCTCCTGTTGTGCGCGACCATTCGCGTTCGACGCCTGACGAAGATGGGACGCGCATGACCCGCGCCTGGCGTTTGCTGAAACGCCGGCTGGTCGGCAGCATTCCGGTGCTGCTGATCGTGGTCGTCGGCTCGTTCCTGCTGCTCGAGGCAGCGCCTGGCGATGCGGTCGATGCCTATGTCGTATCGGTTGGCGGCGACGCCGGCATGATCGAGGCCTTGCGTCAGAACTGGGGGCTGGACGCCTCGCCGATGACGCGGCTTGCCGCCTATCTCTGGGCGCTGCTGCATCTCGACCTCGGCCACTCGGTCGCTTTCTCCCGGCCGGTGCTGGATGTTGTGCTCGAACGGCTGCCGAACACGCTGCTTTTGATGGGGGCTGCGACGGCATTGTCTTTCGCGCTCGGAACCGCGCTCGGTATCCTTGCCGGCGCGCGGCCGGGCAGCGCCCGCGACCGGCTGCTGTCGATCGGTTCACTGGCGCTTTATGCCGTGCCCGGCTTCTGGCTGGCGTTGGTGCTGACGATCGTCTTTTCGGTCGAGCTGCGCTGGCTGCCCTTGTCGGGCATGGAGACCATCGCGTCCGGCAAGACCGGCATCGCCCGCGCGCTCGACATCGCCTGGCACATGGTGCTGCCGGTGACGAGCCTCGGCCTGATCTATCTCGCGCTCTATCTCAGGATGATGCGGGCGGGCATGGCCGAGGTCTGGCGCATGGATTTCACGCTTGCAGCGCGCGCCCGCGGCATCCCGAGGCGTCGCATCGTGCTTGGCCATGTCGCGCGCAACGCGTTGCTGCCGCTGGTCACCATGCTCGGCCTGCAGTCGGCCCAGATGCTGGGCGGCAGCGTCGTCATCGAAAGTGTCTTTTCGGTGCCGGGACTGGGCCGACTGGCGCAGGAGGCGGTGGGCTCACGCGACACGCCGCTGCTGATCGGCATCATCCTGGTCAGTGCCGTGCTGGTGATCGTCATCAACCTGCTGGTCGATATCGCCTATGCCGCGCTCGACCCGCGCGTCGACGCGAGCGAGGCCAACGCATGAGCCTCGGCCGCCTGTTCCGCTCGCCCGAGGCTGTCGCCGGTTTCGCCATTCTTGGCCTGCTCGTCGCCATTGCCTTATTGGCGCCTGTGCTGTTTCCGGGCGATCCTTTGGCCATCGCCGGCCAGCCTCTCACGAGACCGTTCCAGGATTGGACACTGCCGCTCGGCACCGACCGTCTCGGCCGCGACGTGCTGGCTGGGCTGTTCCATGGCGCGCGCACCTCGCTGGCCGTCGGGCTCGCCGCGGCTGCCGCCTCGATCCTCGTCGGAAGTGTCGTAGGCACTGTGGCAGGTTTTGCCGGCGGGCTGGTCGACGAAGTGCTGATGCGCATCACCGACGCCTTCCAGACGGTGCCGGGTTTTTTGTTGTCGCTGGCGCTGGTCAGCGTCGTCGGGCCTTCGCTTGGCGTGGTGGTGGCGGCGATCGCACTCAGCGCTTGGACCGGGCCCGCGCGGATCGCCCGGGCCGAGGTGCTGTCGATCCGCGAGCGCGACTATGTCGCCTCGGCGCGCGTCATCGGCATGCACCCGGTCGAGATTGCCTTTCGCGAGGTGTTGCCCAACGCGCTGCCGCCGGTGCTGGCGCTGTCGTCGGTGATCGTGGCGGCCGCGATCCTGACCGAGGCGGCACTGTCCTTCCTCGGCCTCGGCGACCCCAACCGCGTCACCTGGGGCGGCATGATCGCGGAGGGCAGGGCGGTGCTGCGCTCGGCGCCCTATCTGTCCGTCATCCCCGGTATCGCCCTGGTGCTGGCCGTGCTCGGCGTCTACCTCGCCGGCGAGGGGGTGGTTGAAGGTACCGCGGCGCGGGAGGGGCAGGCATGACGCCACTGCTCGAACTGCGCGGACTGGGCGTGCGCTACAAGGGGGCTGTGGCGCCGGCGCTCGAAGGCGTCGACCTCGATCTCGCAGCCGGTGAACGGCTGGCCATCATCGGCGAGAGCGGGTCGGGCAAGAGCACGCTGGCGCGGGCCGTCGCCGAGTTGTTGCCACAGACGGTGATCCAGCAGGGCACGGTCGCCTGGCCGGGCCTCGACCAAAAGGCGCGCAATGGCCGCGATATCGGCTTCGTGTTCCAGGATCCGGCATCGAGCCTCGATCCAGTCATGCCGGTCGGCGACCAGGTGGCCGAGGTGGCGCATGCCAATCTCGACATGGACTGGCGCGCAGCACGGCGCCTCGCGGTCGAACTGCTCGACAGGGTCCGCTTGCCCGAGCCGGCGCTGCTGGCGCAGGCCTATCCGCATCAGCTCTCGGGCGGGCAGAAGCAGCGTGTGGCGATTGCGGCGGCGATCGTGGCGCGGCCACGGCTGCTGATCGCCGACGAGGCAACGAGCGCACTCGACACAATCGTCCAGGCCGAGATCATGGCGCTGATCAGCGCCCTGGTGGCCGAGGACGGCATGGCGCTGCTGTTCGTCTCCCACGACATCGCGCTCGCTGCCAACCTCGCTGACCGCGTCGCCGTTTTCCGCCACGGCCGTTTGGTCGAGCAGGCGGCAACGGCCGAGCTGGTGTCGCAGCCGAGGACCGACTACAGCCGCGCCCTGCTGGCAGCACATCTGGGGCTGCACGCATGAGCACGCTGCTTCAGGTCGAGGGGCTGTCGAAACGCTACCGGCGCGGCAACCAGGAGGTTGCCGCGCTTGACGGGGTCTCGTTGTCGATTGCGCCGGGCGAGACGTTGGCGCTGGTTGGTCCTTCCGGCTCGGGCAAGTCGACGGTGGCGCGCATCCTGCTGCGGCTGGTCGAACCCGATGCCGGCCGGATCAGCTTCAACGGTGAGGCATTGCTTGGCCTGCGCGGTGCAGCGCTCCGGGCGATACGCGCGAATTTGCAGATGGTGTTCCAGGATCCGATGGCGGCATTCAATCCGCGCGCCACCGTGGCCGGCCTGATCGACGATCCGCTGCGGATCCATGGCATTGTCGGTCGCGCCGAACGGCCGAGGGCGATCGCAACGCTGCTTGAGCGCGTCGGCCTGGCTACCGAACTCGCCGGCCGCCGCGTGCATGAAATCTCGGGCGGCCAGCGCCAGCGCGTGGCGATCGCGCGCGCGCTTGCCACTAGGCCGGCGCTGATCGTGCTTGACGAGGCGGTGTCGGCGCTCGACGTGCTGGTGCGCGCCGACATCCTCAGCCTGCTCGCCGAACTGCAAAGGGACGAGGGCGTCGCTTATCTTTTCATCTCGCACGATCTGGGAGCGGTGCGCGCCATAGCCCACCGCATTGCCATCATGGATGGCGGTAGGATCGTCGAGCAGGGCGAGGCTGCCACGGTGATTGCTGCCCCGGCTTCGGCCACCGGCCGGGCGCTGGTCGCGGCCACGCCCGAGCTGCCTGTTTTCAAGGAGACCGTTTCGTGACCGAACATGCCATACGCGCTGAAAAGCTCGCTGCCGAACTGGACTCTGCCTTTCGCAACCGCGCCGACCTCTACCGGCTGATGCTGGACGAGCTCGCTGCCGAACTGGGCGACGACAGGGCAGAAGACATCCTGGTGCGGGCGATCGAAAAGCGCGGCCGCGAGGTCGCCGAGATGGCGTTCGCGCGGTTCGGGCCTAACGATGCTCGGGTCATCGGCGAAGCCTTCCTTGCCGTCAGCCCCGACGGCGGGCGAATGTACCCGACCGACGTCGAGCGCAGCGACCACCACATCGCCTTCAAGGTCAAGCGCTGCCCGCTCAAGGATGCCTGGGTCGGGGCCGGCGTTGGCGACGACAGGCTGGCGACCTTGTGCCGGATCGCCGGGGCATTTGACCGCGGCCTGTTCGAGGCGACCGGCGTGCGTTTCGACAACGTCACCTGGACGCCGGGCCACGGCACCGGCTGTTGCCACATCTGCCTGACCGACCGCGACGCCTGAGCTTGCCTGGGGCCGAGTTGCAGCTGTGATGGACTTTCGCCGCCCGCTTGTGCGACGATTCGTCCAGCGGCGTGAGTCGCGAACCGGCAGATACGAGGAAATGCGATGTACAAATTCGAGGTCTACAAGGACAAGGGCGGCGAGTTTCGCTTCCGCTTCAGGGCTTCCAATGGCGAGGTCATGTTCAGCTCCGAAGGCTACTCGGCCAAGGCGTCGGCGCTGAAGGCGATCGAATCGATCAAGAAGAACACGCCGGGCGCCGCCGTGGACGATCAGACAACGGCCGTCGCCTGATCTCGCAATGCCGCGGGTCCAGCTGGACGCGCAACGTCTTTGAACCGGCGTGTCGTGCTTTCAGGAACTCCATGCCGGAGTCCGGGCCGATGCGCGAAATCAGGAGAGGTCTATGGGTATCGAAAGCCTTCTTATCTTCCTCATCGTCGGTGCGGTCGCCGGTTGGCTCGCGGGGCAACTGGTCAAGGGTTACGGCTTCGGCCTGATCGGCAACATCGTCGTCGGCATCGTCGGCGCGCTGATCGCCGGCTGGCTGTTTCCGGCCATCGGCATCAGCCTCGGCACCGGCATCATCGCCGCCATCATCCACGCAACGATCGGCGCGGTGATCCTGCTCGTGCTGCTCAGGCTGGTGAAACAGGCCTAGCCGCCTTCCACAAAGCTACAAAGCAAATCGCCGGCAAGCACAGCTTGCCGGCGATTTTGTTTTCCTCGATGCCTCTCGGGTCGCTCCCGGCGCTAGTGGTCGTGCCGCCTTGGCTCGGCGATCTTGCTTGCAAGTCCAAGCAGTCCGAGCAGCCGGATCGACAGGTAGGTGACGTCGAACTCCCACCAGTGATGGCCGTGGCGCGCCGAGCGGGGGTCGGCATGGTGGTTGTTGTGCCAGCCCTCGCCGTTGCTGAGCAGACCGACGATGACGTTGTTGGTGCTGTCGTCTGTGGTTTCGTAGTTGCGGTAGCCCCAGACATGGGTGACCGAATTGACCGACCAGGTGATGTGCCAGGTGATGACGGTGCGCAGGAACACGCCCCAGACCAGCAGGCTGAGGCCGAACTGCACCGCTTCGCCCGTGGTCTGCCCGGCGATCAGGCTGGCGGCGACGCCGCCGCCGAAAAACGCTGCCCACGACGCCAGGATGATGCCGAGATAGACATGCGGCTTGTCGAGCTTGCGGTAGAACGGGTCGCGGACGATGTCCTTGGCGTAGCGGCCGTAGATCTGCATGCGCTCCATGTCGGGCGATTTGACCAGCAGCCAGCCAATATGAGCCCAGAGGAAGGTCACGATCGGGCTGTGCGGGTCGGGCTCCTCGTCGGCATGCTCATGATGGCGGCGATGCACCGCCACCCAGCGCGCCGGCGTGTCCTGGAAGGCGCAGACGGCGATGATCGCGAGCCCGTGTTCCAGCCATTTCGGGCAGATGAAGCCGCGATGGGTGAGCAGGCGGTGATAGCAGAGATTGATGCCGAGCGTGCCGAAGACATAGATGCCGACGATGCAGAGGATGACGCCGGTCCAGCTGAAGAACCAGGGCAAAAGCGCGTAGAGCGCCACAAGATGGTAGAAGGCGAGGCCGCTGACATTGAGCCAGTCGATACGCGCCAGCAGCGGCTGACGCGCGACGGGGGGCGTGGCGGCAGACACCGCAATCTGGTCCGACATAGATGCTCCCCGTTGCGGCCCGTATCGTTTCGTAACGATCGAGCCACCTCCTCAATTTCAGGCGAGGTTGCGCAGTTTCTAATTCAGGGTCAAGGCACGTTTGGAATTGTCCCGAAATATGCACGTTGGGAGGGGACGACGTGTTGAGCGCGCCTGTCGTGATTGTGGATGCGACGTTGGCCGGATCCTTGGGGCGTGGATTGTCGCCAGACATGCGCTGAGGTCGGCGATGAAGGTCGGCGCGGTCACGAGCATGGCGGGCAAGAACAAGTTGTTCACGCCACACCCTCCATCAGGCTACCGCGCAATTTCCGGCAGTCAGTCGTGATGCAGGCAATCGTCGCAGAGACCGAACTTCCAGGCAGCCGCCGTGACGCCAATGAAGCGATTGTGGCAATGGACGCATTCCATGTTGCCTCCTTCTTCACCGCGCGAAGGCTGTGAAAGGATTTTTTGTATCGCGAAATAACTTTCGCGCCGGCGAAGCAATGCGTCCCGAGCCTCCCGCCGCGTGTGAGATAGTTGAATTGCCATGCCAAGAACCGCCCGCTGTCTGATCTAGCCCCGTGTAATAGTCGCTGATGTTTCCCTTGGGTCAATTAGATCGATGGATTGACGTGCGCCGCAGCGAGGTCGGAGATTTTGCGTCAAAATTGCACTTTTTCTGGCGAATTCGACTTTCCATGTGCGGGGAAGGTGGCGTTGCTGATCGCGCAATTTGCCGTGATGACGGCGTTATGGACTTCGGGCACTGCGGGTGGTTGCCGCGTGTTTCCGCCTGACCTTGAAGCCAGCTTCTGCTATCAGATTTCCGGGATACACATGCATCTGCTGATCGAGACCTGCAGAGATGTGTCTCGAAGCCCCTGCCGGGCCTGGAGCCGCCAACGGCGACGGCTACCGCCGCAGCACCTGCTTGCGGCCGGTGGGTTGGTAAGCGAAGTCCTCGACCACCACGCCGCCAAGCAGATGTTCGCTGACGATGCGGTCGATGGCGGCTTCGGTGACACCGCCGTAGTAGGTGCCCTCGGGAAACACCTGTAGCACCGGCGCCAGGTTGCACGGGCCGAGGCAGGTCGACTTGGCGGTCATTGTGCCGTCGCCGGTGATGCGAAGCTTCTGGCGATCCTGCTGGTTGCGCAGGTGGCCCCAGATCAGGTCGGCGCCGGCGGCGTTGCATGGGCCGCCCTGGCAGACCAGCACGCGCCGTTTCTGCGCCGGCACAAGCGAGCCCTCTGGCGTGAGCTTTTCGAGCGGCGGGACAGTCGTCGCCGCATCGGCACCGGCAACGAGTTCGGCCATCAGCACCGGCAGCAGCGGACTTTCGGCGAGACCCTGGGCGATGCGCATACTCGGCCACGGCGCACCGTCCTCGGCCTGCCAGCGGCGCAGCGATTTGACGAGCCAGGCGGTGAAGCTTGGCTCGACCGGCAGCATCAGCGGCAGGATGAGGATGTCGGAGACGTTGGTTTGCCGAAGTGCTGCCAGTGCCTCGCGCAACGACGGCGTGCCCTGTTCGGTGAAGCCGAAGCTCGCATGATCGACACCGGGCAATGTCGCGGCCAGATCGGCGAGCCGCTGCATCTGCTTGTATGGGGAAGCCGCGAAGGCCGACTTGGCGACGAGCACGACGGCCCGTTTGGCATCTGACTGCGCGGTCTCAACTTCGGTACTGGACAAACGATTCGATCCCTGCCTGGTCGAGGCGGGGATTGCGGCAACGCATGTCGGTGGAGGCCAAGGCCGATGCGCCCGCCTGCACGAACCTGCGTTCCGGTGGTACACCCCGCCCTCGGAACATCATTCGGTCAGGCAGGTCTCCTGGCTCGCGGGTCCCGGCTTCATCGCCTGTCTTCCCGGCATCAACGCCAGTGACAAGATCGGCAATGCGGCTCGCCGCTTACAGTTGCGGGGCAGCTTCGGTGTCACACCGAATTCCCTCTTAGCTCCCGCCCGAAAGCGGAAGAACCATAACCGCGCGGCAAGCTATAGGCGGGTCGGGCCAAGTCAAGGGATATCCGAGGTCACAAAATCAAGTCGTGGTGTCGGCGACGCGTCAACGCTATCTCGCCAGACTGGCCGGAAGGGGCTGGCTTGAGCATTTCGAATGCATGTCTCGGGCGAATTGCTTTCGCATCTTGGCTTGATGCTGCTTGCCGGCCATTGCAATGCCAAGCCCGTATGGGCCGAGGAGCAGGCCGGCGGATATGCTCATGGTCTTCTTCTCGCCCGCCTCATAGTTCGATGCCGCTTGCCGGGCTCTTGCGCATTCCGGAGAGCGCCATTTGGGATCCTGGGTCGAGAGTTTTGCGGCATGCTCGGCTGGCTGGGTCGTGCAGCCGACGACGGCGAGCATTGTCATGGCCGCCAACAGTTTTGCTTTCATCTATAAGCCTTTGCTAAATCTGCTCCTATCATCACCGGCAGGGGTAATTCCGCAAGGGGCGGGCTTCAAAGCGCACAGCGTCGCAGTGTCTTGGAATTTATCACCAGGAAACTAAGTTGCCCGCGGTGGGCCCGTCGGCTATTCAGAAGTGTCTGAAGAAGGAGGAAGATACCATGGCGCATAAAACCATCCTCAAGTTCGGCCAGCCGGAAGGCGCCGACTCCAGTGACCTGCCAGGCTGGGTGGTGGTCGAAGGAAAGCCGACGATGAAAACCGCCGTCCAGCACACGACCAGGGATGGCAAGGTGCTGTCGGGAACATGGCAGGCGACGCCAGGCACCTACCATGCGAGCTACACCGACTATGAGTTCGTCCACATGATCTCGGGCCGCATTGTCATCACGCCCGACGGGGGCGAGCCGGTCGAGGTTGGGCCGGGCGATGCGTTCGTCGTGGAGGCCGATTTCAAGGGTACCTGGAAGATCATCGAGCCCGTGACGAAACACTTCGTCGTCACTGTAGGGTCGTAGGAACGCAATCGCGCATTCGGCTGGGACACCGCCCGTTCGCTAGAGGATGGGAGACGGAGTGCCAGTCGGTGCGCACATGGGGGCAATGCCCTTTGCTTCCGCGTTGGTTTCGACATTGCATGCAGAACCTGGGCGGATGGCCCGATGCGTACCAGTGATTTTCTTCTGAGATAGCTGGTGCCGCTTAGGTGACTCGAACACCTGACCCCATCATTACGAATGATGTGCTCTACCAACTGAGCTAAAGCGGCTTCCAGGCTTCGCGACCCGAGGGGCGCGAGACAGTGAGCGCGTGATAACTTCATTGCGCGCGGATTTCAAGCGGCCTTTGCAGGGTTTTGACAAGAGGCGAACATGTCGCCGCCTGTCGTTGGGGAAAGCCGCTGCTGGTCAAGGGCGGCTCGAAAGGACGAGGTTTCCTATCGCGCCGGCTCTATTCAACCGGCGAGGCGGGCTTTCGCCGCAGCGTATTCGCTGGCCAGACGCTCGACCAGCTCCGCCACCGGGGCCACCTTGTCGACCGCGCCGATGCCCTGGCCACAGCCCCAGATGTCCTTCCAGGCCTTGTATTTGTTGTCGCCCTCGAAATCCATGTGGGTGGGATCGGAGACGGCGAGGTTGTCGGGGTCCATGCCGGCGGCGCGGACCGAGCCCTTGAGGTAGTTGCCGTGAATGCCGGTGAACAGGTTGGAATAGACGATGTCGGCGGCCTTGGATTCGACGATCATCTGCTTGTAGGCATCGGCGGCGCGGGCCTCCTCGGTGGCGATGAAGGGCGAGCCGATATAGGCGAGGTCAGCGCCCATGGCCTGGGCGGCGAGCACGGCACCGCCATTGGCGATGGCGCCCGACAAAAGCAGTGGGCCGTCGAACCACTGGCGGATTTCCTGGATCAGCGCGAAGGGCGACAGCGTGCCGGCATGGCCACCGGCGCCGGCGGCGACCGCGATCAGCCCATCGGCGCCCATCTTGATCGCCTTGCGGGCGTGGCGGTCGTGGATGATGTCGTGCAAAACGATGCCGCCATAGGAGTGGACGGCCTGGTTGACCTCCTCGACGGCACCGAGCGACGAGATGACGATCGGCACCTTGTACTTCACGCACAGGCGCAAATCATGCTCGAGCCGCTTGTTCGACTTGTGCACGATCTGGTTGACGGCGAAAGGTGCGGCCGGCCTGTCGGGATTGGCGGCGTCGTGGGCGGCGAGATCCTCGGTGACCTGAGCCAGCCACTCGTCGAACTGGGCTTCGGGGCGGGCGTTGAGGGCAGGAAACGAGCCGACGATGCCGGCCTTGCACTGCGCCAGCACCAGCGGCGGATGCGAGATGATGAACAAAGGCGCGCCGACGACGGGAACACGCAAATTCTTCTTGAGGATTTCAGGCAGTGCCACGCGTCTCTCCCGGCTCTCGATTTTGACGTTTCCGTAAACGTCACTCCATACAACAGATTGCATCGTCTCGACAATGGATCGGTCGCGGGCTCCGCCCGAGTTGTTTTGCCGGCCTTGCGGCGCATTGCACCCATTTTTGGCCGACAATTCGCCAACGGTGCCGTTGATTGATGCCTTTTCTGCCGCTAACCATCTGGCAACACAGGCGCGTTGCGAGGAACATCGGTTGGATTCGATCGAAAAGGCGATCCGGAACGCTTTCGAAAAGGGCGATCCCGAGAACCGCGAGTTTCGCGAAAAGGTCTATCGCGCTGCGTTCGGCGCGCTCGACCGCGCGCTCAAGGCCAATCCGGCGATGACAGTCGAGGCGGCGATCAACCGCCGCAAGTCGCTGCAGGCCACGATCACCGAGATCGAATCGGAATTCATGCCGGCAGCGCCCGCGGCCTCGCTGGGCGCGGCGGACGCTGCAGCAGCACCCGAAATATCGCTCAACGGCAATGGCGCCAGCAGGGCGCCGTCCGTCTCCATCGGCAATCCGGCGGCGGGTGTGACGCCCGTGGTGCCCGACATCATGCCCGATGCGACCTTGCCCGGCGGCCCGCCGGTCGAGATCACCGAAAAGCGCAGCCGGGCGGAGCGGCGTGCCGCCGACCGGGCCAGCGCGCGTGCGGAAAGACGGCGGCCTTATGCGGCGATGTTCTTTGCGGTGACACTTCTCACCATGGGCGGCATCGGCGCCTGGTGGGCGGTGCAGACCGACCAGTTCAAGTCGGCTGCGGAAATCGACACCTCGGTGCACAACCCGCCCAAGCAGCTCGAGAGCGAGGATTTTTCGCCCACCGATGCCGGGCCGGCGCGGCCGGGCGAGGTCGACCAGGCGCGCAACTGGATCACCGTGTTCACGCCGACGGACCCGACCGACGTCAGCGCCCCAAGTGGCACATCGGCCGAAGTCGCCAAGGACGATACCGGCAGCTTCCTGCGCATCCGCTCCGGCAACACCGGCTCAGCGATCGTCTTCGATGTCGGCCGCGGCGTGCTCGAACAGATCGCCGGCAAGCATGCGGTGTTCGACATCATCGCGCGCGCTGAGGACGGCAAGGAAACGCAGATGGCCGTCGACTGCAATTTCGGCGAACTTGGCGACTGCGGCCGCAAGCGTTATCTCGTCGGCTACCAGCGCGGCGAATATCTGTTCGAGATGGATGTGCCGGACAAGGAGCCAGGTGCTGCCGGCACCATCGCCATCAACTCGGACCTGACCAAGGAAGGCAAGGCCGTCGATATCTACGAAATCAGGGTCTCGGTGACCGAATAGCCGGCCTTTGGTAGGGCATGGTCCTGTCCGACAACCGGCGCCCGCTTTTCGGGATCATGCCTTAGTCGAGCAGCGCCTGCAGCGTTTCGATGCGGTCGGCTTCCGCTGGCGGTTTGTCCCAACGCAGGCGTGAGATCCGGGGAAAGCGCATGGCGACGCCCGACTTGTGGCGCGTCGAGCGGTTGAGGCCTTCGAAGGCGACTTCCAGCACCAGCCCGTTCGCCCTGTCGGCGCGCACCGAGCGCACCGGCCCGAAGCGCTCGATGGTGTTGTCGCGGACGAACTTGTCGATCTGCTTGAGCTCCTCGTCGGTGAAGCCGAAATAGGCCTTGCCGACCGGCACCAGCTCTTCGGCGCCCACGGCACCCGACCAGACACCGAATGTGTAGTCGGAGTAGAAGCTCGAACGCTTGCCGTGGCCGCGCTGGGCATACATCAGGACGGCGTCGACCGTGTGCGGATCGCGCTTCCACTTGAACCATGGGCCTTTGGGGCGGCCGGCGAGATAGGGCGAGTCGAGCCGCTTCAGCATGACGCCCTCGATGATCGGGTGCGGCGGCGTGCTGCGCATCTTTTCAAGTTGTTCCCAGCCGCTGAAGGCGACGAGCGGCGACAGGTCGAAGCGATCTGGATCGAGCGTGGCGATGAAACTTTCGAGGCGCTGGCGGCGCTCGATGAAGGCGAGGCCGCGCAAATCCTCGCCACCGAGCTGGAGCAGGTCGTAGCAGCGCACGAAGGCCGGATAGCGGTCCTGCATCTTGACTGAGACGGTCTTGCGGTTGAGCCGCTGCTGCAGGGCGGAAAAGGTGCCTGTCGCCTCGCTGGGTACGCCGACGAGCAACTCGCCGTCGAGTGCTGCTTCGAAGTCCATGGCAGCGACCACGTCGGGGAAGGCACCTGACACATCGTCACCGGTGCGCGAATAGAGCCGGCGGATGCCGCCCTCCGAAACCGCCTGGACGCGGATGCCGTCCCATTTCCATTCGGCGGCGTAGTCGGCCGGGGCGAGCTTTTCGAGGTCGCCGTCACTGATCGGGTTGGACAGCATGACAGGGCGAAACAGTGCCTTGGCAGCCTTTTCCGGTTTCGGCGCCTTGCCCTCCAGCCAGGCGAAGAGTTCGCCATAAGGCGGCGCAAGGCCGTGCCAGAGCTCCTCGATTTCGGTGACGTCGACGGTACCGAAATCGGCCAGCGCCTGCTTGGCAAGGCGGGCAGAGACGCCGATGCGCAGGCCGCCGGTGACGAGTTTGATGATGGCGAAACGGGCCGAGACGCCGGCCTGGTCGAGCAGGCGGGCAAGCACAGCCGGGCCGTCGGAACGGCTCGCCGCTTGTAACTTTTCGACCACTTCGGCGAGCGTGATGTCGTGGTTGGGCCGGCTGCCCGGCGCCTCGGGCCAGACCAGCGATACGGTCTCGGCGAGGTCGCCGACATAATCGTAGGAATAGCCGAACAGCACAAGGTCCATGCGCTCGGAAACGAGCTGGCGCAGCATCGCTGGCTTGACCGAGGCGATGTCGAGCTCGCCAGTGAGGGCAGCGAGCGCCAGGCCGCGATCGGGGTCTTCGACCACGCGGAAGTAGTCGGTGATGAGCTTGAGCTTGCCGTTGCGCGATGGCGTCAGCACAAGGCGGTCGAGGAGTTCGGCGAAGCGGTTCATGGGAGTGCCGTCCCCGATCGGCGTCGCGTTCCGTCCCACCCCCCTCTGGCTTGCCGGCGGGGGAGATCGGCAGCTTCGCTGTTGGCGCTTGTTCTGCGACGATGGCGATTGGCGAAAGCGGTAGTGACAGCTGATCTCCCCCCTTGCGGGGGAGATGGCCGGTAGGACAGAGGGGGGTGCTGTCCCGCAAGCCAAACAGTCTCCCGTCGGGCAGGCCAGAGTGGGGTAGGAAGGATCGCGACGCTATCGGGATGGACCATCCTCAATCCCCCTCGTCTTCATAGCCGACGAGGTGCAACGGCCGAGCCGCTATCCCGCTCAGCTCGCACCAGCGCACCAGCGCCTCCTCGCGGCCATGGGTGACCCAGACCTCGCCGGCGCCGGTGTCTTTGATCGTGGCCGTGAGCTCGTCCCAGTCGGAATGATCGGAAATGATGAGCGGCAGCTCGACGCCGCCTTGCCTGGCGCGCTGGCGGATGCGCATCCAGCCCGAGGCGAAGGCGGAGAGCGGATCGGGGAAGCGCCGCGCCCAGCGGTCGGCGAAGCTCGACGAAGGGGCGACGATGATCGCGCCGGCGAAATCGGCCTTGTCGCCGTCCTCGATGGTCGCCGGCTGGAGGTCGCCAAGCGCGATGCCCTGGCTCTCGTAATATTCGCTCAGCCGCGCGATGGCACCGTGGATGTAGATCGGCCGGTCATAACCTTGGTCGCGCAGCAGCCGCATGACCCGCTGGGCCTTGCCGAGCGCATAGGCACCGACGAGATGGGCGCGCTCGGGAAACTGCCGGGTGGACTTTAGCAGCTTGGCGATTTCGTCCGATGCATCGGGATGACGGAAGACGGGCAGGGCGAAGGTCGCCTCGGTGATGAAGACGTCACAGGGCACCACCTCGAAGGCAGCACAGGTCGGGTCGGTGGCGCGCTTGTAGTCGCCCGAGGCAACGATGCGCAGCCCGTTGTGCTCGACCGATATCTGCGCCGAGCCGAGCACATGGCCTGCAGGGTGGAATGAGACGGTGGCGTCGCCAAGCTTGATCTTGCCGCCCAGGGCCATCGCCTGGGTGGCACCGGCGAAATCCGGCCCACAGCGGATCGCCATGATGTCGAGCGTCTCACGTGTCGCCAGCACCTTGGCGTGGCCGGGGCGCGCATGGTCGGAATGGCCGTGCGTGACCAGCGCGCGCTCAACCGGCCGCACCGGGTCGATATAGAAATCGCCTGATGGGCAGTAGAGCCCTTCGGGGCGGGGATGAAGCAGGTCGCTGGCGCGCATCTTTGCAAGATAGGCATTTGTCGCTTGCGTGGAAGGCCGCTTTGGCAGTAATGCGCGCCACTCTCCTCATTATGGAAACGCGCTTGACGCCGCTGCAGCTCTCTTCCAACGACCTGCTTGCCGACCGGCGGGCGGACTATGCCGAAATGCTGTTCGCTTCGGGCGAGCATGCCGCTGCGGCCGAACTGATGCTTGGGGCGCTTGAGCTGGCGCCGAACTGGGCCATGGGCTGGTTCCGCGCCGGCGAAATGCACGAGGCCGCCGGCCAGTCGGAAGCCGCCGCCGCAGCCTGGCGCATGTCGCTGAAGCTCGAGCCGGCTGACCGGCCAGGGGCGACGCTCAAGCTGCAGCTGATCGGCGCGGCACCTGCCGCCGACAGCCCGCCCAGCGCCTTTGTCGAGATGCTGTTCGACCAATATGCCGAAAAGTTCGATCACGCGCTGGTTGAGACGCTGCACTACCGCGTGCCGGAGTTGCTGACGGCGGCCATCGCCGCGACTGGGCGCAACGCATTCGACCATGCCGTCGATCTCGGCTGCGGCACCGGGCTGATGGGCGTCAAGCTCAGGCCGGTGGCACAACGCCTCGACGGTTACGACATCTCGGCCGAGATGCTGCGCAAGGCGCGCGACAAGGGCGTCTACGACAGGCTTGAAAAGGCCGACCTGCAGAAGCTGGAGTTTTCCGGCGAGGCGGCCGACCTCGTCACTGCTGCCGACGTGTTCATGTATCTCGGCGCGCTCGACCGCGTTTTTGCGCGTGTCGTGAAGATGCTGGCGCCTGATGGATTGTTTGCCTTTTCGGTCGAGCGTCTGGCCGGGGAGGGTGTCTTCGAGCTGCAGGGATCGCGCCGCTATGCCCATTCCGAAGCCTATGTGCACGGGCTGATCGCGGCGGCGGGTCTGAGGCTGCTGTCGCTCGACCGTGCCGTGATCCGCCAGGACCGCCGCGAGCCGGTCGAAGGCCTGATCGTGGTGACGGAGCGGACGGCCTAACGCTGCCGGCTGCTGCTCGGGCTACCGAGCATGCCGCGCGAACGCAGCGGTTTTTCCACCGGCTTGGCGGTGATGCCCGCCTGCTTTTGCAACACTTCCAGTTGGGCCTGAAGGTCGTGGACGAGTTTTTCGAGCTCGGCGATGCGGGATTCGTGGGAAGAGGTGTCGGACATGGGCGGGCTCGATTGTTCGGTTTCGATCATGTGAAGCGGTGCAGCGCAAGACGCAAGCCGTATAGGTTTCATTGCCAATCGCCTCCGTTGTCGAATGGCGGCGGGGCAGCCGCCGCTGCTAATCTCCCCCCGAGAGGGGGAGATGGCCGGCAGGGCAGAGGGGAGGCGCGAAAGAACGCGGCTTTTCAGGGGGCGCGGCGCACCATGTCGAGTATCTTGATCCCTTTTTGTTCCAGATTTCGCTTGGCGCGGCGATGCGCCCGCGCTAGGCATGGGGCGTGACGAGCCAAGCGCGACTGGAGCCGAATTCGACTGCCGCGATGCTGCCGGAGCCATTCGTGCGATGGTTCACCGAGCGCGGCTGGTCGCCACGTGCCCACCAGCTCGATTTGCTGGCGACAGCCCAGCAAGGAAACTCGGTGCTGCTGATCGCGCCGACCGGTGCCGGCAAGACGCTGGCCGGGTTCCTGCCGGCGCTGACCGATCTTGCCATGCGGCCGAAGAAACGCCCGGGCGAGGCGCATCGCGGCGTGCACACGCTCTACATTTCGCCGCTCAAGGCGCTTGCCGTCGACATCGAGCGCAACCTCGGCAAGCCGGTCGCCGAGATCGGCCTGCCGATCACGATGGAAACGCGCACCGGCGACACCCCGCAGCACAAGCGCGCGCGCCAGAAGCTGTCGCCGCCCGAAATCCTTTTGACGACGCCCGAGCAACTCGCGCTGCTGATCGCATCGTCCGATGCCGAGCGCTTTTTCGCCGACTTGCGCTACATCGTGCTCGACGAGCTGCATTCGCTGGTGACCTCCAAGCGCGGGCACCTTTTGTCGCTTGGCCTCGCGCGCCTCAGGAAGTTCGTGCCCGACCTGCAGGCGATCGGCCTGTCGGCGACGGTGGCCGAGCCCGACGAGCTCAGGCGCTGGCTGGTCAACCAGAACCCGGCAGGCGAGATGGCCGAGCTGATCACGGTGTCGGGCGGCGCCAAGCCTGAAATATCGATCCTCGATTCAGACGAGCGCGTGCCATGGTCGGGTCATTCGGCGCGCTACGCCATTCCCGATGTCTATGAGGCGATCCGCAGGCACAGGACGACGCTTTTGTTCGTCAACACGCGCAGCCAGGCGGAGCTCTTGTTCCAGGAGCTTTGGCGCGTCAACGACGACAACCTGCCGATAGCGCTTCATCACGGCTCGCTCGATGTCGGCCAGCGCCGCAGGGTCGAAAAGGCGATGGCCGACAATGTGCTGCGTGCCGTCGTCGCCACCTCGACGCTCGACCTCGGCATCGACTGGGGCGACGTCGACCTCGTCGTCCATGTCGGGGCGCCGAAGGGCGCGAGCCGGCTGGCCCAACGCATCGGCCGCGCCAATCACCGCATGGACGAGCCGAGCCGGGCGATCCTGGTGCCGGCCAACCGCTTCGAGGTGCTGGAGTGCCGGGCAGCCCTTGAGGCCAACTATCTCGGCGCCCAGGACACCCCGCCGTTGCTCGACGGCGCGCTCGACGTTCTGGCACAGCATGTGCTGGGCTGCGCTTGCGGTGCGCCTTTTCGTGCCGACGATCTGTTCGCCGAGGTGAGGGGGGCAGAACCTTATGCGGCGCTGGACCGCCAAAGCTTCGACCGCGTCGTCGATTTTGTCGCCACCGGCGGCTACGCGCTGCGCAGCTATGAGCGTTATGCCCGCATCCGCCTGACCAAGGACGGCACCTGGCGGGTGTCGAATCCACGCATCGCCCAGCAGTACCGGCTCAATGTCGGCACCATCATCGAGGCGCCGATGCTGAATGTCCGTTACACCCGCGCCAAGGGCAAGTCGGGTGCCGGCAGCGCTCAGTCGCTGGCCCTGCGCGGCGGACCGGTGCTCGGCAAGATCGAGGAGTATTTCGTCGAGACGCTGTCGGTCGGCGACATGTTCATCTTCGCCGGCAAGGTGCTGCGCTTCGAGGGCATCCGCGAGAACGAGTGCTACGTCTCGACGGGCGGCGGCGGCAATGTGCTGGTGCCGTCCTATGCCGGTGGCAAGTTCCCGCTCTCGACCTATCTCGCCGAACAGGTGCGCGGCATGCTGGCCGATCCCGCGCGCTGGAAGGCGCTGCCCGAGCAGGTGGCGGACTGGCTGCGCATGCAGCAGCTGAAATCGATCCTGCCGCGGCGCGAGGACCTGCTGGTCGAGACCTTTCCGCGCGGCGAGCGCCACTACATGGTGGTCTATCCGTTCGAAGGCCGGCTGGCGCACCAGACGCTCGGCATGCTTTTGACCCGGCGGCTGGAGCGCATGGGTGCGAGGCCGCTCGGCTTCGTCGCCACCGACTATTCGCTGGCCATCTGGGCGCTCAGTGATCTCGGCGCGATGTTTAGGGCCAAGAAACCTTCGCTCGCCGAACTGTTGGACGAGGACATGTTGGGCGACGATCTCGAGGCGTGGCTCGCCGACAGCTGGTTGCTCAAGCGCACCTTCCGCAATTGCGCTGTCATTTCGGGCCTGATCGAGAAACGCTTTCCCGGCCAGGAAAAGAATGGGCGGCAGGTGACGGTATCGGCCGACCTAATCTATGACGTCTTGCGCAGCCATGAGCCCGACCACATCCTGCTCCAGGCAACGCGGGCGGATGCGGCATCCGGCCTGCTCGATGTCAGGAGGCTGGCCGAGATGCTCTCGCGCATCCATGGCCGAATCGTTCATAAGATGCTGGACCAGATTTCGCCGCTGGCGGTGCCGATCATGCTGGAAATCGGCCGCGAACCGGTCAATGGCGAGGCCAACGACACGCTGCTGCTCGAAGCAGCCGACCTGATCGAAGAGGCGATGGGAAGCGCATGAACATAGCCGCGCGCGAACTGACCAGGGCCGGTTGCGAGACTATCGCCATTTCAGGCATGCGCGCCATCTGCGACCCGCGCGCAGCACTGCATTTCCCTGATGTCGGCCTGCTCGTGGTCTCGGACCTGCATCTCGAAAAGGGTTCTTCCTTTGCCCGACGCGGCCGGCTGCTACCGCCCTACGACACCGCGGCGACGCTGGCACGGCTGGCCTCGGTCGTGGAAGACTATGCGCCGAAGACCATCATCAGTCTCGGCGACAGTTTTCACGACGGCGAGGGTGCTGCGCGCCTGCCGGAGCCTTTTCGCGACAGCCTGATCGGCATGATGAAGGGGCGTGACTGGTTCTGGGTTGCCGGCAATCACGATCCCGATGCGCCCGACGACTTGCCTGGCGAGACCGTGCAGGAACTCGCCGTCGGCGGGCTGGCGTTTCGCCATGAGCCGTCCAAGGGGCTGGTCGAGGGTGAGGTCGCGGGCCACCTGCATCCTTGCGCCCGCATCGTCCAGCGCAGCCGCTCGGTGCGCCGACGCTGCTTCGCCAGCGATGGCCTGCGGCTGGTGATGCCGGCTTTCGGCGCCTTCACCGGCTCGCTCAACGTGCTCGACCGCGCCTACAAGGGCATGTTCCGCAACGGCGCGCCGACCGCCTACATGATCGGCACAAGCCGCGTTTATCCGATCGCCGGGTCGTTGCTGAGGCCGGGGTAGGCCGCTGGTTTGCGCCGCTATTCGGCAGCGCTAACGCCTTTATGCTGTCGCCAAGTCCTCTGAAATTACGGCATGGTTTCCCGACACTCTCCGCTCGTTCCTCGCTCACGAGGTCGGGAATGACGGACTGCGGGGCCGCCTTCGCAAATCTTCGACATCGGCGATTGGCACAAGCGATATGCTGAGGAAACGTCGAAGGTTGGCCGACGCGCTTTTATCATCCGTCATTCCCGACCTCGTGAGCGAGTGAAACGAGCGGAGAGTGTCGGGAAACCATGCCGTGACAGAGACGGTGTCAGCCGCGGCGCAGGACTTGGCACTCCCCTCCAGAGAGGATCAGACAGTGGTTCGGGCACGGACGATCAGGCGAAAAGCGGGGCATTATACTTCTTGGCGGGACATGTCCCGGCAGTTGGACGAAGTGACGACTCCAGAACAGGAGCATGCCGCAGAGGCACCAAACGCGGCTGAGCACGTCGCCCCGCCGCCTTAGTCCTTCCTGAACACGATCCTTCCGAGCCAACCTGTGAGCATGGCGAGGCCAATGGCGAAGAGGCCGTATCCGAAGCCGTGGTCGGTGGCGAAGCGGTAGATGGTCTGCTCGAAGCCTGATTTGACGATGGCAAGCTGGGCCGAGGTTTCCTTGATGAAGATGCCGTTGCGAAACAGGAAGGCGCGCGCCTTGTGGGTGCCGACTGGCACGTTGGGAGCAAGGTGCAAGGTGGCGCGAAACAGGCTCTGCGACAGGAACTGCACGCCGCCGATGTTGTCGGAGTAAAGCCCGGTCGCCTGCTTGCGGTCACGCAACGCGTCGGTGAACTCCTGGATGGTCAGCGGGCTGTCGCGTTTGTCTTCGGGCTCCATGTAGATGTTGTTGGCGCCGAGTGACAGCTGGCGGTAGTTGTTGGGATCGGTGATGTCCTGCGGCTGGCGGGTGGTTGCCACCGAATACGACATCGGCACGTTGACGAAGGTTTCGGACTGGGTGTTGATCCACATGCCGAGCACGCGGCTCTTGCGCCGTACCACCACCGGCCGGGCCGGGCCCTCGAGCACGACATAGACGTCGTAGCGGCCCTGGCGGTTGATCAGCGGATCGGCGTTTTCAAGCGCGCCGAAGATGGTGAGGTCGGCACCGGCGAAATCGGCTGTGATGGCGACGCGGTCGGTGGACAGCCCGATCTGGATGCTTTCAGGATGCGCCGGCTCCTGCGCGCGCGCCGGAAATGCGGTCGCCAGCAACAGGGCTGCGAGACATGTCGCCGCCCGCATCACAACAGCCCGCTCACGCCGGTCAGCGAATAGAGGTTCTGCGGCTTGACGAACAGGTCGAAGCCAAGGCGCAAGGCAACGGCAAGCACCAGCAGTGCCAAGAGCGCGCGCAGCTGTTCGCCGCGCAGCTTCTGGCCGGCCTTGGCGCCATATTGCGCACCGGCAACACCACCGACCATCAGCACCAGCGCCAGGATGATGTCGACCGTCTGGTTGGTCGAGGAGTGCACCAAGGTGGTGAAGGCCGAAACGACGACGATCTGGAACAGCGAGGTGCCAACGACGACGTTGGTCGGCACCTTGAGCAGATAGATCAGTGCCGGCACCATGATGAAGCCGCCGCCGACGCCCATGATGGCCGACAAGAAGCCGATGCCGGCGCCGATGCCGAGCACCGGGATGACCGAGACGAACAGCTTCGAGGTGCGAAAGCGCATCTTGAAGGGCAGGCGGTGGATCCAGTTGTGCTGGCCCGACTTCTTCAAAGCCGGCGGCACCCCACCCTTGGTCAGGCGCAGCGCATTGACGCTTTCGATCAGCATCAGTCCGCCGACGGTGCCCAAAAACACGACATAGAGCAGCGAGATGAACAGGTCGAGCTGGCCGAGCGCGCGCAACAGCGCAAAGACAAAGCCGCCGGCGGCGGAACCGGCGATACCGCCGATCAGCAGCACGGTGCCGAGCTTGAAGTCGAGTGTGCCGCGCTTGAGATGGGCGAGCGCACCGGAGAATGACGAGGCGATGACCTGGTTGGCGCCGGTGGCGACCGCGATCGCCGGGGGGATGTTGTAGAAGATCAAAAGCGGCGTGATCAAAAAGCCGCCGCCGACCCCGAACATGCCCGACAGGAAACCGACCGCCGCGCCCATCGCCAGCAGCACGAACACATTGACCGACATTTCCGCAATCGGGAGATAGATGCCCACCCGTCAGACTCTGCAAAATGAACTGTTGCCGACGCCCATCCCTGGGAGCTTGTTGGCTACCGGGTACTTGCGCCGACATTACGGCGAAGTCAAACTTCACCGCGCACAAAACGAAAAATAACTCAATCAGTTAACCCGCCGGTAAAGGCGGGCCACTGAATGCCGGTCATGGTGAACTATTTGCGCGCCAAGAGCGCCTCGACCAGCGGCTCGTCGACATTGCCGGTGGGCGCCAGCGCGTTGTCCTTCTGGAACGCCATGATCGCGTCCTTGGTCTTCTGGCCCATCATGCCGTCGGGCTTGCCGGCCTCGTAGCCGTTCTTGTTGAGGATCGCCTGGATGTTCTGCACTGCCCGCTTCATGTCGATGTTGGCGGCGGGCGCATCCGCCCAGGCCGCAGGCACATCGACCGAATTGGCGGACGGGTCGAGTGGCTTGGGCTGCCACAGTGCGGTCGTCTCCTCGGCACGCTTGAGCTGGTCGGGCTTGAGCGCCTTGGCAATCTCATCGCGCTTGGCGGCGGCATCCTTGTCACCCTCCCTGGCGACGATGGCGAACCATTTGTAGGACTCTTCGAGGTTCTGCTTCATGCCGACGCCCTTGGCGGCAAGGATGCCGAGATTGAACTGGCTGTCCTTGATGCCGAGTTCGGCGGCGGAGGTGAACCAGCGGTTGGCCGAGTCGTTGTCGACGGTGCCGTCCGCACCCATGGCGAGCAGCACCGCCAGGTTGTGCATCGCATTGGCGTTGCCCTGGGCTGCGGCGAGCTGGTACCAGGTCTTGGCCTTGACGGCATTGCGTTCGACGCCGGTGCCCTTCTCGTACATGTTGCCGATGCGGTACTGGGCCGGCGCGAAGCCGAGCTCAGCGGCCTTTTCGTACCACTGGGACGCGGCCTTCATGTCGGCATTGGCGCCGCGGGCTTCGGCATAACGCGAACCCATCTCATAGAGGGCCTTGGCGTCGCCGGCATTGGCGGCCTGGCGCAGCGCTTCCGGGCCGACCGCTTCGGGCATGAAGGCGGCCGGGGTGACGGAGGGCTTGATGGTCTCGCTGGTGACCGGCAGGGCCGGGATCGACTGGGTGCTGGTGTTGTCGAGTGCCGCAGCTACGGGCACCGAGTCCGTCGAGGTGTCTGCCATCTGCTCGGGTTCGGCGAGCGGGACACTGGCGACGTCTGTTTTGTCGACATTGCGAACCGGAAGCGCGGCGAGTTCGGCTGGCTTTGCCGGCGCTGTCGCGGCTGCCTTGACCGACTGCGACACGGCAGGCGCCACGATGACGCTTGCCGTCTGGATCGGATCGCTGAGGAAGGCCTTGCCGAGCTGCATGCCGGCAAGCGCCAGCATCACGGCGCCGACGGCCATCAGCACCGACTTGCGGCGCTTCTTGATGAGGTCGCCGATGCGCAGCGCGCGCACCGGGCCCTTGAGGTCGGAACTGCGCTTGGCGGCATCGGCCTCGGCGGCGGCGGCCTGGGCGGCGCGCCGGGCAGCGGCGATGAAGTCGGATTTCGACGCGTCGGGCTCGTTTGCACGCACCGTCTCGCCACGTTCATCGCGGACGCGGCGCATGATGGCGTTGAGGTCGGGCGCGCCGGAGCCGGGCTCCAGTGGACGGTTGGCGATCTTGGGATCTAGCGGCGCATCGAGCATGACACCCGGCGCCGGCGTCTCGACGACAGGCTCGGCCGTTTCCGTGGCGACGGGCTGCTGCTTGTCCTTCTTGCTGAAGGCGCGGGCGAGCCCACTGAACATCGAGGTCTTGGCCGGCTTCTGCTCTTTCTTTTCGGTGCGGACACCGTCAAGCGCAGCGACTGCCGCGGCGGCTTCGGCGGCGGCCTGGGCCGGGCTGCGTGCAGCGCGGTCATCGTCACCCGGGCGGTCGCTGGCGCGGCGGCCGAAGGTATGGGTGGCCTCGGGCAGCGGTGCCGGTGCTTCCGAGTCAAGCGCCGGCGTTTCACTGAGCGACAGCTTCGGTGCCGGCGACAGCATGGTCGTCGACAGCAGTTCGGCCACCGAAGCGGGCGGAGCCTCGACAGGTGCCGGTGCTTCGTTGGTCTCAATCGAGCCAAGCCGGTCGACGATCTTCAGCAGCGTGTCGTGGATCGCTTCGAAGGTCTTGCCGTTGCGTTCGTCGGAGCGGCGGGTCAGCGTTTCCAGCGCCTTCAGGTCCTGGGCAAGGCCGGTGACGGCGGCCGTCTCGGTGGTCGAGCCGGAGAAGGTGCGCACGGCATTTTCGGCGGCCTGGCGGGCCGCTTCGACAAGTGCGTGATGGTTGCCTGATATCGAACGTTCGATCTCGTCGAGGCGCGGGCGGATGTCTTCGAGCTCGGGCAGCGGCGAGCCGGGGCGTGCCAGGTGGTTGGTCAGTTCGCTGACCTGGGCCTCAAGGCCGCGGATCAGCTCGGGGTCGATGCTCGACACCTGTGCTGCCGACATTTCCAGGCGGCCGGAGATGTCTTCGAGGCGGGCTTCGAGGCCACGCATCGCCAGCTCGGTGGCCGGATCCGGCTGGCGGTTGGTCTCAAGCCGCTGGGCGAAAGCCGTGAAGCGGGCGTCGATGGCCTCCATGATGCCAGACTGGTCGGCGGGCTGGGCGGCCTGGCGGTCGAGACGGTCGCCGAGATCCTCGAGACGGCGCTCGAGATCGCGGAACAGCACGTTGCCATGTTCGAATGCGTCGCCCTGGCGGCGCTCGAACACGTCGGCCAGCGCGTCGAAGCGCTGCTCGATGCCCTGGAAGATAAGGCCGGCATCAGGTGTTTGTGGCGTGCGTTCAATCTTTTCGGCGATCAGCGAGATCTGGCGCGTCAGGCGCTCGACGGTCTGCTCGGGGATGTCGCTGCGCATGGCGATGTCGTCGACGCGCTCGGAAAGCACATTGAGCCGGTCGATGATTTCGGCGGTCGGCTGCTCCGAGGTGATCTCTTCGATCTGGTGGGCGAGGGCTGCGATGCGCACTTCGATCCGCTCGAACGGCTCGGGATTGAAATGCGGCGTCTGCGCTGCGACCGTCGAGGCGACGATGGCGCGCGAGATTTCGTCGAGGCGCTCGTCGATGAGGCTGAACATCTCGTCGCCATGGCTGTCGCGCTGGCGCACGAACTGGTCGACCGCACCGGCAAGGGTGCGGACCTTGTCTTCGATCGAGCGCAGCGACAGCGATTCGGGCAGGCTGTTGACGGCGTCGTTGATCTGTTCAAGGCGACCTGCAAGGGCGGCAAGAGCCGGGTCTTCGGGGCGCTGGCGGACATCGGCTGACATGCGGTCGGCAAACTCGACCCAGCGGCGGTCGAAATCGTCCCAGCGGCGATCGACCGACAGCACGGTCTCTTCGCGCGCCAGATCGCCGAGCGAGCGGCGGACCTGTTCGAGTTCGAGGCGCAGCGTGTTGACGCTCTTGTCGTCGCTGCGTTCGGCAAGCGAGTGGATGGCGCCCGACAGCCGCTCCAGCTCGAGCCCGAGCTCGACGGCCTGGCCGCCGGCGGCACCTGCCTGGCTGGCGCGGTCGATGTCCTTGCGCAGCAGGTCGAACTCGCGCTGCAGCCCGGTGCTCATCTGGTGGCGCATCTCTTCGCGCAGCGCGCGGAGCTCGCCGGCGATCTTGCCGACGGCGGCAACGCCGTCCTCCTGGCCGCGGGCGCGGTCGATGTCGCGGGCAATCGTCTGGTAGGGGCGCTCATAGGGGGCGGTGCGGCCATATTCGCCGCGCGGCGTGTAGCCGGCCGGGGGGGCCTGGCGCGGCGGCGCGCGATAGGCCTCGGCACTTTCCTCGCGGGCGCGTTCGAGCCGCGCTTCGAGATTCTCCAGGGAACGGTTGAGCTGGTCGAGCGACGCATGCGGGCGGCGCTGCCTGCCTTCGTTGAGGGTGTCGAGATAGGACCGCTTGCTGTTCATCGAAACGCCCGTTGGCCAGAGTGCTGGTGTCGGAACCAGAAGTCTCAAATCCGCGCCGGGAACGGAGACTGCGTCAGGCCACGGATCTAGGCTTCCGGGGCTTTTCGCCGCCCTCCGAAACCGTGAACAATTCGATACATGATGACCACGGGGGAACCGACACGCGTACATTTCCCTCAACGTGGTAAACAAGCTCTTAACCAAACTTAAGAAAGTGCGACGTTGTGTAACCGTCTTGGCGGTGAAATCGGCCAGATTTCCCTTGCGTAGGGTAGGCGGTATCGTTATAGCATTTACGTAAACGTAAGACGTGTACAGATCGCCGTCTTTGGAAGCATTTACATAGAAACCACGATCGGAAGCCCCGCCCCCTGCGGCTTCCATCAGAGCACCTGGCCGGCCCCGCCGCCTTTGCTCGCAATTGGGGATAGCAGAGTAGATGATGAAGCTTGTATCGGTCGCCGATGTCGCGGCCAATGAAAACAATCTCTCCGGCGAGGACTATGTCCGCATCGGCGAAATGGCAAAGAAGTATGGCGTCACCTTGCGGACGCTGCGTTTCTACGAAGACAAGGGGTTGCTCAACCCCAAGCGTGAGGGTGCGACGCGCCTTTACACCCGTCGCGACCGCGCCCGGCTGAAGCTGATCCTGCTCGGCAGGAAGGTCGGTTTCTCGCTGCGCGACGTCAAGCAGATGATCGACCTCTACGATCCGACCGGCACCAACGCCAAGCAACTGCGCCTGACGCTCGACAAGTCGGACAAGCAGCTCGGCCGTCTGCAGAAGCAGCGCCAGCTGCTCGACGAGGCGATCGGCGAACTGAACAACCACATGAATGTCGTCCGCCAGCTGCTTGCCGAGCGCACCGCCGTGCAGGCAAGCGCTGCCAGCTAACCAGGCGTTTTCGCTTTTCTGAAACGACCCGGCGCGGGAGACTGCGCCGGGTCGTTTTGCGTTTGGGGGCAAAGCGGGCCCCTTTCGCGCTTGTCGGCGGCCCATTACGCAACAATTTCATCTAAAAATTGGTCGCTACGAAAATTGACGTTTACGCAAACGTCAATTTTTGCTAATCGCGGTTCGACAAGCGGTTCCCCGTCGCATACCGTCTGGCCGGAACCGGCTCACATTTGCTGGAGGAAGAGCAATGCCGATATTCCGCGCGCCGGTCCAAGACACCCTTTTCGTGCTCAACGACGTGCTCGGCTACGAGCGCTACAGCAACCTCGCCGGCTTCTCCGACGCCAGCCCCGACGTACTGGAGGCGATCCTCGCCGAGGGCGCCAAGCTCTCCGAAAACGTCATGCATCCGCTCAACCGCGTCGGCGACATGGAAGGCTGCGTCCGCAACGACGACGGCTCCGTCACCACGCCCAAGGGTTTCAAGGAAGCCTTCGACCAGTATCGCGAAGGCGGCTGGATGGGTCTCGCCGTGCCGGTCGAGCATGGCGGCCAGGGCCTGCCTTACACCGTTCACTCGGCGGTCGGCGAATACATGTCGGCGGCCAACATGGCGCTGATGATGTATCCCGGCCTGACCCAGGGTGCGATGGCTGCGATCCTCGTGCATGGCTCGGACGAGCAGAAGGCCACCTGGCTGCCCAAGATGGTCGAGGGCGCCTGGACCGGCACCATGAACCTGACCGAGCCGCATTGCGGCACCGACCTCGGCCTGCTGCGCTCCAAGGCCGTACCGAACGGCGACGGCTCCTACAAGATTTCCGGACAGAAGATCTTCATCTCGGCCGGCGAGCACGACATGTCTGATAACATCATCCATCTGGTGCTGGCCCGCATCGAGGGAGCGCCGGAGGGCGTGAAGGGCATCTCGCTGTTCATCGTGCCGAAGTTCAATCTCGATGCTTCAGGCAATCCCGGCGCCCGCAATGCTGTGTCGTGCGGCTCGATCGAAGAGAAGATGGGCATCCACGGCAACTCGACCTGCGTCATGAACTATGACGAGGCGAACGGCTTCCTGCTCGGCGAGGCCAATGGCGGCCTGAAGGCGATGTTCACGATGATGAACGAGGCCCGCCTCGGCGTTGGCCTGCAGGGCCTGGCGGTCTCCGAGGTCGCCTACCAGAACGCCGTCGCCTACGCCAAGGATCGTATCCAGGGCCGTTCGCTGACCGGCCCGAAGGCGCCTGACAAGAAGGCCGACCCGATCATCGTCCACCCCGACATCCGCCGCAAGCTGATGACCATGAAGGCCTTCAACGAGGCCGGTCGCGCTCTGGTGCTGTGGACCGCGATCAACTCCGACGTCGCCCATCGCTCCGAGGACGGCGGCGAGCGCCAGGCCGCCGACGACCACATGGGCCTGATGACGCCGGTGGTGAAGGGCGTGCTGACCGACAAGGGCTTCGAGCACGCCGTGATGGCGCAGCAGGTGTTCGGCGGCCACGGCTACATCGAAGAGCATGGCATGAGCCAGTTCGTGCGCGATGCCCGCATCGCCATGATCTATGAAGGCGCCAATGGCGTGCAGGCGCTCGACCTCGTCGGCCGCAAGCTCGGCCTCAATGGCGGCCGCGCCGTGCAGGCCTTCTTCAAGGAAGTCGGCGAGTTCTGCGAGGCCAATCGCGGCGACGAGCAGATGGCGCCTTACACCAAGGGGCTGAAGAAGGGGCTCAACGACCTGCAGGCCGCGACCATGTGGCTGGTGCAGAACGGCATGGCCAATCCGGACAATGCCGGTGCCGCCTCGACCGACTACATGCATCTCTTCGGCCTCGTGGCGCTCGGCTACATGTGGGGTCGGATGGTCAAGACGGCGCAGGACAAGCTGGCGACAGGCGCCAACGGCTCGGCCGATTTCTACGAGACCAAGCTGGTGACCGGCCGCTACTTCATGGAGCGCGTCATGCCCGAGACCTCGGCGCATCTGGCGCGGCTCTCGACCGGTTCGGCGACGATGATGGCGCTCTCGGCGGAGGCGTTCTGATCGAATAGCCGGACGGCCGTTCGCGGCCGTCCCATATTTTGCGGCGTCGAAACGCGGAGGAGCACGTGGCGACCAATCCATCTGATATCTTGGGGCTGCCCAAGCCCGCCTGGGCGGCGGACGACGTGGCGATGCTCTACGACATGGCGCATCGCTTCATGTCGGAAGAAATCCTGCCGCATTACGACGCGTACGAGAAGAACGAGATGGTCGACCGCGCGAGCTGGGAAAAGGCCGGCGCAGCCGGCCTGCTCTGTGCGTCGATGCCGGAGGAATATGGCGGTTCGGGCGGCACCTTTGCCCATGAGAGTGCGATCATCGAAGCGATCGGCCATGTCGGCGTCGACGGCTTCGGCATCGCCCTGCACAATTCGATCGTAGCGCCCTACATCCTTCATTACGGCTCCGAAGAGCAGAAGAAGAAGTGGTTGCCCAAGATGGCGACCGGCGAGCTGATCGGCGCCATTGCCATGACCGAGCCGGGAGCTGGCTCCGACCTGCAAGGCGTCAAGACGCGCGCCGAAAAGGATGGCAACCACTACCGTATCAACGGTTCGAAGACCTTCATCACCAACGGCCAGCACGCCAACCTGATCATTTTGGTGACCAAGACGGACCCGTCGAAGGGCGCCAAGGGTACGTCGCTGATCGTTGTCGAGACGGATGAGGTCGATGGCTTCGAGCGCGGCCGCAACCTCGACAAGATCGGATTGAAGGCCAACGACACTTCCGAGCTGTTCTTCAACGACGTGCGCGTGCCGACCTCCAACCTGCTCGGGCAGGAGGAGGGGCAGGGCTTCGTCCAATTGATGCAGCAGCTGCCGCAGGAGCGGCTGCAGATCGGCACCGGCGCGATCGCCATGATCGAGCGCGCGCTCGCCGAGACCATCGATTACGTCAAGGACCGCAAGGCCTTCGGCAAGGCGATCCTCGACTTCCAGAACACCCAGTTCAAGCTGGCCGAGCTCAAGACCGAGGCGACGATCGGGCGCGTCTTCTACAATGACTGCGTCGCCCGTCACATTTCTGGCGGGCTCGATCCGGTAACTGCTTCGATGGCCAAGTATTGGCTGTCGGACCTGCAGTGCAAGATCGTCGACGAATGCCTGCAATTGTTCGGCGGCTATGGTTATATGAACGAATACCCGATCGCCCGCATGTATCGCGACGCTCGCGTACAGCGCATCTATGGCGGCACCAACGAGATCATGAAGTTGCTGATCGCGCGCTCGCTCTGAGAAGCCGGTCCGGAAACCAAGGAGCAAGAAAATGGCTGACGCTTTTGTCTATGACGCCGTGCGCACGCCGCGCGGCAAGGGCAAGAAGGACGGATCGCTGCACGAAGTGCCGGCGGTGCGCCTTGGCGCCAAGGTGTTGGAAGCGCTGCGCGACCGCAACGGGCTCGACACCGCTGAGGTCGACGACATCATCTTCGGTTGCGTCGACCCGGTCGGCGAAGCCGGTTCGGTGATCCCGCGCTCGGCAGCCTTCGAGGCCGGCTACGACAACAAGGCGCCGGGCATGCAGATTTCGCGCTTCTGCGCGTCGGGCCTCGATGCCATCAATTTCGGCGCGGCCAAGATCGCCCAGGGCGCCGACGAGATCGTCATCGCCGGTGGCGTCGAGTCGATGTCGCGCGTCGGCATGGGCATGTCGGGCGGCGCCTGGTTCATGGATCCTTCGGTCGGCATGCCGGCCTGGTTCATGCCGCAGGGCGTTTCCGCCGACCTGATCGCCACCAAATACGGCTTCTCGCGTGACGACGTCGACGGCTATGCGGTCGAGAGCCAGAAGCGCGCCGCCAAGGCGTGGGAGAAGGGTTACTTCAAGAAGTCGGTCGTGCCGGTCAAGGATCAGAACGGCCTGACCATCCTTGACCATGACGAGCACATGCGCCCGACCACCGACATGCAGTCGCTCGGCCAGCTCAACCCGTCCTTCGTCATGCCCGGCGAGATGGGCGGCTTCGACGCGATCGCCGTGCAGCGCTATCCCGAACTTGAAGAGATCAACCACGTGCACCATGCCGGCAACTCGTCGGGCATCGTCGATGGTGCGGCAGCCGTCCTGCTCGGCTCCAAGAAGGCCGGCAAGACGCTCGGCCTCAAGCCGCGCGCCCGCATCCGCGCCTTTTCCAACATCGGCTCCGAGCCGGCGATGATGCTGACCGGTCCGGTCGACGTCACCGAGAAGCTGCTCAAGCGCGCCAAGATGAAGATCTCCGACATCGACCTGTTCGAGCTCAACGAGGCTTTCGCCTCGGTGGTGCTGCGCTACATGCAGGCCTTCGAGATTCCCCACGACAAGATCAACGTCAATGGCGGCGCGATTGCCATGGGCCACCCGCTGGGCGCCACCGGTGCGATGATCCTCGGCACCGTGCTCGACGAGCTCGAGCGCCGCGACCTGAACACCGCGCTCGTGACGCTGTGCATCGGCGCCGGCATGGGCACCGCAACGATCATCGAACGCGTTTGATTTCGGCCGGAAGGAGACAGACATGACCTATACCAACTTCACGGTCGAAACCGATGCCGATGGCGTCGCGCTCGTCACCTGGAACATGCCCGACCGTTCGATGAACGTCTTCACCGAAGAGGTGATGAACGAGCTCGACAAGATCATCGACCAGGTGGTGGCGGATGCCGGCATCAAGGGCGCTGTCATCACCTCGGGCAAGGAGACATTCTCCGGTGGCGCCGACCTGACCATGCTGCAGAAGATGCTCAAGATCTTCGCCAAGGAAAAGGCCAAGGACCCGGAAAAGGCGGCCAAGCTTTTGTTCGACAATGCCGGTCGCATGGGCGGCCTGTGGCGCAAGCTCGAGACTTCCGGCAAGCCGTGGGTCTCGGCGATCAACGGCACCTGCATGGGCGGCGCATTTGAGTTGTCGCTGGCTTGCCACGGCCGTGTCGCGGCGGACTCAGACAAGGTCAAGATGGCCTTGCCGGAAGTCAAGGTCGGCATCTTCCCGGGCGCCGGCGGCACCCAGCGCGTGCCCAGGCTGACCGACACGCAGCAGGCGCTGCAGATGCTGACGTCGGGTCAGACACTTTCGCCGCAAAAGGCCAAGAGCATGGGCCTGATCCACGAGATCGCCGAGCCCAAGAAGCTGATCGAAACCGCCAAGGCGATGATCAAGAACGGCCTGAAGCCGGTCCAGCCCTGGGACGAGAAGGGCTTCAAGCTGCCCGGCGGCCCGGTCTATTCGGCGGCGGGCGCCAATCTGTGGCCGCCGGCAATCGCCATCCTGCGCCGCGAGACCTATGGCAATTACCCGGCCGCGACCGCGATCCTGAAGTCGGTCTATGAGGGCCTGCTGGTGCCGTTCGACACCGGCCTGCGCATCGAGCAGCGCTACTTCACCGAGATCATGCAGACCAAGGAAGCAGCGGCGATGATCCGCTCGCTGTTCGTGTCGCTGCAGGAGCTGAACAAGGGCGCGCGCCGTCCCGACGGCATCGCTGATACCAAGTTCAAGAAGATCGGCATCATCGGTGCCGGCTTCATGGGCGCTGGTATCGCCTATGTCACGGCCAAGGCCGGCATCCCGGTTGTGCTGGTCGACCGCGATCAGGAATCGGCCGACAAGGGCAAGGCGCATTCCGACAGCCTGATCTCGGAACAGGTCAAGAAGGGCCGCGCCAAGGCCGAGGATCGCGAAAAACTGTTGTCGCTGATCACGCCGAGCGCCGACTATGCCGACCTCGCCGGATGCGACCTGGTGGTCGAGGCGGTGTTCGAGGATTCGGAAGTCAAAAAGGTCACCACCGAGAAGGCGGAAGCCGTGATCAAGTCGTCGGCGGTGTTCGCCTCGAACACCTCGACCATCCCGATCACCTCGCTCGCCAAGAACTCGGCCCGCCCGAAGAACTTCATCGGCATCCACTTCTTCTCGCCTGTCGACAAGATGATGCTGGTCGAGATCATCATGGGCAAGAAGACCGGTGACAAGGCGCTGGCGGTGGCGATGGACTTCGTCCGTGCGATCAAGAAGACGCCGATCGTCGTCAACGACACACGCGGCTTCTACGTCAACCGCTGCGTGCTGCGCTACATGTCGGAAGCCTTCAAGATGCTGATCGAAGGCGTGCCGGCTGCGATGATCGAAAACGCCGCCAAGGCTGCCGGCATGCCGGTGGGACCGCTGGCGCTGACCGACGAGACGGCTGTCGATCTCGCCCAGAAGATCATGAAGCAGACGATCAGGGATCTCGGCGAAAAGGCCGTTGATCCGCGCCAGATGGCGTTGATCAACACCATGGTCGACACCCACGGCCGCCTCGGCCGCAAGAACATCAAGGGCTTCTACGACTATCCGGCGAAGCCCGCGAAGAAGAAGCTGTGGCCGGGCCTCAAGGACCTCTATCCGCAGCTTGCTCCGGAAAAGGTCGATGTCGAGGAGCTCAAGCAGCGCCTGCTTTCCGTCATCGCACTTGAAGCGGTGCGGGTGATGGAAGAGGGCATCGTCACCGACCCGCGCGAAGCGGACGTCGGCTCGATCCTGGCCTTCGGCTTCGCGCCCTACACGGGTGGCGCGCTGTCTTACATCGACGGCATCGGCGCCAAGAAGTTCGTCAAGATCGCCAAGGAGCTGCAGAAGAAGTACGGCGCCGAGTTCAAGGCGCCCAAACTTCTCATAGACATGGCCGAGAAGGGCGAGACCTTCTACCAGCGCTTCGACCCCTACGCGAAGGCTGAGGAAAAGAAGGCGGCCTGAGGCACGATGTACGTCTGGGCAAGACTGGCACGCATGGCCGCGACGAAAGCTCGTCGCGGCCCTTACCGTTTTGGCGATGAGGGCCGGCTGTCGTTCCGCTGCCTGCCGACCGACATCGACTTCAACATGCATCTCAACAATGCGCGCTACATGATGCTGGCCGATGTCGGCCGCATCGACATCTTCATGCGTTCGGGCCTGATCGAGCTTGCCCGCAAGCGCGGCTGGGCGCCGATGCTGGGTGGGCTGCAGACGGTGTTCGTGCGCGAGATCAGGCTGTGGAAGAGCTTCGAGGTAGTGTCTTCGATCGAGACCTGGAACGGCTCCGAGGTCATCGGCAAGCATCGCTTCGTGCTCGACAATGGCGAGACCGCGGCACTGATCATGACCAGTGCTGGCGTCTACGACCGGTCCAACCGCCGTTTCGTGCAGATCGACGAGCTGGTGCGCGAACTAGGCTACCAAGGGGCTGCGCCACGCGATGTGAGCGAGGAAGAGCGCATCTTCATCGCCTCGCACAAGGGACTGCGGACGCTCGCCAAATCGGGCGAATGAGGCGGGCCGCGCCCCCACCTGACGCCCTTCAGGTGAGGCGGGCGAGGTCGCTGCGCACTGGACATTCCGGAAAGGCGTGGTTAAATGCCGAAAGGTATTTTTTCCTGTCCGAAAGGGAGCGCCATGCTCTCGCATGAACGTGTCTGGGCCGCGATCGACGCTCTCGCCGAGCGCTATTCGCTTTCGGCATCGGGCCTCGCCAAGAAGGCCGGGCTCGACTCGACCGCGTTCAACAAATCCAAGCGCCAGTCCGTCGACGGACGGCCGCGCTGGCCTTCGACCGAGTCGCTCGCCAAGATCATCGAAGCCACCAACTCCTCGCTCGAGGAGTTCCTGGGGTTTGTCGAGCCCGCGAGAACAGTCAACAGGGCCAGGGCGCGGGAACGGGCGGCCGGTGTGCCGTTGCTCGGTTTCGCGCAGGCTGGAGCGGGCGGGTTCTTCGACGATGCCGGCTTTCCCGCCGGGCAGGGCTGGGACCTGATCGAGCTTCCGGCACGGGCGACCGAGAGTTCCTATGCGCTTGAGGTGCAGGGCGACTCGATGCTGCCGCTCTACCGCAATGGCGACGTTCTGATCGTCGAGCCGGGTGCCGTCGTGCGCAAGGGCGACCGCGTGGTGGTCAAAACGATCTCGGGCGAGGTGATGGCCAAAGTGCTGGAGCGCCAGACGCAGGGCGTCATCGAACTGGTGTCGCTCAACCCCGAGCATCCGATCAGGCGTTTCCAGACCCACGAGGTCGAATGGGTGGCGCGCATCGTGTGGGCGAGCCAGTAAGGTGCGCCCGGCCGCCATAGCTGTCGCCGCCGCCGGGTTCGGCATCGCGGCCTCGCTCGTCACCATCGGCGGGCAGAGGCTCGCGGCGATCGAAGCGCCCGAGATCGACGTCATCGACGAAAGCGACATCCCTGAAATGCTGCCGCCGGAAGAAGGCAGCACATCGGCGGTCGCGCCCGAGACGCCGGATGCCGAGCCGGCTTCGCGCCCGGTCGCGCCCGAGGATATCGCGCCGCCGCCGCTCGAACAGGGCGACCTCGTGCGCGCGGCGCCGCGCCCGCCGCTGAGCGAACTCAGCCTGGCTCTGCCGCCCAAGCCCAAGATGCCCGACGACTGGGACGGCACGATGCTGTTCCAGCCGGTGGCATCGGCGGCCGGGTTGATCAAGGCCAAGGGTTTCAGCGTGGCGCTATCGGGCGTGACCGCGGTGGATGCGAGCGAAAGCTGCACCTACGAAGGCAAGGAGTGGAACTGCGGTACCCGCGCGCGGACGGCGTTTCGCGGCTTCCTGCGCTCGCGCGCCGTGGTCTGCGACGTGCCGCCTGACTCCGAACGCGGCCTGATCGTTGCCCGCTGCCGCATCGGCAAGCAGGACGTCGGCGAATGGCTGGTTGCCAATGGCTGGGCCAAGGCCGACATCGGTGGTCCTTATGCCGAGGCGGGCCAGAAGGCCGAGGCTGACAAGAAGGGCATCTACGGGCCAGCACCGACGCGCATCGAAATGACGCTGACACCGAGCGGTACGAGCCTGCCCGAAGTCGAAGCGCCGCCGTCTGAGCCGGCCGAGACGTTGGTCCAGTAGGCGCTCACACGTCGGACGGCTGCCGTTCCATGTAGATGTCGAGCTCATCGCTACGCGTTTCGACAAAGCCGTGGCGGTCGTAAAGGCGCTTGGCGTCACTGCCACGCAGCACGTCAAGCCGGACAGCCAGCCCTGCGGCGTCAGCTTCATCAAGCAACTGCCGCAGCACAGCAGCGCCGATGCCGTGGCCCTGTGCCTTCGGCACGAGATAGAAATGCTCGAGTAAAATGGCACCGTCATGCGGGCCAAAGGCGACGCAGCCGATCAGTTGCCCGCCGCCCAAGATCAGCCGTGTATGCTCGGGCCTGAAGCCGTCGCCGAAGCGCCTGCGCGCCCGCTCTGGATCGAACCGGCCGATGCGCTCAAGGCTGTCGCGCATCGCAAGCAGCCTGATGTCGAACAGACGCTCGAAATCAGAAGCTTTGGCGGGCTCGAAGCTGAAAGCCGCTGTCGAGCCGGCGTCTGGCATTTACGCGGCCAGCTTGCCTTCCAGCGCCTTGGTGATCAGCGCACGGGTTTCGGCGATGCCGTAGAGGGCGGCGAACGAGCCGAAGCGCGGTCCGCGTTCCTGGCCGATCAGCACCTGGTAGATCATCTGGAAGAAGGCGCCGGAGACACCGGGGCCGCCTTCCGGGCTCTTCTTGGTATGATCCTGGTAACGTTCGATCTGGCGGGCGACGTTGAGCGAGGCATTCTGGATCGCTTCGCCGTCGGCACCTGCCGGCAGTGCGCCGAGCGTCTTTTCGAGTGTCGCCAGCGCTTCGCGCTCGACATCGTCGGCGGCGCGAAACGTCTTGGTCGGCTTCACGAAGTCGTCGAAGTAGCGGACGGCATAGCCGGTCAGCTTGTCGAGCTCCGGATGCGTCTCGGGCGTTATGCCAGGCGCATGGCGCGAGATGAAGCCCCACAGCACGGCCTTGTCATGCGCGTTGGAGGCGCTGACCAGGTTGAGCAGCATCGAGAACGGCACCGGCATGTCGACGACAGGCGGGTTGCCGTCATGCATGTGCCAGACTGGATTGCCCAGCCGCTCCTTCCATTCTTGCCTGCCATAGGCGGAGAGGAAGGTGTAGTACTCGTCGACGGCGCGCGGAATGACGTCGAAATAGAGCTTCTTGGCCTGGCGCGGGCGCTGGTACATGTAGAGCCCGAGGCTCTCGGTCGGCGCATAGGTCAACCACTCGTCGATGGTGAGGCCGTTGCCCTTCGACTTCGAAATCTTCTGGCCGTTCTCGTCGAGGAACAGTTCGTAGACGAAATGCTCCGGCGCATGGCCGCCAAGCAGGTTGCAGATACGGTCGTAAATCACCGCGTTGGTCTGGTGGTCCTTGCCGAACATTTCGAAATCGACGCCGAGCGCTGCCCAGCGCATGCCGAAATCCGGCTTCCACTGCAACTTGACCTTGCCGCCGGTGACTGGGAGCGTGGTTTCGGTGCCCTCGTCGTCGAAGGTGATGGTACCGGCCTTGGCGTCGACATGCTTCATCGGCACATAGAGCACGCGGCCACTTTTCGGCGAGATCGGCAGGAACGGGCTGTAGGTCGCCTGGCGCTCCTCGCCCAGCGTCGGCAGCATCACCGCCATGATCTGGTCGAAGCGCTCGGCGGCGCGCAGCAGCATCGCGTCGAACTTGCCTGCCTTGTAATACTCGGTCGCGCTGGCGAATTCGTACTCGAAACCGAAGGTGTCGAGGAAGCGGCACAGCATCGCGTTGTTGTGGTCGCCGAAGCTGGCGTAGTCGCCGCCAAAAGGATTGGGCACTGCCGTCAGTGGCTTGTGCAGGTGCGGTTCGAGGAACGCGCGGTCCGGCACGTTGTCCGGAATCTTGCGCATCCCGTCCATGTCGTCGGAGAAGCAAAGCAGCTTCGTCTTGACCTTGTCTTCGGTCAGCACGCGGAAGGCATGGCGCACCATGGTGGTGCGCGCCACTTCGCCGAAGGTGCCGATATGCGGCAGGCCCGACGGGCCGTAGCCGGTCTCGAACAGGACAGTCTCGGGGAATTCCTTGCCTTTATAGCGCTCGACAATCTTTTTGGCCTCCTCGAATGGCCAGGCTTTGCTTTCAGCCGCTGCCGTGAGGAGTTCGGGGTTGAGATCGATGATGTTTGATCTCGTCATGTCGAGAGCCCTTTTCGTTGGGCGGAGTTTCCGCCGAAGAGGGCATGCTCTATGCGCGCAGGCCGCAGGCGTCAACGATTCCGGCCATTTTTCGTTGCAGTGAAGGGGTCGCGTTCCTAAGTTCGGACGGCATTCAACGCTTTGGAGAACTCCATGCCCTTGCCGACCGCCCACGAGGCGCTGATCTATCTGATGGTCATCACATCAGCTTCCGACCGCGACATGACCGATGTCGAGCTGGCGCGGATCGGCGAGGTGGTCAAGTCATGGCCTGTTTTCATGGACTTCGACGACAAAAGGCTGATCGCAGTGGCCCAGGACTGTCAGGAACTACTGCATGAAGAGCCGGGGCTGGAAGGTGCGCTCGAACTGGCGCGCAAGGCAATTCCCGAGCGGCTGCACGACACCGCCTATGCGGCGGCCTTCGAGGTGGCTTCGGTCGACCTGGAAATGCGGATGGAGGAGGTGCGTATCCTGCAGCGCCTGCGCCATCACCTGAGCGTCGACGCACTGACGATCGCTGCGATCGAGCGCGCCACCAAGGCCCGCCACCGCACCCTGACCTGATCAGGACGGGCGCCGCCTAGAAGAAGCTGACCGGGAAGTAGCGGAGATAGAGCTCGGCGAAGGTGCCCTTGGCCGAGATTTCATGCAGCGCATAGTCGAAGGCCGCAGCAAGGGTCGCATTGTCCGGCTTGGTCGCGATCGCAAGGCCGGTGCCAAGATATTCGGGCGCAAGGTAGGGGCCACCGGCGAAGCGGCAGCAGCCCGCGGCGTCGGTGCCGCTCAGCCAGAACGACAGGCGCATGCCGTCGCCGAAGACGGCATCGAGCTTGCCGTCCTTGAGATCGGCGTTGAGCCAGTCGGGCTTGGCGTAGGTGACGACCTTCAGATCGCCGAAATAGTCGCGCAACACCCGCTCATGCGCCGAGCCCGCCAGCACGCCGACACGCTTGTCGCGCAGCTTGTCGACGAGCGGTTCGGTGACAGCTTGCGCCTTCTTCATGATGAAGCGGGCCGGGAACTGGAGATAGGGCCGCGAGAAAGCATATTTTTCGCGCGTTTCGGCCGTTGCCGGCACGCCGGCGATGAGCGCTTCGCCGTCGCCCGCGTTCAGCGCGCCGCCGAGTTCGTCCCAGGGCAGGGCCTGGATCTGGCACTTCTCGGCGATGCCGAGTTCGGCGCAGATGGCGCGGGCGAGGTCGACATGGAAGCCCGACAGACGTCCGGCCTTGTCGATGAAGTTGAACGGCGGGAAGTCGGTCGTGGTCAGGAAGCGCAGCCGCGGCAGCGTCGAAAGGTCCGGCTTCGGCAGCCGTTCCTTGCTATCCCACAGCACCGGCACCTGCGGTTCAGCCGATTGGGCCGGGCCGAGCAGTGCTGCAAGCGACATGACGATCGCAAGCATCAGTGGTGCGGGGTTCATGGCTGCTCCGGGCCCTTCGGTTGCTGCGCACCCGGTCAGGACGCGTCGCGATGATCTCTGGCAAAAGCTTTAGCGTCGTCATTGCGCGCAGGCAAAGCGATTGTGCAGCAACGCACGACAAGGGACGCAAGCCCCACAGCAGAAACAACAATTTATATTAATTAGTCGGCGTCTCACCCATTCGGGGCATGGCCTCAAAGAGGCTAGTATGCATAATCGCGCTCGGGGCATTGCAGCATGGGGGTGTTGCAATGGAACTGGACCGGTCGCCTTGGGGAGGACGCACTTACGCGTGCGGGCTGTCTGAAACAGCTGGCGTGGCTTGGTTCGATTACTGTCGTAGTATCCAAATTTACGGCTCGCAGGCCGTGGGTGCGTGATGGTTGCGGTTGACTCCAGTCACGCGACCATCCGCCCCATTTTTTCTGCGCCCGCCCCGCATCACGCGACCATCGAAGCCTCAGCGTTTGTCGAAGCAAATGACAACGGCATCGACGCCTATGATACCGCGCTGGTAGCCCCTGCCGGAATTGCAGCCGGTGCTCGATCGGCTCAGGGTTTCCGATTCCCTGCGCCTCGGCATCGGGTCGTGCGCGGCCGTCCACGGCGCCACGTTCCAGGCGGAGCTACGGTCTCGGCGTCGCCCTTTGCCTGACGTTGTCAGTCGTTCAGGAACTTCATGCCCTCGGCGATGATCTTGCCATCGGGCCTGCCGACCGCGTCGAGATCGCGTCCTTCATAAGGCAGCGCCCGCAGGATATGGCGGATGACGGCGATGCGGCTGCGGCGCTTGTCGTTGGCCTGGACGACGATCCATGGTGCGTGCTGGGTGTGGGTCTTTTCGACCATCAGGTTCAGCGCCTTGGTATAGTCGTCCCACTTGCTGATGCCGGCGATGTCCATCGGCGAGAACTTCCAGCTTTTGAGCAGGCTGTGGCGACGGTCGTGGAAGCGCTTGAGCTGCATCTCCTGGCTGATATCGAGCCAGAACTTGAAGAAGTGGATGCCTTCGTTGACGACCATCTTTTCGAAATTCGGCGTTTCGTCGAGGAATTGGCGGTGCTGCTCTGGCGTGCAGAAGCCCATGACCGGTTCGACGCCGGCGCGGTTGTACCAGGAGCGGTCGAAGGTGACGAACTCGCCCGATGTCGGGAACTGCGCGACATAGCGCTGGAAATACCATTGGCCGCGCTCGGTTTCGGTCGGCTTGGTCAGTGCCACATTGCGCGCCGTGCGGGGGTTCATGTATTCGCGCACCGCAGCGATGGTACCGCCCTTGCCGGCGGCGTCGCGGCCCTCGAACAAGACAAGCACGCGCTTGCCCGCGGCCTGCAACCAGGCCTGCAGCTTGACCAGTTCGATCTGCAGCTGTTCGAGCGCCTTTTCGTATTCCTTCTGCGGCAGCTTGTCGTCATAGGGATAGCGGCCCGACGTCAGCGCCTTCTTGTCGACCCAGTCCGGCAGGATGGGGTCGTTGATGTCGAAGCTGCGCTCGTCATTGCCGATCCTGATCTCGACCGGGCCGGCGACCGGTGGCGCATCGACCTTAACCGCCGCGCTGGCGGCGTTGTCCTTCTTGCTTTCCTTGTCTTTTTTCATGACCTCGGCACCTTTCCAGCTCGGCAAGTCATGCTATTGGGTGGCTTGGGAGCGGTCCAGAGGCTTCTTGCAGGCGCATCGGAAACGTTCGTATGGCAGAGACCACCACGCAGACGAAGGCCAGGCGCACGGCGCGGATCGGGGTCGGCCGGCTGTACCAGAACCGCTGGATGCTGGCTGCGGCGATCCTCGCTGTTCTTGCTGTTCGCTTCTTCGGCGGCGTCTCCATGCCCTTCACGGTCGCCACAATCGCTGCACTGGTGTTGTTCGCGCTTGTTGCGCCGCGCACGCCGGCTGCCCGGCGGCTGGCCGAGGCCAGCGCGATCGACCGCTCGCCGCTCGACAGGCTGTCGGGCGAAAAGCTGGCGGCAGCGGTTGCCGATCCGCTCATCATCTTCGATCGCGACGGCACGGTGGTGCATGCCAACGCCGCCGCCGAAACCGCCTTCGGCGCGATCAGGCCCGAATTGCCGCTATTGCTGAAGTTCCGTGCTCCCGAGATGCAGGCGCTGATCGAGGCCGTGCTTGCCGGCGGCGGTAACGGGCAGGCGACCGATTATGTCGAGCGTGTCCCGTTCGAGCGTGTCTATCGCGTCACCGCCTCGGCGGTCGGGCGCGGCACCGGACTTTTCGTGCTGGCGTTCAAGGACCAGAGCGAGGCGCGCCGCATCGACCGCATGCGTGCCGACTTCATCGCCAATGCCAGCCATGAGCTGCGCACGCCGCTCGCCTCGATCGCCGGTTTTGTCGAGACCCTGCGTGGTCCGGCCCGCAACGATCCCAATGCACGCGACCAGTTCCTGCAGATCATGCAGAACCAGACCGGTCGCATGGCCCGCCTGATCGACGATCTCCTGTCGCTGTCACGGCTGGAGATGAAGCCCTATCTCAAGCCCGGCGTCCGCGTCGACCTGCGCCAGACCGTGGAAGCGGTCATTGCCTCGCTCGGGCCGCTGGCTGGTGAAACCGGCGTGGTCATCGAGCGCGATTTCGCCGACGGGCCATTCGAGGTTCATGGCGACCGCGACGAGCTGTTCCAGGTTTTCCAGAACCTGCTCGAAAACGCCTGCAAGTACGGCCAGTCGGGCGGGCGTGTGCAGGTGAAGCTGCAGCGGGCGGGGCAAGGCAGCGAAGCCGAGCTCGAGGTCACCGTCCGCGATTTCGGTCCGGGCATACCGGAAGAGCATATCCCGCGCGTCACCGAACGGTTCTACCGCGTCGACGTCGAGACCAGCCGCGCCCAGAAGGGCACCGGCCTTGGCCTGTCGATCGTCAAGCATATCTTGACGCGGCACGGCGCAAGGCTGTCGATCCGCTCGAAGCTGGGCGAAGGCGCTGCCTTCACAGTGCATTTCCCCGTCGCCTGAACGCCAAGAAGCGCGCCGGATGCAGTGCGAATCGACCGCTGGCCGCGGTCGCCGTCATATGCCAATATAATTCGCGTTGACTCTAATTAGAGAAACATCTAAATAAAGCCGCAGACACAATCAGCGGCGGCCAGATGGGCATCAACGCGGTCTTCGAAGCTCTTTCACATCCGGTCCGGCGCAGAATTCTGGCGCTGCTCAAGGACGGGCCGCTGAGTGCGGGCGAACTGGCGGGTCATTTCGACCTGACCAAGCCGACGCTGTCGGTGCATTTCAACAAGCTCAGGGACGCCGAGCTGGTCGCTGTCGAACGGCGCGGCACGAGCCTGATCTACCACCTCAACACATCGATCCTCGAAGAGGCCCTGGCCGGGCTTCTCAGCCTGAAGGACCCCGAGACATGAATCAGGCGTTGTTTTCGCGCATCAACCTCACGCTTGCGGCGGCCCTCGTCACCGTTACGCTTGCCGGTTACCTGCTGGTGCCGGCCGATATGCTGTTGCCGATCCATTGGGGACCAAGCGGCGAGCCCGACGCATTTTGGCCGCGCAACTTGGCCCTGCTGCTGGCGCCGGCGGCGGTTGTTGTGCTGTCGGCACTGCTTGCCTTCATCGGCATGCGCGTGGGCGAGGACCATGTAGCCGCAAGCAGGCATGCCTTTGCCACGGTCATACCGGTCATGACGGGGCTGATGCTGGCGATCCAGAGCTCGATCGTGCTGATCTGCCTTGGCTATCCCGACCAGATGGTGCGTGTCATCACGCTGTCCTTCGGCGTCATGCTCATACTGCTGGGCAACGTCATGCCCAAGACCCAGCCCAATGCCATCGCCGGCGTGCGCCTGCCTTGGATCATGAACGATCCCGTCCTCTGGCGCGCGACGCAGCGGCTGACTGGCATGCTGTTCGTTGCTGGTGGTATCGTGCTGGTGGCCTGCGCCATACTGGTGTCGCACCCGACATGGCTGATCGCGGCGCTGCTCGCAGCGTTCCTGGTGCCGATCGCCATAGGTGGCTTCTACAGCTACCGGATTGCTCACCGCAGCCATTGATCGGCACGGAAAGCCGGCAAATGGTAAATAGGCGGCCCCAACAGGTCAGGATTTGTCAATCCGGCGGCTAAATCCTTCTTCGGTTTCTTTTTTCCGTCATGCGGCTAGCGTAAAGCGCTAGATTCAGGATCACGATTCCCGGACGGGAAGCGACGAAAGAAAATGCGGCCATGCAGTCACAACATATTGTCAGTGCCTATGACGACGAGCTGAAATTCCTGGCGAGGAAGATCGCCGCGATGGGCGGCCAGGCCGAGCGCATGGTCGACCAGGCGATTGCCGCCCTGGTCAATGCCGATCCGGCACTTGGCCACAGGGTGATCCAGGACGACATCGTGCTCGACGAGGCCCAGCGCGAGATCGACGACAAGGCGATCCTGATCATCGCCCGGCGCCAGCCGATGGCGACTGACCTGCGCGAGATCATCGGCGCGATCCGCATCTCCGCCGACCTCGAACGTGTCGGCGACCTCGGCAAGAACATTGCCAAGCGCGTGTCGGCGGTGGCCGAGGGCCGGCAGCCGAACAGTCTGTTCCGTGGCCTTGAGGCGCTGGCGGAACTGGCGCTGACCCAGCTCAAGGAAGTGCTCGACGTCTATGCCTCGCGCTCGGTCGAGCGCATCGGCTTCGTGCGCGATCGCGACGAGCAGATCGACGCCATGTACACCTCGCTGTTCCGCGAGCTTTTGACCTACATGATGGAAGATCCGCGCAACATCACGCCGTGCACGCACCTGCTGTTCGTGGCCAAGAACATCGAGCGCATCGGCGACCACGCCACCAACATCGCCGAGACGATCTATTACATCGTCACCGGCGAGCAGATGCCGCCTGAGCGTCCCAAGGAAGACAAGAGCCATCGCGTGACGCTGGAAGGCGAAGGCAAGCCTGGCTAAGCCACGCGCAAGCAGGCTCTTCTGCGCCGGGTGGTGAAGGTCTAGAATAGTGTCCGATCGGCGGGGCTGATGCCCCGTAGGGGTGCAGCATGACCGAACTTGCCAGGAAGTTCGACAAGGACCCCGAGCTGGAAGGCGGCGTCGTCGCGTCCAGCGTCTATTTCGGCGGTCGCCGCATTGCCGATATCCCCATCGAAGAAGCCGGCAACTGGGCGGCCAAGGAAGGCCACGTCGTGTGGATCGGGCTGCTGGAGCCGGATCGCGAGCTGCTGCTCAGGGTGCAGCGGCAGTTCAACCTGCATGACCTCGCCATCGAGGATGCCGAGCACCCGCACCAGCGCCCCAAGATCGAGCAATATGGCGATGCCCTGTTCATCGTCGCGCGCACGGCGCAACTGGTGCAGGGCCGGGTCGATTTCGGCGAGACGCACATGTTCGTCGGCAAGGGCTACATCGTCAGCGTCCGCCACGGTGTGTCGACGTCCTATGCCGCCGTCCGCCAGCATTGGGAGTCCTGTCCGACAGCACTGGCCAAGGGCGAGGACTTCATCCTCTATGCGATCCTCGACTTCATCGTCGACAACTACATGCCGGTGCTCGAGCAGATCGAAGAGGAGGTCGACGTCATCGAGGACGGCGTGCTGGCGCGGCCGATGACGGCAAAGGACATCGAGCGGCTCTACATGCTGCGCCGCGACCTGTTGCGCCTGCGCAATGCCGCCGGCCCGCTGGTCGAGGTCTGCCGCCGCCTGACCAGTGCGGACCTGCCGCAACTGCGCCCGGCTATGCATCCCTTGTTTCGCGACGTGACCGATCACATCCGCACGGTGCTGGAAAAGGTCGACAATCTGCGCGAGGTGTTGGCCTTCGCCTTTGAGGCAAGCCTTCTCGTCGGGCAGAGCCAGGAAACCGCGATCGCCAAGAAGCTGGCTTCCTGGGCGGCGATCCTGGCGGTGCCGACGGCTCTGGCCGGCATCTACGGCATGAACTTCAACGACATGCCGGAGCTGCATTTCGCTTACGGCTATCCGACCGTTCTGGTCGCTATCGTGACGATCTGCTCGATCCTGTACTGGCGGTTCAAGAAGAACGGTTGGCTGTGAAAAGAGCGAGTAGCACAAAACAAGGGCCTCGGGTCGCCTTGACGATCCGAAGCCCTGAAAACAGTTCTGTTCGCTATTCGCTCAGCGCGAGCGGCGACGCTCCGAAGCCGGCTGGAAGGCAATCTTCGAGTGGTAGCCACAGTAAGGGCCGCTCTCACCGGCTTCGTTGCCGCAGAAGTTGAAGTCTTCGCTCAGCGGATCGCCGTTCGGCCACTTGCAGGTGCGCTCGCTGAGCTGCACGAGCTGCAGGCGGCGCGAGATTGGCACCACCACATTCTCGACCGGGCGAATGTACTGGCGGGCAACCGGCTCGACCTCGAACTGCGCCTGCAGGGCCGTGGCGCCGATGCTGGCGGTCACGGTGCGCGTTGTGGTGACAGTGCGCTGCACCGACTTGGTTGCGGTCGTCGCCTGGGTCGTTTTCTTCTGGCGTGCCGGAGCAGCCGTGGCGCGGCCACGGCTCGACAGCTTCAGGCGGTGAACCTTGCCGATGACGGCATTGCGGCTGACACCGCCCAATTGTGCCGCGATCTGGCTCGCGCTCAGACCTTCCGACCACAATTTCTTGAGAAGTTCGACCCGCTCGTCAGTCCAATTCATGAGACAGTGCTCCTGATTTAACGCGCAGAATTCGGAATCCTTTTCCGTCCCGGCAAGCCGGGTGAACACCACATCTATTCGGTGAGTATGTCCGCCGCACGAAATCTAGTTATTTCTCAATTACAATTACCGATGCGCCGAGTCCGTGACAAGAGTCGCGGAGGCTTTGCGATTCGGTTTTTACGGTTTTCCCCAACTTGCCGATGTAGCGTGACCACATGGCAACGAGTGGCTTGGATTGCATCGCCCTAAGCGACGTTTTCGTTGACTTCATGGCAGAAAAACCTGATATAGCCGCAGGCCGCCGCTCTGAGGCGGCTTTTTGATTTTTTCCGGGTTCGGAGAGACATATAATGAGCGGATCGGCGCTTTTCGAGACGTTTGCCCGTGCACCTTTGGCTTTCGAGCGAGGTGAGGGTTCCTGGCTGATCACCGAGAGCGGCGAGCGATATCTCGATTTTGCTGGTGGCATCGCGGTGAATTCGTTGGGCCACAGCCATCCGCATCTCGTCGAGGCGCTGACCGAGCAGGCCGCCAAGCTGTGGCATGTCTCCAACCTCTACCAGATCCCCGGCCAGAGCCGGCTGGGCGAACGCTTGGCCGAAAACTCCTTTGCCGACCGCGTCTTCTTCACCAATTCCGGTGCCGAAGCGCTTGAGTGCGCGATCAAGACCGCGCGCCGCTACCAGTATGTGAACGGCCATCCCGAGCGCTTTCGCGTCATCACCTTCGAAGGCGCCTTCCATGGCCGCACGCTGGCGACTATCGCCGCCGGCGGGCAGGCCAAGTACCTCGAGGGCTTCGGCCCGAAGGTCGAAGGCTTCGACCAGGTCGCCTTCGACGACATCGATGCGGCGGAAAAGCTGATCGGTCCCGAGACGGCGGCGATCCTGCTTGAGCCGGTGCAGGGCGAGGGCGGCATCCGCCCATTCCCGACGCAGTCGCTGAAGCGCCTGCGTCAGCTGTGTGACAAGCACGGCCTGCTCTTGATTTTCGACGAGGTCCAGTGCGGCATCGGCCGAACCGGCAAGCTGTTTGCCCATGAATGGGCCGGCGTCAATCCAGATCTGATGGCGATCGCCAAGGGCATCGGCGGCGGTTTCCCGATGGGCGCCTGCCTGGCCACCGAAGAGGCTGCGAGCGCGATGACCGCCGGTGTCCACGGCACCACCTTTGGCGGCAACCCGCTCGCCATGGCCGTCGGCAATGCGGTGCTCGACGTTGTTCTGGAGGAGGGCTTCCTGGATGAAGTCAGCCGCAAGGCGTTGTTGATCAAGCAGGGTCTCGCCGCAGTGGCCGACGAGTTCCCCGACGTGATCGAGGGCATCCGCGGTTCCGGCCTGATGCTCGGTCTCAAATGCACCATGCCCAACACCAAGGTGAACATGGCACTGCGTGACCACAAGCTGCTTGCGGTGCCGGCTGGTGATAACGTGATCCGCCTGCTGCCGCCGCTGACGACCAGCGATGCGGATATCCAGGAGGCGCTGGCGCGCGTTCGCGCCGGAGCTGCCAGCCTCTCCAAGGCCGCCGCCAGCGGCGGCTGAACCCAAGGAATTTACATGACCAGCGGGATTCGCCATTTCACCGACCTCTCGGCACTTTCCGGGAGCGACCTTCGCGGGATTCTCGACGACGCAGCAGTGCGCAAGGCGCGCCTGAAAGCCGGCGAGCGATCGAAGCCGCTGGAGGGCAAGGTGCTGGCGATGATCTTCGACAAGCCGTCGACCCGCACGCGCATCTCGTTCGACGTCGGCATGCGCCAGCTCGGCGGCGAAACCATCATGCTGACCGGAACCGAGATGCAGCTTGGCCGCTCGGAGTCGATCGCCGACACCGCCAAGGTGCTGTCGCGCTACGTTGATGCGATCATGATCCGCACCACCGCGCATGACCGGCTGATCGAGCTGACCGAAAACGCGACCATTCCCGTCATCAACGGCCTGACCGACGACACCCACCCGTGCCAGCTGATGGCCGATATCCTGACGTTCGAGGAACATCGCGGGCCGGTGCGCGGCAAGACCTTTGCCTGGACCGGCGACGGCAACAACGTGCTGCACTCGCTGCTCGAGGCATCGGCCCGTTTCAGCTTCAACGTCAACATCGCGGTGCCCGAAGGCAGCGAGCCGGAAGAGAAGTACATCGACTGGTCGCGCGCCAATGGCGGCAAGGTCATGATCACCCGTTCGGCCGAGGATGCGGTGCGCGACGTTGACGCCATCGTCACCGACTGCTGGGTGTCGATGGGCCAGGAGCATCGTGCCCGCGGCCACAATGTCTTCCTGCCTTATCAGGTCAATGTCGAGTTGATGAAGCACGCCAAGCCCGATGCCCTGTTCATGCACTGCCTGCCGGCCCATCGCGGTGAGGAAGTGACCGACGAGGTCATCGACGGCCCCAACTCGGTGGTCTTCGACGAGGCGGAAAACCGGCTGCACGCGCAGAAGGCCGTGCTCGCCTGGTGCCTGGGCGCTTGAATGCGTGATCCCGCGACCCTATCTGGGGCGGGATCATTCAATTATCATCAAAGCTATGTTCTGCGACCGTCGGCGGACCGACCGGGCGCGGAACTCTATAGACGGGATAAGTTCCAGTGACTGAGACCGAACGCAAGCTCGGCGAATTCGGGTTCGCCGGCGACGACCATGTTGTTCCATTCGCGGTGGAGCCGCTCGACGTGCGTGGCCGCACCGTCCAGCTTGGCCCGCTGCTCGACCAGATCCTCGAACGGCACGATTATCCGGAACCGGTTGCCAGGCTTCTGGCCGAGGCCTGCGTGGTCACGGTGCTGCTCGGCACATCGCTGAAGTTCGAAGGCAAGTTCATCTTCCAGACCCGCACCGACGGTCCGGTGGACATGCTGGTCGCCGACTTCACCACGCCGCATTCGCTGCGCGCCTATGCACGCTTCGACGCCGACCGTGTCGACGCGGCAATCGAGGCCGGCATGACCGCGCCCGAGGACCTGCTCGGCAGCGGTGTCCTTGCGCTGACCATCGATCAGGGCGAGCATACCACGCGCTACCAGGGCATCGTCGAACTCAACGGCATTACGCTGGAAGAGGCGGCACGCGCCTATTTCCGCCAGTCGGAGCAGATCCCGACCGAAGTGAAGCTGTCGGTGGCCAAGCTCGTACTGCCGGCCGAAGGCGGTCCGCGCGAGCATTGGCGCGCCGGTGGCCTTTTGGCGCAGTTCCTGCCTGACTCACCCGAGCGCCGGCGCGTCGCCGACATCCATGGCGGCGACGGCGACGAACGCGATGTGGCGGTCCACCCTGACGACAATTCCTGGCAGGAGCTGTTGGCGCTGGTCGGAACCATCGAGCCGACCGAACTGATCGACCCGACCGTTGGCACCGAGAGGCTGCTCTATCGGCTGTTCCACGAGCATGGCGCCGTCGTCTACGAGGGCGTGCGCGTCATCGACGAATGCTCGTGCTCGGGCCAGAAGATCAAGGGCATCCTGCAGGGCTTCACCGCCGAGGAAATCACCGACAGCGTCGAAGACGGCGTCATCCGCGTCGCCTGCGAGTTCTGCTCTAAGTCCTACGAGTTCGATCCCGCCGAGTTCGCGCCGGTTCAGTAGTTCAATCTTACTGCTGGAGCATGATCTTGGTGCCGAATGCTCGGCACCAAGGGCTAGTTCAGCCTGTGCCTGGCGTCGGGCAGGTCGAGCGAGAAGGCGGGAATGGCGATATCGAACATCTCGCCGGCCTCGTTGCGCATGGTGTAGCGCCCGACCATGATGCCTGACGGCGTCGAGAGCGGGCAACCGGACGCATATTGATAGGTGTCGCCGGGATTGAGTTCGGGCTGGTCGCCGACCACGCCCGGGCCTCGAACTTCCTCGACTTTGCCGCTCGCGTCGGTAATGTGCCAATAGCGCGACAACAGCTGGACGAACTCATCCGAGTTGTTCTCGATGGTGACGCGGTAGCCCCAGACGTAACGGTTTTCCGACGGCTCCGACTGGTCCACCAGGTAGAATGGCTCGACCTCGACCGCGATGTTGCGGGTGATTGCGCGATACATATGCTGCGCTCCTTGGCCTGCACGTTGACAGAGTCCGTCGCAGGAGGCGGCGGGTCAACTGCTGTTCGACAAAATCACGCCGATTGTGATGAATGCGCGGTGGATTTCACCCCGCCGACGCATCGGCGTCACCCGTATGTCATGCCGCAAGGCCAGTTTCCAGGTCGTTCAACGACAAGGAAACTCTGTCATGAAACGTCTCTTCGCCCTTCTTTTCGCCGCGGCCTGCCTAGCTGGTGCAACCGCCCATGCCGACGATCTGACAAGCGGCATCGGAAAGCTGACCAGGGGCACGGAGTGGCAGTTGGTCAAATCGCCGAGGCTGGAATTTGACACCTTCCACCCCCAGGGCTTCGCCCGCGTCGGCGAGGCGCTGTTCATGTCGTCGGTGGAGATCATCGAGCGGACCAAGAAGTTCGAAGCGCCGCAGAACGGGCTCGACCGCGACGAGGGCAAGGGTGCTGGCCACCTGTTCAAGCTCGATGCGAACGGCAAGCTCGTCGGCCAGGTGAAGCTCGGCGACGGCGCGATCTATCATCCCGGCGGCATCGACTACGACGGCCGCTGGTTGTGGGTGCCGGTTGCCGAGTACCGGCCGAACAGCAAGTCGATCATCTACCGCGTCGATCCGGAAACCCTGGAGGCGACCGAGGTCTTCCGCTTTCCCGACCATATCGGCGGCATCGTCTCGGATCCCGAAAGCGGCACCTTGCACGCCGTCAGCTGGGGTTCGCGCCGCTTCTACAGCTGGAAGGTCACCGAGGACCTGACAGTGCCGGACGCAGCGCTCGACCCGGAAAAGACGCGTACGCTCAATCCCTCCCACTATATAGATTATCAGGATTGCGCTTTGGCCAAGCCGGGCCAGGCGGTCTGCACCGGCCTTACCGAGTATCGCCCGGGGCCTGACGGGCAGGTCTTCCGCCTTGGCGGCATCGAAACAGTCGACCTCAAGGACGGGCGCCCGCTGTTTCAGGTGCCGATCCAGATCTGGACGGAAAAGGGCAAGTCGATCGCCGGCAATCCGGTGCTGATCGAAAAGACCGAAACGGGCCTGCGCCTGACGGCTGCCCCTGAGGACAACGAGACCAAGCTCTACGTCTACGAAACCAAGCTGCCGTAAGGCGGAATGCGAGCGGCGCTCCTGATGCCGGAGCGCCGTTCGTGGAGCTGCCGCTTAGCGGGCCGCCTTCAGCGCATCGCCGATGTCGTTGAGGAGGTCGTCGGCATCTTCGAGGCCGACTGACAGGCGCAGCGTGCCGTCGTCGATGCCGAGTTCGGCTCGGGCTTCGTCGCTGAGGTTCTTGTGCGTCGTCGTCGCCGGATGGGTGATCAGGCTCTTCGAGTCGCCGAGATTGTTCGAGATCAGGATGATGTTGAGGGCGTTTTCGAAGGCGAAGGCCGCCTTCTTGCCGCCCTTGATGTCGAAGCAGATCAGCGTCGAGCCGCCCGACATCTGCTTCTTGACGATGTCGGCCTGCGGATGGTCGGCCCGGCCCGGATAGATCAGCCGCGACACTTCGGGGCTATCGGCGAGGAAGTCGGCGATCTTGCCGGCAGTCTCGGTCTGCTGACGCACACGCAGCGGCAGAGTTTCGAGGCCCTTGAGCAGCGTCCAGGCGTTGAACGGCGACAGGCTGGGGCCGGTGTGGCGGAAGTAGTCGTGCAGGTTTTCGTCGATCCACTTCTTGTCCGACAGGATCACGCCGCCGAGGCAGCGGCCCTGGCCGTCAATGTGCTTGGTCGCCGAATAAACGACGATATGGGCGCCGAGTTCGAGCGGCTTCTGCTGCATCGGAGTGGCAAAGACGTTGTCGACGACAAGGCGCGCGCCGATCGAATTGGCCAGCGTTGCGACCGCTGCAATGTCGACGACTTCGAGCGTCGGGTTGGTCGGGCTTTCCAGGAAAAACAGCTTCGTGTTGGGCTGGACTGCCTTTTCCCAGTTCTCGATAAACGTACCGTCGACCAGCGTCGCCTCGATGCCGTATCTCGGCGCCAGCGTCTCGACGACCCAGCGGCAGGAGCCGAACAAGGCGCGAGCGGCAACGATGTGGTCGCCGGCCTTGAGCCCGCACAGGATGGCAGCGGTGACAGCCGCCATGCCCGACGCCGTGGCGCGCGCGTCTTCAGCGCCTTCGAGCGCGCACATGCGCTTTTCGAACATGTCGACGGTGGGGTTGGCGTAGCGTGAATAGATGAAACCGGGGCTCTCGCCCTTGAAGCGGGCTTCGGCACTTTCGGCGCTGTCATAGACGTAGCCCTGGGTGAGGAAGATCGATTCCGAGGTTTCGCCGAAGCCGGAGCGGAGGGTGCCGCCATGGACGAGGGTGGTCTGGGGTTTCCAGTTACGCTGCTTTTCGGAGCTCATAGCCAAATCCAAATACAAAAAAACCGGTCGCGAAGTCGCAACCGGTCCATCGACGGCCCTTTAGCGACTTGTTTAACGTGGCTGCAAGCCGACCGGCCAAATCACCACGGGATAAATGTCCTTTAGACCCGCAGCCTGCTTGCGTCAATCGTGGGCTCGACTAAACGTTTTGGGCCACGCACATGACCCCGAAACGGTCGGGATCCAGCCGCCTCGGCTCGCATTTCGGGCTCGTGGCGCTGTAGAGGAGTGAGGCAATTGCGGCAGTCGGGCATACTTCCGGATCAGGATATCGCGGCCCTGTTTGCGTCGGGCGCTCTCAAGGCGCCGCCGCTCGATGGCGACCAGATCCAGCCGGCGAGCCTCGATCTCAGGCTGGGCGCAACCGCATTCCGCACACGCGCCAGCTTCCTGCCCGGCCCCAACTGGCTGGTCTCGGAAAAGCTCGACCGGCTCAAGCTGCACGAGATCGACCTGACCAATGGCGCGGTGCTGGAGACGGGCTGCGTCTACATCGTGCCGTTGCTGGAAAGCCTCGCTTTGCCGGCCGAGATCTCGGCCTCGGCCAACCCGAAGAGCTCTACCGGCCGCCTCGACATCTTCACGCGCGTGATGACCGACCGCGGCCAGGAGTTCGACAAGATCCCGGCCGGCTATACTGGTCCGCTCTATCTCGAAGTCAGCCCGCGCACCTTCCCGATCGTCGCGCGCAAAGGCTCGCGCCTGTCGCAAATACGCTTCCGCAAGGGCAATGCGCTGCTGTCGGAGACAGAGCTTAACGCGCTGCATGTGTCCGAACGGCTGGTGGCCATCGATCCGCCCAACATTTCGGGCGGCGGCATCGCACTGTCCATCGATCTGGCTGGCGAAGTCGGCAGCATCGTCGGCTATCGCGGCAAGCACCACACCGGCCTCGTCGACGTCGACAAGCGCGCCGCCCAGAAGGTCGTCGATTTCTGGGAGCCGATCTACAACCACGGCGCCGAGGAACTGGTGCTCGACCCTGACGAGTTCTACATCTTGGTGTCGCGCGAAGCGGTGCATGTGCCGCCGCTCTATGCCGCCGAGATGACGCCGTTCGATCCGCTCGTCGGCGAGTTCCGCGTCCATTATGCCGGCTTTTTCGATCCCGGCTTCGGTCATTCCAGCGCCGGCGGCACCGGCAGCCGCGCCGTGCTCGAGGTGCGCAGCCACGAAGTGCCATTCATCCTGGAACACGGCCAGGTCGTCGGCCGCCTTGTCTATGAGCACATGCTGGCGCGCCCGAAGGCACTGTATGGCACCGACCTCGGTTCCAACTACCAGGCACAGGGCCTCAAGCTTTCCAAGCATTTCCGCATGGACTGACCTAGCGTCATGGTGCGCAGACCTTAGTCTGCTTGTCCATTTCCGGCCGCTGTGCTTGGCTGGAGCCAGGACGCTCGCATAAGGGCGCCTGGCAAATGGAGAGGACCATGCAGATTTCTTGGAAATTCGCTTGCGCTGCTTCGCTGGCAGCTTTGCTGTCGGCGGCAGGCGGTGCCTGGGCGCAGGACGCGGCAAAACTCAAGATCGCCACCGAAGGCGCTTATCCGCCCTTCAACAGCCTGAGCGCCGACGGCAAGCTGATTGGCTTCGACGTCGACATCGCCAACGCGCTGTGCGCCCAGATGAAAGTCGAATGCGAGATCGTCGCCCAGGATTGGGACGGCATCATTCCGGCCCTGCAGGGCAAGAAGTTCGACGCCGTCGTGGCCTCGATGACCATCACCGAGGAGCGCAAGAAGCAGGTTGCGTTCACCAACAAGTACTACACCACGCCGCTGGCATTGATCGCGGCGAAGACCTCCGACCTTACCTCGCCGGAACCTGATGCGCTGAAGGGCAAGACCGTCGGCGCGCAGGCCTCGACCACCCAAAGCATCTATGCCGAGGACCACTACGCCAAGGCCGGCGCCGACGTGAAGCTCTATCCGACGCAGGACGAAGCGGTGGCCGACCTGACCAACGGCCGTCTCGATGCGGTCGTTGCTGACAAGTTCGTGCTCGTCGACTGGATGAAGACCACCGGCCAGGATTGCTGCAAGATGATCGGCGATCTCAAGGGCACCGAATCCGAGACCGGCATTGCCGTGCGGCTGGATGATACGGCCCTGCGCGACAAGCTCAACGCGGCCATCGACGCCATCGTCAAGGACGGCACCTACGCCAAGGTCAATGCCAAGTATTTCGACTTCGATATCTATGGCGCTGATTGACGTTAAAGCCTGAGAACCGGGCCGGGCGCGTCTTGCGTCCGGCCTGTTCGTTTCAGGGACAGGCATTCGTTGCGGGCCGCCGTCGTGGCCCTCCGACAAGGAGGCGTCAGCTTAGACGATCTCAGCTTGCAGGGTCGTTTCAGGGGGATTTGGAGCGGGTAGCGGGAATCGAACCCGCGCGTTCAGCTTGGGAAGCTGACAGGCTACCATTACATCATACCCGCGCGGGCACTTGGTTAGCATCAGCGTTGCTGGCAGGCAATCGGGAAACGGGATGTCTTGTCCGACGGCTGATGTAATTCGGCGATCTTGCCGAACGGCGCTATTTGCGCTTCCGAAGTATAGATGCTGCCTTGCGCGTCTCAGACAGCGCGATCTCGCCATAGGCACGTGGTTTGAGCTTGCCGCCAAAGCCGGCGCGCAGAATCTTACGGGCCTGGCTGCCGGAGTAACGCGCCAGAATCTCGCGACAAAAGACGCGCGAACGAAACTGGGGCGCGAGCTTTGGCGCGTTGGCCAGGAATATCTCGAACACCTTTGGATCGCTGTAGAACCTGCGCAGCCGTCTCGGCGTTTCGCGGGTGATGAGGTCCAGCACCGACCAGAAGCCGCCGTCGAGCATCCAGACATATCTGACCGCGTTGGCCAGCAGAAAATCGATGTCCGTCAGCGTCGCCTCCTGGGCGAGCCGATAGTATTCCGGCGTTCCAGAGCGCAGCCAAGGCGAGCTTTCGTGGTTCGAGAACGCGTTTTCGCCGTGCAACCTGTAGCCAGACAGGACGACGTCAATGAGCGCGCTGCCACCGAATGCATGACACATGAAGTTGAAGTAGCCGTCCGCCGAACGCATGTATTTGGCCTCGCCGCCGCGCCGGACCAGCCGCAGTTGAGATGCGCGATACATGTTTGCCGTGCCAGGGCTCCAGTGCCAGCCGCTCGCCGACTTCGAAACGAGTGCTGTCCGCACCGAAAGTTGCTGGAAGTCCCGGTGCGAGACGGTTGGCAGGCGCAAGATTGACGCCTCGGGGTGCAGATTTCGTGTCTGGCCCTGGCTGTTGATGGCGCCGCTGCCGCTGGCGGCGGCCAGCATGTTTCCGCGCGCGTCCATCTCCGCAACGCTCGAGGACGTGAAGGCAACGCTTTGCCGGAGCGCCAGGTGAGCCTGGACATGCATTGAAGCGTAGGTCGAAAGCAACACATCGTCGGCGTCGACGAAGCTGACGAAGCCGCCCTTGATCCTGTCCAGCGACCAGAAGGCCGCGCCGAGCTGGCCCAAATTGTCAGGCAGGTTTGCGACTGTGAAGCGGCTGTCGCCGGCAATGTGCCTGGCGATCACCTCGGGGCTGTCGTCGGTCGAGCCGTTGTCGATGACCAGGCATTCGAAATTCGGGTAGTCCTGCGCCTTGATGGAGTCGATGGTGGCGCCGACATAGCGAGCATAGTTCCAGGCGATGACGACGAAGCTGACCAGCGGCGGCTTGAGCGCGCCGCCTGAGAGGCCGGCGAGGCTGCGCTCGCCGATGCTGAAGTCGGACGCTGCGGGCCGGGAAGATGCGCGAGTCTTGCGGATGACGACCTGGTAGTCCTGGTGCAGGACCTCATACTCTCCCGATCTGGCCTGGAGAAAGGCATCGATGCCGGCCTTCGGTCGCTCGGGTGCGGGCTTGGTGGGTTGCCACTGGTAGTCGTCGAGGATCATGATGCCGCCTGACACAAGCAGGTCCCAGCTTTGCTGGGCATCGGTGAAGGCAGAGGCGGCGTGATGGTCGCCATCGACATAAACGATGTCGAAGCGGCGCGATGCGCGTTGCATTTCAGCCAGCGCCTCGATCGAGAAAGCTTTCACCTTTTCAAGCCGATGGGCGAAGGGTTGCGTGTTGGCGTCGAAACGCGCCTCGACGTCGGCCATGTCGGTGTGATGGCACTCTCCTGCCGTCCTGTGCTCGATGCTGCCTTCGAAGGTATCGATGCAGGTGAGCTGACAGTTTGGCAGGAACTGCAGGAAAAACAGGGCCGAGCGGCCTTCGAACGAACCGACTTCCAGAACCCGCAAAGGCTCGTGCGACCGCTCGCGCAGCAGCCGTTCCCAGACCGGGACATGGTGGGAGGTCCAGTCCCTGCTGAAGGCCTTGCCGTCAAAGTAGTTCATTCAAACGCGCCTATTGGCCTGGAAATCGTGAGCCTGTAGAAAGCCTGTAGAAACAGGATTACATGAGCCTGCCTGCCGAAGGACATCTATAGCGAAAGCAGAGGCCGACGTGCATCCGGAAAAACGGGTACTGGTAACAGGCGGGGCCGGATTTCTTGGATCGCATCTCTGCGAGCGGCTGCTGGAGGCAGGAGCGCATGTCTTGTGCGCCGACAATTTCTATACCGGCGCGCGCTCCAATGTCGCTCACCTAGCCGAGCATCCACGCTTTGAGCTGATCGATCACGACATCTGCCACCCACTGCATGTCGAGGTTGACGAGATCTACAACCTGGCCTGTCCGGCGTCGCCGGTCCACTACCAGCGCGATCCGGTCCAGACCACCAAGACCAGTGTGCTCGGCGCCATCAACATGCTTGGCCTCGCCAAGCGTCTTGATGCCAGGATCCTGCAGGCGTCGACGTCTGAGGTCTATGGCGACCCTGCCGTCCACCCGCAGGATGAAACCTACTGGGGCAACGTCAATCCGATCGGTCCGCGCTCCTGCTACGACGAAGGCAAACGCTGCGCCGAAACGTTGTTCTTCGACTATCGGCGCCAGCACGATCTGGAGATCAAGGTCGCCAGGATATTCAATACCTATGGTCCGAGGATGCAGCCCGGCGATGGTCGTGTCGTCTCCAACTTCATCATGCAGGCGCTGCGCGGAGACTGCATCTCGATCTTCGGCGATGGCACGCAGACGCGGTCGTTCTGCTACGTCGATGATCTTGTCGACGGCTTGATCAGGCTGATGGACACGCCGAGGGAATTCACCGGGCCGGTCAATCTGGGCAATCCCGAGGAATTCTCGATGATCGAGTTGGCGAGAGCGGTTTTGGCTGAAACAGGCAGCAGATCGCTGTTCGAGTTCTTTCCGCTGCCTGAGGACGACCCCAAGCAGAGGAGGCCAGATATCACCTTGGCCGGCACGTTGGGCTGGCAACCGAAAACGCAGTTAGAGGAAGGCTTGCGCCGAACGGTTGTCTATTTCCAGGCACGGCAGGTCGAGACGCTCGAAGTTGGCGGCGCCGGCGAGGAGGCCGCGGCGGCGGTTTCCTGATCTCGCGAGCGCAGGATCAGGAACGCATCTGGGGCTGTTCGCGCGCGTGCTCCTGTCGCTGCGATTTGCCTTTCGCCGCTAGCTCGGCCATTCCCACCAGCATCTCATCCTGGTCATGGAAACAGACGCGTCCGCGGCCATCCTGCTTGGCACGGTAGAGTGCCTTGTCGGCACGCTTGAAATAGGCGTCGATGTCGGTTGAATCGTCGCCGATCAAGGTGACGCCGACGCTGGCGCCGATGGTGATCTGGTGGCCGCCGATTTCGTAAGGGGCGCACAGCGCCTCGACGACGCGGCAGCCGAGCGATACCGCCGCATCGGGCTGCAAGCCCTCGCTCTGGATGACGGCGAATTCGTCGCCACCGAGCCGCACCAGGCAGTCGGCATTGCCGGCACAGCCGCGCAGTCTGTCGGCGACCGCGCAAAGCAGCGCATCGCCAACCGGATGGCCAAGTGTGTCGTTGACCTGCTTGAACAGGTCGAGGTCTAGGCACAGCAAGGCACTGTCGAGGCCAAGGCGGGTGTTTGCCGCTGCCTGTTCGAGCCGCTGGTGGAACAAGGTGCGATTGCCGAGCCCTGTCAGGGTGTCGTGGTGCGCCAGATGGGCGATGTCTGCCTGCGCGCGCTTGCGCTCGTCGATGTCTTCGAGAAGCCCGACCCACTCGATGATCTGGCCGTCCTGGTCGAGTACTGGGGCGCCCTGCGAGCGGACCCACAGCCAGCGCCCGTCACTGATCTTGAGACGGAACTCGACGTCCAATGACGTGGAACCGGCGAGCGCCGCCGCCCATGCCGCCGTGGTGATGGGACGGTCCTCGGGATGGATGGCGCTGGTCCATTCCTGGCCTTCGACCTCGCTTTCCGGCCTGCCGGTCAACTGTTCCCAGCCGGAAGCCAGGCCAGCTCCGCCATCACCGTCGCGTCGCCACAGCACGATGGCGCCGGTTTCAGCGATCGTGCGATAGCGCCGCTTTTCGTTGCGCAGCGAGCACTCGGCACGCGCGAAGCTTTGTCGCAAGGTTTCGAATTCACGAATGGATGACGGCGCCACCACAGCCGCATCCGTTTCCTTGCCGTCGGCTATGGCGTTGCTGTAGCGCGCAAGGGCCTGGACCGGCTGCAGGATGCGGCCGCCGAGCCATATCGCGGCACAGACTGCCAGTAATACGCTCGCGCCCGCACCCAGCAGCAGCTTCAGCATCGGGTCGCGCCAGCGCGCATCGAAGACGCTCGTCGACTCGCCGACGATGATCACCCAGCCAGGTGTTCCGGCAAGTTTCTGGAAAGACAGGACGATCGGCACGCCTTCAATTGTCTTTGCCGTGAAAAGTCCTGCACTGGTGCCGAGCGCCTCCAGCCTGGGCCAGTCGGGAGCGACCTGGCCAACGAACCGGTCGGCGTCGCGTGAACGCGCAAGAATCCGCCCGTTGCCGTCAGTGACGGCCACGAGAATGTCGGTCAGAGCGCGCTTGCCACGTTGCAAGGTCTGGATCAGCTCCTGCGGCGACGTCGACATCACGAACGCCGCAGCCCCGCGCTCGCCTGTCGGAGTGGGCACGGCGAGCACAAGGCGCGGCTCGTTGCCTGTGGTCAGCACGTTCGAGACGACATTTGCCTGCGTCCTTATGGCGAGCAAGGCAGCGTCCGCTGCCGCAGCCGACCTGGCGCGCAGTACCGGGACGCGATCGCTTGGGATCAGCGCGACATTGTTGCTGGCTCCGAGTGCCCACTGCTCGGGTTCGGGAAGCGGTTCGGCATTTGGGGTTTCGCGATGTTGTGCCAGCACCGACATATTGGCGAAGCGGCTATCGAGTTCGCCTTCGATAGCGTTGGCCAGCGTGCGGGCGGTATCGTTCAGGCGCGCGGTCGCGGCATCCTTATAGGCAGTGCCGGCGGACCAGACGGCAATGCCCGACACCGCAACGACAGGCAGCAGGCAGGCGAGTGCCAGCGCGATGAGATAGCTGTTGAGATTGCGCTGACGTTGCCAATGTTTCTCGACCCCCACCGCGCACATGCTCCCAGCCAAGGTATGCCGGCGCTGTGGCCGACGATCCATCAGAGGTTGCTAATCACCCGAGAATGTTTGCCAAAAGGTCAACGCCAAGTATCGTCCTGCTTGAAATATCTGCGGCCAGATGACGCTCAGGTTGTGTGGGGCGTGGAAACGCCGGGCCCGCACCTTGATGCTGGCGCGGTTATCACGATATCCCTGTCAGGCTAGAATCGTAGGAGATCGAACTTGTCCGGATTGGCGCGTTTTCTCGGAGACACCCCGCTCAGGGTGTTGATCAAGCTCCTAGTCATCTCCTTCCTCGTTGGCATCGTCATGAGCGCTTTCGGCTGGTCGCCCTTCGACGTGCTTTATGGCATCCGCGATTTCTTCGTCGACATCTGGCGCATGGGCTTCAGTGCCTTCCACCGCTTCCTGGGCTACTTCCTGCTCGGTGCCGCGATCGTCGTGCCCGCCTTCATCATCCTGAGGTTGTTCAGCTACCGCAAATAGGCCCTGCCGTCTTCCGGGGGGCGTGATCTCTTCGGGACCCGGCTCAGGCGAAGGCAGCTGCCGCCTCGAACAGGATGGCATGGCGCGCCGCAAGCGCTGCGATGTCGGTCGAGTAGCCGCCGCCGATCACGCCGCACAGTGGCAAGCCGGCCTCGCGAAAGTGCGCGATGACGATGTGTTCGCGTCGGCGCAGGCCTTCGTCACTCAGTGCAAGACGACCAAGCCGGTCGTCGCGATGTGGATCGACGCCGGCATTGTAGAACACGATATCCCATCCGCCACGGCGTGACAGGCTGGTCAGCGTATCGGCGAGAACCTGGAGATAGGCGTCGTCGGTGGTGCCGTCGGGCAGGCCGATGTCGAGGCTTGAGGCGACTTTGCGCACTGGGTAATTCTTCTCGGCATGCATCGAGAAGGTGAAAACGTCGGGGTGGCCGGCAAGGATCTCGGCGGTGCCGTCGCCCTGATGCACGTCGAGATCGACGACCAGGATCTTTCCGACCTGCCTGTCTGCGAGCAGCGCCAGCGCCGCCACCGCGACGTCGTTGAAGGTGCAAAAGCCCGCACCCTGGGCGCGCCGGGCATGGTGGCTGCCGCCGGCGGCATTGCAGGCGATGCCGTGGCCAAGCGCCAGATGTGCGGCAAGCAGCGTGCCGCCAGCTGCAAGCTGGGCGCGCCGCGACACACGCTCGCCGACGGGGAAGCCAATCTCGCGCTCGATATGCTGCGGCACCGTGCAGGCCAGCACTTGATCGACATAGGTCGCGTCATGGGCCAGGCGCAGCCATTGCGGCGCGATGACCTCGGGTCGGTTGAGCCCGCCCGTCAGGGCGAGGGCCTCGAGCCGCGCCATCAACTGGGTGTACTTGCCCATCGGGAAACGATGGTCGGCGGCAAAGCCGGCGTCGTAGTCGGGATGGCTGACGATTTGAAGCGGCATGACTGAACCAGGGGAGCAAAATCGATTGGAGCCGCAACTTAAATTGTTGCGGGCGTTGGGGAAACCGGGGCATGTGCCGAGCGGGAGATTCGGCAACAGGGAGGACTTTCGTTGGAATACGCATCGCCAGAGGGCCGCGTGACGCCTTTTTCCGTCACCAACCGCTCGGTGCTGGCGATTGCCGTGCCAATGACCCTTGCCTACCTGACGACGCCCTTCATCGGCCTTGTTGGCACCGGCGTCGTCGGCCAGTTCGGCGATGCCGCCCTGCTCGGTGGCCTTGCGGCCGGCGCGGTTGCTTTTGATGTAGTCTTTACCAGCTTCAACTTCCTGCGCGCCGGAACGACGGCGCTGGTGGCGCAAGCCTTCGGCCGCGGCGACGCGTCGGAGGAGCAGGCAGTGTTCTGGCGTGCCGTGGTGATCGCCCTGATTGCCGGCATAGTGCTGGCGTTGACGGCACCGCTGACCTCGCTTGCCGGTCAATGGTTCATGCAGGCCGAGCCGCGCGTCAACGAGACGCTCGACCACTATGTCCGCATCCGTATGCTGGGCGCGCCCTTCGCGCTGATCAACTACGCCATCCTGGGCTACATATTGGGGCGGGGCGAGGGCGGCTTCGCGCTGTTCCTGCAGGCGACGCTCAACGGCGTCAACATCGTCATCTCCATTCTGCTCGGCCTGCATCTCGGCTGGGGCGTCGAGGGCGTTGCCTGGGCAGCCGTTGCCGGTGAGCTGGCCGGCATGGTCATCGGCCTGGCGGTGCTGCTGCGGCGTTTTGGACGTGAGCCCAGGCTGGCGCGCCGGCGCATCTTCGACGCCGCCGCGTTCCGACGGCTGTTCGTGCTCAACCGCGACATCATGATCCGCTCGCTGTCGCTGCTCATTGCCTTCGCGCTGTTCACCCGACAGGGCGCCCAGTTCGGCACGGTGACGCTGGCCGCCAATGCGGTGCTGATGAACTTCTTCATCGCCGCAGGCTTCTTCCTCGACGGCTTTGCCGCCGCAGCCGAACAGCTCGCCGGCCGTGCTGTCGGCGCGCGCTACGAGCCGGCCTTCCGCAAGGCGGTCTATCTCTGCTCGATCTGGGGCTTTGCACTGGCCGGCAGCATGACGGCAGCACTCATGGTCTTCGGCGTCGACCTGATCGCGCTGATCTCGACGTCTCAGGATGTGCGCGCCGCAGCCATCGCCTTCCTGCCCTGGGCGGCGTTCACCGCGCTGAGCGGCGTGCTCGCCTTCCAGATGGACGGCATTTTCATCGGCGCCGCCTGGTCGCGTGACATGCGCAACATGATGGTGGTGTCGCTGCTGGCGTTCATCGCAGCACTGCTGGTGCTGCCTACGCACTACGGCAATGCCGGCCTATGGGCGGCACTGCACCTGTTGCTGATCGTGCGCGGCCTATGCCTGCTGGCGATCCTGAAGCCGCGGGCGCGGGCGACGTTTCAGAGCGGTGCCGCCGCCCATTGATCGAGCTTGCTGTCGCGTAGTTCGGCAATGTTCTTGAGCCCTTCGCGGGCTGCAAACTCGGACATGCCGCGCACGATGCGTGCCGGCAGCGACGGGCCGGCATAGACCATGCCGGTGTAGAGCTGGACGAGGTCGGCGCCGGCGCGGATCTTTTCCAGCGCCGTCTCCGTCGAATCCACGCCGCCGACGCCGATGATGGCGCGTTGCGGACCGAGCAGCTTGCGCATGCGCGCGAGCACCGCGGTCGAGCGTGCGAACACCGGCTTGCCCGACAGGCCGCCGGTCTCGCCGGTATGTGCGGGGCTGTGCAGCGTCGGCCGGGTGATGGTGGTGTTCGAAACGATGACGCCGTCGATGCCCTTTTCGGTCACTTCGGCGGCGATGTCTTCCAGCTCCGCCTCGTGCAGGTCGGGCGCGATCTTGAGGAAAATCGGAACGGGATGGCCGGCTTCGGCACGGGCGATCATCACGCTGGCCAGCAACTCGGCCAGTTGCTCGCGCGCCTGCATGTTGCGCAGGCCCGGCGTGTTGGGCGACGAGATGTTGACGGTCAGATACGAGGCATGGCGGGCAAAGCGCTTTACGCCGAGCACGTAGTCACCGATGCGGTTGGTGCTGTCTTTGTTGGCGCCGATGTTGACGCCGACGATGCCGAGTCGGCCGGCGCGGGCGATCAGGCGCTTCTCGCAGGCGTCGTGGCCTTCATTGTTGAAGCCGAGCCGGTTGATGACGGCGTCATCCTCGACGAGGCGGAAGATGCGCGGCTTGGGGTTGCCTGCCTGCGCCAGCGGGGTCACCGTGCCGACCTCGGCGAAGCCGAAGCCAAGGCCCAGCAACGCGTCGGGCACCTCCCCGTTCTTGTCGTAGCCGGCGGCCATGCCGAGCGGATTGGGCACGTCGAGCCCGGCGATCTTCAGCCGCAGGCGGGCATCGCGCGTAGCGCGCCCCCCGACCGGCAGGCCACAGCGCAGTGCCCTGATCGACATGCCATGCGCGGTCTCGGCATCGAAGCTGAACAGCAGATGCCGGCCGAGACGGTCGAATGCGCTCATGCTTCAAGCTCCGGAAAGTCGTGGGTGCCGTCAGCCTTGAGCGGCAGGGGGCGAACCCATTTGGCAGTTTTGGTCTCAAGCGGTGCGAAAAGATGCGGAAACAGCGCGCCGCCGCGCGAGACTTCGTATTTGAGTGCAGGGCCGAGGCGTTCCGCTGCGATGGCGACGAGCAGCAGATTGTCCTGCCCGGCAAAGTGCTTGGTTGCCGTCTCCACGACCTGTTCGGCGGTCGAGAAATGGATGAAGCCGTCGGCGAGGTCGACCGGCGCGCCCTCGAAAATCCCGTTCCGTTCGGCTTGCCGCCACATCGGTTCGGGACAGATCTTGTAGATGGTCTTCGTCATACGGGCGCTATAGGCTGAAAGCATGATGCGCGAAAGGGCAGCTTTCATTGCCCACCGCAATTTGGGCCCAATGCCCTCAGACAATGCGCACCGTCCGCAAATGGAGACAGCTATGCGCCGCGCCTTTTTGATGTTCGTTCCCCTAATTGCCGGTCTGGGCGCCGGACCAGCCCTGGCCGCCGAAGCGCAGCGCTACCAGATGGAAAAGACCGACAAGGGTTATGTCCGCATGGATACCCAGACCGGTGAGATGTCGATCTGTGAGGAGCGCGACAACCAGCTGGTGTGCAAGCTCGCCGCCGACGAGCGCTCGGCACTCCAGGACGAGATCGGCCGTCTGCAGGGCGAGGTCAAGGCGATCGAGAACCGGGTGGTGGCGCTCGAGAACTCGCTGACCCAGAAGCTGGAATCGACATTGCCGACCGAGGAGGAATTCCAGAAGAGCATGGGCTATATGGAGCGCTTCTTCCGCAGCTTCATGGGCATCGTCAAGGACATGGAAAAGGAAGAGCAGGCACCGCAGACCGCACCCGCTCCGAACAAGACCTGAGTGCAATTTGTGCGCTGGCAGCCCGAAAGTTGAGCATGAATGGCCAACGCGCGCGGTGATTTGACTTTAGCTGCTTGAAAACCCGGCGCCGCGCCGCATAATCGCGCCCGACGGTCCAAGGCGCACAGAACAGTCGGGACCTCGGGAGGGATATTTGCCAGCAGGCCACAAGTTCGTCATCGCGGACGACCATCCGCTTTTCCGCGGTGCTCTCAAGCAGGCCATCGCCGGGCTCGCCGATGTGTCGAGTGTGCTGGAAGCCGGTGACTTCGAGAGCGTCAAGGCGATCGTGGCGGCCAACGAAGACATCGACATCGTCCTGCTCGACCTGTCCATGCCCGGTGCCTCGGGGCTTTCCGGCTTGATCTCGCTGCGCGGCATTCATGCGACGGTGCCGGTCGTCATCGTCTCGGCCCATGACGACCCCGAAACGATCCGCCGTGCGCTCGAACTCGGCGCCTCCGGGTTCATCTCCAAGTCGGCAAGCATGGATGACATCCGCAAAGCCATCGAGGCGGTGCTTTCAGGTGAGATTTCGGCTCCCGGCGACATCGATCTCGGAGTCGAGCGCGATCCGGAGATCTCCGACTTGATCAAGCGGCTGCAATCGCTGACGCCGCAGCAGACGCGCGTGCTCGGCATGCTGGCCGAGGGCCTACTCAACAAGCAGATCGCCTACGAACTCGGCGTCTCCGAGGCGACGATAAAGGCCCATGTCTCGGCGATCCTGCAGAAGCTCGGCGTCGACAGCCGCACCCAGGCGGTCATCCTGCTGTCCAAGATCGGCGGCGAGCCACGCTCGGCGGCCTGACGCATTTCGCAGCCACGCTGGAAGCGTGGCGCCGGCGACAATGCGCCGGAAGGCATACCGTCACTCGGCGGCGTGGGCCATGCGCCGCATCCGGTTCATCATCGAGCGCAGCACGGCCGGCTTGAGCGGCTTGTTGAGCACGGCGACGTCGATCTGATCGGCGGCGGCGCGGACCTCGTTGGAACGGTCAGCGGTAATGAGGAGTGCAGGTGTTGCCTCGCCATAGACCGCGCGCAGCGAGCGGATGACATCGAGGCCGTTCTCGCCGTCGAGATGGTAGTCGGCGAGGATGATTTCGGGCGCCGGCCCGTCCGGCTCGCCGGCGAGGAAGGCCGTCGTTCCGGAATAGGTCCTGACCTCGCAACCCCAGCCCTCGAGCAACAGCCGCATGCCTTCGAGAATGCGGGCATCGTTGTCGATGCACACGACGGTCAGCCCGTTGAGCGCAGCGGCAGCCTGGATGCGTGGCCGGGTCGTGGCCGCGGCAGGCAGTTCCTCGGCGGTGGTGACAGGCAGGATCACTGAAAAGCGGGTGCCCTTGCCTTTGTGCGACTCGATCTGAATCTCGAGCTTCAGCACGCGCGCGATGCGGTCGACGATCGACAGGCCGAGCCCCAGCCCCTGGGCTTCGCGAACACCGTCGTCGAGACGCGTGAACTCCTGGAACACGGTGCCGAGCTTGTCGGTGGCGATGCCGATGCCGCTGTCGATCACCTGTATCTCTGCCAACTCGCCACGACGCCGGACCCCGACGATGACGCGGCCACCGCGGGTGTATTTGATGGCGTTGGAGACGAGGTTCTGGATCAGCCGCCGCAGCAGGTTGCGATCGGTGTTGACGGCAAGCGTCGACGGCACGATCACCAGTTCGAGGTCCTTGGCACGCGCCATGGGCAGGAAGTCGGTGCCGATCTGGCGCAGCAGACCGTCGAGGCGGAACACGGTTTCTGCCGGTTTCATCGCACCGGCGTCGAGGCGCGAAATGTCGAGCACGGCGCCGAGGATGGTCTCGACCGATTCCAGCGAGGATTCGATGTTGCGCGCCGCAAGGCCGGCATTGCCCTTGCCGGCCTTTTCGATCAGCGACGAGCAGTAGAGCCGGGCGGCATTCAGCGGCTGCAGGATGTCGTGGCCGGCGGCCGCGAGGAAGCGCGTCTTGCCGAGATTGGCCTCCTCGGCGAGCATCTGTGCCTGCGCCAGCTCCTCGTTGACGCGGGTAAGCTCCGCGGTGCGGCTCTTGACCCGCTGCTCCAGCGACTCGTTGGCGCGCTTGAGGGCGAGGTCGGCGGCGACACGCGCGGAAATGTCGGTGTAGGTCGCAACGATGCCGCCGTCGGGCATCGGGTTCGACTGCATTTCGATGATCCTGCCGCTGGTCTTGAGCTCGACCTGCCAGGGGCCGCCAAATCTGGTCAGCCGGTCGAGCGTGGTCAGGCGCGAGGTCTGCGGAATGTCGCCGCGCGCCACGAGGTAGGCGAGGATGCGGTCGATCGAAACGCCGACCTGGCCCATCTCGTCGGGCAGGTCGAACAGCGAGCGGTATTGTCGGTTCCAGCAGATCAGTCGGAAATCCTGGTCGAAGACGGTGATGCCTTGCTCCATCTGGTCGAGCGCGATCTGCAACAGGTCGCGGTTGTGCTGCAGCGCTTCGGTGGCATCATCGAGCAGGCGGAACGTGTCCTTGGATGAATTGTCGCCGCGCTTGAACAGCAAGGACAGGATCAGCCGTGCCGACGAGGAGCCGACAGCACTGGCCATCAGCTGCTCGGAAAAGCGGATGACGTCCATGCCGGCCGGGTCGTTGCCGTTGAGCTTGCTGCCGCTCTCGTTCTGGAAGGTCTCGAACGAGCGCTCGGTGCGCTCGACGCCAAGATATCTGGCGATCGTGTCCTTGAGGTCATTGACGGTGATGGTGGTGCGGAAGCGGCGCAGCGACGGCATCGGGCTCGAGTCGCGTGGCACGAAGATCGACGCCTGGATGCGTTCGAGCGGCACCGAGGCGCGCGACAGCGAGCCGAAGACGAAGAACAGCGTGTTGATGGCAAGGCTCCACAACACGCCGTGATTGAGCGGTTCGGCTGATGTGCCAAACAGCGCCTGGGGCCTCAGCGCCTCGATGCCGAACAGCCCGTCGGTGATGACGGTGGTGTCGGGTGCGGCCAGCGTCGGCAGCATCAGCGTGTAGGCCCATACGACGATGCCGGCGGCCATGCCGAGTGCAGCACCGCGGGCATTGGCGCGGCGCCAGATCAGCCCGCCGATGAAGGATGGCGCGAACTGGGCGATGGCGGCGAACGACATCAGGCCGATCGAGGCAAGCCGCGTGTTGGTGGTGCTCTCGCGGTAGTAGAGGAAGGCGACGAACAGGATGATGAAGATCGAGGCGCGGCGGATGTTGAGGATGATCGCCGACCAGTCCTCGGTGTCGCCGGATTTGAAGCTGATCAGGCGGCGCACGAAGATCGGGATGACGAGGTCGTTGGAAATCATGATCGACAAAGCGACGCTGGCGACGATGACCATGGCGGTTGCCGCCGACAGGCCGCCGATGAAGGCGATCATGGCGAGCAGGTCCTGGCCCTTGAACAGCGGCAACGACAGCACATAGAGATCGCTGGTGGTCGCGGTGCCGACGGTGGAAAGTCCGGCAAAGGCGATCGGCAGCACAAACAGGTTGATCGCCACCAGATAGGCCGGGAAGACCCATGTCGCGGTGCGCAGTTCGCTCTCGCTGCGGTTCTCGACGATCATGACGTAGAACTGGCGCGGCAGCATGATGATGGCGAAGCCGCTGATGATGGTCACCACCAGCCAGGTGCCGAGCGAGGTGCCGTAGCCCATGGCGTCGCCGACCTGCTCGGTGGCGGCAAAACTCTGCAGCATGTCGCCGGGGCCGTCGAAAAGGGCGAAGGTGACGAACAGGCCGACGGCGAGGAAGGCGACGAGCTTGACGATCGACTCGACTGCGACCGCCAGCACCAGTCCGTTCTGGTGCTCGGTGGCGTCGGCATGGCGGGTGCCGAACAAGGTGGCAAAAAGTGCCAGCAGCAGAGCCACCACCAGCGAGATGTCGCTGACGAAGGGATCGAAGGACGGCGGCGAGCCGGTGTAGTGCTCGACCATCAGGCTGACCGAACCGGAGATCGCCTTGAGCTGCAGCGCGATGTAGGGGATGGCGCCGACGGTCGCGATCAGCGTGGCGATCGAGGCGACGGCGAAACTCTTGCCGTAGCGGGCGCCCAAGAAGTCGGCGATCGAGGTGATCTTCTCGGCCTTGGCCAGCTTGATGATGCGGCTGAGCAGGGGAAAGCCGAACATGAAGACCAGCACCGGGCCGATATAGATGGCGAGGAATTCGAGGCCGCGCTCGGAGGCGAGCCCGACAGAGCCGAAGAAGGTCCAGGAGGTACAGTAGATGGCAAGGCTGAGCGCATAGATGAACGGACGCGGCCGGCCCGGTCCCACGTTCGCGGCCCGGCGGTCGCCGATGCTCGCGATGGCGAACAGCAACGTGACGTAGGCAATGGCGATGAGGACGACGGCCAGCCCCTGCACTCTAAATTCTCACTCCCTTGGCGGCCAGTGGCCGTGCAATGAGGCAATCACAGCTGCGAAGACAAGTCCATTATCCTTGTCTCCTATGCCGGCCCGGGTGTGCTTGCATTGGCGGGGTTTTGCAACCGGCGGTTTTTGCTATGTTGGCGCTGTGCGGCGACGGTTGGTGGGGAACGATTCGCCTTTCTGCAGATCGTGAACGGAGGGTTCAATGCTCAGGGAATTCCAGGAATTCATCGCCAAAGGCAATGTGATGGACCTCGCGGTCGGTGTCATCATCGGCGGCGCCTTCGGCCTTATCGTCTCGTCGCTGGTTGGCGACATCATCATGCCGGTCGTCGGGGCGATCTTTGGCGGCTTCGATTTCTCGAACTACTTCCTGCCGCTGTCGTCTTCGGTCACGGCAGTTTCGCTTGAAGAAGCCAAGAAACAGGGTGCTGTGTTCGCCTATGGCAACTTCTTCACCGTGGTCATCAACTTCCTGATCCTCGCCTGGATCATCTTCCTGATGGTCAAGGGTGTGAACACCATGCGCAGGCGTCTGGAGAAGCAGAAGGCAGCCGAGCCAGCTGGTCCTCCGCCCGCCGATGTTGCGTTGCTGACTGAAATCCGCGACCTGCTCGCAAAGAAGTAACCAGCCGAGGCTGGCATCGCGAAAACCCCCGGTTGGCTGGACCACCAGGGGTTTTTTCGTTTGCGCGGGCGCGATAGGACTAGGCTCAAGCAGCAACTCTCAGCCTGGGATGACCATGAGCCTTATTGACGCCGTTCGCATTGAGGCCCGCAGCGCTCCGATGAGCGGCATCGAGGCGGTGGCCAATTACGGGCGCGACCGCGCAGGCCTCATCCCGCTGTGGTCGGGCGAGGGCGACATGCCGACGCCGGCCTTCATCAGCGATGCAGCGGCGCGGGGCCTTGCCAATGGCGAGACCTTCTATACCTGGCAGGCCGGCATCCCCGAATTGCGCGAGGCGATCGCGCGCTATTACCAGCGCCATTTCGGCAAGAGCTTCGGCGCCAACGAGTTCATCGTCACCGTCGGTGGCATGCAGGCGATCACCATGGCCTTGCAGGTGACGGCGGGTGCCGGCGACGAGGCCGTCTATCTGGCGCCTGCCTGGCCGAATTTTGCCGGTGCGGCTGGCGTCGCTGGCGTCAGGCCGGTGCCGGTGCTGCTCGACATGACCGACAATGGCTGGAGCTGCGATGTCGAAAAGATCGCCGCCGCCATCACGCCGCGCAGCAAGGTGATCTTCGTCAACACGCCGTCCAACCCGACCGGCTGGACCGCCGATCGCGGGACCCTGCAGGCGATCCTCGACCTCGCGCGCAAACACGACCTCTGGATCATCGCCGACGAGATCTATGCACTGTTTCATTACGGCGGCAGCCGGGCCGCGTCGTTCATGGACATCATGGTTGCAGAGGACAAGGTCCTGTTCGTCAACACCTTCTCCAAGAACTGGGCGATGACCGGCTGGCGCGTCGGCTGGCTCAAGACGCATCCGTCGCTGAGCCGCACCTTCGAGAACCTGGTCCAGTATTCGAGTTCCGGCGTAGCGCAGTTCATGCAGCGTGGCGGCATTGCCGCGCTCAACGAGGGCGACACCTTCATCGCTTCGCAGGTCGAACGCGCCCACAAGGCGCGCGACATCGTCTGCAAGATCCTCGGCGAGACCGGCAAGGTGCGCTTCAGCGTGCCGCCGGGTGCTTTCTACCTGTTTTTTGCCGTCGACGGCATGAAGGATGCGGAGGCTGCCGCCTTCGACATCGTCGACAAGGTTGCCGTCGGCGTGGCGCCCGGCACGGCTTTTTCAGCCGGTGGCGAAGGCTTCCTGCGCCTGTGCTTCCACCGTCGCCTCGACCAGATCGAGGAGGCGTCGCACCGGCTGGCGAAGTGGATCAAGGATCAATAGCCCTGGCTGGTTCCAAGGCTCCAGATGCAGAAAGGCCCGAAACCTGACCGGTTCCGGGCCTTTCGAATGAGGCGCTTGCCGTTCAGCCGCCCGATTGCGGCACCAGCAACGAAACGATGCGTTCGCTCTTGGGGACTTCGGTGTGGCCCTCGGTGCGGTAGGGAATGCCCAGTGCATTCCAGGTCTCGACCAGCGCTTCCCTGAGTTCGGCGATCAGCGCATCGTTGTGGAACGGTGTCGGCGTCACGCGCAGGCGCTCGGTGCCGCGCGGCACCGTCGGGTAGTTGATCGGCTGGATGTAGATGCCGTGCACGCCGAGCAGGCGGTCGCTGGCCATCTTGCACAGTTCGGGGTCGCCAACCAGGATCGGCACGATATGCGTTGCCGACTCCATCACCGGCAGGCCGGCGTCCGCCAGCACCTTTTTGGTGTGCGTCGCCTGGCGTTGCTGGGCGTCGCGCTCGACCTGAGAGCTTTTCAGGTGCCGGATCGACGCTGTTGCGGCCGCCGCAATCGACGGCGGCAAAGCGGTGGTGAAGATGAAGCCAGGAGCATAGGAGCGCACGGCGTCGATGACGCTGCGCGTGCCCGTGATGTAGCCGCCAAGCGTGCCGAATGCCTTGGCCAGCGTGCCCTCGATGATGTCGATGCGCTGGGCGAGGCCTTCGCGCTCGGTGATGCCGCCGCCGCGGCCGCCATACATGCCGACCGCGTGGACCTCGTCGATATAGGTCATGGCGTTGTACTTCTCGGCGAGATCGGCGATAGCCTCGATCGGCGCGATGTCGCCATCCATCGAATAGACGGATTCAAACACGATCAGCTTGGCGCGCTCGCGGCCGGCGGCCTGAAGCAGGCTTTCGAGATGGGCGACGTCGTTGTGGCGAAACACCTTCTTTTCGGCGCCGGAGCGGCGCACGCCTTCGATCATCGAGGCGTGGTTGAGCTCGTCCGACAGGATCAGGCAGTTCGGCAGAAGCTTGGCAATTGTAGAGATCGCGGCTTCGTTGGAGACGAAGCCCGAGGTGAAGACGAGGCCTGCTTCCTTGCCGTGCAGGTCGGCGAGCTCATGCTCGAGCTCGACCAGCGGATGATTATTGCCGGAGATGTTGCGCGTGCCACCGGCGCCGGTACCCATGTTGCCAGCAGCCTTCTGCATCGCCGCCACCACATCGGGATGCTGGCCCATGCCGAGATAGTCGTTCGAGCACCAGACGGTGATTTCCTCGGCCTTGCCGTTGGAGCGCCAGATGGCGCGCGGAAACTTGCCGACGATGCGCTCGAGATCCGCGAAGACGCGATAACGGCGCTCGGCATGGACCTGGTCGATCGCTTCTTCGAAAAACCGCTGGTAGTTCATATTGACGTCCCAATTTTTCAACCGTGAGCATAATCAACGGCCGGTTCGGCGTCCATCGACCGTTTTTGGTCAAAATGCCACGCCCTCGACGTCCCAAACGACCACGGATCGTCGAAACGTCCTTGATGTGGATCAAATTCGGCTGCGGCAGAATGGTCAACGTGATGAGGCCGCGAAAGTCCTATCTCGCATTCGCCGGTATTGTCAGGCTACACAGGGCCCGACGGAATGCGATGCGGAGTGTAGTCATGGCGGTATTGGTGACGGGTGGTGCCGGTTACATCGGCAGCCACATGGTCTGGGAATTGCTCGATGCGGGCGAAAAGGTTGTCGTGCTCGACCGGCTGTCGACCGGCTTCGACTGGGCCGTGGCACCCGAGGCGACGCTTGTCCGGGGCGACGTCGCCGACAAGGATCTGGTCGGGCAACTGATCCGCGAACATGAGGTCGACGCCATCATCCACTTCGCCGGCTCCATCGTGGTGCCGGAGTCGGTGTCCGATCCGCTCGGCTACTATGAGAACAACACCTGCAAGACGCGCAGCCTGATCGAAACGGCGGTGCGCGAGGGCGTCAAGCACTTCATCTTCTCCTCGACAGCCGCCGTCTATGGCGCCGCCGGCATGGAGCCGGTGGTCGAGGACGCGAGGCTGGCGCCGGAATCGCCCTACGGCCTGTCCAAGCTGATGAGCGAATGGATGCTGCGCGATGCCGCCGCGGCGCACCCGCTGACCTACACCGCGCTGCGCTACTTCAACGTCGCCGGCGCCGATCCCAAGGGCCGCGCCGGTCAGTCGACCAAGGGCGCAACGCATCTGATCAAGGTCGCCTGCGAAACCGCGCTCGGCAAGCGCGGCTCGATGCAGGTGTTCGGCGAAGATTATGCGACGCCCGACGGCACCTGCGTGCGCGACTACATCCACGTTTCAGACCTTGTCGCCGCGCACCGTCTGGCGCTTGCGCGCCTGCGCGCCGGTGGCGGCAACCTCGTCGCCAATTGCGGCTACGGCCACGGCTATTCGGTGCTCGAAGTCATCGACAGCGTGCGTCGCGTCCATGGCGGCGACTTCACGGTCGAGATGACCGTCCGCCGGCCAGGCGACGCGGCCTCCGTCGTTGCCAATTCGGATCTGGCGCGAGGCGAACTCGGCTGGGCGCCCAGGCACGATGATCTCGACGCGATTGTCGGCGACGCGCTCAACTGGGAGCGGCTGCTCAGCCGCAAGAACTCTTCCGTTATATAAGCTACAGGTGGTGGATATCCGCCGCTCTGTCTCGATAATTGCAGCGCCAGGCGTTATGGGTGGCAAAGGGGCGTGACCCCGCACGGTGAAAGGTTCCCGCCAGAGCCTGGTGCATCGACCGATCTTGGGCGTCGATGCGCGAGAAAGAGTTGGAGCGTCCTTTCCGCGTGCCGGGGCACTGCGCGACGCTCCAAGGGGTGGCAGCATGAAGATACTGGTTCTGGGCGCGGGTGTGGTCGGGACGGCGGCAGCCTATTACCTGGCGCGCGACGGCCACGAGGTCACTGTCGTCGAACGCCATCCGGCCGCGGCACGCGGCACGAGCTATTCCAATGCCGGGCTGGTCTCGCCGGGCGATGCCACCGCCTGGGCCTCGCCGGCGGCGTTGAAGACTTTCATCCGCTCGCTCTACACGTCCGATCTCGGCATCAAGGTCAGGCTCAGGCTCGACCCCTATTTCTACGCCTGGAGCCTGCGCTTTCTGCGCCAGTGCACGACGGCGCGGCTGCGCGCCAATAGCGAGGTCAAGCTCAGGCTCGCGCTCTATTCGCGCCAGTGCATCAACGAGATCTCCGACGAGGCCGGCATCGGCTATGACGATCGCCGCAAGGGCATCCTCTACTTCTTCCGCTCGCAGAAGAGCCTCGATGAAGGCAGTGAGAACTATCGTTTCCTCGCCCAGCACGGACTGCCGATCGAAATCGTCGACCGCAACCGCATGGTCGAGCTGGAGCCCGGCCTGGCAGCCGCCAAAGACGGCATTGCAGGTGGGGTCTATTCGCCGATGGACCAGACCGGCGATTCCCGCATGTTTGTCGAAAAGCTCGCCACCTATGCCAAAGAGCATCTGGGTGTGGAGTTCCTGTTCGACACCACGGTCGAAGGGCTTGTCGTCGAGGGTGACCGCGTCAGCGGGGTGAATACACCGGCAGGCGTGCTCACTGCCGATGCGGTGGTCATCGCCATGGGCCCCGAGAGCGGGCTGCTCGGCCGCCGCCACGGCATCGACTTGCCAGTCTATCCGGTCAAGGGCTACACCGCGACGGTGCCGCTCGAGGTTCCCGACAAGGGGCCGACGATGGGTGGCGCCGACGAGGACAACCTGATCGCCTATTCGCGACTTGGCGATCGCCTGCGTTTGGCCGCGACGGCCGAGTTCGCCGGTTTCGACCGCTCCTACAAGCCCAGCGATTTCGCCCGCCTGTTCAAGGCCGGCGAGGAGCTTTTCCCCGGCGCCTTCAATCCGCGCAAGGCTGAAGTCTGGGCCGGCCTGCGGCCGATGATGCCGGGCTCGGTGCCGGTCATCGGCCCGGCCCGCTACAAGGGGCTTTATCTTGACACCGGCCACGGCCATGTCGGCTGGACCATGGCCTGCGGCTCCGGCAAGTTCCTCGCCGACCTGGTGGCCGGGCGCAAACCCGACATCGATCCACAGGGGCTGGTCTACGGGGGCTGAGGCATGTCTGGACCGCAAGTCGCCATCGATCTCGGGCGCATCGAGCGCAATGCGCGGGCGGTCGTCGAACGCGCAGCACTTTCCGGCATCAAGGTGTTCGGCGTCACCAAGGGCAGCTGCGGCCTGCCACAGGTGGCGCGCGCCATGCTGCGCGGTGGCGTATCGGGGCTCGCCGAGTCGCGTTTCGAAAATATCCGCCGGTTGCGCGAAAGCGGCATTGGCTGTCCAATCATGCTGCTGCGCAGCCCGCCGATCTCGCGTGTCGAGGAGGTGGTGCGCACCGTCGATATCAGCCTGCAGTCGGAGCTGGAGATCATCCGCGAGATCTCGCGCATCGCCCAGCGCATCGGCCGCGTCCACGACGTCATGCTGATGGTCGATCTCGGTGACCTGCGCGAGGGCATCTGGCCGAACGACCTGTTGCCGACGGTCGAGCGCGTGCTCGAGCTGCCGGGCGTGCGCATCGCCGGGCTCGGTACCAACCTGACCTGCTTCGGCGCCATCATGCCGACCGAGGACAACCTCAACCAGCTCGTCGCCTATGCCTACAAGGTCGAGCGGCTCGCCGGCATCAGCCTCGACTGGGTGTCGGGCGGCAATTCGTCGTCGCTGCCACTACTTTTGGAAAACAAGCTGCCCGCCGGCATCAACAACCTGCGTATCGGCGAGGCGATCCTGCAAGGCGGCTACGAAACCTTCAGGGAGGAGCCGTGGCGGGAGTTGGAGTTCAACGCCTTCAGGCTCACCGGCGACCTGATCGAAGTCAAGCTCAAGCCGTCGTTGCCGATTGGCGAATCCGGATATGACGCCTTCGGCAACCAGCCAGTGTTCGTCGACGAAGGCGATCGGCTGCGCGGCATCGCCAACATCGGCCGCGAGGACACGATGATCGAAGGCCTGGTGCCGATCAATTCCGGCGTGCGGGTGCTGGGCGCGTCGAGCGACCACCTCGTGCTCGACATCACCGATGCCGAACCGCCGCTTGCCGTCGGCGACCGCGTCAGCTTCCACATGAACTACGGTGCGCTGCTGACGGCGATGACCTCGGAATATGTCGAAAAGGCCCCGATGCACGACATTGCCGACTTCACCGGCCGGCGCATGGTCTCGATCGTCGCCGATGGTGCCGCCGGTCCGCTGCTGGCAAGGCAGTCGGCCGGCACGCGGCTCGAACAGATGCAGTTAGACGTCGTCGAGATCGCCGATGCCGAGCACCCGCCGGCGGGCCTTCTCAGGCTGCACGCGGGTGCCGACCGGCACACGGCGTCGAAAGCACTGGCCGCGACCGCCGAGACCGCGCACTCCTTCGGCCTGATCTGGATCGATTCCATCGCAGCGCTGATGCCCGAAAGCGAGGATGGAGATGAAGCGCCGGAACGCTCGGTGTTGGCCCGCGTGCTTGGCCTCGACCACAAGCCCGGCGCGCTGCAGCCGCAGCTTTCGCCCGAAAACGTCGTGCTGGTCGGCCTGCGCGAAGCCGATCCGGCCGAGGTTCGCATCCTCAAGGATTCGCGCGTCACCGCCTTCACCATGGCCGAGATCGATGGTTCGGGCATGCGCGAGGTGATGCGCGAGGCGATCCGCATCGCCTCCGCCGGCACTGTCGGTTTCCATGTCAGCTACGCGCCCTCGGTCACCGAGATGCCCGGCTGGACCGGCGGCTCCGGCGGCATGACGGTGCGCGAGACGCACCAGGCGATGGAGGCGATAGCGCTGTCGGGCGGCATGCTGTCGATGGATGTCTCGGGATTGGGTGCCGACACCGAGCCGCGCCTTGCCGCCGAAGCCGTCAACTTCGTCATGTCCGCCTTCGGCAAGCGGATACTCTAGACCGCCTCAGCGCCGGCCGAGGTTCTGCCTGGATTCATAGAAATATTGCAGAGCGATGATGACGGCTGCGATCAACAGGTAGAACACCGACACGAGCAGCAGCACCTCGATCGCCTTGTAGGTCTCGGAGATGATGACTGTCGAGGCAGCCGTCAGCTCGTCGATCGCAACCAGGCTGGCGAGCGAGCTGCCCTTGACCATCTGGATGGCGTTGGAAAACAGCGATGGTGCGGCGAGCCTGTAGGCCTGCGGGACCATCACCTTCCAGTATGTCGCGAATGGCCGAAGGCCGAGCGCCTTGGCGGCGTCGAGCTGGCCAGCGGGAATGCTCTCGAAGCCTGAGCGCAGGAATTCGAGATTGTAGGCGGTCGAGGCGAAGATCAGCCCGATCAGTGCCGACGGCACCGGCTCGAGATAGATGCCGAGGCGGGGCAGGCCGTAATAGAGCGCAAACAGCAGCGCAAGCACCGGGGCGGCGCGGGCAAAGAAGCTGTAGCCGATGATGATGCGGCGGAACGCGCCCTTGGGTCGCTGCATGTAGATGGCCATCGGCAGTGCCAGGATGTTCGACACCACGATGACGACCACCGAAATGAGCAGCGTCATCACCAGCCCATCGCGCAGCATCTGCTGGTAGGACGGATCGAGCAGGGTGTTCATCGGACCACCGCCTGCTTCGGCTTGCGTTCGTTGAAGACGAGCAGCGGCGTGACGATCAGGATGTACAGGCCGACGGCGAGCGTCAGGAAGGTGAAGGGCGCGTTGGTGGCGGCAATGCCCTGCTTGGTGACGTAGAGGATCTCGCTGACCGACACGGCCGAGGCGACCGACATGCGCTTGACCGTGCCGATGGCGTAGGTGATCCAGCCCTTGCGCGCCAGCGGCAGGACCTGGGGGAGCAGTACGCGCAGGAAGACGATCCACCTCGGCAGGCCGAGCGCAAGGCCGGCCTCATATTGCCCGAAGGACACGGCCTTCAGGGCGCCCTTGAACACCTGGTAGTCGAAAGCGATGCCGACGAGGGTGAAAGCGATGATGGTCGAGCCGACGGGGCCGAAGTCGATGCCGATCTGCGGCCCGCCGAAGAAGAACAGGAACAGTACCACGAGTTCCGGCACCGAGCGGAAGAAGGCGCTGAACGCCTCGATGCCGTTCCGGAGCCAGGACTTTTCGCGGCCGTAATGGACGAGCGACAACAGCAGCCCGAAGATGGCCGACGCCGTGAAGACGACCGTCGACAGCGCAAGGGTCAAGGCCGCCGCAACCAACAGTCGCGGCAGCCATGCAAGTGCGATCTCCATGTTCCGCCGCCCCGCGCGGAAAGTCTTTTACTGAGCCTTCGACCAGTCGATAGAGGCGCCGAACCACTTGTCGGCGAGGCCCTGCAAGGTGCCGTCCTTGCGCCAGGTCTCAAACTGGGCGTCGATGGCGTCGGCCAGCGGCTTGTTCTTGTTGTTGACGGCGACGCTCTGGGTGATGGTTGCCAGCAGGTCGTCGAGGGTGACGGTGCCGGTCAGCTTGCCCGACTTGGCGAGGTATTTCGGGCCGAGAAAATCATGGGCGGCAAAATCGATGCGGCGGTTCTCGAGGTCGAGGAACAACTCGGTCGCGCCGGGATATTCGCGGCTCTTGGTGACGCAGTCGACCGGCAGCTTTTCCTTGGCGACCTTCTGGAAGGTGCCGCCACGCACCGCACCCATGGTCTTGCCGCAGACGTCCTTCCAACTGGCGATGTCGGTATCGGCCTCGCGGCGGGTGACGGCAGCGCCGTTGACGATGTAGGGCGACAGCAGGAAGAAGTCCTTCGAAGCCAGGCGTTCGGGCGTACGGGTCACACCAGAGGCGATGAGGTCGAAGCGTCCCGCGCCCAGGCCCGGCAGCAGGCCGGCGAAGTCGAGCTTTTCGAACTTGGCTGTGAGGCCTAACTGCTTGGCGATCAGGTTGACGACGTCGATGTCAAAGCCCTCGAGCTCGCCCGCGGCGTTGGTCATGCTGAAGGGCGGCGCCGAACCCGACGTACCGACCGTGATGGTGTCGGCGGCAACGAGGGCGGCCTTGTAGTCCTGCGCACTTGCCGCGCTCACGCCGAATGCCGCGATGAGGGCCAGCAGGGCTGTCCGCACAATTCCCATGATCACTCCTTTGGATAGGCTACTTGAAAACAGAATGTTTGGGTTATATCACAAACCGCTAAAGCCACCAAGGTCGGCGACTAGTTTGGATACAATAGTTTCTGGAGCATCTGTTTCTCAAGAACGACAGTTTCCAAAGTTCGAGGTTTTGTGGAATGGAACTGCGTTTCAAGCTCAACTACCTGTTTCAGGGGCAGAATTCGCCGTTCCTGCATGCCGTCGATGCCGGCTATTTCGACGATCACGGCCTGTCCTGCACCTTCGTCGAGGGCTTCAGTTCGTCGCTGGTGACGCGCGCTCTGGTAGATGGTGAAGCAGATATCGGATACGGCGATGTATCCTCTGTATTCGAGCGGGCGCTGCGCACGGGCGAGACCGAGATCTCCTGCCTCGTGCCGATCTATGAGCACACGCCCTGCTGCCTAGGCTATCTCTCGGATGGCAAGCGGCTGACTTTGGCCGACATTCCCGGCAGCACTTTGTGCGGCCCGAATGGCGACACCTCAGCACGGCTCCTGCCATTGCTGCTCAAGCGCAACGGTTATGCGCCTGACAGCTACAGCTATCTCGGCGTTCAGCCCGAGGAGCGCGACGGGCTGGTCGCCTCGCGCTCGGTTCTTGCCGCGACCTGTTTCGACGCGACGCTGAAATTCGCCATGCAGATGCGCGGCTACGACGCCAGCGCGCTCGACTTTCTCTATTTCGCCGACAACGGGCTCGACATCTATTCGGGCGCGCTGGTGGCGCTCAACTCGGTGCTGGAAAAGGAGCCGGGCCTCGCCGGCAAGCTGCAGGCGATCACCCGCCAGGCTTGGAATGATTGCCTTGCCGATCCGCAGCTCGGTGTCGATGCGGTGATCAGGCGTTCGCCCGACATGGATCCTGATATCGTCCTGAGCCAGCTGACCTGGATCCTCGAGCGGCAGGTCTTCCCTGACGGGGCGCGGCCGATGGCTTTCGATCTCGACGGCGCCAAGATGGTCGACACGCTGGAATGCGCGACATATGCCGTCGGCGCCGAGGCCAAGCGCAGCCCGGTCGGTCTGCCGGCCGAGATCTGCCTAGTCTAGCCTAGCCGGTCTGTTCCTGCACCTTGTCGGCGAGCGAAGCATAGGTCGGGTTGACCGTGCCGACATCGAAAATGATGTCGAGCTTCATCGCCAGCACCGCTTCCATGTTGGCGGCGTCGCCCTTGCCGGTCAGGCGGCCATGGACAGGCAGGTCGCGGTAGGGCGCGGCGATGAACGCCTTCTCCTCGTCCTTGAACTCGCGCACCCAGCCGACCATGCGGTCGGGCGCGACGGAATAGAGCAGCACCGAAGCGGGCGGGCCGGCGGCCATGACGCGGGTGATCTTCTCGGGCAGCGCCACCTTACGGCCAGCGGCGTCGGTGAAGACGCGTTGCTCTACCGAGGCGAGCGAGGCCGAGCCGGCCAGGGCAGTGACGGCAGCCAGGAATGAAATCAAGAGGTTGCGGCGTCTCATACTGTCGATCTCGGGTTGAACAATGGGTTTGGATATATACATGCCAATATAGCGAGCGGCACATTGTTATGTTCGGCGGAATATAACGGTCAAGGGCTTTATGCCGCTGTACCAGTCGATTTCAAGGCCTTCGCCTTGACCCATGGGCGTCGGTCGGGGAGGCTGGATTCAATCGAGCCCCAAGTGGGCCAAGGAGAATAGTCCATGTACACCCACGTCCTCATTGCCACCGACGGCTCGGAACTGGCGCAGAAGGGGCTCGACCATGGCTTGAGCCTGGCCAAGGGCATCGGGGCGAAGGTGACGGTCATGAACGTCACCGAGCCGGCGCCGATCTTCGCTTCCGCCGGCATGTATGGCCCGGTGGCGACGGCAGAGGACATCGTTTCCTACCAAAGGGCCGGCGAGGAATATGGTGCCAAGGTGCTGACCGCCGCCAAGGCTGAGGCCGACAGGCTGGGCGTCAACGCCGACACTGTTCATGTCGAGGAGATGTGGGCAGCAGAGGCGATCAACCAGATCGCCCAGGACAAGGGCTGCGACCTGATCGTCATGGCCTCCCATGGCCGCCGCGGCCTCGGTCGCCTGATCCTCGGCAGTCAGACGGTCGATGTGCTGACCAACAGCAAGGTGCCGGTGCTGGTCGTGCGCTGAACGCTTCCGCCTGAAAACAGGAAAGGTCTCGCTGACCAGGTGTCGGCGAGACCTTTTTGCTATTGGTTCTGGCTCAGATGATCTTGCCGCGTGCCGGCACTGGCCAGAGCTCCGGCGCCTTGCCGCTGCCGTAGACATGGACGGCGTCGACCATGTTGGTGACGACGCAGGCGTGGTTGGGCACGATGCGGATGCGCTGGCCGACGGTGAGGTTGATGTCGCCATCGCAGCGCAGGCGGCCGTGCTCTTCCGACAGTTGGTCGATTGTAATGTCGGGGCGGCCGAGCACATGGCCGTGGCCGACGAGGCCGAGCAGGTCGGAGGTCAGCGTCTTTGAGCCGGCGTCGATGATGGCGCGGTCGGGAGCGGGCACCGAAACGACGGTGGCGAGCACTGTCAGCGCGCAGTCTTCCCATTCAGCTACGCCGCGGGCGACCAGCGAGCGGTCGTTGTAGACGTAAGTTCCGGGGCGGAATTCCGTCGCAACAGGCGCCAGATGCGCCTTCATCATGTCGGGTGAGCCGCCCGAAGTGATGGCAGGCACGGCAATGCCTCTTGCTTCGATCAGCGTCTTGGCTGCGGTCATGAACGCCTGCACCCTGGCAGCGCCGCCAACCGGCGGATAGGTCATCAGTCCGGCGAAACGCAGGCCGGGGGCCGTGGCGATGCGGGCGGCGAGCTCGACGGCCTCCTGCGGGGAGCCGACACCGCAGCGGTCGGCGCCGGTGTTGCATTCGACGAAGACTTCGAGCGTGACGCCGGCCGAGGCGAAGGCGGCGGCAATTCCGTCGATCACGGTCGCGTTGTCGGCAACGACGGCAAGCTTGACCTTGCGGGCGAGGGCCACGAGCGCGGCGAGCTTGTCGTCGCCCAGGATGTTGTAGGTAATCAGCACATCGTTCAGCCGGTCGCTGGCTGCGATCATGGCTTCGGCTTCCGAGACCTTCTGGCAGGTGATGCCGACCGCGCCGGCGTCGAGCTGCAGTTCGGCGATTGCCGGCAGCTTGTGCGTCTTGATGTGTGGACGGACCTTCAGCCCGTGGCTGTCGGCATAGGCCTGGAAGCGCGTGATGTTCCGCTTCGCCACATCGATATCCACCAACACGGCGGGGGTCTGGATCCTGTCGAACATGGCCTTGCCTTCCAATCATGCGGACACCGCGGACCTTGCCTGTGCCGCGCTTGACAAACAATGCCGCGCGGAGTTTTATACGTCAATCCGATATTAAGGACACATGTCCAAAATAGCGGACATCTGATTGGGAAAATTGTTTTGGGAGGAACGGCGAAATGAAGATCGCACTTTCCGCGGCCGTCGCCGCGCTCGCGCTGATGGCGGCAATGCCTGCCGGCGCACAGGAAAAGCAGAGCAGGCTCGATGAGGTTCTGGCGCGTGGCCATTTGGTCATGGGCACCGGCAGCACCAACGCGCCGTGGCACTTCAAGAGTGCCGACGACAAGCTCCAGGGCTTCGACGTCGACATGGGGCGCATCGTCGCCAAGGCGCTGTTTGGCGATCCCGACAAGATAGAATACGTCAACCAGTCGTCGGATGCCCGCATCCCCAACATCACCACCGACAAGGTCGACCTGACCTGCCAGTTCATGACGGTGACGGGCGAACGCGCCCAGCAGATCGCCTTCACCATTCCCTACTACCGCGAGGGCGTCGGCCTGATGCTGAAGGGCGACAGCAAGTATGCCGACTATGCCGCGCTCAAGGGCGCCGGCTCGGGCGTCACCATCTCGGTGCTGCAGAACGTCTATGCCGAGGCGATGGTGCATGCCGCCTTGCCGGAGGCCAAGGTCGACCAGTATGAATCCGTCGACCTGATCTACCAGGCGCTGGAATCGGGCCGTGCTGATGCTGTCGCCACCGACCAGTCGTCGCTCGCCTGGTACATGAAGCAGAACCCCGACCGCTACAAGGATGCCGGCTATGGCTGGAACCCGCAGACCTATGCCTGCGGCGTCAAACGCGGCGACCAGGACTGGCTGAACTTCGTCAACACCGCCCTGCATGAGGCGATGACCGGCGTCGAGTTCGACTTCTACGCCAACTCCTACAAGACCTGGTTCGGCAAGGAGCTTGCTCCGCCGCAGATCGGCTTCCCGGTCGAGTACAAGTAGGCTCGTCCCTTGGCGCGGCCCCCGGCCAGGACGGCCGCGCCAATTCTTCTGATCGGAACCTGACGGCACCATGGGTTACACGCTCAATTTCTCGGCGGTCTGGCGCAGCTTCGACCAACTGCTCTGGGGCCTGGCGCTCAGCCTGGGCTTAGCCTTCGTGGCGATCGCCATCGGCTGCGTGCTCGGGCTGATCACAGCCTTCGGCCTGTTGTCGAAGCAGGGTGCGCTGCGCCATCCCGCGCGCATCTACGTCACCATCATCCGCAACACACCGATCCTGGTGCTGGTGCTGTTCACCTTTTTCGCTTTGCCGCAGCTTGGCATCCGCCTCGGCAAGATCGAAAGCTTCGTGGCGACGCTGGCACTCTACTCCGGCGCCTATCTCGCCGAGGTGTTTCGCGGCGGCCTGCTCGCCGTGCCCAATGGGCTGAAGGAGGCCGGTCTCGCCATCGGCCTGACCCAGGCGCAGATTCGCAATTCGATCGTTATGCCGCTGATGCTGCGTAACGTGCTGCCATCGCTGTCGAGCACGCTGATCTCGCTGTTCAAGGATACCTCCCTGGCCGCGGCGATCGCCGTGCCGGAGCTGACCTTCGAAGCCCGAAAGATCAACGTCGAGAGCTTCCGTGTCATCGAGACATGGATCGTCGCCAGCTGTCTTTATGTCGCCACCTGCTCGGTGCTCGCAGCCCTGCTGCGCCAGCTCGAGCAGCGCATGTCCATTCCCCGGTGAACGCCATGGAACTCGTGACATTCTTCGAAACGCTGTGGCTGGCCCGCATCCCGATCCTCAAGGGCATCGGCGTCACCGTCTCTATCTCGGTCCTGGCGATCCTCGTCGGCACCATCTTGGGCATCGGCGTCGGGCTTGCGCTCACCTATGGCAACAGGCCGCTGCGCTGGCTGGTGCGCGGCTACACCGATTTCATCCGCGGCACCCCGGTTCTGGTGCTGGTTCTGGCGAGCTACTACGTGCTCGGCACCATCGGCATCGACCTCGGCCCGTTCCAGGCCGGCGTGCTGGCGCTTGCGGTATTCTGCTCGTCGCATGTCGGCGAGATCGTGCGCGGTGCGCTGCAGTCGATCCCCAGGGGCCAGACCGAGGCGGCCAAGGCGATCGGCCTGACCTTCCCGCAGACCTTCGCCTATGTGCTCGGCCCGCAGGCGCTGCGCCAGGTGCTGCCGGCCTGGGTCAACACCGCCGCCGAGATGGTCAAGGCCTCGACGCTTTTGTCGATCATCGGCGTCGCGGAACTGCTGCTCAGGACGCAGGAGCTGATCTCGCGCACCTTCATGAGCCTCGAATTCTATTTCTTCGCGGGCTTCCTTTATTTCGTCGTCAACTACGGCATCGAGCGTTTCGGCCGCTACGTTGAACGCAAAACTTCGATCCCTTCGTGAGGCCGCAACAATGACCGGCAACCTTCTCGAAATCCGCGACCTGCACAAGCGCTACGGCGAAGTCGAAGTGCTCAAGGGCGTCGACTGCACCATGGCCCAGGGCGACGTCATCTCGATCATCGGCTCGTCGGGCTCCGGCAAGACGACCATGCTCCGCTGCATCAACATGCTTGAGGAGTTCCAGGGTGGCTCGATCCGCATCGACGGCGAAGAGATCGGCTATGACACCGCAGGCGGCACGCGTCGGCGCAAGAAGGAAAAGGAAATCGCCCGCCAGCGTGCGATGACCGGCATGGCCTTCCAGCAGTTCAACCTGTTTCCGCATATGAGCGCGGCCGAAAACGTCATGCTCGGCCTGGTCAAGGTTAAGAAGATGGCCCGTGACGAGGCGCGCATCGTCGCCGAAAAGTGGCTCGACCGTGTCGGCCTGGCCGAGCGCCGCGACCGCTTCCCCGGCCAGCTCTCAGGCGGCCAGCAACAGCGCGTGGCGATCGCGCGCGCCATTGCCATGAACCCCAAGCTGATGCTGTTCGACGAGGTGACCTCGGCGCTCGACCCCGAGCTGGTCAACGAGGTGCTGCAGGTCATCAAGGACCTCGCTCGCGACGGCATGAGCATGCTGCTGGTTACCCACGAGATGCGGTTTGCCTATGAGGTGTCCTCTCGCGTCATCTTCATGAACCAGGGCCGCATCGGCGAAGAGGGCAATCCGCGCGAGATGTTCCTGAAGCCGCAGACAGAGCGGCTCGCCGAATTCCTCAAGACCTCAACCTTCAACTAGCATTCGGAGAATAGACATGACGATCAAGCGCTACGGCACCGGCCAGACCGGAGCGGGCAAGCAGGCATTGCCTTTTGCCCGCGCCGTCGAGGCCAATGGCTGGCTCTACGTTTCCGGCCAGGTCGCCATGGAGAACGGCGAGATCGTCGGTGGCGGTATCATCGCCGAGACGCGCAAGACGATGGAAAACGTCATCGCCATTCTCGAGGAGGCCGGCTATGGGCTGGAGCACATCGTGCGCGTTGGCGTCTGGCTCGACGACCCCCGCGACTTCTGGTCGTTCAACGGCGTCTATGCCGAGTATTTCGGTGACCATCCGCCGGCCCGCGCTTGCGTACAGTCGAGTATGATGGTCGATTGCAAAGTTGAAATCGACTGCGTCGCCTACAAGGCGCCGTGATGGCATAGGTATTGCCCGGCGATCTGCCGGAAAAGGCGGCACATGGACGACGTATCGGACGACATGGTCAACAGGCGGGCGCGCGGTCTCGATCGCGCCTTCGAGATCCTGAACTTTCTGCGCCTGAAGCGCCAGCCGCTGCGCCCCAACGAGATCGCCCAAGGCATCGGCGCGCCACGGTCGTCGGTCTATGAGCTGGTCAATCTGCTGATGCGCCAGGGCATTCTGGAATATCGCGGCGAAGACGGCCGCGTGTTCCTTGGCCGCAAGCTCTACTTCCTCGGCGTCGCCTATTCCGAGCAGTTCGACCTGATGCGCGAATGCGACAAGCTGCTGACGCATATCGCCGAGGAGACGCGCGAAACGGCGCAGATGTGCCTGCTCGAAGGCAACAAATACACAGTTGCCCAGATGAAGGAGGGGCTGCGCCCGTTCCGCATCTCGTCGAATGTCGGCGATCCGGTGTCGATCCCATGGACGGCCTCGGGCCGTCTCCTGGTGGCGCATATGAGCGATCAGGAAATCCTTGATTTCATTCCCAAGGAGGACTTCCGCTTGCCCAACGGCCAGTGGCTTGACCCGGCGCTGTTCATATCAGAGGTGCGCGAGGCGGCGCGTGTCGGCTACTACACCTTCAACAGCGCGGTCGAGACCTTCACCCATTGCTTCGCCGTGCCGGTCTACCAGGCCGACAACATCTGCATCGCCACGCTGTGCCTTGTGGCGCCGCGCGAGGACGGGCTCAAGAACCACGCGAGCTATCTCAAGACACTGCTCGATGCCGCCGCCGACCTGTCGAGCCGCCTCGGTCACACGGCAGCCGACGAGCGCGCCGGCATCAGGGCCGCCGGCCAGCGCTGACGCTCGAGCACGCGGACAACCACAGAAATCAGGATTGGCCGTACGGGCATGGCGGGACGCGTTCTATCAATCGGCGAGTGCATGGTCGAACTCAGGCAGGCCGAGGGCGGGCTGCTTAGACAGGGTTTTGCCGGCGACAGCTTCAACACGGCCTACTACGTCAGGGCATTCCTGCCCGAGGCGAGGCCGGTCGACTATTTCACCGCCGTCGGCACCGACACGATCTCCGATGAAATGCTGGCCTTCATCGAAGGCGCTGGTGTTGGCACCGGCTTCATACGCCGCGTGTCGGGCCGCAGCCCCGGCCTCTACATGATCCATCTCAAGGACGGCGAGCGCAGCTTCTCCTACTGGCGTTCGGCCTCAGCGGCGCGGCTGCTGGCCGACGATCCCGCCGCATTGCGCGCGGCCATCGACGCCTCGGAGGTGATCTTCTTTTCCGGAATCACGCTGGCGATCCTGGCATCCGAGGCGGTTGCCACGCTGTTGGACGAACTCGGCCGTGCCAAGGCAGACGGCAAGCTCGTCGCCTTCGACCCCAACATCCGGCCGCGGCTGTGGGACGATGTCGAAACCATGCGGAGCACGATCACGGCAGGTGCTGCCGCATCGTCCCTGGTGATGCCGAGCTTCGAAGACGAGGCAACGCATTTCGGCGATGCCTCGGTCGACGCGACGATCGCGCGCTACGCTGGCCTCGGCGTCGGCAAGCTCGTCGTCAAGGACGGTGCGGCCGGCATCACGCTGCGCTTCGACGGCGAACGGTCCTTCGTGCCTGCGACACGGGCGGAAAAAGTTGTCGACACGACCGGTGCCGGCGACAGCTTCAACGGCGCCTTCCTCGCCAATTACTTGCAGAACGGCGACCATCGTGCTGCAGCAGGCCTCGCCGCCGACGTGGCGGCCGCCGTCATCGGCCATCACGGCGCACTTGTCGGCCGGGCAGAGATCGGCGTATCGGCCGCGCCACGCTGAACGCTGCGGTGCTTCAGGTCGCCTTGATGCCGCCAGTCATCAATGCGGATGCACCATCTTGGTCGGCTCCTCCAGCAGGGTGAACGGGTAGCCGTCGCATGTGACGTCGGGATTTGTCGGGCTGAACATTCCGTTCGGATTGTCCTTGAACAGCCAGGCGTGCAGGTCGTAATGGGCGAACTCCTTGGGGATCAGGGGTTCGTGGCCCTCCATCGGACCTTGGAACGGCTGGCCGAGCACGGTTGGCCGTTCTTTCACAGCGTCCATTGGAACCAGCCACTCGACTGCGACGAGGGTGAGCTTGCCGTCGGCCCCAGGTTCGTAGACCAGTACATTCGGCTTGGTGGGGTCAGGCGGCCCTTTCACTGTCAGATTGACGAAGTGCACGCCCATCGCGCCCTTTGGATACTCCATCCGTCCTTCGATCTTTTCGCCGGTGTAATGGACGCAGCCGACTGTCGAAAGATAGAGGTCGCGGATAGCGACGTACGGATCCTTGTATTTTTCGAGAGCCTGACGCGCGGCGTCGAGTTCGGCTTTACTGGGTTCTGCGGCGCTGGCGGCATTGATGGTGGGGCCAGCATTCCAGGCGAGAGCCAGGGCGACGATGGCGCCACTGGCGAGACCGGCAGACCTCATGGCAGTTCCTCCGCTGATGCATCGTGCAATTGCACGGGCCAGGAGTCTCGCTCGCTAGGGTGTCGCTGTAAATCAATCGAATGGGGGAGGAGGCTAGTCAAATCAGCGGGCTGCTTCCGGCCAGCCGCCGGCGTCTTGGGGGCGGTTACAAGGCTTTGCCGTGGAACGGCTTTTGCGGCGGCCTGCCCATTCGCTATGCATTTTGCCCGCAGTTTGATCGGCGGCCCTTGAATCTTTTGTAAAGAAATTTTACCATGGGTGAACTGACTATTTTGTGAGCTTTTCAACGAGGGATAGCTGCGTGAAAGATGACCGTTTGTCAGCCGTGATGACTGCCGACGGCAAGAAGGCACCCGCCCCGGTACCGACAAAGGCTCCTCCGGTACCGCTGCACCAGGATCCGCACGCCATCCGCGACACCCCGGAAAAGGTGCTGGAAGTGGCGCTTGGCCACGAGGTTCGCGCCTTCCGCAAGAAACTCGGCATCACCGTCGCCGACCTTGCTGCCATGACCAACATCTCGCTCGGCATGCTGTCCAAGATCGAGAACGGCATCACCTCGCCGTCGCTGACGACCCTGCAGGCCCTGTCGCGCGCGCTCGGCGTACCGCTGACGGCGTTCTTCCGCCGCTTCGAGGAGGAACGCAGCGCCGTCTTCGTCAAGTCGGGCGAGGGTGTCGACGTCGAGCGCCGCGGCACCCGCGCCGGGCATCAGTACAATCTGCTCGGCCATATCGGCTCCAACACCGCGGGCGTCGTGGTCGAACCCTATCTGATCACGCTGTCGGGGGATTCGGATGTGTTTCCGATGTTCCAGCACGAGGGCATGGAGTTCCTCTATATGCTGGAAGGCGAGGTCGTTTACCGCCACGGCAGCAATCTCTACCGCATGACTCCCGGCGACAGCCTGTTCTTCGACGCCGACGCACCGCACGGCCCGGAAGAGCTGACCACCTTGCCGATCAAGTACCTGTCGATCATCTCCTACCCGCAAGGCAGTTCGGGCGACTAGCGCATCCTCGATGACCGCGGAGCCGGTTTGAGGCGTTTTGCAGCCTCAGCCTTCAGCTTTAATTGCTGATGACATATCCATTGCCGCCGCGACAATGGTCCGTCTCAACCATACGTGCCTGGGCGCGTCTTGCTGGCGCGCATGCCAGGCAAGGCTCATCGTGAAAATCCGGAGATCGAGTGGCGGCGGCAACGATACGAAACGCCTCATGTTGGCGGCCGCTCGCGCCAGGCTCGACGGCAGGGTCATGATGAGGTCGGAGCGAGCGGCGATCTCGACCGCCGCGAAGAAATTCGGCACGCGCAGCTTCACCCGCCGCGTTCGTCCCATCAGCGCGAGTGCTTCATCGACAGGTGCCGGTCCGACGCCGGTGACGCTGACCACGATATGTTCGAGCGCCAGAAAGCGGTCGAGAGTGAGTTTTTCGCTGAGCGCTGGGTGATGTGCCCGCATGAGCGTCACCAGTTCTTCGTCATAGAGGCGACGTCGGTGGATGCCGGCCGGCGCATCGTCGATCAGCGCCACCATCGCATCCGCGCTGCCGTGCTCCAGCATGTCGAACCTGTTGGGATCAGGCGCGACGATATCGAGATCGAGGGACGGTGCCTCCTGGGCGAAGCGGGCGAGCAGATGCGGCACGAGCGCTGCGGCCTGGAGATCGGGTATGAGAAGCCGGATCCGACCCGTCGCCGTCGCGGGCTCGAACGTATTGCCTTCCAGCATTTCGCCGACGCCGGCCAGTATTTTGCGGAGGGCAGGGCGCACCTCTTCGGCACGGGCGCTGAGGACATAGCCGCCGGGTCCGTCGACCAGCAGCGCGTCCGAAAACAGCGCGCGCAAACGCCCGAGCGCCCGGCTCGCTGCCGGCTGGCTCATGCCGAGCCGCTGTGCGGCCCGTGTGACGCTCTTCTCGTCCAGCAGCGCTTCGAGCGCCACCAGCAGGTTGAGGTCGATCCGGCGTAAATCCACTTCGCGCATGCTAGGTATATACGACATGCATTGGACGCATGGAAAGCCTGCGCATATCCATTCCTTCATCGAGAGATCTGACGGAGTGGCAATCATGTATGTTGTGCTTGGAGCAAACGGACGGGCCGGCGGCGAGGTAGCGCGCGCCCTGATCGAACGCGGCGAGGCCGTTCGTGTCGTCCTGCGCCGCAAGGAGCAGGGTGAAAAATGGACAGCCTTCGGTGCGGAGGTGGCTGTCGCTGATATCGACGACGCCGACGCCATGGCCGATGCGCTGAAGGGCGCGCAGGCCGCGTTCCTGCTCAATCCGCCGCCAGCGAGCGGCGACCCCTTTGCGCGGACCGAAGAACTTGGCGCGGCACTGGCCGATGCAGTGCGGCGGGCGCGTCTGCCTAAGATAGTTGTCCTGTCTTCCATCGGAGCGCAGCACGCCTCCGGCACCGGCGTCATCGCTACCCTCAATCGGTTCGAGGCTCTGCTTGACGGGGCAGCACCGGCGACCGCCTTCCTGCGGTCGGGCTATTTTGTCGAGACCTGGGGCGAAGTGGCGGAAACCGTCATGTCGGAAAGCGTGCTGCCAACCTTTCTCGAACCCTCCCAAAAAATCCCGATGGTGAGCACGATCGATGTCGGGCGCACGGTGGCAGCCCTGCTCTGCGAGGAATGGACCGGCAAGCGGGTCGTGGAGCTCAGCGGACCGGAAGACTGGAGCGCCGGTGATGTGGCTTCGGCCTTCGCGGATGTTCTCGGGCATCCGGTCAAGTCGATGCTGGTCCCGCCGGAACAGCGCGCTGCGATACTTGCCGGGGAAGGTGTGCCCCACGAGGTGGCGCGCGCGCTTCTCGGCATGTTCGAAGGGATCGCCAACGGCCTGTTCGTGCGCCAGGGCGACAGTGAACAGCGGCGCGGCACGATTTCGCTGGCGATGGCGGTAGAGCGCCTAGTCACAACGGGCGGCCGCTGATCCTCAGCCAGGCAGCGCGTCCCGGAGTTCACGCGGTTCGCGGCTGGCAGCACGAAAACGAAATAGGAGGCGATATCATCGCCTCCTATTTCGTTGGCCGGGGCTCAGCCCCTTCGAGGCCTGCCGTCCTAGTCCGGGCTGAAGCCCGGCGAGGTCGGGGCGCCGTCGTCATGTTTCGACAGCCACTCGACGGTGGTCTGGCGATAGCGGGTCAGGCCCTTGTATTCGGCGAGTTCGACCGGCAGGTCGCGCAGCACGCGGTGGAAGCGGCGTGCCCATTTCGGTACCGTCACCAACTCGTCCATCTTGAGCAGGTAGCAGCGGATCGGAAAGACCAGCGCGTTGGAGCGCGGCAGCCGCCAGAAGCTTTGCAGTTCGACGCGTAGGTGAACCTTCTGGCCGACATTTTCAGGCGTCACCGTCAGGCGGTCGCCGCCCCATTTGTGGAAGTTCTCGGGGCTGGTATCGAGGCGCGGATTGATCGTCATCGTCCAGTTCAGGCGCCGCGCCGGTTTGCCCTGCTGGATGTTGGTCAGGTACTTCAGGGCACGGGTGAAGACGCCCATTTCATGCGCCAGCGGCACGGGTGCGTGCCATTCGAAGAAGTTCATGCCGATGTCGAAGTCGAGCGACCAGTCGGCCTGCGTGGTGATCATGCCGGCGTCCATCCAGAGATTGTTGTCGCGCTGGTCGAGGATGGCGAAGTCGCCCTGGCTCTGGCGGGTGATGTACTCCATCGGACCGTAGGGCAAGGTGGAGACGTCACCGAAGGTGAAGGTGTCGTCGATGCCGAGCGGCCGGTTGATCCAGTGCCAGCGGTCACCCTCGCGGGTCAGGCTGAAATGCTCAGGATAGCTCGCGGCCTTCTCCGTCATCAACAGTTCGAGCAGGTCCCAGCCGGCAAGCGTCATGTGCGGCAGCGACTGGCAGCGCAGCGGATCCTCCGCCAGCACCATGGCGCGGTCCTGCATTTCGGAAACATAGTGCTCGTCGACGTCGACCAGATGCTCGAACACGCTGTTCTTCGGTCCCGGCACATGCGGCTCGATGTTGACCGAGTACATGTAGGCATCTTCGTGATAGGGGAAGGGAAACCGCCGGATGTTTTCCGGACTGTTCCTGAAGGTAAAATCGTCGCGGAACGTTTCTTTCCTGAAGTTAATTCCCATCAATTCCTCCCTCTTCCGAAGCGTTGAACGCGCCCCGGGATGTTCTACCGTTCCAGGACCAGCGAGCGGCCCTCGAAGCGCGAAACGCATGGCATGATCTTCTTGCCCGAGCAGTGCTCCTCATCGCTCAGCCAGTGGTCGTTGTGCTTGAACGTGCCGTCATAGGAAATGACGTTGGTCTCGCACTGGCCGCAGACGCCGCCGCGGCAGAGATAGGGCGGGTCGACGCCGGCCGCCTCGATCGCCTCGAGCAGGCTCTGCTGTTCGCCGACGTGGATTTCCAGGCCGCTGACCGCCAGCCTGACGTCGAATGGCGTGCCTGGCTGCGGTGCCGCGAAATGCTCGTAGTGCACCGAGTCGTCCGGCCAGCCATGGGCGGCGGCGGTGTCGCGCACCCATTTGATCATGCCGGCGGGGCCGCAGACATAGATGTGCGTGCCCAGCGGCTGCGTGGCGAGCAGACGGTCGAGCGGGATGCGCTCGTTGTGCTCGTCGTAGTAGAGGTTGACCCTGTTGCCGTAGCGTTCGCGCAGCACCTCGGTGTAGCTGCCGAGTGATTCCGAACGGCAAGTGTAGTGCAGTTCGAAATTGCCGCCCGACGAGGCGAGCTGGGCGGTCTGGGCGAGGAACGGCGTGATGCCGATGCCTCCGGCGACCATCAGGTGCTTTTTGGCGCGCAGGTCGAGCGAAAACAGGTTCACCGGATAGCTGATGACCATTTCCATGCCGCGCTTGACACGGTTGTGCATGAACAGCGAACCGCCACGGCCAACGTCGTCGCGGCGCACCGAAATCGTGTAGTCGCGCGTGGCAAGCGGCGAGCTCATCAGCGAGTAGGGGTTGAGTCTGGTGGTGTCGCCGTCGCGCATCTCGACGACGACATGGGCGCCGCCTGAAAAGGTCGGCAGGTTGCCGCCGTCGGTACGCTCGAAGTGGAAACGCTTGACCAGTTCGTTGACCGCGACCACTTCGGTCACGGTGACGTTCAGCTTGTTTGTTCCCGCGCTCACCGGAAAATCTCCTCTTTCTGAGGGACCTCGGTCGGATCCTCGGCATTGATGCAGACGCCCTGGAAGGCGGCCAGGCGCTTGGAATAGTGGTCGCGGACAAGAAGCAGCAGACCGCAATGCGAACAGGTCGCCGGCTGGGTGGTGACGTTCTCGGTAATGCCCTTGCAGTGCACGCACTGGATGCGGCGTGCCCACGAACCGCGATGCTCGGTCTGGATCGAGGCGGGGTCGACGCCGGCTTCGATCGCTGCCTGCATCATCTGGCCGATCAGGCCTTCGGTTCCTGCGAGATACATGCGCAGGCCCATATGGGCGTTGGCGAGTGTCCAGGTCAGGCGCGGCATGGCTGCCGCGACCGAGGGGCCTTCATAATACTGGGCCGGCTTCAACGCCTTCAGGGATGCCTGGAAGCTGTCTCCGGTCCGGCCCGGGATGAACATGATATGTGCGTTGGCGAAGAAGTCCTCTGGAGCCTTCTTCGCCAGGTCCAGGATCGCGGACGCCCCTTCGGCGTCCGCGATCAGAAGGTGGCTCTTGCCGGCCTGCGGTGACAATGTTCCGTAGACCGGGCGACTGAGGATCGTCTTCACCGGTGCACTGTCCAAGGTCTCAGCCCTTTGCCGTCCGCTTCAGCTTCTTCGGGTCGTCGAACGGCAGCGACTGCGCCGTTGCCTTGACCGTACCGCTGGTGTTGCGGATTTCCAGCGGCGTACCTACGATGGCGCAGTCGACGTCGAGGCGGGCGATGCCCATCGACTTCTTGACCAGCGGTGAATACATCGCGCAGGTCACGACACCGACCTTCTTGCCGTCGCGATAGATCTCGGCGCCTTCGTCAGCTGGCTTGTCGCTGTCGAGCAGCACGCCGAAGATCTTGAAGCGTTCCTTGCCCTTGAGGCGGTAGTGCTCTTCGGCGCCGCGGAAGCCGGTCTTGCCGGGGCTGACGGTGAAGTCGAGACCGAGTTCCCACAACGTGTCGCCAGGGCCTTCGTTCGCGAACGGGTACTTCTGCGAGTTGTCGTACGGGTAAAACAGAAGGTAGCTCTCGACGCGCAGCATGTCGAGCGTGGTGAAGCGTGTTGGGATGATGCCCATCGACTTGCCTTCCTCGACGATGGTGTCCCAGATATTGCCGGCGTCTTGGCCGCGGCAGAAGATTTCGTAGCCGCGCTCGCCGGTATAGCCGGTGCGCGAGATCATCACCGGCAGGCCGAACAGCTGGGTCTGCATGTGGTGGAAATAGTTGAGGTCGCGGATGCCGGGCACGTGCTTGGCGAGGTAGTCGACGGCGAGTGGGCCCTGCAGCGACAGGTCGTGCAGGTTGTCGTCGAAGCGTACCGAAACGTCGCGGCCGATCGAGGCGCGGCTCAGTTCTTCATGGCCCGATCCCGAGCCGTGCACGACCATCCACGAATTGGTCGAGATGCGGTAGATCACGCAGTCGTCGGTGAACTTGCCGGCATCGTTGAGCATGCAGGCATAGACCGACTTGCCCGGATAGATCTTCTCGACGTCGCGGGTGGTGCACAGGTCGAGCAGGTGCGAGGCGTGCGCGCCTGTTATGTGGACCTTCTTGAGGCCCGAGACGTCCATCAGGCCGGCCTTGGTGCGGATCGCCACATACTCCTCGTCGGCGTCCTTGTCATAAGACCAGGCCGTGCCCATGCCGCTCCAGTCTTCCAGTTTGGAACCCAGCGCGCGGTGGCGATCACCCAACGTCGAAAAACGCCATGAAGCTGTCATTTCCGGTACTCCTCCATATTGTTCCCCGCCTTTGGCCTTGCCTTGAGGCGGGCATTGTTGGGGACATTTGAACCCAAATTTGCCTCTAGGGCAATATCCAAGTGCAAGAATTTTTACTGCTAGGCAACATTTTGCCTAGCGCCGAAGCGCCAGGCACAGGCTGGCCGTGCCGTCCGGAGATGGCCCGGAAGTGGGTAAAAAAAGGCCTGGCACATGAAGTGCCAGGCCTTGAAAGGGCGCTCCGGGCCTGGGGGACAGGAGGGGTGGATTGGAGCGCCTTGGGAGAGAGGTTTTTCCTCAGAACAGTCCTTCGATCTGGCCCTGTTCGTTGAGGAAGATCTTTTCCGATGACGGTGCCTTGGGCAGGCCGGGCATGGTCATGATCTCACCGCAGATGGCGACGATGAAGCCGGCACCGGCTGCAAGGCGGACCTCACGCACCGGCACGACATGGTCGACAGGCGCGCCGCGCAGGTTCGGGTCGGTCGAGAACGAGTATTGCGTCTTGGCCATGCACACCGGCAGGTGACCATAGCCGGCGGCTTCCCAGGCATGCAGCTGGTCGCGCACCGACTTGTCGGCGATCGCCTCCGAGCCGCGATAGATGCGCTTGACGATGGTGTCGATCTTGTCGAACAGCTTCATCTCGTCGGGATAGAGCGGCGAGAACTGCGAGGCACCCGATTCAGCGAGCTGCACCACCTTGTGGGCGAGCTCCTCGATACCGGCCGAACCCTTGGCCCAGTGCTTGCACAGGATCGCTTCGGCACCCATCGAAGCGACATAGTCCTTCATCGCCGCGATCTCGGCATCGGTGTCGGAAACGAAGTGGTTCATCGCCACCACGACCGGCACGCCGAACTGCTTCACATTCTCGATGTGACGGCCAAGGTTGGCGCAGCCCTTCTTCACCGCATCGACATTTTCCTTGCCGAGCTCTTCTTTCTTGATGCCGCCATTCATCTTCATGGCGCGCACGGTGGCGACGATGACCGCAGCTGCCGGCTTGAGGCCCGCCTTGCGGCACTTGATGTCGAAGAACTTTTCCGCACCAAGGTCAGCGCCGAAGCCGGCTTCGGTGACGACATAGTCGGCGAGCTTGAGGGCTGTGGTGGTGGCGACCACCGAGTTGCAGCCATGGGCGATGTTGGCGAACGGGCCGCCATGGACGAAGGCCGGGTTGTTTTCCAGCGTCTGCACCAGGTTGGGCTGGACCGCATCCTTCAAGAGCACCGCCATTGCGCCGTCGGCCTTGAGGTCGCGGGCATAGACCGCCGTCTTGTCGCGGCGATAGGCAACGATGATGTCGCCCAAACGCTTTTCGAGATCCTTGAGGTCGGTCGCCAGGCACAGGATCGCCATGACTTCGGAGGCAACGGTGATGTCGAAGCCGGCTTCACGCGGAAAACCGTTGGCAACGCCGCCGAGCGAGCAGTTGATCTCGCGCAGCGCCCGGTCGTTCATGTCCATCACCCGGCGCCACACGACGCGGCGGGTGTCGATGCCGAGCTCGTTGCCCCAGTAGATGTGGTTGTCGATCAGCGCCGACAAAAGGTTATGCGCGGTGGTGATGGCGTGGAAGTCGCCGGTGAAGTGGAGGTTCATATCCTCCATCGGCACGACCTGGGCATAACCGCCACCGGCAGCACCGCCCTTGACGCCGAAGTTGGGTCCGAGCGACGCCTCACGGATACACACGATCGCCTTCTTGCCGATGCGGTTCAAGCCGTCGCCAAGGCCCACCGTCGTCGTGGTCTTGCCTTCTCCTGCTGGCGTCGGATTGATCGCGGTGACCAGGATCAGCTTGCCGTCCTTGTTCTTGCGTGCATTGGCGATGAACTCGGCCGAGATCTTCGCCTTGTCGTGGCCATAAGGCAAAAGATGCTCGGACGGGATGCCGATCTTGGCGCCGACCTCCTGGATCTGCTTCTTCTTCGCCGCACGCGCGATCTCGATGTCGGTCTTGAATTCGGCCATGACTCTCTTCCCTTGAGTTTGGTTCGATTTCCGCGGAGCCCTCAGGCTCCCAGATTTAAAAACGAGGTGCTGACTGGCCTGCCGTACGGCAGGCGGAGACGACCGTATTGGCCATCAGAAGTGCAATCGTCATCGGCCCGACGCCGCCCGGCACGGGCGTGATGGCGCCGGCCTGTTCGGCAGCACTGTCGTAGTCGACGTCGCCGACGAGCTTCGACTTGCCATTGGCGCCGGCCTCGAGCCGGTTGATGCCGACGTCGATGACGGTGGCGCCCGGCTTGACCCAGTCGCCCTTGATCATCTCAGGACGCCCGACGGCGGCGACAAGGATGTCGGCGCTGCGGCACAGCGCCGGCAGGTCCTTGGTGCGGCTGTGGGCGACGGTGACGGTGGCGTTGGCATTGAGCAGCAGATTGGCCATCGGCTTGCCGACGATGTTGGAACGGCCGACCACAACTGCGTTGAGGCCCGAAAGGTCACGGCCAAGTGCGCGCTCGATCAACAGCATCGAGCCGGCCGGCGTGCAGGGCACGAAGGCGGTGTCGAGTTCGCCGGTGCCGAGCTTGCCGACATTGGTGAAATGGAAGCCGTCGACGTCCTTGTCGGCCGAGATCGTCTGGATGATCTTGCCGGCGTCGATATGGTCGGGCAGGGGCAGCTGGACGAGGATGCCGTGGATCTTGGGATCGGCGTTGAGCTTCTGCACCAGCGCGACGAGATCGGCTTCCGAGGTGTCGGAGGGCAGTGCGTGCTCGACCGAATGGAAGCCGCATTCCTTGGCCTTCTTGCCCTTGGAGGCGACATAGACCTGGCTTGCCGGGTCGTGGCCAACAATGACCACCGCGATGCCGGGAACGATGCCGGTCTCGGCGGTCAGCTTTTCGGCTGCGATCCGGACCTTTGTCACCACATCGGCGGCAACTGCCTTGCCATCGATTACCGTCGTCATCCTATTCCATTCCTCCCAGGCGCGCGCGTGCGATCCTATGGCATAAGCCATCGGTTCCAGCCCCGGATTCCACCATCCGGACAGCTTTTTGCGCTGAATTTTCCCGTCTGAATCTATAGCAGCAGACGAGGGTGAAAGTCAACCTTAATGCAAGAATCTTTCATAGAAAGAAATATTGGCCCAGCGCGTTTTCCTCGTGTGAAGCACCTGGGCTGATGCAGGTGCCAAAGGAAAAGGCCGGCTTGCGCCGGCCTTGACCATTGTCAGAAATGCTTGCTGTCAGAGCACGAAGAACCAGTTGGAAAGCAGCACCACCGCGAGACCGGCGACGAGCGTCAGGTAAGGCAGGATGCCGGCCTTCTTCACGCGCAGGTCGCTCTGCTGCATGCCGAGATCCTCGAGCATGTGCTCGGGGAACTTGCCGCGATCCTGGACGTAGTGGCGGTAGCAGAACACCGGGATGATCAGGGCGGCGGTGAACAGTCCGGCCCACAGGGCCATCGGGTTCCACACCTTGGCGCCGGCGCCCATGAAGACGGCGTTGACGTAGGCGAACAGCGCGCCGACCGTGATCAGCCAGGTCGGAGCGCGCCACGGCCGCTTGATGTGGCCGTTGTCCATGCGGTGGATCCAGCCGGAGTTGAGGTTGAGGAAGTTGAAGATGATGTAACCGCAGTTCGACACGGCGAGGATGAAGAAGAAGCTCGTCGCATCCGTCGAGGCGATGGCCAGGACGAACAGGTTGGCGATCAGGTCGGTCCACATTGCACGCGTCGGGGCGCCATGCTCGTTGACGTGGCTGAGGTAGCGCGGCAGCCAGCCGTCGAGCGAACCCTGATAGAGCGTGCGCGACGATCCGGCCATGGCGGTCATGATGGCGAGCAGCAAGGCGAGGATCATCAGCATGACGAGCAGGCTCTTGACCAGCCCGCCACCGCCGACCATGCCGGCCAGTGCATCGGCAACGCCGGAACCGTCGACGATCGGGGTTGCCAGCATGCCATTGAGGCCGAGCACGCCCTGGAAGGTGAAGGGCACGATCATGAACAGCAGCATGCACAGCAGGCCGGAGTAGAAGATCGCCTTGAAGGTGTCGGTCGCCGGGTTCTTGAACTCGCGGGTGTAGCAGACAGCGGTTTCGAAGCCGTAGGTCGACCATGCCGCGATGAACATGCCGCCCAGGATGAGCGTCCAGCCGGCGACGTTCCACGCGCCCGGCTCCGGTGCATAGGCGGCAGCCAGCGGCACGAAGGGCGAGTAGTTGTCCCAGTTGATCTGGCCGGTGATGATCGGCACGATGCCGACGATCAGCAGCGGCACGATGACCAGCAGGCCGACGACCTTCTGCACGCTTGCCGTGCCGAGAATGCCGCGATGCTGGATCGCGAAGGTGATCAGCATCAGGACGGCGCCGATCCAGAAGGTGGCGTTGAGCGAGAAGCCGACCGGACCGAGCGAATGGCTATACAGCGTCCAGGTGCGGATGCCGGGGGTCGCGGCAGCAGTGACCGCGGTCACGGCGTCGGCGGCACTGGTGCCGACATTGGCGGCCAGATACTGCAGCACCTCAGGCGAGGTTTCGGTGAAGCCCGGGATCGGCGCCAGCGCATTGAGGATGTAGGCGGCGGCAATCGAACAGCCGAGCGACAGCACCGGCGACCAGGCGAACCAGTTGCACCACACCGACAGCGGCGCGACGAACTTGGAATAGCGCAGCCATGCGGTCGCGCCATAGACCGAAGCACCGCCCGACTTGTTCGGGAACAGGCCGGCGATTTCGGCATAGGTGAAGGACTGGATGAACCCCATCAGCATGGAGAAGATCCAGATCGCGAAGGCGATGTTGCCGGCAGTGCCGGCGATGCCGCCGATGGAGAACAAGACAAGCGGCGGCACGCCGCTGGCAACCCAGAAGGCGCCTCGCCAATCGATTGTCCTGTGAAGCTGGCCGGCGGTATCCGCCGGACTGATGTCCGTAACAGCGCTCATTGGTTCAGTTCCCCATTGATTGAGAATGCCCGTCGTCCAGCCCCGGCTTTTCCGGTTTTCATGGCACGGCGGCAGTTTCCGCTTAGGCTTCTTTTTTTCCTCAAAGTGAAGTTTGTCCGAATTCGAAGCGCCGTCAAGCTATTTTGTCGCAGCGTAAGGCCAATCTTCACCGCTCGTACCCCGGTTGGAAAAATGGCCAACGCTCAGGCCCCTCTCTGGACAGCCGCGACCTACCCGGACGGGTAGGAAAGGCGGTTTTGCGCCGTTTGCCGGCTTGGCGGTCCATTCGACGGCAAAAATGCCGCATCCACTGGAATGAAAAAATCATTCATGATATGAATTGTACTGAAGGGGTCGATCTCGGGCAGGACCGGAGGAGGATCGGCCCAGCGCAAGAGACGTCGGCAAGAGGTGCGTACACGAACATAGGCGGGAGGAACATGAACGCCGAATGGAAGGGTCAGCGCCATGGCATCGGGATTGAGGTGATGCCGGTGGCGAAGGAAAACAGGTTCAGGGTTCTGATCGCCGAGCGCAACCCGCTTGTCATCGCAGCTCTTGGCGACATGCTTTCGCGCGACAGCCGCTTCGAGCTGGCCGAAAGCGTGCAGACCGGAAAAGCCTTTGTCGATGCGGCTTCAGCGGCGGATCCCCTGTTCGATATCGCGGTGCTGGGCTGGCGGCTGCAGGACATGGATTCCGGCGAGGTGCTGGCCGAGATGCAACGGCGTGGCGTTCATGCCCGTGTGGTGATCTTCTCCAACGACCACGACATCTCGATCCTCAAGCAATGCGTACGCCTTGGTGTGCAAGGCTTCTGCTATCAGTTCGACGATCCGGCAATCCTGTTCGACACGCTTGTCGCGGTCGCCCATGGCCGGATCTGCATTCCCTACATGGATGTGTCCAAGATCAATGATACGCCGCTATCACGGCTGACCGCGCGCGAGCGCGAGCTGCTGTCGGTGCTGGCCGATGGCTGGACCAACCTGCAGATCGCCGCGCGTACCGGAATTTCGGAAAACACGGTCAAGTACCACCTCAAGAATCTGTACGACAAGCTCGACGTCCGCAACCGGGCGATGGCGGTGGCGCTTTATGCCAGCGAGAAGAACCGCGGGCCGAGCTTCAGTTCGTAGTAGCCATCGACTTCAACTGGATGGGCTCAGCCCTTTCGAGGGCGAGCCCATTCGTGTTCGCGCCAGGTCGAGGCACCGCCTCGGCGCCTCGCACGTCTCTTTGACACCAATCTCCGGGGGTACTCCCTCACAGGAATAGGGTTCCTCGGCCGCCATGAAATGGAGGCGGGGCGGCTTGAGCGGTCGACGAAGTGAAGTCAGGCGGCGAGCGAATTGGACCGGACGACCTACCCTCAATGGTGTTCGCTTCAACATCTGAAACCGCGCAGCCGGACACGCTCCCGCGCGACCTTCATCGTCGTGCCAGAGCGGTGAAGGCGCGCAAAAGCGATGCCGCCCCGGCCGGGGCGGCGTTTCATGTCAGGAAAGTCGAGCGGCCCGGTTGGGCCGGCCGTTACTCCGCCGCTTCAGCTGTGCTGAGGTAGGATTCCAGCGAGTCGTCGAGCGCGTCCTTCCAGGGCGTGTGATGGGCCGGTGCCATGGTTCCAGTGATGACCGATTTGTAGGAGTGGTTGCGAAACTCCATGATGCCTTTCTTCTTGTGTTCCTTCCACTCGAAGAAGGCTTCGTTGGCGCCGTCGACGTCGAAACTCGGATAGTCGGTCTCTGCGATCAGCTCCTTGACGTACTCGCCCTGATATTCGATCGCGTCATGCGAGTCCTTGCCGGCATCCTCGCGAACGACGCGGTCCGCGACGTCGGCGACCATCGCCTGCTTGCTGTCAGGCAGCTTGATGCGGCCCAAAATGACGTCGCGCGTCCACCATGCCTGCGCGTCGAACATGTTGAAGGTGAACCACTGGTCCTGCATGCCGAGATAAAACATCGCCGGATTGTGGACATAAGCGACGCCCTTGTAGAGGTCGGCTGTCGCCAGCCGGTTGGCGGTCCTGAGCCTGAGGTCGTCGGGCAGGAACGGGAAGTGATGCTTGTAGCCGGTGCACAGGATGATCGCGTCGATGCGCTTGGTCGATCCGTCCTTGAAGGTCGCGGTGTTGATCTCGACCTTCTCCAGCAGTGGCCGCTCTTCCCAGTTGTCGGGCCATTTGAAGCCCATCGGTGCCGTGCGGTAGCAGTTGGTGATCGACTTGGCGCCGTACTTCCAGCATTGCGAGCCGATGTCCTCGGCCGAATAGCTGGTGCCGACGATCAGGATGTCCTTGCCGGCGAACTCGCGTGCGTCGCGGAAGTCGTGGGCGTGCAGGATACGGCCGTTGAAGCGGTCGAAGCCAGGGAACTCTGGCACGTTCGGGGTCGAGAAATGACCAGAGGCAACGATGACGTTGTCGAATTCCTCGGAGTAGCAGTGATCCTTGGGTAGGTCCTGGACGGTGACGGTGAACTTCTTGGTCTCTTCGTTCCAGGTCACCATGCGCACGGCGGTCTCGAAGCGGATCCACTTGCGCACGCCGGCCTTGTTGACACGGCCCTCGATGTAGTCGAACAGCACCGCGCGCGGCGGGTAGGAGGCGATCTGCTTGCCGAAGTGCTCCTCGAAGGAATAGTCGGCAAACTCCAGGCCCTCCTTGGGGCCGTTCGACCAAAGATAGCGGTACATCGAACCATGTACCGGCTCGCCATACTGGTCGAGGCCGGTGCGCCAGGTGTAGTTCCACAGCCCACCCCAGTTGGCCTGCTTTTCGAAGCAGACAACTTCCGGGATTTCCGCGCCCTTCGCCGCGGCCGACTGGAATGCCCTCAACTGCGCCAGACCCGACGGTCCGGCACCGATCACGGCGACACGCTTGGCTGTCATGGTTTCCTCCTTTTGGTATAGACCAAATTTCGTTATTGGTTCCTCTGGTTCAGTTATGTTGCCTGCCATTATACCAATTTGTCAACGACGTGTTTCCTGTGAGGAAGGAAAATTTCGCGAGGTTGGGATGAAGCGCTCTGTTTTTGGTGGTACTCACTGATATGCCGAATTCCAGCTTTGCCCATCGACTAGCCGTTTCCAGCGTCCTGCCCCGGCTGTCGGTCGGCATGCCGGACGCCGTGAACATTGGATTCCTGGCACCGCTCAGCGGTCAAGTGGAATCCTGGGGCCTGCCCGGATTGCATGGTTGCCGGATCTGGGAGGACTGGCTGAACAGGACCGGCGGCCTGCTGATCAACGGGCGCCGCTATCCGATCAAGATCCTCGATTTCGATTGCGGCTACGATGCCGGGCGAGCAGCGGAAGGCGCGCGCCATCTGATCGAACGGCATGACGTAAAGCTGCTGATGACGCTGGGCGGAGACACGTTGGCTGAGATCAGGGACTATCTGAGCCAGCGCAAGGTCCTGACCTCGACCCTGCTGCCGAGCGACCTGTCGCCTGATACGCCATACCTGATCGCGCCCAGTGAGCTGCATCCGATCTTCAACGTGACGGGGGTGGAGTGGCTGGCGCAGGCGCGGCCGGAACTGCGAACGGTGGCGATCTGCAGCCAGACCGACGCGCTCGGCCTGCCGTCGCTTGCAACCTATCGCGCGGCCTTCAAGGCGGCCAAGCTGGGTGTCACCAAAGAGATCCAGTACGACCCTGCTACGACCGATGCTGCCGCAATCGTCCAGCCGATGCTGGATTCAAACCCTGATATCCTGTGCTGGTGCACCAGCTATACGCCCATGGTCCATGCGATGACCGAGTATGCCCATGCGCAGGGCTTCAAGGGGCAGATCATTTCCTGCACACTCGACTATTATGACCAACTCGTTGCGCGGACTTCGGTCGAATTCATGGAAGGCTTCGTTTTCCAGTTTCCGGATTTCGACGACGAGAGGCTGACCGACAAGACGTTCTTCTTCAACCAGCCGAAAGGCTTCTTTGACGAGTACAACAGCCGTTTCCCCGGCACCTGGACGGCGGTGAGCTGGGAATATGTCGCCATCCTCGACATCTGGCATGCGGCGGTCGAGAAATCCAACAGTGTCAATCCTGCATCCGTGCTGGCGGCCATGAAGCAGCTTGGCCACGTCACCCATGCGTTTGGTCCGGCGCATTGGTGGGGCGAGAGCATGTTCGGGATCGACAACGCGCTGGTCGGAGATTGGCCGGTGGTGACGTTGAAAACCGGCAAGGCGAAGATCGCCGCCTTCGGCTCGATTCCGCGCTGGCTCAAACGCCATGGCGGCCTGCTCAAGCAGGAGATGTCGGACCTGGGGCAGCTGTGGGAGCAGCGCCTGCGAGCGAGCGGCAATGGCACCGCCCTGCAGGCGCGAACGCCGGAATCAATCCTGCAGAAGTAGCTTCTGCTCTTCGACCAGGTGCAGCTTGATGAACTCGACGGATCGCTCGACGTCGCGCGAGGCAATCGCGTTGAACAGCGCGTTGTAGCGCTGCTGGTATTCGAGGATACGCTTCGGTGACAGATGCCGGCGCAACTGCGTTGTACGGAAGCTCACCCTGCAGGCCTCGATCGCCAGGTTGTAGCAGGATGCCAGCAAGGGGTTGTGCGTTCCCTCGGCGATCTTGCGGTAGATTTCCTCTTCGCATTTGACGAAAGCGGCGACGTCGGTGTGCACGTTTTCGATCTTCGACATCAGCTGTTCGAGTTCCCAGACCTCGCGCGGGGTCATGTTGATGACCGCGAGGCGGACCATTTCAGGTTCCAGGATGCCGCGCACGACAAGATGATCCAGCGGGCTGGTTTCCAGCGCGACCGAGTTGTCTGCTCGCTCCGGCACCTCTTCCGAACGGTAGGTGACGAAGCTGCCGCTGCCGGGGCGCCGCTTGATGACCTTGCGGTCTTCCAGCACATCCAGCGCTTCGCGCACCGTGTTGCGGGCAACTCCCATCTCCGAGGCCAGCGCCCGTTCCGAAGGCAGGCGCGTATCCAGCGGGTATTCTTCCGACTGTATCTTGGCAAACAGCCGGTCGAGCACGGTCTGCACCGTCGCTCCCACCGAATAGGAGGCGATGATTTGCGATGTGAGTTGGCCGGTTTCAACCTTCATTGCGCGACCTTGCATGTCAGCTCTGCCTCATGGCTGCGGCAGCGGACGAACCCTACCGCAGCGCAGTCCAAGTTTGAAATACTTATCGAATCTGGTCCACTAACACGGTTGAACGGGCCGGGACAATCGCACGGCGGACGGCAGGCAAATGGTCCCCGATATCGCCGGGAGGCGACCTTCGGGATGATCACCTCACCTCATTTTCTGGTAGCGCGATGAAACGAAGCCTTGCGACGGCGGCAAAATTGAGTATTCTTCTGACTGAAATAACTTTACACACAGGCAAATTTTGACGAGGTGGCGATGACAATTTCAGTCTATCCCGAAATTGCGGCCGGCCCTCCGCGTCCGAGCCTGATCCTTCAGCCTGGGCTTTTGCTGCCCGGCATGGAGCGCTACCACGTGCCGGGCTTGGGTGCGGTGTTGATCGACATCGAACCAGGCGACCAGCTGAGCGTGCGCAATCTCGAAGGCGGCCAGCCATGCGAGCTGGTGGCCTTCGACGCTGCCGGCCGCGCCGATCCGGGCATTTTGTCGACACGCTCGAACAGCGATGCGGCGGGCCTCAAGGCGCTGCTTGTCGATGGCGACGACAGTTTGCAGAAGTTGCGTCTGGGGCTCGCCCGCCGCAAGCTCGAGCTTGGCCGGGTCGAAGCGCTGCGCTTCTTCGACGGGTCGACGCCGGCCGGTACCGAGGAGAGTTTTGTCGCTGCCCGCGCCGGTTCGCTGGTGGTGGCAGCACCCGGTGCTGCGATGGCGGTCGACGGCCATGACACCTCGACACCCCTGGTGGTGATGGTCAAGCGGGCCAGGGTCCGCACAGCCCCTGTTGGTTTCGACCTGCCCGATCCACTCGCCGATCCGGTGCTCG
>NZ_JACZEP010000031.1 GCF_014863355.1 Aminobacter carboxidus | reverse complement strand
AGTTCCTTGGAGCGAACTCCGGGGCCGCCAGCGGCGCGCCGCCCTCGTTGTTGAGGCGTATATAGTCGCCACCCCTCCAAACTGTCAACGACCTTTTCCAACTTTTGCGAATTTTTTAAGACACAAACCAGAACACTCAACCACAACCCAGAAAGACCCTGCGGAAGCCAAAGCAAGCGTCGCACTTTCGCCCGTCACGCCAGCGCTCCCTTAAACGATCCGCCGCAATCATCGCGCGAAATCAAAAGCTTGGGCAACCAAACAATGCGAAATTGGCCGGCCGAATCCCGGTTCTATGGGCCTGACAACACATTAGCCGCGCCACTATCCCCGCGCAGAATGGCGCAAAGTCGGCACAGCCGGCAGATTCAACAGCGTCCTAGATGATTCAGGTACGATTCACAGCGCGTCCCCTCGATGCGCCACCCGTAGAATCACTCGGCACCGAGCCCACCCAAGTCGAGGTGGCCACCTCCATCGCGTCGGCGGCGGCGGCGCGGTCATCACGCGGGCGAACACCGGAGCATTCGCATCGCCGCGTGCAAACATACCCCGGCTGGATCTGCTGGTAAGCGGGTTCGGCGAGTCAGTACCGCACGGGGTGCAACGCTGATGAGTTGCTGCATACCCGCGCCTGTCATTCGCCCGAGCAACTCCATTTTCGCTTCGCCGCCGATAGCGGGGATCCTCCATAGCAAAAGCAGCCCTCCCGGTTAGCCGAGCGAGCTGCCTTCCGGTTTGGTGCGAGGTCTTGAACCTGCAGCCTTGAACTTCGGGTCCGTGAAGAACGAGGAGCTCTGACTGCCAAGGAAGCGCAGTTTCCCGTCAACGATAGAGTTCGATGTATTTGGAAGGTTGGTTGCGGGGCAGGACCTGGTCTTGTCACACCTCGTCGGGGTGCCTTTTCGCGCGCTTCCGCTGCGGTTTCAATTCGAACCGTCACTGGGATCCAGATAGCCAAACAGCCCATCGGTTGAGTGAACGGGCTGTTTTGTTGTTTTTGGCCTGGCTGTTGCCCTTGTTTAGGGGGGCTTCAGAT
>NZ_JACZEP010000030.1 GCF_014863355.1 Aminobacter carboxidus | reverse complement strand
TTGACAGCGGCGCCCCCCGCAATCCGTCATCCTCGACCTCGTGAGCGAGCGAAGCGAGCGGAGAGTGTCGGGGATGACGACCATTGCGAGACGTCTCCACCACCACCAACGCAGCTCGCCAACACATATAAACGCGCATAGCGTCGGCCAGTCGCCGAGGTCGACGCCAAGGTTGACGCCAAGGTCGACGCCAAGGTCGCCGGTTTGACACAAGGTCGACGGTTGACAGCGGCGCCCCCCGCAATCCGTCATCCTCGACCTCGTGAGCGAGCGAAGCGAGCGGAGAGTGTCGGGGATGACGACCATTGCGAGACGTCTCCACCACCACCAACGCAGCTCGCCAACACATATAAACGCGCATAGCGTCGGCCAGTCGCCGAGGTCGACGCCAAGGTTGACGCCAAGGTCGACGCCAAGGTCGCCGGTTTGACCCAAGGTCGCCGGTTGCCACCGGCGCCCCCCGCAATCCGTCATCCTCGACCTCGTGAGCGAGCGAAGCGAGCGGAGAGTGTCGGGGATGACGACCATTGCGAGACGTCTCCACCACCACCAACGCAGCTCGCCAACACATATAAACGCGCATAGCGTCGGCCAGTCGCCGAGGTCGACGCCAAGATCGACGCCAAGGTCGACGCCAAGGTCGCCGGTTGACACAAGGTCGACGGTTGACAGCGGCGCCCCCCGCAATCCGTCATCCTCGACCTCGTGAGCGAGCGAAGCGAGCGGAGAGTGTCGGGGATGACGACCATTGTGAGACGTCTCCACCACCACCAACGCAGCTCGCCAACACATGTAAACGCGCATAGCGTCGGCCAGTCGCCGAGGTCGACGCCAAGGTTGACGCCAAGGTCGACGCCAAGTTCGCCGGTTGACACAAGGGCGACGGTTGGCAGCGGGGCCCCCCCGCAATCCGTCATCCTCGACCTCGTGAGCGAGCGAAGCTAGCGGAGAGTGTCGGGGATCCTGTGTGTTTGGCTTGGTGTAGATTGAATGCGGGAAGGAGGCCGTCAGGATCCTGGTCGTCGTGCTGAGCACGGCAGACCGTGGCTTGGCTCGGCTCCCTTCCCGCACCA
>NZ_JACZEP010000003.1 GCF_014863355.1 Aminobacter carboxidus | reverse complement strand
GCACCACGGTGACCTACAGCTACACGCTGGCCAACCCGGTCAACCACACCACCGACGGGACGCCGTTCGAGACCTTCACGGTGAATGTCGCCGACAGCGACGGCAATCCTGCCGACGATGCCAGCGCTGCGTTCCAGATCCAGATCATCGACGATGTGCCTTCAGTCACCGTAACCGGCACCGGCAGCAATCCCGTCTCGGCATTCGCCCTCAACCTCGACGAAACTGTCCAGCCAGACGGCGCAAGCAGTGCGATGCACGACCGCTACCGTGCTGGTGGAGAGGGTGAATCGACACCGTCGGCGCAGAACGGTGGCGCGGACGACGTGCTGAACACAGCAACGCCTGAGCTCGACTACATCCGTGTTCCGACCGTCAGCTCGACCATCGATCCTGCCAAGGCGATCGGCAAGCTGACGACCAGTGTCAGCGGTGGACTGGCCTCGCTGTTCGGCGTCAACCCGGTCTACGGTGCCGACGGTCCTGCGGCGAGCGGATCGCTGACCCAGTCGCTTACACTTTCGCTGGTCGGCGCAACCATCCTGCAGACCAACCTCACCGCGACTGCGCTTGCAGGCACGGCACTTTCCGGCCTGACCAGTGCGCAGCGGCAGATCTACCTGCAGATGGAAGGCGGCATGATCGTTGGCCGCGTACCTGGCTCGAACGGCATCGGCGTCGACGACGCGGTCGCGTTCCGGATATCGGTCACCGACGCGTCCAACCCGGCATCGGCGCAGCTCGCCATCGAGCAATTCCTTGCCATCGACCACGGCGGAACCGAGAACCCGTCGATCTATGACGAAGTGATGTCGCTGCTGACAACCGGTTCCGACAAGGTGCAACTGACCCTGGCGGCAACCATCACCGATGGCGACGGCGACAGCTCGAACCATTCGGCCTCGGTCGATCTGGTCACCAACAGCGCGTCGGCGATTTCGTTCGATGACGACGGCCCGATTGCCGGCGTCGATGCGACTGTCAACACCCACTCGATCGGCAACGCCGGAACCATCGTCAACGGCGACATCGTCGTCGACTACGGCACCGACGGGCGCGGCACGGCGAGCATTGCGCTGACCAGCAACCCGGCGACACTGACCTTCGGCGGCACGGCGCTGATCTATGACAACTCGAACCCGAACGTACTTGTCGCCCATACTGGCACATTGGCCGATCCGGTATTCACACTGACGCTGAACCCGGCGACGGGAGCGTATACGTTCCAGTCGTTCAAGCCGCTTGATGGCGTCATCAATGCCGACGTGGCGATCGGTGGTGCCTTCGGCGCCGGACCGACATCCTACCAGGTGCTGACCTCGGGCGCTGGCGGCACGGGATCGCATCTCGGCGTGGTTTCCGCCTGGACGACGGGCGCCGGCTTCAACGTCGCAAACTGGAAGACCGGCAGCACGAGCGGTGTCACGGTCGGCCAGGTCAACGGCGGCACCAATGGCTGGGGCGTCGGCAACCAGAACTTCGATGCTGCCGAGATCCTGCGCTTCGACTTCGGCCAGCAGGTCGATTTCGACGGCGCCGGCGCCTATGTCCCGCCGAGCACGGGCATCTTCAACGGCCCGAACGTGTCGGAGGCATCGTTCAACTTCGCCAACGCCGGCTCCAGCGACACCATCCACTATGTGTTGCATTACACTGACGGGACCACGGCGAGCGGGCAGTTCGATGTCGGCAACCTAACTGGCGCCAATTTCGAACCGACGGCACCGGCCGGCAAGTATTTCGACTACATCGAATTCTATGCCCAGGACGGCTCGTCCAAGCTCGACCTGCAGAGTGTGACGACGATCAGCACAACGATCGATATCGACCTCGACTTCAACGTCACGGTCAGGGATGGCGATGGCGATGCGCTGTCGTTCCCGATCCATGTCGACATCGTCAATGGAGCGCCCTCGGCGGGCGCGATCACCGCTTTGATCGACGAAGATTCGCTCGCAAATGGTGTTGCCGGCGGACTTGGCGACACCGCGGGAACCGCGACCGCCAGCGGAACCTTGGCGTTCAGCTTCGGACCTGACGGTGCGGCAGCCATCGACCCGATCAATTTCTCGCCCATGCACAACCTTTCGGTTGTCGACACCGGCAACGTCGCCGTCATGTCAGGCGGGGCAGCATTGTCCTACTACTGGGACAGCGCGACGGACACGCTATATGGCGCGACCAACATCACCTCGGCTGCCAATGCGCTGGCGACAGCGGCGTTCAAGGTCACGCTCAACACCAGTGACGGCAGCTACCAGTACACCCAGATCAAGCCGCTCGATCATCCCGGCCATGACGATCCATCGTCGCCGGCAACCGAGCTGTCCTACGAAGACACCATCGCGCTGGCGCTGCGCTATCAGGTCAAGGATGCCAATGGCGACAGCGCCCAAGGTACACTGACCGTCAGCATCAACGACGACACGCCGACAGCCGGACCTGACAGCGCCACGCTGGACATCGTCGTCGATGATCTCGGCGTTGGTGCGATCGTCGCCACCTGGACCAATGTCCAGATGACGTCGGGCAGCCCGGTCACGTTCGATCGCGACGGCGACGGCTCTACCGACGAAATCCGCTGGCCGACAGGATCTGGATCAGGCTACGGCTTCATCGACAATCCGACGCTCGCCAACACGCCTGTTACAACCAACGAGACGTTCTATCTCGGGGAATTCACGCACTTCAACTTCCCGGTGAGCGGCGGAACGCTGACCAGCACGACGCTGTCGGTCACCTTCACCGCACTGATCAATGGCGAGCAGGTCCAGGTCGGTCCGATCCTTGTCAACTTCACCCATAACGAAACCACCAATACGAGCGATCCGGAGGCAAGCCGCGACATCATCACGATTGCCACCTCGACCACGACGGTTAACATCGACGGGCAGAACTACACCCTCGACGTTCGCGGTTTCGTCGACACGAATGGCGACATCGTTTCGACTGTCAGGACCTATGAGAGCCAGCAGAACAGCTACCAGCTGGCTGTGCGCTTCGTTTCGTCCGACTCGACGAGCGTCACCAAGACCGGCGACGTCATCAGCGGATCGGACGCATCGGGTGCAGATACACCGCTGCTGGTGGCGGCAATTACGCATGGCGCAACCACGGACAGCACGGCCGACGGCTCGGGCAACTTCCAGGTCAGTGGCGACCATGGCACGCTGGTCATCAACAAGAACGGTACTTACACCTATACGCTGACCGACGATGCCAGCGATATTCCTGCCGGCGCCTCCGAGACGTTCACATACACGGTCAAGGACGCGGACGGAGACGCGGTCTCGCAGACGCTGACGATCAATCTCAACAAGGTCGACAGCGGGGCGAACCCGCTGCATGGCGACCGCGTGCTGACCAACATCAGCGGCGGGTCCGGCACCGACGTCGTCATTTCCGACGCTGCACTGCTGTACAATGACGATGCTGGCTCAACAGTAAACGGTTCCGTGTCCGACATCACAGATGCCACTTCGGTGATCAATGCAGCCGGCGCCTACACCTTCAAGGACAACGACACAGACGGCGGCAGGTTCACCTATGGCGGCCAGAACGGCGCAACGACTGATAACGCCATCGTGACGGTCGACCGCAGCCAGGCCGGCAGCACGACGCTGACCGGCACCTCGTTCAGCGAAATCCTGATTGGCAGCACCGGCAACGACACCATCAGCGCTGGCGATGGCAACGACTACGTCGTGGCCAATGGCGGCAATGACACGATCGACGGCGGCGCGGGAGCCGACGCACTGCTCGGCGGAGCTGGCAACGACAGCTTCGTTGCCGACGCAGCCGACAAGCTGATTGATGGCGGGGCCGACAGCGACACGCTGAATGTCGGCGCCAACTTCACCAGCACAGGCGACGCCCAGATCGCCAACATCGAAAACATCACCCTGACCACGGCGGCGACGCTCAATCTCGCCAACCAGACCGAAGCCTTCACCATTACCGGGTCTTCTGGTGCGGATACGATCACCTCGGGCTCCGGCGGCGACACCATCGTCGGCGCCTCCAACGACACGCTTCTGGATGGCGGTGCCGGCACCGACACGCTGAACGTCGCGGCCAACTTCACCAGCACAAGCAACGCCCAGATCGCCAACATCGAAAACGTCACCCTGACTGCTGCAGCGACACTCAACCTCGCCAACCAGTCGGAAGCGTTCACCATCACCGGTTCGTCGGGCAACGACACAATAACAGGCGGTTCGGGTGCGGATTCGATCTCGGCCGGCGGCGGCACGGACACGATCAATGCTGCACAGAACGATGCACTGATTGATGGCGGTGGCGGCACCGACACGCTTCAGATCGGCGCCAGCTTCACCAGCACCGGCAATGGCCAGATTGTCGGTGTGGAGAACATTGTTCTGACATCAGCGGCAACAGTGAACCTGTCCAACCAAAATGAAGGGTTCAAGATACTGGGCTCCTCCGGAATAGACGCAATCACTGGCAGTTCCGGCGCCGATACGATCCACGGCGGAAGTGGCAATGTGAACGATACCTTGACTGGCGGTGGAGGCGCGGACCAGTTCAGATTGGCCACGAACACAGGGGCAGACACCATTGGTGACTTCACCCAAGGGACCGACAAGATAGCCTTCTTCGACAACGGGGGCACAAGTAGTGGCAGCGTCAACTTCGCCAACACGACTGGCACCGCCACAGGAGCGGCTTTGGATGTAGACGACTTTTCAAGCTTGCTGACACTTGGTTCGATGAGCAACGGTCAGGACAGTATGGTCCTCAAGGTTGCAGGTGGCATTTCACAAGACGATATTGAAGATACAGAAATTACGGGCAGCGGCAGCCCAACCAACAACTATGTTGTTGTTTTCAATACGACTTCGAATCGCGCGGAAATTTGGTTCGACAGCAATTGGGATAGTGACAGCGGCCGAACGAAGGTCGCAACACTCAATAACATCACCACCTTGGCACAGTACACGACGATGTACGCCTCGCTGTCGGCGTCTGACATCGCCGTCTACAGCTCCGCAGTCGACCCGATCATGCTCGACCTCGACAACAACGGCTACAGCTTCTCCGACGTCGAGGGCGGTATCCGCTTCGACATCAACGCCGATGGCATCGCCGACCAGGTTGCCTGGAACACCAGCGGCGACGGCATTCTGGCCTACGATGTCAACGGCGACGGCAAGATCGACAGCGGTGCCGAGATCTTCACGCCCGACTTCGCCGGCGGCAAGTTCGCCAGCGGCGCGGAGGCGCTTGCCTCGCTCGACAGCAACGGCGACGGCATCGTCGATGCCGATGACGAGGCCTTCAGCAAGCTGCTGATCTGGCAGGACGCAAACAGCGACGGTGTCGGAGAGGCCGGTGAACTCACCCACCTCGCCGACCATGGTATCACCGGGCTCGGCACGTCGACGACCGCCTCGAACGACGTCATCGACGGCCAGCAAGTGGCGGGCGAAGGCGCGGTGCTTTATGCCGATGGCTCCTCGGGCACCTATGTCGAGGTCATGCTCGAGGCAGCCCTGGGCACGCCCGAGACCAGCCAGTCGACAGGCGAGACCTATGTCATCGAAGGTCTCGACGTCGCCGACATCATCCCTGACTATGATGGCGGCAAGGGCGACCAGCTCGATCTCAGCGCCCTGCTGAGCGGCCTGGCGCCAGATACCGACCTGGCGGCCCAGGGCTATGTCAGCGTCGTCCAGAACGGCACCGATGCCGAGGTCAAGGTCGACGTCGATGGCGGCGGCGACAGCTTCCAGACGGTCGCGGTGCTCGAGAACTTCACCGCCGTCAACGAAGCTGTGAAGGTGCTGTTCGAAGATAATGCGGGCACCAAGCATCAGGATAACATATGATGCGCGAGCAAGGGCTTAGGGTTGGCGTGACGTGATGACGGACAAGGGGCCGGACGCAACGGGCGGGGTTGGCGGCGGCATGGCGCTGGCGACAGCTATCGAACTCGGAACATGGCATGCCGAACCGATGCTCGACATGCCGATGCTCGCGCCCAGCCCTGTTCACGTCATCGATCCTCAGGGCCTGGGTGAAATTCTCGCCGATTCCCTGATTGTGGAACCGGTCGACATTTCCGATCTGCTACCAGGCGTTCTGGAGCCGGCATCTCATGCAGTGCTCGTGCCGGTGCTGGAAAGCGCGGATACGCCATCCGCCATATCAGGTGACCTGATCGATCTTCCCGATGCGTTTTTCATGCCAACCGTAACCTTGGCGTCATTGCTGGACGACAACGACAAGGGGCATATTGCTTTGTGAAAAGGGGACGCGGCCCGGCTAACCGGACCGTCACGATATCAGCAGGCCGGCAACAACTGCGTCCGGCAAGGAGAGGAACGATCGATGCTGTTTGAAGGATTGAAACGGTCGGCTATTGGCGGCCTTTGCCTACTCGCCTTTGCCGGACAGGCGGTCGCGGCCGATCTGATCGACGTGCCGACGGCAAGCTATTGCCGGTTGGCGACGACGTCAGATCTGGCGCTGAACGAAAACACCGGCGAGGTGAAGACCGAGGTCGTGCGCATGATGGACGAGGCCGTTACGGCGGCAAACAGCTCGCAATGGCTTGAATCTTCGCGACCGGTCTTTGTCTGGGCATCGGAAGCCAAGGTCGCCTGCGGCAAGGCCTATGGTTACCTCAAGACCAACTACCGCGACGAGGACTACCTCAACAAATGCGAATGTTTCCATAGCCGCATGGTGGAGTACATGAACTAATCGGGCGCCGGCTGCCCTTGCCATATGGCGGTCGCTTGATGAGCCCTGGCCCCGCACAATGAGACAGCGCTTCGCCACAGCACTCCTGACCGGCCTCGCGCTTTCGGCAGCGGCCTCGGCTGCGGTTCCGGAGCGGGTGTGGCCACAGGCTGAAAGGGTAGTCGCCGCGGGCGCGGAGGCCTGTGGTGGACCCGGCAGCGAAGCAGACAGGGACGCGTTCCGGGCCCTCGCCGCCTGTGAGGCCCGCGCCAAGCAACTGCCGGCAGAATTCGCGCTTGCGGTGATGGAAATCGAGAGTTTCTACGATCCCGAAGCACGCGGCGGCGATGGCGAGGTTGGCCTCATGCAGGTGATGCCGGCAACGGCCCGCCTGATGGGTTTTCGCGGCACAATCGATGATCTGGCCGAACCCCGAACCAACATTTCCCTTGGCGTACGCTATCTCGCCGGGGCTTTTCGGCTGGCCCAGGGCGATCTCTGCACGACGGTGATGAAGTATCGCGCCGGCCACGCCGAGACCCGATTTTCAGCCCTTTCGGTGCGCTATTGCCTCAGGGCCCGGGCGATCCTTGAACGAGACGGCTTCAAGGTCACCGGTTCAGTGCCGGAGGCGACGTTCGGCTTCGCTGCCGTGGCTGGCCTTGGCGAGGTCAATGCCACGGGATCGGCAGCGCCCAAGGGCGTTTGCGTCAGGAGGTCTCTGGTGCCGGGCCCGCGCTACATGCGTTGCGCGGAGTACCGGCCGGCAGCTCAAGCGCGCCATATCCGCAGCCTGCGTGCCAAGCTGTTCGGTGGCTAGGATTGTCCTTCCAGCAATGCGCCAATCAATATTTTTGCAACAGGTGGCGGGGACAATCGGTCGCTTGGCCAACGGCCAGGTGGAAATGACGTGGACTTTTGCGACATGCGGTGAGCAGGTTGATTGTCGGGGCGCCCGCTTGCGCTTCTGGGGAGGGATGATGAGGGGATCTAATCGGCTGCGGCATGCCGCAATGCTGGCTCTCGCCTTGGCGCTGCCGCTCGGCCTCGGGGCATGCCAGTCCGGCACGAGCAGCGAGGACGTCCTGGGCTCCGCGGCCGACAGCCAGCAAGGTTCCCAGAGTGCCTCAGTCGAGAAGACCGGGCCAACGAAATCGGGCGAAAGCCTCGGCAAGGGGCCGGTCAAAGTGTCGATGCTCCTGCCCCTGTCGGCGGGCGGGACCGCCGGCGACCGCGGCCGCAAGATGCGTGATGCTGCCGCCCTCGCCATGGGCGACCTCGGCAACGACCTGCTGACCTTGAACATTGAAGATACCGGTGGCGACGAAAAGCGCGCGCGCGCGCTCACGACCGGCGCCCTGGCTTCAGGCGCCAAGCTGGTCATCGGCCCTTCCGAGCAAGGCGCGGTGCGCCAGCTGGCCACCGTATCGGGCACCAACCGACCTCTCGTACTGGCGCTCGCCGACAACTACGCCGGCGCGCCCGGCGTCTACTCGGTCCGGCTCAACGAGGCCGACAGCGCTGCAGCCGGTGCCGCTGCCGTCGCCGCCAAGGGGGCGCGCAAATTCGTGTTGTTCATGGCCGAAGGCGATGCGGGCAAGGCGATCGAAAAACGCGTTGCCAACAGCCTCAGCATCTACGGTGCGTCGCTGGCAGTGGCACTGCCTTTCGGCCCGGCTGGTGGCGGCTCGGAAAAAGCCGTTGCGGACATGATGGCTCTCGTCGACGAACCGCAAGCCATCGTCATCGCCAGCGGCAGCGCCAATCCGGCACCGCTGGTCTCGGCGCTGAAAGCCAAGGGGATGCTTGGCAAGAACGTCACGCTCATCGGCTCCACCCGCTGGCTCGAGCACGGCATCAGCGACCCGGCACTGCAAGGTGCTTACATCGCCACGCTTGATGCCGCAGAGATCGGGCCGATCGCCGACCGCTTCCGCAAGACCTACAATTACGAGCCCGACATCAATGTCGCCTATGGCTACGACACCGTGGCGCTAGCCGCCGGCATTGCCAGCGCCATGGGCCCCAAGGGCTTCACCAAGAAGGTGATCGAAAACCCGACCGGCTTCCGCGGCTCGACGGGCATCTTCCGTTTCCGGGACGACGGTGCCGGCGAACGCGCAATGCCCTTTTTTCGCATCGACAATGGCAAGCTCAAGCAGATCGAGAAATCAACTTCGGGGTTCTGACAGCTCAATTATGGAGGTTTTTGTCAAACTATTGAGATGGGCGCGTGCGCATTGTCTGGGCCGCTGAGAATTGGTGCCTCCAAGTATCAGGGCCTGTCTGCGCTAATCTGATGGGTCCCGAGCCAAGGGCACAAGAGCCTGCCTTCAGTAACAGGTCGGATGCGCGAAATCTATGTGGGGGAAGCCTGCCCCAGCGTCCGCAAGAGGGGATCAACGGGTATTGGGCGACCGAAGAAATAGCCCTGGAGTTATTACGCCCCAACCTGCTTACCCGGCTGCAGAACACATTCGGCGATTTCGAGAATTGACGGAATATGCAGAGACCACTCCGCGCAGCCACCGACACCCTCGATCAACCAACTATCTAAAGTCGATCACGTCCCGCGGCCACGATGAGCGCGGCATCGACCGCGTCCATGCGGCCCGCTGCATCCTGCTCGATGGCGGCGATGATCTCTCTCGTCGACAGGGGCTCTGCCTCTGCCAGCTGACCAAAGCGTGCCGCCAAGCGCTCGACACCAATGCCGTTCAGCCAGCAATGCTGCGCCAAGCTGGAATGGCCGTGGAAGCCCGGCTCGCATTGCAGGAAACCTTGTTCGGCATAACGCGGATAATCTGCAAAGACGCCGGCATAGGTTCGCATCGTCTGCGGCGACCCGACAGCCAGTTGGTCGCCGACCAGGATTCTCGCGTACTGGTGGCCAAAGCCTTGGTCAGCGAACAGCACGGCGCTGCTATGGCAGACCGCCTGGAGGTCGCTCCAGCCGAAGCCGACCATCGTCACCGGCTTGTCTGGCCGGATACGAAGCACGAGATCGAATTCCTTGCCGCTGGCCTCGACCTGCGCGGCACAGGCGGCGATCTTGTAGTGCATCTTGGCGGAGTTGGTGAATGTCGAGAAACGTTTCGCCTTGTCATCTTCGACCTGCACATTGTCGGTGGCGAAAAAGGCCTTGAGCTCGCTGGTGTTAGTCAAACCGGTGCTGGCCAGCGCCGCAAACAGCGATCGATAGCGCTCGCGCATCTCCTCCATGCCAAACCGCGTGCAGTGATCGCGGTAAGCGTCGGCGAAATGCACCCCAGCAAACGGCAAGACGTTCCGGAACGGCTCGGCACCAGAACGGCCGATATCCTGCCATGTATCGACGAAGATTTCGTACTCGGTCCCCGGCAGAAGGATCTGTTTGAGGCTTGGGAAGGCCTTGCGGAAGCCGCGCAACTGGCCAGATATGCACACCGCAACGCGCGGCTGGCGTCGCCCGGGCAGGCTGAACCCAAAACGCTTCCGCAGCATGGACTTGCCTGCATATAGAGCCTGATAGGGCTTCGCCTGCATTAATCTCAGGCGCCGCCTTGGCGCAGCAGCGCCTTCGCTCGCGCCACGTTTTGCAAGTGACTTTGCCGCCGCCATGTCCTGGGCGGAAGCCTTGCCAGCTAGCGCTTCGTCTATTCTTTTGCGACCAACGACCCCCTCGCCGGTAATCCATTGGAAAAGCAAAAGCTGAAACAAAGGGAACAATGAGGTGTCCGCCGCCGCCAGGCTATGGATATCGGCGACATTGCGAGCGAAACTCACCTGGTCGAACATGGAATTGTACGGCAATGCCATGTCGGCAAGTGTAAATCCCGGCAGCGCCTCCAAATGCACGCGAGACAACTCCGCCTGATCCAGCCACGGCCGCAGAAAATGACGCAGTTGGAGGAAAAGCAAGACGGCGTTCTTTGACAGAGGGCTCTGCGACCAGAGTTCCCTGAGGAAGGGATCAAGCGTGCGGGAAATGATGGGCAGCGTCTGCTTCAGATTGGCCGAATGCATTTCGGCTGCGCGCAGCAGGAAGTGCGGCGGCGCGTTTGACGCGACCTCATCGAGGATCACGGCGCGGAAAAACGCATGCTGCTCATCGTGACGCCAATCGGCGTCCAATGGATATTCCAGGATCGCTTGGAGCAGCACTTTCGCTGCCTCTGCATGATCGCGGTGTTCTTGCGGAACTGCTAGAAAACGTTTCGCGAACTGGCGCAGCGACGGAGTAACAGTTTCGGCCAAGATGTTCGTTCCATTATCCAAATATAAGGAACTGGCGACTAGTGAAATGACGCAGAACCCACCTTTGCATCTATCTCAAAGAGGTTGATAAATTGCGCCTCCGTTCCGCAGAAGAGATTGCCGGCACCAAAGCTCATTCGCTCGGCGGCTTGCTGTCTGTGGATGAACTTCTTCGCTACGACGCCCTGCTTTTCGATCTCGATGGAACACTGGTCGACACGATGCCGCTGCACCATCGCGCCTATGCGGAAGTGTTCGCGGCACGCGGGACGGAGCTCACCCTTACGGATTATATGGCGGCGGTTGGCGCGCCGGCACGCGAGGCGATACCCCTGATGCTGCATGCGACCGGCATCACGCCGACGGCCCCTGACGAAATTCTCGCCATCCATCGCGACAAAAAAATTGCCTTTGCGCGAATTCTCCTTTCCAGCCAACCGCAGGCACTGCCTGCGTCGAGATTGCTCGAGGCCGCCGGCGAAAAGAAGCTCGCGCTGGTTTCGTCGGGTAATCGGGATGGGGTGATGGCCATAGTGGCGACAATGGGCTGGACCGAGCTCTTTGGCGCAATCGTCAGCGGCGACGATGTCGCCAACGGCAAACCCGATCCAGAGCCCTATCTCAAGGCTGCAGCCACGCTTGGCGTTGCCCCAGCTCGCTGTCTGGTCCTGGAAGACGCCGAGGCCGGCTTGGCGTCCGGCCGTGCCGCGGGCATGTCTGTCATTGACGTCACGCGGTTCAGTTAGTCGGTATGATCGCCCCGCCCGAACATCCCGCATTCGCCAACTTCTCCGAAGTCATTCCGCTTTCGGGGTTTTCGGGAGCGACGGTCGCGCTGCTGCGCACCAGTTCCGGCAATCCGTTCGTCCGCAAGGCTGCAAACAGCCTCGCGGCCAATGCAGGCATCACCGCTCAGTCTGCCCGGCAGGAATGGCTGCGGGCAACGATTGGTGACGTGGCGAGCGTGCCGCGCGTGCTCGACAAGAGCGAGGCGCAGGGCTTACGCTTCTACGACATGGAATTCGCGCCTGCGCGCGACGCGATCAACTACCTTTCGACCGCCACCTTCGAGCAGGTGGCGATGTTTTCCGACCGCATCGAGCAACTCATGCGAGCGCTGGCTTCGGCCAGCCCACGCGCTCCAGCGATCCCGCCGAGCCGCGCGACGCTCGCAGCCAAGCTCGAACAAATCTCAGAGCGGAGTGGTGGCACTTATGCAGAAGAACTGACGACGCTCCACGAAGCCCTGCTGCTTATGGACGAAATCACCAGGCCTGATTTGCCGACGGCCTCGCATGGTGACCTGACCTTCGAGAATATCCTTGTCGGGCGGCGCGGCGATCTTTGCCTGATCGACCCGATCGAATCGCCATTCGACCATTACTGGTTCGACTGGTCCAAGCTTTTCCAGGAATGCGAAGGGCACTGGCATGTTCATCGGGGGCGCAAAATCGCCACCAGCGTCACCTGGTGGCTGCGCGATCGCTGGATGAAAGCGGCGGCCAGCCAGTCGCCACTTTATCCGGCCAGGCACTACTTCTTCCTCGGGTTGACCTTTGCCCGCATTCTTCCCTATGCGCACAGCGAGGCCGACAGCGCCTTCGTTGCGCGCCGTGTCGCGGGCTTCGGCCGCGCCGCCATCGACACCATAAGGAGCCAACGATGAAGATCATCGTGCCATGCGCGGGTCGGTCCTCGCGATTTCCCAACATGCTGCCCAAATGGATGCTGCCGGACAATGACGGCTTGCCGATGGTCTACAAGGCCATCCGCGGGCTGAACGCGCCTGTCGAGGATCTCGTCGTCACCATCCTTGCGGAGCATCAGCAGCGCTTCAACGCCATTGAAGGCCTCAAGCGCGCCTTTGGCCAGCCAGTGCATTGCGTCGTCCTTGACGAGCCGACATCCAGTCAATCGGAGACTGTGGTCGAGACGCTGCGCCGCACCGGTATCGACGAGCCGTTTCTTGTCAAGGACAGTGACAACTACTTCGAGCTTGGCACGATCGAAGAGAGATACAACTACGTCTCGGTGGCGTCATTGGAGGACTTCGACCAGGTCAACCCGCAGAATAAGAGTTACGTGCAGGTCGACCAGGAAGACATCATCATCAACTTTCGCGAGAAAAAGGTGATCTCTGACCTGTTCAGCGTCGGCGGCTATTTCTTCACCGAGCCGAAGGCCTTCCTTGCGGCTTATGATGAGATGCTGCGCGGAACCCGCCTCGCCGGCGGCGAACTCTATCTGTCCGAGATCATCGCCTTTATGGCGCTCAACGGTCATATCTTCAAAGCGCGGAAAGCCAGGAACTACGACGATTGGGGTACCGTTGCCGAATGGCGGCGCAGGCTGGAAAAGCAGCGCGTGTACCTGGTGAGTGTCGACGGCTTCTTGTTCCAACGCGGATCGCTCTATTTCGAACCCTACTTCGATAAGGTTACGCCCAACGCCGCCGCGGTCGAGGCAGTACGCAAGATGACGGCGGCCGGTCATACAGTGCGTTACGTCTCGATCCGCCCCTCTCACCTCGAGGCCCTGACACGGGCACAGCTTCAGGAGCAGTTGCTCCCGCAAGCGCCGATCCTGTTCGACTGCGACGTCGCACAATGGGCACTTTTGACAGCACCGCATCCGACATTGCCCTTCAAGACCTCCGAAGCGATCGAGGTCGACCCGTCGGACCCCAATCTATCCGAGCGGCTAGGGATCTCAGGCTAGGCTTGCCGCCGTCGGCAAACGACAAGTTCAGAACCTTTAGGCCTTTTGAAAACAATGGGCCTAACCCGCCGGAAAGCACGCAGTTCTACGCACTGCGTTGCCAAATCATGTCGACGGCTCGACTCTCGGGTCCCCATGTAACGTAAGACATTCCGTCGGAGCACTCCTTGCCGAAGTGCAGGTTCTGCGCTCAAATTAACCATTTGCTAACAATCCCTTACATCCACCAACGGGATTTGCTACATGCAAATCAACGAATGCTTTGTCTAGCCAAGGGGTGTATCGGATGACCGATACGGATACGGATGTGATCGAACTGGCCGCTGCGGGGCGCACCGATCCTTATACAAACCGGAACAGTCGAGAGAGCCGGTTCCGGGCCAATCGATTCAAGCTGATCCAAGAGATCATGCAGTCCATATTGCGCGCCAAGGGAAGCTGCTCGGTCCTCGACCTAGGAGGAACTGAGAAATATTGGGATATCGGTTCGGAATTCATCGAGGGCAATGCAGATCGGTTGCATTTCACCTTGGTCAATACCGATCCGATCGACGTCAAGAAGACACACCTTTTCAAAGCGATTGAAGGCAGCGCGACAGATCCGAACTTGCTGCAAGGTCAGCACTTTGATTTTGTACATTCCAATTCAGTTGTCGAGCATGTCGGCCAATTCACCGACATGAAGCTTTTCGCGGCGAATGTGCACCGCCTTGGGGAACGTTACTACGTTCAAACGCCGAACTACTGGTTTCCCTACGAGCCGCATTTCCGGTTTGTCGGCTTCCAGTATCTGCCGGAGCGGCTGCGTATCGAAATGCTGCACCGGTTAAAACTTGGCTTCTTCAGCCGCCAGCGCGACTGGAACGATGCCGCATGGCTTGTCCGCCACCATCGCCTGCTCTCAGCTGCCCAGATGAAGAAGTTGCTTCCGGATGCAGAAATCAAATTCGAGAAATTTCTCTTCTTCAACAAATCCATTATTGCCGTTCGATAGCTCCGCTTGCAGCAAGGCAAGGAACCGCTGTGAAAATCGCTTATCTTCTCAATACCTACCCGATACCGAGTACTACCTTTATTCGCGGGGAAATCGAAGCATTGGAAGATCTTGGCCTCAGGATCGGGAGGCTCTCCGTTCGCCGTTTTGGAGGCACACTCGTCGATCGATCCGATCAGTCCGAGATGGAATCGACACACTATCTCCTCAGTGGCAACGCCACCGGACTGTTTGTGGCTTTCGGACGTGAAATCCTGATCAACCCGCGCGGCCTGTTGCGCGCCCTTCCCGCACTCCAACAGATGCGGCGCAAGGCTTATTCCGGGTTTGTCCATCACATTGCCTACCTGATGCAGGCTTGCTATTTGCGCCAGGAGGCTCGCAGGCAGGGCATCGCCCATGTCCACGCGCATTTCGGCACCAACCCGGCTGCTGTCGCGTTGCTGTCGAAGCTGCTTGGCGGGCCAAGCTATAGCTTCACCTCACATGGGCCTGACGAATTCACCGACGCCGCGTATCTAAGCTTCGATCTCAAGATCAAGCATGCGGCCTTTGTCGTGGCGATCTCGGATTATTGCAGCAGCCTGCTTACATCGCTTTCTGATGCTGCTGATGCGCACAAGGTCGTCATTGCACGCTGCGGCCTCAAGCTTGAGGATTTCGCGCCGACGCCGATTGCCCGCGACCAGAACACACTCGTCTGCATCGGCCGGCTTTGCCAACAGAAGGGCCAGATCCATATCCCGGCTGCGGTGGCCGCGCTGCGCGCAGAGTTTCCCGACATGAAGGTCGTGCTGGTCGGCGATGGAGAAAGTCGCGCCGAAATTGAAGCTGAGATCGCACGGCACGATGTCGGCGCGCAAGTCATCCTGCGCGGATGGTCATCCAACGACGAGGTGCGGCAGCTCCTCAAGCAAAGCCGCGCCATGCTGCTGCCAAGCTACGCCGAAGGCTTGCCGGTGGCGATCATGGAGGCGCTGGCGTTGACCCGCCCGGTCATCTCGACGACGATCGCCGGCATTCCTGAATTGGTGGATGAAGAATGCGGGTGGCTTGTCGAGCCAGGCAACCACCAGCAACTGGTTGCTGCCATGCGCTCAGCGCTGGCAGCACCGGCGGACGTTCTGGAACGCATGGGCAAGATCGGGCGGCAACGTGTCGAGCGCCTGCACGACCGAAAGCTTCTGGCACTCGAATTGCAGCGGCTTTTCATGGAAGCTACCAGCAACGGTCGCGACGGCAGCTCAGCGCAGAGCACCCTCCCCGGCAATGCGCGTCTCCAGCCCGCCACGGAATAGAAACTCACTTGTACTCTATCAGCCCCTGACGTCGATGCGTGAGGCGGTTGAGGGCAAATTGCGCAACGCCCTGCATCTCGGGGAACTTCGCTAGCAGGGCGAAGGCCGCATAGAGCCACGCGAGGCGCCTGCCTCCCTCCCGCAACGCGATGCGAGCGGTCTGCAACGGATAGGCAGCGAGCAGCAACAGGAACGCGGGATGCAGCGCCACCGCGCCCAGCAGCGCGACAAATGGCAAAAGACAGCCCCAAAACAAGGTACGCAGCACATTGCGTTGCCAGATGCCGTAAGGCGACCCAAAATGACGATGCGCGACCTCCGCGAAGGCATGGCCGGCGCGCTTCGACCTATTCCACCATTGGCCCAAGCGCGTGATGTTCGCATCGTGCAGCGTCATCTCGGCATCCAGTCGATAGATCTTCCAGCCGGCAGAGCGCAGACGTACACACATTTCCGGTTCCTCGCCGGCAATGAGGTCTACCGAATAGGCGCCAACGGCTGCCAATGCCTCAACCCGTGTCAGGCAATCGCCACCGCAGGCAAGCGCGTCGCCTACCGGCGTGTCCCATTCGCGGTCGCACAGGGCATTGTAGACCGTCGCATCCGGGAAGCGTTCGCGACGACGGCCGCAGACGATCGCGTAACCTGGGTTTTCGACAAGAAAGCTGGTGGCCTTTGCGAGCCAGCCTTCGACGACGTGACAATCGCCATCGACGAACTGTACGAATTCGGTTTCCGGAACCAGCCTGCGGAGCTCGGCAAAACCTGAATTGCGCGCGCGCGCCGCGGTGAACGGAATGGTCATGTCAAGCCGGACAACGGTTGCGCCCAGCCTTTCAGCCGCCTCTGCACTACCGTCGGTCGAACCGGAATCGACATAGACAGTCGTTGCAAGACGCTCGCCCAGGCTTTCAAGACAGGCGATCAGGCGGGGCCCTTCATTGCGGCCGATCACAACCACGCCGACTGTTGGAACGGCAAGGTTCATGAGCGGAACGCCCCCAGCACACCCTCAAAAGCCGTGCCATAGCCGGCTTTATAACGCACGAAGGAAAACACGAGGATAAGCAGCACGAGCAGTGCTGTAGTCGCCACATCCTGGCGGAAAAAGGCGATCCGCTCCCGGTACTGCCCGAACAGGATCGGTATGTAGCGACTGAGTTCGCTGGCGGCGATCATCACGATCGCGCCGGCGATCCCGTAGAACTGCAAACCAAGCGGAATGGCAACGACCATGAACACGAGTTTCGCCATGTTGCCCGCCGCCCCATAAAGCGGGCGACCCAGACCGAGCAGCGAATATTCCGATACGGTGCATAGAAGGGAGCACCAGACGCCGAGAAGCAAGATCGGCAGGATCCAGCCCGCATCATGATAGCGCGAGTCGTAGATGAGCCAGACAGCGAAATCCGACACCGAAACGCCGAAACCGATGCAAATGGCGAAGGCAAGCAGTAGTTTCAGTCGCAACGGGCCCATCTCGCCGCGAAGAGCGGTGGCTTCTTGCCCCCTGCGGGATGAGACCACGGGAAAGATCAGGGAGTAGCTCAGCCTGCCAACCAGCACCGCCGGCAAGTCGGCGATGGTTCGCGCAATGCCGTAGATGCCGAGCACCGCAAGCGGGATGGCATGGCCGAGATAGAGCTTGTCGAAACTCGCGCAGAGAAAGGAAAGCAAGGAAGAAAGGAATATCCACTTGCCAAAGGACATGATCTCACGGGCATAGGCGGCATGCCAAGCAAACCAGATGCGTCCGTAAGGCAGGAGATAGCTTGCCACCGTCCGCACGATGATGGTCATCAAATTGGCGAAGAGAAGCGACCAGATCGTTGGACTGTACAGCGCCAGCGCAATCACGAAGATCGCATTCACGAACTCGACCATGAGGTCGAATAGGTTCAGCTTCACGAACAAAAGCTGACGCTGCAGCATGTACATGGAGACCGAGGCCCCCCCCATCAAGGCGAGGCCGATCGCCGATATCTGGATCGCCGAGGATGGCAGGGCGTAGAGTTGCCCCAGCGGTGCGGCCAGGGCAAACATCAGGCTGAAAAGGATTGCGCCACGGATAAACTGGATGGTCCAGGCCGTATCGCGGAAGCGGCGTTCCTCGCCCTTGCTGTTGTGGATGATGTTCTGGCCGATACCCACGTCAGAGACGAGTTCGATACCGTTGCGCAAGGTGCTGATGATCAGCATCATGCCAAAGACCTCCGGCAGAACCAGGCGCGACAGGATCACATTCGACCCAAAGCGCAGCACGACGGAGACGAAATAGGCACCGGTGGTCCAGATTGCCCCGTGGAGGAGCCGTTTCGATGAAATAGCCATCAGGCCATGCCTATCCTATTGCCTGAAAGCTCGTAGTAGCAGCGCCTATCGTTTGAACGCTGGAAGCCACTTGAACACCGGTTCGGGATCGCACCGATTGAGGATCGACCCCGCCAGCTTTTCCCAAACTGAGGGGATCGCCGACAATGCCGCAGTCAGAGCTTCGTCCGACACACGCCCGGCTTCGACGACCAGCAGGAAAGAAGCGATGAAGCGTGCCGAGGCGCGGAGATCCCCTGGGGCATCAAGTGGCGGCAGGTCGAAAACCACGACGTCGTATGACGTCACATCGTCCAGCAGGTTTTCCATGCGGCCCGACCATGGCATGGGCGTCGTTTTGCCGGCCTGGCCGAAAGGCAAAACGTCCAGCCCGGTTGGCGCATCGTGGACGACAAGCGCCGCTAGATCGCGTTCACGACCCTCGAGATAGTCGATGAGCCCCTGCCGGCCCGAATGCTGCATCAATTTCGACAGTTCCGGTCGATAGGCCTGCGCATCGACGAGCAAAACGCGTTTGCCCATCTGAACAGCATGAAGCGCCAGCTTGGCTGCCACAACCGTCTTGCCTTCACCAGGAAGGGCAGAAGTCACACCAAGTGATTTTGTATGGGGCACGCCGATGAAGGGAAAAATGCTGACGATTGCCAGCCGCAGCGCCTGCCATTCCGGAGTGCCCGATCGATCGGCAACCTCTGACAGCAACGGAAGGGTCCGTTTTGACGAGCCAGCGTCAACCAGGCTAGGGATCACACCGAAGCACTCTGCGCCGGTCACTGAGGCGAGTTGTTCTGGTCGGCGGAAACTGCGATCGAGAAACGCAAGTGCCAGCGCGGCCACAAAACCTCCCGCGGCGCCGACGATCCCTGCCAGAGCGATGATCACTATGCCGCGTGGATTGCTCTTGTCGATCGGAGGTGCGGCAGCCGACATAACCTGCGCTTTCGGACCAGCTTCGCGAAGCCGGTCTCGCAGCCACCCGCTGGCCGACTGCACTGCTTCGGAGCGATCGGCTTCCTGCTTGGCCATGTAGGCGCGCGCCACCTCATTGGCGATGTTCGCTGCACCTTGCGGCGTCCGGGAGGTATAACGGATCTCGACGAGATTGCTCTGACCGAGTCGTTGGATGGCGAGGCCACTGCGCAGGGCCTTGATCGCACTCTGTTGATTGGAAGCGTCGGGCCCGCCTAGCTTCAGTGTCTGAAGGACACTGGAAATAACCGGTGTCGAACCGATGGTCTCTATCTGTGTCTCGAGGAAGGTCGGGTCGAACTGAGACTCGGTGAAGAACGCGTCCTCGCCGCTCGTCGATAATCTCAGGTTGGTGATGGTGAGGACAGCCGACGCCGTGTACTGCGCTGGCCGAAGCGCGACATAGCCGACAGCAAGTGCCGCGCATAGAAGGGCTCCAGCAATGATGAGCCAGAGCCGTTTCAAGGCCGAGCGGATCATCCAGCGCCAGTCGTAGAGACTGGCATCCGGAGCTACGCGCTGCTGGATCAGCAATTCCTTCGGATGGCGCGTTTCTAACATGGAGGAGCCTTCAATATGCCGGCACTGAAATCGTCAGGGGCGCGTCGATTGTGTTTTGACCGGCAGCGTGCCGGTTGTTTCGGCCGCCACTCGGAACACCTTGACGATGTCGCCGGGCTGCACGCGCGTCGTCTCGGTCGCGTCGAACTCGACCGTGCCGTTGTCATCGGTCCGCACAATGCTGAACCGTAGCTGCGGGGTGGACTCGGCATCGATCAGACGAGAGAGGTTCGACGAATAGTGGGCGGCGCTGTCTAGGATGCGTGCGGAGGTATCGTTCTGTTCGGCGATCGCGCGAAGGTCGACCGCAATGCGTTGGGCACCAGCGAGTGCCGTTGCACGGCGCTGCTCGTCCAAACTGGCGATCTCACCAGTCGCCGTATTGATCTCTTGGCGCGCGCGCAACTTGGCGATCTCCAGATCCTGCTGTTCGCGCTGGACGTCGCTCAGGCTGCGCTCTAGCGGGCCCAGGCGATGAACGGCGAGATCCTGCTTGGCCAATCGGCGGATTGTCTCCAGTTCGCCTTGTGTTGAACTGAGCTTCAAGGCGACATCTGCAAGCTGCCGGTCCAACGCAGCGATCTCCTGCTTGCGCATGGCGATGGAGGCTTCGAGGCTAAGCCGTTCGGCGCGATAGCGACCGAGTTCCATGACAAAGAGACGACTCTGCTCCTCAACGGCCTTCGCAAATTCCGGCGACGCGTCGCCCGGGACTGAGCCCATCTTATCCGCGCCGTCGAGTTGCGCCTGCCAGCGCTGCTGTTCGGCCAACAGGTCCCAACGTCGCGCTTCATTGAGCTTCAATTCACCCCGGCTCGAAATCGCCACGCGTTCGAGGTCCCATTGCGATCCTTGCTCCGCCCGGTAAGCACCACCGCCGAGGCTGAGCGCGTTCAGGATGATCATGCCGGGGCGATAGGCGTATTCGCCAGGGCTGGCCACGCTGCCGAGGATGTAGAAGGGACGATAGGCGACGATATCGACCGTGGTGTCGGGAGTCTGCTGGAGATTGGCCTTGGCCTTAAGGCGCGAAGCGATCGATGTGGCAAGTTCGGGGGCGCTTAGTCCTTTTGCCGGAACCTGGCCAAGCATGGGCATCAAGATGTCACCGCTGGCGCCAACACTCAGTTCGCCGGTCAGGGCCGGCCATTCGGAAACATGGATGCGAAGGCGATCCTGCGGACCAAGCTCATATTCCGCCGTGTCGGCCAAGGGCTTGCCGGAAAAGCCAAGCAAGGTCAGCAAGGCGAGGCCGGCGATGATGGCCAAGCTTCGCGCCTGCAGCTTTCTCAGTTCATCCAGCAAAGTCATCGAACCGCTCCCAACAAAATCTGGCAACAACCCTAAGCTGCTAGCGCGCAACCCCTGAAATAAATTGAAGATGTTCAGTGATCCGCGAGGAAACCCTTCTGACCCCCCGAAATTCACCGTTCATGGTTAATTCTATCCTCATTGCGCATTCAATCGCATCGCCTTCATCGGCAAAGGATTGCCCTCTGCTGCCGGCGCTCTGAGGCGCAGGGCTATGCCAAAGACCATGCCCATCGTCATGGTCAAGAGATACTGAATCTCCCGGGCGAAGATCACCCATTCATAGAAAGAATGGAGATAGACGACGAGCAGCGTTACGCCGAAGCCGAGCAGCAAATTTCCCTCCAGCGTGTGGCGCATGCGCCAGCCGGTCCGCCACGCGACAAACAATGGAACAATGAGCATGACGCAAAATGCCAGGACGCCTGGATATCCGGCCTCGGCAGCAGTCAGCCAATAGGCATTATGGACAATGTTGTTGCGATTGCCTTCAAAGCCGATGACGCCGGCGCGCTCGGAGTAACCGAGGTCTCGCGCAACGTGGACATAGTGATTGATGCCAACGCCGAGCGGATGGTCATCGAGGATGAAGGACGCTGCGCGATTGAAGGCAGCACGCTCGTCATACTGGCTTTCGCCCAGCGGATTGAGCTCGAAGCGGTTGGAAAAGGTGGAAATCGCCAGCGGCGCCACGATCAGAAGGGAGGCGAGCGCGGCAAAGCCGACCGCCATCTTGCGCTGTGTCAGGCCTGCAAGCGCCTGCGTCACGAACAGCGTCCCCAGGCCTATGACCGAAAAGCCGACTGCCGCGCGCGACGCCGTGAAAACGACGACGACGATGGTCGCCACAACAGTGGTGACCAGATAACGGACATTGCGGTAGCCAGCCAGAAGCAGGGCAAGATGCGGGAAGAGGACGAAATGTGCTGCCATGCCGAGCGTGTTTTGATGGATGAAGAGGCCCATCGTCTGCGGCAGGTGAAGCTGGAACCGCTGGTACAAGACAGCTACGAAATGCGCCGCAATACCAATCGCCATGCCTTTGAGCATCAACAAGGGCACTTCTGGATCAGAAGTGCTGGCGCGTGCCACGACCACCATCACCAGGAAGATGCGGGCGAATTGCAGCACACCGAAACTCGCAGCTACCGGCTCGGCGGCTTGTAGCAGCGAAAGGGCAGCGGCGAGAATGTAGAAAAGAAACGGCAGCTTGCACCACAGCGGCAACTTGCCACGCGGCATTGCAAAAAGAGCGGAGGCGGCAAGAATATCGACAATCGATATCTGAAGACCATAGACAAAACCCACCCAACGACCAGCCCAGGACAGGAGGCCTACATCGAATAGAGGGATGGCGGCGGCAAAAAACGGCAGGGCACCGAAGCATATCCAAAATGGCTTGCGCAGCACGGGCGTGCTCCGCAACAGCAGGCCGAGCGGAAAAATCGCAAGCAAAGCGAGAAAAAGCACGCCGAATTTCAAGGAACGATAACCCTTATGCCGCGACATCAATGCAATAACATGGCGCCTGGGAACTCCGGGTTAACGGCCGAGAGTAGTCCGACGGAAGGTTAACGATAACGTGGTCTTCGCTTTTCGCATCCTCCTCATAGCGTTGCTAGCTTTCCCGGCGACTGCTCGGGCCAGTTCGCGTGATATCGAAGTTGGGGAAGTCACCATGGCGACGCCCGACATCATCGCTGTTGAACTGCGCGATCCCTCGTTTTTGCGCGGGCAGATCATGGCCCTGCCGCAGCCGAAGCCCCAGATGCTTGGACGCTGGATTGCTGTCGATGGCGTGCCCGGCCTGGTCATTGGACCGAAGGCGGCCCATGCCCGGCTTGCCGACACGCCCCCCGATATTTTCCTTGATCGCAACAGCGTGGATGCCGCCGGCCTTTACGGCGAAATCGGCGGCCGACGCGTCATCGCAGTTCATCGCAAATCCATGCCTTACGATTCCGGCCTCTACCCCGGCCCGAATGGCGACACGCGGACGGGTGCTGCTTTCAAGCACCAGATTTATCTCAAGCTCGATGGACCCCTGCCCCAGGGCAAACATGTCATCCGCTGGCCAAACGGTATGCTTGCGGACCAAAGCTTCACCTTCGACGACCGGACAACCCGCGCGATGGCGATCCGCTCGACGCAACTTGGACACGCGATCAAGGATGCCACGAAGACCGCCTACCTTGCGCTCTGGCTGCCGGGCGGCAAGAACGACGGTGCGGTCGACTTCAGGGATTACCATATCAACGGTTTCGACGTCGTAGATCCTGAAGGTATGACGGTTTTCTCTGGTGTCGTAAGCCTGCGCAAGAGCCCTGACGATGCCGAGCCGGGCAATGGTTTGCCCAAAACTTTGCTCGACTACACTGCAGCGACTGCGCCGCGCATCGCAATCCGATCGCTCGACACAAATACAAGGCGCGTGACGACGGTTGCCCCACACGGCCTGACCGATGGACAACGCGTGAGCTTGGAGCGGCTGGGCGGCGAACAGGATGCACGCGCAGTCTTCGGTACGGTGGCAGACGCCACTGCCAACGCGTTCACGCTCGCCGATTCGGACGGGGCGCTTCCGGCAGCACTCTCTTCTGGAGCAACCGTCGCACCTGCGTACAGCGCCAACCGGGCCGGAACCTTCGTCTTCGAACTCGACTATTCCGCTTGGGCGCCGCAATCTGGCGGGCCATTCCGTCTTCGTGTTCCCGGTCTCGGTGTTTCCGACGCGTTTGCGGTAGGAACGGATGTTTGGTTGAACGCCGCGCACAATTCGATGACGGGACTCTACCACCAACGCAGCGGCATCGAGATCGACGGGCGCTTTGGCTATCGGCGGCCATTGGCATTCCGGCCGGGCCTCGGCATGACAGTCATCGAAAGCAGGCTGCCACTGGCCTGGTCGTCCAATTTCGATACGGGTTTCATCCCCTTTGAGGAGGGTGTGAAACCACGCTGGCATACCGAAAAAAAAGCGCCGGACAGCTATTGGGGCGGTTACATGGACGCGGGCGACTGGGACCGCCGTATCCAGCATGTCGAGGTAGCCTCGCTGCTACTCGACGCCTTTGAGGCGTTGCCCAAGGGCCAGCGCGCACTCAAGTTCAATGTGCCTAAATCGAGCGCCCTGCTGGCGAATCCAGCATATCGTGATACCGACGACCTTCCTGATGTTGTCCAAGAAGCAATCTGGGCCATGGACTTCTTCCGCCGGCTCCAGACCGATGACGGAAGCATTCGCGGCGGCATCGAAAGCGCAGCGCACCCTTTGCTCGGCGAGCCGAGCTATCTTGAACGACAAGAGGTCTACGCGTACGCGCCAGACCATATCTCGACTTACAAATACGCAGCCGTCGCCGCCAAGCTGGCACGCGTTTTGAAAACGCTAGGCAAATTCGACGCCGCCATCCTGTTCGAAGACAGTGCTCGCGCCGCTTGGACTGCCGCCGAACGCGGCTTTGCGGACCCTGATGCGTTTTATCGCGAAGCGATCGCGGCGGCTGTGGAGACCGCCGCGTTCGGACCGGATGGTTGGTCGCCACGCCGCGAACAACTGCAGAAGGTCGCCAAGGAATATCGCCGCGCAGCGGCCGCGGCTCTCTACAGGCTGCTCGGCAGTCCGGAGCATAGAGGTATCTTCGAAGCATCGTGGCGCGAGGACCAGGGGCTCTTCGCACACAAGGGTGATGCCGCATGGGACTATCTCAAAACGGCGGGTTCGGATGCGGGGATAGGTGAAGAGATTGCCGCGAGGTTTGTCGCGGAAGCCGTAATCATCACGGGCGCGCAGCAACAAGCCGCCTATCCGAACATGAAGCATCCCGACGCGCCCGCAGGCTGGGGCGAAGGCGGCGCGCCGGACTACAACCAGGTGCAGACGCTGATGCGCGCGCATCTTCTGTCGAATGACCCTCAGATCCTGCGGGTCATGGAACAGGGATATCAGGCCATGGTCGGGGTCAATCAGGTGGGCCTAAGTTTCGTGACCGGACTCGGGGCACGGCAGATTCTGCATCCGCTGCACGAGGACCACCGCGCGATGGGCGTCGCTGCGCCAAGCGGCATCACCATCTTCGGCTTTGCGCCGCAAGCGGCGACCGCCTATGGCTGGGTGTTCGGGCCGCCATGGTCACCCCTTGCCGAGACAGGCACCGCCGAAAACGCAGCCCAGCGGCGCATCGAACCACCGCGCTTTTCCCTGCCCTATCATGAATATCTGGTAGAGCACCCCTCGGTGATCATGCAGCAGGAATATACGGTGCATCAGTCTATCGGCACGATGGCCGCACTGGCGCTCTACCTTCATGGCCGGCAGTAACACGAAAGATCAATCGGCAAAGGCATTGCGCAGGTTCCAGCCGAAGCGCGCGGTATCGCGCCACCGCTGGATCGCCGCGCGCGGCCAGGAAAAATCGGCACGATAGATTTTGTTGGCATACTCCGCATAGGCCCACGCAAAGGAAGGCGAAACACCGCTGGGACATTGCTCCAAAGGCTCGGCAGCACGGTAACCGTGCAGGAATTCCGTAGCGAAGGCCTTTAGCGTCTGCGCTCGAGCGTCGCCTTCCCTATCGGGCATGCCAACCATCCCGGCATCCAGCCCATGGATTGTCGCAAAGGTGATCAGCGCCGTATAAGTTTCGCCAAGATCGGTCAGGTGGACAGTGTCGGTAAATAGCGAACGCACAACATCGCCCGGTGTCATATTCTCGAAGCCCGCGCGGGAAGCGCTGGTGAGGTAGTCCACAAGTTCAGCCAGGGCCAGGCTCGCCGGGACGAAGCCGATGCCTGATCCACGTTCGCCAGGGGCAGCGCCAGTGCTGGCGGCTTCCACGACGCATCGCCAGACCGACGAAGCCCGCCGCTCATAATCGATCCAGTCGCGTGGGTCTTCCCTGTCGGAAACATTCAGCCACGGCGCCATGAACCAAATCGCCCCTGAGGGGTTGGTTTCGAGGAAGCGGCGCTGGAACTCGTTGAGATAGCGCACTGTCCCCTGCCGCATGAGCGTATCTAGCAGAGAGTGCAGTTCCGTCACGAGCAGAAGATCGTACGACCTGCCCCCAACGGAGGGTTCGCGCCATTCGGCCAAGACATCAACGGGGCCGCCATCACGATCTGTGCCCGAGCTAAACCCGGACCAGGGACGCGCTGGATCGGTCCCCATGGAGCGCTGCTCGAGGGACGAGCCACCAATATTCTGCATGTTCCAGACAATGGGCCGGCTCGAACCAGTGGCCATTTCGGCCAATTTCTCCAGCATGGGTCGATCCGTCAGGCTGTGACCGGATACGAAAAGGCTGGACGGTGCGGCGGTCAATGTTTTGGCCTCAGCCCGCAGAGCCGGCGTCGCCGCATTCTGCACAGCAAGGCCTGACATGGCGACGCTCAAGGCCAGAATTGACAGGAACCGCATCACGCATGGGCCGCGATCAGGCCGGCTCTCTTGCGATAGAGCGTTGCCTCGTCGAACTTCCGGCCGGTGGCAGCAGCGTCACGTACGAGCCCGGCGAGGCGTTTTCGGTCGCGGTCAAGTGCGACGATCAGCGCAGCGAGGCCGTCGAAATCATCCATGCGGCTGAAGGCGCCACCGCCTTCGCCCTCGACAAGGCCCTGCGGATAGGGGGCACCGTAGCCGACGATAGGACAGCCGGAAACCAGCGCCTCGATCAGGCAGCGTGGTGATTCCGCCGTCTTGTGACAAAACAGGAAGAGGTGGCTCTGCCGAAGCCTATCGAGCACCGTTTCGCGGTCTCCCACATAGCCTACGAGCTCGACCTGCCCGGCCAGCCCAAGCTGGTCCACCATCGACCTCATCTGCGGCAGAAGCGGGCCGTCGCCGAGCCATGTCGCGTGCAGATCAACGCCTGCCTGTACAGCGTCATGGATGGCCCGCAACCAATCCTCCGGGCCCTTCATCGCCGCAGCGCGCCCGACATAGGTGATTTTCAACGGCACGCCCGCCTCGACTTGCGCAGCCTTGAGCATAACGTCGGCAGCCGCGATGAAATCCTCCCGCCGCGTATGGACGTCGTAGACGCAGGCCGGGTTGCTTGACGAAGCGGCAAAGGCGTTGAATGTGTCCATGCCCTGGAAGAGCCCGAGCGAAGATCGGCGGACCAGATAGTGGTGATAGATCTTCATGAAAGGCAGCGTCATGCGCTCCTTGAAGCGGCGCTTGAAGCTCATCGTATGCAGCGTATTACGCAGCACGTCATATTCGACCCTGTCGAACCATACGGCAAACTTGCGCCCCTGCCGGATCGCTTCCAACCCGCCAACCGCACCCCAGTCGCCAAAGATGCAGCCAATGGTGAAGCAAAGTCTGTCCGCTTTGCCTACTTCCTCGGCGAGCAGCGCGCGCGTTGCGCGATAGGCGCGCGAAAACGCACCTACCTTGTAGGCGAAAGGCAAGGCCAGGAACCGCAGCCGGTTACTGTCCGGCAACGTATCGACATCGACCCAAGTCACGGACGTGTCGTCCTCTGCATCGCCTTCCATCAGAAGGCCGCAGAAGACCACCCCCTTGAAGCGCTCGGCCCAGCGCGCGAGGCCAGCACAAGTCTGGTCGTCGAGCTGGAGCCCGCGCGGCCCTTGCCGCAACCGCACCATCGTAACCAACAGCAAAGTCTCGTCGCGAGACGCATCGGCGACATCATCCGTATCGCTCGGCTCGACAGTATGTATCAGGCCCATGTGGTGAATTCCTGCCGCGCAGTTTTCGCTTGCACGCCTTTCAGGACCATGGCCGTGACGATGAAACCGGCATCGATGGCAAACCGGCCTTGCAACTGTTCGTCAACACGAAATGGGCTGGCATTGACATGAAACGTCGCCGCGAAGCGCGCCGCCGCCATGTCGAGGCGGATCGAAACAGCGTGAAAATCAATCAACTGGCCACTGAGAGGGTACTGGGTCTTGTACACTGTTTCCTTGGCGCTGAAGATCGCCCGCGCCATGAGACCGCTCTGGCAAGCCGGTAGCGCCTCCAGCCAGTCGATTTCCTGCCCAGTGCAGATCGCATCCATAAGATCATCGTCCAGTGGGCTGGCTGGCTCGATATCAAGTCCAAGCGAGCGGAAACCATGTGCTCTTCTGGCAACCACTGCACCGCATAGCCCGTCGCAGTGACTGATCGAGCCAACTATGCCATCCGGCCAGATGGGAGCGCGGTCGCCTCCGGCGGGGACGGCCTGCGCTGGAATGCCGAGCGTTCGCATCGCCATGCGCGCGCAATCGCGCCCGATAGCGAATTCGCGCCTTCGTTGTTCTACCGCGTGAGATACAAATGCCTCTTCGGCAGGATAGAGGCTTGCAGCCGGCCGTGATGGATCAGCGGTCGCAACGCCAACACCGGGCTCGAATAGTGTAGCGAGAAGGCTCATCAGCCATCTCGCATGCGCTGCATCGCAGCGCGTCGGTCGCCGAGTGCAGCACGGCGCATGGCAGCGCGATCGGCAACCTGGCTAAGCCGCTCGTCGGATTTGCCACGGTCGGCAAGATGCCCAGACAGTGCCGCGACTGTCGGGAAACGGAACAGATCGGTGATGGCGATGTCGGGCGCGATCGACGTCTTCAACTCTCGATGCGCCTGCACCGCCAGCAGTGAGTGACCTCCGAGCGCGAAGAAGCTGTCATTGAGCCCGACGCGCTCAACACCGAGGATGCGGCGGAAGGTTTCGGCGATCTCGCGCTGCACTTTATCGGCTGGCGCCACATAGATCTCGGTTTCGGCCTCGCGCTTTGCCTCAGGCCTCGGCAGCGCCTTGCGGTCCACCTTGGCGTTTGGCGTCAGCGGGAACACGTTAAGCATGACGAAATGCGCGGGCACCATATATTCCGGCAGCGACTTCGCCAAATGAGCGCGCAGGGCAGTCTCGTCGAATTTTCCTTCCCCGAGTCGCAGATAGGCGACAATACGCACATCGTCGGCGCGATCCTCGCGGGCAACAACGATGGTCTCGGCAACACCGGGAAACTCCGCGATCCGCGACTCGATCTCGCCAAGCTCGATGCGATAGCCCCTCACTTTGACCTGATGATCGGTGCGACCCAGGAACTGCAACACGCCGTCAGTCGTGTAGCGCACGAGGTCGCCGGTGCGATACATCCTGCCATCGGCGAAGGGGTTCGCCACGAAGCGCTCACGAGTCAGATCCTCGCGACCGAAATAGCCTCGCGCCACACCTTCGCCACCAATGACGAGTTCGCCCGCCATACCAGGCGCGACCGGACGCAACGCCGCATCAAGCACATAGAGTTGCGTGTTGGCGATCGGCTTGCCGAGCGGCACAACGCCCTCGCCGATGTCGGCCGTCATGGTCGACGACCAGATGGTCGTTTCCGTCGGGCCATACATGTTTTCAACTGGCGCGGAGGTCGTCTTGCGCAATTCGGCAAGCAGTGAGGCCTGCAACGCCTCACCGCCAATAAGGAGATGGCGGACCTGCTTGAGAGCTTGCCTATCCTCTTCATTGACCAAGAACATGCGCGCCATGGACGGCGTGCACTGCAGATGTGTCACGCCATGAGCCGCGATATCGGCCGAAAGCGCACTCTGCGGCATCGTTTCGCCTACGTCCATCCCGCGCGCCCGGGCGACCACCTCGGCCAGCGGCTTCAACCGCTCCAGCACGATGTCGCTCGGGATGCCATAGTCTATCAGGCAGGCAACCTCGTCGACCCCGATGGCCGCGATCTGGTCGACGCGCGTGAGAGCGTCCTCAACCGTGCCGAACAGGCCGCTGTCTTCGAAATAGCGCAGGAAGGCGAATTCGAGGATAGCGTCGAGTTCGTCGGCCTGCAGCGACTGCAGGTCAATGTCCATCGGCTGGACCACGCCCTGCGGCTTCTTGAAGGCTGGGAAGGCCCAGGCATATTGCTTGATGAGCGCTGCGGCACTGCGCAGATAGTCCTTCATTGGACCGCGCGCACGCTCCCGCACTTCCTCACGATCCTCGCCGAGCAGCGTGTGCAGCATCAGCGTGACCTTGTGCGCGCTCGGGTCGTGGCCCGCTTCGGTGAGCGCCTCGCGATAGACGCGGATCTTTCCAGCAAGCTCGTCGATCGACTGGCCGAGCAGATGGGTCAGCACATTCGCGCCCAGGCGGCCCGCCTCTCGATAGGTGTCGGTATTGCCTGCCGTGGTGATCCAGATCGGCAGTTCCTTCTGCACAGGTCGCGGCAGTGTAACCACGCCGATCTTGCCCGCACCGAAATCGAAGTCGACCTTCTCGCCACGCCATAGGCGTCGAACCGTCTCGATATCGCGCAGTAGGGCGGCCTTGTTGTGCGGCGGAGCGTTCTCCGGCCGCAACACGAAATCCTCAGGCATCCAGCCAGAGGCGAAGGCCAGGCCAACGCGACCATTGCTGATGTTGTCGAGAACCGCCCACTCCTCGGCGACGCGTGCCGGGTGGTGCAGCGGCAGAACGCAGGAGCCGGCGCGGATCGCCAGGTTTTTCGTCACTGCAGCGACCGCGGCTCCTGTCACCGCCGGATTTGGATAGGGGCCTCCAAAGGCGTGGAAATGCCGCTCAGGTGTCCACAACGCCTGGAAGCCATGCTCGTCGGCGAACTTTGCGCCTTCCAGCAATAGCCGATATTTTGCCGGCCCTGCTCCGTCGTCATTGCCCCAGTAGAACAGGCCGAAATCCATCGGTGCCTTACCGCTTGCGCGGCGGCGCCCCGCTGTCGGTGCCGCGTTCTTGTGGTCATGCACCTCGCTTGCATGGATCACCACCTTGAAACCACGCGCCAGCGTCCAGAAGAGCTCCAGCACCGAGATGTCGAAGGACAGGCTGGTGACGGCGAGCCATACCGGCTGCCCGGCTTCGTCGATCGTAATGCGGTCGTCCATCCCGACGAAAAAATTCGCGATGTTGCGATGCTCGACCATCACGCCTTTGGGGCGTCCTGTCGAACCCGACGTGTAGATCATGTAGGCCAAGTTGGCCGAGGTCACACCGCTGCGCGGCCGCTCGGCACTACCTGGAGCCGCTAGGATGTCTTCAATGTTCACGCGCCGGGCGCCGTCGACGGCCAGTGCCCCGTCGAGCGCTCGCTCGCTGAGCACCACCGGTGCGCCGCTGTCTTCAACCATCAGGGCCAACCGGTCGGCCGGGAACATCGGATCGAGCGGCACATAGGCGCCGCCTGCCTTCTGAATGGCCAATGCGCCGATGACGAGTTCTGGCGAACGCGAGACATGCAGGCCAACCAGCGTGTCCGGCTTCACGCCGAGCTCGATGAGGCGGTGGGCGACGCGGTTGGCCTTTTCGTCGAGCTCGCGATAGCTCAGCGAACGGTCGCGGAAAGAGACCGCAACGGCATCGGGCGTCAGCTCGGCTTGGCGCTCGATCAGCGTGTGGACGCATATGGTGCGATCGTGGTCGCGCACGGTCTCGTTCCAGCCGTAGAGCACTCGCTGGCGTTCTTCTTCCGACATCAGCGGAAGATCTGAAACCTTGTCGCCACCTACAAATGTGCCTGCGAAAATGCCCAATCGGGAAAGCATGTCCGCAAGGTCGCGATCCGCGATCCGAGCACGATCGGCCAGCACGAGCATCTCGTCCTCGCCGAGCACAAATGTCAGCGCCGTGCCATCGATGAGCGTTGCCCGGGAGGGTGAAGCGGCTTCAACCAACCCAATGGTCAAGCGCGGAAGGGCCAGTCCGGGAACGCGCTCCGCGAGATCGGACACATAAGTGCCGCCCTCGCGCAGCTTCCCCAAAGCTTCATTTGTCCGGGCCACGAATGACCCGACTGCTTCGCCATCCAACGACTCGATGCGGAACGGAGCCGACTTCGCGAAATATCCGGGAAACTGGCTGTCCAGTGCCACGACGGCATCCGTCGCATAGGCGATGTCGAGGGAATCCTGGCCGGAGAAGCGCACTAGGAAAGCCGCGATGGTGGCTGCACGCGAACCTGCCGGGATCGGCAGTCGCAACGGCTGCGCGATTACCTGCGCGCCGCCGTCAGGTGACCATGCCTTGACGTCGGGCAGGTCGATATCGCGCGCAGCGGCAAGCGCCTCGCGAAAACGCCTCTCATGGGGGGCGGCCCGGGCGACTGCCTCGTCCAGCGCCTGCTCTTCGGCATCGGTCAACAGCGGCAGGCGCATCCCCTGATGAAGGCAGGAACTCAGCGTCTTGCCCGCATTCCGCGCAAGGCCAATTCCCTGCACCAGCACCTGTTGGTCCGCCGCGGCAATGACGGCGCCGTCATCAGAAACCGAAATCACCGTGCTTGCGGGTTGCCCGTCGGCGTGGCCGAGGAGCTCGAACTTCGTGATGGCGAACAGGCCGTCTTCCGTCCGGATTTTCGCGCAAGCCAGCGGGTTGGCATAGCCCGAACCGAAATCGAGCCCGCGCACCAAACGCGACAGGGACTGCGCGTCCCGATCGATGCGCAGCGTTCCGGCCACCGGTGGGCGACGGTCCCTGGCATAATAGGTTCGCTGCGACAGATCCTGCGGCCGCGGCGTAAGCGTGCCCGCTTCGATGGCGAACAGCATCTCCTCGAAGGTCGCGATGCCGGCTTCGAAGCATCTCGTATTGAGGGTGAGTGCCGTTTCGTCCGAGCCGATCTCGACCATGCGCTGGGTGTAGATTTCACCCTCGTCGACCCGTGCCGTCAGCGCGTGCCAGGTGACGCCGTGGTTTGCTTCGCCTTCCAGGATGGCCCAGGCCGGCGCGTTGAGGCCGGCATAACGCGGCAACGGTCCGTCATGGAAATTCGCCGCACCTTGCCTTGCAGTTTGCCAAAGCGCATCGGGAATGATGCGCAGATTGGCGGCACTGAAAAGCCAGTCATAGTCAACATTCGCAAGCTGCCGCTCGACATTCCCATCAAAGGCGCAGAGCGAAAGATCAAGGGCTTGCGCCCAATTTCGGATCGACGCGCTGTTCGTCACGATCATTGCGATGGCATGGCCGTGCGACCGCACGATCTCAGCGCATTGCACCAGAAGCGACTCGTCCCCGATCAGAACGCATTTCAATTGCCCCGAAGGCATGTGGCCCGACCCCGTGAACTGCGATTGTTGCGGCATCTGTATACGAATTGATCTAAACAAGAATGAGCATACCCTCCCTGTTTTCCATCAAGACTTCAATGTTTGGTTAAGGCTGTTTCATTGCAGTGGAGTCAATATCGTGGAACTCGCCGCAAGTGTGTCCTCGTGACGGAAAGCTTAACGTCGTTTTCATTTCCCTGTTCCTTAGAATGAATTTGCCCTGCAGAACGGATAGATATTGGCTGGTGTTGCGGTCGGGGACGACGCATCGACAAATGCCAAATGGAATAACGGACATTTTGTGATGCATGAAACCGATCAGATGTCTCCGAATGACATCGCCATTATCGGCATGGCGCTTCGCGTGCCCGGCGCGCGAAATGTCCGCGAGTTTTGGGACAATTTGCGCGGCGGCGTGGAATCCATCCGCGATGTAACGGAAGAAGAACTGCTGGCTGGCGGTGAGTCCGCCGCGCGCATCCATCTGCCGAATTATGTGCGCCGCACCTCCGAACTGCCAGGCATGGAGATGTTCGATGCCGAATTCTTCGGGCTGAGCCCCAAGGAAGCGGCGATCATGGATCCCCAGCACAGGCATTTCCTGGAATGCGCCTGGGAGGCCATGGAAGATGCCGGGCGTACGCCGGATTCGAGTGCCGGTCCCGTCGGCGTCTTCGCTGGCTGCGGCATGGGCTCCTATTTCTATTTCAACGTCTGCAGCAACCGCCAGCTCGTCGACCAGGTTGGTATGTTCCTTTTGCGCCATACCGGCAACGACAAGGACTTCCTGGCCACCCGCGCCTCGTTCGCCTTCGACCTTCGCGGTCCGAGCATAAACGTCCAGACCGCCTGCTCGACCTCGCTCGTTGCAATTCATACCGCCTGCCAGAGCCTGCTTGCCGGCGAATGCGAAATGGCGCTGGCTGGCGGCGTCACGATCGAGTTGCCGCACCGGCGTGGTTATCTCTTTCAAGACGGCGAAATCCTCTCGACTGACGGCCATTGCCGCGCCTTCGACCATCGCGCTGACGGCACCGTTTTCGGCAGCGGCGCCGGCGTGGTCGTCCTGCGGCGGCTGACCGACGCGATCGCCGACGGCGACATCATCCACGCTGTCATCAAGGCGACAGCTGTCAACAATGACGGCAGCAGCAAGGCCGGCTATCTCGCACCGAGCGTCACCGGCCAGGCCGAGGCGATTATAGAGGCGCAAGGTCTCGCCGGTGTCTCAGCCGATGACATCCAATATGTCGAATGCCATGGAACCGGCACTTATCTCGGCGATCCGATCGAGATCGAGGCGCTGACCCAGGCCTTCCGGCAGAGCACTGTCCGTACCGGCTTTTGCCGTGTAGGCTCGGTGAAATCGAATATCGGCCACCTCGACACTGCTGCCGGCGTGGTCAGCATCATCAAGACGACGTTGGCGCTCAAGCATGGCGAAATGCCGCCGACGCTGAACTTCGAAAAGCCAAATCCGGCCATCGACTTCGCTCGCAGCCCGTTCATCGTCAACGACAAGCTGACCTCCTGGCCAAGAGGCGCCGGTCCGCGACGTGCGGCAGTGAACTCGCTGGGCGTCGGCGGTACCAACGCGCATGCGATACTTGAGGAAGCACCTAGGCCAGTTACCGGTGCAGCGAGCATGGGCGAACGGGAGCCGCAGCTCTTCGTGTTTGCCACCAAGAATCGCAAGGCGCTCGACCGTGCGATGGAGCAGGTCGGAGAGGAATTGGTGCGACAGCCATCACTGGCGCTTGCCGACGTCTCCTACACCTTGTTTGCGGGCCGAAAGCATTTTGAGCACCGCCGTGCCATCGCGGCACGCAGCCGCGACGAGGCGACCGCCCTACTCTCTGGTACCGACCCAAAGCGCGTCCACAGCCACAGCACTATCGAAGCCGCAAATGCCGTATTCCTATTTCCCGGCGGCGGGGCGCAGCATGTGGGCATGACGCGCAGCCTCTACGGTGAGGATGCAGGATTTCGTGCGACGGTTGATGAGGGCTTGAATTATCTCAAGCCAGAAGCCGCGTCCGAGATCCGCCGCGTCTGGCTCACCCGTGACACCGACCCATCCCAGGCGGCCAGCGATTTCCTGCGGCCTTCTGTCCAGCTTCCCGCCATTCTGATCGTCGAAATTGCCATCGCCCGCCTGTGGCTGCGCTGGGGCATCAAGCCATCGGCGCTGATCGGTCACTCGATGGGCGAGAATGCCGCCGCCTGCATCGCAGGCGTCATGAGCTTCCGCGACGTGGTCAATCTCGTTCGCCTGCGCGGCGAACTGTTCGACACGGTCGAGGCCGGCGGCATGCTGTCAGTTCCCTTGTCGCCCGAAGCGCTTTTGCAATACATGAACCCGGCCCTCGACCTCGCCTCGGTGAACGCACCCGAACTCTGCGTGGTTTCGGGCCGCAACGAGGATCTGGAAGCACTGCGCAGCAGGCTCGCCGAGCACGGCATCGACGCATCGCGCATTGCCATCGACATCGCAGCGCATTCGCAGATGCTGGACCCGATCCTCGACCGCTTCGAAGCCTTCCTCCGCAGCATCGACCTGCGCGCGCCGACCATCCCAATCGTCTCGAATCTGACCGGGGAATGGCTGAGCGAGGCTCAGGCGCGCGACCCGCTCTACTGGGTCCGGCATCTTCGATCGACCGTGCATTTCGCCAAGGGCTTGGCCACGCTTTCGGCGCAGCCGGGGCGTGTCTATGTCGAGGTCGGCCCGAGCCGCGCCCTGTCGTCGCTGGTCAAGCTCCAGCCGGGCATCGAGGCGAACCAGGTCATCAACAGTCTGCCGCATGCCGACGATGTCACCGACGACCGCGTGCACTTCCTCGCCGCGATGGGCCGCGCCTGGGCGACCGGTCTCGACTTGAGCCTTGCCAGGCTATGGGAGGGAAGCGGCGCGCGGCGCGTGTCGCTACCAACCTATCCGTTTCAGCATCAGCGCTACTTCATCGAGCGCAGTGTCGCAGCCGCAGCAAACGACAGCGAGCAGGACTTCATCGGCAAGCTGGCTGATATGGCGGACTGGGGTTACCGGCCAAGCTGGAGACAGGCTTTGGCTGATGTAGCGAGCGACGCAGACGCCCAGCCTGCTTCGTGGCTAATCTTCATGGACGACACCGGCCTTGGTACAGCGCTGGTCGAGAGGCTTCGCGCCAAGGGACATCGCGTTGCGACGGTCAAGGCGGGCGACGGCTTTGTTCAGCATGGTGCCGGCGACTACACGCTATGCCCAGAGCAAGAGCGGCCAGGCTATGACGCGCTGTTTTCAGGGCTCGCCGGCGACGGCGGTGTCCCGGAGCGCATCGTGCACCTCTGGCTCGTAACGGGTGAAGAAACCTTCCGGCCGGGCTCCAACTTCTTCAACCGAAATCAGGAGCGAGGCTTTCAGAGTCTGTTCTTCACCGCACAGGCCCTTGGCGACATCGAGGGCCTAGAGCCGAAGATCACGGTCGTGACAAACGGCATGCAGCGGGTGGGCAGCGAGCCCCTGCCCTACCCGGAAAAAGCGACCGTCCTTGGTCCCGCGCTCGTCATGCCAAAGGAGATGCACGGCGCCACGGTCCGCATCATCGACCTTGAATTTTCCGCGCCGATGCTACCAGATAAGGGCGGCTTGTTGCGGTCACGGAAGCCGACAAGCGACTTCGCCACCTCGCTGCTGGGCCAACAAATCGAGCAGTTGTGGGACGATATCTTCGCGTCGCCCGCTTCTGAAACGGTTGCTTATCGAAAAGGCAGGCGCTGGGTTCGCAGCTACGAAAAACACCCCCTCTCCGTCGCCAACGCAGATGCCAGTCTGCTGCGCGAAGGCGGCGTTTATCTGATCACCGGTGGCCTGGGCGATCTTGCGCAGGTCATCGCGGGCGAACTGGTGTCACGTTACCAGGCGAAGCTGGTTCTGATCGGGCGCCTGGCACTTCCGCCGCGGGGTGAGTGGGCAAATCAGACCCTTCCGCTTTCGCGCAACGACCGCACGCGCCGCGCCATCGAAGCGATCCAGACCTTGGAAGCAATGGGCGCGGAAGTGCTCTACATGACGGCTGACGTAAGCAACGTCGAAGAGATGACGGTGGTAGCCGAAAAGGCGCGCGCCACCTTTGGCGACATCAATGGCGTGTTCCACGCGGCGGGTCTCGTAGACGACAATCTGATCCAGTTGAAATCGCTGGAGGAGATGGAGAATGTGCTGTCGCCTAAGCTGCACGGCACCGTGGTCCTCGACCAGGTTTTCAAGGACAGGCCGCTCGACCTCTTGGTGCTGTTTTCGTCGACCAGCACCGATACCGCGCCCGCCGGCCAAGTCGATTACGTCGCCGCCAATGCCTTTCTCAACGCCTTTGCTGAGAGCCGCTTCTCCGATCACGCCCGAAAGACCGTTGCCTTGCACTGGGGCGTCTGGAACGATGTCGGACTGGCCGCGCGAGCCACGGGTCAGACCGTCCAGTTGGAAGCGCCAAACCCACATCGTGGCTCAGCACAGGGCCCGTTCTTCAACCAATGGGTGGAGGACGCACAAGGCGAGGTGTGGCTTGAGACACGAATTTCGCCCCGCAGCCATTGGATGCTCGACGAGCATCGGCTCGTGTCAGGTCAGGCCATTCTGCCAGGTACCGGCACGATCGAGATCATCGCGCAGGCGATCAAGGAATATGGCGCCGATCAGGGACAAGAGATTGCAGATCTCTTCTTCCTCCGTCCGCTCGAGGTCGACGACCGGGGCGAGAAAATCCTGCGCGTGCGACTGGCGGCGGACGGCGACATCAAGCGCGTGTTCGTGACCGCCGCCGATGCCGAAGTGGTGTCGGAAGGTTTCACCCTCCACAGCGAAGCGACACTGCGCAAACGTCGCGCCAAGCCACATGCAACCGAAGAACTGGCAGCAGCGTCGGCGCGGTTGATCGCAGGCCAGCGCGCCGAGGATGGAGCAGCACTACGCTCCGTCCAGGAAGCCCACATCCGCTTCGGTCCGCGCTGGCAAGTGCTGCGCTCGCTTGGTCGCGGGGACCGGGAAGCCTTCGCCGAACTCAGCCTCGACGGGGCCTATCGCAACGACATCGCTGCTGGCTTCATCGCGCATCCGGCGCTGCTGGATATCGCTACCGGATTTGCGCTCGATCTCGCGCCCGGCCATGCCACATCGCACGCCCTATGGGCGCCGATGTCTTATGGCAGCATCGCGCTGTTTAGGACACTTCCTGAAACGATCGTCAGTTGGGCACGGCTTAGCAAAATCTCCGATCTCGGCGACGGCTACGCATCCTTCGACATCACCATTGCCGAACCGGACGGCAGCATCGTTGCGGAGATCGAACGTTTCGTGATGAAGCGGCTCGATGACGATCTTGCTTTGGCAGCGTCGCATAGCGTCGATCGCGCGCGCAAGTCTGCAGGCGATGACAAGGAGCAACTCTCGCCAGCGGCTTTGCAGCTCGCCGCTCAAGTCAGCCAGGGCATCCTTCCCTCAGAAGGCTTCGAAGCGATGATCCGCGCGCTCCGGAGCGGTCAGCCGCAACCGATCGTCAGTTCGATGGATCTTGGCGCGTTGCGCAAGCGGGCAGCGCAACCGCGCCTGGAAATCCAAGGCTCTGGCGAGGTCTTCGAGCGTCCCGACCTCGACAATGACTACGTCGCGCCGCGAGACGAGATAGAACGCACCCTTGCAGGTTTCTGGACCGAATTGCTTGGTGTCGAAAAGATCGGCGTGCACGACAGTTTCTTCGACATCGGCGGCCATTCTTTGATCGCGGTGCGCCTGTTCCGCATGATCAGGAAGCGGTTCGCGCTCGACCTGCCGATCTCGGTCCTGTTCGAGGCCCCGACCATCGCCGAGTGCGCGGCGCTTATCGGCGAGCAGGCCGTGCCGCTTTCTGCCAAGACGGAAGGCGGCGCCGCTCCGGATGACAAGAAGATCGAGAAGGCGACCCACCTTGTCGCCATGACTTCGGGGCGCTCGGGCGGCGCAACGCCGTTCTTCCTGTGCGCTGGCATGTTCGGCAATGTACTCAATCTTCGACAGCTGGCCATGCAACTCGGCACCGATCGACCGATCTATGGGCTCCAGGCGCGTGGCCTCTATGGAGAACAAGAACCACACGACAGTCTCATTGCGATGGCGCGCGATAATCTGAAGGAGGTCCGAGCCGTCCAACCGCACGGCCCGTATCTGTTGGGAGGGTTTTCCGGCGGGGGTCTCGTCGCATACGAGATGGCGCAGCAGCTGCGCGACCAAGGTGAGGAAGTCGCACAACTGATCCTGCTGGATACGCCCTTGCCGACGCAACCTCCGCTATCTTTGCGCGACAGGCTCTTCATGAAGGTTCAGGACCTGCGCCGGGAGCGCCTGAACTTCGTTGCCAACTGGATCGGCGACCGCCGGCGTTGGAAACAGCAAGCCGGGGGCCGTGCCGATGCCGAGCGGGCTGAGCAAGCCTCCGAGCAATTCCACAATCTGGCGATCGAAACCGCTTTCCGCATGGCGCTTCCCCGCTATGAGCTGAAGCCCTATGCGGGAAGGGTGCTGCTGCTTCGGCCGAAGCTCAACGTCATTTATCGCCTGAGCGGCGGGCGTATGCTGCAAGACGGCCGCAACATTGCCATGGCCGACAATGGCTGGACGCCCTATGTCGCCGATCTGACCGTGCAGGAGGTACCGGGAGACCATGACGGCATGGTGCTTGAGCCTTTTGTGCGCATCCTTGCCGACCGGATCAAGAAGCGGCTGAAGGAACCGTTGGGTGGTGCGGTCTACGGCATGGCAGCCGAGTAGCCAGGGTCGGAGCATGACCGCGAAGAGTGCAAACAGGCACTAGTCAGTCGTTGCCGTCTGCTGGACGAGCGGCACGCCGAAAAGCTCACCGATCAGGCCAGTTTCCGCTGCGAGCGTATAGTCGGCTGCGATCACGTCGAAACGCGCACCATTCAGGTTGATCTCCGAATTGGCGAGGTCGGCGATCGCCCTGATCTCGTCGAAGGTGGAGCGTTCGCCCACTTTCCGCTCCGCGCGCACGCCTTCGAGACCCGACGCGGCGTTACGCCTTTCTGCCTGAGCCAAGCTGAACATTCGCCCTGCGACCGCGCGGCGATCGAACGCGGTACGGATCGCTGCGGTCACGCCAATTCGTGCCGCATCGGCTTCGAACACCGCCGCACGGTTCTCGTCATTGCGTTGCCTGATGGTCGCACTGACCCGCCCACCGGTGTAGATCGGCATGGAGAACCGTACCTCGCCACGCCCCACGACATTGCGGTCGACGCCGGGAAGCGTATCCTGGCCACCGCCTATGCTCAGTCCAGCCGAAACGGTCGGCAACAAGTCACCTTTCGCCCCACTGACACGGGCCTTGGCAGCATCCGCGCGCGCAGCACGCTCCCTGACGCGAGGATTGTTGTTGACCGCCAATTCGATGAGGTCCTGTTCATCGCTCGGTAGGTAAAGCTTGGCCACAGCCGGCAGTTTGGTCTCCGGCGAAACGCCAAGCCGCAAGGCGGTGCGACTTGCTTGGGCAATCAGCAGTCTGGCACGCTCACGCTCGACAGAGAGGCGTGACAACTGGCGTTCGACATCGTCCACGTCCACGCGGCTGGCTGCTCCCGCCTTCATTTCTGTCTCAATGCCGCGTTTGAGTTTGGTGAGAAGGGCTGCCTGCCGGCCCAGGATCTCGACCGCGCCTTTCTGCCGGTGAACCTCGATAAGAGAAAGCGCCAACTCATAGGCTGCGGAGACCCGACGGTCGTTGGCGACCTCGCCGCTCGCACGATACTCAGCTTTTGCCGCGGCCACAGCGGCCTGTCCCCTGCCGCCTTGAAACAGAGGGAAGTCGGCTCTCAGCGCATAAGAATAAGCATTGCCGGTGGTACGGGTGTCGAAATCGTCGCCATAGCCGGTCGCGACGCCAGCGCTCGCCTCTATGCCCACATTTGGCAACATCGTCGCCCGCGCCCGCGCTATATCCTCGCGCGCCGCATCGCGCCGCGCGTCGGCGGCAAGTATCTCAGGATTCGTGTTGATCGAAGTGAGGCCACCAACGCTACCGGTCACGACCTTGTCGGTCTGGGCGATGGGAGCCTGCCGCACGGAGCCATTCGCGCATCCCGCCACTGCAAGGCAGGCGCTCAAAACCGCCACTGTCGTTCCGTAGTAGGACATTAGCGACGCCAACCCGTTACCTTTCCGACCACTTCTTCGCGGCGGATCAAGGCCAAACCGCCAACTGTAACCAGGTGGTAAACAAACACGGTTAAGGCATGGTAAACGGTACGTTGCCACCCTACCCGGCAAGGCCATATCGGGAACCTCGTGCGAGCATACGACCTCAGCCTTGGGGGGCAATGTAGCCTCGTCAATAGGCACGTCAGCTCAAAGACTTACAAATCAACACGAGAACGCTAAAAACCGGGAACAGAGTTCTCCTCGGCCTTATTCTAGGCCAATGCCACCACGGTGGTAATCGAGGCGATGGTCAGACTGTTGCGCAGGGCATTCAGCCAGATCGGATTGTGGAAGACATCCTGATACCAGCGCAGCGAATAGCCTGGCGTTGGCAGCACCAGAAGCGTCTCTGAGGTAAGCGACACTGGGATCAGCACCAACAGCGGCAATAGCATGAAGGCGAAGACAAGCGCTGCCGAAACACGCACGAAAATCGTCCAGCCTCGCCCAGATGCAGCGCGGTGTGTGTTCATGTCACTCTCCTGATCATCGGGCCGATGAGGCGTTGGCTCAGCATCACCAGCGCTAGCATGCCGCTCAACAGCCAGGCGCTGAGCGCCGAGGAAAGCGACCAGTTAATCGACTGGTTGGTATAGAAGGCGATAAACGAGCTGATCATCTGGTCGTTCGGGCCGCCGACAAGCGCGGGCGTGATGTAATAGCCGATCGACAGGATGAAGACGATGAAGCCGCCTGCCCACATGCCCGGCACGGTGAGCGGGAAGATGACGTGCATGAAAGCGCGTACCGGCGGCGCCCCAAGATTGGCCGCGGCCTGGAAATAGTACTTCGGGATGGCCCTGATCGAATTGCACAACGGCAGGACAAGGAACGGCAGCATCACGTGCACTATGACCAGGATCACGCCGAAGCAGTTGAACTCCAGCTGCAGCGGTGCGCGCCAAGATGGACAGCCAGAACAGCACCAGCACCAAAAGCATCAGCCAGCCGGCTGTGCGCGGGGTCGCCATGGCGATGACCCACGCAACGGGGTAGCCGATAACGATGCAGATCAGCGTAACGGTAAACGAGATCGTCAAGGTGCGCAGGAAGATTGGCAGGAACAGAGCGTCGTTGCCGGACTTGAGCACGAGCGTGTCGGCTTTTCGCTGCACATCGATCGCAGCGAGCAGGAAGGTGGAGGTCGCCACCCCAGTCTCGTGCCTCAGAAGCTTCCAGGTCGCCGGAGCGCCCCATTTTTTTTCGTCCGCTTCGACCAGCTTCGCCTTCGCCTCGGCGGGCGTGGCCGAAGTCAGGTCGCGCGCGATCGGCGGCTGCCTTGCGCTCGACAGTGCGCATGCCAGGCTCCAGCGCATTCAGGCGACGTCCGAGGATCGCAGCCGCATGCGCCGAGGCATTCAGATCGGAAACGAGCGCGGCATAGACCGGCTCGCCCGGCAGGCCTTCACCGTCCCATTGGGCAAGTGCGGTCGCCGTTGCCGGAATGGTGTCGGTGATTTCGGACGTGCTGGCGCTGCGCAGCAGGAATGAGACGATGGGATAGAAATAGAAGGCAAGCAAGAACGCAAAGAGGGTTGCGATCAGCAGCGAGCTGGACGCCCACCTGGTTCGCATTGTCCTAGCTAGAATGGTCACGTCTTTCTCCGAGAAGAGCGGCGGCCGCCGTTCAACGACCGCCGCCAGCATTGGGAGGATGCTTAGGTATTCAGTTCGGCTATTGCGCGGCCCAGGTGTTGAAGCGCTCGGTCAGGCTGTCCAGGTTCTCGACCCAGAACTCGTCGTCCACCGGCACTGTGTTCTTCAGGCGATCGGGGATCAGCGGAAGCTGCGCCTTGACGTCATCGGAAAGGTGATCGAGCGAAGCCAGGCTGGTCGAGCTGTAGAAGGTGCGCTTGGTATATTCCGCCTGAAGCTCGGGATGCTCGTCGATCCCACGCGATTTTAAAGTTCTTCTTGTCGGTGGCGTTGGTGGTAGCGATACGGCCGTTCCATGCAGTGGTCATGACAAACTCGCCGCTGGCGAGACGGCTCAGGAACTCGGCACCCGAATTCGAAAGCAGGATCTCCCTCTTGATCGAGCCGAGCTTGGCAAAGGCACGATTGACACCTTCCGGTGTGCGCAGCACCTTGTAGACTTCGCTGACCGGAACTCCGTCGCCCATCAAGGCAACCTCAAGCGCACCCTTCGGCGTATTCCACAATCCGCGCTTGCCGGGGAACTTGGCGGTGTGGAAAAAATCTGCCCATCTGGTGGGGGGTGTACTGGCGAAACGGTCGCCGTCATAAGCCAGAATGTTGCCAGCGGTGTACAAGCCGTAGCCGCACTCGCTGTGGACGTGGTCAGCATATTTGGACTTGTCGATCTGGCTCCAGTCGAGCTTTTCAAACAAGCCTTCCTCGCAGCCGATTACCGCTTCCGCCGATTCCTGATCAAGCAGATCCCAGGTCACATTGCCGGACTCGACCACGCGGCGAACCTTGGCCAGCAAGGGGGTCTGGTCCTCCAGAACCTTTTTGCCAGTTGCCTTTGGCATAGGGCTCGAAGTTGGCCGCGCGCTGCGCATCCTGACCGACCCCACCCCATGCAACGATGGTCAGGTCGCGCACTGACGCCATGCACGGCGCCAGCGCGAATAGGCCCGCTGCGCACGCAACTGTGGCTACGTATTTCTTCATGTCCTCACTCCCTTATTGCGCCCGGTTCCGGTGATGGAAAAACTTCGGCGCGAGACCGGCGAGACCATCCATCTGGCGGTTCTGGATGATGCCGAAATTGTCCTGATCGAACGTCTGGAAAGCCCGCATGCGGTGCGCCATGTCGAGCCGCTCGGGGGCCGCGCGCCGGTGCTTGTCACCGCAACCGGCAAGGCCATGCTGGCGCAGATGCCGGAGGCGGACATCGAACGGAACTATGGCGAAGCGGTCAGGGCCGACAGCCAGGCGAGTGCTGTGTCAGCGGCGTTGCCGCTCAGTGACCTGCTCGTCGAACTGCGCGACATCGCATCGCGCGGCTATGCCACCACCGCCTCATGGCGCGACGGCGTGTTTGCAACGGGCGCCGCAATCAGCGGGCCGGACCGGCGCCCTATCGCCGCGATCAGCATCTCGACGCCTGCCGCGCGCGCCACCGTTGAAGCTCGCTCAGCACATGCCCAACTGATCGTTGCGGCCGTGGCTCAGATCGCCGAGCATCTGAACTGATCCCTGCGATAACCTCGGCGCTTTGGGCTATGCGTTCTCGCAGACGCCAAGCAGGTGCTCGACTTCCGATCGCAGCCGGGCCTGCAAACCAGATGCCGGCTGAACCAGCGGCGCAAGGACATCGGGCGCGTCAACGCCAATCAGGTCGAGCACCGACTTCAGCGGCCCCGGATTGGTTTCGGCAAAAGCCAGGTTGATCAGGGGAAAGAGCTGCTGATGCAGCCGCAATGCCTCCCTGGTCCGGCCTTGGGATGCGAGGTCGAACATTCGCCGCCAGGCACGCGGCAAAAAACTTGCCGTGACGACGATGCCGCCATGCGCCCCGGCTGCGACATGCAGTGGAAACAGGCTGTCCTCTCCGCTGAGGACGGCGAAATCCTTGTCGACGCCGGCGACCACACGAAGGAAATGATACATGTCGGTGTTGCAGACCTTCATGCCGATGATGCGCTCGTGCCGAGACAGCAGGTGCGTCACCTCAGGGTCCAGCGCGATGCGGGTACGGTAGGGAATCTCGTAAAGCAGGATCGGCAGCGGCGCTTCATCGGCAAAGCGCAGGAAGTAGTCACGCAGGCCTGCCTGGGTTGGATTGGTGTAGTAGGGCGTCACGACCAGAAGGGCGTCTACGCCGGCGGATGCGAAGTCATGCGCTGCCGCAAGCGCGTCGTAATAGCCGGGGTCGAGCACGCCAGCGATGACAGGCACCCTGCATGCGACGCACTCGACGCAAACCGATGCCATGCGAATGCGCGCCGCGCGCGACAGGGCTCCGTATTCCCCGGTTCCGCCGAGAGGCAGCAGGCCATTGACGCCTCCCGCCAGCAGATAGCCGACGAGTTTCCTGGTGGCCGCTTCATCCACGCTTCCGTCCGAGCGCACCGGCGTCGGAATGGCTGGCAGGATGCCGGTCAATTGGGATGCGTTGAGCATGGGCTGCGCCTTAGACGAAAGATGATGCTTGGAGGGTTCCGCCTCCAGAGGCGGCACGACAAGGGCTAGGCGGCGGCGACGTAGGGCGCTGGATCCACGGCGTGGCGCGCCAGCGGATGCACGTTGACCTGAATCATCCAGGGAAACGCCGGCAGCCCGGAGATGATGTCGTGCAGTTCGGTGGCATCCCTGGCCCGCCACAGCCCCCAGTTCTCGAACCGCGCCGGCACGCGCCACATCCGCACGAGATGACCTTGCTTGATCAGTTCGGCGGCGTGTGCCCGCTCCTCGACGATGATCCGTTCCTTGAGCTCCGGGTCCATGTTTTCGGACCATTTGAGCGTGATATTGACTAGGAATTCCATGAAGCTCCCCTGACGTGTCTGTGGGTGGCGTTGGCGATGTCGGCAAGCACGGCCGCGGCCGTGTTGTGGCCGGGGATGCCGGTGACGTAGCCGCCGGGCCAGGTGCCCGACGCGCTCAGATAGAGGCCATCCAGCGGCGTTCGATAATCATTGGCGGCAATATGAGGGCGCGCGCCGAACAGGTTGTTGGGCAGCATGTCGCCATGGGTGATGTTGGAGCCGACGAGTCCGAGTTCACGCTCGAGATCGACCGGGCTCATGAAATGATGGCCGACGATCCGCTCCTTGAGATCCGGCAGCAAGCGACTTAGCACGTCGATGCAGCGGCGGCCGAAGACTTCCTTTTCGGCATCCCAATTGCCCTGGCGCAGATCGTGGGGTGCATGCCAGACATTGACGCTCAAGATATGCTTGCCTGCCGGTGCGAGTTCCGGCGACGAGACGCTCGGGATCAGCCCCCACATGATCGGCTCGTCGGACGGTACGCCGCGGAGACCGTCGAGTACGGCATCTTCGATATGCGCGAGCGACGAGGCAATTCGGAACTGAGTTCCGGCGACCTGCTCCGAGCTCACCCCATCAGGCAGGCCGCGATAGCTCGGCAAACCATCCAGCGCGAGGAACATCTTGAAGGCCGAGCCACGCATTGTCACCGCGGCAACCTCGCGACGCATTTCAGCCCCTACGGCAGCGTCATCCAGCATGTCGGCAAACAGCGTCCGTGGATTGATTGCCGAGATTATCCGCCGTGCGCGGAACTCCCGCCCTGACGCAGTGACGACGCCGACGGCACGACCATGCTCGTGCAGCACTGAGGCAACCCGCGTGTTGATGTGGACCTCGCCGCCATGCGCAAGCAGTACGCTTCGGAGAGCATCAATGATTGCACCCATGCCGCCGATCGGCAGGCCGGTCGAACCACGCAGCGCGGTCCGCCTTGGATCGTTGGCGTCGAGCGCCGGCGACGATGCGAGCGAAATCGGCCGCATCATCAAACCGATGGCAGTACCAGGTGCCGAAGGCGGCGCCAATGTCGCGTTGAGCGCAACCATGCCCAGCAGCGCCTTGGCCTGTTCGGAGCGGAGATTTTCGTCGAGCAGTTCGCGCAGGCTGCCGAGGAACACCTGCTCAAACAGGCGCTCCTGAGCCAACGGCACATTCCGCGCCATCGCAGCAAGACTGCGCGAGGGCTCGAACACCGAGACGCCGAGATGGCGGCCAAGCTCCTCCAGTCGCGATAGCAGGCTGCTGTAGCGGGCGGCCTCCCCCGGGGCAAAGGCGTCGAGCTGGGCAGCGACCGCGTCGCGGTCGCGCCAGCCGATGAAGCATCCCTGTGGAAAGGCATGGACGACGTTGGGGTCGGTGCGGTGGAAACGCAATCCGTGACCTTCGAGGTCGAGGTCACGGAGAATTCGCGGCTCGAAGGACCCGGGCGAATTGGTGATCGAGCTACGGAAGCCAGGCAGGAACTCGATGGCGCCACATGGCCCTCCGAGGATATCCCGCGCCTCCAGTACCGCGACTTTCAGGCCGGCCTTCGCCAGATAGCCGGCCGCAACGAGGCCGTTGTGGCCTCCACCAATGACAATGACGTCCAGACCGGCGCCCGTATCCTTCGAAGCCATCATGTCCTCACTGCATCGGCGCGAAGCTTTCGCGGAAGAGGCGCACCCAGTTGCCCCCAGCGATCTTCGCAACCTCTTCAGACGAGAACCCGCGCTTTTCCAGCGCGTCTATCAGGGCTGGGAAATCGACCGGCGACTGGAACCAGGACGGCCAGCTCGAAAAGCCCGTGATCGGAACAGCGCTTTCGCGAGCCCAGCGTCCGGCACGCCACCACTTGATCTCACTGACCGGCCAGCCGTCATAGAAGTCGGTGCCGATGCCAACGGCGTCGATACCAATGGTTTCGACGGTCCACGCGACCATCTCGGTGAAGGTGTCGAGTGTGCAATTCGAGCCATCGCGCATGATCTTGGGATACATCGACAGGCCGAGAACGCCGTTGCGTTCGGCGAGACGCTTGATCAACGCGGTCGACTTGTTGCGGCGGTTCAATTCGATGTCGGTGCCGACGAAAGCCGAAGGGTTGGCGTGCGTGATGGCGATAGGCCGCGAGGAGTATTCAATAGCATCGCTCGAGCTGCGCTCGGTGCAGTGAGACACGTCGATCAGCATGCCGAGACGGTTCATTTCGGCGATCACGTTGCGGCCGAAGAACTGCGACACGCCGTTTTCATCCGATTCCCAGCAGCCAGAGGCGATGCGGTTCTGCACATTGTAAGTCAGCTGTGCGATGCGGACGCCGAGCTTGTAGAAGATCTCGATCAGCTCGATGTCGTCCTCGAAGGGCGAGGTGTCCTGGAAGCCGTAGACGATGGCAGTCCTGCCAGAGGCGGCAATGGCCTCGATCTCGTCTGCGGTGGTCGCCAGGGCGATCAGGTCGGCGTTGTTCTCAAGCAGGCGGTTCCACTCGCCGATGGCCGACAGTGTTTCGCGCGCCGATTCCCAGATCGCCAGCGTCACGTGCACACAGCCGACGCGTCCCTTCTGCCATTCGAGGAAGCGGGCGCGCTCCGGCTTGTTGAATTGCAATGCGTCGACGATGATCGGAGCTCGTAGCTGCGCGCTTTGGTGGTCCATCTGCCAGTCCTTTCAGTACTTGACGTTTGTTCTAATAAGCGAAGGGGTCGATCGCCGGTGCGTAGTCGGTAACGACCGATTTGATCTGCGTGAATTCGTCCAGGGCTTCGGGGCCGTTCTCCCGGCCGAGCCCGGATTGCTTGTAGCCACCGAAGGGAATCCGGACGTCGATGGCGCGGTAGGTGTTGACCCAGACTGTTCCGGCCTTGAGCTTGCGGCTGACGCGCCTGATACGGCGCATGTCAGTGGTCCAGAAACCAGCGGCGAGTCCGAACTCGCTGGCATTTGCGAGAGCTACGGCTTCATCCTCGGTTTCGAAGGTCTGGACCGTGACGACCGGACCGAACACTTCCTCGCGCACGATCCGCATGTCGGGGGTAACATCGACGATGACGGTCGGCTGGAACCAGCAGCCCTCGGCGAGCGGACCTTGCATCGCTGGGGACTTGCCACCGACGAGCACGCGGCCGCCTTCAGCCACGGCTCCGCTGACGAAACCTGCAATCCGGGCGAGATGCCGTGCCGAAGCAACGGGGCCGACATGCGTATCGGCCGCCTTGGGATCACCGATACGCAGCCGGCTGATCGAGGCCTGGTAGAGCTCGAGGAATTCGCCGGCGATCGAGGCGTGCAGCAGCAGACGCGAGCCCGCGACGCAGGTCTGTCCGGTTGCCGAGAAAGCACCTTGCGTGGCTGCGATGACAGCCGAACCGATGTCGGCGTCCTCGAAGACGAGGTGCGCCGACTTGCCGCCAGCCTCGCAAACGAAGCGCTTCATCGCGCCGACAACCTTGGCGCCCAACTGCCGTGCCACCGCCGTGCTGCCGGTGAAGGTCACCATCGCCGTATCGGGATGCGTGGCCAGCGCCTCGCCGATCGCCGCATCGCCGATCACGACATTGACGACACCGCGCGGGAAACCCGCTTCGATGGCGAGCTCGGCCAGGCGGATACTCGATGCCGGGGCTTCGGCAGGCGGCTTGAGGATGACGACATTGCCGGTGGCAAGCGCCGGCGCCAGCTTCCATGATCCCAGCGACAGGGCGCCATTGAAAGGTGTGATGGCAACGACGATGCCGAGCGGTTCGCGTTCGATGCGTGCCTCGACGCTGCGCCCGATCTCGCGAGTGGCGCTATCATGCGTCTCGATAAGGCTGGCGTAATAATGGTACCAGCGCGCCGTCGCCCGTATCTCGCCAAAGGTCGCCCGGTTGGGCTTGCCGTTGGCCAGGCTTTCGAGACGGCCCAGTTCCTCGGCGTTGGCGGCAATGAGATCGCCCAGCCGACGCAACAATGCAGCCCGTTCGGCCCCAGTGAGGTCTGCCCACTCACCAGACTCCCGCGCGGCGGCGGAACTTGCGATCGCCGCGTCAGCCGATGCCGGATCGAGGCGGGCGTAGGCCCAGGTTTGTCCGGTAGCCGGATCGACCAGTGGCACGGAGTTGCCGCTGGCTGGCAAGGCACTGCCATCGACGAAGGAGGTGAAGACCGTCACGATGCCCGTCTCCTGCTTGGCCCGGGCTTCTGTCTTGGCGTCCATCACGCGGTTACTCCTGCGATGCCGGCACCAAGCGCGCGGCGGACTGTGGCGCTCTGCATGTGATGGCAGGCGGCGAGATGTCCTTTTTCAACTTCGCGCAGCTTCGGCTCGACACTGCGGCACTCTTCCGTCGCGAACTGGCATGACTTGTGGAACCGGCAGCCGCTCGGCGGTGCTATCGGATTTGGCGGCTCGGCGCGCACTTCGATACGTGCCCTGTTGCGCTCGATCTGCGGATTGGGAACAGGCACCGCCGAAAGCAGCGCATGGGTGTAGGGATGGTGCGGGGCAGCGAAAAGCCGATCACGTCCCGCGATCTCCATCACCTTGCCGCCATAGAGCACCACGACCTGGTTCGACACATGCCTGACGACGCTGAGGTCGTGAGTGATGAACAGGTAGGTCAGCTTGCGCTTCTTCTGCAGGTCCATCAGCAGATTGAGGATCTGCCCCTGGATGCTGACGTCGAGTGCCGAGACCACCTCGTCGAGCACGATGAATTCCGGCTGCACGGCGAGCGCCCGGGCAATTGCCACACGCTGGCGTTGGCCGCCTGACAGTTCGAGCGGGTAACGGGCGGCGAGTTCCGGCCTCAGGCCGACGCTGTCGAGCAACTCCTGCACGAAGGCGCCGCAATCGGCCTTGGAAACGATACGGTGGTAGACAAGCGCTTCGCGCAATGTCGCGCCGACAGTCATACGCGGATTGAGGCTGGCATAAGGATCCTGGAACACCAGTTGCCCGATACGCGGCAGTGCACCGCGCTCCGTCTTGAGGGCGGCAAGGTCCTGGCCGAAGATGTTCACCGAACCGCTGCTTGCCGGCGCCAGTCCGAGCAGCGCCCGGCCAGTTGTGGACTTGCCGCTACCGCTTTCGCCGACGAGGCCGACGGTCGAGCCCGCCGGAATTTCAAAAGACACGCCATCGACCGCGCGGATGGCGCCGGTCGGACGGCGGAGAAAGCCGCTGCGGATCGGAAACTGGACATGAAGGTCATCGACCCGGATGGAAGACCTGGTGTCGAGATTTGTCATGACACCCCTCCCGATGTCGCGATGCCGCGGACTGGCGCCATATTGGATCTTGCCCAAGGATCGACCGAACAACGGATGAGATGGCCGTTTCCGGCGTCCTTGGCTTCAAGCGCCGGCAGCTGCTCGCGGCAGGCCGGTTGCACCAGCCGGCAGCGCGGGTGAAAGGCACAGCCTGATGGTGGGCGGCGTGGATCTGGCGGCAGACCGGCGATGGGGGTCAGGCGCTTGTCGGCTGGCTCATCGAGCTTGGGGATCGCCTCCAGCAAGGCGCGCGTATAGGGATGGCGCGGTTCGCTGAAGATGGCGTCCGTCGATCCTGACTCGACCACGCGCCCCGCATACATGACCGCCACCTGGTCGGCGACACCGGCAACGACGCCGAGGTCGTGGGTGATGATCACCAGCGCCATGCCAAGCTCGCGGCGCAGCTGATCGATCAGGCGCAGGATCTGGGCCTGGATGGTCACGTCGAGCGCCGTGGTCGGCTCGTCGGCGATAAGCACCTTGGGATTGCCGCTGATCGCGGTTGCGATCAACACGCGCTGGCGCATGCCGCCTGACAGCTCGTGCGGATAGGCGCCCAATCGAGCCGCCGCCCCTGGAATGCCGACAAGGTCGAGCAGTTCGATGCACCGATCGCGCGCCGCCTTCCGGCTCATGCCATCATAGTGGATCATCGGCTCGGCCATCTGTGTACCGATTGTCATCGACGGATTGAGCGCCGACAGCGCATCCTGGGAAATCAGCGCCATGCCCTTGCCCCGCAGGCTGCGGAACTGTCGCGCCGACAGCGCGGCCAAGTCCTGGCCCTCGAACTTCACCTTGCCGGCGCTGATGCGCCCGCTCGCCGGCAGAAGACCGAGCACGGCGAGCATGGTCTGGCTCTTGCCGCAGCCGGACTCGCCGACAATGCCAAGTGCTTCGCCGCGACCGACAACGAAAGACACGTCGTTAACGACGTGAACCGAGCGCAGCGTACTGCCGTAGCTTACGCGAAGATCTGAGACCTCCAGCACCGGCGAAGGGCGTACGGCATCCATGGACGTTGAAATGGCGTTCATCGGATCAGGCCAGCTTAATCTTGGGGTTGAAGTAGGCGTACAGGATGTCGATCGTGAAATTGATCAGGACGAACGCCACCGCGAGAAGGAGGATGCCGCCCTGGATCAGCGGGATATCCCGCGTCGAGATGGCCTGGTACATCGCAAGGCCAATGCCGGGCCAAGAGAACACAGTCTCGGTCATGACGGCGCCGCTGAGCAGGAAGCCCATCTGCATGCCGATCACTGTGATAACGGCCGGCATAGCGTTTGGCAGGGCATGGAAGAAGACGATACGCCATTCGCCGATGCCACGGCTACGGGCGGTGCGGACATAGTCGCTGCCGATGACGTCAAGGAGCGAGGAACGCGTCATCCGGGCAATCGCGGCAAGCGACCAGGCGGCGAGCGTTAGCGTCGGCAACAACATATGCGCGAGCAAGTTGACGAAGCCGCCGTCACCTGAGGTCATGCCGCTGACGGGCAGCAGCCGAAGCTGGAGACCGAAGGCCAGGATCAGCAGAAGTCCGAGCCAAAAGGACGGCATTGAGTTCAGGAACAACACAACAACTGTCAGTGCACGATCGCGCAGCGATCCGGGCTTGAGGGCAGCGAACGTACCTGCCGCGACCCCGAGCACCGAAGCCAGGACGATGGCGGCAAATGCGAGCAGCGCGGTGTTCATCATGCGTGAGGCAAGCACTTCGGAAACCGGCTTGGAGAAGGTCAGCGACTGGCCAAAGTCGCCATGGACGAGGTTCTGCAGATAGAGCAGGTACTGGCCGAGGGCGGAACGGTCGAGGCCGAGTGCCTGGCGCAATTGCGCCCTCGCCTCTTCGGAAGCGCCCGGCCCGAGCAATATGTCGGTCGGGTCGCCGGGGATGATCTGCGACAGCAGGAACGTCGCCAGCGTGACACCAAATATCACGGGGATCGTCTGCAAGGCGCGACGTGCGATAAAGGACAACATCTCGATTTCCTAAGCTCAGTCGCGGTCGCGCTTCATGCGCGGGTCGAGCAGGTCTCTTGCGGCGTCGCCCAGCAGGTTGAAGCCGATGGCCAGCAGTGCGATTGCAAGTCCTGGAATGGTGGCAACGTGGGCTGCGGTGGCGAGCGCCATGCGGCCGCCGCCAAGCATCTGGCCCCAGTCGGGCGTCGGCGGCTGAGGGCCAAGACCAAGGAAACTCAGGCTCGCCGCCAAGATGACGTTTCGGCCGGTCTGCAACGTGCCATAGACCAGCACCGGGGCAAGTACGTTGGGCAACACGTGACGCAGTGCGATCCTGAGGTGACCATAGCCAAGCGCAGTTGCGGCCTCGACATAAAGCTCCTCCTTGACGCCAAGCACGACGCCGCGAACGATCCTGCCGAAAGCCGGGATGGTAACAACGATCATGGCGATGATCATCGATGAAAGCCCGGGCCCGAGCGCAGCGCTGATACCCAGTGCCAGCAGAATGCCCGGGAAAGCAAACATCACGTCGAAGATACGCATGACGATGCTGTCCCAGACACCACCGGCATAGCCGGCGAACAGCCCGACCGCCCCGCCGATGACGAGCGCAATGACCGTCGGGACGACCGCGACCAGCAGAGCGAGGCGCGCGCCATACATCAGGCGGCTCAGAATATCGCGGCCGAGTTCGTCGGTGCCGAGGAAATAGCCGGGCGACAGTGGGGGAAGATAGCGAGCAATGGGGTTAGCACGAAACGGATCATGCGGCGCGATGATGTCGGCGAAGATCGCCACGAACATCATCACGGCAAGGATGCCGACCCCGGTCACCAAAGTCCCATTGCGGAAGAGCCTGCCGAAGTCGAACGAGCGCTTGGTGCCCTCGCCGCCTGCGGTTGTTGCTGCCTCTGACATCGCTATCCTCCCCAAGCGCGGTCTAGGCGACGGACCAGAGTTTCCCGAGATTGGGAATCTGGTCGCGAAGGCCGAGGTAACGCAGTGCGCGCCACAGCGTCGCCTGGTTGCTGGAGATCACCGGCACGCCGGTGTCCATTTCGAGATACTGGATCATTTCGAAGGTACGGTAGGTGCCGCACGAGATCAGGATCGCGTCGGCATCGCCAGCTTCCTTGAACACCTGCCGACCGAGGCGATAGGCACTGTCGGAATCGTGCAGGCTGGCCTCGAATGGGTCGGTGATCTGGAGACCGCCCATTGCGCGGACCTGGAAACCGTGTGCCTCCATGTAGCTGGTCATCGCCGCGTTGACCTCATCGGAGTAGATCGTGCCGACAGCGATCTTGCGGGCGTTGACCGCCTTGAGCGCATCCATCATCGCGGCCATCATGGTGATCGCGGGAATGCCGGTTTCCTTCTCGATCTCGGCCACGACCTGCTCGTCATGGCCGGGGCCACGCAGAAAGGTACCTGGTGCGCCACACTGGACGATCAGGTCGACCTTGGCGGTGGCAAGCTGACGCGATGCCTCGAGAACCTGGCTCATCATCACCCGCAGCCCGGCGTCATCGACGCGCGGAACGATGGTGCGGGCGTCGGCGAAGGCAACACCGACCGGTGCCACCGAGCGCCACTCTTCCGCGCCCTCGATGGACGTCGCCGGACGCATCTGACCAATCCTGGCCCGCCAACCTAACATCATGTGAAAACTCTCCCTTTGCAAAAATAGTGAAATGACGGTCGAAGCATGATCCCGCAAAACGCGTACGGTTTTACGCCGGGATCATGCTCGGACCAGAAGTTGAAGCCGCATCCCGATTTCCTTCGGGATGAAACAGGCCCTAGTCGACAGAGACCTGCGAGAAGTCGATATAGACCGACGCTGCGGCTTCGATGCCCTTGACGTTGCTGCGGATGACCCGCGGCAGGCGATCCTGATAGAGGAACAGGTACGGCGCATCCTCCGCCACCTTGGCGGCGGCATCGACATAAAGCGCAGCACGCTTGGCCTCGTCCCGCTCGCTGCGGGCTGTGGCCAGCTTGGCGTCGACATCGGCGTTCTGGTACCAGCCGCGATTGACGCCCTTGGGCGGTTGTTGCGAGCTCGCAAACAGGCGCTCGAAGACATAGGCGCTGCCGGCACCCGTGACCCAGCCATTATAGGAGCCGTGGACATCGTCGGCATAGCCCGGACGCTCGGTCGAGATCATGGTCGTGAACTCGAGCAGTTGTGGCTGCAGGTCGACGCCAACCGCCGCCAGATCCTGCTGAATGAGCGTCATCAACTGCGGCGACAGACCGAAACCCGGGCCATTGTTCGGCGCGAGCACCTTGAGCGTCACCGGTGCCTTCAGGCCGATCTCGGCAAGCAGCGCCTTGGCCTTTTCCGGATCGTAATTGTATTCCTTGACGGTGCCCGCCGCGAGTGCAGTGATCTCGTTGCCTGTTGGCACGGGACCGCCGCGCGGTACAGCCTGTCCACCGAACAAGGCAGCGATGAAGTCGCGATTGACCGCGTAGTTCAGCGCCTGACGAAAGCGGGCGTCCTTGGTGTATTCGGCCTTCATGTTGAGGCGAATGAAGTAGAAGTTCGCCGCATCGGTGTACTGCACCTTGAGGTCCGGCTCGGCCGAAAGCTGGGTCACCTGCTCGGCGCTGGCGCTCGGGATCACATCGATCACACCGGTCTGCATGGCGATGGCAAGAGCGGTCGGGTCGGTCACGGCCTTGAAAACCAGCGTTTCGACCTTGGGGGTGCCGCGCCAGTAGCCGTCATTGCGGGCAAGCGTCAGGGCCTGCCCCTGCTCCAGCGTGGCAAGCTTGAACGGGCCGGTTCCAACCGGATGGAAGCCCAGTTCGTCACCCTTGTATTTCTCCATCGCGGCAGGCGAGATGATCGACATGCTGCGGTCGCTGAGCAAGCGCGGAAGCCCGGAAAACGCCTCCTTGAGCGTCAAGGTGAAGGTCTCGGCGTCGACCGCCTTGGAGCTGGCGATCCAGCGCGTCAGGAAGGCCATGGTGCTGCTGGCACGCTCGTCGAAGACAGCCGATTCCTTGTTCAGCAGCCGGTCGAAATTGGTCTGCACCGCCTGGGCGTCAAATGCGGTGCCGTCGTGGAAGGTTACGCCCTTGCGTAGCTTGAACGTATAGGTCAGGCCGTCATCCGAAACGCTCCATGACTCAGCCAAAGCCGGCGCGATGTCGGGGACGCCGGAGCCGCCCTTGGACAGGTCCTCGCGGATCAGCGTATCGAAGATAGCGCCTGCAATCCTGAGCCCGACACTGCCGGTGGTACGCTGCGGATCGAGCGGCGGCAGCGCCGCTTCCGAGCCGATTGTGACCGTCGCAGCCCAGGCCGGGGCCTGCGCCGATGCGATGACCGCGCCAAGCGCAATAAGCGCGATGCTCGCTGCATGCGCCTTCATTTTCAAACGAAACATGTTGTTCCTCCCCAATTCCATCTCGCTCTCCCCAGCTCGATTGTTTTTGTATTTAGGTTCGTGGATGCAGCCTCATGCGGACCAATCCGGCGCCACTTCATCCAGGACCGAGACCACTATCAAACAGCGCGATTGGATATTCAAATCTGAAAAACTCGTCTATTAATCAGCAAAACTTATTTATCGAAGATGGACGAATCAATATGGCCACAGCGCCTCGAAACTCTCCCATCTACACAGTCAGCATTCGGCATATCCGCTCTTTTTTGAGCGTCTGCAGGTACAAGAGCTTTACCCGCGCTGCCGTCGATCTGCATGTTTCGCAACCGGCTCTGACCATGGCGATACGACAGCTCGAAGACATGGTTGGAGCGAGCCTGTTCGACCGCACGACCCGCAACGTGACGCTGACGCCTGAGGCCAGCGACTTCCTGCCCATTGCCGAAAAGATCGTCGGCGACTTCGATATCGCCATCCAGGATATCCGCGCCACCGCGCACCAGCGTCGACGGCGCGTTGCGATCGCCTCGGTCTATTCCATAGCCACCAAGGTGCTACCGGACATTGTCAAGGATATGGCCGACCGCAATCCCGATATCCACGTGCGCGTACGTGACGGAAATTCGTCAGATGTCCGCCGCAGGGTGCGTCAGAACGAGGTCGATTTCGGTGTCGGTAGCAAGGAGCGCGAGGACGCGGAGCTCGAATTCACGCCGCTGTTTCGGGATCAGCTTGGCCTTTTGGCCCGCCACGATCATCCGCTGGCGCAGACCGGCGGCCCGGTCCGTTGGGCAGAGCTCGCCGGCTGGGATTTCATCGGGTTGAGTGTCGATACGGCAACTGCCCCGCTGCTCGAGCAGATCCCGAACCTGCCGGAATCCATCCGCCTGCCGCGTTATGAGGTTTCGACCAATTCAACACTCTGGGCGATGATAGAAACGGGGCTAGGTGTTACGACCACGCCCGCTTTGTCTGCCCCGAAACCCGAAAGCAGCCTGCGGTTCTGTCAGCTTGTCGAGCCTACCGTCTGGCGCGACGTCAGTATCATCAAGCGTCGCGGCAGAATATTGCCGCCGGCCTCGATAGAGATCATCCGTCTGATCAAGACCGCGCTGCGCGCCGCAGCCAAAGGCCAACTGATCGAACCGGAGGATGAGATTGCCTGACGACCAAAACATGCCGGCAGGCAAGGAGAGCGGTCCCCTTATGTGAAACGGCAGAGCGTGCACGCCAATTCCGCATCGACCCAGGAGCGATCATTCGCGCCCTTGAGTATCTTGGCCATGACCACATCCTCCTCAGCCTTTTTCGCCGCTGCCACTGCATAGAGGGCGCCGGCGTCGCCATGCGGCACGGCAAGAATGCCGTCATCGTCGCCAATGACCAGGTCGCCCGGACAGATGACCATGCCGTCGATCGAAACCTCGACATTGATCTCGCCAGGACCATTGCGGTAGGGGCCGCGATGGGTGACGCCGGCCGCATAGACCGGAAAGCTGGCCTCGCCAATCGCCTTGCTGTCGCGGATGGCACCATTGATGATGATGCCGGCGATCCCTCTGTTGACCGCATGTGCCGCCATCATCTCGCCGATGATCGCATTGGTCAGATCACCACCTGCGTCGACCACCAGCACGTCGCCCGGTTCGGCGAGATCGATCGCCTTGTGCACCATGAGGTTGTCGCCAGGCCGCGTCTTCACGGTCAGTGCCGGACCAGCAAAACTGCCACCGGCATGCATCGGCCGGATACGGCTACCGCCTGCCGCCATACGCGACATGCTATCGCTGACGATGGCTACCGGAAGCTGACGAAACAGCTCGACCATCGCTTCATCCACCTTGTGCAAACGCTTCAGTACCCTGAAACCCCAACCATGCGTCTCTTCGGTCATTTGTCGTCCCCTTCAAGCAAAACGCCGGCCAAACCTGGCCGGCGAAGATGTTCTTACGTTGCCGATTACGGCCCCTTCGACGGGGCCGCCGGCTCGTCTTTCAGCAGCCCCCCCACAGCGCAGTCCTCGCGCTGCATCTCCCAGAAGGTGATGTAGACGGACTGGGGTCCCATGCCGCCAAGCGTATTGACCAACGCCTCGGTGACGGCCTTGGCAGCTGCGGCCTTCTGCTCGCGCGTGCGGCCGGGAAAGAGTTCGATCCTTACGAAGGGCATGCTGTACTCCTGCTGATGTCTGTTTGCGGTGAAGAGACCGACCCGAGGTCGCGTCGGTAGAGTTCGGCCAGTTCGGCGCGAAAGTCTGATATGGCCTTGGCGATGCGGGCTTGATCCCAGCCGTTGCTGGCGCCCAGTGAAGCTGCGATGTCCTGAATTGTTTGTTCGTTGAAATCGGTCGACCAGGCCTCACCGGTTCGACGCAGAGCGACATCGGCTATCGTCCTGGCATGCTCAGCGGCAAATGCCGTTGCGTCAGCGGCGCCGCGTCCCGCTTCAAGCACGTTGGGGGGCGCACTTCCAGCCTTCGGGCGAGATACCTTGAGCTGTTGGACAACCAGCCTGAGTAGCGACTTGGCGGTCTGGCGAGACGTCGCGACAGTGCCGCCCGTCACCGAAACAAGTCCGGGTAAACCATCGGCCGCATGATCGTGCACAATCCGGCCCGACGAGCCCCGGCTGCCCGGACGGACGCCAGCTATGGCATAACACACCGCCGAGCGGTCCAGACCAATGCCCGGCAACAGCGCATTTGCACGCGCAAGCAAGTCGTTGATCTCGGCATCCGTCGCTGCTGCCTTGGATGGATCGCCTGTGAACTTGCTGTTGGTGGCACCGATCAGGTGCAGCCCTTGACTTGGGATGCAGACGAACGCGCCCTTGTCCGTCGCCGCGACCAGCCCGTGGTCCTTGTATCGCTCAGGCAGCGCGACGCCGATCTGGACGCCCTTGCTGGCCGCGATGCGTTGCGGCGTCTCCGCCGATACCAGGCCCGTCACGCTGTCGATCCACGGTCCGGCCAGGTTGAGCACCATTCGCGCGGCAACCGTCGCCTCGGCTCCGTTCATCTCGTCGCGCAGCGTGGCGCTCCACTGGCCATCAGGCATCTGGCGTAATGCGTTGACAGAGGTGTAATTGCGAACTTCAGCCCCCAGGCGCTCTGCTGCCAGAGCTTGGTCGGCGCAAACGCGTTCCGGCCAGTCGAAGACGTAATCGCGGAATGTCACCACCCCGGCAAGATCATGGCGCGGCAGCAGCCATTCGGCGAACGGCAAGTCGTCAAGGTTATCGGCTTTCAGGCGCTTGTAGTCGAGCGGGATACCGCCGGTGCCGAGCAACGCCAAAAGCGCAGCAGCTGTGTCCATCTGCATACCGCCAACGCCACCGCGAAACAGCGGCATGACGATGGTGACCGGTCGGACCCTGTGCGGCATGGCGCCAACGAAATCGGCACGCGCCGCAAGCTGTTCGCGCGCGCTTTTCAACAGCGCCAGCCTATCGGGAAGTTGCGTCAGATGTTGCCATAACGACTTGCCGGCAGCACCCTCCAGCGACCGAAAACCACAATGCAGCATCCGGCTCGAGCGACTGCTTGTGCCACTACCAAAATCCGATCTCTCGACCAGCAACACCGCATAGCCGGCAATCGCCAGCGCCTCGGCCGTTGCGGAACCATTGGCACCGGCGCCGACAACGAGCACGTCGAAGGTGCGGCCTTCAAGCATCTCGACAGATGGTTCGCTCATGGTCCGCCAACTTTCCAACGCCGATCAATGCGTTTGTCTCGAACACTTCAGAGGCATGGATCGCGGCACATGTGTCAGCGAACTTGAAAATTCTCAGGTGATGAAAACTGGCCGTGGGACATATGAGCTGTCCACTGGTTGTCTTGCTGCCGACCGCACGCCCCTCTTATGCGGCGCTCAGGTTTTAGCAACGCGAAGGATTGATCGGCAAATTGCAAATCTTAGACCATTAATCAGCCACACTGATTAATTCAGCTGTCAATGTCGTGCCTCGGGCCGCGGCTATGCCGCGCGGACCTTGCTGGGCAGCACCTTGAAATGGTCACGAAAGCTCTTCGAGAAATGCGATGACGAAACAAAGCCGCAAGCGACCGCGATGTCCATGATTGGCATCGCGGTGAGCTCGATCAGCTGGCGCGCCTTTGCGAGGCGCAGGCCGAGATAATGCTGCCACGGCGTCGTCGCGAGATGCCGCTCGAACAGTCGCTCGATCTGGCGCCGCGACAACGACACCTGGACCGAGATCTCCTCCAGCGACAGCGGCTCCTCGATGTGCTTTTCCATCAGCTGGATGATGCGCAGCAGCTTCTTGCCGGTGCTGCCATAGCGCAGGCCCGGCGGCACCGACTGGCAGGAAGCACCGTCACGCCAGCGGTCGGCGGTGACATGCTGGCAGATGCTGCGCGCCAGCTCGGTACCGCAGCGCTCCTGCACGATGTCGATGGCAAGGTCGAAGGCAGCCAGTTCGCCGGCACAGGTGATGATCTGGCCGTCGCGTACGAACAGAGCATCGTCGATGGCAAGGTCGTAGAAGGTCTCGGACAAAGCCGCCATCTTGCCCCAGTGGATGGTGCAGCGGGCATCACCGAGCAAGCCGGCATCGGCGAGCAGCCACGTCGCCGTACCCAAGGCATAGACCGGCAGTTGGGCCCGGGCGATGCGGCGCAGGCAGGCGCGCAGATCCTGCGAGCCATGCCGCTCCACTCCTTCCCCGGCGCAGATCGCCACCGCCGCCTGCGACTCGAACGGCAGCGCCTTCGCGGCCTCGGCGAAACTGCCCGATACCTCGACCGAAATCCCGCTGGCGCTCGCCACCGAGCGGCCGTCGAGGCTGACGAGCTTCCAGCGGAACAGCTCGGTGCCAGACAGCGCATTGGCGAGCCGCAGCGGCTCGACCAGTGACGACAGGCAGAGCTGGGAAAAGCCCTGCAAGAGCAGGATGGAGAACCCGGCCGACGCTTGCGCCGCCTGATGTCGCAGCGCCTGGCGCTGGACCAGGCCGCCACCTGGCCAACGGGCTCCGACATCGAAGACCGTGGGCTTGCTCGGTGCGTTCATGTGGCCCTCCCGGCGCATACGGCAGGCGGGAGCTCGACTCCACAGCCAAAAACCGCCGGGTCACAAATTGGCGCAAAATAACACAAAATGCAACATTGCAATTTGTGGCGGCCACCGCCGGAGATGATCCGGGCTCAGTCTCCGACGGTCGCGGCAGGTGCAGTCATGGACAACAGCCAGTCACGGAATGCGCTCACCTTTGGTGTATTCGCCTTTTGCGGCGTGGTCAGGAACCAGTAGGAGCCAGCACCGCGCAGACGCTGTTTGAAAGGCGCGACAAGCAGGCCGCTCGCAAGCTCACGTTCGATGAGCGCCGTCCTGCCGAGCAACACGCCCTTGCCTTCGACCGCGGCACGAATGCCCATGATCGACTGGTCGAAGAATGAACCGGCCGAGGTGTCGATGCCGGTGACGCCGACATGGGCTAGCCAAGTATCCCAGTCTTCGTCATAGCCCGGCACATGCAGCAGGTCGCGAGCCCTGAGGTCTTCAGGCGAGTTCAATGTCTCGGCATATTTCGGCGCGCAGACGGGAAAGGTTTCGTCGCGCAAAAGCAGCATCGCTTCGCGCTTTGGCCAGTTGCCCCAGCCGAACTCGATCGCCGCGTCGACCTTGCCCTCGCCGTGGTCGAGCGCTGTCAGCCTGAGATCGATGGTCGGATGCTGGGCGCGAAACAGGTCGAGCCGCGGCGCGATCCACTGGCTGGCGAACGAGGTCGGCACATGCACGACCAGCATCTCGCGCGTGCCGCGCCCGGCGAGCTTGGCGGTTGCCTCGTCGATCAGCGCAAAGGCCCGGCCGAGGTCTTCGGCATAGATGCGGCCGCGGTCAGTCAGTCTGACGCCATTGGCATGGCGGTCGAACAGCTCCTTGCCGAGGCGCAGTTCCAAAGCCCGGATATGCTGGGAAATCGCCGACGGGGTGACGTTGAGCTCGCTGGCAGCGCCGGCAAAGCTGCCAAGCCGGGCGGCGGCCTCGAATGCCCGGAGCCAGTTCAGCGGAGGTCGGGCAGTTGCCATGGCACCATTAGTTTTTCTTGGCCTTCCCCCAAGGTAATCGCGTTTGCGGGCGCAGACAAGAACAATTCTAATCCGCCTCAAGCAAGCACTGGGAGGCGCCGCAATGAACGTTCACTGGCTCAATGGCTATCGGCCGGGCTACGGCCTGCCACGCGACTTCTACATCAACGCCGAAATCTTCGCCGAAGAGCAGGAGCGGATCTTCCGCAACAACTGGTTCTTCGCCGGACATTCCATCGAGCTGCCCAAGTCGGGCGACTACATGACGCTCACTGTCGGCGCCGCGCCGGTTGTGGTGGTGCGCGATCGCGACGGCAAGGTGCATGCCCACCACAATGTCTGCCGCCATCGTGGTTCGATCATCTGTACCAAGGAAAAGGGCAAGGCAACGCGGCTGGTCTGCCCCTATCATTCCTGGTCTTATGCCCATGACGGTCAGCTTATCGGCGCGCCGATGATGGGCGAGGACTTCGACAAGGCCGAGCATGGCCTCAAGCGCGTGCATGCCGAGGAGTTCGACGGGCTGATCTTCGTCAACCTCTCCGACACGCCCTCGCCGTTTCACGAGCTGCGCGACCACCTGTCGCCGATCCTGAAGTCACAAGGCATGAACCGCGCCAAGATTGCGTTGATCCGCGACTACGAGCTCGACCTGAACTGGAAGCTCGTCGTTGAGAACAACCGCGAGTGCTATCACTGCGAGGCCAATCACCACGGCTATGTATCGGTGCAGTACGACACCGAAAACGACAATCCAGACCTCACCGACGAGATATCGGAGCGCCTCGCCGATTGCGCCATCCGCTGGGAAAAGGCTGGTCTCGACACGGCCCGCGTCAACACCTCGTCCGACTACACCGCCGAGTGGTTTCGTGCCAACCGCACGCCGGTGCGCAAGGGCATGGTCACCGAAAGCCCCGACGGGCAGCTGGTCTGCGACGTGCTGATGGCCGGTTTCTTAGACCCCGACATGGGTACGGCACGCGCCAACACTAACATCAACTTCTGGTGCCACGCCAATTCCGACTATGCCCACACCGTGCGCATCACCCCGGTGTCGCCGACCAAGACCATCGTGCGCGGCTACTGGCTGGTCGACCAGAACGCGGTCGAGGGCCGCGACTACGATCCCGAGAAGGTCGCCGCTTTCCACGACGAGGTGATGTCGGAAGACTGGGAAATCTGCCGGCGCCAGTGGATCGGCATAACCTCGCCGGGTTTCCAGCCCGGACCCTACTCGCCGCTGAAGGAGCAGAACGTCGACCGCTACGTCAGGTGGTACGCCCGCCAGATGGGCGCCTGATCCTCCCAAGACAGGAGCCACACCATGCTTTCCAGGCCGGAAATCCTGCTGCAGGTCGCAGAAATCAGGACGCTCACCGCAAGGGTCTCGGCCTATCGGCTGGTCTCGCCACATGGCGAGCGCCTGCCGGCCTGGCAGGCCGGCGCGCACCTCAATTTCCGCCTGCCGAGTGGCCGCGCCCGCTGCTATTCGCTGTGCGGCGACCCGGCGAACAAGAACGAATACTGGATCGCCGTTCAGCGCGAGGAGCACGGCGAAGGCGGTTCGATAGAGGTGGCAAAGGCTTTCGAGCGCGGCGTCGTGGTGCGCGCCGACCCGCCGCGCAACGGCTTTCCGCTCGTCGAGAATGGCAGGCACCATATCCTCATCGCCGGCGGCATCGGCATCACGCCTGTTATAGCGATGATCCATTATCTCAAGCGCAGCAAGACGAGCTACTTCGCGCATGTCTGTGCTCGCTCGTTGAAAGAAACAGCGTTCCGCGAGTTCATTCTCGAAGAGGTCAAGGCCGGCCGCGCAGCCCTTCACCTCGACGGCAACGACCCGGCAAAACGCCCAGACATGGCGGCACTCGTCGGCGAGGCGGCGGACGGCGTCCACGCTTATGCCTGCGGCCCGGTTGGCTTTCTCAAGGCATTCGCCAAGGCAACAGAAAACTGGCCGCGCGAGCAGGTGCATGTCGAAAGCTTTGCGCCCGAAGCCATGATCGTCGAAGGCGACACATCGTTCCAGGTGACGATTGCATCGAGCGGCGCGGTCATCGACGTGCCGGCGGGCACGACATTGCTCGCCGCACTCAAGGCAGCCGGCCACGACATAGCGACCAGCTGCCGGCAGGGCATCTGCGGCTCCTGCATGGTTCCCTATCTCGACGGCGAACCAGACCACCGCGACCAGGCTCTCACCGACGACGAGCGCCGCGAATTCCTCACCGTCTGCTGTTCGCGCGCCCGCTCTGCAAGCCTGACCCTCGACCTCTGACAAATCGGCCGGGCGAAAGCCGGCTGAAGGAACCTGAACTCGCCTCGCAACCGCGAGACCACTCGGAAAGTCAAAGCATGTCCAGCAAAGTCCCTTCGCACGCCCGGATCGTCATCGTCGGTGGCGGTGCCCTTGGCACCAGCATTGCCTATCACCTCGCCAAGGCGGGCGAGAAAGACGTGCTGCTGCTTGAAAAGAACGTGCTGACGGCGGGCTCCACCTGGCATGCCGCCGGCCTGATGGGACAGCTGCGCAGCAAGGTGAACCTGACCCGCCTGATGCAGTACAGCGCCGACCTGTGCGCCAGGATCGGCGCCGAGACCGGCCAGGACGTCGGCTGGAAGAATGTCGGCAGCCTGCGCCTCGCCGCCTCCGACGCGCGCTGGGAAGAGCTCAAGCGGGCGCACACGGCTGCCAAGAGCTACGGCTTCGACATGGAACTGGTCGGCCCCGACGAGGTGAAGCGGCTGTTCCCGCTTGTCGACACCAGGGATCTGCGCGGTGCGACCTGGATCGCCTCGGACGGACATGTCGATCCCTATTCGCTGACCCACGCCTACGCCAAAGGCGCGCGTGCGGGCGGCGTGCGCATCGTCGAGGGCGTCACCGTCACAGGCCTTGCCATCAAGGATCGCCGCATCACCGCGGTGAAGACTGCTGATGGCGATGTCGGCTGCGAGATCGTCGTCAACGCCGCAGGCCTCTGGGCGCGCCAGTTCGGCGAACTCGCCGGCATCGACCTGCCGATCACCGTCGTTGAGCACGAATATTTCGTCACCGAGAAGTCACCTGCCGTACCCGACGACCTGCCGACGCTGCGCGACCCCGATGCCAATTTCTACGTCAAGCCGGAACCGGGCGCGATGGCGATCGGCGGCTGGGAAAAGGAAACGCGCGCTGCCTACGGGCTCGGCAAACTGCCGATGAGCTTCGGCCAGGAGCTGTTCCCCGACGATCTCGAACGCATCTCGGAAGTCATCGAAGGTGCTGCCAACCGCATCCCGATCCTCGGCGAACTCGGCGTGCGCGCCGTGGTCAACGGCCCGATTCCGATCTCGGCCGACGGCGAGCCGGTGATGGGCCTTGCCGGCGACTATGAGAACTTCTACGTCGCCTGCGGCTTCACCTCGGGCATCGCGGCGTCGGGCGGTGCCGGCCGTGCCATGGCCAACTGGATCGTCGAAGGCGACCCCGGCATGGACCTGTGGGCCTTCGACCTGCGCCGCTTCGGCAAGCCGCATGGCGGGCTGGCCTATCTCCGAGACAGCGCCATCGAAGCCTATTCGAAATACTACGCCATCGCCTGGCCGGAAGAGGAACGCTCCGCCTGCCGCCCGCTGCGCCGCTCGCCGCTCTACCAGACCCTGACCGCGAAAGGTGCGGTCAACGGCGTCAAGTTCGGCTGGGAACGGCCGAACTATTTCCTGAAAGCCGGCGAGGCCAAGCCGCCGCTCGAAACCTTCGAACGCGCGCCCTACGCCGAAGTCATCGGCCGCGAGCACAGGATCGTGCGTGAGGGGGTGGCGCTGGTCGACCAGTCATCCTTCTCGAAGTTCGAGGTCTCCGGTACCGGCGCATTGTCCTATCTGCAGTGGTTGGCTGCCGCCAATGTTGACAAGGGCGACAACGCCGTCGTCTACACCCAACTGCTCAACAGGCACGGCGGCATCGAGGCCGACCTCACCATCATGCGTCAGGGCGAACACAGGTTCCATGTTGTCACGGGGTCTGCCTTCGGCACCCGTGACGGCGGCTGGATCCGCCGCCACATGCCGCGCGACGGCGCGGTTTCGGTGCATGATGTGACCGGGGCCTACGGCGTCATCAATTTGTGCGGGCCGCTGGCGCGCCAGGTGCTGACCAAGGTCAGCGAGCACGACATCTCCAACGAAGCATTCCCCTACATGAGTTGCCGCGAGATCCGCGTCGGCTGGGCGCCGGTCTTTGCCGCCCGCGTCACCTATGTCGGCGAGCTCGGCTGGGAGCTGCACATCCCCACTGAATATACGGCCTATGTCTACGAGGTGCTGAAAGACGCGGGCGCGGCGTTCGGCATCGCCGACGTCGGCTACAAGGCGATCTCCAGCCTGCGCATGGAAAAGCGCTATCTCTACTGGGGTGCCGACATCACGCCGGACGACACGCCGCTGGAGGCCGGCCTCGGCTTTGCCGTGTCGATGAAGAAGGGCGACTTCCAAGGTCGTGATGCGCTTGTGGCGCAGAAGGAGCGCGGCCTGACCCGCAAGCTCGCCTGCTTCAAGCTCGATGAGCCGCTATCGGTCTATGGCGGCGAGGCGATGTCGGTGAATGGCCGCGTCGTCGGCATGACGACGAGCGGCGACTTCGGCCACACGACAGGCGCATCGCTGGTCTTCGGCTATCTCAAGGGCGACGACATGGCGCTGAAGGAGATCGAGGTCGAAGCCTTCGGACGCCGCAGCCGGGCAACGGTCGTCGAGCGCTGTGTTTACGATCCCGCGGGGGAACGCGTCCGAATCTGATGTGGCGACAAGCTCCGTATGCCACATATTGCAACATCTGCTTGCCAATGTGACTGCTATGCCGCCACATTGGCGTCATGTCCGACTCGCAAAACCACAAGGCGCTCGCGCCGCGGCGCCACGACGAGATCCTGAGGCGGCTCGCCGCCGACGGCTCGGTCGGCATCACCGAGCTTGCCGCCTTTTTCGACGTCTCGCGCGAGACCATCCGCCGCGACATGAAACACCTCGCCGAGCGCGGCCAGCTCGACCTCGTCCATGGCGGCGCGACCTTGTTCGAAGCGACCGAACCGGCGCTCACCTTGCGCAGCCAGGAGAATGCCGGCGGCAAGGCAGCCATCGGTCGGGCCGCAGCCGCACTGGTCGAGGACGGCATGGTCGTGTTCCTCGATTCCGGCACCACCACGCTTGCGGTGGCCCATGCGCTCGCAGGCAAGCAGAACCTGACCATCTGCACCACCAGCCTGACGATCGCGCTGCATATGTGCCGCCAGCAGCATGTGCGCGTGCACATGCTGGGCGGCGAGATCGACCCGTTAGAGGAAGCCGCGGTCGGCATCGACGCGCTCGACGCTGTCGGCCGCTTCCGCATCGACATCGCCTTCCTCGGGGGCGGTGCGCTGTCGCCGGACGGCGAGATCACCGACTTCACCCGCAACGGTGCCGAACAGCGCTCGCGCATGGCGGCCACCGCCGCCCGCGCCTACTTCGTGCTCGACAGCTCCAAGTTCGGCCGGCTGACGCCGCTGCGCATCCAGCGCTTCGAACTCGCTGCCGGTGTCATCGTCGACGCCCCTCCCCCTGCAGCGATGGTCGAGGCGCTGGAGCGGAAGGGACCGAAGGTGATAGTCGGCGAATAGCTGACATGGCGGAACAGCAAGGCTGCCGCTCCGCTGGCCCTGCCTGACGATCAGGTCAGCTTCCGCCGCCGCTCCAGTTCCGCATCGGTCGGGGTCTCGAACTCGAACGAGCCGGTAACAATGTCGCCGTCACGGACGTATTTGTTGACCGTCACGCCGGTGCCGGAAGCCTTCGAAGACACCAGCTTCAGTTTCGAAGGCATGGCGGCATCGCCGAACAGGCGCTTGCCCTTGCCCAGCACCAGCGGGAAAATTGAGATGTTGAGTTGGTCGACGAGGTCGGCCGCGAGCAGGGTCTTGAGGAAATCCGTCGAACCCTGGGTCAACAGGTCCGGCCCGTCCTCTGATTTCAGCTTGCGCACGGCAGCGACCGCGTCGGGACCGAGCGAATGGCTGTTCTGCCAGCCGAGCTTCAGGTCCGGGTTGCGGGTCGCCACATATTTGTTGATGCGATCGAACAGCGGACCGATGGGGTCGTCGGCATCGACATAGGGCCAGTGCGCGGCGAAAATGTCCCAGGTCTTGCGCCCGAGCAGCAGATCGAACGGCTTGGCGAACATCTCGCCCACCCCCTCGGTCATCGTTTCGTCGAAATAGGGCGCGGCCCAGCCACCAAATTTGAAGCCGCCGATCGGATCCTCATCGGGTCCGCCCGGCGCCTGCATGATGCCGTCCAGGCTCATGAACACACCCACAACGATCTTTCTCATGTCGCTCTCCTTCATCGCCCCAGCCGGCTCTACGTCTTGAAGACGTTCGAACGTGACACGTTCCGACAGCACCGCGTAAAAATTGATGGCCACAGCGTCCGCCTTTCCCGGGCATCAAAACGCAATGTGGCTGTTTGTTGCATTTAATGTTGCATTTTGTTGCAACAGCGATATGGTGACGTCATCACCTTTGGGAGGTCTCATCATCATGGCGCAGGAATTCCCGACGCAGGCACGCGTCGTCATCGTCGGCGGCGGCATCATCGGCTGCTCGGTCGCTTATCATCTGACAAAACTCGGCTGGACCGACGTCGTGCTGCTCGAGCAGGGCCAACTCAGCGGCGGCACCACCTGGCATGCGGCGGGCCTCGTCGGGCAGTTGCGCAGCCATGCCAACATGACCAGCCTGATCAAATACTCGACCCAGCTTTACAGCGAGCTCGAGGCCGAGACGGGTCTCGCCACGGGCTGGAAGAACTGCGGCTCTCTGTCGGTGGCGCGCAGTGCTGACCGCATGACGGTATTGAAGCGCACCGCGGCGTCGGCCCGCGCGCAAGGTGTCGACATTGAAGTGATCTCGGCCAAGGAGGCGCAGGACCTGTGGCCGGTCATGGCCATTGACGACCTCGCCGGCGCCGTCTGGCTGCCGGGCGACGGCAAGGCCAACCCGACCGACCTGACCCAGTCGCTGGCCAAGGGCGCGCGCAACCGCGGCGCGCGTGTCATCGAACGTGTCCGCGTCACCGGCATCAAGACCAAGGACGGCCGCGCCACAGGCGTTTCGACCGACAAGGGCAACATCGCGGCCGAGATCGTCGTCAACTGCGCCGGACAGTGGGCGCGCAAGGTCGGCGCGATGTGCGGCGTCACCGTGCCGCTGCACTCGGCCGAGCACATGTACATCGTCACCGGCAAGATCGAGGGCGTGCATCCGGACCTGCCTGTCATGCGCGACCCCGACGGTTACATCTACTTCAAGGAAGAGGTCGGTGGCCTGGTCATGGGCGGTTTCGAACCCGAAGCCAAGCCGTGGGGCATGAAGGGCATTCCCGACGATTTCGAATTCGCGCTTCTGCCCGACGACTGGGACCAGTTCGAGATCCTGATGCAGAACGCGCTGGTGCGTGTGCCGCAGTTGGAGACCTCGGAGGTCAAGAAATTCTACAATGGCCCAGAGAGCTTCACCGCCGACAACAACTTCATCCTCGGCGAAGCACCGGAGCTCAAGAACTTCTTCGTCGGCGCCGGTTTCAACTCGATGGGCATCGCCAGCGCCGGCGGCGCCGGCCGGGCCCTGGCCGAATGGATCGTCAATGGTGCGGCGACCATGGATTTGTGGCCGGTCGACATCAGGCGTTTTGCCGGCTTCAACAACAATCCGCGCTGGCTGCATGACCGCGTCAAGGAAACGCTCGGTCTGCACTACGCCATGCCCTGGCCGAACCGCGAGCTCGACACGGCGCGGCCATTCCGCCGCTCGGCACTCTACGACCGCCTCGCCGCCAAGGGCGCCAGCTTCGGCTCCAAGATGGGCTGGGAGCGCGCCAACTGGTTCGCTGGACCGGGCGAAAAGCCCGAGATCGAATACTCCTTCGGCAAGCAGAACTGGCACGAGGCGGTGAAGCGCGAGATGAAAGCCACCCGCGAGGCCGCCGGCATCTTCGACCAGACCTCGTTCGCCAAGATCATGGTGCAAGGCCGCGACGCGGCCACAGTGCTCAATCGCATCTGCGCTGCCGACATCGACGCCGAGATCGGCCGCTCGATATATACCGGCCTGCTCAACGAGCGTGGCGGCTATGAAAGCGACCTGACCGTCATGCGGCTCGGCCGCGACAAGTTCCTGCTCGTCACCGGTTCGGCCCAGGCAGTGCATGATGCGGACTGGATTGCGAAGAACATCCCCGAGGACGCCCATGTCACGCTGACCGACGTCACCTCGTCTTATTCGGTGCTGGCGCTGATGGGGCCAAGGTCGCGCGATATCCTGGCAAAGCTGACCTCAGCCGATCTGTCCAATGCCGGCTTCCCCTTCGCCACCATCCGCGAGATCGATGTCGGCTACGCGACAGCCTACGCCAACCGCATGACCTATGTCGGCGAGCTTGGCTGGGAGCTGATCGTGCCGACCGAATTCACCGTCGGTGTCTACGAGGCGCTGCACGAGGCGGGCCGCGACCTTGGCCTCGCCGACTGCGGCTACTACGCACTCGAGGCGCTGCGAATCGAAAAGGGCTTCAGGGCCTGGAGCCGGGAACTTACGCCCGACATCACCCCTTACGAAGCCGGCCTGGCCTTCGCCGTGTCGATGGACAAGCCTGGCGGCTTCATCGGCAAGGACGCGCTGGTCGCGGCAAAGATAAAGGGCAAGCTTACCCGCCGCATCGTGCAATTCACGCTCGACGACGCAGCGCCGATGCTGTGGGGCGGCGAGTTGATCCTGCGCGACGGCAAGCCGGTCGGCGAGGTGCGCTCGGCCTCTTACGGCCACACGCTTGGCCGCTCGGTGGCGCTCGGCCTGCTTCACAGCGAAGCCGGGGTCGACAAGGACTTCATCGAAAGCGGTCGCTTCGAGATCGACCTTGCCGGCGAACGCCATACCGCGACGGCTCATCTGAAGGCGCCTTATGATCCGAAGTCCGAACGGGTGAAGGCCGACAGCACGGAACTGCGCGAAGCTGCCTGAACAGCCACCATCAGCCCCCTCCCCTGACTGCCCCTCCCGTTGCCAGAGGGGCTTTTCTTCGGTGTCAGGCTTCCGCGAGCTTGAGCATGGCGATGCCGGCGAGCACGACGACAACGCCGCCCAGCCTCAGCGGACCGAGGGTCTCGCCGAACAGCACGACGCCCATGATGACGGTGCCGGCAGCCCCGATCCCGGTCCACACTGCATAGGCGGTGCCGACCGGCAACACCTCCAGAACCTTGCCGAGCAAGTAGACGAAGGCTGCCAGCAACAGCACCGAGACCACCGACCAGCCGTGCCGCGTGTAGCCGTCGGCATACTTCATCGACACCGCCCAGGCGACGTCGAGCACGCCGGCCACCAGCAGCAGGGTCCAGGCAAGTCCCTGACTCATGATCAGGCCGCGCGCTTCATGCCTTCGGCTACCATCGCCTCGCGCACCATGGGCCGGGCGCCGACGCGATCCATGTAGGCGCGCAGTTGTGGGAAGGCGGAAAGATCGACCTTGGCATAGGCCGACCATCCGACGATGGTGAAGAGATAGGCGTCGGCGGCGGTGAAGGTGTTGCCCATCAGATAGGGGCCACTGCCCTGCAGATGGCTTTCGACATAGGCAAGACGCTCGCCGATCTTGCCGCGCGCCACCTCCTGCGCCTGGGCACCATATTCGGGGTGGAACAGCCAGGGGCTGTACATCTTGTGCAGTTCGGTGGCGATGTAGTTGAGCCAGGACTGTAGCTGGTAGCGATCACGCGTGCCGGCCGCTGGCGCAAGCCTGGATTCCGGCTTGAGGTCGGCAAGGTATTGCACGATCGCAGCGCCCTCGGCCAGGAGCGAACCGTCGTCGAGTTCGAGCACCGGCACATAGCCGTTCGGGTTCACCTTGGTGAAGTCATGGCCGTTGCCGATGACATGCGGCTTCCTGGAGATGTCGACCCGCTCAACGTCGAGCGGGATACCGGCTTCGAGCGCCACAATATGGGGCGAAAGCGAGCAGGTTCCGGTGGCGTAGTAGAGTTTCATGATCTGTCCTGTTGGGTTCTGACCGTGTGGTCGCTGCTTCCAGGGACAAATCTAGGGATTGCGTAATCGCAACGCTCATTGGTTCTTTGCCAATCGCGCTTGCATGACTGCAAGCTTGCGCCATGCTAGAAAGCGCCAATGGAAGATTGGAACGAACTCAGGCTGGTGCTGGGAGTGGCCCGCGCCGGCAGCCTCACCTTGGCAGCGCCGCTGCTTGGTATCGACCACTCGACTGTCTTTCGCCGGCTCAACGCGCTCGAGCAGCGCTTGGCCGTACGCGTGTTCGAGCGTTTGCCCGGCGGCATCTACCAGCTGACCCCGGCGGGTGAACGCATGACGGCGGCGGCCGAGCGCATGGAGGACGAAGCGCTGGCGCTGGCGCGCGACATCGCCGGGGCCGACGGCCGGCTATCCGGACGGCTGCGCGTCACCTCGTCGGAAACGCTTGCCTATAGCAGGTTGACGAAGCATCTGGCCGCGTTCCGCGCCGTCCATCCCGGCATCGTCGTCGAGCTGGCCATCGAAAACCGCATTCTCAGCCTGTCGCGCCGCGAGGCCGACGTGGCGCTGCGGCCCATCAGGCCGAAAGAAGGCGACCTTTGGGGCCGGAAACTCTCAAGCGTCGCCTGGACCCTGTTTGCTTCGCAGGACTATCTCGATGTCCATGGCGGTATTATCGAATGTCCCGACAAACTGGACGGTCGCGCAATGGTCGGCTGGGAAGAGACGGCGGGCGGCATCATGGCTGCCGACTGGCTGGACCGGAACGTCCCGGCTGACAACGTCGTCTACCGCACCAACAGCCTGGTCAACCAGTCGGTGGCGGCACGGGCCGGCATAGGGCTCGCGCTCCTACCCTGCTACCTCGGTGACGGCGAGCCGGGACTCGTTCGCGCGTTGGCCGAGCCGATCGAGGAACTCGCCGGCGAACTCTGGATCGTCACCCATTCCGATCTCAAGGGCACCGCCCGTGTTCGCGCGTTCTTCGACGTCGTTGGCGAGGGACTGGTCCGCGAGCGGGGACTTTTTGAAGGCGGGCGAAGTTTGTGATGCCAGTGGGTGGCAGCCGGGCAGGTTTTTGCCACTTGCAGTCAGAACCAAACAATGGCTCGCTTGGCCGAAGTCGAAAGGTGCGGCAAGAACGGAGGAACAGCAATGCTGTACGCTATCCTGGCCTATCACGCCGAGGGCGTGGTCGAATCCTGGACCGAGGAGGAAGACGCGGCGCTGATGACGGATCTGCTGGAGGTCAACGATCGCCTCGTCCGGGAGAAGCGTCTGGGTCCGGCGGCGCGGTTGGGGGCGACCGAGAGCGCGGTGACCTTGAGGGGGAAAGGGCTGGGTCTGGTCACCGACGGTCCGTTTGCCGAAACCAAGGAGCAGTTGCTCGGCTTCTATGTCGTGGACTACCCGACGATCGACGCGGCGGTCGCTGCCGCGCGCGAGTTGCGCTCCGCCAATCCGACGGCCGTCTATGAGATCAGGCCAATCACGCTCTATCTTCCAGGTACTCCGATTGCAGCGCGAGAGGAGAATTAGCGCGTCGCCTTTTCGCGGAGCGTTTCATACCGGCATCGACTGCCCCAGGTACTCGGCAATAGCTGGTTGTCCGCTTGCCGCCATTGTCTGCATGGCTCGGCGAACGCCCGGCATTTGAAGGTCGCCGGCGCAGATCAACCGCGCTGCGAGGCATGCGCTGAGTGCCAGAAGCTGAAGCAGGGTCGATGCGGTCTTCATAACCATCGCCAGTCAATAACTACCCGCCTGAAGCCTGACGGCTTCAGCACACGGTTCGGTTGCTGAGTATGCGAAGCTTCGGATGACGGTCGCTCTGCCGATCTGATCCGAAGTCATCTATTTCCTAGCATGAAATCTTGTTTCACACCAGAGAAATTTGAGTTGGATGTGATCGTACCAGTGACACGGTCCATCGTCTTGAACCGGCTAGACCTGGGATTGGCTAAGCCTGGTCGCTCATCTCGACCATGCCTGAGCCGACGAGCCGATAGTACGGACCAGAATTGCAATCGATACGGCAAACAGCAGATAGGCCAGCACGGCATCTTCAGCGCCTGCTGGAAGTCCCAACAGCAGCATCGTGTCGTTGCCGCCTGGGAGGGCGAAGCCCAGCGCAAAGGCGAGTGAGAGCAGCAGGATCGAGAGGATGACCGTCTCTGAGATTTCAGCACCTCCCAAGTTCGGATGCGGACCAGCCTAGCATCCCCCTGGTCCGGCGCAACGGCCTCGCTATGCCGCCGCCATCGTCCGGGCGATGTCGAGGAAGACCCGCACCAGCTTGCCGCCGCTGCGCTCCTTGAGGCAGATCAGCGCTTCGTCCATCAGCATCTCCGGTGCGGCGATGGGGATCCGCACCAGCCGCGCATCCTGGCCGAACTCCGCGGCCGACACGAAGCCGATGCCGGCGCCAGAGGCCACGATTTCGCGCACCGCCTCGCGGCCTTCCGCCTCTATCGCCGGCTTGAACTCGTAGCCTTCCTTCGAAGCGAGGTCCTCCAGCTTGGCGCGGGTCTTGGAGCCGCGCTCGCGCATGACAAGTGGCAGCAGGGACAGTTCGTGCAGCGACAGCGACTTGGCCTGAGCGAGCGGATGATCAGTCGAGACGAAGGCCACGATCGGCGTCGAGTTGAGGTTCACCACTTCGAAATCGCGGCCTGTGGGGATTTCGCCAAGCACGCCGATATCGGCCTCGTAGCTGTAGAGGCTGGAAATGACCGTCTCGGTGTTGCCGGCACGGACCGAGACCTGGATGCCGGGATATTTCTGGCGGAACTGACCGAGTATGTGCAGCAGGTGGTGGGCGGCGTCCGCCACGATGCGCAGCGTGCCCGAGCGCAGCGCGCGCGATTCCGACAAAAGCTCCAATGCCTGTTGCTCAGTGTCGAACATGCGGCGGGTGATTTCGAGCAGTTGCTGGCCGGCCACCGTCGGCGTCACCTGCTTCTTGTGACGGTTGAACAGCAGGACGTCGTATTCCTCCTCGAGCTTGCGCACCTGATCGGAAATGGCCGGCTGAGTGAGAAACAGCGTTTCGGCAGCGCGCGAAAAGCCGCCGCAAATCGCGACATAATGGAAAGCTCGAAGCTGAACGTAGCGCATGCCTTCTCCCTGACGTCAGGGTAGATTAGCAATAAACTGAGCCGATAGAAATATCAAAACTAACGATTTGATTTATGGCTGGCCATGCCGAGGATAGGGCAGGCGCCACCCTTGCGCGCCGCGCGTCGGGAGGCACGGCACCATGCATCTTATGTACATCCTGCTGCAGCTGGCGGGCGCCATCATGCTTCTGCTCTGGGCCGTGCGCATGGTGCGCACAGGCGTCGAGCGTGCGCATGGCGTATTGTTGCGCGAGGCGCTGCGCGGCGCGACCAAGGGCCGCGTTCGCGCGGCGGCGGCCGGCACGGTGCTCGCCGTCATGCTGCAGAGCGCCACCGCGGTCGCGGTGCTGGCCGCCGGCTTCGCCGCCACCGGCGTGATGTCTGTCTCGGGCGGGCTCGCCGTGATGCTGGGCGCCGACGTCGGCTCGGCATTGGTGGTGCAGGCGCTGTCTTTCGATCTCTCGTGGCTGGTGCCGCTGCTGCTGTTTGCCGGCGCAACGATGTTTCTCAAGGTCGAGGCCCGCATTGTCAAGCAGACCGGGCGCACCTTGCTCGGCATCGCCTTCATCCTGATCTCGCTGCGCATGGTCGGCGAGGCGACCGCCCCGATGCGCCACAGCGCATTGCTGCCGATGGCCGTCGACTACCTGCGCAGCGATCCCGTCACGGCCTTTGGCGCAGCGGCCCTGTTCACCTGGCTGGTCCACTCAAGCGTCGCGTCCGTGCTCCTGTTCATGTCGATGGCGGCGCAAGGCGTGTTGCCGGCCGAAGTCGCGCTGCCGATGATCCTCGGCGTCAACCTCGGCGCCGGGCTGGTCGCTGTCGGGCTCACGCGCGGCCAGGCGATCGAAGCCAGGCGGATTCCGCTCGGCAACCTGATTTTCCGGGCAACGGCGGCGGTCGTCATCCTGCTTGGCCTGCAGGTAGCGACCTTGCCGATGGCCTGGTTCGGCGAAACGGCGGCCCGGCAGGTGGTCAACATGCACCTCGGCTTCAATGTCACTCTGCTGGTCGCTTGCCTGCCCTTCACCGCGGTGATGGAAAAGCTGGCGCGGCTGATCCTGCCCGACGCACCGGCAGGCGAGGAAGCATTCGACCTGATGTCGCGGCGCAAGAGCGCGCTTGACCGCACCGTCATCAAGATGCCGAGTGTCGCATTGGCCAGTGCCACGCGCGAGGTGCTGCGCATGGCCGAGACGGTGGAGATCATGCTGCGGCCCGTCATGGAGCTGTTCGAGAGCGGCGACAAGGCGCGCGTGGGGCAGCTGCGCCGGCTCGACGAGGAGGTCAACCGTGCCCACACCGACATCAAGCTCTATATCGCCGAGGTCAATCGAGGCACGATGAGCCAGGACGAGGCGCGCCGCGGCATCGAACTCACCGACCTTGCCATCAATCTCGAACATGCCGGCGATATCATCGCCAAGAACCTGCTGGTTCTGGCCGAAGAGAAGAACGACAAGAGGCTGAGCTTCTCCAGGGAAGGCTGGTCGGAACTGACGGCCCTGCACGACCGTGTGCTTGCCAACATGCAGATCGCCATGAACGTGCTGGTATCGGGCGACCTCGAAGCGGCGCGCCAGCTGGTGGTCGAGAAGGAACGCATGCGCAGGCTGGAGCGCGACAGCCACGAGCGCCACCTCAAGCGGCTGCAGTCGGGTACGCCGCAAAGCATCGAGACCAGCGACATCCATCTCGAGGCCGTGCGCGCGCTCAAGGAGTTCAATTCGCTGCTGGTCTCGGTCGCCTACCCGATCCTGACCCAGAGCGGCGACCTGCTGGAAAGCCGGCTTGCCAAGACGGCCTAGTCGGAGTGCCCGTCATGGAGGCATCATCGTTTCGGATTATAGGTGGATACAAAATAACGATTTTACATATGGATTGCCTGCCAGCAATGTGAAGCCGAACAAGACATCCCCAAGACGGCCAGGAGAAAAGAAATGCTGTCCGAACACAAGCTTGCGGCTCAGGCCCCCTTCCCCGCTCCGGCCCTGGGCGAGCCCTATTTGCTCACCCCCGGGCCGCTGACCACCTCCTATGCGGTCAAGCAGGCGATGCTGCGCGACTGGGGCTCCTGGGACGGCGATTTCCGGGCGATGACATCAGAGATGCGCCAGCGTCTGCTCGCCATGCTCGGCGACGGAAACGGCGAGTTCGATTGCGTGCCGATGCAAGGCAGCGGCAGCTTCGCCGTCGAGGCGATGCTCGGCTCGTTCGTGCCGCGTGACGGCAAGGCGCTGGTGCTGGTCAATGGCGCCTACGGCCAGCGCATCGTCCAGACGCTCGGCTATCTCGGCCGCGACCACGTCGCCATCGACAAGGGCGACTACATGCCGCCGCGCGGTGATGAGGTGGCTGCAGCCCTCGACGCCGACCCTGCCATCACCCACGTCATCCTGGTCCATTGCGAGACCAGCTCCGGCATCCTCAACCCGGTCGCCGAGATCTCCGAGACCGTCTACGCCAAGGGCCGCAAGTTCCTGGTCGACTCGATGAGCGCCTTTGGTGCCATCCCGCTCGAAGTCGGCGACGTGCGCTACGAGGCCATGGTGTCTTCCGCCAACAAATGCATCGAGGGCGTACCCGGCTTCGGCTTCATCATCGCCCGCAAGAGTGAGCTCGAGGCCGCCAAGGGCCGCAGCCATTCGCTCAGCCTCGACGTGCATGCCCAGTGGGCGCACATGAACAAGACCGGCCAGTGGCGCTACACCCCACCGACGCATGTGGTGGCGGCTTTCCTTGAAGCCCTGCGTCAGCACGAGGTCGAGGGCGGCGTTGCCGGCCGCGGCGCGCGCTACACCAGAAACCGTGACGTCATGGTTTCTGGCATGCGCGAACTGGGCTTCGAAACGCTGCTCAAGGACCGCTGGCTGTCGCCGATCATCGTCACCTTCTTCAACCCGGCTCATCCGGATTTTTCCTTCGACCGCTTCTACGAGCTGATGAAGGAAAAGGGCTTCATCATCTATCCGGGCAAGCTGACGGTGGTGGACAGCTTCCGCGTCGGCTGCATCGGGCGGATGGACGAGCATGTCATGCGCAAGGTGGTCGAGGCTGCCGGCCAGTCACTGCGCGAAATGGGCGTCGATACCGCTGCTCCCCCAGCAGCTGCCATCGCCGAGCGCGCCAAGCTCGCCGCCTGACAACAAGAAGATCACAAAGGACCTCCCCCCATGAACAAGATGAGCACGATCAACGTCAGCGCCAACGGCCGCAACTATGAATGGCCGCGGGTGCCGGCAATTGCCATCTGCCTCGACGGCTGCGAGCCGGCCTATCTCGACGAAGCGATCAAGGCGGACCTGATGCCGAACTTGGTGAAGATCCGCGCCAAGGGCACCGAGCGCACCGCCCACAGCGTCATCCCGAGCTTCACCAACCCCAACAACCTGTCGATCGCCACCGGCCGGCCGCCGGCCGTGCATGGCATCTGCGGCAACTATCTCTATGAGCGCGAGACCGGCAAGGAAGTGATGATGAACGACCCGCGCTTCCTGCGCGCGCCGACCGTCTTCCAGGCCTTCTACGATGCCGGCGCACGCGTTGCCGTGGTCACCGCCAAGGACAAGCTGCGCGCCCTGCTCGGCAGCGGCCTGAAGTTCGACGAAGGCCGCGCCATCTGCTTTTCGTCGGAAAAGTCCGATGTCTCGACCAAGGCCGAGCACGGCATCGACAATGCCTCGGCCTGGCTCGGCAAGCCGGTGCCGGAAGTCTATTCGGCCGAACTGTCGGAGTTCGTATTTGCCGCCGGCGTCAAGCTGCTGAAGGAATTCAAGCCTGACGTGATGTATCTGACCACGACCGACTACGTGCAGCACAAATATGCGCCCGGCGTGCCGCAGGCCAACGCCTTCTACGAGATGTTCGACAAGTATCTCGGCGAACTCGACGCGCTCGGTGCTGCCATCGTCATCACCGCCGACCATGGCATGAAGCCCAAGCACAAGGCCGACGGCACCCCTGACGTGGTCTATGTCCAGGACCTGCTCGACGAGTGGCTCGGCAAGGACGCAGCGCGCGTCATCCTGCCGATCACCGATCCTTATGTCGTCCATCACGGCGCGCTCGGCTCGTTTGCCACCGCCTATCTGCCCGAAGGTGCCGACCAGGCCGGCATCATGAAGCGCCTCGCCGCCATCGAAGGCATCGACGTGGTCATCGACAATGCCACCGCCTGCGAGCGCTTCGAATTGCCCTCCGACCGCATCGGCGACATCGTTTTGGTGTCGACTGAAAACAAGACCATCGGCACCAGCGAGCATCGCCATGATCTGGCAGCGCTCAACGAGCCGCTGCGCTCGCATGGCGGCCTGACCGAACAGGCGGTGCCGTTCATCGTCAACCGCAAGCTGCCGTCGCTGCCCAACGAGCCGGTTCTGCGCAACTTCGATGCGTTCTATTATGCCGCCATGGCGGCGGCACTGGCCTGAGGGAGGACCTGTGATGGTCAAGGCTGAAACAACGTTCAAGGTGCGTCATGAGCCGATGCGCATCGCCGGACGCAAGGTCGATGCCGATGGCGTCGTCAACGTCCACTACCCCTACACCGATGCGGTGATCGGCACGGTGCCGGCGGGGCGTGCCGAGCACGCCCGCCAGGCCTTCGAGATCGCGGCCAACTACAAGCCGAAGCTGACGCGCTACGAGCGTCAGCAGATCCTGTTCCGCACGGCCGAAGCCCTTGCCGCGCGCAAGGAAGAGATCTCCGACATCATCACGTTGGAGCTCGGCATCTCCAAGGCCGACTCCTTGTACGAGGTTGGCCGCGCCTACGACGTATTCACGCTGTCGGCGCAGATGTGCATCCAGGACGACGGCCAGATCTTCTCCTGCGATCTCACGCCGCACGGCAAGGCGCGGAAAATATTCACCACGCGTGAGCCGCTGAAGGCGATCTCGGCAATCACACCCTTCAACCATCCGCTCAACATGGTGTCGCACAAGGTGGCACCGGCAATCGCCACCAACAACTGCGTCGTGGTCAAGCCGACGGAATTGACGCCGATGACGGCGCTGATCCTCGCCGACATCCTCTACGAGGCAGGCCTGCCGCCGGAGATGCTGTCTGTCGTGACGGGCATGCCCGCCGACATCGGCGCCGAGATGATCACCAACGAGAATATCGAGCTGATCACCTTCACCGGCGGTGTGCCGGTGGGCAAGCTGATTGCCCGCACCGCCGGCTACAAGCGTCAGGTGCTGGAGCTCGGCGGCAACGATCCTCTGATCATCCTCAACGACCTCTCCGACGACGATCTCGCCAAGGCAGCCGATCTGGCGGTCGCTGGCGCCACCAAGAACTCGGGCCAGCGCTGCACCGCGGTCAAGCGCATCCTGTGCCAGGAAAGTGTTGCCGACCGTTTCGTGCCGATGGTGCTGGAGCGGGCCAGGAAGATCAGGTTCGGCGACCCGATGGACCGCAGTACCGATCTCGGCACCGTGGTGCACGAGAAGGCTGCTGCGCTGTTTGAAAAGCGCGTCTACATGGCCGCCGAACAAGGTGCCGAAGTGCTCTACGACCCAGGCCGAAAGGGCGCGCTGTTGCCGCCGATCGTCGTCGACCGCGTGCCGCATACCTCTGAGCTGGTGATGGAAGAGACCTTCGGTCCGATCATCCCGATCGTGCGCGCGCCCGACAATGACGACGAGCTGATCGCGCTGTCCAACTCGACCGCCTTCGGCCTGTCGTCAGGTGTGTGCACCAACGACTTCCGGCGCATGCAGAAATACATCGCCGGCCTGCAGGTCGGCACGGTGAATATCTGGGAAGTCCCGGGATACCGCATCGAGATGTCGCCTTTTGGCGGGATCAAGGACTCCGGCAACGGCTACAAGGAAGGCGTCATCGAAGCCATGAAAAGCTTCACCAACGTCAAGACATTCTCTTTGCCGTGGGCCTGAGCCTTGTCTTGAGCCGGCAAATCAGATGAGTGTCGATGAGGGGGCCTGGCGCCCCCTCATTTGCTTGGAGGGGAAATGCTATTGCCAACTGCCGGGGCGAGCTTGACCGGATCGCAGCCCTCTCCCCTTTTTCGCTTGCCCACCTCGAAAGCCTGACCGATGTCCGGTTTCGCCCTTACCATCGTGCTGGTGGCAGCCTTGCTGCATGCGAGCTGGAACGCGGTCGTCAAGGCGGCGACGGACCGCGCCGTCGTACTGGCAGCGGTGTCCGCCACGCATGCCACGCTCGGGCTCGTGCTGGTGTTCTTCGCCACACCGCCGTCGCAGGCGAGCTGGATCTACATCTTCCTGTCGACGGTCATCCACTACGGCTACTACGTCTTCCTGTTCCAGTCCTATCGCCTGGGCGACTTGAGCCAAGTCTACCCCATTGCCCGAGGCCTGGCGCCGGCGCTTGTCGCCTTCGGCGCTTATGTGATGATCGGCGAAACACTGCCGCCGCTCGGCTGGCTCGGGCTTGGCGCGATCACCTTCGGCATCGCCTTCCTCGCCTTCCAGCGTGGTGCGGCCCATGCCGATCCGCGGGCGGTTGGTGCCGCCGCCATCAACGGTGTGCTGATCGCGTCCTATTCGGTCATCGACGGTATCGGCGTGCGCCTGTCCGACAGCCCGTTCGGCTATATGGGCTGGCTGTTCCTGCTCGAATTTCCGGTGACGCTGTTCGTGCTGTTCCGGCGGCGCGGAACGACCCACACCATCGACCGCAAGACCGTCATGCTAGGCCTCGTCGGCGGCCTGGGTGCGGTCTCCGCTTATGGCCTCGTCATCTACGCCAAGACCATCGCGCCCTTGGGCGCGGTTTCGGCCGTGCGTGAATCGAGCGTCATCATCGCGGCCCTGATCGGCCTGTTCATTTTCGGCGAGCGACCCTGGCAGGCCCGCATCGTTTCGGCCGCCATCGTTGCCGGCGGCGTTGTTGCGCTCGCCTTTTCGGGCTGACAGTTCGGCAAATTTCGCTTCTCGGCACAGAAAACTAGCAGCGATGCACAAGCATGCGGCAACCCTGTCACATGCCTGTCGTAACCCTGTGCATCACATAAGCTCAGCCTACCAGATCATAAAAAGAATAGATTTTACTTATTGAACGCCCGTTCCCACTATCGACCATGGACGAGGCGCAAAACGGGCACAGCTGAAAACGCGACCCGACAAGACCTCTCCCAATCAGAACGTGCCTAAGCGATTCAAATGGGAGCCAATTCAATGAACCAGAAGAAAACCTTCGCGCTTGCCGCCTTCGCGGCGATGCTGATGTCATCGGCGGCCTGGGCGGAGACCGAGCTCACGGTCTACACCGCTATCGAGGCGGAAGACCTCAAGCGTTATGCCGAGACCTTCAATCAGGACCATCCCGACATCAAGTTGAACTTCATCCGCGACTCCACCGGCGTCATCACCGCCAAGCTGCTCGCCGAGAAGGACAACCCGCAGGCCGACGTGGTCTGGGGCCTCGCCGCCACATCGCTTCTGGTTCTCAAGTCCGAGGGCATGCTGGAAGCCTATGCGCCCAAGGGGGCTGACCAGCTGAAGCCCAATTTCGTCGACAGCGACAGCCCGCCAAGCTGGGTCGGCATGGATGCCTGGGCCGCTTCGATCTGCTTCAACACCGTCGAAGGCCAGAAACTTGGCCTGACCGCGCCGAAGAGCTGGAAGGATCTCACCAAGGCCGAATACAAGGGGCATGTCGTGATGCCGAACCCGGCATCGTCAGGCACCGGCTATCTCGACGTATCGAGCTGGCTGCAGTTGTTCGGCGAGAAGGACGGCTGGACCTATATGGACGGCCTGCACCAGAACGTAGCCGCCTACACGCATTCGGGCTCCAAGCCGTGCAAGATGGCAGCCGCAGGCGAGACGGTGGTCGGCATCTCCTTCGAGTTCCGCGCCGCCAAGTCGAAGGCTGAAGGTGCGCCCATCGACATCATCATCCCCGAAGAAGGTATCGGCTGGGACATGGAAGCGTCGGCAATCGTCGCCGGCACGTCCAAGCAAGAAGCCGCCAAGACCCTGCTCGACTGGTCGGTCACCAAGAAGGCCAACGAGATGTACAATGTCGGCTATGCGGTCGTCGCCATGCCCGGCGTCGCCAAGCCGGTGCAGCACCTTCCTGCCGACATCGAAGCCAGGATGATCAAGAACGACTTCGAATGGGCGGCCAACAACCGCAACACCATCCTCGAGGAATGGACCAAGCGCTACGACTCGAAGTCCGAGCCGAAGAGCTGACCTTCAGCCAGCCTCGACATGCGGGCGCCGCCTTGTGCTGCGCCCGCACCCTTGCCCCCAAGCCGGATGGTTACGATGAGACACGAAACCCTCGCCGGGCAGCCGCGAATTCCGACTGAAGTGAGCGCCATGACCGCCGCCAGCCTGAACGTGAAGCCAGCCTATCTCAAGATCGCAAACGTCTGGAAAGCCTTCGGCGATTTCCATGCGTTGAAGGACATATCGCTCGACATCAGCGAGGGTGAGTTCGTCTGCTTCCTCGGCCCTTCGGGCTGCGGCAAGACCACACTCCTGCGGGCGATTGCCGGTCTCGACCTGCAGACCCGCGGCTCGATCCAGCAGGGCGGACGCGACGTCTCGACGCTGCCGCCGTCACAGCGCGACTACGGCATCGTCTTCCAGTCCTACGCGTTGTTCCCCAACCTGACGATCGCCAGGAACATCGCCTTCGGCCTCGAAAACACCAAGCGCCCGCGCGCCGAGATCGAAGCCCGCGTCACCGAACTGCTCAAGCTCGTCGGCCTGCCCGAGCAGGGCAACAAGTACCCGGCCCAGCTTTCCGGCGGCCAGCAGCAACGCATTGCTCTTGCCCGCGCCATTGCCATTTCACCCGGCCTGCTGCTGCTCGACGAGCCGCTGTCGGCACTCGACGCCAAGGTGCGCACCCATCTGCGCCACGAGATCAAGGAGCTTCAGCGCAAGCTCGGCGTCACCACCATCATGGTCACCCATGACCAGGAAGAGGCGCTGTCGATGGCCGACCGCATCGTGGTGATGAACCACGGCGTCATCGAGCAGATCGGCACGCCGACCGAAATCTATCGTCATCCGGCGACGCTGTTCGTGGCCGACTTCATCGGTGAGGCCAACAAGTTCGAGGCCAGGGCATCGAACAACGCCGTCGGCATCGGCGCGGCGAGTTTCCATTGCGAGCCGCATGACTATGATGACGGTACGCCCGTCATCGCTGCGATCCGCCCGGAGGACATCATCCCCCATGCCAGCGGCTCGCTCGCCAACGGGGCCGCCGCCAACACCATCGACGTCACCATCAGCGAGATGGAGTTCCTGGGCTCGTTCTGGCGGACCCGGCTGCACGGCCACGCACTCGGCAACGAGACGCTGATCGCCGACTTCTCCATCAATGCTGCGCGCCGCCTGTCGCTGGTGCCGGGCGGAGAGCTGACCGTCGAACTGCCGGCCGAACGGCTACTGATCTACCCCAGGGGCGCCTGAGATGGCGATGGCAATCGACACCGCCCTGCCGGTCGGCCGCCCCCTCCGCCTGCGGCTCGACCGCGACGAACTGATCAAGCGCGGCCTGATGTTGGTGATCGCGCTCTACCTGCTGGTTGCGCTGGCCGCACCCTTGGCGATCATGCTGTCCAAGTCGTTTTCGACCTACAGCTTCGACCTCGCCAAATTCGAGTTCCAGCTCAGCGACAAGGACGGAAACTGGGGTGAACCCGTCACCGCCGCAGCGCTGAACGAGAAACTCAATGCGGTGCCGCCAACAAAACTCGCCACCAACTCGGACGGGCGACTGCAGGCGACAAGCTTCTTCCCCGACTTCAGCTTCCGCAGCCCAGTCAAATACAAGATCCGCGGCACGACATCGGACGCCACCTATCTCGTCGGCCTCAACCCGCAGTCCGGTACCGAGTGGCAGGAGTTCACCTCCAATGACTTCCGCCGCGTGATGCTGCGGCCGTCGCGGGCGCTCGGCCTCGAAAACTACACCGCCTATTTCTCGACGCCGACGCTGTTCCGCTCGATCGAGAACTCAGTCTTCATCGCGCTCGTCAGCACGATCATTACCGTCGGGCTCGCTTTCGGTTTCGCCTATGCGCTGAACCGCAGTTGCATGCGTTTCAAGGATGCGTTCAAGCTCGTCGCCATGGTGCCGATCCTGGTGCCGTCGCTACTGCCCGGCATCGCCCTGATTTACCTGTTCGGCAACCAGGGCCTGCTCAAGGACCTGCTGATGGGGACCTCGATCTACGGTCCGCTCGGCATCGTCGTCGGCTCGATCTTCTTTGCCTTCCCCCACGCGATGATCATCATTTCGACCGCACTCGCCATCTCCGACCAGCGCCACTACGAGGCCGCCGAGTCGCTCAGGGCGAGCCGCTGGCGGACCTTCTGGACCGTCACCATTCCCGGCGCGCGCTACGGCCTGATCTCGGCGGCCTTCGTCGTCTTCACGCTCGTCATCACCGATTTCGGCCTGCCCAAGGTGATCGGCGGCCAGTACAACGTGCTTGCCGTCGACATCTACAAGCAGGTCATCGGCCAGCAGAATTTCGAAATGGGCGCGGTCGTCTCGGTGATCCTGCTCGTGCCGGCCATCGCCGCATTCATCGTCGACCGCATGGTGACGAAGAAGCAGGTGGCGCTGCTGTCGGCACGCTCGGTGCCTTACCAGCCCAAACCGAACCGTGGCTTCGACACGCTGTGCCTTGCCTGGTGCTCGCTGATCGCCGTCTTCATCCTCGGCATCATGGCAACCAGCCAGTTCGCAGCACTGGTCAAGCTCTGGCCCTACGACCTCAGCCTCAGCCTCAAGCACTTCGCCTTCGACCGCATGGACGGCGGTGGCTGGGGCTCCTACTACAACTCGATCCGGCTGGCAGCGCTGACGGCTGTCATCGGCACGGTCATCATCTTCGTCGGCGCTTACATGGTTGAAAAGACCGACGGCTTCCGCAGCGGCCGCACGGCATTCCAGTTCCTCGCCATGCTACCCATGGCAGTGCCGGGCATGGTTCTGGGCCTTGCCTACATCTTCTTCTTCAACGACCCGTCAAACCCGCTGAACGCCATCTACGGCACCATGACCATCCTTGTGGTCTGCACCATCACCCACTTCTATACGGTGGGGCATCTGACCGCGCTCACGGCGCTGAAGCAGATCGACCAGGAGTTCGAGCCGGTGGCAGCCTCGCTCAAGCAGCCATTCTACAAGCTGTTTGCCCGCGTCACCGTGCCGGTCTGCCTGCCGGCCATCCTTGACATCTCGATCTACATTTTCGTCAACGCCATGACGACGGTATCGGCGGTGGTGTTCCTCTATTCCAAGGACACGACGCTGGCCTCGGTCGCGGTGCTCAACATGGACGATGCCGGCGACGTGGCACCGGCCGCAGCGATGGCAATGATGATCTTCTACACCAACGCCATAGCGCGTCTGATCCACCTTCTCCTGTCACGCGTGCTGATCAAACGCACCCAGGCCTGGCGGATGCGCTGAGGTTCAGCCTTTGGCGCGATCCGGATGCGCTTTGGCGAAGGCCTCGAGGCCTTCGCAGCGGCTGGATATCTCCAGCAGCCGCGGCAGGCCTGATATGTCGACGTTCCAGCGCCGCGCGTTATAGACCTGCGGCACCAGGCAGATGTCGGCCATGCTTGGGCTGTCGCCATGGCAGAACGCGCCGGTGGCCGGATTGTCGAGCAGCCGTTCGAAAGCGGCCATGCCGTCGCCGATGAACTTCTGCATCCAGGCATCGCGCGCCGCCTCGCCGTCAGGGATCAGCCGCATCAGCTCCGCGATCACGCCGGTGTTGCAGACGGCATGGATCTCCATGGCGATGGCATAAGACAGCTGGCGTACCCGCTGGCGACCTAGCGGATCGGACGGCAGAAACCCCGCGTGACGGGTTTCATCGAGATACTCGATGATCGCCAGCGACTGGGTGAAGGCGTGGCCATCGATGTCGAGCACCGGCACCAGCCCTTGCGGATTGCGCGCCAGATGCTCCGGCGCCTTCTGCGCTTTGGCGAGCAAGTCGACCGATACCGGCCGATAGGCCTCGCCGAGCATGTTGAGCGCGATGCGAACCCGGTAGCTCGCAGACGAGCGCCAGTAGTCGAACAGGACGGTCTCGCTCATCGGGCTCAGGCCTTTTCGTACTTCGTCACGGTCTGTTCGATAGCGCCGAAGATCGAGTGGCCTGTCTTGTCATGCATCTCGATGCGGATCTGGTCGCCGAACTTCAGGAACGGGGTCTTGGCGGCGCCCTGCTCTATGGTCTCGATAGTGCGGATCTCGGCGATGCAGGAATAGCCTGCGCCACCGTCTCCGATCGGCTTGCCCGGTCCGCCGTCGAGCTTGTTTGACACCGTGCCCGAACCGATGATGGTGCCCGCCACCAGAGGCCTGGTCTTGGCAGCATGCGCCACCAACTGGCCGAAGTCGAAGGTCATGTCTGTGCCGGCATCGGCGCGGCCGAACGGCTGGCCGTTGATGCTGGCGAGCAGCGGCAGATGCAGTTTGCCGCCGTCCCATGCAACGCCGAGTTCATCGGGCGAAACCGCCACCGGCGAAAACGCGGTCGACGGTTTGGACTGGAAGAAGCCGAAGCCCTTGGCAAGTTCGGCCGGGATCAGGCCGCGCAGGGACACGTCGTTGACCAGCATGACAAGCCGGATGGTATCGCGCGCCTCTTCAGCCGAAGCGCCCATCGGCACGTCGTCGACGATGACCGCCACCTCGCCCTCGAGGTCGATGCCCCAGGCTTCGTCGGCCATGACGATCGGATCACGCGGCCCAAGGAAGGTGTCCGAGCCGCCCTGATACATCAAGGGATCGGTCCAGAAGCTGTCGGGCATCTCGGCGCCCCGCGCCTTCCTGACCAGCTCGACGTGGTTCACATAGGCCGAACCGTCGGCCCACTGATAGGCGCGCGGCAAAGGCGACGTCGCATCGTGCTCGTGAAAGCGCATGGTCGGCTGTGAACCCGTTTCGATGCCCTCGGCAACAGTGGCGAGGCGCGGGCCGACATGGGCCCAGTCGTCAAGCGCGGCCTGCAGCGTGCGGGCGATGTGACCGACCTCCGAACAACGGGTCAAATCCCTGGAGACCACGACCAGGCGGCCGTCGCGGGTGGAGTCCTTCAGCGTGGCAAGTTTCATGACGTCCTCACTTGATGCTTCACTTGATACCGGGCGTACCGTCAAACTTGCGCTCGAGCCCGTCCCAGCAATCGATGTAGTTGTCCTGCAGCGTTTCCAGCTCGGCAGCGAATTGCGTCAGCTGCTGGGGGTACCGCGTCTCGAACATGAAGGCCATCGTGTGGTCGAGCTTGACCGGCTTGAGCTCGCCGTTCGACGCCTTCTCGAAGCCCATGGCGTCGGGCCCGTGCGGCAGCATCATGTTGTGCAGGCTCATGCCGCCCGGCACGAACCCCTCTTCCTTGGCGTCATACTGGCCGTAGATCAGGCCCATGAACTCGCTCATGATGTTGCGGTGGTACCAGGGCGGACGGAAGCTGTGCTCGGCCACCAGCCAGCGCGGCGGGAAGATGACGAAGTCGACATTGGCCGTGCCCGCTTCTTCGGTCGGCGCGGTCAGCACCGTGAAGATCGACGGGTCGGGATGGTCGAACAGGATCGCGCCGACCGGCGAGAAGGTCCTGAGGTCGTATTTGAACGGGGCGTAGTTGCCATGCCAGGCGACGACGTCGAGCGGCGAATGGCCGATCTCGGTGACGTGGAACTTGCCGCACCACTTGACCAGCACGCGGCATGGCGTTTCCTTGTCTTCATAGGCTGCCATTGGCGTCTTGAAGTCGCGCGGATTGGCAAGGCAATTGGCGCCGATCGGGCCACGATCTGGCAGCGTGAACTTGGCGCCGTAGTTTTCGCAGATGTAGCCGCGCCGCAGCTCGCCGTCGCCGATGCGCGACACCTTGAACATCATGCCGCGCGGGATCAGGCAGATCTCCGAGGGCTCGACGTCGATGATGCCCATTTCGGTGAAGATGCGGATCGATCCGACTTCCGGCACGATCAGAAGCTCGCCATCGGCGTTGAAGAAATAGTCGTCGACCATGTCGTCGTTGAAGGCATAGACATGCGCCGCCATGCCGACCTGGGTCATCGCATCCCCCGCCGTCGTCATGGTGCGGATGCCCTGGATGAAGGTGAGCTTCTCCTTGGGCTGCGGCAGCGGCCCCCAGCGCAACTGGCCGAGCGCCAGCGAATGATCGTTAAGGCAAGGCGCGGTCTTCCAATGCGGATAGCTCGCTGCCGAAAAGCGCTTGGTGTGCCGGACACTTGGTCGGATACGGTAGAGCCAGGACCGTTCGTTGGTGCCGCGGGGCGCGGTGAACGGCGAGCCTGACAACTGCTCGGCATAGAGCCCGTAATTGCACTTTTGTGGGCTGTTCTGGCCCTGCGGCAGCGCACCTGGCAACGCCTCGGTCTCGAAGTCATTGCCGAAGCCCGGCATGTAGCCGGCAGCCATGGCGGTCGTCGTCTGTGTGATGGCCTTGTCCAGCATGTCTTGCACCTCCCTGGCGGACGTGAGAACGTCGAGATGGTTGCAAGTGTAACCATTGATTTTGTAACTATCAAAGGCCTGATATGCCCGAGGCATTCGACCTGGAGAGCTTCCTGCCCTACCGGCTGAACCGGGCCGCCGAGCTGATCAGCCTGAGCTTTTCCAGGGAGTACAAGCAGCGTTTCCAGATGACGCGGCCGGAGTGGCGCGCGCTCGCCGCCTTGGGTAGCGTCGGTCGCATGACCGCGACCGAAATTGGCACGCATTCCAACATGCACAAGACCAAGGTCAGCCGTGCCGTGGCAGCGCTCGAGGAACGACGCTGGCTGAAACGCCGCGAAAACGAGGCCGACCGCCGCGTCGAGCACCTCGAACTGACTGCAGCCGGACAGAAAGCCTATCGCGAGATTGCCGACCTCGCCCGTACCTACCAGCAAACACTCGACAAGGCGCTCGGTCCCGGTGCCATCGAGCGCATCGAGGCCGGATTGGCGGATGTCGAACGGGCGTTGCTAAACCGACCGCGCAAGCGCGGCTGACTACCCGATCGGCAGCGGTCCGAACTGCTTCAGCGTCGTCAGAACGATCGCGGTCTTCACATGCTGCACGGAATCATGCGGCAACAGCACCTCGTTGACGAAGCGTGACAGGTCCGACAGGCCGCGCACGACGACCTTGATGTGGTAGTCCATCTCGCCTGTCAGCGAATAGGCCTCGAGCACCTCAGGCAAATCGTTGACCAGTCGGGCGAAGCGCTGGGCGTTGTCGCGGTTGTGGGTGGCCAGTGTCACCGAGATCACCACCAGGAGCTCGAGACCCAGCCGCTCGCGGTCGAGCATCGCCTGGTAACCCCGGATGAAGCCCTCCGCCTCCAGCCGGGCGCGCCTTCGCGAGCACTGCGAAGCCGACAGCGCAATCTTCTCCGACAGCTCGTTGTTGGTCAGCCGGCCGTCGATCTGCAGCGCGCGCAGGATCTTGAGGTCGAACTGGTCAAGCACCTCATTCATTGCATCAAACTCCTCATATATGCACGTCTTACGCATAAAACGACCCATACGAGGCCAGAATGCAAGCACATTGCATCGAATCGGGAGCACAATATGCACTACCGAGTTTTGAGGAGGAATTTCCATGGGTCCGTTCCCGCACGATGCGCCGCCGGCCAAGATCAGCGCCGACAACCCCGCAGGTACCGACGGTTTCGAATTCGTCGAATTCGCCCATCCCGAACCCGAGAAGCTGGAAGAGCTTTTCACCCGCATGGGTTATGAGCCGGTCGCGCGCCACAAGACGAAGAAGATCACCGTCTGGCGCCAGGGCGACATCAATTACATCGTCAACGCCGAGCCCGGCAGCCACGCCATGCGCTTCGTCGACGAGCACGGCCCCTGCGCGGCTTCGATGGCGTGGCGCGTTGTCGATGCCAAGCACGCTTTCGACCACGCCGTGTCGAAGGGTGCCACGCCCTACACCGGAACCGACAAGGCGCTCGACGTGCCTGCCATCGTCGGCATCGGCGGCTCGCTGCTATATTTTGTCGACAAATACGGCGCCAAGGGCTCAGCCTACGCGGCGGAATTCGACTGGCTCGGCGAGGCCGATCCGAAACCCGCAGGTGTCGGCTTCTATTTCCTCGACCACCTGACCCACAATGTCTATCGCGGCAACATGGACAAGTGGTGGGACTTCTACCGCGAGCTTTTCGGCTTCAAGCAGATCCACTTCTTCAACATCGACGGCCGCATCACCGGCCTGGTCAGCCGCGCCATCACCTCGCCCTGCGGCAAGATCCGCATCCCGCTGAACGAGTCCAAGGACGACACCAGCCAGATCGAGGAATATCTCAGGAAGTACAAGGGCGAAGGCATCCAGCACATCGCCGTCGGCAGCGACGACATCTATGCCGCCACCGACAGGATCGCCGACAAGGGCTTGAAGTTCATGCCCGGCCCGCCCGACACCTATTACGAAATGTCGCGCAGCCGCGTGCATGGCCATGACGAGCCGCTCGACAAGATGAAGAAGCACGGCATCCTGATCGACGGCGAAGGCGTGATCGACGGCGGCATGACCAAGATCCTGCTGCAGATCTTCTCCAAGACCGTGATCGGGCCGATCTTCTTCGAGTTCATCCAGCGCAAGGGCGACGAGGGCTTCGGCGAAGGCAACTTCCGCGCACTGTTCGAATCCATCGAGGAAGACCAGATCCGCCGCGGCGTGATCTCCCAATCTGCCGCCTAATCGGCAGCTTCAAACAGACCTCTGTTGGGGCGGGTTGCACGCAGGGCAACCCGCCTTCTTTTTTGCCGCCAGCTTGATCCAGCGCAAGGAACACTGCCGCCCCGCCTGCACAAGTTGCAAAGGGTGAGGGTGTCTCGTGACGTGGGAGATAGCAGCAATGAATACGATACCGATGTCTTACGAGCTCTGGCGATTGGTCGTGCTCCGCTTTAAGGACTGGCGCCAGCGCCGTGCCTCGGTGTTGGAGATCAGCCAACTCGGCAATGACGGCGAACGCATGCTGGCAGAGTGCGGGCTATCGCGGTCAGATTTCAGGCAGGCCATGCGTCTTGCCTTCGCCTCAAAGATTCTGCTGCCCGAGGCCATCAAGTCCAAGGGCGTCGACGCCGAGACTTTCGAGAACCGCTACCCGGAATGGAATCGCGACATGCGCCGGACCTGCATGATGTGCCCGGCACGACGCGTCTGCAGCGACCGGCTGGAAGCAAGAGATTTCGAGGCATCCTATCGGGATTTCTGCCCCAACGCCGGTAATCTCGACGCCTTGGCCGGCCGCGGCGATTGCAGGTTGGCGAGCTGAAAAGTCAGACCTTCGGAGCCATGACGCTGCGTATCCGCGCCCGGCGATAGGCATCCGGTATCGACAGCGCCCAGACGAACAGGCCGCCGGCATGGCGACCAAGGAACGATGTTTCCGGCGTCGTGGTGACGTAGGACAGCACGGAAAACAAAACGACGAAGAAGGCAAAGGCGAGCCCGCGCGTCGCGTCGCGTACCGCGACGTGGCCGGCGCCGGGCAACACGATGGCCAGGGCCAGCACGACATAAGGATTGATCGGTTTTGTCATGGAACCCTCAAGCCGCTTCATAGACGGGAGCGACGATGTCGTCGTCGACCAGCAAGGCGCTCAGCGCCTCGGCTTCGGCGATGGCAAGGCCGACCAGTTCGGTCGGGATCGACGTCAGCGGAAAGCGCACCTGCCTCAGCACTTTATGCGCACCGGGCTCGCCTTGCGCTGCCTGGCGGATGATGCGGGTACCACGAGCCGTGATGACGGCTTCCTTGACCCTCGGGTCTGCAAACAGGCTCTTGAACAGCGCCGAACCCCGTTCGATCTGCCATGCCGTCGCACGACCATCGCCGCGCATCAGCAGCGAGGCGTCGGTCTCGGGTGGTGACATCCATTCCGGCATGTCATGGACCAGCGAGTAATATTCAGCGCCTGTCGGGCGGGCGAGCGCGCCGATTGTCGGTCTCATGCATTCCCTGGTTTCGCTGAGCGTCACCCTGAGCCAAAGCTGGGGCAGCCTGCGCGTGACCATGGTGTCGGCAATGAGCTCGATCTTGGCCCGACGGCCATCGCTGATCTCGCCGACCAGCACTGGGAATTGGTCGGGACCGAAAGCAATGCGGGCGTTTCGAAGCAGCTTTGCGGCGTCGTCGAGCAGGCCTCTGCGTTCGGCGAGAGCGTCGCGATGCTCGCGGACCGCACGCATGCCGATCCAGCCGCAGGAAAAGGCGACGAAGGCTGAGAAGGCAAGCGTCGTGATCATCGGCAGCGCCTCGTTTTGCGACGATGGCGGCGCGATGGTCCGCGCCGCCATGCTTGGCTTGTCAGTAACCCTGCGGCTTCGGCCAGGGCATGGTGAACTGGTCGCCACGGCGCACGAACTGGTAGCGCCGGAAGTGGAACCAGAGCGATGCCACGATGTAGAAGCACATCATTGCGCTCAGCTGCGTGCCGTAACCGAGGAACACGGCGAAGTAGGCCGTCGAGCACAGGATCAGCAGCACGATCGTCGGCAGCGGGTGGAACGGGTGCACATAGCCGCGCTTGATCGTGTCGAGCGGCCACTTGTTGCGGAACATCACCATATTGAAGGTCATGAAGGTGTAGCCGAGCAGACCCGACAGGATCGAGAAGGTGACGACCTGGTCGAGCGGCGCACCGAGCGCGAAGATCAGCGCGATCGGCACCAGGAAGACGATGGCGCGGTACGGCGTGCGGTAAACCGGGTGCACGGCGCCGAACCAGCTCGGCAGGTAGCGGTCGCGGCCCATCGAGAACCAGGCCCGCGAGGCATCGTTGATGCAGCCATTGGCCGAGGCAAGCGTTGCGAACGTCGTGCCGACGAACAGGAGTACCATCAGCGATGTGCTGCCGGTGACACGCGCAGCGTCGAACAGCGGCGTGCCGGCCTGGCCGAGATATTCCCACGGGATCAAGCCCGAGCAGACATACCAGGTCATGGTCGCGGCGATCAGCAGCGTCATGATGCCGGCCATCGTGCCATAGGGCAGCGAACGCGCCGGCGAGCGCACTTCCTCGGCCGCCTGGCAGGTGCCCTCGATGCCGAGATAGTACCAGAGCCCGAAATGCAGCGAGGCCACGATGCCGACCCAGCCATAAGGCAGCGGATCGGAGGTGATCGCCGAGAAGTCGAGCGGCACGTTGGAAGCGCCGAACTGCACCGCGATGAACAGGGTGATGATGGCCACGAAGGCGACTGCGGTGATGACCAGGTTGAAGGTCAGTGTCGCCAGCACGCCGCGATAGTTCAGCCACGCCAGGAACATGATGGCGAGGATGATGAAGGGTTGCTGGTTGAGGCCGGAATGGCCCTGCATGCCGGCCACCGTGTCGAGCAGGAAGCCGACGGTGATCGCATTGGCCGCTTCCAGCATGGTGTAGGCCATGACCAGGAACAGGCCGACATTGAAGGCCATCAGCGGGCCGACGATGTGCTTGGCCTGGGCATACTGGCCACCTGCAGCGGCAACTGTCGAGGTCACCTCGGAGTCGATCATGGCGACGCAGGTGTAGAGCAGGCCAGCCACCCAGCAGGCGATCAGGCCGGCGATCATGCCGCCTTTGCCGACCGAGAAGTTCCAACCCATATATTCGCCGACAAGCACGATGCCGACGCCAAGCGCCCAGATATGGGCGGGGCCGAGCACGCGCAGCAACTGAAGCCGTTCGGGCTCTGCGGCGGTTGAAGTCACATTTGCCATCGTCGTCCCCTCAGATCTCGTGGCGTTCTGCGGTCGCCTCGATCTCGCCTTCGCGAGAGGAGATCAGCAGTTCGTTGTCGTAGGTGGTATCGATGCGGACGAGATCGATGAGCATCAGGACGCCGAACAGCGCGGACAGCGCCCAGGCGGCGTATTCCAGATAATTCCAGGTATCCATTGTCGCCTCCCCTAGCGCTTCTTGTCGCCGAAGCGCTCTTCGATGACTTCGCGGTACTCCCGGTCGGACAAGCGGACGACCATGACGAAATAGCCGATGACCAGCACGGCCATGACGATCAGTGCTGCCCAACTGAAGCTGTAGTCGAAGCGGGCGGTGATGATGTCATTGGCGGCTGCCGGATCGGTGATGCCAAGGGCCGCCCATTGCTGCTGCTCGGCGGCGTTCTGGCCGAGCGCCTCCCACGTCGGATTGGCGATCGGGTTAGGCACTTTGACAGCGCCCGCCAGGCCCAGATAGAGCGGAATGTAAAGGGCGCCGATGGTCAGCACGAGCAAGGTCAAGACGTCGAAAATCTGGCCGGCGAGGCTCTGTTTCGGAGGTTTGTAAGCCATTGTTGCGCTCCTCAGCCGCGGCGACGCCGCATCTCGTCGAGATGCTTGATGTCGAGGCCATAGATGAAGTGTTTGTCTTCGACGTAGTGGCGCAACATGGCGACGATGGCCGCGGTATTGAGCGCCAGCACGAGGGCACAGGCGACTGACAGTATGACGCGGATGGCCGGGATGGAAATGTAGGACCAGACGCTGAACAGGGCGAACAACATGGTGCACCAGAGCACCGCAACGAAAATCACGAGACCCGCTCGATCCCTTCCATGCATCTTGTCGATGCGCTGCTCGAGAGTCGCGTCCCCGCGCTGCTGACTTAAAGTCGCTTCCATATTTCCTCCTCCACCACGGCCGTTTTCGGCTTCATTCTGGTTTGCTTCTGCGGGAAATTAATTTCCCCTGAGGAATGTCTGGCAAAGTTAATTTCCTGTCAAGTGACGACCACGCGCACTTGTCGCACTACGACTTTCGACAAAGGCGAATTGCATTGAATCAATTGGATTTTGTCAGCCTGACAGGCTGTCGGAATTTTTACCCGTTGAACAAAACACGTCTGCCGAACGTCCTTCGACAGGCTGATTATTGAGACAGCAGCACTGTCTATTCGCCACTCTTGGCGACGGGAGTCGCGGCCGATCGATTAGGCCACCAATGCAAGGATCTTCCCTTGCAGGTGGCGCAAGGACAGTGCCGAAAAAACTTTGCCGGCGTGGAATAGAGCGCCTGCTCGGCCGTTCTCCTTGCCAACAACACGACAGGCCCACTGCAATTTCTGACCGCAAACAGCAGGGGATCGAAGGAGAAGATGATCGATGTCGGAACAACAGGCCCTGCCCGCTGACATGCGCAATCTGTCCGCCGCTGCCTCGACAGTTGCGGAACAGCAGATCTCGCTACGGCTGGTGCGCATCCTGGTCGGCGTCTTGCTGATCGCCTTTGCGACCTTTGCCATCTTTGCCAGCATCGACGGCCTGTCGACCCAAATGCGCGGCGCGCTCTCCGTCTTTACTGCAACACTGATCGCCTGGACGGTGATGGACCTGCCCGAGACGCCAGTTGCGCTGGCAGGCGCTCTGGCACTGGTTTTGTCTGGTGCCGTCGGCGAGCAGGCGCTGTTTGCAGCCCTTGGCAGCGAGATCGTCGTCCTCATGCTCGCCGCCTTCGTCATCGGTGCAGTGCTGAAGCAGACCGGACTTGCCGAGCGTTGCGCGTCGCGCATGCTCGCGCCGTTCCAAGCCGTGCAGGGCATCTTCTGGGCAACGACCGGCGCAATCTTCCTGACCGCCTTCCTGGTGCCGTCGACCTCGGCGCGCGCGGCGATCCTGATGCCGATCTTCCTGAGCCTTTCGGCGGCCATCGGCAGGCCAACCGTGACGCGCGGGCTTGCCTTGCTGTTCCCCTCTGTGATCCTGCTTTCGGCCGCCGCTTCGCTGACCGGTGCTGGAGCTCATCTGGTGGCAGCCGATGCAATCAGGCGCGTTTCAGGTCAATCAGTCGATTTCGCCACCTGGGCGCTATTGAGCGCCCCCTTCGCGCTGGTCTCCAGCCTCATCGCCTGCGGCCTCATCCTGTTTGTTTTCCTCAACACCGAGGACCGCAAAGCACTGATGACCCATGGCCAGGGAGCATCAAAGGCTTTCTCCAACCGCGACAAGACCATCCTCGCGGTCGTTGGCGCAACCGTCGCGCTGTGGGCGAGCGGCAGCCTGCACGGGGTCGGGCTACCGATCGTGGCGCTCGTGGGCGCACTTGTGGTGGCGTCGAAATCCATATCCGGCATCACCTTCAAGGCGGCGCTCAAGGGCGTCGAGTGGAACCTGCTGCTGTTTCTGGCCGCCACGCTGGTGATCGGCGAGGCCCTGCTCGAAACGGGCGATGCCAAGCTGGTTGTCGATCGCGTCATGGCAACCTTCCAGGGTTCTGTCGCGCCGGCGGCGTGGGTCCTGATTGCCTTTGCCGCGACAGTGTCCGCGCTTGCCCATATCGTCATCACCTCGCGCACCGCGCGCGCCACCGTGCTCATTCCGGCACTGGCGCTGCCACTTGCCGGCCTCGGGGTGAATCCGGCCGCGATGATTTTGGTCGTCACACTTGGCAGCGGCTTTTGCCAGACGCTGATGGTCTCGGCCAAGCCGGTGACATTGTTCGGCGGGATGGAGCCGCCAGCCTTTTCGGCGGTAGATCTGCTGTGGCTTTCAGCACTGCTGTTCGTGCCCTTTGTCGCCTTGCTTGGGGCCTTCGCGATCTTTGCCTGGCCGCTGCTCGGCATACGGCTCTAAACAGAAAGCAGCCGTTGGGACCTTATGCAGCCAAGCCAGAAACGGCTTGGCTATTTTTACGTAAGCCATTGTAATTATTTTATTTTTTTAGCGGAATAAAGCACGCCGAACACCGTTTCTCCTCCATCGTTCACATGACAGACGAGGAGTTACATCAATGACATTCACGGTTCTTGTCGCGCCGTCCGGCTTCAAGGAAAGCCTGTCCGCCAACGAAGTTGCCGACTGCATCGGTGAAGGCGTGCTGCGCGCTTTTCCGCAGGCGAAGATACTGAAGGCACCGATGGTCGACGGCGGCGAAGGCTTCACCGAGGCACTGGTCGCGGCCACCGGGGGCACCATGCATAGGCTCACCGTCACCGGGCCGGTCGGTGATCCCGTCCAGTCGTTTTTCGGCTTTCTCGGCGGCGCGCCTGTGCCCACCGCCGTCATCGAAATGGCGGCCGCCGCAGGCCTGCGCCTGGTGCCGCGCGACCGGCGCAATCCGTGCCTGACCAGCAGCTACGGCGTCGGCGAACTGATCAAGGCCGCGCTCGACGCCGGCGCTCAGCGCATCCTGCACGGTTGCGGCGACAGCGGCATCAACGACGGCGGCGCCGGCATGGCACAAGCACTTGGCGTGCGGTTCCTCGACGATGCAGGCCGGCCGCTCGCCGCAGGCGGCGCGGAACTGGCAAGGCTCGCGACCATCGACATGTCGGATCGCGACCCGCGTCTTGAAACCGTCCGCATCGATGCCGCCGTCAACTGGCACAACATGCTGCTTGGCCCGCGCGGCGTCGCCCGTGTCTTCGGCCCGCAAAAGGGAGCGACGCCCGAGCAGGTCGAACTGCTGGCCCAGGCGATGGACAACTACGCAGCGCATATTGTGGCCAAGACAGGCTTCGACGTCGGCGCTGCCGAAGGTGCCGGCGCATCGGGCGGACTGGGTGCCGCGGTGCTTGGACTCCTGTCCGGCAAACTCCACCCCCGCTACGAGATCGTGATGAACTATCTCGAACTCGACAGCCTGATCGGTCGCGCCAACCTCGTCATCACCGCCGAAGGCAGCCTCGACGGCCAGACCCCGTTCGGCAAGGTTCCGGCGGAGGTCGGCCAAAGGGCAAAGGCGGCAGGTCTGCCGGTGATCGCGCTTGCCGGCACCATCGGCAAGGGCGTGACGCTCAACTTCGAGCATGGCATCGATGCCTTTGCTTCCATCCTCAAACGTCCATGCAGCCTCGACGAAGCCATTGGTGCCGCCTCGAAGCTGCTGGTGCGCGCCGCCGAGGACGCTTCGCGCATGATCCTGGTCGGCATGCGCCTCAATCAGGCCAGTGTCGTGCCACGCAACCAGAACCTTGCGCCGCGCGCAAAGGGCAGCCCCCGCGCCGCCGCCTGACTGGACCGCCGCCGCGAATTTCGCGGCGGCGTTTTCGTGCCGATCAGCAACCCGTGTCAGCTCTGGCAGATTGTTCGCGCGTTGAGCAGACCCCAGCCGAACACCGGGTCCTTGCCGGGCTTGCCCAGATCTTCAGCGCCTTGACGCAACAGCGCCTCGACCTCGTCGGCCTTGAGTTGCGGATTGGCGGCCTTGATCATCGCCGCTGCTGCCGTGACGAAGGGCGCGGCAAAGGACGTACCCGTCTTGGAAGAAGCACCCTTGACCGAAGCCGCCGTCCACACCTGCACGCCAGGTGCCGCAATGTCGATATGGTTGCCGGCGCCGGCGCGGCGATAAGCATTCTTGCGCCGGTCGATCGCCGTCACCGCAATCACCTCCTCATAGGCGCCGGGAAAGAGCGGGGCTGCGCGCGGGCCGCCATTTCCTGCCGCCGCAACCAGCACGATCTCGCGCTGTGCCGCCATCTCGACAGTGCGTTCGAGCAAAAGGTTTGCCGGGCCGGTCAGGCTCATATTGATGACGAGCACCCCCTTGCTCGCCAAAAGGTCGATCGCCCGCACAAGATCGTAAACGGCGGAACGGTCGTCATTGCCGTTGCGCTGGAACGCGTCGACCGCGACGAGCTCGCCGCCGGGAACGAGGCCGGGCGTTCGGCTCTCCGCCGATCCGACAAGAAGGGCTGCTACCGCCGTACCGTGCTGGCGCCCCGACTCCGGCAGGTCGCCCGTCCCCAGCCTGATCGTTTCGATCCGCCCGCCGGCAAAGGCGAGATGTTCGGCATTGATCGCCGTGTCGATGAGACCAATGCGCACCGGGGCTGTGCAGCGATCCGGCATCGCCCCGGTCTCGGGCCAGCCAACGACGTGGCGCGCCAGGCACTGGTCCGCGCCGCAAGGGTCTGGACGGTCCTGGTCGGGCCGGTAGAAATGGTTGAAGTCGACGACGGCGTCAGGTGCCACAGCCGCTACTTGTACGCGGGCCGCTTCGAGCGTCGTGCTGTTGGGAACACGCAGCTTGACGATTTCGGCCCCGACAAGCGCTACATCGGCACGGTCGCTGACCGAATAGCCGATGGCGGTCAGGTTGGTGATCGAGCCCTGATCGAGACCAAGCGCCACGATCTCTTGTGGCGCCTGGCGTACAAGCGCGGCAGCCGGCCGTGCCGCGGCCTTGCGGCGTGGTTCCTGCGTGCGGAAGAGGTCGAAAATGCTTCGCCCCTTTCCAACCCCTTGCCCCGACGAGCTTGAGTCCCTGCTTCCAGGAGAATTTCCGCCACCACCACCGCCGTCATCATCGTCATCGGCGATCGCGAGGCCGGTTCCGAAAACCTGCCCCGGCAACTGATCTGCCGTGGGGACACCAAAGGTCGCGCCGCTCAAGGCCAGCGCGAAAACGACCGCAAGTGAACCCGATGGAGCTTTCAGAGGCATGGTTCGTCCTTTCCTGCCGATATGGCGAGCAGACGGCAATTGTTAGCGATCCACATAAGCCTTTCGGCATCCCATATCATTTTGACTACATTTGTGCATTTTGAGCCCAACGGACGAGGGCCCGGTTTATTCCGTGGCCTCGTTTATTTCCGCGGGGGAGAGACAGGATACGACTGCATGAAGGGTGACGATGTTCCGGTCAGCGATCGCCTGATCGCTTTCCTGCCCAATCTGCGCCGGTTCGCCATTTCGCTGTGCCGATCGCGCGATCTCGCCGACGATCTCGTGCAGGCGGCCTGCGAACGGGCCCTGGCCAGTCAGGACAGGTTCGAAGCGGGTACCCGCTTCGACGCCTGGATGTTTCGCATTCTGCGCAACCTGTGGATCGACCATGTTCGCCGCACCAAAACGGCTGGGCCGCGCGAGGACATCGACGACCGCCAGGACATCGTCGGCTCGAGCGGCGAACGCGACGTCGAAGCACGGCTGACGTTGAAAAGCGTGGCTGTGGCCATCGACGAACTTGTCGACGAGCAACGCGAGGTTCTGCTTCTCGTCTGCATCGAGGATCTATCCTACAAGGAGGCAGCCGAGGTGCTGGGCATCCCCATCGGCACGGTCATGAGCAGGCTGGCCCGCGCCAGAAAGAATCTTGCGGACGCAGCCGGAATAAACCCGGCAGCGGACCGTTCACCCGAAAAAGGTGGGAAGATATGAGCAGGCGCGAATTCGACGACGAAACCCTGATGGCCTTCGCCGACGGCGAACTCGACGCTGAAACCACAACGGCGATCGAAGAAGCCATGGGTTCGGATGACACGCTCATTGCCCGCGTCGCCACCTTCATGGCAAGCCGTGCCCAGGCATCGGCTGCGCTCAAGCCTTTGATCGACGAGCCGGTGCCCGAGGCGCTGACCCTGTCGGTGCAAAAGATGATCGACGCGGCGCGGCAGCGGGACAATGCAGCTGTCGAAGCAAGCGAGCCGCCTGCCCAGGACAATGTCGTAGCGTTTCAGCCTGGCGCGCCACGAAAAGTCAGCTCGAGCTGGGCACTGCCGCTGGCCGCCTCGCTTGCCGCCGTCATCGTCGGTGCCGGCGGCTATCTCGCCGGCAAGGCAGGGGCGCCTGCTTCGGAAGGTTTCGCCGTTGCTTCGATCAGCGATCCGGCCATCACGGAAGCGCTCGGCTCTACTGCTTCAGGCTCCGACGTGGCACTGGGCGACGCGACAATGAAACTCGTCTCCAGCTTCCGTGACGAGTCTGGCGCACTCTGCCGCGAGTTCGAGCTTCATCGCGCATCGAAGCCGTCGCTTGTTTCGGTCGCCTGTCGAACCGAGCAGCAATGGGACCTCAGGCTTGCCGTGGCCGCGCCCACAGCTGGACAGGACTATGTTCCGGCTGGTGCCTCCGAGACAGTCGATGCCTATCTGACCACGATCCATGCCGGCGCGCCGCTGTCGGAAGCGGATGAGAAAAAGGCGCTCGGCCTACCGTGACCGGCTCTATCGCGGGCTTGGTTGGGGGCCGCGCTTGCGCTCGCTGGCATAGAGCGCGACCGCCATGGCGCGGTTGCGCACGCCCAGTTTGTCGTAGAGATTCTTGAGATGATACTTGACCGTGTTCTCCGAGATCCCGGTCCGTGTCGCGATCTGCAGATTGGTCCAGCCATCGGCCAGCACACCAAGCAGCTCGAGCTCGCGCGTCGTCAGCCGCGACAGTGGCGTCTCATTGATCTTGGCGACGTCGATGTAAGGAATGCAGATGCGACCATTGGCGACCGCAAGCAGCGTGTCGAACAGGATGCACGGATCGTCGAACTGATAGCAGAAGCCTTGCACGCCCAGCCGCACGCACTGCTTCAGAATGCCGATGTCATGGTCGTTGGAAAAGATCACCATGCGGGCGGTGAGCTGCCGGCGTTGCAGTTCGGTGAGAACCTCGCTGGCGTCCATGTCCGACAGCTTCCAGGCCACGATGGCGACATCGAATGCCGGCTCGACCGCCGCCACCGCCTTGATGAAGGCGTCGCCGCTTTGTACGCCTTCGACGAAAGAAAAACGTTCGTCGCGGCTGATCATGTCGCGCAAAGCCGAAATCACCAGCGGATTGCGCTCGGCGATCAGGACATTCAGCTTCTTTTGTTGCGCCATCAGCCCGCCATCTTAGGCATCGTGCCTTGGCGCATTCCACTCGAATTCGCCAAGGCGTGCCTGCTCTTCTACGACAGAAATCAGTCGTAGATTCGGAATCGGCTGACCAAATCGTGCGTTTCTTCACGAACGGCAGCCTCGATCTTGGCGTTGCCTTCCTCGCCATTGGCCGTAAGCCCGTCGATGACGGCCATCGTCATGCGGCCAACCTGGCGGAACTCTTCGTTGAGGAAGCCGCGCGTCGTGCACGCCGGCGTGCCCAAACGAACGCCTGAGGTGACCATGGGCCCCTGCGGATCGAACGGAATGCCGTTCTTGTTGCAGGTGATGTGGGCACGGCCAAGTGCTGCCTCCACCGCCTTGCCGGTGAGGTTTTTACGGCGCAGGTCGACAAGCATCAGATGCGTATCAGTGCCGCCCGAGACGATATCGACGCCGCCCTCCTGCAACGTCTCGGCCAGCACCTTGGCATTGGAGACGACGTTGGCGGCATAGACCTTGAAATCTGGCGTCAGGGCCTCGCCGAAGGCAACCGCCTTGGCGGCGATGACATGCATCAGCGGGCCGCCCTGGAGGCCGGGGAACACCGCCGAGTTGATCTTCTTGCCGATCTCTTCGTCGTTGGAAAGCACCATGCCGCCGCGCGGGCCGCGCAGGGTCTTGTGTGTGGTCGTTGTCACGACGTGGGCATGTTCGAGCGGATTGGGATGAACGCCACCGGCAACCAGGCCGGCGAAATGCGCCATGTCGACGAACAGCTTGGCGCCGACCTCGTCGGCGATCTCGCGGAATGCCTTGAAGTCGATGATGCGGGGATAAGCAGAACCGCCGGCGAGGATCACCTTAGGCTGGTGCTTCTTGGCGAGGTCACGGACCTCATCCATGTCGATGCGATGTGTGTCGGTCTTGACGCCATAGGAGACGACATTGAACCACTTGCCCGACTGGTTAACCGGCGCGCCATGGGTCAGGTGGCCGCCAGCTGCCAGATTGAGGCCGAGGAACGTGTCGCCCGGCTTCATCAGGGCCATGAACACCGACTGGTTGGCCTGGCTGCCCGAGTTGGGCTGGACGTTGGCGAAGCTGCAATTGAACATCGCCTTGGCACGTTCACGCGCCAGATCCTCGACCTCGTCGACGTAAGCGCAACCGCCATAGTAGCGACGACCGGGATAGCCCTCGGCATATTTGTTGGTCAACACCGAGCCTTGTGCTTCGAGCACCGCCCTCGAGACGATGTTTTCCGATGCAATCAGTTCGATCTCGTCGCGCTGACGCTGAAGCTCGCGCCCCATCGCATCGCTGACAGCGGGGTCTGCCTGGGCGACGCCGGTGCGGAAGAAGTTGCGGGCACTGCCGATGCCGGGTCTTGTCGGGATATTCATGGGCTCCTCCTAGCGGCGCCTGAGACGCCTGAAATCTGGGTCATCCGGTCCAGCCGAGACCGGCGGAAATGCAGTTGATCGAAAGCAGAAGCGCATTGACGGCCCGCTTCGGATTGACGGTGGCATCGTCCTGCGCGCGCACCTCGCGCAACAGCTGCACCTGCAGGCGATGGATCGAGTCCATCTGCGGGCGGATGCGATCGAAATGCCGCTTGAAGGCTGGGAAGCGCTCGGACAATTTCAAGCCGCCATTGACCTCGGAGATCATCCGCCGCGTCAGCGCATATTCGGCCGAAATCTTGGAATAGATGCGCTCGCCCACCTCGTGGTCCTGAACCAGCCCGGCATAGAGCTTTCCGATGTCCATATCGGATTGGTAGAGACCCTTGTCGACCTCGTCGATGACGAGCCGGAAGAAGCGCGAGCGCTCGAACATCTGCTGGAGCAGTTCCAGCCCGGCGTCGCCGCGGACATTGACGAACGAGTTCAGCGCACTGCCGATGCCGTACCAGTTGGTCAGCAGATGTCGGTTCTGGCTCCAGGCAAACACCCACGGTATGGCGCGCAAATCCGCGATGTCACGAGCACCGAAGCGGCGAGCCGGACGCGAGCCGATCTTGAGCAGCGCCAGTTCCTCGACCGGGCTTGCCTGGTTGAAATAGTCGATGAACCCCGGCTCGTTGATCAGGCCCGAATAGGAGGCCTGGGACATGCCGGTCAGCGCCTCGAGCGCCTCGCTGAACTCCGGGATGTCCTTCAGTTCGGCCTCGTTTGGCGACTTGACGCTGTGGGCAAAGACGCTCGCAGCCAGGATCTCGAGCTGGTAGAGCCCGGTGCCACGGTTGGCGAACTTGGACGACACAACCTCGCCTTGCTCGGTGACGCGCATCGCGCCACCGATCGTGCCGGCCGGCTGGGCGGCAATCGCCCTGCCCGTCGGCGCGCCGCCACGGCTGACCGAACCGCCGCGGCCATGGAAGAAGCTGATCTTGACCTTGCGCTTGATGCCAAGTGCCGTGATGCGGCGCTGCGCCTTGTTGAGCTCCCAGTTGGAGGCAAGGAACCCGCCATCCTTGTTGGAGTCGGAGTAGCCGAGCATCACTTCCTGGCGGTTGCCGAAGTCGCGCACCGACCGGCGAACGATCGAGACACCGAACAGCTGATCGAGAATGTCGGGCGCGGCACGCAGGTCAGCGATGGTTTCGAACAGCGGAACGACACGCAGCGCGATGGTTCCGCTGCCATCCATGGCTGTCGCCAGGCCGGAGTACTGTGCGAGCAGATAGACGGCGAGCAGGTCGTCGCTCGACCGGGTCATCGACAGGATGAAGGCCCCGACGGCACCACCATTCAAGCCGGCCGAAGCCTTGCGAATGACATCGAACAGATCGAGAAGCTCCTGCGCTTCCTCTGACAGCGCCAGCCTGTCGACCTCCAACTGCTCGCCGGAGTTCAGTGCCGCCCTGATACGCTGCGTCCATTGCAGCGTGTCGGGCGCCGGCGCCGCTGCCGGGTCGGCAAGCTTGAACAGCTCGCTCAGCACGCGGTTCACCACCGTCGAGTTCTGGCGGATGTCGAGCGAAACGGTGCGGAAGCCGAAAGTCTCGACTTGCTGGCGCAGCGGCCGGACGAAGCGCCTGGCGATCAGCTTGCCGCCAAGCTGGGCAAGTACGTTTTCAAGCTCGCGCAGGTCGGTCTTGAAACCCTCCGAACGGGTGTACGGCTTGGCCGAGGCTGCACCACGCATCGCTTCCAGGCGGTCGAGCATGGCGCCGGCGAACTGGCGCAGTGGCTCGTCGGGATTGCGCGCAACGATCTCCGAGGCATTGCCGGAGCGGTGCAGCGCATGGCCCAGCGCCTTGATGAAGCTATCGGGAATGTCGACGACATTGGCACTGATGCTCAACACCGTGACCAGCTTGCGCACCTGGCCGATGTACCAGCCGACGATCGCCTGGCGGCACTCGTTGAGGGCATAGGCGGTGATCTTGGCGGTGACATTCGGATTGCCGTCGCGGTCGCCACCGATCCACGAGGCGTACCGCATGAAGGACGGCACCTTGAGGTCGTATTCGGGGTAGTGGCGTGCCAGCGCTTCCTCGACGCTGTCATAGAGCTTGGGCGTCGCTTCGAAGATCACTTCGCGGAAGAAGTGCAGGCCCCAGGCGATCTCGCGCTCGACCGACGGCCGCTCGAGCCGCAGCTCGCCCGACATCCACAGCAGTTCTATCTCGCTCTTGAGATCGTCAATCAGTTGCTCACGTTCGCGCGGCGCCCAGCGCTGTTGCTCGAGCTCGGTCAGCTTGCGGTAGATGCGGCGGTGGATTTCGAGGACCGTGACGCGCTTGGCCTCGGTCGGATGCGCCGTCATCGTCGGCCCGACGCAGAGGTCGTCGAGGGTAGTCTGGATCTGCTCGGCCGGGTAGCCGCCGGCAGCTATTTCACCCATCACATTGGCGAAAGAGCCTATGACCTCGTCCGCGCCGCCCATCTGTTCAAGTTCGCGGCGCGAGCGCATGGCCAGAAGTTCATTGGCGATGGCAACAAGCTGGAACCAGATGCCGGTTGCCTGCAGCGCGGCAATGCGTTGCCCGCTTTCGAGCGCATCGAGGCTGACGCGGCCGGTGAGAACCTCCGCCATGTCCGGCTCGCGTTCGGAGACGACGGCCAAAAGCACCCTGAACAGCAGGCTGCGGACGTCCTCGCGAAAGCTGAGTGGTCTGCTCTCCTCCAAGCGGCACCCGTTCATTTCGAGTTGGTCCCGAACGCCGCTTGTTGAGCCGGCAATCCGGAAAGATGCAGTTTTCCTAACTGACAGCAGACAGTTTTTGTGCCGGCTTGAAAACGCCCCGGACGGGTAGATTTCCCATTCGTTCGGGTGGTGCCGAAACTGGCCGAACGATGATCTCCAAGCCCAAATCGGACTATCGCCCAACGTGCACGATCAGGATGATGCCGCTGGTTGGTCCAGTGCGTTTTGCAGTGGACGAGATTTAACTCATGTGCAAATATGTTGCATATGAGGCAAGTATGGATGCACTTGAAAGTGAGGTCCAATAGCCTGATCCGCATTGCCGCAGCACGATCCAACCGAGCTTGAAGAGGAACATGCCCATGCACAAAGTGCTGCCGGAACTTTACGAAGGCCACGCGCCCATAACCCTCCACAACGCCTTCCATGATGCGCTCGAAGCGCTGGAGGAATGGAAGGACGGCAATGAAGAGCCTCTCGTAGCCGTCGATAGCTACAACGTCCCGATCAGCCACATCTTCGCCCGCATGAGTGCGTGCACCGACCTTTTGCCGCTGCGAACGCGCGACGTGCTCGAAACCATCGTCGACAAGGGTTCGTTCCGCGCATCGGGCGGCTCGCTTTATGCCGATGGCGCCAAGCTGGTGATGCCGATCTGCGTCGAGCGTCTGACGCTGTCGCTGTTGCGTCCGACAGCCTCATTGATCGAACTGCGCAAGGCCTGCGTCGAGGGCTGATCCATTCCCGCTTCAATCAGCGTTGCCGTAATCGCTCCAGCGCTTGCGGCAGCGCTTTTCCATGACTGAACCTCAGCCTGGGCTCAGAGAGTCTGAGTTGCCAAAAAACAAAAAGCCCCGTCCAGTCGAACGGGGCTTTTGCTTTGAAATGTGAAGAATGGCTCAAGCCGCCCGGGCGCTCGCCGCCTCGACGCCATACTCCAGCGACGAATCCACGACCGTGTGCCACAGGCTGTCGGCGAAGCTGGTGAAAACCAGCATGTTGTAGACAGGGTGCCCGTCAGCGCCGTTCGCTTCGCGCCACAAGTTCACTGCCGTGTGGTCGACCGAAGTGTTCGCCGCCGCACCTACCGGAAATGCCAGGTCATGCAGGTCGAGCGACGAGAACTTGGCGATGGCATCGCGACCGCGCGGGCCGGAAACCCGGATCAGGCAGCGTCCGTCCGACTGGTCGGACAGAGATGCCGAGCCGGCGAAGACCTGCACCATCGCCGCGAGCTGCGAAGCTTCGTCGGTGCGTGGTGCAATGACCGTGAACTGATCGGGGCCCGACCAGATCAACGTCGCCGTCTTACCGGTGACAGCCTTGGGCGTAGCCGGCGCCTCGATGCCGAACAGCTTCTTGGCCGCCTTGGCGGCGTCCGCTGCCTTGCCGCGCCGGGCCATGACCTGCACCAGCACGATGTCGCGCACTTCGTTGAGCGTCACGCCAACATGTGCTCCAGCTGCGCCATGACGGCCGGGAACAAGCGCCTTCTGCAGCGGCGATTGGGTGTTCCAGAGATAATCAACCACGCTGGCGCGCTCCTTCTGGATCGTAGAAGACTGGATTGCAGATTTCGGCTTCGTAGTCTTCGCTGCGCAGCGGGTCGTGGATGCGCACGATTTCGCCGAAACGCTCGCGGCCGCGTTCGACAAGGCCAAGACCGATCCACTGTTCCATCATCGGCGAGTAGCAGACCGAAGTGACGTAGCCCTGGTCCGTCTCCGGGCCCGGGATCGCGCCCTTGGGAACGACATGGGCGCCGGAGCGCAGGCGACGCTTCTGGTCGAGCGGCTTGATGCCGACGACGACCTGGCGGTCGGGTGCCGTCAACGCTTCGCGGCCGGCCATGACGCGACCGATGAAGTCCTTCTTCTTCGACATCATCTTGCCAAGGCCGAGATCGTCGGCGGTCGTCGTGCCATTGAGCTCTGGACCGGCGACGTGGCCCTTCTCGATGCGCATGACGCCAAGTGCTTCGGTTCCGTAAGGCGTGACGCCCAGATCGCGCCCGGCAATCATCAAGTTCTGCGCCATGGCACCGCCGTAACGGGCCGGAACCGAGATCTCGAAGGCGATCTCACCGGAGAAAGAAATGCGGAACAGGCGAGCGGTGACACCGCCGCGCAACTTGACCTCGCGAGCTCCCATGAACGGGAAGCCCTCATTGGACATGTCCTCGGACGGATCGACAAGTTCCTGCAAGAGCTTGCGGGTGTTGGGGCCAGCGATGGAGAACTGCGCCCACTGATCCGAAGCCGACGACAGCTGCACGTCGAGTTCGGGCCAGAGCACCTGGCGGCAGAATTCGAGATGCGCCATCACAGGACCGGCCTTGGCCGTGGTCGTGGTCAGGAAGTAGTGGTCTTCGGCAATGCGCGAGGTCGTGCCGTCGTCCATGACGATGCCGTCTTCGCGCAGCATCAGTCCGTAGCGCGCCTTGCCCACGGCAAGCGACGAGAAGGCATTGATGTAGACGCGGTCGAGGAAGGTGCCGGCGTCCGCGCCACGAACGTCGACCTTGCCAAGCGTGGAAACGTCGCAGAAGCCAACGCCGTTGCGCACGGCCAGCACTTCGCGGGTGACCGATTCAATCCAGTCCTTTTCGCCTGGCTGCGGATACCATTGCGCGCGCTTCCACAGGCCGGTGTCGACGAAGACTGCACCCCGGGCCGCGGCCCAGTGATGCGACGGCGTCAGGCGCCAGGCGTGGAAATTCTCGTCGCGATGATGGCCGGCGAGCGCGCCGATCGCCACCGGCGCATAGGGCGGACGGTAGATCGTCGTGCCGGTCTGCGGGATGGTGCGGCCGGTGGCTTCGGCCATGATGGCGAGGCCGGTGATGTTGGAGGTCTTGCCCTGGTCGGTCGCCATGCCAAGCGTGGTGTAGCGCTTGAGATGCTCGACGCTCTCGAAGCCTTCGCGCTGTGCCAACGTCACGTCTGACGCGGTGACGTCGTGCTGGAAGTCGACGAAAGCCTTGCCCTTGGCCTTGACCTGCCAGAGCGGTGAGATCGCATAGACCTCGTCACCAGCCTCCGAGGCTTCGCCGGCATTGCCTGATGCACCGCATTCGGCGGCAGCCGCGGCACCAGCAGTATGACCATCGCGCAGGCAGGCGCCGAGCGAGAACTCGCCATTGGCGGCACCGGCCGTGGTCATGCCCTTCGGCGAATCTCCCGGAACGAATGCTGCAATATCGTCGCGCCAGACGGGACGCCCACGATGGAAGCAGGACAGCCCGACATTCGGGTTCCAGCCGCCAGAGACCGCGAGGCAATCGGCATCGATCTGCTGCGTACGGCCATTGTTGTCGGTGACGACGACACCGCGCACGCCATCGACGCCACCCTTGACGTCCGAGACGCCGCCCGAAAACACGCGCAGGTCGGAGAGCTCGGCAAGCGCCTGATACTCCGCCGGCACCTTGCCGCGCGGATCGATGACTGCCGCAATGTCGCCACCGGCTTGCTGAACGGCCTCGACCGTGCGCCAGCCGTCGTCATTGTTGGTGAACAACGCCACCTTGCGGCCCGGCATCGCCGCGAAGCGATGGACATAGGTGCGCACGGCTGATGCCATCATCACGCCCGGACGATCATTGCCCGGGAAGACGACCGGCCGCTCGATGGCGCCGGCTGTCACGACCGAGCGCTTGGCGACGATGCGCCAGACGCGCTGGCGGACCTGATGTGGGCCCGGCAGCGGAACATGGTCGTTGACGCGCTCGAGCGCGGCATAGACACCGCCGTCATAGACACCGAACAGCGCGGTGCGGACCATGATGCGGACATTTGCAAGCGAGGCGAGTTCGTCGACCGTGCGGCGCACCCACTCCTCGGCATGCATGCCGTCGATCTCGCCGCCGTCGCTGAGCAGACGGCCACCGAGGCGGCTGTCTTCTTCGACAAGGATGACGCGCGAGCCGGCACGGCCTGCTGCAAGAGCGGCCGCGAGACCAGCAGCGCCACCGCCAATCACCAGCACGTCACAATGCGCCCAGGCCTTGTCATAGTGGTCAGGATCGGGCAGCTCGGCGCTCTTGCCGAGACCCGCCGCACGACGGATCAGCGGCTCGTAGACCTTCTCCCAGAACTTCGCCGGCCACATGAAGGTCTTGTAGTAGAAGCCCGCAACGAAGATCGGGGCGGCCAGCTGGTTGATCGACATGAAGTCGCGGCGCAGCGACGGCCAGCGGTTCTGGCTCTGGGCAACCAGCCCGTCATAGAGCTCCTGCGTGGTGGCGCGGGTGTTCGGCTCCTTGCGGGCGCCGCTGCGCATCTCGACCAGCGCGCTCGGCTCCTCGGAGCCGGCGGTGATGATGCCGCGCGGGCGATGGTACTTGAACGAACGCGCCACCAGCTTGACGCCGTTGGCGACAAGCGCCGAGGCAAGCGTATCGCCGGCAAAGCCGGACATAACCTTGCCATCGAAGGAAAACTGCAGTGGCTGCTGGCGGTCGATCAAACCACCGCTGCGCAGGCGGTGCGACTGGCTGGCCGATGCTGCCTGGCTGCGTGCGCTTGGGGTGGTGCCCTCGAGCGCGGCCGTCCTGCCGAGCGGTTCGGATCCGGAATAGCCCGACATGTTTATTCTCCTGCCTGCACCGGCTTGGCCGCGCCAACGCCTGGGGCTGCGGTCACCGATCTGAATTCATGCGTCACCGTGTTGCGCTCGGCTATCAGCCAGGAGCGGCAGCCGCCGCCGTGGTACCAGTATTCGCGCATGTAGCCGGCGACGTTGTCGCGCAGATAGACATAGTCGTAGAAGGCGTCCTCGACGCCTTCAGGGCTTTCGCCGCTATCGACTGCGAAGTTGGGCCGCTTGGGCGAAGCATCGCCGAGATAGGTGAACTCGCCATTCTCGCGTTCGCCGCAGAAAGGACATGCAATACGCATTCCGCCAGTCTCGCTTTCAGTGCAGGTTGGGTTGGGCGCCCTGGCCCTTTTCATCAATCATCGCGCCGCGACGGAACCGGTCGAGACGGAAGCGCGCTGCTTCAGGATGCGGTTCGTCGCGCGCCAGCAGATGGGCGAAGACGAGGCCCGAAGCCGGCGTCGCCTTGAAGCCGCCATAGCACCAGCCGGCGTTGAGATAGAGGCCGTCGATCGGCGTCTTGTCGATGATCGGCGTGCCGTCCATCGACATGTCCATGATGCCGCCCCACTGGCGCAGCATGCGGACGCGGCCGATCATCGGCATGACCGCCATGCCGCCTTCGCAGACATCCTCGACAACAGGCATGTTGCCGCGCTGGGCGTAGGAATTGTAGCCGTCGAGGTCGCCGCCGAAGACGAGGCCGCCCTTGTCGGACTGGCTGATGTAGAAATGGCCGGCGCCGAAGGTGATCACGCCCGGGATCAGCGGCTTGATCGCCTCGGAGACGAAGGCCTGCAGCACGTGGCTTTCGATCGGCAGCTTCATGCCGGCCATCGCGGCTACACGCGAGGTATTGCCGGCGACCGCCATACCGACCTTGCCGGCGCTGATCTTGCCGCGCGATGTCTCAACGCCGGTGACCTTGCCATTGTGGTCGCGCACGAAGCCGGTGACTTCGCAGTTCTGGATGATGTCGACGCCACGCTGGTCGGCGGCGCGGGCATAACCCCACACCACGGCGTCGTGGCGTGCAGTGCCGCCGCGGCGCTGCATCAGGCCGCCCATGATCGGGAAGCGCGGGCTGTCATAATTGAGGAACGGCAGCTCCTTGCGGATCTGTGCTGCGTCGAGCAATTCGGCGTCGATGCCGTTGATGCGCATGGTGTTGCCACGCCGCGCAAAGGCGTCGCGCTGGGCATCGGAGTGGTAGAGATTGATGATGCCGCGCTGGGAAACCATCGCGTTGTAATTGAGATCCTGCTCCATGCGCTCCCACAGCTTCATCGACATCTCGTAAAAGCCGGTATTGCCTGGAAGTCCGTAGTTGGAGCGGATGATGGTGGTGTTGCGGCCGGCATTGCCGGAGCCGATCCAGCCCTTTTCAAGCACCGCGACATTGCGGATGCCGTATTCGTTGGCGAGGAAATACGCGGTGGCCAGGCCATGGCCGCCACCGCCGATGATGATGACGTCGTAGTGGCTCTTGGGTGCCGGATCGCGCCACGCCCGGGTCCAGCCCTTGTGGCCCGACAATGCAGCCTTGGCGAGTGAGAAGATCGAATATTTCATCGCATGTGTTCCGGCGAAATGTGAGGTGTATCCGAGGCCCGCGCCCTATCATGACGACCGGGCGCGACGCCTGTTTGGGTGCCTCAGACGTCCAGCGTGTGGTCGCGCTCCCACTGGGTGAAGTGCGACGCGTAGGAGTTCCACTCCTGGTGCTTGAGCTTGACGTAGGCGGCGGAGAACTCTTCGCCCATCGCAGCCTTCAGCTCGCTGTCTTCGTCATAGGCGCGCAAGGCGTCGAGCAGGTTGAGCGGCAGCTTGGCACCATGGGTGACGGTGTGGCCTTCGCGGTACATGTCGACGTCGCTGCGCGGGCCTGGATCGGCCTTGGAGCGAATGCCGCTGAGGCCGGCGGCGATGATGATCGCCTGCATCAGGTATGGGTTGGCCGCGCCATCGGGCAGGCGCAGTTCGAAGCGGCCAGGGCCGGGCACACGCACCATGTGGGTGCGGTTGTTGCCGGTCCAGGTCACCGTGTTCGGCGCCCAGGTCGCGCCCGAGACGGTGCGCGGTGCGTTGATGCGCTTGTAGGAGTTGACGGTCGGGTTGCAGATCGCGGCAAGTGCCGAGGCGTGCTTCATGATGCCGCCGAGGAAGTGGCGGCCCTTCTCGGAAAGACCGAGTTCCATGTTTTTGTCGGCGAAAGCATTGGACTTGCCGGCAAGGTCCCACACCGAGATGTGGGCGTGGCAGCCCGAGCCAGTCAGGCCCTGGAACGGCTTCGGCATGAAGGTTGCGCGCAGGCCGTGCTTTTCGGCGATCGAGCGCACCATGAACTTGAAGAAGGAGTGCTTGTCGGCGGTCTGGAGAACGTCGTCATACTCCCAGTTCATCTCGAACTGGCCGTTCGCGTCCTCATGGTCGTTCTGGTAGGGCTTCCAGCCGAGGTCGAGCATGGCATCGCAGATTTCGGCGATGACGTCGAAGCGGCGCATGACGGCCTGCTGGTCGTAGCAGGACTTTGCCGCCGTGTCGTACTCGTCGGCAATCTGGTTGCCATCCGGTGTCGTCAGGAAGAATTCCGGCTCAACACCGGTCTTGACGCGCATGCCTTCCTTGGCGGCTTCAGCGACGAGGCGCTTCAGCGTGTTGCGCGGTGCCTGGGCAACGCCCTTGCCTTCCATCAGGCAGTCGGACGCGAGCCAGGCCACTTCCGGCCGCCATGGCAGCTGGATGACCGAGAGCGGGTCCGGCACGGCGAGCATGTCGGGGTGTGCTGGCGTCAGATCCAGCCAGGTCGCGAAGCCGGCAAAGCCGGCTCCGTCCTTCTGCATGTCCGAGATGGCCTGGGCCGGCACCAGCTTGGCGCGCTGACCTCCGAACAGGTCCGTATACGAGACCATGAAGTATCTGATGTTGCGAGCTTTTGCGAACTCTTTGAGATCAGTCACCTCCGACTGATCGATCTTGGCTTCGAACGCCGTACCCATGTGAATTGCTCCTCCCAATCCTTGTGGTTTTAAAAGGGACCCTTACCAGGTACCCAGCTTGTCCCCGCAAGCGGCACGCCAGCCATGGCGGCAGCTTCGATCGAAAGAGCGCAGAGATCCTCAGGCTCGAGATTGTGCAGGTGGTTTTTGCCGCAGGCACGGGCAATCGTCTGTGCCTCAAGCGTCATGACCTTCAGATAATTCGCCAGACGGCGACCAGCCGCGATCGGATCGACGCGCTTCATCAGCTCGACGTCCTGCGTGGTGATGCCGGCCGGGTCCTTACCCTCGTGCCAGTCGTCGTAGGCACCGGCGGTGGTGCCAAGCTTCTGGTATTCTTCCTCCCAACGCGGGTCATTGTCGCCGAGTGCGATAAGTGCCGCGGTACCGACCGATACTGCATCGGCACCAAGCGCCAGCGCTTTGGCCACATCGGCACCATTGCGTATGCCACCGGAGACGATGAGCTGAACCTTGCGGTGCATGCCGAGATCCTGCAGCGCCTTCACTGCCGGACGGATGCAAGCAAGCGTCGGCTGGCCGACATGCTCGATGAACACTTCCTGGGTCGCAGCCGTGCCGCCCTGCATGCCGTCGAGCACGACGACGTCGGCACCGGCCTTCACTGCGAGGGCCGTGTCATAGTAGGGGCGCGCGCCACCGACCTTGACGTAGATCGGCTTTTCCCAGTCGGTGATCTCGCGGATTTCGAGGATCTTGATCTCTAGATCGTCCGGACCGGTCCAGTCGGGGTGACGGCAGGCCGAGCGCTGGTCGATGCCCTTGGGCAGCGTACGCATCTCGGCAACGCGGTCGGAGATCTTCTGGCCCAGAAGCATGCCACCGCCGCCTGGCTTTGCGCCCTGGCCGACAACGATTTCGATGGCGTCGGCACGGCGCAGGTCACGCGGGTTCATGCCGTAGCGTGACGGCAGGTACTGGTAAACCAGCTGCTTGGAGTGGCCGCGCTCTTCCTCGGTCATGCCGCCGTCGCCGGTGGTGGTCGAGGTGCCGGACAGTGTTGCACCGCGGCCAAGGGCTTCCTTGGCCGGGCCCGAAAGCGAGCCGAAGCTCATGCCGGCAACGGTGATCGGGATCTTCAGCTCGATCGGCTTCTTGGCGAAACGCGTGCCCAGGACAACCGACGTGTCGCACTTTTCGCGGTAGCCTTCGAGCGGATAGCGCGAGATCGAGGCGCCGAGAAACAACAGGTCGTCGAAATGCGGGACCTTGCGCTTGGCGCCGGAGCCGCGGATGTCGTAGATACCGGTCGCTGCGGCGCGACGGATTTCGGACATCGCGTATTCATCGAACGTGGCCGACTTACGTGGCGTCGTCGGAGGATTGTGATAGCTCATTTTGTTCCTCAGTAAGCGTCGGCGTTGTCGATGTTGAAGTTGTAGAGCGTGCGCGCGGAACCGTAGCGCGAGAACTCTTCCGGCTTGACGTCGGTGATACCGGCGCGATCAAGCAGGTCCTTCAGGATGGCGATGTGCTCGGGGCGCATTTCCTTTTTGATGCAGTCGGCGCCGAGGCTCTTGACCGAGCCGCGCACGAACAGGCGGGCCTCGTAGATCGAGTCGCCGAGCGCGTCGCCGGCATCACCGAGGACAACGAGGTTGCCCGACTGAGCCATGAAGGCCGACATGTGGCCGATGTTGCCACGGACAACGATGTTGATGCCCTTCATCGAGATACCGCAGCGCGACGAAGCGTTGCCTTCGATGACAAGCAAGCCGCCGCGACCGGTGGCGCCGGCGTACTGGCTGGCGTCGCCCTTCACGATGATTGCGCCCGACATCATGTTTTCACCGACGCCGGGGCCGGCCGAACCGTGCACGGTGATCGTGCTGTTCTGGTTCATGCCGCCGCAATAATAGCCAACCGAACCCTGCACATCGATCGAGATCGCGTGTTCGGCGCCAACGGCGACAGCATGGCTGCCCTTGGGGTTGAGAACCTCCCAGTTCGATTCACCTGCGGCATCCTTCACGTTGTGGAGGGCCTGGTTGAACTCGCGCAACGTGATCTTGGACAGATCGAAGGTCTTCGGCGTGTAGTTGGCCTGGTGCAGAGGCGCGGTCGCAAGATTTGTTGAATGCATATCTCAGTGCTCCCAGAAATAGACGGTGGACGGCTCGGGCTCCCAGACCTTGGCGTCTTCGATGCCGGGCAGATTGGCGAGGGCGCGATACTCGGAGCCGAAAGCGACGTACTGGTCAGTCTCGGCCATGACGGCGGGCTTGCAGGAGATCGGGTCGCGGACGACGCCGAAGCCATTCTTGGTTCCGACCACGAAGGTGAAGAAGCCGTCGAGATCGTTCAGGCTGCTTTCCAGCGCCTCACCAAGGTTCTGGCCATGCGCGATCTTCGAAGACAGGTAGGCGGCGGCCACTTCGGTGTCGTTTTCGGTCTCGAAGCGCATGCCGTCGCGGATCAGCTCGCGGCGCAGGTTGTTGTGGTTCGACAGCGAGCCGTTGTGCACCAGGCACTGGTCGGGGCCGGTCGAGAAAGGATGCGCACCAAGCGTGGTGACGGCGGATTCGGTGGCCATGCGGGTATGGCCGATGCCGTGGCTGCCGCTCATCTTGGTGACGTCGAAGCGCTTCACGACTTCGACCGGCAGGCCGACTTCCTTGTAGATTTCGATCGCTTCGCCAGCACCCATGACACGGACGTTGGGGCGCAGTTCGGAAAGTGCGGCGCGGGCTTCCGCGACCTTTTCGGTCGGCACGTCCAGCACCGCATGGGTGGACTTCACCGTCGATGAAACCTTGGCACCGATCTTCTTGCCGAGCTCGGCATCGAGACCCTTGAAATCCGCGTCCGGGTTGGCCGACTGGATGGTGACTTTGGCATGACCCTTGGTGCCGCCGCCGTAGATGGCGATGCCCGCGCTATCGGGGCCGCGGTCGGTCATGGTTACGAGCATTTCGGACAGCAATGCGCCCAATTGGGGCTCCAGCGACTTGTCCTTCAAAAACAGTCCTACAATTCCGCACATCCCGGTTTCCTCACCTGATTGGCTGCCTGTGACAAAAGCTAGCAGGTTCCGGATGCCAATTCAACTGTGATGAATTTTTTATTCCTGTAGAAAAACAACGGAGCCGGCGACGAATGGTGACCTGCCGCTGAGTTTTTCCTCCATCTGAGATTAGAGTCCGGTCCTTGATCGAAGGACGGACTGATGAAGAGAAAGCGGTTCACGGAAGAGCAGATCATCGCGGTTCTGCGCGAGCACGAGACAGGAGCGAAGGCGGGCGATCTGGCTCGCAAGCACGGGATCTCGGAGGCGACGCTGTATAACTGGAAGGCGAAGTATGGCGGCATGGAGGTGTCCGACGCCAAGCGGCTGAAGGCACTGGAAGACGAGAACGCCAAGCTGAAGAAGCTGCTCGCCGAGCAGATGTTGGAAGCCTCGGCACGGCGCGAGCTTCTGTCAAAAAAATGGTAGGGCCCGCCGCCAAGCGTGAAGCCGTCGCGCATCTGCAGTCCGTCATGGGTCTGTCGGAGCGTCGGGCCTGTTTCTTCGTCGGCGCCGATCGCAAGATGATCCGCTACCTGTTCCGGCGTCCGCCAGAGACGGAGTTGCGCGGCCGGCTGCGCGATCTGGCCAACGAGCGCCGGCGCTTCGGCTACCGGCGCCTGTTCATACTGCTCCGGCGCGAGGGCGAGGCGTCGGGGATCAACCGCATCTATCGCCTCTACCGCGAGGAAGGTCTGACGGTGCGTAAGCGCCGGGCACGCCGCCGCGCCGTGGGCACGCGGGCACCGATCCTGGTCGAAGCAAAGCCGAACGCACGCTGGTCGCTGGATTTTGTGCATGATCAGTTCGCCTGCGGCCGGCGCTTCCGCGTGCTCAACGTCGTCGACGATGTGACGCGCGAATGCCTGGCCGCAATCCCGGACACCTCGATCTCCGGCCGTCGGGTTGCCCGTGAACTGACGGAACTGATCACCCAGCGCGGCACGCCGGGCATGATCGTCTCCGACCACGGCACCGAGTTCACCTCGAACGCCATCCTCGCCTGGTCGAAGGATCACGAGATCAAATGGCACTACATCGCGCCCGGCAAGCCGATGCAGAACGGTTATGTCGAATCCTTCAACGGCCGGATGCGCGACGAGCTGTTGAACGAGAGCCTGTTCTTCGGCCTCGACCACGCCCGAAGCGCCATCGCCGAATGGCGTCAGGACTTCAACACCGCGAGGCCGCATTCCTCGCTCGGCTACCAGACCCCCGCAGCCTATGCCGAGGTCATCACCGCAACCGGCTCCGACGCTGTGCTGATGGAAGGCTCCACGCCTCCGCCGGTTGCTTTCACCGCGCCTCAGGGCGTAACAAAAACGGCCGAGGCTCTAATCGCCAATGGATGACAGTTCAGTGGCAGGTCAGGTTGTCGTCGCGCAATTCTCCGAGGGGTGCCGTCATATGTCCGGCCTGTCAGTGCGGTCATCGACCGCTGGCCACGATGATATCCGCGATACCGATCGCCTAATCAATTTTGCGCGCTGCATAGCGCAGTGAGTCAGACGGTCTGATCGGCATCGAGGTGTTGCCTCTCGGGTTCATCACGCTTTGGCACCTTGCTCTTTATCCCAGCGCCGAGGCTCGGGAATTCTGTTTCTATGCCGTCACTGTGAATCGGCGTGCGGCGCGCCTTTTTCGGCGCCCCAAGTGACGCCATGTCGATCACTCCCACAGCCCCCGCTAAAAACAAGCGAGGGAAGGTTCACACATGGCTCAACAAAAATCGAGCTATGCCGTGTCAGTTTTTCAGTGGCAATCAACAGGGCAGCACTCTCCATCATGGACGATCCGCTACCTGGCCAACATTGCGCGACTGCCCTAGGAAATCTTGCGTAGTCGTCATCATCACACTTTCCACTGATGGGTGCGCATGGCCCGACGCGCACGTTTCCGCTCCGAAATCAGTGCCTTTAGCGCGAGGTGAAGGCGTCCTGTATTTTTAAGGAGGAAAGTTGTCTTCGGCTGATCATAACTCTGTATCCGGAGATCAGTAATCATTATGGCAGCCGCGAGAACATCTAGGACGCTCCCCACTGCCGCCGCATCGCGAGTGCGCGCGTCGAGCGTTCGCTGCTCCAAAACAGCGCGATCGCGCTTCAGCGTCTTAAGTCGCGTCACTCGCCAGTCATTCATGGTCATCGCTTGCTGCGGGATGCTGCTGACCCCACTGCCGACACGATACTTGACCAGTGCCTCATCCACGAATGCAACACGTTCCTCCAGCGCAGCTCGAAATCCTACGACTAAATCTTCGTATAGGTCCGGAAACCGAAGAATGCCGTATCGGTCAAAGACCTCCCGGCGCCATGCGCCCGTCGCTCCAATATAGAGAGCCATACTGTTGGCCGCAGCGACCGCAGACGTTGATCGCAAGAATAGCGCACCATCGTGAGGGAATGGACCTTCAACATCTTCCCCGTGCCGCCCAATTTCTCTGACTCTCGAATGGACCAAAAGAGCGTTTGTCGCACTGAACGTCTCTAGTACTCGCGACACGCGCTGCGGCAACGAGATGTCGTCACCTGCTGCGACAACAACAATCTCAGAGTCCGTAAGCTCCATGCACCGGTTGAGGTGGGCCGCGATACCGAGATTGTGCACATTACGGTTTAGCCGGACCCGATGTGGCCCACGATAGTCCGCGACGATCAGACGCGTGATCTCAAATGTTTGATCAAGTGAGGCGTCATCTGAAATCAGGATATCAATTGGATCACATTGCTGTTCCAAGGCGCCCCTAACTGCCTCAGCGACAAATGCCTCATGATTGTAGGTCATCAAGATCATGCTTGCACGCATCGGGCCCTCAGAAATTCAGGGCGATCAAGGCCGACTTTAGCTCGATCGGATCCACGTTATATGCGGCGCTGTAGGCCTCAAATGAAGAGGTGATATTCACTGCAGAGGAAACAAAAAGGTAATTTAGATCCGCTCCGACAAGCCCTGCAAGATTAGAATAGCAACAGAATTCGTCATATTGTGGAATGATCCAAGTTAAGGCCCGCGTCCCTGCTTGGCAAAAAATCATGTTCGCGAAAGCTGCTCCGGAAGCCCCAACTATGAGGCTAGCGCTGTGAAAGAGCTCTACCTGTTCGCGAAACGTCATCATCTCAGGATAGACGGCTTCAAAGCCAAAGTCGGCAGCGACCGCCAACAGTTCTTCCTGATTGTACGCACGGCGAACATTGTCACGCGCAAGGAATATCCGCCGTCCCGCAGTTTGGGAAGGGATTTCCAGGCTGTCCAGAATTAGCCTGCGATGGGCCAGCAGCGCAGGATCGTGCTGAGCATAATCTGTGATTTTGGGCCATTGGCCTTTCGTGAAATTCATTGGGCCCCTGACAGGGCTGTCAATTACAACAAGATCCTCGACCTGATAGAGCAGGTCCGGCTTCATTGGCTTGAACTGACAGTCAGGGGCGACGGCTAGAAGCGAGTCCCGAAAAGTCGGCCTTTGCAGACAAGACTCTGGGACAAGTAGGGGATAGGCGTCGAACTGTTCGCACAACGACTGAGCATAGCCCGCTGCGGGAAGAATTTCGATCAGCCAGTGATACCAATTCGTGGCCCCGGATCCGAATACGCATATTCCCTTTTCGATCCTGTCATACGGCCTGTGGCGCACCATAGCTTGTGAGTGTAGTTGCGCAAACAACAACGTACCATCTTCTATCAATGCTTGGGGGGTAGCAACATAGTAATCAGGCAAAAGTGCCTCGTCCCCACAAACAAATGCTGATGCTGTACCGCAGACAGTCGCATTTGCAAATCTCCGCGCGGTGACCGTCGGAAATGTATAGGCGTTGCTTCGCGCTTGCTTGCCAATAGATTTCGGAGCAAAAGCTTTACCACTAAAGGCCGGCCACATTTTACTGACGTCATGGCCAGACGTACCGATCTTGGAAATCGGAAGCAATCTGTATTCCGGATACAAAATCCTCATAACTGTCGTTAGACACGCCGAAAAATGAACCTTGGCCAACGAAGTATTCGCGGGGTTCAGATACCACCGCAACATTTTGTTCCGCTTCTTCTTGTACTTTGCCTTTGCCCAATTCTTAATCTTGAGTAATATGGACATTCTTTGAACGATCCCTACAAGCCACTCAAGACGCGAATTGGTGAGGGCGATGACCTTTTCGTAGCCTCAAGTCGAGGTAGGCCGAATGGCCAGGCTAAATGCGTTCGCCCGCCAACCTAGATCATGATCGAACGGGATCCGATTGTGAACAGCCCCAGTTATGTGCTGGCGCCAGTAATCTCTCTGCGAACCATTTCCAGTGCAGGTCAGTGTCCCGCTCCTCACCGTCTCTTCGGACAGAAGTTTTCTTTGCCTTACTCGGCTCGCAGCATGCGATCAAGACTCTATCTTTGCTGCTGTCGCAGCGGAACCTTTGGAACAGGAGGACTTGACGACGCACAATTTACCGGCGGCCGCCGGCGGATCGTAGGGGCGATACCTTCGTAGTCGCGGGCCGCCTGCGCCACCGCAATTCGCGTAGACCGCCTCTTTAAGATCTGCATTCCAGAATTACGCGTAATTTTACATACGCGCCGTGCCGTTCTCAAAATCGAGCACGACGCTGGTTACCTTCCGTGCATCCTGCTCTGACATATGAGGGCCTATGGGCAGGCTAACCACCTGATCCGACATGGCGTCACTCACTCCAAATGCATCGCTACTGAATCCGTCGACGGCGTAGGCCTGCTGCCTATGGGGTGGGATTGGGTAATGAACCAGTGCCGAGATCCCCTGTTTACTCAAGTGCGCCATAAGGGCGTCCCGCTGTCGCGAGCGAACAACAAACAGATGCCACACCGGTTCAGACCAATCCGGATTCTGCGGCAATACGAGACTGCTTCCCTTGAGCGCTGCAAGATAGAAGTCCGCAATTTTTCGACGGCGGGCGTTCCATGCATCGAGATGCTTTAATTTGACCCTGAGGATTGCCGCCTGAATCGGGTCTAGCCTAGTGTTCATTCCCTTGACGTCGTTCCGATACTTCTCGCGTGATCCGTAATTTCGCAATACGCGCAATCGATCGGCAAGTTCCGGACGGTTGGTCGTGATTGCCCCTCCGTCACCCATGGCGCCAAGGTTCTTGCCTGGGTAGAAGCTCCAACAGACTAGGTCACTGTGGCTTCCAATGCGCCTGCCGCGGTATCGCGCCCCATGTGCCTGCGCTGCGTCTTCAATAACAGAAAGGCCCTTCTCACGCGCAAGAGCGATAATCGGATCCATGTCACATGGCGCGCCGTAGAGGTGTACCGGAATGATTGCCTTGGTCCGGCTGGTAATCGCGGAGGCAGTACGCTTTGGATCAAGGTTGCAGGTGGCCAAATCCGGCTCGACCGGTATCAACTTAGCTCCAACCGACGAAACGGCGAGCCATGTCGCAATGAACGTATTCGATGGAACGATCACTTCATCGCCTGGACCAACACCCAGCGCGCGCAAGCCGATAACAAGGGCGTCAAGGCCGTTACCGACGCCGACCGCATATGCGGCTTCACAGTAGTCTGCGAAGTCTGACTCGAATGCGTCGACTTCCGGCCCAAGAATATACCAGCCACTATCAAGTACACGCGATACAGCTGCGTCTATCTCCACTTTGAGTTCTTGGTAGGCAGCAGCTAGATTCAAAAAAGGGATCGTCATGTCTTGCCTTGAATAGCTTCAAGAAAAGTAGAATACTCTCTGTAGTAATCAGATTCGTCATACAAATTTGACGCAAGCACCATGCAGACAGCTCCAGACGAGAAATTATCCAGTTCTCGCCAAATCATGGGGCAAATGTAAAGGCCTTTGTACGAACGATTGAGATGTATTCTCTTTTCTTTAATTCCATCGTTTATTACTATATCAAAGCTTCCCGCCATCGCCACAATGAGCTGAGACAGTTGCTTGTGGGCATGACCACCACGTTCAGCGCCCCCCGGCACATCGTAGAGGTAGTAGACCCGCCGTATGTCGAAAGGCACATGGCGCTGGCCTTCGATAAAGGTAAGGTTTCCGCGTGAGTCGGCGATTTTCGGCAGATCGACGATATGGCACTTATCTATACTCATTGGCCAAGCGATCTCACAGGTCGTGCTGGGTTTCCAACAACAGTCGCGTAGTCAGGAACGGACCTCGTGACGACAGCGCCCGCTCCAACGATCGCACCCTTGCCAATCTCAATTCCAGGCAAAATGGTGGCACCCCCCCCTATGGAGGCACCTGCCTTAACAATTGTTGTCAAAAGAACCGCAGAATGGTTCTTGCTTCGAGGGTATCGATCGTTGGTGAATGTGACGTTCGGCCCCACAAACACATCGTCCTCCAAGTGAACCCCATCCCAGAGTTGCACGCCGCTCTTGATAGTCACGCGATCACCTACCCTGACATTATTCTCAACAAAACAATGTGAGCAAATGTTAACTTCACGACCAATTTGCGCGCCCGGAAGTACGACAACATACTGCCAGATTCTGGTTCCATCTCCTATATGTGACGTTTGCACGTCAGAACTGGAATGGAGGAAGACGTTATTCAATACTAAGCTCCTGGTAGAATCATATAGAGGCTCTCATGTGCCGCAAATGGTGGTTGCACACAACCACTGCAGCGGCGGAGTGCGCCCGGATTGCCTGTGGCCGCATACGTTTGTGCCCATTGTGACGTCAGCGCAGGATTTACGTTGGCATGAGCACGAACGTCTCGGCGAAAGGTAATCTCTGACCCGGTCGCGGACAACTAAACTGCTCGCGAGCAGCCGTTCCCGATAGCTATCGTCACTGAGCCGCCGCTCGCTATAGGCCACGTTCAGAGTCTCTGGAACAGGCGGTTGGTCGTCACCATTCGGTAGTTCGGATTGCCCTTCACGAAGAGATCAACTAGCATTTTAATGTTTGGTACCGCTGCATGCTCGTCGGTGATGTATTCGTGCCGAGTAGCTTTCATCCATGTCGAGTTCTCGAACTTCCATCCGTAATCGTCGAACTCAATAAAGCCGCCAGGCTTCACCAACTTATCGAGAATCACGAACGCCGGTAAATCGTGCAGCAGCAGATGTGAGCCATCGAGGTATGCGTAATCGAAAATCGGGCAGCGCATGGCATCGAGAAGCTTGGCAAGCGACCAATGGTAGCTGTCCCAATGACGCCGCGTATTGCCGTGAGCCACGACATTGAAGAACCCGAGTCCGTTGAGGTCCGCCTTCAACTCATCAACGGAATCTTGAAAGTCGAAGATGTGGAGTTTGCCTCGTCCCTTCATCGTCTTGGCAATAGCTTGGGTGGTGGCTCCGATGCCCACGCCAATTTCGGCCACTGCGGCATCGGGAGCTTGCTCCAATAGGCTCGCAATGCGCTCTTCGATCCCCGGCGCTGGGCGGGAGATGGTCGGGTTGTCCGGTCCGATTCGTTCAAGCATGTCCTATTTTGATCCCCTGTAGGTTTTCTCAACGAGACCCTATTTCCAATCCGATCATCGTATCCGCCATTCAGATAATCCTTAAAGGATGTGCAGCGCCAGCGAGCCAAGCAACTGGCGCCGCTGTTGGCGATCCGTCCCGCGCGCTTCGCCACCTGCTAACGGGCGGACATAGTGAGCATATCAGATGACAGGCCGGCCGCGACCCCTGACAGTTTCCCGGCGAGCCCGGCCCAAGCTTTTCAGGAGCGTCGTCTCAAAAACCAGTAGAACGCTGCCCGCACACGTCGGCGATTGGGCGTTCGGTGCCAGAACTTGAGCGGGCGCTGCTCGATTTCTTGATACATAGCCCGCTCCTCTGCCGGACGACTGTCCTCTGCTGGACGACTGTCTCCCGCCGGGCGACAATCCCTTGCCAGAAGACTGACACTTGCCGGGCGACTGTCGCGGCCCTCCGCCGAACCGTTGTTGCGCTCCTCTGCTATCCGACTGTCGAAGAATGGTTCGAGCGCAAGGTCATCCAGCGTAAAGCGCGGATAGGGAGAGATCTGTGGCGCATCGAATGCGCCATCCACGAAGCGGCGTAAAGATATAGATGACGAATTCTGTGCACTGAAATAGGCTCGGGTCGAGCACGAGAGCGCCTGAAGTCGCGTGGCGTTCATTTGTGATAAACTGACGATCAGATCTTCGGGCGATGTCCACCCCGGTTGCACTGGGTCGACAAAATCGCCGGCCTCGGGCAGGCCGGGAACGCTGGAGCGATGGTTCAGGCTGGGGATACCGCAGCACATCACCTCTATACCGATCCGAGCCGAACAGATGGGGAAGGGCGCAATGAACAGGTCGACGCCACTCCTGAGAAGACTGCCACCAAGATCGTCGGCCCAAGGGATATGGACGAAACGATCCTCGGGCACGCGCGCTGCACGCAGCCTGTCCAAGAATTCCGCTACTACGTCAGGAGATAATGGGCCGTAGTGGATGTGCCGCATATTCACCGCCGAGAGGGCAGAAAGTATCACGTCGAAGTAGGCATACCGGTACTCGGACTCCACCTTGTAGGGCCGGGCGGCCGCCGATGCCGTTGTCAGTATTCCATTGACCAGCGGGCGGTAAGGGTTCTCATCAAAACGATCGGTGAAAAACGGTGCGAGTTGCACGATCCGCGATGGATCTATCACGGGGGCCAAGGCCGAGGCTTGTGTGTGTGTCTTCGCCACGATCCGATCAATCGCGCTGCTGTGCACCCCGAGCGACAGCCCGTGGTCGTAGACGTAGTCGAACACGATCTCTCGCCCCAGCCCTCGCTGCATGGCTGCAAGCCCGACCACATCGTGATGTGTGATGAACGGGTAAATTCGGTCAGGTGCAGCCTCGGCCAAAAAGCGGAGTGCCTCGCCAATCTGGGCAAGCAGCGAGCCCGCCCTGTCGACCTGCCGATATGTGATGGCGGGATGGGCGAAATGGGCGTCGATGATTTTCCGGTCCGTGTCAATCTTGCCGGAGCTAAGGATGTCGATCCTGAAACCGCTGCTCAACAACTCGCCTACGATTTCTTTAATCTCGCGGAACACGCCGCCGCCGTTCGGCACAAAGCCGGACACGAGCAGCACGACCTTGCGCGCGTCGTGCCGCCGTCCGGCAAGGTGGAACCCTTCTCGCAAAAGTACAGTCCGTCCGACCGTTTCCATAAGTGTGTCTACGTCCGGCAGCGAGTACATTGCCTGGAAGGCGCGGGCTCGTATCTCGGGCAGGAAGATTTTGGCCGCAGTGCGCTCACATTCGCGGACGAGTTCGTCACCGCTGCGAAAATCCAGGGCGTCGGATGCGGTGACGGCAGCCAGCCTCTTCTTTTCAGCCCAGTCGATCCGTTTCTCTAGGCTTTTGTGTTCGGGCCGCTCGGGGTCTTGTACTACAAGGGTCTGGAGATCCCGAAGGATCGCGATATTAAAGTCGTCTTTAGCGCGCTGATCCAGGCTGGTCCAAATACCCTGCCCATGGATGTTGTAGACACTCATCACCTGTTTCATCACATAGACTGATTTGCGCGTCGCAAAAGCATGGAAGAAAAATAGCGCGGTGTCGCCTCGCATGGTCTCGCGCTCAAAATAGGCGGGAAGGCCCGTGTCCAGCCGCCGGAACAAATAGCTCGAGGTGTGGCAGTAAAATTTATTCTGGTGACAATCTGTGTAGCGAAAGACCGTGTCGGCGGTACATCCTGGCACGATCCTGACCCGATCATCCTGCGTCAGGAATAGTGTGTTGTGCGCCACTGCAAAGCAATCGGTCCGCCTACGCAGTATGTCTACTTGCCGCTGCAATTTGTCCCAATTTGAGAAGATGTCGTCCGCATCGAGCACATGGACGAACCTACCCCGCGCTTGATTGTAGGCGCGCCGGATGGAATAGCCCTTTCCCTTCTTCGCCTTGTTCTGAAGAACCTTAATGTTGCGATGTCGGGACGCGTAAGACTCGGCGATCTCGGCCGTTCGGTCGGTTGACCCATCGTCAATGATGAGGATCTCCACCGGAAAACGAGTTTTCTGATACAGAACGGACTCTATTGCTCCAGCGATATGGTCTGCCTCGTTGTGAGCGGGGATCAGGACGGATACCAAAGGGGTGCTTGTGGCAGTAGTCTCGTATGCGGTCACGTCGTTGCCCGGGTGATTTGCGAGCCACATAGATGTAAAAGCTCAATTGTGGTGAATTCCCTTCCCCGAGTGCAAGCTCGCATGAGCTTTGTCAAGGTGGCCTGATGTCCACAGGTAATTACCACCATGGAAGAAGATACCCGCCCAGTCCGGCTCGAAACCGGTTGATTTCAACAGGTGCGCACAACGCGTCTCCGGAACGATGAACCGATCCGTGAACCACCACTCGATAGCATGGTCAGACCTTTCGGCACTTATGAGCGACCTACCCCGCTTTGTTTAGTCGTCGCGCGGCATGGATCGTTAGGTCTGGCTCGGCAGATAGGTACCAGTGGTGTCGCGAAACAAAGGCGTAGCCGAGAAAGTCCGACGGAATCGGTAATCTAGACGGCGAAGCGACGGCATCGTGAGCCTCCGCCCCACTGCGCTGCCCAGTCGTAGCAGACAGCTCCCCACAGGCCTTCAGGAGGGGCGACGATTCTCGTTCAGACCCTACTTCCATAGGCGATGGCGCGTTCGCGTTTACTCAACCTTCAAAAGCAGCGACATCATAAGGCTCCGATCTCGTTGATGGATCCGATAGCGTTGTCCATCCCGACCAGTCATATTCGTCCCGAACGCACGAAAGATTGCATTCGCTTGAGTCCAAGCTGGTAGCAACGAACGCACTTTTTAAAAAGGCCTCGAATTATCTGCTTCTTTTTGGCGAAAACATAGTGTCTGTTTATGGTTGGCCAAGACGCTGGCTCAGCGACTGACGCAATTCTCATTCCGGAAACTGTGACACTCAAGGCCATCGCACGCTCCAGAGCATGAGCCAATGTTCCATCAGTCTGCCCTGCTTCAGGCTCGAATTCCTCGTCATCAAAGGCTAGCCTCACAAGAGGATCGAACGCATCCGCCCGAGCCATAAACATCGTGCCCGCGAAGAAACCACCCTGTTGAATTTCTTGCTCGCTTAGACCCAGTCGCGAGCCAATCGAAAGTACCTTGCATTTGTTGGCGCCGAGATAAGCGGACATTGAGACAAAATGTCCCTCAGGCCCAAGCATGCCGAGAGAAGAATCGACAGCAAAGGCTTCGACGGCCCGCGCGAGCGTCGCACTATTGAGCAACTGCGTATGAATGTCTCTCGCCCACAAATGTCCGTCGCCACGGTGCGGAGATTTCTTAGTGTGCAACTTGACGACGATATTGAAACCTTGCGCCCGTATTTGCGGAAAAATCTTGAGGAAAGGCAAGACATCCCGCCCGCGGTTCTTCATTACCCGGAATGAATACACGCGCCCTGATTGTTCAAGCATTTGTTGTATTATGGCCTCATGCTCGGCCACGGTAGTGACAAACAACTTATGCTGCTTTGGTAGCAAGCAAACCAAATCAAGGATTTTCTCGAACACGTCTGGATAAAAGGCATGGACGACGATAGCAGCAGCTCCGGTTGAGTAGACTTCACTAACCAGCATAGAATTCTACTCCCACCTGTACTGCAGCATTTTCCTGTCCACCCATCACCAGAGCCTTGCCTCTCTCCTGCCCTACCGGACAATTCGCCGGGTGGCTTCATTGCATGTGGCTTCACGGCGGAGCCGGTCAAGGTCAAGGCGGGTTGGCGCCAAGGCCTTGACCGGCGTTTCCAGCGTCGCGACAGTCTCGCAGCCAATCTCGGATGGAGCGATTCAACTTTGAACCAAACTCCTAATCTGCAGGCACAGATTCGATTCCTGTCGGGATCCAGGATTCGGACCTGTGACCTCTGCCTTCGAGGCGCAGGTCGACAAAACCATAGAAGCAAAGTGATCAGGCTGGGCGAGGGAGAAAAAACTTCAATCTCGCCTCGCCGCCTTCAGTCGCCGCCGCGGCCGCGCGGATAAGAAATGATCGACAGATATTTGATCGGCAAATGGGTCAGCTCTTCGGGGCCGTGCGGCGCATCGGCATCGAAGAACAGGCTGTCGCCCGGGGTCATGCGGTAGAGATTATTGCTGTGGCGGTAAACGACCTCGCCTTCCAGCATATAGAGGAACTCCATGCCGTCATGCTGGAACGTCGGGAAGACATCGGAGTCCTCTGACAAGGTGATGAGATAGGGCTCGACAGTCACGCCTGAAGTGTCGGAGCCGATATGGCCGAGCAGCGTATACTGGTGTCCGGCACGCGTGCCGCGGCGTTCGACATCGACGCCCTCGCCCGACTTGACGAAAACGGCGTTACGTTCCTCTTCAAAGCGACGGAAGAAGGCGGTGACCGGCACGCCAAGTGCCCGCGACAGCGCCTGCAGCGTCGTCAGCGATGGTGAAGTGATGCCGTTTTCGATCTTCGACAGCATGCCGAGCGAAATGTCGGTGGCAGAAGCAAGATCGGCAACCGTAATGCCAAGCTTCTTGCGGAAGGCGCGAACCTCGTGACCGATCGCCACCTCCAGCACCTTCTCGCGCGTGTCACGAACGGCGTGCGGATCCTGGTGCAGCGGCGGCGAAACGTGAGCCAGAGCGGACTTTGCGGCGCCGGCTGAAACCGCAGCCGACATGGCCTTGCCATTCTTTTTCGAATGCCCGTTCTTTTCTGCCGCCTTAGCCTTGCTCATATCGATGCCGCCTGCCTCTGCTCGCTGAATCTATTTCACCGAGAGTAAACATTTTCAGCGGCGCGTTCAACAGATTCTGACAAACGTAGCAGTGCTGCCAACAGGGTAGCTGTCGGCAGCACGTCAACTGAACAGGTTACGAAAAGCGCAGATGCAGCTATTGCATCAGCAGTATTTGCAGGTCGGCGACATTGGTGCCGGTGGCACCGGTCATCAGCAGATCGCCCGACGATGCCAGCGCGTGATACGAGTCGTTGTTCTGCAACAGCGCCACCGGGTTGCAGCCCAGCTTGCGCATCCAGGTGGTCGATCCCGGATCGACAATGCCCCCTGCCGCATCGGTCGGACCGTCGCGCCCGTCGGTGCCGCCACTCAGGAATACCCATGGGCGCTTGATCGACGTCCATTCATTCAGCAACGCAAAGCGCAGCGCCAGTTCCTGATTGCGGCCGCCCTTGCCGTTGCCGGCGACCCGCACCGTCGGCTCGCCGCCAGCGACGATCGCCACCGGTCCACGCTGATTTGCCGCAAACACCGCCATGCGGTGCAGGGTTTTGGCGACATCGGAGACATCACCGCTCAGCCAGTCGTCCGCTTTGACAACGACCGGATAGTTGGCCTCGGCACTGCTCATCACCCTCTGCAGGCTGATGCCATTGGAACCGATGACGATGTTGTCGACATGATCGAAGGTAACAGGGGCTTGCGCGTTGTCGACCAGTTGGCCGAGATGCGCTTTCAGCGCCGGCGGCAAGATGTAGTTGAGACTGTAGCGGTCAAGAACAGCGAGCGCCTCCGCCTGGGTGGCCGAAGGCCGCGCTGTCGGCCCACTGGCGATCGTGCCGACGTCATCGCCGGGCACATCGGACAAAATGAGGGACAGCACCTTGGCCCGCGCTGCGAGCTGCGCGAGGCGTCCGCCTTTCAGGCGCGAGAACAATTGCCTGACCGCGTTGATCTCGCTGATTTCGGCACCGCAGCGGATCAGCATGTCATTGAGGGCGATCTTGTCGGCAAGCGCTATACCAGGTGCCGGCGCGCAAGTCAGTGCCGAGCCACCGCCGCTCACCAGCACAAGAACCAGATCGCCCGGCGCGGCCGCGCGCGCTGCAGCCTCGATCGCATCCGCGCCTTTCACGCTGCCTTCGTCGGGCAGCGGGTGGCCGCCTGATATCACCTCGACGCCTGCGATTTCAGCCAGATTTTCAGAGTTGGTCACCGCGCATGCGGAATGCAGCTTGCCTGCCACGAACGGAAGGGCCGCACGTGCCATTGGACAGGCCGCCTTGCCAAAGGCAATCAGGATCACCCGCTCGGCGGCCGCGATATCATCGAGCCGCGTTTCGAGCGCGGAGATCACCGCCTGCTCGGGATCGGAAGCCGCGATGCCTTCGCGAAACAGGGCGGTTGCCTGCTGGCGAAGCTTGACCAGTGCCGAAACCGAGCAGTCGCTTTGCATCACACCACCTTGTCGGGCAAGGCGCGGCCTTCGAAGAAGGCGGTCAGATTGTCCACTGCCTTCATGCCCATGGCCACGCGGGTTTCTTCGGTGGCACTGCCCAGATGCGGCAACAACACCACATTTTCCATGCGCATCAGCGCGCCGGGTACGTCAGGCTCACCGTCATAGACGTCGAGGCCGGCGCCGGCGATGGTGCCGCTGTCGAGCGCTGCGACCAGCGCCTTCTGGTCGACCACGTCGCCACGCGCCGTGTTGATCAGGAAGGCGCCGCGCTTCATCGAAGCGAGGCGTTCGGCATTGATCAGGTGCCGGTTCTCAGCCCCGCCGGGGCAATGCAGCGAGACGAAATCCGACTGCGCCAGCACATCTTCAATGGTCGCCAGCTGGCGCGCGCCCATGGCGCGGGTTTCCTCGTCATCGACCTTCGAGCGATTGTAGAAGACCACTTCCATGTCGAAGCCGAAATGCGCGCGCTTGGCCATCGCCTTGCCGATGCGGCCCATGCCGATGATGCCGATCGTTTTGCCGGTGACCTTGGTGCCAATCATGTGGGTCGGGCACCAGCCTGTCCATTGACCGGCCCGAAGCTGGCGCTCGCCCTCGCCTGCCCGCCGAGCCACCGAAAGCAGTAGGCTCATGCCGATGTCGGCGGTGCAGTCGGTCAGCACACCTGGCGTGTTGGTCACGGCGATGCCGCGGGCACGTGCGGCATCGGTATCGATGTGGCTGAAGCCGACACCGAAATTGGCGAGCAGCTTGGTACGGATGTCGGCATCAGGGAAAATCGACGCCGGCAGCTTGTCGCTGACGGTCGGCAAGATCGCATCAAAGTTCAGGAACGCCGCCTTGAGCTCGGTCGGGCCCAGCGGGGCATCGCCCTGGTTGAAGGTCGTGTCGAAGCGCTCCGCCAGGATCTGCTCGACTGCCGCGGGCCAGCGGCGGGTGACGATAACGCGAGGTTTCATTTCAATTCCCTGGTCATGCTTGGAACACCGCGCATCCCGGCTGGGCGCGCATGACACATTCTAGCAGTTCGAAACGACACATCATGCGATGGATCATCGATAATCGGCCGGCGCAGCGTCGGGCAGAAGGGAGCCGGTCGGCGCCGGCTCCCCGAAGGCCGGGTCAGGCGGCCTTCTTCTGCTGCTCCAGCACACCGGCAACGGTCGGACCGAAGGCGGCCGGGGTCGGCACGATGGTCACACCGGCCTCGCGCAGGATTTCGACCTTTTCCTGGGCGGATTCGCCGAAGGCCGAGATGATGGCGCCAGCATGGCCCATGCGCTTGCCCTTCGGTGCCGAAAGACCCGCGATATAGGCAATCAGCGGCTTGCGCATGTTGTGCCTTGCCCATTCTGCGGCTTCGGCTTCCTGCGGACCACCGATCTCGCCGATCATCACCACGGCGTCGGTCTCGGGATCATCCTCGAACAGCTTGAGGATGTCTTTGAAGGACGAGCCGTTGATCGGGTCGCCGCCGATGCCGACCGAAGTCGAAACACCGATGCCGAGCGCCTTCATCTGCGACGCAGCCTCATAGCCGAGGGTACCCGAACGACCGACGATGCCGACGCGTCCCGGCAGGTAGATGTTGCCGGGCATGATGCCCATCAGCGCCTGGCCGGGCGTGATGACGCCGGCGCAGTTCGGGCCGACAAGGCGCATGCGGTCTTCGTAGCGGAAGCGGCGCATGTAGCGCTTGACCCGCATCATGTCCTGCGAGGGGATACCGTCGGTGATGCAGACGCAGAGCTTCAGGCCAGCCTCGGCCGCTTCCATGATCGAGTCGGCCGCAAAGGGCGGCGGCACGAAGACGATGGAAGCTTCGGCACCGGTTTCGCGCACCGCACCACGAACGGTGTTGAACACTGGAATGCCCTGATGGACCTGCCCACCCTTGCCGGGGGTGACGCCGCCAACCACGTTGGTGCCGTAGCGCTTCATGTCGTCGGCGTGGAACGAGCCGATCTTGCCGGTCAGACCCTGGACGATGACGCGCGTCCGGCGATTCAAGAGAACTGCCATTTCGACCTCCCTTAGTTCTTTTTCGATTTCGAGAAGGCGCGCATCGCTTCGACCGATTTCTCGGCCGCCTCGGCGAGCGTATCGGCGATGATCACCTTTTCGCCCGACTCGGCGAGAATGCGCCGGCCCTCCTCGACATTGGTTCCGGCGAGCCGCACGACCAGCGGCACGTTGACGCCGACCTCGCGGATTGCCTTGATGACGCCCTCGGCCACCCAGTCGCAGCGGTTGATGCCGGCGAAGATGTTGACCAGGATCGTCTCGATGTTCTTGTCGGCCAATACGGCACGGAATGCCTTGGCGACCCGCTCGGGCGATGCACCGCCGCCGATGTCGAGGAAGTTCGCAGGCTCGCCGCCGGCGATCTTGATCATGTCCATCGTCGCCATGGCGAGGCCGGCGCCGTTGATGATGCAGCCGATATTGCCTTCGAGGCCGACATAAGACAGGCCACGGTCGCTGGCGAAGGTTTCGCGCGGATCTTCCTGCGACTTGTCGCGCAGCTCCGAAATCTCGGCGCGGCGGAACAGCGCGTTTTCGTCGAACGACATCTTGGCGTCGAGCGCGATCAGATTGCTGTCCTTGGTGATGACAAGCGGGTTGATCTCCAGCATCGAAGCATCGAAGTCGCGGAAGACACGGTAGCAGCCGAGCAGCGTGTCGACGGCCTTGCCGATCAGGCTGTTGTCGAGGCCGAGGCCAAAGGCGATCTCGCGGGCCTGGAACTGCTGCATGCCGGCGCCCGGATCGACGATGGCGCGGATGATCGAGTCAGGCTGCTTTTCGGCGATCTCCTCGATTTCCATGCCGCCGGAAGCCGACGCCACGATCATGACGCGCTCCGACTTGCGGTCGAGAACGATGCCGAGATAGAGCTCCTGGCGGATGTCCACGGTTTCTTCGACATAGAGACGCGACACCAGTTTGCCCTTGGGGCCGGTCTGATGCGTTACCAGCTTGCGGCCGAGCATGGATTCGGCAGCCTCGGAGACCTCGTTGTCGGTGGTGCAGATGCGAATGCCGCCGGCTTTGCCGCGGGCACCGGAGTGGATCTGTGCCTTGACCACCCATTTGCCGCCGCCGATCTCGCTGGCGCGATAGGTCGCCTGCTCCGGGCTGTAGGCAAGGCCGCCACGCGGGATCTGCACCGAATAGCGCGCGAGCAGTTCCTTGGCCTGATATTCATGAATATCCATGTCGAACTCCTCCTCAGTTTGGCAGGCCGTTGCGCGACCGCGCCGACTGCTCGATTGCGTCATGCATGACCAGCACATTGCGGGCCATGCGTTCGGATGCGGCGTCGATCATCTTGCCGTCGAGGGCTGCGGCGCCTTTGCCCTGCTCCTCGGCTTCCTTGAGCACCTCGATGATGCGGCGGGCGCGGGTGACTTCCTTCTCCGGCGGCGAGAATACGGCGTTGGCGAGTTCGATCTGCGAGGGATGGATTGCCCATTTGCCCTCAATGCCGAGTGCCGCCGCGCGTTTGGCACCGGCGATGTAACCTTCCGGATCGGAGAAATCTCCGAAAGGACCATCGATGGGACGCAGGCCGTAGGCACGACAGGCAACTGTCATGCGCGACAGGGCGGCGTGCCACTGATCGCCGGGATAGTCGGGGTTGAGGCCGCCGATGCTGACGGTGCGTGCCTTGCAGCTCGCGGCATAGTCGGCGACGCCGAAATGCATTGCCTCGAGCCGGCCGCCATAGGCAGCAATCGCCTCGACATTGGCCATGCCAAGTGCCGTTTCGATCAAGGCCTCGAGGCCGACACGGGTCTTGAAACCCTTGGCCATCTCGATCTGGCTGACCATGGCATCGACAGTGTAAAGATCGGCGGGAACGCCGACCTTCGGCACCAGGATGGTGTCGAGTTTGTCGCCGGCCTGTTCCATCACGTCGACCACGTCGCGGTACATGTAGTGGGTGTCGAGGCCGTTGATGCGGACCGAGATGGTCTTGCCCTTGGCGCGCCAGTCGATCTCGTTGAGCGCCTGGATGATGTTCTTGCGGGCGCGTTCCTTATCAGGCGGTGCCACAGCATCCTCGATGTCGAGGAAGATGTAGTCGGCTTCACCATCGGCGGCCTTGCGGATCATCTCCGGATTGGAGCCCGGCACGGCGAGCTCCGAGCGCTGCAGACGCAGCTTGCGGAGGTGGTGGAGTGTATGGCTCATGCGATCCTCCTCAGGCTGCTTTAGCGACGGCCGGCTGTGCCGACAGGCGGTAGTGCTCGAGTGCTGCACCGACGCCGGAACCCGGTTGCACCTTGACGCCGACGTCGCGCAGCGACATTTCGGCCGCCGAAATCGCACCGCACATCATCACTTCATTGACCCAGCCGAGATGGCCGATGCGGAACACCTTGCCGGCGACCTTGCTGAGACCGACGCCGAGCGAGGTCTGATAGCCGTGATAGGCGCGGCGAACGACTTCGGCGCTGTCGATGCCCTCGGGGACGAGGATCGCGCTGACCGTGTCGGAGTGCCACTTCGGCTCCTTGGCGCAGACCTTCAGGCCCCATGCGTCGACAGCCTTGCGCACGCCAGTCGCCAGACGGTTGTGACGGTCGAAGATGTTGTCGAGGCCTTCTTCCTGGATCAGGTCGAGGGCGGCGCGCAGGCCGCGCAGCAACTGGACGGCCGGCGTGTAGGGGAAGTAGCCGGTGTCGTTGGCGCGGATCTGGTCTTCGAAGGAGAAGTAGCAGCGGCTGAACTTGGCAGTCTTGGCGGCATCCAGGGCCTTCTGGCTGACCGACAGGAAGCCTAGGCCGGGCGGCAGCATGAAGCCCTTCTGCGAGCCTGACACGGCGCAGTCGACACCCCACTCCTCCTGGCGGAAATCGATCGACCCGACCGACGACACACCATCGACGAACAGCAGTGCCGGGTGCTTGGCGGCGTTAAGGGCGGCGCGCACGGCGCCGACATCGCTGGTGACGCCGGTTGCGGTTTCATTGTGGGTGACGAACACCGCCTTGATGCGGTGTTCCTTGTCGGCTGCCAGACGCTCGGCATAGATCTCGACCGGAACGCCCGTGCCCCACTCCACATCGACGACGTCGACGTCGAGACCGAAGCGCTCGGCCATGTCGACCCACAGATGCGAGAACTGGCCGAAACGCGACATCAGCACGCGGTCGCCGGGGCTGAGCGTATTGGTGATCGCCGATTCCCAGGCGCCGGTGCCCGAGGACGGGAAGATAAAGGCGCGGCCGGTCTCGTTGCGGAAGACCTTCATCAGATCTGTGAACAGGCCACGCGTGAATGCAGGATAATCCGGAGCGCGCATGTCCTCCATCGGCATGTTCATCGCCTGCCGGACACTCTCCGGAACATTGGTCGGTCCTGGAACGAAAAGCTGATTGAAGCCGGCCATGAAAAGTCCTCCCGAAAACTGTTGCGGCGTAGTGCCTGTCTGTGGCTTTCGGGAAGATGATCGGTTTTGCACTGCCGGCTCACAACACCTGCCGGGATAGATTCGCGGACCTTTGGGCGTTGGACCGGGCCTACTCTTTCAGATGCGCCAACCCCCTGTCGGATAGGGCGAAACCTACCCGCCAACCGCGCGCAAGGCGCCAGTTCCGCTCACGCAAACTTGTCAGTCATGGGACTCGTTCTGCTTGAGCTTAGGTTGATAATGGGCCGGAGAAGGAACGGCCCATGGACATCAAGACCTTCGGCTTGCTCGCGGCAACAGCCCTCAATCTGCTGCAGCCTTTGCCGGTCGTGGCAGACGATGCGCCCCCGAAATCGGGCAATCCCGTTTTCGACCGCGCTGTCGAACTCGTCGTCGACAATTTCCACGACGCCTCGGCCCTTCCGCGGTTCGGCGCTACAGTCATACGGGAAATCGGCAGCGAGCCGCTGAACGCGGCCAGTTCGGAGGCGCGGGTCGACAAAGCGATCGATAGAGTGCTGGCGAGCCTTCAGGCTTCCCACACCGGCCGTTTCGAGGCAGACACGATCGCCTATTTCGAACTCGCCGACATCTTCCGCTTTGCCATACGCAACGAGATGCGGCGGCTGTTTCCGCCGGAGGGCCAGGCGAGCTACCCCGGTATCGGGATGATTGCGGAACCGCTGACAGGCGCGCTCTTCGTCAGCGATGTCTATGACGGCTCACCGGCGGCGCGGGCAGGAATCCTGACCGGCGACGAGATTCTTTCAGTGGACGGCGCGCCCTATCATGAGATCGCATCGTTCCGCGACAAGGTCGGCCGCACCATTGAGATCAGGCTGCGCCGGAAAGCGAGCGCAGAACCCATCGCTGTCCAGGTTGCTGTCGAGCGACTGCGTCCGCTCAGGACCTTTGAAAAGGCGATCGAGGCAAGCATCAGCGTCACCGAGCGCAAGGGAAAGCGTATTGGCTATGTCAGGCTGTGGACCCTTTCGGCGCCTGACGGTCTCGACATCGTTGCCCGCGAAATGGCGGATGGCCGCCTCAAGGATGTCGACGGCATAATCGTCGATCTACGTGGCCGTTGGGGCGGCGGCCCCTCCGATGCGGCCGAACTGTTCGTCGGCGACACCCCGACATTCCGCCTCATTCCTCGCAATGGCGAGGCAACACTTGCCAATGTGCGCTGGCAGCGGCCGGTTGTTGGCATCATCGACAGCGGCGCACGCAGCGGGCTCGAACTCTTCGCCTATGCACTGAAGGTCAACGGCATTCCGCTCGTCGGCTCCCGGACCGCCGGCGCTCTGCTGGCCGGGCGTGCCTATCTCCTGCCCGACGATAGCCTGCTCGAAGTGGCGGTCTCCGACGCCGTCATCGGCGACGATGTCCGGTTGGAAGGGATCGGCGTCGAGCCGGACATTCCGGTGGCTTTCACCTTGCCCTACGCCGCGGGCCGTGACCCGCAGCGCGATGCCGCCGTGCAAGAGATGCAACGCATACTCGCAGGCGGCTGAGCCCGTCATACCCCTGTCGTCGGACGATGCCTGGTGCCGTCGATGAAGCGCTCGTAACGGAAGGCCTGGGGATCGACGAGCGGCGTGTTGCCGGTCACCAGATCGGCTGTCAGCCTGCCGGCGGCAGGGCCGATGCCGAAGCCATGGCCGGAGAAGCCGGTGGCGATGACCAGCCCGGGCAGCGACTTGACTGGCGAAATCACCGGCACGGCATCCGGCGTAGCATCGATGAATCCGGCCCAGCGTTGCAGCGTGGGCACGCCTTTCAACGCCGGAAAGACCTTTTCCATGTTGGCGCGGGCCGCTTCCAGCGGCGCGACCGCCGGTGCAGGATCGAGCGTACGGTGTCGCTCAAAGACGCTGCCCTCGCCTTCCAGCTTCGGCGAAAGCCCGAAGGGACCACCGAGGAAATCACCGAAGCGAATACCGACAGAGCGCCACTCGCGCGACAGGATCGGCAGAAAGTCGGTGAAATAGCGAAAGCTGTCGGGGTTCAGATGGTGATAGCTGATAGTGCCGTCGGCGATGGTGTAGCCGCCGTCGAGGCGCTTGCGGTAAGCGAACCCCTCCGCCCAGGCGGCACCATCGGGCCCGCCCTGAACAGGACCGGTGCGCATCACCGACGAGCGCACCGCGAGCTGCGGCAGGCGGATGCCGACAGTTCGGCAGAGCAGGCTCGACCAGGCGCCACCGGCGACAACGACGGTGCCAGCGCGGATCAATCCGTTCTCGGTCACCACGCCCGAGACGCGGCCGCCTTCGGTTTCGATCTCGCGCACCGCGCAGCGCAACAGGATACGAGCGCCGGCGCGCTGGGCGGCGCGGGCAATCGCCGGCGCCGCCTTCTGCGGCTCCGCGCGGCCATCGCTCGGCGTGTGCAGTGCAGCCCGGAACGTCTTTTGCGCGCCGGGCATCAGCTCGGCCAGCGCCCTGCCCTCGATCATCTTGCTGTCGAGTGCGTAGTCGCCGGCGTTTTTCACCCATTCGGCATGATGTTCGACGTCACTTTGGTCCTGGCAGAGATAGAGGATACCGGTGCGCCGGAAGCCGACATCCTCGCCGACCAGCTCCTCGATGCCGCCCCACATCTTGAGCGCCTCGACGATCAGCGGCAGTTCGCGCGGATCGCGGCCCATGCGCCGGCACCAGCCCCAGTTGCGGCTCGACTGCTCGCCGGCGACATGGCCCTTCTCGCAGACGACGACCGAAATGCCCTTGCGCGCCAGGAACAAGGCTGCGCTGACACCGATGATGCCGCCACCGACGATGACGACGTCAGCGCTCTTCGGCTGGATGTCGCCAGCGGGAACCGGATCGACTGCAGGCCCCATTCAAATCTCCCCAATGTGCCGACGGGGCGTGCTCCAACCCGTCTTGAAAATAACATACAGTACTGTATGCATTGATGGTCAAATCGCGCAATGCCGCCGAAGCTATCCGGCGATCGAACCGGGGGGAAGAGCCATGTCGCCGCGAAAGATCATCATCGATACCGACCCCGGCCAGGACGACGCCTTTGCCATCCTGTTTGCGCTCGGCTCGCCCGAACTGGAAGTGGTGGCGCTGACGACTGTCGGCGGTAACGTGCCGCTGGCGCTGACCTCGCGCAACGCGTTGCAGATCGCCGAGCTCGCCGGCCGATCCGACGTGCCGGTCTATGCCGGCTGCTCGCGCCCGATGGTCAAGGCGCTCAAGACCGCCGAATATGTCCACGGTCCGACCGGCATCGACGGCTGCGTCCTGCCCGAGCCGACCAAGCCGCTGCAGGACAAACACGCCGTCAACTTCCTCGTCGATACGCTGATGGCCGCTCCCGAAGGCGAGATCACCGTCTGCACGCTTGGCCCCATGACCAATCTCGGCATGGCGATGGTGATGGAGCCGCGCATCATCCCGCGCATCCGCGAAGTGGTGCTGATGGGCGGCGGCTTCTTCGAAGGTGGCAATGCCACGCCCGCCGCCGAGTTCAACATCTGGGTCGACCCGCATGCGGCGTCTGTCGTGCTCGATTCAGGCGCACCGGTCACCATGGCCGGCATCGACTGCACCTACACCGCCCAGATGACGCCGGAATGGCTGCAACAGCTGCGCACGCTCGGCACCCGCTCGGCCATCGAAGCCGCCAACATGGCCGACTTCTACCGCCAGTATGGGTCGCACAAATTCCCGACCGACGCCCGGCCCATCCACGACGCCTGCGTCACCGGCTACCTGCTCGCACCGCATCTCTACGAGCAGAAGCAGTGCAACGTCACCGTCGAGCTGATGTCGCCCGAAACCATCGGCATGACCGTGGTCGATTGGTGGCACGTCACCGGCCGCCGCAAGAACTGCAACGTGCTGCGCCGCATCGACGCCGACGGCTTCTTCGCGCTGATGCTGGAGCGCCTCGGCAACCTCCCCTGAGGAACGACGAGATGAAGCGCAGCCCAACTTCTCCCGAGCAATCGGCCAGGTCCGAGACGCGGAAAACGCTGTCGCGCGAGGCGTGGATTGCCGCTGCCATCGCTGCACTGGAAAAGAAGGGCATCGCCAACGTCAAGATCGACCACCTGTCGAAACAGCTGAAGGTCACGCGCGGCAGCTTCTACTTCCACTTCCAGAATCTGAAGGACCTGCTCGACAGCCTTCTGGAGGAATGGCGCCGGCGCAATTGCAAGCCGTTCGAGGCCCTCATCGACCAGGAGGTCATCGACGGTCCGGCGTTCTTCGACGCGGTGACCGGGGTGTGGATCAGGGAAGATCCGTTCAGCCCCAGGCTCGATCTCGCCATCCGCGACTGGGCGCGCGGGTCGGCGGTGATTGCCCGCAAGGTACAAGCGCAAGACGATTTTCGCATGGCGCTGCTCGTCCGGGCTTTTGCCGCGATGAGTTACGACCAGGATGAAAGCCTGATCCGCGCCCGCATCACCTACTTCCAGCAGATCGGCTACTACGCCACCCACTTCAAGGAGCCGCCGGCGGACCGCAAGCGCTTCCGCTCGCTCTACACCAAAATCCTGATCGGCTCCGAATAGGCGCCAGCGCGTATGAATTGAGGAAACGAAATGTCCCTGCCCGTGCCTTATCTGTCCGCCCGGACGCTGACCGTCGTCAAGAAGATCGACACCACGGGCGCGGCACGCGTCGTCAATCTCGGGCTCAACGAAAGCTGGCTGGGTTCTGCACCGGGCGTTGTCGAGGCAATCCGTGAGGCAGCTCCAAACGTCTACCGTTATGCCGACCCGAACTGCGGCACGATGCGTGCCGCGATCGGCAAGCAGTTCAAACTCGATCCCACCCGCATCGTCTGCGGCAACGGCTCGGAGGAGTTGCTCGATGCTGTCGGGCGCGTCTATGCACGCGCCGGCGACGAGATCCTGTTTCCGGCCTATTCCTTCCTGCAGTTCGCCATCGTTGCCTACCGCCTTGGCGCCAAGGCGGTCGAGGCCCCGCTCGGCCCAAACTTTTCCGTCGATGTCGACGCGCTTTTGGCCGCCGTCTCGCCAAAGACACGCGTCGTCTTTCTCGCCAACCCCAACAACCCGACCGGCTCTGTCGTGCCGATGGACGAGGTCGCCCGGCTGGCGCGCGAACTGCCATCGCATGTCGTTCTGGTGCTCGACGCGGCTTACGCCGAATATGTCGACCCGGCCGAGGCGGTGGCGACCTTCGAGATCGCCGATCGCCACCCCAACATAGTCGTCACACGTACGTTCTCAAAGGCCTACGGCCTGGCATCCGCGCGTGCCGGCTGGGCCTATGCCTATCCGGAGGTGGTATCAGCGCTGAACAACGTGCGCGGCATCGGCAACGTCAACGGCTTGGCGCAGGTGGCCGCGACGGTCGCTCTCGGCGAGCAGGATTTCGTCCAGCACGTGCGCGCCCGCACCGCCGAGGAGCGCGAATATCTTGAAGACGAACTGCGCAAGCTCGGCTTCGAGGTCTCGCCAAGTGCTGGCAATTTCGCTTTCGTGCGCCTGCCCGGTGCTTATGCAGGCTGGGCCCAGGCGACAGTGGCGCGACTTGCCAGACAAGGTTTCATCATCCGTTCGAACGAAGACTACGGCCTGCCGGAATGGCTGCGGATTTCGATCGCCGACCGGGCCGATCTCGATGAAATGCTTAGCCTGTTGCGCGTCGAGGTCCGCTCCGCCAACGGCTAGGTCGCAACCAAGCCAGCGGCGTTACGCCGGGCGTGCGAAGCATGATTGGCGTCCGCACCTAGGTTGTTATTCCGCTGTTTGGTTCCAGGTTTGGTGAAACCCAACCTAGCCAGACCAAGCCGGACTTCCGGCGCTCCCATGAACAGCTTCCACAAAAGCCCGGTTCGATGGTTTTCGATCATTGCGACAATGGGCCCCTGGTTTATGGCCAGATAGGTGCGGGCATACCAGTTGCGGTTTTCGCAGAAGGCATCGACAAAGCCGAAGCGACCCCAGATGCGTTTCCTTGGCTTGGCCAGGAAACCGCGTAGAGCGGCCATCGCCTGATCAGGCACATAAGGAAAGCTCGACAGTGCCGCACTCGGCGTGATGACGCCGACATCCCTATCGGGAGCATGCGCGATGTAGCCTGTCGGTCCATGAGATGCGGTGAGCCCCCAGCAATCGGCGCCGTAACCTTGATGGTTTTGCGAGTTGAGCACGCAATGCAGATGGTTGATCCGCGCGTGACCGACATTTTGCTCCCAATAGTTGGCATAGCGATCGTTGAGACCGCGGGGATCCAGTCCGCAGAAGGAATAATGCGCGAAAAAGAGCGGACCGCCGAAGTCCGGTCCAAGCGGCAGGGTTATCCCGTGATGGTCACGCCCGTTTTGAAAGGCTGGTCCGCCAGCAAAACCGTCGTGGTAGCAATCCGGATCAATGGCGTGATGCTGCGATCCCGCCGCCAGGACGAATGTTAGCAGGCATTCGTTCCAGCCTTCGATCGGGCTGTTCATGGCCCAGCCATGCCTGGGACTCCAGTGCCAGTAAAGCTTGCCTTTGCGCGCAAACCAGTCCCACTCGGCCTGTGACAGCAGCGCGTTGATCCGGTCGCGCAAACGCTGTTCTTCGCCTGTAGTTTGGTCCAGATATTCACGGGCACAAATCAGGCCCTGAAATAGAAACGTCGTCTCGACGATGTCTGCGCCATCGTCCTTTCGTCGGAACGGAATGGTGTCGCCCGTACTGCCGTTGATGAAATGCGGGAACATGCCGTGGTAGCACGGAGAGCCCTCAAGCAAATCGAGCATCCGATGCAGCCGACCCAGAGCATCCGTGCGATCGACCCAGCCGCGCTCCACCGCAACGATAATGGCCATGATCCCGAAGCCTGAGCCCCCGATCGCCACGAGATCGTTCGGCGCATCGCCCGTGGTCTTCTGGCGGTCCCGTGCAAGGCCGCTGACTGGATGTGCACCCTCCCAGAAATAGCGGATCGTCTGCCGCTGCACGATATCGAGCAGAGCGTCATCGGCGAGTTCGAACGAATCTTTTGGAAGGTGGGGTGTCGGAAGGGAGGCAAGAATCATGATGCCAGTATGCAGCCAAATTCGTCGTTGAGACGGCCATTCCTAATCCGACGACGTCGCCTCACGAGCGTGCCTGCCGGTCATGCTTTCGATTTTGATCCTGTAGAACACCGATGCCGAGCCGACCGCGGTTGATGGAGCGCTAGGCTTCAGACTTGCTGGCTCCCACCAGTTGGCGTGTTTCTGAAGCAGAGACCAGGCATGATCCCGATCGCGTTGCCACTGCGGCGTCTCTGGCAGTTCCTCAAACAGGCCGAATACGATAACGCTTCGCCATTCTAGAGTGGCGCCCACTTCGTCGACCTGAACACACACCTGAGCATTCTCGCGCATCCAGTCGATCTTCTGGCCCTGCATCGAAAAGCTATACAGATGATTGTCCGACAATGCGTAATGAAAGGGCACAAGATAAGGTCGATTGTCTCTGACACAAGCCAGCCGTCCGAGCCGATGCGTCGACACGAGGGCAATGTTTTCGTCTCGCGTCATCTCCTGCACGATCATCGCCTGCCTCCTGCTACCCCGACTCCCGCGTCTGCGGGCAATAGCGGCGGCGCCAGAGACGCCGCCATCAATAATGGTTAGCTGGCCTTGGCCATATGCCAGACGCCGCCAACGCCTTCGCCGTTCATCTCGCCTGCCTTCTTGTCCTTGGCATAGGTGTAGAGCGGCTTTCCGTCATACGCCCACATCTTGGTGCCATCGGTCCGGTCAACGACAGTCCATGCGCCGTCGGCCTTTGACTTGGCATCGGCCTTGAGCGCTGGCCAGGCTTCGGCACAAGCATCATAGCAACTGGATGCGCCCGCCTTGTCCTTGTCGAACGTATAGAGCGTCATGCCCTTCATATCCGTGTATATTTCACCTTTTGGTGTCTTCGCCGTCATTGCCGGCTCAGCTGCAAAACCCATTCCAACCGTCGCAAGTACAGATGCAAGTCCAAATGCAATGCGTTTCATTCTGATATTCCTTATTATTGGTGGGCGATCGAATGTCGCCAGAAATAAAACGGCCGGTCGCTGATGTTCGTTCCACCATGATCAGAATTATTTGCCACGGGGAATATTTGATCATCGGTCTAGACGCGAACTTGATAAAAGCGCAGTGTCGATTGTCGGCCGCTCGTCTTAGGGCGCGGCTGATTGAGGGCGGCCATCGTGCCCTAGCCCCAACTGAAAGGAGGACACCGTGTCTTCCAACTATCTGACTTCCGAAAATATGAGCATGATCGGGCGCCCCTGATGGCTGAATTGCATCAGCGCGGCGTCGAACTCGTGGTGCAACTTCTCGATGCAGCGGACGATCCACACGCTCTGAGCAGGCAGGATATGCAAGCTCTGTTACGCGAGGCAGCCCGGATTCTCAGCGGTTTGTTGACGCGGGACATGCCGACGTCTCGACTGCACGACGAGGCGGAGACTGACCCCTTGGCACGCATCACCGCACAAAGCGCAAATTAGCGAACCCAAGCCTAGGCGTTGGACGTTTGCGCTTCCGAAAAGACGGGAAACCAACCCAAGGCCTGATCCCTAGCCCCTTAGTGGCGCGCCATTTGTTTGGCGCCCTTCAGCAACCTGATCTACCCGACAATCCTGCACTGGAGCAAACGATGACACTCGCCTTTCCCAACAGAAGCCGCAGCTATGACGCCGCGAGAAAGGCCATACGTTTCCTGGGGTATGACGGCACGTTCGAAGTTCCGTTTTTCGTCGAGGTTCAGGCGCTCAAAACCAGTCAGGCGTCGGTCGACAATGAAACGCGATACCTTGCCGCCTTCGATGAGGCTCGTATTTCGATCCAGGACGTTGCACGGGAAGTTTATTCCCATGGGCGTAAAAGCTTGTATGTGCTGACGGCATACGACTTTAAATAGCCGCCACCAGCAGGCTCAACTTGGCTCTTGCCGGAGCCGCTCTGGGGCGGCTCCGGCAAGGATATTGCTCAGGCCTTGCTTGCAGCCACCGCAGTCGACGGCTCGCGGCCGGCACTGCGGTGCTGCCACCAGTCGCCGAGCAGCAGCAGGATCGGCGCTGCGATGAAGATCGACGAAGTCGTTGCAATGAACACGCCGAACACCATGGGGATGGCGAAGTTCTCGACCGCGCTGCCACCCCAGATCGCCATCGGCAGCATCGACAGCAGGATCGCGACGGAGGTGTAGATACAGCGCGCGAACACCTGATTGATGCTCATGTCGATGATCTCGCGCAGCGGCATCTTCTTGTACAGGCGCAGGTTCTCGCGCATGCGGTCATAGACCACCACCTTGTCGTTCACCGAATAGCCGATGATGGTTAAAAGTGCCGCGATCGCCGTCAGGTTGAAGTCCAGCCCGAACAGCGCGAAGAAGCCGACCATCTTGGTGGTATCCAGTACAAGCGTGGCGATGGCGCCGATGGCGAAGTTCCACTCGAAGCGCCACCAGATGTAGACCAGCATGGCAAGTGCTGCCAACACCACCGCCATGATGCCGGACTGCGCCAGCTCGCCACTTACCTTCGGCCCGACAACTTCGGTGCGTTCGAACTTCACGCTTGGATCGAGCTTCTGCACCGCAGACTTGATGGTGTCGACGGCTGCGGTCTGTGCCGTTTCGCCACCTTCCTGACGCTGCACACGGATCAGCACGTTACCGTCACTGCCGATCTGCTGCAGCGCCACCTCGCCGATGTTCAAGCCGCCCAACGTGCTGCGCAGTTGAGCAAGATCCGCCGGTGTCGACGTCGCGATCTCGACCTGGATGCCGCCCTTGAAGTCGATGCCGTAATTGAGGCCCGGCTTGAAGAACAGGCCGATGGAGGCCAGCGACAGGAAGATCGACATGCCAATACCGAGATAGCGGGCCTTCATGAACGAGATCGAGGTCTTTTCCGGGAAGAAGCGGACCAGCGGTTCGATGGTGATCGTCTTCAGGCGCTTGCGGCGCACAACCGCGGCCATCAGGATGCGCGTCACCGAAACGGCGGTGAACATCGACAGGCAGGTGCCGAGGAACATGGTGATGGCAAAGCCGCGTACCGGTCCGGAGCCGAACATGAACAGCAGGCCGGTGGCGATCAGCGACGTGACGTTGGCGTCGACGATGGTCGAATAGGCGCGCTTGAAGCCGTTGTCCAAGGCAGCAAAGGCGCTGAGCCCCTTCTTCGACTCCTCCCTGATGCGTTCGTTGATCAGGATGTTGGCGTCGACGCCGAAGCCGATGCCCAGGATGATGCCGGCGATGCCCGGCAGCGTCAGCGTGCCGCCGATCAGCGTCAGCACGCCAAAGGTCAGGATCAAGTGCAGTAACAACGCAAAATTCGCGATCATGCCCCAGGTGCCGTAGAGCGCCACCATGAACAGCACGACGGCCACGAAGCCGGCGATGCCGGTGTAGATGCCCATCTTGATGACGTCGCCGCCGAGGTCGGGACCGACGGTGCGCTCTTCGATGACGGTCAGCGGCGCTGGCAGCGCGCCGGCGCGCAAAAGCGCTGACAGCGTCACCGTCTCTTCGACACTGAAGCTGCCGCTGATCTGGCCCGAACCGCCTGTAATCGGCTCACGGATGGAGGGCGCCGACAGCACCTTGCCGTCGAGCACGATGGCAAACGGCTTGCCGACATTGGCAGCGGTGATCTCGGCGAACTGGCGTGCGCCGACGCTGTCGAAGCGGAAGGAAACAAGCGGTTCCTGAGTACGCTGGTCGAAGCCGGCGCGCGCATCGGTGAGGCGTGCACCGTCGAGCGCGACGCGGTCCTCGACCGGATATTGTGCGCCGGACTTGGCATCCGGCAGCATGGTGACACCGCGCGGAAGCGGTTCGCCATTGGCGACATTGGCCACCATGTGGAATGTCATCTTGGCGGTGCTGCCGAGCAGCTCGCGCAACCGGGTCGGGTCCTGCAGTCCCGGCAGCTGGACGAGCATGCGGTCGGAGCCGACACGCTGGATCGTCGGTTCGGCGACGCCGACCTGGTCGACGCGCTGGCGCACGATCTCCAGACTCTGCTGGAGCGCTGCGTCGAGCTTGTCGCGCTGGCCAGCCTCGGTCAACATGACCTTGATCTGCTTGTCGGCAGTGGTGACCTCGATGTCGGGCTTGCCGCCGCCAAGGCCGAGGCCGCTGACGGGAACAGCCAGGGACTGCAGCGTAGCCAGGGCTGTCGCGCGCTGGGCATCGTCGGCGATGTTGACGACGATGGCATCGCCGGCCAATCGCGCCGACGAGGCGTTGATGCGCTCCTTGCGCAAGGCGCCGCGTACATCGTCGAGCAGCGAGCGTAATCGGTCGGTCTTGAGTGCCGCCGCATCGACTTCAAGCACCAGGTGCGAGCCGCCCTGGAGGTCGAGGCCAAGCGTGACCTGCTGTTTCGGAAACCAGCTCGGCAATGCTGCCAGCTGCTTGGTCGTAAGGGCGTTGGGAAGCGCGGCAATGATGCCGGCCAAAATGATGATGGTGTATGTCACCACCACCCATCGGGAGGTCCGCATATGTCTGATCCTGCAATAGTCGTCGCCGCAGCGTCATGACGCGCAGACAACGGCTGTTAGTTCGCCGGCACGGCACCCGAAGGCCCGCGCCATTCACAAACGTTCAGGAGAAGTGAGGAGGTGCCCGGGCACCATAGGCCGGCCCCGACGGCCGGACATCTGACCGCACGACAAGATCGGCGTGCGGCGTGGCAATAGCCGTGACGAGCGTTTCCACCCCGGAGGGTATCAGCGCCGATTTGCCGTCGTCATGCTGCGGCATCGCCTTGGCGCTGCGCCAATCGACGACGACGAATGATCGCTCGGGAATGACGGGGCCGCTATGGCGCCCGCGTGCGTCCATCTGGCTCGACGCAGGCTCGGCGGCAGCAGATGCCAGCGGCATGCTGTCGACAAGCGACCCGCCAACCATGGCAAGCATTACCGCCAGGCATAGCAGCATGGCCGGCAACATGCCGGTGACAGGCGGTCTATATGCCTTGGTCTGCTGCATCAGGTGGTGCGCGGTCCGTGATCTCTGGGCTGAATTGCCCCAAGGAGCCGACCAGTAAGGCATTTTGATGGATACGCCAAGCAAGTCTCGCCGCTCGTCCTTTGCGTGAGCGCCGATGTCGACGCCGGCTAGGCGTAGAGGTATCCGACCCCGCGAATGGTCTTGATCACTTCGGGCTTGGAGGGATCGGTCTCGATTTTCTTGCGCAATCGCGAAATGCGGATGTCGATGCTGCGGTCAAACGGGTCCCAGCCCCGGTCATGCGCAAGCTCAAGCAACTGGTCGCGATTGAGTATGCGCCCCCGGTTCTCGGCGAACACCTTGAGCAGCCGGAACTCCATCGGAGTGATCGCTATGTCGCCGCCATCAGCGTCGAACAGTTTGTGCGCTTCCAGATCCAGCCGGCAGGTGCCGAACTGGGCACGCTGGGCGCTGATGGTATTTTCCGAAACACGATCCCGCCCCACTGTCCGGCGCAGCACCGCCTTCACGCGGGCCAGCAGTTCGCGCAGGTCGACCGGCTTGCCGATGTAGTCGTCGGCGCCGATCTCGAGGCCGACAACCCGGTCGATGATCTCGGCCGAACCCGTCAGCATGATGATGGCGACCTGGGAATGCTCGCGCAGGTAGCGCGCCAGGGAGAGGCCATCTTCGCCGGGCATGCGGATATCAAGGATCACAACATCGACGGGCTGGCTCTCGACGATCTGGCGCAAGGCCGGTCCGGCATCGGCTGTCGTCACGGCATAGCCGTGGCGTTCCAGATACTCCGCGACCATGTCGCGGACATCGGGCTCATCATCGCAAACGACGATCTGCGAATTGGCAGTCACCGGGTCCTCACCTCGGTTGAAAAGGTAACCCTCTTCGGCAGGGGCGGCAAATCAAACAGCTTCATCTACGCCGGCCTGACGACCAGTCCGGAAACAAACCGGCGCAATTCGATCGGCTTCACCGGTTTTTCGAGATAGGGCCGCTTGGTGGCGCGCAGGAAAACCTGCGCATCGGGGCTGATCGTGTCGCCGGTCAGGAAAGCGAGCCGCTCGACTTCCGCCGGATGGTAGTCGGCGATGTAGTTGTACAGGCGCCGGCCATCCATGCTCGGCATCTTCAGGTCGCTCAGGATGACCGCAAAGGTCCTTTTCCTCAGCTGCGTCAAGGCTTCTTCGCCCGACCGCGCGACCACGACATGGAAACCGTCGCGCATCAGCACTTCCGCGATCAGGTCGGCAACCTCCCTTTCGTCATCAACCACCAGGCATGACAGGCCCGCCGAGCTGGATGGCTCTTCATCGGAGGGTCCGGACGTTTCGGCGATCCGATCGGAGGCCGGCAGCGAGACGACGAAGGTCGAGCCGCCGCCCGGCACGGTTTCGACCTCTATCGTTCCCTGGTGCGACTGGATGATGCGATGGCAGAAGGACAGGCCGATGCCCGTGCCCGCACCTACCTCCTTGGTCGTGAAGAACGGCTCGAAGATGCGTGGCAGAATCTCTTCAGCAATACCCGGGCCGGTGTCCGTTATGCTGATGGTGATGTTGCCGCACTCGGGATGTCGCCCCGTCGAAACCAGTATCTTCCTCGGGCCTTCCCAGTGGTGGAGCGCGTGCTCGGCATTGACCAGCAGGTTGATCAGCACCTGGCTGAGCTGATCAGGGTCGCCCCAGATCGCCGGCAAGTCCGGCTCGAGATCGAGCCGGAGCTGGATATCGGAAGAGCGGATCGAATAGTTGACCACTTCGAGCGCTGCTGAAACCACCTCGTCTATCGAGACATTGGTTGCCCTGGTCGGCTGTTGCCTGGCCATTGCCAGGAAGGTCTTGACGATACGGGCGCAGCGTTCCGCCGCCTTGCTGATCTTGTCAGCCCTCTCGACCGTCTTGGGGTCGACCGAAGTCTCCTTAAGTGTCAGCGACATACCGAGCACCACCGACAGCGGATTGTTCAGTTCATGGGCAACACCGGCAAGCAAGCCGCCGAGCGCCGACAGCTTTTCGTTCTGGTGCAGCTTCTCGCGCTGATGTTCGAGTTGCTTCTGCAATTCGATGCGGTCGCTCAGGTCGTGCGTGTGGGAAACAATGACCTGCTCGCCATGGAAATCGATCAACCGCGACGAAATCGAGGACCAGAATGTCTTGCCGTCGTTGCGTGTGAGTTGGGTTTCAAATTCGTCGACGGCGCCATCGCGCCGCAGGCGTTCGACATATTCGTCGCGCTGTGCCGGATTGGCGAAGTGCTCAAGCGCGCCGGCAACGTCGCCCAAAAGCCTTGCTGTCGCCGGGCTGCTGTACAGTTGCTTGCCGTCATGCGCGCGCGTCATCTGGATGCTGACGGGACTGGCTTCCAGGACCCTGCGCACCAGATCGTCGGCCTCCTTGGCCGCCAGTTCAGCCCGCTTGCGCTCGGTGATGTCGAGACGGGTTACGACGAAGCCGCCTTCTCGCGTCGGGCTGTTCGAAACGAAGAACCAGCCGCCATCGGCGTGCTGGAATTCCTGCTGCCGGTACTCGCGCCGATCCCTGGCCCGCTCAGCCAGCCACTCGTCGATCTTGTCGCCAGGGACGCGGAACTGGCTGCGCTCGGCCGTCACGCGAAGGAAATCGAACCAGTTCACCCCGGGAACCAGCACATCGGCGCTGATGGCGTGCATTTTCCGATACTGGCTGTTGGCCAGGACCAGGCGGTCATCCTTGTCGTAGAGTGCGAAGCCTTCGGCCAGCGACTCGATCGCGTCGGTGAGGCGGTTGTTTGCCTGCCGCGTCTGCTGCTGCGCCACGATCATGTCGTTGATGTTCGTTGCGTTGGAAACGATCACCTTCTTGCCCTGGAAGTCGATCAGCCGCGCCGAGAGCGAGCCCCAGAAGATGGTGTCGTCGGAGCAATACTGGCGCACCCGGAAATCGTCGATGCTGCCCTTCTCAAGCAGGGTGCGGACCAAGATTTCCCTGTCGCCAGCGTCGACATAATAGTCAGCGATGTGAGGACGATCGCCATAGAGTTCCCGGCTGGCTGGATTGCAGTAGATGGTTTCGCCCTCGATCGTCGACATGCGCGTTGGCGAAGGGCAAGCGTCCAGCACCCGCTGCATCAGCGACGTCGCCTCGCGTTCGGCAGCCTCGGCCTTCTTGCGCTCCGTGATGTCGAGCACGCCGATGACCAGCGACGGGCGCGCGCGAAAGACGCTTCGCCGCCAGTTCGTCGAGCACCAGACGCGTGACCCATCTTCCCGCTGCATCTGGATCTCGCAGTCGCGCAGGATGTCGTTGCCGTGGACACGGCGGCACGCCTGATCGAATTCGTCCGGGTTCACAAAATGGTCGGTCAGGAGTTGTTGCTGTTGCGGCTGCCATTTGCGGCCGAGCAGGTGCGACCCGTCGAGGCTTTCATAGAGGATCTGCTTGCTTTGCTCGTCGACGACCCAGACCGGCAGCGGGTGGCTATCGGTGATGCAACGGAATATCTCGGCGCTGCTGAGATGCGCGATCTGGGCCAGCTTCATTTCAGTGATGTCGGTGCTGATCAGCGCGATGCCGGCGTCAAGGCGAGGATGGCTCGTCAGCAGTTTCCAACCGCCATTGACGGTTTGTGCCTCGATCGGCGGCACATTCAGCTGCCGCCAGCGCAGCGCAACGCGCCGCACGAAGTCGTCGGTCGGCTCCACGGCGAGACCGTCGAAGCTTGTGAATTGACGAAGAACCTCGGCGACCGCTGCGATCAGACCGATCGGCGGCTGCTCACCGCGCGGCTGGACAATACCGCCGAAAATCTCGGCGTTGGCGTCGACAAGAACATCGTCGCTGTCGAATAGCGCGTAGCCTGTCCGAACATTCACGGCCGGATCACCAGCTCGCATGATCGTCTCCTCAAATCCCGGGCGCGCCCACATCCGCAACGCCGTCACGGCGGCGTGAGCGCGGCGGATGATTACAAGCCCTCTGTTTCGGTATGAGGTCGAAACTCACTCGCTTTGTTTCAATTGTTTCGGCCTGAGAGCCATTTCCGCCTATTTGGGCGAACAAACGAAACCTTTTTCCTAGGCGCAGAAAAAGCGCCGAAACAGGCCTGAGCTAACTTCCGCCATGTCGACTTCACTGGATCGGCTCCCGGCATGCGGAAGCAGCCAGTCTATCAAAGATCCACGGGATGTTGATAGGCGGCCTCCTCAAGACGAGGCGCCCGGCAAAGTCGAGAACTCAAACGTCCCTCAAGGAGACATGAGATGCGATCGACCATTCTAGCCTTTTGCGCCGTTCTGCCGACCTTCGGCGTGGCGCACGCATTCGACATCGCTTCCACCTTTCGATTCCCGCCCGCCGGAATGATGTCGGCACGGCACGAGCCGCTAGACGCAACATCGTCGCGGCACGCAAAGCAGCGAACCGATGTCTATTCACGCGCGTCGCTGGGCGCGACACCGGGGCGGCTCACGTCGCGCCGTCTGTTCGGGATCCTGCCAATGTCTTCAACGACGAGCTCGATCGGACTTTCGTCAGCTGCCTCGATGGCGATTGGCGGCCCTGCACGTCCGGGCGGCCGTCATACGCCCTGCGGCAACCCGCAGATCGACTGAACATCGCCACTGAAACAAACGAAACACTTCTCCTCGAGGTCGGGAACACGCCCGAAACAGGAGAGGTCTAGTTCAGCATTGCCGAATTCGGCACAGCCAAGGAATTCCAGGACATGACTACTCTGACCATCCGATCACCCGCTGCCGGCCTCGTCTCGTCGCTGGCTTCGCGGATCGCGGCAGCCCATCGGGCATTCTGGCTGCGTCGCGCCCATCGCCGCGCGGTTTGGAGCCTCGGGGAACTTGACGACTACCTGCTCAAGGACATCGGCGTGGCACGTTCCGAAATCCAGTCGCTTGTCAGCGACCCGTCGGGTGACCGGAAGCGCGGCCATGAACACCATGTGGAATGATACAAGCTGGTGGTCCGGCCGCGTCTGCCAGCCCGAACCCATCCTGCCTGTACTCGCATTGCACGGCACCGCGACTACAGGCAGGCTATGGCAAGGCACCGAGGACTACCTCCGCGGCCGCTACAGGCTGATCGCGCCTGATCTGCCTGGCTATGGCCGTTCCTCAAGGCGCACTGCCCGAGATATCTCCGATGTCGCGGGCATGGTTCTCGACGCGATGGCGGGCGAGGCACCGATGCATCTTGTCGGGCACGGGCATGGTGCGGCGGTGGCGCTGGAAATCGCACTGTTGCGGCCGGAACTGGTGAAAAGCCTGACGTTGATCGAGCCGACACTGTTTCATCTGCTGCGTGAAGGCGATCGGTCCGACCTGGCCTTGTTCACCGAGCTTGCCAGTATGGCCGGGAAACTGGCGGCAGCGGCAAGTGGCCCCAATCCGGCAGCCAGCATGCGTATCTATGTCGACTTCTGGTATGGGACAGGTGCCTGGCGCCGGACCAGCGAAGGCCTCCAGCAAGAGCTGGGGCGCCATGCAGAGCAAGTGGGCCGCGATCTTGCCATAGCCCTTGCTGAAACCTGGCTGGCAAGCCGCTGCCGCGAACTCAACTGCCCGACGCTTGCGGTGATGGCACTGGACAGCCCGACCGCGAGCTTGCGCGTCACCGAAATGGTGTCCGAAGCCATTCCCGGCGCGCGGCTTGCCATGATCCCCGGCGCCGGCCACATGGCGCTGCTGACCGACCCTCATATCGTCGATCCAATGATTGCCGCGCATCTGCGGGCCGCCGACGGAAAAGGCACCGTCGGCAAGTCGCGGCGTTCGATGACGCCAGCCTCCCATTCGCTCTGACCGACCGGCACCTTGCCGGTCGGTGCGTTTGCGTTTTTCTGTCCGTTCGCCGGGGTCGCATCCGGGCTGCGGGATACGGTCAAACCTCTCCGCACCCCTCCACATCTCCCCGATCCCGTCGCCTTATAGTTGGCTCGACAGAGCCAAGACTGCATCCTTGCGCCTGGCTGCCGTCATCCCGACTGTCACCTGCCCCAATCAACACACGCCTAAGCTCAATCGTCATGCGCCTGTAACTGGTCGCAAGCCAGCGCTTATGGCTGCAACGGCACGACCGCTGTTCCAGCGGCACACGAGCTTGCCCTCCCCAGCCGACAAGCAGCGCAGTGTTTCGCTTGCCGCCTGCGACTGAAACAAACGAAACACTGATCGCCAGATTCTGAAAACAGCTCGAAACGGGAGGCCGCTAGAAATGAGCCGTCGCCGCTGTTGGCGCCACCTCCCAAGAAAGGAAAAATGAAATGAAGAAGTTCCTCCTCACCGCTGCATCGCTCGCCTTCATGTCGGGTGCCGCCCTGGCTTCGTCGAACAACGGCGTGGTCATGAAGTTCAGCCCGGCATCTCGCGTCATCACCCTGGAGAACGGCCACAGCTTCACGGTGCCGCGCGACGTCGCCCTTCCGAATGTCCAGATCGGCGAGAAGGTTTCGATCGGGCTCAACGATGAAGGAGACAAGGTCACCAGCGTCCTGCGCTGATCGACGCTTCCCCACCGCCATAGGCAGCTTGATGCCGCCGCAAAGCCATGGGCCGCCCCCGCCCATGGCTTTTTGCTGTTCAGCACGTGCAACTCGGCTTCATCAAACACTTCCGCCCGATCAGGCGACCGGTGTCTGGCCGTTCTGCTGCTGCCCTTTAGCCTTGTCATGCCAATCGAAGTCGATTGAGCCCTCCTCGGCCTTGTGGAAAAACTGCGAGCACACCAGCCAGCCCTTGAGCGGCCGCAACAGCGCCATGCAGCTCAGCACGGTGAGCGGCAAGGTGATGAACAGGTGCACCCAAAGCGGCAGGCCGAAGGCCGTCTGGAACCAGGCGCCGAATGCCAGCGCCGGCACAGCTGCAATGGTCATGGCGAAGAAGGCGGGGCCGTCGGCAGGATCGGCGAAGGAATAATCGAGCCCGCAGACTTCGCAGCGCGGCGCGAGCTTCAGGAAACCCTTAAACAGGTGTCCCATCTGGCAGCGCGGGCAGAGCCCCCGGATGCCTGTCTTCATCGGATTGTCGGTGGGGGTGAACCCCTCGGCCGAATATCTGGATCTAGTCTGAGACATACGCGTCTCCTCTTTGCGGGTCGCGAACACGGGCAGCCATAGGGCGCCCCGTCACCTCAACACATAGGGCGCTTCAACCTTGCCGGCAAGGCGCAATATGCATATAATTCACATACATTCCTATCAATTTGTCATTGAATGGATTTATTGTATGGAAATTAGCGTGATCGAACAAGGCCTCAGCCGCATGGGGCAAAATGTCCCCCGGGGTGCGTCGACTTTGCGCGCTGCGCAGATCAAGATGAGGGTCTATTGCAAGGCATGAGCAACACCTGACGGGAATCGACGAGTATTACGCTTCGACCAGCAATCGCGCGCGAGCCGATTGTACATGCAAGAGAGGTCCCTAATGTTCGGCCTGACAGCACTCGAGCTGGCCCGCATACAGTTCGGCTTTACCATCTCCTTCCACATCATCTTCCCCGCCATCACTATCGGCCTCGCAAGTTACCTCGCAGTGCTGGAAGGACTGTGGCTGTGGAAGCGCGACACGGTCTATCGCGACCTTTACCATTTCTGGTCGAAGATCTTTGCCGTCAACTTCGCCATGGGCGTCGTTTCCGGCCTTGTGATGGCCTACCAGTTCGGCACCAACTGGAGTTATTTCTCGTCCTTTGCCGGGTCGGTCACCGGGCCGCTGCTCGCCTATGAGGTGCTCACCGCCTTCTTCCTCGAGGCCGGCTTCCTGGGTGTCATGCTGTTCGGCTGGAACCGCGTCGGCCCCGGCCTGCACTTCTTTTCGACCATCATGGTAGCGGTCGGCACACTGATTTCGGCGACCTGGATCCTCGCCTCCAACAGTTGGATGCAGACCCCGCAAGGCTTCGAGATCGTCAACGGCGTTGTCATACCGGTGAACTGGTTCGAGATCATCTTCAACCCGTCTTTCCCCTATCGCCTGGCGCATATGACCGTTGCCGCCTATCTGGCGACAGCCCTTTTCGTTGGCGCCTCGGGCGCCTGGCACCTGCTGCGCGGCAACGACAACCGCCACGTCCGCACCATGATGTCGATGGCGATGTGGATGGTGCTGTTTGCAGCCCCCGTGCAGGTCCTGATCGGCGACCTGCATGGCCTCAACACGCTGAAGCACCAGCCCGCCAAGATCGCAGCACTCGAAGGCCACTGGGAAAACAAGCCCGGCGAAGCCGTGCCGCTGACGCTGTTCGGCTGGCCCGACATGGAGCAGGAAAAAACGCTCTACGCGATCAAGGTCCCGCACCTCGGCAACCTGATCCTGACGCACAGCTGGGACGGCCAGTTTCCGGGCCTCAAGGAATACGCGAGGGAAGACCGTCCCAACTCGACCGTCGTGTTCTGGAGCTTCCGGGTCATGGTCGGGCTTGGCATGCTGATGCTGCTGCTCGGCGCCTGGGGGTTATGGCTGCGCTGGCGCAAGCAGCTCTACCAAAAGCGGCTGTTCCTACGCTTCGCCACCTGGATGGGCCCGGCGGGTGTAATCGCCATCCTCGCCGGCTGGTACACCACCGAGATCGGTCGCCAGCCATGGATCGTCTATGGCGTGATGCGCACCAAGGATGCCGTTTCAAACCATTCGGTACTGGCGATGAGCACGACGCTCGTCGTCTTCGTCGTGGTCTATTTCATCGTCTTCGGCATTGGCACCAGCTACATGCTCAAGCTGGTCGGCAAGGGCCCGGAGACCGATGAGCACGATCCTGGTGACGGCGACCAGCATGGCCGCCCGGCGCGTCCGCTATCTGCCGCACACGAACAGATCGACATGTTCGCACCGACCCACTCCGACAGGAAAGGCTGAGACGATGGGCATCGATCTTCCAGTTGTCTGGGCCGTCATCATCGCCTTTGGCCTGATGATGTATGTCATCATGGACGGGTTCGATCTCGGCATCGGCATCCTCTTCCCTTTCGTTCGCGACCGCGAGCAGCGCGACACCATGGTCAACACAGTCGCCCCGGTCTGGGACGGCAACGAGACCTGGCTCGTGCTCGGGGGTGCTGCCCTGATGGCGGCCTTCCCGCTTGCTTATGCCGTCATCCTCAGCGCGCTTTATCTGCCGCTGGTGCTGATGCTGCTCGGGCTGATCTGGCGCGGGGTCGCGTTCGAGTTCCGCTTCAAGGCCGACCAGCATCACCGGGCGTTCTGGGACAAGGCCTTTGCCGGCGGCTCCTACGTCGCGACGTTCTTTCAGGGCGTGTCGCTCGGTGCCTTCCTCGACGGCTTCAAGGTCGAAAACAACGCCTATGCCGGCGGTGCGCTTGATTGGATCACGCCCTTCAGCCTGTTCACCGGCTTCGGCCTGATCGTCGCCTACGCACTTCTCGGCAGCACATGGCTGATCATCAAGACCGAAGGCGTGCTGTATGACCGCATGGTGGCGCTGGCGCGCCCAATCACGCTTGCCTTGCTTGCCGTCATCGGCATCGTCAGCCTGTGGACGCCGCTCGCCCACCCCGACATTGCCGAACGCTGGTTCAGCTTCCCCAACATCGCTTTCTTCTCCCCGGTGCCCATTCTCGTGCTTGTCGCCACGTGGCTGATCCTGCGCAGCCTGCAAGGTGCACCGCATGCCGGGCCATTCATCCTGGCGCTGTTTGTGCTGTTCCTCGGCTACAGCGGGCTCGGCATCAGCCTGTGGCCAAACATCATCCCGCCTGACATCACGATCCGCGAGGCAGCCTCACCACCGCAGAGCATGGGCTTCGCCCTGGTCGGCGCGCTGTTCATCATCCCCTTCATACTCGGCTACACGGCATGGTCCTATTACGTGTTCCGCGGCAAGGTGAAGGCTGGCGAGGGCTACCACTGATGGCAGCCCCCTCCCAGGCGCCGGTTTCATGGCCAAAGCGGATCGGCTGGCTGGTCCTCATCTGGACGGTCAGCGTTCTGGGGCTCGGCGCGGTAGCCTACCTCTTCCGCCTGTTGATGAACTTTGCCGGCCTCACCGTGTGAAGCGTGGAACAACCTGATGTACAGCAACATCGCCCAGGTGCTCGGCCCGCGCGCGCTTCATGACCGGATCTATGCCGGCGATATCCTTCGTTTCAGCGCACTCGCGCCGATGCGAGAGCTCGTCAGCTTCACACGAGCCTTTCTGGAAGATGCGTTCGCGCCGTTCGAGCCGGTCGAGATCCACCGGCATTTGTCGCATCAAGAGCAGACGGAAAGCTTTGCGCAATGCCAGCGCGCCTTCGCCAGGTCGCCCGAGGTCAGGCTGTTATGGCGCAATGTCTTCGAGGCTTGCGGCCTTGACGCACAAGAGCTCGCCCGCGACGCGCTCTACCTCAGGTTCCAGCCGCACCAGGATCCCGGCACCGTCGTGCCGCGTGCCCGCACCACTGCAACCATCGCCTTCCACCGCGACACCTGGGGCTCCAACCTCTATGCCCAGACCAACTGGTGGGCGCCCATCTACGACATTGATGAAGGGCGGACCTTTGCGATCTACCCCTCGCTTTGGGATCGTCCGGTCGCAAACACCAGCACCGACTTCGACCTTTCCGCACTTTTGGAGCGATCGAAATCAGGTGGACGCAACGCCGTCGATGCCGATGCGGCGATACCTCACCTGACCGAGGAGCTGGAGGTCGGCGACGCGATACCGGTGGTCATAGCACCGGGCGAGACCATCGCTTTCTCCAGCGCTCATGCCCATGCCGGCGTGCCCAATTCGACCGGCCTGACCCGCATTTCGCTGGAAACACGCACGCTGTGGATCGATGACGTTCGCTCAGGCCGCGGCGCGCCCAATGTCGACGGCTTCGCGCGCTGGATGTCGCCAGGCATGTTCCGCCGGTTGAGCGACGAGACCCCGCTGCATGACATCCTCGGCATGAACCGGATCGAGCTTTTCGCCGGCCCGATGCCCGCCAACCCGGCCTGTGCTGCCCAAGGCTTACACCACCATCGATGACATCGCAGACTGCTGGACAAGCAGGTCGGCGACCGTCTCGAGGCTCGCAGCCAGTGAAGCCTTATTGGACGCGGCACCCAAACCGAGGCGCACAGCCTCGGGAGCGGGCCCTGAAACAGAGAACGCGTCGCTGGTGACGACGCCGATACCGGCCGAGCGCAAGCGGGCGGCAAAGTCGCTCCGGTTCCAGTCTGAGGGAAGCTTCAGCCAGACGTGGAAGCCTTCGGCATTTGCCTGAGCGAGGCTGGACGGCAGCAGTTGCGACGCTATCGCCTGCCGCTGCGTGGCTTCGACGCGGATTGCCGCCAGCACGGACTGGGCAACCCCTGTTTCGATCCATCGCGTAGCGAGCGAAGCGGTGAGCGGCGAGGCCATGCCCGCTGTCGCCCGGATGGCGCCTGCCAGGTGGGCGACCGTGCGCTCTTGCGGCACCACCACGTAGGCCACGCGCAGGGCCGGCGCCAGGCACTTGGCCAGGCCGGCAATGTAGTAGGTGATTTCAGGTGCAAGTGCCGCGAAGGAGGCAATCGGATTGACCGGCAAGGCGCCATAGGCATCGTCCTCGACGATCAGCACACCGTGCTGGCGCGCGATCGCCACGATCCGCTCGCGCCTTGCCTGCGACAGCGTTGTCGTCGTCGGATTATGCAGCGTCGGCGTGCAGTAGAGCAGCTTCGGCGCGCGCTTGCGGCAGGCTTCCTCGAACGCTTCGGGGATCAGCCCCTCGGCATCCATCGCGACGCCGGTGACACCAATGCGCAGATGCTCGGCAACGGCAAGCAGCCCAGGATAGGTCAGCGCCTCGGCGCAGATGGTCTCGCCCGGTGCCGCCAACGCCCCCAGCAGCGCCAGCAATGCCCCTTGCGCTCCCGGACACACCATCAACCGGCCGGGCCCAATGTCGCCCAGCCGCGGTTCGAGCCACATGGCTCCGGCAGCGCGATCTCGCAACGTGCCTCCGGCTTCCTGGTAACGCATCAAAAGGCCAAGGCCGTCGCCGGCCTGCAGTTCGGCGACGCTGTCCCACATTCTCGCGGCCAGCTCCGGGTCGTCGAAGCGTGGCGGCAGGTTCATGCTCATATCGACGACACCAGTCACCGTGGTCGACGAACCGGCCGGACGACGCATCCTGACATAGGTGCCCTGCCCGACCCGGCCTTCGACTAGGCCGCGCTTGCGCGCCTCGGCATAGGCACGGCTCACCGTAGTGAAGTCGATGCCAAGCTGGTCGGCAAGCGTCCGCTGCGGCGGCAGGCGAAAGCCACCCGGCAGCCGGCCCGACGCAATGTCGACCGACAGGGCATCGGCAATCGCCAGATACAGCGGCCCGTCGGCCTTCGAGATCGAGGGTGACCAGATGTTGACTGTCATGACGCCGCAGGATCCATCATTGTTTTCCATATATAGGCATAATGTATGCCTACGGTCACCAGCAATGCCTGTAACGGGCTGCTGCTGCTGCCGCCCCCGCGTAAGTCGCGCGCTCGCACACGCTCCAGAACCGCATCACGGGTTCGTTTGCCGCGCTGGACCCAAATGAATCGACGCCGGGATCGCGCGGGAATAAGCTGCCCGTCCCATAGTTGTCACCGGGCAACCGCAGACTGCCCGTTGCTGCAGACCCTGAAGGGCGCAAGGCGCCGGACCCTTGCCCCCGGCGTATGCTCGCCCCGCCCTTTCTTCAAAGCGACCTGCAACCGCGCGAAAACGGCTCGAATTCAACAAGGCAGCCGAGCCTGTCCGGCCGTGCCCGCCGCGGCCGGACATCGGATCGAACGCCCAACTCCGTCACATACACGTGCAAAAGCCTGAACTTGCCGGTTAAAAACCGCAATCGGCAGGCTATTCCTTGCAGCCTCCCGATCAATCTGATTCCCTGAGCCGGTCCGATTCGGGCAGGGGCGCTGCGCAGGAAACGGAACCATGAACACTTCCAAGAAACCTGAGATCTCGGAAATGAGGCCGAAGCTGACCGTTATCGGTGTCGGCGGCGGTGGCGGCAACGCCGTCAACAACATGATTGCCGAAGGTCTCGAGGGCACTGAGTTCATCGTCGCCAATACCGACGCCCAGGCGTTGACCATGTCGAAAGCCTCGAAGCTGGTTCAGCTCGGCGCCGTGGTCACAGAGGGTCTCGGTGCCGGTTCCCTGCCTGAGGTCGGCCAGGCGGCAGCCGAGGAATCGATCCACGAAATAATGGACCAGCTTTCCGGCACGCATATGTGCTTCGTGACGGCCGGCATGGGCGGCGGCACCGGAACCGGTGCTGCTCCGGTCATTGCAAGGGCCGCGCGCGCGGCAGGCATCCTGACCGTCGCCATCGTCACCAAGCCTTTCACCTTCGAAGGCAAGCGGCGCATGCAGATGGCCGAGCAAGGCATCGAACTTTTGCGCCAGGCCGCCGACACGGTCATCGTCATTCCGAACCAGAACCTGTTTCGCATCGCCAACGCCAAGACCACCTTCGAGGATGCGTTCGGCATCGCCGACAAGGTGCTTTATTCCGGCGTCAGCTGCATCACCAACCTGATCGTCAAGGAAGGCCTGATCAATCTCGACTTCGCCGACGTGAAGACGGTGATGCGCGACATGGGACGCGCCATGATGGGTACGGGCGTCGGCAGCGGCGAGAACCGCGCCAGCAAGGCGGCCGAAGCGTCGATCGCCAACCCGCTCATCGATGAGAATTCGATCAAGGGTGCCAGGGGCGTGCTGATCTCGATCTCGGGCGGCATGGACATGACGCTGTTCGAGGTCGACGAGGCGGCCACCCGCATCCGCGAGGAAGTCGGCGACGAAGCCGACATCATCGTCGGCGCGATCTTCGACAACTCGCTCCAGGGCCAGTTCAAGGTGTCGGTTGTTGCTACCGGGCTGGCAGTGCCGACGTCGCAAGGCGAGCCGGTCGTCAACATGCGCGGCGAGCCCGCGCCGGGCTCGATGCAGCCCTACCACTGAGGCTGAACTCCGGGAGCAGCCGCCAAGGCGGCTGGGAAGCTGGCTGGACTGGCTCAATCCCTGTTTCTTGTCATCTCGGCGGCAAAGGTAAAGTGGCGCATCACCAGCGCCTGCAGGTGCTCGGACAGGCCAGCCTTTTCCACCGCCTGACGCATGCATGTCAGCCAGAGATCGCGCAGCTCCGTGCCGATCGCCACGTGCTCGTGGATTTCCTTCAGCCGCGAATGTCCGTGCTTCTGGACGTAATAGCTTGGACCGCCGAAGAAGCCTGAGAGATAGTTGAACTGTTCCTCGCGCGAATGCGCCACGCCATGGCCCCTGCGGTGCAACAGGTGCAGCTCGGCAGCGGCCTCGTCCTGCTCGACGATGTCGTAGAAAATATCGACCAACCGGCGGATGGCGTCTTCGCCTCCCAGCTCGAGATAGAGCGAACGCCCCTTTGGCTGCACAGCTTCATTCACGACAGTCGACCTCCTCCCGGTTACGATGCGTGCCGCACCGGCTGTCCTGATATCCGGCATCGCATGGTCAAAGCCTAACAGCAGAGCCCATTGCGACAAGGGCGGCGGGCTGCGACCTATTAGCCGTCGCTCATTCGTCGGTAACGATGATGTCCATCGCAATGTCGTGCGGCTGCGGATAGATCGTGGCGATCCGGCTACCGGCGTAGCCGACGCCGACGACAAGCGGTCGCTTCGGCATGGCGGCCAGCGTGCGGTCGAAGAAGCCGCCGCCATAGCCCAACCGATAGTTCGCATCGTCGAAGCCGACGACCGGTGCAATGACGACATCAGGCAGGATTGCCGGCCCGTTGGCCGGAACAAGGATGTTCCACACCCCACGTTCGAGTGGGTCGCCCGGTGACCAGGCACGGAACTCGAGCGGCCAGGCCTTCTTGATGACGACGGGCAAGGCGATCCGGCCGCCGCGCCCAATCACGCGGACTGCCCAGTTGCGAAGATCCGGCTCGCCACGGAAAGGCCAGTAGACACTGACGATGCGTCCGCTGACCTTGCCGATTGCCAGGTCGAGTTCGGCGGCGATGCGCTCGGAACGAGCCTTGCGCTCGTCAGGGTCGGCAAGCAGCCGCTCGCCGATCAGCCGTGCCCGCTCCGCCTTGCGCCAGCGCGCGACATCGGCCCACGCATCCGAATGAACTGCCTCGCCCCGGAAGCCAGGCTCAAGCTCATGCATAAGGCAGGGCGGCGAGGCGTATGCCCGGGTTTCGGTAGGAGTGCCTTTTTCGTCAGACATCGTCTTCGTGTCCCGTTGTGGCCGCGACGTTCGATCGTCGATAGGGAAAAACTGCGCTCCATCAATGCGGAAGGCAAACGGAATTAAATGCTGCATTGATGCAATTATTTTGCACTAATGCGCCTATGGACATCGACCGCGCCCGCACGTTTCTCGAGATCGTTCATTGCGGCAGCTTCCTCAGGGCGGCCGATCGGCTCCATGTCAGCCAGACGACCGTCAGTGCCCGCATTCGCACGCTCGAGGATGAACTCGGGCGGCAACTGTTCGTGCGTAACCGCAACGGGGCGCATCTGACACCGGCCGGGCGCGAGTTCGAGCGCTTCGCCCAGTCCTTCGTCCAGATCTGGGAACGCGCGCGCTACCAGTTGGCCATCCCGTCCGGCCGAACGAGCGTCGTCGCACTGGGCGGAGAGCTGAGCCTATGGAACCCCCTGCTTCTCGACTGGCTGGTGTGGATGAAGAAGACCACGCCGGAAATTGCCGTTCACGCCCATGTCGGTGTGCCGGACCAGTTGCTCGACCAGCTCCGGAACGGCGTGCTCGATATCGCCGTGCTCTATGCGCCGAAATTGCTGCCCGGCTTCAAGGTCGAGATACTTCAGGAAGAGCAACTCGTCCTGGTCAGGACCTTGCCCGGCAACGGCAGGCCGGAGGCCGACACCTATGTCTATGTCGATTGGGGACCGCTGTTTGCCGCCCAGCATGATGCCAGTTCGACGGCGTTCGGCGAGCCCGGCCTCGTCGTCGGCCTCGGCCCGCTCGGCCTGAGCTACATCCTGCGCGCCGGCGGCATGGGTTACTTCCGCAAGGGCGTGGTTGCGCCCCTGATCGCTGCGGGCGAGCTCGAAACCGTCGAAGGCGCACCAGAGTTTACCTATCCGGTCTACGCCGTCTGGCCAGAGGCGAGCGAAACGCGCGCGGATGTGCAAGAGGCGCTGCTCGGCCTGAGACAAACCGTCCGATAGACTGAGCGCTCGCGCGAGCAATGCCGTGGGCGGGATCACGCGCTGCCGATGACCCGCATCGATCGCAGATCATGGTTGTAGCGGTGCTGCCGGCACGCAGCTGCAAGTGCCGCACTGAGCACCTCGATGTCGGAAGCTTCATGTGGACGCCAGCCGCAGGGGCAACCATCAGGGCAGGCATGAACGTCGGCCACTTCGCGGTAGATCGATCCGACGGCCTGCGCGGCGAGACGCATCACCGCGATCGGCGACAGGCCTGTCTTATGCATGACTTCGCAAAACTCGTTCATGATCGTTGCACGGATATGCGCTGACGCCTCTTCGCTGCGGCGCTCGATCTCGGCCATCTTTGACACTCGACAGTCTCCAGCTGATATGTTGTCCCGTGATATCCGGCGCTGCCTCAGGCAGGGCGGCGCAGATCCATCGGGGCGGTTTTGTCCTGATCCATGGCAAAATCGGATGCGATTGCCTGCAGCGCCTGGCGCGCGGTTTCAAGCTTGCGCATCGCCTCGAACATCGTCTCGCGGTCGGCACGGTGGCGCTCGAGTTCAACCGCGAAAGCAGAATTGCCTGCATTGTGGGGTTGCGGCGTGGCGTTGACGCGCTTGAGGCTGAGGTCGGCCGTCCGCTTTGCCCGGCGAACCAGGGCGCCCAGGGCTTCGACCTCGGCGAATGTCTCGCGATAGCGGCGCATGCTGTCACCCTACGCCTCTCTGGAATCCTTGTAGGGATTGAAATGCATCATGACCTGCTGGCCTCCGGCGCAAACTCGTTGTCGCGCATACGCTCGAATGCCTCGCGGCCCGCTATGCCGACCGGCTCTTCGGCGGCGTAGGAGTCTGTCGAAAGCGGCCGGATCTCGACTCCCTTGCCATATTGCAGTTTCTGCCAATGCCCCGGCTGCGGGCGGGCGATGTCATGGCGATCACAGGCCTGCGCCACTTGCTGGTCGCGCACGCCAAGCTGCACGGCGATCTCTGTCATCGGTCGCGACCAGACCAGTTGATGAAGCTCGGCACGCGTCAGTTCGACAACCGCGCTGTTTGCCCGCAAGCCCAGCCTGCTGATCCGGTGCGTCCCGACATTCATTTCCGAAAGAGCTGTTGCCACTGCCCTGGTCCCATCGTGCCCGACGGCGGCCGTTGCGACCGTCCCGTTTCGACTACAACTGGACCATATAAAACATGACAATAAATATCAAGTTTAGTTTGATCTGGAATTTTGCTTCATCGGCGAAGTCTGAAACCTAGTCGAAAGGCTCGCAGCTGGCGCGAATGCAGCGACGCGGGAGCCGCTGCCCGAGGCAGTTTCATGGTCGTGCTCTGGTGTCAGCGGCAACGAGATCCAGTGCCTGGACGACCAATCTGCCTGAATTCTCACCGAAGAACGCCTCGACGCCATAGACGTCGCGCAGGGTCCGGGCGGTCAGCACTTCATCAGGTGTGCCGTCGGCAACGATCTTGCCGCCGTCGATGAGCAGCAGTCGGGTGCACCAGCGGGCGGCGAGCCCGAGATCGTGTAGCGAAGCCACGACGCTTCGTCCGCCGGCCGCGAGATCGGCAAACAGGCGCATCAGCGTGATCTGGTGTGATGGATCAAGCCCGGCCGTCGGCTCGTCGGCGAGCAGCAGCGGCGTCTCCTGCGCCAGCGCCCGGGCGATCAGCACACGCGCCTTTTCGCCACCCGAAAGTTCGGTTGTGGCGCGTTCGCGGAAGCTGTCGACCTCCATCTTGCGCATTGCAGCTTCGATGGCATTGCGGTCGGCAAGGCCGAGCGATGCGAAGCTTGGCCGATAAGGCGAGCGGCCAAGCCCGACCAGCATCTCGACCGGCACGGCCCAGGCGATCTCGCGTTCCTGCGCGACATAAGCCATGTGCCGGGCTCGCTCCTTGGCGGTGACATGAGCGGCGTCGAGCGCGCCCAGTGCAACCGCCCCTTCGGCCGGCGTCAGGCCGAGCAATGCCCGCAGCAAGGTAGACTTGCCGGCGCCATTCGGCCCGATCAGGCCAATGAATTCGCCTGGCATGACGGAAAAGGACACGCCCTTGAGCACCGGCCGGCCGCCGAGCGATGCCGTAAGACCTTGAACATCGAGCAACATCAGGCAAGTTTCCTTCTCGTGCGATAGACAAGCCACAGGAAGAACGGCGCGCCGACGATCGCGGTCAGAACGCCGAGCTTGAGGTCGCGGCCAGGCGCGATGAGCCGAACCAAAATATCGGCAGTCAGCAGCATGCAGGCACCGCCCAGGGCGCTCGCTGGCAACAGCCGCGACGGGCGTGCGCCGACCATCGGCCTCAGCATGTGCGGTACGACCAAGCCGACAAAGCCGATTGCGCCCGACACCGCGGTTGCCGCGCCCACGGAAGCCGCCGTGCCGAAGACGGCAAGCAGTTGCACGCGGCGCATGTCGATGCCCATGCTCGCCGCGGTCTCGTTGCCAAGTGTCAACGCATCGAGCGCCCGCCCGAGAGCCGCCAGCATCGCCCAGCCGACCAGCATGAACGGCAAGGCGAGCCAGACATGGGTCATCGACCTGTCGGTCAGCGAACCGAGCATCCAGAACATGATCTCGAGCGCTGCGAACGGATTGGGCGACAAGTTGAGCGCCAGCGAGGTCATCGCACCGGCGAAGCTCGAGACGGCGACGCCGGCAAGGATGATTGTCAGCGTACTGCCGCGCAGTCCGGCAAGCGCCTGAACCACGACGACGGCGAGCACGGACGCAGCCAAGGCGGACAACGGCAATGCGAGCGGGAAGACAATGGTCAGGCCGGAATAGATGGCGATCACCGCGCCCAGCGAGGCCGAGGCACTGACGCCGATCAGCCCCGGTTCGGCCAGCGGATTGCGCAGATAGCCCTGCAGCGCGGCACCGGAAAGCCCGAGTGTTGCGCCGACCATCAGTCCGAGCAGTGCACGCGGCAGGCGGATCTCGCGCATGATCAGTTCGATGGCGCCCGCCTTGTCGGAGAACAATGCGGCGATGCTGTCGGCGAAACCGAGACCCGCCGGGCCGACGGTGAGTGAAAGCAGGAACAGGAAAGTGGCGAGGATGGCGAGAGCGGCCAGTACCAGCCGATAGCGAGAGGTATCGCTCATTTGGCCTCTTCCTTGTCCAGCTGGCTTGCGGCGTCGCGCAGCAGGCGGGCGGCTTCGAGCGTGAAGGGCGCGCCGCAGATGGTGTAGCGCGACGGCACCGCCACCGCGCTGCCCCGCTCTGCGACCGCCTGATATGCCGGGTGGACGAAGTTCTCCTGGGCGAGTGCCGGGGCGCCATAGTCTTCGTCGCCACCGGCGACCAAGTCTGGTTTGCTCAGCACCAGCATCTCCAGTGGCAACCGCGCCGTGCCGCTGAGACCCAACCTGTCCGCGACATTGACCAGCCCCGAAAGCTTGACGATCTCATCGACAAGCGTTCCGGCACCTGATGTGTAGCTGTTGGCATAGTAGGTCGCGACGGTCTTGTGCGAGGCGCCTCCCTTGCCCAATTCGGCAAGGCCATGCTCAAGCTCGGCGACCAGCTCGGCCGACCGCTCGCGCTGCTCCAGCACCTCCCCCATGCGCAGGATGTTGGTCCTGATGTCGGCGATGGAGCTATCGGGCGCGAATTCCTCAACCCTGACACCCAGCCGCCTCAGCAGCGCCACCGTTGTCCGTGTCGTGTAGGTACCGGCGAGCACCAGGTCCGGATGCATCAGGAACACTTCCTCGGCGAGCCCATGATTGACCGCGAGTCCCCTGGCCCGGTCTGCCAGTACCGACGTGTTGGGATCGCTTGCAAGGTGGGAGACCGAATGCAGTTGCCTCTCGCCGGCAACAAGCATCGCCAGCTGATCGGTGCAGACATTCATCGACACGACACGCTTTGGCGGTTGGGCAGCTGCCGGCACGGATGAACCGGACACTGCGGCCAGGCCCGCGAGGGCGGGCAGCCACGCTCGAAACCGAGCATAGCCGAGACGATTGGTGGGCATGTTACCTCTCATCAGAACACACGCGTGAAGCTCAGATTGAAGGTTCGTCCCTGCGCGCGGTAAGTTGGTGACGGTCGAATATATTGTTCGGCGAACAGGTTCTCGGCCGAAAATTTCGGTCACTCATCGGAAGTGCAATTGCCGGCGAAATCCACCCTCACATATCAAGGTAGCTTGACCACGAACATCCTGTTTTCAATGAGATTGAGCCATTCCGGGCACGCAGCAAAAAAGAGAGTGCCCGACCGGGGCAACTCCACAGAGTGCCGATGGAAGCCTCGTAGACGGTCGCGGAAACTGAACCAATCGCCAAATTGGATCTCGGTGACGATGTCGGCGCCGAGACCAACGACATTGCTCGCACACCGCCACGATCTCACACTCCGCACATGTTCAGCCAAGCAAGGTCCGTGTCAGCGCGTGATCCTTGTCGGCAAGTCCGTCGATGACGCTGAAATGATGCCGGTCGGGTTCGACCACTGCACCGGTCGCAGCACCAAGGCCGGTCCAGATGTTGGCGAGCAAGTCGTTCTGGCGCAGGAACTCGGCGCGCTCGCCGCCGCCGACCCAGCAGGTGATGCGGACGTTGGCCATCGGCCGCAGCAGCGCCGGGCTCTCGGCCAACGCCTCGGCTTCGTCGATGTGCAGCGTCTTGTTCATGCCGGTGTTCATCAGCGACCTGAGATCATGCACCCCCGACAGCGAGACGACATGGCGGATGCGCGCCTGGACCTCCGGCGCCAGCGGCGAACCTGATGCGACCATGCGCGAGACAAGGTGACCACCAGCGGAATGGCCGGTCAGCATGATCGGGCCTTCGACCAGTCCGGCTGCCTTGCCGATCGCCGCGCCGACTTCACGCACGATGTTGCCGATCCTGACTTCCGGACACAAGGTATAGGAGGGCATCGCCACCGCGTAGCCCAAATCGACGGAGCCCTTGGCGAGATGCGACCAGTAACTCTTGTCGAGCGCCATCCAGTAGCCGCCATGCACGAAAACGACGAGTCCCTTGGGCGTGCCTTCAGGCAGGAACAAGTCGAGCCGGTTGCGCGGCTTGTCGCCGTAGCCGATGTCGAGCTGCGCCCTATCGGTCGCCGACAAGGTGTCGCGAAACGACTGCGCCGGCTCCACCCACGCGGCCGGCCAACGGTCGCCGCCGGCGATGTTGGCGCCATTGGTGTAGGCGTTGTCCCAATCGGCGATACGGCGTTCGAGCATGCGGGCATCCCTCCAAGCGGCAGCAATCAGGCGCATAGCAATGGCCAGCGGGCCGGATCGCGTCAATGGGCCAGAGCCAGAAACTTTATGCTTGAAATAATTTTGGTCCGGTGCAATTCTCGGCCATCAGTCGAGAACGTGGGAGGTCTCGCTGTGCCAGACGCCGGTCGCAATGCCGATCGCGCAAGATGGGTGCCGCGGCCTGTGCCGAACGGCTGCCCCGTTGTGGCGCGGCACCTCCCCCGAAGTAACGCATTCCAACGCACGCATGACGGCTCCGTCATGCCGAGGAGCAGGTAGGGGACAGCCGCAGAATGCTCGGACCGTCAGCGCATATCGACACCTTCACCCGCGACAACCTGCCGCCTGAGGGACAGTGGCCGGACTTCCTCCTCGATGGCTTCGACTATCCCGAGCATCTCAACGCAGCCGTCGAGCTGACCGATCGCCTGGTCGAAAAGGGCCTGGGCGATCACACCGCCCTGATCGGCAATGGCCGCCGCCGCACCTACAAGGAGCTGTCCGACTGGACCAACCGCCTCGCCCATGCGCTGGTCGAGAACTACGGCGTCAAGCCTGGCAACCGCGTGCTGATCCGCTCGGCCAACAACCCCGCCATGGTCGCCTGCTGGCTTGCCGCGACCAAGACAGGGGCTGTCGTCGTCAACACCATGCCGATGCTGCGCGCCGGCGAACTCACCAAGATCGTCGACAAGGCCGAGATCACCATCGCGCTTTGCGACACGCGGCTCATGGATGAAATGGTCGCTTGCGCCAAGGACAGTCCCTTCCTCAAGACCGTGATCGGCTTCGACGGCACCGCCAATCACGACGCCGAGCTCGATCGCATCGCACTGGACAAGTCCGTCATCTTCGAAGCTGTGAAAACCGGCCGTGACGACGTCGCCCTGCTCGGTTTCACCTCTGGCACCACGGGCGTGCCGAAGGCGACGATGCACTTCCATCGCGACCTGCTGATCATCGCCGACGCCTATGCCAAAGAGGTGCTTTCGGTGACCTCCGACGACGTCTTCGTTGGCTCGCCGCCGCTCGCCTTCACCTTCGGCCTTGGCGGCCTGGCCATTTTTCCGCTGCGCTTCGGTGCCGCAGCGACGCTGCTCGAGCAGGCGACGCCGCCCAACATGATCCACATCATCGAGACCTATAAGGCGACGATCTCGTTCACCGCGCCCACCGCCTATCGCGCCATGCTCAAGGCAATGGACGAAGGTGCAGATCTGTCGTCGCTGCGTGTCGCGGTATCAGCCGGCGAGACCTTGCCCGGACCGGTGTTCGAGGAGTGGCTGGCCAAAACAGGCAAGCCGATCCTCGACGGCATCGGCGCCACCGAAATGCTGCACATCTTCATCTCCAACCGCTTCGAGGACATGAAGCCCGCTTCCACCGGCAAGCCGGTCGGCGGTTATGAGGCGCGGATTGTCGATGGCGACATGAACGAAGTGTCGCGCGGCACTGTCGGCAAGCTCGCCGTGCGCGGCCCGACCGGCTGCCGCTACATGTCGGACGACAGGCAGCTCGAATATGTCCGCGACGGCTGGAATGTCACCGGCGACGCCTTCTACCAGGATGAGGACGGCTTCTTCCATTTCGCGGCCCGCTCCGACGACATGATCGTCAGCGCCGGCTACAACATTGCCGGCCCCGAGGTTGAAGCGGCCCTGTTCTCGCATCCCGAAGTCGCTGAATGCGCCGTCATCGGTGCCGAGGACGGCGAACGCGGCCAGATCGTCGAAGCCTATGTCGTGCTGGTCGCCGGCGTGGCCGCCGATGCCGCGACCGTCAAGCGGCTGCAGGATCACGTCAAGGCAACGATCGCACCGTATAAGTACCCGCGCTCGGTGAAGTTCATCGACGCCCTGCCCAAGACCCAGACCGGCAAGATCCAGCGTTTCCGGTTGCGCGCGGAGAAGATGAGTTGAGCAAGCCGTACGATCCCTCCACCGAGGGCGCGCAGATGTCGTTCAAGGACCGCATGTCCTACAGCGACTACCTGCATCTCGAAAAGATTCTCGACGCCCAGGCGCCGCTTTCGACCGCTCATGACGAGATGCTGTTCATCATCCAGCATCAGACCTCCGAGCTGTGGATGAAGCTCGCACTGCATGAGATCGGCTCGGCGATCCGCTCGATCCGTGCCGACAGGCTCGAACCGTCATTCAAGATGCTGACACGCGTGTCGCGCATCTTCGAACAGCTCAACAGCGCCTGGGACGTTCTCAGGACGATGACGCCGAGCGAATACACCGAGTTTCGCGACTCGCTCGGCCAGTCCTCGGGATTCCAGTCCTGGCAGTATCGCGCCATCGAGTTCATGGCCGGCAATCGCAACATCGCCATGCTGCGCCCACACGCGCACCAGCCCGAACTAGCCGAGAAGCTCGAAGCGGTGCTCGCCCAGCCTTCGCTCTACGACGAGGCGATCCTGCTTCTCGGACGCAACGGCTTCGACATCGGTGCCGACGGCAAGCGTAGCGACTGGCGCGAAACCCGCAGCGAGAGCGAAGAGGTGCTTGTCGCCTGGCAGACGATCTATCGCGATCCGCAACGCTACTGGATGTTCTACGAGCTGGCCGAGAAGCTGGTTGATTTCGAAGATTACTTCCGTCGCTGGCGCTTCAACCACGTCACCACGGTCGAACGCATCATCGGTATGAAACGCGGCACTGGCGGCACATCGGGCGCCTCGTACCTCAAGAAGATGCTGGAGGTTGAACTGTTTCCGGAACTCTGGAAAGTTCGCACCCGGCTCTAACAGACTTCAAACAACAACGGGAACACTAGGGAGGAGTATCTAATGAAGAAGATCATTGCGGCCGGAATTTTCGGCCTGTCACTGGCGGCATCCAGCCTTGCCTACGCCGAGCCGGTCAAGATCGGCGTCATCACCACGCTTTCGGGCGGCGGTGCCGGCCTTGGCGTCGACATGCGCGATGCCTTTACGCTGGCGATGAAGCAGTCCGGCAACAAGGATGTCGAGCTGGTCGTCGAGGACGACGCCCAGAAGCCCGAGATCGCCGTGCAGCTGGCCGAAAAGATGATCCAGAGCGACAAGGTCGACCTATTGACCGGCATCATCTGGTCGAACCTCGCCATGGCCGTGGTGCCGAATGCGGTGGCGCAGGACGTTATCTACCTGTCGCCCAATGCCGGCCCTTCGGCGCTGGCCGGCGCCAAGTGCAACAAGAACTATTTCAACGTCGCCTACCAGAACGACAACTTCCACGAGGCGATGGGCCAATACGCCAACAAGGACTACAAGAAGACCTTCATCCTCGCCCCGAACTATCCCGCCGGCAAAGACTCGCTGACCGGCTTCAAGCGCTACTACAAGGGCGAGCTGGCGGGTGAAGTCTACACCCAGGTCGGCCAGACCGACTACGCCGCCGAGATCGCCCAGATCCGCGATTCCGGTGCCGACTCGGTGTTCTTCTTCCTGCCCGGCGGCATGGGCATCTCGTTCATGAAGCAGTACGCCCAATCGGGCGTAAACATCCCGGTCATGGGACCCGGCTTCTCCTTCGACCAGGACATCCTGCCGGCGGTTGGCGACGCCGCCCTTGGCGTCAAGAACTCGGCCAGCTGGTCCAAGGACCTCGACAACGAAGCCAACAAGGCTTTCGTCGAAGCCTTCCAGGCCGAATACAAGCGCCTGCCCTCGGTCTACGCCGCCCAGAGCTGGGACACCGCAAACCTGATCCTGGCAGCCCTGTCGAAGGCAAGCGTCAAGGACAAGGATGCCTTCCGCGCCGCTCTCAAGGCGGCCGACTTCAAGTCGGTGCGCGGCGAGTTCGCCTTCAACACCAACAACCACCCGGTGCAGAACATCTACGTGCGTGAAGTGGTCAAGGAAGGCGACGTGCTAACCAACAAGATCGTCGCCACCGCCTTCGAACACCACAAGGACGCCTACGCCGAACAGTGCAAGATGTAGCTAGCCAATAGCAGGCTAGCCTTACATGGGGCGTCCGACCCCCACTCCGCCTCGCTGCGCTCGGCACCTCTCCCCCTCAAAAGGGGGTAAGGAAAGGAGCCAAGACGCAGCCGGCTTTTCCTCTCCCCCGTCGAACGGGGGAGAGGTGGTTTGCGAAGCAAACCGGAGTGGGGGTCGACGTCCTCCGATATCGCATAGAAGCGCGGCAGGCGTCCCGCCGCACTGAACCGACAATCCAGCCAGCGAAAGCGTCCCCTTGTCCATCGCACTGCTCATCGAGCAACTTCTCAACGGGCTACAGCTCGGGGTGATGCTGTTCCTCATGGCCGCCGGCCTGACGCTGATCTTCGGCGTCATGGGCCTGATCAACCTCGCCCATGGTTCGCTCTACATGATCGGCGCCTTTGCCTGTGCGGCGGTCGCGGCGGCCACCGGCTCGTTCTGGATCGGCCTTGCGGCGAGCCTGGTCGCTGCGGCCGCAGCTGGCGCGATCATCGAGGTGACCGTGATACGCCGCCTCTACGACCGCGACCATCTCGACCAGGTGCTGGCGACATTCGCGCTGATCCTGATCTTCTCCGAAGGCACACGCTGGCTGTTCGGTTCGTTCCCGCTCTATCTCGACATCCCGTCGCTGCTGCAAGGTGCGGTGCCCCTGCCCGGCGGCGGCCAGTACCAGCTTTACCGCCTCGCCATCATCGGCGTCGGGGTGGTGGTCGCGCTGGGCCTGTATCTGCTGATCTCGCGCACAAGGCTCGGCATGCGCATCCGCGCCGGTGAATCCGACCGCGAGATGATCGCAGCGCTCGGCGTCGATATCCGTACGCTCTACACCGTCGTCTTCGCACTTGGTGCTGCCCTTGCCGGTCTTGCCGGGGCGCTTGTCGGTGCCCTGCAATCGGTACAGGTCGGCATGGGCGAGCCGGCGTTGATCCTCGCCTTCGTGGTCATCGTCATCGGCGGCATAGGCTCGATCAAGGGCGCGTTGTTTGGTGCGATCCTCGTCGGTGTCGTCGACACAATGGGCCGCTTCCTGCTGCCCAAGGCCCTGGCGCTGATGATGCCGGCGGCACAGGCCGGACTGATCGGTGCAGCACTTGCCTCCATGCTGATCTACATCGTCATGGCGCTCATCCTTGCCTTCAGGCCGAGCGGCCTGTTTGCGGCGCAGTCGTGAGGGCCGCCATGAGCCGCGAAACCATCGTCAACATTCTGCTGGCGCTGCTGTTGCTGGCAGTCCCGCTTGGCGCATCCGCCATGGGCGAGCCGTTCTACATCACACTTGCCACCCGCATCGCCATCCTGGCGCTCGCCGCCGTCGGCCTCAACATCGCGCTCGGCCTCGGTGGACTGGTGTCTTTCGGCCATGCCGCCTTCTTCGGCCTCGGCGGCTACGCGGCCGGCATCCTTGCCACCCATGCATTCGATGGCGTGCCACTGTTCGCCGGCATTCCGGGCACGGCATCGATGCCGATCATCTGGCTTGTCGCGGTGGTGGTCTGCGGCCTGATCGCCTTGCCGATCGGCGCGATCAGTCTGCGCACGACGGGCGTCTACTTCATCATGATCACGCTCGCCTTCGCGCAGATGATCTACTACTTCGCCGTGTCGTGGCCGGCCTATGGCGGCGAGGACGGACTTTCGATCTACGTCCGCAACGAATTCCCCGGCGTGAATACCACCCAGCCGCTGTCTTATTTCCTGATCTGCTATGCGGTGCTCATGGCGGCCCTCGGCCTGTTCTGGCTGCTACGCGGCTCACGTTTCGGCGCTGCCCTTCAGGCGGCACGGCAGAACGCGACGCGCCTGGCTGCAGTCGGCATCACGCCTTTCAATGTCAGGTTGATCGCCTTCGCTGTCTCGGCGATGGTCACCGGTCTCGCCGGCGCGCTGTTCGCCGATCTCAACAAGTTCGTCAGCCCGTCGATGCTGTCCTGGCACATGTCGGGCGAACTGATCGTGCTCATCATCCTCGGCGGCAAAGGCCGACTGTTCGGACCCGTCGCCGGCGCCATGCTCTACGTGTTGATCGAATATGCGCTTGGCGGCATCACCGAACGCTGGCAGTTCTTCCTCGGCCTGATCCTGCTCGGCGTGGTGCTGTTCGCGCGCGGCGGCCTGCTCGGGCTGCTGGCCGGAAAGGTGCGTCATGGTTGAGCCGGTCCTCGAAATCCGCGACCTCAGGAAAACCTTTGGTGCGCTCAAGGCCACCGACAGCGTCAGCCTTGATCTCAGGCCGGGCGAGATTCATGCGCTGATCGGCCCCAACGGTGCCGGCAAGAGCACGCTGATCCACCAGATCTCGGGCTCGTTCCGGCCCGACAGCGGCACCATCCGCTTCCTCGGCCAGGACATGGCCGGGCTCGACATGGCCGCCCGCGCGCGTCTCGGACTTGGCCGCAGCTTCCAGATCTCGTCGCTGGCGCAGGAGTTTTCCGCGCTTCGCAACGTCATGCTGGCGGTGCAGGCACGTCAGGGAACGAGCTTCCGCTTCTTCCGCCCTGTCATGAGCGACAAGAGCCTGACCGAACCGGCGATGGCGATGCTGGAGCGGGTCGGCCTTGCCGGTCGCGCTTACGTGGCCGCCGCCGAGCTGTCGCATGGCGAACGCCGCCAACTCGAAATCGCCATTGCGTTGGCGCTCGGCTCCAGGGCGTTCCTGTTCGACGAACCAATGGCCGGCATGGGGCCTGAAGGATCGAAAGCGTTGACAAAATTCCTCGACGGTTTGCGCCATGAAGCGCCGATCCTGCTTGTCGAGCACGACATGGATGCCGTCTTCGCACTCGCCGACCGCATCTCGGTTCTGGTCTACGGCCGTGTCATCGCCACTGGCACTGTCGACCAGATCCGCAACGACCCCGAAGTCCGCCGGGCCTATCTCGGAGAAGCCGCGTGAGCCTGCTCGAACTCAAAGGGGTCGAAACCTTCTACGGCGCATCGCAGGCACTGTTCGGCGTCTCGCTCGATGTGCGCGAGGGCGAGGTCGTGGCGCTGATGGGCCGCAACGGCATGGGCAAGTCGACGACGATCAATTCGATACTCGGTCTGGCGAAACCACGCTCGGGCTCGATCAGCTTTGGCGGCCGCCAGCTTGCCGGCATGCGCCCGCACCGCATCGCCCGCCTCGGACTGGGTCTGGTGCCCGAGGGGCGACGCTGCTTCCCCAATCTGACCGTCTTGGAAAACCTGCTTGCCGCAGCACGCGGTAGTGAGTGGACACTGGAAAAGGTGGTCGAGCTGTTTCCGCGTCTCGGCGAACGTCGCGACCAGTATGCCAACACGCTGTCAGGCGGCGAGCAGCAGATGCTGGCGATCGGCCGCGCGCTGATGACCAATCCCAGCCTGCTCATTCTTGACGAAGCGACCGAGGGGCTAGCGCCCGTCATCCGTCAGGACATCTGGGCTGCAATCCGCAAGCTCAAGGCATCGGGGCAGTCGATTCTCGTTGTCGACAAGACGTTGTCGGAGCTGCTGCCCGTGGCCGATCGCTGCTTCGTGCTGGAGAAGGGCGTGACGGTCTTCCAAGGCGCACCGGATGCCCTGACGCCTGAGATCCAGGACCGCTATCTCGGCGTATGAAAAAGGGCGGCAAAAGCCGCCCTCAGACTGCTGACAAACCTCCGGGCACACCTAAATCACCCAAGATTCACAGAACGTCACAGATTCAGATCGTGAACAAACCAGAATCAAAACCCCTCGATTTTGACTGCTGCCAAGAAACGAGGGGTTTGTAATCAATCTGAGGGCGGCAAAAGCCGCCCTTTTCGTTTCAATATGACCTGAGATCAGGTCACCGCCGACTTCACGGCGAAGCGTGGATCCTTCCAGGCGCCAGTGCGGAGGATGTCCTCCAGCACTTCGACTGCATTCCACACATCCTTGAAACCGACATAGAGCGGGGTGAAACCGAAACGCACCGTCGCTGGCGCGCGGAAGTCGCCGATTACGCCGCGTTCGATCAGCGCCTGCATGATGGCATAGGCGCCGTCATGCTCGAACGACACCTGGCTGCCGCGCTTCGTGCCCTCGCGCGGGCTTTCCAGGGTCAATCCATAACCAGCGCATTTCGCTTCGACCAGCTGAATGAACAGGTCCGTCAGGGCAATGCTTTTTGTCCTGAGCGCCGTCATGTCGACGTCGTCCCAGTCATCGAGCGCGCCCTTGAGCGCACGCATCGTCAGGATCGGCTGGGTGCCGCACAGGAACCGGCGGATGCCGGCGTCTGCGGCGTAACCCTGCTCGAAGGCGAAGGGCCTGGCATGGCCCCACCAGCCACTCAGCGGCTGGCGGACGTCGGCGAGATGACGGGTCGCGGCGTAGATGAAGGCCGGCGCACCGGGGCCGCCATTGATGTATTTGTAGGTGCAGCCGACGGCGAAATCGACATTGGCGCCGTCGAGGTCGACCGGCAGGGCACCTGCCGTGTGGCAGAGGTCCCAGACGATCAAGGCGCCCGCTGCTTGCGCCTTTTTCGTTAGCGCCGCCATATCGCGCAGCTCACCCGACTTGTAGTTGACGTGGTTGACCAGAACCACGGCGACCTTGTCGTCGATCAGCTCTTCGATGCTTGGCGCATCGACACCCTCGAGCCTGAGCACTGCTCCGGCCCGCGTCGACGCAACGCCTTCCGCCATGTAGAGATCGGTCGGGAAGCTATTGCCTTCGGCGACGATGACCGAGCGGTCAGGCCGCATCGCAAGGGCTGCATGCAGCACCTTGTAGATGTTGGTCGAAGTGGTGTCGCAGACGACCGTCTGGCCGGGCGCGGCACCGATCAGGCGGCCGATCCGGTCGCCCAGTTCGGTCGGCATGTCGAACCAGCCGGCGGTGTTCCAGGCGCGGATCAGGTCCTGCGCCCACTCCTGGGACGCGGCCGCCTGGAGTTCGCTGAAGGCGGCATGCGAAGCGGCCCCCAGCGAATTGCCGTCGAGATAGATCACCCCCTCCGGCAGGATGAAACGGTCACGCATCGAACGCAGCGGATCGGCAGCGTCCATCGCCTCGACAGCGGCGAGATCAGGAATTGCAGTCATGATTCGGGCTATCCTTGATTATTCGCGAATGGTTTCGCGTGCTTGTGCCGGTCCCCGGCTGCGCTTGAGGCTTGGAAGAGCCAGCATCGCGAGGACGAACAGGCCGGTGGCGAGCTTCAGATCGGGGGGCGGCATGCCGGCGGCGAGACAGAACGACACCAGCTGGTAGTAGACGACCGCACCGACGAATGGCGCGGCGAGCTGGCGCAGGACGGTCTGCTTGCCGACGATGGCTTCACCGATCATCAGGGCGGCGAGACCGTTGATCAGGATGCCGAGTCCCATGTTGACGTCGGCAAACCCTTGGCTCTGCACCATCAGCGCACCGCTCGTCGCCGAAAACGCGCTGGCGAGGCCAACGCCGCCGATGGTAGCGACCCAGACATTGATGCCTTGTGCCTCGGCCATGTCGGGATTGGCGCCGACCGCGCGGATCGCCGTGCCCTTCTCGGTCTTGAAGAACATGTTGAGCAGGATGAAGATGACCGCGCCGATCAGTCCCGCGACGATGATCTTGGCGAACGGGAAACCTGGCTGGACGAATGGAGCCCAGTCGAACACCGTCGGCGCACCGAACACCGAAAGGTTCGACTTGCCCATGATGCGCAGGTTGATGCTGTAGAGCATCGTCATCATCAGGATGCCGGCAAGCAGCGTGTGGATGCGGAACCGCAGGTGGATGAAGGCGGTGCAGCAGCCGGCGAGGAAACCGGCGATGAGCGCGACGGCAAGCGCCGTCAGCGGCGAGGCACCGCTTGCCAGAAGCACGCCGCAGACGCAGCCGCCAAGCGGAAACGCGCCTTCGCTGGTCAGGTCAGGGAAATTGAGCGTGCGGAACGGAATCATGATGCCGAGCACGACGAATGCCAGGATCAGGCTCTGCGCCAGGGTGACGGGGATGAGCGCGACGAAACTCGTGAAAACAGTCTGGATAAAGTCCATGATGATCAGCTCGCCAGCAACATGCGGTCGGTTTTGACGGAGAAATGACCGATCAGGTCGACAACCGTCACCTTGGCCTTTTCCTCGCCGGAGATTTCGAGCCGAAGCTTGCCCGCGTCCAGCATGATGACGCTGTGACCGAAATCGACGGCATGCTGCATGTTGTGGGTCACCATCAAGGTGGTGAGCTTCAGTGCTTCGACGGCACGCACGGTTGCCTTCATGACGATGTCGGCAGTGCGCGGATCGAGCGCTGCGGTATGCTCGTCGAGCAAGAGCAGGTCCGGTGAGCCACCAACGGCCATGATCAGCGACAAAGACTGGCGCTGGCCGCCCGAAAGCAATTCGACGCGGGTGTCGAGGCGATTTTCGAGGCCAAGGCCAAGCAGTTCAAGCCGCTCCTTGTAGGTGGCAAGACGAGAGGCGTTGAGCCCCTGGCGCAAGGTGCGCTTCTTGCTGCGCAGATCGGCCAGCAGCATGTTTTCAGCGACCGTCATCGAGGCGGCAGTGCCCTTCATCGGATCCTGGAAGACGCGCGCCAGACGGATGGCGCGCTTGTGGACGGGCATGTCCGTGACATCGTCACCATTGATGAGGATCTGGCCGGAATCGAGCACCAGCGCACCTGAAATGGCATTGAGCATACTGCTTTTGCCAGCACCATTGGAGCCGATGACGACGCCGAACTCGCCTGTTGCAAGCTTGAGGCTGAGGCCGTCCAGCGCGACTTTTTCGTCGGCTTGGCCCTTGTAGAAAACTTTACGTGCAGATCGGATTTCGAGCATCCGTCCCTCCCGAAAAAGGCAACGGCGTCATAGACGCCGCCACCTGTTTTTGACGAAGCTGAAGATTACTCGACGATGCAGCCGCAATCAGCCAGCGAAGCCGGGATTTCGATGCCGAATGCCGCCATGGCTTTCTTCGAAATCATCGCAGCATGGTCCTCATAGGCCGGGCGCGAAGGCGCGATGGTCTTGGGATCCTTGCCCTTCAGGATCTCAGCGGCGATCTTGCCGGCGTTGATGCCGACCTGCTCGTAGTTCACCGCGAAGCTCGCCGGCACAACGCCGTCACGCACGGCGTTGTCATCGGCGTTGACGACCGGGATGCCGGCCTGGCGCGCTGCCGCCGAGACAGCCGGGATCGCCGGCTGGATCAGGTTCGAGGTCGGGCCGTAGATCACGTCGACCTTGCCGGCCAGCGAGGCGATGCGCTGCTGGATGTCGTTGACGTTGTCGATACCGACTTCAACGACTTCGAAGCCTGCGGCGGGTGCTGCTTCCTTGATCTTTTCGACCAGGGCGACGTCGTTGGCCTCACCTGGATTGTAAGGCACGCCAAAACGCTTGGCGTTCGGCAGCAACTTCTTGGTGAACTCCATCACCGCCTTGACGTCCTGCAGGTCGGTAGCACCCGTCATGCCTTCGTCGCCGGCTTCCCACGACGGCACCAGCTTGGCGGCGACCGGGTCGGTCACGGCGGAGAAGACGATGGAAATGCCCGAGCCGGCGAGCGCCTTCTTGGCGATCTGCGACACGGGGGTGGTGACGGTGTAAATCAGCTTCGGCTGTTCAGCCTGCAGCTTGGCAATCATCTGGGGAACCAGCGATGCGTCGAAATTGGTGTGGCTCTCGGTGTAGACAACGTCCTTGCCGTCGACATAACCGTTCTCGGCCAGCGCCTTCTTGAAACCTGCGACCGCGGCGTTGAGCTGCGGATGTTCACCGAAATTGGCAATGCCGATCTTGATCGGGTCAGCAACAGCAGCACCAAGGCTGACAGCGAGAGCGCCGGCCAGAACCAGGCCCGACATCAGACCGGACTTCAAATTTCTCATCTATTCCTCCCAGATTTGACAAGCACCGCTCCCCAGAACGGCAGCATGGGACAATCATGAGCAGTCCGGAGAGCTCTGTCAAACATTATATATAATTCTTGCCATCAGCTCCCATGATATATAATTTTTGCGAAGACAGGGACGGATAGCGATGCAGGACGACGAGCACTCGACCAAGACCGAAGCGGCCTACCGGCTGCTGCGCCGCGATATCCTGACCACCCGGCTGATGCCGGGCGCGCCGCTGAAGCTGAGCGCGCTGCGCACCGCCTATGGTGTCGGCTGGACCCCACTGCGCGAGGCTCTATCGCGACTGGAGGCCGAACGGCTGGTGACGGCGATTTCCAATCGCGGTTTCACCGTCGCCTCCGTTTCGCGCCAGGAGCTGGAAGATTTGGCGCGGGCCAGGATGGTGGTCGAGCTGCCGCTTCTGCTGGAATCCATCGAAAAGGGCGGCAGCGACTGGGAAGAGGCTGTCGTGACAGCGCATTATCGCTTGTCGCGCTGCAAGACCGCAGTCGAGGACCCTTCCGACGCCTCCGTCGATGATTGGGACGAAAAGCACGAAGCGTTCCATTCGGCACTCCTGAGCGCGGCTACCTCGAACTGGCTGTTGCGCTTCCGTTCGACGATCTCCGACCAGTTGCGCCGCCACCATCGCTTTCTAGGTCTGGCGCCAACGCTCAGAGCAGCCGAAGGCCAGAAGCAAGGCTACGAAGAGGCGATGGCCGCACTCGGTGAGGCACAGTCGATCGGACCGCACACAGCGCTCATGGAGGCCGCACTCGATCGCGACCTCGACAAGGCGAAGGCGCTGATGATCGACCACATCGGCTACACGCTGCACGTCTATGTCCACACTGAGGACTACAGCGGCAACAAGCATGCCGCGCGTGCCGGCAGCCTGCGATCGAAATCGGCTGCCGAATGACCGCCCCATACCGTCCGACACTGGACGAGATCGCCACCGCTCGTGCCCGGATCGCGCCTTATGTTCCGCCCACGCCGCTGGTCCGCCTCGATCTCGACCTGCCCGACCGGCAGATCTTCCTCAAGCTCGAAACGCTTTCTCCCATCGGAGCCTTCAAGCTGCGCCCGGCGCTGAACGCACTGCTGTCGCGCGAGCGCGAAACGCTCGCCCAAGGGGTCGCTACCACGAGTTCCGGCAACATGGCCTACGGCATGGCCTGGGCCGCCAACAGGCTTGGCGTACCGATGGCCGCCTACATGTACTCAGGTGCGCCGGAGACCAAGATAGCAGGCGTCCGCCGCCTCGGCGGCGATGTCCGCTTCATCTCCATGGAGACCTGGTGGCAGTACATTATCGGCGCCGACCGCCCCGATTTTCCGGAACTGCTGATCAACCCGGTGACCGATCAGGCGGTGCTTTCGGGCAACGGCTCGATCGGCATGGAAATTGTCGAAGACCTGCCCGAAGTCGACGTGGTGCTCACACCTTTTGGCGGCGGCAGCATGACCACGGGCGTCGCCAGCGCGGTGAAGGCGCTGCGGCCCGATGCCAAGGTTTTCGCCGTCGAGGACGAGAACGCAGCACCCGTGACGGCCGCGCTCGCAGCCGGACGTATCGTCGACATCGAGACCCGGCCCTCCTTCATCAAGAGCATCGGCGGCCCGTCGCTGGTGCCACAGCTGTGGCCGGTGGCACGCGAGCTGATCGACGGGGCGGTGTCAGTCAGCCTGGAACAGGTCACCGAGGCGATGCGACTGCTGTTTGCCAAGTCCAAGATCGTGGCCGAGGGCGCGGGCGCTGCCTCTGTGGCCGCAGCACTGGCGAGCAAACTCGCCAAGGGCAACGTCGTCTGTGTCATCTCGGGTGGCAACATCGACGCATCGGCCTATTCGGCAGTGCTAGCCGGCAACATTCCCGCAGCTTAACCTTTCAAGCTTGTACTATCGGGCGAAACGGCACTACAACTGCCTCAGAGGATCGGCCGCCGTGCCGGCCCACGGCGAGGAAAGACCCTGACACAGATGGAAGAGCGCAAGGACACGGCGGGTGCCGAAGGCTGGGTGGATGGCGAGACCAAGGTGCTGGAAGCCCCTGCCGATCACGGCACCGAGCTGCGCCTGTGGTTGCGCCTTTTGACCTGCTCGACACTGGTCGAAACCGAAGTGCGACGGCGCCTGCGCGAAGAGTTCGATTCCACCCTGCCCCGCTTCGACCTGATGGCACAGCTGGAGCGGGCGAAGGACGGCATGGTGCTGGGCGAAGTGTCCAAGCGCATGATGGTTTCACCTGGCAACATCACCGTGCTGGTCGAGCGCCTGGCCGAGAGCGGCCACATCAGCCGCACCACTTCTCCCACCGACCGCCGCGTCCAGATCATCGCGCTGACCCGCTTCGGCCGTGCCGAATTCGAGAAGATGGCGGCAGCCCATGCCGACTGGATCGGCGACCTGTTCGGCACGCTGACGGCAAAGGACGGTGGGATCCTGCTCGATGAACTCGGCAAGCTGAAGCGCTCGATCGTCGCGTCGCTCGCCAAGGGCGCCTAGTCGAGCTGACTACGCGCGGAACCGGGCGCGATAGTCGCTCGGCGTCAGCCCGACGATGCGGGCAAAGACCTTGCGAAAGGCCCCGGGATCGCCGTAGCCGACCTCCCACGCCACCTTGTCGACCGACTGGGTGGTGAACTGCAGCAATTCGCGCGCCTTGCCGACGCGCAGGCGCTGGCCATATTCGGTTGTCGTCAGCCCGGTGGCCTTCTGGAACCGGCGCAGGAAGGTGCGCTCCTCCAGGCCCGCCAACGATGCCAGCACATTGAGGTTCAGCTCTTTGCCCTCGCCCGCCTGCAGCCAATGCTGCACCTTGAGGATGGCCGCATCGCCATGGCTGAGCCGCGGCGCGAAAGCGCTGTAGTAACGCTGTTCGCGCCCGGGCGGATCGAGCGCCAGGATCCGGGCCGTCTCGATCATCACGGTTGGCCCGAGGAAGCGGTCGACCAGCCGGAGGCCGAGATCGGTCCAGGCCATCAGGCTGCCGGCCGTGATGATGTCGCCATCGTCGATGAGCAGCCTGTCGGTGTCGAGTCTGGCCTTTGGAAAGCGCAACCGGAATGCCTCGTCATAGACCCAGTTCGTCGTCACCGCCCGGCCGGCCAGCAACCCGGTCTCGCCAAGCACAAATGCGCCGGCGCAGACCGAAGCCAGCACGCTGCCGGCGCCGTGGCGTTCGCGCAGCCAGCCGGCCAGGGCAGCGATGGCCTCGCGCGAGATCGGATCGCCGAGCGCTGGCGGCACGACGTAGACCTCGGGGACGCCTGAAGCATCCGGATAGCTGTCGAACACCCGCACAGGGGCATGCTCCGGCTGGTCCGCGCGCCAGTGGCTGGCGCGCAGCTGCTTTGGCGGGGCACCTTGGCTCTTGCGTGCGGCGGTGCGGTTGGCGAGCTCGAACAGATCGGTCATGCCGAGCACCGCCGACATCTGTGCGCCGGGGTAGAACACCAGCCCTATCTCGATGAGATCGGCCTTCGTCATTTGTCGAAATCACCCCTTGTTATGTCGATATCGCCAATGGGCCGGCACCATAATCCATTGCATCTTTCGTGCAACATCCTTCCCAACAGCAAAGGCATCAGGGACATGAGCAAGCGCGCGGTAATCGCCATCGACATCCAGAACGAATACTTCCCCAGTGGCAGGATGCCGCTCGTCGGCATCGAGCAGGCGACGGCAAATGCCGCCCGCGTCATCGCGGCTGCACGCGCCCGGGGCGACGCGGTCATCCACGTCCGCCATGTCTCGAAGGCGGCGGACGCGCCGATCTTCGCGCCCGGCACCGCCGGCATCGAGATCAATGCCGCTGTCACCCCGGCCGACGGTGAGAAGATCATCACCAAGAACTACGTCAATTCGTTCCGCGAAACCGACCTCAAGGCGACGCTGGATGCCGGCGGAATCGAAGAGCTCGTCATCGTCGGCGCGATGAGCCACATGTGCGTCGAAGGCGCCACGCGTGCCGCCGCCGACTTCGGCTACAAGACGTCGGTCATTCACGACGCCTGCGCCACGCGCGACCTCGAATTCAACGGCAAGACCGTGCCTGCCGCACAGGTCCACGACGCCGTCATGGCAGCAATCGCCTTCGGCTATGGCGAACTCGTGGATACGGCGACCTATCTGTCGCGATAACAGGACCCTCGGGCCCTGTTTCCGCCCCGGCCGCGCACACGCCGGCCGGGGCGGTTCTTCGTCCCATTTCAGAAATAACTTTAAGCTTGAAGTTTTTTTTGAAAGCGTTCATGGTGCCCCCAACGGTCAAGGTCGGGCACGCATGTCCACCTGATCGCACGGCTTCAGGAGGAGGACGGCATGCGCATTGTCTGTATCGGTGGCGGACCGGCCGGTCTCTATTTCGCACTACTGATGAAGAAGCAGCACCCCGGGCATCAGGTCACCGTCGTCGAGCGTAACCGTCCCTTCGACACCTTCGGCTGGGGCGTGGTCTTCTCCGACGCCACCATGCAGTCGATGCGCCAGTGGGATCCGCAGACGGCCGAAACCATCGAAGTCGCCTTCAACCATTGGGACGACATCGAACTGGTGTTCAAGGGCCGCAAGATCCGCACCTCCGGCCACGGCTTCGTCGGTATCGGCCGCAAGAAGATGCTGAACATCCTGCAGGAACGCTGCCTCGAGCTTGGCGTCGAGCTGGTGTTTGAGACCGACGTGCAGGGCGACCAGGATTTCCCGGACGCCGACCTGATCATCTCCGCGGACGGCGTCAACTCGCGCATCCGGCACAAATATGCCGACATCTTCAAGCCTGACATGGTGATGCGGCCCAACCGCTACATCTGGCTCGGCACCGACAAGCGCTTCGATGCCTTCACCTTCGATTTCCAGCGCACCGAGCACGGCTGGTTCCAGGCGCATATCTACCGGTTCGACGACAACACCTCGACCTTCATCGTCGAAACGACAGACGAGGTGTTCAAGGCGCACGGCATCGACGAAATGGACCAGGACCAGTCCATCGACTTCTGCGAGAAGCTGTTTGCCGGCACGCTCGAAGGCCACAAGCTGATGACCAACGCGCGCCATCTGCGCGGCTCGGCCTGGCTGAATTTCGGGCGCCTGATCTGCGACAAGTGGAGCCATTTCAATGGCCAAAGCCACGTCGTGTTGATGGGCGACAGCGCCCATACCGCGCACTTCGCCATCGGCTCGGGCACCAAGCTCGCCATCGACGACGCCATCGAGCTGACCCGCCAGTTCGACCTCATCGGCCACGACAAGGCCAGCATTCCGGCGGTGCTTTCGGCCTACGAGGACGTGCGCCGCGTCGACGTCGCCCGCATCCAGAATGCCGCGCGCAACGCCATGGAGTGGTTCGAAGTGGTGGGCACGCGTTACGCCGACACGCTCGAACCCGAGCAGTTCATGTATTCGATGCTGACGCGCTCGCAGCGCATCAGCCACGAGAACTTGCGCCTGCGCGACAAGGACTGGCTCGAGGGTTTCGAGCGCTGGTTCGCCGAACGTGCCGGCGTCAGCCCTGCGCCAAACGGCTCGGTACCACCGCCGATGTTCACGCCATTCTCGATCCGCGGCCTGACGCTGAAGAACCGCATCGTCATGTCGCCGATGGCGATGTATTCGGCGACCGACGGCCTGCCCGACGATTTCCACCTCGTCCATATCGGCGCCCGCGCCATGGGTGGCGCGGCACTCGTCTTTCCCGAAATGACCTGCGTGTCGCCCGACGCACGCATCACCCCTGGCTGCCTCGGCTTGTGGAACGACGAGCAGGCGCAAGCCTTCAAGCGCATGGTCGACTTCGTCCATAACCAGACCCAGGCCAAGATCGGCATCCAGATCGGCCATGCCGGCCGCAAGGGCGCGACCAAGCTTGCCTGGGAAGGCATCGACCAACCCGTCGTCGAAGGCGGTTGGCCGCTGATCTCGGCGTCGGCCCTGCCCTATCTCAAGCATTCGGACATGCCGCGCGCCATGACACGCGAGGACATGGACCGCGTGCTGGCTGACTTCGTCAGCGCCACGGAACGCGCCCGCGACCTCGGCTTCGATATCCTCGAACTACACGCCGCCCACGGCTACCTGCTGTCGTCCTTCCTGTCGCCGCTGACCAACCTGCGCGACGACGAATATGGCGGCAGCCACGAGAACCGTGCCCGTTATCCGCTCGAAGTGTTCCGCGCCATTCGCGCCGTCTGGCCCGAGGACAAGCCGATCTCGGTGCGCCTTTCCACCCATGACTGGTACGAAGGCGGCAACACGCCGGAAGACGCCGCGATCTTCGCCAAAATGTTCAAGGATGCCGGCGCCGACATGATCGACTGTTCGTCGGGCCAGGTAGTGAAGGAAGAGCAGCCGGTCTATGGCCGCCTGTTCCAGACGCCTTTCTCCGACAAGATCCGCAACGAGATCCAGGTGCCGACGATAGCGGTGGGTGCGATCTCGGAAGCCGACCACGCCAATTCGATCATCGCCGCCGGCCGAGCCGACCTCTGCGCCGTCGCCCGGCCGCACCTCGCCGACCCGTCCTTCGTGATGCATGAGGCAGCGAAGATCGGCTATGCCGAGCAGGCCTGGCCGAAACAGTACCATTCGGCCCGCGCCCAATATGTGAACAACCTCGCCCGCGCCGCGGCGGCAACGCCCACAGGCAAGGCATGAGCACAGCCAAGCGTCACGCGCTCGTCACCGGCGCCGGCAGCGGCATTGGCCGCGCCATCGCATTGGTGCTCGCCGCCAACGGTCACAGCGTCAGCCTGTGCGGACGGCGAGTCGCGCCGCTCGAGGCTGTGCGCGACGAAATCGCCCAGGCGGGCGGCGAAGCCTTTGTACTTGACGGCTTCGACGTCACCGATGCGCAGTCGATTGAGGCAGGCGTCGTCAAGGCGATTGCCGAGGCAGGCGAAATTGCCGTGCTGGTCAATTGCGCCGGCGAAGCGCCTTCGGCACCGTTCGACAAGACCGACCTCGTCACTTGGAACCGGGTGATCAGCATCAATCTCACCGGCACGTTCCTCGTCATTCAGGCAGCACTCGCCTCGATCAGGCGCGCCGGCAGGGGCCGCATCGTCAACGTCGCCAGCACCGCCGGCCTCACCGGCTATGCCTATGTCTCCGCCTACTGCGCCTCCAAGCATGGCGTGGTCGGCATGACCCGCGCGCTGGCGCTCGAGCTCGCCCGTACTGACGTGACCGTCAATGCCGTTTGCCCCGGCTTCACCGACACGCCGCTGCTCGATGGTGCAGTGGAAAACATCACCGGCAAGACCGGCCGTTCGGCCGAAGAAGCTCGCGCAACGCTTGCCCGCGCCAATCCGCAAGGGCGGCTGGTAACGCCTGAGGAAGTGGCCGACGCCGTGCTCTGGCTCGCCTCGGAAAAGGCAACCGCAATCACCGGCCAGGCGATCCCGGTCGCCGGCGGCGAAGTTCTGGGAGGATGACGATGACCAACCCGATGCAGGACAAGAAGCGTCCCTTCCAGGGCCATCAGGCGAAACACTTCAAGTTCGAAACCGATGCCGATGGCAAGGTCGCGACCATCACGCTCAATCGTCCCGAGAAGAAGAACCCGCTGACCTTCGAAAGCTACGAGGAGTTGACGGATCTGTTTCGCGCGCTCGGCCGCGCCAGCGACGTGCGCGCCGTGGTGCTCAGTGGCGCCGAGAACAACTTCTCCTCCGGCGGCGACGTCTTCGACATCATCGAGCCGCTGACCAAGATGTCGATGCCCGACCTCATCGACTTCACCCGCATGACCGGCGACCTGGTCCGCCAGATCCGCGCTTGCCCGCAACCGGTCATAGCTGCGGTCGACGGCATCTGCGCCGGTGCCGGCGCCATCCTCGCCATGTCATCCGACTATCGCGTCGCCACGCCCGAGGCCAAGACGGCCTTCCTGTTCAACCGCGTCGGCCTTGCCGGCGCCGACATGGGCGCTTGCGGCATCCTCCCGCGCATCATCGGCCAGGGCCGCGCCGCCGAGCTTTTGTTCACCGGCCGTGTCATGACATCGGCCGAAGGCCATGCCTGGGGCTTCTACAACGCCCTGCATGAACGCCCCGCTTTGCTGGGTGCCGCGCAGAAATTCGCCCGCGACATCGCCGACGGACCCTGGTTCGCCCACACCATGACCAAGAAGATGCTCGACCAGGAATGGGCGATGGGCATCGACCAGCTGATCGAATCCGAAGCGCAGGCGCAGGCGATCTGCATGGCAACCGGTGACTTTCGCCGCGCCTTCGAGGCCTTTGCCGCCAAGTCCAAGCCCGAATTCAAGGGAAACTGAGCCATGGCCGCGCATCTCATGTCGACCCGCGCGCCGGCCCGCGACCATCTCGACTGGCCGTTCTTCGCCGACAGCCATCGCGCGCTCGCGGCCGAACTCGACGGCTTCATATCAAAGGGCGGGCTGGGCGAGATCAATCATGCCGATGCCGATGGCGCCTGCAAGAAGTTGGTCGCGACACTTGGCGCGGCTGGCATCCTGCGCAACTGCGTGCCGGCTGAATTTGGTGGTGTGTCCGAGCAGATCGACAGCCGCTCACTGTGCCTGATCCGCGAGACGCTGGCCTATGCCGATGGCCTCGCCGACTTCGCCTTCGCAATGCAGGGCCTCGGTACCGGCGCCATCAGCCTGTCCGGCTCGGCTGAGCTCAAGCAGGCCATCCTGCCCAAGATCGCCAAGGGCGAACTGATCTCCGCTTTCGCATTGACCGAGCCGGAAGCCGGCTCCGACGTTGCCGCCATGAGCACCAGCGCGCGCCGCGACGGCGACCATTTCATCCTGGACGGCGAGAAGGTCTTTATCTCCAACGGCGGCATCGCCGACGTCTACACCGTCTTTGCCCGCACCGGCGAAGCGCCCGGTACACGCGGCATCTCGGCCTTCGTCGTTTATGCCGATACGCCCGGTTTCTCCATCGCCGAGCGCATCGAGACGATCGCGCCGCATCCGCTCGCACGCGTGCGCTTCGACAATTGCCGCATCCCGGCATCGCACTTGCTCGGCGAGCCCGGCGAAGGCTTCAAGATCGCCATGCGCACGCTCGACATCTTCCGTCCGTCGGTGGCAGCCGCAGCACTTGGCTTCGCCCGCCGCGCGCTCGACGAGGCAGTGGCCCACGCCAAGTCGCGAAAGATGTTTGGCGCGACGCTGTCCGATCTGCCGACCGCGCAGAGCACGCTGGGCGAAATGGCAACTGCCATCGACGCGGCATCGCTGCTGACCGTGCGCACCGCCTGGCGCCGCGACGTGCAGAAGCTGCCGATTACCCGCGAGGCCGCCATGGCCAAGATGACAGCGACCGAGAATGCGCAGTGGGTGATCGACCAGGCGCTGCAGATGTTCGGCGGGCGCGGCGTGCGCGTCGGCGAGATCACCGAGCGGCTCTATCGCGAAATCCGCGCCCTGCGCATCTATGAAGGCGCCACCGAAGTGCAGAAGCTGATCATCGGCCGCGAGCTGATGAAGGCTGTGAAGTAGGAGCGCCGCCGTGCCCTTCCGCACCTCTCGGCCGCTGCGTTTCGGGGACTGCGATCCGTCCGGGATCGCCTACTTCCCGTCCTACCTGAACATCCTCGTCGGTGTCCTGGAAGAATTCTTCGGCGACGCAGGCGTGCCGTGGAAAGAGCTGATCGCTACACGGCGCATCGGCACGCCGACGGTGCGGCTCGACCTCACCTTCGTCCATCCCGGCTTCCACGGCGACACGCTCGATTTCGAGCTGTTCGTTCGCCGCGTCGGCCGCTCGTCGCTCGACCTAGAGCACAAGGTGTCATCAGCCGGCACCTTGCTCTGGAGCGCACGCCACAGCGTGGTCGCCACCTCGCTCGATACCCACAAATCGCTTGCCTGGCCGGACGACCTCCGCGCCGCACTCGAAAGCCGCCTGGAGACGTCAGATGCATGAGATCCTGCAACCCGAAGGCTGGGCCAAGCCCATCGGTTACGCCAACGGTGTCGCCGCCAGCGGCCGCACCATCTTCGTCGGCGGCCAGATCGGCTGGAACGCGCAGTGCCAGTTCGAGACCGACGACTTCGTCGGCCAGGTGCGCCAGACGCTGGAAAACGTCGTCGCCGTGCTGAAGGCCGGCGGCGCCGAGCCGCACCACATCACCACGATGACCTGGTACTTCACCGACAAGAAGGAATACACCGAGAACCTGCGCGGCCTCGGCCAGGCCTATCGCGACGTGATCGGCCGCCACTTCCCGGCCATGGCCGCCATGCAGGTGGTGGCGCTGGTCGAGGACCGCGCCAAGATCGAGATCCAGGCCACCGCGGTCATCCCGGCATAGCCATGAGCGCGACGCGGTTTTCGGAGAGCGTTTCGGGCAGCATCCGTGACGGCGTGCTCGTCGTCACTATCGACAATGCACCCGTCAATGCCACCTCGGCGCATGTCCGGCAGGGGCTGGTCAAGGCACTCGACCATGCGTCAGCCGTTGGCACTGTCATCGGCGTCGTCATCACCGGCGCCGGCCGCACCTTTGTCGGCGGCGCCGACATCAGGGAGTTCGGCAAGCCACCGGTCGAGCCGACGCTGCCCGAGGTCATGCAGCGCCTCGAAAACTGCGGCAAGCCGGTGGTTGCAGCTGTCAACGGCGCAGCTCTTGGCGGCGGTTGCGAGATCACCCTCGCCTGCCACGGCCGCATCGCCGGCGAGGCGGCAAGCTTCGCAATGCCGGAGGTCAAGCTTGGCATCGTGCCGGGCGCCGGCGGCACGCAGCGCCTGCCGCGCCTCGTCGGCACCGTCGCCGCCATCGAGCTGATCGGTAGCGGCCGCACGATCAAACCGGACGAAGCGCTCAAGCTCGGCCTCGTTGACGGCATTGCAGCCGATCACCTGGCTGCCGCCCTCGGCCTCGTCCATCAGCTTGCCGGCCAGCCGCAAAGGCGCACCGGATTGCTCGACGTCCACGTCGCCGAGCCCGCAGCCGTCGACGCCGCATCGAAAAAGATCCTGTCCAGATCGCGGGGCCAATCGGCGCCCGCGGAAGCTGTTCGCCTCGTCCGGCTGGCCTCAGAGGCGACCTTCCAGGACGGTCTTACCGATGAGCGCGCCACCTTCCTGCGCTTGCGCGATTCACGTGAGGCGGCAGCGCTTCGCCATGTCTTCTTCGCCGAGCGACAGGCCGGCAAGGTCGACAAGCTCAACAGTGTCGCCCCACGCAAGATCGAGACAGCAGGAATTGTCGGAACCGGCCTGATGGGCGCCGGCATCGCGGTGGCAGCGTTGACAGCTGGCTACCGCGTCATCGGCGTCGAGCAGACAGAGGATGCGGCCACCAAGGGGCGCGAACGCATCGCAGGCATTCTCGACAAGTCGGTGCAGTCGGGGCGCCTTGCGACGACAGTTCGCGAAGAATGCCTTGCGCGGCTGGCGGTGACTGCGAACATCGGCGAACTCGCTACAGCAGACCTCGTCATCGAAGCTGTTTTCGACGATCTCACCGTCAAGACCGCGCTGTTCCAGCGGCTCGACGGCATCGTCAGGCCGGACGCGATCCTCGCCACCAACACCAGCTACCTGAACCCCGACGAAATCGCTGCGGCGACCGCTCACCCTGAGCGCGTGGTCGGCCTGCATTTCTTCTCGCCGGCCAACATCATGCGCCTCGTCGAGGTTGTCGACTGCAAGGCAACCGCGCCCGACGTGCTGGCCTCCGCGCTGGCTTTCGCCAGGAAACTCGGCAAGCTGCCGGTTGTCTGCGGTGTCACGGAAGGTTTCATCGGCAATCGCATCTTCTCGGCCTATCGCCGTGAAGCGGAGTTCATGGTCGAGGACGGTGCAGCACCCGAAGAGATCGACGCGGCACTCGAAGCCTACGGTTTCCCGATGGGCATCTTCACTGTCTACGACATGGCCGGGCTCGAGATCGCCTGGGCTCGGCGCAAGCGCCAGGCGGCGACGCGCGATCCCAAGGCGCGCTATGTCGAGATCGCCGACCAGCTTTGCGAGGCCGGCCGTTTCGGCCGCAAAACAGGCAAGGGCTGGTATGACTATTCGTCGGGTGAAAAGTCCGTCGATCCCGAAGTCGCCGCGTTGATTGTGGCCGCACGCGCGGCCAAGGACATGTCGCCCCGCAGCTTTACGCCCGGCGAGATCGTCAACCGGCTGCTGCGCGCCATGGCCGACGAAGGCACTGCCTTGCTCACTGAGGGCATCGCCGCGCGATCGAGCGACATCGATCTGGTGATGATCAATGGCTACGGCTTTCCGGCGCACAAGGGCGGGCCGATGTTTGCCGCCGAAACGCACAAGGACATGACACCATGACCGAAGCATACATCGTAGGTGGCGTCCGCACTCCGATCGGCCGTTATGGCGGCGCGCTCGCCTCTGTGCGTCCTGACGATCTCGCGGCACACGCCATTCGCGAAGCGCTTGCGCGGCATCCTGGCATCCCCGCCGACCAGATCGATGAGGTCGTGCTCGGCTGCGCCAACCAGGCCGGCGAAGACAACCGTAATGTCGCCCGCATGGCTGCCCTGCTTGCGGGCCTGCCGGTATCGGTGCCCGGAACGACTATCAACCGCCTCTGCGGTTCCGGCCTCGACGCGGTTGGTTATGCCGCCCGCGCCATCAAGCTTGAAGAAGCTGACATCATCATTGCCGGCGGCGTCGAAAGCATGTCGCGTGCGCCCTTCGTCATGCCCAAGGCTTCAAGCGCGTTCCAGCGCAGCGCCGAGATCTTCGACACCACCATCGGCTGGCGTTTCGTCAATCCGTTGATGGAAAAGCAATACGGCATTGATTCCATGCCTGAGACGGCCGAGAACGTTGCCGCCGAGTTTTCCATTTCACGCGAGGATCAGGACCATTTCGCCCTACGCAGCCAGGCTCGTGCCGCCGCCGCGCAGAAAAGCGGCCGTTTTGCCCGCGAAATCGCGCCTGTCACGATCAAGGGCCGCAAGGGCGAAGCGACTGTCGTCGAACACGACGAGCATCCGCGCGAAACGACGATCGAAAAGCTTGCGGGCCTTTCGGCACCGTTCAGAGATGGCGGCACGGTGACCGCCGGCAACGCGTCTGGTGTCAATGACGGGGCCGCGGCCGTGATCGTCGCGTCCGCTCGCGCGGTTGAACGCTACGGCCTCAAGCCGCTCGTCAAGGTCGATGGCATGGCGACCGCAGGCGTAGCCCCCCGCATCATGGGCATCGGCCCGATCGCCTCGACACAAAAGCTCCTGGAACGCGCTGGCCTTGTCATCACCGACATCGACATTGTCGAGCTCAACGAAGCCTTTGCCGCGCAGTCGCTGGCATGCATGCGAGCGTTTGGCCTCCATGACGATGCGGCCCACGTCAATCCGAATGGCGGCGCGATCGCCCTCGGCCACCCGCTCGGCATGTCGGGTGCACGTCTTGCGCTCACAGCGGCGTTGGAACTCGACCTGCGCGGCGCAACACGCGCGCTCGCCACCATGTGCATCGGCGTCGGCCAGGGTATTTCGCTGCTGATCAGCCGACCGTAGCGAGTTGTTCCTCGCTACGGCGATTTGGCGTCGTCACCCTGCGGCCCGGCGCAGTGGCTGGCGCAGGATCGCCGAGCCCCCTGCCGCTTGGACGGCAAGGCTGCCATAGGTGATGCCAGCGGCAAGGCAGGCGTCCTCGGATTGACCGGACAGCCAGGCATCGATGAAGCCGGCGTTGAAAGCGTCGCCCGCGCCCGTGGTGTCGATGACCGGAACTTCTTCCGCCTGCCGGTGCAAAAGCTGGCCAGCGGCCTTCAGCCATGCGCCCTCGCCGCCCGCTTTCAGGGCAACGACAGGGAAGTCCCTGGACAGAACTTCGATCGCCGCGATCGGATCGTTCTCGCGGGTGATCGCGGTCGCCTCTTCCATGTTGGGCAGGAAGATGTCGACGCCGGCACAGCGATCGAGCAGTTCGGCTTCGTAGATCAGCGTCTCGTCCCAGCTCGGATCGAGCGAGACGGTCAGGCCCTTGGCCTTGGCGCGGCTTACCAGATCGGGGATCTCGTGTAGCGTGGCATATTCGGCGATGTGCAGATGGCCGGCATCGGTCCAGTCGAGCGCGGCATCGAGGGTCGCCGGAAGCGCAGTTCCGGCGCGGCGCGACAGGAAGGCACGGTCGTTGCCGATCACCGAGGCGACAGTGACCTGCGGCCCCGCACCAGGCGAATGCTCGACGAAGCGCAGGTCGACATCGCTGGCGCCGAGTTCGGCCTCGATCCCTGTCGACAGCGAGTCCGTGCCTAGGCGCGCCACCAGAGCGACCTGACGTCCGGCATGGGCCATGTGGGCGGCCGCGATGAACGCCCCGCCGCCGGCGGCCATCTTCATGTCTTGCGCAAACACCTCACGCCCCGGCTCAGGCAGCGATGCCAGGCCGGTGAAGATCAGGTCACAGTAAATCCGCCCGATGCTGAGCACCGCCGGACGCTTGGCATTTCCCGATGTCATTGCCGGCCCAGGCTCTTCTCGGTCTTGGCGTCGAAGAGATAGAGGCTGCCCGGCGCCGCGCGGCAGGTCAGCGTGCTGCCCGTCGGGGGGATGAACTTGCTCGGCGCAGTAGCAATCACGGCACTGCCGTCGACATCGAGATGCACAAGCGTCTCGGGTCCGAGCGGCTCGACCGCCGTCACCGTTCCGGTGAGTTCCAGACCACCTTCCGACTTCTCGATGGCTGCGGTCAGCTCGTGCGGCCGCACGCCAATCAGGATGTCGCCGCCAGCGGCAGGCTCGATGCCCGTGCCGTTCTTGCGGCCAGGCACCAGGTTCATCGACGGGCTGCCGATAAAGCGGGCGGTGAAGACATCGACCGGGTTTTCATAAAGATCGGTCGGCGTGCCCACCTGCAGGATGTGGCCATCCTTCATGACGACGATACGGTCGGCCATGGTCATCGCCTCGACCTGGTCGTGGGTGACATAGACGGTAGTCGTCTTGAGCTTCTGGTGCAGGCGCTTGATCTCGATGCGCATCTGGGCGCGCAGCTGGGCGTCGAGGTTGGACAAGGGCTCGTCGAACAGGAAGGCCGAGGGGTTGCGCACCATGGCGCGGCCGATGGCGACACGCTGGCGCTGACCGCCGGACAATGCCGCCGGGCGACGGTCGAGATACTTCTCCAGGCCGAGGATCTTGCCCGCCTCTTCGATGCGCTGGTCCTTCTCGGCCTTGGACAGCTTCGAGGTATAGAGGCCGAAACCGATGTTCTGGCGCACGGTCAGATGCGGGTAGATGGCGTAGTTCTGAAACACCATGGCGATGTTGCGCTGCTTGGGATCGCGCTCGTTGACCACCTCGCCGCCGATCTTCAGCGTGCCGCCGGAAATGTCTTCGAGGCCGGCGATCATGCGCAACGTCGTCGACTTGCCGCAGCCCGAAGGCCCGACGAAGACCACGAATTCGCCGTCGGCGATTTCAAGGTCGATGCCCTGGACGACGTCTACCTTGCCGTAGCGCTTGACCAGCTTTTCAAGTTCGATCGTCGCCATCAGAGCGCCCCTGCCAATGCCTTGAATTTCTCACCGAGTTCTTTTGCGGCTTTCGCCTCATGCCCGGCATGCTCCTGCGCAACGGCATCCAGCGCCGCTGCCTTCTTCCTGTAGACACCAATCGCCTCGGCCATCGGCGCCGGCGCCGGGCCGCCGAAGCGGTCGCGCACAGCAACGAAATGCTCAGGCGACACGATCTCTTCGAACTTGTCGCGGCCAAAGCTCGGTTCGCGTCCGGTCGAATGCCGGAAGGCATCGAGGAATGGGGCGTAGCCGTCCGTGGCGAGCCCGCCGCCGGCCGCGACCACTTCCTTGGCGACGGTCGCTGCGATCTCATGCGCCTCGCGGAAGGACAGGCCCTCGATGCGAACCAGCGAGTCGGCAAGTTCGGTGATGGTGATGCAGGAGCGGCGGATGTTTTCAGCCACACGCTCCGGATCGATGCGGATCGCGCCGACGAAGGCAGCCAACAGGTCGAGCACGCGGGAGGCAGCGGTAAACGCCTCGTAGCCCATCGACTGGGTTTCGCCCTCGCTGTCGTTCATGTCGGTGAACGGCGTGTTGTGGATGACGCCGAGCACCGTGCGGGCGCGGCCCATCGTCTGGCTGGCCAAAAGGCGCATATGCTCGATCGGCACCGGATTGCGCTTCTGCGGCATGATCGACGAGATCTGCACGAAGGCGTTTGGCACATAGACCTGACCGACCTCGAAGCTCGTCCAGAACTGGAAGTCCTGGATCAGCCGGCCGAGATGCAGGAACATCAGTTCGATCGCCGAGTAGGTCGAGGTGATGTAATCGGACGCCGCGATGCAGCTGTAGGAATTGCGCAAGGGCGCGGCAAAGCCGAGCAGATCGGCGACGCGCTGGCGGTCGATGGGGAAGCCCGAGGTGGTGATGGCGGCGGCACCCATCGGCGACAGATCGACGATCTTGCGCGCCTCTTCGAAACGATCGATGTCGCGGATCAGCACTTCGATGGCAGCCGACAGGTAGTGCCCGAAGGTCGAGGGCTGCGCCGGCTGGCCGTGGGTATAGGCAACGATCAACGTCGCCTTTTCCCGCTCGGCAGCATCGATCATCGCGCCCAGCAGGTGCCGCGCCTTCAACATCAGCGCATCGATGCGCTGCTTCAGCCCAAGCTTGAACAACGTGTGGTCGATGTCGTTGCGCGAGCGTGACGTGTGCAGGCGTCCGGCGACGTCAGGCCCGAGGCGGGCCTTCAGTTCCTTTTCGATGAGAAAGAAGAAGTCCTCGACCTCGCCGGTGTAGACCAGCTTCTCCGGATCAACTTCGCGGTCGATGGCTTCGAGAGCACCGGCGATCGCCGACGCCTGCGTGGCGTCGAGAATGCCGGTCTCGGTCAGCATCACCAGATGCGCCCGGTCGATGGCGCGGAAGCCGTCGACATGGTGGGTCTTGGCGCCGTCGAACAGCGGCCGAAGCACCGTCTCCTTGTAGACGGGATCGGGGAACACGCTCTTGTCGGCGAGCCTGGGGTTCAGTTCAGACATGTCTTATCCCTTGAGCCCGGCAAGCATGACGCCGCGGACGATGTAGCGCTGGAGCACGAGGAAGACGATCAGCGTCGGCAGCGTGGCGATCGCCGCACCGGTCATGATCATTTCCCACTGGATGGACTGTTCGACCGCGAAGCTCGATAGGCCGACCGGCAAGGTGTAGAGCTCCTTGCTGGTGGTCACGATCAGCGGCCAGAAGAACGCCGTCCAGTTGCCGAGGAAGGTGAAGATGGCGAGCGCAGACAGTGCCGGCGTCACCAGCGGCATCGCCACTCTCCAGAAGATCTGGAACTCGTTCAGGCCATCGACACGGGCTGCCTCGAGGAAGTCGTTGGGCACGCCTTCGAAGAACTGCTTCATCAGGAAGGTGCCGAAGGCCGTCATCATGCCGGGGAACATGATGCCCCAGTAGCTGTCCAGCCAGCCGAGATTGGCCGACATCAGATACCACGGGATGACCAGCATCTCGGTCGGGATCATCAGCGTCGACAAGATAGCGAGGAAGATGAAATAACGGCCGCGGAATTCGAACTTGGCCAGCGTGTAGCCGACGAGGCTGTCGAAGAAGACGTTCGACAGCGTCACCATGACCGCCACGAACATCGAATTGAAGAACCAGCGCATGAAGCGCCCGTCGGCCAGGATGGCGATGTAGTTGGCAAGCGTCGGCGCTGCCGGAATGAGCTTGAGGTCATAGACCTGGCCCGCCGTCTTGAACGACGTCGAGAACATAAAGGCCAGCGGCGTCACCATGATCAGGCCGCCGATGAACAGCAGCGTCCAGGTGAGAATGCGGCCGGGCCGAAGATTGGCGTGGGAAAGCGCCGGCGTTTGGGTGACGGCACTCATTTCTTTTCCCTCAGGATCCAGAGTTGCAACAGCGACACGAACAGCAGGATGGTGAACAGCACGACCGTCTGCGCCGCCGCATATCCCATCGCGTAGGACGAAAACGCCGTCTGGTAGATCATCAGCACCAGCGGCTTGGTCGAACCGAGCGGGCCGCCCGGGTCGTTGGTGGTCATGTTGTAGACCTGGTCGAAGATGCGCAGGAAGCCGATCGACGAGAACACGACGAGGAATACGGTGGTCGGCTTGAGCAGCGGCAACGTGATCTTGCGCAGGATCGCCCATTCGCCGAGGCCGTCGATGCGTGCCGCCTCATAGAAGGTGTTGGGGATCGACCGCAGACCTGCCATGAAGATGATGATCTGGAAGCCGAGACCGGCCCAGATCGCCGTCAGCATGATCGACGGCAACGCCTGGTCGACCGAGCGGATGAACGGCTGCTGGGGAATGCCAAGCGTGCCAAGCGCATTGTTGATCACGCCGATCGGTGCCGGCTGATAGAACCAGCGCCACACCCAGGCCATGGCGGCAGCCGTGGTCAGGTAGGGCAGGAAATATAGACCCCGGATCAGCCCGTGCATGAAACGCACGCGATCGAGATGGTAGGCGATGACGAATGACAGCAACAGGCTGATCGGTGTTCCGACGAGCAAGTAGGCGAAGGTATTCTTGAACACCTTCCAGAACTGCGGGTCGGCAAACAGCTTTTCGTAGTTGGCCAGGCCGATGAACTGCGGCGGCTTCAGCAGGTCCCAATTGGTCAGCGAAAGCCAGAAGGCTTCGATCGTCGGGTAAAAGCGGATCACCGAATAGAACAGGATTGGCAGAGCGAGGAAACTCCACACCCACACCAGCCGCTTCGTCCGCATGGAACGGCGTTCCCAGAAGGTCGCGCCGGGGCGGCTCACCGCCGCCCCTTGTTGATCCGCTGTCACAGACATCAAGCCTTCGCCTTACTTGGGGGCTGCTGCGTCGATGATCGCCTGCTCGGCCGCTGCGGCCTGTGCGAGCGAATCCTTCACCGACTGGCCTTCGAGCAGCACGCGGTTGGCCATGTCGATGGTGGTCTGGCGCTGGGCCGCCTCATCAACGAACATGGTGGTGCGGGCGTATTCGAGACCCTTGAGGAACGGACCGTAGATCGGGTCCGCAAGGTTGGCGTCGGTCATCGCGGCGGTACGACGCGCCGGCAGCTCGCCGACCGTCTTCAGCCAGACGTCCATCGCCTCAGGCGAGGAGATGTAGGCCAGGAACTTCTTCGAGGCTTCGAGCTTCTCACCGCTGGTCGTCGCCGAGATGCCGTTGGCGAAGTAGCTGGCATAGTTGGAACGGGTGCCGTCGGCATTGGCCGGCAGTTCGGTCACGCCCCATTCGAAGCCCTCGATCGACTTGAAGGCGCCGAGACGGAAGGTGCCGTCGATGGTCATTGCCGCCATACCGGCACGGAAAGCCGCCTGGCCTTCGTCCATGAAGCCGGCCAGGCCGACCTTCTTTTCGGTCTGCAGGTCGGTGTAGAACTTCAGCGCCTTTTCACCGGCTTCGGTGTTGTAGGCCACCTTGCGGTCGCCGTCGGTGTAGGGCTGGCCGCCAAACTGGCGGACAAGCACTTCACGCCACCACTGGTGGTCCTGGCCGGCCATGTCGAGCGTCGAACCGGCGACGATCAGGTTGCCGGCGGCATCACGCTTGGTCGCCTTCTCGGCGGCGGCGACGAACTCGTCGAGCGTCTTGGGCGGGTTTGCCGGATCGAGACCAGCTTCGGTGAACAGCTTCTTGTTGTAGAACAGCGCCAGCGAACGCACCGCGGTCGGCAGGCCGTAATAATCCTCGCCGCGCTTCATGGCGCTGACGATCGGGAAGAATTCGCTTTCGATCTTGTCGTGCGGGAAGGCATCGGTCGGCAGCGGCTGCAGCAGGCCACCGGCAACGAACTTGTCGAGCCAGCCGTAGAACAGCTGCATCACGTCAGGACCCTGTCCGCCCATCTTCGCGGCGATGACGCGCGTCTGGTAGTCGGCATAGGGGAAGGTCGTCTGCTTGACGGTGATGTCTGGATTGGCCTTCTCGAAATTCTCGATCAGCTGGTCCATCGCCTTGACGCGCGAGTCAAAGACATACTGCCAATATTCGATCTCGACGGCCTGGGCCGCGTTCATTGCCAGCGTGCTGAAACCAGCAATCAGTCCGGCAAACAGGGTTGCTCTACGCATGTTAACCTCCATCTGCGCCCGCCGGAAAATCCCGGGCTTCGGGCGGTGATTATCCCCTTGGACCGGAGCCTCGCATGCAATCGAGGCCCGGGCCGTCTCGTAACTCCGATGCCCAGGCGCGAGCGGAACACGCTCGCCAAAAATCAGGCACCAGCAAAGCTGCGGATCCTCCCCGCACACTGCCTATACGCTTTCCTGCCGGGCGCCTTTTGTCAATAAGATAATTTACTTGAATTAATCTGTTGCGGGGTTCGGGCCTTCCGCGTTATCAATTTTGCAACTGAAGTCAGGATGCGCGAAATGGCATTTCAGCCGGGCAGCACACATCAGGTCACTTTGGGCAACAACCCCGAGCGCAGCCGCGACCATAACCGTCGCGTGGTGCTCGACGTCGTTCGCCGTAACGGCGCTTTGGGGCGCATGCATATCGCCCGGCTGACGCATCTGACCGCGCAGGCCATCGCCAACATCGTCGACGAACTGGTCAGCGAAAACCTGTTGATGGAGACGGGGCGGTTGCGGTCGGGCCGTGGCCAGCCGCCGATCCAGTTCGCCGTCAACCCCGATGGCGCCATGACCATGGGCATCGAGATGGCCTCCGACCACATGGTGGCGACCGTGCTCGATCTGTCGGGGCAGCCGCGCTCCAAGCGGATCACACCGGTCAGCGACACCAGCCCGAGCCAGGTCATCGCCCATCTGCGCGCCGAACTCGATACGGTCAGGTCGACGTTCAAGTCACGGCTGCTCGGCATCGGTGTGGTCATGCCCGGCCCGTTCGAGATCGAGGGCATGACCTCGGTCGGCCCGACGACGCTGCCGGGCTGGGCCAACATCGATGCCGCAAGCCTGCTCAGCGAGGCCTGCGGCGAGCCGGTAACAGTGGAAAACGACGCCAACGCCGCAGCCGTCGGCGAACGCTTCTTTGGTGCCGGCCACACCATCTCCAGCTTCTGCATGGTCTATTTCGGCGCCGGCCTTGGCCTTGGCATGATCCAGGACGGCACGCCGTTCCGTGGTGCCTTCGGCAATGCCGGCGAAATCGGCCATGTCGTCGTCGTCCCGCGCGGCAGGGCCTGCCCATGCGGCCAGCACGGCTGCCTCGAACGCTACGCTTCGGTCCATGCGCTGCGCGAAAAGCTGTGCGACGCAGGTATCCCAGACTGCGATTTCGCCGATTTCTCCGAGCTCCATGCAAGGCGCCATCCCGTGCTCTTGGAGTGGATGGACGAGACCGCGACCTATCTCGCGCCGATGATCGCGATGATCGAGAACATCCTCGACCCTGAGACGGTGATCCTGGGCGGGGTGCTGCCCGACGCGATCATCGACGAGCTGATCGCGCGGATGGGGCCCTTGCCGATCTCGGTCGCCAGCCGAAGGACCCGCGCCTTGCCCCGCGTCATACGCGGCCAGACCGGGCAATACACGGCGGCACTCGGTGCCGCCGCGCTGCCGCTGTTCGAGGTGGTCACGCCCAAGCTCGAAACGGCCGCCACCGCACATACCGAATAGCAGACTGGAATACCGGAGGACCTGAATGCCGAGCGCCCGCGAACGTATTGAAAGACAAAAGGCCAGCCCGTCTTTGCTCAGGCTTCACCGTGCCCTCAGCCGTCTGAATTCCATCGTCACGATGATGAACACCGGTGCCCATCCCGACGATGAGCAGAGCGGCCTGCTCGCCTGGTTCCGCCTTGGCCTTGGCGTGCGCGTCATCGTCGCCTGTTCGACGCGTGGCGAAGGCGGCCAGAACTCGCTCGGGCCGGAGCGCCTTGGCGTGCTCGGCATGATGCGCACGCGCGAGATGGAAGAGGCCGCGCGCGAGCTCGATGCCGACGTCGTCTGGCTCGGCCATGGCCCCGACGACGAGGTGCATGACTTCGGATTCTCCAAGGACGGCGATCAGACCTTCACCCGCTGGGGCGAAATGCGCACGGTCGAGCGGCTGGTGCGCGCCTACCGCAGCGAACGGCCCGACATCGTGATCCCGACCTTCCTCGACGTGCCCGGCCAACATGGCCACCACCGCGCCATGACCCGCGCCGCCGAAAAGGCGATAAGGCTTGCCGCCGACCACGACGCTTTCCCTGAACATTTCAAGGAAGGCTTGAGCCCCTGGCAAGTGGCGAAATATTACCTGCCGGCATGGTCCGGCGGCGGCGACACCTATGACGACGAAGTTCCGCCTCCCGATGCGACGGTTGTCGTCAGCGCGCCCGGGCGCGAACCGGCGACGGGCGCGGAATATGACCGCATCGGCGAATGGTCGCGCTACTATCACGCCTCGCAAGGCATGGGGTATTGGCCTGATGTGCCGAAGTCGCGCTGGCCACTGCATCTGTTGCTGGCCGCCAATGGTACAAAGGCCGAGGCATCGGTGCTCGAAGCGCTGCCGGCAACGCTCGCCGATCTCGCCGCGTCGCGAGACCTCTCCTATGAAGCCGCGCAGGCACTGAAGGCCGCGTCTTCGGCCATCGACAGGGCAATCGCTGCCTTCCCGAACGCCGATGCGATCATCATGGCGCTGACCGAAGCGGCCACCCAACTTGGCGCTGCCGGCAAGAATGTCTCGCCCGCATTCCTCGAACTTCATCGCCACCGCCTCGACCGCAAGGCGCGAGAGATCGACGCCGCCTTGATCGAGGCCGCCGGCCTCTTCGACCGCGCGACGCTGTCGCCGTCGACAGTGTCGCCGGGCGAGACAGCCAATCTCACTGTCGACCTCGCCCCGGCCGGTGACAGTCGTTCGGTCGAGGTCGAGGTGATCCTGCCCGATGCCATCACGGCAAATGCCGAGACCGGCACCGGACGCCGGCGCAACCTGAAGATTGTTGCCGCAGCCGGCGCCGCCTTCACAAAGCTCTATCCGCCGTCATGGTCTGCTCTCGGCGGCAATGGCGACGCCCATGTCGTCATCTCAGCGAAGTTCGGCGACCATACGGCCCGTGCAACTTTCGACCTCGAAGAGCCATTTGCCGTGCTTCCGGCAAGCTCTGTCGTAATGGAGCCCGAAGCGATCATCGTACCGCTCGACGGCACAAGGCGCGAATGGTCGATCAAGCCTGCCGTCGCCGGCAGGGATGCGGCCATCTCGCTCAACATGGATGGCGGCTGGTCGCTGGCCCAGGTGGAAGGCGGCCAGGTCATCCGCGCGCCCGAAACACGTATCGCTGGGCTTTCAACCATCACCCCGCTCGTCGGCGGACGACCGGCATTGCGGCTGACCCCGATCGCCTATCCGCACTTCGGCCGCGTCACCCATCGCCAGCCAGAAGCGCTGCGCGTGCTTACGCTCGACCTCAAGCTGCCGCAGGGCGCTGTCGTTGGTTATGTCGGCGCTGGTGCCGACCGCATCGGCCTGTGGCTGTCGCGCATGGGCCTCGACGTCACCGAGCTCGACGCCAAGGCACTTGCCGGCGACCTCAGCCAATACACCACCATCGTCGTTGGCATCTTTGCCTTCGGCATCCGCAAGGATCTGGCAGCAGCGACCGAGAAGCTGCATCGCTTCGTCGAAAATGGCGGCCACCTTGTCACCCTTTACCACCGCCCGACCGACGGTTGGGATCCACTAGCGACGCCGCCGAGGAAACTCGAGATTGGCTCGCCGTCTTTACGCTGGCGCGTAACGGATCCGACCGCCGAAGTTACGGTGCTGGTGCCGGACCACGTCCTGCTCAGGGGGCCGAATGTGATCGGCCCGCAGGACTGGTCCGGCTGGAACAAAGAGCGCGGGCTCTATTTCGCCGCGCGCTGGGACGAGGCCTACCAGCCTCTGCTGGCCATGCACGACTCCAACGAACAGCCGCTGATGGGAGCGCTGGTCTCGGCTGAGATCGGCAAGGGCCGCCACACCCATACAAGCCTCGTCCTTCATCACCAGATGGACAAGCTTGTGGCGGGCGCATTCCGCTTGATGGCAAATCTTGTCCAGCCAGCCTGACAGCACGGTGACGCCCGAGGCGGGGGAAGAGCGTCACAAGGCCAACCGCGAGGGCATCGTCTGGGTGCTCGCCGACATGCTTCTGGTCTCCGGCGGCATGACGGCGCTCGTCAAGGCACAGGGGCTGATCTACCCGGCGTTCCAGCTCGTCTTCATCCGGGCGATGATCGGCCTGTTGTTCATCCTGCCTTTGATCTGGCGCCACCGCCACCACATCCGCCACACCAAGCATCCCTGGCAGAACGTCTCGCGCATCAGCTGCAACGCGATCGCGCTGACCAGCCAGTTCATGGCCTACACGCTGCTGCCGCTGGCCGTGGTCAACGCGCTGAGCTTTTCCAGGCCACTCCTCACCATGGCCATGGCTGTCGCCTTCCTCGGCGAGACGGTGTCGCGCCTGCGCTGGGTCGGTGCCACCTTCGCCTTTGCCGGCGTGCTCGTCATGCTGGCGCCCGGCGGCGTCGAGTGGAACCTAGGGCTGCTCGCCGTGTTCGCCACGGTGGTCTTTGGCTCGCTCGCCATCATCCAGACGCGCATGCTGCGCGATGAAAACACCACCGTGATGATGGTGTTCTACACCGTCGGCCTCGCGGTCATCACCGCTGTCCCGGCCATCTTTGTCTGGCAGCCGGTCAAGACCTTCGACTGGGTGCCCCTGCTCGGCATCGGGCTATTGGCGCAGGCCGGGCAATACTGCTTTTTGCGCGCTTATCGCCTGGCCGATGCCAGCGTGCTTGCTCCCATCGGCTACCTTTCCATCGTCGTGACGACGGCCGCAGGTTACATCTTCTTCGACGAGGTGCCCGACCAGCGCATCGTCATCGGCGCGGTCGTCGTCCTCGCCGCGTTGCAGACAACCGCCTATCTCGAGCGCCGCGCCAGGAAGTGACGGTCGCCCTTTACAACCGGCGACCGCCATACACAGGCGGTCGCCAAATACCTGAACCGACGGCCCCGTGATGCGGAGTGGACCTCCTGGAACGGGCAGGACGAGATCAGCTCGTCACGCCCATGATCTTGCCGAGGTAAGCGACATATTCGCCGAATTGCGGCAGGGCGCGGGTGGCGGCGGCATCGCGAGGACGCGGCAGGTCGATCACCACCTCCTCGATGATCTTGCCGGGCCGGTCGGCCATGACGAGCACGCGGTCGGAAAGGAACACGGCCTCGGCGATGCTGTGGGTGATCAGCATCACGGTCTTGCGGTGTTCCTGCCAGATGCGCAGCAGCTCGACATTGAGCTTGTCGCGGGTCAGCGCATCGAGCGCGCCGAAAGGCTCGTCCATCAACAGGATCGGCGGATCGAGCACCAGCGCCTGGCCGATCGAGGCACGCTGGCGCATGCCGCCCGACAGCTGGTGCGGATAGGCGTCGGCGAACTTGCTGAGTGACAGCACCTCGAGCACCTTGTCGACCGCCTGGTCGCGGGCTTGCGCCGGCATCTTGCGGATGCGGGCGCCAAGCTCGACGTTCTTGCGCACGGTGAACCAGGGCAGCATGTTGTTGGTCTGGAAGACCACGCCGATGTCTGGCCTGGGCGAATGGATAGCCTCGCCCTTGACCGTCGCCGCGCCGCTCTCATACGGGATCAGGCCGGCTATGATGCGCAAAAGCGTGCTCTTGCCGCAGCCGCTCGGCCCGAGCACGGAGACGAACTCCTGATTGCGTATGCCAAAGTTGATGTCTTCGAGCGCCTTCACCTTGCCGAAGGCCTTGTTCAGACCCTTGGCCTCGATGTGGTAGGCCTGAGGCTGTGCCGCCGGCGTCACGCTGTCCTTGTGTGCCTCGATGGTCGCCGTCGCCGACATGGTTTCCTCCCGAACTGCAATATTCATACCTGGATACCCCGCCACCAGACGGACTTGGCCGCGAATTCGATCAGCGCGTAGAGCACCAGCGAGATCAGCGTGATGACGATGATGCAGCCGAAGACGAGGTCGGTGCGCGACGAGGCGGTGCCCAGCATGATCAGGTTGCCGAGGCCGCGGTCGGAACCGACGAGCTCGCCGATGATGGCGCCGATCATCGCCAGCGGCATGGCCACGCGACAGCCGTCGATGAAAGCAGGCAGCGCGCTCGGCAGGCGCAGTGTCGTGAACGTCGTCCATGGCCCGGCGTTGAGGGCGCGGAAGTGCTCCTCCAGGTTCTTGGCCGTGCCGGCGAAGCCACCCAGCGTGGCAACGACGATCGGGAAGAAGGCGAACAGGAAGGCCATCGCCACCTTGGAAACGAAGCCGTAGCCGAACCAGACGATCATCAGCGGCGCCAGCGCGCTCTTCGGCGTCGTCTGCAGCGCCGTCACCAGCGGGTAGATGGTGCGTTGGGCGAAGGGCGAGACATAAACGATCATGCCGATGATGATGCCGACCACGACAGCGGCGATGAAGCCGATCAGCACTTCGGCGAGCGTATACATCGAGTGCTCGAAGATCTGGCCGCGTGATTCCCAGATCGCCACCAGGATCGCCGAGATCGGCGGCAGGATGTATTTTTTCACTTCGAAATAGCGGACGCCGTATTCCCAGAAGAGCAGGAAAGCTCCGAAAAACAAGACGACTTGCGCGTAGGCGACAAGCCTTGGACTAACGCCTGACATGATGGCTCCTCCCTGATCGGCGTCCAGGGTGGCCTCGCAGGCAGCGGCCCCGGAAATCTGTTCGTCGCATCCGGTTGCCGGTGCGCTCTTTGAGGAGGAGCGCCAGCATTGCCGGCGCCCCTCGGTCTCTATCGGCTCGCAGGCCTCGGCCTACTCGCCCAGCTTGTCCTTCACCACCTGGTGGGGCGGTGGAACGACGAAGCGCTTGAAATGCCACTGGTCGAAGGCGTCGATGTTGCGTGCCCAGACCTGCGCGACATGCGGGTTTTCCTCGGTCACCTGGATCATGTCGCAATAGATCTCGCAGTTGTTGCCGTCGGGATCCTTGAACACGAGGAAGCAGTTGGCGCCCGGGCCATGCTTGCCGATGCCGCGGACGATCTCGACGCCGCGCTCCTGCAGCATGTCGGCCGCCGCCTCCATGTCCTCGAGGCTGTCGACCAGGTAGGAGAAGTGCTCGAGGCCGGGCCGCGAGTACTTCGGCAGGTCGTCACGATCCGGCGAATCCGCCGGGATCTGCGACAGTGCGAGGTCATGATGGTCGGAGCCTGCGCGCAGGAACACCATCTTGTCCTCGATCCAGTCCGAGACCTCCAGTCCGACGACATTGGTGTAGAAGTCGACGGACTTGTGGATGTCGCGAACCATCAGGACCATGTGGCCCAGCTTCCTGACGTTGATCTTCTTCTTCATGGTCCTCATCCAGGAGTGAAGTCAGCCCTCAGCGGCTGATGTTGCGGTAGAGGTCAGCAGTCTTGATGCTGTCGTCGACGACGAAGGCCTCACGCACGAAGCCCATGGTCTTTTCCATGCGGTCCTCGCGGACGAAACCAAGGTCCTTGTTTTCGGCATTGGGATCGCGGACCAGCGCGTTGATCTGCTTGACCTGCTCGAGCACGATGCTCTTTTCCAGCGTCGGATACTGCTTGACGATCAGTTCGGCCGACTCGTCGGGATTCTGGGCGAGATACTCGTAGCCGCGATAAGAAGCGTCGAGGAACTTGTCGACGACCTCGGGCTTCTCGGCCAGCATCTGCTCGGTGGTGACGAAGCCGCTGCCATACATGTCGAGACCGAAGTCGCGATACTTGATCATGCCGATCTTCTTGCCGCTCTCGCCGGCATTTTCGGTCAGGATCGGCAGGCTGGCGCCCTCCCAGCATTCGGCGAGATCGACCTTGCCTTCCAGGAAGGCCGAGGTGATGACGGCCGGATTCATGCGCAGCAGCTTGAGGTGATCCTTGGGCAGGCCATTCTCTTCGAGCCAGCTCGGAACGATGTTCTGCACCGGCGAGGTGGCACCACCGCCGACGGACTTGCCGGCGAAGTCGGCGAGCTTCTTCTCGCTCTCGCCTTCCTTGGTCAGGTAGCAGAGCGCGCCCGGCCAGACGGTGTTGATCGAGCCGACGAACACGGCCTTGCCGCCATTGGCGCGGTTGAGAATGACGGAGACCGGATCGCCGTAGCCGATGTCGAACAGGCCCTGGTCGATTTCGTTGACCGTGCGCTGGCCGCCATAGCCCTGGTAGACGGTGACGTCGAGGCCGGCCTCGTCATAGAAGCCCTTGGCCTTGGCGACCAGGATGCCGCCGACGCTACCCTGCGGCAGCCACGACATGTTGAAAGAAACCTTCTCGGCTGCCGACGCGGCGGCCGTCATGCTTGCTACGGCACCTGCAAGGGCTAACCCGCGCAGTGCCTTCCCGAAACTCATTGCCATACTGTCCTCCTCAGTGTTGGGCCTGGTTTTTGAATGCTTCTTATCCGACCGGCATCGCCCGTATCGGATTTGTTATGGCGCCGACCTTTTCGACGGCCGCCGTGACGATGTCCCCGCAGTTGAGGAATTCGCCGGTCCCCATGCCGACGCCGTCAGGCGTTCCGGTGGCGATCAGGTCGCCCGGCCTAAGCGTCAGGATAGACGACAGATAAGAAATCTGCTCGGCGACGGAAAAAATCATCGAACCGGTGCTGTCGTCCTGCTTGCGCGTCCCGTTCACGTCCAGCGTCAGGCGCAGGCTCTGCGGGTCGCCGATGCAGGCGGCCGGCACAAGCCACGGACCGAGCGGGGCGAACGTGTCGAAGCTCTTGCCCCGGAACCAGTCGAATTTGAAGGGGAAATCGGTGCGGCGCGTGAGATCGCGCGAGGTGATGTCATTGATGACCGAATAGGCGGCGACATGCTCGAGCGCCTTTTCGACCGGAATGTCACGGCCGCCGATGCCGATCACTGCCGCCAGTTCGACCTCCCAATCGACCTTCTGCGCATGCTGCGGCAGGATCACCGCCTCATCAGGACCGATGATGCTCGAATCCGCCTTCATGAAGACATAGGGCTGGCTTTCCGACTTGGCGGCCAGCACCGTGCCCATCTCCTGAGCATGTTCGACATAGTTGGACGCGGTGGCGAAAATGCGGATCGGGCGATAGGGAGCGCAAAGCTGCGTGCCGGTGCCCAGCGGTTCGTATTTCGGGCCGGCGGCAACGACGCTTTCGGCAAGGGTGGCCAAGGCCGGCGCCACGTCCTGCCAGCGATCCAGGATGCCCGGCACACCACTGGCGATCCACTTCTCCCAGGCCTGGTCATCCTTGCCCGCAAGGCGCGCCACCAGCGCGAGGTCATAGACGCCCTGCTCCGTCACCAATACGGGCCGAACTTCGTCCCTGATCACTCGTTGTCCTAGCGCGTGCCACACCACTGGCTGGCTCCTTCCTTGTTGCCTGCTACTGTTATTGCATACACTTCATCATCTGTGTATGCATGTCAAGCGTAAGGTGCGCACAGAAAGCGAGTTTCTGACAATGTCTGAGGTCGAATTGTTCCATGAATGGGGTTCGGTTCAGTCCTTCAAGGTGCGCATGTGCCTGGCGGAACTCGGCCTTCCCTGGATCTCGCACCGCATCGACCTGTCACGCTTCGACAATCTCGCAACGGCGTATCTCGCGGTGAACCCAAAGGGGCTGGTGCCGGCGCTGCGCTGGAACGGCGAGGTCTTCGTCGAATCCTCCGACATCAATGAACTGCTCGTCGACATTGCCGGCGGAGGGCAGTTGCCCCTTGCGGTAGAAGAACGCGCGCGCGCGCGCGTCTGGACGCGCTTCGAGGACGAGGTGGTACATCCCGCCGTTCGTCCGCCGACCTTCAATCTGATCCTCAAGGCGCGCGTGGCGAAGATCGCCGCCGTCGAATTCGGCGAGCTGATCGCGCGGCATCCGCTTCCGGCCAGGCGCGAAGCTTATGTGGCCGCGGCAAACGCGGCCTTCGATCGCACAGCCGTCATCAACTCCATCAGGATTTTTCGAGACGTGCTGGCAAAGATGGAGCGGGCGCTTGCCGCAACCGACTGGCTGGCAGCGGACCGCTTCTCGCTCGCCGATGTGGCGATGGCAGCCTTCATCGACCGGTTGGACCGGCTGGCGATGCCTGTCTTGTTCTCGCCCTTTCCCAAGGCATCCGGCTGGGCGGCGCGCATCCGCAGCCGTCCGTCATTCGCCGCGGCCCAGGGGCCGGACAGCGCTCGCCCCGATCCGCTCGTCGACACTGGCCTCGTCAAAGCACTGCTCGCCGAGGCGTTCGGCCACACCGCAACAATGGAAATGGAATCGCTTTGATGGATCACGCCATGCAGATCGCCACACTGGACGACGGCAAGACCTTGCTCGACCGCCTGTTCTTCGATGCCCGCAGCCAGAACGGCTGGCTCGACCGTCCGGTCGAACTCGCGCTGTTGGCGCGCATCCACGATATCGCCAAGATGGGCCCGACGAGCATGAACTGCTCGCCGCTGCGCATCGTCTACCTGACGACGGATGCGGCGCGCGAAAGGCTGAAGCCGGCGCTCGCCGCCGGCAACGTCGCCAAGATCATGACCTGCCCGGTCGTCGCCATCTTCGCCACCGACTACGACTTTGCCGAAAAGATGCCCTACCTGTTTCCGCACACCGACGGCAAAGCCCATTTCGAGCGCAACCGGCACATCGTCGACGACACCGCATTCCGCAACGCCACGCTGCAGGCGGCCTACTACATGCTGGCAGCGCGCGCGCTCGGCCTCGACTGCGGTCCGATCTCGGGTTTCAACCGCGCCGCCACCGACGAGATCTTCTTTGCCGGCAGCGCCATACGTTCCAACTTCATCTGTGGCATCGGGCATGGCGACCCGGCCAAGCTATTTCCCCGGCACCCCCGCCTGCCCTTCGAGGAAGCCTGCACGGTCCTCTGACCGAGCTCTGCGCAAGAAAAAGCCCCCGACGCAAGCGCCGGGGGCAGGCTATGGGTGCAAAAAAATCGGTTGCTTGAAAAGTCTTGAACCAGGCCTTGGGTAGAACGTCAGCCCGGCCGGCGCGCGACGACCTTGAGCTCGACGACCATGTCGGGGTGCGGCAGCTGACTGACGCCCACTGTCGTGCGGGCCGGACCGTCTGAGGCAAACCACCTGTTGTATTCGCCGTTCATCGCCGGATAGTCGGCCATGTCGGTGAGGAAGATCGTGACGTCGACGAGGTCGGCAAGAGTGCCTCCCGCCGCGTGCAATGTCTCGGTGATGTTGGCGACGATCGCACGGAGCTGTTCGGCCACGTCGTAGCGCACCTCCCCCGACAGCCTGTCGACGCCGGCAATGGTACCGTCCTTGCGCCGAGCGCTGACGCCCGACAGGAACAGCAGGCCACCTGCTTCGCGCAGGAACGGATAATTGGCGAGCGGCGTCGGCCGTTCGGTTAAAGCCATACTCACGCCGCCTTCTCCAGCGCCCAGGGCGAAAAGCCAGCCTGGTCGACGGCAGCGAAGAACTTCTGCTCGGCCTGCGCGTCGAGTTCGACCAGCGGTGCGCGAACCGTCCGCCATTCCGCTGAGCCGAGCTCGCGTGCGATCAGCGACTTCATCGCCTGGATCATCGCGAACTGCTGGAACAGCGTGCGCACCATGGTGGCCTTGGCAAAGGCATCGGACGCGCCCAGCTTGGCCGTGTTCACGATCGCGTCGACCATGCCCTTGGCGTTGACGTTTGCGGTCGCCGAGATGCAACCGACGGAGCCTTTGGCGATGGTTTCGCCGAGCAGGATCTCGGAGGCCGGGAACACCTTGAAGCCATCGCCGATCTCTAGGTAGCGCGCGAGGTTTTCGCGATCGCCCGAGCTGTCCTTGATGCCGACGACATTGGGATAGCGGCGGCGCAGGCCCTCGATCAGCTCGACGGTAACAGGAACGCCGGTGAACTGTGGGATGTGATAGAGCACGACCTGCAGCTTGTCCGAACCCACGGCCTCGATCAGGCGGCCGTAGTGGCGGATCAGCCCTTCGATCGACGCCGGCTTGAAGAAGAACGGCGGCAGCACCAGCACCGCCGGCGCACCGGCGTCCACCGCCGCACGCGTCAGCTCGACGGTCTCCTCGAGCGAGTTGGCGCCGGTGCCTGGCATCAGCGCCGAGGCCGGGATGCCGGATGCAACGACCTCATCGAGCAGGCGGCGCTTTTCCACCAGCGACAGCGAGGCGGCTTCGCTGTTGGTGCCGAAGATCGCAAGGCCAGCACCCTGGTCGACAACCCAGCGGCAGTGGCGCAGGAAACGCTTCGTGTTGACGGTCAGGTCCGAATTGAACGGCGTCAGCACGGGTGCGTAGACGGAGAGAAGCTCCTGGTTCATGGGTCTCACTTTCGCTTTTGACAGGACAAGCCGCAGGGAAAGAGACCGCATTCGTCGATGGCGAAGCGCATGATCTCGTGTCCCAGTTCTTCTTCGTGCGTATCGAAATGCGCGACGATGGATGTGTGGTTGTGGCGGCTGAGCTGGACAAAGCGCGGCGCCTTGCCGCTGCGCATCGCGTGCCGCTGGACGAACTCGGCGCCATAGGCGTCGATGTAGCGGTTCTCGAACTCGGCGACGGCGACCAGCACCGGGAGCGGGTTGGTGCCGGCGTGGATGACCGGCGACAGCGCCTCATAGACAGCCTCGTCGTCACCGAAATACTGGCGAACATTGCTGGCGTTGGGATTGCTTGGCAGGCTGTCTGCCCTGAGCCGCGCGCTGATCAACACAACACCTCGGATGTCGGGGCTCGGGCGCCGTCCAACATGGGGGTCGTGGAGATAGCCGGCGACATGGCAGCCGCCTGCGGAATGGCCAACGATCAGGATCGAGCGCGGATTGCCGCCGAAGCGCTCGATGTTGGCGGCGATCCAGTCGATCGCCGCGGCCACGTCGCGCGCGCCCTCGGGATATTGTGCGCCCGGCGCCAGCCGATACTCGACATTGACGCCGACGAGGCCCTGGCGGCTGAACCAGCGCAGCACATTGTCATAGATGAGGCCGTCCGTGCTCTTCGACCCGCGCGTGAACGCGCCGCCATGCACGAAGACGACGACCGGCCGGCCACGCCCGGAAGCGCAGCGGCTGCTGCTTTCGAAGACGTCGAGGCGATGGGCTGGATCGGCACCATAGGCGAGGTCGCGATGGATGACGATGTCGTCATTCTCGGCCTTGGCGCGGTGATGGGCACGATAGACGTCGAGCACCACCTGGCGGCTTGCGCCCAGATCGTCGTTCCACACCTTGCCGATGGCATCGAGCCGCGCCCGGTCATCAGCGGAAAGTCCCGCAAATCGCATTTCGCTGTCCCTGCTCCTTACGGAGGGGCCATCAAGCAGGTGTACCCACGCCCCTCATTTGGCTTGGATAGCAGTCAATTTCACACTTGACAACATATTTGCATACACAGATTAGTATTTGCATACACAGAAAACAGATACTGTGTTGCGAGGCGGCTTCCGCTTCGCCGTCTAGACCTGTGAAAGGAAATCCAATGGCCAAGTTGCGCCATCTCGCGATCGCCGTCTCCGACCCCGAAGCGGCGGCCCAGTTCTTTGAGAAGGCCTTCGGCATGACCCGCGCCGGCCAGGCGATGCGCGGCGTCTACATGACCGACGGCATCATGAACGTCGCCCTTTTGAACTTCGGCGAAGAGCCGATTCCAGGCTTCGAAAGCGAGAAGAACTACAACGGCATCATCCACTTCGGCATGTGGGTGGATTCGGTCGAGGAAACCGACGAACTGGTGAAGGCTGCCGGCGGCTCGTACATGAACGGCCGCAAGGAATCGAACCCGAACGTCTTTTACGAAGTGAAGTACAAGACCCCCGAAGGCATCGTTTTCGACGTCACCGAGAACGGCTGGAAGGGCGCGGTCAAGAACGTCAACGCCGCCTGATCTGGCCCGCACCAATGCCGGGGCAAACTAGCACCCTGGCATCGGGCCAGCCCCGGCCGCCGGTCTTGGGCGGCGGCAACAAAACGGAACGGAGCATTCGAGATGGTCAAGTCCACGATCGCGGTGACAATCCCCGTATCGGACACGTGCCTGTCGCGGCTGTCCCAGTCCTACGACGTGATCACGCTGCCCGCAGGGTTGGGCAGCGGATCACCGGATATCGATTTCAGCGGTGTCTGGGCCGTGCTCACCAACGGCAGCACCGGCCTCTCCGACACCGAGATGAGCAGGCTGCCCGACCTCAAGCTGGTTTCTGCCTATGGCGCGGGCTACGAGAATGTCGACGTCGAGGCCGCAAGGCGCCGCGGCGTCCACGTCACCCACGCGCCGAACACCAATACCGAAACCGTGGCCGACCACGCGCTCGCCCTGATGCTGACGGTCGCCCGCGACATCTGCCAGCGCGACCGCCGTCTGCGCGCGGGCGCCTGGGGCGCGATCCGCTCGGCCCGCCCGACGCTGTCAGGTGCCGCCCTCGGCATCATTGGCCTCGGCAATATCGGCAAGGCCGTGGCCAGGCGCGGCGAAGCCTTCGGCATGCGCGTCGCCTATGCCAGCCGCAACAGGGTGGCCGACGTAACCTGGGCGCATGTCGCCGATCCGGTCGCACTTGCATCCCAAAGCGATTTTCTCGTCGTTGCCTGCCCCGGCGGGCCGGCAACGCGCCATCTCGTCGACCGTCGCATGCTCACGGCACTCGGGCCCGACGGCTTCCTCGTCAATGTCTCGCGCGGCATGGTGGTCGACACCGAGGCGCTGATCGAGGCACTGCGCGACCACCGGATCGCCGGCGCCGGCCTCGACGTCTTCGAAGGCGAACCCGAATTGCCGGCCGCTCTGGCAGGCCTCGACAATGTCGTGCTGACCCCGCATATGGCGGGACGCTCTCCGGCCGCCGAAAGCGCCCAGATCGACGTCTTTCTCCACAACCTCACCGCGTATAGCAACGGTGGTATACTCAAAGCCCAGCTTGCATAAATCTCGGGCTGTCACTAAATCGATTGGAGTCTGCCGTCGCGGCAGATCGCCCATTGCCGTGAAGACCGGAAAGCCGAAAGCATGACCACCATCGCCTCGCAGATCTACCAGGCCCTCGCCGAGGAAATCGCCAAGGGCGTGATGGTGCCTGGCCAGAAACTCGAGGAAAAGGTCATCGCCGAGAAGTTCGGCGTCTCCCGCACCCCGGTGCGCGACGCGCTGCGCGAGCTTGGTGCACGCGGCCTGATCGAGATGAATCCGCGCCGCGGCGGTGTCGTCGCCCGCATCGACACCGAGCAGATGGCCGACATGCTGGAGGCCGAATGCGAAATCGAGGCGCTGTGCGCCCGGCTCGCGGCCCAGCGCATGAGCGCGCTTGAACGCGAACAGCTTTACGAACTGCACCGCCAGTATGCCGAATGTGCCGGCAACAAGGACATCGAGGGCTGCCGCGACATCAACCGCAAGTTCCACGACGCCATCTGCCGTGGCGCCCACAGCGTTACCATCACGGCCATGGCCGTCGACCTGCGTGTGCGGCTGGCACCTTTCCGCCAGCACCAGGCTGGCCCGGCCGATATCCGCCTGCAGCAGTCGCTCGACGAGCACCAGAAGGTCGTCGACGCCATCCGTGCCAATGACGGCCCGGCCGCATTCGCTGCCCTCTACCAGCACAATGCCCGCCTCAGCGCCGGCGTGATGAGCCGCTTCGCCGCAGAAGCAGCCAAATAGCAAGACGCCCCTCTCGACCTGGCGAATGATCCGCACCCGGTCAGTGGCCGGATCGCGTCCGCACGTCCGCGCCTGAAGCACGGACCCACCCGCATTTCCAATTCCTCGCCCTTGCGCGACGCGCTTTCGCGCACCCTTAGGCATGTCGCAAGGCATCAACGCAAATGTGCATATCAAATCATTTGCATTCTTAATCTTAGTTGTGCATACATAGTAATCGTATTGCATACTACACAGCACCTGTAGCCGCCGGCACATCGAGGGTGCGCAACGGCGATATTCAAGACCCGAATTCTGGAGGAGAAATCATGGGCAAGAATGCACGGTATTTGACTTTGGCTCTGGCTATGGCGGCAACGAGTATGTTGTCCGCCCCGGCTTTGGCTGCCGGAAAGACGATCGGCGTCACGGTTCCCTACTTCGCCTCGCCGTTCTGGAAGGCCGGCCTTTACGGCGTCGAGACCGCCGGCAAGGAAAAAGGCTACACGGTGCTGAAGGGCGACGCCAAGGACAAGGCTGAGCTCCAGATCGAACAGATCCGCAGCTATATCGACAAGAAGGTGGACGCCATCATCATCGGCGCGGCCGATGCCGCCGCCGTCGGCCCCGCCGTCGAAGAAGCCATCGACAAGGGCATTCCGGTTATCGCACTGTCGGTGCCGCCGAAGTCCGACCGCCTGACGTCATTCGTTGGCGCCGACAACATCGGCATGGGCCGCCTGCAGGGCATCTGCCTTGGCCGCGCCATCGGCGGCAAGGGTGAGGTCGGCCTGTTTGCCGGCCCTGACGAGATCTGGGCCAAGCTGCGCGTCACCGGCTTCAAGAACACCATGGAAGCCGACTTCCCCGACATCAAGATCGTCGCCGAAAAGGCCGGCGGCACCAAGGATGCGGGCGTTGCCGCAGTCGAATGGGTCAAGGCCCACCCCGACATGCATGGCATCTTCACCGCTGCCGACACCATGGCTGTCGAGTCGATCAACCAGCTCGGTGCGACTGTCGACAAGATCAAGGTCTCGACCTCCAACCTCAACGACGACGCGCGCGCGGCCCTGGAAAACGGCAAGCTGACCTGCGCGTCGCTGCAGCCGGCGGTGGCCATGGGTCGCGATGCCGCCCGTGAGGCGATCGCCGCCATCGAGGGCGGCAAGGTGCTTGGCCGCATCGAGGCCCCGGCCCTGCTGGTCACCAAGGAGAAGGTCGCCGACTACGACTTCTCCAAGATCATCGCTCCGGCCGACTACCAGCCATAAGCGCCAAGTCGCTCGAAAGGCACTTCAGACAGGCACTTCAGCAAAGGGGAATCCGGCCAGTCCGGGTTCCCCTCGTCTTTACCACTTCCAGAGAACCCAGCGATGTTGACCCTTGCACTTGCCCTTGTCCTCTCCGGCGCCATCGCCGGCCTCCTGGCCGGTCTGTTCGGCATCGGCGGCGGCGCTATCCTCGTCCCGGTCATGGTCCAGGCGCTTGCGCTGCTCGACGTCGACGAGGCCATCCGCATGCATCTCGCGGTCGCGACATCGCTCGGCATCGTCGTGCCCACCTCGATCCGCTCCTTCATGGCCCACCGCAAGCATGGCGCCGTCGACATGCCGCTGCTCAAGAGCTGGGCGATCGTGCTGCCGGTCGGCGCGATCCTCGCCTCGGCGGTTGCCGCGGTCATTTCGGGCGCCAGCCTGAAGTGGATCTTCACTGCCATCGCAATGGTTGTCGGCATCAAGATGCTCATCAACAGGCCCGGCTGGGTCGTCGCCCAGGACCTGCCCGGCCAGCCGGTGCGTTCGCTCTACGGCCTGCTGATAGGCTTCTTCTCGACGCTGATGGGCATCGGCGGCGGCATCATGAACAACACCTTCATGATGCTGTACAACCAGCCGATCAAGCGCGCGGTGGCGACGTCATCGGGCGTCGGCGTGCTGATCTCCATTCCCGCCGTCATCGGCCTGATCATCGCCGGCTGGCACAAGACCGACCTGCCGGCTTACTCGCTCGGCTATGTCAACATGCTGGCCGTGGCGCTCATCATGCCGATCTCGCTGCTCACCGCCCCGCTCGGCGCACGCATGGCCCACGCCGCTTCAAAACGCACGCTCGAGCTGTCCTTCGGCGTCTTCCTGCTTGCGGTTTCGGCCCAGTTCGCATGGGCACTGTTGGCGTAAGGCTGCGCCAGCGCCAACTTGTGCTCGGCCACGAATTGGGGACGCGACGCCAATGGCGCGCCCATTCATACCGGCATAACAGCTCCGCGAAACCTTCGGGTTCAGCCCCTAAGCCGGCCCGGCCTCGACGCCGAGCTGAGCGGCTTGGGCCAGCAGTTTTTCGAACACGCCCTGATGCAGCCTCACACCGTCGGCGAGCGCTTTGTGCTTGCGCCCAGCAGCACTTTCGCCAGGCAGACGGACACGCTCGACGCCGGGACGCGGCGGGTTGATGCGGCAGGCGTCGGCGAGCCAGGCGGTCTGGCGGTCTGGCGGTCTGGCGGTCTGGCGGTCTGGCGGTCTGGCGGTCTGGCGGTCTGGCGGGTGAAGGCCGCTTCGCCGGAGAAGGCAGTGGGGTCAAGCATGGCAAGGCCCTCGGCAGCCATGCGGCCGCCGACCGTGATAATCGTCGTTGTCATCGTTCTTTGCAGTCGTGCCGCCAGCGCGGCTGAAGTTCAGCCGACCAGAGGTCAGCGCGAGAGGTCGAGCACCTTGTTTTCGAACAGGCGGTTGCGCGAGCCCTCGAGGTGCTCGCGCATGCGGTCGCGCGCCAACTCCGCCTCGCCAGCAGCAATCGCATCGCAGATGCCGCGATGCTCGTCATAGACCTGTTCGAGCTTGGTCAGCGGGCCCATCAGCGACAGGCCGTGCAGGTTCATGCCAACGGCGATGTGCTGGCGCAGCGCATCGAGGCAGGCGGTGTAGTAGTGATTGTTGGCTGCCTCCGCCACCGAGCGGTGAAACAGGAAGTCGACATCGGAGCGGTGGGTCTGGTCGCGCGTCGCGTCGCGCAGTTCCGACAGCGCGGCGCGCATCTTCTGCATCGCGGCGGCGTCGTGGCGAAGTGCGGCGAAATAGGCAGCCTCCGGCTCGATTGTCAGGCGGAACTCGTAGCAGCGCTGGATATCGGCAATGGTCTTGACCGGGGAGAAGCCGAGGCTGGTCTTCTGGGTGTCGAAGACACGGACATAGGTGCCCGAACCCTGGCGGGAATAGACTAGGCCGACCTCGCGCAGGCGGCCCAGCGCATCGCGCACCACGGGTCGGGAGACGCCGAGCAGCGTCGCCAGGTCGTGTTCACCCGGCAGCTTGGACCCCGAGGGGAACTCGCCTGAGACGATGCGCTCCTGCAACTGGTCGAACACCTTGTCGACCAGCTTGGGCGCCTTGGAAACACCCTTGCTGCCGTTGCCCGATTTTTCGCCGGTGTCGGTGGTATCAGGCTCTGTTCCGTCCTGCTGCAGTTCGGTCGTCATGTGTGTTCCGCCTGTTCCCCGCTCGGTGGCCGCAAGAGATCGGAGAGAACCGCGACCGTCCCGAATCCGCCGGATTTTACGACACAGCGCAGCCCCTCGCCATGGTGTGTCGCAATGGTGAACCAGGGCAGGCCCGGCGCAACCTCGCCCTGCGGAAATAACACGTCGGCGCCAAGCGCGCCAAGTATGGCCAATGCGGTATCGCCGCCGCCCATGACCAGCGTCGAGGGGCGCATCAGGTAAACGGCATCGGCGACGGCTTCGGCGAAGCGCGCAGCGATGCGTGCCGGCTGCTCGATCATCTCTCCGATACAGCGCACCACCGTCGGCAAGGTGCAGTCGGCGGGCAAGGCGAAGCGGCCGTTTGGGGCGTCGATGATCTGGACGTGGCGACAATCCTCCAGCAATCGGGCAACCTGCTGGTCTGTGATGGGATCGCGCGAGCCGAAGGCGAACAACACGTTCCCGCCGCTTTCAAATGAGACGGCAGGCTTCGAATTGTCGTTGGCCCGCAGACGACGGGCGAATGCCAGGCCCAGCCCCCGTGCCCCGACCGCAACGCTGTTGCTCCAGTCGGTGCCAGCGACGACCTGATCGAGATCGGCGTCGGTGTCAGAGTTGCGGACGGAGACGCGCCTGGCAATTCCAGAAAATATCGGCAAGATAGGCAAAGGCATATCGACACCGCGACCGACGACCGCACCGTCGCGTGTGGTACGGCCCTGGTCCGGAACGGCAGGTGCCACCACCAGAGCCTCGCGGCCCGAGGCCTCGGCCAGCGCATCGGCCTCGGCGCCGACATTGCCTTTCAGCCGGGAGTCGATCTTCTTCATGACGATGCCAGGGGCATGCGGCATCAATCGGCTCGCCACGTCGCGTATCCGGGCTGAGGCGACCTCCGCCGACAGCGCTCGCGAAGCCGTGCTCACGGCAAAGACGTCGGGTTCGCTCGCCAGCGCCTTGCCGGTCGCGTCGGGTGTCATCGCCACCGCCACCTTCAGTCCCGATGCGACAAAGGGCGCCGAGGTATCGAGCGCTCCGGTCAGGTCGTCGGCGACGATGGCGAGCATCAGCGTCATCCTGCGGTTCCCATGTCGACGGCATGGCAGGCAACGTGGTGGCCGGTGACCACCTCGCGCCACTCGGGCACGACGGCCCTGCACTTGTCCATGGCGATGGGGCAGCGCGTGTGGAAACGACAGCCGGCCGGCGGCGAAAGCGGGCTCGGCACGTCGCCGACGAGGATCTGCCGCTGCCGCGTCTTCTCCAGTTCCGGGTCCGCTTCCGGCACGGCGGAAAGCAGCGCCTTGGTGTAGGGATGCAGTGGGTTGGAAAACAGCTGTTCGCGTGTCGCGAGTTCCGCAAGACGGCCGAGATACATCACCCCGACCCGGTCGCTGATATGACGCACGACGGCGAGGTCGTGGGCGATGAAGAGATAGGTCAGGCCGTATTTTTCCTGCAGATCGAGCAGCAGGTTGATGATCTGCGCCTGCACCGACACGTCGAGCGCCGAGATCGCCTCGTCGCAGACGATGAATTTCGGCTGGCAGGCGAGCGCCCGGGCAATGGCGACGCGCTGGCGCTGGCCGCCCGACAGTTCGTGCGGGTAGCGCTGGGCAAAACGCGCGGGCAGGCCGACATCTCCAAGCAGGCGCGACACCCGCTCCGGCAACTCGGCCTTGGTGGCGAGTTTGTGAAACAGGATCGGCTCGCCGACGACTTCGCCGATTGTCATGCGCGGGTTGAGCGTCGAATAGGGATCCTGGAAGACGATCTGCAGCTCGCGGCGATAGGGACGCATGCGCTTCTCGTCGAGCGATACGATATTCTCACCCTGGAAGATGACCTTGCCCGAGGTTGCCTTCTGCAGGTTGAGCAAGGTGAAACCGGTGGTCGACTTGCCGCAGCCGGATTCGCCGACCAGCGACAGCGTCTCGCCGGCGAAGATGTCGAAGTTGACGTCGTCGACTGCATAGACGGTCGCCCCGCGTTCGCCAAACGCGCCGAGGCGGACGACGAAATGCTTGACGAGGTTCTCGACCTTGATCAGCGGTTCGGCAGCCATCACGCGGCCTCCATCATCTGGCGCTGGGCGACGAAGCAGGCGACGCGGTGGCCATTGCTGCCGACAACCGGTTCAAGCGCCGGCACACGTTCGTGGCACACAGCTTCGGCCAGCGCGCAGCGTGGCGCGAACGGGCAGCCCTTGGGGCGACGTCCCGGCTCGGGCGGGGTGCCACCGATCGAGGACAGCCGGCTCGCACGCTCGTCCGACAGCTTCGGGATCGAGGCCAGCAATCCGCGTGTGTAGGGATGGGTCGGCCTGGCGAAGAGTTCGCCAACCGGAGCATCTTCGACCACGGTTCCGGCATAGAGCACGGCGACACGATCAACCAGGCCGGCAATCAGTGCGAGGTCGTGGGTGATCCATACCACCGACATGTTGAGCTTCTTGCGCAGGTCCTTCACCAGGTCGACGATCTGCGCCTGTATGGTCACGTCGAGCGCGGTGGTCGGTTCGTCGGCGATCAACAGTTCCGGGTCGCAGGCAAGGCCCATGGCGATCATCACGCGTTGGCGCATGCCGCCCGACAGTTCGTGCGGATAGGCCGTGATACGTTGCTCCGGGCCCGGGATGCCGACCAGCCTCAGCAATTCGATCGCGCGCGTGCGCGCCTCGGCCTTGTTCATGCTTCGATGGTAGATCAGCGGCTCGCAGAGCTGGTCGCCGATGCGCATCACCGGGTTGAGCGAGGTCATTGGATCCTGGAAGACGAAACCGATCTTGCCGCCGCGCACCTGGCGCAGCTCCGACTTCGACATCCTTAACAGGTCGCGGCCGGCGAACTCGGCGGTGCCGCCCTTGACCTTGATCTTGTTGGGCAACAGCCGCACCAGGGAGAGCATGGTCAGGCTCTTGCCGCAGCCGGATTCGCCGACGACGCCAACCGTCTCGCCTTTGCCAACGGTGAGGTTGATACCGTCGACGATGACAGCAGGACCACGGCGGGTTTCGATCTCGATGGTCAGGCCGCGAACGTCGAGCAGCGGCTTCTGGATTTCGGGAGCGGTCATTTGCTGCCCCTCGGGTTGAGAGCGTCGTTGAGGCCATCGCCGAGGAACGAGAAGGCGACGGTGGCGAGGCCGAGCACGGCGGCTGGAGCGGCAAGCAGGTGTGGGTAGTGCTGCCAGACGCGCAGGCCGTCGGAGATCATGTTGCCCCAGCTTGGCGTGGGCGGATTGACGCCGACGCCGAGGAAGGAAAAGGCGCTCTCCAGCACCATCGCCGTTCCGAGCCCAGCGCTGACCGAGACGATCAGCGGGCCGATGGCGTTGGGCACGATGTAGCGCATCAGGATCAGCCGGTTGGTCAGGCCAAGTGCGCGGGCGGCGGTGACGTAGGGCCGGCCGCGGATCGACAACACCTGGGCGCGCACCAAGCGGGCATAGGGCGGCCAGCTGATCAGCGCCATCGAGCCGAATACCAAGAGGAAATCGACCCAGATGGTTTCGCGGTAGAAAGGGTTCAGCGTCGCCTGGTAGCGCGCTTCCATCCAGGCGGTTATCGGCGTCTTCAGCGAAGCGTTGATGACCACGACCAGCAACAAGTTGGGCACCGACATGGTCATGTCGGTGAACCACATGACCGTACGGTCGAACAATCCGCCGAAGAAACCGGCCATGGCGCCGAGCGTCACGCCGATGGCAACTGCGATCGTCGTGACGACGATGGCCACGACGAAGGCCGTGCGGGTGCCGTAAACGACACGAGAGAAGACGTCTCGGCCGAGATCGTCGGTGCCGAACAGATGGGCCAACGATGGCGCCTGGTTGCGGGCGTTCAGGTCCTGGGTCAGGAAGTCGTAGGGCGTCAACCAGGGGCCGAAGACAGCGACGAAGGCGAGCAGGACGACCACGGCGAGACCGGCGACCGCCAGCTTGTTGCGAACCAGGCGGTGCCAGGCATCGCGCCACAAGCTGACGGGGGGCTCGTCGTCGGCCACTGACGAGGAGAGATTGACGGGCGTGATCGTCATGTCAGCGGCTCCTCATCGTGTCGTTGGCGCGCGGATCGAGCAGCGGATAGAGCACGTCGACCAAAAGGTTCGACAGCATCACCAGGAACGAGCCGATCAGCGTGATGGCCAGGATGACGGGATAGTCGGAATTGGTCAGCGCCGAGACGGTCAATCGGCCGAGGCCGGGCAGACCGAACACCAGCTCGACGAAGATGGCGCCATTGACGATGGTGATCATGATCAGGCCGAGCTGGGTGACGACGGGCGTCAGCACCGGCCGGAGGATGTGCCGGAAGGCCACCACCATCTCGGGCACGCCCTTGGCGCGAGCGGTGCGAACGAAATCCTCCGACAACACCTCGATCACGGCGGCCCGGGTCTGGCGCACGATCAGCGCGATCGGCTGGAACGAGAGCACGAGCAGCGGCAAAAGAATACGCACATCGAAGATGCCGCCCCAGCCGTAGGGAACACTGCCGCCGGGCAGGATGAGGATCAGGAGCACCATCAGCAACGGACCGGCGACATAGGCCGGAATGGCCCAGAGGAACAAGGCCGAGCCGAGGATCGCGTAGTCGACCTTGGTATTCTGGTTCATCGCCGCGATCATGCCGAGCGGAACGGCAACGACGGCGGTCAGCACGACGGCGCACAGGCCGAGCTTGAACGATACAGGTGCGGCGGCTGAAACCATTGCCCAGACCGAGCGGCCCGAGGTCAGCGAATTGCCGAAATTGCCCTGGATCAGGTTGAGGATGTAGCTGCCGAACTGGACGAGGAACGGCCGGTTGAGGCCGGCGGCATCGCGGATCGCCTCGATCTTTTCGGGATTGTAGGCGACGTCGCCGGGCGCGCGCAGGAAGATCAGCTTGATCGGGTCGCCGGCGCCAAAATAGGCCATGGCATAGACCGCCAGCATGACCAGCAGAACGGACGGGATCCACAGCAGCAGCCGTGTTGCAATATAACGCAGCATGGCGGGCGGCCTCCCACCGCACGGTTAGTCCTAACGAGGAGCATAACACGGGGGCCGAGCCCCCGTGCGCGTCACCACGGCATCAGCCGATGGTGATTTCCCAAGGGGCGACAACCTGCCAATCGAGGTTCTTGTCGATGCCCTTCACATTTGCATTGGCCCAGCGGGACATCGCCTGTGCGTACCAGGGGATGAAGGTCCAGTCCTCGCGGAAGGCCTTCTGGGCTTCCTGGGCGAGAGCAACGCGCTGCGGGTCGTCTGCCGCCTTGGTAGCGGCTTCGGCCAGCAACTGGTCGACCTTGTCGTTCTTGTAGCCGCCGAGCTTGTTCTGGGCGTTGGACGAGGTCGAGGCGATCGAGCCGGCGAGATAGCTCGCGGCGTCGGGCACGCGCGTGCCGACATCGTCGCGGAAGATCTGCACCGCGTTCTGGTCGGGTCCAGCATAGGCGTCCTGCTGCGGCTTCATGTCGACGGCGGTGATGCCGAGATTCTGGCGCCACTGCTCGGCGATGAATTGGGCCGCCGCTTCGTTTGCCGGCGAGGAGATGCCGACGAACAGGATCTTGGGCAGGCGCTCCGGGCCGCCATAGGTCGACTCGGCGAGCAGCTTCTTGGCACCTTCCGGATCGTAGGGGTATGGCTCGAAGCCGGAATTGTCAGCGCCGGGCACCGAGTTGAGCACCTGGTCGGTCTTCTTGTGCGGGCCATCGGGGAACGATGCCTTCATCAGGCCATCGCGATCGACGGCCATGATCAGCGCCTGGCGAACCTTCGGATCGTCCATCGGCGCACGCTTGGAATTGAACCAGAAGTGCTGGCTGGTCGGGATCAGCGGGCCCGAGGCGAATTCGGCGCCGAGGTCCTGCACGATGGTCGAGGTGACGAGCTCGGTGTGGGCGTTGAACTCGCCCGACTTGAGCAACGAGGTTGCCGTGACGTTGTCCTCGATCGAGGTGATCTCGATGCGGGCCAGCTTCGGCTTAGGACCGAAGAAATGCTCGTTCGGTTCGAACACCAGCTTGCCGGCGTCGATGTCGATGCTGGTCAGCTTGAACGGGCCGGAATAGACCGCACCTGCATCGGGCGTGAACCAGTCCTGGATCTCGTTGCCGTCCTCGCCGCGTGACTGCGATGCCTTGGTGATCGGCACGATGTGATTGGCGACGCGCATGAAATAGATCGGGTCGGCCTCGTTCAGCGTCACGACGACAGTGCCTTCGTCGGGTGTGGCGACGCCGGAAATGGTATCCGCACTGCCGCCAGTCACTTCGGCAAAGCCTGCTACCTTGGCGAGCACCTGGTCGGCACGCTGGCTCTTGGTGCCGGGCATGGCCGCCACGTTCCACGACCCGGCGACGTCGGCCGAGGTGATCTTACTGCCGTCCGAGAAGGTCGCCTTGGGGTCGAGCTTGAATGTCCAGGTCTTGGAATCGGCCGAGCCTTCCCAGCTGGCGAAGACATAAGGATGGATCTTGCCTTCGCTGTCGAAATACATCGGCGAGGCCCACCACGCCGAGTTCCAGCGATAGGGCACGCCACCGCCGCGCAGCGGCGACCAGTCCTGATTGAAGGCCGGATTGGCGACCTTCAGCACCTGCCCTTCCTGAGCGAAGACGATCTTGGCGTTGAGGCCGAGCAGCGTGAAGCCCACAGCGCTGCCCAGGCCGAGCCTGAGCGCGTCGCGGCGGGTCATCCCGGCACGCGACGGAGTCTCGGTATTCCGTTTCGACATCACAATTTCCTCCCTGAAACCCGTGAACGGCGATGCTCTGGTCAGTCGAAAGGCAACAGACACGGAAGCGGCTACCGTGGCCGAACAAATGCCGTCATATTGTAAACATGTCAATTCATTTTTTCAGATCGCCACCCGCAATAATTAGGCACAGGTAAAATGACATCAAAATACTATCGTAATATCATACTGTTAGCGCATTCATCGCGGCGGTCCGTTGACCCTGAGATGAAAAAGCAACTTGACAACTTTCCTGCTTGTGGTCAGTTTTCCGGCCATAGTCCAAGTGCAGTTGGCACCGCGGGTGCATGTGCTCGGGAGGATTCCAGGCAGCCGCGCACCACAACCCTGGTGTCGCCGGCAGACAAGACGGACAGGGAGCGATGGCGAGTTCTAGCCGCACGATAGGCATCACCATGGGAGACCCCGCAGGGGTTGGCCCCGAGATCATCTGCAAGTCGCTCGTCGAGATGAGTGCCGCCGACCGCGCCACCATCCGCGTCTTTGGCAATCGCGACAGCCTTGAGGCTGCAGCCAAGATCGTCGGCGCAGCGCTGAAATTTGCACCCGCCTCCAACAGTGTCGACACGGTTGCCGTCGAGCATGTCGCCATCGACGGCGGCCCGATCGCCTTCGGCAAGATTGACACCCGCGCCGGCGACGCCTCGTTCCGCTTCATCGCACGCGCGGTGGAAGCTGCGACCGCCGGCGAGATCGGCTGCATCGTCACCGCCCCGATCAACAAGGAAGCGCTGAACCTCGCCGGGCACCACTATGACGGCCACACCGGAATGCTGGCGCATCTCACCGGATCGCGCTCATCCTGGATGCTGCTCGCTGCCGAGCGCATGTCGGTTATCCATGTCTCGACCCACGTGTCGCTCAAGGAAGCAATTGCCCGGGTCAGGCCGGAGCGCATTCTCGAGACCATCCGCACCGGCTATCGCCACCTGCGCCGCATCGGCGTCGAAAACCCGCGCATCGCGGTCGCCGGCCTCAACCCACATTGCGGTGAAAATGGCCTGTTCGGCACCGAGGATGACGAGTTTATCGCACCAGCCATCGCCGCGGCCAAGGCCGAGGGCATCGACGCCTACGGGCCGGTGCCACCTGATACAGTCTTCCACCGCGCCTATTCCGGCGCCTTCGACCTCGTCGTCGCGCAGTATCACGACCAGGGCCACATCCCGATGAAGCTGGTGGCCTTCGACAGCGGCGTCAACATCTCACTCGGCCTGCCGATCGACCGCACTTCCGTCGACCATGGCACCGCCTTCGACATTGCCGGGACTGGCAAGGCCAACCACGTCAACATGAATGCGGCGATCGCCTATGCGCGCAAGCTTGCCGGAACGCCTCGGGTGACAGCATGACGAAATTCGCAATCTCTGGCGTCTTCTCCGCCGCCGCCACGCCGATCAATGCCGACCTTTCGCCTGACCACGGCCTGCTCGCGGCGCACTGCCAGCGGCTGCTCGATGAGGGCTGCCATGGCGTTGCTCTGCTCGGCACCACGGGCGAGGCCAATTCATTCTCGCTTGGCGAGCGCAAGGCGATGCTGGAGAGCGTCGTCAAGGCAGGCGTCGGGGTCGACAGACTGATGCCCGGCACCGGCGTCGCGGCCATCCCCGAGACCATCGACCTGACCCGCCATGCGTTATCCATTGGGATCGACAAGGTGGTGATGCTGCCGCCCTTTTACTACAAGGGTGTATCAGACGACGGCCTGTTCGACGCCTATTCACGCATCCTTGAAGGCGTCGCCGACGATCGGCTCAAGGTCGTGCTCTACCATATCCCGCAGGTGTCGGGCATTTCGCTGTCAGTGGAACTCGTCGGCCGTCTGATCAAGGCCTTCCCAAGGGCCGTCGTCGGCATCAAGGAATCCAAAGGCGACTTCGCCAACATGCAGGCGCTGGTGAAGGCCTATCCCGGCTTCGCCGTATTTCCAGGTGCTGACCCGCTAATGCTGCCGCTTCTGCGCGAAGGCGGCGCCGGCTGCATCACCGCCACCTCCAACCTGATCGCGGATTCGCTGCGCACGGTGTTCGACAACCACGCCATCCCGAGCGAAGTGGCCAAGGTCGAAGCGGCACAGGCGCGTATCAATGCCTGGCGCAATCTCTCCAACAGCTACGCCCAGATCCCGACCATCAAGGCGATGGTCGGCCTGAAGCACGGCGAAAAGGCATGGCAGCGTCTGCGGCCACCGCTGGTCGGGCTGAGCGAAGGCGAGATCGCCGCACTTAACCCGCAGCTCGAACAGCTGCCGTAAGGAGGGTTCCATGACCACGAATACGGCACCAGCGGACCCAGATGCAGCAGTTCTGACCCACGCCGAGGTCGCCGCCCGCATGGACGGCAAAATGCGCGCGACCGCGCCCGGCCGCACTGAGGCCTTCCTGCCGTCGCCGACAGTGCAGAACCACGCCGCCAACCTTTCGCTGCTCTCCGACGGTACGCTCGCCTGCGTCTGGTTCGGCGGCACCATGGAGGGCATGGGCGACATCTCGATCTACATGTCGCGACTTACGCCCGGTTCGGACGTCTGGTCCGTGCCGGAGAAGATGACGGACGACGCGCAGAAATCCGAGCAGAACCCACTGCTGTTCAATGCCCCTGACGGCAAGGTCTGGCTGCTCTACACCTCGCAGACCTCGGGCCATCAGGACGGCGCCGTCGTCAAGCGCCGCATTTCGGACGATGACGGCAGGACCTTCGGCGAGGTGTCCGTCCTCTGCGACATCCCGGGCACCTTCGTGCGCCAGCCGATCATCGTGAATGGTTCCGGGGCGTGGCTGCTGCCGGTGTTCCGATGCATTGGCATTTCAGGCACGCGCTGGAGCGGCGATATCGACACCGCTGCAGTGTTGATCTCCACCGACGCCGGCGCCAGCTGGGCGATCCACGACGTACGCGACAGCATCGGCGCGGTGCACATGAACATCGTGCCGCTCGGCGGCGACGAGATGGTGGCGCTCTACCGCAACCGCTTTTCCGAGCAGGTGCTGCGCAGCCGCTCACATGACGGTGGCCGCAGCTGGAGCGCACCTGAAGCAACGGACCTGCCCAACAACAACTCTTCGGTGCAGGCGGTGCGTACGAGCGATGGCCGCATCGCCATCGTCTACAACCACGCCAATGCATCGATGTCCGCCGACAGGCGCCTGTCACTCTATGACGAAATCGAGGGTGATGAGGCAGAGACAATATCGGCAGCCGTTCAGCTCTCGGGCCGCAAGGCAGTCTGGGGCGTCCCACGCGCGCCGCTTTGCCTCGCCTTCTCGTCCGACGCCGGTGAGACCTTCGGCAACCGGATCGACCTCGAAACCGGCGACGGCTTCTGCCTGACCAACAATTCCAAGGACGGGCTGAATCGCGAGTTCTCCTACCCGTCGATCCTCGCGACCACGGACGGGGTGATCCACGTCGCCTTCACCTATTTCCGCCGCGCCATCAAATACATCCGCCTGTCCTCAGGGGCTTTCTGATCATGCGCGACGGCGGCAGCCATATTCAGATGGAGCACTGACGATGACCGGTCTCAACACGCCCATCACGATCGTTCGTCCGCCAATCATCGAGTTCGGCCCTGGCGTCGCCGCGCGGCTCGACCCCTGGGTGAAGGCGCGCAATGTCAGCAAGGCACTCGTCGTCGCGGACGCCTTCAACGCTGCTCGTGTCGACACCCTCGCCCTCGGTGTCGAGACCGTCGTCTTCGGCGAGGTGCGGCCCGAGCCGGACCTGCCCAATCTGGCAAAGGTGCTCGAACTGGCCGCCCGCTCGCAGGCCGACCTGATCATAGGCTTCGGCGGCGGCAGCGCCATGGACCTCGCCAAGCTGGTCTCGGTCATGGTCGGCACCAGCCAGCGGGTGCAGGACATCGTCGGTGTCGGCAAGGCGGCGCGTCGGCGCGTCGCCCTCGCCCAGGTGCCGACGACCTCTGGTACCGGCAGCGAAGCCGGCATCCGTGCGCTCGTCACCGATCCCGAAACGCAAGCCAAGCTCGCTGTCGAAAGCATCGAGATGCTGGCCGACATCGCAATCGTCGATCCGGCGCTGACGATGACCGTGCCGCCAGCCGTCACTGCTGCAACAGGCGTCGACGCCATGGCTCACTGCGTCGAGGCCTACACCAACAAGAAGGCGCATCCGATGATCGACCTCTACGCGCTGGAAGGCGTGAAGCTGGTCGGCCGCTATCTCACCCGCGCGGTCAAGGACGGCAGCGACGTCGAGGCCCGCGCCGGCCTGTCGCTCGCCTCGCTCTATGGTGGTTTCTGCCTCGGCCCGGTCAACACGGCGGGCGGTCACGCGCTCGCCTACCCGCTCGGCACGCGCTGGCACGTCGCCCATGGTGCTGCCAACGCGCTGATCTTTCCGCATGTGCTTGCCTTCAACCTTCCGGCAGCTGTCGAAAAGACGGGCCATGTCCTTTCAGCGCTCGGCCTGCCCGCAGCCTATGCGGTGCAGGACGTGTTCGGGTCGACGTACGACTATTGCGCCTCGCTCGGCATCGAGATGCGCCTGTCGAAGCTCGGAGTGCCGGAAAACGACCTGGAGACGATGGCCGATGACGCTTTCGCCATCCGTCGCCTGCTCGACAACAACCCGCGTGAACTGGCACGCGACGACATCCTGTCGATCTATCGCGCGGCTCACTGAACCGCATGTGACAGCACGTGCCGCGCTGTCCTGGCGCGGCCGGGCGATGTCGTTTGTGCCCTAAGCGCCTTCTGCTTGCCGTGTCGGCCCAGTTTGCATGGTCGCTGCTCGACTGAGCCTCAGCCCCAGGCGGCCCCATTCAGCGCATCGAGAGGAAACTTGAGGTAGCGCTGGCCATTGGCTTCGGGCTCGGGAAGCCGCCCGCCGTTGATGTTGATCTGCAGCGCATGCAGGATCAGCTTGGGCATCGGCAAGGTGGCGTCGCGCTCGTTGCGGAAGGCTACGAATTCCTCCTCGCGTGCATAACGCGTCAGGTGGATGTTCTGGCTTTTCTGGGCAGCGACGGTGCTCTCCCACAGCGGGGTGCGCCCGCCCGGCTGGTAATCATGGCCGACGAAGATGCGGGTATCCCCAGGCAGCGCCATGATGTCCTGGATCGTCGACCATAGCGCATTGGCGCTGCCGCCGGGGAAATCGGTGCGCGCGGTGCCCGAGTCCGGCATGAAGACGGTGTCATGCACGAAGGCTGAATCGCCAACGACATAGGTGACGGAGGCCAAAGTATGGCCAGGCGAAAACATCACGCCCGTCTTGATGTCGCCGATCGCAAACGTTTCGCCCTTGTCGAACAGGCGGTCCCATTGCGATCCGTCGGTGCGCAGGTCCGGCCAGTTGTAGATGCCGGCCCACAGCTTCTGGACGTCGACGATGCGCGACCCAATCGCCGTCGGCGCGCCCGTCTTCGCCTTCAGGTAGGAGGCTGCGGAGAAATGGTCGGCATGCGGGTGTGTGTCGAGGACCCACTGGACCTCGAGGTCCTGTTCGCGCACAAAATCGAGCAGCTTGTCGGCGTTGGCGGTCGCCGTCGCACCCGACTTTTCGTCGAAGTCGAGAACCGGATCGATGATCGCGCATTTGCGGGTTCGCGGGTCGGAAACGACGTACTGAACCGACCAGGTGCGTGGATCGAAAAAGGCGGCGACATCCGGTCTTGCCATTTCTCAAGCCTCCGCCATTTCGGCAGCACGCGGGTAGAAGATCGCGCGGCTGGCATCGAAATCGTAGCGCTCCTGATACTGCACCGCGTCCGAAGCCAGCTTCAGGACCGCATCGAGGATGAACTGCACTTTGTCTTCCGGCAACAGCACACTGAAATTGAGCCTGACAAAACCCGGCTTGCTGATCTCGTCGCCGGCGAGGATCGCTTCGCGCATGCGCTGCGATTCCGCCTCACCGATTGACAGCAGGCGATGGACATAGGGGCCAGCACAAGCGCAGCCGCCGCGCGCCTGGATGCCGAAGCGATCGCTGAGCATGCGGGTGATGAGCTGCTGGTGAACATAGCCACCCTTGCCGTCCTTCACCCGGAAGGAAAAGATCGGCAGTCTTTGCGGTGCCAGGGCACCGAGCAACTCGATGTTTTCGGCGCCATTCCACGCCAACATTGCGCGGCTGGCCAAATCAGTGTTGCGAGCCTGCATTGCGTCGGCGCCGAGCGCCTCCTTGACCAGGAAAGCAAGGGCGGCACGAATGTCGCCAATCACGTTGGGCGTGCCCGCCTCCTCCCTAGCTTCCAGGCTGGTGCTGTAGTCGTGACCCGAGGGCGAGACGAATTTGACGGTGCCACCGCCCGGCCATGACGGTCTGTCCGTCGTAACCGCATCGCGGCGCACGATCAGCACGCCCGAAGCGCCGGGACCGCCGAGGAACTTGTGTGGCGAGATGACCACCGCATCGATCTCGGCTTCGGAAGCCGGCGACATGGCGATCGGCATATAAGGCCCGGCACCGGCGTAGTCCCAGACGATCTTTGCGCCCGCCGCCTTGACCTGCCTGGTGACGGCAGCGACATCGGTGATGATGCCGGTGACGTTGGAGGCAACCGAGAACGCGCAGACGGTGAGGTCGGCCTGCCATTGCAGAACTTCGTCCAGTGCGGCGAGATCAGGCCCACCAGCAGCGCATTCTGCGATCTCGATCACCTCTGCCCCACTTTCGCGCCAGGGCAGGATGTTGGAATGGTGCTCATAGGGTCCGATGATGACGCGGACCTGCTTGCCGGCGGCTACGGCATCAGTGACGCCCAGCAGCTTGACCAGACGGTTGATGCCAGCCGTCGCACCCGACCCAGCGAAGATGACGGCATGCGCGTCGCTCGCGCCGCAGCATCGAGCGATCGCCGCACGCGCCTCGCGGCGCAGACGGGTCATCATGCCACCGCAGTAGGAAGCTTCGGTGTGGCTGTTGGCGTAGTAGGGCAAGACCTCTTCGAGGACGAAGCGCTCGATCTGCATCAGCGCCCTGCCCGACGCGACATAGTCGGCATAGACCATGGCCTTCGGGCCGAACGGCCCGTCGACAGTGGCGTCCTTGCCGACGAGACCGCTTCTCAGCTCGGTCACGACGTCGCGTACGGCGAGGCATTCCTTGAACTTGTCCAGCAAGCCGGTGCCGCCAGGCTTTTCGCAGCGCTCGGTCTTCATCGAAACTCTCCCGCAATCAACAGGGGACGATTCTAATCGGATATGGCAGATGAAACCTTATCGTTTTCGCGCGACTTTGCCGAAGACTTGGGTCATATGATCGGAACAATGGAAAAAATCGACGAAATCGACCACAAGATTCTGGCGTGTCTGCAAAAGGATGGCGCCATTTCCCAACGCGATCTGGCCGAGCGCGTCGGGCTGTCGCAAAACGCCTGCTGGCGTCGCCTGCAGCGGCTCAACGCGTCAGGCCTGATCCGCGGCACCCATGCCGACATCGACCTCGCGGCACTCGGCTACGACCTGACGGTGTTCGTGATGATCCGCACCCGCCACCATTCCAAGGAATGGGCGGACAATTTCCGCAAGCACGTCGAGCGCATGCCCGAAGTGACCGACTTCTACCGCATCGGCGGCGATTGGGACTATCTGATCAAGGTGGTGACCAGGGGCATGTCGGGCTACGACGCCTTTTACCAGAAGCTGATCACCAATTTCGACCTGGCAACGGTGACAGGCTTCTTTTCCATGGAAGCAATCATCGAAAACCGCGCCGCCGATCTCAGCCGGCTACGCTGATGGCCCGCTCGGCCAGTGCGTCCAGCAAGGTCTCACGGCCGCCTGACAGCCAGTATGCTGCGGTTTGTGGTTCGCAGTAGCCGAGAATGTCCTGGGGTGCGGCGCCAGTGTAGACACCGCGCAGCGCCCGCAGGCTGACACTGTGGGCAACGACGACGTGCGGTATCGAACGGTCGAGACCCACGAGCCAGGATCGCATTCGCGCCATCAACTCGACATGGCTTTCGCCGCTGGGCATCGCATAGCTCCAGGGATTGGCACGGTCAGCCAGGAATTGTTCGGGAAATACCCTCTCGATTTCATCGTATGAGCGGCCCTCCCAGACGCCAAAGGCACGTTCAACCAACGATGTCTGATCGACGAAGCGATCGAACTGGACGCCCCAGACATCGGCCAGGATCGATGCCGTCTGGCGGGCGCGGCCTAGTGGGCTGACCCAGAACCGGGCGCCCTGGCATGCGGCGACGCGTGCCGCGAGATAGGCGCCGACATCAAGGGTGCGCCGCACGCCATTGGCCGTCAGCGGCGTGTCCTTGTGGCCCTGCAGGCGGCCGGCAACATTCCATTGGGTTTCGCCATGACGGATGACGAGCATGTCGGGAAAATGAAAGGGCATAAATTTCTAGGTGATGAAAATGGGAGGAAATGGCCACCGGGCTGAGCCGGCGGCCACGATGTCATTCGGCAAGCCACTGGGCCGATGACGGCTGCAGCCCCACGGACGTGCGCGTACCCGTCTCGAGCAACGCGTCGCCGGAATGGAAGGGCACGTCGACCAGCACCGAAGCCGTACCGACCTGCACGCCATAGCGCACGGTCGCGCCGAGGAACTCCCGGTGCGTGACGGTGCCGGCAAGCGCGACCGCGCCAGGCGCAACGCTGCCGATCGTGGCATATTGCGGACGGAAGACGAGCTTGGCGCCACGCGGCACGGAGGTACCGGCCGGGATCGGGATGCTGCCGGCCCCAGGCACCTCGAACAGGCGGTCAGCACCGGCGCCGACGACGTGACCATCCAGGATGTTGGCGGTGCCGAGGAAGTTGGCGACGAACAGGTTTGCCGGTTTCTCGTAGAGCCCCATCGGCGTGCCGACCTGCTGGATGCGGCCTTCGTTGAACACCGCAATACGATCGCAAACGGTGTTGGCTTCCTCCTGGTCGTGGGTGACGAAGATCGTCGTCAATTGCAGGCGCTGCTGCAGCTCGCGCAGTTCGCGCCGCACCTCGACACGCATCTTGGCGTCGAGATTCGACAGCGGCTCGTCGAGCAGCAGCACCTTCGGCTCGATGGCAATGGTGCGGGCAAGGGCGACGCGTTGCTGCTGTCCGCCTGACAGCTGTGACGGCCGGCGCTCGGCCAGGTGCTTCAGCCCGACCAGGTTGAGCGCGGCATCGACGCGGCGCTCGACCTCGGCGCGCGGCAGCCGGCGCTCTTCCAGTCCGAAAGCGACGTTGCGGGCCACCGTCATATGCGGCCACAACGCGTAGGACTGGAACACCATGCCGATGTCGCGTTTCCATGGTGGCATGTCGAGCACGTCGACGCCACCGACGACGACACTACCCTGGCGGGCGGTATTGAAGCCGGCAATCAACCTGAGCAAGGTGGTCTTGCCGCAGCCCGATGGTCCCAGAAAGGCGAAGAACTCGCCCGGCTGGATGTCCAGGTTGATGTCCTTCAGCACCTGCAGGTCGCCATAGAACAGGTTGACGTCGCGAATGCTGATCGCCTTGGCGGGGCTTGGCGCAAGGCCGGCGGTGGTGGTGTTCATGTTCATTGTTCTCTCTCCCCAAGTTCCTATTTGGCCGACCCGATAGCCTTTTGCCGGCGCTCGATGACGTAGTGCGAAAGCAGCGTGCACAGTGCCACCATGATGACGGCGATGACGCCGAGTGCCGCACCTGGCCCACGCCCTGCCGGCGATTGCATGAAGACGTAGATGCCGTAGGCGATCGGTGCGTCCGAATTGCTTTGGATCAGCATCAGCGTCGCCGATAGCTCCACTGCCGCGGTCGAGAAGCTGGTGACGAAACCGGCAAGCAGACCGCCGGTCATCAACGGCAGCACGATGCGGCGGATGGTCCGCTGCTTGGTCGCACCGAGATTTTCAGCGGCTTCCTCGAGCGACTCCGAAACCTGCTGCAAGGCGGCGTAGCAGGCACGCAACGCGTATGGCAGGCGGCGGATGGCCAGTGCCAGGACAACCATCACCCACAGCGTCGCCAGCGGCGTGCCATCAGGCAGCGTCACGCCGTAGAAGGTGCGGAGATAGCCGATGCCGAGCACGACGCCCGGGATCGCCAGAGCCGAGGTGGCGGCCCAATCGAGCCAGCGGCGGCCGACGACCTTGGTGCGCAGGAGGAGATAGGCGATGGCGCCGCCGATGACGACGTCGATCAGTCCGGCCAGCGAAGCGTAGATCAGCGTGTTCTTGATGTAGATCGAGCTTTCGTCGAACACCCTGGCGTAGTGGACCATTGTGAAATCGTCCGGCAGCGGGCTGTAGGACCACACGGTCGCGAAGGACAGCAGCAGCAGGCCGATATGTGGTGACAGCACCAGCAGCAGGATGAAGCCGACGACGCCATAAGCGACGATGCTTTCGCCACGGCTCAGATTTCGCCGCATCAAGCCGCCGCCGCCGCGCTGTACGGTCGAATAGTCCTTGCCGCGCATCGCCACGGCCGACAGCCACATGGCAAAAACCGAAACGATGATCAGGATCACCGAGATGACGTAACCCATCGGATCGGTCAGACCGACCGAGGTGACGCGCAGATAGGCCTGCGGTGCCAGCATGTCCTTGACGTTGAGCAGCAGCGGCGTGGCGAGATCGTCGAAGACCTTGACGAACACCAGCGACGCACCAGCGAGATAGCCGGGCATCGAAAGCGGAAACACGATGCGGCGGAACAGGCGGAAGCCCGACGAGCCGAGATTCTGTGCCGCCTCCTCCATCGACCGGTCGATGTTGCGCAGACTGGTCGACAGGTTGATCAGGATGAACGGGAAATAGTGTAGCGACTGGACGAAGATGACGCCGTTCAACCCTTCCATGAAGGGGATGCGAACGCCGAACCAGTCGTACAGCATCAGATTGACGGTTCCGTTGCGGCCGAACAGCAGTTGCATGGCCACAGCGCCGACGAAGGGCGGCATGATCAGCGGCACGAAGCCCAGCGTCTGGATCACCATCGAGCCGCGGAAATCGAAGCGGGTGGTCAGCACTGCGAGCGGTAAGGCGATCAGCGTCGCCCAGACGACGGACATGCCCGCGACATAGACCGAGTTGAAGAACGACCGGCGGAACAGGTCAGTGCGGAAGAAATCCAGGAAGTTGACGAAGGTCAGGGCGCCGGTGCCCTTCTCGGTGAAGGCCGTGTAGATCACGGTTCCCGCGGGGACGATCAGGAAGATCGCCAGAAACAGGCCGATCAATGCCACCGCGGCGATTTGGCCGGGCTTGGCCGTAACCCGCCGAAACGGGATGGATGCAACTGATGCCATGAGGCAGACTCCGAAATGATATCGGCTGGCCCGGCTGCATCGATGCGCCAGGATCGCCTGCTATCAAGGATGTGAAGGGGGTTGGCCGCCCGCGCCAGGCAGGCGGCCGCTTTGGCCCAAACGTCAGTCGACGAGCGACAGGGCCTTTTCAGCCTTGGCCTTGGCTTCGGCGTAGTTCTTGGTCGCGAACGATGCCCACTGCTGCTCGAGCTCGGCCTGGCGGGCGGTCTTCTGCTCGCCGCCGGTGAAGGCATCGCGGATCTGCGGGCTTGCAGCTTCATCGGCGGTGACAGGCATTGCCGAGATCAGGCCGCGCGCTTCGTTGACCAGCGTGCGTGCTTCCGCCACGTCCTTGGCGGCCAGTGCCTTTTCGGCCGCGTAGATTGCCTTGGTGGCACCCTTCAGCGGATCGAGCTGGAACGAGATGAGCTGGTCGAACAGCGTATCGACGACATCGGTACGCTTCTTCGACACATCCGAGTCGAAGGTGATCATCGACTGGAAGCGCGGATCCTTGAACGGGTTCGGGAAGCCTTCAGGCGCATTTGCATAGAGCGCCGGATTGATCGGCAAACGACGGATCGATGGCTCGAGCAGGACGGCCTGGCCTTTTTCCGACAGCAGGTAGTTGACGAAGGCTTCAGCGCCCTTCTGGTTCGGAGCATTGGCGACGATGCCGATGTTCGCCGGAACCACCGTCGTCACCGACGGATAGACGAAGCTGACGGGGAAGCCGCCGGCCTGTGCCGAGAAGGCGAAGAAGTCGATGACGATGCCGATGCCGGTCTGGCCGGAATTGACGGCATCCGGAACGCCGAAGGAGCGCTCGGTCACCTGCTGCAGGTTACCGCCGATGCCCTTGAGCGTGCCCCAGCCCTTGTCCCAGCCTTCACCCTGAAGCACGGTTTCGATGGTGAGATGGGTCGTGCCCGAACGCGAGGGTGCAGCGATCGCGACGTGGTCGTGGAACTCAGGCTTGGTCAGGTCGCTCCATTCGGCCGGCTTGGGCAGGTTGTTGGCCTCGAGGTAGCGGTCGTTCCACATGATGCCGTAGCCGGAAGCGGCGAAGCCGAAATAATAACCTTCCGGATCATTGACCGGATAGGAACCGACCTTCTCCGGCAGGCCAGTCACCAAAGGCGCGAACTTCGCCAGCAGGCTCTTGCCCTTGAGGCTGTCGAACGCGTCGGGCGCCGAGGCCCAGAACAGGTCGACCTGGTTGTTGGCCTTGATTTCGTCGAGATATTTCACGCCCGAGCTGGTGCTCTTGTTCTGCACGTCAAGCGTGAAGCCGGGGTTTTCCGCCTCGAAGCTGGCCTTGAACGGGTCGGTCACGTCCTTGGAAAATGAGGTGACGACGGTCACCTTGCCGCCATCCTGGGCGTAGACGGTCGAAATGGCAGCGGCCGAAACCAGCATCGCCGCGGCAATGGTCTTCAACATAGGTATTCCTCCCAATGACACCGCCAAATACCGGCGGCCAATTCATGGAGAGCAAGGTGCGTGCCAGTTGCGAAAAGCCCGGAATTCCGGGCTTTTCAGGTAAGACATGGGAAACAAGGGTAACATCAGGCCTGCCCGGCCTGGGTCAGGAAGGTAACATCACAGCGCCGCGCGTCCACTTGCACGCACAATGGACGCTGTGACGCTTTTGAAGTGGTGCATGATCCCTTTCCGAAAATCGAAGCCGATTTTCGGGTTCATGCACTACTCCTCGTCGGCCTCGCCGGCCGCGGTGATGCCGAATTTCCGCATCTTGAGGTAAAGCGTCTTGCGCGAGATGCCAAGCGTGTCGGCGGTCGCGCCGATCCGGCCGTCGTGATGAGCCAGGCTATCCAGGATCACAGCCCGTTCGTGCCGATCCATCTGGGCCTCCAGGCTTTCGGCGTTGCCTGCAGGCCGATCGAACACCGCACCATCTTCCAGGCCAAGCACAAAACGTTCGGCGACATTGCGCAATTCGCGCACGTTGCCGGGCCATGGCCGGCCTTCGAGCTCGGCCAGCCAGGCAGCCTCCACTTTGGGAGGCGTCCGCCCCTGGCGCTTGGCGGCGAGCCCGAGAAAGTGGCGGAACAGCAGGCCGACATCGCCCTTGCGGGCGGCAAGCGGCGGTATCTCGATGCGCGCAATGTCGAGGCGGTAAGCGAGATCCTCACGGAACTTGCCTTGCCGTGCCAGCAGATGCAGGTCCGCCTTGGTGGCGGCGACTACCTGGATATCGACCGCAAGCTCGACGTTGGAGCCGAGCCGTTCGATGACCCGCTCCTGCAACACGCGCAACAGCCGCACCTGGGCGACAAGCGGCATGGATTCGATCTCGTCCAGGAACAGCGTACCGCCACTGGCATGTTCGATCTTGCCGATCCGCCGCTCGCGGGCACCGGTGAAGGCACCGGCCTCGTGACCGAAAAGCTCCGTTTCGAGCATCGTCTCGGGGATGGCGCCGCAATTGACGGCGACGAAGTTGCCCTTGCGGCCACTGAAATCATGAATGGCGCGGGCCGTCACTTCCTTGCCCGTGCCGGTTTCGCCGATCACCAGCACGTCGGTGGCAGCACCCGCAACCCGCTTCAGTTTCTCGCGCAAGACGACCATCGGCGCGGAATGGCCGATCAGCCGCGTCTCCCAGGCATCGGTGTCCGACGACAGCCGAAGTTGCCGGTTTTCGAGTACCAGATGCCGGTGTTCGCGGGCGCGGCGGACGGTCTCGATCAGATGCAGCGGGTCCGCCGGCTTTTCCAGGAAATCCCACGCGCCGGCACGCAGCGCGCGCAGCGCCATCGGGATGTCGCCATGTCCGGACATCAGGATGATCGGAATCTCGCTGTCGATCTTGCGCACCGCCGCCACGAGGTCGAAGCCGTCATGATCGGGCATGCGAACATCCGAAACGATGACGGCGGCTGTATCCGCCCTCAGCCCCGCCAGGGCCGAATTGACCGAGCCATGCGCGGCGACGCGCAGGTCCTCGAGTTCCAGCACTTCACGGCACGCGTCCAGCACATTGGCGTCGTCGTCGATCAGGATGATGTCCGTATCGGGCGTCATTCCGGTCCTTTCAGGGTGACGAGAAAACGGCTGCCTTGCGTACCGGTCTCGATGATCGAGATGTCGCCGCCGAAATCCTTGACGATGTTATAGGAGATCGACAAGCCAAGACCCAGGCCGGATCCGACTGGTTTGGTGGTGAAGAACGGGTCAAACACCGCGGCAACATCGGCCGGTGCAATGCCGACGCCGGTATCGCCGACGATAAGCCGAGCGCCGGCAACGTCTGGTTCCACCACGACACTGATATGCTTCTCAGGCCGGCCTTTGACCGCGTCGAGTGCGTTGGCAATCAGATTGATCGCAACCTGTTCTAGCCGCACCGGCTCGGCCATCACTGCGGCCTGGCCAGCAGCCGGCAGGCTCATCTCGAGAACCACACCTTCCTCTTCGAAACGATGCTCGAGCAGCGCCAGAGCATCGCGCACGCAAGCGGACAGGTCTGTTGGCCTGAGTTTCGAATCCGGGCGGCGGGCAAAGCGACGGATGTGGCTGATGTGGTCGGCCATACGGCCGGTCAGCGCCTTGATCTTGTCCAGATTGACCAGCGCCTGTTCGCCCTTGCCGCGTGTGATCAGTGTCGAGCCGCTGTGGATATGGGCGCGGATGGCCGCCAGTGGCTGGTTGAGTTCATGACCGATACCAGCCGCCATCTGGCCGAGGGCAGCAAGCTTGGCCGACTGAACGAGCTCGTCACGGGTTTGCCGGAACATCGTCAGCGCATGGGCGAGATCGCCGAGTTCGTCGGCGCCGCCAGGCAGCACAGCGGCAGCCTGGCGGCCGCTGCTGATGGCTCCGGCCTCGTCGGCAAGCAGGCGAATGCGGCTGAGCAGGTTGCGCTGGACATAGAAGATGCCGATCACCAGCGCCAGAACGACAGACAATACCGCGATCGCCGCAAGCAGCTTGCGCCCGGTGTCGATGGCAGCAGTGGCCCGCTTGGCGGCGGCATTGGCGCTCGCCTCGATCGACACCACTTCGGCTGCGATCTTGCGGCCGAGTTCGTCGACGAGGCGACCATTTTCGCCTGCAAGCTCGGTCAGCTTGGCCGCCTGGATCATCTCGGAGCGCTTGCGGTTGGGGATGCCGGTCTGGGCGTTGGACTGTTGCAGGATGCGGCCACTCAGCTGGCGCACGGTGATGCTGTCGGGCCAGTTGACGAGTGTCCCCAGCCGGCTCGCCAGTTCGTCGGCGCTGTCGCCGAGGAAGGCGTTGGTTTCCTGCACCTCTTCAGCGGTCGTTGCATTGACCAGCCGGCCGATGAGACCTGTCGCCAGATTGGCCTGCGACACGGCGGTCAGCAGCGCTTCGCTCTTGCGCTGTTCGGCAAGTGCCGCCGTGCCCTGGCTGTTGCGTGTCTCAGCCTCGATGTTGAACCTGATATCCTCGACCAGCGGCTCGGCTTCGTCGAGCAGATCAGCCTGCACCCATCTGAGCTCGTCGATGTCCGAGCGCATGGCCTCCAGCAGCGTGAAACGCTTGCCGGCAGCGACATCGATCTGGCGCAGATTGTCGTTGATGCCGTTGGCCAGCGGCAGCAACGCGCCGACCGGCGAGTTCGGGTCGCTTTCGGCCAGCAGTGACTGCAGCATCTTCAGTCGTTCGGCGTAGATGCCGCGGATCTCGTTGAACTCGGTGCGCGTTTCGGCACCGGCGAGCACGGCCGTGACCGAGCCGATGTCGGCACCCGCCTTCGAGAGCCGGGAGGCATATGCCAGCTGCGGCATCTGTTCGTTGGCGATGCGCGACAGTTCTCCGGAAAGACGCTCGTAAGACAGCCAACCGACGACACAGGCCCCGACTGCGAGGCCGACAATGGCAACGAAGGCCAGCGCGAGACGGGCGCCGATGCCAAAGCGCCAGTTTCTGGTCGAGACGGTGCCGGGATCATCTACCGCCATCATTGCCGCCACGGCTGGTAACGCATGCTGGCGGGGTCGCGCGATGCGGTCAGGATCAGGGTTTCGGCGGCAGCCAGATTTTGCTCGATGGTGCTGCGCAAGGCGCGGGCAAAGGCCTGCTGCTCGGGCGAACGCACGGCACCACGCGGCCACTCGGTCTTCAGCGGCTCGGCAAGGCTGGTCATCTCGTCGGCCGAGAGCGGTGGCATGCTCAACAGGGCCCGTGCCCTCTCGAGCATGTCTTGCCTTTGCGGATCGTCAATGTTCGCCGTCTCCAGATCGGTCAGCCGCTTCCACAACCGCGCCAGCACTGCCCTGCGGCGCACGATGTAATCGTCGAACATCAGATTGACGAGTCCATATCGCGCCGCCGAGGCGGATGGGTCGAAGCTGTGATACTTCAGCAGGCCGTTGCCGGACTCCTCAGGCAGCAGCCCGCCGTTCAACGACGCAAATACCGGGATGCGTCCGACTGCCGGGGATAGCAGGATTTTCTGCCCCTCCTCCGAGAGAACGAAGTCGACAAAACGCTCGGCGCCCTCAACGTTGCGCGCGCGCGAAAGTATGGCGATGCTCGCCGGCACGAAGACCGCATCGCGCGGAACGATGAAGACATTGTCGGCACTGGCAAAATCCGGCGCCCGCGCCAGGAAATCGATGGTGATGCCAATGCCAAAACGCCGCTGGGCGACACCGGAGGCAACGCCGAAGCTGCGCGCCGTGACCGTCGACAGGTTGCCGCCGAGCTGCGACAGCAGCGCCCAGCCACGGTCCCAGCCATAGGTCTGCAGCAGGGCTTCGACGATCAGGTGCGTCGTGCCCGAGCGCGATGGCGAGGTGATGCCTATATGCCCGGAATAGATAGGCTTGATCAGGTCCTGCCAGTCGCGCGGGACCGGCAGGCCGTATTGCGCGAGATAGGAGGGATTGTAGACGAAGCCGTAGGCCGACAAGGCGAAGCCGAGATAGTAGCCGCCTGGATCGTCGACCGGATAGCCGAGCACCTTGTCGGGCGCACCGGTGGCCCTTGGCGCGATCGGGCGCAGTTCGCCCGTGCGCTTCAGCAGTTCGAACGCATCCGCGGCGGAGGCCCAGAAGATATCGGCGGCAACCTCGGTCTTTTCGATGATGAAACGGCTGGCACTCGCCGTGTTGCGCTGGACCACGACAAGACGGATATCGGCATTCTGGCTCTCGAATGCCTTTTGAAACGGCTCGATGAAGGAAGGCGGGTAAGACGTGACAATGACAAGGTCGCGGCGCTCCGCTGCCCAGGCACCGCCTGAAAGCGATGCGAGCGCGCAAAAGGCCGATAGCGCGAGCGCCGAGAAGAAACCTATCGTGGCCAATCTACCCTCATCGTTGTGACCGCCTTCATGCAAGAAAACGCGTCAGTCCATTGCTTGGCCGTTTGGGGAAGCCAGCGCGGACGGCGCCGGCAACGGCAAACCCTCGACCCTCAGTCGTTCTTGCCGCGCGTTTGCTCGAGGAAAGCCACCAGGGCACGGCCGGCGCCAAGAATATGGTCCCGCGTGAGTTCGGCAGCCTTGTCGGCGTTGCCACCGATGCAGGCGTCGAGGATACCCTGGTGTTCGCGGCGGGCGCGGTTCATGCCGTCGGTCAATGTCAGCTGCGCACGCAGGTAACGGTCGATGCGGTCGAGCGAGGCACGCACGATCTGGAGGTAATAGGGCCGCCGCGCCGCCTCGTAGAGGCTGTAGTGGAAATTGCGATTGATCTCGCCCCACTTGGCCGAGTTGGGCTCACCGCCGAATTCCTCGCAATGACGGCGGGCGATGTCGAGCGTCCTCGCATTCATGTTGGGCACGGCAAGCCGGATGACCTCGGCCTCGACCAAGGCGCGAAACTCGAAGATCTCCTCGATCTCTTCGATCGACAGGCCAGCGACAACCGCGCCCTTGTAGCGCTCGGTGGTGATCAGGCCGTTCTGCTCGAGCCGCGACAGCGCCTCGCGCACCGGAATGCGGCTGGTGTTGAACATCGAGGCAATCTGGTCTTGCCTCAGATTTTCACCTTCGGCGAGATCACCCTCGATGATCGCCTTGCGCAGCGCCTCATAGACGATATCGGCCGCCGACGCGGCCTGCCTGATATCGACGGTTTCCAGTTTCATGAAGGTCAACCTCGCGGGATTTCGGCGAACGGCCAGCCTCAGGTGATAGGTGCATTGCGCGCGAGGGGCAACATGCCAGCTTTCTCTTCCCATACAATCGAATATTTCAGATTGTATATTGGATCCGATTTTTCTATGGATGCCGAGCTTGCATTGCGGCCCGAGGAGCGTCGGAATGCTTGCAGGACGAACCCCGGCAAAGGTCTTGGCGCGGGTATGGCGAGTTCGCGAGGAGGCGAAGGATGCGCACAAGCAAGGTGATCCACATCGTTTCGTGCCACGCGGAAGGCGAGGTCGGTGACGTCATCGTCGGCGGTGTTGCGCCGCCACCCGGCAAGACGCTGTGGGAGCAGCGCCGCTTCATCGCCGAAGACAAGGCCCTGCGCAACTTCGTACTCAACGAGCCGCGCGGCGGGGTGTTCCGCCACATCAACCTCTTGGTGCCACCGACGGATCCCAGTGCCGCGATGGGCTTCATCATCATGGAGCCGGAAGACACCCCGCCGATGTCGGGCTCCAACTCGATCTGCGTTTCCACCGTCCTGCTCGACTCCGGCATCGTGCCGATGCAGGAGCCCGAGACGCGTTTTGTGCTGGAAGCGCCGGGCGGGTTGGTCGACGTCGTTGCGACCTGCCGCAATGGCAAGGCAGAGCGGATCGCGGTCACCAATGTGCCGTCCTTCGCCGACAAGCTGGACGCCAAGCTGGAAATCGAGGGCCTGGGCACGCTGACGGTCGATACCGCCTATGGCGGCGACAGCTTTGTCATTGCCGATGCGCGGGCGCTGGGCTTTTCGGTGACGCCGGACGAGGCACGCGAACTTGCCGAAACCGGCATCAGGATCACCCGCGCCGCCAACGAGCAGCTCGGCTTTTCGCATCCGGAAAACCCCGAATGGGACCATATCTCCTTTTGCCAGCTGGCGCTTCCGATCGAGGAGCGAGGTGGCGTGCTGCATGGCCGCAACACGGTCGTGATCCAGCCGGCCAAGCTAGACCGCTCGCCGACCGGCACCGGCTGTTCGGCGCGCATGGCGGTGCTGCACGCCCGCGGCCTGATGAACATCGGCCAGCGCTTCAGCGGGTATTCGATCATCGACTCGACCTTCGACTGCCGCATCCTCGGTGAAACCACCGTCGCCGGCCGGCCGGCGATCATTCCGGAAATTTCGGGCCGCGCCTGGATCACCGGCACGCACCAAGTGATGCTGGACCCCGACGATCCCTGGCCGGCCGGTTACCGGCTCGCCGATACCTGGCCGCGCAAGCAGTAGCGGTCAGGTCTCGGAGATGATGCGCGTGGTGCCAACCCAGAGCTCGCGGGCCGGCCCCGGGCCCACATTGCGGGCGCGGTGCGGCAGCGAGGCAGGGAAGTGCAGCGTGTCGCCGGCCTTGAGCAGATACTCCTTGCCGTCGATCTCGTAGAGCATCTCGCCCTCGATCAGATAGAGAAAGTCTTCGCCCTGATGGGTCGTGATCTCCGAGGCATAACCTTGCGGCATGTGGGTGATGCAGCCATTGAGCTGGGCGCCGGGAAAGCCACGCTCGAGCAGCTCGTAGACGCGTTCCTTGGTTTCGACATTGTAGCCGCGGCGCGCGCCGGCGTGCGAAACCATCGAGTGGGCATGTTCCGGCGGCTGCGACAGGAAGGTGTCGACGCTGGTTTCGAGCGCGTTGGCGACATTGTAGAGCGAAATCAGCGAGGGCGTCGAAATCCCGCGCTCGATCTGGCTGATGAAGCCCTCGGTCAGCCCCGCCTCGGCCGCTACCTGCTTCATCGTCTTGCCGATCAGCTTGCGGCGTGCCCGCAGCATCTGCCCGATCGAGGCGACGGCAGGCATGTCCGGATGCGATGCATCCCCGTCGGCTGCAACCGCATCATCGATATCGAGGGGCATCACTGTGTTTCCGCTTGACTTCATTATTTCGATGAACTTTAGTCCAGCTAAAGTTGGTTGCGCAAGCGTAGATCGCCGCCGCACAGCCGCTTTGATGGGGAACTGCACAATGCCTTCGCGGCAATCCGGACGCAAAGAAAATTGTCCGGCAAAATTGGATAAAATATCCAAACTGACCGTTGAGGCGTAGCGCCGGCACTGCCGGCAGGCCAACAGGAGGAGAAGACATGAAACGTTTGTTGCCGTTCTTGCTCGGCGCAGCACTGGGATTGAGCGCTGCCACATCGGCATTGGCGATCGAGCGCGGTGGTTCGATGAGCTTCGCACGCTATGACGACTCGTCGATCATCGACCCGGTCTGGGCCGACCGGAATCCCGACCTGTGGATGATCACCAGCCTGTATGAAACGCTGCTGCGCAACGGCGCGGATGGTGTGATCGAGCCCGGCCTTGCCGAGAGCTACGAGGTCTCCGCCGATGGCAAGTCGATTGCGCTCAAGCTGCGCGACGGCCTGAAATTCTCCGATGGCTCGCCGATCACGGGCGACGACGTGGTGTTTTCGCTCGACCGCGCCCGCAACCCCGATGGCCCCTGGGCCGGCCTGCTCGGCTCGGTCGAAAAAGTGACGGCCGAAGGCGGCAAGCTCACGCTGTCGTTGAAGCAGCCCGATCCAACCATCCCCTCGATCCTTGCCACCTTCAACACCGGGATCATCTCCAAGGCGGCATTCGAAAAGGCAGCAGGCGCCAACGACCAGGAAAAGGCCAAGGCCTATTTCGACAACAACCCGGTGACGTCAGGGCCCTTCACGATGAAGAGCCGGGTTGCCGGTTCAAGCATGAGCTTCGCGCGCAATCCCAACTACTGGCGTGCCGGTGAAGACGGCAAGCCGCTGCCTTATCTCGATGAGGTCGATTTCGTCGTCATCCCCGACGACGCCACCCGCATACTCAAGCTGCAGGCCGGCGAGGTCGATGTCGCCGAATTCATCCCGTTCGCCCGCGTCGGCGAGTTGCGTGGCGACGCCAATCTGAAGATGGAGCTGTTCCCCTCGACCCGCATCATCTACGCGCCGATCAACACCCGCGACACCCGCAAGGACGGCTCGAAGAACCCGCTCGCCGACATCAAGGTGCGCCAGGCGCTGAACTACGCCACCGACAAAACCATGCTGATCAAGCTGGTGACCTTCGACACCGGCAAGCCAATGACCTCGCTGATGTCTGCGGCAACCCAGCTGCATTACGGGCCGGAGCCGCTCTACCCCTACAATCCGGAAAAGGCCAAGCAACTGCTCGCCGAAGCCGGCATCGACGGCGGCCTCGACATCACCTTCACCACGCTTGCCGGCAGCGCCGACGATGCGACGCTGTTCACCGCCCTGCAGCAGATGTGGGCGCCTCTCGGCGTCAACCTCAAGGTCGAGCAGGTCGACAACCCGACACGCGGCGCCAAGAACCGTTCCGGCGAGTTCGACATCCATACCTATGGCTGGGCCAACGACGTCAACGACCCGGCGCAGGTGACCGGCTGGCTCGGCTATTACAAACAGCGCCAGGCCGTCGGCACCGGCTGGAACAACGACGAGTTCAACACGCTGTTCGAGGCTTCGAACTCCGAGGTCGATCCTGCCAAGCGCAAGGACGAATACAAGCGCATGCAGGAAATCTATGCGGAGAACGCGCCGCTGCTGTTCCTCTATGAAACGCCCTTCGCCGTCGCCGTGTCGAAGTCGATCGAGGACTATGTCCAGACCCCGCTCGGCGCCAACGATTTCTCGGCCGCATGGCGCGCCAAGTGACGTCAGCATGATCGGTGGACACCGGGCGGCCCGCGCTGCCCGGTATCCGGCACAAGGTTTGGCAAATGGCTTCAATTTCATATCTCGTGGCGCGGCTGTTGCAGATCATCCCGACCTTTCTACTGGTCATGGTCTTCATCTTCCTGCTCGTGCGCATGCTGCCCGGAGACCCCGCCATCGCCATGGCGGAAGCCAAGGCGACCGACGCCCAGGTCGAGCAGATCCGTCACAATCTCGGTCTTGACCAGCCCTTGCCGGTGCAGTTCGTCATCTTCGTCAAGAACACGCTGACCGGCGACCTCGGTCGCTCGATCATGCTGAAGGCGCCGGTGACCGAAGTCATTCTCGACCGGCTGCCAACGACGATTTTCCTCGCGCTGTATTCCGTGGTCCTCGCCATTGTACTTGCCGGCCCGCTCGCCTTTCTGGCGGCATCACGCGTCAACACCACGACCGATGTCGTCATCCGCAGCGTCTTCCAGATCGGGCTGTCAATGCCGGTGTTTTATATCGGTCTGGTGCTTTTGACAGTGCTGGCGGCGCAGTTGCGCTGGTTCCCTGTTGGCGGCTACGGCAAAAACTTCCTCGACAATTTGCACCACCTGATCCTGCCGGCGCTGAGCGTCGCGCTCTACACCTCGGCGATTATCCTCAGAAACCTGCGGGCTTCGCTGATCGAGGTGCTCGATGCCGATTACGTCCAGTTCGCCCGCGCCAAGGGGCTGTCTACTCGGATCATCATGACCCGCCACGTGCTGCGCAACGCGCTGGTCTCAACCGTCACGCTGCTCGGGCTGTCGATCGGCAATCTGATGAGCGGCACGCTGGTGACCGAGACGGTGTTCGCCATTCCCGGCGTTGGCCGGCTGATGCTGGAGGCGATCTTCGCCCGCGACTATCCGCTGATCCAGGGACTGACGCTGACCTTTGCCGTGCTGGTGTCGGTCGTCTTCCTGCTCACCGACATCGTCCAATCAATGCTTGATCCGAGGCTTCGCAAGGCATGAGCGTCGTTACCCAGATCCAGCCGCACCGGCCAGGCCGCTTCCGCGTTTTCATCGGCCGTGCCTTTTCGCGGCCATCCTTCGTCATCGGCTTCACCATCATCGTGATGTCGATCGCGCTGGCGCTGTTTCCGCAAATCTTCGCACCCTACGATCCGCTCGCCTTCGACATGACGGCGATCCAGCAGGCACCGAGTCTTGCGCATCCCTTCGGCACCGACAATTTCGGCCGCGATGTGCTGTCGCGGGTCATCTGGGCCTACCGCGTCGACATGCAGATGGCGCTTTTCGCGACCATCTTCGCGCTGACCATCGGCGTCACCGTGGGGGCTTTCGTCGGCTATTATGGCGGCATCGCCGACACGATCTTCGGGCGTTGCGTCGATGCCATCATCACCTTTCCGTTTCTGGTGCTGGTGATCGCCATCGTGGCTGTGCTCGGGCCGGGCCTGGTCAACATGTACATCGCCATCACCATCGTGAACTGGGTCTACTATGCCCGGCTCACCCGTGCCGAGATCATGACGCAGAAGGCCAACGACTACGCCGCCGCCGGTCGTGTGCTCGGCTATTCCGACCGCCGCATCATCTTCCGCCACCTGCTGCCCAATGCGATGTCGCCGATCATCGTCTACTGGATGACCGACATGGCGCTGGCCATCCTGCTTGGCTCGTCGCTCGGCTATCTCGGCCTCGGCGCGCAGCCGCCGGCGGCCGAATGGGGCGTGCTGATCTCGGAGGGGCGCAACTTCCTGCTCACCGCCTGGTGGATGAGCCTGATGCCCGGCCTCGCCATCGTGCTTACCGGCCTCGGCTTCAGCCTGCTCGGCGATGCGCTTGCTGACCTGCTTCGACCGAAGGGACGCTGAGATGGCCAATCCCCAACAAGAAACCGTGCTCGAATTGCGCCATCTCAGGACCGAATTCGGCTCGCGCCAGCATCCGCTGGTCGCCGTCGACGACGTCTCGTTCGCTGTGAAGGCAGGCGAAATCCTCGGTCTCGTCGGCGAGTCCGGCTCGGGCAAGAGCATCACCTTGCGCTCGATCCTGGGCATCGTCCGCCCGCGCGGCCGCGTCGGCGGCGAGATCCTGTGGAAAGGTCGCGATCTCGCAGCGCTTGACGAGGCAGCTCTGCGCAAGGTGCGCGGGCGCGAGATCGCGATGATCTTCCAGGAGCCGATGTCGTCGCTCAACCCGCTGCTGACTGTCGGTTTGCAGATATCGGAAAACCTTGTCGCCCATACCGGCCTCGATGCCAAAGCCCGCAAGGCGCGGGCGATCGAACTGCTCGAGATGGTCGGTATTCCCAGCGCCCGCGACAGGCTCGGAGACTACCCGCACGAGTTCTCAGGCGGCATGCGCCAGCGCGTGATGATCGCCATCGCGCTTGCGTCGAACCCGCAACTGCTCTTGGCCGATGAGCCGACGACCGCGCTCGACGTGACGATCCAGGACCAGATCCTGAGGCTGATCCAGTCGCTGAGCCGCGATCTCGGCATGGCGGTGATCCTCGTCACCCACGACATGGGCGTCGTCGCCCAGACCTGCGACCGCGTGGCAGTGATGTATGGCGGGCGTCTGTGCGAGGTGGGCACCACCAGCCAGGTGATCGCTGACGCGCGCCATCCCTATGCGTTGGGGCTGCTGCGCTCGATCCCGCGCGATGTCGCGCCGCGCACGCCGCTTTACTCAATCCCCGGGGCGCCGCCGGCGCTTAATGCGCTGCCATTAGGTTGCGCCTTCACCACGCGCTGCCCCGTCGCCGGACCGGAATGCCGCGACCTGCGGCCGCCGCTTGAAACCGTCGGCCAGTTTCACGAGGTGGCCTGCCACCATCGTGTCGAGGCGCTTGCGCATTTCAGACAACAAGAGGCGGCGCAATGAACATGCTGACCATGGAGCCCGCCGCGCCGCTGCTGTCCATCCGCGACCTGTCGATGCGGTTTGCCAAGAACCGGTCACTGTCCGACACGATCGCCGGCAGGCCGCGCCAGATCGTGTCGGCGCTGAACGGCGTCGATCTCGACGTCATGCCTGCCGAAACTCTTGGCATCGTCGGCGAGTCCGGCTGCGGAAAGTCGACGCTCGCCCGCTGCATCGCGGGCCTGCACCGGCCGAGCAGCGGCGACATCCGCTTCGAGGGTGAAAGCGTCATCGGCCTCAAGGGCGCGAACCGGCGCGCCTACAACAGGCGCGTGCAGATGATGTTCCAGGATCCCTACACCTCGCTCAACCCGCGCATGACGGTGCGCGATACGCTGCGCGAGGCGATCTCGGTACACCGGATGCGCGAAGGTGCGGCGATCGACCGGCGCATCGACGAACTGCTCGATCTGGTGCGGCTACCGGAGGGCGCAGCGGACAAATATCCGCACGAATTCTCGGGTGGACAGCGCCAGCGCATCGGCATCGCCCGGGCGCTTTCGCTCGAGCCGACCTGCCTGGTGGCCGACGAGTTGGTCTCGGCACTCGACGTGTCGGTGCAGGCGCAGGTGGTCAACCTGCTGCTAGAGCTGCAGGACAATCTCGGGCTGACGGTGCTGTTTGTCGCGCATGATCTCAGGCTGGTGCGCCATGTCTCGCATCGCGTCGCGGTCATCTATCTCGGTGCCATCGTCGAGGTCGGTCCGTCCGAGGCGCTGTTTTCGCGGCCGCGCCACCCCTATTCGCAGGCCTTGCTCGCTGCTGCGCCGTCGCTGGATCCTGCCGACCGAAAACGCGCGCCGGCACTGTCAGGCGAGTTGCCGAGCCCGCTCGACATACCGCCGGGTTGCCCGTTCCACGTGCGCTGCCCGCATGCAGCCGAGCGCTGCCGCATCGAAAAGCCGATGCTGCGGCCCGTCGGCGCCGGCATGGCGGCCTGCCACTTTGCCGAAACCATCTCCGCGGCGTGAACGCCGCCACCATCTTCATTCAGGGAAAGACGACATGACATCGACCGGCAAGCCGGGCATATCCGGCCGAGTTGAAGCGCTTCGCCACAAGCTCGCGGAGGAAGGGCTCGACGGTTACGTCATCCCGCGCTTCGACGAACACCAGAGCGAATATTGCGCGCCGCACGATTGCCGGCTGGCCTATGTCACCGGCTTCACCGGCTCGGCCGGCGTCGCCATCGTAGTGGCCGACAAAGCGGCGATTTTCGTCGATGGCCGCTACCAGGTGCAGGTCCGCGACGAGGTCGATCTCGACATGTTCGCCATCGAGCACTTTCACGACGCGCCGCTCAAGCAATGGCTGGCCAACAATGTGCGCCCGGGACAGCGCATCGGCTTCAATGCCATGCTGCTGCCCTCGAGCTGGGATCAGGACTGCGGCCAGGCGGTGGCGGCGGCCGGCGGCAGCTGGGTCGCTACGCCAGGCGATCTTGTCGATGCCATCTGGTCCGGCCAGCCGGAAAAGCCGCTTGGGCAAATCGTGGCGTTTTCGCGCGCCTATGCGGGCGAGAGCGTCGCCGACAAGAAACGCCGCATCGCCGGCATGCTTGCCCAACAGGGAGCCGATTTCCTGGTCGAGGCGCAGCCCGACAACATCGCCTGGTTTCTCAACGTGCGTGGCCGCGACGTCGCTTTCAACCCGATGCCGCATTCCTTCCTGATCTTCGACAAGGACGGCCGCACCGAATGGCTTGTCGACCACCGCAAGCTGCCAAACGACCTGTCGGATTTCGAACTGGACGGCATCGCGATGGCCGAACCGGCAGCGCTGATCGAACGTATCGGCGCGATGGCCAAGGGGCGGACGGCGATCGTCGACCCCGGCTTTGCGCCTTCGGCCGTGGTCCATGCCGTTCGGGCGGCAGGCGGCGAGGTCCATCTGGCAAGAAGCCCGATGACGCTAACCAAGATGCTGAAGAACGAAATCGAGCTGCAAGGCTTCCGCGACTGTCATCGCCTCGATGGCGCGGCCTGGGTGCGTTTTCTGGCCTGGCTCGATCGCTACGGTCGAACCCGTGAGGCACAAGGCATGCCGGTGAGCGAACTGGAAGCGGAAGAGCGCATACTGACCTATCGCCGCGACAGCAGGCTGTTCGTCGAGCCGAGCTTCCACACCATTTCGGCATCCGCCGGCAACGCCGCGATGTGCCACTACAACGCCACCGCCGCGACCAATGCACCGATCACCTCGGCCGGCGTTTACCTGCTTGATTCAGGCGGCCAGTATCTCACCGGCACGACGGATGCCACGCGCACGACCGCACTCGGCGACATAAGCCCGGAAATCCGCCGCGCCTACACGGCGGTGCTCAAGGGGCTGATTTCGATGCTGATGCTAAAATTTCCCAACGGCACCTGCGGCCACCACGTCGACGCCTTTGCCCGCCGCCCGCTGTGGGAGCTCGGCCTCGACTACGACCACGGCACCGGCCATGGCGTTGGCCATTTCCTGTCCGTGCATGAGCAGCCGCAGCGCTTCGACAAGCGCGTCAACGAGATCGCACTCAAACCAGGCATGGTGACCACCATCGAGCCCGGATATTACAAGGCCGGTCAGTACGGCATCCGCCTTGAAAACCAGGTCGAGGTGGTTGAGGCCGGCGACGGCTTCATGACGTTCAGGAGCCTGACACTGGTGCCGCTCGACCTCAGCCTTGCAGATATCGGGCTGCTGAGCCCGACGGAAAAGCATTGGCTCGACTGTTATCATGACGAGGTCAGATCGGTGCTGAGCCCGAAGTTGGCCGCCGACGATCGCGAATGGTTGCAGCGAATGTGCGCGCCTTGTCAGGCTGTCTGACCCCGGTCGCAACCCTTTTGGCGGATGACTCGACACAGGCCTCCATCCGGAGGCCTGTGTGCGTTCAGGACTGTTGTTGCTGCAAAGCAGAAAACGCCCGAGAGAACCAACATTGCCCCTACTTCAGCAGGTGTTGCCCTGCCCTAAGCTGACAGCATCAACACGCCCGCGCGGTTCGAACAGATCGAACCTCCCCTGCCCAAACTCCGAATTTTTCTCGACCTCTCAGGCCAAGTAGCTTGAAAGTTGGCCACAGCTGTGTGTAGCATGCGTTGCTGTCCACTATATAGCAATACTGTCCAATATAGCAGACAAGCAAGGTCTTAGAGCGAACCGAACAAACAAGACAAACGGACCGGCGACTTCCGCGACGCGGCAGTCGGAGGGCGGAGCTGTCTTTGCCGGTGCCCCAAGGCACAATCTTTGGAGGGAGAGAAAACAATGAAACTGTCATATTTTGCATCCGCGAGCGCCCTTTGCCTGGGCCTGGCACTCAGCTTTAGCGCGACGTCCGCAGCCGAGGCAGCCGCCAACTGCATCAAGGGCGACCGCAAGGCGCCCTACACGATCGGCTGGGCCAACATCTATTCCGTTCCGACCTGGATGAAGCAGACCCAGGGTACGCTCGAAGCCCAGATCGAGGATCTGAAGAAGCAGGGCCTCGTCGACAAGCTCGTCATCACCGACGCGCAGGGCGATGCCAACGTCCAGATCCAGCAGATCCAGTCGATGATCGATTCCGACGTCGATGCGATCATCCTGATCGCCGGCTCGTCGACGGCTCCGGCACGCGTGTTGGCCGATGCCTGCGCCAAGGGCATCGCCATCATCAACTTCGACAGCCTCGTCGACACCGACCAGGTCACCGCCAAGGTCAACACGGATTCGGCCCAGTGGGGCGAGCAGGCGGCCAAGTTCCTGGTCGAGCAGATGGGCGGCAAGGGCAACATCCTGGTGCTCAACGGCCCAGCCGGTGTTTCGGTCAGCGACGACCGCCGCAAGGGCGCGACGCCAGTGCTCGAAGCCAACCCTAATGTGAAGATCCTGGCCGAGACCAACACCGCCTACAACGTCGCCCCGGCACAGGAAGCCGTCACCAGCCTGCTCTTCGCCAATCCCGAGATCGACGGCATCCTGTCGCTCGGCGGCGCGCTCTCGGCGGGTGCCGTGCTTGCGCTCGACAAGCAAGGCCGCACGCAGGTGCCGATTACCGGCGAAAATGCCCGCCAGTTTCTTGAGCTGTGGAAGGAAAAGGACCTGAAGGGTTGGGCAACCATGCAGCCGAACTGGCTCGGTGCCTTCGCCACCTGGCTTTCCGTCCAGGCGCTGGAAGGCAAGGATGTGCCGGCCTTTGTCAAGATCCCGCTGCCGGTGATCGACAACGCCAACATCGGCGACTACCTGGCGCGCGCCGCCGACTTCCCGGCCGACGGCTACATCTATTCGCCCTACGACCAGGCCCTGTTCGAAAAGATCCTGGCCGGCAAGTAAGTCTCGGGGGCAACCAGACGTGGCGAATACGGCTCCGCTTCTTACCGCGCGGGGGGTGTCGAAGGCTTTCTTCGGCAACCCCGTCCTGCGCGACGTTTCCATCGCACTCCTGCCGGGGCGCGTGCATGCGCTGCTCGGCGAGAACGGCGCCGGGAAATCGACCCTCATCAACATGCTGTCCGGCGCTCTACGGCCGGACGGCGGCACCATCGAAGTGGACGGCAAGGCGGTGTCGCACATGACACCGCCGGAGGCACGACAGGCAGGCATTGCCGTCGTGCAGCAGGAACTTTCGCTGACGGCCAATCTGTCGATTGCCGAAAACATCGGCTTGGGCGCCTATCCGCGCCGCTTCGGCCTCGTCGACTATGCCGAGCTGGCGTCGCGGGCCCGCGAGGCATGCGCGCTGGTCGGACTGCACGAACCGCTGTCGACGCCGGTCGGCGAGCTTTCGCTTGGCCGGCGCCAGATGGTCGAGATCGCCAAGGCGCTCTATCGCAAACCCCGGGTACTGATCCTCGACGAGCCGACATCGTCATTGTCGGCAACCGAAACCCGTATTCTGACCGATCTGCTGGAGAGGCTTCGCAGCGAAGGAACGGCCATCCTCTACATCTCGCACCGGCTCAATGAAGTGATGGCGCTGTGCCAGCATGTCACCGTGCTGAAGGACGGCTCGGTGACGTCGGATCAGCCGCTGGAGGGAACCGATGCGGCAGGCCTCGTGCGCTTGATGGTTGGCCGTGACCCCGGCGACCTGTTTCCCAAATGGCAGCCCTCGCCATCGACCGCGGCGGCCGTTTCAGTTCGCGGCTTTTCGGCCGGGCTGATGCGAGATGTCGACCTCGACATCAGGACCGGCGAGGTGCTCGGCATTGGCGGTCTGGTCGGCCAGGGACAGGAAGACCTGCTGCTCGGCCTCTATGGCGCGATCCCCGCCAAGGCGGCCTCGGCGATGGTCAATGGAAATCAAGCCCTGCCTAGCGGCGTGCCCAAGGCCAATGCGCTTGGCCTTGCCTATGTGCCTGCCGACCGCAAGCGTGAGGGCCTGCATCTCATCCATCCGATCATCACCAACCTGATGCTGCCCGCCTTCGCGCGGCTGCCGGCACTCAAGCCGCGCAACCGCGGCAACGAACGCGAACTGGCGCATAGCCTGGCGACCCAGCTCGGTATCAAGGGCGACCTTGGCCGGGCGGCCCAGGCGCTGTCGGGCGGCAACCAGCAAAAGGTGGCACTGGCAAAATGGATGCCGCACGAGCCATTGGTGCTTCTGCTCAACGATCCGACACGCGGCGTCGACGTCGAGACCAAGCGCGAGATCTACATCATGCTCCGCCAACTGGCCCAAGCTGGCAAGGCCGTCGTGCTGATGAGCTCCGATACGCCCGAGCTCGTGCATCTATGCGACCGCGTCGCGGTGGTGCGCGAGGGCCGCGTCGCCGCCATGCTGGAGCATGGCGCATTAAGTGAAGAAGCCATCGTTGCCGCAGCCGTCGCCGCCGACAAACCGAAAGTAGCCGCATGAGCGTCGTCCCATCCAATTCAGGGCAACGCACAGGCCGGCTCTACTGGTCGGTTCAGGCCGGCCGCAATGTCGGCGTACGCGGCCTTTTCCTGGTCGTGCTCGCCTTTATCGTCGCATATGGCTTCCTGTTCCCGGGCCTGTTCACCATGGCCGGTTTCGCCAAATTCACCCAGAGCTGGTTCCCGCTGGCTCTTGTCGCCATGGCACAAGCCCTGCTGATGCTGACCGGCGGCATCAGCCTCGCCATCGGCGCGACAGTCAGCCTCGGCGCCGTCATCGCGGCGACGACGATGGTTGGCCCGCTTGGCGTCGCCGGCGGATCCGCGCTGGTCGCCGCCACGGGTCTCGGCATCGGCGCCATCACCGGCTTCATCGTCGTCAAGCTGCGTTTGCCGGCCATCGTCGTGACGCTCGCCGGTTCGTTCATCATCGGCGGCGCGGCCCTTCTCATCCTGCCGCGCCCCGGCGGCGCCATGCCCGAATGGCTGTCCGACCTTTTGGCCGGCAATACCCCGGCGGCATTCCTGCTGCTGGTGGTGGTCGTGCTGTTGTGGAAACTCTATCTCGCGACGCCGCTCGGCCTCAGCCTCTATGCAGCCGGCGAAAATCCCGTCGGCGCCTATCGTTCGGGCGTGCCGGTCGATGCCGCGCGCATCGCTGCCTATGCGCTCAGTGGCCTGCTGTCGACGGGCGCGGGATTGTTCGTCGCGGCCCAGACCGGCTCTGGCGATCCGGTCATCGGCGCGGCTTTCACCTTGAACTCCATTGCCGCCGCCGTGCTTGGCGGCATCGGTTTCCTCGGTGGGCAGGGCACGATGCGCGGTGCGCTCGCCGGCTCTCTGCTGCTCAGCCTGATGATCTCGGTCATGTTCTTCCTCGGATTCACCCCGGTCGCGCAATATGTCGCGCAGGGCCTGATCATCATCGGCGCTGTCGCGCTGCCGCAATTCCGCAAGGTGCAAAGATGAGTAGCGCGAGCCAATCCATGTCGCCCAAGGCACGTATCATGACCGTGCTAGGAAGCCGCCCGTTCCTGACGCTGCTGGTGGTTGCCGCTGTCTGGATCGTCGCCAGCTTTGCCACGCGCGGCTTTGGCGCCTTCGGCCATCTGCGCTACCTGGTCGAGCTTGCCGCCGTCATCGGGCTGGTTGCCGCCGGGCAGACCTTTGTCGTCATCGCTGGCGGTATCGACCTGTCGGTGGCGGCAATCGTCACCGTCGCCGCCGTCGGCCTGCCTTTGGTCTCTTCGTCGGCCGATCCGACCGGACTGTCGGCGATCCTGCTGGTGCTGACGATGACCACCGCAATCGGCCTGGTGAACGGACTTGGCGTTGCCTATCTCCGCGTCCACCCGATGATCATGACGCTCGCCATGGCGACCTTCCTCCAGGGCCTGCTCATCATCATCGCCGGCGGCAGCGCTGTGTCGCTGCAGAATCCGCTGGTCGGCTGGCTCGGCAACGCACGGCCACTCGGCATCCCGGCAGGTGTCGTGCTTTGGATCGCGCTCGCAGCGATCGTACTGTTCGTCATGCATGCGACGCCGTTCGGCGCCCGCATCTTTGCCATCGGCGCCAATCCGCGCGCTGCCGAACTGTCGGGCGTGCCGGTTCCTGCCACCACGATCGCCATCTACGGTGTAAGCGGCCTGACCGCGGGGCTCGCCGGCGTGCTCGTGCTCGGCATGAACGGCCAGGGTTATGTCGGCATCGGCGATCCGTATCTTTTGGCTTCGATCGCCGCCGTGGTGCTCGGCGGCACGTCGATCCTCGGCGGGCTCGGCACCTATGCCGGCACCATTCCGGGCTCGATCCTGCTGGTCACGATCACCGCGCTGATCACCGTCGTCAACGCTTCGCCCGGCTGGCGCAGCATCCTGTTCGGCTCGCTGATCCTTGGTCTTCTGCTACTCTCCGGCCGCGAGGCCGCCCGCCGATGAGATGTCATCAAGCCGGTAGACCCTCTTGGCGGTATCGAAGAACAGTGCGCTCTGCTCTGCGGCCGATAGGTCCGAGGTGATCGCCTTGAAGCTGTCATACACCTCGCTGAACGTCGCATGCAGGCCGGCAACGGGAAAGTCGCTGCCGAACATTGCGCGCCCGGGACTGAAACACTCGATGCAGTGCATGACCACCGGCCACAGGCTGTCGAGCGTCCAGTCATGATCGTAGGCGACGAGATCCGAAATCTTGATGGCGACGTTGTCGAGGTGCGCAAGTGTTCGCAGCCCGTCGCGCCAGACCTGCATGCCCCCGGCATCCCTGTCGATCGGGCTGCCACAATGATTGAGGACGAAGAGAAGGTTTGGGAATTCGGAAGCCAGTCGAGCGGCGCCTGCCAGCTGCCGCGGAAAAACCATCAGGTCGAATACGAAACCATGGCGCTGCACAAGCCTCAGGCCCTCACGCCAGCCGGGCTCGTCCATGATGCCATCGCGAGGCGCAAAACGCCGCGCCGGATCGGTGTCCCAGCTCAGTATGTCGCGCACGCCAACGACGCGGGCAAAGGCCGCCTGCTCTTCAAGCCGCGCTTCCACATATTTGCCGGCCAGCGGCACTTGCGCGATATAGCGCGCCGCCACGCCACCAGTTTTGTCGAGGCTTTCCAGCCAGCGTGTCTCGCCAGTCGTGTCGTCGCTGGCCCAGCCGGCTTCGACGTGGACGGTGGCAACGACATTGTGTCCATGCGCGTCGCGCAGGTAGTCGTCCGCAAGGTAGTTCTGGCGCAGCGGGCCAAGATCGCCGAGGCTGTCGCGCCCATTGGTCGCCGGGACCAGCCAGGGATGACGGTCCATGCCAAGATCCCACAGATGGTGATGGGCATCGATGATCGGACCGGAATAATGCGCCACGTGTGCCCCTTTTTTCGCCCCGAACGGCAAGGCGCCGGCGCCCGCCGCGCGAAGGGGTAGCACCAGATGAAACGGAAGCACCAGCCATGCTGACAGGCCCCCGCGAAAATTTCATGCTCGACGACCGCATCCGTGGCGTTCCGTCAGGCACAACGGCGTTCGCCAGCAGCCTCGTCAGCTCCAAGGGCTGGCACCCCGCCGACGGCGCGATGTCGTTGCCGGTGCTGACCCTCGACGAACAGGCTTTCGTCAGCAATCGCGACCTGTTCTTCCGGTATGCCAGGCAGGCCGGGGTCGAGGTCGCGCCACACGCCAAGACGCCGATGGCTCCCGATCTGGCGCGCTCGCTGTTGCAAGCGGGTGCCTGGGGCACGACCGTCGCCGACATAAGGCAAGCCGCGGTGATGCTGAGGGCCGGGCTCGACAGGCTGATCCTCGCCAATGAAGTCGGCGGTGAGGGCGGTGCTCGTCGGCTCGCCATGCTGATTGCGGCCAACCCGCAAGCCGACCTCCATGTCTTTGTCGATTCTGTCGCAGCGGTCGACGCACTGGCCGCGACATGGCGCGCCAATGACGCCCTGCCGCCACTGCACGTACTGGTAGAGACCGGCGCCGGGCGAGGCGGCGCGCGCACGCTCGGCGATGCCGAAGCCATCATCGACGCGATCATTGGCAGCGGCGACCGCCTCGTCGCCGCAGGGGTGGCGACCTATGAGGGTGCAGCCGGACGACAGACCCAGGCCGAGACCGACACGGCGATTTCGGGCCTGCTCGAACTGACCGCCAATGTCTTTGCACTTTTGCGCAAGCAGGTTGGCGCCGAGGCCCACTTGATCCTCAGCGCCGGCGGTTCGGTGTTCTTCGACAAGGTCGTTTCGGCCCTGGCACCAGTCATTGCCCGCGACGGCCGCGCCAAGCTCGTGCTGCGCAGCGGCGCGATCTTCTTCCACGACAACGGCGTCTACGACCGCGCCATGGCCGCTATCGATGAGCGCCATGGTTTCGCACTCGACGGTGTCGCCGTCTCGGCTCGGCAGTCGTTCCGCCCTGCCCTTCGGCTCTGGGCGGAAGTGCTGTCACGCCCCGAACCCGACACCGTCATCTGCGGCATGGGCATGCGTGACGTGTCTTTCGACCAAGGTTTTCCGGTCGTGCTCGGCCGCTATCGCGCCGGCGTGCCGTTGCCGCTGACCGGCTCGCTCCCGACAGTGGCCAAGCTCAACGACCAGCATGCGTTTCTTTCGCTCGCATCGGACAGTGATCTCGCCGTCGGTGATGTCGTCGAGTTGGGCATTTCCCACCCCTGCACGTGCCTCGATCGCTACCGCGTCATCTTCGGCATCGACGAGACAGGGCACGTGCGCAACGCCTTCCCAACCTATTTCGGCTGACCGCCCCCGACACGCCGAACCGAGAAAACCTGAAAGGACCTGAAATGATACAATACTTCCAGTCGGGGTCGCGCATGTCGCAGGCTGTCGCTTATGGCGGCATGGTCCATATTGCCGGACAGGTCGCAAACGACCGCAAGGCTGGCATCGAGAGCCAGACGAGGGACGTGCTGGCAAAGATCGACCAGTTGCTGGCCGAAGCCGGCACCAGCAAGTCCAAGCTTGTTGCCGTCAATGTATTCCTACCGCAGATCGGCGATTTCGAGGCGATGAACAGTATCTACGACGCCTGGGTCGATCCTGACCGCCTGCCTGCCCGTGCCTGCGTCGAAGCACGCCTCGCCGATCCGGATCTCAGGATCGAGATCACCGCCGTCGCTGCCGTCTGAGAGGATCGTCCATGCATTCCGGCCTCGTCCACAGCCTCGATTTCGACCGCGACGGCAAGACGCTCGCGCATCTGAGCATTCCGTTCTCGATCGACCGCTCACCCTATTTCCAGGTCAAGGTGCCAATCTGCCAGGTCCGCAATGGCGAGGGGCCTTCGGTCCTGCTGATGGCCGGCAATCATGGTGACGAATATGAAGGCGAGCTGTCGCTGGCGCGGCTGATCCGCAAGCTCGATGCGGCTCGTATCAAGGGGCGCATCACTATCCTGCCGATGGCCAATACACCGGCAGTGATGGCGGCCAAACGCTGCTCGCCACTCGACGGCGGCAACCTCAACCGCGCCTTTCCCGGCGACCTGGCGGGTACACCGACCGGCCGGCTGGCGCATTTCCTCGAGAAAGAGCTGTTCCCGCGCCACGACATCGTCTTCGACCTGCATTCGGGCGGCACCTCGATGGAGCACCTGCCGACGGCACTTGTCGAACGCAACGCCGACCACCCTGCACGTCACCAGCGCGCCGTGGCGCTGATGCAGGCGCTCGGCATGCCCTACGGTTTCATCGCCGACAATGGTGCGGCGTCTCCCACTTCGATGGGCGCTGCGCGACGTGCCGGTGCCATCGGCATTTCAGGCGAATTCGGCGGCGGCGGCACGGCGACCATCGATTCCATGGCCATTACCGCGCGTGCCATCGACAACCTTCTCATTGCGGCCGACGTGACCGGCGAGCCTGTGCTGGCATCGCCCTCCGGGCCAGTCGACGAAACGCGATTGCTGTCGTTGTCGCGCCACAGCCAGGGTATCTACGCTACCCGCCGCGGCTGGTTCGAGCCGGCAACGAGGCTCGGCGACCGCGTCACGGCGGGACAGCTGGCCGGTTGGTATCACGATCTGGAACGCCTGGATTTGCCGGAAGAGGCGCTGCATTTTGCCGAGGCCGGCATCGTCATCTCGCGTCGGCTGCACACCATGTGCGAAGCCGGCGACTGCTTGTTGCAGGTCGCCGAGCCGGTGCAGGCATGACGCAACCCGCGAGGAACCCCATGCAGCTTTCGATGTGGACCTACCCCTGGGACATCCAGGATATCGGCCACGACACGGTCGCACGCGAACTCGCCGAGCGCGCCGGCATGAACACGATCAGCCTGGCGACGTCCTATCACGCCGGCCGTTTCCTGCAGCCGCGCAGCCCACGCCGCAAGGCCTATTTTCCCGAAGACGGCACCATCTATTTCCAGCCGACGCCCAAGCGCTGGGACGGGCTCGCCATCCAGCCAAAGGTTGCCGATGTCATCTCAGAGGGCGGGGACGTGCTTGCCGAACTGATCCGGCGGCGTGACGGCAGCGGCCGGAAAGTGTCGTGCTGGACTGTCTGCCTGCACAACACCCGGCTCGGCATGTTGCATCCCCGCGCCGTCACCCGGAATGCCTTCGGCGATCCGAACTATTACAGCCTGTGTCCGTCCAATGCCGATGCCCGCGCCTATGTCAGAGCGTTGATCGCAGACATCAGCCATCGCTATCGGCCTGATATGATCGAGCTCGAAACGCCGACCTTCATGGGTTTCGCCCACGAATACCATCATGAGAAGGACGGTGTCGGACTGATGGCGGAGGACGATTTCCTGCTCTCGCTCTGCTTTTGCCCGTCCTGCCTCGCGGGTGCAGCAAAGGCCGGCGTCGATGGCGAGGCGGCGCGCCGGCTGGTTTGCGAATGGATCAACGAGGCTTGCGAGCGCGCTACACCCTCACCGCGCTTTCCGGATTTCCCGGCGCGGGGTCTTGATACCTTCGCGCCCTGGCCGCAGCTGCATGCCTATTTCGCCTGGCGCTTCGAACCGGTGACCAGCCTTGTCGCCGAACTGCGAGAAGTTGCCCATCCAGCCACCCACGTCGTCGTCATCGACCTCAAGGAAGGCTGGCTCGGCGGCTCTGACCTCGCCTCGATCGGCAAGGCCTGTGACGGTGTCATCCTGTCGGCCTACGGCATGGAGGCCGACCAAGTGCCAGAGCTCCTCGCAACCGGACGCCGGGCGCTCGGTCCCGACAAATTTCTCGGCACCTGCTACCGGCTCTACTACCCCGAAATGTCGGGGCCGGATGTGCTCGCCGCCAAGGTAGCGCCGGCGCTTGCGGCCGAAGTCGACGGCATCAATTTCTACAATTACGGCCTGATCCCGGCGGCACGGCTGGACTGGATCGGCGCCGCGATCGGGCGAAGCAACGTCTAGGCTCAGGCGTTCGCAGCCTCGACAAACAGGTCGTGCAAGAGCCTGATGGCGTTGGGCTTTTGCGGAACGCTCGACGACAGAAACGACAGCGAGCGTTCGTGAGCATGAGCCTGCGGTACCGGGACGATGTTGAACCCATTGGCGACAAGCCCTGGCCAACGGGGCACCAGCGAACTGCCGATGCCCTTTGCCACCAGGATCGCGATCGTTTCCAGCGCATCCATGTCGCAACGTACGTCAGGGTACAGCCCGGCCTTGTCCATGTAGCCGGCAACGATCCTACCGCCCCAGGACGATGGGTCGTAGCGGATGAACGGCGTGTTCCGCGCGTGGTCGATGATATCAGCCGGCGCAATGTCATCGCGCGTCAGATACACCAGGGGCTCGCGCGATATGCAGGTGGCGGCGAGCAGTTTCGGAAGCGCGAAGGGCGGTTCAACGAGAACGGCGACGTCGAGTTGGCCGGCAAGCTTCTGATCGTAGAGATGTTCGGACGTTCCGGGCGTCAGCCGCAGTTTCAACGATGGCGCGCGCTCTGTAAGCCTGCCCAGCACCACCGGCACCAGGCCGGTCAGGACGGTTGAGATCGCACCCACCCTGAGATCTCCGGACAGGCCGGTGGCGTCGAGGTCATCGACGAGCAGCGAGGCGTCGCGAACCAGGGCCCGGGCCCGCGGCAGCAGCGAAAGGCAGGCCTCCGTCGGCCGCGCGGTATGGGCGCCACGTACGAGAAGCGGGCAGCCGAGGGTTCGCTCCAGCGCCTGAATGCGCTGGCTGACAGCCGCCGGCGTCAGCCTCTCCCGCCGCGCAGCGGCAACGATCGAGCCCGTCTCGACCACTGCCACCAGGCTTTGCAGAAACCGGATGTCCAATGGATTTCCTTAGGCTGAGAAACAGAATTCCGTAGTTTTCCTTTCCTATCCGACGTTCTAGATGTCGGTCAAACAGCAGGAACGACCCGCAATGAAATCACTGTTCCATCTCGCCATCCACGTCACCGACCTCGACGCGGCGCGTGGCTTCTATGGCGGCGTGCTAGGCTGTGTCGAAGGGCGCTCGACCGACAGCTGGGTGGATTTCGACTTCTTCGGCCATCAGCTGTCGCTGCATCTCGGCAAGCCGTTCGAGGTCACCCGCACCGGCAAGGTCGGCACTCACCTCGTGATGATGCCGCATTTCGGCATCGTGCTTCCGCTCGACGACTGGTTCGCGCTCGCCGATCGGCTGAAACAGGGCGGCATTGCGTTCGACATTCCGCCTGTCATCCGTTTCGAAGGCGAACCCGGCGAACAGCGCACGATGTTTTTCTTCGACCCCTCCGGCAATCCGATTGAGGTCAAGGGCTTCAAGGATTTCGACAGCGTCTTCGCCGTGTAGGCAGACCCAACCGGGTCATCGCCGCGATCAGTGCGCGGCGATGTTGCCTTGCATGCGCAGCAGCATGCCGAACAGGTCACGCGGTTCGTCAGGATCGGCGATGAGATCGAGCTCTGAATAGAGCCCGGTGGCGGCAAGCTGGTCTCTGATGTAACGCAACGCCGAAAAGTCCTCGGTAGCAAAGCCGACCGAGTCGAACAGGGTGATCTGCTGCGCGCTGGTGCGGCCAGGAGCCTGATCCGCGATCACCTGCCATAGCTCCGTCACCGGATGGTCGGCATCGAGCTGCTGGATCTCGCCTTCGATCCGCGTCTGCGGGGTGTATTCGACGAAGATGCCCGACCGCAGCAGGATGTCCCTGTGCAACTCGGTCTTGCCAGGACAATCGCCGCCAACGGCGTTGATGTGGACGCCGCTGCCGACCATGTTGTCAGTGAGGATCGTCGCGTATTGCTTGTCGGCGGTGACGGTCGTGATGATCTGCGCGCCTTCCACCGCCTCCTGCACCGAGCCGCAGATGGTGATGTCAAACCCCAGCCCGGCAAGATTGGCAGCGCAACGCTGTGAAGCCGCGAGATCGATGTCGTAGAGGCGCAACTTGTCGGTGCCGAGCAGCGCCCGGAACGCCAGGGCCTGAAATTCGGACTGCGCGCCATTGCCGATCAGCGCCATGCAGCAGGCATCCTGCGGAGCGAGATACTTGGCCGCGACGGCCGAGGTTGCCGCCGTGCGCAGCGCCGTCAGGATCGTCATCTCGCTCAGCAGCATCGGATAGCCGCTGCCGACATCGGACAGCACACCAAATGCGGTCACCGTCTGGCGCCCGTCGCGCGTGTTCTTGGGGTGGCCGTTGACATATTTGAAGCCGTAGAGGCTGCCATCACTGGTCGGCATCAGTTCGATGACGCCCTCCAGGCTGTGCGAGGCGACACGCGGCGTCTTGTCGAACAGTGGCCAGCGCTTGAAGTCCTCCTCGATGTAGCCGGCGAGCTCGACCAGAAAGCGTTCGACGCCGATGGCCAGCACCAGCCTCATCATGTTGTCGACGCTGACGAAGGGAACGATGGCCAGCGTGCCCGGCGCGGACGTCTTGGGAGGTTGCGCCGGGCGGGTAACGGAGGATGAAATCATCGCGAAGCTCCTGCGGAATTTTCGATCAGGCGGGTTTCGGCGACGGCCTTATCAGCACTGTCTGCGAGCGCTGCGCGTTGCGCGCGCCTGCGCCAGATCGATGCCAGTCCATTGGGAAAGAACAGCAGTACAATGATCATCGCCACGGCGATCAGCATGACGCGGCCTTCGTCGAGCCCTTCGATGCTGCCCAGCATCTCCGAGGCGAATGTGAGGATAACAGCCGCCGCAATCGGCCCGTAGATCGTACCGGTGCCACCGACGAGCACCATCGACAGGACCAACGACTGGACCGGAAAGCCGAAGATCTCAGGCGAGGCGACACGCAGGTAGATGGCGAAGAACCCGCCGGCGACGCCAGTGAAGAAGGCACTGACAACCAGCACCTTGAGGCGCTGCAGCCCGGTCGGGATGCCGCGGGCGACTGCATATTCCTCGTTATCGCGCAGAGCACGCAGCGACATGCCGAAATCCGACCTGACGACAAAACGCAGGAAGATCGTCGAGATGACAAGCAGGCCGAGCGCCACATAGTAGTAGCCGAACTTGAAATCGCGCAGGAAGTTGTAGCCGAAGGCCTCAAGCGCCGGGATGCGAACGATGCCTTGCGTGCCACCGGTGATCTCGGACTGGCTCAGCACCAGTTGCAGGACGAGCTGACCGAAGGCGAAAGTCACCAGCACGACGTAGATGCCCTTGAGCCTGATCACCGGCAGCGCGACAAGCGCGCCGGCGAGCGAAGCAGCAACACCGCCGAGAAAAATGGCGATCCACGGATCGGCGCCGAGGAACTTGGTCGACAGGGCTGCCGCATAGACGCCGACGCCGAAGAAGGCGACATGGCCGAAATTGAAGATGCCGGCATAACCAAGGCTGAGATCCCAGTTCGACGCTACCATCGCGTAGATGAAGGCGATGATGAACAGGTGCCGCCAATAGGTGTCCTGGACGACGAAAGGCATCAGCACCGCAATGACGAGTGCCGCCCCGAGGACGAACGCGCGATTGCCAGAGAGCGAGCGGATCATGCGACCCTCCTTCCGAACAGTCCCTCGGGCCGCACCAGAAGCACCGCGATGAGGATGATGAACAGTGCCGAAGGCGCCCAGTAGAAGCCAACCGTGGTGATCAGGAACGCTTCGACAAGGCCGATGATGTAGGCAGCACCGATGGTACCAGCCAATGAGCCCATGCCGCCGAAGATGACGATGATGAAGGCCTTGATCAGCGGCTCGGCGCCAAGCCCCGGCGTCAGCAATCTGAGCGAGCCGAGCAGAATGCCTGTGAAGCCGGCCAACACGGCAGATAGCGCGAAGGTGACGGCAAACATCGCCGAGGCGTTGATGCCGATCAGCTTGGCTGCATCGGGGTTCTGACCGACGGCGCGGATGCCCCTGCCCGTCGATGTCCAGCGCAAGAATGCCCACAGCGCCGCCAGCACCAGCGGTGCGATGACGATGATGAACGCTTCCTGGGCGGAGATCGTGATGCCGAGAAGCGAAACCTTGCCTTCGACGATCGGGCGCAGCTGCTTGAGGCGCGGTCCCCACAGCATCTGGATGCCCTTTTCCAGGAACATCATGACCGCGAGTGTCGTCATCACAGTGATCAGCAGCATGTCACGCTGGCCGTAGAAGGGCCGCACCACGGTGCGCTCGATGAGAATGCCAAGGCCGGCCATGAAGGCCACCGACATGGCGATGGCAAAGCCGAGCCACAGGTTGAGGCCGGCGGCGTCCGAAACCGTCCAGGCGACATAAGCGCCGAGCGCCATGAACACGCCGTGGGCGAAGTTGAAAATGCCGAGCGTTGTCCAGACCAGCGACAGGCCGCTGGCCATCATCGCATAGATCGAACCCAGCACGAGCCCGCTGACAAGCAGGGCGCTGAAAGCATCAAGGCTCATCATGCGTGCTCCTCGCCGAAATACATTTGCATTATCTGTTCGTGGTCGACGTCCTGGCCCTTGCTGACCTCACGGGTGATCTCGCCATGGTCGACGAGATACATCCGGTCGGCGAGCGACAGGACGAATGAAATGTCCTGCTCAACGAGCAGGAGCGGAATGCCGGTCTGCGAAATTTCACCGATCGCCACCGCAAGCTCGTCCTTCAGCTTGGGCGACAGGCCGAGCGTCGGCTCGTCGAGCATCAGCATCTTCGGCGCACACATCAGCCCAACGCCGATGGACAGCATCTGCCGTTCGCCGCCGGACAGGGTTTTGCATTGCTGGCGTCGCCGCTCCTTCAGGCGCGGAAACAGCTGCAGCACCTTGTCGAGATTGGCCGACTTCTCCGGCTTGGCCCGCTTGCAGAAAGCGGCGAGCTCAAGCGTCTCCATGACTTCCATCTGCGGGAACAGCAGGTTGGCCTGGGGAACATGAATCAGGCCGCGATCGACGACGGCTTGCGGCGACTTGCCAGCAATCTCGTCGCCCATGAAGCGGACATTGCCAACGCGCGGCTTGATGACGCCTGATATCGCGTTCAGCAGGGTTGTCTTGCCATGGCCGTTGGGGCCAAACAGTCCGACGCGCTCGTTGATGCCGACCTTGAGCGATACCCCCATCAGCACGTCGTAGCTGTCATAGCCGGCACGGACGCCTGAGACCTCAAGTGCAAGATCTGGCGTCATAGGACGAGCTCCCGTTTGCCGAGATAGGCTTCGACGACGCGCTGATCGCGCACCACTTCGTGCGGATCGCCATGTGCCAGCACGGCACCCTGGTTGAGAACCATCAGCCGTTCCGACACCTTCAGCAGCAATGTCAGGACGTGTTCGATGAGAACGATCGTCACGCCCCGGTCGCGGATGCTGAGCACGAGATCGCCGAGCTCCTTGATCTCGGGCTTGGTCAGGCCAGCGGCCGGCTCGTCGAGCAACAGCATCGCCGGGCTGCCCGCAACGGCGGACGCAATCATCAGCTGCTTGCGCTCGTAAACCGACAGGTCCATCGCCGGCAGCGACTGGCGCCTTTTGTCGAAACCGACGGCGTCGAGCGCGTCATCGGCGGCGGCCTGGGCGGCATCGCGTCGCAATCCGCCGCAATAGACCGCTCCGCAGACGACATTTTCACGCGCCGTCATGGTCGGAAACTCGGCGTCCTTCTGGAACGTCCTGACGAGGCCAGCCTGGCTGATCCGGTAGGCCGGCAGGCGCTGGATTTCCTCCCCCATGAAGATGATCCGGCCGGCGGACGGACCGAAGGGAATGCCGGTCAGGATGTTGAACAGCGTGCTCTTGCCGCTGCCATTGGGGCCGGCAATGCCGAAGATCTCGCCCTTGAGCACGTCGAACGACACGTCGTTGACGGCGACCAGTTCGCCGAACCGACGGGTGACATTGCGTGCCTGCAAGAGAGCGCCATTTTGATCTGGCGATGCGTTCATGTCTCATTTCCTCGATGAGGGGCGACGGCCGGGCATGATGGTAGCACCGGCCGTCGGACGTCGTGACGGATCACTTCATCCAGGGCGGCGTCTGGAACTCGGCGCCGGCAAGGTTGGCCGGATAGACAAGCTTGCGCTCGCCGTTCCACAGCTGGAAGAACAGGATCGGCACCGTGTCCGCACCCTGCAGCGCGAGATGCGTCTTGGGATCGAACGCCATGCGGCCGATGGCGACCTGCTTGTCGGTCTCCCCGATGGCCTTGCCTATCGCCAGGCGATCGGTCGGGTCACCGACCTTGGCCAGTGCATCGGCGTAGATGTAGACCTGCTCGTAGAGATGGGCACCATAACCGCCCGGCTCGGCGCCATACTTGGCCTTGTACTTGGACACCACCTCGGTGGCGCGTTTGTTTTCGCCAGTGGTCCCGTAGAGCCCGCCGATCATGTTGTACATGATGCCGGTCGATTTATCCTTGGTCAGCTCCATGAACTCGGGAACCGACGGCGCGTACTGGATGAAGACCAGGCTCTTGGTCGGCTGCTCGAGGAACTGGGTCAGGAAGGTCGCGGCATTGGCCGAGATGTAGTCGGTGTTGACGATCACCGCGGGCTTGGCCTCGCGGACCTTGGCGAGGAACGGCCGCCAGTCGTTGATTTCGCCGAACGGCAGGAGATCCGTCGACGTCACGGTCCAGCCAGCAGCCTCGAAGTTCTTCTTCAGCCCGTCCATGATCGTCTTGGAGTAGGGATTGTCCGAGGAGATCAGCGCTGCTTTCTTGTTGTCGAGCGGCAGCTTGCCGGCTTTTTCGAGGCCATCGACAACGGAGACCAGCTCCGATTCATAGGCGTCGTAAGTCGGCATATAGGACCAGACGGTCGGATACTTGTCGGGCGCCGCCGAAATGATGGCCCGCGTCTCCGCCGTGTTGCCGGCGATGATGTAGGGCATCTCCTGCTCGGCCATCAGTTCGATCTCGAAATTGGTCGTGCTGGTGTAGCCCGAGACCATGGCGTTGACCTCGCGGTCGCCGGCCAGACGTTCGAACACGCTGGTGACCACATCGGGCGTCGAATCCTGGATGTCGCCAACGACGAGTTCGAGCTTGAATCCGGCGACGCCGCCGGCGGCGTTGATCTCGTCCACCGCCATGCGCGCACCATTGACCATCTCGGCGCCGTCGGCCGCCGCCTTGCCGGAAACCGGCGCGAGCAATGCGATCTTGGTGGTCTTGTCCTGAGCATTTCCGGCAACCACGCCGCCGACGAGCATCGATGTTGCCAGCAAGGCCGCCATCAGACGTTTGGTACTCATTTCACTCTCCCATTGTTGAAACAGAATTGGCGACGCCGACGGTCGAGACCACCGGCGATCTGACGTGCTGGATGCGCTGGGGCCGCCTTTGCCGACGGCTTTTCTTGCTTGCGGGTTCTCGCTTTGACGTGAGGTAAGACCATCGTCACGATCATGTCAATATCTCTTCAAGATTGACGAGATATTATTTTCTTGTAGAATTCTCTTCGTCATTAGGCTACAGCTCAGATACGCCTGAGAGCATGAACGGGGAGACACATGAGCATCGAAAAAGCCATCGAGAGCATCCAGCAAGTCGTTGAGCAGGAACGCGATTTTGTCGTCGGCCTGACACGTGACCTGGTCAGGATTCCCTCCGTCAATCCGAAGTTCGAGGCGAACGAAAAGCTCAACCGCGAGCCCGAGGTGCAGGCGCATCTGGCGCGCGTGCTGGAAGAAATCGGGCTGACGACGCAGCAGCAGGAAGTCTTCCCCAACCGCCCCAATCTGATCGGCACGCTTGCCGGCAGTGACGAGAGAAGCCTGCTCCTCAATGGCCATGTCGACGTCGTGCCGGTGGTCGACGAAGCCAAATGGACCGTCGATCCGTTCGGCGGCGAAATCCGCGACGGCCGGGTCTGGGGCCGTGGCGCGATCGACATGAAGTGCGGCATTGCCACCATGGCCGCCGCCATCCGGGCCATCGGCAAGGCCGGCTATCGCCCTGTCGGCCGGATCGATTTCCACGCCGTGGTCGACGAGGAGGCAGGCGGTTTCGGTGCAGCGCACGCGGCAAGGACAATGCCCAAGGCCCGCGCCGGAATCGTCACCGAACCGACATGGGGTGATATCCTGCCGGCGGCAGGCGGTCTCGAATGGGTGCGCGTTGCCATCCCGGGCAAGAGCGCGCATGCCGGCTGGCGCTACAACACGATCTACCCGCAGCGCCACGACAACCCGAAGCGGCTCGAACCTGGCGTCAACGCCATCGAGCTCGGCACCTTGTTCATCATGGCGCTGCGCGAGTTCGAGCGCGAATGGGGCATGAACAAGTTCCACCCGCTGCTGCCACCTGGCATCACCACCATCAATCCCGGCGTGGTCATCGGCGGCGTGTCGCCCGACGCCGACGGCAAGCCGACGCTGCTTTCGAACCCGGCGATCATTCCCGATGCGTTCGTCGTCGATCTCGACCTGAAATTCCTGCCGCAGGAGAAGAAGGAAAACGTCCGCGCCGAGTTCGAAGCTTTTGTGCATGCCTTCGCGTCGCAGCACGGCTTCCTCAGACAGAACCCGCCGCGCGTCATCTGGGAACTGCAGGGCCTGCATTTCCCGCCGCTCGACACGCCCGTCGACCACGCCATCGTCCAGTCGCTGGTCAGCCAGCGCAAGGCGCTCGGCCTGCCGGTCGAGATCTCGGCAATGGCCGGCGTCTGCGATGCGGCACATTACTCCGGCGCCGGAGTTCCCTGTGTCATCTATGGCTGCGCGGGCGATGGCCTGCACGGCATCGATGAATACGTAGAGATCGACAGTCTCGTCGAAACCACCAAGGTACTGGCGGCAACGATCGCGGAATTCTGCGGCCTGCGCGAAATCTGATCGCGCTGTCGAGCGCTGGAGGCATTGATGGCCATTAGAGACGTTCTGATGCGGGAGGACCTCTCCCTGACGCCTTCCGAGGAAAAGATCGTGCGGCTGTTGCTGACCGACTATCCAACGTCGGGTCTGGGGACGGCGACAAGCCTGGCGCGCCGCGCCGGGGTGAGCGACCCGACAGTCGTACGGCTGGTGATGAAGCTCGGCTTCGACGGCATCGCCGATTTCCAGTCGAAGCTGCTCGCCGAGGTCGAGGCGCGGCTTCACTCGCCACTGGAGATGATGGGGGCAAAAAGTCCCGACGGCAGCCGGGACGGCGTCATCATCTCCTACCTGAAATCGGTAACGGCCTGCGTCGACAAGTCGACCACGGCGACACCGCCGCAGACCTATGACCGTGCCGCCAAGCTGATCATGGAGGCAAAGGGCCAGGTTGTCCTGATCGGCGGCCGCTTCAGCCGCCATGTCGCCGGCATGCTGGCCGGCTATCTCATGCAGTTCCGCCCCGGCATCCGCGAGGTGGCATCGCTTTCGGCTCAGGATTTCGACACCTTGGTCGACCTCGACAAGCGTGACGTGCTGGTCGTCCTCGACTACCGCCGCTACCAGCTCGACGTCGTCGCCTACGCCAGGCAAGCGGCTGCCCGTGGCGTGCGCATCGTGCTTTTCACCGACCCGTGGCTGTCGCCGGTCGCCGACCTAGCCGAAGTGGTCATCGTCAGCCAGCTCGAAGTCGAGTCCCCTTACGACTCGATGGCGCCAGCGGTTGCCCAGATCGAAGCGCTTGTCGCCCACATCGTTTCGACGATGAGCGAGGCCAACCGTACCCGCATCGTCGATCTCGAAAACGTACGGCACGCCAATGCCGTCACCCTCGACAGCACAAGACGCAGCACAACCGAGCCCGACAGCGGCCCCGGCTCGTTCGGTCCAAAACATTCGAAGAAAGAACCCAAGCAATGACCGAAACACTGCCCGGGCGCGACGCGCCCTATCAGTCGGGAGCCACGGCGCTCCTGATCGTCGACATGCAGCGGATCTGGCTTGAGCCCGGCTGCGACCCCGACCATGCCGACCTGACCGCCGACCATTATTTCTATCGCGAGACCGCGACGCGGACCATTCCCAACGCCGAACGGCTGCTGGCAGCAGCACGCGCCAACGGCGTCGAGGTCCTGCACACCATCATCCAGAGCCTGACCGAGGACGGCCGTGACCGCTCGCTCGACCACAAGCTGACCCCGATGCATGTGCCGCCAAGCATGGCCGAGGGTTTGCCCGTTGCGAGCCTCGTCCCAGTCGGCGACGAGATCATGCTTCCCAAAACCTCCTCAGGCATCTTCAACTCGACAAATGTCGACTACGTCCTGCGCAATCTCGGCATTCGCCAGCTCGTCATTGCCGGCATCATGACCGACCAGTGCGTCGACATGGCCGTGCGCGACGCTGCCGACCGGGGCTACCTCGTCACCTGTGTTTCCGACGCCTGCGCATCCTTCACCCAGCAGCGCCACGACACTGCACTCTCCGCTTTCAAGGGCTACTGCTGGACCGCCGACACGGCAACGGTCGTCGCTCGCTTCAATGCTTTGGGACGTAACGCATGACCAACCGCTTCGAACCCCTGGTCGCAGTTGTGACGACCGACCTTGCCGCGGTGACGCGCGGGCGCTCGGTCGTCGAAAGCAAGCTTGGCAAGGTCGCCGAAACCGGCATCGGCTGGCTCCAGGCCAACCTGTCGCTGACACCGTTCAACTCGATCGCCGACCCAAATCCATGGGGGTCGGAAGGCGACCTGAGAATCCTTCCCGACCTCAAGGCGCGCTACAAGACCGACCTGACCGGCTCGGCCACGCCGTTCGATATCGTTGCCGGCAACATCGTCGAGCTCGACGGCACGCCGTGGCTCGGCTGCACCCGCACCATGCTGCAGCAGGCCCTTGCCGAACTCAAGGCGGCAACCGGCCTGTCGGTGGTGGCGACCTTCGAGCAGGAGTTCCAGATCTTCGGCGCCAATTTCCCGACCGCGCATTCGTTCTCCGTCGATGCACTGCGCCGAACGGACCCTTTCGCGCCCAATTTGATGGCAGCACTCGAGGAGGCCGGCGTCGCGCCTGAGGTGATCATCGCCGAGTTCGGCAGCGACCAGTTCGAGATCACCCATGCGCCGACCGACGCGCTGAGCGCGGCGGACCGCGCCGTGGCGATCCGTGAAATCACCAAGGAAGTGGCGCGCAATTTCAGTTGGCGCGCCAGCTTCGCACCCAAGACGGCACCGACCGCCGTCGGCAACGGCGTCCACATTCATTTCAGCTTCGTCGACGAAGCAGGCCAGCCGGTCACCTACGACCGGGGCGGCCCAGGTGGGCTGTCAGCCGCGGCCGGCTCGTTCTGCGCCGGCATCGTCAAGCACCTTCCGGCGATCACCTGCCTGACCGCTTCCAGCGTGCCGTCCTATTATCGCCTCACGCCGCACAACTGGAGCTCGTCCTACACCTGGCTCGCCGACAAGAACCGCGAGGCAACACTGCGCATCTGCCCGACCGTGACCATTGGCGGCCGCGATCCAGCCAAGCAGTTCAACATCGAGTACCGCGCGGCAGACGCCACCGCCAATCCTTATCTGGCGCTGGCGGCCATCGTCCGAGCTGGGCTGGACGGCATGACGCACAAGCTTCCGGTACCGCCGCTCGTCTCCGACGACCCAACGCTGATGAGTGACGGCGAGCGGGAGGCGCTCGGCCTCGTCAGGCTTCCGCAGACGCTTGATGCCGCTCTCGACGTGCTGCTCGACAGCGCTACGGTGACCGGCTGGTTCACGCCGGTGTTCATCGAGACCTTCGTCGGCGTCAAGCGCGCCGAGATCGCCAGGCTCGCCAGCCAGGACGCGGCGGCGATCTGCGAGCTCTACCGGACGCTTTACTGATGTCATCGGCTGCATTGCATAACCGGGCTAATGACTGGCCCGAAGCCGTCGTCGTGCTCAACGAAGCCGGCCGCTCGGACACAGTGCTGCTGTGCGAGCACGCGTCCAACCACATGCCTGCCGAATACAGCCGTCTGGGGCTCACCGAAAGAGACCTGAAACGGCACATCGCCTGGGACATTGGCGCTGCCCTGTTGACGCAACGGCTGTCGGCATTGCTCGACGCTCCAGCCTTCCTCAGTACCTATTCGCGGCTGCTGATCGACCTCAACCGGCCACTCGGATCGGAAGGAAGCATTCCTACACTCTCCGAGGACACGACCATTCCCGGCAATAGCGATATCGACGAAGCCGAACGGGCGCGCCGCGTGGCCATCATGTTCAAGCCCTTCCACGACAAGGTGAGCAGCCATCTCGCCGACCGTGAGAAGGACGGAAGGCCAACCCGCATCGTCACCGTGCACAGCTTCACGCCAACCTATCTCGGCGTATCCCGGCCTTGGCATGCAGGCGTGCTGTTTGCCGGCGCGACCGAGCTGGGAACGAGGCTTGTCGACGGCCTGCGCAACAATGGCCAAGGGCTCAATGTCGATGCCAACGTGCCCTACGTCATCAACCGCGATTCAGACTACGCCATACCGGTCCACGGCGACGACCGCGGCCATGACGCGGTACTCATCGAGATCCGCCAGGACCTTCTGACATCTTCTGACGACATCGACGCATGGGCGAACCGCCTGGTTTCTGCCCTGCCGGCTTTCCGCGGAGAAATGGTGGCATGAACACGTCAGAGCTTTCGCTGCGCGAACGCGACGCCAGGGTCATCGCCGAGATCGGCAGGCTGAGATTCTCGCCGCTGAGCCTTGTCGGTGGCCGCGGCAATCGCCTGATCGAGGAAGGCGGGCGCGAAGTGCTCGATCTCTCGGGATCGGCCGGTCCGGCAATCCTGGGCTATGGTCATCCGGCGATCGTCGAGGCCGTCGAACGCTCGGTCCGCGACATGGCCGGTGCCAGCCTGCTGCTCTACCCCAACGAGCCTGCCGTCTCGCTGGCGGAGGAACTGCTGGCGATCACGCCGGGCGAAGGCGAACGGCGCGTCTGGTTTGGGCATTCCGGCTCCGACGCCAACGATTGCGCTGTGCGCGTGCTGCAAGCGGCGACCCGACGCTCGCGTTTCATCTCGTTCATCGGCTCCTACCATGGCAACCTTTCGGGCTCGATGGGCATCAGCGGCCATACGGCGATGACCCATACCTTGCCACGGCCGGGTGTCGTGCTCCTGCCCTATCCCGATCCGTTCCGGCCACAGTTCAGCGCCGACGACGTCCTTGCCCTGCTCGACTATCAGTTCGAGACCACCTGCCCGCCCGACCAGGTCGCGGCAATCTTCATCGAGCCGCTGATGTCGGACGGCGGCCTGATCGTGCCGCCGCCCGGCTTCCTCTTCGGACTTCAGGAACGCTGCCGGCGACATGGCATCAAGATCGTCGTCGACGAGGTCAAGGTCGGGCTTGGTCGCAGCGGGTTGATGCACTGCTTCCAGCACGAAGGGCTGACGCCCGATCTCGTGGTGTTCGGCAAGGGACTCGGCGGCGGGCTGCCGCTTTCGGCGGTCGTCGGGCCGAGCGAGATCATGGACCATGCTCCCGCCTTCGCGCTGCTGACCACAGCAGGCAACCCGGTCGCCACCGCCGCTGGCGGTGCCGTGCTGAAGACCATCGCCAGTGAAAACCTGGCTGCAAGATCTGCACGGACAGGCAAACTGTTCACCGATGGATTGCGGGCGCTCGGCGCGAAATACGAGATGATCGGTGACGTCAGAGGCCGCGGCCTCGCTGTCGGTGTTGACCTCGTTGCGGACCGCCAGACACGCGAACCTGTGCCGGCCACGACCACCGCCAAGATCATCTACCGCGGCTATCAGCTGGGTGCCGCCTTCACCTATGTCGGGCTCAAGGCGAACGTTCTCGAATTCATGCCGCCTTTGACGCTGAGCGAGGACGAGGCCGCCGAAGGTGTCGCCATCGTCGGACAATCGATCGAGGACGTGCTTGCCGGCAAGGTGTCCGACAAGGACGTGGCCTCGTTCATGATGTGGTGAGGAGCGAGCAGAATGGGCCTGAACTGGAAGGAAATTCCACCTGACATCCGTAGCTTCATCGAGGCGCAGAAGCTGTTCTTCGTCGCCACCGCTCCGATGGACGGTCGGGTGAACCTGTCGCCCAAGGGCCTGGACACGCTCCGGGTGCTGGATGCGCGCACGGTGACCTATCTCGACCTCACCGGCAGCGGCAATGAAACTGCCGCCCACGTCACCGAGAATGGCCGCATGACGATGCTGTTCTGTGCCTTCACCGGCGAAGCGATGACGCTCAGGCTCTACGGCAAGGCCGATCTGATCCGCCCCGACCATCCGGAATGGGACGCCATGCTGGCACTGTTCCCCCGCCTGCCTGGCACGCGCCAGATCTTCCGGCTCCATGTCGAGAGCGTGGCGACATCGTGCGGCTGGAGCATCCCCGTCATCGGCGAGATGCAGGAACGCAACGAGCTGATCGAGTGGGCCGAGACCAAGGGCGAGGACAATCTCGAAGCCTATCGCCTCAGCAACAATGTCGTCAGCATCGACGGATTGTCGACCGGCTACGTCTCCGACGACTTCTAAGCCGGCACGATGGACAGGATTTCGATCACCTTCGCCGATGGCGAGGTCATGAGTTTTGCACCGGCGCCTGGCGGCTCGGTGCTCACCTCCGCCGAACAGGCAGGCAACGCGCTGGCCCACAGCTGCCGGGAAGGTACCTGCCGGACCTGTGTCGCGCGCCGCCCCAACGGTGACGAGGTGTTGCTCTGCGTCGAGCCGGCGCAGAGCGGATTTGAGGCGGTCGTTCCCTATCGCCGGGCCGACGTGTCGCCGCCGACGCTGCGCCGCGCCAAGATCAACAGCTTCCAGAAGCTCTCCCGCTCGGTCTGGGAGATCAGGTATCGGCTGCAGTTTCCGCTGCCATTCCTGCCGGGCCAGTTCGTCGAAGCGACATTCCCCGGCATCGATGGTCCCAGGCGCTTCTCCATGGCCAATGGCCCTGCTGAAGCAGAACAAATCCTGCATGTCCGCGACATTCCCGGCGGGGCGATGGCGGATTATCTGGCGACACGCGCCAAAGCACAGGACGCGTTCACCGTGCGCGGTCCTTTCGGCATCTTCTATCTACGTGCCAACCCGAAACCGAAATTGTTCGTCGCCGGCGGTACGGGACTTGCGCCGGTGATCGCCATGCTGCGCGGCATCGACCGGTCTTCAGCACCACCGCTGAGCCTTGTCGTGGGCTTCGCCGAAGCACAGGACGCCTATGCGATCGACGAACTGAAGGCACTGGCGACCGAACTGCCACTCGAAATCGTACTGACGGCCGATACGGCAAATCAAGGTTGGTCAGGCAAGATGGGAAATCCGGTTGCCGGCATCGGTCATGTCACCGCTGTGCCGTTGCAGGAAGGCACCGAAGCCTATCTTTGCGGTCCTCCCGGCATGGTGGGCGCGGCGCGAACGGCGTTGCGCGAGCTTGGCCTGCGCCAGGACGACATCTTCAACGAAGAGTTCGTGCACCAGTCGCCACCGGCGTGATCAGATCGCGATCGTCGCCGCATAGAGCGCAGCTGCAATGTCCGGATCGTCGGCGTCGGTGACTACCAGCAGGTCGAGGCGGTTGCCGTCGAGCTCAGCGTGAATGCCCTCGATCTTGTACGGCCGATCGAGCCGGCGAACGAAACGCAGCCGCCCGTCGTTCCCGACGATGCCGATGGCAGCCCCGACACATGCGCCGTCGTTGAAGGCATCGTCCGTGTCTTCGGCCACCGCACTGAACACCATGTCGCCACCGGGCAGCGCTGTGGCATCCGTAAAGCACAGCGGCACACCTTCGACATGGCCGAGATCGAGCCTGCCGATCTTCACAGACCGGAGCACATCGGTACGACGGCCGGTCACGACTTCGACGACCTCAGCAAGGCGATAGCGGATGATTGCATTGTCCGCGTGCTGCTTGTTACCACGCTGGAACAGACACAGTTCGTCACCGGCAACAACGGCGCCTTCGACATTGACCTCGGCGAAGGCGGCGGCAAGCGGAACAAGCATGGCCGACAGGTCAAGGCTTCGCGGCTCGCCTGAAATGCGACCCAACGGATCAAGTCCGAGCAGGGCACCCCGGCGCCGGTTAGGCCCCGAGCCCGAGCCGACAACGAGCAGTGCGCCATGGTGAAAATCCTCGAAAGCAGGCAGAAAGGTCAGTGCTTCGAGGTCGGGCTTTTGCCGTTTGCGCGCGGCTTTCTCCTCCGGCAGCACACCGTCGAACAGCCTGACCAGCCGGCCAGGGCCGTCGTCGGTGGTCGAAAAGATACCAAGATGGAGTTCATCGTCGGCGATGACATACATCGTCGCAGCGAGGCAGACGAGGCCGCTTGCGGCGCTGAGATGCAATGGCCGCTCAGCACTTGTCGCAGCCGTCAGGGTCAATTCGCGCAGCTTCTTTAGGGCGATCATGCGGTAGTCATAGCAGCTTGTGCGCGAATGGCTCCTACCTGCCGGGACATTGCCGCCACGCGACCGTCATTTCTTTTCGAGATCGATCAGCCCCTCCAGCAGGTCGAGCAGCTGTTCGTAGCGCTCGTGACCGATGCGCCTTTGGACTTCGTCATAGATGGCGCTGCTCTCCGGCGACACTTGCGAGATCAGAACCTGCCCTTTCGGCGCGATGGACAGTATCACACGGCGGCCATCGCCTTCGACCTTGCCGCGGGTGATCAACTTGCGTTCCTCCAGCGCCTTGATGATCCGCGTCAGGCTCGGCGCCAGGATCGAGGCCCGTTCGGCAAGTTCCGTCGCGTCGAGCGGGCTTTGTTCTCCAAGCACGCGGATAACACGCCATTGCTGCTCCGAAACGCCATGCTGGGCGAGTATGGGGCGGAACTGGGCCATCACCACCTCGCGCGCGCGCAGCAGTGACATCGGCAACGAGCGTCGGGTGCTTTGCAGCAAGGGCAACTCCTGATGGCAGGTGGCGGCTTGGCCGGCATTCCACTTCTTTTCGATAATACCCGCGCCCCGACGGATCAACGCCGCGCGGCGGCAATCAGCCAAATTCTGACGACATAAGCGCCTTGACAGCGATCGGCAAAACTATTTAACATGTTAAATATCAAAGCGCCACCTGTGCAGGAAGACAAACCTTGCCTCACCTCACGCTCGAATATTCCGCCAATCTCGACGGCCGCGTCGACATGCCGGCGCTGTGCGGAGAGCTGTCGCAGGCGATCCTCGACACCGGCCTGTTCGAACACGGCGCAGTCAGGGTGCGGGCGCTGCGCTGCGACGCCTATGCGATTGCCGACCGCCTACCCGAAAACGGCTTCATCGACATGAGCTTCAGAATCGGCGCAGGCCGCTCCACTGAAGAAAAGAAACAGGCCGGCGCAGCGATCTTCGCCGCCGCGAACGCGTCTCTCGCACCTCTTTTTGCCACGCCTCATTTCGCGCTTTCACTCGAGATCCGCGAGATCGATGCCGAGCTGAGCTGGAAAAACAACGCCATCCACCCGCGCCTGCGGAACAAGTGACGGAAACCTCAATGTCAGATTTCGAAAACAACCTGCGCAAGGCTGAAGCCTATCTTGAACGCTTCAAATCCGGTGGGGTCAGCAACCACATCAATGGCGAGGCGGTTCCGGCGCTCGACGGCACGACCTTCGAGACCATCTCCCCTGTCGACCTCAAGCCGCTCGCCCGGGTGGCACACGGCAAGGCGGCGGACATCCACATGGCCGCCAAGGCAGCCAAGGCAGCCTTCCCCGCCTGGGCCGCCCAGTCGGGCGATGCCCGCAAGAAGGTGCTGCACGCGATCGCCGACGCCATCGTCAAGCGGGCAGAGGAAATCGCCTTCATCGAATGCATGGATACCGGCCAGTCGCTGAAATTCATGGCCAAGGCAGCCCTGCGCGGCGCAGAGAACTTCCGCTACTACGCCGACAAGGCACCCGAAGCACGCGACGGCCGCACGTTGCAGGCGCCCGGCCAGCTGAACATCACCACCCGCGTGCCGATCGGCCCGGTCGGCGTCATCACGCCGTGGAACACGCCCTTCATGCTCTCGACGTGGAAGATCGCGCCGGCGCTCGCCGCCGGCTGCACCATCGTCCACAAGCCGGCTGAGTTCTCGCCGCTGACCGCGCGGCTGCTTGTCGAGATCGCCGAAGAGGCTGGCCTGCCGAAGGGTGTGTGGAACCTGGTCAACGGCTTGGGCGAAGATGCCGGCAAGGCGCTGACAGAACACCCTGACATCAAGGCGATCGGCTTCGTTGGAGAAAGCCGCACCGGCTCGATGATCATGCGCCAGGGCGCCGAAACGCTGAAGCGCGTGCATTTCGAGCTCGGCGGCAAGAACCCGGTGATCGTCTTCGCCGACGCCGACCTCGAACGTGCCGCCGATGCCGCTGTGTTCATGATCTACTCGCTCAACGGCGAGCGCTGCACCTCGTCCTCGCGCCTGCTTGTCGAAGCTTCGATCTACGACAAGTTCACCGCCATCGTGGCGGAGAAGGCCAAGCGCATCCGTGTCGGCCATCCGCTCGATCCGCAGACCGTCGTCGGTCCGCTGATCCACCCGATCCATGAGGAAAAGGTGCTGTCCTACATCGAGCTCGCCCGTTCGGAAGGCGCAACCATTGCTGCTGGCGGTAGCAAGGTCGAGGCTCCGGGAGGTGGCTGCTACGTCGCGCCAACGCTGTTCACCGGCGCGCGCAACGACATGCGCATCGCCCAGGAGGAGATCTTCGGGCCGGTGCTGACGGCGATCCCGTTCGACAACGAGGCCGAAGCCCTTTCGATCGCCAACGACACCCAATACGGTCTTGCCGGATATCTGTGGACATCTGATGTGACGCGCGCCCTGCGCTTCACCGAAGGGCTGGCAGCGGGGATGATCTGGGTCAACTCGGAGAACGTTCGCCACCTGCCGGCGCCATTCGGCGGCGTCAAGAACTCAGGTATCGGTCGCGACGGCGGCGACTGGTCGTTCGATTTCTACATGGAAACCAAGAACATCGCCTTCGCCACGACGGCCCACAACATCCAGAAGCTCGGCGGCTGAGCGGGAACAGACATCATGCCATTGCCCACACCCAACCTCTATCCCGCCTTCAACATCGTACGGCTGAGCCATGTCGAGCTGGCCGTGACGGATCTGGCGAAGTCCCGTGCGTTCTATGTCGACACGCTCGGCCTGCAGGTCACTGACGAGACCGCTGATACGATCTACCTGCGCGCCATGGAAGAGCGTGGCCATCATTGCATCGTGCTGAAGCAGAGCGACCACGCCGAAGCCCGTGACCTCGGCTTCAAGGTATTTTCAGACGAAGATCTCGACAAGGCCGAGCACTTCTTCAAGGCCAAGGATCTGCCGGTCGAATGGGTCGAGCGGCCCTACCAGTCACGCACGTTGCGCACCCGCGACCCGCACGGCATTCCGCTGGAGTTCTATTCCCGGATGGATCGGCTGGCGCCGATCCATCAGAAATACGCACTCTACAAGGGCGTGAAGCCCCTGCGCATCGACCACTTCAATTGCTTCTCGCCCGATGTCGACCAGTCGGTCGCCTTCTACAATGAACTCGGCTTCCGCGTGACCGAATTCACCGAGGATGCAGAGACCGGCCGCCTGTGGGCGGCATGGACCCACCGCAAGGGCGGCGTGCACGACATCGCTTTCACCAACGGCCTCGGCCCGCGCCTGCATCACGTCGCCTTCTGGGTGCCGACGCCGCTCAACATCATCGACCTGCTCGACCTGATGGCAACCACGGGTTACGTCGGCAACATCGAGCGCGGCCCCGGCCGTCACGGCATCTCCAACGCCTTCTTCCTCTACATCCGCGATCCTGACGGTCACCGCATCGAGATCTATTGCTCGGACTACCAGACGGTCGATCCCGACCTTGAGCCGATCAAGTGGGACCTCAAGGATCCACAGCGCCAGACGCTGTGGGGCGCCCCTGCCCCACGCTCGTGGTTCGAGGAAGGCAGCACCTTCGCCGGCACCGAGCCACGGCCATCGGCACTCGCCGCGTCGCCGATTATCGCACCGTGAGCAGTGACATGACCGAGCGACCGCGTTTCGCCACCTATACCCACGCCGGCAGGACCAGCTACGGTGCTGTAACCGACCAAGGCATTGTCGACCTCGCCCCCCTTTTCCCACAATGGCCAACGCTGCGCGAGGTCATCGCGGACAACGGGTTTAGTCGACTGGCGGAAGCCGCATCGAAGCGCGCGGCCGACATTGCCGAAGCCGGGGTCAGCTATCAGATCCCGATCTCCACGCCGGAGAAGCTGATCTGCGTCGGGGTCAACTTCCCCGACCGCAATGAGGAGTACAAGGACGGCCAGGCTGCGCCCGGCAATCCGTCGCTGTTCATCCGTTTTCCGCGTTCCTTCGTGGGACATGGCACAGCCCTCGTACGGCCGCCGGAATCGCCGCAACTCGACTATGAAGGCGAGATCGTCATCGTCATCGGCAAAGGCGGACGTCGCATTTTTGAAGGCGATGCGCTCGACCACATCGCAGCATTGTCGCTGTGCAACGAAGGCACGATCCGCGACTGGGTGCGGCACGCCAAGTTCAACGTCACCCAGGGCAAGAACTTCGACGCCACCGGCGCCATCGGCCCCTGGCTCGTGCCCTATACCGACGAATCCCAGCTTGCCGACATTCGCCTGACGACCAGGGTCAATGGCGAGTTGCGGCAGGACGACCGCACCAGCCGAATGATCTTCAGCTTCCGCAAGCTGATCAGCTACATATCGACCTTCACAACACTTGTTCCAGGCGATGTGATCGTCACCGGAACACCGACTGGCGCCGGCGCGCGCTTCGATCCACCGCGCTGGCTGGTGCCGGGTGACATCGTGGAAGTCGAAGCCGAAGGCATCGGCACATTGCGCAACACGATCATGGACGAGCAACCATGAAGCTCTCGCCCCAACAGCATCAGGCTGCCGCGCAGCGGCTCGACCAGGCCGAAAAGCAGCGCAAGCAGATCGGGCTATTGTCGCTCGATCACCCAGAGATGGACATGGAGGACGCCTATGCCGTCCAGGCCCAGTGGGTACAGCTCAAGCTTGCCCAGGGCAACCGCCGGATCGGCTGGAAGATCGGCCTGACGTCCAAGGCGATGCAATATGCGCTCAACATCGACATCCCCGATTCAGGCGTACTGCTCGACGACATGATGTTCGCCGATGCCGCGACCATCCCGGCCGACCGCTTCATCCAGCCGCGCATCGAGGCCGAGATCGCTTTCGTCATGAAGGCGCCGCTGCAGGGTCCGAACACGACGGTGTTCGACGTGCTCAACGCCACCGATTTCATTGCGCCGGCCATCGAGATCCTCGACACGCGTATCCTGCGCAGCGACCCGGCAACGGGCCGCACCCGCACCATCGTCGACACCATCTCCGACAATGCCGCCAATGCTGGCATCATCACCGGCGGACGGCCGATGCGCCCGACCGAGGCCGACATGCGCTGGATTGGCGCCATCGTGTCACGAAACGGCGAGGTCGAAGAAACCGGCCTGGGTGCCGGCGTGCTCAACCATCCGGCAGCCGGCATCGCCTGGCTGGCCAACCGGCTGGCCATGTTCGGCGGTTCGATCTCAGCCGGCGACGTCGTGCTCTCAGGCTCGTTCATCCGTCCCGTCGAGGCACGCCACGGCGACACTATCATGGCCGACTTTGGCCCATTCGGAACCGTCAGCGCCTACTTCGCCTGAGGACATCGTCATGCCCGCACCACGCAACAAATTCAAGGCCGCCCTGCTGAACGGCGACGCCCAGATCGGCCTGTGGCTCGGCCTTGCCAATGCCTATACGGCGGAGATCTGCGCCGGCGCCGGATTCGACTGGCTGGTGATCGACGGCGAGCACGCACCGAACGACATACCCGTCATGGCGGCGCAGTTGCAGGCCATCGCCGCCTCCGGCTCACATCCGGTCGTGCGCCCGCCGATCGGGGAAACTTGGATCATCAAGCAGTTGCTCGACATCGGCGCACAGACCATCCTGGTGCCGATGGTCGAAACCGCCGACCAGGCGCGCGAACTCGTCAAGGCCATGCGCTACCCGCCTCATGGCGTGCGCGGCGTGGGCGCTGCACTTGCCCGCGCCTCCGCCTTCAACCGCATCCCCGATTATCTGGCCACCGCCAACGACCAGACCTGCCTGCTGGTGCAGCTGGAGACCCGGGCTGGGCTCGCCGAGCTTGAAGCCATCGCTGCCGTCGACGGCGTCGACGGCATCTTCATCGGGCCGGCCGATCTCGCCGCCGACATGGGCTACCTCGGCAAGCCCGGTGCGCCGGAGGTGCAGGCAGCTGTGGAGGATGCAATCCGGCGCATCGGCATATCAGGCAAGGCTGCCGGTATCCTCACCTCCGACGCCAGTCTGGCGCAGCGATATCTGGAGCTCGGTGCGGCATTTGTCGCAGTGGGCAACGATGTCGGCCTGCTGGCGCAGGCAACGAGTACACTAGCGGCAAAGTTCAAGGTGGGTGGCGGCGACGACACTCGGGCACCAGGCTCCGGCTACTGAGCCGGCCCTCCCATCTGAAATGCAGAAAGGGCGGCTCCAGGAGCCGCCCTTTCGTTTTGCTGCCCTGCGATCATCCGGCGCCAGCCGCAACCGCATCGCACAGCCGAAGCCGGCGCTCGCTCAGCGCGTGATATGGACCGTCTGCATCTGCATGTACTCTTCGAGCCCCCAATGGCCGAATTCGACGCCGATGCCCGACTGTTTTGCGCCGCCAAAAGGTGCTGCCGGCGATATTGAGCTGTGGTCGTTGACCCAGGCGGTTCCGCATTCGAGGCGCCGCGCCAGTTCTTCAGCCCGTTTGAGATCAGACGACCAGATCGAGCCGCCCAAGCCATTTTCACTGGCGTTGGCGCGCGCGATCGCATCGTCGACGTCGCTGTAACGCACGATCGGCAGGATCGGGCCGAACTGCTCCTCGTCGACGATACGCATGCCGTCGGTCACCTCGGTGACGACTGTCAGCGGGAAGAAGTAGCCGCCTTCGCCAGAGGCTTCGCCGCCTGCCAGGAAGCGCCCGCCATTGGCCCTGGCATCGTCGGCGAGCGCGCGCACCAGATCGAACTGCGCCTTGTTCTGCAAAGGACCGAACTGGCTTGTCGGATCGCTGGCCGGACCGACCTTGGCGGCGCGCGCGAGGGCAGCGATCTTTTCGGCGAGCGCATCGTGCAGGCTCTCATGCACGTAGAGACGCTTGAGCGCCGCGCAGGTCTGACCGCTATTGCCAAATGACTTGGCAAAGATCACCGGCGCGATGGCATCGATATCGGCATCGGCAAGCACGATCGCCGCGTCATTGCCGCCGAGCTCGAGCGTCAGGCGCTTCAGCGTGTTGGCGGCATTCGACATGATGTTGCGCCCGGTCGGCGTCGAGCCGGTGAAGACGATCTTGTCGATGCCGGGGTGGCTGGTGATGGCGCGGCCGATGCCGCCCTCGCCGGTGACCGAATTGAGCACGCCGCGCGGCAGATGCGCATTCGCAAGCTCGACGAGCCGAAGCGTGGTCAAAGGCGTGTAGGAAGACGGCTTGATCACGACGCAGTTGCCAGCCATCAGCGCCGGCATGACGTGCCAGGTGGCGATCAGCACCGGGTGGTTCCACGGCGTTATCGAGCCGACCACGCCAAGCGGCTTGCGGTGAACCTCGATCCTAATCTTCTCGTCGTCGCGGATGACTTCGACCGGCGGCCTGAGCTTTGCCGTTTCGCGCATCCAGTGGATGGCAGCGCCGATCTCGCCATGGGCGCTGGCGCGTGGTTTGCCCTGTTCGCTCGACAAAAGGACTGCCAGCGCCTCCTTGTCGGCTTCGACGGCATTCGCAATCTCGTTGAGCAGACGCGCCCGCTCATCGATTGCCGTGTCGCGCCATGCCGGGAACGCCCCACGCGCGGCTGCAACCGCAGCATCGAGATGCTCCGGACCGGCGGCAGGGCACTGGGCGAAGACCTCCGCCCGCGCCGGGTCGATGACGCCGAACGTGCCCGCGGCCTCCGCCCTCTCGCCATTGATGATCATCGCATGCGACTGCGTCATGGTTGTCTCCCTCGAAATTTGACCGCCGCAGATCGCGGAGCAGGCCCGCGCATGTGCGCGGCCTCGCTTTCATTCAGGCGGCATTGGCGGAAAAGCCGTCCAGCCAGCCCTCGCGAAGCTGCGGCACGGCGCGGATCAGGCTCTTCGTGTAGTCGGATTGCGGCTGTTCGAACACGGCGCGCGTATCGCCATGCTCGACGATGCGCCCCGCCTGCATCACGGCAGTCTTGTGCGAAAAGCGCAGCGCGAGGCCCAGATTGTGGGTGATGAACAGGATACTCAGCCCCTCGTCCTTGATCAGCCGGGTGAGCAGCTTGACGATGCTCTCCTCGACCAGCGGATCGAGCGCCGAGGTGATCTCGTCGCAGATCAAGATGTCGGGTTTTGCCGCCAGCGAACGCGCAATGCAGACACGCTGCTTCTGCCCGCCGGAGAGCGATGCCGGGTAGCGGTCGAGATAGGCCGCCGGCAACTCGATAGCATCCATCAGTTCGCGCAGCCGCTGTTCGGCGGCAGCACCGCGCAACCCGTGGAAATAGCTGAGCGGCCGGCCAACGACGTCGCGGATGGACTGGCGCGGGTTGAGCGCCAGGTCGGGAAGCTGGTGGATGTACTGGATCAGTCGCCTCTGGTCGAAGCTGCGACGCTCGACCAGCGGTGCAAGCACGCTTTCGCGCATGCGGATCTCGCCGGTGCGCGCAGGCTGCAGCCCGGCAATGCTGCGCGCCAGCGTGGTCTTGCCACTGCCAGACTCGCCGACGAGCGCCAGCACCGAGCCGGCGCCAAGCCTGATCGATGCGTCCTTCACGGCAGCGACCCCGCCATAGCCGACATCGACATTGCGCACATCGAGCAAGGTCGCGTCGCTGCCGTCGATGCTGGCGTAACTGCCATCGCCCTGGTGAGCAACGAGCCGCTTGGCATATTCGGTCTGTGGATGGTCGACCAGCTGACGCGTCGGGCCCTGTTCGACCATCTTGCCGTTGCGCATGACGATGATGCGGTCGGCCATCTGCGACACCACCGCCAGGTCATGCGAGATGTAGAGGGCACCGCAATTGTGCGTGCTCGCCACCTTTTTGATCAGCCTGAGCACCTCGATCTGCGTCGTCACATCAAGTGCGGTGGTCGGCTCGTCGAAGATGATCAGATCGGGCTGGTTGATCAGCGCCATGGCGATCATGGCCCGCTGCAGCTGGCCGCCTGAGACCTGGTGCGGATAGCGACGGCCGAAATTCTTGGGATCGGGCAGCTGGAGCTCCTCGAACAACTCGACCGCCATGCGCCGGCGCTGGGCCGAGGTCAGCTTCTGCGCCATGGCGGGGATTTCGGTGACCTGATCTTCCAGCCGGTAGAACGGGTTGAACGCAGCTGCAGCGCTTTGGGCGACATAAGACGCCTTGGTACGCCTGATGGTCTCGAGCTCGGTGGTACCGAGTTCCATCAGCGATTGGCCGCATAGCGTGATCGAGCCTGATGTAGGCCTGCATCCCGATTTGAACAGCATGATCGAGCTCAGCGCCAGCGTGCTCTTGCCGGCCCCTGACTCACCGATGATGCCCAGCACTTCGCCGCGGTCGACATGGATCGAGACGTCATCGAGCAGGACGCCCGTTCGTGTCTCGACGCGCAGATTGTCGATGCTCAGTATGCGATTTCCGCTCATTTCACGTCCGGTTTGTCTGAAAAGCGACCGACGAGCCAATCGACGATCCCATTCACGCTCAGGCAGAAGAGCGCGATGCAGAACGCCGGTATCAGCGGTGTCAGACGGCCGGTTGAAAGGGCCAGCGCATTCTCGCGAACAAGCCCGCCGAGATCAGCCGCAGGTGGCTGGATGCCAATGCCCAGGAAGCTGAGCGAGCTGATGAAAAGTGCCGCGGAGGAAAGCCCCAGTCCGAACTGCGCCAAAAGCGACGGCACCATGTTAGGCAGTATTTCCTTGAACAAATACCAGTGCAGCCGCTCGCCACGCAGACGGCCGACCTCGACATATTCCATCGCCGCCAGGTCGCCGGCGATCGGCCGGGTGACGCGGTAGTAGGTGCTCGACTGCAGCACCGCCATGGTCAGGATCAGCGTCGTCAGCGACACGCCAGCAATGGCGAGGATGATCAACGCGAAGATGATCTGCGGGATCGACATCAGGATGTCGACGGCGCGGCCGATGATGATGTCAGCCCACCCCTTGCTCAAACCGGCGATGATGGCGAGCGACACACCGATCATGCAGGCCAGCGTGGTGGCGATCAGTGTCGCAACGAAAGTGTAGCGCGTGGCGTAGAGGATGCGGGACAGCATGTCCCGGCCAAGACCGTCGGCACCCAGCACACCACCTACGCCCGGCGCGTCGAATGCGGCATGGACCATTTCGTTGGGCGGGAACGGCGCCAGCACCGGCGCAAGGATGGCGGCTGCCGCCATCGTTGCGAGGACAGCCAGGGAAACGGTCAGCGTCAACTTGCTCGACACGGTTCAGTTCCCCTTCCTGGGCAGGCGCTGACGCGGATTGACGAGCATGGCCAACAAGTCGGCGGTGAAGTTGAGTGAGATAAAGATCGTCGAAAACAGCACGCCGCAGGCCAGCACCATCGGGATGTCGCGATAGGCAACCGCGTCGACCATCAGCTTGCCCATGCCCGGATAGTTGAACACGGCTTCGATCACCACGACGTCGACGATCAGGTAGGCCATGGTGATCATGCAGATCGAGACAATCGGCGACAACGCATTGGGCAGCGCGTGCTTGAGGATGATCCTGTTGCGGGGAATGCCCTTGGTCTCTGCCATCAGAATGTAGTCGGAGCTCATCACCCCGAGCACGGCGGCACGGGTCAGCTTCATTACATGGGCCTGCGCGACCAGCACCAGGGTCAGCACCGGCAATGTCAGGGCCGAAATCCAGGTTGGCAGGCTGGCGCTGGAACGGACCATCGACAAGGGCGGAAACAGCCCGAGCTTGACCGCGAAAATGAAGACCAGCAGGTAACCGATCAGGAATGACGGCATCGACAGGAAGATCGCTGAGATCGAACCGGTGGCAGTGTCGAGTGCCTTGCCGCGGTTGATGGCGGCGAGCAAGCCGATGCCGACGGCGAGCGGCAGGACGATCGCCGCCGCCGAAAAGGCAAGGATCAGCGAATTGATCAGCCGCGGCACCAACAGGTTGATCACCGGCTGCGCGTTGGAGAGCGAGGTTCCGAAATCGCCATGCAGCGCATTGCCAAGCCAATGGAAGTAGCGCACCGGCAAAGGTTGGTCGAGGCCCAGCTCCGTGCGCAGGGCCAAGACCGTTTCAGGGGTGGCATTCTGGCCGAGCAACGCATTGGCTGCGTCGCCCGGCAGCATCGACGTTCCCAGGAAAACCAGGAACGAAATGAAAAAGATCGACACGAGCCCGGACGCAACCCTGGCGACTACGAACGATTTCACCGGGGAATTGGCGAACAGAGTCATGCCGTCCAGTCCTGTCAGGCGAACCAGACCTGCTCGATGGCGCGGTAGCCCGCCATCTGCAGAGCCGACGGCACGAAACCGTCGAGGTCGCTGGTCGTGCCTTCGACCGTGCTGGAGAAGAACGGAATGATGGTGCCGCCATCTTCCCGGCAGATCTTCTGCGCCGTCGCATAGAAGGCCTTGCGCTTCTCGAGGTCAGGCTCGGCACGCGCGGCGATCACCGCGGTGTCGAAGTCCTTGTTCACCCACTTGCACTCGTTGTTTCCCGAGGTGCCGAGGAAGGCGACCGAGAAGATCGCATCCGCCGTCGGCCGGTCGGAACGGGCCGAAACGTGGAACGGCGTCTGGCCGACGATGGTTTCCCAATAGCCGTCCGAGGGCTCGCGCTTGACCTCGATCGGAATGCCCGCCTTGGCGGCGTGCTCCTGGAAGATCACGGCCATGTCGACGGCGCGCGACGAGATCGCTTCCGAGGTCTGCAGCACGAGCGGACCCTTGAAGCCGGTCTTGTCGAACAGTTCCTTGGCGCGCTTCGGATCGTATTCGGTCTGCGGCAGTTCGGCGGCGAAGACCGGATCACTCGGTGCCACCGGCGTGTCGTTGGCGATGCGGCCGACGCCGACCGAGACACGCTCAAGCATATCAGGACGGTTGACGGCGAGCTTGAGCGCCATGCGCATGTCGGGATTGTCGAACGGCGCCATGTCGGTGCGCATGTTGAAGCAGATGAAGCCGCGGCCCTCGGTGTTGTAAATCTTGAGGTTCGGCATCTGCCGCATCAGCGGCGCGGTGCGCGCGTCGAGCAGCGTGGTCAGGTGGATCTGGCCGCTTTGGAAGGCGCTGCCCAGTGCCGAGGCATCGTTGATGGCCAGGAATTCGAGGCTGTCGACGAAAGCTGCGTCCGACTTGAAATAGTTCTCGTTGCGCTCGGCTTCGAGAACCTCGCCCGGCGAAAACCTCTTCAGCTTGTAAGGGCCGGTGCCGACACCGTCGAAGGTCGTCGTGCCGGCCGGAACGATGCCGAGCGAGAATGCCGTCAGCATGGCCGGGAACATGTAGTTGGCTTCGGGCAGGTCGATGATGACGCGGTTCGGACCGTCGGCGCGGATATCGGCGACGCCCTTGATGATGCTGCGCATGTTGGAACGCGAGGCCTCTTCGGCATGGCGCTTGAGCGAAAACACCACGTCCTCGCTGGTAAAGGCCTTGCCATTGTGGAACGTGGCACCTTCAACCAGATCGAAGATCCAGGTCTTGCCGCCATTGGACGGCTCCCAGCTCTTGGCGAGGCCGGGCCGCAGTTCCATATCAAGGCCATGCACCTCGATCAGCGAATTGTAAGTGATGCCGGACATGACCGCCGTGTAGGGCGAGCCGAAGGTCCGGGGATCCAGCGAATCCGCAGTCGACGCACCACCGCTCGCCACGACAAGGTGGCCGCCGCGCTTGGGCGCGGCCGCCCAGGCGCCGCCGCCAGGCAATGCCGCCATCAGGCCGGAAGCCGCTGAGATCTTGAGCAGGCTCCGGCGCGAAATCGTAAACATCTTCCTCACTCCCTTTTTCGCAAATTGACCCGCAACGTCGCTTCTCTTGCGACGTTCAGCAGGCATTCCCCTCTGCATTCGGCTTGAAACCAAAGCGGCAAGGCACGGTGCCCGGCCGTTCCTCCATGGTCAGTCGCCGGCTTCTCCCTTCGCCAGGTCGCCCAGCTGGCGCGACTTGACGAATTGCAAACGTCCGTAAACGAGGTTTCTCGCCGCGTCGGGCTCGCGTGCTTCGATGCAGGCAATCAGCGCGCGCTGAAATGCCACCGCGCGACGGGCCACTTCAGGCGACGATCCCCTGACGTAGAGCGGCATCAGAACATGGCTGAGGGCCCTGAACTGTGCTGCGAGCACCCGATTATGTGAGGCTGCAACGACGCAGCCATGAAAATTGATCGCCGCCCAGGTGAACTCCTCGGCGTCGTCGATCAGCCGCTCGGCCTCGCCAAGCGCCTCATGCAATGCCTTGATGTCTATGCTTGTCGCATTGCTGGCGGCAAGCCCCGCCGCCATCACCTCGATGGCGATCTGGGTATCGAGCAGCTCTTCAGTGCTGATGCCGATCAGCTTCAGCTGGATAGCGATGGTCTCGGCCAGGCGCTCGGAATTGCCCTCGGCGACGAAGATGCCGCCCTTGATGCCGACCTTGACCTCGATCACGCCAGACGCCTGCAGTGATCGCAGCGCGTCGCGCATCGTCATGCGGCTGACGCCGAACTGCAGCGCCAGCGAGGCTTCCGAGCCCAGGCGATCGCCTGGAGCAAGCCTGCCGGCGAACAGCACAGTGCGTATCTGGTCGATCACGCTCGCCGAAAGCGTCGTCTGCTTGCCCGAGGACCACAGCCGCTCTGCCGGGCCGACCATCTGGGCAAGACCGCCACCTTCAGCATCAGGTGCCTTTTGCATGCCAATCCCTTTGATAAGATATTTAGGACAAAAAAGAGCATTCAGAGTCGAAAATCAAGCGAAAAATGGCGATTGCGCGACCAAAATTTTTAAACTATCATATATTTCAAGATTGGCGGTGACGAGCTCCCGCCTTCAACAATTTCAATCAGTTGAGTGGGACATGGTCACAGAAGGTCAGATAGATCGCTCGTTGCGCATCGGTTCTGAGAGGGTTCGGGCGAACGATCGCGAGATCCTGCCGGTCATCAACCCCGCCAGCGGCGAAACCATCGGCGAAATCCCGGTCGCAACCACAGCCGACCTGGACGATGCCCTCGCTGCGGCCGCAGCCGCATACCGTTCCTGGCGCAAGGTTTCGGCATTCGAGCGCTACGGTATTCTGCGCCGCGCGGCGGGTTTGCTGCGTGAACGCGCACAAGGCATCGCCCGTGCCATGACGCTGGAGCAAGGCAAGCCGGTCGGCGATTCGATGGCCGAGGTGCATGGCGCTGCTGATATCTTCGACTGGTACGCCGAAGAAGGCCGCCGCGCCTATGGACGCATCATTCCGTCGCGCACCTCAGGCGTGCGCAGCCTGGTGTTCCGCGACCCGATAGGCCCGGTCGCCGTGTTCACGCCGTGGAATTTTCCCGTCACCATCCCGGCGCGCAAGATCGCCGCGGCCCTTGCCGCCGGATGCTCGTGCATTGCCAAGCCGGCCGAGGAAACGCCATCGCCAACCCTGGCGATCGCCCAGGCCCTTGCCGATGCCGGCCTTCCCCATGGTGTGCTCAACATCGTCTTCGGTGTGCCGGACCAGATCTCGACGCATCTGATCGCATCGCCGGTGATCAAGAAGATTTCGTTCACAGGCTCGACCCGCGTCGGCAAGCATCTCGCCAGGCTGGCCGCCGACGGTGTCAAGCCGGCGACGCTCGAACTCGGCGGCCATGCGCCGACCATCGTCTTCGCCGACGCCGACGTCGAGAAGGCAGCCGAAATGACGGCGCGGTCGAAGTATCGCAATGCCGGCCAGATCTGCATCACGCCGACGCGGTTCTACCTGCACGAGTCGATCCACGACAAGTTTGTCGCGAGGTTTCGTGAAGTCGCAGCCTCGCTGAGGCTGGGCGACGGCCTCGATCCGGAGACCCAGATGGGACCTTTGGCGAACGGTCGCCGCATCGACGCCATGGAAAGCCTGGTTTCGGACGCGCAACGCTCCGGGGCGCGCGTTGAACTGGGTGGCGAACGGACAGGCGACCGCGGCTACTTCTGGCAGCCCACAGTTCTGACCGACGTGCCGAACGAAGCGCGGATCATGAACGAGGAGCCGTTCGGCCCGGTTGCGGTGACGCGCCGGTTCAAGGATTTCGACGAGGTCGTTGCCGAGGCCAACAGGCTGCCCTTCGGTCTCTCCGCCTATGCCTTTACCCGCGACACCACCACCGCCACACGCATCGGCGACGAGTTGGAGTCCGGCATGGTCGGAATCAACAACATGGTGCTGACGACGCCCGAGACCCCGTTCGGCGGCGTCAAGGAAAGTGGCTACGGCTCCGAAGGCGGGTCGGAAGGCCTGGACAGCTATCTCGTGACCAAATTCGTGACACAGGGTTGAAGCGTAGCGCAATGACCGAGCATTCCATTCCCAACTTCCGTGAGATCGGTGAAATCACCGGCTCGACCGACTCGCGCGATGTGCTCGCGCACGCCACGCGCCAGGCGGCGAGGAACTTTGACGATTATCTTATCGTCGACGTCGATGCCCACGTCTCGGAAGACCATTTCTGGTCCGAGATCATCGACCTGATCGACAACGACGTGTTGCGCCAGATCGGCCAGCACCAGGTCAAGGGCTTCGGCGGATCGAACGCCCTGCTCAACATCTCGCCGGGCCTGTCGCTGCAGAGTGTCGGCGGCCGCATCGGCCACCAGGGCCGGCGCGAGCCGGTGAACGACGACAGCGTCCACCGCTTCATCTCGACCGCCCGCCGCAGCATGGATGCGATGGGTCTCGACTACCAGGTGGTGTTCCCTAGCGCCATGCTGCTGCTCGGCATGCATCCGCAGGATGAGATCGAGGTGGCGCTGGCCAAGGCGTTCAACCGCTGGATGATCGAACGCATCCTGCCGATCGACAGCCGCATGAAGGGCTTGCTCTATTTGCCCTTCAATTCGCCCGAGGCGTGCGAGGAGCTCGTCGAGCGCTACGGCGACACCGAAGGCATCATCGGCTTCACCGTCTGCTCGACCCGCAACAAGCCGGTCCACCATGACTGCTACATGCGGCTCTATTCGATGATCCAGGAACTGGACAAGCCGCTGGCCTTCCACTCCGGCTACCACTGGGGCGATCCGTCCTTCGCCCAGCTCAACCGCTTCCTGTCGATGCATGCGCTGTCGTTCACCCACTACAACCAGATCCACCTCACCAACTGGATCGTCAACGCGATGCCGGAGCGCTTCCCCAAGCTGAACATGCTTTGGGTGGAAAGCGGCCTCGCCTGGATCCCGTTCCTGATGCAGCGCCTCGACCACGAGGTGCTGATGCGGCCAAGCGAGGCGCCCGGCCTCAAGCGGCTGCCGAGCGAATACATGCGCGAGATGTACTACACGAGCCAACCGCTCGAACGCACCAACATGAAGCTTCTTGAAGCGACCATGGAGGCGATGAACGCCGAGACCCAGCTGCTCTACTCCTCGGACTGGCCGCACTGGGACTGGGACTCGCCGGCGACCATCGACTCGCTGCCTTTCCTCTCCGAACAGGCCAAGCGCAACATCCTCGGCCTGAACGCCGCGCGGCTGTTCAAGCTGGATACGGCACGCCGCAAGCCGCTGGCCGAGGACGTCCTCGCCAATCGCCCGAAAACCGCATCGTAGTGGCACAGACAATGATAACTTCAGAACATGGCGCTGGTTTCAGCGCGGCAGCCGCGTCAATTGCAGCGGCAGCAGACGAGGCCCTTGCTTCGGGAACGCTCGAAAAGATCAGCGAGGCCGACATCGCAGTCGCACTCGCCGCTCTTGGAAAGCTTTACGCGGCCAAGGTCGAGAAGTCGGACAAGATTTTCCCGCCAGTCAACCAGGACGCTCTGACCGCCACCGAAACCGCAGTCCTGGTCAGTGAGCTTCTGCGCGCCGCCGACCTCAACGTGTTCGACCTCGCCATGTGGTTCCGGAGGGCATCGTGAGCGGCGCCGACATGGCGGCGGGAACGTCGCGGCAGATCGTGCTGGGCCGGCACGACGAACTCAAGAAGCGCCAGCGAATGGTCATCGACGTCGATGGCACAGGCATCGGCGTCTACTTCGTCGGCGAGGAAGTCCGCGCTTATCTCAACATCTGCCCGCACATGGGCGGCCCGGTGTGCCAGGGCAAGATCATGCCGCGCACGCTGGAGCTGGTGGCCGACAACGGCAAGAGCCTCGGCCTCGGCTTCTCCAAGGAGCAGTTGCACATCGTCTGCCCCTGGCATGGCTTCGAGTTCGACATGCTCACCGGTCGCCATCCGATCGATAAGAATGTCGGGCTGACGCCCATTCCTGTGCAGGTGAGCAACGGCGACGTTGTTTTGACCGTCAGGGAGCCTCGGCCATGACCTCGGCGCTGAAGACCGACGTCCTCATTGTCGGCGCGGGACCTGTCGGGCTGACGCTGGGCATGATCCTGGCGCAGCGCGGCGTGGCGGTGACGATCCTGGAGACTCGCCATCGCGGCGAGCCGCCGAACGTCAAATGCAATCACGTCTCGGCGCGTTCGATGGAGATCCTGCGGCGTCTGGGCGTGGCCAATGCTGCGCGCAACGCTGGTCTGCCCGAGGACTATGCCAACGACATCGCCTATCGCACCTCGATGACCGGCAAGGCGATTACCCGCATCCCGATCCCCTGCCGGCGCGACCGCTTCACGGCAACCGGCGGGCCCGATACCGACTGGCCGACGGCCGAGCCGCCGCACCGGATCAACCAGCTCTTCCTCGAGCCGATCCTGTTCGAACACGCAGTGGCAATGCCGGGACTGACGGTGCTCAACCGCACCGAATATCTGTCGCACGCTGAGACCACAGACGGGGTAGAGATCAGCGCCCGCAATATCGACTCTGGCGAGCAGACGACGATCTCGGCGCGCTACCTCGCCGGCTGCGATGGTGGCCGTTCGCAGGTCCGCCGCGACATCGGCGCCAAGCTTGTCGGCGACGCCGTCGTCCAGCGCGTGCAGTCGACCTACATCCGTTCACCGCAGCTGCTCGGCCTGATGAACGACGCGCCGGCATGGGCGAGCTTTTCACTCAATCCGCGACGCAGCGGCAACGTCTATGCCATCGACGGCCGCGAGACCTGGCTGGTGCACAACTATCTGCGCGACGACGAACCGGACTTCGACAGCGTCGACCGTGACTGGTCGATCCGCGAGATCCTCGGCGTCGGCCCGGACTTTTCCTATGAAGTCCTGTCCAATGAAGACTGGTTCGGCCGTCGCCTCGTCGCCGACAGCTTCCACAAGGGCAGGGTCTTCATCTGCGGTGACGCAGCACATCTTTGGGTGCCTTACGCCGGCTATGGCATGAACGCCGGCATCGCCGACGCCGAGTGCCTTGGCTGGCTGCTCGCCGCCAACGTCTCGGGTTGGGGCAAATCAGGCATGCTCGACGCCTACGCCGCCGAACGTCAGCCGATCACCGAGCAGGTCTCGGTCTTCGCCATGAACCATGCCCACGCCATGGCCAAGGAACGCAAGGTGGTGCCTGTCGACATCGAGGACGACACACCGGCCGGCGCTGCCGCGCGCGAGACACTGGGACGCAAGATCTACAACCTCAACGTCCAGCAATATTGCTGCGGCGGCCTCAACTTTGGCTACTACTACGACCGCTCGCCGATCATTTCCTATGATGGCGCAGCACAGCCGGCCTATTCGATGGCCGACTTCACACCGTCGACGGTGCCCGGCTGCCGCACGCCGCACATCTGGCTGGGGGACAAGCGCTCGCTCTATGACGCGATGGGCCCCGACTACACCTTGCTGCGGTTCGACCCGGCCCGCGATGCGTCGGCGTTCCTGGCCGCGGCAGCGGCGCGCGGCATCCCGATCCAGCTGCTCGACGTCGTGCCCGGTGACGAAGGCTGTGGCCCTTATGCCGAAGCCTTTGTGTTGTCACGGCCAGACAGGCACGTCGCCTGGCGCGGCGATGCATGCCCGGCGACCCCCGACACTCTGCTCGATACCATCACCGGCACTGCCGCCGCAGTGAACTGAGGCGGGCCCATGCGAACCTTACTGGAATTCTGGAGTGCCCGATGAAAATCATCGACTGTCACGCACACATGGCGGTGCCGCATCAGCTTCCCGCCTACAAGGCCAGCATCCTGTCGCATCGCGGCGCGCATGGCCGCAAGGCGCCGCCGGTTTCCAACGAAGCGCTGGAGCAGGCGTTCAAGCGCGTCGAGATGGCGCCGATGGGCCACCTCGCCTGCCTTGACCAGGCCGGCGTGGACATCCAGATGCTGTCGCCACGCCCGTTCCAGCTGATGCATTCGGAAGAACCGAAGAAGCTCGTCCACTGGTACGTCGAATATGCCAACGACATCATCGCGCAGGAATGCGCGCTCTATCCCGAGCGCTTCTACGGCGTCGCCGGCCTGCCGCAGACCGGCGACAGCCCGATTACCGAAGCGCTTGGCGAACTCGAACGCTGCGTGAAGGAGTTCGGCTTTCGCGGTTGCCTGATCAATCCCGATCCGTTCGAAAACAACGGCCGCATGGCACCGCCGATGGGCGACCGCTACTGGTATCCGCTCTACGAAAAGCTCTGCGAGCTGGATGTCGTCGGCCACATCCATTCGGCGAGTTCGCGGGCGCCTGAGCGCGAGCCCTATTCGCTGCACTTCATCAACGAAGAGACCACCGCGGTCTACGGCCTGTGCAAGTCGACCGTGCTTGATGACTTCCCGGACCTCAAGATCCTGGTCAGCCATGGCGGCGGCGCGATCCCCTACCAGCTCGGCCGCTTCGATGCGACCACCGTGCCGCGCAACGGCATGTCCTCGTCAGGCGTTCGGTTCCGCGATCGGCTGCAGAAGCTCTACTTCGACACAGTGCTCTACTCGCGCGACGCGATCGAGCTGCTGGTCAAGGTGGTCGGCGCTTCGCAGTGCCTCTATGGCGCAGAAATGCCTGGAGTCGGTTCGTCCATCGATCCGGAAACCGGCGAGACCTTCGACACCATCATCCCACACATCAACGGTCTGTCGTTCATCTCAGATGATGAACGCAAGGCAATCCTGGGCGGCAATGCCGCACGGCTTTTCAACATCGAAGCCTGATCAACCCAGGTCACCTGAAGCGCAGCCTTGGCAAACATGGAGGCTACCCTATGGCGAAAATAGTCGGATTCATCTGCACGGCTCACGGGCCGCAACTGCACACCACGCCTGACAAATGGCTGCTGCGCGTCCAGTCGGACCGCACGCGGCAGCATCCGTTCCGCGGCGGCGTCTATACGTTCGACCAGCTCTGCGAACTGCGCAAGGACGAGAACCTTGCCGAACGCAGCACGATGGAGGCGATGACCGCCAACTACGAGAAGTGCCACGTCGCCAGCGAACGCCTGGCCGACGCCTTCGATGCGATGAAGGCCGACGTCGCCATCATCTTCGGCAACGACCAGCACGAGATCTACGGCGAGGACCTGAGCCCGCCCTACATGATCTATTACGGCGACAAGATCCGCCATCATCCCGCGACCGAAGAAGGCCGCCGGCTGATGCCACCGGGTGTCGCCGAGGGCGAAGCCGGCCACGCACCGGAAGAGTACCGCGAATACGATACGGTGCCGGAACTCGCCAAGCACATCATCGGCAATCTGGTCGACAATGAGTTCGACATCACCGTCTCACCCAAGCTGCCGACGCACAATCCGCGCACGACCGGCATCAGTCACGCCTTCGGCCACATCTACCGCCAGGTGATGCGCGACAAGGTCATTCCCAACGTTCCGATCTACCAGAACACCTTTTTCCCGCCGAATCAGCCGACCGCTCGGCGCTCCTACAAGTTCGGCCAGGTCGTCGGCGAAGCCATCCGCTCCTGGAACAGCGACGCCCGCGTCGTCGTCTTCGGCTCGGGCGGCATGAGCCATTTTACCATCGACGAGGACTGGGACGCCCGCTTCATGCAGGCGATGCGCGAAAAGGATGCCGAGTTCCTCAAGAGCATCCCGCTCTCGGAGCTCCAGTCGGGCACTTCGGAGATGAAGAGCTGGATCACCACCGCTGGCGTCATGGAAGCATACGACACCGAGTTCCACGAAGTGGCCTACGTCCCTTGCTACCGCTCGCCGGCCGGCACCGGTACCGCGCAAGGCATGTACTGGTGGGGCGTCAAATCATGAGTACGGAGCTGCTTGAACGGCTGCGCCAGCTCGATGCCTGCTCGGTCTCGGATGCGCTTGACGCGCTCGGGCTGACTGGTGCTGTCACCGGCATCGCCCGCCGCTCCGGCGGCGGCGTTGTCGCAGGGCGCGTCGTCACCGTTGCCCTCGCCAAGGGCCCAGCGCCAGCCGGGGGCCCCAAGGTGCATCTTGGTGCCCGCGCCATCGAGGCCGGCGACGCCAATTCCATCATCGTGGTTTCGCATCCCGGGATCGACGCCGGCGGCTGGGGCGGCGTGCTGACCCAGGCTGCGCGCCTTGCCGGGATACAAGGCGTCATCGTCGATGGCCCGTTGCGAGACGTCGACGAAGCCAACGGGCTCGACTTTCCCATCTTTGCCCGTGCGACAACGGTGCGCACGGCACGCGGCCGCGTCCACGAAGTCGCAACCAATGTGCCCGTCACCATCGAGGCGGTGACGATTGCCCCCGGCGACTACGTCATCTCGGACGGTTCGGGCGCGGTATTCATTGCCGCCGACGAGGCGGAGAAGGTGATCCGGACCGCCGAGCGCATCGCGGCCAAGGAACGCCTGATGGTCGAGGCCCTGAAGTCCGGCAAGCCGGTCTCGCAGGTGCTGGGCGCCGATTACGAAGACATGCTCGAGGCAATGCAATGACCGACCAGGCCGTAGAACGCGCCGGCAACCACGACTGCGCCACCTTGTCCGACGCCATGGACCGGCTTGGCATCGAAGGTGTCTGCCGGGGCATCAAGCCACGCGACCACAAGTTCCGGCTCGTCGGCCGCGCCTTCACCGTCCGCTACGTCCCTGTCGACGTTCTGGCGCCGGGCAATGTCGGCGACTTCATCGACGACCTTCCGGCCGGCACTGTCGTCGTGCTCGACAATCGCGGCCGCGAGGATTGCACTGTCTGGGGCGATATCATGACCCAGCTCGCCAGTCACAAGGGCCTTGCCGGCACGGTGATCGACGGCGCCTGCCGCGACGTCGACCTGTGCCTTCGGCTCGACTACCCGATCTACTCGCGCAGCTATTCGATGAAGACCGGCAAGGACCGCGTCCAGGTCGACGCGACCGGCATAACAGTCGAGATCGGCGGCGCGCTGGTTCGCCAGGGCGACATTCTCGTTGGCGATGCCGACGGCGTCGTCGTCATTCCGAGCGAGCGCGCGTCGGAGGTTCTGGACCTCGCCGACGAGATCGCCACCGCCGAAAACGCCATCCGGCAGGCTATCACCGAGGGCATGTCGCTGCGCGATGCCCGCACCAAGTTTCGCTATCACTCGCTGCAGACGCGCCGGTCATGAACAAGGTCATCCGCAACATCGAGCGCGCCGACGGCGCGACCATCGCCCGGCTAGCCAAAGCCGGCGTCGCCACCACCCATGAAGCTCTTGGCCGCACCGGACTGATGAGCTCCAGGATGCGGCCGATCTATCCCGGTGCCGCCATATCAGGAAGTGCCGTCACGGTCCTGGTGCCGCCTGGCGACAACTGGATGATCCATGTGGCGATCGAACTGATCAAGCCGGGCGACATCCTGGTCGTTGCCCCGTTCTCACCTTCCGACGCCGGCTATTTCGGCGACCTTCTGGCAACGTCGGTCATGGCGCGCGGCGGCATCGGCCTCGTCATCGACGCCGGCGTCCGCGACATCCGCGACCTCACCCAGATGAAGTTCCCGGTCTGGTCGACGGCGATCTGCGCCCAGGGCACGGTCAAGGAAACGATCGGCTCGGTCAACGTGCCGGTCTCGTGTGCCGGTGCGGTGGTCAATCCCGGCGATGTCGTCGTAGCCGACGACGACGGCGTGGTGATCATTCCTCGGGAGCTGGCCGATACCGTGGCACAACTCTCCGAACGGCGTATCGCCGACGAGGAAGCCAAACGCGCCGAACTCGCCAAGGGCGTGCTCAGCCTCGATCTCTTCAATTTGCGGGCCAGGCTCAAAGACAAGGGCCTTGAGTACTGACGCCGGAAACGGCGCCGCAACTTCATCAGCAGCAACAGGTGAACTCATGAAAACTCAGGTCGGGATCATCGGCGCCGGGCCAGCCGGCCTGCTCGTGGCGCGTATTCTCCAGCTCAACGGCATAGACTCGGTGATCCTGGAACGGCGCACGCGTGCCTATGTGCTCGAGCGCGTGCGCGCCGGCGTCCTTGAAGCGGGTACTGTCGATACGTTACGGGCCTACGGTATGGGCGAACGCCTCAATCGCGAGGGCATTCCGATGCGCTCGATGCAGCTGTGCTGGGACAGGCAGAAGGCCGACATCTCGCTCGACGACGGCACCGGCCGGCACCTGACCACCTATGGCCAGCAGAAGATCGTCGAGGACCTGATTCTCCAGCGCGAGGCCGACGGCTTGCCGATCGTCTTTGAAGCCGACGTATCGAGCCTCGACGATATCGAAAACGCACCGCGCATTCACTACCGCCACAATGGCGAAGACAAGGTTCTGGAGTGCCAGTTCATCGCCGGTTGCGACGGCTACCATGGCGTCAGCCGCAGGCATATTCCGGGCTCGGACGAGCATGTCTTCCTGACCGAATACCCGTTTGCCTGGCTCGGCATCCTGGCCGAGGCGGCACCGCTCGCCGCCCGTCGTGGCTTTGCCCATTCGACGCGCGGCCTGGCTGTTGCCTCCGCACGTTCGGCTTCGGTCGGCCGGCTCTATTTACAGGTTGAAACAGACGCCGATCCCAATGCGATGAGCGATCAGCAGATCTGGGATGAACTCGACATCCGCATGGACGACGGCACAGCAGCGCAGCTCAATCGCGGCCCGATCATCGAGCGCAGCGTTGCCCGCCTGCGCGGCTATGTCTGCGAGAAGATGCGCCACGGCCGGCTCGCCATTGCCGGCGACGCCGCGCACATCGTGCCGCCAAGCGGCGGCAAGGGCCTGAACCTCGCCGTCGGCGACGCGCGCATCATGGCCGAAGCCATCCGTCGGCTGCTGACGACCAACGACACGACGCTGCTCGACAGCTATTCGCAGATGTGCCTGCGCCGCATCTGGCCGACCGTTCACTGGGCCTGCTCGATGTGCGAGGCGTTGCACATCTTCCCGGGACAGACGAGTTTCCAGACCCGGATGCAGTACCAGACGCTGAACCACTGGGGGAACACCGAGATCGGACAGCAGCGGCTGCGCAAGGCCCAGCTCGGCCTGCCCTACGAAATCTGAAGCCGGCCCGGGCCGGGACACGGCGCGAGTTGGTCCCGGTTACATCTCGACGAAGCGAAAGGGCGGCGCTCCATATTGGAACGTCGCCCTTGTTTCATTCAGCCGGAAAGGCGCTGTCGACGACCTCAGCCGCAGACGGCCACGATGGCGTTGGCGACGTGAGCGACATTGTTGTCGGTCAGGCCAGCGACGTTGACGCGGCCCGAGCTGGTGATGTGGACATGGTGCTCGACCTTCATCCGCTCGGCGGCGGCCGGCGTAATGCCGAGCATGGCGAACATCCCGCGCTGCACCCCGAGGAAGCCAAAGTCGCGCGTCGTGCGGCCGGCAAGTGCTGCCACCAGTTTTTCGCGCATGCCGTTGATGCGTCCGCGCATTTCGGCGACTTCGCCTTCCCAGGTCGTGCGCAGAGCGGCATCGCCGAGAATATGCGCGACGACCGAAGCACCATGGTCCGGCGGCATCGAGTAGTTGGAACGGACGACCGGCAGCATGTGGCCGTGCGCGCGGCTGGCCGCGGCTTCATCCTTGGCCATCACCGTCAGCGCGCCGACGCGTTCGCGATAGAGCGCGAAGTTCTTCGAATAGGAGCTGGCGATCAGCATTTCAGGAACGCGCTCGGCCAGAAGCCGGACGCCGGCGGCATCCTCGACAAGTCCATCGCCGAAGCCGAGATAAGCAAGGTCGATCAGCGGGGTTGCGCCGGTCGAGGCGAGCAGCTCGGCGATTTCAGCCCACTGCGCCAGGCTCGGATCGGCACCGCCAGGGTTGTGGCAGCAGCCATGGAACAGCACCAGATCGCCGGGACCCGCGGCGCGCAACGCCTCGACCATCCGGTCGAACTGCAGCTTGCCCGAGGCAACATCGTAGTAGGGGTAGCGGACCACCTGGAGGCCAGCAGCGGCCAGCAGCGAAGGATGGTTCGGCCAGGTCGGATCCGGCAGGAAGACCTTGGCGCCCGGCTTCACGCTCTGGGCGAAATCGCCGGCGACACGCAAAGCGCCGGTGCCGCCCGGCGTCTGGATCGCCTGCGAACGCGCGAGCAGGCCGCTGTTGGCGCCGAAGATGAGTTCCCGCGTCAAGCGATTGTAGTCTTCATTGCCGGCCGAAGAGACATAAGCCTTCGACTTCTGGTTCTCCACCAGGAAAGCTTCCGCCTGCTTGACCGTTGCCAGCACCGGTGCGTTGCCCTGCCCGTCCTTGTAGATGCCGATGCCGAGGTCGACCTTGTCGGCGCTCGGGTCGTCGCGAAACTGCTGCATCATCCCGAGCAGCGGATCGGCTGTCGGCGTGGAGAGATTTGAAAACATATCACCCTCTATTGTCTCGTATTATGAGACTTTATCGCGTATTTTGAACATGGTCAACTCGGACTCATCAAGCTGACCTCTTGTGGCGCGCGTCCTCTACCATTTTTCCTGATGTCACACGACAGGGTGCCTGTAGAGCCACGGGCCAGGATCGGATGTCGCGTTTTGCCATTGACTAGCGAGACGATGTAACGCATTATGAGACGACTTTGCATTTCATGTGACTGCTCGCAGGGTTTTGGGACACTCCTCGGCCGGCTAGACGGCCCTGGTCAGAGCCCGCCCTACGATCAAAACCAACCGGAGAAGAGCGGCGTGAGCGGGAAGTACGAACCTATGGAGCTGACCGGAGGACAGGCACTGGTTGCCCAGCTCCTGGAAGAAGGCGTGGCCGACATCTTCGGCATTCCCGGCATTCAGCTCGACTGGGCGGTGGACGCGATCCGCAGCCAGCCGGATCGCATTCGCTACATCATGCCGCGTCATGAACAGGCGACGTCCTACATGGCCGACGGCTATGCCCGCACCACCGGTCGTGAAGGCGTGTTCATGGTCGTGCCCGGCCCCGGCGTGCTCAACGCGCTTTCCGGCCTCGCCACCGCCTATGCCTGCAGCTCGCGCGTACTGTGCATCTCGGGCCAGATCCCTTCGACGCTGATCGGCCAGAAGCATGGCATGCTGCACGAGATTCCGGACCAAAGCGGCATCCTCAAGTCGCTGACCAAGTGGCATGGCATCGCGCATCGCCCCGAAGATGTGCCTGCGCTCGTCCACGAAGCCTTCGTGCAGTTGCGCTCGGGCCATCCGCGCCCGGTCGCCATCGAGCTGCCACCCGACGTGCTGCAGGCCAAGGGCGTGACGACAATCCTGCAGCGCGCCGAATTCAACCGGCTCGAACCGCAGGCCGACGCCGTCAAGGCTGCCGCGACCATGCTGGCGCAGGCGAAGTTTCCGGTCATCCAGGTCGGCGGCGGTGCAGCCGCATCCGGTGCCGGCAAAGCCATCCAGGCGCTCGCCGAGCGGCTTCAGGCGCCCGTCGTCATGACCGACGGTGCACGCGGACTGCTTGATGACAACCACCCGCTTGCCCTGACATCGCTTGGCGGACGCGCAGTATTCCCCCATGCCGACGTGATCGTTGCGGTCGGAACCCGGTTCATCGACGGCATCGCCCGGCCGACCCACGCCAGCGGCGACACCAAATACGTCTACGTCAATGTCGATGCGGGTGCAGCCGGAGCGCCACGCGCGCCGGGCTGCCTGGTGCTGTCAGACGCGACCGCCGCCGCCGAAGCGCTGCTCGAGGCACTGCCGTCCGACGCACGCGCCTCGTCAACCGAAAAGATCGGCAAGGTCAAGGCCTGGTCGGCATCGCAGACCGACGCGATCCAGCCGCAGACCGACTATGTCAGGGCCATTCGTTCCAGCATGGCCGACGACGACATCCTGGTCAGCGAACTGACCCAGGTCGGCTACTTCTCCAATATCGCCTTCCCGGTCCATGCCGCCAATTCCTACGTCACCCCGGGCTACCAGGGCACGCTGGGCTACGGCTTCAACACAGCACTCGGCGCTGCCCACGGCAATCCAGACCGGCGCGTGGTTTCGCTCAATGGCGACGGCGGCTTCGGCTGGGGCATGCAGGAACTGGCGACACTGGCACGCGACGGCTGCAACATGTCTGTCGTGGTGTTCGTCGACGGGCACTACGGCAATGTCCGCCGCATCCAGCAGCGCACCTTCGGCGACACCTTCGCTGTCGAGCTTGCCAATCCCGACTTCGCGCATCTGGCAAGTGCCTTCGGACTGCCCTTTGAAAAGGTGGACTCACCGTCTGGACTTCACGCTGCGCTGACGCGGGCAAAAGACAGCAAGGGACCTGCCCTGATTGCCGTCTCGGTCAGCGAGATGCCGAGCCCCTGGGCACTGATCCACCCCTTCGTGCCTTCGCCTGTCACGCCACCGGCCAACCCGCTGGGCTGAACCTCACCAGGCCCGGCATCCGCGGACGCGCGGTCGGGCCCTCCCTTGATACGGCTTTGGGATGGCCGCTGATATGAACGACGGTCACCAGCAGACAACCGACGCGACGATCGAGGTGATCGTGCGTCGGATTTCATACGAAACGCCTACGGTCCTTTCGTATGACCTTCGGCCCGCCAATGGCCGGCCCCTGCTTTCCTTCGAAGCCGGCGCCCATATCGATGTCCATCTCCCCGATGGGCTGGTGCGGCAATACTCTTTGATCGGCACGCCAGATGCCGCCGACTACCGTATCGCCGTTGCCCTCGACAGGGCGACACGCGGCGGTTCGCGCTGGCTTCATGCACACGCACGGCCCGGCGATCGCATCAGGATTTCGCAGCCACGTTCGAGCTTCGCGCTTGCGGACACCAAAGCCGCTTCGGTTCTGATTGCCGGCGGCATCGGCATTACACCCCTGCTCGCCATGGCGCGACGGCTGCACGAAACCGGCGCCGACTGGACACTGCATCATGCAGTGCGCTCACGGGCCGAGTGCGCGCTTTTTGACGAGCTTTCAGCACTTGGTGACAATGTCCGCCTTCATGTCGACAGCGAAAACGATGGCCTGCTCGATATTGCCCGGATCGTCGCTCAGGCAGCACCAGATGCGCAGCTCTATTGTTGCGGCCCCGCGCCGATGCTGCAGGCATTCCTGGAGGCCGCTTCGTCGCGCGATCCATCCAGCGTGCATTGCGAATCCTTCACCCCGAGCGTGCCGGCTGCCGACGATGGCGGCTTCACGGTCGTGCTGAACAAGTCAGGGCTCTCCATCCAGGTTGGTGCCGAGCAGACAATCCTCGATGCGCTCGAACAGGCCGGCGTCCACGCCCCCTCATCGTGCCGCAACGGGGTCTGCGGCACCTGCGAAACCCGCGTTCTGGAGGGTGTGCCCGATCATCGCGACAAGGTGCTCAGCGACGGCGAACGCGCGGCCGGAAACTCGATGATGATCTGCTGTTCGCGCGCCACGACAGCGCTGTTGCGGCTCGACCGCTAGGGGAGGAAACCAACAATGACCAAAGACGGATCGGCCTATGCCTTGCCAAAGCCGACATACTTCGCCGAATTGACCGAGGTCGGGCGCGGAACGCCGATGGGCGAACTGCTGCGCCGCTATTGGCACCCGGTCGGCCTGTCGGAAGACGCCACGTCCACACCAAGGAAGATTCTGGCGCTAGGCGAAGAGCTCATCCTGTTTCGCGACGGCGCAGGCAGGCCCGGCCTCGTGCATCCGCGCTGCGCCCATCGCGGCGCGTCGCTCTATTATGGCCGCGTCGAGGAAACTGGCATTCGCTGCTGCTATCATGGCTGGCTGTTCGACACCGAGGGCAACTGCCTGGAACAGCCCTGCGAGCCTGAAATGGGCGCGAAGACGCGCGGCCATGTGCGCCAGCCGCACTATCCACTGGAAGAAAAATACGGCCTGATCTTTGCCTATATGGGGCCTCACGACCGCAAGCCGGTGCTGCCGAGCTACGATGTGCTCGAGGACCTCGGCTCCGGCGAGTTTCTCGAAACCGACGACAGCAGCATCGGCAGCGGCGGCCCTGTCATCGTCGACTGCAACTGGCTCCAGCACTATGAAAACGTGCTTGATCCCTTCCACGTGCCGATCCTGCACGGCTCGTTCAGTGGCGACCAGTTCAATTCCAAGATGAGCCTGATGCCGCGCGTGACCTTCCACTACACGCCACGCGGCGTCTCCAGCCTGCAGTTGCGCGACCTCGAAGTCGGCGAGCACCAGCGCATCACCGAAGCCGTGCTGCCGACCGTACGCGCGGTGGCAAGTCCGGTCGCAACCGTCGACGGTCCGTGCAGCCTGCTCGGCTGGGTGCTGCCGATGGACGATACGTCGTTCCGCATCTACTCGGTCGGCCGCGTCAGCGAAGCCGGCACGCTGGCCAAGATCCGCTCGAAATATGCCGGCAAGCTCTGGCACGAACTGTCGGAACAAGAGCACCAGAAACTACCGGGAGATTACGAGGCGCAGGTCGGACAGGGACCGATCACCTTCCACTCGGAAGAAAACCTGACCTCGACTGACCAGGGCATCGGCATGCTGCGCCGCGTCCTGCGCCAACAGGTCGACGCGGTAGCCAACGGCAAGGATCCAATGGGCGTTGTCTTCGACCCGGCTAAGGCGCTGGTCGAGCTCGAGGCCGGATCGCGCGTCGTGCCCAGGGCATGATCGAGTTGCCGGCTTGGAAGCTTACCTGCGAGCCGGCAACATTGTCGTCAGCTTGATTGCCCTGGCATCAGCGGCGGGTTGACGCCGTCGGCGTAACGCCTCTGGATTTCGCTGGCGACCGATCTCACGGTCGAGAGCAACTGGACGTCCGGCTCGGGAACGAGCAGCGACGACGACAGGATGACCCCCAGCGAGGCACAGATCTGGCCGTCGGCCTCAAAGATCGGCGCGGCGATGCCGCCAAGCCCATTGCCGCGCGTGTCGGTTTCGAAGTCGACGCCATATGCCGTCAGGTTCTCGACGACCCGCGGCGGCACCGGCTTCTTGTTTTCGAAGTAGTAAAACAGCCGGGCAGCCGGCGATCCCGGCAAGCTCAGCACCATGCCGGGCTGCACCATGATGCCGGGCTCGAACGGATTGGGCACCGCATGCACGACCATCGCGCCGCCTTTGATCGGCGTCGTCAGCAAGGCGGTATGGCCGGTCTGGGCGCAGAGCTCGTTGAGATAAGGCCGCGCGATCTCGACGACATTGCTGCGGTAGACAGCGGCTCGGCCGAACTTGAACAGCTTGCGGCCGAAGACGTAGCCTTCGCCCTCGCGGGCGTGGTCGACAAGGCCGAGGCGAGTGAGCGTCTGAAGATGCCTGGAAACCCTGGCTTTGGTCATGTCCAGCGAACGCGCAAGCTCGGTCACGCGCACCGGACCCGGCGCGTCGGCCAGCGCGTCGAGAATCTGGACCGCGACCTCGACGCTTTTTACCGTTGACGAGGATCCCTGCTCGTCGTCATTGTCTTGGTTCGACCGTCTCATGCTGTCCTTCCGCTGCGCGTGGCCTGTTATATGTCACGCATAGCAAGAAGTATTCACGAAATTCGAGACAACCACCCCGAAAAATTCCCAGCTATGACGCAGGAAAAAGACAAACCCGGTGACTGGAAACCGGGTTTGCCAAGATCAGTTCAGCAACAGATCAGAACGAAGCGTCGAGACGCAGGAAGCCCGAGAACGAGCCGTCCACCGGATAGCTGTCGCCGTCGTTGTAATTGACAGCCAGCTTGGCGTTCAGGTTTTCGACGATCTTGTAGTCGATGACGGCGCCGATGGCCCAGTCGTTGGCGTTCAGGTCCACGGTCTGGCCCGTAACGAAGTCGCCGTAGTGACGGTCGCCGAAGTACTGACCGCCAGCACCGACTGACAGGCTTGCGTTGACCTGATACTTCACATAGCCGCCGATCGACCAGTCGTAACCCGAATACGGGCCAATCAGGCCGAGCCAGGTCGCACCAGACTCATAGGTCGCAACCGCCTGGAGCGTCAGCGCGTCAGTTGCCTTGACGTTGACGATGCCCTTCAGGGCGAACTCGGAGAAGCGATCGTCATAGGCGGCGTACAGGTTGACCGAACCCCAACCCTGGGCGATCGAGACCTTGCCGGTCACGAGCGGCACGTAGTCGAAGTTGTTGTCTTCCTCTTCCAGGCCGACCGACACAGCGATGCCGTTGCCGGCGTCGAAGGTATAACGGATCTGGTTGATGAAGTTGCCACCACCCTTATCGAACTCGCCGTCGATGCCGCCGTCGAACAGCGTGTCGTTGCGGCCGATCATCAGGCCACCGACCTCGAAGTAGGCATAGCGGATCCACATGTCGGTCGTGTCGGTGAACGGCCGAGGCGTGGTCGAGGTGGTACCGAACTCGCCGCCATTGTTCTGCCAATGCAGTTCGATGTAACGGCGGAAGGTGCCGTATTCGGTTTCCGAACGTGCATCGAGCTTGAGGCGCGCTGCCGAATACTTCTTCCAGCCATTGTCGGTGTCAGCCCAATCAATCTGGTAGCGAACCAGGCCGCCTACCTTGAGGCAGGTCTCGGTGCCGGGGATGTAGTAGAAGCCCGCGCCGTAGACGTCGCAGATGCGGACATATTCCATCGGCTCCGGCTCGGCGACGACGACAGCGTCGGCCGCACGGGCGCCAGAGACGGCGATCAGGGCTGCAGCGGAGCCAAGAAGAACGCTCTTGATATTCATTATCCAACCTCCAGTAGAATTGATTCAAATGACACAGAGTACTTTCTTATATTGAAAGTATATTCAGCGCCTATCTGCCAGAAACATTTTGTGATGTGGCGTTTCCGGTGAGCTTGAATATCCACAACTGGATTGATTGATAAACAACAAAATTCAACACTTCGTCAAAAATTCGATGAATCTAAGTGCCTAGTGATATTAAAACAACAACAGTAATGTACAAATGAAACAACAAACACAAACTGCACAAATGGAACGTTATTTATACATAAAAAACGGACGCCACTTCGATCCCGCAGGCGGGCGCTCGAAACTTATGACGCTAGCGAATGCTCTTTTGCGGCGGAAACGACGTCGCCGACCAGATCCTGCTTGAGCAATTCGATCGGGGTCCGACCGTTGAGCATCGGCGAGGGGTGTATCATCCAATGCCAGGCCTGCCGCGGATGAGTGATGTGCGCCAACACTTCGCGAATGCCCGACGCAGGCCTTCCGTCGACGAACTGCGCCAGGGGGAATACGTGGCGTTGCCGCCCCTTTCGCAATGCGATGACCTCGTTGCAACGAAACCACCGATGCAAGGTGGAGCGCGGTATGCGCAGATTCTCTTCCAGATAGGTGGCTCCCGCGACCCGGCCTGCCCACTCTTCGATGGTCATGGAGTCGAGATCCCCGCCACGGGGTTGGGCCGGCGCCATCGCAAGGACCGAAGGCTGCGCCAGCATTCCGGGATCCCCGCCCTCATTCGCCAGGCACTGGCGGGAAGCCTCGACAGCGAGGGCACGGATAAATTGCGAGGCAAGATCAGGCAGCTCAGCCGATATGCTGCTCGGTGGCTGCGCCGCTGACGGTCGGGCTACAGCACCGGGCAATCTTGGCTGCCGTGCCGGCCAGCCAGTACTTTCACCCTCAACTGCGAACATATTCTTCAATTCACTGAAGAAGAATTCAGTGTATTTGTTGACAAGATTTATTCCATGCGCATGAATGTCTTCAACCATTTCCATTCAATCCTTGCCAATGCATGAGAGCATCAAGCTGGAGATTCGATCGCGGGGCGCTTGTTGATTTCCGCGAAGCTGGCACCGCCAATCGACGGGAAGCCGGCTCAAGCCGGTCAATGCCAGCAGCGGCACAAGGCATCGGGCCTGCTTGTCGGCCACGCGAATGCAAGACAGCTTTTCATCGATACCCTCCCCTCGATGCGATCAGCGCCACGATCCGCTCCCCTTGGGGCTCCTCCGCGGTCGGGCTGATCGGCCAGGCACCTTTGTCCAATCGATGCCGTAGCGGATCATGCCTACAATGACTTCTGCACTGTTGGCATAGTCGATCCGGACGATGTCCCTGCCATTCCTTGAGCAGCCGCTAACATTCCCAAAAGGCATGACCGACAAGCCTGTGTGGGACATTGACGGGCAAGTCCCGCGGCATGGCGAGCACGCCAAAGACATGGTACGCACGACTCCGTCATGAAGAGTGGGAGCGCGCGTGATAAGCCCGGAGCAATTTCTGGCCTCGGTATTCTGGGCGCGGGAACTGCCGGAGGACGAGCGCGAGCGTGCGCGGCGCGGCATCATGCTGCGCATCCTCGAGCCGGGCACCTATTTCATCCATCGCGGTGATCGCATCGACAACTGGATCGGGGTGGTCAGCGGCCTGCTGCGGCTGGGTTCGATCACCACCTCGGGCAAGGCGGTGACCTATGCCGGCCTGCCACCGAGCTGCTGGTTCGGCGAAGGATCGCTGCTCAAGGACGAGCCACGCCAGTATGATGTCCTCGCCCTGCGCCGTACGCAGGTGGCGCTTCTCAATCGCGCGACATTCTTCTGGCTGTTTGAAAACAGCGTCGCCTTCGACCGGCTGCTTGTGCGGCTCATCAATGAGCGGCTCGGGCAGTTCATTGCCCAGGTCGAGCATGACCGCACGCTCGATTCGACCGGCAAGGTGGCACGCAGCCTGGCCTCGCTGTTCAACCCGGTGATCAGTCCCTTCGTCGGTTCGCACATCGACATCAGCCAGGAGGAGATCGGCTTGCTGGCCGGCGTGTCGCGACCTGTCGCCAACCGAATCCTGCAGGAGCTGGAAAAGGCCGGCTTGCTCCGTAACGAGGGTGGCGGCGTGACGATCCTGGACCTGGAAAAGCTGCGCGGCTACGGCGAGTAGCCCGTCTCGCACGCGAATGCCGACACCTGAAGTCAATAAATTCAATATGTTATGAGGACTTTTCCAGCGCAGGCATACAAGGCCGGTAGCCAAGACTGAACATTGGCGCCCTGTCTGTCAAGCCAGCCCTTGAAAAAGCCTGCCAAGGTTGCGAGCTTCCATCCAACGACCGGGAACACCCGGCGACCTACGAGGGAACGAACGGGAGGCGTGCCTTTGGCACAAGGGAGCGAGACGCGCGAACGCGATACGTTTGCCAAGCTTTTGTGCGAGCATGCACAGGTGCGGCCAGACCGCCCGGCGATGCGCCACAAGGACCTCGGCATCTGGCGGACGTGGAACTGGAGCGAGCTGACCGAGACGATCCGCGCCTATGCGGCCGGGTTGCAACAGCTGGGTCTCGAGCGCGGCGCGACAATCGCCGTCATCGGTGAAAACCGGCCGGCGATGTACTGGACCATTCTCGCCGCCCAGTGGCTGGGCGCCATCCCCGTGCCTGTCTATGCCGACGCGGTCGCCGACGAGATGGCCTATGTGCTCGACCATGCAGACGTCGCTTTTGCAGCGGTGCAGGATCAGGAGCAGGTCGACAAGCTGATCTCCGTGCAGGATCGCGTGCCCAAGCTCCGCACCGTGTTTTATGACGAGCCACGCGGCCTGCGCGATTACGATCACAGCCGGCTCCATGCTATCGGCAATATCATTGAAAGCGGCCGTACCCGCTTGGCATCCGACGCAACTGCGCGCGCCGCGATTGACGCCGAGCGTGATCGCGGCCAGGCCAGCGACATCTCGATCATCCTCTACACTTCGGGCACGACAGGCCGTTCCAAGGGCGTCCTGCTGAGCGCCGGCGGCTCGATCGCGGCCGCACGCGATACGGTCATATTCGACAAGCTGACCGACCGCGACGAGGTACTCGCCTACCTGCCGCTGGCCTGGGTCGGCGACCACTATCTCAATTATGCCCAGTCGCTGGTCGCCGGCTTCTGCATCGCATGTCCCGAAAGCCGCGAGACGGCCGAAGCGGATACCCAGGAGATCGGGCCGAGCTTCTATTTCGCCCCGCCACGCGTGTTCGAGACGCTGCTGACCCGGATCACCATCCGCATGGAGGATGCGGGCGCGCTGAAGCGCTCGATGTTCAACTACTTCATCGGCATAGCCAAACGCTGGGGCGAACAGATTCTCGACGGCAAGGACGTCCCGCTCGGTGCCCGCCTCGGCTATGCCATCGGCAACCTTCTGGTTTACGCGCCGCTGAAGAACGTGCTCGGCTTCTCCCGCATTCGTGTCGCCTACACCGCCGGCGAGGCGATCGGCCCGGACCTGTTTTCATTCTACCGCTCACTCGGCCTCAACCTGAAACAGCTCTACGGCCAGACCGAGGCCTTTCTCTATGTCACCGCGCAGCCCGACGGACAGATTCGCGCCGGCACGGTCGGGCCGGCGACGCCCAATGTCGACATCCGCATCACCGACGACGGCGAGGTGCTCTACCGCTCGCCGGGCCAGTTCGTCGGTTACTACAAGGACGCTGAAAAGACGGCTGAGACGGTGACCGCCGATGGCTACGTGAAGACTGGCGATGCCGGCTTCTTCGACCCCGACGGCCACCTCAACATCATCGACCGGGCAAAAGACGTCGGCAAGTTGAGCTCGGGCGCGCTGTTTGCGCCGAAATACATCGAAAACAAGCTGAAATTCTTCCCCAATATCAAGGAAGCCGTGGCCTTTGGTCAGGACCGAGACTTCGTCACCGTGATGCTCAACATCGACCTCACGGCGGTTGGCAACTGGGCCGAGCGCAACAACATCGCCTACGGCTCGTACCAGGAACTGGCGCAGCGGCCCGAAGTCTATGCGATGTTCATCGAGCATGTCGCCGAGGTGAACCGGGCGCTCGCCGCCGAGCCGCGCATGGCTGCCGCCCAGATCCATCGCTTCCTGATCCTGCACAAGGAACTCGACGCCGACGACGGCGAGATGACCCGTACCCAGAAGGTCCGGCGCGGCTTCATCGCCGAACGCTACAAGCCGCTGGTCGATGCGCTCTACAACGGTGCCGAGGCTGCCGACATCTCCACCGAAGTGACCTTCGAGGACGGCCGCAAGGGCGTGATCTCGGCCCGGGTCCGCATTGCCGACACCAAGGCGATGCCAACCGCAAAGCTTGAGGCCGCCGCATGACCGCCCAATCGGAAACACTGCTGGCGGTCGACGGCGTGTCCCTGTCCTTTGGCGGGGTCAAGGCCATCACCGACGTCTCCTTCGACATCCGCAAGGGCGAGATCCGCGCCATCATCGGCCCTAACGGCGCCGGCAAGACCTCGATGCTGAACGTCGTCAACGGCTTCTACCATCCCCAACATGGCCGCATCACCTACAAGGGCAAGACCCGACCGCGCATGCGACCCTACCAGGCCGCAAGCCAGGGCATCGCCCGCACCTTCCAGAACGTCGCCTTGTTCCGCGGCATGACCACGCTCGACAACATCATGGTCGGCCGCACGCTGAAGATGCACCGCGGGCTGTTCTGGCAGATGCTGCGCTACGGACCTGCGATGCGCGAGGAGATCGAGAACCGGCGCGTGGTCGAAGACATCATCGATTTCCTGCAGATCGAGTCGATCCGCAAGACGCCGGTGGGCAAGCTGCCCTACGGCCTGCAGAAGCGCGTCGAGCTTGGCCGCGCGCTCGCGATGGAGCCGGAACTTCTCCTCCTCGACGAGCCGATGGCCGGCATGAACATCGAAGAGAAGGAGGATATGTGCCGCTACATCCTCGATCTCAACAAGTACTTCGGCACCACCATCGCCCTCATCGAGCACGACATGGGCGTGGTCATGGACCTGTCTGACCGCGTGGTGGTTCTCGAATACGGACACAAGATCGCCGACGGCACGCCCGAGGTGGTCAAGGCCGACCCCAAGGTCATCGAAGCCTATCTCGGTGTGGGGCACTGAGCATGCATGTGTCTGGTGGAGGAGAGAAATTCCGCATGAACACGACACGCACAGTCAGCACGACATGCCGGCCGGCGCGTGTCGTCTGCCGGATCGGCTGAGGGGGAAACAGATGCTCTACAACATCTTCATCGACCCCTTCGTCCAGATGGCGCAGATGCCCGACCTGCTGGTCCAGACCCTGTGGGAGGGCCTGGTTTCAGGCGTGCTCTATGCGCTGATCGCGCTCGGCTTCGTGCTGATCTTCAAGGCGTCGGGCGTGTTCAACTTCGCCCAGGGCATCATGGTGGTGTTTTCGGCGCTCACGCTCGTCGGTTTCTACGAGAAGTTCTCGGCCGCCGGCTTCTCCGGCCACACCGCTGCCTTCGTTGCGCTTGTTTTGACCGCGGGCGTGATGTTCGTGCTGGCCATGCTGGTCGAGCGCGTCGTGCTGCGACCGCTGGTCAACCAGCCTGACATCATCCTGTTCATGGCGACGTTCGGCATCACCTATGTGCTGATCGGCTTCGGCGAGATGGTGTTTGGCGGCGATCCCAAGCAGATGATCGCCAGCGAACTGTTCCTGCCGAGCGGTTCGGTCGACGTCGAGATGCTCGGTGGCATGGTCAGCTTCCAGAAGATCGACATCGCCGCCGCCGTCATCGCCTCGGTGATGATCGCCGGGCTCGCTTTGTTCTTCCAGAAGACCCGCATAGGCCGGGCGTTGCGCGCCGTGGCCGACAGCCACAAGGCAGCGCTTTCGGTCGGCATATCGCTCAACCAGATATGGGTCGTCGTCTGGTTCGCCGCAGGCTTGGTCGCGCTGGTGACGGGCATCATGTGGGGCGCCCGCTCCGACGTCTCCTTCGCGCTCGAGATCGTGGCACTCAAGGCGCTGCCGGTGCTGGTGCTGGGAGGCCTGACCTCGGTTCCCGGCGCGATCGTCGGCGGGCTGATCATCGGCATCGGCGAAAAGCTCGGCGAGTTCTATTGGGGCCCGCTGCTCGGCGGCGGCATCGAGAGCTGGTTTGCCTACGCCATTGCCCTGCTGTTCCTGCTGTACCGGCCGCAGGGCCTGTTCGGCGACAAGATAATCGAGCGGATCTGACACCATGTTCTATCGCGAGACGGGCCAGTTCAAGCAAAGCTATGCGGCCGACCAGGCGGTGTTCCCGATCCTGCAGGACAGGCTCGGCCTGGCCGCCATCCTGGTCGTCGCATTCGTCATCGTGCCGCTGTTCGGCAACGAGTTCCTGCTTGCCTCGGTGATGGTGCCGTTCCTGATCCTGTCGCTCGGCGCAATCGGGCTCAATATCCTCGTCGGTTACACCGGGCTGCTGTCGCTCGGCTCGGCCGCCTTCATGGGTGTCGGCGCCTATGCCGCCTACAAGCTCTCGACGATCTTTCCGGGCGTCAACATCCTGGTCTGGATCCTGTGCTCGGGCTTCTTCGCCGCCGGCATCGGCGTGCTGTTTGGCCTGCCGTCTTTGCGCATCAAGGGCTTCTACCTGGCGGTCGCAACGCTTGCCGCGCAGTTCTTTTTGCAGTGGTGCTTCGTGCGCATCAGCTGGCTCTACAACGACAATCCCTCCGGAGCCATCGAGGTCCCTGCCCGCACACTGTTTGGCCTCGCCATCACCGGCCCCTCGGCCACCCCGGTGACACGCTATCTCGTCGTGCTGGTCATTGTCGTGGGCATGACCCTGCTCGCCTCCAACATCGTCCATGGCAGGATCGGCCGCACCTGGATGGCGGTGCGCGACATGGACATCGCAGCCCAGCTGATGGGTATCCGCCTGTTGCCGGCAAAGCTTCTGGCCTTCGCAGTGTCGTCATTTTACTGCGGCGTTTCGGGCGCGCTGATGGTCTTCCTTTGGCTCGGCGCCGCAGAACCATCGGCCTTCGACATCAAGCTGTCATTCCTGCTTTTGTTCATGGTCATCATCGGCGGGCTGGGCTCGATGATCGGCAGCTTCTTTGGCGCCGCGCTGATCCACATCCTGCCGATCGTCATCCGCGGGCTGCCCGAGGCGCTTGGCCTGCCGATCGCTGCCGCGACCGTCGAGCACCTGACCTATCTGATCGTCGGCGCCCTCATCATCTTTTTCCTGATCGTCGAACCGCACGGCCTCGCGCGGCTCTGGCAGATCGCCAAGCAGAAGCTTCGTGTGTGGCCCTTCCCTTACTAGGGGCCGCTCGCAAGACGGAAATGCAAACAAGTAGGGAGGAGAAGGAAATGTCGCTCAAGAACTGGTTGTACGCACTTTCTGCAGCAGCATCGTTGACCTTGCCGGCCGTCCACGACGCGCAGGCGGAGGACTCGATCTACGTGCCGCTGTTCACCTACCGCACCGGCCCATTCGCCGGCTCCGGCACACCGATCGCCAACGGCATGCACGACTACCTGACGCTTCTCAACGAGCGCGATGGCGGCATCGGCGGCGTCAAGCTGATCGTCGAGGAATGCGAGACCGGCTACGACACCAAGAAGGGTCTCGAATGTTATGAATCGGTGAAGCCCAAGAAGCCGGTGCTCGTCAATCCGTGGTCGACCGGTATCACCTTGCCGCTGATCCCCAAGGCCGCCGTGGACAAGATTCCGGTGCTGTCGATGGCCTACGGACTTTCGGCCTCGGCCAAGGGCGACACCTTCCCCTGGATCTTCAACCCGCCGGCGACCTACTGGGACGGCTTCACCCAGATCCTGCAGTACATCGCAACGCAGGAAGGCGGCGGCATAGAAAAGCTCAAGGGCAAGAAGATCGGCTACATCTACCTCGACGCCAGCTTCGGCCGCGAGCCGCTGCCGCTGATCGAGCAGCTGTCGAAGGAACTCGGCTTCGAAGCCAAGCTGTATCCGGTCGCAGCCGCCGACATGCAGAACCAGTCGTCGCAATGGCTCAGCGTGCGGCGGGACAAGCCTGACTACATGATCCTCTATGGCTGGGGCGCGCTGAACGCCACCGCCGTCAAGGAAGCGGTGAAGACCAACTACCCGATGGAGAAGTTCATCTCGATCTGGTGGCCAAGCGAGGATGACGCCAAGGGTGCCGGCGATGGCGCCAAGGGCTTCAAGACGCTGAACTGGCATGCCGTGGGTGCGGACTTCCCGCTGCTTGCCGACATCCAGAAACACGTCGTCGATGCCGGCAAGAGCCAGGTCTCGTCCAAGGACAAGGTCGGCCAGGTCCTCTACAACCGCGGCATCTACAACTCGATGCTGATTGCCGAGGCGATCCGCAAGGCTCAGGAAATTACCGGCAACAAGGTGGTCACCGGCGAGGACGTCCGCCGCGGCCTTGAAGGCCTCAACATCGACGAGGCACGGCTCAAGGAAATCGGCCTCGAGGGCTTCACCGGTGAGGTCAAGCTCTCCTGCGCCGACCATAACGGCCACTTCTCGACCTTCGTCCAGAGCTGGAACGGCACCACCTACGAGAAGGTGTCCGACTACATCGCGCCGCTGAGCGACAAGGTCGGTCCGCTGCTCGACGCCGATGCCAAGGCCTACGCCGAAAAGAACGCGCCGTGGCCGGCCCGTTCCGAGGCCTGCGACGCCTCCTGAGGCTCACCTTGAACCCAGTCCCTTCCCCTGATGGGGAAGGGACGATGCCCCGGAGCTTGCTGATGTCTGAACATGCTTCCAAAGCGGTCGAACCGGCCCGGCCGATGCTGACGGTCAACAACATCGAGGTGATCTACGATCACGTCATCCTCGTCCTCAAGGGCGTATCGCTCGCCGTACCGCAAGGCGGCATCGTCGCCATCCTCGGCGCCAATGGCGCCGGCAAGACGACGACGCTGAAGGCGATCTCGAACCTGCTGCATGCCGAGCGCGGCGAAGTGACCAAGGGCTCGATCGAGTTCAACGGCGACCGCGTCGATCGCCTCAGCCCGAACGAACTGGTGCGGCGCGGCTGCATCCAGGTCATGGAAGGGCGGCATTGCTTCGGCCATCTCTCGATCGAGGAAAACCTGCTCACCGGGGCCTTCACGCGTCGCGACGGCAACCGTGCCATCCGCGACGACCTTGAGATGATCTACGACTACTTCCCCCGGCTGAAGCAGCGGCGGTCGTCAATGGCCGGCTACACCTCGGGCGGCGAGCAGCAGATGTGCGCCATCGGCCGCGCCATGATGAGCCGGCCCAAGATGATCCTGCTCGACGAGCCGTCGATGGGGTTGGCACCGCAGGTCGTCGACGAGATTTTCGAAATTGTGAAGGACCTGAACAGCAAGCAGGGCGTGTCATTCCTGGTGGCCGAGCAGAACACCAACATGGCGCTGAAATACGCCACCTACGGCTACATCATGGAGACCGGCCGTATCGTCATGGATGGCGATGCTGCGTCCCTGCGCGACAACGAGGACGTCAAGGAATTCTACCTTGGCATCGGCGGCGAGGGCCGCAAGTCGTTCCGCGAGGTCAAGAGCTACAAGCGGCGCAAGCGCTGGCTGGCGTGATCTGTTCCAGGCACCGCGTCCGCGCCTGCGACCGGGCCTGCCACTTGTCCACATTCTAGGTGAACCATGGTGACGAACGCACATTACGATGCCGGGGAAACCCAGGAGCCAGCGGCGCGCGAAGCGGCACTTTTTGCCCGGCTGCGTTCGCTTCTCGAAGGGGCGCAAGCCGACACGCCGGCGTTGCATCGACAGCTCGGAGGAATTGCGCTCGACAGCCTCGTCGATCGCACAGCCCTGCAGCAGGTTCCGGTCATCCGCAAAAGCGAGTTGCTCGCCTTGCAAGCCGAGAACCCACCTTTCGCCGGTCTCACGCCCACCAGACCCGGCGCGCTGAAGCGCCTGCTCGTTTCTCCGGGACCGATCTTCGATCCAGAGGGGCGCGGCGACGACTGGTGGGGTTCCGCGCGCGCGCTGTTTGCAGCAGGCATGCGCAAGCAAGACATCGTCCACAACGCCTTCAGCTACCACCTGACACCGGGCGGACACATGATGGAGGCAGGCGCGCACGCGCTCGGCTGCGCGGTAATCCCGGCCGGCGTCGGCAACACCGAACAACAGGTCGAGGCGATCGCGGTGCTGAAGCCGTCCGGCTACATCGGCACGCCGGATTTTCTCAAGATCCTGCTCGACCGCATGACCGCCACCGGCACAGTCAGCTCGTTCCGCCATGCCCTGGTATCGGGAGCGGCGTTCCCGGCCTCACTGCAACAAGAGATCGCCGACGCCGGCATCGACGCCTACCAGGCCTATGCCACCGCCGAACTCGGCGTCGCCGCCTATGAGACGACGGCGCGTTCGGGCCTGGTCGTCAACGAAGGCCTGATCGTCGAGATCGTGCGCCCGGGTACCGACGAGGCTGTCGCCGACGGTGAAGTCGGCGAAGTCGTCGTTACCCGGCTAAGCCCCGAATACCCGCTGCTGCGCTTTGGCACGGGCGACCTGTCGCGTGTGCTGTCCGGCCCGAGCGCCTGCGGCCGCACCAACATGCGGCTCGCCGGCTGGATGGGCCGCGCCGACCAACGCACCAAGGTCAAGGGCATGTTCGTCGATCCGGCCCAGATCGCCGCGATCGGCCGAAAATTTCCAGTGCTTGGCCGCCTTCGCCTCGTCGTCAGCCGACAGGCCGAGCAGGACGTCATGCTGCTGAAAGCCGAAGCGGGTTCAACAGCGGACGGACTGCAGGGAGAACTCGAAGCGGCATTGCAGGCTGCCACCAAGATGCGCGGCAGCGTCGAGGTCGTGGCTCGCGGCAGCCTGCCCAATGACGGCAAGGTCATCGCTGACGAGCGACCGGTGGCCTAGTGTCGAAGCTATGAAGGTTGTTCATTCGAGGAGGGACTGAGAGCTGGGGTTGCGAAGCCAACCAACCTTCAGCGGAGCTGCTCGAATGAACGTCCATAAGAATGCGCGTCTGACGCCGTCAGGTCGAGTGCTTTTGGTACAACGGATTGAACAGGGCTGGAGCGTGCGGTGTGCTGCCGGTTCGGCCGGGGTTTCGGAACGGACGGCCCATCGCTGGCTCGGCCGCTACCGGGCCGCGGACGAAGTCGCCAGCGCGCTGTTCGAAAGCTATCTGGCGGACACCCCGATCGGCACCTGGCGGGACAGCTTCGACCTCGAAGGCCGTCCAACAACGCTGACAATCCCCGGCAGCTCGCTGTACCATCTCTGGACAGCTGTCGCCGAATGTCTGCAACCAACAGCCCCAGCCGCGCTCCGACCGTTGTTCCAGACTGACAGCGACCTGGCCGCCGATCTCACCAGGACGGTTTGGTGCAAGGTGGCGACTAGGCGAGCAGCCGCTTCATCCGTGCCGCTGTCCGCGACACGCCCTCGGCGATGTTGTCGCGAGCGATCGACGAGTAGCCCATGCGAAAGAACCGGCACGGACCGTCCGCATCGGGAAAAAACGGCGAGCCGGATTCGATCAGTACACCGTCCTGCCTGAGCTCGTTCATCAGAAGGTCGGCGTCCAGGCCATCGGGCCCAGCGACCCAGAACGATGTGCCACCGAAAGCCGACGAGCCGGCGATGATGAAGCCTTCGCGCTGCAATGCCTCGGCCATGACGATGTGGCGCTTGTGATACTCACCGCGCATGCGGTGCAGCACCGCGTCATGGTGGCCAAGCGCGAGGAAATAGGCGGCGGTGCGCTGCAGGTGACCGGGCGGGTGGCGCAGCATCAGGGCACGCAACGCCCTCGCCTCGCGGATGACGGGGGCCGGCGCCACGAGATAGCCCAGCCGCAGGCCGGGAAACAGCGACTTGGAAAAGCTGCCAATGTAAAACACCCGGCCGGTACGGTCGAAGGACTTCAGCGCCGGCGAGGGCGGCGCCAGGAAGCTCATCTCGAACTCGTAGTCGTCCTCGACGATGATGAAGTCTTCGGAGGCAGCCGCCGCCAGGAGTGCAGCGCGGCGTTCGACGGGCATGGTGGCACCTGTCGGTGAATGGTGGCTGGGCGTGACGAACACCGCGTCGACCTTATCAGGCAGCGCCGCCGGTGGCAGGCCCTCCTTATCGACGTCGATGGCCGTGACGTCAGCGCCACTCAGCTTCAGCGACGCGCTCATGTCAGGGTGGCAGGGGTTTTCGCACACCGCGTGCGCGCCTTGGCGCAGCAGCAGCTGGGTGACGATCCAGAGCGCGTTCTGTGCCCCCACAGTCACAAGGATCTCGTCCGGCGTGGCGCGGATGCCACGGCTGGGCAGCGTCCGCGAGCAGATGTAGTTGACCAGCTGCACGTCGTCGGCGGCGGCAAAATCGCCGGCCATCAGCTCGAAATCCTCACGTGCCAACGCCCTGCGCGCGCAGTCGCGCCAGGCGCCGAGATCGAACAGCGACGGGTCCATCTGGCCGTAGAGGAACGGATAGGGATATCGCCGCCAGTCGAGCGGTTTGCGCATCTGCTTGGCGACGATGAAGCTTTTGTGCAGCTTCGCCGACCAATCGATCTCGTCAGCACCGGTATCGGATGTCGCCGCTTCAAGTCCGCTTGTCGGTGGATTGCCGGCAACACGATACGAGCTTCGGCTGGCCGTTTCGACATAACCCTGTGACGCCAGTTCCTGATAGGCCAGCGTCACCGTGATACGCGAAATGTTCAGATATTCCGCAAGCTTGCGGGTCGAGGGCAGTTGCGCGCCGGGTTGCAAGCGGCCCGACAGCACCGCCGACACTACAGTCTCGCGGATCTGCGCCTGCAGGCCGATGCGGCTCGCCCGGTCGAGAAAGAAGATCGTCTCCGAAACTGTCGCCTGTGCCATGGTCCCACGCAGGTTTAATCTGGAGTCATTCAACTTCCAATCTGGATATAAGGCAATTCAAAGGTTCCATTTAACCCTATGAACAGAACCAAGACCGGCATCAAAGCCGGCAAGTTCCCGGAACAACCGGTGGCTAACAAAACAAGAGGGTAACAATGATACACTTTAAGCATTTCAAACATTTGGCCGGCGCCGCAACCGTAGCGGCCGGCGTCTTCACCTCCTGCCTCGCCTACGCCGAAACGACTGTCGTTGTCGGCTACCAGCAGATCGTCGGTCCGTTCGTGACGGCCATCGCCGACGGGCGTTTCGACGCCGCCGCCAAGGAGGCTGGTTACACGGTGGACTGGCGCCAGTTCAGCTCGGGCGGCGACATCTCGACGGCACTCGCCTCCGGCAGCGTCCCGATCGGCGTGATCGGCTCGACCGGCACCACCGCCGCCGCCACCCGCGGCGTCAATCTCGAACTGTTCTGGATCCTCGACAACATCGGCAAGTCGGAAGCGCTCGTCGTGCGCAACGGCTCTGGCATCGAAAAGCCGGAAGACCTCAAGGGCAAGAATGTCGGCGTGCCATTCGTTTCGACATCGCACTTTCATCTGCTCGTCGGTCTCGAACAGGTCTGGAAAGTCGATCCGCGCGAGGTCAACATCCTCAACATGAAGCCGCCGCAGATCATCGCTGCCTGGCAGCGCGGCGACATCGATGCGGCCTATGTCTGGCCGCCGGCACTCTCCGAACTGCTCAAGAACGGCAAGACGATCGCCGACTCCGAGACCATCGGTGCCGCGTCGGTACCGACCTTCGACGGGCTCGTCGCCGACAAGAAGTGGGCATCCGAGAACCCCAAGTTCATGGCCGCCTTCACCAAGGTGCTGGCTGAATCCTATGCCGACTACAACAAGAACAAGGCGGCCTGGACGGCAGACTCGCCGCAGGTGCAGGGCATCGTCAAGCTGATCGGCGGCGACGGCGCAGGTGCTGTCGAAGCACTCAACCTGCTGGCATTCCCGAATGCCGACGAGCAGGCCTCCGACACCTGGTTGGGCGGCGGCGCCATCAAGGCACTGAACGAAAGCGCCAAGTTCCTCGCTGCACAGAAGCAAATCGACAAAGCGCTCGACGACTACGCGCCCTTCGTCAACAGTAGCTACGCCACGGAAGCATCCAAGTAGTTCGGGTCTGCCGCCGGCAGGCGTCCTGCCGGCGGCACTCTCTCCACCACTCGATTGCATTTTCCTTGAAAGGCTCGACGCGATGGAAACCCTCAACGTCAGCAATGTCAGCCTGACCTATCCAGGCCTCTACACCGACCAGGCAGTGATCGCGCTCAAGGGCGTGAACCTCGAGGTCAAAAGCGGTGACTTCGTCGTCGCACTCGGTGCCTCCGGCTGTGGCAAGACCACGCTGCTCAACCTGATGGCCGGCTTCATGACGCCGACCGATGGTGACATCACGCTCGGCGGTCGGCAGGTCGTCGGCCCCGGCGCCGACCGCGGCGTCGTCTTCCAGAAGCACGCGCTGCTGCCCTGGCTCAACGTCATCGACAACACCGAATTCGGGCTCAAGCTGCGCGGCGTCAACAAAGCGACCCGGCGTGAGCTGGCGACAAAGAACCTTGCTCTTGTCGGCCTGCAGGATTTTCACCGCCACATGATCTACCACCTCTCCGGTGGCATGCAGCAGCGCGTCGGTATCGCCCGTGCGCTGACCTGTGACCCAGCCATGCTATTGATGGACGAGCCGATGGCAGCTCTCGACGCTTTGACCCGCGAAACCATCCAGGAACTGCTGCTCAAGGTCTGGCAGCTCACCAACAAGATGTTCTTCTTCATCACCCACAGCGTCGAAGAAGCGCTGTTCCTCGGCTCCCGGCTGATCGTCATGTCGCCGCGTCCGGGCCGTATCACCCACACCTATGAGCTCGATTTCAATCGGCGCTTCCTTGAGGAGGGCAACGCACGTGCAATCAAATCCAGCCGCGATTTCATCGACATGCGCGAGCAAATCCTTGGCATCATCTATGGCGACGAACGCCAGTCCGGCAACCCGGAACTCCTCCATGCTTGAGCGCCTCTCACGAGCCAAGTCGGTTCGCCCCGGCAAGATCTACGGCGCGCCCGGCGACGGCATGAGTGGCCACATCAGCCTGATCACGGCGCTGGTGCTGTTCGGCCTGTGGCTGCTGATCACCGAGATGGGCTGGGTCAAACCGCTGTTCCTGCCCTCGCCGCTCGCCGTCTGGGACAAGTTCGTCATCGCCATGACCGAGGGTGTCTCCAACTCGACGCTCATCCAGCACACGCTGGCAAGCCTTGGCCGCGTGCTTGGCGCCTTCTTCCTGGCCCTGGTCACCGCTGTCCCGATCGGCATTCTGATGGGCGTCAACCGCACGGTGCGTGGCCTGTTCGACCCGATCATCGAGTTCTACCGGCCGCTGCCGCCGCTCGCCTACCTGCCGCTGATCATCATCTGGCTCGGCATCGGCGAATTCCCGAAAGTGTTCCTGATCTATCTGGCGATCTTCGCGCCGATGGCGATCGCCGCCCGTGCAGGCGTCCGTTCAGTCTCGACCGAACAGATCCACGCCGCCTACGCCATGGGGGCCACCCGTGCCCAGGTCATCAGCCAGGTTATCCTCAAGGCTGCCTTGCCCGAGATCTTCACCGGCATGCGCATCGGCATCGGCGTCGGCTGGACCACGCTGGTGGCCGCTGAGATGGTCGCCGCCCATCGTGGTCTTGGCTTCATGGTGCTCAACGCCGCCGAGTACCTCGCCAGTGACACGGTCATCATGGGCATCATCGTGATTGGCATCTTCGCCTTCGCCTTCGACCTGATGCTGCGCTACCTGGAAAAGGCATTGATCCCCTGGAAGGGCAAGATCTGATGGCGAAGCCCGCGCACCCGGCAAACTCGCCGCCCGGCTGATCCCGGCCCAGCAACGACCAACAGACCAGAACCACTCTGCCGGCTTGTCCGGCCGCGGCGAAGCCATGCCTGAGAGGCGTCGCCGTGAGAGACACGAGGACCACCACATGTCGATCACCGCCGACGACCTTGCCAGCCTTTTCGACGCCTTCAACCGGCACGACATCGACGGCGTCATGCGCTTCTTCGCCGAGAGCTGTGTTTTCAACGGCGTCGCCGGACCGGAAGTCCATGGCGCCCGCTTCACAGGAACCGAGGCGATCGCCAACGCCTTCAGCGGCGTGTGGAAGGCCATGCCAGATGCGCATTGGGCCCATCACAGCCACTTCGTCCACGGCGATCGTGCCGTCTCGGAATGGACCTTCTCGGGCACCAATGCCGACGGCAGCCGCATCGAGGCGGAGGGTTGCGACCTGTTCACGCTCGATGCCGGCAAGATCGTGCGCAAACAGGCCTTCCGCAAGAACAGGCCGCTGATCGCGGCCGGTGCCTGAGCGGTCTCGGGAGGACCATGAAATGGAACATCAGCTTGTCAGGTCCACGGCACAGCGACTGCCGTTCGATCCTGCCTACGACCCGGTCCACGCGCCCAATCCTGGTGCTGGCAAGGACTACGCGCCAACCTACTGGATCGCCACCGCCGGCCCGCAGCCGCAGGACGACGGTCCTGTCACACAGGACATCGACGTCGACGTCGCCATCATCGGCTCAGGCTATACCGGCCTGTCCTGCGCCATTCATCTCGCCAAGGAGCACGGCATCAAGGCGACGGTGCTGGAAGCCAATGGCGTCGCCTGGGGCTGCAGCACGCGCAATGGCGGCCAGGCACAGATTTCCGCCGGGCGCCTCAAGCGTTCCCAATGGATCGAGCGCTGGGGTGTCGACGTCGCCAAGAAGATGCATGTCGAAATATCGGAGGCCTTCGACCTGTTTCGCGACTTGATCCGTTCACCCGAGATCGACTGCGATCCGCAGGATGGCGGCCACCTTTACATCGCCCATCGCGACAAGGTGCTGCCGGCCCTGGAAAAGGAGACGCGGCTGCTCAACGAGGTGTTCGGCTACCGCGCCCGCATGATCGGCCGCGACGAAGTCCACAGCGATTTCGTCCGCGACGCCGAGGCCAAGGGCGCGATGTACGAGCCCGACGGCATCGGCATCCATGCGGCCAAGCTTGCCTTCGGCTATCTCAAGCTTGCGCGCAAGCTGGGTGCGAAAGTGCACACCTCGAGCCCGGTTGTCGGCAGCGAACTCAAGGGTGGCGTGCATCATCTGCGCACGCCAGGCGGCATCGTCAGGGCGCGTGCGGTCTGCATCGCCACCGCCGGCTACACCTCGCCCGGTTTGCACGACCTGACCCGGCACAGGCTGATGCCGATCCTGTCCAACTCGATCGTCACCCGGCCGCTGACATCGGGCGAACGGCAGGAGCTGAACTTCCAGACACACATTCCACTGACCGACACGCGGACATTGCGCCACTACTACCGCATGCTGCCCGACGGTCGCGTGCAGATCGGCAGCCGTAGCGCCATCACCGGGCGGGACGCGGTCAATGCAAGTCACCTCTACCGGCTGCTCGAAGGGCTCTACCGCAAGTTTCCGATCTTGCGCGGCATCGAGGTCGATTACTCCTGGTGGGGCTGGGTCGATGTCAGTCACGACATGATGCCGCGCGTCTTCCGCCCAGATCCGAAGCAGCAGCTGTTCTACGCCATGGGCTATGGCGGCAACGGCGTCATGTATTCCGCCCAGGCCGGCCGCCGCATGGCCCAGATGGTTGCCGGCAAGGGCGGCGCGCTCGACCTGCCGATCTTCACCTCGCCGCTGCCGAGCCACGGGCTGCTGACGCCGTTCCGGCGGCTCGGCCAGTGGGGAATGTACCGCTGGTATTACCTCAAGGACGAAATCCTCTAGCCCTCCCAAGGCCGACTTGCCCCCCATCGAAAGGAACCAGAAAATGAAAATGACCACCGAAGAAGCATTCATCAAAGTCCTCCAGATGCACGGCATCGAGCACGCGTTCGGCATCATCGGCTCGGCCATGATGCCGGTGTCGGACCTGTTCCCCAAGGCCGGAATCAAGTTCTGGGACTGCGCCCACGAGACCAACGCCGGCATGATGTGCGACGGCTTCAGCCGCGCCACCGGCACCATGGCGATGGCCATCGGCCAGAACGGCCCGGGCGTCACCGGCTTCATCACCGCGATGAAGACCGCCTACTGGAACCACACGCCGATGCTTATGGTGACCCCGCAGGCATCCAACAAGACCATCGGCCAGGGCGGCTTCCAGGAAGTCGACCAGATGGCGATGTTCGAAGAGATGGTCTGCTACCAGGAAGAGGTGCGCGACCCCTCGCGCATTCCCGAAGTGCTCAATCGCGTGATCGAGAAGGCCTGGCGCGGCTGTGCGCCGGCGCAGATCAACATCCCGCGCGACTACTGGACCCACGTCATCGACGTCGACCTGCCGAGCATCGTCCGGCTCGAGCGGCCATCGGGCGGGCAGCAGGCCATCGCCCAGGCGGCCAAGCTGCTATCCGAGGCAAAGTTCCCGGTCATCCTCAACGGTGCCGGCGTGGTCATCGGCGAAGCTATCGCGGATTCGATGGCGCTGGCCGAACGGCTCGACGCGCCGGTCTGCTGTGGCTACCAGCACAATGACGCCTTCCCAGGCAGCCATCGGCTTGCCGCCGGCCCGCTCGGCTACAACGGCTCGAAGGCTGCGATGGAGCTGATCGCCAAGGCTGACGTCGTGCTGGCGCTCGGCACCCGCCTCAACCCGTTTTCGACGCTGCCTGGCTACGGCATCGACTACTGGCCGAAAAATGCTTCGATCATCCAGGTCGACATCAACGCCGACCGCATCGGCCTGACCAAGAAGGTGTCCGTCGGCATCTGCGGTGATGCCAAGCAGGTCGCCCGCCAGATCCTCGAGCAGCTGACGCCGTCGGCCGGCAATGAAGGCCGCGAGCAGCGCAAGGCGGCGATCCACCAGACCCGTTCGGCCTGGCTGCAGCAGCTGTCGTCGATGGATCACGAGGATGACGACGTCGGCACCGAGTGGAATGCGACCGCCCGTCTGCGCGAGGCCGACCGCATGTCGCCGCGCCAGGCCTGGCGCGCCATCCAGGCAGCCCTGCCCAAGGAAGCGATCATCTCCACCGACATCGGCAACAACTGCGCCATCGGCAACGCCTATCCAAGCTTCGAACAGGGCCGGAAGTACCTCGCACCGGGCATGTTTGGTCCCTGCGGCTACGGCTTCCCGTCGATCGTCGGCGCCAAGATCGGCCGTCCTGACGTGCCGGTGGTCGGTTTTGCCGGCGATGGCGCCTTCGGCATCTCGATGAACGAGATGGGAGCGATCGGCCGCGAAGGTTGGCCGGCGATCACCATGGTGATCTTCCGCAACTACCAGTGGGGCGCCGAAAAACGCAACACGACGCTTTGGTACGCCAACAACTTCGTCGGCACCGAGCTCAACCCCAACCTCAGCTACGCCAAGATTGCCGACGGCTGCGGCCTGAAGGGTGTCGTCGCCGACACGCCGGCGGCGCTGACGGCGGCGTTGCACAAGGCGATCGAGGATCAGGCCAAGGGCGTGACCACCTTCGTCGAGGTCATCCTCAACCAGGAGCTCGGCGAGCCTTTCCGCCGCGACGCGATGAAGAAGCCGGTGCCGGTTGCCGGCATCGAGCGTTCCGACATGCGGCCGCAGCAGCTCGCCTGACCTCGCGACACCCCTCGCCTGCCCGGTCCGCCGGGCGGGCGAGACACCGCACACCATGACCGGGAATGAACCGATGAACACCGCCGCCGCAACACAACGCTTCAACGGCCTGCCTTCGGTGGTGCAGACTTACTGGCCCGGCCTCGCGGTCACCGGTGCGGTGGCGATTGCCGCCCAGTTCCTGTCCGACCATTACGGGGCGCCGGCCATGCTGATGGCGCTGCTGCTCGGCATCGCCTTCCACTTCCTGTCCGAGGAAGGCCGCTGCGTCGCCGGCATCGACTTCTGTGCCAAGAAGGTGCTGCGCATCGGCGTCGCCCTGCTGGGCATGCGCATCAGCGTCGATCTGCTCGTCGGGCTCGGCGCCGGCACCATCCTGCTGCTGGTCGCTGCCATTGCCGCGACCATCGTCTTTGGCCTGATCGCGGCAAAGCTGCTCGGTCGCGGCTGGCGGCTGGCACTGCTGACCAGTGGATCGGTCGCCATCTGCGGCGCGTCCGCTGCCATGGCGATCGCCGCGGTGCTGCCCAAGAACGAGTTCGCCGAACGCAACCTGATCTTCACCGTGCTGTCGGTGACGGTGCTGTCGACGCTCGCCATGATCGCCTATCCGATCATCGCCCAGACCATGGGGCTCGACGCGCGCGCCACCGGCATCTTCTTCGGCGGCACGATCCATGACGTCGCGCAGGTCGTCGGCGCCGGCTTCTCGGTGTCGCCGGAAGCCGGCGAAACGGCAACGCTGGTCAAGCTGATCCGCGTCACCATGCTCGCGCCCGTCGTGCTGATCTTCTCCATTGCCACGCGCAATGTGCCCCAGCCGGCCGGCGAGACAGGCAAGCGCCCACCGCTGCTGCCCGGCTTCGTCATCGCCTTCCTCGTCCTTGCCGCCGCCAACTCGTTCGGCCTCGTTCCCGAAGCCGTCTCGAAGATCGGCATGGAAGCCTCGCGCTGGGCCCTGCTGGCCGGCATCGTCGCCGTCGGCATGAAGACATCGCTGCGCCGCGTGCTCGAAGTCGGCGGCGACGCCGTCGCCCTGATCGTCGCCGAGACCATCTTCATCGGCCTCTTCATTCTCGCTGGCATCTACTATCTGGGGCACGCCTGATGAAACCGCTGGAACGCATCATCGCAACCGCGAAACAGGCGCCCAGGCGCATCGTCCTCCCCGAGGGCGAGGACCCACGCATCATCGAGGCCGCGATACGGGCCAAAGGCGAAGGCATCGCCGAGATCACACTGGTCGGCACCCGCAGTATCATCGAGCGGGAACTTGCGAATGCCGGTGAGAGCCAGCTGGATCTCCGCATCGAGGACCCAAAAACCTCGCCTCTCGCGCGACGCCTGGCCACTGCCTATTGCGACCTCCGCAAAGCCAAAGGCGTCGACGAGGCCGCAGCAGCCGAAGCGCTACGCTCGCCGCTCATCTTCGCGGCCATGATGGTGCGCGAGGGCGAGGCCGACGGTACCGTCGGCGGCGCCGTCGCCACCACTGCCGACACGGTGCGGGCAGCGTTGCAAACCATCGGCCGCGCCCCCGGCGTAGGCCTGGTGTCCAGCTTCTTCCTGATGATGCTGTGCCAGCCCCATCACGCCAAGAAGGGCGCTTTCGTCTTCGCTGATTGTGGCCTGGTGGTTGACCCCGATGCCGCCGGCCTTGCCGATATCGCCCGCATGTCCGCCCGCTCCTACGAAGCCCTGGCCGGCGCCCCGGCCAAGGTGGCGATGCTGTCGTTTTCGACCAATGGAAGTGCTGCCCACGAGCGCGTCTCGAAGGTCGTCGAGGCGACACGCCTGGCACACGCCGCCGACCCCGATCTCGTCATCGACGGCGAACTGCAGTTCGACACCGCCTTCGTCGAGGCCGTCAGCGCCTCCAAGGCGCCCAACTCGGCCTTGCACGGCGAAGCCAATGTCTTTGTCTTCCCCAATCTTGACGCCGCCAACATCGGCTACAAGATCGCCCAGCGCATCGGTGGGGCAGATGCCATCGGCCCGATCCTGCAAGGCCTCGCTAAGCCGGCCAACGACCTCTCTCGCGGCTGCACCGCAGAGGACGCCTTTCACATGATCGCGGTGACGGTGGTACAGGCACAAGCGCGATAAGGCGTCACTCCTCTCCGCCCTGCGGATAGGAGATGATCGACAGGAACCGGACCGGCAGCTTTGACAGCTGCTCGGGGCCATGCGGCGTGTCGGCTTCGAAGAAGAGGCTGTCACCTGGGGCCATGTGATAGAGCGTCGAGCCGTGGCGATAGGTGATCTCGCCTTCAAGCAGATAAAGGAACTCCATTCCCGCGTGCTGGAACAGCGGGAATGTGTCGGTGTGACTGGTAAGCGTGATGAGGTAAGGCTCGACGGACACTGCGCTGGATGCGGAGCCGATGTAGCCGAGCAGATTGTAATGATGACCGGCGCGTGTGCCGCGCCGTTCCACCTCGACCCCGGTTCCAGCCCGAACGAACACCGCGCTGCGCTCCTCCTCGAAGCTTCTGAGCAGCGCGGTCATCGGCACGCCCAGCGCCTGTGACAAGGCTTGCAGCGTGGTCAGCGACGCCGAGATGACACCGTTTTCGATCTTCGACATCATGCCGACCGAGATGTTGGCGGCACAGGCAAGCTCGGTTGCCGTCATGCCGTGACGCTTGCGACAGGCCCGTACCTCCCGGCCTATCGCGGCCTGCAGCTCGTTCTCCCCCGGCACCCGAACGGCGTGCGGGTCCTGTTGCAGCGGAACCGCACTGGCTTTCCGGCCAAGGCCAGCCCCGCCCTTTTCAGGGAAGCCGACGGGCCGAGCTTGGTGTAGGGGGATTGAAGCATTCATCGTGGCACCTCCGTTGAGCATTGCGTGCCGCCAGGCTCGCGCCGCAGCAGACGGCCTCTCAGACGAGGCCGCTCACCACTCCGACGCCGGCAATGGCTGCAACCGCGCCGAGCGAACGAACAAAGAGCGCCCCTTTCGCGCTTTCCTTTCCATCGAGCAGCAAGCCACAGCCAAGACCGGCCGCGTGCAGCGCTGCAGTCGCCAGCACAAAACCCAGGCCATAGACCAGACCACTGGCACTCTCCGGCATCTCCGCACCATGGGCATAGCCATGAAAGACGGCAAAGAAGCCGACCAGCGCCATGGCGGCCGCCACTCCAGCTTGAAGGTTGAGTGCAACGACACCGCCAAGGACGACGATGGACAGTCCGATGCCGAGCTCGACGAAGGGAATGGCAATACCGGCAAGGCCAAGCATGCCGCCAAGCACCATCACCAATACAAAACTTGCCGGCACCAGCCAGCGCGCCCGCCCACCAAGCTGGGACGCGAACAGGCCGACCATCACCATGGCGAGCACATGGTCGAGTCCGCCGAGCGGATGGGTAAAGCCGTGGGCGAAGCCTTCGGCATGGCCGAGGCCGGTGTGAGCGCTGGCGAGGCCAGGTGCCAGTGCGAAGGCGGTCAGCGCTGCTGTCTTTACGAGAAACCTGGTGTTCATGGTCTGCTTCCTTTCATCGACGATTGGTCTGATATCGGGTCGTCATTTGCGCCGCGGTACGGGTCGCTGGCCGAAGGCTGCTGCTACGGCGAGCACGAACAGGCATTCGGCGATGCCGCGTGCCGCGATCGCATCGGCAGCCAGGCAGCGCACGCCCCAGCCAGCTCCGTTGGGCAGCGCGGTGATGCCCGCAATCTGGCGTTCCTGCCGACCGAGAGCGGCAAGCTCATCGGGAGTGGGGAGCCGGTCGGGCGCACCTAAGAGCATGAAGTTGGATGCGACCTTCCATTCGCCGATGGGCGATGCCGTCCCTGCGAGTTGCAAGCCGCAGACATCAAGATTGTCGCGGACGAGCAGCCGCCCGTCGGCGTCGCGAATGTCAACCTTCGCCTCCAGTCGGTCGAACGGACGCCCCCGGCCCTCCGGATCATGCAACGCGAAGGCGTCGGACAACAGCAACACCGCGCCAGGCGCCAGCGTTGCCCGGGTGACACTCGAACAGGCGGCACCGGGAAACAGCACCAGCGGGTCGGGCGTCAACGCGAGGAATGAACCGTCCTCCAAGACGATCTCCGTCGCCTGGTGAGCCGGCTGACCGTGGCAGTCGTGAACGACCGTCGCAGCCTGAGTGGTGACATGACCACTGGCGCCCGCCCCAACGTCAAAGCGGCTCAAAAGCCTGTCATCGCGGTACAGGCCGCCGGAGGAAGACTGCTGGTAGACCGTGAGCAGCGAAGGGATGGCAGCATCGAGCGCAAACGGCCGCGTCATGTGGAACGGATAGGAGACGTATTGGCGACCGATATGCGTACGCGCGCCGTGACGGGACAGCGCAAGCTCGAAGCGGCCGCTGCGCGCCGCGGATTGGGGCGGCTGCAGGGCATGAGCGACACGCGCTTGAGGCCAATGGCTCGTCATCTGAACAACACGTCGGCAACAATCCGATCGGCGATGGCGTCTATCCCGTCATTGCTGCGGCAATTGGTGAGCGCCATCGGCCGGCCTGCCCGCGCGGTCGCGGACTGCGCGGCCATCGCCGCAATGTCGACGCCGACATAAGGCGCGAGATCGGTTTTGTTGACGACCAGCAGATCGCATTTGAGCACGCCGGGACCGTTCTTGCGCGGGATGTCGTCGCCACCGGCGACGTCGATGACGAACATCCACCAGTCGACGAGGTCGAGCGAGAAGGTCGAGGCGAGGTTGTCGCCACCACTTTCGATCAGGATCAACTCGACATCCGGAAACAGAGCTTCCAGGTCATCGGCGGCGGCGATGTTGAGCGTCGGATCCTCGCGGATGACCGTGTGCGGGCAGGCGCCGGCCTCGACAGCGGCCACGCGTGCGGGGTCGATCAGGCCCGAACGGCGGATACGCTCGGCATCTTCAGCCGTCACCAGATCGTTGGTAACGATCGCCAGCGACACGCCACGCGCGGCGAAAGCCGGGATCAACCGTTCGATCAACGCGGTCTTGCCGGAGCCGACGGGACCGCCGATGCCGATGCGGGCAGCCCCGACGCGCGACGGTGACGGCGAATGTAAAGACGTCCTGGTATCCATGATGTCACCTCAGCATGTAGCGTTGGGTCAGTGGCAGTTCGTGAGCCGGCTCGCAGGTTGCCAGTTCGCCGTCGACAAAGACATCGAAGGTCTGCGGATCGACACGGATGTTGGGGCAGGCATCGTTGTGAAGCATGTCCTTCTTGGACAGGGCGCGATTGCCCCGTGAGGGCAGCAGCGCCTTCTTGAGATCGAGCGTCGAAGCGAGGCCGCGCTCGATCGCCAACGGATTGACGAAGCATGCCGAAAGCGCCTGCTTGGCGCGGCCGAAGGCACCCCATTGCGGGCGCAACAGCAGCGGTTCGCAGGTCATTAGCGAGGCAGCGCTGTCGCCCATGGCGCCCCAGGCGATGAAGCCCCCCTTGATCACCAGTTCCGGCTTGATGCCGAAGAAGGCCGGCCGCCAGATCACGATGTCGGCCATTTTGCCGTCCTCGAGCGAACCGACATGCTCGGCGATGCCGAAAGTGCGGGCGGCATTGATGGTGTATTTGGCAACGTAGCGCTTGATGCGCTCATTGTCGCCGAAGCGCGTCGCCTCCTCGGGCAGGCGGCCGCGCTGCTTCTTCATCTTGTCGGCGAGTTGCCAGGTACGACAGATCACCTCGTTGATACGACCCATGCCCTGGCTGTCGGAGCCGAGCATGGAGATCGCGCCGATGTCGTGCAGGATATCCTCGGCGGCGATGGTCTGGGCGCGGATGCGGCTTTCAGCGAAGGCGACGTCCTCAGGGATCGCCGGGTTGAGGTGGTGGCACACCATCGTCATGTCGAGATGTTCGTCAAACGTGTTGATGGTGTAGGGATTGGTCGGATTTGTCGACGATGGCAGGCACCACGGCACGCCGGCGACGCTGATAATGTCGGGGGCATGGCCGCCGCCGGCACCTTCGGTATGGTACATGTGAATGGTGCGGCCGTTGATGGCGGCGAGCGTATCCTCGAGGAAGCCGGATTCGTTCAGCGTATCGGTGTGGATCTGGACCGGGAAGTCGAGCTGGTCGGCCACTGTCAGGCAGGTATCGATAGAGGCCGGCATCGTACCCCAGTCCTCATGCAGCTTGAGGCCAAGGCACCCGGTTTCGATCTGTTCGACAAGCGACGCCGGCTTATGAGAATTGCCACGACCGAGAAAACCGAAGTTGATCGGCCAATGTTCGGCTGCCTGCAGCATCTTGCCGACATTGAACGGACCGCCGCAGTCGATGCCAACTGTGATCGGCCCGAGCGAGCCGCCAAGCATCGTGGTGATACCAGAGGCAATGGCATGGTCGCACAGTTGCGCGCTGTCGAAGTGCACGTGCACGTCGAGCGCGCCGGCCGTGGCGATCAGGCCCTCGCAATCGCGCACCGTGGTTGCCGCCGAGACGATGAGCCGCGGGTCGACACCGTCCATGATGGCCGGGTTGCCGGCCTTGCCGATGCCGACAATCTTGCCGTCCCTGATGCCGAGATCGCCCTTGACGATGCCGACGACGGCATCGATCACCGTCACATTGCAAAGCAGGAAGTCGAGCGCGCCCTCCGCACTTGTGACGCCGGCGGCAAGGCCCGCGCCATCGCGCAGCGTCTTGCCGCCGCCATGCAGGCATTCGTCGCCATAAACAGCGAAGTCCTTTTCGACGACGGCGACCAGCGAGGTGTCGCCGAGACGAAAGCCGTCGCCGGTGGTCGGGCCATACATTGCGGCATAGTCGCGACGTGAAAGGGTTGCCATGATCGTTCCTCCCTCAGGCGCCGCGGAAGCCGCGGGCGCGGGCGTTTTCAAGGGCAGCGGCCTTCACCGCCGCATCGTCGGCCACACCGTTCGACAGCCCATTGAGGCCAGAGAGCCGTTGTTCTCCGCCGAAGGTGGTGAGCGGAACATCCTTCTCCTGCCCCGGCTCGAAGCGCACGGCGGTGCCGGCTGCGATGTCGAGGCGCATGCCGAAGGCAGCCGCACGATCGAAATCGAGCGCCTTGTTGACCTCGAAGAAATGGTAGTGGCTGCCGATCTGCACCGGACGGTCGCCGGTATTGACGACCTTCAGCGTCAGCTTGCGCCGGCCGGCGTTGAGCTCGATGTCGCCTTCCTCGGTGATGATCGCGCCGGGTTCAAGATCGTCGGCAACAGCACCGGCCGCCGGCCGCAACGGCTCATGCACGGTGACCAGCTTGGTGCCATCGCGGAACGTAGCCTCGATCTGCAGCATCGGCAGCATCGCCGCCACCCCTGGCATGACATCAGCCTGGGTGAGAATGGCGGAGCCGAATGACATCATCTCGGCGACCGAGCGCCCTTCCCTGGCGCCTTCGAGTATCTCGTCGGAGATGATGGCAACGGCTTCGGGGTAGTTGAGCAACAAACCTTTGGCCCGGCGTTTGCGCGCAAGTTCCGCCGCCGTGTAGATCGTCAGGCGTTCAAGTTCGGTCGGGGTCAGCAACATGGCGTGTGCTCCTCATCAATTCGAAAACAGGCGCTGGCCGGAAGTGCCGTGCATGGCCACCGCGATCTCGCAAAGTGGCGTGAACGAACGCAGCGCCTCATCGTCGGCTAAGGGCCTGCAAGCCGCCGCTTCGATCTCGGGTAGCGCCCGGGCAATCGAAGCCTGCGCGTCGATGGCGCCGATCAAGCCGAGCCGCACAGCAGCTGTCGCCAGCGAGGCGACCATCTGGTAGCCGCCGATCGCGACAGCCGTCGTCTCATCGAGGCCGACTGCCTGCCACACAAGACCCTGGACAACAGCGAGGTGACCGCAGGCCTGGCCATTGCGAACCATCGCGCGATAGGCTGCTGCTCCCTTCGTTCCCAAGCGTCCATGTGTGGTCAGGAGAGCCGTGCCGTTGCGGCGCGAACCCGACCGCAGCCCCTCGACAAAGGTCGAGGCCTCGACCTCGCGGTCAAGTTCGGCAAGTGCGTCGAGATCTCCGGCAAGCCGGTGGGCACGGACCAGGGCGACGCGGTCGGCATTGGCCCAGCGATGACGTATCTGGGTATCGACGAAACCGGCGAACTCGAATACGCCCAGCTTCCCGGCAAGTGAAGACGACGCCTCGAGCCCTTGCGAGAAGGCAAATCCGCCTGAAGGGAACTGTCCGTCGGCGTGCTGGAAAGCGACGAGCAGTTGCACCGATGGGTGGTTCATTCCGCCACCTCGCTCATCTCGACACGACCGCCCGAAAGCAGTGGTTCGATGCGCGCGGCATAGGCCGAGGCAGGACCGTCCTGGGCGACCAGCAGGTCCTCGCCGTCGAAGCGGACACGCCAGTGAAGATTGCCGGCGTGATAGCCGAGCTCCAGTGCGTCGCTGGCCGAGCGCGGACTGAACCTCAGCCAGCGCTGCTCGCCGGCGCGCACGATCACCGCGCGATGATCGTCGAGCACAAGCACGGCGCCGTCATGCAGCTTCTGGTCGCGTGGCAAGGTGATGGCCACCTCCTCGCCCTTGTCGGTCCGCGCCATCAGCCGCCGCCGGTCGAGGTCGCCAACGGCAATGGTGACGAACTCCACCGCATGGTGATGCTCAAGATGGTGGATCGCCTCGTGCAAACCAGGATCCCTGCGGCTCCCCAGTACGCTTTCAATTCGAAGCATCTCAGTTACCTTTCTGCACTGAACCCATGGCGGGCATGATCGGATATCGGACAGGCGTGAACACGCGGCGGCGCTACAAGCTCATGTGCTTGTGGATCAGTTCATTGCTGAGATCGGCGGTTTGACCGGCCGCTGCGATCTGACCTTTTTCAAGGATTGCAAACCGATGCGCAGCGGTGCGCGCAAAGCGTATCTTCTGCTCGACGAGAATGATGGTCAAACCATAATCCCGGTTGAGCGACATGATCGCCTCTTCGATGTGCTCGACAATGTTGGGCTGGATGCCCTCGGTCGGTTCGTCAAGAACCAGGACGCTCGGGTCTGTCGCGAGCGCACGCGCAATTGCCAGCTGCTGCTGCTGACCGCCCGACAGGTTGGTGCCGCGCCGGTTGAGATGATCCTTCAGGAACGGAAACAGCGTCCACACCAGTGGCGGCACCGACGACTGGCCATCGGCGCGCGCGTTGCAGCCGAGCAGGATGTTGTCGAGCACGCTGAGCCCGGGCACGATCTCACGCCCCTGCGGAACGTAGCCGATGCCGCGCCGCGCCCGCTGATAGGTGAGATCGCGACTGATGTCGGTGCCTTCAAACTCGATGGCGCCCTTGGTCTGCACGCTGATGCCGAGCAGGCTGCGCAGCAGCGTCGTCTTGCCCACGCCGTTGCGGCCCATGATGCAGAAGACCTCGCCCTTGCGGATTTCAAGGTTGAGATCGTGGATGATGTGGCTGGTTCCGTAGAACACATTGAGGTCTTTGAACTTAAGCATGGCTGAGCGTCGCCGATCCAAGATATGCCTCGATTACTGCGGGGTTGTGTTCGATCTCCTCCGCGGTTCCCTCGGCGAGAACGGCCCCTTGGTGCATCACCGTGATCGTCCGGCAGATGCGGCGAACGAACGCCATGTCGTGTTCGATCACCAGCACCGTATGGCCACCGGCGAGATCGAGCAGGAGTTCGGCCGTCTTGTCGGTTTCGGCCGCCGTCATGCCGGCGGCCGGCTCGTCGAGCAGGATGATCTTGGGGTCCTGGCTGAGCACCATCGCCAGTTCGAGCCATTGCAGCTGGCCATGCGAGAGTTCCGATGCCCGGCGCTTCATCGAGCCGAGCAAGCCGGTCCGTTCGGCGACGGCGATCTCCTTGTCGCTCGGACCTGGTTTCACCCGGTCGAACAGGTTCTGGAAGACGCGGACGCGACGGTTGCTCGCCACTTGCAGGTTTTCCAGCACCGTCATGTCCTTGAAGACCGTCGGGGTCTGGAACTTGCGCCCGACGCCGCTGCGGGCGATTGCAGCCTCGCCGATCCCGGTGATGTTGCGATCGCGCAGCCAGATCTCGCCCTCGGAAGGCAGGGTCTTGCCGCACAGCAGGTCCAGCAAGGTCGATTTGCCGGCGCCGTTAGCGCCGATGATCACCCTGAGCTCGCCGTCGGCGATCGACAGGTCGACTTCGCGCACGGCGGGAAACTCGTCGAAGCGAACCGTCAGCTTCTGTGTTCGCAAGATGGGCGCGGCCGACACGGTCGCGACTTGAGATGCCCTATGAACGGCATTCATCGATTACACCTCCCTTGCGGACAGTTTGGTCTCGGCGAAGCCCTCGGCCTTGCCGGCATTGCCGGAGCGTTCGATGAAGGCCTTGAAAATCCCGGCGATTCCGTTCGGCATGAACAGCACCACGAAGACGAAGAGCAGGCCGAGGATGATCGGCCACACCGGCTGGAAGGTTGCGCTTTCGCTGGCAAGCGAACCGACGAAATTGACGATCAAGGCACCGATACACGCTCCAAGCAGTGACGCCCGGCCACCGGTCGCAGCCCAGATCACCATCGAAATGCTGAGTGACGTCGCCATCAGCGACGGCGTGGCGAATTCCGAGGTAAGCGTGAACAACATCCCCGCCAGGCCCGCCACGCCGGCCGAGACGCAGAAGATGAAAAGCTTGTAGTTCTCAACATCGTAGCCGAGGTAGCGAGCCCGCGCCTCGTCCTCCCGAATGGCCTTGAGCACCTGGCCGATGCGTCCTGTCAGCATGTAGCGGGCGAGCAGGATTACCGCGATCAACGTGAAGGCGACGGCGTAATAGGCGCTCGGGCCGTAGGGGTCGAACTCGAAGCCGGCGATCTCCAGCAGTGCCAGATCGGCCAGACCGTTGAAGCCGCCGGTCAGCGGCTGGTTGTTGACGATGAGCATTTGCCCGATGAGCGCGAAGGCCAGCGTAATGATGCTGACATAGACGCCTGTCGTGCGCCGCTTGAACATCACGTAGCCGATACCGGCGGCCAGGATGCACGGCACGACGATCCCCGCGATCATGCCGACCGCGATCGACCGGAACGGAATCCACAAGAACGAGCCTGTCGTGACACAGCACAAGTCGCGAACCGCATTGGGCTCCATGTTGAGCAGCATGAGCTGCGGTACCGGATTGTTTTCCGGTACGGCGAGGGTCAGCGACATCGCCAGCATGTAGGCGCCCATGCCGAAGAACAGGCCCTGGCCGAGGCTGAGTATGCCGGCATAGCCCCACGACATGCTGATGCCGATCGCGCAGATCGAATAGACGAGGTAGATCGCGACGCGGTTGGTCCAGAAGCTGTTGAGCACAAGCGGAAGCGCAAGCACAACGGCAAAGAAGACGACGTAGGCGATGATGGAAGCGGTGCGGTAAGTCATGCGCTCGTCCATGTTGCAGCCAAGCTCAGCGGCTCTTGGTGACGAAGAGGCCCTGAGGCTTGAACAGGAGAATGAAGATCACGACGGCAAACAGGACCGTCCGTCCGTAGACGTCGTTTGCCCAGGTGGCGACGAAGCTCTGTACCTCGCCGAGAATGCCTGCCGAGGCGAAGGTGCCAAGCAGATGGCCGACACCACCGGCAACGACGACGAGGAAGGCGTCGACGACATAGGGCGTGCCCATGTCGGGCGACACGGTCTTGAACCCCGACACCAGGACGCCGGCAATGCCGGCGAGGCCGGAGCCATAGGCGAAGGCCAGCATGTTGACGCGCTTGTCATTGATGCCGCAGGCGGCGGCGGTGTTGCGGGCAACCGAAACGGCGCGCAACTGGCTGCCGAAACGCGTCCTGAACATCAAAAGCCAGGTTACGGCGCCCAATGCCAGCGCGGCGGCGAATACGAAAGCTCGGTAGACCGGGATGTTGGCACCGAAGAGGCGAATGGCCTGCTGCAGTTCGGCGGGAACCGGCACGTTCTGGAGGTCGGAACCAAGCCCTTCGATCTCGATACCAAACAGCCCGAGCCCGAAGTGAATGCGGATCAGCTGCTGCAGGATGAGCGCGATGCCCCATGTCGCCAGCAACGTGTCGAGCAGTCGGCCGTAAAGCCTGCGCACGACGGTGCGCTCGATGATCAGTCCGAATGTCGCCGTCACCACGAAGGCCAGCGGCAGGCAGAGATAGATGTTGAAGCCGAGATGCTTGGTCGCCAAAACAGTGGTGTAGGCGCCGATCATCACCATCTCGCCATGGGCGAGATTGATGACGCTCATGGTGCCGTAGATGATCGCCAAGCCGAGGGCGACCATGAACAGTATCGATGCGATGCTCAGTCCGATGACAAAAGTTTCCATACCGCTTCCATCCGCATTGGTCGGGGGCTCGTGCCGGCGCGAAAAATCCACGCCGGCACAGCTGGCACTTCGGGACTAGAGCGTTGCCCCGCTTGTCGTGCAGACCCGCTTGTCGGCCGTCTCGCCGACGCTGGAGTAAGGCAGCGGCACCAGCGGCTCGGCATACTGGTCGACGATGTCGAGCAGACCATCGGCGCGGGTCTTGCCGATGCGCGGCGTCAGGTAGCTGTGCAGGTTGTCGGGGTCGATCGTGACCTTGCCCTGCGGCGCATCGAATGACAGCCCACCTGCGCTGGCGATGATCGCCTCGGGTGCGAGGTCGCCGGCCTTTTCTGCTGCCATCGCCCACATGTTGACGCCGATGTAGACAGCCTCCATTGCGGCGTGGGTCACGGCATCGGCGCCGGCATAAGCCTTGAACGCCTCGACGAACACCTTGTTTTGAGGTGTGTCGACCGTTTGGAAATAGGGCAGCGAGACGTAGCTGCCGAGCGCATACTCCGGCCCCATCGCCTTGATCTCGACCTCTGTCGTCGTCGAGGCGCACAAGGGCAGCTTGTCGAAGTCGTAGCCCTGGTTGCGCAGCTCCCGATAGAAGGCGACGATCGAGTCACCCACCACGTTGGAGAAAATCACGTCGGCACCGCTGGAGCCGATCTTGGAGACCATCGACGCCCACTCGGTGTGGCCGAGCGGCAGGTATTCGTCGCCGACCACCTGCATGCCGATCTTTTCGCAGATCGTTTTCGACGTCTTGGCCATGCCACGCGGAAAGGCGTAATCGGAACCGACGATGAACACCTTGTTCTTGCCCAGGCTCTTCTGCAGCCATGGCAACGAATTTTCCAACTGCTGGTTGGGCACCGCCGAGCCGGCATAGAGCACGTTCTTGGAGCACTCTTCGCCTTCGTACCAGGTCGGCCAAACGAGCAGGCCCTTGCGCCGCTCAACGACCGGCAAGACCGCCTTGCGGCTGGCGGTTGTATAGCAACCGAAGATCACGGGAACCTGGTCCTCGATCGTCAGCTTGCGTGCCTTTTCACTGTAGATGCGCGGTTCGGACGCCGGATCCTCGATGATCGCGCGCAGCTTGCGGCCAAGGACACCACCCTTGGCGTTGATTTCATCAATTGCCATCTGGGCGCACTGGTTCATCGATTTCTCGACGATCGCCGTGGTCCCGGTCAGCGAATACATGATGCCGACGGGGATCTCGTCAGCTGCCCAGGCCTTGTCGCCGAGACGCAGGATCGCTGGTGCCGCCAGCCCGACGGCCGCGAGACCCGACGCCTTCAAAAAGGTACGTCTATCATGGTTCTTCATTGGTCCTCCTGTTCGCATCGTTGTGCGTTTGATTTTTTGTGAAGCCGCCCCATTCGCGACCACGTCCAGGCTGTATTAGAAAATTATAATATGCAATATCTTTTCAGTATATTTTTCTTATATACAAAATTTGCGCAAAGTTGTTATTCGCATTACCTGTGCACAGTCAAAAAGTTGCCAATTATCAGATATCTTACCGATGTATTCTTCTACAATCGCAATAACCTCCCAGGCAGGAGACGACAGGCCCGACCGAAACGAGGTGAGCCGCCGCCGAGCAAAGGCGATGTCGCGCACGCGTTCGCATGCGCTGACCAACGAGCGTCAAGAAGTGCTGCAAATCGAACCAACAGCTGCCAACGGCCTTGTCGGAAGCCGAAAAACAAAAAAGCCCGCCAACTCCGATGAGGAGTCTGCGGGCTACATAGCCACTCGGTGCGGACCACATTGTCTCACACCGTATCGACATCCGAGCTTCACCCGGCGTCAATTATGTTTCATACTAGTCACGCATATCCTTGAACGTCAAGAGCTCATGCGCGTTAATGATCGCGCTCGCCAGATCGTCCATCGGAACGCGTTTGGCCATCGCTTGCCGGCGAATGTTCTCATACGCGTCCTGCTCGCTAAGCCCTTGCGTTTCCATCAGAATGCTCTTCGCACGCAGGATGCGGTTGTTGCCGGCCAGCTTTCTCTCCAGCTTGCGGATACGCTTGCTGGCATTCTGCCGCTCGAGCCAGAGGGCGCGCGCGATGGTCAGATTGGTCAGCAGGCCAAACGGGCGGATCGGGCGCTCGATGACCGCAAGTGCCCCGCATTCCAGCACCACCTGCAACGTGCTCGGATCCTCGTAGGTCACCACCGCCACCAGGGCCGGATCGGACGGCTGCACCGGCCGGAACAGGCTGAGAATCTTGTCGCGGTTTTCCTGCTCGATCGAAACCAGCACGACCACCGCCGAAGGATTTATCGCATCTGGCAACGGCCAGGTTGTCTCGCAGCTGCAGCCGATGCGCCTGAGATGCTCGACCAGCGCCAGCCCCGCCTGATCGGGCGGATGGATGACTTGGACGCGCAAGCCTTTCAGGTCCTGGAGTATCCTGGTTGGCACCGAAAACGATCCGCTACGCCTTGCGTTTCAGCTGATGGGGTTTGCTCATCCAATCATCGAATGAGGCCGTGACGAAATAAGGATCCGGCCTGATCCGCGTCTCGGACTGCCAGATGACGTCAAATTTGCCTTCCGCGTTGACCCGCCCGATGCGTGACCACAGCTCGGTGTGGTGGTTGTCGGGGTCAATGCGTACCCGCCCTTGCGGCGCGTCGAATTCCAGCCCGGCGAGATGCTTGGCCAGCGCTTCCGGCTCGTCCGTGCCGGCCAGTTCCAGTGCCTTGGCGTAAAGATGGACCTGAAAATAGGCAGCCTCTGCACCTGCCGTGACAGGCGCATCGGCGCCGAAACGCCGCTTGTAGGCTGAAACGAACCGCCGTGCCTGCGGTGTATCAAGCGTTTCGAAGAACGACGCCGAGGTCAGGTGCCCCGCCGCGATATCAGGCGCCATCTCGGCGACTTCGGCTTCGGTCGTCGTCAGGCTGGCTATGGGCATCGTGGCGACGTCGAAGCCGGCCTGCTTGTAGGCTTCGTAAAGCATGACAGCGCCGGTGCCGACCACAGTTGAGACCACGATATCCGGCTTCAGCTTGCCGATCTGCTTGATGACACGGTTGAAATCTTTGGGCACCGCTTCGACGGGCACATAGATCTCGTCGAGAATGGTGCCCTTGGCTCTGGTCACCAGATCCATGACGACTCGATTGTACTCGTAAGGAAAGACGTAGTTCGAACCGACCAGCAGGAACCGGGTGCCATAATTGTCGATCAGGTAGCGCGCCAGCTGGACCGCATTCTGGTTCGACGACGAACCGGTATAGAAGCAGCGGGTGGAGTATTCGAACCCTTCATAGAAGGTCGGGTAGAACAGCATGCCGCGATAGGCTTCGATCTCCGGCAGGACGGCTTTTCGCGCCGACGACATGTAGCAGCCGAAAATGACTTTGATCCCGTCCTCGGCAAGCAGGCGAACAGCAAGCTCCTGGTATTTCTTGGCCGAACATCCGGGATCGTAGAAGACGGCGTTTATCCCTCGCCCGTGAACGCCGCCCGCCGCGTTGATTTCTTCGATCGCAAGGCGCGTCGCGTTCGCTTCGGCCGTTTCTGCTGCCGCGGTCACTCCGCTGTTGGAAAACAGGACGCCAATCCGCCAGTCACCATTCGCCATGCGATATAAGCCACCTATTGAGCCGGTCGATACAATATACCCAGTCATCGGCGCGAGCCGGGCGGAGTCTGTTTTGGGAGATTTGGGAAACGCCACTGTTTCCAATCCCACAGAGATATCCTGACCGCTCGGGAAAGGCAACGCGGGCTCTGCGGCCCGACTACGCAGGCCGAGAGTGTCCATGAGTTGGGGCCGTACGTTCCCTGCCATAGCCGGCAAGAAGGCGATCGGCGGACCGCCTCCATCAGCCATATTCAGGCGGCTTGCGCCATCAACCGTCAGGCGTTTCCGGTGAGCATGTCATAGAGGGCCAGCGTCACGACATTGGTCGCCAGGACAAGGTCATCGATCCTGAGCTTCTCATCAGCGCGGTGCGCATTGGCCTCGAGCATCGTCCGCGGGCCGGCGCCGTACAGCACGGTCGGAATGCCGGCGTTGCTGTAGTGCCGCGCGTCTGTGTAGAGGGGCACGCCATGCGTCGGCACGGTCTCGCCGACGAGTTCCGAAGCATGCCGCTGCAAGGCGCCAGCCAGGCGCTCCTGTCCCTCGAGCGGCTTCAGCGGGTTTGCCAGCATGAGTTGGCGGACATGGCATTCGACGCCCGGCATCTCCCGCGCGGTGGCCTCAATGAAGGCGATCAGGTCGCGCGCCACCGCCGGGCCGTCCTCTTCCGGGATCATGCGGCGGTCGACGCGCATCGCGATCTTGTCGGGGACCACATTGGTGTTGATGCCGCCAGAGATCAGCCCGACGACCAGCGACGGCGTGGTGATGCCTTCGACCGAAGAGCGTTGCTCAGCAAAGCCTGAGCGCATCGAATAGAGCCGGCTCAGGATGTGGGTTGCAGCCTCGAGCGCATCGATGCCGGTTTCAGGCCGTGCCGCGTGGGCAGACTTGCCGCGGACATCGATGTCGAGATGCAGGCAGCCATTATGGGCAGTGACCACACCGTAGGAGAGGCCGGCGCAGATCGCGTAATCCGGCTTGGTCAGCCCTTGCTGCAGAAGGTAGAGCGGCCCGATGTCGCCACCAACCTCCTCGTCGTAGGTCAAGTGAATTTCGATCGTGCCCGACAGCTTCTCGCCCAGCGAGCGCAGCGCCAACAGCGCATAGGCGTAGGTGACGAAGTCAGATTTCGAGGTCGCGACGCCTCGGCCATACATCCAGCCATCCTTGACCTCGGCGCCATAGGGATCGACCGTCCAGCCCTCGCCAGGTGCCACGACGTCGCCATGCGCGTTGAGCGCGATGGTCGGGCCGGGACCAAAGCTGTGCCGGACGATCAGGTTGGTGGCACTGATCATGCCGACGCTCGCGACCAGCGCGTCGGGCACCTTGTGCCGCTCGACCGTGAAGCCCAAGGCTTCATAGAGCTGGGCAGCGCGATCGGCATGCGTCGCACAGTCCCCGGGCGGATTGTCAGACGGCACCTTGACGAGTTCCGCCAGCATCCGCACCTGGTCGTCGCGATGCGCCCTGACGTAATCCAGCAGGCGCTCCGAACCGAGGCCGGGACTTTTTGCGATGGGGTTCGGTTCCATTAGGGTCTTCCCTGAAAATTCTCGATGAAATGCAGGAGCGTGGCCGCTCCCGTTGCGACGTCCTCGGCAGTGACCGACTCTTCCGGCGAATGGCTGATGCCGTCCTTGCAACGGACGAAGATCATGCCGATGCCGGTCATCGTGCTCATCGCCATGCCGTCATGGCCGGCGCCGCTTGGCAGGCGCAGGGGCCGCACCCCGGCCGCTTCGACCGCGGTCGCGATGCGGTCGACGAAATCGGATGCGCACGGGCATGAATGGAGATCGAGTATCGTGTCGATCTTGATCTCCACGCCGCGCCGCGCCGCGATGTTTCCGGCAGCGATGCCAAGCTCGTCGAAGGCGGCGTGTCGAATGCCGTCGACCTGCGAACGCAAGTCGACCGTCAGCGAGACCTCGCCTGGAATGACGTTGATCAATCCGGGCTCCGCCTTGATGAAGCCGACGGTGCCGACCGTGTCCGGATAGGCAGAGGCGATTTGCTCGACCGCGAGCGCGATTTCGCTTGCGGCCAGAAGCGGATCCTTGCGCATGCCCATCGGTACGGTGCCGGCATGATTGGCCGCTCCATTCAGCCGCATCACCGCGCGCGTCTGTCCGCTGATCGCGGTCACCACGCCGACTGGCAGGTCGGCCGCCTGCAGTACCGGGCCCTGCTCGATATGCAGCTCGACGTAACCGATCACCTCGTCGGGGCGGTGGGCAGCATTGCCGACGGCGCTTGGATCGAGCCCGAACGCGACCATTGCCTCGCGAACGCTGTGGCCGTCGGCATCCGTTGCGTCCAGCAGGTCGTCGCCGAACTGCCCGGTGATCGCCCGGCTTCCGGCAAGCGTCGTCCTGAACCGGGTGCCCTCCTCGTCGGCGAAGGCGACGACCTCGACGCCGAATGGCAGGCGGCGGCCACGGCCATGGAGCACGGCGACGCAGTCGAGCGAGGTCAGCACGCCGAGGGGACCGTCATAGCGGCCGGCATGAACGACGCTGTCCATATGCGAGCCGGTGACGAGGTAGGGGCCACCTCCGCTGTCGGAATGGTAACGGCCGACGACGTTACCCGCCTCGTCGATGCGCGCGTCCATACCGGCATCGCGCATCCATCCGGCAATGGTCTCGGCGGCTGAGCGGTGTTGCGGCGAAAGGTAAAATCGCGTCACGCCAGCACCCGGCACGCTGATGCTGCCAAGCTCGTCGCAGCGCCGCATGATGCGCTGCCCGGCGTCGGTTTCGCTGAGATAGTTCGACATGATGCGTTCCCGGGCCGCTGCGCCTCTACTGTCGCTCAGGTGCATGGTGCTTATGCCAGTGGCGGGCGATTTCATCGCGCCGGCAGATCCAGACGCCCTCATGTTTCTGGACGTAGTCGAGGAAGCGCAGGAAGGCCGCCCAGCGCCCGGGACGACCGACGATGCGCAGATGAAGCCCGGTCGACATCATCCGCGGGGTCCTGTCGCTCTCGCGGTAGAGGACGTCAAATGTATCCTTGAGATAGGTGAAATACTGGTCGCCGGAGTTGAAGCCCGCAGCCGCCACAAAGCGCATGTCGTTGGCTTCGAGCGTGTAGGGGATACGCAGGTGCTGCTTGCCGTTGACGTTCTCCCAATAGGGCAGGTCATCGGCATAAGTGTCGGAATCGTAGAGGAAGCCGCCCTCCTCGACCACCAGTTTGAGCGTGTTGGGACTGCAGCGGCCGGTGTACCAGCCGACCGGTCGTTCGCCGGTCACGCGCGTGATGGTGTCTATGGCCAGCTTCATCTGGGCGCGTTCGGTGTCTTCGCCCATCCACTGATGGTCGATCCACTTCCAGCCATGGCTGGCAATCTCGTGGCCAAGCGAGTGCATGATCTTGCCGGCTTCAGGGTAATGCTGCAGCGCCAGGCCGTTCGCCAGCACGGTGGTGTTGATACCGCGCTGCTTGAACTCGTCGAACACCCGCCAGAACGCCACACGCGTTCCATATTCGTAGAGCGACTCCATGTTCATGTTGCGCACGCCGAAGAGCTGTGGTGCGCCGATGATGTCGGAGATGAAGTTCTCCGAATGGGCATCGCCGTGGAGGACGCAGTTTTCCGAACCCTCCTCGAAGGCGACGATGAACTGCAGCGCGAGCTTGGCGCCGTTCGGCCAGTTGGCCATCGGCGGTCGATTGCCGTAGCCGACCATATCGCGGGGGTAAGACATTGTTCGATCCTTTCTACCTGATCCGGACGGAGCCTGACGGCGGCCTAGTCGCGTGGTGCTATTTCAAGATGCTTGACTGATCCGCTCAGCCGCTTGGGCAGCGGATAGGCAAGGTCGCCGAACTTGCTGGTCCCGAGCCTCAGGGCAACGATGCCTTCGACCAGCTTGGTTGCGGCGGTGACACCTTCGATGACGGGAACGCCGATCTGCTCCTGGATATGCACGGCCAGGTCGGCCATGCCGGCGCAGCCGAGCACGATGGCGCCGATATCGTCTTCGGCGACAGCACGGCGACATTCCTCGACGATGTCGCGGCAGGCCGCCATGCCGGTCTCCTCGAGTTCGAGAACCTCAAGCCCGCAAGCCCGGACCTTGCGGCACTGATGTTCGAAGCCGTGGACCTGCAGCAGGTGCTCGCAGATGATCTTGGTGCGGGCGAGCGTGGTTACCACCGAGAATCGGGTCGCCACGATGCTGGCGACATGGAAGGCCGCCTCGGCAATGCCGATCACCGGCCCCCGCGCCATCTCGCGAGCGGCGAGATAGCCTGGGTCGCCGAAGCAGGCGATGACGTAGCCGTCGACGCCGGCTGCCTCGCCCTCGCGGATCGTTTCCAGGATGCCAATCGTGCTCAGCGCCTCGTCGTAGTGGCTTTCGATCGACGGTGGCCCGCTCTTGACCGACACGGACAGGATCTCGGTGCCCGGCGAGGCGACGCCTTGCGCTGCCACCAGGTTTTTCCTGGCAAAGGCCGCGGTGGTCGTCGGGTTGATGATCTCGATCTTCATGACCTGCCCCTAGCCGCCGAGATAGGCACGACGAACGTCGTCATTCTCGGCCAGTTCGTGCGACGGCCCCGACAAGGCGATCTTGCCTGTCTCGAGCACGTAAGAGTGGCTGGAGAGCTTGAGCGCCATGCGCGAGTTCTGTTCGACAAGAATGACGCTGACGCCGTTGTCTCGGTTGATGCTGGTGATGAAGCGGGCAATCTCGCGCACGATGATCGGTGCGATGCCGAGCGACGGCTCGTCGAGCAGCAAAAGCCGCGGCTTGGACATCAGCGCGCGGCCGAGCGCCACCATCTGCTGTTCGCCGCCGGACAGGCTGCCGGCCTGCTGCCTGATGCGTTCACGCAGTCGAGGGAACCGCGTCAGGATGCCTTCGAGATCCGACGCGACCCCGGCATTGTCTTTGCGGCGATATGCTCCCATCAAAAGGTTGTCGCGTACGCTCATGAACGGGAAGATACGCCGCCCTTCCGGAACCATTGCCACGCCGCGCGCCACGATCTGGTCGGGTCCCTTGCCGTCGATCCGCTCGCCGTCGAACCAGATCTCGCCGCTCTCAGGCGCGGTCAGACCCGTAATGGCGCGAAGGATGGAAGACTTGCCGGCGCCGTTGGCGCCAATGAGGGAAATGATCTGCCCCTCGCCGGCGGTCAGGGAGACGCCCTTCACGGCGCGAACCCTGCCATAGGACACAGCCAGGTCCCGGATCGAGAATTGCGCGCTCATAGCCCGATCTCCGTGTCTTCGGCACCGAGATAGGCTTCAATGACCTTCTCGTTCTGCTGGATCTCAGCCGGCGTTCCCTCGGCGATCTTGCTGCCGAAACTGACAACCACGATGCGCTCGCTGACCGACATGACCGCGGTCATGTCGTGCTCGACCAGGATGGGCGTGACGCCCTCGTCGCGGATCTTGCGGATCAGCTCGACGCCGCGCTTGGTCTCATCCGAGTTCAGGCCGGCAAACGGCTCATCGAGCAGGATGAGCTTGGGTCTGGCCGCGAGTGCCACCGCGATGCCGAGATTGCGCAGCATGCCGTGCGGTAAGGCCGCCGAAACCGTATTGGCCAGGCCTGTCATGCCGAGCATGTCGAGCACGTGATCGGCATAGTCGCCGGCCTCGCGCTCGTCTCTCCTGGCTCGTGGCGAGCGGAAGATCATGCCGGCCAGCGAGGCCTTGCAGTCCTTCTGGTAACCGAGCAGCACCGCTTCGCGCACGGTCATGTCCTGAAAACTGGTGTTTTCCTGGAACGTCCGCACGATGCCGTGGCGAGCCACCGCATGCGGTCCGATACCGGTAATGTCCTTGCCGTTGAAACGGACGGTGCCAGTAGTCGGGGTGAGGAAGGAGGCGATCAGCTTGAAGCAGGTGCTCTTGCCGGCGCCATTGGGACCGATGATGGAAAGGATCTCTCCTGCATCCAGCGTGAAGTTCAGATCTTTCACTGCCGTCAGCCCACCGAAGATCTTGGTCAGTCCGCGAACTTCAAGCATTGGTTGCCTCCTCCGGCTTGCCGGAGCGTTTGACGACGCTCAGGATTCCGTTCGGCATCAACAGGATGCACAGGATCATCAGCCCGGAGAAGATGACGGTCTGATAGCGCTGGAACTCATGCAGCAATTCGAAGCTGCTCATCATCACCAGCGCCCCGACCAATGGACCGATGACGAATTCCAGGCCGCCGACGAAGCAGTAGACCATGAAGTAGACGCTATCGAGGACCTGGAAGGTGGTCGGGTAGACGTTCTGCTGGAGCGTGGCGAAGAAGGCGCCGCCAACGCCCGCGTAGAAGCAGCTCACCATGAAAGCGACGACGCGGTACTTGGCGACGTTGATCCCCAGGCTGGAAGCGAGATCCTCGTTTTGCCTGAGCGAGCGGAACACCGCACCGACTCGGCTGGTATCGAGCAACCACATGAACCCGAGTCCGAGCAGCATCAGCGTGCCGGCTAGATAGAAAAACGGCAGCCGCGCACCCTTTTCGAAGGCTGGAATGATGGTCAGTCCGAACAGCGACAGTTCGCCTGGAAGCGGCAGGTCGACAATGCCTTGCGCGCCCCTGGTGAGTGCCGGAAAGCTCAGGGCGGTCAGGCGGCAGGCCTCGGTGATGCACAGGGTAATCATCGCGAAGTAGACACCCTTGAGGCGCAGCACCGGCCAGCCGATCAGTCCGCCGAGCAGGGCCGCGACGGCTCCCGAGAGCGGCAGGCAGATCCAGAACGAGACGCCGAGACGCGACACCAGGATGGCGGTGACATAGGCACCGATCAGCGCAAATCCCGCCTGGGCAAGATTGATGCGGCCAATGGCGAAGGTCAGCCAGACGCCGAAGCTGATGAAGCTGACGGCGGCCATGGTGGTGAACACGTTGAGCAGGTAGCCGTTGGCTCCAAAGACCAGCGGAATGGCGATGAAATAGGCCGCCGCGATCAAGAGCCCCAGCCCGATGGGCTTCAGCGCGGAGCTTCGCTGCTCGCTTTGGGGCAGGTTCACGTTCGGCATGGAGATTGTCTTTTGCATGGTCGTCTCAGCCCCAGGGCTTACCCATGATCCCGTTCGGCCTCACGATCAGGAAGCAGATCACGATCAGGAAGATGATGAGAAAGGTCAGCGAGCCCGGCAGCAGCGCGTAGCCGACGGATTCGAGGAAACCCAGGACGAAGCCACCGAGAATGGCGCCGGAGAGCACGCCGGCGCCGCCGATCATGATCATCAGGAATGCCTTGATCGAGATCGCCGTGCCGGCGCCGGTGTGGACGGCGAAGATCGCCACGAGCAGGCCGCCGGACAGGCCGGCAAGGCCGGTGCCGAGACCGAAGCCCATGGCGGAGAGCCATTTGAGATTGACGCCCTGCAGGGCCGTCGCTTCGCGATCCTGCGCCATGGCCCTGAGCGCCCGGCCGGTCTTGGTGTAGCCGATGAAGGCCATCAGGGCGGCGATCAGCATCGCTGCGACAACGATGACGACGATGCGTCCGGTGGGCAGCCTGGCACCGAAGAGTTCGACGATGCCGGTGGCAATCGGCGGCACCCCACGCTGCTTCTCGCCAAAGACGATCAGCGCCAGGCTTTCGAGGAACACAGCCGTGCCCATCGCGAGCAGCATGGTCACCTCCTCGCGTTTGACGCGCAGCATCACTGGGCGGAACAGGAACAGTTCCATGGCCACGCCGAGCAGTCCGACTATGAGGAAGGACATGACGAGGCCGAACCAGAACGGCAGCCCGAACACGACATTGAAGTAATAAACGACGAACCCGCCGATCATGTAGAGCTGACCATGGGCAAAATTCACCACCTTCATGATGCTGAAGATGATGGTGATGCCGAGCGCGATCAGCGCGTAGGTCGTTCCGACGACAAGCGCGTTGAGCATAACCTGCGTCATGCGAAGTCTCCTGTGCGAGGACGGGCACTTTCGCCCATCCGGGCCCGCGCCATGCGGACCTCTTGCGAAGAAATGCGGGCGACGGCCATGGGGGGCAGACCGCCGCCCGGGTTCGTCAGTCTGGGAGTTTTCCGACGAACAGCGGCTTGTATTCGCCGTTTTCGACCTGCTGCACGACAATCGGCACCGAAACCTGGCGCGCCTGGCCGTAGTCTGTGCGGCCGACATATTTCAACTCGCCGCCGTCCTTGAGGAACGGGTTCTTGCCGACGAAACCATCCAGGGATGCCTTGAATGCCTCGGTGTCTTCGAGGGCCTTCGGCCCGACGCTCTGCAGCGTCTGGATCATGATCTCGGGCCCATAGACAAAAAGACCGGCGACATCGTTCCACTCGCCCCAGTCCTTGGTGTAGCGATCGATGAACTTGACCATGAAGTCACTGCGGATCGCTTCGGTACTGGCGCCGCCGGCCGCGATGAAGCCGTTCGCAGCATCGCCTGCCACCTCATAGATGGCCTTCGGATCCTGCCCGGTTTCGGTGCTCATGGTACCGGTGAAGCCCAGTTCGCGCGCCGCCTTGATCAGAGGGCCGACATCCGAAGGCGAAACGCCTGACAAGACGATGTGGTCCGGCGCGGTGCCGATCACCTTGGTCAGGATCGGAAAGAAGTCCGTCGTACCGGACTCATAGGTCTCCTGGTCGGAGACGACCTCCAGGCCGAGCGCCTTTGCGCCGGCGGATCCCTCGTCGCGCTGCTTGATCGGATCGGCATTGTTTTCGGAAACAAACGCGATCTTCTTCACGCCCTTGTTTTCCATCAGCCATTTGTAGATGACCGGGCCAACCTGGTAGGACGCGACCATGCCGAGGATCGACTGGGAGGCCGGCGCCTTGTAGAGCGACTTGGAGAAGGCGTAGGGCATGTTGATCGTGCCGTTCGCCTCCATGACGGTCTTCGCACTTTCAGCCGTGGAGTCGGTGTTCGGCCCCTGGATGTATTTAACGCCTTCCGACACCAGCTTTTCGGCACCAGTCTGGGCGCCCTTGGGATCGCCCTTGTCGTCAACACACACGACCTCGACCTTGTAGGTCTTGTCGCCGATTGCCACGCCGCCATCGTCATTCCACATGCCAGCCCGGGACTTGAACGTCTGGCACATGACGCCGCCCCAACCGGCAAACGGCCCGCTCATCACACCCAGCGCACCGATCTTCAGAGTTTCTTCGGCATGCGCCGAAGTTCCAAAGGCCAACGCTCCGGCAGCCGCACCTAATATAAGCGCCTTGCGCAGGGCACTTTGTCTTTGCTGACGCAAAATCATCTTGTCCTCCATTGTGAAACTCGTCCTTCATTTGCAATTGAACCCGTGTCAATTGGTTCAATATGCTCAGATTTCGCAGTTATGTTCCCTTGTTTTTGTTATTATTTGAGCGTAAGTCTGAGACCAGAAGGTGTCAATTATTTCATTGACATGGTGTCAAAGTAGCGAGAGCCACATGAACTGGAAGCCGGAGATCAGAAAGGGCGCCGGGCCGATCTACGTGGCGATATGTGATGCGCTGGAGCGCGGCATAGCCGAAGGCCAACTGCAGCCCGGGGAAAAGCTGCCGCCACACCGCGACCTCGCCTATCGACTGGGCGTGACAGTTGGAACGATAGCGAGAGCCTATGCGGAGGCGGCGCTAAGAGGCCTCGTTGTCGGCGAGGTCGGTCGCGGCACGTTCATCAACGACTTCGACAACCATCGCGACGACATCACCCGGCTGGTGGTGCCGGAGAAGCCCGAGCCGGAGGTGATCGACCTCGGGCTGAACCTGTCTGCCATTGGCGAAGCGGACGAAATCCTCAGATCGACCTTGAAGGATTTGTCGCGGTCAGGGTCCCTTGACGCGCTTCTCACCTATCAGCCCAGCGCGGGGATGATCTCGCACCGGGCCATCGCGGCACAATGGCTGGAGGGCATCGGAATACGGGCTCATCCGGACAATGTGATCATCTGCAATGGCGGGCAGCACGGTCTGCTGATTAGCATGATGGCGCTGGCTGGCCATGGCGAGGCCATTGCCACGGAGCAACTCACCTATCCGGGTGCAAGGGCCATTGCCCATCAACTCGGCATCAATCTCGCAGCGGTTCAAATGGACGACCAGGGCCTGGACCCGGCAGCCCTCCGCGAACTATGCGAGACCAAGCGGCCGAAGGCCCTGTATTGCATGCCCGTCCTGCAGAACCCGACGACGATCACCATGTCCGAACAGCGGATGCGGGAGATTGCAGCGATCGTCGAGGAGTACGGCCTCTGGATCATTGAAGACGACGTCTACGGCTTTCTGGCCGAGCACAGGCCGCGGCCCTTTGCGTCTCTCATTCCAGAGCGAACCATCTATCTCACCAGCGCCTCCAAAAGCATGGCCCCTGGACTGCGGATCGGCTTTCTGGTGGTACCGGCCAAGCTGAGCCGCTCCATCCAGGAGATCGTCACCATGAGCAACTGGATGTCGCCACCGTTCATGGCGGCCGTGGTAACCAGCTGGATGGCAAACGGGTACGCCGACAAGCTGATCGCCTGGCACCGCAATCAGGCGCATGAACGCCAGGAAGTGGCCCACCGGATCCTCGGCCCGCATGCAGAGCACGCTTCCACGTCGTGCTATCATCTCTGGCTGCAGCTTCCGGAACCCTGGCGAATGGATTCCTTCTCCGCGACGGCCCTGCGTGAGGGCGTCCGTGTGATCACCGCCGACGCATTTGCGGTCAAGCGCGACCATGCCCCTCATGCCGTCAGGCTCTGCCTGGGAGCGGCTCACTCCCTGCCGCAGATCGCGCTCGGCCTGAATCGGCTGATGGGCCTGCTCAACTCGCAGCCCAAACCTCACATGGATCTGCAATCGATCGGATACGTGTAGCTGGGCAAGTCAAGAGCTGCCGTTCAAGCGCCGGCCTTATGCAGCGCCCGCCCGCTATACACAGTACCTTCCGCCTGCCCTTGCGCTCCCCTGCGGACCGCCACGCGATCGAGTTGCGGGAACTGGGGTTCCAACCTGTCCCAGATCCAGCGCGCTACGTTCTCGAGCGAAGGCACCGCAAGCCCTTCGATGTCGTTGAGGTAGGTGTGGTCGATGGTCTTGCGGAGCAGCTCAATCTGCTTTTCCAGCTCATAGAGATTGGCGGGCCAGCCAAAGACCGGGTCCGGGTCGCCGACCAGATGAACGCTCACCTGGAACGAATGACCGTGGAGGCCCGAATAAGGCTGCAGCTGGTGCGCGGCCTCGAAGGTGAACTCCTTGAAAGTCTCGATCATTTCCCGTCCTGACCCTTGTCGCGTTCAACGCAGTGCCGGATATCTGCCACCGGCTCCTGAGTCGGTCAATTCGAACAAAACAAGCAACATCCGTCTGCTACTTGCCGATACACGATATCGTGCTGATTATTGTGGCATATTCAACGCTGTTAATGTGTTTTTCAGTGACCTTTGGCATCGTCCAATGCAAACTTACAGTGCCGGGGAGTACGCGCTATGAATCACCTCTTGTCTTCCATCATTCGAGCCGTGGCAATGGCTACGTCATTGGCACTTTTCGCGTTGTCGGCGGCTCAGGCCGAAGACGGCAAACTCGAGGCGCCCAAAGGCACCCCGATCCTGGTCATCGAAGGCAAGATCAGCGTCACAAATGGCAATGGTGTGGCTTCGTTTGACCGCGATATGCTCGAAGCGCTCGGCGTCACCGCAATCGAGACAACGACGCCGTGGTTCACGGGCATGGTCAAGTTCGAGGGCGTCCCGCTTCAGAAGATCATGGAGCTCGTTGGCGCCGACGGAAAAGAAGCGGTCGCCGTCGCGCTCAACGACTACAAGACAACGATACCAACCGAGGACTTTGCGAAGCACAACGTGCTGCTGGCCCTCAAGCGTGACGGCCAGTACATGGCGGTCAGCGACAAGGGCCCGCTGTTCATCGTCTACCCGTATGACAGCGAACCGGAGCTTCAAAGCCAGAAGTTCTATTCACGCTCGGTTTGGCAGCTGGCCCGGCTAATCGTCCGGTAGGGAAGATGTCATGGCCGCTTTGTTAGCGCCCGGATCTCGCCGTGCCATTGCATTCCATCTGCTCAAAGCACTGCTGATCGGCACCATTGCCGCGTTCGCCATCGCCGCCGCCTATTTGTCCGTCGTCATCTTCGAACGTCAGGCATCGATAGGAAAACTCTCGCGATACGACGTTGCCTGGAGTGCCAGCCAGGGCGTGAATGAATACCTGCGACTCCATCAACGGGTGGCGTCGCTGGCGGCTTCGCCGAACGAACAGGTCAAGGCCGACACGCAGCTCCGCTTCGAGATTCTGAAGAGCCGGCTCGGTGGTTTCACCACCGGCCAGTTCGAGGCATTTGTCGATGAGGCGCCTGAGCGAAAGGCGATCGTCGCCCAGCTGTCCGCATTTGTCCAAGACATGGACAAGGTCATTGCCAGGATCGACGAGCCGGGCAAGGCGCAATCCATCCTGAAATCAATGGCCTCGCTGGAGTCCGAACTTATCGGCCTGGCCTCGGAAGCCAACCAGTACAGCGCCGTGCAGGCAGCCAAGGTCGACGACGAGCTGCTGAGCCTCCACAGCAGCTTCTCTGCGGTGGCGATTGGCTTCTTCCTGTGCAGCCTTGCGTTCATTGCGCTTTTGAGGTGGCACAACCGGCTGCTGACGCAGACTTCCGACGCGCTCAATGCCGCAAACGAGGATCTTCGCCGCACATCCGATGACCTTGAAACGGCGAACGCCGCAGTACTCGGCGCGAACCACGCGCTCGCCACCCAAAATGGCCTGTTCGATGCCGCCTTGAGCAACATGTCGCAGGGCCTGTGCATGTTCGATGCCTCCCAGCGGCTCATTGTCAGCAACAGCAAGTTCGCCGCGATGTACGGCCTCCCCGACGGCAGCCTTGCGCCGGGGACCACCCCCCAACAGATCATGCAGGCATCGATCGACGCCGCGACCTCCACGCAACAAGGCGCCGACCTTGCCTATCGCTCCCAGCAGCAGCTGATCGAAAAGGGCCAGCCCGGCGTCCTGCTGCAGAAGCTTGTCGACGGTCGCATCGTCTCGATCCTGCATCAGCCAATGGATTCAGGCGGATGGGTTGCCACCTATGAGGACATCACCGAGCGCCATCTTTCGGAAGAGCGCATTGCCCATATGGCGCGCCATGATCCATTGACCGGGTTGCCAAACCGCCTGTTGCTGCGCGAGCGCCTGGAACAGGAGCTGGCGCATGGCCGCAGGCATCATCAGGACACTGCGGTGCTCTGCCTCGATCTTGATAACTTCAAGAACGTCAATGACACGCTTGGCCACCCTGTCGGCGATGCATTGCTGCGCGAGGTTGCCAATCGCATCTCTGGCATGGTCCGCGAATATGATGTCGTTGCCCGTCTTGGCGGCGACGAGTTCCTCATCGTCCAGCCGGCAGTCGGCCGCGATGGCGCCGCACATGTGGCACACCGGCTGATCGAAGCCCTTGAAGAACCCTACCACCTCGACGCTCACCATATCGTCATCGGCGCCAGCATCGGCATTGCGCTGGCATCGGATTGCGACGGCGTTGCCGACGACCTGGTGAAGAACGCCGATCTGGCACTTTACCGCGCCAAAAGCGATGGCCGCGGCAGCTATCAGTTTTATGCGCCGGAGATGGACGACCGGCTGCAACGCCGGCGCATGCTCGAACTCGATCTCAGGGCAGCCGATTTCGACAAGGAATTCGAACTGGTCTTCCAGCCGATCGTCAATCTCCAGAGCAAGCAAGTCGCCGTGGTCGAGGCGTTGCTGCGCTGGCCGGGCTGCCAGCGTGGCCAGATTCGGCCCGACGAGTTCATCCCGATCGCCGAAAGCACGGGCCTGATCGTACATCTCGGCGCCTGGGTGCTCGAGAAGGCCTGTCGGGAAGCGGTGAAATTGCCGGGCAACGTGAATGTTGCGGTCAACCTGTCGCCGGGTCAGTTCAGGCGGGGAAACATCGTCGAGACCGTCGCCAACGTGCTGTCGCTGACAGGCCTGGCGCCCGAGCGCCTTGAGCTCGAAATCACCGAATCCCTGCTGCTGGGTGACAACAAGGAAACCTTGCTCGCCCTGAACCGGTTGCACGCGCTCGGCGTCAAGATTTCACTCGACGATTTCGGGACGGGCTACTCGTCCCTCAGCTACCTCAGAAACTTTCCCGTCGACAAGGTCAAGATCGACCGTTCCTTCATCGCTGAGATCGCCGGCAACCGCGACCATTGCGCAATCGTCAGCGCAATCGTGAACCTGTCGCATGCGCTGGAGATGACCACCGTCGCTGAGGGTGTCGAAACCGAAGAACAGTTGTTGATCGTCCGGGCCACCGGGTGCGACGCGGTTCAGGGGCACTTCTTCAGCCCACCGATGTCCGTTGCAAACCTCAGGCGATATCTCGAAGATCAACGCGCCAAGCTGACACTGGCGTAAGGCGCCAGCGCGCCCTCGCAACGGCTGAACTGGAACATCGGTTCGCTGATTGGCGAAAATAGCTGTTGGCAGTCACTTGTCTTCGCCAAGGAAAATTACCGCACCCCGGTCGAGCACATGGTGGAGCCGATCCAGAACATGGACGGATCCAAGCTCGCCGACAACGTAAAGGTGGTCACCTTCGAAACGCACCGGCCAGTGCATGTTTCCGGCACAATATCCGAGCTCGATTCCGGCAGCGGCATTGGCCGCCTTGAAGACCAGCCACCGTTCCGGCTCGGCGCGAACGACGATGGCGCGCTTGTCTTCGAGCAACAGCACCGCTCCGTCGACAAGCCGTTGCGTCCGCGGCAGGGAGATTGTGCACAGCGTGCCACGGTCGGTTCGCGCCGACAGGCGACGTCGCGTGATTTCAGCGGTGTCGAGCATGATGAACTCGACACGGCCTTCGTGATCGAGCAGATGCAGTCGGGCGCTCAACTGCTGGTCAGCCGCCAATCCGACGATGGAATTCAGCTTCAACATTCAAAGCCCCTGGCGCGGTTGGCCGCTGGGTTACAAGGCAACTTGCAGCTGGTCCGAGGTCAGATCCCCAGATGTGCGTCGACCGTTTCCCTGTCGTAGAGTTGATCGGGTGAAATCTCGGCGACAAAAGCGCCCTTCTGGATGATCAGCACGCGATCGGCCAGTTGGCGGATGAAGCGGATGTCCTGCTCGACGAGGATAATGCCAAGACCCAGAGTGACCTTCAGTTCGCCGAGCTTTTCAGCGATGAGATCGACGATCGAGGGCTGTATGCCCTCTGTCGGCTCGTCGAGCAGTATCAGCTTCGGGCGTCCGGCGAGGCAGCGGGCGAGCGCCAGTATCTGTTGTTGTCCGCCTGACAGCCCTCGCCCGGGCCGCTCAAGCAGATCCTTCAGCACCGGGAAGTGGCCGAGCATCTCAGGTATCGCGCTTTCGCCACCGCGCATGATCTCGCCCATCTTCAGGTTCTCCACGACGGAGAGCAGTGGGAAGATGTCGCGACCTTGCGGCACGTAGCCGATGCCGGCGCGGGCGCGCTCGGACGAGCTGGCAAAAGTGACGTCACGGCCATCGAACTCGATGCGCCCTTGCGTCGTCTTGATCTGACCGACGAGCGTCCGCAACAGCGTGGTCTTGCCCATGCCGTTGTGGCCGAGGATTCCGACGACCTCGCCAGGCTTCATGGTGAAGTTGATGCCGTGCAGGATCGGGATCCGGCCATAGCCGGAGTGCAGATTCTTGACCTCAATCATCTTCGGACTTCCCCAGATAGACCTCACGGACAAGCTCGTTGCCCTGAACCTTTTCCATCGTGTCTTCGATCAGCACGCGCCCCTGGTGGAACACCGTCACCGTTTGTGCGATCTGCTTGATGAACTGCATGTCGTGTTCGACCACCACGATAGCGGCCGTCTTGTTGACCTCGCGGATGAGCTCGGCGGTCTTGTTGGTCTCATCCGCCGTCATTCCTGCGGCCGGCTCGTCGAGCAGGATCAGCTTGGGCTCGAGCGCCACCACCATGGCAAGCTCGACCCATTGGCGCTGGCCGTGGGCAAGCTCGCCGACCAGCCTGCCCGTCAGTGCCGTCAGCCCCAGCCGCTCCATGACGTCCTTGCCCTTGGCCGCGGCGCGTGCCTTGCCATGACGCGACCGGGCCGCAACGGAGATGTTTTCGGCAACCGTCAGGTTGTTGAAGACATCGGGTACCTGGTTCTTGATGCCGATGCCCAGGCGACTGACCTGATGCGGCTGGGCCCGCGTGATATCGATGCCATCGAACAATATCTGGCCGGTCGTCGGCTTGAGTTGTGCCGTAAGCATCTTGAAGAAGGTGCTTTTGCCAGCCCCATTGGGACCAATCAGGCAACGCAGCTCACGCTGCTTGAGGCTGAAGTCGACGCTGGCAATGGCAACGACGCCACCAAAGCGCTTTTCGAGGCCCCGGGTCTCGAGAATGCAATCGGGCGAAGTCATGGCACCCTCCTCTGCTCGACCAGCGTGGCAACGTAGGGACGGAATTTCAGCCGCCGAAGGGCATCACTGACAGTCGGCACCACGCCTTTCGGCACCAGCAGCACAAAGCCGATCAGGATCGTGCCCAGCACCAGGTTGGCATTGAGAAGCTGCTGGGCGCCCAGTTTCGTGGCGACCCACTGAATGGCGAAGCAACCGACTATGGGGCCGAGCAGCGTGCCGGTGCCGCCGACAATCACCCAGATGATGACCTGCGCCGACTGCGCCAGCCCGAACACGTCGGGGCTGATGAACATGCCCCAATTGGCAAACAGGCAACCTGCAAGACCAGCGATGGCGCCGCCAATGGCAAAGGTCACCAGCTTGTAGAAACGAGCGTCATATCCGAGCAGCTCGGCGCGGCGTTCGTTTTCGCGGATGGCAACGACGACCTGTCCGAAGCGGCTCTTCAGCATCAGCCGCAGGCCGACATACACTGCCAGCAACATCAGACCGGATAGATAGAACAGACCATCAAACGACAATGCCGCGTCGGGCCTGCCCGGAAGGTTCAGGGGCGGAACAGCCGGGATGCCGTTGTAGCCACCCAAGGGAGCTACGCCGATAACATATTGAGAACCTGAGGTCGCACCCATGACCTTGTAGAGGATCAAGGTCACGGTCAGGGTGATGACCCCGAAATAGACGTCGGTGATGCGCGCGTAAAACAAGAAGTAACCGAGCAATGCGGCAAACAGCCCAGGAACGACGATCGAGAGCAGCAGCGGGATGGTGCTGTCACCGAAATTGATGACGGCGATGGCGTAGGCATATGCGCCGATGCCAAAAAACGCCGACTGGCCAAAGCACAGGATACCGCCATAGCCCCAGATCAGCCCGAGGCTGAGCGCCAGGATCGCCATGATCACATAAGACGTCAGTTCGATCATCATGACGGGGTCGACGATCTGCGGCAGCGCCAACAACAGCGCCAGACCCAATACGGTGGCGGCAACCAGCCCGCCGTTTCCTTGCCAATTCGCGGTCATGCCGCCCTCCTGAAGAAACGCCCGGTGATGCCTTGCGGCATGAACCGCAGCAGCACGACGGCAGCGGCCAAAAGCGCCACCTCGCCGATAACCGGGGTAGAGAGATAAGTGATGATCTGGTCGATCGCCCCGAACATGACAGAGGCCGACACTGTGCCCGCAAGGATCGCCGGGCCACCGCCGATGACGGTGATAAACGCCTTGGCGACATAGGCAGCACCGATCGTCGGCACGATGCCGGTGATGGGTGCCATGACGCCGCCGGCGAGGCCCGCGAGCCCGGCACCGACGCCGAACGTGACGGCATAGACGCGCGATGGATTGACGCCCAGTGCGGCGGCCATGTCGGCATTCTGCATCGTGCTGCGTGCAATCAGCCCGTAGCGCGTGAAGCGGAAGACAGCCCAGATCGCGGCAAACACAACAACAGCGATGACGATGATGATCAGCGAATAAGCTGCGATGCGGTAGTCACCGATCTGCAGCGAGCCGGCCGGTGCCGAAATACCCTCGGTGGTGTTACCGAAAATGGTGGTGGCCAGACCGACAAGGAGCAGGCTAAGCCCCCAGGTCGCAAGCATGGTGTCGCGCGGCCGGCCATAGAGAAAGCGGATGATGGTCCGCTCGATGACCATACCGATCACCCCCACCACGAGGGGGCTGACCAGAAGGGTGGCGACCCAGATGTTGATCCCCGCCTTGGTCGCGACAATCGCAGCGTAGCCGCCGAGCATGAGGAACTCGCCATGCGCGAGGTTGATCACCCTCATCATGCCGAAGATGATGGCCAGTCCGACGCTGATCAGCGCCAGGCTTGCAACGGCTTTGAGAGCCTCAAAGGAAAGTACTACGAGCAGGTCCATTCAGGCCTCCTGGATCGCTGCGGGGTCGTTCGCTCGACGTGACCGAACGACCCGCAAGCTTTTGGGTCGTTCAGACTTTGATGACGTACATCGAGTTGTCGTCAGGGTTCTTCTTGAGGTCGCAGACGCCTGAAGTGTCGAGTGGCTGCTGCTGCGAATAGCTCTCCAGGATGTTGATCTTGCGGTCCTGGATCTGGCCGATGTTGATGTCCATCACGCAGTGATGCGTCTGCGGATCGATCGAGAACTTGCCGCTGGGCAGGTCGAGGCTGATGCCTGACTCGAGCGCCTCGATCACCGGCATGCGCTCGGCTGTGCCCGCCCTCTTGACCCCTTCCGCCCACAGATAGACGGACTGGTAGGTGGCCATGGCCAATTCGGTCACATAGGGATAGTCGGCACCAAAGCGTTTGTGGAAGCGCTCCAGGAAGGCCTTGTTGGCCGGGGTTTCGAGTGCCTCGAAATAGTTGAAGCACAACAGGATGCCGTTGGTCTCCTCGGGTGACAGCACCATCTGCTCGCCGCCGATGGTCATCGTCGTTGACGCCATCGGGATCTGCTTGTTCATGCCGGCGGCTGCCCACTGGCGGTAGAACGATTGGTGCGCGCCGCCGACCAGGACGAGGTAGAGGAAGTCCGGCTTGGCTTCCTGGATCTTCTGGATCGTTGATCCGAAGTTGGTGACGTCGAGTGGAAAGAAGTCCTCGCCGACGATCTGCCCGCCATTTTCGGTACAGTATTTGCGGGTCCACGCCGCAGTGATCTGGCCGTAATTGTAGTCGGCGGCCAGCGTGTAGATCTTCTTGCCCCATTTGTTCATGGCATAGGGCACATGCTTGGATTGCTTCTGCGCTGGCGTGATGCCCGTGCAGAAGATGTTGCGGTCGCAGACGCCGCCTTCATATTGGGTGTTGTAGAAGTAAAGTGTGTTGAGCCGTCGAAGCACCGGCCGCATCACCTCGCGGGAGGCAGACGTGATGCCGCCGAACACGGCGGACACCTTGTCCTTCAAGGCTGCCTGCTGGGAATATTGCGGATAGAGCCGCATGTCGGTCTGGGTGTCGTAGGTAACCAGGCTGATCTGCTTGCCCAGGAGCCCGCCTGCCTGGTTGATCTCCTCGACGGCGAAGGTGATGGCGTCCTGCATCGGCTTGCCGGCGGCGTCGAGACCACCTGAGAGATCGAGCAGGCTGGCGATCCTGATCGTGTCCTCTTGCGCGAAAGCTCGGCCACCGATGCTGGCCAGGCCGAGGCCCGCCGCGGCGCCGGCACCAGTTTTGAGAAGTGTGCGGCGATTGAGGTGTGAATTCATTATCATCTTTGTTCCCCTGTTTTCCGCGGCCGACGCCAATGCGCCGGCCGACTAGGTTCATGCTTGAAAATCACATCGCGAACAGCCGCCTCGTCAGGCGCCCAGTAACTCCCGCCAGGCTTCGTCAAGGAACTTCACATCCGCCTGCCTGAGGCCGGATCCGCCGGCGAAATGCCCATGGCTCGAGCGGAACGGGCGAAGTTCGGCGTTCGGCATGTGTTCGACCTCGAACGCGCTGTCCTCAGGTGGAAAGTAGAGGTCGCAGTCGCCCGGCATGACGATCGCCTTGGCCTTGATGGCACCGAGCGCCTTGCGGAAATCGCCGTTGTAGAGTTCGTTGTCGCTGATGTCGCCGGACTGCCAGGTGCGGATCATGGCGACCATGTTGTTGGCGTCACGCAGGTTGAACCACTGCTCCCAATAGCCCACGATGAAGTCCTCGACGGAGGCGTAGCCGAGCTCGAGATATTCCTCCTTACGGAAGAATTCCTGCGAGAAGCCCCAGCCGGCATAGACGCGCCCCATGGCGCGCAGACCCTTGAAGGGCTGGTCGTCATACCAACCGTCCTTGAAGGAATCGTCGGCCGTCAGTGCCGCCTTCACGCCCTCCAGCATGACGTGGTTGTGCTTTGCCGTCTTCGCTGAGCCGGCAGTCGGACAGATGGTCTCGACCATGTCGGGATAGAGCGCTGCCCAATGGAACGTCTGCGCCGCGGCCATCGACCAACCGGTGACCATCTTGATCCTGGTGATGCCGAACTTCTCGGTCAGCAGCCGATGCTGTGCTTTGATGTTGTCGTAGTAGGTGACATGCGGAAAACGCGCCTTGTTATAAGGTGCCGGTGTATTGCTCGGCGAAGACGACAGGCCGTTACCGAAGACATTGGGAATGACGATGAAGTACTTGCTCGGGTCGAGCGCGCCGCCTTCACGGATGACCCACTGGTTGTCGTAGTGGGTAGAGGCCATGTAGGTCAGCAGGACGATGACGTTGCTCTTGTCGGCGTTCAGCCTGCCAAACGTCTTGTACGCCAACTTCGCGTCGGGAAGGGTCATGCCCTTCTGGAGCTTCAGATCTCCTAGATTGAAGACTTCATAGTCGACTTCCTTGTCTATTTTCCACTGCGCCATAGCTACCTCCTGCATTTGGCAATAATTCAGCGTTCAGCCACCCCGCTCAGGCCGGCCATCTTGATAATTTCACCTAGGCAATAAGTATTCGCTCTGACCATCCTAGGTCAGTTGCTGTCTTCCTCGAGTTTTGTGGCGTATTTCTCCGGAGCGAGTTGCAATCGGTAGAAAAACGCAAAAACCCCGCGCACTCAGAAACCTGAGTTTGCGCGAGGTCTATCCAGATCCTCTATGAAACGCAGCGCTTTTGCTGCGGAGTTTGGCCCATTCGGAGCCGCCGGAGGCCATCAGACCTCACGAACACTTGGATATTATTCCATCAGGCCGTAGGCGTCAACCAGCGCCGCCGAAATCGCTGCAACCGACATCTGCTTGGTCATGGCTTGCCGTCGCAGGTAGTCGTAGGCTTCGTTGGCACGCAGCTTCTTTTGCGTCATCAAGATGAGCTTGGCCTGCTCGATCTGACGGGAGGCATGCAGCGTCTCTTCGAGCTTCGCCACCTTGTTCAGCAACCGCCGCTCATAGCTGAATATGTTGCGCGCCAGCGCGAGGTTGGACAGGACCGCGGCTGGCTGGCACGGCTTGACCAACACCGCCTGGGCGTTGGATAGCCTGAGCACGTCGACCGGCACGCCCTTGTCCCCGTCTACGACTGCCACAACGGGCACTGGCGGCTCACCGGAAAGCCATGGCGCCGTCGCGAGCACGTCGGCATCGATCGCTACCAGCGCGAAGTCGAATCCGATCGGCGGCAGCGTTGGTGCTGGCCAGGCCATCTCGACGCGGCATCCAACCCGCCTGATCTCCCGCAGGACGGCATCGCCATCGCTATCGCGCGGATGAACGAGAAGCACCGTCGACTGGCGCATTTCCGCCTGCACACCGCCCGATCCACGCGTGGCCCTTGGTTGAGCAGCGCTTGCACGTTGCGAACCGTCAGCACCGGCTCCGCGGGAACCACGAAAAGCGGACGGGCCGCTCATGACCGAACCTCGTTTGCGCAGCTCTCAGGCAAGTCGCTCACCCTCATGTCACGAGAAACGGGTCGGGCCGCAGCGCGACCATCGATTCCCGCAGGATGTCGAACCGGCCGTGATCGTCCGCCTTGCCGATCCGTGTCCAGAGCTCGGCGTGGTTGTTCTTGTAGTCGATTCCTATCCGCCCCTGAGGGGCTGCGATCTCCCGCCCGAGCACCGCCGGACGCAAGGCGTCGGTATCCATGCTGTTCGTCTCTGCGACGGCTTGCGCGAAGAGGTGAACCTGGAAATACGCCGCCTCGGCACACATGTTGGTCGATTGATCCTCGCCAAAACGCTGTTTGAAGAGGCGAACAAAGCGGTCATTCTCTTCATTCTCCACGCTCTCGAAATAGGTCGCAGCGGTGATGTGCCCGGCCCCGACGTCAGTTCCCATCAGCCGTAACTCCGCCTCGCAGGTGTTCAGGCTGCCGATAGGCATGCTGTCGGGGCTGAAGCCGGCGTCGGTATAGGCCTGGTAGAAGTGGGAGATCGCCTGACCGACGACGGTCGAGAAGATGACATCGGGTTTGTTGTCGCGAAGGTCGCGGATGATCGGACGAAAGTCGTTTGGGCTCGCACCGAAACCCAGATACTCCTCGCCAACGATCGTGCCACCCTGGCCGCAGACGAGATCGCGAACGATGCGGTTGGTGCGCCGGGGATAACAATAATCGGTGCCGAGCAGGTAGAACCGGTTGCCGTGGGTCGTGAGCAGGTAGTTGATCAGCTCGATGGTATTCTGGTTGGGCGATGACCCGGTGTAGATGATGTTGGGCGAGAATTCGAAGCCCTCATATCGCGTCGGGTACCACAGCAATGCGTTGACCCGCTCGACCAGCGGCAGCACAGCCTTGCGGCTTGTCGAGGTGTAGCAGCCAAAGATGGTCGTGACGCGATCCTCGATCAGAAGCTTCCGCGCATAATGCGAATAGAGTTCGGTGGAGGATGTCGGGTCATAGATGATCGGCACGATCTCGCGGCCATTGATGCCACCCGCCGCGTTGATTTCGGCGATGCCCAGCATCGTGCCCTTGAGCTGCGTCTCCTCGATCACGCCGGTATCTCCGGATTGCGAGAAGAGTACGCCAACACGCCAAGGCTCGCCCGTCGAGCCCATGCTCAACAGCCGTCCACGGCAAGCTGAGATGCGAACATCTGATCCTCCGCCTTCCATGCCTCGTCGACCGGTTTGCGGCCATGGCCCGGCGCAACTTATGACGCTGCTGCCGAAAGCCATCCCTACGAGGAATTAGTTATTCCTAACATACAAGCATGGTGAGACCAATCGAAAATGGCCGTACGCCCAAGACGGGCGAAGGCATGCAGTTTGCCGGATAGCCTTTCCGCGCGCTGCAAGCCACGAGGCGCGACACCTCTAAGCGGCGAAGCCTGCGCCTTCGCCAATCCGCTTCGGCAAGGGAGCCGCATAGGCACGTACCCTGGAGGTCTTCAATCCCATTGCCGCAGCCCCTTCGGCAAGCTTGACCGCGCAAGCGACGCCATCGAGAACCGGCACGCCGAAACGGCGCGAAAGTGTAGTTGCCAGATCCGCCATGCCGGCGCATCCGAGCACGATCGCCTCCGCGCCATCTTCGTCAAGCAATCTGGTAACTTCGGCGGAGATTTTCGCCAGCACTTGCTCCTGCCCGTGTTCCAGATCCAACACCGGGACATCTGCGGCACGGACTTTGGCGCAACGCCCGGACAGCCCATATCTGAGCAGGTTGTTCTCAATCGCCGGAATTGAGCGCGGCAACGTGGTGACTACGCCGAACTTGTGGGCGAGCAGTGCCGCCATGTGGAAAGCGGCCTCGCCGATGCCGATCACCGGCGCGTCGGCGATGCAGCGGGCGGCATCGAGACCGGTGTCATCAAAGCAGGCGATGATGTATCCGCGCATGCCCGGGTGCCGTTGAATTTCGTTCAACATGCCGGGCACCGAAAACGCCTCGTCGAAGTACCCTTCGATGCTCTCGGGACCTGTCGCGGGATTGGTTGCCACGATCTCGGTTCCCGTCGAGGCCGCGGCCCGCGCCATGGCTGCGATCTTGGCAGTCATGGCTGCGGTGCTGTTAGGGTTGACGACCAGCAGTTTCACGATGGCACTTCCGGTTCAGCGGCGCATGGCGAGCGACAGCGGGGCAAGCGTGCGCGCATCGCGTTTTGCCCAGTCGACCTCAGGAATGGTGGCTTCGGCGGCGCGCTGTGCGGCTTCCAGTACCTCGGACGCCTCCGCAACCATATCGAGATCGATCTGCGGCACCTTTCCGTCAAAGACGACCTGGCGGCCGTCGATCCAGACGTCGCGCACCGCGCGATCGGCGGCGCAATGGATGAGGCTTTTCAGCGGATCCCGCAGCGGGCGCATATTCGGGTCGCTCAGGTCGACTGAAACGACATCGGCCTTGGCGCCGACGGCAAGGCGGCCGATGTCGCTGCGGCCAAGCGCATCGGCGCCGCCGACGGTTGCCAGATGGAAGATCTCCCCTGTCGGCATGCGGTTGAAATCTTCACTCGCCACGCGTGCCAATATCAGGGCCAGGCGCATTTCCTCGATCATGTTGTGAGGGAACGTGTCGGTGCCGATGCCGACGGTGACGCCGGCGGCAAGATAGTCGGGCAGGCTTTCCATCGTCACCCCGCCCCTGGCGAAGGCTGTCGGGCAATGCGCCACTGCCGTCTTGCTCTGAGCGATCGACCTGAGATCATCGCGGGTATGCCAATGCGGCCAGGAATGCGTATCGAGAAAGATGCAGTGCCCCAGGATCGTCCCGGGGCGCAACACGCCCATCTTCTTTGCGTAGCCCACCGGCGTATGGCCGGTGCGTCGCGTGAACTCATGGAACTCGACCATGCTTTCGGCGCAGTGGATGGTCAGCGGCCAGTTGCGCTCGGTCCCCAGAGCCAGCGTATCGCGCAGCAGATCCTCTGATGTGGTGTCGAGCGTGTCGGGGGCGAGGATACCGCTCATCCGTCCGGACGGATGCGCATTGGCCTGTTCGATGACGCCGATCGCCGTGTCGAAATGATTTCGGCCAGCCTTGTGATCCCAGATATACTCCACCTCGTGGCCATTTTTGGTCGACCAGTCCGCGCTCGCATACCAAGGGCCAACGACCACCCGCAGGCCGCTCTCCTCGGCAATGTCGAGCCAGCTTTCATACGGCGCCGACAGGTCGAGAACGGTGGTCACCCCGCTCAGCAGCAACTCGCGATAGGTGAGCCGCGACGAGGCTACCGGCGTCGCATTGTCGCCATTCACCGAACTGCCTTTCCAGAACGCCGCCTTGGCGTCGTAGAGCCCGCTGCCCCAGAAGGTCGGCGTTGCCAGCTCTTCCATGATGCCCTTGCCGATCGGGCCGGAGCGCGAATGCGAATGGATGTTGACGAAGCCGGGCATGATCATGCGGCCACGGCCGTCGACGACAGCATCGGCCTCGCCCTTCCAGGCACTGCCGACATGGATCAGCCTGTTGCCTTCAAACACCACGTCGCAATCGTTGCGGTAGACGTGGCGATGCGTCTCCTCATCCCAGACAATTGCCCAGTCGGCGTTTCTGATATGTGTCCGGCTCATGAGTGATCCCTGCCTGTCAATTTCGGTCGTTGCCGGCAAACGCACGGCAGTCTTCTGAGCGCCAAGCGATGGTGACACGCTCGCCGGCTTGCGGCGCCCTGTAGCGGGCATCGTTGGGTACCTTGGCCACCAGCGTCAGACCGCCAACCGCCAGTTCCAGCCGGGCGTGATCGCCGAGATAGACAACCGATGCGACTATCGCGGTCTGATGGTTTTCCGCACTCTCCACGGCACCCACCACCACGCGTTCCGGGCGCAGGGCAAGGACCACGGACTGTCCTGGATCAAGCGGCTGTGGCGCCATTGCCGTGACGACAAGACCGTTGCCGAGCGTTACCTGACAGTGCCCCTCGGCGATTTTGGTGACCTTGCCTTCGAGCCGATTGTTCTCACCGACGAAATCAGCCACCAGCGCATCGGCCGGACGTTCATAGAGTTCGGTCGGCGATGCCAGCTGCCGGATCCTGCCGCCGGCGAACACCGCGACGCGGTCCGACATGACAAGCGCCTCACCCTGGTCATGGGTGACATAGACGATCGTCACCCCGAGACGTTCGTGGATGCGCTTAAGCTCCAGTTGCATATGTTCGCGTAGCCGCTTGTCGAGTGCGCCCAGCGGCTCGTCCATCAGCACCAGCGCCGGGTCGAAGACCAGCGCCCTGGCTAATGCCACACGCTGCTGCTGGCCGCCGGACAGCTGTGCCGGCAGCCGGTCGGCCATGCCTTCCAGCTTGACCAGGGCCAGCATGGCCTTGACCCGTTCATCGATCTCGGCAGCACTTCGGCGCCGTTGCTTGAGCGGGAAAGCGATGTTGTCAGCAACCGTCATATGCGGAAACAGCGCATAGCTCTGGAACACGATGCCGATGTCGCGTTGCCACGGCGGAACGTTGTCGAGCGGTTTGCCGCCAAGTTCGATCGCGCCCGATGACGGCCGTTCGAACCCCGCCAGCATCATCAAGGTGGTGGTTTTCCCCGAGCCGGAGGCACCGAGCAAGGACAGGAATTCGCCTCGCCGCACCTCGAGATTGAGGTCACTGACCACAAGGTTCGAGCCGTCGTAGCTCTTGTTGACGCCGTTAAAGCGGACCAGGATTTCGTCTGCGTTCGGCTTCATCAAGCGTGCGGCTCCCACTTGCGCAGCGAGGGCGCGAAAATCTCCGTTGCCGTCTTGCCCGACCAGTGCGTTTCGGGAAATTTGCTCCAAACCGTCTCGCATGATGCCTGGGCCTTTCTCAACAATTGCTGTTCGTCGGCAAACAGGGCGCGGCCTTCCGAAACCACTGTCTTACCATCGACGAAAACCGTTCGGACGTGCTGGCCGGTGGCGCACATGACCAGGCTGCGGATCGGATCCCAGACCGGCCCAATGGCCAGATCGTCGAAATCGATCACCGCGAGGTCCGCCTTGGCACCCGGTGCCAGGCGGCCAAGATCGTCTCGCTTCAGCGCGCGCGCCGCGCCCAGCGTCGCTGCGTCGAACACTTGCCGCGCCTTGGCGGCCTCATTGTCCATGCCGATAATTTTGGCCGTCAGTGACGCCGTCCGCATCTCGGCGATCAGGTCGTAAGGATAGCTGTCGGTACCGATCGCCATGTTGATGCCGGCTTTGATGTAGCGGTCGAAATTCGCCAACGACACGCCGCGGCGCGCCAAGGCGACCGGCGCATGGGCAACGGTGGCGCCCGAAGCGGCGATCAGCTCGAGGTCGGTGTCCCAGGGATAAGCAACCATCGGATGGCCAGCGACATAGATGCAGTGCCCAAGCAACACGTCGTCGCCAAGAATGCCGTCGTCGACGAGCTGCTGGACCGGCGTGCGGCCGGTCAGCCGCAGCGTTTCGTGGAACTCGAACAGCTGCTCGCAGAAATGCATGGTGATGCCGACGCCAAGCCTGTCTGCCTCCGCCCTCGTCCGTCGCAGCAACTCTGGTGTCGACAAATAGAACTCGTCGGGATTGAGGATGCCGTGAAAGCGTCCGTCAAAGGCGCCGTCATGCGCCTCGATGAAGGCCACCGCACGTTCGAGCCCGTCAAAACCCATTTTTTCATCACGACGAACGATCATCCGGCCATCGTCTTCGAACAGATATTCGCCTGTGGCGAATGCCGGCGAATAGTACAGCCGCGCCCCGCACGCCTCGGCATGGCGCAGCATGATGCTTCCGACTTCGCCGGTGTTGCCTGCCTCGACGATGGTCGTCACGCCCTGGCTCAGAAGCGCTGCAAACGCAAAGGCGATCGAGGCATCGGCGTCCTCGAACGAACCGAGACTCGGCCCGCCCGAGACCTTGCGCGGTGCACAGTTGAGAAATCCGGAGCGCAGGAAATCGCGGCGCCCGCCATCGAGCACGAGGCGGTCGGTTACCTGGGCCGCGACATGGGCATGCGCGCTGATGAGGCCAGGAATGACCAGGCTGTTGCCTGCGGACATGACCTCGTCGGGCTTGCCTGTCCAATCCTGCCCGACATGCAAGATGCGGTCGCCCTCGATGACGACGACGCCATCCTCGATCAGACGATGCTCGCCACCTTGATAGCCGACAACCCACTTGGCGCGGATGAGGGTTTGCTTGCTGTCGTTTGGCATCATGTTGCCGCTCCCTTGCTCAGTCGCTGCGCGCGCTTCCTCAGAGCCTCGACCACCAGCGTCATCACCACGGAGGCGACGACCAGCAGGACCGCGGCGACGGCGATTGTCGGCGTCACCGTCTCCTTTGCTCCGCTCCAGATCTGGCGCGGCAAGGTGCGGAACTCCGGGCCGCCGAGGAAGATGACGCAGACGATTTCGTCGAATGAGGTGATGAAGGCGAATGTCGCACCGGTGGCGATGCCGGGCATGATCAGCGGCCGCGTCACGTGCCAGAACGCCGGAAACGGCGACGCCCCAGATGCATAGGCGGCCCGAACGAGGTTGGGATCGAAACCCTCGAGCGTCGCGGTGACGGCGATGACGACCAGTGGCAGAGCCAGCACGGTATGAGCCAGGACCAGGCCGAAGAAGCTGCCGGCGAGCCCAAGCCGGGCGAAATAGAAGAATGTTCCAACGCCGATGATGATGACGGGCACGATGAGCGGGCTGAGCAGTAAGGTCGAAACCACACTGCGCCATCCTCTTGACAGGCGCACCAGTCCAAGGGCCGCAAGCGTCCCCAGCACCGTTGCCACCACCATGGTGACCACCGCCAGCATCAGGCTGTTGCGCAAGGCGGTCAGCCAGACGGGGTTGGTGAAGAAATCGACATACCAGCGCATCGAAACGCCTGGCAGCGGAAAGATCATCAGCGAGTCCGAAGTGAACGACAACGGAAAGATGACCAGGATCGGCGTGACCAGAAAGATCGCCACCAATACGGCAATCAGCTTGGCGCCGAGATCGAAGACGCGTTCGGTCATGGTGACAGATCTGTCCGATTTCATCGCCCGGTCACCATGGTTGCGCTGCCGAAGGCCCAGCGGAAGACGCCGAGGCACAATAGCGTCGCCAGCAGAAGCAGTGTGCCAAGGGCGGCGGCGAGGCCCCAATTGACCGAGGCGTTGGTGTAGAAGGCGACAAAGTAGCTGATCATCTGGTCGCCTCCGCCTCCGACGAGGACAGGGGTGATGTAGAAGCCGATGGCCGTCACGAAGACCAGCACCAGGCCCGCCATGACGCCTGGGATGACCTGCGGCAGGTAGGCGTGCCGGAACACTGCCAGCGGCCGCGCGCCCAGGCTTGCCGCAGCGCGCAGCAATGCGCGATCGACCTTGAGCATGACGCCGTACAGCGGCAGCACGAACAGCGGCAGCAGCACATGCACCATGGCGATGTAGACGCCGGTGCGGTTGTAGATCAGCGTCAGGGGCGCATTGATCAGACCGATGTCGATCAGGAAGCGGTTGAGGATACCATTCTGCTGCAGCAGCAATATCCACGACATCGAGCGAACCAGCACCGACGTCCAGAACGGCAGCAGGATCGATATGAACAGGATGCGCCCGAACCAGCCCTTGGCGGTTGCCAGCACATAGGCGACAGGAAAGCCTATGATCAGGCAGAGCAGCGTGACGATGCCGCTGATCCAGAAGGTGCGGGCAAAGATCGAGCGGAACGTCGCTGAATCTTCGCTGCTGCTCGCCACGATGCGGCCGTCGGCCAGCTGCAGGTCGAGCGCCCGCAACGCGTAATAGGGTGTCAGCCGACCGCTTTCGCTGTCGATGACCTGCCAGATGCGATGCTCGCCCCAGCGCACATTGGCAGCGATCATCTGTGCGGCAACGGGTCGTGCCGGATCAAGCTTTAGCCCGTGCAGCGAAATGATCAGGCTGCGCATGCCGGGTTCGCTGTAATTGAGCCGCCGGCCCAGCGTCGCTGCCGCCGACCGCTCGATCGCCTGCACATCGGTTGCCAAGGCGGCATAGACCGTCTCTGGCGGCAGATCCTTGCCGTCCCAGTTGGAGAGGGCGCTGCGCGTCAACGGCAGCACACTCCAGGTCTCGGCATTGTCGACGCTGCGAAAGGTGAACAAGGCGAGCGGGATCGCAAACACGGCGATCAGAAAGATCAGGGCCGGCGCGACGAGCGTCAGCGCGCCGACCTGCTGGCGACGACGTGACGCCCGCAGTGCCCTGGTCAATTCTGGTCCGCCGATTTCCATCACCCGCTCCCAGTCGTGCGTTATTGCGCCTGCCAGGCGGCAAAGCGTTCGTTCAGGTTGTCCATGTTGTCGAGCCAGAACGAGACATAGGCAGGATCGTCCTGGTCGACGGCCGTGTTCATGTGGCTCGAAGGCAGCACTTCGGCCAGGCTTGGATCAAGCAGCGGCACCGCGGCATTGTTGAGCGGAGCATAAGGCGTGATGTTGGTGAAGGCCGCCTGCTGTTTGGCTTCGGCAGCAAACTTCAGGAAGCCGACCGCGCCGTCGAGATTGGGCGTGTTCTTCATCACTGCATAATACTCACTGCCGTTCAGGTGGCCTGCATCCCAGACGATGCGGAAGTCGCGCTTGTCGTCCATGTTGGCCTTGGTGACACGGCCGTTCCAGGCATAGGTCATGGCAATGTCGCCTGAAGCCAGCAGCTGCAGCGCCTCGCTCGAGCTGTTCCACCACTGGATATTGGGCTTGAGCTCATCGAGCTTCTTGAAGGCACGATCGATGCCACCAGGCGAGGTCAGCACCTTGGTCAGATCGGCGGTGGAGACACCGTCGGCCAGCAGCGCCAGTTCGATCGTTTCATTGGGCGCGTTGTAAAAGCCGCGCTTGCCCGGGAACTTCTTCACATCCCAGAAATCGGCCCATGTCTTGGGTCCGTTGTCGCCAAGTTTCGCGCCGTTGTAGACCATCACGCCCGACGACGAGAACATCGGCACCAGGCACGGAATGAGCGGCTTGGTGAAATCCGACTGCTTGACGATATCCTTGCCCGAAATGTCCTCGAGCAGGCCTTCATCGCAGGCCAGCGGGCCAATGGAAGGGCCGACCATGATGATGTCCCATTTCAGGCTTTTCGCCTCCTGCTGGGAGCGGATTTCGGCGAGCTTCTGATCATACTCGTCTTCGATGATCTTGGCGCCGGACATGGCCTCGTAAGGCTTGACCATGGCTTCGGTTGCAGCCGCCTGCGCGGCACCGCCGACGCCACCGATCCTGAGTTCGGCGGCTGAGGCCTGGCCTCCAGCAACGCCGAGAGCAAGAGACAAAGCAAAGGCAATACAGGGTTTGACGAAGTTTCCAGTCATGATGTTCTCCTCTTATCTTAGTTGTTATGCACGTCCTCGTTCGATCCGACCCAGCGGTTCATTCCGACAGGTCGGGAAAGCGTTTTCCGGTACATCTCCCTGTAGTAGGGAGCGAGGCGGTCGGCCTGTAGCCGTGTCTCCGCGAGGTTCGCCTGATGCTCGGCCATGAGGCTCCGGATCTCGGCGCGCAGGGCCTTTTCATCGATGGTCGTGAGCTTGCCGTCTTCATAAACGATGCGCCCATCGACCATTGTCAGCGTCACAGAGCTGCCGTTCTCGCAAAACACCAACTGGCGGCGAATGTCGTTGAGCGGGGTAAAGGCAATGGTGTCGAGGTCGACGAGAATGAGGTCGGCGGCATAGCCTGGAACGACGCGGCCGATTCTGTCAGGCAGGCCCATGCCGCGGGCGCCGCCGATAAACAGGTCGCCCAGCACCTCGTTCGCTTTCGGCCAGCGCTGCCATTCCGGATCGGCGATCTTGTGGATCAGCCCGGCTACCTTGGCGACGCCCCACATGTTGGCGGTGTCGTCGACCGCCGCCTCATCGGTGCCCAGGCATATCGGCACGCCGGCATCCCGAAGCGCCCTGTAGGGCATGACGCCGCTGCCGAGCTTTAGGTTGGAGATCGGATTGTGCGCAACAGTGCAGCCGCTCGCAGCGAGAAGATCGATGTCGTGCCGATCGATCCAGACGGCATGAATGACCAGCTTGCGCTCATCCAGCAGGCCAAGGTCATCGACATAGCGGACGAGCGACTTGCCGTATTTTTCCTGGCCAAGCACGCGCTGCAGGCGCGTCTCGAGAATATGGATGATGAACGGCAGCCCGTGTTCGGCCGACAGTTCGGTCAGCGCCTCGAAATACGGAATCGTGACCCGCTGCGGCGCCGAGCACGACACGGAGGCCATCAGGCGCCCGCCTGCAGCGCCGTGCCATTTCGCGATGAATGCGCGGTAGAGCGCGATCAGCTCGCCATCGCTCTGCCGCGGCGCGTTTTCCATGTGGAGACGCAACTCCTGCGGCAGCAGCTCCTTCAGGAACGGATACTTGTCGAACTCGACGACATTGGGCTGGTCGAGGGAGACGCTGGCCCGCATGCCCGACGTGGCGTAGGCATCCATGACCGCGTCGATGGTCTCGGGCGTCGGCACGGGATTGAAGAAGGCATCGTCGTGAACGGATGTGATGCCGAGCTTCAACATCTCGGCGGCGCCGAGCAAGGTCCTGAGATTGCACATCCGGGCGCTGTCGGGCGCGCCGGCCAGCGGCGGCACCTCGTAGAGCATGAACATTTCCAGCGGCGCGTCGTCGAGCGCGCCCTTCAGGAAATTCGCCGGAGAATGGACATGGCCATTGATCAGCCCGGGCATAAGCAGGTGCTGCGACGCGTCGATGATCCGTGTGCCTTCCGGCGCCTGCAAGCCAACGCCGACGGCCGTGATCAGCCCCTTTTCCACCAGCACATCGGTATCGGTGAGGAGCCGGTCGTCGGCATCCATCGTCAGCACCGAAGCGCCACGAAACAACACCGACGGTGCCCGGTTCAAAACGGAAAAGATGGGAGCTGTGGCGTTGCTCATACTCGATCTGCTCCAGTTCAAAACCGGCAAATCGGCACGCCAACCGCTTATGGGTAGATGCTTTCCCCCATGCGCTGATTAAACGCTAGCGCCTTCCATTCATTCGCGCAAGCATAAATTGGAATGAAAAAAATTGGTCGAAAAAGCGCCTGAATCGGGAGCAGCGGGCCCACAGTTCTGCTCTGATTGGAGTGAAACTATCTAGCCGTTTTCGTTCGCCAATAATCCCGTCCGAAGCTGCAACGGCCCCATCTCCGCGGCAAATCGCTCGATCATCGCAAGGCCAGTGGCGTTGGGGCGAAGAGCTGGGCCACGATCATGCACGGCCAGGCCGCTGCGCAGCGCAAACAGGCGCTTGCCATAGCACAGCAAATTCTCGAGCCCCTGCATGGTCGAAACGACCGCCGGCAGCATCTGGCGATAGGTCGCAAGCGCGCCCGCTTCGTCGCCGGCTTTGAAGCTGTCATAAGCCGCGACCGCGTAGTCAATACAGTCGGGCGCCAGGATCAGGCCGCGGCAACCGATGCGCAGATTGTCGAGCATTTCCAACCCGGCGCGGCCGTTGAAGATCGGCAGCTTGCCGCCGGTCGCCTCGACAAGGCCGGCGATGTCGACCACCGGGCCCTCGCCCTTGACCAGCTGGATGTTGGGGTGCTGGCGCACGAGGTCGCTGATCTCGGTCGAACTCAGTCCACGCCCCATGAAGGCAGGCGCGTTCTGGATGGCGACCGGCAGATTCGTCGCTTCTGCAACGCGACCGAAGAAGCGGATGTACTCGGCAGCACCATACTGACCAACCATCGGCGGCTGCAGGATCAGCCAGTCGGCGCCGACGCTTTCGGCGTGGCGCAACTGGGCGATCTGCTCGGCGACAGAAGAACCGAAGATCGTCAGGGCCAGCGGCACCTTGCCAGCGGTGTCTTCGGCGATCCAGTCCATGACAGTGCGGCGCTCGGCATCGGTCAGCTTCGACACTTCGGTGGCGAGGCCAAGCGCGGCCATGCCGTGGACGCCGACCTCGAGGCAGATCTCGACCTGGCGGCGCATCGCCGCCCGGTCCAGCCGTTCCTGGTCATCGAACAAGGCATACAGAATGGCGTGGATGCCATGCATATCGGCGACGGCAAAACGTGACATCGGCCTCTCCGTCAGTGGCTTTCGCGCGGAACGTCGTGGCCACGGCAGCCAACGAGGAAATCGAGGTCAGCACCTCGATCGGCCTGCATGACACGCTCGACATACAGGCTTTGGTAGCCGCCCCGCATCTCCGGCACGGGCGGGGTCCATTGCATACGGCGGCGCTGCAGTTCCTCGTCGCTGACTTCGATGTGCAGGCGGCGGTTCTCGACGTCGAGGTCGATCATGTCGCCATCCTGGACCAGCGCGAGCGGACCGCCGACAGCGGCTTCAGGTGCGGCGTGAAGAACGACGGTGCCGAAGGCGGTACCGGACATGCGCGCGTCGGAGATGCGGACCATGTCGCGCACACCCTTTTCCAGCAGCTTCTGCGGCAGCGCCATGTTGCCGACCTCGGCCATGCCGGGATAGCCCTTGGGGCCGCAGTTCTTGAGCACCATCACGCAGGTTTCGTCGATATCGAGGGCCGGATCGTCGACACGCGCCTTGTAGTGCTCGATGTTTTCGAACACCACGGCCCGGCCGCGATGGCGCATCAGGTCGGGCGATGCGGCCGAGGGCTTGAGGATCGCGCCGCTGGGCGCGAGGTTGCCGCGCAGAACGGCGATGCCACCCTGCTGGGTCAGCGCCTGTGCACGGGGCAGAATGACCTCGTGGTTGAAATTCTCGGCGGAAGCGATGTTGTCGCCGACCGGCTTGCCCGTCACCGTCAAGGCGTCGAGATCGAGCAGGTCAGCGATTTCCTTCATCACCGCCGGCAGGCCACCGGCATAGCAGAACTCTTCCATCAGGAACGTGCCCGATGGCATCAGGTTGAGGATGGTCGGGATATCGCGGCCAAAATGATCCCAGTCGTCGAGGGTCAGCTCAGCGCCGATGCGGCCGGCGATGGCGAGCAGATGCACGACCGCATTGGTGGAGCCGCCGATGGCGCCATTGATGCGGATGGCATTGGCGAACGCCTTGCGGGTAAGGATCTGGGACAGGCGCAAGTCCTCCTTGACCATTTCGACGATACGTCGGCCGGACAGGCGGGCAAGCCGCGCACGATGGGCGTCGACCGCCGGATAGGCAGCATTACCTGGCAGCGCCAGGCCGAGCGACTCGACCATCGACGCCATGGTCGAAGCGGTACCCATGGTCATGCAGTGGCCGGGCGAGCGCGACATGGCGCTTTCGGCGGCGGCAAATTCCTGCTCGCTCATCACGCCTGCGCGAACGTCCTCGGAGAACTTCCACACGTCAGTGCCCGAGCCGATCGCCTTGCCACGGAAGCGGCCGTTCAGCATCGGGCCGCCCGAGACGACGATCGCCGGCACGTCGCAGGAGGCGGCACCCATGACCAGCGACGGCGTGGTCTTGTCGCAGCCGGCCATCAAGACGACACCGTCCATCGGGTTGCCGCGGATCGCCTCCTCGACATCCATCGAGGCGAGATTGCGGAACAGCATTGCGGTGGGACGCAGGTTGGATTCGCCGCACGAGAAAACCGGGAATTCGAGCGGCAGACCACCCGCTTCGAGGACGCCGGCCTTGACGTGTTCGACCAGGCCGCGGAAATGCGCATTGCAGGGCGTGAGTTCGGAGAAGGTGTTGCAGATGCCGATCACCGGGCGACCATCGAAGGCGTCGTCGGGCAATCCGTTGTTCTTCATCCAGCTGCGGTGAATGAAGGCATCCTTGCCGAAGCCACCGAACCAGGCCTGTGAACGCAATTTCCGTGTCACTGTTGTAATCCCGTAGTTGAAGACCCGCCAAAAGCGGTCGGCACGGCATGCCGCTAGATCAGCACATGAGGCTCCAGCCGGCCCTTGACCGGCAGGTCGACCAGAAACGTCATGCCGGCATCCGGCTCGGCCCGGCGCGCGTCATCGCCGAACTCGATCCAGGCGGAGGTCACCGCGAGACGGTCGGCATTTTTACCTAGGAATGCCGGGCATGACGGCTGGCTCACCGGCAACGGCACCGAACGGACAAGTTCGCCGCCGGGCGTATAGGCGGCGAGCCGTCCCTCACCCCAGCGCGCGTTCCACAGGGTTCCATCGGCGTCGACCACCGAACCGTCGAAGCTGCCGGAACCCTGGCTTTCGGCGAAAACCTTGGGCGCGCCTTCGGGCAGGCCGGTGTTTGCGTCGCAAGCAACGCGCATGATGCGCCCGACTGCGGTGTCGGCGTAGTAGGCAACCGTGCCGTCAGGGGAGAACGCGATCGAATTGGGGATGGAGATTCCGGCATAGAGTTCGCGCAACTCGCCGCGAAAGAACCAGTAGATCCTGCCTGCACCGGTCTCCGCATGCTTGCCCATCGTGCCGAACCACAGAGCTCCGCATGGATGCACGCGGGCGTCGTTGGAGCGGGTGGACGCGTTGGTTGCTTCCACCGCCGTGTGAAGGGCCATGCCGCCTGTCGTCCTGTTCCTGACATGAAGGCCGGTCTCGGTCAGGATCAGCTGGCGCTCGCCATCGATGGACGCCTGGGCGCTCGCCATCTGGCCGAGCTGGGTCGTTGTGGTGCGGTCCTCACCTAGACGTTTCTCCAGCAGCAGGCCGTTGACGATGTCGAACCAATAAAGCGTGTCACCGAGCGGATCGTAGCTCGGCCCCTCGCCGAGTTCGCAGGCATGGTCGGACAATACCAAAACGTTAGCCGGCATTGTCGTTGCCCTCGAAAGCCTCGTTCCAGGCGGCAACGGCGGACCTTGCCCGTGCCGCCACTTCCTCGACGCCCATGCCAGGGCGGAACAAGCTGGTGCCGAGCCCAAACGCGGTGACGCCGGCGGCGCGGTAGCTGGCGAAGTCGCGATCGGAAACACCGCCAACGGCGCCGACGACAGTATCTTTGGGCAGTACTGCGCGCATCGCGGCGATACCGCTTGCCCCGATCACACTGGCCGGGAAGAATTTCAGCGCCGAAGCCCCGAGCCGAACCGCTGTGAATGCCTCGGTCGGGCTCATCACCCCCGGCATGGTCACCATGCCGTAGCGGGCAGCTGCGGCCATCACCTCGGCATCGATGTTGGGGCTGACGACGAGCCGGCCGCCGACCTCGGCGAGGCTATCGACCTGGGTTGCGTCAAGCACTGTACCTGCTCCGATCAACGCGGAAGCTGGCAGGCTGCCGACGATGGAAGCGATGGAGACAAAAGGCTCCGGCGAGTTGAGCGGTACCTCGATTGCCTCGATGCCGGCCGCGTAGACCGCGCCGGCCACCGCAACAGCCTGATCGGGGGTGAGCCCGCGCAGGATCGCGACAAGTCCGCGCCGCAATTTCGGAAATTCCGCTGTTCTGGTCATGCCGGCACTCCATCGATCATTTCATTCTGGCGCGCCGCTTCAAACAGGCCGATGCGCACTGCGGTGTCGGCATCGATGTCGCGGACCGCTAGCTCGGCGATCTCGAAAACACGGCGATAAAGCGTGGCGAGCGTGCCTGATGCGACAAGGGTCACACTTCGGTCAGCATGGAGAAATTGTCGCCGAGCAGACGCCACCTCGCTGCCGATCATCAGGCCGGATAGCCTAGCCGCCGCGTCCTCAGGCGTCAGACCATGAAGCAGCGAGCCGGCCCGGATCGAAAACAGTCGCGAGGCGAAATCGCCGCCGTCAGCGAGCGCGATCTCGCAGGCTGTTGCAAATACCGGGTTCTCCGTCGAGACGGCGTCCGGCTGCTCGCCAATCGAATGGCGCAGGATGGAGTGACCTGAGAGCAGCGCGAACAATTCGCCGGTTGGCCACGTCCGGAAAGTCTCGACGGCGCCGCTGTCGACAATCACCCATTTGGAGTGGGTACCCGGCATACAGACCACATGGCGGCCGGCAGTCTCGAGCTTCGCGCCAGCCAGTTGCGTCTCCTCGCCCCGCATCACGTCGGGGGCGTCGAGACTGCGACAGGCAAGGCCCGGCACGATGCGGATGTCGCGCCCCGCATGGGGAACGCGGACGGCGCCCCTCAGGATCGCCGCAATTGAGGACGGGACGTCGACATAAGGCGCCTCGATCCATCCCTGGCGCGCGCCAGCCATACCGCAAATGATGACCGGCACGTCGTCCGGCGCGCGCAAGGCAGCAAGGCACCGTTCGAGAATGGGCTCGAAGCCGACCGTCTGGGCTGTGGTCAGCCCTTCGTCGCTGCGATGTTCGGCACGGGCGGCACCTTCGGCATCGAGGAGCCACGCCCGCATGCGGGTGGTTCCCCAATCGATTGCCACGATGACGGATGCTGCGGACATCGTCCCCTCACTGCGCGGCGTGCTGGAGGACGCTCAGGCCACCGTCGACGACAAGACAGGCAGCGTTCATGAACGGGCATTCGTCCGAGATCATGAACACGGCCGCCTTGGCGATCTCGGTGGTGGTGGCGATGCGCTTTCCGGGGTGCAGTGCCATCGTGTCGGCGCGCGCCTTTGCCGGATCGGCAAAGCTGTTCCAGTAGTCGATGTTCTTCTGCGTCTCGACATAGCCGGGCGCGAGCGCGTTCACGCGCACACCGGCAGCCGCATATTCGAGCGCCAGGGATTTGGTGAGACCAAGCAGCGCGTGCTTGGCGAGCGGATAGGGGAAGGTGTGCGGAATGATGGTGAAGGAGTGCGTCGAGGCGATGTTGAGGATTGCCCCGCCACCCGCCGCAATCATAGCAGGCAGTGCCGCCTTGCAGCAGTTCCATGCGCCCTTGAGATTGACATCGAAGCAGCGCTGCCACTCGGCATCGGTGGTCTCGAGCGGCGAATTGAAGACGTTGATGCCGGCATTGTTGATCAGCGCATTGACCGGGCCGATCGTCTTGTCGGCCTGCGTCATGGCGGCAGCGATAGCCGAAGCGTCGGAGATATCGGCTTCGGCACAAGCGAGCGTGCCCTCGTCTGCGTTGAGCCGTTCCACTGTCTCGCGCAGCAGAGGTCCGTCGCGGTCGACGATAAAGAGTTTCGCGCCTTCCTTCAGGCATTCCTGGGCTATGGCGAGGCCAATGCCTTGTGCTGCACCGGTCAGGAAAATGCGCTTGCCGACAAGACGGTCGCTCATTGGAAGTCCTCGCAGTCAGAAACAGTGATCGAAAAAGCGCCGGCGAGCGTCTCGTCGGATGCCAGGAGATGCAGCGCATCTGGCCCGGCAAGCGCCAGCGCATTGGGTGTGTGCGACATCGGCTCCAGGCAGAAGAAGCTTGCGTCGTCCTCCGGCGCGTAGAGCATGTAGCGCGAGAATACTGGATCGGCGGCGATATCCGCGGCGAGCTTCACCTCCGGCCAGATGATCCGCGCCTGCCCGCTCCAGCCTTCGAAGCAATTGTTCAACCTACGGCGCGGCAGCCGGCGCGGCGTCGCGAAATCGGCGCTGTCTGGGATCGGCGTGCGCACGCCGGGCAGATAGCCCTCGCGCTCGCTCCACCAAGCGGCCGCCGGCGCGATGATTCGTGTGCCCTCGGTCCGGGGAAAATAGGGGTGGAAGCCGATGCCGAACGGTAGCGTTTCGTCGCCCCGGTTTGTAACCGAAAGCGCTAAGGTCACCGTTGCACCATCAAGCGTGATGGTCTGGACCGCACGATAGATGTGAGGCGAATTGACGGGGCGCGGCTGCTCGAAGACGAGCCGAACATGCGTGGCCGATGCATCTGCAACGTTCCATTTGGCCAGCCAGCCGTCGCCATGGATGTAGTTCGGCTCGGCCGTGTTGGGCTTGAAACGATAACTTTTGCCGGCCAGCTCGAAACCGTTGCCCTCGACGCGATTGCCGATGGGAAACAGCGGAAAGCATGCCGAGCGCAAGACGTCGAAGGCGCCGTCGTCATGTCGGCGCAGGAAGCGACGTCCATCGCGCGTATGGCCGTCAACGACCGCCCCGCCTGTCGTGCTCAGCCGCAGCGACAGGCAGTCGTTTTCAAGCTCGACAAATCCGTGCATCTCAACGGCGTCCGAGCGCGCTAGACCTGAGGTTGTCGAGCAACACGGCGAGCAGCAGGATCACGCCACGGACGATGTACTGGTAGAAGGCCGGGATGTTGAGCAGGTTCATCACATTCTCGGCGATGCCCATGATCATCACACCGACGATCACGCCGGCGATCGCCGCGCGGCCACCGGCCAGCGACACGCCACCGAGCACGCAAGCCGAGATGACCGACAGCTCCAGGCCAATGGCCGCATTGGGCTGGCCCGAGGTGATGCGCGAGGCGAGCAGGATGCCGGCGATGGCGCAGACCATGCCTTGCAGGGTGAAGATCCAGATGCGCGTCCAGTCGACATTGACGCCAGCCAGGCGCGACGCTTCCGGATTGCCGCCGATGGCCAGTGTGTTCTTGCCGAACACCGTGCGGTTCAGAACGAAACCGAACACCACGAACAGCATTGCCAGCACCCAGATCGGCGTCGGAACGCCGAGCAACTTGGATAGCGCAAGCTGGTAGAAATGGGGATCGTTGATGCCGACCGCCCGGCCGTCCGACGCGATCAGCGCCAGGCCGCGCACGATCTGCATGGTCGCCAGCGTGGTGATCAGCGCGTTGATGCGGAACTTGGCAATGACCACGCCGTTGATCAGGCCGACGGCGCCGCCGCAAAGAAGGGCGGCGAGGATGCCAATCATGATCGAACCGGTGGCATTCGAGGCCATGACGGCAACCATGCCGGCAAAGGCGACGATCGACCCGACCGACAGATCGAAGTCCCGTGCCGCCAGGCAAAACATCATCGTGCAGGCGACGATGCCGACGGTGACCACCGACTGCAGCAGGCCCAGCATGTTGCGCTCGGTCAGAAAGTTCGGGACAAAGATCGACACCAGCGCGAAGGCCAGAACGAAGATCACGACGAGGCCCTGGTCGCCGAGCAGTATCTTCTTGAAAGAGTTTGTCATGCTCAGTCCCCTCAGGATGCGATTGCGGCTGGCGTCTTCTTGTCGGGAAGCGCTGCTGCCAGGATTGCGCGCTCGCTGAAATCGTTGCGGTCGATGTGCGCCGAGATGCGGCCGCCGCACATGACAAGGATGCGGTCACAGATGCCCATTACCTCGGGCAGTTCGCTGGAGACGACGATGATCGCCATGCCCTGCTCGGCGAGCTGGTAGAGGATTTCGTAGATTTCGGACTTTGCGCCGACATCGATGCCGCGTGTCGGCTCGTCGACGATGAGGACGCGGACGCCCTGTTCGGAAAGCCAGCGGCCGAGGATGACCTTCTGCTGGTTGCCGCCGGACAGGTTCAGGATGTCTTGCTTGCGCGAAGGCGTGCGGACCTTGAGCTTCTTGATGTAGGTCTCGGCGATTTCGGCTTCCTTGCGCGGATTGAGGATACCGAAGCGCGTGTTGTGACGACGCGAGGAGATGTTGATGTTCTCCTCCAGCGAGCGCCCCTGGATGATGCCGTCATGCTTGCGATCTTCGGAGCACAGCACGATGCCGGCGCGTATCGCCTGGCGCGGGTCGACGGCGCGTATCGCCTGTCCGTCGACGCTGATCGTTCCGCCGCTGCGCATGTCGGCGCCATAGACCAGGCGCATCAACTCTGAACGGCCCGCGCCGATCAGTCCGAAGAAGCCAAGAATTTCGCCAGCCCTGGCCTCGAAGCTCGCCGGTTGCACGAGCTTCTCGCCGGCGATGCCTTCAGCCTTCAGCCTGACATCGCCCACCGTGCGCGCACGCCAGCCCCAGACATTGGAGATCTCGCGACCGACCATCTCCGCCACCACCTGTTCGCGCGTGACGTTTTCGAGGCTCGGATGATGGGCGGCCAGCTTGCCGTCGCGCAGCACGGTCAGGCTGTCGCAGAGCCGAAACACCTCGTCGAGGCGATGGGAGATGTAGAGAATGACCTTGCCTTCGGCGCGCAGGCGCTCGATCAGGCTGAAGAGAATTTCGCTTTCGCGCGACGACAACGATGAGGTCGGCTCGTCCAACGCGATGACGCGTGCATCGAGCATGATCGCCTTGGCGATCTCGACCATTTGCCGCTCGCCGATCGACAGCGTCTTGACCTTGCGGCGCGGGTCGATGTCGATGCCGGCCGATTTCAGCTTGTCGCCGACTTCCGAAAACATCTGCCGCGACTGGATGACACCGGCATTGGCCGGAAAGCGGCCAAGCCTAAGGTTCTCCGCGACGGTAAGCTCCGGAACCAGCTGCAGTTCCTGATGAATGACGATGACGCCGGCATGGAAGGCGTCACGCGTCGAGGCGTATTTCTGGACCTGGCCATCGATGATGATGTCGCCGGTATCGGCATGCTGGTCGCCCGAGAGCACCCGGATCATCGTCGACTTGCCAGCACCATTTTCGCCCATCAGGCCATGGACGGCCCCTTTGGTGACGGAAAACGACACATCGGACAGTGCCTGGACGCCAGGATAGGCTTTCGAGATGTGGGAAAATTCGAGAAATGACATCGACGGTCCTCCTGAATGTCCGGCGGCAGCAAACACCGCCGCCGGACACCGTTCAATGTGGCGGTGACTACTCGATGCCGAGTTCCGCGCGGACCTTTTCGAAGTCGTCGCGCTTGGCAAGCGCACCGGCGGTCAGGATGAGCTTCTCCGGTTCCTTGCCGTTGGCAACCCACTCGTACATGTTGAGCGCGGTCTCATAGCCATGGCGCTTCGGCGAGATGATCACCGAGCCGATGAAACCGGTAGCCGACGGCTTCTTGAACTCGTTGATCGCCGAGTCCGCGCCGCCGATGCCGACGCCGATCATGCCGTCAGCTGCGATGCCGACGCCTTCCGAAGCGCGAACGGCACCCAGAACCGCTTCATCGTTGAGGCCGAAGGCGACCCACTTTTTGATGTTGGCGTTCTTGTTCAGGACAACCGTCGCTGCGTTGAGCGCGGCTTCGGTGTCGGTCTTCGCCTGTGGCGCATCGAAGATGTTCTCGGCCTTGAAGCCGTTGGCCTTGAGCACCGAGATGGCGCCCTCGACGCGATCGACAGCGGTCGGCAGTTGGTCATAGGAGACACGGATCGCACCGACCTCTTCGGCCTTCCAGCCGCGGGCCTTCATTTCGTCGACGATCGCCTGGCCGACGGCCTCGCCAATCTTGGTGGCCGAGATGCCCATATGCGGCACTTCCTCGATCGGCTTGCCGTCGGCGCTGACCAGACGGTCATCGACGGTCATCACCTTGAGGTTGTTGGCTGCAGCCTTGGCGACGATGCCAGGCCCGAGTTTCACGTCGGGCGTGCAGACGACGAAGCCCTGGGCGCCCTGGGCGCCGAGATTGTCGATCGCCGACATCAGCTTCTCGCCGTCCTCGGCGCCGATCTTGACCAGCGTAAAGCCCTTTTCCTTGGCAGCCTGGTCGGCAAACTTCCACTCGTCCTGGAACCAGGGCTCCTCGGGCTGCTTCACGATGAAGCCGATCTTGGTTTCCTGCGCATAGGCAGAAGCAATGGTGGTGGCAGACAGAACCGCAAGGGCGCCCGCGACGAGCGCCGTCTTCAACAATCGCATGTGAACTCCTCCCAAAGGTGCCGGGCACTCAGCCCGGATGACAAACGCTAGCTTCTTTTATCATACCAGTCAATTGCGTTGGTATGATAAATGAGATAACTTCCTTTTGCGGCGTCGTCATGGATGATCGCAGGGGCGCATTGTCCGGCATACGAAGCGGACATAAGAACGAGAAAACGCTCTTGGGGGAGGAGAACGCATGAACATCAACGAGGCACCTGAAGCGCAAGCGAAGTCACGTCGACCGCGCGTCCTGCCCGATGTCGTGCGTGCTATCGCTTCGCAGATCCTCGCCGGCAACTATCCGGTGGGCAGCACGCTACCGAGCGAAATCGACCTCTGCACGGAATATAGCGTAAGCCGCACCGTCATCCGCGAAGCGCTCAAGACGCTCGCAGCCAAGGGCCTTGTTCTCAGCCGCCCGCGCATCGGCACCGTCGTCTGCGAGCGCGACAACTGGAACATCATTGATCCCCAGGTGCTGGAGTGGCACGCGCCGAACACACTTGATCCAAAATTGTTCGACTCCATCCTGGAAACCCGCCGTGCCATCGAGCCGCTGGTCGCCGAACTTGCCGCGACCAGAGCCTCGCTGCAGGAGATCGCCGATCTCGAACTGGCATGGAAAGGCATGGAAGCAGCGGGAAGCGACGTTGCGCGTTTTGCCCGCTCGGACGCCGCCTTTCACCAGGTCCTTTATGGTGCCTGCCACAACCCGATCTTTCGCCAGATCGGCGGAATGATCGAGACGGCGCTGAACTTCGCGCTCGAGGCGACGGCCAATTCCGTCGACCGGCGCGACGAAGCAGTCAGGGTCCACTACGGCGTCGTCGAAGCGCTGCGCATGCGCGACGCCGCCGCCGCGCGCGTCGCCGCCAACGAGATCCTCGATCTCGCCGCGCGCGACCTCGCGCGCGCCAAGAGCCAGCACAAGAAAGACTGAACGCCAGCCCATCCGGAGTTAGTGCCGACACCATGAAGATCACTGCACTCAAGACCTACATCGTTCCGCCACGCTGGCTGTTTCTCAAGATCGAGACAGACGAGGGCGTGAGCGGTTGGGGCGAGCCCGTGGTCGAGGGCCGCGCCAACACAGTCGAGGCGGCGGTGCATGAACTCGCCGACTATCTGATAGGCAAGGATCCGCGGCTCATCGAGGACCACTGGAACGTCATGTATCGCGGTGGTTTCTACCGCGGCGGACCGATCCTGATGAGTGCGATTGCCGGCATCGACCAGGCGCTGTGGGATATCAAGGGCCGGGCACTCGGCGTGCCGGTGCATGAACTGCTTGGCGGGCGCTGCCGCGACCGCATCAAGGTCTATTCCTGGATCGGTGGCGACCGGCCGTCGGAAGTCGCAGCAGGTGCCAAAGACGTCGTTGCGCGCGGGTTCACCGCGCTCAAGATGAACGGCACCGAAGAGCTTCAGATCGTCGACAGTCACGACAAGATCGATGCGGCGATCGAGCGTGTCGCCATGGTGCGCGAGGCAGTCGGCCCGCATGTCGGCATCGCCGTCGACTTCCATGGCCGCGTCCACCGGCCGATGGCCCGGGTCCTGGTCAAGGAGCTCGAGCCCTACAGGCTGATGTTCATCGAGGAACCGGTGCTCAGCGAAAACCGCGAGGCATTGAAAGAGATCGCTGCCCTGTCATCGGCGCCAATCGCGCTTGGCGAACGCCTCTATAGCCGCTGGGACTTCAAGAGCGTGCTCCAGGAAGGCGTCGTCGACATCATCCAGCCGGATCTGTCACATGCCGGCGGCATCACCGAATGTCGCAAGATCGCTGCCATGGCCGAAGCCTATGACGTCGCCGTGGCCCCCCACTGCCCGCTCGGTCCGATCGCGCTTGCCGCCTGCCTGCAGCTCGACGCGGTGAGCTACAATGCCTTCATCCAGGAACAGAGCCTGGGCATCCACTACAACAAGTCCAACGACCTGATGGACTACGCCAAGAACAAGGACGTGTTCCATTACGAAGACGGTTACGTCACCATCCCGAATGGCCCCGGCCTCGGGGTCGAGATCGACGAGGACTACGTCAAGGAACGCGCCAAGGAAGGCCATCGCTGGCGCAACCCCATCTGGCGCCACAAGGATGGCTCATTCGCCGAATGGTGAGAAGACGCTGCACAGGACTTCCTGACCCGGCAGGCACCTTCAAGCCTTACGAATTGCGCCATCATCTGGGAGACGATGTCCCGCAGCTCATGGATGCAGGCCCTGCCGCGCATGGAGGCGCACATTTTTGACGCCGGCCACTTCCTGCTCGCGCTCGTGTCTGGTCGGCAAATTTGAGCAGGCATGCCTAGCAGTGCTACTAGGCTGGGCCATAGAGGTTCCCACGCTCAGCCTGGATGATGCCCGACGCGCGTCACCCCATAAGGAACTGGTGGAGCTCTATGTCAGCAAGTCGGGCCACCGCCGGCGCTGCCAATGACCGTGCCCGATGGGCGGTAGGCCCCCGGATCGCGGTCGCCTCTGCTTCGCGGTGACGACAACGAACGGACCCAGGTCCCTAGCATCTTGAAGTGGCGCCGCGGCAGCCAGTAGCGCGGCTTGCTTCGTTGCCTCACATCACGCCTCTGAGGCGACGGCGTCCCGGCTGAAGATTTCAGTTTCGAGCCTGGCCGCTACGAGCCGTGACGCACGGTGCCCTCCGTCACCGGCCGACCCTACATCACACCCCAGGCCCGGTACCTGCCTCTGCCCGTGAACTCTCGCAGATCGAGCTCGCCTATGAGATTGAGCGCGCCGGCGGTGGTGACGCCGAGTTCCTTTTCGATCATGCCGCTGCTGACCAGCGGCCGCGACAACACAAGATCGATCAGCTGCGGCAGCTTTGACGTCGAGCGCCGACCCTTGAGCCGGCGCTCCATCTGCATCCTGGCCAGCATCAGCCGGTCGTGTTCCTTGATCCCAGCCACAGCACTTTCATGGACGCTGTCGACAAAGGCGATCAGCCTTGTCGTGCGGTCGCGCGATTGCCGGCGCTCGCGTCCAATGGCCCGGGCCCCGAGATAGAGCGCGGCCAGCTGCGCGGTCGTCGTGCCGGCCTGACGCAACAGTGCTGCGACGAGCAGACGACCGAGCCACGGTGCATGCTGCAGCGGCGCAATGGCGTTCCAGGCGTCGAAAGCGACCGCGGCACGCAGCAGAGCTGGCAAACCGTCGAGCTTGGCGAGCGCAGTCTTCCACTCGCCCAGCCGCTCCTGCTCGTCCCAGTCACCGTCATAAAGCAAGGGATTTCGGGTGGCGGCCGCCTCGCCGCCTAACGTCGTATCGCGCCCTGCCGTGGCCGGCGCCCGTGCTGCGTCAAGCACTGCATTGGCGCGGCCAAGCGCTGCATCCAGCGCAGCCAATTCGGCACTGAGGCTCCCTGAGCCGAGGCCGTCGTCCTCCGGTTCCTGCTCGTCATCCTGACCGCCTACAGCACTGCCCTTCCCCGGCACCTGCAACTGCGTCTCCGAGCCCATCGGCCCCGCTGCCGCAAACCGCCCGCATAAAGCGGCAAGGCCGTCGCGGCCGAGCGCCCAATCCGGCTTGTTGGCAAGCACCTGGCGCCTGAGCCGCAAGATTTCATGGGCCCGGGTCAACTCGTGCGTCGGCGCCCGCTGATCCATATGCGCGTCGTGCAGCACCAGGTCCTCGACATGCACGAGCTCACCCTCGAGCCATAGTGCCGAGACGGCGTCGGCAAAATGACTGCGCGCGACAAAGCCCGCGCCAACCGGCGAACGGGCCACACGCTCGTCGAGACGTACCAGAACCTCGGTTGCCCGCATGGCGGGCCCGATGAGTTGATCGAGGGACAAATCAGGCAAGACGTAAGGCATTGATTAACCTTAACACATTTCCCGTTCATAAAGCTATCATATCCTTACCTTTAGTCATGGCGATCCTGAAAACTGGCCCGTTTAATTATCGATAACTAACCCTTATCGATAGTGATTGAAATCAGCCACGGAAGCGCTAGAATCCGGCTCGAACCCGGCTGTTTGCGGCACAAAATCCTGTCGAAAAGAGATGCTATGGCCAAACCGCCGACCAAGTCAGGCCCTGCCCCCAACGCTGGTGACGGTCGCGCGGACAGGGCCGAGGCGCTCGACGCCCTTGACGGTATCCTGCCGTTTGACCGGCGCAAGCAGCTGGCGGACGTGCTTTGCGACGACGACGTCGCCACCTTGCGTCATCTCGCCAACCAAGGGATTGGCGAAAACTCCCTGCGGGCACTCGCTTCCGATCTGTTTTACCTCGAGGCCTGGTGCCTGGCTGCGACCGGCGCGGCACTGCCGTGGCCGGCGCCTGAGGCCTTGCTGCTGAAATTTGTCGCCCATCATCTGTGGGATGTGTCCCGCCGCGACAGCGATCTTGCCCATGGCATGCCCGAGGCTGTGGCGGCATCGCTACGTGACCAGGGCCTGCTGCGCCTGGCCCAAAGACCGCACGCACCGGCCACCGTCCGGCGCAAGCTGTCGAGCTGGTCGACCTTGACCAGATGGCGCGGCCTGACAGGTCATTTCAACGCGCCCGGGGTCACTAGCGCGATCAAGCTTGCCGTCCGCGCCGCCGGGCGTCCGCGTATCCGCAAGAGCCTAAAAGCGGTCACGGCTGACATCCTGACTGCGGTGCTGCAAGCCTGCGCCGGTGACAGTCTGGCTGATTGCCGCGATCGCGCCCTGCTGCTCTTCGCCTTTGCGTCCGGCGGGCGCCGGCGCAGCGAGGCAGCAGGCCTTCGGTTCGAACAGCTTGTGGAGGAAGCGCCGGTGCCGGTCGATCCGCTCAATGTCGATGGCGGCACATTGCCGTGCCTGAAGATCCATCTCGGCCGCACCAAGACCACCAACACCGATACGGAAACAGCGGTATTCCTGATCGGTCGGCCGGTGACGGCGCTCAACGACTGGATCGCCCGGGCCGAGCTCGTCGAAGGTGCGGTGTTCCGCGCCATTGACCAGTGGGGCCATGTCCAGCGCCGTGCGCTGACCCCGCAGGCCGTCAATCTCATCCTCAAGCGCCGTATTGCCGCCGCAGGCCTCGATCCGCACGAATTCTCCGCCCACGGCCTGCGCTCGGGCTACCTCACCGAGGCGGCGCGCCGCGGCATCCCGCTGCTCGATGCCATGCAGCAATCGCAGCACCGCTCCGTCAGCCAGGCTTCGCACTACTACAACGACGCCGAACGCAAGCTCGGGCGTGCGGCGCGATTGGTTGTGTAACCCAAGGCCTAAAGCCAGGAGGCAGGTGTCTTCGGCAGGCGTTGATCGGGATCTATGACCTTGAGCGACGGTTGGCCCGGACCGTTCCAGTGCCACAGGGCGACGCAGCCGCCGCCAGGCGACATGAAGGAGGGGTAGACGATGCCGTCAACCCCCTCTGTCAGCAGACGCTGCCGCAGCAGATGGGTCTGAGGTGTCCTACCCTCGTCAAGATCGGCGCGCCACTCGCAATTGTGAATGCTGGCATCGATGCCGAGTTTCTGCAAAACCGTCGCATCTGTCAGATCGACAAGCCTCGCTTCCGACAGCTCGAGCTGGGCGATCAGCGCCGGATGCTGGACAAAACCCTGATTGTATTCGGCCCAGGCGGTCGACAGCTCGCAGGCTGCATACAGCGTCGGCGAGCCGACTGGATTCCAGCGTCCGCCAAAACGCGCGGCCCCCTCGCCCGAAAGCGGCATGTGCGCCCAGCGCGGCACGAAGGCCCGCCACAGCGTTCGCTGCAAGCTGGCTTCAGGCATAAACGCCCGAGCGCACCGCCTCCAGATAGGCTAGAACCTTGTCGGCCTTGCCTTCGCCGACCAGATCATAAGCCGTCTTGCCGGCCCAACCGGGGATCGGCTGGTGCTTGAACCAGATCGCAGCGCGGCTTTCGTCGCCGGCCATTTCAGCGGCCATCGCCAGGATGCGGACGACGGGGCTGAGTGCCTGGTCTACCTTGCGCGCTCCAGAACGTGCGGTCAGGGTGTTGCGGGCAACGCCAACCAGCCTGGCCAAGTCTGCCTGGGTCACCCCCAGCAGCTCCGACACGCGGCGTGCCGACAGGAATTGCGACCGTGCCTCACCAAAATGAGCCACTGATGTTCCCAGACTTTGAGCTGCCATGACACGCTCCGGACTTACTTTGATATCCATGCGTTCAATATGTGCACATTATGCGCTCAATTCAAGTTCAATCAACTCGGCAAAGCGGCCCGGATGTCACCCAGCCCTCGTCTGCGCAGCCCCTCCCCGACCACGCAGCAGCGCCATCAGCACCGGACCGATCGAGAATTCGCCGGCACAGGCCTTGGCTGTCAGGCTGCGCAGATAGCCACCCGGGCTGGAAATCGCTTCGCCCTTCTGCAGCATCGCCGCCACCATGATCGCGGCATCCACCGCCCCCATCGCTTCACAGGCCTGGTTCCAGGCATCCGGACTGACGCCGAGCGCGCCGCGCACCAGATTTGCCGTTTCAACCAGATCCGCCCAGCCCGAAATACCGTTTCGTGCGTAATCGGCAATGTCAGGGCAAGCGCGCAGCACCATGCCAAGCGGATAACCCGTTGGTGGCTGGCTCTTCGCCTCCAGTTTCACCGCAGCGGCCGTCCCTTGGCCTTTTTCGAGGCCGGGTTCAAATTCATGAGGGTGTGTATTTGAATTCTGTATGTGACGCTCGAAATGAGACTCATTGGCGCTTGTTTCTTCAGTTTTAACGTGACTTTCCAGCGTCTTGCGCACCTCCTGGGCAAGCAGGGCGAGATCTTTGGCAATCGGCTCAAGCTCAAGGCGGCTCGCCGTGCGTGGAATCGTGGCCGTGATCTCGCGATATTCGAGATGCAGGCGCTGCCAGTCGGCTGCTATGCCCTCTTCAAGGCCGAAGGCGATCATCTTGGCAATGTCACGGCGCAGGATGGTAATGCGCTCGCGTACCAGCAACAGTGCCCGCCGTTCAGACCTGACTGCCTCTGCCAGCCGCTCAAACTCTTTTGCCCGGGCCAGAAGCGGCGTCAGATCGAAGCCAAAGGCCTGCTCGATCGCCCCGTCATAGCCTTTGCGGGCGTAGCGCTTGCCATTGGGGCTGTCGCGGCGCACCACCAGGCCACAGTCGACAAGCACAGCGAGATGCCGCCTGAGCGTCGCCGGCGCCATGCCATGCGCCCTGAGCGCCAGCTGGGTATTGGAAGGAAACACCACAAGCCCCTCCCCTTCCACGAGATCCGTGTCGGGATGAAAGCTCAGCAAAGCGTTGAGTACGGCAAGCGCGCGATCGCTGGCGCCAAGCAATCCCTTGGCCTCGCAGACGGCACGAAACACCTGCCATTTATTGGTACTGGCGCCAGGCGCGCAGCTGTCGGCCGCCATCTGACCTGCCACCATGGCAAGCGATAGCGATCGCCGCCCAAAGGGCGTCGTCGAAATATGCTCGATCATCCTCGTTCACCTCACTTGGAGGCAAGCCAAAGGCGTTCCGGAACGCGTCCAGTGGTTGACAAGTCGGCCCGGAAATGATTCTCTCACAATTGCTACATTGATGAGGGCTTCCGGAATGGCGACGTTTCGGGGGCCTTTTTCTTGCCGGTTATCCTTCTAGTTCCAGTCCTCTACACATTGGCACGGACGCCTTACGCTCCCCGTCCGCTGACGGCGCTGCCATGAAGGATGCGCCGGTCTCGCGGGCGGTGGACAAATCTAGTCTTGCCCAGCCGCTTGGCCGCGCTCCTGTTCGAACCTCTCCAACAGCCTGGGCAGTTCCTCACCGAGGAAATCCTCGAAGCCGTCGGCAATTTTTTCGACAAAATCGACCCGGGCCTTGCCCTTGGCGACAGTCAAATGCGCCACTGCCCTGCCCTTGCCGTCACGGATTTCGCGCGCGCCGCCAACAACAGGCTCGCCCCTGCGCTGCAGCCGCGTGAACAGCAGGTTGAAGCGTTCGTCGCTTGCAGCAGCGCGGAAACGCTGGCTGGTGATCTCGTCGTCCGCCTTGACGCGTGCCGCCTCACTCTTCAGCAGCTCTGCAAGCGCCATCCAGCGCGGCCGACCGACCTTGGGTGCGGCACCGATGGCGCGCACGATTTGCTCGGGCACTGCGTCGGCGACCTGGAGAAAGCGCGTCATCTCGGCCTTGTGCAGCGACAACGCGTCCTGGACGATGCTGCGCTCGAAGCCGCGTCCGATCAGTTCATGCGCGAACAACGCACGCTCGATGAAGGAGAGATCGCGCCGCTCGCTGTTTTCCTTGCCTTGGGCAAGCACCAGCTCGACATCGGACAACGGCCGCACGATAGCCAGGACAGGAACGCCAAGCTTACCCGCTGCGCGCACGCGGCGGTGGCCATAGGCCGTCTGGTAGCGCCCCGGCTTGTCGGGATGCGGCCTGAGCAGCACGGGAACCTGCTGGCCCGACGTCTCAATGCTGCTGACCAGCGCCTCGAAATCCGGATCCTGGGCACCATGGTCGAGCCGGTCGGCAACGAACGACGCCTCGACCAGCGTCGTGTCCACCTGGGTCACGCGTTCGGCGGCGTCCAGGCTCTCCTTCAGCCTGCGCGCTTCCTCAATCTCCTTGGACAGCCCACCTAGCGACAGCCCCATCGCCTTGACGGCGCCCGAGGCGCTGCGCGGACGCGCCGCTTCCGGCTCGGCCGACTTGGTTTCCGGCGCAGTCTCGGTCGGGGTTGCGGATACCGGCGCGGTCTCGACAGTGCCGAACAACGCCTTGAGCTGGTCCTTGCGGTTCAATGCCATGCCAGCCTCCCTCACGCCGCCCGATTCCAGGCCTTGAGCATCAGGGCCTCGATCTCGCCGTTGACAGCTGTCAACGATTCCATCGCGCGGTCATAGGTGGCGCGGCTGAAGCTCTCGCGCGACACTTCGTAAAGTGTCTGCTTGGTCAGGCCGGCATCGGAGAACGCCGTCGACTTGACCAGAGGCGCGGTCAGCACGCGATCGCCAAACAACGAGCGCAAGAAACCAACGATCTGCGTCTGCGGTCCGTCGTTGGGCTCGTAGCGGGTGATCAGGTAGCGCATGAAATCGAAATTCAGTTCGCCGCCCGCCTCGCGCACCACCGACAGCAGATCGGCGGTCATGAACAGGAACTGGCTCATCGAGGCGACGTCGAGCATCTGCGGGTGAATGGTCACCAGCACCGAGGTCGCGGCACACAGCGCCGACAGGGTCAGGAAGCCGAGCTGTGGCGGGCAGTCCATGACAACGACGTCGTAGTCGTCGGCAACACTCTGCAGCGCTGCCTGGACGCGGGCAAAGAACATCGCCTTGCTGTCGCCAGCCTGGCGCGCCGCCAGCATCTGCGGCGTGGTGTGCTCGAACTCCTGCAGTTCGAGATTGCCAGGCACGAAGTCAAGCCCGTCGAAATAGGTCCGGCGGATGATCTCAGAGAGCGGCCGGCGCTCCTCGTCATAGCGGATCGCACCGTACAGCGTGTCGTTGCCGTTGAGGTCGAGTTCGGGCTGATAGCCAAACAGCGCCGACATCGACGCCTGGGGATCGAGGTCGATGGCGAGCACGCGATAGCCGGCGAGTGCCAGATGCTGGGCGAGATGGGTGCTGGTCGTGGTCTTGCCCGAACCGCCCTTGAAGTTGGTGACGGCAATGACCTGCAAGTGCTCACCGCGCCCGGCATCGCGGCGCGGCAGATAGTGACGCGCCTTGGTCGGGTTCTGCTCGGCGAGATGCCGGCGTAACCCGTTAATGTCGTCGAGCGCGTAATAGCGGCGCCCCCCTGCCCCGGTCTCCGGCTGCGGCCCCTCACCTGCTATGGAGAGCTGGCGCAGATAGCCGTCGGTAACGCCGATCAGACGCGCCGCTTCACCGCTTGAGAACTTGCGCAAGGCCTTTTTCGAAGTCGGCGAAAACAGCCGGTCGCGCATCGCCTGCAATTGCGCCGACAACATCTCGGCGTCGCGCGCAATGGCACGATCAGTCGCCATGACCTCGGCCTCTTCGCTCGCGTTTTCCGCCCGTGCTTGAACTGCCCCAACCAAGTCTTTAGTCCCCTCTCGCCGTCCGGCAGCCGCATGAGCGACGCACCGTCAGGCTTCGTTAAGATTTATGCGCCGATTCGCTGCGGAATCCGAATCCGGGTTACGCCTTCACACATTTTAACGTGATGGAGCGTGGATAACGGATTGCTGAGGCGGTTACGCTGGACGCATCGAATTACGACCATTTACCGTAACAAGGGTGCTGGAGAGGGCGAGTCGAGTCAACTTGTTTATAGTTAACGGAAATTAACCATTGTGACGGAAGCGAAACGGCACACGACAGCGGTCGTTTCGGACCTGTCACCAGCTCGTTGACAGCTGTCAACCGACAGAACTGTAGCCGCGGCGGACCTTGGAAGCCGCCAGACGGCGCAGAGCATCCTGCGCCTGGGCGGCAGTAGCGTACAGGTCGAGCCGCCTCCTGCCCAACGTGCCAATACGCCCCCACTCCCGCACCAGCACCGCGTCACCGAACAGCGAGCTTTCCAGTGATAGGCAGTAGAACCGGGCCATATTTCGGCTCGGATCACGACGCTGGAGGTGCAGGATGGGGCTCGGCTTTTGCATGGCCGGCAGAATCGCGTGCAGCGATTCCACCGTCCAATGAAACTCCTGAATCGATCAGCCGTCTCCGATTCAGCGCATTGATGGGACTACGACCTTCAGGCCGCCTGCCCCACAGATGCTGCATGGCCAAAGGCCGCGAGCAGTTCGGACTTGCGCTGCTCGTACCGCCCCACAGCCGCGAGTTTCACATGGCCATAGCCGCGGACGGTCTCGGCCAATCCGGCAAGTTCTGTGGCCGTCGCCAGGTTCGATACCGATAGGCGAACGACAAGCTCTTCGACCAGCGTGAAGTATTCCGCCACCAGCCTCCGCTCCATCTTGCGTTCAGCAGTGCGGCCGAACGGATCGAAACGCGTGCCGCGCAGGCCTCTGAGGCGTGCAAGCACCGCGAAGGCAGGTTCGATCCAGCGGCTGCCGATGGCGATCTTGGCAGGATGGCCTGTGCGCGCATCGGTGCGCGTCAGCATCGGCGGCGCCAGATTGTACTGCAGCTTGAAATCGCCTTCGAACTGCGCGGCGAGCTTCTGCCGAAAGACCGGATCGCGATGCAGCCGCGCCACCTCGTACTCGTCCTTGTACGCCATGAGCTTGAATGCAGTCCTGGCGACGGCGGCAGCGAAAACTTCCTGTCCCGAAGCCACCCTCGCCTCGGCCTGCCGGGCCTTGTCGACCAACGCACGATATCGCTCAGCATATCCGGCGTTCTGGTAGCTCGTAAGGAATGCCACCCGGTGCGCGACAATCTCGTCGAGCGACATGAATTCTGGCGCAGCCGGCAACGTGCCAGCCTGCCGGCTGACAAAATTCATGTCTTCGGCCGAGCGCCGGCCCCAGGCAAAGGCAGCGCGGTTCATGGCGACGCCGGCGCCGTTGAGGTCGATGGCCTTTTCGATCGAAGCGCGACTGAGCGGCACCATGCCCTTTTGCCAGGCGTGGCCGAGCAGGAACATGTTGGCGGCAATCGCGTCGCCGAACAGCGCCGTTGCGAGCTTCATGGCCGGAAGGGTCGTGAGCGCGCCCTCGCCACCGGCATTGCGCAACCGCTGCAGCGTGGCACCTTCGCGGAAATCCATCGTCGTATCCTTGACGAAGGAGGCGGTCGGGGCGAAGTGGTCGTCGACCACGGCCTTGGTGCGCCCCTTGCCGAAGGTGGCGATGGCGTTCTGCGAGGCGGCGACAACGAGATCGAAGCCGAGTACCAGGTCGGCCTCGCCCGGCCCAATGCGGGCGGCATTGAGCAACTCGGGCTGACGCGCCAGGCGGATATGCGAAACCACCGCCCCGTTCTTCTGCGCGAGGCCGGTTTGGTCGAGTGTTAGCAGCGACAGGCCGTCGAGATGGGCCGCTTGCGAAAGGATGGCGCTGACGGTGATGACGCCGGTTCCCCCGATGCCGGTTAGGAGCACGCTGTAGGGCCCATTGCCCAGAATGGGGCGGCTGGGTTCGGCAAGGCCGGCATCGACGCCGGCGGCAGCCTTGGCCTGTGGCTTGCGCAGTTGCCCGCCTTCGACAGTGACGAAGCTCGGGCAAAAGCCCTTGATGCAGGAAAGATCGGTGTTGCAGCTCGACTGGTTGATGGTGCGCTTGCGGCCAAACTCGGTCTCGCGCGGTTCGATGGAGATGCAATTCGAGACAGCCGAGCAATCACCGCAACCTTCGCAGACCAGTTCGTTGATGAAGGCGCGCTTGGGCGAGACAGGGTAGGTGCCGCGCTTGCGGCGACGGCGTTTCTCGGCGGCGCAGACCTGATCGTAGACCAGCACCGTAACACCCTCGACCTCGCGCAGCTCGCGTTGCACCTGATCGAGTTCGTCGCGGTGGCGCACAACAACTGAACGCGGAAGCTGGCCGGCCAGCAGGTGAGGACGTTCGGAGACGACGACAACCCGCTTGGCGCCCTCGGCCAGCATCTGGCCGACGATCGACGGCACCGACAGCTCGCCATCATGGCGCTGACCGCCGGTCATGGCGACCGCGTCGTTGTAGAGGATCTTGTAAGTGGCGTTGACCTTCGCAGCGATGCCGGCGCGGATGGCCAGCAGCCCGGAATGGAAATAGGTGCCGTCGCCCATGTTGACGAAGATGTGCTTCTCGTCGGTGAAGGGCGACAGGCCGATCCACGAGCCGCCTTCGCCGCCCATCTGGGTGAAGGTCGAGGTGTCGCGCTCCATGCCGATCACCATCATGTGGCAACCGATGCCGGTCGAGGCGCGGCTGCCCTTGGGCACGACAGTCGATGTCGAGTGCGGACAACCCGAGCAGAAATAGGGCTCGCGGTTGAGCAGGCCCGGCACGGCAGCGGAGGGGGCCCCGACAGTTGACAGCTGTACAGCGCGGGCGGCGAGATCCGGATCGTTGGTACCTAGCCATTGCAAGATGGCGTGGGCCACCGAAAGCGCGCCAATCTCGCCGATCGAGGGCAGGAGAGGGGCCCCATCCGGGCCGACCTTGCCGAACACCTGCGGGCGGCGATCGCCCGGCAGGTTGAACAGAAGCGACTTGATCTGCTCTTCGATGACGGGACGCTTCTCCTCGACGACGAGGACCTGCTCCAGCCCGTCGGCGAACTCACGCAGACCCTCCGGCTCCAGCGGCCAGACCATTCCGACTTTGTAGAGGCGGATGCCGAGCTCGGCCGCGCGTCCCTCGTCGACACCGAGCAGCGATAACGCGCCCTTGAGGTCGAGCCAGGACTTGCCGGTCGAGACAATGCCGAGCCGGGCTGTAGGGGAGGGCCAGACCTGGCGGTCGAGGCGATTGGCGCGGGCGAAGGCCAGCACAGCGGCGAGCTTGGTTTCGAGCCGACGCTCCATCGCCTGCTGCCCGTCGGGCCAGCGCATCGACAGGCCATCCGCCGGAAGCGGCAGGGCAGGGGTGACGATCTCCAGTCGGCCTGGATCGAGATCGACGGTCGCCGAGCATTCGACGATTTCGGTCTGGCACTTGAAGCCGACCCAGGCGCCTGAATAGCGGCTCATCGCCCAGCCGAGCAGTCCGTAGTCGATATACTCGCCGACACCCGCCGGCGACAGCAGCGGCACCATGGCCGAAATTAGATTGTGCTCGCTCTGATGGGGCAAGGTGGAGGACACAGCGCCATGGTCGTCGCCGACGAGCAGCAGCACGCCACCATGCTCGCTGGTGCCTACGGCATTGGCATGGCGGATGACATCCATGGTGCGGTCGACGCCCGGGCCCTTGCCGTACCACATCGAAAACACGCCATCATAACGCGCGCCGGGGAACATGCCGGTCTGCTGCGTGCCCCACACGGCGGTCGCCGCCATGTCCTCGTTGAGACCGGGCTGGAAGACGATATGGCTCGCCTTGAGATATTTCTTGGCGCTGGCCATTTCGCGATCGAAGCCGGCTAAGGGAGATCCCCGATAGCCGGAAACGTAGCCCGCCGTATTGAGCCCTGCAGCCAGGTCGCGCTGGCGCTGGACCATCGGCAGGCGCACCAGCGCCTGCGTGCCCGACACAAGGATGCGACCGCGTTCAAGCGTGTAGCGCTCGTCGAGAGCTGAGGGCATGTCGACCTTCTGGGCACCATTTTCGGAAGACTGGACTGCGGTCATGACGAAATCTCAAACGTTGAGCGGGGCAGGCGGCATGTCAAAGATGCGGCCGGGATTGAGGATGTTGCCGGGGTCGAGCGCGGCCTTGAGCCGCCGCATCGCAGCCAGCTCGGCCGCATCCCGCGTCAGGTGCAGATAGGCCTTCTTGTCGAGGCCGATGCCGTGTTCCGCCGAGATCGAGCCACCTGATATGGCGACACAGTCAAACACCGCCTTGGCGACTTCGTGCGGCCTGTCGGTGCGCACGACATAATGCAGGTTGCCGTCGCCGAGGTGGCCAAAGACGTAGTCCTGCGCTGCCGGGTCGGCTCGACTTTGGGCTGCTCTCGCCATGTCGAGGAATTCGCCCATGCGCGGCAGCGGCAGACTGACATCGAGGCTGAGCATCGCACCCTCGGCGAACAGAAAACGGTTGCAGTCATCGCGCAACGTCCACAGCGCCTGGAACTCGCGTTCCGACTGCGAAACCACGACGTCCTCGACCAGCCCGTCCTCGATCGCCTGCGCCAATGCTTCAGTGAACGCTTCCTCATCGGCACCAGGCATCATGCCCTGAATGTCGGTCAGCACGTAGACAGGCGACGAAAGCGCCACAGGCGCAGTCAGGCCGAGCACCGCGACCATGTCGCCGATCAGTGGCGCGAGGATGACCTCGAAGCCGGAGAGCAGGTTGCCGAGGCGGCCGCGCAGGAATTTGAGCAGGCCAAAGGCGGCTTCAAGCGAGGGCAGCGAGCAGAAGGCGGCGGACTGGGTTATCGGCCTGGGATGAAGCTTCAAGCAGGCTCGGGTGACGACGCCGAGCGTGCCTTCGCTGCCGATGAAAAGCTGGCTGAGGTCGTAGCCGGAATTGTCCTTGGCGAGGCCCTTGAGCGAAGACAGCACGCTGCCGTCGGCAAGTACCGCTTCCAGCCCCAGCACCTGGGCGCGAAAATTGCCGTAGCGCAAAACGCGGATGCCACCAGCGTTGGTGGCGATGTTGCCGCCGATGGTAGCGGTGCCGCGCGCACCGATGTCGACGCCGAAGACCAGCCCAGCCGCATCGGCCTTTTCCTGAACAACTTGCAAGGGAACGCCGGCCTCGGCGATGATTGTGCCGGCGGTCGGCTCGACCTCTTGCGCGACTGCCATGCGCTCGAGTGAAAGCACAGCCTCATCCGCAAGCACCCTCGCCCCGCCTGAAAGCCCGGTGCGGCCGCCCTGGACGACCAGCGGCAAGCGGGCCGCGTGGCAGGCCTTCAGTATCTCGGCCACCTCGTCCGTGCTGCGTGGACGCAGCACGAGTTCCGGCCGGGCACCCGGCTCGCCCGAAAGGTCGTCGCTGTAGCGTGGATCGATGGCATCGCCTGTCAGGACCGCGGCCTTGTCGAGCCGTGTCTGAAGCGTGGAAAGAACCTGGTCGATCGGTCGCGCCATGATGCCTGGATGGCCCGGAGGAAGCCTTTTCCGGGCGCTGTCTCGGCCAAGCTTATTTCGCTTGCAATATTTGTCAAACCTATATTGTTTATCCCTTATTGAAACGGATGCAGGCCGATGCGGCCGCACCGACGGAGGGCGAATGCCGATCGAATATCAGGATGTGGTGCGCACCGGCGTTGCCCGGCAGGTCGCCGACAAGATCCGCGCCGCCATCCTTGACGGCCGCCTGCAGATCGACGAACGCCTGCCGACCGAAGAAGACCTTGCCAAGAGTTTCGGCATCTCGCGGCCGACCGTGCGTGAGGCGCTGAAGCGACTGGCGGCACAGAACCTGATCCGCTCGCAGCGCGGCCCGACCGGCGGCACCTTCGTCAGCCGCCCTGACCCCGAAGGCCTGTCGTCGGCGATCACGGGGGCGGCAACATTGCTGGTCGGCGTTGGCGCCTTCGACATCGACGAGATCATCGGCGCGCGGCTGGAGACCGAAGCCATCTGCTGCCGGCTCGCCTGCGAACGCCGCAGCGACAAGGACCTTGCCGCAATGCGCGCCGAGATCGCGCTGCAGCGTTCCAATCTGCTCAGCGACGAGGATTTTTGCGCCTCCGACGTGCGCTTCCATCGCGCTGTGGTGCAGGCGGCAGGCAATGGCCCGCTCAGCCTGATGATGTACACGGTGGTCGAGGCGTTCATGCCGATCACCAACATGATCGTTTCGCATGTACGCGAGCGCAGCACCGTCGCCGATTTCCACGACAGGCTGGCGGCCGCTATCGAGGCGCGCAGCGCAAGTGATGCCACAACTGTGCTGTCGGAGCTGTTGGCCTATGTTCGCGACAGTTATGCGCTCAGCCTTGCGCGGCGCGCCGAACGCGAGGCCAAGCGCGGCTAGGCCGGAGATTACCCCATGACTTCCTGGAGATTTTCATGAGCGAGACTTTTACGGCGTTGATGCTGGAAGATGTCGACGGCAAGCCGCGCGCCGGCTTCCGCGAGATCACCAGGGCCGACCTGCCAGACAACGACGTGCTGGTCGAGGTCGCCTATTCGAGCCTCAATTACAAGGACGGCCTCGCCATCTCGGGCAAGGGCCGCATCGCGCGCCGCCTGCCGATGGTCGCCGGCATCGACATCGCAGGCACAGTCGTTGAGTCGCGTTCGCCGGCATGGAAAGCGGGCGACAAGGTCGTAGCCAATGGCTGGGGCATGTCCGAGACGGAGTGGGGCGCCTACACCCGTTTCCAACGGCTGAAGCCGGAATGGCTGATCCGCCTGCCGGATGCGTTTTCCATGGAACAGGCGATGGCGATCGGCACGGCGGGCTACACCGCCGCCCTTTGCGTCGACGCGCTCGAAGACTGGGGCAAGATTCAGCCCGGCAAGGGCGAAGTGCTGGTGACGGGTGCTGCCGGCGGCGTCGGCTCCACCGCCGTCAGCCTGCTGTCTTCCAAGGGTTATGCCGTCGTCGCTTCGACTGGCCGCGCCGAGACGCACGACTATCTCCGCTCGCTGGGCGCGACCTCCTTCCTCGACCGCGCCGAACTCGCCGCCGAGGTCAGGCCGCTGCAGAAGGAGCGCTGGAGCGGTGCCGTCGATAGCGTCGGCTCGACGACCCTTGCCAATGCGCTGGCGCAGACCGTCTATGGCGGCGCGGTCGCCGCCTGTGGGCTGGCCGGAGGCCACGACCTGCCAGGCACCGTAATGCCGCATATCCTGCGCAGCGTGACCCTGATCGGTGTCGATTCCGTTTTCGCGCCGCAGGCAAAGCGGGAACGGGCCTGGCGCACGCTCGCCGAGCATCTCGACCGCGCCAAGCTTGTGGCCATGACCGAGACCCACAAAATGAGCGAGCTGCCTGACCTCGCCAAGCGCATCGTCGCCGGCCAGATCCGCGGCCGCGTCGTCATCGAAATCGCCTGAGGGGAGGGAAGACCATGAGCAGCGAAGTCGTATTGTGGGAGAAGGACGCCGAAGACGCGTTCGTCACCCTGACGCTCAACCGCCCCGACAAGATGAACGCCATGAACCAGGAGCTCGGCGATGCGCTCGAGGCGGCGATTGTGCGGGCGGTCAAGGATCCCGAGATCCGCGCGATCATCATCACCGGTGCCGGGCGCGCATTCACCGCCGGCTTCGATCTCGGCGGCGAGGACTTCGAGATGGATGCGGAAGCCTGGCGCGAGGACATCGGCGCCAACATGCGCCGCATGAAGCTCATTCGCGAAGCCCCGATCCCGATCATCGCCGCCGTCAACGGTTATGCGCTCGCCGGCGGGCTGGAGCTGATGATGTGCTGCGACATGACGATCGCCGCCGAGGACGCGATGCTGGGCGAGCCGGAAGTGCGCCACGTCTCGGCGCCGCCGACGCTGATGCTGCCGTGGACAGTGCCGATGATCCATGCCCGTCACCTGATGTATACCGGCGATCTGATCGACGGCCGTGAGGCAGCACGCATCCATCTCGTCAACAAGGCGGTCCCACGCGCCCAGCTGAAGGCGGAAGCTGAGAAGCTGGCACGCAAATGCGCCCGCATGCCGGGTGCGGCGATCAAGTTCGCCAAGGCAGCACTCAACCACCAGCAGCAGACCGCCGGTCTCGAGAGCTCCTGGACTTACAATCGCGAAACCACTGCGATCCTGCATGCCTCGGAAGAGGGACGCCACTGGATGCGGCTGCTCAAGGACCACTCGCTGAAGGAATTCCTCGACATCCGCGAGAAGCCGTTCCGCGACCTCGACTGAATTCGAAATGCGTCAGGCACCCTTGGGTGCCTGACCGCCGCCCACCTGCAATGCCTCGAACAGATTGGCATGGTTGCGCAAGTAACGCGACTGCACGATCTGCCCCTTGTCCGACAACTCGCCTTTGGCGCGGTCCGCGGGAGCAGCCGCGAAATCGAACCGGGCAATCACCGTCGAACCAGAGGGATTGGCGGCATTCCAACCGGCGATGCGCGCGCCGATCTCTTCGAGACGAGCTTTGCCTACCGCCGAGGGAAAGACCAGGGCCACCAACCGATCGCAGTTCTCGCCTGAAATGACGATGTCGTCGGCGAGCGGCGCGCATTGCGCCAAAAGGCCTGCGCGCAGCGGCCCGGTGCGCACCTTGACCCCGCTCGACAATTTGAAGTCCTCGGCAAGACGGCCATCAAAGCCGAACACGGCAACACCATCCAACCGCTGGCGCAGCACGGCCGCGTCACCGGTGCGGTAGAAGCCGTGCTCGTCCATCGGCAGTTCGACCCTACGACCCCCGATGAGGTAACAGGGCGCGATGTTGGGTCCCGAAACACGCAGCTCGCTGCGACCATCGACATCGGCCAGCGCCACGCTATGACCGGGCAGGGGATGGCCGAGCTCGCCCGGACGTTCCAGCGGCGCGGGCGACAGCGTGATCGTCGAGGCAGCTTCCGTTGCGCCGTAACCCGACAGGATCTGGAAATCGCCATGGCTGTCGCGGAATGCAGCGAGGCGGCGCCACAGTTCGGCGTCGATGCCGGCGCCGGCAAAGAAGATGGCGCGCAGCTTTCGCGTCAGCGCACGGGCGCCGTCTTCATCCATTTCCAGCCGATCGAGCAGGAGCTTGAGCCCGAGCGGCACGGCGATGTGCATGGTGGGGGCAACCTCGGCCATCAGCTTCGCCGTTGCCTCTATCGTCGCGGATCCGGGTGCCGCGTCGACATGCATCGCGCCACCGTTCCAGATCACCTTGAAGATGTTGTCGAGCCCGCCGAAAACGTGATGCCAGGGCAACCAGTCGACGAGCACGGGCGGGGTTTCAGCAACGAACGGCCACATCGCGGCGATGGCGCCCTGATTGGACGAGATCATGCCGCGTGTGATCGGAACGCCCTTCGGTGCCCCAGTGCTTCCGGAGGTGAAGAAAATCGCCGCCCAGTCGTCGGGCGAAGCCTGCTCGTCCGCCTCGGGCGCCGTTCCGTCGGTGCCGTCGCGTGCGAGTTCATCGAGCGATACGGCATCCATGCCTTCGATGGCCGGGTGGCCGGGCGGTGCCACGATCAGTCGGGGCTTGGCGTTTTCGACAAATGGCTTCGTGGTTTCGCTCTCGACGCCGTCGCGGAACGGAAATGGTGGAAGAGCGGCATGGACGAAACCCCCGGAAAGGCAAGCGAGCTTGAGCACCAGCGCATCGATGCCCGCAGGAGCCAAAGTCGCCACGCAATCGCCCTTGCGCAGGCCGCAGAGCCCCGCCAGACGCTGTCGCATAGTGCGGGAACGGCAAAGTGCTTCACTGTAGCTGATCGAGCGCCTGGCGCCTTCGCCGGGCTCGGACAGCAGCACCTTGTCCGGTTGCTCGGCCGCCCATGTGACGAGCCGTGCAAAGATGTCGGGCAGATCGCCAAGCAGGGGGATTGCGCTGCGATAGACGCGGCGTCCATCCGGCAGCTGCTCTTCGATCAGCTTCTGCCCGGGCGCCACGAGTTGGCTCATCAGGCTTCCTGCCGCTGGGCGGCGGCATCCTGGCGCGCCGACAGGGCCTTTTCGTAGACGCTGGACTGATAGGCGATGAGTTCCTCGAAGGCAGCGGTCGCTGCTGCGGCGTCGCGGACACGCAACGCTTCCAGGATGTCGGCGTGCAGCGAAACGACACGGCCACGTTCGCGGAAGCGGAAGGAAATCATGTTGGTTGCCGGGATCAGCGAGTCGTTGACGACAAGCATGATGAAGCGCAACTCGTTGTTGCCAGTCGCCTGGGCGATGGCGTGGTGGAAGGCGACGTCGAGCCGGCAAAACTCCTCGTCGGTGATGTCGTCGCGCTCGAACGCCTCGAGCGTCGCCTCGATCGTTTCAAGATCTTCGGCGGTCGCGCGCTCGGCGGCGAGTTGGACACAGGTGCGCCCGAGCAACAGGCGCGCCTCCACGATCTCGCTGAGCCCGAAGACGCCGAGGCCGACGAACCATGTCGTCATTTCCTGCAGCATCTGGCTGGCTGCGGTAAGCGATGGCGCATTGACGAAGACGCCGCCATTGGGGCCGCGCTTCGAACGCACCAGCTTCTTTGCCGCGAGAATCTTGAGCGCCTCTCGCACCGTCGGCTGTGAGACACCGAAGCGCTGCGCGATCTCGGCTTCCGATGGCAGCCGCGCCTCGACGCTGAGCGTGCCCTGCACGATCTCCTGCTGCAGTGAAGTCGCGATCTGATGTGCCAGGCTCTTGGTCGCCTGGACTGCCTGCTTGGCGTCCTCCATGCCCTTATGCTCTCCCTCGTTGGCCGCTTCTTATTATTTCAATATTACAATATCTAAATTGTTGACCGCCTGATCCAAAAATGCAAGCCTTCGATCTAACAGGGCTGCGTTTTCGACCCGCGACGCAAGCCACAATAAGAACTTCAGTGGGAACATGGGAGATAATTTCCGATGAAGCTGACAAGGCGTGAATTCGCCGTCGGTATGACGACGGCTATTGCCTCGATGACCCTGCCGCGGCTTGCCCTGGCGCAGTCGCCACTGGTCGTTCCAACCTATGGCGGTCTATGGGCCAAGTTCTGGGAAGAGAAGCTCTTGCCCGGCCTTACGACCGCCACTGGCATCCAGCCACAGCTCGACGTCGGGCTCGGCAAGGATTTCGTCGCCAAGATCCGCGCCGGCGGCGGCCGCTCGCCCTACAGCATCTTCATGGGCAACGAAAACATCGCCGCCGTACTGCGCGCCGAGGGCTTCTTCGAGCCTTTCGATCTCGCCAAGGTGCCTAATGCGGCGAAGACCTTCCCGCAGTTCGTCAACAAGGATGCCAATGGCATCCGCGCCATCGTTTCGCCGATCGGACTGGCCTACCGCACCGATCTGGTGAAGACCGCTCCAACGTCCTGGCATGACCTCTGGGAGAACCCCGAGTTCAAGGGCAAGACCGGCCTCTACCAGATCGGCAATACCGGCGCGGTGCTGTTCCTGCGTCTGGTCGCCGAGCTGTTCGGAAGCGGCCCCGACGATTTCGACACCGCATTCGCTAAGATCAAGGAACTGCTGCCGTTCACCCAAGCCTCTTGGAGCGGCGAGGTGGCGACCGCCCTGATCCGCGGCGACGCCATCATCGCGCCTGTCGACTGGACCGAGATCATGACGCTGCAGGACAAGGGTGCACCAGTGGCGATCATCGCGCCCAAGGAAGGCGTTTTGGCCTTCGAGCAGTCGTTCAACCTGGTCGGCACCGGCGCCGAAAAGGACGCCGCGCACGCCTATCTGAACTACATCCTCGACGCCAAGGTCCAGCAGGACATGGCCAAGGCTTTCTACACTTCGCCGAGCAACAGCGAGTCTCCAGTCGACGACGCGATGAAGGCACGTACCCCGATCGTCGGCCCGCGCATGGCCGAGATCAAGAGCTACGACTGGGACAGCTACGTCGACAAGGCGGCAGATATTGCCGACCGCTGGAACCGGGAGATGGCGTAACGCCACCCCGCGATCGCATCGACGTCATGGCCGGGAGGGGCCCCCACCTCCCGGCCTAACAACCGCGCGAGGACACCGGATGACCGCACTGACCATCGACCGTATCAACAAGCGGTATGGCAATCTGCACATCCTGAAGGACATTTCGATCCCGATTGCGCAAGGCGAGTTCGTCTCGCTGCTCGGCCCTAGCGGCTGCGGCAAGACCACGACCCTGCGCTGCATCGCCGGCTTCGAACGGCCCGACAGCGGCCGCATCCTGTTTGGCGTGCGCGACGTGACACACGCTTTGCCGGAGCAACGCGACATCGGCATGGTGTTCCAGTCCTATGCGCTTTTTCCACACATGACGGTGGCCGAAAACCTCAGCTTTGGCCTCGAGGTCCGCAAGGTCTCAGTCGCCGACCGCCAGCGGCGGATCGCCGAGGTTCTCGCCATGGTGCGCCTCGAAGGCTACGACAAACGCTATCCGCGCGAGCTCTCCGGTGGTCAGCAGCAGCGCGTGGCCCTGGCCCGCGCGCTGGTCATCGAACCCTCTGTGCTGCTGCTCGACGAACCGCTCGCCAATCTCGACGCCACCTTGCGCGACGAGATGCGCTTCTTCATCCGCGACCTGCAGCAGCGTGTCGGCATCACCAGCATCTACGTCACCCACGACCAGGCCGAAGCGATGGTCATGTCGGACAAGATCGTGGTGATGAGTGCCGGCACGATTTCGCAGTTCGGCTCGCCGCGCGAGATCTATGAACGGCCGGTCTCGCAATCGGTTGCCGGCTTCATCGGCCGCTCCAACACCATATCAGGCAAGATCGCCGAAGCCCTTGGACAGGACAGCTACAAAGTCGAAACACCTTGCGGCAGCATCGGCACGACGGGCCCAGCCGGGCTGGCCAAGGGTGCCGAGGTCAAGATCATGATCCGCCCAGAGAACATCCGCACGCTCAGGCACGATGCCGGCATTAGCCGCCAGCAAAGGGCAGGGGAGGCCGGCCACGGCGACAACGCGCTCACCGGCGCCGTCGTCAACTCGATCTACCAGGGCAGCGCCAACCAGCTTGCCGTCAAGCTCGGCAGCGGTGACCGCATCGTCGTCGATGTCGGTGGCCGCAACCCGCTCGACGTCGGCGAACAGGTGACGCTGCGCTTCGCCGCCCGCGATACCTGGTTGCTGGCATCATGAGCGCAGTCGAAGCAGCTCCACGCGTCGAAGGCCGGAGCAATCGCGGCACCGCCACATGGATGGTGGTGCCGGCACTGGTGCTGCTGATCGGCTTCTTCGCGCTGCCATATCTGACGATCATCACCATGAGCCTGCGCGAGGCATCGACCCGCGCTGTCTATGGCGAGGGTTTCACGCTGGCGCATTACACGACAGCACTCGGCGATTTCTACATCTGGGGCATCCTCGGACGCACCTTGCTGATCGGCGCCACCGTGACCGTCATTTCACTGCTGCTCGGCTATCCCGTCGCCTATCACCTTGCCAAATCGCGCTCGCGATGGACCAGCCTGCTCTACATCTTCGTGCTGTCCCCACTGCTCGTCGGCCTTGTCGTCAGGACCTTTGCCTGGATGATCATCCTGTCCAACAACGGCGTCGCCAATCAGGCGCTCAAGGCAACCGGCCTCATCGACTTTCCGCTCCAACTGATGAACAACTCGCTTGGCGTCACCATCGCGCTGACGCATGTGTTCCTGCCCTTCATCATCCTGCCGCTGCTCGGCAATTTGCAGGCGATCAGTCCCGATCTTGCCATGGCGTCGCGTTCGCTCGGCGCGTCGCGTATGCGGACGTTCTGGAAGGTGACGCTGCCGCTCAGCATGCCGGGCATCCAGGCAGGCACGATCCTGGTGTTCGTGCTGTCGATCAGCGCCTATGTCACACCCGCCATGCTCGGCGGAACTGGCGGACGCACCATGTCGGTGCTGGTGGTGCAATATCTGGTCGACAACTTCCGCTGGCCGGCAGGGGCAGCACTCGCCATCATCATGGCGGCTGTGGCGGTCATCTTCGTCGGGCTCTATCTCAGGCTCACGGCGCGCGCGATGCGGAGGCTGCCATGACAGGTTCGTCGAGCGGCGTCGAAAAGACCATCTGGGACCACCTGTTCACGGCGCTGGTCGCGGCGATCTACATCTTCCTGATGTTCCCGATCGTGCTGGTGGTGCTGTTGTCGTTCAACTCGGGCGAGTTCCTGGCGTTTCCGCTCGAGGGCTTTTCGCTGCGCTGGTTCGAGGCGCTGTTCTCCAACAAGCGCTTCCTCGACGCCACCCTCTATTCGATCCAGATCGCCGCGACGTCGACGATCGTCAACGGCGTCATCGGCACGCTGGCGGCGATCTACGTCGCGCGCCATGCCACGGTCTTCCGCGACTACATCCGCCTGGTCATGACCGCACCACTGCTGGTGCCGGAAATCCTGACGGCGATCGCCTTGCTGTTTTATTTCTACGAGATCAGGATCGGCACCGACTATTCGATCGGCATCCAGATCGGCCACATCGTCGTCACCTTTCCCTATGTCTTCCTCAACGTGTCATCGGCGCTGTTCAACTTCGACCGCTCGCAGGAAGAGGCGGCGCGCAGCCTGGGCGCCGGCGGCTGGATGACCTTCCGGCGTGTGACGCTGCCGGCGATCAAGCCCGGCATCATCACCGGTTGCCTGTTTGCCTTCGTCATCTCCTTCGACATCTTCAACATCTCGCTGCTGCTGAAATCGATCGGCAAGAACACGCTACCGCTGGAGCTGTTCGACTATCTGCGCTTCAATTTCGATCCGACGGCAGCCGCCATCGCCTCGCTCAGCATCTTCATGACCTTTGCCGCGATCCTCATCATCGACCGGACCGTCGGGCTGAGGTCGCTCAGGTTCTGACCATGACAAGGTGAAGCACGAAACGACTGCCAAGGTGCGGACGCGATTTATGTGGCGGGCAGGGGTTGCTCGCTTGACAATTCAGCAGCCGCAAAAATACATTTCAATATCAGAATTTGGTTCTGACGTGACGGCCGCCGACAAGAAGCGCGCTCCATCGAGGGGAGGGCGGTCACGGGGACGAAGCCAGGGGCAGCAGCCGCCGGCCATCTCAGCATCATGAGGAGGATCAAAGTGCATCATCTTTCGCTTCTGCGCGGCGCAACATTTGCCGCCACGGCTGCCACGGCCCTGGTTGCCATTGCCGGCACACTGGCCGCCGCCGAGCTGCCGAAGTCGGCCGAGGTCAAGGACACCGGCAAGCTGATCATCGCCAACACGCTTGAATACGCGCCGTTCGAATTCATCGACGAAAACGGCAAGCAGGTCGGCATCAACATCGAGCTGGCCCAGGAAACAGCCAAGCTGCTCGGCGCCGAGCTCGAGGTAACCCGCATTCCCTTTCCCTCGATGGTGCCCGGCCTCGCCGCCGGTCGGTTCAAGGTGGCGTGGGAAACCTTTGCCGCCACCGATGACCGGTTGAAGCAGGTCGACTTCGTGATGTTCATCAAGTCGGGCATCGTCGCTTCGACCACCGCCGACAAGGCCTCGCAGTTCCAGGGCGAGAACAATCTCTGCGGCAAGCGTGTCGGGGTCATTGGCGGCGCGGTGTCGGACTTCATCGCCGACCGGCTGAGCGGCGAGTGCAAGGAAAAGGGCCTGCCGGAGATCGCCAAGAGCATCTTCCCCGAAGGCAAGGACATCATCCAGGCAGCACTTTCCGACCGGATCGACGCCCGTCTCGACGACGCCACCGCCTCGGGCTATTTCGAGGTTACCAGCAAGGGCCAGATGGTGGTCGTGCCTGGCCTCTACGACGTCGCACCGCTCGGCATCGCCATCCCCAAGGGCGACAAGGAAACGGCCGATATGCTGGCCGCCGGCGTCAACGAGCTGATCAAGAATGGCACCTACAAGACGATCATGGCCAAGTACGGCATGACCAGCGCCATGATCGACGAAGCCTATGTTGTCGACAGCGCCGACAAGATCCGCAAATAATCGACAAGGCCGGCGAGGGCATGAGCGCTCGCCGGCCTTCAGCACCGTTGGGAGGCGGCTGAATGGACCGGGCCGATACGCATACTCCGCCGCCGGAAGCGCTGACTGTCGTTCCGCTACGCCATTACGGCCTGTGGGTCGGAACGGCGATCACGCTGGCCATTCTCGGGCTGATCTTCAAGGCGCTCGCCACCAACCCGGCCTTCGACTGGCCGACCGTCGGCAAATACCTGTTTCATCCGTCGATCATCCGCGGTCTCGGCCAGACGCTGGTGCTGACAGTCACCATCATGGTGCTGGCCATCATCATCGGCACCATCGTTGCGATCATGCGATTGTCGCCAAGCCGCATCCTCAACGCTTTCGCCAGCGCCTATATCTGGTTCTTCCGCGGCGCGCCGGCGCTGATCCAGCTGATCTTCTGGTTCAACCTAGCGCTGATCGTGCGCGAATTCTCATTGACGCTGCCCTTCATCGGCACTGTTTTCACCGTCAAGACCAACGACTTCATGACGCCCTTCGTCGCGGCCGTTGTCGCCTTGTCGCTTCATGAAGCCGGCTACATGGCCGAGATCGTGCGCGCCGGCATCAACTCGGTGGCATCGGGCCAGACCGAAGCCGCCGGCAGCCTCGGCATGAACCACCGGCTGATCCTGCGCCGCATCACGCTGCCCCAGGCGATGCGCTTCATCGTGCCGCCGACCGGCAACGAGACGATCAATCTGCTCAAGACCACGTCGCTGGTCACCATCATCGCAGTCAACGACCTGCTTTATGCCGCGCAGAGCATCTATGCGCGCACCTTCGAGACGATCCCGCTGCTGATCGTGGTTGCCTTCTGGTACCTGTTCGTCGTCACCATCCTGTCGATCGGCCAGCACTATATCGAGCAGTATTACGGCAGGAGCGACCAGCAGCAGGGCGTGTCGTTGCGCGAGACACTGAAACGCGCCTTCAGGTTCGGACGGGTGGCACAGCCGGCATGACATCGAAAGCACAAAACCAGGCCCGTTTCGGCGTTCCCGACAACTCGATGGTGTTCGCGCGCGGCGTGCGCAAATCCTTCGGCGCAATCGAAGTGCTGAAAGGCATCGACCTCAATGTGCCGACCGGGTCGGTCGCCTGCGTCATCGGCCCGTCGGGGTCGGGCAAGAGCACCTTCCTGCGCTGTATCAACCATCTGGAGGAAGTCAGCGGCGGCGTGCTTTTGGTCGACGGTGAGTTCGTCGGCTACGACCTGCGCCACGGCAAGCTCTACGAGGTCAACAACAAGCTACTGTGCCAGCGCCGCGCCGACATCGGCATGGTATTCCAGTCATTCAACCTGTTCTCGCACATGACCGCGCTGGAAAACCTCATCGAGGCCCCGATGATGGTGAAAGGCATGTCCAAAGCCGAAGCCAAGGATAAGGCTTATACCTTGCTTGAACGTGTCGGACTTTCGGCCAAGGCAGACGCCTATCCACGCCAGCTTTCCGGCGGCCAGCAGCAGCGCGTGGCGATCGCCCGTGCGCTGGCGATGAACCCGAAGGTGCTGCTGTTTGATGAGCCGACCTCGGCACTCGATCCGGAACTTGTCGGCGAAGTACTGGTGGTCATGCGCGACCTGGCCGAAAGCGGCATGACGATGGTCGTTGTTACCCATGAGATCGGCTTTGCCCGCGAAGTCGGCGATCAGCTGATCTTCATGGATGGCGGTGTCGTCGAAGAGCGCGGCGAGCCGCGGGAGATGATCGCAAATCCGCAGTCGCCACGCACCCGGGAGTTTCTGTCCCACGTGCTGTGACGAGCGAACAGGCTCGGCAATGCTCATGCCTGGCCAACGGCGCATAAGGTTGATAAAAAAAAGCGGCTCGAAAGCCGCTTTTTTTGTTGCCGTGCACAGCCGGCTAAAAAACTGCCAGGTACTTGAGCAGCGAAACAATGCCGATAATGATCACGATTATCTGCGCAATCTGCCGCATCTTGGCGTCGATTGGCAGGCGTTGAACCAGATAAAGCACAAGTACAATCACCAGAAATGTGATCAGGATACTGATGAGCACAGATGAGGCCATGTGGTTCTCCTAGGAACGTTGAATGGGCGCCCGGTCTGGACGCTCAGTGCCGATCAATACCAGCCGCCACGCCGATCGCTTGAGCCTTTTGCAATGGCAAGGCCAATCATGACACCGACCAAACCCGCCAAGCCAACCACGACACCCGTAGTCGCCGGGTTCTCGCGGGCGGCCTCGGAGACCGTTTGAGCCTGCGTACGAAGCTGCTGAGCAGCTCGCGACGCCCGCGTCGACGCCTCTTCAATTGCGCCACTTGCCGTGTCGCGCGCTTCGGAGACAAGCTCTGCGCTCCGTTCGGCAAGGGATTTGTTAATTTTGGCAATCTCTTTGCGCAGCTCGGAGATTTGCTTTTCGACTGACTTTTGAACGCTTTCGACGCTCGGAACTTCAGTCTTGGGTGTGTCAGCCATGATTTTTCCTTCTGCAACCACATGGGAACGGTGCAGACGGCAATTCGTTCCGTTCAATGGCCCGTCTGGCCGCTCCGATCGGGCGGATCGGAGCAGATGTCATTCCGCCAGAGACCGACAGCGCGGAACCTGCGTGCTGTTACCGACAGGCTTCTGACATCCAAGGCCGCTAAGGGAGCAGTCCTTCCTGCTTGTATCGGGATCGAAGATCAGGCAGCCGTGACCAGCCGCCGCAGCGAGGCCTGGTAGACGAGCGAGGTCCAGCTGTTGCTCGACGCGAGGTGGCAATAGACCAGCCCGAGCGCACCCGACTTGCGCAGGTCGAGGAAGGCTTCGTCGGAGAGCTTGTTAAAGGCCGGCTCGTCGATGACCTGGAAGTCGCTGACGTTGAGCACTTCGCCGCCTTCCAGCGTGACCGTGCTCTGGCGCGGCGCAAACAGGCCATGGGCGTCGATCTTTTCCACCATCGCACGGGTGGTATTGAAATCGATCTGGAACTGGTTGCAGAAGGCGAGGGCCTGCCTGCTCGCTTCGCTGGCTTCCGAAGCGTTGAAGAACGGCGCGACCTTGCCCGCGCCGGACGAAACCTCGGCAATGCGCTCGCTGGCGCGGTCGACGCACAAGGTCAGCCGGCCCGACCCGGCATCGTCGGCGAGAATGAAGGGATAACGGCGGACATAGGCCGGGATGTAATGCGGCTCGAGCCACTTGCCGCTTGCCTCGACGAAGAGGTTTTCGTTCTGGCGCAATCCGGTGATGATGACAGGCGCTTTGGCCGGTCCGATGAAGACGATCGGATAGGAGCGCATCGCCGCCGGCATTTCGGACGCCACGACAGGGATCGCATGAGCCTGGCGGGCGAAGGAAAAATCGCTGCGTGCCGCCAGGCCAAGCGAACCGTGGCGTACCGGATTGAGCGCCTCGGGCCTGGAATAAAACAGCGGCAGGCCGCCGGCCGCGGCGCCTTCCACGGCTTTCGTTTCGATCGTCGATTCAGTCATCATTCAAGTCCTTCTGGCGGCTCGCATCGCATGGCAACAGTGCGATCGTCTTGATATGTTCTTCATGAGCAACGGCGCGAAACTGTACTGCGGCTATAGACAGGACACTAGCAAGCAGCAAAATTGGGTGCTTCGCGAATGATACACTACAGGGCGGACCAGATGATCTCGGCTTCGGATTTTGAAAGCTCTGTCGGGCAGGCATTCACCGTCAACGTCGGCGGCCGGCAGCTGGTGCTCGAATTGAACGCAGTCCGTTCGCTGTCTTCGAGCTCCCGCCCAGGCGGCGGTTTTTCGCTGTTGTTCACGGGGCCGCGCGATGTTTCCTTGCAGCAAGCGACCTACCGCTTTGTCGGAAACACAATCGCCGAAGACATTTTCATCGTGCCCGTTTCGGCCGACGCGACCGCCATGTTCTACGAGGCCGTATTCAACTGACCTCGTCATGCCGGCTGCCAGCCGGGCGGACAGCAGGCCATGAGGTCGTAGACGCCCTTGTCTTCGACGACCTCGAACCCAAGCCGCTGGTAGAGCCGCTTCGCCGGATTGTTCTTTTCGACATGGATCGAGGCACGACTGTCTGCGGCGAAAGCCTCGTCGAGCGCATCGCCGATGACTGCGGTGCCATAGCCGCGGCTGCAGGCCTCGGGCATGAACGCAATGTCGACGATGCGGTGTTCGCCCTGCCAGCGCGCGACATAGAACCGGCCGACGGGTTGGCCCGCGCGATGGATGACGAGCCGCTCGATTCCCGCATAATGCGTGATGTAGTGGTGGTGCTGGGCGGCAAACTGCTGCGACAGGAAGGAACGTTTCTGTTCCTCCGACCATCCAGTCGGCTCAAGCTCGTCCCATCGCGTCGAGGCATAGAGCGCCGACAGGAATGGCAGGTCGCGCTCACCGGCCGGCCGAAAGCTCAGCCCGGCTTCACGCGACCGACGCCAGGACAAAAGACCGTGTGCCGAATCCGCCTCGGCTCCATGCATCAAGCTCGCCGTCATCAGCTCGGTGGCGTCAGGTCACGCACGACCGAGAAGCGCCGGATTCCGCCATCAGCCAGTTGCTCCCAATCGATGTCCCATTCCGTGCTGTCCAGCGCGGTCTGGCGTTTGGCCCACAATCCGCCCCCGGCCGGCACCGCTGCCGCGTGGCTGAACAGCATCAGCCGCCCGTCGGCATTGTAGTCGAGCTTGAACTCGACACGGGCGTCCGATTGGGAGAAATCGCGCCAGCCGGTCCAGTTCTGGGTACGCGCGCTGTTTTGCGCGTTGAACTGATGGATGAGGCTGTGGTCGCTGGCGACAAGCACGATATCGTTGTCGCCCTGGATGCCGCTGGCAAGCGTGTTGATGCCGGTGCGCGAGAAACCCGGCGTCGCCCATGGCGTCCAGGACTCCGAGCCCGCCGGCTGCTGCCTTGTGTGCACCACCTGGCCGTTGCTGGTCAGGCCGAAGAAATTGAGTCCCCCGCTCGGTCCAAGCACCGGCGCCATGCCGATGAAGGTGCCGGTCGTAGGCGTGTTCATCATCACCCACGGCGTCCATTCGCCGGCATTGGTCGTGCGCGCGACCGATTGCTGGCAGCGATAGAGATTGAGCGTCGAGTTGATGCCGAACAGGACAATGCGGCCGTCGCCCTGGCGCCGGGCGGAAATGGCGACAAGGCCACCAGGAATCTGCTGCCAGTCGCTCCAGGGCTTGTCGGGCGGCGCCTGCTCCTGAACTGTCACAGTGATCGGCTTGTCGGTGCCGGGCGGCGTTATGGTGACCCGTTTGTCGACAAGTTTGGGCGGGTTCTGGCGTATCCACCAGATCTGCCCGACGCTGGTGACGACAAAGATTTCGATCAGGCCGTCGGTATCCCGCGCCATCGACATGCTCTGGTAGCCCGTGGCACCCGGCACAGCGCCGATGTTGACCGGCGCATTCCATTTCTCGACAGGGCCGACCTGGTTGGCGTCTTCGGTGATGAAGACCAGTTGCGGACCGGCCGACGGCTGCGCCACAACGGCAACGCGGCCATCTCGGGTCAGGCCCGTTGCCATCAGCGCATAGGTACCCGCAGCGATCGGTGCCCATGCCTTGGCCCAGGGGCCATTGGGCCCGCTTTGCGCCTTCTGCACCAGCTTGTTGCCGCCGTCTATGGCAACGACCATCAGTCGCGACAGCTCAAAGAACTTCGTTCCCGGCGGCAAGTGCCGCAGCGCCGGAGCGCTCAACCTTTTTGCGCGCGCAGCCGGAGCTTTCAGGGGCTTGGATGCCGCGGTTTTCGTATTCGGTGCGCTTGCCTTGGCTGCGGCCGGTTTCCTGGCAGCAGGTGCTGTGACAATTTTCGCCTTCGTGGAGGACGCCTTGGCCGCGGTTTTCTTGGCAACTGGCGCTGATACCGTTTTCGCCTTTACGGCGGTTGCCTTGGTCGCAACTGGCTTCTTCGCAGCGGCGGCCAAAGCCGGCGCCGCCTTCTTGGCGGTGCCGGCTGGCGTCTTCGAGTTCGACTTTGGAGCTGCTTTCTTGGCCATGATGTTGGTCCTGCGTGGCTCGGAATTCATTAGCCTCTGGGCGGGAAGACGCCCTGCAGCGCGATGCAGAAATAGCAGGTGAGATAGGGCTGCAGATTGTTATGCGCCGCATCGCCTCCGGCAGGCGCCAGCACCTGGTCGGCCATCGAAATGCTGGGCGCGGCTGTTCCGTAGGCAAAGCCACCCTGCGAGTGCGCCAGCACGCGCGTCGAGGTCGGCGCCTTCAGATCCGCGTCGAACTCCGACGCCGCGGAAAAATGCGAGTGGGCGGGCATCTCGGACTGGAGGAGCGTCACCGTATCCGATCCGCCAGTTTCACCGAGGTCATGCAGCGACAGGCCCGGTCCCTGTCCCGGTTGCATCGGCGCACGGCCTTGCAGGTCGGGCAAGGCGAAGTTGGATTTGCCGTTGCCGCCATAGGTCGTACCAAGCAGCGAAAACAAGGCAGTATTCTGCGACAAAGGCAAAAGCTGCCCGTCGCACCAGGCCCAGCCCCTGGGCGCAAAATTGAAGGGAAAGATTCTGATCTCGGCGACGAAGGGATCGGCCATGAGGTCCTCTTATGTCGGTGACGGGAAGATGCCGAATAGCGAGATGATGAAGCTGACGCAGAGATAGGGCTGGAAGTTGCTGTGCGGCTGGCTGCCGCCTTCCGACGAAATGACTGCGCTGTTGAGGTTTCCCGTCGTGGAATCCTGAAGGTAGATGGAGATGCTCGGGGGCTCGGCGATCGCGTTGCCCTGCGGGCTCGAGGATCCCCCGGGGCCGCTTGTGGCCAGGAACGGATGGCTGTGCTGAGGGATCTGCGACGTCGTCAGCGTGATCTCCTCGGCACCGCCGGTTTCAGCCAGGATGAACCCGTTGCCCTGATGTATCGGGATGCGGCCGCGCAGATCGGGCAGGGCAAAAGTACTCTCGCCGTCACCGCCATAGGTCGTGCCGATCAACTGGAAAAGCGTCTCGTTTTCTGAGATCGGCAGCAACTGGCCCTCGCAGAACATCCAACCGGCGGGGGCAAAATTGCCGGCAAACATGCGTACTTCGCCAACATAAGGCTGTGCCATGGTCGTGCCTCCTCAAGTCGGCGAAGGGAAGATGCCCTGAAGGGCGATACAGAAGGACAAGGTCAGGAACGGCTGCATGTTGAGATGCGCTTGGCTGCCGCCGATGTTGCCGACGGTCGTCGACCTCAGCGCCACCAAATTGCTCGGCGCAGCGTAAAGGTTGTTTGCTGCCGCAAGCGAATTGCCGATCGGGGCGGAGACGGTCGCGTTTCCCGACGCCGCTTTATAGACGTGCGTGTGGGTGGGTATTTCGGATATCGACAGCGTGTGGCTTGCTTCTCCACCGCGCTCACCGAGTGTGTGACTGGAGCCGACATGAATAGGCGTGCGGCCGCGATAGTCAGGGAGCGCAAAGTTGACCCTTCCATCGCCGCCGAACGTGGTTCCGAGCAGCGAGAAAAGCGCCTGGTTCTGATTGATCGGAAGCAACTGTCCATTACAGAGCGCCCAGCCTTTTGGCGCGAACCCGAAGGACATAAGTCTGATTTCCGACAAGAATGGCTCAGCCATATGTCATCCCTCAAATGTGTTGCAAAAAGCGGCGGCAATATTCCTGCCGCCAGGAAACGTTGCACAAGAACCGTTCCTTATGGCGCGAAGCATCAAGTCTATAGTTGGACTTTGAACTCGGAGACCCCAAAGATATCACTCCAACAAACTAGAACGGATTTGGAAGCGGCACCGATCCGTTGAAGAACCCTCCTGGCCCCACGCCTTCGGTCGTCACCAGTCCCGGTTCGCCTGCGCTGCCATTGTTGCGCCCCTGGACGTAAGCAAGTGCCGCAGCGGTATCGAATTGCGACCCGGCATAACCGACAATCTCAAGGCGCGAGTCGAAGCGCTGGCGGATGAGGAAGTCCCTCGTCACGCCGGAGCCATGGACAAACGTGTTTTCGAGGGCGCCGGCACCACCCAGGTTGAGGCGCACCGTATGGCTGTCCCTGAGCCCGAAGATGTTGGGGTCCGCCCCGCCTGCCACGAGGTTGAAGGCCTCGCGTCCGGCCGCGTTCGACGAAAGCTGGTTGGACTGGACGGTCAGGTTGAGCACACCGTTGCCATCGTTGGCCACTACGTTCATCGCCCTGTCGAATGCCTCGACCACCAGGTTATTGGTGACTGCGACCGTGTGAGTTCCGTTGCCGTGAGCCTCGACCGCGATGCCGAAAGCCTGCGTCGAACCGGAGTTGGTGACGCCGACGGTGCCTATATCGTTGTTCCGGATGAAGCCGTTGAAGAGCGCCGCTGCGCTCGAGGTGCCCAGATTGACGGTGATCGCGCTGCCGATCGCGCCGTTGATGGAGTTGTTGTCGATGTCGTAGTTGACCGTTCCGGCATAGCCGGGGACGCCAGTGGCGGCATTGATGGTGATGCCCTGGCCAAGCGCTGTTGCGTGACCACCATTCAACGTGTTGCCCGTGAACTTGATGTTCAGGTTGCCGGAGTTCAGTGCCGCTGCCTGGAAGTGGTCGCCCCGGTTTGCGGTAAAGGTATTGTTGGTGACGTTCGCCGTAATCGTCGCCGTTCCGCCGGCTTCCAGGAACAGTCCGTCGTCGCTGTCGACCTTGGCCGAGGTGTTGCTGAAGGTGCTGTTGCTGACCGTCAGCGCCAGTGTCCCGTTCGAATTGCGGATGGAGACGTTCTTTTCGTAGGACGTGGTGATCGTCGAATTGGTGATGCTTGCCGTGCCGAACAACCCGTTGGGTGAGACGGTGCCCACTCCACCGAAGTCGATACCCGCATCGCCGATCGCATTGCCATTGTTGGTCAGCGTCGAACGGTTGAGTGCGAAATCGGTCACCGATGTTCCGCCGATGCCGTCATCGGCGCTATTGAGAATATTCATGTAGCCGAGGTTGACCGACTGGGTGCTGGTCAGGAGGACGCCAGTGCCCGTCGAGTTCTGGATGGTGCCGCCCGAGCCATTGTTGCTGCCACCAGCGTCGCCGGTCACCGTCAGGCCGCCCAGAACGCCGGTGGCGTTGAGCACGATGCCGTTGACTGCGCCGTTGGACGAGATACTGCGGAAGGTCAGGTCGCTCGCACCAATCGTTGTGTTGGCGACGTTGAGCGCCGTACCGGTCGCGGACGAGATCGTGTTGTTCGAGCCCAGCACGTTGATCGTGCCGCCGCCCGTGGCGCTGAAGCCCGCGCCTGAGGTCGTCGAGATGGCAAGCCCGCCATTGTTGAAGTTGATCGTCGCGCCGGCGTTGCCCGCCAGACTGACTGCCGCATTCGCACCCGTCGTCAGGGTCTTTGTCGAACCCGAGAAGGTGATCGCGCCACCGCTGTTGCCGGCCACCGAAATGCCGTTCGCAACTGCGCCCGTCGCGCTGATGTTGCCCGAAAGCGCCAACGTTCCGCCGGTGCGGCTGGCGATGTTGACGACATTGCCGGCTGTCGTCTTGGTGATGGTGCCGGAATAGTCGACATTCGCCGAACCGCCGCTGACCAGGAACGCCGCGCCCGAGGCGCCCGAAAGCGCGCCCGAACCCAGATTGACGGTGCCGGCAACGTTGGTCAGGCCGACATTGTTAGTTCCGCCGATCGAATTGACCGAGATGAAGGTGGTGTTGGCGGCTACGCCGTTGAGCATGATGGCCTGCGCTGACGTGGCATTGATCGTGCCGGTGGTGACGTTGACCGTGCCGCCGTTGCTCACCGAGAAACCAGTGGTGGTGCTGGTGACTATATCCAGATTGGCGAAGCTGACCGTTGAGGCCTGGGCGTTGTTGTTGACCGAAACGGCAGTGCCGGTCATGGCAGTCGTCGTGCCGAGATCGACGGCGCCGGTGAAGCTGACCGCGCTTGCGGCCGTCGCGCCCGAGACGCTGATGCCGCTGGCGGCACCATTGGCGACAACCGAGCCAGCAAATGTGAAGCTGCCGCCGGTGCGGTTGGTGATGGCAACCGCCGTACCCGACATATTGGCAATTGAGCTTGCGGCATCGAAGCTGATCGTGGCGTTGCCGCCGGTGACGGCAAGGGCGTTTGCCCCGCCGATATCGACATTCGTACCGGTGATCGTGCCGGCAGGGCCGGACACGCCGCCGAAGGAAATGCCGCCAGCTCCGGCGCCTGAGATCGAGATGTTGCTCAGCGTCGTCGTGCCGGTGGCATCGCGGATATCGAAGGCGATGCCCGTCGCCCCGGTGCTCGTCACGTTGGTGATCGTGGTATTGGAGGCGTTGAGGATCGCCTCCGAGCCATTGCCCGAGAACACGACGTTGCTGATCGTCGTATTGGTGGACGGCGTGATCTCGATGCCGGCGGTCAGGAAATTCCTGATCGTCATGTTGGTGACAGACGTGCCGGAGGCGCCGTCGGTACCGTTGTCCTTGATGCCGCGCGCCACGTTCGCCGGGCTGCCGTCGAGGATGAAGCCGTCGATGACGTTGCCGCTGGCGCCGAGCGTGATGATATTGCTGCCGGCGCTGCTGGTCAGTGTCGCAGCGCCGGTGCCGACCGCTGCGATGGAGATCGAATTGCTGGCCAGTTGGATCGCGCTCGGCACGGTCAGGGCCAGGTTGATCGCGCCATTGCCGAAGCCGCGCACCTGCGCGCCGGCTGCGAGATTGAGCGTGTTGTCAGCGTTGGTGCCGGCCGCGGTGATGATACTGCCGTTGTTGATCAGCACAATGATGTCGTTGACACCAGCGACCGCCTCAGCCGCTGCCAGCGTCATTGGATTGTTGCCGTCGGTGCCCGAGCCGTTGCCACCGCCGGTGGCGCCGTCGCTGTCGACGAAGTAGACCTTGCCGATGCCGAAGCCGAGGCCCGGGCTCGCCTGGAAGTTGACGTCCTGGAAATTGTAGCTGCCGGCCGCAGGCGCGCTGCTGGCATCGATGGCGACATTGGCACCGATCGTCGAAAGCTGGTCGGTCGCCGACTCGCCATCGCCATAGGTGAAGCCAAGGTTCGTCGCGCTGTTGAGGAAGATGCCGGTGTTGACGCCGGCGATGCTCGAGCTGGTGCCGCCCGCAACCGCGTCGCCCAGGCGCACGGTCTGACCACCGGTGGCACCACGAAGATCGACGCCGATCGATGTGCCGGCTGCCGCCGAATTGGTGACGTCGAAATCGTTGGCCGTGACAGCGGCATTGATAGTCGCGCCATTGAGGTCAAAGGCAATGGCCGAACCGTTCAGGCCAATATCGAGGTCGTTGAAGGAGATCGCTGCGCCAAGCGTGCCGGAGATGTCGACGCCGCGCACCGTGATGCCTTGCAGGTTGACGGTGCCGAGCGCAACGGCGCCGCCACCGCTCGACGCGACATTGGTCAGCACAATGCCGGTTGCTGCGCCACTTGCCGAAACAGTCGCGAAGTTCAGGCCAGCGGCGCCCACGGTGGCGCCATTGAGGCTCAAAGCCGTCCCGGTCGTCGTGGCAATCGTGTTGGCGTTGCTGCCTGTGCCGACAGTGACAGTGCCACCACCGCTGGCATTGAAGCCGGTACCGCTGGTGGAATTGATCGCCAGACCGCCATTGCTGAAGTTGATGGTCGCGCCGGCGTTGTTGGTCAGGTTGACGGCATTCGCGAGTCCAGAGGTCAGGCTCTTCGTCGCGCCTGAGAAGTCGATGGTGCCGCCGGTGCTTGAGTTCACCACGATGCCGGCCGCGATCAGGTTGCCCGACAGCGTGACAGTGCCCGAGGTGACGCCCTGGACATTGGCGGCGAGGCCGGTCGTCGAAGTGACCGCGGCATTTATGGCGACATTCGTAGCGCCGACGCCGCCAACAATATCGACACCCGTTCCGGATCCGGTGCTGACCGTGTTGCCGACGCCCGAAACGGTGACGTTCGCTGTGCCACCGGTACCGTTGACGCTGATGCCGGCGCCCGTCGTCGTGTTGATAACGAGGCCGCCATTGATGAAGCTGACCGCAGTCGGCGAGAACACACGCACCGCGTTGGTGGTGCCGGTGTTGAGTATCTTCTGCGTGCCGGAGAAGACGACGCTGCCGCCGCTGCCGCCATTGACCTCGACGCCACGGAGCGCCTGGGTGATGTTGCCCGACAGAGTGATGGTTCCGCCCGTGCGGCCGCTGATCGACGCACCGAGACCGTCGCTGAAGATGGAAGCAGTGCTGCTGATCGCGCCACTGCCGCCGACAGCCAGAAACGCGGTCCCGGTCGAGGTGGTGGTGGTCAGGCTGCTCGCCGCATGCTGGATCGAGAAGGCGAGGTTGCCGGTCGTGTCGTTGAGGTCGATCGCATTGAGGCCCGTGGTGACGTCGAGCGGGCCGGTGAAGTCGATGGTCAGGCCTGCGCCTGTGTTCCTGACATAGACGCCGTTGTCGTCGCTGCCGCCATTGATGGTAGTGGTGCCGGCGAAGGTGTAGGTGCCGGTGGTGCCGCCGCCGATGTTGATGCCGAAGGCTGTACCGACCTGACTTGCCAGAGGTGTCAGATTGACGGTTCCGGCAAACCGCATCGCACCCGATCCGGCATTGATGTCGATGCCGCCGCCATTCAGATAGCCGCTCGCGCTGATGTTGTTGAAGACACCGGCGCCCGCGGCACCGTCGCTGACATTCGCGCCATCGACCACCAGCGCGCGTCCATTGGTCGTGGTCACGTTCTTCGCACCGACACCGGAGAGCACGACATTGCCGCTCCTGGCATAGAAACCGATGCCGCCATTGTTCTGGATGTCGAGCGCGCCAGCGAATGTCAGCGTATTGGTGCTGCCGACCGCTGGCTGCCATTTGACACCGCCGCCATTGGCATTGGTGATCGAAACCGCGCCGGCAAATGTCACCGATGTTCCATTGACGAGGCCGCTGGTGAGATCGATGGCGTTGAGAGTGGTATCGCTGATCGTCACCGGGCCGTTGAACTGTATCGTCGGCGAAGCGATCACGTTGAGCAGCTTGATGCCGTTCTGGCCGCCGGTGACAGTGACAGCACCAAACTGCGCCGAGCCGCCGGCACCATTGGTGACTGCGACGTTGGAGATGCCCAGCGCGGCTTCGTCGACATTGAACGTGTTGCTGGCGCTGGCAAAGAACAGTTCGCCGCCAACGGCTGCCGCCCTGTTGGCGTAGATGCCGCCAGCACCGTTCGTGCCGGTGAAGCTGGTGGCGCCCGAAAAACCGATCCTGTTGGTGCTGTTGACCAGCAGATGCGCGCCATTGAAGAAGCCGCCGGCGGATCCCCCGCCGGCGACGTCGATCGTCGCGGCGCCGAAGTCCAGAGTGCTGCTGGAGCCATCGAGGGGGTTGGCGTAGATGCCGAGCGCGACATCGCCGCCAAAGATCGGGTTCGATGCCTGCTGGACGGCGATGCTGGTGGTGTCGAACTTCAGATTGCCCGAACTCGTATCGTCCAGGATGAGGCCGTAGCCGCCGACACGATTGGTCGTGGTGCCAGCGACAAACGCGCCGCCGTCGACCTGATCCATCCCAGCTGTCGCCGCGTTGGCATCGAAGACGACGCCACTCAAGGCAAAACCACCGATCTCGCCATTGTTGCCGAGCAGTGTGATATCGGACAAGGCGCTGACCTTCATCACACCGGTACCCACACCTGTTCCGTCGATCGAGGCGATGTTGCCGCCTGTTGCCGACAGGATCAGATTGGACAGCGCAACCTCGCTGTCGGCACCGCCGTCGTCGAGCGATAGCGCGCCTCCTCCGCCACCGGAGATCGTGGCGCGGCTCAGGATGAGCTTGGCGATGTCGAATCCGTAAATACCAATCCCGGTCGCACCGGTATTGGCAACGATGACGTTGACGATACTGGCGTTGGCACCGAGGCTGATCGTATTGCCAATGGCGGTGGTCAGGGTCGGCAGCACGGTGTCGATGCCAGCAGGCGCATCGATGATCGTCGACGAACTGATGCCGCTGAACTGGAACGCATTGCCCAAACCGCCGCCGACAGCGCCCAGTGGCGCCGTGTCGATGGATTCTCCGGCCTTGAGCCCGATGAGCACCTGGCCATCGGCGAGGTTGAAGGTGTTGTTCGCACCGTCATTGTGCTGCGCCTGCATCATGTCGATGAAGTCGCTTGTGCCGTTCACCGTGGTGTCGATGAATACGATGACGTCGGCGCCCGAGGCTTCGGCGCCGGCGATCGATCCGGGGTTCGCCGCGGTTCCATTGCCGTCGCCCTGGCTGTCGACGTAATAGACTGTCGGCCCCTGCGCCTCGGAAAGGTCGCCGACAAAGCCGCCATTGGCGCCGTCGACGTCCTTGAAGTTGTAGGTTCCGGCAGCAGGGAAGACACCCCCTGGCGAAGCCATGATGTCGACGGCCTTGACCGTGGACAGCTTGTCGACACTTCCCTCACCATCGCCATAGATGAAATTGACGGCCGTCGTGCTGGTGAACTGGAAGCCGACCGCCGGCCCAGCGCCGCTGCCGCCGATGGTGGCAGCCGTGGTGTTGCCGGGCGCGCCCGCGTCGCCGAGCTGGATCGTGCCGGTACCGGTGGTGCTGGAAAGGTTGACCGCCGTCGTGCCGGTGGAACTTACGCTGGTGAGATCGAAGTCGGTCGCGGTGATGGTGCCGTTGATCACCGCATTGGCGAAGCTGATGCCGGTCGCGTCGTTGCCGGTCATGGCGATGCCGAGGCTGGCGAAGGACAGAGTTCCGGCATTGGTGCCGGAAATGGCGACGCCAGTCTGGTTCAAACCGACATTGGTCACGCTGGTGGCGCCGAAGGCAATCGTCCCGGTGTTGCCGGACAGGCCGATGCCGGTCGCCGCACCACTGACGGTGACGGAGCCGAATGTGGCGCTGCCGGCGGCGTTGACGACCGACAGGCCGGCTGCGAGCGGGCTGGTGATCGAAATCGCCGCTGCAGCATTGAAGCTCGCCCCCGCGCCAAGGCCAGCGATCAAAGCACCGCCACCGCCCGTCGCGGTCAGCGACGAACCGGTGAAGCTGATCGTGCCGCCGGTCGGTGCGGTTGTCGTGCCGATGCTGAACAGCTGCGCGCCGCCGGTCGCCGTGACATTGCCCGAGATGGTGGTGTTGCCCGACGTGCCATCGATCTCGACCGCATGGCCGGAGCCAGCGTGCGAGATCGTGGCGCCGACCGAGATTGCGGCCGAGCTGTCTTCGATATCGAGCGCGTTGCCCAGGCCGCTCTGAGTGAGCGAACCGCCGGTCATCGTGATGGTGCCGGCCGAATTGCGGATGAGCAAGGCGTCGGCCACGCTGGTGACCGCCAGATTGGTCAGCGAGATCGTGCTCGTGGCTGCCTGGCCATCAATGTTGATGCTGCGGCCACCGGTAGCCAAGCTCGCACCGATCGTGCCGCCACCAACGCTGACGAGGTTGATGGCGCCGCTGACGTCGATGCCACGCCCAGCCGTGCCATCGATGTCGACCGTCGTGAAGGTCACGTTGCCGTTGGCGCCAGTGAGGGCGATACCGCGGCCAGCAGTGTTGTCGATCTTTGCCGAAGCGAAATTGAATGTCGCCGAGGATGCCACGATCTGGATGCCGTCGCCGACACCGGTGGTACCGGCAATCGTGACGGTGCCACCAGAGAACGTACCACCTCCGACAGCGTTGAAATTGAGCGCCGTCCAGGCTGTGATACCTGTCGTAATGCTGTCGAACGACACGTCACCCGTGCCAATCGTGACGCCATCGAGGTTTATGGCCTGGCCAGTATCAGTACTGATCGTCTCGGTGCCTGCCGTTGCCGCGACGTTGATGGTGCCGCCGCCGGTCGCGTTGAAGCCGATACCCGTGGTCGTGGTGATCGCCAGCCCGTTGTTGAAGCTGATCGTACCGCCTGTGTTGCTGGTCAGGTTGATGGCGTTGGCGCCGCCAGTGCTGGCGGTGATAAGACCGCCGAAGGTGGCGCTGCCGCCGGTCATCGCATTGACGCGGACAGCACTTGCGCCGCTGGTCTGGTTGATGGTGCCGTTGTAGATCAGGTTGGGCGTAGCGGTGTCGATGTTGAACGCCACACCCGACGTGTTGGCGATCGAGCTCGCCGCATCGAAGTTCAACGTGCCGGTGGAGCCGCCGGCGATGTTGATGCCCGTAGCCGCGCCGGTGATGTTGAAATCGGCGAATGTCGCCGTGCCACTGTAGTTGTTGAACGACAGAGCCGTGCCCGTGACGCCACCGACAGTGCTGGTGCCAGTGAAGTTGACCGTTGCGGCCGAGTTCGCCAGCAAGATGCCGGTTTGCGCCGACTGGATGCTGAGATTGGCAATGCTGATCGTGCCAGTCGCGCTGCTCAGGTCGATGCCCGTGACAGCGCTGGCAATCGTTACGCCGGCGACGTTCAGGCCTGAGATGCTTGTCCCGTCGATGGCCGCGCCCGAGCCGCCATTGCTGACGGTCAGGTTCTGGATGAGGTTGCCATTGGCAAGGTTGATGGCGCTGCCGGCGGCATTGTTGAGCGTCGCTCCGCCGTGGCTGAAAGGATCCCCCTGGGTTGCGCCGGTAGCGACATTGGCGCCGGTGACATTGGCCGGTGGTGCGCCCAGATCGACAGTCGCGCCGTTGGCAAAAGACACGACCGACTGGCCGTTGGCCAAGGTGAAACCATCACCGTCTGTATTGATGACGTCGAGAGCCGACGACTTGACGAGGACGAAGATCGTGTTGGCGTCGACAGTCAGGTCGTCGGCCGCAGCAGCATTGATCAGGTTGCCGATGCTGGAGCCGTCACCGGAGCCGGTGTTGCCGGATCCGACGAAGATGACGTTGGCTGTGTCGAACAGCTGCGGCCCGACCAGTGCCGTGGTGTTATAGGCATATGTGCCATTGCCGACCAGAAGCCCACGCATATCGAGCGAGGCGACGGTGCCGGTGATCGAGCCACCGCCAAACGAGAAGGTGGTGTTCGCGCTCGCCGCAACCGCGCCGTGATCGCCCATCTGGACGCCGGTGCCGACGCCCGAAATGACGCCGCTGCCGATCGACACCATGCCGCCCGTCGTGCCGGAGAGGTCGATACCGGTTGAAGTGCCGCCAAGGCCGGAGATGTCGAGCGTTGCGACGGTGAAGGTCGAGCTGCTGCCCGACAGGTCGAGCCCGGTGCTGGTGGCCGACAGGTTGGTGATGTCGATGTTCTGGAAACTTATCGTGCCATTGGTGCCCTGGACGTCAATGGCATTCTGGCCAGGTTGGCTGATTGTCACGTCGGCGAAGCTGATCGCACCCGAGTTGCCACCAAGCGAAACGCCGTTGCCGGCGTTGGTGATGGTGGTTGCGCCAGCAAAGCTGACCGTTGCCGAGCTGCCGCTGATCACGATGCCGTTGAAGGCTGTGCCAGAGATCGTCGTGGTGCCGGACACGGCAAAGTCGCCGGAAACGCCGGCGAGGCTTATCCCAGTCGAGCCGTTGGTCTGGCTCAAGCTGGCCAAAGTTACGTCAAGCCCGATGCCGCTTGCCAGGAAGCCCGTCAAGCCATTGCCGGAAATCGTTCCGTTGCCAATCGACAGTTCGCCGGCCGATGTTCCCGAAGCACCAACTCCATTACCGCCGTTGCCGGTGGCGTTGAGCGTGTCGAAACTGTAGGCACCTGTGCCGCCGCTGATCGCCAGGCCGCTGCCACCGTTGTCCGCAAGCGTGGTGGTACCAGTGAAAACGTAGGTGCCGCCGCCCTGGATCGAAAGGCCTGTGGAGCCATTGTTTGACGACGTCAGGTTGCTGCCGGAAACGGTGCTGGTTCCGGCAAACACCAGGCCGTTGAGGTCAGCACCGGAGACCGTGAGACCCGTAAGCGTGACGTTGGTTACGTTGTTGCCGAAAACGCCGTTGCCGCCACCTGCATTGGACAGGTCGACGTCGAGCAGCGAGGTGTTGTTGGCCAGGGTGACGGTGTCGCCGCTGCCGGTGTTGGTGAGCGTGGCGGCACCACCTGCGTCCGAGATGGTGGTGCTGTGCTGGACATTCGTGCCGGTCACATTGATCGGCACGCCGCCGAGCGAGAACTGTCGGCCGTTGCCGAACGACGCGAGGGTCTGGCCGGCACTGAGCGAGAAGCCGTCAGTGTCGTCGATATCGGTTCCGCGGTTGACCAGCACGAAGATTGCAGTGCCGTCAGTGTTGGCGTCGGCGGTGGCGATCGAAGCCAGGTCCAGCAACGACGAGCCAGTGCCCGATCCGGTGGCCGAAGCGCCGACGAAGATCAGGTTCTGGGCGTCGAAGAGCTGGGGCCCGCCGAAGGTTGTCGTTCCGAAGGCGTAGGTTCCAAGCGTCTGGTTCAGGCCGCGTGCGTCGAGCGACGCGGTGACGCCTGAAATCGAGCCACCGCCAAAGCTGAATTGTGCGTTGGCCGAATTGACCAGCGAACCGGAAATGCCGAGGCGAACGCCGGTGCCGACATTGGCGATGACCCCGCCATTGGTGATGACGATCGACGAGCCGCCAATGGTCTGGGCAAGATCGATGCCGATCGAGCCGGCGCCGGTGCCTGTGATGTTGAACGACTGGGCTGTGAAATTCGTCCTGCTGCCGGAGAAATCGAGGCCGGTGCCGACGCCCAATCCAGAAATGACGATGTTGCCGGCGACAATGGCGGCATTGACGCCGGCAAACGCGATGCCGTCGCCGCCTGGGTTGGTGATGTTGACGTCGCCGAAGCGGATCGACGCCGGCGAATTGACGATGTCGATCGCCGGGCCCGACGTGTTTGAGATCGTGGTCTGGCCGGTGACGGTGAAGCTGCCGGCAACGTTATCGAGCACGACGCCCGAGGTCCCGCCATTGTGGGTAATCGAGGTCAGGGTTACGTGAGCGGTGATGGGGTCGATGAAGACGGCGATGCCGCCATTGCCCGACACCGTGCCGCCTGACGTGGTGAAGCTGCCCGAAACAGAGGTGCCGGCGACATAGATGCCGGCGTCCGCATTGTCCTGCGCGTTCAGAATGGCGAAGGTGTAGGTGCCCTGGCCGGCGATATCCAGGCCATCGTCGCCATTGTCCTGCAGCAGCGTGGTGCCAGTGAAATTGTAGGTGCCGTTGCCTGCGATGTGCAGACCGTCGAGGCCGTTGCCGGTCGAGGTGAAATTGGAACCTCTGATGCCGGTCGAGCTGCCGGTGAAGTTGGCGCCGTGGCCGCCCGTGCCGCTGACGGTCACATTGGTCAGCGTCGCGCCGTTGATGTTGTTGCCAAAGATACCGTCGGCGCCGCCGGTGACGGTGATGCCCCTGAGCGTATTGCCGTTGCCGAGCGTAATGACATTGTTGCCCGGGTTGGTGCCGGCGATGGTGCCGTTGCTGCCGCCGAGATTGTAGTTGCCGGTGCCGCCGCCGAAGAGCTGGGCGGTAACGCTTTCGCCACCGCCGATGACCGTCTGGCCGTTGGCCAGCGTCACGCCTGCCGTCAAAAGGTTGCCGCTGCCGCCAAGCGCCACGACAAATCCGTTGACGCCGGCATCGCTGACCGCGTCGTCCAGCGTGGTCGGATCACCGAATGTGCCGAGGCCTAGCGTGTTGGCACCATCTGCAAAGAAGAACTTGCCAAACGCCGTGCCCGTGGCGGCATTGATCGCCACGCGTGTCGTCGAGCTGGCGAGTTTCTCGTCGCCCTCGATGCGAACGCCGATGTCGCCGCGCACCCGCTCGTTAACGCGTTTACGCAACGCGTCGCTGACGGCATAGACCGGCTCGCCGCTGTCGCCTTGCTCCTCAACGCCGCCTGCATCGGCATTGAACGGTATCGTCAGCCGGACGCTGCCGGCGAACTGGGTGTCATCGCGGTTGTCGTTGCGTACCTCGCCGGTGAAGGCGACGGACGCCCCGCTGCCGAAGACATCGCCGATAGCATATTCGAAGCCGGCCTTGCCGCCGGTGATGTTGTCGTCGTCGCCGTCGGGATCCCCGAAATGATAAGCGCCGATGGAGAGCCGCAGCGAATGGTCCTCGGGCAGCTCAACCGGCACCTGTGCGCCGATCTCGCCCTCGATGCCCCAGGCGGCATAGTTGCGCCGGTCGATGACCGCTATCTGCTCGAGCAACTGGTTGCCGACCATCGACAGGCTCGAATTCACCGATTGTTCGGCCCGGTCTCCGCTGATTGGCAGATAGACGTTCACATGCGCGTCGAAATTCGCCGTGATCGCCTCGACGCCCAGCGTCGCCCCGGTGAACTGGTGTCCGTCTTGTCTCTGGGTATTGATATATGCGTAGCCGCCAAGCATCACGTCAAGGTTGACGATCCGGCGTATGCCGAGGCCAAAATCCTGGCCAAAGCCGTCTTCGAAATCGTGTTTGGCCCTGACATCGAGGAACAGGACTGATTCCGCCGTCTGCTTGAGCGGAACAAAACCCTCAAGCGCGGCGGTGGCGCCGTCGTTGTTGGCGCCGACGATGGCGCGGACCTGCGGCTGCCACAGCCCGTCCTGCCCGCCATAAGCTGCCATGCCAGACAAGGCAAAGGCGATTGTTGACAGGGCCGATGTCCGCAAAAGGCTTCTGGCGCGCCGCGTCAGTCTATACTCGGCCGAAACTTGCGGTCCGCTCGCCAGAGCGGTAGCCGCATCGGTATGCCTTGCGTTATTGGGCAGTAAACGCGAGTGCATCAAAGATCCATCCCAAGGGGGCGTTCTTGGTTTTGCTGATAGGTCTACCAATGCGCGCGGCTTGCAAGAGGATTTTCTGCCACCAATGCGTGCATTGGCATAAAAAGAAGTCATGTTGCAGTAGAGCAACAGAACCCGCGCTTCTTTCAGCCTAAGTTGACTCAAGTCGAACCAGTCGATCCCCAGCGAAGGCAAGAAAAATGCGCCCCATCCCAGTGCGAACAACAACGTCCGCTCGAGTTATCAACATCAGCGCTGCTGCGCTCGCCTTGTTGTTTGCCGGCGGCGCATTTGCCCAGGAAGCTAAGCCCGCCGAGGCCAAGCCGACCGAGGCAAACCCTTGGGCAGTCAACTGCGCCAGCGGTGCGACGATCAACGAACTACAATGCCAGGTGTCGCAAAATCTCACCGAGTCGAAGACTGGCCAGCGCGTGTTGACGGTCACTATTCGCAAGGAAAACGACAAGGGCGGTCTTGCCATGTTGCTTGCTCTGCCACACGGCCTGTTCCTGCCGTCAGGCGCCTCGTACCAGATCGACCAGGGCGAGAAGGTAGTCGTCGCCATTCAGACGAGCGACCAGAACGGTGCTTATGCGGCAGCACCACTGACGCCGGAACTGATCACGGCGATGAAAGCCGGCACCAATCTGAATGTCGGCATGGAATCGGTGACGCGCAAGCCGGTTGCCATTCCGGTGTCGCTGGCAGGCTTCACCGCCGCGATCGACAAGCTGCAAGCCATCCAATAGGCGACGACGAGGGGCTGGGCGGGCACCAGCCCGCCCCTTTGTCAGATAGGTGTTCCGATCAGTCCTGGTCGTCGTTCATCAGCGCGTTGTCGCGGCGACCGGCCATGATCTCGCGCTTGCCGACATGGTTGGGCGCGCCGACGAGGCCTTCCTTTTCCATGCGCTCGACCAGAGAAGCGGCACGGTTGTAGCCGATGCCGAGACGGCGCTGGATGTAGGAGGTCGAGCACTTCTTGTCGCGCTGAACCACCTTCACCGCCTCGTCATAGATCGAGTCGCCATCCTCGGCCGCGACGGCGCCCTTGTCGAAGACGGGGCTGTCGTCGGCTTCCGGTGTCTCATCGTCTTCGTCGGCGGTGACGGTCTCGAGATATTCGGGACGCCCCTGTGCCTTGAGATGGGTGACGACGTGCTCCACCTCGGCGTCCGAGACGAAGGGGCCATGGACGCGCGAAATGCGGCCGCCACCGGCCATGTGCAGCATGTCGCCCTGGCCGAGCAGTTGTTCGGCGCCCTGTTCGCCAAGGATGGTGCGGCTGTCGATCTTCGACGTCACCTGGAATGAGATACGGGTTGGGAAGTTGGCTTTGATCGTGCCGGTGATGACATCGACAGACGGGCGCTGCGTCGCCATGATCAGGTGGATGCCGGCAGCACGCGCCATCTGGGCCAGGCGCTGGATGGCGCCCTCGATCTCCTTGCCCGCAACCATCATCAGGTCGGCCATCTCGTCGACGATGACGACGATGTAGGGCATCGGCGCGAGGTCGATCTCCTGCTCTTCAAACAGCGGCACGCCGGTGCCCTTCTCGAAGCCGGTCTGGACCTGCATCACCACGGTCTCGCCCTTGTCGCGGGCTATCGCGGCGCGCTCGTTGTAGCCGTCGATGTTGCGCACGCCGAGCCGCGCCATCTTGCGGTAGCGGTCTTCCATCTCGCGCACCGCCCACTTGAGCGCGGTGACCGCCTTCTTCGGGTCGGTGACGACGGGCGTCAGAAGGTGTGGGATGCCGTCATAGATCGAGAGCTCGAGCATCTTGGGATCGACCATGATCAGGCGGCACTCTTCCGGCTTCAGCCGGTAGAGCAGCGACAGGATCATGGTGTTGATGGCGACCGACTTGCCCGAACCGGTGGTGCCGGCAACGAGCAAATGAGGCATCTTGGCGAGTTCGGCGATGACCGGCTCGCCGCCGATGGTCTTGCCCAGGCACAGCGCCAGCTTGCAGGCGGTGTTGCGGAAGCCGTCCGACTCGATCAGCTCGCGGAAGTAGACCGTTTCGCGTGTTTCATTGGGCAGCTCGATGCCGATCACGTTGCGACCGGGAATGACGGCGACACGCGCTGATATCGCCGACATCGAGCGGGCGATATCGTCGGCAAGGCCGATGACGCGCGAGGATTTGACACCAGGTGCGGGCTCGAATTCGTAGAGCGTCACCACCGGACCGGGGCGAACATGGATGATCTCGCCGCGCACGCCGAAATCCTCGAGCACGCTTTCCAGCAAGTCGGCGTTCTGCTCCAGCCGCTCCTGCGACATGTAGAAGCCCTGGCCTTCCGGCGGCAGCTGCAACAGCTCCTCGGAAGGCAGCTCATAGGCATCACCAGTGGTCGCTGGTACGATCCTGCCCATCAAGGGCAAAGGCGACACGGCCCGCACCGGGGCAACCGGCTCGGCGATGGTGGCTGGCTCTGGTGCAGGATCGGCGAGGTGGGCTGGCCGATCGCGCTCGGCAATCGCCGGAGCTTCGAGCTTCACCTCATTGGAGTTGGCTGGCGCTGCAGGCGCCACATTGGCCTGCTGCGGCGGAATGCACTCGATGACCCGAAACAGCGCAGTGATCTCCGCGGCAGGAACCTCTGGCTGTCGGACGACGACGGGCGCCGGCGCAACCCGGGCCGGCACGGGCGCGGGGCGGGCGGCGACAACCGGGACTGCCGATGAGGGACCGTCCGACGTGTTCGGCGCCATCAGCTCGAAAAATGCATGATCGGAAAGATAGGACCACCGCGCCTTCTTCGGCTGCGCCGTCGGGCTTTCACTGGCGCCTGCTGGCCTGGCCGCAGCCTGTGTCGCTGGCGTGGCTTGCTGCACGGCCGCTGCGGTCTGGCGCGCGGGCGAGGGCGCCTGCATCGCAGGCGTAGCGATCCTGCGGGCGATTTGTGCCTGCAAGGCTTCTACGACCTGGGCCCCTGTCGTCACGGTTGCCGGCCTAGCTGGAGCAGGGGCTGCGACAGATGCCACGCGCTCGGCCGTCTGTGGCTGAACGACGACAGCGTTTGGCTGAGGTTCATCGTGGACAGCCTCCGCCTCTTCGGATGTCGATGCGTGGCGCTTGGCGGCGTCGTAGTTGGGCGTGCGGGTGAAGCGAACATTGGGCGCAAGATAGAAATAGTCCTGCCAGCCGGGGCCATCGGCCGGCGAAGCCACATGCGGCCGGTCGCCCTTGCTTTCGGGGCGATCTGGACCGTCATCGTGCGAGGCTTGGTTCGAAAAATTCACTCGAGGCAAACGCGTGCTTCCCATACTCAAGACTCGCTGATGAAACGTCCCCCGAGCAATAGGAAGCGAGTGGTTAACAGTTCCTTCCAGCATCCAGCTTTGTGATCTGGAAGTGGCAACCGCCACCACGGCACCACGCCGTTCTGCGCTTGTTAGACGAGTGCAGGGCAATTCCTGACGTCAATGGATGGTTGTGGAGTGCGCGCGCCGGGTGTTTGCAAGCCCTTGTTCTGCTGTGCTAACTTTACGTCATGCGGTAGGGAGATGCGGACTTGTACCGCTTTTGGAATTGGTTTGCGTATCCGAAGGCTGAGGGCAAAAGAGGCGTTGGGCTCGGGCCCTCGAACCTCTCCGTGATTCGCGATGCACGTCTTGCGAGCTTCCTGGCAAACACCACCGATCTTTTTTCGTTTTATGACCACGACTTCCGGCTGACCGACTGCTCGGCCACGCTGAAAAGCATTCGCGGCAACGCCATGACCACAGGCGCGTTGGCTTGGGAGATTTATCCGAATTTTGGCGAAAACGAGCTTCGCGCCGCGATGCAGCTTGCCGCGCGCGATGGTTCGTCGACGAGAATCAAGCTCAAGGCTTTGTCTGGGCAGCCGGCGGGAACGATCTTGTGCTTCGGAATGGCTGATGGCGTCGGCATCATCGAGTCGGCGGAAACAGGGCTAGACGGTCGTGCCGCCTCCGAAGAAGCAGACCGCGTGAAGCTGCTGCAGCATCAGGCGACATATGACGCGCTGACCGGTTTGCAGAATCGCCGCCGCTTCAGCGAGCGCCTGGACGAAATCCTGGCGGAAAGCGGCGATTCCCGTGACAGGTCGGCCTTGCTGCAGATCGACCTCGACGATTTCAAATCGGTCAACGACACGCTCGGCCATGGAACCGGCGACACCTTGCTGCAGCTTGCGGCAAACAGGATCCGCGGCGCGCTGCAGGACGGTGATGCCGCCTATCGATACGCCGGCGACGAATTTGCGGTTATCCAGGCCGGCAAACAACAGCCTATGGCTGCCGAACGGCTGGCGCAGGCGATTGTCGATGCCTTCAAGGCGCCCTTCGTCATCAACGACATCCCGCTTTTTGTCGGCGCCAGCGTCGGCATCGCATTCGGCCCTCAGCATGGGGTCGAGAGTGAAGAGCTGATGAAGGCGGCCGACATCGCCCTTTACGCGGCCAAACGCGATGGCCGTGGCTGCGCCCGCACCTTCAACCGCTCGATGATGCTGCTGCTGGAGCAGCGGGAGAACCTGAGGCGAAGCCTGCGCATGGCGCTGGAGCGGCAGGAGCTCTATCTCGAGTATCAGCCGCTCATTCGCCCACCATCGACGGTCATCGGCTTTGAGGCGCTGCTGAGGTGGCACCATCCAGAGGTTGGCCTCATTCCGCCAAACGTGTTCATTCCGATCGCCGAGGCCGATGGTCTGATGGACGACATCGGCCGCTGGGTGCTTGAGGAAGCCTGCCGCCAGGCGATGACCTGGCCACCCTCGCTCAACGTTGCGGTGAACCTGTCGCCGGCGCAGTTCCTGAGCGGCTCGCTCACCGATACCGTGGCGCAGATCATCGACAAGGTCGGTATCCGCGCCGACCGCGTTGAACTCGAGATCACCGAAACCGTTCTGCTGGAGCAGACCGTCGACAATCTGGATACGCTCAACACGCTGAATGTCCTGGGAATCCGGATCTCGCTTGATGACTTCGGCACCCACTATTCGTCGCTGAGCTATCTCAAGAATTTTCCGTTCGACACGCTGAAGATCGACCAGTACTTCATCAAGGACCTGGTTGCCGACCGCAAGAGCCAGGCCATTGTCCGGTCGGTCATGAGCCTGGCACACGGACTGGGTATCAGCGTCACCGCAGAGGGGGTAGAAACGGCCGGCCAGGCACGTTGGCTGATCGACGAAGGCTGTGATTGCTTGCAGGGCAACTTCCTTGGGCGGCCGATGGGAGCGGACGCGACGGGCGAGTTTGCGGACCGGTCACCCGCAGAGCTGAAAGCGCCGCAAGAACAAGACCGAACATGAAGACAGGCAACACCCGCTAGCTTGCCTCGACGGGGCAGGCGACGCAGACGATACATACAGATAGTGTCACGGCAGACCGACTTCGGACCGGACACCGCAAATTTGCCGAGCGATGCTAATTGCTCGGCCAGAACGGCAAGAGGGTGACATGCCTACGAAAGATGCGAATGCGGAACCAAGTTTTCGCACAATGATCCAGGTCGACATGGAGATCGCATCTTTCCTTTCGAATTGGGCGCATTGCGACTACATTTCGAGTTATCTGGCGCGTACGATCAGTCATAACCGGCCGGACTCAGTCCTTTTTTCGAATCTCTTTTCATCTGCACTCAATGAATTGCTGGAGGTTACCTTCAGGACACGTCACTCTGGGGGCGCACTTGAATGCAGGCTGTCTCGCCTTGGCGAGACCGACCGGATCGAGTTGACGTTTGCCTGCAGCCGGGAAGAGCACACCTTCCTTGAGGCTGCCGTTGCGAGGGTCCAGGGTGCCGACCGGCAGGCGCGCTATCTGAGCTCGTTGTCGGGCGATGTTGCCCCCAGCCGCGACATGATGCTTCTGGAACTGACCGTTAACTACAACGCCACGCTTCGACTTGAAGAGGTCGATGACGACATGGTCAAGATCGTCGTCGACCTTCCGCTCGGGGGCTTGGCAAATTGACTGCACATCTTTCCCCCTCCGGCATCGCTGGGCGCTTCAAGGCGCATTTTGACCTGAACAACCAGGAATTTTCGATTGCCGGTTCGGTTCGCCCGCAAACGATCGACGAGCTCGCGCCCAGCCTGGCGCTGTTGAAGGAATCCATCGAGAGCGTCCGCGGCGTGCTTTACGTCAACGTCAGGCGGCTGGCGCAGATGAACAACACTGCGTTTCATGCCTTTGCGCGCGTCATCATCGACGCATGCCGGGTCAGGCCGGACCTGAGATTCGTGGTCGTCACTTCCAGCGTCGTCGGCTGGACGACGCGCAAGTTCGGCCGTCTCAGCAAGATCGAGCCTGGCATCACCGTCGAGGAATACGACAGCGAGTTCTATCCCGGGCAAAGCTTCCTCGAAGAGGGCGGGTTCATTCCCATCCTGCGCACCCAGACCAAGATGACCTGGCGGCACGAACGCTCGATCCTGCCCCGCCACGGCATGCGGCCGGGCATCGTCATGGCCGACATCTGCTGCGGCATCGGCGATTTCGCGGTGCTGGCGCAAAAGGAATTCGAGCCATCGCGGATCGTAGCCCTCGATCACTCCAAGTCGAGCCTGGCCTATGCCAGAAAGGTCGCCAGCGAGTTCGACATCACCGGTATCGAATACACCTATGGTGATGCCTCGGAGATGCTGCTCGATGACGACCAGTTCGATCTCGTGACGTGCCGGCACTCGCTGCAGATCTTCAATCGCCCGGCGCAAATCCTCAAGGAGCTGTTCCGGATCTGCAAGCCGGGGGGCCGGGTCTACATCACCAACGAGAAGAACTCGCACTGCCTGGGCGAACCACGCGCCGAAAGCATTCGCTGGACCTACAACGAGGTCGCGAAACTGTTCGAACACTTCGACATGGATGTCGAGCTCGGGCCCAAGAGCCGGCGCTATCTGGCCGATGCCGGCTTCGACGACATACGCGTCGAGTCGTTCATGGTGACCAATCTGGACGGCGACCCGAAGGACTTCGCCGACATGATCGCGGCATGGGAAGAGGTCTATGCCGGCGACATGGCGGCAAAGCGTGGTGATTCCGGGGAGTTCATCAAGCAGTTCAGGCAAGGTTTCAAGGACCACATCTCAGCAGCCCTCCACCCGAAAGGGTATGCCGGCTGGCCGATCTGGGCCGCATCGGGGCAGAAGCCGCTATGAGTACCGACACGCGGGATACGCCTCGTTTCGACCTGCATTCCTTCCGGGCGAAGTTCGTGCTCGTGGTGGGCGGCGCAGTGCTGTTCGACCTGCTGATGAGCGGCGGCCTGGCGCTGTGGAACGTCCAGCGGCTGTCGCAGGACGCGACCTCGGAGGTCGGCGCCGGCTTGACCACGGCAAACCAGGAGTACATCCGGTCTTATGCCGACTCCACCGCGGCGCGCGTCGACCTCCTGCTCGACCGAGTCCATGCAGACGTCAAGACTCTGGCAGGCGTCATTCAGGGACAGATCGACGACCCCGACCGGCAAAAACGAGTCGGCGCCACGCTGGCGAACCAGTCCGCGGCTTCCGTGCAGGTCGTCTACGACACCAAAGGGCAGTGGGCCCAGAACCTGCCCGGCGCACCGTCCGTGGTCAGCGTCTGGGGTTATCTGCTTGGCCCCGACCACAAACCGCTACCGGCGGTCCAGGAAGAGATCGAAAACAGTGCTGTGCTCGACCTCGTCGCGCCAAGCCTGCTCACCAGCGGTTCGTCAAAGCTGCAAATGTATTACATCGGCCCGAAGGAACGGCCGATCTTCAGGACCGCACCTTACACCGACCAGGCCCAGACTTTCGATCGCCTCTATCCCGGCCATAACAACTCGGAGTTCTGGGAGTTCTTTTTCCCCGGCATCTATGGATCGTGGCAGAAATGGGCGCTCGATCCGGCGTCGCGCTTCATCCCCGACAACGACATCACCCAGACCGCGCCTTATACGGACGCAATCACCGGCAAGCTGATCGTCAGCTTTTTCCATCCGCTGTGGACGCGCGACCGTGCAGGCGTTGCGGGTGCCGCTGGGGCCGACATTACGCTCGACCAGCTCGCCGAGATCGTCGAGAACGTCAAGATCGCCGAGACCGGCTTCGGCTTCCTGACGATGCCGAACGGCAACGTGGTGGCCATCAACCCCAAGAGCGAAGCGACGATCGGGCTGGTGTCTTCGAGCGACAAGGGGGCCGCCGACGGGGTCACCGGCGTGGAGCGGTCACTGCGCGCCAGCACTCAGCCTGCCATCGCAACCCTCGACCTCAACAGCAGCAACGATGGTGTGATCCAGCATGTCATGCTGCAAGAAAAGGGCGAAAACGTCCCTTACATCGTCGTCCTGAAAGGGCTCAAGCCGACGAACCTCTGGAGTGCCGGGCCTATTGAAAAGCAGGCGATGTCGGTTGGCATCGTTGTGCCCGAGCGCGAGATCTACGCCGCGCTGTTTGCGGCACAGGACAGCATTTCGAAGGCGACGAACCGCATCCTGCTCTATCAGCTCCTGGCGATTATCGTTTCGCTGATGATCGTGTTTGCCGCGGTGTTTGGCCTGTCCAAGCGTATCACCGCAGGCCTCAGCGCCCTGGCTGCTGCTGCACGGCGGCTGCAAGCGAAAGACTATTCCGTCCGCGTCAACATCCCGTCCAAGGACGAGGTCGGCGAGGTCGGCGTGGCCTTCAACCGCATGGCCGAGCAAATCAGCTTCCATACCGAGAACCTTGAACAACTGGTCGATGAACGCACCAGGGATCTCGAAGACGCCAACGTCGAAATCTCTTCGCTCAACGAAAAGCTGCGCAGCGAAAACGTGCGCCTTGGCGCCGAACTCGACGTTGCGCGCCAGATACAGATGATGGTGCTGCCCAAGCCGCGCGAACTCGCACTGATCCCTGGCATCGAGATCGCAGCCTACATGCGGCCGGCCGACGAGGTCGGCGGTGACTACTACGATGTGCTGCAGGACGGACATCGCCTGAAGATAGGCATTGGCGATGTCACCGGACATGGTCTCGAGAGCGGTGTGCTGATGTTGATGGTGCAGTCGGTCGCGCGCGCGCTGCAGGAGACCGGCGAAGACAATCCACGGCAGTTCCTCGATCGGCTGAACCGCGCAATCTTCAAGAACCTGGAGCGCACCAACTCCGACAAGCACCTGTCGCTGGCCTTCCTCGACTATGAAGACGAGCGCCTGGTCCTGTCGGGCCAGCATGAAGAGGTTCTGGTTGTCCGCGCCGGAGGCAAGGTCGAGCGGATCGACACGCTCGACCTCGGCCTTCCGGTCGGCCTCGAACGCGACATTTCGCCTTTCGTGGCAACCCGCAACATCCCCTTCAGCAGCGGCGACGTCATCGTGCTCCATACTGACGGCGTGACCGAGGCCGAAGGGTCGGGCGGCAAGCTGTTCGGCCTCGACCGGCTCAGCGAAAGCGCACGGTCGCGCTATGGCAGCAGTGCTGAAGAGATCAAGACAGGCATTGTCGACGACCTGATGGCATACATCGGCACACGGAAGATACATGACGATATTACACTCGTCGTCATGAGGCACAGGTGAGCACATGACAACTATGTATGGACCGGCCGACATTGCGATGGGCATGCGCGACAACATCAGCCGCGTCAGGTTGTTTGACGGGCCGCTGGACCTGAAATGGCACCACTGCGCGACGACTTCGGACTTCATCGCCGATCTTTTCGCGCTGCCTTTTCACGCGTCGCGCAACGACTACAAGGAAGTCCGCCACAGCATCGGATACTTGGTCAACGAGCTGATCGAGAATGCCGTGAAGTTTCGCGAACCGGGCGAGATTATCGTCGAAGCATCGATGGATTCCGACAACTTCAAGGTGAAGGTTTCCAACGTCGTCGCCGACAAGACCGCGGTGACGTTTCAGAAGCTTCTCTCCCAGATTACCATAGGTGATCCGGGCGACCTGCTGATCCAGCAGATCGAGGCAAATGCCGCCGATCCCGATGCTACCGGCTCGGGGCTTGGATTGCTGACGCTGATGAGCGACTATGGCGCTCGATTGGCATGGATCTTCAGCCCGGTAGAATCCAGCAACCGGGTTCATGTCGAGACATACGCCACGATCCCGATCTCGCAGGCTCACTAACGAAAGAATGAAGGCGCCCATGGAAGTAAGAACCGACGACTATCGCGTCTGGACGGAAAACAGCGATGTCTATTTCGATGGCTCCATGCGGCTTTCCGGGTCGGAAGCCTACGCGCCCGTACTGGCGGTGATGACTGCCATTCTGGCCGAAAAACCTGAAACCATGACACTCAACCTGACCGACCTCGAGTTTCTCAACTCGTCGGGCATCAACCTTTTGGCAAAGTTCACCATCGAGGTGCGCAAGCATCCCGACGTGCAACTGATCGTGCGCGGCAGCTCAGAGATTCCCTGGCAATCCAAGTCGCTGCCGAACCTGAAGAAGCTGCATCCGGCGCTGGTCCTGCAGATCGACTGAGTCGAAGTTCCGCAACGCCGGACAACAAAAAAAGCCGCGGCTTCGATGCCGCGGCTTTGTCGTTTTGGCTGACGCCATCTGGTCAGTTGATGGCTGCGATGTTGCCCAGGCGGATGAACAGCGTTTCGCCCGAAGAATCGTCGACGCCATCATTGTCGGTGACGACAAAGGCTTCGCCTGACGCATCGATGGCAAAACCCTCGACCTTGTCGACCACGTAGCCGTTGGTCGTTGCCTCGAGATCTGGCACGAGGTCCCGCACCAAGGTCTTGGCCACCACCGGCAATTCGCCACCGAGCTTTGCCGGCTTGAAGGCATCGAGCGCCACCGCATAGACGCGCTTGTTCTTCGCTTCCTCGCCGATCAGATTGTCACGCTCGACGACAAACAGCTTGCCGTCATGGGCGGTGATCTCCGACAGACCGACCCAGCCCTTTTCGGTCGAATCGAGCGAATAGCGCACCGCCGACCATTCCTTGTCCTTGGGCTTGTAGGCCAAAAGCTTGACCTGCCCCTTCGGGTCGTCGGCCCATTCGCGCTGGATCGCCATTACCAGAGTGAGGTCGTCGCCTTCGCCAAGCGTGGTGATGCCTTCGAGGCCGAAGCGGGTCTCGTGCGCCAGCAACTCGGCCGGGAACGCGATCTCGTCCTTGATCTCGCCCTTGGCGTTGACGTTGACGATGGCGTGCGGGGTCAGCTTGTCGCTGCGGCCTTCGGAAGCAAGCCAGAACCCGCCCTTGCCGTCGGGTGCCAGACCTTCGAGGTCGAGCTTCTGGGCCGGCTTGCCGTCGCGGGTGACGACGGTCTTTTCGGTGATCAGGGCAGGGGTCTTGGTGGTGTCGATGGTGAAGATCGCCGGCGCCGAGCGGTAGACAGAATCCGACACCGCATAGAGCTTGCCGGCTTCCTTGGGATCGGCGGCGAGGCCCGACAGCGCGCCCCAGCCGAGCGGCGTGCCGTCTTCATTGGGAGCGGCTGTGATCTGCGGATAGGCGGCGGTACCTTCGCCGAGTTCATAGACCATGACATGCGAACGGGCGAGGCCGTCCTTGACAAGGTCGGTCTCGTTGGCGGTGACCAGCAGGTTGCGCCGCGGGATGGCAACGAGGCCTTCCGGACCGACACCCGAGGGCAGAACCTGGACGAATTCCGGCGCCTTGCCGGTATCCTTGTAGACACCGATCAGCGAAGCCCGCTCGGCGGCAACGAAAATATACTTTTGATCGCCGAAGGATGCGAACTCCAGCCCTTCCGGCTCGATGCCCTTCTTGTTGCGGGCCTCGGGATAGTGACCAGCGGCCGCCGCCCGGTATTCGAAGGATGGGCCCGACTCGTGGAGCACTTCGCCTGTCTTGGAAAAGATGGTGAAGCCGCGGGCGCCACCCTTGTAGTCGCCTTCATTGGCAACGACGAGGCGATCATTGTCGAGCCACTTGACGGCATCGGGTTCGCGCGGCGCATTCTCGACCTTGCCGGAGAAGCTGAGCGCGCCGTCCTTCTTGGTATCGACATTTTCGAGCGTCACTTCACCAGCCGAAAAATGCGAGACGATCTTGCCGCTTTCGGCGTTGACGATGGCGATGTGATTGTTTTCCTGCAGCGTGACGGCAATCTCGCCGGCTTCGTTGAAGGCGACGAATTCCGGCTCCGGATCTTCCGGGGCGACGGCGGCAATGCCGGTCAGGTCGACAGTCCTGATCGAAGCGCAGTCCGGGGCGCCATCCTTCAACGACAAAATCTTGAGATTGCCGGCCGGCAGCTGTGGCAGCGCGCCTTCGTTCAGCTCCTCGTCGCGCTCGTTTTCGATGGCGACGGCCAGAAACTTGCCGTCCTTGCTCAGCGTCACGGAGTCAGGCTGACCATCGAGATCGCAGGTGGCTTCGATCGCCTTGGAGGCGAGGTCGATGACGGTCAGGTTGCCCGAAGGCTCCTGCTTGTTCTTCGAGGTGTTGACGCCAGCGAAGACCTTGCCGCCCAGCACGGTGACAGAAGTCGGCTCACCCTCGATCTTGACGATGCCGGCGGCCTTCGGCGCCTTGGCGTCGGTGATGTCGATGAAGCCGACGGCACCAAGCGGACTATCGGAATAGACCAGCGTCATGCCGTCTTCGGTCGCGGCGATGATTTCCGACGACGTCAGGGTCGCGGCATCGACGCCAGCCGGCAGATTGGCAGCGACCGGGAAGGTGGCGATGCGGTTGAACGCCTGGTCGGCATAGGCCGGGAAGGCTGCGGACGCCGCCAGTGCGGACGTCAAAAGCAGGAGCTTGCGTGACATGAGAAACCTCTTTGCCTGAACGGAATTGCGGTCTTCGTTTGGGGCAATGAGATTTCAGCGCGATGACAACAGGATGATGGTTTGATGACAGAAGCGATGACCCGCATCGCATCAACGATGCGGGTCATGCTGCCTGGCAGCAAACTCCCCGCGCGACGGTTGCCGCCCGGGGAGCCGATTGCGTAGCCGTCAGGACGGAGTCGACCACTGGCCGCCCTTGTACAGGCGCGTGGCGGTGTTGGTCATCGTGAGGTCGATCTCGGTATAATTGGAGCGGGCCGAGCTGAACATCGTCGAAGTGGCGATGTCCTGCTGGAACCACACCATCACGGTGTCGATGGGGGTCAGCGTGACCGAACCCTGGACCATGCCTTGGGGCGCGACATAGAGCGGCGTCGTCTGCTGGACGCCGTTGAGTGTGGAGATCTGGCTGAGTGCCGGATGGATCAGGCTGAACTGGTTCAGCATGGAAACGCCAGTGACAGGACCGCCGGTCGCTGGCGGCTGCAGGATGCCGTTCTTGTCGAGCAGGCACTGCTGGCCAAGCCCGAGCGCCCGCGCGTTGGTCGTGGCCGTTACCGTCACCGTGTCGGCGAAGACGTTGGTTCCGAACAGCGAAAACTGCGGCGTCCACGAGAATGCGGTGCTGTAGACATATTTGGTCAGCGACTGCCACACCACGTTGTAGCTGCCGCTGTCGCCGCCAGAGGCAACCTTCTTGGCAAAGCACATGGCGTAGTTGTTGGTCTTGAGCGTGGCCAGGTCGTCGAGATCGACAAGAATGGTCACTGCCTTGGAGACGGCATCAAGAGCCGAGTAGAAGTTCGCCAGGTTCTGTCTCGCCGCGTCGCGCTCATAGGTATCCGCCTCGTCAGCCGCCGCGCTGAAGGTCGCGTTCTTCCCGTTTACTGCAGTGCAATTGCACAGATCGCCCGTCACCGACTGGCCTTGCCTGATGTCGTAGGTGTTTCCGCTGGTGACGGAACCGGATGAAATGGTAACCGTGAACGACTCGTCGGTGCTGACGGTACCGTCACCGTTGGCGATCTTCGTCCATGTATTCCCGACCTTCTTGTAGATGTGTAGCTTCGCCATCTTGGCCTCCTGGAACTCTGGTTGACAACAATTCAGATGCAAGTCGAGCAAGTCGCCGCATGGTTTTTTTAGGAAACGTGCAACAATCCTCAATGAGAAACGCATTCTCCGGATGATTGCGTAGTATTTTAAGTATTAATTCGCCACGCCGCAGAATCTAATCTGCGCCTCTTGCTGTATTTCGTCCCACGGCTGGCGTCCAAAAAAGATGTCCGTTCGTCCCAAGCCGCACGCACGCGTCCCATCGGCAGACGATAGCGGCCCGCTCACCCAACCATCAGCTCCTTGAGCCAATGCTCCAGTTGATTGCTGCCAGGCGCAGGGGAGGCGATGGTGTGCCATTCAGCGTCGCCGTGACGGCCGGCAGCGCGCGCGGCACGGGGCGACTTGCCGAAGGCCTCGTGGAAGATCCGGCTGAAATGCGCCTCGTTCCTGAAGCCGAGGTCGTAGGCGATGTCGCCGATGCGCCGATGGCGCAAGGCAGGGCTGCAAATGTCGAGCAGGGCGCGGCGAAGACGACGGCGGCTGATGTAGTGCCTGACACCGCCAGATGCCTCGAACAGCCTGTAGAGCTGGCTCCGTGAAATACGGAACGCCGCAGCCAGCTCGTCAGGCGTCAACTCCGGCTGATGCAGCCTTTCCTCGACATAGCCGCGAATGGAGCGGACAAGGCTGCGGTGCGATGCCATTGCGGGCATCGGTTGCGAGACGGCGCCAATCGCCAGGCATGTGTCGGCCAGGTTTGCCGTAACCCGCGCAAGCGCTACAGCCTCATGGAGCCAAAGCCGCGGCGCCGTCTGGCACAAGGTCATGATGTGCTGACCCAGCAGACCACCGACCGGCGTGTCCCGTAACAGAATCCGGCCATGCTGCCTGTCCAACTCGCCCGTCGAAGGCGACAGGAGCGATCGCGGCAATACGAGACTTACGCTTTCACTGGCATAGGCGACGAAATCGAGCGGGCTCGCAAGGTCGATGATCCCGACATCGAGGTGGTTCAGCCGCCGGTTTTCGCCGGACCGTCGCAAATGTCCGCCACCTTCGCTGCAGACATGGATGAAAAGGTGATCCAGGTCATCGCGCACGGTCCTGGCATCGGATCGCGAGTAGCGAACGGCATCGCTCTTTCCGTGCAAAACCAGCGCCAGGCCGAGGTGATAGACGGTCAATGACGCGAAAAAACTGTGTTTTCGCCGATGGAACGGCCTTGTCACCCTGAACAGCGAGGCAAGAAGTTCTTGCCAATATGTAAAGCGGTCTGAGTCCGTCGCACCTGAAGCCGAATAATTGAGAGTTTGTATTTTTGAGCCATTCGCGCCGGTCTGTTGCATATCGGTAAAGATACTTGACACGACCACACATACCCCATGCGACCTATGGAGGAAATAGCTATCAAATAATCTTCTAATCATGAAGTTACTTTTGTAATACCTAGTAATTTAAATATATGTTTATAATATATACACCACCGCCTTCGCTCAAGCGACACGCCGAAGGCTTCGCATGTCGCCGATGCGTCTATAGCGGAGCGCCGGACTGCAGATGTCGCGCAGTGGGCGGCAGAAACGGTGGCGGCGAATATGGTGGCGGACGATGCACGCACATCTGCAGAAATGGTTTGACAACCATTGATAAATGCCTAGCCTTTCTAATATGGAAGCTATTCCATATTACTGGAAGTCTGGGAGGACCAACATTATGAAGATGAGACTGGCTTTTGTTTCTGCGCTGGCTGCGCTTGCCACTGCACCTGCGGCCCATGCAGAGCCAACCAAAGGCGGCGTTATCGATGTTGCGACGGTTGGAGAGCCACCAACGCTCGACGCAATGGTCACGTCAACAGATCTCGTCGGCATGATCAGCCAGCATATTTTTGAAACGCTCTTCACCTTCGACAAGAACTGGAACGTCGCGCCGCTACTGGCGGAGAGCTTACCCGAGGTGAGCGACGACGGGACAGTTTACACGATCAAGCTGCGCCAGGGCGTCGTCTTCCACGACAACACTCAGTTCGACGCCACAGACGTCGTCGCCTCCCTGGACCGCTGGATGAAGCTCGCAGGCCGAGGCAAGCAGATCGCCCCGACCGTCAAGCAGATCGAGGCCATCGATCCGTCGACAATTCGCGTCACACTGACCAGGCCCTATGCCGCGCTGCCGGCACTTCTGGCATTCAACAACTCGGCTGCGATCATGCTGCCAAGCGAAAAGCAAGCGGACCCGATGGTCGAGGTCATCGGCACCGGCCCGTACCAGCTCAAGGAGCGCAAGCCGGATCAATACATCCAGTTGACGCGCTTTGATAAATACAAGCCGCGTACCGAGGAAGGCTCCGGCTATGCTGGGGCAAGGATTGCCTATCTCGACGAGATTCGTTTCGTTCCGGCCCCAGATGCATCCACCCGTCTCGAAGGCGCGGTCGCGGGACAATTCGCTTATACGGACTCGCTCCCCGTCGAACAGATGGACCGGCTCACCGGCAGCAAGTCCGAGGCGGTGTTGCTGCAGAATTCCGGCTGGCTGATGATGCGCATGAACGCCAAGCAAGGCGTTCTCGCCGATATGAAGGTGAGAAAGGCCGTGCAGGCGGCGCTCAGCGAAAGCGACATGCTCGCTGCCGCCTTTGGCGACTCGAAGTTCTTTGCGGTCGAGGGCCCAATGTATCCGGAGGGATATCAATGGCATAGCGACGTCGGCGTTGAGGGCAACTATGACGTCGGCGATGCGGATGCTGCAAAGAAGCTGCTCACCGAGGCCGGGCTGACGACGCCGACGCCGCTGCGCATCCTGACCAGTCGCCAGTACGAGTTCCACTACAAGATGGCGCTGGTTGCCGCTGAATACTTAAAGCTCGCCGGTTTCGACGTGAAAATGGAAGTCGTCGATTGGGCGACGCTGACGCAGCGCATTCAAAAGCCTGAATTGTGGGACATCTTCATCACGCACAGCCCATTTTTGGCAGAGCCGGCACTGATCAACATCCTGTCTCCGACGACAGTAGGCTGGTGGAGTACGCCAGAGATCGCGGATGCGATGACAACGCTGACAGGCACGGCCGACCCGGCGAAGCGCATTGCTGCTTTTGGCACTGTGCAGTCGCTGATCATGGAGCAGGCACCGATGATCAAAGTCGGCAACTTTAGCGCACTATCGGCCAAGGCGCCCGGATTGACCGGCTTCTGGCCGTCCCCTTGGGCCTCATTCTGGAACGTGTCGCTGGAAAAATAAGAGGACCAGTCCGTCCCCGCTTCTCCCGGGGGCGGACGGCTTGCTGTGGAATATCGAATGTCTGTTTCTCAGTTTTCGGGATCGCTTGGATTAACCGAGACCGCACGGCTTGATGCGCTTGTCTTTGGTGCGGCACCGCCCGACGCGCCCGGCGTTGCCGTGGCTGTGCTGCACAAAGGCAACCTAATTTACCAGCGGGTGAGGGGGCTTGCCAGTCTGGCACATCAATTGCCGTTGACGGATCGCTCAGTCGTACGAATTGCCTCCCAGAGCAAGCAGTTCACCGTGATGATGATCCTGATGCTGGAAGCCGAGGGGAAGCTCTCGCTCGAGGACGACATACGAGATCATTTTCCCTGGCTGCCCGACTGGGGCAGTCAGGTTACGCTTGGTCATCTGGCGTCGAACTCCAGTGGCATCCGCGACATTCTGGATTCGATGATCATGGCCGGCATTCCAATTACCGCGCCGTCTTCCAGGTCGGCCGCAAAGGCGATCGTTGCGCGGCAAAAGACGCTGAATTTTGCGCCGATGACCGACGTTCTCTACAGCAACTCAAATTTTCTTCTGCTGTCCGAACTGATTGAGAAGGTCACCGGCAAGAGCTTCAACGAAGCGCTTGAGCACTACATCACCGGCCCCCTTGGGATGACTGACACCCAACTGATGGTGAGGGACGACGAAATCTATCCTCGTCTGGCCGATCATCATCGGCGCGGTCCGCAGGGACAGTGGCTCAAATCGGCCTGGGGCATTGCAATCGGCGGCGAGGGCGGCCTCGTTTCGACGCTGGCGGACATGATCATCTGGCAGCAAAATCTGCTGGAGCCAAAGGTCGGCACGGCAGAGATGATTGAGCGCATGGGGCGGCCCTATGTGACGATCAACGATGTTGCGTCGCCCTATGGGCTGGGCCTCGTCAATACGCGCCACAAAGGTGTCTCGCTCGTCGGCCATGGCGGCTGGATCGCTGGCTCGCGTTCGGAATCCTTCCGTGCCACGGCGGATGATGTTTCCATCATTGTCTTGTCCAACCACGACGATTTTTCATCGTTTGGGCTGGCGCGCGACATGCTCGACATTGTGCTTGGCCGCGACCCAGGCGGCGTGATTTCGCCGGAGGGCATTGCTGCCCTCAAGACCCGTTACGGCTTCTGGCGATCCGACGATGGCAGCTTCGTCTTGGCTCTTGAGGAATCGAGCGGACTGCCAGCGATCGTTGGCAGCATGGGCGTCTCGGCGCTCGAGGAAGCCGAGCCAGGCAAATTTCATGCGCGCGGCTCACTACCGCCATTTGTATTCTCGTTGAACACGGACGGATCGATACTCACCGAGACGTTCGGCCGCTCAAGGCGCTATCGACGGGTGGAAGCGCCCGGGCAAATCGGGAACGACCTGTTTGGAACATATGGCAGCGCCGAAAGCGGTTTGACCGCAAGCATCGACAATGTCGATGGACGCCGGATCATGCGCGTGACCTCGCCTTTTGGCGCAGCACTGCTTTCGCTCGATGCATGCGATGCGGATATGTATCTCGCTCGCCCGAGCGAAGCCGATATCCACGATCAATGGCGTATCGCGCCTTGGGTGCTGCCGTGGCTCTACACTGTCCGCATCGGTAGCGACGCAATTGTGTTCAACAGCGACCGTGGCCGGGACGTGGTGCTGGCCAGGTTGGCTTAGATGGCGTGATGTCCGTCGCCGCCTGGCGTCACGACGTAATCGCAACCGGCTACCCTGGCTAGGCCCATTTGGGCCTCTGCCAGGACCGGGATTTCAGCAAGACAAACTTCGCTGGTAATCGGATCCGTCCGAGTCCTGAAGTCCGGTCACGCCGAGCTGCGGTCGGCACATTGACAGCGGCTTCCAGACATGTATTCTTTTATTAAAGCTGCTATTACATAACTGCAGAATAAAATGGGAGAAGATACAATGAAATCGAAGCTTGTTCCTTTTGCCGCCTTGCTGCTGGCGGCTATGCCGAACGACCTAGTGGCGCAGGAAAAGGGGGGCGTCATCAATGTCGCCACCATTGGCGAACCGCCAACGCTTGACCCGATGACCTCGACTGCCGATCTGGTCGGCATCGTAACCCAGCATATGTTCGAGACGCTCTACACCTTCGACAAGAAGTGGAGCGTGACTCCGCTCCTGGCCGAAAGCCTTCCCGAGATCACTGCTGACGGCAAGACTTTCACCGTCAAGCTAAGGTCCGGCATCAAATTCCAGGACGGCACCGACATGGACTCGGCCGACGTGGTCGCTTCGCTCAACCGCTGGACCAAGCTGGCCTCGCGCGGCAAGCAGGCAGCCGGTTTCATCGAATCCATCACCGCGCCGGATTCGACGACGGTTACGATCCAGCTGAAGCAACCCTATGCGCCGCTCAGCGCGCTGCTTGCCTTCAACAACTCTGCCGCCATCATCATTCCGTCTGAAAAGCAGGCCGACACGATGAGTGAATTTGTTGGCACCGGTCCTTACATGCTGAAGGAACGCAAGGCTGACCAATATATCCAGCTGGTCCGCTTCGATGGATATCAGTCGCGCTCAAACGACAGCGACGGCTATGGCGGGGCGCGTCACGCCTACCTCGACGAGATCCGTTTCGTGCCTGTTCCTGACGCGAACACTCGCATCGAGGCCGCCGTTTCAGGCCAGTACGACTACGTCGACGCCCTGCCGGTTGAATCCTTCGACAAGCTGAAAAGTGCCGCGGCAACGCAGCCAATGCTGCTCAAGCCGTTCGGCTATCCGGTATTCGTCTTCAACACCGCTGAGGGCGCTGCCAACAACATGGAAGTTCGCAAGGCGATCCGCCAGGCACTCAGCATGGAAGACATGCTTGCGGCGGCGTTCGGCTCGACGGACTTCTACGCCCTTGAGGGCAATATCTACCCATCGGCGTTTGCCTGGAGCACCGACGCCGGTGTCGAAGGCAACTACAATGCCGCCGATCCCGAAGGCGCAAAGGCTGCCGCAACGGCCGCCGGCTACAAGGGCGAGCCAATCCGCATCCTGACCAGCCGCCAGTATGAATTTCACTACAAGATGGCGCAGGTCGCCGCCGAATATCTCAAACTGGCCGGCTTCAACGTCGATATGCAGGTTGTCGATTGGGCCACATTGACTCAGCGCCGCGCCGACAAGGGCCTGTGGGACATCTACATCACCCATAGCCCCTTCCTGCCCGAGCCGGGGCTGATCGGTTCGCTTTCGACCAGCTCGCCGGGCTGGTGGGACACTCCCGCACGGAAGACTGCGGTTGACACCTTTACGGCGGAAGCTGATCCAGCCAAGCGCGTCGCCTTGTGGGCGGATGTCCAGAAGGTCATCTACGCCGAAGCACCTTTCATCAAGATTGGCAATTTCAACGCTGTCTCATCGATTTCGAACAAGCTTCAGGGTGTCGATCCCGCGCCGTGGCCCTACTTCTGGAACGCCTCGATCAAGAAGTAGCACGCTCTTGGCGAACGGACGCCAGCCAAGGTTGGCGTCCGCTTTCGATCATGCCGCCTCGCGGACATAGGAACTGCCCATGATACGCTATATCCTTCAGCGCCTCGCAGGCATGATTGTGGTGATGTTTCTGGTCGTCACGATCGTCTTTGTGATCGTGCGCGTGACGCCAGGCGACCCGGCAGCCGTCATGCTCGGCCCCGATGCAACCCCGCAGGACATCACCGACCTGCGCGCCCGCCTTGGGCTGGATAAGTCGATATGGGTCCAGTATTTTCTCTACATTGGTCAATTGCTGAAGGGCGATCTGGGCCACTCGATCTTTCTGAACATGCCGGTGACGGCGGCGCTGATGGAGCGAGCTGAGCCGACGTTTTTCCTGACGATCTTTTCGCTCGCCATTGCCTGCGTGATCGCGTTGCCGATCGGCATCTATGCAGCCTATCGCCGGGGGTCGTTCATCGACCAGGCGTCAACCTTTCTCGCAATGCTTGCCGCGAGCATCCCGAGCTTCTGGCTCGGTCTGATCCTGATGCAATTCGTTGCCGTGCGTCACAACATTTTTCCGGTCTCCGGCTATGGTGGTCCCGGCGCTTCATTCCTTGATCGCATGTACCACCTGACCTTGCCGGCGCTAGCGCTTGGCCTGGTCTCGTCGGCGCTGATCTTGCGCTTCACCCGCGCCTCGATGCTCGACGTGCTGAGCGACGACTACATCCGCACCGCTCGAGCCAAAGGCCTGGCAGAGCGGCGCGTGATCCTGAAGCACGCCTTGAAGAATGCCCTGATACCGATCCTTACCGTGCTTGGGCTGACGGCTGCCGTGCTGATCTCGGGCGCTGTCGTGACAGAGACGGTGTTCGGCCTGCCGGGGATCGGAAACCTGGTTGTTTCGGCGGTCCTGCGTCGGGATTACCCGGTCATCCAGGGGGCATTGCTGGTCATTGCCGGGCTCTATGTTCTCATCAACTTTGCGATCGACATGCTCTACCTGCTGGTAGACCCAAGGGTGCGCTACTGATGACCGACATCGCCAACACCCCCTCGCTGCCGGCCGCCGAATCCCGGTTCAAGTTCGTTCACCGGCTGCTCAAGCGCAAAACGGTCGCCTTTGGCGTCATCGTCCTGACGATCTTTGTCCTGCTTGCGGTGCTCGCGCCATACATTGCGCCTTACTCGCCGTCGAAGCTGTCCATCGTCAACCGCTTGAAGCCGCCGGGCGGTACATACTGGTTTGGTACCGACGAGTTCGGACGGGATGTATTTTCGCGCACGATTTACGCCGCGCGCCTGTCGCTGCTGGTCGGCGCTGCCGTGGTGGCGTTGTCTGCCCTCATTGGCGTGACACTCGGCCTGCTGGCGGGCTTCTTTAGAAGACTGGATACGCCGATCGCCCGGCTGATCGACGCCATGATGGCCTTTCCGGACATCCTGCTCGCCATTGCGTTGGTGGCAGCACTGGGTCCGTCGCTGACAACAGTGATCGTTGCGCTTTCCATCGTCTATGCGCCGCGGCTTGCCCGCATCGTGCGCGCCTCGACGCTGGTCATCCGCGAACTGCCATATGTCGAGGCTGCGCAGTCTCTCGGCATATCGACATTCCACATCATGACGCGGCACGTGCTGCGCAATCTATTGTCGCCAATCCTGGTGCAGGGCACCTTCCTCTTCGCCAGCGCCATGCTTGCGGAGGCTGGTCTGTCCTTCCTCGGCCTTGGCGTCAGTCCTGAAATCCCGACTTGGGGCACGATGATCGCCTCCGGTCGGCAATATATCGGCCAGGCTGATTGGATGACCTATTTCCCAGGTCTCGCCATCATTCTCTCGGTGCTGTCGCTCCAGCTGGTCGGCGACGGATTGAGGGACATGCTCGATCCAAGACTTCGAAAGGATCTCTAAGATGGCCTCCCAACCAAACAAGCCGCTCTTCATCGCCAACGTAAAGCCTATCGCTCTGGGAGCCGACGCGCCGACCGCGACGACGAACATTCTCGTCAACGCTGAAGGCGCCATCGCCGCCATTGGCGCCGCCATCGAGGCGCCAGCTGATGCGGATAGAATTGACGGGAAGGGCGCCTGGATATCGCCCGGTTGGGTCGACCTGCACGTCCACATCTGGCACGGCGGCACGGACATTTCGATCCGTCCATCTGAATGCGGCGCCGAACGTGGCGTCACGACGCTGGTCGACGCGGGCTCGGCCGGCGAGGCAAATTTCCACGGTTTTCGCGAGTACATCATCGAGCCGTCGCGCGAGCGCATCAAGGCCTTCCTCAATCTGGGCTCGATTGGGCTTGTGGCGTGCAACCGTGTACCGGAGCTGCGAGACATTCGCGACATCGACCTTGATCGCATTCTCGAATGTTACGCTGAAAACAGCGAGCACATTGTCGGCATCAAGGTCCGCGCCAGTCATGTCATCACCGGCTCGTGGGGCGTGACTCCGGTCAAGCTCGGCAAGAAGATCGCCAAGATCCTCAAGGTGCCGATGATGGTCCATGTCGGCGAGCCGCCGGCGCTTTATGACGAAGTGCTGGAGATTCTGGGACCGGGCGACATTGTCACCCACTGCTTCAATGGCAAAGCCGGCTCCAGCATCATGGAAGACGAAGACCTCTTCAACCTGGCGGAGCGCTGCGCCAGCGAGGGCGTTCGCCTCGACATCGGCCATGGCGGCGCTTCGTTCTCATTCAAGGTGGCCGAAGCAGCGATCCAGCGCGGGCTCATGCCATTTTCAATTTCAACCGACTTGCACGGACATTCGATGAATTTCCCTGTCTGGGATCTCGCGACGACGATGTCCAAGCTGCTTTCAGTTGGCATGCCGTTCGACAAGGTTATCGACGCCGTCACCCACGCGCCGGCATCGGCCATCAAACTGTCGATGGAAAACAGGCTCAGCATCGGCGAGCGCGCTGATTTCACCGTCTTCGATCTGGTTGACGGTGATCTCGAAGCGACCGATTCCAACGGCGACACCTCGCGCCTGAAGAGGCTGTTCGAGCCACGCTACGCCGTCATCGGGTCCGAAGCGATCGCTGCCAGCCGCTATGCACCACATCCCCGCAAGCTCGTGCGCCATAGTCACGGCTATTCGTGGCGGTGATCCATGAAGCTTGAGACGCGCACAACAGAAAGCAATGTGAATATCTTGCCAGCCATGACTTCGACGGCACAGACGCCATATGACCGCCTCGCCGCGCTCGGCATTTCGCTTCCGGCCCCGCCGCCGCCAATTGCCAACTTCGTCACTCATGTTCAGGACGGCGACCTCCTCTACCTGTCGGGGCAGGGCCCGCGCGAGGCTGACGGCGTCCTGCATTCGGGCAAGGTCGGCGACGATGTGAGCGTCGAACAGGCATACGAGCATGCGCGGCTCGTCGGCGTGAACTTGCTTGCAGTCATGCAGGACGCCTTGGGCGATCTTTCGCGTGTCAAACGCGTCGTCAAACTGCTGGGTATGGTCAATGCCACGCCACAGTTCGAGGATCATCCCAGTGTCATCAATGGCTGCTCGGACCTGCTTATCGACGTCTTCGGCGAAGCTGGACAACACGCCCGCTCAGCCGTTGGTTTTGGCTCGCTGCCGGGGAACATTACAGTAGAGATCGAGGCGATTGTCTCGCTGCGCGCGAGGCCATGACTTCAGTGTCCGCGCCAGCCCATCAGCTTTTCGATCTGCTCCGCAGACGCGCGGACGCGTTCGGAATAATGCGGCATGTCGGACAGGACTTTTTGCTCCGGCAGCACGATGGATATGGTCGCAACCGGCTGGCCGCTGCGGTCGCAGATCGGCGAGGCAATGCAGGCAACCGCATAGTCGGACTCGGCAATCTGAAGCGACAGCCGCTCCTCAAAGGCCTTTCCAGCCGCAGACGACAGCGACTTCGCGTCGATCTCGGCACGTCCCGTCGGGGAAATACGCGCGCAGCGCTTAAACAGCTCGACGCGTTCGCCATCAGGCAGGTGACCGACCAGAAGCCGGCCAGATGCCGTCCAGTTCAGCGGAACCCGGGTGCCGACGCGGGAAGCGACCTGAAAATGGCTTGGGCCATCGGCCATGGCGAGCACCAGCATGTGGTCTCCATCGCGTCCACACAATTGCACGGTCTCGCTGGTTTGGCGGCAAAGGTCATGCATTTCGTGGGTGGCTACCCCCATGAAATCCAGAGACCGGGCATAGGCCAGTCCATAATGATAGAGCCGAGCGCCGAGCCAGATTGCGCCTTCGGAATTGCGCGCGAGCATGTTCTTGTCGACCAGATCGTCAATGATGACATAGACCGTGGACAGCGGCGCCTTGATCGCCTTGGCGATTGCGTAGGCGCCTGCAGGTTCACCGGTTTCATAGAGATAGTCGATGACCTGAAGAGCGCGATCAATCCCGCTCACCCTCGAGCGGCGGGCGCCCTTGGTGGCCTCAGCCGAGGTGTCTTCTACGGTCGATTTTTCCTGCGAAGGCGTCGTGACGTTCAACGGAATGCTCCTCGTGCAATTCCGTTGGTTATTACATTATTGTGGCATAACTTGTCGATGGCAAACTGCACTGAACACGACTGGAGATTGAAACATGTCCGATGATATCCGCACCAAGCTTGGCCTTCGTCCGGTCATCAACGTTTCTGGAACCATGACTAGTTTGGGCGCTTCGATTGTTGTGCCGGAAGCGATCGCAGCGATGAGCGCGATCCTGCCGCAATTTGTCGAGATCAATCACCTGCAACGCAAGGCCAGCGCTGTCATCGCCCGCCTGACCGGTGCGGAAGCTGGCTTCGTTACCGCCTCCTGTTCAGCTGGCATCAGTCTGGCCGTTGCAGGCGCGATGACAGGCGATAACCTGCTTGCCATCGAGCAGCTGCCAGACGTCACTCCGGCAAAAAATGAAGTCATCGTCCAGATGGGGCATGTCGTCAGCTACGGCGCGCCGGTTGACCAGGCCATTAGGCTGGCGGGCGCCAAAGCCGTGTTAATCGGGCAGGCGACATCGACCCACCGCTTCCATATGGAGAAGGCGATCAACGAGAAGACTGCCGCTGCTGTTTACGTCGTTTCCCACCACGTCGTCGATTACGGTCTGCTCAACTTCAAGGAATTCGTCGAAATCGCAGCTGTCAGGGGCGTGCCGGTCATCGTCGATGCGGCATCGGAATATGACCTCAGGATATTCCTCGAACAGGGTGCGGACATCGCGCTCTATTCCGGCCACAAATTCCTTGGTGGGCCAACTTCCGGCATCGTCGCTGGCAACAAGGAATTGGTGCGGGCTGCCTTCCTGCAGAACATGGGTATCGGCCGGGGCATGAAGGTTGGCAAGGAGAGTGTCTTTGGCGTCATGGCAGCGCTTGAGGCTTGGGAAAAGCGAGACCATGCCGGCATTCGAGAACGCGAGGCCAGCTATCTCAATCTCTGGAAAGAGACACTGGCGAACCGGCCCGGTGTAACCGCACTTGTCGAGCCTGATCCGACGAAAAACCCGCTCGATCGCATGCGGGTTATCATCTCGGCGCAAGAAGCGCATATCACAGCCTGGGACCTGGCTGCGGCGCTGGCACGGGGCGATCAGCCCATCATCGTGCGCGACCACGAGGTCGAGCACAATTATTTCTACCTCGACCCCTGCAACCTGCATCCAGGTCAAGAGAAGGTCGTTGCGGCACGACTGATGGAAGAACTCGACAAGGCCCGCGCCTCCAACGAGATCATCGCCACGCCATTCGAGAACCGCAGCAAATATCGTTTCGACGACGTGTTGCGCTGGCCGGACTGATCGCCGCTACGCCATGCACGACAGGGAGGAACAACCGTGAACGCCAAAGCCACAAATACCGTGCAGACAGACACCGGCACTGTGCTGTCCGTGCAAAATCTAACGACATCGTTTCTGGTCGATGGCGACTGGAAGCCGGTCGTGCGCGACATCTCCTTTGACGTCAGGCCACGCGAGACGGTGGCAATTGTTGGCGAATCCGGATCGGGCAAAAGCGTGACCTCGCTTTCGATCATGAGGCTTTTGCAAGCCGACACCAGCCGCATCGAAGGCAAGGTATTCCTCAACGGAACCGATCTCGTCGCTCTGCCTGAAAGCGAGATGCGAAAGGTGCGCGGCAACGACGTATCGATGATTTTTCAGGAGCCGATGACGAGCCTGAACCCGCTCTTCACCATCGGCGACCAGATTGCCGAGGCTCTGCTTTGCCACCAGAAGATGTCGCGGGCCGATGCAAAGGCCGAAACGATGAAGCTGCTGGAGAAGGTGCGCATCCCGTCTGCCGCATCGCGCTTTGACGAATATCCGCATCGATTTTCCGGCGGCATGCGCCAACGTGTCATGATCGCCATGGCGTTGGCTTCGCGGCCAAAACTGCTGATCGCCGACGAGCCGACAACCGCGCTCGACGTGACCATCCAGGGCCAGATTCTCGACCTGATCAAGATGTTGCAAGACGAGCAGGGCACGTCGGTCCTGTTCATTACCCACGACATGGGCGTGGTCGCCGAGATTGCCGATCGCACGGTGGTGATGTTCCGGGGCGAGCAGGTTGAAACTGGCGCTACCGCCGATATCTTCCACCGTGGCGAGCATCCTTATACGCGCGCGTTGCTTTCTGCGGTGCCGGTTCTCGGCTCGATGCACGGCTATGACCGGCCATTGCGTTTCCCGATCGTCAACACCACAACGGGTGAGGCGATTGCGTCGACCGAAACACCCGACACCGTGGACAACAACAAACCTGTTCTCGAGGTTAAGAACCTCGTCAAGCGCTTCGATATCCACACCGGCCTGTTCGGGCGGCTGGGCGGACGTGTCCATGCGGTGGAGAATGTTTCCTTTGACCTCTTTGCCGGCGAAACGCTGTCACTGGTTGGCGAATCCGGTTGCGGCAAATCAACGACGGGCAGGGCGATCATGCGGCTGATCGAACCGACCTCCGGTTCGGTCATGGTCGACGGCCAGGATATGCTGCAGCTGGAAAAGAGAGAGCTGCGCCAGATGCGCAAGTCGATCCAGATGATTTTCCAGGACCCGTTTGCTTCGCTGAACCCTCGCATGACTGTCGGTGATGCGATCGCCGAACCCTATCTTGAGCACAAGATGGGCACGTCGAAACAAGCGCGCGACGTCGTCGCCGATCTGTTGAGCAAGGTTGGTCTCACGTCCGACATGGCGAGCCGCTACCCCCACGAGTTCTCAGGCGGGCAGCGCCAGCGGGTGTGCATCGCTCGAGCCCTGGCGCTGAAGCCCAAGGTGATCGTCGCCGACGAGAGCGTATCGGCGCTCGACGTGTCAGTGAAAGCGCAGGTCATCAACCTGATGCTTGACCTGCAACAGAGCCTGAACCTTGCTTTCCTGTTCATTTCCCACGATATGGCTGTCGTTGAACGGGTCAGTCATCGCGTGGCGGTGATGTATCTTGGTGAAATCGTCGAGATCGGCCCTCGCGCTTCAGTGTTCGACAACCCCCAGCACGATTACACCAAACGCTTGATGGCGGCGGTTCCAGTGCCAGATCCAGATCGTCGTCGCGAAAAGCGCATAGGCGATACTGTGGAACTGCATAGCCCAATCCGCGCGCCGGACTATCAGGCTTCAATTCGCGAGTTTCGCGAAGTAGCCAGCGGCCATCTGGTAGCGGTGTGAGGATGACCTGAGCGCCGATAGGTGGGCTGCATCTGTTACCGGCTCTAACAATGCCGCAGCACCACCTGGTTAGTTCCATAATGTTTGTTATGCGACAAACATTTATTGGCGCAAAGTTAAAATGTCTTGATTCTGCAAAGTAGGAATGTCGCCCTGCTCGTTGACGCGAGCGAGGGAGACGGCAGGTTGGGACTGATCGTGATGAGCGAACGCGAGCTTCAACGCATTGAGGTGCTGTCGAAGGTTTTAGAGCGACATATGACGGTGGTGTCGGCTGCGCATGTGCTCGATCTGACGGCCCGGCAAGTTCAACGCCTGTTGAAGACGTTTCAGTCCGACGGTGCTTCAGCACTTCGGCACAAGGCCCGAGGCCGGCCGTCGAACCATCGATACGCTACCGGCGTCGGCGACCTGGGGTGGGTTCTACCTTGAAGTGCGACTTTGCAGCGATACCAATGGGTTGCTCCGCTGGCGTCACGCCGGCATGTCACTCCGGAAGACCGGCCCTGCGGAAGCCATCGACGAAATGATCAAGTGTCGCAGCGTCACGGAATGGCTCCGTCGCTACCCAGTGGCGGATGGTGAAGTCGGGGTTGCCGACGAGAAACAATTCGGCCTCGGCACGCGCCTCATCGAACCGGCCGAGTTGCCCAAGGCCTGCCGCAAGGAACCGGCGTGAACTTGTGCGATAGGTCTCGTCGCGGCGCAGTGTCTCGACAGCGGCCTGGTATTCGCCCGCTGCATACTGTGCCTGGCCGAGTGTCAGATAGTACCAGCTTGCCGGAAACGGGTTCAGCCGGAATGCCTTGCGGATGTGTTCAAGCCCCTCCTCGACCCGCCCGGCAAGGACTGCGATGTCGGAGAGTGCGGCCCAGGTATCGGCCTCGTTTGGGTCGAGCTCGATCGCCCTGGCGAATTCCGCATCCGCCTCAGCGAAGCTGCTGTTGTAGGCAAGCAGATATGCCAGGACCCAGCGGCAGCCGGCGTCGCCGGGATCGAGCGCCACCGCCTTGCGGGCCAGGCCCAGAGCGACCTTGCGTGCGGGTTCCGCCGGTCCGCCGCTGTGTACCCATCCCATCCAGTGGTTCATGGCGAGCCAGCGATAGGCCTCGGCGTAACCAGGGTCGAGCGAAACAGCGCGCGTCAGCATCAGATGCGCTTCCCGCGCCGCTTGCGGTGAATCATCCATCAGCCTGCGCGCCCGCACGCAGAGATCGTAGGCTTCGAGATTTTGAGGCCGATTGCGCGGCGGCGGTGCGCGCAGCCGGCCGAGCAACGCCTCGACGATCTTGCCGGTGACCTCGTCCTGGACGGCAAAAATATCTTCCAGGCTGCGATCGAAGCGTTCCGCCCACACATGATCGCCACTCATCGCGTCGACCAGCTGGGCGTTGATGCGCACGCGCCCCCCGGCGCGCCGTGCACTGCCCTCCAGCAGATAGCGCACACCAAGCGCCGCGGCGATCGTGCGCACGTCCATCGCCCTGCCCTTGTAGGCAAAGGATGAGTTGCGTGCGATGACGAACAGGCCGGGAAGCCTGGAGAGGTCGGTGATCAGGTCTTCGGTCAGCCCGTCCGCGAAAGACCCCTGCTCGGGATCGTTGCTGGCATTGACGAAGGGCAACACGGCGATCGACGGCTTGTCGGGCAGCGGCAAAGGTTTTCGCTTGGCTTCGTCAATCTGTTCGACCGCTCCCATGAAGCGGTAGCCGACGCGCGGGACCGTAGAGATCCATTCACCGCCGTCGGCTGTCGGACCAAGCAATTTCCTGAGCTGCGCGATCTGGACAGTGAGGTTGCCCTCCTCGACCGAAGTGCCCGGCCACGCCGCGTCCATCAATTCGGCCTTGCCGAGGATTTCGCCCGACCGCCCGGCCAGCGCCGCAAGCAGCTTCAGCCCGCGGTGGCTGACGGCAACGGGATCATCGTTCCGGACCAGCGTTCCGGCATCCGGATCAAGCACGAACGGACCAAAGGCAAAACGCGCTCTTTGCATGCGGCGCATCTATAGCCCGTTTGGAAGTTTTTGGAACTATTTGGCAGGGCTTAAGGACGACGCGGTTCGTATTCTGCAGAAGTCATCCTCATTCAGGTCGAGGGGTCCAGCGCCTCAAAGCCGGACGAGGTTGACGATGAACGATACTTGCAAGGTTGCACCGGCTCCGCCTCAGCCAAGGCGGGCGAATTTGCCAGGCACCATAGCAACCTGGCGATGGCGGATACGCTTCCGCTGGGAACTGGAGCAGAAATTGAAAGCCGATCCCTATCTGATCGACGATATAGGCCTGACCGCACGGCAGGTCGAGACGGAGATCGCCAAACACTTCTGGCAAGCCTGAGGCAAAGTGCGATGACACTTGACCGCCAGTTTCTCGGTGCCGTTGCGCGCCGCGTGACAGAAATGCCCTGCCCCGCATGGAGGTCTGCATGACGGCCGAAAGTTCGACATCGCAGCGACAGATCCCATGGGGCGCGATGGCGGGTGTCATTGCGACCGTCACGGTATTTGCCGTGGCGCAGGGACTGACCTATCCGCTGCTCAGCTTCATCCTGGAGCGGCAAGGGACGACGGCAGGCCTGATCGGTCTGTCGGCGGCGATGACGCCGCTGGGTTTCATCGTGTCGTCGCCCGTCATTCCCGGGTTGACCCGGCGTGTGGGGGCGGCACGGCTTGCGATCCTGTGTTCTTTGCTGGCTGCAGCCACCCTGGTCGCCATCGCCCTGGTGCAGGACATCTGGGCCTGGATGCCGCTGCGCTTCCTGCTCGGCTTCTTTGCCAATCCGCTCTACGTGATCAGCGAAACCTGGCTGCTGGCGATCACACCGGCATCTCGGCGCGGTCGCATCATGGGGCTCTATTCAGCGATCGTTTCGGGCGGCTTCGCCATCGGCCCTTTATCGCTCGGCCTGGTCGGCACCGAGGGCTGGCCGCCCTTCATGGTCGGCGTCGTGGCATTCCTTGTCTGCGGCCTGATCGTACTTGCGGTCGTACCGCGCATGCCAAGGATGCCGCATGACGGCGAAGCAACGTCGATCGGCGGCTTCTTCGCGCTTGCGCCGCTGCTGTTGTTTGCGGTTTTCACCGCCGCCGCCTTCGAGCAGACCTTGATTTCCCTGTTTGCGGTCTATGGCGCAGCGCTCGGCAGTGCCGAAGGCAGGATCGCTTCGCTCATCACCTGCTTCATCGCAGGCAACGCCTTGCTGCAGATCTTGCTCGGGCGCATGGCCGAGCAGCTAGGCTCGACGCGAACCATGCTGTTCTGTGCACTGGCTTGCCTGGCCGGTTGCCTGCTGCTGCCTCAGGCCTTCGGTTGGTGGCTGATCTGGCCGCTCGTTTTCGTTTGGGGCGGGGTCTCGTTCGGCATCTACACCATGGCGCTGATCCAACTCGGCGAGCGTTTCACCGGCCAGACCCTGATTGCCGGCAATGCCGGCTTCGCGCTTGCATGGGGCATCGGCGGCATAGTGGGCTCGCCTGCAACAGGATTCACGATGCAACTGATCGGACATCAGGGACTGCCACTGTTGCTGGGCCTGCTGAGCTGTGTCCTGGCGGTGCTTCTGATGACGGAGCAACGCCGCGGCTGATGATCCAGGCGTCTACCGTACCACGACGATGCGATGCTATGCCCGATTCCATAGAGGCAGATCGCTGAAGACTATACCTGTAATGTCTGACCGCCGTCGGCGAGCAGGGTCTGGCCGGTGATCCAGCCGCTCAGTGGCGATGCCAGGAAGAGGATGACACGGGTAATATCTTCAGGCGCGCCAAAGCGGCCGAAGGGGAAGCTGGCTTTGGTCTTCTGATACAGCTCCGGATTGCTGTTGCGGCACTTGTCCCACCAACCACCGGGGAACTCGAGCGAACTCGGCGCCACGCAATTGACCCGTATGCCCTTGCCTGCCAGTGCGGCTGCCTGCGACTGGGTAAAATGCATCACGGCCGCCTTGGCAGCACCGTAGGCTGGCGTAGCTCGAGCCGGACCAAAAGCGGTTCGCGACGAGATGTTGATGACAACAGGATTTTTGCCTTGTTCCAAGAAGGGCTGTGCCGCGCGCGATGCGCGCACCGTTGCGAGCACATCGACGCTCAGGCTATCCGCCCAGTCCTGCTCGGTGTCGGAACTGGCCTTGCCGGTGGCGTTGTTGACTAGGATGTCGATGCCGCCAAGCGCGGTTGCCGCCTCCCCGACATAGGCCTCTATCGAGCCGAGATCGGCGAGGTCGCACAGCCCGGAATGGGCACCGACGCCGTGCGCGGCAATGCCTGCCCGTGCCGTTTCCAGATCGGTCGCACCGCGTGCGCAGACCGAAACCGAAGCGCCGACCTTTGCGAAGGCGAGTGCCGTGTTCAGGCCAAGGCCCCTGCTGCCGCCGGCCACAACAACGCGGCGCCCTTTGAGGTCGAGTTCGAACATGTCACTGCCTTTCGTGAACCAGTCCGGGCGAACTTACCCAGAAAAATTTCATGCTCAAGAAGAAATTATGATTGCCTTGTCGGCGGCAATGGCCATCCTGTCGGTCGAATCTGAATGCCCGACGAAGCCGCACTCCATCTTCTTTTGCCGAAGCATGGCCAGCCACGAATGGGAAAGCAGTGGCTTGTGCGCAAGGAGGCACGTTACAAATGATCCAGGAAGCTAGGCACGGCGAGTCGGCAAGCTTGAGCAGCGAAAGAATGACGACGAACGAATCCGAAGGGCCGTCGATCATCGAAGCCGAGGGCGCGACTCGTGAGCTGAATCGCACTGCCCGCAACGCTTCGGGCCGCAAGCCAAGCCGCAAGACCGAGGGCGTACAAGAAAAAATCCTCGACGCAGCGGCCAAGGTCTTCGCCCAAAAGGGCTACCAGCTTACCAAGCTCAGCGACATTTCCGATGAGATCGGCCTGCACGTGACGGCGCTGCGCTATCATTTTCCGACCAAGGACGTGCTGGTCGAGGAAATGATCAATTCCCTGACGCGGCAACTTCACATCAGGCTGCTCGCGACGCTACAGCAGTTGCCTCCGGAAACGCGCTACCGCGAGCGCATCAAGGCGGCGGCGATCACCTATCTCAACACGACACTGCATAAACTCGACTACATTGCCGCGCATGGCAACGTCATCAACCAGGTTCCGCAGGATGTGCGCGAGAGGCATTTCAACCTGCTGAACGAGACCAACAGAATCTGGCGCGACCTTATGGCGGCGGCCGCCGAGGCGGGTGAATTGAGACCTGGTATCAATGTATCGCTCGCCAATCAGGTGCTTCAGGGCACCCTGATCTGGACGCGCGAATGGTACCGGCCGGACGGCCTTACGCCGACGGACCTTGCCATCCAAATACTCGACATCCTTTTCGACGGCATGGCATCGCCCAGCTAGCCGCACCAGCGACATCAACGAATTGCAGCCGCAGGCGAGAAGTGGGTCTCGAATTTTCCTTCGAGGCTTTTGAAGGTTTCGGCGTCTTCCGGTGGCGGCAGCCGCGTCGAAATCACCGGCCATTTCGCCGCATATTCCTTGTTCATTTTCAGCCACTTGTCTGCCCTTTGGTCGGTGTCGGCCAGGATGGCGTCGGCCGGGCACTCGGGCTCGCAAACGCCGCAGTCGATGCACACCTCCGCATCGATCACCAGCATGTTTTCGCCCTCGTGGAAGCAATCGACCGGGCATACCGCCACGCAGTCGGTGAATTTGCAGCGCACGCAGGCGTCGGTCACCACATAGGCCATTTGTTACTCCTCCAAAGCGGTGGCCGGAAGCTAACTGACATTTTTTGTTGTTCAACAGGAAATTTCTTGTCGAACTAGAAAAAATCGCTTGCCCCGATGCCGGGATGGCCCTAGCACTTGGGTCACGAGTAACCGGGAGGGGTTAGTTGGAACTCGACCTTTTCATTTCTGGCATCGGCGGCCAGGGCATTCAGCTTGTCGGCAAGTCGCTGGCGCTCGCCGCCATCAGGGACGGTCGCCATGTCATGCTGGCCGGCGAGTATGGCGGCCACATGCGCGGCGGCAGTTCGGTCGGCACTGTGGTCATCGGCGCGAGACCGCTCAAGGCATTGCCGATCTTGCCGCATGCCGGCTCGGCCATCGCCATGTCGCATCTGTTTTGGGCGCGCGTCGGTTCAAGGCTACGGCCGGGTTCGCTGGTTCTCGCCGAAGCGACGATCGCCGCCGACCTGCCTTGCATGGACAAGCACATTCTTGTCACCTTACCCGCCACCGCAATCGCCACCGAGCAAGGCAGCCGCATGGCCGCCGGCATGGTGATGCTGGGCGCATATGCAGCGCTCACGGGTGCCGTAAAAATAGACAGCGCGGTGGCCGCAATGGCCGAGCAGATCCCTGCTTATCGACGCCAGCACATCGACGCCAATGAACGGGCTATCCGCGCCGGGGCGGCAGCCGTCACGCCGCTTACCTACAAGGTCGATTTCGACGCTCAAGAGGCGCGGGTCGCATGAGGCAGGTTACGCGCGGAACCCTCGTCATCGATGCCGACCGCTGCAAGGGCTGCGAGCTGTGCATCGTCGCTTGCCCGCCCCGGGTGCTGACCATGTCCAGGGCCGGCAACGCCACCGGCTATCTCTATCCGGAGCTTGCGCCCGGTTGCACAGGTTGCACCGCCTGCCAGCAGGTTTGCCCTGACTTCGTCTTCGAAGTCTACAAATACCACGAGCCGATCGTTTCGGGCTCGGACGCCGAAAGGATGCAATGATGCCGATGCGCTTGATGGACGGCAGCGAGGCGATCGTCGAAGCAGCAATCATGGCGGGCCTGCGCTTTTATGCCGGCTATCCTATGTCGCCGGCGACCGAACTGCTCGAATACATGGCCGAGAAGCTGCCGCACCATGACGGTGTCTGCATCAACGCGGCGACCGAAATCGAAGGCGTCAACATGGCGCTGGGTGCAGCGGCCGGCGGCTTCCGCGCGGCCAGCGGCTCATGCGGCCAGGGCCTCGCACTGATGCAGGAGGCGATCGCCGAGGCCGCCCTCAACGAGACGCCAATCGTCATCTTTAACATGGCGCGCAACCAGCAGGACTATTTCCAGGCGACGCGCGGCGGCGGCTGGGGCGACTATCGCACCATCACGCTTGCGCCCAAGGACCTGCACGAGGCCGTCGAGCATGCGCAGCTCGCCTTCCACCTCGCCGACAAATACCGCGTGCCGGTGATTTTCATGGGCGACAACCTGCTCGCCCGCACCCAGATGGGCACCGAATTGCCGGACCTCGAGCTCGAGCCATTGCCGGAGAAGGACTGGCAACTCGACGGCACCTCTGGCGGTTCGGGCATGTCCCGGCAGATCTGGACCTTCGGCTGCGGCAAGACCAACAATCCCGGTCCCGGCCCCAGCCTGCACTGGGAGCGCATCGCGACCAAGTTCGACGCCATCGCCGAAGTCGAGGCGCGCCACGAGCAAGGGTTCGTCGAGGACGCAGAGACGCTGGTCGTAGCCTTCGGCTCTGGCGGCAAGTTCGTCGAGCACGTAGTGCGCGAAATGCGCGCCGATGGCCACAAGGTTGGCTATTTCCGCCCGATCACGCTTTGGCCCTTCCCCGGCGATGCGCTGGAAGCGGCATCGCACGGCTGTAAGCGCGTGCTGGTGTTCGAACTCAACGCCGGCCAGATGATCGACGACGTCAAGCTCAACGTGCTCGACCGCAAGCTGGTCAAGGCCATTGGCGGCGTCAGCTTCGACGAGTCCGGCCTCAACCTAGGGCCGTTGATGGACGCAGGCGTCATCCGCGAACGTATCGAGCTAGCCATCAACGGAGCCAGCAAATGAGCATCGTTATGACCACGCGCCCACCCGAGGCGCCGAGCAACAAGGTGGCTTCTTTCAAGCCGACTCTGCTGCAGACCGAGGAACACCACCTTTGCCCCGGCTGCGGCGAGCCGGTGGCCATCCGCCTAGTGCTCGAAGTCATCGAAGAGCTCGGCCTAGCTCAAAAGAACGTATCGATCATCGGGCACGGTTGTTACGGCTCGTTCATTATGACGATGGACGTCGACTCGACCCTTTGCCTTCATGGACGCGCGCCTGCGGTCGCAACCGGCCTCAAGCGCATGCGCCCTGATGTTGCGGTGTGGACGCTGCAAGGCGACGGCGACATGACCAGCGAGGGCCTGGCCGAGATATTGCACGCCACCGCGCGCGGCGAAAACATCACCTGCATCCTGCTCAACAATGGCGTGTTTGGCGACACCGGCGGCCAGATGACCGCCTCGTCGGTGATCGGCCAGCGCACCAAAAACACGCTGGAAGGGCGCGACGCGACCTATCATGGCCATCCGATCGTCATCGGTGACATGGTCGCGGCAATGCCGGGCTCGGCCTATGTGGCACGTGGCTCGGTGCACAACGCAGCCTCGATCGCTGCCACGCGCCGCCTGATCCGCAAGGGCTTCCAGCGGCAGGTGGAGAAGAAGGGGCTCAGCCTGGTCGAGATCCTGACCATGTGCCCGACCGGCTGGTTCGTGCCGGCCTCGGGCGGCGCCGACTACATGATGGAGTCGCTCGGCAAGACCTACCCGCTGGGCGAGATCAAGGACATTTCAGCTTCGGAATAGGACCATGCTTCGCCTGACCCATCGCATTCTCGACCTAGCCGTCAATACGACGCCCAACGCGCTTGCGGCATCGCTCGACGAACGCACTGTAACATTTGCAGAGGTCGACAAGGCGGCGAACGCCATGGCGCGCGCGCTGCAGGTCCTTGGCATCAAGCGTGGCAGCCGCATCCTGTTCCAGGCCGAGATGGCGCTCGATCACCTCGCCTTCTATTTCGCCACCCAGCGGCTGGGCGCAGCCTTCGTTCCCGTCAATCCGGCACTGTCGCCGGAGGAACTCCTGCCCATTGCCGGATACATCCGCCCCGATCTCGTTGTGCTCGATCCGGCGCGCCAGGACGGCAGCAGCTTCGGGACATCCAATTCAAACATTCCGGTCGCCATCCTTGGCGCTGGAGACACTGTGACGGCAGGTTTCAATCTCGATGTGCTGCCTGGCAAGGCGAGCACCGATCCCCTGCCCGACATGGGCGTGGCGGAAAGCGATACGCACGCGATCTTCATGACCAGTGGCAGCACCGGTCTGCCCAAGGGCGTGGTTCTCTCCCACAAGGCAAGCTGGCTGCGCTCATATCTTGGCGCGTCGCGCTTCGTCACTTCGGGTGGTCGCGGCGAGCTGATGACCTTCCCGATGTTCCACTGGGCCGGCTGGAACTACCTGATGGAAAACTGGGCGCACCGCCGCGCCGCCCATTTCGTCTCCCGCCCGGAGGGCGAGCTTTTGGCGCGTGCCATCGACCAATGGAAACCGGCCTTCTTCTATTGCATCCCCGCAATATGGGAGCGCCTGCTAGCGGCCAGGACGCCGTTCGACGGCAGCGTCGTGCGCTCTGCTGCCTCAGGAACCTCCAGCTTCGATCCGGTGCTGATGGAGCGGATACGCGCCCGTTTCCCGCGCGCCTACCGCGCGGCGATGTATGGCTCGACCGAATTCGGCGGCGCGCTCGGGCTCAACGATTCCGACATCGAGCGCAAGCCCGGCAGTGTCGGCTTACCCAATCCCGGCAATGAGGCGCGCATCGTCGACGGCGAACTGCAGCTGCGCTCAATGAGCATGATGGACGGCTATTTCGAGTTGCCGGAGCAGACCCAGGAGGTCTTTGTCGACGGCTGGTATCGCAGCGGCGATCTCGCCGAAGCCGACGCTGAAGGTTATCTCACAATCACCGGCCGCCGCCGCGAAGTTATCCGCTCGGGCGGTGAGACCGTTGCGCCGGCGGAGGTCGAGCTTGCGCTGGCCGGCTGCCCAGGCATCCGTTCGGTCGCCGTCATCGGCCTGCCGGATCCGGTTTGGGGTGAGCTGGTCTGCGCAGCGGTCGTGCTTGACCGCCCCGGCGAATGCCCGAGCCTCGACGTCCTGCGCTCACATCTCGGCAGCGCGCTCGCTGCTTTCAAGCATCCGCGAAAAATCATTGCCGTAGACGACCTGCCGAAAACGCCGGCCACCGGCCAAATCATGCGTTCGCGGGTCAAGGAGATGGTTCTGCAGAGGAACTGATACGTCATTTCATATCCGGGGAGGAGGAACCCCGGTCTTTTGGGAGGAAGACATGCGATTGAACAGAAGACATTTTCTGACAACGACGGCTGCCGGAATCGGTGCGTTGGCGATGCCAGGAATATTGCGCGCGGCCCAGGGCGATACGGTACGTATCGGTCTGATCACCACACTGAGCGGCCCCGGCCAGCTCTATGGTAACTACATCAAGGACGGCAGCGAGATCGCCGTCGAACGCCTCAATGCCGCCGGTGGCGTCAACGGCTCGAAGATAGAGCTTGTGGTGCGCGACGACAAGAACTCGCCTGAAGGTGCTGTCACGGCATTCCGCGAACTGACTGGCGACGGCATCAAGCTGTTTGCCCAGGGCACGTTCACCGCCAACCTGCTCGGCACCCTACCACTGCTCGAAGAAGCCGACGTAACCATGATGATGGTCGGTGCATCGGCGCTAGCGCTGACGCACGAAGCCTACAACCCGCGCGCTTTCCGTCTTGGCTTCTCGTCGCCAATGTGCTTTGGCGGCTACGGCAATCTGATGGCCCAGAAGCATCCCGAGATCGAGAAATGGGCGATGCTGCGGTCCGACGTGACCGCGCTGGCCGACATCACCAATGCTTTTTCGAACGGCCTCAAGGCTGAAAAGGTAAAGGCAGGCCGCACGGTCGAGATCCTCGACCCGGTGCTGGTGCCCTATGGCGGCGCCGACTTCCGCAACCAGATCTCCAACATCATCGGCTCGGGTGCGCCGGGGCTGTTCAATGTGCTGCAGGGCGCCGACGCCATCAGCTACTATAAGCAGGCGCGTACCTTCGGCCTCGACCAGAAGTTCAAGGTGCTGTGCGACTCGGCCAACGAGTTCGCCATCGCCAAGGCGATGGGCGCCAACACGCCGGCTTCGCTGTGGAGCTGGACCGGCTGGTATCCGGCGGCCAACAAGGACAATGCGGTCAGCGACGAGGTCCACAAGGCCTATATCAAGCTGCGCGGCGACGAATATCCAAACTGGTATATCGGCGTCTCGCACGACAGCATCCTGACGATCGCCAACGCCGTCCAAAAAGCCGGTTCGATGGAGGCCGCCAAGCTTATCCCGACAATCGAAACCGAAGCGCCGCAGGGCGCGCTCGGCAAGATTCACTTCCGCAAGGAAGACCACGGCTTTGCCGGCGACCTCACCTACATCCGCTTCGGCCGCGACGACAAGAACGCCAATGGCTGGAGCGTGTTCGAGACGGCGCAGCTTCCAGGTGCTGAGTTCCTGGAGCGGGCCACACCCGGCTCGAAGCTCAACTAAGGTGCGGGAAAACTAGAGATGTTTACGTTGGTCAACGGTCTCACGACCGGGATGGCGGTGTTTCTCGTTGCGGCCGGGTTGACCCTGGTCTTCGGGATCATGCGCATCCTCAACTTCGCCCATGGCGCCTTTTTCATGATCGGCGCCTATGTCGCGAGCTCGCTCGTCGGCTCAGCGCCGCGATCGGTCCTTGCGCTGATTGCCGCGGCCGTCGTTGCGGCACTGGTGGTCGGGGTGCTGGGGATCGTTGTCCAGCGTTTCATCTTGCGGCGCATCCAGCATGTGGACGAACACTACATGCTGATCGCCACCTTTGCGGTGATGCTTGTCTGCGTTGGCTTCGTCAAACTGGTCTGGGGACTGGAATTCCTGTCGGTCGACCCACCCCCCGGCATCGACGCCGGCGTCGAGATCGCAGGACTGTTCATCCCCTCCTTTTCGCTGTTCATCATCGCGTCAGGGATCGTTGTCTTCCTAGTGCTCGATTTCGTCATCCACCGTGCCTGGGCCGGCAAGATGATCACCGCCATTGCCCGTGACGGCTGGATGGCCGAACTGCTCGGCATCAACGTACCTGCCGGCATCATGGCGGCGGTCGGTGGCAGCTTTGCACTCGCTGGACTTGCCGGAGGGTTGCTGTTGCCCAACCAGACGCTGTCGCCGGCGCTCGGCGACTCGTTCCTTCTGCTTGCCTTCATCACCGTCGTCATCGGCGGCCTCGGCAATGTTCGCGGTGCCTTCATCGCCGCGATCCTGCTCGGCGTGATCGACGGGCTCAACACCATGTTTCTGCCTGCCTATCCGGGCGTCGTCGTCTACTTCGCCATGGTCGCCTTCCTACTGCTTTGGCCGAACGGTATTTTGGGGGAAAGCCGGCTGTGAACCGACTGTCGACATATCTCCTCGTGGCGCTCGCCGCCATCCTGCTGCTGTTGCCCTTGTGGGCGAACTCCGGCCTCGTCTTCCTCACCGGCACGACCATCATCGTCGCGGTCTTTGCCCTGTCGTGGAACCTCTTATTCGGCTACGCCGGCTTGGCCAGCTTTGGCAGCGGCGGGCTTTTTTCCATCGGCGCCTACACCATGGCGGTGATGCTACGCCAGGGCTACGAAGGGCAGTTCCTGCTGCTGATCGTGTTAGCCACGCTCGCCGGCGGCGTGGTTGCATTCGCAATTGGCTTTGTCGCCTTGCGGCGGTCGACCGGCATCTTCCTCGCCATCCTGACGTTGGCGCTGGCCGAACTGCTGCGCATTACGCTCGCCAAAATCCACTGGCTCGGCGCCGAGGACGGCATTCCCAGCATCGTCCGGCCCACCTTTTCCATCGGATTTGCTACCGTCGATCTGTCACGCGGCAACAGCTACTACTGGTTCGTGTGCATTGCCTGCGCGCTACTCGTCGGACTCACCTGGTGGATCGCTCATGGCCGCTTCGGCCGCACGCTGCGCACCATCCGCCTCGACGTCGAGCGCGCCGCCTTCATGGGCGTCGACACCCACCGCTACCGGCTGGTCGCATTCACCATCTCGGGCGCCATCGCCGCTTGTGCCGGTGCGCTTTTTGCGCCCTGGGCACAGATCGTGACGCCCGACATCGGCAACATGATGCGCTCGACACAGCCGATCCTTTTCACCCTGCTCGGTGGCGCTTCATCCTTCTGGGGACCGCTGATCGGTGCCTTCCTGTTTTCCGCCATCGAATTCTCAACTCGCACGCTGGTCGGCATCCAGGAAATCATCACCGGCGGCATCTTGCTCGCCGTCGTGCTGATGTTTCCGACCGGCGTCGCCGGCGCATGGAACGCGCTGATTGCCGGTCTTTCGGCGCGGCCAGAGCCAGCAAAGGCAGCCCCCGCCCTCCAACCGGTCAAGGAGTGAGCCGATGACCATCATTCGTCTCAGTTCCGTCGACAAGAGCTATGGGTCGCTCAAGGTATTGCATGGCGTCGACGCCGAGATATCAGAGGGCGAGACCTTCGCCATCATAGGCCCCAACGGTGCCGGCAAGACCACACTGTTCAAGGTGATGACCGGCGAGATCGGCTGCGAGGCCGGCTCAGTCGAGTTCCTTGGCAAGGACGTCACCCGCGATCCCGCCTACAAGCGCACCCGCGCCGGCATGGGCAGAACATTCCAGGTCGCCCGCGTATTCAAGGAAATGACGGCGGAGGAAAACCTGATCGTTGCCGTCGAGGCGCGGCTCCAGAACACCGGCAAGTCCGACGCGCCTTGGTATGCGGTCAAACCGTCTAGCGCCACGCTGGACGAAGTTCACTCCATCCTCGTCAGGTTGTCGCTCGACAAGAAGGCGCGGACGCCGGCCTCCGAACTGTCGCATGGCGACAAGAAACGGCTGGAACTCGGCATCACGCTCGCCGGACGGCCGAAAGTCCTGATGCTCGATGAACCGACAGCCGGCATGTCGCCGAGCGACCGCGTCGGCGTAACCGAACTGATCCGCGACATCAGCGGCAAGGGCAGCGGCCTGACCGTTGTCATGACCGAACACGACATGGGCGTCATCTTCGGCCTGGCTGATCGCATCATGGTGATGAACCAGGGCCGCAAGATCGCTCAGGGCAGCATCGAGGAAATCCGCGCCAATCCCGTGGTGCGCGAGGTCTATCTGGGCAAGGAAGCGCATCATGCTTGAGGCCAGCCGCATCAACGCCTTTTATGGCGGCAGCCATATCCTGCATGGCGTCGACTTGTCGGTGCCTGCCCTTGGCCGGGTCGCCGTTATCGGTCGCAATGGCGCCGGCAAGTCGACACTGCTCAAGTCGATCATGAATGCCGGACCGACCGTAAACGGCGAGGTCAGCTGGGAGGGCCGCTCGATTGCCGGCCTCCCCACCTTCAAGCGTGCCCGGCTGGGGCTCCAGCTCGTGCCCGAAGACCGCCGCATCTATCAGCACCTGACGGTGCGCGAGAACATCCAGATGGCCGCCTATGCCACCACACCCGGCCGCAGGCCCATCCCGGTGCAGGACATCGTCGATCGCTTCCCGATGCTGCAGCCCATCGCCGAACGCGGCGGCGGCCAGATCAGCGGCGGCCAGCAGCAGATGGTGGCGATCGCCCGCGCCATCGCCTGCCGGCCGCGCCTACTACTGCTCGACGAACCGACGGAAGGCTTGGCCCCGGCAATCGTCGAACAGCTGGCGGTCAGCGTCCGCGAATTGTGCGATGCCGAAGAGGCAGCCTTGCTGTTGTGCGAGCAGAACATCTGGTTTGCTCGGCAGATCACCGACACGGTTCTGGTGATGGACACAGGCCGCATCACCTTCCGCGGCAGTTGGCCGGAATTCGACAACAACCCGGAGATCAAGCAGCGCCATCTGGCGGTCTAGCTTCTCTACCTGACAGCACCCAACAAGTCCGACCGGGCTTTTAACCCTAAGCGAAGGAGCGCAGGGAATGAGCAACCTTACCCAACAGCAAGTGCTGAGTGTGCATCACTGGACCGACACGCTGTTTTCCTTCACCACCACCCGCGACCCGGCGTTTCGTTTCGAAAACGGCCAGTTCGCGATGATTGGGCTCGAAGTCGATGGCAAGCCGCTGTTGCGCGCCTACAGCGTGGTCAGCCCGAACTATGAAGACAATCTCGAATTCCTGTCGATCAAGGTGCCCGACGGGCCGCTGACCTCGCGGCTCCAGCATCTGGTCGTCGGCGACAGGATTGTCGTCGGCCACAAAGCGACAGGTACGCTGTTGCTCGGCAATGTGCGGCCCGGGCGCAATCTCTATCTGTTTGGTACCGGAACCGGGCTTGCGCCCTTCATGAGCCTGATCCGCGATCCCGAAACATTCGAGCGCTACGAGCGCGTCGTTTTGGTGCATGGCTGCCGCCAGACCGACGAACTCGCCTACAGGGACCAGATCGCACACGAGTTTCCCGCCAGCGAGTATTTCGGCGAGATGCTGTCGGACAAGCTGATCTACTATCCGACGGTCACGCGCGAACCCTTCCGCAACCGCGGCCGCATCACCGATCTTATCCGGTCCGGCTCCCTATTTGCCGATATCGGCCTGCCCGCGATAGACGCTGCCGACGACCGCGCAATGCTTTGCGGCAGCCCTGCTTTCATCGCCGACATGCGCGGGATCCTCGAGGGACTCGGCATGAGCGAGGGCAACAACGCAACCCCGGGCGAACATGTCGTCGAAAAGGCCTTCGCCGAAAGAGCGTAGGCGGTCATCACAAAACGCCAACGTCGGTCATGCCTCGAGGAAGCCTTGGGCCAGGCGCGTCTCGCCAAACCAGTTGATGCGGTTGATGGTGATGTAGCCGGCATCGATGGTGCTGTTTTCGTCGCCCTCGACGCTCGTCCGCTCGCGGCCTCTCGGTACGACGAGCACGGTGCGGTCGCCGCCCTGTTCGACAACCTCCGAGCGCCGGGCGATCTTGTCGCGGCCGATCTTTGGCTGTCGGATTTCGGCCGGTAGCGACGACGGCAGGTTGATGCTGAGCCAATGGCCCTCCAGCACCCAGTCCGCCCTCTTGCGCCACAGGTCGGCGATCAGACCGCCGAGCCAGGCATCGTCGCCGGGCCGGATGTCGGGCGACTTGACCTGCGAGAAACCGATGGCCGGAACACCCCAGAAGCTGGCCTCGCGGGCGATGCCGAGCGTGCCGGAATAAGCGAGATCCTCGGCGACGTTGCGGCCGTCATTGATACCGCCCAGAACGATGTCGGGCCTGTCGTCGCCGGCAAGCAGCCAGGTCATGGCGGTGACTACGCAATCAGCCGGGCGGCCGGAGCAGGAATACCAGCGTTCGGCGGTGCGGCGCATGGTGATCGGCTCGGCCATGGTCAGGGAAGGCCCGGCGGCCGTGTGCTTGCGCTCCGGCGCGACGACCCAGACATCGTCGCTGATGGTTTGCGCTGCCGCCACCAGACGGGCCAGGCCAGGCGAAGCGATGCCGTCGTCGTTGCAGATCAGGATTTTCATGGCGGACCTCAAGAAGCGAGAGTGTAGCTGTCGCCGGTGCGCAGGTCGACGCGCAGCGACGGCATGTGCGGCGTAAGCCCAGCGAGTGCGTCGGGCGGGCAGGAATGGCCAAGCGCCACCGGCCGTCCGGCACCTTCCCAGATGGCGAGATTTCCTGACAGCGTCGGATGCGTCGGCATGCGGATCCAGCCGGCCCGGCCAGCCGCATGCAACGCCTCGCCCGGCGAACCCGCAGGCAGATGGCCGGTGAGCAGGATGGGATAGCCGGCAACGTCGGCCAGCGGCAAAAGCGTCGCCGACGGCCCGGCCTTGCCCATGCCGTCGTCGGCGAGCAGCGGGCATGACGGCAGCGGATCGCCGTCTCGCCAGTCGGCGGCATCAGTCAGACGCCGACGCAATTGCGGGACCATCGCCGGATGGAGGGCCGCCCTCGCCTCGATCTGCGCCGCGAGCGAGACCCGCATCCTGGCGTGGATGGCAAAGGGGCCATCGAGGATGGCCAGCAGTTCGAGCGAGCGACCCGACAGCGGTGTCGGCAGCAGGCAGCCACCGGGACGGGCAGCGACCCACTCGGCGATGGCTTGCGCGCGGGCTGCACCGCTGACTGGGTCAGCACCATAGGAGGCATCGAACACCAGGAGGTCGCAAGGCGGCATGGCGTCCATGACGAACACGCTGCTGTCCGGCACCACGTCGGCGGAATAGACAATCTTGCGGCTACCGTCGTCGACCGTGAACCAGACACCGCCGACGACATGGCCGGAACGGCCTGTCGCTATGCTCAGCCCACCAATGGTCAGGCTGTCGCCCGGCTCGAAGAGTTCTATCCGGTCCTTAAGAAGCGGAAAGCGCCTGAAGTCGTCCGGATCAGCATAGGCGCGGAGCGTTGCTGGGGCTTCATCGAGCGTCTCGGAAGTCATCAGGATGCGACCGCCATAGCCTTGCGAAAGCAGCCAGCTCAGCGCGCCGACATGGTCTTCATGGGCATGGGAAATCAGCACCGCGTCCAGCTCGTTGATACCGCCAGCAAGTACCGGGTAGTAGTCCGGGCCGGAAGCGCCGACCTTGATGCCGGCATCGAGCAGGACGCGCCGGCCACCGCCTGAAATGGCAACGCTGGTGCGCCCCTTCTCACCAAAGCCTCCGCAGAGTTCGATATGCATGCTCATGCTGCAGCACCGGGGATCAGCCAACCGGAAGCGATGCGGACGCGCGCCCTGGCACCGGCCTCGAAGGGGTTGGGATCGGGCTGCTCGAAGTGCAGCAAAACTGAAGGGTCCGCATCTGGCGCCAACTCGATGCGCGCCACGCCACCCTTGTAGACGGCGCGCCTGACCGTGCCGTCGATGCCCGGCTCGCTCGAGGTGGCTGCCGAGATTTCCGGCGCGCGGCAGCATATCTTGGCGCCGGCGCGTGGCGCTTCATCAGGACGGCAGCGGACGACAACCTCCTGGCCGAGCACGCTGACCTTGATATGGCCGCCTTCGGCCGGGCTCAGCACCTGAGCTGGAATGACGATGCCTTCGGAGATGAAGGATGCAACCATCTCGTTGGCCGGCTCACGATAGAGATCCCGGGGTGCTGCGAGCTGGGCCAGGCGGCCATTGTCCATGACGGCGATGCGGTCGGCCAGCGCCATGGCCTCGGCCTGGTCGTGGGTGATGTAGACGATCGTCGTGCCGGTGCGTTTGTGGAAGGCAGCGAATTCGTCCTCCATGGCAGCACGCAGATGGACGTCGAGATTGGCCAGCGGTTCGTCGAACAGCACCAGCGAAGGTGCAGCGACCAGGCAGCGGGCGAGCGCAACGCGCTGGCGTTGGCCGCCGGACAGATTGGCCGGACGGCGATCGCCAAAACCTGTGAGGTCGACCAGCGCCATGGCGTCCTCGACCCTGCGCTTGCGGGTCTCGGCATCGACTTTGGCGACCTTGAGCGAGTAGCCGATGTTTTCGGCAACTGTCATGTGCGGCCACAGCGCATAGTTCTGGAACACGATGCCGACACGCCGCTTCTCCGGCGGAACGCAGCCCTCGGCGGTGGAAACGACCTCGTTGCCGATGCGGATATCGCCTGAGGTGACGTTCTCGAACCCGGCGACGAGGCGGAGCAAGGTGGTCTTGCCGCAACCCGATGGCCCCAGAACGGCGAGGAACTCCCCGTCCCTGACATCGATGGAGACGTCCTTGACGGCATCGAAATCGCCGAAGGTCTTGGTAACGTCGTTGATGGTCAGTCCCGCCATGGGAGCACTCCGCTGGGTAGGTGGGCGGCAAGCTGGTTTGCCAGCAGCATCAGGACGAAGGTTATCGTCACGGTGATCGCCGAAATTGCCGACGCGTAGTTGGAATCGCCGCCTTGCTCGAAGGAAAACATCAAGACGCCAATGGTCTCGGAACCGGACGACCACAGCAGCGCCGAAACCGTGAGCTCGCTGAGCGCTGTCATGAAGATGAGCAGTCCGCCGGCAAGTGCTGCCGGGGCGACGAGGGGAAAGATGATGGTGCGCATGCGGGTGAACAGGCTCGCTCCGGCGACCCGCGCCGCTTCTTCGAGCGCTCTGTCGATCTGGTGGTAGCCAGCGATCGTCGGCCGCAACGCCAGCACCAGGAAACGGGCGAGATAGGCGTAGAGAATGATCCAGACGGTGTTGTAGATCTGGACGCCGGTGAACGGGATCGGCTTGAGGAACATCAGCAGCGACGCGATCGCCAGCACCACGCCCGGCAGGGCGTAGGGCAGCTCGACCGCGAGGTTCAGGTACTTGACCCACTTCTTGCCGCTCCAGGCGACGAGATAGGCGACAGGGATCGCGACCAGCACGGCGAAGGCCGCGGCTGAAAAGGACAACACGAAGCTGTTGAGGAAGGCCCGCCGGGCCGCGCCATATTCGAACAGCACAAAGCGGTAGTTGTCGAGCGTGGCAGTGGCAGCGTTGAGCGGAATGCCGTAGCCGGGCACCAGCGAACTGAGCAACAAGCCGAACAGCGGCAGGATCAGGATCAGTACGATCAGGCACCACATCATGACCTGCACCGGCACCCGCCATTTGCCGAGTTCGTAGGGCTCGGCGGCGAGCGACGTCGAACTGATGCGGTAGTCGCGGCGCCGGCTCATCATTTCCTGGGCAAGGATGCCCGCCATGGCGATCAGGCCGATCAGCACTGACAGGAAAGCCGCGTCACCGAGCACGGCAGGGCCGCCGCCGGCGAGCCTCTGGTAGATCAGCGTCGGCAGCACGAGATAGTTGGCGGGAATGCCGAGGAAGGCAGGAATGCCGAAATTGCCGACGCAGGAGACAAAGGCGAGCGCGGCCGCGGCAACGACCGACGGGGTCATCAACGGCAAGACGATGGTGCGCAGCACAGTGAACCATCCAGCGCCACTGGCGCGAGCCGCTTCGACCAGTTCACGCGGCAGCTTCCTCAAGCCGGCGCGCACGAGCAGGAAGACCAGCGGCCCATATTGCACGCCGAGCAGCAGGATGATGCCCTCGGGCGAATAGAGCGGATTGCGGCTGCCGAGCGGCGGCGCGATACCCAGCATCTTGAGCAGCGGGCTTGCCGGTCCGAACAGTTGCAGCCAGGCAAGTGCGGTCACCTGCGGCGCGATCATCAGCGGCATGACGTAGCAGAGCACGAAGGCGCTGCGGCCGCGCACGTCGGTGAGGGTCACAAGCAGCGCGACCGACGTGCCGAGGATCACGGCGAGCGCGGTGCCGAAGAAACCGACAACGAGCGTATTGCCCGTGGCGACCCAGGTCGTCGTGTTGGTCAAGCCTGAGCTGATCGCTGCGGTGGACAAGGTGCCGCCCGGCGCAAAGATCTCCTGGATCAGGCGCAGCATTGGCAGGATCGACAGCAGCACGATGAGTGCGGCGACCACCACCGTCATGGCCCATTCCTGGCCGCGACCCTGATTCAGCCTGACAGACATTTTTCGGTTCCGGAAAACAGGGCGGCTCTCGCTCAGAAGGTGCCGCGCGATACTGGCATATCGGCCAGTTCAAATCTGAAGTAGGAGCCCGGAAGGCCAATAGGCCTTCCGGGCTGGCAATCAGCCGCCGAACAGGCCGGAGAACTTGGCCTTGTCAGCTTCGATCTTCTCGACGATCGCCTTGACGTCGAAGTTCATGACCTTGACCTCGACACCTTCGGGCAGCCAGGCGGGCCGTCCGACGGACGGCTTGGCCGGCAGGTACCCCTGCTCCAGTGCGAGCTTCTGGCCGTCATCGGAGAGAATGAAGTCGACGAACTGCTTCGCACCAGCGACGTTCTTTGCCGTCGAAAGGATGGCCACCGGCTCGGTCACCGCGGGTACGCCCTCGGACGGGAAGACGAACTCGACCGGCGACCCCTTGGCCTTGGCGTTCATCGCCATGAAGTCGACCAGGATACCGTAGGGCTTCTCGCCGCTAGCCACCGACTTCAGCACGGCACCGTTGCCGCGAACCGAGATGGTGTTGTTGGCCTTCAGCTTGTCGAAATAGTCCCAGCCATAGTCGGCATTGCCGGTGAAGCCGGAAAGCAGGTAGGCAGCGGCACCGGAGTAAAGCGGGCTCGGCATGACGAGGCCGTCGGCATAGGCAGGCTTCGCCAGATCAGCCCAATGCTCGGGCTTTTCGGCGGCGGCGGTGTTGTAGGCAATGCCTGTCGTGATCAGCTTGGAGCCGAAATAGGTCTTGTCGGCATCATAGGCGTCGGCCGAGAAGCCATCGAGCTTGGCCTCGGGATAGGCCATCAGCCGGGAGTCCTTCTTGAGCAGTTCCATGCTGACGGCATCGGCGATCAGCAGCACGTCGGGCTGCGGGCTATTGGCGGCAAACTCGGCGGCGAGTTTGGCAAGGATGTCGCTGGTGCCCGAGCGGTAGACTTGCACGTCGACGTCGGGGCGCACCTTCTTGAATGCCTCGACGGTCTTGGTCGCGTCGGCTTCCGGCTGCGACGTGTAAAGGGTCAGCGTCTCCGCGCTGGCAGCACCGGCAAATAGCGCCACGGCCAGGGCGAGCTGGCTTACGGCCAGCCTGGCGAATGTCGTTTTCATGAAACCTCCTGTTGTGTCACACATGGCAAGTCGGCTTCAGATCCGCGTGCCACGACCTCCCTACACAGCGCGTTTGACACTTGGGTGACAGAACGCTGACACATTTATGATATGATCATTTGTTGCATGTCAAATACAAATGAACATGCTGCATTGCGAAATTTCGGATGTGAAAAGCCACCTTCGGACTGGCCTGAGGCCCTTGCACAAGGCTGCAGAAACGCCATTCTCCAGAATCGTTTGGCGTCGAGGGGAGAGCGGACAGGATGCGTATGAAGCAGGAAATGCCTGTCGAACCAGGTGCCGCCATGGTGTCGTCCGACCTCGCTGTGAAAACGGCATGGCTCTACTACGTCGAGGGCCTGACCCAGGAACAGATCGCCGACAAGTTGAAGGTGAGCCGGGTCAAGGTGATGCGTACGCTTGCCGCCTGCACGGCCGACGGCGTGGTGGTGACGACGATCAACGCCCAGACCACCAGGCAGGTGGAACTCGAGCGCGCGCTCGAAAAGCGATGGAAGCTCGATGCCGCCATCGTCGTGCCGACACCCTCGGCCGACGAACATCTGGAGCGGGCGATCGGTCATTCGGTGGCGCTTTATCTCGACCAGCAGATGCAGGACGGCATGACGCTGGCCATCGGTGGCGGGGCTACGCTGCATTCCAGCATCGCCTTCCTCAGCCGCAGGCACCTCAAGGGTGCGAGCGTCGTTGGCCTCGTCGGGAGCCTGCCGCATTCGCAATGGATCAACCCATCGACGGTGGCGGCCAAGGTGGCAGAGGCCTTCGACGTCGACAGCTACCAGATCACCGCGCCTGTCATCGCCCACAGCCGCGAACTGCGCGACCTGCTGTGGGCCCAGCCCGAGCTGCTGGATGTGCGCAAGCGCGCCGCAAAAGCCGACGTCGCCTTGCTGACCGTCGGCGAGATGTCGGCCAACGCCACGATCTTCCGTCATGGCATCGTGCCGCAGAGCTTCGTCGCCCCGCTCAAGGCCAAGGGCGCGGTCGCCAACATGCTGTGCTATTTCATCGACGCCGAGGGCAGGATGGTCGAGCACGAGGTCAATGACCGGGTCATGGCAGTCGACCTGGAAGCCGTCAGTGCGGTGCCGAACCTGGTGCTGGCGGCTGGCGGCAAGCGCAAGATTCCGGCCATTCGCGCAGCACTGGCCGCCGTCAACGCCAACGTGCTGATCACCGACAGCGACAGCGCCGCGGCGCTGACCCAGCTGCCTTAGAGACTGCGGGCAGCAGCCTATAGCAGCCCTCTTTCACGCAGAAAATCCTCGATGCCGACATGCGTCATCGCCTCGAATTCGGCGATGGCCTCGGCCATCTTCCGGCGCTGCCCGGCGAGCAGGGTAAAGACCTGGCGCATTTCGCCAGAAACGCCGAACCGGCCCCAACGCTCCGCGATATGGCCGGGAAGGCCGATATCGGCGCAGAAGGCTTCGAGGCTGTCATAGCCGAGTTCAGCGACGAAGGCCCTTGCCGCCTCGGGCGACATGCGCTCTTCGACTGCATGATCGTGCAGGCGCTGCGCGATGAGCCTGACATCGGAAGGAGACGCCCTCATGACCTTGCTGACCAGGGAGCGGACATTCTCCGGGTTGAAATCAGGCATGGGACCTCCAAAGGTGGCAAGCTATCGGTTCTGTTGCGGCTGGTCGGCCAAGCTGGTATCCGCGATCATGCAGGCAGTGCCCGGCTATGACAAGCACTTCAGGCGTTTTGTCGCTCAGGGCGCTTCGATCATCCGCCTTGCGCTGTGTTCGTCGGTGATCAGCACCGTCGGCTTGACCAGCTTCATGGCGCCCAGCAGCGCGTCGATCTTGTCTGCACCGCCTGATGTCAGGATGCGCAGTGGCGCACGGCGGATGCGGTCGACATCGACCGACATGCCGAGTTCATTGATGGGATGGTCGACGAGGTTGCCCTCACGGTCGAAGAAGTGGAACAAAAGATCGCCGACAGCGCCTTTTGCCGCGAGCTTCTCGCGCTCGGCCTCGGTCAGGAAGCCACCGCGATAGAAGGTCGAGGCCGAGGCGATGTCGCCGACGCTGACCAGCACGGCATCGAGCTTGTCGGCCAATGCGAAGACTTCGGACAAGCCGCAGCGCTCGATCAACGCACGCTTGGTCTCGACGCTGTCGACGACGGCAGGTGCCGGAATGAGGTAGCCATCGCCCTGGAAGGCCTGGGCAAATCGCCAGGCGAATTCGGCCGGATTGGTGCGGCGGGCGACGCCGACGCCGCCAAGCAGGGAGATGACGCGGAAATCGCTAAGTGGCTTGCCGCTGACGAAAGGCAAGGTGCCGGTGAGCGTGCGGCCCCAGCCGACGCCCACGGACATGCCCGACTTCATCGCCTCGGAAAGGTAGGCGCCGGTTGCCGCACCGATGGTCGGGATCGGATCCGAGCCCTCCCCGGAAAGCGGCGCGACGATCGCCCGCTGCACGCCGAACTTCTGCTCCAAGGCGCGTTCCTGGCGCACGATGTCGGACAGATCGCTTTCAATGGCGATCTTGACCTCGTTGCGCAGGCGCGCCTCGGCGAGCATACGCACGACGGTGACGCGGCCGACGCCGAGAACCTCGGCAATGTCGTTCTGCGTCATCTGCTCGATGAAATACATCCAGGCGGCGCGAACACGAAGCCTGTCGGCCCGGCTGTCGGTAGGGGAACTCTCGACATCCTGAGGTGTCTCGGCGGCACGCGATTTTCCACCCGACCCTTTGACACCTTTGCTCACGCCACTCCCCCCGTTTCAGTTTACATCACTTTTCAAGGAACCGCGGCAAGGTCAAGCGGCGAGGTGTCGCGATTGAATTGCGCACCGTGCAAAACAGTGCTGCAATGCCCGAGCCTGCGGTTTCGTCCCGCGGCCACAGCGATATCAAGGGAATGCGCAAGATGCTGAGAAGTCTTTCGGAAGATGTTGTCGTCAACATCAAGGATCGTCTCCGCGACGTGCGCCATTTCGTTCGCTCCAGCCGGCACGACAATCCAGGCGGACCGCGCCGGCCGCAGATGGCCGAGCCGTTTGCCCCGCCCGCCGAGATCGAGCGCCTGCTTGGCCGCGCGGCCAGCGTGGTCGATGACACGCTGAGCGCCGCCGAAACAGTGTCGCGCACGCTGCTGCCGATCATACGCGCGGGCGACGGCGCAAAGCTGCATGGCTTCGACACCTACTTCGCCACCGGACGCTCGGTCGAGGGCGAAAGGTTGTTCCGCCGCGACCTTTATGCCGCGTTCAAGACTTCGCCACGTCAAGACGGCGGCAACCGGATGCCGCTGCATGAGGCAGGTTTCAGCCAGGCGCATCTCGCCATCCGCAAGAAGCATGGCGAGCTGCTCACGGCCATGCATGAGGCGAGCGCGGAAAGCAGGCTCGAAGCTGTCGCCATCGTTGCCGCTGCAACGCTTGTCGAATTGCTCGTCAGCCAGTCCGGCAACGAGGCAACGGATGCCGCCGCGGGGCTCGTACCGCTTGCGCCGATGTTGCTCGCCGCAGCCATCCTCACCCTGTCGCCGTCGGGCATGAGCGACGCCGACCTGCTGGAGGCCGCTGAGATGGCGGTGGACGCCCGCCGCGAGCGCATCACAATTGCGCTCGCCAGTGCCGATCCCGTCAAGGAGCTTGGCGCGATCTTCCAGGTGCTGCTGGCGCATCTGCCGTAACACCGCGCCAATCCGGCATCAGCTTAGCTCGGCGATCCGTTTCTTGGCGCGCTGGATCGAGGCCGGACTCATCGACAGTTCGGTCAGGCCCATGCGCAGGAATTCGGGGATGAGGTCAGGCCGGCCGGCCGCCTCGCCGCACATGCCGACCATGATCCCTGCCGCTACCCCTGCCCTCGCCGTCATTTCGATCGCCGACATGACGGCGACATTGGTGACGTCATTGAGCTTGGCAACGGTCGGATTGAGCCTGTCGGCGGCCATGATGTACTGGGTGAGGTCATTGGTGCCGATGGAGAAAAAGGCGACTTCCCTGGCCAGCGCCGGCGCGATCAGAACGGCCGCCGGGGTCTCGATCATGACACCAAGCTGGAACTCGCCGAAGGCTATTTTCTCCACCGCAAGCTCGGCCTTGCAGGTTTCGATCAGGGCACGCGTGGCACGCACCTCGCCGACGTCGGCGACCATCGGCAGCATTACCTTGACGTTGCCATGGACGGCTGCGCGCAACAGCGCCCGGAGCTGCGGCTTGAAGATGTCGGGCCGGTCGAGGCACATGCGGATGCCGCGCCAGCCGAGGAACGGGTTCTCCTCCTGAGGAAACTCGATGCCGGAGATCGGCTTGTCGCCACCGATGTCGAGGGTGCGCACGATGACCGGATAAGGCGCGAAAGCCTTGGCCAGCGCTGCATAGGTCTCGGCCTGCATGTCTTCCGACGGCAGGTGCATGTGGCGCATGAACAGAAGCTCGGTGCGAAACAGGCCGACGCCCATGGCGCCCGCATCACGCGCGGCGTCGATCTCCTCCAGCGAGCCGATATTGGCGGCCACTTCGATGACGGTGCCGTCGGCACGGTGCGGCGTGGTATCCTTGAACGCCTTCAGCGCCTCGCGCTCACGGGCGGCCTCGTCGATGCGGGCACGAAAGCGGTCGAGCACCGCGCCCTCGGGATTGGCGACAACGTGGCCGCGATGACCGTCGAGGGCTACTTCGCGCGCCTTGCCCAGCTCATGCACCTGAGCGCCCATGCCGAGTACGGCCGGAATACCGTGGGCGCGGGCGATGATGGCGATGTGCGAGGTTGCCCCGCCATGACCGCAGACGATGCCGCCGATGCGCTTGAGCGGCGCACGAGCGAGATCCCAGGCACCGATGTCCTCGGCGATCAGGATGGCACCCTCAGGGATGTCGTCCAGGCTGACGTCGGCCTGGCCAAGCAGCGCCAGGCAGATCTGGCGGCCCACCGCCTGGACATCGTCGGCGCGCGCATTGAGATAGGGGTCGTCGACCTGGCCGAACTGAGCGGCAATCTTGCTGGCAGCACCGATGACCGAGGTCACGGCGTCGCTGCCAGTGTTGATTGTAGTGACGACCTCGTCGCGCAGTTCGTCGTCAGCGGCAATGTCGCGCAGGGCGGCGATGATGCCGCGATCGTTGGCCGACAGCGTGTCCGATGCCAGCGAGGCGTTCATGCGCGCCTGCACGACCTCGACGGCATCAGTGAAGCGGACGAGTTCAGCCTTGATGTCGCCGAGCGAAAGCGTGCGGCGCTCCGGCTTGATCTCGGGCGGGAAGTGGGCGAAGGCGGCCCCTACGGCATAGCCCTCGCTGGCGGCCACGCCCTTCAATGCGCCTGATACCTCTTCCTCGAATGCCGCCGACTTGGTCGGCTCGACCTTGAGGGTCACGCCAGCGGCGGCGGCAGCTTCCGGCTCAGCCTGTGCCTGCTCCTCGGCAAGCCCGGCGAGCGGGTTCTCGAGATAGCCGACCAGTGCTTCCACCGCCTCTATCTCGTCGGCGCCCCTGGTGCGGATAGTGACTTCGTCGTTTTCCTTGACGGCGAGCAACATCAGCTTGACCGCACTCTTGGCGCTGGCCGACTTGCCGTCCTTGATGATCTCGACCTCGCTTTCGAAGCTCTTGGCGAGCTTGACGAAGCGGGTGGCGGGCCGGGCATGCAGCCCTTCATGCACTCTGACGATCGTCGAGCGTTCCATAGGCAGGTCTCTTGTTCCAGTTCAGTATAGCGGCGTCACGCGCCGCAATCAGCGGCCGATAGTGATGGTAGCGCCGGCCCTGAGGGCCGCGACCAGCACCTCGCCTTCGACAGCCGAGGCGCAGATTTCGCCTGGCCGCTCGGCAGCGGCAGCACCGTTGAAATTGATGACCACGTGGCCGATCTCGCGCACCTTGTTCCAGGCGCTGTCGCCCATGGCTGTGATGGTGCCTTCGAGCTCGCCTATAACGATCGCGGCACCGACGGCGGGGGCTGCGTCACTCGGTCCGACTTCGGTCTTGTGCAGTACCGACACCTCTGCAAGTTCCGGCGGGGCGCCGTCGGCGAACAGGATCAGCACGCCGCCTTCGGCCAGCTCTGCCACTTCCGGTCCAATTGCCGTGATGTGCGTCTTGAGATGAACCGACATGATCAAAGCCTTTCAATGGGTCCAGGCCGATATGCCTGCCTGGACGATGCTTGGTGCCGGCCAGCGCCGGCGATGGAAGATCGCCCGGCGGCAGCATGTGCCGCCGGGCAAGGGTTTTAGAACACGACCAGGCTGACCGCCCAGGCGATGAGCACCGAGACCGGGCCCATGATCTGGCGGCTGATCAGAACGGCAGGAACGCCGATCTCGATGGTCTTCGGCTTGGCCTCGCCGAGCGCCAGGCCGACCGGGACGAAGTCGCAACCAACCTGGGTGTTGTAGGCAAACAGCGCCGGCAGCGCCATCGCCGGCGAGATCGTGCCGTTGGCAATCTGCGGGCCGATGATGGCCACGCCGATGACCTGGGCGATGACAGCACCTGGTCCCAGGATGGGCGACAGGAACGGCAGACCGCAAATGGCCGAGATGACCAGCAGGCCAACGATGTTGTTGGCAAGCGGGCCCATCGGCTGGGCAAGCACGTCGCCTATGCCGGTGTAGAGGATCAGGCCGATCAGCATCGTCACGAACGCCATGAACGGCAGCACGTTGCGGACGACCTGGTCGATGGTACGGCGGCCGGCATTGAAGAAGATGTTGACGACGCGGCCCATGACACGGCCGACGCTGGCGATCAGGTTGATGAACCCACCGTCGTTGGTCGCCACCGGTGCTGCCTTCGCCGCCGTCGCGAACGAGGCATTGTTCGCGTTGGAGGCCGCGCCTGCCGATGTCACTGCTTCCGAACCGTCGGCCATGGTGATGTCGCTTTCCTTGACGCCCGACACGTAGATGTCCTCGGTGATGAACTGGGCGAGCGGACCCGCCTGCCCCACCGGGGTAAGGTTGACCGTAGGAATGCGCTTGCGCGGATAAACCCCGCAACGCGCGGTGCCGCCGCAATCGACGACGACCACCGCCATTTCGCCTTCGACCGGTGGCGACCTGAAGCCGTCGACGGCTTCGGCGCCGGTCATCTCGGCGATGCGAGCGGCGACCGGGTGAATGCCGCCGCCGGTAACGGAGACGACCTTGTTGCGTTCCGGCGTCGGCTGGACGACCAGGGGACCGCCCCAGCCGCTCTTGCCGCGGGAAATCTTGACTGCCTTGTAAGACTTGGCCATGTGCCCCTCCCCGCCCTTACAGCTCGACGCCCTGGCGGCGTGCCATGATTGCGGTGATGCGCTCGGTCAGCATGCCCTTGAGCAGGATGACGACGAGGCCGACGATGGCGTACCAGATGGCGACCTGGATGTGGTAGCCGCCGGGAACAGCGCCCTTCTTCTCGAGCTCGAGCAGAGCCACGAGAATGCCGCCCCAGACGAAATATTCACCCGGGTTGATGTGCGGGAACAGACCGAGTGGCGGGTGCACGTAAGACACCGCCGCATCGTAGAAGGCGGGCTTGTGCTTTTCTTCCAGGAACGAGCCGAAGGTGTAGGCCATCGGGTTGGTCAGGAAGAACACCGAAATCAGCGGCAGAACAGTGTAGCGGGTCAGCGCGATGCGCCCGGCGCCACGCGCGATGCCGTGTACCCTCTCCTCGCCAACCAGTTCGGTCAGCGCATAGAAGGCCGTCATCAGCACGACGAGCGTCGGGATGATGCCGGTGACGAAGCCGGCGAAGACCTCGCCGCCCTTCTGGAAGATGCCGATGAAGTATTTGCCGATGCTGGTGAGCCAGCCAAGCTGCTCCTCCTGGGCAACGGTGTTGAGCTTTTCCTTGAACTGCTCAACGGTCAGGTCGCCGCTCGCCTGGGCGAGCACGACGAGATCATTCGTTGCCCCCTTGACGGCGAGCTTGCCGTGAATTGCAGCATCCGTGGCCATCGAACCCGCGACGTGCAGGTTCTGGACGGCCATGTCGGCGTGCTGCGCCAACATAGATAGGACTGACATTTCTCCTCCTTGATATCCTCACCCAAGAGATCGCGCCCGAAGGTGCTGTTCCCTACGTACCCACTGGCTTGAGGCCGGCGAGGCCGGGCCCCTTTGGCTCGAGCCGCGTACGGTCGACCTGCTCGACCGCCTTCTTCACGGCTTCCGCCACACCGGCTTCCCCCTCTCCCAGTATCGCGGGATTGGACCGGAGCTGATCGAGGGAAGTTCCCTCAAGATTTTCATGTCGCTGAAACTTGGCGAAGACCGAACGCCCGGTCATGGTCAGCACGCGCTGGACCTTGAGGTCCGGCGTGACCACGATCAGCGCGATCGTTCCCTTGCCGAGGCGGCCGCGGCAATTGCCGGCGCCGACATAGCCATCCTGGTACTTTGCGGTGATGCCCTTGAAGACATCGGCGTAGTGCCGCATCTGAATCCACACGCCAAGCGACTGCAGCGCCCAGACGACGCCCAGAAGCAGCAGTCCCCACTGCCAGATTGCCATAAGGCTCCTCCTCCCGAAGTCCTCCGGAGCGGCGATATGCTGAGCCGCTCACATATCAATCAAAGAACATTTGTCTTTACGAATGTCAATATGTATAACTTTGGGCACCCCCGCACGGCGGTTCCGATCCACAGCGGCATTTGGCATTTTGCCTGCCGGTGGTATCTTCCGGACAGGGCAGGAGCACTGCGACGATGGACCTGATCTTCAAGAACGAGTTGGCGCTTGTGCCCGACCTCCGCCACAGGCTCAGGCAACTGCGTTGGTTCCGCACAACCTTCCGCAACAGTGCGCGCGCCATCACCGCCCGATATGGCATCCACTTCGATATCGACGAGAAGAAACTGACCCGCATCTTCCTCGACTGGGTCGAGATCGTAAACGCCCAAAAATCATATGCACAGCTCGACCGTGCCGACTTCATCGTCTACGCCGCAGGCTTGGCGCTCAAGGAACTGATCAAGCAAGCGCCTGTACAGGCCACAGATGCGCCCAGCGCGAATACGCCAGCGCTTCAAGTTCCCGAAATCGTACGGTTCTGGCCGGAGGGTTTCGTCTACACCAATTTCTGCGTCTGCTCGATTGCGGTATTGTTCGAACAAGAGTTTGGCGAGGCCCCTGCCCTCGATGCCTGCGCCGACGATCTCAGGACCTGGTGGTCCTACAAGGAAAACACCGCCGAGATGCCAAGCTACGCCGTCGCCTATCTCGACCGCTTCCTCGGCGCCGAGCCCAACTGGCTCGCACCCGACCTGCCGGAAGAGCGCAGCGCCATGCAGCGCGCGTTGCAGGCTTCGCCACGGCCTGAAGCGATAGGCCGGGATTAGACTTCCAACCATCGCAGTTGCGGCACGGCATGTCCGCGGCAGCCTCATTTCGACGAAGGGCGGCGTGAGCCGCATAAGTTTCTGGAGACCGACGTGCCCAACGACAGCCTGGTGATTTTCGATTGCGACGGTGTGCTCGTCGACAGCGAGCCGCTGGCAGCGCTTGCCTACGTGCGCGCTTATGCCAAGAACGGGCTCAAGATCGAGGCAGAGGTGATTTCGCATTGCGTCGGCATGAAGCAGGCTGACATCATCGCCAAGATCCACCAACTTACCGGCCAACTCCTGCCCGAAAACGCCACCGACGACATCTGGGGCGAGACCAAGGCGCTGTTCACCGAACAGCTGGCATCGACGCTCGATATCGCCGCGTTCCTGTCCCGGCTCGAAGTTGCCCGCTGCGTCGCTTCATCCTCTTCGGTCGAACGTATCAACCACAGCCTTGAGGTCACCGGCCTGGCGCATTATTTCGGCCCGTCGATCTTCAGCTCGTCGATGGTGAAGAACGGCAAGCCGGCGCCCGACATCTTCCTCTATGCCGCAAAAAAGATGGGCTTTGCGCCTGAGCGGTCGGTGGTGATCGAGGACTCGCGCTACGGCGTGCAGGGCGCGGTCGCTGCCGGTATGGTGGCGATCGGCTATGTCGGCGGTGGCCATACCCATGACGGCCACGGACCCGAACTTCTCGCGGCGGGCGCAGCAGCCGTCTGCGGCAGTTGGGACGAGGTTTCAGCCGAATTGCGCGAGCGCGGCTTCGTCTGACGACAACCCGCGCGCCTGTCGCCGCAGCTAGCCCATTCGGCCGTGGTCGCGCATCAACGCAACCAGCTGATCATGCGGCATGGCCTTGATACGGAAACGGTCGAAGGCGGTGCCGCCGGCGTCTTCAGCTGCCAGCATCGCATTGACGACGGCTTCCTCGACGCTGTCGACGGTCGCGGCATAGACCGGGTCCAGCTTCTCGTCATTGACGATTTCGAGGCTCAGTTTTGCCGGCGCACGGTGGGCCATGGGCTGCGGGTTGGCGGTCGAGAACGCCAGGAAGATGTCGCCGGAATTGTTGCCGCCGGGCGTACCACCACGGCCGATGCCGATGGAAGCGCGCCGCGCCAGCCGCTGCAGCTGGTGCGGCGCCATCGGCAGGTCGGTAGCGATGACGACGATGATCGAACCGCGTTCGGCGAGTTGGCTTTGGGGCGTGCCGTCGCGCATGTGCTCGCCAACGGGCACGCCCCGGATCGTCAGCCAGTCACGCTGGCCATGATTGGCCTGGACCAGCGTGCCGATCCTGTGCTCACGACCGCCAAACTCGACGATACGCGACGACGTGCCCGTCCCGCCTTTGAAGCCGTAAGCGACCATGCCGGTGCCGCCGCCGCAATTGCCTTCCTGCACCAGCCCCGATGACAGATTATCCAGGGCAGCCCTGACATCCGCTTCGGTCAGCGGCAGGCCGTTGATGTCGTTCAGGACACCGTCATAGGTCTCGGCAATGACCGGCATGATCCAGAGGAAACTGTCAGTGTCATAGGTCGAGGCGTAGCGCTCCAGCATCCATCTGACTGTCGCATGGTGGGCCATGCCGACGGCATGGGTGTTGGTGATGACGACCGGCCCGAGAAAGTAGCCGCCATCCTCGATCCAGTGGGTGCCAGTCATCTCGCCATTGCCGTTGAAACGGTGCACGCCGGCATAGACCGGCACCGGCGTCGGCGAAGCCGCATGCGGCATGATCGCGGTGACGCCGCTGCGCACCGGACGCTTGCGGCCCGGCCGAGGCACATCCTCGAGGATGGTCCGGAATCCGACGCCGATACCCTCGACATCGGTGATGGCGTTGAGCGGACCGGTGCGGCCTGGGAATGGCAAGCCGAGATCGCGGGCCCGGGCTTTGACAGCAGGAGAATTCGTTTTGGTCATCGAGGTCATTTCTGCCGTGAGCGCAGGTAGAGGCCAAGCGAGGCCACGACGAAGGAGAAGGAGAGCATCATCACCGCGATGGCGTTGATCTCGGGTTTGATGCCGCGACGGAGCATGGCGAAGATGAACATCGGCAGCGTCGTCACGTCGACGCCGGCGATGAAGTAGGTGATGACGAGATCATCCATCGAGATGATGAAGGCCAGCAGGGCGCCGCCGACGATCCCTGGCAGCAGTTGCGGGAACACCACCTTGCGGAAGGTCACCCACTCATTGGCGCCGAGATCGGCGGAGGCGTTTTCAAGCGTGCGGTCCATGCCGGCCAGGCGCGCCGAGACGACGATGAAGACATAAGAGATCAGGAAGGTGCACTGGCCGATGATGATCGTGGTCAGGCCGAGCTTGATGCCCGAATTGACGAAGAAGATCAGCAGAGCGATGCCGAGCACGATGTCGGGCATCAGCATCGGCATGAACATGACCGTGCGATAGAAGCGCTTGCCAAAGAAGGCGAAGCGGTAGAGCGCGATGGCCACAGCCGTGCCCAGGACAGTGGCGATCACCGTGGTGGATCCGGCAATGATCAGGCTGTTCCAGACGGCCTGGACGAGTTGGTCGGTCGACTCGATGTACAGCGCATTCTCGGAGATGGTGGTCTTGAAGCCGAGAACCTGCGCGTACCATTCGGTGGTGAAGCCGGTCCAGGTCATCATGTTGACCGGGTTGGAATTGAACGAATAGACGGCGATCAGCACCAGCGGAATGTAGATGAAGGCGAAGAACAGCCCCGTGTAGGCAAACAGGGAGCCACGGAAGAGGAAACGAGCGATCTTCATGGGTCTCTCCCTCAGTTCATGACATCGGCGCCGCGACGGCCGGACGCCAGCACATAGACGAACAGCAGCACCAGCATGGCGCACATGACCATCATCGCCAGCGCTGAGCCGAAGGGCCAGTTGCGGGCCGAGAGGAACTGCTGCTCGATGAGGTTGCCCAGCATCATCACCTTGGCGCCACCGAGCACAGCTGGAACGACGAAATTTCCGAGTGCCGGGATGAAGACGATGATGGCTCCGCCGGCGATGCCAGGCGCCGTCAGCGGCAGGATGATGCGGATGAAAGTGCGGATGGGCCCGGCGCCAAGATCGAGGGACGCGCGCACCAGCGTCCAGTCGAGCTTTTCGACGCTGGCGTAGACGGGCATGAACATGAACGGGATGAAGATGTAGACCATGCCGAGCACGATCGCGCCGTCGGTGTAGATCAGCTCAAGCGGGCGATCGATGATGCCGCCTGCCAGCAGCACCTCGTTGACGATGCCGGTCTGGCGCAGGATGAGCACCCAGATGAACAGGCGCACGATCAGGCTGGTGAAGAACGGCAGCGTGATCAGGAACAGGCAGAAATTCTTCCAGCGTTCCGACAGCCGGGCGATGCAGAAGGCGGCGGGATAGCAGACGAACAGGGTGGCGATGACGGTGAACGCCGCGATCTTGAGCGAGCGCAGGAAGATCGCGAGGTAGACCGGGTCGAAGATTTCGAATGCCGGATCGGCGAAGCCGAGGATGCGGCCGTAATTGTGCGGATAAAAGACCCATTCCACCCCGCCATAGAGGCCGGGCGCCAGGAAGCTGGTGACGATCATGATCGTGAGTGGGCCAAGGAAGAAGACGGCGAAAAACAGCGACACCGGCGTGAGCAACAGCGCGAGCTGGACGCGACGACGACCGGCGAGTGACATGTCAGATGCCATCCGCGTCGCACCTGATGAGATGGACGGCAGCCGGATCGTAGGACAGCCGCGCTTTGCGCGTCTGTTCGACCTCGCCGACGAAGCTGCGCCGGCCGGCCGGAATTTCGGCGGTCACCTTGCGACCCTCGGCCGTGTGGCCGAACAGCTCGAATGACGAGCCGACGAAGACAAGCTGCTCGACCTCGACATCGAGGAAAGGATGGTCGCGGCCCTCCCCCGAAATGAACAACTGCTCGGGGCGGATCAAAGCCTTGGCCTTACCCGACACGTTGCCCACCGACGGCACATAGCGGATCGCGGTACCGTCGCTCGTCAGCAGCCAGCCATTGTCCATCTGGCCTTCGAAAAGGTTGCTGGCGCCGACAAAGGTGGCGACGAAGCTGTTGTTTGGGCGGTCGTAGATATTGCGCGGGGTGTCGAGTTGCTGGATGCGCCCGCCGGAAAGAACCGCCACGCGGTCCGACATGGTCAAAGCTTCCTGCTGGTCGTGGGTGACGAAGATGAAGGAGATGCCAAGCTCGCTTTGCAGCGTCTTCAGTTCGATCTGCATCGCCTGGCGCAGGTTCTTGTCCAGTGCCGACAAAGGTTCGTCGAGAAGGAGCAGCTTTGGCCGGGCGATGATGGCGCGGGCGAGCGCCACGCGCTGTTGCTGGCCGCCGGAAAGCTGGCGCGGCCGGCGGCCTTCCATGCCGGTGAGGCCGACCATGTCGAGCGCGGCCGCCACCTGCTTCATCCGCTCGGCCTTGGCGACACCGGCAACTTCCAGCGCATAGCCGGTGTTCTCGCCGACTGTCATGTGTGGAAAGAGCGCGTAATTCTGGAAAACGGTGTTGACCGGCCTGCGGTAGGGCGGCCGAGTGGTCATGTCCTCGCCGTCGATCAGGATGCGTCCGGCATCAAGCTCGACGAAGCCGCTGATCGCCTGCAGCAGGGTGGTCTTGCCGCAGCCCGAGGGTCCAAGCAGGGTCAGGAATTCATTGCGGTCGACATCGAGGTCGATCGCGTCGAGCGCCGTTACGCTTTGGCCTTCCGGCGTGGGAAAGGTCTTTGCCGCCCCCTCCAGCCGGACAATGGAATCTCGCATCTGCCGTTCCCCGAATTGTTATCTAAATAACTCTTGTGCGATCGAGAGATTTGGATACCATTTGATCATTCAAGTCAACGGCCGCCAGAAGCCGTAGCCGGAGCACTCGAAGGCCGGCCTGCAATGGGCAGACACCAACAGAGGAGAATTCGATGAGGATCATGAACCATGCCCTCGCCGGCATCCTGCCGACCAGGCGGAGCCTTTTGGCGCAGGTCGCGGCAATTTCGCTTGCGGCGGTTGCCGTAACGGTGGCGCCTGCCGCCGCTGCCGAGCTCAACATCTACAACTGGGGCGAATACATCAATCCAGCGGTGCTGAAGAAGTTTGAGGAAGAGACCCAGATCAAGGTCAACCTGTCGACATACTCGTCGAACGAGGAGATGCTGGCCAAGATCCAGGGCGGAGCCACGGGCTACGACATCGTCTTCCCCTCGGTGCACATGCAAGACATCATGGCCAAGCTCGACCTGCTCGAGAAAACCGACATCAACACCTATGAGGGTTTCAAGAACATCGATCCGGGGTTCATGCGCGCCAAGAGCGACCCCAAGGGCGAGTATTGCCTGCCCTACGCATTCGGCTCGGTGGGCATCTTCTACAACCGCAAGATCCTCGGCAAGGACATCACCGGCTGGAAGGATTTGATCGCCACCGTCGAAGCCAAGGGCCTGAAGTTCACGCTGCTCGACGACATGCGCGAGGTTCTGGCAGTTGGCCTGATCCTCAATGGCCACAAGGTCAATTCGACCGACCCCACCGAGTTACAGCAGGCAGCCGACACGATCATCGCCATGAAGCCTGACGTTGCCGCCTTCACCTACGAGACCCGCGCGATGGTGCAGTCGGGCGACGTTGCGGCGGGACACTTCTTCGTCGGCGCCATGGTCGACGTGTTGGCCAACACGGCCGACCTCGGCTACGTCATCCCGGAAGAAGGCGCCACCATGTATCAGGAGGACATCTGCGTCCTCAAGACCGCGCCCAACAAGGACAGCGCGCTCAAGTTCCTGCAGTTCTACACCCGTCCCGAGATCGCGGCACTCAACGTTTCGCAGCAGACGAACGGCACGGCCAACGTGCCGGCACGGCAATTGACCCCCGACAACATCAAGAATAGCAAGGAGATCAATCCTTCGCCCGAGACGATGCAGCGGCTGCAGATCTTCGAGGATTTGGGCCCAGGTCTGCGCCAGCTTGACCGGGTCTGGACCAAGGTGAAGACAGCGCAGTAGCCCCGCCACCAGGCGGCCGGCCGGAGAGGACATGGCGCAGCGAATCCTGAAGCTCGTGCAAAGCGAGGAGCTGAGGCGGTCGAAATCCGACAAGCTGATTGCGAACTACATCGAGCGCAACCTGGCTGAAATCCCGTTCGAGACGGCGCGATCCATCGCCACCCGCCTCGAACTGTCGCCGATGACCGTCGGGCGTTACCTGCGCCGCATGGGCTTCGATGGCCTCGACCAGTTGAAGCACGAGTTGCGGCGCGGCAGCTCCAACCCCGCCTGGCAGGTCAAGGGACCGGTCGACCGCTTCCGGGAAGATATCCGCGAGGGCAAGCTGCTCGCCGGGCTCATCCAGCAGCAGATCGACAATCTCGGCCGGATCTACGAGCTGACCGCCGCACCTGAGTGGCAGCAGACGATCGACGCCCTGGTTTCGGCGAGCGAGGTCTATGTCGCGGCCTACCAGAACGTCCGCGGCATCGCCCAGTATTTCGCCAGCCAGCTATCCTACACACGGCCGCGCGTGCAGTTCGTCGACGGGCTGAACGGTACCTATGCCGAACTGCTCGACGGTTCGGTCGAGGGTCGCGTGCTGTTCCTGCACGACGTCCGCCGCTTTGCTGCCAAGGCACGCCCGCTCGCCATGGAGGCGAGGCGTATGGGCGTCAAGGTCGTTCTGCTGACCGACGAGTTCTGCCCGTGGGGGCCGGAGGTTTCCGACATCTGCCTCGTCGTACCAGGATCGCACGGTCCGCTCTGGGACGGCTCGGCAACGATCATCGCGGTGATGGACCTGATGCTGAGCAACATCATCGTGCTGCTCGGCGACGAGGTCGGCGAACGCGTCGACCTGCTGACCCGGCTGCAGAATACTTTTGGCGATTTCGAGAGCTGATCCAGCGGAGCCAGCTGCCAACGAATGCCAGATCCCCGCGCTGGCAGCGCGAGGATCTAGAAGAAAAGCTGCTAGACCCGCACCATCTCCAGCAGGATTTTCAGCACTTGCTCGCGCCGCTCGACCTGCGGCATGTGGCCGGTGGCCGCAAACACATGCAGCGCCACCTCGCCAGGCAGTCCCAGAGACTGGCTCGCTGGGATGATCCGGTCGTTGGCACCGACAATGACACGGACCGGCATGCGCAAGGCCGCCAGCAGCCCCCTGATGTCGAAGGTCTGGGTGCCGTCGGCAAAGAAGCGGTCCGATATCTCGGCTTGCGCGGCGCGCAACTCGGCATCGGCTGCCTGCGCCAGCGTCGCGTTGACGAAGGGTTTTGACAGCACCGCCTCGTCGGCGACGAGCAGCCGCAGCCAGGGCGTCAGGCTCGCTTCGCTCTTGGCCCGTACGAAGCCCTGCAGGAAGGCACCGTTGATTTCAGGCCCGAGGCCCGCAGGGGCGATCAGGGCCAATGCACGGACATCGGCATGGCCACGCGCGGCGACGGTCGCCGCCACGGCTCCGCCAAAGGAGTGTCCGACGAGCAGCGCCGGGCCGACGTCGAGTGCTGCCAGCGTTGCCTCGACATCACAAGCGATGGCATCGAGGTCGGCAGGCGTCTGGCGTGGTGAGCCGCCATGTCCGGGCAGGTCGAGCGCCAGCAATGGCGCATCGACGGGGCCGGCAGCCAGCATCGGCCGCCAGCTGTTGAGGTCCGCGCCGAAGCCGTGGATCAGCACGATCGGTCGCCCTTCACCCTGTCGCAGCCAGGCGAAGTTGAGCGGTGCCGCGCCAGCGGACCGCTGTGGCGCCGGCCGTGGCTGGGAGGATGCCGACGGCCTGGAAACGATGGGAGCGGGCTTGGCCGGAACAGATGCCGCCGGCGCAGGCGCCGCAATGGCTGTCTCGACGTCACTGCGCATGACGCGGCCTCGGGGCCCGGAACCGGCGATGGCATCGAGCTGCAAACCGGCCGCCGCCGCCAGACGGCGAGCCAGCGGCGTGGCGCGGGTGCCATTCGACGGCTTGCCTGGGTTCGCCGGCGCGAGTTCAGGCAGAGCGGCCGGAGCTGCCGCGACCGGAGCAGCCGCAGCAGGCACGACTTCCTGCACTGGCGTGGCATCGGCAACAGCATCCTTCGCCGGCTTGGTCGCCTCGCCTTCGGCATAGATCCAGGCCACGGCTTCACCGACCGGGATGTCGATGCCTTCCTTGCCCGATATGTCGCGGATGGTGCCGGAGGCCGGCGCGTCGATCTCCATCGCCGCCTTGTCGGTCTCGATCTCGAACAGCAGGTCGCCTTTCTTGACCGTCGCACCTTCGCCGACATACCAGCGCGAGATGCGTCCGGTCGCCATGTCCATGTCGACCTTGGGCAGGATTACTTCGACCGGCATGGCCTAGCGGCCCCCCATGGCGAGGCTGCGCGCGGCGGCCAGGATGTCGGGCACCTGCGGTACGGTCGCCTTTTCAAGGTCCGGATTGTAGGGGATCGGCGTCTCGGCGCCGCCAAGGCGAACGATCGGCGCGTCGAGGAAGTCGAAGGCCTCGCTCTCGGCAATCATGGCGCTGACTTCGGCGCCGACGCCGAGCGTCTTCACGCCTTCGTAGACGCAGAGTAGACGCGAGGTCTTCTTGACGCTTTCGATAACGGTTTCCTTGTCCATCGGCCTGATGGTGCGCAGGTCGACGACCTCGACGTCGATGCCCTCGGCCTCGAGCGTCTTGGCGGCTTCAAGCGCCTTGTGCACCATGATCGAAGTGGCGACGATGGTCAGGTCTCGGCCTTCGCGGCGGATCGCCGCCTTGCCGATAGGCACGGTGTAATAGCCCTCGGGCACCGGGCCCTTGGTCTTGTAGAGCAGCTTGTGCTCGAAGATCATCACCGGATCCGGGTCGGCAACAGCCGCGAGCAACATGCCCTTGGCGTCGTATGGGGTCGCCGGCTGGATGACCTTGAGACCGGGCACATGGCCGAGCCAAGCCTCGAGGCTCTGGCTGTGCTGGGCGGCGGCACCAGTACCTGACCCTGCCGGAAAGCGCATGACCACGGGCACCGAAACCGCGCCACCCAGCATGTAGCGCATCTTGGCGGCCTGGTTGACGATCTGCTCCATGGCAAGCGTGGCGAAGTCGGAGAACTGGAACTCGAAGATCGGCCTGAGGCCGGTCACCGCGGCACCGACTGCAACGCCGGCGCCACCGAGTTCGGAGATCGGCGTGTCGATGACGCGGTCGGCACCGAAACGCTCGACAAGATCGCCGGTGACCTGGAAGGCACCGCCATAGACGCCGATATCCTCGCCCATCAAAAACACGCGCTCGTCGGTCTCCATGGCGATCGCCATGGCTTCCTGGATCGCCTGGGCATAGCTCAGCTCACGCACGGCCTGATCCATTACACAGTCTCCGTGTAGACGTAGCGTTCGAGATCGCGAATCTCGGGCGACGGGCTTGCCTTGGCGAACTCGATGCCGTCGGCGATTTCCTTGGCAACCGCCTCGCGGATGGCCTCGACGCCGGCCTTGTCGATGATGCCGAATTCCATCAGTTCATTTTCATAGCGGACGATCGGATCGCGGTTGGTCATCCAGTCCTCGATCTCTTCCTTGGTCCGGTAGCGGTTGCGGTCGCTCTTGGAGTGGCCGCGATAACGGTAGGTCTTGGATTCGATCAGCGTCGGCCCCTCGCCCGCCCGCGCCCGGCGAACCGCCTCATGGCTGGCTTCGGCAACATCAGACAGCACGTTGCCGTCGACGATCACGCCCGGCATCGAATAGGCCGCAGCACGATCAGCGACATTCGGCACCGCCGTCGAGCGGGCCATCGAGGTCGACATGCCATAGCCGTTGTTTTCGCAGACGAAGATGACCGGCAGCTTCCACAACGAGGCCATATTGAGCGCCTCATGAAAAGCGCCCTCATTGTTGGCGCCGTCGCCGAAGAAGGAGATGACGACGCGGTCCGACTTCAGACGCTTGGCGGTGAGTGCAGCACCCACGGCGATCGGAATGCCGCCACCGACGATACCGTTGGCACCGAGATTGCCGGTCGACACGTCGGCAATGTGCATCGAGCCGCCAAGGCCGCCGCAATAGCCCGTCGTCTTGCCAAAGAACTCGGCGAACATCCTCGACACTTCCGCGCCCTTGGCGATGCAGTGGCCATGGCCGCGATGTGTCGAGGTGATCTGGTCGTCATTGGTCAGCGGCATGCAGATGCCCATGGCGCTGGCTTCCTGGCCGATGGACAGGTGCATCGTGCCGTGGATCAGGCCGCGCATATAGGACTCTTCCGCGCCCTCTTCGAACTGGCGGATGAGATACATCTTGTGCAACGCCTGCTTCAGCCGCTCGGCGCTGTATTCGCGGTAGATGAAGGGCAGGTTCGCACCCACCGGCAGGTCCTTGGGCTTAGCCTGGGCCACTGTCATGCCTCCGCTCCATAGACCAGCCGGTCCTGACGTGCCCTGAGCTCGGCGATCTTCGAGTTTGGCGCGACCGCTGCGTTGGCTGATGTGATCAGTTCGCCCTTCTTGATCGGCGCGGTGACCGTGCCGCCCTGCAGCAGGCCGCACGGGATGGCTTTCGCCGCACGTGCTTCGCCCGTCGTCATGATCCAGGCGCGGTAGGTGTATTCACCGATGGCATCGAGTGCGTCGCCGGGGTTCAGGTCCTTCTTGGCAACGGCGCAGACATCGGCCACCGGTTTGGCCAGCGGCACCATGTCGGCCTTGCCGTAGAGAACCACACGGGCACAGGTCAGCGGCACCTCGAGCGAGGTCAAATGATAGGGCCGGTGGAAGGTGAAATACGGACCATGGCCCATCTTCAGGTCTTCCATGCGTTCGCGGATGCGCGGATGCGACATGTCGGCGATGACAAAGACACCAGGCGCCACACCCTTGCCGATCGAATAGTCGACGACGCCGACCCTGGTCAGCACGCCGCCGTCCTTTTCGGGCACAAGCACCTTGTTGAGCTCCGGCAAGGTCGCTGCCGGACCGTGCATGCCGGCCTTGTCGGGCACCAGCCCCGTGGCGTTGGCGATCGCCGCCATCTCGACCATGGTCTTGGAGCCGTCGACGAACTCGACGAGCATGCGCACGTTCATGTTGCGGCGCTTGGCTTCCTCGGCATAGTCGTGCGGCACCGCATCGATGTTGAGCGGGTTGTTCTTGCCCTTGCCGGCGGCCACGATGGTGTGGCCCATCGCCGAGACGAACTCGATCAGCTCCATGCAGGACGACGGCTCGTCGCCGGCGCCGAGCGAATAGGTCACGCCAAGACGGTCGGCTTCCGACTTGAGATAAGCGCCGATGGTGACGTCGGCCTCGACATTCATCATCACCAGATGTTTGCCATGCTCCATGGCGCGCAGGCCGATCTCGGCACCGACGGCGGGCACACCCGTCGCATCGATGACGACGTCGATCAGGCCGCTGTTGAGGATCAGGTCGGCATCGTTGGTGACGGCGATCTTGCCGGCCTCGATGGCTTCGTTCAGCGCCGAGCCGCTACCGACTTCGCGGGCATGGCCCTTCTCCTGGTAGGCAATGTCAACGGCGCGATGCGCATTGGGCAGGCTGAGCTCGGAGATCGCGCCGACCTCGATGCCCGGCATGTGTGCCACCCGCGCCACAATGTCGGTGCCCATCTCGCCAGAGCCGATCAGCCCGATGCGGATCGGCTTGCCCGACTTCTGCCGCTCCACGAGGTCCCGCGCCAAGCCGACTGGTGCGACGTTGATGGTCATCCGATGGTTCCTCCCGAGCAAAGGCACTGCAATTGCGCTCAGAGGTAATGAACATCTGTATTTGTGTCAATACGAATGTCCATGTTTTCACTGCCCATGAGCGCCGGCCATCGTTTCCCGCAGCATCGACCCGGCATCGGGGAACAGTCGTGGCGCTGGCCACAGGAAGCCGCGCGCGGACGTCGAACACCATGACGGCAGCGGGACACTTGGGGCGGCAGAAAGGGAATGTGTAAGCCGGCAAAGTCGATCGGTTCCGGCGGCGAATTGGCAGCAAGAGATCTGCGCACAGACCGACGGGAACAGAAAATGCCCGGCCAAGCTCTCGCTTGACCGGGCATAAATGGTCGAAAGTCGGCAGTCCCCTGCCCCGCACTGTTCCATCCGCTGCTTTGGCAAAGGCCCTTTCAACGAGCCGTTTCAATCGCGACTATTGCTGATGAGATTTTCACGGATTCTGCCCGGCCAATCACTCCCTTGCATAAGGCACGCCAAGCCGCGCCGGTTGGCCGGTACGGAAGCGCAGGCCCATCAGCAGCGCGATCGAGGCGAGATATGGCAACGCCAGGAGCAACTGGTGCGGAACCTGCGCGCCGATGACCTGAAGGTGGGTCGCAAGCGACTCGAGGAAGGCGAAGGCCGTGACGGCAATCAGCACGCCGCGTGGCCGCCAGTTGCCGGCGATCAGCGCGACGACGACGATCCAGCCTCGGCCGGCGGTAAAGTCGGCGAGGAAGCGATCGGAGAAGCCGAGCATCAGGAAGCCGCCGCCGAGGCCGGTCATGGCGCTGCCCAGCATCACTGCGGCGAACTGCCTGGCAGTCACGCTCAAGCCCTTGACGTCGAGCGCCTTGGGGTTTTCGCCGAGGCAGCGCAATTCGAGGCCGTAGCGGGTGCGGTAGAGCAGGAACCAGACAGCCGGCACGGCAAGCAGCGCGACATAGGTCAATGCACGCTGCGAAAACAGCACCGGACCCAAAAGCGGAATGTCCGAGAGCAGCGGGATCGCCACGTTCTGGAATCCGGAAAAAGTCGGCTGGGCTCGTCCCTGGATGTAGCTCTGGAACCAATAGAGCGTCAGTCCGCCAGCGAGCAGGTTGAGGCCGAGGCCGGCGATGAAGTGATCTACACGCATGAGCGACGTCATGAATGCGATGACGGCACCCATCAGGGCACCGGCGAGGACGGCGGCCAACACGGCAAGCCAGAGCGAGCCGGTTGCTGTGGCGGCGAGATAGGCAGCGAACGCACCGGTCAGCATGGTGCCTTCGACGCCCATGTTCCAGATGCCGGCGCGCTGGGTGATCAACTCGCCGAGTGCTGAAAACAGCAGCGGCGTGACGATGCGGACGGTTGCAGCAAGGATGCTGACGATGATGGCTTCCTGGAACAGCTGGCTCATTGGACCGCAACCCTCACGATACGATAGCGCGCCACGACACCGGCGCAGAGGAAGAAGAACAAGGTGATGCCTTGCATCGCCGGGACCAGTGCTGCCGGCACGTCGCCGAGCACGCGCATGTAGACCGCACCGCTTGCCAGTCCGCCAAAGAACAGCCCGGCAAATACCGTGCCCAGTGGCCTCAGGCCGCCGATCATGCCGACGATGATGCCGGCGTAGCCGAGGCCGATAAGATTGTCGGCGCGCAGCCGGTGCGCCACGCCGAACAGTTCGATGGCGCCGGCTAGTGCCGCGAGCGCACCGCTGGCCAGCATGATGATCGTGACGGTGCGGTTGATGTTGACGCCCTTATGCCTGAGCGCCTCTGGATTGTAGCCGAGGCCACGGATCTCGTAGCCGAGCGGCGTGCGCGACATGACCAGCGCGCAGATGGCAGCGGCCAGAAACGGCAACAGGACACCGGCATGCAGCCGGCTTGAGCCGAACATTCCGGGCAGAAACGCCTCGTTTGGCAGCATTGGCGACTGGTGGTAGGAGATTGTGCCGCCGCTTTCCCCCCAGGGACCACCCTGCAGCAACCAGGACAGCAGGTAGACGACGAGGTAATTGAGCATCACTGTCGAGATGATCTCGTTGACGCCGAAGCGGTTCTTGAGCACGGCAGCAAGCCAGCCAAGCGCAATGCCGGCGGCCATGCCGAAGGCAAGCACGCCGGGGAAGAACAGCAGCGGCGGCAGGCCGGCGAGGACCTGCGCTCCGAGATAACCGCCCATCGCCCCGGCAAACACCTGTCCTTCCTGGCCGATGCTCCACAGCTGGGCGCGAAAGGCGATGACCGTGGCGAGGCCGGTGAGGATGATCGGCGTCGCCTTGACCAGTGTCGTCGCCACCGCCTTGGGCGAGCCGACCGCACCTTGCAACAAGGCACTGAATACCTGCAGCACATCGGCACCGGTGGAGGCCAGCAGGATCGCAGAGGCGGCGAGCCCGGCGGCAATTGCCATGGCAAACGACGCCGCCGTCCAGAGCGCATCGCTCTCGACTCTCGGTTCGAAGCGGATCATGCCAGTGTCCTTTCCTTGGGCGCGGCGACACCTTCGCGGCGACCTGCCATCATCACGCCAACCTCCGATATGGTTGTCGTCTTGGGGTCGACGATGCCCATGATCTCGCCCTTGAACATCACGGCAATGCGGTCGGCGAGATTGAACAGGTCGCTCAGTTCCTCCGAAGCAAGGACGATGGCAAAGCCTTCTGCCCGCTTCTTGAGCAATTGCGCCTGCACGTATTCGATGACGCCGACATCAAGCCCGCGCGTCGGCTGGTTGGCGAGCATCAGGCCAGAAGCGTGCAGGAACTCCCGTGCGATGATGATCTTCTGGGCGTTGCCACCCGACAGCTTGCCCGCCGCCACTTTCTCGTCGCGCGTGGCGATCTGGTACTCGGCGATCATCTCCCGCGACAATTCGGCGATGGCTTTGCTGTCGATCAACGGGCCGTTGCAATATTTCGGGCTGCGCTGCCAGCCGAGCACAAGGTTCTCGGCGACGCTAAACTCCGGCACCAGGCCTTCGCGAAAGCGGTCGTCCGGGATGTGGCCGACACCACGATCCATCAGGCAGCGCGGCGTCAGGCCGGCAACGTCCTCGCCCTTGAGCCTGATCGTACCGGCCTCAGGCTTGCGCACGCCGCACAGCACTTCGAACAGCTCCTTTTGGCCGTTGCCGGCGACGCCTGCGATACCGAGGATTTCGTGGCGCGCGACGGAGAAAGAAACGTCCTTGAGCACGGCCTCGCCCCAGTGGCCGCGTGCGGTAAGTCCGTCGACGGCAACAACGGTCTCGCCGGGCTGAAGGTCCGGCTTGGTGACGGTGAAGGAGACCTCGCGGCCGACCATCAGCCGCGCCAATTCGTCCGGCGAGGTCTCCGGCGTGTTCAGCGTCGCCACCACCTTGCCCTTGCGCAGCACCGTGACGCGGTCGGACTGCATCACTTCCACAAGCTTGTGGGTGATGAGGATGATCGACAGGCCGCGGGCACACATCTTGCGGATGATGTCGAACAGGATGCGCGACTCACCTGGTGTCAGCACCGCAGTTGGTTCGTCGAGGATAAGTATCTCAGCGTCGAGATAGAGCGCTTTCAGAATTTCCACCCATTGCTGACGTCCGACCGGCAGTTCCCAGACATAGGCGTCAAGATCGATGTCGATGCCGTAGCCATCGCAAATGGCCTTCAGCTTCTGCCTGGCCTGCTGAGCGTTCAGGCGCCAGCCTGAACGCTGCGTGCCGACAATGATGTTTTCGAGCACGGTGAACTCGGGCACGAGCACAAAATGCTGGTGCACCATGCCGATGCCATGGCGGATGGCATCGATCGGCGAAGCGATATGGACCGGCTTGTCGCGGACGAAAATCTGCCCCTTGTCGGGCCGGTAGAAGCCGAAGATGCAGGAAGAAAGCGTCGATTTTCCGGCTCCGTTCTCCCCGAACAGACAATGGATTTCGCCGGGGCGAAGGTCGAAGTCGACATTGTCGTTGGCGGTGACCCCGGCAAATCGCTTGGTCAGTCCTTCGACACGCAAGGCAGTGGACATGGCTGTTACCAATGTAAAGGAACACGGGGGCCGCGACAGGCAGGCACCTGTCGCAGCAGGGCTCGTGGGCGCTACTTCGCCGCCTTGGGATCGGAAACGTCAATCGGCACTTCGAAGCTGCCGGCGATGATCCTGGCCTTGAGGTCCTCGACCTCAGCGCGGATATTTTCCGGCAACTTGGCCTCGAGGTCGCGATATGGCGCCATCGAAGCGCCGCCATCCTTCATCAAAAACCAGTGCTTGTCGGTATTGCCGGCATAAGGCTTGCCCTCGGCCTTGTGCGCCCACCAGGCATCGACCACCCAGATGATGTCAGGATCCCAATGCGCGACCGTGCTCGAGAGCACCGTCGACGGCGAGAAGGAATGCTGGTCCTGGAAGTTGCCGAAGCACAAGATCTTGGCCTCTTCGCACGGCTTGAAGTTACCGGTCAGCTGGAAGATCAGGTCGGCGCCGGTGGCGATCTGGGCGGAGGTATATTCCGCCGCCTTGGCCGGATCATACCACGACTCGATGAACGCCACGGTGCGCTCGATAGCAGGATTTGCCGCCTTGGCACCGGCAAAAAAGGCATTGATCTCGTCGTTCACGTCATCGGCGGGGAAGGTGCCGACCGAGCCGAGCTTGTTCGACTTCGACAGCTTTCCGGCGGCATAGCCGAGCAGATAGGCCGGCTCATGCACGCGCTTGTAGACCCAGTACTGGTTGCCGCCGAGGCCCTCATTGCCCGAGCCGACGACAACGAACAGGATGTCGGGGAACTCGTCCTTGAGCTTCTTGACCTGGTCGGAATAGGTCGAGTGCGCCCAGATGACGTCGTATTGGCCGCTTTCAGCGAATAGCCGCATCGCATCGCCGGCGTCGTCGCCCCAGAGCGGGTCAGTGTATTTCCAGGTGATGTCGAGGCCGTGCGGCTTGGTCGCCTTGACCCGCTCGAGGGCCTCGATCAGCGTGCCATCCCAACCATTGTCGATGCCAGCCGACAGGATGATGGCAATGTTGAGCTTGTCCGGCTCGGCCGCCTCGGACCGGTCAGGACTGACGACGATGGCAGCGACTAGAAGCGCGGCCAATAGTGCCAGCCGTCTCGCGAGAATTGCGAACATAGGATTGTACCTTTCCCTCTGGTGTCATTTTTTGGGTTTCATCCCGTTCTTATGATTATGTCTTCCGATCCCGCCTCTCCCAGGCGGGCATAAATCAGTTCCTTGGCGGCACCTCCTGCGGCTCGGCCAGCAGGCGGTCGATCTCCGCCGACCATGATGCGCGCCAGTCGCGCCTGACGCTGTCGTCAAGCCAGGCCGCATCTAGCGAATTCAACGCGAGATCGGCGAGTGTCCGGCGATCGAGCGACATGGTTTCGCCGAGCAACCGGTATTCCTTGGCAAGGTCGGTCTGCAGCATTGGCGGATCGTCGGTGTCGACCACGAGCTTCAGGCCCGCATCGAGCATGGCGCGGATCGGATGGTCTGCGGCAGTCAGGTCGCGCCAATGGGTCAGAATGACCGTCGAGCTGGGGCAGACCGTGAAGGCGATGTTGTCATCGATGCAGCGCACAACAAGTTCCGGGTCTTCAATCACGCGGTAGCCATGGTCGATGCGCTCGACCGAGAGCAGATCAAGCGCATCGCGGACATTGGCGGCCGGGCCACCCTCGCCTGCATGAGCGGTGAGCCGCATGCCGGCCTTCTTCGCCTTGTCGTAAACCGGCTTGAAGGGTGCTGGTGGGAACGGCTCCTCGTCATAATCGAGGCCGATGCCGATCACCTTGTCGGAGCGGAATGGCAGCACACGGTCGAGGAATTCGAAGCTTCGGTCGATGGTCAACTCCCGGTTGATCGCCGGTATCAGCCGCGACACCAGGCCGAAGTCGGTCTCGGCATCGTCCATCGCCTTGAGCAGGCCGGAGAACATCGTCTCGTAGCTGATGCCGGCATCCTGGTGTACCTGCGGGCTGAAGAAGAACTCGGCGTAGCGGCCGCCGGCCTTGGCGACATGCGCGAGTGCTTCATAGGTGATGAGGTGGAAGTCGTCGGCATCGACGACAGAGCGCGCGACAAGATCGTAGATCTGCAGAAAATCGACAAGGTTGTCGTAGCGATAGAGGTCCTCGATGTGCTGGAACGGAGGCAACGGCACGTTGTTCTTGCGCGCCAGCTTAAGAAAGGTCTGCGCATTGACCGCACCGGCGAGATGAAGATGCAGCTCGGCCTTTGGCAGCGCCCGCGCGAATTGATCCAGATCCATTTCATTCCCCTTGGTGGCTCGTTCTTGTCGGGGCCACTTGGCCCCCTGTCGCTGCCTGGCGGATAGCTGTCAGTCCCGCATCCCGGAATTGTCCTTGTCCCCTAAAGGTCCAGCACCAGTTCGGCGCTCCGCGCTCGCGAACAGCACAGCGTTATGTGGTCGGCGCGCTGCCTGTCGGTCAAAACGAGGTCGCGATGATCGGGCTCGCCTGACAGGACACGCGTCACGCATGTGCCGCAGATGCCCTGCTCGCACGATACCGGGATGACGATTCCGTTCGCGCTCAGCACCTCGGCGATGCTGCGCCCCGGCACCACCTCGAAGCTGCGGCCGTCATGGGCGAGCGTGACCGTGAACGGCTGGTCGCCAGACGTCGGTTTCGGCGCCGCATTGGCGAAATACTCGCGGTGTATGGTCTCCTTCGGCCACGCCGCGGCGGCCCTCGAAACGACCGCGTCGAGAAAGCCTGACGGGCCGCACGCATAGAGATGCGCACCATTCGGCCGACCGCCGAGCAGTCGATCAAGATCGAGCCGTTGCCCGGCAGGCCCGTCGTCGAGATGGAAGCGCATCTGGGCTGCAAACGGCGAGGCCTCGATCTCGTCGCGGAATGCCATGCGCTCCGCGCTGCGGGCGCAATAATGGAATTCGAAATCGCGCCCGAGCGTCGAAAGGCGGTGAGCCATCGCCAGGATCGGCGTAACGCCGATGCCGCCAGCAAGCAGCAACGAGAAAGGTGCCGTCTCGTCGAGCGCGAAGGCATTACGTGGCCGGCTCGCCTCGATCAGGTCTCCGCTTTTCAACCGGTCGTGCACATAGGCCGACCCGCCGCGTCCGCCGGGCTCGCGCAGGACGCCCAACGCATAGCGGCGGCGTTCGTTCGGGTCGTTGCGCAGCGAATATTGCCTGGTGAACCCGCCGGGCAGGAACAGGTCGAGATGCGATCCGGCCGTGAAGGCCGGCAGCTCGGCGCCATCAGGCGCAACGAGATCGAGCGCAACGATGCCCTGGGCACAGACGCGCCTGGCGGCTACGCGCAACTGCAACCTGGCACCGGCCTTGATCGTAGTGGCGGGCATGAGCCCGTTCATCGGGACAGCCATGGTCACGACCGCAGCCCCGAAGACAACAGCATGCCTGCCCCCATGCACGACCGAATGCCGGCGAACGACAGAACAGGCGAGGATTTGTATGACCGGACCGACATGGCTTTTCCTTATGTCTCCAATTGCGATGCGGTCGTGGGATCAACTCACGATCGGTGCGCCGAGGCCGAAATTCCGGACCAGTCCGCGGCGGTATTCGAGCGACATGCGGTCCGACGGCACATGGATTTCTTCGGTGAGGTCAAGCGGCAGTTCTTCGGGATGCTGCTCCTCGACCATCGGCTTGTCCTCGTCATTGATGAGCAGCGCATCCTTGATCCAGTACTCGGTATCGGGATTGCCGGTTGTGTCGGTCATCAGCTGGAAGATGAGCGTCTCGCGCGCCGAAACCGGACAGACCGTATCGGCGAAGTAGGCGACGTAGTCCGACCCCTTGGGGTCGATCTTGATGATGGTCGAGAACGGATAGGTCAGCTCGTAGGTGTAGACCACGTCGCGGCTGTCGCCCTCGACACCATCGTCGAACCGGTTGAACCCCTCATGATAAGGCAACTCGAAACGCAGACCGTAGTCTGTCTGGTTGACGTCGTAGGGCGGGATCGGATCGGCCGTGTTGCCGCCGAAGCTCTGGGTGTGGACCCAGGGGAAATGGGCGACGTCATTGAAATTCTCGACGTGGCGGCTTGCCGCCGCGTACCAGGTGCCTTTCGGCACGTAGACCTTTCTGAAATCAGGGTTTGAAATGCCCTCCCATTCCGGCAGCTGCCAGATCGGATCGTTCTTCAGGCACGCCCAGATGATGCCGTATCGTTCCACCGATGCGTAGGTCTCGAGCCTGAGCTTGGGCGGAATGCGGCCTTCCGAATTGGCAATCGAAGGGATCTTGGAGCAGGCGCCGTCATGCCCGAAATGCAGCCCGTGCATCGGACAGACGATCTGGTCGTCGACCATCCAGCCAGCACTGATGCGAGTGCCGCGATGCGGACAGAGATCGCGTGCAACCGTAATGCCACTTGCCGTCTTGTAGATGACAAGGTCGACATCGAGCAGCTTGGCACGCACCGGCTTGTCGGCAATGTCATGGACAAAAGCAACCGGATGCCAGAACGAGGCAAGGATATGCCAGTCGCTGGCCGAGAAGGTACAGCCACGTGGCAAGTCGCTCTTTGTCTTGGAATTATCGGCTGGCAGAAACACCTGTTCACTCCTCCAGAACGTGCCTTCGCTGGCTTGTCCAGGGCGTCGGCCAAAGCCTTGCCTGAACACGGGTGGAGTATTCCGCAGGCAGGAATTTCACGGAATGCCTGACGCGACAGAAAACATATCTGGGCTTAAGATCAGTTTCGACTAATCTTCCAGCGCCGTTTCGCCTGTGCTATTGCAAGCTGCGGATCGGCAAGCGGGATATGGCTATGCACGCACTCATTGATAGCGGTCGTGGTTTTGCCTTTGGCGAAGCCATTTATCCGGCAGGTGGCGTCTATGGTCCGCTGAAGGATCGATACCTCACGCTGCTCATCATCCATGAAGGCAAGGCACGTGTTGTCTGCGACGACGAGGAGATAGCCCTCGGGCCGCGCAGCTGCGGCTTCTTTCGCAACGCACAGCACTTGTTCATGGAGTATGCGGAGGGCCGCAACACGCGCGTCAGCTGGTGCGAGGGTTATGCCGGAGAAATCTCCGAACCGGTGGCGATGCGGCTGCGCACGCTGACACCGCGCATTGCCTTGTCGCAGCGTGTCGAGGCCTTGCAGCGTCTCGGTGTCGAACTTGGCGCCGGCTCCAGCTCCAACCTCAATGCGCTGCGCAACGCACTCGGCGAATCCATTTTCCTTGCCTATTTCCACGAAGCGCAGATGTCGGAGCAGGAACGCCTGACGCCGCGCTCGGTGCTACGCGCACGCTTCTACATCGACGAAAACTACGAAAAGGAAATCACCGTCGAGCGCCTGGCGGCACTTGTCGGCGTGACGCCACAGCACCTGGTGTCGTCCTTCCGCAAGCATGTCGGCATCACGCCGGTTCGCTATCTCTGGCAGGTGCGCGCCAACCGCGGCCACTTCCTGCTGCTGCAGAGCGGCCTCGCCATCTCCGACATCGCCTACCAATGCGGCTACAAGAACCCTTTCCACTTCTCGCGCCAGATCTCCGAGCAGTTCGGCATGTCGCCGCGCGAGGTCCGTGCCAACAAGGGTTATCGCTTGGCGAGCGATATCGCCGAGGGCGCAGCCGACGTCGCCTACGGCATGCTGCTGCCGGATACGGATACCATCCTGACGAAGTGACAAGCGCAACGGCATTACTTTTTGGAATGCATCTCAGACGCATCGCTATGCGCCGGCAAAACGCCAAACCGCTATTTTGGATACGCGTTGGATCGGTTGGCCAATGTCGCAGCCAATATGCTGCATGCCCAACTGAATCGCGCAGGGCCAACCCGCTCAACTGGGCGATTTCAGTGGTGTTGACGATGTCGGCAGATTTGCCTCATTCAGTATCCTACAGGGAGCGCCTGCGCGCTTGGGTGAATGGCTTCGGGCGACAGCGCTACCACCCGGAACTGCACTATATGCGCGGGCCTGGACCTGCTGTGCACCGCAAGCAATTTGCGATAGAGGCAGGGACGATAGTGGCCCTGCCTGAAAAGGCTGGCGCACTGACACAATAGCCTTGGCTGCAATGCGAATTTTCAGCAAACTTTCGTCGTCAGGGCATTCGTCGAATGTGCCTTGCAGAACGAAATGCCACCCCCAATCACACCAACGAAAAGTCTGACGGGTGGGCATCTATCTCCCGATTGCGGAAATGTCGGTCAATGTGTTCGTGCTGCTGGCGATGGGCGCGGCGGTCGGTTTCCTGTCGGGCATGTTCGGGGTCGGCGGCGGCTTTTTGATC
>NZ_JACZEP010000029.1 GCF_014863355.1 Aminobacter carboxidus | reverse complement strand
GGATCCTGTGTGTTTGGCTTGGTGTAGATTGAATGCGGGAAGGAGGCCGTCAGGATCCTGGTCGTCGTGCTGAGCACGGCAGACCGTGGCTTGGCTCGGCTCCCTTCCCGCACCATGTCGTCAACCTGCACAGTTGCACGAGGCCGTTGGCGCGGACCTCGCATCACAGGAAGAGGTTCCATGACGATACACCAGACCTACATCGGTTGCGACATCGCCAAGGCGGTGATCGATGTCTTCGATCCGCTCAGCCGCCGTTTCAGCCGGGTGGCCAACGAACCGGCAGCCTTGGCCGGCTTCGCTGCCGGCCTGGCACCAGGCAGCTTCGTCGTCTTCGAGGCGACGGGCCACCACGACAAGGCCCTGCGCCATGCGTTTGCCCGGGCCGGCATCCCTTGTGCCCGGCTCAATCCGATGATGGTGCGCCGCTTCGCCCAGGCGCGCGGCCGCTTGGCCAAGACCGACAGGGTCGATGCCCGCATCCTCAGCGAGATGGGGGCGATGTTCCGCCCCGATGCCGACACGCCGCCCTGTCCCGGGCGTGAGCGCCTGGCTGCCTTGGCCCGCCGCCGTGACCAACTGGTCGCCACGCGGGCGCTCGAGCTGCGTCATCGCGACGAAACTGGCGAGGCAACCGTCGTCGCCGACATCGAAGCTGCAATCACCAACCTGTCGCTGCGCATCGCAGCCCTCGAAGCCGAGATCGCCAGCCATGTCGAAACCCTGGACGGACTTGCCGAACAGGCCGCGCGCCTGACCTCCGCCCCCGGTATCGGCAAGGTGACCGCCGTGACCCTCTTGGCCCACATGCCCGAACTCGGAACCATCTCCCCCAAGGCCATCGCCAGCCTCGCAGGCCTTGCGCCATTTGCCAATGACAGCGGCACAAGGACCGGCCGGCGCAGCATCCGGGGCGGCAGGCCGAGGCTGCGGCGGGCGCTCTACATGGCAGCCCTCGGCGCCATCCGCGCCAACCAGCGCTTCAAGGCCTTCTACCAGGCTATCGCCCAACGCTCCGGATCAAAGAAATGCGCTATCATCGCTGTCGCGCGAAAGCTCATCACCATCCTCAACGCCATGATCCGCGACCAAAAACACTTCGCTTGAACACAGTTGCCATGCCGT
>NZ_JACZEP010000028.1 GCF_014863355.1 Aminobacter carboxidus | reverse complement strand
ACCGCCAGGGCCGCTACGACGTCTATGTCGTGCTCGAGGGCCCGGCCCGGCCGGTGGTGGTACGGCGCAAGAGCCGCGTGCTCGGCATGTGGATCAACACCCAGTCCGAAACCTTCGTCAACGTGCCTATGTCGTATTCGGTGGCAACCACCCGCCAGCCGCAGGACATCACCGATCCCAACAACTACCGCCAGCTGTCGCTCGGCGCCAACAACATCTACATGGAGCCCGAAGACAAACGCGACAGCCCGCTGACCATCCAGGAATTCACCGACGCGTTGCGTGACCGCAAGCAGGCGACCGGGCTTTACTCCGACAATATCGGCGGCGTGCAGTTCCTGTCGCAGAGCCTGTTTCGCGCCACCTTGCACCTTGCTCCCAACGTGCCAGTCGGCACCCACAAGGCGCGCGCCTTTCTGTTTCGCAACGGCATCTTCATCAAGGAAACCTCGGCCCAGCTTGCCATCGTCAAATCAGGCTTCGAGCAGACCATCTACCGCTTCGCCACCGACCACGGCTTCGGCTACGGCCTCTTCGCCATCGGCCTCGCCATGCTCACCGGTTGGCTCGGGAGGATCGTGTTCAGGAAGGACTAAAAGACCAACGATCCGCAATGAAGCCAATCAACAGCCATGAAGGGAAAATGACATGAAGTTTTTCGTCGACACCGCCGACGTGAAGGACATCCGCGAACTCAATGAGCTTGGCCTTCTCGACGGCGTCACCACCAATCCCTCGCTGATCCTCAAGTCCGGTCGCAACATCGCCGAAGTGACCAAGGAAATCTGCGACATCGTCGAAGGCCCGGTTTCGGCGGAAGTCGCCGCCACCGAATATGCCGAGATGATGAAGGAAGCGGCGGTGCTGTCGAAGATCGCCGACAACATCTGCATCAAGGTGCCGCTGACGCTCGACGGCCTCAAGGCCTGCCGCGCGCTGACCTCGGAAGGCCGTATGGTCAATGTCACTTTGTGCTTCTCCGCCAACCAGGCCCTGCTCGCCGCCAAGGCGGGTGCTACTTTCATTTCGCCGTTCATCGGCCGTCTCGACGACATGGGTGTCGACGGCATGGAGCTGATCGCCGAGATCCGCCACATCTACGACAACTATGGCTTCGACACCGAGATCCTCGCCGCCTCGATCCGCTCGACCGAGCACGTCAAGCGCGCCGCGATGATCGGCGCCGACGTCGCCACCATCCCGCCGGCAACGCTCAAGGCGCTGGTCAAGCACCCGCTGACCGACAAGGGCCTCGAGATGTTCCTGTCCGACTGGGCCAAGACCGGCCAGAAGATCGGCTAGGAACGCCCCTGCGCGAGCGGCTTATCGCCGCTCGCGCAGGAACGCCTCGATTTCGGTCCGGTTGGGCATGGACGGGGCGGTTCCGGCCTTCTGCACTGAAAGTGCGGCGACCGCAGCACCGAAACGGACGGCGTCGACCGGGGACTGCCCTTCCGAAAGCGCAACGGCAAATCCACCGTTGAACGCATCCCCGGCGCCCGTCGTGTCGACGACATCGGCAACGTGGAAAGCCGGCACGAAATGCGTACCGGCCTCGCCGTGCAGCAACGCACCCTTGGCGCCCAACGTGATCAAGGCATTGCGCGCGCCGCGTTCGACCAAGCTGGATGCGGCCTGCAAGGCGCCTTCATCCGTGCTGGTATCGATCCCGGTCAGCGTCGCCGCTTCCGTCTCATTGGGGGTGACATAATCGCAATGGGCATAGATCGTGTCTTCGACGGGAAGCGCCGGAGCCGGGTTGAGGATGGTAGTCACCCCGTGACTGCGGGCCAGTCGAAGCCCCTCAATAGCAGCCTCGATGGGTTGCTCGAATTGCGTGACGAAGACGTTTGCTTTGGCGATCAGCCGTTCTGCGGCACGGACATCGGTTGCACTGAGATTGGCTGCGGCACCGCTTTCGATGATGATGGCGTTGTCGCCTGTCTTGGTTGAGACGAAGATGAAGGCAGCACCCGTGGGAGCGGTCTCATCGACCAGGACGTGGGAGATATCGACACCGTCCTGGGACCAGGTTTGCCTGGCCATCTCTCCAAAGGAATCCTGGCCGATGCGGGTGATCATTGCGGACCTCGCGCCGGCACGGGCGGCCGCGATGACCTGGTTCGACCCCTTTCCGCCAGGGCCAATGGCAAAGCCTTGGCCGAGCAGCGTTTCCCCGACAACAGGCAGCCGCTCGGCCTTGAAGGCCAGGTCGGCCACGAAGGTTCCAAGCACGACGACATCGACACGATTCATCAAACCAACTCCCAGTTCCGCCAGAGTTCAGCGTAGAAACCTCGTTGCCGCAATATTCAGGCACTCCTCGAAGGCCTGGTGGTCGAGAAAGAGTTCTGCCGCTTCAACCTCGCGCGTGATGATCGCACCACCTCGCGCCTCGATACCGCCGTCCAACATCAGATTGTCCACCATGTCGAAGTCTTCCACCGCCAGTCCGTCCGGCCCACGCGGCCTGTTCTGCGCGTCGGTGTACACGTGTCCGTCGTAACTGCGCGCAACCCGGTCAAAATGACTGCTGGACGTGTTTGAAAACGCATAGGCCGGGCAGCCGCGCGCGCACATGAAACCAAGCTCGAACGCCGTACCGACGTCGGCAGCGACACCCCGGAATGGCGTGAGATTGGCGATGATCATGTCTGAGCTCATCATCAGGCGTTCGTTGATCGAACTGATGGCGACACCCTTTGACCTCTTGGTATCAGTTGCCGGCACTTCCAGATCGCCCGGCGAAATGGGGGTGAACCCGTAGCGTCGGGTCAGAGCGATCTTGCGGTCAAGAACCTCCCGCGCGTTGGGCAGGAAGACTTCGGGGCCGGCCAGATAGACTTTCATTCAACTCGTTCTCCTGCAGAGGCGGTCACGGTGTACGGCAGTAGGAGAATAGGGCAGTAAGGCAGTATGCTTTTCTACTGCCCTACTCCCTTACTCCCCTAATCCCTCAGTCGCCGTATGGCACCCAGACGTTCTTCACTTCCACGGCGCGGCGGAGGAAGGCTTCGCCTTGGGCGGTTGGCCAGTCGAGGCTGCGGCCGTGGCCGGTCCAGACGCGTTTGAGATTGCCTGTCGATTCAGCTTCGGCCCTGGCGCAGATGTCGG
>NZ_JACZEP010000027.1:0-2500 GCF_014863355.1 Aminobacter carboxidus | reverse complement strand
ATGGGCTAGGGGATCTCACCGATTTACCAAACCTAACCAAACTCCGAATACCTGGGAGTACTAGTCGGCAGACACACGGCGGGTGCTAACGTCCGTCGTGAAAAGGGAAACAACCCTGACCTACAGCTAAGGTCCCCAAGTTATGGCTAAGTGGGAAAGGATGTGAGGATCCCAAAACAACCAGGATGTTGGCTTAGAAGCAGCCATCATTTAAAGAAAGCGTAACAGCTCACTGGTCTAAATAAGGGTCTTTGCGCCGAAAATGTACCGGGGCTAAAGCCATACACCGAAGCTTAGGGTTTGCAGCTTGCTGCAAGCGGTAGCGGAGCGTTCTGTAAGCTGACGAAGCGGTACCTGTGAGGGGCCGTGGAGGTATCAGAAGTGCGAATGCTGACATGAGTAACGTAAGGGGTGTGAGAGACACCCCCGCCGAAAGTCCAAGGGTTCCTGCTTAAAGCTAATCTGAGCAGGGTTAGCCGGCCCCTAAGTCGAGGCAGAAATGCGTAGACGATGGGAACCACGTTAATATTCGTGGGCCTGGAGGAAGTGACGGATCACGTATGTTGTGGGGTCTTATTGGATTGATCCCTGCAGCGGAGTGGTTCCAGGAAATAGCTCCTCCATTATAGACCGTACCCGAAACCGACACTGGTGGACTGGTAGAGTATACCAAGGCGCTTGAGAGAACTATGCTGAAGGAACTCGGCAAATTGCACGCGTAACTTCGGAAGAAGCGTGACCCTTTCATGCGCAAGCATGTGGAGGGTGGCACAGACCAGGGGGTAGCGACTGTTTATCAAAAACACAGGGCTCTGCGAAGTCGCAAGACGACGTATAGGGTCTGACGCCTGCCCGGTGCTGGAAGGTTAAGAGGAGAGGTGCAAGCTTTGAATCGAAGCCCCAGTAAACGGCGGCCGTAACTATAACGGTCCTAAGGTAGCGAAATTCCTTGTCGGGTAAGTTCCGACCTGCACGAATGGCGTAACGACTTCCCCGCTGTCTCCAGCATAGACTCAGTGAAATTGAATTCCCCGTGAAGATGCGGGGTTCCTGCGGTTAGACGGAAAGACCCCGTGCACCTTTACTATAGCTTTACATTGGCATTCGTAGTGGCATGTGTAGGATAGGTGGTAGGCTTTGAAGCCAGGGCGCCAGCCTTGGTGGAGCCACCCTTGAAATACCACCCTTATCTCTATGGATGTCTAACCGCGGCCCGTTATCCGGGTCCGGGACAATGTATGGTGGGTAGTTTGACTGGGGCGGTCGCCTCCTAAAGAGTAACGGAGGCGCGCGATGGTGGGCTCAGACCGGTCGGAAATCGGTCGTCGAGTGCAATGGCATAAGCCCGCCTGACTGCGAGACTGACAAGTCGAGCAGAGACGAAAGTCGGTCATAGTGATCCGGTGGTCCCGCGTGGAAGGGCCATCGCTCAACGGATAAAAGGTACGCCGGGGATAACAGGCTGATGACCCCCAAGAGTCCATATCGACGGGGTTGTTTGGCACCTCGATGTCGACTCATCGCATCCTGGGGCTGGAGCAGGTCCCAAGGGTATGGCTGTTCGCCATTTAAAGCGGTACGTGAGTTGGGTTCAGAACGTCGTGAGACAGTTCGGTCCCTATCTGCCGTGGGTGTAGGAATATTGAAAGGATCTGTCCCTAGTACGAGAGGACCGGGATGGACGGATCTCTGGTGGACCTGTTGTGGCGCCAGCCGCATAGCAGGGTAGCTATATCCGGACGGGATAACCGCTGAAGGCATCTAAGCGGGAAACCCACCTTAAAACGAGTATTCCCTGAGAACCGTGGAAGACGACCACGTTGATAGGCCGGGTGTGGAAGTGCGGCAACGCATGAAGCTTACCGGTACTAATAGTTCGATAGGCTTGATCGTTCTCATTCCTAATGCTCATCACAGTGCGATCCCAAAAGGGAATCGTCACAGTGCGATCCCAAAAGGATCTGCACACTGCCAAAAGGCAGGATGAAAAAGGCACACAAAGACCAGCGAATAGCCCCGAGAGGCACAAGACAGCCAAGCTGTCGACGCCCCTTACGCTCTTCGCTCCAAAGCTTCTCGATAAAACGTGCGTTTTGCCGACCTGGTGGTTATGGCGGAGCGGCTGCACCCGATCCCATTCCGAACTCGGCCGTGAAACGCTCCAGCGCTGATGGTACTTCGTCTCAAGACGCGGGAGAGTAAGTCGCTGCCAGGTCTGCCAAACGCACGTTAATACAACCCATCGCAACGCGATGTGGGTAAATCTTCTCTTTGCAAAAAAGGCCCGCCAACGGGTAGACGGGCCGCGCAAGCGGCCCTTTCCATTGGCGAAATCCGGATAAAAAGGACATTTTGCCTGAGGCAAAAGTCTGAAAGCGTTGAAAAAGGACATTTTGCCTCAGGCAAAAGTCCGGTGGCGCGGGGTGGAGCAGCCCGGTAGCTCGTCAGGCTCATAACCTGAAGGTCACAGGTTCAAATCCTGTCCCCGCAACCAAATACA
>NZ_JACZEP010000026.1 GCF_014863355.1 Aminobacter carboxidus | reverse complement strand
GCAGCCAGGCCGCCTGGTTGTCGGCCTTGATCGAGCGCCTTTTGGTCAGCGTGCCGACCCGGCGCTCGAGTGCCGAACGGTTGACGCTGCGCATCGATTCGACAAAACCCAGATCCAGCGCCATCCCTGGATTGCGCACCACACCATGGCCACCCTCCGCCGCATTCGCAGCCAGCCGCGAAGGCAAAGGCATAACCGTGGCTGAGGGGTGCGATAGAACCATGTCTGTTGCCTCACGAAGTTCCATCAGTTCAACCCCGCGCCTCGCCGCCGATCACATCGCAGAACAGGCTGGCATATCGGTCGCCGTCAACGTCAAGTGCAACGTCGACCGGTCGGCCGAGGCTGGCGCCATTGAGTTCGGACTCGCCACGATGGTTGCGCCTGTCGACCAGGGTCTGGCCACGCGAGCGCGAGCCGTCGATGCAGACACTGACGGGAAACCGCTGCACGGTCAGACCCGCCGGATCGACGATGGCGCATAAGACACCAGCGTCGCCGAGGGCCGCGATCCGGTTTTCAGGAATGCGCTTCTGCTCGGAATCCTTCCTGGCAAGATATCGGAACAGCGATGCGCAAAGCCGAGCGGCCGGACGGCTGGACGCTTCGAGCCTGCCGACCTGCGCGTCATCGACGGCAACGCTGTAGAACACGTCGAGCCCATACATGGTCGTTGGCACACCGGCATCGAGAACGATGGCAGCTGCTTCGGGATCGGCCCAGGTGTTGAACTCGGCGACAGGCGTTGCATTGCCGACACTGGCCGAACCACCCATGAACACGATGCGCTCGAGCTTCGCTGCCACCTCCGGATACATGCGGACAAGCAGCGCGACGTTGGTGAGTGGGGCCAGGGCGATCAAGGTCACTGGCGTCGGACTGGCGAGTATCTGTTGGCACATCAAGTCGACGGCATGGATGTCGGCGTTGCCATCGTCAGGGACCTCAAGCTCCAATCCCGCCAGCCCGTTGTGGCCGTGCACATGCGCCGCATTGCGTGGCGGCGAGATCAGCGGCCGGCTTGCACCGCGGGCGACGGGAACATCGCTGCCGCCAGCCAGAGCCAGCACGGCGCGGGTGTTGCGGTAGACGTCCTCAAGCGAAGCGTTGCCGGCGACACAGGTGACGGCCCGCAGATTGATGTCGGGATGCAGCACGGCGAAGGCGAGCGCCAAGGCATCGTCGACGCCGGTATCAACGTCGATCAGAACTTGCTTGGGCGACATTACTCGGTGCTCTCCATGGCTTCGGCGACGTCTTCGAGCACCAGCTGGTCGAGGAAGTCGATGGTCAGGCTTTCAAACGAACGTGCTCGGTAGGCGAAATCGGGGGGGTAGGCGCAGGAAACCCGGTCGGCGCTATCGCAGCCGACATCGATCCCCCAGAACGACAGGTGTGCGGCCGTGGTGGGAATGCGTGTCGCTGCCACCTTCCGGCGGCCATGCAGCAGAACGACCTCGGCCGAATGACCGATGCGATCACGCAGCACAAAACCGGCCTCGAACGTACCTGTGGGGAGTACTTCCTCGCTCGTGCAAATCGTACGGTTGCCGAGCTGCACATGTTCAAAGCTCAAGCGACCATCCTGGACATACAGCACATAGCCGCCGCGGCTGTCGCCGCTCGAAACCAGTACGCCATTTTCGCCATGCCGCCGATTGCGGAACGAGGCGGTAACCAGCATCGCACGCTCCGAACCGGTGATCATGCTACTGATCGGGACATGGCCCTGGCCAGGCCGGAAGGTCAGCCTATCTCGCGACATCAGTCCAAGCGGCGGACGGGCCCTCAACAATTGCACGAGCGTCCGGTCGTCGAGCGGAAGCACACTATTGGCCTCGGCCTGCTGCCACCAGCGCCCGACCATTTCCTTGAGCAGTTCCGGTTCATCGGCGGCGCGATCGATCGATTCAGAAAAATCCTCTGTCGTGTCGTAGAGCCGCCAGTCGTCGTTCTCATAAGCGACGCCTTGCTTGTGTTCCGTTACGGCGCGCCAGCCCTCGTGCCAGATCGCCCGGTGACCAAGGTTTTCCCAATACTGGGTCGCGCGTGGCGCCGGGGCATCGCCATCGTCGAAGGTCGAAGCGATACTGCGGCCATCGCAAGGCAAGGGCTGCTCCAGCCCGGCAAGCGACATGATCGTCGGCGCCAGGTCGATGACATGCCCGCGGGCATCGACCCGATAAAGACCGCGGCCATCATCCCCGGTGTTTTCGGTTCCGTCGCAATTCCCATGCGCAACTTCCCGGTGGCTGGCCGCTGGGCCAAGGTCTATCGCGACATCAGCGGCTGCACCGAAACCTCATGCGGCAAGAATGGTGCGGCGCTCTTCGGGCTTGCCGAAGACAGCCGCGACAGGAAGTTTCTCGCCAAGCTTGGCGTTATCAACCGCGCCGTCAACACGATGATCGCTTATCGCAAGGACCAAGGCGTGTATGGCAACCTCGATTACTGGGCGAAGCCGGCTGAAATACTGTCGCGTGGTGCCGGTGATTGTGAAGATTTTGCCATTCTCAAGATGTCGGCATTGATCAAGGCTGGCGTTCCGGCACAGAGCATGTCGCTGGTGGTTCTCCAGGACGCCAGCCGTGGCGTCTTCCACGCGGTACTGTCTGTTGCCACCCAGAGTGGAACCTTCATCCTCGACAATCTGAGCAACCAGGTCCTGCACGACGAGGCACTCAAGAACTATGTCCCCCTCTATTCGTTCAGCACGGATCGCGCATGGATCCACGGCGCGCGGCCGGGATCGGGGCAAATCGCGTCCGTAGGCAACAATTTTGCTGGCATAGCCCCTGGTGAAGGCCCGCTACCGCAGTAGGCTGGGTTCAGTCCGCCAAAGCCAACCGGACGTCAGATGGCGATTCGCCACCATCCGCGCCCGACAACCACAAGTGAGCGTGGCCTTGCATCGCCTCTGTCCGCATCGCGAGAACACAACCTCAGCGTTAACCCGACAAATGTATTTTAGTCGCAGGAAATGTAGCATTTTTGCATCAGCCCTACTGCCAAATGACTCAAATACGAGCGAATCGATGCCAAAGTAACCAAAACACTGTCGATTTCAGTTCTCTTCTGGATAATTGCGTTCAGTTGGGTACGATTGGGGTCTCGAACGCTCTGCGTCGGGATGGGAGTGGGAGGTACTTTATGCCGAAGCGTCTTGGACAACTTGCGGCGCGGCTCACCATAATGCTTGCCGCGACCATGCTGTCGGGCACGGGTGCCGATGCACTGACGCTCAAGGAAGCAATGGCCGTCGCCGTCGAGTCCAACCCGGAAATTGGCCAGGCCATCGAAAACCGCGAAGCGATCGAATTTGAGCTTCGCCAGGCAAGAGGGCTTTATCTCCCAAGCGTCGACCTCGAAGCCTCGACCGGCGTGCGCCGCCTCGACAACCCGTCACGGCGTCTGAGCGGTATCGAGGATGACGAACTCTACCCGTCGGAAGCCGGCGTTGTTGTGACCCAGAAGCTTTTCGACAACGGCGCCCGGCGCGCCGAACTGACCCGTCAGGCCTCGCGCGTCGATGGAGCATCCTTCCGCGTTCTCGAGCGCTCCGAGTTCATCGGACTGTCTGTCGTGCAGGATTACCTCGAATACATGCTGCAGGCGCAGATCGTTGGCGACGCCAAGCGGAACCTTGGTTTCCATCAGTCGATCCTTGGCGACATTCGCGAAGGTATCCAGGGTGGCGCGTTGACCGACGCGGACCGCCAGCAGGCCGAGGAGCGGCTCTACGCCGCCAAGGCGCGCGTGCAGGAAGCCGCCGAAGAGCTCGAGGCGGCAAAGATCCGGTTCTTCAAGACCGTCGGCAAGCCGCTGACCGACCCATCCAGGCCAGGTTCCGTCGCCAAGGCCCTGCCCCGCTCGCTCGACGACGCACTTGGCCTTGCCCGCCGCAACAATCCGCGCGTCCACATGGCCAACAGCGACATCGACGCGGCGGCTTCGCTTGTCGATGCGGCCCGCGCCAAGTACGGCCCCGAGGTCGTCGCCGAAGGTCGCGCACGGGTTGGCAATGACATTGACGGCGCCGAAGACGAGACCAACGACCTGCAGGCGCGCCTGGTGCTGCGCTGGAACCTTTACCGCGGCGGCATCGACAAGGCCAACGAGCAGGAACAGATCCGGCGCGTCAGCGAACAGCGGCTCGCCCTGCACCAGGTGCAGCGCGAGGTCGAGGAGGCCGTGCGGATTTCATGGGACCGCCGCTTCCGTCAGGCGGATCTCGCCAAGACGCTGCGCCAGCAGTCCATCGCCAACGACAGGCTGGTCACCTCCTATCGTGAGCAGTTCAAGGTCGGCCAGCGCTCGCTGCTCGACGTGCTCGACGCGCAGAACACGCGCTTCAACACCGCGACCCTTTCCAACACTGCCGCTTTTGCGTCACTGTTCGCAGAGTATCGTCTGCTGGCGGCAACCGGGCAATTGCTGAAGACGATGAACCTTACACCGGCAAAGCAGGCTGACGCCTATGCCCGTACCGAGTTCAACGTGCCGGCGACCGCCGACACCGAGACTTATGCGCGGACGCCATCGCAGCAAGCGAACGACATGCCTTTTGATCTCTTGGCCCCAGTCAGAAAGAAGTAGGGCGTCTGACGGCAGACCCCGTCCGTCATGAATCAGCAGGCGCATATTCAGACCCCGGTCGAAGCGTTCAAGTCCTGCTTTTCTGCAGTGGCCGCTTTCTTGGGCCGGCCGAGCGCCGAGACCGTGCTGTTTTCCGGCGTCCCGATCTCCGAAGATCGGATCGAGGTCCAGGAAATCAGGCACCTTGCCGAGCGGATCGGCCTCGAAACGACCGAGTTCGCCAATCGCGACTTCATGCGCGGTCGCTTCGACCTGCCGGCCATCATCTTTCGTCCCAACCGCCTGCCGATCGCAATACTTGTCGAACAAGGCGACGGCGCGGAGTTCCTGACCGGACCGCAAGAGGATGGTCGCACATCGATATCGCGCGCTGAGCTGACATCTGCCCCCATCTCAGGCGGTGTCGGCTTCTCCATCACCTACGCCAACACTGCCGAGAACATGACCGTCGGCAACGCCGCCAAGATTGAACGGCCGCATTGGCTCTATGGAACACTCGGGACGTTCTGGCGCTCCTATTCACGCGTTGCGCTGGCTGCGATCTTCATCAACCTTCTGGCCATCGCCTCCCCCATCTTCACGATGAACGTCTATGACCGCATCCTGCCCAACAAGGCGATCTCGTCGCTTTGGGTCCTGGCGATCGGCGTGTCGACCGCAATCCTGTTCGACCTGCTGCTCAAGACGGCGCGCGCGGCACTCATCGACCATGCCGGCCGCAAGGCCGACCTACGCATCTCCTACATGCTGTTCGAGAAGGTACTCAACACTTCCCTCAGCGCACGTCCGGCATCGACGGGTGAATACGCAAATCGCGTCACCCAATATGAATTCGTCCGCGAATTCTTCACCTCCAATACAGTCAGCACGTTCATCGACACGGCGTTCGTATTCATCTTCCTGCTGGTGATCTACGCCATAGCAGGCTGGCTGGTTATTGTGCCGATCATCGCTTTCATTGCGGCGATCGTCATCGGGCTCATCGCGCAACAGCGCATCGGCAAGCGGGTCGCCGCATCGATGAACGAGGCGTCGCAGCGCCAGGCGTTGCTGGTCGAGTCGATTTCGACGGTCGAGACGATCAAGTCCCTGCGCGCCGAGGCCTACCTGCTGCGCAAGTGGCGCGAGCATTCCAAGAATGCGGCCAATACGTCAGAAAAGATCAAGCAGCTTTCCGCCGCCGCTGCCAATATGACGCAATTCGTCCAGCAACTGGTGACCGTGGCACTGGTGGTGGCTGGAGCCTACGCATTCGACAGCGGTGCAATCTCGACTGGTGCCATTATCGCCGCCGTCATGCTGTCGGGCCGCGCTGTGGCTCCGCTCGGGCAACTTGCCATGACCATTTCCCGCTTCCGCCAGGCAATGCTGTCGCTGAGGGTGTTGAACTCCATCATGCAACAGCCCGAGGATCGGCCCGACACGGTCGGCTTCGTCAATCGCCCGATCCGGGTCGGCGCCCTGACGCTGCGCAATGTCGGCTTCGTCTATCCCGGCACCGAGGCTGAGGTGCTGACGGGCGTCAACCTGTCGATCAATCCCGGCGAGCGCATCGGCATTATCGGCCGCATCGGCTCCGGCAAGACGACTTTCGGCCGCCTGGTTGGGCGGCTCTATCTGCCGACCACCGGCGAGTTGCTGCTCGACGGCATCGATGTGCGCCAGTATCACCCCTCGGAGGTTCGTGCCGCCGTCGGCATCGTCGCCCAGGCCGGTGACCTGTTTTCAGGCACAATCAAGGAAAACCTCCTGATGGCGCGCCCAGACGCGACAGACGAGGAAATCATCCTCGCAGCCAAGGCCGCCGGGGTCGACGAATTCGTTTCGCGCCATCCGCGCGGCTACGACATGAATGTCGGCGAGCGCGGCACCAATCTTTCCGGCGGCCAAAGACAGGCCGTGGCGATTGCCCGGCTTCTGCTCACCAAGCCGAAGATCGTCTTCCTCGACGAGCCGTCAGGTTCGATGGACCTGGCTTCCGAACGCCAGCTCATCAAGCAGCTCAAGGTCGCCTTCGACGACAAGACCACACTGATCATATCGACCCACCGCTACAGTATGCTGGAAATCGTCGATCGCCTTATCGTGGTGGAGCAGGGGCGGGTCGTGGCGGATGGGCCCAAGGAGAAAGTCATTCAGGCGTTGCAGAAGCCCAACAGTTGAGAATTCGTCGGCCTAAGGGGTGATTATATTGGCCTTGTTCAATATAATGGAGTTCTAATGATAGCCAGGGAAGACAGGCCGCCATTGTTTGCATCGGCTGCGGTGCTGATCATCGCAGCGCTGTTTGTTGCGTTCGTCGTGTGGGCTTCGTTCGCCGAAATCGACGAGATCGCACGCGGCGAAGGCAAGGTCATCCCTGCTTCCAAGACCCAGATCGTGCAGGCAAGCGAGGCCGGCGTGGTCCAGGAGATCGCCGTCAAGATCGGCCAGGTGGTCAAGAAGAACGATCTGATCGTCCGGCTCGACAACACGGTCAGCACGTCCAGCCTGGGAGAACAGCAGGCCAAGGCGCGCACGCTCAGCGCCCGCATCGCCCGGCTCAAGCAGGAGCAGGAAGGCCGTATCGGCGAACCTCTGGCTTGCCCCGAAAGCCTTGTGGAGGTCGCTCCCGAGATCTGCGAGAACGAACAGAAACTGCTGGTAGCGCGCCGGCAGAACTTCGAAACAAAGCTCAATGTGCTGAAGTCGCGACTGGATCAGCGCGAAAAAGAGCTCAACGAGGCCAAGGTCAACGTCCAGCGATTGACGGATAGCCTTGGTGTCAGCGACCGGGAAGCAGAGCTTGTGACCTCCATGGTCAAGCGCAACCTGATGGCCAAGACCGAACAGATTCGCGTCGACCGCGAACAGACGGAGATGCGCGGCCAGCTCAATCTCGCCGATGAGACGATCAAAAGAACGGGTGCTGCGATCGTCGAAGCGAAGCTCCAGGTCGATGAGTTCGGGCTGCAATTGCAGCAGGAAGCACTTGATGAACTGACCCAGGCGCTGGCTGAACTGTCGGTGGTCGACGAGACGATTCGCGGCGCTACCGACCGGGTCGCCCGTACCGACATCCGCTCCCCGGTGGACGGCATCGTCAATACGCTCGACGTCAACACGCTGGGCGCCTTCGTCCAGCCTGGTGCGGTGGTAGCAGGCATTGTGCCGACGTCGGAGACCCTGCTTGTCGAGGCCCGCGTTTCGCCGCGCGACGTTGCCTTCATCCGGCCTGACCAGAAGGCGCTGATCAAGGTTTCGGCTTATGATTTCTCGATCTTCGGCGGCCTCGATGGCAGGGTGCAGAACATCACCGCTGACAGCCTCGTCGATCAAAACACCGGGGAGCCCTACTACCAGGTCAGGGTCTCGACGGACCGCTCGGCGCTCGAACGGGACGGCAAATCCTACTCCATTATCCCAGGCATGATCAGCACGGTCGAAATCATCACCGGGCGCAAGACCATCTTGAGCTACCTGCTGAAGCCGATCAACAAGGCGCGCGACGAGGCGCTCCATGAACGATAGCGGAGCGGCGCCTGGTGGACCCGCACACCACATCTACTCGGCCGACGATCTGACATCTGATTTTCGCGTTGTCGTGCGCCAGGGCACGCGGCGGGGTATCAAGCTCGAGCGTCTGTTTTGGGCAACGCTGAAACAGCTCGCCGAAGACAAGCACCTGACGCTCGGCGAAATCGTCGACGAGATTGAACTTTCCAACAACGAGACCGGCAACCTGACCTCGGCCATCCGTGTCGCTTGCCTGCGCTGGATGACCGATCAAAGTGCCGCCTTGGCCAAACTGGCCTCGCTGCGGACGATCAACGCGATCCTGGGTGCTTGCCCGGCACCCGCCTTTGCGCTGTCATCAGCCAAGAAAATCCTGACCTTCAATCCGGCCTTCCAGAGCCTAGTCAAGCGACATTTGCCGGTCGGTTTCGGTGAGGAGGCACGCCGCGACCTCAGGCTGTCTCTCGATCTGAACGTTGCCGACATCTTTGCCAGGCTCGATGCCAACTACGGCGTGCCGATCGCCAGCGGCTTCGTTATCGCCACGGCCGAGCGGCGCTATCGCGGCCAGCTCAATATCGTCCGTGCCCCGGTCAAGTCGCCGGACCTCCTGCTTTCCTTCGTGGTCAACGGATAGTTGCAGGCACGATCCGCTGTTTTAGCAAGACACCTTGATCGATACTCGCGACGCCGCGCGCAAGTCTGTTCGAAGCGGCGGCTTTTGCGCATCTCACTTCGCTAAATTAACCACCCATTAAGTTTTCATGCTCGTCTGCATATGGGAGTATGCAGCTTGGCGCACGCCCCCGTTGCAATCACCCAAATCTCGCTGCTCTGCTACGGCCAGCAAGAAATTTGGGGATGGGCTATGGCAACCTCCGTTGACCAGGGAACTCTTTCGGCAGCCGCAACTGGCAGCGACGCACTGCTCGAGCGGGCGGAACCGTTGTCGGAAGCACAGCTTCTCGCGCAGGCGACCGAACCGGCAGCAACAGCAGATCCCGTTCCCGTCGATGCCGGCTCAGGCCAGCCCATCCAGGCGGCGCAGCCCAGTGCCACGCCGCCCGCCCAGGCCAGTGCTGGCGAATATGCAGCCGACGCATCCAATGTTGTCCATCTGCCTGCCAACATCTCCGTCGACAACATCAAGGTCGACGGCAAGAACCTGATCCTCGAGCAGGCCGACGGTACCGAAATCGTCGTCAAGGACGCTGCTTCCAACGTGCCGACCTTCATGCTCGGCGACGTCGAGCTTCCGCGCGTCGCCTTGATCGCTGCGCTTGAAGCTGGCGGCGTCGATGTTGCTTTTGGTCCTGACGGATCGATTTCGGTCGGACCTGGCTCTGCAAACAGCTCCGGCGGCAATTTCGAGACACCGGTGGGCGGCATCGGCAATGGCTTCGACCTATCGGCCTTGCTCCCTCCGACAGCGCTCCAGTTCCCGCAATACGAAAATCGCGAGCTTTATCCGGGGCTGCGCCGCAATCGCGGACCAGAAATCGAAATCGACACCGGCAATCCAGGCGGCGATGCCGACTTCGTCCAGGAGTCAGGGCTTGCCGGCATCGGCTCCAACCCCAATGCCCCGACAGAATTTGCGGGTGGCACCTTTAAGTTGTCAGACCCGGATGGCCTGAGCGACCTCCAGTCGGTCACGATCAACGGCAAGACAATCGCCATTGCCGACCTGCAGGGCTCCGTGATCGACGGCGCGCATGGCGTGCTGACGATCACCAGCTACAACCCGTCCACCGGTGTCGCGACCTATACCTACGAGCTCACGAGCCCGACGACCGACATCGACGGGGTCACCGAGACGGACGACTTCACGCTGACGGTCTCCGACGGCACTGATACGTCAGCGCCGGCCAAGATTGTTATTGAGATCGTCGACGACGTGCCGACTGCCAAGGCGGATGTCGACAGCGTCACTGAAGATGGCCCAACGACTGCGGACGGCAACGTGCTGACCGGTGTCGGCGGTGCTGACGCCAACAACACCGACGGCGTGACCGA
>NZ_JACZEP010000025.1 GCF_014863355.1 Aminobacter carboxidus | reverse complement strand
ACAAGGACCTTTCTGAAACCCGCCAACCAAGAAAACCAGTTCCTTGGAGCGAACTCCGGGGCCGCCAGCGGCGCGCCGCCCTCGTTGTTGAGGCGTATATAGTCGCCACCCCTCCAAACTGTCAACGTCCTTTTCCAACTTTTGCGAATTTTTTAAGACACAAAACCAAACACTCAACCACAACCCACAAAGACCCTGCGGAAGGGGAGCAAAAAGCCAGGGCACAATCCACAGATCGCGCGCAAATCCGACAACGCCCAGGCCTCAAATCCCTTAGCCGGGGCAGAATTGCCGCAACGCGGCGCATCTCCCCTGATATGCCGGCGTCTGCCCGCCCACATCATCCCGCCCGCATCATCCCGCCCGCATCATAAGGAGCACCGCACCGCTCCGCTCCACCGACGTCACTTATATGGCGTCTTATATATAGAGCGGAGGCGACGTCCCCTGCCCCGGCCGGAGCCCTATTCCCGCCCCAATGCGGGCAGATGTCTCAAAACGCCTCTGGTGCGGAAATCGAGTCTGTACGCACAGCTATATATAAGAGTTGGGGCAGGTCTGGCGGTGCCGCGCATGCGGCTTCGTTGACTTGGAGCGCCATGACAGGCAAATGTCTTGGCAACTAGAAGCAAGCGGGCGCGAAGCGCCGGGGATTTTAGCCGTACTGGATGCAGGATACGGACCAGACCATAGCCGAGCTCGGCAATGAGCCGCCGCTTATCGCGGATGGCCGCGCCGGTCCCCCGGACCGACGCGAGGTCTCGGCACGTTGGCTTTCAGGCACCTTCCTGACCGGCGTGACCTCGAGCGTGCTGATGGGCGTCGCCCTGTTTGCCGCGCTTGACGGGCGCGAAAAGCTCGCGACCCCGCCCGAGATCGCCGAACTTGCCACCCTTGCCGCCGGCGGCGATGCCGGCCAGCGCGCCAAGACCACCCGGCTCGCGCCGCTGCGCCAGATCGCCAAGGCCAAGGACCGGCGCCGCATGGAAGTGTCCATGCTGACCAAGGAAGGCGACCGCGAAGTCATTCGCAGCATGCCTTTCGTCCAGATCAAGATGGCGCTGGCTGCCTCGCATCCAACGACACGCAGCTATCCCGCCTTCGATCCGCTGACCGTGTTTGCCGAAGACGGCCCGGCACAGCCACCAGCGACCGCTGCGACCGGCCAGATCTACGGCGTCAAGGTCGAGAGCGAGATGAGCCTAAAGACCGTCGACTTCCCGGTCGAAACGGCTGCCTTCGAACAGAGCTCGGCACTTTCGGCCAATGAGGTCGAAAAGGTGGTGCGCGACGCCGGCGGCGACCTGACCGAAGGCGACATCCAGGTCGCCTCGCTGCACTATGTCGATCCGCAGCGCTTCGGCAACGCCTTTGCCGACCAGACGCTTGCCGGCTCCTACGGCATCAAGATCGTGCCCGAAAACGTCTCGGTCAGCGCCCGCGCCGACGTCGACCCCGAAACACTGTCCTACGCCGAAGACATCATTGCCTTCGAGAAGGACCGCAAGATCGTCGATGCGCTGGCAGCCTCGGGCTATACAGGCGAAGACGCGCAAGGCATGGCCAATGCGGTGTCGCGGCTGCTCAATGCGACCGCGCTCAAGGCCGGCACCGTGCTGCGCGTCGGCCTCGAGGTCCGCGGCGATGTCGGCAAGATCGTGCGCACCAGCGTCTACGACCGCACCCAGCACATCCTGACCATCGCGCTCGACGACCGCGACCAGTTCGTTCCCGGCGACGAGCCGGAGCCGAACCCCGAGATCGCCACCGCCTTCGACGACACGCCGACGATACCGACGTCGCGCAGCGCCTTGCCGACCGTCTATGACGGCATCTACCGGGCGGCCTATTCTTATGGCATGTCGCAGGACATGACCAAGAAGCTGGTCCGGCTTTTGTCGTCCGACGTCGATTTCCAGTCGCGGCTCAATCCGTCCGACCGCATCGAGGTGTTTTTCTCGCAGCCCGACGGCGACGACAAGGCTTCGGCCGATTCCGAGCTGCTTTATGTCTCGGCGAATTTCGGCGGCAACACGCGCAACTTCTACCGCTTCCAGATGGGCGACGGCGCGGTCGACTATTTCGACGAGGATGGCCGCAGCGCACGCCAGTTCCTGCTGCGCAACCCGCTGCCCAACGGCAAGTTCCGCTCGGGCTTCGGCGGCCGCAAGCACCCGATCCTCGGCTACGTCAAGATGCACACCGGCGTCGACTGGTCGGCCCCCACCGGCACCCCGATCATCGCTTCGGGCAACGGTGTCGTCGAAAAGGCCGGCTGGGCCGGCGGTTATGGCAAGCAGACGATGATCCGCCATACCAATGGCTACGAGACGTCCTACAATCACCAGAGCCGCATCGCGCCCGGCGTCGTTCCCGGCGCCCGCGTCCGCCAGGGCCAGGTCATCGGTTATGTCGGCACCACCGGTCTGTCGACCGGCGCGCATCTGCATTACGAGCTGATCGTCAACGGCACCAAGGTCGACCCGATGCGCGTACGCCTGCCCACCGGCCGCGTGCTCAAGGGCGACGAACTGGTGGCTTTCAAGCGCGAGCGCGAACGCATCGACGACCTGCTCAAGGACGAAAACAAGGATGCGCTGAAGGTCGCAAGCACCGCCAAGGTCAGCGGCTAGCTCTTTTCCTTCCTCTTCCATGACGGCTGGGTGACCCAGGCAACGGCTGCGGCGACGAAACACATCGCAGCCGAGATGGCGGCGATGGCCGAAAAGGCGCTGTTGGTCGCCGCCACCCGCAAGGCTTCCGCCCCGGCATCGAGCGGTGTCGTCACATAGGCGCCGAACTCCGCGCCGGGTGCCGCCGTTCCCGCCACATTGGCAAAGACCACGCCGGCGACAGCGCCGAGCGAAGCCACCGCCATCAGGCCGGCGGCGCGGGCAAGCGCGTTGTTGATACCCGACGCAAGGCCGGTGTCTTCTTCAGGTGTCGCCCGCATCACCGCCGCCGACACCGGCGACACGACGATCGCCATACCGAGGCCCTTGAGCAGCAGGATCGGGAAGGTCACCTGCCACAACATCATCAGCGGCATGGTCAGGGCGAGACCGACATAAGACATGCCGACGATCGCCGCCCCCACAGTCAGCGGCCAGCGCGGGCCGATGGCGTCGGACAGCCGACCCGAATAGCTCGACAGGCCGGCGATGAACAAGGACAGCGGCAAAAACAGCAGGCTCGCTTCCCATTCCCTGGCGCCCCAGCCCGAAACGACCGTCATCGGCAAAAAGAACAGCACCGCGTTGAAGGCGAAGAACAGGATCAGCGTGTAGAGATTGGCGCCGGTGAAGGCGCGCGAGGCAAACAGCTCAAGCTTGACCATCGGCGCCCGCGCCCATTTCTCCCAGACGATGAAGCCGGCGAAGATCGCAGCCCCGACCGTAATCCACAACCATGGCGAAACCGCGCGCGCCTCGGCCGGCAGGCCAAAGGCGGTCAGCCCCCAGGCCATCAGGCCGAGACCGGCGGTAGCAAGCACAGCACCTGTGATGTCGAGCTTGCGCTTCGACGACGGCCGATCCTGCGGCACCTTCTTGAGCAGCATGGCGAGCGCGACCAGACCGATCGGCACATTGATGGCAAAGATCAGCCGCCACATCCATTCGGCGCCGAACGACAACACCATGCCGCCGACGAACGGCCCCATCGCGGTGGTCAGCGACGAGAACGCCGCCCACTGGCCGATGGCCTTGCCGCGCGTCGCGTTGGGATAGGACTTGGCGATGAGGGCGAGGCTGCCCGGTACCATCAGCGCAGCGCCGATGCCTTGTGCGGCGCGCATGACGATCAGCATCTCGGCGTCGACGGCGAGCGCGCAGGCCGCCGAGGTGATCATGAACAAGACTATGCCGGTGGCGAAGATGTTGCGGACGCCGAAGACGTCGCCGGCGGCACCGCCAAGCAGGACGAGCGCCGACAAAAACAGCATGTAGCCGTTGCTGATCCACTGCGCATCGACAAGCGAAGCGCCAAGGTCGGCGCGGATGACCGGCATGGCCAGCGACACCACCGAGCCGTCGATGAAACCCATGCTCGAGGCAAGAATCGCCGAGACAAGCACATAGCGCCGCGCCTCCGGCGGGCAAAAGACGTGGTTGTTGTTGGCCGGGGTCGGCGTTGGGTCAGAAATGTCCATGAAGGTGAGATTATGTGGGCGCACGTTGGACGGGAAGCGACCAGGGGGACGATTTGTGGAAGCCAGGCGACATGGCTTCTTCGCTCTCGCATTCTCCCCGCTGGTTCCGCTTCGCAGGCCGGCGGTGCCCTATGAAGCAAACCTTCCAGGTCGCGATCCTTCGCACCCCCCTCTGGCCGGCAGGCCAGAGGGGGGTGGGAGGGATCGCGACCGAGGAGTTGCCGCGAGAAATCGCTCTCGGATTTCGCGCAACGAGAAAAGTCACCGACCGTCGAAAATCTCTCCACGTTCAACGTCGGTGTCAGTCAGCCCAACCAATAGTTTCCATCTACAGAAACTATCTCTTGCCAACCCCGCCAAGCTCCAATAGTTTCCCTTCACGGAAACTATTGGAGCCCCCCGCAATGGCGCTGACGCTATACTCCCATCCCCTCGCTTCGTTCTGCCACAAGGTGCTGATTGCGCTTTACGAGAACGGGACCGCGTTCAACCAGGTGATTGTCGACCTCGGCGACCCCGGCGAGACGGCGGCGCTGACGGCGAAGTGGCCGGTTGGCAAGATCCCGGTCCTGCATGACGGGGCGCGCGACCGCGTGGTGGCGGAGACCAGCATCATCATCGAGTATCTCCAGCAGCATTATCCCGGGCCGGTGACGATGCTGCCCACTGAGGCCGAGCGCCAGCTCGACGCCAGGCTGTGGGAGCGCTTCTTCGATCTTTATGTCAGCGTGCCGATGCAGAAGATCGTCACCGACAGGATACGCCCCGAAGGCGGCAACGACCCGGTCGGGGTGGCTGACGCGCGGCGCACGCTCGACACCGCCTATCAGATGATCGAGAGCCAACTGGCCGGCAAGAGCTGGGCGACAGGCGAGGTCTTCACCATCGCCGACTGCTCAGCCACGCCAGGCCTGTTCTACGCCTCGATCGTGCAGCCATTCGCCAGCAGCCAGCGCAATCTCGCCGCCTATTTCGAGCGGCTGATCGCGCGCCCTTCAGTGCAACGCACGCTCGCCGAGGCGCGACCCTATTTCCACTTCTTCCCCTATCGCGAAGCCATGCCGGAACGGTTTGTTCATGACCAGGGATAAGGATAAAACGCGCCGATGATCGAACCGCAACAACTGGATCGCGTCTTCACCGCCCTTTCAGACGCCGGCCGGCGCGGCATGGTCGAGCGCCTGAGCTTGGGTCCGGCAACGGTCAAACAACTGGCCCAACCGCACGGCATGCGGCTGCCCTCGGCGCTGAAACATCTGAAGGTGCTCGAGGATGGCGGCATCGTCGCCTCGCGCAAGGTCGGGCGCACCCGCACCTATACGATCGAACCCACGGCATTGGCTGGCATCGACGACTGGGTGCGACAGCGCCAGACAGCGATGAACCAGGCATTCGACCGCCTGGTGCAGGCGATGAAGGATTTTCCCGAGGAGCAGGATCAATGACCGATGTGGCGCACCAGACCTTTGTCATCGAGCGCGAATTGCCGGCGTCTCCGAGACACGCCTTCCGTTTCTGGTCGGACCAAAAACTCAAGCGCGCCTGGAACGACTGCCACCCCGACTGGACCGAGCTCGAGGACAGCTTCGATTTCCGCGTCGGCGGCATCGAAGCCAAAAGCTGGCGCATGCCTGATGGCGCCGAGCTTAGCTTCCGCGCCGACTATTTCGACATTCTGGCCGAACGGCGCATCATCTATGGTTTTGAGATGAGCCTTGGCGGCAAGCGCATCTCGGCATCGCTGGCTACCATCGAGCTTGTGCCGGAAGCTGGCCGGACGCGGATGAGATTCACCGAGCAGTTGGCCTTTCTCGGCACTGCAGAGGCGATGGCTGCGCGCATTGCGGGCACCGGAACGGGCTTCGACCGGCTGGTCGAAATCCTCGCCAGGGAGACGGCGAGCGTGCACTGAACGCTTACCGCTGCAGCGGCAGGCTCAGCTTGCCCCAAAGCCGGCGTGATAGACGATTTCGCCGCGGGCCATGTGCTGGCCGAATGCCAGGCGCTGGACATATTCAGGCGGAATGTCGCCATAGCTGACAGTAGGGTCGGCGACAAAACCGAAGCGGCTGTAATAGGCCGGGTCGCCGATCAGCACGCAGCCCTTGGCGCCGATCTGCCGGAGCGTTTCGAGCCCGTGGCGGATCAGCGACTGGCCGATGCCCCTGCTTTGGCTTTCCGGCCAGACCGAAACCGGGCCGAGGCCGTACCAGCCGGCGTCGCCGCCGACGGTGACGGGTGAAAAGGCGACGTGCCCCACCACCTCGCCATTGTCTTCCGCCACCAGTGACAGGGTCAAAGCGCCGGCATCGCGCAAGGCGTCGACGATCGCTGCCTCGGTCTGGCTCGAATACGGCGCATTGGCGAATGCGGCGCGGGTGAGCGCGCGGATGGTGTCGATGTCGGCGGGCTGTTCGGGGCGGATGTTCATTCTGGGCTCTCTTGATCTCGCGCCATTTGCCGACAGGTTTTGCCGCAATGCAAGGTCACGCCGTCGGCACGTCCAACGCCCGTAACCCGGCTTCGAGCGCTGCCGCATCGCCATGCTCGACGCCGAAGAGCAGGTCGAGCAGCGGAAAGGTGCTGCGATAAAAGGTGATGCGGTCAGACATCGCGGCGATGCCGGGATAATGCGACGCCATCAGCATCAGGAACTCGTCGCCGAGGCCGGCAGACAGGCTGGCGAGATCATAGGCGGGGTCACCCTCGCCGCAGCCAGCGAAATCGATGACGCCCGAAACCTGGCCGTTGTGGACGAGGATGTTGCCGGTGCCGAAATCGCCATGGATGATCGCGCGCGGGGTATCACGTCCATTGCCGAGAAACCGGTCGAAGCGCGCGCGGATGGCCGCGCCGGTGTCGGCAGGCAGCAAAGGCAGCGCCTTGGCGTCGAGCTTGTCGCGCAGTTCGCGCCATTCGGCCATGGTGTCGGTGGCAGCGGCGGCCGGCAGGAGCTCGACCGGCATCGCGTGAAGGGCCCGCAGGAACAGCGCGAGGTCTCGGGCCAGTTCCAGCTTCTGCTTGTCCGTCATTCCAGCGAGCGACAGCAAGGGCTCGCCCGCCACCTTGCGATGGACCGCAACGACATGCGCGCCGACGCTTCGCAGGTGCGGCGCCGGCACCGGCCAAGGCAGCCTTGGCGCCAGAACGGCAAGAATGCCGGCCTCTCTTGCCAGATCGCGCCGCGCCTCGTCGTGGCGGGGTACCCGCACGATCAGATCGCCCGCATCGAGAACAAGATTGTTCTGCCCGCTGTCGATGAAGGCAGCCGACAACAGCTCAGCCGCCTGCAAGGCTTGAGCGATTTCCTGCACTGTCGGGCGCATCATACCTGCAAATTATTCGCCCGCCGTGCCCCAAAGGCCGGCCGACCCTACTCCATGAACTCGACCGGTACGCCCGACTTGACGATCTTGGCCAGTTCGCGCGCGTCCCAGTTGGTCAGGCGCACGCAGCCATGGCTTTCGGTCTTGCCGATCTTGGAGGGATCGGGCGTGCCGTGGATGCCGTAGGTCGGTTTATCCAGGGCGATCCAGACCGAGCCGACCGGGCCGTTCGGACCCGGCGGGATGGTCAGGACCTTGTCGTTTTCGCCCTGCTTGAAATTGAGCTTGGGATTGTAGGTGTAGTTGGGGTCAAGCGCGACGCGCGACACCGCATGGATGCCGGTCGGCGATGGCGTGTCGCCAGAGCCGATGGTCGCCGGATAGGCGGCGACGAGCTGGCCGGCCTCGTTATAGGCGCGCACCTGCTTCAGCCCCTTGTCGGCGACGATGCGCGACACCGGCTTGTTCACCAGCTTGCCGAAATTGGCGACCTTCACGATGGTTCCCGGGCGGTTGAAATTGAGGTCCGGGTTGAGAGCCTTGAGATAGTTCTCGTCCATGTGGAAACGCTCGGCCAGCATCTCGGTAACCGAGGTGAAGGCCATGCGCTCGAGCTTGGCCTTTTCGCTGTAGTCGGCGGGAACCGAGGCGACGAAGGGGCCGGCGGCATCTTCAGGGGTGATGGTGTAGGAGCCGAAGGCGTCGCCGCCGGTTTCGGCCAAGGCTTGCTTGATGCCCTCGGCGTCGGTCGATTTCAGGCTGGCGCCGGTCATCTCGTTATAGGCAACCAGCGCCTTGTCGACGTTGGAGCCGAAGCGGCCGTCGATGACGCCGGGCGAAGCGCCGAGACGATCGAGCAGGATCTGCAGCGACGCGACATCCTCACGGCCCTTGACCGCGATGGAGGGATCGAGCGGCCGGTCGGTGATACGTGGGTTGGCCGGCAGTGCCGGCTGGTCGTCGGGGCTCTGCAGCGGCTCGCGCGACACGACGCGCGGCTCGCCGGGCGCCTCGGGAAAGGCGTTGAGGTCGTTGTTGTAATAGTCGTCGCCATTGGGATCGGTCGGAACGGCCAGCGCGTCGTCGCTGTAATAGCCGTCATCGGCCGGGCCGATCAGCACGTCGCCCTGGCGGTAGTCGCGGCGAAGCTCCTGGCGGCGCATTTCGCGGCGCAATGCCGGCCGGTTGAGGCGCGTCTCCGGCGGCTGCACGGCGATGACCTTGCCGGTGTAGGGATCGACAAGCACGCGGTTGCCGCGGCTGTCGTAGAACACCTCGACCTCGCTCTGGGCGAGCTGGATCAAATTGCTGTCGGCCTGCGGGCGCAGCACAGCGGGCTCGCCCAACGGCGCGGCCGCAGCCTGGAATGCCGACAGGCCGGTGGCCATGGCTGAAAGCACAACGATCTTGCGCAACATGGTCGCCACATCTCTCCGAATCTCGGCCGCTCACAGCGTCCGCGGTGGAATCACCATCATCCACCGACATCCAATAACGATCTGCTAACCTTTCCAACATGAACGGGGCATGAAAATGACCGCGTTAGGTGGATTTTGAGACCTTGGCCGGGCAACACCCGCCCTTGAGTCCCCCTTGAGCCCCCCTTGTGCCCATTGAGTCGAGGTCAGGCGGGAAAGCCGAGCTGCCTGCGCGTCGCCTTCGTCAGCTTGACGGCAATCAGCCGGTGGCTTTCGCCGATATAGTCGCGCAGGCCCTGGTCATCCATGGTCTCGCCGTTCTGGCGCTGGATCCACTTCATGCCGCGCGAGGCGAGATAAGGTGCGGGCCTGAGGCCGGGCTGCTCCTTCAAGATGTCGAAGGCCATCTCGGAGACCTTGAAGGTGACGGCGAGCCCGTCGCCGTCGCTCCAGCCGGCGATGGCAAAGACCTTGCCGCCGACCTTCCAGACATGCGCCCCGCCCCATTGCACGACATGGGTCGTGTGAGGCAGCGAAGCGCAAAAGCCGTTGTATTCGTCGAGTGTCATGTTTCCCCCACGCGGTCTGTCGGCGTCCCAAGTCTGTCGGCTCAGATGTGTCGATGCCAACTCTGTCGACCCCCACTCCGCCTCGCTGCGCGAGGCACCTCTCCCCCGTTCGACGGGGGAGAGCAAGATCGGAACTCGCGACGCTGTCCATGGCGGACAGGTCGTTTTATTGGCTTCGTTGCATCAGGCGAACCGCTGCCGGGCGCCTCCTCTCCCCCGTCGATCGGGGGAGAGGTGTCGAGGCGAAGCCGAGACGGAGTGGGGGTCGAAAGCTCGGCGTTCCCACGCTTTACGCAGCCGCCTCGTCGCTCACCACCGTCGGCTTGGAGCGGAAGGTGAGCCGGTCCGAGCCTGAAGTGATCTTGACGGTCGAGCCGTCGAGGATGTCGCCGAGCAGGATCTTTTCGGCGAGCGGGTCCTGCAGCTCCTTTTGGATCACGCGCTTGAGCGGACGCGCGCCATAGGCCGGGTCGTAACCCTTGTTGGCGAGCCAGTCGATCGCGTCGTTGTCGAGCGACAGCGTGATCTTGCGGTCGGACAGCAGCTTTTCGAGCCGCTTGAGCTGGATCGCAACGATCCGGCCCATGTCCTGGCGACGCAGGCGATGAAACAGGATGACCTCGTCGATGCGGTTCAGGAACTCCGGCCGGAACGACGACTTGACCACCCCCATGACCTCGTCGCGGACCTGGTCGACATCCTCGTCCTCACCGAGCGCCACCAGATATTCGGCGCCGAGATTGGACGTCATGATGATCAGCGTGTTGCGGAAGTCGACGGTGCGGCCCTGACCATCGGTCAGGCGGCCATCGTCGAGCACCTGCAGCAGCACGTTGAAGACATCGGGATGCGCCTTTTCGATCTCGTCGAACAGGATCACCTGGTAGGGCCTGCGGCGCACCGCTTCGGTCAGCGCTCCACCCTCCTCATAGCCGACATAGCCGGGAGGCGCGCCGATCAGCCGGGCAACGGAGTGCTTCTCCATGTACTCGGACATGTCGATGCGCACCAGCGCATGCTCGTCGTCGAACAAATAGTCGGCAAGCGCCTTGGTCAGCTCGGTCTTGCCGACGCCGGTCGGGCCGAGGAACATGAACGAGCCGATCGGCCGGTTCGGGTCCTGCAGGCCGGCGCGGGCACGCCGGACAGCCTTGGACACTGCCTGGACGGCTTCGCCCTGGCCGACGACGCGGACGCCGATCTCGTCTTCCATGCGCAACAGCTTGTCGCGTTCGCCTTCGAGCATCTTGTCGACCGGAATGCCGGTCCAGCGCGACACGACATGGCCGACATGGTCTGGTGTCACGGTCTCTTCGACCATGGTGCCGCGGCCTTCCAGCGCCTCGGCCTCGACGAGTTTCTTTTCAAGCTCGGGGATGCGGCCATAGGCAAGCTCGCCCGCCTTCTGGAACTCGCCCTTGCGCTGGGCGATGGCGAGTTCGTTGCGGGCCTCTTCGAGCTGGCCCTTGAGGTCGGCGGCAAGGCCGAGCTTTTCCTTCTCGGCCATCCACTGGCTGGTCACCCGCGTCGACTCTTCCTCGAGCCCGGCCAGTTCCTTCTCCAGCCGTTCAAGACGGTCGCGCGAGGCGTCGTCCTTTTCGAGCTTGAGTGCCTCGCGCTCGATCTTGAGCTGCATGATGCGGCGGTCGATCTCATCAAGCGCCTCGGGCTTGGAATCGATCTGCATGCGCAGCCGCGAACCGGCCTCGTCGACGAGGTCGATCGCCTTGTCGGGCAGGAAGCGGTCGGTGATGTAGCGGTTGGACAGCGTCGCTGCGGCAACCAGTGCCGAGTCCGAGATGCGGACCTTGTGGTGCTGCTCGTATTTCTCCTTCAGGCCGCGCAGGATCGAGATGGTGTCATCGACCGTCGGCTCGGAGACGAACACCGGCTGGAAGCGGCGGGCAAGGGCGGCATCCTTTTCGACATGCTTGCGGTACTCGTCGAGCGTGGTGGCGCCGACGCAGTGCAATTCGCCGCGGGCCAGTGCCGGCTTCAAAAGGTTGGACGCATCCATCGCGCCATCGGCCTTGCCGGCGCCGACAAGCGTGTGCATCTCGTCGATGAACAGGATGATGCCACCGGCAGCCGAGGTGACTTCGGAGAGTACGGCCTTCAGCCGCTCTTCGAACTCGCCGCGATATTTGGCACCGGCAATCAGCGCGCCCATGTCGAGCGCCATCAGCTGCTTGTCCTTGAGGCTTTCGGGCACGTCGCCATTGACGATGCGCAGCGCAAGGCCTTCGGCGATCGCCGTCTTGCCGACGCCTGGCTCGCCGATCAGCACCGGATTGTTCTTGGTGCGCCGCGACAGCACCTGGATGGTGCGGCGGATCTCGTCGTCGCGGCCGATGACCGGATCGAGCTTGCCCGCGCGCGCATCGGCGGTGAGGTCACGCGCATATTTCTTCAACGCGTCGTAGCCCTGCTCGGCGCTGGCCGAGTCGGCGGTGCGGCCCTTGCGGATGTCGTTGATCGCCGCATTGAGCGCCTGGGCGGTGACGCCGGCCTTGGCGAGGATGTCGGCGGTCTTGGCCGACTTCTCGACGGCAAGTGCGGTCAGCAGGCGCTCGACGGTGACGAAGCTGTCGCCGGCCTTCTTGGCCAGCTCCTCGGCGGACGAAAACACCTTGGCGAGCGGCTGCGCCAGATAGAGCTGGCCGTTGGCGCCCTCGACCTTCGGCATCGCCTTGAGTGCTGCCTCGACGCCAAGCCTAACGTCGCGGGCGTTGCCGCCGGCGCGCTCGATCAGCGACGAGGCAAGGCCTTCGTCGTCATCGATCAGCACCTTGAGGATGTGCTCGGGCGTGAACTGCTGGTGATTGTTGGAAAGAGCGTAGGTCTGCGCCGACTGGACGAAGCCGCGGACGCGCTCGGAGTACTTCTCAAGGTTCATTCGGTGTCTCCATTTCCGTAGCGGCCCGCTTAGCGGCACCGGCCAGGCTTGAGGTGACGGACCCGCCCGACCGGGCCGGATCCAACTGAGGCTGATATGGTGCGTAGGACGATATACCTCAAGACATGCCGGCAGTGCCGTGCGTCATTTTTTGACGCGCAAGCAGCGCCCAGGCTTTTTCCGATCCTGCGCATCGCGGCCGGCGAAATCAAATCAGATTTTCGGCCCGCCCGATCGATGAGGCCAAAAACAAAAAACGGCGGGATTTTCATCCCGCCGCCTAATTGGGTCTAACTGAAGGCCTGCCTGCTTAGGCGGTCAGCCTTCGACGATGGCAGGCTCGGCTGCCGGCGCTTCGCCTGCATCGCCCTGCACGTCGGTTGCGGCGCGCTCGCCACGGCGCGGACGACGGCCACGACGCGGCGCGGCAGTGACTTCGCCTTCGACGGCTTCGGCGGCAGGTGCCGCATCGGCAACGACTGGCTCGGCAACGATCACTTCAGCAACGATCGGCTGCGGCTGTTCCGCCACGGCGACATCCGTCTGCGCTGCCTCGGCCTGCTGCTCATGCTGGCGCGGACGGCGTTCGCGATTGGGGCGGCGCTCGCGGCGGCCTTCACGCGGCTGGCCTTCGGCGGCTTCCGGGTTCAGGGCGACTTCGGCCGGCGTGCCTTCGATGTCTGGCTGCGGGCCGGAACCGTTGACGACAGGCTGCGGCTGATGCTGAGGCTGCTGGACCTGGACCTCGGCAACATTGTTGCCCATGCCGTCGTCGTCGCGCTCGTCATCCATGTCGGAATCGAAGTCGTCGCGGCTCTGCTGCTGCTGCTGGATCGGCATCTGCGCCATGGCGGCGGCAATGATGCGGTTGTAGTGCTCTGCGTGCTGCAGATAGTTCTCGGCCATCACGCGATCACCAGAGCTGTGCGCATCGCGCGCCAGTGTGGTGTATTTCTCAGCGATCTGCTGCGCAGAACCACGGATCTTTACGTCAGGTCCGTTGCTCTCGTAGTTGCGCGTAAGTGGGTTTGGACCCTTGCGGTTGTTGTTGCCGTTATTGTTATTGTTGTTGTTATTGTTGTTGTTACGACCGCGCATGCGCCTATTCTGCTGTTGTGGCCTCATCAGATTCTCTTTGTGTTGAAGTCTAATCCGAACGGGGGCACTTAGGCGGCCTGCCGTTTCGTACTTTTCCGCCGGTGATCGCCCGCAATTTTCCTGCGTCGGCGCCACATGCCATCCTGTTTCGGTTCTTGTCACTTGCCGGACGATCCCCGCACGAAGCTAGAGCGTCGTCTACGCAAGAAGGCAGCTAGTTTCGATGGAAACCGAATCGTTTAACAGCACTGCCTGCTTCGTCTCATCCGGTTGCCGGGAACCTAGCGGCATTCACTTTCCTTGCCAAGCGGTTTTTTGCAATGCCAAAAAGCCCGGCTCAGCGGCGGAATACGAGCACCCGGTCGTTGCCGCCCAAGTCCTTGTGCTGGGCCAACAATCGGTAACCGGCTTGCTCGAATATCCCTGTCACATCGCGCCTTTGGTCGTGCCCGATTTCAAGCCCGACAAGGCCATCTTTTTCAAGATGGCGCGCAGCACCCGACGCGATCATTCTGTAAGGCTCAAGACCGTCCGGGCCGCCGTCGAGCGCGCGGCGCGGATCAAAATTGCGAACTTCGTTCTGCAAATCCTCGATCTCTGAAGAAGAGATATAGGGAGGATTTGAGACGATTAAATGGTGCAGGCCAATTATCTCTGCAAACCAGTCGGATTTTTTCGCTGTAAAGCGCCCCGACACGCCGAGCCGGCCGGCATTGGCCACAGCGGTTGCCAACGCATCGTCGGAGACGTCGACGCCGATCGCTACCGCCTTCGGTTCCTGGGTGACCAGCGCCAGCGCAATGGCGCCTGTGCCGGTGCCAAGGTCGAGGATGCGACAGATGCCTTGGCGCGCTGCCGTCTGGTGGACGAAAGGCAGGACGGCATCGACAAGCGTTTCGGTGTCGGGGCGCGGTTCGAGTGTCTCTGTGGAGAGGCTGAGCCGCATGCCGTAGAAGTCGCGGTAGCCGAGGATGCGGTGGACCGGTTCGCCCACTATACGACGCTCGAGCGCTGCCTCGATCTCGGCCACCTGCCCGACAAGCCTGTCGGGCGACGAAATGGCATCGGTGCGTGTCGTGCCAGAGAAATGCTCGACGAGCAGCCGGGAATCGAAGGCCGCATCGACGATACCGGCGTCTGCCAGGCGCTGGCGCGCATGGCGCAGCAGGTCGTCGAGCCGACGCTCAGCCATCCGAGCCCATGTCGGCCAGAAGCTTCGACTGGTGGTCGGATATCAGTGCTTCGACGACCTCGTCGAGCTCGCCCATCATCACCCGGTCGAGCTTGTAGAGCGTCAGGTTGATGCGGTGGTCGGTCAGGCGCCCCTGCGGGAAATTGTAGGTGCGGATGCGTTCGGAACGGTCGCCGGAGCCGACCTGCGACTTGCGCGACGACGAGCGCTCCTCGTCGGCGCGGCTGCGCTCCAGGTCGTAGAGGCGGGCGCGCAGGATCTGCATGGCGCGGGCCCGGTTCTGGTGCTGCGATTTTTCCGCCTGCACCACCATGATGCCGGTCGGCAGATGGGTGATGCGCACCGCCGAGTCGGTGGTATTGACGTGCTGTCCGCCGGAACCCGAGGCGCGCATGGTGTCGATGCGGATGTCTTCGGCGCGGATGTCGATGTCGACTTCCTCGGCCTCGGGCAGCACCGCAACGGTTGCAGCCGAGGTGTGGATGCGGCCGCTGCCTTCGGTGGCCGGAACGCGCTGGACGCGGTGCACGCCTGACTCGAACTTCAGATGCGCGAACACGCCCTTGCCGGAGACGCCGGCGATGATTTCCTTGAAGCCGCCGGCATCGCCGTCGCTGGCCGACACGACCTCGAAACGCCAGCCCTTCGAGGCGGCGTAGCGTTCATACATGCGATAGAGGTCGCCGGCAAAAAGCGCTGCCTCGTCACCGCCGGTGCCGGCGCGGATTTCGAGGATGGCGTTCTTTTCGTCGGCCGCGTCCTTGGGCAACAGCAGGATCTGGATTTCGCGCTGCAGGTTTTCGATGCGGTCCTCGACCTCGGGCTTGTCCATCTCGGCCAGCGCCCGCATCTCGGCGTCGGTGCCCTTGTCGGACAGCATCGCATCGAGATCGACGAGCTCCTGCTCGGCCAGGCGCAATTCGCGGATCCTGGCGACGAGGTCCTGGATGTCGGAATATTCGGAGGCCAGCTTGACGTAGACGTCGGGTGCCGGGCCGGCGGCCATCTGCGCTTCGAGCATGTCGAAGCGCTTGACGACCTGGTTCATTCTGTCGTGGGGCAGGCTGATCATAATGGTATGGAACGGTCGTCCGCAAAGGCCTGGAGCAGCGCGCGCATCGGCAGGCTGGCAGCAGGACCGGAAAGGTTATCGTCGAGGAAGGATTTCAACTCGCCGAGGGGAAGTTCGGTCAGCATCGCCTTGACCGGGCCGATCGAGGCCGGCGACATCGAGATCGAGCGGTAGCCGAGGCCAAGCAGCGCCATCGCCGAGATCGGCTTGCCGGCAAGCTCGCCGCACAGGGTCACCGGCGTGTGGTTGCGGATGCCGGCATCGGCGATCTGCTTGAGCACGCGCAGGAACGGCACCGACAGCGTGTCGAAGCGGTCGGCCAGCTGGGTGTTGCCGCGGTCGGCGGCCATGACGAACTGGAACAGGTCGTTGGAGCCGACGGAGACGAAGTCGACGGCCTGCATCAGCTCGTCGAGCTGCCACAACAGCGACGGCACCTCGATCATAGCGCCAAGCTTCAGGCTCGTCGGCAGATGGTGGGCGAAACGCGCCAGGTGGCGGACCTCGCGGTCGATGATCTCGCGCGCCTGGGCGATCTCGCCGAGTTCGGTGACCATTGGCAGCATGACCTTGAGCTCGCGCCCGCCGGCGGCCTTGAGCAGCGCCCGGATCTGGGTGCGCAGCAGGCCGGGACGGTCAAGCGTCAAGCGAATGGCGCGCCAGCCAAGGGCTGGGTTTTCTTCTTCCTGCACCGAGCCCTTGAAATAGGGCAGCACCTTGTCGCCGCCGATGTCGATGGTGCGGAAGGTGACGGGACGGCCACGCGCGGTGTCGAGCACGTCGCGGTAGAGCTTCTCTTGAGCTTCGGCACGCGGGAAGGTCGACGCGACCATGAACTGCAGCTCGGTGCGGAACAGGCCGATGCCGGCGGCACCCGCCTCGGCAAGCTGCGGCAGGTCAACGGCGAGGCCGGCGTTCATCAACAGGTCGACCTTGACGCCATCCTTGGTCTCGGACGGCTTCTTGCGCAGTTCGCGGTAGAGCTCCTGCCTGCGGGCGCGGAAGCGCACCTTTTCGGCGTAGGCCGCTTCGAGGTCGGGCTGCGGGCGGAGGTGGACGGTGCCCTCGACGCCGTCGACGATGATCGGATCGCCGTTTTCCGACATGGAAACGGCGCCCTTCATCTGGCCGGCGACAGGGATGCCCATGGCACGCGCGACGATGACGACGTGCGAAGTCGGCGCACCATCCTCCAGCACCAGACCGCGCAGGCGATCGCGCGGATAGTCGAGCAGCTCGGCCGCCCCCATCGAGCGCGCGACGATGATGGCATCCTTGGGCAGCGATTCAGCGATGGTCTCGGGGCCGCGGCCCATCAGCTGGCGCAAAAGGCGATTGGCGAGATCGTCGAAATCGCTCATCCGCTCGCGCAGATAAGGATCGGTCATGTGCAGCATGCGCGCGCGCATGTCGCTCTGTACCTTTTCGACCGCCGCTTCCGCTGTCAGGCCGTTGCGGATCGCTTCTTCGAGGCGGCGCACCCAGCCACGGTCGTTGGCAAACATCCGGTAGGCTTCGAGCACCTCGCGGTGCTCGCCCTCGAAGGCGACATCGCGGCGTTCCAGCATGTCGTCGATCGACAGGCGCAGCGAACCGAGCGAAACCTCGAGCCGGCGCAGTTCCTCTTCGCTGTCTTCGTTGAACAGGTTGGTGACGACGATGCGTGGCTCGTGCAGCACGACATGGCCAAGGCCGACACCTTCGTTGAAGGACAGGCCGGTAAAGCTCGCCGGGCGAGACATATCGAGCTCGAGGCCGGGCCGGCTGAGCCGGCCGATGTCGCCCGAGGCGATCATCTCGGCAATCACCATGGCGGTGGTTTCGAGCGCCTCGATCTCGTCGTCGCGGTAGTGGCGCATGGTCTTGTTCTGGACGACCAGGACACCGAGCGTGCGCCCTGCCCTGAGCACCGGCACGCCGAGGAAGGAATGATAGATCTCCTCGCCCGTCTCCGGCAGGTAGGCAAAGGCGGGATGTTCCTGGGCGTTGGACAGGTTGAGCGCACGCGCGCTCGCCGCGATGGTGCCGACAAGGCCCTGGCCGAGACGCAGCTGGGCCAGGTGAACGGCGTTGGGATTGAGACCGACGGTGGCGTAGAGCTCGAGCACCGAGTCGGCGCGCAGCACGTAGAGCGAGCAGACTTCGGCCACCATGTTGGCAGCGATATCGCGCACGATCCTGTCGAGCCGTTCCTGTGGCTCGAGGGGCTCCGCCATCAATTCGCGGAGCCGTTTGAGAAGTACGCGCGGCCCAGCGGCCATGTCACGTATCATTCACCGTCTCCAATGGTTGGACCCGGCGCGGCACGTGCTTGCCACGCCGGCAACGCGGTGACGCTCGACTCCTGATACTACTGCTTATCGAGCCCGTAGACGGAATGCAAAGTCCGAACAGCAAGTTCGGTATAAGGCCCGTCGATAAGGATCGAAATCTTGATCTCGGAGGTGGTGATGGCGCGGATGTTGATGCCCTTGGCGGCCAGCGCCTGGAAGGCGGTGGCGGCGACGCCGGCATGGCTGCGCATGCCGATGCCGATGACCGACACCTTGGACATGCCCTCGTCGTGCTGAACGGCATCATAGCCGATGTCGGGGCGGATCTTTTCGAGCACCGCAAGGGCCTTGTTGACGTCGCCCGACGGCACGGTGAAGGTCATGTCGGTGAACTTGCCGTCCTCGGAAATGTTCTGGACGATCATGTCGACATTGATGTTGGCTTCGGCCAGCGGGCCGAAGATCCCGCCGGCAACGCCTGGCCGGTCGGCGACACGGCGCAGCGAGACCTGGGCTTCGTCCTTGGCGTAGGCAATTCCGGTGACGACCTGCTGTTCCACGATTTCATCCTCGTCACAAATGAGAGTACCAGGCGGGTTGAGGAAATCGCCCATGCCGGGCGCATCCGGATCCTCGAAGGAAGAACGCACGAAGGTGCGGACCTTGTGCACCATGGCCAGTTCGACCGAGCGGACCTGCAGCACCTTGGCGCCGAGCGAAGCCATTTCGAGCATTTCTTCGAACGAAATGCGCGACAGGCGCCGCGCCTTGGGCTCGATGCGCGGGTCGGTAGTATAGACGCCATCGACATCGGTGTAGATATCGCAGCGATCAGCCTTCACCGCCGCCGCGATTGCGACAGCCGAGGTGTCGGAGCCGCCGCGGCCGAGCGTGGCGATGCGGTTGTCGGGGCCGATGCCCTGGAAGCCGGCGACGACTGCGACCTGGCCTTCCTGGAAGCGCTTGATCAGGAACGAGCCGTCAATGTCGAGGATGCGGGCAGCGCCATGGGCGTTGTCGGTCTTGATCGGGATCTGCCAGCCCTGCCAGGAGCGGGCGTTGATCCCCATTGCCTGCAGCGCCAGCGCCAGCAATCCTGACGTCACCTGCTCGCCCGAGGCGACCACGGCGTCATATTCACGGGCGTCGTAGATATTGAAATTGGCGCCTTCGGCCTTCGAGGACTCCTGCACCCAGCCGACCAGTTCGTTGGTCTTGCCGGACATTGCCGAGACGACGACGGCGACCTCGTGGCCAGCGTCAACCTCGCGTTTGACATGGCGCGCCACGTTGCGGATTCGGGCGATGTCGGCGACGGATGTCCCGCCGAATTTCATCACGATGCGCGCCATAGAAGCGAAATGCCCTTGCCATATCAGCCGGCCCCGACGGGGCCGGAAAATGAGTGAAAACACCAGTGCCTAGCCTAGTAACTGGCACGGTGTCGAATGCGCGGCCTGCATAGCCAAAACCCGCGCATTCCGCAAGGACGCCCAACCAGACAAATCAGCGCGATGCTTTTTGCCGGTGCCCAGTCTCCTGGCGTGCCTGCCATGCGCGCAAGGCGATCACGGAATTTGTCGCCTTGACAATCGGAGCGCCAGACCCGACTTCCTTGCGCTCACCCAACTTCCTTGCGCTCGCCCAACTTCCTTGCGCCCTACGGAGACCACAGCAATGCCAGATCCCCGTCCATCGACGATCGATGCCGGAGAAGTCGAGCGGTTCTCGGCGCTATCAGCCGAATGGTGGAACCCCAACGGCAAGTTCCGCCCGCTGCACAAGTTCAACCCCGTCCGCCTGGGCTACATCCGCGACCAGGTCGCCCAGCGCTTCGGCCGCGACACCCACGCCGCCAGGCCCTTCGAGGGCCTGCGCATCCTCGACATCGGCTGCGGCGGCGGCCTGTTGTGCGAGCCGATGGCGCGCCTGGGTGCCGATGTCGTCGGCGCCGACGCATCGGTCACCAACATCGAGGTGGCGAAGATCCATGCCGCCGAAAGCGGCGTCAATGTCGACTACCGCGCCACCACGGCCGAAGATCTCGCCGACGCCGGCGAGAAATTCGACATCATCCTCAACATGGAAGTTGTCGAGCACGTCGCCGACGTCGAGCTGTTCGTCAGGAAGTGCGGCGAGATGGTCAAGCCCGGCGGCATCATGTTCGTCGCCACCATCAACCGCACCTTCAAGGCGCTTGGCCTGGCCATTGTCGGTGCCGAATATGTGTTGCGCTGGCTGCCGCGCGGCACCCACCAGTATGGCAAGCTGGTGCGCCCCGAAGAGCTCGACAAGGCGCTGTCGGGTGCCGGCCTGTCGACCATCGACCGCACCGGCGTGACCTACAACCCGCTCGCCGACCGCTGGCAGAAATCGCGCGACATGGACGTCAACTACATGGTGCTGGCGGAAAAGGCGGCCTGAGGAGGCGGCCTGAGGCCGCCCTTTCTATTTCCCCCGATATTCGAAATCAGGCATCGAGCGCGCGGTAGCCGCCGCGCCAGTAAAGCAGCGCCTGTCCGGCATCCTGCGTTCTGACGGCCTCGACCGAACCGATGATGATCGAATGCGTGCCGCGGTCGATCATCTCATCGAGGCTGCAGTCGAAAGCAGCGACCGCATCCGAAAGCACCGAAGCTCCTGTTTTCAGCGTGAGCCAGTCCGCCCCATCGTAGCGTTCATTGCCCTTGATGCCACCAAAGCCGGAAAAGCGCTCGGCGACCTTCTGGTGCTGCGGCCCAAGCGAATTGACGGCGAAATGGCCATGCCGCTCGATGACCGACCATGTCGACGACGAGCGGTTGACGCAGGCGATGACCTTGGGTGGCTCGGCCGACAACGACACGACCGAAATCACCACCAGCCCGGAACGGTCGTCGCCGGTGCCGGCCGTAATGACACTGACATTGCCGACGATGAGCCGCATGGCGGCACGGAAATCCGCTGCTGCCACGGGGGCGAGTACATGCGAAGCGGGCGTCGTCATGATCTCGTTTCCTCTCAAGCCGCCGAACGCTGCGCGGCAGGCGCGATACGCACCCCCCTCGCCTCCAGGATCGGCAGCACGTTGTCGCGGAAATAGGGAAACTCTTCGGCATAGTCGACAAAAGACAAGGTGGTTCCGCGGAAGCCTGCCTCATGCAGCGCCGTGATGCCGTCCGCTACCTGCTCGGGCGTGCCGACAAGGGGGAAACCGCCGTGGCCGGCGGCCATGCGATCGCGGATGAGGGCGAGCAGATCGTGCGGAAAGGACTGGGCATGGGCGAATTGCAGCCGGACCAGATTGTCGACCGCCTCCCAGTCGGCGTTCTCGCGGCCCGAATAGTCGAGGAAATCCAGCGCCTCCTTCTCGCTCGGGCGGCAAACGACGTGCGAAAAGGTGAGAACCTCGACCTTGCGGCCCGCCTGCTTCGACTGCGCCTTCAACGCGACGATCTCGTCTTTGGAACGCGCGAGGTCGATCGCCGGGGTGAACAGGAAATCGGCATTCTCGATCGCGAACTTGCGGCCATGGTCGGAACCGGCGGCGTTGAGGATCGGCATACGCCTTGACGGGCGCGGGTCGCCAAGAACCTGCCTGAGCTTGAAATAGGTGCCGTCCCAGTCGAAGGCCTCGGTGCGGCTCCACAGTGCCTTGACCACGTCGAACCATTCCTGGGCGTAACCATAACGCGTGACGTGATCGTCGGGCAGGGTCAGCCCGAGCGCCTCATATTCGGGCTTGTTCCAGCCCGCGACGATGTTGAGGCCGACACGTCCAGCGCTGATCTGGTCGATGGTTGCCAGCTGCTTGGCGACAACGACCGGATGATTGGCGACCGTATGAATGGTGGCAAAGACGGTGATGTTGCGGGTGTGTGCGAGAAGCCCGGTCGCCCAGGTCATCGTCTCCAGCACATTGCCGTGGAAGTTGGTCTCGCCGCCATAGCCGATCCAGCGGGCGATCGGCAGCATGAAGTCGATGCCGGCGTCGTCGAGAAGCTTGGCGAGGCGCAGATTGTTGGCCCAGCTATTGTCCCAGCGATCCGGAATCCTGGTGACGGTCATGCCGCTGGAACAATTGGACGCGAAGGTGCCGAGAAAGAAGGGCTGCAGTGCAGCCGTGCCGAGCATGCTCATGTTTGGGTCTCCTCCCCATAAAATGAACTTTATAATAGAAAGTCTATCATAAATTCATATGGACGCAAGGCACGACGCCGGGGCATGGTCGGGCGTCCAGGAGGGGATGAATGAGCAAGCAAGACAAGCCCGCCGACCCGAGCCACGAGTTGCTTGATCGCGGCTGGCATCTGGCCCGGACGCCGCTCGAAATCGACGTCACCGAAGTCGAATACGCGCTGATGCGCTCCTACGAGGCGTTCGGCCGCTGGCAGGCGGAATGCCTGGCAACGGTGATCGAATTTTCAGCAACCGGCGCAGAAAACGCCTTGCTGCACGTCATCAGGATGAACGACCGGCCCAAGACCATCCACGATCTCGCCCACATGACCAATCGCGAGGACATAGCCAACATCCAGTACAGCCTGCGCAAGCTGATCAAGGGCGGTTTTGTCAAGCGCACCGGCAGCGGCAGGACCGGCGTGACCTACGAGGTGACGCCACTCGGCCATCGTGTCACCGAACGCTACGCCGATATCCGCTCGGTCCTGCTCATCGACGCGGTTACCCGCGTGCCCGATCTCGCCGCCAAGCTGGCCGATGCCGCGCACACGCTGGAACTGGTGACGGGGATCTACGAGCAGGCTGCCCGTGCCGCGGCAACGCATCGCCGCCGCCACCCGCAGCTTGAGCAGGACTGAAGCCGGGGGCGCGCAAACTTGCACCGCCCGCCCCAATCCCTCACCATGTCGTCGAGGCCTGACCATGACACCAGAGGATGTCAGACGTATCGCCCTGCAACTGCCCGGAGCGATCGAGAAGTCGCATTTCGGTAAGCCGGATTTCCGTGTCCGCGACCGCGTCTTCGCCACCTTGCCCAAGGTCGGCGACGCGGTGATCAAGCTGACGCGTGACCAGCAGGAGATGATGTGCGCGGCTGAACCCGCGCTGTTCCGGCCCGTCGATGGCGGCTGGGGCAAAAAGGGCTGGACGCGGGTGACATTGGCAGCCGCCGACGAACGGACGTTACGCAGCGCACTGGTGACCGCCTGGCGCAACACCGCACCGGTGACCCTGCGCAAGGCGTTCGACCTGGCCGGTGGGTGAAGCGACGCAGCTCCGGCGCAGGGCTGTGGTGGCCGAGACATCTGCACCGTGTTGGAGCGGCAAGATCACGGCATGGATTCCCGACACTCTCCACTGGCTTCGCTCGCTCACGAGGTCGGGAATGACGAACTTTATGATCGTCACCGCCAATCGCAGACGTTCGATCACAAGCTTGCCAACCGCCGACAATCCAACGGCGGACGTTTCTAATCGCAGACGTTGGAGATTTGTGGCGACGCCCCACTACACCCGTCATTCCCGACCTCGTGAGCGAGCAAAGCGAGCGGAGAGTGTCGGCGCCGCGACAGCGCCGTTCCACAAGGGCGCAAGCTGGCCATAGAAGCCCCGAGCTCAAGCACACCGCACCGGCGCGCAAGGCGTTCGATCTGGCGGGAGGGTGAGATGGCCGCGTCCGGCATCGCTTTGACTGTCGTCTCATCGGTCTGCCGCAACGCGGCGAGGCGTCCGTGAAGACAGCGCCTTGTCGCCGCCGGTAACGGCATGGCAACTGTGTTCAAGCGAAGTGTTTTTGGTCGCGG
>NZ_JACZEP010000024.1 GCF_014863355.1 Aminobacter carboxidus | reverse complement strand
TCTGCATCCACGCGCTGAAGCGGTCGCGGTCGGCAGCGATCTCGTCCCATTCGAGGTAGGAGGCATTGTCCCTGACGTAATAGCCATGCGCGTAGGATGGATGCGCCCCGCCCGGCACGACTGAGATCGCCGTTACCGACCAGTTGGGCAGCACCGTCAGGTTGGGGTGCAGGTCGTCGAAATTGTCGACCACCTCCTCGACGGTGACCACTGCCCGCCTTGCGGCAAGGGCCGCTTCCTTCTGGATGCCGATGATGCCTTCGACCAGCACGTCGCCACGCCTGTTGGCCTTCTGGGCATGGATGAAGGTGACGTCGGGACGAACCGAGGGAACGGCCGCCAGCACCTCGCCGGTGAACGGGCAGGTCACCGACCTGATGTTCGGATTGACCCTGGCGAGCTCGGCGCCGCGATAACCGCGGAAGATGGCGCACGGTAGCCCGGCCGCGCCCGCCGGTGCTGCATCCAATGCAGTGGACATGTGGTCCGCCAACCGTCGAGATCGCGGCGGATCGTCGCCGTCTAGGAATAGTTTCCGGAGATGGACGGAGGCGTCGGCGCCCATCGACGCCTCCGCGCAAGACGTCCCACGATGCTCCGGGTTACTGCATCACTAGCCCCGCTTTCTTGCAAGCGGCAGGTCGGTGCAGACGCCTTCGGCGACTTCGGCTGCCATGCCGATGGTCTCGCCGAGCGTCGGGTGCGGATGGATCGTCTTGCCGATGTCGACGGCATCGGCCCCCATCTCGATCGCCAGGCAGATCTCGCCGATCATGTCGCCTGCCGCCGGGCCGACGATGGCGCCGCCGATGATACGATGCGTCTCCTTGTCGAACACCAGCTTGGTCAGGCCGTAGTCGGTGCCGTTGGCGATAGCCCGGCCAGACGCTGCCCACGGGAACTTGCCGACCTCAACAGTGTGGCCGGCGGCCTTTGCGGCATCTTCGGTCAAGCCGACCCAGGCGATCTCGGGATCGGTATAGGCGACGGATGGCACCACCTTGGCGTCCATGAAGCTCTTGAGCCCGGTTGCCGCTTCGGCCGCGACATGGCCCTGATGCACGGCCTTGTGCGCCAGCATCGGGTTGCCGGTCACGTCGCCGACGGCATAGATGTTCGCCGCACGCGTGCGCATCTGCGCATCGACTTCGATGAACCCGCGCGCATCAATTGTGACGCCAGCCGATGCCAGTTGCAGCGCCTCGGCTGCCGGCCGCCGGCCAGCCGATTGCAGGATCAGGTCGTAACGCCTGACGTCGGCGCCCTCGCCGCTCGTCGTCACGACAAGAGCATCTTTTTCGGCAACGACGCTTTCGACGCGCGCCCCCAGAAGGATGGCGTCAAAGCGATGGGCATTGCGCTTTCGCCAGGTCTCGACCACATCACGATCGACATCAGGCAGCAGTCTGTCGAGCTGTTCGACCACGTCGACCCGCGCGCCGAGCGCGCTGTAGACGGTGGCCATCTCAAGCCCGATGATGCCGCCGCCGATGACCAGCATGCGGTCGGGGATGAAGGGCAGCTCCAGTGCGCCGGTAGAATCGACGATGCGCGGATCGTCGGGCAGGAACGGCAGCTTGACCGGCGCCGAGCCGGCAGCGACGATCGCCTTGGCGAAGACGATCCTGCGGCTTGTCCCGTCGAACAGCTCGACATCGACCGCCTTGGCACTCGCAAACGTCGCCGTACCCCTGATCACCTCTACCTTGCGCAGCCGTGCCATGCCCTTCAGCCCGTCGGTGAGCTTGGCGACGACGCCGGTCTTGAAGCTGCGCAGCTTGTCGAGATTGATGGTCGCCGTGTCGAAGGCGACGCCGTGGTCGGCGAGACGTTCGGCCTCTTCCTTGATCGCCGCGACATGCAGCAGCGCCTTGGACGGAATGCAGCCGACATTGAGGCAGACACCGCCAAGCGTGGCGTCGCGTTCGACCAGGACCACGCGCTGGCCGAGATCGGCGGCGCGGAAGGCAGCGGAATAACCGCCCGGGCCGCCGCCGATCACCAGCACATCGCAATCGGGCGCGGCACCCGAGGCGGGCGCTAGGGTGGCTGCCGGGATCGGTGTCGCGGCCGCTACCGCCGCCTCCGGTTTGGCCACATCCGCTGCCACTTCCACCGTGGCGATCAGCGCGCCCTTGGCAACGCGCTGGCCGATGGCCAGCTCGACCGAGGCGACGCGCCCGGCAAATGGCGACGGGACGTCGATCGACGCCTTGTCGGATTCGAGCACGATCAGCGTCTGGTCGAGAGCGACATCGTCGCCCGGCTTGATGTGCACCTCGATGACGGCGACGTCCTTGAAGTCGCCCATTTCGGGCACCCTGATTTCAGTAATGCTCATCTCGGCCTCAAACAATCGCGCGGCGGAAATCGCCCAGAAGGGCTGATATGTGGCCGAGGAACCTGGCCGCAGCGACACCGTCGATGACCCGGTGATCCCACGACAGCGAGACCGGCATGATCAGCCTCGGCTGGAAGGCCTTGCCGTCCCAGATGGCTTCCATTGCCGAGCGGCCGGCGCCGAGGATCGCCACCTCAGGCGCATTGATGATCGGCGTGAAGCCTGCCCCGCCAATGCCGCCAAGTGACGACACCGAGAAACATCCTCCCTGCATGTCGGCGGCCGACAGCCCAGTCCCGCGCGCCTTGTCGGCGAGCGCGCGCATCTCGGTGGCGATATCGAGAACGCCCTTGCGGTCGCAATCGCGGATCACCGGCACCATCAGTCCCTTGGGCGTGTCGGCGGCAAAGCCGATATGCACATAGTTCTTGAGCACCAGCTCCTCGCCGTCGAGCGAGGCGTTGAAGCGCGGATACGCCTTGAGCGCCAGCGCCGATGCCTTTATCAGGAAGGCTACCATCGTCACCTTGGCGTCCTTGTTCGCCGCATTGAGCTCCTTGCGGAACTCCTCGAGCCCCGTCACGTCAGCCTTGTCGAAGTTGGTGACATGCGGAATGGTCAGCCAGTTGCGGGTGAGATTGCCGCCCGAGATCTTCTGGATACGCGACAGGGGCTGGCGCTCGACCGGGCCGAACTTCTCGAAGTCGACCGCAGGCCAGGCCGGCAGGCCTGCGCCGATGGCGGAACCGGGCACCTGCACTGGGGAGCCTCCGGCGAGGCGCTCCTTGATATGCGCGGTAATGTCGTCGCGCAGTATCCTGCCCTTTGCGCCGGAAGGCTTGACCATGCCAAGTTCGACGCCAAGCTCGCGGGCGAAGGCGCGCACCGACGGCGTCGCATGGGCTCCGACAGCGGTGACCGCTGGCAAAGTGCTCGCCATTGTTGCAACCGGTGCTACCTTCGCTGTCGCCGACGGTTCTGCCCTAACGGGGGGAGCAGCGGCAGCGGCTTCGGTCTTTTTGTTTTCTGGCGTGGCTGCCGAAGGCACCGTGGCCGGCGCGGTGGCATCGATGGTCAGCAGCAGCGCGCCCTGCGACACGCGGGTGCCGATCGCCACCGCGAACTCCCTGACGGTTCCGGCGAAGGGTGCTGGAATCTCCATCGTCGCCTTGTCGGATTCCACAGTCATCAACGGGTCTTCGACCGCAACGATATCGCCGGGCTTCACCAGGAACTCGACGACCGGCACATCCTTGTAGTCACCTATGTCAGGCAACCTGACTTCCATTTGCTGGCTCATATCAACTCTTTCAGAACTGGAACTCGACCCGGATCAACGCAGCCAGGGCGCATCGACAGCACCGTCGAGGCCGTAGCGGGCGATGGCATCGGCAACCGTCTGGCGCGTCACCGTTCCTTCGGCGACGAGTGCGGCAAGGGCAGCCACCGTGACGTGACGATGATCGACCTCGAAGAAGTCGCGAAGCGCAGCGCGCGTATCGCTGCGGCCGAAGCCGTCGGTGCCGAGCGCCGTGAAAGGCGCTTCGACATAGGAGGCGATCAGCTGCGGATAGGCGCGCACATAGTCGGTGGCGGCAATGATCGGCGCCTTGCCCGGCAGGCAGCTGGCGAGATGGCTGACCGCAGCTTCGGCCAGCGGGTTGTAGCGGTTGTGACGCTCCACCTCCCTTGCATCGCGCGACAGCTCGGAAAAGCTGGTCGCACTCCACACTTCGGAGGCCACGCCCCAATCGTTGGCGAGCATCTGTGCCGCCTCGATCACCTGCGGCAGGATGGTGCCGGAGCCAAGCAGACGAACAAGGCCGGTAGCCTTCTTGGGCTTGTGGCTGGCAAGCTGGTAGAGCCCCTTGATGAGGTCGGCCTCCACGCCTGCCGGCATCGAAGGCTGGGCGTAGTTCTCGTTCATGGCGGTGACGTAGTAGAACTCGTCGATGCCCTGTTCCATCATTGCGCGGGCGCCGTGGTCGAGAATGACCGCCAATTCATAGGCGAATGTCGGATCGTAGGCGCGGCAGTTCGGAACGGTCGATGCAACCAGCAGGCTCGATCCATCCTGGTGCTGCAGGCCTTCGCCGGCGAGCGTCGTGCGGCCGGCAGTCGCCCCGATCAGGAAGCCGCGCGAACGCTGGTCGGCCGCCGCCCAGATCAGGTCTCCGACACGCTGGAAACCGAACATCGAGTAGTAGATGTAGACCGGCAGCATGGCGAGGTTGTGCACGCTGTAGGACGTCGCCGCCGCCACCCAGGACGAGATCGCGCCGGCCTCGGTGATGCCCTCTTCGAGCAGCTGCCCGTTCTTGGTTTCCTTGTAGTAGAGCATCGAGCCGGCATCTTCCGGCTCGTAGAGCTGGCCGACCGGCGAATAGATGCCGACCTGGCGGAACAGATTGGCCATGCCGAAGGTACGCGCTTCGTCGGCGACGATCGGCACGATACGCGGCCCGAGTTCCTTGTCCTTGATCATGTTGCCGAGCAGCCTGACCGCGGCCATTGTCGTCGACATCTCCTTGCCATCGGCATTGAGGGCGAAGTCGGCATAGCTTGCCAGCGGCGGGATCGTGACCGGGGCGGCCGTGCGGCGGCGCGCCGGCAAATAGCCGCCAAGCGCCTCGCGGCGCGACCGGAGATAGTTGAGCTCGGCGCTGTCTTCAGCCGGCTTGTAGAACGCGATCTGCTCGACCTGCGCATTGCTCAAAGGCAGTGAGAAACGATCGCGGAAGGTCAGCAAGCCCTCGACGTCGAGCTTCTTGGATTGGTGCGCCGTCATGCGGGATTCACCGGCGCCGCCCATGCCAAAACCCTTCTTGGTCTTGGCGAGGATGACCGTCGGCCGACCCTTGGTCGCCTTGGCCGCTTCGAAGGCGGCGAAGAGCTTCCTGAAGTCGTGGCCGCCACGCTTCAGCGCATCGATGTCGCGGTCCGACATGTGGGCGACCAGCGCCTTGACCTCGGGATCCTCCTCGAAAAAATGCGCCAGGTTGTAGGCGCCATCCTTGGCACCAAGCGTCTGGTATTTGCCATCGACGGTGGCAGCGAAGCGGCGAAGCAGCGCGTGCTGGGTATCGCGGGCAAACAGTGCATCCCACTCAGATCCCCACAGCACCTTGATGACGTTCCAGCCCGCCCCGCGGAAGGTGCTTTCCAGTTCCTGGATAATCTGGCCGTTGCCGCGCACCGGGCCGTCGAGGCGCTGCAGGTTGCAGTTGATGATGAAGGTCAGGTTGTCGAGCTTTTCACGCGCCGCGATCGACAGGCCGGCGATCGACTCCGGCTCGTCCATTTCGCCGTCGCCGAACACCCCCCAGACGTGGCGGCCCTCGGTATTGGCGAGGCCGCGATCGCTCAGGTAACGCATGAAGCGTGCCTGGTAGACCGCGGTGATCGGGCCGATGCCCATCGAACCCGTCGGCACCTGCCAGAAGTCGGGCATCAGCCAGGGATGCGGATAAGAACACAGTCCGGTGCCGCCGATCTCCTGGCGGTAGTGCTTGAGATGTTCTTCTGAAAGGCGCCCCTCGAGATAGGCGCGGGCATAGACGCCGGGCGCAGAGTGCGGCTGGAAGAAGACCACGTCGCCGTCACCCTCGCCGGTGTCGGCGCGGAAGAAGTGGTTGAAGCCGACTTCGAAGATCTCAGCCGCCGAGGCGTAGCTCGCAATGTGGCCACCGAGTTCGCCATAGGCCGTGTTGGCCCGCACGACCATCGCCAGCGCGTTCCAGCGGATGATTGCGGTGATGCGCTCTTCCATGGCGAGGTCGCCGGGAAACGGCGTCTGCTTTTCGAGCGAAATGCTGTTGCGGTAGGGCGAGAACGGCAGAGCGTCGTGGACGATGCCAAGCTCCTTGGCCTTGCGGTCGAGCTCGCTGAGTATGAACTCTGCGCGCGTGCCGCCGGAATTGAAGAACAGCGATTCGAGCGAGGCCAGCCAGTCGGCTGTCTCCTGTGGGTCGCCGTCAAATCCGGCGCTGGCATCACCGATAGGGGCGGATGGGGTCTTGGTGAGCATGATGGCGCTCCAGCTCCTTGAGTTTCCACTTGCGCGCGAGGATAGCGGCAAGGCTCCGGCATTTCCTGCCGAAGGTGTTGCAAATTTCACAAAATTCAGCAGATAATGCTGCCACACCTTTTACATTCAGCAGGATATTCTGCACATGCATCTTGACGCGATAGACATGCGTATCCTCTCGGAGATCCAGGAGGACGCCAGCCTGACAAACGCCGAGCTTGCCGCGCGCGTCGGGCTGTCGGCATCCCCCTGCCTTGCCCGCGTGCGTGCCCTTGACGAGGCGGGCATCATCACACGCCGCGTCGCCCTGCTCGATCCGGTAATGCTGGGCGCTGATGTCAGTGTCTTCATCCAGGTCACACTGGAGAAGCAGACCGAGGCGCTGCTCGATGTTTTCGAGGCGGCGATGGCGCGCTTTCCCGAGGTCATGGAGTGCTATCTGATGACCGGCGATTCCGACTATCTGCTGCGCGTCGTCGTGCGCGACACGGTTGCGCTCCAGCATTTCATCGTCGACCGCCTGTCCAAGACCCGTGGCGTCGCCAACATTCGCTCGAGCTTTGCCCTCAAGCAGGTCAAGTACAAGACCGCACTGCCGCTTGAAGCCCTGGCCACCCCGCGAACGCGGCGTTAGCGCAAAAATGCCGGCGAGATTGTCGAACAACGCCGCTGTCATCTGAAAGTGGCCGTGAGTTGGGGAAAGGCAACCAGCAGCAAGACGAGGAAGACGGTGCACAAAAGGTAGGGCAGGACGGCCAGGCTGACCTGCCCTAGCGTAGTCCCTTTGGGAGCGACGCCCAACAGGACGAACAGTCCCATGCCGAATGGCGGGGTGGCGAGACCGATCTCCAGCGAGATCAGCATGATGATGCCGAACCAGATCGGATCGTAGCCGAGGCCGAGCGCCAGCGGAAAGAAGATCGGCACGGTCAGCATCATGATCGATGCCGCTTCCATGAACAGGCCGAGGAAGAGCAGCACCCCGAACATCGCCGCAAGCAAAACCACCGGCGCGACATCGAGCGAAGTCGCCCAGGAGATGAGCCCCGGCGAGGCGCCGGAAAAGGCCAGAAGCTGGCTGAATGTCGAAGAACCCATGATGATCAGGAAGACCATGCCGCTGACCTTGGCCGAGCCGACGATCGCCTTCTGGATCGCCGCAAGACTGAGGCTGCGGAAACAGGCCGCGACGATGACCACGCCGAGCACGCCGAAGGCAGCGGATTCCGTCGGCGTCGCCAGACCGAGCACGATCAGCCCGACAACGAGGAATATGACGAAGGCCATGGGCAAGAGGTTGACACCGACGAGGCGCATGATCTCCGGCCAGCTTGCCGGCTCGACATCGTAGCGGGGCGCGGCATTCGGATCGAGGCGCACCGAAATGAAGATCACGGCGGCATAGAGAAGCGCGAGAAGCAGCCCGGGCACGAGACCGGCAAGCAGCAGCGCGCCGATGTCGAGATGGGCGAGGCTGCCGAGCAGGACTGCGAGGCCGGACGGCGGAATGATGATCGCGAGACCGCCGCAGGCGACGATCGGGCCCATCGAAAGGTGGTTCTTGTATTCGCGCCGTGTCATTTCCGGCAGCAGCGAGGCGCCGAGCAGAGCCGTGTTGGCCATGCTTGACCCCGACAGCGCCGCAAACAGCGTGCCGCCCGACACGGTCATGTAGGACAACCGGCCCGGCAGGCGGCCGAACAGCTTGTCGAGCACATCGAAGATGCGGTTCGAAACGCCGGTGTGGAAGAACAGTTCTCCCATCAGGATGAACAGCGGGATCGTCACCAGCGTGAACAAGGTGATCGAGGTCGTCGCATTGGCGACGAGTTGCTCAAGTCCGGCCTGGCCGCCGATGAAGACCAGCACCCCGATCATATTGGCAAGCAGGAAGGCAAAGGCGACAGGCAGTGTCGAGGCCATCGACGCGACGATCAGCCCGACCAGCAGCGTGCCCGCGAGGTACCAGACCATGATCACAACCCTCCGGCGGTTTCGCCGCCTTCAGTGACCGGCGACAGGCCCTGGCGCAGGAACTCCACCGCGCACAGGCCGAAGCCCGTGGCGATGGCGGCAAACAGCACCCAGCGCGGCAGCTCGATCGAGCGGATGTCGAGCTCACCGCGGCCATGAGTGTCGAGGCCCATGCGCACGGCAATGACGACGACAGCCATGCAGACGCCGAAGGCGACGAGGCTGACGCCCCTGTGCAACAGCGCACGCGCGGCTGTGGGCAATGCCCGGCTGAGAATTTCGATGCGCACATGACCCTGGTGACGCACCAGATAAGGTGAGATCGCCATCGTCAGAAGCAGCATGGCATATTCGGTCGCAGCACTCGTCCAGATCGGCGGCTGCACGCCGGCAGCACGTGCGCCGACGTCGTAGAGGACGGATACGCAGGTGAACACCAAGGCCGCGCCGGCCAGGCCAACGCAGCACGCGTCGCTCACCGCATCATAAGTCTTTGCAATGGAAGCCACGATTATCTCCAGATTTCACTTTCGGCCGTGCCGCCGACGCGTCCTTCGCGTCGACGGCACCCTGGGAGGATTACTTGGAGAGAGCGCGACGCAGCGCTTCAGCGCTGTCAGGCGCGTTGCGTGCCAGACGCTCCCATACGAGTTCGTGGGCGAGCGCCTTGTATTTTGCCCCTGCATCAGGGCCCAGATCGATGAACTGCACGCCGGATTTGGCGATCTCGGCCGCCTCCTCGTCGGCTTGGACGCGATAGGCATCCATGGTCCGCGCCTCCTGCTCGACAGCAGCCGCGACCAGCACCTTGCGAGCCTGCTCCGGCAGGGCATCGAACTTGCCGGCATTCATCACGATCAGCGTATCGATCTGCCAGACGGCCGGGCTCACCCGTGCCTTGATGAACTTGGTGACACCGACATCGCGAAAGTTGATGCCGGTCGCGGCAAGGCCGTCGACCATGCCGCGCTCGAAGGCGGAGAAGGTTTCGGGCAGCGCCATCATCACATTGGTGGCGCCCATGGCCTCGAACCAATCCTTGTAGGCCGAAGACGAGCGCAGCTTCAGGCCGCGCAGATCCGGCACACCCTCGGGCGTCAGCTTCGGCGCTTCGGTCAGGTAGAGGTAGAAGCCGATGCCGCCGCTCATCCACCCCAGCACCTCGGCATTGAGCTTCTTGCGCCAGATACCGGACAACAGCTCGATAGCACCGGCCTTGCGGGCCTCGATCGGCGAGATCTCGGATGACTTCAGCGCATCGGCTTCGGGCACCACGCCGGAATAGTAGGATGCGGCGCCGAACTGGATGTCGAACACGCCGTTGCGGATCGCCGTGTCCTGCTGGTCGGCCGGAACGACCTCCGGTCCACCGATATGGTCGATCCTCACAACGCCCTTGCCGGTCTCGTTCACGCGCTCGACGAAGCGAAGATATTCCTTCACCACGGCGTAGGAACTCGGCCAGGTCGAAACGGACTTGAGAACGACCTCGTCGGCCGACGCGCCAAACGGCGCAAGTGCCACCATGGCGGCAAAGCAAATTCTGAAAAGCTTCATCGACTTCCTCCCTCCGATGCGGCCTACGCCTCAGCCCGACCTCCTCCGACGCCCTCCCCTGAACCATCAAGCCAAGCGGGACATACCTATCGGGCCAATGCGCGAAAGGATGCGCAGGCCATACATTAAGATTTGCGTATTTTGATAATTTTGTAAACATTAAACATACCAAAATTATCATTTTTAGGAATTACCGCCATCTTGGAGCGCAAGCTTGGCGCGGCACCGGAACTGCCGATCGCGAATCCGAAGCTGCCGCAGTGGCAGCCGCGACCTGTCGTCGCCGCGGCTCTGTGTCGGCCAGAGGCGGATGAGCACCGGCAGCGCCATGGAGGAAGGCAGGATTGGCAGCGACCGGCGCCGCCCCAACACCGGCATGCTTGCTGGCTCACGCGCTGCACGTCATCACCGAAGGCAATGACGCTGAAGCCGCTATCCCCCAAACGAAACAAACCCGGCGGATTACCGCCGGGTTTGCCCTCATCAACTGCTGAACTGATTAAAACGCAGCGTCGAGGCGCAGGAAGCCCGAGAACGAGCCATCGAGCGGATAGCTGTCGCCATCGTTGTAGTTGACAGCAAGCTTGGCACTCAGGTTTTCGACGATCTTGTAGTCGACGACCGCTCCGACTGCCCAGTCGTCGGCGTTGAGGTCGTCGGTCTGGCCAGTGACGAAGTTGCCGACGTGGCGGCCGCTGAAGTACTGACCGCCAGCACCAACCGACAGCTTCTTGTTGACGGCATACTTCAGATAGCCGCCGGCCGACCATTCGTAACCGGAGTACGGTGCAAGCAAGCCAAACCAGGTCGCGCCAGACTCATAGGTCGCGATCGCCTGGAGCGTCAGGGCATCCGCTGCCTTGATGTTCGCGAGACCCTTGAGGGCGAACTCGGAGAAGCGATCGTCATAGGCGGCGAAAAGGTTGAGCGTACCCCAGCCCTGCACGATCGACACCTTGCCGGTGACGAGCGGCACGTAGTCGAAGTTATTGGCTTCTTCTTCCAGGCCGACGGACACGGCAATGCCATTGCCGGCGTCAAACGAGTAGCGGATCTGATTGATGAAGGTGCCGCCGCCCTTGTCGAACTCGCCGTCCAAATTGCCGTCGAACAGCGTGTCGTTGCGTCCGACCATCAGGCCGCCGAGTTCGAAGTAGGCATAACGAATGGCAAGCGTAGAAACATCGGAACCGTTGTTCGCAAAATTCAGCTCGATGTAGCGCTTGAACGTGCCGTACTCGGTTTCCGAGCGGGCATCGACCTTCAGACGCGCCGTGGCCGTCTTGCGCCAGCCATCGTCGGTGTCCTTCACGTCGATCTGGTAACGAACGAGGCCGCCGATCTTCAGGCAGGTCTCGGTGCCGGGAATGTAGTAGAAGCCCGCGCCGTAGACGTCGCAGATGCGGACGTACTCCATCGGTTCCGGCTCAGCGACGACGACTGCGTCGGCCGCATGAGCACCGGAGACGGCGAGCAGAGCCGCAGCGGAACTGAGAGTAATCCCCTTAATGTCCATCGTATATCCTCAAGTAACTTATTTAATGAATGGCTTGGTATGCTTGCCAACTACAAGCTATACTACCAATACCCCTAGGTGATTTGAAAGAATACCTTGTTAGGCCACTCTTTCAGTCAGACTATATATATTAGCGATGTGGATATATCAAAATAAATTTTTGCAATCAGTGAAATTACAGGCAATTCACAACAACAAGTGATATAAAAATCACAACTATTACAAACAATGACACAATAGATGCAAACGGCACAAATTGCACATTTGGATTATATGTCAAAAATCGGAAGTCATTACTTAAACAACTGGAAAATTTATTGCTGATCATTGCAATCATTCGCCTTGTTTCACGAAGTTCGTGAATATTCGCGCGCGGCCGACACTACATCGCCCACCATGTCCTGCCGGAGCAATTCAATCGGAACGCGACCGTTGAGCAGGGGCGAAGGATGCAGCATCCAAAACCACGCAAGCCGTGGATGGGAGATGTATGAAAGCACTTCCGGTATGCCGGACGCGGGCCTTCCATCGACGAACTGAGCCAAGGGGAACACATGACGCTGGCGCCCCTTGCGCAATGCGACGACCTCGTTGCGCCGATGCCATCGATGCAGGGTGGATCGCGGTATGCGAAGGTTTTCCTCCAGGTACGTTGCCCCAGCCACGCGACCCGCCCAATCCTCGATGACCATGGATTCCAGGTCGCCGCGACATTGGCTTTGGGACGAAATGTCGGTCGTCGACGCCACCGCCAGTTTTCCCGCGCCACCATCGTTTTTCGTCAAACATGGACGCGCAGCCTCGACCGCAAGAGCACGAACAAATTGCGACGCCAGGCCAGTCAGGCCGGACCGCATGTCACCAATGGCCTGCAGATCCCCGAGAGAAAGACACGTCAGGGCCGTGGCAATCTCGACCGCGAGCTTTTCCGCAACGCAAATCGCGCCGTCATCAGTATGTATACCTTCGTTATTGAAAATCTTCTTGAATTTACAAGAAAAGATTTCCGTACATTTATTGAGGAAATTTAAGTCTTGCAAATGAATGTCTTCACTCATTCCAATTCCCTCCTTGTCGATGTACCAGAGAACAGCAAGCCGAGAACCCAATCGGAGAGCCCGCAATGCCTTCGGCGAGACCTGGATCCCCTGTTGATCGATGATTGCGATATGAAAGACATCTGCGGCCAGCTCACCGCCACATCGCGCGAATACCTGGGCGTCAGAACGACTTTGGACGTCTTTCAGCAGGTGTGGTTGCGCGGATCGGCGCACTTCAGCCAGAATTGTCAGTCCGTTCGGGATGCGGCGCCCTGGATATCAGAGCGCCGTTGCGGATCGCAGTGTCCTGCTGGTCGATCAGAGCGACCACCGGTCCACCGGCATGGTCGATCCGAACGATGCGGCTGTCGCGCCAAAAGGCGGCAGGGCCAGCGTTGCGGCAACGCAAACACGGAACAGTTTCATCGATTTCCTCCCTTCGATGCGATCTGCGCTGGGCTCGATGTCCTCCGGCGTCCCTTCCCAGGCTATTGAGCCTCGGCAGCCTCATCGAACCTATGCGCGGCAGGGCGCGCAGATCATACTCATTATTATTGGCGTATTTTGATAATTATGTAAATCATTATTATCTAATTTATCATTTTAAGGCAATTCGAGCGACAAACGCATTGGTACGCCAGCGATGCCACGGCGCAATGATCCCCATATCGCGGGGGTAAAAGGGCGCTTTGAAAAGCTTGATGTCAGGCCGAAGGCAGAGTTCGGCCTTCGCCGCAATCCAGCACCATCGACTGGACACGGGCAGCGAAGACAGCAGGCGAAACCGTTGTCGCGGCAGCCACATATCGGTCGGGACGAATGAGCATCAGCACCGTGCGGCCGGCAGGCATGTTTGCTCCCATCAGCCCGTCAAGCTCGCGCACGACCTCGATTTCGGCTGCAGCCTCGCGATCGGGCAGCGTGGTGGAAGGCAGGATCGCGAGCGGCTGTCCGACGTCGATACCCATCCACTGACCGCGCACTTCCCCAAGCACGCGCTGTGCATCGTCGCCAAAGGCAACGAGACGGAAGCCGGCCCCGAGCAGATCGTCGAGCTGTGAGCGTTGGCCGTCTGCTGTCTCAACTGTCGGCTGCGGCATCATGCGGCCAGCGATGTTCAGTTCTTCGTCGTCGGTTCTGACGAAGCCCTTGGTGTAATGCGGCTTCGGCTTGTACTTCATCTGCGCGAAATAGGCCTGCACGCTCGGGATGAGGCTGCTGATCCTGAAGGCCGACTGGACCAGCCAGGCATGCAGCCGCGACGACGGCACCATCACCCCGCCTGAGCGGACGGCAAGCTGGATCAGCGCTGCGGCATGAGGCTGGCGTTCGGCCTGGTACGACTTCAGCAGCCCTGACCCGATCTCGCCCTTGACCACCGAGGCAAGCTTCCAGGCGATGTTGTGCGCGTCGCGAACGCCGCTGTTCATGCCCTGCCCGGCAAATGGCGGCGACAGGTGCGCTGCGTCGCCAGCGAGGTAGATGCGTTCCGTATTCCAGCGGTCGGCGATCCTGGCATGGAAGGTGTAGATCTGGCGGCGCACCACCGGCTGGTCGGCGTCCGGACCATGGGCTGAGAGCAGGCGGTGGATCGCTTCGTCGCTCGTCATCGAGCCGTCGTTTTCATGATCGTGCAGCAGGAACTCGTAGCGGCGAATGCCCCGCGGCCCAGGCAAGGTGATGAACGGGCGCGCCGGGTCGCACATGATGCGCGTCTGGCGCAGCCGCTCGCGGGTCGACGCCAGATCGACGATCAGCCAGCGCTGCTTGTAGGTCGAGCCGTCGAATGTCGCGCCGACATGCCTGCGCGCCATCGAACGTGCGCCATCGCTGCCGACCATATAGGCCGCCTGCACGGTAACATCGCGACCGTCGGCATCCTTGAGGCTTAGCACGACGCCATCGGCTCGTTCGTCGATCTCCTCGCAACTATGCGAAAACAGCGTCTCGACATTGGAATAGCGCTCGAGGCCTCGCCTCAACGTCGCCTCAAGCAACGGCTGTGAAAACGCGTTGCGCTTGGGAAAGCCGTAGTCGCGGCTGCTGGGCGCAACGGCAAGAAATCGCGTTCCCCGCGCGGAGTAGTAATAGGAGCCGTAGTCCTGGGCAACGTCTTTGAGCACCTCGCCGACCAGTCCGGTTGCCTGCATCGAGCGCAGCGACTCATCGTCGATCGACACGGCCCGCGGCTCGGCAACGGTCGATGCATTGCGCTCAATCAGGACGACACGCACGCCAGCCTTTCCGAGCAGATTGGCGATGGTGAGACCTGTTGGCCCGGCGCCAAGCACCGCGATGTCGTACTGATAATCGGCCATCTCCGCCTTCCTTCCAATTGCTTCCTCGTGGCCGCAAGGCATCCGTCCACATTTCCCGTGCGCCTCGCCCACGAGATTCCGCCTCTTGCGGTCAAGTATTGCTATGCGCGCAGCTTATCCCGTGGCGCTCTGACCAATGATCTCGGTCACTTCCGAGCGTCGCAATTGTTCGGTCAGCAGACTGGCCGACGACACCAGCAGAAGCACCAGCCGACGCTCCAGATCCTCGTTGTTGGTCTTGTCTTCGAGGATCAGGCTGATGCTTGCCGCTAGCCCCATTTCCGGCACCGAGATTGGCGCGGCGATGGCGATCAGCGTCGGATCGATCTCACCATATGAGATATGGTAGCCCTGCTTGCGGATGAAGGTGAAAAACTCGCCCTTCTGGCTGAGCTCAGCCCCCGCGGCCGAACCGTTGCTGTCTTTGCTGGTGAGCAGCTTCTTGCGCTGCTGCGCCGGAAGCTGCGCCAGGATCACCTTTGACGTCGACCCCTTGGTCAGCGGGATCGGCCGCCCGCGCTCGAACAGGCTCCACTCGAACTCGACATCCTTTGCCGCCTCATGGTCGATGCACATCACCATGTCGTTGCAGAGCCTCGACAGCAGAGCGACGCACGGCACCCGCGCCTGGTGAACGATCTCATGCAGCAGCGAGCTTCCGGCGCGCACCACCGGATCGGTGTTGCGCGCCAGCCTGTCATAGCGCGGAAAGGCCGAGCCCAGCCGGTAGCGGGCACTGGTCGCCGGTTCGAGGAACGAGGCTTTCACCAGGTCCCGAACGATGCGGTAGACGGTGCTCGCGGGCATGTCCAAGGCGTTCGCCATTTCCTGGACGGACCAGACATCGGCGGTCTCGCTGTACAGCGACAGCACCGCAACAAACCGATCCAATCCTGACATGACTATCCTCTCGGCAGTTCCTCTGCGATTTCATTGCGTAAATGACCGACTTTATCAATCTCGACTTCAACAACATCGCCAGGTTTCATGAACAGAGGTGGCGTACGCTTGAAGCCGACGCCACCCGGCGTGCCGGTAATCAGCACGTCGCCGGGCGAAAGCGGGGTGAAGATCGAGATATATGCGATCAGGTCCTCGACCGAAAACAGCAGCTCCTCCAGCTTCGCCTGCTGGACGACGACGCCATTGAGGCGGGTCTCGATCTTGAGGTTGTCAAGCTCGCCTACTTCATCGGGCGTCACCATATCAGGCCCAAACGCGCCGGTGGCGGGGAAGTTCTTGCCCGGCATGAACTGGTGCGTATGGACCTGGAAATCGCGCAGCGACGCGTCGTTGAAGCAGGAATAGCCTGCAACATAAGATGCCGCTTCGCTCTTGGGGATGCGAAAGCCGCTGCGGCCGATGACCACTGCAAGTTCGCCCTCATAGTCGAGGTCGCTGGATACCGGCGGCCGGCGGATCGCCACGCCATGTCCGATCAGCGTGTCGGCAAAGCGCGCAAACAGCGTCGGATAGGTCTGCTTCGGCCGCCCTGTCTCCAGACGATGGCCTTCATAGTTCAGACCTACGCAGATGACCTTGCCCGGCTCGGTGATCGGCGGCAGGTAGGCGATGTCGCCTACCGCGTAGTCGGCGGACAAATTCGCCTGAGCTGACGGAACAAGTCCGAGCTCCGACGCCTTGAGATAGGACTTCAGGTCGGGAATGACGGAGCCGATTCGGGCGCCGAGATCGAAAATGCCCCGATCGGTGCCGATGCCGTAGCTTGCCCTGCCCTCGGCTTCAAAAGATACATACCGCATGGTGCTCTCCTCAGGCCCGCATCAAACCATCGCCCCACATGTTGAGCGTCCGCTCGACATGTGGCCACTCGCGAACTGGCCGGTCGTAGACGACCTCAAGCTCAGCCGAAACTTCGATCCAGTTGCCGTCCGGATCGACGATGAAGATGAAGATGTTGTTGCCCGGCGCATGGCGGCCCGGCCCCCACATCAGCTTGATCTCACGGTCGGCGAAGCGATCGCACCAGTCGCGGATGGTGGTGAAATCACCGGCCTCGTAGGAGTGGTGATCGATGCCCGAGCGGTCACGATGGAGGAAGCAGGCCAACGTGTGGTGCTCGTGGTTGGAGCGCATGAAGCAGGTCATCACCTCGCCGTCGTCGCTCAGCACCCGGTCCGACACGGCAAATCCCAACATGCCAGCGTAGAACCGCTCGATGGCGCCAATGTCCTGCGAGGCAAGCGTCAAATGCTGGATAGGGCCGTTGATGCCGCCCTTGATCTCGTCGCCAGCCTTGGCCAGTCCGAAGACCACCTGGTTTCCATCCGGATCGCGAACGACGAAGGCACCGGGGCCGAGCAGCGGCGTGGAGAAGGTGCGCGGATCGAGTCCCTCCTGGAGGGCGCGCTCATGGATCCGGCGCAGCCCGATCGCGTCGCGGCAGGCAAAGGCGCAATGCGCCAGCTTCTTTGCCGGCCCCTTGCTGATCAAAACGCGGCGACGCGAACCGCGGCATATGATGACATCGCCGTCGCGCTCGAGCACCGGCATGTCCATGGTGTCGCTGTAGAATTGCGCCAGGCCGTCCGGATCCGGGCTGTGAAGGTGAATGTGGTGCAGGTAGGCACCGGCCTCAACGGTGGTAAGCGTCATATCGATCTCCTATAACTCCATAGTGATAATTTAATATCAACTGTCAATCGCAAATTCTCATTTTTTGATTATTTACCCAATTTCGCTTACGAAGACCACCCAAGGGCGTTCAGCGCCGCCCGCCAACTTGGTACGACGACAGGACCTAGCGATCCGCGTTGTGGCCGAGCCGTGCGGCAAACCAGGAAGCGAGCAGCGGCAGGATGATGGACGAAGCAATGAAGATCGGGGCAGCACCCCATCTGTCGAAGACCACCGCTGCGACGGCAACGCCCACCGTCTGGCCGAAGAACAGCGACGACGCATAGATCGCGACCCCCGTGCCCCGTGCTTCGGGCGCCATCTGCGTGGCGCTCACCTGCAACGTGTTGTGCAGCATGTAGAAGCCGAGACCCATGGCCACGCTCAGAACCGGGGCGAGCCAGATGGTGGGCAGGACGCTGAACACCCCGAACGCGACGGAAAGCACGAGCCCGCCGCGCCGCGCCAACCCCGCCGGCCCCATCCAGTCGAGCAGCCGCTGCGAGCTTGCCGAGAAGACGAGCCCGCCCAGACCGAAGGCGGCGACGACCAGCCCTGCGCCGCCAACGCTGAGGCCGAACTCCAACTGCAGGTAGCTTGCCAAGAACGCTATTGCGCCGAATACGGCAAAGCCCTCGACAAACACCGCTGCAAGAACCGTCTGCACCCAGCGGTCGCGAAGCAGGCCGGCCATGCGTTTGAAGAGGGCCACCGGGCCAAGGTTTTCCGTCCTGGCTTTGGCCTCGGATTTTCGACGCAACCACAGCTCGACCAGCATCACGGCGCCGACGGCGAATTGCAGGCAGGCGATGACCAGGAAAACGCTGCGCCAGCCCATGAACTCGCCGAGCACACCGCCGATGGCCTGGCCGAAGACCACGCCGAGGATCTGTCCCGGCAGGAAGCGGGCGAGAACGTTCTGGCGCTGCTCGAAATCGACGGCATCGCCGATCCAGGCCAGCGCCATCGGCATGATGGCCGCTGCGGTCGCGCCTGATGCCAGGCGGGCAAGGGTCAAAGCATCGATCGACACGGCGTAGACGCAGAGCAGTGCCCCGAAGCCCGAAAGCAGCGTTGCGACGGTCGCGGTGCGGAGTTTGCCGAAGCGGTCGCCGATCAGGCCACCGACGAGCTGAAACATGCCGTAAGTGATCGAAAATGCGATCACCACATTGGCAGCGACACCCGTACTGACCCCGAACTCCCCACCGATGGCCGGCAGAAGCGGGTCGGCGACGCGAATGGACGCGGCGCTGGCAAAGGCGGCGAGCGAAAGAAGCGCGACGGCGCGCCAAGGTATCGGGGCGCGCGCCACATCGCGCGCAGGCCTGGTCTGGTCGACAAGCATGACTGTTATCCGGGCTGGAGCTATCGCCCGGCAGGCCGCCGCCGCGAGGCATTGTGAAACGCTCAGAAGCGGCGGCTATGGAATGCGGGATGGCCGCCGCCCGTGAGCGGCGATCGCGTACGGTCGGCTACTTGGCGAAGGCCTCGGCAAAGAAGCCGCGCATCGCCTCCCACGAACGGCGATCGGCCTTTTCGTGATAGCTGACGCCGGGAATGCCGGCCCGGTCGGCATATATGTTGGTGAAGCTGTGCTCGGCCCCGCCATAGACGTTGACCTGCCAGTCGGCATCAGCGTTGCGCATTTCTTCCTGGAACGCCGAGACCTGGGCATCAGGAACGATGCCGTCCCCGCCGCCGGTGCAGACGAGCACCTTGGCCTTGACCGCACCTTTTTGCGCCGGCTCGACGGCATCAAGGTTGCCGTGGAAGCAGACCACGCCGCTGAGGTCGGCGCCATCGCGGGCCAGCTCCAGCACGGCGATGCCACCGAGGCAAAAGCCGATCGCACCCAACCGAGAGGAATCGACCTGCGGATGGTTGGCAAGCTGGTCGAGGCCGGCGCGCAGGCGGTCGCGGAAACTGCGCGAGTTTGCCCGCATCTCGCCGACGATGGGCAGCGCCTCGGTCAGCGCCTTGGGCTGAAACCTGTCACCGAAAAGATCGATGGCAAGCCCGACATAACCGAGTTCCGCCAGGCGGCGTGCTCGCTCCTTGGGCTGTTCGCCGAGGCCCCACAAATCGTGGATCACAAGGACGCCGGGACGTTTGCCGATCAGCGTCTCGTTATGGGCAGCATATGCGCCGAAACTCTGCCCCGCGTGGTTGTAGTCGAAATCCTCGGTTCGCATGGCACATGCTCCTCAGTTGAAATTGAACGAGTAAGAGGCCGGACAAACAGGATCCGGCCTCGCGATTGTCAGCTTACGCCGCGAGCAGCTGAAGCGCCTCGGAAGCCTTCATGCCTTCGCGCAGGCCCTTCTGGCGGGCGAGATCGTTGAACGCCGAGATGATGCCGTCCTCGTAGGTGCTAAGGCCATCGCCGATCCGCGCCGACATGGTCGACACGGCGGCAGCAGGTACGCCGATGGCGTTGCAGGCTGGCAGGCCGCCGATGCCGGTGTGGTTCTTGGCCATGCCGGCATCGTTACCGATCCAGCCCTTGACCTTCCACTTCTTCACCAGATCGGCGGCGATGGCGCCGGAATGCGCGCCCCAGGCGATAACGTCATTGGTATGGTCATCCTCCGGCCGAAGGTTGGTCAGCGCAGAGGAAGCAAAGATGCGGCTGGCACCAACCCTTCCCTTCTCGAACACCTTCTTGTCGAACGGCACGGCAACATCGCTTGGCTTGCCGGGCGCGGCGGCAAGCAACAGCTTGGCCGCCTCGGTCACATTCTGGCCTGGCTTGACGCCGAGCGCGAGTGCCTGGGCGTTTGCGTGGCTGATGATACCGGCGGCCATCGAGCGCCCGTTCGAGATCGAAGCCGACATGCATTCCACTGCGGCAACCGGGAAATTGTGTTTTTCACCGAGGTACAGCGCACCGATGCCGGCGTCCTCCTTACCGATGCCGGCATTGTGCGCGATCATCGCCTTCACGCCGGTCTTGATCGCATGCGGCAGATTGGCGGCACCGCAATATGACCCAGCAATGATCACGTCGTCGGAGGTGATGCTCTTGTCATAGATGTAGAGCAGCGAATCCATCGCCACGACATTGCCGTTCGAGCTCTTGTAGATAGCCTCGACGGTCTTCAGGCCAATCGGCGCGGGATCGGGATCGGTGCCCAGGGCCTGGGCCAATGCGTTACCCCTGTAAGCAAGCAGCGAGACGGCGAGTACGGCGGAGCTGCCTAGGAATATGCGACGGTTCATAGCGTTTCCCCTTGATGTATCACTTCTGGACTTTGGCGCACTGCCGGCCCGGTGAACTTTCGACATTTCTCATAATTAGGTAATTCAATATCAAGTCAACATTAAATTATCAAATTATGGTATTTTCTTTACGATTGTTGCGTCGCACACTCTGATTGCTGCAGCGCATCATTCATGGGGACGGCGCTCTCGACAAGTTCCACTCGCCCGCCATCGGGCACCTCGACGAATGCGATCCGGACGCCAGGCCGAGCTTGTTTTGGCCCGACGAGAAATCGGGCCTGCTTTCCGCGCAGATCTGCGATCACCGTATCGAACGCATCCGTCAAAAGGGCAAAGTGCTCAAGGCCGATAAGGCCGGTTGCAGCCTCGCCGGTTGGCGCCTGTTCGATGTAAATCAGCTGTCCTGCCAGCCGGATGACGACGCGCAGACCATTTACGGTCTCGCTGGCAGAGACCCGCTCGGCGCCGAACATTTCGACATAGGTCTCGGCGGCAGCCTCCGGCTCCCTACTCCAGCAATGAAGATGATCCAGCGTAAACATCGCTCTCGCCCCACCTGCCGGACGGTGAAGCAACGCCTGCCGCCCGGACCGCTCATTTATAGCCTGCCACCACCTCAAGTGCCGAAATGGGGGCTGCCGTCTGGCTTGCAAGTTCGAAGTCGAGTTCATTCGGACTGACCAGGACGCAGTCCTCGTCGGCATAGATCCACTGACCCGGGCTGAACAGGGCCCCGCCGAAATTGACCACGCCGGTGCCGGTGCCCGAGACCGGGCTCCAGCCGCGCCGCGCCGTCGCACCCAGTGCTTTGACGCCGATGTCGAGCTGGTTGATGGCGGACGTGTCACGCACAGCGCCATAGATTACCACGCCCGCCCAGTTGTTTTCGACGGCGACACCGGCGATGCGGTCGCCCATCACGCCGACTTTCAGCGAACCGCCACCATCGACGACCAGCACCTTGCCGCTGCCGTCGGCCTTCAACGCATTCAGTACCGGCAAATGGTCTTCATGCGTCCACACCGTCGCGCATTGCCCGAAGAAGCGCTTGCGACGACCAAAGCTGCGGAACTGCAGTTCGCATACGTGCAAGGTCTGGTGGTAATGATCGTAGAGGTCTGCAGTGGTCACCATCATCGTCGTGTCGCTTTCAGTTGGAGAGATGGTCTTTGACTATCCGGCGGGCAGAACGGCGCGAAGTAAGGGCCAGAGCCGTTCGGCTGGCGGGCTTGCGCCCCAACACGTCGGAGATTTGCGCGCCCGCCTTGACCAGCGCATCGAGGTCGATGCAGGTGGCGATGCCAAGCCCGTCGAGCATGTAAACCAGGTCTTCCGTCGCCAGATTGCCGGCCGCACCCGGCGAATAGGGGCATCCGCCAAGTCCGGAGACGGAGCTGTCAACTACCGAGATGCCAAGTTCGAGACAGGCCAGCGTATTGACCAAAGCCTGGCCAAACGTGTCGTGGAAATGCACGGCAATCCGATCAATCGGAACCGCAGCGATCGCTGCCTTCGCCATCGCCAGTGCCCGACCGGGCGAGGCGGCGCCAGTGGTGTCACACATCGAAACCTCGTAGCAGCCCATGTCGGTCAGGCTCGCCGCGAGTTCAGCGGCCCCGCCCGGCTCCACCCAGCCTTCGTAAGGGCAGTGCACGGCACAGGAGACGTAACCTCGCACCCGCATGCCGTCACCCTGTGCCGCTGCCGCCACTTCGGAAAGGCGGGCAAGGCTGTCCGAGCGCGAGGCATTGAGGTTGGCGCGGGAAAAACTCTCGGTCGCCGCGGCGAAGACGGCAACCGTGCGCGCACCGGCAGCCTTGGCCAATTCCAGGCCTCGCAGGTTAGGAACCAGGACCGGCATCTCGACGGCATCACTGGGCCGAAAATGGGCTACGATACGATCGGTATCGGCCATCTGCGGCACCCAGCGCGGCGACACGAAGCTGCCGGCCTCGACTGTCCTAAGCCCCGCGGCAACGAGGCCGTCGATCAAAGACAGCTTGGCCGCGAGAGGGACCACGCCCTGCTCGTTCTGGAGGCCGTCACGCGGCCCGACCTCCACGATCCTGACCGAGTTGGGCAGCGCCCCGCCAGAGGCGCCATGAATGCCGCTTCCGGTCATGCCACCCCGTCCTGCCGCAGCCGCGCGACCTGTTCGGCGGAGTAACCGAGCCGGCGGGATAGGATATCGTCAGTGTCTGCCCCAAGCTCGGGGCCGGTCCAACGGATACGACCCGGTGTCGCCGATAGTTTGGGAAACACTCCTTGCATGGTCACGCTACCAAGCGTCGCATCCGGGACTTCCAGGACCGCCTCGCGCGCCCTGAAATGCGGATCGCTGGCGACCGCCTGAGCATCGTTGACCGGCCCGGCGGGAATGCCGTGCTCGTCCATCAGCCGCAGTAATTCCGGCAACGTCTTGGTCGCCGTCCAGGCAGCAATGATCTCATCGAGCTCATGCTGGTATCTGCCGCGCGCCGCATGACTGCAAAATCGTTCGTCGATGGCGAGCTCCGCCGCATCCATGGCCATGACCAGTTCCCGGAACAGGCCGTCGGCATTTGCGGCGATCAGCACCGGCTGACCATCCGCGGTCGGATAGAGGTTCGATGGGGCGATTCCGGGAAGGATCGGACCAGTACGCTTACGGATCGAACCGGTTTCGGCGAATTCGGAGATGACGCTTTCGAGAACGCCGAGCACGCTTTCTGCAATCGAGACGTCGACGTCCTGCCCTTTGCCTTGTCTGCCAGGTCGGGCAACAAGCGCAGCCAGCACGCCGATCGTGGCGTACAGACCGGCGAGCGAGTCACCGATCGAAATGCCGACACGCGTCGGCATCCTGTCGGGGTGGCCGGTGAGGCTCCTGAGGCCGCTTGCCGCCTCGGCGATGGCGCCGAACCCAGCCTTGTCACTATAGGGGCCGGTCTGGCCAAAACCCGACACGCGGGCAACGATGAGCTTGTCGTTGTCCTGCCGCAGCGTTTCTGGCGCGAGGCCCCAACGCTCCAGCGTACCGGGCCGAAAATTCTCGATCAGCACATCGGCGTCGCGGGCGAGTTCGCGGACAATCCGCTGGCCCTCGGGCTTGCGCAGGTCGAGCGTGATCGAGCGCTTGTTGCGGCCGATGACCGGCCACCACAGCGATCGTCCGTTGGTAGCCTTGACCGCACCCCACTGGCGCATCGCGTCGCCGACGATCGGCGGTTCGACCTTGATCACCTCTGCCCCCATGTCGGCGAGCAGCTGCCCGCAGAAGGGACCGGCGATGAACGAGCCAAGCTCGACCACCCTGACATGCGACAGCGGCCCGCCGGACAGCGTCGCTGCCTGGTCGCATGCCGGTATCGAGCGCCCGTCCTCGACGTGCCTGCTCATCGCAACATTCCTCCACGGTTGATTGCCGCGGCCTCCACCGCGGCATCGTGATCGGCGGCTAGCCGCCGATCTTGGCCCCCTGCTCCTCGTAGAAGCGAATGGCGCCGGCATGGAATGGCAGCGCAGTTTCGCTGCACAGCACCTGCGCGCTGATCGGCGAGGTCAGCGGGCTGAACGGGCCGGGATACATGCCCTCGACTTCCGAGGCATGCTGCACGATCGCCTGGGTGACGAGATAGGCATAGCGTTCTGGCAGGTCGCGGCGGCAGTACAGGCACCAGCCGCTGAAGTCGACGCAGGCCACATCCTGGTCCTGCAGGCGGAACTTCCCAGCCGGCAAGGTGGCTGGCTTGGCGCCATATTTGGTTTCGAGCCGCTTCAGCACCTCTTCGTCGATCGAAAGGAACTGCATGTCGACGGCTTCGGTCATGTCCTGCCACGGCTTGGTCATGATCGCTTCGTCGAAGATCGCGTCGAGCTCGCCGTCGCGCAGCTTTTGGATACGGCTCTTCTGCTTGACGTGCACCGCCAGCGCCTCGATCGGGGCGCGGTCGGAATCGATCACCTGGCCGCCCCAGGCCTCGATGTCGGCAAGGCAGAAGCCGTATTCCTCCAGCACCTTGTCGATGATCCAGCCGCCGGGGTGATCCATGCCGCGCGGCGGGATGCCGACGCGCAGCGGGATCTTGCGATCACGGATATCCTCGATCCGCGTGATGCCCAGATCCTTGCGCACCATCATCGTCGAAACGTCGTGGTGCGGCAGCACGGCCAACGCCACGAGATCAAGCTCATGATTGGAGGCGACCTTGCCCTCACTGATCGCCTTTACCAGCCATGGCGGCGAGGACATGCCGGTGTGATAGACGCCGCGATGGACCAGTTCGGGACCTTCGAAGCACATCTGGCCGGCGTGCTTGGTGTGGGTCGAGATCGTCGACCCCTTGGGCAGCGGGCTGTGATAGCCGTTCAGCGCATGCGCCAGCACCGCGCCCAGCCGCAGCCAGTTGAAGCCCGGCGTCAGCATCTTGAATTCGACCGGATGGTCGTCGTCGAGAATGATCAAGGTAACCTCTGCTAATTTTGACCTGGTGCGGTGCGGCGGGACGAATGTCAGGCAGACTTGCCCGGCACGTTCGGCCAGTCGTGGACGAGGTCGCTCCACTTCATGATGCCGACGCCGGGCGCGCCCATCATCAGCGACTTGTCCTCGGGATAGGGCTCCCAGGTGCAGATCTCGAGCTTATGGCCTTCCGGGGTCATGAAGTAGAAGGTCGTGCAGTCGATGCCGCGGTGACGGTAGGGGCCAGACACCGGGATGATCTTCTTCAGGCGCTCGAAATTGGCTTCAAGAGCCTTTGCCGTGACCTTGAACGCGACGTGCGGCGCAATGTTCTCGTCGTCCTTGCTGACGGTCATCTCGCCTTCCGGCACTTCCGTGCACTGGAACAGCACGTCACCGACGCGGATGAAGATGTGGGGGACACGACCCATGTTGCGGTCGGTCTCGTCGAAGCCGGCATAATAATAGGGGACGCCTCCGAGCACTTCGCGTACGAAGCGCTCCATCACCACAATGTCCCGCGTCGGCAGCGCGAAGTGATCGACCCCGCTGAGGCCGAATGCATTCTCAGTGCTCTTGTCCCGTTCGCCGGGCGCCATGGTCCTGTTCTGTAGGCCGATCTCAGTTGTAGACACGTTTGTTTCCTCCTTTAGCTGAGAACTTTTTCGGCATCCCTGCCGCGCTGGAGCAATTGACCGACGCGCGCCGCGCGCCTGCCCAGTGCCCTGGCCGCAACCAGGTCCGCCTCCGTTGGCCGCACCCGCACGCCTTGGACCTTCGAGGTCGCAGTGGCGCCATAGGGCGAGCCAGCATCTTCAAATATCGCTGCCGTGTAACCCGGCGAGGCCATCACCATGCCCAGATGAGTCATCGCTACGGCAAGCGACATCAGGGTCATCTCTTGGCCGCCATGCGGCGTCGACGCCGTGGTGAAGGCAGCACCGACCTTGTCTTCAAAGGCCCCTGCCCGCCACAGCGTGCTCAGCCCATCGATGAAGCATTTCATTTCCGCCGACATCGTTCCCATCCGTGTCGGACAGCCGAGCACCAGCACGTCGGCATTGATTACATCGTCCGCAGTCGCCAAAGGGCAACTCTGGATGACGGCGAACTTGGCGCCAATACGCAGATCTTCCAGAAGCAACCGTTCGTCGCGCAGCTCGGGCACCCGCCGCAGTTCGACCCTGACCTGCGGCGCGAGGGCGGCACCGGCGGCAACAGCCTCTGCCAGGCAATGCGTGTTGCCGCTCCAGGAATGGAACAGCACGAGCACGCGCAGCTCGGTCCGGCCTGAACGGGCGGCCTCGTCTTTCACGATGGGGTTGCTCTGCATTTCCATGTCATTCTCATAATATGGAAATTATGAGATGTCTACATCAATCAGTTTATCATTTTAACGCAAACATCGAAACGCTGTGCCTAGCTATGACCGAACAATCACGGCATACTCGGCGGCAAAAAGTCCACCAAGGTGCAATAACTGGGCAGCCAAGCGAAAATGGCGCACACGGTGCCATCGTGCCTCATCTCCCAGTGACCAACATTGTGCAGGCGACGACCCGAAAGGAGCAAGTTGGTCCCTTCCCCATTGTCCTGCCTGTAGGAGACCGTATAGAAATCAAAAAACAAATTCGCAATTTGTCTCATTTGTTAGATGCTATGTAGACGCCCTGCCGATGCCCGTTGCTTCGGACGAGGAGGTCTAGCTGTCGAAGCTATGAAGGTTGTTCATTCGAGGAGGGACTGAGAAGCTGGGGTTGCGAAGCCAACCAACCTTCAGTGGAGCTCCTCGAATGAACGTCCATAAGAATGCGCGTCTGACGCCGTCAGGTCG
>NZ_JACZEP010000023.1 GCF_014863355.1 Aminobacter carboxidus | reverse complement strand
CCGGCCAGCCGCATGGGCTGAAGCCGATGGGTTTTGCCGCGCTCGACATGGTGCGCATCGAGGCCGGCCTGATCTTTGCCAATTACGAGTTCTCCGACCAGACCGACCCGTTTGAAGCCGGCATCGGCTTCACCGTGCCGCTCAAGACCAAGACCGACGACTTCATCGGCCGCGAGGCGCTGATCCGGCGCAAGGACAACCCGATCCACAAGCTTGTCGGCCTCGACATCGACTCAAACGTCGCTGTCGGCCATGGCGACTGCGTCCATATCGGCCGTGCCCAGATCGGCATCGTCACCTCGTCGATGCGCTCGCCGGTGCTTAACAAGAACATCGCGCTCGCCCGTGTCGAGGCAACCCACGCCAATACAGGCACCGAGGTCGAGGTCGGCAAGCTCGACGGCCAGCAAAAGCGCCTGCCGGCCAGGATCGTGCCTTTCGCCCATTACGATCCCAAGAAGGAACGCCCGAGGTCGTAAGCGGTACCGCACCATCGCCGCAACGACGGCACACAACGCAAAAGCCCCGCAAACGCGGGGCTTTCTGTTGGTAGCGGCGGGTGACTCCGACAATTTGGTTAGGCCGCGTCCTCGAAGACGTGGGCCTTGCCATGACGTTGATGCGCACGATCGCACCGATGAATCCAGCGGCAAGAAAAGGCAAATGAATGACTGGAGCTTTGGGAACATGCTCCAGCTAGAGCGTTTCCGCCTTTCTTCGAATCACGGAATCTCTCTATCTTCTTGTTTTTGCGCAATTCCGGACGGAAAACCGCTACGCACTTTTCCTGGAATTGCTCTAGGCGCGGCGATCCCCGAGGATCATTTCGGCCGCCTTTTCGGCGATCATGATGACGGGTGAGTTGGTGTTGCCGGAGACGATCGTCGGCATGATCGAGGCATCGACGACACGCAGGCCATCGAGGCCATGCACGCGCAGCCGGTCGTCGACCACGGCCATGGCATCCGAACCCATCTTGCAGGTGCCGACAGGGTGGAAGATCGTCGTGCCGATGTCGCCGGCCTTGCGCAGCAGGTCTTCGTCGCTGTCATATTGCGTGCCGGGCAACATCTCCTCGGGCGCAAAACGCGCCACGGCTTTTGCTTTCATCAGGCGGCGGACATGGCGCAGCGAGGCAATGGCCGTGTCGCGGTCGCCTTCGGTGGAGAGGTAGTTCGGCTGGATCTTCGCCGCCTCGCGTGCGTTGACCGATGCCATGTGCACCGTGCCTCGGCTTTGCGGGCGCAGGTTGCAGACCGACACGGTGACAGCGGGAAAGCGGTGCAGCGGCTCGCCGAGCCGGTCGGTGCTGAGCGGCTGAACATGATATTCGAGATCGGGCGTTGCGAGGCGCGGATCGCTCTTGGCGAAGATGCCGAGCTGGCTCGGCGCCATCGACAGCGGGCCGCTGCGCTTCAACGCATATTCGAGACCCATGGCGGCGCGGCTGAACAGATTGTGGTAGCGCTGGTTGAGTGTCGCTGCACCCGTCACCTTGAATACGGTGCGAATCTGCAGATGGTCCTGCAGGTTTTCGCCGACGCCTGCCAGCGCATGGCGGACTTCGATGCCGAGGCGTGAAAGCAGCTCCGGCTGGCCGATGCCGGAAAGCTCGAGAATCTTCGGCGAGTTGATGGCGCCGGCGGCGAGGATGGTCTGGCCAGCCTTGACCCGATGCAACTGCCCGTCCTTGCGGAAGACCAGGCCGGTGACGCGGCGGCCGTCCAATTCAAGCCGTTCGGTCTCAGCACCTGTGACGACACGCAAATTGTTGCGATCGCTGATGCCGCGCAGGAAGGCCTTGGAGGTGTTCCAGCGCACGCCGCCTCGCTGGTTGACCTCGAAATAGCCGGAGCCTTCATTGGTGCCGGTGTTGAAATCGTCGGTGCGCGGGATGCCAAGCTCCTCGGCGGCGTCGCGGAAGGCATCGAGGATCGGCCAGGACAGGCGCTGCTTTTCGATGCGCCATTCGCCGCCAGAACCATGCATAGCGCTGTTGCCGCCGTGATAGTCCTCCGACTTGAGGAAATAGGGCAACACGTCGTCCCAGCCCCAGCCGGCATTGCCGGCCTGGCGCCAGCCGTCATAGTCGGCGGCCTGGCCGCGCATGTAGATCATGCCGTTGATCGACGAGCAGCCGCCCAGAACCTTGCCGCGGGGATAGTTGAGGCTGCGGCCATTGAGGCCGGCTTCCGGCTCGGTCTTCATCAGCCAGTCGGTGCGCGGATTGCCCATGCAGTAGAGGTAGCCGATCGGGATGTTGACCCAGTGGTAGCGGTCGGAACCGCCGGCTTCGAGCAGGAGCACGCGCGTACGCGGGTCGGCGGACAGCCGGTTGGCGAGCACGCATCCGGCGGAGCCGGCACCAACGATGACGTAGTCGTAGTCGCCAAATGATGAGGATGCTTCGGTCACTGCGGTGCCTGCTTAGACTTCTCAGTTGCCTGCCCAGATGCCTGTTCGGGGGCGATGCGCTGCCAGATCGGCGTCATCGCCTGGTTGATCTCGCCATACAGGCGATAGCGCCTGGAATAGACAGGGGCAATCGCGCCATTGGGCGTATAGTGGCGCGCTGCCGCCGTCATTGCGGCTGCGCCGGTACTGTAGTCCGCAAAGATGCCGACGCAGGTAGCCGCGGCAATCGCCGCACCGAGCGCGCCGGTCTCGCGGCTGCGCGCCACGGTGACGGGAACGCCGAGCACGTCGGCGAAGATCTGCGGCCAGATGGCGCTGCGCGAGCCGCCGCCAGACAAGACGACCTGGTCAAAGACGGCTCCCGCCTTGCGCAAGGTCTCGACATGGCGCTTGTGTTCGAAAGCGACGCCCTCAAACAGCGCGCGTAGCAAATGCGCCCGGCTGTGCCAGCCGGCGATGCCGTAAAAGCCGGCGCGGGCGTGGCCGTTCTGCTGCGAGCCGTAAAGGAAGGGGTGGTAGATCGGGATGTCACCGTCGGGATCGACCGAGGCGACGAGCTCGCTGCACAATTCGAACGGCGAGGCGGCAGTGTCATGGCCATGTTCGAGGAACTCGCGGACGATCCATTCGAGATTGGCAGCCGACGTCGCGCTCGATTCGATCGCCAGATAGCGGCTGGGATCGAAGGTCGAGAGCATGAAGATAGAGGGATCGCGGATCGGCTCGTCGGTGATGACCTGGTTGACGCTCCAGGTGCCGGCGATGATCGATGCCGCTCCGGTGCGGGTGACGCCGGAGCCGAGGGCGCTGGCGACGACGTCGAACAGGCCGGCGACGACGGGTGTGCCGGCGCGCAGCCCGGTCAGGGCCGCGACATCAGATGTGACATGGCCGGCAATGTCGGCCGATTCCAGCACCGGCGGCAAAAGCGCCATGCAGTCGCCGAGACCATAGGCGGCGAGCAAGTCTTGATCGTAGCGCCTGCCGGGCATCTGCAGCAGGCCGCAGCCCGACATGTCAGTGGTGTCGGTCGAACGCGCGCCGGTCAGCCTGTTGACGACAAAATCCTTGCACAGGAACACCGTGCCGATGCGGCTGAACAGCTCCGGCGCATGGCGCTTGAGCCAGGCGAGCAGGGTCGGCGTCTGTGCCGCCCACGGCTTTTGCAGGCAATGGACATAGGTGCGGTCGCCGACATTCTGCTCGGCCCATTCGTCGACGATGCCGACAGCGCGGGTGTCGAGCGACTGGATGCCGACAAGTGGCGCACCGTGGCGGTCGAGCGCGTAGAGGCCGTTGCCATGCCCGGCGCAGCCGACGGCGACGATCTCGCTTGCGTCGATGCCGGCCTTGTCGATGCACTGGCCGATGACGGCGACCGCGTTGCGCCAGAGCTCGTCGAGGTCGCGCTCGACATGGCCAGGCTTGGGCATGGACGAGTGGCCGTCGCAGGCGGCGAGCGCCAGTTCGCGCCCTTGCGTGTCGAAGATGATCGCCTTGATGACGGTGTTGCCGGCATCGAGGCCGAGAATATACGTGCCCATTGGCTCCTCCCGATGCCGCTGCTCAGGCCTGCTTGTACAGGTCGAAGGCCGTGGCACCATCCGCACCGTCGTGGATGATCGCCATCAGTCCGCGCACGACAGCGCTCGGATTGGCATGCTGGTAGATATTGCGGCCATAGACCATCCCCATCGCGCCCTGCGCCATCAGGGCCGCCGACTTGTCGAACACGGCGCGCAGGTCTTCCTTGCCGCCGCCGCGCACCAGCACCGGGCAGCGCGCCGCCTCGACGACGCGGTGGAAATCGTTGGGATCGGTGGTCGGGTCGGCCTTGATGATGTCGGCACCCATCTCGCGGGCGAGCCGGGTCAGGGTGACGATCTTTTCGGCATCGCCGTCGACCATGTAGCCGCCGCTCTGGTCGACCGGCAACATGGCCAGCGGCTCGATCATCAGCGGCAGGCCGTATTTTTCGCAGTCGGCGCGGACACGGGCGATGTTCTGGACGCATTGCCGAAACAGGTCCGGCTCGTCGGGCAGCATGAACAGATTGACCACGACGCAGGCCGCATCCATCTCGAGGGCGCCAACCAACGGCTCTGCCTCGTTCTGCAGCAGCGCCCACATCGCCCGGTGGCGGATCTTGTTGTAGGGGTTGCCCATGTCGATGCGCATGACCAGTGCCGGCTTGTCCTTGCCCGGCACCGCCTGCAGCAGGTCGGCCTGGCCGTAGTTCATCTGGATGGCGTCGGGACCGGCCTTGACCAGCTGCGCGACCACGCCTGCCATGTCCTCGAGCCCGTTGAGGAAGCTCGGTTCGTTGCAGACTCCGTGATCGATGGCGACGTCGAGGCAGCGGCCGCCGGTGAAGAGCCGGTTCATGCGGACTTTGTGGTTCAGGCGCATAGGGCGCTCCTTTTGTCGTTCGTCTGGGAGAGATCTGAGATGGCGATGCCATGCTGGTGGGCGAGCAGAGCGAGGAAGGCCGTGCGTTCGGCAGCGGCCTGGGCCGTGCTCCAACCCTTGTGCTCGGTGAGGATGCCAAGCACGGCGTCGATAAGGGCAAGGCTGAGGCCGCCCGAAATGGCGATGGTGGTGCGGCGCAGGAAAATGTCGGCGAGGCATTCGACCTGCTCGCGCGCGACAATCAGGCGGATCTCGCCGGTCGAGTAGGTCGATCCCGCCAGCATCGGGTCGGAGGCGAGGTCGGTCGCGAAATCCACCGCCGACGTGCCGTAGCGCTCAAGCAGGACTTTTGCGCGTTCGACCGGCACGACGTGCCTGGCGCCAAAGGCGACACACCACTTGTCCGGGTCGGCAGGAAAGTCGCGGCCACCGCCAATGGCGAGATCTTCGGTGCCTGATCTGCGCCTGAGGCCAAGCCGTTGCAGCGCCATGTCGGCGGCCATCTCGCCAAAGGAGCGGAAGGTCGTCCACTTGCCGCCGATCATGCACAGAGTTGCCGGCAGGCCGTCGCTCGGCTCGACAAACTCGCAGAAATGATCGCGTGGAATGCGCCCGGTGAAGCTGTCGTCGCTGGCGGGCAGGGGCCGCACGCCGGAGAAGCGGAAGACGATCTCATTGTCGGTTATGGCGATCGAGGGGAACACGAAAGCCAGTGACTGCAGGATGTAGCTGCGCTCATCGTCGTCGCAGCGGACCTGGTCCGGGTCGTCGACGCGGATGTCGGTCGAGCCGATCAGCACCTTGCCGAGATAAGGAAACAGGATGCAGATGCGGCCATCCTCGTTTTCGTAATAGACCATGTGGCCGCCAAGCGCGTCGTAAAGCTCGGCATTGTCGACGATCAGGTGCGACCCCTTGGTGCCGCCCATCATGCGCGGTGCCGAAGCGCCAATGGCCTTGTTGGTCAGGTCGATCCAGCCGCCGGTGGCGTTGATGATCAGCTTCGGGCGGAGCGGCAACTTCTCGCCGCTCAAGCTGTCGGTGAGGGCGAGGCCTTCGTTAGATGCGGCGACCGTGGCGTAGTTCAGGGCGCGCGCGGTCGGGCTCGATGCCATGGCGTCGAACAGCATTTCGAGGCCAAGGCGCTCGGGACGGCTGACCCAGGCGTCGTAATAGGTGGCGGAGCTGCGGATATCGGGATTGATATCAGGCCAGGCCTTGAGGGTTTCGGCACGGCCGCGGAAGCGGTGCTTGGGCATCAATCGCCGTGTTGCCGTGAACAGGTCGTACATGGTCAGGCCGGCCTTAATCACCAGCGCGCCACGGCGGCTGGGATTGCGCGTCAGGCCGAGGAAACGGACCGCGCCATTGGCGATGCCGGAGAAGGTGTCGAAGATCGGCACCGTCGTTGGCAGCGGCGCGACATAGTGCGGGGCGTTCTTCAACAACCGGTCGCGCTCGACCAGCGATTCCCGCACCAGCTTGAACTCGCCGTTTTCGAGATAGCGCAGGCCACCATGCACCATGCGCGACAGGGCGGCACTGGCGCCTGAGCAATAGTCGGCCTTGTCGACCAGCAAGACGTCGACGCCTTGCAGGGCGAGCTCGCGGAACACCGAGATGCCGTTGATGCCGCCGCCTATGACAAGCACGGCAATATCGGGCCGCTCTCGCAGAGCGGCGAGTGTGTCGTTGCGGTTCATGTGGGCTGTGCCTTTTCGCTCAGGCATCCATTGAGGTGAGATGCGTGGCGATTGCCGTGTCGATGATTGCCAGTTCGTCCGCGCCAAGCGTGATTTCGCCGGCCCGGGCATTGTCGAGCGCCTGTTCGGCAGTGCGCGCGCCGCACAGGCCGAAGGTGATGCCCGGCTGCGCCAGCGTCCAGGCGATGACGATCTGGGCCATCGACGCCTTGTGCTGTGCAGCGACCGGCGCGATGGCCTGCCTGAGCTTCGCCACCTTCTGCCGGTTGGCGGGGGAGAAGCGCGGATTGTCCTTGCGCTGGTCGTCGCCGGTGAATTCGCGCGAGGGATCGATCATCCCGGTCAGCAGGCCGAGTGCCAGCGAGGAGTAGCTGAGCGTGGCGACATCGTTGCGCTGGGTGATCGGCAGCAGGGTCTGTTCGATCTCGCGGTCGATCATCGAATAGCGTTCCTGGATCGCGTCGATCTGGCCTGCGGCGACATAGTGCTCGAGGTCTTCAGTGCTGACATTGGATGCGCCGATGGCGCGGATCTTGCCCGATGCCTTGAGCTTTTCCAGCGTCGCCATGGTCTCAGCGATCGGCGTCGTCGGGTCCTGCCAATGGGTGATGTAGAGGTCGATGTAATCGGTGCCGAGCCGGCGCAGGCTCTGCTCGATTTCATGGACGATGCCGTCGGCGCCGAGATAGCGGTGCACCGGCTTGCCGTCCTGGTCGAAGAAGTGGTTGCCCTTGCCGGAATGCCAGTTGAGGCCGCATTTTGTGGCGATGACGACCTTGTCGCGCTTGCCTTTGATCGCCTTGCCGACAATCTCTTCGCTGCGGCCGAGGCCATAGGCGGGCGCGGTGTCGATCAGGCTGATGCCAGCCTCGATGGAGGCTTCGATGGCGCGGATCGAGGCCTGCTCGTCGGTACCGCCCCACATCCAGCCGCCTATCGCCCAGGTGCCGAGGCCCACGGCCGATGCGGAGACGTCGGAGCGGCCGATGCGGCGCTGGATTTGTCGGGAGCTCATGCTGCCTCCTGTTCGGCAAGGTCGAGAATCTGGAGGCTTGTCGCCTCGTCGGTGACGATGGTGTCGAGATGGTTGCCGCGCATGGCGCTGAGGATCGGCGCTGCCTTGCTCGGCCCGCTGGCGATGCCGATCGAGCGCGGGATGGTGGCGAATTCGTCCAATGTCAGCGACACCAGTGAGCGGTTGAGCGCGTAGCTGCACAGCTTGCCGCGGTGGTCGATGAGGTGGGCGAGCAATTCGCCCGACGCGCCCGACTGCTCGATGGCGCGGCGGTCGGCGCTCGATGACGGATGCAGGTCGTAATAGCTGGAATCGTCGGTCAGGATTGAACCGATGCCGACAACGGCGACATCGGCCTCGCGCGCCTTGCGGAAGACGTCGGCGACGGAGCGTACGCCCATCAGCATCTCGCGCTGCTCCGGCGTGTCGGCAAACAGCGGCGCATGGACCTGGTAGGCGCGGCCGCCGAGCTTGTCGGCCATTAGTGAGGCGACGTGGTTGACGTCGGTGTAGTGCTTGCCCTGGACGAGACCGGTGGCCGGAATGACCTCGACATCGTAGCGGCGGCCGGGCTTCAACCCGGCGACAAGCGCGCTGACGCCCTTGCCGCCGGTGATCGAGATGGTGTCGCCGTCCTTGATGGTGTCGAGCAGCAGGCTGGCCGCTGCTTCGCCGACACGCTGCAAAGCTGTCTGCGGATTGTCCGATACCGATGGTACGACGACGGCGCGTTCGATGCCGCCAAGCGCGACCAGGCGCGTCTCGATGTCGACGAGATGGTCGATCGGCGACTTGATCTTGATCTCGACGAGGCCGAGCTGGTGGCCGCGCTTGATCAACCGGTTGACGGTGGCGTGCGAGATGCCGAGTTCCCTGGCGATGTCGGACTGGGTCTTGCCTTCGACATAATGCAGCACGAGCGCCTGGTGCATCTGGCGGACGGTCGATATGTCGTCGCGGGTGTTTGGGGGTGCCATGATCTGTCTCGTCCGGATGCTCAGGACTTCTTGCGGTGCAGGAAGTGGTCGATTGAGACGGCGGCAAGCAAGATGCAGCCCTTGATCATGTCCTGCCAGTAGACCGAGACGTCGAGCAGGATCAGCGAACTGGTGACCACCGAAAGCAGCGCCATGCCCAGGATGGCGCCGAAGATGGTGCCCGAGCCGCCATTGAGCGAGGCGCCGCCGATGACCGCTGCGGCGATGATGTTGAGCTCCATGCCGGCGCCGAAGGTCGGGGTCGCAGCACCAAAGCGGGCCATATAGATGACGCCGGCAAGGCCCGCGAGGGTCGAGCACAGCACCGTCACCCAGAACTTCACCTGCTTGGTCTTGATGCCGGAGAACTGCGCCGCCTTCTCGTTGGAGCCGGTGTAGAACACCTTGCGGAAGGCGGTGGCGCGGCGCAGCAGGAAGTCGAAGATCGCAACGACGACGACGAAGATGATGATGACATAAGGCAGGCCGTGGAAGCTGCCCTGGCCGATGGCCTTGAAGGCCGGCGGCAAGGTGAACAGCGACAGCGGCGTGCCCTTGGTGATGACCAGGCACAGGCCGCGCACGATGACCATCGCCGCAAGCGAGGTGATGAAGTGGTTGAGGCCGACCACGGTCACGAAGAAGCCCATGGCGGCACCGATCAGGGCGCTGACGCCGATGCCGATCAGGCTCGCGGTCCACGGGTCGAGCCCGGCGAGGAACAAGGCGCCGGAAACGACCATCGAGAAACACACCACCGAGCCGACCGACAGGTCGATGCCGCCGACGATCAGCAGGATGGTCATGCCGACGACGACGATGCCCTCGATCGAGAAGCTCATCAGCATGGCGCGGAAATTGCCCCATGTCAGGAAGTGGGGCGAAGCAAAACTCATGGCGATGCACAGCGCCAGGATGATGACGATCAGGCCGGCTTCGCGCATCGAGGCGAGGCGGGCGAAGTTGATGCGCCTGGTGTGTTTCTCGATGGCCGTCTCGGGTGCCTTGATCTCGGCCTGCATCAGGGTTTCTCCCGCTTCCCTAGGCGACATTTTGAGCCTGCTTTTCTTGATTTGACGAATTCTGGACGCCCGAGGCGAGCATGATGATGGCTTCTTCGCCGAGTTCGTCGGCGCCGAGCTCGCCGGCGATGCGGCCTTCGCGCACCACCATGACGCGGTCGCACAGGCCGATAAGTTCCGGCAGCTCCGAGGAGATGACGACGATGCCGACGCCCTTGCCGGCAAGCTGGCGCAACAGGCGATGAATCTCGACCTTGGCGCCGACGTCGATGCCGCGCGTCGGCTCGTCCATGATGATGACCTTGGGATCGATCGACAGCTGCTTGGCGATCGCCACCTTCTGCTGGTTGCCGCCGCTCAGCGTCGACACCGCTGCGTCGATGCCGGCCATGCGCACGCCGAGGCGCTTGGTCAGGTCGGTGGCCTGGCGATCTTCCGCCTTGCGGTCGAGCAGGCCGAGCGAACCGGTCAGCTTGCCAAGGTCAAGGGCGGAGACGTTGGCTGCAATCGGCATGTCGAGGAATACGCCCGAGCCCTTGCGGTCTTCCGAGAGGTAGACCAACCCGGCTTTGACGGCATCGCTGTAGTTGCGGATGCGCACTGCCGTGCCGTCGAGTTCGACGGTTCCAGAACTTGCCGGCCTGAGGCCGCAGATGGTCTGGGCGATCTCGCTGCGGCCAGCGCCGATCAGGCCGCCAATGCCGAGGATTTCGCCGGCGCGCAATTGCAGTTTCACATCTGCGAAGCGCTTGCCGTCGGACAGGTTTTCGACAGAGAGCAAAAGGCGGCCGGGTTGCCCAGGTGCCAGCTTGTCGGGATAAAGCTGGGTGATCTCGCGGCCGACCATCTTGCGGACGACGTCGTCGGGGGAGCTCTTGGCGATCGGATCGGTGGCGACGTAATGGCCGTCGCGGAAGACGGTGACGCGGTCGCACAAAGAGAAGATCTCGGCCATGCGATGGCTGATATAGACCACCGAGATGCCGCGATCCTTAAGGCCACGCACGATGGCAAACAGCCTTTGCGCTTCGCCTTCGGTCAGTGCCGCTGTCGGTTCGTCGAGCATCAGCACCTTGCAGTCGAGCGTCAGCGCCTTGGCGATCTCGACGAGCTGCTGGTTGGAAATGGAAAGGTCGGCGACCCTGGTGCGCACCGGAATGGGCGCAAGCAGGTCCATCACCTTCTGCGCGTCGGCATAAAGCCTGTGGAAATTCATCAGCGGCGCGCGGCGTCCGTTGATCGCGGCCATGTAGATGTTTTCGGCGACCGTCGCGTCCTGGCAGAGCGCGATCTCCTGGTGGACAAGGGCTATGCCGAGGCGCTGGGCTGCCGCCGGCGAGGGGATCGAAACAGCCACCCCGTCGATCAGGATCTCGCCGTGGTCGGGCTGCAGCACGCCGGCGATCATGTTCATCAGCGTCGACTTGCCAGCACCGTTTTCGCCGCACAGCGCGTGGATCTCGCCTTGCTTGAGCTCGAACCGCACGTCGCTGAGCGCCTTGACCGGCCCGAACGCCTTGGACAGGCCGCGTATTTCAAGAATGGGCGTCTCGGTCACGCCATGCTCCTGCGATGGGCGCTGCAAAGGGGAAGGGGACCAAGGCCCCCTTCCGGGTTTTCTGCCGTGAAGGCGAGGCGCGAGCTTATTCCTCGATGCCCTTGGTGCCGCGGCGCTTGAGATACTTGTCCCAATAGAAGTCGTCGGCGTTTTCGGCCGTGACGATGGAGAAGCCGTTGTCGACGAAGGGCACGCTCATGCCGTTGGCACCCGAACGCTTGGTGTCGTTCATCGGATCGATCAGGTCGGGGTGCTTGGCCAGCCACAACAGCATGAAGCCCATATAGCCCTGCATGCCCTGGTTGGGGTTGACCGAGCCGTAGATCTCGCCGGCCTTGATCATGTCGAGGATCTTGGCGTTGACGTCGGCGAGCATGACCTTGATCTTGCCGCCGCCTTCCTTGGCCGCCTGGGCCGCACCGATGGCCGAGTTGGCTTCCGGCATGAACACCGCGCCGAGGTCGGGATGTGCCTGGGCGAGCGAGAGCACGGCCTGATAGGCCTTGGTCGGATCCTGGTTCGAAGCCGCGCGGCCGACCAGCTTCATGTCGGGCCACTTGGCTTCCATGCGGGCGATGAAGGCCGAGACGCGCTTGTCGTGGTTGTCCTGGCCGGGGTTTTCCAGCACGGCATATTCGCCCTTGCCGTCCATCGCCTTGGCAACGGCGTCGGCGGCATAGGTGCCTTCGGCCAGATTGTCCGAGGTGATGAACGAAACACGCTTGGAGTTGGGTGAGTCGGCGGCGAAGGTGACGACCGCCGTGCCCTGCTCGATGGCGCGGTTGATCGGCTCGATGAACGGATCGGAGTTCATCGGATGGACCAGGATGCCGGCCGGCTTCTGGGCCAGCGCCTGGTCGAAGGTGGCGATCTGCTTGTTGACGTCATATTCGGGCGTGCCGGTATATTCGGTCTCGCAGCCGAACTGCTGGCCGGCCTGCTTGAACATCTCATAGACCGGGAACCAGTATTCGACGCCCGAGACCATGACGTTCATGACGTATTTTTCACCCGGCTCGCACTTGAACGGGTTGGCGGTTTCGGCAAGCGCCTGGGTCGAAGCCAAACAGGTCGACGCAGCCGCCGCGATTGCGAGCGTGCTCAAAAATTTGCGCAAGTTTCCTCCCTTGGCCGAAGCCATCCTCAATGACCGTCGCGGCCGCCAAAGGCGCCGCTATGTGGATTGATTGCCGCCGGACTTCCTCCCGAAAGCCGACGGTCTGGAGATTACAGCTCACCCAGCATATGTCAATAAAATTCATATACTGAAATATATTTCAGATCAAGCCCCCAAAAGGAGAGCTGAGCGGAGGTTGGCGACGGCCTTGGCGGGTGCGTGCCGAAATACGGCACAGCCTGGACCGGCGCGTGGCGTGCTGCAACCGGCGTCGTTCGCGCAGATGATTTTTCCACTTGCCAACGAGATTAGAAAATATCACTTTCTCTATGTGATGCATCAGTTGCAAAATCCAGGACATCAAAGTCTGGCTGATCGCTCAATGGAGAGGGTTCTTATGGTTGCCGTCAATCGTCGCGGATTTCTTGTCTCAGCACTTGCGGCTGGCCTTGTGGCCGGCGCCGCAGGCGGCGCGCTGGCTGAGGACAAGCCGAAGATCGAATTCCTCTATTCGCCCTTTGCCGACTATGCGCCGTTCTTCCTCGCCGAGGATCTCGGCTATTTCGACGAATACGGCGTCGACGTGACGCTGTCGCCGAAGAGCGGTACGGCTGAGACGATCCAGATGCTGGCCTCGGGCAATGTCCAGGCGGGTGCCGCGACCTGGGGTGCCGGGCTGTTCAACTCGATCAATGCGGGCGCCACCGTCGCCATTGTCGCGACCTCGGCCAAGATGCCGAACACCGTGCCGTCGCCGTCGCCCTTCATGGTTTCGCAGGCTGCCTGGGATGCCGGCATCCGCACCGTGCAGGATCTCAAAGGCAAGCGCGTCGGCATTCCCGGGCCTGGCGGCTTCGGCATGTATTCGGTCGCCAAGGCGCTGGAGAAGGGCGGGCTGACCGTCGACGATGTCGAGGCGATCTACCTGCCGCCGCCCGCCACCGCCGCTGCCTTCGCCAATGGCGGTCTCGAGGCCGGCTGGAGCATCGAGCCCTTCGCCCTGCAGCTCGAACGCGAGGGCCTGGGTCGCCGCCTGGTCGAAGACCATACCTTCGGCACCGAGCTGGGCTTCATTGCCTTCAACAAGGAGTTCGTCGAGAGCCACGAGGATGCCGTCGTCAACTTCCTCGCCGCCTATCTCAAGGCGGCGCGCCAGCTCGACAATGGCGGCTGGAAGGACGAGCGTGTGCTCGAAATCGTTGCCCGCTACACCGGCACCGAAAAGTCGCTGCTGCAGGGCATCGCCTACACCATCCGCTCCGAGGACGGCTCGATCGACCTGAACTCGGTGCGCGAGCAGGAGGCGTTCTTCCGCAAGCGCGGCGACCTTGAATACAAGGGCGATGTCGACATCAACTCGGTCTATCGCAGCGACCTTTTGAAGCGCGCCAACGAGCTGGTGGCCAAGAAGTGACGCAGGCCGCATTGCCGCTGGGGGCTGCTACGATGAGCGAGACGGCGATCGAGGTGCGCAACCTCACCAAAGCCTTCTACGATGCCGACAGCGACCGCACCACAATCGCCGCCTACGAGGTCGAGTTCGAGGTCAAGCGCGGCGAATTCGTCTGCATCGTCGGCCCCAGCGGCTGCGGCAAGACAACGGTGCTGCGCATCCTTGCCGGGCTTGAAAGCAAGCTCGGCGGCAGTATCGATATGAAGAGCGACAACCCGCCGGCGATGGTGTTCCAGGAAGCCTCGGTGCTGCCCTGGCTCACCGTGCGCGAAAATGTCGGCTTTCCGCTTTCCCTGAAGGGCGTTTCCGCAGCAAAACGCCGCGCGCGCGTCGACGAACTGCTCGAGCTGACCGGCCTGGCCGATTTCGCCGATGCGCTGCCGCATAGGCTTTCCGGCGGCATGAAGCAGCGTGTGTCGGTGGCGCGCGCGCTTGTCGACGACCGCGAGATCCTGCTCATGGACGAGCCGTTCGGCGCGCTTGACGAGCAGACGCGGCTGGTGCTGCAGCAGGAATTGCTGCGCATCTGGGAGACGACGGGAAAGACCGTCGTCTTCATCACCCACAGCGTCGATGAGGCGCTGACGCTGGCCGACCGGGTGCTGGTGATGTCGCCGCGCCCCGGCACCATCATCGCCGACCTTGCCGTGCCTTTCGACCGGCCGCGCGACGTCGTCGAGATGCGCCGCGACAAGCGTTTCTGGGACCTCACCTATGAGGTCTGGCGCCTGTTGGCCTCAACCTCGCCGGAGCGTCACGCATGAGCCTTGTCACCGCAAAACTGACCGAGGAGCAGATCCGCGAGCTCAAGGCACCGGCCCAGCGCGAGCGGCTGTTCCGCACCATTTCTTATTTCAGCCCGATCCTGCTGTTGCTGCTGTGGGAGGTCGCCTCTCAGCTCAACGTCATCGACCGGCGCTTCTTTCCGCCGCCCAGCGCCATTGCCGGCACGTTCTGGCAGATGATCACCAGTTTCGAGATCTTCGACCATATCGGCGCGACGCTGCGCCGTGTGTCGGTCGGCTACGTCATGGGCGCGATACCAGGCATCCTGCTCGGCCTGGTGCTTGGCCTGTCGCAGCCGGCGCGGCGCGTGCTCGGGCCGATCTTTGCCGCTCTCTATCCGGTGCCCAAGATCGCCATCCTGCCGCTGATCCTGCTGATCTTCGGTGTCGGCGACGCCTCGAAATTCGTCGTCATCGCCATCGGCGTGTTTTTCCTGCTGCTCTACAACACCATGGGCGGGGTGATGCAGACACCGCAGATCTATCTCGACGTCGCCAAGAACGCCGGCGCGACGCGGCTGCAGACCTTCTTCCGCATCGCGCTGCCGTCGGCACTGCCCAACATCTTCACCGGGCTCAGGCTTGCGGCAGGCTCGTCCTACATCATCATCGCGGCGGCCGAATTTCTCGGCGCGCGCAGCGGCGTCGGCTTCTTCATCTGGGCGTCATGGCAGACCTTCGCCGTGTCGCGCATGTTCGTCGGCATCGTGGTGATTTCGGCGCTCGGCTACTTCACCATCCTTGCGCTGGAGCTGATCGAGCGCAAGCTCGTGCCCTGGGCGAAGCATTGAGGCATTGAGGAGCACCAACTGATGATCGTCGAGGCCGACCCCACCGCCCATGCACCCGTTTCGGAGCGCATCTACCTGGCGCTGCGCCAGGAGATCATGCGCTGCGAGATCGTGCCGGGGACGACGCTCGACGCGGCCTCCATCGCCAGCACGTACGAGGTCTCGAAGACGCCGGTGCGCGATGCCATGCAGAGGCTCGCCGCCGATGGGCTGGTGACGATCCTGCCGCGCAGCGGCTATCGTGTCGCCCCGATCACCTTCCAGGCCGTGCATGACATTCTCGACATGCGTGCCGCGATCGGGCCGCATGCGGCAAGGCAGGCGGCGCGCTACGCCACGCCGGCCGAGATCGCGCTGCTGCGCCAGATCGTCAGGGAATATGCCGCGCCGATGGATATCGGCACCATGCAGCAGGTGGCGCGGCGCTTTCACCTCGCTATTGCCCGCTGCAGCCGCAACAAGCGTGTCGTGGCACTTTCCGAGACCCTGTTCGACGAACTCGAACGCCTGCTGCGCTTCGCCATCGATTTTACCGTCAAGGCCGGCGAGCATTCCGACGAGCACACCGCACTTGTCGATGCGATCGCAGCCGGCGACGGCGAGCGCGCCGCGGCGATCGAATTCGCCCATATCAAGCACTCCAGGGAATTCCTGATCGAGCGCCTGATGACCCTGGGCTATCTCTCGGCAAGCGAGATCCAGCTTGGCGGCACGACGCGGAGCCCGGCCGAATGATCACTGTTCATGATGCGGCCGGTCGGCTGGCGGCGGCCTTGGGCGACGGCCCGGCCGCCAAGCTCGCGGCTTCGGCCCTGGTCGAGGCCGACGCGCTCGGCCTGCCACGCTTCGGCATCGCCATGCTTGATGAATGGACTGTCGATGCAGCACCTGTGGCGGCGAGCGATGGCGCGCAGGCCATCAACTGGCTCGACTGTTCCTCCTGCTTTGCGCCGCTGGCGGTCGCCAGTGCTGCGCTCGACCTTGCCGGGGCGGCCCGACAGTTCGGCATCGCCGCTGTCTTCCTGCGCGGCGTCAGAGGTTTTGGCCGGCTCGCGCCTTTCGTCCGTCACCTCGCCGATGCCGGCCTGCTGGCCATCGCCGGCGCCGAGGGCCCGCCTTTCGTTGCGCCATATGGCGGCATCCATCCGGTGATCGGCACCAATCCGCTGGCGCTTGCCATCGGACAAGGTGCGGATCGCGTCGTCATCGACGTTGCTACCAGCACGGCGACGATGGCCGATATCCGCAATGCCCGTGTTTCCGGCGCGCCATTGCCTGACGGCATTGCGCTCGACGGCGAAGGACGGCCGACCAGCATCGCTGCCGAGGTTGCGGCGTTGCTGCCGCGCGGCGGCCAGATCGGCTCGCTGCTCGGGCTGGTGGTCGAGCTGGTGGCCGGCGTTGCCGGCGGCGGCAGGGGCGATCCGAAAGGCCGCGGCGTGTTCATCCTTGCTTTCGATCCGGCCCGGGCTGGAGACGATGTCGATTGGCAGGCAAGGCTTGCCGGCCTGAAACGCGACTGGACGACAGGCGGCGGTCACTGGCCGCGCGGCGGTAGCCTGTCGCTGGAAACCGAGCTGGACGACGATTTCGCCCAGCGCCTCGATACCCATCTCGCCCGCATGACCGGCCGCTCCGCCGGGCGATGATCACGCCGGCCACTTCCCTGCAGAGACTGTAATTCAGATGACGACAAAGCCCGTTTCCGCCCCCGTCTTTTCCATCGATGCCGTCGACGGCCTGATCGACGAGCCGCGCCGGATCGTCGTCTCCGGCCTCGCGCCCGACGAGCTGGTTGCCATCTCGGCCCGCACGACACGGGGGCGCGGCGTGACCTGGATGAGCCAGGCGACCTTCATGGCCGACGCGCTGGGCGTGGTCGATCTGAGCCGTGACGCACCGGTCGGCGGCGACTATGCGGAAGTCTCAGGCATGGGGCTGATCTGGAGCCAACAGGCGGTCGACAGTGCCAGCGCCGAGCTGTTTGCCGACGACGTCATGCAGCCCATGCAGACGACGCTGACGGCTGAAACCGCCGCCGGCATCAAGGCCGAAGCCAGGCTCTGCCAGGGCTTTGCCGCGCCCGGGGTCGAACGTCGGGATATTCGTGAGGACGGGCTGGTCGGCACGCTGTTCACCCCGGCCGGGCCGGGCCCTCATCCTGTCGTGATCGTGCTCAACGGCTCGGGCGGCGGCATCAACGAACCGCGTGCCGCCTTGCTTGCGTCGCGCGGCTACCGGGCTTTTGCGCTCGGCTATTTCAAGGCGCCGGGTCTGTCGCCCTTCATCACCGAGACACCTCTCGAATATCTCGAAACCGGCCTGCGCTGGGCGCGGCGGGAACTGCAACCCAAAGACGGCTTCGTTGCGGTCAGCGGCCAGTCGCGCGGCGGTGAACTCGCGCTGCTGCTCGGCGCCACCTTCCCGGAGCTGGTCTCCGCCGTGATCGCATTCGTGCCAGGTGCTGTGGTCCATGGCGCCCAGGGTGCCGGCGATCCGGCGCGTGGCGGCTGGCAAGGCACGACCTGGACCAGGGGCGGGGTTGCGCTGCCGCATCTGTGGCAGGACAACGCCGCCGTGCACTGGCACCCCTGGGCCGGTGACGCTCCGCCCAGCCGGCACCACTCGGTCTTCTTCGAGGGGCTCAAGGATACCGGGCTTGCAGCGCGCGCGCGCATTGCGGTCGAAAACATCGCCGGCCCGGTGCTGCTGATCTCGGGCCGAGACGACCGGGCCTGGCCGTCCAGCCTCTATTCCCGCATGGTCGTCTCGACGCTGCAAAAGCACGACCATCCGCATCTGGTCCGTCATCTCGACTTCGACGATGCCGGCCACGCCATCAACCTGCCGATCGCACCGTCGACGCAGCTGAGCCGCCTGCACCCGGTCTCGAAGGTCCCCTACACCAATGGCGGTACGCCCTCGGGCAACGCCAGGGCCGACGACGGTTCCTGGCGCGGCATGCTCGCCTTCCTCGGCGAGGTCACCGGTGCTGCCGGTCAAGGCTGAGTCCATCTAACCCCGATGCGCAAGCAGACAGCTGAATTCTTCGAAAGGGAGACGAACATGCCCACAAGAGAACATTTGGAAGGCCAGTGGCGTGAATGGCGCTACGCCCATGTCGCCAAGATGTTCCGGCCCTATGGCTGGACCTCGCTGGTGGCCCAGTACTGGCTCGAAGCGAACGACAAGGACGTCGGTTTCGACCTGCTCCCCGGCACCTGGTCGGTTGACGACGGTCGGGTCATGTTCACGCCGCCGGCGTCGGGACCGAACCTTTCGGTCAATGGCAAGTACCCGACCGAAACAGTCGAGATCATTCCGGGCCGCAACCAGACCTATGGCCATGGCCAGAGCGAGCCGGTCTATTTCGGCGTCAACGAGGTCGAAGCGATCCTGCGCAGCAAAAATGACGGCAAGTCGCTGTACGGTGTGCGGGTGCGCGATCCCAGGGTGGCGACATCGGTGGAAGAAGCTGGCGTCAGCGCCTTCGACTACGATCCCGCTTGGCGTATTGCAGGCGTCTATACGCCGACCGCGCTTACCGAATACGAGGCGGAAACGGTGGAAGCCGGCGTGCGTGAATCGACGCCGCGCATCGGCACCTTCACCTTCGAGCATCACGGCAAGAGCTACAGCATCGAGCTGATCGGCAAGGACACGGCAACAGGCGTGCAGCCGGTGGCCCATGTCCGCGACAAGACCAGCGGCCCCGTCACCTATGGTGCTGGCCGCGTCATCGAACTGCAGTTCACCGACGCCAGCAACAGCCGCATCGACTGGATCGATTTCAACTATGCCGTGGCGCTGCCATGCGCCTTCACCAACTTCGTCACCTGTCCACTGGTGCCGCGCGAGAACCAGCTCGACTTCGAGGTGCTCGCCGGCGAAAAACGCCCGGCGCGGGACGTGGTCAGGACCATGACCTACAAGGCCTGAACAAGCGGCGCGGCGTGAGACGGTTCACCACGCGCTGCCGGTGGCCGGCAGCCTAGAAGCAATTCCAGGAAAAGTGCGTAGCGGTTTTCCCTGAGAATTGCGCAAAAACAAGAAGATAGAGAGATTCCGCGTTTCGAAGAAAAGCGGAATCTCCAGCATCCTGTCGGCTAGGGTCGGCGGAATGCTGCCTCGGGCAAGGCGTGCGCCCTCGACGACGGGTCAGGGCGTCGCGTGCTCGCTTTCTTCGGCTGCTGCCTGGTGGGGTGACAGGCGGCCCGTCATTTGCCATCACTGGTGTTTGGCCAGGAGGCGCAAGCGATGATGACGGGAGCGATGTGTAAGGCGGCGCGGGCGCTGGTGGAGATCAGCCGGCAAAGACTTGCCGTGGCTTCCAGCGTCGACGAAGCTGATATCGAGGCCTTCGAGCGCAAGATCAGCATTCCCGACGATGATGCGCGCGGTGCCCTGCAGGCGGCGCTGGAGCGCTACGGTGCCGTCTTCATCCCTGAAGATGGTGGCAACGGCGCGGGCGTGCGGCTGAAGTTCAGCCGGTCGGTGACCAAAAGACTGTCGATGCTGGAAGGAGAGGGCGGGCCCGCGGCCAGCGACGACGTTCCCTGAAGAGGCTTGCTTGCCTTGCGACGTCGTCCTTGAGGCCGCCAGGCAATCCGGATTAGCTTTGCTCATGCGCCTGTTGTCCGCCCTGCTGCTATCGGTGATTTCGTCGACTGCTCTGGCGCAGGACTGCGTCGTTCTGCTGCACGGGCTGGCGCGCTCCGACGCGTCGTTCCTGCTGATGGAGGAAACGCTTACCAGGGGCTACTACACTGTGGTCAATGACAGCTATCCTTCGGTAGACGCGCCGATCGGCCAGCTGATTGCTCATGTCGGGGCGTCGGCGGCAAAGTGCGGCGCGGCATCAAGGGTCGACTTCGTCACCCATTCGATGGGCGGCATCCTGCTCAGGGCCTGGCTGCGCGACAACCGGCCGGCAAATCTCGGCCGCGTCGTCATGCTCGCTCCGCCCAATCACGGCTCGGAAGTCGTCGACACACTGGGCGACCTCAAACTGTTCGAAATGCTCAACGGCCCCGCCGGCATGCAGCTCGGTACCGGTCCCGACAGCGTTCCGAACCAGCTGGGTGCTGCGGATTTCGAACTCGGCATCATCGCCGGCGATCGCACGGCCAACCCGATCCTGTCGACCATGTTCGACGGCCCCAATGACGGCAAGGTCTCGGTGGAGAGCACCAGGCTCGAAGGCATGGCCGACCATATCGTCTTGCCGACGACCCACACCTTCATGATGAACAACCCGCTGGTCATCGCCCAGACGCTGAACTTCCTGCGCGACGGGCGGTTCGATCACCAGCTGACATGGGGTGAGCTGTTGCGGCGGCGCCTTGGCAACTGAGCAGGCAACCTTCAGCCTGCTTGTCGATCCATGGCTGAAACCGAAATCGCCGATCTCACGCCTTTCGATAATCGTCGATGAGCAGGCGCTCGAACTCCAGGCCGCGCTGCCAGTTGTTGAGGCGGCGATAAACGGCGTCGCCATAGTCCTCCGGCAGGTCGACCTGCCCGTCCGTCTCGACCAGCACACAGGCGCGCAGCCGCTTGCGATGCTCGTATACCTTGGCAAGGGTGATGGCGCGAACATGCGCGCGCGGCACATTCCGTGCCTGCATTTCGGCGACGCCGTCGCGGACCGCTTCTTCCGTGGGCTCCACCGTCAGCCAGGTCTCGGGGGTGCCGAAAACATGGCGGCCACCGACGGAGGGCGTGGAGACGACAGGCAGCCCGGCAAGCAGATATTCGATGCTGGCATACATCGCACCTTCCTCCGCCGAGAGGCACAGACCTGTCGCACTGGCCGCCATGACCGTGTTGATCGCCTGCCAGCCGAGCTTTTCGATGCGGTGCGCGTCGTGCGGATTGAGAAAATGGTGCGCCGGCATCAGGCGCTTCAATTCGTCGAGCAGCTCGGCGGTCTTTTGCCGTCCGGTCAGCCTCGACTCATAGAAGACATGGGCAGCACGGGGCACCAGCCGGGCCAGATGCCGGCGCTTCCACGGGGTCATCATGGCGTTGTAGAACGCGTCATAGACCGGCTCGACATCGGGCTCGGGCTTGAAGATCGCTTCGTCGGCCAGCGCGTTGTGGCTGCAAAACAGCGCGTTCAAGCCGTTTTCGCGAAACAGCGCGACTTCCTCGCGTTCATTGCACATGAAGACGAAGCGATGTTCGGGATAGCGGCGGCGATAGAGACGCTCAGCGGCCAGCGTCCGCAATACCTGCCTTTCTTTGCGCATGGCCCAGGTGAACCAGACAAGAAACAGGGCAGGGTGCCCGGCGAGGCGCGGGCCAAGATAGTTGGCAACGCCGAGCGGCGCGTGGTTGAGCATCGACGAGCAGAATACCGGGCAGGACCCATCGTCCAGCCGGCCCGCTGCCATCCGCAGCTCGGCGCCGGCCCTCAGGGCGGCGTCAGGCGCAAAGCCTGGCCCCGCGCGGACATGGGTCCGATAAGCCAGCCTCAATCTGTTCTTCAGTCGCATGTCGCCCGCAAGCCGCCCATCCACTGATCACCTATGGCATGGACCTACCGCGGGGTGAAGGGCGTGGAATGCGGCAGCGAATTACCATCAAAAACAATCTGGGCGCGAGTTTTGTGTTTTGAATTACAACCATATAGACAGCGCCCCCCGAGGCGGTTATTGGCTATATCAGTGTGTGCTTGATAAGCGGTTTTCTTCGGAAGTAACCTAGGGGTAGGGTAGGCGTGGGGTATTCAACAATTTACGCGGTTGCAAACAGCGACATCGTCTATGAGACTTTCGATGGCGACGCGGTCGTGCTCGACCTCGCCAGCGGCAGGTATTTCGGGTTCTCCGACAGCGGCAGCTGCGTGTGGGAAGCGCTGATCGCGCAGGTTCCGCCGGCAAGCCTTGTCGGTCGGCCCTGCGGCGACGGGCTGCTTTCTGCAGCCGACCTTGACGCCTTCATAGCCAGGCTGACCGAATACGGGCTGCTCTTGCCGGCGACGGATGCCGTATCCACTGCATTGTCGCCTGATTTGGCGCAGCGTCTGGCCGCAGCCCGCGAAGCGCTCAAGATCGACATGCACGACGAACTCGCCGACCTGGTCATGGTCGATCCGATCCACGATGTCGACGAGCCCGCCGGCTGGCCGGCAGTGAAGCAGTAGCGCCGGTTTCCGGCGTCTCGATCCCACTTGCCGCCTTCAGGTGCCGATGCGACGTGTAACCCTTGACGGTCTTGCCGACTATGCGCGCGCGCTTTTTGCCGCGTGCGAGGCAAATGCCGATGCCTTCCCTGGGAAAAGCCGGGTCGAGCTGCCTGGCCTTGCGATCGAGGTGTTTTCCGATCACGGCGAACTGGCGACTGCGCTTGCCCATGGCATGGCGTCTTCGACGGTTGCGAACCTGGCGACGCCCGCCCGGGTCTTCCTTGCCCATCCCGGCATCGGCTCGATCCCGCCGCCGGCGCAGTGGGGCGAGGCGCTGTTTCATCCGAACATGTTTGCCGAGCGGCTCGAGGCCGTGGGCCTGCGCGGCCACTATTTCCACGATCTCAGCTACTGGCAGTTCTACGATGTCGAAAGACGGCTGGGCGTCCAGCTCATGCTGTCCGCCGACGGCTGCCCGCCATGGGAGTTCGGTGCACCGCTGCGCTGCTTCCTGCATTGGGAATATGCCGCGCGCGGCATGCGACTGACGCATGCGGGAACGCTTGGCAAGGGCGGCAAGGGCGTGCTGCTGGCCGGGGCGGGCGGCGCCGGCAAGTCGGGCACCGTTGCCTCGGGCCTGCTTGCCGGGCTCGACAGTGTCGGCGACGACTATGTGGTTGTCGAATTCGACGGCGACCGTTCACTGGCGCGTCCGCTGTTCACGACGCTGAAGCAGGATCAGGCGGGTTTCGACCGGCTCGGGCTTGCCCGGTTGCTGCCCGATCCGGGGCCGCTCAACTGGCAAGGCAAACACCAGTTCCGGGTGCAGGATATCTGCCCGCGCGGTGTCGCCGACCAGCTCGACATCGTTGCGCTGCTGGTGCCCAGGATTTCGGGTGCGCCGCTAAGCGCGATCACGCCTCTGGCGCGCAAGGACGCGCTGATGGCGCTGGCACCGTCGGGCATCGCGCAGATGCCGGGCGAACGCGAAAGCGGGTTTCGTTTCTTTGGCGAACTGACGCGTCGTTTGCCGTGCTACAATCTGGCATTGGGCACGCGCGGCGAAGAGATCGCGGAGACGATCGCTGCGTTTCTGGACAGGGGCAGACCATGAAGCTGGGCATCGTGCTGCCCGTCTACAATCGCGAGACCTATGTCGGCTCGGCGTTGCGCTCGGTGTTGCGCCAGCGCGAGGCAGCCGAGTTCGACATCATCGTCATCGATGACGGCTCGGTCGACGGCACGGCCGAAGTCGTACGCTCATTCATTGCCGACGGTGCGCCGATCCGCCTGTTTTCGCAGGCCAATACAGGCGTCACCAGGGCGCGCAACGCCGGCCTGCGTCGGCTTTTAGACGACACGGAATTCGTCTCCTTCATCGATTCCGACGACATCTCGCCGGTCGGGCGCTTCGCCGCCGACCTGGCCCATTTCAGGTCCGACCCGGGGCTCGAGCTGACCTATTCCTACATGCGCATGGTCGACCAGATCGACGACGAGACGCTGGAGCCGGTGGCGGGATGCGACGACCGCATCTTTCGCGGCGTGCATCTGTCGGCCGGCATCTACCGGCGCGGCCTGATCAAGCGGATCGGCGATTTCGACGAGGAGCTGGCGCAGTCCGAAGACACCGACTTCCTGTTTCGCATCTTCGAGCAGCGGGCCCGGTTCGTCTTTCCCGACACCATCGCGCTCTATTACCGCCGCCACGAGCACAACCTGACCCGCAATCTCGCGGAGTCGCGCCGCGAATTCCTCAAGGCGATGCAGAAATCGATGCGCCGACGCAAGGCCGATCCGACGCTCGGCGACCTCCGCGGTTTCATCCAGGTGGCGCATCCAACGGGCGATGGAGCGCCGCTGCGCCCATGAGCTACAGCGTCGTCATTCCGGCCTGGAACGCCGCTCGCACCATTGCCGAGACGCTGCGCTCGGTTGCCGCGCAGAGTGTCGTGCCTGCCGAGATCATCGTCGTCGACGATGGCTCGAGCGACGAAACCGAGGCAACCGTGCTGCAGTCGGGTATTCCAGTCAGATATGTCAGGCAGGACAATGCCGGACCGGGCAGTGCTACGACACGCGGCTTCGCTTTGGCGACGGCACCCTTGATCGCCACCGTCGACGCCGACGATCTGTGGCTACCACAAAAGGTCGAGCGGCAGTTGCGCAGGCTGGACCAGGCGCCGCAGCTGGCTGCCGTGTTCACGCTGTGGCGGACCTTCAGGCATGGCCAACCCGATGATGGCACTGGCACTGCCGGGCCGGGCTGGTCGCGCACGACGATGCTGGTCCGCCGCGAGGTGGCGTTGGCGGTCGGGCCGGTGATCGATCCGCCCGGCAACCGCGGCGACATGGTCGACTGGCTCGGCCGCGCCCGCGAGGACGGCCATCAGCTCGGCATGATCGACGAGGTGCTGGCGCTGCGGCGGATCCTGCCGGGCAGCATGTCTTATGGCCGTGATCCCGCGCGCGACCGCGGTTATCTCGAAGTGGCAAGGATGGCGATGCTGCGGCGCAAGCTCAAGAATGCCGGGCAGGGCTGATGGCGCCGACGTCACGCCGCATCGGCCGGCGCTTTCCCGACTATGGCTGGGCATGGCCGACAAACGGTCTCGACCGCTTGCTCAAGGCGGTGCTGCTGCCGGACCACGAGGCTGCCCAGGCACAGGTCTTGCGGTGGCTCGACGCCAACGACATCGACGCCGTCGAGTTTCGCGAGCACCGGCTGCTTGCCGCCATCGCCGACCGCTTCGGCAAGGCGCTGGCCGGACACGCGGCCTATCCGCGCCTTGCCGGCCTGCAGAAGATGCTGTGGACCAAATCGCGGCTGGCCATGCGCGAGGCCGAGCCGGCCTTGAAGGCCATCGTTGAGGCCGGCGTGCCGATCATGCTGCTCAAGGGCGCGAGCCGCATCGCTGTCGATCCGGCGGCGCAGCGTGGCCGGGTGGCGCATGACATCGACATATTGGTGCGACCCGAGCACATGGCGGCTGCCTTCGACGTGCTGCGCCATGGCGACTGGCAGGTGTCGACGGGGGTCAGCCCGCAATATCTGAAGCCGCGGCTGGCGGCGGTGCGGTCGATGAACTTCTTCAAGGGCAGCTATGGCGACATCGACCTGCACCAGGTCGCCTATGACTGGTCGCAGGCCGACGCGGTGGATGACGCTGCTTTGTGGCAGCGGGCGTCGCCGGCCAGCTTCAGCGGTCTCGACGTGCTGGTGCCTTCGGCCGCCGACCGGGTGACGCTGGCGATCGGCCATGGCGGCCTCGACGCCCATACCCACAGCGACTGGCTGGTCGACACGGCGTCAGCGATCCGCGCCGGCAGCATCGACTGGTCCGTGCTTGGCAACATCGTTGCCCGCCGCCACCTGGCCGTGCCGGCGGCGGTGGCGCTGAGCTATCTCGAAGCCGAGATGGCGGTGCCGGTTCCATCAGAGGTGCTGGAACAGGTGGTCGGCATGGCCGACCGCACTGGGGCTTCGCGCATCGCTTCGCTGCTGCAGGCCAAGCCGCGGACCGATTTCAAGGGCCTTACCTGGCTGTCGCGCGGCGTCGCCAAGCAATTGCGCATGCGCAAGAAACGCGCCGTCCGCGAACGCGAACTGCCCGGTGTCGAGTGGCATGGCCGCCGCACCCAGGCGGTCGATGGCGTTGGGGCGGCGGCTCCGGCGCTGTCGCAGCAACTGCCGTTGCCACAGGCCGCGACAGGCGCTGCCCAGGCCGAGCTCGACATCGTGGTGCAAATGGATGTGCCGCCGGTGCGCCGTCGCATCGAGATGGAGCTCAATGGCGGCGAATGCCATTTCGCCCGGCTGCGCTATCGCAAGCTCGGCAAGTCAGGCGGCCGGCTGACATTGCGCTTTCGAGGCAAAATCCGGGTCGACCAGGCAGATGGCGCGCTGGTGCTTTCGGCACGGCCGTCGCGGCAGTTCCGCCAGTGGGAGCATGAGCAGACTGTTTCCACCTATGGCGCGGTGCCGTTCCGGATCGTTTCGGTGAGCGTGTCGCCGCTTCGCTGAGGCCGAGAACAATTCGCCGTGCCGCCAGTCCAGTCTGCTTTGCAGCATCTGCAGTTCATGCAGATGCCTTTCTGCATAGTCCCCGATGGCAACTTGACTTTACCTTGGCCAGCGATAGTTTGCCGCCGTCATGGTCTTCCATCTCCGGATGGAAGCTAAGAGGGAATCCGGTGTGAAACCGGAGCTGACCCGCAACTGTAAGCGGTGAGCCGATCGCCCCTGTGTCACTGGCATGCGTGCCGGGAAGACGGGTGATGAAGGCTACGACCCACGAGCCAGGAGACCTGCCTGACAGAGTGAGATTCCGTGGTCGGGGTGTGCCACAGGAATGCCGGTTCCAGCCCGGAAGCCTGTTTGCGGCTTTCGTCAGGTCCGCATTTCCGCATCCCCGCCATGGCAGGCAGAGGTTGGCGCGGCGATGGCGGGAAGAACGGTTTCCCCTCGATATCAAAAGCTTGAGCAGGCGAAATTTTCGTCGCCCGCTGCCGTAGCGCTGTGCCTCGACATCTTGTCCCCGGCTTTTGCCGGGCACGGCTGTGCTGCGCGTTGCGCACCCCATTCAAGCAAGGAGAGATCATGAACATCAGACATTGGGCCCTGTGGCTCGGGCTTGCCATGGCATCTGCCATCGGCCTTGCGCCGGCCGCCGCTGAAACCTTCACCGACGATGCCGGGCGTAAGGTCGAGCTCGAGCTGCCGATCAAGCGCGCGGTCATCTTCAACCGCTACGCCGTCGAGTTCGCTCGTGCCATCGGCGCCATCGACAAGGTCGTCGGCGTCGATGCGAGCACGATGCGCGACCCGACCTACTGGCCGCAATTCAAGCAAGCCGACATCGTCGGACAGGGTCAGACCCAGCCCAATTACGAGGCGATCGTGGCGCTCAAGCCCGACGTGGTGATCATCCCGCGCAATGGCGTCTACGAAGAAGCGGCACGGCAGCTCGAAGCCTTCGATATTCCGGTGCTGGTGGTCACCGCCTGGGACACGCTGCAGCACGTCGAAAACGTCACCTTGTTTGGCAAGCTGTTCGACCAGAAGGCAAAGGCCGACGCGCTGAACGCCTATTACATCAGCTATATGGATCTGCTGGCCGAGCGGCTGAAGGGCGTCGAGCGCAAACGCGTCTATCTCGAGGAAGTGCGCGACCTGGTGACGGTCACGCCCGGCTCCGGCTGGCACGACATGATCGAGGCCGGCGGCGGCATCAATGTCTTCGGCGACATCGACATCAAGAAGGAGCCATCCTCGCGCGGCAACGAAAACAGCTTCACCGTCGACCCCGAAGAGATCATCGCGCGCAAGCCTGACCTGGTGATCAAGCTGCAGCCGGGCTCCTACCAGACCATCCCCGAAGCCAAATTCACCGAGAGCTGGAAGGCGATCGTCACCCGCGAGGAGATATCAGGCACGCCGGCCGGGCAGGCGGGCAATGTCCGTCTGATCAACTACTACCTCGCCGGTGGCTCGTCCAAGGTCACAGGGGCGCTGCAGGTCGCCAAGTGGCTCTATCCCGAAAAATTCGCCGACGTCGATCCTGAGGCGGCGATGAAGGAATGGATCGAGATCTACCAGGGGCTGCCGTTCCAGGGCGGCATGACCTACCAGGGCACAGCCTCCAACTGATCGACCGGCACGCCGCTGCCCGCGAGGCGGCGGCGTGCATCCTCAATCCGGAGCCTTAGACCATGGACATCGCAAGCAGTGCCGGTTTGGCGCGCGGCCAATCCGCCGGCACTTCCAGCCGCTACCGCCGGAGCGGCTATCGCAAGGCGGCTGTTATCCTGTGCTCGCTGCTTGTGCTCCTGCTGGTGGCCGGGGCCGTCGCCATCATCGGCATCGCCGAAACGGGGCTGATGACGCTGCTCATGGTCATCCTGCAGAAGCTCACCTTCGGCTATTTCGTCGCCGAGGTCGATCCGCAGCAGGCGCGGGTGCTTGTCCATCTTCGCTTGCCGCGCGTCGTCATGGCCATGGTGGCGGGCGGTTCGCTAGCCTTCGCCGGCGTGCTGATGCAGGCAATCACCCGCAACCCGCTGGTCAGCCCCTATACGATCGGGGTGTCTTCGGCGGCCGCCTTCGGGGCCTCGATCGCCATCATGTTCGGCGTCGGCTTCAGTGCCGCGGGGCTGTATTTCGTGCCGCTGACGGCATTCCTGTTTGCGCTTGGCTGTGCCGTGCTGGTGTTTTCGATGGCCTGGCTGCGCGGTATGGGGGCGCAGACCATGGTGCTGACCGGCATCGCGCTGATGTACCTGTTTTCAGCCATGACCGCCGCGGTGCAGTTCGTCGCCACCCAGGAGCAACTGGCCCGGGTCGTGCACTGGACCTTCGGCAGCCTCAACGGCATCGGCTGGGATGCGGTTGCCGTTTCGGGCGCTGCCTTGCTGGTCGCCCTTCCGCTCGCCCAGTCCAGGGCATGGCAGTTCAACGCGCTGACCAGTGCCGGCGATGACGTCTCGCGCTCGCTCGGCATCAATGTCGCCTTGCTGCGCGGACTCGCCGTCGTGCTGTCGGTGGTGGTGTCGGCGGTGGTCATCAGCTTTACCGGGGTGATCGGCTTCGTCGGGCTGATCGGGCCGCATGTCGCCCGCCTGATGATCGGCAGCGACCATCGCTACCTCATTCCTTTCTCGGCCATCTGTGGCGCCATGCTGCTACTTCTGGCCGATACGGTCGGACGCATGGCGTTCAGCCCGACCGTCATCCCTGTCGGCATCGTCGTCGCCTTCGTTGGCGTGCCGCTGTTTTTGCACCTGATCCTGTCGCGGCGCTCGGAGTATTTTTCATGAGCGACTACCTTTCCATCGATAAGGTCAGCTTCGGCTACGGCAGCCGCAGCGTGCTGCGCGAGGTCTCCGTTGGCCTGAACAAGGGCGACATTCTCGGCCTGATCGGTCCGAACGGCGCCGGCAAGTCGACGCTGGTGCGCACCGTCCTTGGCCTCGCCACCCCGTCCTCGGGCCGGGTCCTGCTCGACGGCGCCGACATCCGCTCGATGTCGCCCAAGGATCGCGCCCGCCGCATCGCCTATGTGCCGCAATCCTCGCCGCTCAGCTTTCCGGCGACCGTCTTCGAGACCTGCCTGCTCGGGCGCACGCCGCATATGGGAGCAAGCCCGAGCCGTGGCGATCTCACTGTTGTCGAAGACATGTTGCGGCGGCTGAGGCTCGAAGATTTCGCCTTTCGTCCGATGTCGGAACTCAGCGGCGGCGAACGCCAGCGTGTGATGCTGGCGCGTGCGCTGGCGCAGGAAACCGAGGTGCTGGTGCTCGACGAGCCGACGAGCGCGCTCGACATCGGCAACCAGCTTTTCACCTTGCGGGTGGTGTCGGAAATCGCGCGCGAAAGGGGCGTCACCGCCTTGGTGGCCATTCACGACCTGTCGCTTGCCGCGCGCTTTTCCGACAGCATGCTTCTGCTCGACAAGGGGGCGGTGGTCGGACATGGCGACTGGCAAGGCACGCTGACCGAAAAGACCGTGCGCGAGGTCTACGGCGTCAATGTCGAGATCGGCCTGCTGCGCGACATTCCCGTCTTTGCCCCGCATGAGCTGACCTGATGCGCCTCGACATTGCCGGCTTCGGCGGCCGCAGCGAAAGCCATGAGCGGGTGCTTCACCTGTGCGAACAGGTCGAGCGCATCGGCTTCGACGGCATCTGGTTCAACGAGTTTCATTTCCAGGACCCGCCGCAGGCCTATCCGTCGACGCTGCTGCTGGCCTCTGCGATCCTGGAGCGGACGCAGCGCCTGCGGGTCGGGACCTCCATCGTCGTCACGCCGCTCTACCATCCGTTGCTGCTGGCCGAGCAGGTGGCGCAACTGCACTGGCAAAGCGGTGGTCGCTTCGATCTTGGCATCGGCCGGGGCACGCATCCGGCGACGCTGGCCGCACTTGGCATTGCTGCCGACAGCACCCGCGACCGTTTCGAGCAGTCCTACAGGATCATGCGCGACGCCTGGACGAATGGCACAAGGATCGAGGAGGGCGGATGCTGGCCAGCCTGTGAAGTTACTGTCGGGCCGCTTCTGGCCGGCGAGACGGTGCCGGTCTATGTCGCGGGAAGCTCGCGCGACACGCTTGGTTTCGCTGCCCGCGAGGGGCTGCCGCTGCTGCTCAGCCTCGACCCGCCGGAAGGCGGGCAGCTTGCCACTTACCGGGCAATTCTCGGCGAGGAGAGCCATGCCTGCCGTTTGCGGGCGTCGCAACTGTCGCGCTACGTCTGCATCGCCCCGACGACGGCGCAGGCGATGGCCAGGCTGGACGATCTGGTGCCGCGGCTGTTCGAGCGCCGGATGGCATCGGCCAAGGCTGCAGGACGGCCCACCGACCAGATCGTGATGCCCGACCGGCAGACGGCGATGGCGCGGCAGGTGATTGCAGGCGCGCCCGATGATTGCGTCGCGCAGCTGAAAGCCCTGGCGACCAGCACTGGCATCGAGGCTGTCCGGCTGGTCTTCAACGGCAACGGCATCGTCGAGATGCCGGCAGCCATCGCCGACATGGCGCTTTTCGGACGCGAGGTGCTGCCCGCCTTGCGGCCTGCCTGAGGATTCCTCAGGCCGCCTTTTCGGCGGCGTCGGCTCGGTCCGCCTGGCGCGCCACAACCCAGCCGAGCAGGGCTGCGCCCAACAGCACGGCTGCCGCAAGGTAGAAGGCGAGGCCGGGGTAAGGCATCGGCGTGCCGTCGCGAACCGTCCAGGCATAGACCGCGCCGAAAAACAGCGGCGAGGCGACGCCGGCGATGCTTGCCACGCTCATATTGGCACCCTGCAGCTGGCCTTGCTCGAATTCCGAAACGCGCTGGGTCATCAGCGACTGCGTCGTCGGCATGGCGAGACCCCAGAGCGCGTTGGGGATGATCGCCAGCGAAAACCAGAAGCCCGAGGGTGCGAGGCCCATGCAGGCGATGCCGAAGGCGCCGGCAAACAGCCCGAAGACCATGGTGGCGCGGTCGCCGAAACGCTTGACGACGGGGCCGACGATCAGGCCCTGGACGGTCATGTCGAGCACGCCGACCATCGCCAGAAGCGTGCCGACCTCCCAGGCATGCCAGTTGTAGCGGTAGGCGGCATAGAGCACGAACACCGCCGAAAAGACGTGATGGGCGAAATGCAGCAGGAAGGTCACCGCGGCGAGCCCGGTCAGTTCAGGGTGCGAGCGCAGCAGCATCATGGCGCCGAACGGATTGGCGCGGCGCCAGGAAAACGTCATGCGCTTTTCACGTGGCAGCGATTCCGGCAGGACGAAGGCGCCATAGAGGAAGGCGAGCCCGCTCATCGCCGCCGCCACCCAGAAGGGCGCGCGTGGCGAGATCTCGCCGAGGAAGCCGCCCATCAGCGGACCGGCGACGAAACCGGCGCTGAAGGCAGCACCGATCAGGCCGTAGGCGCGGGCGCGGCCCTCGGGCGGGGTGATGTCGGCCATGTAGGCGAAGACGGTGGTGAAGCTCGACGAGGTGATGCCGGCGACGATGCGGCCGAGCGCCAGCCACCACAGGTTCGGCGCCAGCGCCATCAGCACGTAGTCGGCGGCAAGCCCCGCCGTCGACAGCAGGATGACGGGACGGCGGCCGTAACGGTCCGACAGCGAACCGATGATCGGCGAGCAGACGAACTGCATGAAGGCCCACAACGCGATGAAGACGCCATTGATCCAGCCGGCGTCGGCATTGGAGCCGGCGAACTCCTCGATCAGCGATGGCAGCACCGGAATGATGATGCCCATGGCGACGATGTCGAGGACGGCGGTGACGAAGATGAAGGCGATTGCCGCCTGGCGCCGCGAAGCTGTAATGGACATGATGGTGGCCTCGATGGACGAGCCTTATAAAAACAAGCTGGCGCGCGATCCAGTCGTGGCGGGAATATTATCCAAACCTACTGACATGGGGCCTACTGACATCGGGCCTACTGACATTGGGCTTACTGCCATTGGGCTTACTGCCATTGGGGCAACAACGCCGAAGCGCTGAACCAAGCCTTCCCGTGCCGGGAGTGCCGGCCTACAAATGCGGTCGGATTCGAGACACGGTCGTGCCGTGCGCCGTTCTACAAGACGCCAACACCATAGCGCCGCGCCTCCTGTTGGACGGGCAAGGACGCTGTAGCAAATTTGAAACCGCGCGTGATCCTTTCCGAAAATCGCTTCCGGTTTTCGGGGTCATGCACCAGGGAGCCTGCCATGCTGCGCAAGACGGATTTCTTCATCGACGGAAAGTGGGTCGCACCAACGGTCGCGAAAGAGCTCGAAGTCATCAACCCGGCCGACGAGCAGGCCTTCGCGGTGATCTCGCTTGGTTCCGCCGCCGATGTCGACAAGGCGGTGGCGGCTGCGCAGCGCGCCTTCCCGGCATGGAGCACGACCAGCCGCGAACAGCGTGTGGCGCTGCTCGAAAAGCTGCTCGCCGCCTATAAAAGGCGGGTGCGCGACATGGCCCAGGCGATTTCCTGGGAGATGGGCGCGCCGATCAGGCTGGCGCTGGAATCGCAGGCTGCCAGCGGCTCGGGCCATATCGAGAGCTTTATCGACGTGCTGAAGGGCTTCGAGTTCGAGGAGCCGCTCAATGAGCACAACCCGCAGGAGCGCATCGTGCGCGAGCCGATCGGCGTGTGCGGGCTGATCACGCCGTGGAACTGGCCGATGAACCAGGTGGCGCTGAAGGTCGTGCCGGCGCTGGCGGCCGGCTGTACGGTGGTGCTGAAGCCGTCGGAAATCGCGCCGATGTCGTCGATCGTGTTTGCCGAGATGATGGAGGAAGCCGGCTTCCCGGCCGGTGTGTTCAACATGGTCAATGGCGATGGGCCGACCGTCGGCGAGGCGATGTCGCGCCACCGCGGCATCGACATGATGTCGTTCACCGGCTCGACGCGCGCCGGCGTCGCCGTCACCAAGGCTGCCGCCGAGACCGTCAAGCGCGTGGCGCTGGAGCTGGGCGGCAAGTCGCCCAACATCGTCTTCGACGACGCCGACCTCACCGACGCGGTGACGCGCGGGCTGGCGCATTGCTTCGAAAATACCGGCCAGTCCTGCAACGCGCCGACGCGCATGCTGGTGCAGCGCCCGGTCTACGACAAGGCGGTCGACATCGCGGCCAAGTATGCGGCCACCGTCAAGGTCGGCAACCCGGCCGAGGACGGCGACCATATCGGCCCGCTGTCGTCGGACGTGCAGTTCGACAAGGTGCAAGCCATGATCGATGCCGGCATCAAGGAAGGCGCGCGCGTCGTTGCCGGCGGGCTCGGCCGTCCTGAAGGCTTCAACCGCGGCTACTATGTGCGCCCGACGGTCTTTGCCGACGCCAATAACGACATGCGCATCGCCCGCGAGGAGATCTTCGGGCCGGTGGTGGCGATGATCCCGTTTGAAACCGAAGAAGAAGCGATCGCCATTGCCAACGACACGCCCTACGGCCTGTCGGCCTATGTGCAATCAGGCGACAAGGCCCGCGCCCAGCGCGTGGCGCGCCGGCTCCGCGCCGGCATGGTGCAGATCAACGGCACCGACCGTCCCTATGGCAGCCCCTTCGGCGGCTACAAGCAGTCGGGCCTCGGCCGCGAGGGCGGCAAGTGGGGTCTTGAGGATTTCCTCGAGGTCAAGGCGATCAGCGGCTTCGAGGAAGGGCTGGGTTAGGTGTCGAAGCTATGAAGGTTGTTCATTCGAGGAGGGACTGAGAAGCTGGGGTTGCGAAGCCAACCAACCTTCAGTGGAGCTCCTCGAATGAACGTCCATAAGAATGCGCGTCTGACGCCTTCAGGTC
>NZ_JACZEP010000022.1 GCF_014863355.1 Aminobacter carboxidus | reverse complement strand
GGGGCGGAGCGGTCGGGGCGGCTTTGGGGCAGGGAGCGGATTGGCGGCTCTTCGCGGGGATTGTGCGAAAGTTGACCTTCAGGCGCGTGACAAGCGGCGAACAACGAGCGCCACGAAGGAGTACGAGCCGTCGGCACTCATCGTCCAATCACTCATTGTTCGCTCCCCAGCGCGAATTGTAGTCTGGCGATGCGAACCGGGAACATGTGTGGTCCTGCCGTGCTGTGTGCACCGCCATCAGCTTCCACCAGCAGAAGACCAACGACTTCTGCTCCTCCGCTGTCGGGCAGGTCGCCAGCATCTTTTATGCCGACGACGCCTTCTCCGCTGGCCGACGGCTAGGCCGTGGAAAGCCTTATCACGCGTCTGCTGACGCTACGAGACGGGCCGCTTGGTCTAGCAATGCCGGTAACGTTGCCCGGCGTGATCGAAGTGCTGGGCGGTTCAGCGCCTACTCTGGGGTGACCGGCAAGGCACGTTTGTGCGCTGTTGCCACATGCGCCGTGAGGATTCGCTGGCGGGCTGGTTCCGTAACCGATTTGCCTTCCAGAAAGTCGTCGATGTTGTCGTATGTTACGCCATACACCTCTTCATCCGGCCGTAGCGGCGCATCGGATTCAAGGTCAGCGGTGGGCACCTTGTCGATCAGTTCCTGCGGCGCGCCAAGACGTGCGGAGATCGCACGCACGCGCCGCTTTGTGAGACCTGAGAGCGGCAGGATATCGGCCGCGCCATCGCCGAATTTGGTGAAGAAGCCCATCAACGCCTCTGCTGCATGATCAGTCCCGATCACCAAGCCGCGCACGGCGCCGGCCAGCGCATACTGCGCAATCATGCGCTGGCGGGCCTTGATGTTGCCCAGATGAAAATCCAGCCGCGCCAACTCGAAGAGGTCACCCGCCTCACGACGGACTTCCGCCAACATGGCGTCGACGGCCGGCCTGATGTTGATCGTCACCGTGCGGTCGGGGCAAATCACTTCGAGCGCCGTCTGCGCGTCGGCTTCATCGGCCTGGATGCCATATGGCAAGCGCACAGCGATAAACTGCGCCTCGTGACCGTGGTCGCGCAGGCGTCGCACGGCCGCCTGTGCAAGCATCGCCGCGGTCAAGGAGTCAACACCTCCGCTGATCCCAAGCACATAGGCGCGCATCGCGGATGCTTTGAGATAGTCGGCCAGAAATGTGATGCGCCGCTCGGTTTCCCCGGCGGCGTCGAAAACTGGAGCCACCCCAAGGGTCCGGATGATATCCGCCTGTAGGTCAAGCACGATGATCGCTCCCTGTTCTGGCGTGGTATTCCCAGCTTTTGGAGAAAAAGCTCCGCTTGCGATGTAATTCGCGAAGCGCCAGCATTGTGTCAATGCCCTGCCTTAAGAAGGGCATTGAAAGCTCTCCTGGCTTTCACAGGCTCGGACCGCGCCAGCTCTCACGGGATGCCAGCGCGGCCTGTTCCAGTCACGTTGCAAGCCGTCGATGCTCAGACGCCGGAATGCGAGGGTGCTCAGACCAGCACGTCACCGTCGCGGGCAATAATGCGTCCGCCCGAGATCACTAGCTTGCGCGGAGGACAACGGATGAGCGCATCAGAGACATTCTCGGCGTCGACCAGCACGATGTCGGCTCGCGATCCCGCGACGAGGTCATGCACATCACGTCCGACGAAATGCGCACCGCCCTTGGTCGCCAGCTCCACCGCGGCAAGAAGCTTGTCGTCGTGGCGCAGCCCGCTCAACCGCGCGAACTGATGCGCAACACGCAGCATGTCGCCGTCGCCGAAGGGCGACCACAAATCGCGGATGCCATCGGTGCCAAGACCGAGGGGCACTGACCGTTGCCGCATCTGCTGCCAGGGGAGAGGCGCCGTCCCGCCCATTGCAACCGTCGTCCACGAGACACCCGCTTCCGCGAGCTTTTCGACGATCTCCTCCTGGACGTTCTGGGGCAGCGTGCCGAGCACGAAACCGTGCGAGATGGTGACGCGTCCCTGCAGGCCGGCATCGATCGTGCGCCGCATGACCTGCCGAAACTCGTACACACCAAGAGAGCCGAACTCGTGTAGATGGAAGTCGAGCCCGACGTCGCGCTTCACGGCGATGTCGAAAAGGCCGTCCAGCACAGCCTCGACATTGCCGTCGATCGTGCCCGGATCGAGGCCGCCGATGTTGTCGGCGCCAGCTTTCGCAGCCTCGTCGAGCAGTTGCATCACGCCGGGGCGACGCAGCACGCCGTCCTGCGGGAAAGCGACAGTCTCGACCTGGATGGCATCGCCAAGCTCGGCCTTCGCAGCCTCGACACACTCCAGTCCACGCAGGCCGACATCCAGATCAACGTCGATATGGGTGCGGGTCGCCGTCGTGCCGTTCCGGATGAATTGGCGCAGCACTGCAGCGCTCGATGCCACATTCGGTACGCCATACTTGTCGCGCTGGGCGCGCTCATTGGCGATCCAGCCTTCTACAGTTGGACGGTCGGAGTATGTGTAACCAACCCAAGGCTTGCCCCACCAACTCTTGTCGATATGTGCGTGGGTGTTGACGAAACCCGGCATGGCGAGCAGGCCGCCTCCATCGACATCGCCTGCATCAGTCCTGGTGGTCGGACGCACACCGGCAATCCGGTCACCCTCGATGAGGATGTCCACTGGATCGGCGCCCCACGGACGTACGTTGGACAGCGCGTAACTCTTGTCTTTCATGATGTTAGTCCTTGAGTTGTAGTCGTGTGTCCGGGCTGGGCCGAAACTCAGTGGACTCGGCGTAGGAACGCCGCTGTGCGCTCGTGCTTGGGGTTGTCGAGTACGTCGCGAGCTGGCCCATCCTCAAGGACGCGTCCTTGATCCATGAACACCACTCGGTCGGCGACCTCGCGGGCGAAACCAATCTCGTGTGTGACGACGAGCATGGTCATGCCCTCCTCGGCCACTTTGCGCATGGTGGTGAGCACCTCGCCGACGAGCTCAGGGTCCAGTGCGCTGGTCGGTTCGTCGAACATCATCAGCCGCGGCTCCATCGCCAGCGCCCGGGCGATTGCCACGCGCTGCTGCTGGCCACCTGAGAGTTGACTCGGAAACGCGTCCGCACGATCGGACATCCCCACGAGGGCGAGGAGATTCCGCGCCTTGTCGACACTTTCTTTGCGCGGATGCTTCAGGATTTTCACCGGGCCGTAGATGATGTTGCCCAGAGCAGTCATGTTGCCGAATAGATTGAAGTGCTGAAACACCATCCCGATGTGTTGGCGCGCCTTCGCGATCGTCCGCTCATCTTGCTCGTACAGCACATCGCCTCGAAGCTCGTATCCAATGCGCTCGCCCGCCACCTCGATCACACCGCCGTCGACCGGGTCCAGATGGTTGATGCAGCGTAGTAGTGTGCTCTTGCCCGAGCCGGAGGGCCCCAGGACGCACACGATCTCGCCCTTTCGGATCGCCAAGTCCACGCCGCGCAGGACATGGTTTTCGCCGAGCCATTTGTTGACGCCCTCGACTTTGAGCATCGTGTTCGTCGTTGCAGTGTTCATCACGTCCGTACTCCACTCACCGCGACAATCGTTTGCGCGTTGCCAGGACGCTGCCTGTTTTTACGCGCCTGTCGCGAGCCGGGCTGGCTGGCATTGAACCGCTTTTCCAGGAAGTGCTGTCCGATACTGGCCACCGTGACCAGGATCAGATACCAAAGCACCGCAACGATCAGCAGCGGCAGGATCTTGAAGTTCTGACCGTAGATGAGCTGCGTCCTGGTCAGCAGGTCGCTGCCGCCGATAACGGAAACAAGCGACGTCGCCTTGAGCATCCCGATGAACTGATTGCCCGTGGGTGGGATGATGACGCGGATGCTCTGTGGCAGAACGATCCGCAACAGCGCCTGGCCGCGGGTGAGCCCCAGGCTCATCCCAGCATCGATCTGGCCCGCTGGCACCGATATCATGCCGCCGCGGATGATCTCCGCCATGTAGCCAGATTCGGCCAGCGACAACGCGATCAAGCCCGCCGAGAATCCGGAGATGAGGTTATTTGTGCTGTAGCCGAAGATTGTTGGGAAAAGCACCGCAAGATTATACCATAGCAGCACCTGCACGAGCATCGGGACGCCCCGGAAGAACCAGACGTAGACGCGCCCGATGACGCTTGCGACCTTGTTTTGGCTCTGGATCATCAGTGCGATGAACAATGCGAGCACTATGGAGATCAGCATCGCGAGCACGGCCAGTTGAAGCGTTACGCCGACACCGCCAAGAATGACCGGGTGGAACAAGAATGCCGCGGAGACACCCCACTCCATGTTTGGGTTCGTTGCCTGGGAAGCAGCGAACATCGATAGCAGCGCGATGACAATCAGGGCGCTGACGATCTGGCCGTACCTCGTCCGTTGCTTGGCGTGAAACGGCGCGTCCTGAGTCGCGGGCTCCTCGCCCGGCCGCCGCACAAAGTGCATGACGGCCGGGCCGACCCGGTCTTGACCGGGTCGCTTGCTGTTGAGATTCGACATCAAAATCAGTCCTTCGCCAGGTTGACCCCGAAGTCTTCGAGGTTGATGACCTCGACCTTCCACTTGGCCAGGATCTTGTCGTACGTGCCGTCTTCGTGAATAGCCTTGAGCGCCGCAACGAAGCCGTCGCGCAGTGCCGCCTCGTCCTTGTTGAAGGTGATCCCCAGGTAGACCTTCGGCTCGAATTCAATCGGCATGTGCTCAAGCATGTCTCCGGTCTCGCGCATGATGACGGAAACCGCCATGTCAGGCCAAACCATCGCGTCGATACGGCCAGAGGTAAGGGCGAGGTTCTTGTCGCTGCTGTTGGGGTACGAGACCAGCTTCGTCGGCTCTTTGCCGTCGGCGATGCAGGCCGCTGCCATCAGGTCAACCAGACGCTTCGCGTCGCTGCCCTTAACGTCCCCGATTGTAATGCCGCAGCCGCCATTCACCGCGCCAGTTATTCCCTTGGGATTGCCCTTGGCGAGCATGAACACCGAGCCGGCCAACTGATAGTCGATGAAGTCGACCTTTTCCTGACGGTTCTTACGGTCGGTCATGCCCGCGATGGCGGCATCGAACTTCTTGCTCTGCATGCCGATAAGGATCTGGTCGAAGGGGACTTTGTCCCACTGGACTGGCAAGCCGAGCTTAGCCGCCATCGCCTCCATGAGATCGACGTTGTAGCCCTTGATGCCCGACTCGCCGATCGGGGTGAAATTCGCCGGCTCGAAGTCGGGCTGGGTGGCTACCGTGAGCACGCCCTTCTCCTGGTACTTTTGCGGCACCAAATTTGCCAGCGGCGCAGCTGCATCGAATTTACTCTGTGCAATGGCGGCCGGGCTGTAGGCGGTGACACCGAGCAGGGTCAGACTGGCTACTGCCGCCCCCATCGCCATGTGGATACGGTGCTTCCAAGAGTAGTTTGATGACACTATTTTTCTCCTCCGTTCGGGTTGTCAGGTCGACCAGACCCGTGGCCTCCTCCGGCCACATGTCGGTCTGGTTTTTAGCGCGGCTCAGTCAGCTTGAGGGCCTGGTGTTGATCTCGTCCTCACGGCGACATGCGCGGTGAGGGCCTGGAAGTCCTGCGTTGAACGTTGGCTACTGATGGCAGTCCATCCTGTTGAGATGACCAAGGCTGATGCGAGTGGCTATTTTCAGTAGCCTAATATTAGGGTATTTTGAAATTAAATAGACCAATGGTATCCATTCACGTTCGTAATTGACATGGAGGCTTTGCTTGTTTGATCCACGATTGCTGCGCGCCTTCGTCGGCATCCTCGATACCGGGAGCTTCACGCGTGCGGCTGAGCACCTGCACCTGACGCAATCCACGATCAGTCAGCAGATTGCCCGACTGGAGGCCAGTGTCGGACATGCGCTGGTGGACCGGGATGCGAGACCGATCTGTGCCACCGCTTCGGGCGAGCGACTCCAGGGCTACGCCCGGCGTATCCTCACGCTGCAGCAAGAGGCTCAGGCAGCACTTGGTGATCCCACAGGCTTGACGGCCATCCGCATTGGGCTGGCCGAGGACATTTTCGATGGCTCGATGGCTGCGCTGTTCCGCGACTTCGCGCGTGGGCGCCGCGAGATCAGGATGGACGTGACTTCCGGCCTGAGCCGCGATCTTACCCAGCGCTTTCGGGATGGCGAGTTCGACATCGCCGTCGTCAAGGAGCCCGCGCCGAGTGCAGACGTTCGCGCGTCCTTCCCCGAGCCGATGGGCTGGTTTGAAGCGCTGGACGCCGACCACGACTGGCCGGACCCGATGCCACTTGTGGTCTTCTCCCCGGGCGGCCTTTATCGAGACCAAATGTTCGAGCGCATTGAGCGGGAGCGGCGGCGTTGGTACGTCGCTTTTTCGAGCAGCAGCCTTCCAAACATCCTTGTAGCTGTGGAGGCAGGCTTCGGCATCACGCTCCTGCCCCTCGCCACCACGCAGGGTCGACGGGTCCGGAGCTACGTGCCATTCGGTACCGAGCCCGCGATTGCTGTCTCCGTCTATTCCTGGGAGCAGACCGGCCCGGTCCGCGAACTTCTCGAGTGGATGTCGTCCGCACTGGAGCTACGCTGTCATGGAAGTGTATCCAGCGCCGGCGTTGCTAGCTGACGACGCTCAACATGCGTAAGAGATGGTGCCAACAAACCGGCCGCGATACCGAAATATCGGGCCCTAGCCCTTGTCCACCGTGCCGAACACCAGTCTGCCCTTGTGGAATGTCGCAAGACGGGGCGACCGCCGGGCGACGGCCTCAGCAGAGCAACTGCCGGCAACCAGGACGAACTCGGCTGGATCACCGGGGCTGGGCCATGCGCGGCTGCCGTCGTCAGCCAAAGGAAGAATGTCGCCGGACGCGATCGCCATGGCACGGCTCAGGCCGAACTCGTCGCCGTTGCGATAAAGTCTGGCCCAGAGGTTGGCTTTCTCAAGCATGTCGCCCGTGCCGAAGGCAGACCAGTGGTCCATCACGCTATCCGTGCCTGACATCAGCTTGACGCCGAACCCGCGAAGCTGGGGTAATGGCATGGCGGGGGCCCAAATCGGAATGGCCGAGACCACGGTCACCCCTTGGGCGGCCATGCGGCTGGCGAGCTCTTCGAGCTCCTCCGGCGAAAGGGTGGCGAGCGCAACGGCATGGCTGAGGCTCAGCCGGTTCTTCAGCTGGGGTGTCCGCTCGATCGTTTCGATCATATAGCGGATCGCGTCGACACCCGCAGGGGCCATCTCGTGAAGGTGGATGTCAACAGCCTTGTCATGATCCAGGGCGATCTGGAACATGGTGTCGAGCGACTTTTCCATCGCGCCGTCCACGACGGTCGGATCCAGCCCCCCAATGAAGTCGACGCCCATTCCAGCCGCTTCCCGCATCAGGCCCTCGACCCCGGAGCGGAGCAGACCGTGCTGGGGGAAAGCCACGATATCGCAGGATAAGGACTCGCTGCGGTTTTCCAGCGCGAGCTTAAGGTGCTCGAGGCTTTTCAGCCCACTGATTGGATCAATGTTGCAGTGGCATCGGGCTCTGGTTGTGCCCTGTGACAGAAGCAGGTCGATGACCGCCTCCGCGCGCTCGCGGGATGTCCGCAGCAGTTCGGGCAGCAACGCCGCCTCGCGAGCGATCATGTCGAAGATCGTGGCACCCCGGCGCGGCAAGGGCGCCCGCCACGGACCACCGTAGAACGTCTTGTCCAGATGGACATGCATGTCGTGAAATGCGGGTAGCATCAGCGCGCCGCGCGCCGAATAGCGCGGCAGCCCCGCGTTCAGAGCGGCACCCTTCGCGAGCACGGCAACGATCCTGCCATCGCGGACCTCGATGACTTGCAGCGCTGTCTTTGTCGCGACCACGCATCCATTCTCATGCTCGAAGCCCTGCTCAAGGAGCGCATCATCCAGATAGTAGTGATTGTCAGTAACGCTGAGGACACCGGCCTCCGCGAAATGCGTCGTCAACCCTCCGGCCCGGCGGTGCCGATCTTCGCGAAGAGCTTCCGGGTCATCGTATTTCTCCGTCAGCTGCATTGTGAAGTCCTCTACATCCCCGGAATGGGCCCGGAATGGGCCCGGAATGGGCCCGGAATGGGCTGCCAAAACCGAAGCGATCTAACTTGACCACCCGAGCAGGATGCCCGGGCGCTACTGTGCGGGTATCCCGCTCCGGCAACGCCGTATTGTCGACAATAATACCAATTGATTGTATACATTCCACAGATGAAGATATAATTCAAGCATAAAGTTTTTTGGCGTCCAACCGACCCTGTTAGCGGATTCAGGCGCTGTCAGACAGGAGGGGCGCCTGGGCCGCCGGCGACTGACGAGGGTATCAATCTCTTAGGTCATCGCACCGGATGTCCGCGGGGAACCTTGGTCAGGAGGGGGAAGACGAGGCCAGGCACAAATGCAGCCCGCTTACCCGCCGCCGCCATCAAGCGGCTGCACCGCTGCGCCTGGAAAAATCTTCCGCAAATTGCCGGAGATGATCCTGTCGCCTTCCTTGATGCCTGACGTCAGCGTCACCAGATCGCCGTCGGTGGGGCCGAGGGCGACGACGCGTTGTTCGACGAGGTTGTCCTTGCCGACGACATAGACATATTTGCCGAACTGGCTGGAGCCGAGTGCCGTCTGCGGCACCATCAGGGCGTTGGGCAGTTGCCTGATGTGCAGGCGGATGCGGACATATTGGCCTGGTAGTAGCGACAGATCGAGGTTGTCGATCGTCGCGCGGGCGGCAATCGTGCCGGTGTTGCGCGCAACGGCATTGTCGATGAAGGTCAGCTTGCCCTGACGCGGCGCACTGTCGGCGCCGGGGATGATGACCTCGGTCTCGACGGTGCCGCTGGCAAAGGCCTGCTGGATCTCGGCCAGCTCGGTCTCGCCAGGGTTGAAGGTGATGTAGATCGGTGCGAGCTGGACGAGATTGTTGAGCGGTGTGCCGGCTGAGCTGGTGACCAGCGTGCCTTCGGGTGCCTGGTTGCGTCCGGGGCGGCCGGCGGGCTGTTGCTGAAGACAGCCCGACAGTCCGCTTCGCCGGCAGGCCTTGGCGCCGTCATGTGCAATCACCTGGCCAAAGCTTTGACCCAGCCGTTGGCCGCTCAAAAACTCATCGCAAAGCCCACCGTTCCCTTGACGCCATAGCTGCCGGCGAAGCTGGTGGAGGCCAGCGCCTCGCCGTGCAGGGCGCCGCCGGCCCAGCGATAGGTTGCGCCCAAGCCGAGTTCGGCGCCGAAACGCTGCGTCGCAAAAGACGTGTCGAGGCCTGAGACCAGCACGCTTGTGCCGTCGAGGAACGCGTAGGTCAGGTTGGCGATGCCGTGGAGCTGCGTTGCGGCCGCTTCATGGTTGGCGGCAATGCCGATGCGGCCCTTCAGGCTGTCGCCGTCCTTGAGCGAGACGACAGCGCCGAACCGGTCGGTGAAGCTGTCGAAGTCGACCGACGACCAGGCAAGCTGCGCCTGCGGCGTCAGCGACCAGCCGTCGCCGAGCGCGATATTCCGGCCGGCCTCCAGGCTGAGCGATTGGCCGCTGCCGTTAATGTCGTCGCCGACCCTGCCGATGCCGGCGGCATCCAGGTCGCTGCGCAACAGGGCCATCTGCACTTGTCCGTCGACATAAAAGCCGTTCTCGCCAAACCAGCTCAGCGTCGCGCCGATGCCGTAGCTGGTGGTGGCGGTGGATCCGTCGCCGATGCCGGAGAAGATGTCGGCGCCGGCGCGGCCATATTGCACGGTCAGCCCGCCGATCCACATGCCCTGGGCGCTGGCCGCCAGCTGGCCGTCGAGGCCGGCCTGCAACAGCGTGCCTGTGGTGTCGAAGCCTGTGCCGCCGCTGCGCGAACTGGCTGACTCGACGCGGCCATGCGCGCCCTCGATGCGCGCCCAGATGGGGCCTGGAGCCACGCCGCCGATCGGCGCGGCACCGTCCAGCTCCGTGTCGTAGCGGGCGCCGACGCGCTGCTTGAGGGTGGGCAGCTCGACCATGCCGAGCAGCAGCTGCGGATAGGTCTCGTAGACAGGCAAGGTCGGCGCCAGGCCGGACGAGCGCAGATACCAGTCGCCATCGGCGGGGTCGGCAATGCCGTTGTGGTAAAGGCCATAACGATAGGCGCCGGCGATGGCCGGCCCGGCGAGCGCGAAGGCACCCGCATCGGAGATGCCATCGACCCGGATGACGCGGATGCCGTCGGCGGTGGTCAGGCCACCCGTGCCGCCGACATTGATGACGCTGACCAGCGTTGTGCCGCTGCCGCCAATGCTGTTGCCTGTGATGACGAGCAGGTCCGTCGGCGCGGTGTCGGTGCCGAGTTCGGTGGCGATCTCGAGCACGCCGCCATAACCGGTATAGTCGCTGGCAACAGTCAGCGTCGTGCCCGGTGTGCCGCCGAACGTCACCCGTCCGGCATTGTTCAGCGATCCGACAGACTGGTCGAAGCCGTTGAGCGCAAGCGTTGAGCCGCCGAGGACCATATGCGCCGACCCGGCACTGAAGACATTGGCAGCGCCCGCGGCCAGCACGCCTGACGCAACCGTCGTGCCGCCGGCATAGCTGTTGGCGCCGTTCAGCGTCAGCCTACCCAGGCCATCCTTGGTCAGGCCGCCCGCGCCGGTCATTTCGGGGGCGATGCCGATATCGTGGCCATTGGTGTCGATGATGCCGCCGGCTGTGCCAAGGCTGATCTGTTGAGCGCCGTAGTTGCGGAAGAAGGTCGCGTTATCGGCGATGGCGCGGATGATGCCGCCATCCAGGGTGACATGTGCCGTGCCGATGCCGCCCCGGAAGCCGCTGGTTTCCACTACCCCGCGGGCACCTGGTGTGCCCAGCACGTCAAGCGTGCCGCTTGCCGTCGCATCCGACATGCCGAGATAGACGCCGCTCCGCGCAAAAACCCGGGCGCCGTCTGCGATGGTCATGGCGCCGACGCCGTAATTGCCCAAGGTGAGATTGGAGCCGGTCATCTCCCAGCTCGACCCCGCACCTGTGACGGTGACGGAGCCGTCGCCACCGGCATTGGCGCCGACATAACCCTGGTTGCTGCTCACACGGGCGCCGCCCTCGATCCGCAGGACGCCCTGGGCGCCCAGGCCGACCGTAAGCTGGTCGGTCATGGTCCAGGACCCGGCCGATGTCAGCAGCGCCTCGCCATATCCGCCGACGCCGATGATCGCGTCGTGGCTCGAGACGGTGGCGCCGTCGGAGATGGCAATTTCGCCCTGGCCGTAAGTGCCGATGTTGATACGGCCTGTGGTTACGACGCGGCCGCCATGGGCAACGTTCAACGTGCCGCTGCCCTCATAGCCGACATTGAGGTCGTTCTGATGCGTCCAGGTCGAGGCGTTGCCCTGGCCATCGTCGCCCGACACGGTGACGACACCGACGCTGCCGGGGCTTGCGCCGACATAGCCCGACGCGCTGCTGACGCGCCCGCCGGAGAGAACATCGAGCGTTCCGTCGCCAGACTGGCCGATGACGACGTCACCGAGATTGTTCCACCATGAGCCCTGGCCGGAAACCGTAACCGAACCGGTGCTGCCAGCCTCATTTCCGACAAAGCCGCCGCTATCGGTCACCACCCCGCCATCGAGAATGTCCAGGGTGCCGCTGCCCTGATCGCCGACAGTGAGAAAATCCGTGTTGGTCCAGGTCGAGGCGTTGCCCGCGCCATCGTGCCCGCTGACGATAACAGTGCCATTGCCGCCGATATCGCTGCCGACCGAGCCCTGCCTGTTGGTCAGCGTGCCGCCATTGTGGATGGTCAGGGCGCCGATGCCGGTGCGGCCGATCTCAAGATCGTCGCCGCTGGTGATAACAGTCGGATCGGAAGGATCGACGTCGCCACTGAGGATGACCTGCTGGGCCGACACCGGCGCGCTCGCCAGCATCAAGGCCAAAGGTGCTGCGACCATGGGCAGGCAACGGTGGGACGGTTGGAAAGCCCCAAACGGGCGGCGATGCTTCAACATGGAAAACCGAAATGATTCAAATACTAAGCGAGCTTGGGAGCGTTATGGTTAAAACTTCGATAATCTGCGCCGGCCGGCACGATCATAAAGTCGTGGGGCAGAGGGGCTGTGACGAGAGGTCGGGTTCGCGGGCATGGCGCCGGACGCAGAAGCCGCACATAATCAGGACATGCCCGAGCCGTTGCCTGGCGAACAGAGGGCAGGGCTCTGGATGGTCGGAGACGCGCCATGGATATCCTGTCGCTGCTGACGGAGCTGAGCGACGCTTTCAACGCGCATGATCTCGATCGCATCCTCGCGCTGTTTGCCGACGATTGCGTTCTGGAGATGCCGAGGGGCAATGCGCCGTGGGGCGCGCGCTTCGAGGGCAAGCCGAAGGTGCGGGAGGCACTGGCATCGCGCTTTCAAGGGCTGCCTGACGTTCACTACGGCAATACGGAGCATTTCGTCGATGCGGCGGCTGAAACCGGCATCTCGAAATGGACGCTGACGGGCACGACACCGGATGGCGTTCGAAAGCAAGTCCGTGGCTGCGACTTCTACAGCTTTCGCAACGGCAAGGTGATCCGCAAGGACTCCTACTGGAAGATCGTGGAGTGAAGCCTTAGCCTATGCCGGCGTCGTGCTGCGCTCCACCCGCAACAGGCGGGTCGACGCGATCCTCCCGAGTGCCTGGACGACCACGCGCCTGCCGATAGCCAACGACGCCGGCCGCCGCGGACACGCCCGGTGGGTGGACGGCTGCTCCGCCCGCCGCTGTCGCCGCGATCCGCAAACGCTGGCGCGTGCGACCTTGCGCGCTGAACTGCCTCGATGCGCCGGAACAAGCTGCTGATTTGTTAGCCTGCCTAAACAGACGAGCTTTCGTTCTAAATTGAGCTAAACAGGCAAGCGCGCTAATCAGGACGGGTCGGAACGCGGTCAGTCCTGCGCCGGCCTGGAGGGAGGAGCCTCCCAGCATATTCTGGAATTTCAACCTTCCGGCGCAGCCGCCGGATCGTTGCGCGATCCTGTCTTGTTGCACCTGGCGGCCGACTGCCTTCGGCGACGGATGGATTTCGCGCGACCGCTCGTGAACAAAAGGGACCTTCCATCATGAATCTCGCGTCACTTCTCGCCGCCCGCACCGCCGCGGGCAAGCCGGTTCGGGTCGGACTGATCGGCGCCGGCAAGTTCGGCTCCATGGTGCTGGCGCAGGCCCAGCGCATTCCCGGCTACCACATGGTCGCGGTTGCCGACCTCAATGTCGGCAAGGCGCGGGACGCGCTCGAGCGTGTCGGCTGGCCGAAGGAGCGCTTTTCGGCGACCAGTGCCGCCGATGCGGTCAAGAACGGCACGACCTTCGTTACCGACGACGTTGCCAAGCTCTTGGCCTGCGGCGAGATCGAATGCGTCATCGAAGCGACCGGCCATCCGATTGCCGGCACGCGCCACGCGCTTGCCGCCATCGAGGCGAACAAGCATGTCGTCATGGTCAATGTCGAGGCCGACGTCATGGTCGGGCCGATCCTGGCCCAGAAGGCGGCGGCAAAGGGACTGGTCTACTCCATGGCCTATGGCGACCAGCCGGCGCTGATCTGCGAGCTGGTCGACTGGGCCCGCGCCACCGGCTTTGAGGTTACCGCAGCCGGCAAGGGCATGAATTTCGAGCCGCGTTACCGCTATTCGACCCCCGATACGGTCTGGGGCTTCTTCGGCTGGTCGGAGGAATATGTCGCCAAGGGCGACTTCAATCCGAAGATGTACAACTCGTTTACCGACGGCACCAAGGCGGCGATCGAAATGGCTGCGGTGGCCAACGGCACCGGCCTCGATTGCCCCGACAATGGCCTGGCCTTCCCGCCAGCCGGCCTGCACGACCTGGCAAAAGTGTTCCGGCCGGCGGCGGACGGCGGCCGCATGGACCGCAGCGGTCTCGTCGACATCGCCGCCAGCCAGGAACCGGACGGTCGCGAAGTGTTCAACAACATCCGCTACGGGGTCTTCGTCACCTTCAAGGCGCACAATGAATATGCCAAAGCCTGCTTCAACCAGTATGGCCTGCTGACCGACCCGTCGGGCTGGTACGCCTCGATGTGGCGTCCGTTCCACATCATCGGCCTGGAGACGTCGATCAGCGTTCTGTCCGCCGTGCTGCGCGGCGAAGCGACCGGCTGCTCGAAGGAGTTCCGCGGCGATGCGGTGGCGACCGCCAAGAAGGACATGCAGCCGGGCGAGATGCTGGATGGCGAGGGCGGTTTTGCGGTCTGGGCAAATGCCATTCCAGCGACGCGCAGCCTGGCGCACCGCGCGCTGCCGATCGGCCTTGCCCACAATGTCAGGCTGAAGCGCGCGATCACGAAGGACCAGATCGTCAGCTTCGACGACGTCGAACTGGTCGACGATCTCGATGTCGTGGCGCTGCGCCGCGACATGGAAAGCCGCTTCGCGCCGAAGCCGGGCGTGGCCGCCTGATCGTCGCGAGGAAAAGCCGATGGCCGAGGCCCTGCGTTTCGTGGTGATCCCTGAATTCCGGGTCAGGCCGGCGGTCAGGGCAGCGTTCCTAGAGGCTGCCCTGGACGACGCGCAGCATTCGCTTGCCGACGAAGTGGGATGCCGTCGCTTCGACGTGGTCTGCCCCGAGGGCGTGGAGGAGACGGTGGTGTTTTACGAAGTCTATGACGATCGCGCCGCCTTCGAAGCGCATCTTAAGACACCGCATCTCAAACGCTTCCAGGCTGCGATGCAGACGCTCGGCGTCGAAGAAACGGTCGTCCGTTTTGCCACCTTGCAGAATGGCTGGAACGGCAGATCGGGTTAGGGGAGGCCCCACAATGGGCAACAGGCAAGGCAGGCATATCGGGTTCGTCGGTACCGGCATCATGGGCGGCCACATGGCCCGCCGGCTCGCCGAAGCGGGTTTCCGGGTGACGGCCTGGAACCGGACGGCCGACAAGGCCGCGGCACTGGCCGCAGCAGGCGTCGAGCGGGCCGGTAGCCCGGCCGGCGCCGCCAGCGAGGTGGACGTGGTCATCTGCATGCTGAGCTCGGGGCCGGTCTGCGACGAGGTCCTGCTGGCTGCAGGCGGTGTGCTGGAGGCGATGCGCCCCGGCGCGACGCTGGTGGTGATGAGCTCCATTCCGGTGGAGACCGCGCGCAACCAGGCAAAGCAGGCGGCCGAAAGGGGCGTCTGTTACGTCGACGCCCCGGTATCGGGCGGCGAGAAGGGCGCCCGCGACGGCTCGCTGGCAATCATGGCCGGCGGCGCGGCGCAAGAGGTTGCGGCGCTTGCCGATGTCTTTGCGCCGCTGGGGCGCCTCACCCATATCGGCCCGGCAGGCACAGGCCAGCTGGCCAAGCTCGCCAATCAGCTGATCGTCGCCTCGAACATCTGTGCGGTCGCCGAAGCGCTGGTGCTGGCTGAGCGGGGCGGGGCCGATCCGGCCATGGTGCGCGAGGCGCTGCTCGGCGGCTTCGCCGACTCGACGGTGTTGCGACAGCACGGCCAGCGCATGGTCGAAGGCAATTTCACCCCGGGCGGACCGGCGAAATACCAGCTCAAGGATACCGGCACCGCGCTGGCACTGGCCGGCTCGCTCAAGCTGCAATTGCCGATCGCCGCGACGGTCGACGCGCTGTTTCGCCGGCTCGTCGAGGAGGGCGGCGGCGATCTCGACCACAGTGCGGTTTTTCTGACATTGCAAAACATGAACCAAGCCGGGGGCGCTGGCGCCCTCTAAGATCTGTCAAGGGAGGAAAATGACATGACCATGCACAAAGCCATTCGTGGCCTTCTTGCCGGTGCCGCGATGCTTGCGGCAAGCGCTGCCCAGGCAGCGACGACGTTCACGCTGTCGACGCCCGATCCGGATGCCGCCGAGATCACCGTTGCGGCCAACAAGTTCGCCGAACTGGTGGCGGCCAAGACCAAGGGCGAGGTGACGATCAAGGTGTTTGCGAACGGCACGCTTTATGGCGGCGACCCCTCGGCGGCGGTCAAGCAGCTTGCCGGCGGTTCGCTCGACATGCTGGTGCTTGCCGGATCGCTCTACGCCAACTTCAATCCGAAGTTTTCCGCGATTTCGATTCCCTATCTGTTCGACGACGAGGCACAGCTGCGCGCCTATCTGGCCGGCGAGCAGGGGCAGGAGCTGGTCGCCGACCTGAACGGCATCGGCATCAAGGGCCTCAGCCTGTGGACCCGCCCGTTCCGCCAGATGACCAATTCCAAGCTGCCGATCGAAAAGCCTGCCGATCTCACTGGGCTGAAGTTCCGCGTGCCGAACAACCCGCTCTGGGTGGAGTTTTTCAAGAAGATGGGCGCCGCACCGACCCCGATGGCCTTCGCCGAAGTCTACAACGCCTTGCAGCTCAAGGTCGTCGACGGCCAGGAAAACCCGATCAGCGTGCCGCTGGCGGCCAAGTTCTATGAAGTCCAGGGCTTCGTCTCGATGACCAACCACATGGCCGACTCCTGGGTGCTCGGCATCAACCCGGCCAAGTTCGACGCCCTGAGCGACGCCGAAAAGGCGGCGATCAACGAGGCGGCCAAGGAAACGGAAGCCTGGAAGGCCGACAACGACGCCGCCCAGGCCGAGACGATCCTCAAGGAGCTGGAGGGCCATGGCATGAAGGTCAATCGCCTGACGCCGGAACAGCAGGCCGCCTTCGTCGCCGTTTCGAAGGAGCTCTATCCGGTGTTCGCCGGCCTGGTGAAGGACCAGGCATTTTTCGACAAGAGCGTTGCCTTCGTCGGCAAGAAGTAACAGCTAGCGCCAAGGCGGCGGGAAGAGGGGCCCGCCGCTGCTTCTGGGAGGAGCATATGGACAAGCCCATGGACGAGCCGGTGGACAGGCCGCGCACCCGTTGCGATGCGACGCTTCACGTCCTGCTGGACGGCCTCGCCGGCCTCGCCATGACGGGGGTGATCGTCGTCGTCGTGGCACAGGTCGCCAGCCGCCTGCTCGGCGTGCCGTTGTCGTGGACCGAGGAAGCCACGCGCTTCCTGTTCGTCTGGATGATCTTTCTCGGCATCGGGGCCGGGTTCCGTACCGTGGAAACGGCTCGCGTCACCGTCTTCATCGGCATGTTCAGGGGCGGGCTGCGCCGCCTGGCGGTTCCGATCTATGTCGCCTCTTCGGTGCTGTTCTTCGTGCTGACGGCATGGACCGGCTGGAAGCTGGTCCAGCAGCAATGGATGATGAACGAAACCGCCGCCACGCTGATCGTGCCGATGTGGGTGATCGGCTCGATCATGCCGATATCGGCCATCCTGGCCATCGCAGCCATTTTCGAGTCGCTTCGCACACGCCGCAGGCAGATCGAGCTGCCTGACCTCGATCTGCAATTGGGGCAGGCAGTCGACGTCGACGTCAACGTTCCCGACACGGAGCCGAAGCCATGAGCATCGCACTGCTCGTCCTGTTCCTTTTGTTGAGCGCGCTCGGCGTTCCGCTTGCCGTGGCGCTCGGCCTGGCAGCCGTCGCCGTGATCTTCGCCTTCACCTCGACCCCGATCGACCTTTTGTCGCAGAGCATGTTCTCGGCGATGAACTCCTTTCTGCTCGTCGCCGTGCCGCTGTTCATCTTCGTCGGCGTGCTGATGGAGCGGGGCCGGGTCGCCGAGAAGCTGTTCGACTTCGCCGAAGCCTGCGTCGGCTGGATGCCGGGCGGCATGGGCCATGTCAACGTCGTCTCGTCGGTCATCTTCGGCGGTGTATCCGGCTCATCCGTCGCCGACATCGCCTCCATCGGCGCGATCGAGATCAAGGCGATGGAACGCCACGGCTATCCCAAAGGCTATGCCGTCGGCATGACGCTGTGCACCTCGACCCTGTCGTCGATCATTCCACCGTCGATCCTGATCGTCATCGCCGGCTCGATCGCCAATGTGTCGATCGGCACGCTGCTGGTGGCGGGACTGATCCCGGGCCTGTTCATCGCTTTCGCCTTCATGGTGTTCAACCATGTCTATGCCGTGCGGCACGGCTACAATCCGCCATCGCCGATCAACCCGCGCAAGATAATCGTCACCGGCATGGGTGCCATCCTGCCGATGCTGACGCCGGTCATCCTTCTGGTCGGCATTGTCGACGGCTACTTCACGCCGACCGAGGCGGCGGCGATCGCTGCACTCTACACGCTGTTTCTTGCCGTCGTGCTATACCGGACCATCGGCATCGGCGAGCTGCCGGGCATCGTCGTCGAGACGGCGCGCACCTCCGGCACCATCCTGTTCATCGCCGCCACGGCCAAGCTGGCCGCATGGGTGTTCACCTTCGACGGCCTGCCGCAGCAGGTCGCCGCTTTCCTCGGCGCCGTCAGTACCGGCCCGACAATGGTGCTGATCCTGGTGTTCCTGTTCCTGATCGTCGTCGGCATGTTCATGGACGCGATCGCGGCGATGTTCATCCTCATCCCGGTGCTTCTGCCGCCCGCGGTTTCGCTGGGCGTCGATCCGATGCATTTCCTTGTCGTCACCGTCATCACGCTGACGCTCGGGCTGGTGACGCCGCCGGTCGGCGTCTGCCTGTTCGCCGCAGCGCAAGTGGCCAAGATGTCGATCGAGGACGTCATCAAGGGCGCGATGGCGCCGATGTCGATCCTGGTGCTGGCGATCCTGGCGCTGGTGCTGTTTCCGGTGCTGACGCTCGGGCCGATCCGCCTGATGGGCCTCTACTGATGGCCCCCCACTGATGGCCCCCTTGCTGATGGAAAAGCCCGACTTCATCGTCGTGATGGGTGTCTCCGGCACCGGCAAGTCAGTGATCGCGCGCAGCCTGGCCGAGCGGCTCGGTGTCGACTGGATCGAGGCCGACACCTATCACAGCCCTGAAAATGTCGAGCGCATGCGCAGCGGCAAGGGTTTGACCGACGACTTGCGATGGCCTTGGCTCGCGGCCGTGGCGGCAGCTGCCCTTGATTTGCCCGGCCGGCCGGCCGTCGTCGCCTGCTCCGCCCTGAAGCGGAGCTATCGCGATCTTCTGCGCCAACGCCTGGGCGATGTCGCTTTCGCTTTTCTGGACGGCGAGGCCGAGCTGATCCGGCAACGGCTCGGCGACCGCGCCGACCATTTTGCCGGACCGTCGCTTCTGGCGAGCCAGCTGGCGACGCTCGAGCGTCCGCAAGCAGACGAACGCTTCATCGCACTGCCGATTGCGTGGAGCCCGGATCGCATCGTCGACACGGCCGCCGCAGCCTTCGCTTGATCAGGCTCCGGCTCAGCTTCAGGCTTTGGCTCCGGCGCTGCGCTCCGCGCGCAGCCAGTCGAGAAACGTCCTGACCTTCTTGTGGCGCAGGTGGTCGCGCGGGCAAACGATCCATTGTGTCACGATGCGGATCTCGGGCGGGGTCTTGACCGGGCAGACGACGGCGCCGGCGGCAAGCTCGCGCTGCATCATCAACGTGCTTTCAAGCGCGATCCCCATGCCGCCTGCGGCAGCGTCGATTGCCATGTGACTGCGATCGAACAGCACCCGGCGCCAGCGTTCCCTGGGCTCGACGCCGGCAAGCGCAAGCCAGCGCGGCCATTGCGCCTGCGATTTGACCGAGTGGATCAGGCGATATCCCAGGACATCGCTCGCCTCGAGGCTGCCGGGCCCGGCCAGTTCAGGCGAACAGACCGGAATGAAGCTCTCCTCGGTCAGTCCCTCGACGAACAGGCCGGGCCATTTGCCGTCGCCATGGCGGATCTCGACATCGACCGCCTCGCGGTTGAAATCGGTCGGTTCGTTGGTTCCATCCAGCCGCACCTCGAGATCCGGGTTGGCGGCCAGGAACTGCTCCAAGCGCGGAAGCAGCCATTTGTTGGACAGCGTCGGTGTCGCCCGGATCGTCAGTGTCGTCACCGAGCGGTAGCCGCGGATGGCGTTGGTTGCCTCGGTGATCAGTTCGGCGCTTTCGTCGATGGACTCGAAGAAGCGTTCCCCGGCTTCGGTCAAAACGACGCCGCGTCCGACCTTGGCCAGCAGCGACACGCCGAGCTGCGTTTCCAAAGACTGGATCTGCTGGCTGACGGCCGACGGCGTGACGCCCAGTTCGCCTGCCGCACGCGTAATGCTGCGGCTGCGGGCCACCAGGTGGAACACCCAGATCGAGCGAATCGGAACTTGCGACACAAAGACATCCTAACCCTTGGATCGCACGGTCTTATCGCGCGTCGGCCAAGTCAATGCATGCCCGGCGTCGCCGACGCGGCCTGTTTGACGACGCAAGGACTGCAACAGGTGGTTCGTCTCGGGGGGCGGTCCGGCGCCTTTGTGCCACCGGCATGAAAGCGGGGGCTGAAGATGTGAAGCTGGGACGATGCGAAGCCGGGCGCTGACGATGCCCTGGCTGCCTGCAATTCGCGCCGGGGCCGGCGGTTATGCGTCGAGCCAGACCTTTTCCAGGAACATGCAGAAGCCGCAGCTCCAACGTCAGGCCAAAGGATCACCCGCCACCGCCATCGAGCGGCTGCACCGCTGCGCCTGGAAAAATCTTCTGCAAATTGCCGGAGATGATCCTGTCACCTTCCTTGATGCCTGACGTCAGCGTCACCAGATCGCCATCGGTGGGGCCGAGGGCGACGACGCGCTGTTCGACGAGGTTGTCCTTGCCGACGACATAGACATATTTGCCAAACTGGCTGGAGCCGAGTGCTGTCTGCGGCACCATCAGCGCGTTGGGCAGTTCCCTGATGTGCAGGCGAATGCGGACATATTGGCCTGGTAGTAGCGACAGGTCGCCGTTTTCGATCGTCGCGCGGGCGGCGATGGTGCCGGTGTTGCGCGCAACGGCATTGTCGATGAAGGTCAGCTTGCCCTGACGCGGCTTCTCGTCGCTGCCGGGGATGATGACCTCGGTCTCGACAGTGCCATGGGCAAAGGCGTTCTGGATCTCGGCCAGCTCGGTCTCGCCAGGGTTGAAGGTGATGTAGATCGGCGCGAGCTGGACGAGATTGTTCAGCGGCGTGCCGGCTGAGCTTGTGACCAGCGTGCCTTCGGGTGCCTGGTTGCGGCCGAGGCGACCGGCGAAGGGGGCGCGGATTTCGGTGTTTTTCAGATTGATCTCGGCGGTCCGCAAGGCCGAACGCGATATGGCAAGGGCTGCTTCGGCCTGTCGCACGGCACTGCGGCGCTGGTCGAAGCCGTCCTTGGCGAGATAGCCATTGTCGGCGAGCTTGTTGCCGCGGGTGAGGCTCGACTTGAGGTATTCGAGCGATGCCTGGTCACGCTCGATCTGCGCCTTGGCCTGGTCGAGCGCTGCCTGATAGTCCGAGGCCTCGATCCGGTAGAGCAGGTCGCCTGCCTTGACATCAGTGCCATCCGATACCGGCTGGTCCTGCAGATAGCCCGACGCCTTGGCGCGCAGCGTGACATTGCGGATGGCTTCGGTGCGCGCGGCATATTCGAGATAGATGGGAATTGTCTTCTTGACGACGCCGACCACCGGCACCGGCATGGCCTGGGGCGCCGCAGCCGAAGGGGCGGCACCCGCAGTCGTGCTGCCGACGTCCCAGCCGGCAAGCAGGTAGCCGCCCGCCACAGCCAGTGCGAGAAGGCTGGTGTTCAGACCGAGTTTGAAAATGCGCATCGTAATACTCCTGATTTATTCGGCCGGCTCGACCAGCTGGGGATGCTGCGAGCGGCGCGCAAAACGTTCACGCCAGGTTTCAAGCACGACGTAGAAGATCGGAACGAAAGCGAGCGTCAGCACTGTGGCGATCAACATGCCGCCGAAGACGGTGGTGCCGATCGACTGCCGGCTTGCCGCGCCGGCCCCTGACGCCAGCATCAGCGGCACGACACCGAGGATGAAGGCGAAGGCCGTCATCAGGATCGGGCGCAGCCTGAGGCGCGCGGCCTCGATGGCGGCAGCGACGATGTCTATGCCTTCTTCGCGCCGGCGTTTGGCAAACTCGACGATCAGGATCGCATTCTTGGCGGCGAGGCCGATCAGCATGACAAAACCGATCTGCGAGTAGACGTCGATCTGCAGGCCGCGCACCCAGATCGCCAGCAGAGCGCCGAGCAAGGCGAGCGGTACGGCGAGCAGCACGACGAAGGGCATCGACCAGCTTTCATACTGCATGGCCAGAACCAAAAAGCAGAAGACGATGGCGAGGCCGAAGACGAGGTTGGCGATCGAGCCGGCGCGGATCTCCTGATAGGTGATGCCGGTCCATTCGAAGGCGAAGTCCCTGGGCAAGGCGGTTGCCGCGACACGCTCCATGGCAGCGACCGCCTGGCTCGAACTGTAGCCTTCGGCGGCCGCACCATTGATCAGCGCTGCGGGATAATTGTTGTAGTGGGTGACCGTTTCCGGTCCCGAAACCGCCTTCAGCGCGCCCAGCGTGCTGAGCGGCACCATGTCGCCTGAGATACTGCGGACATAGAGCCGCGAAATGTCGGTGGCTTGGGCGCGCGCCTGCTGTTCGGCCTGAAGGGTGACGCGGAAGGTGCGGCCAAACAGGTTGAAGTCGTTGACATAAAGCGAACCGAGATAGATCTGCAGCGTCGAAAAGATGTCGGGCAGGTTGAGGCCGAGCAGCTTGGCCTTGTTGCGATCGAGGTCGTAGGAATATTGCGGGGTCGAGGTGCTGAAGGTCGTAAACAGCGTGAACGGGTTCAGCTCCGGCTGCTTGCGGGCCTCAGCGAGCAGGGCCTGCGTCGCCTCATCGAGGGCTGCCGCACCGCGGCCGGTCAGGTCCTCGACCTGAAACTCGAAGCCGCCGGTCGCACCCAGACCCTGGATGGAGGGCGGGTCAAAGGCCAGAACCAGGGCTTCGGGAATCTGGATCAGCTTGCCCTGGGCGATGTTTTTGAGCTCGGTCGCACTTTCGCCGGCGCCGCGCTCGTCCCAGGGCTTGAGCACGGCGAACTGGACACCGGCATTGGACTGGTTGGCGAAGGTGAGGAAGGAAAAGCCGATGACGGAGCCGACGGATTCGACGCCGGGCAGGGTGCGGAGAATTTCCTCCGACTTCTTGGCCACCGCTGCCGTGCGTTCCACCGAGGCACCATCGGGCAATTGCAGCACGACGAAGAAGTAGCCCTGGTCTTCGACCGGCAGGAAGGTGGAGGGAATGCGCTGCGACAAGGCGTAGGTTGCGGCAAGCGCGAGCCCGAACAGCCCGATGAACGCCCAGCGCCATCTGACGAAGCTGCGGATGCTGCCGGCATAGGCGTTCGACATCCAGTTGAAGCCGGCATTGAACCAGCGGAACAGGATGAATTTCGGCGCGCCGCGATGGCGCAGGAATACAGCACTCAACGCCGGGCTGAGCGTCAGCGAGTTGAAGGCCGAGATGGCAAACGAGATCGCCACCGTCAGCGCGAACTGGTTGTAGAGCTGGCCGGCGACACCAGGAATGAAAGCGACAGGCACGAAGACGGCGAGCAACACGCCAGTTGTTGCGATGATCGGGCCGGTGACTTCCTTCATGGCGATTTTTGTCGCCTCGAGCGGCGGATGGCCGTCTTCGAGCTGGCGTTCGACGTTTTCGACAACAACGATCGCGTCGTCGACGACCAGGCCGATGGCCAGCACCATGCCGAGCAGCGACAGCATGTTGAGCGAAAAGCCGAGCAGATACATCACCGTCAAAGTGGCGATCAACGACACTGGTATCGCGATGATCGGGATGATGGTGGCGCGCCAGCTCTGCAGGAAGATGAAGACGACAAAGACGACGAGCAGCAGCGCTTCAATCAGCGTGGTGACCACGTCGTCCATGGCAGCGGAGACGAAGCGGGTCGTGTCGTAGAACATGTTGTAGGACATGCCGGAGGGGAAGCGGCTCGACAGCTCGTCCATCTTGGCCTTGACGCTGCTCTGCAGGTCGAGCGCGTTGGAGCCCGGGGCCTGAAGCACCGCGAGCACGACGCTGTCTTCGCCGTCGAGGCTGAAGGACGACGAGTAGGAGAGCGCGCCGAGTTCGATGCGCGCCACGTCGCGCAGATGGATCGCGGCGTGGGTTTCAGGATCGACGCGCAGGATGATCTCGCCGAACTGCTTGGGGTCGCTCAGGCGACCGACAGCACTCACCTGCATCTCGAACGGGGTTCCTGAGGGTGCCGGCGACTGGCCGATCTTGCCGGCCGCGACCTGGATGTTCTGCTCCTGGATGACGTTCTGGACATCGACGGCGGTGACGCCGAGGCTCGCCATCTTGTCGGGGTCGAGCCAGACGCGCATCGAATAGCGGCGCTCGCCGAAGAACTGGACGTCGCCGACGCCGGGCAGACGCTTGATCGGGTCGAGGATCTGCAGATAGGCGTAGTTGGAGAGCGTGGTGAAATCGACCGACTTGTCAGGCGAGCTGAGATTGACCAGCACGTTGAAGTTGGGGTTCTGCTTGATGACGGTCACGCCTGTCTGGTTGACCAAAGCGGGCAGGGAAGGGGCTGCCTGCGAGACGCGGTTCTGGACGTCCATGGCGGCGATGTCGACGTCGTAGCCGACCTGGAACGAGATGATGATGCGCGCCGAGCCGTCGTTCGAGCTGGTCGAGGACATGTAGAGCATGCCCGGCACGCCGTTGAGCTGTTGCTCGAGCGGCGTCGTCACCGTATCGGCCACGACCTGCGCGCTGGCGCCGGGATAATTGGCGGCGACGACGATCTGGGGCGGGGTGATGTCGGGAAACTGCGCGACGGGCAAAAGGAAGTAGGAGATGGCGCCGGCCAGCACCATGATGATGGCGATCGCCGAAGCGAAGATCGGCCGCAGGATGAAGAAGTTGACCATGATGGTTCTCTCCGAGGCGGCTCGTGATGGTCGATGGCTGCCCTGGCGACGGCAACGAAAAACCGTTGCAGCGCACGGTTCCGTGCGCTGCTCCTGAACAACCCGATATTGACTTGCGATGGTGGATGTTACTATCTAGTAACAGGATAAATGTTACGGATCGGTAACATTGTCAAGGGCGTTCCAGCGACAAGATTGGAAGCGAGGAAACGTTGATGACAGCTGCTGTCAGATGTCCCCCGAGGGAGCGGATCATCGACGCTGCGCGCGACCTGTTCAGAAAGCATGGCATCAAGGGCATTGGTGTCGATGCCATCGCCGAGGCCGCAAGCAGCAACAAGATGACGCTGTACCGCCACTTCGGCTCGAAGGACGACCTGGTGTTTGTCTGCCTGCAGCAGGCAGCAAGCGAAGCCGATGCCTTCTGGGAGGATATCAAGGCCGCCAACCCCGGTGATGCCAGGGCGCAGCTGAGCGACTGGGTCCGCCGCGCCGGGGAATTCGTCACCGTCGAACATTGCAATTGCGAGCTTCTGGATGCCGCAGCGCAATTGATGGAGAGCGACCATCCGGCGCGGCAGTTCATCGAGGACCTTCGCAACCTTTACCGCAAGCGGCTGGTCGAGCTCTGCCGTGCCGCAGGTGCTGCCGACGCCGAACTGATGGTCGATGCGTTGACGCTTCTGGTCGAGGGCGCGCGGACCAACTGGCGCAGCGCCGGGCCGGGCGGTGCGGCGACGCGCTTCGTCAAGGTTGCGGAGATGATCGTCGACGATTTTCTGGAGTAGCCTGGCGGCAGCTTTGGGCCGATCCAATGGAATGGCGCCGCAGGCGTATCCTCCCTCATCGCCTTCATCGCGGCGGACGAGGATTGCGTGCTTGCCCTCATCAATGGCATTTTAGCTGTCTCTGTAATATGGTTGTCACAATTCGGTTTGCTGACATCGGGATCCTGTCATCAGCAACCGATCCGCGCTCGAACCGATTTCGGTGGGCAATGCAGGCTGGGACCGATCCGAACAATCCTGCTTTGCCCCATGGCGAGGAGCCTGAAGGATTCAGGCTCGCACGCATAGGCGACCTCCAGGATCTGGAAGGCGGCGTGTATTGGCCGCGGCTCCAGCCGCACTTCCTCAAGCCTCATTTCAAGCTATTGCGCTATAAGATTCAGGAAAGGACCGGGGCCGACCGGACCCCGAAATTCTTCTCGGTCCGGGGCGCGAGCGGGGTCGGCGATCTGGACGTCGCCTATGTTGCGGATCGGCTCGCCGCGACGCTGACCGTCACCGGATCCGGCATACCCGACTACTGCCTCACCGCCGTGAGCAGGGGCGCCTTGAAGTTCGGCGGCGCGCCGGGCGCTCGGACAGTGCCTGGAATCGGCCGCAGCGTGGGCCTGGTATACCGCGGAGTGCCCGGAACGACGCTGTCCGCGACCGGGAGCCACGAGCGACTTTCGGTTTGGATCCCTGCGACGAGCCTGAACCAGCGATTGGCTGCGTTGCTGGGTGGGCCGGTGACGAAGGACATCGCCTTTGAGCCGGTCTTCGACTGGGATGCTGTGCCGGCGCAGCGCTTGAGGCGCCTCATGGAGCTGATGGTGGAGGAGCTTCGCGCGCCGACACCCTTTGCGGGCAGCGAACTCGCCAGCCGTTCCTTCATCGACCTCATGCTCTACACACTGCTGCGTGCACTCCCTCACAACCATTCGGATCATCTTGCCCGGGCAGGCAGCCCCGCTATCCCGGGAATCATACGGCGGGCCGAGGCCTATATCCACGCCCATGTCGAAGAGCCCATCGCGCTGCACGAGGTGGCGGAAGCGGCGGGGTGCAGTGTGCGCAGCCTGCAACTTGGCTTCCGGCGGTTCCGCGAGACGACGCCGCTGGCAGCGATCCGCTTCGCCCGCCTCGTCGCGGTGCGCGACGCGCTCAGGACCGGCGACATCGCGGGCACGGTCACCGACCTCGCCCTTCGGTTCGGCTTCACCAATCCCAGCCGCTTCGCGCTCGACTACAAGGCGGCATTCGGTGAGGCCCCGCGCGACGCCTTGCGTCGCGGTTCAGGACATCGACGACACCGCAGGTGATAAAGGCGCCACGCAGGCCCGTGGGCGGTTTGCCGCTGTCGCGATGTTTGCGCGATCTGTCCTGCTCTTTCGTATTCCGCATAGAACGCAGCCTTAACGTAGCGTTAACTTAGGCCTGTCGCGCTCAGTCCGGCTCTCTTGCCGTTGAGCAGCGCAGCCGCCTTGCGGCTGCGAGGCAACCGACACTATGACGCCAACCGCAACTACCAGTTCGCTTAGGGAGGGCTGATCATGAAACGCGCGCTATCTGCACTTCTTGCATTGCCTGCACTTCTTGCATTGCCTGCACTTCTTGCATTGCTTGTACTGTCGCATGCGGCACAGGCGGATACGAAAATAGTTGTGGTCAAAAAGAAAGCGGTCATAACAGAAGAAAGCCCGCCGGCTCTCGACAAAAGGCCCACCGGATCGGTCAGGCCCGCATTCGATGCGATCACCGAACCGGCCGATAAAACCGGCAAAAACGCGTCCTATCCTCCAGCACTGTGGTTCACGTTCTAAGCAGCGCGGCTCGTCCTTTGGGGGGGCGAACGACGTTTTGACACGTCAAGTTGACTGATGACGGCACGGATCAGCTTCGCTGATCTGGAGCGATGTGTCGCGCGCGCTGATCGACCACAGGGCGTTTAACCTGCTGACCCCCGAGCCGATGGTTGGGGCGGCCGGTGGAAGCGTGCTTCATACGGCCAAGCTGCCACGAAGCCTGCAGGCGGTAGCGACGTGACTGAAATGCAGCCCTATCTTGATCTTCGAGCGATGATTTCATCGGTATTTGCCAGAAGCTTGCGGACCGCGTTGCGCGCGGCATTCGGCTTCTGCAGCCGAATGCACTTCTCGATGTTCTCGTGCAGTTTCTGCGCGCGAAGCAAGCTGCTGTCTTCGCGGGTCACGTGAACGAACAGGTGGTTCAGGGCCGATTCGATCAGGACACCGAGCGGCACCAGAAGGTCGTTGCCCGAGGCGCGCAGGATTGCCACGTGAAAGCGTGTGTCGGCCTGTGTCCGGTGCTGCAGCGAAGCGGCATTGCCCATGTCGTGAAGGGCCTGGCTTATTTCAGCCATCTGCGCTTCGGTCCGGCGCTCGGCGGCCAGTGCCGTCGCTTCCGGCTCGATGATGTGGCGGAACTCCTGCACGGTTCTCAGAAAGCCCTCGCGGTCGGGCGAGGCGGCGTACCAGCTCAGGACGTCACGGTCGAGCAGGTTCCAATGCTCCTTGGGCTCCACCCAGCTGCCGATCTTGGGGCGGGAGGCCAGCAGGCTCTTGGCCATCAGCATCTTGATGGCTTCGCGCACCGCGGAGCGACTGACATCGAAGATTTCGGTCCACTTGGCCTCGTTGGGCAGGATCGTTCCCGGCGGGTAGTCGCCGCGAACGATCCTGAGGCCGATCTCGCTGGCAAGGGACGTATGTACGCTGGCGCCCGAAATACGCGTGGCGTCGGTTCGGCGGCTTGCCAGCGGCTTGTCGGTGATGAGTGCGTCTGTCGGCTTCGAGGCCATTGCTGTGTCGTCTTCCTGTTGTCGTTTTGCCGATGCTTGAATTTCGGGCCGCCCTCGCAACGGAGTGGTGCGTCATCCCAAGTGTCAAGCGTCGCTTCCCGGCGCCGGCCGATCAGTCCTGCACGGCGTATTTTCGCCAGCTGTGCTTTTGTTGGAAACCCAGGACCTCCTTGGCCTTGCGGTTGGACAGCAGCGTTTCGAATTCGCCGAGTTCATGCTTCAACGGCACGCCGGGATAGAACCGCTCGAGCAGCTCTTGTGTCGGCAGGTCGGACGAGGTGTCGTCATTGGCCGCGTTGAAGACCTGATAGCCCAGGCCGTCCGTCTTGACCGCGAGGTCGGTGATCTGACCGAGGTCACGCGCGTCGATGTAGCTCCAGGCGATGCGCTTGCGGAAACCCGGATCGGCAAACCACTTCGGAAACAGCTCGTATTCGTGCGGCTCGATGACGTTGCCGATCCGCAAGGCATAGATGTCGAAGCCGCTGCGCAGTGCAAAGGCCCGTGCCGTCTTTTCATTGACGACCTTGGAGAGGGCATAGCTGTCCATCGGATCGACGTCATAGTCCTCATCGAGCGGAAAATAGTGCGGGTTTCGCGGCTCATTGGCGAAGACAAGACCATAGGTCGTCTCGCTCGAGGCGATGATGATCTTGCGGATGCCGAGTTTCACCGCCGCCTCGATGACGTTGTAGGTGCCGAGCGCGTTGATGCGGAACAGCTCGTTATCAGGTGTGAGCATGATCCGAGGAATGGCGGCGAAATGCACGACGGCGTCGACGGGCTGCGGCCGCAACGACGGGTCGAACTCGTGCAGCCCCATATAGCTGGTCAGCGCGTTGAAGAGCTGGCCGCTGTCGGTGATGTCGGTGATCAGCGTCCGCACCTTCGGATTGTCGAGCGGCCTGATGTCGAGATTGAGAAGCTGATGCCCCTGGTCGACAAGGTACTGGACGACGTGGCGGCCGGCCTTGCCGCTGCCGCCGGTAAAGATGATCCGCTTCGACATTTTGTCCTCCACATTCTGCCAGATCATTGGATATTGTCAGACAATATCATCGGTGACGACCGCGCCGAATTCAACCTGCGACCGGAGGGTAGGGAAGATGGCTAACAGCACCAGATCAACCGAGCAGATCGGTTTCATCGGCCTTGGCCTGATGGGGCATGGCATTGCCAGGAACATCGTCGACAAGGGCTATCCGCTGACCTTCCTCGGCCGCAGGAACCGCGGCCCGGCGGAAGACATGATCGCCCGCGGCGCCGTCGAGGTCTCGACCGCGGCCGAGGTCGCCGGCCGGTCGACCGTCATTTTTGTCTGCGTCACCGGTTCGCGGCAGGTCGAAGACGTCGTCCGAGGCGCAGGCGGGCTGAAGCAGGCGCTGAAGCCGGGTTCGGTGGTTGTCGATTGCTCGACTTCCGACCCGGTGTCGACCATGGCGCTGGCGGCCGAGCTTGCCGCTGTCGACGTCACATTGGTCGACGCGCCGTTGAGCCGCACCCCGAAGGAGGCGTGGGAGGGCACGCTGGACACGATGGTCGGCGCTTCCGACGCGATGTTTGCCCGGCTGAAACCGGTGTTCGACACCTGGGCCGGGCGTGTCGTCCATGTCGGCCAAACCGGCGACGGCCACCGGATGAAGCTGTTGAACAATTTCCTGTCGCTCGGCTATGCAGCACTTTATTCCGAGGCGCTCGCCCTGGCCGGCAAGGTTGGCATCTCGCCCGCCCGCTTCGACAGCGTCATCCGCAACGGCCGCATGGATTGCGGCTTCTATCAGACCTTCATGCGCTGGACCCTTGAAGGCGATCGCGACGCCCACAAATTTTCGCTGGCCAATGCGGTCAAGGACCTGACCTATCTCGAATCGATGGCCGATTCCGTCGGCATGGTGAACCCGCTGGGAAATGCCGCCAAGAACGCGTTTGCCGGCGCCGTCGCCGCCGGTGAGGGGGAACGCTACGTGCCGATGCTGGCGACACATATCGGGCAGATCAACGGCGTCGACCTGGCGCCGCCGGAAAACAGCTGAGCCAAGCCGGGTCGGGACAGGCGTCTACCGCCCCCAGCGGGCGATCACGTCGTCGGTGTCGGCCAGCAGCCTGTGCACCGCGTTGCGCGCCGCCCGGGGACGCCGCAGCCGGATGTTCGTCTCGATCGCCTCATGCAGGCTCTGGGCGCGTTCGTCCTGGATCTCCTGCGTCACGAAGGTGAAGAGATGGTGGAGCGCGGATTCGATCAGCACGCCCAGCGGCACCAGAAGGTCGTTGCCGGATGCACGCAATATGGCAAGGTGGAAGCGCGTGTCTGCCTGGGTGCGTTCCTGCAGCGACGTCGCCTGGCCCATGTCGCGGCAGCTCCGGCTGATCTCGCCCATCTGCGCCTCGCTGTGGCGTTCCGCGGCGAAGGCGGCGGCCTCCGGCTCGATGATGTGGCGGAACTCCTGCACAGTGCGCAGGAAGGCTTCGCGATCAGGCGAGGCTGCATACCAGCTCAGCACATCACGATCGAGCAGGTTCCAGCGATCCTTCGGTTCGACCCAGCTGCCGACCTTGGGACGCGATGCCAAAAGGCTCTTTGCCATCAGCATCTTGATCGCCTCGCGCACGGCCGAGCGGCTGACATCGAAGGTCTCGGACCACTTCGCCTCGTTCGGCAGGATGGTGCCCGGCGGATAGTCGCCGCGCACGATCCGGAGGCCGATCTCGCTGGCGAGCCAGGCGTGCACGCTCGAGCCGCTCATGCGCGCGGCGTTGGGGCGACGCATCGCCGGCGGGCGGTCGGCGACCGTGTCGTGTGGCCTTTTGGACGTTCCGTCTGCCATCGACCGCGTCGATCTTTCCTGGATCAGTTCCGTCTTGATTGTGCAGCAAAAGCCGGCTCGTGCGGCGGGACCGTCCGCGCCCGAGATGTATCAGCAGGTATGTCGGAGCGCCGGCGAGCCGGGCGCTCCGACCTGCACCTATTTCTGGATACAGGTATCGACCGTGTCCTTGGTGCATTCGTCGAGACCGGTGAAGACCGGATCGTCGACCTGCTTGCCTTCGATCAGGTCGATCATGACAGTCGGTGCCTTGTAGCCCATTTCGAACGGCCGCTGGCCGACCAGGGCAGTGACAAGGCCCTCCCTGGCGATCGCCACCTCGTCGCCGATCGTGTCGGCAGCGCCGATGACGAACTCGTTCTTGGCGATCTTGTCGGCCATCGGCTTGAACAGGTCGCGATAGGGCTGCGGGGCGCCGAACAGAGGCCAGCCGCCCATGATGCCGAAGGCATCGAGGTCGGGATTGGCCGCAAGGATGTCGGTCATCGCCTGAACGCCCTTGGCGCCGTCGTCATTGGTGAAGACAGGGCAGCCGGCGACCTCGGTCCAGCCGCCTTCACCCTTCAGTTCGGTCAGGCCCTTCTGGCCGGTCAGCGTGTCGCGCATGCCCTGGGCGCGGCGCAGGATGTTGTCGGCACCCGGATTGCCTTCGATGGTGCAGATCTTGCCGCCATTGGGCTTGGCTTTCTTGATGTACTCGCCGATGCGCGCGCCCATCAGGTAGTTATCCGTGCCGAGATAGGTCTTGCGCAATGCGGCGTCTTCCGCGGCGAGATCGGCGTCCAGCGTCATGACCGGAACAGTCGGGTTTGCTGTCTTGATGGTCTGGGCGATCAGCTTGGCGTTCGAAGGCGAAATGGCAATTGCAGCCGTATCGGCCTTGCCCAGCATGTCCTGGACGATCTGCGCTTCGCCGGCCTCATCAGACGTCGATGCCGGGCCGGTGTAGAAGCACTCATATTCCGAACTGGCGTTTTCCTTGTTCCACTTCTGACAACCCTGGTTGATCGCTTCGAAGAACGGGTTGTCGAGGCCTTTGACGACGATGACGAGTTGCTTCTTGGCGAGCGCGTTTCCAGCGCTGAGTGCCAGGACAGCTGCTGCAAGCAATAATGCCTTCCTCATTGTTTCCTCCCATTGAACAAACGGGCACAGCGTGCCCGCGACGAAATCAACCCGGATACCAGACAGTGCGAGGGTCATTTTTCGAACGCTCGTATTGCCAGGCCGAGTCGATGAGCATCTTCAGATCGTATTTGGGTTGCCAGCCAAGCAGGTACTTGGCCTTGGCATTGTCCATCCAGTTCGAGTGGTACTGGCTCGCAATGTCGACCGAGGCGAGGTGACGGGTGCGGGCGAGATGGTCGGCGACCTCGCCATAATCGACCGGACGATCCATGCAGACGTTGAAGAGTTGCTGCCTGGCGCGCGGATTGTCGATCGCCGCAAGGATCGCCGACACCAGATCGTCGACATGGACGAAGTTGCGTTTCAGCGGCTGCCCGTCGGCATCGCGCAGCAGGGGCATGGTGCCCTGCCTTGCATGGCGCCTGGCATCAGCCTCCGGCACCAGCGTCTTCCAGTCCGGGCCGCCAAAGACGTCATCACCAAAGGACAGCGTGTATCTGAAATCATCCTTCTCCATGATCCACGGCGCGCGCAGGCAGCACCAGTTGGTATCGTACTGGATGCCGAACTGTTCCAGCATGACTTCTTCGAGAACCTTCGATAGCGCATAGCTGCCGGGATAGGCCCGATGCCGTGCCGCTTCGGTGAGTGGCGCATCGTTGCGGTAGTAGAAATGACCGATCGCGGCGTCGCCGCCGACGAGAATGAACTGTTGAGCGGTTGGACTTAGCCGAAACGCCTCGAGCAGCCAGAACAGGCCCTTGACGGTGACGTCCATCACCTCGCCTGGCGTTTCCTTGCATGTGGCGAGGTGCACGACGTGTGTGACGTCGAAGAGGGCGTTGGCCACGACTTCGCGATCGGCGATCGAGCCGCGGGCCATCTCGACGCGGTCAGTTTCATCGAGTGAGCGGTTGTGACAAAGCGCGCGGATGCGAGTACTGGAAAATCGCGGATCGTCAAGCAGCCCAGCGATGAAGTGCCGCCCGACCTTGCCCGTTGCACCGGTAACAAGGATCAGCATGCTCTTCCTCCGATGCCTAGCTAATATCGGCGCGCCTTTGTCGTCAATTGGTATTTGTCTGACAAAACAGATTTTTGAGACATTTATGTTCGGATTCGTCGGACAATTGATTGACGCTGTCGAGACGTTTTGCATAAATGCAGGTCTTCGCGCTCCTGGGAGGAAAATAGGGAGCGTGAATTCGCAGTCAGATCGAGACGAGCGCGGGACGGCTGCGAGGCTTGCATGTTTCGGGAGGCAAGAGGCTGGTGGCAGTTCTCGAACTCGCCAATATTTCCAAGCATTTCGGCGCCATCCAGGCAGTGAACGACGTTTCGTTCTCGCTCGAGGCAGGACAGGTCGTCGGCCTGATGGGCGACAACGGCGCCGGCAAGTCGACCCTGGTCAAGATGATCGCCGGCAACTTTCGCCCTAGCCATGGCATCATGCGCCTGGACGGCGCCGAATTGATCATGCATCGACCGGTGGAAGCGCGGCAGCATGGCATCGAGATCGTCCATCAGGATCTCGCGCTGTGCAACAATCTCACTGCGGCAGCGAACGTCTTCCTTGGCCGCGAGCTACGCCGTGGTTTCGGACCGCTACGCGTCCTTGACTACAAGACAATGTACAGGCGGGCAGGCGAGATTTTCAGGGAACTGAAGTCCGAGACGCGGCCGCGCGACCTCGTCCGGCAGATGTCGGGTGGGCAGCGGCAGGCGGTGGCCATTGCCCGCACCATGCTTTCCGAGGCCAAGATCGTGTTGATGGACGAGCCGACGGCGGCGATCTCGGTCCGCCAGGTGGCGGAAGTCCTCAACCTGATCCGCCAGTTGCGCGATCGCGGCATTGCCGTCGTGCTGATCAGCCACCGCATGCCTGATGTCTTTACGGTGGCGGACCGGGTCATCGTCATGCGGCGCGGCAGAAAGGTTGCCGACAAGCCGATTGCCTTGAGTTCGCCGGAGGAAGTGACGGGGCTTATCACCGGTGCCATCGAGCAGGTATAATCAACTCTGCCGGTCGCGCCGTGACGACACGAAGGTCGATGATGGCTATTACCCTTGACCAGACCATTTCACAGAAACAGCAGAGCTGGATGGCCAAGGTTCTCGGCAGCCAGACCTTCTGGATCCTCGTCGCCGTCATTTTAGCCTGCATCTTCTTGTCCTTCGCCACCGATTCATTCGCGACGACAAAAAACCTCTACAACATCACCCGTAACGTCACCTTCGTCGCGATCATCGCGCTCGGCATGACGCTGGTCATCATCACAGGCGGCATCGACCTCTCGGTCGGTTCGGTGCTGTGCCTGTGCAGCATGGTGCTGGCGGTGGTCATGCATGCCGGCTACAGCATCGAGGTCGGCATTGCGGCGGCCATCGGCACTGCGCTGGTGATCGGCGCGTTCAACGGCATACTGATCGCCTATCTCGACTTTCCGCCCTTCGTGGTCACGCTCGGCATGCTGTCGATCGCACGCAGCCTGGCCATGGTCGCATCCAACAACACCGTCGTCTTCCAGTTCGGCCCCGACCACGACAAGCTGCTGGCGCTGGGCGGCGGCGCCTGGTTCTTCGGCATCGCCAATCCGGTGCTGTACATGATCGTTCTGGCGCTGCTCATCGGTTTTGTGCTGCGCTGGACGAGATTTGGCCGCTACGTCTTTGCCATCGGCGGCAACGAGCGCGCAGCGACGCTGACCGGCGTTCCGGTGCGCAAGATCAAGGTCGCCGTCTACATGATCTCGGCACTGTCAGCCGGCATCGCCGGCATTATCCAGACCGGCTGGCTCGGTGCCGTCACCACCAATATCGGCGCAGGCATGGAACTTCAGGTGATTGCGGCCGCCGTCATCGGCGGCGCCAATCTGGCCGGCGGGGTCGGCACTGCCTTCGGCGCGATCATCGGTGCGGCGCTGATCGAGGTGATCCGCAACAGCCTTGGCCTGCTCGGCATCAACGCCTTCTGGCAAGGCACATTCATCGGCAGCGCCATCGTGCTTGCCGTGCTGTTCGACCGGATCCGCAATTTCCGACTGAGCGAATAGTCGTTCTGCGGGGCATCGACTGCCGAACCGAACGATTCCGTCCCGTTGCCTGTGCGGGCAACCGGCTTGAAGCGTGCGGAAAGCCGACCAGCGGAGCCGCCGTCAATCTCCAGCCGGCAGTCCGCCCGCCTTGTCCTGGAGGTCGAACATCCACAGGCCGCCGTCGTCGATGTGCGGCGGATGGTACAGGCGGCCGGCCGGGACGGGTTCGAGCTGCACGCCGGTTTCGTCGGCGAGGTAGTCATAACCGATGGCCTGGTCGCGGCGGTCGGGATCGAGAAAGCTGTAGAGATCGCGCCGCGCGCCGCGCCGCGCCGGGTCGATCATCTTCAGATGATAGAGATTGAGCCCACAGCGCAACTCCCTGAAGCCGGCGTTCCTGGGGTACCACAGATCATGCAGGCCGGTGTCGGTCCGTTCGGCCGGGTCGAAGGCGCGAAACAGGCAATGGCGAATCTTGGATCCCCAGATCCCGTCGATGCGGTAGCTCAGCGGTGCATAAAGCTCGCGGAAATTGAAACCCCAGGCGATGCGCCCCGGTTTGCGGGTCAGGGTGGCGATCTCTGACGCCACGGCGGCTTCAAACCGTTCGTCGGGATCGACGGCCAGGATCCAGTCGGCGCCCGCCTGCCGTGCCGCCTCGAGCAGGCAGCGCCGGCGCCCGACCTCGCTGCTGAACACGCCGGTCGAGGCCCGGTCGTCGAAGGCCACCCAGCCGTCGACGAAAGGATCGATATTGGCGATGAGGTCGGGGACCAGATGGGCGTCGAAGCGGTAGCTGAAGACGGCGATTACCCTTTGTTTGCGTCGCAACAGCGTCTTCCACCGCGGCCGTTTCGGCTTGATTTCCAAGGAGATCATCAGGGGCAGCCTAGTTTGCGGTGATGCCTGAGGTGGCTGGCCTGTCGGTTGACCATTGCGACACCAGCACGCCACAGGCCTTGGCGGCCAGGGTGAGCCAGAAGATCGGCATCGACAGCCTGACATAGGCCAGGTCGCTGCCACTGAGGCCGGCGCGCGCAAGGGTTCGTGCCGGCCGCCACTGGCGCAGCACGTCGCGGGCAATCCTCGAATGGGATTTTCCCAGGATCCGGTGCATGTCGCGGCCATGGCCGATGCCGCGCCGGAACTGATCGATCATCAGCCGCAGGAGCCGCGTTTCGTTGAGGTGGACGGTCTGGACATCCGGCTCCCAGACGGGCTGCAGCTCAGGCGGCAGCCGTTTCAGGAACTCGGTGTCCTCGCTTGCCGGAACGGATTCGTCGAACCGGCCGTAACAGTCGAACAGCGCGCGGTCGAACGACGCGCCGAAGCGGATCGCCATGGTTTCAGGCAGGCCGGGCAGGCGCCGCATGAACATGCCGATATAGGCGGCACAGGCGACCAGGTTGCGCGGGTGGCTGTTGGCGATGGCGCTCGCCACTGCGCGCGCGCCGGAGCGGTGGCGGACCAGGCGCCGTTCCACCCAGCCGGGACAGGCGCGACAATCACTGGCAAGGAAGGCAACGAACGGCGCCTTGGTGTTGTCTATGCCGCGATTGCGCGCCGCCCCGACATAGAGCCGTTCGGGATATTCGATGCAGGGGACGGTGATGCCGGCGCTTTTAAGCACGGCGCCGACATTGCCGCCGCCGGAATTGACCACGACGATCTCCGTCGGCAGGTCCTGGTCGAGCAATGAGCGCACGGCGCCGACGACGTCTTCCGATGCCTTGTAGCAAAGCACAATTGTTGCAAGTTCGATCTGTTCAGCAAGCACGCGCAATAAGCTCCGGGGGACAGCCTGGATAGGCCGCCCTTTTAGCCAAAAAAGCACAATCTGCAATATGTATCTTCTACAACCTGAATCAATCATTGGTTGTGGTGCAGTGAGGGGCGACGCGTTCCCGTCGCGGCGCCCACAGGGCATGAACCGGTTGCAAAATAGCGGTGGTTTTGCGTTGCACCTGCTGCTGCCGCGATGCAGGATGCGACGCGGTCGATCAGCCTGTTTCCGGGAGCCTTTGCATGGCGCGCTTCTTCTTTGGCATGAACCAGTCCCTGGATGGTTTTGTCGATCACGATCGTTTCCCCTACGCCCCGGGGCCGGTGCTCTATCGCCGGTTCGTCGACCAGACACAGAACCTCGCCGGCAGCCTCTATGGCCGCCGCCTCTATGAGACGATGCGCTACTGGGACGAGGATCAGCCCGGCTGGGATGCGGAAAAGCGCGCCTTTGCAGCGGCGTGGCGCAAGAACCCGAAATGGGTGGTCTCGCGGACGCTGAAGGCGGTCGGGCCCAATGCAAGACTGCTCGGCACGGAGACCGAAGCGGAAATCCGCCGGCTAAAAGTCGAGCTGGAGGGCGAGGTGGAAGTCGGCGGCCCTGAGCTGGCGCGTTGCCTGACCGAATGGGGCCTGATCGACGAATACAGGATCTACCTGCACCCGGTCGTGCTCGGCCACGGCACGCCCTTTTTCGCCAGCCCCCGGCCGCCGCTGCGCCTGATCGACACCGAGCGCTTCGACGGCGACGTCATCCGGCTGAGTTATGTGCCGGCCTGATTGGTTACACGGCATGGCTCAAGCGGCGCGATCCGGCGGGCAGGCGCATAGCGGGACGCTTCACCAGGCGTAACGCAGCACGCCCTTGCCTGAATAGGACCGCGTCACGTCGGAGAATTCGCCTTCGAAGCCTGCCGTCGCCGACCAGCCGTTTTGCCATCTTGTCTCGACCGCGGCGCTGACCAGCGCCGTGTCGCGCGCCATGGCAGCGCCATTGACGACGAAGGTGGCACCGGGCAGCGTCTGGAAGCTGGCGGTCAGGCTGCGCTCGGGATCGAAATGATGGGCCCAGGCAAGGCGCCCGCGCAACGTCACCACGGCCTCGGCCATGGCAAAGGATTTGTCGAGGCGCAGGCCGAGTTCGGTGCGGCTGTCGGTGAGGCGCTTGCCGTCGTAAGACAGGGCGAACATGTCTGCGCCTGCAATCGCCTGCTCGGCATAGGCCGGCATGTCGAAGCTGGTGAACTGGCCGGCCGCGTAGGGCGTTATGCCGATGCCGCCGGCGTCGAGGCGCAAGCCGCCTTCGAGGCGTCCGGACCAGGCATTGGCGTCATATCGGGCGCGCAGCTGGTCGGTGCCGGAGATCGTCACGAACCTGTCGGTCGTGATGTCCTGGCGGCCATAGGCCAGCGCGCCGGTCATATAGGCTGCACCGGCATCGTGGCGGAAAAAGGCGCCGGCCTGGAACAGATCGGCGCTGCCGCTGCCGAGGCCCGCGACGCTGAAGCTGGTGCCCCCGCCGGCCAGAGCGAAGCCCAAGACGGTGTCGGGCGACAGGCGATAGTCGGCGCCGACGGCAACGCCATAGAGCCTGGTGCTGAGATCATTGGACCCGGTGGCGGCGTTGCCGTCACTTGATTGCGAGCCGCCGTAGCCGGCTGCCCAGGCGCGCCAAGGCTGGTCGGCAGGCTGGCTCTTGCCGGGCAACGTCTTGTCGGGCGATGTCTTGTCGGGCGATGTGATGGCCGTCAGGGCCGCATCGGCTGCACCCTTGCCATCCTCGGCATAGGCGAGACCACCATTGGTGCCGGCTTCACCGGCGGGTGCGCCGCGCCCGGCGGCGAACGGGTCGGTAAGCACGCCGAGGAACTGGTCCATGGCATAAAATGTCGCCTGCTGCGCGCCGGTGGCGGCCTCGCCGGAAAGCTGCGTCAATCCGGCCGGCGTCAGGGCGCCAAACACCATCGGGATGCTGCCGGTTCTGTCGAAATAAGCGACGATGGCGTCGCCGACGTTTCGCTGGTTGCCGGAAAACCCGGTCCCTGACGGCGGTACGAAATTCAGCTCGAGATCGAGATAGGCGCGCGTGGCGTCATAGCTCAGCGTGGTGTGGAAGCCCGACGGCAGGTTGCTGTCGACGGTCGTGGGGTTGAAGGTGCCGGTGATGCTGCCGGCGGTCAGGATGGTGTATTGCCTGGCGACATAGGTGCCGCTGGCAAAAAGCGGAGCGACGGTGGCGCCGGCGAGCGAGGCGTTGCCGCTGACGGTGGCGGAGGACGAAGCGCCGGGATCGAGGACCACCGCATAATAGGCGCCCGGCTCCATCGTCAGGCTGGACAGGGTCATCGACGTAGCAGGCAGGCCGTGGCCCGGCGCAAACACCCCGCCTGCCTTGATGCTGGTGGCGCCGACAAAACCGGTGCCGGCCAAAATGCCGCCGCTTTCGACCGTGGTCAGGGCTGACGAGGCGATCGAGCCGTCGACGACAAGCGTGCCTTCATTGACCGTGGTCGCCCCCGTATAGGAGCTTGTTGCGGTCAGAATCAGCGTGGCGATGCCTGATTTTGCCACCGATCCGCTGCCTGATATGGCCTGGTCGAGCGTCGAGCCCGTCGCCTGATCGAAGGTCAGCGCCCCGGTGACCGAGATCCGGCCGGTGATCCCCGATGTCGCATTGGCCAGGGTAAGCACATTGTTGCCGCCGGTGAAGACAATGGCCTCGGCCCGGGTGCCGCCGTCGCCGCTGAGCCCGCCTGATATGACGCCGCGATTGATGACGGTCAGATTGGCGCCGACGAGGCCCGCGCCGCCCAGACCGGGCAGCGGTCCGCCAATGCCGCCGCCGCGGGCGCCGCCATTGCCGCCTGTAACTGTGGTGTCGACGGTAATCATGACCCCGCCGAGATTGGTCAGCAGCAGCCCGGTGCCGCCGCTGCCGCCGCTGCCGCCGATATAGCCCGAGCCGCCATTGCCGCCACGACCGCCTGTTTGCGCCACGCCAAGCGTGCCGAGACTGCCCGAGCCGGTTGCCACCGCACCGAAGCCGCCGGCGCCGCCGCCGCCGCCAGCGCTGACACCGGTGCCGCCCGCGCCGCCATTGCCGCCATCGCCCCCGGCCGAGACGGCGAGGGGAAGGCTTATGCCGACAAAGCCATGGGCGCCGCCGCCGCCGCCGCCGCCGGTACCGCCCCAGCCTGGGTCGGCCGCGCCGTTGCCGCCATCCGCTCCGGCCGACGGCGCGCCCGTGCCGCCCACCCCGCCAAGACCGGCAGTGCCATTGCCACCGTTGCCACCCACGGCACCGGCGCCACCACCACCGCCGCCGCCGCCGACGCCGCCCGGTCCGTTGCCGCCATTGCCGCCGGTGCCGGTGGCGCTGTCGGCACCGCCTGGCGTGTTGAAGTTTCCGCCCTCGCCGCCGCCCGCGCTCGCCGGGGCGGGGGAGAGCGCTGTCGCTGCGACAAGGAGCAAAGCGAGACACATGCCCTGGGTCAGCACAGGCTGAGGCCGATGAAAGCTTTCAAGCCGGCAAGTCGGGTCAATCCGAAAAGTCGGGTCAATCCGGCAAGTCGGGTCGGCGCTGCAACCGTCGGGCAGGGCAGCCCGCGACAACCGGGCGAGGTCGGTCCGCACGCCTGCCGTCCTGGTCTTGTCCATCCGCCGCCCCCGCTGAAACCTGCCGGACAATTTGCGTTGGCCGCCGGGCCCGCAAGGGCGGGCAAGGGGATTGAGACGACAGGTCGAGAAAATGAGACGCCAGGCAAAGCCGGGCCCGGCTTGCGCACCCGCAGACGCCGCCCTACGCTGGCATCAAGGGATGGAGAGGGAGGATGCCATTGGACAGGCCGGCGCCGGATTCTGACGGCAAGAGGCCATCGTCCCGCCTGGACATATCAGTGCGTGCGGGCAACGCGCGTGATTTCGATCTGTTGCGTCTTGGCATGTCGCCGCTCTACGAGATGGATGCCGCCGATGCGCAGGCCCGTGCCGCCTTTGCGGCAGAAATGACAAGTTATCATTTTGCCGACATCGCCATTGCCAGCGGCTGGGCCTCGGCCGCCAGCTTCGAGCGCTCGCCGCTGACCATTGCGCGGGGCGGGCTCGACAACATCTGCCTGCTTGTCTACGCCGAAGGCGGCTGCGGCCTGTCGGTCGAAGGGCGTTCGTCCGAGGTCCATGCCGGCGACGTCTGCATTCTCGACATGACCCGGCAGTCGAGCTTGCGCGCGCCGCATTACAGCAGCCTGTCGCTGGTTTTGCCGCGCGCGCTGCTGGCCCCGCTGGTCGTCGATCTCGACGCCTTGCACGGGCGCATCCTGCAGCGCTCGAGCGCGCTCAACGCGATGCTGGCCCGCCATCTGCGCGCGCTTTACGACCAAGCCCCGGTGCTGGCCTCGAAGGACGCGGGTGCTGCCGCCCACGGCACGGCAGCGCTTGTGGCGGCCTTCGCCGGCGCCTCGGCCCAGGGCCGCGAGATGATCGAGCAGGCGTCGGCCGGCACCTCGCTGCAGGCCGCGCGCCGGCTCATCGAAGCGAATGTGCCTGAGCCCGATCTCGGCCCGGAATTTTTGTGCCAGCGGCTCGGCATGTCGCGGGCCAAGCTCTACCGGCTGTTCGAGCCGATCGGCGGCGTCGGCGCATATATCCAGCAACGGCGCCTGACGCGCGCCTACCACGCCCTGACCGACCCGGCCCAGGCGCATCTCTATGTCGGGGTCATCGCGACAAGATGCGGCTTCGGCAGCGCCTCGGTCTTCAGCCGCGCCTTTCGCCAGGCCTTCGGCCTGTCGCCGACCGACCTGCGCGCCAGCCATCACCAGTTCGACGCCGACAACACCAACCACACCGACGACAACGCCTTCACCAGTATGCGGCGGCAGTTGCTTGGGATGGGGGCGGGGCGGAGGTAGGCGAGGGCACAGACGCAGAGGTGGACGGAGTGCGGGGCAGGGCCGATGCTGGGGCGCGAAGCCGATCTTGCCTCGCCAGATCGAAATGCGGGCCTGGGGCGAGGGGGCTGAACAGAACGGGCCTCCTGCCGGCCACCGCCTACGCCGTCGCCTGTGGCCCGCGGGTTCCTTCCTCGGGGACTTTCGTACGCCTGCCGGCGCCCGAAACTCGTCACGGAAGTTGACCGTCCGCTTTGCGGAGAAAGAGATCGGAGCCGTTCCGGTCGTTACCCATTGTGTAGCGTCCGCGAGCCGTCGAGGCAGCATCCCTGTCGCTCATAGCAACCTGCTCTCTGGACGCTGCTGAGCGTGCAATAGCGCACTCAGCAGCGTTCAAAGTTATGCGGCCATCCACGTGGTCTTGATGGCTGCGGCCACAGTTCCAAGCCCATTTTGGTTGGCGAGTTGCAGGTCGCTTTCCCGAACCCCGCCGGGGTTGGCCCCCGTCGCCGGCTGGAACGCGGCCATGGCGGCAACAAGGCTGTCGACCTTGGCGTAGGTGAGTGCCTGGCCATCGCCCGAACGGATCTTTTCGATCGTTTGGGTACCAGGCGCGGAGAACCACTGCTGTACTGTCACCTGATCATTGGTGCCCAGGACATTGATCACCAGATCGTTGCCGACCTTGCGGAACCAGAGCTCATCCGCGTCAATGCCAGCGCCAAAGGTAAGTTCGTCCTGCTCGCCTGCAACACCGTTTTCAAGAATGGTGTCGGCACCATGGCCAAGGCCGAAGACGTACTTGTCGGCCCCAGCACCGCCAATGAGCGTGTCGTTGCCGAGACCACCCATCAGAGTGTCGTTGCCCGTCCCACCCTCTAGCCGTTCGTTGCCAGCCAATCCAAGCATGTATTCGTCTTCAGCTGTTCCGGTAACAGTAGCGCCAAGGCTGGACGCCGCCCAAAACCGCAGGGATGGACCTGATCCAAATGACATATGCTCGACGTAACCCGAGATCCCATGCTGAACTGACGTGATGCTGTCGCTCGCCGAACCGTTGGCGAAGTTGATCTTTAGGTTCTGCCCGACCCATTCGAGCCTGAGTTCGTCCAGTACGAAAGAACTATCGAACGCGATGGTTTCGTCGCCTCCGCCCATCCTCTTAAGCAGTTGGTTGCTGGCCGTGTCCCAACAATAACTGCTCACCCAGGTATTGACCGTGCCCCCGGCTTTGACGCCAAGCGCGTTGGCGGCTGCGACATCCGCAGAGGTCACGGTCGTCAAGGTGAAGTCGTCAAGCGTGTCGGCTCCGTCTCCACGCCGGTAGGCGTAGACGTCATTTCCAGCATCACCAACAAGATAGTCATTTCCGACGCCACCATGTAGGAAGTCAGCTCCGTTCCCCGCCAAGAGAAGATCGTTGCCGGCGCCACCGTAGAGCCTGTCGTCTCCGTCACCGCCTTCAAGCCGTTCGTTGCCTGCAAGGCCGAACAGCAGGTCTGCAGTTGCAGATCCCGTAACCGTGGCACCAGGTGCGGTCGCAATGTTAAAGACTGTCGCCGCCAGTCCGCCGAAAGCCAGCTTCTCGACCTTGCCAGCAATCCTTTGCTGAAAAAGGGTAACATTGTCGCCACTTCCGGCATCGATTAGCAGGTTGTCGGCATTACTCCCGAACCAAGAGAAGGAGAGATCCTCGGCCTTGATACCTCCGGTCATCGATAAGGTGTCGGATCCAGCCTCCATACGCAGGAATAGATAATTACTTGCTGTTGACCAATAGTAGCCCCCCACCCACGTGTTGACGATTCCGCTGGCGTGGACACCGAGCGCATATGCAGCATTGACGTGTGTACTTCGGGCTACGATTTGGTCGTTTCGGTCGTCGATCGCGTCGGCGCCATCCCCCTTTCGGAAGATATAGGTATCGTCGCCAGCATAGCCAGCTTGATAATCGTTGCCCTTTCCGCCGACGTGTAAGTCATTGCCGCCAGCGCCTGCGAGAACGTCATTGCCATCCCCACCGTATAGAGTATCGGCAGCCGCGCCTCCCCATAGTGTTTCGTTGCCCGCAAGTCCGTACACTATGCTTGCAATGGAGGTCGCTGTAACAGTACCACCAGCAACAGGTACAACGAGCAGATTGGAGGTAACTCCGCCAATCACCACCTTGCTTACATTGCCACCAAGGGTCGCAACCACGCTGTTGGCTGTTAAGTTAGCAATCGGAGTCACGGAGATCTGAAGGTCGGTGCCGGACCAAGAGAAGCTCAGGTCTTCGAGCTTCAATGTTCCGGTCAGGGTGAGCGTTGCAGTCGTCTTGTCAGCTGTCAGCGAATATGCGGACTTGCCCACAGCGTTGACACCGCTGATGACGCTTTTTGTGGCTTTTCCTGCCGCGTCGAGATCGACAACCGTGTGAACAATCGAGCCATCTATCAGCGTCAACGCTGTTTCGATGTGCTCGTAGGTGCCGTTGTTGTCACCATCCTTGCGAAGCGTGGTCGTGCGTCCGTCGGCGCTAAGCGTGACGATACCCTTGGCCTTGATGGTTCCGTTCGTGTTCTTTTCGGTGACGTCGGTGATCACAGATCCATCGATCTGTGTCTTCGAAACAGCCGAATACTCGAACTTCGCGAGGTCGTGGGTTGCCAGGACATTGCCGCCGTCGCCGTCATAGTCGGCAAGGGTTGTCGTGGTCAGTCCGTCAGCACTGGTTGTGACCGCGACGTTGTAGGCCAGCGCAGGCTTCCAGTAGACCTCGCCCAGCAACAGGCGCAAGGGATCGCGGGCTTGTGTCGTTTCGTTCCGGGTTCTTCTCGTGACGGAGCCACTGATATCGGTGGTGATGCTCTCAATGCGGTCGACAGCACCTGCACCATCGATGTTGTTGTTGATGGTCTTCAGGCGGTCGTCAGCGCTGACATAGGTCGTGACGCTGCTTTGCAGAACTCCTGTCGTGACATTCGTGTCGTTGGCGATAGTTTGCCGCGAGCCGTCACCATAGACGGTTTCGGTGGCAATGCGGCGCTGATCCACCGTTCCGTTGCCGTCGAAATCCCATTCCGAGGTTGTCACCAACCCATTGGCACTGGTGGTGATGACCGTGCGGCTCGATTTCTGGCCACCAAGTTTGAAGTTGGTGATCGCCGTATAGGTTGAGCCATCCACATTCTTCAAATTGGCTTCCCACTGATCGTAGAAGCCATCGCCATCAATATCGCGAGCCTTGGTGATCTCCCTTCCATCGCCGAGGACATACGTCAAGGTGCTTTCAAGCAGTTTTCCTGTTGTTGAAACGGCTTTCGTGGACTCACCGCTTCTGCCATCGGCGTATACCCACCTGGTAGTGGAAATTGTCCGATCGAACCCCGCTATCCCGTCGATGTTCTCTTGCGTGGTGGTGGTTTTTCCGTCGGCGCTGTCCACCGTCACATACTGGGACAACTGTGATCCGTCGGATTTCAGATTTGTGACCGTCCGTGTTCGCGAGCCGTCGGCATTTATTGTGGTGACATCGGTGGAGTCCTGGCTGAAAGCATCGACCCCAAACCTGTCCCAGCTGGTGCTGACGGACAGGCCATTGGCGCTTGTCGTCGTGACATATTGCTTCTTCAGGACACCGCTGTCGTACTCGTTGATGGTCTGGGTTTCAGTACCATCGGCGCCAAGCGCGGTGACATCCGTCTGCTTTCGCTCATAGACACCGTCGCCTGCGAAATCCCATTCCCGGGTGATCGAAAGGCCGTTGCCGGAAGTCGTGCTACGGGCCTGCTCGCGAGACACGAACGCCCCTGCAATCGAATACTTGGTGATATCGCTGGCCTCGATCCGGCTGCCGTCTGCGTTCAATGTCACCGCGCGCGTGTGGCGTTGTGGCATGTACTCAGCCGCCGAGGAGGGACCGGTGTTGTCGATGTAGTCCGTCGTCGTCGAAAGGCCGTCGGCGCTCACAGTGACAATCTTGCGAACGGTAAATGTCGGCGACCGCGTGCCCGAGAACGTCGTGACCACAGAGCCGTTCTGTTGCTTGGCCGAGGTCACACTAAGATCGACCGTGCCGTTGCCGTCAATGTCCCTGGTGATCGTGCTCGTGAGCTGGTCGGCGCTGACGGTTTTCACCGTCTGGCTTTCAAGCGACCCGTTGGCCTTCTTGTAGGCAACGGTCTGGGTTGTGCTGCCATTGGCATTGAGCACCATGGCATCACTCAATGAACGACTTGTCGTGGTGCCCCATGAGGCCCAGGCAACGTTCTTGGTCAAACCATCGCCGCTGAGGGTGGTGCTCGTCCGGTACTTCACCGAACCGTCCGGGTTGAGTTCGTCAGCTACCTCGGTCTTGCTGCCGTCGGCATTGAGCGAAGTGACTGACTTGGTCGCCCGCTCAGTCGTGCCGTTGCCGTCCCAGTCGACCACGAACGTCTTGGTCAACCCATCGGCGCTGATAATGCCAAGCGAACTGGAATGATGGGTGCCGCCAAAATTGTAGACATCGACAATCTCGCGCGTGGAACCGTCGTCGCCTATAACGAGCGCGCGCTTCTCATCGATCACGGCATCGCCATTGAGGTTGACGGTGGTCGTCAGCAGCCGCTTGTTGGCACTCTTTGTGGCCACCGAATCGACAAGGGTTCCACCATTCGCGCTTTTGACCGTCGACGTTTCAATCGTCGAGCCGTCGGCACTGAGAACCGTCGTTGTGGCTGTTGTGCGATCAGTCGTCCCGTTGCCGTCAATGTCCTCTTGAATGGTCACTGCCAGGCCGGATGCGCTGGTCGTGGCTATGGTCTTGCCGATCAACGCGCCGGTGCCGGCGAGCTCGGTCACAGTCCTGGTCTTCGACCCGTTGGCATTGAAGACGGTGACATCAGTGGTTTTGGTCTCGATGGTGCCGTCACCATTGTCATCAACCTGGACTTCCGAAGAGAAGCCGTTGGCCGAGACGGTCGTGGTTGTCCGCGACAGCAGCGCGCCATTGCCAGCGAGGTCCGACAGCGTGGTCGTGCGGCTGCCGTTGGCGTTGATGACGGTCTGCTGCCGCACCGAGCCATCGAAAGTGCCGTCGCCGTTGATATCCTGCTTGACCTCAGTCGTCAGCCCATTGGCGCTGACGGTCGTTTCGGACTTCGCCCTGATCGTCGTATTTGGGTTGAAGTCCGTGCCCGTCAGCTTCTTGCTGCCATCGGCATTGACGATGCTGACTTCGGTGCGATCCGTCTTGGTGTCGCCATTGGCGTCGATGGTAACAGTCGTTGTCTTGCGGTTGGCGCTGACCAGTTCCTCTGACTTGGCCAGCAGCGCGCCGCTGGCGCTTGTCGTCGTTGTTGTTTCCTTGCGGCTGCCGTCGGCGTTGAGCACCATGACGGATGCCGTTGTGCGATCGACAGTGCCGTCGCCATTGATATCTTCACGCTTGGTCTGCGATAGGCTGTCTGCCGTGGTTGTCGTCGCCACGCTGCCGATCAGCGTGTTGTTGGCACTCGACGTCCGCACGGTGCGTGTGCGGCTGCTGTCGGCATTGGTGGTGGTAATGTCGGTGACGGTGACATCATAGACGCTGTCGCCATTGACGTCGGCCTTATTGGTCACCGACAGGCCGGCAGCATCTGATTGTTCCAGCGTGCGCGACTTTAGCGTGCCGTTCGGGTTGAACAGGCTGGTCGTTGCCGTTGTCGCACCGCCGGCGTCGATGACGATGGTCTTGGTCGAATCGTTGAGCCCATCGCCATTCACGTCTGTCGAAATCGAGATGGTCTTGGCGTCGGCGCTGGTCGTACGCACGGTCTTGGCAAGCAAGGTGCCGTTGGCACTCTTGTCCTGGACCGTCTGTACCCGGCTGCCATCGCCATTGACGACAGTGGCATCCGACGAAACGACATCGGCAACGCCATCGCCGTTGATATCAGTCGCTTCGGATGTGCTGAGGCCATTGGCGCTTTTTGTCGTTACCGAGCTGCCGCGCAGCGAGTTGTCGGCGTTGTAGCTGGTGACGGTCGTGACCGTGGCGCCGGAGCCATCGCGCACGACAGTGCTTTCGTCGCGTTCTTCGGCAACGCCATTGCCGTCGTTGTCGAGCAGGCTCGTTTTGGTCGTGCCATCGGCGCTGGTTGTCTCGACTTCCTTGGCGATCAGCGTGCCGTTGCTGCTCTTCGCCTCGGTCGTCTTGGTACGGCTGCCATTGCCGGCAACCACCGTCACCTCGGTTTCCACGATATCGAAGACGCCAGAACCGGTTGAATCGGTTTGGACAGTCTCGGTCAGGCCGTCGGCGCTGGCCGTGGTTACGACTCGCTTCAGGATAGTCCCGTTGGTGCTGTTTTGTGTCACCGTCGTCGTCGACGAGCCATCTGAGTTTTTGACGTAGATTTGCTGCTGGTCGGTCGCGCCGTCGCCATCCTGGTCGACCGTGGTCGTAACAGTCTTTCGATCGGCACTGGTCACAATCATGGTGCGGTTGAGCAGAGATCCATCCGCGGCATAGTTCGAGATCGTCCGCGTCCGCGATTGGTCAATGACTTGCGCTTGCGCCCAATGCTCCCCGAAAGCATGCCCCGACGCCGCGATGATATCGGCCATGGCCAGTGCTGGGCCACTGCTGAACTTGAGGAATTCAACGTTCTTGAACTGGACAGCTTCGCCTGTAGCAGCGCGCGTTACTGTGAAATTGACGCCTTGCCCCTGGATTCGGTACTCGGTCACATCTCCTACAAAGACAATGGTGTCGTTGCTCGCCGCGCCGTCCACGTAGTTACCGGTGCCGCCTGTGAAAACAATCGTGTCCCCATTTGGGGTGCCCCAAAAAGCGCTATCGTTTCCGGTACCGATCGAAATTGGCGCCCCGGCGACAAGCTCGTGGATGAAGCACCATTTCTGCTCGTCGCTGAACCAGAGGCTATCGATGCCAATCAACGTGTCGACGCCATAGGTAGGATGGGACACTGTTACAGAGCCATCGGCATTCAGCGTGAAGGTGTAGTCCGCAGCGTAGCCATCATAGTTGACCTGGGTCTGGCCGGCTTCGCCGATCAAATAGTCGTTTCCGGCCTGCCCATACAAACTGTCATTGTTGCCACCTCGGATCACATCATTGCCGGTGGTCCCACTCAAAAATTCGCCAGCAGATGTCCCAATAATGTCGCTTGGTGCTGCCGCAGGGATGTAGGGCGCAGGAGCGACCGTGCCTGGTTGGTAGGGAGCTGCCAGGCGCAGTGTCTCGACCTGCGAACGATCCCAGGTGCCGTTGCCGTCGTCGTCGAACTTGGTGGTCTTGGTCAGGCCGTCGGCGCTGGTGAGAATACTGTTGCGGAAGGCGATCTGGCCTTCCTTGTCGTAGCCGTCGATCGCAACCGTGGTCGAAGCGTCGGCATTGTTGGTGGTCGTGCGCTTGATGACATAGCCATTGGCGTCCGACACCAACACCGCATCACCGACCGTTCCGGTGGACCCATCCGACTTGGTGTAGGTGGTCGTACCCGTCACGGCGGAGCCGTCATCAAAACGCTGGCCACTGCCCGTCGGGGTCAGATCGATGGAAATGATGCCGAGCGAGGCAAGCGTCACAAGTTGGCCATCGACCATGACCTTGAAGTCGTTCCAGCGCGCGTCGCCGGCGTCGAGCTTGCCATTGCCATTGGTGTCGAACACGCTCTTGATCGCGGCCAGATCGCCCGTTGCGGTCGGATCCCACTCGGTGAAGACGAATTCGCTCGAGCGGCTGATCTTGCCGTCGCCATCGGCATCGATGACCAGCACGCCGGTGCCTTTGCCGGCCCAAGCCGTGCGATGCTGATAGCCATCGCCATCGAGGTCGACAAACGTCGACGATGTCGAGATTGTATCAAGGTTGATGCCATTGCCGGTCAAGTCGAGAAGGACAGGGGCGGTATTCTTGCCACCCTTGCCGCCGACGCCACCTTTGCCAGCGCCTGAACCGCTCTCCTTGGATATACTTTTGCTGGAACTGTAACCTGTCGAACTGCCACTCTTGTTGCCGCTTTGGGTCGCGCCGCTCGTGGAGAAGGAGCCCTTGCTTCCACCGCTCGACGTCTTGCCGCCGACGGATCCGCCAGCGTATCCACTTTGCGAATCGCCATTCTTGGATTTGCCACCGACAGAGCCGCCTGCAAATCCACTTTTGGAATCACCGTTCGCCGATTTGGTCCCGGTACCGCCGCTGGGCTTACTTGCCCCTCCCGACGAGGACTCGGAACCACCACGGGTACTGGCAGACTTACCTGAATACCCCGGCATCGAGTCGCGATCCTGAGCGCGCGCATCAGCCATCGAACCTTTGCCTGACGACGCAGGCTTTGACTGGTTAGGCTTGCCCAAATCCCAGTCGTCTTGGTCCTTGCCCGGAAACTTGCCACCAGTCATTCCATCTTGTTGTTTTTTTGCGGCGTTGTAGGCCTCCAGAGCCTTCATACTCGCCAGTTCAGCCTCTCGGGAGCTGAGCGGTCGGGCGGTATTCCAGCCTGGTTGGCTTGCCGCATACTCGCGCTCTTGCTGAGCATGAGCGGCTCGAGAACTCGGCCCAAAGCCAATGTCGGGAATGTCATTCGATTTGTTTAATTTACCGTCGTCAAGCAAATCTTGGCCGAGTGCGGCTGCGGCTTTGATGTTTCGAAGTGCCTCAAAAGCCGCAACTAGCCCTTTTCCATAGACGTAGTCGTGCAATTTGTCGAGCAACGTCAAATTGTTAGGGTCTGCATTAAAGGTGCCATTCCTAAGATATTCTTTCATTCCACTTATAAGTTTGTTATCAGCTTGGATTACATCGTAGATATCTTTTGCGATACCATAATCGTAATCATGCGCCTTCCCCATTCCATCTTGTATATCTTCGACCGGGACGTCGAATCCACCTCCCCACTTTCCTCCCGTCCAGCCCGGTCCAAGGTAGTTGCCCTTGGAAATCGCGCCAGCCACATGAAATGAACCGATAGATCCGAAGTATCCGCCCACAGCATTCTTCGTCGACATTAAGTCGACCGTCGCCTGTTTCCCGACATAGCCAATGCCTGAATAGCCAAAACCGCTCATT
>NZ_JACZEP010000021.1 GCF_014863355.1 Aminobacter carboxidus | reverse complement strand
CCCCCAAAGATCTTGTTGCTCGATTTCCGCAGCTCAATTTACTAGTATTGGAATGACCTGATAATCTCTCCACTACGATCCAATGCGATCATCTCTGCATTTGAGCCCTTTACGAACCCGTACAGCATCATTTGATCGTCGACATATACAATTCTAGAGTTTTTCGGCGGATTGAAGTGTTTTACCAAATCAAAAACTTTTCCACTGTATTCACTCAAAACTCCGTCATTCAAAACAAAGGCACTTCGATAATCCCTTTGGACTACAAAATTCTGCATATTGTAGCTAAAAACGAAAGATGGGCTTAACGATACTTTTGCTATACCGACAACCCTTTCTTTTGACATTACGTAAGCGGACCCACTTGTCGTATTGTCAAATATCGCGCCGTCTCCAGCAGATACTAAATAATCATACGAATTAACAATACTTTCGGATTCAGCTCCGTCAGAGCACTCAACCTTAAAGTCGTAATATCCTTTATTCGTAGTGACACTTGAATATACAAAACATAAAACACCTTCAATTTGAAATGCTCGAGATATATTCAAATCGTACTCACTTTCGTACGAAATTGAATAGTCGTTAGTGTTGAGTTTATAAATTCTAGATTTGTTTGCAGTTACGTTTTCTACAACTATAAATGATCCAGGCTCATCGGTGGATTGCACCGAGCGAAATCGTTTGTCTGGCGCGCTTACGACCCGCGTCTCTCCACTATTGATGTCGATGGATTTAATCTTTCCAAATCCGTCGCTTGGATCTACAAATATTATAGACTTTCCGTCAGACACTGTCGATCCGAATGATATCCATGCATTTCGAGAATTATCAGCGGCATTCACGACCGAGCTGGCAACAATAATGAGAACAATTGCAATGGCGAATGTCAAATATATCTTTCCAATCAAGTAACTAATTTCATCTATTCTAAACTGATATTTATTTAACTGGAGGGAATTATTGTTAACCCACGCTTCTGCGTTGGCTTGATATTCACCTTTCATGAAACGCCTCATCTTTGACCTCCATCAAGGGATCGAGCAGAAACTGCAGTACTCGACGGCTTCCAGTCTTGATCTCTGCGGTGACTGACATGCCTGGCGTGAGTGCCACATCCTGGCCGTCTGCACGGATTGACGACTGGTCCAGCGTGATGCGGACCGGGAACACCAACGGGCCAGCAGTGCCTTGCGCTCCCCCGCCACCGCCGGCATTGACTGAAGCGCCAACCGGGATGGCGTCGTTGGCCGCTGAGATAGTCGGTCCCAGCCGTTCCGGCGATGTCGTTGGGCCCGACAGGAGGCGTGTAGGGCGGGGTTGGAGCCTGGGGCGGAGGATCGGCCTGGAAGGGGGCAGCCTGCCGCAGAGTCTCGACCTGCGAGCGGTCCCAGGTGCCGTTGCCGTCGTCGTCGAATTTGGTCGTCTTGGTCAGGCCATCGGCACTGGTGAGAATACTGTTGCGGAAGGCGATCTGGCCTTCCTTGTCGTAGCCGTCGATCGCAACCGTGGTCGAAGCGTCGGCATTGTTGGTGGTCGTGCGCTTGATGACATAGCCATTGGCGTCCGACACCAACACCGCATCACCGACCGTTCCGGTGGACCCATCCGACTTGGTGTAGGTGGTCGTACCGGTCACGGCGGAGCCGTCATCAAAACGCTGGCCACTGCCCGTCGGGGTCAGATCGATGGAAATGATGCCGAGCGAGGCAAGCGTCACAAGTTGGCCATCGACCATGACCTTGAAGTCATTCCAGCGCGCGTCGCCGGCGTCGAGCTTGCCATTGCCGTTGGTGTCGAAGACACTCTTGATCGCGGCCAGATCGCCCGTTGCGGTCGGATCCCACTCGGTGAAGACGAATTCGCTCGAGCGGCTGATCTTACCGTCGCCATCGGCATCGATGACCAGCACACCGGTGCCTTTGCCGGCCCATGCTGTGCGATGTTGGTAGCCGTCGCCAGCAATATCGACGAACTGAGATGACGTCGAGATCGTGTCGACTGAGATGCCGTTACCGGTCAGGTCAAGCAGAACGGGAGCGGTCATCCGACCACCGCCTCTGTGGTCCTTAGTTGGATCCCTAGTTGACTTGGAGGTTGTCGACTTGGAGTTGTTCCTGTCTTGGCGGTCGTCAGGCGATCCAGAAGAATTGGGTGATCTGCCACCGTTGCCGCCCTGTGTCGCTCGCTCGCGCCCACCGCCGCCGCCATGTTGATCAGAAGGGGAACGATCACTCGGCGTACGATCGCGGGAGGTGTCGCGATCGCCCCTCCCGCCCAGGCTTCCTGAGCGGTCGGTAGCGCGAGAGTCTTTCGAAGTACGGCTTGGCCCGCTTATGTCGTAGTCGTCCTTATCCTTGCCGGGAAGCCTGCCGCCTGTCATTCCGTTCTCGCGACGGGTGCGCTCGGCTTGAGTAGATTCGGAAATCCTGCCGTTGGGCGAAATACCGCTGACCGACGGCGCGCGCGCTAAGTCGCGGTCATCCTTGTCCTTGCCCGGCAACTTCCCGCCGGTCATGCCGTTCTGAAGGTCCTTGAGGGCATCCATGCTGGCGAGTTCCGCCTCGCGGAAGCTTGGCGCTTTCGCTCCGCGATTTCGAGCGTTCAGCTCTGATGGAGTGTCGTAGCCCGTATTGAGGCCAGTGTAGCCACTTCTGACCGCAACCCCCAATGCGGGGTCCATTTTTTGATATGGGTTCGGGTCGAACCGATCGGGTAGCCCATAAGGTGAGTTGCCAGCAGGTGTCCAAGGATAGTCAGGATATGGTCCATCGATATGCGACCATTCAATTAATGCGCGCATCCCATTTTCCAGTATTTGCCCCAGTGCCCATTGACCAGCCGCGCCGAGAGCCACCGAAGGAATGCCAAAAGCAGCGCCGCCCGCAACATAGCCAGCCGTGCCACCTACCACTCGTCCCACGGTGCCTGCAGCCTCGATGGCGATGGCCTCCCTAGGGGAGATTGAATTGTAGGCTTCAATGTAACCTGGCAGTTCAAGCGCCAGAGCAACTGGCGTAAGTACAAAGGCACCGGATCGGGACATGGCGGTGGCAAAAGCTTTCACGCCCTCCTTGCTAGCAGCGTAGTCAAACGTAAGTCCCGAGGCGCCAAGAAGAGCATCTGAAAATAAGTCGCTCCTTGTATAATATTCGACTCGATAGTCTAAAGGGTCTGTTCCGCTTGAACTCGACATTGCCTATCCCCGGTTTTGTATAGTGACTGAATTACTGTTGATTTATTATTGTCGATTGGGATATTGTCGTTACGTATACACAAAAGTATATCCCTGCCTGAAGCCCTCCTATGAGGAGCATAGTCTTCATAATTTCCAAACCCGAAAGGACGCGCATGTCATTAAACCATGAGCAGTTGCCGCCGTCATTGTAGGCATTACCAAGAAAAGAGAGAGAGAAGTAGATTGCAAAACCAATAACAACAGATAAAAATGACCTTGCGAATGGTCTAATATTGTTCCTAAACTTATCAACGTAAATTCCTTTGGCATAATCACGGTTTCTAAAAGCTAAAAATATTAATACAAAGGAAAAAACAATCGTCACGATGAGCCCTGTCGAAAACGCATATATATATGATTGCGAATTAAATGGCGTGTGCACTGATATGTATTCAGCATCGCACATGATGCGTGGCGCAATAAACTTAACTATACTTATAAGAAAATGATGCGATGTAAAATCAAACTGGAAAGAAATATAAGGAGTTAAAAATATTAAAATGGCAGGCAAATGCCATACAAAGAATATCTTTAACAAAGTCGACATCAAATATCCGTGTGACAAGGTGCTATCTTTCATGAAACGCCTCATCTTTGGCTTCTATCAGGGGGTCGAGTAGGAACTCGATGACACGGCGACTGCCAGTCTTGATCTCAGCGGTTACCGACATGCCTGGAGTGAGTGCTACGTCTTGACCATCAACACGAATTGACGACCGGTCAAGCGTTATGCGGACCGGGAAAACCAGCGGACCAGCGGCTCCTTGCGCTACGCCGCCACCACCAGCATTGACCGATGCGCCAACGGGAATGGCATCGTTGGAGACGGTCGCCACTTTGCCGTTTAGCGTGCCGTAGCGTGTGAACGGGAAGGCCTCGAGCTTGATCCTGGTATCCTGCCCCTCGCGGACAAAGCCCTTGTCCTTATTGAGCAGCATCGCCTCGATCTCGAGCGCGGTGCCGTCGGGAACCACGACCATCAGCTGCTGTCCGCTCTGCACGACATCACCCAACGTTGCGACCTCGACCTGCTGGACGCGGCCGGCGACGGGCGACGCAAGGATGCTTGCCCGCTCAAACAGCTCGGCCTTGGCCAGATCCTGGCGCAGGATGCCGATGGTGCGGTCGACCTCGATCAGTTCGCTGGTCATGCGGTCAAGATAGGCTTCGCGCCGTTCACGCTTGCGCGCGGCAAGCGATTTCACCGTCGCCTCCAGCTCGGCAAGGCGACCGCTTTCATTCACCACCGCCATCAACTGGTCTTGCTCGCTCTGGCGGGCATTGATCGTTTCCGATTTTACGCCAACGCCACGCTTTTCCAACTCGACATAGATGCCAAGACGTTGTCCGCTGAGGCTGACCAGTTTTTGTCGCTCGGTCAGTGTCTTGCGGCCCTGCTCGATCTCGACCTGCTTCTGGGCGACGTCGGCCTCAAAGCTCGCCTGTTCTGCTTGATAGGCAGACAGCGACTGCCGCATCTGCGCCAACTGCAATTCGACTGTGGGCAATGTTGCGCTGGGTGGTGCGGCAAATGTTGCTTGCCGGGCTTCGGTGCCATTGGCGACCGCCTCAAGGATCGCTTTGAGACGGGCGGCCGATACCTCCGCCGCAGCCAGGCCACCGGCAAGCTTTTGCCGTTCGGCCACTTGCTCGGCGGGATCGAGCTCGATCAGCCTATCGCCCGCCTCGACGTGATCGCCTGCTTTGGCGTGAATAGCCTTGACCCGCCCGGCGATCAGCGGCTCGATGACCTGCACCTTGCCGACCGGAACGATCTTGCCCTGGATGCTGGCCGTGGTCTCGACACGGCCGAACCACGACCAGGTCAAAGCGCCAATGGCAAAAACGATGATCAGGCCGACAAAGATCCGCGCCGCGGGCGACGCCGGCGTCTCGAGGATTTCGATGGCCGCCGCCTGGAATTCGCGCTCATCGCGGTTGAGCGCAGGCCGCTTGTTGCCCTTGTCCTGCGCTATGCCTGCCTTCACCGCATCCCAGTAGCGCCCCATATCGGTCTACTCCGCCGCAATCGGACGGTGCTCGGCCTGCAGCCTGTAGAGCTGGGCGTAGCGGCCGTCGCGCTGGAGAAGTTCGTCGTGGGTGCCTTGTTCAGTCAGGCGCCCCGCCTCGATGGTCAGGATGCGGGTCGCATCACGAAGGGCGGCGAGGCGGTGGGCGATGATGAACACCGTGCGCCCTTGCGCCATGCGGCGCATGTTCTGCTGGATGACGTATTCGGATTCATAGTCGAGCGCGCTGGTCGCCTCGTCGAAGATCAGGATGCGCGGATTGGTGACCAGCGCACGGGCAATGGCGACACGCTGGCGCTGGCCGCCCGACAGATTGGCGCCGCGCTCTTCGAGCACCGTATCGTAGCCTGACTTGAGCTTGAGGATGAACTCATGCGCACCCGACAGCTTTGCCGCTTCGATGATGCGGTCGAGCGGCAAGGCTGGATCGGCAAGGGCGATGTTTTCCCGCACCGTACGGCGGAACAACACGTTTTCCTGCAGCACGACGCCGATCTGGCGGCGCAGGCTGCGTGGGTCGATCAGCGCCAGGTCGACGCCGTCAACCATCACCCGACCGCGCTCCGGTACATGCAGCCGCTGCAGCAGCTTGGCGACCGTGCTCTTGCCTGAACCAGATGGTCCAACGATGCCGATGATTTCGCCCGGCTCGACCTGGAACGAGACGTCGCTGAGGATCTCGCGTTCACCGGGGCGATAACGGAAAGTGACGTGGTCGAAGGCGGTGTTGCCGACGATCTTGCGCAGCGAACCCTGCCCGCTGCCACCGGTGAGCTCTGCCGGGGCGTTCAGAATGTCGCCAAGCCGGTCGACGGAGATCCTGACCTGCTGCAACTCCTGCCACAGCTGGGCGAGCCGCAACACCGGCCCGGAGACACGCCCCGCCAGCAGATTGAAAGCGACAAGCTGGCCAACGGTCATATCACCGGCCAGCACGGCCTTGGCGCCGAACCACATGGTGGCAACAATCACCGCCTTGGAGATAAACTGCGCGCTGTTGCTGGCGAAGTTGGCGAGGTTGGCCGTGCGGAAGCCGGCATGGACGTAGCCGGCAAGCTGGTCTTCCCAGCGCCGTTGCATCTGCGGCTCGACAGCCATCGCCTTCAGCGTCTCGACACCGACAATGGATTCGACAAGGAAGGTCTGGTTCTCGGCGCCCCGATTGAACTTCTCGTCGATGCGGCGCCGGAACTCGGGCGTGACAGCCACCGATAGAAGGACATAGGCCGGGATCGAGCAGATCACGATCAAGGTCAGCCACGGGCTGTAGAGCCACATCAGGCGAGGAAGACGAACAGGAACAACACATCGAGCAGCACGGTCAGCGCCGAGCCGGTCAGGAAGGCGCGGATGGTTTCCAGCTCGTGGACACGGGCCACCGTCTGCCCCGTCTGGCGTGCCTCGAAATAAGCGATCGGCAGGCCGAGCAGATGGTGGAACAGCTTGGCACCAAGTGCGACGTCGATGCGGCTGGTGGTGTGTGTGGTGATGTAGCTGCGCAAAGCCGTCAGCAGCACCTCAAACAGCGAAATGGCGGCAAGTCCGACGACCAGCACCTGCAACGTCGTCAGGCCGTTGTGGACCAGCACCTTGTCGATCACCAGCTGGAAGAAGATCGGCGAGATCAGGCCCAGCAGCTGGACGAAGAACGAGGCCAGCAGAACCTCGCCGAAGATCCGGCGATAGCGGATGATTTCGGGAATGAACCAGGAGAAATCGAAGCGCCTGGAAAAGCCCTCGGCAAAGGCCCGGCTGGTGATCAGGATGGCATAGCCACTCCAGCCGGCCTCGAAGTCGGCGCGCGACATCTCCTGCGGCGGGCCGACCTGAGGGTCCTGGACCAGCGCCTTGTCGGCGGAGAGGGCCGCAAGCACAGCAAAGCTGCCGTCGGACTTTTCGACAATCGCCGGCAATGGCAGCCGATCCAGCCGCGCCCTAGCGGGGCGGACAATCCGCGCCTTGAGCTTCAGCCGCTTGGCAGCTCTCACCAAGTCTTGCCGGCTGGCATTCGCAGCGCTCAGACCTAGGTCGTGACGGATGACATCGGGATCGGCAGGTTGGCGCAAATACTGCGTGATCAGCGCCAGACAAATGACGCCGCTGTCCATCCCAGCAGTCACCGAATTTATGTGATCCACGTCCGCCCACGCGAAATTTAGCCCCAGCTCAACTAATACGTGCTCTTTGCGGAATGCAAGTCTCCCGATTACATGAATTCTGCGGAGCTATTTCATCATGGATTGCTAATGTACTTGCCTATACCGCATCAAGCGGAGCGCTGTAGTTGTTCAATCCGATGTATCGGGTGCCCCCCCCTTGGTGAACGGAACGGGCCTCCTGCCGGCTGGTGCGCACGCCGTCGACTGGGGTCGCAGGTAATCAAGGACTGGAGTGGGGCCGCTGGCGGACAGGTAGCTTGCGCCCACCAGAAAGCGATAGCTGACATCAATTCAAGTATGACCGAGGTCTCGAACAGCCTCGGCCATTCATTTCATACAGCGTGGAGCGTGGAGGGCGGGAAGAGGGAATTTTGCACGCTGGCGGGCACTCGCTGTCGATCGGGCCTCGCCGCGACGATGGCAGCCGCGATAACTAATATGACGCCGCTACACATCAAGCATGCTAGTGTGTGTTGGTCGAGCTTGCCTTTCCTGCTCGGCGGCGTTCCTGCCGAGTGATGACTTGCTCCGTGAGTCTTCGGCCCTTGAGGGCCACATCATGCCAAAGACCCCGACTGTTCATTTTGAAGCGGCGAGTACTCTTGCCGTCGTGGTATCATCTAACGAACCGTTGCTTTTCCTGTCCGACGACCAGAAGGTCATTGCAGCGAGTGCATCGTTCTGCCGGGCCTTCGAAATCGACCCCGCGACAGTGCCCGGAAGACGCCTCAGCGACCTTGGCAACGGCGAATGGGCGATGCCCAAGCTTGCGTCACTGCTGAAGGCTACCGCTTCAGGCAGCGCGCATATCGAAGCCTACGAAATCGAACTCAGGCGGCCAAACCACAAAACACGGCAATTGGTCGTCAATGCGCGAACGCTTGACGACGGCGAGATCGATCATATCCGCCTGCTTTTGGCCGTGACCGACGTGACCGATGCGCGCGCCGAAACTCGATTGAAGGACGATCTCCTTCGCGACAAGGCGATCCTGCTGCAGGAGGTCCAGCATCGGGTGGCAAACAGCCTCCAGATCATCGCAAGTGTTCTCATGCAGAGCGCACGTCGGGTTCAGTCGGAAGAAGTGCGCGGGCACCTTCAAAACGCCCATCACCGGGTCATGTCGATTGCCGCCTTGCAAAGGCAACTGTCGACATCCACGGGCGGCAACGTTGAACTGCGCAGCTATTTGACTCAGCTTTGCCAAAGCCTTGGCGCGTCGATGATAGCTGATCCTGGCCGGCTTTCGATACAGGTCACGGTCGACGACAGCGCCGTGGAAGCGGACGTCTCCGTGAGCTTGGGGCTTATCGTGACGGAACTGGTGATCAACGCCCTCAAGCACGCCTTTCCCGATGAGCGATCGGGCACGATCGTGACCGACTATCGCTCGTCGGGCAGTGACTGGACGCTTTCGGTTGCCGACAACGGCATAGGCATACCGGTAGGTAGCGATGCACCCAAGGCGGGACTGGGGACTGGCATTGTCGAGGCGCTCGCAAAGAACCTGAAGGGCGAAATTCAGTTGAGCGATGCACGTCCCGGCACCGTCGTGACAGTCAGCCACCGGGAAAGTGCTGGCCTGCAAACCGACCTTTCTGCTGCTGCATAGGAACCGAACCGCTTCTGAAGCGCTATACCATGCAGCCTGCGAGGCTCCCCTTCATTACCCGAGTGAGCCATGAATAACGGCATAGCGGTCGTCCTTGTCGTCGAAGATAGCGCGATCATCCGGATGGGCGCCGTCGATCTGGTGCTCTCCGCGGGCTACGAAGCGCTTGAGGCGCGCGATGCGGACGAGGCAATCCGCATCATGGAATCGCGATCCGATATCGATCTTGTGTTCACCGATGTCCAGATGCCGGGGACGATGGATGGCATCAAGCTTTGCCATTACATCCGCGAGCGATGGCCGCCTGTAAAGTTGATCGTCGCATCCGGCGCCACAATTCTCGAAGAAAGCAATCTGCCCATGGGGAGCAGGTTGTTCTCCAAACCCTATGATGACCATACGATCGCCGACGCCATGGCCCGCCTGCTTGCGAGCGAGGTTTCGATTGGACCCGCAGTTGAGCCTTCTTGCTGACAGGGCCGCAATCGCCGCCTGCTGCAAGGTCTTGTCCACACGACCAGGAAGGTGCTTCGGTATCGGAGCCAAGCACTGCGATAGCGGTTGACGGCGGGGGCTGGGCGTGACGTCTCGTCCGAGACCGCATGCACGCCTCCTCACCACGGCTGGGAATAGGACAATCGCCCACCAAGGCCGGCGGGATGGCCGAGCCGATCCCAGGTCGCCTTGCCATGGAAATCTCTGCGCCAATGCCCGGCAGGCCGGTGCCACCGGGGCCGGAAGAGGCTTCGCAGGAAAGCTGGGCGGTTGCGCCGCTCGTCGGATCCGCACTCGCTTTTTGCACCGGGCTCGGCAACCGGCCGGTTTTGCGGTGTGCAGATACGCTGGTCCAGCGACCAGCATCGGGGTGAATCCGATCGTGTTGTTAAAGGTGAGGCTGTGTCGAAGGCCTGCCTTCGGCTTTGACCTGCGTCGGTTTGCAGGCACCGAAGTTGATGAGGGCACGCCGCTGACATGAGTGCCTGTATCGGACACCGGCGCGGCCGTGGAGAGGGTCTATGATGCCAATTGGCGAAGACGACCCTGGACCTTGTTTACGGGTGCCTGGCGGCGCGCTGGCCAGGCCAGGATTATGCCCGGTCAAATGTGAACGATGTCAGCAAGGTTGTAACGAAATTGCTCGCCTTTTCCTTGACGAGCATATTCGTCCAGTCGTCCGTGCCGCGCAGTCTCAGGTCCGTGTAGATGCTGTCGACAGCGGCTTCTTCTATGCGCTTGATATGCCCCATGAAGGCAACCTCGCCGCCTGAGCGATACATGTCACGGATGACCATGCGCAGGACCTCCTGGATCGCTATCTGCCAGGCGGTGTTGATCGCGTGAATTTCATTGGTATCTTCTGCCATGGAGGTTCCTTTAGGGGGCTTGCCCTTCGACATTGTCTTGCGGGTTTGAGCAACTGCCAGATAACGCGCAGATGAGGGCGCGCACGCGTCAGACCTATGTCGTAACAGGTGCTGTCAGTTCGCCTTGGCGTCCTGGCCAAGATCGATCGCGGTCGCCCCTGCACGATCGTGCAGTTCCTTTGCAAGGCGCGCTTGACGCAGCCGGAGCGTCTTTTCCTCGCGCGAGCGAACGAGGACGTCCACCGCCTCGACGGCGGTGTTGCGTGCGACGAATTGCGATTGCGCACGGCTGAAGGCAATCTCTGCCTGTTGGCGAGATTTGCTGTGTGTCTGAAACAATGGTTTTTCCGTTTGGGAGGCCGCCTATGCAGCGCGGCAATAAAAAAGGTCAGGCGGACTGCCTGACCTTGATCGGTATCATGCTCTCACAGTGCCAGTACATCCGTGGTCAACGGAGAGACAGATACTGGATGGCTTAGGCGGCCTGCAGATTGCAGGCAGACATCTTGCCGGACTTGTTGTCACGCTCCATCTCGAAGCCGATCTTCTGGCCTTCGACGAGTTCGCGCATTCCGGCGCGCTCGACAGCAGAGATGTGAACGAACGCATCCGCGCCGCCATTGTCAGGCTGGATGAAGCCGAAGCCTTTGGTGGAATTAAACCATTTAACGGTGCCAGTGGTCATGATGAACCCTTTCATAGCAAAAGTGGGACCACAACGCCGGAGAGCGCTGCGGGTCGTGATAGCGATTTTTGAAAGAAAAGGTTCGTTCAGGGCGCGGTGCCAAACGCGCGGTAACCAAAGCTCAGCAAGCAAATATCGATATGGGACATGTAGGACAACGCTAGCGAGTTGTCAACTTCTAGGTTTTGGCAGGTGGCGGCTTCGACATATGGTTGTGCCAATCGACATGCACGGGTCCAGCTTGGAACCTAGGGCGGACCGGACGAACATCGCGCGGAATGCAGCGGTGCGACAGTGCCTGCAGAACGCCGCCGAACTGGCTTTGGCGAGCACCGAGGCCTTGATGGCGTGAGACCAGACATGACTGCATTTCAAGCACCGAAAGGCTTCTTGGCCCGAAGCGCGTCAGGGTCATTGGCACGAAGCGCGTCAGGGTCAACTTCAACTGCCCTTAGGCGGCGTCCGTTGCCCCGCTCCCAATCCGTGCCAAGCTGGCGGCGAAGCCTTCTGCGTCGGTGGGGGTGCCGAACAGGTAGCCTTGGCCAACGGGACATCCCAGTTCGCAAAGCATTGCGCGCTGGACCTCTGTCTCGACGCCCTCCGCGACCACCGTCAGCCCAAAGGCGCGCCCCAGATCGACGATGGCCCGGACAATCACCATCTTTGAGGGGCTCGTGGCGAGTTCTTTGACAAAGGTGCGGTCTATCTTGATCTCGGTTACCGGAAACGTTTCAAGCGAGCGCAGATTCGAATAGCCCGTGCCGAAATCGTCTACGGAGAGGCCGACGCCGATCTGCCGCAGCCGCTCGAATGCGTCCATCACACCGGGCGTGTCATTGAGGAACATGCTCTCCGTGATCTCCAGGGTCAGCCAGCCCGGCTCGGCGCCGGTCCGTTGCAGGACCCGGTCGAGCATTTCGGCCATGTCGTGCTTCAAAAATTCCGCCGCGGACACGTTGACCGAAAAGCGAAGTGCCTTGTTGCGGTGTGCGTTGACGCGCCGGGCAAACGTCGCGACGGTGGTCAGGCTTGGTTCGGTCAGATCAAGCAGCAGCCCTGATCGCTCCGCGGTCTCGATGAAGCTGCCGGGGAGCTGGCTGCCGAACAGGGGATGGTTCCAGCGGATCAGCGCTTCCGCGCCGAGCCACTCACCGGTGAGCAGGTCGACCTGGGGTTGGAAGTGATAGACGAATTCGTCGTTTGCGACCGCGACCTTCAACTCGCGTGTCATTCGCACACGACGGCGGGCCTCCTCGTAGTCCGCGTTCCGAAACTGACGCGGACCACCCAGCGGGTCAGACTTGCCCGCCCACAGGGCGGTCCCGGCATTGCGGATCACTGAAATGGCGCTGCCCCCAGTATGGCCGATCGCATAGCCGATAGCGAAACGCAGTGAGACATTGGCGCCTGCCACCACGAAATCCGTGGCAAGTGCAGCGGACACCAGTGTCACGATGGACCTGGCACCCGCTTCGTCAGGGAGTTCGAAAGCCAGGGCGAACTCATTCGCACCCATCCGGGCCACCAGTGCAGCGCCGACCTCCCGCAGCCGTCGCCCGGTTTCGGAAAGAATGGCATCGCCGATCTCGAAACCGTATCCGGTGTTGAGGTCGTGAAAGCCGATCACATCCAGCTTCACAACCAGAAGCGTTGCCGTGGCGTCCTTTGCGAAGCGTGCTTCGGCAGCCAGGATGAAGGATTGACGGTTCAGACAACCCGTTGTGCCGTCCAGGTTTGCGACGCGATCAAGGGCGAGATGCGCCTGCCGTATCGCCGACACGTCGCGCAGGATGCCGAGGTAGAGCAGCTCGTCGCCGACCCACGCAGGTCTGAGACTGAGACTGTTCCAGAACGCCGACCCGTCCTTGCGATAGTTGCGCAGTGTCGCGTCCACAGGTTCCGCCGCCTGGATCGCAGCGCGGATGTGGGCAATCTCGGGTTGGTCACGTTGACTGCCCTGCAGGTAGCGGCAGTCTTTTCCAATCACCTCATTGCGAGTGTATCCCGTCAGGCGTTCGAAGGACTTGTTTACGTAGAGCAAAGGCGCATTGGCGCCCAAAGGCTGGGCGATCACGATCCCGTCGGTCAGTCCCTCGACCAACGTGGGAAGGATTGATCTGACCGCGCTGGAGCTGAGAAGCCCACCGTTGGACATGCTCGATGCCCGCTTGGCAAAGTCCGACGGCATGAGTTTGGTGAAGTCTTCCATGACACAAGCCATGGACGGCGACCTGATGGGAGGCAACCCGCAGCCGAGGCGGTTTCAGGACAAGCGTGAGCCGTTTTCGGACAAACTGCCCCTTGCTCCATTCCCGGAGGTCCGGAAGCGATCGCGGTAGTCGGACGGCGTCACGCCGACATGCGCAAGGAACGCACGGCGCATGGCGCCCGCCGACCCAAAACCACTTTTCTCGGCAATCGATGCGATCGAAAGCCGGCTTCCTTCCAGGAGGAAGCGTGCAACGTCCAGGCGCGTCAGCTCGACATAGAGGGATGGCGATAACCCGACCTCCTGCGAGAAAACGCGCGTGAAGTTGCGCGCGCTCATCGCGGCTATCCTTGCCAAGGTGGTGACCGAGAGGTCCGCGGCAGGATGGTTCAGGACATACTGCTGGACGTTATAGAGCCGGCTGCGGTCGATCGCCTGTGCCGCCAGGTGCACGCTGAATTGCGACTGATCACCTGGTCGCTTCAGAAACACAACCAGCCGGCGGGCGACGAAGAGTGCCACTTCCCGGCCGAGGTCCTCCTCGACGAGGGAAAGGCCGAGATCGATCGCCGCGCTGGACCCGGCCGACGTGATCATCGCGCCATCACGGACAAAAACCCGGTCGCCTTCCACCCGCGCCTCGGGGAAGCGCTCGGCAAGCAAAGACGCAAACTGCCAGTGCGTGGCAACACGCCGGCCTGTGAGCAGGCCAGCTTCGCCAAGTACGAATGCCCCTGTGCACACGGAGCCGTAGCGTCGCGTATGGGGGGCCGTGTTTGCCAACCAGTCGACAACTTGCCTGCCCGGGCGGTGAGGAACGCCGACGCTGCCGGCTACCAGCAATGTGTCGGGGGCATTCGGGTACGTATCGAAGGCGCTGTCGGGCAACACTCTCAGGCCTGACGCACAGCGGATCGTGCGATCATCTTCCGCGACGACGGCAACATCATAGACAGTCTTGCCCGCACGGGCGTTCGCCTCGGCGAACACGTCCATGAGCCCGGCAAGTTCCAGAGAATGCACGTCTGCAGGCACGAAGATGGCGATCCGCATGAGGATATCTCTTCACCGTCCAAAAGACGCGAAGCTCTCTAAAGACCTTCGCGCCGACGCCGGTCCATTCTGGCGACGGTGTCACAGTGCCGGCAGGCCGTCGAAATCAAAGGTACTGGCGGAAGACACCGTCCACAGGCCTTCACTTCCGCTTGAGCAGTCTAGATCACGAACGGCTGCTGTCTAGCTTCCCGCGACCGCAAGCGTCCGCAATCAGGCGCGAAGCTGCCAGCTGTCATGTTTCACCTGCACCTGCACCTGCGCCGGCGCACGGTGCCGGGTCAGCCTTCGCGATGCCGACGCATTTGCCGGGCCTGTGGTGCCGCGTCCGAAGCTCTGCCCGGGCGGAGAGATCAACTGCGCCATTGCAGGGCTGCTTGGTGTAGTGCGCGCATGTTGTGAAGAATAAGTTCAATACTGTACAGATTCGCGGGCATCTGGACATGGTTAAGATTCTGTGAATATATCCCCGCGGGGAATTCAATTTGGGGGATAAAAGTGTATCGCACGTCTTTGATGTGCGGGGCAGGTTTGTTGTGCGTCGTATTGACTGGCTGTGCGACAAAACCTGTTCCGAGCGATGTAACCGGCCTGACCAGCTATGCCATTGTTCAGCAGATCAGGTGTGAAGCGCGCGATGCCATCAGGGCATTTGCGACAAGTTCGCTTGCCGAATATCAGCCGATATTGTCGGAGCATTTGAAGAAGAACCCGGCCGACTTTGTCGGAATGGATTTCAGAAAGCTGGACGAGGCGACGCGAAGGGTCTTTGAACGCTATGACCAGGGCGCGATCGGCTACGACTTCACCTTCGACATCACCGAAAAGAACAAGGTCGGCGGCGGCATCGGCCTGGGCCGCGGCTTCTCGACAGGTCCGCTTACCATCGGCTTCAGGGCCGACAACAATCTCGAGCGGCAGAATACCCGCACGTTTCGCAGCGCCGACACTTTCCTGTTTCTGGCAACGCAGATGCCGGAGCGGTTCTGCAGCGAGGTGCGCAAGGGGACCAACTGGCAATATCCCATATCGGGCTCGATCGGCCTGCGCGAGACGCTGGCGACATTCATCAGCCTGAACCAGTCGGCAAACCTGGTCGGGCCCGACACGGCGCCCGACATACCGACGCTCGTCGATACGATCGAGTTCACCACCACCGTGTCCGGGTCGGTTTCACCCAAGGTCGAGCTGGAGCCGATCAGCCAGGCGCTGCGGATCAAGGGCGCCGACATCACCTTGTCGGGCGAACGCATCGACAAGCACAAGGTCGTTGTCGGCCTGACCTTGCCATTTGACCCCAACGACCAGCGGGCGCGAGGCAATCTGATTGCCGTCCAGCGTTCGCTGAGTGCGATCGCCGATGCAAAGCGTGAATCCCGCGAAGAGCGGAAGGCTTCGGCCATCGACAGGTTGATCGAATAGCTGCTGGGGAGAGGGGCATGGTTCAACGTTTCAGACATGACGACGATCTGGTTCTGGCAAGAGGACGCAAGCACCTGACGGTGCCGATGCGGCGGCTTGCCGATGCCTACCAGGCGATCGTGGAAAGTGGCCGGGCGGACGAGTTTGTCGAGGCCTGCAGGCAACAAGGCATTCAGGTGCGCGTGCTGGCTTCCGCCGCCGCCGCACTTTCCCAGGCTGAAGGGCTGACGTCGGGGGATCAGTTGTTTGACGGGCTTCGTCGCTCCGGCCATGGCTGGGCCGGCACGATGGCCGCGACGCCAGTCGCAAGCGAAGCGGTGAAAGTGTCGCCGGCGACCATCAATTTCGTCAAGCGGTTCCTGGCCAGGGACGGGGTTACAGGACTGAGCCCGATGGCGCGCGGCGTGGCCGACTGCGACGAATGTGAATAGCTGACCGCGCACCACGGGCCGCCGCGCATCGCGCCGCAGTCTCCGGTTCACAGGCCCGTTGGTTTAGGGGCTTGCGAACGGGCCAGCGGAACGGGCCAAGCAAACGGGCCAAGCAAGCGGGCCAAGCGAACGGGCCAGAAAACGGGCCAGGAAACGGGATTGCGTTGGGGTAACCTGATCTGGCATCCACAAACCAACATGGCGCAGTGCGTCGACAATGTGCCGCCGGCTGGGGGCTGCTTCGGCAGCCCTTTTCGCGTTTGTGGTCGATGCAGGTCGAAGGCGCGGTTCACGTCGTCATGATTGCCAGAAGCGCGCTCGCTTCATGCGGTATCCCGGTTGTTCGCTGCCACCTGGCTTTTCAATGTTAGGCCGGTCGGGGTTAGGCCGGTCGGGGTCAGGCCGATCGGGGCTCGGCCGATCGGGGTTAGGCCGGTCAGTATTTGGCGGGTTTTGGCCGTCGGCGTGACGGGTCTTTTCGTTGGTCTCGTCGACAGGCTCGGTGTTGCCGTATTTGTCGGCGGGTTTGCTGTTCTCAGCGGCTTTTTGGCTGACGCTGTCATCCTTTTTGCTGACGCTGTCATTGGGATCGCGATAGTTTCGCGCCGGCTTGCGGGGCGTTATTTCCTGTTCGTGCGGCATGGTTTGTCTCCTTACCTGAGACAACATGCGGTGTGGCGTAAGGTTCCGTTTCAGCACGGTGGGGCAGGGTACCAGCCTGGCGTGGCCTGCCCAGGCGTTCCGGCCCCAAGCGCTCCGGCCGCCAGGGCCATCGCCTCATAAGCTGGAACGCTTCACCGGCCGGATGTCGGGCCCTTCCTCAGCCAATCCAAAAGGTGCCCGTCGTGGTCAGCGGCGGGCCAACGCGTTTCCTTGGAATCTAGAGCATTTCCGCTTTTCCTCGAATCGCGGAATCGCTCTATCCCCTTGTTTTTGCGCAATTCCTAGGGAAAACCACTACGCACTTTTCCTGGAATTGCTCTAGAACGCGGTGCTGAACCCGACGGTACCCTTGAAGCCGTAGCTGCCCTCGAAGCTGGTGGAGGCCAGCGCTTCGCCGTACAGGGCGTATTTGCCTCCAGCCCAGCGGTAGGTGCCGCCAATGCCGAGTTCCGCGCCGAAGGAATCGGGTTCGAACGCGACCTTGGTACCCGCCACGTCGACGGCCGTCCCATCCAGGAATTCGTAGGTGAGATTGGCGATGCCGTAGACATGGCTGCCGCTCACGCTGCTGCCTGCGTCATAGTTCAAGGCAACGCCAATCCGTCCTTTCAGGCTGTCGCCACTCACCAGCGACACCTTGGCGCCGAACGGATCGGCGAACGCGTCAATGTCGACGGAGGCGTAGGCAAGCTGTGCCTGCGGGGTCACCGACCAGTTGCCGCTTACGGCGACCTTGCGGCCGGCTTCGATGCTGAAGGCATAGCCAAGGCCTTTGTTGTCGTCGACGAGCTTGCCGACAGTCTCGGCGGCAAGTTTGCTCGACAGGCGACTAACCGAGGCCTGGCCGTCGACATAGACGCCATTGCTGCCATACCAGGTCAGCGTCGCGCCGCCGCCATAGGAGTCGGTCGAATTGGTGCCGTTGCCGAGGCTGGAGCGGATGTCGGCGTTGACCCGGCCAAATTGCGCGTTGATGCCGCCAATCAGCATGCCTGCGCTGTTTTCGGCGAGCAGGCCGTCTATGCCTGCCTGCACCAGATAACGGTTGCTGTCATAGGAGGCGGCCGCCGTCGAATCCCCTTCGACATGGCCGTGCGCACCTTCGATCCGCGTCCAGAAATTGCGTGGACCGGTGTCCCCCCTGGCGGTATCAGCCACTTCGCTTGCCCCAGGCCAGTAGCGGTCGCCGACACGCTGTTGCAGCGTTGGCAGTTCGGTCAGGCCGAGCAAGACGATCGGATAGTTCTCGTAGACGGGCACGTTCGGCGCGAGGGTATCGGTCATGCGCAGGTACCAGTCGCCGTCTGTGGGATCGGCGATACCGTTCTGGAAGAGGCCGTAGAGATGGGCCCCGCCGATCGCTGGAGCGCCGAGCACGAAGGCGTCGGCGGCGGATACGCCCGCCGCATCGACGATCTTGATGCCGTCGCCCGTCGTTTCAGCCCCAGATCCGCCGAGATTGGTCACGAAGATTCGGGTCGCGCCGGTCCCAAGGATCGAGTCTCCGGTGATGGCGAGAAGATCGGTCGGCGATGAGTCGTTGCCGAGGACGGCCTCGATCTGAAGGATGCCGCCATTTCCCGTGTAGTTGCCGTCGATGGTCAGCGTGCCGATGCCGTTGATCCCGGGAGCGATCGTCCCGCCGGCGAAATTCCGGGTGTCGCCGACCGAGCCAATGCCGGCAAGAGTGCCTCCTTGGACGTCCATGATGCCGCCGAGGATGCCGTTCGCCTCGAGCGTGCCGCCATAAACGCTGGCAAGGCCGGTGAACCCCGTTTGATTGGCGTTGAAAATGGTGCGCCCGGCGGTCTGGTTGATGGCGCCGCTGCCGTTGACCGGGATGTCGAAGACATAGCCGGTTTCGGTATGGTTGAAATTGATCTCGGCGCTCGCGGCGAGCGTGACCGACGACGCCACAAGCGTTCCGGCGGCAGTTGCGGCCGTGCCAACCGCTCCGCCGATGTTCAGCGTGGCGTTGCTGTCCGGATCGAGGCCGCCCATCACCAGCGCCGAGCCACCTCCATTCACGACCACCCTGCCCTCGTCGGCAATGGTCATGACGCCGGTACCGGTGGTTCCCAGGTTGATAGCGGTTCCGCTGAGTTCAGACCCTTCGCCGGAAACGACAACGTTGAAGTTGGGCACCACGTTGCCCGGAACGGTCGCGATGTTCACGGTCGTCCCGGTCATGACGCCGCCGCCCAGGATCGAAAGCGAGCCGCGGTACATGGCTATGACGCCAGAGTCCCATCTGGAGCCCTCGCCGGACACCTGCGCCATCACTTGTGCTGTGTACCAGCTGGCATTTCCGGCGCCGCCGAAGGAGGTGGCGCCGCTGATGTCGACCAAGCCGCCGTCGAGGACATTGATGTAACTTGTGCCGTTGGTCGAGATGAAGGACGCGGCTTCCAGCGTCGAACCTTCACCTTGCACGTTGACGGTGGCGGTACCCTGCGAACTTGTCGTGTGAACTCTTATGGCCCGCGTCGTGGTGTAGACGGCTCCATCCTCAATGGTCAGGGTCGATTGGCTTCCGGCGCCGCCGCTCAAGTCATTCGGGTCGGTTCCCGTCGCGACCAGCCGGGTGCCCTGACCCGATACCGTCAGGCTCGCCACTTGGCCGACCCCGCCGGCGATATCCAATTGCGACACGGTTGCGCCGGCGGAGGAGCCGAATGTGACCTCGCTGCCGCCAGAGACGAGCGTGTGTCCATCGTTGATGCTGATTGTCGTAATGCCGGAACCAGTGGCCTGGTTGATGATGAGTTCGCCCCCGCCGACCTTCGAAAGCAACCCCGTGTTCAGGCTGCCAGTACCCTGGATCTGGCCTGAGAGCGTCAGGCTCGCGCCACTCGCTATGTCGAAACGGGCAGCTGCACTGTAAGAGAGCGTGTTGGCGCCCGTCTCGATGATGAGCGCCTTTTCGGCGATCACGGGAGGGGGGCTGGTGATCTGGAAACTGGACGTCAGGGTGATGGTCGACGTCACATCGCCATGTGCCTGGGCGTCAGCGATCGCCTGATAGAGCTCCGTTTGGTTCGAGACCACGAAGTTCGCCGCCCGTGCTGTTGGAAGCGAGATGCCCATAGCCAAGGCGGTAATGCAGATGCTCGAAAAAAGCTGGTTTTTATTGATTGATTTGGTGCCCGGTACGCGCCCGCCTGCGCAAAATTGCATTATTCCAGTTCCCTGCATGCACTGCCTGAGATTCGATCTTGATATCAGTCGCTGTTTCCTGACAAGAACAAGTAGCCTCGTTTCTCCAAATTACTTAATGAAATCTATCTGCTCGACGCTGGTCCATAAGGATGTCTAAATTAGGCATCACTAAACTTCTGATATCTCTGACAAAGCGGGTAAGCTCGACAGAGCCGCCGCTGAGCATCTAGGTCTGCCGCATCGAGTTCGAACGTTGTTTCCTACATCGACTTAGCGTTCGCGAGTGGCATATCCATGCCTGCCAAAATCAAGCGGCGCGAACGTCCGCTTGTGGCGTGCGGGCCGGCCGCCTGCCGGCCGCCAAGGCCATCAACTCATGAGCTGGAACGCTTCACCGGCCAGATGTCGGGCCCCTACGGGACCCAGTACGGGACAAGGCAAACTTGAGCTGAAGGTCGCCGTCATAGATCCGGTTCAAGATCGAGCACGCAGACGTCGCGCTTGCAAACGAACGCTCGACAAGGACGCCATTGCCAAGAGTAGCGGGCTGATCTTCGGCATTGTCCCAGACCTGCCACGATCCACTCGGCTGCTGGATACAGATAAATCGCGGAAATGCTGTGGTCACGGAATGCACCTTCACTCAATGGTTGCTTTCCGCAACGCGCGAAGCGCGCATTCGTTCAGCCTTCGCGGCCGTTTTTGCTTTTGGGGCCGTGCAGGTCAGCCGCAGAAGCCGGACCTAACCGCCGGTGATCGAGAACGGGATTGCGTTGGGGTAACCTGATACGGCATACAGGAACCAGGATGGCGCATTGCGTCGACAAGGGCTGCTTCGGCGGCCCTTTTGCTAAAAAATTGCACCCGAGCGGGATGACTGTTCGTCAGTCCTGCCAATGGATGGCGCTGGCTGCGAAACCCGACCATAATCAGCAATTGCCTGAGCCGTTGCTGAACGAGGGCAGCGCAAGGGCTCTGATTGGTCGGAGACGCGCGATGGATATTCGATCGACACTGACTGACTTAAGCGACGCTTTCAACGCGCATGATCTCGATCGCATCATGGCGTTGTTCGCCGACGACTGCATCCTGGAGATGCCAAGGGGAAGCGCGCCATGGGGCGCACGTTTCGAAGGCAAACCGAGCGTACGGCAGGCGCTGGCATCGCGCTTTGAAGGCCTGCCCGATGTCCACTATGGCAATGGCGAGCACTTCGTCGATTCGAGCGCTAAAACCGGCATTTCGAAATGGATACTGACCGGTACGACACGCGACGGCGTTCAAAAGGAAGTCCGTGGCTGTGACTTCTACACGTTTCGCGACGGCAAAGTGATCCGCAAGGACTCTTACTGGAAGATCGTGGAGTGAGGCGTGGACCCGGCATCATGCCGCCGATGCCTGGCCCCGGCGAGCGGGCAGGCAACCCCCACAACCCCGCAAATCTGCGGAGATACCACTGGTCGGAATTGCCGGTAGGTCTAGCCGACCTTGGCCTTGTCCAGGGCCTCGCTCATTCGAGAGCGCCAATCTTTCCCGGCCGCCTTGAACCTGGCGAGCGTATCAGGATCAACCCTTAGCGTTACGGCAGCCTTCGGGGCCTCAACCTTCGGTCGGCCTCGGGCGCGCTTCATGCTCGCAGCGAGTTCCGGGAACGCCTCGGCAAACGGCTTTGCCTGAGCAAGCTGCTCGTCGGTCGCCTCGGGCGCATCCGGGTCGCTGGCAATCTTGCGCTGGATCTCGGCTTCTTCCGCGTCGGTGAGTGGCTTGTACTTGTTCGTCATAGCAGGCTCCTTTCTTTCCGGCTGGCAAGGCGCATCGAGATCACCGACAGGGCTTCCGAGCCGAGCGGCTTGAACACCGTGGCAATGACGACTTCGCCCTTGAATGCCCCGATGGCCATTGAGCGGCCAGCCTTCGCAGGGATCACCAGCGAGTTTTCGAAGAACGCGAAATCCAGTTCAGCCATGTCCAAGCCGTGCTTGGAGATGTTCCGGAGGCGCTTCGTTTCGTCGTAGGCGATCAGCACACATTATTCGTACACGAAAATTATGCGGACTGCAAAAATAAAAGTGTACGGAAATCATTCTACGAGGTGTGATGTCTGACCTGACCGCCAAGCAAGAAGCGTTCGCGCTCGCCTGTGTCGAGACTGGCCATGCCGCCGAGGCTTACCGGCGCACGCATGATGTCGGTGCCGACACCAGGCCCGAGACGGTCTGGAGCGAGGCAAGCCGGCTGCTTGCCGACCCACAGGTGTTTTCAAGGGTCAGGCACCTGCAGCAGCAAGCCCGCGACCTTGCCATGGTGTCGATCGGCACCTTGATGGCCGAGCTTGAACTGGTTCGTGTCAAGGCGATGGAAGACGACAAGGGCGCGTCCGCGGCGATCTCGGCGATCATGGGCAAGGCCAGGCTGCATGGCCTGCTGATCGACAAGGCGGAGGTGACCGGCAAGGCCGGCGCGCCGCTGAGCTCGACGGTGGACGAGCTCTCCAAAAACGACATTGCCCGCCGTGTCGCCTTCCTCCTGGCGCAGGGACTGCCCGATGCAGCTGAGTGAAGTGCTGGCTGCGCTAGAGGCGCTGCCACAACCGGCGCGGCAGGAAGTGATCGACGAGGCGGTCAAGGCGTCGGTCGGGCGCTACATGATCCCAAACCCCGGCCCGCAGACCGACGCATGGCTCTCCAAGGCCGATGAAACCTTCTATGGCGGTGCTGCGGGCGGCGGCAAGACGACGCTGATCTGCGGGCTGGCGCTCGAAGAATTCCAGCCGGCGCTGATCCTGCGAAGGCAGGCGACCCAGCTCAAGGGCATCGAGGACGAGCTGGCGCGGATGCTCGGCTCGCGTGGCGGCTACAACAGCCAGTCGCATGTCTGGCGCCTGCCCAATGGCGGCAAGATCGAGCTGGGCGGCGTGCCGCACGAGGCCGACAAGGAAAAGTATCAGGGCCGTGCCCATCGGCTGAAGGCCTTTGACGAGATCACGCAATTCAGCGAGAGCCAGTACCGCTACATCGTCGGCTGGCTTCGCGATGCCAGGGGGCGGCGCTGCCGCATTGTCGTCACCGGCAACCCGCCGACCTCGGCTGAAGGCATGTGGGTCATCCGCTACTGGGCGCCATGGCTCGACAGGAGCCACCCCAACCCGGCGGCATCAGGCGAACTCAGATGGTTCACGACGATTGGCGGCGAGGACCGGGAAGTCGATGCCGACTATCTCGGGCCGAAGGGCGAGCGGCCACGTTCCAGAACTTTCATCCGCTCGATGCTGGAAGACAACCCGGACCTGATGGCGACGGGTTATGCCGCGCAGCTTGAAAGCCTGCCCGACGAGATCCGCGAACGGCTTCGCTACGGTTCGTTTGTAACAGAGGGCAAGGACGATCCCTGGCAGGTGATCCCGACCAAATGGATAAGGCAAGCGCAGGCAAGGTGGACCGACACACCGCCTGATGTGGCGATGACGGCCGTTGCCGCCGACATTGCACAAGGTGGACCAGACAAGACGCAGATCCAGAGCCGGCGCGACTGGTGGTATTCGCGGCTCACCAGCTATCCCGGTAGCGACACGCCTGACGGTCCGACGGTTGCCGGGCTCATCATCAAGGAAATGCGCGACCGCTGCCGTGTCGTCGTCGATGCCGGCGGCGGTTATGGCGGCGACACGCTGACCCAGCTTGCCCATGCCGATGTCGACTGCTTCGGCTTCAAGGGCGGCAGTGGCTCGACCTCATCGACCCGTGAAGGCATGTACGGCTTTGCCAACCTCAGGGCGCAAGCCGTCTGGCAGTTTCGCGAACAACTCGACCCGGCCTATGGCGCGCGCATCGCGCTTCCACCTGATGCCGAGCTCGAAGCCGATCTCGCCGCTTACCGCTACGAAATCCGCGCCGGTGGCGGTGGCGAAGAGATCATCGTCCAGCCGAAAGATGCGATGCGCGAAAAGCTCGGACGCTCGCCCGACAAGGGCGACACGACAATCATGCTGTCGGCGTCAAGCATCGGCGGGCTGAAGCGCCCGAAGGCCGCACAGGAGCGGCGGGAACAATCAAGGATGCGGCTTCGGTCGGTGACGTCAAACAGTGCCTTGAAGGCCAAACTGCGAGGAAAACGCTGATGAGTGGACTTTTTGGAAAGAAACAACAGATGCCCGAGCCGGAGCCGCCGGCGACGATGCCGGACCCGGAAGACCCGTTGGCCAAGCGCCAGCGCAGTCGCACCCGCTCGCTGGCGCCTGCGGCAAAAAGCAGTGCCGCCACCGACCGGCTGGCGCAGGTGCCTGGCACGATCGGGCGTGAGTTTTCGCGCGGAACGCTTGGGGCGAGCTGATGAGCGATCAAGCAGGCCGTGACCTGATCGACATCGATACGCGCCTGTTTGCCGCGAAGGGCTCGCTCGACAGCCTGTATCAGGAAATCGCCGAGTTCCTTTATCCCGAGCGCGCCGACTTCACGACGGAAATTGTGCTTGGGCAAGAGTTCGCGGCGCATCTGACTGACGCCACGCCCGTCTTGATGCGGCGCGAACTGGGCGACCAGATCGGCTCCATGGTGCGGCCCGATGGTCGCCAGTGGTTCAAGGCGGCCGCGTCAAACAAGCGTGTCGGCCGGGATCGTGGTGCCCAGTCGTTCCTCGAATTCATGACTGACGTCAACAGCGCCATTTTGAATTCGCGCGACAGCGGCTTTCGCCGCGCGGCCCAGCAGATCGAGCATGATTTCGCGGCGTTCGGCATGGGCTGGCTGCAGGTCAGCTACAACAAAAACCGCGACAACCTGCTCTATCGCTGCCACCATCCCAAGCACATGGCCGGGCAGGAGGGGCCTGACGGGCAGGTCAACCATGTCCACCGCAAATGCGACATGACGGCGGCTGCCATGGCCCATCTGTTTGGCGAGGCGAAGCTGCCGCAACAGGCGAAGAACGCGCTGCGCGACAAGGACCTCAAGGCGACGTTCAAGGTCCGCCACATCTTCATTCCGCTGGAGCTCTATGAGCCGCACCGCAAGTTTCCCAAGGGCGCGAAGTGGGCCGACGTCTATGTCAGCGAAGACGGTACGATCCTTCAGGAACTGCCGGCTTTTACCTTCGATTACATCGTGCCGCGCTGGTGGCTGTTGTCGGGCAAGTTTTATGCGGTGTCGACGGCGGCGTCGATCGGACTGACCGAAAGCCGCATGCTGCAGCGCATGAAGATGACGATCATCGAGGCGGGCGAAAAGCAGGTCGACCCGCCGCTGGTCGCAACGCAGGACGCGCTTTCGTCGCCGGTCGATCTCGGCGCCAACGGCATCACCTTCATCGACAGCGAATATGACGAACGCCTCGGTGCTGCGCTGCGCGTGCTCGACCTTGGCAAGAATGTCGGCCTTGGCATCGACCTGATCAACGACCAGCGCAACCAGCTTGGCGATGCGTTCTTCCTCAGCAAGCTGCAGCCGATCGCCCAGGCCGACAAGACCATGACCGCATACGAAGCGGCGCAGCGCGTGCAGGAGTGGATCCGCAACGCCATGCCGCTGTTCGGGCCCATCGAACATGAATGGACCGGTGCTGTTCTCGACCTGACGACGGAAAAGGTGATGCGGGCCGGCGGCTATGGTCCGGTCGGTCGCAACGGCGTGCCGGTCGACATGCCTGACATCCTGCTTGGCCAGAACATCCAGTACGAGTTCAACAATGCGCTGAAGGAAGCACGCGACCGCCAGGTGCTCAACGCCTTTCAGGAAAGTGCTGGTGTGCTGCAGGCCGGTGTGTCGCTCGATCCGTCGCTTGCCGGCGAAGTCGATACCCGCACGATGTTCCGCGACGCGTTTGCCGCGGTGCCGAATGGCCGTGCCGACTGGCTGATTGATGCCGAACAGGCGGCAGCGAACCGTGAGCAGGCCCAAAAGGCGATGGCTGAGCAGCAGCAGATCGAGCAGGTCGGCAACGGCGCTGCGGTCGCCGGCCAGGTCGGTGATGCCGCGCAGTCGATCCGGGCGGCACTTGGACAATGAGCCAGAAACACTACCGCCCCTGGCATCCGGTTACGGTTCGCCCTGACAATGAGATGCCGCGCAACGATCTGGAGATCCGCAAGGCCGATTGCGTCGCACTTCAGGCGCTCGCCGCCGGCATTGCCAATGAGGACCAGCAAAGGCGCGCGCTTGCGGCGATCCTCGCCATTTGCGGCATGCACCAGATGGCGTGGATGCCGGCAGAGCACGGCGGCGAGCGCGACAGCGCCTTCGCTGCCGGAAAGCAGCATGTCGGCTTCCAGATCAGGAAGCTGATTTCCCATTCCCTTTCCATTTTGACAGGTGAAAACAATGACCGACCAGCTCACGACAGGCGCTCCGGCAAGCCAGCCGACGAACGCAACGCCGACCGCGCCAAACCCTGACCCGGCAGCAACGCCGGCGCCGGAACCGGCATCTTCTGCCCCCGCGCCGGCCGCCGATCCTGCCGCCGACGCTGCTCTTCAGTCGTTCCGCGAACAGCTGGCCGGCGGCGATGCCGCGATGATGAAGCAGCTCGAGCGCTACAAGTCGGCCGACGACATTTCGAAGGCCTTCCGCGAGGGCTACAAAAACGCCAAGAACGGCGGCAAGCTGGTCGAGCTGACCGACAGGTCGACGCCTGAAGAGGTCAAGGCCTACCGCGAGGCCAACGGCATCCCCGACGATGCAACGAAGTATCCGGGCGAGTTCCGCGACGGTTTCGAGGTCACAGACGCCGACAAGGCGATCCTCTCAGACTTCAAGGCAGCGATGCATGAGCGCAACGTGCCGCCGAAGGTCGCTGCCGCGGCACTCGACTGGTATCAGGATTTCGCCGCCACCCAGGCGCAGGAGCTGAATGCCCAGCTGGCGAAGGTTGCCGGCGAAACGCAGAAGTCGCTGCGGGCCGAGTGGGGCGGCGACTATGACGGCCAGATCGGCGCGGCGCAGGAGCTGATGAAGGCGCATCTGGGCGAGGACGGTTTCGGCCAGATGATGGGGCTGCGCCTGATGGACGGCTCGCGCCTGCAGGACAGCCTGCCATTCGTCAAGATGATGGCGACCATCGGCGCCGACTACTATGGCAGCACGGCCATCCTCACCGGCGACATCGAGGCGGCCGGCAAGACGCTGGAAGCGCAGAAGCAGGACCTTTTGGCGCTGCGCGTCTCTGACCCCGAAAAGTTCAAGAGCGACGATGTTCAGGGCAAGCTGACCAAGATCTATGCCCAGCTCGAAAAGGTAAGCGCCCGCAAGTGATCCGGGCGGCTGCAGACTGATCGCGGCATCCCGGTTCCCGGCCCCGCACCCTCCTGAAAATCAAAGCTGATGTGACGCCCCGCACCGGGGTGAGTAGCGGCCCCGTGCTTCGGCACGGCATCCCGCGAAAGCTTCGATACGGCACCCTGATCACGGCTGAAAGAAACCCCTCCAATCATCATCAAAGGATATCGCAATGGCCTATGCCATCACGAAAACCCAGTACCGTGATGAGTGGGTCGTCGCCTTTCAGCGCGGCGAAACCTACCTCAAGGACTGCGTCACCAAGGAACTCATGATCAGCGGCCTGACGGCCTCATTCGCGCTCCAGGGCGCTGCGGGTCGCATGACCAGGCGCGGCACGAACGGGCTCATCCCGTCGCGTAACCGTGGCGACAGCCAGCCGACGATCACGCTGGAAGAAAAACACACCAAAGAGACCCGCCCGAACTTCGACGTGTTCACGGCGCCTGCCAACCTGCGCGAAGCGATGCAGAACGCCAGCTCGCTGACGGCCTCGCGTGAAATCGACTTCACCATCATCGACGCGCTGGCGACCGCCACCAACTCGTATGCGAGTGGCGCTGCCCAGACCCTGACATATGGCAAGACCGTTGACGCCCTGACCGAGCTTTTCGAGCTCGACGTCATGGTCGGCAACGAGATCACCTGCCTTTGGACCCCGAAGGCATGGGCTCGCCTGCTCACCTTCCAGGAGTTCAAATCGGCCGACTACATCGATGCCAAGCCACTTGTCGGCCTGGCGCTCGACCGGCCGAAGGTCTGGCTCGGCGCCAAGCACATCATGCATAACGGCCTGCCCGGCAAGGGCACGGCGACCGCGTCCAACTTCATCTTCGCAAAGCCTGCGCTGGGTCATGCCATCGCCGGCGATGTGAAGGTCGACGCCGGCTACAACGGCGAGGACGATTACTCCTACGACCGTGCCACCATCTACGACGGCGCCACCATCCTGCAGCAGGCCGGCGTGATCAAGGTCGTCACCGACGACACCGCTGCATTCTCGTAAGGAGGCGGAAATGGCTTACGATACGAACGGCTTCAAGCTCCTGACCGATGGTCTTTCCGGCGCCAGCACCATGAAAAGCTGGCTGCTGGATACGGTGGACGCCATCGCCACTGTCAACACCTCCAACTACGCCAGCGACGGCTATGCCAAGGGTGCGCGGCAAGGTGACATTGTCATCGTCCGCACGCGCACGACCACGCTCGCCGGCCCGGTGACGGCGGTCCATCACTGCTGGGTGATCGACGAGGCGACCGGAACCGGTGGTCTCGGCATCGACCTGACCGACGGCCTCGCCATCACGGCGACCGATACTGACTAAGTGAATGGGGGAGGCTTTCGGGCCTCCCTTTTCCATTTCCATTTCCCTTTGACCCACGGTGAAAAAATGACCCAAGTCACGAAACTTGCGGGGCATCGCTTCGCGCAGGCTGACTATTCGATCGGCCGATATGCGGCGACCGTGCCTTCACAAACCACGCTCGCCGACGTCACCCACCCGGAATTCTTTGCCAACCACCTCAGCGTCTTCCGGCCCGGCATGACGATCGATGTCATTTCGGATGACCACAGGCTCGATTGCACGCTGCGCGTGCTGGCCATCACCAAGACGTCAGCTGGGGTACGCGTGCTCAGGCTGTTCGACGAGGCAACGGCCCCGAAGGTTACATCGTCCGACATCAGCCCGCCGCAGATCAGCTTTGGCGGCCCACACCACAAATGGCGCTTCCTGCATGGCGGCAACGTGATCCAGACCGGTTTCGACACCAGGGAAGCGGCTGAGAAAGCGGCCGAAAAGTACCTCGAGCTGATGAAGGGCGAATAACCCCATGGCGGCAAAGCTGCAGATCTGGAAGCAGGCGCTGGTTCACCTGGAAAAGGCAACCATCGTCACCCTGACCGACGATGTCGAGGCGAGATACGTCTTTGACAGCGCCTGGGCCGGCGCGATCGAGGAAGCCTTCAACTCAGGTGACTGGAACTTCGCCAAGGCATCGGCAGCTTTGTCGGCCAATGGCGCGCTGACGCCTGCTGTGGGCTGGACCTATGCGTTCGACTATCCGGCGACCTGGCTGCGCACGGTGACTGTCTCGAACAATCCCGGCTTCACGACCTTCCACGACTATGTCGACCAAGGCGGCAACCTGCATGCCAACACGCCCGCGCTCTATCTGCGTTTCATCAGCGACGTGAACATGGCCGACGACAAGATTGCGAGCTGGCCAACCATGTTCTGGCGCTATGTCGCGCTGAAGCTGGCCTTCGACACCTGCGGCAAGCTGACGTCGGGCGACACGCTGGAGGAAAAGCTCAGCAAGCGCATGCAACGTGCCTTGATGCAGGCAAAAAACGTCGATGCCCGCAACGAAAACAACAAGATCATCGAGCCCGGCCACTGGCTTCGCGCGCGGCGCGGCGGCGGCGGCATCGGCGGCTCGCGCAACAATGGCGGCACGCTGGTCGGCGGACAGATCGTTTTCGGCGAGGGTGACGTCTGATGCCGCGCGTTTCAGCCCCGGTTTATGCCCTGAACGGTGGTGAAGTCGGCGAGGAAGCGCTTTCGCGCCTCGATCTGGAGCGCCTGCAGTTCGCTTCGGCACTGAGCTTAAACATCTTGCCGCGTGTCGTCGGCTCGATGACGCTGCGCCCCGGCCTCGAGCACATTGCCGACATCAATCTGGGCGACGTCCGGCTGCTCGAATACTCCTTCGCCGGCTCGAACGCCTCGATGCTGGTGCCGATCCTGTCGAACAATGAAATGCGCGTGCTGAAGGACAATGCCTTCGTCTCCCGCGTGACTGTCGCTACCTCGATCACCAATGGCGACTTCAATTCCTTTGCCGGATGGACCAATGCCAGTGCCGCCGGCGCCTCGGCCAATGTGGCGGGCGGCAATCTCGTGCTCACCGGCACCACGCAAGGCCGCGCCGCCGCGCGCCAGACGGTGACGGTGTCAGGTGGCGACCAGGGCAAGGAACATGGCCTTCGCGTCGAGGTCGTTCGCGGTCCGGTCTGGGTGCATATCGGCACCTCTGCGGGGGCAAGCGACGTTCTTGCCCTGTCGATACTGGATGACGGCGATCATTCCATCGCCTTCACACCGACCACGGCGAGCATCTATCTCGAAATCTACACCGACAAGGCGCGGCAGGCGCTGGTTGCCCGCTGCCAGATCGATGCGCCAGGGACGTTGGTGCTTTCGACGCCATGGGCGACGGCTGATCTCGCCGCACCCCGCCACAAGCAGAATATCGACGTGCTTTATCTGGCGTCGCGCCAGTTCCAGCAGCGCGAAATCCAGCGCCGTGGCGACACAAGCTGGGGTATCCAGCGCTACAAGGTCGATGACGGCCCATTCGTGGCATCTGACGGTACCGTGGCGCTGACGCCTTCGGTGTACACCGGCAACGGTATCCTGACGGCGAGCAGGCCGTTTTTCGAAGCCAGTATGGTCGGTCGCCTGTTCAGACTGTTCCAGTCCGGCCAGACGGTGCAGGAGAGTTTCACAGCAGCCCCGGCGAATGGCGCGTCCATCCGTGTTTCCGGCGTCAACGCGGCCCGCGATTTCACCTTTCAGGTCTCCGGCAGCTGGGTGGGTTCCGTCCGGCTTGAGGTCGCAACCGATGACGGCAGCGGCAATCCCGGCGCCTGGAGCACACACAGCACCTACACGGCAAACACCGGGCCAACGAACTATCGCGACCCTGACAACAACGTCGTGAAGTTCTTCCGCTTCGTGGCCGTCACCTTTACCAGCGGGACCATCGATACGGCTCTTATCTATACCGGCGGCAGTCAGGTCGGCGTGGCGCGCATGACGGCCTACAGCAGTGGAACAGCTGTCAGCATCGAGGTTCTGAGCCGCTTTTATTCGTTGAGCCCGACATTTGAATGGGACTTTTCGACATGGTCGGACTTCGACGGCTGGCCGTGGGGCATCGAGGCGTTTGGCGGCCGCCTGTACTGGGGCAAGGGCGACTTTGTGCACGGCTCCGTGCCGGATGCCTTCCACAGCTTTGACGACAATGTCGAAGGCGACAGCGCACCGATCTTCCGTTCGATCGGCGCCAGCACCGACAGAGGCATTCTCTGGCTGCTCGGGCTGCAACGCCTGATCGCCGGCACCGACAATTCCGAGATTTCGATCAAGTCTTCAAGCTTCGACGAACCGCTGACAGCGTCGAGCTGGTTTCCGGTCGATGGCTCGACGCAAGGCAGCTACGATTTGCGCGCGGTCAAGTGCGACAAGGACGGCATCTTCGTGCAGAGCACCGGTCTCAGCGTCTTTGCGCTGATCGCCGAGCAAGGGACGCTGGATTACAGCGCCATGGACCTGACGGAGATGCACGAAGACATCTGCGGCGGCTCGGCGATTGTCAGTGTCGCCGTCCAGCGCCAGCCCGATACGGTGGTGTGGTTCATCCTCGAAAACGGCGAAGCCCGCGCGCTGACCTACCGGCCGTCGCAGAAGGTCATTGCCTGGTCGCGCATGGTCACCGACGGTCTGTTCAAGCAGGTCATCGCCTGCCGCGGCAAGGGCCAGGACAACGTCTATTTCGCCATCGTCCGCAACGGGACGCAGCGGCTCGAAAGGCTGGCCGACCTGAAGGATTGCCGCGGCGGCAAGACCAATTGCCTGGCCGACGGTTTCAAGCGCTTTACCGCAACCGCTGGGCAGACAAGTTTTGCCGTGCCGCATCTCAATGGCAAGGGCGTGACCGTGTGGGTCGACGGCGCGGCACTTCATGACCAGGACGGCCTCTATACGGTGACGGGGGGCCAGGTGGTCCTGCCCGCGCAAGCGGCCGGCAGGAGCGTTGTGATCGGTCTGCCCTATGTCGGGCGCTGGCAGTCGACAAAGCTCGCTTACGGGGCGGCGAACGGCACGGCGCTGTTCAAGAAGAAGCGGGTATCGCAACTTGGCATGTATCTGGTGAAAACGATGCTGGATGGGCTGCGCGTGGGCAATGCCTTCGACAGCCTCCGCCGCCTGACCGTGACCAAGGACGACAAGCCGATCGCTGCGAACACGCTCTACTCGAGCTTCGACGCCGACATGATGTCAGTTGCCAGCGACTGGAATACCGACAGTCGGCTGTGCCTCGAACAGCGCTCGCCATACCCGTTTACGGCCGGTTCGCTGGTGATGGATGTCAAGACAAATGGCTGACATCAGGCTGGCTGACGATATCGACTTCGCGCGCTTTTACGGTGGTGTGCAGGTGACGGGCCAGTGGATCGGCCGCGGCCTTTGGCGTCGTCGCCTGCTGGCAGGTTTCGGCTGCGTCATCGAGACTGGTGAAGGCGAGTGGATGGCCTTCCTCGAGGTGCCGACGGACGCCCGCAAGCCGCGCATCTTCCGCCACATCCTTGAGGTGCTGGCGGAGGCAAAGACGCGTGGCGCGCGCGTGATCAAGGCGACCTGCGACACATCGATCCCGCGGGCAGAAGCCCTGATGCTGAAGCTGGGCTTCAAGCCGACAAACGAGATGCTAGACGGAAAGGTGGTTTGGCAATGGGTTTCCTGACGCCTGTCTTAGGGGCTATCGGCACGATAGCCAGCATCGGCGGCACGATCATGTCGGTTGCCGGCGCGATGCAAGAGGGCCGCGAACAAAAGGCGCGCTTCCAGTACGAACAAAAGGTTGCCGCGCAGCAGGCCGACGAGGCGACCGCGGCCAGCCAGCGTGACGCGATGGCGCGGTATCGCGAAGGCAAATACCTGCTTTCGCAGCAGCAGGCGTTAATCGCCGGCTCCGGCGGAAACCTGACCGATCCTTCCGTCATCGATGTCATGGGCGACACGAGCGAGCGCGTGACGCTTGCGGCGCAAACCGACATCTACAAGGGCGAACAGCAGGCGCGCGGCTATAACGACGCCGCCAAGGTCGCCGGCTACAACGCCGAAAGCGCCATGCGCGCGGCGCGCATCCGGGCGGCCGGCTCGCTGTTTTCGGGCATGTCGTCGCTGTTCAGCCGGTTCGGCGAAAGCAACAAGAAGACGCAAGACACGACCTCGGTCGAACTCCCCTATGGCCCGCGGTGAACAGCGCATGGTGACCATTCCCACAGCTCGCGACGTCGCCTACTCCGACCCGCGTTCGGGCCGCATTGCCAATGCCGGGCCGACGCCGATGGTCGGCGCTGCCCTTGCCGACGCCGGCCAGGCCGTCGTGCAGGCGAGCTACAGCCTGCTCGAGCTTGCCGAGCGCGAGAAGGTCGACGTCGCCAACGACCGTTCCAATACTGTGTCGACCAGCCTGACGCGGTTTCTTGCCGACGAAGAGCAGCGCTTCTTGCAGGCGCGCGAGAAAAGCTCGGAAAGCGGCATCGGCTTCACGCGCCAGTTCATGGAAGGCCACCAGCAGCGCGCCAACGAATTCGCCAAGTCGAACTTCGAAGGCCTGACCAAGGATGCGCAGACTGGATACCTCAACAACATCCTGTCGCGTGGCAACACGCTTTTTGAGAAAGCCGACGCTTTTGAGAGGGACACGAAGGGGGCCTATTACGACCGCACGACCAACACCAATCTGAGCACCTATCGGACCCAGATCCAGAACAATGCCGCCGGCTTCGACGTGCTGAAGCGCCAGGGCCTGGAAGCGATCAATTCGGCGAACATGCCAGAACCCTGGAAGGCAGAACGCCGTCAGCAATGGGAGGCGGACGCTGCCGAAAGCAAATGGCGCTGGAAATACCAGCAGGACCCGCAGACCGCCATCCGCGACATCAAGGGCATCAAGGTCGATACCAAAGGCCTGTCGTCCGCCATCCAGCAGACCGCGCAGCAACTCGGGGTCGACCCTGTCGATCTCGCGACCGTCATGTCCTACGAAACAGGAGGTACCTTTGATCCATGGATCAAAGGGCCGACGACGAAATGGGGAACGCATCGCGGGCTGATCCAGTGGGGCGAGCCGCAGGCCGCGAAGTATGGCGTCACCAAGGACATGCCGATCGAGCAGCAGGTGGCGGCGGCCGGCCAGTATCTGCGCGACGCCGGCGTCAAGCCGGGTATGGGATTGATCGACATCTATTCCGCCATCAATGCCGGCGCGCCGGGTCGCTACGACCGTTCGGACCACAAGGCTGGCGGTGCCCCTGGTACGGTGGCCGACAAGGTCATGTACCAGATGGAGGGCCACAAGAAGAAGGCAGCGGACCTGCTTGTTGGCACCTACACGCCCGCGCCCGGTGATGCCGATCTTGACGTGATCCCGCACGAGCGCCGCGATGTCCTGGCTGCATGGGGCGAGACGCAATATCAAAGGGAGCAGGCCGACCAGAGCGTCGTGGCGCAATCCCTTATCGACGAAGCCGCCACCAACGCGCCGGTGGCGATCGAAAACACCGGCAGCTATTCCGGCGCCATGCCTACCGAGCAGCAGTTCACTGCCGCCTATGGCGACAAGGGACCGCAAAAATTCGAGACGTTCCAGCAGGTCGTCGAGGTCAGCCGCACCGCCTACCGCATGCAGACGATGCCGGCGGCGGAGGTCGCAGCGCTGGTCAAGGGTGCGACGCCTGTTTCCACCGGTGCAGACGCCGCTTTCGAGCAGAAGCGATATGAAGCGATTTCGATGGCGGCGGACCGCACCTTGAAGGCGCGCGACGCCGACCCCGCAGCCTATGTCAGGCAGGCGTTCCCACGTGTTGATGCGGCATGGAAGGCCGCCAAGGACCCGGCCAGCTACCAGGCCGCCGTCGCCGCTTCGATTGCCGCCCAGCAACAGCTTGGTGTCGACGTCGTCAGGCCTTTGCCCAAGGCCATCGCTGCCGATGCTGTCGATGTCTTCAACGACCTGGACCGGCCAGGAGCCGACCGCATCGCTGCGCTGAGCCATGTGCTGATGACCACGAAAGACCGGGATCAGCGCAGTGTCCTGTTTGAACAGCTTGTCGAGGCCGGCTTGCCCGACATCACCGAGGGCGCTGTCGAGGCGATGAGCCGAGGCGATGAGGGGGCTGCCCGGCGCCTGTTCATGGCCGCGATGGTCGACCCGGCGAAACTGCCGGGGCTGCCCCCGGCGAACCCTGACGCCGTCGCCGTAAAAATCCAGGATCTGTTGATGGCACAGGGCGAGGTCGGCGACGTCTATTACGGCATCAGACACGGGTCGGCACAGAATTTCATCCGGGCGCAGCGCGATGCCGCGCTGATCAGCAATGCGGTGGACGTCCGCATGCGCAACGGCCAGAGCCTCGACCAGGCAATTGCCGGCGTGTCCGACGACCTTTTCGGCAAGGTGCGGGTGGTGTCCGGTGACGATCGTGTCAATGCCGAGATCCTTGTGCGGGAAGATCAGGACCCGGAGGCAGTGATCAATGACCTCGCCTGGGCCAAGGACGATGTGGAAGCTGCGCTTCAGGCGGCGTTGAAGCGGCCGAGTGCCGTGCCGGAAGGCCCTGTCACAGGCCTTGTCGCCAAAGGCAATATCGACCTTGAAAACAGGCCGATGGCACGAAACGCCGACGGCTCGATCACCACAGGTCGCGCCCTGTCGCTTGATGAGGATGGCAGGCAGGTGCTTGTCCCGACCGTCTCGCCGGATGGCCGGCTTTTGAGCGATGACGAGGCTATCGAGCTGTATCGCCGGACAGGCGAATTCCTCGGCAAGTTCGACAGCCCCGCCAATGCCGCAGCCTATGGCCAAGCCCTGCACGCGACACTGGAGAATTTTTACGCCGAAAGAGCCAGCGGAATGTGGGGGGCAAGAGACATAATCGGCCTGAACTATATCGACAACGTCCTGGCCGAGGGCTTCTTCCGGAACTCCGAAGATGGCTTCGTCTTCATCAACCCCTATCTCGGGGCACCGGTGACAGACAGATCGGGGCGCCCGATCGTCTTTACGCTGCCCAAACACGATCCGTCCAAACCAAGGCCACGTTATCCCAGCGTCCCGATGCGCAGCTTGGGCGAACCGCAGCAGAAGGCCTTCCCATGAGCGACGCCATCTATGCCTTCAGGCGGGGCCCGACCTATGACGGCGCCACGCAGCAGGAGCTGTTCGACTCGGTCATGGCCCAGCCGATGGGCATGGCCGCAACCATTGTCGATCAGGCCAAGGGCGCGGCGCTGAAGACCTTCGGCCTCGGGACCGCCGTGCGAACAGCGCTGTTGCCGCAAGAAGCTCCCACCGTTCCGGGCATGGTCGTGACCGGGGAGGGCGGTGAAACGACCTGGGTACCAGACACACCCCAGATGCGTCGACGGCGAACCGTCTGGGGCAATCCGGCGAATGTGCAGGCTGAAACAGCCGAGCAGTTGCAGGCGCGTCGGGACGCGGCCGGGGCGCTCGACGAGGCTGCCTACAAGTCCTCGCCCTACTTCCGCGACGATATCCCCTGGGATTCCGGCATGACCGAGGACCGGGCCGCCGCGCTGGCGGCGATGTCCGATGCCAGCAAGGCCCGCGAATTCTACGCATCCAAGCGCCCGATCGCAGCATTCGTCGGGCAGTTTGCCGGTCAGGCCCTCGACCCGATCAACTACATTCCGATCGCCGGCCCGCTGGTCAAGGCAGCGGCCGTGGCGCGGCTGGGCAAGATCGGCGGCACGGCACTCGTGTCGGCCCTCGATGCCGCCGGCAGCACGGCGATTTTCGGCGTGGCAACCGCAGGCATGCGCGGAAAGTTCGGCGACGACGTCTCCTGGCAAGCGCTTGTGTCCGAGGTGGCCGGCGCTGCGTTGATCGGCGGGGCTTTCGGAGCCATCGGCGGGAGCATCGGCAAGGCCGTCGATCGTCGCAGGGATACCAGGCTGCGTCTCCAGGCCGAACAGCGGCTGATGACCCTGCGCACCACCCAGGAGGCCCGTATTGCCCTGAACGAGGCAGTCGACGGCCTGGCGCGGGGTGAGGATGTCAGGCTGTCGCCCAATGCGACCGAACCTCTGGCGCGGATCGCCTCGGAGGTCGAGAGCCTGTCGCGGGCATATGACGAGGTCCTGGACAGGCCGACCGGCCCGGTCGATGACCCTCTGGTCAGGATCGAACCGGGCGATATCGATGCGCTGATCGTGGCGCGCGGCGCATTCAGCAAGATCAACGAGTTCGAGTTTTCCAAGAGTTTCAAGGGGCTCGTCAAGGTCATCTGGGCGCATGGCGAAAAGAGCACGAAGGACAAGGCTTTCCGGGTCACCAAGGATGATCTTGCAGCACTGCCCAACATCGTCAGGGAGTTCGAACCCGTTCCGCCAGATACCGTTGCAGCAGTTGGCGACACACCGATGCGGACGTGGCGCGTCGAACGCAACGGCCGTGTCGTGGTCTATGGCGACAAGGGTTTCGAAGGGGGCCAACAGCTTGTCACGGTTCACATCGACAAGGGCGGGCCTGACGCACCGAAGCTGTCTGAAAAGAAAAAGCCGGCCCCGCCCGATTCCCGTCCGCAGGTTCTCGGCCTAGCGGAGGATACTGCCGGGGACCGTTCGATTGGCACCCCCGGAGTCGGGCAGGCCGCGACGGCTTCCTCTGCAGGAGGCCAGTCGCTACCGGCAACCGCCAATATAGCGCAGCGACCGAACATCGACAACTCCGTAGTGTCCGCCGAACCGCGACCTGCCGGCATCGAGCAGGCCGAAGCCGCCGTCGCCATGACCGGAAGCCAGGGGCCCGGAAGCCAAGGGACCGAAAGCTTGAGGACGCTCGCCCACCACCATGGCGTCGACCCCGACAGTGGAGCCTTCGCCGAGCAGGCCGACATTGCCCAGCTGGCCGCCCGAGGCAGGCTTTCGCCTGGGGATGAAAAGGCTTTTGACGAGGCCCAAAGCGACTTCGAAGCCGGTTCTGCCTTTGCCGAAGCCCTCAAATCCGTTGCGAGCTGCCTGACATGAAGATCCGCTACAAGATCGGCGACGCCTGTTTCGATGCCGCCAATGCAGCCTCGGGGCAAAGGCTGAGCCGCTGGGATATCGAGGCGGCCTTCCAGCGGGTGGCCGAATACAGGCAGCGCCTGCAGGCCGAAGGCAACATCGACGGCATGGCCGACAGGCTGCGCAGCTTCGCTGGGCGCGAGGCCGAGCGCACCAGGGTTGCCGCAGCCCTGCGGCGCCGCAACGCTGCCCTGCACATCCTTGTCGGCGACCGGCTGTACACGGCGATCGACAGCCTGATCGCATCGGGCCTGTCGCCTGACAAGGCCTTGCTTGCGCTGTTCGAAGGAACCCAGCGTGGCGTCGAAGGCGGCCGCAACTCGGTCGCCGCTCTCAACGGCGCTTATGAGGCCAGATATCTCGGCGGGCTGCTTGCCGATCTCCAGGCCAACCGTCCGCATCTTGTCCATGGCCTTGCCGACCCGCTTATGGATGGCGACATCATGCGTGAGCTGGCCGAGCTGAAAAAAGGCGGCAAGCCAGGCATCACCGGCAACGAAGACGCCAGATACGCGGCCAGACTGTTTGCAGCCTATGACGAGATGAGCCGTGCCGACCTGAACAGGCTGGGCGCCGCCATCGGCAGGCATGAGGGCTGGTTGGGCTCCCCCACCCACGACGATGTGAAGATGCTCGCCGCAGGCGAGAAGGCGTGGATCGCCGCCATCTTGCCCAGGCTGGACCTGGCCCGCACCTTCCCCGACGCGGGATCTGCCGGGGAAATCGACGATGCGCTGGCGGGCATCTATGACACGATCGTCACCGGCGCGCCGGGCAAGGCGGCAACGAGCGGGAAGGGGGGAAGGATCAATCCTGCCGATCTGGCGAGGTCGCTGGGCACGTCGCGTGTGCTGCATTTCCGCGACGCTATGTCGGCCCAGGCCTATCGCAACGAGTTCGGCTCCGGCAGCACCGTCTCGTCGATGATGTCGCACCTGCGCGGTGCTGCGCGCATGGCCGCGAACATGGAGGTTCTTGGGCCGCACCCCGAGGTGATGCTCGCATCGCTGGTCGATCGTCTCAAGCGCAGGATCAAGGATGACCCGACGCTGTCGGGCGCCAAAAAGTCCAGGCAGATGAAGGGGCTGACCACTGATGCCGGCGCTCTGCGCGTTGCCGTCGACGTTGCCACCGATCTGGTCAACCGGCCCGCTCATGCCACGGCGGCAAAGATCGGCAACGATATCCGAGCCTTACAGGCGATGGTAAGGTTTGGCGGCGCCGGCATCTTGTCGATCACTGACAGTGTTACGGCAGGAGTGGCATCGCAGTTCCGCGGCTCGGGCTTCTTCAAGGGCTTCTTCTCCCAGCTCAACGGGCTGCGCCGCGGTCGACCAAAGGGCGAACTGGCCGAGATATCCTTTCTGGCCGGCGAAGGCTTCGACGGCATCGTTGCGCATGTCATCGCCTCTTCTGCCGCGGTCAATGGCCCGATCGGTCGGGTTGCCCAGTTGCAGGAGAAGGTGTTTAGGTGGGCTGGCGCCTCGTGGTGGGACGACGTGAAGAGGGCCACGGCTGGCCGCGTGATCGCCGCCGAGATGGGCATGCGTGCCAAGGTCGGCTATGCCGACCTGCCGGCGAATTACCGCCATGTTCTTGGTCTGCACGGCATCACCGCGCCGATGTGGGATGCCATCCGCCAGGCGGAATTCCGGGTTGTCGACGGCAACAGCTACATCACGCCCGACCGGATCCGCTCGCTGCCCGATGAAGCCGTCGCCGGGCTGGCAAGGACCGCCGATGACGCCCGGCGCAATCTCGAACTGGCGGTGCTGCGCTTCTTCGCGGACGAGACCAGCTATGGCATTGTCGAGGTCGACGCCCGGACCCGTCGCACGATGACACAGGGCACCCGCCCCGGAACCTTTGCCGGCGAGGCCCTGCGGTTCATCGGACAGTTCAAGGGCTTTCCGATGGCCTTCACCCAGCGCGTCGGCGGCCGGGCCATTTTTGGTCATCGCAAGGGTGCCGGCCTGCTCGAGCGCACCCCCCATATCGGCACCCTTCTCGCCGGCATGACGATATCAGGTTATGTCTCCACGGTTTTCGACGACCTGCGCAAGGGCTATTGGCCGCCGCGTGATCCCGCCGACCTGAAGACCTGGGAAGCTGCGTTCATCAAGGGTGGTGCTGCCGGCATCTACGCCGACTTCCTGTTCGGCAAGGCGAGCCACTTCGGCGGCCCGCTCGAAACCGCCGCCGGCCCGGCACTGGTCTCGATCGCCGATCTTGGCGTCCTGCTGCTGAAAGCCCGGGACGCCGGCCTGAGTTCCCGTGAACGGATACAGGCGGCAGACTGGCTGGACTATGCCACCCGCAACACGCCTTTGGTCAATCTGGCCTATGTCAGGCCGGCGCTCGACTTCCTGTTCCTGAGCTCGATGCGGGAGGCGATGAGCCCCGGCTACCTCAGGAAGACACAACGCGAACGGTTGCGCGACTATGGGCAGAAAAGCTTCGAGCCAAAGCCGTTGCGGCCGTTCGGCTGATCGGGAGCGCCCCGCCGAATTTGACCAGACGAGCGCAAGCGTTTCGGCCGGCAATGATGCAGCCGGCAAAGAAACCCGGCGACCCGAACGACATGGCAATCGGGTTGAAATGCCGCAACGGTTGCCGCAGCGCTTCACATCAGGGCGATCGCAACCAGTGCCGGAAACGGCTTGCTGTCAGGCGTCATTGACCGAGGGCGTTTTTTTGGAAAAAGGCGCGGAACACCAACCTGCCGGCGGTTGGAATTGCAATCGAACGAGCAAACGAAACCAACGCCCACCTTCGACGTGTTCGTTGTTCGCAGCCGCCCTTTTTCCATGGAGCGGCAAGAAGCTGCGAAATTGCCTGGTCTTCGGGGAGACTACTGACGACCGAATGCGAATCTAGAGCATTTCCGCTTTTCTTCGAATCGCGGAGTCGCTCTATCTTCTTGTTTTTGCGCAATTCCGGACGGAAAACCGCTACGCACTTTTCCTGGAATTGCTCTAGCGCCGGCGCCCATAAGTCCCCCGACCAACGCCCAATAGACGGCGCCATGCCGGAATGGCGCGCTGATTCAATAGGGGAAACTCATTGCATTGCCCGCTGCTGCATAGACCAAAAAGCCGACGACAACCGCAATCACTGCGCCGATGCCTGCTGCGACGCGTGGTTTCAATGCTGATCCCTGCATAGCCGTGCACTGAACCCGAAATCACTCCTGTTTCAAGGCTGGCTTTCGTCACAGACGACAGGGTTCGACCATCCGTCCCACTCAGCATGGCAATCGCCGCCGCCCATGGCTTTCATGCGCCAGCTGACGCCGGGAATGTGGTCGGTGATGTTGGCCAAGCCGAGCCACAGCACCGCCACCGTCACGATGCCGATCAGCCAGCCGAGCCAGTCCTTGCTGGACGCCTTTGCGATCTTGCTGCCGATCCAGGCGCCGGCCGCGAGTGCGCCCGCAAGGCCACCATAATACAGCAGATAGGCAGCAAAGGTCTCGGCGACCCCGGCGACGAAATCGCGCTCACCCCATGCCGCGCGGACAGAGTCGAGCAGGACGATGGCGCCGATGCCGGATGTCCACCGCGCCCAGGCCGGCCATTCCGACCATCGGTCAAACAAGAAAACAAGCATGGGTGCCCCCCAGATCGCCGCGGCCTGCGGTCGCTCGCGCCACCCGATTTTATGCCGGTTCTGCCCGCAACGATCAAGGTTAGCGCAGATCATTGCGAAGTGCTGCGTCCGTAGATCTGCGCTGGCGTATTGCCGTGTGGTCATTTCAACGGGGGCGGTTCTTCGGAGCTGCCCTTTTTTCTATGGAGCAATAGCTGATGGCTGGAACAGAATTCGACAACTCACTGCATTGGGGCTTGTTTCTCACCGGAACGACGCTTTCCAGCGAAACCGGCAAATATGTCCGTGTGTCCGAGTTGGTGCTGTCGGCACTCCGGGCAGCAGGGGTCTTCTCCAACATGGTCGACGCCATCGCTGCGCCAGCCACCGACAAGCTCTGGCTCGACAAGAATTTCGATCCCGCCGTGCTGAAGGAATGGGACGCGACCGGGGCTTCATGGGTGCCGATGACCTATGACAGGCTGTTCGGCCGCGCCGCCGTCGACAAGCTGACGGTGACAGGCGGCACTGGCAACGCGGTCGTGGTTTCCCAGCCGGCAGGTTTCCAGGCGAACCGGCTCTACCTGATGACGCCTTCGGCCGGCAACAGCGGGGCCGTGACGATCACCGTCACAGGCGTTGGTGTCTATGGCGTGAAATACGGCAACGGCGCCGACATCGGGGCGAGCGAATTCGCCGCCGCAAGGCAGACGGTGCTGTTTTTCACCGGGGTTCGCTTTGAGGTGGTTTTCCCGCTCAGTGGTCTGTCGGCCGCTGTTTTGGCCGCGCAGGCGTCCGCTGACGCTGCAGCCGCCTCGGCTTCCTCAGCGTCCACGTCGGCGTCAAACGCCTCGACCTCGGCCACCAATGCGAGCAACAGCGCAATTGCAGCGGCCAACTCCGTCGCGGCCTTGCCGTTCAACTTTTCAACCACGACGACCGATGCCGACCCCGGCGCCGGCATCTTCCGGCTCAACAATGCTGCGCCTGGCTCTGCAACGGCGGCCTACATCGACAATGTCGACAGTGATGGCCTGACGGCTACAGTCGTGCTCGACACATGGGACGACAGCACGAATCCGGTTCGCGGCGCCCTGACCATCCGATCGAAGACGAACGCCACAATCCGACACACCTACAATATCACCGGCTCGGTGGTCGACGGCACCGGCTATCGCAAGTTGACGCTGGCCTATGTCGGCGGGTCCGGCACGCTGGCCAACGGCGCGGCGCATTGGCTGATCTTCAGTCGGGCAGGCGACGCTGGCGAGGTGACGCTAGCAGGCATACAGACGCTCACCAACAAGACGCTGACATCGCCTGCCGTTACGACCCCGACAGTCACGGGCACGATGATTGTCACGTCGACCGGCGACACCAACAAACTTGGGCTGCTCCAGGTGCTGAATCCTGGCGGTGTTTCGGACGCCCGTTACACGTCTATCGTTGTTGGCAAGGCAGCAGCCATCAACGAAGGGATGCATTTCGGCTACTACAACGACACTACAGCGGCGGACTGCGGCGGGTACATCGTCAACTATGGTGATGGCGAGCTGACGAACAGTATCTTTATCCGAAAGGGTGGCAACGTCGGCATCGGCACGGCTACACCCACTGAAAAGCTCGTCGTCAACGGCAAGATCAACGCGACGGACTACCAGAAGAACGGGGTGGCTATTCCGTTTGGGCGTGGCTTTGTCAGCGCAGATCAAGCTGTGATCGTAGGAAACAACTTGATAACTGTCGCGCATGGGCTTGGCGTAGCGCCTACAACATTCATGGCTTACATGAAATGTGTGATCGCTGAACAGAACTACTCGATCAACGATCAGGTGCTAGCCCCGTACAACGACGACAACGGTTTCTTGTCTGTTTGCGTAATGGCGGATGCTACAAACCTTTACTTCTCGTCAAACCCGGCTCCGCGCATGCGTAACAAAACGACTGGAGCGGTCTTTACTCCTACAGCAGCGAACTGGCGAATTGTTCTGAAAGCATTCGCGGCATAAGGACATCCGACAATGGCGAAGTTCTTTGTAGACGAAACTTGTAGATACATCGGCGCGTTTGATGGCGTATGGGTTCAAGACTCATCGGACGAGGATGGTAACTTGCCGCCCAAGCGGTGGGATTTCCCCGCATTGCCGGCAGGAGCGATAGAAGTGCCGATGGCCCCTGAACACGGCGGGCAGGTATGGGACTCGGTATCCAAGCGTTGGGGGGCAATTCCGGCCCCATTGGTAGTTCTCTACCCCGTCGATCTCTGGTCACGCATGACCGACACCGAAGCCGAGCAGGTCGAGGCGGCTATGGCTGGGCAGACCGTGCGGCTTCAAAACGTCTTCAGGTCTGCATCATCCTATCGCAGCGATCACGAACTCTGGCCGCTGCTCGAGACAATGGCAACGGAGCTGTTTGGCGAGAGCCGCGCCACCGAAGTGCTGGCCCCATCCGTCGGCTAGGCCGCGGGCTGGTGCTCGACGTCCCGGTGAATGGCGTAGCCGAGGTACTTCTTGGAAACGTTCGGGCGCCCCGCCCTGTAGGCAAGCACAGTGAACAGAGCCTGGTCCTGTCGGTGATTGGCCCGACTGGACCCTTCTGGCGCGATACAGTCCCTGACTAGTGCACCTTCCGCCCATTGCTCGACGAGATTGGCGCCAATGTCACTTTCCAGATCGAAGGCGACACATGCGGTGTTGAGATTCGGAGCATCAGCGTTCCAGTCACTGGGCAGCCCGAAATAGCTCAGCATTCCGGGGTGGGTCCAGTCTTTGATGGTTCCGGATGAATGGGTGCTGTGGTAGCCGAATCGCTTGGTTTCGCGCCGCAGCTTCACCAGAGGCTCTGTTATGACGTCTCCAGCATCCATCCAGCATAGGATACCTTTAGATTCCCGTGCAACGTCGCGGACGAGCTGCGGCTTCCATGCATACTCGCCAGCGGCGATCTTGATGTCGAAAAATGCCGGGTAGCGCTCGAACTCGAAGCGGCGGATTTCGTAGCTGAAGCGACTTTCGATTACCTGCCGCTCCTGAGCCGTGAGGCCGAGGTCATACACGATCAGCTTCGTTGCCGGTTCATGTTCTTTTGCACTCGCCAGAAAGTTCATGAGCGAGCGCGCGTGGCTGGTATCGCTCGCGGTGACGAGCGTTAGTGGCGCAGGGAAGAGATAGCTTTTGAGAGCGGAGAACATGCCCGCTTTATACTGCACCTATAGGCGAGCGAAAGCCCCACTCTCAACCAAACTTCTCTCTGCGCCAGGGGTTATGTTCTGGCCGGCTTCGGCTCGATGCCGAGCCACGCCTTGACCTTTGCCCGCACTGATCTTCGGAACCGTTTCCAAGGCGATTGGTACGGTTTCTCGGCCAGGCTGTTCGGTGGCCAAGGCGGATTCCGAAGGCTGAACTCCCGTCCTAGGGCCTGCTGCAAAGCCGCCAACACCGGCTCAGAATGACGTGGGTCGATATGGACATTGTTGTCGGAGAGTGCCGGAATAATTGTGCCGTCAGGGTTGCAGTATCCAGCCCGGAAATCCACGAAAGCAACCCCCATTGCTGCCATGCGCTCATTTATCCGGTCGCGGATCGCCTTCACGTCTGCACGGCAAGCGTCCTCGTTTTCGTAACCCTCGTACACAAGATAGGCGGGATCGGGATTGAACGGGCCGATGCAAGCCAACGCCAAGCGTGCCGGGCACTTGCCCTTGAACTGATCCAACGCGACCTGAAACCTGTCGCAAAGGGCGTCTGCTTCTTCGATCGACGAGCGTCCGTTCTTACGGGCAATGCGGCCTACATGTTCGCGGCTGTCAATCTCACCAAACGACAACACGAGTACATCGCCACTGACTGGCCGGCAGTTCTTGGGCACCAGTGACGCTATGCCATCGCGAGCGGCCCGGTGCATCGTCCTTGGACCAACCCAGTAGATCTTTGCCTCAGCTATGCCGGCAAAACTGAAGAGTGAATGGCTGTCGCCGAGCGTTATCAAAGTCATTCGCTTTGCCTGCCGCGAAAAACCGACCATGCAATCAGGCTGGCCCCGATCAGGGTTGCACCCCAAGCGATCAGCGTCGGCATCATCGGACTGCCGAAGCATCCATAGAGCCCGATATAATCCATCTGGTAGCAGTGTCTGGCCGGGTTTTCGTTCTCAAAGCTGTAGGTCCGCGTGAACATTCCGTTGAAGAACAAAAACACGCCAGCGATCAAGATCACCCACTTCATCTCGCCCTCCATCCCGTTGACGCGGGCAGATTGAACGACTTCATCATCAAAGGAAATCACCAGTGGCCGCAATCTACACCGGTGCCGGGCTCGTCCTGAAACGTGAGGGGGCTGATCGCACCGCGATCCGGATACCATCGCGCTAGTAGCCGGCCAGCCAGAAAAGCCCGCTAGCCGTACCAAACGCCACGGCGATGTAGAACAGGTCTGTCCATCGCGGTCCTGGAACGTCGCTCAAATGGTCGATAGGTGCCATGTGATCGATACGAGAGCCCCCTGAGCCACGGAGATATAGCGCGCGTCTTTTAAGGTCATTGTCGCTGCGAGACGACTTCAGATCGGGCGTCATATTCGCCTCCCTAAGAAGATCGCTCAACTCCTTGGCCGGCTGACCGTTCCATGCCAGTGCGGGGCCGTCTGGCACCTGGCCGACCCCCAGTGGAGGAAGAGGCGATGGCCCCGCTCACTGCTGCGGGGCCTATCAGGACTACGCGGCGTCCGAGACGTCCGTCATTTGGTCAAAAATGCCTTCCGGAAGGCCGAGGGCTCGCGCAATGCGGTCCCGGTATCCCTTTTCGAAGCGATGCCCGGCCTCGATGCTTTCGACTTCACTGACCGTAAGCCCACTTGTCACAGCGACGGCGCTGATCGAATAGCCCAAATATTGGCGGTAAGCCTGGATGGCGGGCATTCCATTTGCAATTTCGGACAGAACTTCTGCCGGCAGCGCGAAGGGCGTTGCAATAGACATTTAGCCTCCAAATTTTGAGAACAGCGCCAGCGGTCGTTTGAAATGCGTCAGCGCTGCTATTGAGGTGGCATGCCGGGAAAGCCGGCAACCGAAAGCGTCACTCCCGAAACGGTGAGAGGCGCAATCGCAATATGGTGCCTGGCCCCAATGTGATCAAGCCATTCCGTCGATGTCAGATCGTCGGACGAACGCGACGTTGCGTCACCGCGTCTGCTGTGCTGCTCAAACTAACCCCCAACCGAAGGACTTCTCATGGACCGCAACTTTGCGCGGGCTCTTCAGCTCGTCCTCAAACATGAAGGTGGTTGGTCGGATCATCCGGCCGATCCGGGCGGCGCCACCATGAAGGGTGTGACGCTGGCGAATTTCCGCCGCTACGTGAAGCCGGACGCGACCAAAGACGATCTACGCAAGATCACTGACGCGCAGTTGGCCACTGTCTACCGCCGCTTCTACTGGGACGCGGTGCATGGCGCTGAGCTTCCCGACGGCATCGACTATGCCGTCTTCGATTTTGCCGTGAACAGCGGGCAGGGCAGGGCGGCCAAATACCTGCAGGGCGTCGTCGGTGTCGTACAGGACGGCAGGATCGGCCCGGCCACGCTGAATGCGACCAAAGCGATGATGCGCGCCACCGTTATCAACGACCTGTGCGACAGGCGGATGAGGTTCCTGCGCGGCCTGAACACCTGGCCGAGCTTCGGCACGGGCTGGACCGCCCGCGTCTCCGGCGTTCGCGCGGCGGCACTGAAACTGGCCCAGCCTGACGCGGCCCCGGTGTCACCTGCGTCAGTGGGGACCGAAGAGCCGCCTGCGCCGGCGCCTGTGAAACCCGCACCATCGCCTGATGCCGCCGGGCCGGCCAAGGGGCTGGCCTTCTTCCTGCACCTCATCACCAGGGCGATTGCCGCCTGGTTCTCCAGAGGACGCTGACCATGGCCCCGATCATCCGTATCCTGCTTCGTTATGTGACGCTTCCGCTGCTGGCGCTCGGCTGGATCCTGCCCGAGGAACAGCAGGCGCTCATCGCCGATCCCGAGATCGTCGCCTGGGTCAGCACCGGCCTCGGCATCATCGCGCCGCTGGTTGCCGAGGGCTGGTACTGGGCGGCGCGCAGCTTCGGCTGGGCGAAATGACGGCGCGCGCCGTCACTGTCGGCGAGGCGCTGACCGCGATGGGCTGCGTATTCGGGCTCGTCGCCGTCGTGCTCGTCATCGCCGTCACGCGGCAGCGTCGGGGAAGGGGCTCATGACCATGATCGGCTTCCTCCTCTCCAGCCCGACACTGATCGCGATCTTCGGCGGCGTGCTGGCAGCGCTTGTCGCCTTCCTCCGAGGCAACAGCCGCGGCGCCCGCCGCGAGCGCGAGATACAGGCGAAGGCCGAGCAGAAGGCGAGGGACATCGCCGACGAGGTGCAATCGGACATTGGCGCGATGTCTCCAGAGCAGCTGCGCGCCGAGCTCGCCAAAAGGACGCGGCCATCAGGACCAACCAGGAGGACACGTCCATGAGGACACGGGCCATGAGGACACTGGCTATGAGGATACGGCCATGAAGCGCCGGCTGCTCGATCTCGTCACGCGGATCCTGCTTCTGATCGTCGTGCTGACCGGAGCTGCTGCCTGCACCACAGCCCGGGGCAGCATCTGCCTTGGCCCCGACATGCGTTATCGGCAACAGGTCTATGACGTCATGAGCGACGACGAGGCAGCGCGCCACCTGGCCAGCCTCAAGCTGCGCGAAGAACTCTGCGGCAGGTCGACATGATCGCCCAGGCCACGGTTCTCGTCATGCCGATCAACGACGTCCTGTTGATCGGCTGGCTGGCGGGGAGGGCGCTGCAATGAGCGAACGGAACAGCGAGATGGACAGCGACCTGCGTTCCCGGCTGGTGGCTCTCGAGCATCAAGGCGCAAGCCGCGACCAGCGCCTGGCTGCGCTGGAAGCCCGGCAGCGCCAGAGCGACATCGCCGAGGCCCGCAAGGACGAGCAGTTCAAGCACATGGATATGCGGTTTTCGACGCTCGATGCCAAGATCGACGGCGTCAGCGGCACGCTCAACTGGATCGCCAAGCTGGTCATCAGCGGCATCATCCTGGCCATTGTCGCCTTCATGATGGGCGGCGGCTTCAAGCTGCCTTGATCATTCTCCTGAAGCCGACTTCCAAGCGCCCCGCTGCCGAAAGGTGGCGGGGCGTTTTTGTCGTCGAACGGCGATTAGAAGTGGTAGTTCACGCCTAACCGCGCGGTATGGAACTTGAAGTCGGCGTAAAAGCCATCGCCGTTTCCATCGCCAAAATGGGCTCTTCCCAGATCGACAAACAGGTATTCGGCCTTGGCCGACCATTTGTCGTTGAAAGCCCATTCCAAGCCGCCGCCTGCGGTCCATCCCGCTTTGGTGTCGCTGCCGCACCAATTGTCGCCTGGACACGCGCCATCAAGTTCACCACTGACACGACCTATCGCCACACCGGCTGAAACAAAGGGCAGGACTGGGCCGACCGCATACCCCAGACGAGCGCGCAGCGTTGCGGTCCAATCAACCTGAAACGTGCAGATGTCCTCATCACCGCAGCCCCAGTCCTCGCCACCGTCGCCTTTACCCGACATGCTCGCCGCCGCAACGTCACCCTCGACGCCAACGACCAAGTTGCCGAACTGCTTGTTGTAGCCAGCTGTTAGGCCGCCGATGGCCCCCGAGTAGCCGATGTCATCGGAATGTTCGCCATCGAATGCGCTGGTATTGCCAGAGCCGTATCCAATCATGCCGCCCAGATAGACGCCCGACCAATCAATAGGGCCATTCTCTCCGGCACGTGCTGCACCGGGGCCTAACAAACTGGCGCTCAACAGCAACGAAAACAGAGGTTTCTTGAAGTTCTCGCGAACGATGGACATGGAATCCATATCTTTGTGCCCCAATCTAAAGCTCAATCTTGAGCGAACAGGGCAGCGTTCGCGATACATGTTGCGTTATCACGGGTAGTGATGAGGGGGCAAGGTAGCTGATCCCAGTGCCTGTCCCGCCCCCAAAATCTACCGCCCCGCTGGCTTCGGCTGGCGGGGCTTTTTGCGTCTCATGCCAGGCGCTTGATCCGGCCCTTGTCGATGCGGAAGACACCGTTTGTCCCGCCCTGGCGTTCGAAGTCGGTTTGCAACTCATCCCACATACCAAGATGTTCGCCGCAATCCTCGCACGAGATCGGCGTATGCGGCTCTACATTCTCAGGAATACGTAAGCGAATGGTCCCGCAATAAGGACATTCGAGCTTGTGATTGAGGTACTGAGCGTCGGCCATGATCAGACCCTCTTGTTATGCCCAAAGTGTTGTTCAGGTGAGGGCGGATTTCAAGGGGAGTTTTTCCGCAGCATACCCGCTTCCTTGGCTGCGGTCTCGGCCGATGCGGCGCACCCTTGAGGTGAACGGGGTGATTGGGGGAGCGTGTCTGCCATTGTCGCGCAAGGGCGGTAGACGATGACAGTTCGCGCAAAAGCAAATCAAGCTACCGGCACCATGGATACGGCCAGGAAGGAGCACGCCAAGCGTGAGGCGGAAGAAGACAAGGCGCGTGACATCGTCGACGAGGTGAAGTCCGATGTAGGCGTAGTGTCGCGCCAGGTGAGGTGAGGTGCACAAAACAAGTCGGGTTGGATGTGCCGCGCGTTCGACCTGCGCGCGGCCCCACCGCGGGCAGGTGGCCCAATGCTGCGCCGGCGTGACAACAAGGCATGGCGACAACGCTTCTTGACGTGCCTGGGCGCGGGAGTTACGCGAGAGCCTGACTGAAGCGGCCAGTTCTTGTTCTGGCGCAGATCCCCTCGCGGAGGAGCGGAGACGACCGTCCATGCTCGAACGGCGCGACACTTACGATGCGCTTTATCGCGATTTCCGCTGGCATATCCCGCAAAAATTCAACATCGGCACCGCCGTTTCCGATCGCTGGGCGGCGGTTGATCCCGACCGGGTGGCCGTGCTCGACTACCGTGTCGACGGAGCGGCCGAACAGCTCACCTTCGGTGAGCTTTCGCGCCAGTCCAACGCTTTTGCCAATGCCTTGCGGGCCAGAGGCGTGCGCCGCGGCGATCGCGTCGCGCTGCTTCTGCCGCAGAGTTTTGAAACCGCAATCGCCCATGTCGCGATCTACAAATCAGGCGCCATCGCTGTGCCGCTGGCCTTGCTGTTCGGCGTCGAGGCGCTCGAATACCGGCTGCAGACGGCAGGCGTCAGGGCGATCATCACCAATGAGGCCGGTTTTGCCAAGTTGAGCCCGATCAGCGGCCGGCTGCCCGGGCTCGAAACCATCATCGTTGTCGGTGGCGGCGACGTCGATGATTTCGATCGCCTGGTGGCATCGCACTCGCCCGTCTTCGTTGCCGAAGACACCCATCCCGACGATCCGGCGATGATGATCTTCACCTCCGGCACGACAGGCCCGCCCAAAGGCGCGCTGCATGGCCATCGCGTGCTGCTCGGCCATCTGCCCGGCATCCAGATGGCGCAGGAATTCCTGCCGCAGCCAGGCGATCTGCTGTGGACGCCGGCCGACTGGGCCTGGGCTGGGGGCCTGCTCAACCTTCTGCTGCCCGGGCTCTATTTCGGCCTGCCGGTGGTTGCCGCCCGCTTCGACAAATTCGCGCCCGAGGCAGCATTGCTGCTGATGGAAAAGATGGCGGTGCGCAATGCCTTCATCCCGCCGACCGCACTGCGCATGCTGAAGGCCGTGCCCGACATCGGCAAGCGCTTCCGGCTCAGCCTGCGCAGCGTCGGATCGGCCGGCGAGGCGCTCGGGCGCGAGACCTATGACTGGGCCGCCGCCGAGCTCGGGCTCGTCGTCAACGAGTTCTACGGCCAGACCGAATGCAACGCGGTGCTGGCGTCCTCAGCCGGCCTTGGTGTCAGTCGTGGCGGCTTCATCGGCAAGGCGGTCCCCGGCCACCGCGTCGCCATCATCGACGGCGAAGGCCGGCGCGTGCCATCAGGCGAGCCGGGCCAGATCGCCATTGCCCGGCCCAATCCGGTGATGTTCCTCGAATATTGGCAAAGCCCCGAGGCGACGGAAAAGAAGTTCATCGGCGAGTGGATGACCACGGGCGACCAGGGCATCGAGGACGAGGACGGCTATGTCGCCTTCTTCGGCCGCGACGACGACGTCATCACCTCGGCCGGTTTCCGCATCGGCCCCGGCGAGATCGAAGATTGCCTGACCGGCCATCCGGCGGTCGCGCTGGCTGCCGCCGTCGGCAAGCCCGACGCGCTGCGCACCGAAATCGTCAAGGCCTATGTCGTGCTCAAGGACGGGGTTGCGGGCGACGCGCAACTTGCCGAGGAGATCAAGCTTTGGGTACGCGAGCGGCTGTCGGCGCATGAATATCCGCGCGAGGTCGAGTTCGTCGATTCGATGCCGCTGACCACCACCGGCAAGGTCATCCGCCGTATCTTTCGCGACCGCGCCAGGCGCGAGGCGAAGACGATCTGAGCCCGAAGACGGACCTCTAGCGCTTCTTGAGCAGGGCGCGCACGCGGTCGCGCAGCTTGACGGCGAGCTTGCGTGTTTCGCGATAGAGATGCAGCTGCGAGGCGGCCTGGCGGGTGACGCGGTCGGCATCAGGCGTCAGCCCGACGACGAAGGTGCCCATCGGCTTGCGCTCGCTCCACATCTTGGAGACCATCGGATGGTCGGGCACGGCGCAGGAATCGGTCATCATGATGTTGGGGTCGTCGAGGTGCTGGCCGGTCACCGCCATCATCAACAGCACCCCAGGCGAAAAGGCCGACAGCGCCTCGTCATAGGCGGTCTTCCAGGTATAGGCGACGCCGGCCTCGACGAAGACGACGAGGCTGGCAATGGTGCGGCCATCGAGTGTCAGGGAATGGATGCGGCACATGTCCTGCTCCGACATGCGGTGCACGGCCTCGCGCGCGAAGGCGGCGCGGTAGCGGTCGATCGCCATGGCGGTGCGCTGGCGGCCCTTCCAGCCTGAAGCCTCGAGCGTCAGGAACTGCTCGATGGCGTGGCGCACGTCGTCCTGGGTGCGGGCGACCTTGTGCTCGACGACGCCCTGGTCGGCGAGCCGGCGGCCGAGCCGGCGGAATTCCTTGTAGTGGCGGCTGCCCAGCGATTCCCGGAGATAATCCTCGCCTTCGGCGTCGCTCTCGAGGAACGGGCGCTCGAACTGGCCGGTCACGACAAGCGGCAGGCCGCGGCTTTCGGCGGTAGCACTCAGCATCCGCGCCACCGCGCCGTCGAGGCGCATGTCGGGCATGACGAACACTTTCGGAAGCTTGAGATGCGGCCGGGCCAGCATGGCGAAGAAGTCGGCGATCACCCCTTCGGGGTCGTCGCGGTCGAGCAATGGCGTGCCGAGTGGCCCGAACGGGCTCGACCATGTCCGCATCACAGGTATGCCGAGCGGTATCGCCGGCTTTTCCACCGAGTAAGGCACCAAAAGCCGCAGCCGGCTGCGGTATTCGGTGCCGTCGCGGATGACGGCGAGGCGCACCTCGCGGTCTTCCAGGCGCGGCATCGCCGGCGCCAGGAAGCGCGGGTTGAAAAAGACGTTGGGTTCGATGGTGCGGGCGCAGAGATGGTCGAGCTCCTCGACCAGGTCGAAGCCGGCGGAAGCGGGATAGATGGCGAGCCGGCGCAGCGGCCGTTCGGCCAAAGTCAGTTCGAGATGGGCAAGGTCGGCGGCGTCGGCCGGCAAGCCGGCAATGCCGGCGATCAGCGAGCCCGCCGGGCCGCCGCTGGTTTCCTCGAGAAGCGGGATGGCTGCCATCAGGCGTTCTCTACCGTGCGTTTGGTGGGAATGAACAGGACCATGACGATGCCGAGCTTGCGCCAGACAGTGAAGGAAAGGGCAGTCGCCTCAAAGATCATCGCCGCCGAAGTGGCGATCGCCGCGCCCCACAGGCCAAGCGTGGGGATCAAAAGCACGTTGAGGCCGATGTTGAGGGCCAGCGTTGCGGCATAGACCATGGCGCAGACATTCTGGTAGCCGCTCATCGTCAAAAGGCTTTCGCAAGGGCCGACCGCCGAGCGCGCCACCACCGCTGCAACGAGCAGGAACAGCAGCGGATAGCCGTCGGCGAAGCCGGGGCCGAACATGCCAAGCAGCGGTTCGCCGAGCAGCAGCACCAGCACGCCCATGGCCAGCGACGGCCAGAACGTCCACGACACCGTCTCGCGGGCGAAGCCGCCGAGCTCTTCGCTCTCGCCATGGGCGATCCGGGCATAACGCTGGGCAACGCCCGCCTTGACGGCGAAATAGACGAAATGCACCAGCGCCAGCGTCTTTACGGTGGCGAAATAGACCGCGACCTTGTCCGGCTCCATGTAGAAGCCGACCATCAGCACGTCGGCATTGGTGAGCAGGAAAAAGAAGCTTTCGACCAGGAAGATCGGCAGCGAGATCTTGAGCCAGTAGCCGAGCCTGATGTTGCGCGGCCCGGCGGGGATGCGCCTGTCGGTGCGCTGGGTGACGCTGATCAGCTGGATGATGGTCGTCACATAAGTGGCGATGATCGAGGCCAGGACGGCCGTCTCCGCCGTCGGCGCAAGGCCGGCGGCGACGGCTATGGCCATGCACACCAGGATCAGCACCGGCCGGGTGATGTAGGTCGGCACAAGGGCGGCGAAGGCCCAGGAATTGGCCCGGGCCAGGCCCTGCAGCACGTCTGACAGAGCCAGCATCGGCAGGCAGATCATGCCGAGGAAGAACGGCACGATGTAATAGCTCTCGATACGGCCGGAAAAGGCCCAGACGCCGGCCATTCCGAGCGCTGCGATGACGGTCGAGGCAATGATGACGAACAGGCGGCTGGCCACCAGCACGCCGCGCAGGTCGTCGAGCATGCCTTTTTCGCGGTATTCGGAAATGAAGCGGATGATCGAGGTGTGGAAGCCGAAGCACGACAGCGAGCCGACGATGATCATCGTCACCCAGACGAGCACGAAGATGCCGTATTCGAAGCTGCCCATCCAGCGCGCCAGCAGCACCTGGCTGACAAAGGCGATGGCGGCACTGACGATGCGCACGGCAAAGGCAACCAGCGACATGCGGCCGGCTTCGCCGCGTTCATCGGTGCTGAACAGAACCGCATCGACGCGGCGCAGCAACGGCGCGAGGCGCGCGGCAATCTGCCCCGGCAGCCACTTTTCGGCCGTCATCGCTGCGGAAAAACGCAACTCGATACTCCATCTTCCGCGATTTCGCTGACAGCATGTAGCTCAGAGCCATTAAGAAACGGTTGGGTCGAGCAAACAACGGGCGAGGGGGCCGCGATGATTGCGCAAGACGAACGCAAATCGATGCGACGGGCCCATTCGATCGGGCCGCAGATGATCCGCTATCTCGAAGAGATCGGCATCGAGCGGATAAGCGAGCTCCGTGGTGCTGATCCGCACGAGATCGCCATGCGCATCGACATTGCGCTCGGGCGCAAGCACATGAACAGCCTGGGCGTGGCGGCGCTGCGCAATCTCATCGAACTGGCCAACGAACAGCCATGAATGAGAAAGGCCCGGCTGAGCGCCAGGCCTTTGTCGTTTGGTGTCTGCCTCAAACCTTCGCTCAGGCGAAGGTGCCGTGGCAGTGCTTGTATTTCTTGCCCGAACCGCAGGGGCAGGCCTCGTTGCGCGAAACCTTGCCCCAGGTCTCGGGGTCGTTGGGGTCGCGGTCCTCGGCGGCAACGACGCGGCTGTCCTGCAGCACGGCGATCGAACCCTCGCCGAAATCGTCCTCGCCGGTGGTGCCGTCGATGTGGTGGCCCTGCATTTCAGGGGCTTCCGGCGGCGGCGCGTCGGCAGCCTGGCGCACCAGTTCGACGCGCATCAGCTGCGCGGTCACCGCCTGGCGCAGATTGCCGAGCATGGCCTGGAACAGCTCGAAGGCCTCGCCCTTGTATTCGTTGAGCGGATCGCGCTGGGCATAGCCGCGGAAGCCGACGACCGAGCGCAGATGGTCGAGATTGACCAGGTGTTCGCGCCACAGATGGTCGATGGTCTGCAGCACCACCGAGCGCTCGACATAGGTCATGACCTCGGGGCCGAAGCGTTCGGCGCGGTCGGCGGCCACCTTGTCGGCTTCGGCGGTGATGCGCTCGCGCACTTCTTCTTCGGCGATGCCTTCTTCCTTGGCCCACTCTTCGATCGGCAGGTCGAGGTTGAGATACTGGATCACGCCTTCCTTGAGCCCGGTGACGTCCCACTGCTCGGCATAGGCGTTTTCGGGAATGTGCTTGGAAACGAGATCCTCGATCACGTCATGGCGCATTTCGCCGACGATCTCGGTCAGGCTGGTCGCATCCATCAGCTCGATGCGCTGCTCGAACACCACCTTGCGCTGGTCGTTCGACACATCGTCATATTTGAGCAGGTTCTTGCGGATGTCGAAGTTGCGCGCCTCGACCTTCTTCTGCGCCTTTTCCAGCGCCTTGTTGATCCAGGGATGGACGATCGCCTCGTCCTCCTTGAGGCCGAGCTTGGTCAGCATGCCGTCCATGCGCTCGGAACCGAAGATGCGCATCAGATCGTCCTGCAGCGACAGGAAGAATTTCGAGCGGCCCGGATCGCCCTGGCGGCCGGAGCGGCCACGCAGCTGGTTGTCGATGCGGCGGCTTTCATGGCGCTCGGTGGCAAGCACGTAGAGGCCGCCGGCAGCGAGCGCCTTTTCCTTGAGGCGGGCGACGTCTTCGCGGATCAGCTTTTCCCTGGCGTCGCGCTCTGGGCCTTCAGGCATGTCGGCCAGTTCGTCGGCAATGCGCATGTCGGCGTTGCCGCCGAGCTGGATGTCGGTGCCGCGGCCGGCCATGTTGGTGGCGATGGTGATCGAGCCCGGCTTGCCGGCCTGGGCGACGATCGCTGCTTCACGTTCGTGGTGGCGGGCGTTGAGGACTTCGAAATCCTTGAAGCCGTCCTTGCGCAGCCGCTCGGCCAACTGCTCGGATTTTTCGATCGAGGTCGTGCCGACCAGGGTCGGCTGGCCCTTGGCGTTGGCTTCCTTGATCTCGCGGACGATCGCCTTGTATTTCTCCTCGACCGTCCGGTAGACCTCGTCGTCCTCGTCGATACGGCTGACGGGCAGGTTGGTGGGAACTTCGGTGACGTCGAGATTGTAGATGTTGCCGAATTCTTCGGCTTCCGTCAGTGCCGTGCCGGTCATGCCGGCGAGCTTTTCGTACATGCGGAAATAGTTCTGGAAGGTGACCGAGGCGAGCGTCTGGTTCTCGGGCTGGATCGCCACATGTTCCTTGGCTTCCAGCGCCTGGTGCAGGCCTTCGGAGAAACGGCGGCCCGGCATCATGCGGCCGGTGAACTCATCGATGATGATGATTTCGTTGTCCTTGACGATGTAGTCCTTGTCCTTCTGGAACAGGCGATGCGCCTTGAGCGCATTGTTGACGTGGTGGACCAAAGCGACGTTTTCGATGTCGTAGAGCGACTCGCCCTTGAGCAGGCCGGCCTCGCGCAGCATGTTTTCCATCTTCTCGGTGCCTTCTTCGGTGAAGATGGCGGTCTTCTGCTTCTCGTCGACCTCGTAGTCGGACGGAACCAGATGGAGAAGGAAGGCGTCGACGGTGTTGTACATTTCCGAACGGTCTTCGAGCGGACCGGAAATGATCAGCGGCGTGCGGGCTTCGTCGACCAGGATCGAATCGACTTCGTCGACGATCGCATAGAAGTGACCGCGCTGCACCATCTGGGCGCGCTCATACTTCATGTTGTCGCGCAGATAGTCGAAGCCGAGTTCGTTGTTGGTGGCGTAGGTGATGTCGCAGGCGTAAGCGGCGCGGCGCTCTTCGTCGGACAGGCCGTGCACGACGATGCCGACCGACAGGCCGAGGAACTTGTAGAGACGGCCCATCCATTCGGCGTCGCGGCGGGCGAGATAGTCGTTGACGGTAACGACATGCACGCCCTTGCCGGTCAGGGCGTTGATGTAGACGGGCAAGGTGGCGACCAGCGTCTTGCCTTCGCCGGTGCGCATCTCGGCGATGCCGCGGCCGTGCAGCACCATGCCGCCGATCATCTGGACGTCGAAGGGACGCATGCCGAGCGCGCGCTTGGCGCCTTCGCGCACCGTGGCGAAGGCCGGGATCAGCAGATCGTCGAGCGACGCACCATTGGCGATGTCCTGGCGGAACTGCTCGGTGCGCGCCCGCAGCTGGTCGTCGGTCAGCGCCTGCAGTTCATTTTCCAGTGCGTTGATCGCTTCCACCCGGGGCCGGGTCGACTTGACCCGGCGGTCGTTGGAGGAACCGAAAATCTTACGGGCGAGACCGCCGAGACTGACCATCAAGTGGTCCTTTCAATTCGAATGAAGCCGACTGTCCGCCGGCCGAACCTGCCGGGGAACATAAGGTGGCAGACTCAACACGAAAAGCGCCCGGAAAAACCCTTCTGGACGCGAAGACGATGGACAGATAAGAGGGGGCACAACTTATGTCAACGTTGCAGCGAGCCTGCCGGAGACGCCAAATTCCGCCACATTCAGGTTGATTTGGAAGTGCGGTCATCACCCCACCGGAGAGTTTAGATGTCTTTTTCGTTCCGTAGCGCCTCGCTTGCCCGCGTCGGGCTTGCCGCCGGGCTTGTGGCGCTGTCGTCGCTGCCGCTGGTTGCACAGGAAACAGCGCCTGCACCCCAGGCCGCTGCCCCTGCAGCCGCTGCCGTCGATCCGAACGCGATCGTGGCGACGATCAACGGCCAGAATGTCAGCGAAGCCGACATCACGCTCGCCGAGCAGGATCTTGGCCAGCAGTTCGGCAACCTGCCGCCGGAGCAGCGCCGCGCCGCAGCCCTGTCGTCGATCATCGAGATCCGCCTGATGGCCGCCCAGGCGGTCGAAAAGGGCCTCGACAAGGATGCCGACTTCCAGCGTCGCGTTGCCTTCCTCGACCAGCGCGCCCTGCATGGCGAACTGGTGGAAAAGGAAGTCGCCGGCAAGATCACCGATGACGAGATCCGCGCCCGCTACGACAAGGAAATCGCCGCCCAGAAGCCGGTCAACGAGGTCCATGCCCGCCACATCCTGGTCAAGACCAAGGAAGAGGCCGACGCGATCGTCAAGAAGCTCGAAGCCGGCGACGACTTCCAGAAGCTCGCCAACGAAAACACCACCGACCCCTCGGGCAAGACCTCGGGCGGCGATCTCGGCTTCTTCGGCCCCGGCCAGATGGTGCCGGAGTTCGAAAAGGCAGCGCTTGCGCTTGAAGTCGGCGCCTACACCAAGGAGCCGGTGCAGACGCAGTTCGGCTGGCACATCATCAAGGTCGAGGACAAGCGCTCGCAGCAGCCGCCCGCATTCGACACCGTCAAGGACCAGGTCCGCTCGCTGTTGATCCGCGAAAAATACATCGAGCTGGTCAAGCAGGTCCGCACCGCCGGCAAGGTCGAGATCACCGATCCGGCGCTGAAGAAGGCAATCGACGCCATCGACGCGTCGAAGTAATTTTCGACGTTTCCCATTAAAAAAGGGCGGTGCCGATGGCGCCGCCCTTTTTGTTTGTGTTGATGACGTTGCGTTACCGCAAGCGCGCGTCAGCGATAGCGGGTCGAGGCCTTGAAGTCGGCGGGGTCGCCTACGGCCAGCGCGCCGACGAATTCGGGCACCCGCACCGCCAGCATCATCAGCCACAGCAGGGGCCAGTCGACCGGTCGGCAGAACTGGTCGCCGACCGCCTTGATGGTCCGGTGGTTTTCCCTGAACGAAGCCATCACCGCGCTGACCGCCAGCCCCAGCCGCGAGCGATCGCTGCGTTTGCGCAGTTTCATCACGGCGAACTGAAAGCCCTTGTTGCGGCGCACGTCCCAGATGAAGCCGAGCCCTTCATAGGCATGGATGGAAACGGCGCGCGGATCGACTGCCAATACGATGCCGTCCTCGTTCATCGCGTCCTGCCTGACATGGGCGCTGACGAAAGGTCCCTGGCCGGGTTGAAAACGATAACGCTCGAGCAGGGCGCGCCGATAGATGGCGCCGTTGCTGGAGACGTGGATGACCTTGCCATGGCGGTCACGGCACTCGATGAAGCCGCGATCGAGCAGCGACATCACCCGCTTCATCATGCTGCCGTCGCCATAAGAGGTCCGGCCGGAGACGGCTTCGACGGCGGCGTTCTGGTCGAGGGCCTCGTACAGCGTCGCCATCCACCGGGGCTGCGGCAGGCAGTCGGCCTCGACCACCGCGATCAGCGGCTGGTGGCAAAAAGGCAGTGCGGCATCCTTGAGCTGGGAGGATTCGTCGCTGTCGTGGGTGACGACGACGACGGACGCAGCGCCTGGTAGCGACGGCGCGCTGTAGGAAAAGCTGCTGCCGGCCGGCAGCATGACGATGATTTCGGCCGGAACGCCGGCCTTGTCGTGCAGATAGGCGGCAAGCGACTGGCGCAACTCGCCGTCGCCGTCATCGGAGAGATAATCCGATACCACGATCAGGCTGATCGGCAGCAATGGCGGCCCAGTGTCGTCGCGAGTGTCGTCCCCCATATCGTGCATTGCGAGTTACCCCCTGACAGCGATGCCGTGGACAATATGCCTGATGGCTTGCCTGAGGGTAGCCTCGTCCTCGTCGAGCCGGCCGGTCAGAAGATGCACCCAGGCATAAGACGAGACCAGATCGGCGACCTGGGTCGGGTCGACATCGGCGGCCACTTCGCCGCGCGCCTTGGCCCGTTCGATCAGCTTGCCGGTATGGGCGCGGCGGCCGGCGGCATAGGTCGCCAGCGCTTCGGCGGCGGCGGGGTCCTGCTGCGCTTCGGCAACCAGCGAGCGGAAGATGTTGCCGGCCGGTGTTTCGCGCCACTGCGCAAACAGGCTCCTGGCAAAGATGAACAGGTCTTGTTCGATGTCGCCGGTGTCGGAGTAGGCGATATCGCGCTTCTGGCGCTGGTAGACCTCGAGCAGCAGCGCTGTCTTGCTCGGCCACCAGCGGTAGATCGTCGGCTTGCCGGCACGCGCCCGGCGCGCCACCGCCTCGATCGAAAAGCCGGAATAGCCGTTTTCGATCAATACGGCTTCCGCCGCTTCAAGGATCGCCTCGGCACTTTCCAGGCTGCGTTTGGCACCGATCGATTTGCGCGCGCTGTCTGCTTCGGGGCTCATTTGGGTCTTAACCTCATTCCGGCGTGCATCGTTGCGGCATTCATTGCCGAACAATCTCTACACCAGCTCTTGACGAAACGAAACGGCCCGTTTTATATAACGAAACGTTTCGTTCCGATGGAGATGACGATGACTGCCTCCCCAACCCGTTTTTCCCGCCCGCGTTTCGCCCTGATGGTGCTGCTCGGCGTCTACCCGCTGATCACCGCGCTGCTCTACATCATCATGCCGTTGACCGACGGCTGGACGATCTGGCAGCGCACGCTGCTGATTGCGCCGCTGATGGTGTCGGCGATGATCTGGGGCCTGATCCCGACCGTCCAGCGCCTGTTCCGCGACTTCCTCAATCCGGCTGTGCGTTGAGGCTGGACCACGGCTTGGTGAGGTGAAAACGCCTTGCGAAGCCGAGCGCTATCGGGCAAACGGGGCTTGCCTTACCGTTTTTCGAGCCTATCGAGGTTTTCGATGTCCGACGCCATTTCCCCGCTCGCGCCCAAGAAATACCCAAAGATGCCGGCCATCGACGGCGTGCGCATCGCCACTGCCGAAGCGGGCATCAAATACAAGGGCCGCACCGACGTGCTGGCGATGGTGTTCGACGAGGGCACGACGGCTGCCGGTGTGTTCACCCGTTCCAAATGCCCTTCGGCCCCGGTCGATTTCTGCCGCCAGAATCTGTCCGGCGGCAAGGCCCGCATCCTGATCGTCAATTCCGGCAACGCCAATGCCTTCACCGGCAAGAAGGGCCGCCAGACCACTGAATTGACCGGCCAGGCCGCGGCCAAGGCTGCCGGCTGCACCCCAAGCGACGTGTTCCTGGCCTCGACAGGCGTCATCGGCGAGCCGCTCGATGCCGGCAAGTTTTCCCACCTGCTTTCGGGCATGGTCAAGGACGCCCGGCCCGACCAGTGGACCGAGGCCGCCAAGGCGATCATGACCACCGACACCTATCCCAAGGTGGTGACGGCAACCGTCAAGCTCGGCGACACCGACGTCACCATCAACGGCATCGCCAAGGGTGCCGGCATGATTGCGCCCGACATGGCAACGATGCTGTCTTTCGTTGCCACCGATGCGCCGATATCTGCCGAGGTGTTGCAGGACATGCTGTCGCGCGGCACGGCCAAGACCTTCAATGCCGTCACCGTCGACAGCGACACCTCGACCTCAGACACGCTGATGCTGTTTGCCACAGGTGCTGCCGCCAAGCGCGGTGCGCCAAAGATTACCGATCCCAAGGATGCGCGCCTCAGCGCGTTCCGCCGGGCGCTCAACAAGATGCTCAAGACGTTGGCACTTCAGGTCGTGCGTGACGGCGAGGGCGCGCGCAAGCAGGTCGAAGTCACTGTCACCGGCGCCAAGTCGGCGCGCTCGGCCAAGCGCATCGCGCTGTCGATCGCCAATTCGCCACTGGTCAAGACGGCGGTCGCCGGCGAGGACGCCAATTGGGGCCGCGTCGTCATGGCCGTCGGCAAGGCTGGTGAGCCGGCCGACCGCGATCTTTTGTCGATCTGGTTCGGCGACAACCGCCTCGCCCATAATGGCGAGCGCGATGCGGGCTATTCGGAAGCGGCGACCTCGGCCTATATGAAGGGCGACAACATCGTCATCCGCGCCGATATCGGCATTGGCCGCGGCAAGGCGACGGTGTGGACCTGCGACCTGACCAAGGAATATGTCGCCATCAATGGCGACTACCGGAGCTGATAGCGCCGTGAACCAGAACCGCCCGTCGCATGAACTCGCGATCGTCCGCCGCTACGAGGCGGCGGGTTTTCGTGCCTGGCCGGCGGCGGCGGTTCATTATGACGGCACCTGGCTGGTCCGCCTGACGGCGGGCCATCCAGCCAAGCGGCTCAACTCGGTCAATCCGCTCGACCCCGCCGACATCCGCAACATTCCCGACCGCATCGCCCGCGCCAGCCGCCGCTTCGAGGCTTATGGCCGACCGCTGACCTTCCGCATGTCGCCTCTGTCGGGGCCGGCGATCGCCGCCCATCTCGACCGCGAGGGCTGGAGCACGTTTTCGGAATCGATGGTCATGCGGCTGTCGCTCGACGACGGTGTCGTCGAAAACGCCATGGACCAGATCCCGCTCAAGGACATCGGCCGTTTCGTCAGCGCCTCGATGGCGGTGCACGGGCTCGACCCGTCGCTGAGGCCGGGCCTGTCCGAGATCATCGGCGCGATCCAGCCGGAAGCCGGCATGTTCGTGCTCGAACAGGACGAGCAGGCGGTGACGGCCGCGATCTGCGTCCACGACACCGATCTTGCCGGGCTGTTCGAGATCGCCACCACCGAGGCCGAGCGCGGCAAGGGTTTTGGCCACCGGCTGATCCTGTCGGCACTGAAATGGGCCCGCCTGCGCGGCGCGCGCCAGGCCTGGCTGCAGGTCGAGGCCGACAATGCGGGCGCCATCCGCCTGTACAAGAAGATGGGCTTCAAGGAAGTCTATCGTTATCACTACCGCCGCCCGCCGGAGGCCTGACTTGACCCAACAGGGAAAACGCCTGCTGCTGGTGGCTGCCTGCGCGCTCGTCGATGCCGATGGCCGCGTGCTTCTGGCCCAGCGCCCCGAGGGCAAGTCGCTTGCCGGCCTGTGGGAGTTTCCCGGCGGCAAGGTCGAGCAAGGCGAGACGCCGGAAGAGACCCTCATCCGCGAACTGCGCGAAGAGATCGGCATCGAAACCAAGACGGCGTGCCTTGCACCGCTGACCTTCGCCAGCCACAGCTACGACGATTTCCATCTGTTGATGCCGCTTTATGTCTGCCGCCGTTTCTGGGGCATTCCGGAGCCGAAAGAAGGCCAGGTGCTGAAGTGGGTGCGGCCCAAGCAGATGCGCGACTACCCCATGCCGCCCGCCGACGAGCCGCTGATCCCGTTCCTCATCGACCTGCTCTGACGCGGCCTTTGCGGCAGCGTTAAGCCAAAGTTTATCCAATCGTGAAAAATTGAATGGCGCCCGCCTGTCTCGGCTGCGCATCGACACGGCTTTTTGCGAGGGACGTTGCCAATGCAGGCTGACAACGAGTGGGACCTCATCCGCCCCGAGCGATCGTCCCCGGCAGCCCGGGCTAGGGCCGGCATGCTGCGTGTCGCGCTGTTGTTTGGCCTTTTGGCGATCGCGCTGACGTTGTTTGCCACGCCCTTCCTCGCCGACAAGACGCGCCCGCTGCTCAACCAGGTTCGGTTCGACGGCCTCGACTACACGGCCACCGGCTCGGTCAGCCGCAATGCCAGCTACACGCTGCGCCGCAGCGTGCTGCAGGATACGCCGCAGTCGGTCTGCGTCATTACCGACAACGGCCAGCGCAGCGGCCAGTGCTGACGATGCCGGCAACTGACATCCGCGCATCGGGCGTTTTGAATATCGGTTGCGATCTTCAGCCGATGCGCCCGGGGCTTCACCGCCCGTTAAGCCTGCGCCATTAACCTTTCTTAATCAGTCGGCCTTATGGTCTTACGCAACAAAGACGGGTGGACGCGACCAATGATCAGGCGATTTCTCAGGGACGAAAGAGCCGCAACAGCGATCGAATACAGCCTGATCGCGACGCTGATCGCGATGGGAATCATCGGCGGGCTGGGACAGTTCGGCACCGCACTTCAGGCCTATTGGGAAAACATCAGCACCAAGGTTGCTACGCCCTGACGCCGCCTTGGAGGCTAGCTCTTCCCGTCATCCCCGAGCACCTTGGCCCCGAGCACCTCATCCCCCAGTACCTCTGCCAGCGACACCTGCGCCGAACCCGGCTTGAGCGGCTTCTGCTGCGAGGCGTCAGGCGCCCATCCCGACAGCCAGACGAACGAAAAACTTGCCCGCACGCGCCCGTCCGGGTCGGAAAAGCGCTCGGCATAGATCTCGGCGGCGCGCTGGAACAGCCGCCGCGTCGCCGGCTTGCGCGACCGGTCGGCCAGCGCGCTCGTCACCCCCATCGCCCTGAGATCGGCCATCAGCCCGAACATCGTGTCGTAGCGCACCGTCACCGTCTCGACATCGGCGACCGGCAGGGCGAATCCCGCCCGTTGCAACAGCCCGCCGGCGTCGCGCACGTCGGTGAAGGGGATGACGCGCGGGCTGGCGCCGCCTGAAATTTCCGTCTCGGCAGCAAGCAGGCTTTCGCGCAGTTCGACCAGCGTGCCGGCGCCGGCCAGCACACCGAGGAACAGCCCGTCCGGCTTCAGCGAGCGCCGGATCTGGATCAGCTGGCCGGGAATGTCGTTGGCCTCCTGCAGCGCCAAAAGCGATATAGCGAGGTCGATGCTTGCCGGCTCGAGCGCGATGGTTTCGGGATCGGAGACGATGCCTGGCCCACCGCCGAGAAAGGCCTGGTCGGCCTCGACACGCACCAGTTCGGCGACCTTGCCGCTGGCGGCCAGCACCGCCGCTGCCGCCGGGCTGACCGAAAAGATCGCAGCACCGCGCTCGAAGCTGCGCTCGACCGTCGACAGCCTTTCGCCGAGGTCTTCGGCGGCACGCGCCATCAGGAAGTCGGCGCCGGCCACGCCTTGCGCCAGGGCGCGGCGCCGGTGCGCGATCACGAGGCTGGCGTCGAAAATGGCTTGCACGTCGTAATGTCCTTGTTTGCCGGGTTTCTGCTATGGTCGCCCGACCCCAACCTGTCGTGGCCGATCCGATGCCGGAGATCAAGAGCCTCGCACTGTCAGTCGCTGCATGGCCGGCGCGGATGCTGTTTCCGCCTGCTTGCGCCGGCTGCCGCCGCCATGTCACGCAGACAGGTGCCTTGTGTGGCGCCTGCTGGCCAAAGCTGCGCTTTCTCGAAAAGCCGTGGTGCGAGGTGATGGGCACCCCGTTTTCCCATGATTTCGGCTCGAGTTTCCTGTCGGCCGAGGCGATCGCCAACCCGCCGCCCTTCAACCGGGTGCGCGCTGCCGTTGCCCATACCGGCATCGCCCGGCGCCTGGTCCAGGGCCTCAAGTTCCACGACCGTACCGACCTTGCGCCATGGATGGCGCAGTGGATGCTGCGGGCGGGCGCCGAGCTCGTCACCGATGCGCAGGTCGTCGTGCCGGTGCCGTTGCACTGGCGGCGGTTCTTCTGGCGCCAGTACAACCAGTCGGCGGAGCTTGCCCGTGCCGTAGCTGCGCTCTCGGGTGTACCTTTCGTGCCGACGGCGGTCAGCCGGATCAGGCGCACGCGCCAGCAGATCGGTCTCGGCCGGGGCGAACGCGAGGACAATGTGCGCGCGGCCTTCGTCGTTGAGCCCGAAGCGGAGATCGATATCAGGGGCAGGCGGGTGCTGGTCATCGACGACGTCTACACCACAGGCGCCACGGTTTCGGCGGTGACGCGGGCGCTCCGCAAGGGCGGCGCCGGCGCCGTCGATGTGTTGACCTTCGCGCGTGTGTTGCCGGGGGACTTCCGGCCCGACGATACCGACACTATATAGTCGACCAAGGACAACGGGTTTTCGTCATGGTCGATGTGACTATCTATACGCGCATGATGTGTGGCTACTGCACTGCGGCCAAGCGCCTTTTGGAGCGCAAGGGCGTTGCATTCACCGAGCATGACGCTAGCTTCTCGCCTGAGCTACGGCAGGAAATGATTGTGCGCGCCAATGGCCGCGCCACCTTCCCGCAGATATTCATTGGCAACACCCATGTCGGCGGTTGCGACGACCTGCATGACCTCGATGCGCAAGGCAGGCTCGACCAACTTCTCACCGCCGGCGCATAGGACCGAGGACCGACCATGGCGATTTTCAAGGCAGCGGCAGTGCAGATGCGTTCGGGCAAGGAGCCGGAGCGCAATGCGCGCGATTTCGAGGCGCTGGTGCGCGAGGCCGCCGGCCAGGGCGCGACCTATGTCCAGACACCTGAGATGACCGGCGCCATCGTCGGCGACAAGGACGCGCGCGCCGCGGCCTTCACCTCTGAAGACCGCGACCTGATCGTCGCCAGCGGCCGAAAGCTCGCGGCCGAACTCGGCATCCATCTGCATGTCGGCTCGACGGCGATCGTGCGCGCCGACGGCAAGCTCGCCAACCGCGCCTTCCTGTTTGGCCCCGACGGTGCGACGCTTGCCGTCTACGACAAGATCCACATGTTCGACGTCGACCTCGACAATGGTGAGAGCTGGCGCGAATCTTCGGCCTATGAGCCGGGCACCGAGGCCGTCGTTGCCGATACCTCGCTCGCCAGGATCGGCTTTGCCATCTGCTATGACCTGCGCTTCCCGCAATTGTTCCGCGCCGAGGCGCTTGCCGGCGCTGAGGTGCTGACCGTTCCGGCCGCCTTCACGCGCCAGACCGGCCTTGCCCACTGGCATGCCTTGCTGCGCGCACGCGCCATCGAAAACGGCGCCTTCGTCATCGCCTCGGCCCAGGGCGGCAAGCACGAGGACGGCCGCGAGACTTTCGGCCATTCGCTGATCATCGATCCGTGGGGCCGTATCCTGGCCGAGGCCGCGCATGACGAACCCGGCGTCATCATTGCCGAGATCGACACCCAGCATTCGGCCGACGCGCGCAAGAAAATCCCCAATCTCAAGAACGCGCGCGAGTTCGGCGTGGCGCTGCGCGGAGCCGGCCAGGGAGCGCTCCGGGGAGCCGCGTCTTGATCCGCTTTTCGCTTCATTGCGACCACGCGCATGACTTCGAGGGCTGGTTCCGCAGCAACGACGACTTTGAAACCCAGCGCAAGCGTGGCTTTGTCTCGTGCCCGGAATGCGGCTCGCAGAAGGTCGAAAAGGCGCTGATGGCGCCTGCCGTCTCGACCTCGCGCAAGCAGGAAAAGATGGCGCTCGCCATGGGTGCGGAGCAGCGCAAGATGATGGCGGCTCTCAAGGAGCTGTCCGAAAAGGTGCGCGAGAACGCTGAAAATGTCGGCGACAAGTTCGCCGAGGAAGCGCGCAAGATCCATTTCGGCGAGACCGAGGCCCGCGGCATCTACGGTGCCGCCACCATCGAGGAAGCCAAGGGCCTCGCCGAAGACGGCATCGAATTCCTGCCGCTGCCGGTCTTCCCCGACGACCGTAACTGACCTTCATGGCCGAAGGCGCGGGGAAAATAGGCAAACCTCAGCGCCCAGCGGCTGCTTGCACGCCCAAATCAGCGCGCCCAAGCATCGTCTTTCATTTCTTGCAGTGGCTGGTATCCAAGTCACATTACACGCGCCGTATCGACGGCGTGCGAGTCCTTGCATCGGAGATGGCCAATGTGGATCGCGTCGAGACCGCTTTGGATCTTATCCGCGAACATGATCCCATTCGCTATAGCTGCCTGATCCGTGACTTGGAGCAGATTTGGGTATGGGCGATCCCCGGAAGCGTTGGCCGCTTCAGGCACTTGGGCTGGACCTGCGATCTCGACAAGCAGTTCGTAGAAACGACAGCGCCCGATTTGATTGCCTCCGTCATCGTGCACGAAGCAACGCATGCGCGGTTGTTTCGGATGGGATTTGGCTATGAGGAAGCCATCCGGGAACGGGTCGAACAAATTTGCCTGCGCAGAGAATTGGCTTTTGCCACGAAAGTTCCGAACGGAATCGACAACCATGGGGCGGAGGCGATCCTTCAATCTTTGCCCGATCTGAGCAACGAGGGCTTTGTTCAGCGGCGTAGCGAGGACTACCGTGCAGTTTTCCTGCGAAATGGCCTGCCACGGTGGTTGGTCAGTTTCGTTATCGTGACGGGCAACTGGATTCATCGGCGACGACAAAAGAAACCGGCCGGCACTCGCTGAGACCGACCGGAACATGACTTGCAGTCAGAGGCTTCTACGCTGCCGGAGCAGCACCCCGTAAAAGTGAAGAGAACTCAGATGCGCTCGCCGACGTCGATCCGATTGCCGTCGGGGTCGGCAAGTGCTGCGGCTTGGTTGGCCACGCGGCTGAGCCGGCCGTTGACTGGGTCGAAGACGTCGATCATCGCCTTGGCTATGTCGCAACCGATGTAGCTGTGGTGTATCGTCATGGAACCTCTTCCTGTGGTGCGAGGTCTGGTGGTGCAGCCTCGTGCAACTGTGCAGGTTGACGGTGGATGCGGGGAGGGACCGAGCCATGCCGCGGTCTGTCGTGTCTCAATACGGCGACCAGGATCCCCACGGTCTCCTTCCCGCATTCACTCTACACCAAGCTGAACACGCAGGATTCTCGACGCTCTCCGCTCGCTTTGCTCGCTCACGAGGTCGGGAATGACGGGTGTAGTGGGCGTCGCCACAAATCTCCAACGTCTGCGATTAGAACGTCCGCCGTTGGATTGTCGGCGGTTGGCAAGCTTGTGATCGAACGTCTGCGATTGGCGGTGACGATTATGAAGTTCGTCATCCTCGACCTCGTGAGCGAGCAAAGCGAGCGGAGAGTGTCGAGGATCCTGTGTGTTTGGCTTGGTGTAGATTGAATGCGGGAAGGAGGCCGTCAGGATCCTGGTCGTCGTGCTGAGCACGGCAGACCGTGGCTTGGCTCGGCTCCCTTCCCGCACCATGTCGTCAACCT
>NZ_JACZEP010000020.1 GCF_014863355.1 Aminobacter carboxidus | reverse complement strand
GCCCAACGCTCCGGATCAAAGAAATGCGCTATCATCGCTGTCGCGCGAAAGCTCATCACCATCCTCAACGCCATGATCCGCGACCAAAAACACTTCGCTTGAACACAGTTGCCATGCCGTTACCGGCTCCGAATGCGCCAGACACCCACAGCCAACCGCCTTGCCCGGGCAGGCGCAAGCCGTCGCAATACCAGCGCTTCGCCGGCCTCGCCGCATAACGCGAGGCCGGTGAAACGCCCGAGACGGTCAAGGCGATGCTGGAATTTTAGTTTGCCCCGATGCGGCGACAGCATGGAGCCGGCACGGCCTTCGTCCACGTCACGGCATGGATCCTCGACACTCTCCGCTCGCTTCGCTCGCTCACGAGGTCGAGGATGACGACCGTCATGAGTTGCCACCGCCAACCGTCGACGTCGAATGCGCGTTGCATCGGCCAGGCCAGTTCGACGACTGGCATGCGCCGTCACCGTCAATCTCCAGCGCAGCTCGCCAACACATGCCAACGCGCATCGCGTCGGCCAGTGGTCGACGCCAAGGTCGATGGTTGGTAGCGTCACCGCAATCCGCAATCCGCTATCAGCCGTCTCCGCCCACGCAACTCGCCAACAGATGCGAATGCGCGTCGTCTCTGCCAGTCGCCAAGGTCGACGGTTGGCAGCGGCGCCCCCCGCAATCCGTCATCCTCGACCTCGTGAGCGAGCGAAGCGAGCGGAGAGTGTCGGGGATCCATGCCGTAACGTGGACGAAAGCCGTGCCGGTTCCATGCCGGCGTCACATCGGGCAAAATCCCGACATCGCCGTGACCGGCATGAAGCGCATGCAGGCGCCGCATCGGGGCACGCTAAAATCCCAGCATCGCCTTCACCGTCTCGGGCGTTTCACCGGCATCACGCAATGCGGCGAGGCCGGTGTCGCGTTGGCTTTTCGACAGCTTGCGCCCGTCCGGGCCGAGCACCAGCCGGTGGTGAAAATAGGTCGGCTGGGGCAGGCCGAGCACCTGCTGCAGCAGGCGCTGCAGCGAGGTGGCGAAATAGAGGTCGAGGCCGCGCACGACGTGGCTTATGCCCTGCAGCGCGTCGTCGACGACCACCGACAGATGATAGCTGGTCGCAATCTCGCGCCGGGCGATGATGACGTCGCCCCATTGCAGCGGGTCGGCGGCAATGTCTGTGGTGGCCGCCATCGTTTCATCACCCCATTCGCGCCAGTTGAGCTGGTCAGGCAGCCGCGCCAGTGCCGCTGCCGTATCGAGGCGCCAGGCAAAGGGTGTACCCGCATCGATGCGGCGCCGGCGCTCGCGGGAAGACAGCGTCCGGTCGGTGCCGGGATAAAGCGGTGCACCGTCGGGGTCGCGCGGCCAGCTTTGGCCTGAGGCCTCATGGTCGATGATCGCCGCGCGGATGTCGCCGCGGCTCATGAAGGCGGGATAGACGAGTTCGTCGGCCTTCAGCCGTTCGAGCGCGTCTTCGTAACAGGCGAAATGCTCCGACTGGCGCCGCACCGGCTGTTCGTAAGCGATGCCGAGCCAGGCGAGGTCGCTGCGGATCGCGGCTTCGAATTCAGGCGTGCAGCGGGTGAGGTCGATGTCTTCGATGCGCAGCAACAGCCGCCCGCCTGATTTGGCCGCCATGCGCTGGTTGGTCAGCGCCGACAGCGCATGGCCGAGATGCAATTCGCCATTGGGGCTGGGCGCGAAGCGAAAGACAGGAGCCGTCATGAGCGTAGCTGTGCCGGATTGAAGGTTAACCTTGGCGATTGCTACGTTGCCCGCCGCAACCTAACAAGTGACGCATGCGCCGCATCAGCAATCTAAACGACGTCAATTTCGGCCTCGACGCGCTGTGCGCGATCGATCCGCGGCTGGAAGCGGTGCGCGGCATGGCCGGCGAGGTGCCGCTCAGGCTGACCGAGCCGGGCTTTGCCAGCCTGGCCTCGATCATCGTTTCGCAGCAGGTGTCGACGGCAAGCGCCAGGGCGATCTTCGGCCGCCTGAGTGCGCTTGTTGATCCGCTGACACCGCAAGGCCTGCTTGGTGCCGGCGAGGAGATGTTCCGCGCGGCCGGCCTGTCCAGGCCCAAGCAGCGCACGCTTGTGGCTGTGGCGCAGGCAGCGGCCGACGGGCTCGACCTCGACGGGCTGTGCCGGCTCGATGCCGAGCAGGCGATGGCGGCGATGATTGCCATACCCGGCATCGGCCCGTGGACGGCGGAGGTCTATCTGCTGTTTGCCGCCGGCCATCCCGACATTTTTCCGGCCCGCGACGTGGCGCTGCAATCGGCCGTCGGCCATGCACTCGGCATAAATCCGCGCCCCGGCGAGAAGGCACTGATTCGGCTTGCCGAATCATGGGCACCGTGGCGAGGGGTCGCATCGCGGCTGTTCTGGGCGTATTATCGCCAGACCCGTGGTCGCGATGGCGCGCCGCCGGCCGGAAATCCTGCATAAATCCGCAAAATCGCGGATTTTTGACGGGTTGATTGACCGACCAGACGCTTCACATTCCTGTCACCTCGGGCTTACAGTATTCGTGCCGTTAGGTTCGAGGACCAAGGAGGTAGTGGAAGTGACGGTTGCCGTGTCTCCGGATGGGCTCCCAGCACTAGTGCTGAATGCGGATTATCGTCCGCTCAGCTACTACCCCTTGTCGTTGTGGTCGTGGCAGGACGCGATCAAGGCGGTGTTCCTCGACCGCGTCAACATCGTCGCCGAATACGAACATGCGGTGTCGTCGCCGACCTTTTCGATGAAGCTGCCCAGCGTCGTCAGCCTCAAGCATTATGTGAAGCCGTCGCGCTTTCCCGCCTTCACCCGCTTCAACGTGTTTTTGCGCGACCGCTTCCAGTGCCAGTATTGCGGCACGCCAGAGGATCTGACCTTCGACCACGTCATCCCGCGCCACAGCGGCGGGGCGACGACGTGGGAAAACGTCGTTGCCGCCTGCTCGCCCTGCAATCTGAGGAAAGGCGGCATGATGCCGTCGCAGGCCAAGATGTGGCCGCTGCAAAGGCCGTTCCAGCCGACGGTGCACGATCTGCACAATAACGGCCGGCTGTTTCCGCCCAACCATCTGCACGAAAGCTGGATGGATTATCTGTACTGGGATGTCGAGCTCGAGCCGTAGAGTTCACCGATAATTCGGGCCGACTGACGCGATTTTCTCCGCTTCCGGTGAAGGCTGATCTCCCCCCCTTGCGGGGGAGATGTCCGGCAGGACAGAGGGGGGTGCGAAGGATCGCGATCTCCCCAAAATTACCCCTTGCTGAACGCGCCGCGCAGGGCAATGACGGCCAAAAACGCGCTGGCGAGCACGTTCCAGCCGGCTGTTTCCGCCTAACCATCTGCACGAAAGCTGGATGGATTATCTGTACTGGCATGTCGAGCTCGAGCCGTGATCCGCTTCGCTCTTCTTCCCGCTTACGGGGAGGTGAGGTGTGGTCCGCGCAGCGGGCAAAAGCCAATTGCTTGGCTTTTGAGCATCGAACGCCGGCAGGCAGATGCGGATTTATCCCCTTCGAACGTGTAAATAAAATACTAGGAATTTATTCTAAAGAAGAGCGAGTCGCGAATCGTGGTACCAGTGCGACCTTACCAGTTGATAGGGTTGGCCATGGAATACATACCGCTACCGGTCCCAGACGACTTGATGGAATCAACCTTCCTGTTGCCCACCGTGTTTGCAAACAGGTTCATCGTCGGCGGCTATGGGGAGCAAGTTCGCATTTCCTTCGGGGAAAGTCGAACAATAGAAAGTCCGATCAACTTCCGTGGCTCTGTAGCCTTGACACCATACCAGGCTTGGGAACTGGCCAAGGTGCTGCTGCAACATCTTGGGCCACACGCTGCGCAGTTCGAAGCCGAACTAAATGCAAAATCCGACGCAAAGTAGCGCTGGCTCGGCTGCGGCCGCCACCGGGGTTCAGAGTCAAGCTGCGTCCAGCGGGGCTGGACAAGGTCTTACGGTCGGTCCAGTACTGACTGCGAAGCCGCCTAGAGCCCTTGCAAACAAGGGCAGTAGCTTCACCACCTCCTACGGGAGGCGCGCTGTGAAAGCGTATCCTGTTTCGGACGGGGATCTTCGCAGCATCGGAGCTCTGTCGGGCTTGGCTACGGTGGCCTTTTCAATAGGCACCGGCCTCGTCGGTTACGCTTTCGACGTTACCCAAGGCATTGCGATGTCGGCGGGCGTCGAACCGGGCACGGTTGGATATTGGTCTGGTATCCGCTGGGGTTTTATCATCGCGGCAATCGTATGCTACGGTGGGGGAGCTGTATTGTGGTGGGTTCGCGGCTCGACCATAAGAGCGATCAAAAGAGACACGACCTTTGATTGACAATGCTCGCTTTGACCGAGGGGCTGAGCTGAGCTTGCAAGGCTATTCGCTGCCCCTCATCCGGCCCTTTGGGCCACCATCTCCCCGTGAACGGGGAGAAGGGAAAAAGTGCCTCAGCCCTTGGTGAACGCGCCGCGCAGGGCAATGACGGCCAAAAACGCGCTGGCGAGCACGTTCCAGCCGGCGAAGGACAGGCCGAGCACGCGCAGGGCGGCGTCTTCACAGCGTGGCGGCACGACGTCGTTGAGCACGTCGAGCAGGCCCTTGCCGCCGGTGTCGATGGTGCCGGAGACCGCCGCACAGTCGGTCGGCCCGGCCCACCAGCGCCACTCGACGCCGGCGTGGTAGGCGCTGAGATAAAGCCCGTAGAGCATCAGCAGGCCGCCGACCGCCAGAAGCGCCCGGGTCAGCCAGGCCGGCCAGTGCAGTGCCGACGACAGCGCTGCCAGCGCCATCAGCGGCACGCCGACATAATAGGGCGTGCGCTGCTCGAGGCAGAGCTTGCAGGGCAGGTAGCCGCCAAGGTGCTGGAAGCCGAGGGCGGTGCCGACGACGGCGGCCATGGCGATGGTCAGGAAGATCGCGGTCAGCGTCTGGCTGCGGCCGGTCGGGGAGGCGAGGGAGGTCATTTTGTGGTGCCCAGCTGTCGTTACCGGCTATTGCCGTTCAGTGCAGGTATTTGACGAGAAGATAGAGCAAAATGAGGGCGGCGGCGCCGAGGCCGGCGAGCAGTCCGAGCCGCTTTTCGATGAATTCGCGGATCGGCTCGCCATAGGTCCTGAGCAGCCAGGCCAAAAACAGGAAACGCGCGCCACGCGCGATGATCGCCGAGACGATGAACCAGCCGAGCGGGAAGCTGACGACGCCGGCGAGGATGGTCACCACCTTGATCGGCGGCAGGTGCGACAGCCCTGACGTGACCAGCATCAGCAGGATGATGCCGGCGCCGGAGGAGACCTTGAGGGCTTCGAACGCTTCATATTTGCCGTAGAATTCGAGCACCGGCTTGGCCACCGCCTCGAAGGCGTAGTGGCCGATATACCAGCCGGCGATACCGCCGAGCACCGAGGCTATGGTGGCGATGATCGCATAACGATAGGCCTTGTCAGGCCGCGACAGCGCCATCGGCAGATAGAGCACGTCGGCCGGCACCAGGAAAACCGAGCTTTCGACAAAGGCGATGAAGGCCAGCCACCATTCGGCGGATTTCCTTGCCGCGAGCGACAAGGTCCAGTCGTAGAGTCGGCGAAGCATCTGGCCCCCTTGAGATATGCGCTGCCTGTTTAGGAAGAATTGCTGTGGCGCACAATGCTTAGGGACTTCACGAATGTGAAGGGCTTAGGGACTTCACGAATGTGAAAGGCCTGGGGACGTCGCGAATGTGAAAGGCTTGGAGACGTCGCGCATGTGAAAGCCGGGGCAAGCGCTGCATGGTGTCGCGTCATGACCGCATGCCTGGCCGGGATCGTCATGGCTGCCGCGTCGCTGCATCAGCCCTTGGCGCACAGGCCGCGACGGCGCTGACCGCATATCTGCCGTGGCGCGTCGACCAGTCGCACGGCGCCGCCGCGCGCCATCTGCGCCAAAGGCTGCTGGCCACGGCCGGCGATCGCCGGCGCCGCCCTTGTTCGCCGCACCCGCTTTCAACAGCATCGGCCAGCAGCATCGGCCAGCAGCATCGGCCAAAAGTACCGGCCTGTATCATTTGCGGTGTTGCCGCGCTGCCTGCACTGCTCGGCCATCGCTTTGGCAGTGGCTCCAGACGCTGTTCCAGCATGAAGTTGCGCAAAGGCGCTTCTGCCCAGTTGACGAGGGGCCGCCCGACCGTATAGTCCGCGACCATTCTGTCCGTTCAGGGCAGGCCCCTATGGCGGAATTGGTAGACGCGCTCGACTCAAAATCGAGTTCCGCAAGGAGTGCTGGTTCGATCCCGGCTAGGGGCACCAAACCATCTCGATGGCTTTGATATCAAAGGCGAGTTTGGTTTTTGGCCGGCTGAAGCGCAGCGCGATTATACGGCTCACAAACCCAAACGTACGCAGATTCGCTACGAATCTCGGAGATTGCCATGACTGCTGCGCTTGAAGCTTTGGTTGCAAAAGCTCAGAAGGTTCAGATGACCGAGGGTCAGATGCGTGAGCAGAGGCTGAGCTTTGTCTATGGGAACACCCATATTGAGAACGACATGATCACTCGTGAAATGGTTGCAGCCGCCGACGAGAAGATTAATCGAGAGGAAGCGGCAAAAGCACGTTAATAACCAGCAGCCTCACACCGCCATGACGGGCAGCCGCCGGCCGTGGTTTACTTCAACATCGATACCGATCAGCAGGTGCGGGCAGTAGCTTAGGGCTGGTGATGCTCCCTTTCTATGAAAGCACACCATCGCGTTATCTGTTCTTGACCGAGGGCGTACTTACACACCGCCTCTGCGTGCCAATAGAACATGACTAGGCGATATCGATCGTCGCCGTCTTCGTGCGCTATGCAGAAATCGGCAACTTCAACCCCCGAAACGTTGCGGAGCATGTAGGCGGCCCGGATGTGGTATCCGTGGTAGCAATCCAGCAATCGCCCAAAGTCTCTGCCAATTCGACCCAGCAAACCCAGGCCATAGGAAGTTGGTTGCTCTGCGTCGATCTTGTCTATCGCCTCGATGAGAAAGGCGCTCAGATTCTTGACGTCAGCTGGGGTGATGAGGTCCTTGGTGCGCTCAAGCTCGTGACTAAGAAGATAAAGAATCTCACCGTCTATTTTCACTGAACTGAACGTGACAATCGGTTTGCCTGCCGGGACGATCGGAACAGTGTCGATGATCTCGTATGGATTTTTCCACGACATGACGAAGGCCTCATCGGCATTCTAGAGCATTTCCGCTTCTCTTCGAATCGCTGAATCGCTCTATCTTCTTGTTTTTGCGCAATTCCTAGGGAAAACCGCTGCGCACTTTTCCTGGAATTGCTCCAGTGTTGCAAGTATCGGGGATCAAAAGTCGATTGTTTCGACCATCAGTTTCGACTCGGCAAGCTCCTTGGAGATTTCCGGATCGCGCGTTCCCATTGCACAATACGTGACCAGTACGACATCGCGACCGTTCGACAGGTACCAGATCGCCAGGGTCTCGCCATGCTCGAAAGAAACGCATCCCACCTTGTCAATGTCGCCATCGCTCACAGTATGCGCACCGAAATCGCGCGTGAGGCTATCGCAATGTCTGCCCAGCATGTCTTGCAGATCCACCAGGCTGACATGCGGATGCTTGCCACCGCTATAGCGGGCGACCGAAAACTGGAGAGCTCCAACGCCGGTCGGGCGCACCAGTGTTGGCGGCGAGCCGGCCGGAAGATCACCAGTTGCATCGACCCAATCTGCGGCAAGATCAAACAGCAATCCATGGAATTGAACGCGCATGATGTTCCGTGGGCGAGCTTGATAGTGTGGCGCAACGATGAGTAGCTGCGATAGCACAAGGTTAAATCTATGCCCACCGTCGAAACACTGGCCTGGTCTGGGACTATGGCGACGAGCTGTATTATGGCGAGGCTGCCAGGCTGCAGGATTGGGGGCAGGCCTTGCCTGGCTTCCGGCCGCGCCCGCGCTGGCCGAGGACAGAACTGAAATTTTGATCCGGGTTCAGTAATCGCCTCAGCAGGCCCAAGCCAGTGCAGCGGCTGCTGAAAGCTAATTCGGCGGCGAAGCGGCGTGACCGCAAGAAGACCCCGAGGGGCACTCGCTTCGCAAGTCAGGGAGAGCCGGAGAGGGTCCAAATCCCGAACGCGATGATAACGAACGCCACAAAACCACAAAACGTCTGAATGGGGCGTAATAGCCCGTATTCATCATATTTCTCGCGGTACCACTTGCTGTTTTCATGAAAGTTCCAAGGTTTCAAATCGGCTGCCCTGGCCTCACGCTCCATAAGGCTGAACCTCTTGAGAAAGCTAAGATTCTTGACGTCTTTACTCTCCGGCATCAGTCACCCCCCTGTGGGCCCTTGAGGATAGCCTCAAGCCTCCCGCTTCATGCCAACTGTCCGGTCGAAACGGGGGCCAGTTCATGGCCGCTGTCGGCCACTGTCAAGAGGCTGCTCCAGCGCTATGAAAACGAGGTCCTGATCGTCCCGGCGACATGGTGACGTTCGCGGTGCCGATGGTTGAGCCACAGATCACTGGCGGGCTCGTCATCGACGGCGCCGAGCGCGTCAAGGGGCGCTTCTCGGGCCTTCGGACCGGAGGTGTCGAGCAAGAGCAGGCATGGCCGCGCGCGGTGCCACGGCTTACGGCAGCGCTCTTGCCAGCGACATCATTCCGGTTCGGGTGGTCAACGCCTCATATGAGGCCGCATTGCTCGAGCTGAGGGCGCCGGGCTCCCTGTCGGTGGTGACCGATCCCGCGAAGCGCGTGAAGCGGCAGAAGGTCGACGCCATCGTGCGTGAGTTGTTCGCCCAGGGCGAAGCAGGGCCGGGAGCCGGCCCTGCCGTATCGGATGGTCTGCTGGCGCGCCTGCTGGAGGTTGCTCCTGCCGGCATGGGGGATCTCAGCGGTTTAAGCCCTGGTCGTCCTCGCGGGCTTTTTCACCGGCTTTATTTCGGCTGGCTTGCGACCAAGGCCGATGCTTTTCGCCAGTTCCGAGCGGCATCGCCGACGCCAACTTCATTTCGCGACCAAAAAGGGAACCGCACCGGCGTCGCGGCATTGAGGATGATGTGCGCAACCGCACCCCCTCTCCAAGGAATGAGCCATGGCCAAGTCACTGAACCGCCCGTCGGGGAACCGCCCGTCGGGGAACCGCCCGTCACTGAACCGCTCGTCGGGCAAGCTTGCCACGATCCATGATCAGAAACTTCAGCGCGGCCAAGGCGGCGAGTTGCACCAGCTGGCCGAAGGCGCGACCCCGGTGCTGACCACGGCTCAGGGCGGCCCGGTCTCAGATGACCAGAACTCGCTGAAGATCGGTGCCCGCGGCCCGACGGCACTTGAAGACTTCCACCTGCGCGAGAAGATCTTCCATTTCGACCATGAGCGCATTCCCGAGCGCGTGGTGCATGCCCGCGGCTATGGCGCGCATGGCTATTTCGAGACCTACAAGTCGCTGGCAAAATACACCCGCGCCGACATCTTCCAGCGTCCAGGCGAGAAGACCCCGGCATTCGTCCGGTTCTCCACCGTTGCCGGCAGCAAGGGCTCGGTCGACCTGGCACGCGACGTCCGCGGCTTTGCGGTCAAGCTCTATACCCAGGAGGGCAACTGGGACATCGTCGGCAACAACATCCCGGTGTTCTTCATCCAGGATGCGATCAAGTTTCCCGACATCATCCATGCGGTGAAGCCCGAGCCGGATAGCGGCTTTCCACAGGCGCAATCGGCCCACGACAATTTCTGGGACTTCATTTCGCTGACGCCTGAAAGCATGCACATGGTCATGTGGGTGATGTCTGATCGGGCCATCCCGCGTTCGTTCAGGTTCATGGAGGGTTTTGGCGTCCATACCTTCCGGATGGTCAACGCCAAGGATGAATCGACCTTTGTGAAGTTCCATTGGAAACCCAAGCTCGGCCTTCAATCCGTGGTCTGGAACGAGGCGGTCAAGATCAACGGCGCCGATCCCGATTTCCATCGCCGCGACCTCTGGGACGCGATCAAGGCAGGCAATTTCCCGGAGTGGGAATTGCAGCTTCAGTTGTTCGACCAGGAGTTCGCCGACAGTTTCGATTTCGACGTGCTCGACGCCACCAAGCTCATTCCCGAGGAGCTGTTGGCTCCCATCCCGGTCGGCCGCCTGGTGCTCGATCGCGTGCCGGATAATTTCTTTGCCGAGACCGAGCAGGTGGCGTTCATGACGCAGAACGTGCCGCCCGGCATCGACTTTTCCAACGACCCGCTGCTGCAGGGCCGCAACTTCTCTTATCTCGACACCCAGATCAAAAGGCTGGGCAGCACCAACTTCAGCCATATTCCGATCAACGCGCCCAAATGCCCGTTCCATCACTTCCAGCAGGACGGTCACATGGCCATGCGCAACCCGGTCGGCCGCGCCAACTACCAGCCGAATTCCTGGGGCGAGGGGCCGCGTGAATCTCCGCAACTGGGCTTCCGCTCCTTTGCCGACGTCGAGGCCGGCCCCAAGCAGCGGCTGCGCGCCGAAAGCTTTGCCGATCACTACAGCCAGGCCAGGCAATTCTACCTGAGCCAGACCCCGCCGGAGCAGGCCCATATCGCAGCGGCGCTGACCTTTGAACTCGCCAAGGTCAAGACCCCAGTCATCCGGGAGCGCATGGTGGCGCATCTGCTCAATGTCGATCGCGGCCTGGCCAATGGCGTCGCCGCCGATCTCGGCTTGCAGTCGATGCCCAAGGCGGCCGATGCTGCGATGGCAACGCGCCAGGATCTCGAGCCGGCAGCTTCACTCAGCATTGTTGCCAACGGCCCGGAGCGTTTCGAAGGACGAAAACTCGGCATTCTTGTCACCGACGGCACCGATGCCGCCCTGCTTTCGGCGCTCAAGGACGCGCTCGCCAAGGCCGGGGCCAGCTTCGAGATCATCGCGCCCAAAGTCGGCGGCGCCAAGTTGAGCGACGGCAGCATCGTTGCGGCGGACCAGATGATCGCCGGGGCTCCTTCGGTGCTTTATGACGCGGTTGCGCTGCTGCCGGATGAGAAGGCAATGCCGGCCCTGTCAGGCAACCCAAATGTTCGCGATTTTGTTTCCGATGCCTTCGCGCACTGCAAGTTCATCGGGCATGTTACGGCTGCCAATGCGCTGATCGAGAAGGTCTGCGGCAACGAGGCGCTGGATGAGGGCGTCATCCGCCTTTCGACGCCTGAGGATATGCCCGGGTTCGTCGCGGCTCTGGGCAAACTGCGGATGTGGAATAGACAGGCTCGCTAGGCACGCATTGTCAACGCGAGAGCGGGCTTGCCAGCCCGCTCTCTTTGCCGTTGCCGGGGGCTATCCGGGCGAGCTCTAGCGCAGAAGCCCAGCTCATCGCAGCGCATCTTTGATTGTTGGTTATCCCCTTGGGGGATCTCAGTGGTTTAAGCCCTGGTCGTCCTCGCGGGCTTTTTCACCGGCTTTATTTCGGCTGGCTTGCGACCAAGGCCGATGCTTTTAGCCAGTTCCGAGCGCCTTGCCGAATAGGCCGGAGCCACCATCGGGTAATCTTGTGGCAGCGACCACTTGGCGCGATAGGTGTCCGGGGTCAGGCCCAGGCCGCTGAGGTGCCGCTTGAGGGTTTGATAGCGCTTACCGTCTTCCAGGCTGATGATGTAGTCAGGGGTAACGGTCTTCTTGATCGACATCCGAGGTGTCGGCGTTTCCTGCTCCGGCGCCAATGGCGTATCGAGCTTGCTGATGCTGGAATGGATCTGCGCAATCAACCCGGCAAGGTCTCCGACGGGTACCGGATTGTTCGAGACATAGGCCGCTACGATATCAGCGGTGAGCTCGATGAGCTGGTCGTTCGGTCTGGGCAATACTTCAGTCATCAGGTCGCTCCAACAATATCCGCCCCCATTGGCTGGGTAGCGGAGTTTGTCGATCGGCGAAAGAAAAAACGTTGGTGTACCAATGACCGGCCTTATGGCGAGATGCAGGCTGTTGCGGCCGAACTGTTGGGCGCGTTCAAGCCGGCGCGCCATTCCGACCGCTCGGCGGTCCAACGGTGTGGCGACCATCGAGCAGATGCCGACGCTGCGTGATCCCAACAGCCACCGGATCGTCATCCGGCGGGATGCGCGGAACCTGGCCGTCGAGGCATGGCTTGGCGAACATCGTGCGACGCTGGTCAGCAACGCCGCTCTGCAATCAGCCGTTCGCACGCTACGGGATCGCCTGAATGCTTTGCGTCGCCGGGGCCGTCGTCCAGCTCGCCACCGATCTTCCCGAGCGCCACGCAGCGGAGCGTCTTTTTCACGCGTGCGAACAAAAACCCCGGCGCGAGGCCGGGGTTTGGCTGTGGCGAACTAGAATCTGTAGCTCGCGCCGAGGCGCACGACATGGATGTTGTTGTCGAAGTCGTATCTGAAGCTGTCGCCGCCAGTCTCGAACGAGCCCTGGCTGTCTTCGAGGTCGACATAGAGATATTCGGCGCGCAGCGACCAGTTGTCGGTCAGGGCATATTGCGCACCGGCGCCAACGGTCCAGCCGGCGACGACATCGTCGGCGACGGCGTGGTTGTCCTGGCCGGCATCATTGTCGTCATAGCTGCTCTTGACGTGGCCAAAGGCGACACCGCCGGTGACGAAAGGCAAGAAACGGTCGATCGAATAGCCCAGGCGCGCGCGGGTGGTGCCGAACCAGTCGATGCTGGTCGAGAAGCTCTCATCGGAGCCCGGGATCATCGAATTGGCGACGGTGTTGTCGATGTCGGCGCCGGTGAAATCCATCTCCAGGCCATAAACCAGCTGGCCCGACTGCCAGAGGTAGCCGGCATGAACGCCGCCGAGGAAGCCGTTCGAACTGAACTTGAAGGCGGTGTCGCCAAACACCGAGAAGGAATAGCCATCCAGCTCGGTCACCGTGGTGCGGCCGCCGCCATAGCCGAGATGGATGCCGACATAGCCGCCGGTCCACACAAACCCTGCGGGCGCTGCGGCGCGCGCGTCGGAGGCAGCTGCAGGCAAGCAGGCGGCGAATGGCAGGGAACTCGCAAGCAGCATCACAGATGATGCCTTGCGGATGAACATGGTGGTGATGGGTTTCATGGCTTGCCCTGATTGTTTGCTCTCGTCGAGCGAACAGGGCAGCGTTCGCGATACATTTGGCACCTATCACGGGCGCAAACGCAAGGCAAGATCGCCGAAGCGTCGCATCGTTCAACCGCTGCCATGCGGCGTCTTTTCGTTTCAGGCGTGGACAAAAAATGCCCCAGGACGCCGGTGCATCCTGATTGGCGACGCACTGCTGTCGCGGTCGGCGAGGCGTTGGCCTTTGTGCACCACTTGCCGTCCGGCCTTGATGGCGGAGGGGTGCAGCCTCATTGCCCATCGCGCTTTGCCTGCGCTTCCGCTGCAGCGTCGGCGGCGGGTGTCGGGGTTGGGGTCGGGCGGGTGCGGCGCAACGCGTGGCTCCAATCCGAATGGAAGCGCGATCAGCGCCAGCGCGCTATCGCCGCCGACGGTTGGAAGGGGCAGGATTTGCTTTGCGGATATGAGCCGGCGAGCTGGTGGGCTGGCGCCGCCCGGCTTGCTCGATTGCTTTGGTCAAACTGCTCTTGAAACCGGAAATTTGCCGACACATATCGAGCGCGGGTCGTTGCCGCTGTCGGTATCGGCCTATCCAGAAACGCAAACTTTCGTTCGACTTGGAGGATATGATGAGCGATCGGATGTTCGACAGCCCTGTTTTCGTAAAGTCCGGAAACAGTCTTATCGAGGAAATAGCCTGTCTCGAGGACGCCCTCGAATTTCTCTATGAATGGCCAAAGAACCGACGCGGCACGATTTACGAGACGGCGCTGCGCGCCTGTCAACGCGCATTTGACAGCAACTATCCGCTCCGCGCCGCGCGACAGGCATTCTGCGGTTTCGCCAGATCGGCCAATATTCTCGAAGAGGTCAGCATCCCGCTGCCATGGATGACAGGGGGCAAGGCTGGCGCAAGCGGTCTCGGTGCCTAGGCGGAGGATCGCGCGATGCTTGCACAATCTTTCGAAAAGCCCATCCGTGTCTGGGTCGGACTTGGCTTCCCGCGCCAACTCAATACCGTCGTCGATGCCTTTCAGTTTGCGATGGAGTGGTGCGGAAACAGCCCCGAGCAGCGAGCGGCGATCAGAGCCTGCAAAGCTGCATTGTCTGGCGACATCGACGCTGAGACAGCCAGGGGTGTCTTCGCCGCCTTTGCGCGCAAGAAAGACATCCTGGTTGAGGACGGCGAGATGCCGCCGGAAATTGCGGGGTCCCGATCGGCCCACGCCTGATTGATCGGAGAGGGATTGATCGGAGAGGGCGGCAGCTGGCTGGCGCCCTCTCCAGGCTACGCGGACGTGACGAATGGCAAAGCTACCGATGATGAAATCGCCCGAAAATCACCCAACTGCCCTGGCTTACGATGCCGAATGCCAAAGCGCGTTGTCAGAACATGTCGACAAGCTTCTGGACCATGCCGAGGCCGCCGGCTGGGACCGCACCAAAGCGGCGTCGGCAATGATGTATCTCAGTGCCAGACGTCTGAAGGCCAAGACTGATGGGGCTTAGCCTCGTCCGTCCGCCATGCTGACAAGTCAACGGATCGCACCGGCCACCGATTGACCCGAAAAGGATTATTTGGCGCCGCAGCGGCCTTTCAGCCGGGCGATTTCGGGCTCGTGTGTCTCCGAGCCGCCGAGCGGGACACCGATCATGAAGACGCCAAGCGCGTCCTGATTGGCCACGCGCTGCTGCCGCGATGTGATATCGGCGAGGCGATCCTTGTCAGCCTGGGTGCATTGCTTGCCGTCTGACGGCCCGGCCTTGATACTGGATGGCGTTGATACTGGATGGCGGCGTTGCGCAGCCTGCGAAGGCCGCAAGCGCGACCAGTAGCAGCTTGTTCATGAAATCCCCCCGGATGTTCTTGTGTCTTGGTGCATGTAACATCCTCATTGCCAATCGAGCTTTGCGTCGCAGTGCACTGGTGCTGCGGCATCGGGAGAGGTGAGGGCCAGGCGGGTGCGGCGCAAGGCGCGGCGGGGATCAAACGTCTGCGCCGGTGCGGGCGCGTCGCAGCACTTGCCGGCGGCGAGTTCGTCACCGAGCGCCATCGCCGCGTTGGTGAGGTCCCTCGTCGCAGCTCATGGCCTTTCGGCCGGGCCAATGACGACGGCCGCATGGCCGAGGCGGACGCGGTCGCGTGCGTTGGGGATCAAGCCGGAACGCATCAGGCGGCCTTGCGCGCCAGAATCTCCGTGGCGAAGCGGCGGAAGAAGCGCAGGTGGAGGCGCCTGGCCTTGGCCCTGGCGATCGCCGCGGCATGGTTGTGGCGGCGCCAGGTCGGCATGTTGCGGGTGCGGATGATGAAGGCGGCGATGTCTTCGAGCGCTTCGGCGATCGACTGCGCCGGGTGGATCATCGCCTGAAACAGCTCCGGATCTGAGGTGATCGCGTCGGTGAGCTTCTTGCGGGCGAAATGCGCCTTGCGCGCCTCGGCGATGCCGCGGCGGCGGATGGTTTCCAACGTGTCGAGCATAACGGGGCTCTGGCCAGCATAACCGCAGTCTGTGGCAAAGGCCTTGCTGGCATTCATCGATCGCTCCATCCGAGGTGATGGGGAAAGTTTCCATTATGGAAACAACCTTGTCAATCCCAGTTTTTCCAAAATGGAAATCAACGCGGTGACCCTTACTTGCGGATGCTGCGAATCGGCTGGGGGCAGGGGCGAGCCTGGCTACTCGGCGGCTATGCCACAGGCAATCTCGGCGCGCCGCCGCCGCACCGACGGCCCTTCAACCGCCGGCAAGGCGCGGCAGAACCGTCTCGATGCCCGGCACAGTTTTCGTCCGTGGGGTCAAGCGCGGTAAGCGACCCGATCCATCGTTGCGCCCGCAGCGTTCATGGCCTTGAAAACGTCCTGCCAATCGGCGCCCGGAAGGGCGGGCGCCCAGTTATTTCAGGAGCTATTTGCCGCCGACAGCGCCAAAACCGCGCGACAGCATCCTGACCACAAGAAAGCGGCCGAGACCTGCGGCAACAATGATTGCGGTCTTCCACCTGAACATGAACAGCTTTGTCCCAAATCAGCCGGGTCGCTCCAATCACCTTTCCACGGCACTCTCAATTGGTGACAGGAGGAATATTTTCCTTCGATGTTCTTGACTCCACTTCAAGGAAAATGTTCCTATCGCCTGCAGTGAGAGGAGCCGGGATGGCGATCAGACATCAGATCAAGGCGCGGTACCGATCCCGCAATGACGAGATCGTGGCCGGGCTGCGCGATGCAGCGCACGCCGCAGCGCCGCTTGATCCGATGATGGTGGTGAAACGCAAGGCAGCCGAGATCTCTACCGCGATGGCTCTTTTGCACGGCGGCGACTGGCGGGTGCAGATCGATCACCAGGAAGGGCTGGTTCTGATCGTTCGCCGTCGTCATCGAGGAAACCCTTGACCACGGCGACCGCCTTGCCGAGGTCGTCCTTGTCGATGCCAAAGGCCAAAAGGGCGGCGCGCAGCTTGTTTTCAGGCGAGGTGACGGCAGCAGCCGTCGGATCGCGGTAAAGCTCGACCGGGTCGCTGAGGTCAAGCGCTGCCGCAAACTGCGCCAGCCAGACGCCGTCGATGTTGCCGGGCCTGGCGAGCTTCTTGGAGATCGTGCCGCCGGCGACCTTCATGCGCTGGGCGAGCCGCTTCCTGTCCAGGCCAGGAATGGTCGCCATCCATTCTTCGATATAGAGCCGCGGCGCTTCGATATCTGTCATGGCTAACTCTTTCACGGCGAAAATCTGGCATGGCAGAAAATCTGCATGGCGAAAATCTAGCTTTCCAGAACGGAAAGCGCAAAATTTCCAAATTGGAAATAACTGCTTGACGAATGATTTCCGTTATGGAAATCATTGCCGATGTTCAGATCCCTCAAAGACCAGTGCCGTGCGGTGCTGAAATCGACCGAAGACGGCCCGGGTGAATGGGCTGAAGACCGCCCGCGCTGCGTCGTGCTGATCCAGCCAGACGGGCAGGTGGCGGCATGAGCGAGATGCCCTGGGTCCGCTTCTTTGCCTCCGACTGGCTGGCCGGCACGCGCGGCATGAGTGCTGTCGAGACCGGCATCTACATCACGCTGGTCGCCTCGATGTATGAGCGTGGCGCACCGGTGCCGGAAGATCATGCCCGCCTTGCCAGGCTGTGCGGCGCCTCGAATGCGACCTTCAAGGCGACGCTTCAAACCCTGGTGGCAGAGGGCAAGATCAGCCGCGTGACAAGCGGGCTGTGGAACCGGCGTGTCGAAAAGGAAGGCGCCTGGCGCCAGGAAAAGTCGGCGGCAGGAAAACAGGCAGCCAGCGCCAGATGGCAGAAAAGCCAGCACGATCAAACATCCGTTGCTGCCGCTGCAATGCCGCCGGCATGCGCTGGCCCTGCCAGCCAGAAGCCAGAGGCCAGAGCGGAAAAACAACAAGCTGAAGCTTGTTTAAAAAAGCGCGGGCGCCGGCTTCCTCCCGACTTTTGTCCCGATGTCGCCGACGCCTGCAAGGCCGGGCTTTCGCCGGATCAAGCGGCGCGCGAGGCGGAAAAATTCCGCGACTACTGGATTTCGCAACCAGGCCACCGGGGCCTCAAGCTCGACTGGCCGGCGACCTGGCGCAACTGGTGCCGCCATGCCGCCGAGCGCCGGCCGCGCGCGCCACCCCAGCGCAAACGCAATTTCGTCGACGTCGCAATGGACCGACTAGGAGCTTCCCATGGACCAGAAAGCCTATTTGGCAATCACCGCAATGTTGAATTCCTTCCCCCAGACATCGGGCAATCCCGACCTGACGATGCAGACCTATGAGGCGGTGCTGGCCGGTATGACGCCGCAGGCGGTGGTCGAGGCAGCGCAGCGTTTCACCACAGGTGCGGTGGCGGGCCAAAACCAGAGCTTTGCGCCTTCGGTGGCGGCGTTCGTGCAGGAGGTGCGCCGCATCGCCGAGATCATGCCGCACCGCGGCCGCAAGGCTTTGGCTGTGCCGGTCCGGGGGCCGGCCCGCGCCCCGCGTCGCGAGCCAAGGCCGGATGAGCACGCCCGCATGTGCCTCAAGCTGCCCTTGCTGCAGGCCGCGATCCGCAACGGCCGCGCCGACCTGCTGGCCGCGGCCGATCGCAACGGCCTCGATGAACTGGTGGCGCTGGCCCAGAGCTGGCGCGTGCCGGTGTCCGAACAGATCCTGTCACAGTTGAAGAGGGCGTGATGAAACAGCAGCAAACCGACGCCATGGCCTGGGACCTGGCGCTTGCCGCCCGCATGCGCACAACCGGCATGAAGTTCAACCAGATCGCCGTGGTCTTTGGTCTTTCGCCCGACACGGTGCATTGCCGGCTCGACCCGGATTACCGGCGCAAGCGCGCCGAGGCCAAGCTTGCGCGCTGTCAACCGGTGGCTCACGGCTTTCGCCGCTATGACGACAGGGTGACACGAGCCGAGTTTGCCGCGCGCCTGGCCGAGCTGCCACATGACGACCGCGACCTGACCGCGCGTGTGCTGGGCGATCCGGTCTTTGCCCGTTCCGCCGCGGCCAAGGCAGCAGTGCCGACGGCGGCACGCAACATCACGCTGCCGCGTCTTTTGATCCTCGGAGACAGATGATGAACCACTTCCACGCCAAGGCGGAATGGATCGACGGGGCCTGGCGCGGCCTCGTCCGCTACAGCCACAAGGCCGACTACTGGCCGGTCATGTCAGGCGAGCGGCCGGCGGGTTATGCCTCGCGCGAAAAGGCGCTGATCGCCGCCTACCAGGCCCAGGAAAAACACGTCAACGGCACCATCCGCGGCTTTGGCGACAAGGTTTGCGCCGCCCGGGCCGAGGCAGAGCGGCTGTTTCGGCCCGGCCGCAAGCCTGTCGTCGTCGAGCGCGCCCGGGCAAGACCACTATGAGCAGGGCCAAGCTGAACAAGACCAGTATGAGCAAGACGGGCACGGCAGACATGGGCACGGCAGACATGGGCACGGTTGGCATGGGCACGGTTGGCGAGGCAGGCATGGGGAAGCTGGGCAAGGCAGGCCTGGGCAAGTCGGGCATCGGCACGTCGGGCCCGGGCAAGTCGGCCAAGAGCGAGGCGGGCCCGGGCAAGTCGGGTATGCGCAAGACGAGCAAGCGGCCGGCGAGCCCGCTGGTGACAGTCGAGGTCGAAAACCCCGACTGGCGGCCGGCGCGTGACGGCGAAAAGGCGTTTCCGCGCATCATCGCAGCCCAGAAAAACACCAGGGAAAGTGCCGTCGAGACCTTGTTTGCCCGCGGCTTCCTGGCGCGCGCGCAAAAGCAGGCAGCCGACCGCTTCCGCGCTTGTTGGGAAAAGGCCGGCGGCACGGTGCGCAGCCTCGACCATGCGCTCGACCGCGTCGACGGCGGCCGCGGCGACCCGCTCGCCGCCCGCATCGTCGCCGCCAACGAACTTACCCGCTGCCGCCAGCTCGTCGGCCACCGCGGCTACCAGGTGCTGCAGCTGGTCTGCGCCGAAGGCCGGGCACTGGCCGAGATCACCCCGCACAAACGCGAAAGGCTGACCATGGCGGATAATTTGCGCGCTGATCTGGATGATCTGGCGGTGATGTGGGGGATTCAGACGGCGCGGAGGCGGGTGGGTGGGTGAGGGGGCGGAAGGAGCTGGGGCGGCAGGTCTGCTTGCAGACTAGCTGCCCTAAACCTATGCCCGTCATCGGGCAGATCTTAGGAAGAAGGCTCAGGAAGGATAGAAGCGCCTTGCGCTGGCGGGGCGGCGAGTGGATAGGCATCAATCGGTTCAGGCTGCGCCTGAACCAGGTTCGTCACCGACGCGCTCACCTCGGCCAAGCCTTCATTGCAAGCGATGCGCCCAGCTTCAATCACTGCTTGTTCGGCAGTTCGCTTCGCCGCGCCCCGCGCGAGTGTGGCAAGCGTTCTCCCGAGTGCTCTTAGACGCGCATCTACCTGGAGTTCTTGAAGATTGTCAGTGAGGCGCGCAACGCGCTCCAGCACCTCTGCATCCAGAGGTGGCGGGTCGATCGCATTGTCGACCAACTCGAAAAACTCGGTTTTGACCGCGGCGGCAACCGTGTCGTAGTTCAGTCCACCTTCTTCCACCGCGATCTTATTGAGCTTGCACAGCTTGATGAGCGCAAGGCCTTTCTCGCTATCTGAACGATAGACTTGATAATTCACGTGTGAAAGAAACGCGTCCCAATCATCGATCCAAGGATGCGGGATCGAGTAGCGGTGAGATTCGATGGGTAGTTCCTCCAGGCGGGGATCCGGTCGCGGCTGAGGGAGTAGTACGTCTGCTTGGTTCTTGGCGATATTGCACTGCTTGCACGCGACCGCGAGATTGCCGGGGGTGGCGAAAAACTGCGGATACCATTGCTCGCATAGGACGTGCTCTAGATCCCATTCGTTGTTGTTGGTCGTGTCCTTGAACTTGCGACAATAGCAGCACCGCAATCGCTGCTGCTGCATGCACGCCTTCTTGAAACGGGCTTTGATGCCCGACTTGTCGAACCAGCTGTTAAAATTGGACTCGCTGACCGCTATGCGTACCGCGGCAATCTCGGCCAGCTCTGATTGCAAGAGCTCGATCATCGCGGCAACAGGAGCGCCTGGATCACATTGGCGGTGAGCTCGCGAAGCGGGTCCTCGTGGGGGATTTGCTCGACCTTGCTCGCCAAGAAATTAGCAATATCTAGCGCACGGGAGCTATGATGCTCCCCGGTTTCAACGAGCGTTAGCGCCTCCAAGACCAGCTGCTTCAGGAAATTGTTACCCTTAGTAACGGTATGAAAAGCGTTGAGTAGTGTCGCGTCGGGCGACGCATTTGCGAGAACTTCGCTGGGAACTTCTATCGGGTGCTGGTCGAGCCGAAGCACCTTCGCGTTGCGGTCGGCGACGCCGCTGACTATCAGCGGTGAATGTGTAGCGATGACATAATGGCAGCCCTGATGCTGGCGCAATACTGTTTCCAGCATCTCGACATAGCGGATTTGCCATTCGGGATGCAGGCTGTTCTCAGGCTCGTCGATGAGAATGAGGCAACCGTCTTCGAGAAAAGCGGCAAGCCCCAAGAAGCCCGACAAGAGGTTAAGCTCGCCAGAGGAGAGTTCGAGCAACTCTACCGGCTCGCCCTCGACGCGATCAAGGGTTACCGAGACAAGCCTGAATAGACCGGAGCGGGTAAGGTCGCGGATCTCCTCGAAGCTGATCGGCAAAGTCACGTCGCGCCGACCGTACCGGAAATCGAATCGATAGGATAGCTGCTTGCGCTTGATGCCGGAGGCGCGTGCGAACTCCTCAATTCTCTTCTCGAGAGCTACCATCTGCGCCTCGTCCATATAGCCGGAGCGGCGCACTCGGGCCGTGTCGAGCTCGTATGTGATCTTGATGACGGGATCGTAGCCAATCGCGGCGAACGCCTCGACTACGCGTTTATCTGCCTGCGGAGTAGATTCGGCAAAGGCAAGCTGGTCGATCGAGCGCAGCAGTCGCCCACGCGGCGAAAGGCTACGATAGTCATTCTTGAAACCGAGATAGACGTAGAACGGATCTTCGACCAATGGGCGGTCGCGACGATACGTATCGTCAGCAGGTGGAAATTTGTCGAACGGGGTGAAAGACAAAGCGATCAACCGCCGTGGCTTGAGGCCGCGGCCGGTAATCACTTCACGCTCCTCACGGAACTCCTTCGAACTGCTCCTTAGGCTCAGCACTGCATGTTGCTCGTTGACGCTGATAGCGATCAAATCGACACGATCGCGGCCCTGCCGGCTGCTCGGCTTCATGGTCGCAAAATACGCCCGAAACGCCATCGCCAACTCACGCAATATTGTCGATTTGCCGGTGCCGTTGCGCCCGACCAAAATCGTCGAGCGCGACATGGCGTCAGCATGATCAGTGAAGCGCAATCTTTGAGGGCCGAGCTTCGGCAAGTCAACATCGACTGCCGTGATAGCGAACTGGGTAGTCATGAATGTTTTCCACCTAAGGAGACGGGGCCAAGTCGCATGAATTTTCGATCAAAGGAACCGTTGTCAGTTTGCACGCTCTCAAAGAGCTGTGTTGCAGCGTAGGTGCACTGTCTAGGGCGGCTTGCGAGGGGGTGGGAGCGGACCGGCGGCGTTTGGCATTGCCAAACAAGATAGTCGCCACACCAACGGATACCGGGAACATCACCGCTTTCATACTTGTCGAACCGGGTTGCCACCCGGCGACCAGAGGCTCCGGCAAGTTTAGTCGCTATCCGCGGATGCGGTAGCCAGCGACGCAAGAAACTGCGTATAAATATCCGACGACATCACAGTGTACCGGCTCGATGTGTATGTGCTGAAAGGGAATTCACCCAAGCCAGAAAAAGCAATCCGAAGAGCCTCAAAACTCATCGGGACACCAGCCTCAACTGCCTGTCGCATGGCGCCGATTAACCCGTTGATGACTGTTGGCGTCAGGAGTCTATCCTTAACCTTCCGGTCAGTTGTCCACAGCGAAGAAGGCAATTGAGATTTCGCCGCCGCTATAAAAACGCCGATCTGAGTTGCGCAATGATCGATATACCGCTTACGAGCCACATCGTTCTCGGTGGCAACAAACGTATCTTTGTCGGGGTCTGTCCAACGACTAAAAATCGGCCCGGGTAGAGAGGGTCGAACAAGAGGTCGCAGACCATAACTGACCACCGAAGTAGTCTTGATGAACTGCGTCTCAAAGTAATGCCGGGCAAATTTGTCAGCAAGCGCGCCGGTCCCATCATTGAGTTTGTCAAGGACATCACGGGCAATAGAGTCGACTGTGAACGGGCGAATGATTTGATTTATTGCTTGCTTCAACTCCGATTTGGCATTTGCCTGATTTGAGTTGATTTCCAAGAAAAGAGCCGCCTCGAAGCGAGTCTTCTCGTCTGGACCTACGCCCGAGGGATAAATAATTCCGGTCACAAGCAAATTCTGCTGCGTTCGCAGAGGGGCGATTACCTTTTCGTTTGTTCCACCCTCGTAATACGAAAAAACGCGATGTTGGCCGTCTATCAAGCCAATGGAATTAAAGTCATAGGGGATCGATATCGTCCCAGCTTGCGTTTTGTTTATTTTGGCAGGATCGATCGTATCGTCGTTCTGATCGAGGACCTTGGTGCCATCAGGCAGGGTCACAATGATATTGTTCACGAAGACACGCTTGTGCTCGACGAGATACTTTCTCACCGATTCGATCTTCCCTCGTATGATCATACGCTGGTAGAGCCCGCTTCGTTCACGCCATCCGTCACGCCTCAGCACGTACGAGCGCGACAGCAGAGCTGCCGGATCGATGTAAAATGAGACGACCTTGAATCCTTGCGGAAAATTTGAATGGCTTTCGGGTAATACTGATCCAGGAAAGGGCTCACGCGATGGTGGGTTGCTCATAACAGCGCGATCACCGAATTCGCTGTAACCCACTCCCAGAAAGGCCAACATCTCGTTTCTGGCCGAGAGCTTAACGGTTCGCGTCAGCAATTTGAAATATCGAACTACGCTATAGTCCAGGAATGTTGCGTAGGGTATCTGCTCCTTTAGCTCCGCTTTCACCGTATTCAGCGAGCAATAGAGGATGACGACTCGGAAATGTTCATTTTTATACTTGCTATCGAGCGACCCTTCGAGATTTAGTGGTGCTCCTCTTGCGAAGGCGACGAAACTTGCCTGACCTTTGGCGATCTTCTCATAGAGAATATATTTCGGCTTTATGTGCGCCGATATCTCGGACTCTTTGGTGATTGTATACTCGGCGAAGACGATCACGTTCTCCATAATGAAAGCGTCGTCAAAATCGCTTGTCACACCATCGAATGTAAATTGCTTGTCCGCAGCGCCATCGACTCTAGAGAAACCTGCAGCCACAAAGGTGGCCCGGATCTCGTTCCTATGTCGACGCTGCAATGAGCGGGTGGCTTTCTCCTCTGGGCTAAGAATCTTCTTCTTTGCCTTCTTCTTTTTTTTCGAACTCGCCATCCTGTCCCCCCCCCCAAGGCCTCTCTTATTCCGCCGCCGCCGCCATTCTCCACTCGTCTGGAACCTTCGCCACCTTCTCGGTTGCCTTTGGTCTCCGGACGGGCTTTCCTAAGGGGCGCAATGGCAGAATACCCTCGGCGAGCTCGGCAAGCCTCTTGCGGGCAATCTCAAGATAGGAAAACTCCCGATCGACCCCGATCGCATTTCGTTGATGCTTCAACGCTGCGATGGCAGTCGCCCCCGTGCCTACAAATGGATCAAGGATGGTATCACCTGGTCGAGTCAGGGCGAGCACGCAACGCTCAACCAGTTCGACCGGAAACTGGCATGGATGATCAGTCCTCTCCGGATGCCGAGACTTCACGTTAGGAATGTCCCAAACCGGATTTTCCTTAAAGTCGTTCTCTGCAAGGAATTCCCAGTAATCCGAAGGATTTTTGCCGAGCGGGTTCCCGCTCGGAAGACCCGCCTTCGCGCCTTTACTGGCGCCGTGGCGCTTTCCTGGATACAACTGTGGAATTCTTACCGGATCCAGATTGAAATAGTAATCGTCAGACTTGGTGAACCATAGCAAAGTTTCATAGCGACCGGAAAATCGGCGGTCCGCGTTTAGTCCAAAATTGTACCGCCAGATGATCCGGTTACGAAGCTTCAGCCCTAAGCTCCGGAATATTTCCACGAATGGAATATCCAAGGGGAAAATCTCACCATCGGACACGTAGGTGCCAACCTGCCAACAAAGGCTGCCATCAGGGGTCAGTTTTGCGACCGTTTCCTTTGCCACCTCTCGTTGCCAAGAGATGTATTCGTCATACGTGCGTCGGTCGTTTCGCTCGTACAATTTCCTGATGTTGTATGGGGGCGAGGACACTACCAGTGAGCAGCTTCCAGACGGAACAACGTAGAGCTGTTCAATCGCGTCGCCATGAAGAAATTCGGCGGTAGCCTCGTTCTTCAATCTGCCGTCCATAAATCCCTCGCGAAGAATCAAAGCACCAGAATCTAAATTTAGCCAAAGCAATGGATCAGCACCAAGCCCTTATTGCTCAGCCCTCTAATCGTTGCCCCGAATTCGCACGGATACGCACTTGCGAAACCCTTGACGGACCTGCAAAGCAAAGGGGCGCGCCATGATTTCTTCTAACGCCTGGCGGCGCGTATCCGCGAGCAGGGCGTCGATGTCTTCGGCTTCGGGGAGCAGAAGACACCGGAGAGTTTCCGCCAGGCCTGTCGACGCTTTACCTACACCGAGAACCTGCTGCCCGATGCGCCGGCCAATGCGGAGGCGGCAGGAAGCAAATCCAAGCCGCTGCAGCCGCCGAGTGCGGCCGCGCCGATCATCCGCCGCGTTCTCGATCAGGTCGAGACGGAAGATGGCTGGGCATCGCTGTCAGCGGTCGGCAAGCAATTGTCGAACCTGTCCTCCGACTTCGATCCCCGCAATTTCGGCTTCCGCAAGCTCAGCGATGTCGTCCGCGGAACCAATGCCTTTGAGATCGAAAATCCGGAAGGGCGGGGCATGCGCATCCGCAAAAAGCCGGCATCAGCGAAGCCCAAGCAGAAGTCGTGACCAGCTTGCGCTTGAACCTAAGCGCCGCTTGCCGGCTTTCGGCGCACAGGATCTGCATGTCGCCGCCGTTTGGACCGGCAATGCCAGTGACACACGAGCCGTTCGGGAAACCTGCAGCGCATCCGCATCCGTTTCAGCGGGCAATCATTTGCCGGGAAGCGGCAGCGGGGTCTCGCTCAGGGTCCTGAGATAGGCGATGAGGTCGGCACGCTGGTTTTCGTCCGCCAGCCCGGGGAACGACATGTCCGTTCCAGGCAAGGTGAGGGCGGGATTGGCGATGAAAAAATTGAGCTCCTCGAAGCCCCAGACGCCTCCGGCCTGCTTCAGGCTTGACGAATACTGGACGTCGCTCTCAGAACCCTTCTGCCGTCCGACGATGCCCCACAGATTGGCGCGTTTCGGAACCTTGAGCCCAGGTGCCGCAAGATGGCAGGCCGCGCAGGTCGTGCCGAAAATGTCCTTGCCCGATTGCGCATCTGCCGAGGCAAGTCGTGGCGAAATCGGCTGGATTGTCGGTCCGTTGGCGCCGTGGCTGTTGAGATAGGCGACGACGTCGTCGTGACCGGCGAGCTTGGCCAGATGGATAGGCGGGCTGCCATTCGACGTCAGGGCGTTGACCTCGGCCCCGGCCTCGACAAGGGAGGTCACGCAGGCAAGGCAGCCGGTCTCGGCAGCCACATGCAGCGGGGTCTGCCCTTTCGCCAGCTGGTTTGGATCGGCGCCATGGCCGAGCAGCAGCTTGACGATGTCGGCGAAGCCGGCCTTGGTGGCGGCATAGAGTGGCGTTCGCTGCCAGCTGACGGGCAGGTTGACGTCCGCGCCACGGTTGACCAGAAGTTCCGCCAGCGCGGCATTTCCGGTTTCGCAGGCGATATAGAGCGCCGTAACACCGTCGATTTCGTCGATGGCCGCACCCTTGTCCAGGGCCGAGGTCACCGCCGCGACGTCGCCGTTCCTGACAAGATCACCCAGCTCATTCGCCTGGGCCGGCAGCGCAACAAGCCAAAGCAGCGAGCAAGCCCCGATCACCGACAAGGCCTTTGTTACCGGCCAGGCCCCGATTGCCAAAAAGCGTGTCTGCTTGATCATTGCATCCTCGCAGCTGAGGAGTGACGGGCTCATCTTAGGCCAAGGGCCTGACGGCGACAACGCCCGTGCCGGCTGACGAGGTTGCGGAGGGCTGGAATTCGGATGCCTGGAAAATGACCGTTCCGGGGCCGCAAGCAGAGCGGCCATGTGCCCGATGCCGTCAGCTACCAGTGTCGATACCAGACACGCCGCCGGTAGCAGCGGGTGATGCGCCGGCCGCGGTACCAGTGGCGGCGGCAGACGCGGCGGCGCCGGCTTGGGGCACCATGGCAGCAGCGGCGCGACCGGCTCATTGCAGGCCGTTGGGCGGTTCCGCCCAGACGAGTGGATCAGCACGACAGGCTGCGCTTGGCAGATTTCAATGGCGCCGCCGTCCGCGCCTGCTATCAATACGGCATAGTCGTTTGACGGAGCGATCTTGCAGCGATGACGAGCGCGCATGGCGACAGGTTCGGTTTTGCGTCTGCCGATGATGCGCCGATCCCTTACATGCAACGCATCCGCGATTATTATCTGGCGCTTGGTTATGGCGAGCCATACAGCTGGGCACACTATGCCACTGTGCCGTTTCAACCGCTGCAAAAGCCGCTGAAGCACTGTCGCGTGACCATCGTCACAACGGCAGCGCCCTATCAGCCCGGCAAGGGCGATCAGGGACCTGGCGCAGCCTACAACGCGGCGGCGAAGTTCTACACCGTCTATTCCGGCGACACCTCCCAGGACCACGATCTGCGCATTTCACACGTCGCCATTGACCGCAAGCACACGACGGCTGAGGATTCCGGCACTTACTTTCCGCTGCCGGAAATGCGCCGCGCGGCGGAGCGTGGCCGTAGCGGGCCAGTGGCGCGGCGTTTTCACGGGCTTCCAACCAATCGCAGCCAGCGCACGACACTTGAAGTCGACTGTGCCGAAATCGTAACCCGCTGCCGCAGCGATGCCGTCGACGCGGCCATCCTGGTTGCCAATTGCCCTGTTTGCCACCAGAGCGTCAGCCTTGCCGCCCGCGCGCTGGAAACCAACGGCATCGCCACCGTGGTGATGGGCTGCGCCAAGGACATTGTCGAGTTCGTCGGCGTGCCGCGGTTTTTGTTTTCGGATTTTCCCCTTGGCAATGCCGCGGGGCGGCCCAATGATTTGGCTTCCCAAGCCGCAACGCTGCAGCTTGCCCTTGACGTGCTCGAGCGAGCGCCAGCTGCCCGCACCACCGTGCAATCGCCGCTGGTGTGGGGCGCAAGCCCCGACTGGAAGCTCGACTATCAGAATGTGGACCGTATCTCCGCCGAAGACATTGCGCGCCGTCGCGCCGAGTTCGACAAAGCCAAGGCCCTGGCCAGGACGCTGCGCGAAAATGCCAAGCCGGACCAAGCTGCCGTGCCCAGGCATGATCCGCTTTGACCAAGCTGTCTGGAATGGCTGGCCCGCTACGCAGTTTTGCTGGACTTGCCCTGGTCCTGGAATGCTCGGGTCGTGGAATTGCCCGGGTCGTGGAATGCTCGGGTCGTGGAATGCTCGGGTCGTGGAATTGCTCGGGGCAACTACCGCTGGGCGAGCATTTTTTCACTGCTGAGCGACCGGCTTATTTCTCTCACCATCTTGCGCCTGAGCGCCAGTGCATAGTCGCGCGGGGTGGACAGGGGCATGACGAAGGCGTTCGGACCGCCAATCACATTGTCGGCGAAATACCGGGTGAGATCGCGCGGAATGCCGCGCAGCACTTCCGGCAAGGCGATCGCGTTGATCGTGCAGCCATTGGCGATCGCCCGCAGCCGGCTTTCTTCAACCGGCACGCCATCATTGTTGGTGCCATTGGCCGAGATGTCGATGATCTTGCGGGCGGCATGCCCAGGAAAGCTCTCGAGCAGCAGAACGCCCAGATCGATTGCGAACGAAATGGATGTCGCACAGTATGTATGACATCCATAACCCCTGTCGCCCTTATTGCGGATGCCGGATGCGACAGCTTGCGCGTCCGCGCCGCCGCAGACGCTTGTCCACGGCACCACCAGGCGCATTTGTCCCTGGCTTGACCATTCGACATAGGTGACGGCGATGCAGCCGCTGCGGCTGCGGGCAATGGTCGCGACAACCTCGGGTGAGGAGATCGCCGCGGCATGGCCGTCGCGTTGCAGGGCGGCCGTGCTCGGATCGATGGATGCCGAGACATCGACTGCGAACACGATCGCGGTGTCGACATCGGTGGCATGTGCCGGCGGAGCCCAAGGCAGCATCATGCCTGCGAGCATTGCCAGGGTCAGGGCCATTGGCAGGGCCAGTGGCAGGGCCAGGGCGTTCGCGGCCGCAACTGCAACCGCAACGACGCCCGCCGGTCGAAACCCGTCAACGCCCATCTTGCCCCCCAATCCCTCGGGCGACCAGGTCGGATGCTACGCCACATTGTCGACGTCTGACAGGCAACCGAAGGAGCTAGCTGCAAGCGGATAGCGGGCTGGCGGATAGTGGGCGGCGGATAGCGGGCGGCGCGTAACGAACACATGGGCGACGCAGGCAAGCAGAGTGTTCGTCCCTTGGCCGCAGCCTTGTTTTCGCTTTTCCAGGCCGGCGTCATGATTTGCCGATACGCGATGTGGGCCGCCGTTCGGAACGTGCCGCTTGGCTCAAGCCGGCAAGGCCCATTTCTCCAATCGGCTTGAGCCAAGCGCGGCCATCCTCGCGCTGGCACAGGCGTTGCAACCGCTGCGCCACCATGCAGGATCGAACCGAAGCGGTTATGGTCGTGGCGGGGAGCAGGGCGGTCGCAGCTTCGTGTGCCGAAAGGCCGTCATGACCAGCAGCGGGAGAAGTTCGAATTGACCCTGACCAATCACGACCTTGTCGAACTGACGGCCTGGCGCAGGCATTTGCATCAGCATCCCGAGATCTCCAACGAGGAACAAAACACCGCCGCAGCGGTGGTGGCGTTCCTCAGCGACAGCGCTCCCGACACGGTGTTGACGGGCATGGGCGGACATGGCGTCGCTTTGGTCTATGACGGTGCAGCACCAGGGCCGACAGTGCTGTTTCGCTGCGAGCTCGATGCGCTGCCGATCGAGGAGCTGTCGGGTGCCGCGCACGCGTCGCTGGTGCCTGGCAAGTCGCATATGTGCGGCCATGACGGGCATATGGCGATCCTTGCCGGGCTTGGCCGGCGGTTGGGGCGGAAGCGCCCGGCACGCGGCCGCGCCGTGTTGATGTTCCAGCCGGCCGAAGAAACCGGCGACGGGGCGGCCGGCGTCGTCGCCGACCCGCGTTATCAACAGATCGCGCCGGACTTTGCCTTTTCGCTGCACAATCTGCCCGGCGTGCCGCTCGGCGACGTCAGGCTCAAGGCCGGCACGGTCAACTGCGCCTCGCGCGGCATGCGGGTGCGGCTGAAGGGCAAGACCGCGCACTCCTCCATGCCCGAGACCGGCACCTCGCCGCGCCTGGCCCTGGCGGAGCTTGTGACAGCATTTCCCGGCCTCGGCGCAGCGACATTCGCCGACGACGGCTTTCGCATGGTCACCGTCACGCATGCGACGATGGGCGAGGCGGTGTTCGGCATTGCGCCGGGATATGCCGAGGTGTGGGCGTGCCTGAGAACCCGGCAGGACGACAACATGGCAAGCCTGTGCGCGGCTGCCGAACAGCTGGTGGCGACGACGGCAGCGGTACATGGCCTCGACCACGACATCAGCTACCACGAGATTTTCATTGCCAGCGTCAATGCAACCGAGGCGGTCGAACATCTCAGGCAGGCGCTGGACGATGAAGGCATCCGGCACTCAGAAGACGCCCTGCCGATGCGGGCATCGGAAGATTTCGGGCTGTTCGGCCGCGCGGCCAGATCAGCCATGTTCTTCCTCGGCGCCGGCACCACCCACCCGTCGCTGCACAATCCCGACTACGACTTTCCCGACGACCTGATCCCGATCGGCGCGCGTGTCTTTGCCCGCGTCGCCGACAATCTGCTCGGCTAGCCGCCACTTGCCGCACGGCAAATGTCGGTCCGCTGCAGGTGTTGTCTGCGCCGATGGCGGCGTCGGGAGCACAAACGCCGCGACCGCAAGGAGCAGGCAACCAGCGCCGATGCCTGGATAGGGCAGGGTGCCCGGCGCGGCGGCAGGGTCGGGCCGGGCGTGGGATCGGCGAGGCGGGCCGACATTTCTGGAGCCGCTTTTGGGACCGATTGCGGACTGTCCGATCTTGGGACGTCCAACAGAGATAGCGGACAGTCGGTCCGGCGTTTGCAGTAGCCCTCTGAGAGGGCCATATTAGCGTGGCTTACTCGGCAAGATTAACGCGATCGCGACCGTTGCCCTTTGCCCTATAGAGGGCATGATCGGCACGCTCGATCAAAGACGGGAGGCCTTCATCCTCCCGCGCAATCGCGACGCCAAAACTGGCCGTCGGGTGTGCCTCACCCGCTACGGTGTCAGATGCGATTTGTTTAAACGCTGTTCTTAACTCTTCCGCCAATTGGTAGGCAGAGGCGCTCGCATTTGAAGGCAACATGACTGCGAATTCTTCACCACCAAGACGCGCCATGATCGCATCGCCGGGCGCCTTCTGCTTGAGAACCTCGGAAAACCTCCGAATGATCAAGTCGCCACCGCTATGGCCGAATAGATCGTTGATCGATTTGAAGTGGTCGAGATCAGCGAGGATCACGGCAGGCGGGTTGCCGGCCGTCCGCTTCGCTAATGCTCTTAGTGCGCGCGGTTCGAAGCCGCGGCGATTGAACAATCCCGATAGGGTGTCGATCAGCGCATCAGTCTTGATTTCATCCATCACGTCGCTTGCAATAACCGCAAGCACACCAACAGCAGTCATCGCGCAGATAAGAGCATCAGAAATCGAAACGACAAGCCAGTAGGAACCTTCGAACCGCTCGCCGGAGGCCCCTGACGCGATCAGGAAGAGCGGGCGAAGAAGATAGCCTGCACAAGATACGAGTAACAACCCGAGCAGAACCTGCTCGACCGGCGAGCGGCGTGGCGCCTTCGCGACATCCCACAACATCAGGAGGCTGAGCAGGGCCAGCCCAGAATTGAGAATGATGACGCGGGCGAGCAGGTTCGGTTCGATGAACTGATAATAGTGGAGCGGTCCGAGCGTCATCGCAGCGATAGCAAGGAGAGCGCCGTAGCGAGGCTGTCGTAAGCGCCGATTGGACAAGCCGACAGAGAGCAGCATTATCGCGAACAGGAGGAAGATGTTCGCCGAATATCGCAAAACCGGATTTTCAAGGGAGAAGGCAAAGTAGAAAATGCCGAAGCACAGCGACCGAATCCCATAGGACAGGCCGAGAATCCCTATATATTTCAGGGCGCGATTGTTTCGCCATATCGTTAGCAGCGCGATACAGAATATCGCAGCCATGCTCGTGTTCAGCAAACCTATGACATTGTAATAGTTCATACATCCAATCAGTAGTGAAAATCCGGACCGGCCCGCATGATTGGAGAGGTTGCCATAATCCCGGTAAAGGCGAAGTGAACGTCATTCCATAGCGAACGACCGCTTGGGAGATGATCGAAGTGCAGCACCGAACGGCCGATATGAGGGCGCATTGCCGCCGAAGCTCGTCGGGCCGGGCCGCTTTGCGATGTGGTTGCAGGTTTCGCCGGCGCCCGGCAGCCCTTGGCCCAAATGGCAGAGTGGCTGGACAAGCCTAGCCTGGCTGTCCTTGTGCGCCGGCCTCGCAGCAGCGCCGGCGGGCGCGGGCTCAGGTGGTGCAGCGTGCCTGCACTGCCGATATCATCGGTTCAACGCCGATACGCTTAGGCGGCCCCATCGATCGCGTCCTATCGCATCAAAGTTTGAAAACCGATTGGAACCAAACCTGGAGCAATTCCAGGAAAACTGCGCCGCGGTTTTCCGTCCGGAGTTGCGCAAAAACAAGAAGATAGCGCGATTCCGCGATTCGAAGAAAAGCGGAAATGCTCTGGAGCGGCTACCGCCCCGCACTGCCAGTACTACGGACAACCGACGCCAACGAGGCGTTGACAGTTTTGTACCGATCGGTCTATCGTGTACCTATCGGTACAATGAGCGAGATAGCCGTTCGCCCTGTACCGTTCAACCCACGATGGATTAACCGGTACAGGACAAACGCGAATGAGCATGATCGCCCCACCTTTCACCCTCGATAGCGCAACGCAGAAGGTCCGCCTTGCGGAAGATGGATGGAACAGCCGCGACCCTGAAAAGGTGTCTAAGGCCTACACCCTAGACAGCCGCTGGCGGAACCGGGCCGAATTCACCGGCGGTCGCGCCGAGATCGTGGCCTTCCTCACCCGGAAATGGGCAAAGGAACTCGATTACCGCCTGATCAAGGAACTCTGGGCCTTTAATGACAATCGGATCGCCGTCCGCTACGCCTATGAATGGCACGACGACAGCGGCAACTGGTTCCGCTCTTACGGCAACGAAAACTGGGAATATGATGCCGCAGGCTTGATGCAGCGACGGTTCGCCTGCATCAATGACCTTCCGATCAAGGAAGCGGATCGCAAGTTCCACTGGCCTCTCGGCCGGCGGCCGGACGATCACCCCGGGCTCTCCGACCTGGGCCTCTAATGTAGCGAGGCTAATCGCATGCGGACGCTCAACGAGCGCCCAGACGTCATCCCCCTCGTGGCCGAAGTCTTCCGGGAGTTTGGCTACGAGGGGACTTCGTTGAGCCGGATCACCGAGAGGACCGGCATGGGCAAAGGCAGCCTCTATCACTTCTTCCCGGGCGGCAAGGAGGAGATGGCGAACGCGGTACTGGAGGATGTTGGCGCCTGGTTTGAGCGCCATGTCTTCGAGCCACTGCGAAGCGAGCCACCGGGCGCTGCCATTGCGCGGATGTGGGATGCCGTTGATTCCTACTTCCGCTCGGGTGGACGCATTTGCCTCGTGGGCGCCTTTGCCCTCGACGGTACGCGCGATCGGTTTGCCGATCGGATTTCAGGATATTTCATCCAGTGGATCGCGGCTTTGCGCGACGCTCTAATCCGGCAAGGATGGAGTCCCGCCGCCGCCGGGGAGAGCGCCGAGGATGTCGTTCTGGGAATTCAGGGCGCTCTCGTGCTCGCGCGCGCGACAGCGGACGACGGCCTATTTGCCCGAACAATCGTGCGGCTCAAATCCCGCTTGCGGCCCGACGAAGGTCATTGAACCTATCGGTGCGACGCTTATCGCCGTCTTTCTCAGTCATGCCGAGACTTGGCCGCCAAAGCGGGCATCCGTGCCGAGGCCACTTCGGTGTTTGATTGCCGTTTCAAGTGCGTCAACAAAATCTCTGAACGCAAGGTCGAGAAACGTCATCAACACACTCCGTGATCTCGAGCATCTGAAAGCTCAAACTCTTGCGGCAGTGTGTTGCAAGGTCGACATGTTGACGTCGTGATTGGGGCCGGAAGCCGTCTGTCCGCTCATTGTTTGCCAGGTGCCTTAACCGGCCGCGCCGCGCAAGTCCTCGACCGGTGCAGGCGGATCGCCGGGAAACTTGGCGTCGACGGCAACGTCCTGCATGCCGAGAATAAAGACCAGCCTAAGCTATGCTGTAATTGTCTCGGGCCGAAGCCTGCGATCTCGTCGTCATGGCTTTGCTGCGGCACCGGTGCCTCAGAAAGCTGCGGCTTGGGAGCCGGTCGAAGGAGGTTTTGTCCTCCAGCACGGTCTGAGCTGATCGTCGATAGGGACGGTGACCCGCGCAGCTGGCATTTCAGGAAACCCGTCGGATTTCTGACCTGGATCAACGCCGGGTTCCGGGACGGAGGCTAGAAACGCCAAAATGGCGCCTGCAAGGTGGGCGGCGAGGCAGGTGACACCATGTTCGAATATAGCGTTGAAGCCCGACGGACCGATGCACGAGGCAGCGTCGCCACGACCAAGAACGCCGCGCTTATTCTCGACACCTGTCTCGAGGGCCGGGCCGATGCATTCAATCCAGCCGAACTGCTTCTGGCGGCCATCGCCGCCTGCATGATCAAGGGCATCGAGCGCGTCACCCCGATGCTCGGTTTCAAGCTGCGCGGCGTCAAGGTCGCATTGCATGCCGTTCGGCGCGACAGCCCGCCGGGGATTGCCTCCATCGACTACGAGCTTGTCGTCGACACCGATGAAACCGACCAGCGGCTGGAGCTGCTGCACAAGAATGTCCGCAAGTACGGCACGGTTTCCAACACAGTCGCGGCCGCCACGAAACTCGAAGGCACGATCCGGAGAAAAGCATGAGCCGCCTGCATGTCGAAAACCACCTGGTGTCGCGCATCGGCTGGCTGCGCGCCGCCGTGCTGGGAGCCAATGACGGCATCGTCTCGACCGCCAGCCTGATCGTCGGCGTTGCGTCGGCCGCCGCGCCGACCTCGCAGGTTCTGGTCGCCGGCATAGCCGGGTTGGTGGCGGGCGCCATGTCGATGGCTGCCGGCGAGTATGTCTCGGTCAGCTCCCAGTCGGACACCGAGAATGCCGACCTCGACCGTGAACGCGAGGAGCTCAGGACCCAGCCCGAATTCGAGCGCGAGGAACTGGCGCAGATTTACGTCAAGCGCGGGCTGGAAGCGGGCCTGGCGCGCCAGCTCGCCGATCAGCTCATGGCCAAGGATGCACTGGCCGCGCACGCCCATGATGAACTCGGCATCTCCGAAATGACCACGGCGCGCCCGATCCAGGCGGCGCTGACCTCGGCGGCGACCTTCAGCGTGGGCGCGGCGATGCCGCTGCTCATGGTGCTGATTTCGCCGGCCTCCATGCTGGTGATGGGGGTCTCGGTGGCGTCTCTGCTTTTCCTCGCTCTGCTGGGCGCCATCGGCGCCAAGGCCGGTGGCGCCAACATCATTCGTGCAACGCTGCGCGTCACCTTCTGGGGTGCCTTTGCCATGGCGCTCACTGCCGGCATCGGCGTGCTGGTCGGTACCGCGGTGTAAGCGGCGGGCCGCCCGCCGGTCCGGATGCGACTGGTAGCTATCCGTGCGTTTGCCCCGCGCTGTCGAGCGCAGGACACGTCCGCACTGGTCATTCCTGTTGCTTGCGATTGTTGAGTTTGTCACGCGCAGCCCATAGCTCGACCAGGAGCATCGTCACTGTAACAGCCAGGGGTCCGAGTATGAATCCGGGAGCCCCGAACAGGGCGAGCCCACCTATCATCGATATGAAAGCGGGAATCGTATGGAGCCTCAGTTGGGTTCCCACAAACATCGGACGAAGGACATTGTCGATTCCGCCTACAACGATGCCACCCCAGGCCGCGAGGATCAGGGCCTTGCCCCAGTCACCATCAAGCAGCAGCAGGATTGCCGCTGGTATCCACACGATGAACGCACCCAGCACTGGCACGACGGAAAGGAGGCTCATCACCACGCCCCAAAGAAGGGGCGTCGGCAACCCGAGCATCCAGAACATCAGCCCGCCCAAAGAACCCTGAACCGCAGCGACCGCCAACGTCCCGTATACCGTCGCATGCACGGTATCGAACACCCGCTGGAACAGTCGCTCGGTATCGGCGCTCACCAACGGCATCCAATCGTGAAGCAGGCGCGCGACTGCGTTGCGATCACGCAGGAAATAGAAAAGCATGTAAAACGTCAGCAGAACTTCCGCCACCTGCAACACAGAGCCCCTCACGAACGTTGCACCGGCATTGCTCAGCCAAGTCGCAAGGCTCGCCAAAATCGACGGCAGATCGATCTGTTGATTTATCCACGTCCCAATAGGTGCGATGCCGGGATGGGCCTCCAGGAGGCGTTGGAGTTCTCCATCCGCTACCCGGGTTCGGATGGAGGCTGCCCCAGAAGCAGCCTCCTCGACCAGGCGTTCTACAAGAAAAGCTGTCGGGACAACGACAAGGAGTACTATCGTCAGAACCGAAGCCAATGCCGCGAGGTTGGGATGTTTCAGTTTTGTCTCGATCCTGGCATGGAGAGGGACAAAGAGGATTGCCAGTGCCATTGCCCATGTGATCGCGCCCAAAAATGGCTCAGCCAACAGCGCGCAGACGACAATCCCCACGATCGAAGCGGCTGCCAACACAAGCGTGCTGAAATGGCTTCCACGAGATCGCGGATTTTCGGCGTTCATTCTGTCGCCGCCGGGAGCTTCCTTCACGTTCCAACCTTTGCTGACGACCATCTCATCTCCAACCGACGACCGGTATCTGCTGATAGAATCTGCTTCTAGCCTTTCAGGTGCCTGCGCCAGAGTGGCTTCAGCAACTCCAGGCATGCCAACACGGCAAATCCCGCCGCAAACGTCACCGCCAGATCGTTGAGATGCAGCGGCCCGAAGCGAAAGAGACTGGTGGCGAACGGCCACAGAAGTGTGCCGCCCAGCGTTGAAGCGACGACCACGACAACAAAAATGAGCGATCGATTGGGCCTGATGATCGCGGTCAGAAGCGATGCGCTGAAGGAGCGGTTGACAAAAATCAGCCCGACGATTGTCAGCACCAGCGAGAAAAAAATCAGCGCCCGGATTTCGTTCTCGGCCATGCCCTGCTTCAGGGCGACAAGGTATATGCCCGCGAGAAATGCGAAGGCCAGCGTCCCCTGAACAAGTCCCCATCCGATCAAGGCGCCGGAGAACAATGGCGCGTCCGGGTTGCGAGGCGGACGGCGCATCACATCGTCTTCCTCGGTTTCGGCCTCGAAGACCAGCGCGCACACCGGATCGATCACCATCTCCAGAAAGGCGATATGTATCGGCCCGAACAGGATTGGCAGGCCAAACAGCAACGGCAGCAGCGAGAGACCGGCAATCGGCACGTGGACGGCGATGATGAACCCCATGGCCTTGCGCAGATTGTCGAATATACGGCGGCCAAGCCGAACGGCTTTGACGATCGAACCGAAATCGTCGTCGAGCAGGACGATCGCCGACGCTTCGCGGGCAACGTCGGTACCACGGCCACCCATGGCAATGCCGATATTGGCTGCCTTCAGCGACGGCGCGTCGTTGACCCCATCGCCAGTCATGGCGACGATATCACCATTCGACTTCAGCGCGGTGACGATACGAAGCTTCTGTTCGGGCATGATGCGCGCGAACACGGTTGCGGTTTTGACACGCAGCGCCAGCTCTTCGTCGTTGAGCGACTGCATCTCGCTGCCGGTCACCACGCTTTCGGCGTCGAGGCCGGCCTGGCGCGCGATCACCTTGGCGGTTGCCGGGTAGTCGCCGGTGATCATCATCACCCTGATGCCGGCCGAACGGCAGTCGTTTACGGCATCGGGGACACTCGCGCGCAGTGGATCAGTCAGGCCGACCAGCCCGAGAAACTCAAATTTGAAATCGTGTTGCGTCTCTGGCAAGGCGTCGCCGCGATGAAACACACGGGCCACGCCCAGCACACGTAACCCCTCGGCCGCCATGGCTTCGACCGAACCCTGCAAGGCCTTCAGTTCCTTTGCGTTCAGATGGCATAGCGCCCCGATCGTCTCCGGCGCTCCTTTTGCCGCAATCAGCGACTTGTCCTTGCCGCCTGTCGATTGCCAGACATTGGACATCGCCAGTAGACCGGGTCGAAGCGGATAGGCGCGGACCAGTTGCCAATCCAGATTGTCCAGAATCTTGCGTTTGGACAGTCGTTCCTTGCCGAGTTTGTGAAATGCGATCTCCATGGGGTCGAAAGGAATCTCGGTACTGGCAAGCACACCAGTTTCTGCCAGATCGGCGAATGCCGCCGGCAGATCGGCGGCCGGCTTGTCCGCAATCCGAATTGACTTTCCATCCGCCGTCCGAAGCTCGGCAATCGTCATCCGGTTCTCGGTGAGCGTGCCTGTCTTGTCGGTGCAAAGGATCGTCGCCGAACCAAGGGTTTCGATCGCGGCGGCCCTGCGGGTCAGGACGCGCGCCTGCGATATGCGCCACGCACCCATGGCCATGAAGATCGTCAGCACGACGGGAAACTCTTCCGGCAGCATCGACATGCCGAGCGCGATGCCTGCCAGCACGGCGTCAAGCCATCCGCCCCGCAGAAGCCCGTAAAGCAGGACCGCGACGACGCTGACCGCGCCGCCGACAATTGCGAAAATACGGACAACGCGCCGCATTTGTACCTGCAATCGCGGTGGTTCTGTCTCCATTGAACTCAGCGAGTGGCCGATCTTGCCGATTTCGCTTCGTGGCCCCGTCGCCGAGACTTCTCCTATACCCGAACCGCGAACGATCAGCGAACCCGAGAATATGAAAGGCAGGTCGTCGCCGCCTGGCCGACGTTCGGTCAATGGCGAGGCGCTGTCGGCGGCAATCTTTCGAACCGGCACGGACTCACCAGTCAAAAGCGATTCGTCGCTCTGAAGGTCCTGGCTCTGCAGGAGCGTGGCATCGGCAGGCACCCGGTCGCCCTCGCCAAGCACGACGACATCGCCCCGGACGACTTCTCGACCCGCGATGCGCTTGCGTTCACCAGCGCGTATGACCAGGGCGCGAGGACTGGTGAGATCACGCAGCGCCTCCAGGACACGCTCGGTGCGTGTCTCTTGTATGATGGTTATGCCGATCGACATCGTGGCGAAGGCCAGCAGGATCAGCGCTTCCTCCAGATTGCCCAGAAGCAGATAGACAACGCCGCCGCCAAACAGGAGCGCAAGCATCGGCTCGCGAATGACCTCGAATGCAATCCGCAACGGTGTGCGCTGGGTGGACCTCGGCAGTTCGTTGAACCCTTCGGCAACCAGCCGGGCTTGTGCCTCGGCCTCTGAAAGGCCGGGAAACGGATCGGCCGTCGCGATAGGCTGGGGCATGTCAACTCTTTCTGGCGGACTGTCAGCCAATGTCATGGCCAGCTCTCACAGGACGCTATTTCAGTGCGACAGGAGGAGCCGCAGATCGGTGAGAACACCCTCGGCTGCGTAGTCAGCGAGAGACGTGTCATGAGTTTCATCGGATTTCGCTTCGGTCCAAACAGCGGCCAGATGGCCGCACGCGTTTTTAACCCAACCGACAGGCCGGGCTTTGATTTACCGCAATCCGTCAGATACAGGCTCCGATCATTGCCTTTTGCCCATCGCGCGAGCGTCAGACCAACGAAGCCGTCAAAGTCAGCTTGGGCCGCCGCAACGCCATGGATCCGCGTTACCGATGGTCATAACCCGCAAAGCAGGTGAATTTCAGATATCGTGGCGTAGTCGGCTTCTGCTTCGCAACGTTAACGAATGACTGCTTGCGGGAAGCCTTAAACCTCTTCGGAACCTCTGGCGTGGGGCGCATTGCCGCCCAAGTTCGTCGGGCCAGGCCGCTTTGCGATGTGGTTGCAGGTTTCGCCGGCGCCCGGCAGCCGTTGGCCTGAATGGCAGAGTGGCTGGACAAGCCTAGCGTGGCTGCCCTTGTGCGCCGGCCTTGCCGCTGAGGTCGAACATCCACAAGCCGCCGTCGTCGATGTGAGGCGGATGATAAAGGCGGTCGGCCGGGATGGGCTCGAGCTGCACGCCGGTTTCATCGGCCAGGTAATCATAACCGATGGCCTGGTCGCGGCGGTCGGGATCGAGAAAGCTGTAGAGATCGCGCCGCGCGCCGCGCCGTGCCGGGTCGATCATCTTCAGATGATAGAGATTGAGCCCGCTGCGCAACTCCCTGAAGCCGGCGTTTTTTGGATACCACTGGTCATGCAGGCCGGTGTCGGTTCGTTCTGCCGGGTCGAAGGCGCGAAACAGGCAATGGCGGATCTTGGACCCCCAGATCCCGTCGCTGCGGTAGCTCAGCGGTGCATAAAGCTCGCGGAAATGAAAACCCCAGGCGATGCGCCCCCGTTTCCTGGTCAGGCCGGATATCTCGGTTGCAACGGCGGTTTCAAAACGTTCGTCGGGATCGACGGCCAGGATCCAGTCGGCGCCGGCCTGCCGCGCCGCCGCAAGCAGGCAGCGCCTGCGCCCGACTTCGCTGCTGAACACGCCGGTCGAGGCACGGTCGTCGAAGGCCACCCAGCCGTCGATGAAGGGATCGATATTGGCGAGAAGATCAGGCACCAGATGTGCGTCGAAGCGGTAGCTGAAGACGGCGATCACCTTCTGCCTGCGTCGCAACAGCGTCTTCCACCGCGGCCATTTCGGCTTGATTTCGCATGAGATCATCAGGGGCAGCCTATCGCGCAGGGATGCCTGAGGTGGCTGGATGTGGCCTGTCGGCGGACCATTGCGACACCAGCACGCCACAGGCCTTGGCGGCCAAGGTGAGCCAGAAGATCGGCATAGACGCCATGACATAGGTCAGGTCGCTGCCACTCAGCCCGGCGCGCGCAAGAGCTCGTGCCGGACGCCACTGGCGCAACACGTCGCGGGCAATCCGTGCATGGGACTTGCCCAGGATCCGGTGCATGTCGCGGCCATGGCCGATGCCGCGCCGGAACTGGTCGATCATCAGCCGCGCAAGCCGCGTTTCGTTGAGGTGGATGGTCTGAACATCAGGCTCCCAGACGGGCTGCAACTCAGGCGGCAGCCGTTTCAGGAACTCGGTGTCCTCGCTTGCCGGAACGGCTTCATCGAAGCGGCCGTAACAGTCGAACAGCGCGCGGTCGAACGAAGCGCCGAAGCGGATCGCCATGGTTTCAGGCAAGCCGGGCAGGCGCCGCATGAACATGCCGATATAGGCGGCACAGGCGACCAGGTTGCGCGGGTGGCTGTTGGCGATGGCGCTCGCCACCGCGCGCGCGCCGGAGCGGTGGCGGAGCAGGCGGTGTTCCACCCAGCCGGGACAGGCGCGACAATCACTGGCAAGGAAGGCAACGAACGGCGCCTTGGTATTGTCTATGCCGCGATTGCGCGCCGCCCCGACATAGAGCCGTTCGCAAAACTCGATGCACGGCACGGTGATGCCTGCGTTGCCGAGCACGGCGCCGACATTGCCGCCGCCGGAATTGACCACGACGATCTCCGTCGGCAGGTCCTGGTCAAGCAACGAGCGCACGGCACCGACGACGTCTTGCGACGCCTTGTAGCAAAGCACAATTGTTGCAAGTTCAATCCGTTCCGCACGCACGCGCCTTAAGCTCCAGGAAAAAGCCTTGATGGGTCGGCCGCCCTTTTAGCTAAAACAGCACAATCTGCAATAGGTATTGTCTGCAACCTGAAATCAATCATTGGTTGTAGTTCGGGTGACGCGTCCTGTCGCGCAGGGCGCCGCGCAACAGCAGCTGGCCCAGGACGAAACCATCCGGGCGCCTGATGTGTCGGGGGCGACCGTCGGCTTGTGGAGGCCAGCTCACCACGAGGCCGATCCGGCGGCTTTGGGGCGGGAAAGTCAGGTTATGGGATGATTGCCGGCGACAAGCGGCCGTTGCGCTCGACCTCGAGCAGGCCATGACCGAGCTTGTTGACCCAACGGACGAGGCCGTCGTCGCGTTCGTTGGTGATGTCGTTGTTAGGGGCGCTGGGGGCTGTATTTGGCAATGTCACCGAAGGTTTGGCGATGCCCGGCGCAGTATCATAACCGCCTCGCGGATGGCCCCGATCGGCAGCACATACGCCGCCTCGGGTGGCCTCAAGGTGTACATGTTCGCGCGGCTCATGATATCGGCTTGTTGATTGATCCTGGATTCCGACAGAATGGTGGCGCCCAAGCGCATCTCTGCAGGTGAAGCTGATGCACGCATGGCGCAGGTCAGGCGCGTCCGGACGCTGCGGCTGCTCGATGATGCCGGCGACCGACGGCTGACGCTGGTTATAGCGCCTGCCGGGTTTGGCAAGTCCTCGTTGATGAACCAGCGTTACGAGGATTTGCGCAAGCAAGGCCACCAGGCGGCCTGGGCCGCGCTCGATGGCGACGATCGCGACGGCACCCACTTCCTCCTCGGACTGCTCGGAGTTCTCACCGCAGCACACGTCTTCCCCGCTGGGGCGCAGGACTATTCCAGTCTGTCGCAGCAGCATGCTCTGGGCGTCATCCTGACCCAGTTACAACGGCTGCGCCGCCCGCTCTACCTGTTCCTCGACGATTATCATTTCGCCCAGAGCGACGAAAACGACGCGACGCTGGCGCGGCTCCTGTTTTCGCCGCAGGCACGAAACCTCCGGCTGCTGATCATCTCCAGATCGGAGCCGAGGTTGGCGATCTCGGCGATGCAGCTGAACGGCCAGCTCACCTATCTGAAGGCCAGCGATCTGCGTTTTTCGGCCGGAGAGGCTCAGAACCTGCTCGCCATGGCCGGGGTCAAGCTCGACAAATCGCAGATAGAGGCGCTGGTCAAAAAGACCCAGGGCTGGGCCGTGGCACTGCAACTGGCTCGTGTGCTGCTGCGCGACGGGGCCGTGACCGACAGGGACCTGCTGGAATTCAGCGGCACCCAGCTCGATATGGCGCGCTACCTGTCCGAACAGGTGTTTTCGTCGCTTTCGGTCCCCATGCAATCGGCGCTGGTCGGCGTTGCGGCCCTGCCTTATTTCAGCGCCGAGCTGGCGAGCGCGGTCGTCAGTCCTTCTGCGGCCGCCGAACTGACTTCCGACATCGCCGCCGGCGGCCTGCCCATCGAAGCGTTCGACGACGGGCACAGGCAGTTCAAGCTGCATCAGGTATTCCAGGAATACCTGATGCAGGAAGCCCTCGCGCGCGGGCTGGACATCAATCAGATCAGGCGCAATGCGGCGCACTGGTATGCGGCGCGCCGTGACTGGGCGGGCGCCATCCGCCACGCCTTGCATGCCGAGGACTTCCGCCTTGCCGGGGAATTTTCCGAAAGTGCGGGCGGATGGCGGCAGGTCTATGCCGGCGCCCGCGGGCTGCTGCAGCAGTTTCATGCACTGGCGGCGGTGCTGCCCGAGCCGGAAGCCGCAAGGTTTCCACGCAGCTTTCTCGGGCTGGCCGTCGCCGCCGCCAAAGGTGGCAACCTGACGTTGGCGACTCATTATTTCGAACTGGTCAATCGGACCATGGACCGCTGCGACACCATTCTGGTCAGCGAGGTCCGCCTGATCGGCGCCCTCATGGCACTGTATCGGGACGACCGCATCGAAGCTCTCGACCTGTCGCTGCTCGAGCGCGATCTGACGCTGCTTGAACTGGTGGAACCCGTGCAGCGCGCGCTGACCTACAACCTGCTGTGCTTCCAGTATCTGGAGCGCAGCGAGTTCGAGCGCGCCGAGCGCCACGGCAACCTGGCAATCCAGTCCTTTACCCAGGCAGGAGCCCTTTTCGGGGCAATGCACCTCCATGTCCATGTCGGACAGGCACAGTTCTTTCGCGGCGACATGGAAGGCGCAAGTGCGGCCTACGAGCGTCTGGCCAGCGACGCACAGAACGCCATCGGCAAGGGTTGCGACCTCGACGCTATCGCCCAGGTCCTGCTGGCCGAGACACTGTCGGAGCGTGGCCTTCACGATGGCGCCGAGCGCATCCTCGAATGGTCGCTGCCGCATCTGGAGAAGAACGACTGTTGGTTCGACCTGTTGGCCGCAGCCTATCTGTCCCGCATCCGCGCAAGAATGGTCAGGAACGATTTCGACGGTGTGGACGCGGTGCTCGAACAGGCAAGGCGCACCGCCCAGCGCCGTGGCTTTCCCCGCCTGCAAAGGCTGGTGGCACGCGAACAGATGCGCTCGATCATCCATTTCGGCGACATCCAGGGCGCCAAGCGTTTCGCCGACCGTTTCGATCTGGGGCCGGAAACGGCATTCGACATCGAGCGCAACCGGCTTTCATTCCGGCTGCGCGGCGAGGTCCCCGCGACGCTGTGGGTACGGGTCTGGATACAGGAAGGTCAAACGGAGCGCGCACTCGACATGCTGCAGCGCCTGGAGGTGGCCCAGGAGCGCCCCTTCAGCGTGCCGCGAATGCTCCGCATGCGCCTGCTGGCGGTGCTGGCCGACATGAAGACCGGCAAGGCCGAACGCACAGCTTCGGTGCTCGATGAAATCCTGCTGACCCTGCCCAGCGCAACCTACCGCGCGGCCTTTTTCGAGGAGGGTCCCGACATGCTCGCCTTGCTGCGCCGGCGTGCGCAGGAGGCCGGCCCCGACAGCCTGATCGCCCGGCGCGTCGGCCAGATCTTTGCGTCGGCAGATGCGTCCGCATCATTGCAAGGTTCGGTCGAAACGGCGGCGGGTTCCTCGAGCGCACCGCATACGCTGACCCAGCAGGAACTGAAGGTCATATCATTGATCTGCGGCGGCTTTTCGAACAAGGAGATAGCCAGGCACATGGACGTCAGCGAAAACACCGTGAAGTTCCATGTTCGAAATGTCTTTTCAAAGCTCAATGTCCACTCGCGCACCTCGGCCATCTCGGTCGCGCGAGAGCTAGGACTATTAGCCTAACCGTCATTTTGGGTGGGCACCCAATCAGCCTGCCCACCCGATCGGTCGGGTATGCAAGTCCGCTTCACGATGCAACCTTTTGGCATGGGCAGCAGATACACGCGCTGCAGTCATAAAGGTGCGGAATGGAGCAGCAGGTGCGAACCGTCGATCCCGTGACCCAGGAGATCATCCAGGGCAAGCTACTGTCGATGGTCGACGAGATGGGCATCGTGATGGCGCGGACCAGCATGAGCCCCGTCATCTACGAGGTTCTGGATTTCGCCTGCGGCATCTGTACCCGCGACTGCGACCTGATCGCCCAGACCAACGGCATCACGCTGTTCACCGGCACCTTCGCCACCCAGGTTCGCAGCCTGGTCGAGAGGTTCGCCGACGACATGGCTCCGGGCGACGTGCTGGTCACCAACGATCCCTATGCCGGGGGTACGCATTCCTGCGATCTGGCGATCATGCGACCGATCTTTGCCGAAGGCCGCATCATCGCATTTGCCATTAATGTCGCCCACTGGCTGGACGTCGGCGGCGCGGTGCCCGGCAGCCTGCCTCCAGACGCCAATTCGGTGTTCCAGGAGGGCCTTCGCCTGCCCTGCGTCCGCATTGCCCGCGACGACAAGCTGCTGCCCGACATGGTTCGCATCATCAGCGAGAATGTCCGTCTTCCGGAAGTCGCGCTGGGCGACCTCAATGCGCAGCTTGCCACTGTGCGCATCGCCGAGCGCCGCATGCTGGAGATGGTCGAAAAGTACGGTGCGGCCACGATCCAAGACGCATTCGACCACCTCCTCGACGTCAGCGAGCGGCGTAGCCAGGACGTCATAGCGGCACTGCCGGACGGCATCTACGAGGCAACCGACATCATCGATGGCGATGGCATCACCACCAACCCCATCGAAGTGAGGGTCGCCATCCGGATCGAGGGTGGCCGCATGGAAGTGGATTTCACCGGCTGCCCACCGGCCGCGGCAGGCCCGATCAACTGCGCGCGCGGGGCATTGAGTTCGGCAGTGAAGACCATCTTCAAGGCGCTGGTCGCGCCACAGGAGCCGTCCAACGAAGGATGGTTCCGGCCGCTTTCGGTGATCGCTCCCGACGGAACGGTGTTCACGGCGCAGAAACCCTCGCCGACAGGCTGGTACTACGAAGGTTCCGTCCATGCCTCGGAACTGGTGTGGAAGGCGCTCGCTCCGTTAATGCCGGAACGCTTCTCGGCCGGCTCCTATTCCAGCCTGTGCGTGACCTACATCAATGGCCGGACCGCCGACGGCGAAGAGTTCATCCACATCGAGCCGCAGCATGGCGGTTGGGGTGGCGCGCCCGGTCGCGACGGCGCCAGCGCGGTGATCGCCCTGACCGACGGCGATACCTACAATTATTCGGTGGAGCTGATCGAAGCGAAGTTTCCCCTCCACGTCCGGCGCTACGCGCTCAATGTCGAAAGCGGAGCCGGCGCTGGCCAGTGGCGCGGCGGCTTCGGGGTCGTGCGCGAATACGAGATCCTGTCTGGAGAGGCCGACATCCACAGCGGCTTCGGCCGCTCGCGGACACCGCCCTGGGGCATGGACGGCGGCGGTGCCGGCAGTCTCAACCGGCTCGATGTCGTCGACAAGGATACGGCGAACACCACCTCTTATGGCCGCTTGTCTCACCGCCGCGTCGTCAAAGGCGATTTGCTGCGCATCGCCACCGGCGGCGGCGGCGGCTGGGGCGACCCAATCAAGAGAAGCAAGGACGCGATCGCCGAAGACATCCGCGACGGCTACATCAGCGCAGAACGCGCGGCATCGGAATACAACCACCGGGGCATGACGACGAAATGATCAGACTTGCAACCGATGTCGGCGGCACCTTCACCGATCTCGTTGGGTATGACGAGAAAACGGGCATGGTGTTCACCTCAAAAAGCCTTACCACCCCCCAGGACCAGTCGATCGGCGTGCTCGACGTGATCGACCGCGCACAAAGTGCCAGCGGCCTGGACCCCGACAAGGTCCGGTTCTTTGCCCATGGCGGAACGACGGTGATCAACGCGATCACCGAACGCAAGGGCGTCAGGACCGCCCTGGTGACCACTGCAGGGTTCCGCGACGTGCTCGAGATCGGCCGCGGCAACCGCCCCGACCTCTACAATCTCCAGTTCCACAGTCCCGAACCGTTCATCCCCAGGAAGCTGAGGACAGAGGTCCGCGAACGGGTCGGCGCGGATGGAAGGGTCTTCGAGCCGCTCAACGAAGACGATGTTCGCCAGGCCGCGCGCCTGTTCCTTGAGGAGGGAGTTGAGGCCGTTGCGGTCATCTTCCTGCACAGCTACGCCTATCCGGATCACGAGAAGCAGTGCGCAGCACTGCTGCGGGACCTGCTGCCGGATGTCACCGTCTGCGCCAGCTACGAGATTTCGCGTCAATGGCGCGAATATGAGCGCACCAACACGGTTGCCCTCAACGCCTACGTACAGCCAATAATCCAACGATATTTCGCCAATCTCGAAAAGGCGCTTGCCGCCAAGGGCGTGTATTCAGCCTATTACGCGATGCTGTCCAATGGCGGAGTCGCGACGTTCTCGCAAGCCGTCGCCAGTCCGCTGACACTTGTCGAATCCGGCCCTTCGGGCGGCGCCGCCGGCGCCGCAAGGATCGGCGCGATCCTCGGCGAAAAGGATGTCCTTTATCTCGACGTTGGCGGTACCACGGCAAAGTGCACGCTCATCCGCGACGGCAAGCCCAGTCTCGACGCCGAATACAAGCTGGAATGGGCCCGCACTTTCCCCGGTTATCCGGTGCAGGTGCCGGTGGTCGACATCGTCGAGATAGGCTCGGGCGGGGGTTCGATCGCATGGATCGACGCCGCCGGCGGCCTGCGGGTGGGACCGAAAAGTGCCGGGTCGGTGCCCGGACCAGCCTGCTACGGGCTTGGCGGAACCGAACCCACGCTCACCGACGCCAAGGTAGCAATCGGGCTGCTCGATCCTGTCGCTTTCGCCGAAGGCGCCATGACCCTCGACGTCGAACTCGCGCGCCAGGCCATCACCAGGCTGGCCGGACCGCTCGGCCTGTCGGTCGACGACGCAGCCCAGGCGATGATCGACGTCGCCGAATCCAACATGATCAACGCCCTGAAACTGGTCACCGTCCAGCGCGGCCACGACCCACGCGACCTTGCGCTGATCGTCAGTGGCGGCGCCGGGCCAATGCTGGGCGCCCGCCTCGGCCGCGAGCTCAACGCCAAGTCGATCATCATCCCACCGCATTCGGGCATCTTCTCGGCCTGGGGCATGCTGGCAGCGCATCCGCGCGCCGACATTCGCAAGACGTGGTTCTCGCCACTCGTTGCGTCGTCGCTTGGCGAACTGGCCAAGCTCTTCGCCGACATGGAAGACGAGGCACTGTCGTATTTCGACCTCGACGCCAAGGACGGCATCGCCTTCAGCTACACCGTCGAAATGCGCTATCACGGTCAGGAGCACAGCGTGTCGACGCGGTTCACGCCGTTGGTGCAACTCGCCGATTTCGCCGAGGCCTTCCATCTTGCGCACGAGACCGCTTACTCGTTCCGCCAGCCCGACGCACGCATCGAGGTGACAAACCTGCATCTTCAGGCCGAGATTGCCGGCAACGTCATTGACTGCCCGCTGATCGACAATGACGGCCGCACCGTCGCCAAGGCGCGCAAGGGCGAACGCAAGGTCTATTTCGGCAACGATGGCGGCTGGAAATTGTGTGCTGTCTATGATCGTAACGGTCTGCCATGCGGCGAGCGGCTGAGTGGCCCGCTGCTTGTCGAGGAGCCAACCACGACAACGCTTGTTCATGCGGGGCAGGCCCTGGAAATCACCGACCGGGGCATCATGGTAATCACCGAAGAGGTCCGCTAGCCCATGGCCATCTCGATTGCAATTGACAACGTCACCCGGACCTTTGGCACCGTCAAAGCCCTGGAGGGTGTGGGTCTCAAGATCGAGGCCGGCGAATTCTTCACATTGCTCGGCTCGTCAGGCTCGGGAAAAAGCACTCTGCTGAAGCTGATAGGCGGTTTTGATCGCCCCACCACCGGGCGTGTCCTGTTCGACGAGCAGGACGTCACCGACATGCCGGCAAACCGCCGTCCGTCGAACACCGTCTTCCAGGATCTCGCGCTGTTTCCTCATATGAGCGTGGGAGACAACGTGGCCTACGGACTGAAGGTGAAGGGCATCGCCGCCTCCGAACGCAACAAGCGCGTAGACAGCACGCTTGCCTTGGTCGATCTGGCAGGATTTGCCGAGCGTAATGTCAATCTTTTGTCCGGCGGGCAGCGGCAGCGGGTCGCCTTGGCGCGCGCACTCGTCATGGAGCCGGGCATCCTTCTGCTCGACGAACCCCTGACCGGGCTCGACGAAAGGCTGCGCCAGCAGATGCGCGACGAGTTCGGCAGGTTGCACCAGCGGACCGGGTCGACCTTCGTGCTGGTTACCCACAATCAGGACGAAGCGCTGAGCCTCAGCGATCGCATGGCCATCATGCACAAGGGCACGATCGAGCAGGTGGGCCGGCCGGCCGACTTCTTTGCCAATCCCGCCAATGATTTCGTCGCACGCTTCGTTGGTATGGAACGCATACTCAAACCCGAAAGGCTGGAACGCAGCGGCGGCGACACGGTCGCCGTCATAGCCGGCGAGCGGCTGGTTCTGCCAGGCGCTCGCGACGTCGGCGAAATGGGACTCCTGGCGGTTCGTCCCGACCGAATTTCGCTCGTCAACGGACATGCAGCGCCCGGGAGCTCACTGGCAGCGACCGTGGCCGGGCGCCAGTTTCGCGGCCGGTTCTTCGACTTCCATCTCGAACTTGGCGATGGCCAGAAGCTCGACGCCGAAATTGCGGTCGAGTTCGCCAGTGCCTGGCCCGAACCGGGCAATCCAGTGCGGCTCGAATTCGCCGGCGGCGCCCTGGTGCCCGTGCCCCCGTCGAGAACTGCGGCGAACCGCGACACCTGATCGTCCTGAAGAATCTCATAAAAAGAAGGGGTAACACGATGACAAATCACATGAATCCTCTGAATAGAGCGATGGCGAGCAACATGAGCCGGCGCCACCTGCTCAAGACCCTCGGGGCCGGTGGTGCGGCACTGGCGGGTGGAACCATGTTTCGGCCAATGGCGGCACTAGCTGCAAGCGATGTGGCATTCTGGGCGACCGGCACGCTCGACGTCGGCGACGCCTGGTCTCGGGCAGCCGACGACGCGGGTCTGAACGTCGCCTTCACCGACAATGGCAACGACCCGGGTCCGGCTGTCGCCCGCCTGGTCGCCGGCAACGCCAACGACCTCTTCGATATCGGTGGCCTTCAGGGCGGGGCCGAAAAGGAGCTGGCGGTCCAGGGCGCAATCGTTCCCTGGGATATGTCGAAGATCCCCAACTACGAAAACGTCTGGCAGTGGGCGAAGGATATTCCCTATCTGCACCACGACGGAAAGCAGTATGGCCTGCCGGCTGTCATCAACGCAGACTCGATCATTTATCGCCCCGACAAGCTGGGCAAAGTCGACAGCTACGGCGTCATCTTCGACCCCAAGCTGAAGGGCCAGGTGGCGATGGAAGACGCCTGGATCAACAGCGCGGTCTTTGCCGCGATGTATCTGAAGGAGTCGGAAAACCACAAGATCGGCAATCCAGGCAACCTGACCGAGGATGAGCTTGGCCTGGTGATGGAGTTTCTCATCAAGCACAAGCGAGACGGCCAGTTCCGCACTTTCTGGAGCGGCTGGGAACAGGGCGTGCAACTGGTTGGCGACGGCGAAGTGCTCGCGATGACCGGGTGGGAGCCCATCGTCTATGAAGGTCGCAAGCGCGGCCTGCAGGTCGAATATGCGGCGCCCGTAGAAGGTTACGAAGGCTGGGGCAACAACCTGGTGCTACTCAAAGGTACGCTCGACCGCGGCCTTGGCGACGACGCCCACAAGTTCGCCAACTGGCTCTTCGACGGGTTCTATGGCTGTACGCTTGGCGAACAGCGCGGCTACGTCGTGCCGAGCGATCGCAATGTCGCCTACGCCGAGGCGCATGCAAGCGAATTCGACCCGGCGAAGGTCAAGGCGCTGGCCGAACACGTCAAGGCCAAGTTCAGCGGCAAGATCGCCTGGCAGAACACCCGGCCGGACAATTTCCAGCTCTACGAAGAATGGTGGCAGAAACTGCGTAACGCCTGAACGCGACCAACAGCGGCGGGAGTGGTTCGAGCTCCCCCCGCGCTTTTTCTGGAAACCAGATGAAATCGCCCGGCTTTTTGCTTGCACTTCCCACCGCACTCATCGTGCTGCTGCTCGGATTCGTGCCCCTGATCGTCATCCTGGTCTGGAGTTTCTGGACCTGGGACCCTGCCACCTACTGGATCAGGCCGGAATTCAGCCTGGCCGGTTATGAGGCGATCCTTGAGGCGGGGCGCTGGAGCGTCATCTTGGGATCGCTGGGCAAGGCATTCCTGACCGCCACAATCTGCGTGGCGATTGGCTACCCCGCGGCAATGGCGGTGCATTTTCTGGCCAGTAGGCGAACGGCACTCCTGCTCATGGCGCTGTTCACCATCCCGTTCTTCACCTCGTACATGATCCGCGCTTTTTCCTGGCGGCTGGTGCTGGGCCGCAACGGACTGATCAATGGCTGGCTGATGGATGTCGGGATCGTCGACCAGCCGCTCGACTGGCTCTTGTTTTCGAACTTTGCCGTCAATGTCGGCCTCGTCGCATCCTACCTGCCTTTCGTCATCTTTCCGCTGATCCTGTCAATGCAACGTGTCGAGCCGTCGCTGCTCGCCGCCAGCCAGGACCTTGGCGCGGGTTTTTGGCGCACCTTCCGCTCGGTTCTGCTGCCGCTCACGCAAGCCGGCATATTCGCCGGGTTCCTCTTCGTGTTCGTGATGGCGGCAGGGTCGGCCACCGAAGTGCAGATGCTGGGCGGCGCCGCAGCATCGATGATCTCGGTGATGATCAACGACGTCATGCGGGTCGTGAACTTCCCGCTGGCCTTCGCAATCTCGACCGTGGTGATGATCATCCTGTTCGGGCTGATATACATCGGCAACCGTCTGTTCAAGCTGACCAGACTGTTCGAGGGTTTTACATGGTAGCCAGTTTCGAGAGCCGTCCGCTAAAGGTCGCTATATGGCTGATGACAGCCATAGGGCTGGCAATCATCTACGTGCCGCCGCTTTATCTGGTGGCCGTGTCATTCAACCCGGCGCTGCAGCCGGCACTGCCGAGGCTGTCCGACATCAGCCTGACCTGGTATGTCGCTCTCGCAAAGGAGCGTACCCTCATCAGCGCATTGCAGGAATCCCTGCTGATCGCGACCATTACCGCGCTGGTGGCAACCGGCCTCGCGCTGTTGTCGGCGCTCGCCTACATGGATCTGGGCAAATGGCGCTCGCGCTGGTTCATGTTCGTGTTGCTGCCAATGTTCGTTCCCGGCATCATCCAGGGCCTGTCACTTTCGGTGATCTTCGGACGCATCGGCTTGAAGCCGTTTTGGGGGACCGTGGCGGCGAGCCATCTGTTGTGGGCGCTGCCATTCGCGTTCACCGTCATCCTGACCAGCATGGCAGCTGTCAGGCGTTCCTACCTGCTTGCGGCGTCCGATCTCGGCGCGTCCTGGTGGCGCCAGCTGGTTGATGTGACACTGCCGCTGATCAAGCCAGGCCTGGTGGCCGCCTTCATCTTCTCATTCTTGCTGTCGCTGAATGAATTCGGCCGGGCATTCTATCTGGTCGGGCGGCAAAACACGCTGCCATTGGCGATGTTCGGCAAGATGAACTCGGGCGCGTCGCCAACGATCTATGCCCTGTCAGGCTCGATTTTCCTGGCTTCAATATTGGCGGTAGCGTTCGTGCTTCTGGCGGCACGGTCCAACGACCGAAAACTTCGCCGCTAGGTGCTTGCTCGTCTCATTCTTGTCTGGTCGGGACAGCACTCTTTGAGGCGCCCGGAATTCGCTGCCGCATCGAGGATGGCCCCGACGTCAGACAAGATCAGTCGATGCCACTCGAGGGCGCATAGGCCACGTGACGCCTGTGGCCAGACAATGTCTGTTTTCAGCTGGGCGCGTGATGGCCTCCATGACCGACGTGAGAGCGCATCGCCGCCATCGCCAGCAACGGCAACTGCACGCTGACAATCGTCAAAAGCCGACACGCAGCTTGACTTCAGAAATGTTTTCATCTGCCACTTGGGACCTACAGTTTGCGGCTCGTATGAGGCGCCCTTGGCATATTGGTTGTGGTAGCAAAGATCATGCGCATTCGCTCGGCTGTCATCGATGACTACGAGGCGCTTTGCGCCATCGATTCCGTTGCCGAGATGAGCCTGGAGCGCCGTGATCAAATCCGCAGCTGGCTCGGATCGGCGTGCTGTCATGTTGCGGAGAGAAATGGCCGGGTGGTCGCTTACGGGGTGCTGACACAGCACTTCTTTGGCCAGCCGTTTGTCGAGATGGTGATGGTGGGCCGAGAATTCCGTCGCCAGGGATTGGCCGCGTCGATCATCCGGCATTTTTTGTCGATCATCGCTGAGCGGAAACTGTTCAGCTCCACCAACATGTCCAACAGACCGATGCAGATGCTGTTTGCTCAGTTGGGCTTCAGGCCGAGCGGATACATCGACAACCTCGATGAAAATGATCCGGAGATCATTTTCTACCACGAAGCTCCATAGGCGGGAGGTGCACGGGCTTGCGCCCCCGCAGACAGCAATAGCTGCCATTCATTCGGCACCTGTACCGTAGCCGCAATTACGTACCGCAGAATGTCTTGAGCACGCGCTCTTCGTCTGTTGGTGGCTGCGCGTATGCCTCCATCTCGGGCTGCTCGTCGAACGGGCGCGCCAGCACAGTGAGCAGGCTGTGGAAAGGGCCAAAGTCGCCTTCATCGGTGGCGGCGGCGATGGCCGCTTCGACACGGTGATTGCGTGCTATGTATTTCGGGTTCACCGTCAGCATCCGAGCTGCGCGGTCGGCTGCATGCTCCGGCTCGCGAGCCAGCCTTTCCCGCCAGCGCCAAGCCCAGCTGTCGAAAGCAGTGGGGTCGATGAAGTGGTTGCGGACTTGGCCGGCGCCGTCGACCTCATGCGCCAGATCGCGAAATGTAAGGGTGAAATCCGCCCCGTTGCGCGCCATCAGGTCAAGCAGTTCGGCAGCAAGACCTAAGTCTTCAGGCTGCTCTGTAAACAGCCCGATCTTGTGGCGCATGCCGTCATGAAACGCAGCCTCGTAGCGTGCCTGGAACGATCCGATCGCCGCTTTCGCCTGCTCAAAGCCTTCATCGTCTGCCCCTGCCTGGCTTGCCACAATGGGCAGCAGCGCTTCGGCCAGTCGCGCCAGGTTCCAGACAGTGATGCGGGGCTGGTTTGCAAAGGCGTAGCGGCCTTGACGGTCGATGGAACTGAACACGGTCGCCGGATGATAGGCGTCGATGAACGCACATGGTCCATAATCGATCGTCTCGCCGGAAATTGCGACGTTGTCGGTATTGAGGACGCCATGGATAAAGCCGACCAGCATCCATTGCGCCACCAGCTTCGCCTGCGCTGCCACGACAGCATTGAGGAACCCAAGGTAGCGACCGGGGACTTCGGCGAGATGCGGATAGTGCCGCGCAATTGCGTAGTCCGCCAACGCCCTCAGGCCGTCGATGTCTTCCCGTGCGGCAAGGTACTGGAACGTGCCGACGCGGATGTGGCTTTTGGCAACGCGCGCAATCAGCGCTCCGGGAAGCCTGGTTTCGCGGTAGACGTGCTCGCCGGTGGCAACCAGCGACAGGGTTCGGGTGGTTGGGATGGCGAGTGCGTGCATCGCCTCGCTGACGATATACTCGCGCATCATCGGCCCGAGCGCTGCGCGCCCATCGCCATTGCGGGAAAACCGGGTCGGACCGGAGCCCTTCAATTGAACGTCGCGCAATTGGCCGCCGGTATCGCGCAGCTCTCCGACGAGGAGGGCACGACCGTCGCCAAGCTGCGGCACGAAGTTGCCGAACTGGTGACCCGCATAGGCCTGGGCGATGGGGCGCGCGTCAGCGGGGAAGCGGTTTCCAGCCAGCATGTCGACACCGTCAGGACCACGCAACCAGCCGATGTCGAGGCCCAGTTCCCGCGCCAGTGCTTCATTCAGTTCAAGCAGACGCGGTGTCGAAACCGAAGATGGTTCCGGACTGCTGTAAAGCCGTTCGGGGAGGTCGGCGGCATAAGTGTGCTGGAACCGGGGACTGCGCATGACATCTCGGGGCTTGTTCAGGTTACCAGCTAAATAGGCATGTCGCGGGTCGCGGGCCAGCAATTTGCGAGGGTTTTTGGCTCGCAACCCAATCGCGGTTTCTGATGTTGGACGCCCGGCAACAGGGCAGGGGCGCCCGTCATGCGGCGTGCCGTCCGCCTGAACCGGCGGGACGGCCGTCTGGCCGGTCATGTCGGCCTGAGCCTCGGCACCGGCGCTGCCGGGAGCGGCCCGTATGCGGCGCGGGGCGCGGCAAGCCGCGTCACCGGCCTTGCCGTTCGGCAGGGCCGCCATGCCCCTGCCCGGACCGTCATGCCCCTGAATGTCAGGCTGCACGTGTCTCCGCGACCGAACAGAGAGGGCTTTGGCGCTGAGATCGCTGACCTAACGTTATGTTAAGTCGGTGCTGATATAGGCAGGCGGATCAATAGCCTGCGGACGCCATGGTCGTACAGAGCCACCCCCGACCGCTGACCTTTCAAGTGACGCTAACGGTGTTGGCGCTTGCCGTTCTGGGCCTGGGGCTGGCGGCAGGTTTTGGCTTGCTTGCCACTTTGCAGGTCGATCGCACAGCCTTCGACACCCAGCGCACCTTCCTCGTCAACGGCCTGAAGGAAGAAGCCCAGGCGCTCCAACGCGAACAGGAAAGTGTTGCCGTCTGGGACGATGCCGTCACTTACGCCAAATCAGGCAACCAGCAATGGATGACCGAAAACCTCGGCGCCTGGATGTATGCCTATTATGGGCATGACCGCGTCTATGTCCTGGACGATCACGACCAGCCGGTTCATGCCATGCGCGATGGTCAGACATTGCAGCCGCAGGTCTTTTCCGAGGACCAAAATGCGATCCTGCCCGTCGTCGGCCGTATCAGGCAATTGCTGGCCGGCAGTGCCGGATCAGAAGACACAGCCAGTAAAGCTGCTGCCGAAGACCTCGTCACCATCGGCGACAGGCCGGCGATGCTCAGCGTCATGCCGCTGGTTCCGAGTTCGGATCGGGTCGCCCAGTCGCCCGGCAGCGAATTCGTCCACGTCACCGTGCAGTTCATCGACGATGCTCTGACAGACAGGATTGCCAGGCGATACCAGCTGAAAAACCTCCACGTCCTGCCCCGCCTGACCCAGACAATTACCGACGCGACCGTGCCGCTGATCGGCACCAATGGCGTGATCCTGGGCTATGTCGGATGGGAGCAGGCGCGCCCGGGCGCCAGTCTTGTCCGCGAAGCCGCGCCGGCCCTGTTTGGCGCCATCGCGATTTCGGCCGCGATCCTGATCTATCTGTTGCGCCGCCTGCGCCGCGCCTCCGGCCAGCTTCAGATCAGCCAGGACAAGGCGCGCTATCTTGCCTTCCACGATACGTTGACGGGGCTGCCCAACCGCGCGCTGTTTGAGGATCGGCTGCGACGTGCCCTGGTCAATGCTGACAGGGACAAAGGCCGCGTGGCACTGCTCTATGTCGATCTCGATCGCTTCAAGCATATCAACGACACACTCGGCCATCCCGCCGGCGACGAGCTCGTGCGCCAGACCGCGGTGCGGCTGGTGCAATCGGTGCGCGAGATCGATACCGTGGCACGCTTGGGCGGCGACGAATTTGCCATCATCCTGAGCGGCGTCAAGGACGCGCGCAATGCCGAAGATTTCTGCGACATCGTGCTGGCGCAGTTTTCGATCCCGTTCCAGCTGGCCGACGATCAGGTCTTTGTCAGCACCAGCATCGGCATTGCCCTTTCCCCCGATGTCGGAGCGGATCCTGACGACCTGTTGCGCAAGGCCGACATTGCCCTTTACGAGGCCAAGAAGAATGGCCGCGGCCGCTACCAGGTGTTTGCCGGCGACATGGACGAAATCCTGCTGCGCAAGCGCCGCATCGAAAGCGAATTGCGCGAGGCGCTGACCTCAGGTGACCAGATCAGGTTGACCTACCAGCCGATCTATGCCGGCGACTGCCAGACCATCGTTGGCGCCGAGGCGTTGCTGCGCTGGGCGCACCCCATCCACGCAGCACTTCCGCCGGGCAATCTGGTCGCACTCGCCGAAGAGCGCGGCATGATCGGGCTGCTTGGCGATTATGTGCTGCGGCAAGCTGCACGGTTTGCCGCCACGAGCACCTTGCCCTGGGTGGCGGTCAATGTGTCGCCGCTTCAGCTGCGCGACAAAAGCTTTCCCGAACGCCTGGCGCGGCTTCTTGAAGAATGCGGACTGACGCCATCGCGCTTGCAGCTCGAGATCACCGAAAGCGTGCTTCTGGCAAACAACGACACGACCCGCAGCGTGCTCGGCGCGCTGCGCGCGGCTGGCATAGTGGTCGCACTGGATGATTTCGGAACAGGATATTCGGCGATCAGCTACCTCCGGCATCATCGCATCGACAAGCTGAAGATCGACCGCTCCTTCATCCAGACCATCGGCAACGACGCCAGTGCCGCTGCTATCGTCAAGGCCCTTGTCGACCTGGCGCTTGCGCTGGACATCCGCGTCACCGCCGAGGGTGTCGAGACGGAGGCGCAGAAGGACCGCCTGATGGCCATGCACTGCGATGAATTCCAGGGCTACCTGCTGTCACCACCGCTGGAGGCGGCAGAGCTCTCCGCAGTGTTGGCGGGTGGTGCACAGCCCTTGCAGATGGTGAGATCCAGAGACTAGCGCCGCTGTGACCCGGCATCGACCGGGCAGAGGGTCGTCGGCGCCTCCTTCGCCAGACCGCTTCACGGCACCCACGGTGGAAGACCAATCGTGCTGCGCGCCGCCGAACGATGCCGACGGCCAGGTCGCCAGCATCTTTTATGCCGACGGCGCCTTCATCTCGGGCGGGCCTTCGATCGCGGCGTGCTGACTGTCGATTTCTGCAAGGGCGTGACGCGCGGCCGCGACCTCAAATGGCAGCCGGTCGAAAACTCGAGCGAGGTCGCCGGCCGCGGCCTTGTCCGCCAATGGCAGGCCTTCGTCCAGGCCATCCACGACGGCACCAAGCCGCCCGTTACAGCCGAAGACGGCTTGCACGTCGTCGCCTGCATCGAAGCCGCGTTCAGAGCCTCGCGGGAACGCCGGGAAGTGGCGGTGGGGTAGGCGGCGTCGAAGCGGTCGGCGATCCCCATGAGCTGCCGTTCTGGTTGTTCGCGCTCAACATGCTCGCCAGTGCAATCTTGTACACGTGGGTTTTCAACCGCACCTGTGGCAGCCTTGTGATGGTGCTGCTGCTTCATGCTGCCGTCTACACCGGGATCGTCATGCGGCCCATAGCTCTGCACCCGCTCCAGCGGTCACCCCCAGGGCAACCGTTCGACGAACAACCGGCTTCGAATCTCACCGCGCGCAGCCTCAGGCTGCGGCCTTCGGCGCGAAGCGCTTCCGGCCGTGGATTGCGACGATCGCCAGCGCGACAAGCGCCCACAGTGCGACGGCGATCCACTGCTGCTGCACCTGGTCGGCACCCTCGTAGACCCGACCAAGGTAGCGCACGCTATTTTGGTGCGAGGCGTGCATCAGGATCGCCAACAGCGCGCTGCCGGTGTTCTGCCAGAGCCAGGTGAATACCACTGCGGCGAGTACCGCGTGGATCGAACCGTAGACTGTCAGGTCACCCACCAGCCCGAGCGGCAGGTGCCACGCCGCCCAGAGCACGCCCAGCATGAGGCTCGCCGCTAGTGCCCCCTGCCGCTCGAGCATTTTTGGGAGCGCATAACCGCGCCAGCCCGGCTCCTCACCGAGCGGGCCGCTGAACACCAGGAAAATCGCTACCCAGGCGAAGATCTCGCCGAACGGTGGGACCAAGCTCCAATTGGGCGGCGCCGCACCGAACATGGGGGTTACGAGCACTGCCGCAAGCTGCAATGCCAGCGGCAGCCCGATCGCCACCAAGTACCAGACGGGTGCCACCCGCCAACGCCCGATCGCGGCCAGGATCCGCCTCACCCCCACCCAGCCTTCAGTCAGCGCCGCGATGGCGAAGCCGGCGAGCGCTGGGCCGAAAGTGAACCAAGGTATGCCCTCGCCACCGCTCGCCATCCACGGCAGGAACAACAGCCATGTCAGCGCGAAGGCGAGCGCGAAAAAGCTGACGAGCGGGTGCCTCGAAATCTGTGTCACCATACCGTTGACCCCTGTTGCGCATGACCAAGAGAGCTAAGCGCCTCCGGCGGCGCGCCACCCCTCGGCGAAATAGACTATCACTTTGCCCGGCGCGAACCACGTAGTCAGCCTGCCTTCCGCTTGGCCCCACAACAGGTGAATTGCAGGCTCTCTGGCTGATCCTGCCACATGCTGTCTGTCCGAGCGCGCCGGGGGGTGTTCCGCTCGACGACCGCTTCTGGCTCGACAGTGACTTCCAGCGGTCGCGGCAATGTCCGCCTTATGGAAGTGGCAAAGCAGGCCTTTATGGGCTGCGATGGAGGCGCATTTGCTGCCGATCACGTGAGGCGATGCGTAAGTCGGCCTCAGCTCAGCAGCAGCTTCTGCCTGCAAGGTTTGGCCGTTCGTGTCGATGACGAGGTCCGCTGGCGTCGCACCCCAGTCCGTTGGCAACGTGCCATAGCGTGATTGCAGTCGGATTGCGCTAGCTGATTATTGGGCGCTGATATGATCTGATCAACACCCATGGGTTCCGCAACCTTGCAACCGCGGCCGCCAACAGGTTGTATCTGAAACGTCCCGTATAGATGCTCACCATCGCCGCCATAACGAGGTTGGTGGTCCGTTTAGGATGCTGCCCAGTCGCTGGGCTTGCCATGGGCAGCTCCCCGGCGCTGCTTTTGTGTGGCGCCTCAGGACGCCCGTGATAAATGAACGCGCTGGAGCCGTCGCGATACACACGCCAGGGTGACTGCATTGGTGACGGCGTATCGCATCTCTGCCGGAGATTGCCGCGTTCAAGCCGCGGCTTTGAACGATCGAACGCGCGCCGCGTCGGCGGTGTCGTCGATACGCGCGGCAGAGACAGCCGCCGGTGGCAGTTGGGCCGAAGCGGCACGGCTCAGGCCCGACAGGTTCATCTGAATGCGCCACCTGGCAATCGGGTTGAGGTTCACAAGCGACAGCATCATATTGCGAAAAAAGCGCCTTATTGGACCGCGCGTGGTCGCCATGCCCGTCATTGTTCCAGCGATGCTCAGCACCTTTTCCGCTGCAGGCCGGCGCAGTCTTTCGTACAGGTCGAGGGCTGCCTCTTCCCGGATGCCGTTTATCACATCGCCGAGCAGTTCTCCGAGTACCACCGCATCCACCAAGCCAGTGTTCATGCCTTGGCCACCGGCGGGGCTGTGAACATGGGCAGCGTCGCCCATGAGGAATAAGCGATCCTTTCGATAGGAGCTGGCGAGACGATGGTGCAGCCGGAAACGCGAACTCCAGTTCAGCGCGGTGACCTTGGCGCGCTCACGTTCTGGGCCGCGGCTGTCCAGTAGGCGCTGGATGTCAGCGATCTGCGGCTGCTCCGGCGCATCATCCATGGTAGCCACGACGCGGAACGTCCCGTCCGGCAAGGGGGCGACAACCACCATTCCCGCTGGCGAAAAGAAAAGGGAGACCTCCTTGCCGGTCAGCGGCCACTCCAGACTTACATCGGCCAGCACAAAGGAACCCTCATAGGTCGCGCCTTCGAAATCGAAGCCGGTCGCCTGTCGCACAACGCTGTGTGCGCCGTCGCCGCCAACCACGTAGCGGGCTGATACCCTGTGCTCGACCCCATTCTTGCTGAGCGTTACAATTGCCTGGTCGCCATCCTGGAGCACGCCGGTGGCGGTGAAGCCTCGATGCACAAATCCGCCGAGCGCCGCGATGCGCTCTGCGAGCACCTGCTCGGTTAAGTTCTGAGGCAGCATTAAGAGGTAGGGATGATTGGTCGGCAGCTTGCCGAAGCGTAGGTTCAATAGTGCGCGGTCACGATCCCTGACCGTGAACCGGTCAACTTTCATCCCAAGCTCAACCATCCGGTCGGTCACGCCCAAGCGGGTTAGCGCCTCAAGAGTGTGTGCATGGATGACACCAGCGCGCGATGTGTTTTGACCCTGATCGAGCTTGTCGACCAGCAGATGATCGATGCCAGCCTGGTGCAGGGCGATCGAGAGTGCCATGCCAGTGGGGCCGGCACCAACGATGATGATGTCCGTATGATCGGGGAGCATTTCAATTCCTCCTTGGATATGAGTTTTATCAACGACTGTTGACTTATGAGGTATGCCATTGAATTTGTCAACAGCTGTTGGCATATAGACGACATGAGCAACAAACCGACCGCCAAACCAACCAAATCCGAACGAACGCGCGCCGCGATCCTCGAGGCAGCCCGCGAGCTTTTTACGGAGTTCGGCTATCAGGCTGCGACGGTGCGCGATGTGGCGCACCGGGCTTCGATCGATCCGGCAATGGTGATCCGCTACTTTGGCAGCAAGGAGGAGCTCTTTGCCCGTGCTGCCTCGATCAGGCTGAATGTTCCCCAGTTAAAGGTGGTTGACAGTCAAGCTATCGGTGAGACGCTGGTCCGCCATTTCCTGAATCTATGGGAGGGGCCGGAGAGCAGTTGCGGCATGGCGGTGTTGTTGCGATCGGCGGCCTCGAACGAGTTTGCCGCCGAAAAAATGCGGGACGTATTCGCCGCGCAAGTTCGCCCGGTTGTGGCATCCGTTGGGGATCCCGCGACAGCAGCCAGGCGTGCCGGTCTGGTCTCCAGCCAATTGCTCGGATTGGCAATGTGCCGCTATATCCTTAGGCTGCCTCCTGTGGTTGATCTGTCCCAGGTGGAAATCGTGCGCGCGATTGGTCCGACGCTACAAAGCTATGTGATGGCGACCGATGAAGATGCGATGTGCAAGATTTGACGCGGCCCATCATGGGGTTCTGGGCAGAATGGGGATGTCTGGTTCCGACCCAATCGCTCCCCTTGCGTCGCGGCCGGCAATGACTGCTTTCAGGCGCCGGCGAAGCCCCGACAGCCTAGATGAAGGCGCATTGTTGGCAGGCAGTCTTGGGGCCGTAGAACGAACCCGCTGCGCGGGATAGGCGCGCGCTGTGAGGTAAGGTGCACGAGCGGTTCGTTGCGCTTGCATTGAGCGTCGTTCGGCAGCGGCAGAGCATGACGGGCTTCTTCAACAAGGAGCCTGACCATGCCCCACCCTGTTCTCGATCAAGCCATCAGTCCGCTGCGCCAGACGACGCTGAGCATCATCACGATGCCGGACAGTCAGCTCTGGAACGCAGATTTCGGCAAGCTGCCGAGGGTCCCCGATGCGAGGTTTCGCTGACGGACGGGTTCCTCGGCGGTCCCTGCCATCACGACATGATGACGAAATCCTTGCCCGACCTGCTGTCGGGAGACAGCGGCGCGTCGGTCACGATCAGGACCGCTCCAGGGTGCAACGCAGGACGCATACGCCCGAGGAAGCGATCGTCTGCCTTCAGGCGGGAAATTGCGCGCTCTTCGGGCTGGAAGAACCCGTCGGCATCGCTGTTGTGCGAGATCGCCACCCAGCGCAGCCCCCTGGCGCCGTCATGGGCGTTGTCCAGGACGAAGACGTGGCTGCCGAGCTTGCCGCCGCCGGCGATCGTCAGCGTGCCCTCGGCCTGGACCTCAGAGTTCTCGACCAGCATGATCCTGCGGTCGGTGGACGAGGCGATGATCGACGTGACCGGCTGCTTCTCCGCCTCCGTCCAGTCCGAGGGGTGCGACTTTCCCTTCAGCGCAGCGACGGCCGAACCGAACTCGTGCTCGGCATATGCGCCGAGCACCATGCCGGGATGGACAAGTTCCTTCGGATCGGCATGCGCGCCGGAGATGATGACCGGCGTGCCGAGATGGGTGACGCCGAACAAACGTTCGGAGAACTCCATCGGAAGCCGTACGCAGCCATGGGAGGCCGGATAACCGGGCAGCTTGCCGGCGTGAAGCGCGATACCCGACCAGGTCAAGCGGTTCATGTTCGGCATCGGTGCGTCGTTGTAGGTACTGGACTTGTGATGCTTGTCCTTTTGCAGGACGACGAACACGCCGGTCGGCGTCTCGTGGCCCTGCTTGCCGGTGGAACAGGTCGAAACGGCGATGCGGATTCCGTTCCGGTAGACATGCGCGCGCTGTTCCGGGATCGAGACCACCACGGCGACGGCGCCTGTCTGCTGGCGCTCGGGATGCCAGGTGAATTCGCCGGGCTTCAGCGCCGCGATCTCCTTCATCACCTCGCGGGCGAGACCCTCGCCGGCTGCCGCCAGTCCAACCAGCGATGCCGCGCCTAAAATCAGCTTTCGCCTGTCCATCTTCCCACCCGCATATCTCATCGTCGCGTTCACCGGTTGACCTCGAGGCAGAAAGACCTGGAAGTCTATCGACACCACCGCATGCGTCCAATGAGATTGATGACATACGGGCCAGTAAAATTCATGGGTACTGGCCATATTTTTTCTTTCTTCCGGATGCGATTGCGGGCGGGTACACCTAGGATCGCAGGCACGATCCACGGACGCTCAGACATGGAATACCGGCAGAATTTCCGCGCGCTCGAAGCGTTCGAGGCGGTCTCGCGCCACCTGTCCGTCTCGGCGGCGGCAGTGGAACTGGGTGTCACGCAGAGCGCCATCAGCCACCAGTTGCGGCTGCTGTCCGATCTCGTCGGCGAGCGCCTGTTGCAGAAGCAAGGGCGAGGCATAGCCCTGACCGAGGCCGGGGATCGCCTCGCCCGCAAGCTGCAGCCGGCCTTTGCCGAGATCGTCCGTTCGGTCGGCGACGCCATCGGAGGCACGCGCCACGTCGTCAGGCTGGCGATCTGCAGCAGCTTCGGACCCGCCTGGCTCGTCCCGCGCCTCGCCGGATTCTATGCGACCAAGCCCGCGTTCGATCTGCAGGTCTGCATGTATGCGCGCGACCCCGAACTGACCGATGCGGTCGCGGACGCTTTCGTCACCACCTTGCCGACCGAGAAGGGTTTCGAAGCCGTCCTGCTATGGGCCGAGAAGCTGGTCCCGGTCGTCGCGCAGACCGCCGATGGCGCCACCGAGCCCGCGCTTATCACCACCGACCTCCAGCCCGGTCGTCACGGCGCCGACTGGAAGGCCTATGCCGCCTTGTCGGGGCGCGATATGGCGAGGGACGGACGGTGGCTCTTTGCCTCGCACTATCTGATCGCACTGGAAATGGTGAAAGCCGGTCTGGGCGCCGCCCTGGTGCCGGATTTTCTCGCTGCGCGGGAGCTTGAGGCGGGCACCATCAGACAACTCCATGATGCGGCCCTCCCAACGCATGAAGACTATCATCTTTGCGTAAAGGAGAGCCGACGCGGCGAACCGGCAATCGACGCTCTGATCCGCTGGTTCAAGTCTCAGCTGCCCAGGCAGGCGAGAAGCCATGGAAACGGAGGGCCGCCCGCAAAGTAACCCGGCTCTTCGATACATGAATTCTATTTGTCACATGACATCGAGAATTCATTAGTGTGCAGGCGCCGCTCAAGTCCACAATGTCGACCGCAAAGGCTGCTTTTCGGTGAGGTTGCGTCGGTGCGTTTGTTTATCCTTTTCGCCTGCGCGACACTTCTCTTCTTGTCCGGAGGCCTGGCGCCCGGTTTGTGGCCCGCCCAGGCCAGCGCGCAGGATCGCAGTGAACGGATCAGTTTCGCGCCCGGTCGCAGTTCGCGCACGGTGCGCGATACGATCTCGGGCTACGAGGCGGTCGACTACATCGTGCGCGTCATGGCTGGTCAGAGATTGGCGGCGACGCTCCGCGCAAGCAATCCGAGCAGCTACCTGAACATCAAGGCGCGCGGCTCGTCGGAGGCGCTTTTCAACGGCTCCATCGAAGGCAATGTCGGCGACGTCATCGTGCCGTCCGGCGGCGACTATGTCGTCGAGGTCTACCTGATGCGCAATGCGGCCAGGCGCGGCGAGAGCGCGAACTTTTCGCTGACCGTCGAGGTCACGGGAGGCGACCCCGGAAACCGCCAGCCCGACTTTGCCGATGGATTGTCGGGTGGTCCGGATTTCTGGGAGGTCGCCAACGTGCAGCCGGGCGACCGGCTAAACGTCCGCGCGCGACCGTCTTCGCAGGCAACGACGGTCGCAAGGCTGCGCAACGGGACGGTGCTGCGCAACCTCGGCTGCCGCATGAACGGACAGACCCGCTGGTGCCGCGTCGAGCGCCGCGACGGCAGCGCCGGCGGCTGGGCTGCTGGTCGGTTTCTGGTCGAGTCCGGCGGCTAGGGGCGAACGGCAACCGGATTGAACGGGAAGAATGGGAAAGGCAAATAGGCGATGATGAAATACGGTATTCCGGTTCTTGTCGCGGCGGCCCTTGCGGGTGGCTGCACGACCGATTCCCAGAGCCCGCAAAAGACCACGGCGGCGCCCGCCCTGATGGACGAGAGCGTCCCCCAGGTCGCCCGCGATGCATGCCTTCGCGAAGTCAGGCGCACAACGAACAATCCGGACCTCTCCATCGTGGAGATGCTCTATTCCGAAGCCAATTCGCAACTGAAGATCGGTGTCGGGCCGGACCGCGCTCCGTGGCAGTGCACCGTCTCGAACAGGGGCGAGGTGGCAAACGTCATGTCGCTCACCAACGAGGGGGCGCTCTGACGCCCGTGCCTTGCCGAAGCCTTCCGTGTCACGGTCACCCAATCAGGAAAAGCAAGATGTCGCGCATCCTTCGAACCATCGCTTTTGTTGCGGCCGCCACGGCAGCCGGTCCCGCGTTTTCGGCAGTGCCGTTTTTCAATGCCACATGTCCGATGGGCATCGAAGTGCACGCAGACCAGGGTGGACCGATCTACATCAACGGCAAGGAGGCAAAGCTGAAGGTCTTCAACGCCAACTACTACGAAGCGAGCCACGATCACGTGACGATATCGTTGTCCATCAATCCTGACGGGACGCCTGACGTGTCGTACACCGCACGCGGCGGAGCCAATGGCATCTGCACGATCAAGAAGTAGCGGTGACGTGCTCATGCCTCCGTCGTCGGAATGTGATGACCAGGTTGCAACAGGGGTTCGTGGTGCAATCAGCCGAAGCTGGAGTTGGCAATGCAGCGCCTGATGGCCGTACTGATCTCGTGCTTGGCGACGGCGACTCATGCCGCGGACCAGACGGCCATTCCTGAAATCGGCCCGGACCAGCTGGCGTTCTCGGTGACCAACATGGATCGGCGTGTCGATCCGGGCGTCGATTTCTATCGATATGCCTCCGGCGGGTGGCTGGACCGCGTCGAGCGGCCAGAAAGACTGGCAGCCATAGGCGCCTTCCAATTCATGGCCGAGCGATTGAAGGCGCAGATGGTCAGGACGATCAACGAGGCGGCGGAGAAGGCGGCAACGTCGCCGCAAGGCAGCCCCGTGCAGCAGGTCGGTGACTTCTACAACTCCTACATGGATGTGGCCGCGATCGATGCGGCCGGCATGGAGCCGCTACGGCCCGAACTCGAGCGGATCGGGGCAATCGCCTCGCTTGGCGATCTTTCCGAGTATCTCGGGCGCTACACGCTGGTCACGTCGGACTTCGCTCTGCTGTCGATCGTGCCTTCGACGGATCGCGCCGACACGACAAGAACCGTGTTTTATGTCGTCAGTGGAAAACTGGGGCTGTTGCAGGGGTCACTGTACGAAGAAAAGGACGACTCCCGCCAAATCCAGGCGTATCTCGTCTTTCTCAGGGATATTTTGAAGATTGCGGGACATAGGCCCGCCGAGGCGGCCCGTCTGGCCGACCTCACATTGGATCTGGAAAGGGCCTTCCATGCGGCGAAGATAACGCCGGTGGAGGCGGTCGACCCGCGCAACAGCTACAATCCGCAACCGTTCGCCACGCTCCAGGCCGAGATCCCGGAACTGGACCTTGCCCGCCTGCTCAAGGGCCTCGGCGCCGAAGTCCCCGAAACGCTGGCGCTGACCGAACCCCGCTACCTTCCAGCGTTGTCGCAAATGCTGCGCAATCGCCCGCTGGTTGATTTCAAGGACTATTTGAAGGTCAAGCTGATCCTGAAATTCCAGCCCTATCTGACCACGGCGTTCGACGAACCCGTCCGCGCGGTCAACGCCACGCTGGCCGGCGTTTCCGTACTGCCGCCGCGCGAGGAGCGCGCGCAGGATCTGATGCGCGAAAATCTTGGCCAGCCCGTCTCGCGGCTTTATGTCGAGAACTACTTCAAGGAGGAAACGCGCGCCAAGGCCACCGACATGGTGCAGCGGATCCACGCCGCGTTCCTGGAAAGGATCAAGACGCGGTCATGGCTGAGTGAGCCGACACGCCAGGCTGCAATCGACAAGCTGGAGAAGCTGTCGTTCAACATCGCATATCCTGACCCCTGGATCGACTACAGCGGCGTTGCGATCGGCCCTCGCAACGTCGTGGCCAACATCATGAATTTGATCGCTTTCGACACGAAGCGCGAGATCGACAAAGCAGGAAAGCCGGTCGTCCACGATGCGTTCAGCGACACTCACTCGACGCTGCCGATCATCATCAACGCCGCGTACGACAGTTCGATAAACGGGTTCGAGGTGCCCGCCGCAATGCTCCAGCCCGCGGCGTTCGAGGCCGACCGAGACGCTGCGGTCTATTTCTGTCGACTCGGAGCGGTCCTCGGACACGAGATGACACATGGCTTCGACAGCGGTGGACGGCTTTTCGACGCAACCGGCAATCTGCGCGACTGGTGGGCGCCACAAGACGCTGCCGCATTCGAGAAGGAAGCCCACAAGCTCATCGACCAGGCCAACGGCTTCGAGGTTCTTCCCGGGCTGAAGGCCAACGGACCCCTTAACGTCAAGGAGAACATGGCCGACGTTGGCGGCATCAACTTTGCCTACCAAGCCTTGCAGACATACCTGTCCGAGCATCCCGCAGACAATGTCGAGATCGACGGAATGACTCCGGCGCAACGCTGCTTCGTGGCGTGGGCGCAGATGTGGACGCTCAAGGCGAACGAACAGACGCTACGCTATCTTGTGGCCGCCGACACGCACGCCCCAGGCAATTACAGGGCGTTCGCCGCACTTCAACATGTCGAGGCGTTTTACGAGGCTTTCGATATTGAAGAAGGCGACCCGATGTGGCTGGCACCCGAAAAGCGTGTCAACGCCTGGTGACGAAGCATCCGACATCATTCGCGTCGGCATGACCAGGTGGTGAAAGTCCGAGCCAGATGGTGGTCGGCCGGGCGTGCATGAATGCCGCCAAGATTTTTCGGTAGATTAGTGAGGCTGCGACATCTCTGCCTTGTTTGGGCAAGCGGTCGGCGATCCCCTCATTTTCGCGCTGCCATCCGGTCGTCGTGCCACGTCCCTTTGCGGCGGTTAGGCGTAGCGATCGTGGCGGCGTACCCAGTCCATTCCCTCTGCTTCGTTGCGCCCCTTTGGAGCAAGATCGAGCATGTTGTAGGTGCCCATCATCACCTCGACGCCGCGCCCGTAAGTGGAGTAGGTGCGGAAGATCTCGCCCGCCTCGTCCTTGTAGAAGGCGCTGACGCCGGGCCATTCCTCGCCGGTTTCCTGCCATTCGCCAAAATTGTAGTCTATATGTCCGCTGGCGACCTCTTCGGCTGTGAAGCTGACGCGGAAGTCGAAGTTGAAGTCGTTGCCGAAGGACGACACCCATCTGAACTGCCAGCCCATGCGTTTGCGGTAGCGCTCGATCTCGGCAAGCGGCGCGCGCGAGACGGCGATCATGGTGACGTCGTGGTGCGCCAGATGCCTGTTCATGCCATCTGTGTGATCGGCCATGTAGGAGCAGCTCGGGCAACCTTCCTTCCATCCCGGCGCGAACATGAAATGCTGCACCAGAAGCTGCGACCGGCCGTCGAAGAGATCGGCCAGCCTGCGCGGACCCTCCGGCGTGTCGAACACATATTCCTTGTCGATGCGCACCCAGGGCAAAGAGAGCCGCTCACCGGCGACCTTGTCGCGAAGACGCGTGAGCTCCTTCTCCGCTTTCAGCAGGTCTCGGCGGGCAGTCAGCCAGTGATCGTGCGAAACAACAGCGTGTTGCACAGAGTGTTGCATTGTCAGTCTCCTTCGGTTTGGGTGACGGATGTATCGGGGCGCCGCGAACGGGCAGAAAGGAGCTTCATCCACGGCGACAGGTGAAACAGGCTCATCAGCACGTACATGAGGGCCATGTCGTTGATCGGCGCGAAAGCCGAGGCTGCCGAGCACATCGTCATGGCGGGCGAGCCGACAGCGGAAATCGAGGCCATCAGCGCGCAGGTCGGAGCGACCGCGAGCCCAAGCCAGTCGGCCGCATCGATCGTTGCCCTGGGCGACAAAGCTGCCTTTTGTGGTGCTGCGCGCATCGTCATGACAGGTCCTCTCATCTCATTCGCCGTTTCAGCGGTTGCGATACGAACAGGCTAGCTCGGGCGCGAGGGTCGGTGAGAGTTACAAAGGTGACGGGATTTTTATGGACGCGCTGATCACTGCCGCCGCACAGGCTCTTGCGGCTGGCGACCCCCTCGCTGCGCTGAAACGGGTCGCCTTGCGCGATGACCCACCGGCGCTGGCGTTGCGTGGCATCGCGATGGCGCAACTCGGCGACCTCGCGCGCGCCAGAAAGCTTCTGCGCAGCGCGGCGCGTGCCTTCGGCCCGAAAGAGCCTTTGGCCCGTGCGCGTTGTGCCGTAGCCGAAGCCGAAATCGCGCTTGTGTCGCGTGATCTCGGCCGATCCTTGCAAACGCTTGATGCAGCACGGACGGTGCTCGAAGCATCAGGTGACCGCAGGAACGCAGCACATGCCGGCTATCTCCAGGCACGGCACCTTCTCCTGATCGGCCGTCTGGATGATGCCGAAAGGGTGCTCGCTGCGTTCGACGCCGATGCCCTGCCGCCGGCGTCGCGGGTCGGGCGCGAATTGGTGGTGGCGGGCATAGCCATCCGACGCATCGAGACCAAGCCGGCGAGAATCGCTCTGCAACGGGCAGGACGGGCGGCAAAAGACGCGCGCATTTCAGCACTCGCGGCCGAGGTCGACCAGGCCGTGCGGGCATTCGCTGCGTCGGCGGCGCGCCTGGTCAGCCGCGGCGTCGGGCGGCTCCTCGATCTCGAAGAGGTCGAAAATTTACTGGCCTCCGAAACGCTTGTCGTGGACGCCTGCCGCAGCGTGGTGCGGAGAGGGACAAAGATGGTTCCGCTCGCCAGCCGTCCCGTCTTGTTCGCACTCATGCGTGCGCTCGCCGAGGCATGGCCGGACGATGTGGCGCGCGAAACGCTGCTCAGACGCGCTTTTGGGGCACGGCATGCCGACGAGGCGCACCGGGCGCGGCTGCGCGTCGAAATCGCCCGGCTGCGCGAGGCGATCAGGCCGCTGGCGGCGCTGAGCGCGACCCGGGAGGGTTTCGTTCTGCGGCCTCGCGCCAGGACTGATGTCGCCGTGCTGGCGCCGCCCGTCGAAAGCGAGCACGGCGAAGTGCTCGCTCTGCTCGGCGACGGCGAGGCCTGGTCGAGTTCGGCCTTGGCGCTGGCGTTGGGCGTGAGCCCGCGCACGGTGCAGCGGGCGCTCGAAGAGCTTGCCCGTGACGGCAAGGTCGAGGCCTTCGGACGCGGGCGGGCCTGCCGTTGGATCGCGTCGAGCCTGCCCGGATTCCCGACAAGCTTGTTGCTCCCCGCCACGGGCATTTCCGGCTAGAGCATTTCCGCTTTTCTTCGAATCGCGGAATTGCTCTATCTTCTTGTTTTTGCGCAATTCCTAGGGAAAACCGCTACGCACTTTTCCTGGAATTGCTCTAGTATGAGGCCATGAAACATTCGACCGCCGAAATCATCCGGGAATATGGTCCCTTTCCCGATATGGACGACGTCGCCGGGGTCAGCTTCGACGGCAATCAGGTCTGGTTCGCAAGCGGCGAAAAGCTGAATGCCCTCGATCCCGAAAGCGGAGAGATCTTGCGATCGCTTGACGTCGAAGCCCATGCCGGAACCGCATTCGACGGCGAGCACCTTTATCAGATCGGCGATGCCGTGATCCGCAAGATCGATCCCAGGACCGGCGCGGTGATCGCCGCAATCCCGGCGCCCGGGGAGGGCAGCGACTCAGGCCTGGCCTGGGCGGAGGGGTCGCTCTGGGTCGGGCAGCATCGTGGCCGCAAGATCCATCAGGTCGACCCCGTAACAGGAAAAGTGCTGCGCACGATCGAATCCGATCGCTTCGTCACCGGCGTCACCTGGGTCGATGGCGAGCTCTGGCATGGCTCCTGGCAAGACAGCGGCAGCGATCTCCGCCGCATCGACCCCGAAACGGGCGAAGTGCTCGAGCAACTCGACATGCCGGCCGGGGTCGGCGTTTCCGGGCTTGAATCCGATGGCGGGGACCGCTTTTTCTGCGGCGGCGGCAACAGCGGAAAAGTCAGAGCCGTTCGCCGGCCCAGGCAGTCTTGAGTGAGCGTCGGCCAAAGCTGGCAATCCAGAGAATGGCCAAAAGCTGACGGACAGGAAACCACCCGCGACGGAGAGGGCACCAACCTACCGGTCACCGCCGAATACGGCCTGCACGTCGTCGCCTGCACCGAAGCCCCTTCAAGACCTCGCGCGAACGCTGGGAAGTGGCGGTGGAGTAGGGGGTGGGGGGCGGAGC
>NZ_JACZEP010000002.1 GCF_014863355.1 Aminobacter carboxidus | reverse complement strand
CCCCCCGGTCTCTCCCCCCCCGGTCTCTCCAGTGAGAAAGATTGTCATGTCCGCCGTCGCAACATCCGTGTTGTCGAGGAGAGGCTTTTTGCGCTCCGAGACACTCGTGCCCATCCTCCTGATCCTGATCGTTTCGGTCCTCGTCGTCGCGCCGCTGGTCAAGATCGTGTTTGCCACCCTGACCGTCGAAGGCCGTGATGCCTGGCAGGCGGTGCTTGCTTCCAAAATGTCCGAAAACCTGTGGTGGCGGCCACTGTGGAACACAGTGCTGCTCGGTGTCGGCGTTGCCGTCGGCTGCATCCTGATGGGCGGCTTTCTTGCCTGGCTGGTGATGCTCACCGACGTGCCGGCACCCAAAACCATCGGCCTGCTCGCCACCATGCCGTTCATGATCCCAAGCTTTGCCGCTGCCCTTGCCTGGGGTGCGCTGTTTCGCAACAGCCGGCTTGGCGGCTCGCTCGGCTTCTTCGAGGCCAATGGCTATATCGTTCCCGACTGGCTCGCCTGGGGCCTGGTGCCGACGCTGATCGTGCTGATTGCGCATTACTACTCGCTCGCCTTCACCGTCATCTCGGCCGCCTTGAGTTCGATCGGCGCCGACCTCGTCGAAGCTGCCCAAGTGGCGGGCGCCAGGCGCTCGCGCATCTTCTTCGGCATCATCCTGCCGGTCGTCACCCCGGCACTGATCGCTGCGGCATCGCTGACCTTCGCCGGTGCCGTCTCCAACTTCGCCGCCCCTGCTTTGCTTGGCCTGCCGGTCAGGATGCAGACGCTGTCGACGCGGCTGTTCGGCATGATCGAGACCGGCCAGACCGAGCGCGGCTTCGTCATCGCTTTGCTTTTGATCGTCGTCTCCGCCTCCTTCCTCTGGCTTGGCGAACGCCTCGTCGCCGGGCGCAAGAACTTCGTCACCGTCACCGGCAAGGGCGGCCGCACCAAGCGTTTCCCGCTCGGCAAGTGGCGCTGGCCGCTATTTGCCGTTGCCGTGCTGCTTTGCCTGCTCACCACCTTCCTGCCGGCACTGATCCTCACCGCGTCGAGCTTCGCCTTGCAGAACGGCTCGCTGTTTTCCAACTGGACGACGCATTTCTGGATCGGCGAAGGCGGCACCGACATGGCCCAGGGCCAGGCCGGCATCTTCCGCAATCCGGTGCTGATCGAGGCGCTGTGGATGACGCTGAAGCTCGCCGTGACAGTGGCAATCACCACCATGGCGCTCGGCCTGGCGCTCGCCCATACCATTGCCCGCAACAAGGGCACGGTGCTGGCAACGGTGCTCGGCCAGGTGTCGTTCATGCCGATCCTGATCCCCTCCATCGCCTTCGCCGCCGCCTATATCGCGCTGTTCGGCGCCCCGATCGGGCCGCTGCCGTCGCTCTACGGCACCTTCCTGCTTCTGGTGCTGGCGGCTTCCGCTCACCTGTTGCCTTATGCGGTCCAGTCCGGCCGCTCGGTGCTCGGCCAGATCTCGGCCGACATCGAAGAAAGCGCGCGACTGACCGGCGCCGGCTTCTTCCGCCGCATGGGCGCCATCATCATGCCGCTGGCCATCCGCGGCCTGCTCGCCGGCGCGCTGCTGGTCTTCGTCAAGATCGTGCGCGACCTGTCGCTGGTGGTGCTGCTGTTCACCTCGACCTCGCCGGTGCTCTCCATGCTTGCCTACCGCTATGCCGCCGAAGGCTTCATGCAGTTCGCCAACGCCATCACCATGGTCATCCTCGTCCTCTGCGTCGTCGCCACGCTCCTGGCGCACCGCCTGCAGAACCGCGTCCAGAAGTGGAAATCCGCATGAGCCCCGCCAACGGCAATCCGGCCGCGATCGCGATCCACAACGTCTCCAAGCGTTTCGGCAGCTTCACCGCCGTCGACAATGTCGACATCTCGGTGCCGCAGGGCGCCTTCCTGGTGCTTGTCGGCCCCTCCGGCTGCGGCAAGTCGACCTTGCTCAGAATGCTCGCCGGCCTGGAAACCCCAAGCGAGGGCGAAATGGCCTTCATGGGCCGCATTGTCTCCGACGGCGCCCGCGGCCTGGTTGCCGATGCCGGCGCCCGCGACGCCGGCCTGGTGTTCCAGAGCTACGCGCTGTGGCCGCACATGACTGTCGCCGGCAACATCGAATGGCCGCTCAAGGTGGCGAAATGGAGCAAGGCGGAGCGTACCGCCCGTGTCGACGAGGTGCTCGGACTGCTCGGCATCGCAGCGCTCAAGGAGCGTTACCCGGCCGAGATTTCGGGCGGCCAGCAGCAGCGCGTCGCCATCGCCCGCACCATCGGCCCCAAGCCGAACATCCTGTTGTTCGACGAGCCTTTGTCCAACCTCGACGCCAAGCTGCGCATCGAGATGCGCAGCGAGCTGATGCGCATCCACCGCGCCACCGGCGCAACCTCTGTCTACGTCACCCACGACCAGGTCGAGGCGATGACCATGGCAAGCCACGTCGCCGTGCTCAACAATGGCAAGGTCGAACAGTTCGGCGCGCCGCTGGAGTTGCTGGAAAACCCGCGCACCACCTTCGTCGCCACCTTTCTTGGCACGCCGCCGGCCAATCTGATCGAAGTCACCAGGAGCGGCGACGGCCTTGTCTATGACGGCCTGCGCCTCACCGACGCCAGCCGCGCCGAAGCGCGCGATGGCGTGCAGCTTCTCTACCGCGCCCACGATCTGATGGTCGGCAATATCGAGGGGCGGCCGACGATCAGCGCCCGTTTCGAGGAAGCCGCCCCGATCGCCGGGCGCACCATGGTGACGGCGTTTTCGGGCGGGCAGCGGCTGACGGCGATGGCCGACGGCTACTTCCGTGCCGCGATCGGCGACCAGATAAGCCTCAGCTTCGTCAACGGGCCGAGCGCAGTTTTTGCAATGAGTGGTGAAAGGATTAGCTGATGAGACTGGTAATGGTGCGCCATGGCGAGACCACCTGGAACGCCGAGCACAGGCTCCAGGGCCATGACAATGCGCCGCTGTCGCCGCGTGGCATCAAGCAGGTCCAGAGCTTCGTCTCCTTCGCCAAGGCGATGGCGCCTGATCACGTCGTGGTCTCCGACCTTGGCCGGACGCGCCAGACCGCCGGCCTGCTCGGTTATGGCGATGCGCCGCTTGACCCGCGCCTGCGCGAGATCGACATGGGCAACTGGACCGGCCGCATCAAGCACGAGCTCGAGGCCGAGCGGCCGCACGAATATCTCGCCTGGCGCGCCGGCACCTTCACCCCCGACAGAGGCGAGCCATGGCCGGATTTCTGCGCCCGCATCGTCGAAGGGTTGCGGGACTGCCTGAAGAAGTGCAACGGCGACACCCTCGCCATCGTCCATGGCGGTGTCATCCGCGCTGCCTGCCACGCCTTCCTGGGACTGCCGCCCTCGCGTGTCGTGCCGGTGACGCCTGGGACCGCGACGATCCTGAGCTTCGATACGGCCGACGCCCCGACGGCACGGCTCGAAGCCTATAACATCGCCGCCGTCGCGCCCGACTTCGACGCACCGGACTAGACGCGCAACCGGTTTGAAGAGGCCGTGCCTAAGGAAATGGTGCGGCTTCCGAGGTCTCCCAAGGAATGCCGCAGTTTCCCCCCGCAAAGAGGCACCAATAGCTAGATATTTAAAACGCAAACCTGCAATACAGACCGGGTCTACAATCGCAGCGCCACCATTCGCAATGCCGCCCGGAAAATGCATTTGCATCCGCCGGGCGCCAGGGGCGCCCGCCCAGTCATGAACACCATTTGGCCAGCGGCGTCATCCCCCGTTTGGAGGACGCCGCACAATAAATGTGCATTTCTGCGGAAACTGCTCGCGAGGCACGAGCCGCCTGCGAGCATCCGGCTGCCGTCTTGCGGCTACTTCGACATCTCTTCGATATATGCAATCACATTGGCGATATCGGTATCGTCCTTGAGACCGGCAAAAGCCATCTTGTTGCCCGGGACCTTTTCTTTCGGCATCTTCATGTAGGCGGCGATGTTGGCCTCGTCCCAGACCAGGCCGCCAGCACCCGCCTGCTTCATGGCGTCGGAATATTTGGCTTCAAAACTCGGCAGCGTGCCGGCCGTGCGGCCCACGACACCATGCAGCGATGGGCCGATCTTGTTCTTGTCGACCGCCATGTCGTGGCAGGCCATGCATTTGGTGAAGACCTTCTTGCCGGCGGCCGCGTCGCCTGCCGCATGAACCGGATTGGTGGCTAGAAACGAAGCTGCAAGAAGGGCTTGGACGCCCCATGCCGTCGCTCTCATGGCTGTCTCCCTGGTCAGGCCGGCGCCAAGCGCCGACGCTGGCGATACTAGCGTTACCAATGCCAACGCGCCATGCGCCATTCCGTTGCAGCCTTTGGCGCCAGCGCGCCAAAGGGGCGACAAGGGCGGCGATGGTTGCTATCATCCCACCCGGTGCAGGTCGCGGTTTCGCGTGACCAGACACGCTGGACGGCAGCACCGCGAGCCGCGACCCGAACCCGACCCGATCTCGGAGGAATGGTTCATGGCAAATTTCCACGTTTACGCAGCAGGCACTGGCAGCAACGTCGAACATCCCGCCATACGTCGGATAGGGATTGCGGATGTCTTCGACGCGCTTCGCCTGGGATTTGAAGATTTTTGGGACAAACCCTCACACTATGTCTTTTTATGCCTGATCTATCCGGTTGTCGGCGTGTTCCTGATCACATGGACCTCAGGCGGCAACGCGCTGCAGCTGATCTATCCGCTGGTCACCGGCTTCGCCCTGCTCGGACCGTTCGCGGCCCTTGGCCTCTATGAGATCAGCCGGCGGCGCGAACAACACCTCGACACCTCGTGGAAACACGCCTTCGAGGTCAGGCAGTCACCCGCCATGCCGGCCATCGCCGTCCTCGGCATCATGCTGATGGCGCTGTTCGTCGCCTGGCTGTTCACCGCGCAGGCGCTGTTCGCATGGCTCTATGGCGACAGCGCACCGGCGAGCTACACCGCCTTCATCACCGACGTGCTGACGACCCAGCGCGGCTGGACCCTGATGGTCGTCGGCAACCTCGTCGGCCTGATGTTTGCCCTTGTGGCGTTGAGCACCACTGTCGTTGCCTTCCCGCTGCTGCTTGATCGCGACATCGGCGCCTATGCCGCCGTCGAGACCTCGGCCCGGGCGATCATGGCCAACCCGATACCGATGCTGCTTTGGGGGCTGATCGTCGCCGCCGGCCTTGTCTTGGGATCGATACCGCTGCTCGTCGGCCTGGCGATCGTGCTGCCGGTGCTCGGCCATTCGACCTGGCACCTCTACCGCAAGCTGATCGAACCGGCGCCGGCACCTGTGCCGGTCAAGAAGACGCGCAAGCGCCCAACCTGAACCATTGCTCGCCGGCGGCGTTCAGCCGTCGGCTCAGCCCCCTCGATCAAGAAAATGCACCCGCCCTGTCGAGGGGCGGGCGCGAATGGCTTCAGTTGCCTCACGCCGGGTGGCTGAAGCGGGCTAACCGCGCGCCTTGCAGCAGGTTGCGGAAGTCAGAGCCGGTGACATGCACCAGCGTCCTGTGGTCGCCGGCCTCGAAATAGACGTCGCCATCGGCGCCAAAGCTTTCGTCGAGAATGACAGGCACGTCATAGGCGGCGCCCACCGGCGGCACGGCACCGATATCGCAGTCGCTGAACAGCTGGCTGACCTCGTCTTCCGAGGCGAGCCCGAGACGCTTGTCGATGACGTCCTGCAGCGTGCTGAGCTCGACCCGGTGGCTGCTGGGAACCACCGCCAGCGCATAGCCCATTTCATGGTGCAGCAGCACCGATTTGGCCAACCTGCGACCAGGTATGTGTGCTGCCAGCGCCGTCTGGCTGCTGGTCGAGGTCCGGTGATGGGCAACGGTATCGTAGTTGATACCCTTGCCGGTCAGGTAGTCTTCAAGTTTCCTTGCGATCGTCATCGTGGGCGTCCTTGTGTTGGAGGGGTGACGCATCGGAGAACGAGAAAGCTCATTCTCCTCCCATCATTTTTCCTGTCAACGAAGAACGCGAGCGGTGAGCCGAGCCCGTCGGCCGGCCAAAATGCCCCTGCCTATTGCCCGGTGCCGAACGACAGCACCCGGGTGATTTCGGTATAGCGGGCCTCGACCACCATGATCGCGACGAACACCAAAATCACCAGCGGCGGCACGATGATGGCGTAGCTCAGCGCCAGCCGCTCCCAGGCCATGTGCATGAACACGGCAACGATCAGTCCCGCCTTCAGCATCATGAAGATCAGGATCAGGCTCCATCTCAGCATGCCCTGAAAAGCGAAATAATCGACCGCGTAAGAGCAGGCGCTGAGGATGAACAGCCAGCCCCAGACCACCAGATAGAGCTTGATCGGGTGTTGCTGCCCTTCGGCATGCGCCATTGCCGGAGCGGGAGCGGCATGTCCATGCAGCCCGTGATCCTGCGCCTCTACCTGTGCCATCGCTTCACCTCACCAAAGATAGAAGAACGCGAAAATGAACACCCACACCAGGTCGACGAAGTGCCAGTAGAGCCCCATGATCTCGACGCTCTCATACTGGCCCCGCCGGCTGGTGAAGAACCCCCGCTCGCCGGTCTCGTAATCACCGCGCCACACCTTGCGCGCGACGATCAACAGGAAGATCACGCCGATGGTCACGTGGGTGCCGTGGAAGCCGGTAATCATGAAGAAGGTCGAGCCGAACTGTGCTGCACCCCACGGATTCTCCCATGGCCGCACACCCTCGCTGATCAGCTTGGTCCACTCGAAGGCCTGCATGCCGACGAAGGTGGCGCCAAGGACCGCGGTCAGCAGCATCAGGATCGCCGTCTTCCTGCGGTCGCGGCGGTAGCCGAAGTTGACCGCCATCGCCATCGTGCCGGACGACGAGATCAGCACGAAGGTCATGATCGCGATCAGGATCAGCGGAATGTTCTGGCCGAACAGATGCAGGCCGAAGACCTCGCTCGGGTTCGGCCATGGCACCACGGTCGACATGCGCGCGGTCATGTAAGACAGCAGGAAGCAGCCGAAGATGAAGGTGTCGCTGAGCAGGAAGATCCACATCATGGCCTTCCCCCACGAGACACCCTTGAACGCGCGCTGGTCCGACGACCAGTCGGCGATGAAGCCGCGCAGGCCCGGCGGCCGCGGCGCGGTGTGGTCGGCATGTCCCAGTGTGGTTTCGGCCATCCGCGTTCTCCTCAGCTCAGCAATTGGCGGCAGATGTCGACGAAGTCGGCGGCCCAGCCGGCCAGCACGGCAAACAGCACCAGCCACACGACAAGCAGCACGTGCCAGTACATGGCGCACAGCTCGGTCGTCAGCGTAAGCTTTGCCGGCCTTTCGCCGCGCCACGCCCTGACATTGGTTCGGCCAAGCACCAACAGCCCGCCTATGATGTGCAGGCCGTGCATCGCGGTGATCAGGTAAAAGAAGCTGACGGCCGGGTTGTCGGCGGCGAAGTAACCGTTGGCGGCAAGGTCGCGCCAGGCCAGCAACTGCCCGCCGAGGAATGCCACCGACGTCAGCGCGCCCACAAGCAAGGCAAGGCGCAGATTGTCGACCTGCCCCTTATGCGCGGCGACCACTGCACATTGCAGCGCCACGCTCGCCAGCACCAGCATGCCGGTGTTGAGCCACAGCAGCCACGGCATCGGCGCCGCCTGCCAGTCGGCATAGACCATACGCATGAAATAGGCGCTGATGAACAGCGCAAACAGGGCGCCGACGACAGCGAGAAACACGCCCAGGCCGAGCTTTGCCGGGTGCAGCAGTGACGCTTCCGTCGCGGGAAAGGCGTTGACCGGCCCTGCTTCCAGCCACGGCTTGGACATCAGCCGCTGGCGCGCCAGCCACCAGCCGGCGACCGCCATGACCAAAGCGAGAAAGATCAGGATGGCGCTCATGCCGGCCCGCCTTGCGTGGCCGGTCCGCCTTGCGTGGCCGGCCCGCCTCGCGTGGCCGGCCCGCCTTGCGTGGCCGGACCCGGATCGTTCTGGGCGATGAAATCCTCCGGTGCGCCTGGTACCGAGTAGTCATAGGCCCAGCGGTAGACGACGGGCAGTTCCTTGCCGAAATTGCCATGCGGCGGTGGTGTTCCCGCCGTCTGCCATTCCAGTGTCGTTGCCCGCCATGGATTGTCGCCCGCTTCCTTGCCGTGGCGGATGCTCCAGAACAGGTTGAACAGGAACACCAGCTGGGCGAAGCCGACGGTGAGTGCTGCGACGGTGATGAACTCGTTCAGCGTATGCACCGACGGCGGGATGAAGGCGGTGTCGCCGAGCTCGGGATAACGCCTGGGAACGCCGACCAGCCCGACATAATGCATCGGGAAGAAGATCAGGTAGGCGCCGATGAAGGTGACCCAGAAATGGAACCGGCCCATCCACTCGTTGAGCATCCGGCCGGTCATCTTGGGGTACCAGTGATAGACCGCGCCGAAGACCACCATGATCGGCGCCACGCCCATCACCATGTGGAAATGCGCGACCACGAACATGGTGTCCGACAGCGGCACGTCGACGACGACGTTGCCCAGGAACAGCCCGGTCAGCCCGCCATTGACGAAGGTGACGATGAAGGCGAGCGCAAACAGCATCGGGATGGTCAAATGGATGTCGCCGCGCCACAGGGTCAGCACCCAGTTGTAGACCTTGATCGCCGTCGGCACGGCGATGATCAGGGTGGTGGTGGCAAAGAAGAAGCCGAAATAGGGATGCATGCCCGAGACATACATGTGGTGCGCCCAGACCACGAAAGACAGCGCGCCGATGCCGACGATCGCCCACACCATCATGCGGTAGCCGAAGATGTTCTTGCGCGCATGGGTGCTGATCAGGTCGGAGACGATGCCGAAGGCCGGCAGCGCCACGATGTAGACCTCGGGGTGGCCGAAGAACCAGAACAGGTGCTGGAACATGATCGGGCTGCCGCCATTATGCGGCGACTGCTCGCCCATCTCGACGATCGCCGGCATGAAGAAGCTCGAGCCGATGGCGCGGTCGAACAGCATCATCACGCAGGCGACGAACAGGGCCGGGAAGGCCAGCAGCGCCATGACGGTGGCGGTAAAGATGCCCCACACTGTCAGCGGCAGCCGCATCAGCGTCATGCCGCGCGTGCGCCCCTGCAGCACGGTCACGACATAGTTGAGACCGCCCATGGTGAAGCCGATGATGAACAGGATCAGCGACACCAGCATCAGGATGATGCCCGGCCCCGTGCCGCCTGGCGTGCCCGAAAGGATCGCCTGCGGCGGATAGAGCGTCCAGCCGGCACCGGTCGGCCCGCCGGGCGCGAAGAAGCTTGCCACCAGCACCAAAACGGCGAGCAGGTAGATCCAGTAGCTCAGCATGTTGACATAGGGAAACACCATGTCGCGCGCGCCGACCATCAGCGGGATCAGGTAGTTGCCGAAGCCGCCGAGGAACAGGGCCGTCAACAGGTAGATGACCATGATCATGCCGTGCATGGTCATGAACTGGTAATAGGCCTCGGGCGTGATGAAATCGAAGGTGCCGGGAAAGCCGAGTTGCAGCCGCATCAGCCACGACAGCACCAGCGCGACGAGCCCGATGGCAAGTGCGGTGCCCGAATACTGGATGGCGATGACCTTGGCGTCCTGCGAGAAAACGTATTTCGTCCACCAGCTGTGCGGATGGTAGAGATCCATCTCGCCCACTTCGGCCGGTGGGATCAGGTCTGCTCCGTGGGGCGTGACATCGACCATGCGTGCACCTTGCTCTTGCCTCTGCCTTCGCGGTGAGGCCGCCTTCAAGCGGTCGCGCCGTGTCTCCTATTCCATCTTCGCGGTGGCTTTCGCCGGGTCGACCAGGGCGCCTACCTTGGCGGGACCGGTCAACTGGGCGAATGTCGACTGCTGCTGCAGCCAGCTCGTGTAGTCCTGCTCGGTGTCGACCATGACGATGCCGCGCATGAAGCCATGTCCCGTGCCGCAGAGCTCCGCGCACAGCACTTCGAAGGTGCCCGTCCGTGTCGGGATGAACCAGAAATAGGTGACCATGCCAGGCACCATGTCCATCTTGGCGCGGAACTCGGGCACGTAGAAATCATGCAGCACGTCGATCGAGCGCAGCAGCATCTTGACCGGCTTGTCGATCGGCAGATGCAGGTCGGCGGCCTCGACCACGACATCGTCCTGGCCGTTGGGATCTTCGGGATTGATGCCGAGCGGATTGTCGGAATTGATCAGCCGGGCGTTCGAGGTGCCGAGCTTGCCGTCGGCGCCCGGCAGCCTGTAGCTCCACTGCCATTGCTGGGCGACGACCTCGACCTCGGTGGCATCCTTGGGCACTGTGACGAACTGGCCCCAGACATAGAGGCCCGGCGCCAGCATCGCCGCGACGCCGACCGCCGTGATCAGCGTCAGCCAGGATTCGAGCTTCTTGCTTTCGGGTTCATAGGCGGCCTTCCGCCCTTCCTTGTGGCGGAAGCGGTAGACGCAATAGGCCATGAACAGGACGACGGCCGAGAAGACGGCACCGGTGATCCAGAAAGTCGCAACGAGAGTGCTGTCGATGTAGCCCCAGTTGGAGGCTATCGGCGTCCACCACCATGGGCTCAGCACATGAAACAGCACCGAGCCTATGACAACAAGAACGAGTACGAGCGCTATGGCCATCCTCTGTCCTCCCCGGGCATTCCGGGGGACGCTGTCCCCTGAGGAAGGCCTGCCGCATCATAGCTTGATTTGGCGCGGAAATACTAGAGCAGGAGGGCGGCTGCAGGTTGCGTCAAGTTCGCGCGGCCACTTGTGGCTGCGGAACCTCTTGCACAGCCGGCTTTATGCTGTTGCGCGCCAAGTCGAAGCGCACAAAGTCAAAGCGCGCAAAGTCAAACGAAGTGGCGGCGGACCGCCCCCGGTCGCGCCGCCCTTTCCGGCAGGCTTCAGATCGCCTGGGCCGGATAGCCGGCGGCGTCGAGCGCCTGGGCGACCCTGGCGGCATCGGCACTGGTTTCGACTGAAACCGTCTGCGCCTTGAGATCGATATCGATGCGCGCGGCCGCGTCGACGCTCTGCACGGCCTTGGTGACCATGCCGGCGCAATGGCCGCAGGTCATGTCGGGAACATTCATCTTCAGCATTTCAGGATCCTTGGTTAGGTCGGCATCGCGCCGTTTCTGCAATCTGGTGTTTCCAGCTACAGGAAGGTCAAACATTTTTCGATCACGGATTTGTTACCACGACTTTTTCGTGACCGGCAAAGCCCCGGGACCCACAATGCAAGGGCATATGCCAATATTTTCAGTCAGTTACATCGACGCTGAAAAACATGCGCTGGAGCTGTTGACCTTCCCAACACTGGAAGCCTTAGACCTCTGTTCGAAATTGATGACATAGAGGTCCATGACCATGAACGCTCCATTCAACCCGCTCACTGCGCCAGCCGGTAGGCAAAGCTTCCCGATCGAGGGCATGACCTGCGCCTCCTGCGTGCGCCGCGTCGAGCTGGCCATCTTAAAGGTGCCTGGTGTGACCACCGCCACAGTCAACCTGGCCACCGAAAGTGCAGACGTCACCTTCGGCGGCAGCATCGACGCCGACGGCGTCATCGCCGCCATCCGCAACGCCGGTTATGACGTGGCGGTCGAAAAGATCGAAGTCGAGATCGAAGGCATGACCTGCGCCTCCTGCGTGCGCCGGGTCGAAAAGGCCATCGCTGCCGTGCCGGGCGTGAAGGCGGCTTCGGTCAATCTCGCCACCGAACGCGCCACCATCGAGACGCTGGCCGGCACCACGCGCACAGCGATCGATGCCGCCATCCGCAAGGCCGGCTACGAGCCGCGCCGCGTCGAGCAGGCGGGTGCCGAAGGCGACAGCCGCGAGGAGGCGCGTTACCGCGAGTTCTCCCACCTCAAGCGCGACTTCGCCATCGCCGCCATGCTCACCTTGCCGATCTTCGTGCTGGAGATGGGCTCGCACACCATCCCCGCCCTGCATCACTGGCTGATGATGAATGTCAGCCAGCAGAAGCTCTACATCGCCTTTTTCGTGCTGGCGACCATCGTCCAGTTCGGCCCCGGCCTGCGCTTCTACCAGAAGGGCGTGCCGGCCCTGCTTCGTCTCGCACCCGACATGAACTCGCTGGTCGTGCTCGGCTCGAGCGCCGCCTGGGCCTATTCGGTCGTCGCCACCTTTGCGCCGGGCGCACTGCCCGCCGGCACCGCCAATGTCTATTTCGAGGCGTCGGCGGTCATCGTCACGCTGATCCTGCTCGGCCGCGTGCTCGAAGCCAAGGCCAAGGGCCGTACCTCGGAAGCGATCAAGCGGCTGATGGGCCTGCAGGCCAAGTCGGCGCGTGTCGAACGCAACGGCGCGTTCACAGACATTCCGCTCGACGAGGTCGTTGCCGGCGACGTCGTGCAGGTCCGCCCCGGCGACAAGGTGCCCGTCGACGGCATCGTGCTTTCAGGCTCGTCCTTCGTCGACGAATCGATGATCTCGGGCGAACCGATCCCGGTCAGCAAGGGCGAAGGTGCCGAGGTCGTCGGCGGCACCATCAACAAGACCGGCGCCTTCACCTACCGCGCCACCAAGGTCGGCGCCGACACGCTGCTGGCCCAGATCATCCGCATGGTCGAAACGGCGCAAGGCTCGAAGCTGCCGATCCAGGCACTGGTCGACAAGGTCACGGCCTGGTTCGTGCCCGCCGTCATGGCCGCGGCCGCATTGACCTTCATCGTCTGGCTGATCTTCGGCCCCGAGCCGGCGGCGACCTTCGCGCTGGTCAATGCGGTTGCCGTGCTGATCATCGCTTGCCCCTGTGCCATGGGCCTCGCTACCCCGACCTCGATCATGGTCGGCACCGGCCGTGCCGCCGAACTGGGCGTGCTGTTCCGTAACGGCGAAGCACTGCAATCGCTGAAGTCGACCTCGGTCGTGGCGCTCGACAAGACCGGTACGCTGACCGCCGGCAAGCCCGTGATGACCGACCTCGACGTCGCCAGCGGCTTTGACCGTGCCAAGGTGCTGGCGCTGGTCGCCGCCGTGGAGGCGCAGTCCGAACATCCGGTTGCCGCTGCCATCGTCGCAGCAGCCAGGGATGAAGGTCTCGCTCTGGCCGAGACCGGTTCGTTTGAGGCAGTGCCCGGCTTCGGCGTCAGCGCCAGCGTCGGCACTCATCGCGTCGACGTCGGTGCCGACCGCTACATGGCCAGGCTCGGCATTTCGGTGCAGGACTTCGCCGAGACCGCCATCCGCATGGGCTACAAGGCCAAGACCCCGCTCTATGCGGCGGTCGACGGCAAGCTCGCGGCTGTCATCGCGGTTTCCGACCCGATCAAGCCGACGACGCCGCAGGCGATCCGCGCGCTGCACGATCTGGGCCTCAAGGTGGCGATGATCACAGGCGACAACCGTCGCACCGCCGAAGCCATCGCCGCCCAGCTCGGCATCGACGAGGTCGTCGCCGAAGTGCTGCCCGACGGCAAGGTCGACGCCATCAAGCGCCTGCGTTCAGGTGGCCGTGCGGTGACCTTCGTCGGCGACGGCATCAACGACGCGCCGGCACTCGCCGAGGCCGATGTCGGCATTGCCATCGGCACCGGCACCGACGTCGCCATCGAAAGTGCCGACGTGGTGCTGATGTCGGGCGACCTGCTCGGCGTGACCAACGCGATCGCGCTGTCCAAGGCGACGATCGCCAACATCAGGCAGAACCTGTTCTGGGCCTTCGCCTACAACGCCGCCCTCATTCCGGTCGCGGCGGGCGTGCTCTACCCGGTCAGCGGCGCTTTGCTGTCGCCGATGCTGGCGGCAGGCGCGATGGCGATGTCGAGTGTCTTCGTACTCGGCAATGCGATGCGGCTGAAGCGCTTCAAGGCCCCGGCTCGCGCAACGGCGGCATCGACCGCGCCTGCACTAGTCCCGGCCGCCTAGCCAGCCCTCGCGGCCTGCCCCAGGAGCAAGATCCCGAAAGCGGACATCCGCTTTCGGACGTCGTGCAGGCAGGCCGCTCTTCTCCCCTCCTCATCACGCGAGGCCGTCATGCCCAACGCTCCCTGGATCGAGATCTTCACCACGCCCACCTGCCCCGACTGCCTGGCGCTGAAGCGCTGGCTGAATGCGGAGCAACTGCCTTTCGTCGAGCGTGACCTGCGCGACCCCGCGATCGCCGATGAAGCCAAGCGCCGCACCGGCGTACGCGTCGCGCCCATCACCATCATCGACGGCAAGCACGTCTTTTACGGCACTTTCGCCACCCAGCGCGCCGAGATCGAAGCGCTGCTCGACCTGACCCGGGCGGCACGACCATGAGTTGCCTGACCCTGCCCCAGCCCGGCCGCCGCATCGCGGTCGGCGATACCAGGACGATCCTTGAGGCCGCCCTCGACGCTGGCATCGCCTATCCGCACAGCTGCCGTTCCGGCCGCTGCGGCGCCTGCAAGTCGCGCCTCGTCTCCGGCCATGTCGAGCTCGGCAAACACTCGCCTTTTGCGCTCACCGAACAAGAGCGCGAAGACGGGCTCATCCTCGCCTGCCGCGCCGTGCCCAGCGACGACGTCGTCGTCGAATGGCTCGACGACAGCTTCGCCACAGCACAGCCTGTCATGCAGGACGCCGAGGTCGTCGCCCTCGAGGCCATGACACACGACATCGTCGCGCTCCGTCTTCAACTTGCCGATCGCCAGAATTTCCGCTTCGCCGCCGGGCAATATCTGTCGCTGACCATGCCGGGCGCGCCGCCACGCAATTATTCGATGGCCAGCCGACCCGACGAGGAGCTTGTCGAACTTCACATCAGGGCGGTGCCTGGCGGCCGCACCAGCGGGCTGATCCACACCTCGCTGAAGCCGGGCGACACGGTTGAGATCCAAGGCCCCAGCGGCTCGGCCTACCTGCGCGAGGCCCATGCCGGCCCGATCATCGCGCTTGCCGGCGGCAGCGGCCTCGCCCCGGTCAAGTCGATCGTCGAGACGGCGCTGCTTTCAGGCTTGGCCCAGCCGATCCATGTCTATTTCGGCGTCCGCGCCGAACGCGACCTCTATCTGGTCACGCATTTTCGCGCCCTGGAACGCAGATTTCCCAAGCTGAGCTTCGTCCCGGTGCTGTCGCAGATTGCCGCGAAGGGCTGGCGCAGCGGCTTTGCTTCCGACGCGCTCGCTGAGGACCATCGCGACCTTACTGGTGCCAAGGCCTATGTCGCCGGCCCTCCCGCCATGGTCGACGCTGCCATTTCAGGTCTCGCGGCGCGCGGGGTGCCGGCCGGCGACATTCACGCCGACGTCTTCTTCACATCAGAGGCAAGCGACAACAACGCCGCTTGACCTCAAGGGGTCGCAATCCCCATTTATAGGACATGCATTCGATGCAACAGATCCCGGCGACGACCCATCCGCTCCGCGCTCACCAGCGCGGGCAGGCCCGTGCGCGTATTGCCGTGATGGACGACGGCAGGGCCAGCATGCTGAGGCTCCTGCGGCTGATGCTGCCGCTGGTGTTGCTGTTCTTCCTGGCGCTCGGCCAGGCCGCCTCCGCTCACCCCGCCGACGGCCAGCACCAGCCGCACGCCACCCAGATGATGTCGCATCACGCCAAGGCCGACGCCGGTTGCTGCGACCCAGACAAGGACGCTCGCGCCTGCCTGGCGCAATGTCTCGCCTCGTGCAGCTATTGCGCGCCACTGCCGCTGCCAACTGTTTTCCCCGAACTTGCTGGCGTCTCGCCTTTTCCCGCCAGGACCGAACCGCTGCACGGATCGATATCCGCTCCGCATCTCAGACCGCCATCCCACTCCTGAACTGACGCGTTTCGACGCGCACGCTCCGGCCTTTGTCAGCGCCGGGAGACATCAGTTTTGGAGACCATGAACATGAATACCCTTTCGCGCCGCGGCTTCATCGCGGCATCGGCGGCAACGCTTTCGGCTGCCGCAGTCCCGTCCCTGCTCCTGCCGGTGCGCCCGGCCCATGCCCAAGGTCACAAGGTCGTAACCGCGGGCAAGCGCGTCATCGAGGTCAAGGGCAAACCCGCCAATGTCTTTGGCCTCACCCAGGCCGACGGCTCTTCCGGCCTCGTCATGAACGCCGGCGACAACTTCCGCGTCACGCTGAAAAACCTGATCGGCGAACCGACGGCCATCCACTGGCACGGCCTCACCCCGCCATGGCGGCAGGACGGCGTCGCCGGCATTTCGCAGGAGCCGATTCCCGACGGCGGCAGCCACGACTACGACTTTCCGGTCGCCCGGCCCGGCACCTTCTGGATGCATTCGCATTTCGGCCTGCAGGAGCAACTGATGCTGGCCGCGCCGCTGATCGTGCGCGACCCTGACGAAGCAGGCCAGGACGTGCAGGAGGTGGTGGTGTTGTTCCACGACTTCACCTTCCGCGATCCCAAGGAGATCCTTGCCGAGCTCAAGGCCGGCGGCCACGACATGAGCGCCATGGCGCCGGCGCCCGCCCCGGCAGCTTCGGGGCACGAGGGCCACAACATGCCGGGCATGGCGATGGGCAGCGGCCAGATGGATCACGGCACCATGGACCATGGCGCGATGGGCGGCATGCAGATGGGCGGCGGCCAGATGGCTGGCCCGGCGGGGGCAATGTCCCACCTGCAGGACGTGCAGTACGACGCCCTGCTGGCCAATGACCGCACCCTCGACGACCCCGAGGTCTTCACTGTCGAGCCGGGCGGACGCGTTCGCCTGCGCCTGATCAACGGTGCCGCCTCGACCAATATGTGGCTCGATCTCGGCCAGCTCCAGGGCAGACTGATCGCTGTCGACGGCATGCCGGTCGAGCCGCTCGAAGGTCAGCGCTTCGAGTTCGCCGTGGCCCAGCGCCTCGACATCATGCTCGAACTGCCGAAGCAGGCTTCAGCCTGGCCCATCCTTGCCGTGCAGGAAGGCGGCCGCATGCGCAGCGGCATCGTCCTTGCCGCCAGGGGCGCGTCGGTCGGCAAGCTCGCTGACATGGCCGACGAGGACTTCCCCGCCGTCGGCGTCGGGCTCGAACAGAAGCTCAGGGCGGCCAGGCCGCTCGACGACAAGGCCGCCACGCGCAAGCACACCATGATGCTCGGCGAAGGCCCCAACTATGTCTGGACCCTCGATGGCGCCATGCATGGCCAGGACAAGCCACTGGCGGTGGCGAGCGGCGACCGCTTCGAGCTGACCTTCATGAACCACACCACCATGTCGCATCCGATGCACCTGCACGGCCACCACTTCCAGGTGGTCGCGGTCAACGGCAAGCGTTTTGCCGGTGCCGTGCGCGACACGGTGCTGGTGCCGGCCAAAATGGGCATGGTGACCATCGCCTTCGATGCCGACAATGCCGGCAACTGGGCGCTGCACTGCCACCATCTCTACCACATGGCCGGCGGCATGATGACCTCGATGGCCTACGCCGACTGAGCCCGGACATGCTCCCGGAGGTGGCATCAGCTTTCGGGATCATGCACCGGCAAGATGCGGCAGGTCGGCGCCATCGGCGTCGGCCTGCATCACGATTTCGCCAGCCCCTTGAACTTCCAGTTACTGGAAGCTTTATATGACATCCAAGTTGATCGAGGAGTGACCATGAACATTGGTACCGCTTCGGAAAAGTCGGGCCTGCCGGCCAAGACCATCCGTTATTACGAAGACATCGGCCTGTTGCGCCCCGACCGCGCCGACAATGGCTATCGCGACTACTCGATGTCCGACGTGCACCGCCTGCGCTTTTTGCAGCGCTCGCGCAGCCTCGGCTTTTCGGTCGAGCAATGCCGCCAGCTTCTGTCGCTTTATGGCGACAAGGAGCGCGAAAGCGCCGACGTCAAGGCCATCGCCGAGACCAAGCTTGTCGAGATCGACCGCAAGCTGGCCGAGCTGACCGAACTGCGCAACACGCTGCGCCACCTCGTCCATAACTGCCACGGTGACGCCAGGCCCGATTGCCCGATCATCGACGGCCTGTCCGGCCGCATGCAGACGCAGTAACCGGTGTGAAATTCCGGTGACCAGCCTCGCCGCCTATGGCGGCCTCTTCGTCGCGGCCTTCGCCGCCGCGACGCTTTTGCCGGCGCAGTCCGAAGCCCTGCTTGCCGGGCTGACCATCAATGGCGGCTATTCGATTGCCCTGCTCGTTGCCGTCGCCACCTTTGGCAACGTGCTTGGCTCCCTGGTGAACTGGCTGATCGGCGGCCAGGTCGAACGCTTCAAGCACCGCCGCTGGTTTCCGGTCGGCCCTCCAGCACTGCAGCGCGCCGAAAACTGGTACCGCCGCTATGGCCGCTGGTCGCTGCTGCTCTCCTGGGTGCCTGTTATCGGCGACCCGCTGACGCTGATCGCCGGCACGCTGAAGGAACCGCTGTGGAGTTTTCTGGGGTTGGTCAGCATCGCCAAGCTCATCCGCTACATCGCTGTTGCGGCGGCCGCGCAGGGGTTTGTCTCCTAGCGCGGGAACGCAGTGGGTGTTTCCATCGCGGTGTTTGGGCTTTCTCTGGTATTCCACAGACCGACCGAGGACCCCCGAGAAAGAAACTGAACCTCCACCCTCCGATCATGTCACAACTGTCACGGCATGGATTCCCGACACTCTCCGCTCGTTTCACTCGCTCACGAGGTCGGGAATGACGGGAAGGGGAGCCGTTGCGATCAACAGCAACCATCCACTTCGTTTTGGTTTTGCCGGCGGCAGATAATGGAGTTCGCAGACGTCGAAACTTGGCAAAGGCGCCCACCGAGCGGAGAGTGTCGGGAATGATGGATCGCGGGGAGAATGGCCCCTAATTTTCCTGCACTACGATCAGCGGAGACGGCTCGGTAGCCGCATTATGAGCCTGCCGAACCACGAGGTCTCTGGCCGAGAATCCAAGGTCAGACAGCATCACCATGAGGACGTTGGGACGAGCACCCCTCAACCCGTCATTCCCGACCTCGTGAGCGAGTGAAACGAGCGGAGAGTGTCGGGAATCCATGCCGTGACGCCGAAAAATCAAAGCCGGTGCAGGATTTGGCTTCTTGTTCACGTCCGGCTAAGCTTCCACCATGGGACGGAAGGGGTACGTCTACATCCTCGCCTCGCAGAAGAACGGCACGCTGTACATCGGCGTGACATCCGATCTTGCCGGTCGCCTACTCCAGCATCAGACCGGGACCGGCTCCAGGTTTGCTGCCCGCTATGGCGCGATACGGCTTGTCTGGTTCGACGAGTATGACCTGGTTGTCGACGCCATCGCCCGCGAGAAAGCGATGAAGAAATGGCCACGGGCGTGGAAGGTCAAACTGATCGAAGAGCGCAATCCAGAGTGGCGGGACATCGCCTGGCATTTGATGTGACGCGCTGGTCTCGGTCATCTCGCTTGATCTGGACCGCTGTGGTTTCGCCTAGGTCGCGGCATGGATTCCCGACACTCTCCGCTCGTTTCACTCGCTCACGAGGTCGGGAATGACGAGATGCGGTGGACGCCTTTGCCAAGTTTCGTCGTCTGCGAATTACAAATCTGCCGACGGCAAAACCAAAACGATGTGGCTGGTTGCCGAAGGTTGACCGCAACGGCTCCCCTTCCCGACACTCTCCGCTCGTTTCACTCGCTCACGAGGTCGGGAATGACGAGATGCGGTGGACGCCTTGCCAAGTTCGTCGTCTGCGAATTACAAATCTGCCGACGGCAAAACCAAAACGAAGCGGCTGGCTGCTGAAGGTTGATCGCAACAGCACCCCTCAACCCGTCATTCCCGGCCTCGTGAGCGAGTGAAACGAGCGGAGAGTGTCGGCAATCCATGCCGCGACTTGGGCGAAACCAGAACGGTCCAGAGCGCGGCACCTCCGCATCTGGCACCTGCGTGCTTCACCAAACACCAGGACCATGAGCGCGGGAGAGGTAGCGGCAGCCCGGGCGGGAGCGAGAACTAGGCCCTGATCAGCACCGGACCGCGCGCGGCAAATCCCAGCCCGACATCCTGCCCCGGCACAAAGGGTGCATCGACGTCGGACGACACGGCAAAGACCTCGCCAAACTCGGTGCCGACCATGAACTCCAGGTCGGAGCCGACATAGGTCACCTTGTCGAGCCGGCCCGGTATGGTGCGTGGGCTGCCGGCCGGCTTGATCTCGATGCGGCTCGGCCGCACCGCGAGCTTGGCCGGCCCCGGCGACATGCCGCGCGCGTCGAGCTTCGTTTCGAGCCCGCCCAGCAGCACATTGGCCAGTCCGCCTTCGACCGAGGCGATCTCGCAGTCGAAGATGTTGGCCTCGCCGATGAAGTCGGCGACGAAGGCGTCGGCCGGCGCGTCGTAGAGTTCGCGCGGCGTGCCGTCCTGGGCGATGACGGCGTTGTTCATGACGATGATGCGGTCGGAGACGGCCAGCGCCTCTTCCTGGTCGTGGGTGACATAGACCACCGTCAGCCCGAGCTTGGTCTGGATGTCGCGGATTTCCTCGCGCACCCGCCGCCTCAGCTTGGCGTCGAGATTGGACAGTGGCTCGTCGAACAGCAGCACCTGCGGCTCGAGCACCAGCGCGCGCGCCACCGCGACGCGTTGCTGCTGGCCGCCCGACAATTCGCTCGGCAGGCGGCTGCCGTAGCCGCCAAGGCCGACAAGTTCGAGCCCGGCACGGGCGCGGTCGCCGATCTCCTTCTTGGCGAAACCGGAGAACTTGAGCCCGTACTGGACGTTTTCATTGACCGTCATATGCGGAAACAGCGCATAGGACTGGAACACCATCGACACGTCGCGGTCGGTCGCCGGCAGATGCGTGACATCGGCCCCGCCGATCAGGATCTGTCCACGCGTCGCCATCTCCAGCCCGGCGATCATACGCAGCGTCGTGGTCTTGCCGCATCCGGAGGGCCCGAGCAGCGTCACCAGCTTGCCCGCCTCGACAAACAGCGACACGTTGTTGACCGCCGGCACCGGGCTCTTGCCGTAGACCTTGGTGACCGCGCGGAACTCCACCGAAGCGGCGTTGCTCTTGATCATCAGCTACCTCCCGAAAATGCCGGCTGGCTTACATTGGTGCGCGACTGTGACAGCTCATGCCCGCGCCGGCCGATGTTGCGGCGGCCGACCACAAGCTGCATCAGTCCGACCACCGCCAGCATGACGCCGATCAGCACCGCCGAATAGGCAATCGCGATGCCATATTCGTTGTTTTCGACACGGCCGACGATGTAGCTGGTCGACATGTCGTAGCGGGCGCTGACCAAAAAGATGATGGCGCTGATCGCCGTCATGGCGCGGACGAAGGAATAGACCAGTGCGGCAACGATCGCCGGCCTGAGCAACGGCAGCACCACCCGGTAAAACGTCTGCCAGGAATTGGCGCCGAGCGTCAGTGACGACTCGTCGAGGCTCTTGTCGATCTGCGACATCGACGCCACGCCTGCCCGCACGCCCACCGGCATGTTGCGGAAGATGAACGACAAGACAAGGATGATGCCGGTGCCGGTCAGCTCGATCGGCGGCACGTTGAAGGCAATCACGTAACTCACGCCGATCACCGTGCCGGGGATGGCAAAGGACAGCATGGTGCCGAACTCGAAGGCATTCTTGCCGGCAAAGTTCTGCCGCACCAAGAGATAGGCGGTGAGCAGGCCGATGGCTGCCGTCAGCGGCGACGAGATCAACGCGATCTGCAAGGTCGTCCAGAACGAACTCCAGGCCGAGCCTTTCCAGTGGATGCCGAAATCGTTCCAGCCGACGGCAAAGGCCTTCACATAATGGGCGAAGGTCAGGCTGTGATCGACGCCCCACAGCTTGACGAAACTGCCGTAGAAGATGGTCGCGTAGACGAAGATGGTAAAGGCGACCCAGAACCCGGCCATGCCGTAGACGGCGCGCTTGAGCGCCGTCGGCAATTGCGGATGCACGCCGGCATCGCCCTTGCCCGACATCGTCGTGTAGGACTTCTTGCCGAGCCAGAAACGCTGGGCGTAGAAGGCAAGCAGCGTGAAGGCGAGCAGCACCAGTGCCAGGATCGCCGCCTGCGCCTCGTCGTTCTGGGCGCCGACGATGGCAAAGAATATCTCCGTCGACAGCACGTCGAAATTGCCGCCCAGCACCAGCGGATTGCCGAAGTCGGCCATGCTTTCGATGAAGCCGAGCAGGAAGGCGTTGGCGAGGCCGGGCCGCATCAAGGGCAGCGACACCGTCCAGAAGGTCTGCCAGCGGTTGGCGCGCAAGGTCTGCGCCGCCTCCTCCATCGACGGGCTGACACCCTCGACGACGCCGATCAGCACCAGAAAGGCGATCGGGGTGAAGGCGAGCAACTGGGCGATCAGCAGGCCGGGCAGGCCGTAGATCCAGCGCGTCGGCTGGATGCCGAACAGCTCCGAAAATGTCTGCGTCACAGCACCCGACAGGCCAAACAGCAAGATGATGGCGAGGCCGATGACGAAGGGCGGCGTGATGATCGGCAGCACCGTCAGCGCCCTGAGCAGGGTGCCATGACGGAATCCGGTGCGGGTGACCATCAGCGCGAAGACCAGTCCAAGGACCGTCGTCAAAACGCCGACGAGCACGGCAAGAAACAGCGAGTTCCAGGCGACGCCGCAGCGGCTGCCGCCGGCAAGGCAATCGAGGCTCCACAGCCTGGCGCTGAACAGCTTGCCAAGGAAGATCGTCAGCGAATAGCTGCCGTCTTCGGTGATCAGCGCATTGGCCAGCATCTGCAGGATCGGCATGAAGATGAACAGGCCGACCGCCGCGACCACAAACGCGATGGTCGACACAACGAAGACGTCGCCGCCGACAGCGCCTCGCGCCGCAAGACCTTGGGAAAACAGGAACAGGAAGGCGAGGCCGACCAGAAGCGCGCCATAGCCCATGCCGAACTGGCGGTCGCCGAGATCGCCAAACAGGCCTTGCAGCCAGCCGAACTGCCAGCCGCGCAGGCCGATGGCAAAACCCTGGAACAACAGCCAGGCAAAACCCGCCGCACCGATCGCCACGAGCAGCTTGCCAAACAGCGGGTCGGACTTTTTCCGCCCCCACAACAGCAACGGCGCCGCCAGCAACAGGCCGAGCGGCGCGAGCCACAGCTTTTCGCCCTTGAGATTGAGCACCAGGGCCGGTGCGAACTCGCTGTCGAGCGGATAACCCTCAAACAGCCAGGACAAGCCGAAGAACCCGTCTTCGACGCCATACCAGGGCAGCACGGCAAAGCCGAGCAATCCGACCACCATCCACAGGACGACGGTCGGATGCAGGCGGCCGCTCAGGTCGCGGGAGCGCATGGATTATTGCGGCAGCGAGGAGACCTCCGTGTCCCATTTGCCAAGCAGCCGCTTGCGCTCTTCGCTCGAACCGTACTTCTTGAAGTCGTAGTCGATCAGCTTGATCGTCGACAGGTCGGGCGTCAGCTCGGACACGGTCGCCGCCTTGTTCGACGGCAGCTGGAACGACTTGACGTCCTTGGCCTTGCCCTGCATCTCCGCCGACAGCGCCCAGTCGTAGAACTTCTTGGCCGCCTCGACATTGCGGGCGCCCTTGATCAGCGACATCGAGCCGATCTCGTAACCGGTGCCTTCGCACGGTGCGACAGTGACGATCGGGAAGCCCGCCGCCGTCTGCGCCACCGCGTCGTGCATGAACACGATGCCGATGGTGGTTTCACCGAGGCCCGCGGCCTTGATCGGCGCCGAGCCCGACTTGGTGTACTGGTTGATGTTCTTGTGCAGGGCCTTCATGTATTCGAAGCCCTTGTCCTCGCCCATCAGCTGCACCATCGTTGCCAGCGTCGTGTAGGCGGTACCGGACGAGTTCGGGTTGGCGATCTGGATCTGGCCCTTGTATTCGGCCTTGGCCAGATCGGCCCAGCATTTCGGCTCGGGCAGACCGTTCTTGGCCAGCAGGTCCTTATTGTAGCCGAAGCCGAGCGCGCCAGAATAGACGCCGATGGTCTTGTTGCCGGCGGCCTCGGCCTGCTTGATCGCCCAGTCGTGCAGCTCGCCGCGCATCGGCGACATGTATTCCTCGGTCAGGTTCTCCTCGGCTGCCTGCAGATGCGGGTCACCGGTGCCGCCCCACCAGACGTCGCCCTTGGGATTGCTCGCTTCGGCGCGCACCTGGGCATAGGTCTCGCCCGAGCTCTTGCGGGTCATGTCGACGGTGATGCCGGTCTTTTCCTCGAATCCGGTCTTGATCTGCTGGCACCAGGCCTCGTCGGCGCTGCAATAGAGCGTCAGGCTTTCAGCATGCGCCGACGCGCCGCCGGCCATCATCAACCCGGCCAGCGCGGCCGAACGCAAAAGGGCAGTTTTCATATTTCGATTCCTCCACACAATTATTCGCCGTCTAACGATCTGTTGTCGCTTTGGTCACTTGCAGAGTGAGTGCTTTTTACGCATTTTGCAATCGTGTTCATTGCACTATCTTAAGCGTCATGAACCCAAACGGGCCAAGGTGATACAATCGAAGCCGACAGTGCTTTAGTACCGACAAAAGGAATGAACGGGCGAAAATGCCGAAGGACAAGAAGACCATCCGCAAGGCGAGCAACGGCGAGATCATCGCCCAGGTTGCGGCCATTCCGTTCCGGCTGAATGGCCGGGGCGAACTCGAGGTCATGCTTGTCACCTCGCGCGGCACGCGTCGTTTCATCGTCCCCAAGGGCTGGCCGATGAAGGGCAAGAGCGGGCGCCAGGCCGCGCTGATCGAGGCACGCGAAGAGGCGGGCGTGCGCGGCAAGGCGCTGAAAAAGCCGGCCGGCAGCTACTGCTACTGGAAACGGCTGTCGACGAGCTTCGTCCATGTCGTGGTCACCGCCTATCTCGTCGAAGTCAGCGAGGAACTCGAGGCCTGGCAGGAGGCTGGCGCCCGCCAACGCGCCTGGCTGACGCCGGCCGATGCCGCCGTGCTGATCGACGAGCCCGAGCTTGCCACCCTCATCCGCACCCTGTCGGTTGGAGATGCCATGCCGCCGGTCGAGGCCATGGCCGAAGCGGCATCCTAGGCGCGCCCACGGCCCTGCAAGATTGCAGCTCAAGCATTGCAGACATGACAATCCGATTGTATCAGGGACAGGGCGTTGCACATTTGTGCAACGCTTGCGAAGCGGTTCGCCGCGTGACCAAACCGGAGCTGTGCAATGTCCGAAATGAAGCCGGGCAGGTCATTCGTCAGCGCACAGCAGGTGGCGGAGCTGGCCGGCGTGTCGCGCTCGGCGGTGTCGCGCACCTTTACCGATGGCGCCAGCGTTTCGGAAACCACCCGCAAGAAGGTGCTGGAAGCAGCCGAGCAGCTCGGCTACCACGTCAATCATCTCGCCCGCAGCCTGATCCATGAAGACAGCGGCATCGTCTGCCTGATCGGCGCCGACCTCAACACGCCCTATCATTCGCGCCTGCTCGACGCGATCACGCGGCGTCTGCAGGCGATCAACCGCGTGGCCATGGTCATCAACACCTCGGGTGACAGCGACAGCGCCGAGGCCGCCCTGCGCCAGACGCTCAACTACCGCGCCAATGCCACCGTCGTCTTGTCGGGCACGCCGCCGGCGTCGCTGATCAACACCTGCATCAACAGCGGCCAGCACGTCATCCTGATCAACCGCGACGACCATCTCGACGGCCCCGAAAGCATCACCGTCGACAATACGGTCGCGGCCCGCGAAGCCTTCCACATGCTGCATCGCGCCGGCTGCCGCCGTATCGCGGTCGTTTCATCGCAGGCCGGCACACCGAGCCTGGTGGCGCGCGAGCGCGGTTTCGAGCAAGCGGCACAGGAAGCGGGCCTCGCCGTCTCCATCACCCGCGCCGGCCCGACCGGCTATGGTGCCGGCTTCGAAGCCGGACGGCTGCTGCTCAGCGGCTCGGACCGGCCCGACGCCGCCTTCTGCGTCACCGACCTGCTCGCCTGCGGCTTCATGGATGCGGCGCGTGTCGAATTCGGCATGAACGTGCCGGCTGATCTCTGCGTCGTCGGCTTTGACGACATCGAGCAGGCGAGCTGGGCGTCTTATCAGTTGACCACCTTCCGCCAGCCGATCGCCCAGATCGCCGAACACATCACGACTTTGCTCGACAGCGACAATTCGGCCGTTCACAACGGCCCGGACGTTCACAACGGCCCGGACGTTGTCAGCGGCTCGGGCGGCGTCAGTGGCTCGGGCGGCGTCAGTGGCAGCCGCATCTGCTTTCACGCTGCTCCGGTCTGGCGCCGCACCGTGCGGCCCAAATGATCCCTTGACGTTACCTCGCCGGTGGCGAGGTCGACGGAGAAATCACGCGACGGCTGGCTGTCGAGCCAGTCCATCATCATGCGCATGAACGAACCGAAACGATCCTGCAGGCTGCCCTGCGGCCATGAGCCGGCGGCGTATCGCTGCGCTGTCAGGCGATAGGCAGCGATGCGCGCCGGATCGATGAAGTCGAGCGCGACCTCCCTGCCCTTGCGCAGCCGGTACCAGTCGACGATCACCTCGAACAGCGCCAACGCAGCCATCGTCCCTGCTTCATCCTGGGCGGACCCGATCACGGCCCCGGCATCCTCGACGGACAGCGGCCGGGAGGTGGCGGCGAAGGCATCGAGGTCGCCAAGGGTCAGCTGCGGCACCAGACGAGCCAGATCCTGCGGCCACTCCTTGGGCAGGTAGCGGTGGCGCACCATTTCAGTGAGGTGCCGGCTGAGGAAGTCGGCATGGCTGGTCGCTTCGGTGACGGCAGCCGAGACGCCATCCCTTGCCGCCTCGATGCGGTAGTGGGCAAACGCCGCGTCATAACAGGGCACATCGGCGATGGTGATGGTCTCGACATCCAGGCGCTCGCCGTCAAACTCGACGATCTTGTAGGCAGGCGGAAAGCCGACCATCGACGGCACGGCGATGTTGACGAGGAAATCGTCACCGTCGCGGAAGACGGCGGTGTCGTTGATGTGCAGGTGGCCGCTGAAATGCAGCTTGATGCCGGTCGCGGCAGCGACCCTTGAAACCTCTGGATTGGGCGTGCGGCGCAGGAAGCTGGTGTCGTTGAGCAGCCTGGCTTCGTCGGTCGAGGTGCCGTTGAGCGGATCGATGACGGGATAATGCGAAAACGCGATCAGCCGCTTGCCCGACGCCTTCGCCCGGGCCGCCACGTCCTTCATCCAGTCGAGCACGAAACCCTTGTTGCGCAGCATCGAATTCCAGCCGGCATCGGTGCTGTCGTGGTAGCTTTTCTCCAACGCCGGATCGAGCTCGCCATCCCTTGGTTCGAACACATTGGCATCGATCGACAGCAGCCACATGCCTTCGACCGGCTCGACCAGGAAGGAGGCATCGATCATGCGCCTGATGGTCTGCCCATCAGCGGAAACGATCTCGAAGCTGCGTAGCTCCAGCCTGTCGTCGGTCCCGAACGGGCACTCCCAGTGCAGGTCGCCGTCGCGCCGGAAGAAGCCATAGGCGCCCAGCGCCGGGATCGCCGTGCCGTAGCCGCCGCAATACATCTCGTCCGAGACGATGCGTTCGACGGAGCCTCCCTGCTGCATCGCCGGATCGCTCGTCACCAGCGTGTGCGAACCATCAGTGTTGAGGTAACGCTTGCTCTGGTGGCGGCCATGGATGGCATAGAGATCGTGATTGCCTGGTGTGGCGACAAAACGCAGGCCGAAGCGCCTGGAGTAGTCGTCGAGAAGCGCGGTCGCCGCCGCCATCGTCGATTGCTGGCCGTCGTCGGTCAGGTCGCCGGCAACGATAACAAGAAAAATGCCGCGCCGCACGATGTCGTCGAGCAGCGCGCGGGTCGCATGAAAGCTCTCGTTGAACACCCGCGTCGAGGCCGCCGTATCGGCCAGCGTCCGCATCGCCGCCCCTGCGCCGACACCGACACCTTGGCGGTGGTTGATGTCGTGGAAATGCGGGTCGGCGATGACGGCAATCTTCATTTCATTCTCGCTGCGAACGGGCCGAGCCGTCAGTTGTTGAGGACAAGGGCAGGTGCAGGCAATCCCTTGTCGATCATGGCAATCCATTGCGCCGCCTTGCGGGCGGCTGCGACCAGCATCGGCTTGGGCGCCTCGTGCCATTCGTCGCGGCGCAGCTCGCGCTTGGTGCGCACATGGTCGAGGGCTGCGTCGAGGGTGGGGAATTTCTCGGGCATCTCGACATGCAGGAACAGTGCGACCAGCGATACCGAACGGCTGCGGCCGCCACGGCAGTTGACCAGCACATTGCCCTTCTCGCGCCGCCTGTAGGTGGCCTTGTCAGGCAGCACCTGGCTGAGTGCCCCACGCAGCAGGTAGAAGCCCGACAGCATCATCGTCTCGGGATTGCCGTGGCCATCGATCAGCCCGAGCTTGTAGTAGCGCACGGCACCGACGCCGTAGATGGCATCGGCCGCCTCGCCCTCGCCGAACGGCTCGGTGGCGTAGTTGAAGTCGAGATTGACGGCACAGTTCACCACCGTGGTGATGTTTTTTTCCCTCAGCAGTTCGAGGTCGCCGGCGCCGTCCATGCCGCCGACATAGATGTCGATGCCGTAGCCGGCGATGTCGCGTTCGATCAGGCTGAGCGCCGGGCGCTCATATCGCGGGCTGGTGCGGTCCAATTTGGGTGGCCTTGATGCTCGATGGTGTCTCAAAAATTCACTTGCCGGCTTCGAGCGCGATGCCGGTCGCCTCGCTCATGCCAAGCGCCACGCCAGGTGCCGCCGCCAGCACCGCGCCGCCCTTGGTCAGCCCGCCGAGCGACAGGAAGGGAGCGACGACGCCGCCTGCTTCCTTGACCATCAGCAGCCCGGCGAGGCAGTCCCAGGCATGCATGTGCAATTCGGCATAGGCGTCCGAGCGGCCATCGGCGACATAAGCGAGGCCCAGCGCGCCCGACGCGCCACGGCGCACATTGGCGCCGCGCTCGAGGATGTTGGACAGCACTTCGAGATAGCGCTTGTTGGTCTTGCGGTTCGACCAGCCGAACTCGACGCAGGCGGCATCGAAATCGCTTGTCCCGGCAACCGACAGGGCCTTGCCGTTGCGGGTTCCACCATGCCCGCGACGAGCGAAATACAGCTCGTCCAGCACCGGATTGTAGATCGCGCCGATCTCGGTCTCGCCATTGCTGACGAAGGCGATCGAAATGCAGAAATGCGGAATGTCACGGGCGAAGTTCGCCGTGCCGTCGATCGGATCGACGACCCAGATGTCCGACTTGATGGCGCCGCCGCCCTCCTCGCCGAGAAAGCCATCCTCGGGGAATTCTTCGGCGATGCGCGCCTTGAGGTGCCGCTCCACCGCCGCATCCGTCTCGGTCAGGAAATCCTGCGGCCCCTTCATGCCGAAGCCGGCCACCCGGTTGGTGAAGCCGTCAAGCGCCACCGCACCCGCCGAACGTGCGATATCGCGGCAGAATGCTGCGCGCCGGTCGAGGCCGGTTTCATCAGTCGCTTTGGTGGCTGTCGCGTGAACCGTCATTTTTATGCCGCCTGTGATATCTGTTGATCTCAAATTGCACAGGTGTGCAAAATCGTCAACGCATTAAGTCGAATAATGTTTCGGCACTTCCTGGAACCTGGTGCAGCCAGCAATGTCGTAGGGATGCACACGCGTTCTTTCGTCATGCCGCGTCTCGCGCGCGGGCATCGCGACCGCAGGAGATCCGCCGCGCCACCCGCATCAGCGAGGGATAGTCGGCGCCTTCGCCCAATGCGACGTAGCCCGGGCACATGAAGTCGCTTGTATCGGTGGCGACCTTGCCAAGCGTCAAAGGGTGATAGCTGCCCCCGGCCTGTTTGAGGATGAGTACCGCCGCCGCGACGTCCCACGGGTTGCTGCCAAACCCGGCCGAGGCATCGACCCAGCCGGCAGCGACATGGCACAGGCTGAGCGCGCCGCTGCCTGGCCGGCGCAATGTCGAAAATGTCTCGACCAGCTCGCCGAAATTGGCCAGCGTCTGCTCGTGGCCGTCGAGCCGGAAGTCGCGCGCCACAGGGTAGCCCGTGATCAACGTCGCGTGGCGCTCGTCTGCGATGGCGCGCGAGCGCAACGGTTCGCCGTTCAGCCAAGCGCCGGTCAGGTCGGCCGAAAACAGCATGCCGGCGACCGGGTCGTAGACCGCACCGGCAACGACCTCGCCATCGATCGCCACGCCGACCGAGACGCACCAGAAGGCAAAGCCTCGGGCGAAGTTGGAGGTGCCGTCGATCGGATCGACATACCAGCGCACCCGGCCGGCACCGCTTTCGCCGGCCTCCTCGCCAATCACCACGGAACCGGGCACCTCGCCCAGGATGAAGGCGCGGATCGCCACTTCCGCTTCCTTGTCGTATCGGGTCACCACATCATGCAGATCGACCTTGTAGTCGACTGCCATGTTGGAGCGGAATGCCGCCAGCAGCGGGGCGCGCATCAGCTGCGCCGCCTGTTCGGCGACCGTTCTCAGGCGCCTGGACTCCTCGATGCCAGTCATGCCGCGATCCCGCGTGTGGCTTGATGGAAAAGACCGAGCAGCCCGACCGGGTCGGCGACGATGGCATCGGGCTTGAGCTTCAATTCATAGGGCAGGTCGTAGGTGCCCTTGGCTTCCATCAAGATGTTGCCGCCGATGCCGGCGCGTTTGCCGCACAGCACGTCGCGGTCGAAATTGTCGCCGACATACCAGGCCTCGCCTGCTTCGACACCGAGCGCCCGCGTCGCCAGCCAGATCATCTCCGGGTTGGGCTTGCGCAGCTTGACCTCGTCGCTGTGGATGATGGTGGCAAACCGGGCGGTCAGCCCGTGCGCGTCGAGGAAGTCGAGATGGACCTGCCCGCACAAGGCATTGCTGACGATGCCGACCGGCACGCCTGCCGCGTCGGCGGCATCGAACAGGTCGAGCATGCCCTTGCGCAGCACGCGTTCGCTCTTCCAGTTGCCCATCTTGCGGCAGAGATCATAGGCTTCGGTCACAACCACGTCTCGCGCCTGTCGCGGCCAGTCGCCGGCGACAAAGTCGCCCCAGAACTCCTCATGCCTCAGTTCGCGCGGCGCCAATGGCCGCGACATCGCATCCTTCCAGTGCGAGTCGGCGATGGCGGCAGCCTTGATGTCGTCGGTGATCTGTTCGACCGAAAGCTCGGGCGCTGCAACGCCGGCCCTGTCGAGCAGGCCGCGCACATACCCTCCCAGCCGTTCCTGCCAACCCGGCAGATGCGTGGTCGACACGATGACGCCGCCGAAATCGAGCAGCAGTGCCTTGGGAGCCGCGAGTTGCCTCGCCGAGGTTGCAGTCATTCAAAATCTCCAAGTCACCAGGTGCAAAGTCGTACGGTGGAAAAAAGTGGACGGAGCCGAAGGAGAAAGGCTCCGTCCCAGTCCACCGGAAAGCTATTTCTTGTAGGCGACGCGCCAGAGGTCCTGCCAATCCTGGCGCGCATCCCAGTCTGCGAGCGCCGTCGAGGCGTCGTATTGCTGCAGCCTGTCCAGCACCTTGCCGATGCCGGAGGGCTCGTCGGCGGGCAGGCCGATGTCAGGGTTGGTCGGCAGCTTGCCGTCCTTCACCTGCGGGGCGATGCCTTCTTCGGTCAGGATGTAGTGGATGAACAGCTTGGCCGCATTCGGGCTCTTGGTGCCGGTGGCGATCAGCCCGAGCTTGACATAGGTCCAGCCCGGCCAGGGATCGAGCCCTTCGCAAAGCCCGAGCTTGAAGCCCTTGTCGGCATTGTCGCGGAACTTGGCCGAGCTCATCAGCCCGAAGAACGGCTCCTTCTGGCCCGGCGCGCCCACCGCTTCCGAGATCGCGTCGTCGGCGTCGGCAAGCAGTGGCGCGTTGCCGGCAAAGCCCTTGACCCAGGCTGCCGTGGCGCTGTCTTCGCCGACCTCGATGTCCTTGCCGAACAGCGCCTTGTAGGCGGCCTTCATCTTGTCGTCGTCATGGGTCGCGGTCTGGTTGAACCAGTCGGGATAGGTGCCCTTCGACAGCGGATCGTAGAAGGCGACCTTGCCTTTCCACTTCGGCTCGGTCAGCTCCCAGATGTTCTTGATCGGGCAGGCGCTGTAGACCTCGGTGTTGTAGGCCCAGACCGAGGCATTGGTGGTGATCGCCAGCGGGTTCTGGAACTTGACCGGGATCTTGTCGGCCATGTCTGGCGGCAGATAACTCTCGACGAACTTCTGCGGCAGAAGCTGCGCCAGGCCGGCCGGCGCGTCGGTGATCAGCACCACGTCGCCCTTGACGTTCTTGGCCTGGCCCTCGCGGATGATCATCTCGAGCTGCGCGCTCGCCGACACCTTGATGCCGGTCGCCTTCACCCCGTATTTGGCGGTGAAGTTCTCGGCCATTTCAACGATCTTGCCGGTGCTGTCATAGATGTTGATCGGCGCTTCCTTTTTCGCCGCCTCGACCAGCGCATTGAGGTCGAAGGCCTCGGCGCGCGCCGGCGCCGATGCCATCAAGGCAGCCGTCATCATGGTGGCCAGCGCCGTCGTTGCCAGTGCAAAATTCCTGCTCGTTCCAAGTGCCGGTTTCATCGTTTCCTCCCCAAAAATCCGGCTGAAACGCGCCCGACATTGTTGCCGGGCGCGGCAGTCGCAAGCGTCATTTCTTGTAGTTGATGCGCCAGAGGTCCTGCCAATCCTGGCGCGCGTCCCAGTCGCTCTGGGCCGACGCCGAGTCGTAGGGGAAGATCTGGTCAAGCACCTTGCCGATGCCCGAGGGCTCGTCGTCAGGCAGCTTGGCATCGCTGTTGGTCGACATCTTGCCGTCGGCAGCCTGCGGGGCGATGCCCTCGTCGGTCATCAGGTAGTGGATGAACAGCTTGGCCGCATTCGGGCTGTCGGTGCCCTTGGCGATGAAGCCGAGGCTCGGATACATCCAGCCGGCGAAGGGCTTCAGGTCGGTGCACAGGCCAAGCTTGGAACCGACATCCTGGTTGTTGCGGAACTTGGCCGAGCTGATCAGGCCGATGAACTGCTCCTTCTGGTCGGGTGCTCCGACTGCCTGTGCGGCTGCCTCGTCGGCGTCGGTGAGCAGCGGGCCGTTGGCGGCCAGCGCCTTGACCCAGGCACCGGTGGCGCCGTCCTCGCCCGCTTCGAGATCCTTGCCGTAATAGTCCTTGTAGGCCGCCGCCACCTTGTCGTCGGCGTTGGTCGCCATCTGGTTGAACCAGTCGACATAGGACGCCTTGTTGAGCGGGTCCTGCATGGCGAGCTTGCCCTTCCACTTGGCCTCCGTCAGCTCCCAGATGTTCTTGACCGGGCAGCTCTGATTGAGCTCGGTATTGTAGGCAAAGACATTGGCTTCGTTGGAGACGGTCAGCGGGTTCTGGTACTGCGCCGGGATCTTGGCGGCGAGATCCGGCGGCAGCCAGCTCTCGACGAAGCCCTGCGGCACCAGCTGCGCCACACCCGCCGGCACGTCGCTGATCTGGATGACATCGCCCTGGACGTTCTTGGCCTGGCCTTCGCGGATCACCATTTCGAGCTGTGCCGCGGCATTGGCCTTGGTGCCCGTCGCCTGCACGCCGTATTTCTTGGTGAAGGCCTCGGCCTGCTTCACGATCTTGCCGGTGCTCGAATAGACTGCGATCGGCGGCTCTTTCTTGGCCGCCTCGATCAGCGCGTTGAGGTCGAACTCCTCGGCCTGCGCGGCCCCGGCAAACAGGCCCGCAGCGACGCCAAGTGCCGTTGCTGCCAGGAGCCGTTTCACATCGCAATGTCTGCTCATCTTTTCCTCCCTCTGTCGGGCCGGCGTCATGCCGGCCGTCTCGTTCCCGAGTGTCCTGCTTCTTCCCGCCGGGCGGTCCTCCACCGCCCGCCGAACCTGTCAGTGCAGCTTGGTCGGCCGCATCAGCCGGTCCGCCGCCTCCAGGCGCTGGCCCGCCTTGTCGAAGACATGCAGCGCCTTTGATTTGGCCCACCAGGTCACGGCATCGCCGACCTCGATTTCCGGCGACTGGTGCGTGGTCAAAAACAGCTTTTCGCCTGAGGCGGTCAGCTCGATGATCCAGCTGCCGCCGGTCGGCAAGATGCCCGTCACCTCGGCCTCGCCAGACAGCGCCCCTTCGGCGACGCCGCGCTCGGCGTCGGCCAGCCTGAGAGCTTCCGGACGGATGCCGATCGAACCGGCGTCGCGCAGCTCGGCAAAGCGTGAGCCGAGATAGGCATTGGCCAGCCGTGACAGCTCGGATTTGGCGTCGCCGAGTTCGACGATGTTGATCGGCGGGTTGCCGACGAACTGCGCGACGAAACGGTTGGCCGGACGGTCATAGATGTCGTTGGGCGTGCCGACCTGCTGCAACTGCCCTTCGCTCATCACGGCGATGGTGGTGGCCAGCGTCATTGCCTCCCACTGGTCGTGGGTGACGAACACGATGGTGGTCTTGAACTCTGCATGCAGCCGCTTGAGTTCGGCGCGCATTTCGAGCCGGAGTGCGGCGTCGAGGTTGGACAGCGGCTCGTCGAGCAGCAGCACCTCGGGATTGACCGCCAGCATGCGGGCCAGTGCGACGCGCTGCTGCTGGCCGCCCGAAAGCTGCGAGGGATAGCGGTCGCGGTACTTTTCGATGCCGAGCGTCTTCATCACCTGGTCGACACGCTGTTCGCGCTCGGCCTTGGGCATCTTGCGCAGCCTGAGGCCGAAATCGGTGTTGCGCTCGATGGTCAGATGCGGCCACAGCGCATAGCTCTGGAACACCAGCCCCATCTCGCGCCGTTCCGGCGGCACGAACACGCCTTCGACGACGGAGTCGACCAGCTTCGGGCCGACGCGGATTTCGCCTGCCGTCAGGTGCTCCAGCCCGGCGATCATGCGCAATGTCGTCGTCTTGCCGCAGCCGGAAGGTCCCAGCAGGCACATGAATTCGCCGTCGCCGATTTCGAGGTCGAGATCGGCCACCGCATTGGCGGAGTTGCCGCCATAGTTCTTCTCGACGCCGCTCAGGTTGATCTTCGGCATGTCAGTTCCCCAGTCCTTGCGCGAGATTGGTCTTGGTCAGTTTCTGGCCGAGCAGCGCGCCGAAATAGGCGAGACCGGCGATGATCAGCACGACGGCGTTGGCGGCCTGCGTGTAGTGGTAGTCGACCAGCCGCAGCGAATAGGTGGTCAGCACGTCGGTCGACGGCACCGCCAGCACCACGAACAGGCTCAGCCCCTTGATGCCCGAGATGAAGGGCAGCAGGATGCCTGTCGTCAGCGACCCTTTCTGGATCGGGATGACGATCGAGATCATGCGACGGAACCAGCCGGCGCCGGCGATCTGTGCTGCCTCTTCCGGTTCCTTGCCGAGCTGCGTCATCGCGGCGATGCCGGCGCGCGAGGCATAAGGCATCTGGTCGGCGATCAGCGCCAGCATCAGGATCAGTGTCGTTCCGTAAAGCGCGGGGATCGGCCCGCGCGGCACCGCAAACAGTGACAGGTAGGCTGCGGCAAAGGCGATGCCCGGCACGAGATATGGCAGGAACGTCACCTGGCGCAGGAAGGTGCCGAGCGGCCTCACCGGGGTGCGGGCCACGACATAACCGACCAGCAGCCCGAGAATGCCGGAGGTGATCGAAGCGACGCCGACGATGCGCAGGCTGTTCCAGGCGGCGTTCCACAGATCGGGGCTGAGCAGGATGCCGGTCTGCAGCGCCACCGTGTTGAGATTGGTGCCGATCCAGTAGTCGAGCGTGAAATTGTCCAGGTTGAACTGGCCCGGCATGCGCATGATCGTCGACAAAAACAGCGTGCCGATCGGCAGGCCGACACTGAGCACGAACATCAGCGCGGCAAAGCCGGTTGCCGGCATCCTGAGGATACCGAGCGGGCTCAGCCGGTTCATCGAGCCCTTCGAGCCGATGGTCACGAAACGGCGCGCTTCGCGCATCAGCCGGGCATCGATGGTGATGGTGATGATGCCGATCAGCATGATCGCACCGGCCAGCACCGCGCCCACGCCGACCTGGCGCGACGAGATATTCTGGTACAGCGACGTCGCCAGCACGTCGAAATTGACCGGCAGGCCGAGCACGTAAGGCACACCGAACTCGCCGAGGCACTTGGCGAAGATCAGCACCATCGCCGACATCAGCGACGGGCGCATCAGCGGCATGATGATCTTGCTTGCCACCGTCAGCCTGCTGGCGCCGAGGATGCGGGCCGAGTCCTCGAGCTGCGAGTCGAAGCGGCGCAGCGCGTTGCCGAACAACAAGATGACGAAGGGCGAATAATGCAGCGCCAGGATGATGGTCACCGGCAGCTGGCCATAAGACAGCCAGTCGGGCGGCGAAAAGCCAAGCGATTCCATCCAGCCCGGCTGGCCGCCGACAGTACGGTTCTTGAACAAGGTCGTCCAGGCCAGCGCGAAGGTCCAGGCCGGCAGCATGTAGGGCACGATGAGCGCGGTGGCGAACCAGCGCCGCCCGAACATGTCGGTGCGGCTGAGCAGCCAGGCGAGTGTGCCGCCAACCAGCATCGACAGCGTGATCGCGCCTGCCGCCACGCTGAGCGTGTTGACCAGCGGCTCCCAGAACAGGTCATGCGAGATGCGCGAGAAAAAGACGCGGTCGATATAGTACCAGGTCAGTTCGCCGACATCCTGCTTGATGCGGCGCTCGTCGCCGAATTGCACCCGCATCGCATCCGACAGCATCGAGATGATCGGCACGACGATGAGATAGGCAAACAGTGCCGCCGCCAGGATGCCGATCGTCGTCGTCGGCTCGCGCAGCGCCACCTTCAGCCGGTAGCGCAGACGCTGCCCGCGGGTCGGCGCGGCAAGGGATGCCTTGAGCGGCCGCATCGCCACCGCCTTGACCGATGTCTGGGACGAACCGGTCACGAGGCAACGCCTTGCGGGCACATTCCATCATGGCCGCAACGTGCGGAACCGGGAACGATGCGGCGCGAAGGCACGGCATGGCTGGCATGCAATGGCACGGGCATGAATTCTCCTCCGTTGGGCGCCTTGAAGCGGAACCTGCGCGCTTGCGACCCCAGCCGCCCGGCACACCTCACCCGCCCCGCTTCCGACGCCACCGCCCCTCCAAGCGGTGCGGCACATTCCCGTGCCTGTTGGCATATTCATTCCATTGGCGGTACGTTCGTGTCAATGCGGAATCCGCAAAAAATTGCACAGGCGTGCAAATGTTATGAATTTGCTTGAACTAGCTATGTTTTCTGCGGCCAGGCTTGACGACGCTGCAATCCAGACGTTCCACATTGGCAAAAACATGCACTGCCGTGCAATGCACAAAAAGCCGCCTTGCCGAAACCTGTTGAAATCAACGGAAAAGCAGCGTCGGCGCCCGATGAGGACGGCGCCTCTTTCGCAGTGCACGCAACATCTCTAGGGTGCGCCGCACGTAAAGAACCGCAAGGAATCGGCAATGTCGAACGAGCAGAAATCAGCGCCGGCAAAGAACGGCAAGGTGGCGCTGATCACCGGCGTAACCGGACAGGACGGCGCTTATCTCGCCGAAATCCTGATCGCGAAGGGTTATGTCGTCCACGGCATCAAGCGCCGCTCGTCGTCCTTCAACACCGGCCGCATCGAACATCTCTACGAGGATCCGCATGTCGCCGACCCCCGGCTGATCCTGCATCACGGCGACCTCACCGACGCCACCAACCTGATCCGAATCGTGCAGGAAACCCAGCCCGACGAGATCTACAATCTCGGCGCCCAGTCGCATGTCCAGGTCAGCTTCGAAACGCCCGAATACACCGCCAATTCCGATGCGCTCGGCCCGCTCCGGCTGCTCGAGGCGATCCGCCTGCTCGGCCTCGTCGGCAAGACGCGTTTCTACCAGGCTTCGACGTCGGAGCTTTACGGCAACATTCCTGCGCCGCAGCACGAGACCTCGGGCTTCGCCCCGCGCTCGCCTTATGCGGCCGCAAAACTCTATGCCTACTGGATCGTCGCCAACTACCGCGAGGCCTATGGCATCCACGCCTCCAACGGCATCCTGTTCAACCATGAAAGCCCGCTGCGCGGCGAAACCTTCGTCACCCGCAAGATCAGCCGTGCCGTGGCGGCGATCGAGGCCGGCACCCAGGATCGCCTCTATCTCGGCAATCTCGACGCCCGCCGCGACTGGGGCCATGCCCGCGACTACGCGCTCGGCATGTGGATGATGCTGCAGCAGGACAAGCCCGACGATTATGTGCTCGCCACCGGCGAGGCCCACAAGATCCGCACCTTTGTCGAAAAAGCCTTCGCCGAGATCGGCATCACCATCGCATGGCGCGGCCAAGGCGTTGGTGAAACCGGTGTCGACAGCGCCACCGGCCGCGTTCTCGTTCAGATCGACCCGCGCTATTTTCGCCCCACCGAAGTCGACTATCTGCTCGGCGACGCCTCCAAGGCGCGGACAGCGCTCGGCTGGCATCACAACACCAGCTTCGACCAGTTGGTGGCCGAAATGGTGCGCGAGGATCGCCGCGCCTTGGCAAAGAACGGTGAGCGCACCAATGGCTGATCTGCTCTACCCGCTTGCCGGCAAGCGCGTCTGGGTCGCCGGCCATCGCGGCATGGTCGGCGCCGCCCTTGTGCGCCGACTGGCGCAGGAAGACTGCGAGGTCGTCACCGCCGGCCGCGACAGCGTCGACCTGACCCGGCAGGCCGAGGTCGAGGCCTGGCTCGCCGACACCCGCCCCCAGGCCGTATTGCTGGCTGCGGCCAAGGTCGGCGGCATCCTTGCCAACGCCACCTATCCCGCCGCGTTTCTCTACGAGAACCTGGCGATCGAGACCAACATCATCCATGCGTCCCACAAGGTCGGCGTCGAAAAGCTGCTGTTTCTCGGCTCGAGCTGCATCTACCCGAAATTCGCGGCCCAGCCGATCACGGAAGACGCGCTGCTGACGGGCGCGCTCGAGCCGACCAACGAATGGTATGCCATCGCCAAGATCGCCGGGCTCAAGCTCGCTGAAGCCTATCGCAAGCAGCATGGCGTCGACTTCATCTCGGCGATGCCGACAAACCTCTACGGCCCCGGCGACAATTTCGACCTGACGTCGAGCCATGTCCTGCCGGCACTGATCCGCAAGGCGCATGAAGCCAGGCTTTCGGGTGCCACTGAGCTGACGATCTGGGGCAGCGGCACGCCGCGGCGCGAGTTCCTGCATGTCGACGACGCCGCCGACGCGCTGGTTTTCCTGCTCAAGTCCTATTCAGGCGACCAGCACGTCAATGTCGGGTCGGGAACCGACGTGACCATCCTCGAACTGGCCGAGACGGTGGCGCGTGTCATAGGCTTTGCCGGCCGCATCGCCCTCGACACCTCAAAGCCCGACGGCACGCCGCGCAAGCTGATGAGCGGCGACAAGCTCGCCCGCCTTGGCTGGCAGCCGCGCATCGAACTCGAAAGCGGCATCCGCGCGACCTACGACTGGTTCATCGACAACAAGCTGTAGCCAGGACGGCCAGCCCCGGCCCCTGGCTGGCGCGCGCCTATTTGACGATCTGGATGCTGGTGTTGGACGGGCCGTAGGCCTGGACCAGCTGGTACAAGTCGGCCGCATTGTCGGGGTGCAGGCGCACGCAGCCATGCGAGGCCGGCCGGCCGAGGCGGCTGATGTGGTTGGTCGCATGGACCGCATAGCCGCCATTGAAGAAGATCGAATGCGGCATCGGCGCGTTGTCGTATTTCTTCGAGTACCACATCTCATGCATGCGCGTCGGCTTGTAGGAGCCCCTCGGCGTGACATAGCCGCGGCCCGCCGTCGACACCTTCCACACAAAGGCCGAGCGGCCGTCGATGATGACATGCATGCGCTGCTGGCTGATCGACACCCGCGCCACGATCTTGCTCGCCGCAAAGGCGCTGCCCTGGCCTGCCGCCAGCAATAATGCGGCGCCTGATATGGCGATGGCGGCAATGTTGACCAGTCGCTTCTTCAGTTCGGAATTCATGACGTCCCCCTTGAGCCGGTCGCACCGGCAGTAAGATGCATTTCGCAATGGACGTCTTTTGCCAGCTTCGTGTTTCCGGCGAATTTCGTTTATCTATTCTTTCTGTTTCATATTCGTTTCCACTTTACTGAATTTGATTTCGCTAGCGCCCGCGCCCGTCACGCTTGCGACGGCTCAGCTCCGATGCGGACTGCCCTGAAACAAAGCCCCCCGGCCAGCCACGACCCTATGAAAACCTTGACGTACGGGCCGGTTTTGCCGCTGAAACGGCTGCGCATGCGCCCGGCCAGCCCGCAACCTGCCCACACATGCCCACAACCTGCTTGAAACATTCGGAAGCACTAAAGGTCATCCGGCGGCATCTTCCCGATACAGCCGCCCGGCACATTCAGCTCCGACGAAACGAACGTTGCGAAGGTTGGATGAGCGCGAAACGGTTGGCAGCGAGATGGTTCCTGCGGGTGGGCGTCGCTACGGCGATTCTGTCAGGAATCGGCTTTCTGGCCAATCCTGTTAACGCCATGGCAGCTGAATTGCCGCCGGTGCAGGACATGGCACCTGCGGCCTCCGCCGCCATCTTCTTTGCAGCAGCATTGTTCGTCGCAACTCTGCACATCGGCCGGGTCCATGGGCGTGGGTGCCTGGCCTGGGTGAGCAGAACCTCACGCGTCACGCGCGGCGAGGACAGGATACCCGCGCCGTCCACGGCAGGTCAGGCGGCGCGGGTATCTCGGTAGCCGGTTTTTCAACCCCCTGAAATGGAAACGGGGCCACAGCAATGAAGAGACAATTCGCAGCATCGGTGCTTTCGGCACTGCTCTATGCCCAGGGGCTGCTTGGCTTCGCGGGCTTGGCGAGCGTGCTCCTCAAGGACAGGGCCCATGCCGAAGAGACGGCGATTGTCGAGATGGCCGCGCCGGCGGTCGTTACCCCGGCAAGCTGACATTTTGGTCAGCGCAGCGCCATCAGTTCGGGTTCTCGGTTGGAGTGGTTGTGCCGGCCTCCTGGCCGGCTGTCCTTGTCGGGGGATCGAAACGATAGCCCGAACCACGGATCGTCGTGATGCTGTCGGTGTCGAGCTTGCGGCGCAGGCGCACGATGCGCGAGTCGATCGAGCGGTCGAAGGCATCGGCACTTTCGGCCGGTGCGGCCGCCATGATGTCGTCGCGCGTCAAGACGCGCCTGGGCTGCGACAGAAACAGCTTCAGCAAGGCGATCTGGCCGGGCGACAGCTGCTCCTCCTCGCCGGTGCTGTGCATGACAAGTGCCGAGCGCAGGTCGACAGTCGAATTCTCCAGCACCACCAATTCCTGCGTGCCGCGTCCCCGGCGCGTGAGGAGGCCGCCGATGCGCGCGGCGAGCTCCCTCACCACGAGAGGGCTCTCCACGACGTCGGCGGCGCCAAGTTCGAGCGCCAGCACCTTGTCGACGAGTTCGCCCGGCCGGCAGATCAGCACGAAGTCGGGACCACCCTCGCCGCCGAAACGGCGCAGCAGGTCGCGGCCCTCGGCGGGCGTCACCCCGTCGCCCACGACAACGACATCGATGCCTTTGCCCGCCAGCAGCGGCTCGGCTTCCCAAAGCCGCTTGGCGCAGCGCACGTCGTGGCCGCGCCGTTCGAGATGATCGGTCAGGTCGGAGGCTATGACCTCCGCGATGGCGACAAGTGCTACGACCGATCTTCCAGCCACGTTCCACCCCGCATCGTCAGCCTCAGTGCGACCATTGCCTTCAGGCGCGGACTGCGCGGCGCCTGCCGTGGCAAGAAGATGCCCAGGGATGCGCTTGGCCGGGGATGGGTCCCCAGTCGTCTCGCCCCAAGCTTCAAATCGCCCCTAACGAGGCAGGACGCCATTGGCAACTGCCCACCTGAAATGATCGCTGGACATCATGTTTATACCCAATCTACTTTCCGCCGGTAGCGGAGGCGAGACTAAACTGCGCGCTCGGATTGTCATCGTCGAAGATGAGCCCGACCTGAGGGATGCCGTTGCCGAGTATCTCGGCGCGAACGGCTTCGACGTCACCGGCGTCGAAAGTGCCGCAGCACTGCGCGCACTCATCGAGACAGAACAATTCCAGCTTGCCATCCTCGACATCGCCATGCCCGGCGAAGATGGGCTTTCGCTCGGCCGCTGGCTGCGGGCGAAAATGCCGATCGGCATCATCTACGCCACCGCCGCCGGCACAGCACTTGACCGCATCGTCGGCCTCGAGATCGGTGCCGACGACTACATGGTCAAGCCTTATGAACTGCGCGAACTTCTGGCGCGCGTGCGCTCGGTCATCCGCCGTGTGCCGCAGCCCGAAAGCTACCGGCAGTCGCTGCTTGCCGCCCAGCCGCCGCGCCGCACCATCGCCTTCGGACCGTTCCAGGCCGACCTCGACGGTCGCCTGGTCACCGGCGGCAGCGGCGCCATCATCGACCTTGCCAAGAGCGAATTCGACATGCTCGAGGTCTTCCTGACGCGGCCCAACCGGCTGCTCAGCCGCACCACCATTTCGGAGGCCATCGGCTTTGCCGAAGACCCCGAATCCTCGCGCGCCGTCGACATTCGCATCATGCGGCTCAGGAAGAAGATCGAGGACGATCCGGCGAACCCGAAATTTCTGCGCACCGTGCGCGGAGAAGGCTATATCTTCTCCTTGCCCGGCAGCGAAGGCTACTAGCGCGTCGGGCCAAAAATCGGCGCCGATTTTCGAAAAAGCCCGCTGCGCAGAATCAGAAACTAGAGCGTCTTTTGTGCGTCCGATTGGACGCACGGCGCCCTAAAGCAATTCCCGTCCGGAATTGCGCAAAAACAAGAAGATAGAGAGATTCCGCGATTCGAAGAAAAGCGGAAATGCTCTAAAGCCTCCGGCCCCCGCCAGGAACCGCGATGACATTGTTGACCGTCTCACGCACCGACAACCCGTCTGGCACGCCGAGCCCCACCATCGTGGCCGCTCAGATCGTGCGCCGGCTGCGTCAGGCCCAGGATTGGCAGATCGAGATCGACCATATCCTGGAAAGCTTTGCGCGCGGCTTCGGCGGCCATCGCAGCATCCTGTTTCGACTGCGCGACATGCCCGGCCAGGGCTTCGCGCAGTCGATCTCGGCCTACTGGGTCGATCCCAAGGTCGATGCCATCGCCGCACCACCCACGACCATCAACCAGGCACTTGTCGATTCCGACCCGCTGCTCGAGCGCCTTGCCGAAGAGGGCCGCCAGGGCAAGATCTTCACCGGACTGACGCGCGATCTGACCGGCTTCCTGCGCAATGATTTCGAAAAGCAGCACATCAAGTCGTTCCTGTCGGTGTCGGTGTCGGCGCATGGCCATCTGTGGGGCACGCTGGCGGTCAATGACTGCCTGGTCGAGCGTCACTGGAACGACGACGAGATCGCCGCGCTCGAAATCATCGCCGCAGCGCTTGGCGACGCCATCGAGCGCTCGCTGTCTGAGTATCATGTCAGCGAGATCATCCGCCGCACCATGCTGCAGGCCTCGCTCGACGCCATCATGGTGGTCGACGAGACCGGCTCGATCATCGAGTTCAACCCGGCGGCCGAAAAGATGTTCGGCTGGAGCCGCGACGAGATCCTGGGCAAGGACCTGCTCGACACGGTGATCCCCAGCTACTACCGCAAGGGCTACAACAACGGCGCGGAGTATCTGGCCGGACGCGGTTCGCCGATGGTCGGCCACCGGCTCGAGACGGTGACCCAGAACGCCACCGGCGAGATCATCCCGATCGAGCTCACCGCCAACGAGATGCGGCTCGCCGACCGGCGGCTCGTTCTCGGCTCGATCCGCGACCTCAGGGAAAAGCACCGCGCCGAAGAAGAGATCAACCGCCAGCGCGAAAAGCTGCACCAGAACGAAAAGATGGCGGCGATGGGCTCGCTGCTCGCCGGCGTCTCGCATGAGCTCAACAACCCGCTTGCCGTGGTGGTGGCGCAATCGACGCTGCTGCACGAATTCGCGCCCGACCCCCAGACCAAGATACGCGCCGAAAAGGTGCGCGCCGCGGCCGAACGTTGCGGCCGCATCGTCAAGAGCTTCCTCGGCATGGTCCGGCTGCACCCGACCTCGCGGGCCGAGACCGACCTCAACCAGGTCATTCGCGCGGCACTTGAAGTCACTGCCTATGGCGCCCGTTCCAGCGGCATCAGCATCGACACCGATTTCGCCTCGGGCACGCTGAGCGTGATGGCCGACGCCGATCACATGACCCAGGTGGCGGCCAACTTCCTGGTCAACAGCCAGCATGCGCTGGCTGCCGCACCCGGCGAGCGCAGCATTCGCGTCAGGACCTTCCGCAATGCCGACGGCAGCGCCGGCTTTTCGGTCGAAGATTCCGGTCCCGGCATCCCGCAGGCGATCCGCGACCGCATCTTCGAATCCTATTTCACCACCAAGCCCGTCGGCGTCGGCACCGGCATCGGCCTGTCGATCTCCAAGGCCATCGTCGACCGCCACAATGGCAAGGTCTGGTTCGAGCCGGTGGAGCCGACGGGTGCGCGCTTCATCGTCGAATTGCCGCCGATGGGCGCCGGCCACAGTGCGGTGCTGGAAGCCACGCCGAAGTCGAGCGGGCTGCGCCATGCCGTCATCATCGACGACGAGCCTGACGTCGCCGCCTCGCTGGCCGACATCCTCGAACTGATGGGCGTCAAGTCGCGCATCGTTTCGACCTGGGATTCGGTCGCTGAAGCGCTTGCCGGCCAGCCCGACATCATCTTTTCCGACCTGCGCATGCCCGACCGCAGCGGCATCACCATCTTCCGCGAGATCGTCGCGTCACAGCCCGACATGGCACCACGCTTCGTGCTCGTCACCGGCGATCTGATCGGCGCCAAGGCCGAGCTCGAGCAGCTGCCGCCCAACCTCAAGCCGCATATATTGGAAAAGCCGTTCAGCACTTTCGATGTTCGCAGCGCGCTCAGCGCCGTCAGCGAGCAGGTCGCCGATGGCGCATGACCCCGTCATGGATCGCCAGCGTCAATCGACAGTCACTGGGCGGTATAGCCACCGTCGATGACCAGTTCGGTCCCGGTGACGAAGCCCGACTCGTCCGAGGCGAGATAAAGCACGCCGTAGGCGACGTCATCGGGTTCGCCGACCCGGCCGAGCGGGGTCAGCTCGACGGCCTTGTTGCCCACGCCGCCTTCGGCCAGCTTGTCGAGTGCATCAGACGACATCGGCGTGCGGATCCAGCCCGGGCAGATCGAGTTGACGCGGATGCCGTAGCGCTCCCTGGCGCAATGCAGCGCAGCCGACTTGGTAAACAGCTTGACCCCGCCCTTGCTTGCGACATAGGCCGCGGTCGAGGGGCTGCCGACGATGCCCATCGTCGATGAGAAATTGACGATCGAGCCGCCCTTGCCGGTCGCCCGCATCGCCTCGATACCGAATTTGGTACCGAGAAACACGCCCTCCAGATTGACCGCCATCACCTGGCGCCAGTCGTCGAGGCTGAGATCTTCGACACTGCCGAACGGCGTGCCGACGCCGGCGTTGTTGATAAGGATATGGAGCCCGCCGAACGCCTCGCGGGTCTTTGCCATCACCCCTTGCCAGCCGGCTTCCGAGGTCACGTCATGTTCGGCATAGAGGCTGCGCCCGCCGGCGATCCGGATGGCTTCGGCGACCTGGCGGCCCTTGTCGGCCTGCAGGTCGCTGACGACGACCGCAGCGCCCTGGCGCGCCAGCAGCCTGGCGCTCGCCTCCCCCATGCCCGACGCGGCGCCGGTGACGATCGCAACTTTTCCTTCGACGCGGCCCATCGCTGATCCCCTTGCGTGAGGCGTCGATGGTCGCGTAACGACGATCGCCACCGCATCGTCCTGAGGGACTAACAGCGCCGTTCATCACGACAAAAAAAAGCCCCCGCAGCCGAGGCCGCGGGGGAGGTACGCGCTGGAGGATCTGTGTGCAGGCGCGGGGATTGGTGGCAGCGCTCTGAGCGCTAGAAAATGTTGGGCGTGGTGCGGACCGGTTCGGCGCTGGCGATCAGCCTGACCTTGCGCGCTTCGCCGGATTCCTTGGCGATGGTCTCGACGCAGATCTCGCTTTCCGCACCCCAGGCCTGCCCGCGGCAGGCGATCTCGGTCTCGGACAGCGGCAACCTGTCGGTCTTGGCAGTGGTGTGCGCACCCTCGATCACCCGCGGCATCGCGCCCATCGAGGCAAAGGCCGGGCCGCTGGTCGGGGCCAGCACCATCGATGACAGCGAGGCGACCACGAAAACCGAAAACATCGCCATCGGGTGCTCATTGGCACGCTGGCGGATGGCAAGGCGCGGACGGCGATAGATGTGCGAACGCGGCTGGAACTTGTGGTCGAACTCGGAAATCTGGGTGGAACCGGACATTGGGCAGCTCTTTTCGTTAAATTTCATTCCCCTGTTGATGTGAATGTAACCGCGCTTTGTAACACCCAGATGCTGATCAGCTACACCTAATGAAACAACCGCTAAACGTCACAAACAGTCAGCATTTCTGTCCAATCAGTCATAATCAGTCGCCATATCAGTCATTTCGACTGATAAGCTGTACCATTCCGAGAAAGCGCTGAAATCGCCCTTGTAACAGCCTGCCTGAAATTCAGGCAGACACGAAAATAACGAAAGGCCGGTGCAGTCGCCTGCACCGGCCTTTCGGATTGGGCCGGGCGATGCCCGGCGTCGATGTTTGAACCTAGCCGTTCAGCACGTCGGCCCATTCGGGATGGCGGCGGAATTGCGCCGCCGCAAACGGGCACAGCGGGATGATCTTCTTGCCCGCCACACGTGCGTCTTCGACCGCGCGTGTCACCAGCCTCAGGCCGGCACCCTGGCCCCGGAAGGCATCGGGAACTTCGGTGTGGTCGATGATGAACAGCTGCTCGCTGACATTGCTGTAGGTCATCTCGGCCTCAGCGCCGCCGGCACCTCGGATGACATAGCGCCCCTTGCTGCCGCGGTCCTCATGCTCGATCGCCGCCAGTTCTTCGCTCATTGCTACAGCTCCTTTGTCACGGTGGCGAACAGGCGCTTCACCGCATCGATTTCATCAGGTCTGACTTCATGGCCGCCGTCATGCCACTCGAGACTGACATCGGCACCGGCTTGCCGCAAATAGGCGTCGAGCCGGCTCGTCAGTTCGGGCGGGCAGATCGGGTCGCGGCGCCCGGCGGTGACAAGCACCTGCCGGCCGGCGAGGCTGCCCTTCACCTCTGGCGCAAACGGGATCAGCGGATGCATCAGCGCCACCGCGTCGAACAATTCAGGCGCGGCAAACAGCACCGAGGCCAGGATGTTGGCGCCATTGGAATAGCCGAGCGCCAGAACCCGTGACGGCCTTGCCGCTTCGACATGCGCCTTGACGAAACCGGCCATCTTGTCGGTCGCCCTTGCAAGATCGTCCATGTCGTAGACGCCCTCGCCGGTGCGGCGGAAGAAGCGTGCGGCGCCCATTTCGGAAACGTCGCCACGCGGCGACACGATTGTCGCCCCCGGCACCAGCTCGCGGGCAAAGCCCAGCAACTGGTTTTCGTCACCGCCGGTGCCGTGGAAGGCGAAGACCAGCGGACCATCAGCTTGCCCAGCAAGCAGTTTGTGGATGTAGCTATCGGTGCTCATCAATCCCTCCTCAGTCGCCCAGCGGCTGCAGCTTGTTTTCGAGATAATCGCGTAGATGCGCATGCTGCGACGGCAGCTTCAGCGCCTCGCCGAGATGGGCGGTGTCCTCGTCGCGGTCGAAGCCGGGCTCGTTGGTCGCGATTTCGAACAGCACCCCGCCCGGCGTGCGGAAGTAGATCGCCCAGAAATAGTCGCGGTCGATGACAGGCGTCACCTGGTAGCCCGTTTCCATCAGCGCCTTGCGCACCTCGAGCTGCTTGGCCCGGTTCTCCACCGCAAAGGCGATGTGATGCACCGATCCCGCGCCCATGCCGGCAAAGGACGCACCCGGCAGCGTCTCGATGTCGATGAAGTCGGCACCGTTGCCGTCCATCACCGCCAGCCGCTTGATGTTGCCGGAGGTATCGACGGTCTCATAGCCCATGAACTTCAAAAGCTCTTCGGTGCCACCGCTGTCGCGCAGCCTCAGTGACGCCGAATGAAAGCCGCGGATCGCCTCGTCATTGGCAACGCCACCCTTGACCCAGGGCGCACGGCCGTCGCCCTTGGCCTCGACCAGCGCAAAACCATCGCCGTCGGGCCCGGCGAAGTTCAGGCGCTTTTCGCCGAACTGCTCGGCTCGGGCAAGCCCGCTCACGCCCTGTTCGGCAAAGCGCCTTTCCCAAAACGGCAAGGTACCCTCGGGTACCGAAAACACCGTGGCGCCGACCTCGCCGACTCCAGGACGGCCTTGGCCGATATTGGGAAATGGAAAGTAGGTCATGACCGAACCCGGCGTGCCGAGCTCGTCGGCATAATAGAGGTGGTAGACGTCAGGCGCGTCGAAATTGACCGTCTTCTTGACCCGGCGCAGGCCGAGCTTGTGGGTGAAGAACCGGTTGTTCTCGGCCGCATCGCTGGCCATCGAGGTGACGTGGTGCAAACCCTTGATCTGGTTGAGCATCGTCTTGCTCCCTTTCTCGCCGCGGCCCCTGCCGCGCTGTTGCGATGAATATGGTCGCATTGGCAGAAGCGGCAAAGTGGGCCGGAACAGAATGCACTGTCGCCGATACGTGAACAATAAGCACGCCAGCGTTCACTGATTCTGGCATGGGCTGCGCCGACATAATGGCGCTTGCACGCGCCGATGAATCCGGCTTCCTTGGCCCGCGATTTCAGATTTGGGGGCGAGCTTGGCAGGCACCGGCAGACGGCGGAACATTCTTCTCATCACCTGCGACCAGTGGCGCGGCGACGCCCTGTCGGCCACAGGCCATCCGGTGGTGAAGACCCCCAACAGCGACGCGCTCGCCCGCGAAGCTGTGCTGTTCCAGCGCCACTATGCTGGCGCGGCACCCTGCTCGCCGGCGCGGGCCTGCCTCTACACCGGGCTCTACCAGATGAACAACCGCGTCTGCCGCAATGGCACGCCGCTCGACGACCGCCACGACAACATCGCCCGTGCCGCCCGCCGTGTCGGCTACGACCCGACATTGTTCGGCTACACCGACGTCTCGCCCGACCCGCGCAACCGCGCGCCAGGCGATCCGTTCCTGCGCAGCTATGAAGGTGTGCTGCCCGGCTTCACCACAAGGCAGCTTCTGCCCGAGCACCAGAAGGGCTGGCTGTCCTGGCTGGCCGCGCGCGGCATCGATTCCAGCCCCGGCTTCCCCGATGTCCACCGCCCGGCGGAGGCCGGCGCAGCGGAGGTCAGCAACGCTGTTCCTGTCTATTCGAAGGACGAAACGCCGGCCGCCTTCCTCACCGGCGAATTCCTGCGCTGGCTCGGCGAACAGGACGCGGGCGAGCCATGGTTCGCCCATGTCTCCTTCCTCAGCCCGCACCCGCCTTTCATCGTGCCCGAGCCGTTCAACACCATGTACAATCAGGCTGAGGGCCCGGCTTACGCCCGCGCAGCCACCCTCGATGCGGAAAAGGCAAGCCACCCCTTCCTCGCCTACCATCTCGAACATCACCAGAATAAGTCGAGCTTCATCCCTGGCGCGCCCGGCAAGGTCGGCGACTGGAACGAAGACGAGTTCCGCAAGATCCGCGCGCTTTATTACGGCATGATCTCGGAAGTCGATTCCCAGCTCGGCCGCATCTGGCAAGGCATTCGCGACAAGGGCGACTGGGACGACACCATCGTCATCTTGACCTCCGACCACGCCGAGATGATGGGCGACCATTTCATGCTCGGCAAAGGCGGCTGGTTCGACGGCTCCTACCACATCCCGCTGATCGTCAAGGCGCCCGGCCACCAGCATGCGGCGGGCAGCACCGTCGACCGCTTCACCGCCGCTGTCGACATCATGCCGACCTTGCTCGACCTTATCGGGGCGACAGCGCAGCCACATCTCGACGGCCAGTCGCTGAAACCGTTCCTCGACGGCGAGGAGCCAGCTGGCTGGCGCGATGCCGCGCATTGGGAATACGACTTCCGCTCCGTCACTGATGGCGCCACCGAAGCCCATTTCGGCACCGGCTCGCGGCAGCTCAACCTGTCGGTCATCCGCACAGAGACGGTCAAATATGTCCATTTCGGCGGTGGCCTGCCGCCGCTTCTTTACGACCTCGTCAACGATCCCGGCGAAACGCGCAACCTTGCCAATGATCCGGCCTGGCTGGCGGTGCGGCTCGAATTTGCCGAAAGGCTGCTCTGCTGGCGCGCCCGACATCTCGATCAGTCGCTGGCATTGTCGGAGCTGGCCGAAACTGGTCCGACCGGCCATTTCCTGCGCCTGCCCTAGCGCAATTCCGGGAAAACTGTGCAGCGGTTTTTCCTAGGAATTGCACAGGACAAGAAGACAGAGTGCTTGCGCGCCTCGAAGAGGAGCGCAAGCACTCTGACACGCAAAAAAGGCCCGCGCCGAAGCGCGGGCCTTGCCTCCTCGATACGAGGCAACTCGCCGCATCTACTGGGTCATGATCAGGCGCTGTTCGTCGCGCTTGGCAGCCCAGTTGCTGGCGTCATAGGCCGGCTGGGCGTCGAGCTGTTCCTTGGTAAAGGTCGTGTAGAGATATTTCTTGCCATCGGCATCGGCCATGAAGGCAAGGTTGTCGCTACCGACGGCGACCTTCTTTTCACCCACGCCGAGGAAGCCGCCAACGTCGATGACATAAGCATCGATCTTGCCGTCGGCGGTCATCAGGATGTCGCCGATCTCGCCGATATTGGAGTCGTCAGCACCGTAGACAGTGGTGCCCATCAACTCCTCGGCGCGCAGATCGGCAGCCGGCAGTTCCTTCAGCGTCGACTTGTCGATCGCTGCCGTCTTGGTCTCGTCGGCCGTTGCCGCATCAGGTGTCGCGGCCGGTGCCTGGGCGGTTTCCTCGGTCACGGGCGGCGTGGCCTCAGGTGTTGCCGGCGCTGGCGCCTGTGCCGTCTGGTCGGTGGCGGGTGCCGCCGGATCGGTCGCCGCTACAGCAGCCGGTGCGGGATCATAGGCGCGGCGGTCGAAATCAGGCAGCCCCTGCAGCTGCTCCTTGGTCGCCGCCGTCACCAGCCAGCGATCGCCGTTCTTCTCGGCCCAGTCGAAGTCCTTGAACGGCATGGCAACGTTCTTTTCGCCGATCCCAAGGAAGCCGCCGACGCCAATGATGAGCTGGTCGGCGGTGCCGTCAGCCGAAAGCACGATGTCGTTGACGTCGCCGATGTTCTCGGCGTCGTCGCCGGTGCCATTGTAGACCTTCTCGCCAATGATGTTGGCGGCAAGGAAGCCATCGGCATGCGGGATCACATCAGGCGTTGCCGGAGCAGCTTCCATCGGTGCTGCCGGTGCCGGCGCGGGTGCCGTGGTGTCCTGGGCATAGGCGCCGGTTGCAAGCAGGGCGGTAATGGCGGTCGTGGCCAAAAGGTTGCGGATCATGGTAAAGTCTCCTCGTGCGTGTTGTTCATGCATGCCGCGCCCCGACTTGTCTTTTGCGGGAGAGGTCGGGCGCGGCCTCCTACGGGTTCACAACGTTGTGACCCGGTCATGGTTCCGAATTTTTGCCAGGCTTATTTCGACAAGTGCCGGGCTCGGAACCGTCGCTCGCATTTCTGCAGGCGTTCGAAAAATACCTTTCCGTTAGGGCACTTAGCCCGGAGCCGTGATTGTCTGGTTGGCGTTCTGGTCGATCATCTCGCCATAGAATTCCGCGGCACCCCATGCCGCCAGCGCCAGCATCAGCGCCGCCACAAGCACCACCAGGACGTGGCGACCACGCGTTCCCTGTCGCGCATTTCGGGCTGGAATGATCCTGGTCATCTTTGCTCTCCCATGTGGTTCCAGGAGGGCTAACGACAGCATCACGGCATGGTTCCCAAGTTTCGACCAAGGCTTTTCAAGCGTGCCGCGCCCGTCTAGTTTCCCCAAGCCAAGAGGGGTGGCCGCGTGCAGGACGACACAACCAACGCAATCAACATCGCCGAGGACAGCGACAACGGCGCGCATAGGCGTGGGCCGCACGACGCCGATTTCGACCGGCTGGCAAGTCTTGCTGCGACGCTGATGGCGGCACCCGCGGCCCTGCTCACACTGGCCGACGCGCACGGGCGGCAAATCGTCCAGGCGCATGTCGGAACGTCTGCCGCGCAGGCAGCGGAGGCGCTCGGCCTTGCGGAACGGTTCCTGGCGAGCGATCCCGCCGAAGCGCGTGACCCCACATTTCTCCTGCGTACCGGTGCGCCGATCGTCGCGTCCGGCCGCACCGTCGGTGCCTTATTGGTTCTCGACGGCGGAGAACGCCCCGATCTGGACAAGCTCGAGCAGTTGCAGGACATCGCCGCACTTGCCGGAAGCCTGGTTGTGCTGCGCGACCGCTCGCAAGCCGGTGCGCGCGCCGAAGCAGCGCTGGTCCATGCCGAAACCCGCCGCGCGATCGCCCTTGAAGCCGCGGCGCTGGCCAGTTGGGTCTGGGACCCGCGCACCGGCGTCGTCGAATGCGACACGTTGCTACCCGAACTGTTCAACATGCCGCCGGCAGCGACAATGCGGGCGCGCGACATCGTCGTCGCCATCGATCGCCGCGATATCGGCAAGACGCGGAAGATCTTCCAGGAAGCGCTCAAAGGCAGCGACGATTACTCCGGCGAATACCGCATCCGCGGCTTCGATCCACCGCGCTGGCTCGCCGCCCGCGGCCGCGTCGTCGAGCGTGATGCCGATGGCCGTCCGACGCTGGTCTTCGGCGTCAATTACGACATCACTGAGCGCCGCAGTGCCGAAGAGCGCCAGCGCCTTTTGTTGCGCGAGATCAACCACCGGGTCAAGAACACGCTCGCCACCGTTCAGGCACTTGCCACCCAGACGGTGCGCCATGCCCGCGAGCCGCGCGAGTTCCTCGACGCCTTCAGCCAGCGCCTGCGCGCGCTCGGCCTCGCGCATGGACTTTTGTCGGAATATGAATGGCGCGGCATCGGCATCCGCGACCTCGCGCGGCTGGAGCTATCGCCGTTCGGTGATGCAGAGGCCCAGCGTATTTCTATCACCGGCCCCGACGCGCTGCTGACTCCGGACCAGACGCTGGGGCTGGCGCTGATTCTTCATGAACTGGCCAGCAATGCGCTCAAATACGGCGCGCTGTCGGTGCCAGGCGGCAGTGTTTCCGTGTCCTGGACGGTGAGGACCACCACAGGCGACAAGCATCTCGAGCTCGAATGGATCGAAAGCGGCGGGCCGAAGGTCACGCCGCCGACACATCACGGCTTCGGCTCGATCCTTATCCGCCGCAGCCTCGCCAAGGTTATCTCAAGCGAGGTAACACACGAATTCCCGGCTGAGGGCGTGCGCGCCCATATCTCGATGCCGCTCGGCGAAACGCTCGAAGCCTGAAAGTCGCCGGCCTAGTCGCCGGCCACGTCGTCGCTTTCGTCGGGTTTGCGATTCTCGCGATAGATCGCATAGGCGGCCAACGCCACCACCGGCCCCAGCAGCGCGCCGATGCCGCCTTTGCTGCGCAGCAATGTCGGCAGCAAGGCCATCGCCGCCGTGGTGCCAAGTGCCGCGATATCGGCGCGCCGGCGCCGCTCATCCTTGCGGGCACGCGACCCGGCCTTCAGCTTGTGCAGAAGCAGGATAAATCCCGCCAGCACCAGAAAGCCCAGGCCGAAGCCAATTGCCGCTTCGAGGTGACCATATTTCTCGGCCGCCCAGATGAAGGCAGCGCCGACGAGAAAGCCAGCACCGCAGAGGCCGGCGATCGCAGCCGCCAGATAAGCGACTGCGGCCCGGCGCGTCCGCCTCAGGGCCAGTGTCGTCTCGCCGGTGGCGAAACTCGCAATCAATGATGCCAGCATATGTCCCCCGGCCTGCCTGAAATTACGCATCGTACTGCCGAAAATCGATGCCGACTTTCGGCCGATACGCTAGCGCCGCGCCAGCAGCGCTATGAGAAAGCCAACGCCAGCCGCGATGGCAAGCGACGTCACCGGCTTTTCGCGCACGGTCGTCATGAACTGCTCTTCGATGTCGCGGGCGTTGGCACGCAGGGCTTCGACCGCCGCGTCGCTCTGTGCCTTCAGTTGCTCGGCACCTTGTGCCGCTGCGCGCCGCGCAGCACCGTAGCCATGTTCGCCGGTGGCTGCCAGTTGCTTGGCCAACGCCTCGATGTCAGCCTTCAATTGTTTGATGTCGGCTTCGAGGTCCGGCGTTGTCTTGGTCCCATTGGTCGGTTTGCCCGTAGCTGTCGCCATGTCGTTGCTCCTTGCATTCGATGGGGCCGAAACGCTTGATATCCCTGTCGGTTCCGTCGACACAGGAACCATCGCCTGTCGCCGGACGTTTTGCCAGTCTGATCCAGCTGGAAAAATTGTCGATGTCGAACCGCACCATCAAGAAGGCACCGACGGTGCGCCTGCCGCCAAAATCCAACTTCGAGATTCTGCTCACGCGCGGCGCACAGCTATCGATCATCTTCATCGGCATCATCGTCACCGTCTTTGCCCTTCATGCCGGCGAATTCATCCTCACCCCCATAGGCCTCGGCGTCGTCGTCGGCCTGATGCTCGGTCCGCTTGCCTCTCGGCTCGAGCACTTCAAGGTGCCGCCGGCACTGTCGGCGGCGATCGTCGTCGTGCTGTTCATCCTCTCCGTCGGCATCTTTGCGCTGCTGGTAAGCTCCCCGCTCGCCTTCTGGCTTCAGCGCCTGCCACAGATATGGGCCCAGCTCGCCACACTGCTGGCTGACCTCAAGGGCCCGCTCGAAACCTTCAAGAGCATGCGCGACCAGCTGCGCCAGGTCACCGGCGGCGAGGGTGTTGCGGTCTCGGTCGACGAGGGCATGGGCGTCGAGACCATGGCAACGCTGGCCCCGGCCGTCATCGCCCAGGTTCTGCTGTTCTTCGCCAGCCTCTATTTCTTTGTCGCCACGCGCGACCAGACCAGGATCGCCATACTCAGGGTCTGCTTCAACCGCCGCCTGCGCTGGCGCGTCGCCCATATCTTCCGCGACGTCGAACGGCTCGTTTCGCAATATCTGCTGTCGATCACCGTCATCAACTTCGCCGAAGGGGTCACCGTCGGCATCGGTCTCTATCTGCTTGGCGTGCCCTCCGCCCCGCTATGGGGCGCGCTGGCGATCATCACCAACTTCGTCCCCTTCGTCGGCCCGCTGGTGATGGTGGCGATCCTGTTTGCCGTCGGACTGACCGAATTCGACTCCCTGGGCGCGAGCCTGCTGCCGGTGGCGCTCTATCTCGGCGTCAACACCATCGAGGGCCAGTTCGTCACCCCACTGGTCATCGGCAGGGCGATGACGCTCAACCCGTTCGTCGTGCTCCTCGCTTTGGCATTCTGGATCTGGCTGTGGGGTGCCGTTGGCGGCTTCATCGCCATCCCCGCCTTGCTCGTCGGCTATGCCATCATCCGCAACGTGCTGCCCGGTGTGAACTGGGGCGTCGACGAGCTCGACCGGCAATATGAGCGCTAAGGCATGGCGGCAAAACCGGCGAGGTCATGCCCCACGCGTTTCACAGCAGGGGGCGTAGAGTTTCGTCGAGGCCGCTCCAGTTCGCCAGCGCCATCAATCCTTCGATGTCGAGCACCTTGCAGCCGCCATCGCGCCACTGAACCAGTTTGCGGTCGATCAGCTTGCGGATCGTCTTGTTGGTGTGAACCACCGAAAGCCCGAGCGTATCGGCAACATGCTGCTGGGTGATCGGGATATCGACATCGCCTTTGCCGCCCATGCCGACCTTGCGCGCCCGACTGGCAATGAAGGCCAGGAGATAGGCTGCACGCTCCAGCGCCGAGCGCCGGCCGACACTCAGCAGGTTTTCGTCGAGCATGCGTTCCTCGCGCGAAGCGATCCAGGTGATGTCATAGGCAAGGCCCGGATAGCCGCGATAAAGCTCCATCAGCCGGTCGCGCTCGAACATGCACAACAGCATCGGCGAAAGCGCTTCCACCGAGTGCTGCATCTCGCCCATCAGGCCGCCTTGCAGCCCGATCATGTCGCCGGGCAGCACATAGTTCAGAATCTGGCGACGGCCGTCCTCCAACAGCTTGTAGCGAAAGCCCCACCCCGCCAGGATGGTGAACAGATGGGCACTGTTGCTGCCTTCCGAAAGCAGCGTCGCGCCCTTGTCGGCGGCGAGTTCGCCGCGCTTGAAGTTGCTGACAAAGGCCAGCTCCTCCTTGTCGAACGCCCTGAATGTCGGCATCTGCCGCAAAGGGCAACTTTCACACGAAACTTTCCGCCCCACCTCGGTTGAGCCACCCCGTACAGCCATGCAACCTCCTGATTGTGCTCGCCAACGCCCCGACTTGACAAAGGTTCCGGCCGCGTCCAGCCATCTCTTGTTGACGCGTCCAGCCCATGTCTTTTTTAAATGACAGCGGGCGCGACTGCCGTCATGTTCGGCCCGATTTCATGGAGTGCCCCGCGACGTGTCGAGCCCGCTATCAGGACTGCGTATACTTGTGCTCGAAGACGAGGCGCTGATTGCGCTCGATGTCGAGCAGCTTTGCCGGGACCACGGTGCCGGAGAGGTTGCCATCGCCGGCAATCTTCGCGAAGCGCGCGAACTCGCCAAGCCCTATGATGCCGCCATCATCGACGTGATGCTCGGCGGCGAGCCGACCTTCGACTTCGCACGCTCGCTCAAGGTAGCTGGCGTCCCTTTCGTTTTCGCTTCGGGCTATGACAAGCTTGACGAGGTCTTCGCCGACTTCCCCGGCGTTGCCCTGGTCTCCAAGCCCTATGCCGGCGCCGACCTCATCGAGGCCGTCGCCGAAAGCATCCGCAAGGCGGCACGTTCAGCCGACAGTTGACCCCATCACCTGGGCCGCGATCGCGTCGGGGCCGTAGTCGGCCTCGCCCGAGATGTCGAGTATCTCCTGCAGCTTGTTGCGGGCGCGGCTGACGCGGCTCTTGATGGTGCCGACCGCACAGCCGCAGATTTCCGCAGCCTCTTCATAAGAAAAGCCCGACGCGCCGATCAGGATGATCGCCTCGCGCTGGTCCTCCGGCAACTGCTCAAGCGCCTTGCGGAAGTCGTCGAGATCGAGTCGCCCATGCTGGCTCGGATGCACGGCCAGTCGGGCTGTCAAAAGGCCCTCGCTGTCCTGCACTTCGCGTCCGCGCTTGCGCATCTGCGAATAAAACTCGTTGCGCAGGATGGTGAACAGCCAGGCCTTGAGGTTGGTGCCAGGCTGAAAGCTCGACTGCTTGTCCCACGCTTTGACAAGCGTTTCCTGGACCAGATCGTCGGCCCTGTCGGCGTTCTGCGACAGCGACATGGCGAAAGCGCGCAGGCCAGGGATGGTGGCGAGCAAGTCGCCCTTGAAACCGAGGGAAGCTGCCATGCCCGGTCAGTCCTTCTGCTGCTCAGGTTCGGCCTGTTCCAGCTGGCTGAGCAGCTGGGCAAATCGATCCGGCACCTCGTCGGACACCAGTTCATCGTAATATTGCTTGAGCTTGCGGCCTATTTCGGAGTTTGCCCCAAGAGGCTCACCATCGCGTCGACGGTTCGGCCCGGCGCTGGCTGCGCCACTGGTCTGCTTGGTCATATGCTTGTCTTCGCCCTTTTTGCCCCGCGGACGTCCCGCTCCACATGGCGCGCAACTACCTTGTCGGTTTTTCAAATTTTGCACCCAACTCCCCAAATGCGGATAGGTTCCACAAAAGAGGAACTTTTGCACAGACCACGCGTTGTGTGTCGCTTCACAACAGTTTCAGCAACGTCGAATGAGGGAGACGTCAATCATGACACTATCCACGAGAATCGCCCCGCACCTGCCCTATCTCCGCCGTTTCTCACGCGCGGTGGCGGGCTCCCAGGAGAGCGGCGATGCGCTGGTGGCTGCGATGCTTGAAGCACTGATCGACGACATCGATGTGTTCCCGTCCGCTTCCAACGACCGCATTGCGCTCTACAAGATATTTGCCCGTCTTTTCACATCCGTTTCCATTCGCGTGCCGCAGGACTCGCCAACGCTTGGCTGGGAAAAGCGCGCCGCAGCCAATCTTTCTGCGCTGTCGCCGCGTCCGCGCCAGGCATTCCTGCTGGTTGCCGTCGAAGGCTTCAACGAAGCCGAGGCCGCCGAGGTCCTCGACACCGATCCGGACGAGTTCACAAGGCTGCTGCAGGAAGCGAGCGGCGAAATCTCGCGTCAGGTGGCGACCGACATCCTGATCATCGAGGACGAACCGCTGATCGCCATGGACATCGAAGAGATGGTGGAGAGCCTGGGCCATCGCGTCGTCGGCACCGCCCGCACCCGCGCGGAGGCGATATCGCTGTTCAAGCGGACGCGTCCCAAGATGATCCTGGCCGACATCCAGCTCGCCGACGGCAGCTCCGGCATCGATGCCGTCAACGAGATGCTGTCTTCCGCACCGCTGCCGGTGATCTTCATCACCGCCTTCCCCGAGCGCCTCTTGACCGGCGAGCGGCCGGAGCCGGCCTTCCTCGTCACCAAGCCGTTCAACCCCGATATGGTCAAGGCGCTGATCAGTCAGGCTTTGTTCTTTGACAGACAGGCAAAGGCTGCGGCATAGGGCTTTTTATGCACCGCCTCAGGGAACCAACCTTGGGGCGGCACGTTTTTCATGCGTCATTTGAAGGAGATAGATCATGCTTTATTGGGCGCTCGTATTCCTTGTCGTTGCGATTATTGCCGGCGCCCTCGGCTTCGGCGGCATCGCCGGAACATCAGCCGGTATCGCGCAAATCTTGTTCTTCATCTTCCTGGCGTTCCTGGTCATTTCGCTGATCGCGGGCCTGTTCAGGCGCGCTTGATGACGCCGGCAATATGAAGAACCAACCCGAGACTGGAAGCCGGCCCCCTCAGTCGGAATCCAGCGCCGCCGGGTAGCGCCTCATTCTTGAAGCGTTGCCCGGCGGTCCCATTTGGTTCTTGCCGAGATCATTCGGCCGAACCGCAATGAGCAGAGCAAAGGCGCTCGTCGCATGGCCAATCCCTCCACAGCGGGACAGAGTAAAAGGGTCGACGCCGCCCTGCTCCATGCCTCCCGCAATGCGGGCATTGCCGTGCTCTACCAGGATCATAGGCTCCACACGGTCTGGTCGCACAATCTGCAGCCGCCCTGGGCGGACGCGCTCGAAGAGCAGACCGGCGAAGGCGACTTCCTGCCCGAACAGCAGGCCGACCGGCTCGTCGCCGCCAAGAAAAACACCCTTGCGACCGGCAATTCGGATGCGCTTGAGGTCAGCATCGCCGACAACGCTGCCGGCATGCGCTGGTTCGACGTCTGCATCGACGCCGACCGGTCGCCAAGCGGCCAGATCCAGGGTGTTGTCGTCACCGTCATCGAAACCACCGAACAGAAGCGGCGTGAGCAGACCCTGAAGGCGCTGTTGCGCGAAGTCAGCCACCGCTCCAAGAACCTTTTGGCGATCATCCAGAGCATCGCCAGCCAGACCGGCCACTACTCAGGCTCCATCGACGTCTTCCTCGATCGCTTTCGCGGCCGCCTCCAGTCGCTGGCCTCGTCGCAGGACCTTGTCACCTCGTCCAACTGGCGCGGCGCCGGCTTCCGCGAACTGGTCGTCGGCCAGGTCAAGCGCTACAGCAACGACACCGAGCACGCGGTGCACATTCTGGGCGACGATCCATATCTCACCCCCAATGCCGCCCTGCATATCGGCCTTGCCGTGCACGAGCTGGCGGTCAATTCGGTGAGTTATGGCGCGCTTTCCCGTGCCGACGGTCACGTCGAGGTAACGGCGAGCAAGATCTCCGGTCCCGACGGCGAAGAGCAGATGAGCCTGCACTGGTCGGAAGCGATCGGCCCGATCGCGGATGCCTCGACGCGCAAGAAACGCTTCGGCTCGGTGGCGCTCGAGCGCGTCGTACCGGCCGCTCTGAACGGCAATGCCGAGCTCGAAATCGGCGTCGACAGTCTGCAATACCGTCTCGTCATGCCCCAGGCGAACTTCGAGTTGGACCAGGACTAGCTGCCGCGACCGCCTGCCTTGAAATTCAAACGGTTCAGCTCGGCCGCTGCATGGAACTTTTAGCCTCCACCCGCCGTTTCTTGGCCGAGGTGGTTTGCCATGGAACACATCGCAGCATTTCTGTTGGTCGTTTCCTGCTCCCAGGACTTGTCGGGTTGCCGCGAGATTCCGGCGCCTGCGCCCCTGTATGAGGCGTATGACGCGTGCCAGGCTGAACTGCCGAAGGTTCTCGGCGCGTTCAGGTCGAGCAGCAACCGCACTTTTGCCAGGTGCCTGGAGGTCGATCCGGCACTTGAGGACGATTACGACCAGCTGACCTGGAACGTCCTGCCCAATGGCACGCTCGAGGCGTCTCTAACCGTATCCAGCGTCGTCGTGGCGGATACCGCCACCGGCAAGCCGGCTTATCTCCATTGATGCGGTCCATGAATGCGGCCCATGAATGCAGCAGCGTATCCGCCCACCCCCCTCAGACCAGGGAGCCGACATCATGCGGATACGCTAAGCCGTTGAATTGATGCGGCGAGCGGAAAAACGATTCCGATTTTCAGACCGATACGCTAAGTATTCCCAAGGGCGATGTTAAAGTGAGAGGACTGACCACATGAAGAAGCTTATCCTTGTCGTTGCAGCCGTCGTTGCAATCTCAGGCTGCACGACGACCGAGCGCGACGTAGCCACCGGCACGGGCGTTGGTGCTGTGGCGGGCGCGCTGATCGGCGGCGGCCGCGGGGCTCTGATCGGCGGTGCCGTAGGTGCTGCGTCGGGCCTGCTGGTGCGCAATCTGCGCAATGGCTACTGCGAATATCGCAACAGCCGCGGCCAGATCTACACCGCGCGCTGCCGCTAACACGGCTTTGCAGACCAAACCCGGCGATGGCTCTGGCCGTCGCCGGGTTTTTCTTGTCGAACCGGCTTCTTGGCAGACGTCGAGGCACGTCAGCGGCGATACGGTATATCGATCTCCACCCTCAACCCGTCTTCGGTGTAACGCCGCACGATCTGGCCATCGAGTTCGCGGGTGATGTTCATGTCGATCAGCTTGGTGCCGAAGCCGGTCTTTTCAGGTGCCGACACACCGTTGGCGTTGCGTTCGACCCAGTTGAACAACAGACGCCGCCCCTTGCCCTGGCCGTTCAGGCGCCAGTCGACCTTCAGTCCACCGACCGAGTTGTCACCATCGCCATATTTCAATGCGTTGGTCGCCAGTTCATGGAAAGTCAGCCCGAGCGCCTGTGTCGTCGTCTCGTCCAGTTCGACCTTGGGACCGGACATCATGTCCACCGGCAATTCCTTGCCGAACACCTGGCCGAGCTCGATGCGCAACAACTCGCCAAGATCGGCCTTTTGCCAGCGTGAACGCGTCAGCATGTCCTGGGAAGCAGCCATCGCCTGAAGCCGGGCCGAGAACGACGCCGAGAACTCGTCGATGTTTTCGGAGTGTGCCGCCGTCTGGCGCGCCATCGCCAGGACACGAGCGATCGAGTTCTTGATGCGATGCTTCATTTCCTGAAGCATCAGGTCCTTCTCCAGGAGGCTCTTCTCCGTCGTTTCGTGAAGCAGGGCCGCAGCCTCGTAGGCGCGCTGCTGGTAGCGGGCCACCAGCGCGATCGAGCCGGCCAGCACCAGGCCGAACAGCCCGAGCATCAAAGGTGCCGTGCGCGGCGATGGCGGCATGAAGGCGGTACTCGGCCTGAAATTGATCGTCCACTTGCGGCCGGCGACATCGGCCTCGCGCGTCACCGAAAAGTCGTCGCCATAGCCGGGATCTGGCGGCGCCTCCGAGCGGAACAGCAAGGTGTCGTCGCCCATCGTGCCGTCGAACACTTCGACAGCGACCGGCAGCAGCGGCGCCTTGCCAAGTGCGGCCTGAAACAGCTCGGAGGTGCGGAAGGCGACATAGAGGAAACCGGCAGGCGCCGTCCCCTCGCCATCCGGCCGGTCGACGCGCGAAAACACCAATATCCCTGGCTGGCGCGGGCCGTTGTCGCCCTGGCCAAGCAGCACCCGACTGGTAGCCCTGGGTTCACCCTTTGCCGCCAACGCCGCTTCGATCGCGCTGCGGCGCAGCGGGTCGGTCGCCATGTCGAAGCCCATGGCGTCAAGGCTGGCCTTGCTCATCGGCTCGAACAGCACGATCGGCGTCCGCCACGACAGGTTTGTATCAGGGAAAAGCGGTCGGTCGATGCCGTAGCCTTGTTTCAGCTCGGCTGTGATCGCATCGCTTTGTCCGCTGTCGATGAGCCTGACAAAACCGATGCCGCGCAGGCTCGGGAAACTCCGCTCGGCATCGAGCGAAGCGAAGTAGCTGCGAAACTGGTCGCGCGAAAGATTGCCCTTCTGCGCCGCAAACATCGCCTGCGTCGCATGCAGCAAGGCAAGGTCGAACTCCATCCTGCCCTCGATGCGGTTAAGCGCATCGTCGGCCACCGACTGGAACTTGATCCTCGCCGCCTCGACCGTCGCAAAATAAACGAGCGCCGCCATCGTCAGGCTGACCAGCGCGACGGCAATAAATATCAAAGTGGGAAAGTATTTTTTCAATTCTGGCCGGCTCGTGTCACGCTCCACTCATTAAAGCATGATCGCGAAAAGTGGGAACTGCTTTTCGCGACCATGTTTTGAGCCAGATTGGTAGCCGGCAAAGCCAGATAGTCGCTCAGGCGGCGATCTGCATCGCTCCCGGTCCCGGAATGGCGCCGGGCGGGCATTTTCCGAGGATGATCATGCCGAGCACCTCGTCCTTGGTCACATCCTGGGTGCGCGCCGTACCGACGACCTGGCCGTTCTTCATCACGCAGACGCGGTCGGCGAGATCGAACACGTCGTGGATGTCGTGGCTGATCAGGAAGATGCCGATGCCATCGGCCTTGAGCTGCTTGACCAGTTCGCCGACCTGCGCCGTCTCCTGCGGCCCAAGGGCTGCCGTCGGCTCGTCCATGATCAGGATGCGGGCATTGAACAGGATGGCGCGCGCGATCGCCACCGACTGCCTCTGGCCACCCGACAGCTTGCTGACCGGTTCCTTGAAGCGCTGGAAGCGCGGGTTGAGCCGGCCCATCACCTTGCGCGCCTCGGCCTCCATGGCGACGTCGTCGAGCGTGCCATAGGCGGTCATGATCTCGCGGCCGAGGAAGAGGTTGGCGGCGGCGTCGACATTGTCGGCCAGCGCCAGCGTCTGGTAGATCGTCTCGATGCCGTATTTCTTGGCGTCGCGCGGATTGGAGATCGATGCCTCCTCGCCGCGGACGAAGATCGCACCGCTGTCGCGCTTGTAGGCGCCCGACAGGATCTTGATCAGCGTCGACTTGCCGGCGCCATTGTGGCCGAGCAGGGCGACGACTTCGCCCGGATAGAGATCGACCGAGGCGTCGTCGACGGCGCGGATGCCGCCGAAGGCGATGGAGATGTTCTTGAGGTCGACGAGCGGGATACGGGTCTGTTCCATGATCTTGGCTCCCGGTTTTCGTTAGACGCGCTTGCGGTAGAGCGTGTCGAGCCAGACGGCCACGACCAGCACCAGGCCAACGACGATGTTCTGCAACGGCGTGTCGATGTTGAGCAGCACCATGCCCGACTGCAATGACTGCATCAGAAGAGCACCCAGCATGGCACCGGCAACGGTACCGGCGCCGCCGGCGAGCGAGGTGCCGCCGATGACGGCAGCAGCGATGACCAGCAGTTCGTCCAGCGTGCCGAGCGAATTGGTGGCAGAATTCAGGCGAGCACTGGAGACAGCGGCGCTGATCGCTGCCAGCACGCCCATGATCATGAACACCTTCATGGTGATCCAGCGCGTATTGATGCCGGCGAGGTTGGCGGCTTCGGGGTTGCCGCCGATGGCAAAGACATAGCGGCCGAAGCGGGTGCGGTTGGTGACAAAGGTCATGACGATGCCCACCGCCACCGCGATCAGCACGGGAATGGCGATGCCATGGGCGATGAACAGCCCGCCTTCGGGAACGGTGATGCCGTTGGCCTCGGCGTAGCGACGCACGATGCCGATCGGCCAGGGGTAGGAATTGGCAATCCAGACCGCACCGAGGATGACACCGCAGGTAACGGTGCCGAGAAATGTCTCGGCCCACAGCGGCCGCAGCGGGAACTTGAAGCGCTTGCGTTGCTGGCGGCCACGCAGCAGCAGCAACACCACGGCCAGGCATGCAACGAGACCGACGACCCAGCTCCATGTCGCGCCGATGGCGCCCTGCGGACCACCGCCCATCAACTGGAAAGTCGCATCCAGCGGCGCGATCGTCTGGCCTGAGGTGACCCACCAGGCCGCGCCGCGCCAGATCAGCAGTCCGCCCAGCGTCACGATGAAGGCGGGAACCTCCATATAGGCGATGACGAAACCCTGCAGCGCGCCGATCAGCAAGCCGAGCGCGATGCCGATGACGAGTGCCAACGCCCAGATCCACGGATTGCCGAGTTCGAGACCGACGGCTTTGACGAGGAAATGCACCTGGGCAAAGCCCATCACCATGCCGATCAGGCCTTCGGCCGAGCCGACCGACAGGTCGATGTTGCGCATGACGATGACCAGCACCATGCCGGTCGCCATGATCGCCACGGCAGACGCCTGCACCGACAGGTTCCACAAATTGCGGGCGGTCAGGAAGGTGCGGCTGTCGAAATCGAACGGGTTGACGCCGAGGCGCAGGCTCGAAATCACCTGCAGCCCCACCCAGATCAGCAACAGCGCGCCGACCATGCCGAGCATGCGCGTATCGATCTCGGTTGCCTTGAGGAAACGCCCGATCGGGCTGAGCTCCGTCGTTCGCGCGCGGTCCGCCGGCACGTTGGAAGTCGTGTCTGTCATAGTTACCTCCCGACCGGGCAGCCGTCTAAGCGGCGGCCGGTGTGCGCATGATAGGGTCAATATGCCATGTCATGAAGCGGGCGTTTTGGGAAAACGCCGCGGTCACTGGACCGCGGCGCTTCACCTGTCGGACCAGGCCGACTGTTAGTTGCAGGCTGCTACCGAGCCCGCTGCCACGCCCTGGCAGACGACGTCCTTGCCAACCCAGCCGGCGTCGATGACGACGTTGAGGTTGTCCTTGGTGATCGGAACCGGCGTCAGGAACACCGAGTTCAGATCGAGGCCACCGGGCGTCTTGAACTTGGTGACGTTGGCGATCTCTTCCATCTTCTTGCCGTCGGCGAGCTGCGAGGCGATTTCAGCCGCGTTCTTGCCGAGTTCGCGTGCGTCCTTCCACACCGAAACGGTCTGGGTGCCGAGCGCGATGCGGTTCAGCGCGGCATGGTCGCCGTCCTGGCCCGATACCGGCACCGAGCCGGCAAGGCCCTGTGCCTGGAGCGCGGCGATCGCACCGCCTGCGGTGCCATCGTTGGAAGCCACGACCGCATCGATCTTGTTGTCGTTGGCGGTCAGGAACTGCTCCATGTTCTTCTGGGCGTTGGCGGGCAGCCAGCCGTCGGTGTAGGCCTCGCCGACATTCTTGATCTTGCCGGCGTCGACGGCTTCCTTGAGCACTTCCATCTGGCCGGCAAACAGGAAGTCGGCGTTCGGATCGGCACCGCTGCCCTTGATGAAGACGTAGTTGCCTTCAGGCTTGGCGGCGAACACGCCCTTGGCCTGCATGCGCCCGACTTCCTTGTTGTCGAAGGTCAGGTAGAAGGCGTCCTTGTTTTCGATCAGGCGGTCATAGCCGACGACCGGAATGCCTTCGGCGACAGCCTTGTCGACGGCCGGTCCGATGGCCGAAGCGTCCTGCGCCAGGATGATGAGGGCGTTGGCGCCCTGCGAGATCAGGCTTTCGACGTCGGTCAGCTGCTTGGCTGGCGACGACTGCGCGTCAGCCGAGATGTACTTGTCGCCGGCTGCCTCGATGGCGGCCTTCATGGCGGCTTCGTCGGTCTTCCAGCGTTCTTCCTGGAAGTTCGACCAGGACACGCCGATGACCTTGTCCTTTGCCGAAGCCACTGCCGAAAGCGACAGAGTCATGGCAACACCCGCCAGGATGGCGGTGGTAAACTTTTTCATTGTTTCCTCCCTGCGCCCAATGGGCGCGCCTACTTCGCTTAGCCCTTGGAGAAGCTCTTTTTTTCGAGCCTCGAAAAAATACTGACGCAATGCCCGACCGCTGTCAACAAGGTTTCGCGTCCGCGCCTTATTTTTTTCGGAGCTCGAAATAAATAGAGACATTTGGTGCCGGCTCTGTCACAATCACTTGGCGCGTAAGGGACTGCCGCTTAAGAAGGCAGCGCTTCGCCGGGAGGAAGACGAGCACATGTCGGTCGGCATACGTCACGACGATCTGAGACGGCGCAACCGTGCCATGGTTATATCCGCGGTTCGCCGGGCCAGCCAGCCGTCGCGCACCGAAATCGCCGCCACCACCGGCCTCAGCCATTCGACCATCTCGACGATTTCCTCCGATCTCATCGCAGAAGGCATCCTTGCCGAAGCCAAGAGCAACGAGCCGGTTTCGATGAAGCGCGGCCGCCCCCAGGTCGCCCTGACGCTCGAGCCCAGGGCCGCGTCGGTCGTTGCCGTCGTGCTTTCCCTCAACAGCCTGTCTGCTGCAATCATCGATTATGCCGGCAACACTGTCGTTGAAGAAACCACGCGTCTGGTGACCGAGCATATGTCCGGTGAAGCGCTGACTGACGAATGCGTCGCCATGATCCGCCGACTGACTGAAAGCGACGATGCCGCGGGCGGAACGGTCTTGCGCATCGCCATGGCCGTGCAAGGCATCACCGATGCCGCTTCGCGCAAGCTGTTGTGGTCGCCGATCACCCGGCATGACGACATCCCGTTCGCCGACAGGCTGGAGCAGGAGTTCGGCGTGCCGGTGACGGTCGAAAACGACTGCAACATGATCGCCGAGGCACTGCGCTGGCGCGATCCGTCACGCTACCGCGACGATTTCATCGCCATCTTGTTGTCGCACGGCATCGGCATGGGCCTGGTCATCAAGGGCGAGCTGTTCACCGGCACGCAATCATCCGGCGCCGAATTCGGCCACATGATCCACCGGCCCGACGGCGCGCTGTGCCGCTGCGGCCGCCGCGGCTGCATCGAAGCCTATGCCGGCAACTATGCCATCTGGCGCAACGCCAGGCTTGGCGACGAGAACGCCGAGCCGCTGGCCGATCTGTCCGACGACGACATCCGCTCCCTTGCCGATGCCGCCCGCGACCATGACGGCCCCGAACGCGAGGCCTTCCGCAAGGCCGGCGAAGCGATCGGCTTCGGCCTCGGTTCGATGTTCGCCCTGTTCGACCCCGCGCCGCTCGCTTTCGTTGGCGTCGGCGCCACCGCCTTCGACCTGATGGAACCGCATGTCCGCGCCGCCATCGCCAAGACCGCAGGCGGGCTGCATTCGAAGGCGATCTCGTTCGACACCGAGCCCAACGAGGTTCCGCTCAAGCGCGAGGGCGCAATGATGCGCGCCCTGCTCCATGTCGATCAGGAAATCTTTGCCGCAGGCTCAGCGCCACGCCGCGCCGATGCCGACGTCGCGTAGAGCAATTCCAGGAAAAGTGCGTAGCGGTTTTCCCTAGGAATTGCGCAAAAACAAGAAGATAGAGAGATTCCGCGATTCGAAGAAAAGCGGAAGCGCTCTAGCGCCTGATAGGGACTAGTCCTCGCGAATGGCGTAACCGGCGCCGCGGATGGTGCGGATCACGTCAGGCATGCGGCCATTATTGACCGCCTTGCGCAGACGCCCGACATGCACGTCGACCGTGCGCTCGTCGATATAGATCGTTTCGCCCCAGACATTGTCGAGCAACTGGCTGCGCGAAAACACCCGGCCTGGATGCCGCATCATGAATTCGAGCAGGCGGAACTCGGTCGGCCCGAGCTTGATCTCGCTCTTCTTGCGATAGACCCTGTGCGACTCGCGGTCGAGCATGATGTCGCCGACCTTGAGTACCGACGACAGCACTTCTGGCTTGGCCCGGCGCAGCAGCGCCTTGACGCGCGCCATGAACTCCGGCGTCGAGAACGGCTTGACCAGATAGTCGTCGGCACCCGTCGAAAGTCCACGCACCCTGTCGCTTTCCTCGCCGCGCGCCGTCAGCATGATGATCGGCAAACGTTCGGTGTCGGGACGCATCCTGAGCCGGCGGCACAGCTCGATGCCGGAAAGGGCCGGCACCATCCAGTCGAGCACCAGAAGATCGGGCACGTTTTCCTGAAGCCTGATCTCGGCCTCGTCGCCACGCGTGACGACCTCGACCTGATAGCCTTCCGATTCGAGGTTGTAGCGAAGCAGCACGCCCAGCGGCTCTTCATCTTCGACGACCATGACCTTGGGAGCGATCATCGGCTATACCTTATCCTGGCGCATGGTCCTTGAGGCCCATGCGCTGATTTAACCTATGCAGCGCCCCCGCGCCAAACGCATGCGGTTGCGGAAATGCTCAGGCCGGAACCGTCGTCGTGGTCTCGTCGACCTTTGGCCGGTTCAGCGGCAGCTGCGTACCCGTGACGACGAAATAGGCGTTCTCGGCGATGTTGGTGACATGGTCACCGATACGCTCGAGGTTCTTGGCGCAGAACAGCAGATGCGTGCAGGCCGTGATGTTGCGCGGATCTTCCATCATGTAGGTCAAAAGTTCGCGGAACACGGCGTTGTACTGGATGTCGATCTTCTGGTCGTCGGCGCGCAGATCCTTCAGGCCCTCGGCCTTGCGCGCGACATAGAGGTCGACGACGCCGCGAACCTGGCCGAGCACCAGCTGTGCCATCGCGTCGATCGAGTGCGACAGGTTGCGCGGCGTCGGCGACTGGCCGACGGCGCCGACACGCTTGGCGATGTTCTTGGCCAGGTCGCCGATGCGCTCGAGGTCACCCGCCATGCGGATGGCACCGACGACCGCGCGCAGATCCTGCGCCATCGGCTGGCGCTTGGCGATCAGCGTGATCGCCGAATTGTCGAGGTCGCGCTGCTTGGCGTCCATGATCGTGTCGTCGGCGACGACGTTCTGCGCCAGCGACTGGTCGGACGACAACAGCGCGCGGATGGCGCCGGCGACCATCGCGCCGGCAAGGTCGCCCATGTCACGGATGAGCTGGTCGACGTGCTGGAGTTCTTCATCGAAGGACCGGACTGTATGTTCGCCCATGATTTCTTCCTCGTCTCGTATACAGCGGCGAAAACGCTCACTCAGCCGAAGCGGCCGGTGATGTAGTCCTGCGTCCGCTTGTCGTCGGGGTTGGTGAACATCTTGTCGGTGGCACCTTCCTCGACCAGATAGCCGAGGTGGAACATCGCCGTGCGCTGCGACACGCGTGCCGCCTGCTGCATCGAGTGCGTCACGATGACGATGGTGTAGTTCTCGCGCAGTTCGTCGATCAGCTCCTCCACCTTGGCAGTGGCGATCGGGTCGAGCGCCGAGCACGGCTCGTCCATCAGGATCACCTCGGGCGAAACCGCGATGGCGCGCGCGATGCACAGGCGCTGCTGCTGGCCGCCCGACAGGCCGGTGCCCGGCTCGTTGAGACGGTCCTTGGCTTCATTCCACAGTGCCGCCTTCTGCAGGCTCTTTTCGACGATGATGTCGAGTTCGGCCTTGTTCTTGGCCAGGCCGTGGATGCGCGGGCCGTAGGCGACATTTTCGTAGATCGACTTGGGGAACGGGTTCGGCTTCTGAAACACCATGCCGACACGGGCACGCAGTTCGACCACGTCGATCTTGGGATCGTAGATGTCTTCGTTGTCGAGCGTAATCTTGCCGCCGACGCTGGCGCTGTCGATGGTGTCGTTCATCCGGTTGAGGCAGCGCAGGAAGGTCGACTTGCCGCAGCCCGACGGGCCGATCAGCGCCGTCACCTGGTTCTGGCGCACGTCGAGATCGACGCCGAACAGCGCTTGCTTGTCGCCATAGTGCACGGTGACCTTGTCGCCGCGCATCTTGATGATTTCATTCGATCTGGCGTTCATCTCAGCATTCACCGCGTCGTCGAGGGATTTTTCGGTCATGATGTTCATAGCAGGATGCTCCTTGTCCATGCCCTACCAGCGGCGCTCGAAGCGGCGGCGCAGGACGATGGCGACGATGTTCATCGCCATGAGGAAGATCAAAAGGATGATGATGGCGCCCGACATGCGCTCGACAAAGGCGCGTTCGGCCTCGTTCGCCCACATGTAGATCTGCACCGGCAGGGCCGTCGCCGGGTCGAAGGGCGTCTTGGGATAGTCGGCGACGAAGGCGACCATGCCGATCAACAGCAGCGGCGCGGTCTCGCCGAGCGCACGCGCCAGGCCGATGATCGTGCCGGTCAGGATGCCAGGTGCGGCCAGCGGCAGGATGTGCTGGAACACCATCTGCATCTTCGAGGCGCCCAGGCCAAGTGCTGCCGAGCGGATCGACGGCGGCACGGCGGCAAGGGCGGCGCGCGTCGCGATGATGATCGTCGGCAGCGTCATCAGCGTCAGCACCAGGCCGCCGACGAAGGATGCCGAGCGCGGCAGGCCAAGGAAGTTGATGAATACGGCAAGACCGAGCAGACCGAAGACGATCGACGGCACGGCGGCGAGGTTGTTGATATTGACCTCGATCAGGTCGGTGAAGCGGCTCTTCTTGGCGAATTCCTCGAGATAGATCGAGGCAGCGACGCCGATCGGCAGCGCCAGCAAAAGCACGATCACCATCATGTAGAACGAGCCGATGAGGGCAACGCCAACACCAGAGGTTTCAGGCCGGCTCGATGCGCCATAGCTGAACAGCCCGGTGTTGAAATGCTCGGCCATCACGCCTTCGGCCTTGAGCTTGTTCATCCACTCGACCTGCTGGTCCGACACCTTGCGGCGGCTTTCCGGCACTTCGAGATCGATCTGGCCCTTGAAGGCAGAGTCCATGTTGGCGGCGGCCAGGATGTCGACATTGCGCGTCGTGCCGATGACCGACGGGTCGGCGGCGACGATCGCCCTGAGCTGAACACGCGAGCTGTCGGACAGGAAGCCCTTGAGCTTGCGCACCTCGGCCTTGTCGTTGGGATCGATGCCGAGCTTTTCGATCAGCGCGGCTTCGGCGAGCTTGGGGTAATTCGCCGTGATCAGCACGTTAGGATCGGTCGCCCGCTTGTTGGACGGATCGATGACCTTCTCGTCGAAGTTGATCGCAAGCGTCACCGTCGTCTGCCAGAAGGCGGTGTAGCCCTTGGAGATGATCGAGGTCAGCATGACGCCCAGGAAGGCCAGGCCGACGGCGATCGCCAGCACGCCATAGAGGCGGAAGCGGCGTTCGGCGGCGTAGCGCTTCTTGATGCCGATGTCGCGGCGCGGACGGGCAGCTGAGGTGGTCAGCGTGTCGAGCGAAATATCGGTCATTCGTACTGCTCCCGGTACTTCCGGACGATGTAAAGGGCGACGATGTTCATCACCAGCGTCAGCGCAAACAGCGTGATGCCGAGCGCGAAGGCGACCAGCGTCTGCGGCGTGTTGAACTCAAGGTCGCCGGTCAGCTGGTTGACGATCTTGACAGTGATGGTGGTCATCGCCTCGAACGGGTTGAGCGTCAGGTTGGCGGCAACGCCGGCCGCCAGCACCACGATCATCGTTTCGCCGATGGCGCGCGAGGCAGTCAGCAGGATGGCGCCGACGATACCAGGCAAGGCGGCCGGGAGGATGACGCGCTTGATCGTTTCCGAGCGCGTGGCGCCAAGGCCGAGCGAACCGTCGCGCATGGCGCGCGGCACCGCGGTGATGATGTCGTCGGAGAGCGAAGAGACCACCGGGATCAGCATCACGCCCATCACCAGGCCGGCGGTCAGGATCGACTGCGCCTGGATGAACGGGGTGCCGCCGGTCAGGGCCGCACTGATGTCGCGCAGGAAGGGTCCGAGCGTGACGAGCGCGAAGATACCGTAGACGATGGTCGGGATGCCGGCGAGCAGTTCGAGTGCCGGCTTGACCACCGCGCGGACCTTGGGGGCTGCGTATTCGGACATGTAGACCGCCGACATCAGGCCGATCGGCACAGCGACGAGCAGCGCCACAAAGGCGATGTAGAGCGTGCCGGCGAGCAGCGGGATCAGGCCGAACTGGCCTTCGCTGGCGCCTGCACCGGCAGCCGCAAAACGCGGATCCCACACGGTGCCGAAGAAGAAGTTGCTCAGCGGCACCTTCTCGAAGAAGGCGATGGTCTGGAACAGCATCGACAAAACGATGCCGATCGTCGTCAGGATGGCGAGCGTCGAGGCGCCGAGCAGGCTCCACAGCATCACCTTCTCGACATTGTTGCGCGCCCTGGCGCGCGGGCTGATGCCCCTGAGGCCGAAGCCGACGCCGATCAGCGCGAGGCCGACCGAAACGACGGCCGAAATCATGCCGAGCCGGTCGGAGACGCGGTTGGCCTCGGTGGCGATCGGGATCATGTAGTCCTGGGTGTCGGGCGCCAGCGCCACGCCCTTTGCGGCGAGCATCGGCTGCAGCTCGGCAAAGCTCGAAGGCAGCGCGGAAAGCGTCTGGCTGTCGAGCTTGCGCAGGCCGCTGGCGAGGCTCTTGACCAGGCCGGCGGCGAGATCTTCTTGCGCCACCGTGCCATCGGCGACATCGGCGGGCAGCGCCGAATGGATATGGCTGTTGAGATAGGCACTCGCGCCGATATCCCAGGCGGCGAGAAACAAGACGGCCGGAACGACGCCCGTAAGAAACGCCCACCAGCCATGGTAGTGCGCCCGCGAGTGCGGCTTGACCGTTCCGTCGTCCTGCGCACGCGCCCTTTGCCGGCCGGCCACGAAGGCCGCCAGTCCGATTGCGAGTACGATGGCGAAGACAAGCAGGAAAGACATGGGCCGGCCTCGGTGAATTCAGATCATTGTGCCGAACGGAACAGCCGGCGAAACATTCCATGGGGCGGCGGTTTTTTCCGCCGCCCCATGGTCGATATTACATGGTCTTGCCGGTGCCGAAGGCATCGCGCTGGGCAGCGCGCTCTGCATCCGGAGCAGGAACCAGGCCGTATTCGGCAAGCGGGCCTTCCGGGCCGACCATCTGGTCGTCGAGGAAGAACTCGACATATTCCTTCAGGCCGGGAACGACGCCGAGATGTGCCTTCTTGACGTAGAAGTACAGCGGACGCGACACCGGGTACTCGCCCTTGGCGATGGTCTCGACCGAAGGCGTGATGCCGCCGACGGTGGCGACCTTCAGCTTGTCGGCGTTGTTTTCGTAGAAGGCGAGGCCAAACACGCCGACGCCGGTCTTGTTGGAGTCGATGCGAGCGAGCGTCTCGGAGTAGTCGCCGTCGATGTCGACAGCCTTGCCGTCCTTGCGTACGGCCTTGCAAGCAGATTCCGAGGCCTTGTCGTCGAGACCTGACGCCTTGCCGGCTTCAACACCGCCGAGCGAGTGGCAACCAGCGATCAGGAGCTTCTCTTCGAACACTTCACGGGTTCCGTGCTTTTCGCCTGGGATGTAGGCGGCGATGTCCCAGTCGGGCAGGTTCGGGTTGACCTGGTTCCATTTGGTGTTCGGGTTGTCGACCAGCTTGCCGTCGACAGCGATCTTGGCGGCCAGCGCCTTGTAGACGTCCTCAGGGGTCAGCGCCCAATCCGGGCCCTTGACGTCGGTTGCGAAGACGATGCCGTCATATCCAAACTGCACTTCCTGGACGTCCTTGACGCCGGCTTCAGCGCACGACTTGACTTCCGAGTCCTTGATCTTGCGAGACGAGTTGGCGATGTCGACGGTGTTTTCGCCAACGCCTTTGCAGAATTCCTTGAGACCAGCCGAAGAGCCACCAGACTCAATGACTGGGGTCTTGAAGTTGGTGAAGGTTTCACCGAACTGCTCGGCGACGATCTTGGCATAAGGCAGAACGGTCGAGGAACCGGCAACCTGGATCTGGTCGCGGGCCGAGGCATAACCTGCCGAGGCAGCGATCGCGAAGGCAGCAGCCGACGCAGTGAGAAGAGCTTTTTTCATTGGGGCCTGCTCCTGTTGGAGTATCTCGTATGACGCCATTCCTCGGCGCCCGGTGAGCCAATAGCCCCCCTCTATTACAGTTGCATGACAGTTTCGTGTCACCCCTGTAACGGTTGCAGTGCCTGGCCCTGAAGGGGTCGTTTCCTCGGTCCTTTGCCGGCGCGAGGCAAACTACAGGTAGGCAACGATTGCAAGCCGCCTACCCAACGGCAGGCCGGCCTTTGGCATCGAGGACTGTCACATTTCCACAGTCTTTGAGAGCCGGCCCGGCATATGCCCGGGATTCGCGTCAGACGGCGCCGCGGCGCTCCTCGTCCTGCCACGACCAACGCTCGATCTTTTCGAGCAGCGCGCGCGGGCTGATCGGCTTGGGCAGATAGTCGTCCATGCCGGCTTCGAGGCAACGTTCCTTGTCGCCTTTCAAGGCATGGGCGGTGACGCCGATGATCGGCACGCGCATGCCCGTGCCGCGTTCGAGCTTGCGGATTTCGCTCGTCGCTTCGAGCCCGTTCATCTCGGGCATCGACACGTCCATCAGGATCATCCTGGGATGACGTTCGCCATAGGCGGCAACCGCGCGCCGGCCATTGCCGACGATCTCGAAGCTGAGCTCGGTCTCGGCCAGGATCTGGCTGAACACCATCTGGTTCACCTCGTTGTCTTCGGCAACGAGAATGTCGAGCCCGCCATCGCCGCCCGGCCGCTGGCCGCCGCGCAGGCGGGCGACTTGCGGTGCTGGACCGCTTGCGTGCTTAGCCGGCACCTGGGCGTCGGCCATCTGCGCTGGCGTGAGGTTAGGCACCCGCTTGCGCTGGATCGCCGCGACCAGCGCCTCGAGCAGCGCCGACGATCGCGCCGGCTTGATCAGCTGGGCATCGATGGCAAGGTCGCGGTGCGCCGGCCCCGAAAGCGACTGGTCGACCGAAGTCAGCATGACGATTGGCGTTTCAGAAAGGGTCGGCGATTGCCTGACGATCCGCGCCATCTCGGCGCCGGTCATGCCGGGCATCTGGTAGTCGAGCACGATGCAGTCGACATTGACGCCCATCGCCTGCGCCGCCTGCAACACCTGCAGACCTTCGGCACCGCTCTTTGCAGCACAGGAATCGAACCCCCACGACAGCATCTGTTCGGTCAGGATGGTGCGGTTGACGGCATTGTCGTCGACGATCAGCACGCGCGCGCCGGTGACATCGATCAGTGCTGCCGGCCGCGTCTCGAGCCGTCCGGCGTTGGGCAGCGTCAGCGTGAACCAGAAGGTCGAACCGGCCCCCTCGCCGCTTTCCACCCCAATCTCGCCGCCCATCATGTCGACGAGGCGCGAGGTGATGGCGAGGCCGAGGCCGGTGCCCTCGTGCCGGCGCGTCGACGACGCGTCGACCTGGCTGAACTTCTCGAACACCAGCTTGAGCTTGGCTTCGGGAATGCCGATGCCGGTGTCGGTGACAGCGACATGCAGCTTGGTCTGTTCGCCGTCGCTGCGCCCGGTGACGTCGACGAGCACATGGCCCGAATCGGTGAATTTCACCGCATTGCCGAGCAGGTTGGTGATGATCTGCCTGATGCGGCCGACATCGCCGACATAGAGGTGGCGCAGATCAGGCTGCATCCTGACGATCAGCTCGAGGTCCTTTTCCTTGGCCCGCGTCGACATCAGCGTGGCAACGTCCTCGATCGCCTCCGACAGGTTGAACGGGATCGGGTCGAGCACCAGCTGGCCGGCGTCGATCTTCGAGAAATCGAGGATGTCGTTGATGATCGTCAACAGCGCATTGCCCGATTTGACGATGATGTCGGTGAAGGTCTTTTGCTTGGGATCGAGATCGGATTTCGCCAGAAGTTCGGCCATGCCGAGTACGCCGTTCATCGGCGTGCGGATTTCATGGCTCATATTGGCGAGGAATTCCGACTTGGCGCGGTCGGCGAGTACGGCCCGGCGCTGCGCTTCTTCGAGCTCGGCCTCGCGCTGCTTGAGCTCGGTGATGTTGGTCGTCGAACCGATCAGGTAGAGCGAGCCGTCGGAGGCCACCATCGCGCTCTTGCGCGCGAACTGGTGGCGCACCACCCCGTCGGCGCAGGTCGCCGTCTCTTCGATCTCCACCGTCGTGCCGCGGCGCATGACCTCGCGGTCGGCCTCCATGAAAGGCTCGCCTTCGGGTCCAAAGATCTCGAGGTCGGTCTTGCCGATGGCTTCTTGTTTGGAATAGCCGGTCAGTTCGCACCAGCCCTGGTTGACATACATCAGCCTGAGGTCGGCGTGCTTGGCATAGATCGACACCGGAACATTGTCGATCAGGGAGCGGAACACCTCGTTTTCGCGCATCGAGTCCTGCAGCGCGCGCTCGCGCTGCTTGAGTTCGGTGATGTCGACGCGCACACCGATGAAGGTGCCGTCGGCCAGCCGCTGGTCGAAGATCTGGTACCAGCGCCCGTCGGGATTGCGCCGCTCGCGCACCGCCTGGCTGGAGTGATAGCGCTCGACCATGCCCTCGACCCAGGCGTCGGGATCAGCGTCATACAAGGCATCCAGGTCGTCGTCGCTGGTATCGCGGAAATAGCCCGAGCGCTGCGCTGCCACCATGCTGTCGCGCAGCGTGCGGCCTTCGGCCAGGACGTCGTGAAGGGCCGGCAAGGCACTCTTGAGCTTGCGGTTGGCCAGCACGAAACGGTCGTCGCGGTCATAGATGACGACGCCCGCCGGCAGCGACTCCAGCACTTCGGCCAACCGGTGACGGGCCTCGACGGCCTCGACCTCGCGCCGCTTCATCTCGCTGACGTCGTAGTAAGAAACCAGCCGCTTGCCGCCGGAAAGGGCGGTGACCGAATAGATCATGGTGCAGCCGTCGGCGCGGCGGAATTCGCGCGGCGCGACATCGCCGGCCGAAATCTCCGACTCGCGCAAGGCGACGTAGCTTTCCCAGTCGCCGTCGGCGACAGCGTAGACGCCGCTGTAGCGGTTGATGTCCATCAGCGCCCTGAACGAGCAGCCCATGGCGACCTGGCCGACGGTCAGCTTCCAGATGTCGTAGAAGGCGCGGTTGATGAACTGCACGTTGAGGCCGGCATCGACCAGCACCACACCCATGTTCATCGAATCGATGGTGCGTTCGAGATCGGCATAAGGCAGGTTCAGATCGTCCAGGGCCCGCGCATCGCCAGCCTCGTTCGTCAGCCCCCGCTCATTGGCCGGCTCGCCGGTCGGATCGATGACGTCCGAGCCCAGAATTTTCCGCATCCGTCAGCCCTGCATGCATGGGGCGATGCTGCTCCCCTGCAGACCGCCGCAACAAACCTTGCCGCAGAAGCATTAACGACTGACTAACCTTAACGCCGCAGCGCCATACATGAGCACATTCAAATGTAAACGGGATGGGAAACCGCGAAAACCTGCCACCGGAACTGCGCTTACTTTCCGCAACGTCAAAACAGGGCGGCCGGAAAACCGCCAGCTGCGGCCCCCGGACGGCCCGAAACCTCTCGGCTAGTCGTCATTGGCGGCGTTGAGTTCTTCCGGCCGCATGCCGCCATTGGGATCGACAAGGCCCAACGACCGCGCCAGGATCAGCCGGCGCGACTTGAGCAACGGCGAAAGTGCCGCCTGCACGTCAGACATGCGCGGGTTGCGCTCATGGGCGGCAACGGCCGAGTCGTCGGCATAAAGCTCGTTGACCATCACCTTGTTGGCGATCGGCGTGCCGTCGCGCTCTACCGGCTTGATGACCTCGAAGCGCAGGCAGCCCGGCTCTTCCTGCAGCGTGGCGCGGGCATGTTCCGAGATCAGGTCGAGGAACTGCTCCTCCGCCCCGTCCACTGTCTCGAATTCGGCGATGATGGTCATTTCAGCCAAGAGCTTATGCCTTTCCTTCGATCCCGCCGTCCGGCTGCCCGGGCAGCGGCGGTGACGTCAGGCTAAGTCATGCAGGCAGCGTTGGGAAGGCCATGGCAGGCCTTGAGGCGCACCGGCGGGCGAAGGGTTGTGCAGCCCGCCGGGCGTTGCCAAAGACGCGCACTCGATACATTGCGCAGGTGAATGGTGCGGAGTTGATGGTGAACAAATGATGAAGCCCAACGATCACTGTCGATGTCTTGATGTAAGGCAAGCCACCTCGCGCGGAACCATTTCCCGCCCAACAGAGTTGCGTTGAGGCACACCGGGCGTGGTCTTTTCCTTTCAACCACGCTCAGAAAGGGCCTGCCGTTCCCCTTCTGGCGGGCCCTTTCGCGCATCTTCAGGCAGCTTTTTCCTGCAACTCCGATGCAACCCAGAGTGACTCGACATCACACAGGTTGTAGAGCAGAATTTCCGCCCTGAAATAGACCACGCCAGCATGCAACCTTTGCCTCAAGGAGGCATATCGATGCTATCGCCTGCGGCAGATGCTTCCACATACGTGACGATGCTGAACTCTATCTTCGTTCTATACCCAGGGGTATGAGCGCGGATTTAGTTCTCGATCGCGATCAGCTTTGCTGACCGCGACAGCAAGCAGGCAAAAACTCAGCAGCAAAGCATAAGACAAAAGAACAAGCACCATATGGGAGAAGACTATGGAGCACGTACTTTTCACCCAGCCTAACTCCCCGATTTATCCCAGGGATCTCGCGCTTCTTCAGCATGTATTCGACCAGATTTGCCATGAACGCGGCGAAGATCCGAGCTCGGTATGGGCAAGCGAAATAGCGAGGACGCTCCTCAAGCTTTATCGAAGCGGCGTGCGTGACAAGGATCTGCTGCTGGCAAGCATACCCCGTTTCAGGACAAGAACCGCCGCCTGACGACAAGGCGGACCACAACTCCGAATTGATAACCTGGGAGCATTTCGGCTGTCGGGACAAGGTGGTGCTGATGCCAGGCTGCTGGCACCCATCACAGACTTCGTAAGGGTCCTGAATCCCGGGCGCGCAGGGCGCTCGGGTTTTTTGCGCCGATCTAAATTTTTCGAATTTTTCCCGAATTTTTTCCGACCTCTGGCGATCGCTGCAGTGATTTGAACCCGCCATTGATCCCGCTTCCCCGCCATTGATCCCGCTTCGATGAGCGGCGACAATGGCCAAGGCTGATTCCTTGCCGAAAACTGGCAAACGGGTTTTCGGACAAGGTCAGGCTCCAACGAGAAATTAGGGCTCATTTCCTGGAGCTCTAAGGCCGGGCACATGTCGCGACGCATCGCCACGCTGCTTGCCGCCATCGCTGCCGCTGCCATGGCAACGGCAGTTCAGGCTGGCGACAGCCGTGCCCGTCAGTTGCTGGTCGACCCGCATCCGCATGGCGTTGGCGTCCTTTATGCGCGCTGGCCGTCCATCGCCGCCGACTACACCACCGCGATGATGCGCTATCGCATGGCAACCGAATACGAGGACCTGCCGCCCAGGACCTATCCTTTCGTCATGTTCTCGCACCCGCCGCTGGGCGGCCCGTGGACCTGGACGGCGACCAACGGCTCCCATGCGCGGCGGCTCAAGGACGGCGCCTTGCGCATCAGCCTGACCGACCAGCTCGGCAACTGGTTCGTCGAGATCCTGTGCGCCGACAGCGGCTGGCCGGTGTTTTCGTGCAGCGACGGCATCCAGCGCATCGCCGCAGCGCCTGAACCCCACCTGCTGGTCATCGACGGCGTCGAATTCGTGCGGGCCCTGCCGGTACAGCCAGATCCCTGAGAAGAGCTTGTACAAGTAAGCCCGGCACCAGGCCGGGCTTCGATTTCGCGGGCAAGCAGTGCAGGTCAGAACTTGTAGCTGATGCCGGCGCGCACGGTGTGCTCGTTGAGGCCGATCTTGATGTCTGCCGGAAACGCCTCGGAACCGAAGTCGGCATAACGGTATTCGAAGCGGCCGATCCAGTTGTCGGTGAACGCATGCTCGATGCCGGCGCCGACGGTCCAGCCAAGGAACGTCTTGCTTTCGTCATAGGCCTGCATCTTCACAAAGCTATTGGCGAAGGCGACGCCGCCGGTCGCAAAGATCAGCGTACGGTCCATCGCGTAGCCGGCACGCAGGCGCGCGCTGCCTTGCCAGTTGGTCCCGGCTTCGACGGCAACGTTCATCGGCGGAAAATCGGGAATGCTGACGCGCACGACCAGATCGCGCTTGGTCCAGGCGTGCGAGATATCGGCCTCGATACCGGCGACAAGACTGCCGTTGAGTTGCCAATTGTAGCCTGCGTGGACGCCGAGCAGCCCATTGTCGAAGCCATCGACGTCGAAGGGCCGTGCGGCCGCAGCGACATCGACCGTACCATTTAGCCAGGCGTAACCGCCATGCAGGCCGACATAACCGCCGGTCCAGACAAAGCCGGCCGGCGCTGTATCTGGTGCCGGGGCATTGACGACCGCATCGGCAGCAAAGGAGCTGCCTGCAACGGCAAGCAGAAAGGTCGAAGCAAGAAGAATTGTTTTCATCAAGAACCCCTGAGATGAAGGGGCGCAACACGGCAACCTTTCGTTGCCTTATAACCTGACTGCTGCACGCCCTGCGGTGCGTGATAAGGGCTGGCCACGCGACCGGTAAACGACCAAATCTGGTCCTATCGTGCCGCTTGCGAATGTTGCGGCATTTCTGACCGATCGCCCTCGCCCCGCTCGGTCGCGGAGTGGGTTTCGCCACTGATGTTTTGAACCGCCCAGCAATAGGCCTCGTCAAGTGCGGCGAATTTCTGCGCCTGCCACAGGAAATAGTCGTCCAGAAACGCAGCCGACAGCCACAGCACCCGCTGCTCTGGCGTCACGGCCCAGCCCATCAGACCGCTGGTTTCGGCCTTTTTGAACATCCTCCTCAAATTCGTGACCGAGATGAAGTATCGCGCGGCGAGCTCCGCGACGCTGGAGGGTCCAACGATCACCTTGCCGCCCTGCGGCGTGAAGTCGTCGATGCGCGAGATGATTTCGTGCAGGATCATCCCGCCCAGTTCCGACTGCAGGAACGAATTGATGCTTTCGGCCGGATAGCGCCACAACGGATTTTCGATCAGCCGGCGGGCGGCGCGCGGCTGGGCCGCCCGGAAGATCCTGATGTCGGCTTGGCAACGGGCATGGCGGCCGCCATCGTCAAGTTCGTCGAGGCAGCTCATATGCCCCATGAACCAGCTGGTCATCGCCTTGCGGCTCGCCTCGGTCGTGTCGAGAAGGCGTAGCCGCTTGTCGTGCGGATTGGGGATTTCCATCAGGAACTTGTAGCTCAGCAGTTCCTGCAGAAAGGCCCGCGCCGTGTTGTGGCTCACCGCCCCGATGCTGGTGGCGATATCGACCAGACGAGACGCCGAAAGGCCGGAATCGGGATCCTCTTCCGTGCGCTCGAGCGTCAGCGCATAGAGCGACTGGGTCATCAGCCATTTGCGATGCGAGGCCTTGAGCCGCGCAAGCCTTGGCGTCTGCTCATGTATGGCGATCAGGTGGCGGGCCAAACGTCGGTCGATGCGTGGGAAGAGCGGATGCGCCGTCAGCTCCGCGGCGCTCATGGGGCCTGTGGGGTGACGGGGCGAACTGTTGTCAGGCATGTGCATTGGAGTCGCGATTGCAGTTGCATTTCCCGGCAAGTAACCCAGCCGGCCGACATCAGGCAATCCTGGATTGAACACTGCTCATGCCCACAGGACCCTCGGTGCCGGCACGGCAACGGGAGCGAGTTCGTCTTTCTCGCAGATTTGAAGCTGCATCAATTCATGGTCCGTGCCGCGACCGGCCAGCATGGCCCGGAAACAGCCAATGTCGATGCAACTCTCCGACCGCAGCCGCGTTTTGGTAGATGAATTTTACATCGACCGTCTGGATCAGGGATGGAGAGTTTTCGTTGCGCGAGGTCGTCTCGGTTCCGGATGCTGTCGCGTTTCTTGACGATTGGCCACATGACAAGCGCAATCCGTTCTTCTATCTGGCGGAGAATGCCATGCAGGCCGCGATCAACGGCTCTATCCCCGTCGACGAAGCCAGGGACGCCTTCGAAAGCTTCTGCGATGAAGCCGGAATACTGGCCATGCCGCCGGGCACGGCCTGACTTGCGTTCATGACTGACCTGAATTGCGTTCTTGACGGGAAAGGCTGCCGTCGCCATTTTCCTGGTCTGCTTGTCGCGCCCACTGCCCGGCAAGTTCGCTTGCTCGAATGACGGTCCATGACCCCGGAGGAAGTGATGACAGCCAGACCCTTTTCCAGCCCGATTTTCGTCAGGGACGCGGATCAGGCCATCCTGCAGATCGCAAGCGTTGCCGACGCGCTCGGGTTCCTGGCAAGGTGGCCCGAACAGCGGCGCGGACCGATCTACAACACGGCGATGCGCGCATGCCAGGCAGCACGCGAGGACCGCCTTTCGGTCGACGGCGCGCGCAATGCCTTCGCCGGCTTTGCCCGTTCCGTCGGCATCCGCGAAGCCGATCCGGTGTCGATCGAGCCGTGGATGGTCACGCCGACACGTGGCCGCATGCCGCTTTAACCCCGGGGAACATTTGCCCTTAGCTTTCCGTTGAAGCGGAAAGGAGCCCTGCCATGGAAATTCGTAGCGGCGAAACCATTCGATTTGGCAGCTGCTATTGCCGTGCTGTTAGCTTCCGGGTCACCGGTCAGCCCCTGCGAGTGGGAATCTGCCATTGCGCCGACTGCCGCAAGACAAGCGGTTCGGCGTTTTCCGCATACGCCGTCTGGCCGGCCTCGGCCCTCGAACAGACGGGCCAGGTCAGCACATATGGCAACAGGAGCTTCTGCGTCACCTGCGGCAGCCGCGTGACCTATGTCAGCGACGACGAGGCCGAGATCATGCTCGGCAACCTCGACATGGTGCCCTCCGATCTCACGCCTCAATATGAACTGTGGACCGTCCGCCGCGAAAGCTGGCTGCACCCGTTGCCGGATGCCCAGCAGTTCGAGCATGATCGCGACGCCGTGGCCGAGCCCGAACCGCCCGAAACCGAACAGCCGGAGCGAATCCGAACCCTCGACACGGTAGTCCCGCGTTCGAGCGAACTCGTTCGACCGGCTTGAGTCCGGGCGCGCCCCAGGCACTCCCGGCACGCAATGTCAGTGAGTGGTTGTCGCCGTCGCCGCTTTGGTGTTCGGCTTCGCAGCTGATTTGCGGCGACGCTTAGGCGCAGCCGAAGGCGCCGGGACAGGATCGAAATCCGACGGCACGCTGGCGATGAACTCCCGGCCCATCCTGTAGGCGGCGTAGCCGACGGCAAGCAGTGCTAGCGTTCGAAGCATGGCAATGTTCTCCTTTGCCAACGCAACGCCTGCCGGCGCGCTAGGTTCCGCCAGCCGTCCGGCGGTTCAAGCAGGCGCAACCCGGCACCGCTGTCGGACGCTTTATTTGCGCCCGACGAGGTATTTTCATCGTGCATTCACATCAGCTCAAATATGTAGGCTGACACAGCTCAATGGGGGCTGGGGTGAAATCCCAAGGGTGATAATTTGACACGACATCTTTCAGTTCTGCTGGCAGCAAGCGCCATGCTCGCCACTGCCGGCATGGCCAGCGCCCAGACCACTGGCGACTGGGTTCTGGGGAACTACAAGGGTTCCGGCTACTGGTTCGCCGGCGTCATCGAAAAGGTCGATGGCGACACCATCACCGTCCGCTACGACGACAATGAGCGCGAAACGACCAGCCTCAGCAAGGTCCGTCCCTACGACTGGATGATCGGCACCAAGGTCGAGTGCAACTTCAAGGGCGCCGGCGAATGGTACAAGGGCACCATCACCTCGCTGGCCGGCGAAAAAGTCGGCATCGCCTATGACGACGGCGACAAGGAAACCACCAAGACCGGCCGCTGCCGGACGAAGTGAGTGCTTCGGGCAGGCCAAATACCTGCCCGTTCATCTGCGGCTGTTCAATCGTGACTGGGTCTATCGGAACCCCCCGGCCTTCCGGAGCATCCGTGCCATCGAGACTCCTATGGGTCGGATCCGGCATTCTCGATACGATTGAGGGTAAATCCTGGCGGATCGGCGCAGCTCGCAACGAGCGGGTTCCGAGTAAGGCTCCTCGCTGACAGCGGGCGTCGACCAAACGCAAAAGCCCCGCTGCCTCGAGGTGGCGGGCTTATGCGTTTGGGCAAACAAGACCCCCGGCGCGAGGCCGGGGTTTGCAACGTCGGATACCTGGGCATTCAATGAACCTTGCTGATTTCGGTAGCGCCCGGAGCCCTTGGCGGGTCGCTTGCGCCTAAAAGAGCGCAGCGGTGGCGCCGGCTACTCCGAAGGCTATCAATGCGAGGATGGTGACCGGATAAACGACAAAATCGGCAACATCGCCGCCGGGCAACGACGTGCGGAAGTTTGTGAGCACAAGCAACAGGGCAACTGCGAGCAAGATACAAATCGCGCTGACCAACAAAGCCACTCGGCTCTCCTTCCTATTGCAGCAGATGCGGCCACATCATCGCAGCCGGAAGAGCGTTGTGCAGTGCATAGACCACGGCGACGATCACGAGCGCCACATCCTCGGCAATCGCCACGCTGATCTTGTTGCCGTTCATTCTTCAGGGCATCGGTCATCCCCATCGGAAAAAAACCGCCCGGATATTCCTCCCGATCCGGGCGGTCGCTTCAGGAGATCGCCTGCCGCCCTTCCATCTCCTGAAGTCTTATGTGCGTTCCGCACACCACACTTCAGGCAGTGCACTTGGCTCGGCCATTGCCTGCCCCGTTTTCAGCGCATCCTCGAGGCAACAGGTGAAATACGCGGTTTCCGCAGTCGCGCCGAAGTGGTTGATGCGTATTCGGCCCTGGGACTTGCTCATGACGATGCCAACCACCCTCAGCCTTTCCTGCACTTCGCGATACTTCATCCCTCTCCACCCCCTTCATTTCACGTCAGAACACGCGCCGGCCAACCTCCCTGGCGGCTGAGATGAAGGCCCGGCGGGCGTCCGGAGGAGCCCGCAGCCCATCGAGCACATCTCGACATATGCGAACGGCTGAACGGTATCGCGGGCCTGTGCAAGCCGGTCTTCGCAGTCGCAACCACTCCAGCGCTTCCCAAGCGGACGCAATCGTCCTGCGGCCGGCTCGGTTCTCGCGTGCAATCACCACGGGTGGGTCGAATTCCTTGTCCATGTTCAAACTCCCGGCGCGGGGCTAACCTTCGACCGCCGCCGAGGACGTCGTTTCGGGCACGCCGTCCATGGCTGCGAGCTTGTCAGCGCACATCACGGCAGCGCCCACGACTTCCTCCGACCCGAACTGGCTCCAGCCGCCGTCTTTGACAAAGTCATCTCGTTGCCAGGAACTGAGAGCTTTCAGGTCGGTCAGTCGTTGGGCCGCATCGGTGCCACCGAGAAAGCGGTTCACACATTCCGTCGAGGCCAGTTCCGCCACGGCATCCCGCGCCGCCACCGTCGCCATGAGCCTGGCGGATCCGCCGGTAACCCAGCCTCCTGCAATGAAACCAAATATCGTGGTCAATATAGCGCTGATCACAATTGACCAAGCCAAAATCTTCTTGCTTGGCCTGTAGTCTGAAATCCTTTGATCCAAGGACTTCCGGTCATTGTTTGCCTGATTCATTTCGGGCTCCTTCCGCATTGGTTTGTTGCGAGATTGAGCATTCACGAAGTGTAACACATTATTTCGATCTATGGGGCTAACCTCACGGGATCGTGATCAAACGTTACTGTCGGGCTTCATCAAAAGTGAGCGTTTGCGGCGCGCTCAAAGGCAGCGCGCGCAGCCCGCAACGTGCGCGCGCCAGTAGAGGCGGGCCCCAGGCTTGGATGTCCGAGCGCGGCATCTTTTCACCGGCGACCAATCATGGCGATTTCGTGTGAAGGCGCGCGCCAGCCCGCCGCTCAGGTGGATTTGCGCCCGTCTGCAGAGGAGGAACTTTGCAGGCGGCTGTCACATGACGGAGACGCGCTGACGCGCGCTCTTCCTTCGCGAACAGCGAAGGGAATAGAGCAGAAGTGCCGTAGGCTGGGGTTGGTCAAAAAGCTCGACGCGTGGACATCGTGGCAATTACCCGGCTCCGACGTTTGTATCCAACCGCAACGTGGCCGGAACTTATGGAAGCCTTCCCCGGCAGGAGCCGCCGCTGCATAAGAGAGGCGGCATGGAAGAGAGGCCTCTATCGATCGCGCAAACCCCACAAGATCAGAGGGGACCATTTGGTCGATCAATTTAAGCAGCGCTGTTTTGAGTTGAACGTCACGCTGCGAGATCTCAATGATGCTGTCGGGAACAGATACTTCCTGACGCTTCATAAAGAGCGCAGCAGGCGCCGCGCACGCCTTTCCAAAGCCTTGCGCGTTCTCAATGGGGAGCTAACGGTGGGGTGGAGAGGCCTCGAAGGAAACTAAGGCGCGTTGGCATGTCGAGTTCATCGAACGAATTTCTCAATCTGCGTGATTGGATCATGCGGCTGATCGAGGGGGAGGCGACGTCCCGCCAAAGCACTTATTTGACTGTTATTTGATGGGTTTGCCGTAGCTCGGCCAAGTGCCTGAAATAGTTGGTACGCCCAAGGGGAATCGAACCCCTGTTCCCGCCGTGAGAGGGCGGTGTCCTGACCGCTAGACGATGGGCGCAGCCGAGATCGGCGATATAGGCTGGCGATTTCGAAAAAGCAACAGGCCCAAAGGCGTTATTTGCGCCCGGGCTTGCTGCCGCAGGGGCATCAACGCTTCGGTTCGAGCAGATCCCACAGATTGCCGTGGATATCGGCGAACACCGCGACAGTGCCATAGGCTTCGTTACGTGGCGCCTCGCGGAATTCGACGCCGTTCGCCAGCATCAGCGCATGGTCGCGGGCGAAATCATCGGTCTCGAGAAACAGGAAGACGCGGCCGCCGGTCTGGTTGCCGATGGCAGCCGTCTGCCTGTCGCCATCCGCCCTGGCGAGCAAGAGCCTCGCGCCCTTGCCACCGCCGGGCTCGACCGTCACCCAGCGCTTGCCGCCGCCGAGGTCGACATCCTCGACAAGCACGAAGCCGAGCTTTTCGACATACCAGGCGATCGCCTGGTCGTAGTCGGCGACAACGACGGAGATCGTGGCGACGCGGCGCGAAGCGGCGAAGTCGCTCACTTGTTGCGGACCTGGAACTGGCCGATCAGGCGGCGCTCGGCGATGTCGTAGAGGAAGATGGTCCGGCTGCCGTCGACGAGCTCGGCATCGATCGAGATGCGGTTGCCCGACAGCGCCTGCGACATGATCTTGGCGCCCACCGGCAACACGATCTCACCGCTGATCTGGCCGCCCGCCGGCACCTGGATATCGCCGCTCGCCACCGGTGCAACTGTCTCCGGCGTCCGCGATTTGTAGACAACGCCGCCGAGGACGGCCATAAGGGCAATCAACAACAGCCCTATATTGATGATGAAGAAGCGGACGAGTTTCCTGCGGACGCGCTCAACCGATGGGTCGAGCGGCTTGTCTTCTTCTTCGATGGCGGGCCGAGACATGTCAAACTTCCGGAACAATTGTTATGAGCGCATCAGATAGCGAAGCGACAGGCACTTTGATAGTGCTCGAGGCCGACGCCGATGCCGCAGGCCTGCGGCTCGACCAGTGGCTGGCCGGCCGCCTCGCGCCCGATCTGTCGCGCAGCCGCGTCCAGGCGCTGATCAAGCAAGGTGCCGTACGTGTTGGCGGCAACGTCGTCAGCGAGGCCAAGCGCAAGCTCGCCCCGGGCGACCAGATTGCCATCGACATGCCCGAACCCGAACCGGCCGATCCCGAGGGCGAGGCGATCCCGCTCGACATCCTTTATGAGGACGACGAGCTGATCGTCATCAACAAGCCGGCCGGCCTTGTCGTTCATCCCGGTGCCGGCAACTGGACCGGGACGCTGGTCAACGCGCTGATCCATCATTGCGGCGATAGCCTGTCGGGCATTGGCGGCGTCAAGCGGCCGGGCATCGTCCACCGCCTCGACAAGGAAACCTCAGGCGTCATGGTCGTTGCCAAGACCGACCGCGCCCACAAGTCGCTGTCCGAGGCCTTCGCCGATCACGGCCGCACCGGCGACCTCGAACGCGCCTATGATGCGCTCGTCTGGGGCTTCCCGCAGCGCATGACCGGGACGATCGACGCCCCGCTCGGCCGCCATGCCGACCGCGTCCGCCGCGCCGTGGTGCCGGAGCACCGCGACGACGCCCGCCACGCCATCACCCATTTCACCGTGCTGGAGCGTTTCGGCTCCGAGCAAGGCGAATTTGCCGCCGCCAGCCTGGTCGAGTGCCGACTCGAAACCGGCCGCACCCACCAGATCCGCGTCCACATGGCCCATATCGGCCACCCGGTCCTCGGCGACCCCGATTACGGCCAGGCTTTCCGCACCAAGTCGAACCGCTTGCCCGAACCGCTCAAGTCGAACGTCAAGGCGTTTCCGCGCCAGGCTTTGCATGCCCGCCTTCTTGCATTTCGCCATCCGGCTACCCATCTGATCATGCGGTTCGAGGCACCCTTGCCTCGCGACATGGGGGAATTGGTCGAAGGCTTTCGCAATCTCTGAACCTTCGATCAGAAAACCTGACTCGTATTGTTCACTTAGGCGTGACACTCTGTTTCGCGTTGAACAAATCGTGTCTTTTCTGGTTTTGTTCCTGTATAAGACTCCATGGCGCGACAGGCATTCGGCAGCCGCGCCACATGCTCGCCTGGATCAGGGAGCATTTCTCGTGAAGAGGGAGGGCGCTTTATGGCCCAGTCACTACCTAGTATCGTCTCCGGCGAAGGCGGCCTCAGCCGCTACCTGGAAGAAATCCGCCGCTTTCCGATGCTCCAGCCGCAGGAAGAGTACATGCTCGCCAAGCGGTACAACGAGCATGAGGACACCTCGGCCGCCCACAAGCTGGTCACCAGCCATCTGCGTCTCGTGGCCAAGATCGCCATGGGCTATCGCGGCTATGGCCTGCCGATCGGCGAGGTCATCTCGGAAGGCAATGTCGGCCTGATGCAGGCCGTCAAGAAATTCGAGCCGGAGCGTGGTTTCCGTCTCGCCACCTATGCCATGTGGTGGATCAAGGCCTCGATCCAGGAGTACATCCTGCGCTCGTGGTCGCTGGTCAAGATGGGCACCACCGCCAACCAGAAGCGCCTGTTCTTCAACCTGCGCAAGGTCAAGGGCAAGATCCAGGCGCTCGACGACGGCGACCTGAAGCCCGAGCACATCACCGAGATCGCCACCCGCCTCAACGTCTCCGAGGCTGAAGTGGTGTCGATGAACCGCCGCCTGTCGGGCGACGCTTCGCTCAACGCGCCGATCCGCGCCAGCGAAGGCGAGTCGGGCGAGTGGCAGGACTGGCTTGTCGACGACCATGACAGCCAGGAAACCATGCTCATCGAGCAGGACGAGCTCGACAACCGCCGCGGCATGCTGGCGAGCGCCATGTCGGTGCTCAACGACCGCGAAAAGCGCATCTTCGAGGCGCGCCGTCTTTCCGACGAGCCGCTGACGCTGGAAGAGCTTTCGTCCGAGTTCGACATCTCGCGCGAGCGCGTCCGCCAGATCGAGGTTCGTGCTTTCGAAAAGGTCCAGGATGCGGTCAAGGCCGCAGCCAAGAAGCAGGCCCAGGCGCTCCGCACCATCGACGCCTGAGACTGACAGTCTCACCGAACAAAAAACGCGCCGGCAAAACCGGCGCGTTTTTGCGTTTTGGCATGATTACGCCATTGGGTGTGGCTGCCAACTCAAACCGGCACCGTCAGATCAACGGCCGCGTTGAGGCATGGATCCCCGTGACCCTTCGCAGCTTCGCCGCTACGGGCACGAGGATGACGAGATGGGGGGCGTCTCGACCAATCGCGAACGTCGGCGATTAGCGCGCAGATCATGGCTTCCGTCATCCTCGGGTCGGAGCGCGAGCGCAGCGCGCGGCGGAGATCCCGGGGATCCATGCCGTTACGGTTGCAAAATCGGCGACGGCGCCAGATTGCCTCTTGAATGCAACCCTCGCGGAGCCGCCAATAGGCGGTGACCGCACCAGCCCCGCAGCCAAGAAGCAGGCCCAGGCGCTCCGCACCATCGACGCCTGAGACTGACAGCTTCACCGAACAAAAAACGCGCCGGCAAAACCGGCGCGTTTTTCTTTTCGGTCTCCATCCTCCCCTCGAAGATGAAGGCCCGTCCCTAAACTTTCTTGGTCAGGCTCAGCGCCATCTGTTCCATGCGCTCGGCCAGCGAGCCCAGCGCGCCGGTCAGCGCGGCATCGTTCTTGTCGGCCTTGGTCAGCGCGTCGTCGCGCGTCTTGCGCAGCGTCAGGACCTCGGTTTCCATGCCCTTGACGCGCTTCTGCAGTTCCGACAGCTCGTCCATCACCATGATGCCGGCCATGACGGTCAGGCGCTGGTCGCCGATCTCGCCGAACGAGTCCTTGAGGTGCAGCACATAGCGGTCGAAGCGGCTGGCGAGGTCGATGAGGTGCTCTTCCTGCCCCTCGTCACAGGCCATGCGGTATTGCTTGCCATCGATGGTAACGGTGACTTGCGCCATCTCCATCCTACCTGTCCAGCACGGCGCGGATGGTCTCCATCGCCGTCACGAGCCGCCGCGAGACTTCCTTGTTGGCTTCTTCCAGCCGTTCGGCGCGGGCCTCGGAATTGTCGAGCTCCTGCGCCAGGCGCGCCCGATCGGCATTCATGCGCTGGACCTCGGCTTCGGCTTCGCCGTAATCCTGCTCATGTTCGAGCCGTGCGGCGACCGCGCCCTCAAGCGTATCGATCGCCTTGCCTAGCCGGCCAATGACTTCTCTGAGTGTCGTATCCCCGGTCATGGCTCCCGTAGACCCTCGCCCATCACCGAATCGCGCACGTTTCTGAACGCGTTATCACTGAAACATTAGGCACCGGTTGAAGGAAGCGTCAACAAAGCTGTTTTGTCTTTCCCCCATTAAGCGTGTCCAGCCCGACACAGGAAAGTGGCTGAGGCGTGACTTGGCGCCGCAATGCGGTGGCGAAAACGCACCGATTTATTGACTCAAGCCCTGTGCCTGCTATGTGTCGCGCACTTTTCCGGGGCTCCCATCGGCCCCAGTTTCCACGGCTTATGGGAGGGACGATGTCCTCGCGCGAAAAACACGACCGGATGGCCAATGCGATCCGCTTTTTGTCCATGGATGCCGTCGAGAAGGCCAACTCCGGCCATCCCGGCCTGCCGATGGGCGCCGCCGACATCGCCACCGTGCTCTACACCCGCTTCCTCAAGCATGACCCGGCCAACCCGAACTGGCACGACCGCGACCGCTTCGTGCTTTCGGCCGGCCATGGCTCGATGCTGCTCTACTCGCTGCTCTATTTGTCGGGCTACGAGGACATGACCATCGAGCAGATCAAGAATTTCCGCCAGCTCGGCTCCAAGACCGCCGGCCACCCCGAATACGGCCACGCCGCCGGCATCGAGACGACCACCGGCCCGCTCGGCCAGGGTCTCGCCAACGCGGTCGGCATGGCGCTCGCCGAACGCATCATGAATGCCCAGTTCGGCGACAAGCTCGTCGACCATTACACCTACGTGCTCGCCGGCGACGGTTGCCTGATGGAAGGCATCTCGCAGGAGGCGCTGTCTTTTGCCGGTCACCTCAAGCTCAACAAGCTGGTCGTCTTCTGGGACCACAACAACATTTCGATCGACGGCCCGATCTCGCTTGCCGACTCGACCGACCAGCTCGCCCGTTTCGCCGCATCGGGCTGGAACACGCTGGCCATCGACGGCCATGACCCGGAAGCCATCGCCGGCGCCATCGAGGCCGCCAAGCGTTCCGACCGCCCGACGATGATCGCCGCCAAGACCACCATCGGCTTCGGCTCGCCGGCCAAGGCCGGCACCAACAAGGTCCACGGTTCGCCGCTTGGCGCTGCCGAGATCGAAGCCACCCGCAAGGCGCTCGGCTGGGAATACCCGGCCTTCGAGATTCCCTCCGACATCCTCGACGCATGGCGCCTCGCCGGCCTCAACTCGGCCAAGAAGCGCAACGACTGGGAAAAGCGCCTCGGCGAGACCGAGACCGAAATCCGTGGCGAGTTCGAGCGCCGCATGCGCGGCGACCTGCCGGCCGGCTTCGATGCCGCGATTGCCGACTACAAAAAGAAGCTCGCCGCCGACAAGCCGAAGGTCGCGACCCGCAAGTCGTCGGAAATGGCGCTCGAGGTCATCAACGGCGTCGTGCCCGAGACCATCGGCGGCTCAGCCGACCTGACCGGCTCAAACAACACCAAGACCAGCCAGACCAAGCCGATCTCGGCTGAGGACTACGGCCAGCGCTTCGTCCATTACGGCATCCGCGAACTCGGCATGTGCGCTGCGATGAACGGCATGGCGCTGCATGGCGGCGTCATCCCCTACTCCGGCACCTTCCTGTGCTTCTCCGACTATGCCCGCCCGGCCATGCGCCTGGCGTCCCTGATGGGCATCCGCGTCGGCTTCGTCATGACCCACGATTCGATCGGTCTCGGCGAAGACGGCCCGACCCACCAGCCGGTCGAGCACCTGGCAGCCCTGCGCGCCATCCCCAACCACATCGTCTTCCGCCCGGCTGATGCCATGGAAGCCGCCGAGTGCTGGCAGCTGACGCTTGAAAACCGCGCCACCCCGTCGACGCTGGCGCTTACCCGCCAGAACCTGCCGGCGGTGCGCACCGAATATGTCGAGGAAAACCTCTGCGGCTACGGCGCCTATGAACTCGCCACCGCCGACGGCGATGCCGAAGTCACCATCTTCGCCACCGGCTCCGAGGTCGAGATCGCGCTCGATGCCCGCAAGCTGCTGCAGGCCGCCGGCCATCCGACCCGCGTCGTGTCGGTTCCCGCCTTCGAGCTGTTCGAACAGCAAAGCCCCGAATACCGCAAGGCGATGATCGGCAATGCCAAGGTCAAGGTCGCCATCGAGGCCGGCATTCGCATGGGCTGGGACAGCTTCATCGGCAGCGACGGCATCTTCATCGGCATGCACGGCTTCGGCGCCAGCGCCCCGATCGAAGAGCTCTACAAGCATTTCGGCATCACCGCCGAGGCCGCCGCAAAGGCAGCCACGGCACGGCTTCAGGCATAGACGTCCCCCAGGAGAACCAACATGACCGTTAGAGTTGCCATCAATGGTTTCGGCCGCATCGGCCGCAACATCGTGCGTGCCATCTATGAGTCGGGCCGCAAGGACATCGACGTCGTTGCCGTCAACGATCTCGGCCCGGTCGAGACCAATGCCCACCTGCTGCGCTATGACAGCGTGCATGGCCGCTTCCCGCACGAAGTGAAGGTCGAAGGCGATTCCATCAACATCGGCACCGACAAGTTCAAGGTCACCGCGATCAAGGATCCGTCGCAGCTGCCGTGGAAGGAACTGGGCGTCGACATCGCGCTCGAATGCACCGGCATCTTCACCTCCAAGGACAAGGCCTCGGCACACCTGACCGCCGGCGCCAAGCGCGTCATCGTCTCGGCACCCGCCGACGGCGCCGACCTGACCGTCGTCTACGGTGTCAACCACGACAAGATCACCAAGGACCACATCGTCATTTCGAATGCGTCCTGCACCACCAACTGCCTGGCCCCCGTCGCCATGGTCCTCAACAATGCCTTCGGCATCGAAAAGGGCTTCATGACCACGATCCACGCCTATACCGGTGATCAGCCGACCCTCGACACCATGCACAAGGATCTCTACCGCGCCCGCGCCGCGGCGATGTCGATGATCCCGACCTCGACCGGTGCCGCCAAGGCCGTCGGCCTGGTGCTGCCGGAACTGAAGGGCAAGCTCGACGGCGTTTCGATCCGCGTGCCGACCCCCAACGTCTCGTGCATCGACTTCAAGTTCCTGGCCAAGAAGAACGTCACGGTCGAAGAGGTCAATGCGGTGCTCATCGCTGCCGCCAACGGCCCGCTCAAGGGCGTGCTTGCCTTCACCGACGAGCCGCTGGTCTCCATCGACATGAACCACAACCCGGCCTCGTCGACCTTCGCGCTCGACCAGACCAAGGTCATCGAGGGCAACCTCGTGCGCGTCATGTCCTGGTACGACAACGAGTGGGGCTTCTCCAACCGCATGGCCGACACGGCCGTCGTGATGGGCCGCACCATCGGCTGATTGATCTTGAATGGTGCATGATCCTTTCCGAAAATCGAATTCGATTCTCGGGGTCATGCACTAACCCATTGGCAACGCCCGGCTTCGGCCGGGCGTTTTCATTTTTGCCGCAATGCAAAAAACTTTGGTCCAAGCCGGCAAAAATCCATTCTTGCTTGGACATGGCCTTTTCTTCGCCGCACTCTCAACCGACGCAACGAACAGGTGGTTCGCAGACGGGTCGGGGATGGAACAGGCGGTATATCTCATCACGCTGGTAGGCACCGCGCTGGTCGTGGCGGCGGCGTTTTCAAGCCTGATCGCCTTCCGCTTCGGCGCCCCCTTGCTGTTGCTGTTCCTCGGCATCGGCCTTGCCAGCGGCGTCGACGGCCTCGGCATCGTCTTCGACAATGCCCACATCGCCTATTTCGTCGGCGCCATAGCACTTGCCGTCATCCTGTTTGACTCAGGCTTCGGCACGCCTGTCGGCGTGTTACGCCAGGCCGGCATGCCGGCCCTCACGCTTGCCACCATCGGCGTCGGCATCACCACCGTCGTCTTCGGCATCGCCGCCTATTACCTCACCGGCTTCACCTGGCTCGAATCCTTCCTGCTCGGGGCCGCCGTCGCCTCGACCGATGCTGCGGCCGTGTTCTTCCTGCTGCGCGCCGGCAACATCAACCTGCGCGAGCGCGTCCGCTCGACGCTCGAAATCGAGTCCGGCACCAACGACCCGATCGCCATCTTCCTGACCATCACCCTGGTCGAGATCATCGCGCTCGGCGCCAAGCCCGACACCGACCTTTTGCTCGTCGATCTCGTCGTCGGCTTCTTCGTCCAGATGATCCTGGGTGCCGCCATCGGCCTGCTCGGCGGCTTCCTGATCGTCAAGCTGGTCGAACGGCTCAACCTCGACCGCGGCCTGTTGCCGATCTTCGTGCTGACGCTGTCGCTGCTGGTCTTCGCCGCAGCGGGTGCTGTCGGCGGCTCGGGCTTCCTTGCCGTCTATCTCGCCGGCCTCGTCGCCGGCAATTCCGACATCCGCGCGGTCTCGACGCTGAAGCGTTTCCAGGACGGTATGTCCTGGCTCGCCCAGATCATCATGTTTTTGGTGCTTGGCCTGTTTGCCACGCCGTCGCAGTTTCCCGAGATCGTCCTGTCGGCGCTGTTGCTCGGCTTCTTCCTGATGTTCGTCGCCAGGCCCCTTGCGGTCTGGCTGTGCCTGATCCCGTTCAAGTTCCCGCGCCAGGAAACCGCCTTTATCTCCTGGGTCGGCCTGCGTGGTGCCGTCTCCATCCTGCTTGCCATCACGCCGGTGCTCGGCGGGCTCGAAAACGGCCGCGATATCTTCAACATCGCCTTCATCATCGTGTTGTCGTCGCTGGTGATCCAGGGCTGGACCGTCGGCCCGCTCGCCCGCCGCCTTGGCCTGATCGTGCCGCAGCGCTTCGGCCCGCTCGACAAGGTCGAGCTCGAACTGCCCGGCTCGGCCCACCACGAACTGCTCGCCTACCGCGTCGTTCCAGGCAGCCCAGTGGCCAAGGGCCAGCGCGTCCCGCGCTGGGCGAGGCCTTCACTGGTCGTGCGCGACGGCCGTTCGATGCGCTTCCAGGACATGGGCCGCCTGCAGGCCGGCGACAACGTCTACATCTTCGTGCCCGACCGCTATCCGCGCCTGCTCGACCGGCTGTTTGCCTCCCGCGCCGAAGTCCATGCCGAGGACGAGGACTTCTTCGGCGCCTTCACCGTCGACCAGACCCACCTCGCCGGCGAGCTCGTCGCCATCTACGGCGCGTCGGTGAAGGACGAGGAACTCAAGCTGACCATCGCCGACCTGATCAAGCAACGGCTGCGCGGCCATGTCGAATATGCCGACCGCGTCTCGCTCGGGCTGATCGACCTGATCGTCCGCGACGTCGACGAAAAGGGCCGCATCATGTCGGTCGGCCTGTCGATCGAGCCTGCCCCTCCTCCACCGCCCGTGCCGGTGTTCCTGAGCGGCGGCGAAATCAGCGACCGCATCAAGCGCTTTCTCGCCCGGCGTTCAGGCAAGGCATCCGCCAAGCAGGAGACGCCGGCGACAACCTCGGAAGGCTTGCCCGAGGACGCGTGAGGATGAAGGACTGCGCATGTTTTCAGTTTGGGACAGCCGCAGCGACGGTTCAGAAATCTCCTGATCGACATCAGAAACCCACTATTTTCCACCCGCCGCCCCCCACAAACCTTGCATCCGCGTCGGCGCTGGCTATGGTCCGCGCGATCTCGCGGCGTATCGGCAGATGCGCGCCCAATGAGGAAAGGGAAACCCCATGGCCGGCTTCAGGACTCTCGACACCATCGGCAACGTCAGCGGCAAGCGGGTTCTGGTCCGCGTCGACCTCAACGTGCCGATGGCCGACGGCAAGGTTTCCGACGCAACCCGCATCGAGCGCGTCGCGCCCACCATCTCCGAGCTGTCCGGCAAGGGCGCCAGGGTCATCCTGCTCGCCCATTTCGGCCGCCCGAAGGACGGCCCCGATCCGGCTCTGTCGCTGGCCCCCATCGCCGCGGCAACATCAGAGGTCATCGGCCGCCCGGTCGGCTTTGCCGCCGACTGCATCGGCGACAAGGCGGCAAGCGCCGTCGCCGCGATGAAGGACGGCGACATCCTGCTTTTGGAAAACACCCGCTTCTACAAGGCCGAGGAAAAGAACGATCCTGATTTCGTCGAGCAGCTTGCCGCCAATGGCGACATCTTCGTCAACGACGCCTTCTCGGCCGCCCACCGCGCGCATGCCTCGACCGAAGGCCTCGCCCACAAGCTGCCGGCCTATGCCGGGCGCACCATGCAGGCCGAGCTCGAGGCGCTGGAAAAGGGCCTGGGCAACCCGGTCAAGCCGGTCGTCGCCATCGTCGGCGGCGCCAAGGTCTCGTCCAAGATCGACCTGCTGATGAACCTGGTGAAGAAGGTCGACGCACTGGTCATCGGCGGCGGCATGGCCAACACCTTCCTCGCCGCGCGCGGCACCGATGTCGGCAAGTCGCTGTGCGAGCACGACCTTGCCGCCACTGCCAAGCAGATCATGATCGAAGCAGCGAGCGCGGGCTGCGCCATCATCCTGCCGTCGGACGGCGTCATCGCCCGCGAGTTCAAGGCCGGTGCCGCCAACGAGGTCGTCGCCATCGACGCGGTTCCAGCCGATGCGATGATCCTCGACGTCGGCCCGAAGACCGTCGCCTCGATCAACGACTGGATCGACCGTGCGTCGACGCTGGTCTGGAACGGCCCGCTCGGCGCCTTCGAGATCACCCCTTTCGACAAGGCGACCGTCTCCGCCGCCCAGCACGCAGCCGCCCGCACCAAGGCCGGCAAGCTCGTCTCGGTCGCCGGCGGCGGCGACACGGTGGCCGCCCTCAACCATGCCGGCGTAGCCGACGACTTCTCCTACGTCTCCACCGCCGGCGGCGCGTTCCTCGAATGGATGGAAGGCAAGGAACTGCCTGGCGTGGAAGTGCTCAAGGCCTGACGCGTAACGGTTTTCCTCCCTTGCGAAAGCGGGGGAGGATTCATTTCATGCGACAACGGCGTAGTCGGCGCCACGCGCCGCTCTCCGCCTCGCTGCGCTCGGCACCTCTCCCCAACGGGCGAGGAACCCAAGCTGGAGAGGCGCGGTACTGGTGAACCTATCAGGGACCTAGGTTCCTCGCCCCTCTGGGGGAGAGGTGGCCCGGAGGGCCGGAGAGGGGTTTCAGCGTCGACCTGACCTCGCTGTAGGGCTGTCCAGCTCCCTTTACACCGGCTTGGCGTATTGCTCGGCGCTCATCACCTCGATGCAGACGAAACGTTCGTTGCCTTCGACCCAGGCATCGTGGCCCGGCGGAATGGTGTAGGAGGCACCTTGCTTGAGCGTCTTTTCGGTCCCGTCATTCAGCCTCACCGTAAGGGTGCCCGAGACGACGTAGCCGACATGCGACACCTGGCAGCTGTCTGTCTTGACCACCGGCTTGACGCATTCCGACCACCGCCATCCCGGCTCCATGTTGAGGCGACCAAGGGTGAAACCTGTCAGCCGGACCACCTCGACGCGGGTCTTGTCGGGCGCACGCACCTCGTCTGGTTCGTTGTGAGACTTGAACTCGAATTTCGTCACGTTCATTCCGCCATCGGCCATGGCTTCCTCCCATCATCGTCATGCGCACAGGCGCATGCGGAGGGCATTTATTTTAGCACTCACTGATATAATAGATAGGCGAAGGCCTGCTGCTTGCGGACGTCCGAAATGGCCTTCATCGGGCCGAGTCGAAGTGGCCAGGCTCGAGGCCAGCCAATGTACTTTTATCTATTCAGAAGTATATAAGTTCATATTTTCGACAACTGCGCGTTGTTCTTGCCCCAGATCTAAAACGATTGAAATAATTTCAATCGGTTATAGGCTTGTTGCCGGCATTCCGTTCGGGAAAACCATCTGCTATGCGCGCCGCATCTGATCAGGAGAAACTTGTATGAGCGAACGTCTCGAAGACATCGCCGTCGCCATGGTTGCGAACGGCAAGGGCATTCTGGCTGCGGACGAAAGCTCCGGCACCATCAAGAAGCGTTTCGACGTCATCGGCGTCGAGTCGACGGCCGATAGCCGCCGCGACTATCGCGAAATGATGTTCCGTACCAAGGAGGCGATGACCAAGTACATCTCCGGCGTCATCCTCTACGACGAGACCATTCGCCAGAGCGCTGCCGACGGCACGCCGCTGGTCGAGCTCATCAAGGCATCCGGCGCCATCCCCGGCATCAAGGTCGATGCCGGTGCCAAGGGCATCGTCAACTTCCCCGGCGATACCATCACCGAAGGCCTCGACGGCCTGCGCGAGCGCATGGCCGAGTACTACAAACTCGGTGCCCGCTTCGCCAAATGGCGCGCCGTGATCGACATCGACACCACCCGCAACGTGCCTTCGGCCTATTCGCTGTCGGCCAACACCCAGGCGCTCGCCCGCTACGCAGCACTGTGCCAGGAAGCCGGCATCGTGCCGATCGTCGAGCCGGAAGTGCTGATGGACGGCGCCCACGACATCGACACCTGCTACGACGTCACCAAGGCGACGCTGGTCAAGCTCTATGACGAGCTCTACGCCGCCCGCGTCAACCTCGAAGGCACGATCCTGAAGCCGAACATGGTCATCTCCGGCAAGAAGGCCGCAAGGCAGGCCAGCGCCGAAGAGATCGCCGAAAAGACCATCAAGCTGTTCCGCGAGACGGTTCCAGCGGCGGTCCCGGGCATCGCCTTCCTGTCGGGCGGCCAGTCCGACGAGGAGGCAACCGCCAACCTCAACGCCATCAACGCGATTGGCCCGCATCCGTGGAAGCTGACCTTCTCCTACGGCCGCGCGCTGCAGGCAGCGCCGCAGAAGGCATGGTCGGGCAAGGTCGAAAACCTCGGTGCCGGCCAGGCCGCCTTCACCCACCGTGCCCACATGAACCACCTGGCGGCACTTGGCCAGTGGCAACAGGCGCTGGAGAAGGCGGCGTAAGCCGAGACTTCAGGCAGAAATGCAAAAAGCCCCTGAGCAATCAGGGGCTTTTTTGTTTGCGCGGCCATAACCGTGCCGCGAACTGGAATGTTGGCACAATTGCAGCTGGCTGCTCAATCGCCTGGATTTTCTCCATGATCGGAGGCCCAAAACTCACACCCAAGCAGTTTTGTCATGCTTGTTGTTTGCGCTTGTGTCTGGATTGTTGGCACGCTGTTCGGGCCGATTGGCTGGTTTCTTGGAGCGGGCATCGGTCTGACGGCATACTAGCCATCGTCTTCACAATTGCCGACAAGGAGGAACGCCGTCGCGACAAGGAAGACAGCGCCACCGGCGAGCCGTCCTCAAGCGGGTGCCTACCGAACGGACCTGGGCCCGCCGCCCTCCACATCAATCCTGATATGTATACGACGCGCACATCTCGTCGCTGCTCTCCGGCGGTTCGTCGCCGGTGAACACGGCAACGATCGTCAGGCCCTCGCCGCCGCTCCAGCTGGCGAGGTAGGTCACGTCGCCCGCCCCGCACAGCCTGTTGCCGTTTTCCAGTTCGGGGTCGGAGGGATCCTCCACGCTGTAGACGGACGCGTTGACGCGGCTGCCGTCGACGACGAAATGGTCGCCCAGCAAGGCCGCGAACTTCAGGGACTCGCCATTGGCGAAAGTGATGGAGAAATCATCCATCGAGATGTCGCCGGTGATGCTCTCGGCGGTGGTGGAGAAGGCGCGGTAGCGGTCGCCCTCGGCGAATGCCGGCGTGGTCGCAGCGATGAGCAGGCCAAGAATGGCAGGCAGTATCCGTTTGGTGTTCATTGTTCCCCCTCGTCGCTCACCCGGCGAACTCCGTGGCAGCCGGCAGCAAGAGCCTGCTCTGTCACGCCATGTGAGCGCCGGCAAGGCCCAGAAAGGATGTGCCGCGAGCCCTTTCGAGCCGGTGCAGCCAAGCCAATTCCGGCTCTTCAACCATGAGGCGTTATGCGGCTCGCTTCCCCCGCCGGTTTGGCGTATGAGCGGCGATGGAAAACGTCAGGTTCGAAACTCCCGTCACCGTGAAGGCCGATCCGGCCGGCACCCCGCTACTCCTGCGCACCGCAAAAGAAGCTTCCGCCTTCCTGCTCAACAGCTGGCCCGGCAAGCGCAGCCCCAAGCATCGTGCGGCCCTGCAGGCCTGCTCCGACGCCATGTCGGGCGAAAAGCCTGTCATGTCGGCACGGCGCGCCTTCATCGCTGCGGCGCGCGAGGTCAACGTCTTCATCAACGACAAGGACTGACCGGCGCACCGGCCCGGGATCAAGGGCCGGATACGCGGTTCGGTAGCGCCCTTGGCGGCGCCTGCGGCGGCTATTCCTGGTTTTCGGTTTCGCCTTCCGGCTCCGACTCCATCTCCGTATCGGACTTTCCGCGCTGCTTGGCTTCGGCCTTGGCGGCCAGCTTGTCGGCCTTTTTCGCCGCCTTGGCGCGATCGCGGTCGCGGCGTTCCTGATTGTAGTTCGTCGGTCTGGGCATCTTTGTCCTCTTTTTCTGGCTTGTGCCTGCCTAGGGCGATACGCCCGCGAATACAACCAGCCATGTCGGCACACCACCGACAACAAGGGACAAAGTGGGCCGCGCTCAACCGCTTATGGCAGCGAAGAAGTTGTCGTTGATGCGGCGCGCGGTGGCGCGGAATACAGGCAGATGCGGTGCGACAGTCTGTGCCAGCCGCCCGGCCTCGTCAGCTCCCAGTGCCTGCTCGAGGCTCGCGGCATATTCCGGGATCTGCGACCAGTCGCCGACGGTGCGGTCGGTGATCTCCATATGATACTGGAAACCGTAGGCCTTGTGGCCGACACGCATCGCCTGGATCGGGCAAGCGGCGTTTGCGGCGAGAACTTCGCCGCCCTCGGGCAGCCCTGAAACCTCCGCGCCATGCCATTGCAGCGTTTCGATCGCTGGTTCGACGCCGGCAAACAACCGGTCGGCTCGACCGGCTGCGGTCAGCTCGACGGTGGCAAGCCCGACTTCGGGCGCCTTCATCAGCCCGACCTTGCCGCCCAGCGCATCGGCCAAAAGCTGGTGGCCAAGGCAGATGCCGAGATAGGGCCGCCCGAGTTCGCGCACCCAGCGCCGGATCGCCGCCTTCTCCTGTCTCAGCCAGGGATGGGCCTCTTCCTGCCAGACATCCATCGGCCCGCCCATCACCGCCAGCATGTCGAAGCCGTCGAGATCGGGAATCGCGCCGCCTTCGTCGAGCTCGACGATGTGCTCGCTATGCCCGGCCTCGCGCCAGAACCCGGCGAAGATGCCGCTGTGCTCGACGCGCAGATGCTGGAAAACAAGGATCTTCATTCTGCCCCCAAGGCTGCCTCACGCCGCCCCATCTGAAAACAATCGCGGCAGCGCGGCATGGGGCACGGCGGCCAAAGGATTGAGGCAGGGCTCACATCTGGTCGTTATAGGGCTCCTTCATCTGGCCAACCATCCGGGCCAGGGTCGAAAACGACGGGATGTCGGCTTCCGGCTGGCATTGGTTGGCCAGCTGCAGCAGCCGGATCGGGAAGTTGATGGCGTCGCGGTGGGACGACGACAGCTCTTCGGAGCGCTCTCCCGATGTCTCGCTCGCCTCGGCCTTGCGCAAGGCGATGTCGATCTCTTCGGCCGACAGCACGCCCTTGCGGACCAGGATATGATTGATGGTGGCGATGGCCATCACAAGGCCTTCGAGTTGCAGGTTGGCGACATTCACGGGGTTTGCTCCTTTCGGGAGGCGCCGGCTTGCTTCAGGGCCCAGCCGCGGCACGAGCGCTCATTGCTTGCGCCCGGAAATCTGCTCGTGGATAGCCTGGAAACAGGCGTCGAGATCGCGATGCAGGCGCTCGCCGGCGCCGCCAGCCGTCACGTCATCCTGCGTCACCTCATCGGCGTCGCCGGCTGGCTGACCGTACCAGGCGGTGACCAGCAGATTTTGCAAAAGCTCATACATTGCGGGCTCCACCCTTGTCTCGCCATGAGACAACCCCCGATGTGTCTCGCCATGAGACAACCCCCGATGCGGCAGAGCGTTCCATTGGGGCTACGGAAAACTGAGGCTACGGAAAACGCCAAATCGGCGCTGAGGCGGGCGGCTACTCTTCCTCGTCGTATCCGAGCAGGGTCAGAAGCTGATCGACGAGCAGTTCGGCCATCGTGCGGTTGATCGCCAGCTCGACGGCGCCGTCATCGGTCTCCAGGTTGAGCAGCGCCAAAAGCGGCTCCTCATTCACCACCATCGTGTCGACAGCCAACACCCGGTTCGGGGCCGTGTTCGTCAATCTCGCCATGGCCCATCATTCCATCATGCCGGGGCCGCAGCAACGGCGATCTTGACCGACACAGCCGCGCTATTTCGGCCCACACGCTTTGGTCCGTCGGCATGGACGGTCAGGAACCATTGTCGCGCCCATCGCTTACTCCCCGACGCAAACACAGAGGAAATAAGATCATGAAGACCCTGGCCGAACTGTTCGAACACACCTTGCACGACATCTACTATGCCGAAAATGCCATCGCCAAGGCACTGCCTGGCGTGTCCAAGGCGGTCACCGACAGCAAGCTCAAGCAGGCATTCGACGACCATCTTGAGGAGACCAAAGGTCACGTCCAGATTCTGAAGAAGGTGTTTTCGTCAGTTGGCCTCAAGCCCGAAGGCGAAAAGTGCGACGCCATCGAGGGCCTGCTGAAGGAAAGCGCCGGCCTGATCGAAGAGACCTCGGGAACGGCGCTGAATGCCGGCCTGCTGGCCGCGGCCCAGGCCGTCGAGCACTACGAGATCGCCCGCTACGGTTCGCTCAGGGAATGGGCCAAGGTTCTCGGCCACGACGAGGCGCACAAATTGCTGAGCGAAATCCTCGACGAGGAAAAGGCCGCCAACAGCAAGCTGACCAATCTTGCGGTGGCCGGCGTCAACAAGAAGTAGCCACCGAAAGGCGGCGCCTACTTTTCCTGGACCGAAATGCCTGTTTCGTCGATGCGCAGCTCGACGCCCTTGGGCTTCGTCTCTTCGCGATATGCATAGATGCCGAGCGCGATGACGGCGGCCACGAGTACGCCGATGATGAGGTAGAGATTGTTCTGCTTCATCAGGCACAGGTAGCGGCCCGCAACCGGCAAGTCCAGCGACTCGGTCTCAAGTCACTGAAGGCGCGGCCTGGCAACGTAGCGGGCCGCGTCCGATCAGTCGGAGCCGACGATCCCGTTGCCGAGGGTAACAGGCGAACGTTCGGGCCAGAACCAGATGAAGGCAGCGATGACGGTCGCAACGAGCTGGGCCAGTATCACCGCGCTCTCGGCGAGCGATCCGGCCTGCCACAGCTTGGCGAGGCCTGCCGCTGCCAGCACGGCAAAGGCATAAAACACCGCGCGTGGCAGATAGGCGGCGAATGCGAAGTCGCAGACCACCCGCGCCACCCAGACCCCGGCAAACCCGCCGGCGGCAGCGCCAGTCATGGCGGCAAATATCCTGATGTAGCGCGATTGCCGCAACGTTCCCGTGATCAGATCGTCGAGCATCGGCAGCCATCCTAGCGTTATGGTCAACGCGGCCATCACGAAGTAGGCGACGAGCGTGCAGATCATCAGCGAAAGAACGATGGCGGCAGCGGTCGTCGGCCCGAACGGGACTTTGGCAAAACCTTGGGAACTCATGCCCCCGCTCCCGATCCTGGACGTATCAAAATACCACAAAACGCAGCTGCCATTTCCTACAGGAACTCAGCTCATTTCGGCCAGAGCCATTTCAAGCAGGAAGGCGAAGCCGATGAAACAGACCAGCCCGGTGGCCCGTCGGGCGGCCCTTCATTGCGCCGGTGGCCAGGAGATGACCCGTGGGGCCTCCAACCCTGTCCCATCCCGGCACAGAAACCTCTGGCACGCGTCATGCATGGTATTGCTTGCCGGCGGTAGCCGGAGCCTGGCCTGCGCGGTCAGGTAAGGTCCGCCAGGGTTGGGATGGGGTTTTGCCCTGGCGGACCCCCCATTTTTTCGAGCACTTGCCTGCGCGGCCGGCTGCGTTGCATCTTCGCCGCCATGCCCGAATTGTTCATCCCCGAATTGTTCATCATCGTCGTTGGTGCCGTTTTCGTCCTCGCTGGGCTCGTCAAGGGCGTTGTCGGCCTCGGCTTGCCGACGGTCGCCATGGGCCTGCTCGGCCTCGTCATGCTGCCGGCCGAGGCCGCCGCCATCCTGCTGCTGCCCTCCTTCGTCACCAATGTCTGGCAATTGCTCGCCGGCCCCGACGTTGCAGCGCTGGTGCGTCGCCTGTGGCCGATGATGTCTGCCGTGTTTGCCGCCACGCTCGCCTCCGCAGGCCTGATCACCAGCAGCTACACATCCATCGTCACTGCGGGGCTTGGCCTGGTGCTGCTGGTCTATGCCGCGCTCGGCCTGCTCAAGCTCAAGATGTCGGTGCCATCAGCCGCCGAGCCATGGGTCGGCCCCGTCGTCGGTGCGCTCACCGGAATCATGACCGGCGCCACCGGCGTCTTCGTCATTCCGGCCGTGCCTTATCTCAGTGGACTGGGCCTTGGCCGCGACGATCTCGTCCAGGCGCTGGGCCTGTCCTTCACCGTCTCGACGGTCGCACTCGGCATCGGGCTGTGGGCCAACGGCGCGGTCCCGCTCAATCAGCTCGGCATGTCGGCCTTCGCTATCGTTCCGGCTCTGGCCGGCATGTGGCTGGGCGGCTGGCTGCGCAGCCGCATAGAAGCGGAAACCTTCAGGCGCTGGTTCTTTGCCGGCCTGGCCCTGCTTGGCGCGCATATTTCGTGGCAGGGCCTGGCCCCGGCCTTCTAGGGCAATTCCAGGAAAAGTGCATAGCGGCTTTCCCTAGGAATTGCGCAAAAACAATAAGATAGAGCGATTCGAAGAAAAGCGGAAATGCTCTAGGGCGCTTTAGTGACCGAGCAGCGCGGTGATCGAAATCGCCGCCAGCGCCAGCACCGCCAGCTTCCAGAAATCGCGCCGTTGCCTGAGCCCCGGCAGGCCGAGCGGCTTGACCAGCTGGATCGCCATGATGGCAAGGATGATAAGCGACAACGCCTTCGACATGCTGCCTTTGATCAACTTCGCGCGCCCCTGTCAAAGCCCATGGCCCGATCTGCTACAGTGGGCCTGCGGCACTACGATTTGAGAACAACGGCAGTGCATCGAAACGACGTCGAAAACGGCAGTTGCGGACAGTCTCTTAAACCAAGGTCAAATGGACGCCCCGTCGTCCCGGCGGGTACAAACTTCGCCAACAATGACGGCCTCAAGGGCCACTGTCCTGGGAAGGAAACGCCATGCCATCTCGCTATCACGAGGTCTATGACGGTTGGGCCAGCGATCCCGAGGGGTTCTGGGCCGAGGCGGCAAGGGCGATCGACTGGTTCAAGCCGTGGGACAAGGTCTTCGACGCCGAGGGCGGCGTCTATGGCCAGTGGTTCACGGGAGCTCAGTGCAACACCTGCTACAATGCGCTCGACCGCCATGTCGCATCCGGCCGCGCCGAACAGATAGCCCTGATCCACGACAGCCCGATCACCGGCACGCAGCAGAAATTCACCTATGCCGGGCTGATGGCCGAAGTGAACGCGCTCGCCGGCGTGCTCCAGGACCAGGGCGTCGGCAAAGGCGACCGCGTCATCATCTACATGCCGATGGTGGCTGAAGCAGCTTTTGCCATGCTTGCCTGCGCCCGCCTCGGCGCCATCCATTCGGTGGTGTTTGGCGGCTTTGCCGCCAAGGAGCTCGCCACTCGCATCGACGACGCCACGCCCAGGCTGATCATCTCGGCCTCCTGCGGCATCGAGCCTGGCCGCGTCGTCGCCTACAAGCCGCTGCTCGACGGCGCCATCGAACTCGCGACCCACAAGCCGCAGGCCTGCGTGATCCTGCAGCGGCCGCAGCTAAGTTGCGATCTCGTCCCCGGCCGCGACCTCGATTATGCCGAGACAGTCGGTGCTGCCAAGGCGGCAGGGCGCACTGTCGACTGCGTGCCTGTTGCCGCCACCGATCCGCTCTACGTGCTCTACACCTCTGGTACGACGGGCCAGCCCAAGGGCGTGGTGCGCGACAATGGCGGCCACATGGTCGCGCTCAAATGGTCGATGGAGAACGAATTCGGCGTCAAGCCGGGCGAGGTGTTCTGGGCGGCATCAGATGTCGGCTGGGTCGTCGGCCACTCCTACATCGTCTATGCCCCGCTGCTGCACGGCGCCACCACCATCCTGTTTGAGGGCAAGCCGGTCGGCACGCCCGATGCTGGCACATTCTGGCGTGTCATTTCGGAACACGGGGTCGTCGCCCTGTTCACCGCCCCCACCGCCTTCCGCGCCATCAAGAAGGAGGACCCGCAAGGCCTTTTTGTCCCGCAATACGATTTGTCGAAATTCCGCACCTTGTTCCTCGCCGGCGAGCGCGCCGACCCCGAAACCATCAAATGGGCCGAAAACAAGCTGAAGGTCCCTGTTATCGACCATTGGTGGCAGACCGAGACCGGCCACCCGATCAGCCAGAACCCTGTCGGGCTCGGGCTGTTGCCGGTCAAATACGGTTCGCCCTGCGTGCCGATGCCCGGCTACGATGTACGCGTACTCGACGATGCCGGCCATGAGGTTGGGCGCTCAACGCTCGGCAATGTCGTCATCAAGCTGCCCTTGCCGCCAGGCTGCCTGCCGACGCTGTGGCACGCCGACGAGCGTTTCTTCAACGCCTACCTCGCCGAGTTCCCCGGCTACTACAAGACCGCTGACGCCGGCTACATCGACGACGAGGGCTATCTGTTCATCATGGCGCGCACCGACGACATCATCAACGTCGCCGGCCACCGCCTGTCGACGGGCGGCATGGAGGAGGTCGTCGCCGAACACCCCGACGTCGCCGAATGCGCCGTCATCGGCATCGCCGATGCGATGAAGGGCCAGATCCCTTGCGGCTTCATCGTGCTGAATTCAGGCGTCGCCCGTGACACCGGCACGATCGAAAAGGAGGTCGTCAGCCTCGTCCGCGACCGCATCGGCCCGGTCGCCGCCTTCAAGATGGTCGTCACCATCAAGCGCCTGCCCAAGACCCGCTCGGGCAAGATCCTGCGCGGCACCATGCAGAAGATCGCCGACCGCGAGGAGTGGAAGATGCCGGCGACGATCGACGACCCCGTCATCCTCGACGAGATATCGGAGGCGCTGAAAGCCCGCGGCATCGGCATTGCCTGACGCCCTCGCGCTAGCACCAATATCTCATGGTTCGACAGGCGCTGTCATGAGCACACCACCAGCCGCTTGAGCGTTTGGGAAAGCGGTTACACTTTACCGTCCCCCGCCGATTTGCCCCGGTGCCATTGCCTGCACGCCGGGCACGCGGCAAGCTGCCCCTGATCGCATGAGGGGGCACTTGGATGCTGCGCAGCTGGGCCGTCAGGTACTGGTATTCGTTCTCGACGATCGGCCTGCTGCTCGGCACGCTGTTTTTCGCGGCGTCGCTGACCCCGACGCTGATCCCGCGCAACTACCTGACCCAGGGCGTGCTGTCGGGCCTTTCAGCCGCCGTCGGTTATGGCTGCGGCTTCTTCCTGCGCTGGCTTTGGCGTTATCTCGAACTGCCCGAACTCAAGGCGCGCATATTGCGCGGCGGCAAGCTTTTCGCCACCCTCGCCTGCGGCATCGTCGGGCTGGTGTTTTTGTGGCGCGCCGCCGAATGGCAGAACTCGATCCGCAGCCTGATGCAGCTCGACCCCGTCGACACCGCCCATCCGCTCGAGGTCGGTGCCATCGCACTCGTCACCTTCGTCGTGCTCGTAGCCCTTGGCCGGCTGTTCAAACTGACGCTTGTCTTCGTCTCCGAAAAGCTGCGCCGCTTCGTGCCGATGCGCGTGTCCTACGTCATCGGCACCACCATCGCGGTGCTGCTGTTCTGGTCGGCCGCCGACGGCATCATCTTCCGCTACGGCCTGCGCGTCATGGACAGCTCGTTCCAGCGCCTCGATGAACTGATGCCGCCCGAAACCCAGCAACCCTCCGATCCCGGCAGGACCGGCAGCTCGGCATCGCTGGTGCGCTGGCAGGACCTCGGCCGCATGGGCCGCTCCTACATCGCCAGCGGCCCGAGTGCCGCCGACATCGGCAAGCTCACCGGCAAGCCGGCCAGGGCGCCGGTGCGCGTCTATGTCGGGCTGCAGTCGGGCGACACGCCGCAGCAGCGCGCCAGGCTGGCGCTCGAAGAACTCAAGCGCGCTGGTGGCTTCGAACGCTCGACGCTGGTCATCGTCACGCCCACCGGCACCGGCTGGGTCGACGAACAGGCCATCGACCCGATCGAGTTCCTGCACAATGGCGATGTCGCCAGCGTCGCCACCCAGTATTCCTATCTCGCCAGCTGGCTGTCGTTGCTGGTCGAACCAGGCTATGGCGCCGATCAGTCGCGCGCTTTGTTCACCGAGATCTATGGCTACTGGCACACGCTACCCAGGCAAACGCGGCCGAAGCTGTACCTGTTCGGCCTCAGCCTCGGCGCTCTCAGCACCGAGCTTTCCAACGAATTGTTCGAGGTCCTTGGCGACCCCTACCAGGGCGCGCTGCTGAGCGGCCCGCCCTTTGCCAGCCGCATCTGGCGTTCGATCACCGACGACCGCAATCCCGGCACCCCCGAATGGCTGCCGGCGTTCCGCGACGGCTCTTATGTCCGCTTCACCGCCCAGAACAACGCGCTCGACATTCCGGGCGCCCAGTGGGGCCCGCTGCGCCTCGTCTACCTGCAATACGCTTCCGACCCGATCGTCTTTTACGAAACGCACGCGCTCTACCGCGAACCCGACTGGATGAAGACGCCGCGCGGCCCCGACGTGTCGCCCGAGCTGCGCTGGTATCCCGTCGTCACCTTCCTGCAGCTGACGCTCGACATCGCCATGGCGACCACAGCACCGATGGGCTACGGCCACGTCTATGCCGCCGAACACTATATCGACGCCTGGATGCAGGTCGCCGACATCACGGACTGGTCGCCAAACGACGTCGCCAGGCTGAAGCAGCATTTCATCGACAAGCGGAAGTAGCGCGTCGCGCCCGGCGTGGACGAACCGTTCTCTCGGCCGAAACGTCAGCGGATCAGGTCGGCTGCCTTCGCGTCGAGCGCGGTGATCAAATCATCCGGCCGCATGCGGATCTGCAGGCCTCTCTGGCCGCCATTGAGAAAGACCTCGTCCTCCAGCGTCGCCATCTCTTCGACCGCTGTCGGCACCTGCTTGCGCTGGCCGAAGGGCGAGATGCCGCCGACCTTGTAGCCGGTCAGCCGCTCGGCATTGTCAGGCTTCATCATCTGCGCTGCCTTGCCGCCGAAGGCCGCCGCCACCTTCTTCATGTTGACCTCCTGGTCGGAGGGCACCACCACGCAGGCCGGCTTGCCGTCGATCTCGACCATCAGGGTCTTGAGCACGATGCCGGGCGAAACCCCCATCGCCTCCGCCGCCTGCAGCCCGACCCGCTCCGCGCCGGCGTCATAGTCATAGGTCGCGAGCGCGAACGGAATGCCCGACCTGGTCAGCGCGAGCGTGGCGGGAGTGGTCTTCGACATGCCCTGTTGTGCAACACCGCCCCGGCATTTCGCAAGGGCGGCAAATTGGACTCGGGTCCACCTTGGCGAAATCCGCCTTCTGGCCGGAATGGAAACTGGCGTCAGCGCCGAAAGCGATTACTCCGCCTGCAATCGGCCCCCTTCCAGCCGCCGAGCATATCCAACGCCTCAAGACCGTCCGACCGCTGGTCTTGCAGCTGAGATGGGTCGGCTTTCGTGAAGCGCGCCCATGCCTTGCGCAATGCCCGTCCCAGATATGAAGATTGCCGCAGCGCGGGCTGCTTCACCAAAGCTTCGTTCCGCATGTGAACTGCTTCGTCCGGCATGTTCCCGCCCCTTTTCTGCTCGCTCCGCCACTCCTTGGAGGGCCATGACCTGCCGGCATGCGCGCACTGCAAGCAGGCTTCTGGTCAGAGCCCAAAACATCTGTCGGTGATGTCGATCACGCTGTCACGGTCCCGAGCCGGCGTGCCACGCACATTGGGACGTTCGGTCATCAAGATGGGACGTGAGGTCATGACTGGGCGCCAACGTCGCCCTTCGACAGGAAAGGGATTATCAGGTGCAGGTCACGGCCGTAACCTGCCTGCGGCGCAAACGATGACCCCGCCGTCGATGGACGGAGCATCCACCCGAAACGTGAAGGGCCCGACCGTGAGGCCGCCGATCAGCTATGGCGTGAAGCAGGACCTGGCTTTTCGGCTATCCCCCAGTCAGTTGGGCGCATAGCCGCGCCACCGAGCAGGAAATGCGAGTAGCCGACGCGGCGCCAGTGGAAATGTTGCGCGCGCCGGCCACCTGCAGAGCATTCGGTGAACTGCATCCGCGATCTCGCATCACCATTCTCCGCTGTCACTGCCGAAAGCGAGGTAATCGCGCACATTGGGACGTGCGGTCATCAAGATGAGACGCTGGATCAAGGCGCGAGATCATCTCCTCATGTTAGGGAATTGATCGTCATCACCTTCAAATCCTGGGGCTTGTTTTGAAAAATTCTGCCAGAACTACCATGATATTTTCCACCTTGATCCTGGGCGTGGCCTCCGCGCAGGCTGCCGACGCGATCGGCGAACTGCCGCCGGCACCAGTTTCGGAACGCTTCGCCTATGACTGGAACGGCTTCTACATCGGCGCCCATGGCGGCATTGGCGGCGGCAAATTTGACAATTCCTACAACATTGAAACCGAGGTCGATCTGATCAGCTACCACGTCAGCGACCAGGCGTTCGGTGGTTTCGGTGGCGTTCAGCTCGGCTACATCAACCAGTTAGCCCCCAACTGGGTCGCTGGTGTCGAGGCGGATTTGTCCTTGTCCGGGATCAAGGCCGAACACAGTGAGTCATCGACCGAAGGCTTCAGCTCTCGCTATACGATCCAGGTCGACTGGTTCGGCACGTTGCGCGGCCGTCTCGGCTACGCCAGCGACAATGTCCTGTTCTACGGCACAGGTGGCGCCGCCTATGGCAAGATTGCGTATTCCGACAGCAGCAGCGACGGGTTCAATGAGACGCTCTCCGACACCAATCTGGGCTGGACCGCTGGCGCGGGCGTCGAATATGGCATCACCGACAACATCACGCTGAAGACCGAATATCTCTATGTCGATCTCGGCAGCCTGAAGGCGACAGATTTCATCTACACCGGAGACCGGATCGAGATGGATACCGCCTTTCACACGCTCAAGAGCGGCTTGAACTACAAGTTCTGATCAGCAGCGTGCGAGACAAGCGGGCGCGGCCGCCGGGCCGCCTTTCGCTCAGGCGCGGGCGGCCGCAAGCCAGGCTTCGACGATCGCGCTTCCGTTGCCGCCGCCTCGTTTCAGCAGGGTCTCATACGTTGCCATCCGCATCGAATCCCTGGCCAGCGTACGGACGGAACTCGGGCTGATCTGATATCGCTTGTGGAAGGCGCGGCTGAAATGCGCTTCGCTGCGAAACCCGTGGCTGCGCGCGATGGCAGCTATCTTATGATCCGGCGTCGATCGCAGGATGCTCTGCAGGCTTCCCCTCAGCCGTTCGGCCAGCATCCAGCGTTGCACGCCGCCATGCGGCTCAAACAGGCGGAACAGTTTCGATCGCGAGACACCCAGGGCCGCGACCAGTTCATCGGGGCCGAAGTCGGGATCGGACAAGCCCTGGCGCGCGGTCGACGATGCGCGCTGAAAAAGGAACCGCTTGTCGCGCCTCTCGCGCGTCGCCGGGGTCGCATAGGCGGCCGCGGCGAAATGCAGGATACCGTCAACGACCACCTGGCATTGGTGAACGCTGAGACCGTCAATGTATTCGGCCAGCCCCCTGAGCTGGGTTCCCAGCACGGCGCCGGCATGGTCGTTGACCGTCAGCACAAGGCCATGTGCGTTGTTCTGAAGCTCGGTCTGCACGCTGGCCTTGTCGAAGGTCAGCGCGATCGCCTCAAAGCCTGACGTTTCGCTCTCATAAGGCAAGGAGTAGTCGACGATGACGATGTCTCCGGGCTCATGCTCCTGGATCAGGCCGTCGTAATTGCTCGTCACCCGCCCTTCCAGCACCATGAACAGCACCATATGCGGCGTCGGTCGCTCGTCGATGACCTGCTGAGTCCGCGACATCGCCATCGCCGAACAACCGCTGACGTGCACAAAGGCGCCGGGAAGCTGCCAGGCACAACCATGGAAATCAAAGGATGCGGGGTCTGCGTCGTCGGGGATCGAGCAATCGACAAGCAGGGAAAGCGCATTCTTCCAGGCGTTGAAACACGCCAGACCAGGCTGGAACGGCCATTGCTCTCGCTGTGGTGTTGCCATGATCGCCCCCCGGCATCGAGCTTCGATTTTTCACCGGCGCAGTACCGATCAAGCAATATGAGGTGAGCTCCAACTATCGAACTAGTCAATGGCTTTGGACGCTCGGTCAAGCAGTTGAGACGCTCGGTCAAGACACGCCTGTCCGACTAACGCTGCGTTCCAAAACCACCCCCATTGACAATCCCATACCCAATTGGCTATGTGTCATCGCATAGCCAATCGGGTATGACTTATGACCGAGCCTCAGGACGCGATCTTTCGCGCGCTTTCCGATCCGACACGCCGCGGCCTGTTCGAGCGTCTCTGCCGCAATGGTGACACCACCGTCGTCGGTCTCCTGGGCGAGGCCGGCGTCTCGCAACCGGTGGTCTCCAAGCACCTGAAAATCCTGAAGACGGCCGGCCTGGTGCGCGACCGGCAGCAGGGCCGCTACACCTATTACAGCGTCGAGCGTGATGCGTTGCGGACGCTGATCGACTGGACGACGGAGATGTCCGGTTTCTGGAACGACCGCTTCGACGATCTCGACAATTTACTCAAGAGGATGGACCAATGACCGAAACAATGGAAACCACGCGCTCGGTCGTGGTCGAACGCGATTTTCCCTATCCGCCCGAAAAGCTCTGGCGCGCTTTGACCCAGCCGCATCTCATCGCCGAATGGCTGATGAACAACGACTTCATCCCGATGGCCGGCCGCCGCTTCACGCTCTCCGCCGACTGGGGCCAGGTCGATTGCGAGGTCGAGACTGTCGAGGAAAACCGCGCCTTGTCCTATCGCTGGGACACCAAGGATCTCAAGAGCATCGTCAGCTGGACGCTCGCGCCCACGGCGTCAGGCACCAGCCTGCGCATGGAGCAGCGCGGCTTCACGACTGCCCAGAAGGCCTATTTCCAGGGTGCAACAGTCGGCTGGCCGCGCTTCTTCGACCAGCTCGGCAACGTCGTCGCCAAGCTCGACTGACCGCGGGGGGCGGCCAACGATCTCAGGGAGTATTGCAATGAGCCAAATGATCCGCATCGTCCATCGCTGGACCTCGCTCCTGTTCAGCCTGATCGTCGCATCGATCTTCGTCGGCATGGCCGTCACCACTTTGCCCGAGTGGTATTACTACCTGCCCTTGCCGCCACTTTTCGTGCTGATCCCGACCGGCATCTACATGTTCTTCATGCCCTATTTCGGCAGCCAGCAGGATGGGTTGCCGGCCGCAAAGGGCAGCACCTGATGGCCAAGAGTGCAGCACCCAAGCTTTTATCAGGCGGCAACCCGCAGATATCAAAGGGTTATGGCGACACCGTCGTCCAGTCCTACATCGACGCCATGCCCGGCTGGAAACAGGACGTCGGCCGCCGCATCGACACCCTCGTCACCGAGGCCGTCCCGCAAGTGGTCAAGGCGGTGAAGTGGAATTCGCCCTTCTACGGCATGGAAAAGGACCTCTGGTTCCTCGGCTTCCACTGCCTGACCAAATACGTCAAGGTCGCGTTCTTCAAGGGTGCTTCCCTGTCCCCGCTGCCGCCCGGAACCTCGAAACAGGCCGAGGTGCGTTATCTCGACATTTATGAAGGCCGCCCGTTCGACGAAGCGCAGTTCTCCGACTGGGTCCGGCAGGCAAGCGCCCTGCCCGGCGAGAAGATGTGAGGGCATCCAGGCGTTGCGCAAGGGCCGCCATGTGATAGCAATCGGACGGTTGGGCAGGTTGAAGGCCGCTTGCGTGAAGAGCAAATACACCATCGACGGCACGCGCATCCATTCGCTGGAAACCTTCTACGATGAGATCAGCCGCGTGCTGATCCCGAACCAGCGCTGGGGCCGCAATCTCGACGCGTTCAACGACATTCTGAGGGGTGGCTTCGGCACATCAGAGGGCTTCACCCTGACATGGTCCAACGCTGCGGAGTCCAGGGCCAGGCTGGGCTATCAAGAGACAGCCAGGCAGCTGGAGCTGCGCCTCGCGCAATGCCATCCCGACAACCGTGACCAGTTAAGCCAGGAGATCGCCGACGCCCATGCCGGCTTAGGCCCGACGGTCTTCGACTGGCTCGTCGGCATCATTCGCAATCACGGCCCCGGCGGCGACGAGGCCGAAGATGGCATCCGGCTGGTGCTCGATTGATCGCATCAGTGCCGTGCCCGCCAAAGAGATGCGACGGCAGACCGCCACGAGCACGCCGCGTGGTCGCGAATAGATAGCTGGATTGCCCACAAGGGGCCCACAAGGGGATTGCAATGACCGTTGGCATTCGAACGGCGCGCGCCGAAGACAGGGAAACCCTCGGCGCACTCAAGCTGCGCTCTTCGCTGGCGTGGGGAGATCATGTCGAGGCATTGCAGGCGCTGCCGGAGGCGAGTGAGGTTCCGGCCGAACACGTGCCGCATGTCGCGGTTGCCGAGATCGCCGGCAAGATCGTCGGCTTCGTGACTGTGCTGCCGGGCAACAGTGCCGCTCAAGCCGAGCTGGAAGATCTCTTCGTCGCGCCGGAAGCATGGCGAAGGGGGATAGGCAGCTTGCTGCTTGCCGAAGCCGAACGCAGCGCTATAGCGCTCGGCGCACGATCGCTTGAGGTCGTGGCCGGCGAACGGGCGCGCCCGTTCTACCAAGCCTCCGGCTTCCGCTTTGCCGGCATCGTCGCGACACTACTGGCACCCGCCATCCGGTTGCGAAAGGACCTTCCCTAGAGCATTTCCGCTTTTCTTCGAATCGCGGAATCGCTCTATCTTCTTGTTTTTGCGCAATTCCGGACGGATAACCGCTGCGCACTTTTCCTGGAATTGCTCTAGATCGACTATCGGGCCGGCAGGCATGCCCTGCCGGCGGTGGTAATCGGACTGCCAGCACCTCAGCCGCGCCGCGCCGCCTCGATCTTGGCGACGTCGATCTTCTTCATATCCATCATCGCGGCAAACGCGCGTTTTGCTTCGCCACCGCCTGCTGCCATGGCCTCGGTCAGCACGCGTGGCGTGATCTGCCAGTTGATGCCCCATCTGTCCTTACACCAGCCGCAGGCGCTTTCCCGCCCGCCATTGCCGACAATGGCGTTCCAGTAGCGGTCGGTTTCTTCCTGGTCGTCGGTGGCGATCTGGAACGAGAACGCCTCGTCATGCTTGAAGGCCGGCCCGCCATTGAGGCCGATGCAGGGAATGCCTGCGACAGTGAAATCGACCGTCAGCACGTCGCCCTCCTTGCCTGAGGGATAGTCGCCGGGCGCGCGATGCACGGCGTGCACGGCACTGTCGGGAAACACCGTGGCATAGAAGCGGGCCGCAGCCTCCGCATCCTTGTCGTACCAAAGGCAGATCGTGTTCTTGGCAGTCGGCATTATGTGTTCCTTTCCTCGCAGCCAGTCGGCATCACCCACCGCTCCCCTTTCGACATAGGGGGACCACGGCCTTTGTCCACCCCGGCCACTGGTGATGGAAGGTCACAGCCATTGTATGCTGACAAACGCGCCATGGCCGTGCGCATTGGGACTTCCGAACGCGAAATGCCCAGTGCTCAAGAAAATGCGACGAGACTGTCGGGAACCCTGCCGGCCATTCGTCCTCTGGAGGCGCTACGCAAGGATGTGCAACAACCCGGAGCTTACGATGACGCCCACCATCACCGCTTTTGAGGCTTCTCCCGACGAGGGCCAGGGACTGGCCCGTGACATGCGCGTGCGCTGGGCGCTCGAGGAAGTGGGCCTGCCTTACGATGTCCGTCTTGTTTCGTTCAAGGCGATGAAGCAGCCGGCGCATCTGGCGCGTCATCCGTTCGGGCAGATCCCGACCTATGAGGAGGGCGACCTCGTGCTGTTTGAGTCAGGCGCCATCATCTTGCATATCGCCGAACGCCATGCCGGGCTGCTGCCCAAACAAGCCAATGCCCGGGCACGCGCCATCACCTGGATGTTTGCCGCGCTCAATACGGTCGAGCCGCCGATCGTCGAGCTCGAACAGGCGCCTTTTGTGGAGGGCGACAAGCCCTGGCTCGCGGAGCGGATCCCGATGCTCAGGGATCGCATCCGCGTCCGGATGAACCAGCTGTCCAATAGGCTTGGCGATGCCGAATGGCTCGATGGCGCCTTCAGCGCCGGTGACCTCACGATGGTGATGGTGCTGCGCCGGCTGGAGGGCGATGGCATAGTGGAGGATTATCCAAACCTCGCCGCCTATGTCGCCCGCGGCCAGGCGCGTCCCGCCTACAAGCGTGCGTACGAAGCCCAACTGGCGGTTTTCACCGCCGCATCGGGCGGCTGAGCAAGACGGCGGTCGCGCCACCCTCCCCGTTGACCGCTCTCGCCCTTGCCGCCACTGTCCGCGACTGGATTCGCCTTTCCGGCGACAAGGGCAGGAGCGGACAATGAAGCTCGACGGCAAGACGGCAATCATCACCGGCGGCGCCAAGGGCATCGGCTATGCCATCGCCGAGCGTTTCCTCAGGGAAGGCGCGCGCGTCGTCATCGCCGACATCGACCAGGAGCAGGGCAATGCTGCCGAGCGCGACCTCGAAAAGCTCGGCCAGGCCCGCTTCGTCCGCGCCGATGTCGGCAAGCGCCTCGACGTCCACAATCTCGTCGCCTCGACGATCGACGCCTTCGGCGACGTCGACGTGCTGGTCAACAATGCCGGCATCGACCACCAGGCCGATTTCCTCGACCTCGCCGAGGACGATTTCGACCGCGTGCTCCGCATCAACCTCAAGGGCTCCTTCCTTGTCGGCCAGGCGGTCGCCCGCATCATGGTCGAACGGGTCAAGGCGGGCGGCAACTCGGGCACCATCATCAACATGTCGTCGATCAATTCGGTCGTCGCCAACCCCGACCAGGTGCCTTATGCCGTGTCGAAGGGCGGCGTCGGCCAGCTGACGACGGTCATGGCGCTTGGTCTCGCGCCCTATGGCATCCGCGTCAACGCCATCGGCCCCGGCTCGATCTCCACCGACATGCTGGCCCGCGCCAAGGCCGATCCGGCGGCCAAGGCCCGCATGCTGTCGCGCACCCCGCTTGGCCGCATCGGCGAGCCGCAGGAGATCGCCGCGATCGCCGCGTTCCTGGCTTCCGACGACGCTTCCTACATCACCGGGCAGACGATTTTCGCCGATGGCGGCCGGCTTGCGCTCAACACCACGGTTCCTGCCAAGGCCTGACGGAAAGATCATCGAAGACGGCTGCTCGCTCCTGACAGACTGCTGTCAGGAGGGGTGTGCGATACTCCTCTCGTACAAGATTAGGAGGACCCGTCATGAACACGTTCGCACCTGACATATTTCGCACCATCAGACACTATGCCGGCAAGGTCAGGACCATGCACAATGAGATCCGCACCGAGCGCCTCATGAATTCTTTGCCGACAAGCATCCGCAAGGATATCGGCTGGCCCGATCGTTTCGACGCTCGCCGAACCGACCGTAACTGACATCGCCTGACAGAGGGGACACGCTCATGACCGCATCCAAGACAATCGGCGTCCTGTTCATCGAAGGCTATGCCGACTGGGAATACGGCCTTCTGGCCGCGTCGGCGGTCGAGTGGTTCGGCGCGCGCGCGATCGCGATTTCGCCGCATGCCGCACCGCTGACCTCGATCGCCGGCTTCAGCCTGTCGCCGACGCGTGGCGCAAATCCCGCGGAAAACATGGATCTCGACGCGGTCGCCGTCATCGGCTCGGATGGCTGGACGGCAAAGGACGCGCCTGACGTTGCGCCGCTGCTCAAGGCCGTTGCCGCGCGTGGCGGCGTCGTCGGCGGCATCTGCGCCGGCACGCTGGCGCTGGCCCGGGCCGGCCTGTTTGCAGGTGTCTCCCACACCTCGAACGGCCGCGACTGGATCCTCGGACATGAGCCGGCCTATGCCGGCGCGGCAAGCTACAAGGACGTGCCGCATGCCGTCGCCGACGGCAACATCGTCTCCGCCGCGGGCTCGGCACCTGGTACGTTCGCCGCAGCCTTCCTCGAGACGCTCTATCCCGAGATGGCCGGACAGATCGGCGAGATGCGCGCCATGTTTGCGCGCGAGCATGCCATGGCCAAACATGGTCATGGTGACGGCTCCTGACAATACGCTGTCAGGAGCCCTGTGCGATGATAGGGTGAAGAGGTTCGCATTCCGAGGTCTTCGGCACCATCCGGCGCCAGATACGATGGAGCATGCCGGACCGACTTTTTGACGACGCGCATTGTCATCGACGCCAGGCGCCCCCACTTGGCCAAGAACAGCGCGAGACTTTGAGGGGTAATCGATGAGACGCGCCGACAGGCTGTTCCAGATCGTACAGCATCTCCGAGGTGGCCGCCTGGTCACCGCGCACAAGCTGGGCGCGTGGCTCGAGGTTTCCGAGCGCACGATCTATCGCGACATCGCCGACCTGCAATCGACGGGTGTGCCGATCGATGGCGAGGCCGGGGTGGGCTATATGATGAGGGAGGGTTTCGACCTTCCGCCGCTGATGTTCACACGAGACGAAATCGTCGCATTGGTTGCCGGCGCCCGCATGGTCCGCGCCTTTGGCGGCGCCGCCATGGCGCGCGCCGCCGACGAGGCGCTAGTCAAGATCGGCGCCGTACTTCCCGACTCCGAAAAAGACCGCATCGCCCGCACCGAGATCCACACGCCGATGTGGGTGGTCTCCGACGCCGACCGCGAGGCCATCGACCTGATCGAGCGCGCCGTCGAAAAGCGCCAGGTGCTCAAGCTCGACTACAATGACGAGGCCGGGCGCGGCTCGGCCCGCGAGGTGCGGCCGCTCGGCCTGTGGTTCTGGGGCAAGGTCTGGACGCTGATCGCCTGGTGCGAGATGCGCAACGACTTCCGCGCCTTCCGCATCGACCGCATCTCGTCGGTCGCCGCGGCCAGCCGCAGCTTCAAGCCCGAGCGCGGCAAGCTGCTCGTCGACTATTACCGCAGCGTCGAACGCAGCGAATCCTACGGTGCTCCCGACCGCAACTCGCACGGCTGACGCAACAGTTTTGCTCCCCGACTGCTGCGAAATTGTCCCGGTGACAAGCCGGGACTTTCTTTTGGCAGTTGCAGGCAATACCCAACCGTCCTGCATGCCGCCAGGCTTGGAAGCGGAAGGAGAGACTGCCCAATGGACATGGACATCCACGAGATTGACGGCGCCTGCCATTGCGGCACCGTTCGCCTGCGCGTCAGGCTGGCGGACGGCCTGCGCAGCGCGCGCCGCTGCACCTGCTCCTACTGCCGGATGAAGGGTGCGGTCGCCCTGTCGGCCGACCTCGGCGGTGTCGATGTCGTTTCAGGCGAAGACGCTCTCACCCTCTACCAGTTCAACACCATGGCCGCGAAGCACTACTTCTGCTCGAAATGCGGCATCTACACTCACCACCAGCGCCGCTCGAACCCCAATCAGTTTGGCGTCAACGCCGCCATCCTCGAAGGCATCAGCCCGTTCGACTTCACCGAGATCCCTGTCATGGACGGCGTCAACCATCCCTCGGACCGCAAGGGCGGCGTATCGGGCTCGGGCATTGCCGGCACCTTGAAGTTCATCGCCAGCGAATAGGTTGGCATCGGCAGCGCTTTTTCCCGCCGCTCAGCCTGGCGTTTTCGCCTTGACCATCCAGGCACGCGCCACGAGGTCGATCGGCCCCGTCGATCCCAGCCGCTCGGCCAGGCGCGCCTTGAGTTTGGCGCGCTGATACTCGTTCAGGCTCATGCAGTAGCCAGGGGCCGGCCCCGCGCCCAGCGTGAAGGGCTGCCAGAACGCCTCGAAATCCGCGAAGCGGGTTTCGATCTCCATCGGCGCGATGGCGATGTCGCGCAAGCCGGCGTCCTGGCACAGCGCCAGAAGCCCTTCCCTGGTGCAGAACGGAAACCGCCTGCCTTCACCCAGCTCCGCAGCAGCCGGATCGATGGTGATCGCTGCCTGCCAGAACTGGCGGATAAAGCCGATGCCGCCACCGGGATAGTCCCAGACATAAAACGACAGCAGCCCGCCCGGCTTGAGCACGCGCTGCATTTCGGCAAGGGCTGCCGGCCTGTCGGGAACAAAGTTGAGCACCAGCCCGGAGGTGACGACGTCGATGCTGACCGGCTCCGCCGGCAGCTTCAGCGCATCGGCGACCTCGAACCGGGCGCGGCCGTCGCCGATCGCTTTGCGGACATGCGCGATGAAATCGACTGAGGGATCGATCGACACGATCGAGCGCGGTGCCGCACCTGAAAGCACTGCTGCCGTCAACGCGCCGGTGCCACAGCCGATCTCCAGCCACGCCGCCTGCCCGGGCGGCGCAAGCCAGGCGACGAACTTGGTCGCCACCAGCCGGCTCCACCGGCCCATGTAATGTTCATAGCTGTTGCCGGCACTCCAGGCGTCGAATGCGGCGGACCCGCTCATCTCGTACCTCGGGGGCATCTCGAGTTCGCTGAAGCCCCGATCATGCGCCTGCCCCAGTGAACCGGCAAGGTGAACCGGCAAGGCGAACCGGCCAGTCGGGCGAACGCCGCTTGCAACCCATTTGACCGGGCGTTTCAGCGCAATGCTGTTGCAATCTCAAGCTGTCAGATGAGCGATGCTCCCAAGCCAAACGCCTGTTCGAGAGACAGCAACACCATGACGACAACGAGAAAACCAACAGCGCTTTCAGGCGCCCTGACTGCCGCCGCCGCAATCTGCACCGTGGCTGCTTTCTCCGGCGGCCTGCTCTATCTTGACCAACTGATCGAGAGACCTTTCACGGTGACGACAGCATCCGCCAACAGCGCCGCCAATACATTCCCGGCCGATTCGGAAATCCGAAAGATCCTTGCCGAACGCGTCGACCTCAGGGCCGAAAGCGTCGGCATCGTCGTCGGCACCATCGGCCCGCATGGCCGCAGCGTCGTTGCGCACGGCAAGTTCGGCGCCAAGGACCCGCGCCCGGTCGATGCCGACACGCTCTTCGAGATCGGTTCGATCACCAAGGTCTTCACCAGCCTGCTGCTCGCCGACATGGCGGCGACTGGGGAAGTAAAGCTCGACGCCCCGCTCGCCAACTACATGCCCGAGGGCGCCATCGTGCCCGAACGTGCCGGCAAGTCGATCACCCTTGTCGATCTGGCGACCCATCGCTCCAGCCTGCCGAGCCTGCCCGACGATCTGGTTCCGCCTGACACACTCAATCCTTACGCCACCTACACCACCGAACAGCTCTACCGCTTCCTGTCGCGCTACCAGCTACCGCGCGACATTGGTGCCGATTTCGAATACTCCAACACCGGCTTTGGCTTGCTCGGCCACGCACTCGCCCGCCGCGCCGGCGTCGACTACGAGGCGCTGGTCAGCCAGCGGATCACCACGCCACTCGGCATGTCGAGCACCGCCATCACGCTCTCGCCTGAACTCGCCGGGCGCATGGCCACCGGCCACAACAGCGATTTGCAGCCAGTCCCCAACTGGGACCTTCCGGCCTTCGCCGGCGCCGGTGCGCTGCGCTCGTCAACGAACGACCTGCTGGATTTCCTGGCAATGGCGCTCGGTACCGAAAAGTCCCCGCTCAACGCGGCCGTCACCGCAGCCAGCGTCAAGCGCAAGCCGGTCAACTACGACACCCAGGTCGGCCTCGCCTGGATGGTCACCGAAAGCTCATCGGGCGATATCGTCTGGCACAGCGGCGGCACCGGCGGCTTCACCACCTTCATCGGCTTCCACCCGGCGTCGAGGACGGGTGTGGTCGTGCTTTCCAACTCCGATGCCGGCGTCAACGACATCGGCATGCACCTGCTCAACCGGGATATCCCGCTCACCGAGCCCAAACCAAAACCGGTCGAGGCGGTCGTCGATCCGAAACTCTTCGACGGCTATGCCGGCAGCTACCAGCTTGCGCCCAACCTGGTCTTCGAAATCAGCCGCGACGGCGACAAGCTGTTTGCCCAGCTGACCGGCCAACCCAGGCTGCGCCTGTTCCCCGAGGGCGGCCATCGTTTCTTCTACAAGGATGTCGAGGCCGCCATTACCTTCGTACCAAATGGCGCCGGCCCGTCGCCGAGCCTGACCCTGCATCAGTTCGGCAACGACGTCTCGGCGCAGCGCGTGACCGACTGATCCCGCCCGGCCCACATGCAAACGAAAGGCCCCGCCGATGCGGGGCCTTTTTCAATGAGCAAAGCCTGGAGGTACCGAGCCGCAGGCAGGCGCCGCCCAATCCCGGCAGCCGCAATGCTCTTGCAATCTGTCGGAGCCAGACAATGCGGCCAGACAATGCAGTTTGAATCGCAAGTCAGGCATCGCGCCGCAACACGCGCCCAGAGACAGCACCGCCAATGAAACCCTTCAGGACGCCTTCCGCATTCTCAGCTGCGCTGACCGCAGCCGCCGTCATTTTCACGGTGGCAGCCGTCATTGGCGGCCTGCTTTATCTCGACCGCAAACAAGACAGGCCCATAGTCGTCACCGCCGCTGCCAGCGCTTCGTCAGGCCAGCTCCCCACTGAAACGGAAATCCGCCGCATCCTCGCCGACCGGATCGATGTTCAAAGGCAAAGCGTCGGCATCGTCGTCGGCACCATCGGGCCCAACGGACGCAGCATCGTCGCTCATGGCAGCTTCGGTGGCCTCGACCCGCGTCCGGTCGACGGCGACACGGTCTTTGAAATCGGCTCGGTGACCAAGGTGTTCACCGGGCTGCTGCTCGCCGACATGGCCGGGCGCGGCGAGGTCGCCTTGACCGACCCGGTGTCCAGATACCTGCCCCTGAACGTCGTCGTGCCCGAACGCGGCGGCAAGGCGATCACGCTCGTCGACCTCGCGACGCAGACATCCGGCCTGCCGCGCCTGCCAGACAATCTCGAAACGACCGACGAGACCAACCCTTACGCCGACTACACCATCGACGAGATGTATGCGTTCATGTCGGGCTACAAGCTGCCGCGCGACATCGGTGCCGAATACGAGCACTCGAATCTCGGCTCGGCACTGCTGGGACAGGCCCTCGCCAGCCGTGCCGGCAAGAGCTACCAAGCCCTGGTTCAGGAGCGCATCGGCGTGCCTTTGGCGATGCGCAGCACCGCCATCGAACTGACGCCACGCCTCGCCAAGCGCATGGCCACCGGCCACAACGAGCTGCTCGAGATCGTTCCCAACTGGGACCTGCCTGCCTTTGCCGGCGCCGGCGCCTTGCGCTCGAGCGCCAACGACCTGCTCGAGCTGCTGCAGCTGGCGGTCAAGACGGACAAGACGCCGCTGACCACCGCCCTTGCCGGCACGCTGGCGACGCGGCGGGCGATCGGCGAACAGGAAACCTCGGCGGCACTCGGCTGGGTCGTCACCAAAAGCAGCAATGGCGAGATCGCCTGGCATGACGGCGGCACCGGCGGCTACAGCGCCTTCGTCGGCTTCCACCTGGCTTCACGCACCGGCGTCGTTGTGCTGTCGAATGCCAATACCGGCGTCAGCGACATCGGCCTGCACCTGCTCAATCCAGAAATCCCGCTGACCAGGGTCAAGCCGCGCCACAGCGAAGTTTCAGTCGATCCCAGGCTGTTCGACAGCTATGTCGGCCACTACCAGCTCGCGCCCGACGTGGTGCTTTCCGTCATGCGCGACGACGACGCCCTGTTCGCCCAGTTCACCGGCCAGCCCAGGCTGCGCCTGTTTGCCGAAGGCGGACACCGCTTCTTCTACAAGGAGGTCGAGGCCGCCATCACCTTCGCGACACCGCAGGCCGACCGCTCGCCCAGCCTCGTCCTGCACCGCTTCGGCCGCGACATGGCAGCACCGCGCCTGTCGGACTGATCCTTCCAGCCAAAACCTCTCGGCAGCGCAGAAACGAAAAAGGCCCCGCAAAGCGGGGCCTTTGATGTTGTGAGGAGAACCTCAGAACTTGTCGTCTTCGTCCTCATCGGGCGTTTTCGAGCGCAGCGCCGAGAGCTTGGCGAACACGGCGTTGGCGTCGAGTTCCCTGTCTTCGTCCTTGGGTGCGGCCTGCTCGGGCGTCAGGCGCTCGGTCAGCGAGGCCGGCAGCAGCGTGTCGCCGGTCGGTGCCGGGGCTTCGCGGCCACGCGAGGCGCGCTGCACTTCGATGTCGAGGTCGATCTGCGAGCACAGGCCAAGTGCGACCGGATCGAGCGGCGACAGGGTCGCCATGTTCCAGTGCTTGCGCTCGCGGATCTGCTCGATCGTTGCCTTGGTGGTACCGACGAGGCGCGAGATCTGCGCGTCCTTCAGTTCCGGATGGTTCTTGACCAGCCAGTAGATGGCGTTCGGGCGATCCTGGCGCTTGGACAGCGGCGTGTAGCGCGGACCCTTGCGCTTGGCCTCGGGCACGCGGACCTTGGGGTCCGACAGCTTGAGGCGGTGGTTGAGGTCGCCTTCGCCCTTGGCGATTTCGGCGCGCGTCAGCTGGCCGGTCATGATCGGGTCCATGCCCTTGATGCCCTGGGCCGATTCGCCGTCGGCGATTGCCTTCACCTCGAGCGGGTGCAGCGAGCAGAACTGCGCGATTTGGTCGAACGAAAGCGCTGTGTTGTCGACCAGCCAGACGGCGGTCGCCTTGGGCATAAGCAGCGTATTGGCCATGCGATATATCCTCTTCGCTCGCCCGCGTCCCTCACGCGGGCGGTGGTCAGACCACCAGAAAATGGGAAATTCGGCCCGTATATAGACGCATTCGCCGGCCACCGCAACGATTTTGGAACCGCGCCAAAGCGGCCTTCGGAGCCACCTTCCGGAAGGCGACCAACCCCGGCGATGCCGCAGCTGCTCGCAGCCATTCCGGGTGGCGGTCAAGTGTAGAAACCGGCCTTGACCCGGTTGATCTATCAGCAAAAGCTTACTATTCAATGGAAAGGGGACATCCAAGTTTTCTGCAAGCTATCCCGCCGAGAGTCGGCTCGCGTAATACGCTGACGACGTTTTTCTTTGGGCGGGATTACTGGCGGCATATTTGAACACTCCATTCGAGCGGCAGCCTGCTGCGCGTGGAAAACCATTTTGAGACGACGATTTTTTGGGGGGCGTATCATGACAACTGGCCACAATGCGGCCATGCGCGGATTGTTGCGCGCTGTTTCGCTAGCCGGCATGGCCAGCACCGTCTTGTGCACCCTTGCCGCTGCTGCTCATGCCCAGACCTGGGAAGGGGACCAAAGCAGCGACTGGTTCAACGGCGGCAACTGGTCGGGCGGCAGCGCTCCCGCAGGAACAGCCGTGATCGTCAACCAGCCGGGCGCGCCCAATGCCCCAAGCGTTGGCACCCCGGGGGCAAGCACAAGCACCATCTTCATCGGCGGCGTCGCCGGCGCCTCGCTCAACATCGTCAATGGCGGCAGCCTGGCTTCGACATCGGCGATCATTGGCAACTCGTCGGCCAACGGCGCACCACCAGCCAGCAGCCAGACAGGCCAAGCGACGGTTACGGGCGGCAGCTCGACCTGGACGACCGGCGACCTCAATGTCGGCTTCTACGGATCGGGGACATTGAACATCGCGGCTGGCGGTAGTGTTGAAGCTGCGCACGCGTCGGTGGCCACCCAGGCGGGCAGCGTCGGCCTGGTCAACGTGACCGGCACGAACTCGTCGCTGAGCACCGGCAACAGCGGATTTGTTGTCGGCGACGGCGGCGAAGGCACCTTCAATCTCAGCCTGGGCGCAACCGCGAGCAGCTACTCAGCAAGCCTGGGCCAGCAGGCGAGCGGCCACGGCATCGCCAACATTTCGGGTGCCGATACGCTGTGGCAGATCACCAACGCCAACCTGATCCTCGGCCAGGCCGGCGACGGTGAATTGCATATCTCCGGCGGCGCGAAGGTTACGGCCAACAATCGTACGTTTCTGGGCAGTGGGACCGGCTCCTCGGGCACGCTGACCATCGATGGTACGGACTCTGCCCTCACCTCGACCGTCGACATCAGGATAGGCGTCAATTCGGCCGGTTCGGCCAGCGTCACGGCAGGCGGCACATTGCAAAGCGCAGCAGTGATCGTCGGAGCCAACGCCTCCGGCGTCGGCGACCTCATCGTCTCCGGCTCGGGCTCCCGCGTCGTGTCGAGCACATATGTCATGCTCGGCTGGAATGGCGCTGGTACCGCAACTGTCAGCCACGGTGGCACGATCTCGACGGCAGCTGCCGGCATCCAGATCGGCTTCGCCGGCGGCTCCACGGGCACGCTCAACATCGGCGCGGCCGAGGGCGACGCGGCCGTCGCTGCGGGCATCATCGACGCACCGAAAGTCGTTTTCGGACCGGGCAGCGGCACGCTCGTCTTTAATCACACCGACGATGCCCATGATTTTGCCGCGGCCATTTCAGGCAGCGGCGCGATCAGGCATCTGAGCGGAACAAGCCGCCTGCTGGGCAACAGCTCGGCCTTCACCGGAACGACCGACGTTGTGGGCGGGACCTTGTGGATCGGCGATGGCCTCGGCGGCGCGCTCGAGGTCTTTTCGACCGCCAGGCTTGAAGGCAGCGGCGATCTCGGCAACGTCACGATCCGCTCCGGCGCCACCGTCGCGCCCGATGGAACCTTCAACGTGGCCGGCGATTTCGCCTTCCAGGCAGCCTCGCTTTACGAGGTCGGCATTGGCGGCACAGCCAGCCGCATCGCCGCCGGCACCGCCTCCATCGACGCGACATCTTCGGTCCATGTCATCGCCAACGGCACGGGTGCGCTGTCGGACGAATATCTGATCCTGTCGACAACCGGAGCGCTGACGGGCGCCTTCAGCGGCGTCACCGACGACTTTGCCTTCCTCGACAGTGCGCTCGACTACAGGAACGCCACCGAGGTCTGGCTCACCTTGCATTTCAATGGTGCCGCATTCGGCACCGTCGCCATCACCGACAACCAGCAGGCCGTGGCCGGCGCGCTCGACAATCTGCCGGCCGGCAACCCGATGGTCGGCGGCCTGCTTGGCCTTTCCGCCGGCGGCGCGCGCGACGCGCTCGACCAGTTGTCGGGCGACATCCACCCCTCGCTGATGAACGCCGGCATCATATCAGCGACACTGGCACAGGATGCCGTGCACAACCGCATCCGCCAGACCTTCGACACAGCGGCCGGCAAGCCATTGCGTGCCTTCTGGGTCGAGGGTGTGGGCAATATCTCGGAATTGTCAGGCGTGGACGACACGGATGGCTTCAAGGTCAAGACCGCGGCACTGTTCGGCGGCCTCGACGGCGAAGTCGCCGAAGGCATCCGTCTCGGCGCCATGGCCGGCTATTCCAGCAGCAGCATCTCCCGGGATGGGCGGGCCGCCACCGGCGCCGCCGACACCTTGCATGCCGGCCTCTATGCCGGGGCCGAACTTGGTGCGCTTCGCCTGCAGCTTGCCGCCATCCAGGCGTGGCACGACCTGTCGAGCGAGCGTCGCGTCGCCTTCGGCGGCTTCTCCGACAGCCTCGCCGCCGGCTACGACGCAACAACCACCCTCGTCCATGGCGACGTCGGCTACCGCCTTGGCCTCGGCGCGTCCTATGTCGAGCCGTTTGCCGGCATCGCTTATGTCAGGACCGGCAGCGACGGATTTGCCGAGACCGGCGGCGCCGCGGCACTGACCGGCGCAGCCGGCGACCAGGACGCGACCATCTCCACCCTCGGCATCAGGGCAAGCACCGAACTGCCGGCCGGCGCGCGATCCGTCACGCTGCAGGGCATGCTCGGCTGGCGCCACACCGAAAGCGACGCACCGCTGTCGCGCCTTGCGCTTGCCGGCACGGCACCGTTTTCCGTCGTCGGCGACAGCCTGGCGTCGGACGCCTTCGTTTACGATGCCGGCCTGAGCTTTGCCGTCAGGGACAATGCCCGCATCGATGTCAGCTATGCCGGCGCCGTCGGCGACGGCACCGCAGCGCACCAGCTGCGCGGCAGCTTCGCCATGGGCTTCTGACCCGCACACCCGAAACGAAAAAGCCCCGCCTCCTGGTCCCAGGAAGCGGGGTTTTTTCTTGCCGGCACTGTTGCCGGATTAGCTTACTTCAGCTGATCAGTGACCTTTTCGAGCGCAGCGACAGCGCAAGCTTCGTCGAAGTTGCCGCCCGGTGCGCCGCCGACGCCGATGGCGCCGATGACCGCGTCACCTGCCTTGATCGGCAAACCACCTGCCAGCACCAGGAAGCCGTCAATGTCGACGAGACCGGCGGCACCCGGGTTCTTCTGCACGTTCTCGGCCATCTTGGAGGTCGGCGTGCGCGACGAGGCCGAGGTGAAGGCCTTGTCCTGGGCGGCCGAAACCGTGTGCGTGCCGGCATTGTCGGCGCGAACCAGGGCGCGCAGCACACCGGCGCGGTCGACCACGGCGGCGGTGACGTTGTACTTGTCGGCAGCACATGCTGCGACCGCGTTCTGGGCGATCTCGACAGCGAGGCTCGACGAGATGTTCTTCTCGGTCAGCACCTGTGCGGAAGCAGCGCCATTGAGGGCGACGGTGGCAGCGGCGGCGAGGAAAATGCTCTTGATCATGACTGGGTTCCTGTCCTGATGTTGCTTGGGAAAAAGCGTCTTGCTTGTCCGAGGCAACATCTACGCTGGTCGCAGGCACCGAAGAATCCGCGATGCCACCACCTGGCCTAGGTAGGACTACCTAGCCGTCTATCGGGGACCAGCCCGTCAGAGATGATCCCGAAGCTAGGCCGGCGTGGCCAAAGCTGAAGTCACGCACCCTTTTCCAGCAGCGTCAGCCGCACGAACTCGGCCACTGAGCTTGTGCCGAGTTTTTCGGCGATCTTCGCCCGGTGCGCGTCGATGGTGCGCACCGATACGTCGAGTGCCTGCGCCACCTCCTTGCTGGCCCAGCCGCGCGCCACCATGTCGAGCACCTCGCGCTCGCGCTCGGTCAGCCTGGCCAAAAGCGTGCGCGCCTCGCGCTTTTCCAACCTGGCGTCGAGGCTCGAAAAACCCTGCTGCAGTGCTTCGACCAGCACCTCGCCATCGACGGGCTTGGTCAGAAAATCCTGGATGCCGGCCTTGAAGGCGCGGCGGCAGGCGGCGACGTCGCCATGACCTGTTATCATGATCGTCGGCCAGTCGATGCCGCGCTCGCCAAGCTTCTGGTGCAGCTGCAGCCCCGACACCTCGGGCATGCGCAGGTCGACCACCAGGCAGCCCGGCCGGTCCTCCTGGACATGCGCCAGAAAAATTGCCGGTTCGCCGAAGGTCTCGACCTCGATGCCATAGGTGCCGAGCAGGAACGCGATCGCCTCGCGCACCGCCTCGTCATCGTCGATCAGATAGACCTTGTACCGGCTCATGCTTTCGCTCCCCGCAGCGCCGCGCGTCCTGTGGACGCGTAAAGGCCGCTCCGCCACCTATCGAATCTAAGCGCCGCGCGTGTAGACGCGTTAAGGCCGCTCCGCCCAAATCTACGCGCCGCGCGTGTGGACGCACAAAAGCCGCTCCGGCACATGTTGAATCTACGCATCGTGCTTTCCGGAAATCGGTGCCGATTTCAGGGTTAATGCAGCGGGTAGCGTGATGACGAACCGCGCCCCGCCACCGGCGGCGTTGTCCGCCTCGATCCGCCCGTCGACCCGCTCCACCAGCGTCTGGCACAAGGACAGGCCCAGCCCCATGCCGTCGGCCTTGGTGGTGAAGAACGGCACAAACAGCTTTGGCAGCACCGCAGCTGCGATGCCCGGCCCGTTGTCCGACACCACGATCTGCACCTCGCCGCCCAGGACGCGCGTTTCGATGCTGATCCGCGCGCCCACGGCGCCTTCCAGCGCATCGGCCGCATTGCGGATCAGATTGTGCAGCACCTGCTCCATCTCGATAGGGTCGACCACCGCCTCCGGCCTGTCCTCGCCGAGCGCAAGCTCCAGCGCGATGCCGCGCCGCACCAGATCGGCAGAAGTCAGCGCCACGATCTCGGTAACGATCCCGTTCAGATCAGACGCGACAGGCGCCGGCGCCTTGTTGGAGGCATAGTCGCGCATGCGTTTCAGCATTTCGCCGGCGCGCTTGGCCTCGCGCACATTGACGTTAAGCGCCTGGGTGATCAGCCCGAGATCGGGCTTGTCGGCGCCCGCGAGCCTCAGTGCCGCCTGGCTGCGGCTCAGCACCGCCGTCAGCGGCTGCGTCAGCTCATGCGCCATGCCGGACGCAAGCTCGCCCATGGCGTTGACGCGCGAGGCATGCGCCAGAAGTGTTTCCCGCTCCTGCAACAATGCGCGCGCCTCCGCTTGCCGTGCCGTTTGCAGCGATGCCTGCGCCGCCGCCCGCTGGCGCAAGGCAAACATCAGCGCAAACGACGCAAGGCCCGCCAAGCCGGCAAAGCCCAGCAACTGGCCCGGCGGCAACAGTGCTGCCAGCGGCAAAGCCCGGTCGAGCGTAAGCAGGATGCGCTGCCCCTCGCCGTCGATCACCTTTTCGAAATGCGGTGCTGTCACAAGCGCGCTGCCCGCGCCCTCGTCCGCCGGCAGGTCCAGCAGCTCCTGGCCGTCAAGCACGAGCCTGAGATGCGCCCAGCCGGGGCGCTCCTCCGGCTCCAGCAGCAGCCTGGCGTCGATGCCGAACACCAGTGCCGCATCAGAAGGCGCCTGCGCCCGCTTGGCCAGCAGATAGCGCCCATTCTGGCTCGTATAGACCGAGATCTTGCCGCGCAGCTGTTCGCCGATCGCCCCGCGCAACGGTGCGAGGTTCTCGCCGCCGCCCTCGGGCACCTCGACCAGCGTCCTGACTGCGCCGGGCGCGACGCCGGCGCCGGCCGCCGCCCCTTCGCCCTTGGCACCAGCCGCCCCACCATCTTCCCCACCAAGCGAAACCAGCGCGATCCAGGCGATGCGCGGATAAAACCTTGATATGCTCTCCATCACCTGCCGCACCGCGCCCAAGGGCGGGTCGGCGCTGGTCAGCGCGATCAGGCTGGTCATATGCGCATCATGCTGCGCCGCCCGCTGCGAGATCAGCCGGTGCAACGTCCGCCCGGTCACCTCCAGCTCACCCGCCAGCCGCGCCTTGGACGTCTCGACCGAATAGAGCGCGAACGCCGCCATTGCTGCGAGCCAGAGCGCGAGGCCGAGGAGGCGAGGATTGGAGAGGGGTGAGGTCACGTGCGGTTAATGTTGGCCAGAAGTCGGCACCACCATAATCGCGGACCAATCAGAAGGGAACGGCGTGTCTGTTTGGCGAAAAGGCTACCTTATCGAGCGAAGGACATGTTCTGTTCGGGGGTCAAAAGCTGATGGTCTGGTTTCGGCAGCTACACGGCAAAAGCGGCCGCTCTGGGAGCTTACTTTATAGGGCGCTCGCCGGCCCCCTGTACCAAGGGAACAAAATTGGGCGCCGATAGACAGGATGGGCAAACAATCAGTCGAACCGCCTAGGCATCGCCAGGCGGTTCAACCAGACACCGACTCTATTTCTCCAAAAGCTCGTTGGTGTAAAAATCCGAAGGAGGGCGGCGCTCGCCTATCTCCCCATTAGTGGAAATTAGGTCCAAGGCCTCATTGATAAGGTCGTCGCTGATCCAGCCGATTGGTTTCTCACTCCCTGTGTCCAAAGTCGCAGAAGTTGCGACTATTTGTTGTTGGACCAATTCCTGGGAGGGAGCCGCGCTCCAGGCTTGAAGCAACGCAGCGGTGGCCGATGCGGGATCCTCGCGAGTAAGTTCGATGGCTTCTTTGGTAGCCTGTAGGAAGCGTTTGAGGACGTCGGGCTTTTCGGCAATGCCACGGTCGCTTACCACCGCCGCCAGTCCTGGCACCGACAAACCAAAGTTCGGAAGGTCGAGGACAGCAAACTTCATCCCGGTCCTCTGTTCGATGAGTGGCAGATCAACATTGGTGTAGATGGTAATCAGATCGACGCGCCCTTGCATGAATTGTGGAATCTTCAGTTGAGGATCCAACTGAATTTGCTGGATTTTGCTGCAATCGACTTTGTTGGCCTTGCAGAAGGCACCCAGATAGGTCGTTGCGGTGTCACCGACCGAAACTGCAAGCGACCGGCCTTCGATCTCGCTTGGCTTTGTAACAGCATGGTCCAGCTTCGAGATGAATGCGAACGGGGTGCGTTTCTGGTAGATTGCCGCGATCTTGACGGGCATGCCCTTCTGGATTGCCGAGATAGCAAATATCGCAGGTACAATGACAACGTCCTCGTTGCCTTGAACAAGCGCACCTAGGGCCGCTTGCGCTCCGGCACCTTCTCCCAAATCTAGGTCAACATTATTGCGTTGATACAAGCCCTTCTCTTTTCCAAGATAGAAAAACCCATATTCCCCCTTCAACTTCCAACTAAACCTAAGTTTTACAGGATCTGCTGCCCACGCGGGCGTAGACAGCATTGCAGCGCTGTAAGCAAACATCACCAAGCTCATTATTCTCAGTATCTTAGACAATTTCTTCTCCCATTGTTGATTGTGCATTGCACGCCACCCTCGTCGGCTTACGCCATTCTATTGGGTTGCTGCAGCGACGGATTTTAATTGGCTATGCCTTCAGCACGCCCGATTTCTTCGCCGTCCATGTCGCGATGTAGTCCATCAATCCGGGCGACAGGCAGTCATAGGGCTCGAGCCCAAGCTCCTTCAGCTGGCCGCGCACGCCGTCCATTTCGGCGGGGTCGACGCCCGCCTCGATGATCGACGACACGAAGGCGGCAAAGCCCGGCTCGGCCCAACCCGCTTCCTGGAAGCGCTCGGGATGGATGAAGTCGAGGCCCTTGAAGGCATGGTCGCGTTCGACCGGGCCATACATGTGCACGCCGCAGCCCTTGCAGGCGTGGCGCTGGATCAGTGCGGACGGATCGACGACCGCAAGCTTGTCGCCATTTTCCAACACCGTCACATTCTCATGCGCGGTGACGGCAACGACCGAGAACTTGGCCCCCTCCGGCTTCCAGCACTTGGTGCAGCCGCAGGCATGGTTGTGGGCGACCTGGCCCTTGATCGCCACCTTGACCGGTTTGTCAGCGCAGGCGCAGACGAGCGTGCCGCCGGTGAAGGCAGCACTGCCGGGTTTGATCCCGCCGTCGAGTGCCGGATGTATCGAAACTGAAGCCATGTCCTGTTCCTCCCTGTTGATGACTATTCGAGATGCGCCCCCCTCAAAAAAGGAGCGTCAGTAGACGACCACGCTGCGGATGCTTTCGCCCGCATGCATCAGGTCGAAACCCTTGTTGATGTCTTCGAGCTTGAGCGTATGCGTGATCATCGGGTCGATCAGGATCTTGCCCTCCATGTACCAGTCGACGATCTTCGGAACGTCAGTACGGCCACGCGCGCCACCAAAGGCGGTGCCCTTCCAGGTCCGCCCGGTGACCAGTTGGAACGGACGCGTCGCAATCTCCTGGCCGGCACCGGCGACACCGATGACGATCGACTCGCCCCAGCCGCGATGCGACGCTTCGAGCGCCTGGCGCATCACCTTGACGTTGCCGGTGCAGTCGAAGGTGTAGTCGGCACCGCCGATCTGGTCGGCACCACGCTTGGTCATGTTGACGAGGTAAGGCACGATGTCGCCTTCGACCTCCTTCGGATTGACGAAATGCGTCATGCCGAACTTTTCGCCCCAGGCCTTGCGGTCATTGTTGATGTCGACGCCGATGATCATGTCGGCACCGGCAAGGCGCAGACCCTGCAGCACATTGAGGCCGATGCCGCCGAGGCCAAAGACGATCGCCGTCGAACCGATCTCGACCTTGGCGGTGTTGATGACCGCGCCTATGCCTGTCGTTACCCCGCAACCGATGTAGCAGATCTTGTCGAACGGGGCGTCCGGATTGACCTTGGCCAGCGCGATCTCGGGCAGCACGGTGAAGTTCGAAAACGTCGAGCAGCCCATATAGTGGAAGATCTTGTCCTTGCCGATCGAAAACCGGCTCGAGCCATCCGGCATCAGACCTTGGCCTTGGGTCGAGCGGATCGCGGTGCACAGGTTGGTCTTGCGGCTGAGGCAGGACGGGCAGGAGCGGCATTCCGGCGTATAGAGCGGGATGACGTGGTCGCCCTTCTTGAGCGAGGTCACACCCTTGCCGACATCGACGACGACGCCGGCACCTTCATGGCCCAAAATGGCAGGGAAGATGCCTTCGGGATCGGCACCCGACAGGGTGAACTCGTCGGTGTGGCAGATGCCGGTCGCCTTGATTTCGACAAGCACCTCGCCCTCGCGCGGCCCTTCGAGGTCGACCTCCATGATCTCGAGCGGCTTTCCAGCTCCGACGGCGACTGCAGCGCGGGTTTTCATGATGATCCTTGTGTCGTTTCTGTTCGTCGCCGGGTAACATTAGATGTCGAGCACAATCTGCTTTGACCTTGCTCTCGAACAACAGATGGACATCTGTTTGTTTTCCCGTTTTTCATTGTCAGTCTGATAAGTATCGCGATGGTCGACATCGCCACTGATCACGCGTGTCAGGCACGAGCCACAGATGCCCTGTTCACAAGACAGCTTTGGCATGATGCCGGCATCGATCAGCGCATCGGCAATGGATTTATCGGAGGGCACGGTTATCGTCATTCCACTGCGCGCCGCTACTACTTCGAACTCAGCTTCGCCTTCGATCTTGAGGGGCGTAAAGCTCTCGACGTGAATGCGTCCTGCCTGGCAGCCAGAGTTTTTCGCAGCGCCGGCGACAAAATCCATGAAACCTTTCGGTCCACAGATGTAGACCGTCGCCCGCGGACCGATTTCTCCAAAAGCACGGAAAGGGTCGAAGCGCTGCTGGGACGGGCCTTCATCCAGGTGCAGGTGAAATCTCGACGCAAAAGGACTTGCGGCTATCTCTTCGACAAAGGCTGCTCGGTCCCGCGAGCGGGCACATAAATGAAAGGTGAAATCAGCCTGGCGGCGCGACAATTGGTACGCCATCGACAGGATCGGCGTTACGCCAATTCCTCCGGCAACCAAGACAATATCCTCCGCATCTTCTGCAAGGCCGAAATTGTTTCGCGGCCGGCTGATACGGATCACATCATCCGTGCGGAACGTCTCATGGATCGCCTTGGAACCACCTCTCGAGGTCGCCTCTTCCTGGACAGCAAGGCGATAGTGGGAGGGGTCGGCCGGATCGTTGCATATCGAGTATTGTCGAATGACGCCGTCGTTGATGAAAACGTCGACGTGGGATCCGGCCGAAAAGGGAGGAAGCTCAAAATCACCGGCAGGAACAATTTCCAAGCATGCAATATCCTTTGCGATCACCTCGAAACGACGGATGCGCACGTTCATAAGTTGACTAGCTTCATTGGTCATTGGTCATACAAATCCATTGATCAGGATTTCCGGCTCCCACGCTGTCGGGGAGAAACCTGACCTCTAGAATTGTAAGCGGGCGCAACGATGCGGGGAAATTGGCATTATGGACGGCTGCTATCCGTCAGCACGATAGATCAGCGTTTCGACTTTGATTTCTGAGCCGCAACACGGACCACTTCATCGCGCATCCATTGCAGGCCGGGGTCTCGGTCATGGGAACGGCGCCACTGCAAGACGTCAGTCATCAGAGGCAGCTCAAACGGGACCTCGACTGTTCGAATTGGAAGGTGTGCGGCCGCTCGCTCAGCGAGATCCTGAGGCACCAATGCGAGGAAATGCGTCCCGATCAACGCATCCGGCAACAGCGTAAAGCTGGGTGCCGTTATTCCTGCTCTTGGCGCTTTTCCGAACTGCTTGAGAAACCAGGCTTCGATAAAGGTCGTTCGTTCACTATAGGCTTGCGCATGCCTGACTTCGAGGAAGTCTTCCAATGAAATCGATTTGCCGATCAAATCGTTGTTCGCCCAAACGATGCATACATACGCTTTGGGCGGGAGCGGAATGAAATGGCAGTCCTCAAGCATAAATCGGTCAGGGACAATCAGCAGGTCGATGTCGGTTTTGTAGAAGCGGGAACTCGGACCCTGGTAATAAATGTTCACCGAAGGTGCAATCAGACGCAAATGCGAAATAATTTCAACTATTAACGTCGCCCAGACATAGTCGGAACAAGCGATTGTAAACTGCCTGTCCGAACTCGCAGGATCAAATGCGCTCCTCATCGCCAGGAGCTTTTCTGTTTCGGAGAGAATTGCGGAGAGCGGGTTAATCAGCTCCTCTGCCAAGGGCGTGAGCGCCATGCGGCGCCCGCTTCTAACGACGAGGTCGTCCTCAAAATGCTCACGCAGACGGGCGAGGATGCCGCTCGTGGCGGATTGACTCAAGCACAGCCGCTCGGACGCACGCGTAATGTTCTGGTGCGTGAGAATTGCGTCCAGCGCGACCAGCAAATTCATGTCCAGATGGCGGAATCGCATGACGCGCTTTTGAACGGTTGGTACTCCCTGCACGTTAGCTCATCTCCGCAGCGCGGGCCACAAATCGCTTGATCACTCTCGTTGCCAATCCTGATGAGGACAGCCAATTGCGCCCCGGACGAGACGTTGCTCTTTCCGGGGCGCTCTAAGGGTCAAAATGCTAGCGCTCCGCTTGCAGCTTGGCGTCGACGATACGCCGAGCTCTGACAGCCGGCCCATCGGTTTGCAGCAAGACGGGATTGAGCGCCATCAGTTCGCTGGTGTCGATCGCAATCTGTTGAGCCTCGATGACCGGCTTGTCTTCGTCGTCAAAGACCGCCACCCCAACCCGCAAGAGCTCCTCACTCAACGCTGCTTCGTCCTGGCGGAAGTCACGCGACATGGCCCAGAAATAGTGAGTGGTAAGGTCCGTTTCAGGGGTGAGCAGGTGTGACGTGGGGATTGATAGCCCCTCTTCGACAGGCCGGCCAACGCCAGTCATGCCAACGTCGAGGAGCAGCAGTGATGGCGTCGACCAACGCATGAAGTTGCGATGGTCGCCGCGCCGATCCGCCGGATAGCCGAGCATCTGGAAGTACTTGTTTGGGTATTGGTTCGGCCGCGAGAAGCGTGCCCAGACTTCGTTGTCCGATGGGTTCTTTTCCGGTTCGAAGTGTGGCGGTCCCTCCGCATTCTTGAACATGGGATGGATATACTGACCATGGCTAAGATCGAGAAGGTTATCGGAAATGAGCTGGTAACCCGCCTTGACGTGAAGATAGCTGCTGACCGTGCAAAACCTCGGGTCTGTCATGACGCTGAAGTCAGCGATTAGGCCTTCATCGGCCAACTCGGCCTCGCCGAGCCAAAGCCAAGCCACGTTGTACTTCTCGACAACCTTGTAACTTTTCACTCGAGCCGCGCGCGGGATCTTACCATCTCCGTGCGGGTTGAGCGTGCAAGCGCCGGACGGATCGAAGCAGAGTCCGTGATAAGCGCACTCGACAATATCACCTTCAAGCTTGCCAAGATGAAGTGGAACAAAACGGTGCGGACAACGATCTTCGATTGCGGCGACACCACCGGCTTCGGTACGATAAAAGACGATCTTTTCATTGGCGATCGTACGTGCCAGCATCTGCCGGTTTATTTCTTTCGACCAAGCTGCTGCGTACCAAGTGTTTCTGATAAAGGGCATGGACTCTTCTCTGGCTCTGATTTGTGGATAGGTCCTGAGCCAAAGAGTGTCACTTGAGACGCTTTTATTGAAATCGTGAATCCAAATATCGACTATCGATCAAATCACTAGCTCGACGCCCGCCTATGGTGCAGCGGAGCGGTCCAAGCCGTTCGGTTTTCAACCCATTGAGGAACGGCCGCGTCTGAGACGCGATGGACGCGCCGGCTACGAGCAGTTGATGGGCCGCTGGAGCCAGAAACTCGCGGCACCGGCCGGACGAAACCCCTCACCCCACATCCAGCACGATCTTGCCGATGTGTTCGCCCTCTTCCATGCGCTCATGCGCGCGCCAGGCTTCCTTGAGCGGGAAGATCATGTCCATCACGGGCGCGACGCGGCGGACAGCGAGCAGCGGCCAGACCTGGGCTTCGAGGGCGGCGGCGATCGCGCCCTTGAACTCGGTGGTGCGTGGCCTGAGCGTCGAGCCGGTATGGGTCAGCCGCTTGACCATCAGCTTGGAGAAGTCGGCACTCGCCACCGCCCCGCCTTGCGTCGCGATCTGGACGATGCGGCCGTCGACCGCTGCGGCATGGTAGTTGCGGCCGACATAGTCGCCGCCGACCATGTCCAAGATGACATTGGCGCCCTTGCCGTCGGTGGCGTCTTTCACCGCCTGAACGAAATCCTCCGACTTGTAGTTGATGGCGCGGTCGGCCCCGAGCTTGAGGCAGGCAGCACATTTGTCGGCGGAGCCGGCGGTGGCAATGACATAGGCGCCGAAGGCCGAGGCGAGCTGGATCGCTGTGGTGCCGATGCCCGACGAGCCGCCATGCACCAGAAGCGTTTCGCCCGGCTTGAGCGCGCCGCGCTCAAACACATTGTGCCAGACGGTGAAGAAGGTTTCCGGCACCGCCGCTGCTTCGGTGAAGGTGAAGCCTGTGGGCAGCGGCAGCGCGTTGGTTTCGTGCACCCTGGCGTATTCGGCATAACCGCCGCCCGGCGTCAGCGCGCAGACCGCGTCGCCAAGCCGCCAACGCGCAACACCTGCGCCAAGGGCTGCCACCTCGCCCGACACTTCAAGCCCGGGCAGGTCGGAGGCGCCAGGCGGCGCGGGGTAGGCGCCCTTGCGCTGCTGCACGTCGGGCCGGTTGACGCCTGCTGCATGCACCCTGATCAGGATCTCGCCTGTGCCCAATTCCGGCAGGTCGCGCTTTTCCGCCTTGAGCACGCGCGGCCCGCCCGGCTGCGAGATCGCCACCGCAAGCATCTTGTCGGGAAGTCTGGTGGCCATGTCTTTTCGGTCTCCGCTGGTCCGGCATCTCCCGGACGTTCCATGTCCGACTTTACATGTCCCGGACTTTGCATGTGCCGGACTTTACATGCCGTTGGCCGCACTATGTATTCTGATTGGCAAATCAGGCAAACGCCTGTCTGACCAAACCCCTGTCTGACATGGAGGAAAGCGAGATGGCGCTGTTCGACGACGAGCCGAAAAAGAAAAAGACCGTCCACGAGATCGGCCAGGACCTGTCTTTGCTGTCGGTCGGCGAACTGAACGAGCGCATCCTTGCCCTGCGCGCCGAAATCGTGCGGCTCGAGGCCGAACTTGCCGCCAAGGGCTCGACCAAATCGGCCGCCGAAGCGCTGTTCAAGCGCGGCTGACGCTCACGCGCCACCGATAAGCCCCAAAGAGGCTATCATCACCTACAGGCGCTAATTGATTCGTGGTGGGACACCTGATGCTCGCAACCTACCGGCCGATCCTGTCTTTGCTGCGCGGCACCGCCTTCCTGCTCGCCGCCTCTGGCCTGCATGGCCTGCTGCTGCCGCTGCGCGGCCAGGAAGAAGGTTTTTCGACCACCGCACTCGGCCTGATGGGCACCGCCTGGGCCGGCGGATTTGTTGCCGGCTGTTATTTCGCCCCGCGTGTCGTGCGCCGCGCCGGCCATGTCCGCGCCTTCGGTACCTTTGCCGCGTCGGCGGCGATCATCGCGCTGCTGACCGGCCTGATCGTCAACGAATATGTCTGGATCGCGCTGCGCGCCTTCACCGGCTTTGCCATGGCCGGCGCCTTCATGGTCATCGAGAGCTGGCTCAACGAGCGCGCCACCAACGAAAACCGCGGCACCGTCTTTGGCCTCTACATGATGGTCACCTATGCCTCGATCATGGCCGGCCAGATGATGGTCGCCGGCGGCGACGTCACCAGCTCGTCGCTGTTCATGGTCACAGGCATCTTGTTTTGCCTGTCGCTGATTCCGACCGCCGTCTCCAGCGCTGCCCACCCCAAGCCGCTGCAGGACGTCTCGCTCGACATCAAGGGCCTTTACGCCAACTCCCCTGTCGCCTCGGTCGCCTGTTTCCTCATCGGCGTCGCCAATGGCGACTGGGGCACGCTGGGCGCGGTCTATGGCGCGCGCGTCGGCATCTCGACGCCCGAGATCGCGCTGATGATGAGCCTGGTGGTGGTCGCCGGTGCCGCGCTGCAGATCCCGGTCGGCAAGATCTCCGACCGCACCGACCGCCGCTACGTGCTGATCGGCGCCTCGCTGGCCTCGGCGATCGCCGCCGTGCTGATCTTCCTTGTCGCGCCGCGCTCCGGCGTCTTCGTCATCGCCATGACCGCCTGCTACGGCGCCTTTGCCTACACGCTTTATTCGCTGGCGGTGGCGCATGCCAACGACCACGCCAAGCCGGAGGACTTCGTCAAGGTTTCAGGCGGGCTTTTGCTGCTTTACGGTTTCGGCACCATGGTCGGGCCGATGTTGGGCGCCGGCCTGATGGATGTGATGCGGCCCGAGGCGCTGTTCCTCGCCACCGCCGCAGCGCATTTCATGCTCGCCGGCTACACCGCGCTGCGCATCAAGCGCCGCGCGCCGGTGCCGATCGAGGATCGCGAGGCCTTCAAGACCCAGCCGGCCGACCGCTCAGCGACGCCTGAGTCGCTCAGGCTCGACCCCCGCCACGAGGATGCCGCCTGACGGGCAACGCAGTGCTGGGCAGCCCGGCACCTGCTTTACGACCGGTAGTTGAGATTTGGCTGATGTTGCGGCACAAATGGGCCATGACAACAGACGCGCCCTTCCTCGCCATATCGGATGCCAACCGGCGCCATCTGCTGGAAGAATTGCGGCGTGGCCCCAAGACCGTCAGCGAGCTCGCCGCGGGCCTGCCGGTTTCGCGCCCGGCGGTATCGCAGCATCTCAAGGTGCTGCTCGATGCCGGGCTCGTCAGCGCCCGCGCCGAAGGCACGCGCCGCGTCTATGCGGTCAGCGTCGGCGGCTTTCGCAAGCTCAACATCTGGCTCGACCAGTTCTGGGACGCCTGAGGCGGCGGAAAAAGTCCAGCTGCAACGGCAGAGATTTCCACTGTTGCAGCAGACCCACGATTATTGCAGGCCAAAGACACTGCGGATCGCAGCGTCAGCGCCCATGCCAGCATGGCAAATCCACCAGCCGCGCTGCACGGCGCCTGGCTTTATGATGCGCTGGTTTGGCTGATAAACAACACCCTGTCCCGGCGGCGATGTTGTTTCGCCGCCGGCTGTCGGGCCCTTGCCTCAGTCATGGGGCCTTATGAAGAGATCGCGATCGTCGCCTAGTGCTGGGTCGGATCGTCGCCTCTCAGCTTTTCAATCTCGTCCTTGAGAGCCAGCTTGCGACGCTTCAGCGCTACGATTTGCAGGTCGTCCATGGATGGATGATTCATTGCTTCGCCGAGCTGTCGCTCGACGTCACCATGTTTGCGCTGGAGTTCTTCAAGATGGGAAGCAAGAGACATGATTGGTTCTCCCTTTCATGGTTTCCTCGATGCCCCGGGCACAGCCCTGCCCACCGCAGACAGTGCTCTGTGACGGAACCATGACAGTCTGCCACCCTCGATCGGCGATGTCGAATAAAGTGTGGTAGCATTTCCTGACAGCGCGAAATGTGATAAGGGCTTCGCGCCGGTGACAAGGAGTCGCCGACCCCGCCTTAGGAGCGCCCCGGGTGCGCCAGTGAGTTTGCAGACGGTAGACATGTCGGAACAGGAACAGGCCGAGATTCGTCTCGAGTTTGCACGCTTGAAGCAGGACCATGCCGATTTCGATTCGGCGATCAACGCGATGATCGCCATGGGCTGCGATACGTTGCAGATCCAGCGGATGAAGAAAAAGAAGCTGGTGCTCAAGGACAAGATCACCCAGATCGAAGACCGCATCATCCCCGACATCATCGCCTGACAAACCGCCATTTTCGGATGGCCTTTGGTTGCGATGGCAGCGCATTTCGGTTAAGCGCAGGCTTATCAAGCAGGGGTGCCGCGCGTGAGCAAAGACAGGGTCGACGTCGCCATCATCATGGGGAGCCAGTCCGACTGGGCGACCATGCGTCATGCCGCCGAATTGCTCGAAGTGCTCGGCATCGCTCATGAGGCGCGCATCGTCTCGGCCCACCGCACGCCTGACCGTCTTTACGAATTCGCCAAGGGCGCCAAATCAGCCGGCTTCCGTGTCATCATCGCCGGCGCCGGCGGTGCTGCCCATCTTCCCGGCATGACGGCGGCGATGACCCCGTTGCCGGTGTTCGGCGTGCCGGTCGAATCGAAGGCGCTGTCGGGCCAGGATTCGCTGCTCTCCATCGTCCAGATGCCGGCCGGCATTCCTGTCGGCACACTGGCCATCGGCAAGGCCGGTGCGGCCAACGCGGCGCTGCTTGCCGCAGCCGTGCTTGCCCTTTCCGACGACGCGCTTGCCGCAAGGCTCGACGAATGGCGCGCCACCCAGACCGCCAGGGTCGCCGAACAGCCGACGGACGACGCGTGAGCGCCCCGCTGCCTCTCGGCGCCACCATCGGCATCATCGGCGGCGGCCAGCTCGGCCGCATGCTGGCCATGGCAGCCGCCCGCCTCGGCTACCAGACGGTCGTTCTGGAGCCGCAGCCCGACTGCCCGGCAGCCCAGGTCGCCAACCGCCAGATCGTCGCCGCCTATGACGACCCGGCAGCTCTCGACGAGCTGGCGCGCGCCAGTGCCGTCGTCACCTATGAATTCGAAAACGTGCCGGTTGTCGCCGCCGAGCAGCTGGGCCGCACGGTCGCCGTCTATCCCCCGGCCCGCGCCCTTGAAGTGGCCCAGGACCGGCTCGTCGAAAAGACCTTCCTGAACGGCATCGGGATATCCACAGCCGACTTCCGGCCTGTGGAAAACGATGCCGAGCTGGCCGAGGCGCTGAAGGCCTTCGGTGGCAGCGGCGTGCTCAAGACCTGCCGCATGGGTTATGACGGCAAGGGCCAGATGGTCTTCCGCAACATGACGACGGGCGGCTTCGACGGCGCCTGCGCCTCGCTCGGCAATGTGCCGCTGGTGCTTGAATCCTTCGTTGCCTTCGAGCGCGAAATCTCGATCATCGCCGCGCGCGGCACCGATGGCAGCATCGCCGCCTTCGACCCGGCCGAGAACGTGCATCGCAACGGCATCCTGGCGACCTCGACGCTGCCGGCGGCGATCGGCAGCGAAACCGCTGAAGCCGCGCGCGACGCGGCACGCAAGATTCTCGCCGCCCTTGACTATGTCGGCGTCATCGGTGTCGAGTTCTTCGTGCTTGCCGACGGCTCGCTGCTGGTCAACGAGATGGCGCCGCGCGTGCACAATTCCGGCCACTGGACCGAAGCGGCCTGCGTCGTCTCGCAGTTCGAGCAGCACATCCGCGCCGTTGCCGGCCTGCCGCTCGGCGACGCCAACCGCCACGCCGACTGCGTCATGGAAAACCTGATCGGCGACGATATCGCCAAGGTCCCGGCCCTGCTCGCCGAGCCTGACGTCGCCGTCCATCTCTACGGCAAGGCCGAAGCGCGGCCGGGCCGCAAGATGGGCCACTTCACCCGGCTGTTGCCGCGCCGCTGACGGGCGGTATAGGCCAGAGCAATTCCAGGAAAAGTGCGTAGCGGTTTTCCCTAGGAATTGCGCAAAAACAAGAAGATAGAGCGATTCCGCGATTCGAAGAAAAGCGGAAATGCTCCGGAGCCCGTTTCGCGAGCTCGATCGCAAGCGACGAAATCCCGCTGTAGCTGGTCAAGGGCCGGCAAGCCTTGGCGCCTCAAAGCTCCGACGCCGGCTCAGCTTGTGGGCGAGGATGGTTTCAGCGCGCCAAAAAAGCCGATGATGCGCGTTATCAGCTGCTGGTCGGGGTCGACGAAAGCTATGTCCAGGCCCTCTGATGGCGACGATCCGTCGGGCATCACGAACCTCCAGGCGAAGCGCGCGACGCCATGATGAACATCAACGTCACTGCTGCGCAGGATGCGGGCGCCGGGATGTCTGGCCTGAATTGTCGCGATATGCGCAAGCAGTTCGTCCGCGCCTTCGGCATGGACTGACGGGTCCGTATATGTTGCGCCCTCGGCCCAGACCGACAGCAAAAGCACCCGCCGCTGCTCGGCGCTCTCGGTCGACCAAGCGGCACAATAGGTGTCCAGGAGAAGCGTCAGAGACATTCGATTTCCTTGCATCAATTGTTTGCCGGAGGCTGGCTGTTTACCGGAGGCTGGCCAACACCGCGGCCAGCCTCCTTCCTGGCGCTGCTCTTACGCGGCCTTGCCGAGGAATTGCGACAGCGCCGCGAAATCGCCTTGCAGTTGGCCAGCCGCGATCGCCCGCTGGAAGATGGCGTCGTAGCCGCCAACGATGGAGCGATCGATCCCGCGTGCATCCATCAGTTCCACCAGGTGCTGAAAGGCGCCGTAATGTGCGGAGATCGACGACAGCGTCTCGTCGTCGCTGGCAAAACGGCCGGCATGAGTGCGCTTGATGAGGTCGGATACAAGCCCCTCGACGACAGGTGCCGTCGCGGTCCATTGCCGGCCCAGTTCACCCAGGTCGATCTCTTCGGCCTGACACACGGCAATTGCGTTGAGCGCGCCAAACAGTTCGCCCCACATCAGCGACAGCAGCGCGCTATCGAGCGCATTCGCACGCCCGGGGTCTTGTCCGACGTGCTGGACATTGCCGCCCAGGGCGCGAAAGACCTCCTCATTGTCCCGGAAGGCCTGGCCTTGCCCGGAGACCAGGATCGTTCCGGCATCGGTGCCGATGAAGTCAGGCGTCGCCATGATGGCGCCATCGAGATAGCTGGCCCCATGCCCGGCCCACCATTCGGCGGCTGCGCGTGCGCCATGCGGCGTTCCCGACGTCAGCTCGACGATCAGCTTGCCGCGAAGGACGGAAGTGATGTCGGCGTCGCGCAGGATGGCTGCCGTCGCCGCATAATCGCTGACATTGACGATGATGATTTCGGCGGCAGACACCGCTTCCAGCACCGAAGGCGCAATGTTTGCGCCTAAAAGGGCCAGCGGCTCGGCCTTTTCCTTTGTCCGGTTCCAGACCGTGACGCGATGGCCCTTTGCCAGCAGGGCACGGGCAAGAGCAGAGCCCATGCGGCCGGTTCCAACAACGGCGATTGAACGCTTCATTCCAACTCTCCATATCAAATGGCGGCGCCACGACGCGACCTCTGTCGCGACGTGGTGGAGGTATGGTGGAACGGGCGGCACACAATACGAACCTCGGCGTAAGTGGTCACCTGAAGGTAAGGAAGGCTCGATGAACAAGACGACGGACAACGGCTTTGCGGCAGCTGTCAGGATGACCGAAGGCAAATGGAAGGTGGACATCCTGTGCCAGCTTGGCACGGCCTCGCGCAGGTTCGGCCGATTGAGGCAGTCGATTCCCGGGATCAGCGAAAAGATGCTGGCGCAACAGTTGCGCGAGCTCGAGGCAGACGGGCTTGTCGACCGGAAAGTCTATGCGGAGATGCCGGCCAAGGTGGTCTATTCGCTCACCGAACGCGGCACAGCGCTCAATGTGGCAGCTGGCTCGCTCTGCCGTTGGGGCGAGCAGTTCGGCCTTCCCTGCGAGATCAACAACAAGGCGGAATACGCCTAGCGCTGCAGGCTGGCCCTAGTTTGCCGGCACCGGGCAGCTCATGTCGCCTTCCGCGCATTTGAGATAGACGCCAAGTTGCGCGAGGCGCGTGTCGGTCACGTCCTTCAGGCACATCGCGTAGATCATCGGATAGGCCGAACCGCCGCCGACGCCCGACGAGGAAAACGCGCATTCGCCATCACGGAAGGCGATCCAGGCGCGCTGCGCATCCTGCAAAAGCTTGCGCGCGTCGGCATTGTCGGAGAGCCGCTTGATGATCTCGCCATAGGCAGCATTGAGCTTGGCGTCGGACGCCGCATAGTCGGCACCGGCACAGATGTTCATGCCGGCCTGGCTTTGGTCGTTGCGGTCGCATTCCTCGGCGATTGCAACTGATGCCACCAACGAGCATGCGAATGAAACCAAGAGAATCGGAAGTCGCATCTATCCCTCCATTGCCTGGTCGGGCGGAGGATTCCAGCGATGCCTAATGGTGGCAAGTCCCGGCGCAGGCATGACCGCACCCGTTGCCGGCAAAAAAGCCGATCAATCCGCGACGCAGCACCGACGCGCGGTTGACTGGCCAAGACTCCTCGTCTAAGAGCCACTCACACAAATTGGGCGCGCTCCTTTGGCGCGCTTTTGGTTTCGGCCCGGAAGATGGGCCCCATCTGACGGGTTAGTGACATGAAGATCAAGAATTCGCTCAAGGCGCTCAAGGGCCGCCACCGTGACTGCCAGCTGGTTCGTCGCAAGGGCCGCATCTACATCATCAACAAGACCGCCCCGCGCTACAAGGCGCGCCAGGGCTGATGCTCGCCCGGCCGCTTTCGGCCGGCGCATCACGGCAATTTCAGTTTGACGTTCCCATGCGGGGGTCTAGAATTTCCGCATGCGGAGCGTTTTTGCCTTTTTTGTCCTGACCATCGCGGCAACGCCGCTGCCGCTGCAGGCGTTTGCCCAGACGAGCGGCGATGCCATTATCGCCAAGGCTGACACGCAGCTCGATTCGCTGTTTTCCGATCTCAAGCGCGAGCGCAACGAAAAGGCCGCCGAACGCCTCGCCAACCGGATCTGGGAGGTCTGGTACAGCTCCGGCAGCGCATCCGTCGACCTGATGATGCTGTGGGCGCAACAGGCGCTGCAAGCCAAGAAGTTCGACGTCGCCCTCGATTTCCTCGACCAGGTCGTGACACTGCAGCCCCAATACGCCGAAGGCTGGAACCGCCGCGCCACGGTGCATTTCATGATGGGCAACTTCCGCAAGTCGATGACCGACATCGAACGCACGCTGGAGCTCGAGCCACGCCATTTCGGCGCCCTCTCCGGCATGGCCCAGATCATGGCCAACACCAACCACAATGAACTGGCGCTGCAAGCCTGGCAGCGCGTGCTCGTCATCTATCCGATGCTGCGCAACGCCCAGAACGAGGTGTCGCGGCTGTCGGAAGAGCTTGCCGGCGAAGGCATTTGAGAGCGAGCAGGCAATAGCGAATCGTGAGTAGTTAGGGCGTGCGCCGTTGGCGCCGAATGCGCTACCCTTGTTTTCTAACCACTCGCCACTGCCTTCCCCTCATTCGCCCTGGCCGCATGAACATCCTCACCTTCGTCCTGGTACTGCTCGTTACGATCGTGCTTGGGCTTGCCGGCTTTACCGGCGTGGCGTCATGGCTGATCGAGCGCCGCAACCCGCCCGTGGGCAGCTTCATCGACATATCAGGCGCCAGCATCCACTATGTCCATGTGCCTGCACCTGCCAAGCCGGAGCTGCCGCCGCTGGTCTTCATCCATGGCGCATCCGCCAACCTCAAGGACCAGATGCTGCCGCTCAAGCAGCTGTTTGAAGGCCGCGCCGAGATGCTGTTCTTCGACCGGCCCGGCCATGGCTGGTCCGGACGCGGGCCCAACAACAACGAGACCCAGCAAGGACAGGCCGCGACGATCGCGGCCCTGATGGACAGGCTCGGCATCAAGGATGCGATCATCGTCGGCCATTCGTTCGGCGGCGCGATCGCGGCGACCTTTGCGCTTGAACATCCCGACAAGACACGCGGGCTTTTGTTCCTGTCGGCGGCAACGCACCCGTGGCCGGGCGGCGACACCTCCTGGTACTACAGCCTGAGCGCCAGGCCGGTGGTCGGGCGGCTGTTCGCCGCGATGGTTGCCAATCCGGCCGGGCTTATGCGCATCGGGGCAGCGACCACCTGCGTCTTCTCGCCCAACAAGGTGCCCGACTTCTATGTCGAGGAGGCCTCGATCAGGCTCGTGCTGCGGCCGGGGGCTTTTCGCGCCAATGCCATCGATGTCGAGGGATTGTACCGGCACGCGCTGAAGGCAGCGCCGCGCTATCCCGAGATCAAGGCGCCGACGGTGGTGATCTCAGGCGATGCCGATACTGTCGTCTATGAGGAGATCCACTCGATCGGCCTCGCCCGCGACATTCCCGGTGCCGAGCTGGTCTGGGTCGGCAACCTCGGCCACAAGCCGGACTGGGTCGCGCCCGATCTTGTCGCAGCGGCTGTCGAGAAGCTCGCCGGCCAGCCGCGCGACCTGCAGGCCATGGCACGGCAGGTCGAAGCGAGGATCGCCGGCGACGATTTCGGCACGGACATGTGCGTGAACGAGAAGGCGTCGGCGGAGTGAGGCAGTAGGGCAATAGGAACAGGGCGTGGACGGCTGACACCGCCTACTGCCCTATTCCCCTACTGCCATAAACTCACCTGCTGCCTTTGCCTTCCGGCCCGACATAGGCGATGCGCAGCATGTTGGTCGACCCGGGCGTGCGCAGCGGCACGCCGGCGGTGATGATGACGCGGTCGCCGCCAGTTGCGAAACCCTCGTTGAAGGCGACGCCACAGGCGCGTTCAACCATGTCGTCGAGATTGGCGGCGTCGGGCGAGACAACGCAATGCGTGCCCCACAAAAGCGACAGCCGGCGCGCGGTGGCCAGGATCGGCGACAGCGCGATGATCGGCACCTGTGGCCGTTCGCGCGCGGCGCGCAGGCCGGTGGTGCCGGAGGCGGTGTAGGTGACGATCGCCGACAGCTTCAGCGTCTCGGCGATTTCACGCGCCGCAAGCGAAATGGCATCGGCACCGGTGGCTTCGGGCTGCGAACGCTGGGCGTTGATGATGCCGGGATAGGTCGGATCCTTTTCGACCTGCTGGGCAATGCGGTCCATCGTTGCCACCGACTCGACCGGATATTGTCCGGCGGCGGATTCGGCCGACAGCATGATCGCATCGGCACCTTCGAACACCGCAGTCGCCACGTCGGAGACTTCGGCGCGGGTCGGCACCGGCGCCGTGATCATCGATTCCAGCATCTGGGTGGCAACGATCACCGGCTTGCCGGCACGGCGTGCCGCACGGGTGATCTGCTTCTGGATGCCGGGAACCGATTCGATCGGCATCTCGACGCCGAGATCGCCACGGGCGACCATCAAGGCATCGGACAGCTCGATGATTTCGGCAAGGCGTGCAACGGCTTGCGGCTTTTCGATCTTGGACATCAGCAGCGCACGCCCCTGGGCGATCTTGCGCGCTTCAGCCAGATCCTCGGGACGCTGGATGAACGACAGCGCGACCCAGTCGACGCCGGTTTCGAGCACCGCATCGAGGTCCTTGCGGTCCTTTTCGGTCAGCGCGCCGACCGGCAGGTCGGTGTCGGGCAGGCTGACGCCCTTCTTGTCGGAAATCTTGTTGCCGGCAACCACGGTGCAGACGATCGACTTGCCGTCGGTCTTGGTCGCCCGGAGCTCGAGCTTGCCGTCGTCGATCAAAAGGCGATGGCCAGCTTGGACCGACTTGAGAATTTCAGGATGCGGCAGGTGCACGCGCTTGTTGTCGCCGAGCTCGGCGCTGTCGTCCAAGGTGAAGGTCTGGCCGACGCTCAGCTCTTCCTTGCCATTGGCGAACTTGCCGACGCGGAGCTTGGGCCCCTGCAGGTCGGCGAGGATGCCGATCGGCCGGCCCGCCTCTTCCTCGACCTTGCGGATGCGGCCGACAAGCGTGCGCATCGAATCGTGGTCGGTATGGCTCATATTGATGCGGAAGACGTCGGCGCCCGCATCGAAGAGCTTGCGGATCATGACCTCGTCGGAGGAGGCCGGACCGAGTGTGGCGAGTATCTTGACCTTGCGGCTGCGTCTCATTGACCGTTGGTTCCCGAGGCGGCCGTATTGCCGCCCGTTGCGGGCTCGTCGGTGAGCTGGACCATCCAGTTCGCCTGCTCGCCCGTGTCGTATTCCTGGAAGCCGGCACGCTGGAAACCGCGCGCTACGCAGTCGGTGACCCCGGCAACCTTGAACTCTTTTTCAGCCACGCACATGTTGACGGGGCCATCCCAGCGTCCGCCGCGCTCGGCATCTTCTGCATAGAGATAATAAAACCTCGATGACAGCGGGCCTTCGATCAGCGTCTTGCAGGACTGACCTTCGATGTGCCACCAGCCTTCGGTGATCCAGCCGGCCTTGGCGCGGTAGCCGATGCCGACGCCGACGAGGCTCTGGGTCGCATTGCAGACCCTGAAATCGGCGCGCGCAGGCGTCGCGGCGACCGAGGCAACCAGGGGAATTGCCAGGAAAAGGAAAAGCGTTGCGAAGGCTGAGCGTGCGCGCGGCCTTCCGGCAAGTTCCATCCCCAAGCCCCTCTTCGACGTATTCTTCATGTTCTGGTGCCCTTTTCGGCAATGTGCAGGCGCATGTCAACGCATCGCACAGCGCTTATCCAATCGATTTAGATGCGCTCAGCCGCGGTGATTTGCTGCCCCATCTGGCATATTCGAAAAAAGGTTGGCAAAACAACGGCGTTAGCACATATCCCCACAGCTGCAACGGCGACGAAATCTACACCGAAGCCGTGCCGAAGGACAATTTGCCTCCGATGACGCGAAACACTCTCTTTGCCCCGTTCGAAATCATCGAAGGCGATCGCGGTCGCGGCCTGGTGCTTGTGTGCGACCATGCCCGGCGCGACCTGCCGCAGGAATATGGCGATCTCGGCCTGCCGCCCGAGGAGTTCGAGCGCCACATCGCCTATGACATCGGCGCCGAACAGGTGACCCGCAAGCTGGCGACGATCTTGGCTGCGCCGGCGGTCATGGCCAACTTCTCGCGCCTGCTGATCGATCCCAATCGTGGCGAAGACGACCCGACCCTGATCCGCCAGCTCTATGACGGCTCGGTCATCCCGGGCAATTATCCGATGTCGAACCAAGAGCGCGAACGCCGTCTCGACAGTTTCTACCGGCCCTACCACGACGCCGTCGGCGCGATGGTCGCCTCGGTGCACCAGCAGACCGGCACGGCACCCTTTATCTTGTCGGTGCATTCGTTCACGCCGGTCATGCAGGGCCGCATCAGGCCATGGCATGCCGGTATCCTGTGGGACATGGACAATCGCGCCGCCTGGCCGCTGATCGAGATGCTGGCCGAAGATGGCGGCATCATCGTCGGCGACAACGAACCTTATGACGGGGCGCTGCGCGGCGACACCATGTTTCGCCACGCCATCGTCAGCGGCTTTGCCCATGCCCTGATCGAAATACGGCAGGACCTTATCGGCGACGATGCCGGCACCAGCGCCTGGGCATATCGGCTGGCGCCGATCGTTGACGCGATCAACCGCCGTGCCGATATACATGAAGTCAGACAATTCGGCTCGCGCACCGGGCCGCTGTGATGGAGATCGAAATGGCCGAACTCACCGAAGCGCAGCAGCGCGAATTCGAGGCGGCCGCCTTTCGCCGCCTGCTTGAGCATTTGCGCGAGCGCTCCGACGTGCAGAATATCGATATGATGAACCTCGCCGGTTTCTGCCGCAACTGCCTGTCCAACTGGTACCGCGACGCGGCCACCAGTGCCGGCATCGAGCTGTCCAAGGAGACATCGCGCGAGATCGTCTACGGCATGCCCTATGCCGAGTGGCAGGCCAGGCACCAGCGCGACGCCACCGAGGCGCAAAAGGCGGCCTTCGAGACCAATCGGCCCAAGGATCACTAACAGGGACCAATGGGCGAAAATTACGCCGCGTCGTGTCAGCTGCGCCGCCACGTCCCCTTGACCCTCTTGTCATCATCGGGCATCGAACCGGGCCGAAATGCCCCATGGCGCGCCGAGTCGCGCTGTTCCAGTCACAATTGCGGAGTGCCCCATGGCCGACGAAATCACCGATACCAGCCAGACTGTTGCCGCCGGCCAGTTGCGCGCCTTCATCGAGCGCATCGAGCGGCTTGAAGAAGAAAAAAAGACCATCTCCGACGACATCAAGGACGTCTATGCCGAAGCCAAGGGCACCGGCTTCGACACCAAGGCGCTGCGCACCCTGATCCGCCTGCGCAAGCAGGACCAGGCCGAGCGCGACGAAGCCGAAGCGATCCTCGACCTCTACAAGGCCGCTCTCGGCATGAGCTGAGGCCAGTTCGGCTGCGGCGCATCCCAGGGGGATACGCCGCAGCCATCGTGGCGAGCAATTTCACGCCACGCAGAAGGGCTGCAGCGGCGCAGCCATGCCGGCTTTGCCGGCGCCAAACGCGCCCGCAAAATCCATGACCTGGCCAACCATCAGCGAGATCTGGTCGCCACAACAGCAGTTGGGCAGCGACGAATTGGTAATGACGCCTAGCGGCGTCGGCCAGCCGCGCAGGGCATGGACGATCGAACGCAAATGCTGCAGCGTCGACCCGCCCGCCTGCCACCCCGCAGCCGCGGCGATCAGGCCGACGGGCCGCCCCTGGAGATAGGGCCTGACGTCGCTCCGCAGTTCCTCGATGTAATCCAGCGCATTCTTCAGCATGCCCGACACCGAGCCGTGATAGCCCGGTGATGCGATGACCACGCCATCGCTGCGGCGCAGCGCTTCGATGAAGCCCTGCTCAGCTGTGCCCGGCTTTGCCGTTCCATAGATCGGAAACAGCAGCCCTTCGCCGCTGAAGGCCAGCGTGTCGGCACCCGCCGCCTGCGCTTCTGCGAGTGCCTGATGCAACAGCCGTTCCGAGGACGAGCCGCTGCGTGTCGTACCGCCGATCCCAACGATCAAGGGTCTTGCCACCATCATGTCTCCCCATCCATCTCTGTTTCAGCCAGCAGGAGACAGGCAACCGTATTCGGCGGCAAATGACCTTTTCGGACGAGGCGATCTCGTTTCGGCATCGGTACAGTCGAAACAACCAGACCCGTTGCGCGTGGTGCCCGATGACCGCCGATGCCTCAGACGTCAAAGCGTATGGCAAGGACAGCCTCGGCCGGCTCGGCATACGCCGGGCCCAGCTGTTGAAGAACCTGCAGCATTTCGTCGTCGCGGCTGAACTCGGCAGTTTCCACAAGGCCGCCGACCGGCTGGCGATCGTGCAGTCGGCGCTGTCACGGCGCATCGGCGAGCTGGAGATACAGCTTGGCGGCAGGCTGTTCGAGCGCGAGCCGACAGGGGTAAGGCTGACCCTGGCCGGTGAAGCGCTGCTCGAGGACGCATCGCGCATCCTGCGCGAGGTCGACCTCGCCATCAGGCGTTTCGACCTGATCGACAGCGGGCAGGTATCGCTGCTGCGCGTCGGCTTCAATGGCGCGGCGATGATGTTTGCACCGATCCCCGATGGGCTCCAGCGGTTTCGCAGCACCAACCCGACGGTCGAGCTCCGGCTGACGCCGATGCTGTCCGAGCAGGCCTTCCAGGCGCTGGCGACGGGCGCGATCGACATCGGCCTAGCCTATGAACTCGGCTATCCGCACGCCCTGAAATCGCAGCAGCTGGTGCTCGACGACCTGGCGCTGGCCCTGCCCGAGCACCATCCGCTCGCCGCAAAGGCAGAGCTTGTGGTCGAGCACCTCGACGGCGCCGACTTCATCGGCATGGACCTCGCCCAGTCGGGCCTGATGGCGGAGAAGGTCGCCCAGGCCCTGCAATCGAGTGGCGTCGCCATCCGCGTGCTGATGGAGACCGGCAGCACCGAGGCGACACTGAGCCTGGTCGCGGCAGGCCTCGGCATCGCCTTCGTCAACCGCTCCCAGTCGGGCCGGCATCCGCCGAATGTCGTCATCCGCCACGTCGACGGCTTCTCGGTGCCGCTGCCGCTCAAGCTGTTTTGGCGCGCCGAAATCGAAACCACTGTGCTGCTGCGCTTTGTCGAGACATTGGCCGGGCAATTCGAGGCCGCGGGACGAGTGGTCTGATTTCGAGATCGCCCCGTCGAAAACGGTCATTTGATACTTGCCTTCGCCTCCGGGAAGTTGCGCTGCAAACACGCCAGGAGGTGCCATCGCATGACCAGGGAAATCAGGCTCAACGCGCTCGACCAGTGCAATCCGAGCTTCCTCGCCTTCGGCCTGTGGCGCCATCCCAGCGACAGGGCGCTCGACTTCACCAGCATCGACTATTGGGCCGACTATGCCCGCCTGCTGGAGCGCGGCCTGTTCGATGCGCTGTTTTTGGCCGACTCGCTCGGCGTGCCCGACACTTACCAGCAGAGCTATGCACCAGCGTTCCGCAGCGGCGCGCTGGCGCCGAGCCTCGATCCGGCAGTCATCGTTTCGGCCATGGCACTGGTGACCAGGAACCTCGGCTTCGCCATCACCGGCAGCGCCTCCTACGAGACGCCCTATCTGTTTGCCCGGCGCATGACGACGCTCGACCACATGACCGGCGGGCGTATCGGCTGGAACATCGTGACGTCCTTCCTGCGCAGCGGCGCACTGGCCATGGGCCGCGACGAACTGGCCGAGCATGACGCACGCTACGACGCAGCCGACGAGTTCATGCAGGTGATGTACGGGCTGTGGGAAGGCTCCTGGGCCGACGACGCGCTGAAACGTGACAAGGCAAGCGGCATCTATGCCGACCCTGCACTGATCACCGAACTGGACCACAACGGCCCGCACCACCGGATTCGTGCGGTGAGTGCGGCCGAACCCTCGCCGCAGCGCACCCCGCTGCTGTTTCAGGCGGGTGGGTCGCCGCGCGGCCGCCATTTCGCTGCCACCCATGCCGAGGGCATCTTCATCAACGGCCCGAAGCTCGAACTGGTGGCGCCTGGAGTAGCCGACATGCGCAAGCGCGCCGCCGCGCTTGGCCGCGATCCGAAAAGCCTGATGTTCTTCGCCGGGGCAACCATCATCGTCGACGAGACCGAAGCACTCGCCCGCGCCCGCTATGAAGACTACAAGCGCCACACCAGCGTCGAGGGCATGCTGTGCCAGCTGTCTGCAGCACTTGGCATCGACCTGTCGAAATATCCGCTGGATGAGCCGATCCGCTACGAGAAGACCGAAGCGGCCCATTCGCAGCTCGAAATCCTGACGCGCAAGGGCAGTTGGACCGTGCGCCAGGCGGCCGAAAGCATGGTGCTCAGCGGCCGCAACCTGCTGGTCGTCGGCACGCCCGGGCAGGTGGTCGACGAACTTGCCCGCTGGGTCGAGCATGCCGATGTCGACGGCTTCAACATCGCCCGCATCCTGGCGCATGAGACGATGGAGAACTTCATCGACATGGTGGTGCCGGAGCTGCAGCGACGCGGCATGTTCAAGACCGAATACGGCGCCGGCACCCTGCGCGAAAAGGTAACGGGCGCGGGTCCGCGCACGCCACCGGATCATCCCGCTTCACGCCACCGCAGGACCGGGCCATGAGACGCTTTTCGATGTCGTATCTGACCGCGCCTGTCGCCTCGCCGCTCGAGTCGATCCGGATCGCGTCGGAGGTCGGCTACGATCACCTCGGGCTGCGCCTCCATCCGACCGCGGCGGCCGACGCGCCATCGCCCTTGCTCGGCAACAGGACGCTCGTCGCCGAATGCCGGCGGCTTCTCGACGATTGCGGACTGACGCTGACGGAGGTCGAAAGCTGGATGATCCGGAAAGAGTTCGACCTGTCGCACAGCGCCGCCGCCATGGAGACTGCGGCAGCGCTCGGCTCACCGCGCCTGATCGCCGTGGCCGACATGCGCGGCACGGTCGAACAGGCCGAGATCGAAGACCGGTTCGCCGGCCTCGCCGAAATGGCCTCGGGATTCGGGCTCGGCGTCGACTTCGAGCCGATAGCGCACAGGGCGGCGGGAACGCATGACGAGGCGCTGTCGGTGGTGGCTGCGGGTACCGGCCACGGTGCCGGGCTGATCCTCGACATGCTGCACATCGACCGCATGGGCATTTCGCCGAATGCGTTGGCCGCGATCGACCGCAGCCTGCTCCACAACATCCATCTCTGCGACGCTCCGCCTGCGCCCGTCGACCTTGAAACGATGGTGCGCCATTCCGCCTTCGACCGCGACCTGCCCGGCGAAGGGGCATTGCCACTGAAGGGCTATCTCCGCGCCTTGCCCGCCGACCGGCCACTCAGCATCGAGATTCCGATGATGCGTCTCGGCGATAGCGTTTCACCTGGGGAACGGGCACGCCGCTGTCTGAGCGCCTCGCATCGACTGGTCGAAAACATCGATGGCCTGCTCGCCTGACGAGTACCCGGCAGACAAATGCTTGCAATCGTTCACTGTATTGGCAAGTCAAGCATTGGTTGGACTTGTAAAGACGACTGAGATGATGCCCTATTTACATGCTACAATGCATGGTGCGACGGGCCGCACGCAGCCTCGCCGCGAAGCTGAAGAGGTCGGGCATGAGCAGCGCGGGACAATTCCACCCCTCCGACAATCCCATGAGCGGACAAGGCGGGCTTTCGGCCTTCTTCTCGCGCCGCTGGAACGGCGAGGTGGCGCTCGGCAAGCTGTTCTGGTGGGACATGGTGGTGGTCGGCAGCATCATCAACGTCGCCACGACGATCGTGGCATTGCTGATCCTGGCGGCGAAAATGTCGGCACTGCTGGCGGTCGCCGTCTACCTGATCCCGCTGCCTTACAATCTGTTCCTCTATGGCAGCGTCTTGCGCACGGCCGACATGGCCGGGATACCGAATGCCGGTGCCATCAAGATCAGCGCCACGCTCTGGATCATCCTCGCCAGCCTGCTTTGAGCCACGACGGGCTCACGCGACGGTGCCGCGGGCGCGAACAGCTGCACCCGCGGGCGTATTCCTGAGAAGAGCAAATCAGGCCGCTGGTTCGAAATTGAGCGCCACGCCATTGATGCAGTAGCGCAGGCCGGTGGGCGGCGGACCGTCAGGGAAAACGTGGCCGAGATGGCTGCCGCAGCGGGCGCAATGGCATTCGGTCCGCACCATGCCGTAGCTGCGGTCGACGGTGTTTTCGACCGAGCCTTCGACCGGGTCGTTGAAGCTCGGCCAGCCGGTGCCGCTCTCGAACTTGAGCTTGGATTCAAACAATGGCTGGTCGCAGCCGGCGCAGGTGAAGGTGCCGGCGCGCTTTTCATAGAGCAGCGCGCAGCTGCCCGGCCGCTCGGTGCCGTGGTTGCGCATCACCTGGTACTGTTCGGGCGTCAGCAGCGCGCGCCATTCGGCATCGGTGCGGGTGACGGGGTAGGTCTTGGCATCCATTCCGGGGATCTCCCTGATTGTTCTTCTTGTTCGTGGTCTTGGCACAGATAGTTACGCAAGCCGTCGCCTGACAGGGCATCACATCGTAGTGAGCCGGCACCGCGCCTTAAGTTAGTGTTTCCGCGACAGCTGTTTGGTTGCCGCCTCAAGTCCGGCCAGCGTCAGCGGGTACATGCGGCTGGCGAAGATCTCGGCGATCATCTTGATCGAGCTGGTGTAGCCCCAGTGCTTTTCCTGCGTCGGGTTGAGCCAGACGGCGTTGGGCCACTGGTCGAGAACGCGGCGCAGCCATATCGCCCCCGGCTCGGGGTTCCAGTGTTCGACCGAGCCGCCGGCATAAGCGATCTCGTAGGGACTCATCGAGGCGTCACCGACGAAGATGACCTTGTAGTCGTGGCCGTATTTGTGCAGCACGTCGAGGGTCGGCAAGACCTCGGCATGGCGGCGGCGGTTGTCCTTCCACACGCCTTCGTAAAGGCAATTGTGGAAGTAGAAATATTCGAGCTGGCGGAACTCGACGCGTGCTGCAGAAAACAGCTCCTCGACGACCTTGATGTGGTCGTCCATCGAGCCGCCGACGTCGAAGAACATCAAAAGCTTGACCGCGTTGCGCCGCTCGGGCCGCGTCTTGACGTCGAGATAGCCGTGGTCGGCGGTGGCGTGGATGGTGCCGGGCAGGTCGAGCTCTTCTTCGGCACCCTCGCGCACCCAGCGGCGCAGGCGCTTGAGCGCCACCTTGATGTTGCGCGTGCCGAGCTCGACCGAGTCGTCGAAATTGCGGAATTCGCGCTTGTCCCAGACCTTGACCGCGCGGCGGTGGCGGCTGGTCTCCTGGCCGATGCGCACGCCCTCGGGATTGTAGCCATAGGCGCCGAAGGGCGAGGTGCCTGCCGTGCCGATCCATTTCGAGCCGCCCTGGTGGCGGCCCTTCTGTTCTTCCAGCCGTTGCCTCAGCGTCTCCATCAGCTTTTCGAAGCCGCCAAGTGCTTCGACAAGCTTTTTCTCCTCATCGGTCAGCGTCTTCTCAGCAAGCCGGCGCAGCCATTCCTCGGGAATGTTGGCGACGTCGACGCCGCCCTCACCCGTGACGGCCTCGACGCCCTTGAAATAATGCGAGAAGACCTGGTCGAAGCGGTCGATGTGGCGCTCGTCCTTCACCAGCGCGGCGCGGGCGAGATAATAAAAACCCTCGACGTCATAGCTGACGAGGTCGGCGTCGAGTGCCTCGAGCAGCGCCAGGTACTCGCGCAGCGAAACCGGGACCTTGGCCGCCTTGAGTTCGAGAAAAAACGGTATGAACATGCCGGGCACTTTGCTTGCGCGCGGCCGCGCAGGCAAGCCCATCGCCACCGCCGCGTCCAAGTGGCGCGCGCTACGGCAGCGTTTCGGCACGGTTGCAACACCCAAAATCTAATTAAAGTAAAAATCGGATTCAGTCTTTCTTGGTAATTTCCCGTTAGCAATTGCCGTCAGTGGGGAAGCGGGGCGAGTCTGCCTTCGCTCCGGTCTTGTTTTGCGTACGGGTACCTATGCGTTTCTCAGCGGCGTCAGCGATCGTTCTCGCCAGCCTGGCTCTGGCCGGCTGCACCTCCAGTTCGGGCCTTGGCAGCCTGATGGAGCAGGCCTCGCCTTCGCCGGAAACGACGAGTTCGGTGATCAGGCCCTCGGCCGACATCGCGCCAATGCTCGCGCAGGCGCCCCAGCCCCAGCCGGTCATGGCAGCGCCCACCGAAGTGACCACGATGACCGCGCCGCCGGTGCAGGTCGCGATGGCCATGCCGACGCCGATGCCCCGAACGTCGATGGAACCGGCCATCGAGCTTGAAGACATGCCCACGCCCGACGCCAAGCCGATCGCGCTGATTGCGCCGTCGCGGCCGATGAAGGCAACGCCCTTTGCGCCCGGCCAGATCTACGGCCGCCGCTTCCGCGACGCCAAGCCGATCAATTTCGGCAAGGCCATGTCGCCGAAGAACTTCGCCGTCCATGGCGTCGACGTCTCGCGCTGGCAAGGTGAGATCGACTGGCCAAAGCTGCGCACCCAGGGTGCCAACTTCGCCTACATCAAGGCCACTGACGGCGGCGACCATCTCGACCCGATGTTCCGCAAGAACTGGCGCGCCGCCGAGGCTGCCGGCCTGAAGCGCGGCGCCTATCATTTCTTCTACTGGTGCCGCACCGCCGGCGAGCAGGCCGACTGGTTCATCCGCAACGTGCCAAAGGTTGCCGGCGCGCTGCCGCCGGTCATCGACGTCGAATATAATGGCGAGTCGAGCTGCAAGCGGCGTCACAACCCCGAAAAGATCCGCGAGAAGATGCAGGTCTTCATGGACAAGCTGGAGCGCCACTACGGCCAGCGTCCGGTCATCTACACCGCGCCCGACTTCTATCGCGACAATCTGCGCGGCCACTTCCAGAACTATCCGTTCTGGCTGCGCGCCGTGGCCGAGCCGCCATCCAAAGTCTATCCCGGCCGCAACTGGGTGTTCTGGCAGTATTCGGGTTCGGGCCTGTCGCACGGCGTCGACGGCAAGATCGACCTCAACGTCTTCCGCGGCAACGCCGCCCAGTGGCATCAGTGGGTGGCGAAGACCTCGGGCTGATCAGGCTGCGGCCTCGGCCAAGAGATTTCTACAGCAAATCGTATTCGATGAAGCCGGTGCGGCGGGCGACGCGGTCGTAGAGCTTGCGCGCCGTGGCGTTGGTCTCATGCGTCATCCAGTAGACATTGGTGACGCCGAGCTTGGCCGCTTCCTGCTTGACCGCTTCGATGAGCGCGGCACCGACGCCCTTGCCACGCGCTGCCGGGTCGGCGAACAGATCCTGCAGGTAGCAATTGTTGGCTTCCGACCAGCCCGAGCGATGGTAGAGGTAATGGGTCAGCCCGACCGCCTTGCCGTCAACGAGGGCGATCAGGCCCTTGGGCTCGAACTCGCCTTCGGTGAACAGCCGCTTCCAGGCGAGCTGGTAGATGTTTTCGGGCAGCACCGTGTTGTAGAAATCGAGATAGGCAGTCCACAACCGCCGCCATTCGGCATGGTCGGCGAGCTCAAGCGGGCGGATGGTGATGTCGGTCATGGCTATGCCTTGTGATTGCGTCGGTCGGCTGGAACCTGCCTGAGCAACTTGGCGCGGCCAACGGTCCACAGCGGGGAATGTGCTGGCCGGACGGTGCGCAGGCTGAGGCCGGGCAATGACGTGCACCCTGCCCTTCGCCATGGCTGCGGACGTTGGTCGCTCGAAAGGCCAAATCGCTGGCTTTTCGTGCGCTACGCGGACCGCTCCTCAGCCCTGTCGTCTGGCCATGAACGCCAGCCTCTCGAACAGGTGCACGTCCTGTTCGTTCTTGAGCAGCGCGCCATGCAGCTTGGGCAGTGCGTTTTTGGGGTCGGCGCGCAGGTCTTCGGGCGCCACGTCGTCGGCAACGAGCAGTCGGATCCAGTCGAGCGCCTCTGATGTCGACGGCTTCTTCTTGAGGCCGGCGACTTCGCGGATCTCGTAGAACTGGGTCAACGCGGCGCGCACCAAATTCTGCTTGATGCCGGGATAATGGACCTCGACGATCTTGTGCAGCGTGTCGACGTCGGGGAAGCGGATATAGTGGAAGAAACAGCGGCGCAGGAACGCGTCGGGCAGTTCCTTCTCGTTGTTGGAGGTGATGATGACGATCGGGCGCACCTCGGCGCGGATCGTCTCGCCGGTCTCGTAGACGAAGAACTCCATGCGATCGAGTTCCTGCAACAGGTCGTTGGGGAACTCGATGTCGGCCTTGTCGATCTCGTCGATCAAAAGCACGACCTTCCTGCCGGCGGCAAACGCATCCCACAGCTTGCCGCGCTTGATGTAGTTCTTGATGTCGTTGAAACGGCCGTCGCCGAGCTGGCTGTCGCGCAGGCGCGACACCGCGTCATATTCGTAGAGACCCTGCTGCGCCTTGGTGGTCGACTTGACGTTCCACTCGATCATTTCGAGGCCAAGGCCCGATGCCACCTGGCGGGCCAGCTCGGTCTTGCCGGTGCCGGGCTCGCCCTTGACCAGAAGCGGCCGCTCGAGCGCGATCGCCGCATTGACCGCCACCATCAGATCCTTGTCGGCGACATAGGCCGAGGTACCTTCAAAACGCATGCGACACTCCAAATTCGTCGGGGCCGACACTAGGGAGGTGCGGGCGGCGGGGCAAGCTTGCTCACTGCCGCGCCCGTTGCGGGAGGTCCCCGCCGCCTGCCCTGATACCCGGTGCGCACCAGATCCCGTAAGACGATGGGGGAAATGTACGCGAGGTTTTCGGAGCGTGGATAAACAGGCGCGGCTACCATGGTGCATGCCAACAGAGGGTGACAGGCGGCGCGGAAGATTGGGTGGCATTGCACCGCAGCGGCAGTTTCAACTTCACGGCATGGATCCCCGGGTCTCCGCACGTCGCTTCGCTCCTGCTCCGCCCGAGGATGACGAGGGCACTAATGCCCGCCGCAATCGTTGACGTCAGCGATTGGCAGACGTTTCCGTTCATTGCTACGACATGACCCTTGCATGTTGCCCAGAAATCCCCGCCAAGTGCTAACCTTGGAGGTTAGCCTAAAGCCAACACGCCTTCGTCATCCTCGGGCGGAGCAGGAGCGCAGCGACGCGCGGAGACCCGGGGATCCATGCCGTGAAGTTGAAGCCGCCGCTGCGGTGTAGAACCAAAGGCAGGGCCTGAAGCCCCAAGAAAAATCTCAAACCATGGGAAACCCTCCACGCACCCGCCCGCAAAATATCGTTGCATGGACGGCTGCATGGCCATGGTACATCGCCGCCATAGCGCCTATATTGGCGATGACGGTCTGCGCTTCCCGGCAGGAGAGCATTTTCCCCGGGGCCTTAACGATCCTTAGGGAGCTGTCCCTGGGAAGACCCGTGGGTCTTTTCACACGGCGCCCACCTACTTTGTAGGTCTCCGGGATCGACTTCTCCACCGGTCGTGTGGATCGTCACCTCTTCCCCAGATAAAACCTCCCCGCTCGGATAAAACCTGCCTACCCACCCCTTGGCAGCTGCGACTTCTGCGTTGCCGTTGCGACAGCCGATGTGCCAAACACCTGTTACGACAGGAGAATGGGGCACGGCATGACCTCTCACCGCGAGATCAAGAAGCAGTTGCGCAAGCAGGCGCTGGCCCGGCGCGATGCGCTTGACCAGTTCTGGCGCATCGAGGCTTCGCTGGAGATGGCAGAGACCGCCCGCGACCACGTCCCGATCGAGCCCGGCACGATCGTCTCCGGCTTCTGGCCGATGCGTTCAGAGGTCGACGTCAGGCCGATGATGTTTGCGCTGCGCGAGCATGGCGCACGGCTTTGCCTGCCGGCGATCCTCGACAAGCACACCATCGTCTTCCGCGAACTGGTGCGTGGCGCGCCGATGGTCGACATGGGTTTCGGCACCGTTGGGCCGCATGAGGAAGCCGCGGTGCTGGACCCTGAGATCATGCTGGTGCCGCTGGCGGCTTTCGACGCGCGCGGCCACCGCATCGGCTATGGCGCGGGCTATTACGACCGGGCGATCTCCAAGCTTAAGGACAAGGGCATCGAGCCCAGGCTGATCGGCATCGCCTTCGACTGCCAGGAGGTCGAGCGCGTTCCTGACGAGAACCACGACGTCATCATCCCCGAAATACTGACGGAAAGCGGGTTGCGCCGGTTCACCACTGAATTGTAGATGACGTCATGAGACTTCTTTTTCTTGGCGACATGGTGGGCAAGGCCGGACGCACTGCGGTGTGGAACCAGCTGCCCGGCCTGATTTCGGATTTCCGGCTCGATTTCGTCATCGTCAACGGCGAGAACGCCGCCGGCGGTTTCGGCATTACCGAAGAGATCTTCCGCGAGACGCTTGCTGCCGGCGCCGATGTGGTGACGACGGGCAACCACGTCTGGGACCAGCGCGAGGCATTGGCCTTTGCGCCGCGCGAAGAACGCTTCCTGCGCCCGGCGAATTTTCCAAAGGGCACGCCGGGCAGAGGTTCGGGTCTGTTCATCGCCAAGAACGGCGCGCGCGTGCTGGTGTCGAACATCATGGGCCGGGTGTTCATGCACCCCGAACTCGACGACCCGTTCCAGGCCGGCGAGCGTGAACTTGCCGCCTGCCCGCTCGGCGAACAGGCCGATGCGGTGGTGATCGACTTCCACGCCGAAGCGACCAGCGAGAAGATGTGCTTTGCCCATTTCGTCGACGGCCGCGCCAGCCTCGTTGTCGGCACGCACACCCACCAGCCGACCGCCGATCACCAGATCCTCAATGGCGGCACCGCCTATCTGACCGATGCCGGCATGTGCGGCGACTACGATTCCTCGCTCGGCATGGACAAGGAGGAGCCGCTCAACCGCTTCCTGTCCAAGGTGCCGAAGGGGCGCTTCGAGGCCGCCAACGGCCCGGCAACGATCTGCGGCGTTGGCGTCGACATCTCCGACCGCACCGGCCTCGCCGAGCGGGTTGCGCCATTGCGCCGCGGCCCGAGGCTCGAAGAAACCGTACCGTCTTTCTGGTCCTGACATTGACGGAGGGCCAGTGGACACCTACTTGCCCGCCGCACGTCAGCAAATGTTAGAGTACGACGCGGTCGCGTGGACACGCGACGCCCTTGGCTTTGCATGTGCGGTTGGAGCGGCCACCGGCGGCTCGAAACTTATTCAGAAGAACAACGGGGACACATAGATGATCGAATTCCTGGCGCCGTATTTCAGCTTCGTCAACGACCCGACAGCCTGGGTGGCGCTGCTGACCCTGATCGCGCTCGAGGTGGTTCTCGGCATCGACAACCTGATCTTCATCTCGATCCTGACCAACAAGCTGCCTGAGGCCCAGCGCGCCAAGGCGCGGCGACTCGGCATCGGCGCCGCCCTGGTGATGCGGCTTGTGCTGCTGGCCACGATCTCCTTCATCGTCGCACTGACGGCACCCGTGTTCACAGCGTTCGGCCACGGCTTCTCCTGGCGTGACCTGATCCTGATCGCCGGCGGCCTGTTCCTGGTGTGGAAGGCGACCAAGGAAATCCACCACTCGGTCGATCCCGAGGACCACAAGGACGATATGGTGTCGCGGACGCTGCAGCTTTCGATGGGCGCGGCGATCTTCCAGATCCTGCTGCTCGACCTGGTGTTTTCGATCGACTCGATCATCACCGCTGTCGGCATGACCGACGAGATCGGCATCATGTACATCGCCGTGATCGTCGCCGTGACCGTGATGTTGCTGGCGGCAACGCCACTTGCCAAGTTCATTGAGAAGAACCCGACGATCGTCATGCTGGCGCTCGGCTTCCTGTTGATGATCGGCATGACGCTGATAGCCGACGGCTTCGGCTTCCACGTGCCCAAGGGCTACATCTACGCCGCGATGGGCTTCTCGGCGCTGGTCGAGGGCCTCAACATGCTGCAGCGGAATCGCCGCAGGAAAAGCAGCGGCAGCGGCCACTGACGAACACGACGAACGGCGGGCCAAGTGCCCGCCGTTTTCGTTTCAGCCACCGATTTCAGGCCGCCGCGAACTGGGCTATCATCTGATTCTGGCGCGGCCCACGCCTCCCCCCTCCACCGGGAAAGTACAGTTCGTGCAGGGTGCCTAGATCATCGAACCATCTGTTCGAGCACTTGCATAAGGAGGGGTTGCGACGACAGCTCGTATCTGGAGGTTCGCTGAATGAAACTTTCCGCGCCCATTCCCATGCTGAAGCGCAAGGCCAGGCTTTTGGCCAGGACGAAGAATATCCCTCTCCATCAGGCACTCGACCACATAGCTGCCGACGAAGGCATTGCCGGCTGGAGCCTGCTTGCCGCAAGGGTCGCGGCCGTGCGGCCGGCAGCCAGGCTGTTTGCATGGTTTGCCCCCGGCGACATGGTCCTGCTTGGCGCACGCCCGGGCCAGGGCAAGACACTGATGGGCCTCGAACTTGCCGTCGAGGCGATGAAATCAGGTCATCGCGGCAGCTTCTTCACGCTCGAATACACCGAAAAGGAAGTGCTCGACCGCTTTCGTGCCATAGGTGCTGACCGGCAGCAGTTCGGCGCGCTGTTTGAGCTCGACAGCTCCGACACGATCAGCGCCGCGCACATCGCCAGGCGCATGGCAATGGCGCCGCGCGGCACCCTTGTTGTCATCGACTATCTGCAACTGCTCGACCAGAAGCGCGACAATCCGGAGCTGATGGAGCAGGTGCGGACGCTGAGGGCACTGGCGCGCGACAAGGGGCTGATCGTGGTCATGATCTCGCAGATCGACCGGTCCTACGATCCCGCGGCGAAGGCGGTGCCGGATCTTGAAGACGTCAGGTTGCCCAACCCGCTCGATCTCAAGCTGTTCGACAAGGCCTGCTTCCTGAACCAGGGCGAGGTGCGATTCCAAGCGGTTTGACGAGACCGGGCGGCGGGAATGCCCGCCGCCTGGTCTGTGGCGCATTCACCAGGCGTCGGGCTCGCGGACCATGTGGACGACGTTGGCCGGGTTCATGATCCAGCCGCCACGGAAGTCGTCGCCGAGCGGCTCGATGGCATCGCAGCGCACGACGCCGGCATCGGCCATCTGCTTAAGCGCGCCTGATGCATCGGGCGTGAACAGCTCGAGCCAGACTTCGGCTTGGCTCATGGTTGGGTCCTCGTCGAGCCAAAGCTTGTTTGGCCCGAGCTCGAAGCCGATGGCTGGCGCCTTGTCGGTGAACGGCTTGAGGCCGACCACGTCGCGATAGAAGGCGATGGTCGCCTGATACTGATGCGATGGGATCTTCATCGCGATGTTGATGCCCCCGGTGATGCTGGCTGTCATTTCTTCCTCCTCACTTGGTGTCGGGCGTCGGCAGCTCGCCGACCATTTCGCTGCGGTAGAAGCCCTCGCGCAGGTTGATGCCGTATTCGACATAGGCCTTCATGCACGACAGCATCTGCGACCAGCCTTCGCAGTTGTTGTAGGACGCCTTGCGGCTGGCCTCGTCCTCGCGCCAGCCGGCCTCGGCGATGGTGACGAAAGTGCCGCCATCGTCGAGCGCTTCGAAATTCATCTCGATGCGCGTCTTGTAGCCCGGCTCGACCTTGGGGTCGGTGTCCCAGCGCAGGACGATGCGCTTGTCCTTCTCAACCTCGTCGACCTCGACCGGCACCGAGCCCCACCAGGTGACGGTGGTGCCGGTGACCAGCGGCGCGCTGGCGCCGCCGAGCGTGGTGAAATAGCCGCTGAGCTTGGTGGGATTGACCACCGCGTCGAAGACCTCGGCGACCGGCTTGCCGATGCGCCCGGAAACCCTGAATCCAACAGACATTTTTGTTCCTCCTGCTTGCATGGCCGAACAATATGTTATAGTTTTATAACATGTCAAGCGAACCGAACGACGACAGTGTTTTCAAGGCCCTGGCGCATCCGCGCCGGCGGCTGATGCTGGACCTGATGAAGGATGGCCCGCTGACCACAGGCATGCTGTGCGAGCGCTTCGACGACATGGACCGTTGCACGGTGATGCAACACCTGAAGGTCCTGGAGGAGGCCGAGCTGGTGGTCGCAAAACGCGACGGCCGCGAGCGCTGGAACCACCTCAATTCGCTACCGATCAAGCAGATCCACGACCGCTGGATCAGCGAATACGCCAATCACGCGATGAGCATTCTCGACCGGCTGAAGTTCGACCTGGAAGGCTGAGGTGCGAGCCTTGATCTCTGTTGTTGCCTAGGCGACCTTCGCCTTGCGCGCCTCGATGGCAGCACCATGCGCCTTGCCCCACGCCGCCAGCGGCGCAAGCGCCTCGTCGAGCGACTGGCCAAGCGGCGACGCCGAACACTCGACCCGTGGCGGCATCCCGTAGCCCCGAAGATCTTCGCAACTCGCCAGCATGTTGCCGATACATCAGAATAAGCTCATTAAGCTGGATTGAACGCTTCGGGCATATAGTCCAGTCTACGGCAACACGCCTGACGGACTGGGAATGCTGACTGCCACTCTGGGCCTACCCGCCAAACCAAACACAGAACCGCAGCTTGCGGTCGCCCTGATCGTCGCAGGCATTGTCTTTCTCGCATCATTCTTCGGCATCCTGACGCGGCCGGTCGGTTTTCTTGCTGCGGTCTGGCCGGCAAATGCCGTCCTGCTCGGTTTGATGGTGCGCAACCCGAGCTACGCCACGGTTTCCGGCTGGCTCGCGGCGTTCGCCGGCTACATCACCGCCGATCTTCTGACCGGCGGCAGTTTCTTCGTCACGCTATGGCTGACGATTGCCAACATGACCGGCGCGCTGACGGGATATCTGCTGTTCAGGCTTGCACCGGAAAGCGACCGCTGGCTGCAGCGGCCGGCGTCGGTGCTCCACCTGTTCGCCATCTGCTGCGCGGTGGCGCTGTCGGCGGCAATCGCCGGCAGCGGAGCCGCCCGCCTGCTGTTTGGCCGGGACCTCCTCGGCGGCATCGCCTTCTGGTTCATCACCGAACTGGTCAACAGCCTGATCATTCTGCCGGTTCTGCTGACATTTCCGGGGTTTCGCAAGCTGCGCGCATCCTTGCCGGCAAGCCTCTCTCTCGCGACCGTCCAGCATGCCTTGCCGATGCTGGTGCTGGTGGCTTCGGTCGCGCTTGCCATCACACTCGGCGGACCAGGCACGCTGGCCATGCCCATCCCTGCCTTGCTCTGGTGTTCGCTGACCTACAGGACCTTCACGACATCGGTGCTGACCATGCTGCTTTGCACATGGCTGCTGATCTCGATTCCGGCCAATCTCATTCCGCTGCCGGAGTTGCCCGACCCGCTGCGCTCGCTCGACTCGCTGCGCCTCGGCATCGCCTTGATGGCGCTTTGTCCGCTGACGGTTGCCAGCATCAACGCCGCACGCGTCGAGCTGATCGAACGCCTGTCACGCGCCGCAAACCACGACTCGCTGACCGGCGCGCTGTCGCGCGGCGCCTTCATCGAACGCAGCGAGGCGTGCCTGCGCGTGAACCGCGACCATGGCACGGCACTGCTGATGCTCGACATCGACCACTTCAAGAACATCAACGACCGCTTCGGCCATGCCGGTGGCGATGCGATGCTCAAGAAGTTTGTCCGCCTCGTCTCTCATTTGTTGCGCCCGTCCGACCTGTTTGGCCGCATGGGCGGCGAAGAGTTCGCGGTGGTGCTGCCGGGCCTCGACATGATCGCCGCGACCTCGGTCGCCGAGCACATCCGTCAGGCGCTCGAAGCGCAGGCGCTCGAAATGCCATCGGGCGGCAAGGTCTGGGCCACCGTCAGCATCGGCGTGACGACGCGCGCGCCGGGGCAACACACAGATTTCGAAGGCATGCTGCTGGCCGCCGACCGCGCGCTCTACGAAGCCAAGGGAGCGGGCCGCAACATGGTTCGGGTCGGCGCGCAGCAGGCCGAGGCCGCAGCCCCGACCTTGAACTGATTGGATTCAGACACCGTCGAGAACGACGATCGTCGGCCGCGCCGGCAGCGATCTAAGCGACACCTTGAGCGAGCGGCTGTTGCGGAACTCGACGGCAAACCCATCGCCCATCCTGCCGGTGAATTCACCGATCGGGGTCGAGTGCCGGTGCATCGGCAGGATCATCGACGAGTAGAGCCGGGTGGTGATCTCGGTCATCGCATCGATCGACAATGTCATGCCGCCGTCGATCGGCACCATCACCACATCGAGGCGGCCGATGGCGCCGTAATGCGCGTCCTCGAGCCGGTGATGCAGATGGCCGAGATGGCCGATGCACAGGCCGGCAACCTCGAAGATGAAGATCGAGTTGCCGTCGCGCTCCATCTCGCCAAAGCGCCTGATGTCGGTCGGCACGTTACGGACATAGACGTCGTCGACGACCAGCGCGTGTCTGGCTGGCCCGCCATCAGGGTTCCAGCCGCGCAGCACATGCTCGATGCCCTTGTCGGGCAGATCCGAATAGTGGGTGCGATGCGCCTTGTTCATGGTGACGATGCGCGGCAGCGGGTTCGAGCCATAGAGACCGCTGTAGTCGGTAGCGATGCGCACGCCACCAGGCGTTTCGATGACATAGGTCGAGTGGCCGGCATAGGTGATGGTGACATCGCCATCGACGAATGTCTGCGCCGGAGTGAAGTTGGCATAGGTGACCTCGGGCAACGCCTGGGCGATGGCCATGCACCTGCTCGGCACCGGATCGTCCGCCGCCGATGTCGGCATCGAAGCAAACAACAAGGTGGTTATGCAGGCGGCGAACAGGCGAAGGGGCATGGTGCTCTCGGGCGTTCGGGCGGCAAGGCACTATCTCAGCCGGTACCCGCGGCGCGTAGTCACGTTTTCGCGAGTACCGCAAAGCCCTGATGTCTGGACGTATTGAGCCGATTTATCTATAAGGCGGCCCATTCAAACACTGCCGAAGCGACAAACAGGGGTCCCATGGCCGGCCATTCACAGTTCAAGAACATCATGCACCGCAAGGGCCGCCAGGACGCGGTGCGGTCGAAGATGTTCTCAAAGCTCGCACGCGAAATCACCGTTGCAGCAAAGACCGGCGTGCCCGACCCGACGATGAACCCGCGCCTGCGCCTTGCCGTCCAGAACGCCAAGGCCGTGTCGATGCCCAAGGACAACATCGCACGCGCCATCTCCAAGGCCTCGATGGGCGACGCCGAAAACTACGAAGAAGTGCGCTACGAAGGCTACGGCCCGGGCGGCATCGCGCTGATCGTCGAGGCTCTGACCGACAACCGCAACCGCACCGCCTCCAATGTGCGCGCTGCTTTCACCAAGTCTGGCGGCGCGCTCGGCGAAACCGGCTCGGTGTCGTTCATGTGGGACCGCGTCGGCGAGATCGTCTATGACGCCAAGGTCGGCGACACCGACAAGGTCATGGACGCGGCGATCGAAGCCGGCGCCGACGATGTGCAGTCGGACGAAGACGGCCACACCATCACCTGCGCCTTCGAAAACCTTGGCGAAGTGTCCAAGGCGCTGGAAGGCTCGCTCGGCGACGCCGAGTCGGTGAAGATCGTGTGGAAGCCACAAAACAACGTGCCGGTCGACGAAGAACGCGCCCAGTCGCTGATGAAGCTGGTCGGCACGCTCGAAGACGACGACGACGTGCAGAACGTCTACGCCAACTTCGAAGTCGACGAAGCGACACTGGCCAAGCTCAGCGCGGCGTAAGCAAGTCCAGAAAGACCTGGCCGGAAGACCTGGCCAGAAAACCTGGCCAGAAAAACTGGATTTGAACCATTGGCGTCGGTCGAAAATCCTCGACCGGCGTCAATTGCGTTTTGGCTGGGGATAGGCGAGCTTCGTCTTCGCTTGGGGGAGACAATCCAGATGACAGACGTTGAAAGCGCTCCAGTGCGAGCTGGCTTCTGGCGGCGTGTCGGCGCGTTGGTGATCGATTGCCTTGTTGTCCTGGTGCCGCTTCAGATCGTCGTGGTCGTTTTGTTTGCGATGAGCAACGGATCGATCCAGGGCAGCTTCGGTTTCGTGTCGAGAGTATGCCAGACCGTCGCGCAGGCTCCGTCAGGACTTGAGCCGCCACCGCCGGCGGACGCCAACACATTCACGGAATGCGAGATCGGTTTCTTTGGACTGCCCACAGCAAGAACTCTTGCCATCGGCACGGTCAAGCAGCAGGGGAACACCACGTCTGGTCGTTTCATCACCTATGCGCTGGATGCCCAAGGCAACCCTGTGAACGCGTTCACCACCGACTGGATCGCAATCCTTGCGGTTGCCGTCTATCTGATTGCCATGGAGCGGCGGTCGGGTGCCACGATTGGCAAGCGCACCCTCGGCATCAGGGCAGTACCAACAAATGCCCCAGGTCAGATCGGACTGCCTCTCAGGCAAGCCGTGATCCGGCAAGCCGCCAAATGGATCGGCATGATCCCAGCTATGCTGTTTGCTGTCGTCGTATTCTTTGTTCTCGAGGACCCGTTTGCGGCGATGGAAACGCAAGGTTACTGGACTATGTTTGCCATCGCGGCTGCCATCCAGATCGCCTGGCTGCTCTGGATCATCATCTCGGTTTCCAGCAAGCGCGATCCGATCTATGACCGGATTGCTGGAACGAGTGTATTGAGGACCGGATGAGCCTGCCCCAGATCCGCATCACCTACTGCACGCAGTGCATGTGGCTTCTGCGCGCCGGCTGGATGGCGCAGGAGCTGTTGTCGACCTTCGGCACCGAGCTTGGCGAGGTGACGCTTGTGCCGGGCACGGGCGGTGTGTTCACCATCACCTGCAACGACACGCTGGTGTGGGACCGCAAGCGCGACGGCGGCTTTCCCGATGCCGCCAAGCTGAAGCAGCTGGTGCGCGACATCATCGACCCCGACCGCGACCTCGGCCATTCCGATCGCAAGGGCCATAAGTCCAAGGACCAGGCGTGAGCGGCGCAAAAGCTGCGCGCGACCACCGAAGCCTGAAACGGCGCCACAGATAAGTTCGAATTGCTGAGCATGCAAGGCATCGCGCCGCGGGATGGCGCGAACCCAGCGGCAGAGCGGAAAGCACCATGACCACGAAACCACGCATCGCAGTTCTTTTCGGTGGACGCTCCTCCGAGCACGACGTCTCGCTGATGTCGGCAAGCAACGTCGTCAAGGCGATCGACGCCTCCAGATATGATGTGGTGCCGGTCGGCATCGCCCGTGACGGCCGCTGGTACCTGGCCGAGCTCGACCGCGACGGCGCACTGCCCAAGGCCGTACCCGTCGGTGGCACCGAGGTGGCATTGGTGCCCGGCGGCAAGGGACGGCTGGTCGCCCTGCCCGCCAACGAAGCGCCGTTCGAACTGCCCAGGGTCGACGTGCTGTTTCCGGTGCTGCATGGCCCGTTCGGCGAGGACGGCGCGGTCCAGGGCCTGGCCGAGGTGGCCGATATTCCTTACGTCGGCTCGGGCGTGCTCGGTTCGGCCAACGCCATGGACAAGGACGTGGCCAAGCGGCTGATGACACAGGCCGGAGTGCCGGTGGCGCGTGGCGTGACCGTGCATTTGGGCGACCGGACCAATTTCGACGCGATCAAGGCCGAGCTCGGACTGCCTGTCTTCGTCAAACCGGCGCGGCAAGGTTCGTCCGTCGGCGTCAGCAAGGCCGAAACGGCGGAGCAACTTGACAAGGCCTTGGCCGAAGCCTTCATGCACGACCGCAAGGTGCTGATCGAGGAATTCGTCGCCGGCCGCGAGGTCGAATTCGCCGTGCTCGAGGCGACCGACGGACAGCTCTCCGTCTCGGTGCCGGGTGAAATCGAGCCGGCTGCGAGCCACGGCTTCTACACCTACGAAGCCAAGTACATCGACGCCGACGGCGCGGCCCTGCGCATCCCGGCGGAACTTCCGGATGGCGCCACGGCCAGACTGCAAGAAGTTGCCCGCGCGGCCTTCCTGGCGCTCGGCTGCGAGAGCATGGCGCGTGTCGACTTCTTCGTGAAGGCAGATGGCTCCGCACTGGTCAACGAGGTCAACACCATCCCCGGCTTCACCAACATCAGCATGTATCCGAAGACCATGGCGGCCTCTGGCGTGCCCTATCCCGATCTCGTCGGCCGGCTGATCGAACACGCGGTGGCGCGCTGGCAGCGCCAGGCCTGAAACAGAAAGGCCGGGTCATACCAGGCCTTTTTCGTTTCCTGCTTTGCGCATTGCCTGAGATCGAACCCGAGCTTGGGCCGATGCGTCAAGCGGCGCGGGCAAAAGCCATGACGAACGAGGCCAGCGACACCAGGCAGGCGACCGCGCGCACATGGTTCCACGGCAGCCACTCCTTGAGATAGCGCGTCCACATGGCGGCTCCTTCGGCACTTGCCGGGTCGACGGCGGCGATCGCGTCGTTGAGCGGCACGTTGAAAACCATCGTCACCAGGAAGCAACCGAGAAGATAGGCGATGCTGCCGGCAAGCAGCCAGGCCGCGCCCGCCTCGCTCCAGCCGAAGATCGCCTTGGCGCCGAGCACCAGCGACAGCACCACCATTCCCATGAACACCAGCATGAACAGCGGGTTGATGATGGTGACGTTGATCTGCTGCATGGCGGCGATGCCCTGGGGCACCGGCAGTTTGGCAAACGACGCCATGATGGTGTTGGAAAAGATGAAGAACAGGCCGGCGGCGAGGCCGCTGCCGAGCGCTGCAAGAAAGATGAGTGCGGTGAAGGCGGCAGCGATCATGCCTTGTCTCCCCAGATACCGGTTGCGGCGACAGTCCTGGCATACCGGGTGAAATCGCGCGCGGGTCGGCCGAGCGCCCGGCTGACGCCGTCCACAACTTGCTGGTTGCGGCCATCGAGCACCTCGGTGAACAGCATCATCAACAGGTCGACGAGCTCCTGGGACAGTTGCTGTTCGACGAGGCCGGCCTTGAAGTCGGCAACGCTGAGCTCGACGAAGCGGATTTCGCGACCGGCGGCGGCTGATATCTCGGCAACGGCGTCGGCAAAGGTCAGCAGGCGCGGTCCGGTGAGTTCGTAGAGCTGGCCGATATGGCGGTCGTCTGACAAGGCGGCGACAGCGGCATCGGCGATATCGTCGGTATCGACGAACGGTTCACCTACAGCGCCGACCGGCAGCGCCACCTCGCCCGAAAGCACGGCGTCGAGCAGGAAACTCTCGCTGAAATTCTGCATGAACCAGCTGCAGCGCAGGATCGTCCAGTCAGCGCCGGACTGCTCGACCCGTTCCTCCGCGCGCTGCGCCTCGGGCTCGCCGCGCCCAGACAGAAGCACCAGGCGCTTGACGCCCATGCCGACAGCGAATTCGGCGAAGGCGCCGACTGCCTCGGCGGCACCGGGGGCCGCGAGGTCGGGATAGTAGGAGATGTAGACGGCACCGGCACCCTCGACTGCGCCCGCCCAGCTGGCGCGGTCATCCCAGTCGAAGGACGGGGTGGCGCCGCGCGAACCGATACGGACCGGCAAGTTGCACTGCGCAAGCTGTTCGGCAATGCGGCGGCCGGTCTTGCCGGTGCCGCCGAGGATGAGAATAGGCTTCATGTCATGCTGGGATGCGGTCATTTTGGCCTCCTTGGTTAACGTGAGTAATCCTCACATTTGCAAATGTGATAAACCCTCATATTATGGAGGTCAAGCGGATTCGTTGCGGACAAGGAACCATGGAAGCGATCGAAGATATCTCGGGCCAGGCGCTGCGGCGTGCCCCGAGCCAGAAACGCAGCCAGGAGCGCGTCGAGCGCATGCTACAGGCGGCGAGCGCGCTGATCTCCGAAGGCGGCAGCGACGCCATGCGCATGGGCGAGGTGGCCGAACGCGCCGGCGTGTCGATCGGCTCGCTCTACCAGTACTTTCCCGACAAGGGCGCGATCATCCGCACCTTGGCCGAACGCTACAACGCCGAAGGCCGCGCCTGCATTTCAGACGGGCTGGCTGGCGTTGGCGACATGAAGGGGCTGATCGACGCCTTCGGCGGACTGATCGACGTCTATTACGGCATCTTCCTGGCCGAACCGGTGATGCGCGATATCTGGTCAGGCACCCAGGCCGACAAGGCGCTGCGCGACATCGACTTGCGCGATTCCAGGGCCAATGGCGCACTGCTGGCCGAGGCGTGGCAGCGGGTCGCGCCCGCTTCGGATGCTGCCGAGATAAAGCGCAAGGCGTTCCTGATCATGTCGCTGGGCGAAGCCACGATGCGGCTGGCGATTTCGGTCGACCGCGGCGAAGGCGACGCGCTGGTGGCCGACTACAAGGCGATGGCGCTGCGGGAGATCGGGGCGCGCGGCTAGGCGCGGCTACCTGGCCGGCACCGCCCCGCCCTTCATACCCTGCCGGACTTCTCCCCGTAAAAACGGGGAGAAGGAGGCTGGCCGCAACGTCGACGCCCCCTCTCCCCACCTGCGGGGCGTTAGACGCAAGCCGTCGTTCGGCACTCACCCCGGAGCCGCCAACTGCAGCAACAAAAAACCCGCCACGAGGGCGGGTTCTTGGTATGCTTGAAGCGGGTCGGCTTAGATGCCGAGGCCTTCGTAGCGCTTCTTGAACTTCGACAGACGGCCACCGCGGTCGAGCAGGTTGTGCTGGCCGCCGGTCCAGGCCGGGTGCGTGGTCGGGTCGATATCGAGGTTCATCGTATCGCCTTCCTTGCCCCAGGTGGAGCGGGTCATGTATTCGGTGCCATTGGTCATCACGATCTTGATGACGTGGTAGTCGGGATGGATATCGGCTTTCATCGCTCTGTTCCTGCTGTCGCGGCGCGGCTTGCGCAGGTATCCTGCGGCGATGCGCCTCTTTCGAAAATTAGAAGCCACGGCTAGATAGGCCACAGCTTCAGAAACGGTCGGCGTGCCTATACATCAGCCGATTTCGAATCACAAGGCCGGCAGCCTGCAAATGGGCCAAGGCCGAGAGGGAAATAGCATGGCGAGCACGACAACGGCCGCGAATGAACAGCGCCGGCGTTCGCTGCGTCCGCTGAGCCGACTTTCGCCCTATCTCTACCGCTATCCCAGGCTGGTCGTCGGCGCCATCATTTCTCTGGTCGCCGCCGCCGTGACCACGCTGACCTTGCCGATCGCCGTGCGCCGGATGATCGACCACGGCTTTTCCTCGGCCGATTCGAACTTCATCGCCAAATACTTCGCCATGCTGGTGGCGATCGCAGCACTGCTCGCGCTGGCTTCGGCCTGCCGCTACTATTTCGTCATTACGCTCGGCGAGCGCGTCGTCTCCGACATCCGCCGCGACGTCTTTTCGCATGTCACCTCGCTTTCTCCGGCCTTCTTCGACACGGCGATGTCGGGCGAGATCGTGTCGCGGCTTGCCGCCGACACCACCCAGATCAAGTCGGCCGTCGGTGCGACCGCTTCCGTTGCCCTGCGCAACGTCATCCTCGGCCTCGGCGCGCTCGCCATGATGGTGGTGACCAGCCCCAAACTGTCGGGCCTCGTCATCGCCGCGATCCCGCTGATCGTGCTGCCGCTGGTCGCCTTCGGCCGCTCGGTCAGGCGCAAGTCGCGCCTCGCCCAGGACACGCTGGCTGACGCCACAGCCTTTGCCAGCGAGCAGATCGGCGCCATCCGCACACTCCAGGCCTTCACCAATGAAAAGCTGGTCACCGGCCGCTTTGCTGCTGCCGTCGAGACCGCCTTCAACGCCGCCCGCGCCTCGGTGCTGGCGCGCGCCGTGCTGACCTTCTTTGCCATCTTCACCATCTTCGCTTCGGTCGTAGCCGTGCTGTGGTTCGGTTCGCGCGACGTGCTCGAAGGCGTGGTCTCGCCCGGCACGCTCGGCCAGTTCCTGCTCTATTCGGTGTTTGCCGCCGGCGCGCTCGGCGCGCTGTCGGAAGTGTGGGGTGAACTCAGTTCCGCCGCCGGTGCTGCCGAACGCATCACCGAGATCCTCGCCGAAGAGCCGACGGTTGCAGCCCCAGCTTCGCCGATCACCCTGCCCGCCAGGAGCAGCGGCGCGATCGAATTCCGCGACGTGACTTTTTCCTACCCTGTGCGCCCCGACCGTGCCGCCGTGCATGGCCTGAGCTTCACCGTCAAGCCGGGCGAAACAGTGGCCATCGTAGGCCCCTCGGGCGCTGGCAAGAGCACGGTCTTTTCGCTGCTGCTGCGTTTCTACGATCCCGAAGCAGGTGCGGTGCTGATCGACGGCGTCGACCTGCAGAAGGCCGATCCACGCGCCGTGCGCGAACGCATCGCCATCGTGCCGCAGGACGTGACTGTATTTGCCAGCACGGCAGGCGAAAACATCGGCTTTGGCCGGCCCGGCGCCTCGCAGGCCGATATCGTCAAGGCCGCGGAAGCTGCCCTCGCCGACGAATTCATCGAAAAGCTGCAGAACGGCTACGACACCGAAGTCGGCGAACGCGGCGTCACGCTTTCAGGCGGCCAGCGCCAGCGCATCGCCATCGCTCGGGCCATCCTGCGCGACGCCCCGATCCTGCTGCTCGACGAAGCAACCTCGGCACTCGACGCCGAAAGCGAAAAGCAGGTGCAGACAGCGCTCGAGCACCTGATGCAGGGCCGCACCACCATCGTCATCGCGCATCGGCTGGCAACCGTGCTAAAGGCCGACCGCATCCTGGTCATGGATGGCGGGAGCATCGTCGAGGAAGGCACGCATGCCAGCCTTGTCGCCAAGGGCGGCATCTATGCCCGCCTCGCCAAGCTCCAGTTCGATACCGGCGCCAGCGCCTTCCAGGGCGCTGCCGAGTAGGCCAGCCAGCCGTCAGCTCACAGAAACGTCGCGATCTCCGACAGCGGACGCTTTTCGGTGGCGTGAACCGGGATCGTGGCGTCTTCCTTGGGGTAGCCGACGACCATCAGGATGTAGGGCTTGTCGTGCGGGTCGCGGCCGCAGATCTCGTTGAGGAAGCTCATCGGGTTCGGCGTGTGCGTCAGCGTCGCGAGGCCGGCGCGGTGCAGGGCGGCGATCAGGAAGCCGGTGGCGATGCTGACCGATTCGGGCACGTAGTAATTCTTGCGCGAGACACCGTCGGCAGAGCGGCTCTTGCGCTCGCCGAAGATGCAGATCAGCCACGGCGCGTCCTCGAGAAACGGTTTGGAAGCATCGGTGCCGAGCGGCGCCAGTGCCTTCAGCCACTCCTCGCCGGCGCGGCCCTCATAGAAGGCGCGCTCCTCGATCTCGGCCGCCTCGCGGATCTGGCGCTTGATGTCGGCGTCGCCGATGACGGCGAAATGCCAGGGCTGGTGGTTGGCGCCATTGGGTGCCGTGCCGGCTGCCATGATGCAGGTTTCGATAATGTCGCGCGGCACCGGCCGGGTCGAGAAGTCGCGCACCGTGTGGCGCGTGCGGATCTCGTCATAGAACGACTTTGCGCCGGCGCGCATCTCCTCGACCGGCTTTTCCTTGTAGTCGGGCAGCGGCAGCGTGCGATAGGCATGCGCGGTTGAGACGGTCATCAGTTCCTCCCCGGAAAATCTCGATTGCGGCGACAATCTCCAATGCCGCCGCCCGCGTCAACGGGGATTGGCGGCGCCGCAGCAGGCGGCGCCTTGGGGGGATTGGCGGCGCCGTAGCAGGCGTCGCCTGGGGGGATTGGCGACGCCGTAACAGGCGCCGCCTGTCCACTCCTAGAACTTGACGCCGAGGCTTGCCTTGACGCCGTGGTCACGGGCGCCATTGGCGACCTGGCCAGTATAGCTCAGGCCGAGATTGGCCTTGGGCGCGATGGCGAAGTCGAGGCCGGCTTCGATCAACAGCGCATCGCGGGCGATCGGCGCACCGTAAACGGTGAAGCTGTCGCCACCGCCGACGAAGGCGACCGTCGAAGCGGGCGTGACATCGCCAAAGGCATGGCGCCAGCCGAGGCCGCCGCGAACCGTTGCCTTGCCGTCGCCAACATTGAAGTCGCTGGCAGCACGCAGGCCAAGCGTCGTCGTGGTGCTGTCAAAGCTCTTGTCAGCGCTGGACAGGGCCGCAGCACCACCTGTTTCGGTGAAGCCGTCGGTCGAGGTCGAAACATAGGCAAGACCGGCGAACGGCTCGAAGGCGACGCGGCCCATCTCGGCACGGTAACCGGCCTCGATAAAGGCTTGCGCGGTACCGGCATCGTAGCTGGCCTTGAGCGTCTCGGTGAGGCCGGGGAACGACACCGTGCGGGATGTGTCGATCGCATGCCTGGTGTAGGACGCGCCGGCGCGCAGCGCGACAGCGCCAAAGTGACGGCCGCCATAGACGCCGACATGGAAGTTGTCGCTGTCACCCGAGGCAGCACCGTCATCGGCATCGAAGCTGGTGCGGCTGTAGCCGCCGAGCAGGCCGACGCGCCAGCCATCGCCGACGATGGTATCGCCACCGGCAACGAGGCCACCGCTCGCATGCTCGAAGCCACCCGAATTGCCGTCGCCGTCGAACGAACCCCAGTTGCCGAGCGCCTGGCCCCAGACGACGAAGCGGTCGCTGTCGGCGGCGACAAGTTCGAGGCCGCCTTCGCCATAACCCATGACCGGCAAGTCGGGTGCTGCGACATCGCCGAAGGCCGAGCGGACGCGATCGTTGGCGAACTCGCCGAGGAACTGGCTCGTCTGGGTCGTACCGCCGCTGACCGAGGCGTGCACGTCGCCGGCGAGCTGCTCGAGCGCATCACGCGCCTCGTCCTCGTCGGTCGACATCAGCAACGCCGAGCGCACCGGATTGCCGCTTGGCAGGCTGTCGACGGCGCCGGCGACAGCCGACTGGTTCGGCGACTGGGCAACCTCCTCGACCGACAAGTCGTTGCGGCTCAGCGCCAGCGTGACGTCATTGCCGTCGCCGCCGGTGTAGCTGATGAGGTGATTGAGGAAGAGCAGGTTGTTGAGATTGCCTACCGACGCGAACGTGCCGGTGACGGCGTCGCCACCGTCATTGGCAATGATCGTGAACGGGCCGTTGAGCGGGTCCCAGCCTCCGGCCGGGCTCGGATCGTTGGGGGTCAGCGACAGGTTGAGCGTCGCACCCGAAATGTTGACCGTACCGTTGACCGTCAGCTTGTCGGCTGTCGTCGGCGTTGCCTCGATCTCGAGGATGCCGTGATTGACGTAGTCGCCGTTGACGGTCTGGGTGTGGACGAGGCCCGTTGTAGCCGGGTTGGCCTTGTCGCCCACAGCATGCGCTGCACCTGACGCAATTGTCACGTTGCCGACAACCGTGCCGCTGCCGCCGAACCGCGCGCCGGAATCAACGGTGACAGGCCCCGCCAGCGTGCCGAGGCCCTTGTAACCGACATTCAGCATGCCGGCATTCACGAAGGTTTCGCCGGCAAATGCGGAACTGTCGCCTCGCAGCGTGATTGTGCCCGATCCCTGCTTGAAGAACTGCCCCGCGCCGGCGAGCTTAACGTTCTGCGGCAGGTAGCCCAGGCCATTGGACATGTTGGAAATCAGCTTGCTGCCAGCGTCGATGGTGATCTTGCCATCGGTCCCACCCAGCCAACCGCTCACCCCGCCGTCTCCGAACTGGAGCGTACTGTTGTTGGAGATCAGCACGGTGGCCGTGCCGCTGCCGCTGTTGCCGGTGCCGGTAAGGGTCAACTTGCCGCCGCCAACATGCTGGAACGAGCCAGCACTGTTGATCTGGCCAGCAACGGTGAGGTCGTCGGAGCGATTGAAGACCAGCGTACCGAGATTGTTGATCGCGCCGGCAACCGAACCTGTCGTGCCACCATCGCCGATCTGAAGCGTGGCGCCGTCGCTGACGCCAGTGCTGCCGAGATAGGTGTTAGCCCCGGTGAAGATCTGCTTGGTGCCGCTGATGTTGAGACCACCATTGCCCGAGATAACGCCCGAGAAGGTCCCGTTGGCCTCAGTGAGGAACAAGGACCGCTCGCCAAGAATAACCTGACCTGATCCGCTCAGCGCTTTGATGCTGGCGCCAGCGTCCGTGGTCGAGATGTCGAAAGTTCCGTCGACAGTTACGCCACTGGAGGCGCTGATTTTGCTCTGGCGGATCAATTGGAGCGTGGTGCCGGAGCCGATAGTGGTCGCACCAGTATAGGTGTTTGCCCAATCGCTGAGCTTCAGAATGCCGCCGCCGACGATGTCGAGCGCGGCCGACCCTTTCACGATCATGCCGATCTCGGCGGTAATGCCGCTACCGACATTGATCGTCGCCGTGCTGCCTGTGGGCGCCAGGGTAAGCGAGTCGGAAGCTGTGGCCGTAAGCCTGTAGCCGTTGCCTGTGAAGCGAAGCGTATCAAAATTCTGATGCCCCTGAACCTGCACCCCGCCTCCGGTGCCGCCGAACACGGCCGTGCCGCCGGCCCAGGTTCCGTTGGTCGCGCCGCCAATGTCGGTCCAGTTCGTGCCGCCCGTGCTCCATATGCCGCCACCGCCTTCGACGGTGACCGGAACAGTGGAAGGACCATCCCAATACTGGTCCGCCGCAAGCGCATGCGGCGCCGCACCGAGCACAACCGCCACGGCCGCGAGCGCCGTGCCCGACCGCAGAGCGGCGAGGCGGGCGGCTGGTCGGTTCGTCGATTGGCTGGAAGTGGTCCTGGTAGCTTGAGACGATTCAAAACGAGTCCGCGCAGCAGAGCTGCCGCCAAAAAAATTCATTATAACCCCACCACTTGTATGCGTGCCCAATCCGGGCAAAGGCATTGTACGGGGACCCCAATCCCCGCCAAAAACTTAACAATAGCTCTTGCTTAGAACAGCCAAGCTTATACAGCAACACAAAATATTAGACACGGAACACTCAACTTGTGACAACTGGAACAAACGCCAGATCGACTCATGGGCGTGTCACGAAGACTCGCCCATGCAAGTGAAATTCGCCGGCAAAACTGCTCGAGAGCAGCACGCGCCTGCGATTGCTCTCCCCAAATGCCCCACCCCCCCTATGTCCTAGAACTTGACGCCGAGGCTTGCCTTGACGCCGTGGTCACGGGCGCCATTGGCGACCTGGCCGGTGTAGTTCAGGCCGAGATTGGCCTTGGGCGCGATGGCGAAGTCGAGGCCTGCTTCGATCAACAGCGCGTCGCGGGCACCAGCGTGCCGGCGCCGGTCTTCCTGATATAGCCGACTTCGCCGGACTCGTAGATCCGGCCCGAATAGGTTCCGGTGGCGCCAGCGCCGACAGTGAATTCCTGGAATGGGTCGAAGCCAATATCAGTGGTGATGTCCTGGCCGTCCAGGATGACCACCGGATCGGCCCAGGCAGGCTGGAGCAAACCGCACAAGACAACGAGTGACACGCCCGATAGGACGCGCGTTGTGGAAAAATGGCAGGCACTGCTTGCTCCCCACCTGCCGTCGGGAGAGGAGCTTATCCCTCGGGCAGGCCCATAAATGATGGGCCACACCTAAACGACAACTTCATGGTCGGGAAGATTTCAGCCCGCGCCTTTTTTGGGTGCAATTCCAGAACCGAAGCAATTGGCATCCCGCGCAGCTTCGACGCGCGGCCGCCATGGCTCACAACTTGACGCCTGACGCTGTCGCCGACGGCAGCATCGCCGCCGCCGATGCACCGCAGCGCTGCCAGGCTGGCTGGACTACCGCGCTGCGTGCCTACCGGCGTTGCGGCCGGAAAAGATGCAGCCGCCGAGGAAAGTGCCTTCGAGCGCGTTGTAGCCGTGATAGCCGCCGCCGCCGAAGCCGGCGACCTCGCCCGCCGCATAGAGGCCGGGGACAGCTTCGCCGTCGCTGCCCAGCACCTGGCCGTCGAGATTTGTATGCAGACCGCCCAAGGTCTTGCGGGTCAGCACGTTGAGACGGACGGCGATCAGCGGGCCGTTGGCGGGATCGAGGATCTTGTGCGGTTTGGCGGTGCGCACCAGACGGTCGCCGAGATAGCGGCGCGCGCCATGGATGGCAGTGACCTGGGCGTCCTTGGCGAAGGGATTGTCGATCTCGCGGTCGCGCGCCACGATCTGGGCATGCAGGCGGTCGTGGTCGATCAGGCCGTTGCCGGCAAGCGCGTTCATGCCGGCAACCAGGTCGCGCAGATTGTCGCGCACGACAAAATCCTCGCCATGCTTCTTGAAGGCTTCGACCGAAGGCGGCGCGCCCTTGGCGCGGCGGCTCTTCAGCACCTCGATCCAGCGTTTCGAGGTCAGGTCCGGGTTCTGCTCGGAACCCGACAGCGCGAACTCCTTCTTGATGATCTTCTGGGTCAGCACGAACCAGGAATATTCGTGGCCGACAGACAGGATGCGCTTGAGGGTGCCCAACGTGTCGAAGCCGGGCAGGAACGGCGCTTCCAGCCGCTCACCCAGTGCGTCGAACCACAACGACGACGGCCCCGGCAGGATGCGGATGCCGTGGTTGGGCCAGATCGGGTTCCAGTTGGTCAGCCCCTCGGTGTAGTGCCACATGCGGTCACCATTGATCACCGCACCACCGGCGGCCTGCGTGATCGCGACCATGCGGCCATCGACATGATGCGGCACCCCCGCAACCATCTTCTTCGGCGCCGGGCCGAGCCGATCGACCGGCCAGGCCTTGCGGACCAGCTCATGGTTGCCGCCGATGCCGCCTGACGTCACGATGACAGCGCCGGCGTGGAACTCGAAATCGCCTGTTACGGCGCGGCCTGATTGCTGGCCGCGCTCGGCGATGGAGGGTTCAAGAATCTCGCCTGATACCCCAGTGACGGCAGCGCCCGTCTTGATCAGGCGGCTGGCCTGATGGCGGAACCTGAGCTGGATACGACCGGCGGCAGCGTGGTCGCCGACACGGCGCACAAAAGGCTCGAGCACGCCCGGGCCGGTGCCCCAGGTGACATGGAATCGCGGCACCGAGTTGCCGTGGCCATGCGCCTGGGCGCCGCCGCGTTCGGCCCAGCCGACGACGGGAAACCAGCGCATGCCCTGGGCATGCAGCCATGGCCGCATCTCGCCGGCGGAAAAATCGATGAAGGCCTCGGCCACCTTGCGCGGCCAGAAATCTTCCAGCCGATCGAACTGCGCCGAGCCCAGCCAGTCCTGCAGCGCAAGCTCGCGGCTGTCTTTGATGCGCATGCGGCGCTGCTCGGGGCTGTCGACGAAAAACAGCCCGCCGAGCGACCAGAACGCCTGGCCGCCTAGCGAATTTTCGCCCTCCTGCTCAAGCACGATGACCCGCTTGCCCTTGTCGGCAAGCTCTGCCGCCGCGACGAGGCCAGCCAGGCCGCCGCCTACGACAATCGCATCCGCACGGTCCGCCAACTGCCCCTCCCAAGGTCGCTCGTTGGTCAAGTGTCCGATAGGAGCAACGTTGCGATCAAGGAGAAACTGGGCTGACTCAGTTACCTTGCGGAAAGAGGGAGCTGCCCCTCATCCCCGGCCGCAACGCCGACGCCTCCCTCGCCCCGTTTGCGGGGAGACGGTAAGGGTGAGGGGCAGCTGTCCGCATCGAACCGGTGAGGAGGGTCAGGCCCCGTAGCGCTTCTTCAGATGTGCCGTGAAATGCTTAGCGTTGAGCTTTTCGCCGGTGGCGCGTTCGAGCAGGTCGGGCGTCGACCAGCGCGAGGCTTGCGACCAGATCTTGTCGCGGCGCCAGTTGTTGACCGTCTCGAAGTGGCCGCGCGCGATCTCGTCGTCGACCGACGGATGCTCCTTGGTCAGCGTCGCCCATTGCTGCGCCGCCATCATCGCGCCAAGCGTGTAGGACGGGAAATAACCGAAGGCAGCGCTCGGCCAGTGCACGTCCTGCATCGGGCCATCGGCCGGATTGTCGATGGTCGACAGGCCGAGATAGTCGCGCATCCTGGCGTCCCACGCCTCGGGCAGATCGGCGACCGACAGGCGGCCGGAGATCAGCTCCTGCTCGAGTTCGTAGCGCAAGATGACATGCAGCGGATAGGTAACCTCGTCGGCATCGACGCGGATCAGGCCGCGCTCGACATGGTGCACATGCGGCAGGATCTCGTCCATCGACCAGCGCTCGCCGAGATGCTGCTCGACCAGCGGTAGGGCCCATTGCCAGAAGGCGGGGTTGCGACCAAGCTGCTTTTCGACGAACAGGCTCTGGCTCTCATGCACGGCCATGCCGCGCGCCTTGCCAAGCGGCCAATGCGACCACGCCTCGGGCAGGTTCTGTTCGTAAAGCGCGTGACCGGTCTCGTGCAGAACGCCCATCAGCGCCGACAGGAAGTCGGAGGTCTTGTAGCGCGTAGTGATGCGCACGTCGGACGGCACGCCACCACAGAACGGGTGATGCGACACCGACAGGCTGCCCCGCGTCAGGTCGAAGCCGACGGCCCCCATCATGGCAAGGCCGAGCTCGCGCTGGCGCTCGATGGCGTAGACGCCCGACAGCGGCCGCTTCGGATTTTTCGCCAGGCGCTCCTGCTGCACGGCAAGCGCCTCCGGCACGAAATCTCTAAGGAACGCCTTGAGGTCGGTGAAGACGGGCGTGATGTCGGCAACGCGGTTGCCGGGATCATACTGCTCCATCAGCGCATCGTAGGGGTCGAGGCCGAGCGCATCGGAGCGAAGTGCTGCTTCCTCGCGCGCAATGGCGACGATGCCTTCAAGTGCCGGCTGGAAACCGGCCCAGTCGTTTTTGGCTCTCAGGTCGCGCCACAGCTGCTCGCAGCGCAGCCGCGCCGAGGTCTGGCGCTCGACGAACTCGGTCGGCAGGCAGGTCATGTTGGTGTACTGGCGGCGGAACTCGCGCAGCGCCACGGATTGCTCGTCGTTGAGCGCCTCCTTTTCGGCGGCGGCGATCCAGTCCGATATCTCGGGCGCGGTCGCCTGGCGGTGATGCATGCCGGCAAGTGCTGAAAGTGCTTCGGCGCGCTTGGCGCCGCCGCCAACCGCCATGTGGGTGGCTTCGTCGGCACCGAGGATGGCGAGCGCATGCTCCAGCGCTTCGAGCTTGCGGCCGAGTTCGTCTAACCTTGCGAAGGACATGGTGGCTCCACTGTCTCAAAATCGCGGCGAGAGGATACCAAAGCGCGCGTGTTCGCAAGACCGTTCGGCTGGTCCACCACTTGCCGGTGCGGCAGCCGGCATGCTCAAGTCATGCCCGAGATCGGAGGGGGGACAACTATGCTTGCAAACATCCTTGTCGGACTGGTGGCACTGATCCACCTCTACATCGTCTATCTCGAAATGGTGCTGTGGGACACGCCGCGTGGCCACAAGGCCTTTGGCCTCAAGCCGGATTTCGCCACCGCGTCAAAGACGCTCGCCGCCAACCAGGGTCTGTACAACGGCTTCCTCGCCGCCGGCCTGATCTGGGGCCTGTGGCTGGGTGTTGCAGGTTTCCAGGTCAAGGTGTTTTTCCTGCTCTGCGTCGCCATTGCCGGGCTCTACGGTGCCGCGACCGTCAGCCGCAAGATCCTCTACATCCAGACCGTGCCGGCGGTACTCGCGCTGGTCGCACTCTGGTTTGGCCGGTAGCTGGGCCAGCGCCCCGGACGGCTCCGGGGGCGCTGGCCCGCGACATCACATTGATCAGCCGCGGAAGGCATCTTGGCCGACCAGGTTGTCCAGGCCGGAAATCCGCGCCATCAGCTGGTGATACTGGCCCGCCGGGATCATGCCGCCATCGCTGATCGAGCCGGCCACCGCTGCCTTACGGATCGCTGCCGCTTGCGCCTCAAGCCCGCGCGCCTCGGCCGGGGTGATCAGCCGCGTCCTGCGGTCGGACTGGATGCGGACGTCGGTATCGTGCAGGTCGTTGAGTACGGCACTCAGCTGCCCGCCGGTGGCGTAGGTCGACGGCGGCGGTGCGTCGCTGTCGTCATGATCCATCGAGCGGAAATGCGGCTCGTGCATGGGGGCAGCGACTGCTGAAGCCAGTGGAGCTGACATGAGGCTTGCGGCGAAAGCCGCCTTGAGGGTCAAAGAGCGCATGATTGCGTCTCCCGAACTTGCGGGGCTGAACAAGCGCCCCATCGACAGCAGTCCGTCTGGTTCCGTCGCGTCGCGGTGGGAGGTCATCGCCGGCGGTTCCCGGACTGCCAGCAAAACCTAGGCCCGTGAGCTGCTGAAGCCTAATTAAGAAAAGATAATCCTGGCCGCCACAATCGGGCTTGCGTCTGCCACGACCCCGCCCCCAATGGGGCAGGCCGTCTTGCACACGAAATCTTGACAGCGAACTCTCGGACCCGACGATGCCGCCTAGCGCTCGGTGAGTTTGAGTTCGATGCGGCGGTTCCTGGAGCGCGCCTCGTCGCTGCCGCTTTCGTCGAGCGGCTGGAACTCGCCGAAGCCGGCGGCGACCAGGCGGTTGGCCGGAACGCCGTTTTCGATCAGGAACTTGACCACCGAGGTCGAGCGCGCCGAGGAGAGCTCCCAGTTGTCGCGGTAGCGGCCGGTGCCCGACAGCGGAATGTTGTCGGTGTGGCCGTCGACACGCAGCACCCAGTTGATCTCAGGCGGGATTTCCTTCTGCAGCTCGATGATGGCGTCGGCGAGCTTCTTCATTTCGCCGCGGCCCGCCTCGTTGATCTGCTCGGAGCCGGTCGGGAACAGCACTTCCGACTGGAAGACGAAGCGGTCGCCGACGATGCGGATGTTTTCGCGGTCGGACAGGATCTCGCGCAGGCGGCCGAAGAAGTCGGAACGGTAGCGGTTGAGTTCCTGCACGCGCTGGGCAAGCGCCACGTTCAGCCGGCGGCCGAGATCGGCGATCTTGGTGTTGGATTCCATGTCGCGCGCCTCGGACGCGTTGAGCGCCTCTTCGAGCGCACCGATCTGGCGGCGCAGCGCCGAGATCTGCTGGTTGAGCAACTCGACCTGGCTCAGTGCGCGCTGGCTGACCTGACGCTCGCTTTCGAGCTCGCCCGACAGCGTACCGATGCGGGCGTTGGCCTCGGCACCGGCACCCGTGCCCTGGGACAGCAACTGTTCGAGCCGGCTTTTTTCGCTTTCGGCCGCCGACAGCGACGCCTGCAGGTTGGCGAGCGCATCCTCGGCATCCTGAGAGCTGGACTTTTCGAGCGCCAAAAGCTGCGTCAGCTCGTTGATCTGCGAATTGAGCCGAGTGAGCACCTCGTCCTTGCCCGAGATTTCTCGGCTGAGCAGGAACTGCGCCAGCACGAAGACGGAAAGCAGGAACATGATCGCCAGGAGCAGCGTCGACAAAGCGTCGACAAAGCCCGGCCAATAGTCGATGCGGCGGTCGCCGCGCCGCCCGCGTGCAAGAGCCACTTAGTGGACTCCCTCTTTCTTCAGAGCATCGGCGATCTTTTCGAGCGTGTTGCGCATCGCCTTTTGTTCATCCGACTGCGCCTCGACCCAGTCGCGCATGATCTGCTGTTCGCTGCGCATGTTCTTGACCAGGCCCGAGATGCCGTCGGCGAGATTGGCCATGGCGGCGGCGACACGCGGGTTCGAGCCGCCCTGCTCCTGCATGTTGCGCAGGCGCTCGGACAGCACCCGGATTTCATCGGAGGAGCCGTTCTTGGCATCGGCAGCGACGACCATGTCGGAGGACAGGTCGGTGACGGACGACAGCCAGTTTTCGAGTTCGGTGTAGAAACGCGTCTGGGCGCGGCCGGCCTGCAGGTCGAGGAAACCGAGCACCAGCGAACCGGCGAGACCGAACAGCGACGACGAGAAAGCCGTGCCCATGCCTTGCAGCGGTGCTGCGAGGCCAGCCTTCAGTGATTCCAGCACTGCCGAGGCGTCGCCCGAGCCGGGATCGAGCGATTGGATGGTCTCGCCGATCGAGCCGATGGTGCCGAGCAGGCCCCAAAACGTGCCGAGCAGGCCAAGGAAGACCAGCAGGCCGACGAGATAGCGCGAGACGTCGCGGCTTTCATCGAGGCGCGTGGCGATGGAATCGAGCATGGTCCGCATCGAGCTGGTCGAGAACGCCATCGAGGCGGAACGCCCGAGCATCGCCTTCATCGGCGCCAGCAGCACCGGTTCGGTGGCTTCGGAGCCGGCACGGAACGAATTGACCCAGCGCACCTCGCGGAACAGCCGCCCGACCTGGACGAAAGCGAGGCCGATGCCGACGACGAGCACGCCGACGATCAGGCCGTTGAGGCCGGGATTGGTGCCGAAGGCGCTGGAGATCTGCCGCGTCAGGATCGCCGCGATGAAGGCGACGATCGCCAGGAAGATGATCATCGTCAGCAGAAACACCTGCGGCGAGGACAGGCGGTGCGGATCGTAGTTCAGCACATCGGAGCCTTTGCCCACCCCGAGAGATTTCAACAATGCCATCGGCGCCCCGGTTCCGGTTCCTGCGATGGAGCCCGGCCTGTCCATTCGGACGCGCCTGGCCGCTCCATCACCTTGAAGTCTACGCGCCGAGCTTTTCAAGAGTTTCGACGCGATGCGTTAGTGGACTACGACTGTAAGCGGAAATGTGACGAAAATGAAAGACGCTTGCGCGCCCCGACCTCGGGAACGGCGCCTCAGAGCCGGGCCACCACCAGAAGGTCGATCATCGCAGCGACGTGCAGGCCAGCACCGGTGATGACGAAGCCGTGCCAGACAGCCCTCTGGAAGCGCAGCCGCTGCCAGGCATAGAAGATCACCCCGCAGGAATAGACCATGCCGCCGGCAAACAGCAGCCACAGCGTGGCGCTGGGCAAGGTGGCGATCAGCGGTTGCAGGATGACGACGCCGCTCCAGCCCATGGCGAGATAGAAGGCGATCGCCAGCCGGTCGAGCCGGCCGGGCAGGAACAGCTTGATCGCCATGCCGGCAAGCGCCGCCGACCAGACTATGCCGGCCATCCAGCCTGCGGTGACGCGATCTTCGAGCTGGACGAGAAACGGCGTGTAGGTGGCGGCGATCAACAAATAGATGCCGGCATGATCGAAGCGGCGCAGCACCCACTTGGCCGGCGACACCGGCCACAGATTGTAGGCGCAGGACACCGAAAGCACGGTGAGCAGCGCAACGACGAAGACAACGGCGGCGAGATACTCGCCGGTGGCGGTGTAGAAGGCGGAGACCGAAAGCAGTACCGCACCGGCGGCGACAGCGAGCACGATGCCGACCGCGTGGACCACGCCGTCGGCGATCAGCTCGGCGCGCGAATGGCTGTAGCGCCCGACAAAGGGCACTGTCATCTCAGGCTTGCGGTGATTGTCCGACATGGTCCGTCCCTGCGCCCACACTAATATGGGCAGGCGCAAGGAATGAAGGCAAGAAGCAGGTAACGCGGCGGATCAGCGCGGCGTGACAGGCCGCTTCAGCGTCTTGATGAGCGCACGGTGGATGGTCTCGTTGCCGGCAACGATCGAGCCGCCGTCGAGCATGTCCTGGCCGCCCTTGTCGTCGGAGACGAAACCGCCGGCTTCGCGCACCAGCAGAATGCCGGCAGCGACATCCCACGGCGACAGTGCGGTTTCCCAGAAACCGTCCATGCGGCCGGCGGCAACATAGGCCAGGTCGAGCGCTGCCGAGCCGAGACGGCGGATGCCGGCCACTTCGCCCATGACATTGCGCAGCTCAAGCAGGAAGTTGCCGTGATGGCCACGGCCGAGATGCGGCACGCCGCAGCCGATGACGGCATCGACAAGCTTGGTGCGGCCGGAGACGCGCAAGCGACGATCGTTGAGGAAGGCGCCGCCACCGCGCTCGGCGGTGTAGAGCTCGTCCATCGCCGGGTTGTAGATCACCGCGGCGACGATCTGGCCCTGGCGCTCCAGCGCGATCGAGATCGAGAACACCGGAATACCGTGCAGGAAGTTCGTCGTGCCGTCGAGCGGATCGACGATCCAGCGATGCTGGTCGTCGTCGCCTTCAACGACGCCACGCTCTTCCATCAGGAAGCCGTAGCCGGCACGCCCCTTCGACAGCTCGGCAAACAGGATATCTTCGGCCTTGCGGTCGGCCTGGCTGACATAGTCGCCCGGGCCTTTCAGCGAGACCTGCAGGTTCTGCACTTCGCCGAAGTCGCGCGCCAGCGAGCGGCCGGCCTTCATGGCGGCCTGCACCATAACATTTAGGATCGCTGAACGCGCCATAATCTAGGACTCCGTGTTGCCGGGCTCAGTCCGCACGGCGGACGTAGGTGAGCTCGTTGGTGTCGACGATGATGCGCTCGCCCGACGAGATGAAGGGCGGCACCAGGACGCGGACGCCGTTTTCCAGCACTGCCGGCTTGTACGACGATGCCGCCGTCTGGCCCTTCACGACCGGGTCGGCTTCGGTGATCGTCAGCGTCACCTGGTCTGGCAGCGCGATGCCGATCGGGCGCTCGTCATAGAGTTCGACCGTGACCATCATGCCGTCCTGCAGGAACGCGGCGCGATCGCCGACGAAATCCTTGAGCAGTTCGAGCTGCTCGTAGCTGGCGGTGTCCATGAACACCAGGGCATCGCCCTGCTCGTAAAGGAACGAAAAGTCCTTCTGCTCCAGGCGGACCTTTTCGACGGTTTCAGCCGAGCGGAAACGCTCGTTGAGCTTGGTGCCGTTGATGAGGTTCTTCAGTTCGACCTGGTTGTAGGCACCGCCCTTGCCGGGCTTGACGTGATTGGTCCTGACCGCCACCCAGAGGCCGCCGTCATGCTCGATGACGTTGCCGGGACGGATTTCGTTGCCGTTGATCTTGGCCATGATTGGATTCCGGAAGAGAGGTTTGCGCCGGAAGGGGCGCTATCGGCGCCTCCAAGACCACAAAATGGCTTTTTAGGCAAGAGAAGTCGCGATTTTGGCTGACATCAGCGGATGCGATTGGCGCGCTCCAGCGCCTGCTTCATCTCGGCGTCGGTCAGGCCGCGCAGGAAGTCGTCCATCTCGGGATCGTTGAGCCCGGCCCGGCGCGCGTTGATGTACCATGCCCCGGCCAGAATGGGATCGGGATCGACGCCGATGCCGCCCATGTAGAATTTGGCGATACGGTTCTGCGCCGCGACATTGCCGCCGTCGGCAGCTAGCTTCATCCAGCCAAAGGCGGATTTCAGGTCGCGGTCGCCACCGCGGCCATCGGCCATCCACAGACCGAGGTCGAACTGGGCCGAGTCGTAGTTCTGCCTGGCGGCGCGGACGAGCAGCAGGCGGGCCTGGTTGTCGTCGCGGCGCTTGCCGCCGACGCCGTTGGCATAGACCTGGGCCATGGCATATTGCGCATCGGGCAGACCTGTAGCGGCCGCGCGCTCGTAATAGGGCACGGCCTTCTCCAGGCCTTTGCCGCCCGGCTCGCGCTGCACCAGCATCTGGGCATAGTTGAACTGGGCGAAACGATTGCCGGCTTCGGCCGCCGCCTGCATCAGCGCATTGGCCGCCTTGTCGTCGCGGCTGACATAGCGCCCGTCGAGCAGCAACAGCGCATACTGGAACTGAGCTTCGGGAATGCCCTGTTCGGCGGCGCGCTCATACCATTTGGCCGCCTCGCCATCATTGCGTGCAACGCCCAGGCCGCGCGAAAGGATTTCGGCCACCAGCGTCTGTGCTGCGGCATCACCGGCCTCGGCGCGGGTGATGGCAAGGTTGTAGGCCGTCTTGTAGAGGCCACGCTGGAAGGCACCGTAGGCCTCGTCCGAATGCTTGCCGCCGAAACGGTTGGGGTCGATGCCATCGTTTGTCTTGGCCGCCGGATTGGCGCCAAGGTCCGGCGTTCCAGTTGGTACCGGCACCGGTTCGACGATTGGCATGGGACCTGTGTTGAGCGGCATGGGCGCCGGCCCGAACCGGTTCGGATCGATCAGGTCGAGCGACTTGCCGAGCGAAGGAACAGCCCCTTGGTCGGACGGCGTGATCGGCGCGCTTTCGACGGCCATCGCGGGCTCGAGCCCAAAGCCCAGGCACAGCAAGGCGGCGAGAAGGCGCGAACGGTCCATCGATGACTACTCCTCGAAGCGCGGCGCCGTCTCGTCGAGCAGCGCGTTGGCGCGGGCCACCGCCTCGCGCGGGTCGATGCCTTCGCCGAACACCGCCGACGAAATGGCAACGAATTCGACGCCGGTTGCCGCCACCGTCTCCACCGAAGCAATGTCGGAGCCGGCCATGACGATGCAGGGAATCTCGATCATCTCGCACCACCACTGGCCGAGCGAAAGATTACGCGAATGCGGCTCCGGCTTGTTGTCATAGCCGAAGCGGCCAAAGAACATGTAGTCGGGCCGCTCCTCGCCGAGTTCCAGCGCATCGTCGCGCGTCTTGGCGCCGCCGGCGCCGACCATCATGCGTTCCTGATAGGTCTCGACGGCCTCGGCCAGTTCGGCCTTCTTGCCCTCGACATGGATGCCGTCGGCATGGACACGCCCGGCAACGCGGGTGTCGCCGGCAATGACGACGGCAACGCCGGCCGCGCGCGCCGCGGTCGCGACCTTTTCGGCAAAACTCTGGAACGACGCCTCATCGACGCCCTCGCCGGGCAGGATCAGCGACGCGACATCGCCACCTGACAGCGCCGCCTCGACCTGTTGCGGGGCCACCGTGGGTGGCGCGATCAGCACGATACGGCAGCGATTGGGTGGCGTGGTTGGGTTCATGTTCGTTCGATCCGGGTGCTTGTCGCCTATGCAAGGCGATCATGTTTGCATTGGGGCATAGAACAAAGTGCCGCCGTTGAACAGGATGGGCGGCAAAGCCCAAGCATATGAAAACATGGCCCGGGCACTCGCCAACCGCCCGCCATCCCGATATTGCGGATTCGAGAGGCCTTGATGACCGAACTTCTTTTCGACCCATGGTTTTACGCGGCAGCCATTCCCGCCGTGATTCTCGTCGGCCTGTCGAAAGGCGGCTTTGGCGGTGCCGTCGGCTTCGTCGGCGTACCGCTGATGGCGCTGGTGATCTCGCCGGTGCAGGCCGCCGCGATCCTGCTGCCGATTCTCATCCTGATGGACGTGGTGTCGCTGTGGACCTGGCGCGGCGTCTTCGACCGCACGATCCTGTGGCAGATGCTGCCCGGGTCGATCATCGGCATCGGCATTGGCTGGGCGATGGCCTCGGTGGTGACGGCCGACAATGTGCGCTTCATCGTCGGCGCCATCGCCTTCATCTTCGTGGCGCGCTGGATCTACACCAGCCTGCGCCACGGCGCCGACCACAAGACCGAGCCGAACGGCATCGCCGGCGCCTTCTGGGGATCGATTGCCGGCTTTACCAGCTTCGTCGCCCATGTCGGCGGCCCGCCGTTCCAGGTCTACACCTTGCCGCTCAGGATGGATCCGAAGGTGCTGACGGGTACGAGCGTCATCTTCTTTGCCGTAACCAATGCGATCAAGCTGGTGCCCTATTTCGCGCTTGGCCAGTTCGATACCGCCAACCTCACCGCATCGCTGGCGCTGATGCCGCTGGCGCCGCTGGCAACGCTGGCCGGCGCCTGGCTGGTGCGCAGGACGCGGCCGGAAATATTCTACCCCTTCACCTACGCGACTGTGGCAATCGTGGCGCTGAAGCTGCTTTATGACGGGGTCGCCGACTTCATGTGAGGATGACCGCGTGCGACCCCCCGATCTAGCTTGGGGGAACAGGGAGGAACCGATGGCCAAAGCATACGAGGAGCACCTCGAAAAGAATGCCGCCAACCACCAGCCGCTGACGCCGCTGAGTTTTCTCGAACGCGCGGCGAAAACCTTTCCCGACCATGTCGCCATCATCCATGGCGACCAGCGCATCAGCTACCGGCAGTGGTGGCAACGCGCGCTGAAGCTCGCCTCGGCACTGGCCAGGCACGGCATCGGCAAGGGCGACACGGTGACGGTGATGCTGTCCAACACCCCGCCTATGCTGGAAGCGCATTTCGCCGTGCCAATGACCAAGGCGGTGCTGCATTCGCTCAACACCCGGCTTGATGCTGCGATCATCGCCTTCCAACTCGACCATGCCGAAACCAGGCTGTTGATCGTCGACCGGGAATTCTCCGGCGTGGTCAGGGAGGCGCTGGCGCTCGCGACCGTCAAGCCAGTGGTCATCGACTATGACGATCCCTTTTATCCCGACGACGCCCCCTACCCCAAGGGCGAGCGCATCGGCAGCCTCGACTACGAAGCCTTCGTCGCCCCGGGCGACGAGGCCTTCGCCTGGTCGATGCCCGACGACGAATGGGACGCGATCTCGCTCAACTACACCTCTGGTACAACAGGCAATCCCAAGGGCGTGGTCTACCACCACCGCGGTGCAGCACTGATGGCCTACACCAACACCATCCATGCCGGCATGGCCAAGCACTGCGTCTATCTCTGGACGCTGCCGATGTTTCACTGCAACGGCTGGTGCTTTCCGTGGACGCTCGCCGTGCAGGCCGGCACCCATGTCTGCCTGCGCTGGGTGCGTGCGAGACAAATGTACGACGCCATCGCCGACCATGGCGTAACACATCTGTGCGGCGCACCTGTCGTCATGTCGTTGCTGATCAATGCCCGCGACGAGGACAAGCGCCAGTTTCCGCAACTGGTCACTTTCAACACCGCCGCCGCCCCGCCGCCGGAAGCCGTTCTCTCTGGGATGGCCGACGCCGGCTTTGCCGTCACCCATCTCTATGGCCTGACCGAGACCTATGGACCCGCCGTCGTCAATGAATGGCATGGCGAATGGGACGCACTGCAAAAGGGGCCGCGTACGGCAAAGAAAGCCAGGCAGGGCGTGCGCTACGCCGCGCTCGAGGACCTGACCGTGATGGACCCGGAAACGATGGAAAAGACGCCTGAAGACGGCGAGACCATCGGCGAGGTGATGTTCCGCGGCAACATCGTCATGAAGGGTTATCTCAAGAACAAGAAGGCGACCGATGAGGCCTTTGCCGGCGGCTGGTTCCATTCCGGCGATCTCGGCGTGATGCATCCGGACGGCTACATCCAGATCAAGGACCGCTCCAAGGACATCATCATTTCGGGCGGCGAAAACATCTCGTCGATCGAGGTCGAGGATGCGCTTTACAAGCACCCTTCGGTCGCCTCGTGCGGGGTGGTGGCACGGGCCGACGACAAATGGGGCGAAGTGCCGGTCGCCTATGTCGAGCTCAAGCCGGGCAAGACAGCCACTGAAGCCGAGTTCATCGAACACTGCCGCGGACTGCTCGCCCGCTTCAAGGTGCCAAAGGCCGTGATCTTCGCCGAGATCCCCAAGACCTCGACCGGCAAGATCCAGAAGTTCCGGCTGCGCGACATGGCCAAGGGATAAGGCTGCGACAAGGTTGTTCGTGCTAGCCTGCGGTGCGCCGTCGGGGGATGGCGCTTGTCCAGAAGCCGGGCCGCGGGGAGGCGAACGCCCGGCACATCGATCCAATGTAACTGCACAACATCCATGCCGCCCGGTCGCGCGGCATGCGGCGGAAACACGTCCGGTGCACATGCACCGCATGGCGGCCTGCTGGGCCGAAGGTCAAACCCATTCCCTCAGGGGAAAAGGCATGAGGACAATACAATGCAAGGGGTAGCACGGAACTTCTTCACGCTAGCTGTCGTCTACGCGCTGTGCGGCATGGCGCTCGGTCTGCACATGTCGATCAGCCAGGACCACAGCCAGATGCCGGTCCATGCCCACACCATGGTGGCAGGCTGGCTGATGTCGGCGGTGTTCGCCTTCTTTTACCACCTGTTTCCGGCGGCACGGGACAAGATGCTGGCCAAGCTCCATTTCTGGCTGACGGCGGTCAGCGGCATCGGCCTTCTTGTCGGGCTGTTCTTCCTGCTCGGCGGCAATGCGGCGATCGAACCGCTGGTTGCGATATCGTCAATGGGCTTTTACGCCGCGATGTTCCTGTTTGCCTTCATCGCCCTGCCAACGGTGTGGAAGTCCTGAGTCGGCATAAGATCGGGCCTGCCGGAAACGCCGCGTCGTTGTGCCGTGCCGGCACAGTCTAACGCGCCAAAAGGCGAAATCGGTACCGATCTTAAGCGCCCATTAAGCATTCCCAGTGTTTACTGTGTGTATCCAGTCATCTGGATTCTTACCGAGTGGTTGGAGCCACTTTGTTTGACGCCTCCCTGTTAAACTCCTGAGAGCCGCGCTTTTCCGCGGCTCTTTTTTTTCGCCCGCGCGCCAGGGAACACCCTCCAAAAGTGTCCCGATCCGGCGCGTTAACCCTTTGTTAAACATGCGCTTGCGTTCGCACAGTCGGAAGCGCATTTTCATCGGGCTTGGCGTATAGGAGCGGGCCGCGCAGAATCCGTCGCAAAAGACGGGCAGAACGCGAACAGGGTTGCAGGGTAGCGATGATGAACGAGCCTTCGAGGGAAAGCGCAAACACGATCAAGCTCGCCGAAAGGCGGGTGTTTTCGCCGTCCTTCAAACCCCTCTACAATGAGGGCATGGGGCTGGTCGAACAGGCCGCCGAGTACCTCGACGGTGCCGGCCGCGTCGAGGCCAAGAAGCTGTCGCGGCTTGCCGCCACGCTCTACGCCGCCGAATCGATGCGCCTGACCACGCGCCTGATGCAGATCGCCTCGTGGCTGCTTTTGCAGCGCGCCGCCAACTCCGGCGAAATGACCCGCGACCAGGTTGCCTCGGAGAAATCCAAGGTGCGGCTCGACACGGCTTCCGCCCATGACGACGCCGCCGGTTGGAACGAATTGCCCGGCGATTTCGTCGATCTGGTGCGTCGTTCGCTGCGCCTGCAGGCGCATGTGCGCCGCATGGACGAAGAGATCTACGGCAACGGCACAACCGTCGTGCCGGTGCAGGCGATGCGCCGCAGCAACCCCGTCTCCGACCAGATCAGCCTGCTCAACACCGCATTTGCCCGCAACTAGGCAGCAAACTCCCTGCGGCGACGCGGGATTTGTTTCTGTTTTGTTCACATTTTTCTGGCGTCTTGTCACCGTGAAGATAGAGTTCGCGGAATGAGAGAGACGATTCGGATCATCGGCATCGACCCGGGGCTCCAGCGCACCGGCTGGGGTATCATCGAAAGCCTCGGCAATTCGCTGCGCTTTGTCGCCGCCGGCACGGTGCGTTCCGACAACAAGGCAGCGCTTGCCAGCCGGCTTTGCCAGTTGCATGACGGCCTAGCCGACGTCCTCCACCGCGAGATGCCGCATGAAGCGGCTGTCGAGGCGACCTTCGTCAACAAGGACGCCACCGCGACGCTGAAGCTTGGCCAGGCGCGCGGCATCGCCATGCTGGTGCCGGCGCGCGCCGGGCTGGTGGTGGCCGAGTATTCGCCCAATGCGGTGAAGAAGGCGGTCATCGGCGTCGGCCATGGCGACAAGAAACAGATCGCCATGATGGTCAAGGTGCTGCTGCCCAAGGCCGTGTTCGACACCGCCGACGCCGCCGACGCGCTGGCGATCGCCATCTGCCACGCCCATCACCGCCAAAGCCCGGCCTACCGGCTGGCGGCACTCGCCGCCGCGAATGCGTGATGTTCTTGACTTGTTCCGCGCGTTGGAATATTCCTTACTTGTAAGAATAAGGACATTTCCATGCGTGTTACCAGCAAGGGTCAGGTGACGATCCCGCGCGATCTACGCGAGACATTCGGCATCGCCGCCAACAGCGAGGTCATCTTTGGCATCGAAGGTGGCAAGATCACCATCGTGCCCAAGGATGACATTGGACGGCTCGCCGACCGCGAACGCCTCGACCGCTTTCTTGCGGTGCTCGACCGGCTGGAAGGAACTGGCGACCAGGCGATGAGCGCCGACGATGTGATGGCGCTGACCAGGGATCGCTGAGCTTGGCAACGCTGGTGGATACCACCGTCCTGGTTGATATCGCGGTTCGAGACCCCGTCTGGCTCAAATGGTCCCGCGGCCAGTTGGAGAAAGCACGCAAGCGCGGCAGCGTGATCATCAACCAGATCGTCTATTCGGAATTCTCGATCCGCTACGATTCGGTCGACGCGGTCGATCTCGCGCTGCCGGAAGACGACTTTCGCCGGGAGAGCCTGCCTTGGGATGCGGCCTTTGCCGCGTCCAGGGCATTTCTGCTTTATCGGCGTCGCGGAGGTCCCCGGGAAAAGGCGTTGCCGGACTTCCTCATCGGAGCCCACGCGGCCATTCGCGGCTATGCTGTGCTGACACGTGATCCCAATGGCTACCGCACCTATTTCCCTGATCTCGAAATCATCGCTCCCGACACCCATCCATGACGAGGCTTGAAACATGATCGGCAAGTTGAAGGGCACCGTCGACGAGATCGGAGAGGATTTCTGCGTGCTCGACGTGCATGGCGTCGGCTACGTCGCTTTTTGCTCGACGCGCACGCTCGCCGCCTTGCCCGGCGCCGGAGAAGCCGCCGTCCTGTTCATCGAAACCTATGTTCGCGAGGACATGATCCGGCTCTACGGCTTCAAGACCGAACTCGAGCGCGAGTGGTTCAAGCTTTTGATGGCCAATGTACAGGGCGTCGGCGCCAAGGTGGCACTGGCGATCCTGTCGACGCTGGCGCCGTCCGACCTCGCCAATGCCATTGCGCTGCGCGACATCGCCATGGTCAGCCGTGCTCCCGGCGTCGGCAAGAAGGTCGCTGAGCGCATCGTCACCGAGCTCAAGAACAAGGCTCCGGCCTTTGCCGGCGAAGCCTCCGGCACCATCGGCCTGAAGCAGGAACTCGGCGAAGGCGTCGCCCCTGCCCCGATCGCCGACGCGGTCTCGGCGCTGGTCAATCTCGGCTATTCCCGCGACATCGCCGCCAACGCCATTGCCGCCGCCATGAAGAGTGCCGGCGACGACGCCGATTCGTCCAAGCTGATCCGCTTCGGCCTGAAGGAGCTGGCGCGGTGAGCGTCTTGCCCGCGGTCAATCGCCGTGCGAGGACGGACGCATGAACTCGCCTGACCGTCTCATTACCCCCGACAAGCGCGGCGAGGATGCCGACAACAGCCTGCGGCCGCAAACGCTTGACGATTTCGTCGGCCAGGCGGCGGCGCGCGCCAACCTCAAGATCTTCATCGAGGCCGCCAAGGGTCGTGGCGAAGCGCTCGACCACGTACTGTTCGTCGGACCGCCCGGCCTCGGCAAGACGACGATGGCGCAGATCATGGCCCGCGAGCTCGGCGTCAATTTTCGCTCGACCTCGGGCCCGGTCATCGCCAAAGCAGGCGATCTGGCTGCCCTGCTGACCAATCTCGAAGAACGTGATGTGCTGTTCATCGACGAGATCCACCGCCTCAACCCGGCGGTCGAAGAAATCCTCTATCCCGCGATGGAGGACTATCAACTCGACCTGATCATCGGCGAAGGCCCGGCGGCACGCTCGGTCAAGATCGACCTCGCCAAGTTCACGCTGGTGGCCGCGACCACGCGCCTTGGCCTTTTGACCAACCCACTGCGCGACCGCTTCGGCATCCCCGTCCGACTCAATTTCTATACGGTCGAGGAACTGGAGCTGATCGTGCGGCGCGGCGCCCGCATCCTCGGCATGCCGCTCGCCGACGACGGCGCCGTCGAGATTGCGCGGCGCGCCCGCGGCACCCCGCGCATCGCCGGCCGCCTGTTGCGGCGCGTCCGCGATTTTGCATCCGTGGCCGATTCCGGCCCCGTCGACCGCCGCATCGCCGACGAGGCGCTGTCGCGGCTGGAGGTCGACGCGCTTGGCCTCGATTCGCTCGACCGGCGCTATCTCTCGATGATCGCGATGAATTTTGGCGGCGGCCCCGTCGGCATCGAGACCATTGCCGCCGGCCTGTCCGAGCCGCGCGATGCCATCGAAGACATCATCGAGCCCTATCTGATCCAGCAGGGCTTCATCCAGCGCACACCGCGCGGCCGCGTGCTGACGGCCAACGCCTGGAAACATCTCGGCCTCGACATCCCGCGCGACCTGGCGATCCAGCAGATCAACCTGTTCCAGGAAGAGGACTGAGCATGCCAGGCTATCGTCCCGGACTGATAGCCGACATCGTTCGCCTGCACGCCGAATACTACGCCCGCGAATGGGGTTTTGGACTGCCCTTCGAAGCCAAGGTCGCCGGTGAGCTTTCCGCTTTCATGACCGGTTTCAGGACCGGCCTCGACTTCTTCGCCGCCGAGGACGACGACAATGGCGCGCTGTTAGGCACGATCAGCCTGGAGGCGCCGTTACAAGGTGAGCCACTGGCGCATCTGCGCTGGTTCATCACCAGCGACAAGGCGCGTGGCACGGGGCTTGGCCGCCGGCTGATGGACGAAGCCATCGCGCATGCCGACGTCAACGGCTTTGCTGGCATCTACCTCACGACATTCGACGGGCTGAAGCCAGCCCGCCACCTCTATGAGAGGTTTGGTTTCGCGCTCGTTGCCGAAGAAGAGCGTGACCAGTGGTCGGGCGGCGTGCGCGAGCAGCGCTTCGAGCGCCACAAGGTTCGATAAGGCGCGGTCGCCCTACTTCAGCCCTCGCACCACCTTCAGCACATCAGGCTCGGCCTTGCGGCCTTCGAATTCGTCGACGATGCCGAAGGCGCCGCCGTAGCCCCAGATCGACCAGGCAAAGCCATGCGCCTCGGCGCGGGCGATCATGTCGCTGACATAGGCGGCGCGCCAGGCGCCGGGCATGACATAGGGATTGTTGTACTCCTGGCGGATCATGCCGAACTCGCCGAGATAGATGTTCTCGGGCGCGATACCGTTTTTCTTCGCCCAGGTGTCGACCTGTCGGAACGGCGCGTCGAGCTCGGCCTCGAGCTTTTCCTTGCTGTCGACGAGCGCGATCTGCTCATCGAGATATGCGAGCATGCCGGCACGGCGCAGCAACGGCGCCTCGGCCCTGATCTTCGTCCTGACCTTGTCGAGGGCAGCGTCGAGCTCGGCGCGGGGCACGGAGTAAGGCGGATAGGGCAGCTCGGTGACATAACGGATGAAATCGCCGGCCCACGTGGCGCCTTGGGTGGTCAGCAGGAACGGCTGGTAGGAATGAAACGTCCAGATGACATTGTCGTCGGGGATCTGCTTGGGGTCGAGCGCGGCGAGACCTTCGGCACCTGCCCAGCAACTGCCCGACAACACCAAGGTCAGCCGGGTCGCCGAAGAGCGCGCGGCGGCATAGAGGCGCTTGAGACGCTCGGGCCAGACCTTGGCCTCACTCGGCTCGCAATCGACGACCGGCTCGTTCATCAGTTCGAAGGCGACCTGGGCGGGATCTTCCTTGGCCAAGGTGAGGCCCATGTGCCGAACCAGCTCGACGTAGCGGCCGAAATTGGCCGGGTCGCCCATCACTTCTTCCATGCCGACCTGCCCGTTGCCGCCAGCCGAGATGAGGTGAAGGTCGACGACCGCCTTGAGCCCGGCAGCGTTGATCATGCGGGCCGATTCCAGGACGCTCTCGAGCAGTTGTTCGCGCAACGGCTCGGTCTTTTTCGACAGGAACACCGACGGGTCGACGGGAATGCGCACGACGTCGAAACCGCCATCCTTGAGCGCTTTCAGCTCGCCTTCGCCGAGCCGCTTGCGCCATTCCGGAAACGGCAGGATGACGCTGGCATCGCCCCATTTGTCTTCGCCGGGCCAGGTCTCCCAGATATCGAGATTGATGCCGCGCTTCATCGTGAACGTCGCGGCATTGGCCGCGCAGGCAGACAGCGCCAGCCCCAGCATGGCCATCAGAGCAATTCCAGGAAAAGTGCGCAGCGGTTTTCCGTCCGGAATTGCGCAAAAACAAGAAGATAGAGCGATTCCGCGATTCGAAGAAAAGCGGAAATGCTCTAGTGAGGTTCTGATCATCGCCGCCATTGCCGCCATCCCCGCTCGCCCCGGATGGAACTGGTGCCCAAAAGCCGGGGAAAAGGAAAGCCCCAAGGCAGAACATGGTGAAAAGCCAGGCCGAAAGCCAATTAAAGGATCTTCTAAATAATACTTCGATGAGCACGACCTGAAACGCTCGTCATGGAAATCTGCTTCATATTCGCGGCGGATGACTTAACGCCACAGTGAATGACCACCCAGATTAACCGTAAACAATGATCTTGCCGATTTGTTTGCTCATACTGGTTATTTGTTTGTGCGCGCCAGCTATTGTGGCCGAATTCAATCGACTGCGCGGTGGGGATTGCGATGACAGTGGTTGACCGGTGGCGGCCCGAGACAGCGGCCGGCGGATTTACGCGAGACGATGAGGCGATCGAGTTCTACACGCGCGTCAACGCCCTTGTGAATCCCGATATGGTCGTCGTCGACCTCGGTGCCGGGCGCGGCTCCCGCTTCGACCAGGGCAGCGCCCCATTCCGCAAGTGGTTCTGCAATTTCCATGGCCGCGTCAGGAAAGTCATCGGCATCGACGTCGACCCGGTGGTGATGACGCACCCGCATCTCGACGAGGCGCTTGTCATGGAAGCAGGCGGCCGCCTGCCGCTGGAAGACGCCAGCGTCGATGTGATCATCTGCGAATGGGTGATCGAGCATGTCGAGCATCCCAAGGAGTTTGCGCGGGAAGTTCACCGGGTGCTGAAGCCCGGCGGCTGGCTCTGCGCGCGCACCCCGAACCGTCTCGGCTATGTCGGCATCGGCACCAATCTCGTGCCGGAAACGATGAAAGACCGGATGATGCGGCTGGTATGGCCCGAGCGGCCGCGGGAGGATGCGTTCCCGACATTCTACCGCATGAACAGCCTGGGCAGCATCAGGCGCGCTTTCGGCGAAGAAAGCTGGTCGCACCATGGCTACATTTCCAATGGAAAGCCGAAATATCACGGCGGAACGGCGGTAGGCTTTGCCTTTGTCTCGCTGCTGCAATGGCTGATGCCGCCGGCAATGCGCACCAACCTTTTGGTGTTCTCGCGCAAGCGCCCGGGGCCGATCAACACGCAACCTCGCCTGCCCAACGTCATCAAGGAAAAGAGCGGAACGCTGGCCGAACAGCACAGCGAAAGGGTCTGACGCGACCGAGGCAAGACACCGCTCCATGCCCAGGGCAAGGCGGCATGGCCTCACCGAACGGGCTGCGGGCTATCCAGACAGTTCTTGATCCGCGCCGCCGATAATGCCATCGGGTTTCCTTGCCCTGTCGCCGGATGATCCTGGTGATACGGGTAGAATGGGGACCTGTGATGGCGGATCATGTTGACCAGGACTTGCTGGCGGCCGGCCTTTCCGGCGCCCTGACACCGTTCGGCCACCGGCTGATGGCACGGGTCTACTATGCCGACACCGACTTTTCAGGCGTCGTCTACCATGCCCGCTATCTCGAATTCTTCGAACGCGGCCGCTCGGATTTCCTGCGCCTTGCCGGCGTCCACCACACCGAACTTGCCGACGGCAAGCATGGCGAAAAGATCGTCTGGGTTGTCAGGCGCATGGAGATCGATTTCCGCGCTTCGGCCAGGATCGACGACATCTTGACCATCGAAACCCGGACCCAGGACATCTCAGGCGCTCGCATCACCATGGCGCAGCAGCTGAAGCGCGGCGACGAGGTGCTGGTCGAAGCCAAGGTCGAAGCGGCGATCATTGGCGAAAACGGCCGCCCGAGACGTTTTCCCAAGGACTGGATCGAAGCCTTCATGCCCAGGCAGTAAGGTCTGGTCGGTATCCCCGACGATGCCGGCGAGCGATTGACGACGCCTGAGCCGATCACAAGATCGTGTGGCACATCAGCCACGTTTCCAGGGCTCCACAGCGCCCCAAGCCCTGTCCCCCAGGGGTGACAGCCTGGCGCGGCGGCATATTCCTAACCCATCTTTAACCATAACGGTCCATTAAGGGGCCAGTGAAAGTCGTAAGGATTCCGAGCGGCCTTCCTTTCACCAAAATTCGCCCCGAAAAGGCCGAAAAGGCGCATTTTGGGGCACTTCCGGAAGCTTCGCGCGAACGGACCACGATGGGATGATGCGCAAGGGCTAGCTGCGAGCCGGGCCCGGAAATCTTAAGGACTGTTACAAGATGGAAAACCTACCTCTCGCCCAAACCGGCGCGGAATTGTCGATTTGGGCGTTGTTCTGGCAGGCCGGCTGGGTGGTCAAGCTGGTGATGCTGGGCCTGCTCGGCGCGTCGGTGTGGACCTGGGCGATCATCGTCGACAAGCTGGTTGCCTACAACCGCATGCGCGCAGCGCTGAACCGCTTCGAACAGATTTTCTGGTCGGGCCAGTCGCTGGAAGAACTCTACCGCAACCTTTCCGACCGCAAGACATCAGGCATGAGCGCGATCTTCGTCGCTGCCATGAAGGAGTGGAAGAAGAGCTTCGAGAAGGGCGCCAAGTCGCCGCTGGCGCTGCAGACCCGCATCGACAAAGCGATGGACCTGGCGCTGACGCGCGAGATGGAGCGGCTGGAAGGCCGACTCGGCTTCCTCGCCACCATCGGTTCGGCAGCACCGTTCATCGGCCTGTTCGGCACCGTCGTCGGCATCATGACCTCGTTCCAGGCCATCGCCGGCTCGAAGTCGACCAACCTCGCCGTCGTCGCGCCGGGTATCGCCGAGGCGCTTCTGGCAACGGCAATCGGCCTGCTGGCAGCCATTCCCGCCGTCATCGCCTACAACAAGCTGTCATCCGACGCCGGCAAGATCGCCCTGCGCATGGAGGGCTTCGCCGACGAGTTCTCCGCCATACTCTCGCGCCAAATCGATGAAAAAGTCGCGCAGCGGGCCTGAGGAGTAGACCATGGGTATGTCAGTTAGCGCGGGCGGTTCAGGCCGCGGCGGGCGCGGCCACAGGCGGCGCGGCCGCCATCATGGCCTGATGTCCGAAATCAACGTCACGCCGTTCGTCGACGTCATGCTGGTGCTGCTCATCATCTTCATGGTGGCGGCACCGCTGATGACCGTCGGCGTGCCGATCGACCTGCCCGAGACCGCAGCCAAGGCGTTGAACTCGGAAACGCAACCGATCACCATTTCGATCAACGAAGCCGGCCAGATCCACATCCAGGAAACCGAAATCCCGCTCGAGGAGGTCGTGGCCAAGCTCGGCGCCATCGCCAAGGCCGGCTACGAGGAGCGCATCTATGTGCGCGGCGACAAGACTGCCGACTACGGCACGGTGATGAAGGTCATGGCCCGCATCCAGGCCGCCGGTTACAACAAGATCGGCCTCGTCACGCTGCAGGAACAGGACCAGTAGCCCGCAAAATGAAGACCGGCCTCACGACATCTGTGGTTTTGCATGCGGCGGTGCTGGGCTTCGGCCTGCTCACCCTGTCGGCACCCAGCGCCCTCGAAGTCGCCGACGTCGAGGCGTTTCCGGTCGACATCGTGCCGGTGGAATCGATCACCCAGATCCAGAAGGGCGACAAGAAGGCCCCGGCCAACGAAAAGCCGGCACCCAAGCCGACGAGCCGTCCCGACATCGTGCCGGACGCCCAGAATGTCGGCGACAACAAGACAGACAGCGACAAGCCGCCGACGCCCGAGCCGACGCAGAAGGAAGTCGACGTCGCGGCTGCACCGCCGCCCTCACCCAAGCCCGAGCCAAAGCCGACACCGGTCGAGCAGCCCAAGCCCGAGCCGGTGAAGCAGGCCGAGCCCAAGCCGACCCCGGTGCCGGCAACGGAAGTGACCCCGCAGCCGCAGCCCAAGCAGGAGGTCAAGCCCGACCCGGTTGCCGAGACCATCGTCTCCGACCAGGCCGAGGCCGAAGCCGTCAAGCTGCCCGAGAACGCGCCCGCACCGGAAGCCAAGCCGCAGCCGCCCCAGGCGCAGACGGCCAAGACGCCGGAGCGCAAGCAGGAAGACAAGCAGACCCAGCAGGCGTCCTCGAAGCCGAAGTCGGAAGAGAAGGAGTTCAACGCCGACGAGGTTGCGGCCCTGCTCAACAAGCAGAAGCCATCGGGTGGCGGCGCCAAGCGCTCGACCGAACAGGCATCGCTGGGCGGCAAGAAGGACACCGGCGGCTCCAAGCTCAGCCAGAGCGAGATGGACGCGTTGCGCGGCCAGATCCAGCGCTGCTGGAACGTGCCGGCCGGCGCCATGGATGGCGGCGCGCTCAAGGTTTCCGTCCAGTTCAAGCTGACCCAGACCGGCGAGATCGACGGCCGGCCGGAGATCATCTCCGGCGGCGGTTCGGCCGGCATCGAACGCGCGGCAGCGGAATCGGCGCGTCGCGCCGTGCTGCAGTGCGCGCCCTACAATCTCCCCGCCGACAAGTATGAAGCCTGGGCGGACGTCATCGTCAATTTCGACCCGAGCGAAATGTTCTGAGCGCCATGCGCCGACCAGGAACAAAGAGGCCCTTTCTGATGAAGCACCTGTTTAAAACGATCCTTTTGATTGGCGCGATGATGAGCGGCATGAGCACGCTCGCCGTCCTGCCAGCGCACGCGCTGGTCGAGATCGACGTCAACAAGGGCAATGTCGAGCCGCTGCCGATCGCCATCACCGACTTCCTGTCGGGCGACGCGATGGGCGCCGAGATCGCCGGCATCGTCGCCGCCGACCTGCAGCGCTCGGGCCTGTTCGCCCCGATCGACAAGGGTGCCTTCATCGAAAAGATCTCCAACCCCGACGTCGCGCCGCGCTTCGAGGACTGGAAGGTCATCAATGCCCAGGCGCTGGTCACCGGCCGCGTCAGCCAGGAGGCCGACGGCAGGCTCAAGGCCGAGTTCCGGCTGTGGGACACCTTTGCCGGCCAGCAACTCGCCGGCGAGCAGTTCTTCGCCAACAAGGCCAATTCGCGCCGCATCGCCCACATCATCGCCGATGCGATCTACGAGCGCCTGACCGGTGAAAAGGGCTACTTCGACACCCGCGTCGTGTTCATCGACGAGTCGGGCGCCAAGACCGCGCGCAAGAAGCGTCTCGCCATCATGGACCAGGACGGCGCCAATGTGCGCTATCTTTCCGACGGCCGCTCGATGGCGATGACGCCACGCTTCTCGCCGACGCGTCAGGAAATCACCTACATGTCCTATGAGAGCGGCCAGCCGCAGGTCTACCTGCTGCAGATCGAAACCGGCCAGCGCGAACTCGTCGGCAACTTCCCCGGCATGACCTTTGCGCCGCGCTTCTCGCCCGATGGCCAGAAGGTGATCATGAGCCTGCTGCGCGACGACGGCAATTCCAACATCTTCTCGATGGACCTGCGCAGCCGCACCACCACGCGCCTGACCAATTCCAGCGCCATCGACACCTCGCCGTCCTATTCGCCCGACGGTTCCAAGGTCGTCTTCACCTCCGACCGTGGCGGTCAGCCGCAGATCTACGTGATGGGCGCCGACGGCTCGGGCCAGACCCGCGTCTCCTTCGGCGGCGGCAGCTACTCGACCCCGGTGTGGTCGCCGCGCGGCGACCTCATCGCCTTCACCAAGCAGTCGGGCGGCCAGTTCCAGATCGGCGTGATGAAGACCGATGGTTCGGGCGAGCGCATCCTGTCGACCGGCTTCCAGCAGGAAGGCCCGACCTGGGCGCCGAACGGCCGTGTCGTGATGTTCTTCCGCGACCAGCCCGGCGGCGGCGGTCCTAAGCTCTACTCGGTCGACCTCACCGGCCGCAACGAGCAGGCCATCCCGACCACGGGTTTTGCTTCCGACCCGGCATGGTCGCCGCTGCTCGATTAGCACATGGCCCGAAAATCGGATTCGATTTTCGGAAGCCACCATGCACCGCTTCGTAACGTGACAGCGCCGCGCGTCCATGTGGACGCGCGGCGCTGTTACGACCTTTCGTTAACCTTCCCTTGCGAAGGCGCGACTAATGGACCAGGCGGCGTCATTTGCCCAATGACGCCGCCTTTCTGCCGTATTTTCGCCTACGGTGCGCGGCGAAGTGCATGTTCGACGACTGCCGTATGCGGGGACGCTACAGCGAGCGGCAATGAAATTTTAACCACGTTCATTGAATGCCGGTTAACCGCAACGTGGTTACTGGATGTTCAACGAAATCACTCGAATGCGAAGGAGAGGCTGGATGCGCCGTATCGCAAAATTTGCAACCAACCCTGTGGTCGTGGCCCTGATCGCCTCTCTGGCGATTGCTGGCTGCGCCTCTAAGAAGACCCCGAACAACGCCGCCGATCTCGGCCTCGGCGGCGGTGCCGGCTCGGCTACTCCGGGCTCGTCGCAGGACTTCACCGTCAATGTCGGCGACCGTATCTTCTTTGACACCGACTCCTCGTCGGTCCGTGCCGACGCCCAGGGCATCCTGAGCCGTCAGGCCCAATGGCTGAACAAGTACGGCCAGTACGCCGTCGTTGTCGAAGGCCATGCCGACGAACGCGGCACCCGCGAATACAACCTGGCTCTCGGTGCCCGTCGCGCCGCTGCTACCCGCGACTACCTGATCTCGCAGGGCGTTGCCTCGAACCGCCTGAAGACGATCTCCTACGGCAAGGAACGTCCGGTCGCGGTTTGCGACGACATCTCGTGCTGGTCGCAGAACCGCCGCGCCGTCACGACGCTGTCGGGCGCCGGCAGCTGAGCTGCGCGAAAGCCACCAAATTGAACGAAAGGCGGTCTTCGGGCCGCCTTTTGCTTATCTGGCGGCCTGAAACAAAATTTGGCCGAAGTCTCCGGTCCTGATAAATGACGAGAGCGCATCGGCGCAAAACAACCAAATTCTCTTCCACGGCGAGAGGCTAATGCATTTTCGATCAATCCTGAGTGGCACACTTGCCATCTTCCTTCTGTCGGGGGCTGCAGCGCACGCGCGCGACGGCATCGGCATCGACTTCCCAAAGATCGGCCTGCCGGGCGTTTTCGGCAGCAAGACTGAGAGCACCGAAGCTCCGATCCAGCTCGCCCAGGCGGGCGATCCGCGCGTCACCGCGCTCGAGGAGGAAATCCGCAAGCTCAACGGCTCCATCGAAGAGCTGAACTTCCAGCTTCTGCAGATGCAGGAGCAGATGCGGAAGATGCAGGAAGACAACGAGTTCCGCTTCCAGGAGCTTGAAGGCGGCGGGCAGAAGAAGTCCGACGCAACAGGCAAGACCAACAGCTCGATCGTTGAGGCGCCCACGGCGCCTCAACCCGGTGCGGCGCAGACGGCAACCGCTCCGGCGCCCGGCGGCAATAGCGTCGGAGAGGTGATCACCGAATCCGGTACCGGCGAACCCGGCGCTGTTGCTGGCGGCACCGGCGCGCCGCCGACGACGTTCGGCACCATCACCGTCGACGCCAATGGCAACGTCGTGTCCGACACCGCCAACCCGCAGGCAGCAGTTCCAGCCCAGCCGCAGGCACCTGTCGCAGCACAGCCGGCGCAGCCGCAGGCCAACGGCACCGCGGTTGCCGCCTTGCCCGACACCAACGATCCGGACGAGCTTTACCGCAACTCCTACCAGTTCGTCCTTTCGGGCGACTACACCACCGCCGAACAGGGTTTTCGCGACCACATTTCGCGCTTCCCCGCCGACGCCAAGACCGCCGATGCCCGCTTCTGGCTGGGCGAGTCGCTGCTGGGCCAGAAGAAGTACCGCGACGCGGCCGAGATCTTCCTCTCCGCCAGCAAGGAATACCCGAAGTCCAAGAAGGCGCCTGAAATGATGCTCAAGCTCGGGGTTTCGCTGGTCGGCCTCAAGCAGCGCGAAGTCGCTTGCGCCACCTTCGGCGAAATCGGCAAGCGTTACCCAAGCGTCTCCGGCGCAATCAAGGAGCGGGTCAAGCAGGAACGGGCTCTCGCCGCGTGCTGACGCAGCCGATCGACGCCGATTTTTATCAAGACTTTTCCGAGTTCGACTTCGCCTCGCACACATCGATCGTCGCAGCGGTATCAGGCGGCAGCGACTCGACAGCGCTTCTTCTTCTTCTCAAATCCCATCTCGGCCGGCACGCGCCCACGACGCGGCTTTTGGCCGTGACCGTCGACCACGCGCTGCGCCCCGGCTCGGGCGTCGAGGCCGACCAGGTGGCGCTACTCTGCGCCCGCAACGGCATCACCCATCGCACGATGCGCTGGACCGGCGACAAGCCGTCGACAGGCATCGCCGCTGCCGCGCGCGACGCGCGCTACGATCTCCTGGCCGAGGCCGCGCGGCAAGCGGAAGCGACGATCGTCATCACCGGCCATACCGCCGACGACCAGGCCGAAACGGTGCTGATGCGCGGTACCCGTGGCCCCGGCCGCGGCAGCGCCGGCATGGCGCCGGCGACACTTTTTGACGGCGACATCTGGATCGTGCGCCCGTTGCTTGCAAAGCGCCGCGAGCGGCTGCGCGACGTGCTCAGGCAGCAAGGCACCGGCTGGCTCGACGACCCCACCAATACCAATGCCACCTATGAGCGGCCACGTATGCGGCTGTCGCTGCAACGAGGCGGCGACCAGCATGTTGAAACAGCCCTTGCCGACGCACGGCAGGCGGGTGCAGCGCGCACCGAGCTTGGCGAACGTGCCGCGGCGTTGATCGAAGCCCACGCCAACCGTGTCAGCCCCGGCCTGCTCCGCCTCGATCCGGCATTCGCCCAGGCACCCGACAGCGACGCGACGGCCTATGCGCTGCGCATCCTGGTCGCCGTCGCCGGAGGTGTTGCGCACCTGCCCGACGCGGCGCGTGCGCAAAACCTGCTGAAGCTCCTGACTGGCATTCCGGCTAACAAAAATCCGTCCCGCGCCACATTGTCGCGCGCGCTTGTCGACATCAGGAGCAGCGGCATTTTTGTGCTGCGCGAAGGACGCGGCTTGCCGCCTGCTGTGCGACTGGCGGCTGGACTGTGGGACGGCCGTTACAGGGTCCCGGCAGCGCTGGCTGGACAAGCAGAAATGACTGTCGCCCCCCTCGGTGTGACGGCAGCGGCTGCGATGTCGCCAAAAGCAAATGCGCCGCAAAGTCTTGTCAGGGCGGCACTTGCGGCCGAGCCGGCCTTGTGGCGCGGAGAAGCATCGGCCGGCCTGACGTTTCTAACAAATGCTGACGCGATTGCCGCCCCTTGGGCGCGTTTCCTGCCGGGCTTCGACCTGGCTCCGGCCCGGACGGTGCAAAAGCTGATTGGCGGACGCCCGGTCCCGGCCTCGCCATGCCGCGGTCACATTGGTGTTTGACCTTAACCGAGACTTAGGGACGCGCTTGGCAATGTGGGAGCCCGTGCCTATGTTAGGGGCAAGCTTACTCTCACCACACGCGTTCCCCACGAACGCCAACGGGAAACTCGATGAATCCGAACTATCGCAACTTCGCGCTGTGGGCGATCATAGCCGTTCTGCTCATCGCCCTGTTCAATCTGTTCCAGACCCCGCAGACCCGCGGCGCGTCAAGCGAAGTGGCGTATTCGCAGTTCCTCCAGGATCTGGACTCCGGCCGCGTCAAGACGGTGACGATCGCCGGTGACCGCATCAGCGGCACCTACATCGACGGTTCTTCGACCGGCTTCCAGACCTACTCGCCCGGCGACCCGACCCTGGTGTCGCGGCTTGAGCAGAAGAACGTCACCATCAACGCCCGTCCTGAAAACGACGGCTCCGGCTCGATCTTCTCGGTGCTGCTGTCCTGGCTGCCGATGATCCTGATCCTCGGCGTGTGGATCTTCTTCATGCGCCAGATGCAGTCCGGCTCCGGCCGCGCCATGGGCTTCGGCAAGTCCAAGGCCAAGCTTCTGACCGAAGCGCATGGCCGCGTCACCTTCGGCGACGTCGCCGGCGTCGACGAAGCCAAGGAAGACCTCGAGGAAATCGTCGAGTTCCTGCGCGACCCGCAGAAGTTCCAGCGCCTCGGCGGCAAGATCCCGCGCGGCGTGCTGCTCGTTGGCCCTCCCGGCACCGGCAAGACGCTGCTTGCGCGTTCGGTCGCCGGTGAAGCCAATGTGCCGTTCTTCACCATCTCGGGTTCCGACTTCGTCGAAATGTTCGTCGGCGTCGGCGCGTCCCGCGTCCGCGACATGTTCGAGCAGGCCAAGAAGAACGCGCCCTGCATCATCTTCATCGACGAAATCGACGCAGTCGGCCGCCATCGTGGCGCTGGCCTCGGCGGCGGCAACGACGAACGCGAGCAGACGCTGAACCAGCTGCTGGTCGAAATGGACGGCTTCGAGGCCAACGAGTCGATCATCCTGATCGCCGCGACCAACCGTCCCGACGTTCTCGATCCCGCGCTGCTGCGTCCGGGCCGCTTCGACCGTCAGGTCGTTGTGCCGAACCCCGACATCGTCGGCCGCGAGAAAATCCTCAAGGTCCATGTCCGCAACGTGCCGCTGGCCCCCAATGTCGACCTCAAGGTCGTCGCGCGCGGCACCCCGGGCTTCTCGGGTGCCGACCTGATGAACCTGGTCAACGAATCCGCCTTGATGGCGGCGCGCCGCAACAAGCGTCTCGTCACCATGGCCGAGTTCGAGGACGCCAAGGACAAGATCATGATGGGCGCCGAGCGCCGCTCCTCGGCCATGACCCAGGCCGAGAAGGCGCTGACCGCCTATCACGAAGCCGGCCACGCCATCCTGGCGCTCAACGTTCCGGCCGCCGATCCACTGCACAAGGCGACAATCATCCCGCGCGGCCGCGCGCTCGGCATGGTCATGCAGCTGCCGGAAGGCGACCGCTATTCGATGAGCTACAAGTACATGATCTCGCGACTGGCGATCATGATGGGTGGCCGCGTCGCCGAGGAGTTCAAGTTCGGCAAGGAAAACATCACCTCGGGTGCGTCTTCCGACATCGAGCAGGCGACCAAGCTGGCACGCGCCATGGTCACTCGCTGGGGCTTCTCCGACAAGCTTGGCCATGTCGCTTATGGCGACAACCAGGAAGAGGTGTTCCTCGGCCATTCGGTGGCCCGTACCCAGAACGTCTCGGAAGAGACCGCGCAGATCATCGACGCCGAAGTGCGCCGCCTGATCGACGAGGCCTATTCCTCGGCCAAGACGATCCTGACCAAGAAGAAGAAGGACTGGATCGCGCTTGCCGAAGGCCTGCTCGAATACGAAACGCTGTCGGGCGAAGAGATCAAGCAGCTGATCGCCGGCAACAAGCCCGCCCGCGACATGGGCGACGACACCCCGCCTTCGCGCGGCTCGGCCGTGCCCAAGGCCGGCTCGACGCGCGGCAAGAAGAAGGGTTCGGAGCCCGAAGGCGGCATGGAACCGCAGCCGTCGAGCTGAGGCGCAAAGCCAACTGAATAAAAGACGCCGCTGGGGAAATCCGGCGGCGTTTTTGCATTCGGGGCCTGCCGGCAAGCAAGCTCCATCCATGCTCGGAAGCCACCGCCAAGCTTTCGCCGAACTTGTAGGCGCGGATGCCGCCCATGCTGGGGCGCATCCGAATCGCGTGCGATCGGCAAGCCGCCACGGAAAGCGGGATGGATCATGACCTCAACGCGTCGTTCATTGCTCAAACTGGGACTGGCCGGATTGCTCATGCCTCAAGGACATCTGGGTTTCGCGGGCGAGCAAAATCCCTCGTTCGATGCCTGGCGCCGCGATTTCGAAGCCGACATTCCCGCCAGGATGAAGACCGCGAATGTTGCAGGCGCAGCGATGGCAATCGCGTCAAGGCAAGACCCCATGCTCTACGCGGGCGCGTTCGGCTTCGCCGACCTGAAGCAGCAGCGAAAGCTCACCGTCGACACGCCTATGCATCTGGCGTCCGTCAGCAAGCTTTTCACCGCTTCCGCCCTGGTGCAGCTGTTCGAGCGCAAGAGCCTCGATCTTAGCGGCGACATCAACGATTTCATCGATTTCGAGGTCCGCAACCCTCATCATCCGCAACTGCCAATCACCGCCCGTCATCTCTTGACCCACACCTCGAGCATTTTCGACGAAGGCCATGGCGATGTTTCTTTCCCGGGCGACCCCAAGCAGAGCCTGTCGGACTTCCTGCGAAACTACCTCGTGAAGGGCGGCAGCACTTACGCGCCCGAGACCTCCTTCCTCAAGGCCGAGCCGGGCGCGAAATGGGAATACAGCAACGTCGCCATTGCGCTGGCGGGCTACGTCGTCGAACGCATCAGCGGGACAAGCTTCTCCTCCTATGTGAAGCAGGACATGCTCGACCCACTCGGCGTGGCAAATGCCCACTGGTACATCAGAGAGTTTGGCCCTGACGTGCTGGCCAAGCCTTACACCTTCGAGAACGGCGCCTTCGTCGAACTGCCGCAGCAAGGCTATCCCGACGTACCCGCCGGAATGCTGCGCTGCTCGGTGAGCGATCTCGCAACGTCGCTTCATGCCATGCTGGGAGGCGGTTCGAACGCCATCCTGTCCCAGCCGGCATCAGCCGAAATGCTGCGCCGGCAAGTCGATGCGAAGATCCACCCCTATCAGGGGCTCGGCTGGACCGAGGAGGAAACCGCAAGCCACAAGGTCATCGGCCACACCGGCAGCGACAACGGCGCCTCCAACATCGTCGCCCTGTCGGAAGACAACAGCCAGGTGGCGGCGCTTCTCATGAACAACGACGGCACCCCGGAGAGCGGCGCGTTTCGCGCTTCAGTCATCGATGATCTGCTGGCGGGCGCCAAGCTTGCGAGCTGAGCCCGAAAGCCTGCCCGAATGCTTAGAACGCCGCTGAGGAAACTCGGCGGCTTTCTTTTCATCTCGGGCGCGCGGGCAACGACGCTCAGTTCCGGCTGCCCAACGCCACCCGACACGCCAGCCCGGCAAAGACACCGGCAAGGAAATACTGCGGCAGCTTGCCCAGCCGGACCAACCCGCCCGCCCGTTGGCGCAGGTGGTTGCTCAGCAGGATGACAGCGCCGTTGACGATGAAGCCGATCCCGTTGAGCACCGTCGCCAGCATCAGTGTCTGGCCGATCATCGATCCGGCTTCGGGACGGATGAACTGCGGAAACAGCGCCAGCACGAACAGCGCCATCTTCGGGTTGAGCAGGTTGGTGGCAAGCCCCTCGCCGAGGATGCGCCTTGACGAGAACTGTTTGAGGCTGGCGTCAGGCGCAAAGCCCGCGGGCTTGGATCGCAGCGTCTTCCAGGCGAGGTAGAGCAGATAGGCACAACCGACCCAGCGCACGACCTCATAGGCGATGGGAACGGCGACGAAAAGCTGGGCCAGCGCCAAGGCTGCGGCAAGCGCATGGCAATACGTGCCGAGCGCAATGCCGAGATAGGTCAGGAAACCCGCCGAGCGCCCCTGGCTGATGCTGCGCGAGGCGATGAGCAGCATGTCGGGGCCGGGCGTCGCGGTCAAAACCACCGATGCGGCGGCAAAAAGCATGAGTGTGGAGAAATCCGGCATATCGTGTTCCTCGATTGGAGCCGGAATTCCTGTCTAGCCGGATTTGTGGGATTGGCAAGACGGGCAGCAGTCCATGCTGTTGGGCCATGAGAGGGTCGGCCGACCCGTGGCGCGAAAATGCGAGGCGTCACGTTGATTCCTCAAAAACCCAACCCTTTTCTAAGCTTTTGTGACATAAACTCACCAAATGTGATGCGTTGGTCAGCCCGGCTTGTGGCAAAGCAATCGCGGGTGGACTTCACGGGGACAAGCTAAACATGGCTGGACGCTATTTCGGCACCGACGGCATTCGCGGACGGGCCAACAAATTTCCGATGACCGCAGAGATCGCGATGAAGGTCGGCATGGCCGCCGGCCTGTCGTTCCAGCGCGGTAGTCACCGCCATCGCGTCGTGCTCGGCAAGGACACGCGCCTGTCGGGCTACATGATCGAGAACGCACTGGTGGCCGGCCTGTGCGCCGCCGGCATGGACGTGTTTCTGCTCGGCCCGATCCCGACGCCGGCTGTCGCCATGCTGGTGCGCTCGCTGCGCGCCGACATCGGCGTGATGATCTCGGCCTCGCACAACCCCTACCACGACAACGGCATCAAGCTGTTCGGCCCCGACGGCTACAAGCTGTCGGACGAGATCGAGGAGCGCATCGAAGCGATGCTCGACCAGGACGTCGAGGCGCTGCTTGCCGATTCCGACGGGCTCGGCCGGGCCAAGCGCGTTGACGGCGTGCATGACCGCTACATCGAATTCGCCAAGCGCACCTTGCCCCGCTCTATGTCGCTGTCGGGCCTGCGCATCGTCGTCGACTGCGCCAACGGCGCGGCCTACAAGGTGGCGCCCGCCGCGCTTTGGGAACTCGGCGCCGAGGTGATCCCGATCAATGTCGAGCCCAACGGCTTCAACATCAACGCCGAGTGCGGCTCGACCCATCCGGCCGGCCTGCAGAAGAAGATCCACGAGGTCCGCGCCGACATCGGCATCGCGCTCGACGGCGACGCCGACCGCGTCGTCATCGTCGACGAGAACGGCACCGTCGTCGACGGTGACCAGATCATGGCTTTGATCGCCCAGTCCTGGCAGCAGAGCGGCCGCCTTGCCGGCGGCGGCGTGGTGGCGACCGTGATGTCGAACCTCGGCCTCGAACGCTTCCTCAGTGACATCAACCTCGAACTGCACCGCACCAAGGTCGGCGACCGTTACGTCGTCGAGCACATGCGCGCGCATGGGCTGAACATCGGCGGCGAGCAGTCCGGCCACATCGTTTTGACCGACTATTCGACCACCGGCGATGGCCTTGTGGCAGCACTCCAGGTGTTGGCCTGCATCAAGCGTTCGAACAAGCCGATGAGCGAACTCAGCCGCACTTTCGAACCGGTGCCGCAACTGCTCAAGAACGTGCGCTTCTCCGGCGGCAAGCCGCTCGAGGAAACGCTGGTCAAGGCTGCGATCGAGGACGGCCGCAACCGCCTCGGCAAGACCGGCCGCCTGGTGATCCGCCCCTCGGGCACCGAACCGCTGATCCGCGTCATGGCCGAAGGCGATGACCCGCAACTGGTCGAAACCGTGGTCAACGACATTGTCGGCGTCATTTCAGAGAGCCGCTCGGCCGCCTGAGCAAGTCTCTCATGCATGAAAAAGCCCGCTTCCAGCGGGCTTTTTTCATGGGTCGAAGCAGCCGGCGGCCTATCATGTAACCGCTGATTGCAAAGCATTCGTGGTTAACCGACACGGTTAAGTACACCTTAACCTATACCAAGCATTATCCACGCGGGTTAGTCATGGCCGGGCGCGTTGCGGTCCGCAGGGATAGGGTTATCAGCATGTTTAATATCGGAAGGAACGCATTATTCGCCGCGCTGCTCGTTGGCGTGGCCGGGCCGGCATTCGCAGCCGACATGCCCGAGCCGATCATCGAGGTCGAGCAGCCATCCTTTGGCGGCTGGTACCTGCGCGGCCATATCGGCATGAGCAATCAGCGGGTGAAAACCCTCGACACCGTCCTGTTTGACGATCCGGCGATCATCGACCGCGGCTGGCTCGACAAGGGTGGCTTCGGCTCGGCGCCGATCTTCAGCGTCGGCGTCGGCTACCAGTACAACGACTTCCTGCGCGGCGACATCACCGCCGAGTATCGCGGATCGGCCAACTTCAACGCGCTTGACTACGTCACCTTCGACAGTGGCGGCGGCGTCATCGTGACGAACACAAACGACTATCGCGCCAAGAAGTCGGAATGGCTGTTCCTTGCCAACGCCTACGCCGATGTCGGCACCTTCTACGGCATCACGCCTTACCTCGGCGCCGGTATCGGCGCATCGCGCAACACCATTTCGGGCTTCCGCGACACCAACATCATTGCCGGCGGCGGCGGTTATGCTGGCTCAGAGTCGAAGTGGAACTTCGCCTGGGCGCTGCACGCAGGTCTTGGCATCAAGGCCACCGAACGCATGACCGTCGACCTCGGCTACAGCTTCGTCAATCTCGGCGACGCACGCACCGGCACCATCTACAACGACGATCCGGCCTTCAACCGTCCCAACGACGGTATGCACTTCAAGGACATCACCTCGCACGACTTCAAGCTCGGCGTCCGTTACTCGCTGAACTAAGCGGCCAGTTCTTTCCTTGCCCAACCAACCGCCCGGCCTGCCGGGCGGTTTTTCTTTGCCCGACCACCAGCGTGAAGCACCTGCTAACTAACTGTTATCCTTAACCCTGACTTAACCTCTATGGTTAATGATGCTCCAAACGGCTGCTGGATTCCTGGGCAACACCTGGCGCCATTTCGGGAGAGTGCGATCATGACCTTGACGTCCCGCATAGCGCTGACACTGGCCGCGACCATGCTTTGGCCGCTGGCGGCGGGCGCTGCCGACTACGACCCGCCTGTCGTCATCGACGAGGCGCCGGAATATGTCCCCGTCGAAGTCGGCTCGGGCTGGTACCTGCGCGGCGATGTCGGCTACAACATCGACAAGTCGCCCTATGATGTGACATTCAACGGCGTCGACACGCGCAGCACACCCATCAACGGAAGTGTCGGCGCGGGCTACCATTTCACCGACTACTTCCGCGGAGAGCTGAACGTCGGCTTCCTGTCCAACGACAGATACGACTGGACGGACGGCACCGATCGGATCCGAGCCGAAAGCGACATCTGGAGCGGCATGGCCAACGCCTATGCCGACCTCGGAACCATTGCCGGGTTCACGCCCTATGTCGGCGGTGGTGTCGGCCTGCTCTACTCGAGTCGCCAGGTTGACGACACGTTCCTGGGCATCTCCGATCGCGAAACCCAGTATGCGCTTGCCTATTCACTCGGCGCTGGCGTTGCCTACCGGGTTGCCCAGAACACCTCCGTTGATGTCGGCTACCAGTACCTTTCAGCCCCAAGCCTCGAGTATTTCAACATCCCATCAGGAGAAATGCGCAAGGGCGTCGACTTCCACCAGGTCAAGGTCGGCCTGCGCTACGACCTCTGGTAGGCCCTGAACCCTTCCGAGATAGTTACAGCGGCGGGCCAAGGCCCGCCGTTTTCGTTTGGCTCGGCCAGCAGCAACGTCTTCAGGTGGCTTTCCCGACCCGTCGATACCAGGCATCAAAGCGGGACCACTCCTGGTAGACCCGCTCATAACCCTTTGACTTCATCAGGTCGTCGATGACCTGTTGCGCTGGCGTATAGTTGTGCTCGATGGCAAATAGCTGCACACGATAACGGTCGAAATCGAAGCCAGCGAGGATCTCTGGTTCGCTTCCTTCCGTGTCGATGCTGACAAAGTCGATCTCACTCGGCGCATCATATGAACTGAGAAGATCGTTGAGGCTGATGGTTTTCTGCCTCACGCTTTTGTGGCGCTTACGCAGATCAGCATGCATGTCATTGAAAGCGTGCTGCTCCATCGCCGATATCTGCGGGTTCTTGTCGACAAACAGCATCGTAACTTCCTGCCCAGATGCTTGCCCAACCGGCATCTCGCAAAGCGGAGCAGTGCGGTTAGCTTGGATTGAGGCAGCCATCAGCGGATTGGGTTCCGCGAGAAGGCCAGTCCAGCCGTATTCCTTCTCGAGAAGGTATGTGTTGCTCAGGTGCTTCCCGTCAAAAGCGCCAACTTCGACAAAAAATCCATTTCGCTTTTCGCCCAACTCATGCAGGACCCATCGGTCTTGCTGCAATTGGGCCATGCTGTCCGGACTCCAGAACGCTGGACGAGCGATATCGTCGGAGATTGCCTCAGCGTGAGGCGGCCTTCTCTTGAGTCCGAGCCAAGTTCTTATCCCCACGATACCCCCGGAAGCCGCAACGAGTACCTATTGATCCCGTTGCTTAGACCTCACTCCAGTGGCTTTCAACTGGGTTCAAAATTTCGACCGGCGCAGGTCGATACCGACGACGACAAGAGCCTTCCACCGCGCCACCTCCCTTGCGTCATCCATCTCACCATTGCATTTTCATCCATAGGAAACTATTTTTCCTAGATGATCTGACCTGGGGGCGGACTTGCGTGAACAACTTCCGAAACGAGGGCGGCGGCCGGCAGGGACGGAGGCCGTGCATATGAGATTTCCGAGGCTGTGGATGAGTATCGCCGTGGAAAGCAAAATGAAGCCAGCCGGCAGGAAGCCATTCGGGAGTTGCTGCACGATCACCTGGTGAATGCGGGTTATCTGCTGCCAGTTGAGTAGGCGCGTTTGGCAGCTTGCCGGAATGGCCGGTCGGCGAGCCACAGTCTGGCTGCCCACAAGCCGCGCCGTTACGGCGTGTTCCCTTTGCGACAGAAACTTTCCTCTTGACGCCCGAACGCTAAACGCATATCGCCGTCCGTGGGCCACCCCTCCCCAACGAGGGGCCACCTATCTGGAAGGATAGCACCACGATGACGATCGTCACCAAGCCCGGACTCCGTCCGGCAAACCCCAATTTCTCCTCAGGTCCCTGCGCAAAACGTCCCGGCTGGTCGCTCCAGGCACTCGCCGACGCACCGCTTGGCCGCTCGCACCGCGCCAAGGTCGGCAAGACCAAGCTCGAGCAAGCCATCGCGCTGACCCGCGAAGTTCTCCAGGTTCCAGCCGACTACCGTATCGGCATCGTTCCGGCTTCCGACACCGGCGCTGTCGAGATGGCGCTGTGGTCGCTGCTCGGCGAGCGCGGCGTCGACATGGTCGCCTGGGAATCCTTCGGCGCCGGCTGGATCACCGACGTGGTCAAGCAGCTCAAGCTCGAAGACGTGCGTAAGTTCGAGGCCGCCTATGGCGAGCTGCCGGATCTCGCCAAGGTCGATTTCGACCGCGACGTGGTCTTCACCTGGAACGGCACGACCTCGGGCGTGCGCGTCGCCAATGGCGATTTCATCCCTGAAGATCGCAAGGGCCTGACCATCTGCGACGCCACTTCGGCCGCCTTTGCCCAGAACCTCGATTTCCAGAAGCTCGATGTCGTCACCTTCTCCTGGCAGAAGGTGCTGGGCGGCGAAGGCGCGCATGGCATGCTGATCTTGAGCCCACGCGCCGTCGAGCGGCTGGAAAGCTACAAGCCGGCATGGCCGCTGCCCAAGATCTTCCGCCTGACTTCTGCTGGTAAGCTGATCGAAGGCATCTTCAAAGGCGAGACCATCAACACGCCGTCGATGCTCTGCGTCGAGGATTACCTCGACGCTCTGAACTGGGCCAAGGGCCTGGGCGGGCTCGAAGCACTGGTTGCCCGCGCCGACGCCAACTTCGCCGCTATCGACACTTTCGTGCAGACATCGGGCTGGCTCGCCAACCTGGCCGTCGTGCCGGAGACGCGTTCGAACACCTCTGTGTGCCTGTCGATCGTCGATCCTGAGGTGGCGGCGCTCGACAAGGACGGCCAGGCGGCCTTCGCCAAGGGCATGGTGTCTGCGCTCGAAAAGGAAGGCGTTGCCTTCGACATCGGCGCTTACCGCGACGCGCCTCCCGGCCTGCGCATCTGGGCCGGCGCCACCGTCGAGACGTCCGACCTCGTCGCCCTGATGCCGTGGCTCGACTGGGCCTTCGCCAATCAGAAGGCAGCGCTCAAGGCTGCGGCCTGACCAGACCTGCGGCGGCCTCCGGGCCGCCCGTTTCCCAACAGTTTGATCACTCTTCAAGGAGGCAGCTATGGCGCCCCGCGTTCTCGTATCCGACAAACTCTCCACCACCGCAGTCCAGATCTTCAAGGATCGTGGCGTTGAGGTCGATTATCTGCCCGACCTCGGCAAGGACAAGGAAAAGCTGCTCGAAGTCATCGGCCAGTATGACGGCCTTGCCATCCGCTCGGCGACCAAGGTTACCGAAAAGCTGATCGCGGCGGCGACCAATCTCAAGGTCATCGGCCGCGCCGGCATCGGCGTCGACAATGTCGACATTCCTGCCGCCTCGCGGCGCGGTATTATCGTCATGAACACGCCTTTCGGCAATTCGATCACCACGGCCGAACATGCCATCGCGCTGATGTTCGCCGTCGCCCGCCAGTTGCCCGAGGCCAATGCCTCGACCCATGCCGGCAAGTGGGAAAAGAACCGCTTCATGGGCGTCGAGATCACCGGCAAGACGCTGGGCCTGATCGGCTGCGGCAACATCGGCTCGATCGTCGCCACACGCGCCGTTGGTCTCAAGATGCATGTCGTTGCCTTCGACCCGTTCCTGTCGGAGCATCGCGCCGAGGAACTCGGCGTCGAGAAGGTCGAGCTTGACGAGCTGTTGGCCCGCGCCGACTTCATCACGCTGCACACGCCGCTGACCGACAAGACGCGCAACATCATCAACGCCGACTCCATCGCCAAGATGAAGACGGGCGTGCGCATCATCAACTGCGCCCGCGGCGGCCTGATCGTCGAGAAAGACCTGATCGCCGGCCTGAAGAGCGGCAAGGTGGCAGGTGCCGGCATCGACGTGTTCGAGGTCGAACCAGCTGATCAGAACGAGCTGTTCGGCATGGACAACGTCGTCTGCACGCCGCATCTCGGCGCCTCGACCTCGGAAGCGCAGGAAAACGTCGCACTCCAGGTCGCCGAGCAGATGGCCGACTACCTGGTCAAGGGCGCGGTCTCCAACGCCATCAACATGCCCTCGATCACCGCCGAAGAAGCGCCGCGGCTCAAGCCCTTCGTCAAGCTCGCCGAAGTGCTCGGCGCGTTTGTCGGCCAAGTGACGGAAGACCCGATCACCGAGGTCGAAATCCTGTTCGACGGCCAGACCGCCCAGATGAACACCAAGGCGCTGATCAGCGCAGCACTTGCCGGCCTGATCCGACCGCAGGTCTCCGACGTCAACATGGTGTCGGCGCCGATCATGGTGAAGGAACGCGGCATCATCGTCGCCGAGGTCAAGCGCGACAAGTCGGGCGTCTTCGACGGCTACATCAAGCTATCGGTCAAGACCGAGCACATGACGCGCTCGATCGCCGGCACCTGCTTCTCGGACGGCAAGCCGCGCTTCATCCAGATCAAGGGCATCAATCTCGATGCCGAGGTCGGCCAGCACATGCTCTACACCACCAACGCCGACGCGCCTGGTATCATCGGCCTGCTCGGCACCGTGTGCGGTGAGAGCGGTGTCAACATCGCCAACTTCCAGCTCGGCCGTGACCGGCCGGGCGGCAATGCGATCGCCTTGCTCTATCTCGACGCGCCATTCCCCGAAGACGTGCTCGCCAAGGTACGCGACCACAAGTCGATCGACTCGGCCAAGCGCCTGCAGTTCGACGTCAACGGCATCTGACAAAAGCCTCCCAAGGCACCAAAGGCGCGGGCTGGTCCTGCGCCTTTTTCTTCTCAGGCATCGGAGCTGTGTTTTTCGGCAGCCAGAAGCTCCTCGGCGCTCGCCATTTTCCGCCCGGAGTGCTCGGCAAGCCAGATGCCGCCAAGCACCAGCACGATGGCGACCGCATGGTAGAGCTGGAAATCCTCGCCGATGATCATCACCGACAACAGCGTGCCGAAGATCGGCACCATGTTGATGAACAGGCCGGCACGGTTGGCGCCGATCAGGTCCACGCCCTTGATGTAGAAGATCTGCGCCAGGATCGAGGGAAACAGGACCATGTAGGCGGTGATCGCCCAGCCCATCGCATCGGGCGCGATGGCGCGGCCGGTGCCGATTTCCCAGGCGACAAACGGGATCGAGGTGACGAAGGCGGCCGCCGTCATCACGATCATCAGGCTTTGCCAGTGGATGTCGGGCTTGAAACGCAGGGCCACGGTGTAGGCGCTATAGACGAGCACGGCGATCAGCATCAGCGCGTCGCCGAAATTCATGTCGAGCGCAAGCAGCGTCCTGAGGTCGCCATGGCTGGCGGTGAGCGCGATGCCCGTCAGCGACAGCAGGAAGCCGAGGATCTGGCCCCAGGTGACGCGCATGCGAAACAGAATGAAATTGGCGGCAAAGATGACCATCGGCATGCCGGCCTGCTCGATGCTGGCATTGATGGCCGAAGTGAAGTTGAGCGCCGAGTACAGTGCTGCATTGAAAGCGGTGAAGCCGAGCCCGCCCAAGGCGATCAGCAGCCAGATGTGCTTGCGCGCGACTGCCCAGTCGGCCCGCAGCCTGGGCCAGCCGACGGCACCCAGCAGTGCCGCCGCGAATGCCCAGCGCAGGGAGGTAAGGACCATGGGCGAGGCGTGGCCGACGGCAAGCTTGCCCGCCACCGCATTGCCGCCCCAGAACAGCGTGGTCGCCAAGAGCAGGACATAGGCGTTTCGATGCATGAGGCGGGACTTTCGCTGGCGAGGGGCACCATGCCGGCCTAGGTGCTGGCTTTGGACAAGTAAATGCGCCCAAAGGCGGAAATTGTTGTGCCTGGAGCGGCAAAGAAAGGTCGCACATCCAATTGCTTGGCGTTATAGAGGCCTGTCATTTTGCACTGTTCGCGGCCCGCGCCGCGATGTCGGAAGGAAAATATTATGGCCAATGTGGTGGTCGTCGGTTCCCAGTGGGGCGATGAAGGCAAAGGCAAGATCGTCGACTGGCTGTCGGAGCGCGCCGATGTGGTGGTGCGTTTCCAGGGCGGACACAATGCCGGCCATACGCTGGTGGTCGACGGCGTGGTCTACAAGCTGTCGCTGCTGCCGTCCGGCGTCGTACGCGCAGGCAAGCTGTCGATCATCGGCAACGGCGTGGTCTTCGACCCGCATGCCTTTGTCGCCGAGCTGGAGAAGATCCGCGCCCAGGGCGTCGAGATCGGCCCCGACCGCCTGAAAATCGCCGAAAACACCGCGCTTATCCTGTCGCTGCATCGTGAGCTGGATGGTTTCCGCGAGGACGCCGCCTCCAATTCCGGAACGAAGATTGGCACGACCCGTCGCGGCATCGGCCCCGCCTACGAAGACAAGGTGGGCCGCCGTGCCGTCAGGGTGATGGACTTGGCGGATTTGGAAACGCTTCCCCAGAAGGTCGACCGTTTGCTGACGCACCACAATGCGATGCGTCGCGGGCTTGGCCACCCTGAGGTGACGCACGACGTCATCATGACCGAGTTGACCTCGATCGCCGACAAGATCCTGCCTTACATGGACCGCGTCTGGAAGGTGCTGGACGACAAGCGCCGCGCCGGCGAGCGCATCCTGTTCGAAGGCGCACAGGGCACCCTGCTCGACATCGACCACGGCACCTATCCATTCGTGACATCGTCGAACACCGTCGCCGGCCAGGCGGCAGCGGGTTCCGGCATGGGCCCGGGCTCGATCCACTACGTACTTGGCATCACCAAGGCCTACACCACCCGCGTCGGCGAAGGCCCCTTCCCGACCGAACAGCAGAACGAGGTCGGAGAATTCCTCGGCACGCGTGGCCATGAGTTCGGCGTGGTCACCGGGCGCAAGCGCCGCTGCGGCTGGTTCGACGCCGTGCTGGTGCGCCAGGCGGTTGCCGTCAACGGCATCAAGGGCATTGCATTGACCAAGCTCGACGTGCTCGACGGCCTCGACGAGATCAAGGTCTGCACCGGCTACATGCTCGATGGCGAGCTGATCGACTACCTGCCGGCAAGCCAGGGTGCGCAGGCACGGGTCGAGCCGGTCTACGAGACGCTCGAAGGCTGGAAGGGCACCACCGCCGGCGCCCGCAGCTGGAACGACCTGCCGGCCCAGGCGGTGAAGTATGTGCGTTACATCGAGGAGCTGATCGGTGCTCCTGTGGCGATGCTTTCCACCAGCCCCGAACGGGATGACACGATACTTGTGACCGACCCGTTTGAAGACTAGTTTTGGCAGCTTTCCGGCGGCTGATTTGCCGCCGGGCGCGGCCCGGCCCAGAAGAAAAGATAGGTCGACGAGAGAATGGCAGACTTCGTAGCGGTTCTGAAAAAGACGCTGGATGGCATGGGCGACACCACGCCGGCGATGCGCGCGCGGGTATATGACAAGGCCCGCAGCACCATCGCGGCCAAGCTCGCCGCGCTCAATCCGCAGCCGCCCGCAGCCGTTGCCGAACGCCAGACCAAATCGCTCGAGGACGCCATCGCGATCGTCGAGGCGGAGTTTAACCCCCCTGTTGTCGACGACGATCCGCTGGCCGAGCTGGAAAACGTCTTCACCTCGATCGCCCGCAACAAGGACCAGCCGGCCTACAGCCGGCCTGCGCCTGCACCGGAGCCGCACCGCCCGGTCGCACCACCCCCCGCCGCTCCCCCTATCCCGGCCTACGCGCCACAACAGCGTGAGCCGCTGCCCGACTTTTCGGCAAGCGACGATGACGATGCGCCGGAAGGCGAAGATGACGGCCGTTTCGGCGAAGCTTCGTCCGATGGCAACGATCCATTCGCCAATACCAGGCAGAAACCGCGCAAGCGCGTCAGCGGCGGCCTGATCGCAGCCGCCCTTGCCGTGGTGGTGGTCGGCGCCGGCGGTTATGCGCTGTGGTCGAACCGCGATGCCTTCCTCGGTAGCGGCAGCGACACGGCGACGGCAACGCCCCCGCCGGCGAATGAAGCCGCAACCCCTCCGCCCGCCAATGGTGGCCAGGCAGCAACGCCACCAGCCAGCGGCGAGCCGGGCAAGTTCACCCAGCGCATGACCGCGGACGGCAAGGAAGTCGACCCGGGCCCGGCCAACGGCAGCAACGGTGTCGGCGAAGGCACCTCGGTCGCAACACTGACCCAGCCGGCCCCGGCGACGCCGCCGGCTACGCCCGGGCCTGCGCCAGCAACCCCTGCCACACCGGCGACACCCGCCGAGGGCACCCCGGCAACGACACCGCCAGCGGCAGGCGAAAACGCCCCCGTAGCAGTCGGCCAGAAGGCGATCTTCTACGAAGAGCGCACCAACGTGGCCCAGGGTTCGGCCGAGTCAGGTTCCGTCGTCTGGACGGTTGTGCAGGAATCGCCCGGCGGCGACCTGCCGCCCGAGCCGGCGATCCGTGCCGAAGCGACCATTCCGGGCAAGGACATCCAGCTGCGCATGACGATCCGCCGTAATGCGGACAAGACGCTGCCGGCAAGCCACATCCTTGAAATGATCTTCCTGACGCCTGAAGGTTTCGACGGCGGCGGCATCGAAAACATCCTGCGCGTGGCGATGAAGAGCTCCGAACAGGACGCCGGCAATTCGCTGCTCGGCATCCCGGCCAAGATCGCCGACGGCTTCTTCCTCGTCGCCCTCAACGACACCAAGGCCGAGGTCGACGCCAATTTGAACCTGCTGCGCCGCCAGAGCTGGATCGACGTGCCGGTGGTCTACAAGTCCGGCCGCCGCGCGCTGTTCACGCTCGAAAAGGGCATCCCTGGCGACAAGGTGTTCGAGGACGCGATGAAGGCCTGGCAGGCCAAGGAAGCAGGCTAAGCCAGTCGCGCGCTGGCAAATGCCTGGCTGACGCGGACCAAATCCGCGTCAGAAGCCCTGGAACAGCATGTCCAGGGCAGCAACAACCTGATCGTGATGCTGGCCTAGATTGGCAAGTTTCGCTCCCAATTCGGAAAGTGCAACTGCACCGACGAGGTGCGTGGCCATCACCACATTGTCATCACCAATTTCGAACGACGGATTGAGTCTCCTGACTGGAGGCGGAACGTCTGCCGCTGGCAAAAGCGGCACCACCACTCGTGATTTCAGATGATCAAGCAGGTCCGACTGCACATCTAGCAGATAGCTGCCTTCATACGGGCCGACGAACACGTCGTATCTGGCCATCAGAACAGCCGATACTTGGCCAGGGGCAGTCCATTCTTGTCGACATAGTCGTTCCAGGCATCCAAAGCCGCTTGGTTCTCGATCTTCCAACGCCTTGATTTCTCTTCAGACACTGCCTTTGCGAGCGCGTCCTCGGCGAGCTGGGACATGTTCAGCCCTAGCGCTTTGGCTTCCTCGACCAAGGCAGCATCGATGGTCACATTCGTGGGTTTGCGAACCGGCTTAGGCGCTTTCTGGAGCATGGTGCACCTCTATCTATGCGCATAATATATGCGCATTAGCCGTGGACGACAATCCAGACAACCTACCCTTCAGTTCCTCGCGCATCATCTCAAACTCGGACCAATGCTCATTGGTGGCTTAAAGTAGCGATTGCTAAAGCAAGATGGTACGCTGAGGAACGCCTTTGGCCAACGTTCTGGCTGGCGCAAGACGACAGAAACCCGGATGCCTCCGGAGATGTCATGTGCCCTGCAACGACAGATCTTCCGCATCTCGGCACCTCCGTCGCCCTCACCGATGGAGGCCTTGAAACGACGCTGGTCTTCCTCGAGGGGATCGACCTGCCGTGCTTCGCGGCGTTTCCGCTGCTTCTCGACGTGGCCGGGCGCGACAAGCTCGACAGCTACTTCCGGCGCTACCTTGAAATCGCCGAGCAACGCGGCTTGGGCTTCGTGCTCGACACGCCGACATGGCGGGCCAATCCCGACTGGGGCGAAAAGCTCGGCTACACCAGCGCTGCACTCGCCGACATCAACCGACGCGCCGTCGCCCAGGCGCTAGCGCTGCGTGCGCCCTACGTTGCCCGTGGCATGACGGTTCCGGTCAATGGCGTCGTCGGTCCGCGCGGCGACGGCTACCGCCCCGACTTGATGATGACGCCGGTCGAGGCCGCGGACTATCATAGCGACCAGGTCGCAGCGTTCCGCGACGCCGGCGCCGACATGGTCAGCGCCGTGACCATGAACTATCCCGAGGAAGCGGTCGGCATCGCCTGCGCCGCAATGAGCGCGGGCCTGCCGACGGTGATTTCTTTCACCGTCGAGACCGACGGGCGACTGCCGTCAGGCGTAAGCCTGCGCGAGGCGATCGAAACCGTCGATGACGAGACAGACGGCGCGCCCGCCTACTTCATGATCAACTGCGCCCATCCCAGCCATTTCGACAGTGTGCTGGCCGAGGGCGGCGAGTGGATCCGCCGCATTGGCGGCGTGCGCGCCAACGCATCGGCAAAGAGCCATGCCGAGCTTGATGCGGCGACCGAACTGGACCCGGGCGACCCTGCCGATCTCGCCCGCCGCTATCGCGCCATGCGGGACCGCTTCGGCCACATCAAGGTCCTTGGCGGCTGTTGTGGCACCGACCACCGCCATATCGCGGCGATCTGCGAAGCGTGCCTTTGAGGCCCCGGGCTAACCCTCGAGCTCCTCGCGCAGCATCTCGAGTTCAAACCATTCTTCCTCGAGCGCGGTCAGTGTCGCGCGCTCCTTGTCGAGGGCAGCGATGGTCTTTTGAAAACCGTGCGGGTCGCGTTCATAAAAGGCCGGGTCGGCGATCTGGTTTTCCAGCCGCGAGATCGAAGCGGTTACCGCTTCCATCTTCTTGGGCAGGCTTTCGAGCGCGAATTTCTGCTTGAACGACAGCTTCTTCGACGCGGCCTTGGGCGCTTCCGGCTCGCTGCGGCCAGCCGCGGCCTGGCCATTGGCCGCCTTGCGCGATTTGCGATCGTCGAGCTTGGAGCCGCCGCGCTGGGCCAGCATGTCGGCATAACCGCCGGCGTATTCGATCCAGCGGCCTTCGCCGTCGGGCGCGATGATGCTGGTGACGGTGCGGTCGAGGAAGTCGCGATCGTGGCTGACCAGGATCACGGTGCCGGCAAAACCGGCGACCAGTTCCTGCAGCAGCTCCAGCGTCTCCATGTCGAGATCGTTGGTCGGCTCATCGAGCACCAGAAGGTTGGCCGGGCGGGCCAGGACGCGGGCCAGGATCAACCGGGCACGCTCGCCACCGGAGAGTTCGCGCACCGGCGTGCGCGCCTGCTCGGGCTTGAACAGGAAGTCCTTCATGTAGGAGACGACGTGGCGCTGCTCGCCATTGATGACGAGGTTTTCGCCGCGCCCGTCGGTCAGATAGCTCGACAGCGTCTCATGCGGATCGACAGCCTCGCGCTTCTGGTCAAGCGTCGCGATCTCGAGGTTGACGCCAAGCCGGATCGTGCCGGCGTCGGGCTCGAGCTCGCCGGTCAGCATCTTGAGCAAGGTCGTCTTGCCGGCACCATTGGGACCGACGAGGCCGACACGGTCGCCGCGCTGGATGCGGGTCGAGAAACCCTTGACCACCTCAAGATCGCCGAAGGCCTTGTCGATGTTCTTGGCTTCGATGATCAACTTGCCGGATTCGGCCGCCTCGCTCGCCACCATCGTCGCCACGCCTTCGGCGCCGCGGTGGCCGCGAAATTTCTGGCGCATCGTCTGCAGCTCGCCGAGCCGGCGCATGTTGCGCTTGCGACGCGCCGTCACGCCGTAGCGCAGCCAGTGCTCCTCGCGCACGATCTGGCGGCCGAGCTTGTGCTGGTCACGCTCTTCTTCCTCGAGGATCTGGTCGCGCCATTCCTCGAAATGGGCAAAGCCACGGTCGAGCCGGCGCGTCTGGCCGCGATCGAGCCAGACGGTGTTGCGGCTGACGCGTTCGAGAAAACGCCTGTCGTGCGAAATGACGATCAGCGCCGACGAGGTGCGGATCAGCTCTTCTTCCAGCCATTCGATGACGGCAAGGTCGAGATGGTTGGTCGGTTCGTCGAGCAGCATGATGTCGGGCTCGGGCGCCATGACGCGGGCAAGGGCTGCGCGGCGCGCCTCGCCACCCGACAGCTCGGCCGGAGACTCTTCGCCGGTCAAGCCGAGATGGTCGAGCAGATAGGTGGCGCGGTGCGGATCGTCGGCAGGCCCGAGCCCGGCTTCGACATAGGCGCGCACCGAAGCGAAGCCATCCATGTCGGGCATCTGCGGCAGGTAGCGGATCGTCGCCGAGGGCTGGCGGAACACTTCGCCGTCCTGCGGCTCGATCATGCCGGCGGCGATCTTGAGCAGCGTCGACTTGCCGGAACCGTTGCGGCCGACAAGCGCGATCTTGTCACCCGAGGCGGCCGAAAGCGCAGCACCGTCGAGCAGCGGCTGACCGCCGAAGGTCAGGCGGATGCCGTCGAGATTGAGAAGCGGTGGCGCCATGTTTCAGAAATCCGAGGCAGGAAAGGGATGAGCGAGGAGCAGCGCGCGACCGCTGCCGAGCGAAATCCGCAATGAACCCCGCACTTCATTGGACAGTGTCAGCGACGAACCAAACGGCACATTCACGCTGTTGAGCGGCCATTTGGCGCCCTGTTCGGAGAGCCCGGTGAGTTCGGAAAAGGCCAGCACCGAAAACAGCATGCCGTCGTCATAGTCGAAGGATGACGTGCCCGGCAGAAGTGGCAGCGCCTCCTGGCGTCCGCTGGTCAGTATCACCTCGGTGCCGGCTTCGGCCAGCCTGAGCGCCAGCGCCAGGTGCAGGAAGGCGTGGTCGGCACGCGGGCCGCCAAAGGCGCCAACCAGCACAAGCGACGTCGCACCGAGGCTGAGCGCGGCATCGATCGCCAGCTCGCCGTCGGTCCTGTCCTTTTCGGCCGGAAAGGTCTCGCGTGGCAGGCCAGCGAAGCGCGGATCGAGATCCGATGGCACGGAATCGAAGTCGCCGAGCCACAGTTCCGGCATCAGCCCAAGCGTGGCGGCATGGCGAATGCCGGCATCGGCCGCGATCACGCGGCTACCCGCGACCTGACGGTCAAGGCGCGGGGTGCGGAAAAGCTCGCCGCCAAGAAGTATGGTGAACCGGGTCATGGCATGCGCATTACCAGTCCGGCAGCCGAAACGGAAGGCCGCGAGATGGTCGGTGGCCGGCAAACTACCGCTTGCGCGGGTCGCGGCACCGCCCTATTTGTTGAGCCGCTCTAACGGGGTGCCGATCGCGCAATTGCGTGCCGGCTGAGAGGCACAGGGAACCGTCCCGGCCAACCCGCTGAACCTGATCCGGTTTGTACCGGCGGAGGGATTAGATGCTTCGGACGCCCGGCGCTTCAAATTCCCTTTCAACACCCATGAAGGAGGCGCCGATGCGCTCGCTCGTCCTGTCCCTGACTTCCGCCCTGGCGCTTGCCGCTATTGCTTTCCCGGCCGCAGCCGAAGGTAAGCTGACCGTCTACACCTATGAAAGCTTCACCTCCGAATGGGGACCCGGCCCGCAGGTCAAGAAGGCCTTCGAGGCCGAATGCGCCTGCACCGTCGATTTCGTCTCCGTCGCTGACGGCGTAGCCCTGCTCAACCGCGTCAAGCTCGAGGGCGCTGCGACCAAGGCCGACATCGTGCTTGGCCTCGACACCAACCTGACCGCTGAAGCCAAGGCGACCGGCCTGTTTGCACCATACGGTGCGGCTGGCGCCGACGTCACGGTTCCGGGCGACTGGAAGGACGACACCTTCGTGCCCTACGACTACGGCTACTTCGCCGTCGTCTACGACACCGAGAAGCTGAAGAACCCGCCCAAGAGCCTGAAGGAACTGGTCGAGGGCGACCCCGAACAGAAGATCGCCATCCAGGATCCGCGCACCTCGACGCCCGGCCTCGGCCTGCTGCTCTGGGTCAAGTCGGTCTATGGCGACAAGGCGCCGGAAGCCTGGGCCAAGCTCAAGGGCCGCGTCCTGACCGTCACTCCGGGCTGGAGCGAGGCCTATGGTCTGTTCACCAAGGGCGAGGCGCCAATGGTGCTGTCCTACACCACCTCGCCGGCCTACCACATGGTCGCCGAAAGCACCGAGCGCTACCAGGCGGCCCCCTTCGAGGAAGGCCACTACCTTCAGATCGAGGTTGCCGGCATCACCACGACAGGCGCCAACAACCCGCTGGCCGAAAAGTTCATGGCCTTCATGACCAGCCCCGGCTTCCAGGACGTGGTGCCCGAGACCAACTGGATGCTGCCGGCCGGCAAGACCGACAAACCGCTCAACCCGGCCTTCGACAAGCTGGTGAAGCCGGCCAAGACGCTGATCTTCAGCGCCGACGAGGTTGCCGCCAACCGCAAGGCCTGGGTCGACGAGTGGCTCGGCGTGATGAGCAAGTAAGGCTCTGTCGACCTGAGATGGCTGTGCTTGGACACCCCCCTCTGGCCTGCCGGCCATCTCCCCCGCAAGGGGGGAGATTGGCTGTGGCTTGGCCTTCGCCAACCCAAAAGGTTGCCAATAGTGGGTGGGTGTCAAAGCTGCTGATCTCCCCCCTTGCGGGGGAGATGGCCGGCAGGCCAGAGAGGGGTGGGACGGAGCGCCACCTTTCGCAGTTTGTCATCCGTCCAACCGTCTCACTATGTCAGTGAACCGCACCGATCCCCGCATCGTCGCCGGCATCCTCGCGCTCGCCGCCATCGCGGTGCTGATCGGCGGTGCATTCGCCGGGCTTGGCATCGAGGCGGTGCGCAACCCGCAAGGAGCCGCGGCAGCCTTCGACGGCTATCTTTTCCGCGTCGCCCGCTTCACCCTGTGGCAGGCGCTGCTGTCGACGCTGCTATCGGTGGTGCCGGCGATCTTCGTCGCCCGCGCTTTGTCGCGGCATCCGCAGTTTCTTGGCCGCGCACTGATCCTGCGCCTGTTTGCCGTGCCCCTCGCCTTGCCGGCGATCGTCGCAGCGCTTGGCATCCTGTCGCTCTACGGCCGCGCCGGCTATTTCGCCGAACCGCTGGCAGCGCTGACCGGCAGAACCTGGCCCGGCATCTATGGCCTATCGGGCATCCTGGTCGCCCATGTCTTCTTCAACCTGCCCCTGGCGACGCGGCTGATGCTGGAGGCACTGCAGACGGTGCCGGCCGACCAGTGGCGGCTGGCGAGCCAACTCGGCATGGGCGCCCGGTCGAGCTTCCGCCTGATCGAGTGGCCATCGCTACGCGCCGCCCTGCCTGGCATCGCCGGGCTGGTGTTCATGCTGTGCATCACCTCCTTCACCATCGTCCTGACGCTCGGCGGTGGGCCGGCAGCGACGACGCTGGAGGTGGCGATCTATCAGGCGCTGCGTTTCGACTTCGACCCCGCCCGCGCGGTCGCCCTGACCCTGCTGCAGATCGCCCTCACCGCACTGGTGGTCCTGGTGCTGATGCGGCTCGGCGCCAACACCACTGGCGACGCCAATCTGCCGGTGGCGCAGCGCAGCTACATCAGGGCAAAGACCAGTGAGCGGACGCTCAATATCGCCGTCATCCTGATCGCCCTTGCCTTCGTCGGCGGCCCGATGCTGGCGACGGTCGTCTCGGGGCTCGAAGCCGATCTCGGCCGGTTGGCCGGCGAAGCTTCGGTCCAACGTGCGACGCTGACCAGCATCGTTCTTGCCACGCTGTCGGCGACGCTCGCCGCCATGCTCGCTTTGTCGCTTGTCATGGCGCGACGGGCACTGGCCGGCGGCAGACCCGGTGGCGCAAGGAAACTGCTCGAGCGCTTTACCGACACGGGCGCCGGCTTCGTGCTAGTGGTACCACCGATCGTCATCGGTGCCGGCTGGTTCGTGCTGGTGCGGCAGTCGGTCGACGTTTTTGCGCTGGCACCGATCATGGTAGTCACCGTCAACGCCGTCATGGCGATGCCGTTTGCCGTCCGCGCCGTGCGCCCCGCCTATGATGCGGCGAGCGAACGCCACGAGCGGCTTTGCGCCCAACTCGGTATTTCAGGCTGGAACAGGCTGCGGCTGATCGACTGGCCCGTGCTCAAGCGCCCGCTTGCCACGGCATTCGCCTTCGCCATGGCGCTGTCGCTTGGCGATCTCGGTGTCATCGCGCTGTTCGGCAGCGACGCGGTACAGACCTTGCCCTACCTTCTGCTTGCCCGCATGGGCAGCTACCGCACCGACGATGCGGCGGGACTTGCGCTGATGCTCGCTTTGTTGTGCCTGGCTCTGACGATGCTCGCCGACCGCCTCGGCAGGGAGACTTCGAAATGACTTCGACCAGTGCGGCGGTGCGCCTCGACCAGGTGGTGTTCAGCTACAGCGACACCATGGTGCGCTTCGACGTGACCTTTGCCCCGGGCGAGATCACCGCCATCATGGGGCCGAGCGGTGCCGGCAAGTCGACATTGCTCAACCTCGTGGCTGGCTTCGAGACGCCGCGCGAAGGCCGGGTGCTGATCGGCGACATGGACGTGACAATGGTACCGCCAGCCGACCGGCCGGTGTCGATGGTGTTCCAGGAAAACAACCTGTTTGCCCATCTCGACGTCGAAAAGAACGTCGGGCTCGGGCGCTCGCCGGCGCTGCGCCTGAGTGCTGCGGACAGGCAGGACGTGGCCGCAGCCCTTGGCCGCGTCGGCCTCGCCGGCATGGAAAGGCGCTTGCCGCGCGAACTGTCCGGCGGCGAACGCCAGCGTGTGGCGCTGGCCCGCGTGCTGGTGCGCGACCGGCCGATTCTGCTGTTGGATGAACCCTTTGCCTCGCTTGGACCAGCATTGCGCGAGGATATGCTGGAGCTGGTGGCAAGCGTGCATGCAGAACGCAGGATGACCGTGCTTTTCGTGACACACCAGCCCGAAGATGCCCGCAAACTGGCCGAAAACATGGTTTTCGTCGAGGCTGGCGCTGTAGCAGCGACAGGAAAGACTGCGGATTTCTTTACGAAATCTGGACCTGAGGCGTTCAGACACTATATCGGCAGTGAACGGTGATGGCACGATCACGCCGAGTTGCCCGGAAGCGGACATAATTTACAGCCAAATCGCCATATTGGCGGTAACGGCCTTATTGTGTCGGCAAGCTGAGTGTGGCTACGTCCGTTTGGTCGGGCCTGCTGCTGCTTTGCCTGCCACCCGAGGAACTGGCCGCCTGAGGAAATTGAAAGGACGCGAGCTCTGCCCACCTGCCGCGAGACTGTGATCGAGACGAGAACGCCCCGCTATGCGCGACTGCTGGTCGCCGTGGCGCTGTCGGCGCTTGTCGCCGGTTGCCAGGTGCTCAACCCCTCCGATGTCCGCGAGTCCGGGTTCCAACCGTCCAACAATCCGGTGACCGTCGACAACGTCACCCGCAACGACAAGCTCGCCGAAATCGCCAAGGCCCAGCATCCGCGTATCCTGGCGACCTATGGCGGCGAATACTCCGATCCCAAGCTGGAGCGCATGGTCGCCAAGGTGGTCGGCAGCCTGACCACCGTGTCGAGCAACCCGAACCAGACCTACCGCATCACCATTCTCAATTCGCCCAACGTCAACGCCTTCGCGCTGCCGGGCGGCTATCTCTACGTGACGCGCGGGCTCCTGGCGCTGGCCAATGATTCGGCCGAGCTGGCGGCCGTCATCTCGCACGAGATGGGCCACGTCACCGCCAACCACGGCATCCAGCGCCAGCAGAAGGAAGCCGAGGAAGTGCTGGCGACCAAGGTCGTCACCGACGTGCTCGGCGAAAGCCCGACGGCCAAGGCAGCATTGATCCGCGGCAAGCTGCGGCTCGCCCAGTTCTCGCGCAACCAGGAACTGGAGGCCGACGGCATCGGCATCAAGATGAGCGGCCAGGCTGGCTACGATCCGTTTGCCGCCGGGCGCTTCCTGCAGTCGATGGCCGCCTATTCCGACCTGCGCGCGGTCAGCGGTGCCACCGACGCCAGCCTCGACTTCCTGGCCAGCCACCCCAATGCGCCGCAGCGTATCGATCTCGCCCAGCGCCATGCCCGCCAGTTCGGTGCGCCCGGCATCGGCAAGCGCGACCGCGATTCCTTCCTTGCCGGCATCGACGGGTTGCTGTTCGGCGACACGCCCGACGAAGGTTATGTCCGCGGCACGACCTTCATGCACCCCAAGCTCGGCATCTCGTTTGCCGTGCCGCAGGGCTTCATTATCGACAACACCGCAGCCGCCGTCACCGCGACCGGCCCCGACAACACCGCGATCCGCTTCGACGGCGTGGCCATCGACGCCAAGCTGCCCTTGGCCGACTACGTCAAGAGCGGCTGGGTGGCAGGGCTCGACCCGTCGAGCGTGCGCGCTGAAACGATCAACGGCAACGAGGCCGCCTTCGCCCGCGCCAGCGCCGAGGGCTGGCAGTTCGACATCGTGGTGATCCGCAACGGCGCGCAGGTCTACCGCTTGCTGACGGCCGCACCGACCGCCAGCACCACGCTCGAACCGATCGCGCGCTCGGTCAGCTCAAGCTTCCGCGTGATGACGGCAGCGGAAAAGGCAGCGCTCAAGCCGCTGCGGATCCGCGTCGTCACCGTTCAGCCGGGCCAGAACATGGGTTCGCTCGCCGCCAGCATGGTCGGCGTTGATCGCAAGCTCGATCTGTTCAGGGTGTTGAACGCGCTGGCGCCCGGAGCTTCGGTGTCAGCCGGAGACAAGGTCAAGATCGTCACCGACCGGTAGTTCAGACCGGCTGGAACGCCGAATTCTGCCGCACCAGGGCGGTCTTCAGCTTCTCCATGGCGCGCGTCTCGATCTGGCGCACCCGCTCCTTGGAGATGCCGAGCGACGTGCCTAGCTCTTCCAGCGTCGCCCCCTCTTCGGTCAACCGGCGCTCTGCGATGATCTGCAGCTCGCGCGCATTGAGCACGCCCAAGGCGTTGTGCAGCCAACTCGAACGCCGCTCGATGTCGATCGCCTCGCCGACAAGCTCGTCCGGCAAGGGATCGTCCGACACCAGCAGGTCCATGCGTTCGCCCGAATCGCCATCGTCGCTGAGCGGCGCATTGAGCGAGGTATCAGGTACGGACAGGCGCATGTCCATCATTGCGACGTCGGCTTCCGATACGCCGAGTGCGACCGAAATCTGCTGATAAGCGGCGGTGCCGCCGAGCGGGCCGCCGCCCTGGGCAAGCCGGGCACGCATGCGGCGCAGGTTGAAGAACAGCGACTTTTGCGCCGAACTCGTGCCGCCCCTGACGATCGACCAGTTGCGCAGGATGTAGTCCTGCATCGAGGCGCGGATCCACCAGGTGGCATATGTCGAGAAGCGGACCTCGCGCTGGGGGTCGAAACGGGCTGCAGCTTCGAGCAGCCCGACATGGCCTTCCTGGATGAGGTCACCCATCGGCAGGCCGTAGCGCCTGAACTTGACCGCCATGGCGATGACGAGGCGCATATGGGCGGTGGTGATCTGGTTGAGCGCGTCCTGATCGTGCCGCTCTTTCCAGCGGATCGCCAGCTCGAGCTCCTCGCCACGCTCGAGATAGGGTGCGCGCGACGCCGCCCTCAGCATCATCTGCTCGCCGGCCAGGCCTGCTCGATCCATATACATCTTGCGCCCCTTGTCCTGAGAACAGTCGGGTCCTGAGAGCAGCCGGGCGCGCGTCGCAATCTCGCGCGGCCCCGCAGGGCCATTAACGCGCCGCGTCGGCGAATGTTCCGGAGTGGGCGACGGCCATCATGGCTTGTAGATTTCCATTCCAGTATTGCGCCATAAATGAAATTTCATTCCTTATGCTTGGGGCTGGCTTCTGACAGATTGCCGCCAATCACAACTTTCCCGGTCAGCAAGCCGGGCACAGAATCGGGATCACACAAAATGAAGTGGTTTAAATCACTGGCCGTTGCCGCAACGATCCAGCTCGCCGCAGTCGCCGCCGGCCATGCCGGTGAAAATCTCAACGAGATCAAGGCCTCAGGCATCTTCAAGATCGGCACCGAGGGTACCTACGCGCCCTTCACCTATCACGACGCCTCGGGCGCGCTGGTCGGCTTCGACGTCGAGATCGGCAAGGAAATCGCCAAGCGCCTCGGCGTCAAGGCAGAGTTCCTCGAAGGCAAGTGGGACGGCCTGATCGCCGGCATCGACGCAAAGCGCTATGACGCCGTCATCAACCAGGTCGGCATCACCGAGGCGCGCAAGGCCAAGTATGACTTCTCCGACCCCTACATCGCTTCGAAGGCGGTGCTGATCGTCAGCGGCAAGAACGAAGACATCAAGGGCTTCGCCGATCTCAAGGGCAAGAAGTCGGCCCAGTCGCTGACCAGCAACTTCGGCAAGATCGCCGAGGCCAACGGTGCTGAACTCGTCGGCACCGACGGCTTCGACCAGTCGATCCAGCTGGTGCTCAACGGCCGCGCCGACGCCACAATCAACGACTCGCTGTCGTTCTTCGACTTCAAGAAGCACAAGCCCGACGCCGACGTGAAGATCGTTGCCGAAGAGGCCAAGGCCGACTTCTCCGGCGTCATCGTGCGCAAGGGCGAGCCCGAGCTGGTTGAGGCGATCAACAAGGCGCTGGCCGAGATCAAGGCTGACGGCACCTACAAGAAGATCTCCGAGGCCTATTTCGGCGCGGACGTCTCGCAGTAACGACATTGCTCCTCCGGCGGCGCCCGACGTGGCGGCCGCCTGAGGGGCAGTCATTTTCCACCTCTCATTTTTTCCCATGAACTTGCCCGGAAAATCTGCGATTTTCCGGGCTCGTTGTTTTATGCCGATAGAGCGTCCTTTGCACGTCCCCAGGGGACGCGCGGCGCTCTATTGTGGAAGGGAGCATTCATCTTGCCACATTGGCTGCAATTGATGCTGGAGTCGCTCGGCCCCTTGCTGTGGGCCGCACTCATTTTCACAGCACCGCTGACGCTGCTCTCCTTCGCCTTCGGCCTGACGGTCGGGCTGGGCGCGGCACTTGCCCGCCTGTTCGGACCGGCCTGGCTGTCGGCGATCGTCCGCTTTTACGTCTGGATCATCCGTGGCACGCCGCTTCTGGTGCAGCTGTTTCTGATCTTTTACGGCCTGCCCAGCGTCGGTATCGTGCTCGACGCCTTCCCCGCCGCGCTGATCGGCTTCACCCTCAATGTCGGGGCCTATTCCTCCGAGATCATCCGCGCCGCCATCAGCTCGGTCGCCAAGGGGCAATGGGAAGCGGCCTATTCGATCGGCATGACATGGTCGCAGGCGATGCGCCGGACGATCCTGCCGCAGGCAGCGCGCGTCGCCGTGCCGCCGTTGTCGAATACCTTCATATCGCTGGTCAAGGACACCTCGCTCGCCGCCGCCATAACCGTGCCGGAGATGTTCCAGGCCGCACAGCGCATCGTCGCCACGACCTATGAGCCGCTGATCCTCTATGTCGAGGCGGCCATACTCTATCTCGCCATGAGTTCGGTGCTGTCGTCGCTGCAGGTCAAGCTGGAGAAGCGGCTCAACCGCTATGGTGGCTTCCTGGAGGCGCGGACATGATCGGTCTGTCCCACATCGTCAAGCAGTTCGGCGACAATGTCGTGCTCAAGGACGTTTCGGTCGAGATCAGGGAAGGCAGCGTCACCGCGCTTGTCGGCCCTTCCGGCGGCGGCAAGAGCACGCTCCTGCGCTGCATCAACCTGCTTGAGATCCCGACCTCGGGCACCGTGCGTATCGGCGACGACACGCTCGAATTCCGCCCCGGCCACCGGGTCGCCACCAAGGCGATCCAGCAGCTGCGGCGCCAGACCGGCATGGTGTTCCAGAACTTCCAGCTGTTTCCGCATCGCACGGCGGTCGAAAACGTCATGGAAGGGCTGGTGACCGTGCTGAAATGGCCGGAAGCCAAGGCGCGCGAACGCGCGATGGCACTGCTGGACAAGGTCGGCATGTCGCACAAGGTCGATGCCTGGCCGGCAACGCTGTCGGGCGGGCAGCAGCAGCGCGTCGCCATCGCACGCGCCCTGGCGCCGTCACCAAAGGTGCTTTTGTGCGACGAACCGACATCGGCACTCGACCCCGAACTGGCGCAGGAGGTTGTCGACGTGCTCGGCCAGCTGGCGCGCGAGGGCACGACCATGGTGATCGCCACCCACGACCTGCGCCTGGCCTCCAAGATCGCCCATGAGGTGCTGTTCCTGGAAGCTGGGTCGGTTGTCGAAAAAGGTCCGGCAAGCGAGGTGTTCGGCAATCCGAAGCATGAGCGCACCAAACGCTTCATCGCCACGATCACGCATCAGCACGAGCACGGCAAAGGTGGCGAGGGTTAGGTCTGTCGCCCGCGCCAAACAAGCGTCAGAAAAAGATCTCGGCGGCCGGGCGGACATCAACCTCGGCATCGCCGGCACCAAAACCGTCGAGCGTTTCATTGTGGTGGGCGATGATGTCGACATGGGCAAGATGTGCCGAGTCGGCGGTCGTGTGGCCGTCGGCCACGAGCGTGACATCGTAGCCGAGCGACACGGCGCGACGCACTGTGGTGTCGACGCAAAACTGGGTCATGCAACCGCCGACGACCAAGTGCGAGACACCCAGTTCGCCGAGGCGGGCGCCCAGATCCGTCTCGTGAAACGAGTCCGAGCTCTTCTTGCGAACGAGAACATCACCGGCCTGCGGTGCCAGCTCCGGCCGGACTCCCCAGCCTTCGGTCCCGACCGCCAGCCGGTGGCCTTCGGGCCCGTCGTGCTGGATGACGACGACTGGCACGCCGGCCGAACGTGCCTTGTCTTGAAGGACGCGCAACCTGCCTGTCGTATCGTCGAGCGCAGCCTCCAGCAGCAGCTGCCGTTCCGGGGTTCCCTTGCCCTTCAGGATCGCATTCTGCACGTCGATGATAAGAAGCGCTTTGTTCATCTGCTGTCTGTCCCGAAGCGGCTATGTCTGAGCCTCGGATACAGCAAAACCAGTTGCCTCAGAAGCGGCATTCAAGACAATCGCCAGATGGCGAGGCCGTGTCCTGGACCGTCACCGCGGTTGCGAGATCGCGGCATGGCATTTCATCCATGGAGACCTCCACGCCCAACAAAACCAGGCGCCTTTCAGGCAGTGCTATCGCAACGCACTCCTTGCGCATCCACTGCGACGCACGGCGCTTCACTCAACAAACAAAAAACCCGGCCATTGGCCGGGTTTTTCATAACGGAACTGAAAAGCCTGATCAGGCAGCTTCTTCCTGCTCGGCATCGGCTTCTTCGTTGTCTGCCTTGGCGCCGCGCTTCGGACCCTTGTTGAGGTTGGTCTCGATGAGACGGACAGCCTCGGTCTCCGACAGACGGTTGACCGCTGCCAGCTCGCGCGCCATGCGGTCGAGCGCTGCTTCATAAAGCTGGCGCTCGGAGTAGGACTGCTCCGGCTGGTTGTCGGCGCGGTAGAGGTCGCGCACGACTTCGGCGATCGAGATCAGGTCGCCGGAATTGATCTTTGCATCATATTCCTGCGCGCGGCGCGACCACATGGTGCGCTTGACGCGGGCGCGGCCCTGCACGACCTTCAATGCACGCTCGACATAGTCGGTCTCGGAAAGCTTGCGCATGCCGATGGACGTCGCCTTGGCGACCGGCACCTTGAGGCGCATCTTGTCTTTCTGGAAATCGATTACGAACAGTTCGAGCTTGTGTCCCGCCACTTCCTGCTCGTCGATCGATACGATCTGACCGACACCATGCGCCGGATAGACAATATACTCGCCGGTCTTGAAACCGTGACGTGCTGCGGATTTCTTCTGCGGGATGGAAGTTGCCATACGCCCTGAACTCCTTCTTGTGACACCGGCCCGCCGAGGCCGGTTGATCGGGACAGTCGCAAAACGCGACCTTCTGCCGCACGACAATCGACCCCCAATCGGAAGAGCTTGGACCAGCAAACCGCAAACATTGCGACTGCCGGGCCCAGATTACTCTGGTCCGGATTAGGGTTGTCACCTTTCAGTGAGTTAGGCTATGCGCCATAGATCGACGTTGTGTCATCGGCATGTTGGGCTAGCTCTAACACAAAAAGTCGGAAGAATCAAGATTTTGCTGCATACGCGAACATCCGGCCGCGTCAAGAGTCGACAACGGCACTCAATCCAACGATCTAGCGCCCTTTAAGGCGCGCAGCCCTCAATTGCCTTCGCCAGGCTCTGCCGAAAAGAACTTCTCGAACTTGTCTTCGACACCGTCAAATTCCTTGGCGTCGGCAGGAGGTTCCTTCTTGGCCGTGATATTGGGCCATTTTTCGGCATATTCGGTGTTGATCTGCAGCCATTTGTCGAGGCCAGACTCAGTGTCGGGCTTGATCGCGTCAGCCGGGCATTCCGGTTCGCAGACGCCGCAGTCGATGCACTCGTCGGGGTGAATGACGAGCATGTTCTCGCCTTCATAGAAGCAGTCGACCGGACAAACCTCGATGCAATCCATGTATTTGCATTTGATGCAGTTGTCGGTGACGACGTAGGTCATGAAGCAGGCTCCGGGACTTCCCGTATTTTGTATCTTTCGGGTGAGGTATCCCCTTTGCGAAGCTCTTGCAAGGGCGGCCATTCCGCGCAGAAGCCTGTTGGCGGAACGCAATTCTCAACTGGCCAGGAACGGGTCCAAAGCCTTTGCGTCATTGGTCGCGCAGCCTGTCGGTGGCGCGCCGTTCCTTCTTGGTCGGGCGGCCACTGCCTGCCTCGCGCAGCGGCGGTTTGGCATCAGGCGGCGCCTGGTCCCTCGGCGTCGGCGCCGGAGAGATGTCGTCGTAGAGCTTGCGCGCTTCTTCAGCCGGCCCGCGCCGCTCGCCAGCGAGCAGAACCTTATAGACCAGGATACGGCGGTCGGGCGTGATCGTCAGCACATCGCCTGTCTTGACGATGTCGGAGGCCTGGCCGAGCTTCTGGCCGTTGCACCTGACGCCGCCCGATTGCGCAAGCTTGGCGCCGAGCGAACGCGACTTGACCGCGCGCGAGAAGAACAGCCACTTGTCGATGCGCTGTCTTCCCTCGCCGGCCAAGGCGTTTACTTCTTGAGCTGGTCGCGCAGCGCGGCGAGCTTGGCAAAGGGCGAATCGGGATCGATACGCACCGGACGCTCTTCGCGCGGCTTCGGCTGGAAGGCGGGCTTGCCCTTGAAGCCGCTGCGGTCGCCACCGGGTCTTTCGCCCTGCGAACGTTCACCACGGCCACGGTTTTCGGGACGCCCACCCTCGCCCTGCGGCTTGCCGCCTGGCTTGCGATCGAAGCGCGGACGCCCACCTTCACGGCCTTCGCCGCCTTCGCGGCCACCATTGCGATTGCCCTCGCCCTGACGAGCTGCGGGAGCGCCGGCAGCACCAGCTGCACGCTGATCGCGCTGGCCGCCACGCGCGCGGTTGTCCTGGCGATGGCGCGGACGCTGTTCGAAACGGCCCTGACGCCACAACAGGATCGGCTTGGGCGCTTCCGCGGCTTCGGTGGCGTCTGCAACGGCGGCTTCCACCGGAGCGGCATCGGCAACCGGGGAGTCGGCGACTACCGGGGCATCGGCGACGACCGCGGCGGCTTCCGCCTCGACTTCCGGCTCGGAAGCGAGCTCGGCGACCGGTTCCGCAGCGACCTCGGCTACTGGTTCGGCAGCCGCCTCGATCTGCTCGGCGACGGTTTCAGTTGCCTGCCCGTCTGCTTCGGTCTCGGGTGCCTGTTCGGCGGCGTCGGGAGCAGTCTGTTCGGCGGCCTCAGCCGTCTCGACGAAGGGTTCGGCAGAAACGTCGGCAGCCTCGTCGCTCGCAGCGGATGCAGCAGCCTCAGCAGCGGCGGCAGCCTTTGCGGCAACAGCCTTGGCCACGGCCTCGCGAGCGGCGTTGTCGATCGCCTCGAGCTTATCCTTGACCTCGGCAGCGGCCTTCGGCTCGGCACGGTAGCCAAGACCCTTGAGGATCTCTTCCATGTCGTCGCCGGTGGCGCCGAGGATCGACATCATCTGCGGCGTGACGATGAACGAGCTGCCATCATAGGCGCCATCGGGGCGCGCGCCCACACCCTGCTTCCAGGCAAGGGCCGGGCGGATCAGGTCGGCGAGACGCTCGAGGATGTCGACGCGCACGGCGCGGCGGCCGAGATTGCGGAAGCCGGCGAGCTTGTAGAAGGTCTTGTCGAAGGTCGGGTCGATGACGACCGAAGTGCGTCCGGCAGCGAGCGCATGGACGACGTCGCCGAAACCCGGCTTGTCCTTGCCGTCGTTCTTGATCGCCCACAGCAGCGTCACCAGACCAGCTGGCGCCGGCTTGATCAGCGCCGGCACGAAGACATGGTAGGCCCCGAAACGCACGCCGAGGCGGCGCAAGGCAGCGCGGCCTTCCTGATCCAGCGACTTCACCTCTTCAGCGATGTCGCGGCGATTGATCAGGCCGAAATTCTCGACCAGCTGGAAGGCGATGCCGCGGCCGATACCGGAAAGCTGTTCGGCGGCCTTGAGATCGACAAGCGGCTTGAGCAGCGACTCGACCTGGAAATTGACGAAGCGGTCGGCGCGTGCTGCGACCTTGTCGCGAGCCGGGCCAGTCAGCTGCTCGTCGGCGAGCAGGACAACGCGCGGCTTGAGCGCATCCTCGCCCTCGACCAGCGTTCCGATCGGCGCACCGATCCAGCGCAGCACGCCGTCGGAGCCAAGCGCGATGTCGCCATTGGGCGACGCCGCGAAACGCTCGGCGCGGGAATCGAACTCGGTGGCGAGCGCCTTCTGGGCTGCCGTGCGCACGGCCTTGGCGTCTTCTCCACCAGCGCTCTGGTCGGCGGTGAAACGGAACCCCTGCAGTTCGCCGACGTGATGACCCTCGACGAGGACAGTTCCGGACGGGCTTATTTCGGCTTCAAGCATAGTGTTTTCTCTAAGGCGGCGCATGAGGACGGAAGTCCTGCGGTCTACAAAGCGTTTCGTCAACCGCTCATGCAGTGCATCAGACAATCTGTCTTCGATGTTTCGCGTTTTTTCTTGCCAGTGTGCCGGATCGGCAAGCCAGCCAGGGCGGTTTGAGACAAAAGTCCAGGTCCGGATCTGTGCGATCCGGTGCGAAAGCGTGTCGATGTCGCCTTCGGTGGAATCGGCGCGGCGCACCTGCTCGGCCATGTAGTTTTCGTCGACATGGCCGTTGCGGGCGAGGTCGTCATACATCGAGGCGATGAGGTCGGCATGCTGGGCCGGCGCGATCCTGCGGTAGTCGGGCAGCGCGCAGGTCTCCCACAACAGGGCGACGCGCTCGCGGCCGGTGGCAAGCGTACGGATGTTTTCGTCACGCGAAAGATGCTCGAGCGCCTGGGCGTCGACCGCCGGCAGCGCGCGCGTCAGGCCCTCGACAGGTGCCACCGTGTCGATCGAGCGCTTGAGCGTGTCGAGGCTGGCGAAATCGAACTGAGCGGTGCGCCACTGCAGCACCTTCACCGGCTCGAAATCGTGGCCTTCGATCTTCTCGATCAGTTCCTCGTCGAACGGATCGACCTGGCCAGTGACACCGAAGGTGCCGTCGCGCAGATGGCGCCCGGCACGGCCGGCGATCTGGCCGAGCTCGGCTGCGGTCAGCTGGCGATACTGGTAGCCGTCGAACTTGCGGTTCTGGGCGAAGGCGACATGGTCGACATCGAGATTGAGGCCCATGCCGATGGCGTCGGTGGCAATCAGGTAGTCGACGTCGCCGGACTGGTAGAGCTCGACCTGGGCGTTGCGGGTACGCGGGCTGAGCGCGCCAAGCACGACGGCGGCACCACCCTGCTGACGGCGGATCAATTCGGCGATGCCATAGACCTCGTCGGCCGAGAAGGCGACGATGGCCGAGCGGCGCGGCAGCCGCGTCAGTTTCTTGGAACCGGCATAAGCGAGATGCGACAGGCGCGGCCGGGTGACCACTGATACACCCTTCAGGAGCCTCTGCAGGATGCCGTGCATTGTGGCGGCACCAAGCAGCAGCGTTTCTTGCCTGCCGCGCAAATGCAGGATGCGGTCGGTGAAGATATGGCCGCGCTCGAGATCGCCAGCGAGCTGAACCTCGTCGATGGCAACGAATGCCGCGTCGGTCTGGCGCGGCATCGCCTCGACGGTGCAGACCGAGTATTTCGCGCCCGCCGGCAGGATTTTCTCCTCGCCGGTGACCAGCGCGACCTTGTGGGCACCGACCTTCTCGCACAGCCGGCCATAGACCTCGCGTGCAAGCAGCCTGAGCGGCAGGCCGATGATGCCGCTTTCGTGCGCGACCATGCGCTCGATTGCGAGGTGGGTCTTGCCCGTATTGGTCGGACCCAGAACCGCTGTTACATCGCGGCCTGACAGGATCAGTGGGTCGTTCTGCTTGGAGTGGACATTCATTCTACGGAACCGCCCTCGGCGCCGGGTCCACCCGGCGTTGCGCCGCCTGTCGCGACGACTGGACACATAGGGATTTGTAGGCCGAAGCGAAAGCAGAATGTTCCAGATTTAAGAATTGGAACGAGTCTGGAACGAATCAGCGACGAATCACTGACTCCGGCAGATTCAGGTTTTGTTCACCCCAACATATAGATTTTGAGCTGGCAAGCCGCACCACATGCAGATTCGCTAAAGTGGCCCGTTTCATGCTTTCAGGCTCCGCTGTTAACCTTTGCCGGCCAAGTGCGGGAACTGCCCTGCAGTCTCGACGCAAAATAATGATTTTGTTGATGTTTCCTATCGCCGGGTTAACGCGGGAACCGTCGGCGGCCGGCACCTTGTTAAGATTTGAACCAAATGCGGAACGAACAGGCGACGAATCACTGATAGGACAAGTTTCCTGATTTGTTCACCGCTAGATGTTGTGTCTCGGCCCAGTCGTCCACCGATTATCCACCGAGGAGTCACAGGCTTGTCCACAACTTGCCCGCCGGCGCGTTAACCTATGCGTGCCATAGCGGCACATACGTCTTGAGCGCAAAATATCTGTGATTGCATTACGTTAAGGGAACCACACCCGTTGAATGCGGCGTCGAGCCGTGGCTCCATCCGCACGTTGAGTCTGCGCGGCGGAGGTTGCCTAGGCGGGGCCTTCGGAAAATGCGGCGCACCACGCAGGCGCACGTCATCTGGAGGGAAGATCATGACCAAACGTCTATTCGCCGAATTCCTCGGCACTTTCTGGCTCGTCTTCGGCGGTTGCGGCAGTGCCGTGCTTGCTGCCGCGTTTCCCGAACTCGGTATCGGCTTTGCCGGCGTTGCATTGGCGTTCGGCCTGACTGTCCTGACCATGGCCTATGCCGTCGGCGGCATATCAGGCGGCCATTTCAACCCGGCGGTCTCGGTCGGCCTGATGATGGCCGGGCGCTTCGAGGCCAAGGACCTGGTGCCTTATGTCATTGCCCAGGTGGTCGGTGCGATCGTCGCCTCAACGGTGCTCTACCTCATCGTCAGCGGCAAGGCTGACTTCGCCGGCATCGGCGGCTTTGCCACCAACGGCTATGGCGACGCTTCGCCGGGCAAATACGGCCTGACCTCGGCGCTGATCATCGAAGTCGTTTTGACCTTCATGTTCCTGATGATCATCCTCGGCTCGACCCATGGACGTGTCCCGGCCGGCTTCGCGCCGATTGCCATCGGCCTGGCCCTAACGCTGATCCACCTGATCTCGATCCCGGTGACCAACACCTCGGTCAACCCGGCCCGTTCGACCGGCCCGGCACTGTTTGTCGGCGGCATGGCCCTGCAGCAGCTCTGGCTGTTCTGGGTTGCCCCGATCGTGGGCGCGGCAATCGCCGGCATCGTCCACAAGGCGATGTTCGAAAAGGACTGAGCCCTCACCGGCCAGACGCGAAAACGGCGCCTTGCGGCGCCGTTTTTTCTTGTTTCGGGTCTGCAAGTAACCGTGTCAGACGAAATACTGCCCGCCATTGGCGCTCAGCGTCGCGCCGGTGATGAAGCCCGACTGTTCGGACGCCAGGAACACCACGCAGCGCGCGATCTCCTCGGGTTCGCCGAGACGGCCGACCGGAATCTGGGCGATGATCGATTCACGCACCTTCTCGGGAACCGCCATCACCATTTCGGTGGCGATGTAGCCCGGGCAGATGACGTTGACGGTGATGCCCGCGCGCGCGCCTTCCTGGGCCAGCGCCTTGGTAAAGCCGATGTCGCCGGCCTTGGAGGCCGAGTAGTTGGCCTGGCCGGCCTGGCCCTTCTGGCCGTTGATCGAGGATATGGTGACGATGCGGCCGAACTTGCGGTCGCGCATGCCGCTCCACAGCGGATGGGTCATGTTGAAGGCACCATTCAGATTGGTGTCGATGACTTCCTTCCACTGCTCGCGCGTCATCTTGTGAAACATCGAATCGCGCGTGATGCCGGCATTGTTGACCAGCACCGAGACAGGGCCAAGGTCGGCCTCGACCTGTTTGATGCCGGCCTCGCAAGCGTCATAGTCGGCAACCGACCACTTGTAGACCGGGATGCCCGTCTCAGCCTTGAACTTCTGCGCAGCTTCGTCGTTGCCGGCATAATTGGCGGCAACCGAGTAGCCGGCCTCCTTCAGGGCGATCGAAATAGCAGCACCGATGCCGCGCGTTCCTCCGGTAACCAGTGCAACTTTGCTCATGCGTTTCCCCTTTTCTGCTGCTTGATGGATTGCCCTTTGGACAGGGTTTTACAGCGCCACGAGTCCAGTTGGACGCGCAAAGGACGCTGTGACATTTTGAATTGGCGCATGATCCTTTCCGAAAATCGACCCCGATTTTCGGGGTTATGCGCTAGAGACAAAAAGGGCGGCACATTGGCCGCCCTCTTGCTTTTCGATTTACATCGCCTCGACACACATCGCGACGCCCATGCCGCCGCCGATGCACAGGGTCGCGAGACCCTTTTTGGCACTGCGTCGCCGCATCTCGTAGACCAGCGTGTTGAAGACGCGGGCGCCCGATGCGCCGACCGGATGGCCGATGGCAATGGCACCGCCATTGACGTTGACGATCGCCGGATCCCAGCCCATGTCCTTGTTGACCGCGCAGGCCTGCGCGGCGAAAGCCTCGTTGGCCTCGACGAGATCGAGGTCGCCGACCGACCAGCCGGCTTTTTCGAGCGCCCTGCGAGAAGCCGGGATCGGGCCGGTGCCCATGATCTGCGGATCAACGCCCGCGGTCGCCCACGAAACGATGCGGACCAGCGGGGTCAGGCCGCGGCGCACGGCTTCGGCCTCGCTCATCAGGACGACGGCGGCAGCGCCGTCATTGATGCCCGACGCGTTGCCGGCGGTGACTGTGCCTTCCTTGTCGAAGGCAGGGCGCAGCTTGGCAAGCGAATCGAGCGTCGCGCCATGGCGGATGTATTCGTCCTGGTCGACGATGGTGTCGCCCTTCTTGCCCTTGATGGTGAATGGCACGATCTCGTCGGCGAAACGGCCGGCCTTCTGCGCGGCCTCGGCCTTGTTCTGCGAGGCGACCGCGAACTGGTCCTGCTCGTCGCGGGTCAGCTGCCACTGGCGGGCGACGTTCTCGGCGGTGTTGCCCATGTGGTAGCCGTAGAAGGCGTCGGTCAGGCCGTCCTTGATCATCGTGTCGATCATCTTGAAGTCGCCCATCTTCACGCCGCCGCGCAAATGCTGGCAGTGCGGCGCCATCGACATCGATTCCTGGCCGCCGGCAACGATGATCTTGGCATCGCCCGTGGCAATCTGCTGCATGCCGATGGCAATGGTGCGCAGGCCCGAGCCGCACAGCTGGTTGAGGCCCCAGGCGGTTGCTTCCTGCGGCACGCCCGCTGCCATGGCTGCCTGGCGGGCCGGGTTCTGGCCGGCGCCGGCGGCAAGGATCTGGCCGAGGATGACTTCGTCGACTTCCTTGGGATCGACGCCGGCGCGTGCCAGCGCCTCCCGGACTGCAACAGCGCCGAGCTCGTGCGCCGGCGTGTTGGCGAAGGCGCCGTTGAACGAGCCGACCGGCGTTCGGGCGGCGCTGGCGACGACGATGGAGGACGAGGCGGACATGTTTCTCTCCAGACTTCGTTTGACGAATGGTTGTTGCGCGTCGAGGACATTGGCGCTCATGACTTTTCTTGCCCGTTCCAGGACCCGAGTCAAACCGGAAAATAGCGGGATTGCCGATGCTGCGGCCGCACTGCAGCAATGCTGCGCAGCATTTTTTTTTGCCGGCGTTGGCCGGCCTTGCCTTCTTGCAGTGCACAAACCACTTGGATTTGCGATTGCTTTGCGCTTATCCTCATGACCGGCGAAATGTTACCGGCTGCTTACATGGCATTCCGGTCTTCCGGGGGAGGATGCTGATGGCCGCGAAAGACACGCCAATCGTAATCAAGAAATACGCCAACCGCCGACTCTACAACACCGGCACGAGTACTTACGTCACGCTCGAGGACCTGGCCGAAATGGTCAAGAAGGGCGAAGAGTTTACCGTGCAGGACGCCAAGACCGGCGAGGACATCACCCATCCGGTGCTGACCCAGATCATCTTCGAACTGGAGAACAAGGACGGCCAGAACATGCTGCCGATCCCCTTCCTCAGGCAGCTGATCTCCTATTATGGCGACCAGATGCAGATGGTCGTGCCGAGCTTCCTCGAACAGTCGATGCTGGCCTTCTCCAAGGAGCATGAGCGCTTCCGCGAGCAGATGAAGTCGACCTTCGGCAAAGCGCCGATCGACATGATGAAGGGCGCCGCGCCGATCAAGGCGCTGGAAGAGCAGACGCGCCGCAACATGGAGCTGTTCCAGAACGCGATGCGCATGTTCACCCCCTTCCCGATGCCTGGCACAGGTGCCGCAACGCCTGCCGAGCCCGCGCGGAAGGAAGCACCCGAAAAGCCGGACGAGCTCAAGGAGCTCAAGGACCAGCTTGCCGCGATGCAGCGCAAGATCGATTCTATGGGGTGAGACGCGGTCGGCCAAAGGCCGACGGAAAGCCAATTGCTTGGCTTTCCGAGCGTCGAACGCCCTGAGCCATGCGAAGGGCCGGAGGACCTCTCCAATCCTGGGGTGAAGCGAAGCTTCAGTGTCCAGGGGTGCTGGATCAGTTCACACCTCTCCCACCCATTCAGGTAAGGCAGTTTCAACCGGATGCAGGGTTTTGCCCGGCGTCCGGAGCGTGTTTGCTAGACGGCCATCAATATCATCAGGAGGAATGACCATGACCGAACTGACGCTGGCCAAGGCCAACGCCATCATCGACACCGCCTTTGCACTCGGCGCCGAGCAGAAGTTCAAGCCGCTGGGCGTCGCCGTGCTTGACGCGGGCGGCCACCTGCTTGCCTTCCAGCGCCAGGACGGATCGCCCTTTATTCGCGCCGAAGTGGCATCGGGCAAGGCCTATGGCGCACTCGCCGTGGGCTCGAGCTCGCGGGCGCTCGGCGTTGCCGCTGTCGAGCGGCCGCACTTCTTCCAGGGGCTTTCGGCGGTATCTGGCGGCAAGATCGTGCCGGTACCGGGCGGCGTGCTGATCCGCAACAAGAATGGCGACGTGCTCGGCGCGGTCGGCATTTCGGGCGATACGTCGGACAATGACGAGCTGGCAGCGATGGCCGGCATCGAATCGGCCGGCTTCGTCGCCAAGGTCTGATCGGCGAGCGCGTCCCCGTGAGGACGCGCTCCTACTCGCGGCCGAAGGTGACGTCGCGGCTGGCGGAGCGCAGAGAAACCGAGAAGCCGGCCAGAACGTCGAGCAATGCGATCACCATCAAGGTGAAGAACACCGGGTGCGCGGCTCCGCGCACCAAAAGGAATTCGACCAGGAACGCGACGAAGACAAAGGTCGACAGCAGATGGTCGACCACGGATGCGTTGCTGGTGCGCGTCGACTTCACGATCTCGACGAACAGCAAAAGCAAACCGACGACGACCAGCAGATTGCCGAGCGTCAACGTGAAGACGCCGCCCGACATCATGTTGAGCGACAAAATCTCGCCCGACCACGGGTCGCCGTTCACGCCGCTGCCGAACAGGCCGGCAAGCCCCATGTTGAACAGGATGAAGGGGATGATCAGAAGGGGAATGCCCGCGAGCATGGACCGGTCTCCGTGTTGCGCCGGCATCTTCTAGAATCCCCTGCCGCCCGGGCGTCAAGAGAATTCAGCACCATGCAGACACGCAAAAAGAAAGGACCGGCCTACTAGCCGGTCCTTTCCCGATACGCTCGCTTGGGCTAAAGCCGCCTGGCTTTCCCCTGGGAAAAGCTGCTTAGCTTTCCTTGGGCGTCAGAACCTGGCGACCGCGGTACATGCCGGTCTTCAGGTCGATGTGGTGCGGACGGCGCATTTCGCCGGAATTCTTGTCCTCGACATAGGTCGGGGCCTTCAGCGCGTCGGCCGAGCGGCGCATGCCGCGCTTGGACGGGGAGGTTTTTCGTTTTGGAACAGCCATGGATATACTCCACCAATCGGTCAAATGACCCTGTCCGCCCTCGTGAAAGGGCCGCGCATGGGCCGGAAACTGAGAAAGTTGGCGAGCCTATACACGGCGAAAGCAGGCTTGACCAGCCCGAAGCGACTCTTTTTTCGGTCCTGTGGGCGCCAATCTAATCCAGGCACTGCACATAGGCGCCAGCCTTGCCGGCACGGCGCTCGATGACCGATGCGAGCCGCTTGAGACCAGGCCCCGGCTTGGCCGGATTGCGCGCCGCGGGATTGGGCAAGGTCACCGCCAGAAGCGCTGCCTGGCGCCGCGAAAGCTGGCTCGCCGGCTTGCCGAAATAATGCTGAGACGCCGCCTCGACGCCATAGATGTTGGGGCCCCACTCGGCGATGTTGAGATAGATCTCCATGATCCGCCGTTTCGGCATCAGGGCATCGAAATAGATCGCCAGCGGCAGCTCGACCACCTTGCGCAGGAAAGAGCGGCCATTCCACAGATAGAGGTTCTTGACCGTCTGCATCGGGATCGTCGAGGCGCCGCGGGTCGCCTCGCCTTCAAGCGCGTCGTTGATGACGCCGCGCAGTTCGCCGAGGTCGATGCCCTTATGGAAGCAGAACTGGCCGTCCTCGGACATGATGACGGAATGCGCCATGACGGGCGCGATGTCGTCGAGCGGCACCCATTGGCGGTCATAGCCCTGGAGCGTGACCAGATCCTTGATCATCAGCGTCGAGATCGGGCGCACGACGGGAGGCAGATAAAGCATGGTCAGCACGACCGGCAGCGCGATCATGATGGCGGCGACCAGCGCACCGAGCCGCACCCAGCGGCGCAGGCTTCCGCGCGAGAAAATCCCGCGTCGCGCTGCTGCCATGTCCAGCCTTTCGGTTTCCGGCTCTATGATCGGTTCCGACAACCCGTCCGCCCTGCCTTGTCAGCCTTTTGGCATAAAGGCGCTTGGCTTCTTGCGCAACGTCTGACTGTCGGCTACCGCTCGCCGCCATGACGATCGATAGCGATATCATGTTCGAAACCATCCTGCGCATGCGCGCGGAAGCTGTCGATGCGCAGTTGCGGCAGTTGCTGGACCAACGCGCCCTGCCCGGCGAGATTGCCCGCCCCGGGCACCTGATGGCTGCCATGCGCCACGGCGTGCTCAACGGCGGCAAGCGGCTCAGGCCGTTCCTCGTGCTGGAGAGTGCGGCCCTATTCGACGCCGATGGCGAGGCGGCGCTGCGCGTCGCCACAGCACTCGAATGCGTGCATTGCTATTCGCTGATCCATGACGATCTGCCGGCGATGGACGACGACGACCTGCGCCGCGGCCAGCCAACGGTGCACAAGGCCTTCGACGAGGCGACCGCGATCCTCGCCGGCGACGGCCTGCTGACCTTTGCCTTCGACATCATCGCCGATGAAGCGACGCCGCTGCCGGCAGATCGCCGCTCAGCCCTTGTGCTGGCGCTCGCCCGCGCGGCCGGCCCCGGCGGCATGGTCGGCGGCCAGGCCCTCGACCTCGACGCCGAGCGCAACAAGCCCGACGAAGCCGGCATCATCCGTTTGCAGGCAATGAAGACAGGCGCTTTGATCCGCTTCGCCTGCGAGGCCGGCGCCATCGTCGCCGGCGCATCGGCCGACGAACGCGAAAGGCTGGCCGAATTCGGCTCGGCGATCGGCCTTGCCTTCCAGCTTGCCGACGACCTGCTCGATCTCACCGCCGACGCCGAGACGATGGGCAAGGCGACCGGCAAGGATGCTGCCGCCGGCAAAGCGACGCTTGTTTCGCTGCACGGCCCCAACTGGGCCCGCTCCCAGCTCGTTGGCCTGGTCAACCAGGCGCACGACTTGCTGGAACCCTTCGGCGAGCGTGCAGTCATGCTCAAGGCTGCCGCAAGTTTCATTGCCGAGCGCAACAACTGACCTTTACTTCATCTGACAAGCAACAATCTCCCGGACAAGTTGTGCGGGTCAGAAACTCTTAATGTTAATGGTGTCTATTCCGGCTCTGTAAATTTGTGCGTATGTGTTTGGGGTTGCGCATGCCGGAGCACTCGTCCTTCATCCGTTCGATACGGATCAGATACCTTTCGGGGCTCCTGATCTTCGCACTGACTTCCATCGCCGTGATGTTGGCCTTCAGTCAGGGCAATACATATCGCCGCGATGTCGATGCCATTGCCTCGGAGCTTCAGCTGTTTGCACGCGAACTGCGCAACGCCAGCAGTTTCGCCGAGACGACGAACGCCGCCTGGCGGCCCGAAACGCAGCAGGCGCTCGCCGCTGCCGCGCACAACCATGCCGTCCGGCTCGACGTCCGCATCAACCACCTGGCCAGCACCATCGACGCGATACGCCCACACCTGTCGGACAAGTCCGTGCGCGAGCTCGACAGCGCCGCGATCAACGGCGATCTGTTCTGGTCGGCCCGTGACATCGCCCGCAATCTCGGCGCGCTCGCCAGCGCCCAGAATTCCGACGAGTGGAGCTATCGCGAAATCCGCAACCAGAACGACCTGTTTGCCCAGCCGATGCTGCTGCGCGCCACCGCCGCCATGGAGAACGAGCGCCGTTACGCAGAGACCCGCAGCGACGGGCTGCTGACGACCGCAGCGGCATTGCTCGTCCTGGTCATCGGCGGTGTCGCTGTCTGGGTATTCAAGCCGATGGAGAATGCCATCCGGCGTGCCTTCGCCGAAACTGCCGAGTCGCTGTCGAAAGCTGAGGCTGCCGATCGCGCCAAATCGGAATTCCTCGCCAATATGAGCCACGAGATCCGCACGCCGATGAACGGCGTGCTCGGCATGGCCGAGCTTCTGGCGCGAACAGACCTGACGCCGCGCCAGAAGACCTTCACCGAAGTCATCGTGAAATCGGGCAATGCCCTTTTGACGATCATCAACGACGTGCTCGACTTCTCCAAGATCAACGCTGGCCAGCTGACACTCGACCCCGCCCCGTTCCATCTCGGCGAGGCGGTCGAGGATGTCGCGACCCTGATCTCGGCGCGCGTCGCCGAAAAGAACCTCGAGCTCATCGTCCGCGTCGACCCACGCCTGCCGACCCACCTGACAGGCGATGTCGGCCGCTTCCGCCAGATCATCACCAACATGCTGGGCAATGCGGTCAAGTTCACCGAGCGGGGTCATGTGCTTGTCGATGTCACGGGCAAAGCCATCGATGGGACCGTGACGCTGAACATCCGTGTCGAGGACACCGGCATCGGCATCCCGGCCGACAAGCTGCAGAGCGTGTTCGAGAAATTCGCCCAGGTCGACGGCAGCTCGACGCGTCGCCACGAAGGCACCGGCCTCGGGTTGGCCATCGCTGCGCGCCTTGTCGACCTGATGGGTGGCCGGATCGGCGTCGAAAGCGAGCTCGGCAAGGGTTCGGTATTCTGGTTCACCGCCGTGCTGCCTGTCTATGAAGCGCAGCAGACCAACAACGTCGTGCCGGTCGACGTCACCGGCGCGCGCGTGCTGGTCATCGACGACAATCCGGTCAACCGCGAAATCCTGCTCGAACAGCTGAAAAGCTGGGGCTTCGATTGCGCCGCGGCCGAAAGCGGCGCCATCGGCCTCGCCTTCCTCGACCGTGCCGCCCAGTTGGGCGCCAGCGTCGACTGCGTCATCCTCGACTACCAGATGCCTGGTATGAACGGTGCCGACGTCGCCAAGTCAATCGCCGCCGACAGCCGCATCTCGTCGATCCCGGTGGTGCTCCTGACCTCCGTCGACCAGATCGATTTCTCCCGCATGGTGCTCGATTTCGGCATTGCCGCGCACCTGACCAAGCCCGCTCGCTCGGCCGTACTGCTCGGCACCGTGATCGCCACGGTGCAAAAGGCTCGTTCGCAGGCCGGCCGCACCGAATTCGTGCGCGAACCTGTCCGCCACGCACCGCCTCCGGCCTTCACCGTCATTCGCGGCCCAGCGCCCGCACCGCTCGTCCAGCCGGAACCGGCAGCACTGCAAAGCGCAGGGCTCGACGTCCTGGTGGCCGAGGACAACGAGGTCAACCAACTCGTCTTCGGCCAGATCCTGTCCGGCCTCGGCCTCAGCCATCGCATCGCCGGCAATGGCCGCACGGCGGTGGAGATGTACCGCACTTTCAAGCCGAAGCTGATCCTGATGGACGTTTCGATGCCGGAGATGAACGGCTACGAGGCAACGCGCGCCATCCGCATCGAAGAGGCGGCCAATGGCGGCCGCACGCCGATCATCGGCGTGACCGCGCATGCGCTGAAAGGCGACCGCGAGAAGTGCATCGACGCCGGCATGGACGACTACCTGCCCAAGCCGGTATCGCCCGACAAGCTCGGCGCCAAGATCGGGACGTGGCTGAGCGAAAGCGCGGAGCTCGCCCAGTCGGCATAGGCGCGACCCCAGTTCTACCAATGACTGCATGGCTATGACTTCTTTATATCTTGGGGTGTCCGCCTCTCTCGAATCCTGATGCGGTGGCTTTTACCTTCCTGACGCGACCGGACGACGGCGATCTCGCCGCTCCGGCGCGAACAACAAGGAAGTAAAAGATGCTTCGCACCCAGATACCGGATCGGTTCGTCAGCGCACGGACCGTTGAGCCCACGCACCGCGAGCCCGCCAATGACGGCAGGCCGGTCAAGGGCCAGACCGAACCCTTCATGTTTACCCGCCTGTTTTTCGTGGCCGGCGTGCTGTTGGGCGGGCTGGCGCTGGCCACGATGCTTTCAAGCTGACGATGGAGATCTCGGACGTGATTTCGGTCGAGGACGTGGTCCTCGACCTCCGGCCGGAGAGCAAGACGCGGCTGCTCAAAGCGCTTGCGGCCCAGGCAGCGTTGCGTACCGGCTGTCCCGCCGCCGAGATCAGCTCGGTGCTTGCAGCCCGGGAAAGGCTCGGCTCGACCGGGCTTGGCCAGGGTGTGGCGATCCCTCATGCCAGGATACCAGGGCTACGGAGGCCGTATGGCGCATTTGCACGCCTCGCTGCTCCCTGCCCGTTCGAGGCCATCGATGACCGCGATGTCGATCTTGTCGTGTTGTTGTTGTTGCCGGAGGCTTCGCCGCAGGAACATCTCAACGTGCTGGCGAAAATCGCCCGGCGGCTGCGCGACGTCGAAGTGGTGATGCGTCTGCGCAAGGCTGCCGATGCTACGACGGCACATCGCCTGCTGACAGACCAACCGCCACTCAAGAGTTCAGCGGCAGCCTGAACAAATCGGCCGTCAACGGTTCCTGACCACGATGCAGGCGCCGCCGATGCTGCGCAGGCTCTGGCAGATCCGGCCGGCTTCGCTGCGATCGTCGGCACCGATGCGCACGGCATAGATGCCGCGCCGGCCAATCGGCGTGCGCACCCGGCTGACGACGGGTTCATGCGCCGAAAGCAACTTCAAAAACCGCCCTTCGAGCCGCTGCCATTGCCTGATCGCCGCCGAGCGGCGGAAGTTGCCGGCGACCTGGATGCCCCATGGCTTCACATGCACGCTCGCCATGGCGATGGTCTGGGACATGATGACCCTGAGGTTCTGGCAGGCCACCGAGAAAGACATCTTCGGATCGAGTGGCCGGTTGGTTCCGGCGTAAGCCTTGTCGGCGAAGTTGTCGGCCGGCTCGCCCATGATGTCGAGCACATAGTCCTCGGTTTCGAGCGGCAGGAAGCCGCCTGATGATAGCCAGCGCGCAACGCGGTTTTCGCCGGCATTGTAGGCAGCGGCGGCCAGGCCGAGATTGCCGAAGCCGGACTTGAGTTCGCCGAGATAGCGCGCCGAAGCCGGGATCGCCTGCTCCATGTCGAACGGATTGGCGAGGCCGCGCATCGCAGCGGTCCCCGGCATGAACTGGGCAATGCCTTCCGCCCCCGCCGGGCTCACGGCGTTCGGATCGAAGCGGCTTTCTTTCCAGATCAGCCGGGCGAAGAACTCGCTTGGCAGGCCGTGGCGCCGGGCATGCGTGTCGATGAGCTCACAGACGTGCGCGGCATGGGCCTTTTTCGGCGAGCGCGGCGGGTCGGCCAGTACCGGAGCGCATGCGGCCAGCGAAACGAGGAAAGCCAGCGCTGTCCTCGACAGGTTCCGCATCCCTATTCGGCTGCCGCCTGGCCGCCCCGGCCAAAACGCTGCTCGATATAGTCGGCGACCATCTTTTCGAAATCGGCAGCGATGGCGGGCCCGCGCAGCGTCGCGGCCTTCTTGCCGTCGATGAACACCGGCGCAGTCGGGGTTTCGCCGGTGCCCGGCAAGGAGATGCCGATGTCGGCATGCTTGGATTCGCCCGGGCCGTTGACGATGCAGCCCATCACCGCGACCTTCAGCATTTCGACGCCGGGATACTTCTCACGCCACACCGGCATGTTCTTGCGCAGGTCGTCCTGGATGTTCTGGGCCAGCTCCTGGAACACCGTCGAGGTGGTGCGACCGCAGCCCGGGCATGCCGCGACGATCGGCACGAACTGGCGGAAGCCCATCGTCTGCAGCAGTTCCTGCGACACCTGGACTTCCTTGGTGCGGTCGCCATTGGGCTCAGGCGTCAGCGAGATACGGATCGTGTCGCCGATGCCTTGCTGCAAAAGGATGCCCATCGCGGCCGACGACGCAACGATGCCCTTCGAGCCCATGCCGGCTTCGGTCAGGCCGAGATGCAGCGCGTGGTTGGAGCGGGCGGCAAGCATGGTGTAGACGGCGATCAGGTCCTGGACGCCGCTGACCTTGGCCGACAGGATGATGTTTTCGCGCGGCAGGCCGATCTCTTCGGCGAGATCAGCCGAAATCAGCGCCGACTGCACGATGGCCTCGTGCATCACCTGGCTGGCAGTGAGCGGCGAGCCGTTCGCCTGGTTCTCGTCCATCAGCCTGGTCAGCAGGTCCTGGTCGAGCGAACCCCAATTGACGCCGATGCGCACCGGCTTGTCGTAGCGGATCGCCATCTCGACGATGTCTGCGAACTGCTTGTCCTTCTTTTCCTTGAACCCGACATTGCCCGGGTTGATGCGGTACTTGGCAAGCGCCTCGGCGCAGGCAGGATGGTCGGCCAGAAGCTTGTGGCCGATGTAATGGAAGTCGCCGACCAGCGGCACCTGGATGCCGAGCCTGGCGAGGCGGTCGCGGATATGCGGAACGGCGGCAGCGCTCTCGTCACGGTCGACGGTGATGCGCACGATTTCCGAGCCGGCCCGATGCAGGGCGGCAACCTGCGCGACCGTCTTGTCGATGTCGGCCGTGTCGGTGTTGGTCATCGACTGCACGACGACAGGTGCTTCGCCACCAACGATCACGCCGCCGACGCTGACGCCGACCGACTTGCGGCGGGGAAATGGGGACGAAAAATAGCCGGTCATCGGACGGCCTTCTTGAAAGCTCGAGGTATCCGCGCCTGAGGTGGCGCGCGCTGCGCGCGATGTCAATATCGCAGGTGGTCGCGCCCGCCAAGGGCGGAACAGGACCAGCCGTTAACCTGGCTGCAAGCGGCGAGATGAACAACTGTCCCCGATGCTGTAATGTGGCCTGATATCCATGGGGGATTTCATGGCAGCATCGCTCCGCAGTCCCATCTTGCCGCTTGTCGCCTTGTCGGTTCTGCTGGTTTGCGCCGATGCCCGCGCCCAGGCAATCGAACCCGGCAAGGAAGGCGAACTCGCCAATCTGATCCCGCCCGAAGCCGGCGCCCGTGCCTGCTTCGGCCGCGTCTACGATGAGGCGCATCTCAAGACGCACCCCAGGCAGCAGGTGACGGAGATGCAGTTCCGCCTCGCTTATTACATCCATGATCCGGACGCGTTTTTCCCCAAGGGGCAGCGCAACTACTATTTCGAGGTCCTGGCCCGGCTGCGCGGCCACAAACAGCCGAAGCCGTTCAGCGCGATGGGCGAATGCGGCCTGAGAGATGACGGCAAGTCGATCTTCTGTGGCGTCGATTGCGACGGCGGCGGCGTGATGGTCAAACGCAACGGCGACGGCAAGATCATGCTCGATCTCGAGGCGCTCGGCCGGCTGCGCATGACATCGGACTGCGGCGAGGGCGAAGAGGGCGGCATCGAGCTGTCATCGGGTGCCGACGACAAGCGTTTCCTGCTGTCGAAACTCCCCGCATCAGAGTGCCCGGCCTACGACGACTGGTAGAAAAAGCGCGGGTCCCACCCCACAATTTCACGAAACTGTGCGACGGCGGTGCTTCTTTTGCGCCGCACAGCACGTATATGTTGCATCGCACCATATAGATTACCGAAGGATTTTCCTGCATGACCGCGACCAGGACCGCCATCGTCACCGGCTCGACTTCCGGCATCGGCCTCGCCATCGCCGAGGCATTTGCCCACGACGGCATGAACGTCGTCATCAACTCCTTTTCCGATACGCCGGCCGACCATGCCATCGCCGAGCGGCTGTCAAAGCAGCACAAGGCCGAGGTCGTCTACATCAAGGCGGACATGTCGAAGGCGGCGGAATGCCGGGCGCTGGTCGCCAAGGCCGCCGAACAGTTCGGCTCCGTCGACATTCTCGTCAACAATGCCGGCATCCAGCACGTCGCCCCGGTCGAGGACTTTCCGATCGAGAAGTGGGACGCCATCATCGCCATCAACCTGACGTCGGCGTTTCACACCACCGCGGCCGCAATCCCGTTGATGAAGAAGGCCGGCGGCGGCCGTATCATCAACATCGCCTCGGCGCATGGCCTTGTCGCCTCAGCCTACAAGTCGGCCTATGTCTCGGCCAAGCACGGCATCATGGGCCTGACCAAGACGGTGGCGCTGGAGCTGGCGCAGGAAAAGATCACCTGCAACGCCATCTGCCCCGGCTATGTGCTGACCCCGCTGGTCGAAGCACAGATCCCCGACCAGATGAAGGCGCATAACATGGACCGCGAGACGGTGATCCGCGAGGTCATGCTCGACCGCCAGCCGACCAAGGAATTCGTCACCGTCGAGCAGATCGCAGCGACCGCGGTCTTCCTCGCTTCCCCGGCAGCAAGCCAGATCAACGGCACGCACATCTCGGTGGATGGTGGCTGGACGGCCCAGTGAGGCAGCCTCCGCCAAGCGGGCAAAAGAATCCAAACCAAAGGAATAATGACGCCATGACTGGAAACGGCAAGGCGGAGGAGAACAAACCGATCAACATCGCACTTCAGGGCGGCGGCTCGCACGGGGCCTTCTCCTGGGGCGTGCTCGACCGCTTGCTGGAGGATGGCCGGCTCGACATCAAGGCGGTGTCGGGCACAAGTGCTGGTGCGATGAACGCTGTGGCGCTGGCCGACGGCTGGGTGCGCGGTGGCGCCGACGGCGCGCGCGCGAAACTCGCCGATTTCTGGCGCGCGGTGGCGCGCAAGGGTCGCTTCAGCCCGGTGCAGCGTTCGCCCTGGGATGTGCTGTGGGGCAACTGGTCGATCGAAAACACGCCCGGCTACATCTGGTTCGACACCATGTCGCGGGTGCTGTCGCCTTACGTCGCCAACCCGTTGAACCTCAACCCGCTGCGCGACGTCGTCGCCGAAGAGATCGACTTCGCCAATGTCCGTGCCTGCAAGGACATCGACCTGTTCATTTCGGCGACCAATGTCGAAACCGGCCAGCTGCGCGTGTTCAGCGACGGCGAGATCGACCTCGATACGGTGATGGCCTCGGCCTGCCTGCCGCAGATCTTCCAGGCAGTGGAGATCAAGGGCGTGCCCTATTGGGACGGCGGCTATGGCGGCAATCCGGCGATCTACCCGTTTTTCAAGGCCAATGACACCGACGACGTGCTGCTCGTCCAGATCAACCCTGTCATCCGCGAGCAGACGCCCAAGACGGCCAACGAAATCCAGAACCGCATCGACGAGATCACCTTCAACGCCGGGCTGCTGCGCGAATTCCGCGCCATCGCCTTCATCAAGGAGCTGATCGCCGCCGGACGCCTGCCGCATGGCGAGTTTCGCGACATTCGCATGCATCGCATCGATGCCGACGAAGCCTTCAAGGATCTTTCGGCGTCGTCGAAGGTCAACGCCGAATGGGCGTTCCTCGAATACTTGCGCGACCTTGGCCGCACCTCGGCCAGCGACTGGCTCGAGGACAACTTAGATTCGGTTGGCACGAAGGCCACACTCGACCTATCCGGGCAACTCGACGATGGCTTCAAGCCGCTGCACGGACCCTCCGTCGGACGTCGCGTACGCGAGTTTCTGGCCACAAGGGCCAAGCCGGCCGCCGTTCGCCAACACAACTAACCCGCGAAAATACGGCTTTTCGGCGCGACAACCGCAGCGTGCTGACATCTCCTGCCAGTTTTGTCAGGATGATGTTCCCATTCTTTTTTATCACTATTTTGCGAACTACATTTGATGTAGAAGACGCCCTTCCGCCACTTTGCCCCCGCGGCGGATTGAATGCGGTATTGCGCGCCACCATATCGGGGCGACGCGCCAGGCAAGATGGCGGTAGCCGCAACCGTCCTTAACGGATAACGACAATGTCGAAGATTAGGTTCCATAAGCTTGCAGCCTTGGTCGTGCTCGTGGCATTCGCCGCGTGGATGGGCACTGGCGAATTCTCCTCGGTGGGGAGCGCGCAGACATCCCCCGAAGAAAAACCTGCCGTAGCCGAGACACCCAAGGTACCCCTGCGAACCGTGATGGTCGTGGCGCCGCCGCGTGTCGAGCACGCCCGCGCCATCCGCATCTCCGGCCAGACCGAAGCAGAGAAGCGCGCGACACTTGCCACCCGCGCGGCCGGCATCATTGCCGAACTGCCGGTCAAGCAGGGCGACCACATCAAGCAGGGCGACCTGATTTTGATGCTCGATGCCGAAGAGAAGGCTGCTGCGGTTGAAACATCCAAGGCCGTGCTGTCGCAGCGCAAAGCCGAATGGGAAGCCGCCCAGAAGCTGACCAAAGCGGGCTCGGCGGCCAAGCTGACCGGCGACATTGCATGGTCCAACTACCAGACCGCCCAGTCGCAGCTCCAGGCATCCGAGGCCGAGCTGTCGCGTAACCAGGTCAAGGCACCCTTCAACGGCGTCGTTGATCGCGTCTCCGTGGAGCTTGGCTCCTCGGTCGCCCAGGGCGGCGAAGTTGCCACGATCCTCAGCCTCGACCCGATCCTCGCCAAGGGCGAGATCAGCGAGCGCGACCTACGCTACGTCAAGATCGGCGACGATGCCGATGTCAGCCTGATCAACGGTGAAGTGGTCAAGGGCAAGGTCCGCTACATCAGCCGCGACGCCACCGCCAAGACCCGCACCTTCCCGATCGAGATCGCGGTCCCGAACAAGGACAACGCCATCCCGGCCGGCATGACCGCAGAGATCACCGTGCGCGCCGATCCCACCGACGCCGTGGTGTTACCACGTTCGGTGGTGACGCTGGGCAAGAATGGCGACCTCGGCATCCGCGCCATCGACGCGGCCTCGAAGGTGGTGTTCTACCCGATCGACCTGGTCGACGACACCCAGAAGGGTCTCGTGCTCGGCGGCATTCCCGCTGACGCCAAGATCATCATCGCCGGCCAGGACCTGGTCAAGGAAGGCGACGAAGTGCAGGCCCAGGTCGCTGATGAGGCGGCCCTCAAGAAACTCGCTGAAAGCGCGGCCGGGACACAGTAACAATGGATATCGTCAAGCTTGCGATCCGCAATGCGCGACTGACTCTTTCGGTCCTGCTCTTCCTGATCATCGCGGGGGCGCTTGCCTACCGCGCCGTGCCCAAGGAGGCAGAGCCGGACGTCGCCATTCCGATCATGTATGTCAGCCTCGTCTATCAGGGCATTTCCCCTGAAGACGCCGAGCGCCTGCTGCTTCGTCCCGTCGAGTCCCAGCTCAAGAGCCTGAAGGGGCTCAAGCAGATGAACTCGAATGCCTATCAGGGCGGCGCCAACGTCATCGTTGAGTTCGACCCGTCGGTCGATCTCGGCGATGCGTTGATCGACACGCGCAACAAGGTACAGGACGCCAAGCGCGACCTGCCCGCGGGCGTCGAGGAACCGACCGTCAACGAGGTGAACCTGTCCGAATTCCCGGTCGTGTTCATCACGCTGTCCGGCGACATTCCCGAACGCGCGCTGACCGCCGCTGCAAAGGACCTGCGCGACCGCATCGAGGAAGTGCCCGGCGTGCTCGAGGCCGAGATCCAGGGATCTCGCGACGAGCTTGTCGAGGCGATCGTCGATCCGGTGAAGCTGTCCTCCTATGGCCTGCAGCTCGACCAGCTGATCCAAGGCGTTGGCGCATCGAACAGCCTCGTCGCCGCCGGTACCATCGAGGGCGCGGAAGGCAAGTACGCGGTGAAGGTGCCGTCGTTGATCGAAACGCCGGAGGATGTCGCAAACCTGCCAGTCGTGGCCGGCCCGAACGCCGTCGTCCGGGTTCGCGACGTAGCCACCGTCCGCTCTACCTTCAAGGACGCAGAGACGATCGCCCGCATCGACGGCAGGCCAGCGATCACGCTGGCTATCAAGAAGCGCATCGGCGCCAATGTCGTCGAGACCATCGAGGGCTCGAAGAAGGTCGCCGAAGAATTCGTGGCAAAGAGCAAGCAGGCGCTGCCCGACCTCCAGGTGACCTACACCCAGGACAAGTCGGTTTTCGTCAACCAGCTGCTCAATGACCTGCAGAACCACGTGATGATTGCCGTCATCCTGGTCTTCATCGTCATTCTCTATGCGCTTTCGGGGCGCGCCTCGATGCTGATCGGGCTGGCGATCCCGTCTTCGTTCCTGATCGGCATCCTGCTGCTTGCCTTGATGGGTTACACGATCAACATGATCGTGCTGTTCTCGCTCATCCTGGCAGTCGGCATGCTCGTCGACGACGCGATCATCGTCACCGAATATGCCGAGCGCCGCATGTCGGAAGGCATGCCGAAGGAGCAGGCCTTCGAGGAAGCAGCCAAGCGCATGGCCGGACCGGTCATTGCCGCGACCCTGACCCGCATCGCCGCCTTCTCGCCGCTGTTGTTCTGGCCGGGCATCGTCGGCGACTTCATGAAATATCTGCCGATCACGTTGATCGTCACGCTCGCCGCCTCGATGGCCTATGCGCTGATCTTCGCTCCGGCGATCGGCGCCCTCATCGGCAAAGCGCCGCTGCATGGCGAAGAAGAGAACCGCGACGGCGTCTATATGGGCGTCGTCAAGAAGGCAGTGGCTTACCCGATCACCGCCATCGTGCTGACGATGATGCTGCTTGGCGGCGGGCTGTACTCCTACGTGAAATTCGGCAACGGCGTCGAATTCTTCCCGTCGGTCGAACCGGACTACGGCCTGCTCTACGTTCATGCCCGCGGCAACCTCTCGCTTGAGGAAATGGACGCAGCGACGCGCATCGCCGAAAACAGGATCATCGGCTGGCCGGGCATCAAGTCGGTGCTGACCAAGGTCGGCAAGACGCGCGGCGGCGAGGACGTTCCAGAAGACGTCGTCGGCGTCATCAACTACGAGTTCATCGACTGGCGCGAGCGCCAATCGGCGCACACGATCCTCGAAGACCTGCGTGTCGCGATGGCTGGCATTCCAGGCGTCGATGTCGAGGTGCGTGTTCCGGACGCTGGCCCGCCGACCGGCAAGGCCATCCAGGTCCAGCTCTCGGCTACCGACCCGACCGGGCTCAACGACTATGCCAAGGTGGTGGCGGCGACCGTGGCCAAGGTCCCCGGCGTCATCGATCTATCCGATGGCTTGCCGCCTCCTGGTGTCGACTGGGCGCTTGAGGTCGATCGCTCCAAGGCGGCGCAGTTCGGCGTCAGCCCGACAGCGGTCGGGACCGTGGTTCAGCTCGTCACCACGGGCCTGAAGCTGACCGACTATCGCCCTGCGGGTACGGATGACGCCGTGGACATCCGGCTGCGCCTGCCCGAGGACCGCCGCACGCTGTCGGCGCTCGACGAGCTGCGCATCGAAACGGCACAGGGTTCCGTGCCGATCTCGAACTTCGTCTCGCGCAAGCCGGAACCGACCGCTGGCGTGCTGAAGCGCATCGACAGCAAGCGCACCATCACCATCCAGGCCAACGTGGCAGGCGGCTTCCAGGTCGCCGAAGTGCAGGCGGCGGTGGCCAAGGCTGTCGGCGAAATCGCCAAGCCTGGTGTCGACTGGAAGCTCGCCGGTTCGAACGAGGACAGCGCGGAAGCGGCTGCCTTCCTCAGCAATGCGTTCGGCGCCGCGATCTTCCTGATCTTCATCGTGCTGTTGGCGCAGTTCAACAAGTTCACCAGCGTCTTGCTGGTGCTGTCCTGCGTCGTCATGGCGGTGATCGGCGCGCTGCTCGGCATGCTGTTGACCGGCCAGACCTTCGTCATCGTCATGTCCGGCATCGGCTTCATCGCACTTGCCGGCGTGGTGGTGAACAACAACATCGTGCTGATCGACACCTACGACCGGCTGCGCGATGAAGGCTGGAACAAGATGGACGCGGTGCTGCAGACCTGCCGCGAGCGTGCCCGTCCTGTGGTGCTGACCGCACTGTCCGCCATCCTCGGTGTCATGCCGATCGCCTTCGGCCTCGGCCTCGAGATCTTCCACCACGAGACGACGATCAACGCGCCGTCGACACAATGGTGGATCGCGCTCTCTTCGGCGATCGTCTTCGGCCTGTCGTTCGCCACCGTGCTGACGCTGGTGGTGACGCCTGCGATGCTGATGGTGTTCACCCGCGACAAGCGCAAGCCCGGCCAGCGTGGCTGGTTCAGCAGGCTGTTCCGCATTGGCAGGAAGGACAAGACCGAGGCCGGCGTAGCCCCGGCACCGGGTCCCGACGAACCTGCAGTCGCCTTCCCCAAGGCAGCGGAATAGACTGACCAGGCAAGAGTGCATGAAAGGCCGCCCAGGAACAACCGGGCGGCCTTTTGCGTTGCTGCCTCGATGAAACACAAGATTTCGAGGCATGCACAATGACAATTTCAACGCTGCTCATCATCATCCTGATCCTGATCCTGCTCGGTGCCGTCCCGGCCTGGCCCCACTCGCGCGGCTGGGGATACGGCCCATCGGGTATCGTCGGCATCCTGCTTGTGGTGCTGCTGGTGCTGATGCTGATGGGCCGTATCTGACGGCGTAACCGACAGCAAAACGCCCGGAGGATGCTCCGGGCGTTTAGCGATCAGGCAGCCTTGAGCCTGGCGGGCAACAGGCCGAGATCGTCGAGCGCCCCTTTCACCGCCTCGTCGAGCGGCGTGTGCGGGATTTCTCCGATGACGGCCTCCAGCCTCGACGACACCAGCCGGTGCGGTTCGAAGCGAAGATAAGACATCGACACGATCGCCTTCCACATCGCAACGAACGGGCTACCGGCACGCAACACCCACCAGGGCATCGAGGCGAGCCTCAGCCGGCGACCGGTCACGCGCTCCATCGCTGCCTTGATTTCGAGATCGGTCAGCGCATGGCCGGGGAAGTTGAAGTTCTCATAGCTGTCGAGCCGTTGCCCTGCGTCGGCAAGCGCAACGAAGCTGTTGGCGAGGTCGGGCAAGTACGCCCAGGCATGGACGAGCTCGACCGGACCAGGCGCTGTGTAGACGCCGTTGGCGAACTTCGAAGCAATGACCAGGTCGAACCACGAGCCGGTGCCCTTGCCGCCGAAGAAGTCGCCGGCCCTGAGCAGGACCGTGCGCACCCGCCCAGCCTCGGCCTCGCGCCGGTACAGCTCTTCCTGCTTGGCCCGGATGCGACCCTTCTCGGTGCTCGGATGCTGGGGCGTGTCCTCGGTGATTTCAGCCGGCATTGGCGAGCCGAAATTGTAGACCGTGCCCGCAACCATGTGCAGAGCGCCGTTGGCGTGGCACGCCGCCATGACGTTTTCGGCCATCGGCAGGACCGAACTCCAGTCCGAGTAGACAGGGCTCAGGCCGTTGAAGATGATGTCCACGCCTCGGGTGGCGTCGGCCAGCGACCGCCGGTCGAGTGCATCGGCAGCGAACGCTTCGGCGCCGGTCAGTTCCGCCGGCAGCTTGCCGTCGCGGGTGATCGCCCGCACTTCATATCCGGCATCGAGGAAGGCCTTGGCGACAGCGCGGCCGAGCCGGCCACGGGCACCCAGTATTGCGATCTTGGTCATGTCGGTCACTCCGGTTTGTCTGTGCCGCAATGTCGTTCATTCATTTCAGGAAATAAATTGACTGCAAATGGAGTTATGATATGCATTTTTGAATATATGCCTGAGCTCGACTGGAACCTCATCCGGAGTTTTGTCGCGGTTGCCGAGACCGGCAGCCTGTCGGCGGCGGCGCGCAGCCTGGGCTCGAGCCAGCCGACGCTCGGACGCCATATCACCGAGCTCGAGAAGGCGCTCGATGTCACGCTTTTCCGCCGTGGTCGGCAGGGTTATGTGCTGACCGAAGCCGGCAGCCTGTTGTTCGAACGAGGCCGCGCGGTCAGTGCCCAGGCAACCTCCTTCGCGCGGCTGGCGCTGGGTTCGGTGGAAGCGATCGAGGGCACGGTCCGGATCGCCGCAAGCGAAATGGTGGCAGCCCACGTCCTGCCGGCGATGATGGCGCGTCTGGGACTGGAGGAGCCCGGCATCGAGGTCGAGGTCGTTGCATCCAACCAGGTCGAGAACCTGCTGCGCCGCGACGCCGACATCGCCATCCGCATGGTACAGCCGGCCCAGAACGAGCTTGTAGCCCGCAAGGTCACCGACATCGCGCTCAACATGTGCGCGACCTCAGCCTATCTCGACCGCCGTGGACGGCCGCAACAACCGGAGGATCTGCAGCAGCACGGCCTGATCGGCTTCGACCGCAGCGACGAGATGATCCGGGGCCTTGAGCGGTTCTACCCCGAGATGACACGGCATGCCTTTCGTTTCCGCTCCGACAACCACATCGTGCTGTGGCAAGCGGTGCGCGCCGGCAATGGCATTGGTATCGCCCAGCTGCCACTGATCTGGCGCGAGCCCGGGCTGGAGGTCGTCCTGCCTGATCTGCCGCTGCCTGTGCTGCCGGTCTGGCTCGCAATGCATCGCGACGTGCGCGCAAGCGTACGAATCCGCCGCGTCGCCGACTTCCTGCATGAAGAACTGAAGCGCTATTCCGCCGGCGCTGTCTGAGCCACGGCGCGGAAGTCGGCATGGCGGGCAAGCCCTGCCATCACCGATACCACCACCAGCAAACCCGACAAGGTGACGAAGATCGGCGCGAAGCCGGTATGGCCGGCAACGAAGCCGATCGCCGACGGCGCCACCAATATGCCTGAATAGCCCATGGTGGTGACAACGCTCATGCCGATGTTTGGCACCACGCCGGGCTGATTGCCGGCGGCCGAAAAGGCGATCGGAACCATGTTGGCAACGCCCAGCCCGCACATGGCGAAGGCAGCGATGGCAATCCAGGGATTGGGCGCGAGACCTGCCGCCAGCATGCCGGCGGCAGCGACCAGAGCCGAGACGCGCAGCGTGTTGACCGCGCCGAAGCGGTTGCGCACGCCGTCACCCAGGAACCGCATCAGCGCCATGATGCCGGAGAAGGCGGCAAAGGCGAAGCCGGCGGTAGCGATGTCGGCCCCAAGTTCCTGCTTGAGATAGAGCGCCGCCCAGTCGAGCACGGCACCTTCCGGGATCATCGAAAACAGCGCCATAAGGCCGACAAGATAGATGGCCGCCTGACGCGGCATACGGAAATGCCTGTGCTCATGCGCCACCGGCTTGTCTTCGATCAGATAGCGCAGGGCAAAGGCGGTGATGGCGGCGGCGACAACCGTGGCGAACATGGCGTGCGGCAGATGCCCGAATTGCTGGATAGCGATGCCACCGAGCCCACCGCCGACGAAGCCGCCAAGGCTCCAGAAACCGTGCGACGACGACATGATTGCCCGCGACAGCCGCTTTTCCACCGCGACCGCGTTGGCGTTCATGGCGACATCCATGGCCCCTGCGGTGGCGCCGAAGATGTACATCGTCAGCGCGGTCAGCCAGACGTTGGGCGCCAGCGCCACCAGCAACAGTGAAAAGACCAGAACCCAGGCGAAGCCGATGACCACAGGACGTGAGCCGCGCTTGGTCATCAGGTAGCCTGAGAACGGCATCGCCGTCAGCGCGCCGATGCCGAAGACAAGGATCAGCAGGCCGAGCACGAACTCGCTGATACCGAGCCGGGTGACCAGCAGCGGGATCTGCGGTGCCCAGCTTCCAGTCATGAAGCCATTCATGAAAAACGCGGCCGCGACGGCCCATCGGGCCGAGGCTGCATTGGCGGATGTCGGGGTGGCGTCTTTGGCGTTCATCGAACGCACTCCTAACATGGCTGCCCGGCGGCTGAAATCGATCTCAGCCTGCCGTGATCGCGGGATTCAAAAAGTGACCGGCTCCGTTCGGATCGGTCACCATGTGTCCTTGCATCGCTCCACTTTTAAATCGATTGAATTTCACGTCAAGGCAGCTTTCGCGGCAAGCATTGGGCCAGGCCGGTAACAAAGGTTAACGATTGCCCGAATTCCGTCGAATAGCTGAGTTAGCTCACAAGCCTAGAAACTGCGGCGGGACGGGCAACACACTCCACGTTCGCAATCGTTTCGATGCGTTGCATGCCAAATCGGGTTGGGGGTCGGCTTCGGCATTGTCGCCGGGTCGTGCCAGTGTGGAGTCTTGTGTCATGAACACCCCCGTTTTCCGGCTTGCCGGGATATCCAGCGGCCTCGCCGCCCGCCTGCCCCGGTTGCATTTGTCGAGGCTTGAGGTCGCCTTGCTTGGCGTCGCCGCGGTCTTGGCAATCGCAATCGTCGCCTTCGGGTTCTCCGGCAGCGACGAGCCCGACCCGATAGAAACCGCAGCCGTCCTGCCACCGCGCCTCGAAACCACTGCTTCCGGCATCGAAGTCAAGACAGCGACGGCCGAGCCGATTATGACCGCGCCCGCTCGCACGGCAGTTGCTCCGGTTGCCGCAACGCAGGCACCGCTGCTGGCAGCCCCGGCATCGTCGCCTGCCACTGGTCATTTCGAAAAACCCACACCGACCGCAGCCACAGGCCCCGACGAGCGCGGCGAGATCGCCACAACGCCGTTCCCCTCGGCGCTCGCGAGCCAGGTGCCCGACCCGGCGCCCACCACGGCGATAACGACCGAAGGGTTGCGTGGTTCGATCGACGTCCAGGTGGCGGAGACGGAAACCGAAGTGGCGATGCTCGAGCAGCAGACGGGCATGATCGACGGCGCAACCGGCAATACCGTGGGCAGCACTGGACCGCTGCCGGACCTGCGCCCGGCAAAGGTGGTCAAATACGCCAATCTGCGCGACGGGCCGGCCGACGAATCCAAGGTGATCGTCGTCGTTCCCGCGAATGCCGAGATCGAAGCTGAGGGCGACTGCAACTGGTGCACGGTCGTCTACAAGGGCCAGCGCGGCTACATGTACAAGAACCTGATCCGCCGCACCGTGGCGGAAGAAGCCAAAGCCGGCCAAGGCCTGTTCTAAACCTAGGTGTTGGAGCGGCCGGGCAACGACGAACGTGCTCGGCCTGCAACTATTCAGCCGTAGACGACCAGCAAATCCTTGGCGTCGATCTGGTCCCCGGTGCGCACCAGCACTTCGGCAATCGTGCCGTCGCGCTCGGCGTGAAGTGCGGTTTCCATCTTCATCGCTTCGATCGACAGCAGCACGTCGCCGGCCTTGATCGGCTGGCCGGCGGAAACGGCGAGTGTCGAGACCACGCCCGGCATCGGAGCGCCGACATGGGCGTCGTTGCCGGCCTCGGCCTTGCGCCGTGCCTTGGAGGCGGAGGCGCCATGGGCGCGGTCCGGCACCTTGACGCGGCGCGGCTGGCCGTTGATCTCGAAGAACACCGTCACCATGCCCTTTTCGTCGACGTCGCCGACGGCCAGGCAGCGGATGACCAGCGTCTTGCCCTTTTCAATGTCGACGAAGACCTCGTCTTCCGGCTTCATGCCGTAGAAATAGACCGGCGTCGGCAACACGCTGACCGGACCGTAATTGTCCTGCGCGCCGACGAAGTCGGTGAAGACCTTGGGGTACATCAGCCACGAGGCGAACTCGTCCTCGGACAGCTTGCGCCCGAGCTTGGCTTCGATCTCCTTGCGGTTGGCCTTGAGATCGGCGGCCTTGAGCAACGAGCCGGGACGCGCGGTGATCGGCTGTTCGCCCTTCAGCACCTTCTTCTGCAATGCCGCCGGCCAACCGCCGGGTGACTGGCCGAGATCGCCGCGCAGCATCGACACGACCGAATCCGGGAAGGCGATGTCCTTGGCCGGGTTCTCGACGTCGGCGACGGTCAGCTCCTGGCTCACCATCATCAGCGCCATGTCGCCGACCACCTTCGACGACGGCGTCACCTTGACGATGTCACCGAACATCAGGTTGACGTCATGATAGGCCTGCGCCACCTCATGCCAGCGGGTTTCGAGCCCGAGCGAGCGCGCCTGCTCCTTGAGGTTGGTGAACTGCCCGCCCGGCATTTCATGCAGATAGACTTCCGATGCCGGTCCCTTCAGGTCGCTCTCGAAAGCGGCATACTGGTTGCGCACGGCCTCCCAGTAGAACGAGATGCGGCGGATCCATTCGGGCGCGAGCCCCGGATCGCGGTCCGAGCCGCGCAGCGCCTCCACGATCGAGCCCAGGCAAGGCTGCGAGGTGTTGCCGGAAAACGCATCCATCGCCGCGTCGATGGCATCGACGCCGCTTTCGACCGCCGCCAGCACCGTCGCAGCCGACAGGCCCGAGGTGTCGTGGGTGTGGAAGTGGATCGGCAGGTCGGTCGCCTCGCGCAGCGCCTTGAACAGCGCCCGCGCCGCCGCTGGCTTGAGCAGGCCGGCCATGTCCTTGACGGCGATGATGTGGGCGCCGGCTGCCTCAAGTTCCTTGGCGAGCGCGACATAGTACTTCAGGTCGTACTTGGCGCGGGCCGGGTCGAGGATGTCGCCGGTGTAGCAGATCGCGGCTTCGCACAGCTTGCCCTCGGCGCCGATGGCATCCATCGACACGCGCATGTTGTCGACCCAGTTCAGGCAGTCGAAGACCCGGAACAGGTCGACGCCACCTGATGCCGCCTGGCGCACGAAATGCTGCACGACATTGTCGGGATAGTTGGTGTAGCCGACGCCGTTGGCGCCGCGCAGCAGCATCTGCAGCAGGATGTTGGGTGCGGCCTGGCGGACCTTCGACAGACGCTCCCACGGATCCTCGGTCAGGAAGCGCATGGCGACGTCGAAGGTGGCACCGCCCCAGCATTCCAGCGAAAGAAGCTGCGGCAAGGCGCGGGCATAAGTGCCGGCGATACTGGCGATGTCATGGGTGCGGACACGCGTGGCCAACAGCGACTGGTGACCATCGCGCATCGTCGTGTCGGTGATCAGCACCTGCTTCTGGTCGCGCATCCAGGCTGCGAACTTCTCCGGGCCAAGCGCGTCGAGCCGCTGCTTGGTGCCGTCGGGAATGGCACCGGTGAACCACGGCACGACGGGCGCTGCGGCTTCCGGGTTGGGCGCGGCACGGCCGCGCGTCTCCGGGTGGCCGTTGACGGTGACGTCGGCGAGGTAGTTGAGCAGCTTGGTGGCGCGGTCCTGGCGCTTGACCTGGGCAAACAGCTCGGGCGTCGAGTCGATGAACCTGGTCGTGTAGGAATTGTCGCGGAAGGCCGGGTGCGTGATGATCGCTTCGAGGAAGGTCAGGTTGGTTGCCACCCCGCGGATGCGGAACTCGCGCAGCGCCCGGTGCATGCGGGCAATCGCCTCGACCGGATTCGGCGCCCAGGCGGTGACCTTTTCCAGCAGCGGATCGTAGAATCGGGTGATGACCGCGCCCGAATAGGCGGTGCCGCCGTCGAGACGGATGCCGAAGCCGGTGGCGCCGCGATAAGCGGTGATGCGGCCATAGTCGGGAATGAAGTTCTGCTCGGGATCCTCTGTCGTGATGCGGCACTGCAGGGCATGGCCGTTGAGGCGAATGTCGGCCTGAGCCGGCACGCCCGATTCCGGCGTGCCGATGGCAAAGCCGTCGAGGATGTGGATCTGCGCCTTGACGATGTCGATGCCGGTCACCTGCTCGGTGACGGTGTGCTCGACCTGGATGCGTGGATTGACCTCGATGAAATAGAACTTGCCGGTGTCGGCATCCTGCAGGAACTCGACGGTGCCTGCGCCGATATAGGCGGTGTCCCTGGCGAGCTTGAGGGCATAGCCGCACAGCTCCTGGCGCAGTTCCTCGCTGAGGTAAGGTGCCGGTGCGCGCTCGACGACCTTCTGGTTGCGGCGCTGGATCGAGCAGTCGCGCTCGAACAGATGCACGGCGTTGCCATGCGTGTCGCCCAGCACCTGCACTTCGACGTGACGGGCACGCTCGATCAGCTTTTCGAGATAGACCTCGTCCTTGCCGAACGCCGCCTTGGCCTCACGCTTGCCCTCGGTCACCTCGCGGGCGAGGTCGGCCTCGCTGCGGATGGCGCGCATGCCGCGGCCGCCGCCGCCCCATGACGCCTTGAGCATGACCGGATAGCCAACCTGCGCGGCGAGCTTCTTGACCTCCTCCATGTCGTCGGGAAGCGGGTCGGTCGCCGGGATCACCGGTACGCCGACTTCAATGGCGAGATTGCGCGCCGCCACCTTGTTGCCAAGCCGGCGCATGGTCTCGGGCCTGGGTCCGATGAAGGTGATGCCGTTTTCAGCACATGCGTCGGCGAATTCGGGGCTCTCCGACAACAGGCCATAGCCGGGATGGATGGCATCGGCACCCGACAGCTTGGCGACACGGATGATCTCTTCGATCGACAGGTAGCTTTCGATCGGCCCCATGTCCTTGGCGAGATGGGGACCGCGGCCGACCTGGTAGGATTCGTCGGCCTTGAAGCGATGCAGCGAATATTTGTCCTCTTCAGCCCAGATCGCCACTGTTTTGAGCCCCAGCTCATTGGCCGCGCGGAAGACGCGGATGGCGATTTCGGATCGGTTGGCGACGAGGATCTTGCTGATCGGCACGAAAACGCTCCAGACACGGGATATTTAAGAGGCGGCGAATGATTAGCGGGAAAATGCTGCGGTGCAACCGAAAACACGTTGCCCTAAATCGATTTAATTTCCCTAGGGTCAGACTGCCATATTTTCCACGACACAAAAAAATGCCCGACGCAAAGCGCCGGGCATCTTTCGTCAGCAAACGGTGCTGAAATTACTTCTGCGGCTTGTAGGTGTACTTGCCGTCGTCGCCCTTGACCCACTCATACATGATGTAGCCTGGCAGCTTCGGGTCGCCCTTCTCGTCGAAGCCCATGTCGCCGAGCACGGTCGGGAAGGTGTTTGCCTTCATCGCCTTGGCGACTTCCTGCGGATCGACCGAGTTTGCAGCCTTGGCAGCACCCGCAACGACCTGCATCGCGGCGTAGGAGTACAGCGTGTAGGCTTCAGGGTTGAAGCCGGCGGCGCGGAACTTCTCGACCAGCGCGTTGTTGGCCGGGTTCAAGGTCGGATCGGGACCGAAGGTGTTGAGCGTACCGGCAACAGCGTCGCCAGCGATCGAGGCCAGTTCGTTCGACACGATGCCATCGCCCGAAACAAGCGTCGCCTTGAGGCCCTGGTCAGCCGCCTGGCGGATGATCAGGCCGGCTTCGGTGTGAAGACCGCCCCAGTAGATGATCGTGACGCCGGCTTCCTTCATCTTGCCGATCAGCGCAGCGAAATCCTTGTCGCCGATGTTGACGCCTTCGTACATGACCTCAGTCAGGCCGGCGGTGTTCATCGACTTCTTGGTTTCGTCGGCAAGGCCCTGACCATAAGGCGTCTTGTCGTGGATGACGGCGATCTTGGCGTCCTTGAACTTCTCGGCGAGGTACGCACCAGCAATAGCACCCTGCTGGTCGTCACGGCCGCAGGTGCGGAACACGTTCCACAGGCCACGCTCGGTGAACTTCGGATTGGTCGCAGCCGGGGTGATTTCGAGGATGCCGTTTTCGGCGTAGACTTCCGAAGCCGGGATCGAAACGCCCGAGTTGAAGTGACCGATGACGAACTTGACGCCGTCAGCGACGAACTTGTTGGCGACCGAAATGCCCTGCTTCGGATCGGAAACGTCGTCACCAACCACGAGCTTGATCTGCTCGCCGTTCATGCCACCAGCTGCGTTGATGTCCGCAACGGCCTGCTCGGCGCCCTTCTGGAGCTGCGCTCCGAAGGCAGCATTCGGGCCGGTGATCGGACCTGCAACGCCGACGATGATATCGGCCCATGCGCTGCCGCTGAACGCGACGAGCGCGGTCAGTGCAACAGCCGACAAAAGTGACTTTTTCATTGAAACACTCCCATTAATTGAGTGGGCGTGGAGTTTCTTTCTTGCGATGCCCACCCATATCGCAGAAAGGTGAGTTTGCCGATTTTCCGGCAGTTGTCACGCCGATTCATTGGCGAATCGGCGCCGATATTTAGCTTCTGCCCCTCAGGACTTCGATCTCCAAGAAAGAGGCGAAACCTTTTCATAAAGCCAATTGTATTGCGTCACCATCTGGTTCGTTCGCGTGTATTTATAACCAATTATTGCAAAGGCGAGCAGAATGATGGTGTCGACGGCATAGTATTGCAGCGTGAACATCGTGCCTTCGAACAGGGCATGATGGATGAAGCGGATGGCGATACCGAGCCCCAATATGTAGAGCACGAGCTGGGGGTAGTTTCGCCATGTCTGGGCGCAGGCGCGGCCAGTCATCCAGGCAGCCCAGCCACCCAGAACGCAGGTGACGAAAAAGAACTGCCAGATCGAGGCTTCCTCATAGAGAATGCCGTGCATGATGGATCCTCCTAGTGGCGGCCGCCTTCGAGATAGGCCGCGCGAACCTCTGGATTGGCGAGAAGGTCCTTGCCGGTGCCGCTCATCGTGACCACGCCATTGACCATGACGTAACCGCGCGTGGCGAGCTTCAGAGCGCCAAAAGCGTTCTGCTCGACAAGGAACACGGTCAGGCCCTGGGTACGATTGAGCTCGCGGATGGCGTCGAAGATCTGCTTGACGATCAGCGGCGCCAGACCAAGCGAAGGTTCATCGAGCAAAAGCAGCTTGGGCCGCGCCATCAGCGCCCGGCCGATCGACAGCATCTGCTGCTCGCCGCCCGAAAGCGTGCCGCCGCGCTGGGCGATGCGTTCCTTGAGCCTGGGGAACAGGGTGAACACCTTCTCGACGTCCTCATCGTAATATTTGAGGTTGTCGAGGCTTGCGCCCATCTGCAGGTTTTCCATCACCGTCATGCGCGGGAAGATGCGCCGCCCTTCCGGCGACTGCGCGATGCGCAGCCTGGCGATCTCGTGCGTCGGCAGGTCGGTAATGTCGGTACCGGCGAAAGTAATGGTGCCGCGGCGCGCCCTCGGCGTACCAAAGATGGTCATCATCAGCGTCGACTTGCCGGCGCCATTGGCGCCGATCAGAGCGACGATTTCGCCTTCGTTGACGGCAACATCGACGCCGCTCAGCGCACGGATGTTGCCGTAGTAGGTCTCGACACCCTTGATGTCGAGCAAAGCTCTTGCCGCCGTCACTTGCCACCTCCGCGCTTGGCTTTCGCCGGCTTGGCCGCTTCACGCGCCAGCGCCTTGGCCTGCCCCACCCAGTCTTCGCGCTCGATCCGGCCATCGAAGGCGAGATAGGCCTCCGCCGCCTCGATGTCAGACTTCTTCCATCCGGCCACCTGATCGAAATGGAAAATGCCGTGGTCGTTGAGCTTCTTCTCGTTCACCGGTCCGATGCCCTTGATCTGGATCAGCCGGTCCGCCACACCGCCGCGCGGAGCGGCAAGCACGTTGGCGATGGTCTTGGCGGCAGGGGCTTTGGCCGGTGCCTTGGTCGCAGTCGCAACCTTTGTTGCCGCAGCCTTCGCGGGTGTCACCGCTGCCTTCGCTGCGGGCTTGGCAGCCGCCACCTTGACCATGGGTGCCGGGGCTGGCTTGGCCGCCGCCTTCACCGCAGGCTTGTCAGTCGCCTTGACAGCCGGGGCCTTGGCGGCTGGTGCCTTCGACGCAGGCTTGTCAGCGAGCGCTTTGGCCACAGGCGCCTTGGCCGTTGATGCCTTCGACGCAGCCGGCTTGGCCGATGTTACGGTCTTTGGCGTCGCAACCGGCTTGATCGATTTCGCCTGAGCCTTGGGCGCTGCCACGGCCTTCACCGGTGCTTTGCCCGCCGCCGCTTTCGGCGCTGGGGTCGGCTTGGCAGCCGTTGCCGCCGCAGGTTTTGACGGTGCCGGTTTTGCCGCTGCTTTCAGAGCAGGCGCGGCGTTGGCTTTCGCCGGCACAGCCTTCGCGGTCACCGTCTTCGGTGCAGCCGCAGAGGGCTTAGCCGTCGCCTTGGCTGCCGGTTTCGCAGCCGGTGTCTTGGCAGGCTTTGCAGCGGCCTTTGGCGCGTCGGCTTTTACCACCGCCGGCTTGGCAGTGGCGGTCTTTGCCTTGGCAACTGATGCCACCGACGCCGCGCTCGTGGCAGGAATTTTCGGCTTGGCTGGAGCTTTTGCGACAGGAGCAGCCTTCGCCGGCTTGGGCGCGGCCATCAGCCCGGCGGCGGGAGCCGCGGCCGATTTCGCCTCGGTCGCCTTGGCCTTGGGTTTTGCAGTAGCCGCAGCCTCGGCAGCGGCGGCCACCGAACGGGCGGCATCGCGAGCTTCAACCTGTGCCGCCTTCGACGCACCCTTGGAAACGGTCACGACCTCGCCGTGTCCGTCGCTGTGGCCGATGGTGTCGCTGACCGGACCGGCCATCATCGAAGACGACGAGCCTGGGCCATGCGCCGGATCGGGCACGCCTTCAAGCTCTTCGATCACCTGTTCGTCGCCGACCTCGACGAGAACGGTGGCGACCTCCTCGTCGTCGACGCCGAGATAGGCGGCGATGACCTTCGGATCGGTCCTGACCGACATCGGGTCGCCGTCGGAGATCTTGCGGCCGTATTCGAGCACCACGACATGATCGGAGATCTGCATGACCACCGACATGTCGTGCTCGATGAGCAGGATCGACGTGCCGGTGTTGTTCTTGATGTCGATGAGCAACGTGTTGAGCGCCAGCGACTCTTTCGGATTGAGACCTGCCGCCGGTTCGTCGAGGCAAAGCAGCTCCGGCCCGGTGCACATGGCACGCGCGATCTCGAGCCGCCGCTGCGCACCGTAGGGAAGATCACCGGCCGGATCGTCGGCGCGGTCGATCAGTTCGGCCTTCTCCAGCCAGTGCTTGGCGATATCGACCGATTCAGCTGAAGCCTTGCGATAGCCACCGAGGCCGAGCAGGCCCAGGACAGTATAGCCCGAGGCCTTCATCAGCTTGTTGTGCTGCGCCACCAGCAGGTTTTCGAGCAGCGTCATGCCCGAAAACAGCCGGATGTTCTGGAAGGTACGCGCCACTTTGGCCTTGGCCGTGATCTGGAAGTCGGGCATGCGCTCGAGCAGGAACTCGCCGCCATCCTTGCCGTTGAACCGGATCATGCCTTCGGTCGGCTTGTAGAAGCCGGTGATGCAGTTGAAGACAGTGGTCTTACCGGCACCGTTCGGGCCGATCAGCGCGGTAATTTCGCCGCGCTTGGCTTCGAACGACAGATCGCCGATGGCAACAAGGCCGCCGAACTTCATCGACAGGTGTTCGACCTGCAGGATCGAATTGTTCATGGATGCGCTCGCGTTCATCAGCCGTGTCCTTCCTTGGTGAAGGAACTGGAGATGGCTTTTCGCTCATGAAGAAAGGCCGTGGGTTCTCGACTGCCGACGAAACCTCGCGGCTTCCACAGCATCACGATGACCATCGCCATGCCGAACAGCAGCATGCGGTAAAGCTCCGGCGTGAAGTCAGGTCCGAAGACGACCTTGAGGAATTCCATCTCGCGCAGGATTTCGGTGCCGCCGATCATCACCGCGGCAGCGACCGCGATGCCGACCAGCGAGCCCATGCCGCCGAGCACGACGATGGCAAGGATGATCGCCGATTCCAGGAAGACGAAGGATTCAGGCGAGACGAAACCCTGGCGCGCGGCGAAGAACGAGCCGGCGAAACCGCCGAACATCGCGCCCGTGGCGAAAGCCGTCAGCTTGGTCGTCGTCGTGTTGATGCCGAGCGAGCGGCAGGCGATCTCGTCTTCGCGCAGCGCTTCCCAGGCACGGCCGACAGGCATGCGACGCAGGCGGATGGTGACGAAGGCCGTCAGCAGCGCCAGGCCAAGGATGAGGTAGTAAAGGAAGATCTTGTAGTAGGCGCCGGACTGGGCGATGTCGAGCACCTTGGCGATGTAGTTCGGGTCGGAGACGTTGAACGACATCAGGCCAAAGAAGCTAACCTTCGGGATGCCGGAGATGCCGGCGGCGCCGTTGGTCACTTCGCGCCAGTTGATCAGCACCAGGCGGATGATTTCGCCGAAGGCCAGCGTGACGATGGCGAGATAATCGCCCCGAAGACGCAGCACCGGGAAGCCGAGCATGACGCCCCAGAAGGCTGCCATGATGCCGGCAACCGGCAACAGGATCCAGAACGACCAGCCGAGATGCGTCGCCAGCAGCGCGTAGGCATAGGCGCCAACGGCATAGAAGGCGACATAGCCAAGGTCGAGCAGGCCAGCGAGGCCGACGACGATGTTCAACCCCCAGGCCAGCATCACATAGATCAGGATCTGGATGCCGAAATTGTCGACCCATTTGAGCGAGCCCTGGAAGCCGGATGCCATCGAACCGTTGATGAGCGTCAGCACCAGCACGACGACGATCGGATAGGCGACCAGCACGCCGATGCCAAGCGCCGAGAAATGCGCGCTGATGAAGGTGCGGAAATAAAACAGCACCGATGCCAGGGCGTAGATGATCGCCAGCGCGCGGAAGAAGCGCATGTAGCCGGCGAGTGCTGGCCCGAATATCCCGTCAAGCGAACCGGCAAACACCAGCAGCGCAACGGCAATCACCAGTGCCGCGATGAAATAGGGCAGCCGGAAGAACCGGGTCGCCACGCTGTCAGGCAGAAGCCCGCTTGTGACGTTGACGATCTTCTGCCGCGCCATGAACGGCTGGGCGTAAGCGACGTAGAAGAAGCGTACGACCATCACCAGGCCAACGACGATGGCGAGCAGGCCCCAGCGTGGGACGAGGATCAGTTCGTTGGAGATGTTCTGGTCGGTCCTGAGACCGATGAACAGGAAGAAAAGGCCGAAGGAGATGGCGCCCCCGTAGAGCGCTTCCTTGAGGCCGCGCTGGATCGGGGTTGCGGTCTCGTCGCGCATGGCTTGTGCGATATTGGCCATTGTCTCAGACCTTCTCGACTTCGGGCCGGCCGAGGATGCCGGAGGGCAGGAAGATGAGCACGATGGCAAGGATCGAGAACGCCGCGACATCCTTGTAGTCGATCGAGAAGTAGGCCGACCACATGCTTTCGATGAAGCCGATCATCAGGCCGCCGAGCATGGCGCCGGGCAACGAGCCGATGCCGCCCAAAACGGCCGCCGTGAAGGCTTTGACCCCGGGCACGAAGCCGTCGGAGAACGCCACGACACCGTAATACATCAGGAACAGAGTGCCGGCGACGGCGGCCAGGGCGGCGCCCATGACGAAGGTGATGGAGATGGTGCGGTCGACGTCGATGCCGAGCAGCGCGGCCATCTTGCGATCCTGCTCGCACGCCCTTTGGGCGCGGCCAAGCGAGGTCTTGTTGACGAGATACCAGAACAGCGCCAGCAGCGAGACGGTGACGACGACGATGATGATCTGCTTCAGCGAGATCGAGATGCCGTTGACGTTGTAGACCGTCGAGACCATCGGCGGGATCGGCTTGTTGCGCGGACCTTGCGTCACCTGGACGAAGTTCGACAGCGCGATCGACATGCCGATTGCGGTGATCAACGGCGCGAGCCGGAACGACCCGCGTAACGGCCGATAGGCGACCTTTTCGATGGTCCAGTTGTAGAGGCTGGTCATCACCATCGCCACGACCATCATGACGAGCAGGAACAGCACGACATGGACCGAATAAAAGAGGCTGGTGAGGATCAGGAACACGATCAGCGCGACGAAGGCGCCGAGCATGAAAATGTCGCCATGGGCGAAATTGATCATGCCGATGATGCCATAGACCATCGTGTAGCCGATCGCGATGAGGCCATAGATAGACCCCAGCGTCAGCCCATTGACCATCTGCTGGACGAAATACTGCATATGGATGCGGCTCCCCTGGAATGTCGCGCTATGCGCGCATTCCTTTTGATATTTCCCCTAGTCCTAAAGTTTCGAGCCTGGATTGCAACGTGATTCTTCAACCCGTTGCCGCCTGCCGGACAGCGTTTTTCGCCGCCTCTGTTTTATGTTGTCCAAGCCCTGGACTATCGCGAAACCTATCATTGGCTCAACGCAATGTCTTTGCCGATTCCGGTGATTTTGCGCGCCAACTTCGAAGAATGTAGCGCCAAATTACGCAACCGCAACAATTCCTTGCGCCTCGCCGATGATCTCCTTCTCAAGAATGTCTAGACATATTGGCTGCTTCAACTCCCTGCCATACGACTAATTGACTATGAATCCATGCGCGAACGGATCGCGATCGTCGATGAAGATGGTGTTCAATCCGGTCATCCGCGCCCAGCCGCCGATCGAGGGAATGATCGCCTTTTTGCCGGCCACTTCGACCTCGCGTTCGACCCGTCCCTTAAACAGCGAACCGATGATCGATTCGTGCACGAAATCGTCGCCCACCTTGAGCTTGCCCTTGCCGTGAAGCTGCGCCATCCGCGCCGACGTTCCGGTGCCGCAGGGCGAGCGGTCGATTGCCTTGTCGCCATAGAACACGGCGTTGCGGGCGTGCGCTTCGGCATGCTTCGGCGCACCGGTCCACAGCATGTGCGACAGCCGGTTGATGCCGGGATTTTCGGGATGCACGAACTGGTACTTCTCGTTGAGCCGCTGCCGCACGACCGGGCTCCAGGCGATGAAATCGCCGGCGGTATGGTCCGCCATGTCGCGGTAGTTTTCCTGCGGCTCGACGATGGCGTAGAAATTGCCGCCATAAGCGACGTCGACCCTGATCTCGCCAAGCACCGGGCAGTCGACCGAAAGTCCTTCGGCATACAGGAAGGACGGCACATTGGTGATGCGCACTTCCTCGACATGATCGCCGACCTGCTTGTATTCGGCGATGACGAGACCTGCTGGCGTGTCGAGCCGCAGCGTGCCCGGCGTCTTCGGCTTGATCAGCCCGTGCTCGATCGCCATCGTCACCGTGCCGATGGTGCCATGGCCGCACATCGGCAGGCAACCCGACGTCTCGATGAACAGGATGGCGACATCGCAATCCTCACGCGTCGGCGGATAGAGAATCGAGCCCGACATCACGTCGTGGCCACGTGGCTCGAACATCAGCCCGGTGCGGATCCAGTCATACTCGGTGAGGAAATGCGCACGCCGTTCCATCATCGTCACGCCTTCGAGGCGGGGGCCGCCACCCGCCACCAGCCGCACCGGATTGCCGCAGGTGTGGCCGTCGATACAGAAGAAGGAATGGCGCGCCATGAAGGTACCTTGCGTCAGAAACGTTGTGCCGAAAAGGGGGTGAGGTCGAGAGCCGGCTTCTGGCCAAGCATGCGGTCGCGCACCAGCCGGCCGGTGGCGGCCGCCTGGGTCAGCCCGAGATGGCCGTGGCCAAAAGCATAGTGGACATTGGGATGGCTGCGCGAGCCGCCGATGACCGGCAGTGAGTCGGGCAGCGAGGGGCGGAAGCCCATCCATTCGCGCCCGCCGGAGGCGTCGAGGCCGGGCAGGAACTTTTGCGCCTTTTCCAGCATCGCCCTCGATCGGGCATAGTTCGGCGCGCGAGCCAGGCCGCCGAGCTCGACCGCGCCGCCGACCCGCAGGCCGGTGGCGAGCGGAGTGATGACGAAGCCGTGGCCGGAGAAGATCAGCTGCCGCTTGGCGTCGAAGGCGCTGCTCGGAAGCGTGGTGTTGTAGCCGCGCTCTGTTTCGAGCGGGATGACATCCCCAAGCTGGCGGGCAAGGTGATGCGACCAGGCGCCGGCTGCGATCAGTACCTGGCGCGCGAACAATGTGCGGCCTTGCTTGAGCTGGATCAGGATGCGGTCGCCAGCCAGCCTGAGAAGGCCGACCTCGCCCTTGACGAAGCCGGCGCCGCTGGCCTCGGCGTGGCGCCAGATCGCCTTGCCGAGATCCTTTGGATCAGAAACCGTCTTCCAGCCCGGCACGAAGGTGCCCCGCGTGAAGCGCTCGGCCAGCCCAGGCTGGTAGCCGGCAAGCTCGCGCTTTTCGAGATGCTGGTAGGCAATGCCGAAACGCTCGCGCGCCGCCCAGCTCGGCAGCGCCGCCTTGAACTCCGCCTCGCTCTCATACAGTTCCAGCGAACCGTCCTCGCGCAGCATCGAGCCCGTGCCCGAGCGCGCCATCAGCGCGGTCCATTCCTGCTCGGCGAGCTTCATCAGCCCGGTCTGCGCCGCAAGGCTCGCTTCGTAGTTGGCAGGCGCCCCGGCGCGCCAGAAGCGGAAAAGCCATGGCGCGAGTTTTGGCAGGTAGGCAGGCGGGATGCTGAGCGGGCCAAGCGGGTCGGCAAGCCATTTCGGCACGCTGCGCATCATGCCCTTGTGGGCGAGAGGCAGCACGTCGGAGAAAGCGAAAGCCCCGGCATTGCCGGAGCTGGTTTCCTCGCAGACGCCGGTGCGGTCAAAGACCGTCACCTTGCGCCCGGCTTCGGCGAGATAGGCAGCCGCCGCGATGCCGACTATGCCGGCACCGATGATGGCAATGTCGATCTCGTCGACTGCTGTGTTCATGCCACGCCTCCCCCGAAGCATTCTGCCCGATCAGAACGACGGCAGCTTGGGCCGGATTTCCAAGGCGTCCTTGATGATCTTTTCGACCGCGTTGCGACGCTCGCCCGACAATGGCTTGCGTGGCATGCGCACGCGGTCATTGGAGCCGATCGCCAGCACTTCCGCCAGCTTGATGTTCTGGACCAGATAGGTCGAGACGTCGAGATCGAGCAGGGGACGGAACCAGCGGTAGATGGCAAGTGCTTCTTCGCGCCGGCCCTGCTGCATCAGCTGATAGATGGCGACCGTCTCGCGCGGGAAGGCAACGACCAGACCGGCGACCCAGCCGATGGCACCGACCGACAGTGCCTCGAAGGCGAGGTTGTCGACGCCGGTGAACAGGTCATAGCGATTGCCCAGGCGATTGATGATCTCGGTCGAGCGACGGATGTCGTCGGACGATTCCTTGACCGCGACGAAGCGCCTGTCGGATGCCAGCTCCTCCATCTGGTCGACGGTGACGTCGACGCGATAGGCGAGCCGGTTGGAATAGATCATGACCGGCAGGTCGCCGGCTTCGGCGACGGCGCGCAGGGCGGCAACCGTCTCTTCCGCATTGGTATGATAGATCGGGCTCGGCACGACCATCAGGCCGGAGGCCCCTTCCTTGGCGGCGCGCTTGGCGATCGCCGCCGCCTCGCGGGTACCGGCTTCGTTGACCGTCAGCAGCACCGGCTTGCCGGCGGCGACCTTCTGGGCCGTCTTCAGCACTTCGATCTTCTCGTCATGCGAGAGCATCGGGCCTTCGCCGAGCGAGCCGGCGACGATCAGACCGTCGCATCCGGCCTCCATCTGCAGCGCAAAGCAGCGCTCCATTTCGGCATGGTCGAGGCGGTCGTCCGCCGTAAATTTGGTGGTTACTGCTGGGATGACTCCGGCCCACATGGTGCTTTCTCCATCTGATATATCAGTGATATATGACGAGGAGACCAACATTGTCAATCGGCAATCGTATCTGATATATCAAAAATATATCATCGCTCTTTCAAGAGATTCGGTCATGCAAGCTGAGAAACTGGAACCGGCTGCGACACGAGCCTATCACGAGCTCGAGCGGCTCATCGTGACCCTCGAACTTGCTCCCGGTACCATCGCCACCGAAGGGGCGCTGATCGACAGGCTCGGCCTCGGCCGCACGCCTGTGCGCGAGGCGATCCAGCGCCTGGCCTGGGAAGGACTGGTCGAAATCAGGCCGCGCGCCGGTCTGGCGATCGCGCCGCTGCATCCCGGCGACTGGCTGCGCGTGCTCGACGCGCGCCGCGGCATCGAAGTGGTGCTTGCCCGATCGGCGGCCCGTTTCGTCACCCGCGACGCAGCCAATCAATTCCACGCGGCCGCCTTGGCGATGCAAAAAGCCGTGCTGTCGGCCGACGTGCTCGGCTTCCTCGCAGCCGACAAGGCGCTCGACGAGGCGCTCGCGCTGGCCGCCGACAACGACTTCGCCGCCCGCCTCGCAGCCCCCCTGCAGACCCACAGCCGCCGCTTCTGGTTCCGCTACCAGCGCGACACCGGGCTCGCCGCGTCGGCCGAACATCATGTCGCGCTGATCCGCTCCATTCTCGAGCATGACGAAGACAGCGCCGCCCAGGAGGCCGAGCGGCTGATGGCGATGCTGCGCGCCCACGCCGAAGCCGCGGCGACGCGGTGAGCAGCTAGCCAGACGCCGGATTCAGTTCTCAAGCATGGCCGCAAGGAGCGGATGCGGACTGGCGGCGAACGGATTGACCACAGTCACCCCGCCCCAGGTGAAGCCATCCTGCATGTCCTCGGACAGCAGCAGGCGACAGCCGGCACTGGACGCGGCACAAAGTATGACAGCGTCCCAGATGCTCAATCGATGATCCGCCGCCAGATCGGCTGCCTTGAACATGACATCAGGCGTCGTATTGGCGACAGCGAACGTGTCACGCCATTGCAGGATCGCCTCACGCGCCTCGAGCGGGCTGCGATTGGCCTTGCGAACAAGCACGGTGAACAGCTCGCCGAGAACCTGGACCGGAATGACGGTCTCGTCTTGAGAAAGACGCGCAAGCAGGTCGAGCGCCATGGCTGCGCGGTTGGCGTCATTGACGCCTTCCGCATAGGCCAGAATGTTGGTGTCCAGCGCGAACCGCATCAATCGTCGTAAAGCTCTTCGCGCGACCAGTGCCCGGTGTCGGCCGGAACCTGCCGACGCAAGCGATCCAATAGAAGCTGCTTTGCAGCGCGCGCGGTTTGGCCGGGCTCGGTGGCAGGTACGACGCGAGCGACCGGCCGGCCATGACTGGTCACCACGAAGCTGTTGCCGTCGCGCACCTCCCGTAGCAGACGGGAAAACTCCCGGTTGGCATCAGCAGCCGAAATCATTTCGTCCATGCGACACACCATGTAGTTATTTACACTACTATAAGGCGATCAAATTTGTCGTTCAAGGCTCGGGGTCTTCTTCCGCCTTCGCATCCTCGCACAGCGGCAACTTGGCGAGCGCATCCTCCGAAAGCAGCTTTCTCAGGTTCACCGATGAAAGCCGGAAGTACTGTTCCTCGATCTTGCTGCGCATGTAGATCTCCGCTGACAGCGCCCCCGGATTGACCGCGCCGTCGCGGCAGCCGCCGGCGATCGTCACCGATATGCTGCCCTTGCCATCCTTTCTGCCAGTCGCCTTGAACGCGCGCGCCTTGGCCTGCGCCGCAGCCAGTCGGGCTCGATCGGCCGCAGCGACGCGGGCGACCTGGATTCGTTCGAAGGAAGGACTGGCCGAAACCCCCGGCGCATTTTCGCCCGCGACGATCTCCAGCGGCAGCTTCTCGTCGATCGGACCATAGGGCGCCGGTGCATCCATGACGAAATGCAGCACCACATCACCGGTGCGGAGCCTGAGCGGGATCGGCATGACGGCCGCAACGCTGATCTGTTCAGGCGCGATCTCCAGCGGACTAAGGCCAGCGAGCTTGGTCAGCGCCATCGGGTTGAGCGAGCCGCAGGCAGACAGCGCCAACAGGCCGGCCAGCGCCGCAATCGAACGTTTATGAATGGTCATGCTGCCTCCACATGGTTGTTTGACAGCGTTGACTTATTGTTTTACGATAATTTTTGCAAACAGAATTTGAAGAGGCTGGAAATGAAGGCTGCCCGCGAACGTGCCCGGCTGCTGAGCAGGCGGATGGACATGGTGATCTCGGCATTGATGGGCGTCGTCGCCCTGTTTGTCGTTTACGGCCTGTGGCTGGCGTGGTCCGACCCGACCTGGATCGGCAATTTCGTCATCGAAAAATTGGCGCTTCCAAGGCCGGCACAGCTGTCGGCTTCAACCATGCTGCTGCTGGCGACCGCATTTCTCGCTCAGGTGGGGCTGCTGCTCTGGGCGCTGCAGACGCTGCGGCGGGCGTTCCGCGAAATCGCCCTGCATGACATCGTCGGTGCTAAGAGCGCACGCTTGATGCGGCTCTCGGGCGTCGCCTTCCTTACCAATGCGATTGCGATGATCCTGGCCCCGCCACTGGTTTCATTGATCGTCAGCATCGACATGCCGGTCGGCCAGCGTTTCCTGGCGATCAGCTTCGGCACCCACGAACTGCTCACCGTGATCCTGTCAGGGATTTTGATCGTCTTCGGCCACCTGCTCTCCGTGGCCTCGGAGATCGATGACGACAACAAGCGGTTCGTCTGACATGCCGATCGTCGTCAATCTCGATGTGATGCTGGCGCGCCGCAAGATGCGCTCGAAGGAGCTCGCGGCCAAGGTCGGCATCACCGAACAGAACCTGTCGCTGCTCAAATCCGGCAAGGTGCGCGGCGTGCGCTTCTCGACGCTGGCGCGAATCTGCGCCGAGCTCGATTGCCAGCCTGGCGACTTGCTCGAATACCAGGCTGGACCGGAAGAAGAGGACGAAACGTAAAATGGGCGCCCAAGGGCGCCCGCTTCATTCTTCAGTCTCGGGAGATGGATCAGTTCATCGTCGGAATGACGAACTCGGCACCGTCCTTGACGCCCGGCCGCACGACCGCAGCCGCATCGCGGCGAGGACGTGCAAACCGGGTACCCGTCGGGCCTAGTTCATCGTCGGAATGACGAACTCGGCACCATCCTTGACGCCCGGCCGCACGACCGCAGCCGCAGCGCGGCGAGGACGTGCAAACCGGGTACCCGTCGGGCCTAGTTCATCGTCGGAATGACGAACTCGGCACCGTCCTTGACGCCCGACGGCCAGCGCGAGGTCACCGTCTTGGTCTTGGTGTAGAAGCGGAACGCATCCGGACCGTGCTGGTTCAGGTCGCCGAAGGACGAAGCCTTCCAGCCACCGAAGGTGTAGTAGGCGATCGGAACCGGGATCGGCACGTTGATACCGACCATGCCGACCTGGACACGCGAAGCGAAATCGCGAGCCGCATCGCCGTCGCGGGTGAAGATGGCAACACCGTTGCCCATCTCGTGGTCGTTGGCGAGCTTGATGGCGTTTTCGTAGTTCGGAGCGCGAACAACCGACAGCACCGGCCCGAAGATCTCTTCCTTGTAGATGCGCATGTCTGCAGTGACGTTGTCGAACAGGCAGCCGCCCATGTAGAAGCCGTTCTCGTAGCCCTGCATCTTGAAGCCGCGGCCGTCGACGACGAGCTTTGCGCCTTCCTTCACGCCGATGTCGACGTAACCCTTGATGCGCTCGAGCGCCTCGCGCGTCACCACCGGACCGAAATCGGCCGAGGAGTCGGTCGAAGGACCAACCTTCAGGCTTTCGACGCGCGGGATCAGCTTTTCCATCAGACGCTCGGCAGTGTCGTGACCGACCGGCACGGCAACGGAGATCGCCATGCAGCGCTCGCCGGCCGAGCCGTAGCCGGCGCCGATCAGCGCGTCGACGGTCTGGTCCATGTCCGCGTCGGGCATGATGATCATGTGGTTCTTGGCACCGCCGAAGCACTGCACGCGCTTGCCGTTGGCGCAGCCACGGCTGTAAATGTACTGGGCGATCGGCGTCGAGCCGACGAAGCCGACGGCCTTGATGTCGGGATCGTCGAGGATCGCGTCGACAACGGTCTTGTCGCCGTTGACGACGTTGAGAATGCCCGCCGGAAGGCCCGCTTCGAGGAACAGTTCGGCGATGCGCATCGGCACGCCCGGATCGCGTTCGGACGGCTTCAGGATGAAGGCGTTGCCGCAGGCGATGGCCGGGGCGATCTTCCACAGCGGGATCATCGCCGGGAAGTTGAACGGGGTGATGCCGGCGACGACGCCGAGCGCCTGGCGCATCGAATAGACGTCGATGCCGGGGCCTGCGCCGTCGGTGAACTCACCCTTCATCATGTGCGGGGCACCGATGCAGACTTCGACGACTTCTAGGCCGCGCTGGATGTCGCCCTTGGCGTCGGCGATGGTCTTGCCGTGCTCGCGCGCCAGCAGTTCGGCCAGCGAGTCATATTCCTTGTTGACCAGTTCGAGGAAACGCATCAGCACGCGGACGCGGCGCTGCGGGTTGGTGGCGGCCCATGCCGGCTGCGCTGCCTTGGCGTTTTCGACAGCGGCGCGCAGTTCCTGCGCCGAGGCAAGCGCCACGGTGGCACGCACCGAGCCGTCCATCGGCTGCAGAACGTCCTGCTTGCGTCCGCTGGTGCCAGCGACATGCTTGCCGCCGATGAAATGACCGTAATCGACCATCGTCTCTCTCCCAGTTACTTGTTGATGGCTCATTGTCCCGCTTAACGCGCGCATATGCAACGCGAGGGCGAACGCAACCGTTGTGCAGAAAATAAACACCGAGAGGAGCTTGAATGCGATTTCATGCATAGTAGGGTGCGGTCGGACAGCGCCAGGTCTGGCGCGAGGGATGGAGGCCTTCGATGAACTGGGATGACGTCCGTATCTTCCTCGCCGTGGCCCGCACCGGCCAGATCCTCGGCGCGGCGCGTCGACTGGAGCTCAATCACGCAACGGTTTCGCGGCGCGTCGCAGCACTCGAAGAGGCGTTGAAGACAAAACTCTTCCGGCGTCTGACCACCGGCAGCGAACTGACGCCCACTGGCGAACGCTTCCTCGAAGTCGCCGAGCGCATGGAAGCCGACATGCTGACCGCACGCGCCGAGATATCGGGCGAAGGCGACGAGGTCTCGGGCACCGTGCGCATCGGCGCGCCCGACGGTTTTGGCGTTGCCTTCCTGGCGCAACGCTTGGGGACTTTGACCGCCCAGCACGCCGACCTGCGCATCCAGCTTGTCCCGGTTCCCCGGACATTTTCGCTGTCGCGGCGCGAGGCCGACATCGCCATCACCACCGAACGGCCGAGCGAAGGCCGGCTGGTGGCGGCAAAACTGGTCGACTACTCGCTCGGCCTGTTTGCCTCGCGCGCTTATGCCGAGGAGCATGGCCTGCCCACAGCGCGCGCGGAACTGTCCGGCCATCGCCTGATCGGCTACGTGCCCGACCTCGTGGTCAGCCCCTCGCTCGACTATGCCGCCGAGTTCAGCCCTTCGTGGGAATCGGCCTTTTCGATCTCGTCCGCGCTCGGCCAGGTCGAGGCGGTGCGCTCGGGTGCCGGCATCGGCATCCTGCACACCTTCATTGCCCGCACGATTTCAGAAATCGTGCCGGTGACGGCGATCGCGCCGATCCGCCGCGCCTACTGGCTGGTCTATCACGAGTCCGTCCGGCCGCTGCGCCGTATCCAGACGGTGGCCGGCTTCATCACCAAGTCGGTGGAACGCGAACGGGCGCTGTTCATCTGACCCTTCCGACAATCTCGCACATCCGCTAACATCGGCCGTCCCAAGTGAGGAAACGGATTTGCTGCCCCGCCCCTACGCAGAATTGCTGCGCAAGGCCCGGCGCGCCACGCGACGCGCCGACGAGGCCGAAGACTTGCTGCAGACAGTGCTTGTCGCGGCGGTCGAAGCGGGGCGCACCGACCTGTCGAAGGTCGAGAACCGGCGCTGGTTGGAAGGCGCGTTGCGCCGCCGCGCCGCTTTCGACGCGCGTTCGGCAGTGCGGCGGAAAAGGCGTGAAGCGCCATTCGCTGTCGGCAGCTGCGAGCCAACGCCGCATGAAGCCGCGCCGGTCAGGTTCGTTGCAACTTTGCCGCCTAGCCTGCGCACGACGACGCTGCTTGCCCTGACCGGCCACACGCGACAGGAAATCGCCTGGCTGCAGCGCCTCGCCGATCCGGCCCTTCGTCAGCGTATCACCGAGATCCGGCGGCGCTGGCTGGCGTTTGGCGGCGATCCCGTTGGAGAAATTCCGGGGCTATCAGGCACACTTGCCTTCGGCAGCATCAGGCGCTCCCTGCTCACATTGGCCAGGCAGCCGGGCGCCCTGCTCGCCAGTCATGATCCCGACGGGCATCTTTTTGTCATCGGCACCTCACAAAACCCGGCCGCACGGCAACCTGGCAGACGTGCAACCGAAATCACGGAGTGACCCCATGTTCAGCAAAAGCAAGCTTGGCAACATCTGCTACTACGTCTCGGACATCGACAGGACCGAAGCGTTCTATCGCGACGTCATGGGCCTCGACATCCAGCGCATGGAAGGCGACGAGGACACCGGCGGCGACTGGCTCATCGCCAACACCGTAAACGGCGTCGACCTGATCTTCTTCGCAATGGAATCCCGGCCCGGCAACTCGCCCATCATCGTTTTCGAGATCGCCGATGGCGGCATCGACGACATCGTGTCGACGCTAGCCGACAAGGGCGTGACCATCGTCACCCCGGTGAGTCATGCACCGGAGGGCTGGTCGTCCGAATTCGCCGATCCCGACGGCCACGTCATCTCGATCTACCAGTCGGCGCAAGCGCCGCGCTCGCTGAAGAAGGTGGCCTGACCTCAACCTCAAAAGCGCTCGGGACCAAGCCCGCTGATATCGATCTCCGGCTCACGGCCGGAGATCATGTCGGCCAGGATTTTCCCGGAGCCGCAGGCCATGGTCCAGCCGAGCATGCCGTGCCCGGTGTTGATGAACAGGTTCGGCAATTTCGTCCTGCCCAATATTGGTGGGCCATCTGGTGTCATCGGCCGCAAGCCGCACCAGAAACGGGCCTCGCGCAGATTGCCGGCACCCGGAAACAGTTCGCGCAGCGCCTGCTCGAGTGGGGCGCGGCGCGATTCGTGCAGGGTCAGGTCGAAGCCCGACATCTCGATGGTGCCGCCGATACGGATATGGTCGCCGAGCCGGGTGATGGCAACCTTGCTGGCATCGTCGATGACGGTCGACACAGGCGCGGCATCTATGTCGGCGATCGGCACGGTCAGCGAATAGCCCTTCAGTGGATAGAGCGGCACACGCTGGTGCAGTTTGCGCATGAAGCGTTCGGAATAGCTGCCAGCCGCCAGAACGAAAGCGTCGGCTTCTCCGGGACCGTCGGCTGTGATGCGTTGGACTTTTCCACCCCAGGCATCGATCGAGTAGACCTTCTGGCCGAATTTGAACACGACACCTCGCTCGACGCAGAGCTCGGTCAGCCGCTCGGCGAACAACCGGCAGTCGCCGGTCTCGTCATCGGGCAGGCGCAGGCCGCCAGTGATGTCGTGGCGCGCTGCCGCAAGGCCAGGCTCCGCCTCGATGCAGCCCGCCGCATCAAGGATTTCGTAAGGCACCTCCAACCTGTCGAGCACCGCAACATCGGATGCGATGCCGTCGAGTTGTTCCTGGGTTCGAAACAGCTGCAAGGTGCCGTGGCTGAGGTCGTCATAGGCAATGTCGGTGCCCTCGCGCAGCACGCGCAACATGTCGCGGCTGTATTCGGCGAGCGGCACCATCAGTGCCTTGTTCGCCTGATATCGCTCGGCCGTGCAGTTGCGCAGCATCCGGGCCAGCCACATCCACATCTTGGGATCGAATTTCGGCCGGAAGGAAAATGGCCCATCCTTCATGGCGAGCCATTTCAGCGCCTTGAGCGGCACGCCTGGTGCCGCCAGCGGCGCGGCGCAGCCGGAGGAAATCTCGCCTGAATTGGCATAGCTGGCCTCTTGCGCCGGTCCCTTCTGGCGGTCGTAGACGACGACCTCGTGGCCGGCTTCGGCAAGATAATAGGCGGTCGTCACCCCGATGATGCCGCCGCCGAGGACTATGACCTTCATTGCGCCCCCAGATGCACGCCCCAGACTATGGCGCATGCACAAACCCACAGGCGCCCGTCAGGCCGCTGTGGGGCCCGGGTCGTCGCCATTGCTTGTGGTGTGACGGATTTTTCTGGGCGCGCCAAGAGGTTGTGGCTCATCGGCGCTGAACACCAGCACCGGAAAGCGGCGTTCCCCGGGGTTGGCGCGAACTTCCGGCGTGGTGACGCCCGGCCGCGCCGACTCCGGCTGGTAGTGGATTTCGTCGACGCGGATGGTCTCGGTCTCGCCGCGACCGCAGTCGACCAAGATCGACTGACCCTTGCGCAGGCCAAGCAGTGCAAGCCCGCGCGGCACGGTGATTGGAATGATCTGGCCGACCATGCCGTCCATCGGCCCATGCGCGACAATGCGGGTATGCGGTGCGCCGCCATCGACACTGAAGGTGACGCGACTGTTCAGCGTCACCACATCGGCATCGGCCTCGTTTGAAAACACCACATGGGCCGAGGCGAGCTTCCGGCGCAACAGCGCCACCAGCGGGCCGCCCGACCAGGCCAGGCGATCGAGCATCGTCTTGACGATGGCAAAATCCTTGGTCGTCAACTGACATTTGGACATAGCTTGTCTCCGCAAGCACCGGGTGTTGCCCGGCATGCAGCGCCGAGCGTCAAAGTGGACGCGCAGGCGGGATTTCAGAATTGGGCTGGTTAGGGCTCGCGCCTCGTCAGTTGGCGTCAGCCCGCGGTGCTTCGACGGCAACGATCTCAAGCTCAAGGCGGCGCCCGTCCCGCGACGTCCATGCGACTGACTGGCCTTCGCGAAGACCGATCAGAGCAGCACCTACCGGCGTCAGGATCGAGACCTTGCCTTCGGCGATGTCGGCCTTCCCGGGATAGACCAGCGTCACTGTCTTGACCTCGCCATCGCCGCCGCGGAACGTCACGGTCGAGCCCATGCGCACGACATTGGCCGGGATTCGGCTGAGCGGCCTGATCTTGGCGCGCTCCATTTCGGCGAGCAGTTCCTCGGCAATTCCGGGCAGCCGATCAAGGCTGGATTCGGCGAGGCCGGTCAGCCTGGCATGGTCGTTTTCGCTCACCACGATCTCATGTTCGCGGCGCTGCTTGATGTTCTGGCGCAATGGATGCCTCATGGATTCTCGTCCGGCCGTCGCGGGAACGCGCACGACCGGTCCGTCCGCGCAAGCGGACGTGCCCAAATGTTCAGACCGTCCCGCTACGCGGCCCGGTTCTCATGATTTATGCGTTGAAGAATGGGCCCCAGGGCTCGGACGTCGCAAAGCGACCGAGCCGGGGCTAGGATCCCGCGATGGGGCAGACCCGGAACAGGGCAAAGCTGCCAATATGAACGTAGGTGCACATGGCCGAAGGGTCGCCGACCCCGCCTTGCTTGTCAAGGGCGACCAGCCAGGCGCTATCCAGCCAAGTGCCTGAACGCTGCCACGACCTCGTCATAGACCTTGCGCTTGAACGGCACGATCAGCTCGGGCAGCTCGAACATCGGCTTCCACGCCCAGCTGTCGAATTCGGCCGAATGGCCGCCGGGAGGCGGGTTGATGGCGATCTCGTTTTCCTCGCCCTCGAAGCGGAAAGCGAACCATTTCTGCGTCTGGCCGCGATACTTGCCCTTGAAGGCGATGCCCAAAAGATGCGGCGGCAGGTCGTAGTTGATCCAGTCGGGCGCTTCGGCAAGCAGGCTGACGCTGCGCATGCCGGTTTCTTCATAAAGCTCGCGCAGGGCCGCGGGATAAGGAGTCTCGCCCTTGTCGATGCCACCCTGCGGCATCTGCCACAGCCGGTCGGTGTCGGACAGTTCGCCGTCCGGTTCGGCGATGCGGTGCCCGGCCCAGACCATGCCCCTGGCGTTCAGCACCATGATGCCGACACAGGGGCGGTAAGGCAGGTCTTCGAGCGCGGTCCTGGTCTTCGACATCAATCCCTATCCTCGTTCGGGGTCGCTCGCGACAGCCGAGATCGGCACGATCTCGATGCCACGCTTGCGCGCCTCGCTTGCCCATGAGGCCACGGCGTCGACCGTGACGTCGAATGCATTGCCGGTGCCAATGGCAAAGCCCTTGGCACGCGCGGTCCGCTCCAGCTCGTCGAGCTTGTCGAGGATCGCGCCACGATCCTGCACGCTGTCGATGATCGCATCGCCGGCGGCAAACGGCACGCCGTTCTTCAGCGCCGTCTCGGGCGCCAGGCTGCGCGCCGAAGAGCCGTCGTCGACATAACCGATGCCGCGCTTGCCAAGTTCGGCCATCATCACGCCCATCGCCTCCGGGCTCGTCGAGAAGCGCGCGCCCATGTAGTTCATGACGGCGGTGTAGTTGGTCGTCCGCGACAGCGTCCAGCGCAGGTTCTTGAGGATCTCCTCGGCACCGGCCTCGACGGTCAGCGTGTTGCGCCCTGGATTGACATTGGGAAAGTCGAACGGCTCGAGCGGCACCTGCATGACGATCTCATGGCCCGCGCGCCGCGCCGCCTGCATCCAGCGGCCCAGGCTGTTGCCTTGCGGTGCGAAGCCGAGCGTGATCTCCGGCGGCAGCTTGCCGATCGCCGTCTGGGTTCCGGTCTGCGACAGTCCGAGCCCGCCGATCACGATCGCCACCCGCGCGCCGCGCGCGCCGGACCAGGCCCTGGCATAGACGTCGAACGGGCGGCGCCCGTCGGCTGCTCGTATCGGCAGCGGCCCGGACGCGCTGGCCTCGATCAGCGCCTTTTCCGGCAAGTGGGCAATGCGCACATTCTGCCCGACAGCCGATGGATCGCGGACCACCACGGCACCACCCTCGCTCTCGGGTGGATTGACGCGAATGATCTGCGGGCCGCCGCTGGTCGGAGTCGAGGCCGGTTTCGGCTTGGCCACGGCTTGGGCAGGCGTGGCAACCACTTCGGGCGTCGCCACGGCAACGACTTCAGGTGTACGAAACGGCTTCTGGCGAAGTGCTATCGAGGCCGAGGCCGCCACCAACGCCACGACGCACAGGCCGGCAAGCAACGGGCCCTTGCGCAGCCAGGCGAAGCGCCTGCCTGCCGGACGGCGCGGCGCCTGTCCGAGCGGACGGTCGATTTCCTTTTCGATCTGCACCAAGCCGCCTTATGGCCGAAGCCAGCCTCCCCGAATCAAACTGCCGGAACCTTGCGGTCCCGGCAGCATGGCATTGTCATGTTGAGCAGGCCAGCGCTTCGCCGGCCACGCCTTACTGCTGGTTCATCACGGCCTTGTCGGGGTTGGGCGGGAAGGCCGGATCGGTCTTCTGTCCGCGCAACAGCTCCAGCGCATAGTTGAGCTGCAGGTCGTCTTTCGGCTCCGGCGGCACATAGGCAGCCGAGCCCGAACCCTTGTCGCTTTCCTCGGCGCCCTTGATGTGGCCCTTGAGCTCGGATTCGCCACGGGTCACGTCGCGACCCTGCAGATCTGCCGGCAGCGGCTGGTCGACCTTGATGTCGGGCGTGATGCCCTTGCCCTGGATCGACTTGCCCGACGGCGTGTAATAGAGCGCCGTCGTCAGCCTGAGCGCGCCGTTCTCGGCCAGCGGGATGATGGTCTGCACCGAACCCTTGCCGAACGACTGCGTGCCCACCACGGTGGCGCGACGCAGGTCCTGCAGCGCGCCGGCGACGATTTCCGACGCACTCGCCGAACCGCCATTGATCAGCACGATCAGCGGCTTGCCGTCGATGTTGTCGCCAGGGCGCGAGTCGAAGCGGGTGATGTCCTTCGGATCGCGGCCACGGGTCGAAACGATCTCGCCACGGTCGAGGAAGGTGTCGGACACACTGACCGCCTGATCGAGCAGGCCGCCCGGGTTGAGGCGGAGGTCGAGCACAAAGCCCTTCAGCTTCTCCGCCGGGATCTGCTTCTTGATCGTCACGATCGCGTTCTGCAGGTCATCGAAGGTCTTTTCGGTGAAGGAGGTGACCTTCAGGTAGCCGACGTCGTTGTCGACGCGGAACTTGACGGCCTTGACCTTGATGACGTCGCGCATGATCGACAGCTCGATCGGCTTGTCGGCCCCTTCGCGCAGGATCGTCAGCTTGATCGGCGTGTTGATCAGGCCGCGCATCTTTTCGACGGCGTCGTTCAGCGTCAGGCCGCGAACCTCTTCGCCGTCGATCTTGGAAATGTAGTCGCCGGCCAGAACGCCGGCCTTGGCGGCCGGCGTGTCGTCGATCGGGGTGATGACCTTGACCAGCTCGTTTTCCATCGTCACCTCGATGCCGAGGCCGCCGAACTCGCCCTTGGTCTGGACGCGCATGTCCTTGGCGGCTTCAGCGTTGAGATATGACGAATGCGGATCGAGCGAAGTCAGCATGCCATTGATGGCGTTTTCGACCAGCGACTTCTCGTCCGGCGGGGTCACATACTGGCCGCGCACGCGTTCGAAGATGTCGCCGAAGATGGCGAGCTGGCGGTAGGTTTCGGAACCCGCCGCATTCGCTGTCGAGCTAGGCGCACCGTATACCAGGCTCATCGCTGAGCCCCCCATCAGCGCCCCGGCAAGCAGAAGCGACAGTTTACGCATCATTTCATGTCCTTCCAGAGGTACGGTCCGCCCACCACGGGGTCGGATCGACGGGTTTTCCATCCTTGCGGAACTCGACGTAGAGCTCCGGCGTCGCATTTGCATTGTCTGAGGCTGAGGTGCTCGCCACCCTCGCCTCTCCCATCGCACCGATCGGCTCGCCTGCTAGTACGGACTGACCCGGCGCGACGCTGATTCTGCTCATCCCCGCCAAGACGACATGATAGCCGTCGCCGGCGTTGAGGATCAAGAGTTGACCATAGGAGCGGAACGGCCCCGCATAAAGAACACTTCCATCCGCCGGAGCGGTGACGATGGCGCCCGATTGTGTCGCAACCATGTCCCCAAGCATGGTTCCGCCGATGCCGTCGTCGGCGCCGAAGCGGCGTTTCACACGCCCGGAGACGGGTAGCGCCACCTGCCCCTGGAGCAGAGAAAATGGAGCGGAAGCAACGAGTTGGTTCGCATCGGGCACCACCGGGACGACGGGTTTGTTTGCTGCCTTGGCAGCCTCCTCCGCTTGCTTCCTTGCCGCCTCGGCGTCGGCCGCCTTCTTCGCCGCCTGCTTGTCGAGCGAGGCGATCAAATCTTTGAGACTTTCCGCACGTGCCGCGAGTTCGGAGGATTTTTTCGTTTCTTCGGCAAGTGCGACCTCGGATTCCGAGCGCAGCCGGCCCTTGGCTTCGAGCAGAAGGTCGAGCCGGGCCTTTTCGCCTGCCTGTGCCGTCATCGCGGTCGTCAGGCGGTCGCGCTCCGCCTCGATCGAGGCGACCACCCGCGACAACTCCTTGAGGTCGGCCATCAGTATTTCCGTTTCCGCGCGCAGCTCGGGCACCACGGCGCCGAGAAGAATGGCGCTGCGGATCGACGACAGCGCATCCTCTGGCTTGACCAGGATTGCCGGCGGCGGATTGAGGCCCATGCGCTGCAGCGCCCCCAGAACCTCGGCAAGCACGCCGCGGCGCATGTTGAGTGATGTGCGGATGCCCGCCTCTTGCTCCTTCAGCCCCTCGAGCTTGCCGGCAATGTCTTCGATATCCTGGGCAAGCTTGCGTTCGGTCTTGGCCGACTGGATCAGCGCCGCGGTAATCGAAGCGTGATCCTTCTTCACCTGGGCGATCTCGGCCGCCAGCTTTTCGCGCCGCTCGGCTGAAACCTCTATCACACGCGACAGATTCTCGAGTTCGGAGCGGGTTCGGTCCGGATCCGGCAGGGGTGGTCCCACCTGGGCGAGAGCAGCCCCGCAGGCGAGCCCAATCCAGCCAGCCGCGACGATGCCGCGGCATGGTTGAAGCCACGCCTTCATTGGGGAGTTCCGCGCCATCAGATGATCCGGTTGTATGCTTGCGACTCTAGCGGCGGCATCGTTAACGAACCATCAACCATGTTTGGCCGACAAGGCCGCTCGGCAGCCTTGACCAGCCATTTTGTCGAATTCCGGGCATTCAGGCGCGATGATAGGGATGCCCTGAAAGAATGGTCGCGGCACGATAGAGCTGCTCACCGAGCATGATGCGGACCATCTGGTGCGGCCAGGTGGCGGCGCCGAACGAGAGCAATAGCTGTGCTTCGTTGCGCAACGCCTCGTCGTGGCCGTCAGGCCCGCCAATGGCGATCATCAGGCCGCGCTGGCCGCCGTCGCGCAGCGAAGCAATCTTGTCGGCGAATTGTTGTGAGGAGAAGTTCTTGCCGCGCTCGTCGAGCAGGATCAGCGCCGTTCCCGACGCCATCTGGGCGCGCAACCTGTCGGCTTCCTCGCGCCGCCGCTCGTCGACATTCTGCGCGCGGCTTTCGGCGATCTCGGTGACCCCTGAAAAGTCGAGGCCAAGCGGACCGCCGCTTTTCGAGAAACGGTCGAGATAGCGGTCGGCGAGTTCCTTCTCGGGGCCGGCTTTCATCCGGCCCACGGCATGTACCCAGACCTTCATCCCTGGCGCTTAGCGGCTCAATGAACCGTTTCTTCCTCGAAATCCGGTGCCTGCCACATCTTTTCGATGTTGTAGAACTCGCGGATTTCGGGGCGGAAGACATGGACGATGATATCGCCTGAATCGATGAGGACCCAGTCGGCGCCCGACAGCCCCTCGACGCGTGCAGTGCCGAGACCGGCATCCTTCAGCGCAGTGAGAAGATGATCGGCTACCGCAGCGACATGACGGTGCGATCGACCCGAGGCGATGACCATATAGTCGCCGAGGCTCGATTTCCCCTGGATGTCGATGGAGACGATGTTTTCGGCCTTGGAGTCTTCCAGACTGTCAAGGACTGTCTTGAGGGCGCGGGTGACAGCGTCGAATTCGCCTATCCCGGCCGGCGAAGGCATGATGTCTGCCTTCTTCCGAAGTGCTGTTCTCAGTGTCTTTCCTTTCCGACAGGAACAACCAAATCACCCTGAACTCGGGCGACACCATTTAGATAGGCAGAGTTGGGCTACAGTTTCAAGACAGCGACGACAAGTTGATCGTCCGGCAGCGCCCGCCGCCTTGGTTCCTAGGGCTCGGTCGATGGCGGCACCTGCGCCGACATGGGCGAGAAACTGCCCGCTTCGCCCTCCGGAACCGCCTGGTTGATGCGCAGGCGCCAGAGCACGAAAGCGGTGAACAACGCGGCGATGGCTGTGGCGACATACATGAACGCCTGGGTGCCGTAGAACGCGGTGAGCAAGGTGCCGAGGCCGGGCACGATGAAGCCCGAGAGTGACCAGGCAAACAGCATGCTGCTCGACAGCGCAACGAGATCATCCTTGCGGGCGCGGTCGCTCGCATGCGCGCTCGACAGCGAATAGATCGATTCGCTCGCCCCGCTCCACACGACATAGATCGCAACCATCAGCGCCAAGGCGCTGCCGTCGAAACGGTTTGCCGCAAGCCCGGCGACCACCACCAAAAGCCCTGCAGCGACGAGCACATAGCGCCGGTCGGTACGATCGGAGATCCAGCCCAATGGAATCTGGAACAGAAGCGTTCCGAGCGGCATGGCAAACAGCAGTGTCGCCACCTCCCGTTGGCTGAAGCCGCTTGCCGTGGCATGGATCGGCGCAAAGCCGGCGATCATCATCGACAGCCCGCCGACGGCAAGCATGCCGGCAACGCCGACCGGAGAAATCCGCCACGCCCTCGCCAGCGCCACCGAGGCGGCCAGCGGCGGCGGTGGCTGGCGCAGGCGGGTCAGCCCGACGGGCAGGATGGAAATGGCGGCGAAGGCGACACAAAGCAGCGGCGCCTGCGGCGTTGCGATGTCGACGAAGCGCAGCAGAAACGAGCCAACACCAAGGCCGACGACATAGGCGACGTAGAAGATCGCCATGACCCGGCCGCGTATGTCGTTGCCGACGGCATCGTTGAGCCAGCTCTGCGCCACGATGAACAGCCCGCAGATGGCAAAGCCGTAGAGCACCCGCGCAGCGATCCAGGCGAGCGGAAACAGTCCCGCCGCCACGGCGACGTTGGAAAGCACGATCAGCGCGGAAAACACCATATAGGCCCTGGCATGGCCGACGCGGCGCACCAGCATGCCGGTGAGCAGGCACCCGGCCAGGCCGCCCGCCGACAGTCCGGTCAGGATCGAGCCGGCCCAGGTCGGGGCATATCCGGCAGCACCCAGGCTGACCGGAATGTAGCCGAACATCAGGCCATTGCCGACGGCGAGCAGCGCCATCGCCGCGATCACGCCGGCAACCGCGATCGCCGGTGTCCGTTCGCCCTCCTCGGCCGTACTCGTGTCGTCCCGCATATCCATGCAGCAACCTCGCCCGTCCACGGCGCTGGCGCAGCCGCAATTGCGACATCGAGCATGCTGGCGAGGTCAAAAAAGGCGGGCAGGACGTCGTATTGACATCGACATCGCTGCAAAAAAGGCGCTGTGCAGCAAGCGCGATCAAATGGACCGTCCCGGCAACAGGCATATCGGGGCGTCCTCATGCGGAAACACCTATGACCCCCGTTCAAAAAGCCATCTGGTACATCGAAAGCCACTATTCCAGGGACATCGGGCTCGACGAGGTCGCCGCCGCCGGCGGCGTCTCGCGCTTCCACATGTCCCGCGCCTTCGCTGCCGCCACCGGCCATTCGGTCACGGGTTATCTCAGAGCCCGCCGCCTGACAGATGCGGCGCATGCGCTGGCCAAGGGCGCGCCCGACATTCTGGCGGTCGCGCTGGACGCCGGCTACGGTTCGCATGAGGCGTTCACCCGGGCCTTCCGCGACCGCTTCGGGCAGACGCCCGAGGAGGTACGCGCGAACGGCTCCGTTTCCCAGCCCCAATGCCTGGAGCATCTCAAGATGGACGAAACCTTTGTCGAAAACCTTGCTCCGTCGCGCTTTGTCGACGGCGGCCCCTTGCTCATCGCCGGCTTCGGCCAGCGCTACACCAGCGAGACGAGCCTGGCGATCCCGTCGCTGTGGCAGCGCTTCGGCCCGCATTTCGGCAGTGTGCCCGGCCAGAAGAACTATGTTGGCTACGGCGTCTGCCACAACTTTGACGACGACAGCTTCGAGTACATCGCCGGCGTCGAGGTCAAGGATTTCTCGGACCTGACGTCGGAGTACAGCCGGTTGCGCATCGCCCCGCAGCGCTATGCGGTATTTGCCACCACCGACCATATCTCGATGATCCGCCGTATCACCCACACGGTGTGGAGCAAGTGGTTGCCGACATCGGGACATGAAGCCGCCGACGGCCCGAATTTCGAGCTCTATCCCGAGAGTTTCGACCCGGCGACGGGCAATGGCGGCTACGAGCTCTGGATCCCGATCAAGAATTAGCGCAATTCCAGGAAAAGTGCGCAGCGGCTTTCCCTCCGGAACTGGCCAGACAAAGAGCTGGAGTGTCTTCGCTTTTCGAAGACAATGCGGAACCGCTTTAGGACTTGTCCTTGGCTGTCCCGTTCCTCAGCGCCGTCGACGACAGCAGGGAACGGGGCCCGTGGATGAAGGTCCAGGCAGGGGCCTTCATCCGCGCCAGCAGCGGGGCGTCGCCCTCGTCGACGCGCGCATAGTCGAAGGTCTTGGCGACCACCGACGAGAGAAACGACAGCGTCGCCCCAGGCCGGTCGATGACGGCGATCGGGAAGGTCATGACGATCTGGCGCCAGCGCTGCCAACGATGAAAGTCGCGCAGATTGTCGGCGCCCATGATCCAGACGAAATCGACGCCGGGATTGCGCGCCTTGATCAGCGCCAGCGTGTCGGCAGTGTAGCGAACACGGTGCGCGGCCTCGAAGGCAGTGACCTTGATGCGCGGGTTTTCCGCAATCTGTTCCGACAGTTCGATGCGCCTGGCGAGCGGTGCCAACTCGCGCGTGCTCTTCAACGGATTTCCGGGCGTGACCATCCACCACAACTGGTCGAGTTGCAGGCGACGCATGGCGATCTCGGTGACAAGACCATGACCGGCATGCGGCGGATTGAACGATCCACCGAACAGCCCGACCTGCATGCCCTTCATCGCATGGGGCATGCGCAGGTACTTTTGGGGAACTGGCGGCTCCGACGGCAACAGCAACTTTAGGCCCCCTGAGCCGTCACACCAGCCCGATGCTTTCCGTCACGGCCGAAGCTGGCCGTTACCGCGCACGCGGTACTTGAATGAGGTCAGTTGCTCGACGCCGACCGGTCCGCGCGCATGCATCTTGCCGGTGGCGATGCCGATCTCGGCACCCATGCCGAACTCGCCACCATCGGCGAACTGCGTCGAGGCATTGTGCAGCAGGATTGCCGAGTCGATCTCGTTGAAGAAACGTTCGACGGCCTTCGCATCTTCTGCGACAATCGCCTCGGTATGGTGCGAGGAGAACGTCTCGATATGCTCGATGGCGCCGGCGATCCCGTCGACCAGCTTCACCGAAATGATGGCGTCGAGATATTCGGTCACCCAGTCGGCATCGGTCGCAGGCTTGGCATCGGCAAAGGCCGCAAGGACGTCTTCGTCGGCATGGATTTCGCAGCCGGCCTTGCGCAGCGCTTCCAGCACCGGCACCAGATGGGTAGAGGCCACAGCACGGTCGACAAGCAGGGTCTCGGCGGCACCGCAGATACCAGTGCGACGCATCTTGGCGTTGACGGTTATGCCCACCGCCATGTCGAGCTCGGCCGACTTGTCGATGTAGAGATGGCAGATGCCCTCGAGATGGGCGAAAACGGGCACGCGCGCCTCGGTCTGGACGCGCTCGACGAGGCTCTTGCCGCCGCGTGGGATGATGACGTCGAGATTGCCCGACAGGCCCTTGAGCATTTCGCCCACCGCTGCACGATCAGCCACCGGCACCAGCTGGATCGCGTCTTCGGGCAGGTTGGCCGACTTCAGCCCCTCGACCAGGCAGGCATGGATCGCCAGCGACGAATTGAGCGAGTCCGAGCCACCGCGCAGGATCACCGGGTTGCCCGCCTTGAGACACAACGCACCGGCATCGGCGGTCACATTGGGACGGCTTTCATAGATCACGCCGATGACACCGAGCGGCGTGCGCACGCGCTCGATATGCAGTCCGTTTGGCCGATCCCACGCGGCGATCACCTCGCCGACCGGATCCCTGAGATCGGCAATCGCCCTGATACCGTCAGCCATGTCGCGGATGCGGCCTGATGTCAGTTTGAGGCGATCCATGAAAGAGCCGCTAAGGCCAGCCTCCTCGCCGTTCTTCACGTCGATGGCGTTGGCGTCGAGAATCTCGTGCTCGCGGTGCAGGATGGCTTCGGCCATGCCGATGAGAGCAGCATGCTTGCGTTCGGCGGAGGCGATGGCAAGTGGGCGGGCGGCGGCACGAGCCTTGCGGCCGATATCAGCCATCAGCCGCGCCGTATCCTCATGGGACTTCTCATGCGCTTTCAGCATGTCCTACCCTTCCGCTTGCACCGCAACCTTGTCCGTATGGCTGACCACGAGGTCGTCGCGATGGATCATCGCCGAGCGTGCCTCGTAGCCGAGAACGGTCTCAATCTCCGCCGTCTTCAGTCCAGCGATCCTTACGGCATCCGCAGCGTCATAGGCAACCAACCCGCGCGCGATCTCGCGCCCCTCGGGCGACAGGATCGCCACCGTGTCGCCACGCGAGAAATTGCCGCTGACCAGCTTCACGCCGGCAGGCAGCAGCGACTTGCCCGACAGCAGCGCACCCACCGCACCCGCATCGACCGTCAGTCGGCCCGCCGGTTCGAGTTGTCCGGCGATCCAGCTCTTGTAACCCTTCACCGGATTGCCGCTCGGGCGGAAATAGGTGGCGCGCTCGCCGCGCTCGATCGCCATCAGCGGCGACAGGCGTGTGCCGGCAGTGATGATCATCGCGGTGCCGGCGGCAGTCGCGATCTTGCCGGCATCGAGCTTGGTGCGCATGCCGCCGCGCGACAGCTCGGACGCCGCCGCACCTGCCATCGCCTCGATGTCGGGTGTGATGCGATCAACCACGGGGATGAACTTCGCATCGGGGTCGCGCGCCGGAGGGGCGGTGTAGAGCCCGTCGATGTCGGACAACAACACCAGAAGGTCCGAGCCCATCATCGTTGCGACGCGTGCCGCGAGGCGATCATTGTCGCCATAGCGGATTTCGCTCGTCGCCACGGTGTCGTTTTCGTTGATGACGGGTACCGCGTTCAACTTGAGCAGGGTCGAGATGGTGGCGCGCGCATTGAGATAGCGGCGGCGCTCCTCGGTGTCGCCGAGCGTGACCAGAATCTGGCCCGACTTCAGCCCCTTGCGGGCGAGCTCTTCCGCCCAGGCACCCGACAAGGCGATCTGGCCGACGGCCGCTGCCGCCTGGCTTTCCTCGAGCTTTAATGCGCGCTTGCCGAGGCCAAGGATGGTGCGGCCGAGCGCGATCGCGCCTGACGACACCACCAAAACGTCGGCGCCGGCCTCTGCCAACGTCGCGATGTCGTCGGCCATCGAAGCGAGCCATTCCCGCTTCAGGCCGGTTGTTCGATCGACCAGCAAGGCTGAACCGATCTTGACGGTGATCCGCTTGTAGGTCTTCAGCGAAGGGATCGTCATCGGGGTCGGCCTACTTGGTCCAGCGCGCGTCGGAGGGTGCCACCTCGCCGCTGGCCTGCCGCGCTTCCTCAACAACGCTCATCAGCGAACGCAACGTCTCTTCGACGCCTTCGCGGGTAACCGCCGAAAGCAGGATCGGCGCACGTCCCGCCGCCCGCTTCAGCGACGCCACCTTCTTCTTGCGTTCATCAGGGTCGAGCGTGTCGACCTGAGACAGCGCCACGATCTCGATCTTGTCGGTCAGCCCATGGCCATAGGCTTCGAGCTCGCCGCGCACGACCTTGTAGGCCTTGCCCGGGTTTTCTTCCTGCGCCGAAACGAGATGCAGCAAGACGCGGGTACGCTCGACATGGCCGAGGAAGCGGTCACCGATGCCAACACCTTCATGTGCACCTTCGATGAGGCCAGGGATGTCGGCGATGACGAATTCGCGGGCGTCGATACGGGCAACGCCAAGGCCCGGATGCAGCGTGGTGAAGGGATAGTCGGCGATCTTGGGCTTGGCCGCCGTGACCGAGGCAAGGAAGGTCGACTTGCCGGCATTGGGCAGGCCCACCAGGCCAGCGTCGGCGATCAGCTTGAGCCTGAGCCAGACCCACATCTCCTGGCCGTCCAGGCCGGGATTGGCGCGGCGCGGCGCCTGGTTCGTCGAGGTCTTGAAATGCTGGTTGCCGAAGCCGCCATTGCCGCCCTTGGCGAGCAGGTAGCGCTGGCCGACCTGCGTCAGGTCGCAAATCAGCGTCTCGTTGTCTTCTTCGTAGACCTGGGTACCGACAGGCACTTTCAGGATGATGTCGGAGCCCTTGGCGCCGGTCATGTTGCGCCCCATGCCATGCACGCCGGTCTGCGCCTTGAAATGCTGCTGGTAGCGATAGTCGATCAGCGTATTCAACCCGTCGACGACCTCGAGCCAGACGTCGCCGCCACGGCCGCCGTCGCCGCCGTCGGGTCCACCGAACTCGATGAATTTTTCGCGCCTGAACGACACCGCGCCGGCACCGCCATTGCCGGAGCGGATGTAAACCTTGGCTTGATCGAGAAATTTCATCGGACTGTTCGTTTCTTGTTGCTATTTGGTTGTTTCAGCGAACCTGCCATAACGCAAGGCGTGGCTAAGGGCGAGAGCGGATTGGAAGCCGCCTGATATGACGGGGAGATTTCGACAGTGAAGCTGGTCACCTACAACACCCAGTATGGCATCGGCCGTGACGGCCGCTACGACCTCGGGCGCATCGCCGCCAGCGTCGCGGGCGCCGACATCATCGCCCTGCAGGAGGTGACCCGCAATTTCATGCGCAACAACGGCGCCGACATGGTCGCAGGCCTTGCCGAATTGCTGCCCGACTACTTTCACATCTATGGCGTTGCCATGGACATCGATTTCGGCCTGCTCGAGAACGGCAAGCCGGCCAACAAGCGGCTGCAGTTCGGCAACATGGTCATGTCGCGCTGGCCGATCGTTGCGTCGCGTTGCCTGCTTTTGCCGCGCAGCCTTCGCCTCAATCGCGGCAACCTGCAACGCGCCGCACTCGAAGCGCTCGTCATGGCGCCATCGGGTCCGCTGCGCGTCTATTCGGTACATCTCGACCACGTCAATCTCGAAGAGCGGATGGCGCAGATCCGTCACCTCAAGCAACGGGTCTACGCCTATCCGATGGAAGGCGGCGCCATTTCAGGCGCTGCCGAATACGGATTCCCCGAGCTCCCCTGCCCCGAAGAATTCGTGCTTTTGGGCGACTTCAACATGGTATCAGGCTCGCCCGAACATCTGGCGATGACCGGCGCGCCCGACGCTGTCGAAGGTGCCCAGATCGTCGCCCATCACCCCGTCGATGCCTACGCGCTGGCAGGTGGCGTTCCCAATGGATCGGTCTCCTGGACCGACACGACCCATCCGGAAAAGACCCGCCTCATCGACTACGTCTTCGTCCAGGCCAACCTTTCCGCCAAGGTCAGATCCGTACGCATCGACGCCGATGCGGCAGGCTCCGACCACCAGCCGGTGTGGGTCGAGCTGGCCTGAGCCGTCAGCTCAGAACCGCGCCCACGACCTGAGGCTAGCCCAGGTCTTGCGATCGAGGCGATAGCGCTCGACCGGCACCTGGCCGGCAACGATCGAGTTCAACATGCCCTGGCCGGCATATTGGAAGCCGCACTTGTGGATCACCCGACGCGACGCCGGGTTGATGACCCGGCACGAGACGTTGAGCACGGCAACATCGGTCGCCCGGAAGGCAAGATCGACAAGCGCATGCGCCGCTTCGGTGGCATAGCCCGACTTCCAGTAGGGTTCGCCGATCCAGTAACCGAGTTCGAGGCCGCGATCGGTGACGTTGAGCCCTGCTGAACCGACGAAAGCGCCGGTGTCGGCGATGGTGATGGCATAGACTGCACCACCGCTTCGCGTTCGCGCCATCGACAGGAAAGCTCGCGCTTCGGCCTCACCGTAAGGGTGCGGCATCCGCGACAGCATCTCGGCGATGTGGCGGTTGTCGGCCAGCTGCACCAGCTCGGGGATGTCGTCTTCGTGCGGCGGGCGCAGGACCAGCCGTTCGGTCAGCAATATCGGGCAGTCGATCGACAATCTTTCGTCTTCGACGTCGTCCTTTTCGGCAACCATGTCAAAATCCTCCAGGAAAAAATGAAAAAGGGGAGATGGAAACCCATCTCCCCTGATCCTTTTCCTGGCTTGGCCAGACACCGGTTCCCGAGATGGGGCGCCGGTGTTGTAGTGCGGAACCGGCTACTCCGCGGCCTTGAGAATCGGATTAACCGATACGTAGGTTCGGCCATTGGCTTTTTTATTGAAGGTCACCGCGCCTGCTTCGAGCGCAAAAAGCGTATGATCCTTGCCCATGCCGACGTTGACGCCGGGATGCCAGGTGGTGCCGCGTTGACGAACGATAATGTTGCCCGGAATCACGGATTCGCTACCGAACTTCTTGACGCCAAGGCGCTTCGACTCTGAATCGCGACCGTTGCGCGACGAACCGCCAGCTTTTTTATGTGCCATGGATGTTCTCCTTCAGCGCTCTGATTACTCTGATTCCGCGACGGCTGCAGCCTTTTTCGGCGCTGCCTTCTTCGCGGGCTTTTCTGCAGCAACGTCAGCTGCGGCTTCGGCCTTCACTGCCGCCTTCTTCGAAGGCTTCGCACCGCCGGTCAGGATCTCGGAGATCCGGACAGTGGTGTGGTGCTGGCGGTGACCGCGGGCGCGACGCGAGTTCTGGCGACGACGCTTCTTGAAGGCGATCACGGTCTTATTGCGGCCGTGCTCGACCACTTCCGCCGTCACCACTGCGCCAGCAACGAAGGGCGCGCCGATCTCGGCGTTTTCGCCTTCGCCAACGGCGAGCACTTCAACGAATTCCACGGTGTCGCCGGCGGCGCCGACGAGCTTCTCAACCTTGATTACATCATTGGCGGCAACGCGATACTGCTTACCGCCCGTTTTGATGACTGCGAACATATTATGCCTTTCGCTGTTCGGTCGGCCTTTTTGAACCACCTGAGCGGTTCGGCCGTCTTTTTGTCAGTCGTTACGGGTTCATGACAAATGGCGCAGAGAACCCTCCACCCCAATTGCAGGGCGTCCCGTAACCGAAGGTTGCCATGAAGTCAAGGCGAACACCTTGGCTTTGCTGCCGTATTGCGGCCAGCCAGGCGCTTCAAGCCTCGCGAAGACCGAAGCTGGATACAGGCTTCAGCGAAGACGGACAACCGCCGAGGCAATCCGGCACCAGACGAAACGCCGGCGAACAAGCCGCCCGGAACGGATTTTGGCCCAACTGACGCAGCGTCGCGCTGGGTAAATCCACCCGACGCAAAAGATACATGATTGCGGTCACATTTGGTCTTGTGCGACAGACCATGAGCCGTTATCTAGTGCGCCGCGCCGGTAACGGCCGATCACGACCGCGGAGAGGTGGCAGAGTGGTCGAATGCACCGCACTCGAAATGCGGCATGGGTGCAAGCCCATCGGGGGTTCGAATCCCTCCCTCTCCGCCATCGCCCTCCACAGCCCGATTCATTTTGGCCCGGCATCGCCGGCTGGCGCAGCGCAATGACGGCTGCTTCCGACCTCGCCTGAGCGGTTCATGGCAGGAGCCTACGGCTCTGAAAGCAACCTTGAAGGTGGCGACGATCATCAGTTAGTTCTGTCGCAGCAATTCGGTCATATCTGTCGTTTTGATCGAGACTTTATTTGCGACGAAGTCTGTCGACGAATAGGTCTGATTGTTGGCCCCACAACCCGGGAGTCGATCTTGCGCTTCAGAATTTCGACAATTCTTGCTGCTCTGGTATTCGCTTCTGGGATTGGCGTGACGGGATATGCTGTCGCGAACCCTAGTGTTGCAGTTTATGCCGCCTCAAGCAACGCTCTGGTTGAAACGCGCAAAGAGCCTTCCCGTATGCCGTCAGAGAACCCAGCAAGAACAAAAAACAAATATTTTCATTTAATAAAATTGCAATCTTATCGTCGGGATAAGTGTCGACATTGAAGCGAACCGGAACCCGTCATGACGATCAGATTGAAGCTCATTGCCAGTATCGCCCTCCTGGCGGTTTTGTTGCTGATCTCAGGCGGAACAGCCTTTTTGGCGCTGCAATCCATGTCGGAGCGGACCCGTACCATTGTCGTCGACCGCGTCGAGCCGATGACCCACCTGAAGACCGTCGCGGACATGTACGCCGTCAACATTGTCGACACGGCACACAAGGTCAGGGGCGGCGCGCTCGATTGGGCGGAGGGCGAGAAGGCGTTGCGCGTCGCCATCGAAGCCATCGACCGTTCCTGGACGGCCTATGCGTCCACGACCATGACACCGGATGAAAAGGCGTTGGCCGAAAGTTTCGCCGGACTTCGCGAGAGCTCGAAAAGTGAGATCGACACTCTGATCGACATCATCGCGCGAAAGGACCAGGCATCGCTCGATCGCTTTGTCGTCGATCGGCTCTATCCGACGATCGATCCGCTTGCCACGCCCATCAGCGACCTGGTTACCCTCCAGCTGCGTGTGGCCCAGGAGGAATTTGGCGCCGCAAACGATCTGAAGTCAGCCATCGTCCTGTGGATGAGCGCGCTTGCCGTCGTCTCGCTCGTCATCGTCGGCGTCTCCGTCTGGCTGGTGATCGGCGGCGTGACGGTCCCGCTCAAGCGCATGCAAGAAGCAATGCACCGCCTGGCGTCCGGCGACACAACGACTGCGGTTCCCTATTCCGGGCACAGCGACGAGATCGGCGAGATGGCTGGAGCCGTCGAGGTATTCCGGCAGGCAGCGATTGCCAACCGGCGGATGGAAGAGGAGGCACAGGCCACGCGGGCCCGGGCCGAGAGCGATCGCATCCGCATGACCGAAGAGGCGGAAGCCGCTGCCCAGGCACGGTTGCAGCAGGCGACCTCCGGGCTAGCTGCCGGTCTCCGCCGGCTCGCCTCCGGCGACCTGTCGTTCCAGCTGGAGCAATCCTTCGCGCCGGATTTCGAGCCACTGCGCCATGATCTCAACACCGCGATCAGCCAGCTCGGCGGCACGCTGTCAGCCGTCACTTTGTCGGCCGGATCGATCAACAACGGAACCCGTGAGATCAGCGTCAGCGCCGACGACCTGTCGCGCCGCACCGAGCAGCAGGCGGCCTCGCTCGAAGAGACGGCTGCCGCGCTCGACGAGATCACCGCCAATGTCTTCAACTCCTCCAAGCGCGCCGACGAGGCGCGGGCGGTGGCGATGCAGGCCAATGCCAGTGCTGCGCAGTCGGGCAAGGTGGTGGCAAATGCGGTCGAAGCCATGGGCCGGATCGAGGAAGCCTCCGGCCAGATCTCCAACATCATCGGCGTCATCGACGAGATCGCCTTCCAGACCAATCTTTTGGCATTGAACGCCGGCGTCGAGGCGGCGCGGGCAGGCGAGGCTGGCAAGGGCTTTGCCGTCGTCGCCCATGAGGTACGCGAACTGGCGCAGCGCTCGGCCAAGGCAGCCAAGGAAATCAAGGATCTGATCCGTCATTCGAGTGTCGAGGTCGAGGCCGGCGTCAAGCTGGTACGGCAAACCGGCGAGGCACTGACGACCATCGAGACCTATGTCGTGACCATCAACAGACACATGGACGCGATCGCCACCTCCGCGCGCGAGCAGTCGACCGGCCTTGCCGAGGTCAACACTGCCGTCAACCAGATAGACCAGGTAACCCAGCAGAACGCCGCCATGGTTGAGGAGACCAACGCCGCCAGCGCGACGCTCGCCAACGAAGCCGCCCGCCTGCGCCAGCTGATCACGCAGTTCGCGCTCGCGGAGGCTGCCACCGCTTCGGCATTGCCGGGCCAGCGTCGCGCTGCCTGACAGCAGCAAGCCGCATCGTGAGACAGAGCCTCCGATAAACGTCGAGGTGGCCGATAGGCCACCTCCTCCAGCGTCGCTGCCTCCCTAGCTTAGTCAGGCCGCATCGGCGACCTTGCCGCCAGCGAACGCCTTGCGGTCCTTCTTGACTATCTGCAGCAAGGACGACCGCATTTGCATGCCTGCCTTAGCGGCGGGCCTCGATAGATACAGGCACCGTTCGCACCTGCTGATCAGGTCCCTTGCGCGTCAGCTAGCACTCTTGCGCGCGTGATCGACATAGATCTCGCGCAGCCGTGTGACGACCGGCCCCGGCTTGCCGCCGCCAACCGGCTTGCCGTCGATGCTGGTCACCGGCATGACGAAGGTCGAGGCGCTGGTGATGAAGGCTTCGGCGGCGGCCAATGCTTCCTCGACGGTAAAGCGGCGTTGCTCGAGTATCAGGCCACTTTCTCCTGCCAACTGGACAAGCGCCTGCCGCGTGCAGCCGGGCAGCGTGCGCTGGCTGTTGGCGGGCGAAACGATCTTGCCGTCATGGGTGATGATGTAGGCGGTCGACGACGCACCTTCGGTGACATGGCCATCCTCGGTCATCCACGCCTCGTCGCAGCCTTCCGCCTTGGCGTCACGCTTGGCTAGCACCTGCGGCAGCAGCGACACGCTCTTGATGTCGCGCCTGGCCCAGCGCAGATCTGCCAGCGTCTTGACGGCAATGCCGGTCTTTGCTGCGGCAACGTCGACAAGCACCTTCGGCTGCGTGAGCAGCAGCAGCGTCGGCTCCAGTTCCTCGCCAAACAGGAAATTGCGCTCCTCGGCACCGCGTGTCAGCTGCAGATAGACCAGCCCCTCCTGCAAGCCATTGCGCTCGATCAGGCCGTGTTCGATCTCCTCGATCGCCTTGGTGGTGATGGGCAGGCGCAAGCCGAGCTCACGGGCCGAGCGCTCCAGCCGCGCCATATGCAAGGCGCTGTCGACCAGCTTGCCATCGACAACAGCCGTTACCTCATAGATGCCGTCGGCGAACAGGAAGCCGCGATCGAAGATCGACAGTTTTGCCTCGTCTGCCGGCAGATAGTTGCCATTCAGCCAGACGATACGGTTTTGGCCACCGGTCATAGGTACCCTCCAATGCAAGTGAGATGTCAGCGCGCCTTGTACAGGGCCAACGCTTCCATGGAAATTGCCTCGACACGAGACGGCTTGTCGCTACCCGCATCATAGCCCTCGACCGTGTGCGCCATGCACAGCGAGTTGAGGATCGCTTCTTCCGTGGCTTCGATCACCGCCTCAAACAGCGGCGACACCAGTTCGTTCGGCAATGTCGGCGTCATCACGATGCCGGCGCGCCGTTCAGGCGTGCGCCTGACGCTTTCATGGGTCGAGAACGCCAGGGCATAGTCGCCCGAGCCGTTGCTCAGGGCCGCGCCAGTCTTGGCAAGACCACCAAAGCTCCGCTGACCCAGGCGCTTCAGATTGCGCTCGCACAAGGGTGCGTCCGTCGCAACGACGATGACGATGGAGCCGTCCTTGTCTTCACAGGTCGGGCTGGCATTCCAGGGCACGCCATCGACAAGGAGGCGCCCGCCGTAGTTCGACTGCACCAGAACCCCGACCGTGAAGACCTCGCCGCTCTTGAAAGCTACGCGCCTCGAACTTGTGCCGATACCGCCCTTCAATCCGAAGGCGACAGTTCCAGTGCCTGCACCGACAGCACCTTCGGCCACAGCGCCTCCGCTTGCGGCATCGATCGCGGCCCTGATCTCCGAAATATCGGGACGGCCGGCACGGATGTCGTTGAGGCGGGAATCGTTGGTCTCGCCAACCACGGCATTGATCGACACCACACGGCTGTTGCCGGGCTGCGCCAGCATATGGGCGTGGATCGCCTCGATGGCCCGGCCGGTCGCCAGCGTGTTGGTGAGCACGATTGGCGTTTCGAACTCACCCAGCTCTTCAATCTGGGTCGAGCCGGCGAACTTGCCGTAGCCGTTGAACACGGCGATTGCCGCCGGCACCTTGTCACGAAAGATGTTGCCGCCATGCGCCAGGATGGCGGTCGCGCCGGTTCGGATGGTGGCACCTTCGGAAACGGTTGCGTGCCCGACCAGAACGCCGGCGACGTCGGTAATTGCATTGAGCGGGCCAGGGGCGAAGACGCCGGGCGCAATGCCGAGGTCACGCAGCCGCCGGCGCGGTACGGCTTCGGAACTGTCTGTCGAATTGAGCTTCATCCGACAATTCATAAGGCGCTTTGCCATCAAGGGACATGGCAAAGCTCGATACCAGGGCGGCGCCGTCTTCTATGCCACGAACGGCTTTCAGGCGGTCCGATCTCTCGGCGTCATCGATGGTTCCGAAGGGCTTCTGCGCACGCTTCGAGATAGGCATAGCCATATCTCAGGTCAGGTTCGAGATAAGCGCCCTCGCCCCATTCGTTCCACGCATTGATGAAGACAAGGCGCTCGTTCGCCGGGTTGGCCCGCGCGCGCTTCATGGCGTGGCCGAGCCATTCTTCGAAAAGAGCCGGCGTCGAGCCGTGGTAGATCTGGGACGACGTCGGACGGCGGGCACTGTTGTCCCATGACGGCATCACGCCGGGGTGAATGACGCCGCGGCCCGTGCGTTTGGCCGCTTCGGCCGCGACAACATCCGGGTAACGCCGGATTCTCCCATCCTTCTTGATCGGCGCGACGGCCATGTCGCTTTCCACATTTGGCGTACGGATGCCATGCGGTGGAAACTCCGACAGGGCGTCGAAACCGGCATCTTCATGACCAACAAAGTCGAACGCGTTCGTCGCGATCAGATAGATCCCGGGATAACCCAGTGTGACCATCTCGGCGCGCCAGCGCGCAATGGTCGCCTTCAGGTCTGGAAAGAGGCTTGCACGATAGATGGTGAAGACGGGCTTGCCGTCGATCTTGAGATAGCGGGGATCACGGAAGTATTTGTCGAGGCCGCGAATGACCGCGACGTCGTCCTCGGCTGAATGCCGCTGCGCCAGCAACACGTCCTGCTCGCGGCCGGACCAGCGTCGCGACCAGGTTTCGTTGGCCCAGCACAGGCAGAACGGCAGATCGAGATCGGCGGTCGCCAGGTAATGGTCCAGTGGGCCTTCCAGAAGGCGCCTGCCGCTGAACCAGTAGAAATGGAAGCAGAAGGCCGAGATCCCGTAGAGCTTGGCGAGTTCGACCTGCCGGCGCATGATCTCGGGCAAACGCAGGTCGTAGTAGCCGAGTTCGCCCGGCAGCCGTGGCTGATAATGGCCGTCGAAGACAGGAAAAGCGCGCGCTACGTTGCGCCATTCGGTGAAGCCCTTGCCCCACCACGCGTCGTTTTCAGCCGTCGGATGGAACTGTGGCAGATAGTACGCCAACAGACGGACGTGGGTCTTGGGTGGCGCTTCGCTGGCAATCGGCTTGTAGTCCTCAGCCGGATAATGGCCGAGAAGATTGCCGACATGGGCATCGTAGAGCCGGTCCGCCTGCTGTGCCTCCGCCAGCCAGCGGGACGGCTGCGCGATCCGCCGCAACATTCCCCAGACTCTGCGCAAGAAGGAAGATCTTTCACGCAACGGGGCGCCTGTCAGCGCGTTCACTGGCGCTTGCCGAAACTATTAATCGGGCCGCCATTCAGCCCGTTTGCAAATCCCAGAAGCTTGGAGCGGCGCGCGCTGGAGAACAGCACATGTGGCCACAGCAGCTTCAGCCATGTGCGAAAGCGCTCTGCCGGCACGTCCAGCGGCATTTGATGCTTGTTCATGACATAAACCAGCGAGCGACCCATCGCTTCGCCCTTGATGCGCCCGGACTCAATCGATCGACCGCTGGAGCGTCCCTCGGCATGATCGACAGCCGCATTCGCTGCAAGGCGAAGCTCGACGCCAGCTTGCATCAGCCGGATGCTCAGATCGTCATCCTCATGAAACAGGAAGATCTTCTGGTCGAACCCGCCAACCTTCTCGAAATGCGCGCGCCTGATGAAGATGCAGGCGCCGTGCAGTACCGGGATCGCGCAATCATGTTCGGGCGGCGCTCCGTACCAAAAGTCGGACGCCGGCAATAGCCGCGACCACCGCCTGAAACGCCGGCGCGAGCCCGAATAGAACAGCGGATTGAAGGCCGCCTCGGGATGGGCGGCGGCGGCAGCGACGAGCGCCTCTAAAGTACCAGCCTCGAAGCGGAGATCGGGATTGGCAAACAGCAGGAATGGCGCATTGCCGGAAGCCGCACCGACGTTGCAGGCACTGCCATAACCGACATTTTCTTCAATCTCGATGACCTTCGCCCCGGCACTTTTGGCAAGCGTCGCGGAGTCGTCGACGCTAGCATTGTCGACGACGACAATGTCTGCACAACGCGGAACAGTCGCCAAAAACACAGGCAAGACCGAGCCGCTGTTGTGGGTAACGACGATCAAATCCACTTCCGGTGTCATAAAGTCGTCCGCATCAACTTGACTTAACGTAAATGTCCGACTCCTGCCTAAAGCAATGAGCTTTGCCTCGTTTCACATCTATGCAGTGAAAAGGCTATCGGGACAACACATCTACAATCACGGCTTCTTTCCGCTGTTGCAATCGAGTGATCAACCCAGGCGGGAAATCTTCGAATGGCAGGCAACTGGCCTTCGCAGCGACAAGCGCGGCGGAGCACAGGTTCACCTGTGCGTCGACCCTGTCAGTTCCGTGACCAAGGCCCCGACCCGCTCCCGCCACTCGCCAGCGCGGTAGTTGAAATCGCGGGCAAAGGCCTCTGAATTCAATTGCGAATTCGCCGGGCGCGCAGCTTTTGCCGGCCATTGATCGCTGCCGACCGGCTCGACAAATGCGGACGGCCCGCCAAGCGAGGCGCTGACGTCGAAGATGTGAGCTGCCAGATCGTACCAGCTGGCGCGGCCCTGGCCGGCGAGATGGTAGAGGCCTTGTGGAAAGCCTCTCCGCTTTTGCCAAGTTGCGGCGGCGGCCAGCAGACCATCGGCAAGATCATGGGCTTCCGTTGGATTGCCGAACTGGTCCGCCACGACCTGCAACCGGTCGCGTGTCGCGGCGAGCGACAGCATCGTCTTGACGAAGTTGCGGCCATGGCAGCTGATGACCCAGGCAGTGCGCACCACCAGATGGTCTGGATTGCCGGCGCGAACCGCTTCCTCGCCTGCCAGCTTGCTGCGGCCATAGACTGTCAGCGGATTGGGTATGTCCGTCTCGACATAAGGCCGCTCCAACCTGCCGTCGAAGACGTAGTCGGTCGAAACCTGGACAATCGGAATGCCTGCAAGCCGGGTCAGCCGCGCCAGCTCCGCCGGCGCCTCGGCATTGATGCGAAACGCACGCTCGGGCTCGTCTTCCTGTTGATCGACACCGGTATGAGCCGCCGCGTTGATGACCATGTCAGGAGCGACCGAATTCAGAACCGGGGCAAAAGTCGTGGGATCTTCAAGATCGAGGTCAGGCCGCCCGACCAAGACGATGTCAGCTTTGCCCGGCGCGCGCTCGGCAAGCGAGCGCGCCAGTTGGCCGGATGTTCCGGTAACCAGGATCTTCACTTGGCGGTGACCAGGCCCTGGCGGGTTCCGTCGAATCGCTGCTCGCGAAGCGGCCGCCACCACCAGCCATTGGCCAGGTACCAATCGACTGTCCGGGCAAGGCCGGTCTCGAACGTCTCCAGCGGCGTCCAGCCCAGTTCCTGCTCGCTCTTGGTCGGGTCGATCGCATAGCGCCGGTCATGCCCGGGCCGATCCGTGACGTAGGTGATGAGGTCGAGATGGGAGCGGCCGTCGGCGCGCGGCCGTCGTGCGTCGAGCAGGGTGCAGATGGTCTCCACGACTTCGAGATTGGTGCGCTCGGCGCGACCGCCAATGTTGTAGCTCTCCCCAATCCGGCCTTTGGTCATGACAGCTTCAAGCGCCCTGGCGTGATCCTCCACGAACAGCCAGTCGCGGATGTTGGCACCCTTGCCGTAGACCGGCAGCGGCTGCTCATCCAGAGCGTTGGCAATGACGAGCGGGATCAGCTTTTCCGGGAAGTGGTAGGGCCCGTAATTGTTGGAACAGTTGGAGAGAACGACCGGCAGTCCGTAGGTCTCGCGCCAGGCGCGCACGAAATGGTCGGACGCGGCCTTCGACGCCGAGTAGGGCGATGACGGCTTGTAGGGCGATTCCTCAGTGAAGATCCCGGAATCGAAGGGCAGGTCGCCGAACACCTCGTCGGTCGAGACGTGATGGAAGCGGAAGCGTTTGCGTGCCTCGTCGCCAAGGGTCCGCCAGTGGTCGAGCGTGGCCTGCAACAGGCTCGCGGTACCGACGACATTGGTGGTGACGAAGGCCATCGGCCCGTCGATCGAACGGTCGACATGGCTTTCCGCCGCCAGGTGCATGACGAGGTCGACAGCCTCGTCGGCCAAGATCTGCCGCACCTTGTCGGTGTCGCATATATCGGCGTGCCGGAAGGCGTAGTTCGGATTGCCTTCGAGCGCACGCAACGACGTCAGATTGCCGGCGTAGGTCAGCTTGTCCAAGTTGACGACGCGGTATTTGCCGGTTGCGACGAGATGCCGGCAGACGGCCGAGCCGATAAAACCGGCACCACCTGTGACCAGGACAGTTTGAAGGACGTTTTTCACGGCTAGACGAATCCAGTTTCGACTTCAGCGAGCAAGGGGGCAGTAGCATCCTTGTCCGACAGGATCAGTTCTGGCGCAGCAACGGGCCAAGCGATGGCGATAGCAGGATCATCGAAGCGGATCGAGCGGTCATGCGGCTGCGAATAGGGTGCCGACACCTTGTAGGCAACTTCGGTGTCGGGCTCGAGCGTGACAAAGCCATGCGCGAAACCCTTGGGTACGAGTATCTGGTTCCACTGCGTGGCGGAAACCGTCAGTCCCACCCACTTGCCAAAAGTCGGCGAGCCCACCCGTATGTCGACGGCAACGTCATAGATCGACCCGCGCAGCACGCGCACGAGCTTGTCTTGCGCGAAGGGTGGCTTCTGGAAGTGCAGCCCGCGCAACACCCCCCGCTCCCGCGACAGCGAGTGGTTGTCCTGGACAAAATCGACGGCGATTCCGGCCTGCGCCAGCTTGTCGGCATTCCACGTCTCGGAGAAAAAACCGCGCGCGTCTTCGAACCTGGGCACGCGTATCTCAACAACGCCGTCCAGGCCCAGATCGATGACTTCAACCATGGCCGATTTCCCTGACCCGGCGTTCAAGGTAACGCGCATAGTCGGTCTTGCCGAGTTCGGCAGCACGGCGCAGCACGTCCTCTTCGCTGACCCAGCCCAGTTCAAACCCGATCTCTTCCGGACACATGATCTTGATGCCCTGGCGATGCTCGATGGTGCGCACGAATGATGACGCCTCGTGAAGGCTGTCATGCGTGCCGGTGTCGAGCCAGGCGTATCCCCTGCCCAGGCGCACGACGTGCAACGTATCGCGCTCAAGATAGATGCGGTTGACGTCGGTGATCTCCAGCTCGCCACGCGCCGACGGCTTGATCGACGACGCAATGTCGACAACCGAATTGTCGTAGAAATAAAGGCCGGTCACCGCCCAGTTGGAACGCGGTTTCTCAGGCTTTTCCTCGATCGACAAGGCGCGCTGGGTCGTCCGGTCGAATGCCACGACACCGTAGCGTTGCGGATCCTCGACGTGATAGGCGAAGACCGAGGCGCCGCTTGGGCGCGCGACGGCTGCCCGGCAACGCTCCGACAAGCCGTCGCCATAAAAGATGTTGTCACCCAGGATGAGCGCCACCGGGCTGTTGCCGATAAACTCGCGCCCGATGATAAACGCCTCGGCCAAACCATTGGGGGACGGCTGAACAGCATAGGAAAACGACACGCCAAACGCCGAGCCGTCGCCGAGAAGCTGCTGGAACTGCGGTAGATCGCGCGGGGTCGAGATGACAAGGATGTCCCGAATACCCGCCAGCATGAGGACGCCAAGCGGGTAATAGATCATCGGCTTATCGTAGATCGGCAGTATCTGCTTCGATACTGCAAGTGTTGCAGGGTAGAGTCGCGTGCCACTACCGCCCGCTAGAATGATTCCCTTCACGTGGATTCCTGATGTCGTTGCCGTTGACCCCCGTCCCAGCTGACAATCCGCATTAGACCGTATGGCACTCACAAACAAGACACCAATGTCATCTGCCATAATCACGAACAGATTTGGTTTCAGAAGGTAAAACTTGGCGAGCGAAGCCCGCGATCCATGCCGTCCTGGCCACACGCATTGAAAGATACGAGAATGAACCGCCTATTGCTCAAGATCGCCTCTGTCCTGGCATTCGCCGCCATGTCATGGATTGGCCCGGCGGCAGGAGAAAACATGCTCGAACGTGAATTGCAGGTAAGTGCAAGCAAGGGCGATGCGGTGGCTATCCGCGACCTGCTTGCCAGGGGCGCCGGCATCGACGCACGCGACGACGGCGGTCGCACCGCGCTTTTGCTCGCCACCCACGCCAACCAGGTCGATGCCGCGAAGGTGTTGATCGATGCCGGCGCCGACGTCAACGCCAAGGATACGATCAACGACAGCCCGTATCTCTATGCCGGCGCGCGTGGGCATCTCGAGATCCTGAAAATGACGCTCGCCCATGGCGCCGATCTCAAGAGCACCAACCGCTATGGCGGCACCGCGCTGATCCCGGCTGCCGAACGCGGCCATGTCGAAACCGTGCGCACGCTGATCGAGGCCGGTGTCGATGTCGACCACGTCAACAAGCTCAACTGGACAGCTCTGCTGGAAGCCATCGTGCTCGGCGATGGTGGCCCGCGCCACGTCGCCATCGTCAAGTTGCTCGTCGACGCCGGCGCCAACGTCAACCTCGCCGATGGCGACGGCATCAGCCCGCTGCAGAACGCCCGCAAGCACGGCTTCACCGACATCGAAAAGGTCCTGGTTGCCGCCGGCGCAAGATAACGTCTTCGGCGTGGCCCACTACGCCAACAAGCCGAGCCTTTTCAATGACCGGCCAATGATCTCGGGCAGCAGGAAGGAGCCATCATGGCGGCAACAGCGAAAGGCCCACTGGCGGGGATCCGCGTCATCGAGTTCGTCGGGCTTGGCCCTGCCCCGTTTGCCGCCATGCAGTTCGCCGACATGGGCGCCGATGTCATCCGCGTAGCCAGGCCAGGTGCTGTGGCGACGCTCCCCGATCCGATTTCCGGACGCGGGCGACCGACAGTGGAAGCAGACCTTAAGGCTCCTGACGAAGCTGACATGGTGCGCCAGCTTGTCGACCGTGCCGACGCGCTTATCGAAGGATTCAGGCCCGGCGTCATGGAACGACTGGGGCTTGGGCCCGAACCCATGCTTGAGCGCAACCCACGCCTTGTCTACGGCCGCATGACCGGCTGGGGCCAGACCGGTCCGCTTGCCAGCCACGCTGGACATGACATCAACTTCATCGCGATCACCGGTGCCCTCGCCGCGATCGGCCCGGCCGACCGGCCGCTACCGCCGCTCAATCTCGTCGGCGACTTCGGCGGCGGTGCGATGTTCCTCGTCTCCGGCATGCTCGCCGCACTTCTTTCTGCCCAGCGCACCGGAACTGGCCAGATCGTCGACGCCGCTATTTGCGACGGCACCATCCAGCTGATGAGCATGGCGCACGACCTTGCAGCCTCGGGCGGCTGGCGAGCGGAACGCGATGCCAACCTGCTCGATGGCGGCGCGCCCTATTACGGCACTTACGCTTGCGCGGACGGTGTCCATATCGCCGTCGGCCCGATCGAGCCGCAGTTCTTCGAACTGTTTCGTCAAGCTGTCGGGCTCGATGCTTCAGCCCATGCGCTACGCGCCGACCCGCGCAATTGGCCGGTACTGAAAGAGCAGATCGCAGCACTGATCTGCACGCGCCCAAGTGCTGAATGGCTCGCCTTGCTCGAACATTCCGACGCCTGCGTTTCGCCGGTGCTCGATCTTCACCAGGCGGCGAAGCATCCGCATCTCGTCGCGCGGGAGAACTTCATTGAGCTGGACGGACTGACACAGCCCGCCCCTGCACCGCGTTTTTCAGCCACGCCGACCGAAGCCCGCGCCCGGCCTCACGACTTGCTGCCACTGACTGATGCGGTCAGCATGTGGAGCAACTAAACATGGCTCGCGGCCTCTGGCTCCGAGTCTGGAGCCAAAAGCAAAAAAGCCGCCGGTGGACCGACGGCTTGAGCTGATCTTTCGAACTGAGCCTATCCAGGCGAGAGCCTTAGATCGCGGCTTCCAATGTCGACAGGTGGTTGAGGTAGGCTTCCGCCTTGGTGCGGGCCTGGTCTTCCTTGGCGTCGGAGACGTCCTCGCGCGCTTCCTGGATGCGGCGCAGCAGTTCGGCGCGGTCGATGTCCTTCACGGGCGTCGCCGATTCGGCAAGCAGCGTGCAACCGGCGGGAACGATGTCGGCGAAGCCGCCGAACACGACGTAACGCTCCTCCTTGCCACCGACGGTCTTCACCGTCACGACGCCCGGCTTGATCGTGGTCATGACCGGCGCATGGTTGGCCATGACAGTCATTTCGCCTTCCGCCCCGGGAATGACGACGGACTCGACCTGCTCCGAAACGAGCAGACGCTCGGGCGAGACCAGTTCGAATTTGAATGCTTCAGCCATGGTGTCTCACAAATGCTTGGACGGAGTTCCGAGCAGAACTGCCCGCAAGGGCAGTCATCGGTGCGACAGCGCGGACCACCAGGCCCGCGCTGCGGCTTTTATGATTATGCCGCTTCCGCAGCCAGGCGCTGGGCCTTCTCGATCGCCATGTCGATGCCGCCGACCATGTAGAAGGCAGCTTCCGGCAGGTGATCGTACTCGCCGTCGACCAGGCCCTTGAAGCTCTTGATGGTGTCTTCGAGCGGAACCAGCTGGCCGGGCGAACCGGTGAACACTTCGGCGACGAAGAACGGCTGCGACAGGAAGCGCTCGATCTTGCGGGCGCGGGCGACCGTGATCTTGTCCTCTTCCGACAGCTCGTCCATGCCCAGGATGGCGATGATGTCCTGCAGCGACTTGTAGCGCTGGAGGATTTCCTGGACGCGACGGGCGACCGAATAGTGCTCTTCGCCGACGATCAGCGGATCGAGCATGCGCGAAGTCGAGTCAAGCGGATCCACAGCCGGGTAGATACCCTTTTCCGAGATCGCGCGGTTGAGAACGGTCGTCGCGTCAAGGTGCGCGAACGAGGTTGCCGGCGCCGGATCGGTCAAGTCGTCGGCGGGCACGTAAATGGCCTGAACCGAGGTAATCGAACCCTTGTTGGTGGTGGTGATGCGTTCCTGCATCTGGCCCATGTCGGTCGACAGCGTCGGCTGATAGCCCACTGCCGAAGGAATACGGCCGAGAAGAGCCGACACTTCCGAGCCCGCCTGGGTGAAGCGGAAGATGTTGTCGACGAAGAACAGAACGTCCTGGCCCTGGTCGCGGAAATGCTCGGCGATGGTCAGGCCCGACAGGGCGACGCGGGCGCGCGCACCAGGCGGCTCGTTCATCTGGCCGAACACCAGGGCGCACTTGGAACCTTCGGTCGAGCCGTTGTTCTCGTGCGGGTCCTTGTTGACGCCCGACTCGATCATTTCGTGATAGAGATCGTTGCCTTCGCGGGTGCGCTCGCCGACGCCGGCGAACACCGAGTAACCACCGTGCGCCTTGGCGACGTTGTTGATCAGTTCCTGGATCAGAACGGTCTTGCCGACGCCGGCGCCGCCGAACAGGCCGATCTTGCCGCCGCGGGCGTAAGGCGCCAGCAGGTCGACGACCTTGATGCCGGTGACGAGGATCTGCGCTTCCGTCGACTGGTCGACATAAGCAGGCGCCTCCTGGTGGATGGCGCGCTTCGACTTGGTCTTGACCGGGCCAGCTTCGTCGACCGGCTCGCCGATGACGTTCATGATACGGCCGAGGGTCTCGTCGCCAACCGGAACCATGATCGGCGAACCGGTGTCACGGACGGCCTGGCCACGAACGAGACCTTCCGAAATGTCCATGGCGATGCAGCGGACGGTGTTTTCGCCAAGGTGCTGCGCCACTTCGAGGATCAGGCGGTTGCCGCCGTTCATCGTTTCGAGCGCGTTCAGGATCGGCGGCAGCTCACCGTCGAACTGCACGTCGACGACGGCGCCGATGACCTGCGAAACGCGGCCAGCGCCGGTGGCGACGACCGCCGACTTTTCGACCTTGGCAGCGGCTGCCTTGGCAGGCGCCGCCTTCTTTGCTGCCGGGGCCTTTTCCGCCGCCGGAGCGGCTTTCGGAGTAGCTGCTTTAGCCATCGTTCTAACCTCTGTGTCCGTTCGTTGTTTCACGCGGACCCGCCTTGCGGCGAGCCATCACGTGGCTAGAGCGCTTCGGCGCCCGAAATAATCTCGATCAGTTCCTTGGTGATCTGGGCCTGACGCTGGCGGTTGTACGTGATCGTCAGCTTGTTGATCATGTCGCCTGCGTTGCGCGTGGCGTTGTCCATCGCGCTCATCTTGGCACCCATTTCACCGGCAGCATTTTCCAGCAGCGCCCGGAAGATCTGCACCGAGATGTTGCGCGGAATGAGATCGCCGAGGATTTCGCCCGGCTCCGGCTCGTATTCGTATACAGCGCCACCGCTGGTCGCGGTATCGGTGCCGACCGAAGGAGCAGCGGCAGGGATGACCTGCTGTGCTGTCGGAACCTGGCTGATCACCGACTTGAACTCGGAATAGAACAGCGTGCAGACGTCGAAGCCACCCTGGTTGAACAGGGTGATCACCTTCTTGGCAATCATGTCGGCATGGACGAAGCCAACCTGCTTGGCATCGCGCAGTTCGACGCGATCGATGATCAGCGAAGCGAAATCGCGACGCAGGACATCGTAGCCCTTCTTGCCGACGGTGATGATCTTGACCGTCTTGCCCGAGGCCTGGAGCTTGCGGACATGGTCGCGGGCCAGACGCGAGATCTGGCTGTTGAAGCCGCCGCACAGGCCGCGCTCGGCCGTGCAGACGACGAGCAGGTGCACGTCGTCCTTGCCGGTGCCGGTCATCAGCGCCGGAGCATCGCCACCGCCGCCGACAGCCTGGGCGATGTTCGCGAGAACCGCACCCATGCGCTGCGAGTAGGGACGCGCGGCTTCCGCAGCTTCCTGGGCGCGACGCAGCTTCGCCGCGGCGACCATCTGCATCGCCTTGGTGATTTTCTGCGTCGCCTTGACCGAGGCGATACGGTTGCGGAGGTCTTTTAGCGAGGCCATGCCTTATCCGTCAGTGTCAGGCGAAGTTTTTCGCGAAAGCGTCGATGTGACCCTTGAGCTTGCCGCGGAGATCGTCGCTGAGCGCCTTCTCCGTACGGATGCCGTCGAGAACGTCTTTGCCTTCCGAGCGCATGTAAGCCAGCAGACCCTGCTCGAACTTGCCGACCTTGTTGAGGGCCAGCTTGTCGAGGTAGCCGTTGACGCCGGCGAAGATTACCGCAACCTGCTCTTCGGTCTTGAGCGGCGAGAACTGCGGCTGCTTGAGCAGCTCGGTCAGGCGCGCACCGCGGTTGAGCAGACGCTGGGTAGCGGCGTCGAGGTCGGAGCCGAACTGCGCGAACGCCGCCATTTCGCGGTACTGCGCGAGCTCGCCCTTGATCGAGCCTGCAACCTGCTTCATCGCCTTGATCTGGGCCGACGAGCCGACGCGCGACACCGACAGACCGACGTTCACGGCAGGACGGATGCCCTGGAAGAACAGGTTGGTCTCGAGGAAGATCTGGCCGTCGGTGATCGAGATCACGTTGGTCGGGATGTAGGCCGACACGTCGTTGGCCTGTGTCTCGATGACTGGAAGTGCGGTCAGCGAACCCGAGCCGTTTTCGTCGTTCAGCTTGGCCGAACGCTCGAGCAGACGCGAGTGCAGATAAAAGACGTCGCCCGGGTAGGCTTCGCGGCCCGGCGGGCGGCGCAGCAGCAGCGACATCTGGCGGTAGGCGACGGCCTGCTTGGACAGATCGTCATAGCCGATCAGCGCATGCATGCCGTTGTCGCGGAAGTATTCGCCCATGGCGCAGCCGGCGAACGGCGCCAGGAACTGCATCGGAGCCGGATCGGACGCGGTTGCCGCGATGATGATCGAGTATTCGAGCGCGCCGCGCTCTTCGAGCACCTTGACGAACTGCGCGACGGTCGAACGCTTCTGACCGACGGCGACATAGACGCAGTACAGCTTTTCCTTGTCCGGACCGGACTGGTGAATAGCCTTCTGGTTCAGGATGGTGTCGAGAATGATGGCGGTCTTGCCGGTCTGACGGTCACCGATGACCAGCTCGCGCTGGCCGCGGCCGACCGGGATCAGCGCGTCGATGGCCTTGAGGCCGGTCGACATCGGCTCATGCACCGACTTGCGGGGGATGATGCCGGGCGCCTTGACGTCGACGCGGCGACGTTCCTTGGCCTTGATCGGGCCCTTGCCGTCGATCGGGTTGCCGAGCGCGTCGACCACGCGGCCAAGCAGCTCCGGACCAACCGGGACGTCGACGATCGAGCCGGTACGCTTGACGGTGTCGCCTTCCTTGATGTCGCGGTCGGCACCGAAGATGACGACGCCGACGTTGTCGCTTTCAAGGTTCAGCGCCATGCCGCGGATGCCGCCCGGGAACTCGACCATTTCGCCCGCCTGGACGTTGTCGAGACCGTAGACGCGGGCGATACCGTCGCCCACCGACAGAACCTGACCGACTTCGGTAACTTCGGCTTCCTTGCCGAAGTTCTTGATCTGGTCTTTCAGAATTGCGGAAATTTCCGCGGCGCGGATGTCCATCAGCCGACCTCTTTCAGTGCAAGCTTGAGCGAATTGAGTTTGGTTTTGAGCGACGTATCGATCTGGCGCGAGCCCATCTTCACGATCAGGCCGCCGAGCAGCGAAGGATCGACGGTGACCGAGATCGCCACGTCCTTGCCGGCGACGCTCTTCAGCGCCGACTTGAGTTCCGTTTCCTGCGCAGCGGTCAACGCATGCGCCGAAGTCACCTCGGCCGACGTCTCGCCACGATGCTCGGCGGCGATCTGGCGGAACGCCTTGATCATGCCGGGCAGGGCGAACAGGCGGCGATTGCGCGCCACGAGGCGGAGGAAATTGCCGGCCAGACCGGTGATCTTGGCCTTGTCGGCAATCGCCGAAATGGCCTTTTCCTGATCTTCGCCTGAGAACACCGGGCTCTTGATCAGGCGATCGAGATCGGCGCTGCCATCGAGCAGCGCGGCGAAACGACCGAGGTCGGCTTCTACCTTTGCAACAGCGCCTGCTTCGAGCGCGAGATCGAACAACGATCCCGCATAGCGCTCAGCGACACCGGAGATTGGCGAGGAAGATTGGGTCACGGACCGTCTTTTCTCTTGTCTGACAGGCCGCAAGATTGTTGGCGCGAGTGTGAGACTCTAGCTAAATCTTTGACCTTACTGCGTTTTTTGACCCCGGAGCTTGCGGCAACCGCATCCCTCCGGCCGAAAGTCGATTGCCGTCTAGCACAGGCTTTTGAGGACCGCAACACGTCCTCTAACAGCCTTCAAAGGCACTATTGTCGCATCTTGCGCATCAGAGCGGCGGCTTGACAGCGATTCACGGCCAGAAGCCGAAAACAAACCCCAGGGGTAGGGCTGCCAGACCCAGTTCGATAACGATCGCCACCCAGTTGTATGGGGTGTTGGCACCGTCCGACATCATGGCGACGATCCGGCCGAAGGCCGCGAACAGCCAGGACACGCCGAGTGCCATGTAAAGCCATGGCTGGGCGAGCAGAATCGCGCACAGCCCGACACCGAGGAAGAAGCCGGCCATGGTGGCGCGCCCCTGGGCGATGGCTTCCGGATTGTCGGGCCGCGCCTGCAACCTGAGCAGGCGGAAGGCGATTCTCGGGGCGAAGAACAAGATGACGCCGAACAGCAGCGTGACCGCCGCCGAGCTCCACGCCAGCCACTCGCCCTGGCTTGTCGGCCACGGAAATGCGAATTCCATATTCCCCCTCCGGCCAGGCCGTGAATCCGTAGCGATCATAGCGAACGGCGTGCCGAGCGCCAGTACGCAACTGGCGGGGACGGCTGGAACACGTATGATGTGGCCGTGTCGGCAGTGGAGACGGCCATGGCCATACCGGAGCGGATTGCCTGGGCAATCGACCATCTCGCCGTTCAACCGGGCGACAGGCTGCTCGAAATCGGATGCGGGCGCGGCGTGGCGATGGCGGAGATCACGCCGCTTCTGATCGACGGGCACATCACCGGGCTGGATCGGTCGGACAGCGCGACTAGCTCTGCCGAGGAGAGAAACCGCGCGGCGATCACCGCCGGCAAGGCTGCGCTTACTCAAGGCGCTTTCGCCGACTGGAAGGGCGCGGGCCAGGCCTTCGACAAGATCTTTGCCATCAACGTCAACTTGTTTTGGCTGGAAGCGGCGCGCGAGCTCAAGCTGATCCGTTCGCTGCTTGCGCCCGAGGGCCAGCTGTTTCTGTTCTTCGAGCCGCCAGGTGCCAGCCAGATTCCAACCATCGAGCGCGCTATCGCGGTGCGTCTGGCAGCGGCCAGTTACACGCTGGAAAAGACAATTCATGGCACAGCCGCAAAACCACCGCTGCTCGGCATGATCGCCCGACCAACCTAGCCAGTTACAGAAAGCTCTGCGGGTCGATGTCGACCTGCACGCGCACCGAACCGCGCACCTTGGGCCCGGCCGCAATCAACGCGCGGATGTAGCCTTGGATGTCCGCTTTCCTGTCGGCCTGCACCAGCAGCCGGAAGCGATGGCGCCCGCCGATCAACGCCAGCGGCGCCTCGGCAGGGCCAAGCACGTGCACATCCTGCGCGACCTGGGCGGCGCGGCGCAGCCCGCGTGCGTGGCTTTCCGCTTCGGGCCTTGTCGCCGCACTGACAATGATGCCGGCGAGCCGCCCAAAAGGAGGCAATGCCGACTTCTCTCGCTCCGATATCTCGCGGTCGTAAAAGGCCTCCGAATCGCCTGACACGATCGCCCGCATCACCGGATGGTCGGGCTGGAACGTCTGCAGCAGGCCGAGGCTCTTCTTGCCGGTGCGCCCTGCCCGGCCGGTCACCTGCGACAGCAGCTGGTAGGTCCGCTCGGCGGCACGCGGATCGCCATTGGCCAGGCCAAGATCGGCGTCGACGACACCGACAAGTGTCATGTTGGGAAAGTTGTGGCCCTTGGCGACGAGCTGCGTGCCGATGATGATGTCGGCCTCGCCATTGGCGATCGCCTCAAGCTCCAATCTCAGCCGCTTCACCCCGCCCAGCATGTCCGACGACAGCACGATGGTCCGCGCATCGGGGAAGTGCGAGACTACTTCCTCAGCAATGCGTTCGACGCCGGGACCACAGGCAACAAGATGATCGAAGGTGCCGCATTCCGGGCAGGCTTCGGGCCGCTTTTCGTTATGGCCGCAATGGTGGCAGACGAGCTGCCCGCGGAAGCGGTGCTCGACCAGCCAGGCCGAGCAGACCGGGCAACCGAAGCGATGGCCGCAGACCCGGCACAAAGTCAACGGTGCATAGCCACGCCGATTGAGAAACAGCAGCGACTGCTCTTGCCGGGCGAGTGCCTCGCGCATCTTGCCGAGCAGCACCGGCGACAGGAAGCCGCCGCGCGCCGGCGGCGAACGCCGCATGTCGATGGTGGCAAGTTGCGGCAGCGCGGCTTCGGCGAAACGCGCCGACAGCACGGCACGGGCATACTTGCCTTGCTCGGCATTGACGCGGCTTTCCACCGACGGCGTGGCCGACGCCAGCACCACCGGGAAGCCGCCGATATGGGCGCGCACGACAGCCATGTCGCGGGCGTTGTAGAAGACGCGGTCCTCCTGCTTGTAGGCAGGGTCGTGTTCTTCGTCGACGACGATGAGCCCGAGATTGTTGAACGGCAAAAACAGCGCCGAGCGCGCGCCGGCGACCACGCGCACCCCGCCTTCGGCGACCTGGCGCCAGACGCGCTCACGCATCCTCGGCGGCAGGTCCGAATGCCACTCGGCCGGCTTTGCGCCGAAGCGATTCTGGAAGCGATCGAGGAACGCCTGGGTCAGGGCGATTTCAGGCAGCAGGATCAGCACCTGCTTGCCCTTGTCGAGGGCTGCCGCGACCGCTTCGAAATAGACTTCGGTCTTGCCCGAACCGGTGACACCGTCGATCAGGGTGACGCCGAATCGGTCGGCTTCGACCTGGTCGCGCAGGCCTGCCGCCGCCGCCACCTGATCGCCCGTCAATTCGGCGCTGGCATAAGATGTGTCGGGCGCCGCCACCACCGGCCGCGGCGGGATCATCACCGTCTCGAATACGCCTTGCGCCCTCAACCCGTCGACCACGGTCGAAGAAACGCCGGCGGCATGCGCCAGCCCCGAGCGCGTCCAGGCCATGCCGTCACTGGCCATTTCGAGCACACGGCTGCGCGCCGCCGTCATCCGGTCGGGCTCGCCATCGCTGCGCTTGATGCCTTCCGTCCATGGCTCCGGGTCGAAAGCCTCGGGCGCACGCAGGATCATCCGCGCCACCATGCCGGGCGGCGACAAGGTGTACTGCGCAATCCAGTCGACCAGCCGCCGCATCTCGTCGTTGACGGGCGGACAATCGAAGACATGGGCGATCGGCCTGAGCTTCTTCGGATCGACGGCTTCGACCGGTCCATCCCAGACGATGCCGGCCACCTCGCGCGGCCCCAGCGGCACGCGCACGATCGAGCCGGGCACCACCTGCATGCCGTCGGGCACGGCATAGGAATAGGCGCGCTCGGCCGGCATCGGCACCAGCACGGGGGCGGCCCTTGTTCTTGGCGAATCGGCGGTCATGACGCGTGACCTTGCCCCGAACTTGGTTTAGAGCAAAGGCCGACATATCCGGTGTCCCTGGGGCACCCATCCATTGCCAAGGAGACAGTTATGAAGTTTTTCGTCGACACCGCCGACGTGAAGGACATCCGTGAGCTCAACGAGCTCGGCCTTCTCGACGGCGTCACCACCAATCCCTCGCTGATCCTCAAGTCCGGTCGCAACATCGCCGAAGTGACCAAAGAAATCTGCGACATCGTCGAAGGCCCGGTTTCGGCGGAAGTCGCCGCCACCGAATATGCCGAGATGATGAAGGAAGCGGCGGTGCTGTCGAAGATCGCCGACAACATCTGCATCAAGGTGCCGCTGACGCTCGACGGTCTCAAGGCCTGCCGCGCGCTGACCTCGGAAGGCCGTATGGTCAATGTCACTTTGTGCTTCTCCGCCAACCAGGCCCTGCTCGCCGCCAAGGCGGGTGCGACCTTCATCTCGCCGTTCATCGGCCGTCTCGACGACATGGGTGTCGACGGCATGGAGCTGATCGCCGAGATCCGCCACATCTACGACAACTATGGCTTCGACACCGAAATCCTCGCCGCCTCGATCCGCTCGACCGAGCACGTCAAGCGCGCTGCGATGATCGGTGCTGACGTCGCCACCATCCCGCCGGCAACGCTCAAGGCGCTGGTCAAGCACCCGCTGACCGACAAGGGCCTCGAGATGTTCCTGTCCGACTGGGCCAAGACCGGCCAGAAAATCGGCTGATTTTTCTTCAGCCCGCTATCGAAAGCCGGCGCCACAAGCGCCGGCTTTTTTGTGCCCAATGCAATCAGGCCAGCGGCGGCAAGCGCCGTTTCACCGGCTGCGCCTTGACGATCGAACTGTTGGTTTCGGCCTTGTCGGTGATCTGGTCGAGAATCTTGTCGAGCTCGTCGATGGAGCGGATGTGCAGGCGCGCGATGAAACAGTCGTCGCCGGTCACCTTGTCGCATTCCGAAAACTGCGCGATGTCCTCGATCAGCTTCTGCACCTGATGCAGCTTGCCCGGCAGCGGCCGGATACGCACGATCGCCTGCAAGGTGTAGCCGAGCGCAGTCGGATCGATGTCGACGGTGAAGGCGCGGATCACGCCACGCTCTTCCAGCCGCCTGAGGCGTTCCGACGTGCTTGGCGACGACAGGTTCACTCGCTGGGCCAGTTCCTTCAGCGAAATCCGGGCGTCATCGACCAAAATTTCGACAATGCGCCTGTCGAGATCGTCCAGCATGCAAGCCCCTTAGGTATTTTCGTAAGATTACCTTACAAGATTAGCCTACGCCTCACAATCACCTTCCATAATCTATATAACCCGGCCAACCACAAGCGTACAAATGCAGCCCTGAAACCAAGGGACGTGGGCATGTCGGACAAGATGCGCGGCACGGTCGAAATGACCGTTGCAATGGTGATTTCGGGAACGATCGGGCTGTTTGTCGTTCTGTCCGGCCAGCCGGTCATGAATGTGGTGTTCTGGCGCTGTGCCTTCGGCGCGGTCACGCTGCTGATCGTCTGCGCCGCACTCGGCCTGTTTCGCCCAGAGGTGATGACCCGCCGTCAGATCGCCTGGGCCGCTGTAGGTGGCGTCGCCATCGTCTCGAACTGGATACTGCTTTTCGCCGCCTTCCCGCGCGCCTCGATCTCGATCGCAACGGCGGTCTACAACACCCAGCCCTTCATGCTGGTGGCGCTCGGGGCGCTGTTTTTCGGCGAACGCTTGACCCTGACCAAGCTGACATGGCTCGGCATCGCCTTTGGCGGCATGGTGCTGATCGTCCAGTCCAAGCCAGGCGCCGGTGCCGTCGGCACCGACTATCTCTCGGGCATTCTGTTGGCGCTCGGAGCTGCCTTTTTCTACGCCATTGCCGCGATCATCACCAAGAAGCTCAAGGGCCTGCCGCCGCATCTGATCGCGCTGATCCAGGTGACGGTCGGCATCGCGATGCTGGCGCCCTTCGCCAACTTCGCGCAGCTCCCCGCGGACGCATATAGCTGGGCGCTGCTCGTCGCCGTCGGCGTCATTCATACCGGCGTCATGTACATCTTGCTCTACGGCGCGATCCAGAAGCTGCCGACGAACCTCGTGGGTTCGCTGTCCTTCATCTATCCGGTCGTGGCCATCCTCGCCGACTTCGTGGCCTTCGGCCATCGCCTGCAGCCGCTACAACTGCTCGGCGCTGCCGCGATCCTGATCGCCGCCGCTGGCATGACGCTGGGCTGGAGCCTGGTGAAGCCGCGCGTTGCCCAAGCCTGACGGCCTCAGTCGTCGTCGGACATGAGGCCGGTCGATCGCATGCCTTCGATCATCGTCGCGCCCTCGACGCGAATGACGGTCAGCGCCCGTGAACCCGTGCGCTCATGCACGAGGTCTGCAAGTTCGCGCGAGTGCGTCACCACCCACACCTGCGTGCGCTCGGCTGCCCGCGCGATCATGTCGGCAAGAGCGGGCAGCATACGCACATGCAGGCTGGCCTCCGGCTCGTTCAGCGCGATCAATCGTGGCAGGCGATAGGACATCAGCGCTCCGGCCAGCGCCAGGAAACGTATCTGCCCGTCGGAGAGTTCCTGTGGCCGAAACACCCGCTGCGGAAATTCCGGCAGCACAAGTCCGAACGTCGCGCTTTCGCCGGGCACCGGCACGTCGAGCTGCGCCTCGCCAAGCGCGTCGGCTATGCAGCGGTCGAGATCGACGGTGTCTTCGCGGATATGCCTCAGCGTCGCAAAAACGGCGGCCAGATTGGCTCCGTTCTCGTCGAGCATCGGTGCGGTGGTCGCCAGTGCCGGACGTCGCACCAGCGAATCGGCGTCTGTCCTGAAGCCATGATAAAAGCGCCACCCGGCCACCGCCGCGCGCAGGTCGCCAACTTCGGGATAGCGCCCCGCACCGCCGAGAAGAGCAAGTGCTGTTTCAGAATTCAGGATACGCTCGGGATGCTCGACCCGGCGTCCGTCGCCGTCGCGGCCGAACACCGCCTGGCCCTTGCGCGTCATCATCTCGACCGGGCGGCGCCCGGCTTCGACGGTCAGCGTCTCTTCCTTGACATGCGGCTCGAAGGCAAAGCCGGCTGCTACAGGTGGCGGCAGACCGATCTCGACCTTGTAGGAGTATCTGGCTGACGTTTCGTCGTCGGTGAAGTCAGCATCGATGACGACGCGGGCTGGCTGGCCGGTCCGCCTCTTGCCCGACCACAGCGCCGAACTCATGCCGCCCTCGGCGGCGATCTCGCGGGCAAGCGTGCCCTCGGCGGAGGCCTTGATCAGCTGCAGGGCGCGATAGAGGTTGGACTTTCCGACGCCGTTCTCGCCGACGAAGACCGAGACCTGGCCGATGTCGAGCCGGATCGATCTCAGCGAACGGTAGCCCGCAGCTGAAAAGGATGTCAGCCGCATCGACCGATCCTCCCGAAACTAAGGTTCAGCCCTTGGACATGTCCTGGGCGATGGCCAGCCTGAGCAGTTCGGCCAACTCGCGTGCCGCGCGGTTTTCAGCGTCGCGCTCGGCCCGCAGAGTGGCGAACTCCTGCCGCGGCCGATCGAACGACGCCGAGACATTGCGCTTGCCCGAGGCGATACGCTTGCCGGTCTTGATGTCGGTGATGACATAGACGCCGGTCAGGGTCATCGTTCCGGTGGTGGGCTCGTCGTCCTTGTTGGTCACCGCGGCGAGCAGCGCCGATTCGCTCAACGCCGTAACCGCCAGATCCATCGTATATGGTGCTGCCGCCGGCTGGCCGGCACCACCGTTGAACATGAAGATCAGGTGGTTGCGGACTTCCTGGCCATAGCGGGTATTGACCGGCTTGATGTGGATCGAGGCCAGTTGTGTCGCAGTACCTGCCTCGACGCCCGCCGACACCGGTCCGTCCGAATAAAGCGGACGCACCGAGCAGGCGGATGCCAGTGCAAGCGAAGCCAGAAGGGCCAGGCGCGCAACAACACGCAATGAACCAGCAGAATTCCGCGCATCAGGCAACGACATTGACGATCCTCTGCGGCACAACAATCACCTTGCGCGGCGACTTCCCATCCAGCGCCTTCTGCACTGCTTCCAGTGCCAGCGCCGCTTTTTCGACGGTCAATTGATCTGCGTCGCGAGCGATTGTCAAATCAGCTCTTTTCTTGCCATTGATCTGCACCGGATAGGTGATTTCGTTGTCGACAATGAGTGTCGCATCGAACGTCGGCCATGGCCGATCGGCGACCAGACCCTCACCATTGAGCGCTGCCCAGCACTCCTCGGCCAGATGCGGCATCATCGGCGCGATCATCACGATCAGGATCTCGACCGCCTCGCGCAGCGCCGAAACCATCTCTGCCGACGCCTTGCCGGCAGCCGCGTCGGCCAGTGGGCCCTGCAGCGTGTTGGTCAGCTCGTAGATGCGCGCGACCGCCTTGTTGAAGGCGAGCTTGCCGATGTCTTCACCAACCGATTTCAACGCCTTGTGCGCCGCCTTGGAGACGGCACCGGCATCGCCTTCGCCAGCCGCCTTGGCTTCCACCTTGGCCAGCATTTCGGCCGATTCGGACACCAGGCGCCAGACGCGCTGCACGAAACGATGCGCGCCCTCGACGCCGGCCTCGGTCCACACGACGTCGCGCTCGGGCGGCGAGTCGCTGAGCACGAACCAGCGCGCGGTATCGGCGCCATAGCTGGCGATGATGTCGTCGGGGTCGACGACGTTCTTCTTCGACTTCGACATCTTCTCGATCGAACCGATCTCGACCGGCTCGCCGGTCGCAAGCAGCGTCGCACGCCGCTTGCCGTCGATCTCCTCGATCTTGACGTCGCCCGGCGAAACCCATTCTCCATTCGGGCCACTGCCGAGACGATAGGTCTCGTGCACGACCATGCCTTGGGTGAACAGTCCCTTGAACGGCTCTGACAGGTCGAGATGGCCGGCCTTGCTCATCGCGCGGGTGAAGAAGCGCGAGTAGAGCAGGTGCAGGATCGCATGCTCGATGCCGCCAATATACTGATCGACCGGCAGCCACTCATTGGCGGCCTTCGGATCGGTCGGCTCGTTTTCCCAAGGTGCTGTGAAGCGCGCGAAATACCACGACGAGTCCACAAACGTGTCCATCGTGTCGGTCTCGCGGCGTGCCGCCTTGCCGCATTGCGGACAGTTGACGTGGCGCCAGGTCGGATGACGATCGAGCGGATTGCCCGGACGGTCGAACTCGACGTCGTCTGGCAGTCTGACCGGCAGGTCGGCCTTCGGCACCGGCACGACACCGCAATCGTCGCAGTGGATCATCGGGATCGGGCAACCCCAGTAGCGCTGGCGCGAAATGCCCCAGTCGCGCAGGCGGAACTGCACCTTGCGCTCACCCATCGGGCGATTGCCGATCGAGATCTGCTCGAGACGGGTGGCAACGTCGTTGAACGCGTCATCCGGCTTCATGCCGTCGAGGAAGCGCGAATTGATCATTACGCCGTCGTCGGTATAGGCCTCCTCGGTAATCTGGAAGGTCTTGGCATCGCCGCCTTCCGGCATCACCACCGGCACCACCGGCAGGCCATACTTGTTGGCGAAGTCGAGGTCGCGCTGGTCGCCCGACGGGCAGCCGAAGATGGCGCCCGTGCCGTAGTCCATCAGCACGAAATTGGCGACATAGACCGGCAGCGTCCAGCTCGGGTCGAACGGATGCACGACACGGATACCGGTATCCATGCCCTTCTTCTCGGCCGTCTCGAGCGCTGCGACCGACGTACCCATGCGACGCACGTCTTCCATGAAGGCGGCGAGTTCGGGCTTGCTTTCGGCAGCCTTCTTGGCCAGCGGATGATCGGCCGAGATCGCCATGAACGAGGCGCCGAAAATCGTGTCGGGCCGGGTCGTGTAGACCTCGAGCTCGCTCTCGCCAGCGGGGGCGGTGCCGGCAGCCAGCGGCCAGCGGATCAGCAGGCCTTCCGAGCGGCCGATCCAGTTGCGCTGCATCAGCTTGACCTTCTCGGGCCACTCGTCGAGGCCATCGAGCGCATCCGACAGGTCCTGTGCGAAATCGGTGATCTTGAAGAACCACTGCGTCAGTTCGCGCTGTTCGACCAGCGCACCAGAACGCCAGCCGCGTCCGTCAATGACCTGCTCGTTGGCGAGCACAGTCATGTCTTCCGGGTCCCAGTTGACCTTCGATGACTTGCGCGTCACCAGGCCCTTCTCGACGAAGTCGATGAACAGCATCTGCTGGCGGTGGTAATAGTCGACGTCGCAGGTTGCGAACTCGCGGCTCCAGTCAAGCGACAGGCCCATCGACTTCAGTTGCGTGCGCATCGTCGCGATGTTCTGGTAGGTCCAGTCCTTGGGATGGACCTTGTTCTTCATCGCGGCGTTTTCAGCCGGCATGCCGAAGGCATCCCAGCCCATCGGATGCAACACGTTGCAGCCCATGGCGCGGCGGAACCGCGCGACGACGTCGCCCATCGCATAGTTGCGGACGTGGCCGACATGAATGCGCCCCGACGGATAGGGAAACATCTCCAGCACGTAGTATTTCGGCCGGGGATCGTCGTTCTCGGTCTCGAAGAGCTTTGCCTCGCCCCAGGCTTTCTGCCATTTGGGTTCGGATGCGCGCGGATTGTATCGTTCGGTTGCCATCGGATGTTTTTCACTTAAAAGCGTGCATGGACCGGGGCGAAAACCCGCGGTTCAGGAAATCGTTGCCGGGTGTTCATCATGGATTCCCGGACCCGTCAACTCCGGCAGGCCGGGGGCGGGCAAAAAGCAGCAGGGCCAGCGCCATGGAAAAGTCGGTCGAACAGCTCACTCTGGTGAAGCATAAGATAGGTGCGGCCGAGCGCGAGGCCAACAGACCCGATGGTTCGACAGTGCTCGTGGCGGTCTCCAAGACCTTTGACGCCGAACATATCCGCCCGGTCATCGAGGCCGGCCAGCGCGTCTTCGGCGAAAACCGCGTCCAGGAAGCGCAGGGCAAGTGGCCCGAGCTGAAAGCGGATTTCCCCGACATCGAGCTGCATCTCATCGGCCCGCTGCAATCCAACAAGGCCAAGGAAGCCGTCGCCCTGTTCGACGTCATCGAGACGGTCGACCGCGAAAAGATCGCCACTGAGCTCGCCAGAGAGATCGAACGCCAGGGCCGCGCACTGAAACTCTATGTCCAGGTCAACACCGGCTCCGAACCGCAGAAGGCCGGCATCGAGCCGCGCGAAGCGGTCGCCTTCGTCAAGCGCTGCCGCGAGGTCCATGGCCTCGCCATCGAAGGCCTAATGTGCATCCCGCCGGCCGACGAAAACCCCGGCCCGCATTTCGCCCTGCTGGAAAAACTGGCACGCGAAGCCGGATTGCAAAGGCTGTCCATGGGCATGTCGGGCGACTACGAACTTGCGGTTGCATTCGGCGCCACCAGCGTTCGAGTCGGCTCGGCGATCTTCGGCACCCGCTGAGATGCCAGCTGCCACAACAAAAAAGGCCGGAACTTACATCCCGGCCTTTTTCTTTGCTCGTTCCAGTTATTCCGCTGCGACGATCTTGCCGGCTTCCCACTTGAACAGCGAGAAGCTCGGCGAGGTCAGGTCGCCGCTTTCGCCATAGGTCAGGTTGCCGATGGCGGTGGCGATCGGCTCGCCCGACTTCAGCGCGGCAGCGACCGCGGCGGTGTCGTCGGCCTTGCCGGCCTTCTCGATGCCGGCCTTGAGCACTTCAACAGCAGCATAGGCATTGAGCGTGAAGGCTTCCGGCGGGATGCCCTTGCCCTCGAGCACCTTGACCGCGTCGGCCGAGGCCGGATTCTTCAGCGCGTCGGTGGCGTTGGTGAACAGCGTGCCGGCGGCGGCTTCGTTGCCGATCGCCCAGAACTCGGTGTTCGACAGGCCTTCGCCGCCGATGATCACGGCATTGACGCCGCCGTCCTTCAGCTGGCGGGCCAGCAAGCCGCCTTCGGGGTGGTAGCCGCCGAAGTAGATGACGTCGACATTGTCAGACTTCAGGCGCGTGATCAGCGCCGACAGGTCCTTTTCGCCCGGGGTCAGCGAGTTCTGCTGCACTTCGGTCAGGCCACCGGCATTGATGGCCGCCTTGAAAGCGTCGGCCAGGCCCTTGCCGTAGGTGCCCTTGTCGTCGATCACCGCGACGCGCTTGTCCTTCATGGTCTTGAGCACATAGGCAGCGGCGACCTCGGCCTGCTGGTCGTCGCGGCCACAGGTGCGCAGTACGTTGGTCAGGCCGCGTGCGGTGAGATCAGGCGCGGTTGCCGTCGGCGTCACCATCAGGATGCCGTTTTCGGCAAAGACGTCGGAAGCCGGGATCGCGACACCCGAAGTCACCGGGCCAACGACATACTTCACGCCTTCGCCGACCAGCAGGTTGGCAGCCGAAACGCCCTGCTTGGGATCGCCGGCATCGTCGGCAAGCTTCAACACGATCTTTTCGCCTAGGATGCCGCCCTTTTCGTTGATGGCATCGACAGCCGCCTGGGCGCCGTTCTTGACCTGGTCGCCATAGGCAGCGACCGGGCCGGTCAGCGGGGCGACGAGGCCGATGGTGATGTCGGCGTGCGCGGCGGAGCCGAAGGCCATAAGTGCTGCGAGCGAGACGCCCGCAAGGATCTTCATGTTCATCTTAGTTCTCCCTTTTACCCGCCGGCCGCGAAGGCGCAGCGGAAGCTCTGGTGGCGGGAATACCCGCCCAGTGAGCTGGCGGCAATCGGCCCAGCGTCGCGAAAGCCGCAATTGATTTGTGCCAGCGCAGCGCGTCGGGAGGCCACGCCGCGGAAAAATTCATACCCGATCAGGGCGTTGCCTGGTCGAACCGACAGGCTCAGTGCAGCACGAACTCGCCGTCGACCTTGCGCCATTCGTTGGGCGCGATCAGCTTGCGGTGGGTATAATGCACCGAGTGCAGCGGCCCATCGAGCTTGGCGCGCCAGAAATCGATGAAGCTAAACAGGATCGGGAATTTCGGCGCGAGATCGTAGTCCTGCCAGATGAAAGTCTGCAGCACATGCGGGTGGTCGGGCAAATGGTAGAGGATCTCGGCCGTGGTCAGGCCATAACCCTTGAGCATCAGTTCAAGTTCAGAAGCGTCGCGCATTGCAAGCCTTCCGTGTCGAACGTTCCTCCACGGCTCGAGTCTGAACCGCGTTGGTTAACCGTTTCCTAAAATGAACGTCAGCAACCTGTGATAAGTTCCAAGAAATCAGCACTTTAGCAGCCGCCTACCGGAACTGCTGATCGCCAGATAACGGCGTCGATTTGCCGCTGCGGAATGTGCCGGGGCAAATCCAATGTCTAATATTGTGGCGCACCACAAATTGATAATAATGCGCGCCAACGTGCGGCCCAGAGTCGCCGTCCGCCGGCCAGCAGGAGCCGCCGGATCGATCCGGGAGGAAGGGAAAGAAATGTCCGAAGTCCGTGTCCACCGCGTCCAGCCGGCGTGGAAGAAGAATGCGCTCATCGACAACGACACCTACCTGAGATGGTATGGCGAGAGCGTCAAGAACCCCGACAAGTTCTGGGGCAAGCACGGCAAGCGCATCGACTGGTTCAAGCCCTACACCAAGGTCAAGAACACCTCCTTTGAAGGCAAGGTGTCGATCAAGTGGTTCGAGGACGGGCTGACCAACGTCTCCTACAACTGCATCGACCGGCACCTGAAGAAGCGCGGCAACCAGACCGCCATCATCTGGGAAGGCGACAACCCCTACGACGACAAGAAGATCACCTATAACGAGCTCTACGAGCACGTCTGCCGCCTCGCCAACGTGATGAAGAAGCACGGCGTCAAGAAAGGCGACCGCGTCACCATCTACATGCCGATGATCCCTGAGGCTGCCTATGCGATGCTCGCCTGCACGCGCATCGGCGCCATCCACTCGATCGTCTTCGGCGGCTTCTCGCCCGACGCGCTGGCCGGCCGCATTGTCGACTGCGAGTCGACCTTCGTCATCACCGCGGATGAAGGTCTGCGTGGAGGAAAATCGATACCCTTGAAGGAAAACACCGACAAGGCGATCGACATCGCCGCCAAGCATCATGTCATGGTCAAGGACGTGCTGGTGGTGCGCCGCACCGGCGGCAAGATCGGCTGGGCGCCGGGCCGCGACCACTGGTACCACGATGAGGTCCGCTCGGTTAAGCCTGAGTGCAAGCCCGAAAAGATGAAAGCCGAAGACCCGCTGTTCATCCTTTACACCTCCGGCTCGACCGGCAAGCCCAAGGGCGTGCTGCACACCACCGGCGGTTATCTCGTCTACGCCTCGATGACCCACCAGTACGTCTTCGACTACCATGACGGCGACATCTACTGGTGCACCGCCGATGTCGGCTGGGTCACCGGCCACAGCTACATCGTTTATGGTCCGCTCGCCAACGGCGCGACCACGCTGATGTTCGAGGGCGTGCCGAACTATCCCTCGGCGTCGCGTTTCTGGGACGTCGTCGACAAGCACAAGGTCAACATCTTCTACACTGCTCCAACCGCCATCCGCGCCCTGATGGGCGCCGGCGACGAGCATGTGAAGAAGACCTCGCGCAAGAGCCTGCGCGTTCTGGGTTCGGTCGGCGAGCCGATCAATCCCGAGGCGTGGGAGTGGTATTACAATGTCGTCGGCGACAAGAAGGTGCCGATCGTCGACACCTGGTGGCAGACCGAGACCGGCGGCATCCTGATCACGCCGCTGCCCGGTGCGACCGACCTCAAGCCGGGTTCGGCGACGCGGCCGTTCTTTGGCGTCAAGCCGGAGCTGGTCGACAACGAGGGCAACGTTCTCGACGGTGCCGCCGACGGAAACCTCTGCATCACCGACTCCTGGCCGGGCCAGATGCGCACCGTCTATGGCGACCATGAGCGCTTCATCCAGACCTACTTCGCCACCTACAAGGGCAAGTATTTCACCGGTGACGGCTGCCGCCGCGACGCCGACGGTTATTACTGGATCACCGGCCGCGTCGACGACGTCATCAACGTCTCGGGCCACCGCATGGGCACCGCCGAAGTCGAGTCGGCACTTGTCAGCCACGACAAGGTCTCCGAGGCCGCCGTCGTCGGCTACCCGCACGACATCAAGGGCCAGGGCATCTACAGCTATGTCACGCTGATGTCGGGCATCGAGGCGACCGAGGACCTGCGCAAGGAACTCGTCGCCCATGTCCGCAAGGAGATCGGCGCCATCGCCTCGCCCGACAAGATCCAGTTCGCACCAGGCCTGCCCAAGACACGTTCGGGCAAGATCATGCGCCGCATCCTGCGCAAGATCGCCGAAGACGATTTCGGCGCGCTCGGCGACACCTCGACGCTGGCCGATCCAGCCGTCGTCGACGACCTCGTCGCCAACAGGCAGAACAAGCGGGCCTGAGCCCGCGCGATCCCCTCGCGTCCCGTGATGCGAGGGGATCGTCTTCCAGTTCAGCAGCCGATCTGCTGGCGCAATTCATCGACAAGTTCTTTCGTCGGGCAGACATTTTCGCAGGGAATGCCGTCATTGTCGGCGTCCGCCCGCCTGTAGCCGCCGCACCAAAGCTCCACTGCCTCGGCACATGAACTGACCTGCTTGCAGGTTCGGGCCCGGGCCAGCGTGATTGGCAATCCCTGCTTGACCTCGAGTTCCGCGCGCGCCGTCGCGCCAGCATTCCCGGATGTGATGATCCAAATTCCCAGGATCGAACCGATCCGCATGCACGTCTGACGCAATTCCATTTCCCCCAAGCATGCCTCGACAGCTTTGAGGTCGAGGCCCGTCCCGCGTCAAACCTGCGCTGGCCATCACGCTCGAGCAGGTCCCGCCCCTGGTCCAATCCGCCATCTCGGCACCGCTATTGACAATTCACGCAATAAGGAAAAATATTTTCCTATAGAATAATAATTTTCGCATGTGAGGCAGGAGTTCTTCGATGGCACGGGAAGTTGAGTGGGCGCGCATGACCGCACCCGAGCTGCGCGAGATCGCAGCGCGCGGCAACGCCATGGCCATCCTGCCGGTCGGATCGCTCGAGCAGCACGGCCCGCATCTGCCCGTCATCACCGATACGGCAAGTGCCGAGGCCGCCGCCCGGCGCGGCGCGCGCCTGGTCGCCGATGATGTACCGCTGGCTGTGCTCCCCGGCCTCTGGCTCGGCATGAGCGAGCATCATCTGCCGTTCGGCGGCACGATCAGCCTCGACTACACCGCCTATTTCCACGTGCTGAAATCGATCGTCCGGTCGCTCCAGGCGATCGGCTTTACGCGCCTGCTGATCGTCAACGGCCATGGCGGCAACATCGACCCGCTTGCCATGTCGACGCGCGAACTGGCCGTCGAATTCGCAATGCCGATCGTCTACACGACGCCGTGGATGCTGGCGCCGGAGGAAACGGCAGCACTGTTTGAAACCGACAACGGCCCCAAGCACGCCTGCGAGGGCGAGGCGTCGGTGATGCTGGCGATCTCGCCCGACACCGTCAAATCAGACAAGTTCGAAGAGGCCTTCACGGCGGAGGCCGGCAAGCACGAGGCGCCGCATGGTGCCCACCGCTTCTATTCGTTTTCCGAGCGCGCGCCCAACACCGGCACATGGGGCGTTCCGGCCAAGGGCACGGCGGAGAAGGGCGAGCGTTTCCTCGATCTGCAGGCCCGCGAACTCGCCAAGCTGATCGTCGACCCGGCCCTGTGGACGCAGCTAGACGCTGTGTGGCGGCCAGGCCGTGGACTCGGCACCCGTGCCGGGCGCGCCGACTGATACGGGCGGACACATCACGCCCGCAACCAAGAACACCTGAAGGGGAACTTCGATGAAATCCTTGAAACGCGGCTCGCTTCGGGCCGCCCTTTGTCTTTCAGTCGCCACAGCTGCCCTGGGCCTGCTCGGCTCCGCCGAGGCATCGGCCAAGACGCTTGTTTACTGTTCCGAGGCGGCACCGGAAGGTTTCGATCCGGCGCTCTACTCGACCAACAGCACCTGGGATGCCTCGTCTAAGCCGATCTACAGCCGACTGGTCGAATTCGAGAACGGCACAACGAACCTGCTGCCTGGCCTGGCCGAGAGCTGGACCGTTTCCGACGACATGCTGACCTATACGTTCAAGCTGCGGCCCGGCGTGAAGTTCCAGACCACCGACTACTTCACGCCGACACGCGACATGAACGCCGACGACGTGGTGTTTTCGTTCGACCGCCAGTACCGCACCGACAATCCCTGGCATCAGTACGTCACCGGCGCGAACTACGAGATGTATGCCGGCATGGACATGCAGGCGACGGTCAAGGACATCTCCAAGGTCGACGATCTCACGGTCAAGCTTGTGCTGAGCCAGCCGAATGCTTCCATTCTCTCCAACCTGGCGATGGATCTGGGCTCGATCGTCTCCAAGGAATATGCCGACAAGCTCGCCGCGGCCGGCACGCCGGAGAAGCTGAACTCCGAGCCGATCGGCACCGGGCCGTTCCAGTTCGTCGGCTACCAACAGGATGCCGTGGTGCGCTTCAAGGCCAACCCGACCTATTGGGGCGCCAAGCCGAAGCTGGACGAGCTGGTTTTCGCCATCACGGCCGACGCATCGACGCGGATGCAGCGCCTGCAGGCTGGCGAATGCCATGTCGCCGCCTATCCCGCGCCGGCTGATGTTCCCGGCCTCAAGGCCGACCCCAATCTTGTGGTGGTGGAAAAGCCCGGCCTCAACGTGGCCTATCTCGCCTACAACACCTTGACCCCGCCTTTCGACAAGATCGAGGTGCGCAAGGCGCTGAACATGGCGATCGACAAGAAGGCCATCCTCCAGGCGGTGTTCCAGGATCTCGGCGAAGTTGCCAAGAACCCGATCCCGCCGGCGATGTGGGGCTACAACGATGCCGTCGTCGACGATCCATATGATCCGGTAGCGGCGAAGAAGATGCTCGACGATGCAGGCGTCAAGGACCTGAAGATGAAGGTCTGGGCGATGCCGGTCAGCCGGCCCTACATGCCCAACGCGCGTCGCGTCGCCGAACTTATCCAGTCCGATTTCCAGAAGGTCGGCGTCAGCGTCGAAGTCGTTTCCTACGAATGGGCAGAGTACCTGAAGCGCGCCCGCGACAAGCAGCGCGATGGCGCGATCATCCTCGGCGGCACCAGCGACAACGGTGATCCCGACAATCTGCTGTCCTACTTCTTCTCCTGCGCCGGCGTCGGCGGCGCCAATATGGCCAACTGGTGCCACCAGCCCTTCGAAGACCTGCTCCAGAAAGCCCGCACCACCGTCGACCAGGCCGAACGCGCCAAGCTCTACGAGCAGGCCCAGCTGATCTTCAAGGAGCAGGCGCCCTGGGCGACGCTCGATCACTCGACGGTGTCGTTGCCGATGTCGAAAAAGGTCCGCGGCTATGTCATGGACCCGCTCGGTTCGCACCGCTTCGAGACAGTCGACCTGGCCGAATAGCCGACCTGCCCTCATGCAACTTGCCCCCTCGCGTCACGGCGCGAGGGCGCCTGCCCGACGTCCGACAGCTCGGGAGAAAAGGCCTTGACTTAGAGTGCGCTCGAACACCTAGCATCGCGAGCGTCGTAACGAAACAAGGTTGTCATGAAGATTGGCGAACTCGCAAGACGCTCGGGCCTGACCGCCTACACGATCCGCTACTACGAGCAGATCGGCCTTTTGCCTGCACCTGACAAGGACGCATCGGGCCAGCGTGACTATGACGTATCGATCCTCACCTGGATCGAGTTCCTCGGCCGTCTCAAGGGCACCGGCATGCCGATCCGCGAGATGCTGCGTTATGCGGCGCTGCGCGGGAAAGGGCCAGCCACCGATGCCGAGCGCCGTGCCTTGCTTGAGGCGCATCGCCACAAGGTGCGGGACCATGTCGCCGACCTCCAGGCCAACCTCCTCGTTCTCGACGCCAAGATAGCAGGCTACGCCGATGCAGAAAAAAGGATCGAGACCGAAAATGAACAACTCTCCAGAAAGCCGCTTCGAGCGCGGCTCACGCGCGCTCGCTGAAATCGACGGCGAAGGCGGCCAGAAGGTTGTCGACTCGCTCGCCGACATCGCGCCCGATTTCGCCCGTTACATCATTGAGTTTCCGTTCGGCGACATCTACACGCGTCCCGGCCTCGACCTCAGGTCGCGTGAGATCGCAACGATCGCGGCGCTGACAGCATTGGGCAATGCCGCCCCGCAGCTCAAGGTCCACATCCAGGCTGGGCTCAATGTCGGGCTCAGCCGCGACGAGATCGTCGAGATCATCATGCAGATGGCGGTCTATGCCGGCTTTCCGGCAGCACTCAACGGCCTGTTCGCCGCCAGGGACGTGTTTCAGCAAGAGCACAGCCTGGCAGCATAATCTCGCACCAAGGGCCTAGAGCAATTCCAGGAAAAGTGCGAAGCGGTTTTCCGTCCGGAATTGCGCAAAAACAAGAAGATAGAGCGGTTCCGCGATTCGAAGAAAAGCGGAAATGCTCTAGTGCGATGGTCGCACTTGCCAAACCGTCGGAAAGACCCCACCTTGCTGTTGTGTTCAACGAACTGAAAGGAGGTGATCCGATGTCGAGTGATTTCGTTTTCCTAAACGTGGCCTCAGCGGATTGCCCTTTCGGGAAGCAGTCTTCCCGTTAAGGCGCGAGAAGCGCGGCTGGTGACCTCAAGGTCATAAGCCAGAGACCGCGCCATGGACGGAAACACGGAAAGGCCGCACCTTCGCAAGAAGGGCGGCCTTTTTTCTTCGGGCTCTTCGTTTCGTTATTTGGTCAGCGCCAACCGTTCGATGTTCTGAGCGATGGTCTGGAAGGCGGCGTCGAGCTCCTTGCCATTGGACGTCTCGAAGTAGCGCTTCACCACACCATCAGGCGAAGCGCAGTCTTTCATCGTCTTCTTCGCTGCTTCGGTATCCAGCTTGAAGCCTATGGTGAAAATCTCGATGCCTTTTTTGCGCATCGCCTCGCATAGCGTCTTCGCGGCTGTCCGGGTCGCCGCCTTGCCGCTGGCGATGTAGGCACCTTGCCACGTGGCGGCATCTGAATAGGACAGGTTGAACTCACCGTCGGTCATCAGGATGGCAAACTTGGCCACCTTTTCCGGGTCGACCTTATCGGGCCGCTCCGACTTTTGAAAGACGCCGGCCCAGTTCTCGGACAAGGTGTACCAGGCCCACTGAATGCCGATATGCCCGGCGGTGCCGCCATCGGCAACGAAAGCCGCGATCTCGGTCTTGAGTTTCTTGCCGTCGTCGGTGAGCGGCACCACCTTCGCGCTCGGGCAGACCGGGGTGTTGTAGCGCGTGGAATACTCGTTGATCAGAAAGTCGCGATTGACCATCGCCAAGTCGGGACCAGCATCAGTGTACTCGTAGATCCCCTTGCGCTCAGTGGCGCAATTGTCGGGACGCGTCGAGCTCGAAACCGCCTTCGCATCGGTATTGCCGGGCGCTTGCTTGCGGTCCGCCTCGCTGCGCTCCACGAAGACAGAACTTGACCCCAGAGTGCCTGTGTTGACGGAGTTTGCGTAGGGCACAAGCGACATGCGCACGCGCGGGTCGCCTGACGGTGTCTTCTCGCCCTTCAGGAAACTGTCGACCGCATTCGTTGCCGCCTTCTTCAGATCCTTGATCTTCTGACCCTCCATCGACCCGGTGACGTCGAGCATCATCGCCACTTCGATGCGCTTGTCGGAATAGAGCGATGCCGTCGACGCAGCGACCCGCTGGCGGTTGGACGTGCCGAACAAAGGAAAGAACACATTGACGTCGATATAGGCCGATGCCTCAACCGTGCCGGCAAGCTTGTCGACGATCACCTTGTTCAGCACGACCTTTTCACCTGGCGCCAACAAGCTGCTGGCATTGGCCTCGAGAAATGCCCGAACCGTGCCGTCCGCATCCTCAAGCTTGATCTTGCCGGTTGTGAGGTCACGCGCTGTCGACGTCACCGCGGCGTCGACCGCCTGCGACAGACCCGATTTCACATTGAACAACTGCGCGGTGTTGATGCCAAAGCCGGCTGCCATGGCGAGAACGGAAATGGTTACACCGCCCAGAATGGCGAAGTTGCCGCTGCTGTCGCCGGCGAAACGCTTTGCCGCCCGTGCCAGTACCTGAAATTTCCGCATGTCCCGCCCCGCCGCCTGTGTGCATCTGGCAAGGGCAAAGCAGGAAACTGGCCGCTGCAGCCCATTTGGGCAGGCCAAGCGGTATCACGGCATCAAGTCATTGATTCTCATTGAGGTCACTGATCCACATGGTGAATGCAAGGTTAATCCGCCCGCAAGCCGATGGACTTGTTTACCGCCTATTAATCATGGTGACGGTAGCACCGCGGGCGCCGCCTCACTTCGGCACACCGAGCCTGTGCCAGATCGGGTCACCCACACCAGCTGTCCCGCTTGCCGCCGCCATAGGCGCGCACCAGTCCGTCTTCGAGCATTGCCTTGGCGACCACCTCGCCCTCTCCGGTGGCGACATCGGCAAGCACGCGGCCATAATATTTGGCGCCACCGATGTTGGAGAGACTTATCGGACCCTCAGCGACGAGCCGGGCAAGGGCTGCGCGTGCCGCCAGTGCCGCGGCCCGTTCACCAACGCATCGGCTTTTCATTTCCGGTGCGTCGATGCCGCGAATGCGGATATTGACCCGCAACGTCTGCCCGGGCCAGATTTCTGCCTCGGCCAGGAACGTATCGCCGTCGATCACCTCAACGACACGCGCGCTGACCGGCCCGGCGAAATTGTCCCGTAGCTTGGCCTCGGCAGGAAATGCGAGGCCAACACAAACCAGAACCGCCGCAGCCTTGAACAGATTCGAATCCATCCAAGGTATTTATTCCTATTTCCTGGACTAAGCAAGAAGCGGCGGCGGGGATGTTGCGAACCTACATCCTCGGCTCGCCGCTGACCGGATCGATCTTGATCTCAACCTTGGCTTTGTCAGACGTGTAATAGACCACGTCGTAATAGCCTTCGCTCTCCCAATCGATCTCGGAGATGTAGTGGAACTGGTCGCGCTGCTCGATCTTGGCGATGATCGCAGACAGCTTGAGCGAATTCTGCGGCGGCACCGCCGGTTCCTTGGTCTGCGCCTCAGCTGGCGCGACTGCAAGCAAGGCGGCCAACAACAGCCCCGATATCGCCGACTTCATCATGATCGATCCTTTCATAATACCGAGCGAAACGAACGGCTGTCGATTTCGGTTCCATCAGGCCACACGGGGAGAGCGTGGCCCGAACTGTCCTCAGAAATCGCTGGTCAGGCCCTTGATCTCCCAGTCGCCATAGCGCCCGGGCTCCTTGCCGCCACGTCCGCCGATCTCGCGCGGCAGCTTCGCCTGCTCAGCCTCATAGGCCTCGCGACGGGCCTCGGCTTCGGCCAATGCGCGCTTGGCTGCAGGCGAAAGCTGCTTGGGCCCGGGCGTCTCCGGCTCGGTCTGCGGTTTGGCGTCGTCCATGGGACTCCTCGGAAATGATTGAAACGCACCCTCGTCTCTCCCATCATATAGCGAAGCGCTGAGCCGGGATCGACCCTGGCGCGGGCGGAAAAGGACGGAGCGAACGGATGAACGTGATGCGGACGGCGATGCTTCTGGCGACCATGACAGCGCTGTTCATGGGCGTCGGCTACCTGATCGGCGGCTCCGGCGGCATGACGATCGCCTTCCTGATCGCGGCGGCCATGAACCTGTTCAGCTACTGGAACTCCGACAAGATGGTTCTGCGCATGAACCACGCCGTCGAGGTCGATGAGCGCAATGCGCCCGAATATTACGCCATCGTGCGCGGCCTCGCCGCCAATGCCGGCCTGCCGATGCCCAAGGTCTACCTGATCGACAGCCCGCAGCCCAACGCGTTTGCCACCGGCCGCAATCCGCAAAATGCCGCCGTCGCCGCCTCCACCGGCCTGTTGCAGCGGCTGAGCCATGAAGAAGTCGCAGCTGTCATGGCGCACGAACTCGCCCATATCGAAAACCGCGATACGCTGATCATGACTGTTACCGCGACCCTTGCCGGCGCGATCTCGATGCTCGGCAACTTCGCCTTCTTCTTCGGCGGCAACCGTGACAACAACAATCCGCTCGGCTTCGTCGGCGTGCTGGTGGCGATGATCGTGGCGCCTTTTGCCGCCATGCTGGTGCAGATGGCGATCAGCCGGACCCGCGAATATTCCGCAGACAGGCGCGGCGCCGAGATCTGCGGCAATCCGCTCTGGCTCGCTTCCGCCCTTGACAAGATCGCCCGCAACGTCGAACGCATCCACAACCCCGAAGCCGAGCGCAATCCTGCGATGGCTCCCCTCTTCATCATCAATCCTCTATCCGGCGAGCGCATGGACAATCTTTTCTCGACTCACCCCAATACCGAAAACCGCATCGCCGCCCTGCAGGCGATGGCGAACGAGGGTGTCGGTCGTCCTGCACAGCGCACGGCGCCGCAGCCGACAGCACAGCGTTCGGCATCTGGCCAGCAAGGTCCCTGGGGCGGTAGCCCTGCCGAGCAGGCCGCGCCCGAGCAGCCACGTCCGTCCGGTCCATGGGGCCGCAATCCGACCGGGCCGAAAGGCCCGAGGTCGTGAGCGGCGGCCAGCGCGACCCCCAGCGCGACCCTAAGCGAAACCGCGCGCGCAGCGGTGACGGCAAGGGCAACCGGCCGTCCATCGTTCCCGACGTTCCGGGTATTGCCGCGCGCATGGCCGCGGCCCGCCTGCTGGCCGCGACAATCGACGCCAGGACCCCGCTCGACGGCCTGACCGATCACGAGCACGGCCACCCCCAGTTCCGCGCGCTCGACATGCGCGACCGTGGTCTGGTCCGCGCCATCCTGGCCTCCGCACTTCGCCATCGCGTCACCATCTCCAAGCTGATCTCGCGCCGGCTTGAAAAGCCGCTGCCGGCCAACGCCACCGTGTTGACCCACATCCTGCACGTCGCGGCAGCGCAGATCCTGTTCCTCGACATTCCCGACAGCGCCGCCGTCGACCTTGCCGTCACCCACGCCAAGGCCGACCCGCGCACGGTTCGGTTCTCGGGCCTGGTCAATGGCGTGCTGCGCACTCTTGCCCGCGCCAAGGAAGCCGAGCTGGCCGACATGCTGGCAACGACCAACGACGCGCCCGACTGGTTCGTCGAGCGGCTGACTGCCGCCTATGGCGCGGACGAAGCCCAAAAGATCCTCGCCGCGCATCGCGTCGAGGCGCCTGTCGATTTCACCGCCAAGGCAGATCCGGCCAAATGGGCCGAGCAGCTGGGTGGCACCGTGCTGCCCACCGGGTCGATACGCATCGAGCGCCTTTCCGGTCCGGTCGCCGAACTGCCGGGCTTCACAGAAGGCGCTTGGTGGGTCCAGGACGCCGCCGCCGCCCTGCCAGCAAAGCTGTTTGGCGATGTCAGCGGCCAGCGTGTTGCTGATCTCTGCGCCGCCCCCGGCGGCAAGACGGCACAGCTCGTGCTCACCGGCGCCAAGGTCACGGCGGTCGAAGCTTCGAAGAACCGCCTTGCCCGTCTTGCCGGCAATCTTGAGCGCCTTGGCCTCGATGCCGACAAGGTCAACGCCGATATCCTCGCTTACGAGCCTGCAGAGCTGTTCGATGCCGTCCTGCTCGATGCGCCATGCTCGTCAACCGGCACGGTCCGACGCCATCCCGACGTTCTGTGGACCAAGTCGCCTGCCGACATCACCAAGCTCGCCGGCGTCCAGCGCGCCCTGCTCGACCGTGCGGCCAAGTTGGTGAGGCCGGGTGGCAGGATCGTCTTTTCCAACTGCTCGCTCGACCCTGAAGAGGGCGAGGCCCTCGTCGCCGGCTTCCTGGCCGAACACAAGGGCAAGGTCGAACTCGACCCGATTCGCGCAGGTGAGGTCTCAGGCATCGACGATTTTGTCACCGCCACCGGCTTTTTGCGCACCACGCCCGCCGGCCTTGACCTCGGCAATCCCGCGATCTCCGGCCTCGACGGCTTCTTTGCAGCAAGGTTCCGCCGCATCGCCTGACCCAATCGGCCATTAACGAAAAATTCACCCTCGCGCCCACCATTGAAACAACCTAATTTGTTTCACGACGTCGGGTTGCGTCAGGAGGGGTATTGTCGATCGCGGCGGACAGCACGACGCGCCTTTGGGCACTCGTTGCCAAGGAGTTCTGGCGCAAGACGCGCCGGCGCCTGCGCGCCGGCCCGGCTTACAGCTGGCGTTACACCGGGCGCACGCCTGAACGCGTGCTGATCGCCCCGCCCGACCTGCGCCTTGCCGATCCCCAGATCGCGCTCGAAATCTACTATGGCCGCTTTCCGCTTTCCGGCCATCTGGTCGAGACCGGCGGGCAATCGCCCTTCCTGATCGACGTGCCCAATCGCGGCTGGCAGCGCAGCCTGCATGGCTTCCGCTGGCTGCGCCACATGCGCGCCGCCGGCACCGAGCTTGCCGCCGCCAACGCCCGCGCCCTGGTTTCCGACTGGATCGCGCTGCACGGCAACCGTATTTCAGGCACGGCCTGGGAGCCGGCAACCACCGCCAAGCGCATCATCGCCTGGCTGCAGCACTCCTCGGTCGTGCTGCAGGGCGCCGAATTCGCCTTCTACCGTTCCTTCCTGCGCTCTCTGGCGATGCAGATCCGCTATCTCCGCTCGCTGGCGCGCGAAATGCCCGACGGCAAGGATCGTCTCCGGGCCCGTGTCGCGTTGGCCTTCGCCGCGTTGTCCTTGCCGGCACCCGTCTCGGCGCTGCGCTCGGCCACCCGCAACCTCGCCGAAGAACTCGACCGCCAGATCCTGCCCGACGGCGGACATATCTCGCGCAACCCGATGGCAGTGCTGGAGATCCTCGCTGATCTGCTGCCCTTGCGCCATACCTACGCCAACCAGGCCGAGCAGCCGCCGCTGGCACTGATCAACGCCGTCGAGCGCATGTTGCCGGCGTTGCGCTTCTTCCGCCACCAGGACGGCAGCCTTGCCCGCTTCAACGGCATGGGCGCCACCATCCACGACCGCATCGTCGCGATCCTGCGCCACGACGAAACCGCTGGCTCGCCGCCGCTGCACGCCACCCATTCCGGCTACGAGCGCCTTGCCATGGGCGGCACGACAGTCATCGCCGACACCGGCACGGCACCGCCCATCGAAGTGTCCAACCACGCCCATGCCGGCTGCCTGGCCTTCGAGATGTCGTCGGGCCGTCAGCACTACATCGTCAATGCCGGCATCGACACCTATGGCGCCGCCGACCTCAGGCCGCTGGCGCGGGCCACCGCCGCCCACTCCACCGTCACCATCAATGACACCTCGTCGGCGAGCTTCGCCCATTCGCAGCGTGTCAGCGGCATGCTCGGCAGTCCGCTTTACGCCGGCCCCAGATCGGTGCCGACCCAGCGCTTCGACAAGGCGGGCATCCACGGTTTCGTCGCTCGCCACGACGGCTACGCCCAGCGCTTCGGCCTTCACCACGAGCGCGAGCTCAGCCTGTCGGCCGGCGGCAGCATCCTGTCGGGCTGCGACCGCATCCTTCGCGCCGGCAAGACGCCGATCAAGAATGATGGCCGCGACCTCGTCACCATCCGCTTTCATGTCCATCCCGACGTCCAGCTGTTCCGCGACCAAAAGGAACGGCTGGTGCTGACCGGACCTGACATCGACACCTGGGTCTTCATCTCGCCGGATGTTGCGGCCGAGGTCGAGGAATCGATCTATTTCGCCGGTCTTGGCGGCCCCTGCCGCTCGCGCCAGATCGTGCTGTCGTTCAAGGCTTCGGAAATCTCCGAAGTGCATTGGCAGTTCTCGCGCACGCGCATCATCAGCCGCCTCGACGGCGAACGCGCCTGATCGGGCATCACCACGGGAAATAGGCCGGATGCGCCGCTGCGCGCCTTGATTTCCGGGCCTCATATGCTAGGCCGCGCGCAAGCAAAGTTTCCGCTCCCAACTTTGAAGGGCCCGCCACCCATGGCCGTCGTTTCCAAGAAGATCCCCGCACCCGACCTCGTGCCGATCCGTCGCGCCCTGCTGTCGGTCTCCGACAAGACCGGGCTGATCGAATTCGCCAAGTGCCTGACCAATGTCGGCGTCGAGCTGGTCTCCACCGGCGGCACCGCCAAGTCGATTGCCGCCGAAGGCATCGCGGTTCGCGACGTCTCGGAGCTCACCGGCTTTCCCGAGATCATGGATGGCCGCGTCAAGACGCTGCATCCCTCGGTCCACGGCGCACTGCTCGGCGTGCGCGACGATCCTGAACATGTCGCGGCCATGGCCGAGCACGGCATAGAGCCGATCGACCTCGTCGTGGTCAACCTCTATCCCTTCGAGGAAGTGCGCAATTCCGGCGCCCACTACGCCTCGATCGTCGAAAACATCGACATCGGCGGCCCGGCCATGGTCCGCGCCTCGGCCAAGAACCACGCCTATGTCGCCATCGTCACCGATCCGGCTGACTACAAGGACGTGCTCGACTCGATCGTCGCCAACAATGGCTGCCTGTCCTACGAGTTCCGCAAGAAGCTCGCCGCCAAAGCCTTCGCTCGCACCGCAGCCTATGACGCTGCGATCTCAGGCTGGTTCGCCGAAGCGCTTGAGATCGAAACGCCTGACTGGCGCGCCTTTGGCGGCAAGCTAGAAAGCGTCATGCGATACGGCGAAAACCCGCACCAGACGGCCGGCTTCTACCTGACCGGCGACAAGCGTCCCGGCGTCGCCACCGCAACCCAGCTGCAAGGCAAGCAGCTCTCCTACAACAACATCAACGACACCGACGCTGCCTTCGAGCTGGCCGGCGAATTCGATTCCGTTCGCACCGCAGCGGTCGCCATCATCAAGCACGCCAACCCTTGCGGCGTCGCCGAAGGTGCCACGCTCGCAGAAGCCTATGCCAAGGCGCTGGCCTGCGACCCGGTCTCGGCATTCGGCGGCATCGTCGCGCTCAACCGCATCCTCGATGCCGAGGCAGCCGAGGAAATCGTCAAGATCTTCACCGAGGTCATCATCGCGCCCGCTGCGACCCCCGAGGCTCAGGCCATCGTCGCTGCCAAGAAGAATTTGCGCCTGCTGGTAACAGGCGGCCTGCCCGATCCCGACAGCGCCGGCATCACGGTCAAGTCGGTTGCCGGCGGCCTGCTCGTCCAGTCGCGCGACAATGCGGTCATCGATACGCTCGACCTCAATGTCGTCACCAAGCGCCAGCCGACCCAGCGCGAGATCGAGGACCTGAAGTTCGCCTTCCGCGTCGCCAAGCACGTCAAGTCGAACGCCATCGTCTACGCCCGCGACCTCGCCACCGTCGGCATTGGTGCTGGCCAGATGAGCCGTGTCGACTCGTCGCGCATCGCCGCCCGCAAGGCACTCGATGCCGCGGAAGCCGCCGGCCTCGCCGAGCCGCTGACCAAGGGCTCGGTCGTTGCCTCCGACGCCTTCTTCCCTTTCGCCGACGGCTTGCTGTCGGCCGTCGAGGCCGGTGCCACCGCCGTCATCCAGCCGGGCGGCTCGATGCGCGACGACGACGTCATCGCCGCAGCCGACGCGCATGGCATCGCCATGATCTTCACCGGCGTCAGGCATTTCAGGCATTGATCTTGTTCTTCGCCTTTTCCACTTGTGGGAGAAGGCGAAGGCAAACTCACTTCACCTCATCCGCCGGATAGGGCGTGCGCAACAGCACGGCCAGGCCGACGGCGAAGAAGATGATGATCATCGCCATGCCGAGGCGTGGCGAGCCGCTGAGCGCGGTGACTGTCGCAACCGCAAAGGGCGCGACGAAGCTGGTCGCGCGGCCCGACAGCGCATAGAGCCCAAAATAGCGCCCGGCCTCGTCGGCCGAGACACTGCGCGCCATGTAGGAGCGCGACGACGCCTGCACTGGGCCAAAGGCGATGCCGACCAGCAGGCCGAAGGCGATGTAGGCCTTCTCGGCCGGCGTACCGAACAGGCCGTTCGTGTCCACGCCCGGCATCTGCCACAGGCCGAACAGCGTGTAACCAGGTCCGGTCGAAACGATGCCGATGGTGGCGATCGTCAGCAACACCAGCGAAACCACCACCACGACCTTCGAGCCGAAGCTGGTGTCGAGCCGGCTGGCGACAAGGCAGCCGAAAATCGCGACGACATTGAGGATGATGCCATAGATGCCGATCTCGGTGATCGACCATCCGAACATCGCCGCGGCGAATGCGCCACCGAGCCCGAGCAGCGCATTGACGCCGTCCTGGTAGATCATGCGGGCGACAAGGAAGCGGAAGATGCCGGTGCGCTGGCGCACTTCCCCGATCGTCGACTTGAGCTCGCTGAGCCCCAGCCGCACGGCCGGACGGATGGCGATGCCTTTGCCGCTGTCGGGCGTGAAGAAGAACATCGGCAGGATGAAGATCAGGTACCACAACGCCGAGATCGGACCTGTCGCGCGCGCGTCCTCGCCGGCCACCGGATCGAGCCCGAAAAGCGGGGCAGCACCGATGATCGTCTTGCCGGTCTCGGGAGAGGCCGCCAGGAAGCCGACGACGAAGATCAGCACGATCATGCCGCCGAGATAGCCGAGCCCCCAGGCGATATTCGAGATCTTGCCGATCTCCTCTTTCGACACCAGGCGCGGCATCATCGAGTCGTTGAAGACGATCGAAAACTCCGCCGCCACCGAAGCAAGCGAGAACAGCAGCACGATCGGCACCAGCGGCGAACCGGGTTCGGCGTACCACAGCAGGCAGAGGCAGATGATCTTGATTGCGGCGAAGAAGGCGATCCACGGTTTGCGTGGGCCGGTCTGGTCGGCGATCGAGCCGAGCACCGGCGACAGGATGGCGATGACGAGGCCGGCGGCGGCGATGCCGTAGCCCCATGCCGCCTGGCCCATGGCCGGATCGGTCGCCATGCGCGCGACGAAATATGGCCCGAAGATGAAGGTGGTGACCACGGTGAAGAACGGCTGCGCCGCCCAGTCGAAAAACATCCAGCCCCAGACGCCGCGCCGCGGCGTACGTTGAACCACCATCGTGTCAGCCATCATCCCTCCGCGCGCGCCGCATCAGCGCGTTGTCTGGAGCTATAGCGCAGTTCGCTTGCGTGGTCCTTGAGGAAAGTGCCTGCCACGGCGACGCGTGGCAGGCACTGCTGCAAAGGCTCTATCGGCCCGACAGATCGCTCATCAGCCCGGCGGCCACCGTCAGCCGCGACACGGTGATGTCGCCGCCCTCGGTCAGGGCCTGTAGCCTTTCGCGGGTGCGGTTGATCCTGTCACCACCAGCCTCGAGCCATGCCGCAACCGGATCGGCAGCGGTGCCAAAGCCGGTCAGGGCCGCAACCGCGATGCCGCGACGTGCCGCCCCGATCGTGTCGGATGCACGCGACAATGCCAGCCCCTCGTAATAGTCGGAGGTGGCGATGGCATGCGTCGCATCCTCGATCCGCGGAATGCGGAACGCCTCGGAGACGCCGAAGAACGCCTTGGCGGCTGCCAGGATGTCGGCCTTGGCGGTCTTCGCCACCAGCGCAATGTCGGGCACCAGTTCGCCGACTTCGAGCAGCGACAGCCGTTCGGCCAGCTTCTCGGGCGCACCGGCAGCAGCAAAGCCGGCCTTGCGGTTGTGGATGCGGTCGCGGGTGAACGCCGGCAGCATGCCCGAGAATTTGGGCTCCAGTGCCGCGCGGGCCTCCTGCAGCTCGGCGATGCGGCTCGCCAACGGCGCGTCGCTCTGTTCATTGCGCAGATACCAGCCGCTGGTGCCGAAGATCAGCCGGCTCACCGCCTGGTACAGGTCCAGTTGCAATGTACCCTCGACGACGTTGTCGAGCGCGTCGATCTCGCGATAGAGCGCCGGCAGGGCAAAACCGTCACGCACGACGGCGAAGGCGCGCACCACCTCGGCCGCCGAACGGCCGCTCGCTTCCTGCAGCCGGTTGACGAATGACGGTCCGCCGCGATTGACGAGATCATTGGCGACAACACGCGCGATGATCTCGCGCCGCAGCCGGTGACCGCCGATCTCGGCGGCATATTTCTTGGCCATGCGCTCGGGGAAGTAGCCGAGCAGATCGCGTTCGAAATGCGCTTCGTCAGGCACGTCGCTGGCGACGATATCGGAGAACAGCACGATCTTGGCGTAGGCCAAAAGCACACCGAGCTCGGCGCGGGTCAGCGGTTCGCCGCGCGTCTGGCGTTCGGCCAAAGCCGGCGGCCAGGGCAGATTCTCGACCGCGCGGTCGAGCAGGCCGCGCGCTTCGAGCGCGCTCATGAAGCGGCCCTGATGCGCGATATCCTGGATGCCGCGCTTGGCGGCCACCGACAGCGCCAGCGTCTGCTCGTAGTTGTTGGCCAGCACCAGGCCGGCAACCTCTTCGGTCATCTCGGCCAGGAACTTGTTGCGCGCCGGCCGCTGCAGCGTGCCCTTGCGCATGGCCGAAGCCAGGGCGATCTTGATGTTGACCTCGACGTCGGACGAGTTGACGCCGCCCGAATTGTCGATGGCATCCGAGTTGCAACGCCCGCCCTTGAGGCCGAACTCGATGCGTGCGCGTTGCGTGGTACCGAGATTGGCACCCTCGCCGATCACCTTGACCCTGAGGTCGGTGGCGGTGACCCGGATTGCGTCATTGGCGCGGTCACCGACCTCCTGGTTGGTCTCGCCGGTCGCCCGGACATAGGTGCCGATACCGCCGAACCACAACAGGTCGACCTGTGCCCGCAGGATGGCATTCATGATCTCGGTCGGCGACGCCGTTGTCTTGGCGAGGCCGATCGCGGTCGCTGCCGCCTGCGGCAGCGTCACCGACTTCTGAGCGCGCGAAACGATCACGCCACCAGCCGACAGCTTCGACTTGTCATAGTCCTGCCAGCTCGAACGCGGCAGGTCGAACATGCGCTTGCGCTCGGCAAACGACGCCGCCATGTCGGGATCTGGATCGATGAAAATGTCGCGATGGTCGAAAGCGGCGATCAGCCGCGTCTGTTCCGACAACAGCATGCCGTTGCCGAACACGTCACCCGACATGTCGCCGACGCCGACGACTGTGAATGGCGTCGTCTGGATGTCGCGGTTCATCTCGCGGAAATGCCGCTTCACGGCCTCCCAGGCACCACGCGCGGTGATGCCCATCTTCTTGTGGTCGTAGCCGGCCGAACCGCCCGAGGCGAAAGCATCGTCGAGCCAGAAGCCGTGCTTGTCGCTGATGCCGTTTGCGGTGTCGGAGAAGGTCGCCGTGCCCTTGTCGGCGGCAACGACGAAATACGGGTCGTCGATGTCGCGACGGACGACACCCGCAGGCGGCACCACCTTGTCGCCGTCGAGATTGTCGGTGATCGACAGCAGGCTGGAGACGAAATTGACATAAGCCGCCTTGCCGGCCTCGAACACCGCGTCACGGCTGCCGCCAACCGGCAGGCGCTTGGGGAAGAACCCGCCCTTGGCGCCGACCGGCACGATGACGGCGTTCTTGACCTGCTGCGCCTTGACCAGACCGAGCACCTCGGTGCGGTAGTCCTGGGCACGGTCCGACCAGCGCAGACCGCCGCGCGCCACTGCGCCAAAACGCAGGTGCAGGCCTTCGACCTCGGAACCATAGACGAAGATCTCGCGCCACGGCCGCGGCTCGGGCAGGCCTTCGACGCTGCGCGAGTCGAGCTTGATCGCCAGCGACTGGCCGCGCTCCTTCTTGCCGCCGACAAAGTGGTTGGTACGCAGTGAGGCCTCGATCAGGTTGACGTAGCGCCGGATGATGGTGTCGTCGTCGATGTTGGGGACTGCTTCGAGCGCATCCTTGATCTTGGCCTTCAGGTGCTTGGCAGTGACCAGGCCATCCTTTTCCTGCGCCGGATCGAGCCGGGCAACAAACAGCGCGTGCAGGCCGCGCGCGATATCGGGATAGCGGTTCAGCGCAGCCGCAATGAAGTCCTGGCTCTGCGGAATGCCTGCCTGCTGCAAATAGCGGCCATAGGCGCGCAGGATGACGATTTCATTGGAGCCGAGCCCGGCCGTCTGGGCCAGCGCATTGTAGCCGTCATTGTCGGCATCACCGGTCCACACCGACAGGAACACCTCTTCGAACAGCGAACCGCTATCGGCGAGGTCGATCGGCCGGCCGTAGGCGTTTTCCAGCTCCATGTCGTGGATGAAGATCTGGCTTTCACCCTTCTCGCCAATCTCGAAAGTGCGCTCGCTGATGACCCGGAAGCCCATGTTCTCGAGCAGCGGCACGCGCCGCGACAACGCCACCGGCGCGCCGTGGTGATAGATCTTCAGCGAAGCCTGCTCCGGCTTCTGGCTGGTGTCGCGATAGCAGTCGATGACGATCGGATTGGTTGGGCTGATCGTGGCGATCCGCTCGGCGTCCAGCAGCGCTGCCGCCGGCGAAAAGCTGTTGCGGTAGTCCTCGGGGAACTGGTTGGCGACGGCCACCAGTGCCGTCGACGTGCCAGCTTCGGCCGAAGCCTCGCGCAACCCGTCCTCCCAGGTCGTGACGATGTCGCGGAGTGCTGCTTCGATCGCTGACTGCTCGACCTTCGGCGTCTTGCCGCCGGAGCGGCCGATGATGAAGTGCACGCGTGCAAGTCCGCCTTCCGGGAACGCCGGGTAGTAAGCCGACAAGCGTCCTTCGAAGACCTTCTTGAGATAGGCGCCGATCTTTTCGCGCACCACCGAGTCGTAGCGATCGCGCGGCACGAAGATCAGCACCGAGACGAAGCGGTCAAACTGGTCGGCACGCACCAGCGCGCGCACCCGTGGCCGCTCGACGAGGCCGAGGATCGCCTCGGCATGCTTGCGCAGCGTCGGCACGGCGACCTGGAACAGCTCGTCGCGCGGGTAGGATTCGAGCACGTTGATCAGCGCCTTGCCGGAATGGTCGGCAGGGTCGAAGCCCGACTTCTGGACCACTGTTTCAGCCTTGGAGCGCAAATAGGGGATCTTCATCACCGAGCGCGTATAGGCGGTCGAGGTGAACAGGCCGACGATACGCAGCTCGCCCGACAACTGGCCCTTGGTATCGTATGTCTTGATGCCGATGTAATCGAGATAGGCGCGGCGATGCACAGCCGACTTGGCGTTGGCCTTGGTCACGATCAACGGGTCCGGACCATGCAGGAAGGCGCGGATTTCGGGCGTCGTCGATGTCGCGTCGATGGTGTCGCGGCGCAGCACCAGAACGTCGGGGTCGCCGAGAATACCGAGACCCGCCTTGTCCGAGCGCTCCAGCGTGCCGCTCTTTTCGCCGCCCGAATATTTGAACTCGCGCATGCCGAGGAAGGTGAAGTTGTCGTCGCGCAGCCATTCGAGGAAGGCGATCGCCTCGGTCACCGAATGCTTGTCGAGCGGGATCGGCGCGTAGCGGAATTCCGAGATCGCCTGGTCGAGCCTGGCCAACATCGGCTTCCAGTCGGTGACGGCGGCGCGGACCTGTCCGAGCACCTTTTTCAGCCGCTCGCGCAACGCTTCGGCGGCATCCTTGCCGAGCGGCGGGATGTGGACGTGAATGACGCTGAGCTTGTCGGCGGCCTCTTCGCCCTTATGAGCGCCGCCGTCACTCAGGATCTCGTCGACACCGGTGCGGCCATGGCGCACCAAAATGACCGGGTGGGTCACAAGCACCGGCTCGCCGGCGGCATCGGTGATCTCGCCGAGCACCGAATCGAACAGGAACGGCATGTTGTCGTTGACGACGGTAACGACGGTGACCGGCCGGCCGTGGCGGACGACGCCGGCGTCGGTCTCGATGTCGATGACCGAGGAGCCCTTGCGATGCTTGAGCACGGCCTGCTCGGCGAGCTGTGCGGCGCGCTCCAGCATGCCCGGCTCGTAGTCGGCCACGTCCTCGGCCGGCGCTCGGGCGAGCAGCAGTTCGTGGAGCTGGGGAGGTCTGTTGGAGGATTTGGAGGCGGATGCAGTCTTGGCGGATTTCGCCTTCGACTTCACAGATGCGGCCATGACGCTAGTTTCTCCCGTCCCGTCACATGCTTTTGCGACTATCGTAGCAGATGGCCTGCCTTTAGCGACAAAGGTTTGACGGAAGGTATGGAAAAACGCCTAGCGGGCAGGCAGAAATTGCCTGCGAAATAGGCTGACGCAGCGTCGGCAACGAACGCAGCAGGTAGTGTCTGGCGAAATTTTCGCCTTTACCGTGCGGCAATCGCCGCGGCAGCCCCCGCCATCGTCGTCGCGCTCACCCGATTCGCGATTCGCATCGCCCGCGTGCTGCGCAAAAGCTTGCGCGCCTGCGCCGCCGCGAACACCCAGGCAAGGTCGATGGCGATCAGCACCGCCGCCATTGTCAGCGTCAGTTCCATCCAGCCGACAACGGTCACCGAGGCGAGGTCGATGATGGTCGGAAGCAGCGCCAGGTAGAACATCATGATCTTGGGATTGCCGAGCGTCACGGCCATGCCGGCGGCAAACAGCTTGAGCGGGGAGTCCTGGCTCGGCATCTCGCCCTCGCGTGCCTCGACGGGCGCAGTCCACATTTTCCAGGCGAGATAGACGAGATAGGCGACACCTGCCCATTTGACCACGACGAAGGCCATGTGGAACGACTGCGCCACGAAGGCGAGGCCAAACACCGCCAGGGACAGCCAGATCGCCTCACCGATCCACATTGCCGCCAGGAACGGCAGCACGTCGCGGAAGCCCTTCGAAATGACCCGTGCCACGAGCGCGGCAATGGAAGGCCCGGGCGAACCGGCGGCAACAAGCAGAGCACCGGCAAAGATCAGAAGCGAGGTCGGTTCCATCGTCATCCCCGATTGGCTGTTTGCGGAAACTTACGGCATGCGTCGCAACTTGCAACCACCAGCCGAAACGGACGCCTGTGCCATCAACTTTGCGAGATCGGACGTGAAATCAGATTGCCCGTGACCGGCTCTCGGCAAATGAATAGCCCGCGCGCTGGCTTCATGCCGGATGGCCGGCATGTCGGCACGCCATGGAGGAGATGTCATGGCCAAGTTTCTCTTCGTCTATCACGGCGGTGCGATGCCGCAGTCGGAAGAAGAAGGCGCCAAGGTGATGAAGGCCTGGATGGACTGGTTCGGCGCGCTGGGTGCGGCCGTCGTCGACGGCGGCAATCCGGTCGGCAAGTCACAGACAGTCGCCGCCAACGGCACGGTCACCAATGACGGCGGCGCCAATCCGGTCAGCGGCTACTCGGTGGTCGACGCGAAGGACCCCGCCGACGCCGCCCGCATCGCCAAGGGATGCCCGATCCTTGTCGCCGGGGGGTCGGTCGAGGTCGCCCCGATCATCGAGATGTGAGTCTGCCAGTCCGCCGCAAACAAAAAGGGCGCCTCCGGCGGAGACGCCCTTTTTAGGTTCCTGCCGCGAAGCTTATGCCGCGCCGGCGGTCTTCGAGGACTTCTCGAAGCGCTTGCGCTCGTTCGGGTCGAGATAGAGCTTGCGCAGGCGGATGGTCTTCGGCGTCACTTCGACCAGCTCGTCGTCCTGGATCCAGGCCAGAGCGCGCTCCAGCGTCATGCGGATCGGCGGCGTCAGGCGCACCGCTTCATCCTTGCCGGCGGCACGGATGTTGGTCAGCTTCTTGCCCTTCAGCACGTTGACCTCGAGGTCGTTGTCGCGGCTGTGGATGCCGATGATCATGCCCTGATAGACCTTGACGCCGGCGTCGATGACCATCGGGCCGCGATCTTCAAGGTTCCACATGGCGAATGCCACCGACTCGCCCTGCTCGTTGGAGATCAGCACGCCGTTGGTACGGCCGGGCAGCTCACCCTTGTAGGGCTGATAGGAGTGGAACAGGCGGTTCATCACTGCCGTGCCACGCGTATCGGTCAGAAGCTCCGACTGATAGCCGATCAGGCCGCGCGTCGGCGCATGGAACACCAGGCGCTGGCGGTTGCCGCCCGAAGGACGCAGCTCGATCATCTCGGCCTTGCGCTCCGACATCTTCTGCACGACGACGCCGGCATGCTCTTCATCGACGTCGATGACGACTTCTTCGACCGGCTCGAGCAGTTCGCCGTTCTCGTCCTTCTGCATGACCACGCGCGGACGCGACACGGCGAGCTCGAAGCCCTCGCGGCGCATCGTTTCGATCAGCACGGCCAGCTGAAGCTCGCCACGGCCGGAGACGTAGAACGAATCCTTGTCGGCCGATTCCTCGATCTTGAGGGCGACGTTGCCTTCGGCTTCCTTGAGCAGACGGTCGCGGATGACGCGGCTGGTGACCTTGTCGCCTTCGGTGCCGGCCAGCGGCGAGTCGTTGACGATGAAGGACATGGTCACGGTCGGCGGATCGATCGGCTGCGCATGCAGCGGCTCGGTCACGGCCGGGTCGCAGAAGGTGTCGGCGACGGTGCCCTTGGAAAGGCCGGCGATGGCGACGATGTCGCCTGCCTGCGCTTCTTCGATCGGCTGGCGCTCGAGGCCACGGAAAGCCAGGATCTTGGAGACGCGGCCGGTTTCCAGCAGCGAACCGTCATGGTGCAGCACCTTGACCGGCATGTTGGACTTCAGCGTGCCGGATTCGATGCGGCCGGTGATGATGCGGCCGAGGAACGGGTTTGCCTCGAGAATGGTGCCGATCATGCGGAACGGGCCGGGGTGAACCGTCGGCGCCGGAACGTGCTTGAGCACGAGGTCGAACAGCGGCGCGAGGCCCTGGTCCTTGGGGCCTTCCGGATTCTCGGAGACCCAGCCATCGCGGCCCGAACCGTAGAGGATCGGGAAGTCGAGCTGTTCGTCGGTGGCGTCGAGCGCTGCAAACAGGTCGAACACCTCGTTGATGACTTCCTGGTGGCGGCCGTCTGGACGGTCGATCTTGTTGATGACGACGATCGGCTTCAGGCCGACCTTGAGCGCCTTGCCGACGACGAACTTGGTCTGCGGCATCGGGCCTTCGGCGGCGTCGACCAGCACGATCGCGCTGTCGACCATCGACAGGATACGCTCGACTTCACCGCCGAAATCGGCGTGGCCAGGGGTATCGACGATGTTGATGCGGGTATCCTTCCAGTCGACCGAGGTCGCCTTGGCCAGGATGGTGATGCCGCGTTCCTTTTCGAGATCGTTCGAATCCATCGCGCGTTCGGCGACGCGCTGGTTTTCGCGGAAAGAGCCGGATTGCTTGAGAAGCTGGTCGACGAGCGTGGTCTTGCCATGGTCGACGTGCGCGATGATCGCGATATTGCGGAGGTTCATATGTCTACTCGGGAGCGTTGCGGGCACAGCCTGTCGACGCGCCGCGTTTCGTGTGGCCGGGCTCATACAGCTTTTTTCGCAAACGCGAAAGGGGGGCGGGCAAATCGGCTGATTTTCCGAGGACGGACAAGCCTACAAAACGTCGCCCCAGTCGGCCCGACGCGCCGCCTTGAACAGATCTCCGTCGCGCTTGGTCAAAAGCTTTTCCTCGACCGAGCCGTTTTCCAGGCACAGTTTGAGCAGGATCTTCCCCGATCCGCCGCGCGCTGGCGCCAGCACCCGGGCGCGGAATGTTTCAGCCGGCAATCGCGAGGCAGCCAGGAAGATGTACTTTTCGTCTTCCCACGGCACCTCGCCGCGCTTGGTCAGCCGATGCAGCCGCGAGCGCGCCACCCGCCGCGAGAAATGGCACCAGTCGGGTTCGACGATCGGACAGGCATGGCTGTGCGGACAAGGGGCGGCCAGATGCGCGCCAAGCTCGATGAGGCGCGACCGCACTGCCATCATGCGTCGCCAGCCGGCAGGCGTACCCGGCTCGACAACCACCAGCAGACCACCGGTGGCTGCCCACAACCGTTCGACAAGCGCGAGCCCTTCCGCCGGCGACAGCTCGTCCAGCACATAGGCCAGCGTCACAAGGTCGGCCTTGTCGGCCTCGAAGCTCTTGGCGGCATCCGCCGCGCGCCAATCGACATGCGCGACAGCGGAATGCGCCGACAGCGCCAGGCCGACCTTGCGGATCGCCTGGCTCGCCTCGATCATCGTCGCGGAGTCGATCGTCGGCCAGCAATCCGAAGCCGCCCATAAGGCCGTACCGGGACCGGCACCAACGTCGAGCAGGCTTTTCGGCTCGAAGTCAGGCATCAGCTCGGCGGCACTTCCGAGGCTTGCCCGCACGGCGGCAAACGTCGCCGGCAGCCGCGTCGCCAGATAGGCGTTGGCGAACATCTCGTCGGACAGATGCAGCCTGCCATCGCGCAACTCGGCGCGATAGCGGCTCGACAAAGTGTCGGCAGCACGCTGCAGCTCGGCGAGCGGCACGCCTTCCAGCGCCCGGTCGACCGCTGCTCGCAATGCTGCCGGTAGTTCCATCTGCCTGCCCGTCCGCGGCCTAGACGAGGCCGCGCTTTTCCATCATCGCCTCCGGCGACGGCATCTTGCCGCGGAAGGCCTTGTAGAGCTCTTCCGGATCGGCCGAGCCGCCTGCCGCATAGATGTGCTTGCGCAGCTTCTCGGCCATCTCGGCGTTGAACGCGTCGCCCGTCTCCTCGAAGGCAGCGAAGGCATCGGCATCGAGCACCTCCGACCACATGTAGGAGTAGTAACCGGCCGAATAGCCCTCGCCCGAGAACACGTGCAGGAAATGCGGCGTGCGGTGGCGCATGACGATCGCCTCGGGCATGCCGAGCTTCTCCAGTGTTTCCGCCTCGAAGGCGGCGGGCTCCGCCGGCGCGTCGGGACGGGCATGATAGGCCATGTCGACAAGCGCCGACGAGGTGAACTCCACCGTCGCGAAGCCGGCGCCAAAAGTCTTGGCCGCCAGCATCTTGTCGAGCAGCTCCTTCGGCATCGGCTTGCCGGTCTTGTAGTGCAGCGCGTGCTTTTCCAGCACCGCCGGCACCGTCAGCCAGTGTTCGTAAAGCTGCGACGGCAGCTCGACGAAGTCGCGGCTGACCGAGGTGCCCGCCACCGACGGCCAGGTGACATCGGTCAGCATGCCGTGCAGCGCGTGACCGAATTCATGAAACAGCGTCTTGGCCTCGTCGAGCGACAAGAGCGCCGGCTCGCCTGCCTTAGGCTTGGCGAAGTTCATGATGTTGTAGATGACGGGCGTCGAGCCCTCGCCGAGCTTGTAGCCCGACTGCAGCGCGCTCATCCATGCGCCCGAACGCTTCGACTGGCGGGCGAAGTAGTCGGCCAAAAACAGCCCGCGCTTGCTGCCGTCGGCGTTGAACACCTCGAAAACACGCGCGTCGGGATGCCAGGCTGGAATGCCGGACACCTCCTTGAAGGTGATGCCGAACAGCCTGGTGGCGACGTCGAAGCAGGCATCGATGATCTTTTCGAGCTGGAGATAGGGCTTCAGCTCGGCCTCGTCGAAGGCGTATTTCTCGGCCCGCAGCTTCTCCTGGTAGAAACGCCAATCCCAGGCGGCGAGCTTGTCGTTGCTGCCGGCGCTTGCTGCCAGCCGCTGCAGGTCGGCCTCGTCGGCCGCGGCCTTCTCGCGGGCCTTGTTCCACACCGGTTCGAGCAGTTCCATCACCGCCTTGGGCGTCTTGGCCATGGTGTCGTCGAGCTTCAGCGCCGCGTAGCTACCATAGCCGAGCAGCCTGGCCTTTTCGGCGCGCAGGCTGAGTGTTTCGCGCACCACACCGGCATTGTCGGTTTCGCCGCCTGTCTCGCCGCGCCCGGCAAAGGCCTTGAACGCCTTTTCGCGCAGATCGCGGCGCTCGGAAAAAGTCGTGAAGGGTTCATAGATCGAGCGCGACAGGGTTACAGCATACTTGCCCTTTTGCCCGCGCGTCTCCGCCGCCTGCGCCATCGCGCCACGCACGAACTCCGGCAGGCCGGCGAGATCGCCCTCGTCGAGGAACAGCACCCATTCCTTTTCGTCGGCGAGCACATTCTGGCCGAACCTGGCGCCAAGCGAGGCAAGCTCCTCGTTGATTGTTGCAAGCCGCTTCTTGCCCTCGGGGTCGAGCCTGGCACCCGAACGGACGAAGCCTTTCCAGGTCTTTTCCAGCACCCTCAGCGTCTCAGGGTCGAGACCGAGCGCGTCGCGACGCAAGTAGAGGTCATTTATGCGCGCAAACAGCTTGTCGTTCATCGAGATCGCCGAGAAATGCCTCGCCATCTTCGGCGAGATCTCGCGCTCCATCGCCTGGATCGCGTCGTTGGTGTGCGCGCCGGCGCGGCACCAGAAGATCGACGATACGCGGTCGAGCGGCTGGCCCGCCAGTTCCAGTGCCTCGAGCGTGTTGGCAACCGTCGCCTGCTCCGGATTGGCGGCAATCGCCTCGACCTCGGCGGCATGCGCGGCAAGGGCGGCATCGAACACCGGACCGAAATTGCTGTCTTCGATCTTGTCGAATTCCGGCAGGCCAAGCGGCCCGGCCCAATGGGTCAGCGGATGACGCGCGAGATCGATGTTCTGGCTGGCGGACATGGAATGGCTTCCTCGATTGGCATTCGGTTCGGACAGCCTCGATGTAGGGCCGGACCGAAAGCTGTGCAACCGCATTGACTCTCCGCCAACGTCAAACTAAGTAAGCCATATAATAAGGATTACTTACTAAAATGCCTTCGCCCCCTGAAACCGACACGTTTGGCTTCATCGTCAATGATCTCTCGCGCATCATCCGCGCCGAGATGGACCGCCGCACCACCGAAGCCGGCCTCGGCCTCACCACCGGCGAGGGTCGCGCGCTACTCAATGTCAGCCGCACCGGCCCCATCCGCCAGACGGTATTGGCCGAACGTCTCGGCGTTGAAGCGATGACGCTGAGCGGTCTTGTCGACCGGCTCGAAGCCAAGGGTTTTGTCGAGCGCCAGCCCGATCCGGCCGATCGCCGCGCCAAGCTGGTGACCCTCACCGAAGCCGGTTCGACCGTCGTCAGGCAAATCGAGCCGATGGCCGCCGCGATCCGCAGCGAGGCAGCCCTTGGCATCGATCCCGACGACTGGCAGCGCCTTCTGGTTTCGCTACGGGCCGCCCGCGCCAACCTGCTTGCCGTCCGCAGCGATGCGCTTTCTGGCGAGGATGCGGCAGCATGAACATGCGCTCCGACCTAAGCCAGGCGCTCGACCTCGTTGAAACCGCGCCGATCATGAGCGAGCGCCGCGTGTCGCTGATCGGCGGCCTGATGGTCGCCATCGGCCCGATCTCGCTGGCGCTGTTCACCCCTGCCATGCCCGAGATCGTCCAGGCCTTCGACACCACCGAAGCCGCGGTCAAGATGACGCTGTCACTCTATTTCGGCGGCTTCGCCTTCGCCCAGCTGGTCTGCGGCCCGCTCTCCGATGGCTTCGGCCGCCGCCCGATCACGCTCGCCTTCATGGCGATCTATCTTGCCGCAAGCGTGCTGGCGCTGATGGCGCCGAACATCGAAACGCTTGTCGTCGCGCGCTTCCTCCAGGGCGTCGGCGCCGCCGTCGGCGTTTCGGTGGCGCGCGCCGTTGTTCGCGACGTCTTCACCCATGAACGCTCCGCCCGCATCATGAACATGATCGGCATCCTTTTGGCGCTCGGCCCGGCCATCGCCCCCACGCTTGGCGGCCTGACCATGGAGTTGTTCGGCTGGCATGCCATTTTCGTGGTGATGGTGCTGCTCGGCATCGTGGTCATGCTGGTGGCGATCTTTGCCTTGCGTGAAACGGTGACACGCGATCTGAGCCGTATCCGGCCGGCGGCACTTATCACCTCCTACGGCTCCTTGTTCCGCAGCCCCTATTTCGTGCTCTGCTGCCTGGTCATCGCCGGCACGACAGGCGCGATCTATACCCAGGCCACGGTGCTGGCCTTTATCCTGATGGAGCGCGTCGGCCTCACACCGACCCAGTTCGGCGTCGGCATGCTGATGCAGACCGCCAACTTCATGGCAGGCGCAATTGTCATGCGCATCTGCATGAAGCGTTACGGTGCCGCGCGAATGGTGCCGGTCGGCCTGACCTTCGTTGCCATCGGCTCGATCGCCCTGGCCATCTTGCTCAGGTCGTATGAGCCGACCTTCCTGCTCGTCATGGTTCCGGTCGGCATCTATGCCTTCGGCATCGCTATGATCTCACCGGCAATGATGACGGCAGCGATGGCGCCTTTCCCGGAAAATGCCGGGGCTGCATCGGCCATGATGGGCTTTTTCCAGATGGGCGCCGGCATGGTCGGCGGCGCGGCGGCAGCATTGATGGGTGATCCGGTCAACGCGCTCGCTACCGTCATCCCGATCATGGGCCTCATCGCCATCCTGTCATGGCTGGTCTGGCGCCGGCTGCCGGAACCGTCGCTGATGACGCGCCTGAAACAGGCCTAGAAACCGTCGCAGTTCTCGCCGATCGTCATCTGCGTGTTGGCGACGATCACCCCACCCTTAGTGGTGAAGGTTTCGCGCGTCGTCATGTCGTTGTTGGGAAAGTCGTAGCAGGTCCGCACCACGATCGTTTCGCCCATTTCCGTCTCGATCTTGTGGCGGATCTTGGCGCCTTTCACGGCTGCCTGCCATTCGTCCATCGAGGCAATGAACTCGGCCTTGCTCTGGGTCACGCCGATGTCGTCGAGCCTTATCGTCGCATCGTTGGACAGCAATTGCGAAAGCGCTGCCCCGTCCGCCTTGAGCAGCGCCGCATACCAGCGGTCGACGATGTTTTCCTGCGCGACGGCACTGACAGTTACCAGCAGCGCCAGGACCACCGCCATCGTACGAATAGGCATCATCGCACGCCTCCATCTCGGACAGAGGCATTAAACCCAGATCGCGACGGGAATACCATTGATATCGCGCGCCGGCGGCGACGGAAAACTCGTGGTTTGTCCGCGACTGTGCCGTTCGGCGATCAGCATCATCGCGCAGGCGTCGAGGAAATCGTCCGCCGCCGCGCCGCGCGGTGCCGGCTGGTCGAGGAAGCTGCGATCATGGCCGACGCGCGCCAGCAGCGACTTGCGCTCCTCCATACCAGCGGGATTGACGCTGCCCTTGATCTTCTTGGGCAGGCTCATCGCCTGCCCGCCATTGAGCCGCCAAAACGCCACTTCGGGATGCGATTCAATCACCCGTTGGCGCAGTTCGGGCTGCGCCATCATCAGCGCGTCGATCTCGCGGATTTTGGCAAAGATGCCGAATGCCTGGATCGACACGCCGCGCGGCGGCTCAGATGTCTGCATCGCCACCTCGCTCGAGCGCCGATGCGCCGCGTACCATGTATCGAGGTCGGCGAAACCAGCTGAGTCAGCGTGAACCGCCGCCCGTGATGGGATCGAAAAGACGCTCGACTGGCGCTGCCCGAGCAATGGCCGCACCAGTGCTTCCGGCCCACGCCCGCCCTTGGTCGTGAAGTCGGGCAGGCCGATCGGCATGTCGACCGCCACCACCGCATCGTCAGGCATCGCCGCCAGCAAGTCTGCGAAGCTGCCGAAGACCTGGGCCTTGGTCCCGGCGTTGCGGATCACGGCGATCCAGCCGGCCTTGCAGCCGTCGACGCCGGCAACCGTCACGCCCCGGAATCCTGACCGGGTTTTCGGCTCCGCGAGGGATGGATGAGCGTGCGCAGCTCGACCAACGCCATCGGGTGCGACAGGCTTTGGGCATCGGTTTCGAGCTGCAGCTCGTCGCCACCACGCTTGGAGGTGCGTGCCAGGATCTCGTAGACCGCGGCCGTCGTCGACTGCAGCGCCTTGGCAGGGGTATGGCCGGCGAGCAGTCGCGCCAGGAAGACAGCGGCACTGAGATCGCCGAGCCCGTTCGGCGGCCGCTCGACAGTGCGATGTTCGGCCAGCAGCGCCTGCGTCTGGGTAACCAGCATGTTGCCGGTGCCATTGGCCATCAGCGCATGCGCCGAGGTCACCAGCATCGTTGCCGGCCCGAGCCCGAGCGCTGCCGCCATGGTCGCGCGCATGTCGTCGACCTTGGCGCCCGACAGCCACTCCAGCTCATAGCGATTTGGCGTGGCGATATCGGCCAGGGGCAGCAACCGGTCGCGAATGCCGGCAGCCAGGGCCTCGGCAACGTAGAGCCCGCCGGAATCGCCGATCACCGGATCGCAGACATAGAGCGCTTGTGGGTTCTTCGCCTTCACAGTCTCGACCAGCGAAGCCACGGCCTCGACCTGCCCGGCCTCGCCGAGATAGCCCGACAGCACCGCCGCGACTTCCCCCAGCCACGGCGCCCGCTCGAGATCGGCCATGAAGGCGGCGAACTGTTCGGTCGGCGGTACGATGCGTGTCGCGCGGCCATGGCCGGGATGCCACGGCAACATCACCGTCGGCACGGCCCAGACCGGGTGGCCAAGCGTCTCCAGGGCAAACACCGCGGCGCGATTGCCGACCGAACCGCGCGCGACATGGCTCGACACGACGATGACCGCGCGTGGCGCGGCTGTCCCGGCTTCAGATGTCATGGAACTTATCCGCCTCGAACGAGATAATTGATCAGCCACAGCATCAGGCCGACGGTCAGGACAAAGCCGAGGATGCGGCCGATGCGCGTGCCGATATGCTCGATCGGGTCGGCCTTGTCGACGTCGGCGGCGCCGAGGTGCTTGCGCATCTTGTCTGTATTGCGCGACACGAAGGAAGCACCGCCCGGCTCGCTCTCACGCGCAATGCGGTCGAGGATGCGGCGTGATTCCTTTTCGCTGTCGCTGTCTCTTGGCGACGCCATCGTCACAGTTCTCCCGGCATCAGCGCCAAATCAAACGCCGGTTTTCTCCGGCCATGTTTTTCGATAATGCTGTCGCATCAGTTGCTTTGTCGAGGACAATCAGATGCGCATGCAAGCTTCGTCGGCACTTCCTGCTTTCCGCCTGCTCCCGGCTTTCGTCTTCCTGACGATTGTCGTGCCGTTGCTTTCGGCCTGCGGCTACAACACCATCCCGACGCAGGAAGAGCAGGCCAAGGCTGCATGGAGCGAAGTGCTGAACCAATACCAGCGCCGCGCCGACCTCATCCCCAACCTGGTCGAGACGGTGAAGGGTTATGCCTCGCACGAAAAGGAGACGCTCGAAGGCGTCGTCGAGGCCCGCGCCAAGGCAACCCAAGTGACGGTGACGCCCGAAACGCTGACCGATCCCAACGCCTTCAAGGCTTTCCAGGACAACCAGGCCGGTCTCACCAGCGCACTGTCGCGCCTGCTCGCCGTCGTCGAGAACTACCCCGACCTCAAGGCGAACCAGAACTTCCTCGCGCTTCAGGCCCAGCTCGAAGGCACCGAAAACCGCATCGCTGTCGCCCGCCGCGACTACATCGAGACTGTGCGCGTCTACAACACCTCGCTCAAGACCTTCCCCGCCATGATCTGGAATTCGCTCTGGTTCCGCAACCAGCCGTTCCAGAACTTCACCGTCGCCGAAGACAAGCTTGAGGCGCCCAAGGTGAATTTCGGCACGGGCCAGGGCGGGTGAGGACGACAGCCACAGCTGGGCCGCACCGGTAAAGTTGCAGGGATGACCTTGAGCGCGGGCGTCTGGACACTCCCCTCTGGCCTGCCGGCCGTCTCCCCCGCGAGGGGGGAGACGCACGGCCTCTATTCATCGCAAACATTGAACGTCCAGCACCAAGGCCGACGCTGCCATTCTCTCCCCATGCGGGGGAGATGGCCGGCAGGCCAGAGGGGGGTGTTCAAGCACTTCCCTGCGGTTCTCGCACTTCTGCTTCTGCTGTTCGCGGCCCCCGCCTTCGCCGCCGAACTGCCCGCCCTCACCGGCCGCGTCGTCGACAATGCCGGCATCATCGACGCCGCCACCGAAGCCGAGCTGGTGCAGAAGCTTGCAGCATTTGAACAGAAATCCTCCGACCAGATCGTCGTCGCCACCATCCCTAGCCTCGACGGCGAGGAGATCGAACCCTACGCCAACCGCCTGTTCCGCGCCTGGAAGCTCGGCCAGGCCGGCGAGGACAATGGCGTGCTGCTGATCGTGGCGCCTAACGACCGGCGCATGCGCATCGAGGTCGGCTATGGTCTCGAAGGCGTGCTGACCGACCTGCACACCAAGCTGATCATCGAAAACACCATGGTGCCGGCCTTCCGCGCCGGTGATTTCTCGGGCGGCATCTCCAGCGCCGTCGATGACATCGTCATGGTCGTCGAGGGCGAAGGCGCCGAGCTCGAGGCCCGCGCCAAGCGCAACGAGCAGACCGGCATCTCCGGCATGAGCGAAGACGACATCATCTTCTTCGTCTTCATCGCGCTGTGGGCAACCCTGTTTGTCGGCGGCATCGCCATGGCGATCCTGCCGCGCATCTATGGCCGCAAGCTCGGCCCCGGCCGCTACACCTGGCTCGGCATGACCTTCAACTACAACCAGCGCTCGGGCTCGTCGTCAGGCGGCTGGTCCTCGGGCGGTGGCGGCGGAGGCTGGTCCTCGGGCGGAGGCGGCGGTGGCTGGTCCTCGGGCGGAGGCGGCGGTGGCTTTTCCGGCGGAGGCGGCTCCTCCGGCGGCGGCGGCTCTTCAGGAAGCTGGTAGGACGACATGACCCAAACCACGCTCAACGCCGGCGACCACGAACGCATCGCAGCGGCAATCCGTACCGCCGAAGCCGAAACATCGGGTGAGATCTATTGCGTCGTCGCCCACCGCAGCGACGGCTATTTCTTCGCAGCCGCCTTTGCCGTCATGACAGGCATCCTGCTGGTCAGCCTCGCTGCTGCTTTCGCGCTTGAATACTGGTGGGTCGCAGTCCGGCTGCCGCATTTCGTCATCGTCCAGATGCTCGCGCTTGCCGCTGCCTGCGCATTGTTGTGGTCGATGCCCGGATTGCGCATCTGGCTGGTGCCGCGCAACCTGCTCTACCGCGCAGCGCATGACAACGCGCTCAGGCAGTTCTACGCCCGCAACGTTCATCTCACGATGGCGCGCACCGGGGTGCTGATCTTCGTTTCCCTGGCCGAACGTTATGCCGAAGTCGTTGCCGATGCCGGCATCGACGCCAAGGTACCGCAGGACAAATGGGACGGCATTGTTGCCGACCTGATCCGCCATGCCGGCGAAAACCGTCTTGCCGACGGCTTCGTCGCTGCCATATCAACTGTCGGCAACCTGCTCTCGGCGCATTTCCCGGTGTCCGAGCACGATGCCAACGAACTCGACGACCACCTCGTCGAAATCTAGCGCGCGCATCTCCCGGTGAGTCCATTTGGACACACTGCGTCCTGATCTTCATTCCCGATCATGTGAAAGGCCAGCGGCAACGTTCGCGGACACTTTGCAACTGTCGCGACGCGGTTTATGGTTAAAAAACTATGAACACGCTGACGATAGACATCAGGAAAGCCGAACCCCGCGATGCCGATGCCATCGCCGAGGTTCACCATGAGGCTTGGCGCGGTGCCTACTCCGGCATCATCCCGCATCGCGCGCTGACCACCATGATCAACCGCCGCGGCGGCGAATGGTGGGCCAATGCCATCCGCCGCGCCGCGACGGTCCTTGTCATCGAGATCGGCGGCAAGATCGCCGGCTACGCCACGCTCGGCCGCAACCGCGCCCGCGAGCTCAAGCAGCAGGGCGAGATCTACGAACTTTACCTGCGCCCCGAATGCCAGGGCATCGGTCTCGGCAGCCGGCTGTTCGCCGCCGCCCGCCAGCGCCTCGCCGACCACGGCCTCAAGGGCATGGTGGTCTGGGCGCTCGAGGAGAACGACAACGCGCTGGCCTTCTATTCCGGCGCCGGCGGCCGCGACATCGCCGAAGGCGTCGAGGTTTTCGACCACAAGGCGCTGAAGAAAGTCGCTTTCGTCTGGGAATGATCCCCAAGCCAAGCCTTTCGTCGCACGCGCCTGACATCAATATTGCATTGCACACGCGGCCCAAGGCGTTTATCGGGAGGCACCTTTAATTCTGGAGCTTCCCCATGCGCATCGATGCGATTTCGATCGGCAAGAATCCGCCTGAAGACGTCAACGTGATCGTCGAAGTGCCTGTCGGCGGCCAGCCGATCAAGTACGAGATGGACAAGGAAGCCGGCACGCTCGTCGTCGACCGCTTCCTCTACACCCCGATGCACTATCCGGGTAACTACGGCTTCGTGCCACACACGCTCTCCGGCGACGGCGATCCGATCGACGTCCTGGTCTGCAACACCCGCCAGCTCATCCCCGGCTGCGTCATCAATGTGCGCCCGATCGGCGTGCTGGTCATGGAAGATAATGCCGGCCAGGACGAAAAAGTCATCGCCGTGCCGTCGCCCAAGCTGACCCGCCGCTATGAGAACGTCTTCAACCACACCGACCTGCCCGAGATCACGCTGCAGCAGATCGAGCACTTCTTCGGTCACTACAAGGATCTCGAGCCCGGCAAGTGGGTCAAGATCGGCGGCTGGCACGATGCCGCCTATGCCAAGAAGATGATCGTCGAGGCGATCGAGCGCGCCAAGGCCCTCAAGGCCTGAGGCTTCCAGCTTCAAGCGTTTCCGAGCGCATACAGGGCGCGGTTGGCTTTGCCGGCCGCGCCCTAGTTTTTGGTCTTGCCTTGCGAGTCGAACACCGGCATCGGGTCGCCGACCATCACCCTCTCGTCCGAGCCGCAGGCAAAGTCCCGCACCTGTTCGTCGGCAATCTTGCGCGCCAGCTCGTTGGCCTTGGGCTCGCCCGTCGCCAGCACAAGCGCGACGACGCAGCCGTCGGCCTTGCCCGGCTGGCCGACCTTCGCCACCACCAGCACCTCGATTTCCTTGTCCCCCTCTGCGGGGTCCGACTGCACGTACCAACGGCGGATGGTGGCGAACGGGATCACCTTGCCGTCATGGCTCGAAATACGCCACTCGGCCTTGCCGGCATTTCTGTTGAACGTCTCGAAGCTCTGCCAGGGGATGTCGGCGAAATCCGCGGGCGGAAAGCCGTAGAACACGGATACCCGGAGATCGGCTGAAAACACCAGCACCGGATAGCCGCGATATCCCGGGCAGACCATGTTGGCATAATCGCCGTCATCGGCGCCGGCCTTGTCGAAGACCACGCAGTCCGCCTCGGTCCTGGTCTCTACATAGACGCTCGAGATCTCTTCCGCTACGGCCTGGTGCAACGGCATGGCAAGCGCCAGTGCCAAGACAAGCTTCCGCATTCCGGGCCTCCCTCCAAATCGGCGATGCGCGCAACATGCTGCGCGCATGCAACCGGAGTATGTCGCGCCCGAACTGCGCAATCCAGAGCGCGCTCAGCGCCTGGCAAGCTCCGCCATCAGCCTGGCCAGTTCACCAGTGTTGCCTGTGATACGGATGGTCTTCAGCCGCGACGTTGCGCCTGCGACCACTTTTATGGATTTTTTGGGAATGCCGAACTCGGCGGCAAGCAACCTCTCAAGCGCCGCGTTGGCCTCGCCTTTTTCTGGCACGGCGCGCACCCGTGCTGCGAGGTGGCAACGTTCGTCAGCCGCCTGCTCGACACCTTCGATAGCGTCCTTCGAAGAACGCGGCGTCAGCCTGACAAAAAGCTCGACGCCGTCGTCACGCTTTCGGAAGAAGCTCAGTACGTCGCTCAGATGACGAGCGGCGCCACCGTGGTCAGAATGAACTGCCTGACGAAGAACAGTGCGAGCAAAAGGACGATCGGCGAGATGTCAATGCCGCCGAGATCCGGCATCAGGCGGCGGATCGGCTTGAGCGCTGGTTCGGTCAGCCTGAACAGCATGTTGCCGATGGTGCCTACGACCTGGTTGCGCGGGTTGACCACGTTGAACGCATAGAGCCAGGAGAAGATCGCCGAGGCGATGATGATCCACCAGTACAGGTCGAGGGCCAGAATGATGGTCTGAATGAGGGCGAGCATGCCGTTCTCCAATGAATTGCCGACATTTAGCCATTGCACGCCTGAGCGGCAAGCCCCGCGTCGCCGAACCGGCTCCTTCGCCATCCGTCTGCCCCCTTGCCGATGCCTGTCGGCGCAGGGGCTATCCGTCTGGAAGTCCCTCGTGCGGACAACATCGCGCTTCGATCCCGAATGCCCTTCGCGGCAACGGCAGCGCGCTACGCCCATTGCGCGCGGGTCCAATCCCTCAAAGACCCTCGCGGCAACGCCGCTTCACCAGGCTCCCACTGCCCGCCCGCCCATTGTTTGCTGCTCCACTTCAAGTGCTGGCGCCGGCAGCGTCTTGATCACGCGTTGACCGGGACCGCGTCGGCGCCGCGGCGAGTGCGGCGGTCGCGCAAGCGATATCGCCCCTACGTCAACTGCTCGCTTGACAGACGGCTTCGCCCGCCAATAAATGCGGCCATCCGCTGGACGGGGCTGTAGCTCAGCTGGGAGAGCGCGTCGTTCGCAATGACGAGGTCAGGAGTTCGATCCTCCTCAGCTCCACCAGCGGATTTTTTTGGCAAAGCGCCATTTTCCCCTCGCTTGGAATTACCCCGACTTTCCCGCGACCAAGCGCGGAGAGAGGCCTCTCATCAATTACTGGGTACCTGCGGGTACCGTCTCTGCGACCGTTCTTCCGTACCGCTTCGCGAGGCGTACCAAACTGGTCAAGGCCAGTTGGCAGGCGACAATTTGAACCTCTGTAAACCAACGAGACTTCGTCACGGCAATCGCGAAAAATAGGTTGGAATCCTGATTGCATCACGTCAATGGCGGCGCGACCGCGCCGGGCCATACGCAGCGATGTCGGGGCCGCGTGCAGCTCGACCTTCGGCAGGGTCAGCCTGCACTATCCGAGGCAGTTGACTCAAATGCTCGCTCATAATAAGTTCGGTCATAGAACGAATTAAAGAGGCCATCGTGAACGACAGCCTGCGCATCTCGCGAAAGTTTTCCCAACGCTCCGTAATGGAGGCGATCGTCCAGGGCGGGCCGATTTCACGCGCCTCGATCGCCAAGCAGACAGGACTTTCCAAACAGACCATTTCCGAGATCGTGCGCACGCTCGAGCAGGAAGGCTGGGTGCAGGAGACGGGTCGCACCAGCGGCCATGTCGGGCGCACCGCCATCACTTATGAGCTGGTCTATGACGCCGCACACATCGTCGCCGTCGACCTCGGCGGCACCAAGGTGCGAGTGGCGATCACCGACCTCGCTTGCCAGATCTTCGCCGAGGACACTGCCCCCACCGATCCGCGCGGTGGCCAGTTCGTCATCGACCAGATCGTCACCATGACTTTTCAGGCGGCGGCGCGGCAACGCATTGCCCGCAAGAAGATCCGCCTCGCTGTCATCGGCGTGCCAGGGGCGCCAAACAGTGCGACCGGCCGCGTCCTGCTCGCGCCTAATATCACCGATTTCGACAAGATCGACGTCGTCGGCGCGTTCGAAAAGGCATTCGGTTTTGTTGCGATGCTTGAGAACGACGTCAATCTCGCCGTCCTCGGCGAGAACTGGCTGGGACAGGGCCAGGGCATCGACAACCTGGCTTATGTAGCGCTCGGAACAGGCGTCGGCAGCGGCTTGATGGTCGGTGGCCATCTCGTGCGTGGCGCTATCAACGCGGCTGGAGAGATGGGCTTCCTGCCGCTGGGCGCCGACCCATTCGAGCCTGAATCGTTGCGCAGCGGCGCCTTCGAGCGCGTCGTTGCCTCCCACGGCATGGTCGAGCGCTACGCCGCCTTGTCGGGCAAGCGCCTCAGCGTCCCTGCCATCTTCGAGAATGCGCAGGCGGGCGATGCGGCAGCGCTCACCGTTCTCGACGAAACCGCGCGTTACCTTGCCCGCGGCATCGCCGCAATCGCCGCCATCGCCAACCCGGAAAAGGTCATCCTGGGCGGCTCGATCGGACTTCGGCCGGAGATGCTGTCCCGGGTAAAGACCCTTCTGCAGCAGTGTTTCCCCTATCCGATCAATGTCGAAACGGGCGAGCTCGGCTCGCGTGCCGCCATCATTGGCGCAGCCGCCATCGGCCTTGGGCAACTGCACAACACGCTGTTCGGGGTCGACGCGCCTGACGGCCGCATTTCACTGCCGCCGGCAAACATCAGCGCGCTTCGGGAGGCCGTGTAATGGCTCTGGCGAACGATCTCACCTTACGTCTGCAGGGCGCGCTCGACCGCGATGAGGCAATCGCGCTGTTTAGGGGCGCCATCGGACGCGAAAGTATCACCGGCAACGAGGCAAACTTCGTCGCCTATCTCGACGAAAAGATGCGCGCGCTCGGCCTGACCGGCCAGCGCACCGCCGAATTCCTGCCCGGCCGCCCCAACATCTGGGGCGAGCGCAAGGGCGACGGCAAAGGCTCGCGACTGCTGTTCATCGGCCACACCGATACCGTCCATGTAGATGGCTGGAGCGAGCATTGGGCCGGTACCGAACGTGAAGACCCGTTCGCAGCACCTATCATCGACGGAGCAGTCTGGGGGCGCGGTTCGGGCGACCTGAAGGCCGGCATCTGCGCCTCGCTCGCAGCACTTTCACTGCTCGACAAGGCCGGCATCCGCCTTGCTGGCGACGTGTCTTACGCCTTCATCGGCGACGAAGAGAGCGGCCAACCAGGCACCGGCGTATCGGCAGGCATCAAGGATCTTGTCGCGCGCATCGAGACAGGTGAAGTCGCGAAGCCCGATTTCGTCGTCTATGTCGAGCCAACGCGACTTTCGGTCTATCCCGCCCAGATCGGCTTCTTCATCACCGACATCACGATTACCGGCAAGTCGGCCTATTTCGGCGTGCCCGAACTCGGCAAGGACGCGTTGCGCGCTAGCCATGCCGCGATGACAGCACTCTGGAGTCATTCCGACGAGATCGCCGCCCGCACCGAGCACAAGCTGGTTGGCCGCAGCTTCCTGCTGATCACCGGGCTCAGCGGCGGCGGCTACATCGCGGTGCCGGAGCGCTGCACGCTGTCGCTGATCCGCAAGCTGCTACCAGGTGAATCGCTTGATGCAGCAGCAGCAGAGATCGAAGCAACGGTGCGTTCGGCAATCACCGACCCCGAAATCAAGGTCGAGTTCTCCTACCCTGCGGGCCGCGACCACGTGCTGGGCGGCACCGCCGCCGAGATCGATGAAGCCGCCGCCGAGGTCGGCATGCTGTCCGCTTCGATGGCCAGTGCCATGACCGGACGCGGGGTCATCGAAGGCGCGCCGTTCTGGTCGGAATCGCCGTTCTTCGTCAATCGCCTCGGCGTTCCTGCGGTCTACTGCGCGCCCGGCGACATCCGCAACTGCCACACATACGAGGAACACGTCGAGGTGGAGGAATACCTCGCCGGTGTAGTCGGCTTTGCCGCCTTCATGGCCCGCTACTGCGGCGTGATCGAGTGAACTGCCAACCTTAGTGAACCAATCGGGAGAGAGACCATGTTGTTGAAAAATATCTTCGCCGCCGCACTTGCTGGCGGTCTCATGTTCGCCGCCGGTGCGGCATCCGGCCAGACGGTCGGGCCATCAGGTGAAACCGCAACGCCGAGCGTCGATGTCGCGCTGACCGACGCCGATATCGGCGCGCTCAAGGGCAAGGGCTACAAAGCCGCGCTGTTGTGGCACACCTCGTCCGACTTCACCAATGCGGTCTCCGCCGGCGCCAAGGATGAATTCGCCCGCGCCGGGGTCGAAATCGCGGTAACCACGGATGCTGGCTTCGATGCGGCGCGCCAGCGCAGCGACATCGAAACCGCACTCGCTGCCAAGCCCAACGTCATCCTTGCTCTGCCACTCGATCCGGTCACGTCGGCCGAAGCGTTCCGCCAGGCGGTGACCGATGGCGCCAAGCTGGTCTTCCTGTCCAACCTGCCGAGCGGCTACAAGCACGGCACCGACTACGCCTCGATCGTCACTGACGATCTTTTCCAGATGGGCAAGCAGGCGGCCGACGCCCTGGCCAAGTCAATCGGCGGCAAGGGCAAGGTCGGCTACATCTTCCACGATGCCACCTACTATGTCACCAACCAGCGCGATCAGGCCTTCAAGTCGACCATCGAGAAGGACTATCCCGACATCAAGATCGTTGCCGAGCAAGGCATCTCCGATCCCGCCCGCGCCGAAGAACTGGCCAGTGCGATGCTGCTGCAGAACCAGGACCTCGACGGCATCTACGTCACCTGGGCCGAGCCGGCCGACGGCGTGCTTTCTGCTCTGCGCGCCAGCGGCAACAAGACGACCAAGGTCGTGACGCTCGATCTTGCCGAACCGGTCGCTCTCGACATGGTCAAGGGTGGTAACGTCACTGCACTTGTCGCCGACAAGGCCTATGAACTCGGCCGCGCCATGGCCGCTGCCGGCCTGAAGTCGCTGCTCGGCCAGCCGACCCCGGCCTTCGTCGTGGCGCCGGCAATTACCGTTACCAAGGACAACGTCGCCCAGGGCTGGAAGGACTCGCTCAATCGCGATGCGCCGCAGTCGGTTCTCGACGCCGCCAAATGACTTTGCGCCCCGGCGGTGAGCGGTTGTCGCCGGGGCCGTTCATAACAACGGGAGGAATTGCGATGCGTAATGGATTGAGACTGATGGCCTTGCTGGCGACCGTATGCGCCGCCACCAACGCCTTTGCGGCGGATGGCGCCACCACCGGCCCGCATGGCGAAAAACCGACGCCGGCCAGCACCATGGTGCTGACGCCGGACGAGGAACAGAAGATCAAGGACGGCAAGTTCACCGCCGCGCTCGTCTGGCACGAGATGAGCGAATACACCAACGCCGTCAATAGCGGCGCCCAGGATGAGTTCAAACGGCTTGGCGTCGAAGTGGTGGCACAGACCGATGCCGGCTTCGACGGTGCGCGGCAGAAATCCGACGTCGAAACCGTTCTGGCAAAGCAGCCTTCGATCATCGTGTCGCTGCCCGTCGATCCGGCCAGCGCGGCCCCGGTCTACGATGCGGCCCGCAACGCCGGCGTGAAACTCGCCTTCGTCGACAATTCGCCGGCCGGCTATGTCCACGGCAAGGATTATGTGACCATCGTTTCCGACGATCTGTTCCAGATGGGCAACAAGGCCGCGATCGCCATGGCCGAAGCGCTCGGCAGCAAGGGCAAGGTCGGCTACATCTTTCACGACGCGGACTTCTACGTGACCAACCAGCGCGATCAGGCCTTCAAGGCGACCATCGAGCAGGATTATCCGGACATGAAGATCGTCGCCGAGGCCGGAATGGCCGATCCCGCCCGCAGCGAAGAAATCGCACAGGGCATGATCACCCAGCATCCCGATCTCGACGGCATCTATGTCACCTGGGCCGAGCCGGCGCTGAGTGTCATGTCGGCGCTGCGCTCGACCGGCAACACTCACACCAAGATCGTCGCGCTCGACCTCAACGAGCCTGCAGCTCTCGACATGGTCAAGGGTGGCAACGTCGCTGCGCTGGTGGCCGACGAGGCCTACAATATTGGCGTGACCGTGGCGCGGGCCGCTGCCGGATCACTGGTCGGCAAGTCGGCCGAACCGTTCCTGGTGGTCGATTCCCTTGCCGTGACCAAGGACACCGTCGCCGATGGCTGGAAGAAGTCTCTCAACAAGGACATGCCCGCAACGATCGCGGACGCCCTGAAATAACAGCTCTGCAGGGGGAGCCATCCCCCTGCGCCTTCCCGGAGGAAGTACGATGCCCAGCGCCAATACGAGCGCCGCTAGCCAAGCCAACAGCTTCGCCAGCCGTTTCAACCTGCAGCAATATGTCGTCTATTTCGGCTTCCTGGCGATCTTCCTGTTCTTCGCCATCGTGCTGAAGGACAGTGGATTCCTGACTGTCCGCAACTTGTCCAACATCGTGCTGCAGACGGCACCGGCGACGATCATGGCCATCGGCCTGGTCTTTGTCATGTCGGCCGGCGAAATCGACCTGTCGATCGGCTCGACCGTCGCTGTTGCGGCGCTGGCGGCGGCGGTTACGGTCAACGAATACGGTCTTGTCGCCGGCGTGCTTGCCGGCATCGGCGCCGGCTTGCTGATCGGGTTGCTGAACGGCGCGCTGGTCGCCTATGTCAAGCTGCCATCGTTCCTGGTGACCCTGGCAACGATGGGCCTCTTCGCCGGTGTGGCGCGCTCGATGACCGACCTGCGCTCCATTCCGGTGACCGACAGCACGTTTACCGGCTTCTTCGGTTCCGGTGTGTTCCTGGGTATTCCATCACTCATCTGGTGGACGGCAATTGCGGTTGCCGTCGGCCATATCATCTACCGCGAGACCCGCTTCGGCGCCCATGTGCTGGCCATTGGCGACAACGCCCGCGCTGCAAGTGTGTCGGGCATCAGCGTGCCGAAGATGCGGTTGGCCGTGCTGATGATCAGCGGTGGCCTCGCCGGTCTCGCCGGCCTGCTTTATGCGGGTCGCCTGCAGGCTGCGAAATACACGCTTGGCGAAACTGACCTGATGACGGTTATCGCCGCCGTCATCGTCGGCGGCACGCTGCTCAATGGCGGCAAGGGCTCGATCATCGGCGCACTGGTCGGCTCGCTGATGATGGGCATGCTGAATAACGGCCTGATCCTCATGGGCCTGTCGGTTTCCGACCAGATGATCGTTCGCGGTCTCATCATCCTCGCTGCGGTGGCCGTATCGCTGCGCGAAAAATCACGCTGAAGGAAGCTCGCCATGTTTCTCGACGTTTTGCGCCGCCGTAACCCGGCTTTCATCGAAGCTGCGATGGCTTTGCATCAGCAGGGCAATATCCCGGCGAACGCCTATGTGCTCGACCTCGACGCGGTCGAGCAGAATGCGCGCACCCTCAGCAGCGAAGCCAGCAGGCTCGGCCTCAAGACCTTTGCCATGACCAAGCAGGTCGGCCGCTCCAGTTCATTCTGCCATGCGGTCAAGCGCGGCGGCATCGACCGCGCCGTGGCCGTCGACATGGCCTGTGCCCGCGCCACTCACAAGGCCGGCCTGAAGCTGGCGCATCTCGGCCATCTGCAGCAGGTCGCTCGTCATGAGGCGGCGGCGGCGGCCAAAGCCTTTGAGCCAGACTACTGGACCGTTTTCAACCAGACCAAGGCAGAAGAAGCCGCCGCCGGAGCAAATGCCGCAAGCCGCACGCAGGATCTTCTGGCGCGCATCCGCGCCGAGGGCGACACCTTCTATCGCGGTCACGAAGGCGGCTTTGATGCGGCCGATATCGCAGCTGTCGCCGACCGGCTCGACGCACTCGATGGTGGCCGCTTTGCCGGCATCACCACCTTCCCGGCCCTGCTGTTCGATCACGCGACGCGCAAGGTTGTGCCGACACACAATCTTGCGACACTTTCCAAGGCGGCTGAGACGCTTGCCAAGGCGGGACGCAAGGACATCGAGATCAACGCCCCCGGGACGACGTCGAGCGTGATGCTTGCCGCATTGGCCGAGGCCGGCGCAACGCAGTGCGAACCTGGCAACGGCCTGCATGGCACGACTGCGCTGCATGTGATGGAAGACCTGCCAGAGCTGCCGGCGGTGCTCTACCTCACCGAGGTGTCCCATCTCTGCGGCGGCAAGGCCTATTGCTTCGGCGGCGGCTTCTACATCGACCCGATCTTCCCCGACTACGATGTCAAGGCGATCGTTGGTCGGGAGCCAACCACTGCTGCGGTCGCGCTGCGAAGCGTCGAAGTACCGCCGCCCTCGGCCATCGACTACTACGCGATGATCGATGCGGGTGGGCCGAACGCGCCCAAGCCAGGCGACACCGCCGTGTTCGGCTTCCGTGGGCAGGCGTTCGTCACCCGTGCCTATGTCGTTGGCGTCTCAGGCATCTCAAAGGGCGCGCCGAAGGTGGAAACGATCGAGAACGGTTTCGGTGAAACCGCCTCCTGGCCGGTTTAGGAGATGTCCATGACCGCGAACCCAAACGTCAACGCAGCAGCACCCGTTCTGCAGCTGCAGGATATTCGCAAGACCTTCGGCGGCATCACGGCGATCGAGAATTTCTCGCTTGAGGTGCGCCCGGGAGAGATCGTCGCGCTTGTCGGCGACAACGGCGCCGGCAAGTCGACGCTGATCAAGATCATCTCCGGCGTCTACACGCCGACATCGGGCACGATCACCATCGAAGGTGAATCGGTGGCCATGTCGAACGCCACAATGGCCCGCGCGCATGGCATCGAAGTGGTCTACCAGGATCTTGCGCTGGCCGACCAGCAGACCGTCTACATGAACATGTTCCTCGGCCGTGAGCCAGTGAACGGCTTTGGACTGCTCGACCGCCGCCGGATGATCAACGAGACGGAAAAGCTGGTGAAGGAACTCGACGTGCGCATTCCTTCCGCGCACGCTGCGGTCCGTGACCTCTCTGGCGGCCAACGCCAGGGTGTCGCCATTGCCCGCGCCACCCACTGGGCCAGCAAGCTCATCCTCCTCGACGAACCGACCGCAGCACTCGGTGTCGCGGAAACCGCCAAGGTGGAGGAAATCGTGCTGTCGCTGAAGCAGCGCAACATCGGCGTGCTGATCATCAGCCACAGCCTCGACCAGGTGTTCAAGCTGGCAGATCGCATCTGCGTTCTCAGGCGCGGCAAGCAGATCGGCGTTCGCGAGACTGACAAGACCGACAAGAATGAGATCATCGCCATGATCACGGGGCTGCAACAGCATTGACGCAGGCTCGCGAACACGCGGCATCTTCATACTGACAGACGGAGTTTTCGGTGACCCACACCGCCACGCAGATGCTGCGCGAGATCAACGAAATCCCAGGGGTAGTCGAACGCCAGATCAGGGACGGAGCGGCGATCTATCGCGAAGAGGGGCTGCGGCTGAAGCGTGAGCAGCCACGGTTCCTCGTCACCTGCGCGCGCGGCTCATCCGACCAGGCGGTTACCTATTTCAAATACCTCGTCGAGATCGGCATCGGCATCCCGGTCGCTTCGGTTGGGCCGTCGATTGCCTCGGTATTCAATGCCAAGCTGCGATTCAGCGGCGGCGCGTTCCTTACCGTTTCGCAATCCGGCGCAAGCCCGGACCTCGTCAGCCTTCAACAGCGTGCAAGCGCCGGCGGCGCGCACACGGTGGCCCTGCTGAACGTCACCGATTCGCCGGTCGGCAATAGCGCGGCCAGCGTCCTGCCGATGATGGCAGGACACGAGAAGGCGGTCGCCGCGACAAAGTCTTTCGTTGCCTCGCTTGTGGCGCTGGCCAGCGTCGCGGCCTGCTGGACCGAGGATCATGCCCTGCTGGACGCGTTGGCGAGCCTGCCTGAAAGCCTGGCCAAGGCCCTCGAATGCGACTGGAGCGCGGCGGCCCTGCCACTTGCGGCGTCACATTCCCTGTTCACCGTCGCGCGCGGCCACAGCCTGGGCATCGCTGGGGAGGCCGCGCTGAAGTTCAAGGAAACCTGCCGCCTGCACGCGGAGGCCTATAGCGCCGCCGAAGTGCGCCATGGCCCGATCGCACTGGCCCGCGACCGTTTCGCGGCCCTGGTTTTTGCCAATGGCGACGAGACCGACGAAAGCGTCCGCGATGCAGTCGAGGCGATGACGATGGCGGGCGCCAAGGTGTTTGTCGCAGGCGCATCGGCCGGCGGCGCCCACGTCCTGCCGACTGTCTCTGCCCGGCACGCGTTGCTCAACCCGATCTGTCGCGTGGTGAGCTTTTATCGCTTTGTCGAAGCGCTGTCGGTGTCGCTAGGCGAAAATCCTGACGCCCCGGCTTTGCTGAAGAAGGTGACGCAAACAGTTTGACGAGAAAGGCAGCGGGCCTGCGACTAAGCGGTTCTCGGGTGGCCCTTTTAACAAGCATGCCGTCCGCCTTGAGCCATGATGCTTTTGAAGCGCTCTCTCAGGACGAGGTCGTGTCAGGCATCATGAATGCCGGGCAAGACAGCGGAACAAATGATTGTTTCCCGAACGCCCTTACTTCGGCCGTGCAACGTCGTTGGTGCCCTCGGCATCAGGCGCAAGGCCATAGCTCATGCGGCGCATCTGTTCGATGACCCTCTCCATCTCCTCGTCGGACAGGATCGGCGGCTCGCCGAGGGTGAGCGCCTGGACATACATGCGCGACAGCGTCTCGACTTCGATCGCCAGCCACAAAGCATGCTCGAGATTGGTGCCGAGCGAAATCTGGCCGTGCTGGCCAAGCAGGCAGGCGAGCCGGTCCTTCAGCGCCACCAGTGCATTGTCGGACAGCGCCTGGGTGCCGAAGGTGGCATAGCCGGCACAGCGGATGGTGTTTCCGCCGGCAACCCCGGTCATGTAGTGGAACGAGGGAATGGTCTTGTGGTGGCAGGCGAGCGTCGTCGCATAAACCGAATGGCAGTGCAGCACGACACTGATGTCCTCGCGCGCCTTCAGTATGTCGCGGTGGAAGCGCCATTCCGAAGACGGGCGGCGGCCAACATAGGTGCCGTCGAAACTCATCTCGACGATGTCGTCCGGGCCCATGATGTCATAAGGCATGCCCGACGGCGTGATCAGGAAGCCGCCGCTCGATCGCACCGAAAGATTGCCGGCCGTGCCCTGGTTGATGCCGCTCGAATTCATGCGCCGGCAGATCGACACCATCTCGTCGCGCAGTGCCTTGTCAGTCATTGTCTACTCCAGATGAAAAACCCGCTGCAGCGGCACGACAAGCGGCTCGTTGCGGTCGGTGTACTGCATGACGTCGGCCATGAAGTTCCACCAGCGGCGGTTGACTTCGGTTTGCGGCAACCGGTCCATGCTGTGATCGTCGCTGCGGACCAGCGTTGCAAACAGGTGATTGGTCTCGGGATCGAGCCAGATCGAATAGTCTGAGACCCCCGCCTGGCGCAGCGCAGCACTGAGCTCCGGCCAGATCGCGTCGTGCCGCTTCTGGTATTCGGCGGCCTGGCCCGCGTTGAGGACCATGCGGAAGGCGATACGCTCAGGCATGCTCGCTCTCCTATCAGACGATGCCGCCGCCGCCGCTGGCCGATGCCGGACGCTCGGCCGCGACCTTCTGGCGATAGAAGCTGGCACGATAGGCGGCGACCGGATTGATGGCGCCGCCGCCGTTGAGCCGCGCCATGGCAAGGATCGGCTCGACGTCGGTGCGATAGGCTGCTTTCAACGTCTGTGTCGCCATCAGCGCGTCGTTCTCGTCCTGGAAACCTGCGAGTGCCTTGCGGTCGACCAGCAGAGCGCTGGCATAGGCGCGCTGCACCTCGACGGCCGACAGCATCAGGCTTTCGATCGGGTCGGTGACGTTGTGGCTCTGATCGAGCATGTGGGCAGGGTGAAAGTCCTTGGCACCCGAAAGCTCGGCATCGACAAGTTCGTTGAAGACCAGGAACAGGCGGTAGGGATCGATCGAACCGGCATCGAGATCGTCGTCGCCATATTTCGAGTCGTTGAAATGGAAGCCGCCCAACTTGCCGAACTGGATCAGCCTCGACACGATCATCTCGATGTTCACATTGGGGGCATGGTGGCCCAGGTCGACAAGGCAATAGGCCTTTTCGCCCAACTCCTTGGCGATAAGGTAGTTGGTGCCCCAGTCCTGCACGACCGTAGAATAGAAGGCCGGCTCATACATCTTGTGCTCGCTGAACAGCCGCCAGTCGCCTGGCAGTGCTGCATAGATATCCTTCATCGCATCGAGATAGCGCTCGAAGGCGCGGGCGAAATTGACCTGGCCGGGAAAGTTCGAGCCGTCGCCAATCCACACCGTCAGCGCCTTCGACCCCAGTGTCCGACCGATCTCAATGCATTCGATGTTGTGCTCAACCGCTTGCCTGCGAACAGCCGCATCGGCGTGGCTGAGCGAGCCGAACTTGTAGGAGTGCTTCTGGTCGCGAGCGTCGGAGAATGTGTTGGAGTTCATCGCATCGAAGCCAAGGCCGAAGCGCGCCGCGGCCTGCTTCAGCCTGACAGGATCGGCCCTGTCCCAGGGGATGTGCAGCGAAACCGTCGGCGTGGCGCGCGTCAGCTGGTTGATGACGGCGCAATCCTCGATCTTGTCGAACACGTCGCGCGGTTCGCCCTGGCCGGGGAAGCGGGCAAAACGCGTACCACCGGTGCCCACGCCCCAGGACGGGATCGCAACACCGAAAGCCTCGACCTTGCCAAGGATGGCATCAATGGCGATGCCGCGGCGGTCGAGCTGCTCACCAAGTGACGCGTAGTCGGCGCGCAGGGTCTTTTCGCCGACGGCATTGCTCTTTTCGACGACGTCGCCTGATATCATCGTGTCCATCACATCCTCCTCCCGCGCGGCCTCACCACGCAAATGTCCGCACGAGAAAATCGGGCGTCGCCCCGTGCTCGGCGAACAGCTGATCCCGCTCGGCCGGACTGCTCGTTTCCACAACGCCGGTCATGACAAGGGCGGTCCGAAGCCCCGCTCCCTGCCCGCCTGATATGTCGTGCTCGATGCTGTCACCGACACAGACGGCCCTCGTTGGCTCGGGATTGCCCAGCATGTCGAGCGCCGCAGCGTAAATTTCGGGGAACGGCTTGCCGATCCAGGTCACCGCGCCGCCAAGCTCGGCATAGAGCTCGGCGATGCGCCCGGCGCCGAAACGCGGCCCGACCGGCGTCAGCATGATCTTGTCCGGGTTGGTGCACAGGCACTTGGCACCTCGCGCCGCGGCGGGCTGCAGCAGTTGGCGGTAGTGGCCGAGGTCGTGGCGATCGCCTTCGCTGGCCGACAGCAGAACGATGTCGGCCTCCTCGCCCGTCTCGACCATCGTCAGCGGCAGGCCCTCGACCGCCGAGCGGTCGCCGTCGCGGGCGATGAGCAGGCAACGCAGGCCGGCCTCGTTGCCAAGCTGCTTGCGCAGGCGCTGCCAGGCGACTTCGCCCGAGGACAAAAAGTGGTCCCAGCTGCCGGGCACGAAGCCGAGCTTGACCAGCCGCGCCTCATTGGGCGCCGAACGCTTGCCGGAGTTGGACAAAAGCAGCGTCCGCTTGCCGGCCTGTTTCAACTGCACCAGCGCGTCGACCGCTCCGGGATATGGGGTCGTGCCATCATGCAGCACGCCGAACTGGTCGAGGATGAAGACGTCGAAGCGCTCGGCAAGGTCACGGATAGCTGACAGCTGGATGGTCGCCATCACAGGTCTCCCACCGCTTCAAGGCCAATGAGCGCCAGCCGCGCCGCGCCGGCCGCAGCCTCTTGCGAATGCGCGGGCAGGAACGGCACGCCGAGCCGGTTTTCGCGGATCGCCGTCCAGGCAGGGTTCGCCGCGCCGCCGCCGAGGCTGCGCACGGAGTGCAGCGGCGGGGCGCCGAGCTCAGTGAGCCTGTCGTAGCCGAGCTTCTCGATGGCGGAGATGCCCTCGAGCATGGCTTTCAGGAAGCCGGCGTCGCCGGCCGGTCGCGGGGTGAGCCGCGGAGGCCAGAAGGGATCGAGCACCGGAAAGCGCTCGCCCGGTTCCAGCAGCGGATAGAAATCGAGGCCGGTCGGAACGTCCGGATCGATGGCTGCCGACAGCCGCGCGATTTCGTCCGCGGCAAAGAAATGCGCAAGCACCTTGCCGCCACTGTTGGAGGCACCGCCGGCGAGCCACATGCCGTTGATGCGGTGGCTGTAGATACCGAAATCGGGCGCGAAGACGGGCCGGTCGCTGAGCAGCTTCAGCGTCAGCGTCGAGCCGAGCGCGGTGACACCGTCGCCTGGCCTGTCGGCGCCGGTTGCAAGGAATGAGGCACATCCGTCGGTGGTACCGGCGATAATCTCGACCTCTTCGCTGAGGCCGAAGGCACTAGCCATATAAGGTGCGATGGTCTCGAGCGGAGCGCCGGGCGCCACGACGCGCGGTAGCAAGCTCGCCTTGAGCCCGGTTTCGGCGATCCAATCCGGCCAGTGCCGGTCGATCGGATCGTAGCCGGTTTTCAGCGCGTTGTTTTCGTCTGTCGTGCGGAAATGGCCGGCGAGCCGCCCGGCGATCCAGTCCGCCTGGTGCAGAACCTTGACCACGCCGGGTACGGACTGGAAGACCAGCGCCTTGGCCAGACCTGAGGTGGCGCCATGCGCGGCACTTTCGGCCGGGATCACAGCCGCGATACGGGCCAGAAGCTGGGGGGTGCTGACCTTGTCGTCATACATCAGCGGTTCGGCGAGTGGCGTACCCTCGGCGTCGACCGGCAGCAACGTGCCCGACGTGGCGTCGACGGCGATGGCATGGACCCAGGCGCGGTCGACCTGCGACAGCACTGCGTTCAGCGCCGCTTCGACCGCCTGCCACCAGATCTTCGGCGAGCGCGGGTTGGCACCGAAATCCGCGAGCCTTGCTGCGCCCTGCGCCACGATCTCGAATTGGGGCGTCATCGCCACGGCCCGCGCACCCGACGTGCCGAGATCGATGCCGATGGCGAGCGGGACCGTCATTTCAGGCAATCTTCCTGGCCGCGGCCTTGCGAGCCAGGTCCTGCCGGTACTTCTCGGCGTCCCAGTCGGTCAGTTGGAGATGCTCTTCCGCAGTCAACGCCCGCATCGGCGCATTTTCAGGGATGCGCGAAAGAACATCGGCCAGGCAGCGGGCCATCGCATCGGCACCCGGCGTCGCATCGGTGCGCATCAGGACACCCGTGCCGGGAAACAGGATCGACACCGGCGACGTGCCGAGACGCGTCACGACCGCAGCGACGTCTTCGCCATCCCTGGCGGTGACGGAGCCGGTTCCGAGGAAAATCACATGGTCGGGGTAGAGGCTGCCCTTGGCAGCCAGGTTCAGGCTTGCAGGGTCGGTCGCCGCAGCATGAGCGGCATCGGATTGGGGAAGGCGATAGTCGTTGCCTGAGGCGAGTTGGGCGAGCTTTTCGGACCCAAAGGACCGGGCCTCCCGCGCCGGAATCTTCAGCCTCGCCTTGACGTCTTCGAGCAGGGCTTCCGCCCCGGCCACGGTATCGGCTGCAACGACGAGCCCGTGATTGGCAAGGATCAGCACATCGGGCCGCTGGCCACGATGCTCTGAGATGGCGAGCGCCAGCGGCAGGCCTGGCCGTGCATAAGGCACATAAGCCCAATTCAGCCCGTCAAGACGCGGGCCGACCTGTTCGACGCAGTCGCTGCGCACGGCATGGGCGATGGTGTCGACGCAGTGGACGTGCAGCACCACGCGCTGAGGCATCAGCGCATGCACTGTCGTCTCGATGGACGGGCGCAGACCCGAGCTGTTGAGGGCCGAAACGATGAATTGATGTGCCTGCTCGGCAGCGGGATCGATCGCCTCGACAGCAGCAATGAGTGGCGCCATCTCCACCGGCACCATGATGTCGCGCTCGAGCGCATGCGCCAGCCAGGTGCCGGACGCCTTGATCCAGAGCGTGCCGCCGACCTTGAGCGACGTGTTGCCGCCCGCACCCTGTGTCAGCAGCGGATCGCCGCCAATACGGGCCGATACGGCTTTCAGCTGTTCGAGTTCGGCTTGCCAGCCGGCCGCTTCTGGCATGCGAGGGTCCTTTCCAGTTCAGGGGCGGAGCCGGCCGACATACTGATATCAGCCGGCTCCGTGCCTTTCTTGGAGAGACGCCCAAGGCGATGGGCGTCTCCCGCTTCGACCTCAGAAGTCGAAGTTGTTGATGTTGTCCTTGTTGAAGACGGTCGGCGCGCCAAGCAGGATCTCGGAACCGTTGATGACCGAGAGGTCGCCAAGCTTGCCGGCCTTCACCGAGGTTGCACCCGGGGCGAGCGAGCCATCGGCGACGGCACGCAGCACGAAGGCCGCGGCATAGCCAAGGTCGACCGGGTTCCACAGCACAACCGACTTGACGCAGCCGGCGCCGACATAGGGCTTCATCGCGTTCGGCGTGGCCAGGCCGACAACGGCGACGCTGCCGCACTTCTTGGCCTGGGTCACAGCGTCGGCAGCGGCCGGTGTCGCCACGCTGGTCATGCCGAAGATGCCCTTGAGCTCGTCGCCATACTTGTTGATGAGCGTGTTCGACTGGTTGAAGGACAGGATGTTGTCTTCCTGCGCCTCGACGGTCTCGAGCCACTTCATCTTGGGATGGCACTTGGCCTGGTAGGCCTGCATCTCGGCGATCCAGCGCGCCTGGTTGGGCGTGGTGAAGGTCGAAGTGACGATGGCAAAGGCGCCCTCGTCACCGATTTCGGTTGCCATCGAGTCGACCATGGCCTTGGCGATACCGTTGAATTCGGCCTGGTTGACGAACCACTGGCGGGCATCGGGCGACGAATTGGCGTCATAACCGACGACGTTGATGCCGGCGCCGAGTGCCTTCTTCAGCACCGGTGCGATGGCGACCGGGTCGTTGGCGGCGAACAGGATGCCGTCGACGCCGGAGGTGATGTAGTTGTCGATCAGCGTGACCTGGTCATCGATGTTGGCCTTGGATGGACCATCGGTCTTGGCGTCCATCGTACCCATTTCCTTGGCGGCGTCGGCGATGCCCTTTGATGTGGCATTGAAATAGCCGATGCCGACCAGTTTGGGCACGTCGACCACCTTGATCGTCTTGCCCTTGCGGTCAGGCGCATTGGTTGGCTGGCCGCCATCATAAGGCTTGGCGGCGGCAGTCGCCGGCGTGGCATCGCAGGCCAGCGGGTTGGTGGGCAGGTCGTCACCGCCAGTCCAGACGGACTGGGCATGGCTGAGGCTTGTCGAGAAGGACAAGGCCAAGAGCGCGGAAAGTACTACGTTACGCATTCAATCCTCCAATTGATCGTCCGGACACTGTAGAGCGGCAGTGAAGGACGTTGCTCTCCCTAGGTTCGAGTGCCGCTCCTCTCGAAGAGGTTGCTGGCGAGGATCGCCAGGATAAGCACCGCGCCGATCAGCATGATCGTGCCGTCACCCTTGATGCCGGCAAGCGACAGGCCATTCTTCAACGCCTGGATCAGGCAAAGGCCGATGATGGTGCCGATGATCGTGCCGCGTCCGCCAAAGATCGAGGTGCCACCGAGAACCACCGCGGTGATGGCGTCGAGCTCGATGCCGGTGCCCATGTCGGAACGTGTGGTGGAAACGCGGGACACAAAGATCACCGCGGCCACCGCAGCCGCGAAGCCGGAAGCGGTGTAGAGCGCGAGCTTGGTCTTTTCGACTGACAGGCCCGAGAAGCGGCTGGCGACCTCGTTGGAGCCGACGGCATAAACCGTGCGACCCCAGGTCGTGTAGGCGAGGATGATCGAGGCAACGACGGCGGCAAGCAGCAAGATCCACAGCTGCGTCGGCACGCCGAGCACGTCCTTCTGGCCGAGCACGTAGAACCATTCGGGATAGCCGCGCACCGACCGCGCCTGGCTGATGCCTTCAGCGAGGCCGCGATAGAGCGCCAGCGTCGCCAGCGTCGCGATCAGCGGCGGCACGCGGAACCGCGTGATGATGACGCCGTTGACGAAGCCGGCAAAGGTGCCGGCGGCGATCGCTGCCGTTGCTGCCACCGGCAGCGGCAGACCGACATTCTGCCAGAACACGCCCGTCAGGATGGCGGTGAGCCCGAGGATCGAGCCGACCGACAGGTCGATGCCGCCGGTGGCGATGACGAAGGTCATGGCAATCGCGATCAGGCCGATCTCGGTCATCAGCCGGCCCTGGTTGAGCAGATTGTCGACGGTGAAGAAGCGGTCCGACTGGAACGACAGCACGATCAGGACGATGACCAGCAGCAGGGCCAGCAACGTCTCGTGGCGGATGAGGGATCTCAGGTTCATCTTGTCGCCCTCAGCTTCTGCCGCGCCGGCGCAGCATGTCGGCCAGCACGGTCGCCAGGATCAGCAGGCCGATCACGGCGCGCAGCCAGTAGGCCGAAACGTTGACGAAGATCAGGGCCGATCCGATGGTGGCGAACAGGATGGTCGCCAGCGTCGACCCGATGACCGTGCCCGAGCCGCCGAGGATCGAAACGCCTCCGATGACGGCCGCGGTAATGACGGTGAGTTCGAGATTGGGCGGCACCGTCGACTGGATGACCTGCAACTGGGTGGCAAACAGGATGGTGGCCAGGCCGGCAAAGGCGCCGTGGATGACGAAGACGGCGACGGTGCGGCGGGCGATCGGAATGCCGGTCGCAAGCGCGGCCTCGGCATTGCCGCCGACGGCATAGAGCGAGCGGCCGAAGGCGGTGTAGCGCATCCAGAACGCCGCAAGCAGCGTCAGCACGACCATGAACACCAGCGGCACCGGCAATCCGAGGATCTGCTTCTGGGCGATCAGGTAATCAGGCGGCAAGTCGGTGATCCAGGTCCCGCCTGTGACGCTGATCAGGCCGCCGCGCAGGATCGACAGCGCGCCGAGCGTCACGACGATGGATGGTATCCTGGCATAGGCGACCAGGATGCCGATGATGGCGTTGACCGCCATACCGACCAGCACCGGCGCCAGCCAGGCAAACCAGATCGGATAGCCGGCGACCGCAAGCGAACCCGAGATGGTCGCCAGCACGCCGATCAGCGCGCCGACCGAAACGTCGATGTTGCCGGTGACAATGACCATCGCCATGCCGATCGCAGCGACTGCGATGTAGGCGTTGCCGGAAAAGATGGTGGTCAAATTGTTGGCGCTGATGAAGCGCGGATTGACCATCGTCACCACGGCAAACAGGACGACGATGGCGGCCAGCACGACGATTTCCTGGCCGTATTCGGCGAATAGCCGCTTGAAGAAGCCCGGGCGCTGCGGTGCTGCGCGCGAACGGGCGGTCGCTTCGACTGTCGTCGTCATCATGCGGCCTCTCCGGTGCGATGCGCGGTCATGGCGGCGCCGACGCGTTCGGGCGTGGCTTCGGCGCGGGCGATTTCGCCGGTGATGCAGCCGCCGCTGATCACCAGCACGCGGTCACTCATGCCGAGAACCTCCGGCAGTTCGCTCGAAATCATGATGATGGCCACGCCCTGCTTCACCAGCTCACCCATGATCGTATGGATCTCGGCCTTGGCGCCGACATCGACGCCGCGCGTCGGCTCGTCGAGGATCAGCACCTTCGGCTTGGTCTCCAGCCACTTGGCTATGACCACCTTCTGCTGATTGCCGCCTGAGAGTTCGCCGACCGGCTGGCCGATGTTGCGGCAGCGGATGCTGAGCCGCTTGACCGCGTCGAGCGCGCGCTGCGCCTCCTCGCCAGCCTTGATGAAGATGCCCGACGACAGCCGCTCTATGGTCGCCATCGACACGTTCTTGCGGATCGCCATGGCCTTGACCAAGCCCTGCTGGCCGCGATCCTCTGGCACATAGGCAATGCCGAGATCGCGCGCCTGACGCGGCGATCCGATACGAACCACCTTGCCTTCCATGGCGATCTCGCCGGAAGTAGCCGGCGTCATGCCGAACAGGGTCAGCGCCAGTTCGGTGCGGCCGCTGCCCACGAGGCCGGCAATGCCGAGGATCTCGCCGCGTTTGAGTTCGAAGGAAATGTCACGCACGTGGCGGCCATGATTGAGGTTCGTCACCTTAAGCACGGTCTCGCCGATACTGGCGTCCGCCTTCGGAAACAGACTCTCGATCGACCGGCCGACCATCATCGAGACGAGCTGGTTCTCATCGACCTCGCCGATGTCCCTGGTCGCGACATGAGCGCCGTCGCGCAGCACCGTCACGCGGTCGGCCAACGCGAAGATCTCGGGCATACGATGGCTGACATAAACGATGCCGACGCCGCGCTCGCGCAACTGCCGGACCACTGCCATGAGCCGCTGAACGTCGGACTCGACCAGCGACGCCGTCGGCTCGTCCATGATCAGGATACGGGCGTTCTTGCTCAGCGCCTTGGCAATCTCGACGCGCTGGCGCTGGGCGACCGACAGGCTCAGCACCTTGGTATCGACGTCGAGGTCATAGGTGTCGAGCTGGTCGAGCAGATCGCGTGTACGCCGCCGCACCTCGGCCCAGTCAATGATACCGGCGCTGGTACGCGGATAATTACCAAGGAAGACGTTCTCGGCCACCGACAGCTCGGGAAACAACAGCAGTTCCTGGTAGACAGTGGCAATGCCGGCAGCACCCGCGTCGCGCGTCGAGGAAAACTTCAGCTCCTTGCCGTCGACCACGATGGTGCCGGCGTCAGGCGTATAGAGACCCGACATCATCTTGATCAGCGTCGACTTGCCGGCACCGTTCTCGCCCAGCAGCGCATGCACCTCGCCCGGGCGGACGTCGAAGCTCACCTCCTTAAGCACCTTCACGCCGCCGAAGGACTTGGACATGCCGGTCAGGCTGACATAGGCGACAGGACTGCTCATCGGCTCGCCTCTCTCGCATCAGGCTTCACAGCTCTGGCAGCGGCCCGCGCGGCGTCGGCCAGTTCGCGCCAGCTGCTACGGTAAGCCTCGAGACCGGGAATGCGGCCTGCGATGACCGCAACAGTCTCGTCCTTGAATGGTGTCAAACCAAGCGCCTTGAAGGCCAGCGCGGCGGCGCCCGTCGCCGAGCCCTCGCTCATCATCGAGCGCACCACCGTCTGGCTCGGACGCAGCTGCGCCAGCATTGCGGTGAAAAGGTCGATCTTCGCCAGGCCGCCATCGACGACGAGGAGATTTTCCGACTTGATCAGGTCGAGCGACAGGTCGGTCATCATCGCGACGTAGAGGGCGGCGACCGCTGCCCGCTCCTCGCCGGCAACGTCACCACCAACGATATGTCCCCTCGTCTCGGGGAAAGGTCCGCCGGCCGCCCATGAAGGCATGGCAAAGACACCGCGCTCCATCACCCGCTCGACCGCTGCCTGCGAGATCGGCTTGTTCCAGTTGTCGCTGATGAGATCGTATTCGCGACCGCCCATGAAGCGCAGCGACGGCGCCGGCTCGCCGTTGACAGTGACATTGGCGATCATGTCCCGCTCCTGGTCGAGCGCGCCGAGCGGGCAATCGAGATTGATGATGATGACCCAGGTGCCCGTGGAAACCAGCGTGAAGTCGCTCAGCCCGGTCATCCGGTAATAGGCCAGTGCTGCATTGGAATCGTGCACGCCGTTGTGGACGGCAATGCCGCGCGTGCTGCCATCGGCCATGGTGACGCGGGCCTCGCCAACCACGGCACCCGCCGGCGCTATGGCCGGGAAACGGTCGCGCCAGCCGAGCCGTTCGACCAGCGAGCTGAAGTCGCGCTGTAACGGCGCCCAAAGCTGGCTGTGGGCGCCGAGATAGGACCATTCGGCAAGCTTGCGGCCGCTGAAACGCCAGACCCAATATTGTGGATAGCACAGGATCGCTTCGGTGGCGGCAAACGCCTCGGGTTCTTCGGTCTCCAGCCAGTAGATGTGACGGGCGATCGAGAAACCCAGCGGCAGCCAGGGCGTATAGGTTTCGGAGAAGTCAGGCAGGATCGGGTCGATCGCGCCGGCCACCGCGTCGGGCACTTCCTGCTCATAATCGAGGATCGGATGCAGCAGCTCGTTGCCACGCACGAGCGCAAAGGCGCAGCCATGCGCCGAGACCATCAGGCGCGTCACGTCATGGGCTGCTGCGACCTCGGCCAGCTCGTAGTTCATCCAGCCGAAAAGACGCTCGTCGTCGAGCACGCTTCGGCCGTGAAAATCGTGCCATACCGGCTTGGTGCGGCGCTCGTCGAGCAATGTGCCGTCAGGCGAGAACACGAACAGCTTGGAGTTCGTCTTGCCGAGATCGAAGACCGCCAGCGCGCCGCTCATGTCCCGCCCCCGTTGGAAGCGATGCGCAGCGCGATGCCCGCGCTTTCGAGCATCTTGGCGTGCTGGTCGGACAGACCATCATCGGTAATGACCATGGCCAGCCGCGTCAGCGGCAAGGCGACGTTGCGGGCGTGGATCGAAAACTTGCGGCTGTCGGCCAAAACGACGATCTGGTCGGCGTTGTGGCTCAGCTCCTGGATCGAGCGCACCATCAGCGGGTGCGATTCAAGCAGGCCGTCAGGGCTGATCCCCTGCGCGCCGAGGAAAAACTTGGAGGCGTAGAAATTGATCGGCTGCGACGGCGAGTAGATGACCCGGGGCTCGCGGTGCAATTCGCCGCCGGCGAGCGTCAGGCTGCACTTGCCGTGCTCGCCGAGATAACCGGCCAAGGGCATCGAGTTGGTGAACAGCCGCACGTTGCGGTCGGCCAGCTTGACGCCCAGATGGAAGCAGGTCGAGCCGCCGTTGACGATCACCGCATCACCGTCTCCGACCATTGTCGCGGCCAGTTCGGCGATCAGGCGCTTGGGCTCGACGGCAAGGTCGCGGTTTTCGTCATAGGGCCGGGCAAATGCCGTGCCCTGCGCTGCGCCATCGAGAGCGGAGATGCCGCCATAGACCTTGCGGGCGCCGCCCGCCTCATCGATCTTATCGATGTCGCGCCGCACGGTGGCTGCGGAAACGCCGAGATGCTCCTGCAGATCGCGCACCGACGCAAAGGGCCGGTCACGCAAAAGCTCGATGATCTGCCGCTGGCGGACCAGGTCGTTCACGAAAACACCTCCCATGGCTTCGCGAAAAGGCTGTGCCATGAGCTAACTTACGCAAATCGATTTGATGCGCAAGCGAATTGTGATGAAAATTGCTCATACCGCGCTGCAACTAGATCATGATGCGTCGCACAATGATTGAGTTCGATCTTTTTGCGATTGACAAACCGCATGCCTTGGCCTGATTTTACGGCCAAACGAGAGCGGCGCACGATCTCGCGCCGGGAGGACCCGACATGCCCGACACCAACTCCACGCGGCTTGCAAATCTGTGGGACGACGCGACGGCGGCGCCCATGAGCGAGCCGGAGCGCCTGGTCTATCGCTCCAACATCCTGGGCTCGGACAAGCGCGTCACCAACTATGGCGGCGGCAACACCTCGTCCAAGATCAAGCAGAAAGACCCGCTGACGGGTGCCGAAGTCGAGGTGCTGTGGGTCAAGGGATCGGGCGGCGACAGCGCGTCGATCAAGCTCGATGGGTTTGCCACCCTCTACATGGACAAGCTGCGTATATTGAAGGGACTCTATCGCGGCCTCGCGCATGAGGACGAGATGGTCAGCTATCTCACGCACTGCACCTTCAACCTCAACCCACGCGCAGCATCGATCGACACCCCTCTTCATGCCTATGTTCCAAGGGCTTACGTCGACCACATGCATCCCGACGCGATCATCGCAATTGCGGCGGCAAAGGATTCAAAGGCGCTGACCGCCAGGATCTTCGGCGATGCGATCGGCTGGCTGCCGTGGAAGCGGCCGGGCTTTGAGCTTGGCCTATGGCTCGAGAAGTTCTGCCTGGAAAACCCCGCGGCCAAGGGCGTGGTGCTCGAAAGCCACGGCCTGTTCACCTGGGGCGACACGCCCGAGGAGTGCTATACGACCACCATCGACACCATCAACAAGGCGATCGGCTGGTTCGAGAGTGAGACGAAGGGCAAGCCGGCCTTTGGCGGCGCCGCCGCGCAGTCACTGCCGGCTGCCGAACGCCGGGCAATCGCATCGCGGCTGATGCCGCGCATCCGCGGCATGATCTCGCAGCAGGGCGTGCGCAAGCTCGGTCATTTCGACGATTCCGCCGCCGTGCTCGAATTCGTCAATTCGCGGCAATTGCGCGATCTCGCAGCGCTCGGCACCTCTTGCCCCGACCATTTCCTGCGCACCAAGATCAGGCCCCTGGTGATCGATTTCGATCCGGCGAGGCCCGACGTCGATGCCGTGGTCGCGACCCTGCCCAAGGCGCTGGACGACTATCGCGCCGGATACCAGGCCTATTACGATCGCTGCAAGCATGCGGATTCGCCCGCCGTGCGCGACGCCAACGCCGTGGTTTACCTCATGCCGGGCGTCGGCATGTTCACTTTCGCCGCCGACAAGGCAACCGCACGCATCTCGGGCGAGTTCTACGTCAACGCCATCAACGTCATGCGCGGCGCGTCTTCGGTTTCGACCTATGTCGGCCTGCCCGAACAGGAAGCCTTCGACATCGAGTACTGGCTGCTCGAGGAAGCCAAGCTGCAGCGCATGCCCAAGCCTAAATCGCTGGCCGGCCAGGTCGCCTTCGTCACCGGCGGCGCTGGCGGCATCGGCAAGGCAACCGCAGTTCGCCTCTTGCGCGAAGGCGCCTGCGTGATGATCGCCGACATCGACGAGACTGCACTCGCTGCTGCAAACGAAGAACTGGGCAAGGTTTTCGGCCGGGATTTCGTGCGGCCGGTCCAGCTTGACGTCACCGACGAGGCCAGGGTCGCCTCGGCCTATGCCGACAGCGCCGTCGAGTTCGGCGGCGTCGACATCCTGGTTTCGAACGCCGGCATCTCGTCATCGGCGCCGATCGAGGACACCGAACTGTCGATGTGGAACCGCAACATGGACATCCTCGCCAAGGGCTACTTCCTGGTCTCGCGCGAGGCGTTCCGGACATTCAAGCAGCAGCAGATCGGCGGCAACATCGTCTTCATCGCTTCGAAGAACGGGCTGGCAGCTTCGCCCAACGCTGCCGCCTACTGCACGGCCAAGGCAGCCGAAATCCATCTCGCGCGCTGCCTGGCGCTCGAAGGCGCGGAGCATCAGATCCGGGTCAACACGGTCAATCCCGACGCGGTGCTGCGCGGTTCGAAGATCTGGACCGGCGAATGGCGCGAGCAGCGTGCGGCAGCCTATGCGATGCAGCCCGACGACCTCGAGGAGCACTACCGCAAGCGCTCCATGCTAAAGCGCTCGGTGTTTCCAGAAGACATCGCCGAGGCGGTCTACTTCCTCGCTTCCGACATGTCGGCCAAGTCGACCGGCAACATCATCAATGTCGACGCCGGCAACGCCCAGAGCTTTACCCGCTGAACGGCACCTAGGATGCACGCCCTAATATTTGCCGTTCCGCCCTTGTCGCCGCGCGGCTGATCTGCAATCTCCGGATATGAAACCCGTCCGGAGATGGCATTGCGCAGCGTGGGCTTGATCGTTTCGGCCATCGTCCTTGTCGTCGCCATTGCGCTTGCGGCCGCCTGGGCGACGCTGGCGCTGTGGTATCGCCTGCCTGCGCCCGAGCTCGGCAGGGGCCTTGCCGCCGGCCTGTTAGCGCTGCTCGGCATTGCCACCGCCATAGCGCTGTTTAGCCCCTGGCGCCTTCACACGCTGGCGCTGTTCGTCATAGCCTTCGCCGTGGTCATCGTGTGGTGGAACACCATCAAGCCGCCGGAGCACGCCGACTTTGCCCCCGATGTGGCACGCCAGGTCACCGGGGTGCGCGACGGCGACACACTGACCCTGACCAATGTCCGCGACTTCGAGTGGCGCAGCAACACCGACTTTACCGAGCGCTGGACGACACGCAGCTACGACCTGAGCAAGCTCGAGACGCTCGATCTGTTCATGTCCTACTGGGCTGGGCCCAACATGGCCCATGTCATCATGAGTTTCGGCTTCGAAGGCGGCGACCAAATCGCCTGGTCGGTCGAGGTGCGCCGGCAGAACGGCGGCCAGTTCTCGCCGCTCGCCGACCTGTTCAAGGCCAACCCGCTGGTCATCGTCGCCGCCGACGAGCGCGACGTCGTCGGCGTCCGCTCGAACATCCGCGGCGAGGACGTCCAGCTCTACCGGCTGAACGTGCCGCCGAGCCACGCCCAGGCGCTGCTGCTCGGTTATGTCACTGATGCCAACGCGCTGGCCAAGACGCCGCGCTTCTACAATTCGATCACCACCAACTGCACCACCGTCATCTTCAGGATGATGCGCGCCGTCGGCGACGTCACACCCTTCGACTGGCGCCTGATCGTCAACGGCTACCTGCCGGAATACGCCTATGACCGCGGCGCGCTCGACAGCCGCCTTTCGCTGCAGGAACTGCGCGCGCGTGCCCACATCGCCACGCGCGCGTTGGCATCAGGACTGACGCCTGATTTCCCGCAAATCATCCGCGACGGCATGCCCTCGCCGCTTCCGGCCGAATAGCCCGCCTAGAAGTTGGACGTCATGCTGAGCCAGAAACGGCAGCCTTCCATCACAGCGTTGTGCTCCGACGTCACCACCTTTTCGTCCAGCAGATTGTAGCCTGCGGTGTGATGTTTACGCTCAATGGCGGCAAGGCGGGTGAACTTGTCATCCCTTCGCGCCGGCGCCCGAAAGCCGAGCTGCCGACCGGCCTGACCAGCTTCGAATACTGGCGCGCCGTCTGGTTCGGCAAGGCCCGGGACGAGAGCGCCGAACATACGGTCATCGACACGGCGGCCACAGCGCTTCTGACGCTGAACCGGAAGAAGGACATTTGCCGAGGCGCACGACGAAGCCTTGGCGCTCTGGCGCCAGGCTATCGCCCAGACGGAAATAGCGTGGTTATACCCGCGCTTCGGCGAACGTCACCAGGCGCCGGCGATCCTCGCACCACAGCGCGAGATTGATGCAGCCGACACTCCTCCAGAACGTCAGCTTGACGGTCTGGCTGGCATCGCGAAGCTCGGCATTGCTGTCGAAACAGGCCTGCAGTCGGTAGAACGGCACGCGGCTGCACAGATGGTGGATGTGGTGCAGGCCGATCGACCCGGTGATCCACTGGGCTACAGCGGGCAAGGCGTACCACGAGCTGCCACCAAACGCCGCGACATGCAGGTCCCAGGCGTCGCCGGCATCCCAGCGCGTCTCTTCGAACTGGTGCTGGACGTAGAACAGCCAGCCACCGGCCCAGGCGCCCATGACAACGACCGGCAGCACCGCGAGCATCACCGCCCAGCCCGCCAAAAGGACCAACCCGCCATAGACGAGCACCAGCGCCACGTTGAGGCCGCCGGCACTGCGCCAGGCTTCGACGCGCGGAATGGCGTCGTTGTAGGGCAGGCGGTGCATGATCAGGAAGTAGATCGGCACGCCGATGACGATCAGGATGATCGGATTGCGATAGATGCGGTACATCAGCCGCTGGCTGGTGGTCATCGCCTCATATTCGGCCACCGTGCGCGTATCGATGTCGCCGATGCCGCGCTTGTCGAGATTGCCCGAGCCGCCGTGATGCACGGCATGTGCCTTCTGCCACAGCGTGTAGGGCGTGAAGGTGAAGACGCTCAGCACGCGTCCGATCATCCGGTTCGCTTCGCGCGAGCTGGTGAAGGAGCCGTGACCGCAATCGTGCTGGATGGCAAACAGCCGCACCAGGAACGCGGCGCAGACCGGCGCGAGCGCCACCATAAGCAGCCAGCGCCAGCCGCCGAGCACCGGTCCGGCATAGGCGGCGAGCCAGACAAGTGCCGCCCCCATCGCCAGGAACGGCACCAGCGTCACCGCCAGTTCGAACGCCGCGCGGCGGTCGTCTGGGTCGCGAAAGCGATTGCAATGTGATGCAAGCCGGCGAACGAGTGCCTTTTCGGCCGCATGATCTGCAGCCTGGGCAGACCCTGTCGGCAGGTCGTCCGCCTTGGACGACATCAATTTCGTCATTTAGTCCCCGAAATCTCGCTGCCAACTCGGTCAAGCGCGCCATTTGTCCATAATGCGCGGCGCGCGCCATGGCTAGTGGTACAACCGTGGCATATTAGCTGTATCCAGCCTCTATGTACCGCTGGACGCAAATCATGGCGTTTTCCTGTTGAGTGCGCACGCCATTACGTCTTAGGTCGCGCATTAGGGTCAAGGCAGTCAATCAGCCGCAGGGGAACTTCATGGCTTCACTGGAAATTGCAGCCGGCTCGGCCAAATGGACCACCCTGCCAAGCCATCGCCTGTGGCTGCTGCAGCAGGCGGACGCACTGTTTTCCTTCTTCGAGCGCCAGAGCCTCAATCCGCTCGGCGGCTTCCATGACCTCGACGACCGCGGCCAGCCGCTTGCGCCAGGTGCTGTCCCCGGCAAATTCGCCGGTCGCCAGATCCACGTTACCACCCGCATGGTGCATTGTTTCTCGATCGCCCACCTGCTCGGCCGGCCCGGTGCCGACGTGCTCGTCGACCACGGCATGGATTTCCTGTGGAACGGCCACCGCGACGTCGCCAATGGCGGCTATTTCTGGGGCGTCGGTTATGACGGCACGACCAATGACACCAAGCAGGCCTATGGCCACGCCTTCGTTCTGCTTGCCGCCTCCAGCGCTAAGGTCGCTGGCCACCCCGATGCCGACAGGCTGCTGACCGACATCTCGACGGTCCTGTCGGAAAAATTCTGGGAAGAAGACCACGGCGCGGTGACGGAGGAATTCAGCCGCGACTGGCAGCCGCTCGACAGCTATCGCGGCCAGAACTCCAACATGCACCTGACCGAGGCGCTGATGGCCGCCTTCGAAGCGACAGGCGACAACACCTACCTCACCATGGCCGAACGCATCGCCGACCTGATCATCCGCCGCCACTCGGCCGCCGAAGGCTGGCGTCTGCCCGAGCACTTCACATCGCAATGGAAGCTCGATCGCGACTATTCCGGCGACCCGATGTTCCGCCCCTATGGAACCACGCCCGGCCACTCGCTGGAATGGGCGCGGCTTTTGCTGCAGCTGTGGGAACTTGGCGGACGCAAACTCGCCTGGTTGCCGGATGCCGCCAGGAACCTGTTTGGCCAAGCCACGGCTGACGGCTGGGATGTCGCCAAGGGCGGCTTCTACTACACGCTTGAATGGGACGGGACGGCCCGCATCAAGGATCGCTATTGGTGGCCGTGCTGCGAGGCGATCGGAGCGGCTTCCGTGCTCAACGCCATCGGCGGCGACGATGTCTATGAACAATGGTATCGGCGCATCTGGAGCTTCTGCGCGACCCGCTTCATCGACCGCACCAATGGCGGCTGGCACGCCCAGCTCGACAACGATCTCAAGCCCAATGCCGGCCCGTTCTATGGCAAGCCCGACATCTATCACGCGCTCCAGGCCTGCCTGATCCCGCTTCTGCCGACGTCAGGCAGCATCACGCGCGGCCTCAGCACGACAGGCATCCGGCTCTAGCGATCGCCCGCGCCTTGGTCGACGGCGCTCACGGCCAACGCGCCGCCACCTGGTTGCCGAAGATCGCGCGCTGCATCGAGCCAGCCAGCGTCGCCGCATAGGGTGTGGCGATGTGGTGGCGGTCACGAAAGGTCAGCTTGCCGTCGATCATCGCGGGGCATGTCGTTTCGTTGCAGAACAGCTCGGTCAGATCGACATATCTCACGCCACGCAGGCCTGAAGTCGCCGCCTGTTCGGTCTTCGACACCCGCTCGTCGATGGCCTCCTGTCGCGGCGTATCGCAGACACTGCTGCTCCTGCCCTGCCACAACGAGCGCGCCACACAGCGGTCGAGATATGACTTGTGCACCGGAACGTCCCGCAGCAGCACGACCTCGCCGCTTGTCTCGCTCAGAGCTGACAGTGACCTCCTCAGGCCATCGGCCCAGACGTCGCGCGTGACCAGGTGATCGAGGTCGCCATTGACGTCATTTTCGACATAGCTGTAGGAAAACTGCGCAACGATCACGGCATCGGGTTTCAGATCGGCGATTTCCTTCATCGCCATCTGCCGCCATGCATCGCATTCGGAATAGGCCCGCATCAGGCGCACGTTCCATGTCGGCACCGCCGCCACCGAGCAGGATGATTTCAGATAGGTCACCACGCGCCAGTTGTTCGCCTCGGCGATCTTCGCCAGCGGCGTCGACCAGTGATCGGCATGTGAATCGCCAAACAGCACGATCGTCTTGCGCGACTGCGCTGCACCGAGGCTACAGCTGCGCGGTGTGGTCTGCTCCAGGCTTGCGACACAACCGGTGTCGATCTGGCGCGCCGACGACGAGCGCGCCGCGCTTTCGGCAATCCGCTTCTGGTCCGGATCGACGCTGTGTGCCGCAAGCTGGGAGGCGCCATACGACAACGCCACGCCAAGCGACGTCAGCAATGCCGCAAGCCCGAGCGAGCGCAGCGAAACCGCCGAAAGCCAGCCGCTCAGCCGCACCGGGTCCTCGACGAAACGATAGCTGAGATAAGACAGGCCAACCGTCACCAGCAGACACGCCATCCGGCCTGTAAGCGTAAGATCGGGCCACAGGATCGTCGCATAGACGATGACAGGCCAATGCCACAGATACAGCGAATAAGACAGCTTGCCCGTCCATTGGAACGGCGGCAGCGACAGCAAACGAGCCGGCCCCATGGCACTTTGGCGGGCACCTGAAAGCAGCAGCATCGCCGTGCCCGCAACCGGCAACAGCGCGATGAAACCGGGAAAGGGATCGGTTTCCGACACGCTCAGATAGGCGGTGGCGATCAATGCGATGCCGGTCCAGCCCATCGCGGGCGAGAAACGAAAGCCCGACGCCCAGCGCTCGGCCAGACCAAGCGAAACGAGCCCGCCGACGGCGAACTCCCAGGCCCGCAGCGGCGAGAAGTAAAAGGCCCAGGGCTGCGCCACCGACGTCACCCAGGCACTGACTGCGAACGACACTGCAGCAACCAGGCCGAGGATGAGCGCAATGCCCCTTGGGCCCGGCCGCAACCGCATGGCCAGCAGCAGGAACGCCGGCCACAACAGGTAGAACTGCTCCTCGACCGAAAGCGACCAGAAATGCAGGAACGGGTTGCTGGCCGTATCGGCGGCGAAATAGTCGAACGACCAGCGCAGCAGCCACAGATTGATGACGTAGCTCGAGGCAAACAGCGCGCCCTTGGCATAGAGCTGCTGCTCGGATGGCGCCAGGATGAAGTAGCCAGCGACAAGCGTCGCCGCGATCACCAGTAGCGACGCCGGCAAAAGCCGTCGCGCCCGGCGTCCGTAGAAGCGCCACAGATCGACAGTCCCACTGCGACCGATCTCCTGCATCAGGTGCCGGGTGATCAGATAGCCCGAGATGACGAAGAAGATGTCGACGCCGATGAAGCCGCCCGGCAGATCGGACATGCCGAAATGAAAGGCGATCACGCCGCCCACAGCAATGGCGCGCAAGCCCTCGATGTCGGGGCGAAACGACGAAGCGGCTGCCGTCATGTCTTTGCTGCGATGAAAGTGCTGGACATGCCGGGAGGATCGGCGACGCTGTCCGCCGAAACAACTCAAACTATGTTGCAACGCAACATGAAGGCCGCTGCTCGCTCGCCTCGACAACCCACAAAAGAGCTTGGTGGACCCAGACTTGAGCAGCTACGGAACTCATCCCGGCATTCACCGTTAATGCCCTACGGAACCAGGCGGCGGGCCACATGACCAATCGCGAGAATTTGCTCGGCGGGCTGCCGGCCGCGGTCTATACGACCGATGCCAACGGCCTGATCACATATTTCAATGAAGCGGCTGTCGAGCTTTGGGGTCATCGGCCCGAAATCGGCAGGGACGAGTGGTGCGGATCCTGGCGGCTGAGGACAGCGGAGGGCGATCCCCTCGCCCACGGCGACTGCTCGATGGCATTGGCACTGAAACAAGGCCGCGCCATTCGAAATGCCGAAGCCATCGCCGAGCGGCCGGATGGTACGCTCGTGCCGTTCCTCGCCTTTCCGGCACCGACGCGCGACGATGCCGGCAACATCACGGGGGCCATCAATCTGCTGGTCGACATCTCGACGCAAAAGCAGGCCGAGATACAGACCCAACGCCTCGCCTCGATCGTCGAATCCTCCGACGACGCCATCATCAGCAAGGATTTGTTTGGCGTCATCCAGAGCTGGAATGCCGGCGCCGTCAGGCTGTTCGGCTATCGCGCCGACGAAGCCATCGGAAACCACGTCCGCATGTTGATCCCCGATGACCGACAGCAAGAGGAAGACCTCATCCTTGGCAAGGTGCGAAGCGGCGAACGTGTCGACCACTTCGATACGTTGAGACGGCGCAAGGACGGCAGCTACGTCGCGATCTCGCTCACTGTGTCGCCAGTGCGCAACGCCGCTGGCAAGGTGATCGGCGCCTCTAAGATCGCCCGTGATATCACCGAGCGGAAGGAAAGCGAGAGCCGCATCCGCATGCTCATGCGTGAGGTCAACCACCGGGTGAAGAACCAGTTCGCCGTCATCCTTTCGATGATCCGCGAGACCGGCAAGCACACCACGACGATCGCCGAGTTCGACACCCAGATCCGCAATCGCATCATGGCGCTGTCGCAATCCCAGGACCTGCTCGTCGATGGCGACTGGCGCGGCGCGGATCTGGCCGACCTGGTCAGCAATCAGATCCGACCGTTCGCCGCCGAGCGTCGTATCAGGATTTCAGGCGAACCGGTGATGCTGTCGACCATGGCGGTGCAGAACCTCGGCATGGCGTTCCACGAGCTTGCCACCAACTCGGCCAAGCATGGCGCGCTCTCGTCCGAGCAGGGCACTGTCGAAGTCGACTGGACCGCCTCCTCCGATCGTTTTCGATTGAGCTGGAAGGAGACCAACGGCCCAAGCGTTGCCAAGGCCTCACGCAAGGGATTTGGCAGGATCGTGCTCGAGCGCGTCGCGCCGGTGGCGCTGAACGGTGTCGGTCATCTGAGCTTTCAGCCGGATGGCGTCACCTGGACGCTCGACGCACCGCTGGAACTGGTCAAGACGCCAGATTCCTAAAAGCACTGCCGACCCGCACGCCGGCAATTTCCACCGACATTGCCGGCAGCATTCAGGAAACGGAAACGGCTGCCGCGCATTGTGCTGTCTGAAGCACGGTCCGTGCCCGGCGTCGGGACGCCCCCGACATTTTTCTGGCGAGGCTAACGACTGGTCAGCTTTCTGAATTTCCGTTCGCCGAAACAGTCCGCAAGGCGCGATCGGGTCGAACTCGACCTGTCCGATACGGTCGTCTATGCCGTCGGCGACGTCCATGGCTGCTACCAGGAGCTGGCGTCGCTCGAACACAAGATCGTCGCCGACGCTGCCACGCTGCCCGGCCGCAAGCTGATCATCATGCTTGGCGACTACATCGACCGCGGCCCGGATTCGGCCCGCGTGCTCGACCATCTGATCGCGCCGCCGCCGGCCGGCTTCGAACGCATCTGCCTGACAGGCAACCACGAGGCGCAGACGATCGACTATCTCGACGGCAGGCTGTCGCTGGAACGCTGGCTGTCCACCGGTGCCCGCAGCACCCTGTTTTCCTACGGCATCGACGCCGAACATCTCGGCGAACTCTATGGCAGCGACGGCAAGCTCGACGAGCACATACGAGCCACCATCCCGCGCGACCACATCGATTTCATACGCGCCCTGCCGATCATGGCCTATTCCGAGCGCTTCGTGTTCGTCCATGCCGGCATCCGCCCCGGCGTTCCCCTGCTCGAGCAGAAAGACGACGACCTGATCTACATCAGGCAGGAGTTCTTCGAGGCGTCGCGCCGGCTCGACCGCTGGGTCGTGCACGGCCACACGCCGGTCGACCATCCACGCATCGACGGCCGCCGGCTCGACATCGACACCGGCGCCTTCAAGACCGGCCGGCTGACGGCCGTGCGGATCGCCGGCAAGGGTGGCCGGCTGCTGTTTTCGTAAGGCTCAGGTCGCGACCTTCACCTTGGCTTCGCTCTTTTCAACATAGTAGCTCGAATAGCGTTCCAGGAACTGCTCGGAGCCGCCATAAGCGCCGTAGCGCGGCAGCTTCTTCAGGTCGACCTTGTTGAGCACGAGGCCGAGAATCTTACTGGCGATCTGCGGCTCGGCGGCGAGCCCGGAGCGAACCAGCGGACGCGGCGTGGCACCCCATTCGGCGACCAGCACGAAACCGTCGGCCAGCGGCGCGAAGGCCTTGGCATCGACAACCGGGCCAAGCGGCGGCAGGTCGACGATGATGTAGTCGAACGTCGCCTTGGCATCGTCGATGAAGCGCCGCATGCCCGCCGAAGACAGCAGTTCGCTGGTGTGCGAAAAGCGGCCACGCACTACCGCCGGCACGATCGCCATCTTGGTCTGGCGGTCGACCTTAACCACCGACTGCCAGCCCTGGTCGTTGACCACGGCCTCGACGAGACCTTGCTCGGCATCGATGCCGAGGCTGCGGCTGAGCCCCGGATTGCGCAGGTCGGCGTCGATCAGCAGCGTCTTTGCACCATTGCTGGCGATCAGCCCGGCCAGATTGGCGGCTACCGTCGACTTGCCCTCGCCGGGCAGCATCGAGATGACGCCGATAACCTTGCTGGCCGTGTCCTGCAGCACGATGTCGCCGGCGATCTTGGTGCTGCGCAGCGTCTCGGCGAACATCGACGCCGGAGAATCGACGGCGATGCGCATCCTTGCCCGGCGCTTCGCCAGCTCCGCGGCGCGCGACGGCGGCGGGGTGCCCATGTTGGCCGTCTTCGCCGCGTCCTTCCTGTCGTCATTCGAGGCGATGAGCGGCAGATAGCCGAGGAACTTGACCCCAAGTCTTTCGCGCACGTCCTCGGCGGTGCGGAAGAAGCGCTCGTTGAATTCGTTGAGCGCGCCGAAGGCGGCACCCAGAACCACGCCGAGCACCAGCGCCAGGCCGAACACCATAGAAGTTCGCGGGCTCGACGGGCCGCGCGGCGTCGTCGCTTCCGAAATCACCCTGACCTTGGCGATCGGGAAAGAACGTTGCTGCGAGGCCTCCTCGTAGCGCGACAGGAAAGTCTGGTAGAGCGTGCTCAGTGCCGTTGCCTGCTGCTGCAATTCGCGCAGCCGCACCTGCGCCTGGTTGGCGGAGGAATTCTGGCCAGTCGCCTCCGACACGCTGTTGCGCAGCGCGGTCTCGCGCGACTGTGCCACCTCGAATTCGTTGCGGTAGGTCTCCGACAGCTGGCTCAGCTCGCGGAATATCTGGTTGGCGAGGTCAGTCTTTTCCTTGCGCAGGGCCACGGCCTGCGGGTGGTTGGGGCCGAAGCCAGCCGAAATTTCCTGCTCACGCTTCGACACGCCGGCATAGCGCTTCTTGAGCTCCGAGATCATCGGGTTGCCCGCCTCCGCCGCCGACAAGGTCGAGTTGCCGACGGCCGCGTCCGGTCCGCTCTCGACGATGGTGCGGTATTGCTCGTAGCGCGCCCGCGCCTTGGCGGTGTCGGCCTGCGCCAGGATCAGCTGGGCGTTGAGATCGGACAGCTGCTGCTCGGCGATGGTTTCGCCGCGCGCCGCCGCCAGGCCGTTCTCGGCGCGGAACTTCTCAACCTCGAGCGCTGCCTTCTGCGAGCTGGTACGCAATTCCTCGAGCCGGCCCTGCAGCCACACGGCGGCTTTTTCGGTGGCGTCGAAACTCGCATCGAGCTGGTCGGCGACGAAGGCATCGGCATAGGCCCTGGTGATTTCAGCCGCCAGCTTTGGATCGTGCGCGCGGTACGCCATCGAGATGACATAGCTGCGGCCGGAGCGCTCGGCCATGATGTTGGCCTGGAGCATGGCCACGGCCTGCTCCTTACGCGCCGCCTCGGCCATCGCCTTGCGTTGCGCATCGGTGAGCTCGGCACCGCCGGCGATCTCGGGTGCGGAACGGAATACCCCGAGGAAGCCGCGGGCATAGCCGACCAGGGTCGACAGCAGCGATTGCGGCGGCTGCATGAAACCCGGGTTCTGGTCGAGCTTCTGCTTATCCACCACAACGGCGGCAAGCCGCGCCGACTTGATGATCTCGATCTGGGAGAGGATCGCCGCATCGGTCTGCATGTTGACAGGCGTCGCCGAAACCTCGTCGACCATCTTGTTCATGCCCTCGTCGATCAGCACGCGGGTCGATGCGGTGAAGCTTGGCGGCGTCGTCTGGAGATAGACGAGCCCGAGCAGCAGGCCTATGACGGCGCCCACGCCGACCACCTTGGCCTGACGCTTGGCCATGGCCAGCAGGCGTTCGAGATCGATGAAGTCGCTACCCTCCCGCGCGTCCTCGCGAGACGCGGGAAGGCGGTTGCTGAAAGGAAAGCTGGCATAGTTCATCTGCGTTCCAGTTCTTGCCTGAACAGCTGTCGCCGCTGCTCGAAGGGTTCTGGCGCGCAGCCGACTTCAGCTACGCATATACGGTGCCCAAACGGCACGTCATTCAAGGCACTGCCGAAACGCCAATGAGGGCAAGCGACGTCGCTTACCCCCCACCGGCAATCGGTTCGATCAGGCCGCAGCGACGTGATCGTGCTCGGCAACCATCTCGCGGATGGCATCGAGGACGGAGTCGCGAATGTCCGCCCGCTTCAGCGCGAAGGCGACGTTGGCCTGGATGAAGCCCTCCTTGGAGCCGCAATCGAACATCCGGCCGTTGAACGGCCGGGCAAAGAAGGCCTGGCTCGCGGCCAGACGCACCATCGCATCGGTCAGCTGGATCTCGCCGCCGGCCCCGCGCTTCTGCGTGCCCAGCAGATTGAAGATCTCCGGCTGCAGGATGTAGCGGCCGTTGATGTAGAAGTTCGACGGCGCATGGGCCGGCGCCGGCTTTTCGACCATCGCCGTGACCTCGAAGCCCGAACCGACATCGGGGCCCTTGCCGACGATGCCATACTTGTTGGTTTCGCTCGGATCACATTGCTCGACGGCAATGACGTTGCCCCCTGACTGGGCATGCAATTCCATGATCTCGGCCAGGCAGCCGCGCTTGCCGAACGACACCATGTCGGGCAGCAGCAGCGCAAATGGCTCATCGCCGATGATGTCGCGGGCACACCAGACGGCGTGGCCGAGGCCGTGCGGTGCCTGCTGGCGGGTGAAGCTGGTGGCGCCGGGAACCGGCAGCAGGCTTTCCAACGACTTGATCTGCTCGACCTTGCCGGCCTGCTCGAGCGTACCGACGAGTTCGGGATGAAGGTCGAAATAGTCCTCGATGACCGCCTTGTTGCGGCCGGTGACGAAGACGATGTGCTCGATGCCGGCTTCCAGCGCCTCGTCGACGGCGTACTGGACGACGGGCCTGTCGACGACGGGCAGCATCTCCTTGGGCATGGACTTGGTCGCGGGAAGGAACCGCGTGCCGAGGCCCGCCACCGGGATCACCGCTTTCCTGACTTTCTTCATCGTGCCAATGCTCTCGCTCATGTAACTCTCCTCGTCTTGGTCCTCGCCGTTCCGGGCAGCCGCATCATTTGCCGGGGCGGTATGCGAACTGCCTGGTAATCCGGCGCAGCCGAACTTCTATCGGCATCCGCAAATGGCGAACCGCCGCCGGGTCCCCCAGTGCGGTTCTGATCGCCTTGAGTGGCGACCGCTGCTTGATGTGCTCCACCAATGACAGGAATGTGGCAGCCTGCCTGAGGCTGCGGGCGCGTCGCGTGAACGCATTTCGCGCCTGTGGATCGAGCCTATTGGCTGCTTCGAAGGCGGCATCGGCGTGCTGCATCGCCTCGACGTGGTGACGCTCCAGGACCCTTGAGATCGAGCCGCTGCGGACATGATAGGCATAGCCTGCAGCGGGTTCGACGGTGCAGCACCCACCCTTGGCAAGAGCGCTGGCGAGCAGGATGTAATCTTCCCCGATGCGCAACTCCTCGTCGTAGCGAAGATGATGTTCTTCGAGGTAGCTCCTGAGGAAGATCGGCTTCATGTAACCAAAATTGAACGTGGATTCGAAGACGACATTGCCGCCAATGAAGTCGGCCAGCGTGAGATTCGCCAGTTCTTCGAGATAACTTGCGGGATACATCACCTCCGGCGGCGTTCCGTTCTCTCGAATCACTGCGAGGTTGTCGACGGCCATCTCGGCAGAGCTCTGTTCGGCGCGGGAAATCATGGTCGCCAGCCGGCCGGGCAGCACGGCGTCGTCGGAATCGAGCACGGCCACCCAGCGGCCGCGTGCGGCGTCGAGACCGGCATTGCGCGCCCCGCCTGGACCGCGATTCGCCTGAAGCGCCACCACATGCACGCGCGGATCGGCATAGGACCGTGCAAGATCGAGCGTTGCGTCGAACGAGCAGTCGTCGACGACAATCACCTCGACCGTGACGCCTGCTTGCGCCAGGGCACTGTCGATGGCGCGGCCGAGCGTCGCTTCAGCGTTGTAGGCGGCGATGACGAAGCTGACGTCAGGCTGCATCCTGGCCTCCCGCGCTGCCGTAAAGTTGCAGTTCGCATGCGCCGACCAGCCCGCTCAGCACGCCTAAATGCATCACGCCACGCAGCAGGCTGCGGTTGCGGCTGACCGGCTGGAACGCTGTGAGGCCTGCTGCGGTAAAGCAGTAGCCGGCCTTGGCCGAGGCACGAGCCAGTTCTCCCACCCGGCCGACGCCGGACCGTTTTGACGCCAGCAGACGGCCATGCGTCTGCCCGACCCGAAATCGCCTTTTGGCAAGCCATGCGAACGACGCGCGGGCCGACGGCACTGGCTCTTCCACCCAGGCATCGGGCGCATAGGCGATGCGGCCGCCGGCGCCGTGAACCTGATCGAAGAATTCGGTGTCCTCGCCGCCAGACTGGCCGCGCTCCAGGCTGAAACGGCGTCTGGCGATGCTCGGCGCGCCCATGCTGAGCAAGGCATTGCAGGTATAACCGGTGCGGATCTCGCCCTGGACGAACACCGGGTAGGTCGAATGGAAGTCGCCGACCTGCATCCAGCCCGGCGCCCCTGCCCCATAACGCGCCTTGACCGGCCCGAGAACCACATCGGCGTCGGTCGCCTGCGCGGTATCGACGAGCCGTTTCAGCCACGAGCCCGTCGCCTTCTCGTCATCGTCGATGAAGGCGACGAAGTCGGCTGAACTGGCATCGAGGCAGGCATTGCGGGCAAGCGAGATGTTGCGCGCCGGGCAATGGACATATTGGACCGGCAGCGACAGTTCGCGTGCCAGATCCGAAACCAATGGCCGTGCGCTGGGCTCCTCGTCATTGTCGGCGACGATAATGCCGATACGATATCCCTCGGGCAGGTCCATCGCCGCCAGCGAGCGCAGCGTGTCGGCAAGTTCGCGCCGCCTGAAGGTGCAGACGCAGATGTCGATGCTTGGCATCATGCGGCGGCTCGCCGACCTGGCTGGCCGTTCAGCAACTGCAACCAGAAGCCGAGCGACCAGGCAAAATGCATGACCATGGCAGAGACACCCGCCAGCGCCAGCCCGGGATTGCCGGCGCGCCAGGCAAGGGTAATGCCATAACCAAGGCAGATCGCCGCCCAGGCGAGGAACGGCATTGCGAAGATCCAGTGCACGAAAGACAGCAGGGCAAGACACGCCGCCGGCGCCACCATCAGCGGCGCGATCTGCCTAAGCTTGGGGATGACGCGATGCTTCAGCACGTTCTTTGCCCGGCCCCTGCCATAGCCGAGATACTGGCGGAACAGGCCACCAAGTGAAGCGCGCGGGAAATAGGTCATCCGCGTACGCCCGCTCATCCAGATGCGATAGCCGGCCTCGCGCAGGCGATGGTCGAGCTCGGCGTCCTCGTTGTGACTGAAGCTTTCGTCGTAACCTCCAACGTCGCGGAACGCGGCAATGCGGATCAGGGCGTGATGGCCGTGGTCGACCCATTCGCCTTGCGAACCATGCCTGTGCTTGGAGCCCCCGGTTCCCAGCTTCGAATTCTGCGCCGCCGCCGCCGCCTGCTGGACGGTGCCGTTGCCTTCGGTCAGCATCGACACCGCGACCGAGTCAGCCCCGGTTTCCTTCGCCTCTTCGATCAGCTGATCGCAATAGTCGTCAGGATAGCCGCCATGGGCGTCGATGCGGATGAGGTAATCGGTGCCGTCGCCGCAAAGCTCGACCGCGAGGTTGACGGCAGCACTTTGGATACGCGCGGGATTGTCGATCAGCACGACGTTGTCGTCGACTGCCGCAACGCGGGCAACGATGGCGCGCGTGCCATCGCGGCTGCCGCCGTCGGCGACAATGATACGAGCCCCGACCCGCTGTGCTGCCGGCCGAAGCTGGGCCAGAAGACCGCCGATATGGCGCTCCTCATTGAGGCACGGAATGACGATGATGCTGGAGTTGGTCTCGGTCATGCTGTTTGTCTGTGATCCGTTGGAAGTTACGCGGCGATGGCGCGAGCGGTGCCGTTCTCGGCTGCGACGCGTTCGAGCCTCGCCACCAGCGCCTGGCAATCGGAGCGGTCGCAGATCCAGGTCGCCTGGTCGCGGGCAAGCACGCCGGCGCGAAGAGCCGCGTAGCGTTCAGCCGTCATGCCCGAGAACGTTTGCGTCAATGCTGCGATCGACGGCTCGGGAAGCACCAGCCCGATCTGCTGGCGTTCGAGGAAGCTGGCCGTCTCGGTGCCTGCCATGGCGATCGGCACCGTGCCGAAGCGGCAGCCCTCATAGAGCCGGTTGGGCAGAAGCCATGTCGAGTTCTGCCCTTCCTCGAAGAAGTCGATCGCCCATGAGAAATGTACCTGCGAATAGATGTCGGCCATGTCCTCGGGGTTTCGATAGGCACCTCTAAACGCCAAATGGGGCGCGGATTCGACCAGACCATGGAAATCCGGAAACTCCGAAAGTGCCGGACGCCCGCGCATCACAAGCTCGAAGCGGCCATCCGCGCCACGCGTGAAATCGGCCAGCAGTTCGAGCGACTTGCGGCAGCGCAGCGCTCCAAACCAGCCGATCTTCCAAGGTAGCGATGGTACCGGCGACGGCGCCACCTCGGTTCGCGGTTCCAGTTCCAGCAGCTTGTTTTCGACCAACTCGATGGGGGCATCGATCTGGCCGAACCTTTGGAAATAGTGCCTGACGAAGGCCGGCGAACTGGTCAGCAGCAGGCCGACATTGCGTCCGAGCAGCCGCTCGGCGCCGCGCAGGCTCTTGCCCAGAACATCCTCGCGCAGCACCAGCCGGTGGATGTCGAGGCACTCGTAGATAACAGGCGCGGCGGATGAGAATGCGCTGCGGGCACGTTGCGCCAGCGCCAGCATTTCGAGATTGCGGGCGACGATCACGTCGGGAGCGTCGACCGCTTTCAGCGACGCGGCAATGCGTGTCGCTGCCATGGCAACAGCGCCCAGCCGCTGTGCGAAGCGGCCGTCACGCGTATGACCAAGGTCGATCGGTGTCACACCTTCGACGTCTTCGAGTTCCTGCGTCCGGCGGAAACCAGCGAGCGTAACGCGCGCGCCACCGGCCTTGAGCATGATGATCCGTCGACGAACTGCCGGGTCGGAAACATCGTGCACCAGGTACAGAACATGCAGCATGAATTCACGCTCGCAGTTTGGCCCACCGACGACGAGGCTAGTGCAGTCATTGCTGCATCGCAACAATTATTGACTGGGCGCACCTCAAATATTGTTGCGCCGCAAAATAGCCGGGTTAGCCTGTACTTATCTTCCCGACGCGACCAATCCGAGGAGGCAAACGCCGATGAAGACAGCCCCCCTGAAGACAGTCCCTCTGAAGACAGTCCCTCTGAAGACAGTCATTGTCGAAAACACCGTCTGCCTGAACACCGGCGATGCGGCGATCCTGCTGGCCATCAGGCACATTCTCAAGGCGGCCTATCCGGGCGAGTTACGCTTCCAGGTCTTCGACAGCCAGCCCGAAGTGGCATCACGGCTTTATCCCAGTCAGGCCTATCCCGACATCGAGATCCGCAAGCTGTTGGCCGAATCGATCTTCAAATACCCCTATGACGACAACCGGCTGAAAAACCTGGCCAAGCCGATCTACAACCGCCTCGCATTGAGTGCGCTGCGCCACTACGGAAAGAGCCGGGCTCTGGACGAGACGATGTTCAGCGCCGGGGATCGTCGCAGCCTCCAGATGTACCGGCAGGCCGACCTCGTCGTCACCACCGGCGGCACCTACCTGGTCGAGAACTACAACCTCGAACGCCGCCTCAACCAGTTCCGCAGCGACGCCGTCTTCGGCAAGGATCCGGTCTTTTTCACCCAGTCGATGGGGCCGTTCGACAAGGATTACAACCGCCGCGAACTGAAACCGGTGTTCGACCGCAGCCCGCTGATCCTGCTGCGCGACGAGCGCTCGCGCGGTCACCTCGCCGGCCTCGTCGACAATCCCGGCAAATGCCATGTCGTCGCCGATTCGGTGTTCGCGCTTGCCGACAAGGAGCGCATCGAAGCGCTGCTTTCATCAGGCACGCCGCCCCAGCCGACAGGCCGTGTCGGCATTTCGGTGCGGCACTGGAACTACGTCAATGACGGCGCCGACGGCATGCGCCGCTACATGGAGTCGATCCGCGATATCGCCACCGCGCTGGTGCGTGACCATGGCAAGCAGGTGACCTTCGTTTCGACCTGCCAGGGCGTGCCGGAATACGCCCATGACGATTCGAAGACCGCGAAGGCCATCGTCGCCGAACTGGCGCCTGAGATCGCAGCGCAGGTCAGCGTCGATGCCAACTTCCATACCCCCGAACAGCTGATGGAACTGGTCAAGGGCTTCGACTTCGTCATAGCCACCCGCATGCACATGATGATCATGTCGCTGTGCGTCGGCGTGCCGGTGTTGCCGATCGCCTACGAATTCAAGACCCGCGAGCTCGCCAAACGCGTCGGCCTCGCCGACCTTTTGCTCGACATCGACACGGTCACTCCTGAACAAGCCGGCCAGAAGCTCAGAGCCTTCGCCGGCGATCTCGACCGCCTGAGGGTAACCACCCTTGCCGCCGTGCTCGAAGAACATGCCTCGGCGATGTCGGCCTCCGACCTGGTCAGGCCGTTGCTCGCGGACACCTCAGCGGATGTTGCGGGCGATGGTTTTCCAGGCCTCGACAAGGGCGCGGCGGGACTGCGGCACGGCGACCATGAAGGCAAACGCCACCGCGTAGCTTAGGGCTGCAGACGTCAAGGCCGCAACGATGTTGGACTGCCCGGTGAGCTCAACCGGCAGGTAGCCGTAGCCGAACCAGGCGACGGCGGCCGCAACGATCAGCAGGCCCTGCACCATCAAAAAGTCGAGCGCCGAGACCGGGCCGGTTCGCCCGAGCGTCACGGCAAGAACCGGCAACCTGAGCACATAGCCGCTGATCGCGTAGGCCGCAGCGACCCCGACCGCACCCCATTTCAGCCCGACAGCGAATGACAGCACCGTGGTCAGCGCCGAATAGACACCCCAGCGGAACATCGTTTTCGTCTTGCCCTGGCAGATGAAGATCCAGCCCGTCGTGCTCGACACCGGCTGCATCAGGCCGGCAATGCCGAGCCAGGCGAAGATCGGCGCCACCGCCAGCCAGCGCTCGCCAAACAGGATGGCGACAACCGGCTTTGCAGCGATGGTCAGTGCGGCGATGCCGGGGACGGTGATGAAGGCGAGCAGCCAGTTTGTCCTGAGGTAGAGCTCGCGAAAGCGCGGCTTGTCGTCCTGGATACGGCTGAGCAGCGGCACCATCAGCCGCGACAGCGGCTGATTGATGTTCTGCAGCGGAAACAGCAGCAGCTTGTAGGCGCGGTCGTAATAGCCGAGCTCGATCGGGCCGGAGAACTTGCCGATCAGGATGTTGTCGAGATTGCGCGAGAAGAAATTGACCAGGTTGAAGCCAGTGAGATTGGCGCCGAAGGACAGGATCTCGCGCTCGACCTTGACGCTCGGCCTGCCCGGCTTCCAGCGCGTCGCCAGCCATGCGCCAAAGAGCGTCACCACGGCGCCGGCTGCCGGCCCAATCACCAGCGCCCAATAGCCGAGCCCGGCATAGGCAGCAACAATCGCCGCCCCCAGCCCGGCGAGTGCGGTCGCAACGTCATTGATCGCCAGCTGGCCGAACTGCAGGTTGCGGTTCATCAGCGCCAGCGGCAGCGCCGCAAGGCTGCCGAGCAACAGCGGCATGGCGGCGGCAAGCGTAATGCCCGTCATCCTGGCGTCGCCGTAAAAGGCCGAAACCGCCGGCGAAAATGCGGCAATGATCACGGTGCAGATCAGGCCGGCCAGCGCGCTGATCCAGAACACCTGGTTGATTTGGGCTTGGCTGATCTCGGGACGCTGGATGACGGCTTGTTGCAGTCCGAGATTCTGGAACAGCCCGACAAAGGCAATGACCGGCCCAACCGACGCGACAAGGCCAAAATCCTCCGGCGCCAGCATCCGCGCCAGGATCACCACCGAGACGAACTGGATGCCGATCTTGATCGCTTGCGCCGCCGCTGTCAGCGCTCCGCCCCTGAGCGCGATGCGCCCCAATTGCTGGGTTTCGGCGCTCATGCCGCGACCTTGGTTGCCGCGAGGCGATAAAGCGTGTCGGCGAAGGCGTCGTTGAGCCGGACCGAATCGAAATCTTCCTCGACCTTGCGTCGCGCAGCAACCGCGAGGCTTGCGCAGGCACCGGGATTGTCGGCGATCCAGACCAATTTTTGCGCCAGCGCGGCGACGTCCCTTTCGGGTGCCAGCAGCCCGGTCTTGCCGTCCTCGACCAGCTCGGGAATGCCGGAATGGTAGGTGCTGACGACGGTCAGGCCGGCGGCCATCGCTTCCATCAACGCGACCGGAATGCCTTCGAGATCGCCATCTCCCGCCCTGACGCTCGGCAGCACGAAGACCTGCGCCTCGCCCAGCCGCTGCTTGACCTCGGCATGCGGGCGCGGACCAAGGAATGCGACGCGTCCCGAAATGCCAAGCTCGGCTGCCAGCTGTTTCATCGCGTCGAGCAGTTCGCCGCCGCCGATCACCGTGTAGGACCAGTCGATCTCGGGTCGTGCCGCCTGCATCGCCGCCAGCGCGCGCAGCGCGAACTCGATACCCTTCTTCTCGGTGAGCCGGCAGACCGAAATCATCGCCAGCGCATCGTTGCCCTGCTTGGCGCCGCGAAAACCGATCGCCTCGGTATTGACCCCCATGTGATGCACGGCGACCGTGTCTGCCTCAGCCCCAGCCTCGATCAGCGCATTGCGGAAAAAGCCGTTAACCGGCAGCTGCAGCGCGCCTTGCTGAAACACCACCTCATAGCGCGACAGCGTTCCGTCATGCATTGGCGCGCCAACATCATGGCCGTGAAAGATGGTTACCAGGGGGGCTGTGATCCGCCGCTGCTTCATGGCTCTCGCCACGCGCAGGCCGTTGTTGCCGAAATGCGCGACGATGACGTCATATCTAGCGAGCTTGCCGGCAAAGGCGATGTCGAGCGCCGTCGACGCCTTATCCCACAGCCGTCCCGACCATCGGCGCAGCGAGGGACGCAGCGGCCCGAGCGCACCCCACCATTGCTCGACGCCGCCGGGCAGGTTGCGCCAGCGCGGGTCGTCGATGTTGCGTTCCTTGCCGAAGGTCGTCTCGTTGCAGACGACGCCGACCTCGATGCCGCGCGCGAGGCACCCTTCGATCTGGTCGAGCACGAAGGTCTCGGAGAGCGAGGGGAACTTGTCGACGACAAAACAGACTTTCATCGATCCGCTCTCCGGGAATTCGGACGGACTGCTGCCAAGTCAGGCCGCCTTGTTCAGGGCGCGTGCCGCTGCCCGGTCGAGCACGCCCATGAAGGTGGCGAACTGGGCATCTGGCTCAAGCTGCGGGCGCTCGGAAAATACGCGTGCCGCGGCAGACATGCGGTTGTACTCCACCCTGTCGTCCCACAAGCCGCGCACTGTCTGAACCCACTGATCAAGCGGCGCGTCATAATCCAGCACCACGCCGCCACTGCCGATCGCCTCCGGCAATCCGCCGCGACGTGAGCCGATGACGGGGATGCCGCTGCAATGCGCTTCCGAGGCGACGCGACCCCAGGCCTCTTCCCATTTGCTTGGCGCAAGCAGGATCCTGGTGCGGCCATAGACCGTCTTCATGTCGTTGGTCCGGCTTTCGAGCCTGACATTGCCGAGCGGCGCGATGATCTCTTCGATGCGGGTGCGGTGGTCGTCGGCCAGCTTCCAGCTTTCGACGAACAGGAAAGGTATCTCAGGGCATCGCCCGGCAATCCGGACCGCAAGTTCAAAGCCCTTTTCCTCATAAGGGTTGATCAGCGTAACGAACTCGCCCGTCGTTGGCGTGGCGTAGTGCGCCGGGTTGATCGTCGGCGGAATGACCGTCGATTCGATGCCGAAACGCTGCCCATAGGTGCGCGCGGTGAACTCGGAGTTGGCGATGTACAGTGCTGATTTCAGCTCGCTGAGATCGCCGCCCAGTTCATGGAACTCGACATTCCTGAGATAGACGACAAGCGGCACGCCCTGGGCCTCCAGCGCCTTTCCGATCGGCACCGATTTGTGGCACTGCACCACCGCGACGTCGGGTTTCAGCTTCTGGACGGCAAAGCCGGCGGCTTCCCAAGGGAACCAGGCGCGGACCACGGGATAGCCGGGGAACGTATCGATTGCGGCGCGCTGCCTGAGCAGCTTCATCTTGGCGCGCGCCTTGAAGCCGAACATGCCGTCGCCAAACAACGCGGCGAGCACCGAAGCCTCATGGCCATGCGCCCTGAGCTGCTCGACGAGATGGTGCGTGCTCGACTGGACCCCGCCGCTGAATTCGGGCGTATAGCCGTTACCGCCGGCAAAAAGCACCCTCATGCGGCCAACTCCCTTTTTGCCTGGCGGCCCTGCCCGGCTGCTTTTCGCCCAATGGAGACGTATTTGATGCCGTGGCGGGCGACGACTGCCGGGTCGTAGAGGTTGCGGCCGTCGAAGATGACAGGGGTCGCCAGTTGTTCCCTGATCAGCTCGAAGGACGGTGCGCGGAAATTCTTCCACTCGGTGGCGATCAACAGCGCATCCGCACCACGCAGAGCCGCCTCCTTGGTGCCGCAGAGAGTGAGGTCGTCGCGCTGGCCATAGATCTGCTGCGCCTCGTTCATCGCCTCGGGATCGTAGGCCTGGACCTTGGCTCCGGCGGCCCATAGCGCTTCCATCAGTACACGGGCCGGCGCCTCACGCATGTCGTCGGTGTTGGGCTTGAACGCGAGCCCCCACAAAGCAAAGGTCTTGCCCGCGAGGTCGCCGTTGAAATGCGCCTTGAGCTTGTCGAACAGCACCGCCTTCTGGGCGTTGTTGCGCGCCTCGACCGAATGCAAAAGCACCGGCTCGAAGCCGACATCGCCGGCGGTGCGGATCAAGGCACGTACATCCTTGGGGAAACACGAGCCGCCATAACCCAGGCCGGGATAGATGAAGTGGTAGCCGATGCGCGGGTCCGAGCCGATGCCCTTGCGCACCTCCTCGATGTCGGCGCCGAGCAGTTCGGCCAGATTGGCCATCTCGTTCATGAAGCTGATCTTGGTCGCCAGCATGCAGTTGGCGGCATATTTGGTGAACTCGGCCGAGCGCACATCCATCACGATCATCTTTTCGTGGTTGCGGTTGAACGGTGCGTACAGCTCGCGCATCACCGCTTCCGCGGCCTCGCTGTCAGTGCCTATGATGATGCGGTCGGGCTTCATGCAGTCGGCGACCGCCGAGCCCTCCTTCAAAAACTCCGGATTGGAGACGACGTCGAAGCCAAGCTCCTCGCGGCCCCGCAGCTTCAGCGCCGCCAGCATCGTTTCGCGCACCTTGTCGGCGGTACCGACCGGCACTGTCGACTTGGTCACCACGATCTTCGGTCCGGCCATCTCGCGGCCGATGGCGTCGGCCACCGACAGCACGTATTTGAGGTCGGCCGAGCCGTCCTCGCCTTGCGGTGTGCCGACGGCGATCATCTGGATCTCGCCATGGCGAACGGCGAGTGCCGCATCCGTGGTGAAGACGATACGCCCGGCGGCGTGGTTGTCGCGCACCAGCGCCTCCAGCCCCGGTTCAAAGATCGGGATGAAACCCTGGTTCAAGCGCTCGACCTTGGCCGCATCGACATCGACGCAGACGACGTCATGTCCGACCTCGGCCAACACAGCCGCCTGCACCAAACCAACATAGCCAATGCCAAAGACTGTCAGATTCATTCGGTCCGTTCCTGTATCTTGATGAGGTTGAAGCGCGGACGGACCGCGCACTGGAGACTGGCGGTCATTGCAGCGAGCAAGCGACCGAGCCCTCGAACTGACAGGCCTCGCCGGGTGCCGTGTAAGCCACCCTGTCGACTGCCATGGTCACTGGTTCAGTGGGTTCGATAAACCGCCCCATCCATTCGCTGAGCGTTCCGCTTCCCCACAGGCTGAAGAAGATCTTCTGCGGGTTGCTGGGCAGTTGCGATGGCTCAGTCACCTCATGCACGAGCTGGCCGTTGACGTACCAGCGCAGCCGCTCCTTCTCCCAGACGAAGGCATAGTCGTTGAAGCCCTTGTCAGCCCCGCCTGGCACGTCGACGAGCTTCTCGTCGTTGGACTTGCCGCCGACATAAGCATTGACCTGCACCTTCGAAGGATCCTTGGTCAAAACCTCGAAGTCGATCTCGTCATGCGGCTTCTTGTGGACCGGGCCGATATAGGTGAAGAAGGCGGCGTTCAGGCCCGAGCCGGTGCCGGTCTTCATCCGCGCCTCATAGGTTCCGTAGCCGAACCGCTCCTTGGTCTGCACTTCACCGCACGAATAGTCGCGGTTTTTCAACGGCTTCTTCTCGAAGCTCAGGACCAGATTGCCATCGGCGACCTTGACCTGCTCTTTCGACCAGGTGCAGTTCTGATGCTTGCCATTGTCCCAGCCGTCCGAGATGAACCAGCGCGACCCACTCAGCTTGTCGAATGTCTCGACGAAGGACTTGCCGGTGGCCTCCTGGGCCACAGCGCCACTCGAGGTGCCGAGCAGGCCGGCGAGAATGACCGACACTCCCAGCGCAGCGGCACGGCCGAAATGTTGGCTGGGGCTGTAATCCTTGACGTTCGCGTTCATAGCCAGGTCATCCTTGTGTCTTCGCGCCTCCCGCCCGGAAACCGCATTGCCACACCGGCCGGAGATGCCCCCAGCCGGCCGATAAATCCTCCCATCCTCCCGAAAGTCAGGCCCCGTCGCGTCGGGCCTAAAACTGGCGCCGGGCCTCCCCTTGCGCCAAACGTGCCGATGATTCCTCGTCGGTCTTGCGACCTTCATCGACAAAAATGTCCAGTGAATGACGAAGCCCGGAGACGAAATCCTTTTGCCGTCCAAGCACCTCGATGCGGCGCAGGCAAGCCTTCAACGATTCCGTCAGCTGGTCCATCTCGCCCGCCCGCTGCGCGGAAACGGCGGCTGAATTGTCCATGGCTTCGACGAGGAACGCGGCATTGGCCGAGACCGCCTCGTAGCGGCTCCTGATGCCTGTTCGTTCGGCCTCGATACCGGCGGCAAGCTCGTCGAGCGCCCGCGACAACTGCCCGAAACGCGTCTCGTCGGTCTGCCGGTCGCGGTCGGGGCTGCGGGTTCTGAAGGCGAAGATCGATGCCATAGGCCTATCTCGACTTCGCGGCCGAGCCGGCCATCAGGTAGCGCGCGCTCGCAGCACCAGCTTCCATTGCCGAAGGGCGTCGACGGCGCAGCGGCTCGAGCTTGTCGCGTGCCACCCCTTCCACCACGGCCGCAAGATTAGCCGCCGAAGTGACGGCAAAGGCCAACGCGCCGGCAAGCCCCTTGGCAGCCTTGAGATCGAGGAAATGCCGTAGGCGATATTTGTCGCGCACATGCCGCTCATGGCGGCGCAGTACACGCCTTTGTCCGGCTGCCAGCCCCGGAAGCGCCAAAAGGTCGAGATCTGCGTCGGCCAGGCGCTTGAGGTCTTCGGTGCGATGCTGGCCGCTCAGCGAATTGGGCCGGACCACCGCACAGTAGCCGCAGGAACGGATCAGCTTGAAGCGCACGCCGCAAGCCAGGGCTCGGGCGTAGAGCGCATAGTCTTCGCCGAGCCGCAGCTGCTCGTCATAATGGAGGCCGTGCTCGGCGAGCATGGCGCGCCGCATCACCGGCTTGAGGAAACCCAGTTCGCCGCGCCTCGTGCCGCGCCTGGAAATGTTGCCGGCAACGAAACCGGCAAGATCGAGCTCGGTCGGATCCGCGTCGAACTGCGCGACGCTACCCGAAAGCACGTCACGTACCGAGGCGTGTTCGACAAAGATGATGTTGTCGGCGACAATGTCCCAGCCATCGCAGCCCACCAGCTTCGCAAACCGTCCCGGCAAGAAGAAATCGTCGGCATCGAGGATGCTGATCAGCGGTGCTCTCGACTGGCGTATCGCCATGTTGCGCGCAAAGGACGGGCCGCGATTGACGTCCAGTCGCAGCACCAGGAGCCTGCCGCTGCCATCGTCGGCGGCGCGCGCCACGGCCTCGGTCGCATCGGTCGAGGCATCGTCCACGACCACGACCTCGGCCACCTCCGGCTCCAGCAGAGCGGAGGCGATGGCCGTCGTGATCGTTTCGGCTGCGTTGCGCGCAGCAATGATGACACAGACGTCGGATCCGCTCACGTCGGTTGCCTTTCGTCATAGCCCGCCGACGCAAGAGCTATATTGCACCTGCTAACAAGGGAACCCCAACTTTTGTTACGGCGATTCACGCTTGGGTCCCGAATGCTTTGCCGTCGATGGTGCCCGGCAGCGGCTTTCCAAGGTGTACAGACGCGTCGAGTCGATCACGCCAGGTGCCGCTACAAACAGCGGCGACGGCGATACGACATCACGCGAAGAGGCATCTTTTCAGGATCCGAAGGTGAGGAAGGCGGCGGCAATACTGCGCCGGCATGCTTTCTGCAGCCGGGCCTTTGCAGGCCTAGTGCGCGCTGCCTTTGGGTGTCAGGTCGTCGGCTGGAACAGTGGCAGCACCTTCGGCCGCGGTCTTCGCCTTGCCGGTTTCAGCCCGTTTCGGCCCGGCGCGCAGCACCATCGCCACGACGACAAGGAAGTAGCCCACCTGAAGAACAACCGCGCATATCACTGCGCGCAGCAAGATCGTGCCCCAGCCGGCAGCATCCACGTAAGACCACAGCGCCACGACCGCGATGACCATCGCCATGCCGAACACGAATTTGGGTAAAGTCATGTCAGCAGATCGTCAGGCCGGAGACATCGGCACTGATTTCGTCGCCATGTTGCTTGCAACTCCCCTTGCCCTGAAAGCTTCCGCCCACGTCCGTTCCTTCGTTTTGTTTTGATACCGGCGCGGCCCCAGCCGCTCGGCCCGAAGAACGTCAATCCACTATATTGGCCCGCCCAACTGTCAGCAAGCGGAGCCTCTTGTAAGGCGAGTCTAGATTGCGAAGATGAATGCTGCATTGCACCGCCAGACAACGCCCCAAGTCGAAATCATTTTTTGCTTCAACGGCGTTATTTCAGAACATTATGGCGATTGCCGGCTATTCGAACAATATGTTCGTATCTTGCGACGCACATTGCTCAATTGTTAGCAGAACGTTGAAGATGTAATCGTAGGCATTGGCACTCGATTGGGGTGTCCGATTCTGCACACACATAAATCGATTGGACACAAAACTGTCGTATTGAGCTCTTTTTGTGCACGCCATGCACGGTTCTTGGACAACTACTGGCGTAAATATTTCACGCGTCAAAAAAACGTGTGTTGCGGCGCAGCATAGCGACCATATCCTGAGACAGGGCGATTCTGGGGCGATTTATCGACCAATTGGAGTTGCAGCATGAGGGATCTAGCCAAGTCGAGCAGCTTGGAATTTCCACACGTGGCCGCCGACCTTCCTCCGCTCGGTGGCGTGGCCAAGCGCGGATTCGACGTCATCGGTGCAGGTCTCGGGATCGTCGCACTGAGCCCGTTGTTCCTGCTCATCGCCATTTTGGTGAAAGTCTCCGACGGCGGCTCGGTCTTTTATGGCCATCGCCGGATCGGCCGTGGCGGCCGTATCTTCCAGTGCCTCAAGTTCCGCACCATGGTTCCCGACGGCGACGCGGTTCTCGCCGCGCATTTCCGTGACGACCCGGAAGCCAGGGCCGAGTGGGAAGCGACGCGCAAGCTCAAGGACGACCCGCGCGTGACGCGCGTCGGCACCGTGCTGCGCAAGCTCAGCCTCGACGAACTGCCGCAGGTCATCAACATTCTTTTGGGCGACATGAGCATCGTCGGTCCGCGTCCGGTGGTCCGCGACGAACTCGAATATTACGGCAAGGCGGTTGTCTTCTATCTCAAGTCGCGGCCGGGACTCACCGGGCTGTGGCAGGTCAGTGGACGCAACGACGTCTCCTATGACAGCCGCGTGGCGTTCGATCGCCACTATGTCGAGAACTGGTCGCTCGCCGAAGACATCCGCATCATCTTGAAGACGGTTCCGGCCGTCTGCATGTCGCGCGGCAGCTACTGAGCCAGCCGCAATCGGGCAGCACCCCATGTGGGGCGCGCCAGCCATTCGCCGCGGCGTATGCGCCGTGGCACAGGAACGGACAAAACCCTTGAACCACAACGGCTCCCATCCGCGCCAGCGGCGCCTCCTCAGCCTGGGCGGCGGGCTTTGCCTGACCCTTGCCATTTCGGCGTCCATTTCCTCAGCCGAAGACTACAAGCTCGGCACCCAGGACAAGCTGACCATCCGCGTCGTCGAATGGCAGACGGTCGAAGGCGCCTTCCGCGACTGGTCGTCGGTCAGTGGCGAATATACGATCGGGCCGTCAGGCAAGCTGTCCCTGCCTTTCGTTGGCGAGACACCTGCAACAGGCAAGACCACCGCCGAAATCGCCAAGACGATCGGCAAAACGTTGCAGGACAAGTTCGGCCTGTCCGACCGCCCGGAAGCTTCGGTCGAGGTCGCGCAGTTCCGCCCCTTCTACATCTCGGGCGACATCCAGAGCCCTGGCCAGTATGCCTATGCGCCTGACCTCACCGTGCTCAAGGCGATCAGCATCGCCGGCGGCATGCGCCGCGGCGCCGATGGCGCCCGCACCGAACGCGACCTGATCACCGCCGAAGGCAGCCACGCCGTGCTTTCCGACGAGCAGCTCCGCCTGATGGTGACCCAGGTTCGGATCGACGCCGAGCTTGCCGGCAAGACCGAGTTCGCGGCGCCCATGGAGATCGCCTCCTTGCCGGCGGTCGCAGGCATGGTCGCCAACGAGACCGCGATCATGGCCTCGCGCCAGAAGAAGCTGACGCTCAGGCTGCAGGCGCTCGACAACCTCAAGGGCCTGCTCGAGCGCGAAATCGTTTCGCTCGGCCAGAAGTCCGAAACGCAAAACCGCCAGATCGAGCTCGCCAGGAAGGAGCTCAGCGGCATCGACACGCTGGCCCAGAAGGGCCTGGTCGTGAACACGCGGGTACTGTCGAGCGAGCGCTCCATTGCCGAGATGGAAGGCAAGATCCTCGATCTCGAAACCGCCATGCTGCGGGCCAAGCAGGACATCAGCAAGGCCGAGCAGGAAGCGATCGACCTCAAGAACGACGCCGAATCCGAACTGGCGGTCGAGCGCCAGAAGACCGTCGGCGAGCTCAATGCGGTGACGCTCAAGCTCGGCATGCAAAAGGGCCTGATCGCCGAAGCCGGTGGCACCGCACCTGCCGCGGCCGGCGCCGAACAGGCAATCTCCTTTGTCCTCGTTCGCAAGGGCGGCGATGGCAAGAGCAAGGAAATTACCGCCATCGAAGACACGCCCATCCTGCCCGGCGACGTGATCAAGGTCGAGCGGTCGGGTGGCCCGCTCGTCCGGTAGACAGGCGGGTCAGGCGCGATGCGGATCAGGAAATCGTCACTGGTCGATCCCGGCCGCAACACGCTGTATGGCGCGTTTGCGGTCGCCGTCTCTTTCTTCGTCTTCGCCTACTCTTTCCGCATCGGCCAGATCTCGATTCTGATGTATTACGCGGTCTGGCTGCCGCTGGTTTTCGTCGACTACCGCTTCACGCTTGGCCGCCTTGCCCAGTCGCCGCAGCTTTTGGCCTTCGCGCTTTTGGCATGCCTGTCCTATTTCTGGTCCGACGCGCCTGACGTCACCGCCCGGGCGGCGCTGCAATATCTGTCGCATGTCGTCTGCGCCGTCATCGCCGCCCGCGTGATCGATGCGCGCACCTTGTCCATCGGTGCCATCGCAGGCATTGCCGTCATCCTCGCCTATTCCATGGTTTCGGGCGGTTATGTCTATGATGCGCTCGACGGCACCTACAGCTTCGTCGGCGCCTTCGGCTCCAAGAACCAGCTTGGCTTCTACGCCTCGCTGGGCGTGCTGTTCGGTTGCTACTTCGCGCTGTTTTTGACCCGAAGCCGCATCGCCCGCCTCTTTGCTCTTGGCGTCGTCGCCCTTTCGGCCGCGTCGCTGGTGCTGTCGCAATCGGCAACCTCGATGCTCGCCACACCGGCAGCCGTGGCCATGGTCGTCGCCATCGCCGGGCTGGAGGCATTCTCGCCGAGCAACCGCAGGATCTTCTTCGCCGCTGGCCTCGTGCTTGCCGGCACGGCTGTCCTGGCCGCGCTCAATGTCGGTGCGGTCGACATGGTGCTCGGCGCCTTCGGCAAGGATTCGACGCTGACCGGCCGCACCTATCTCTGGCAGCAGGGCATCGATGCCGCAGCCAGCACGCCATTGCTCGGCGTCGGCTACGCCGCCTACTGGGTGCAGGGCTTTTCCGAAGCGGAGCGGCTGTGGAACGAGTTCTACATCACCTCGCGCACCGGCTTCCATTTCCACAACACCTACATCGAGGCGCTGGTGGAAACAGGCTATGTTGGTGCCGTCATGATCGTGGTGCCACTGCTCGCCATCCTCAGGCTCTGCATCATGCGACTGCTGTCTGCGGGCGACTGGACCGAAGCCCTGTTGCAGACAGGCCTGCTCGCTCTTCTGGTCATCCGCTCGTTCTTCGAGGTCGACATCCTCCAGCCCTATGTCATCGGCTCGTTCCTGCTCTATTATTGCTGGGCCCGCGCCAAGGAACCGGTGGCAAAGCGAATGTCCGGTTCGGCACCGGACTGGCGCCTGCATGCCCCTGCCATATCGTCGAACGACCCCGTTCAAGCCGTCCAGCGTTAACGAGGGCCGCCAGCATCGGGCTGCCGGCTCCGGTCCTCTGCCGATTCCCCAGCGACGTCATGGAACTGTCCGTCGTTTCGGGAATTGATTCAGCTGATATTGCTGGAGCCGACACGATGCCGACGCCACTGCAACCACAACGCCCCGAAAAGGGCGAACAGCAGGCAGAATTGTACTTTGTCGCAGCCGTCATGCTGGCGATGGCAACAACGATACTTCACACCAACGCGACCGCCTTCATCCTGGTACTGCATCTCTTGCAGTGACTGGCATCTGGGCAACGAACCAGCCTGCAGCGATGCAGTCCGGGCCGCGATGAGCAGCGAGTCCCGGTGGTCGGAACGTTGCGAGCAACGCCCAACTCGGGAGCCCTCGATGGATTGGACAGACTGGTTTTACATCGCCGTGGTGTTTGGGGCATCAAGCGCGGTCATCTGGATGATGGGGGCGTAGTCGGCTGCGCCGTGGGGCTTTTTGCTTGCACCCTCCATTTTTGCGGAACCGAAGCCGGTCCGGTCGGTTAGTCAGAAGCGCGGGCGGCCAAAATTCGAGAGGAAAAGATGAAACATTCAATCGCCATCGCGATCCTGCTTGCGTCTGCGATGCTGGCAGCACCGGTCGCCGCAGAGGACGCCGTCAGTCCGGCTGCGCAGGTCGATAGCGCCACCACGGCCAGCACCGGCGCCAAGGCCGACCTCGGCACCGTCATGTCGTCGATCGAGGCCAGCCGGAGCACCGCAACGGCGATCCAGGCGATGACGACAGTCGGTAGCGTCCAGATCGCCAAGCTGTCCGACATCGTCAGCGGCAGTGACAAGCAGGCGCTGGACAAGGCAGTGAGCGACAATGAGGCCGACATTACCGGCGTGCAGGCCGCGATCATGGCCAACAGCGCGCTGAAAAAGCAGATCGACGCCCAGACAGTCGACACCTCGGCCATCGTTGCCGCCAGCATCGGCGCCGATGGCGCAGTCACGGTCTTCGTCAGGTAGCAGCCTCGCCAGGACCGAGCGGCGTTGGCCCGGCGGCGTGAAGTGCCGGGCCGCGTTGGCCAGCCGGCCCTAAAAACTTTGATCCAGTGGCATAATTCCACCCCATGGGGCCAAATCTGCGCTATGGCAGCATCCGTCTGCTGGCGCGATCCGGGCCGGCGCCGCAACAGTTGTTTTCGCCCGCCCGATGACATCCGACATAGACACGGCACCCGAACAGCGCTTCGCCGCCTTCCGCCATGGCGCCTTCTCGCGCTACTGGGTAGCACGTTTCCTGGGCACCTTTTCGACCCAGATCATCTCGGTCGGCGTCGGCTGGCAGGTCTATGACCTGACCCGCGACCCATTCGACCTCGGCCTTGTCGGCGTCATCCAGTTCGCACCCGCACTGCTTCTCGTGCTGGTCACCGGCGTGGTTGCAGACCGTTTCGGGCGCAGGCTGATCATGGGCCTCTCCGCCCTTGTCGAGGCCGGCTGCGCCGCGGCCCTGCTGGCGCTGACCTTCCACGGCATGGCAAGCCCTTTGCCGATCTTCGCCGTGCTCGCCGTTTTCGGCATCGCGCGCGCCTTTTTTGGCCCGGCCTCCGCTTCGCTGGTCGCCAATCTCGTGCCGGCGGAGGATTTCGCCAATGCGGTTGCTTGGAACTCCTCGGCTTGGCAGATGGCGACGATCGTCGGGCCGGTCGCCGGCGGCCTGCTCTACGGCCTGTCGCCCGAAGCCGCTTACGGTGCCGCTGCGGTGCTGATGCTTGCATCGACGGCGCTGATCTTCTCGATCCCCCGCCCGGTCCAGCGCAGCGAGACCGACAAGCCGTCGGTCGAGACCCTGTTTGCCGGCTTTCGCTACATCTGGGGCGAAAAGATCGTGCTCGGCGCCATCTCGCTCGATCTCTTCGCCGTGCTGTTGTCAGGCGCCGTCGCACTTCTGCCGGTCTATGCCCGCGACATCCTCGACCTTGGGCCATGGGGCCTCGGCCTGCTCCGCGCCGCCCCCGGCCTCGGCGCGATCGTCGTTGCCGTCTGGCTCGCCGGTCACCCGATCCGCGACCATGCCGGCATCGCCATGTTCGTCTTTGTCGCGCTGTTCGGCGTCGCCACCGCGATCTTCGGGGTTTCGACAATCCCGTGGCTGTCGATCGCAGCCCTGGCCCTGCTTGGCGCCACCGATATGGTCAGCGTCTACATCAGGGAAACGTTGATCCAGCTGTGGACGCCCGACCATGTCCGCGGCCGCGTCAACGCGGTCAACGGCGTCTTTGTCGGCGCCTCCAACGAGCTTGGCGAGTTCCGCGCCGGCACCATGGCCGCCCTCATCGGCACCGCGCCTGCCGTCATCTTCGGCGGCATCGGCGCCATTGCGGTTGCCGGCATCTGGGCCTGGACATTCCCCGCCTTGCGCAAGGTCAGGCGCCTCGACGGACGCCCCTGAACTTTCCAGCCCTTGATGCTTTGCCAGTGTTGCAAATATCGCTACGTATTCATACATTTCTCTACATCGATTGGCGGATTGCGATGCTTGCTCCGCCAGATCGCAGCAAAGACGAACACTATGCGAGCGTCAGAACAGCGTGGAATGACCATGGCCAACGTGGATGAAAACGACCTCGCCTTGATCAACAAGCTGATCTCCGAGGTCGAGCGATCGCAAAACGAGCGCTCCGCCGAGGATTTCCTCGCCCTGTTCCGGCCCGACGCCGTCTGGGTCACCGCCTTTGGCAGGCGTTTCACCAACAAGACCGAGATCGCCGACTTCACCCGCAAGGTGCTGACGCCTGACCTGGGCGACCAGTATGCGCGCTATGACGTCGCCCATGTCACCATGCTGAGCCCCGAGGTCGCAGCGGTGAATGTCCGCCAGCGCCCGATCCACAAGGATGGCAGCCCGATCGCCGGCGAACTCGAGGGCTCACCGCTCTACGTACTGGTCAAGGAAAATGGCCGCTGGATGATCGGCGCCGGCCAGAACACCAAGGTGCAGACGGTGGCGATCGACACCCAGCAGGGCGAAATCGACGCTCGCGATGGCAAGAAATAGGCGTCAGCCCTTTGCCGGCTCGCCGAAGATCCTGACCAGGAATTCGTCGAGCCAACGCTTGAGATGCATGTCCCAGATCAGCCGTCCGCCGAGATGGTCGCGGCCGGGCTGGGCGCCGGGCAACACGAAACGTTCGGCGCCGCGCACCACCCAGCGCTGCATCATCACCCGCGTCAGCTCGGCGTGGAACTGGATGCCCCAGGCATTGTCGCCATAGCGGAAGGCCTGGTTGGGATAGCTGTCGGACGATGCCAGCAGCACGGCATCCGTGGGCAGCGAAAAGCCCTCGCGATGGAACTGGTAGACCATCTCAGGCCAGTGCATCAGCTTGCGGCCCTCCTCCGTCGCCCTGATCGGATACCAGCCGATCTCGACAAGACCCTCGCCATGTCCCTCGACCTTGCCCCCGAGATGGTTGACCAGCATCTGGGCACCGAGGCAGATGCCGAGAAACGGTCTGTTCTCGCTGAGCGGCACGGCCAGCCAATCGGTTTCGCGGCGCACGAATTCATCGTGGTCGTTGGCGCTCATCGGCCCGCCGAAAACCACCGCACCGGCATGTCCGTCGAGTGTCTCGGGCAAATGATCACCGAGCGGTGGCCGGCGAATGTCGAGGTCGAAGCCGTTTTCGATCAGCACATGGCCGACCCGGCCGGCACTCGAATGCTCCTGATGCAGTACCACCAGGATCTTTGCTCGCGCCCTGCCCGGCATCGGCCGCCTACTCGTCCGTTTCGGGTCCGACGAAGCGCTGCGCCTTCTCGGCTGCCTTGCGCTTGGCCTCGACGCGGTCGCGGCCTTCGACGCCGATCAACTCGGCGATGCGCCAGATGGTGTTGTCCTCCATCTCGTGCAACTCGCCATCGGCATAGACGATTTCCCACATCATGCCGATAAAGTCCTTGCGCGCCTGGTCGTCGAGGTTGCGCTTGAGCACGCTGGTAAAGGCGTAGAGATCGATCGCCTCATTGTCGGCCTGCTCGCCGGCCTTGACCAGCCTGTCGAGTTCGGCGCCCGAAATGCCGTAGCTCTGGCTCAGCAGCTGCTTGACCCGCTCCCACTCGACGTCCTGCCGGTCGCCATCGGCGTCCATGACATGATACATCAGTGCTGCCGCCGCGACGCGCGGATCGTCCTCGCGGCTGACCCTCGCTCCTGCCGCCGGCAGGTCCTTCAGAAACGAAATCATGCGTTCGAACATCGTCGAATCCTGTTTCAACCAAGCCTAGATCTAGGCACGAGGGGAAATCAAAACAAACGGAACCGCTTCTGGGCGTTTTCCCGCTCTACCTCAGGATCGACGCCGGGATCGTCGGGCAGACGGATCGGCTCGGCCTTGTCGTCATCGACAAGGGCTTCGATCCCGTCGGGAGCGGGCGGCACCGGCTTCGACGGCTCGACAGCCTTGTCCGGTTCGGCATCGCTTTCGACGATCACGTCGACGATGTCATCGCCAGCCGGTTGTGCCGCGGCAATGCTCGGGATCGACACCCGCTCCGCTGGCTCGTCATCCTGCTCGATCAGATGGCCGAGGCGCTCCTCCGGCGCCTTCCATGCGAAGGCATCCAGCCGGCCGGTGACGGGCGAAAACGGCGCCCAACGCTCGGAGACCACGCCATCCGCCACCCAGGCCGGGTCGCGCGGTGCGCGCACGGCCCGCGACAGCCACTGCCTGACCTTGCCCTGGTCGCCACTCTGCGCTTCCTCGATGTCGGCGAGCAGAAGATAGGCGCCCTCGCGCGGCTGCATCCGCGCCGCAGCCTCTGCCTCGGAACGCGCCAGCTTGTAGTCCTGCGCCTCGAGGGCCGCCCGCGCCACGGCGAGCGAGGATTCCGGATGGTTCTGCTTCAGCGACTGCAGCTTCTTCGCCCGCGCCAGCCGGTCGAGCACGGCATCGCCGGGACGGCCATGGACGTAGAGCTCGGCGATGTCGGGTAGCGGCTCCGCCTTCCACGCTGTTTCCAGCACCTTCGAGCCCTTGCGCACGTCATTCTGGCGAAACAGCGCTTTTGCGGCGACGGTCGCCGCCGGTCCAAACTCCGGCCGCAGCCGGTTTGCCTCCAGCGCTGCCGTCCGCGCCGCGTTGAAGTCGCTTTCAAGCAGCGAGAGCGCCTTGGCGGTCAGCAGCACCGAGCGCTTGTTGTTGGCAACCTCGCGCTCGATCTGGCGCGTCGACTTTTGCGCATCGACGAGCGCCAGCGCCCCATCCCAGTCGCCGCGCTCGGTCTTTTCCTCGAGCGTCGAATCGGCGGCCCAGCCAAGCTGCGGCGCAAGGCCCGCAGCTCGGCCGGCATAATGGCGTGCTGCGGCCCGGTCGCCGAGGCGCTCGGCTTCGAGATAAAGCCCGCGCAGGCCGAGCAGGCGCATCTCGGGATCGTCCAGCATCGCCTCGAACTTCTGCCGCGCCGTATCGTGATCGCCTTCGAGCAGCGACGCCTGGGCATCGAGCAGATGGATCAGCGGCTCCTGGTCCGAGTTGATCAGCTTGGCGGCTTCCTTGTTTTTCTTGCGCGCCAGTGCTGCGTCACCCGCTCCGGCCGCGATCATGCCGGTCGACAGCGCCTGGTAGCCGCGGTCGCGCCGGCGGGCGCGAAAATGGCGGGCAATGGTGAAAGGGCTGTTCCAAACCGCTTTGGTGAGCCACCAGCTCAGCATTGTCGCCGCAACGATGGCGGTGACCGCCACCGCCGCCACCATCAGGCTGACCTTGTACTGGTAGCCGCTGAAGGTCACGACCATGTCGCCAGGACGGTCCGCCAGCCAGGCAAAGCCAAGCCCAAGCGCAAAGACGATGGCCAGATAAAACAGGATACGGATCATCTGGCGCCCCTCATGCCTTCATCGCGCCGGCGACGAGCGTGTCGACGAGCGTTTCGACATCGAGCCGCGCCTTGAGCTTGGCCACGAAGTCGGCGCCCGCAGCCTTGGCCGTGTCGGGCAGCGTGTCGTATTCGGCGACCGCCTTGGCGAAATCGCCCTGGTTGATCGCAACCTCCATGCGCGCCACCGTCTCCGGAACACCGGCACCTTCGACGGAGCCGATCGGGCGCACCTGCACCAGCTGCTCGGCGCTCGATACCAGCCGCTCAAGGATGCCGGCATCCTCGCTGACCGGCTTTGCCGCCGCGATCATCGCGTTCGCTGCCGCATCTGTTTCAGCCACGATGTCAGCACGCGTCGGCACGCCCTTTTCGGCATGCGCCCTGAGTGCGGCCAGTTCAGGCGCTTCGGGAGAAATCGCGGCGAAGGTTTCCAGTTCGGCGCCAAAGCCCGCGCCACGGTCGACAGCCGCCTTGAGCGCGGAAGCGGCAATCGCCAGCGCGATCTTGGGCTGCGACGCCTGCGCCTCGACCTTGGAGGTAAGTGCTGAGACCGACTGCTCCAGCGTCGCGATCTTGCCATCGTCGGCCGCTGCTGCCTCGCCAGCCGACTTCACCGCCGCATCGATGCCGGCGACACGCTCGTTCAGCGCTGCGACCTCGGTCGACGCGCCGCTGTTCTGGCTGAGCGAGGTCACCGCCGTCTCAACCTGCTTGATGCGGCCGTCGAGCGCAGCAAGCGCTTCGCTCGACCCTGCCTGGCTGGCCGAGGATTTCAGCGCCTCGACTTCTGACCTGACCTGCTGGACCGCTGCGGTGAGGCTGTCGACGTCGCCCTTCAGCGCCGCACCGCCATTGGCGGCGGCGCCGAGATCGGCCAGCTGCGACTTCAGCGAGGCGATTTCGGTCCGCATCAGTTCGTTGTCGGCAGTTCCGGCAGCGCCGCCCGGCGCGCCGAGCACACCGGCAAACTGCAGCCCGCCGGCCACGAGCAGCGCGATGGCGCCGCCTGCCAGACCCGGCAGAAGCCCGGAGGCCGACTGACGTCCCTGTGGCGTCGCCGACGGCGCAGCGCCTGCTGCACGCGATCCAGCCGAACTCGACGCGGCAGCGCTTGACGATGCCTCGGCCTTCGGGGTTTCGGCAGCCTTTTCGTTGTCGAAGCTGTAGTCGTAGGAAGCATAGCCGCTGTCAGCCTTGGCCGCTGTTTCCGCCGATCGCATCTCTGCGGCCGCCAGGGCTTCGTCGCCCGTCGTTGCCGAAATCGCCTCGGCTTCCGCTTCAGGCTTGCCCGCTTCTTCGACGCGCGACACGGCGCCGGGTTCCAGCTCGATCGTCACCGGCTCGCGATGCGTCTTTGAATGGCGCGTCTTCGGCGTCTTGACCATGCTTGGGGCTCCGCGATTTCGTTGGCATAGATCCCGCGGCAGATGCGGGGTTCGAAGATCAAAATCAGTAACACCCACCGTCCCGCGAAAAAAGGCCGGTTGATGGCAAGTAGCCGTCCCTTCAGTCCGGATCGCCGAGAAGCGCCAGCAGCGCATCCTCATTCGGGTCGGGTGCGACCTCGACCCGCAACCCGTCGATCATGGCGGCGGCGATGCGCCCGGAAAGGCAAAAACACGTCGCATCCCGCATCAAAAAATCAGCCTCGGCCTGCATCTGCATCAGCGAGCCGAAGGCAGCGGCGGCGCGCGCCGAGTAAACGAGCACCGCGTCGATTGGTTGCCCGCCAAGCTTCTGATGCACGAAGGACGGGGCCGGATTGAGCGCAACCGTGTCATAGGTTTCGATCGGCACCACCCGCATGCCATTGACGCCAAGGCGTCGCTCGAACTCCGGCATCCGCACCCGGCCGCAGAGATAGACGACCGTCGCCTTGCCAAGTTCGATTGACATCATGTCGGCCAGCGAAGCGGCATCGCCCGGCCCTTCATTGACCGACACGAAGCCGGCCTGGCGCGCGCTTTCGGCCGTGCGAGCGCCCACCGCGTGGCACGGCAACCGGCTCAAGCGCTCGATCAGCCCGCTTGGCGCGTGGCGCAGCGCATTGGCGCTTGTCACCGCAATGGCGGTGGCATCGGTTGGGACGCTTTCGCGTGCCACCGGCAGCGGCTGCGTTTCGGAAAGCGGCAGCAGCACCGGTTCGAAGCCAAGCGCCTCAAGGCGCCGCGCGGTGCGGGTGGCGCCGGGTTCCGGCCTCGTCACCAGCACCCGCTGTGCCATCTAACTCCATCCCTCGAAGAACCTGGTGCCGGCCCGTGCCCGCACTTCATCGCCGGCGTTCCGGCCGATGTCGGCGGCGTCCGCCACCCGGCCCTCGGCCATGGCCTCGTGCCACAGCGTACCATCCGGCGTCAGGATAAGCCCGGAGAAAGACAATCTGTCGCCATCGATCTCGGCATATCCGGCAATCGGCGTGCGGCACGACCCGTCGAGGGCCGCCAGAAACGCCCGTTCGCAGGCCAGCGCCTGGCCGGTCGGCCGGTGGTCGATGGCCGACAGCATGGTGGCGACGGCGGTGTCGCCGATGCGGCTTTCGATACAGATCGCACCTTGCCCCGGCGCCGGCGGAAAGGCATCGAGCGGCATCAGGTCGGTGATGACATTTTCAAGCCCGAGCCGCCGCAGGCCGGCATTGGCGAGGATCGTGCCTTGCGCCACGCCCTCGTCGAGCTTGCGCAGGCGGGTCTGCACGTTGCCGCGGAACATCACGACGTCGAGATCGGGGCGCATGCGCCGGATCAGCGCCTGTCGCCTCAGCGACGACGAGCCAACGACCCCACCTTCAGGCAGATCCATGATCGTCGGCGCCGCGCGGCCGATAAAGGCGTCGCGCGGGTCCTCACGCGGCAGGAATGCCGAGAGCTCCAGCCCGTCGGGAAGCTGCGTCGGCATATCCTTGGACGAATGAACGGCGATGTCGATCTCGCCCGCATACATCGCCTCTTCCAGCTCCTTGGTGAACAGCCCCTTGCCGCCGGCCATCGACAGCGGCCGGTCCTGAATGCGGTCGCCGCTGGTCGAAATCGTCACGATCTCGAACGCCTCTTCCGGCAGGACATGCGTCGCCATCAGCCGCGCACGCGTCTCGTGCGCCTGGGCGAGCGCCAGCAGGCTGCCGCGGGTTCCGATTCTCAAGGCTCTAGTTTGCATAGCGCTTGGTCCGTGATAACCCCGCGCTGGCGGGGCGGTCCCGTACCTCCTATCTAGGAAATTACCACCGGGCAATCATGCAGGGTAGCGACCAATTGATCCGTGTTCTGGGCATCGAGACCAGCTGCGACGAAACCGCGGCCAGCGTCGTTGCGCTTGAAGCCGGCCAACCGCCGCGCATCCTGTCGAGCACAGTGTTCAGCCAGATCGAAGAACATGCGGCCTTTGGCGGCGTCGTGCCGGAGATCGCCGCGCGCGCCCATGTCGAAGCCCTCGACGGCATCGTCGAGGCAGCACTCGAGGATTCCGGCGTTGCCCTTGAAGACATCGACGCCATCGCCGCCACTGCCGGCCCGGGCCTCGTCGGCGGGTTGATCGTCGGGCTGATGACGGCCAAGGCGATCGCCGCCGCCGCCGGCAAGCCGCTGATCGCCATCAACCATCTCGAAGGCCACGCGCTGACCGCGCGCCTCACCGACGGCCTGGAATTCCCCTATCTGCTGTTGCTGGTTTCCGGCGGCCACACCCAGATCGTCCTGGTCAAGGGTGTCGGCGACTACCAGCGCTGGGCCACCACCATCGACGATGCGCTCGGCGAGGCCTTCGACAAGACCGCCAAGATGCTGGCCCTGCCCTATCCGGGCGGCCCCAATGTCGAGAAGGCCGCCCAGTCCGGCGACGCCACCCGCTTTATCTTCCCGCGCCCGATGAAGGGCTCGGCCCAGCCCGATTTCTCCTTCTCCGGCCTCAAGACGTCGGTGCGCCAGGCAGCGACCGCCGTGGCGCCGTTGAGCGACCAGGACGTCGCCGATATCTGCGCCTCGTTCCAGGCGGCTGTTGCCGATACGCTCAGTGACCGCGTCAAGCGCGTGCTGGCCCGTTTCCGCGCCGAATTCCCCGATACGGCAGTTCCCGCTCTTGTGGTCGCCGGCGGCGTCGCCGCTAACAAGCAGATCCGCGCCATGCTGGAAAAGCTCTGCGCCAAGAACGGCTTTGCTTTCATCGCGCCGCCGATGGCGCTGTGCACCGACAATGCCGCGATGATCGCCTGGGCCGGCATCGAGCGGCTGCGCGCCGATCTCGTCGAGCCGGACGCATTCGATTTTGTGCCGCGCTCGCGCTGGCCGCTGGACAGCGTGTCAGCACCTGTGGTCGGTTCCGGCAGGCGGGGAGCCAAAGCATGAGCGCATACAAGGTCACGGTTCTCGGCGGCGGCGCCTGGGGCACGGCGCTGGCCCTTGCCATGCTGCGCGCCGGCCATGCCGTCAGGCTCTGGGCCCGCGACAGCGAAAGCGTCGATGCTATCCGCACCGGCACCAACCCGCGTTATCTCCCCGGCATCACCTTCGAAACCGGCATCGCCGCCACCACCGACCTTGCCCAGGCTCTGGCCGGCACCGATTGCGTGCTGGTCGTCACCCCGGCGCAGGCGCTGCGCAGCGTGCTGACCGAGGTCAAGCCGCATATCGCCGAGGACGTTCCACTTGTGTTGTGCGCCAAGGGCATCGAGCGTGACACCGGCCGGCTCCTGGCGGATATCTCCAGTGCCATCCTGCCCGACAATCCGGTCGCGGCACTGTCGGGTCCAAGCTTCGCCACCGACGTTTCGCGTGGTCTGCCAACCGCCGTCGTCGTTGCTTCAGAGGACGAGGCGCTGGCCTCAGCACTTGCGACGCGCTTCTCCGCTGCCAACCTGCGCTGCTATTCCAGCGACGATCTGATCGGCGTCGAAATCGGCGGCGCGCTGAAGAACGTCTTCGCCATCGCCGCCGGTGCCGTCACCGGTGCCGGTCTCGGCGCCTCGGCGCAGGCAGCCCTCGTCACCCGCGGCTTCGTTGAGTTGCGCCGCATCGGCGCTGCCTTCGGCGCCCGGCCCGAAACGCTGATGGGCCTGTCCGGCCTCGGCGACCTGATGCTCACCTGCTCGTCGGTGCAGTCGCGCAACTTCGCCTATGGCGTGGCGCTCGGCAAAGGCGAGGAACTCGCCGGCCGCCCGCTCGCCGAAGGCGTCGCCACCGCCTACATCGCCGCCCGCCTGACCCGCGAGCGCGGCATAGAGGCGCCGATCATCGAGGCCGTCGCCGCCCTGCTCGACAACGCCATCACCATCAACGAGGCCGTCGCCGGGCTGATGACCCGTCCGCTGCGCGCCGAAGCAGACTGAACCACTACAGCGCCGCGTGTCCTTTGGGCACGCAAAGGACGCTGTATCACTCATGCACCAGGAGGACGCTACAACGATGCTTTTCGCACTGATCTGCAAGGACAAGCCGAACCATCTCCAGGTCCGCCTCGACGCGCGGCCCGACCATGTTGCCTTCCTCAACGAGCTCAACGCCAAGGGCGCGCTGAAATTCGCCGGCCCCTTCCTCGACGCCGACGGCAAGCCGGACGGCTCGCTGGTGGTCATCGAAGCGGCCGACGCCGCGGCAGCCCAGGCAATCGCCAGCACTGATCCCTACGCCAAGGCCAGCCTATTCGAGAGCGTCGACATCCGGCCGTGGAACTGGGTGTTCAACAACCCGGCCAGCGCCTGAACTGCATCTAGAGGGGACGACATGAGCGAGAAGAAATACTGGCTGTTCAAATCCGAGCCGTTCAAATTCTCATTCGAGATGCTGAAGGCCAAGGGCAAGGACGGCACGCAGTGGGACGGCGTGCGCAACTACCTCGCCCGCAACAACATGCGCGCCATGCAGATCGGCGACCTGGGCTTCTTCTACCACTCCAATGAGGGGCTCGAGGTTGTCGGCATCGCCGAGGTCTGCGCGCTCGCCCATCACGACACAACGACCGAGGACCCGCGCTGGGAATGCGTCGACATCCGCTACCACAGCCCGGTCCCCAGGCCCGTCACCCTTGCCGACGTCAAGGCCAATCCGAAGCTCGAAAAGATGGCGCTGGTCACCTCGATGCGCCTGTCGGTCCAGCCGGTGACGCCTGACGAGTGGCAGGAAGTCTGCCGTATGGCCGGGCTCGACAAGGCGCCGTGACGACGGGTTCGGTGACAAGGCTCACGCCCGAGCGCGCGGAAACCTTCATCCGCGCCAACACGGCGCTGATGCGCCCCCCGCATGTGCCCGAGGTAGCGCTCCATCTCGCCGACGAAGCGCATGACCTGTGGCACCGAACCGAAGAGCAGCTGGCCGAGATCGGCCTGCCGCCACCTTTCTGGGCCTTTGCCTGGGCCGGCGGCCAGGGTCTGGCCCGCTACGTGCTCGACAATCCCCAAACCGTTGCCGGCAAGCGCGTGCTCGACTTCGCCTCCGGCTCCGGCCTCGTCGCCATATCAGCGATGCATGCGGGCGCCTCTTCCGTGGTGGGCGCCGACATCGACCCGTTTTGCGAGGCCGCGATCCGCCTCAACGCTAAGGCCAACGCTGTCACAGTCGATTTCACCGGCACCGACCAGGTCGGCCATGACGATGGCTGGGATGTCGTGCTTGCCGGCGATGTCTTCTACGAAAAGCCCTTCGCCGACCGGCTGGTGCCGTGGTTCGAAGCGCTCCGGGCACGCGGCGCCGACGTGCTCGTCGGCGATCCCGGCCGTTCCTACCTGCCCAAGGATCGTCTGGAAAAGCTCGCCACCTACGAGGTGCCGGTCACCCGCGCGCTCGAGGATGCCGAGGTCAAGCGAACCACCGTCTGGCGGTTCGCCTGACCGTCACTTGCCTATGACGACCTGAAATCGTCCCAGCTGCGCCGTGTCGGATCGGACTGCGGGTTGTGGACTTCGTTCAGCAGCCAGTCCTTGAAGGCCACGACCCGTGCATCGTTGGCCGATGCGATCGGATAGACCAGGTGGTAGGCAAACTCCCGCGCCACCTTGATGCCCAGTTCGAACGGCCGCACCAGCCGCCCCTCCGACAGGTCGTTGGCCACCATGGCGAAATCGGCGAGCGCCACCGCGCTGCCGTCGAGCGCTGCTTGCACCGCATCGGATGAGGTCGTGAACACCACCGAGCGGCTGTCGTCGAAATCGTCGACGCCGGCAGCGGCCATCCACATGCGCCAGTTCGGCCAGGTCACGCCCTGCTGCGACCATTCGATGTGTACCAGCGTGTGGTGGAAGAGATCGCGCGGCTCGCGCAGCGGCGGCCCCGATGCCAGCAGGGCCGGGCTGCACACCGGGATGATGATGTTGTCGAACAGCCGGTCGGCGCGCAGGCCGGGATATTTGCCGGTGCCGAAACGGATGCCGACATCGACATCGTCGAGGTCGAAATCGCGCACCTCGTAGCTGATGTCGAACCTGAGATCGATGTCGGGGTGGAGCTTGCGGAAAGCGTCGATGCGCCGCATCAGCCACTTGGCCGCGAACTGCGCGTCGAGCGTCACCTTCAGCAAAGCCGTCCCGCGCGTCATCTTGCGGGCCCGCGACACCGCGCGGTTGAGCAGGTCAAGCGCATCGACCGAGGCGTCGACCAGTGCTGATCCCGCTTCGGTCAGCCGGATCGTGCGGCTGGTGCGGGTGAACAGCACCACACCGAGTTGGTCCTCGATTTCCTTGATCTGGTGGCTCACCGCCGCGGGCGTCAGGCCGAGTTCGTCGGCGGCGCGGGTGAAATTGAGATGCTTGCCGGCGGCAGCCAGCGTTCGCAAAGCACGTGTCCCAGGTACGAAGCGCATTGCCGGATCTTCAAATTTGGCTTGAAGGTCGAGAAAGAACTACTCGTTTCTCTTTTGCCTTTCAAAGCAGCATCATGAGCCCAGTTCAACCAATGTCAAACCGGATTTGATGTCCGGACGAAACGGAACCGACCATGTCTACCGCTGTCTTCAGAACCACCTATGTCCAGCCGTCCCGGCTGCAGCCGGTTTTCGATTGGTTTCGCCACATGAAAGCGGCGCTCAACGTGCCGGTGCAAGATGCGGCTGACCTGTCCGAGCACTATCGCCGCGACACCGGCATCGCCAGCACGGACATCGCCAAGGCCATCGACGCCGATCTCGGCCGCCTCGGCCTGCTCGACATCGGCTGGCAGCAGCCGCGCCGGCACAACCATCGCTGACCCCCATCTCCCAAGCTCACTCTGGGAGCACGCTCGGCCCGAGGATCATGTCTCCCGATCTTCGGGCCGCTTTCTTTGCAGCGCCTGGGCCCACCGATACGGTCCCTTCCGAAACCGGACCGCGATCCTGGCGACGCGGCTAGCGCACCACCTTCAGCACCGTGCGGCGTGACAGCTGCGGCAAAAGCCGCGCCATCACCCTTGCCGTCACCGCGACGCAGCCTTGTGTCGGCGTGAAGCCCGGCCGCGCCAGATGAAAGAAGATCGCGCTACCGCGCCCGCGCAGCCTGGGCCGGATGTTCCAGTCGAGCACCAGGCAGGCGTCGTAGAGCGCGTCGTCGCGCTTCATCCGCTCATGGCTTGCGCCATAAGGAATCTTCACCGGCCTGTTGTAGTTGCGGTCGTCTGGCACCTCGCACCAGCCGAGATCGGCGCTGATCGGGCTCATCGGCAAGCGGCTTCGCCCCGCCACGAACTGGTCGCGGCGAAAATAGCCCGACAACAGGCGCATTGCGGCCAGCGGCGTGCCACCATCACCCTCGCGCTTGTTTGCGGTAATGCCGCCGCGCCCGAGCGCGCAGGGAAACACCAGCCCGCCGACCTGCATCAGCCCCTTGGTCGGGTCGCCGGGCTTGGCCCGCACGACAATTGTCGAAATGCCATTTCGCAAAAATGCGCCCGCCCCAATTACGCCTTTGATTTTTCTTGTATGATCGCCTTGCGGAACAAATCACTACCGCTGAAAGTTGTGGCGACCAGCTTCCGCATTCGATTGCCGCGGTCAACTGAATACTGATTTTGAAACAACGGATTGATCCATGACCTCACGCACCATCCTCATCGTCGACGATGACGACGATCTGCGCAGCACGCTGGTCGAACAGCTGGCGCTCTACGAGGAGTTCGAAGTCCTTGAGGAAGCGACCGCCGCCAAGGGCGTCAACGCGGCGCGCGCCGGCCTCATCGACCTGCTGATCATGGATGTCGGCTTGCCCGACATGGATGGGCGCGAGGCGGTGAAGATCCTGCGCAAGGGCGGCTACAAGGCGCCGATCATCATGCTGACCGGCCATGACACCGATTCCGACACCATCCTCGGCCTCGAGGCCGGCGCCAACGACTATGTCACCAAGCCGTTCCGCTTCGCTGTCCTGCTCGCGCGCATCCGCGCCCAGCTGCGCCAGCACGAGCAGAGCGAGGACGCCACCTTTTCGGTCGGGCCCTACACCTTCAAGCCGAGCCAGAAGCTGCTCATCGACGCGCGTGGCGGCAAAGTCAGGCTGACGGAGAAGGAAGCCTCGATCATCAAGTACCTCTACCGCGCCGACCAGAAAGTGGTGACCCGCGACGTCCTTCTCGAGGAAGTCTGGGGCTACAATTCGGGAGTCACGACCCACACGCTGGAAACCCATGTCTACCGGCTCCGCCAGAAGATCGAGCGCGATCCTTCCAATGCGGAAATTCTTGTGACAGAAAGCGGCGGATACAAGCTGGTCCCCTGACTGGTTTGCTGAATCGGCCCGAAAATCGACTTTGGTTTTCGGGGGGATAAGCGGATTATGTTGTTAGTTTGGAACGGGGAACCGGCTAACAACAGGGAGGGGAGCCAGTCTGAGAAGTCGGGGACATAATGGCGCTGGATGACGACATCCGCATCCTGTCCGGCGTGAGGCTGTTTGAGGGCTTCACACAAGAACAGCTGCGTTTGCTGGCTTTCGGTGCGGAGAATGTGAACCTCCCCGCCGATCGCAAGCTCTACCGCGAGGACGACGAGGCCGATTCGGCCTATGTCGTGATATCGGGACGTATAGCGCTTTATCGCGAGGTTGACGGCGTGCGCGCCGAAGTTGGCACTGCCGGTCCCGGCTCGATGCTCGGCGAGCTCGCCCTCATCGCCGACACCAGGCGCCTGACCAGTGCGGCCGCGGCCATCGATTCGGAAATCATCAGGCTCAACCGCAAAATGTTCCACCGCATCCTCGAGGAATATCCCGAGGCCGCTGCCCGGCTGCACCAGCACATTCTCGAAGACCTCCAGGACATGCTCGCCCGCATCGAAAGCCTGGCGCCGAGATTCGGGAAGTAGCGGCAGTCGGCCTCGCTTCTGGGCGAGCGCCGGTTCCCGCCTCCGATTTGCATCGAATCCGGTTTGCCCTTTGCTGCTAGGTTTGCAGCGTCACGGCAAGGCTGAGCTCACAGATAGTCGGGCCAATGGAGTGGCCTCACCTGCTTCTCAGTCCAGATCAAACCGCGCGATGACAGGCACGTGATCCGACGGCCGCTCCCAGCCGCGTGCGGCACTCAGGATTTCGATGCCCGTCAGCCTTGGCGCGAGATTTGCCGACGACCAGACATGGTCGAGCCGGCGGCCGCGGTTGGAGGTCTCCCAGTCCTTGGCCCGATAACTCCACCAGGTGTAGATCTTCTGGTCGTCGGGCACGTTGAGCCGCATCAGGTCGACCCATTCGCCAGCCTTGCGCATCGCTTCGAAATTCTCGGTCTCGACCGGTGTATGGCTGACGACGTTGAGCAGCTGCTTGTGCGACCAGACGTCGTGCTCCAGCGGCGCAATGTTGAGGTCGCCGACCAGCACCGAGGCCGAGTTCTCGTCATGGTCGGCGCGGATTGCGTTCATTTCCGAAACGAAGCCCAGCTTGTGGCGGAATTTCGGGTTGATCTCGACGTCGGGTTCGTCGCCGCCGGCCGGAACGTAGAAATTATGCAACACGACCTTCTTGCCGCCGGCATCGAACCGAACCGACAGGTGCCGGCTGTCGTCGATCTCGCAGAAGCGCCGCTTCTCCACGATCTCCAGCGGGCGCCGCGCCACCGTGGCGACGCCGTGGTAGCCCTTCTGGCCGTGGAAGGCGATGTGCTCGTAGCCGATCTTGCGGAACGCCGCCGACGGAAACTGGTCGTCCGGGCACTTGGTTTCCTGCAGGCACAGCACGTCGGGCGCGTATTCGGCGAGCAGCCGCTCGACCAGCGGCATGCGCAGGCGAACGGAGTTGATGTTCCAGGTGGCGATGGAAAAGGGCATGGCGAGTTCCGGCACGAAGTTGCGGCGGAACCTGCCAGCATGGCCCCGCGATGACAAGGCGCGATGCCTGAAGCGGCGCTCGCGCCGCCGATGTCCACAACTAAGCCGCGCAGGTTCAACGCAACACGCTGCCTGATACTCGCCCTGCCGCGTCAGATGACCGGCAGGTTGGAGCTAGCGAGCGGCCTCTTAGTCGTTCTTCTTTTGCGCGTTCAGCTCGCGGTTGAGCTTGTAGTCGATCTTGAAGGTATCGCCGGGGAAGGAACCGCCCTGCTTGACGTTGAACACCATCACGGTGGTGTCCTTGCCCTGCGCGTCGGTGATCGTCCACTGGCGCAGCTCATAGGTCTTGGGGTCGAACATCATGGTGATGGTCGAGTTGCCGAAAACCTGCTTGTCGGACAGTTTGATGGTGGTCAGGTCGTCCTCTTCGGTGACGCTCCTGACCTTGTTGCCGCTGAGGTCGATACGTTCGTCAAGCAACAGCTTCAACGGCGTCTTGGACAGCGGATAGAGGTCGGAGGTACGCATCTTCGAGTTCAGGATGACCACCGACTGGCCGTCGGAGATGACCTTGAAATTGGACGGCGCCTCGTAGTTGAAGCGGATCTTGCCGGGGCGTTGTAGGAAGAACTTGCCGCCCGTCTGCTCGCCGCGCGGGCCAAACTGCACGAACTCGCCCGACATCGAGCGCACGCTCGAGAAGTGGTCGGCGATGCGCTGGGCGGCATCGGAGCCTTGTGCCTGGGCCGGGCCGTTGAGACCAATCAGCGGCGTCGCGCTCAGCGCGATCGCGGCCGCGAAGCCGAGCAGGCGTCGGCGGGTCGGGGTGCGGATGTCGTCGTTCATGCCGGTTACTCTCTCATTCCAGTTCGACGGTTGTATCGGCACTTAGTAGGGCTGAAGTTTGACATGGTTCACGGCCTCGCGCCTTGAACGCGAAAACGTGATCGCTGGTTCCCCTATCCTACATCTTGTCGTCTTCTGTCGGCACCAGAATTTCGCGCTTGCCGGCATGGTTGGCAGCACCCACGATGCCTTCCTGCTCCATCCGTTCGATGATCGAGGCGGCGCGGTTGTAGCCGATGCCGAGCCGGCGCTGGATGTAGCTGGTCGAGGCCTTGCCGTCGCGCAGCACCACGGCCACCGCCTGGTCGTAGGGATCGTCCGAATCCTCGAAGTTGCCGCCACCGCCATTGCCGCCGCCCTTGCCCGACGGCTCGTCGTCGTCTTCGCCATCGTCCTCGGTGATCGCGTCGAGATATTCCGGCACGCCCTGCAGCTTGAGATGGGCGACGACCTTCTCGACCTCCTCGTCGGCGACGAACGGGCCGTGGACACGCTGGATGCGGCCACCGCCGGCCATATAGAGCATGTCGCCCATGCCGAGCAGTTGCTCAGCGCCCTGCTCGCCCAGGATGGTGCGGCTGTCGATCTTCGACGTCACCTGGAACGAGATGCGGGTCGGGAAGTTGGCCTTGATGGTGCCGGTGATGACGTCGACCGACGGGCGCTGGGTCGCCATGATGACGTGGATGCCGGCGGCACGGGCCATCTGCGCCAGCCGCTGGACGGCGCCTTCGATATCCTTGCCGGCGACCATCATCAGGTCGGCCATTTCGTCGATGATGACGACGATGTAGGGCAGCGGCGCCAGATCGAGATTTTCGGTCTCGTAGATCGCTTCGCCGGTCTGGCGGTCGAAGCCGGTCTGTACCGTGCGCGAGATCTGCTCGCCCTTCTTCTCCGCCTGGCTGACACGCGCGTTGAAGCCGTCGATGTTGCGCACGCCGACCTTGGACATCTTGCGATAGCGGTCTTCCATCTCCCGCACCGTCCACTTCAGCGCCACCACCGCCTTCTTCGGGTCGGTGACGACAGGCGTCAGCAGATGCGGGATGCCGTCATAGACCGAAAGTTCGAGCATCTTCGGATCGATCATGATCAGGCGGCATTCCTGCGGCGTCATGCGATAGAGCAGCGACAGGATCATGGTGTTGATCGCCACCGACTTTCCCGAGCCGGTGGTGCCCGCGACCAGCACGTGCGGCATCTTGGCGATGTCGACTATGACCGCCTCGCCGTTGATCGTCTTGCCGAGCGCCAGCGCCAGCTTCGACTTGGTCGTCTCGAAGTCGCGGCTTGCCAGGATCTCGCGGAGATAGACGGTTTCGCGCTTGGCGTTGGGCAGTTCGATGCCGATGGCGTTGCGTCCCGGAACAACCGCGACGCGGGCGGCGATCGCGCTCATCGAACGCGCGATGTCGTCGGCAAGGCCGATGACGCGCGACGACTTGATGCCGGGTGCCGGCTCGAGCTCGTACAGGGTTACGACCGGGCCGGGCCGGACATGGATGATTTCGCCCTTGACGCCAAAGTCCTCGAGCACGCCTTCGAGCAGGCGCGCGTTCTGTTCGAGGGCGTCCTTGGACAGCGACGCGTCGCGCACCACGTTCTTGGGCTCGGCCAGGAAATGCAGCGACGGCATCTCGAAGGTCTCGGCGCCGATCAGCGTCGTCTGCGCCTCGCGCTGGACGCGGGCGCCCGGTGCCGGCCTAGGTGCTGGTGCTTCGACCCGTGCGGCGGGCGGTGCCCCGTTCGCCGGTGAGCGGAAATTCTGCACCTGGGCGTTGGCGCCGCGGCGCGGTTCCGCCGGCATGTCCATGTCGTCGTCGCCAAAGACATCCTGGTCGTCGGGGTCGATCGAGACGGCGCGCTCCTGCGACACCATCTGGGCGAAGAATTCGGGCTCGACCCGGGCACGGCCGCCTGTCGTGACGCGCTGTTCGGCGCGCTCGGCCGATTCGACGCGCTCGGCCGCTTGCCGCCACGCGCTCTCGCGCTTCACCGGCGGCATGTCGTAGCCCTCCAGCTCGCGGCGCTTGGCGGCGCGGCGGCGCATCCAGGCCTTGGCCGACAGCCACCAGTGGGTGATGGCGCCAAGCGCCAGCACACCTTCGTTTTCGTCCTCGTCCTCATCGTCGAAGCTGGCGAAATCCTGCTCGCGCATGTCGGGCTTGGGCTTGGGATTGACCACCGCAAAGCCGTTTTCGCGGTTGAGCAGGCCAGCACCGAAGGCAAACAGCCAGATCGCCGGTGCGATCAGCAGCACGCCGATGACGGTGGCGATCAGCCCGGTTGGATAACCGCCGATGAACAGTCCCGGCACCTTGAGCACCATGTCGCCGAACACACCGCCGAGACCGGTCGGCAGCGGCCAGGTCGGCGGCGCACCGACACAGCCGGCGATCGCGGCACCAAGCAGTGCCGAGCCGAACCAGACAAGGCCGCGCTTGGGCATGCGGTCGACGCCGCGCGCCGTCACGAACAGCACGCCCCAGAACACCGCCGGCATCAGGGCAGCAACCGAAGCCAGCCCAAAAAACTGCATCGCCAGATCGGCGAACACCGCGCCCGGATAACCCATGGCGTTGGTGACAGGATTGTCGGTGGCATGGCTGAAGCTTGGATCGGCGACATTCCAGGTGCCAAGCGCCGCGAGCCCGAAGGCGACAAGGGCGAACAGGCACAGACCCGCCGCGCGGCCTGCTTGCCGTCGCGCGAATGCCTGAATGCCGTGCCCCGTCTCGGTCAGCGCGAGCGGTGAGGAAACCCCAGAACGCATGCCTCGTCCCCGTCCATTGATGCCGTGGCCCGCATGCGGACGCATCACGGGCAGATTCGGTCGTCAGACTATCGGGGCGAAGGTTAAGGCGGCATTAAGGTTAAGCCATTGTTCACATGGCAGGCACGCGACCGCCTCGTCGCGTCCCGGGAAAGCCTCGCCGCAGCCGTCCGGCAGCGGTATTTTTGATGCAACCATCCCACCGCTTTGGCGTTGGTTTTGCCGGAAGGGACTCAAACCAGGAGAATCAGAATGAGAAAGCTCATTTTGGCTTTGGGAGCCGCAGCACTGATGGCAGGCGCAGCATGGGCTGCTTCGGCCGATGGCGTGGTCAAGGAGTTCAACAAGGACACCCGGGTCATCACGCTGGAAGACGGCAAGACCTACACCGTTCCTGCTGATGTCGCGCTGCCGGCCGATCTGGCGGCAGGCATGAAGGTATCGATCACGGTTGCCGACGATGACGCAACCAAGGTCACGGCGGTGATGACATCGGCGATGTAACCCGTCCATCTTACGGACATGAAAAGGACCCCGCCCCACTGGGCGGGGTTTTTCCGTTGCGGGGTCAAAACAGGCTTGCCGCAGAGGCGGCAGCGCCATAGTTTTCAATATTAGACAAACCTAATGGAGGCAGCGATGAAGCACCATAGCATCGAGCAACTGCAAGCCTTCGCCGACGTCCAGCCGCTCACCCCCTATTTGCCGATGACGCGCACCGAGCGTCTCGAGCGCTGGGCGAGGCTGCTTGAAGACCAGCCCGACCGGCGCCTGGGCACGCTTTCCGGCACCGAATATGCCCCGCGCGCCGAACGGCTCGCCATGCGGGTACCGGGCTCCCCCATCTCGGTGGCATTCGAGGATCCTGCCTTCCGGGCAGCAGGCCTCGGCGACGACAGCTACGGCGAGGCCAAGCGTTTCTTCGACCTGTCCGACCGGCAGTTGCACAACATCGTTTGCTATTGCCATTTCGGCGATGCGGTCAGGGGCGCAAGTGCGGCCCGCCGTGTCCGCGCGGCGATCAGCATGTGGTCACGTATCCGGGCATTCTTCGCCTGACACGCGCAACGTCGTCGCTGTCGACCTGAGCATCCCTTGCGTGGGCCCGGCTCGCCCGGGCCCCGATCCGGTTTGGCGTCAAACGATAGACACATTAGAAACATTGAATGTTCGAATCGCTGTTCCGGCATCGCCCTGCCGGTATGGCAACGTCGCGCTTCTTTTTCGCATCAAGCCACAGCCAGGAGCCAGATGCCGACAGGACTGAGATTTTTCAACGCCACTTATTATCCCGTGCCCAAAAGCGGCAGCAGCAGCGTCAAATACCTGCTCATGCAGGTTGCCGGCCAGCACGAAGGGCTCGAAAACCCCGATGACGACGTCCACCACCACCTCGGCACCAGTCTGGTCGATCCGTTTCGGCCGCTGCACAACGCCGATGCCAAGCCGTTCACGATTGTCAGGGATCCGGTCGAGCGACTGCTGTCGGCCTATTTCGACCGTGTCGTCAAAGCCGGGAACCTGACCGGCGACCAGGCCGACTCCGACATGGCGCGCCAACTCGGCCTGTCGCTCGAGCCCGATCTCGAGACCTTCATCCTCAGGGTCGAGGACTACTGCCGCATCTCAGACGATGTCCGCTTCCACGTCGCCTCGCCGCGCTATTTCCTCGGCAGCAACCTGTTCTTGTTCGACAGGGTGTTCCGGCTGGAGAAGGTAGACCAGGTCGCCGCCTACATCAGCGACATCGTCGGCCAGACCGTCTCGATGCCGCATATCCACGTCTCCAGCCGCCCGGCTGGCCCTGCCGACCTGTCCCAGGCGGCGCTGGCCAAGGCGCTGCGCTTCTGCCGTTACGACTATGCCTTCCTCGTCGATCTGTACGATGCGGGCCGCTGGGGTACCATTCCGGGCGGCACGCGCCGCGACCCCTCGACCCTCAGCGTCTATCGCGACCCGGCGAAATACGAAAACGCCAGCTATCCCCGCACGCCCCGCAATCTCGGCAACTTCCTGCGCAAGCGCCCGCTCGACCCGGCATTGCCCAAGCCCGACTGAACTCAATTCCAAACAAAAAAGAGGCCCGGATTGCTCCGGGCCTCAAAGCGCAGCTGCCTTTCGAGCGGCCACGACGGGATTTGGGAGGATGGTGCGCGGCCGGTGATCTGGCCGCGCGTGCCGGAGCATGTCCCCCCGGGGAGTGGGGGAGAGGGGTCATGCTCCAACTGGCATCACGAGTGGTAGGCCACTTCGCCGTGCGAGGTCAGGTCGAGGCCCTGGCGTTCGGCTTCGACGGTCGGGCGCAGGCCGACCACCAGGTCGACCAGCTTGTAGAGCACCAGCGAACCGATGCCGCACCAGATGACGGTCACCGACACGGCGAGGAACTGCGTCCACACCTGGGCGCCGACCGACATGTCGCCGTAGCCGATGCCGCCGAGGCTCTCGGCATTGAAGATACCGGTGCCGAGCGCGCCGACGATGCCGCCGACACCATGGATGCCGAACACGTCGAGCGAGTCGTCGTAGCCGAGCTTGATCTTCACCACCGCCACGAAGAAGTAGCAGATGACCGAAGCGATCGCGCCGAGCGCGATGGCGCCGACCGGGCCGACGAAGCCGGCAGCCGGGGTCACTGCGACCAGACCGGCGACCATGCCCGAGGCCGCTCCCAGCATCGAGGCCTTGCCGCGTGCGACCACTTCGATGATCACCCAGGCGAGGATCGCGCCGGCAGTCGCGGTGAAGGTGTTGATCATGGCAAGTGCAGCACCGCCATTGGCTTCCAGGTTGGAGCCAGCATTGAAGCCGAACCAGCCGACCCACAGGATCGAGGCGCCGACCATGGTCAGCGTCATAGAGTGCGGCGCCATGTTGTCCTTGCCGTAGCCGGTACGCTTGCCGATCACCAGCGCGCCGACAAGGGCTGCGATGCCCGCATTGATGTGCACGACGGTGCCGCCGGCGAAGTCGAGCGCGCCCCAGCCATAGATCAGGCCGTCCGAATCCCAGACCATGTGGGCGATCGGGAAGTAGACGAAGGTGACCCACAGCGCCACGAACAGCAGCACGGCCGAGAACTTGATGCGCTCGGCAAAGGCGCCGACGATCAGCGCCGGCGTGATGCAGGCAAAGGTCATCTGGAAGACGATGAAGACGTATTCGGGAATGACGACGCCCTTGGTGAAGGTCGCTGCCATGCTTTCAGGCGTCACGCCGGCAAGGAACGCCTTGCCGAGGCCGCCCCAATATGGGCTCGGCGCGTCGCCGAAGGCCATCGAGTAGCCCCAGAACGTCCAGATCACGATCACCAGTGCGACGATCATCGTGCACTGCATCAGCACCGACAGCATGTTCTTGGCGCGCACGAGGCCGCCATAAAACAGCGCCAGGCCCGGCAAGGCCATGAACAGTACCAGCAGCGACGAGGTCAACATCCAGGCGACGTCGCCCTTTTCCATGACGTCGGCAGGTGCCGGGGCAGCAGCCGCTGCGGCATCGGCCGCGGCAGGTGCGGCTTCCTGGGCGAAGGCCGCGACCGTTCCCAGGGCGGCGAGCGCGAGCGTGCCGACAAGGGCCGAGCGCGCCGCCGTCTTCAATAAGGTTGGAATTTGCATTGAGGTCTCCATGAGATTGGTTGGCCTGCTCAGAGCGCGTCGGTGTCGGTTTCGCCGGTACGGATGCGCACGGCCTGGTCGATGCCGAAGACGAAGATCTTGCCGTCGCCGATCTGGCCGGTCTTGGCGGCCCCGGTGATCGCTTCGACCGCCTTGTCGACGAGGTCGGTGGAGACGGCGACTTCGATCTTGATCTTGGGCAGGAAACTCACGGCATATTCGGCGCCGCGGTAAATCTCGGTATGTCCCTTCTGCCGCCCGTATCCTTTGACTTCGGTGACGGTCAGGCCCTGGATGCCGACATTGGTGAGCGCTTCGCGCACCTCGTCGAGCTTGAACGGCTTGATGATAGCCATCACTATTTTCATCAGGTTTCACCCCTTGCTGTTGCGGGTCCCCCGCGTTGCAGACGTCGCTGGCGGACCCGAAAGCCACCAGTGAGTGACCTAGGCTATTCAAGCTCCGTGCCAGTTTGACTTGGGGTAATCTAAGCTACTGAAATTACAGGGTAATGCCTTGCAGACAGGCAGCATCCTTCGCAGGTGCAGCAAAGCATCTGCTTAGATAATGTGCAAAATCCCTAAAATGCCTATTTCGTAGGCTTCGTGCGCAGGCGGATCAGCCCTTCCTGTGCCACCGAAGCGACCAGCGTGCCGTCCTGGGCGTAAAGCGCGCCGCGGGTGAAGCCGCGCGAACCCGAGGTCGAAGGGCTGTCCTGGGTGTAGAGCAGCCAGCCATCGAGATCATGCTCGCGGTGGAACCACATGGCGTGGTCGATGCTCGCCGCCTGAATGTCGGGATCGAAGATGCCGCGGCCATGGGCAAAGGTTGCCGTATCGAGCAGCGTCATGTCGGAAAGATAGGCAAGTACAGCGCAGCGCAGTGCCCGGTCGTTCGGCACCGGGCCGGTCAGGCGGATCCACACCTTCTGCAGCGGCGCCAGCTTGTCGCGGCTCGAATAATGCTCGGCATAGACCGGCCTGAGCTCCAGCGGCCGCTCCTTGGCCCAGAACAGCCTGATCTGCTCGGGTACGTGGGTGGCTTCGGCCAGCAGCTCGCGCTGCGACTTCAGCTGCTCGGGCGGCGGCACGTCGAGCGGCATTGGCATCTGGTATTCGAGCCCGACCTCGTCGACCTGGAACGAAGCCTCGAGCGAGAAGATCGCATGGCCGTGCTGGATCGCCACCACGCGCCGCGTGGTGAAGCTGCCGCCGTCGCGAATGCGGTCGACCTCGTAGACGATCGGCACGGTGATATCGCCGGGCCGCATGAAGTAGCCATGCAACGAATGCACGTGCCGGTCGGGCTCGACGGTACGCTGTGCCGCCACCAGCGCCTGGGCGATGGTCTGGCCGCCAAAGACGCGCTGCCAGGCGACCTGCGGGCTGCGACCACGATACAGGTTGTGTTCCAGCTTCTCGAGATTGAGAATGCTCAGAAGCTCTTGTATTCCGGCCGGCATGCTTTCCCCTTTTCGGGACGAAGTATACCCCGGTTTCCAGCAGGAAGCCCCCGTCGAGTCAAGGCGGGTAGCCTAGCCGTAAAGGACGCCGCCATGGTCACGCGCGAATCTGACGACAACAAATCGACGCAGCTCGACGTGCTGGTCGCCGGCGCCGGCTATGTCGGCCTCGCCACCGCCGTGTCGATCAAGCAGGCGCGGCCCAACCTGCACATCGCCATCGTCGACGCGGCCCCGGCCGAGGCCTGGCGCAAGGATGGCCGCGCCTCGGCGATTGCGGCCGCCGCCTGCCGCATGCTCGACCAGCTCGGCTGCTGGGCCGAGATCGCGCCCGAAGCGCAGGCGATCAACGACATGATCATCACCGATTCTAAGAGCGCCGATCCTGTCCGCCCCGTCTTCTTGACCTTTGACGGCGAACTCGAAGCGGGCGAACCCTTTGCCCACATGGTCGAAAACAAGCTGCTCAACGGAGCCTTGCGCCGCCGTGCCACCGAGCTCGGCATCGACATCATCGAAGGCGTCGCCGTCCAGGCCTTCGAGGCCGGCATCGCCGGTGCCAAGGTCCACCTCGCCGACGGCATCAGCATCGACACCCGCCTGCTCATCGCTGCCGACGGCGTCAACTCGAAGCTGCGCGACATGGCCGGCATCAAGACGGTGCGCTGGGAATACGGCCAGTCCGGCATCGTTTGCACCGTGGTGCACGAGCGCCCGCATGAGGGACGCGCCGAGGAACACTTCCTGCCTGCCGGTCCCTTTGCCACCTTGCCGCTCAAGCCGACCAGGGATGGCGTCAACCGCTCCTCCATCGTCTGGACCGAACGCACCGAAGATGCCAACAAGCTGGTGTCGGGCGACCCCTTCGTCTTCGAGATCGAGCTCGAACAGCGCTTCGGCCTCAAGCTCGGCGAGATCCGCGTCGAGGGCAAGCCGCGCGCCTGGCCGCTCGGCCTGACACTGGCGCGTGCCTTCGTCGCGCCGCGCTTCGCGCTTGCCGGCGACGCCGCCCACGGCATCCATCCGATCGCCGGCCAGGGCCTCAATCTCGGCTTCAAGGATGCGGCAGCGCTTGCCGAAACCATCGTCGAGGCCGACCGGCTCGGCCAGGACATCGGCGCGCTCGACGTGCTCGAACGCTACGAACAATGGCGCCGTTTCGACACCGTGCGCATGGGCATCACCACCGATGTGCTCAACCGGCTGTTTTCCAACGACATCGCCCCGATCCGTGCCATCCGCGACATCGGTCTCGGCCTCGTCGACCGCGTGCCCCGCCTCAAGGATTACTTCATCCGCCAGGCCTCGGGCCTGACAGGCGAAACCCCGCGTCTGCTCAAGGGCGACGCGATCTAGCCCCGGACCTGAGCTAGGCCAGCCGCCACACTGGCTGGCGCAGCACCATCTTGCGCCGCTCCGGCGCCGTCCGGCTCCGGTCATCGATGTCCGCCCCAAAAGGCAAACCGAACGCCCAGAGTGGAAAGGTCACTTCGCTCCTTCAGGAGCCTGGAATGTCGTAGATCGGCCGCACCTCGACCTTGCCCATAGCCGCCAGCGGAATGTGCGACGCGATCTCCAGCGCCTCTTCCTCGCTCTCCGCTTGGATCATGACGAAGCCGATCAGATGCTCCTTGGTCTCGGCGAACGGCCCGTCAGTCACCAACCCCTTGCCGGAGCGACGCATCACGGTCCTCGCCGTATTCACCGACTGCAGCGCCTCGGCCACGATCAGCTTGCCCTTGGCTTCAAGCTGCCTGTCATAGGCCAGCGAGTCGGCATCGAGCTTCTCCTTCTGCTCGGGCGACAGCGTCCCGAACACACCTTCTTCGAGGTAGACCAGGCAGACATATTTCACCGATGCTCTCCTTGGTTGGACCGTGCACGCCTCAAGGACGTCCGTCGCGACGACAAGCAGACATTTCCGCAAGAGACTTTTTTCGCATGGCGCGGCTTTCCTGGCGACGGGACGCTGGCAGGCGCGCGAGGCAGCGCTATAGTCTCACCCGGTTGCCGCACCTGGCCCCGTCAGAAATCATGGAGAACGTCATGAACCACAGCGCCAACGCCGTCTGGAAAGGCAATCTGAAGGAAGGTTCGGGCACGCTCAATACCCAGAGCGGCGCGATCAAAGACCAGCCCTACTCGTTCAAGGCGCGCTTCGAGGACGAAACCGGCAAGTCCGGCACCAATCCCGAAGAGCTGATCGCCGCGGCGCATGCCGGCTGCTTTGCCATGCAGCTGTCGCACTTCCTCGCCGAGAACGGCACGCCAGCCGACAAGCTCGACGCCAAGGCAGTCGTGACGCTCATTCCCGGCACCGGCATCACCGAGAGCGCGCTGACGCTCGTCGGCACCGTGCCCGGCATCGACAATGCCAAGTTCCAGGAACTCGCCGCCAAGGCCAAGGAAGGATGCCCGGTGTCCAAGGCGCTCGGCGCGATCAAGGTCTCGCTGACCGCCAGCCTCGCCTGACCAAGACTCGGCAGGGCGCCGGGCGCACATCGGCCCAAGGGACGCGTGCGCCCCTTTGGAAAGCACGATGCGTCACCCGGCGCCGTCGCCGCTTCAGGCAGCCAGCCCTTCGGCGCGCACCTCGGATGGGGTTGCGTCGAAGCGTCGGCGAAACACCCTGTTGAAATAGGACAGGTCGTTGAACCCGGCTTCATAGGCGATTTCGGTGATGCTGCGTTGCGCCCACGAGGGATCAGCCAGCATGCGGTGCGCCCGCTTCAGCTTCTGGCCGAGCGCGAACTCGGTGAATGACAATCCCTCGCTCTCAAACAGCTTCCTGACATAGCGCGGCGACAGCTTGTGCTCGGCGGCGATCGCCTCGGCCGACAATCCGCGCAGGTCGCCCCGCCCTGCGATATCAGACTTGATCGCCGCCAGCCTGGCGGCGCGCAAGCCGCGCCCCAACGCCACCTGCTCGGCATCGCGTTCGGCCCCCAGCGTCAGCGCCGTCAGGTCGAGCAGATGGCTTGCCACCATGCGCGCCATATTGCCCGGCAGCGGCTCGTCCAGCTTCTGCAGCGCCGTCGCGTAGGTGATCAAAAGCTGCATCGGGCCGTGGCTGATCGGAATCGGCCGCATCATCATCCTGGAGACGTCGCCAAGCAGCGGCTGCAGGGCCTTCCTGTCGAATCGCAGATTCACATAGGTGAAGCCGGGGCGCGTGACGTTGGCGCCGACCCGTCCACCGGGCACGAACATCGCGCAGCCGGGACGGATGCTTTCCTCCTGGCTGCCGACCTGCATATGGCTGCCACCTGACAGCGCCGCCAGCAGGATCACGTCGTCATTGTCGATCATCTCCTTGGCAATGCCGACCCTGATCGGCGAGGCCGTGCCGGTGGCGATGCCCACGCCAGGCAGCAGCCGCACTCGCATGTCCATATGGATGGGCGAATCGCCCACCGGATCGAGATCGGCATTGAGGATGGTGCGGCCATAGACCTCACGCAGCACGGCAAGCCGTTCCTGCGCTGGAAGGTCGTCTGTCAGCACGCGAAAGGAGGCGTTCTGCCCGTCAGGATTCGTCATTGGCCTACTCAACAATACACAACCAAGGCGGGCAGGCGCTCTTTCTATTTCGCGCAGATGAATAGGTCAAGCCGTACCGCCAAGACCCGAAGAAGGGGCCGCGCAGTCCAAGAACGGCATCGCCCGCCCGTCTAGTTTGCGCTCGCGAATCGAAGTGGTCAGTCCAGCAAACGAGGTAACGGACATGTACCGCCTGCAGTTCTGGAAGACGTTCACCGCACTTGTCGCGGCCGGCTTCAACCCGCGTGCCTTCCTCGCCCCGATGGCGCTCGGTGGCAAGCTTCCCGAACCGGCTGAGCCCCGCCAGCCGAAAGAGACCAGGGAATCGGAGGCCTGATCCGACAAAGCAGGCCTTGAAGCGCCGGCGTCTATCGCCGTCGGCCGACGGAGTCTGGCTGCACGGAATGCCAGGGCAGTGGCATTCCAACCAGTCGGCAGGCCGGGCGCGTGGGGGGCAGACCCGCGTCCGGCCACCTTTCGCGCGTCGGTTTTGCGTTTGTTGCGCGGCAAAGCGGGCGGGCGCAATGCGCGGTCGCGGCGCGCCCCGTCTTCGAAACCAAAAATCGCTGAAAATGTTTAGCTTCCGAGGGGACCAGCGCACCCGGGAGGAACCCTCATGCTGAACGTCCTTGAACCGCGCAACCAGAAGCTTGCCGGTGCGACCACACTCGAAATCACCGACATCACCGCAGACGTTGTCAATCTCGACGGCTTCGACAAACACGAGCAGGTCTGGCTCGGCCGCGACACGGCGCGCGGGCTGACCGCCATCGTCTCGATCCACACCACCGTGCTCGGCCCCGCTCTCGGCGGCACCCGCATCTGGCCGCACAAGAGCTTCGAGGCCAGCGTCATCGACGCGCTACGCCTGTCGCGCGGCATGACCTTCAAGTCGGCCATCGCCGGCTTGCCGCTCGGCGGCGGCAAGGCGGTCATCATCGCCGATGCCAAGACCGAAAAAACGCCCGCCATGCTCGAGGCCTATGCCGAGATGCTCAATACGCTGCAGGGACAGTACATCACCGCCGAGGACGTCGGCATGACGCTCGCCGACGCCGACTTCCTCGCCGGGCGCGCGCCCAATGTCAGCGGCACCACCAAGGGCGGCAGCGGCAACCCCTCGCCCTTCACCGCCGAAGGCACCTTCGTCGGCCTCAAGGCGGCACTGCGCCACCGCACCGGCAGCGACGATCTCGCCGGCATCCGCGTCGCCGTCCAGGGCCTCGGCTCGGTCGGCTGGTCGCTGTGCCAGAAGTTCCACGCCGAGGGTGCCGTGCTGACCGTCTGCGATCTCGATGCTATCAGGACCACCCGCGCCGCTGCGCAGTTCGCTGCCACCGTCGTCGAAGGCAATGCAATCATTTCAGCCGACGTCGACATCTTCGCGCCCTGCGCGCTGGGCGGCATGCTGTCGACCGACACCATTCCGTTGCTCAAGGCAAAGATCGTCGCCGGTGCCGCCAACAACCAGCTGGCGACAGCCGAGGACGGTCAGCGCCTTGTCGAGCGCGGCATCCTCTACGCCCCCGACTACGTCATCAACGCCGGCGGCGTCATCAACGTCGCGGCTGAAATGGCTGATGGCGGCTACGATGTCGCAACCGTAACCCCACGGGTCGCTCGCATCGCCGACACGCTGAAGGCGATCTTCGAGCGCGCCGACCGCGAAGGCCGCACCACCGATGCGGTTGCCGAGGCGATGGCGCGTGAGATCGTCGAAGCGGCAAGGAAGTAGCCGTTCAGCTCCCTCCTCCCCGTTCACGCGGAGGCGGTGTCGGCAGGCTAGGGGCCGCACTACCCTCTGCGAACAACACCCCAATCAAAACGGCCCGGCTGCTTCCGCAACCGGGCCGTTTTTCATTCCGACGATCACCAAGTCGCACGACCTTCGACAGGTCTCCGGCGGCACCGCCGCCCGTCTTTCAGAGCTCTCCATTCCGACCGTGATGCGAAGGGTTCATGCCAGCGGCGAAAAGCACGCGAGTCCCCTCTGCCATCATATATCTTGATTATAAAGATATTAGATGATAGAGACAATCTTCTGCTCCCCTTCAGAGGCTTCTGCCATGCTCTCATTTCCGCTCATCTTCACCGGCCTAACCGCCGCGCTCGCCTTGATGTCCATCGGCGGCGGCCTCTATGAATTCTCGGTCGTCGACCCGGTCTGGCCCGAACGCCGCGACCTGATCCAGCCGGATCTCGGCGGCCTGTCGCGCCGCCGCTTCTGGATCCCGGCGCATACCGCCTTCGAGATCGCCCTGATCGTCACGCTGGTTGCCTGCTGGTCGATCCCCGATGCGCGCTTGTGGCTGATCATCGCACTCGCCGCGCACCTCGTGATGCGTGTCTGGTCGGCTTTCGATTTCATCCCCAAGGCGCTTGCCTTCGAAAGGCTGACGTCCACGGCGATGGATCAGGACGCCGCCCGGCGCTGGGCGCAGCGCAGCAGGCTGCGCCTGCCGCTCGATCTGGTCGTTGGCTTGTCGATGCTGTTGGCTTTCGCCACCGTCATCCGGTCGCTATGAGTAGCGGATGCAAAACGACGCGTCCTCCCACCACGACCTCATCGCCGCGCTCGACCGCGAGATGCGGCGGATGGGCGCGCAGAACATCGTCACCAGCCAGACGGTGGCCGATCGCTTCGGCCTGCACACCACCGATCTCGAATGTCTTGATCTGCTGTTCATGCGCAAGGCCGCGACTCCCGGCGAACTCGCTGCCGCCACCGGGCTGAGCTCAGGCGCGATGACCGCCCTGCTCGACCGGCTCGAACGCGCCGGCTACGTCGAACGCCAGGCCGATCCAGGCGACCGGCGCCGCGTGCTGCTGCACATCAAGGCGGAGGCGATCAAGCCGATCGAAGCGGTGTACGGGCCGATGCAGGCGCGCATGCAGCAGCTGTGGGCGGGCTACAGCCAAGCCGAGCTTGCCACCATCGTCGATTTTCTCAAGCGCAGCACCGACCTCGCGGTCGCTTGCGTCGAAGACATGCGCCAGGATGCGACGGCCCCGAAGCGCGGGCGGCGCAAGGGCTAGAGTCTACGCATTAAGAAAAAAGCCGGGCATGCATCCGGCATTGCTGGCGCGAGGCGTTGGCCCCACTTGCACCAGAAGGCATAGACTACCCACCGACTGCGTCGAGCCGCGCCTTGAGTGCTGCCACTTCCTCTTCCAGAAGCCGGACGCGCTCCTCGAGTTCCGAAACGGCGGGGGTGGTGGCGCTCGGCGCTCGGCTTGGGGTGAGTGCTGCAGCATCGACATCTCCCGCCAAAAGATGCGCGAAACGATCCTCGCGCTGGCCGGGTGCGCGGCCGATCTCCTTGACCAGCGCCGGCCGGCGGCCGATCAGCATGTCGAGTTCGCCACGCAGGGCGTCAGCATCGGCGAAATTCGCCATGCGTTCGGTGCGGGCGAGCAGTTCGTAGACTGTCTGCGGTCCGCGCAGCAGCAGCATGCCGATCAGTGTGCTCTGGTTGCGCGTCAGCGAGAATTTCTGCGCCATCTGATGTTCGTAACGCTCGACGCGCGAGGCGAATTGCTGGCGCGCCAGCCCCTTTGCCTGCAACGTGCCGAGCGCCCGGGCGATGTCGGCGACCTCAAGCGCCATGACCGGCTCGCGCGACGTCTTCTGATTGGCGGCGGCGACCAGCGCATTCGATGTCATCGGATAGACATCGGGCGTCAGTTCCTTCTTCTCGATCAGGCAGCCGAGCACACGCGCTTCGACCGGGGTGAGATGGGGAAGGTCCGTGTCCGTCATGTCAGCTATTACCTCAGACCAGGCGCTCGACCGTCATCTTGTTGATCTCGGCTGCCGCAACACCGCAAGCGCAGCCAAAAACCGATCACCAAGCTAAACCCGGCGCTCCACCATCATCTTCTTGATCTCGGCGATCGCCTTGGCCGGGTTCAGACCCTTCGGGCAGGTCTGGGCGCAGTTCATGATCGTGTGGCAGCGATAGAGCCGGAACGGATCTTCGAGATTGTCGAGGCGTTCGCCCTTGGCTTCGTCGCGGCTGTCGATCAGCCAGCGATAGGCCTGCAGCAGCGTTGCCGGACCGAGATAGCGGTCGCCGTTCCACCAGTAGCTCGGGCACGAGGTCGAGCAGCAGGCGCACAGGATGCATTCATAGAGGCCGTCGAGCTTCTGGCGATCCTCGTGGCTCTGCAGCCACTCCTTCGCCGGCTCCGGCGACACCGTCTTCAGCCATGGCTCGATCGAACGGTGCTGGGCGTAGAAGTTGGTGAGGTCGGGCACCAGGTCCTTGACGACGGGCATGTGCGGCAGCGGGTAGATCTTCACCGCGCCCGAAATGTCGTCGCAGCCCTTGGTGCAGGCCAGCGTGTTCGAGCCGTCGATGTTCATCGCGCACGAGCCGCAGATGCCTTCGCGGCAGGAGCGGCGCAGCGTCAGCGTCGGGTCGATCTTGTTCTTGATGTAGAGCAGCGCGTCCAGCACCATCGGGCCGCAATCGTCGACGTCGACGAAATAGGTATCGATGCTCGGGTTCTCGCCATCGTCCGGCGACCAGCGGTAGATCCGGTACTCGCGCAGGTTGGTGGCACCTTCCGGCTTCGGCCAGGTCTTGCCTTGCTTGATCTGCGAGTTCTTGGGGAGTGTTAGTTCGACCACGATCGGTTCCTCACAGCTTGGCGCGCAGTTCCTTGCGGATGACGAGCTTGAGCCCGCTCCACACGGTGTCCACGGCACAGACCTTTACGTCCACCAGCCCTTTAGGCAGCACGACGTCGCGAATGACATCCTCGGTGATGTCGGTGGCGATCTTCGACGCCTTCTTGGGCCAGGAGATCCAGACAGCGCCGTCGGGCGCGATCATCTTCTTGAATGTCTCGACATGGGCTTCGAGATCGGCGCGCTTGCCGGTGAAGGCATGAACGATGTCATGTTTCTCGCCCGCCGCACCAAGTTCTGCCCAGTTGGTCAGCGCCGTCGCCGCGAAGTCGCGCGCCGTAGCCAGGCCGCCGAGATCATCCGGCAGGTTCACGAACACCACGCTCTGGCCGTCCTTGAGGCCGAGCTTGGCCGCCAGCGGAACAGCCGAATATCCGGCATCTGGCAAGGTCGCGGCCATCATGCTGCCGCTCCTGTCGCCTGCCGGCGCATCTGCTGGCCAACGTCAGCCGGCGACCACGGCGCGGTGTAGACCTTGAGCAGCGACAGCGGCGAACCGTGCACGGCATTGAGCCATAGCTTGATCCTGAGCGTGCCGCGCACCAGGCCCTGCTGCAGGAAATGGAACGGGTCGCGCCGCTTGACGTGGCGGTGCGGCGTGCGCAGCTCGCCCATCGTCGTGTCGGCGCCGGCCTGAACGATCAGCCACGGCGAGGTGTGCATCACGTCGCAGCCATGCAGGCCCGGATTGGAAATGAAGTCGTCTACCGGCACGGCAAGCTTGCCGGCCCTGGCGAGCAGCTTTTCAGCTGCCTTGCGCGTCACCAGATAGCCGGCGCCGCCGGAAGACGGGCGCAGCGAGCGGACAAGCTTAGCGCGTCCAAGATCAGCCACCGGCACAGACAGTCTGCCGCCGCTCCGCACAAGCCCTTCCATCTTGACGATGTCGAAGGCGATGCCACTGGCAAGCAGCCGCCGCATCGTCTCGGCAAAGCCGTCGAGCGGCACGGCGTCGTCTTCCAGGATCACCGCATGATCATGGCCCGATGCCAAAAACGCCTTCAACGCCAGCATGTGGCTGGCAAAGCAGGCTTCCTCGACGAGCGCGAACATGCGGTGGCGCAGCGGGTTCCAGCCGATGCCGTTGGGCGGCATGGACAATTCCTGGCCGCGCACGGCAAGCACGTCATCGGCCTTGCGCACATCGACAGCGGTGACGCGTTCGAGTGGCCACGGCATCGCGCCGAACAGCCGCTGGATTTCGGCCCAGCGATGCGGCGAACGGTCGAGATTGATGGCGAAGAAGCCGAGTTCGCTCATTGCCCGCACCTCAGACAATGACAGGCGCGCGCGCAAGCCTGGAAGGCCGTTGCCGGCCCTCCAGCTTGCCAGACACTGCGCCATGCCTCGACCATGGCTAGTACACCCGTGCCTTCGGTGCGATCTTGGCCAGGGAGATGCCGCCGTCTTCTTCCTTGAGCAGCGGCTCGGTGTGAACAGGACGATAGGTCAGCGTCACCTCGCCATCCTCGGCGACATGGGCCAGCGTGTGCTGGCGCCAATTGACGTCGTCGCGGGCCGAGAAGTCCTCGCGGGCATGCGCGCCGCGGCTTTCCTTGCGCGCTTCGGCACCGTAGACGGTGGCGATCGCGTTCGACATCAGGTTTTCGAGCTCCAGCGTCTCCACCAGGTCCGAATTCCAGATCATCGATCGGTCGAAGACCTTGATGTCCTTCATCTCGCCCCAGATCTTGGAGATGCGCTTGCAGCCCTGCTCCAGCGATTCCTGGGTGCGGAACACGGCTGCGTCTTCCTGCATCGCCTTCTGCATCGTTTCACGCAGCACCGCCGTCGGCGTGCCGCCATTGGCGTGCCGCAGGCGGTCGAAGCGGTCCATGATCTTTTCGACCGATGCCGCGTTCGGAGCCGGGATCGGCGCGTTGCGGTCGACAACTTCGCCGGCGCGGATGGCGGCGGCACGGCCGAACACCACCAGGTCGATCAGCGAGTTGGAGCCGAGACGGTTGGCGCCATGCACCGAGGCGCAGCCGGCTTCGCCAACGGCCATCAGGCCGGGCGACACGCGGTCTGGATTGCCCTTGGTCGGGTTCAGCACTTCGCCCCAGTAGTTGGTCGGGATGCCGCCCATGTTGTAGTGGACCGTCGGCAGCACCGGGATCGGCTCGCGGGTCACGTCGACGCCGGCGAAGATCTTCGCCGATTCCGAAATACCAGGCAGCCGCTCATGCAGCACCGCCGGATCGAGATGGTCGAGATGCAGGAAGATGTGGTCCTTGTTCTTGCCGACGCCGCGACCGTCGCGGATTTCCAGCGTCATGCAGCGCGAAACCACGTCGCGCGAAGCCAGGTCCTTGGCCGACGGGGCGTAGCGCTCCATGAAGCGCTCACCCTCGGAGTTGACGAGATAGCCGCCTTCGCCGCGTGCTCCTTCGGTGATCAGGCAGCCCGAACCGTAGATGCCTGTCGGGTGGAACTGCACGAACTCCATGTCCTGCAAGGGCAGGCCGGCGCGCGAGGCCATGCCGCCGCCGTCGCCGGTGCAGGTATGGGCCGAGGTCGCCGAGAAATAGGCGCGGCCATAGCCGCCGGTCGCCAGCACCACCATCTTCGCCGAGAAGCGGTGGATGGTGCCGTCGTCGAGGTTCCAGGCAACGACACCGGTGCAGGTACCATCCGGCTCCATGATCAGGTCGAGCGCAAAGTACTCGATGAAGAATTGCGCATTGTGCTTCAGCGACTGGCCGTACAGCGTGTGCAGGATGGCGTGGCCGGTGCGGTCGGCGGCAGCGCAGGTGCGCTGCACGGGCGGGCCGTCGCCATAGTTCATCATGTGGCCGCCGAACGGGCGTTGGTAAATCTTGCCTTCCTCGGTACGCGAGAACGGCACGCCGTAGTGCTCGAGCTCATAGACGGCGGCAGGCGCTTCACGCACCAGATACTCCATCGCGTCGACATCGCCGAGCCAGTCAGAGCCCTTGACGGTGTCGTACATGTGCCACTGCCACGAGTCCGGGCCCATGTTCTGTAGCGATGCGGCAATGCCGCCCTGTGCCGCGACCGTGTGCGAGCGGGTCGGGAACACCTTGGTGATGCAGGCCGTCTTCAGCCCTTGCTCGGCCATGCCGAGCGTGGCGCGCAGGCCAGCACCGCCGGCGCCGACAACGACGACGTCGAACTTGTGATCGACATAAGTATAGGCGGAAGCTCCGCTGGTCTTGCCGTCCTTGGCCACCGTTTCAGCCTCCAAATGCAAGTTTGAGCAGGGCGAAGAGCGAGGCGACGCCGACAGCTACGGTAAAGAATGTATTGAACATGATGAGCGTCACCTTGAGCAGCTCGCCATGGACGTAGTCCTCGATCACGACCTGCATGCCCAGGCGCATGTGATAGAGGCCCGAGACCAGTACCAGCGCCAGCACCAGCGAAACCAGCGGGTTGGCGAGCGAGGCGCGCACGGCCGCAAAATCGGCACCGTTGAGGGCGATCAAAAAGCCGACGAAAAACAGCATCAGCGGGATGTTGGCGACGGCGGTCAGGCGCTGGCGCCAGAAATGCTCGGTGCCCTCGCGGGCCGAACCCAGGCCGCGGACCTTGCCGAGTGCCGTGCGCATGTCGTTGTTCGAGCCGCTCATCTTATGCTCCCCGCACCATGTAGCCGACGATCCAGATCGCCGCCGTCAGCACCACCGAAGCGATGAGCGTCGCCCAGGCGAATTTCGAGGCGGTCTGCTTTTCGAGCGCCGCACCCGTATCCCAGACCAGGTGACGAAGGCCGCCAAGCATGTGCAGCATCAGTGCCCACGTGTAGCCGAGCAGGACGAGCTGGCCGATCCAGCTGCCGAACACCCAGCTGACGAATTCGAAATAATGCTCGGAGGTCGCCGCCGCGATCAGCCACCAGGCAACCAGCAGCGTGCCGAAATACAGCGCGCAGCCGGTGATGCGGTGCAGGATCGAGGTCGTCATCGTCACCGGCGGACGATAGATGGTCAGGTGCGGCGACAGGGGCCGCGCACGCGATGTGGCTTGGGTTGCTTGTGATTTGCTCATGGCTCCCCCGGTCTGCATCCGAGCGTGGCTATCTTTGAATACGGCGCCGCCGCACCGTTTTTGCGACGTCGGAACTGCGCGCTTTCTAAAGCTCTTTTTGCACCGCGTCAAAGTCGGAAAACCGTTCTGGCGCACCTATTTAGTCGCATCACGGCTTCAATCGATTGAACAAATGCCGCCACTACCCCAGTGGGTGAGTCGTCTCGAAACATGCCTGCGGAACAGGCAATGACGGCATCCCCCATTGGGACGATATCAGGCTACCCGTTCGTTGACGCGGGCAAGGCTGCCGACGCGCCTGGCAACGAAAAATTAACCATGTTTGTTAATCTTTTCCGCGCAAACAGGCGCCAAGCCTTAACAAAGATTAAGAAACCGTTAATCTCCCGTTTCGATCGAACAGGGAGATTTGTCCGATGCGCTCCACACTGGCTTTGACCGCGGCTGCGTCTCTGATGCTTGCCGCCGGCATGGCGCTCACCTCTCCGGCGGCGGCCGGCGGCAGCCATGATCGCGTCTATGCCGATTCTTTCGGCAACCTGATCGTCGAAAGCACCACCGGCTACAAGCGCATCATCGTTGGCGAAGGCGCATCGGCCCGCAAGCTTGCCGCCTACACCGGCTCGACCGGGCCGAAGGTCATCTATCTCGACGGACCGGACCGCAAGGCAACGCACTGCTACCGTCCGCCCATGCTGCTCAAGGGCCGCAGCTACATGTATGGCTTCTCCGAAGGCGAGATTCCACAGCCCGGGCTGGTTTGCCGCTAAGCCTCGGCATCGTCGCGGCTACCTGCTCGTTGGCTTGATGCCGAATGGCACGACGGTCGAATCCGCAAACAGCTGCACAGTTCCCCACACCCGGACGCAGTCGCGCCCATCCTTCTTGGCCTCGTAGAGGGCAGAGTCGGCCCGCACCATCAGCTGGTCGATGCTTTCGCCGGCAACCAGCTCGGCAACGCCGAAGCTTGCGGTGAAGCGGCAATCGGCCGGCAGGCCATCGATCGGCATGCCGGAGAATGCCGAGCGCGCGCCTTCCGCGAACAGCCGCGCCGACGCCAGATGCGCGCCCGGCAGGATGATGGCGAATTCCTCGCCGCCGATTCGGCCGGCAACGTGATGCCCGGCCATCGATTCGCGGATGAAGCGGGCGAAGGATTCGATGACACGATCGCCCGACGCGTGGCCGTAGCTGTCGTTGATCGACTTGAAATGATCCAGGTCGGAGATGACGAGCGTGATCGGCAGCCCCTGACGTACCGCGTCGCGCATCGCGCTGGCCGCCCGGCGCTGGAAACCGCCACGGTTGAGCAGGCCCGACAGCGCGTCGGTTTCCGACTTCTGCGTCGCGTCGAGCAGGATGTCGCGCACCAAGATCACCAGCAGCATCAGCGCGATCGACAGCGCGAACACCGTGCCAAGCGCCTGCGAGATCATTGCATAGGTGCTCTGGAGATAATGATGCGGGTCGGAGCCCGGACCACCGACGGCAAGCGCTAGATAAGGCTTTGAGAAGAACTGCAGCGCGCTCGCCAAAAGCACGCCCGCCAGCACGTAGTCGAACTGGCTGAGCTGCCGGCGCGAACGCAGGATTGTCGCCGCGCCGACCGCCTGCGCGATGGCATAGGGCGTCTGGTAGGTCATCATGCGCAGCAGTGAATCGCGTGGAAAGCTCTGCGTGGCAAAGACGGCGATCGTTGTCAGGACGAGGAACGCCGCCATTATCCGCCACGCCGGCTGCGCCTCGTAGCGGCTGGCCAGTCCAATGTTCATGATCAGCAGCGTTACCAGGAAGGCGACGAAATTGGCGGTGACGATGAACCGCGTGTCCGCAAACATCGGGATCGCGAATTCGGTGCCGATATAGACAATTCCGGTGAGATAGCAGAGCGCGAACCAGCGCGCCGGGATGCGCCGCTCGTCATAAAGCGCAATCGACATGAAAGCGCCGGCCAGGAGGCCGGCAACGAACACGTTGATCGCAAGAATGAACTCCGCACCAGACATCGTCGACCGCAGTCTCCTTCGCGCGGATGACACCACAAGCCGGCGAAAAAGACGTTAACGCGAGGCACGAAATGCGGGCGATCCCCAGCACCTGAAACGACAAAGGCGGCGGAGCAGTTGCTCCGCCGCCTTGTCTTTTTCCATCGCCGGCATGCCGGCCCGCTGTCAGTGCCAGTCGCGAATGTCGACGAAATGCCCGGCGATCGCCGCAGCGGCGGCCATGGCCGGCGACACCAGATGGGTGCGGCCCTTGAAGCCCTGGCGGCCTTCGAAGTTGCGGTTCGAGGTCGAGGCGCAGCGCTCATGCGGCTTGAGGCGATCGTCGTTCATCGCCAGGCACATCGAGCAGCCCGGCTCGCGCCAGTCGAAGCCGGCGGCAACGAAGATCTTGTCGAGGCCTTCGGCTTCCGCCTGTTCCTTGACCAGGCCCGAGCCCGGCACGATCATCGCACTGACGGTCGAGGCGACCTTGCGGCCCTCGACGACCTTGGCAACGGCGCGCAGGTCTTCGATACGGCCGTTGGTGCATGAGCCGATGAACACGCGATCGACCGGAATGTCGGTGATCTTGGTGCCGGCGGTCAGGCCCATATAGTCGAGCGCGCGCTTCTTGGAGTTGCGCTTGTTCTCGTCCTCGATGATCTCGGCGTCCGGCACCACGCCGGTGATGGCGACGACGTCCTCGGGCGACGAGCCCCAGGTGACGATCGGCGGCAGCTTGGCCGCGTCGAGCACGATCACCTTGTCGAAATGCGCGCCGTCGTCGGTGTGCAGCGTCTTCCAGTATGCGAGCGCCATGTCGAAGGCCTCGCCCTTGGGTGCGCGCGGCTTGTCCTTGACGTAGGCATAGGTCTTCTCGTCGGGCGCGATCAGGCCGGCGCGGGCACCGCCTTCGATCGACATGTTACAGACCGTCATGCGGCCTTCCATCGACAGTGCGCGGATCGCCTCGCCGGCATATTCGATGACGTAGCCGGTGCCGCCGGCGGTGCCGATCTCGCCGATGATGGCAAGCACGATGTCCTTGGCCGTGACGCCATCCGGCAGCTGGCCGTCGACACGCACCAGCATGTTCTTGGCCTTCTTTTGGATTAGCGTCTGGGTCGCCAGCACATGCTCCACTTCCGAGGTGCCGATGCCATGCGCCAATGCACCGAAAGCACCGTGCGTCGAGGTGTGGCTGTCGCCGCAGACAATCGTCATGCCCGGCAGCGTGAAGCCCTGCTCGGGGCCGACGATGTGGACGATGCCCTGGCGCTTGTCGTTTTCGGAGTAGTACTCGACGCCGAAGTCGGCCGAGTTCTTGGCCAGCGCTTCGACCTGAATACGGCTTTCCTCGTTCTTGATGCCGTTCTTGCGGTCCGGCGAGGTCGGCACGTTGTGGTCGACGACGGCCAGCGTCCTTTCGGGGTGGCGTACGGTACGGCCGGTCATGCGCAGGCCTTCGAAGGCCTGCGGGCTGGTCACTTCGTGCACCAGGTGGCGGTCGATGTAGAGCAGGCAGGTGCCGTCGTCCTGGCGGTCGACGACGTGGTCGTCAAAGATCTTGTCGTAGAGGGTGCGCGGTGCGCTCATGGCTTTGGATCCGTCGATATGAACAAGGGGAAGGCTGAGGGGCGCGCCGCAGGCCCGTCGGCTCGGCGCAAACGACTAGATGAGTCGGCTGGTCAGCGCGCCTGAAATCCGGGCAAAGAAACGCGACGGCAGGCGCTTATGGTCCTGCAGCACGAAACCCTTGTAGGCCGGATCTCCAAAGAGTTCTTCCATAAGCGGCTCAATACCAATCTTTTGACGTTCCGGCAATCGCAAGCTCACAAGCTGCTACGCCGTGCGTGACAGCGCCGGGGCTGCCGCGCGCAGCCTGTGCCTGTCGGCCCAGCGCGCAATGGCGGCCGCAATCGCCTCGGGTTGGTCCTCAGGCGCCGCATGCCGTGCCGGGCCGCAGCTCTCGATCTCGAGGCTGGCGATGTTCTTAGCGCACCAGGCAACCATCTCGGGCCCGATCATCAGCGTCTCTGCCGATCCCTCGAAGGTCAGCAACAGCTTGGGCACGTCGCCGCTCACGGCCAGCCAGCGGTCATAGGCCGTAATCCGGGCAATGACGTCAGCCGGTTCGCCCTCGATCGGCATGGCGCGCGGCCAGGCGAGCAGTGGCCGGCGGCTTTCGCGCGTCGGATAAGGCTTGCGGTAGACGTCAAGATCCCTGTCGCTCAGCCCGTTGAGCACCGTGGCGCGCAGGGCGAACTCGATGAAGAAGTTCTCGTCCAGAACCTTGGTCTCGCCAGTTCCCGCCCCGCGCAGCGCCTCGTAGCGCGGCCTGGCACCGCCAGGGAAATCGGCCCATGTCATCGGCCGCACGATAGTTTCCATCACCGCGATCCCACGCACGCGTCCGGGATGGCGCGCCGCCCAGTCGAAGGCCAGCGCTCCGCCCCAGTCGTGGCCGACAAGCACCACTTCCCCCAGCCCCATCGCTTCGAACCAGGCGTCGAGATAGCGGGCGTGTTCGTCGAACGTGTAGGCGATGTCGGGTTTGCCCGAATTGCCCATGCCGATCAGGTCGGGCGCAAGGCAGCGAGCGCCGTCGCCGATGCCGGGCAGCACGTTGCGCCACAGATAAGACGAGGTCGGATTGCCATGCAGGAACACGAACGGGACGCCATGGCCAACGGCCACATAGGAGATGCTGGAGTTGAGTACGCTGATTTCGGGCATCTGGCTTTCCTTTACACCAAGTAGTAAGGTACCTGTCTAATATCAATTAGTCAGGCACCTGTCTATCTTGAAAGATACGATCCCGGAAAATCCGCCGCTCGGCCTATTGTTGCGCCTTGTCCACCAGCATTGGACGCAAGCTGTCGACAATAAACTTGATGCCGCCGGATTCGGCGACATCCGCCCGCCGCACGCCAACGTATTCACCTTCACTCCGCCCGAAGGCATCCAGGTCAGCGAGCTCACAAAGCTCGCCCATGTGCGCAAGCAGACAATGACCCAGGCGGTCGAGGAGCTGGAGAAGCTAGGCTATGTCGAGCGCCGGCCCGATCCCAACGACCGTCGCGGCCGCCTGGTCTTCCTCACCGAACGCGGCAAGGCCGTGCGGCCGATCGCTTCCGCCGCCGGGCGCAAGGTCGACGCGCGCTGGGCCGAGCTCACCAGCCCGGAGGAAATGGAAACGCTGCGCCAGGCACTCAAGCTGCTGTTCGAAAAGGTGCGGGACGACGTACCGACCCGCCTGGGCGGCGAAGCCCAAGGCTGACTAGCCCGCCTTGCCCCTGGCCGGCTTGCGCGCCCCGGGCTTTTCGTCGCGCTTGTCCTCGCTCAGGTCGAACTTGACCTCGAACCTGTGCAGCAGGCCGAGCACGCAAAGCGCAAGCAAGGTGACGAAGGCGGCGATCTGCCAGAGGCCGAGCCCGGCGGCAAGGCCGATGGCGCCCGCCAGCCACATGCCGGCCCCCGTCGTCAGTCCCTGCACCTCGCCTTTGCTGAAAAACACCACACCGGCAGCGAGGAAAGCGACGCCTGCGGTCACCGCTTCGACCACGCGGATAGGATCGACCTTGGCGCCGTCCTTCAGCACCTCGGGTCCGAACATCGGCGCATGCACGATCTCGATGGTCAGCAGCGCGAAGGTCGCCGCCGCCACGCAGACCAGGATGTGCGTCCTCAAGCCCGCCGGCCGGTTGCGCCATTCACGCTCAAAGCCGATGGCCGCGCCGAAGGCGGCCGCCAGCAACATGCGCGCGACGATGACGGGAAACGAGGTGTAGGTCGTATGGCCGAATTCCTCGACGAGTTGTTCCATGGGGCCCTCATTCTGGTTCGGCCCCCAACGCGCCATGGCAAGGCTGGTTCCCCTGCGCGGCCTGCAAAGCGCGCCGAAACGCCCCCCGCCTGCCTCAGAACGGCTTGACGATCGCCAGCCCGACAATGCCGAGCAACAGCAGGCAAACGAGCCAATGCAGCTTCAGCACGATGGCTGCCGGCTTGGCCAGCCTCGCGCCGGCGAGCTGCCGCAACTGGCCAGACAGCACGCCGTGCAGGCCCGACATCGCCACAACGAGCGCCAGCTTGGCGTGCAGCCAGGCATCGCCGAAATAGCCAAGGTCATAGGCGAGATAGAGTCCCAGCGCCCACACAGCCATCATCGCCGGAGTCGCCAGCGCCGAGAAACCGACCCGCAGTTGCGCCGCCTGCCGTGAATCGATGCCACCGTCTGCCGCCATCCGCGACAATGCCAGCGGCACGAAGATCATGCCCGACAGCCAGACCACCATCGCCACGACATGCAGGGACTTGATGACGAGATAGCTCATTGGGCGGCTGCCTCGTTCGCCACCCTGGCGGCCAGGTAGCGATCGTTGATGAAGGTGCCGAAAGGCACGAGGCAGGCAAGGCCGGTGCGTAGCATCTCCTTGGGCGACCAGCCGCCGCCGGAGAAATTGTCGACCAGGCAAACGACGTAGAAGACGAAGGCGAGGCCGTGGACCGGCCCGGCCGCGGTGACGATCGCGGGATAGCCGACCAGATGTTTCATCGGCACGGCGAACAGCACAAGGAAGATCAGGGTGCTTCCTTCGAACAGGCCCGCGAGACGCAGGCGGGAGAGTGGATTGGCGAGGGTCTTGCGAATGGTTTCCATGGCGCGAGATTTGTCCGAGCCATCGCCGCCCGCAATCGTCCATCCGGTCGCAGAGGCCGAATGACGCGCGACATATCAGACAACCCTGAATATATACGCCTTGACCAGCACATCCGGCTCGGCCACCGCAAAGGCCCGGAAAGTGGGGCTTTCCTCGATCGCCCGCCATTTGCCCTCGGCTTCTAGCGCGGCAAACTTCCCGCGGAACCCGCCTGTTTCCAGCACCACGTCGCGCACGGTGAAGATGACGAAGCCACCCGGCTGCGTGATCCGCACCAACTCGTCGAGGCTGGACGCCGGTGCATGGCCCGCGGTGAACACGCCCGTCGAGAAGACGGCGGCGAAATGCCCATCGACCCACGGCAGCGGCCCGCCCAGAGCGGCCTGCGTCAGCGCCTTGTAGCCGCCCCGCGCCCGCGCCAGGTCGAGCATCTCCTCGGAAAGATCGAGCCCTTCGATGTCGCCATAGCCCAACGCCTGCAGATACGGCCCCGACAGCCCGGTGCCGCAGCCGGCGTCGAGCAGCGGCCCTTCGCCTTTTGGCACATGGCGTGCCACCCACGCCGCGATCGCGAAGGGCAGGCAGTAGCCGAGGGCTGCCGTCTCGGTGTCATAGCCATTCGCCCAGGCCGCATAGGCAGCTGTCAGTTCCGTCTCCGTCGCTGCCGCATAGACCATGTCGAGCGCGGTCTTGTCGGCATCTCCGGTCATGGCGTGAAATCCCTCCGCATCCGCCGCTCCAGTGCCCTCAGGCTGAGCGACAGCCCGACGGTCAGCAGCAGGTAGACATAGGCTACGATGGAATAGGTTTCAAAAAAACGGAACGAGCCCGAGGCATAGACCTTGGCCATCTGGGTGATGTCGGCGACGCCAAGCACCGATACCAGTGAAGAATCCTTCACCATGGCGATGAAGTCGTTGCCATAGGGCGGCAGGATGGTCCTGAACGCCTGCGGCCAGACGATCAGCCGGAAGCGCTGGGTGCGCGAAAGCCCGAGCGCCTTCGCCGCCTCGATCTGGCCGACATCAACAGCCTGGATGCCGGCGCGGAAGATCTCGGCGATGAAGGACGAATAGGCGATCGTCAGCGCGAAGATCGCCCGCCACAACAGCGAGAAGTCGCGCACCTGCATCGGCTCGACCAGCCCGGCCGACTGCAGCGGGATGGTCAGCCAGTTCCATGCCGCGACGAAGGCCGGCGCGCCGACGAAGGCGATCCAGAACAGCAGCACCAGGATCGGCAGCCCGCGGATGATCTCGACATAGAAGCGCGAGACCTGACGCAGCACCTTGGAGTTGGACAGGCCGAGCAGGGCGATGAACAGACCCAGCGCCGACGCCATGGCAAAAGCGACGATGGTGACGAAAAGCGTCACCCAAAGCCCTTTGACCAGCGTCGACAGAATCTGGCCGTAGACGTCGCTGGCCGCGATCGTCACCGCCGAAACGACCCCGATCGCCACGGTGGCCACCAGCCACCATGGAAAGTCGTCCTTCTTGCTCCGGTACCGGCTCATGCCGCGTCCTGCCGCGGCCCGGCGAAGGAATGTGGCAGCGTTTCGAACTGGTCGAGAAGGGCGACGACCCGGCGGCCGGCCGCCGTCAGCGAATAGACAACGCCGCGCGGGAAGGCGGCGGTAGCATTGCGTTCGACAAGTCCGCGCAGCAACAGACCGTCCAGCCGCTCCGACAGCACCTTGGCGGTGATGCCGGGCAGCCGTGCCATCAGGTCGCCATGCCGCCTCGCCCCCACCGACAGCTGCCACAGCACAAGCGCATTCCAGCGGTGCCCGAGAAAGGAAAGCCAATCCTCGACCGGGCACACCTCCGGCCGCCGTGGCATCGGCACCTCGCGCTCGCTGGTCGCGGTCATCTCTGCACTCATTCCAGGTACCCGTTTGGATAGTTCTGAGACGGCATGTTTTGGTCGCCGAAACAGGAGAAAGCCAATGTCATTGAAAGTCTACCGGCCTGCCGACATGAACGAAACCTTTGCCGCCATCCGCAACAGCGGCGACGTCGGGGCTCTGCTGGCGCTGTTTGAGGAAGATGCCTGCCTGCTGGTCGATGCCAGCGGTTCCGGCTTTGCCGGCAAGGCCGCGATCGCAGGGGAGCTTGAAAGGCTCGCGCGCATGCCGGGCACGATGACGTCGACAAACACCTTCTGCGTCGAGCATGGTGACCTTGCGCTGCTGCGCGCCGATTTTGCAATCGTCAATGAGGAAGGCTTTACCCTCTATTCCGGCTCCACAGCCGAGATCGTGCGCAGGCAGACAGACGGCACGTGGCTCTATGTCATCGACCACGCCGGCGCCAGCCGCTACGGCACCTAGCCTGCAGCTTGCCGTCTCCGCTGCGGGGCGGAGACGGCAGCGCAATCACTGGCCCATCTTGTAGTCGAGGAACCACTTCTTGTTCAGCGCATCGAAGGTGCCGTCCGCCTTCAGCGCCGCGATTGCCTGGTTGATCGGGGCGACGAGGTCGGAACCCTTCTTGAAGATGAAGCCGAAATCCTCGCTGCCCAGCGGCTGGCCCACCACCTTGAGCTTGCCTTCCGAGGCATCGACATAGCCCTGGGCCGCGACGCTGTCGGTCAGCACCAGGTCGACGTCGCCGGCCTTGAGCGCCTGCACGGTGGCGCCGAAGGTCTCGAACAGTTTGATGCGCGGGTTCTGCTCGTTGCCATCGAGGATCTCGTAGACGGCGGTGTAGAACGGCGAGGTGCCCGGCTGCGCCGCGATCAGGCCGTCCTCGAGGGCGCCGAAGCTCTTGGCGTCGGTGAAGCGGGCCTCGTCGGCACGCACCAGCATGAACTGCTGCGAACGCATGTAGGGATCGGAGAAGTCGACCTTCTCCTTGCGCTCGTCCTTGATGGTGATGCCGGTCATGCCGACCTGGTACTGGCCGTCCGATACCGCCTGGATCATCGCGTCCCAGCTGGTGTTCTGGTACTCGATCTTGAAGTTCAGCCGCTTGGCGATCTCGTCCATGGCGTCATATTCCCAGCCGATCTGTTTGCCGGTCTTGGGGTCGATGAACTGCAGCGGCGGATAGGCGTTCTCGGTCACCACGACGACCGATTTGCCGCCGAGGTCCGGCAGGGTCTGGGCCATGACGGCAAAGGGCAGAAGCACGACGGCCAGCGCGCCGGCCAGCGACAGTTTGAAATTCGACATGATGCGTTCCCCGAAAACACAAGACCGGCGGCGCCGGTCGATTTGCGCCAGACTTTAGCCGTCCCAAGCCTGCTTGCAAGCATGGACGATGCGCTGGCACAGCTGAATGCACTGTATCTGTTTCGCTTTAAGCGTGTTTGCGAAACAAACTTCGGCGTCAGCCGCGCGGCTGGTAGATCAGCAATTGCTCGTCGTAAAACACCCCGTCGACCAGCAGCGCTCTCGGCTCAACGCCATAGCTGACGAAGCCGAGACCGAGATAGAGTCGGAGCGCCGGCGCATTGTCGGCGATCACGTGGGCATGCAGCGCAAGGCCACGTGTCGTCGCGTGGTCGATCACCTGCCGCACCAGCGCCTGAGCAGCACCGGTGCCGCGCCAGTCGGGGTCGACATAGACGCCATACATCGCACCCTTGTGCCGCGTCTTGCGTCGCTTTTCGGCAATGAACGTCGCCACGCCAACGAGCGCGCCGGAACCAAACACGCCGAACACCGCATCGGGTTCGGCCAGGCTTATCCGCACCTCGAAATCGACATCGCTAAGATGCGCCTCGTCCTCCGGGCTCGAGCTGAAAGCCAGCGGCGCGTTTTCAAGCGCAGCAAACCGCAGCTTGCGATAGGCAGCGCCCTCACCCGGCATCAGCCGACGCACGACGAAATCCCGCGAGCTCACCCCCAACAAATCCTCCCCAAATGCAAAAGGGCGGCCGAAGCCGCCCTTTCGAAAACCAGTGTGCCGGAAATTACTCGGCTGCGGTCTCAGCGGCTGCTTCAGCTGCCTTGGCGGCCTCGGCTGCTGCCTTCTTCTCGGCGGCTTCCTGGGCGGCCTTCTCGGCGGCCAGCGCCTGGGCTGCTGCAACCTTCTCGGCTTCGATACGGGCCTTCTCGGCGACCAGTGCTGCGCGCTCGGCGTCGTTCAGCTTGCGGGCGCGGACGCCGGTGTTCTCGACGATACGAGCCGACTTACCGCGACGATCGCGCAGGTAGTACAGCTTGGCGCGACGCACCTTGCCGCGACGGACGATCTCGACGCCCTCGATCATCGGAGAGTAGACCGGGAACACGCGTTCCACGCCTTCGCCATAGGAGATCTTGCGGACGGTGAAGTTTTCCTGGAAGCCCGAGCCGGCGCGGGCGATCACGACGCCTTCATAGGCCTGGACGCGGGTACGCGTGCCTTCGGTGACGCGCACCTGGACACGAACGGTGTCGCCGGGCTGGAATTCAGGCAGGGTGCGCTTGGCTTCGATCTTGGCGGCCTGTTCGGCCTCGAGCTGGCGGATGATATCCATCTCAAAAATCCACTTCTTGTTCTTCCGACAGCCAGAGCGCCCAACGCTCGCCTTGCAGTTCCAATGACCGCTCGGTTATGCCTTCTTCCCTCGCGGGTCTTCTGGCAGGGGCGACTACACCGTCACTGTTGACGGGTCCGGTCGATTATTCGTCCGGTTCGGGCGGGCACATACCGCTATTTCGGTCATTTGTCACGCCTTTGCCGCTTCTTTTTTACGCGTCTGGCGTGCTGCGGCATCGATATGGCTGCCAAATCCACCTTGGACCACCCGGCCGCCATCGGCAAGCCATGGCTTGCATCATTCGCAAGGGCTTCCTACAGACCGGGCCAACATAGCAGCAAGGCAGGCAGCCCGTGTCCCTCATCGCAGTCGGCATCCTTTTCATCGCAGGCTTCCTGTCGGGCGTCGTCAACGCCATCGCCGGCGGCGGCACCTTCCTGACCTTCGGCGCCATGACCATGCTCGGCGTCCCGCCGATCTCGGCCAACGCCACCTCCTCCATCGCCCAGTTCCCCGGCTACATCACCTCGACCTGGGCCTACATCGACGACATCAGGTCGATGTGGCGCGGCGCCATCGCCTTCGCCGTCATCTCGGCGGTGGGCGCACTCGCCGGCGCGCTGATCCTGCTTTCCCTCGACAACGTCGCTTTCGGCGCCCTCGTCCCCTGGCTGCTGCTCGCCGCGACAGCCCTGTTCGCCGCCGGCCCCTGGCTGCGCCCGAAAAAGCTGGCCGAACGGCCCGAAGGCGCACCGGCAACGCTTGCCGGCCGTGTCGTTCAGTTCTTCACCTCGATCTATGGCGGCTTCTTCGGCGCCGGTATGGGCGTGATGATGCTCGCCACCCTCGGCCTTACCGAAGGCGGCGACTATCACCGCCTCAACGCGCTGAAGAACATGCTCTCCATCGTCATCGCCGCCGTCGCCATCGCCGTCTTCGCCTCCGGCGGCGTCGTCGCCTGGACGCATGCCGCGATCATGGTGCCGGGCGTGGCACTCGGCGGCTATGCCGGCGTCTGGACCGCGCGCCGCGTACCGCAAGGCATCGTCCGCGCCCTCGTCGTCGCCATCGGCCTGTTCCTGGCGTTCTACTATTTCACGAAAGGCTGAGGCGTCGCCGCTTCTACCTTCTCCCCGTTCACCGGAAGAAGGTGCCGGCAGGTGAATGAGGGGCGGCGCACCCCTAAAGCTTCTTCTTCACCCGCCCGACCCAAAGGTCTGGCCGCCGCGCCTCGGTCAACTTCTCCGCCTCGGCGCGGCGCCATTTGGCAATCTTGCCATGATTGCCCGAGGTCAGCACCTCTGGAATGGCGCGCCCCTCGAACTCCTGCGGCCGCGTGTAGTGCGGGTGCTCGAGCAGCCCACCCTCAAAACTCTCTTCCTCGCCCGACACCTCGTTGCCCATCACACCGGGCAAAAGCCTGACGACGGCATCGAGCAACACCAGCGCCGCCGGCTCGCCGCCCGAGAGAATAAAGTCGCCGACGGAAATCTCTTCCAGCTCGCGCGCGTCGATGACGCGCTGGTCGACGCCTTCGAATCGTCCGCACAGGATCATTGCACCCGGACCTGCCGCGAGCTCGCGCACCCGTTCCTGTGTCAGCGGCTTGCCGCGCGGGCTCATCAGGATGCGCGGGCGCTCGTCACCTTCTGATGAGGCATGGTCGATCGCCTTGGCCAAAATGTCGGCGCGCATCACCATGCCGGCGCCGCCGCCGGCTGGCGTGTCGTCGACCGTGCGGTGCTTGTCGGTGGCGAAGTCGCGGATCTGCACCGCCTCCAGCGCCCAGTCGCCGCGCTCCATCGCCCGCCCCGCCAGCGACAGCCCCAGCGCTCCCGGAAACATCTCGGGATAGAGCGTGAGCACCGTGGCGCGGAACATCAGCGATTGCCCCCGGCGTCCTTCGGTCCGCGCGGGCGCTTGTCGAACTCGCCATCGGAGGGCGCGTCATCGTCGTCTTCGTTCTCGACAAGCCCGGCTGCCACCGTGTCGATGGCAACGAATCCACCTGGCACATCGACCACCGGCACCGCTGCCTGTGTGAACGGGATCAGCACCCCCTTGCGGCCCTGATACTGGATTTCCAGGATGTCGCCGCCGCCGAAATTCTGCACGGCAAACACCTTGCCGACCGGCTCGCCATTTTCGTCGCGCACAACAAGCCCAACGAGATCGGCATGATAGAACTCGCCATCGTCGCCATCGTCAGGCAGCGCCGAACGGTCGACGAACAACTCGGTGCCGGTCAGCGCCTCGGCCGCGTTGCGGTCGGCAACGCCCTTGAAGCGCACCACCACCACCTCGTTGGCCGGCCGGATTGCGGCAATCTCGAAGGCGCGCCCATCCTTGGCGTAAAGCGGGCCATAGTCGGCCAGGGCCAGCGGGTCACCGGTAAAGGTCTTGACGCGCAACTCGCCCTTGATGCCATGGGCGGCGCCGATCACGGCCATCTGGATAGGGTTTTGGGGTTTGGCCATTGCCTGCTTCACTGCTTGCTAACTTCACTGGTTCAACACTGCCATATTCCAATCGGACGCCGAGTGCCAATGCAGGAATTCCTCATCGCCGCAAAACCCGACCTGCAATCGGCCCGCGAGGGCTGGCTGAAGTCGCTTGCCGGCGAGCGTCGCCTTTCTGCTTCGACCGTCGACGCCTATGAGCGCGACACACGCCAGTTCCTGCAATTCCTCACCGGCCACAATGGCGGTGCGCCCGGCATTTCCGACATACGCGACCTGCGCCCAGCCGATCTGCGTGGCTTCCTTGCCTCGCGCCGCGCCGACGGCGCCGGCGCCCGCACGCTCGGCCGTGGCCTTGCCGGCGTGCGCTCGCTGCTGCGCTTTCTCGAACGCCAGGGCCTGGTCAATGCCGCCGGCTCGGCCGCGCTGCGTGCGCCGAAGCAACCGAAATCGCTGCCCAAGCCGCTGACGGCGGTCGATGCCAAGCGTGTCGTCTCGGCTGGCGAACAGCTTGCCGAAGAGCCATGGATCGCCGCCCGCAACGCCGCCGTGCTGACCCTGCTCTACGGCTCGGGCCTGCGCATTTCCGAAGCGCTCAACCTGTCCGGCGCGGAGCTGGCGTCATCAAATGACACCGTGCTGCGCATTTCGGGCAAGGGCGGCAAGACCCGCCTGGTTCCGGTCCTGCCCGTAGCACTCCAGGCCGTCGCCGAATACCGCAAGCTCTGCCCCTATCTGCTGAGCGCCGATGGTGCGTTGTTTCGCGGCGCGCGCGGCGGCCAGCTCGACCCGGCGATCATCCAGCGCGAGATGCGCAAGATGCGCGCAGCGCTCAACCTGCCAGACACGGCGACCCCGCATGCGCTGCGCCATTCCTTCGCCACCCACCTGCTCGGCCGCGGCGGCGACCTGCGCACCATCCAGGAACTGCTCGGCCACGCCTCCCTGTCGACGACCCAGATCTACACCGGCGTCGACACCGCGCGGCTGCTCGAGATCTACGAGGCGGCGCACCCGCGCGCCTAGCCCCTGCGACCCGACAATTGTCACCACGGCATTAACCGTTTTGCCGCTTTTGGCCGCTATACCATGGCCATGACACGTTTCGTTGCCTTTGCCGATCGCGCCTCGCTGTTGTCGCTGAAGCTGCTTGCAGCGCTCAACGTGCTGTTCTTCATCCTGTTTTTCGGCGCAGCCTTCCTGCTCGCCTCCAAGGCGCAGGCCGCTGCACCTGTCTGCACCGGCTCTGACATGCTGGCCGAGCTGCAGAACAGCGACCCGGCACTACTCGGCAAGATCGAGGCAGAGGCAAAGAAGACGCTCAACGGCCAGGGCCTGTTGTGGAAACTGGAAACGCCGGGCCGGAAGCCGTCCTGGCTCTACGGCACCATGCATGTCACCGATCCGCGCGTTACCAGCCTTCAACCGGCGGCGCAAAAGGCCTTCGACGCCGCCCACACGCTGGTCATCGAAACCACCGATGTGCTCGACCAGCAGGCGATGGTCGCCAGCCTGATGAAGAAGCCCGAGCTGATGATGTTCACCGACGCCACCACGCTGCCGTCGCTGCTGTCGCCGGAGGACGCCAAGGTCGTCAACGCGGCACTCGAGGCGCGCGGTATCCCGCCCGCCAGCGTCACCAAGATGAAGCCGTGGATGCTGTCGGCGATGGTCGCCCTTCCGGCCTGCGAGCTTGCCCGCAAGTCCGGCGGCGCGCCGGTGCTCGACATCCTGCTGGCACAGCAGGCCAAGGCTGCCGGCAAGGAGGTCAAGGGCCTCGAAAGTGCTGCCGACCAGCTCTCCGCGATGGCGTCGCTGCCTCTCGAATTCCACATCAAGGGCCTGGTCGAAACCCTCAAGCTCGGCGACCGCATGGACGACGTCATCGAAACGATGGTGGTGCTCTACCAGCGCGGCGACACCGGCATGTTCTGGCCGCTGTTCCGCAACGCGCTGCCCAGTGCAGCGGGCGACGAGCAGAGCTACGCCGCCTTTGAGGAAGCGATGGTTACGACGCGCAACAAGACCATGGTCGAGCGTGCCGAACCGCTCATCAATGCCGGCGACGCCTTCATGGCCGTCGGCGCGCTGCACCTGCCCGGCCCCGACGGGCTGGTCGAGCTGTTCCGCAAGGCAGGCTACACCGTCACGTCAGCCGATCGCTGAATTTTACCGCGCGCCCGTCTGGACGCACGGTTGCTACGGCTTGGCGGCCCGCGCCAGCATCGCCGGCACGATAACCTTGTGGAACGGCATCACGGCGCAGAGATAAGCCCGCCCCAGCAGATTGTGCGGCTTGACCAGCGTCGTGGCGCTCACCTCCTGGCGGCCGTCGCCAAGCTCCTTCAATTCGACAAGCAGGCGGAAATCGAGATGGCGGTCGTCCAGCCCGAGCACCATCCGCCGCTCCGACTGGCTCAGCACCGGGAACATGCCTTTCCGCTCCAGTTCCGGCGCAAGGTCTTCGTCGCGCGTCTTCAGCCCGAACGGCCTGACCAGAAGGTTACGCAGCGCCATCAGAGCACCGATCCAACGCGGCCGATGGCGGAAAACCCGCTCGGCGGCGGTCCCGACATCGAGGCGCTGACCACGGACCACCACCGCGAAGCTGTCGGTAAAACTCGCGCCGGGCAGGATTTGCTCGGCATGGGACAGGACAGGCACCACGGGCATGTTTTTGGCCTCGGCTCGCTGCAATTTGATCGAGCCTATTCCTCTTTCCCGGGCTTGGCGGCGTGGCGAAACGCCGCCACCCCGGATCTTCGTTTCGACAAACTGATCTTCGTTTCGAAAATTTCACGTCAATGTGAAACCGAAACGCCCTTCGCGCGTTGATTGCGATGTTCACGCAATGATTGCGGAGCGCAGCTGAGGGAGATCTCAATGGTGAACAATCCAGATCCAGGACGCCCAGCCGGCCAGTCGAGCATGGGCAGCACATGGCTGATAGCCATCATCGTCGTGCTGCTCGCCGCGGTGGCCTATTATATCTTCGGTCCCAAGACCGCGGAAGCACCGGCACCAGCTGAACCGCCGGCAGCGACAGAACCGGCCCCCGCACCAGCTCCGGCCGAGCCTGCACCGGCACCGTCGGGCACCATGGCGCCTGCACCTGCCGAGCCTGCGCCCGCACCAGCTCCGGCTGAGCCCGCACCTGCCACTCCGGCTCCGGCCGAACCCGCGCCTTCGGGCGGCGGCACCACGGCACCGGCCCCGGCACCATCAGGTGGCTAACGGCTAAAGCTGAAAAAGCAAACGGCCCGCTCACCGAGCGGGCCGTTTCACTTTGGTTCGCACGGATCGAAAAGATCCGCCGATTACATGTGAATCGGCTTGAAGAAGGTGGCGAGTGCCGCTTCCTTGACCGCTTCCGACATGGTCGGATGCGCATGGCAGGTCCGGCCGAGGTCTTCCGACGATCCGCCGAACTCCATCAGCACTGCCGCCTCGTGGATCATCTCGCCGGCACCGAAGCCGACGATGTGAACGCCAAGCACCTTGTCGCTGTCCTTGTCGGCCAAAACCTTGACGAAGCCGTCGGTGTGCAGCATGGCGCGCGCCCGCCCATTGGCGGTGAATGGGAACTTGCCCGCCTTGTAGGCGATGCCCGCCTTCTTCAGCTCTTCCTCGGTCTTGCCGACCGAAGCGACTTCGGGGCTGGTGTAGACCACGCCGGGAATGACGTCGTAGTTCACATGGCCGGCCTGGCCGGCGATGATCTCGGCAACCGCAACGCCTTCGTCCTCGGCCTTGTGCGCCAGCATCGGGCCGACGACGACGTCGCCGATGGCATAGATGCCGGCAACGTTGGTGCGCAGGTGGCCGTCGGTCTTGATCCGACCGCGCTCGTCCATCTCGACGCCGGCTTCCTTGAGGCCGAGGCCGTCGGTGTAGGGCCTGCGGCCGGTGGCGACCAGCACGACGTCAGCCTCGATGGTCTCGGCGGCACCGCCCTTGACCGGCTCGAAGGTCACAGTCGCGCCCTTCTTGGCCTTGGCGACACCCGTCACCTTGGAACCGAGCTTGAACTCGAAGCCCTGCTTGGCCAGCATGCGCTGGAACTGCTTGGCGACGTCGCCGTCCATACCGCCCAGGATGGTGTCGAGATATTCGACCACGGTTACCTTGGCGCCGAGGCGCGCCCACACCGAGCCGAGCTCGAGGCCGATGACGCCACCGCCGACAACCACCAGATGAGCAGGCACCTTTTCCAGCGACAGGCCGCCTGTCGACGAGATGATCACCTTTTCGTCGAAGGCAACGTCGACGCCCGGAATGCCGGCAACGTCAGAGCCAGTGGCGATGACGATGTTCTTGGTCTCGATTTCCTGCGTCTTGCCGTCGACACCGGTGACGCCAACCTTGCCGGCGCCGAGCACTTTGCCGGTGCCCTGGAAACTGTCGATCTTGTTCTTCTTAAACAGGAACGACACGCCGTTGACGTTGGCGGCGACAGTCGCATCCTTGTGCGCCATCATCTTCTTCAGGTTCATCTTCGGCGTGCCGACCTCGACGCCGAGCGCGTCGAACGAATGCTGCGCCTCGGCCAGCATCTCGGAGGCATGCAGCAGCGCCTTGGAGGGAATGCAGCCGATGTTCAGGCAGGTGCCGCCGAAGGTCGCGTTCTTCTCGACCACGGCGACCTTCAATCCGAGCTGTGCTGCCTTGATGGCGCACACATAGCCGCCTGGGCCCGATCCGATTACGACGACGTCATATGCCATTGTCCTGTCCTTCTCCTGGGGCGCGCTCAGCGGCCGCCGCTCACGTTCAAAATTGAGCCCGTCGTATATGATGCCTCATCCGACAAAAGCCAGATGACGGCATGGGCAACTTCTTCAGCCTTGCCTTCGCGCTTCATCGGCACCAGGCCGCGAATGGCGGCAATCCGGTCCGGCTGTCCGCCCGAGGCATGGATTTCGGTGTCGATGATGCCGGGCCGTACCGCGTTGACGCGCACGCCCTCGGTTGCAATCTCCTTGGCAAGTCCGATGGTGAAGGTGTCGATCGCGCCTTTCGAGGCGGCATAGTCGACATATTCGCCGGGCGATCCAAGGGTCGCTGCCGCCGACGAGATGTTGACGATGGCGCCACCAGCACCGCCATGCAGGCTCGACATCCGCTTGACCGCCTCGCGGGCACACAGGATCGAGCCCACGACATTAATGCGCATCATGCGCTCCAGCCTGAAGGCGCTCATCTCGTCGACCCGCGCCTTCATGTCGACAACCCCGGCATTGTTGACGAAGGCGTCGAGCCGGCCATAAGTCCGGTCGACCTCGGCGAACATTCCAAGCACGTCGGCCTCGTTGCCGACATCGCCCTTGATCGCGATCGCCTCGCCACCCGATGCCTTGATCTCGGCCACCAACGCGTTTGCCGCGGCTTCGTTCGACGCATAGTTGATGGCAACGTGGTAGCCGGCCTTGGCAGCCAGCCGGCAGGTGGCGGCACCGATGCCGCGGCTGCCGCCGGTTACCAACAGGACTTTTCCCTGAGCGCTCATTCCTGGCACCCCTTCAGCTCGAACACGTCCCACGGCACTTTGGAGAAGCCTTGGGGACCATAGGCAGCGGATGTCCTGAGCCCGTGGCCCAGGTCGGAGAAGATCAGCTTCTTCGGCGCAGCAGCCGCGATCCGCTCACGCGGCAGAAGCCCGACATTGCCCTGTTCGTCGACGCTGTAGATCACGCCTTGCCACACCGTGCAGGCTTCGATCTCTTCGCCGGTCACATCGCCCTCGGGGCATTGGTGCATCAGCATGCCATTCGGCCGCGCCACGTCCTGCGACCACATCACCACGCCGTCGAGCACGATGGAATTGTCCATCACCATCTTGAAGCTGTTGGTCACGGTTGCCGATTCCAGCGTCGGCCGGAAGTCGATCTCGGCGGCGCCGTCGCGGTCGCCATAGACGGCAAGCTCGATCGGGCATGCCGCTTGGGCCGTCGTCGCCGACAGCACCGCAATCACAGCGATCAGCGCCTGAAACCGCATCAGCCGGCCTGCACGGTGGCGAGCTTCACGCCAAGCCCGATGAAGATCATGCCGGTCACCTTGTTGAACCAGCGGCCCCAGGCAACGAAGCGCTCGCGCACCGAGGCCATGGTGAAGAACATCGACACGCGGACGAACCAGGCGATCAGCACCACCGCCATCAGCAGGCCGTAGACGCCCTTCACCGCGGCCGGTGTTTCGTGGCTGACCATCGCCGTGAACAGGGGCAGGAAGAACAACACGGCCTTGGGGTTGAGCGCGTTGGTGACGAACCCCATCAGGAAGCAGCGCAGCGCCGAAATTGCCCTGGCCTCGCCGCCGCCTTCCTGAACCTCGACCGACGCCATCTCCATCGGCCCGGCGCGAAGCGCCTTGATGCCGAGATAGAGCAGATAGGCCGCACCGGCCCACTTGATCAGCGAAAACAGCAGCAACGACTTCGACACGATCAGCCCGATGCCCAGGATGGTGTAGCTGACATGAAACAGCAGTGACACGCCTATGCCGAAGCTGGTGATGATGGCGGCACGGCGGCCATGCACCACGCTCTGGCGCACCACCATGACGAAGTCGGCGCCCGGCACCACCATCAGCACGGCGAAGACGGCCATCAGGCCGGCGAATTCGAACACGTATTGCGTCATGCCTTGTCACTCCCCACCGACACGTTGCCCAACGGCGCATTGAAAGCCCAGACATGACCGAACGGGTCCTGGATCTTGGCGTAGCGGGCGCCCCAGAACATGTCGTCGGGCTGCATCACCACCTTTGCGCCGGCGGCGGAGGCACGCTCGACGGCCTGGTCGACCTGGCCGGGCAGCTTCAGGTTGATGTTGACGGTCACCGAGGCACCACCGCGGGTCAGCGGCGACAAAACGTCGGCGCCGAACTCGGGGAACTCGTCGTGCAGCATCACTTCGCCGCCGAACATCGCCAGGTTGGCATGCAGCACGCGTACCCCATCATCGGCCATCTGCTCGAAGGTCTCGACCGCATCGAACGCCTTTTCGTAGAAGGCGATCGCCGCCTTGCCGTCCTTGACGCAGAGATGCACCTGGATTGCGGGAATGTCGGGTTCAAAAGCCATGCGACCGTCTCGTTTCGGTTTCTTCAGGCAGCGATCTTACGTCATCAGGCGCACGACCATCAGGACCAGCCCGCCGATCGAAACGAACCAGACGATGGTGCGCAAAACGGGAACGCCTCCGACATAAAGTCCGGCATAGAGCAGGCGCGCGAGAATCCAGGTCACGGCGCCGACGGCACCCAGCTCACCGGTCTTGCCTGTCACCGCCAGCGCCAGCGCAAGTGCGATGAAGGCGGGATAGGTCTCCAGCATGTTGTCGAGCGACCGCTTGAGCCGCCCCGAGATCACGCTTTTCGAGGCGAGGCCCTCGTCACGCGAGCTCAGCAGGTACTTGATGTTGAAATCGCCGGACAGGTCGAGCGACAGGGCCTGCACCAATATGTGCACGATCAGCAGCACGACACTCCAGCCCAGGACCCAGATTTCCGTCGACGCTGCCGCGGCTTCCATCGCCCCTCGCATTTTGAGGCTCTAGACCTTTGCCGACCAGAGCAGGTGCCCGGTAATCCGGGCACCTTTCCTCGGTTGGATCAGAGGTCGAGAACCAGGCGTTCGGGATCTTCCAGGCTGTCCTTGACGCGGACCAGGAAGGTCACGGCTTCCTTGCCGTCGACGATGCGGTGATCGTAGGACAAAGCGAGATACATCATCGGGCGGATGACGATCTGGCCGCCGACCACGACCGGACGGTCCTGGATCTTGTGCATGCCCAGGATGCCCGACTGCGGCGCGTTCAGGATCGGCGTCGACATCAGCGAACCGTAGACGCCACCATTGGAGATGGTGAAGGTGCCGCCCTGCATGTCGGCGACCGACAGCTTGCCATCGCGCGCGGCGAGGCCGAGGCGGCCGATTTCCTTCTCGATCTCGGCGATCGACATCTGGTCGGCATCGCGCACGACAGGAACCACCAGGCCCTTTTCGGTGCCGACGGCAACGCCGACATGGGCGAAGTTCTTGTAGATGATGTCGGTGCCGTCGATCTCGGCGTTGACGGCAGGGATTTCCTTCAGCGCATGCGTCACCGCCTTGGTGAAGAAGCCCATGAAGCCGAGCTTCACGCCGTGCTTCTTTTCGAAGACGTCCTTGTATTTGGTGCGCAGCGCCATCACCGCGCTCATGTCGACCTCGTTGAAGGTGGTCAGCATGGCAGCCGTCGATTGCGCCTCCTTGAGGCGGCGTGCGATGGTCTGGCGCAGCTTGGTCATCCGCACGCGCTCTTCACGCGGCGCATCGGAAACGCTCGAGGGAACGCGGGCGACGACCGGAGCAGCGACAGGGGCTGCGGCAGGAGCGGAAATGCCCTTGGTGATGGCGTCGAGCACATCGCCCTTCAGCACCTGGCCGCGCTTGCCCGAGCCGGCGACCTGGTCGACCGACAGGTTGGTCTCGGCCAGCAGCTTGGCGGCAGCCGGTGCCGGCGGCATCTTGCGTTCTTCGATCGGCGGCGAGCCGGCAATTGAAGCGGTCTGTGCGACAGCTTCCTTGACGCTCGAGGCCGAGGCCTGGGCGACAGCTGCCGGCTTTGCGGCTGCAACAGCGCCGTCGCCGGCACCGATGGTGCCGAGCAATGCGCCGACGCCGACAGTCTCGCCTTCCTTGACGGTCAGTTCGACCAGCACGCCGGCCGAAGGTGCCGGCACCTCGATGGTGACCTTGTCGGTTTCGAGTTCAACCAGCGGCTCGTCGACGACGATCACGTCGCCGGCCTTCTTGAACCACTTGCCGATCGTTGCCTCGGACACGGATTCGCCGAGGGTGGGGACACGGATTTCGGTAGCCATTTTTTGCCTGTCCGTTCTTTGGTTATTCGCCGAGGGCGTCGTCGAGGAACGCCTCGAGTTGTGCCTTGTGCTTGGAAGCCAGGCCCGTCGCCGGAGAGGCGGCGGCCGGACGGCCGGTGTAACGCACGCGCTGGTGCTTGGCGTCGATATGGGCGAGCACCCATTCCAGATACGGGTCGATGAACGACCACGCACCCATGTTCTTGGGCTCTTCCTGGCACCACACCATCTCGGCATTGCGGAAGCGGCTGAGCTCGGTGATCAGCGCCTTGGCCGGGAACGGATAGAGCTGCTCGACGCGCAACAGGTAGATGTCGTCGATGCCGCGCTTCTCGCGCTCCTCGTAGAGGTCGTAATAGACCTTGCCGGCGCACAGCACCACGCGGCGGATCTTCGAATCCTTGACCAGCTTGATCGGCTCGTTGCCGAGATACTGGGCGTCGTCCCACAAAAGGCGGTGGAACGAGCTCTCGCCCGAGATCTCCGACAGCGAAGACACGGCGCGCTTGTGGCGCAGCAGCGACTTCGGCGTCATCAGGATCAGCGGCTTGCGGAAGTCGCGCTTCAGCTGCCGGCGCAGGATGTGGAAGTAGTTGGCCGGCGTCGTGACGTTGGCCACCTGCATGTTGTCTTCGGCGCAGAGCTGCAGGAAGCGTTCGAGGCGTGCCGACGAATGCTCCGGACCCTGGCCTTCATAGCCGTGCGGCAGCAGGCACACGAGGCCCGACATGCGCAGCCACTTGCGTTCGCCAGACGAGATGAACTGGTCGAACACCACCTGCGCGCCATTGGCGAAATCGCCGAACTGCGCTTCCCAAAGCGTCAGTGCCTTGGGCTCGGCGAGGCTGTAGCCGTATTCGAAGCCGAGCACGGCCTCTTCCGAGAGCATCGAGTTGATGACCTCGTAGCCGGCCTGTGCTGCCGACAGGTTGTTGAGCGGAATGTAGCGCGTCTCGTCCTTCTGGTCGTACAGCACCGAGTGGCGCTGCGAGAACGTGCCGCGCTCCGAATCCTGGCCCGAGAGCCGGATCGGATTGCCGTCGAGCAGGATCGAGCCGAACGCCAGGGCTTCCGCCGTCGACCAGTCGATGCCTTCGCCCGATTCGATCATCTTGCGGCGCGTTTCGAGGAAACGGCCAATCGTCTTGTGCGCCTCGAAATCGGCCGGCACCTCGGTCAGCTTCTTGCCGATTTCCTTCAGCGTCTTGACCGGTACCGCGGTCTTGCCGCGGCGCTGTTCGTCCTGGTTGTCGGCGGTGCGCAAGCCGGACCAGGCGCCATCAAGCCAGTCGGCCTTGTTGGGCTTGTAGGCCTGGCCGGCCTCGAACTCAGCTTCGAGATGGTCGCGCCAGTCAGCACGCATCTTGTCGAGTTCGGCCTGGGCCATCAGACCCTCGGCGATCAGCTTGTCGGCATAGGTCTGCACCGTGGTCTTATGGGTGCGGATGTTGCGGTACATGATCGGCTGCGTGAACGCAGGCTCGTCGCCTTCGTTGTGGCCGAAGCGGCGGTAGCAGAACATGTCCACGACAACAGGCTTGTGGAACTTCATCCGGAATTCGGTCGCGACCTTGGCCGCGAACACCACCGCTTCGGGATCGTCGCCGTTGACGTGGAAGATCGGCGCTTCGATCATCTTGGCAACGTCGGACGGATAGGGCGACGAGCGCGAGAAGCGCGGGTTCGTCGTGAAGCCGATCTGGTTGTTGATGATGAAGTGCAGCGTGCCGGCGACGCGATGGCCGCGCAGGCCAGACAGGCCGAGGATTTCGGCGATCACGCCCTGGCCGGCAAATGCCGCATCGCCGTGCAGCAGCAGCGGCATCACCTTGGCGCGCTCTTCCTGCGGCACGATCTCGCCACGGGCACGACCGAACAGCTGGTCCTGCTTGGCGCGCGCCTTGCCCATCACGACCGGATCGACGATCTCGAGGTGCGAGGGGTTGGCGGTCAGCGACAGGTGGACCTTGTTGCCGTCGAACTCGCGGTCCGACGAAGCGCCGAGGTGGTACTTCACGTCGCCCGAACCTTCGACGTCGTCAGGCGCGTAGGAGCCGCCCTTGAACTCGTGGAACACCGCGCGATGCGGCTTGGCCATGACGTTGGTCAGGACGTTGAGGCGGCCGCGGTGGGCCATGCCGAGCACGACCTCCTTGAGGCCGAGCGAACCGCCGCGCTTGACGATCTGCTCGAGCGCCGGGATCAGCGACTCGCCGCCGTCGAGGCCGAAGCGCTTGGTACCCTTGTACTTGACGTCGATGAACTGCTCGAAGCCCTCGGCCTCGATCAGCTTGGACAGGATCGCCTTCTTGCCCTCGGGCGTGAATTCGATCGCCTTGTCCGGCCCCTCGATGCGGGCCTGGATCCACGCCTTCTCCTCTGGATCGGAGATGTGCATGAACTCGACGCCGAGCGTCGAGCAATAGGTGCGCTTCAGGATCTCGAGCATCTCGCGGATGGTCGCGTATTCGAGGCCCAGCACGTGGTCGATGAAGATCGGACGGTCGTAGTCGGCGTCAGTGAAGCCATAGGCCTCGGGCGACAGCTCGTTATAGTCCTCGAGCGGCTTGGCGATGCCGAGCGGGTCGAGATTGGCGTGCAGGTGGCCGCGCATGCGGTAGGCGCGGATCATCATGATGGCACGCACCGAATCGCGCGTCGCCTGCAGCACGTCGGCCTTGGACGGTTCAGTGCCGGTTACAGCGACCGCCTTGTCCTTGACCTTCTTTTCGATCAGCTTCTCGACCATGCCCCAGTTGCCGTCGAGCGCGGAAACCAGTTCGCCATTGGCCTGCAGCGGCCAGCTCGGCGTCGACCACGAGGCGCCCTTGGCGTTCTTGCGGATGTCGCCGGCGTCGTCCTTCAGCGCGCCGAAGAAGTCGCGCCATTCGGGATCGACCGCTTCAGGGTCGTCGAGATAGGCGGCGTGCAGCGCCTCGATATAGTCGGCATTGCCGCCATAGAGGAACGAAGTGAGGGAAAATTGGTCGTTGGCCTGATCTGATCGTGCCATTTTGTCCTGCGGAGCCTCTGGCTCCTCTCCTGTTTTGAAGGGAGTAGGGCAGTAAGCAGTAGGGCAATGATCTGAATTCCCTGCTACCTTACTGCCCTGCTCCCCTATTCACTTGGCCTTAGCCCTTGATCGCCTCGACCAGCGTGGTGCCGAGACGTGCCGGCGACGGCGACACGCGGATGCCCGCTGCCTCCATGGCCGCGATCTTGTCTTCCGCGCCGCCCTTGCCGCCGGAGATCACGGCACCTGCGTGACCCATGGTGCGGCCTTCCGGTGCGGTGCGCCCGGCGATGAAGCCGGCCATCGGCTTCTTGCGGCCGCGCTTGGCTTCGTCGATGAGGAACTGCGCTGCGTCCTCTTCGGCCGAGCCGCCGATTTCGCCGATCATGATGATCGACTTGGTCTCGTCGTCGGCCAGAAACATCTCGAGCATGTCGATGAATTCCGTGCCCTTGACCGGGTCGCCGCCGATGCCGACAGCCGTCGACTGGCCGAGACCGGCATTCGTCGTCTGGAACACCGCCTCATAGGTAAGCGTGCCGGAGCGCGAAACAACGCCGACCGAACCCTTGCGGAAGATGTTGCCCGGCATGATGCCGATCTTGCACTGGTCGGGCGTGACGATGCCAGGGCAGTTCGGGCCGATCAGGCGCGACGTCGAGCGGTCGAGACGCGCCTTGACCTTGATCATGTCGGAGACCGGGATGCCCTCGGTGATGCACACGATCAGCGGGATCTCGGCGTCGATCGCCTCGATGATCGCAGCGGCAGCGCCTGCCGGCGGCACATAGACCACCGACGCATTGGCGCCGGTCTTTTCCTTGCCTTCGGCAACCGTCGAGAAGATCGGCAACGGCACGGAGCCGTCCCACTTCTCGCCACCCTTCTTGGGGTGGATGCCGCCGACCATCTTGGTGCCGTGATAGGCCAGCGCCTGCTCGGTGTGGAACGAACCGGTGTTGCCGGTCAGGCCCTGCACCAGGATCTTGGTGTTCTTGTCGATGAGAATGGACATTGGCTCAGTTTCCCTTCACCGCAGCGACGATCTTCTTCGCCGCGTCGTCGAGGTCGTCGGCGGAAACGACGTTCAGCCCGCTCTCGTTGATGATCTTCTTGCCGAGTTCCGCATTGGTGCCTTCGAGGCGAACCACCAGCGGAACCTTGAGCCCGACTTCCTTGACGGCAGCGATCACGCCTTCGGCGATGATGTCGCACTTCATGATGCCGCCGAAGATGTTGATCAGGATGCCCTTCACGGCCGGATCGGCGGTGATGATCTTGAACGCCGCCGTCACCTTCTCCTTCGAAGCGCCGCCGCCGACGTCGAGGAAGTTGGCGGGCTCGGCACCGTAGAGCTTGATGATGTCCATCGTCGCCATGGCGAGGCCGGCACCGTTGACCATGCAGCCGATGTTGCCGTCGAGCGCCACGTAAGCGAGGTCATACTTCGACGCCTCGATTTCCTTGGCGTCTTCTTCGGTGGTGTCGCGCAGCTCGAGCACGTCGGCGTGGCGGAACAGCGCGTTGTTGTCGAACGACACCTTGGCGTCGAGCACGCGCAGGCGGCCGTCCTTCATGACGATCAGCGGGTTGACCTCGAGCAGGCTCATGTCCTTGTCGACAAACGCCTTATAGAGGATCGGAAACAGGCTCTCGCCGTCCTTGGCCGCCTCGCCCGAAAGCTTCAGCGCGCCGTTCAGCGCCTTGAGGTCGTCAGCGGTGACGCCCTTTTCCGGGTCGATGGCAACCGTGATGATCTTTTCCGGCGTGTCGTGGGCAACGGCCTCGATGTCCATGCCGCCTTCGGTCGAAACCACGAAGGCAACGCGGCCGACCGAGCGGTCGACGAGGATCGACAGGTACAGCTCGCGGTCGATGTCGGCGCCATCTTCGATGTAGAGGCGGTTGACCTGCTTGCCGGCCGGGCCGGTCTGCTTGGTCACCAGCGTGTTGCCGAGCATTTCCTTGGCAAACGCCACGACTTCGTCGACCGACTTGGCGAGACGCACGCCGCCCTTGGCGTCGGCGGGCAGCTCCTTGAACTTGCCCTTGCCGCGGCCGCCGGCGTGGATCTGGCTCTTCACGACGTAGAGCGGACCCGGCAGCGCCTTGGCGGCTGCTTCCGCTTCCTCGATCTTGAACACCGGCACGCCGTCAGCGACGGGAGCACCGAAACCCTTGAGCAATTGCTTGCCCTGATATTCGTGGATGTTCATGCGCGTTGTCCCTTACTTCTTGGCGAGGTTCGGCGCGATCGCGACGCAGGCCTCGCACAGGCCCTTCACCGCGTCGACCGACTTTTCGAACATCTTCTGCTCGGCCTTGTTGAAGTCGAGCTCGATGATGCGCTCGACGCCGCCGGCGCCGATCACCACGGGCACGCCGACATACATGTCCTTGACGCCATACTGGCCCGACAGGTGCGTCGCGCAAGGCAGCACGCGCTTCTTGTCCTTGAGATAGGCCTCGGCCATCTGGATCGCCGACGAGGCCGGCGCGTAGTAGGCCGAGCCGGTCTTGAGCAGGCCGACGATCTCGCCGCCACCCTTGCGGGTGCGCTCGACAATGGCGTCGAGCTTGTCCTGGCTGGTCCAGCCCATCTTGATCAGGTCCGGCAGCGGAATGCCGGCAACCGTCGAATAGCGCACCATCGGCACCATGTCGTCGCCGTGGCCGCCCAGCGTCATGGCGCTGACGTCTTCGACCGAAACCTTGAACTCTTCCGACAGGAAGTAGCGGAAGCGTGCCGAGTCGAGCACGCCGGCCATGCCGACGACGTGGCTCTTGGGCAGGCCCGAGAACTTCTGCAGCGCCCACACCATGGCGTCGAGCGGGTTGGTGATGCAGATGACGAAGGCCTTGGGGGCATACTTCTTGATGCCGGCGCCGACCTGTTCCATGACCTTGAGGTTGATGCCGAGCAGGTCGTCGCGGCTCATGCCGGGCTTGCGTGGCACGCCGGCGGTGACGATGCAGACATCGGCACCCTCGATGCCGGCATAGTCGTTGACGCCGGTGTAGCGCGAGTCGAAGCCGTCGACGGTCGAGGACTGGGCGATATCGAGGCCTTTACCCTGCGGGATGCCTTCGGCAATATCGAACATGACCACGTCGCCGAGGTCCTTGAGGCCGATCATATGGGCGAGCGTACCGCCAATCATGCCGGAGCCGATGAGGGCTATCTTGTTGCGTGCCATGAAGGAATTTCCCTTTGCCTGTAACGACGCCGTGGCGGCGGGGTGGAGTAGGTTTGGGCCAGAGAGGCCGCGGAAATGCAGCCAGAAATAGCGGCTCGCAATAGCTCCGTGGCCAAAAAAATTCAACCGATTATTTTGACCTCAACTTTTTCAATCGGTTAGAAACAACGGGATTTACGTAAACGTCAAAGTTTTGTGACGCCTTTACGAAGAAAAGGTGAAGACCGCGATGCCGCCCATCGAAATCCGTAGGCTCCGGCCGGTCGACGAACACCTGCTCGACAATGTCGCCGACGACGTCTTCGACGAGCCGGTAGATGACGCCCGCCTGAAGGCCTGCCTCGCCTCGCCAGGCCACCTGCTCTTCGTCGCCCTCGATGATGGCCAGGTTGTGGCGCAGGCCGCCGGCATGATCCACCGCCATTTGGACAAGCCGACCGAGCTTTATGTCGACGAGCTCGGCGTCTCGCCGGCCTGGCATCGCCGCGGCATCGCCAACCGGCTGATGGACGCGCTGTTCGCCGCCGGCCGCGAGGCCGGTTGCGAGGAAGCATGGCTCGGCACCGAACTCGACAACATCCCCGCCCGAGCCCTCTATGAACGACGCAAGGAGCCGGTTGAACCGGCGGAGACATTCGTCATGTATGTCTACGACCTGCGCGACGACGCTTGAGGTCGCGCCTCGCCGGATCACTCGACCTGACGTGGAGAGCTTTTCCGCAGCACGGCATTTCCGGCACGCAGGCTGCCTGCCCCTCAAGCATCCCTGATCAAACAAAAAGCCCGGCGCAAGGCCGGGGCTTGGGTTGGCGTAGGTGCCAATGCTCAGAACTTGTAGGCGAGGCCCAAACGAACGTCGTGCGTCGTAAGCTCCGCCGTCGCAAACGACGACAGGTCGAAATCGCCGAAGTCGGTGTAGCGGTACTCGACGCGGCCGATCAGATTGTCGGTGAATGCGTATTCGACACCGGCACCGAGTGTCCATCCCACCATCGTGTCGCCAACGATCGGGCTGATCCTGATGCCATCGTCGATGGCGTGGACATTGACGTCAGCGAACGCGACGCCGCCAGCGATGTAAGGCAGCAGGCGATCCATCGCGTAACCCAGCTTCAGGCGCGCCGCACCCGACCAGTTGAGCTCGTACACATCGCCAATGACCGGTGGTGGCAAGGGCGTGCCTGATCCATCATACGCCTGCCCGAAACCATCGGCATTGCTCCAGGCAAGGTCGGCTTCGATACCGATCACGACCTGGTTTGCCAGCTGATGATAGTAGCCCGCATAAACGCCGCCAAGCCAGCCAGCGACATCCGGCTTGCTCGTCCAGCCGGTTTCAGCCGAAGTCCGCCCATTGCCCCAGAGATGGCCGGCTTGGACGCCGACATAGCCGCCGGTCCAGATGAAACCCTCGGCCGGCTGCGCCGGTGTGGCATCCGCACCCACCGCCGCACCGGTGGACACGGCAAGCAGCCAAGCTGCCCCAAGCGTCATCAACCTCATCGAACCTGCTCCTTCGTCGATTTCGACCCGCGACAACGGGGTCCTTCAGGTCGGCAGATGTCCCGGCAACAGCCGTCCGGACAATACGGCAGATGGCGTATTTCGACGTGCCGTTGATGGCATCGACTGGCGTTCGGTGGCTGCCAACCGCACCCGCTTCCGCGTTGGCCGCCCGAGCCTAGACTCCGCAGCGGCTGCCTTCCGCTCGGCTGGTTCGGCTGAATGATCGCCTTGCCATAGCGGTTAAGTGAGTGGGGATGGAGTTTCCACGTCTTCGCATTTTTCGGCGCTGCCACGATTGGCTATCTTTAAGCGTCGCGAAATTTGCCTGACGAGTGCCGCGCCCCGCTTCCCGAAGCTTTCACGAGCAATGGCCAAACCGGAAACGGGGCATGGCCAGGCGTGCCCCAACAAGAAAAACCGCCGGAGCTTTCGCCCCGGCGGTTTGTTTCACATGAATCGTGCGTCGAACTTATGCGGCGAGGTCGCGCAGCACGTACTGCAGGATGCCGCCATTCTTGTAGTAGTCGAGCTCGTCAAGCGTATCGATGCGGCACAGGATCGGAACGTCCTTCACCGAACCGTCGGCGAAGGTGATCTTGGCGACCATCTTCTGACGCGGCTTGATCGTCTCGAGGCCGTCGATCGTCACCTGCTCGTCGCCCTTGAGGCCGAGCGTCTTCCACGACGTGCCTTCCTCGAAGGTGAACGGGATGACGCCCATGCCGACCAGGTTCGAGCGGTGGATGCGCTCAAACGACTGGGCGATGACGGCGCGAACGCCGAGCAGGTTGGTGCCCTTGGCAGCCCAGTCGCGCGACGAGCCGTTGCCGTACTCGACGCCGGCAAAGATCACCAACGGCACGCCTTCGCTGCGGTACTGCATCGCGGCGTCATAGATCGGCAGCTCTTCCTTGCTGGGGTAGTGGAAGGTGTAGCCACCCTCGCGGCCGTTTTCGCCGAGCATGTGGTTGCGGATGCGGATGTTGGCGAAGGTGCCGCGCATCATCACCTCGTGGTTGCCACGACGCGTGCCGTACTGGTTGAAGTCGGCAACGCCGACGCCGTTGTCGGTCAGGTACTTGCCGGCAGGCGAAGCCGCCTTGATCGAACCGGCCGGCGAGATGTGGTCGGTGGTGATCTTGTCGCCGAACAGGCCAAGCACGCGCGCGCCCTCGATCTTGCCGATCTGGCCCGGCTTCGAGCCCATGCCGACGAAGTAGGGCGGGTTCTGCACATAGGTCGACTTGTCGTCCCAGGCATAGGTCTGGCCTTCCGGCGCCTGGACGTTCTGCCAGTTCTCATCGCCCTTGAAGACGTCGGCATATTTGCGGGCAAACAGCTCGCGGGTGACGTTTTCGGCGATGAACTGGTCGATCTCGACATTGGTCGGCCAGATATCCCTGAGGAATACCGGGTTGCCGTCGCGGTCTTCACCGAGCGGCTCTGATGTCAGGTCCTTGGTCACCGAACCGGCGAGCGCATAGGCAACGACCAGTGGCGGCGAAGCCAGGTAGTTGGCCTGCACGTCGGGCGAGACGCGGCCTTCGAAGTTGCGGTTGCCCGAAAGCACGGCCGCACCGATCAGGCCCTTGTCGTTGATGGTCTTGGAGATCGGCGCCGGCAGCGGGCCGGAGTTGCCGATGCAGGTCGTGCAGCCGAAGCCGACGAGGTTGAAGCCGATCTGGTCGAGCTCCTTCTGCAGGCCGGCCTTTTCGAGATACTCGGCCACCACCTGCGAACCAGGCGCCAGCGAGGTCTTGACCCACGGCTTCTGCTTGAGGCCGATGCGGTTGGCGTTGCGAGCCAGAAGGCCGGCACCGATCAGCACGCTCGGGTTCGAGGTGTTGGTGCAGGACGTGATCGCCGCGATCACCACGTCGCCATGGCCGAGATCGAAGTTTTCGCCTTCGACGGCGTAGCGCTTGGCGGTGTCGACGGTCTTCTTGTACTCGGCTTCCAGAGCGGTCGCGAAGCCCGAGGCGATGCCTTCGAGCGGGATGCGGCCTTCCGGACGCTTCGGGCCGGCCATCGACGGGACAACCGTTTCCATGTCGAGCTCGAGCAGGTCGGTGAAGACTGGATCGGCCGACGAGGTGTCGCGCCACATGCCCTGCGCCTTGGAGTATTCCTCAACGAGCGCGATGCGGTTTTCAGCGCGGCCTGACATGTTGAGGTAGCGGATGGTTTCCACATCGACCGGGAAGAAGCCGCAGGTCGCACCATATTCCGGCGCCATGTTGCCGATGGTGGCGCGGTCGGCCAGCGTCATGTTGGAAAGGCCGGGGCCAAAGAATTCGACGAACTTGCCGACGACGCCCTTCTTGCGCAGCATCTGGGTGACGGTCAGCACCAGGTCGGTGGCAGTGACGCCTTCCCTGAGCTTGCCGGTCAGGCGGAAACCGATGACCTCGGGCAAAAGCATGGAAACCGGCTGGCCGAGCATCGCGGCTTCCGCCTCGATGCCGCCGACGCCCCAGCCGAGCACGCCCAGGCCGTTGACCATGGTGGTGTGCGAGTCGGTGCCGACGCAGGTGTCGGGATAAGCGGTGGTTTCGCCGTCTTCGGTGTTCGTCCACACGGTCTGGGCGAGGTATTCGAGGTTGACCTGATGGCAGATGCCGGTGCCGGGCGGCACGACGCGGAAGTTGCGGAACGCCTGCTGGCCCCACTTCAGGAACTTGTAGCGCTCTTCGTTGCGCTCATATTCGAGCTCGACGTTGCGGGCAAAGGCCAGCGGGGTGCCGAATTCGTCGACGATGACCGAGTGATCGATGACCAGGTCGACCGGCACCAGCGGGTTGATCTTCTGCGGATCGCCGCCAAGCGAGGCAAGGCCGTCACGCATCGCTGCCAGGTCGACGACGGCGGGAACGCCGGTGAAGTCCTGCATCAGCACGCGCGCCGGGCGGTAGGCGATCTCGACGCCGGCCGTGCCCTTGTCGGTCAGCCAGCCGGCAACTGCCTGGATGGCTTCCTTGGTGACGGTGCGGCCGTCTTCGTTGCGCAGCAGGTTTTCCAGCAGCACCTTCATCGAATAGGGCAGCTGCGAGATGCCGGTCAGGCCGTTCTTCTCGGCCTCGATGAGGCTGTAATAGACATAGTCGGTACCTGCCGCGGTAAGGGTGCGGCGGCAATTGAAACTGTCGAGTGATTTGGACACGTGCGATCCATCCTTGTCTGTTCAACCTGAAAGGGAACGGACTCCGATGGGCATGCAATCACGCGCAAAGGTGCGGGTACGGCCATTTCCGCTGTCCGGTCCCAAGCAACCCGAGCCGTTCAAGGCGGCGCGTGCGCTGGTTCGGCGCAAATTCTGTTTCCATGCCGACCGCTGGCATGGTCGAGTGGCATATAGAGAATTTATTGGAATAGTTCTAGACGGAGATTCGCCTATTTTGCTGCGAAGCAAAGCGGCAGCGACATGGTCTCGGCGACGGGGGAAGAATGCGGCTTATCGCCGAAAATCTCAGCGGGGAACGTGGTGGCGAGGCGGTTTTCGACGGCATCGGCTTCGTGCTTGCTGACGGCGAGGCACTTGTCGTCACCGGCCCCAACGGCTCGGGCAAGTCGACCTTGCTGCGCGTCATCGCAGGGCTCCTGCCGCACAGCCACGGACGAATCGCTTTCGAGGGCGACAGCGAGGCGTTTCCGACGGTTGCCTCGGCCTGTCACTATCTCGGCCACCTGAACGCGATGAAGTCGGCCCTGACCGTGCAGGAGAACCTCGAGTTCTGGCGCGACTTCGCTGGCGACGGCCAGCTCGGCGTCTCGGACGCACTCGAAGAGGTCGGCCTCGGCGGCCTTGGCCACCTGCCCTTCGGCTATCTCTCGACCGGCCAGAAGCGCCGCGCCGCCATCGCCAAGCTGCTCATCAGCCATCGCCCGGTCTGGTTGCTCGACGAGCCGACATCTGGCCTCGACAAGGCATCGGATGCGCGTTTCGCAGCGTTGATGCAGGACCATTGTGCCGCCGGCGGAATCGTCGTCGCCGCAACGCATTTGCCGCTCGGGCTGCAGGGCGTGAAGACGCTGGAGATGGGGCGGGTGTATGTCTGAAAGCACTGCGCTCTTTCGCACCCCCCTCTGTCTTGCCGGACATCTCCCCCGCAGGGGGGGAGATCACACTGTGGGCCGGTCGTTGCCAATCGACAACTCTGCAGGAGTTCCGGCGAGGCTGAAGCTGCCAATCTCCCCCCTTGCGGGGGAGATGTCCGGCAGGACAGAGGGGGGTGGGCAGGAACACCATTTCTCCGCGCACATCTATGGAGGGCATCCATGCTAGCCCTCTACCTCCGCGATCTCAGAATGGGCGTCCGCGCCGGCGGTGGCGCCTTGACGGGCGTACTGTTTTTCCTCGCCGTCATCGTCACCATCCCCTTCGGTGTCGGCCCCGACCTCAACCTGCTCGCCCGCATCGGTCCGGCGATACTGTGGATCGGCGCACTGCTCGCCAGCCTGCTCGGCCTCGACCGACTGTTCCAGGCCGACCGCGAGGACGGCTCGCTCGACCTGCTGCTACTCAATGCCGACCGGCACATGCTGGCGCTGACGGTGCTGATCAAATGCCTGGCGCACTGGACCGCGAGCGTGCTGCCGCTGGTTATCGCCGCCCCGTTGCTTGGCCTGTTCATGAACATGGAGCCTGTCGGCATCGCAGCTACCGCACTCACCTTGCTCGTCGGTACGCCGGCCATCGTCTTCATCGGCGCCGCAGGCGCCGCCGTCACCGTCGCCCTGCCGCGCGGCGGCCTGCTGATCTCGGTTCTGGTGCTGCCGCTGGTCATCCCCGTGCTGATCTTCGGCGTCACAGCAAGCTATGGCGCGGTCAACGATCCCGACCCGTTCACCCCGCCGTTCCTGATTCTGTGCGCGCTGACCATGTTTCTCGCCGTCATCGGCCCGCTGGCGGCGGCGGTCGCCTTGCGCTCGGGCACCGACTGATCACGATCACTTCAACCGCCACGGTGCGGCGCGGCGTCCGATTGCATCGCCGCTGGCCCGCCGTTAAGTGAAGAGAATGCTCGGAAACAGCGACATGACCAAGTCTTGCCAGGGTGCCCGATGAGCGCGCACGCCCTCTATGTCACCGCCGCCTATGGCATCTCAGCGCTTGCGATCGCCGGGCTGATCCTCTGGATCCTCGCTGACCAGCGCGCCCGCAAGCGCGAAATGGCCGAGCTCGAAGCCGCCGGTCACCGCCGTCGCTCGGACAAGGCAAAGGCATGAGCTTCGAAAGCCAGAAGCCGGCGCGGCCGCGCAGGATCTTCGTCCTGCTGCCGCTGCTGATTTTCCTGGCGCTCGCCGGCCTGTTCCTGGTGCAGTTGCTGTCCGGCCGCGACCTGACCGCCGTTCCATCGGCGCTGATTGGCCAGACCGCACCCAAGACCGAATTGCCGCCGCTCGAAGGCCTCTCGTTGCCCGGTCTCAACTCGGCCGAGTTCACCGGCAAGGTGACCCTGGTCAATGTCTGGGCATCGTGGTGCGCGCCGTGCCGCGAAGAGCACCCGGTGCTGCTCGAACTGTCCAAGGACCAGCGTTTCTCGATCGCTGGGCTGAACTACAAGGACAAGCCGGAGAATGCCCGCCGCTTCCTCGGCGATCTCGGCAATCCGTTCAAGGCCGTCGGCGTCGACCAGAATGGCCGCACCGCGATCGACTGGGGCGTCTATGGCGTGCCCGAGACGTTCCTCGTCGGCAAGGACGGCAAGGTCGCCTTCAAGCATGTCGGGCCATTGTCGCCGGAGGCGGTCACCGCCACGCTGATGCCGGCGATCGAAAAGGCGCTCGCCGCACAATAATCGCCTGATATGACCGACCTTTCGCGACAGGTGCGAATCGTCTGGATTTGCACTACGTTTTCATACAGCCGCTGGGGAGAGGCACGCCGCAACGGCGCGGCAAGCGGCTGTCGGGGAGGCGTAAATGCAAGACAGTTCCGCGCTCATCATATTTCTGCCGCTGGCGCTCGGCGTCATCATGCTCGGCCTTGGCCTGTCGCTGACGACAGAGGATTTCCGCAACGTTCTGCAAAAACCCAAGGCGGTGCTCGTCGCATTGCTCTGCCAGACCGTCATCCTGCCGCTGGCCTGCCTGGGCATCGTCTATGTCTTCGGCCTCGAGCCGGCGCTGGCGGTGGGCATGATGCTGCTCGCGGCAAGCCCGGGCGGCACCTCGGCCAATCTCTACAGCCATCTGGCCGATGGCGACGTGGCGTTGAACATCACGCTGACGGCGATCAATTCGGCGCTGTCGATCCTCACGCTGCCGCTGATCGTCAACTGGTCGCTGGCGCATTTCATGTCGGGCGACCAGGCGATTCCGCTGCAATTCGCCAAGGTGGTGCAGGTGTTCGTCATCGTGCTCGGGCCTGTGCTGATCGGCATGTGGCTGCGCAGCCGCTTCCCGGCCTTCGCCGACCGCATGGCGCGACCAGTGAAGATCTTTTCGATGCTGTTCTTGTTTGCGGTGGTTGCCGTGGCACTTGTCCAGGAGTGGGAAACGCTCAAGGCCTGGGGCCCGATCGTCGGCCTCGCTGCACTTGCCTTCAACCTCGTCAGCCTCGGCGTCGGCTATTTTGTCCCGCGCGCCGCTGGCGTCGAAAAGCGCCAGGCAACCGCGATCGGCATGGAGATCGGCATCCACAATGGCACGCTGGCGATCGCCATCGCACTCAGCCCGCTGTTGCTGAACAACGCGACGATGGCGGTTCCGGCAGCGATCTACGGGCTGATCGCCTTCATCACCGCGGCGATCTTCGGTTATTGGCTGAAGCGGTCGCATGCCCGCGCGGCGGCGGCGACAACGCCGGCGCACTGAGCCGAAGCAGACAGCTTCAGCGACGCCGCCAACAGAAAAGGCGCTTGCGGCATGCCCTTGGGGTGCCCTCGCGCCTTGTCGCAACGGCCGGTCAGATACCGGCCGGCCTGATATATAGCGGCTAGGTCTTAGCCGTAGACGTGCTTGTATGCCTGGTACAGCATCTCGCTGCGGTCGGCGCGCATATCGGCCAGGTCGCGGCCGGAGAAGCCGTCGATCTCGGCGACGAGGCGCTTGTAGTGCTTGCGCTTGGAAGCGCTTTCGCGGGCACGGCTCAGAAGGTTGTCAAAAAACATGGCAGGTTCCTTTCATCGCGCCGCAAGATGCGGCGAAAACTGACCTCCCTGATCAATCTGATGATGACATAGGAACTGCTGCGCCGCAAAATAAGATGCTGCATCGCAGCAATGCGCGGCACGCATAACGGGTTAACAAGCGCTAACAAAGCTGGAAAACGCCGACAGCGTGTTCCGCATCGATGCGATGTTCACGGCATCCGCGAGGATATCATCCATCTCCTGGGGCGTTTTGCCCAGCAGCGTGATGGTCAGGTCTGGTCCATCGAAAAGGTCGAAGGACATTGTCTTCATGATCTCGGCAAGGGCGGCACGGGCAAATTGCGATCGCGGCGAGGCATGTACCTGCATGGCGGGTTTGCCGACGGCGGCATCACGTGAAACCAGCCAGTCCAGCGCATTCTTCAGTCCGCCCGGCACACCATGGGCGTATTCGGGACAAGAGACGATCACACCATCGGCTCACGTAATGGCGTCGATGAGCGCTGTCGCCTCGCGTGGCGTGCGCCCGCCCTGGTCATCGGGCCCGTACTCGTCATCGGGATTGAAAATCGGTAGGCGGCCAAGACCGTCATAGACGCTGACACGGCAACCCGGTGGCGTGTTGCGCGCCAAGGCAGCAATAAGCGCCCGGTTGGAGGAGACGGCGCGCAGGCTGCCTGAAATGGCAAGGATGTCGATCAAAGCAAGGGGACCACCGGACGAATCGTGTCCGGCGCACGTTACCACATGGTCTTGCGGTAGGCCTCGTCGAGCGAACGGTCGAGCGCGTCGGCATTTTCGGCCAGCGCCAGATGGTCGCGCAGGATCTGTCCGAGCGTCGGCAGGCTGCCGCGATCGGGCCAGGTGGCTGGCGCCCACAGCTCGGAACGCATGAACGCCTTGGCGCAGTGCATGTAGACCGCCTTGATGGCAACGACCATGACGGTAACAGGCAGCTTGCCCTCGGCGGCGAGCTTTTCGCGCAAGGCCGGGTCGGCGGTAAGGCGCGCCTCGCCATTGATGCGCAAGGTCTCATTCATGCCGGGTATGAGGAACAACAGACCGACAGCCGGGTTGACCAGGACGTTCTCGAGCGTGTCGAGCCGGTTGTTGCCGGGTCGGTCGGGAATGGCGATGGTGCTGTCGTCGAGCACGGCAACGAAGCCCGGCTTGTCGCCCTTGGGCGTGACATCGGCATTGCCCTTGTCGTCGGACGAGCCCACGAGCACGAACGGGCTGCGCGCCAGGAAACTTTTGGCGTGTTCGTCGAGGCGGCGAAGTTCCTTCTTCACCGCGCCATCGCCCGGCGCCCGGTAATGCTGGCGCAGCGCCTCGCGGTCGGTGATGAACTCCATGATGCCCCCTATTTCGACGAATGGTCGTCCAGCGAATGGCGCATGATGAGCGGCATCTGGCTGAAAGTGAAGAGCAAGGTTATCGGCATGATGCCCCAGACTTTGAACGCCACCCAGGTATCGGTCGAAAATGACCGCCAAACAACCTCATTGACCACGGCAAGAAACAGGAAGAACAGGCCCCAACGGAAGGTCAGCTTGCGCCAGCCTTCGGCATCGAGGCGAAAAGCCGAGGCAAAGACATAACCGAGCAGCGACTTGCCGAACCACAGGCCGCCAAGCAGGATCGCGCCGAACAGCGTGTTGACGATCGTCGGCTTCATCTTGATGAAGACGTCGTCCTGCAGATAGAGCGTCAGTGCGCCGAAGACGAAGACCACCACGCCCGAGACCAGCGGCATGATCGGCAGCGAGCGGGTCAGCAGCCACGATGCGATCAGGGCTGCAGCGGTTGCCGCCATGAACAGGCCGGTGGCGATGAAAATCGGCCCGCCGAGTTCGGCCAGTGCTGGAAACTTCTGCGCCAGCCATTCGCCGCGCGCATTGGCGAAGAAGAACACGACCAGCGGCCCGAGTTCCAGCACCAGCTTGAGCAGCGGGCTGACGTCTTCCTTCTTGGTTGTCGGGTCCGAGGGATCGCGTTCGAGGATCGGTGCATTCATAGGTCAGGCGACTCCTGCGATCGCCTTGGCGAAATCGCTTGCCGAAAAAGGTTCGAGATCGTCGACCTGTTCGCCGACGCCGATGAAATAGACCGGCAGTTTATGTTTGGCGGCGATTGCGACCAAAATACCGCCGCGCGCCGTGCCATCGAGCTTTGTCATCACCAGGCCGTTGACGCCGGCGATGTTGCGGAAGATCTCGACCTGGTTGAGCGCGTTCTGGCCGGTGGTGGCGTCGACCGTCTGCAGCACGGTGTGCGGCGCCTCGGGGTCGAGCTTGCCGAGCACGCGCACGATCTTCTCCAGCTCGGCCATCAGCTCGGTCTTGTTCTGCAGGCGCCCGGCCGTGTCGATGATCAACACGTCCGAGCCGGCCTCCTTGGCCTTTTCGAAGGCGTCATAGGCAAGGCCGGCGGCGTCGGCGCCGAGCTTGGTCGCGATGACGGGAGAATTCGTGCGTTCGCCCCAGATCTTGAGCTGCTCGATCGCCGCGGCGCGGAAGGTGTCGCCGGCAGCCAGCATGACCGACAGCCCGCCTTCGGTCAGCTTGGCCGCCAGCTTGCCGATGGTCGTGGTCTTGCCGGTGCCGTTGACGCCGACAACCAGGATGACATGCGGCTTGTGCGACAGGTCGAGCTCGAGCGGCAGCGCCACCGGCTTCAGCACCTTCTCGACTTCGACCGCCATGATCGAGCGGACCTCGTGGTCCGACACATCCTTGCCGTAGCGGCTGGCAGCCAGCGCGTCGGTGACGCGCAAGGCGGTTTCGACGCCGAGATCGGCACGGATCAGCACGTCCTCGAGGTCCTGCAGCGTGTCTTCGTCGAGCTTCCGCTTGGTGAAGATGCCGGCGATGTTGCCCGACAGCTCCTTGGACGAGCGCGACAGGCCCTGGCGCAGGCGCTGGAACCAGCTTTGCCGCGGCGCAGGCGCCGCCACTTCCACGACCTCGGCCTTCTGCTCGACCTTCTTCTGGACGGTGACCTTGCCGGCGGACGGCTTTGGCTCCGGTGCAGGTGCTGGCTGCACGGGCTCCACGGGAGCGGGTACGACAGCTGCAGGCTCGGAAACGGTTTCGCGCAGCGCGGCAACCGGCTGCTCTGCCTCGACCGCTGTTGCTACAGGCTCAGCCACTTCGGCTGGCGCAGGTTCCTCGATGACAGGGTCGACAGGACGTGCCTCAGCCACAGGCTCTGCCGGCTGCAGCGCTTCGACGACGGGTTCTTCGACAACCGGCTCCGTTTCAGGGGCGCGCATCGCCGGCTCCGGCGCCGCGGGCACCGGCTGGGCGGGGATTTCCTCGGGCAGTTCGGGCGTCGACGGCTCCGTCGCCGGGACCGGAGCTTCTGCTGGCGCGGGTTCGGGCTCAACAGGGCTTGGCGCAGGCGTCGGCCGCTCGGCAGGCTGCTCCGGCTCGGGCACCGGAACGTCCGGTACGGGCTCGGGCTTTGGCTCTTCCTGCGGTACGGGCTGCGGTGTGGGCTCGACCGGCGCCGGTTGCTCGGCTGGCTTGGGCTCGGGAACGACCGGTGGCGCGGGCGGTATTACCGGTGCAGGTTCCGGCTTCGGCTCCTCGACGGGCGCGGCAGGCGCATCGGCGACAGCAGGCGCTTCCGCAGCAACCGGGATTTCCTCGGCCGGCTTGAGCGCTTCCAGCGCATCAAAGTTCAGCGGCGGCAGGACCTCGTCCTCGGCCGGCTGCTCGACGGCTTCCTTCCTGCCGAAGGAAAAGACTTTCTTGATGAACCCGAATGCCATGCGGTCGCTTTCGTCAGGCCGCGCGCGCGGCGGCCGGTGCCGCTGTCAGCCGCTCGCCGTCATGCCCGGCGATGTCGACCTCTATGATTTCGCCCGCAGCACCCTGATCGAGCGCAACCAGCGTAAAGCCTTCCGTCCGCCCGAGCCCCTCGCGCTCGACAAGCACCTGCTGGCGCGAGCCCTTGAGGCTTTCGAGGTGGCGCTTGTAGGCGGCATCACCAGTGCCGCGCAGGCGTGCGGCACGCTGCTTGACGATGTCGCGGCGAACCTGCGGCATGCGCGCAGCGGGCGTGCCTTCGCGGGGGGAAAACGGGAAGACGTGGAGATGGGTCAGCCCGCACTCCTCGACGATACGGATCGAGTTCTCGAACATCTCGTCGGTCTCGGTCGGGAAGCCGGCGATGATGTCGGCGCCGAAGACGATGTCGGGGCGCAGCTTGCGCACGTCAGTGCAGAACTGGATCGACTGGTCGCGCAGGTGCCTTCGCTTCATGCGCTTCAGGATCATGTCGTCGCCCGACTGCAGCGACAGATGCAGATGCGGCATCAACCGCGTATCGGTAGCGACCGCTTCGAGCAGGTCCTCGTCGGCCTCGATCGAATCGATCGAGGAAAGACGCAGGCGACGCACATCCGGCACCTGGCGCAGGATGGTCTTGACCAGCTTGCCCAGGCGCGGCGCACCGGGAAGATCGGCGCCATAGCTGGTCATGTCGACGCCCGACAGCACGACCTCGGCATAACCGTTGCCGGCCAGGCGCTTGATCTGCTCGACAACCGCACCCATCGGCACCGAACGCGAATTGCCCCGGCCATAAGGGATGATGCAGAAGGTGCAGCGATGGTCGCAGCCGTTCTGCACCTGGACGAAGGCACGCGCCCTGCCCTCGATGGCGTCGACCAGATGGCCGGCCGTCTCGCGCACCGAAAAGATGTCGTTGACGCGGGCCTTTTCGAAATCGTTGACGCCGAAGTCGGGCAGCGCCCGGTAATTGTGCGCCTTGAGCTTTTCCTCGTTGCCGAGCACGAGATCGACTTCCGTCATATCGGTGAAGGCGGCCGGATCGGTCTGCGCGGCACATCCGGTAACGATGATGCGCGCGTCGGGGTTCTCGCGCCGCGCCTTGCGGATCGACTGCTTGGCCTGGCGCACGGCTTCGCTTGTTACCGCGCAGGTGTTGAAGATCACGGCGCCGCCCTTGAGCTCGTCGAGCCCGGCGGCCTTGGCCTCGCGCTTCATCACCTCGGATTCGTAGGTGTTGAGGCGGCAGCCGAAGGTGACGACATCGACCGCCATCAGGCGACGTCCTGCTGCTCGCGGCGCCACGTGCCGCTGGCCGGATCGAAGCTGCCCGAGAATTCCCATTCGGCCGGGCCGGTCATGACGACGTGGTCGTCGGCGCGCCAGTCGATCTTGAGCACCCCACCGCTCGGCACGGTGACCGTGACGGTGCGGCCAGTGCGGCCGGTGCGGGCGGCGGAGACGGCCGCGGCACAGGTCGCCGAGCCGCAGGCCAGCGTCAGGCCAGCACCGCGCTCCCAGGTGCGCAGGTTCAGCGACTCGCGCGACGTCACCTGGGCGATCGAGATGTTGGCGCGCTCGGGAAAGATCGGATGGTTTTCCAGCAGCGGGCCGAAACGGTCGAGGTCGTAGGACCAGACGTCCTCATCGACCCAGAAGATGGCGTGCGGATTGCCCATCGAGGCGACCGAAGGCGAGTGCAGCACCGGCGCGTCGATCGGCCCGATCTGCAGCTCGATGGCGCGCGTGTCGCGGAACTCCTCGGCCAGCGGAATATCCTGCCAGCCGAAGCGCGGCATGCCCATGTCGACTGAGATCAGGCCGTCCTCATGCTCTTCGGCGTTGAGGATGCCGGCGACAGTCTCGAAGGTGAATATTTTCTGCCCGGTCTCGGCGGCCAGCGCCTGCACGACGCAGCGCGTGCCATTGCCACAGGCCTGGGCGTGGGTGCCGTCGGAATTGATGATCTCGATATAGTTGACCGTGCCCGGCGTGCGCGGATCATGGATCGCCATGATCTGGTCGAACTTTGTCGCCGGATCGGCCGCCAGCGCAAGCGCCGCGGCCGGCGTGACGCGGTCGGCACGGCCGCGCATGTCGGCAACGATAATGTCGTTGCCGAGCCCGTTCATCTTGGCGAAAGGGGCCTCAATGGCCATGGTCGGTAAGTCTCGCGGCTGTTTGGGGCCTATATGGCGGAAACATCGTCGAATTACCAGTCTCGCGGCACGCAGGCTTATTGAGACAATTTTGCAACAATTTCAGATGCAAACCCTATTTTAACCATATCAGGTTGAAATTCTGCCAACTTCGCCGCTTTAGAGGCGAACTGTCGATCGCGCGGGGGCGCCCCCAGAACTGCCCCACGGAGGGAATGCAATGGCTTTTTCGAAAACCGGCCTGCTGGCCGCATCGCTGGTGGCGCTTCTGGCGGCTGCCGGCTGTAACAGCACGCGCCTTTCGTCGATGGACACCCAGCCGGCCCCGCTGCCCGCGGCACCTGCCGGCACGGTGACCAGCGGCCAGTTGCCACCGCCCTCGGCGCCAGGTGCCGCCGCCGGCGCCTCGCAATTCCCGGCTGCCCCGCAGCAGACCCAGGTCGCGGCCCTGCCCGCCGACGGTGGCGCTGCCGCCGCCAACGCACCCGACATTACCGCAACCAGCGTGGCTGGCGTGTGGAGTGCATCGGTTTCCGGCCAGAGCTGCAAGGTGGCGACGCCGCAGACCAAGTTCGGCCAGGGCTTCCGCGCCGGCCCGCTGCGTTGCCCGGCTCCGATCGACGGCGTCAAGTCGTGGAACGTCGCCGGCAAGCAGCTGACCCTGTTCGATGAAGCCGGTTCGCCGCTGGCCAGGCTCTATTCCTCGGGCGAAGGCCGCTTCGACGGCCAGACCTCCAACGGCCTGCCGATCTCGCTCAACCGCTAGGCATGACGCCGAAGATCGGATTCGATTTTCGGAACAGGATCATGCATAGGGTTCAGCTGTTGTTGTGGCCTTCGCGCGTCCGACCGGACGCGCGGCAAAGCACATCAGACGTTCTTGTTCGTGCCAGAGTGAGCCATGCACCTGCGTGACGGCCTCCAGACCCATGTGACCGTCAGGCAGCGCTACGACCATCTGGTCGAGCTGGGCAGCATTCGCCGCGATCCGGCGCAGCTTGTCATCGTGGCCGCGCTCGACAGGCTGATCGACGAGATTTCCGACAAGAGGCTGGCGCGCAAGTCGAGCGCGCTCGGCTGGCTGTTTGCTAAACGCAAGCCGCAGCGCGAGCCGGTGAAGGGCCTTTACGTTCATGGCGGCGTCGGCCGTGGCAAGACCATGCTGATGGACATGTTCTTCGAGCTGGTGCCGGTAAAGCACAAGCGCCGCGTCCACTTCAACGATTTCATGGCCGATGTGCACGACCGCATCCAGAAACAGCGGGCAGCACGCAAGAACGGCACCTCGCGCGACGACGACCCGATCCCGCCGGTGGCGGCGGCACTGGCCGAAGAAGCCTGGGTGCTGTGCTTCGACGAATTCTCGGTCACCGACATCGCCGATGCGATGATCCTGTCCCGGCTGTTTTCGGCGCTGTTTGCGCTCGGCGTCGTGCTCGTCGCCACCTCCAACGTCGCGCCCCGTGATCTCTATCGCGACGGCCTCAACCGCCAGCTGTTCTTGCCGTTCATCGGCATGCTCGAGCAGAACACCGCGGTGCTCAATCTCGATGCCGACACCGATTACCGGCTGGAAAAGCTCGACCGCGTGCCGGTTTACATCAGCCCGCTGGGCGAGGCTGCCGACAAGGCGATGGACAAGGCCTGGGCAAAGGTGACCCACGGCGCCGCCGCTGAACCGGCCACTGTCGCGGTCAAGGGCCGCAAGGTCGCCGTGCCGGCCGCTATCGCCGGCTGCGCGCGCTTCAGCTTCGCCGATCTGTGCGAAAAGCCGCTTGCCGCGCGCGACTATCTCGCGATCACCGCGCACTACAAGACCATCTTCGTCGACCATGTGCCCGTCCTGGCAGAAGCCAACCGCAACGAGGCCAAGCGCTTCATCCTTTTGGTCGACACGCTCTACGATCAGCACATCAGGCTGGTGATCAGTGCTGCGGCCACACCCGACAAGCTCTATGTCGCCAAGCGCGGCCACGAGGCTTTCGAGTTCGACCGGACGTCGTCGCGGCTGATCGAGATGCAGGGAGCCGAATGGCTCGACGGCTGGGCCGAAAAGCACCCCGAGCCGGCGGTATCTGCCTAAGCGGACAAGGCTTGCTGCGCGGTTTAGTGCAAGGCGCCGACGGCCGCCCTTGTGGTCGCGCGAGACTGCGGCCCCGGCCAGGCATAGCGCGTGGTTGCGGCCATAAGCACGCCGAGCATCAGCCCGTTGAGCAAATGCCACATGAAATGCGAACCGATCGGCAAGGCATCGCAGACCAGCGGATCGATGACCCTGAAGGTGACCGAACCCAGGAAGATCACCGCGGCAGCGATGTTGTACCAGCCGGCGCGGCTGCCATTGGCGATGACCACGCAGCCGAAGAAGATAAGCGCCAGGAACGGCGGCAGATAGCCGGTGGTGCCATTGGAGGCGACGCGCAACCAGTCCGGCACCATGTAGGTGACGAAACCGACAACGATGTAGAAGCCGAAGAAGATCAAAAGCGCCCTCGGCCACGCCATGCCGGCGAAACGGCGCAGGTTGAACAACGTGTAGGCGAGCGTGAAACCGGCGATGGGCAGGATATCGGCCCATTTGGTCGCCTCGGTGGCAAAGGTGTGGAATAGCGTCGAGCCGATGCCGATCGCCACCACCCACCAGCCCAGCACCTCGGCGAAAGTACCGGCATTGCGCCGCCGCGCCTCGTAGACACCCCACAGGCCGGCAGCGAAGAAGGCGAGATTGCTTACCGCATTGAACGGTTCGGCCCACAGACCGATGTCAGTGCGCTCGCAATAAAGATCGAGATGTTGGCTGAACTGCTCCAGCATCACCTTGCCTCACCAGAGCCCAATTCTACCGCCACGTCGCATTTTTCATAATAGTAATTTGTCCCGTCAGGCTGACGCAGCGGAAACTCCACTTGTTGAAAATTTCACCGCAACGTGACTTCCCGTTGAATGGCGCTTCTGCCACATATTTCAGCAATTACAAAAAAGCCGGTTCCGCCGGCTGAGGATCTGGATCGGTCATGGAGTTTCGCAGATATTTTCGGCTGGCAGCCGTGGCGCTGGCCTTTGCCGGGTTTACCGGCGCAACGCATGCCGACTCGACAGCCAAGGCACCCGTGCGCCCGCTCGGCGTCATCGAACTGTTCACTAGCCAGGGCTGCAATTCCTGCCCGCCGGCCGACGAGCTGTTTGCCAAATTCGCCGCCCAGGACGACATGGTCGCGCTCGCCTATCACGTCACCTACTGGGATTACCTCGGCTGGCAGGACGAACTCGGCAGCAAGGACAACACCGACCGGCAGTATGCCTATATGCGCGCTTTCGGCGCGCGATCGGTCTACACGCCCCAGGCCGTCATCAACGGCCGCACCCATGTCAACGGTGCCAAGAGCGAGGATGTCAACGGCGCGCTCGACAACCTTGCCAAGACCGGCCAGGGCATGAATGTCGACCTCAAGGTCACCGACAATGGCGATACCTTCACCATCGAGGTCGGTGCCGCCAAGGGCCCGGCCAGCCCCGCCCATGTGGTGATCGTGCATTACCAGCCACCGCAGATGGTTGACCTGCAGAAGGGCGAAAACAAGGGCCGCAGCGTCACCTATTGGAATGCCGTGACCGACCTGCACACCGCCGGCATGTGGCACGGCCAGACGCAGCGGTTCGAGCTGCCCAAGAGCGAAGTGGAAAAGAAAGGCGGCTGCGCCGTGCTGTTGCAGGCTGTCGGCAAGGACGGCGTGCCCGGCCCGATCCTCGGTGCTGCCGTGGTGCGCAAGCCGGCCAAAGCGATGTAAAGCAAAAAAGCCGACGCAGGCTTGTGACCAGACGTCGGCTTCAGATTTTGGGATCGTCGCACCTGGTCCCTGAAAAGGAACCGAGGTTGGTTCGATCCGACTCTAGCCCGTGGGCGGGGGGCTTGGGGTTTACGAGCCGGTGCCGGACCGAACCGTCTCAGGCAACGAGGGTAAATTCGTCGGACAATGGGGCGTCAGCGCGGATAAAAAACGGCAGGAATGTGGCGAGTCATCACCAATTCCGACAGTCTGTCTCGCAAACGTTACCGCAACGGCAAGCTGGCCTACACTCTTCATACAAGCTCTGCTTCGCTGTGCCGGGTTGCAATTCGGGTGCGAATGCGCGATTCTTACCGCGCCGCGCGTCCCACCTGGACGCGCAAAGGACGCTGTAACAGTTTGAGTCTGTGCATGATCCTTTCCGAAAATCGTTTCCGATTTCGGGGTCATGCACGAGCCGAGGTCATGTTCTGCAAGGGAACGATTGATGACTGATCGCGGTGCTGGGGCGGAGGATGGCGAGACATCCGCAGTTTTGATCCCGCTCCATGAAGCCCGTCGGGAGCGCCAGGAACTCCCGGTGGCATTCGAGAGACGGGAGCTCGACCAGATTCTCAGGCTCTATGGACGCATGGTTGCCGCCAACGAATGGCGCGACTACGCCATCGACCATCTCAGCGACCGCGCCGTCTTCTCGGTCTTTCGCCGCACCAGCGAAACACCGCTGTTCCAGATCGTCAAGGATCCCAGGCTCGCCCGCAAGCAGGGCGCCTTCTCGGTCATTGCTGCCGGCGGCCTGATCCTCAAGCGCGGCCACGAACTGGCGCGCGTGCTCGGCGTCTTCGACAAACGCCTGAAGGTGGTGGAAGCCTAAGCCGGCCACATCGACCGACGCGAAGCGCCAAATGCCGCTGCCAGAGCCAGCATCGGGCCATGATGCCACGATGCTTGCGCCAGAGGCTGAATCTCCCTCCCCACCTGCTGCCCCGATGCTATCAATTCCGTGACTGAATGCGGAATGGCATTGATGGGCACCACAAGCACCGAGCCAGCCGGCGTCGCCATCCGGCCAGCGACCTCAGGCGATTCGCCATTGCTGATGAAGGCGATCATCGGGCTTGCCGAACATGTCGGTGAGGCCAATGGCGTCGCCTGCACCGAAGACGACATCAGGCGCTTCGGCTTCGGCGAGAACCCGGCCTTTCAGGCTGTCATCGCCGAGGTGAACAGCACCTTCGCCGGCATGTGCCTGTTTTTCCCTGTTTTTTCGACCTGGTACGGCCGCCCCGGCGTCTTTGTGCAGGACCTGTTCGTCGACGAGCAGTTCCGCAGCCTCGGCATCGGCGAACGGCTGTTGCGCCATGTCGCCGGGCTCTGCCGCGACAACGGCGGCGTCTATATGCGCCTGGCGGTCGACAACGCCAACACGCGTGCGCATCCCTTCTACACCAGGCTCGGCTTTGCCTGGACGAATGACCAGAGATCCTACATTGCCAGCGGACCAACATTTGCGGCGCTGAGCGAAACGACCGGGGAGCCGAAATGAAGACCTTCTATGCCGATGAGCAGAAGCGCCACGACCCCAAGGCTTTCCTGTCGATGGGCGCGCAAAGGTCCAATCCTGAGCGGCCCGAGCGTGTCGAGCGCCTGCTTGCTGGCGCCCGCGCGGCCGGCTCGACGATCCACCGCCCGGCCAGTTACGGCCTCGGCCCGATCGCCGCGGTCCACACGCCTGAATACATCGAGTTCCTGACCCACATCTTCGAACGCTGGCAGCGCATGGAAGGCGCATCCGCCGAAGTGATCCCCAACATCCATCCGTTTGCCCGCAACGGCTCGTACCCGGCGGGTGCCGCCGGCCAGGCCGGCTACCACATGGCCGACACCGCCTGCCCGATCTCGGCCGAAACCTTCGACAGTGCCTGCTGGAGCGCCTGGAGTGCGGTTGCCGCCACCGAGGCGGTGCTGTCGGGCGAGCCTGCCGCCTATGCGCTGTGCCGTCCGCCCGGCCACCATGCCTTTGCCGACGTTGCCGGCGGCTTCTGTTTCTTCAACAACTCGGCCATCGCAGCGCAGCGGCTGCGGGCCACCGCCTCGCGCGTCGCCATCCTCGATGTCGACCTGCATCACGGCAACGGCACGCAAGGCATCTTCTACAACAGGGCCGACGTGTTGACCGTGTCGCTGCATGCCGACCCGAGCCGCTTCTACCCATTCTTTTGGGGTCATGCCGACGAACGCGGCGAGACAGCGGGCATCGGCTACAACTACAACCTGCCCTTGCCACGCAAGTCAGGCGATGCCGAGTTCCTGGAAGCGCTCGACCACGCTATCAGCCGCATCCTGGCCTTCGCGCCCGACGCACTTGTCGTGGCGCTCGGGCTCGACGCCTTCGAAGGCGATCCGTTCGGCGGCCTGTCGGTGACCACGCCGGGCTTTGCGCGCATCGCCGAAGCGATCGCCCGGCTCGGCCTGCCGACCGTCATCGTGCAGGAAGGCGGCTATCTCTGCGATGCACTTGGTGACAACCTGACGGCATTCCTCACCGGCTTTGCCGGCGCATCGGCCTGAAAATCGGAACGATTCTCAGAAAGCACGATGCGCACATGCAACTTTTACTGATCAGCGCGCCGCGCGAATGCTCCAGGCGCGGTAGAACAGCACCAGCGCATAGGCGATCATCAGGATCATGGCGATGCGCAGCAGCGTTGCCGCACTGCTGAGCGGCACGAACATCAATGCCAGGCCGAAGGCGGCATAGACCGCGCCGCCGACAAGCGTCGGCCACAGCCGCGTCTGCCGCTCGCTGTCGAGGAAGCTCGATGCCATCTCGATCAGGCCGACAAGCAGGGCCAAAAGGCCGACGATCCATGTCAGCGCCGACAAGGTGAAGATGCTGGTCAGCAGTCCGCTGGCTATGACGATCACGCCTGCGGCAATCGACAGCAGGTTGCGGACCAGCCCGAGCGTCTGGCCGGTGGTGCGTGGCGGCGAGCGGTCGAGCGTCACCAGGCCCAGCACGCCGTCGACGAGCAGAAGCCCGCCGCCGACAAGCACCAGCAACTGCACCGCCTGTGCCGGATAGAAGAAGGCGACCAACGCCGCCGCCGCAATCAGAACTCCCCGCAACGCGGTCAGCGTCGCGTCGAACCGCTTGGTCTTGCCCTCGGCCATGCCCTGCTCCTTTGACTGAGACAACCATTTGTCGAAGAAATGCGCGCGGTTCGCAACTACGTTGCAGTCACCCGGCCATCGGCACGGACACCTCGCGGCCGGCGCGCAGGCCTTCGCGTGATACGCGCACCGCGTGAACAAAAGCGTTCCTAAATTAGGAATTTCTTTCATCTTTCGGGATGAGACTTGCCCAGGGCCTGACCGGACAGTCTCGGCGGGCATGGGGGCGTGGCAATGTTCAAGGTCATTTCCTGTCTTGCTTACGAGCATGACTATTCGTTCGTCGTGGTCGCCGCGATTGTCTGTATTGCCGGCGCGGCCATGACTATTCGGCTTTTCGAGCGCGCCTCTCGTCTCTCAACCAATGCCCGCTCCTCTTGGATCATGCTTTCCGGCATCGCCTGTGGAGCCGCGATCTGGACCACCCATTTCGTCGCCATGCTCGGCTTCGAGCTGCCTTTCGAGGCGGCATTCGATCCGCTTTTGACCATCGCCTCGCTTGTCATCGCCATCGCATTCACCGCCGCCGGCCTACATCTTTCGGCGAGTCCGCCCCGCGGACTACCTGTCGAGACAGGTGGCGCGGTGATCGGCGCAGGCGTGGTTGCCATGCATTTCACCGGCATGCGCGGTTTCGAGATCGCCGGCCGTATCGAATGGGATGCCAACCTGGTCGAAGCATCGATCCTGTTTGCCGTGGCCTTTGGCGCACTCGCCATGCATCTGGCAGCGCGGCAGCGTATCCGCTACGCCAAGCCGCTGTCGGTCGTTGCCCTGGTGCTCGCCATCTGCGCCATGCACTTCACCGCCATGGGCGCTGCCACCATCGTGCCCGATCCTTCGGTGCCGGTGCCAACCAAAGTGTTTTCGAGCGAATTCCTGGCCGTGCTGGTGCTCGCTACAATGGCGATCATCGCCGGGCTGACGCTTTATGTGATGGATGCCAAGTCGCAGCGCGAGTTGGTCGACAGCTTCCGCCACGCCGCCCAGCACGACCCGCTGACCGGCCTGCCCAACCGCGCCTTCCTGTCCGACAATCTGCCTGACATGCTCAAACGCAGTGCGGCCGCCGGCAAGGAAGCCGCTGTCATCGTCGTCGATCTCGACCGCTTCAAGGAGATCAACGACGTCCACGGCCACAACGCCGGCGACATGCTGCTGCAGACGGTAGCCAACCGCCTCAAGATCCTGACCGGTCCCGGCGAACTGGTGGCGCGCGTCGGCGGCGACGAGTTCATTGCGGTCAAGCAGGGTATCTCAAGCAAGGAAGAGGTCGACCGCTTCGTGATCCGGCTGATTTCAGGCGTGCTCGACCCGATACAGAACAAATCCAAGACCCTGTCCGTCGGCGCCAGCATCGGCATCAGCCTGTTCCCGCATCATGCAAGCGATGCCGACGAGCTGATCGGCGCCGCCGACCTTGCCATGTACCGCGCCAAGCGCGCCGTGACCGACAAGGTCTGCTACTACGACCGCTCGATGGACGAAGGCCGGCGTGAGCGCAGCGCGCTGGCGATGGAACTGCGGCACGCGCTGGAGCGCGACGAGTTCGAGCTCTATTACCAGCCGCAGCTCGACATGAAGTCCGGCGAGGTCACCGCCTATGAGGCGCTGTTGCGCTGGCACCATCGCGAACGCGGCCTGGTGGCGCCGGAGGAATTCATCCCGATCGCCGAGGAGAACGGGCTGATCATCCCGATCGGGGAATGGGTGCTGAAGACCGCCTGCGCCGAGGTTGCCGGCTGGCGCAAGCCCTACAAGGTTGCCGTCAACATCGCCGCGGCCCAGCTCGTCCAGGCCGACCTGCCCAAGGTCGTGCACGAGACCCTGCTCTCAACCGGCCTCTCCGCCTCGCGCCTTGAGCTCGAGATCACCGAAGCCAGCATCATCGAGGACCGCGACCGTGCCCTGCACGTGGTGCGCCAGCTCAAGGCGCTCGGCGTCACCATCGCCATGGACGACTACGGCGTCGGTTATTCCTCGCTGTCGACGCTGCAGATCTTCCCCTTCGACCGGGTCAAGATCGACCGCTCCTTCGTCGAGGACGTCGCCAATGACAGCGCAGCCGCAGCTATCGTCAGGGCGACGATCCTGCTTGCCAACGACCTGCGTATCCCCGTACTGGCCGAGGGCGTGGAGAAGCGGGAGAATTTCGAATTCCTGCGCGCCGAAGGCTGCACCGAGATGCAGGGCTTCCTGTTTGGCCGGCCGCTGCCGCTGTCGGAGATCGCAACCCTCGTCGGCCGCAACGAAGTTCCCGGCAACATGCGTTCGGAATTCACCCGCTCGAGCGCAGCCTGAGGCCGAGATGCCTTAGCGCGCCTCCGGCCGGGGCGTGTAGCCATCGGACAGGATCACCGGCAGATGCGTCCAGACATCGTTGGTCATGCGCATCCAGGCACCGGCGGCAAGCACGCCGCCATCGACGTGGATCGTGGTACCCGACACCCAGCCTGACAGGACGTCGGACGCCAGGAACAGCGCCGCACCGGCCGAATCCGACCCTTCGCCGAAGCGGCCGATCGGAAACCAGCGCTTGAGGTGTTCGAGATTTTCGGGCGGCACGCGCGGCGTCGCCACGATCTGCGCCGAATTGGTGGTCTCGGGCGCGATGGCATTGACCCGAATGCTGTGCTGGCCAAGCTCGACGGCGAGGCTCTGGGTGAAGCCGGTCACCGCCGCCTTGAAAGCCGAATAGACCACCGTCGTCGGGATGCCGCGGAAGGCCTCGATGGTCGAGACGTTGATGATGCTGCCGCCTTGTCTGCCCGCGCGCATCAGCGGGATTGCCGCCTTGCTGACGTGGAACATGTGCAGCAGATTGATGTGATAGAGCGCACTCCATTCGTCCTCGGTCGACTGCTCGAACGGCGTCTTGAAGCCGAGATAGTCGCCGACATTGTTGACCACCACGTCGAGTCGGCCACAGCGTTCGCGCACCGCCTCGATCAGGCGTGCGACGTCATCGGCCTTGCGCACGTCGGCCTCGACGACGAGGTGATCGGCGCCCAACGCATCGCGCACCGAAGCCGCGCGGGCGGCATCGATCTCGGCGACCACGACCTTCATGCCGGCACGGGCATAGAGTTCCGCGGTGGCGCGGCCAATGCCTGCGCCGCCGCCGGTGACCAGCGCCACCTTTCCGGCAAGGCCAAGGATGGAGATTTCGTCGGGCATTTTGTCCTCCGCAGTCTGTGTCTATGCTTGGCTCGATCCGGATTCAGGTCAGGCCGAGCCGAAACTGATGGAATTCGAGAACCGGAGCGGAGCGCCCATTCGGCCCGTGCGCACCGCAAGCGCAGCCCGGCCTCACCTGAAGCCACGCTAGCTCGCTGCGTCCTGCGCCTCGTATGTGTGGGTGCCGACGACCACCAGCTCGCGGCGCGCAAGGCGCCAACCATCCGGGGTGCGGACAAAACGATCCTGATAGCGGATGGTCATCTCGTAGCAGAGGTAACGGCCGGCCGGATCGCGGAAGTAATGGCGGGCGATGCAATATGTCTCGCCTTCGGCACCACCCTCGACTGGCTTGACCGCCTGGTTGAGCACGGCATGGAAGGTCTTGAGATAGCGGCTGGCGACCATCGCCGGAATGCCGCGAAGCTGCGCCAGGCCTTCGAAGGTTCCGCGCGGCGCGATGACGGCGCCATCAGCGGTGAACTGTTGGGCGAGCAGGTCGCCATCGCCGGTGTCGACGGCATAGGCGTAGCGCTCCGACACCCGTCGCAACGCTACCTCCATCAGCAGGTCCGCCTGATTGTCCGCCATGGCTTCCTCCTCCGAGAAGCGTTGCGCTACTGGCCCGAAACCTGGGCGAAGACCTCGCGCACCGCCCGCTGCACGTCGTTGCGGCGATAGCCCAACAGCTTGGTCTCCTCTGCATCCGGTTCGTAGGCGAGGATGTTGCCCCGGCCCGGCACAATGAACATGTCGGGCAGCAGCGGATGCTCCTCATTGCGCTCCTCGACCCGCTGCGGATTGCCGACGGCATCAAACAGCGACTGGAAATACTGCTGGAAGGTCAGGTTTTCGTCGCCGACAAGATATGCCTTGCCGCTCTCGGCGCGCTGGAACGCGCCCCAGATCGCTTCGGCCAGCGACTGTACAGACATGTAGTTGGTGCCGCCCGGCGGGGCGAAGATTGGCAGCTGCGTCTCGCCGCGGGCATAGGCCATCAGCGTCTCGTAGCGTTTGGTCGGAAGGCCCTCGACATAACCTACGATCGACGGCGGGTTGAGCGTCGAGACGTTGAAGTCGTCGGTCGCGAGCGCACGCACGCCCTCGTCGGCCAGGCTGCGGCCGCGCACATAGGCGTTGGTGTCGACGAGATCGGGCATGACCTGGTGGTAGTAGCTGCCGATATGAACAACGCGGCGCACGCCGGCCTTGCGCGCCAGCTCGACGAAGGTCGGCACGCCTTCGATCTGCATCTTGGTCCAGAACTCGTTCTCGTCGACGCCCTTGGGCAAATGGCGGATGTCGTTGCCGGCGGCAAACAGTATGCCGTCGAAGGGCGCGAGGTCCGCGGCCGAAAAATCGCCCTTGGTGTAGTCGCCATAGATGGTCGGATAGGTGGCCATCGCAGTCGATTTGGGCGCCGGCTTGCGTGCCGCCAGCACCACCTCGTTGCCCTGCGCCTTGAGATAACCGGCAGTGTGGCCGCCGATCATGCCCGTTCCGCCAATGATGAGGATTTTCATGCGCGCACTCCCGGGCATTTCGCAAATAGTGCCCGGACGATAGGCGGCGTTAGCGGTGTGGCATCGTCCGTATCGACTACCAGCCGGTGGCAGGACGGATCGCAACTTCGCCGTTCAGCGTTGCCGCTCGACCCGCCGATATGTCGACGTCGATGGCGACGGTCCAGGTACCTGCTTCTGGCAGCTCGAGGCTGTCGATGCGCCAGGTGCCATCGCCGGGCTTGTGCGCGACGGCGCTGATCTCGGCGAAACCGGGCTGGCTCAACCTCAGCGTCACCCCGCGCGCGTCGAGCGGGCCGAAGTCGCCCGTCATCACCATGATCGAGGCGCTGACTGTGCCGGCATGGCCAGGACTTATGGCGACATCGGCCATCGCTTCCGACGTGTGAATGTGGATCGCGGCGGGCTCCGCCGCTTCAACGGCCAGCACGCGTGGCGGCGGCGTGAAGCGGAAGCCGGCGACGAGACCTAGGATCGCCACCATCAGCAGCGTCTCGACCACGATGTTGCGCACCAGCCAGCGTTGCGCATCTACTTGTTCGGCCAGCGCTGGCTTGGTCAGCCGCCAGCGGTTGAAGCCGGCCAGCGCCAACAGCAGTGCGGACAACCCGAGCTTCAGGCTGAGCAGTTGGCCGTAGCTGGTGTACCAGAGCGCCAGCGGCGTCTCGACCTGGACGATCGCCAGTACCAGCCCGGCGGCCATGAGCGCCGCAACGATGCAAGGGATCGCCGTCGAGAACCGGCGCAACGCCGCCTCGGCGCTTTCGCCGCCTTGGCGCCAGGCAAACGCCAGCGGCAGAAGCGCCCCGGCCCAGAAAGCGATGCCTGCTCCATGCACGAAGACCATCGGCCGCGTCAGCCATTGCGGCGCGGCGGCGCTGGCATGGCCGCTGGCGGCGAGTGCCGCGCCGACGCCGACAATGCCGGCAAGCGACAGCCAGCGCGACAGGTTGGCATCGGCTGCAAGTGCCAGCAATGCGAGCGACAAGGCCATGAAGGCGATTGCCGCGGTGAAGCCGTAGCTGGTCGCTGATGCAGCCTGCCAAGCCATGGCGCTGCCGAACATGTTGAGCGGCGCGCCGAGCGCATCGAGCCCTTGCAGCCCAAACGAGACCGGAGCCGCGACCAGACCCGCCGCAAGCAGCCCGCCAATGGCGCCGATGCCATAGTGTTTGCCGCCAGCCAGCCAGGCAAGCGCGAACGTACCGCCGACGCCAAAGAACAGGCCGAGATAGAGCACAAGCCTGGCGCTCCACATGGCGAAGCGCAGCGCGCCGTCGTTCAGCTCGGGCGCCGCAGGTGGCGTGGCACTGGGGCTGCCGATGGAAAATGTCAGAATGCCGGAGACGGGGTGGCCGTCGGAAGACACGACTCGCCACGAAACAAGGTAGGTGCCTTCGGTCGTCGACGCGGGCCAGGCAATGGCCAGCTCTGCACCGACGGCCCTTGCCGCCAGGCGCGTCGAGCTGCCGTCAGGCGCGAGCAGGTCGACAACAAGCGGCGTCACCACCTCGCTGAAGCCCAGCCGCGCCTCTGTCGGCGCGGCCTGGACGACGCTGCCCTCGACCGGCGTCGAACGCAGCAGCGAGGCGTGGGCGTTCGCTGTCGCCGTCGCCCCGAAGAAGGCGATGCTGGCGAACACGAACGCACACAGACGGACAAGCAGGCGCGCGCCGTCGCTAGACTGGGAAAAAGAACGCGCGCCCATGATGTCAGTGGCCCGAATGGTCCTGGCTCTGGCCGCCCATCTTGTCGGCCTGGAACTCGACAGTCACGGTGCCGGCCTTTTCGAAGGTCAGCGTACCCGAGAATTTGTCGCCCTCCTTCACCTGCGCCTTCAGACCGATGAACATGATGTGATAGGCGCCCGGCTTGAGCGCGACTTCACCGCCGGCCGGGATTTCGACACCGCCGGTCACCTGGCGCATGGTCATCACACCCTTGGCGTCGACCGCCATCTCGTGGATCTCGGCCTTCTCGGAAACATCCGACTGGACCGAAACCAGACGGTCCGGCTGGCTGCCGTTGTTCTTGACGCTGAGGTAGCCGGCAGCGACCTTGGCGCCGGCCGGCGTGGCCCGCGACCAGGGATGGCCGATCTCGAGATCACCTGCCTTGAAGCCATGGGCGAGCAGCTGAGGGGTCGAAGCAAGCAGCAGCAGCAGCGCAAAGACGGCAACGCTGAGGCGCTCCTCGAAGCTGCGGAAAAGCGGGCGCGAAGAAGCGCGAACGGAATGGGTCATGGAAGACTCCTGTGTCTTGAAGCAGCGCCGACGCATGCGGCACAAAGTAAGCTGAATGGAGAGATGTCATCCGGCTGCCGGCGGAGCAATTGCAGGAAAAGCGACGCGGCTTTTCGTCTGGAATTGCGTCGGAAGCCTTGGCCGTCAGGCCAGCGGCGGAGCGCGCGGATTGCCGGGGTCGTGCTTCGGCGGAGCGGAGAGATCACGCCTTGATACAGGCAGCTGAACCGCCGCGTGGCTTTGCAGGTCGACGGCAAGGGCAGCACCTTCGGGCGGCGACGCCAGCGCCGTCGAAAACATGTTGCAGCCGAGCGTGCAGCATTCGGTCATACCTGCGTGGTCGCTGTTGGCGGGTGCGGTGTGACCGCTGCTGCTGGTGATGCAGAGCGGATTGCCGAAGATGTCGAGCGGCGGCGTACCCTGGCCAAGCGCCAGCGCACCGGCCACCGTCTGAAGGACGAGCATCAGCGCCGCGACAAGCGCGACCCCGAACCCAATTCCCTTGCGGCGAAATCCGACCAAGCGTCGCGACCTTTTCTTCGAGCGGCCACTGATAGCATCGATGGCACGAAAGCGAAAATAGACCACGCTGCGACAAATTCTTTGATCTGGCACCGCCATGCTGCCGAAAGCCACGTCCCCGCCTTGCCTCGTCCGATGCGACGATGAGCAGGCGCGCTGCAGCCGCTAGGCCTGACCGGAAAAACATGAGGAGAAGGGCATGACGGCAGGCATGTCGGGTCTGCGCGATGTCTGGCGCGGCGGCGTCGCCACCTGGGAATGCGACGAGATGGGCCACATGAACACGCGCTTTTATGTGGCGCGCTGCTTGGAGGCCGTCGCCATGCTGTTCGGCCTTGCCGGCCTGCCGCGCCTGTTCGCGCCAACGTCGGAGACGACGCTTTCCGTCAGCACCATGCATATCCGCTTCCTGCGTGAGGCGAGGGCCGGCACGTCGATGCATATCTCGGCCGGCTTCACCGCCATCGGCGGCGACACGGCCGAAATCGTCGCCATGATGTTCGACAGCGCTTCGGGCGACTGCGCCGCGACCTTCCGCTTGGGGCTCGGCCATGTCGCCATTGCGGACCGCGCTTCACGCCGATGGCCCGAAGCCTTCGCCATGCGCATTATGGCCGACCTCCTGGAAACGCCGAAGCTGGCGCTGCCACGCAGCGTTGGCGAGCTCGCATCCCTCACGACCGCATCGGGCCAGCGGGCGCAAGAATTCGGCCTGCCAGTTCTCGGTCAGGGCGCGGTGCTGCAGCCGTCCTGCGACCCGTTCGGACGCATGCAGCCGCATGTCTTCGTCGCAGCCATGGCCGACAGCGTCCGCAACATCATCACGCCACTGCGCGAGCTTTGTGCCAATCACAGCGACCGAGGCGGACCACATTTCGGCGCTGCAGCACTCGAATTCCTGATCCGGCTCGACGACATGCCAGCCAATGGCGATTGTTGGGAGGTGCGCTCCGGCCTCGCCCGCACCGACAGCCGCACGATGAACATCGTCAACTGGATGCTCGACCCGGTCTCCTGCCGCGCCTTCGGTTCGATGGAGGTGGTGGCCATCTGCTTCGACCTGGAGACACGCAAGCTCATCCCGATCGCGCCCGCAGCGCAGGCCGAGTTGGCAGGCTGGATCGTTCCCAACCTCGCGCTCTGAACCATGAACAAAAACGCCGCCCGCTTATGCGGACGGCGTTTGAAGTCAGGCGGCTGCGGCGTGGCCGATGCCTCGCCGCAGTCGGCGTCGTGCTCAGTCGATGTCGAAGCTGACGCCCTGGGCGAGTGGCAGCGCCTTGGAGTAGTTCACCGTGTTGGTGGCGCGGCGCATGTAGGCGCGCCAGGCGTCTGAGCCTGATTCACGACCGCCGCCGGTTTCCTTCTCGCCGCCGAAGGCGCCACCGATCTCGGCGCCAGAGGTGCCGATATTGACGTTGGCGATGCCGCAGTCGGAACCCTCGACCGACAAGAAGCGCTCGGCTTCCTGCAGGTCAAGCGTGAAGATCGACGACGACAGGCCAGCACCGACGGCGTTGTGTTGCTCAAGCACCTGGTCGAAGTCGGAATACTTCATGACATAGAGGATCGGCGCAAAAGTCTCTTCCAGCACCGGACCGACCTGGCCGGGCATCTCGACCAGCGCCGGCTTGACGTAATAAGCGCCGTCATGGCCCTGGTCGACACGGGCGCCGCCGGTAATAGTGCCGCCGCTTTCGGCTGCGTGCTTCAGCGCCTTTTGCATGCCGTCGAAGGCGGCCTTGTCGATCAGCGGGCCAACCAGCGCCGAGCTTTCCAGCGGGCTGCCGACCGAGACGCTGTCATAGGCCTTCTTCAGGCGCGGCACGAGCTGGTCGTAGACGCTGTCATGGACGAACAGCCGGCGCATGGTGGTGCAGCGCTGGCCGGCGGTGCCCATGGCGCCGAAGGCAATGGCGCGCAACGCCATGTCGAGATTGGCCGAAGGGCAAACGATGCCGGCATTGTTGCCGCCGAGCTCGAGGATGGCACGGGCGAAACGCTTGGCCAGGCGCGGGCCGACGTCGCGGCCCATGCGGGTCGAGCCGGTGGCTGAGACCAGCGGCACTTTGGGATGATCGACAAGCACCTCGCCGACGGCGCGGTCGCCGATGAGCAGCTGCGACAGGTTTGCCGGTGCGTCAGTGCCGAAGCGTTTGGCTGCACGCTCGAAGATCGCCTGGCAGGCAAGGGCGGTCAGCGGCGTCTTTTCCGACGGCTTCCAGACCACCGAGTTGCCGCAGACAAAGGCAAGTGCTGCATTCCACGACCATACGGCGACCGGGAAGTTGAAGGCCGAGATGACGCCAACGACGCCGAGCGGGTGCCAGGTCTCCATCATGCGATGGCCGGGACGCTCGGTGGCGATCGTCAGGCCATAGAGCTGGCGCGACAGGCCGACGGCGAAATCGCAGATGTCGATCATTTCCTGGACTTCGCCGAGACCTTCGGACGGGATCTTGCCGACCTCGATCGACACCAGACGGCCGAGATCGGCCTTTGAGGCGCGCAGTTCCTCGCCGAGCAGGCGCACGAGCTCGCCGCGCTTGGGTGCCGGCACGTTGCGCCAGGCCTTGAAGGCGACATCGGCCCGTTCGATCGCCGCACCCGCCTCGGCAGGCGCGATCGACTTCAGCGCACCGATCTCATCGCCCGTCACCGGGCTGCGAACGATAAGGTCGCCGCCGCTGAAAGCAGTTGTGGCAACGCCGAGCCGTTCGAGAAGGGCAGCGGATTCGCTGGTCACGTTCATGCTGAATTCCTTTCCTCGTTCCTCACCCGCCCTCGACGGTTGGTGCATGGATGTTCATGCGCCGCCGAGCCGGGGCATTGTTTGGTTTCTCCACGGACCTGGCCGGGAAACGCTTGGCAATGGCTATAGCCCGATCGGCCACCCGAGCGCCACAACGGCGATCGCGGCAGGCATCCTGTCCGGCTGTTTCGCCTGACGTGGTCTATCGGCGCGCGGTGCGTGCGGCCGGGCAGATATCGATGTGTGGGGGAGGGCAGAAAAAACAACACCCGCCGGGGGAGGAGGTCCGGCGGGTGTCGTATTTGTGGCCAGCGTCTGGGAGGAGGTAGGCGCTGACCTATTCGTCGGAAACCTGGGAGGAGGTAGGCCCGACAAATTCGATGACCCATATCTAGCTCCGGTGAGCCGTGATTTAAAGTGTTGATATTGCATAGGAGCTTTGCGTTTTGTGCAATGCAACAAGAGCCGTCGCGCTGCAGCATCAGGCAGACGCTACGGCAGGTGCCGCGAGCCGGGAACCTTGCGCCCCTGCCCGGGTTAATGCGCAACGGCAGGCAGAGCCATGATCAACTACCAGGCAGCGCGCCTCAGCATGGTGGACTACCAGATCGCCCGGCGCGGCATGACCGACCTGGCGGTGCTGGAAGCCATGAAAGCCGTGCCGCGCGAGAAATTCGTACCAGAGGCCCTGCGCGACCGTGCCTATGACGACACAGCACTTCCCATCGACAACGACCAGACGATCTCCCAGCCCTACATCGTGGCGCTGATGAGCTGGGCGGCAGAGCTGAAAGGCGGCCACAAGGTGCTGGAGATCGGCACCGGTTCAGGTTACGCGGCAGCCGTCATGGCCAGGCTTGCCGGGCGCGTCGTCACCATCGAACGCATCGCTTTGCTGGCCCAGACCGCCAGGACGCGGCTGCACGGGCTCGGCTACGCCAACATCGAAGTCATCTCAGGCGACGGCTCGGCAGGCTGCAAGGCCGAGGCACCGTTTGACGCGATCCTGTCGGCGGCGGGTTCGCGCACCGTGCCGCCAGCCTGGAAAAAACAACTGACGGTCGGCGGCCGGCTGATCATGCCACTCGGTCCGTTCGGCGATCAGCAACTGGTCAAGATCGTGAGGAAAACCAACAACGACTACGCGCAGAAGACGTTGGTTGCGGTGCGTTTCGTGCCACTTGTCGGCGGAACACTCTGACTGCTCAACCCTTGCCGCCTCTGGCCACGAAACGCCGCTCGGGCATCGAACCCGGATCTGGTGGCAGCGTCGCACCGCCATTCAGCGCCAACTGCATGAACACGGTGTCGAGCCAGCGGCCATGCTTGTAGCCCGAGCCTTCCATCCGTCCGGTGTGGTGAAAGCCGAGCTTTTCATGCAGCCGCACCGAGGGACTTTCCGCATGGCCGTCGCCGATCACGGCGATGATCTGGCGGAAGCCGAGCGCCGTCGATTCGTCGATCAATGCCTGCATGAGTGCCTTGCCGATGCCCGCGCCCTTGGCTTCCGGCGCGACATAGATCGAATCCTCGACGATGAAGCGATAGGCAGGACGCGCCCGGAACGGGCCGGCATAGGCATAGCCCAAGATAACGCCGTCACGCTCGGCGACGAGATATGGGTAACCGCCCTCCATCAGCGCTTCGAAGCGGGTGCCCATCTCGGTGCGCGTCGGCGGCTCCAGCTCGTAGCTCGCGGTGCCGTTATGCACCGCGTCGGCATAGATCTCGGTGATCCGGTCAAGGTCGGTTGGCAGCGCGTGCCGTATTGTCATGCTCATTTTTTAGGCAGTCCATTTTTCTGCCTCCATTAGAGCAAAGCCCGGCACAAATGAAAAGGGCGGCCATTGGCCGCCCTTCGAAAGTCTGATGGTCCAGGCTTAGAGCGCCGCGTGTCACCTGGACACGCAAAGGATGCTCTACACTTGAATCCGCTTATTCGCGGTTGCCCAGGAACGACAGCATGAACGAGAACAGGTTGATGAAGTCGAGATAGAGCGTGAGCGCGCCCATGATCGCCTTGCGGCCGGAGACGAGCACGTCGTCGCCGTCGAAATACATCTCCTTGATCTTCTGCGTATCGTAGGCGGTCAAGCCCGCGAACACCAGCACGCCGATCGCCGAGATGGCGAACTGCAGGGCAGGTGACTGCAGGAAGATGTTGACCACCATCGCGATCAGCAGGCCGATCACGCCCATGGTCAGGAACGTGCCCATGGCAGTCAGGTCGCGCTTGGTCGTGTAACCGACCAGCGACAGCGCGCCGAAGGCGGTTGCCGTGATGAAGAAGGTCTGGACGATGCTGGCGCTGGTGTAGACCAGGAAGATCGACGACAGCGACAGGCCCATCAGGCCGGCGAAAACCCAGAACGCGGTCTGCGCGCCCGAGACGCTCATCGACTGGATGCGGGCGCTCAGGAAGAACACCATGCCGAGCGGTGCCAACATGACGACCCACTTCAGCGGCGAACCATAGAGCGCGACACCGAGGCTGGTCAGCATCTTGCCGTTGCCCATCGTGGCGACAGCGGTGGCCGGATCGTTGGTGGTCGCCAGCATCATGGTGCCGAGCGCTGCGAGACCGGTGATGACCAGGCCAAGCGCCATAAGGTTGTAAACCTTGAGCATGTAGGCGCGCAGGCCTTCGTCGATCGACGCGTCGGTGCGGCTGCCTGCCGTCGCCATGCGCGTCTGGTAGTTTCTAAAGTCGGACATGGTTTCCTCTGTTGCTTCTGCCCCGTCGGGTGTCAGGCCGAGACCCAGGCGCCGCTGGCGGGACTCCAGCATGCCTCCGCCGAAATATGATGTTTCTTTCAGGCCTAAACAAGGCCCGTTACGCGTTGAAACCGGCTGTGAGCGCACATTCTCATACAAATGTCGTTGAAGTCCAGCCCATTACTCGCTGCGCAGCACTGGTGCTGCCTTGTGGCCAAGCACGCGCCAGGTGCCGACGAGGCCGAAGCCGACGGTCAGCACCAGGGCGAAGACGATCGTCGCCACCGCGACCTCGGGCAGGAAGGACGACGGCAGCGTCATGATTCGGGCAACGACAAACCAGGCGGCGACGCCGCCGGCGGCGAGCGCGAACACCGCAGTGGCGAGGCCGATCAGCATGTATTCGAGCGAAAACGCCGATATCAGCGTCCGCCGTGTCGCCCCCAGTGTCTTCAGGATGACCGCGTCATGGACCCTGGCACGGTTGCCGGCGGCAAGCGCGCCGGCCAGCACCAACACCGAGGCGATCAAAGCCACGCCGGCGGCGGCGCGGATCGCCGTGCCGAGCTGGGCGACGAGCCGGTTGACGACGTCGAGCGCGTCCTTCACACGCACCGTGGTGATGGCCGGATAGTTGCGCGTCACCGAATTGAGGATCGCCGATTCCTGCACGGGGGACGCCTTGTCTTCGGTCAGCGTCGCCAGCCAGCTATGCGGCGCACCGGCGAATGTGTTGGGCGAAAACACCATGACGAAGTTGATGCCCATCGATTCCCACTGCACTTCGCGGAAATTTGCGATCTTCGCCGTCACGTTGCGGCCGAGAACGTTGACCGTCACCATGTCGCCGAGCTTGAGCCCGAGCTCACCCGCCTCCTGCGCCGAGAAGGAAACCAGCGGCTCGCCGGCATAGTCCGCCGGCCACCACGTGCCTTGCGACAGCGTCGAATTTTCGGGAAGATTTTTGGCATAGGTCAGGCCGCGATCGCCGCGTAGCACCCACGCGCCCTCCGGCGGCACGTTGAGTTTCTGCACGTCGGTGCCATTCAGTGCCATGACGCGGCCGCGCAGCATCGGCACGCGGACCAGCTTGCCGCCTGGCGCCTCGGCCTCGACCAGCCTTGCGAAATCATCGACCTGATCGGGCTGGATGTCGACGAAGAAGAAGTTCGGCGCCCGTTCCGGCAGACTACCGGCGATCTGGCGGCGCAGATTGCCGTCGATCAGCGCCAGCGTCACCAGCAGTGTCAGTCCAAGGCCGAGCGACAGCACCACCGACGGCGTCAGCGCACCGGGCCGGTGGATGTTGCCTATGGCCAGCCGAAGTGCCGTTGAACGCACGCGCGGGCTCCGGCGCGCCAGCCACTGCACAGCACTTGCCACGGCACGCAGCACCAGGAACGAAAAGATCGTCGCGCCCACGAAGATGGTGGCGATGCGGCGGTCGCCGGCGAACCAGATGGCAAGCAGCGCCAGCACCGCAGCGATGCCCAGGGCCGTCGCGATGTAGACCAGCCGCGGCAGGCCACGGCCTTCGAAACCCATCTCGCGGAACAGCGCGGTCGCCGGCACGTCACGGGCGCGGCCGAGTGGCAGGATGGCAAAGGCGAGCGTCACCAGAATGCCGAACAGCGCCGCCATGGCTAGCGCCGTCGGATAGACGCCGGCCTCCGCCGGCACCGGGATGACCGACTGGAGCGCCGCACTTGCGGCAAACGGCATCAGCGCGCCGAGCACAAGGCCGACGGCGATGCCGACTGCCGCTATCAGCAGGATCTGGATCAGGTATACCGACAGCACGAAACCACCCGACGCACCGAGGCTCTTGAAGGTGGCGATGACGCCACGTTTGCCGTCGAGATAGGCACGCACGGCATTGGCCACGCCGACGCCGCCGACTACCAGCGACGTCAGCCCGACCAATGTCAGGAACTGGGTGAAACGCTCGATGTTGGCCGACAGTGCCGGTGCTGCATTGCTGCGGGTGCGCACGCTCCAGCCGGCCTCGGGGAATTCTCCATTCGCCCGCTCGCGCACGGCGGTCACCTCGGCCTCGCTCGCGCCGACCGGCATGCGGACCTTGTAGGCATGCTCGACAAGGCTGCCCGGCTGGATCAGACCGGAGGCGCTGAGGCCTTCCATCGACACCAGCAGGCGTGGCGCGAAGCCGAAGCCGTCGGAGACCGCGTCGGGTTCATTGACGAGCTTTGTCCTGAGCTCGAAGGTCGTGCTGCCGAGCTTGATGCGGTCGCCGAGCTTCAGGCCGAGGCGTTCGAACAAATGGTCCGGTGCCGCCGCGCCAAAAACGCCCGAACGCTCGGCGAACAGTTCGTCGCGCGGCAACGCCGGCTCGGTGACCAGCGCGCCGTAGAGCGGGTAAGCGCCATCCACCGCCTTGGCCTCGACCAGCGACTGGTCGGAGCCGTCCTCCAGCCGCGCCATCGAGCGCATTCCGGCATTGTGCGAAACGGTGCCGAGGCTTTCGAGGAAGGTCTTTTCCTTGTCGGTCGCTTCGCGCTGGATCAGCTGGAAGCGGATATCGCCGCCCAATAGCGCCTGGCCTTCGCTGGCCACGCCGGCGGTGATGGCGCGGGCTACCGAGTTGACCCCGCCAATCGCCGCGACGCCAAGCGCGATGCAGGTAAGGAAGATCAGGAAGCCGCGCAAGCCGCCGCGCATTTCGCGCGAGGCAAAGCGGAAAGCCAGAGGCAGGTCCTTCAGCATGGGCGTTATGCCCGCACTTTTTCGGCCAGCGGCGCGACCGTAGCCGTCTCGATCCGCCCCGAACGCATCGCCACCTGGCGGTCGCAACGGGCGGCAAGCGCGGGATCGTGGGTGACCAGCACCAATGTCATGGCGCGTTCGGCAGCCTTTGCGAACAGCAGGTCGGCGATCTGCCGCCCCGTCGCCTGATCGAGATTTCCTGTCGGCTCATCGGCGATAAGGATACGCGGCTCGGGCGCCAAAGCGCGTGCGATCGCCACGCGCTGCTGTTCGCCGCCCGACAGTTCACCCGGATAATGCGTCACCCGATCGGCAAGGCCCACGGCCGCAAGCTCCCGCGCGGCAATGTCAAAGGCATCGCGCTTACCGGCCAGTTCGAGCGGCACGGCGACGTTTTCCAGCGCCGTCATGTTAGGGATCAGGTGGAACGACTGGAATACGATGCCGATGTTGCGGCCACGAAACGCGGCGATCTGGTCCTCGCTGCGGCCGTTGAGCAGCTCGCCGGCGATCTTCACCGTACCGCCATCGACCCGTTCCAGCCCAGCCAGAACCATCAGCAGCGTCGACTTGCCCGACCCCGAGGGACCAACGATACCCGTCGCCTCGCCGGCTGCGACATCGAGGCTCACGCCCTTCAGCACATGCACTGACGAAGCCCCCGTCCCCAGCGTCAACGACACGTCTCTCAGTTCGATGACTGCTTCTGTCACGGCAAATCTGTCCTATATGAAAATGAAAGAGGCGCGAATTTCTCCGTCATATGGGTTTTGAGACATGGCATTGAAACATCTGATCTTCGCAATCTTTGCCGCCTCTCTTGCCTTTTTCACGACCATTGCCCCTGTCAGGGCCGAACCACTCAAGATCGTCGGCTTTGGCGACAGCCTGATGGCCGGATATGGCCTCAATCCTGGCGAAAGCTTTCCCGAAAAGCTTGAAAAGGCGCTACGCAACAATGGTCACGATGTCGTGATTACCAATGCCGGCGTTTCGGGAGACACCACGAGCGGCGGCCTGTCGCGCCTCGACTGGTCGATCCCCGACGGGACACAGCTGGTGATCCTGGAGCTCGGCGCCAACGATATGCTGCGCGGCATCGACCCGGCACTTGTCGAGCAGAACCTCGACAAGATGCTTGCCCGGCTCAAGGAGCGCAAGATCGAGGTGCTGCTGGCGGGTATGGTGGCCGCACCCAATCTCGGCCACGCCTACGCCGAACAGTTCGGCACGATCTATCCGAAGCTGGCCGAGAAGTACGGCGCCACGCTCTACCCGTTCTTCCTCGACGGTGTCGCCGGCGATCCGAAGCTGTTGCTGGAAGACGGCATGCACCCGACCGCTCAGGGTATCGACCGCATGGTCGAAAAGGCACTGCCGACGGTCGAGAAGGTCATTGCCGGCAAATGAACGCCGCAATGCAGCTGTGCAACACATAAGGTTTCGTTGCGTTGTCGAAACAGCAAGAGCTGAACAAAGCACTTGCCGAGCACGGCGATCGATGATTCGCTGAGCTTACGAATTGCGATTCGAGGAAGGGAGCCTGGCCATGCCGCGTCTTTTCACCGCCCTCGAAATTCCGCGTGATGCCGCCTTATCGCTGTCGCTGCTCAGGGGCGGCCTGTCAGGCGCCCGCTGGATCGACGTCGAAAACTACCACCTCACCTTGCGTTTCTTCGGCGACATCGAAGGCCATGTCGCCGACGAGATCGTCGAAGCACTCGACCGTGTCGACCGCCCCAGCTTCCAGCTCACGCTTTCGGGTGTCGGCGCCTTCGGGCAGAAGAAGCCGCATTCCATCTGGGCCGGGGTCATTCCCTCGCCGGAGATGAACGCACTGCAGGCCGAGATCGAACGCATCAGCAAACGCCTCGGGCTGCCATCCGACCCGCGCAAGTTCACGCCGCATGTCACGCTGGCGCGGCTGCGCAACACCAGCCCACTCGATGTCGCGCACTATCTTTCGGCACGCGGCAATTTCGCCACCGTGCCCTTCCGCGTCGGCCGCTTCGTGCTGATGTCGTCGCGCGACTCGGTCGGCGGCGGACCCTACATCGTCGAGGAAGCCTGGCCGCTGAACGGCGTCGACGCCCGCGCCGCAAGCCGGTCGGCAAGTGCTTCGGAAGCATCGCGGATCATGCGGTAGACCGCCGAAAACCCGTCTTCCCCGCCATAATAGGGATCGGGCACGTCGCGTGGCCCGCCCACGGCCTGGCCGAGAAAAAGCTCGACACGTTCGGCTGAGCCAGCCGGAGCCAGCGACCTGAGATCATCGACATTGGAACGGTCCATGCCGAGTATCAGGTCGAAACGCTCGAAATCGCGCGCCACCACCTTGCGTGCCTGCTGCGCCGTAATGTCGATGCCATGTTCGGCCGCGACCGCGATCGAACGCGGATCCGGCGCCGATCCGGCATGCCAGCCGCCGGTACCCGCCGAGTCGATGGTGTACTCGCCATCGAGCCCGCGTTCGGCAAGCACGGCTCGAAACACGCCCTCGGCCAGCGGCGAACGGCAAATATTGCCGAGGCAAACGAACAGAATTGATTTTACCGGCTTCTCGCTCATCGATCCCGCGCTATGCTGGTGAACACTTCGCATATCACGGGAGCATGAAATGGCCAGAGAGAAACTTGGACAACAGGAGCTGAAGGTAGCGCTCGATGCGCTCGGTGGCTGGACACTTGCCGCCGACGGGCTGTCGATGTCGCGCAGCTTCGTGTTCAAGAATTTCAGCGAGGCCTTCGCCTTCATGACCCGCGTCGCCATGGCGGCGGAACAACTCGACCACCATCCCGACTGGTCAAACGTCTACAAGACAGTCGACGTCACGCTGAATACCCATGATGCCGGCGGTCTGACCGAACTGGATATCAAGCTGGCAAAGCGGATGAACAGCTATTTCGGTTCCTGAGCCCGGCATCTTGCAGCGGAGGACGAACCTTCCCACATCTTTGGCTGTGCATTGGCGTGGTGACCGAAGACGGCTACCGGCAAGCGTCAAAAGATAGAGTTCGGGCAAAGGAGATTGTCTGGATGGTGAAGTTCCCCGGCTTTGACAGCTTTCGCGGCACAAACGATGCTCCGGCAGGCGAAGCCGAGGTGCGCGAGAAATTCTGGCGCACCGCCAAGCGTGCTGCTCGCCACGTGCCTTTCATGGAAGAGGTGGTGGCGGCCTATTATTGCGCGCTGGACAAGGACACGCCGCTGCGGGCCAAGGGTATCCTTCTGGCCGCGCTCGGCTATTTCATCCTGCCGGTCGACACCATCCCCGACGTCATCCTGGGCCTCGGCTTCACCGACGATATCGCCGTGCTGACCGCGGCGATCACGGCAGTTCGAGCGCACATGACCCCGGCCCACCGCCTTGCCGCGAAGGAAGCGCTGTCGCAGGACCAGTGACCGCGCTGCCCCCGCTTGTTTCATCTTGAAACGAAAAGTCAAACTCTTGCCGTTTTCGTGGTTTTCAACCACGTCAGGGACAAGGGCCTGTCCACCACAGGCAGTTCGGCGGGGTTCCACGCGGTGAATGTCCTTTCTGAAAGACGTTCACCCTTTGGTAACCCAGATTAAATCAAAATGAAGCGAACGGGCGGGCGCGCAGTCGGCCTGCCCCGCTCCATTTGAGGTACAGGAAAAGCGATGCGCGGTTTGATAGCTACAATTTCGGGTCTGGTGCTTGCAGTGTCGGCAATGCCGGCGCTCGCCCAGTCGGCGACCAAGATCGGCCAGCACAACGCCTGGGGCACCTACAGCTACCAGGCGCAAAACGGCAAGGTCTGCTACGTGCTGACGGTACCGACCGACAAGCAGCCGCCGACGCTTGACCATGGCGACATGTTCTTCTTCGTCAGCCAGCGCCCCGGCCAGAAGGTTTCCTTCGAACCGCAGTTCATTGCCGGCTACAATTTCCAGGAAAATTCAAAGGTCTCCGTCACCATCGGCGACAAGAGCTTCTCGATGTTCACCAAGGGCAAGTCGGCCTGGGTCGAGAATGCCGCCGAGGAGCCGGCGCTGATCGCCGCCATGAAGGGCGGCACGGACATGAAGGTCTCGGCCAAGTCAGGCCGCGGCAACCCGACCAATTACGTCTTCTCGCTCAAGGGCATCTCGGCGGCGCTGACGTCGATCACCACCTGCAAGTAAGCGCAGGCGCGAGACAGGTTTCGAAAGCCGGGCGCTCCGATCGCCCGGCTTTTTTGCGCGCAGAGCCGGGGTCTGAAGATGCACAGGATCATCGACGGCACCACAACCCATGTCGACCGGGCGGCGATGATCTGGGCGCGGGCGACGGCTTTCCGCGACTATGATCTCGACATCGCTTCGCTGGACGAGGCCCGCCCGGTCATCGCACGGGTGCTGACGTGTTCGCCGCACGCCTTGCTTGCCATAGCCGAAACCGCTGACGGGACCACTGTTGCCTTTGGCGCCATTGCACCGATGCCGGGCGCGGACAGCGTGGCAGAACTCCACTATTTCGGCGTCGAACCCGACCATTGGGGCAAGGGCGCGGCAGCCGAACTGCTGAGCGGTATCGCGGCACTGCTTCGCGAGCGCGGTTTCGCGGCCGCCGAGCTTGCGGTCTATGCAGACAACGATCGCGCCATCAGGCTCTATGAGCGCCTGGGCTGGCGTCGCCTGGGCGAACCAGTGCCGCACCAACGCAGCCGCCGCCTGGAGCAACGCTACCGGCTGGCGCTGGATCCAACGGGCTGAAGCTCCCTAGGATACTGCCGGGCGGCTCAGCGCATCGAACAGCCCCGAAGCCCATTGCGGCGCAATCAGCCAGACCGCCAGCGCGGCGATGGCGACGGCATGCAGCACGACGATCGCATAAAGCCTGCTGCGAAACGGCTCCTTGCGGGTCTTGTGGCGGAACAGGTGCTGCGCCGACAGCGCACCCAGGCTGCCGCCGGCGAAGGCGAGCCACAGCAGGGTTTTTTCGGGAATGCGCCGGGAGCCGGCGCGAGCCAGGTGCTTGTCGCGCCAGAAGGCAGCGAACGCCGCAAGATTGACGGCGAGCACCACCAGGACGACGTTGAGGATGTTGCTCATCCACCCAGCATCCCGGCCAATGCCTAACAGAACGCAAAGCTACGGCACAAATGCATGGCCGCCAAAACGTGACGCGGCGACAGAGCTATGATATGTCGCCCCAAAATCCTACATTTGCCGCGATATCAACCTAGCTGAGCACGAATGACCCTTTCGCTCGACCTCACCACCGATGCTACCCGCGACGCGTTGCGCGCCCGTGCGGCTGCGCCCGTCAAGGGCGAGCTGATCGGCCTCACCCGCGAGGAGCTTGCCGAAGCGCTGGTAAGCTCCGGCGTCGTTCCCGAACGCCAGGCCAAGATGCGCGTCCAGCAGCTCTGGCACTGGCTTTATGTCCGCGGCGTCTCCGACTTCGCCGACATGTTCAACATCTCCAAGGACCTGCGCGCCGAACTCGCCAAGCACTTCACCATTGCGCGGCCCGAGATCGTCGAGGAGCAGATTTCCTCCGATGGCACGCGCAAGTGGCTGTTCCGCTTTCCGCCGCGCGGTGCTGGCCGTCCAGTCGAGATCGAGACCGTCTACATTCCCGAGGAAGGCCGCGGCACGCTGTGCATCTCGTCCCAGGTTGGCTGCACGCTGACCTGCTCGTTCTGCCACACCGGCACGCAGAAGCTGGTGCGCAACCTGACGGCGGAAGAAATCCTGACGCAGCTGATGACGGCGCGTGACCGGCTGGGCGACTTCCCGCACCGCGACACCCCCGCCGGCGCCATCGTACCGGCCGAGGGGCGGAAAATCTCCAACATCGTCATGATGGGCATGGGCGAGCCGCTCTACAATTTCGAGGCGGTGAAGAAGGCGCTACTGATCGCGTCCGACGGCGACGGCCTGGCACTGTCGAAGCGGCGCATCACGTTGTCGACCTCGGGCGTGGTGCCGGAAATCTTCCGCACCGGCGAGGAGATCGGCGTCATGCTGGCAATCTCGCTGCATGCCACCAACGACGATCTGCGCGACCTGCTCGTGCCGATCAACAAGAAGTACCCGCTCAAGGATCTGATCGAGGCCTGCCGCTCATATCCCGGCCTGTCCAACGCCCGCCGCATCACCTTCGAATATGTGATGCTGAAGGACGTCAACGACAGCCTTGAGGACGCCAAGGCGCTGGTCAAGCTGCTCCGGGGTGTGCCGGCCAAGATCAATCTGATCCCGTTCAATCCCTGGCCGGGTACCAACTACCAGTGCTCGGACTGGGAGACGATCGAGAAGTTCGCCGACTACATCAACAATGCCGGCTACGCCTCGCCGATCCGCACCCCGCGCGGCCGCGACATCCTCGCCGCCTGCGGCCAGCTCAAGTCTGAATCCGAGCGCATGAAAAAGACCGAGCGCCTGGCGCTCGAAGCGATGATGATTGCAGGACACGGCGAGGCGTGAGCCGCGTCCTGCTCTATCTCGGCAAGTTCGCCCACATGGTGCTGGGCTATCTCGCGGCGTCGCTGGCTGCCAGCGCCTTCCTCAACGTGGTCTTCCTGGGCGTCGCAGGCCTCATCTCTGCCGAGATACCACCTGAGGTGGCGAGCGGCTCGATGGTCTTCACTATCCCCTTTGTCGCGCTTTTCGTCGCCTACTTCGCCTTCGTGCCGGCAATCGTCGTCATGCTGCTCGCCGAGTTGCTCGGCAAGCGCGACTGGCTGTTTTACGCACTTGCCGGCGGCTTCGTCGCATTGGTGTTCATCGGCTTCGCTTACCAGAGCGGCGAAGGCGGCTTCGCCTATCGTGATCCGCTCTGGCCGGTTTCGATCATCGGCAGCGGCCTGATCGGCGGCATCGCCTACTGGTTCATCACCGGCCGCTTTGCCGGTGCGCTGCGGCCTACTTCGCCTGCGCCGTAAGGATTTTCAGCGCGAAGGCCGAGAACACACCGGCGAACAGATAATCGACGATGCGCGTTACCTTGGGGCTCTTCCTGAGCAGGCCGGCGAACCTGTCTGCCGCGATCACCATCGGCGCCGTCACCGGCAGCGACAGGATGATGAACATCGCGCCGAGGAAAAACAGCTTGCCCGGCGCATTGGTGTCGTGAGCCGACACGAACTGCGGCAGGAAGGTCATGAAGAACAGGATGATCTTGGGGTTGAGCAGATTGATGCCGAGCCCGGTCGCCCAGTTCTGGAACACCGAGCGCGGCGCCCGCTTGGTGGTGTCGGGCGAAAACGCCGAGCCCTTGGCGATCGCCTGGAAGGCGAGCCAGACGAGATAGCCGGCGCCGACGATCTTGAGCGCCATGAAGGCCTGCGGCGAAGCGACGATCAGCGCCGACAGCCCGAGCGCCACCAGCGTGGTGTGGAAGACGATGCCGGTCATCGCACCAGCCATGCAGGCAAAGCCCGCCTTGCGGCCTTCCGACAACGCCCGGCCGACGAACAGGGTCATGTCAGGCCCTGGCGTGATCGCGATGATGAAGGTTGCGATCGCGAACTGGATGATGGTCGACCAATCGGGAATGAAAGACATTGTCGGGCCGCCGGTTCTGCCTCAAGGGCAAGGTTGTGGGGGATTTCAGGTAACAGCCCTAATCGTACCAATTCCGCGCTTCAACCGGAAAATGCAGGCCAGAGCGCCGTGTGGCCGGTTGGACGCACCCAGGACGCTCCGGACCATTGAATCTGCCGCCGGACCATTTCGATCCGGCGGCATGGCTCATTTGGATCAGCTGGCGAAGTAGTTCTGCGTGCCGTGCGCCTCGATCGCTTCGCCGAGACGGGCGAGTGCATGGACGTAAGCTGCGGTGCGAACCGAGACGTCCTTGACCTTGGCCACGTCCCAGATCGCGCGGCCCTCGCGCTCCATGATGGTGCGCAGGCGGTCGTGGATCTCCTCGACCGGCCAGTAGTAGCCCTGGCGGTTCTGCACCCATTCGAAATAGGAGACGGTGACGCCGCCGGCATTGGCCAGGATGTCAGGCAGGACGACGACGCCCTTGTTTTCTAGGATCGCGTCGGCTTCCGCAGTGACCGGGCCGTTTGCCAGCTCGAGCACGATCCGCGCCTGGACGCTGTCGGCATTGTCGATGCGGATCATGTTTTCCAGCGCCGACGGCACCAGGATATCGCAGTCGACGCCGACAAGCGCGGCACCGTCGAGCAGTTCATGGCCGGCGTGGCCGGCGGTGGTGACGACCGAACGGCCGCTGTCCTTGGCAACGAACAGCCGGTCGAGGTCGAGCCCGCCGGCGGCCTGTACCGCACCTTCGGAATCGGACACGGCAACGATCTTGTGGCCATCCGAAGCAAGCAGGCGAGCGATATGCTGGCCGGCATTGCCGAAACCCTGCACGGCGATGCGCAGGCTGCCCTTGAGGCCGAGCTCCTCGGCAAGATGGCGCACGAGATAGAAGCCGCCGCGCGCGGTGGCGTCGCCACGGCCGAGCGAACCGCCCAGCGCCAGCGGCTTGCCGGTGATGACGGCGGGCGAAGCCTGGCCGACGATCTGCGCGTATTCATCGGCCATCCAGCCCATGATCATCGAGTTGGTGTAGACGTCGGGCGCCGGGATGTCGCGGTCCGGGCCGATGATGCGGGCGAAGGCCTGGATGTAGGCGCGGGACAGCCGCTCCAGTTCCGCCTTCGACAGCTGGCGCGGATCGACCTGCACGGCACCCTTGCCGCCGCCATAGGGCAGGTTCATGACAGCGCATTTGAAGGTCATCCAGAACGCCAGCATCTCGACCTCGTCGGCGCTCGAATCCGGATGGAAGCGGATGCCGCCCTTGGTCGGTCCGCGGGTGTCGTCGTAGCGGCAGCGCCAGGCGATGAAGGATTTGCGCGAGCCATCGTCCATGCGGATCATCAGGCGGGCTTTGGTGGTCTCGCGGGCGAATTTCAGTTTCTCGATCACGTCGGCATCGACGTTGAGATGTTTCGCCGCCTCGTCGAGGCGCACGAGTGCATGATCAAGAAGACTGACTTCTGACATATCTGGATTTCCTGTGGTGATTGGCAATGAGCCGGCAGCTACGCCGCGGGCATTCACTCGCCTGCATAAATATTCACCACAGTTCAAGACCGAAGAAGGTCGCAGCTCTTCCGCGAGGTCAGGTGCAGAACAGCCTTTGGCCCGATAGCACAGCCGATTGCTTACATTTCCGCCGCCAAATGCGGCCGTCGAAGCCGAATGGTCCAGGCCAAGATTCCTTTTGGTCCTGCCTGGCCGCGCGAAGCGGATTTGCGGCATCGGCATGAAGCACGCCGCAGCGGACAGGTTGACTTGCCCTGTCGCGCATCATCCAACTGCCGCCGCAGACAGGAGTAGGTGATGCAGGCAGTTTTCGACGGCCACAACGACGTACTTTACCGGTTGTGGAACAACGCCGCCAAGGGCGCAGACCCGGTTGCGGAGTTCATCGAAGGCACCAGGCAGGGCCACATCGACATGCCGCGTGCCCAGAAGGGCGGCCTCATCGGCGGACTCTGCGCCATCTACATCACCTCGGCCAACATGCCCGACGAGCAGCGAGACGAGAACGGCCACTATGCCATTCCGCTGTGCAAGCCGCTCGAACGCGCGCCATCGCTCGACATTGCGCTCGACATGGCCTCGATCGCCTTCAGGATCGAGCGCGCCGGCGGCTGGAAGATCTGCCGCACAGGCACCGACATCGACGCTGCGCGTACCGAAGGCAAGTTTGCAGCCGTGCTGCACATGGAAGGCTGCGAGGCGATCGACGCCGATCTCGCCGCACTCGACGTGTTTTATGCCGCCGGCCTGCGCTCGCTCGGCCCTGTCTGGAGCCGCAACACCGTCTTCGGCCATGGCGTGCCATTTGCCTTCCCGTCGAGCCCCGACACCGGCCCCGGTCTGACCGAAGCCGGCAAGAGGCTGGTCAAGGAATGCAATCGCATCGGCATCGCCATCGACCTGGCCCACATCACCGAAAAGGGCTTCTGGGACGTGGCCAAGCTCAGCGACCAGCCGCTGATCGTCAGCCACTCCAACGTTCATGCGATCACGCCGATCAGCCGCAACCTGACCGACAAGCAGCTTGCAGCGGTGCGTGAGAGCAACGGCCTTGTCGGCCTGAACTTCGCCGTCACCATGCTGCGCGAGGACGGGCTGAAGAGCGTCGACACGCCGCTCTCGGACATGATTCGCCATATCGACTATCTCGTCGAGCATGTCGGCATCGATGGCGTGGCACTCGGTTCGGACTTCGACGGCGCCACCGTGCCGGCCGAGATCGGCGATGCCGCTGGCCTGCAGAAGCTCGTTGCCGCCCTAAGCGCTGCGGGCTACGGTGACGACGATCTGGCGAAAATCTGCCGTGACAACTGGCTGAGGGTCTTGCGCTCGGCTTGGCACGAAGCGGCGGCCTAACAACAAATAATTCGTCAACCTGGGGAACTGAAAAAATGATGCTTGGTAAAATGAACGGACATTTCCGTCTGATGCTTGCTGGCGCCGCCCTGTCGGTCATGGCGCTTTCCGTACCCGCGCTGGCAGCGACGCCGGCCGACACGCTGGTCCAGGCCTGGGCCATCGACGACACCATCACGCTCGACCCGGCCGAGTCCTTCGAGCTCAGCCCGGCTGAATTCCTCGGCAACGCCTATGACATGCTGGTGCGCCTCGACATCAACGACACCACCAAGGTGCGCCCCGGCGTCGCCGAAAGCTGGACCGTCTCCGACGACGGCCTGGTCTATACCTTCAAGCTCAAGGCTGGCCTGAAGTTCGCCTCCGGCAATGCGATCACCGCCAAGGACGTCGCCTGGTCGTTCGAGCGCGTCGTCAAGCTCGACAAGAGCCCGGCCTTCATCCTCACCCAGTTCGGCCTGACCAAGGACAACGTCACCGAAAAGGCCAAGGCCGTCGACGACAGCACCTTCGTCTTCACCGTCGACAAGTCCTATGCGCCGTCCTTCGTGCTCAACTGCCTGACCGCCACCGTCGGTGCCGTGATGGACAGCAAGCTGGTGCTCGAGCATGTCGCCCCGGTCACGCCGACCGACGACTACAAGTTCGACAACGACTTCGGCAATGGCTGGCTCAAGACCGGTTATGCCGGCTCGGGTCCGTTCAAGATCCGCGACTGGCGCGCCAACGAAATCCTCGTGCTCGAGCGCAACGACAACTACTACAACGACAAGCCGGCGCTTGCCCGCGTCATCTATCGCCACGTCAAGGAGAGCGCGACCCAGCGCCTGATGCTCGAAGCCGGCGACATCGACGTTGCCCGCAACCTCGAACCTGGCGACCTGGAGGCGATCTCCAAGAACGCCGAGCTGACCACCACCAGCGCACCCAAGGGCACGGTCTACTACATCAGCCTCAACCAGAAGAACCCGAACCTGGCCAAGCCCGAAGTGCGCCAGGCGCTCAAATATCTGGTCGACTACGACGCCATCGGCTCGACCCTGATCAAGGGCATCGGCGAAATCCGCCAGACCTACCAGGCCAAGGGCGTGCTCGGCGCGCTCGACTCCAACCCGTTCACCTTCGACGTCGCCAAGGCCAAGGAGCTGCTGGAGAAGGCAGGGCTGAAGGACGGCTTCACCGTCACCATGGACGTGCGCAACACCCAGCCGGTCACCGGCATCGCCGAATCCTTCCAGCAGACCGTCGGCCAGGCCGGCGTGAAGCTCGAAATCATCCCCGGCGACGGCAAGCAGACCCTGACCAAGTACCGTGCCCGCAACCACGACATGTATATCGGCCAGTGGGGCATGGATTACTGGGATCCGAACTCCAACGCCGAGACCTTCACCTCCAATCCCAACAACGCCGACGACGGCACGGTGAAGACGCTGGCCTGGCGCAATGCCTGGGACGTGCCCGAACTGACAGAGAAGACCAAGGCGGCCCTTCTGGAGCGCGACAACGACAAGCGCGCCACCATGTACAAGGAGTTGCAGCAGGCAGCTCTCGACACCAGCCCGTTCCTGCTGATCTTCCAGCAGACCGAGGTTGCGGGCCTGCGCGGCAACGTCAAGAACTACAAGCTGGGGCCGAACTTCGATTCGAACTTCGTCGCACCCGTGACCAAGGATTGATTCTGCAGCGCCGCGCGTCCTTGGACGCGCAAAGGACGCTGTAACAAATGAGTCCGTGCATGATCCCTTCTGAAAAACGGGGGTCATGCACAATAGGATCAGTCCTTTGAGCACGATGGAAAACCAGACCTCGGCGAGGCGCGCCAACAAGCGCGCCTCCGCCATTCTCAAGGCGGTCGCCAGTTTTGTGGTGATCGTGGCAACGACCTATCTCGGACTGTTGGCGGTGACCTTCTTCATCGGCCGTGTCGTGCCGATCGATCCGGTGCTGGCCATCGTCGGCGACCGGGCGCCTGCTCATGTCGTCGAGCGCACGCGTGAAGAGATGGGCTTCAACCTGCCCTACTACCATCAGTTCTATCTCTATGTGAAAGGCGTGTTGTCAGGCGACTTCGGCACCTCGGTGCTGACCACCAACCCTGTCATGGCCGACATCCGCCGCGTCTTTCCGGCGACGATGGAACTCGCCACCGTCGGCACCATCATCGGTGCGGCACTCGGCATTCCACTTGGCGTGCTCGCCGCCGTCAAGCGCGGCAGCCTTGCCGACCAGGTCGTGCGCATCATCGGCCTGATCGGCTATTCGGTGCCGATCTTCTGGCTCGGCCTTCTGGCGCTGCTGGTATTCTACGCCCGGCTCGGCTGGACCGCCGGCCCCGGCCGCATCGACGTGGTGTTCGAATACACCTTCACGCCGATCACCGGCTTCTATCTGCTCGACGCGGTGCTCAACCGCGACTGGGCGGCGTTCAAGGACATCTTCGCCCACATCATCCTGCCGGCGTCGCTGCTCGGCTATTTCTCGCTCGCTTACATCAGCCGCATGACGCGCTCGTTCATGCTCAACGAACTCAGCCAGGAATACATCGTGGCGGCGCGCGCCAAGGGCCTGTCGGAAACCCGCATCATCTGGGGTCACGCGCTGCGCAATGCCGCGGTGCCGCTGGTGACGGTCATCGCCCTGTCTTATGCCGGCCTGCTCGAAGGCTCGGTGCTGACCGAAACGGTCTTTGCCTGGCCAGGCCTTGGGCTCTACATCACCAACTCGCTGCAGAACGCCGACATGAACGCGGTGCTGGGCGGCACGATCGTCATCGGTTCGGTGTTCATCGCGCTCAACCTGCTCTCCGACTTGCTCTATCGCCTGCTCGACCCAAGGACGCGGATCCGATGAGCGACACAACAATGACCCGCCGCGAATGGCTGCTCACCGACCGTCCGCAGTCACGCCTGCAGGCTCGGCTCGGCCGCGCCTATCTGACCTGGAGCCGCTTTGCCGCCAACAAGCTGGCGGTCATCGGCCTCGGCATCATCCTGCTGCTGTTGTTCGTCGCCGCTTTCGCGCCGCTGCTCGCGCCCCATTCGCCCTATATCGGCGACCTCAAGAACGCCCGTCTGTTGTCGCCCAGCGCCACCAACTGGCTCGGTACCGACGACCAGGGCCGCGACATCCTCTCGCGCCTGATCTACGGCTCGAGGCTGACCTTGCAGGTCATCGTGCTGGTGGCGATCATCGCAGCCCCGATCGGCCTGCTGGTCGGCACTGCCGCCGGTTACGCCGGTGGCTGGGTCGATGCGGTGCTGATGCGCATCACCGACATCTTCCTCGCCTTCCCCAAGCTGGTGCTGGCACTGGCCTTTGTCGCAGCCCTTGGGCCCGGCATCGAAAACGCTATCATCGCCATCGCTTTGACCTCGTGGCCGCCTTATGCCCGTATCGCCCGCGCCGAAACGCTGACCGTGCGCAACTCCGACTACATCGCGGCGGTCAAGTTGATGGGCGCCTCGCCGATGCGCATCGTGCTGCGCCACATCATGCCGCTGTGCATCTCCTCGCTGATCGTCCGCGTCACGCTCGACATGGCCGGTATCATCCTGACCGCCGCCGGTCTCGGCTTCCTCGGTCTCGGAGCCCAACCGCCTCTGCCCGAATGGGGCGCGATGATCGCCTCGGGCCGCCGCTTCATCCTCGACCAGTGGTGGGTCGCAGCCGCCCCCGGTGCCGCGATCCTCATCGTCAGCCTCGGCTTCAACCTGCTTGGCGATGGCCTGCGCGACGCGCTCGATACACGCAGCGGTGGCCAATGAGCACGTTGCTGCATGTCGACGACCTTCGCGTTTCCTTTCCCACCCGCACCGGCGTGGTCGAAGCAGTGCGCGGCGTGTCCTTTTCGCTTGGCCAGGAGCGGCTCGGCATCGTCGGCGAGTCCGGCTCCGGCAAGTCGCAGACCGGCCGCGCCATCATGGGACTGACGCCGCAGCAAGCCGAGATCAGGGCCAGCCGGCTCGAATTCAGCGGCATCGACCTGCTGAAGGCATCCACTGCCGAGCGCCGGGCGCTGCGTGGCAACCGCATCGCCATGATCCTGCAGGACCCGAAATACTCGCTCGATCCGGTCATGACCATCGGCCGCCAGATCGTTGAGACGCTGCGCACGCATGAGAAGATCGGCAAGTCGGCAGCCCGCGAGCGCGCGCTCGACATGCTGGCTGCCGTGCAGATCCGCGACCCCAAGCGCGTCTACGACCTCTACCCGCACGAAGTCTCGGGCGGCATGGGCCAGCGCGCCATGATCGCCATGATGCTGATTGCCGGTCCGGAACTTTTGATCGCCGACGAACCGACTTCGGCGCTCGACGTCACCGTCCAGCTCGACATATTGCGCATTCTCGACCGCCTCGTCATCGACCGCGGCATGGGGCTGATCTTCATCTCGCATGATCTGCGGCTGGTCTCGACCTTCTGCGACCGGGTCATTGTCATGTATGCCGGCAAGATCGTCGAGGAACTGAAGGCCTCGGAACTTTCGCAGGCGAAGCACCCCTACACGCAAGGCCTGCTCAACTGCATGCCCAAGATCGGCTCCGACCGGCACCCGCTGCCCGTGCTCGACCGCCAGCCGGAGTGGTTGCTGTGACCCCTGCACTCTCGATCGACAAGCTGCGCGTCGTCTATGACGACTTCATCGCGCTCAAGGACGTCAGCCTCACCGTTTCCCAGGGCGAATCCTTTGGCCTCGTTGGCGAATCCGGCTCGGGAAAATCGACGCTGCTGCGCGCCGTCGCCGGTCTTGCGCCGGTGGCTTCGGGCACCATCGACGTCGCCGGCAAGCGCCTGGGCAAGACCCGCGACAAGGCATTCTACCGCCAGGTGCAGATGGTGTTCCAAGACCCTTATGGGTCGCTGCACCCGCGCCAGACCGTCGACCGGCTGCTGCTCGAACCGCTCGACATCCACGGTTTCGCCGACACCGAAAAGCGCATCCAGCGCGCGCTCGACGAGGTCGGCCTCGGCTCCGGCTTCCGCTTCCGCTATTCGCACCAGCTGTCCGGCGGCCAGCGCCAGCGTGTCGCCATTGCCCGCGCGCTGATCCTCGAACCGTCGGTGCTGCTGCTCGACGAGCCAACCTCGGCGCTCGACGCCTCGGTGCAGGCCGAAGTGCTGAACCTGCTCGAACAGGTGCGCCGCGACCGCAAGCTGACCTTTGTCATGGTCAGCCACGACCTCGGCGTCATCACTCATATGTGCGAGCGGCTGATGGTGATGCAGGGCGGACAGGAGGTCGAACGGCTGGACGCCGTCGACCTCGCCACGCGCAACGTGGCGCAGACCTACACCCGCAACCTTCTGGTTGCGAGCGAAGGTTTCGTCCGCGACGCCTAAGGCGTTACGGAAATGCGGAAGCCCGTTTCCCGCGCTTCCGCGAAAGGCGAAAATGCCAAATGGACAGCTTGCGCGCGGAAACACTTGCCTGCAATTCTGGAGCGGAAATTATGGCAGTCAGGGGCGGCCGCCCCTCATCCGCAACCCGCATCTCAGGTGACAAAAATGCTCCTTGGCATCGATCCGCTGCTTGGCCCCGACGTGCTCTACGTGCTCCGCGCCATGGGCCATGGCGACGACCTGATCATCGCCGACGCCAATTTTCCGGCCGATGCGATGGCGAGGCAGACCGTGTTCGGCCGGCCGCTGCGCATCGACGGCGACATCGTCAGCGTCATGAAGGCGGTGCTGTCGGTGATGCCTGTCGACACCTTCGTCGACGACGCCTTCGGCCGCATGGAAGTCGTCGGCAAGCCGGACGAGATCCCCGACGTCCAGCGTGAGGTCGGAAAGCTGATTGCCGGCACCGACACCAAAATGGTCGGCATCGAGCGCTTCGCCTTCTACGAACGCGCCAGAAAGGCCTATGCGGTCATCCAGACCCAGGAGCGCCGCTTCTATGCCGACTTCGCCGTCCGCAAGGGCGTGGTACCGCCTGACGCTTAAGACATTTGCGGTTGACGTAGAGCTGCCCTAGCCAAAGATACCTAAGACAGCGACAGCTTCACCGCCACGTCCTTAAGCAGGGCCAGCGTCTGGTCGATATCGGCCTGCTTGTCGTCGAGCCTCTGGATGTAGGGGCAGGTCAGCACGGCGATGGCGTAGCCGTCGGGTGACAGGATCGGCACCGAGATATCCTCGATGGCGCGCATCTGCTGGCTCGGTCCGACACGGTGGCCCGCCTGGCGGTAGGCTTTCAGCACCGGCTCCAATTTGTCCCGCGCGTCGGCCATGGCAGTGCCTTCCCAGCGCATCGCCAGCTCCGACTGCGCCTGCCCGTCCAGGAAGGCGAGCAGTATGTGACCGGAACTGGTGGTCAAAAGCTCGATATGGGCGCCGATGCGAATGCCGAACTCCCAGTTGCCGGGGCAACTGGCGTGGGCGACGACGATCGCGGCGCCACCTTCGGGAACGACGAGATGGCAGGATTGCCCGGCTTCGCTGGCAAAGGCGTCCATCAGCGGCAGCGCGCGGGCGACAAGGCGGCGCACCGGCGGGTGGCGATGGGCGAGGATGAACAGCTTCATCGTCAGGGCGTAGCGATCGCCTTCAGGTGATCGGCTGACATAGTCGCGCGCCACCAGCCGTTCCAGCATGCGGTAGACTTCGCTCGGCCCGCGGCCCATCGCCTTGACGATCTCGGCTCGCGTCAGCCCGCCCGGCTGCTCCGAAAGCAGCTCCAGAATATCGAGCCCCTTGTCCAGCGCCGGCGCCCGGTAGCGCTCATCCTTGTCCTGGTCGTTCGCGGCATTGATCGGCCGTTTTGGCATCGCTCGAAATCCTCCCTCGTGACCGGCCTCGCATTTCCCCATTGCAAGGTTGGTTCATTTATGAATAGTATGTTCGTATATAGACAGACGCAAGCAGTTTGCTGGGAGGGCAACGGTTATGCGACTAAGCGGGAAACGCATCTTCATTTCCGCCGCCGCCCAAGGCATCGGGCGCGCCAGTGCGCTGGCCTGCGCCGCTGAAGGCGCCCATATCATCGCCACCGATATCAATGCCGAGGCGCTGGCGGCACTTGCCGCCGAAAGCGACCGTATCGAGACCCATCGTCTCGACGTCCGCGACGGCGCAGCAGTCGCAGCCTTCGCCAAACAGCAGGCACCGCTCGACGGGCTCTTCAACTGCGCCGGTTTCGTCCACAACGGCACCGTCATGGACTGCAGCGACGAAGACTGGGATTTCAGCTTCGACCTCAACGTCAAGAGCATGTACCGCACCACCAAGGCGTTCCTGCCCGGCATGCTGGAGCAGTCGGAAAAGACAGGAAGCGTCGCCATTCTCAACATGGCGTCGATGGCCTCGTCGATCAAAGGCTTTCCCAACCGCCTGCTCTACGGCGCCACCAAGGCGGCGGTGATCGGCTTCACCAAGGGCATGGCCGCCGACTACATCCGCCGCGGCGTGCGCTGCAACGCGCTGTGCCCCGGCACCGTCGACACCCCGTCGCTGCGTGGCCGTATCGCTGCCGCTGCCGATCCGGTTCAGGCCGAGAAGGACTTCATCGCCCGCCAGCCGATCGGCCGCCTGGCGACCGTCGACGACATCGCCCCGCTGGTCATCTACCTGTTGTCTGATGAATCGCGCTTCGTCACCGGCCAGGCTGTCCTGGTCGACGGCGGCGTCACCATCTAGGCGGGCGACGGCCATGATCGAAAGGATCGACGGCCACTGTCATTACTGGGCGCTCCAGCGCGGCGACTATGGCTGGTTGACGCCTGATGCGCCCCATCTCGCGCCGATCTATCGCGACTTTGGCGCAGCCGAGATGCGCCCGCTGGCCGAGGCGGCCGGCATCGCCAGGCGCATCCTTGTCCAGGCCGCCCCGACAGAGGCCGAGACGCAATTCCTGCTCGACCAGGGTCGTGACGACGAGGCTGTCGCCGGCGTCGTCGGCTGGGTTGATCTGTCGGCGGCCGACAGCGCGGCCGCACTCGACCGCTTTACTGTCGATCCGCTGTTCAAGGGCGTTCGGCCGATGCTGCAGGATCTCGAAGATGTTGATTGGATCATCACCCGCCCGCATCCGCAAGCCATCGCGGCGCTCAAGCGCCTTGGCCTGCGATTCGATGCACTTGTCATGCCGCAGCATCTCCAGGCGCTGCGCCGTTTCGTGGAGACACATCCCGATCTACCCGTCGTCATCGACCATGCCGCCAAGCCCGCCTTCGCCGCTCCTGCCGACGATGCGCGCCATGCCTTGTGGCGGTTCGGCATGGCTGAGCTTTCAGGCCACACGCAGGTTTATTGCAAGCTGTCAGGGCTGCTCACCGAACTGCCGGTTGAGCTCCGTACAACGACCAAGGCTGCGGCTGAAGCGCTGCGCCCCACCCTTTGCAGCCTGCTCGACTGGTTCGGGCCGGATCGCCTGATCTGGGGCTCGGACTGGCCGGTGCTGACGATAGCGAATCCCTTCGCCTTCTGGGACGAAGTCACGGCCCGCCTGTTCGATGGTCTTGGCCAGCGCGAGCGCGCGGCCATCCTCGGCGGCAGCGCGGCCCGCTTCTACGGCATCGAGGGAGGTCACGCATGACCGCCCTCGTCATCATGAAGGACATCGGCAAGTCGTTTCCGGGCGTGCGCGCCCTGCACAATGCCCAGCTTGAGCTGCGCTCGGGCGAGGTCCATGCCTTGATGGGCGAAAACGGCGCCGGCAAGTCGACGCTGATGAAGATCCTCGCCGGCATCTACCGGCGCGACGCCGGTGAAATCCTGCTCGACGGCAAGCCCGTCGAGATCAACTCGCCGCGCCAGGCCCAGGATCTCGGCATCGGCATCATCCATCAGGAACTCAACCTGATGCCGCATCTGACGGCGGCGCAGAACATCTTCATCGGCCGTGAGCCGCGCAAGGCCGCCGGCCTGCTGCTCGACGAGGCCAGGCTGAATGCCAATGCGGCGGAAATCTTCGCCAGCATGCACCTCAAGCTCGACCCGCGCACGCCGGTCGGCGGCCTGACAATTGCCCGCCAGCAGATGGTCGAGATCGCCAAGGCCCTGTCCTACCGCTCGCGCGTGCTGATCATGGACGAGCCCACCGCGGCGCTGAACGACGCCGAGATCGCCGAGCTTTTCGCCATCATCGACAGGCTCAAGGCCGAAGGCGTCGGCATCGTCTACATCTCGCACAAGATGGACGAGCTGAAGCGCATCGCCGACCGTGTCACCGTGATGCGCGACAGCGAATATATCGGCACGGTTCCGGCCGCCGAAACGCCTGTCGACAAGATCATCTCGATGATGGTCGGCCGCGCGCTGACCGAAGAGCACCCCGACATACCGGACCACGCCACTTCAGAGGTCGTGCTCGAGGTCAAGCACCTCAATCGCGGCACGGTCATCCGCGACGTCAGCCTTTCCGTCCGCAAGGGCGAAATCCTCGGCTTCGCCGGCCTGATGGGTGCGGGCCGCACCGAGGTCGCCCGCGCCATCTTCGGCGCCGACCGCCGTGACAGCGGCGACATCTACATGCATGGCAAGAAGGTCGACATCCGTATCCCGCAGGATGCGGTGCGCGCCGGCATCGGCTATCTCTCCGAGGACCGCAAGCATTTCGGCCTCGCCACCGGCATGGACGTGCGCAACAACGTCGTGCTGGCCAGCCTCGCCCGCTTCACCGGCCCCGGAGGGCTGCTCAGGGAAGCAGCCATGCACGACGTGGCGGCCCGCTACATCGACCAGCTCGCGATCAAGACCCCGTCCGACCGGCAGGAAGTGCGCCTGCTCTCCGGCGGCAACCAGCAGAAGATCGTCATCGCCAAATGGCTGCTGCGTGACTGCGAGGTGCTGATCTTCGACGAGCCGACGCGCGGTATCGATGTCGGTGCCAAGAACGAGATCTACAAGCTATTGAATGCGCTGGCCAAGCAGGGACGCGCCATCATCGTCATCTCGTCGGAACTGCCCGAAGTGCTCAGGCTTAGCCACCGCATCGCCGTGATGTGCGAAGGACGGCTGACTGGCATTCTTCCCGGCGGCGCCACCCAGGAAGAGATCATGCATCTGGCGACACTTCGCGGCGACACCGCCAATCACAACAAACAATCCAAGCCGGCAAAGGGAGAGGCCAAATGAGTGCATCCGCATCCACAGCAAGCGTCTCGATCGGCTCGAAATTCTCCGGCGCCCACAGGCTGCTCGCCTTCGCCAGCCTGATCATCCTGATACTGGTATTCAGCCTCGCCTCGCCCAATTTCATGCAGACCTCCAACATCATCGCCATCCTTCAGGCGACGTCGGTCAACGGCGTGCTGGCGATTGCCGCGACGCTGGTCATCATCACCGGCGGCATCGACCTGTCGGTCGGCACGCTGATGACCTTCTGCGCCGTCATTGCAGGCGTGGTGCTGACCTTCTGGGGCATGCCGCTCGGGCTCGGCGTGCTGGCCGCCATCGTCGCCGGTGCTGCCAGCGGCACGCTGTCGGGCACCTTCGTCGCCAAGCTCAAGATCCCGCCCTTCATCGCCACGCTCGGCATGATGCTGATCCTCAAGGGCCTGTCGCTGGTCATCTCCGGCACCCGGCCGATCTATTTCAACGGCACGCCCGGCTTCACCCAGATCTCGCAGGGCTCGCTGATCGGCTCGGTCATCCCCGGCCTGCCGATCCCCAATGGCGTGCTGATCCTGTTCCTGGTCGCGATCGCCACCAGCTTCATCCTCGAGCGCACCATCCTTGGCCGTTTCACCTTCGCGCTCGGCTCCAACGAGGAGGCCGTGCGGCTGTCGGGCGTCAACACCGACCGCTGGAAGATCGCCGTCTATGCGCTTTCCGGCAGCATCTGCGGCATCGCCGGCCTGCTGATCGCCTCGCGCCTCAACTCGGCCCAGCCCGCGCTCGGCCAGGGCTACGAGCTCGACGCCATCGCAGCGGTGGTCATCGGCGGCACATCGCTCTCCGGTGGCCGCGGCACCATCATCGGCACGCTCATCGGCGCGCTCATCATCTCGGTGCTCGCCAACGGGTTGCGCATCCTTTCGGTCGCCCAGGAATGGCAGACCGTGGTCACCGGCTCGATCATCATTCTCGCCGTCTACACCGACATTCTGCGGCGCCGCAGGCTTTGAGGAAGCTTGCTTCGCGCAGCGCCGTCGTGCTGCGCCAACATCAAAAAGAGAGCGAAAACGCTCCACCAGCAACGATCAACAACCAAGGTTCAATCGGAGGAAACATGTTCACCAGACGCACTGTGCTTGGCGCCCTCAGCGCCATGACAATCCTCGGCTACGGCTCGACCATGGCAATGGCCCAGGACAAGATGTACATCCCGCTCATCTCCAAGGGCTTCCAGCACCAGTTCTGGCAGGCCGTGAAGGCGGGCGCCGACAAGGCCGCTGCCGATCTCGGCGTCGAAGTCACCTTCGAAGGCCCTGACTCGGAAACCCAGGTCGACCGCCAGATCGACATGCTGGCGGCTGCCCTTGCCAAGAAGCCGGCGGCGATCGGTTTTGCCGCCCTCGACAGCCAGGCCGCCCTGCCGCTGCTGCAGCAGGCCAAGGACGCCAAGATCCCGGTCGTCGCTTTTGACTCCGGCGTCGAAGGCGATATCCCGGTGGCGACAGCCTCGACCAACAACATCGCCGCCGCTGCCCTTGCCGCCGACATGATGGCCGGGCTGATCGGCGATGAAGGCAAGGTCGCGCTCGTCGTGCACGACCAGACCAGCCGCACCGGCATCGACCGCCGCGACGGCTTCGTCAACCGCATGAAGGAAGCCCATCCGAAGGTCGAGATCGTCGCCATCGAATATGGTGAAGGCGATCACCTCAAGTCGACGGAGATCACCAAGGCGATCCTGCAGGCCAACCCCGACCTCAAGGGCATGTTCGGCGCCAACGAAGGCTCGGCCATCGGTGTCGTCAACGGCGCCAAGGAACTCGGCCGCCAGCTGGTGATCATCGGCTACGACTCGGGCGCCCAGCAGAAGCAGGCGATCCGCGACGGCCAGATGGCCGGCGCCATCACCCAGAACCCGGTCGGCATCGGCTACAAGACTGTCGAAGCGGCGGTCAAGGCAGCCAAGGGCGAAGCCGTCGAGAAGAACATCGACACCGGCTTCTACTACTACGACAAGACCAACATCGATCAGCCCGACATCGCAGCCGTGCTGTACGACTGATCCTGCAACTGTCCCCGGAGGCGGTTCGCCGCCTCCGGCTTCTTTTCCAACAAGGTGATCCAGATGAAACTGCTCCGCTACGGCCCCAAGGGCAACGAAAAGCCCGGCATCCTCGACACGTCCGGCCGCGTCCGCGACCTCTCCGGCCTCGTCGACGACATCGCCGGCGACACCCTTTCGCCCGAGGGCCTGGCCCGCTTGCGCGCCGTCGACATCGAGACGCTACCGCTCGTCGCCGGCACGCCGCAGCAGGACCTGCGCCTCGGCGCCTGTGTCGGCCGCATCGGCAAGTTCATCTGCATCGGCCTCAACTACGCCGACCATGCCGCCGAAACAGGTGCTGCCATCCCGGCCGAACCCATCGTCTTCAACAAGTGGACCTCGGCCATCGTCGGTCCCGACGACGACGTCGAAATCCCGCGCGGCTCGGTCAAGACCGACTGGGAGGTCGAACTCGGCGTCGTTATCGGCAAGCCCGGCCGCTACATCGACGAGGCCGACGCGATGGGTCACGTCGCCGGCTACTGCGTCGTCAACGACGTTTCCGAGCGCGAATACCAGATCGAGCGCGGCGGAACCTGGGACAAGGGCAAGGGCTGCGACACCTTCGGCCCGACCGGCCCCTGGATGGTGACCGCTGACGAGATCGCCGACCCGCAGGACCTCAAGATGTGGCTCGACGTCGACGACAAGCGTTTCCAGAACGGCTCGACCAGGACCATGATCTTTTCGGTGCAGCAGGTCGTATCCTATCTCAGCCGCTTCATGAGCTTGCAGGCCGGCGACGTCATCTCCACCGGCACGCCGCCCGGTGTCGGCCTCGGCCAGAAGCCGCCCGTCTATCTCAAAGCAGGCCAGACCATGACCCTCGGCATCGAAGGCCTCGGCACCCAAAGGCAGCGCGTCGTCGCCGCCTGAACCCTTTGGGGCGAGATGACCTCTCTTTGGGCCATCTCGCTCCGAGCACTCGTTTCAGTCGCCTGATCTTGTCCGGAAAGTCTGCAACTTTTCGGGATCATGCAGTGAGGACCCACGACCATGACCAGAATCATCGACATGCGGGTGCTCGACCTGCGCTTCCCGACTTCGCAGCATCTCGACGGTTCCGACGCGATGAACCCGGACCCCGATTATTCGGCCGCCTATGTCATCCTGAAAACTGACGCGCCCGGCATCGAGGGCCATGGCCTGACCTTCACCATCGGCCGCGGCAACGAGATCTGCTGCGCGGCGATCGAGGCGATGCGCCATCTTGTCGTCGGACTGGAGATGGACAAGGTCACGTCAGACATGGGCGCCTTCTGGCGCCATGTCACATCAGACAGCCAGCTGCGCTGGATCGGCCCCGACAAGGGCGCGATCCACCTCGCCACCGGCGCTGTCGTCAACGCCGTCTGGGACATCTGGGCCAAGCTGGTTGGCAAGCCGGTGTGGAAGCTGGTCGCCGACATGTCGCCAGAGGAGCTCGTGCGCTGCATCGACTTCCGCTACATCACCGACTGCATCACCCCAGACGAAGCACTGGCGATGCTGCGCGACAAGGCGCCGGGCAAAGCCGAGCGTATCGCCACCCTCGAGCGCGAGGGCTACCCTTGCTACACCACTTCGGCCGGCTGGCTAGGCTATGGCGACGAGAAGCTGCGCCGGCTGTGCCAGGAGGCGGTCGATGCCGGTTTCAACCACGTCAAGCTGAAGGTCGGCCGCGACAAGGCTGACGACATCAGGCGCCTGCGCATCGCCCGCGAGGTGCTCGGCCCCGACCGCCAGCTGATGATCGACGCCAACCAGGTCTGGGAAGTCGGCCAGGCCATCGACTGGGTACGCGACCTCGCCTTTGCCAAGCCGTGGTTCATCGAGGAACCGACAAATCCCGACGATGTCGAGGGCCACCGCAAGATCCGCGAGGGCGTGGCGCCGGTTCAGGTCGCCACCGGCGAGATGTGCCAGAACCGCATCATGTTCAAGCAGTTCATCATGCGCGGCGCCATCGACGTGGTGCAGATCGACTCCTGCCGTCTCGGCGGCGTCAACGAGATCCTCGCCGTGCTCTTGATGGCGGCGAAATACGACCTGCTCGTCTGCCCGCATGCCGGCGGCGTCGGCCTGTGCGAATATGTCCAGCACCTGTCGATGATCGACTATGTCTGCATCGCCGGCACCCGCGAGGGCCGCGTCGTCGAATATGTCGACCACCTGCACGAGCACTTCAAGGAACCCTGCGTGGTGCGCAACGCCGCCTACATGCCGCCAATGGCGCCCGGCTTCTCGATCGAGATGAAGCCGGCGACGCTTGAAGATTTCCAGTTCAAGGGCTGAGGGCGACGACAATGGACCTCGGGCTGAAGGACAAGGTCGTCATCGTCACCGGCGGCGGTGCGGGCATCGGCGGCGCGGTAACGCTCAGCCTTGCCGCCGAGGGCGCCATTCCGATCGTCTTCGGCCGCAGCCAACTTGCCGAAGACTTTGCCGCGAAACTCAAGGCAGCATCGCCACGATCGATGTTCGTTCAGGTCGAACTGATGCACGATCCTGAAATCGGCGCGGCGATCGAACAGGTGGCCAAAACCTTCGGTCGCATCGACGGCCTGGTCAACAATGCCGGCATCAATGACGGTGTCGGCCTCGACGCCGGCCCGGAGGCCTTCCGCGAGTCGCTCGAGCGCAACCTGATCCACTATTACACGACCGCGCATCACTGCCTGCCGTGGCTGAAGAAGGCGCATGGCTCCATCGTCAACGTCTCGTCCAAGACCGCACTCACCGGCCAGGGCAACACCAGCGGCTACACCGCCGCCAAGGGCGCCCAGCTGTCGTTGACGCGCGAATGGGCGGCGGCCCTGCGGGGCGACGGTGTCCGGGTCAACGCCGTCATTCCGGCCGAAGTGATGACGCCGCTCTACGAGAAGTGGCTCAAGACCTTCGACGATCCCGAGGCGCGGCTAAAAGAGATCACCCGCCGAATCCCGCTCGGGCAGCGCATGACGACGGCAGACGAGATCGCTGACACCATCATCTTCCTGCTCTCCGACAAGGCGAGCCACACCACCGGCCAGTGGCTGTTCGTCGACGGCGGCTACACCCATCTCGACCGCGCGCTGGATTGACGCCCCCCACCCAGCTTGTTGCCAAGGTTCGCATGCCGTGCGATGTCCAAAGCCATTGCAAGAGCGCCTGCCCCGCTCAGCCTTTGCCGGGGAATCGTGAGTGCACAATAAGCTGGACGCGCTGTCGGTTGAGACGTCAGCATCTGATTTAACGCTGGGCGGGCTTTCGCTCGACGAGCTTGCGCCCGAGCCGGTGAGCTATCCGCTCGTCTCTTTCATCATCCGCAACTGGAACTACGCCCGTTTCGTCGGATCGGCGATCCGTTCGGTTCGCAACCAGACTTATCCCAATTTCGAGGCCATCGTCGTCGACAACGGCTCGACCGACGGCAGCCGCGCCGAGATCGAGGCGGCGATTGCCGACGATCCGCGGTTTCGCACGATCTGGCTCGACGAAAACCTCGGCGCGCTTGCCGGCGCACTGAAGGGCCTCGATGTCGCGCGCGGCGATTTTGTCACCTTCGTCGATTCCGACGACTATCTGCTCGCCGATTTTGCCGCCATGCATGTCCAGGCGCATCTGGCGCTGCCGCGCGGTGTCGCGTTCACATCAAGCGCCGTGATCGAGATCGATGCCGAGGGCGCGGTATTGGGGAGCGGCCTGAGGGGATTGCAGCTCGAGACCCGCAACGGCGGCCTGCGAAGCCCGTTCCTGGTGCTGCGACTGTCAGAAGTCAGCCGCGCGCAGTTCGACCAACTCGACCGCAGCATCGTCGCACATCCGCCCACCGAAAATGGCTGGCTGTGGTCGCCCGGCACATCCAACATGTTCCGTCGTTTTCTGATTGAAACGATCCGGCCGCGCGCCAAACCGGATCTCATGTTCGGACTTTCGGCGGACGGCCATTTTTGCCGCCTCGCTCACGTACTCAGCGGGTCGGCCACGATCGCCATGCCATTGTCGGCCTATCGGCTGCATGGCGACAACTTCTTTGCCGGCAACCCGGCCCTGGACGGCGTGGTGGATGTCTCTGGTCCTGCGAGAAAATTCTTCCCGGCGCGCCGTCGCGAGGCGATGCGTGTTCTGGTCGAGGATGCGACGTCGTTTTCGGCCAGCATGGGGGCGTGGCGCTTCTGGTCCGCGATCGCCCAGGTTCTCGACAGCAACGGCGCCTCTTCGGTGCAGGTCTTCGAAGCACCCGAGGCCCAGGCAATCATTGCCGAAAACCTGGCTTTGCTGTTCACGGCATTCGGCAAATGGAGCACCTTGCGCAAGTTGCGGGAGCTGATGTCACGACGCGCATTGCAGGCCATTCTCCGCGCAGCCGACCAAGGTCCTGTTGCCTATGCGCCGCGCATGGTCGGCATCGAGATTTCGATGTTTGAAGCCAGGTTACGGCGCAAGCGCCGCGCCAAGGCCACGAGGCGGAAACAGCGAACGTAAGACGCCCGCAAGCCGGGGCGGCTTGATCTCAAGCCGGCACCGGCGACAGCGTCCCCGAACCTGCCGGCAGCAGCCCGAGCACGCGTTCCATGGCGCAGGGAATCGGCGCGATGATCGGTGTGTCGAACATCGGCTGCAGCTGCTCGGCCGCCTGCCCGAGCGGGCCGCCGCCAATGATCACGGCTTCCGCTCCATCCAGCTCGATGCATTCGCGCACCATCGACGCCGCCGTCGAGGCGATGCTGTCCAGCCGCAAGATCTGGGGTGCTTACCTTTCGCAGCAGCCATCCTTTCGCCGACTATTTCCAGTGGCAGATGACCCTGGTGGTGGAAAGCATCGTCGCCATTCCGGGTGGCGGCCAGACGCTGGCGCCAGCTCCGCTGTTCAACCACGTCTCGGCGATGGCCATCTGCCACCTGCTCGCCACCCGCGCCATCAAGCGCTCGGGCGCCGCCGGCCGGATCCGACTCCGGGGCATCGAAACCATCGGCGACACGCTCGAGGAACTGTAACCCTCAGCTTGCCGGCATGTGTTGGCGCACATGCTCGAGAAAAAGCGACAACAGCTCGGCCTGGGTCGAGATACCAAGCCGCTCATAGGCATGCTTGCGGTGGGTCTTGACCGTGGCGCGGGTGATGTCGAGGTGGGCTGCGATCGAATCCGACGAATGCCCGCGCAGCACCAGCACCACCACCTCGCGCTCGCGACTGGTCAGCAGATCGGCGCCGAAGCTGCCATAGGCCGCCTCGGCCCAGCCCGCATCCCCTTGAGGCCGCTCGACGGCATGCCGCGCCTTGATGCGTTGCCAGTGCTGGCGAAAGCTCGACTCGATCAGCGGCAGTACGGCGTTGAGCCTTGCGATCGCAGCGTCATCGAAGCTCCTCGCTTTGGAGCTGTAGATGCCGATCTCGGTCGTCTCGCCCACGCCGAGCGCCACCGCGATATCGATTTCCTCGAGGCCGCGCGGCCAGTCCCTGGTGACGTAGCCGATCTCCTCCGTCTCCGCGATGATGATCTCGTAGGAGCGGTAGACCTCGCTCTGCAGGTAGTGGTCGGGTGCGAGATCACGGATGCGGTAGACGCCTGAGGCGATGCCCTTGAGATGGCTTTGGTAAAACGGATTGAGCAGGTAGGTCTGCGCCAGATATTGCCTCAGCCCGTTGCGCGCCTGTTCTCCCTTGAAGTCATCATGGATGTGCAGCGGCGGCTGGCTGCCGCGATAGACCACGATCGCGATCATGTCGAAGGCGACGTGGCTGCGCATCCAGCCGGCAAGGCGCAAGGGGAACTCCGGTGCGCCGATGGCACTGACCAGTTCCGCCACATCGCGATAGTCGTCCTGCGGCATGCGCCTGCTGCGTCTCCTGTGTCCGCAAACCTCCTCCCCTGGGAGGATGGCTCACTGTAGCGATCCTAGCTTACGCTATTTGCCGACACGATCGCAGCGGCTGTGTGCTGTGGGACAGGAGAGCGCGAAGATGAATTACGCCAGGATGGTAATCGAAAAGGAAGCGCCGGAGGAATATGGCTACGACCGTATTCGCTACAATCTCTCGGAAAGTTCGATCGCCGACCAGAAGCTGTCCGAGATCGGCCTGTCTTTGCCCGACCTGACGCTGTTTTATGGCGAGCATCGCGGCGACAAGGCCCTGCGCGAGTTGATCGCCGGCCAGGATGCCGGGCTGTCAGCGGACCAAGTCCTGGTCACCGCAGGCGCTGCAGGCGCCTTGTTCATCATCGCCACCAGCCTGCTGTCCGACAAGGACCACCTCGTTGTGGTGCGGCCCAACTACGCCACCAACATCGAGACGCCGCGCGCCATCGGCTGCGCCATCAGCTACATCGATCTCGATTTCGACAAAGGCTTCGCGGTCGATCTCGCCGAAGTCGCCGCCGCCCTGCGTCCCAACACGCGCTACATCAGCGTCACCTGCCCGCACAATCCGACCGGCACCATCATGAGCCGAGCCGATCTCGACGGGCTGATCGCCATTGCCGAGCACCACGGCTGCTATCTGCTTGTCGACGAGACCTATCGCGACCTGAGCTATGGCCAGCGCCTGCCCGCCGCCGCATCGCTCAGTCCACGCACCATCAGCGTCTCGTCGCTGTCCAAAGCCTTCGGCATCCCCGGCATCCGCATCGGCTGGCTGGTCACCCAGGACGCCGAGCTCTACGAACGGTTTCTTGCCGCCAAGGAACAGATCGGCATTTGTGGCAGCGTCATCGACGAGGCCATCGCGCGTGCCATGCTCGAGCGCCGCGACGATTTCCTTGGCGCGCTGATGCCCGAGATGAAGCTGCGGCGTGACATCGTCCAGCAATGGATCGACCGCGAGCCGCTGGTCGAATGGGTCAGGCCGGAAGGCGGCGTCGTCGGCTTTCCCCGGTTCAATGTCGGCCCCGATTTCGATCTCGACCGCTTCTACACCGGGCTGCTTGAAAAGCACGGCGCCTATGTCGGCCCAGGCCACTGGTTCGAGATGCCGCGCAACCACTTCCGCGTCGGCTTCGGCTGGCCGACCGAAGCGCAGCTCAGGAGCGGGCTCGAAGCCATTTCCACAGCCCTGCGCGACCAGAACTGACCGTCAGCTCGAACTCCGGTCCATCGCACCGAGCTGCTGCACATGTTCGACAAAGCGCGCCTGTACCTGCACAAGCATGGTCTTCGACACCGACGAAGCCTCTATCGACGCTTGCCTCAGCGGCCTTGGCGTCGCCCAGGCCAACACCGCCTTCGTGACATCAGCGCTTGAGGCCGGCACCATCAGGCATCTGTGCCCGTCAGTGGACGCCACGCTCGGGGCATATTATGCGGTGGTGCATGCGCGCTCGAACGTTACCGATGCCTTCGTTGCCTGGCTCAAGAGCGAGGGCGAAGCCGGACATCGCCGTTAGGGCGCAACCATAAGACATTGCCGGGCTGCAGCCCGCCGAGGAGAAGTTGAGATGCATTGCCGGATAATTGGCGCACCCATCCAGGAAGGTACCGACCGCAGGGGCTGCGACATGGGCCCCAGCTCCTTGCGCACCGCTGGCCTCGTCGAGGCGCTCGTCGAGCTCGGTCATTCCGTCACCGACATGGGGCAGGTGGTGCCCACGCCAAAACAGGAGCTGGCGCACCCGAACAAGGCGTTGAAAGCCCTGCCCGCGATCGCGGCCTGGACTGCCGCCCTGGCCGACGCCGCCTACCAGATGGGCGCCGATGCGATGCCGATCTTCCTCGGCGGCGACCACAGCATGTCGGCGGGCACGGTCAGCGGCATCGCCCGGCGCGCGGCCGAACTCGGCAAGCCACTGTTCGTGCTCTGGCTCGACGCGCATCCTGATTTCCACACCCTCGACACCACGACCAGCGGCAATCTGCATGGCGTGCCGCTTGCCTATGCCAGCGGCCTATCCGGCTTCGAGGGCTTTTTCCCGACGCTTCGGGCCAAGGTCAGCCCGGAGCGTATCTGCGCGATTGGCATCCGCAGCGTCGATCCGGCCGAGCGTGTCGCGCTCGCCGAGGCCGGCGTCGTCGTCCACGACATGCGAGCCATCGACGAGCACGGCATCGCGCCGCTGCTGCGCGCCTTCCTCGAGCGCGTCGCGGCCGAAGGCGGCTTGCTGCATGTCAGCTTCGACGTCGACTTCCTCGACCCGGCGATCGCACCGGCCGTCGGCACCACCGTGCCCGGCGGAGCGACCTTCCGCGAGGCGCATCTGGTCATGGAAATGCTGCATGACAGCGGCCTGGTCACCAGCCTTGACCTTGTCGAGCTGAACCCCTTTCTCGACGAACGCGGCCGTACCGCAACGCTGATGGTCGACCTGACGGCGAGCCTGATGGGCCGCCGCATCATGGACCGTCCGACCCGGAGTTTCTGACCATGACCGAAAAACTGAACGTCGTTCCGTTCGTCAGCGTCGACCACATGATGAAGCTGGTGTTGGCGGTCGGCGTCGAGCGCTTCCTGACCGAGCTGTCGGCCTATGTCGAAGAGGATTTCCTGCGCTGGGAGCAGTTCGACAAGACGCCGCGCATCGCCTCGCACAGCCATGACGGCGTCATCGAGCTGATGCCGACAAGCGACGGCCACCTCTATGGCTTCAAATACGTCAACGGCCACCCCAAGAACACCCGCGACGGTCGCCAGACGGTGACCGCCTTCGGCGTGCTCGCCGATGTCGGCAACGGCTATCCGATGCTGCTGACCGAAATGACCATCCTGACCGCGCTGCGTACCGCAGCGACCTCGGCGGTGGCAGCCAAATATCTCGCACCCAAGGGTGCCGACACCATGGCCATCATCGGCAATGGCGCCCAGTCGGAGTTCCAGGCCCTAGCGTTCAAGGCGTTGCTTGGGGTGAACAAGCTCAGGCTCTACGACATCGACGCCTCGGCCTCGCGGAAATGCCAGGCGAACCTGGCGGACATGGGTTTCGACATTGTCATCTCGGACAACGCCCAGGACGCTGTCGAAGGCGCCCACATCATCACCACCGTCACCGCCGACAAGCAGCTGGCGACGATCCTGACCGACAACATGGTCGGCACCGGCGTACACATCAACGCCGTCGGCGGCGATTGCCCCGGCAAGACCGAACTGCACAAGGACATCCTGCTACGCTCCGACATCTTCGTCGAATTTCCGCCGCAGACCCGCATCGAGGGCGAGATCCAGCAATTGCCCGCCGACCACCCCGTCATCGAGCTGTGGCAGGTGATGGCAGGCAAGGCGCAAGGCCGCAGTTCGAGTGCACAGGTGACGCTGTTTGATTCGGTCGGCTTTGCCATCGAGGATTTCTCCGCCCTGCGCTACGTCAGGGACAAGCTGATCGACACCGGCCTGTTCGAGGAACTCGACCTGCTCGCCGACCCCGACGAGCCGCGCGACCTGTTCGGCATGCTGCTGCGCGCTGCCAAAGCGTCGGCCGCCTAGCTGGAATCGTCACCTCGCCAATCAGACTGCCAGGCGTTCGGCGCCACTGGCCCTGGCGTCTGTCGACGGGCTGCGACACGGCACGCTATCTTCTACGTTCGGCCTGCAGAGGGTGTGCTGGGTTCTGGGCCGGCCGCGCCGCAACCGCGATATTGATTCTGTTGCGCTTCGGGCGCCAGACGCGAAATTAGCGGCCGCGGTGACGACACGGCCATTTGCCGTGGACCAAGCCATTCGTCGAGGACAAGCTGCATTGAAGCGTCGCGGTTTCACCGCGGCCCTGAAACGACGAAGGCCGCGGTAAACCGCGGCCTTTTTCGTGGGATATTTGGAGCGGGTGAAGCGATTCGAACGCTCGACCCCAACCTTGGCAAGGTTGTGCTCTACCCCTGAGCTACACCCGCTCGCCGCGGCTCGTCGCCGCAACGGCTGCTATATGGCCGAAGCTCGCGGCGAATGCAACAGGGAAAAACCGCTCTTTTTTGAACTTTTTTCCGCAACACCCGCGAATCCCATATTTCCCTTCGGGAAGTACATGCCAGCCCCAAGCCGGACTTGTGCAGAAAGCCGGCTTTGCCCATAAACCTTGCGCACGGCAATTTCCGGAGCTGCGATGACCGCCTCGACGACACCCAAGATCCGCGCCGAACTGCTCGCCTTTCTGGCCGAGCTCGGCATCCCAGTGACCACCCACGACCATCCGCCGCTCTACACCGTCACCGATTCGCAGGCGCTGCGCGGCACCATCCCCGGCGGGCACACCAAGAACCTGTTCCTCAAGGACAAGAAGGACAGCTTCTTCCTGGTCACCGTCGATGAGGAGGCGACTGTCGACCTCAGGCAGATCCATCACCTGATCGGCGCGTCGGGCCGGGTCTCCTTCGGCAAGCCCGAGGCGCTGATGGAGTTGCTCGGTGTAGTGCCAGGTGCTGTCACCGTCTTCGGGCTGATCAACGATGCTTCGGCCAGGGTCAAGCTGGTGCTCGACGCCACCTTGATGGAAAACGCCGTGATCAACGCCCACCCGCTGACCAACGAGGCGACAACCTCGATTGCCAATGCCGATCTGCTGCGATTCGTCGAGGCAACCGGCCATGATGCTGTTATCTTGAAAGTCTCTGGCTGATCGCCACATGGTTGGCTGACAGCCGCGCAGCCTAACAGGGCGCATGCGAGAACGACATACCGGAAGAGTGAAGATGAGCAACGAAAGCAATCCCTTCGGCGGCATGAGCAGCCAGTACGCCACCAACGTGCAGTTTGGCGCGGCACCCGCCAATGACGCTGCACCTGCGGCCGATCTCATCAAGGACACGACGACCGCGGCCTTCACAGCCGATGTGATCCAGGAGTCGCGCAAGCAGCCGGTGCTGGTCGACTTCTGGGCGCCGTGGTGCGGCCCGTGCAAGCAACTGACCCCGGTGATCGAGCGCGTCGTCCAGGCCGCCGGTGGGCGGGTGAAGCTGGTCAAGATGAATATCGACGACCATCCCGCGATTGCCGGCCAGCTCGGCATCCAGTCGATTCCCGCCGTCATTGCGTTCAAGAACGGCCAGCCGGTCGACGGTTTCATGGGTGCCGTGCCCGAAAGCCAGATCCGCGACTTCATCGACAAGATCGCCGGCAAGGATGGCGGCCAGCCGCAGATCGCCGAGGCGCTTGCAGCCGCGACTGAAGCGCGCGAGGCCGGCGACCTGCAGACGGCGGTGCAGATCTATGACGCGGTGCTCGAACAGGCGCCCGACAATGTCGACGCCATTGCAGCGCTTGCCGACATCCTGTTCGAGGCCGGCGACATCGACGGCGCCAACGAAGTGCTGGCACGCGCACCCGAAGACAAGAAATCCACCCCGGCACTGGTTTCGGTCCGCGCCAAGATGGCACTCGCCGAAGAGGCGGCGGCACTTGGCGATTCAGCCGAGCTCGAACGCAAGCTGGCGCAGAACCCCGGCGATCACCAGGCGCGTTTCGACCTCGCCATGATCCAGAACGCCAAGGGCCAGCGCACCGAGGCGGCCGACAATCTGCTCGCCGTCGTCAAGGCGGACCGGACCTGGAACGACGACGGTGCCAGGGCACAACTTCTCAAGCTGTTCGAGGCCTGGGGCTTCACCGACGAGGTGACGCTTGCCACAAGGCGCAAGCTGTCGTCGCTGCTGTTTTCGTAGGCGCTGCGACAAAGCGGCCTTGCGTTTGGTTGCAGCCACCCCAGATGAATAACAGCTGAGGACAAGATGCAGGCAGGAAACGCGCACTACCGGCTCGACAGCGATCTGCCGACAACATTGGCAGTGTTCCCGCTGACGGCCGCCTTGCTGTTGCCAGGCGGGCGCATGCCACTCAACATCTTCGAGCCGCGCTATCTCCAGATGATCGACGACGCGATGTCCGGCTCGCGGCTGATCGGCATGATCCAGCCTTCGCTCGACGGCAATCTGCGTCCCGATGGCGAGCCGGCACTCTGCCCGGTAGGCTGTATCGGCCGCATCACTTCGCTCGCCGAAACAGGCGACGGCCGCTACCTGATCTCCCTGCAAGGCGTTTGCCGCTTTCGCATCACCCAGGAGCTGTTGGTCAAGACGCCGTTCCGGCAGTGCAAGATTGCCTCGTTCGCCGCCGACCTCAACGAGGACAAGGCCGGCGCGGAAGTCGACCGGCCGGCCTTGCTCAAGGCTTTCCGCACCTACCTCCAGGCCAACGAACTTGAGGCCGACTGGGAAAGCGTCAGCCGCGCCGACAATGCCATCCTGGTCAATGCGCTGTCGATGATGGCACCCTACGGTGCCGCCGAAAAGCAGGCACTGCTCGAAGCACCCGACCTCAAGACCCGCGCCGAGACGCTGATCGCGATCACCGAAATGGCGCTGGCGCGCGAGAACGAAGACTTCGGATCGAGCCTGCAATAGGTGGCCGGCCAGGAGAGCTGAATGGTTGAGGCCAACAAGCGCGATATCGACGTCAAGCTGCTCGAACTTTTGGCTTGCCCGCTGACCAAGGGGCCGCTGAAGTGGGATGCCGAGCGCGGCGAACTGGTCTCCAGACTGGCACGCCTCGCCTATCCCGTCCGTGACGGCATTCCGGTCATGCTGCCCTCCGAGGCGCGGCAGATCCTCGACACCGAAACCACACCCAAGAACGCCCCGCCGACGGACTAACTCACGACACCGAGCCGGAAGCGATTTGGTGATCCTGCGCCTCTCAAGGCGCCGCAGTGTTTGTTGCGCCCGAGTTCGCCAACTCCTCCTTCATTGAAAATTGCGCCCCTTGGGCATGACGCTGCTGGCCTTGCGGGCAAGCCGCTCATAACTCTGGGTAACACGCGGATCTTTTGCTGCTTTCTCCGCAGCGCTTTGCCGCGCTCCATTGGCCAGGGCGGGCGCGACCTGAGCATCGGCTGACGCCTGCAGCTCTTCCGACATCGCCGCCAGCCAATGCGTCAGGTCCTCCATCTTGTCGGCGACAATATGGATCACGCCCGATTCCGCCTGCAGCTTGCCAGTGACCCGGATGAACTTCGACCCCATGACGACAGGCCGGAAACGCTCGAAGACGCGGGCCCAGACGATGATGTTGGCGACCGAATTCTCATCCTCCAGGGTGAGGAAGATGGCGTTGCCCTTGCCCGGGCGCTGGCGGACCAGCACCAACCCGGCCACCGAGACGCGCCGGCCATCAGGCACCTCGGGCAGGCGGCCATTCGGGGTGATGCCGGCCTTGTCCAGCCGTTGCCGGAGGAAGGCCACCGGATGTGCCTTCAGCGACAGGCCGAGCGAACGGTAATCGTGGATGACATGCTCGCCGAGCGGCATGGCGGGCAGATACATCTGCGGCTCGCTGTCGGGCAAATGAACCTCTGGCTGGTCGAACAAGGGCAACATCTCGGCGGCACTCTTGCCGTCGAGCGCGCGCACCGCCCATAGCGCCTCGCGCCGGTCGAGTTCGATCGAGCGGAAGGCATCGGCCTGGGCAAGGAGCTCGATCTCGCCGACGTCGAGACCGGAGCGCAGCCAGACATCGCGCACCGAGACGTAACCCTTGCCTCGCCGTTCGACGAAGGTTTCCATCCTCTTTTCGCCCAGCCCCTTGATCTGGCGGAAGCCCAGCCGCACGGCGCGGCTTGTCTTGATGACCTCGCGCATCTCGGCGTGGCGGGCACGGATGCGCCTGGGATCGAAGCCGGAGCGTTCGAGCGTGCAATCCCAGTCGGAGCGGTTGATGTCGACGGCCCGGATCTCGACGCCATGATCCTCGGCATCGCGGACCAGTTGCGCCGGCCGGTAAAAGCCCATCGGCTGCGAGTTCAGGATCGCAGCACAAAAGACATCTGGGTAATAGGCCTTGAACCAGCACGAGGCATAGACAAGCAGCGCGAAGGCGGCGGCGTGGCTTTCGGGAAAGCCGTATTCGCCAAAACCCTCGATCTGCTTGAAGCAGCGCTCGGCGAAGTCACGCTCGTAGCCCCTGTCGACCATGCCCTTGACCATGCGGTCGCGGTAATTGCCGATCGTGCCGGTGCGCTTGAAAGTGGCCATGGCGCGCCTGAGCTGGTCGGCCTCGCCAGGCGTGAAACCGCCGGCAACGATGGCGATCTTCATCGCCTGTTCCTGGAACAGGGGCACCCCCAGTGTCTTGCCAAGGATGGCCTCGAGCTCCTTTTTGGGGAAATCAACCTTTTCCTTGCCCTGCCGGCGGCGGAGATAGGGATGCACCATGTCGCCCTGGATCGGACCTGGTCGGACGATCGCCACCTCGATGACGAGGTCATAGAATTCGCGTGGCTTGAGGCGCGGCAGCATCGACATCTGGGCCCGGCTCTCGATCTGGAAGACCCCGAGCGTGTCGGCGCGGCAGATCATGTCGTAGACCTTGGGATCCTCCGGCGGCAATGTTGCCAGCTCGAGCGGGCGGCCATGCCGGTCGCGTTCGTCGTAATGAGCCTCAAGCAGTTTGAAGGCCTTGCGCAGGCAGGTCAGCATGCCGAGCGCCAGCACATCGACCTTCAAGATACCGACGGCATCGAGGTCGTCCTTGTCCCACTCGACCATCTTGCGCTCGTCCATCGCCGTCTTGACGATCGGCACGATCTCATCGAGCCGATCCCGGGTGATGACGAAGCCGCCGACATGCTGGGACAAGTGGCGCGGAAACCCCATGATGCCGTTGGCATGTTCGATCACATGCCTGGTCACCGGATCGGCCTTGTCGAGCCCGCCTGCCGTCGCTTCCTTCTCGCCGAGCTCGGACGAGTACCAGCCCCAGATCGAGCCCGACATCGCCCCCCTGACATCGTCCGACAGGCCCATCGCCTTGGCCACCTCGCGCAGCGCCGAACGGCCGCGATAGGTGACGACGGAAGCCGCAAGCGCGGTGCGCTTGGCGCTGTATCTTTCGTAGATGAAGGCGATGACCTCGTCGCGCCGCTCATGCTCGAAGTCGACGTCGATATCCGGCGGCTCGCCACGTTCCTCGGAAATGAAGCGCTCGAACAGCACATCGACGATATCGGGTCCGACATCGGTGATACCTATGCAGAAGCAAATGACCGAATTGGCCGCCGAGCCACGTCCCTGGCAGAGGATATCCCTGGAGCGGGCGAACTGGACGATGTCGTGCACGGTGAGGAAATAACGGGCGTAGTTGAGCTTTTCGACGATGGCGAGCTCATGCCGGATGATGCCTTGGACCTTTTCCGGCACACCGTCGGGATAACGTTTCTTCGAGCCTTCCCAGGTCAGTCTTTCCAATTCCGCCTGTGGTTCGAGGCCCGATTCCGTCGGTTCGTCGGGATAATTGTATTTGAGCTCCTTCAGCGAGAAATGCAGGCTTTCGGCGAAGCGCAACGTCTCGGCAAGGGCTTCCGGATGCCGCTTGAAAGACCGGCTCATATCGGCAGGGCCCTTCAGATGGCGTTCGGCATTCGCCTTCAGCTCGAAACCGGCCTCGGCAACAGGCACGCCGAGGCGGATCGCAGTCAGCACATCCTGCAGCGGGCGCTGGCCAGGCGCATGGTAGAGCGCGTCATTGGTTGCCATCAGCGGCACGCCTGCCATGGCGGCCATAGCGGCGGCCTGCTCGATCCTGAAGCGGTCGTCGCCGCCAAAATTCGGTGCGACCGCCAGCCACAGAGAGGCACCGAACCGCGCCTTGAGACTGCGTAGAAACACGACATCAGTTTCCGTGGCCGCCGTGACGTCGGGCAGGACGGCAAGCGACAGCAGATCGCCCCATTCGAAAAGATCCTCCCGGTAGAGACGCGGCGCACCTTTTTCGCTTTCATCACGGGTATTGGCCTGGGTGAGCATGCGGCACAGATGCCCCCAACCCTTGCGGTCTTGTGGATAAGCGAGCATGTCGGGCGTGCCGTCGGCAAAAACCAGGCGGCAGCCGGGATGGTAGGCAAGTCCCTCCGTATCGGCCATCTTCCAGGCGCGCACGGTGCCCGCCACCGTGTTGCAGTCGGCAAGGCCGATCGCAGAAAGCCCCAGGAACTTCGCCGCGATCACCAGCTCTTCCGGTGCCGAAGCACCGCGCAGGAAAGAGAAATTCGACTGGATGCCGAATTCGGCATAGCTGGCAGCGACGGCCATGTTCATGCGAAGACCCCATGCAGGAACCAGCGCGGAACCGCCTTCGCGCTGTAGAGGCCCTGCCGGTAGAGCCAGTATCGACGGCCCTCGGCGTCCTCGATGCGGTAGTAGTCCCGCGTCGGCGCATCCGCGTCCTCGCGCCACCATTCCGGCGCGATGCGCTCGGGACCTTCTGCCCGAGCCACGCGATGCAGCGCCCGGCGCCAGCGGAAATTGAGCGGCGGGCCATCAGGAATCTCGGTCGCGGGAACGTCGATGGGTTCGGGTTGCCGGAACAGGCGGATGGGACGATCGGCCTGTCGAGGCCGCCCGCCGGCTTGTCGCACCTCCCTCTTCGGGCGCCCGGCCAGGCCTTTGCGCGCCTCCTCCTGGGCATATGGTCGTACCGGCGCGGCACGTTCCGGCAAATGACTTTCGACAGTGGCAGGTTCGAGCACCGCGGCTTCGCCAAGGCGCGCACCGATGCGATCGGCAAAGATCGCCAGCTCCTCGCCGCCATCCTCGACCTCGCCGGCAAGGTCCCCCTGGCGGGCGTCGAAGCGGGCGGTCGACAGCGCGGAGAGACGCACGAGGTCGAAGCCGTAGCCGGCATCGATGCCCTCGCCAAGCGTCGCCAGCCGCTCATGGAACAGCCTGCGCACCAATGTCGGTTCGCGGATGGGACGCGAGGCCCCGACCGTTATACGGCTGACCATGCCGTCAACCCTGAACAGCAGGAGTTCAAGCGCCCGCGCACCTTCCTCCCGGCGTTCGAGATCGACCTTCAGCGTGGCGGCCAGCAGGCCGATCAGCCTCTCGATGTCGTCGATGAGCGACAGCGGGTCGGCAAAATGGCGCTCGACCGAAAGGGCAGCGACCGGCAGGCGTGGCGAGATCGCCTCATCGAGCCGGCCCAACGCCTGGTCGAGGCGCTCGATGAGCTCAGTGCCGAAGCGGCGGACAAGCGGTGCCCGCGGCCCGTCCATGATCGCGCCGACCGTGCGCAGCCCCACGCTTTCGAGGCTGGCCTTCGTCCTGGCATCAATCCGCAGCGCCGCCAGCGGCAGGCGGGCAAAGAAATTGCGCTCGCTGCCCGGAGCCAGAATATGGCCGGTGGCGAAACGGGCAGCCGCCCACGCCGCGCCCGGGGTCGAGGCAAGACCGGCGCGCACGTCGAAACCCTGATGGAAAAAGCGGGCCATCAGATCGGCGAGCAGGGCCTTTTCGCCACCGAAGAGGTGAGCGCAGCCGGTGATATCGAGGAACAGCCCATTTTCTCCATCGATTGCGACCAACGGGGTGTAGCGGTCGCACCAGTCGGCAAGGCCTTCGAGCAACCGGCGATCGGCCTCGGGATCGGCTTCGACGACGTCGATGTCGGGATGCATGGCGCGCGCTTCGGCAATGCCCATGCCAGGCCGCAGCCGGAGCGTCTCAGCCCGTGCGTCGAGGCCGGCGATGCGCTGGGTGTTGCTCTCGCGATGGCTTGTTACCAGCGGCTTCGCCAACTGCGGGCTTGAACGCCAGGACCGCCCCAGCCTGCGCCGGAGGATGCGCTCGGCCGCGAGATGAGGAAACCACAGCGATACGATTCTCTGAACCGTCTCTTCGTTCTGCGAGGGTGTGTGCATCGGGGTTCCATTCCACAATGAAGCTGCCGGGGAGAGCCGTGCGGCTCTTGCCGATCTCGACAGCGAAAACAGGTGCGCCAATCGAACCGGCCAGCGGCCCAAGAAGCGTTTGCCGCAAGGTGGCCGGCGCAGGTGTGACGACCAGCCGGACGGGCGCTGCCGTCGGCTCCGGCGCGGCCGACTGGCGCAGCAGAAAGACGGGCCGGCCGCTGTCCTGCGCCCGGCGGTGCAGACGGCGCGTCGCCGTGAGGTCGACGCTGCGTGGATTGCCGCGCAGCTCGACGACGACGGCCGCGATCTCCACGATGCGGGCGGCCTCCTCGGCGATCCAGAGCACGTCGGCTGCTTTCGGCGCCTCGGCAAGCAACAGGCTTTCGGCTGATATGCCAAAGAAGCTGGCGAGGCCCGGCGCGTAGGGATGCCCCGCCTCCCGGAACATCTCTGTCGTGCCGACCCACAGCACCAGATCCCTGGGCCGCGACCGCTCCTTCAGCATGCCGCTGACAAGACAGAGAGCGAGCCCCGCAGCCGCACCGGCATTACGGGTTTCGGTGCCATGGATCTCGATCAACGCCGCCTTCGGCAAGCCACCGCCGAGCACCTCGTCGAGCCGCTCGACACCAGTCGGCAGGAAGAAGTCACGCGGCGAGGCGTGGCCGTTGCGGCGGACCAAAAGCCCCGCAACCGGCTGGCCGTCAGCAGGCGAGACCAGCCTTTCGGCCAGCGTTCCCTCGATCTTCGCTATCTTCTGGCGCAAGGCAAAAACGACATCCCGCGCCACGGCGCTGGTCGCCATGTCGATCTGCTTCCTGTAATTGTTCCTGTTATGTTCCTATAGATTCCAGAGGCGCTGGGGAGAGTCAAGCCGATTCAAGGAGAATTTATTCCTCTCCCGTCCTCTCGCCGTCGCCGCTAAATTGTCGCCCGAGCGGCAAAGGCCTCGTAAGCGAGGCGGCAAAGGGCTATATGCCCCCAAAAGGACAAAGAATGGCCCGCATCTACAAGACCCGCGCCTGGCACGACCAGCTTTCGCCCTCTATCGAGGAGCTGGAGTTGCTGGCGCTCGAATCCTATGCGCATCTGCCGGAGGAGTTTCGCCAGCTGACCGGCGAGGTCGTCATCCTGCTGGCCGAATTCCCCACCGACGAGATCATGGACGACCTGTCGCTGGAAACGCCGTTCGACCTGCTCGGCCTGTTCGAGGGCCGCGGCATCGCCGAGCGCTGGAACCCGCAGACCGGCGAAGGCCCCAACCGCGTCACGCTCTACCGCAGGGCGATCCTCGACTACTGGGCCGAGAACGAGGAGACGCTGGGCGACATCGTCACCCATGTGCTGATCCACGAGATCGGCCACCATTTCGGCCTGTCCGACGAGGACATGGAGCGGCTGGAGGAAGCCGCCGAATAGCGGCAGCCACCCCAACGATCAGTAATCGCTGAGCTTGGTGACGCCGGCTTCGTAATCGTGGCCTTCGACATCCTTCACCACGGCTTGGCCGCAACGCATCGTCTTGGTCTCGGCGTCGAACGAATAGGTCGGCGAGCCGAACAGGTGCCAGCCCTTGTTCACCGCAGCCGTGACCTTGTGGCAGAAGGTGGCGTCGTCGGGGCCGGTCAGGAAGCGGTAGAGTTTCATTTCTCGTCTCCGGTCATCTCAGCGATCATTGCCGCACGCGCCAGCACCTTCTCGGCCTGGACCAGATGCAGCCGCTCAACCATCTTGCCGCTGAGCGAGATTACACCTGAGGAGGCGGTGTCGGGAAGCGCGAAGGCCTCGACGACGGCCCGCGCTTCGGCAAGTGCTTCGGCTGAGGGCGAAAACGCTGCGTTGGCAGGGCCGATCTGTGCCGGGTGGATGACGGTCTTGCCCGAAAAACCCATGGCGGCGGCCTCGCCGCACTCCTGGCCAAAGGCGTCGAGATCGCGGAAATCGTTGGAGACGCTGTCAAGCATGTCGACGCCGCCGGCGCGGGCGCACAGCACCATCTGCATCAGCCATGGCTGGAGATAGCGGCGGTCGGGCGTGAGCTTGACGCCGGTGTCCTTGGCCAGGTCGTTGAGCCCGGCGATCAGGCACGACAGCCGTGCCGCGGGATCGCGGCCGAGCTCGGCGATGGCCGCCAGATTGACCAGTGCGCGTGGCGTCTCGATCATCGCCCACAGCTTCAGCGTGTCGGGCGCGTCGGCCTCGTCGAGCACGTCGTTGGCCTCGAGCAGGTCGCGCGGCGTCTCGATCTTGGGCAGCACCACGCCATCGGTGGCCCAGCCGCCGGCAGCCGCGAGATCGTCCGTACCCCACGCGCTTTTCAGCCCATTGATGCGCACGACATATTCGCGCGCACCGGCCGGCCGTGCGGCGAAGAACTGGGCCAGCCTGTCGCGTGCCGCCGCCTTGTGCTCGGGCAGCACGGCATCTTCCAGGTCGAAGATGACCGTATCGCAGGCAAGCTGCGACAGCTTGGCGATCGCCTTTTCGTTGGTGGCGGGCACGAAAAGCACTGAGCGGCGCGGACGGGGGACAGAATGTGACATCTGGACTTCTTGCCCGGCAATGCTGGTCCTTGCAAGGGCTTGCCCGGCGGTGGCGTAACTGCTTTTGTCCTCCATCACAGCAGACGGGAACACTCCATGGCACGCTACGACGTGGTCATCACAGGCGGCGCGATCGTCGGCAGCTCGATCGCCTATTATCTGCGCGAGGAGGGTTTTACCGGCTCGATCGCGCTGATCGAGCGCGACCCGCAATTCGCCCATGCCGCGACCACATTGTCCTGCGCCTCGATCCGCCAGCAATTCTCGATCCCCGAAAACATCCGCCTGTCGCAGTTCACGCTCGGCTTGTTCCGGCGGCTGAAGGACGAGTTCGGGTCCGACGCCGACATCGGTTTCCGCGAGGGCGGCTACCTGATCCTCGCCGGCGACAACGGCCTGCCGATCCTCAGGGCCAACCACGCAGCACAATTGGCCGAGGGCGCCGACATCGTGCTCGAGAATGCCGAACAGCTGCAAAAGCGCTTTTCCTGGATCTCGACCGAGGGCATCTCCGCCGGCGCCTATGGGCTGACGGGCGAAGGCTGGTTCGATGCGCATGCCATGCTCGGCCTGTTTCGCAAGGCGCTGAAGACCAAAAACATCGACCTGATCACATCAGAGGTCACCGGCATCGAACGTCAGGGCAACCGCATTGTTGCCGTCACCCTCGCCAGCGGCGAGCGTCTGGAGGCCGGCACGCTGTTCAACGCTGCCGGGCCGAACGCCGGCAAGGTCTCCGCCATGGCCGGCATCGCGCTGCCGGTCGAGCCACGCAAGCGCAACGTCTTTGTCTTCGAAGCGCGGGACAAATTCGCCGACATGCCGCTGATGGTTGACCCGAGCGGCGTCTATGTCCGGCCCGAGGGTTCGGTCTACATCACAGGTGGGGCCGAGAACGAGGACGGCGAGTTGGCCGCCGACATCAAAGATTTCAACCCCGACTGGGGGCTGTTCGAAGAGGTGATCTGGCCGGTGCTGGCAACCCGCGTGCCGGCCTTCGAGGCGATCAAGGCGACACAGGCCTGGGTCGGGCATTACGACTACAACGCGCTCGACCAGAATGCCGTCATCGGCCCGCATCCGGAGGTTACAAACTTCGTCTTCGCCAACGGCTTTTCCGGCCACGGCCTGCAGCAGGCCCCGGCAGTGGGCAAGGCGCTGGCCGAGCTTCTGGTCCATGGCGGCTACCGCACCATCGACTGCTCGGCCTTCGGCTACCAGCGCGTCGCCGAGGGGCGGGCATTTCGCGAACTGAACGTGATCTAGGGTTTGGCCCTGCCTCATCCTGAGCTTGTCGAAAAATGGGCGCAATACGCCTTGCACCCCACCCTCTATCCCTCCCCACAAGGGGGAGGGAGGATATCGGTGCCACCGCCTGTCCACTCACCCCCTCTCCGGTCGCTTCGCGGCCACCTCTCCCCCACTTTGTGGGGGAGAGGAACCGAGATTCTGTGAAGCCGCATCTGTTCGCGCGGCCTCCGCCCTGTGCAACCAGCGCCGAGATTCCGCCCACACGCTTGGCGATCCCTCGCCCCCACGCAGTGGGGAGAGGTGCCGCGCGCAGCGAGGCGGGGGTATTTTCCATCCCGCCCTTTGACCGGGACCCGCGTTGCCACCCCTAACGTCCTGCACCGAAATGCGCTTCGCGACCGTCATGGCATGGATCCCCGTAACCCTGCGCGGCTTCGCCGCTTCGGGCACGAGGATGACGAGGAAGGGGCGTTGCCGCCAAACGCGAACGTTGGCGATTGTCGAGAGCACCACGAGGGCGAAGAGACTCGGAATGAGGGCTTGTGAGGGCACCAAGGCATCCGTCATCCTCGGGTCGGAGCACGAGCGCAGCGAGTGCGGAGATCCCGGGGATCCATGCCGCGACAGTCGTGAAGCCCATTTCGGTGCAAGCATGCCCCGTCCATTCGCCTTGGCTGTTTCATGGCGAAAACCTTTCGTTCGGACGAGCGCATGGTTTGCGTTCCCGGCACACCGCGGCCAGCCGGGTTTGCCTGGGAAGCTGACGCATGGGGGCGCCTTCTTCTGTATTCTGAATGCGGCACGCCGCCGCCAGTGCTCTTGCCCCGCCCTCATGCCGTTCAACGCATTTTCGCGTCGGCTGGCGGGGCCTTGACCTGAAGGGATTTGCCCTCCGCTATGGCTCCGGGCGTTCGTCATTCGAAAAGCCAAACCATTGGCTTTTCGTCCGCTTTGCGGACCATTCCTCACCCCAGCAACGCCAACGTTAGCGCCGCCGGCCAAGCCCCCTCACCTGATAACCCGGTGCGCACCAGGTTTCCCTTGACGGAGATGGGCTGATCTTAAGCTTGGCTTTTGGGGCGTGGATAAATCGGGTGAAAGTTTTTTTAAGGGAAGCGGGAACAAGGAGTTGGGGAAAACCAAGACCGTATTTTATGCAACAGCGACCTTGGAGATAAATTGTTAATATTCAGTAATGTCAATTCCTCGCATCGCCTCGAATAGAAGCTTTATTTCCACGTTATCGCGCTTTCTGACCTGTCGTTGTTTTTGCACAAAACTACGCGAAGTCTGGATATTTCTTGCATGATCATAGAAGATGACTTTTCGATCAACCATTGGCTTGAAGAATGGCTTCGCCATCAGGCCTTTCTTGTCGGAAAGCCAACCATGACGAAACCCTTCATAGGCCAGTAGCCATGTCCAATCAGAAAGCACGCTCTCTTCAGATATTCGTGTTTCCCAATTATCTTTTGGAAGCGTCCCGAGTCCCATCCCCTTAGCCTTCATGTCCAGAAGAATGAGCGCGATAGCACTGGCCTTTTTCGAGATTTCTCTCCGCAAGATGCACGAAACGCTCACCAATCCGCTTTGCAGATACGCTCTTCGTATGGTGCTGTAAGTTCAAGATAATTCGACAAATGCGATCCATGGAATTCGGGGCGACAATAGACGCCTTCAGGAGGAACGACTCCATGGCTTCAACATCGGCCCTACCTATCTGTGAATTCTCTATCACAGATAAAGCATAGTTTATTACTGGTTCCGAACCGTAGTCGGCCTGAAGCCGCAGGCACATGTTGAGGAATTCTCGAAGCCTTGCCCCTCTCAAGGCACCCGGCCGATGAGAAAGGAATGCGCCAATCTCCGATATCCAAACAGCTTGCTGAGTAGCAACTATGTGTTGAATCGACGTCTTACTGCCATTAATATCAAGCCCATACGAACGGTAGAGACCGCTAATAGTTGATAGAACTTTTTCAGCTGCCTCCAGGGTCCCCACCCCAACTGCCCAATCATCTTGTAAGCGATCCACTGAGCCGGGCAGGAGGCTGCTGTAATGGCCTTTGAAATCGGCATCGATTCGAGCCGAAATAATCTCGGCAATAATTCGCGATGTCTCTGGGCCAATTGGTATCCCAATTGTCTGATTGCGATTGCAAGAACGAACCAAGACATCGAGGCGGTCGGCAAAAGAACCATCGTAGTACCCCATGCGTTGCTTGACACGCTCCTTGCCATAGGCTGCCCAAGGGATCGAATGAGTATAAATCGAAGGATAAAACCGCGAAATATCAGTTTTTACCAACCAATCTGATGTGGCTTCGAGCTATGATTTTTTGGCTCTATGCATAGCAAAATTTATGCCTTTGATAGAACGCTCATATTTTTCTGATACACGAATATCGTCTTCAGAAAACTCCTGGCGTGAAAGCCATTTCTGAACCGGCCTCCAATTATTTGACAATTCGGCAGCAATTAGCGCTTGCGCAACCGGGTGCGTGAGGTGGATATTTCGCCTCTCATACCCCCGTTTGGGTTTTGATATGACTTCGGCCTCGGCGCTCTTCAGCGAATATGAATACGCGTTGCTTCTCTTTTTCTTGCAAGGGGTCTTTCCCATTGCTTTCTTGGAAAAAACCTTGCGACTCTCCCATTCATTGAGAATGTCTGGAGAGTGAAGCCCAAAATCTGCGGTAGTGAACGTGGGCGGCAGCTCCCGCGGAAAATAGCCCTTGGTAAGCAACGCCTTCTGAATATTCGTGCCTGACATACACTTACTCAAAAATTAGCTTCCGGTGAGAGATATTATTCGCTCGCCCCATAGGAATGCGACGAGCGAAGACCTAAACAAGATTATGAAGTGCACTAGGAGAATTAATGCTTAACAAGAAAGTTGCGTTCATCGTGGGCGCTGTCGGCACCGGGAAATGGTTTTGCGCCAGAACCCCGTAACATCATTGGAACCGCCTACACAATTTCGAAGCCCAATGTGGAGGCAATAGCCGTCGAGTTAAAGAGCTCTGTGGGACCAGCGATCGATATGCTCCCCTACGCCCTCTCCTCCCACACCCTCGCCAGCTCGACGATCGTCTTCACCGCCTTTTCCATGTCCTGGCGGCTGACCCATTCGAGGGGGGAGTGGAAGGCGTGGCCACCGGCGAAGATGTTGGGGCAGGGCAGGCCCATAAAGGACAAACGCGAGCCGTCGGTGCCGCCACGGATGCTGCCGCGTACCGGCTCCATGCCGGCGCGGCGGACGGCTTCAAGGGCGTTTTCGACGATCTCGGGGTGGCGGTCGAGCACCACCTTCATGTTGCGGTACTGCTCCTTGACCGTGAAGGCATAGGTCGAGCCGGGATAGGCTTTCAGAACGTCGCTGACGATGTCTTCGAGCATCTGTTCCTTGGCAGCGAGGCCCGCCTCGGTGAAGTCGCGCACGATCAGGCTGAGGGAAGCCTTTTCCATCGAGCCCGACAAAGCGGTGGGATGGACGAAGCCCTCGCGACCCTCGGTGGTTTCGGGCGCAAGATCCTTCGGCAGCCGGTCGACGATGGCGCCAACGATCTTGATGGCGTTTTCCATGCGGCCCTTGGCAAAGCCGGGATGGATGGCGACGCCCGAAATGGCGATCTCGACACCGTCGGCTGAAAAGGTCTCGTCTTCGATATGGCCTGCCGTTTCGCCGTCCATGGTGTAGGCGAATTTGGCGCCGAGCTTGGCGAAGTCGACCTTGTCGACGCCGCGGCCGATCTCCTCGTCGGCTGTGAACAGAAGCTTGACCGCGCCGTGCTTGATGTCGGGATTGGCGATGAGCAACTGAGCTGCCGTCATGATCTCGGCGATGCCGGCCTTGTCGTCGGCGCCGAGCAGCGTCGTGCCGTCTGATGTGACGATGTCGTTGCCGATCTGGCTGGCGAGTTCGGGGTGCTCAGCGACGCGGATGACCTGCTGCGGGTCGCCCGTGAGCCGGATGTCGCCGCCGGCATAGTTGCGCAGGATCTGCGGCTTGACGTTGGTGCCGGTGAAATCGGGCGCGGTGTCCATGTGCGAACAAAAGCAGATGACCGGCACCTGCTTGTCGGTGTTGGCAGGCACCGTGGCATAGACATAACCGTGCTCGTCGAGATGGGCGTCGATCAGGCCGATCGCCAGGAGTTCGTCGACGAGCAGGCGGCCGAGGTTCTTCTGCTTCTCCGTCGAAGGCTGGGTCGGCGAGCTTGCGTCGGACTGGGTGTCGATGACGACATAGCGAAGGAAGCGGTCGAGCACAGTGTCGGTCGTGGCGGTCCTTGTCTCGGTCATGGGCGGGCTCCAATGCATCGGCGATGCACTGCTATAGCCGCCGCGACGGGTGCCGTGAACGGGTTTCGCGCCTGCTACGGCCGCTGTCCGCGCGATCGGCACGCTCTGGCCCAAGAGGCGCCCGGCGGACCGGGCGCCTCAAGGCAGCCTCAGCGAGGTGCCGAGCTGTTCTTGACGATGGCCGGGATGACAATGCCCCAGTCGTCCTCATGCAACTCGTGGCCGCCGCCATCGACGACGACATATGTCGAGCCCTTGACCGCATCAGTGATCGCCTTGCCGTGGACGATCGGGAAGATCGGGTCGGCGGTGCCGTGGATGACCGTAAACGGCACGTTCAGGCCGGGCAGCTTGCCCTTCACCGCCTCGCCGCCGGTGAGCATGAAGTGGTTGGTGGCCGAGAGGTAGCCGCCGGAGCGGTCGTAGTCGCGCTCGATGAAGGCGAGCGTCTTCGCCGCATCATGCGGATGGGCAGTGCTTGCGATCACGCGGGCCTCGCCGGCGATGAACCCGGTCGCCTGGGCGCGGTCCGACCAGTCGACGCCTTCGCCCGTCGCGGCGTGCTCCATGTAGGTGGGTGTGGGTGGCGGCAGGTCGCGATCGAGGCCGATGGGCGTCGTCGAGACAAGGGTCAGCGAGGCGACGCGACCGGGCTCGGTCAGCGCCAGGATCTGGGCGATCATGCCGCCGAGCGACATGCCGACAACATGGGCCTTGGCGATGCCGTAGGCGTCGAGCACGGCAACAGCGTCCCTGGCCATGTCGTCCATCGTGTAGGGCGGCTTGCCCGGCGCATATTTGGTCGACAGGCCGGTGTCGCGGTTGTCGTAGCGGATGACATGGCGGCCGCTGGCGGCGATCTGACGGCAAAAGGCGTCCGGCCACCACAGCATCGAGGCCATGGCGCCCATGATCAAAAGCATCGGCGGCGCCGACGGGTCGCCAAAGGCCTCGGTGACGATCTCGACGCCATTGGCGCGAACGGTCCTGGTGGTGGTTTCGCTGGCCATCGCCTTGCTCCTTCGGGTTACGCTAGTTGCGGCCGTCGCTGCTGCCAAGAGCAGGAACCGGCGCCGGCTGGTTGTGGTGATGCGGGACATTCCCATCTCCTTGACGCCCGGATGGGCGGCTTGGGGCAGACATTATGAGGGTCTGGGTTGTCTCGCGAGAGCGAGACTGGACAAAAACGAGGCATTCGTGCCACTCATCTCGCATGAGCCAGCACACCCAACCTGTTCGCGTCAGCCTGCTTGCCTTGCCCCAGACGACGCCGGCGGCAGTGTACGGGCTATATGAGGTGCTGTCGGCGGTGGGCTCGATATGGGACCGCCTGACCGGGCAGCAGACAAACGCCCGCCGCATCGTGCCCGAAATCGTGGCGCGGCAGAAACAGACCTTTACCTGCGCCATAGGCACGTCGATCGAGCCGCATGCGACGCTGGCCGAGGCCGCCGGCTGCGACGTGGTGATCGTCACCGACCTGGCGCTGCCGCTCGACTGCGATGTGGCTGCCGGGTGGGGCGAAGAGATGGCATGGGTGCGCGAACGGCTGGCGGCAGGCGCAACCGTGTGCTCGGTCTGCACCGGCTCGATCTTCCTCGCCGAGGCCGGCTTGCTCGACGGCAAGGACGCGGCCTCGCACTGGATCGCCGCCGACATCTTCCGCGACCGCTATCCCCTGGTGAAGTTCCGACCCGAACGCATCGTCTGCGACATGGACCCCGAGGGACGGCTGATTACCACTGGCGGTGCCTCGTCGTGGGAGAATCTGGCGCTGCACCTGATCGCCCGCCACTGCGGCAAGGAGGAAGCGGGCCGCATCGCCAAGGTGTTTCTGCTCGGCGACCGCAGCGACGGCCAACTGCCGTTTTCCACCATGGCCAAGCCGAGGCGCCACGAGGATGCCGCCATCGGCAGCTGCCAGGTCTGGATCGCCGACAATTATGCCGCCGCCAACCCGGTGACGCGCATGGTCGCCGAAAGCGGGCTGCCGGAGCGCACCTTCAAGCGCCGCTTCAAGGCTGCGACCGGCTACACGCCGGTGGACTATGTCCAGAGCCTGCGCATCGAGGAGGCCAAGCAGATGCTGGAGGCCACCGCTGAGGCCACCGACGCGATCGCCGAAACCGTCGGCTACGAGGACCCGGCATTCTTCCGCCGGTTGTTCCGGCGTCATACCGGCATTACGCCGGCGCAGTACCGGCAGCGTTTTCGCCTGACGCGACCCTAGCGGCCGCCCGGCCCTTCCCTTCACCCGGTCCCGCCGTCATCATGCCGCGCGGACCAGCCTGCGGAGGAGCGACGCATGGACTTCATGCGACTGCTGAAATCGATCGAGGAACTGCTCTACGAGGTCGTGTCGTGGCTGCTGTTTTACCCGCTGACCATGTGGCGGGCATTGCGCGATCCCGACAAGATGATGCGCTACGCCAATGTCGAGCTGTCCGACGACGTGGACGAGCAATACCAGGACACGATGAGCCCGCCGATGTTCCTGCTGCTGACGCTGCTGATCGTGCACGGCCTGGAGCTCGGCTTCATCAACGATCGTTCCTGGGTGGCACCGTCGATGCTCGCCAGCGACTCCAACCTTCTGATCTTTCGCGCCGTCATCTTCAGCGTCTTCCCGCTGCTGATGGCGGTGAAGCTGTTGCGCTTTCGCGGCGCCCGGATCGACCGGGCAACCTTGAAGCCGCCGTTCTACAGCCAGTGCTATGTCGCCGCACCCTTCGCCCTCGGCGTCAGCCTGGCGGGCGTGGTGTGGCGCGTCCACAACAGCACCGCCAGTGTCGCGGCGCTGTTGCTGCTTATCGCCGCCATCGTCTGGTACGTCTCGGTGGAGACGCGCTGGTTTGCCCGCAATCTCGATCTTGGTCTTGGTCGCGCGTTGCTCAGCGTCGTTGTCACCGTGCTGCAAGGTGCAGCAGCCATGCTGATCGTCGGCATGGCCATCGCCCTGACGCAGGTGTCGGGGACTTAGCGTAACGGCATCGCCGTCGCGGCATGCCGGCCCGGCGGCCGCCACCCCGCGACGTGTTGCCCGCGACGGTTCGTTATCGCATCGTCTGCAGCTTGGACATGAGACCGGCCTCGACCTCGAGGCTGGGAATGGCATCAACAGCAGGATAGCCGATGTCCTTCATCTGCTCCGGGCTGAGTGCCGCGATGATCCGCCGGCTCTGGGCACGGCGATACCACATCTCGGCTGCCGTGATACGGCGTGCAGTTGCCTGGAGAAACCGTATCGTCAGATCCGCCGTCTGCTGTCCGTGGCTGGAATGCACTGAGTAAGCCATCTCGGCCTCCCGTCTACTGACATGACCCGGCGAGCTTGCCATGCAGGCGTGAGTGCAGCGTGTTCGACGCGTGAACGAGACGTCTAATGCGGAAGCACTCCCGCTTGATCTCGATCAATGCGGGAAGTCGCGTTGCCACGCACATAGATCGCTGCGGTCGGATGCAGCGCGGGGCGAGGGAGGACGAATGGCGGATATGGACACCTACGCCAGGCGCCCGGCTAGGCCGCCGGAAGTGCGCGCACTGACCGTAGCCGACATCAGGCAGAGCCTGGCGGAGGGCGCCGCCGACTTCGCGCGGAGCCCAGGCATCGGGCTCGCCATTGCGCTGGTCTTCGTGGTGATCGGCTTGGCAATTACAACGTCCCTGCTGGTGCTGCACGCCCCATGGCTGATCTATCCGTTCGCGATCGGCTTCCCGCTGGTCGGGCCCTTCGCCGCCGTCGGCTTCTATGAGGTAAGCCGCCAGATGGAGGCCGGGCACCAGCCAACGCTTGGAGAGGTCCTCAACGTGATCTGGGCCCAGCGCCGACGCGAAGTGTCGTGGATGGCCTTCGTCATGCTGTTCGTGTTCTGGGTCTGGATGTACCAGATCAGGCTGCTGATGGCGCTGATTCTCGGCCGCATGTCCTACGCCACGCTCGACCGCTTCGCCGATCTTGTGTTGACCACCAACCAGGGCTGGATCTTCCTCGGTATCGGCCATATCGAGGGCGCGGCACTGGCGCTGGTACTGTATTCCATCACTGTCATCTCAATCCCCATGCTGCTCGACCGCGAAATCGACTTCGTCACCGCCATGCTGACCTCGATCCGCGCGGTGCTGGCGAGCCCGCTTGTCATGCTCGGCTGGGGCCTGGTGGTGACGGTTGCGGTGTTGGCAGCCTGCGTGCCCTTTTTTCTCGGCCTCCTGGTGGTGCTGCCGGTGCTGGGGCATGCGACCTGGCATCTTTATCGCCGCGCGGTGGTTTAGCGTACCTGTCCCTCACCCTTCGACAGGCGCAGGATGAGGGAGCGCACGACGTGGATCGTCAGTTCCAGGCGGCTCCCGCGACCTGGCGAACTGCGGCATTGAGGCGGTTCCAGACGTTGATCAACGCGATGGTCAGAAGCAGCGCCGAGATCGCCTTTTCATCATAGTGGCTGACAGCCTCTTCCCAAACGTCGTCCGGCACCGGGTCGGACTTGTCGGCGACGCGGGTGACGGCTTCGGTGAGCGCCAGCGCGGCACGCTCTGCCGGCGTGAACCATGGCGTGTCGCGCCACGCGGCGACGGCGAAGATGCGGTCGTCCTTCTCGCCAAGTTTCCTCAGTTCGAGCGAATGCATGTGCACGCAGACGCTGCAGCTGTTGATCTGGCTGGCGCGCAGATGGACCAGCTTGCGCGTCACCTCGGACAGGCCGTCCTTTTCGGTCGCCTTGTTGAGCGCAAACAGCGCCTGCATGGCATCGGGAAGCAGGATGGCGGGGTTGGTCATACGAGCTTGCATCGGAATTCTCCTCGAAATTGCGTTCTGTTTTCGGCTTTGCGCCTGATGATCTTGACGCCGCTGCCCTTGAGCCGGTCTCGTGTCACATCGGCCGGGATTCGTTCGTCATGGCCATGACGGAACGCCAGCAAGGAATGTGACGGATGAACGAAGAAATTTTTCTGGCCGAGCGATTTGCCGCCAATCGCGGCCATTTGCGCGCCGTGGCCTACCGCATGCTGGGCTCGGCCAGCGAGGCCGAAGACGCGATGCAGGAGACCTGGCTGCGCCTGGCGCGCTCCGATGCGCGCGAAATCGACAATCTGGGCGGCTGGCTGACGACGGTCGTGGCGCGCGTCTGCCTGGACATGCTGCGCCAGCGCAAGTCGCGGCGCGAGGACGCGCTCGACATGGAAGGGCCGGACGAAGTGGCCGACGAGACCGCCGGTATCAACCCCGAGCACGAGCTGGCCATGGCCGACGCCGTCGGACTGGCGCTTCTGGTCGTTCTGGAGAAGCTGGCGCCGGCCGAGCGCATCGCCTTTGTGCTGCACGACATGTTCGACCTGTCCTTCGACGACATCGCCCCCATCGTCGAGCGCACGCCAGTTGCAGCACGGCAACTGGCGAGCCGGGCCCGGCGTAGGGTCCAGGGCAGCGACGAGGCGCGTGCGCCAGACCGGACACGCCAGCGGCAGGTGGTCGACGCGTTTCTTGCGGCATCGCGCGGCGGCGATTTCGCCGGCCTGCTGGCCGTGCTCGACCCCGATGTTGTGTTCCGCGCCGACGCCGTGGCTGCGCAGCTGGGCGCGGTGGCCGAACTGCGCGGCGCGCAGGCCGTGGCGCAAAGCTTCAAGGGCCGCGCACAAGGCGCGCTGCCGGCACTTGTCGACGGCGCCATCGGCCTTCTGGTCGCGCCGATGGGCAAGCTCCGCGTCGTGCTGATGCTCAAGCTCGACGGCGAAAGGATCGTCGGCATCGACGCCATCGCCGATCCGGATCGGCTGGGGCAACTGGATCTGGTCTTGCTCGATTAGCCGGCGAACAGCCGTTCGGCCAGGAAGTCGACAAAGGTGCGCGTCTTGGGTGCAAGGTAGGGGCTGGCAGGCCAGAGCGCGTGCATGATGCCGCGATTGTCGAGGAATGGCTCAAGCACAGGCACCAGCGTCGCCGCGGCGAGCTGGTGCCTGACGGCATAGTCGGGCAGGCGGGCGATGCCGAAACCCTGTTCGGCAAGATGGATACGCGCCTCGATCGTGCTGGCGATGGCGGTCGCCGGCAGGTCTAGATCAAGCAACGCCGCCTCGCGCAACAGGGGCCATGGCTCCAGCTTGCCGGTGACCGGATGGCGATGGTGCAGGCAAGCGTGGGCCAGAAGCTGTTCCGGCGTTTCCGGAACTCCGGCGCGGGCGAGATAGGCTGGCGCGGCGACAAGCAGATGACGGAACGTGCCGAGCTTGCGGCTCATCAGCCTGGAGTCGGCGGGTTTGCCGGTGCGGACCACGACGTCAAAACCTTCCTCGATGACATCGACGAGCCGGTCAGTGAAATCGAGCTCCAGCCGGATTTCGGGCCAGGCGCGCATGAAGTCGGCGATGACTGGCAGAAACAAGGCGCCTGCGACGGGCAGGCTGACGCGTAGCGGCCCGCGCGGTGGCGCGCTTGCGACAGCTCCTCTTCAGCCGCTTCGAACTCGCCGGCAATGCGGCGGCAGCGCTCGAGAAACAGGCTGCCTTCCGCAGGACTGGGTTTCGTTACGGCAAGGCGCGAAGGCGACCGGCACGGTTCGGGCAGCGACGCCGCGTGCCCATCACTTTTCCGCAACAGGGCCGCGCTTGTTCTTGTCCATCGAACGGCTCAGGCGCACAATCGACGGCTTGCGGTGCAAGAGGAGGCCTTTTCTCTGTTCGGAGGAAAGCCCCATGAACGACCTCAACCTGACGACGCTGGACGGTGGGCTGGCGACCGTGAGCGCGCCCGTGCTCGATGCCTTTGCAGCAAGCCTGCGTGGCCATGTGCTCAATGCCGGCGATGCCGGCTACGACGAGGCCCGCACCATCTGGAACGCCATGATCGACCGCCGCCCCGGCCTTGTCGTGCGTTGCGTCGGCGCCAGCGACGTCATCGCCGCGGTCAAGTTCGCTTGCGAGTACAAGCTGCTCGTCTCCGTGCGCGGCGGCGGCCACAACATCGCCGGTAGTGCCGTCTGCGACGGCGGCCTGATGATCGATCTTTCCCAGATGAAGTCTGTGCGGGTGGACCGCGTGGCGCGCCGTGCCTGGGTCGAGCCGGGCGCGATCCTCGCCGATGTCGACAAGGAAACCCAAGCGTTTGGCCTTGCAGTGCCGACCGGCATCAACTCGACAACAGGCATATCGGGGCTGACCTTGGGTGGCGGCTTCGGCTGGACGACACGCAAGCTCGGCCTGACCATCGACAATTTGCTGTCGGCCGACGTGGTGACGGCGGATGGCGACCTGGTGCGGGCAAGCACGGCCGAGCATCCCGACCTGTTTTGGGCAATACGTGGCGGCGGCGGCAATTTCGGTGTTGTCACCGCCTTCGAATTCAAGCTGCACAAGCTGGGCCCGCAGGTGCTTTCGGGGCTCGTCGTGCATCCCTTCGACGAGGCCAAGCCGGTACTTCGGCAGTATCGCGAGGCGCTTGAGGATGCGCCCGACGAACTGACCTGCTGGACCGTGATGCGGCAAGCGCCGCCGCTGCCATTCCTGCCGGCGCAATGGCACGGCAAGGAGGTGCTGGTGCTGGCCATGTGCTGGTGCGGCGACCTCCAGGCCGGCGAGAAGGCGACCGCCGCCCTGCGCGGCATCGGCCAGCCGATCGTCGACGTCGTCGGGCCGAACCCGTTCGCCGGATGGCAGATGGCGTTCGATCCGCTGCTGCAGCCCGGCGCACGCAACTACTGGAAGAGCCACGACTTCATCGAGCTGGCGGACACGACCATCGACATGCTCGACAACGCGATACGCGCCCTGCCGGGGCCGGAATGCGAAATCTTCGTCGGCCATGTCGGCGGTGCCGCCGGGCGGGTGGCGACCGATGCGACGGCTTTCCCGCAACGCAGCTCGCATTTCGTCATGAACGTGCATGCGCGCTGGCGCGAAGCCTCGATGGACAAGGCCTGCATCGGCTGGGCCCGCAACGTCTACGAGGCGACACGGCCCCAGGCCGTCGGCACTGCCTATGTCAACTTCATGCCGGCCGACGAGGCCGACCGGGTCGAGGCGGCCTATGGCGCCAATTACAGCAGGCTGCTCGAGGTGAAGCGCAAATACGATCCCGACAACCTGTTCCGCATGAACCAGAACGTTCACGCCAAGAAGACGCGCAAGGCGGCGTAAAGAGCCTCTTCCCTCAAGGGGAGGATCATGGGCGGGGTGAACCCGCAGCAACGCCGGGGGGCTTTGCTGCGAACTGTATCCCTCCCCACAAGGGGCAGGGAGGCGTCGATGTTGCGCCGGCCTTTTCAGCCGATTTCGAACCTGGCTGGACGCCAGCGTTCATCGGATATATAACCTTCTTGTTATGAACAAAGAGGGTTTGAAATGACGCCGTCCGAACGTCTAGACGCCACCTTCACCGCACTGGCCGATCCGACGCGCCGGGCGATCCTGGCGCGGCTGATGTCGGGCGAGGTTTCGGTGATGGAACTGGCCGAGCCTTTCGCTATGAGCCAGCCGGCGATTTCCAAGCACCTCAAGGTGCTGGAGCGCGCCGGGCTGATCTCGCGTGGCCGCGACGCCCAGCGCAGGCCATGCCGCATCGAGGGCGAGGCGCTGGCCGAGGCGACCGGTTGGCTCGACGAATACCGCCAGGTCTGGGAGAGCAACTACAAGCGCCTGGACATGCTGCTCGCCGACCTGCAGGCGAACCAGGGCAAGGCCTGAGACCGCGATCGAGGGAGAAGAACAGATGAGCCACCGACTGGAAGTGACCACGCCGAGCGACCGCGAAATCGCCATGACGCGTATCTTCGACGCGCCGCGCGACCTGGTGTTCGACTGCTGGACGATCCCAGCATTGCTGAAGCGCTGGATGACCGGACCGGATGGCTGGTCGTTCGCCGTCTGCGACATCGACCTGCGCGTCGGTGGCCAGTACCGTTTCGTCTGGCGCCATGAAGATGGCCGCGACATGGGCATGACCGGCACCTACCGCGAAGTGCTCCGGCCCCAAAAGATCGTCAGCGTCGAGCTGTTCGACATGGACTGGACCGACGGCGAGGCGCGCTCGACCCTGGTGCTGACGGAAAAGGATGGCCGCACGATTTCGGTCAACACCGTGCTCTACAGTTCACGCCAGGCCAAGGACGGCGCCATCGCCATCGGCATGGCCAAGGGTGTCGAGGCCGGATACGACAGGCTCGACGGCGTGCTGGCCGAACAGGTGGCGGCGAGGTAATTCCTGGGCTGTCGGTCGGCAATTTAGTCCCTGGACGGGTCCCGAGACCCTTCGGATAGGCCTATCCGGCAAGCCAAGGGCGAGCACCCGCCAAGCTCTGGGCGGACAAACGCTCAGCGGCAGACACGGCGATAGATGTTGCCGTACAGCTCGATCTGGCAGCTCGACTTCATCACAGGCACTTCGGGTCGCGGCACCTGCGGCACCACGATCTGGCGATCCTGTTCACGCAAGCGCTGTTGTTCGGCCTGGAAGTCGATGCGGCCCTGCCGGCTCTGCAGGATCTGAAGCTCGTTGATCCGGCCTTCGCGGGCCAGCTGGTGGCGGTCCGGCTGGCCGGGCAGATCGATGGCATGAGCCTGCATCGGGCCGGCAAGCAATATGCCCGCCACGACCAAAGCCCTCTTCGATCTCACCATCTTCATCACCAACACATTCATCACCACACATTCCCGCGCGAAAACCCCGCACCTTGCCAAGGTAGTGCGCATATCCGCCGAAACAATGGCGTCAGCCGACACGCGTCTTGTCGGCGAGGAAATCGATGAAGGCACGGATGCGCGCGGCAAGATGGCCATGGCCGGCAAACAGCGCGTGAATCATCTCGATGTCTTCGGGATTGTAGGCTTCGAGCACCGGCACCAGCGTTCCGGCGTCGATGTCGGCCTGGACCTGGAACTGCCCGCTGCGGATCAGGCCGACGCCGTCGAGGCAGAGCCGGCGCAGGCTCGGGCCATTGTTGGCGAGCAGGTTGCCACCGATACGCTGGGCGAAGTGCTCGCCGGTCTCGGCGTCGCGAAAGATCCATTCGTCACGGTTGCGCAGGAAGTTGAAGCGCAGGCAGTTGTGGCCGGCGAGATCGGCCGGCCTCTGGGGCACGCCGCGCTTTTCCAGATAGGCCGGCGAGGCAACGACGACGCGCCGGATCTCCAGGATCTTGCGCGCCTTGAGCGATGAATCGCGCAGCTTGCCGGACCGGATGGCGACATCGGCCCGCTCTTCGTAGAGATCTATGACGCTGTCGGTCAGTGACAGGTCGAGCTCTACCTCGGGGTAAAGCGCCAGGAATTCGGCCATGTGCGGCACGACATGGCTGGCGCCGAAGGCGACCGAGGCGCTGACCCGGAGCGGCCCGCGCGGCACCGCGTTGGCGCCACCAGCGACGATGCGCTCGGCCTCCTCGATCTCGCCGAGGATGCGGCGTGCGCGCTCGAGATAGACCTCGCCTTCCGGAGTCAGCTGCAGGCTGCGCGTCGAGCGCACCACCAGCCGCGTGCCCAACCTGTCTTCGATGCGGGTGATCAGCTTGCTGACGGCCGAGGGCGACAGGCCGAGCTGCCGGCCAGCAGCGGAGAAGCTCTTGAGCGAAACGGCCCGGACGAAAACCTCCATCTCACCGGCGCGATTGTCCATGGCTTGCCTCTTGTGAATCAAATTCACAAGTATTGATCTATCATCCGATATTATTGCGCAAGTGCCCTCGCCCCATATTGCGGCCACGGATCAACCGCGGCCAAGGCCGCCCCCTTTCAGCTGTGCCCGCCATCGCGGGCGGGAACGGTACACGACATGCCTTTAGCCATCTTCGCGCTCACCATCGCGGCCTATGCGATCGGCACGACCGAATTCGTCATCGTCGGCCTGTTGCCGACGGTGGCCGAGGATCTCCACATCACCCTGCCGCTCGCCGGCCTGATCGTCAGCGTCTACGCGCTGGGCGTCACCTTCGGCGCGCCGGTGCTGACCGCGCTCACCGGCCGGATCGAGCGCAAGCCGCTGCTGCTTGGGCTGATGGCGCTGTTTGTCGTTGGCAACACGGCAGCAGCGCTGAGCCCCAGCTACGAGCTGCTGCTCGTCGCACGCGTGCTGTCGGCCTTTGCGCATGGCGTGTTCTTCTCGGTCGGAGCGACGATTGCCGCCGACCTCGTGCCGGAAAACCGCCGCGCCTCGGCGATTGCCATGATGTTCATGGGCCTGACGGTGGCGATCGTCACCGGCGTACCGCTCGGCACCTTCATCGGCCAGACCTTCGGCTGGCGCGCCACCTTCTGGGGCGTGTCGCTGCTCGGCGTCATCGCCTTCGCCGGTATCGCTGCCCTGCTGCCTTCGACCCTGAACAAGGCGGCACCGTCGAGCCTGCTCGACCAGGTCCGCGTGCTGGGCTCGGGCCGGCTGCTGCTGGTCTTCGCCATGACCGCGCTCGGTTATGGCGGCACCTTTGTCACCTTCACCTACCTTGCCTCGATCCTCGAGCAGGTCACCGGCTTCCAGGCCTCGAGCGTCAGCCTGATCCTCGTGCTCTATGGCCTCGCGATTGCCATCGGCAACATCGCCGGCGGCCGCATCGCCGACCGCAACCCGGTCAAGGCGCTGACCGTGCTGTTTGCGCTGCAGGCCGCCGTACTGGTGCTGTTTTCGTTCACCGCCGTGTCGCCGCTATGGACGCTGGCGACGCTTGCCGGGCTCGGCTTCCTGTCTTTCGCCAATGTTCCGGGCCTGCAGCTCTATGTCGTGCAACTGGCCAAGGAACACCGCCCAGGCGCGGTCGACGTCGCCTCGGCGCTGAACATCGCTGCCTTCAATCTCGGCATCGCACTTGGCGCCTGGATCGGTGGCGTGGTTGTCGCCTCGCCGCTCGGCCTTGGCGCCACGCCATGGGTGGGTGCCGTGCTGGTGGCCGGCGCCTTCGTGCTGACTGTATGGAGCGGCGCGCTCGACCGGCGCCAGGAACCACTGTGCCAACCGGCCTAGGATGCCGGCTTAAGATGCCGGCTTAAGATGATTGACCCGCTTCACTCCCGACCTACCTAAAGAGCGGAGCCATCCGCCCGAATTTCCTCCCCCGCCCCCAATTTCCTCTCAAGGAGAACATCATGAAATTCGTCACCGCCAATGGCGCGACAATTCCGGCCCTGGGCTTCGGCACCTTCCGCATGCCCGGCACTGAGGTTCTGAAAGTGGTGCCCGAGGCCATCAAGCAAGGGTTCCGCCATATCGACACTGCCCAGATCTACGGCAACGAGGCCGAGGTCGGCGAGGCGATCGCCGGCTCGGGCGTAGCGCGTTCGGACATCTTCCTGACCACAAAAGTCTGGGTCGACAAATACCCGCACGAGGCGTTCGCGAGATCGGTCGACGAGAGCCTGAAGAAGCTTCGCACCGACCATGTCGACCTGTTGCTGCTGCATTGGCCGAACGACCAGGTGCCGCTGGCCGAGCAGATCGGCACCCTGAACGAGGTCCATAAGGCCGGCAAGGTCCGCCACATCGGCGTCAGCAATTTCAACACCACGCTGATGGCCGAGGCGGCGAAACTGAGCCGAGCGCCACTGGTCACCAACCAGGTCGAGTATCACCCCTATCTCGACCAGACGGCGGTGCTCGAAGCGGCGCGCAAGGCCGGCATGTCTGTTACCGCCTACTACGCCATGGCCGACGGCAAGGTGATCTCCGATCCCGTGCTGAAGCAGATCGGCGCCAGCCACGGCAAGACGGCAGCACAGGTGGTGCTGCGCTGGCTGGTGCAGCAGGACGGCGTCGTGTCCCTGACCAAGACGGCGACGCTGTCGCGCCTGCCAGAGAATTTCGACATCTTCGATTTCGAGCTTTCGGCAGACGAGATGGCCTCTGTCCACGCCCTCGCCATGCCGGGCGGGCGCATCGTCAGCCCCGGCGGCCTGGCGCCGGCATGGGACAAGGCCGCCTGAGCCCGGCTACAGGGCGCGCCCTCATTGACGGCGCGCCTGCTTCTTCCTATCTGATGGCGGTCAAGGGCGGGAAGCCCCTGCCGCCCGCAGCCGCAAGGCATGGTGAAGCTTCCTTCAGAACATTCGTTTCCCTGTCGATGCGACGGCCGAAGCGGCAATGCGGGCTCCCGACTTTCACCACGCCGTTCGCGCATCGCGAAGGAGCGAAACCATGACCACAGGTCAAGACTACAAAACCAATGCCCGCAGGCTGCGCGACGCGCTCGCTGCCGATGGCATCGCCATCAGCCACGCCAAGGCGCTTGAACTCGTCGCCCGCCAGGAAGGTGTGCGCGACTGGAACACGCTGGCCGCACGTCCCAACGACACCAAGCCCGAACAGGCCGCCGGTGGTGTACCCTTCGCCGTCGGCGAGACGGTGTCGGGCACCTTCAACGGCAATCCGGCCAAGGGTCGCGTCATCGGCCTCGAAGAGACGATCAAGCCGGATCTCTGGCGCGTCACCGTCGCCTTCAACCCGCCGGTGGATGTGTCGACCTCGAAGCTGTTTTCGGCGGAGCGACGCCGCATCCAGATGGTCGTCGGCGCCGATGGCCGCTCGCGCCGGCTGACCGGCACCGAGACAGGGGTGATGGCGCTCAACCGCGCCTGACGCCTAGCACCCTCTCCGCATCAAGCGGCCGTGGATCGTCAAAGCGATCCGCGGCCGTTTTCGTTTGGGCTGAGTGGCGGCGTCCATCGCGCCGCGGCAGCGCCAGGCGCACGTCACCTCCCCAAGGCGCCATACCAACAACCATCTGGACGAATTTAAATGCATATGCAAATATCTAGCCGAGGAGGATGGAGGAGGTACGGGGGGTAAGTTCGAATGTTATGCGCTTGCGCATGAGCAGTGATGGTTCGCGTCGAGCACGCGCCAAAAACCATCACACGCATACAAGACAAGGCGCAGGCCACCTGGAAGCCATGTCGGTGAGCCGCAGGGATCGCGGTTGTGCCGGCGACGGCCTGGATCTCCACCTCCATATGCCTATGCATACTTACATGCTTGAAACAGCTGCCATGACTGGCCACTACATCGCCTGTCATCGTCAAACAGATCAAAGGGAGGAAGAAAATTGGCATTCTCTAAACTAGCGGCCGGCATCGCCCTGGCCTTCACGCTTGCACTGTCGGCACCGGCCGGCGCCCAGGAAAAGCTCGTCGTCGGCGCCTATCCGGCCAATCCGCCATGGGAGTTCAAGACCGAGAGCGGCAGCTTCGAAGGCTTTGAAATCGACGTCGCGACCGAGGTCGCCAAGCGCCTTGGCCGGCCCGTCGAATTCCAGGACATGGGTTTCCAGGCCTTGTTCGCCGCCTCGAGCTCGGGCCGCATCGACTTCGCCATCTCGTCGATCTCGGTCAACAACGAGCGCCTGCAGAACCAGTCGTTCACCCAGCCTTATTATGACGGCGACGGTACGGTCATCGGACGCGAAGCGTCGACGATATCAGGGCTCGACGGGCTCAAGGGCAAGGTCATCGGCGTCGTCGCCGGCACGACAGGCGAAGCCTGGGCCAAGGAAAACACCGAAAAACTCGGCTTGGCCGAAGTGCGCAGCTACAACGCCCAGCAGGACCTGCTGCTCGACATCCAGGCTGAGCGTGTCGACGGCGGCGCCGGCGAACTTGCTGGCTTCCAGTATGCCATGACCAAGACGCCGGGCTTCAAGGTGCTGGTGCGCATTCCGACCGGCGAGCGTTTCGCCATGATGGCGCGCAAGGATCACCCTGCCATCGTTGCCGCCAACGACGCTGTGTCGGCGATGAAGGCTGACGGGACGATGGCCGCGATCCACAAGAAGTGGTTCGGCGTCGATCCGGACGCGGGCACCAGCACGACCACCGCAATGCCGCTGCCGAAAGCCGAGTGAGCCAACGGCTCCACCCGCAAACCGTTGAAATGACGCTGCGGCCATCCGAGGCCGCGGCGTCCTGCTCCCGGACCCCGCCATGGACCTGATCACCACCTTCTTCAACTGGGACATACTGGTCCGCAGTTTTCCGATGCTCATGCGTGGTGTCGGCAATACCATCCTGCTCGGCGTCGCCAGCATCATCTTCGGCGGCGCAGCCGGGCTGCTTGTCTGCCTGATGCGGCTCTACGGGCCGAAGCCGGTGCGGCTGTTCGCCATTGCCTATGTCGATTTCCTCCGGGCAATGCCGATCCTGGTTTTGCTGATCCTGATCTATTACGCGCTGCCCTTTGTCGGCATCCGCTTTTCGTCCTTCACCGCAGCAACGCTGGCGCTGTCGCTGGTGCTTTCGGCCTTCACCGCCGAGGTCTGCCGCGCCGGCATCGAAAACGTGCCCAAGGGCCAGTTCGAGGCGGCTTCGGCGCTGGGCATAGGGTTCTGGACGACGATGCGTACGGTAATCCTGCCGCAGGCGCTGCGCGTCATCATCCCGCCGCTGACCAGCAACTGCGTCTCGATCTTCAAGGACACAGCGCTCGCCTCGGTCGTCGCCATGCCCGACCTGCTGAAGCAGGCGACCGATGCGCAGGCGCTGATGGCCAACCCGACGCCGCTGATCGGCGCCGCCGCCATGTATCTCATCTTCCTATTGCCATTGGTTAGACTGGTGAGCTTTCTCGAAGAACGCGGCAAGCGCCAGATGACGGCACGCTGAGCCCCTGACAGCCATACGGAATTCTCAACGATGAACACGCCAGACGGCTCCGCCTATTTCCTCTACCACTCGATCGGCATGTATCCCGGCAAGGCCGAAGCCATGGCGGCCGGGCTTGCCGATTTCGCCGCGAGCTGGGGCGCCTTCGACGACGGCCAGTGGATGCGGACACTCAGCAGGCGCCAGCGTTTCATCGAGCTGTGGAGCGAGCTGATCGGCGCGCCCAAGGGCTCGCTGACCTCGGCCGAAAACGTCACCACCGCCCTCTACAGTCTGATCGGTGCGCTGCCTGGCCACCATCTCGCCGGGCGCCGCGTGCTGGTGACGGCCGACTGTTTCCCAAGCCTGCACTTCCTGCTCGCCGGTCTTGCGCCGCGCTTCGGCTTTACGCTCGACACGGTGCCGTTGCGCGACGGCGAAGCTTGGGTCCACGACGACGATGTCATTGCCCGATGGGGCGAGGAAGTCGGCCTGGCGCTTTTGACCCAGGTGACGTCGACCGCCTCGCATCGCTGCGACCTCGATCGGCTGGTGGCCCATGGCCGCAAGATGGGTAGCCTCATCGGCGTCGACATCACCCAGGGCGTGGGGCTGATCCCCTACAAGGTCGACACGCCGGCCGTCGATTTCACCGTGTCGACGACGCTGAAATGGCTGTGCGGCACGCCGGGCGCCGGCGTCATCCATGTCGCCGAGCCGCTGCTGAGCCAATGCCGGCCGGAACTGCGCGGCTGGTTCAGCCAGGACAACATCTTCTCCTGGGGCCTCGACGCCTTCGCTTATGCGCCAGATGCCCGCCGCTTCGACCACGGCACGCCGTCGGCGCTGGCCTGCATCGGCTCGGTGCCAGCGCTGGAATGGCACGCAGCGCAGGACAAGACAGCACTGCTCGCGCATAATCGTAAGCTCGGTGCTGCGATCATCGCGCGGGCCGACGAGATGGGCCTGACGCTTGCCAGCCCGCGCGACGACAGCCGGCGCGGCGGCAGCATCATGTTGCGCCTTCCCGCTGAGACCGACACGGCGACGGTCGTCAACGGCCTGCGCCAGCGTGGTGTTTTCACGGATTGCCGTGGCCGCATCTTGCGCCTTTCACCGGGCACGATCACGACGGCGGCGGGCATCGACCGGCTGTTCGCCGGGCTCGGCGCGCTGCTGTAGCCAGCTGCCGCACTGGACGGGAGCCGACCGGCTTGCTTTGATGCCCGTCTGGGCGGAGGCAAGCCATGGACCGGCACCCCAAGAAGCACCATGCAAGATGGCATCTGACCTCGCTTGCACGTGGCATGCGCGATGCGTTCGCCGATCCACAGGTCCGAACCTTGCTGGTCGTTACCTCGACGCTTGTCGCGGTGGCGTCCGTCTTCTACGTCTGGATTGAAGGCTGGAGCTATCTGGACGCAATCTACTTCTCGGTCATGACCCTCGCCACCGTCGGTTATGGCGATCTTGCGCCGCACACGGCGCTCGGCAAGCTCTTCACCATCTTCTTCGCTTTGGTCGGCATCGGGCTATTCGTCGTGCTGTGCTCGTCCGTCGCCAAGCAGATCATCTTTCGCGTCACCGACGACGAAAACGATTAGAGCGCGACAGTGAGCCACCGGCTTCGGTGCCAGCTTGTCGCCGGGTCGACAATGAACAGCATGATCAGCACCGCCGGGATTGGCCGGCCGAGACCTGCTGCAGTGGCAGCCACGCCGCCGCGATCGGCACCGGCACCGCCATGCTGTGCAGTACCAGCCTGATCACCTGCCGATGCTCATTCCCGGCCCCTCTCCGTCACGGGCTTTTCTCGGGTCTAGAGCAGCCATTCGATGGGCAGCCAGCCGAACACCGTCACCATCAGCCGCTTGACCGCCGAGGCGTTCGGTTCGTCGTCGAAGGTGACGACAGGCTTGCCGGGTTCGTCCTCCGCCCACTGCATGCCGCCATCAGGCCGCAGCGAGACCCGATAGGAGCCAGCGGCGACCTTGGTGTCGAAGCCCTGCGCCATCGCCTTTGCGATGGACGGGCTGCCGATAAGGAAACCCATCTCGCAATTGAGCAGCGCCGAGCGCGGATCAAAATTGAACGAGCCGATGAAGACCCGGTCGCCATCGGCTGCGAATGTCTTGGCATGCAGGCTGGCGCCCGAGGAGCCGGTCAGCGAAAGCTCGCGCTCACCCTTGGCCGCTTCACCGACAGGCCTCAGTTCGAACAGCTCGATGCCGTCTTCCAGCATCTCCCGGCGGTATTTCGAGTAGCCGGCATGGACCATCGCGACATCGGTGGTTTCAAGCGCGTTGGTCAGGATCCGCACCTTGGCTCCACCCTTCACCAGCCCGGAGAAGTAGTCGACGCCAGCCTTGCCCGGCACGAAGTAGGCCGAGACGAGGTCGAGACCCTGCCGCACCGGCCCGACCACCTCGGCCAGCCGGCTGATCATCAACTGGTCCTTGCTGGCCTTGCCTTCGCCCTTGATCGGGTCGTCGACCACCAGCTTGACGTCGACCCATTCGAGATTGAGCCCGCCGCCGCGCAGCTTGTTGTAGGCCGGCGCGTCAGGCCTGACGAAGTCGGCGGCGGCGGGACGCTTCGACGCTTCGTCCGTTCCTTCAAGGAACGCAGCCAGCGTGCCGGCGGACGGATCGACGATCTGGTCGGAGGCGAAAACAGAGCCGCTGTTCCAGTAGAGATCGAAGGCCTTCGATGTGTCTTCGACCACAGCACCGGCACCAAGCACGTCGAGATCGAGATAGAACGTGCCGTCGCCGACCTTGAAATATTCGTCGCCGATGTTGCGCCCGCCAACGATGGCAGCGACACCGTCGACGATGAACGACTTGTTGTGCATGCGCCGGTTCATGCGGAAGAAGTCGAAGGAGTAGCCGAGCAGCTTGGGCGACCGGATCATCGAGGGATTGAACAGGCGGATGTCGAAATTGGGCTGCGCGTCGAGCGCGGCCACCGTCGGGTCGAGCCCAGGAATGCCATTGTCGTCGAGCAGAAGCCTGACGCGGACGCCGCGCTTCGATGCCTCGTAGAGCGCCCGCAGCAGCAGGCGGCCGGAGGTGTCATCGTGCCAGATGTAGTACTGCACGTCGATCGAGCGCTGGGCGATGCCGGCGAGGAACAGCCGGCTGGCAATCGCGTCATGGCCCGCGGCGATCGGCAGGACGCCGCTCTTGCCGGGATTTTCGGCGCTGCCTTGCGCGACCATCCTGGCAAGGGCGCTGTCGGTGACACCAGCCAGGGCGGTTTCGGCAGGCCGATCCTTGATCGACGGCAGCGGAAACAGCAAGCGGGCGACTACGACGGCGGCGGCTGCAACCAGCAGCAGGGCAAGCACTGCCTTGATCAATCTCATTCGGCCCGTCCTCGCCTGATCGTGTGAATTGCGCGTCGGTCTTCAGCCCCCACCACCTGTTAAAGCGCGAGGATGCCCCCGGTGACAAGTCGCGGTTGCAAATGCGTAGCGCGGCAAGCCCCAGAACGGGGTTCGCGGCAGGGTGGCGTTTGTTACCTGCCGAAGCAGAGATCGGACTCAGCTTTGCGGAGCCGCTCCGAAGCGCGGCGACGAATTGCGGATCGGAATGCACAGCGGCCGCTGGTGCACCGGATCCTCGATGACCCGACAGCTGATGCCGAAGACGTCCTCGATCAGCTCTTCCCGCATCAGCTCGACAGGGGCGCCATCGGCTACCATGCTGCCGTCCTTCATGAACACCAGCCGGTCGGCATAACGCGCCGCGAGGTTGAGGTCGTGCAGCACCAGCACCACGGTGCGGCCATGCTCGCGATTGAGTCGGGTGACGAGGTCGAGGCAGTCGATCTGGTGGGCCATGTCGAGATGGTTGACCGGCTCGTCGAGGCAGATGATGTCGGTCTCTTGCGCCAGCACCATGGCGATCCAGACGCGCTGCAACTGGCCGCCCGACAGCGAGCCGAGCCTGCGCTCGCTCAGATGGGAAACGCCGGTGCCGAACATCGCCGCCTGGATGGCGTCGGCGTCGGCAGCACTCCATGGCTGCAGCATGGTCTGGTGCGGATAGCGGCCGAGCCGGACCAACTCCTCGACGCTCATGTCGTCGGGCGCCGACGGGCTCTGCGCCAAAAGGCCGATGTGGCGTGCCAGCTCCTTTTCCTTGAGACCCGAGATCGGCATGTCGCCGAGCCGGATTTCACCCGATTTCGGCTGGTGCAGTCGGCGTATGGCGCGCAGCAAAGTCGACTTGCCGCAACCATTGGGACCGGCAAGCACCGTGACCTTGCCCTTGGCGATGTCGAGATCGACGGCACTGATCGCGGTCGCCGCGCCATAGGCGATGGTCAGTGCCTTGACGCTGATGGCTTTATCCATTGGTGCTCCCTCTGCGCAGCACGAGGTAGAGGAAATAGGGCGTGCCGATGACCGCAGTGACGGTGCCGGCAGGCACTTCGGTCGGCGCAAAAAGCACGCGCACGATGAGATCGGCGCCGATCAGCATGATGGCGCCCAAAAGGAAGCTGGCGGCGATGCCGGCGAGCACCGGGCGGCCGACGATCAGCCGCGCCAGATGCGGCGCCATCAGGCCGATGAAACCGACACCGCCGGCGAAGGCGACGGCAAGTGCCGTCAGCGCCGAGGCGAGTGCAAACACCAAGATGCGGAACACCGGCAGGTTGAGGCCGAGGCCACGCGCCGAGACCTCGTCGAGATCGGTCGGCGGCAGGCGACGCGCCACCGCGACGACGCCGACCATGGCGATGGCGAGGCCGATGGCGACGACCTGGACCTCGCCCCAGTTGATCTCGTTGACCGCACCGGCAAGCCAGCGGCTGGCCTGGGTGGTGCGGTAGATCGGGCCGACGATCATCAGGATCAGGGTCGCCGCCTTGCAGACCGCGCCCACGGCGATGCCGAACAGCAAAAGCCGAACCGCCGACGAGGCCTGTTGGCCCGAAAGCAGGAACACCGCCGCGATGGCCAGGCTTGCGCCGATCATCGCCGCCATCGGCTGCCAGACGATGGAGGTGACGAGCGAATTGCTCTCGTCGGACAGCAGCGCCAGGAAGATGACGACGCCCAGGCCGGCGCCGCCGATGACGCCGAGCACACCGGGCGAGGCCAGTTCATTGCGAGTCACCTTCTGCAAAAGGTAGCCGGCAACGGCCATGGCGCCGCCGGCAAGGGCAGCGATGGCAACCCGCGGCGCCCGCAACTGCAGCACCACGACGCGCTCGCCGCGTGCACCCTCGCCCATCAGGATTTCGACGACGCGTCGCGGCTCGATCCAGGTCGAGCCGAAACCGACCCCGCACAGCGCAAGCACCACGGCGACAGTCGCGATGATGCCGACGGCAACCCAGGCGCGGCGGTTGATACGGGCCAAGGCCGGCGACAGGCGTGGAGTCAGAAAACTCATGCCGCGCGCCTCCTGAGCAGGACGAGAAGCAGGCAGCCGCCGACGATCGCCGTGACGGCGCCGACCGGCGCTTCGCGTGGGAAGATGACAAAGCGGGCGAGGATGTCGGCCAGCGTCGTGTAGACGGCACCGACAAGGGCTGCGGCGACGATCTGCAATCGATGTTCGAGGCCGACAAGGGCGCGCGCCGCATGCGGCACGACGAGGCCGACAAACAGCACCGGCCCGGCCATCGCCACCGAAGCGCCGCTGAGCAGTGCCACCGAAACGAAGCTCAGCCCACGCACGACGCCAAGCGGCACGCCGAGCCCGCGCGCCGTGGCATCGTCGGTCTGCAGGATGTCGAGCGAGCGGGCGAGGTAGAAGGCGATGCCGCTGCCGACCAGCACGAAGGGCAGGCCATTGAGCGCCAGGTTGAGCTTGCGGTCGGCGAAGGAACCGGCGAGCCAGAACAGCAACTGGTCGAGCATCGTCTCGTTGACCGTCAGCACGACATTGACGAAGCTGTCGAACAGGCCAGCGAAGGTGACACCGACAAGCACGATCCTGAGCGGCGAGATGCCGCCGGCAGCGGCAGCGAGGCCAAAGACGAGCATGCTGGTGGCCAGCGCACCCGCAGCCGCCGCCACCGACAGCCCGGGCAAGGATGCAACACCGAACAGCCCGCTCGCCATGACCACGGCGAAGGCAGCACCGGCATTGAGGCCGAGCGTGTCGGGCGAGGCGATGCGGTTGCGCGCGAGCGTCTGGACCAGCACGCCAGCTATGCCGAGTGCTGCGCCAACGAGCGGCGCCATCAGCGCCCGCGGCAGACGGAGGTCACGGATCACGACATGCGCTTCGCTGCCGTCGAAGGCGGTCACCGCCCGCCAGATCTCGCCGGGCGAATAGAGGCGATAGCCAATCGCCAGGCTGAGATACATCAGGATGAGCAACAGCACCGCCAGCCCTGAGAACAGCGCGCGCCGACCGATGCGCTGATGCACTCGGATGCTCGTGTTCGACGAAGCGAGGGGCACGCGGCAGCCTTAATATGATCTTGACAGTCAGGGTTTGTTCTGACCCTTTGCCAAACCTTCTTGTCCCCGTCAAGTTTGGAGCCATGAACATGAAGCTCTTCGCCAAAGCCGCACTCGGCCTCGCAATGGCCGCCTTTGCCGCCAGTTCAGCCTTCGCCCACGAAGTGAAACACGCCATGGGCGTGACCGACGTGCCCGAAAATCCGCAGCGCATCGTGGTGCTGACCAATGAAGGCACCGAAGCCATGCTGTCGCTGGGCTTCAAGCCTGTCGGCGCCGTGCGCTCCTGGACCGGCTCGCCCTGGTACAAACACATCGCCGACAAGATGGACGGCGTCGAGGTTGTCGGCGAAGAATCGGCAGTCAATCTCGAGCTGATCGCCGGCCTGCAGCCGGACCTGATCCTCGGCAACAAGACGCGCCAGGAAAAGATCTACGACCAGCTCTCGGCGATCGCCCCGACGGTCATGTCGGAACGCCTGCGCGGCGACTGGAAGGTGAACTTCGCGCTCTATGCCGATGCGCTCGGCAAGAAGGCCGAAGGCGAGGCACGACTCAAGGCGTTCGACGACAAGGCGACCAAGCTTGGCGAGACGCTCGGCGACAGGAAGGCCGAGAAGGTGTCGTTGATCCGCTTCATGCCGGGCCTGACCCGCATCTACTACAAGGATACCTTCCCCGGCATGATCTTCAGCCAGATCGGCATCCAGCGCCCCGCCATCCAGGACAAGCCAGGCTTCGCCGACGACGTCACCAAAGAACGTATCCCCGAATTCGACGGCGATCACCTGTTCTACTTCGTCTACGAGACCGGCAACGGCAAGGCGAGCAAGCAGTCGGAAGAATGGCTGTCCGAACCGCTGTGGCAGAGCCTGCCGGTGGTGAAGGCCGGCAAGGCCGTCGCCGTGGACGATGCGGTGTGGAATACGGCGGGCGGCGCGATCGCTGCCAACCTGCTGCTCGACGACATCGCCCGCGTCTATGGCGTGACGTCGGCGAAGTAGCCGGCTTCCCCAGCGTCGAAACGCTTTGATTCCCGGCCAAGCTTGTGTAAAGCGGGGCAAGCCAAAATCCCCGCAACAGCCAGACGGGCAAAAGCCATGGAAAAATTCACCAAGCTCACGGGCGTCGCTGCCCCCCTGCCGATCGTCAATGTCGACACCGACATGATCATCCCCAAGGATTATCTCAAGACGATCAAGCGCACTGGCCTTGGCACCGGGCTTTTCGCCGAAATGCGCTACCATGAGGATGGTTCGGAAAACCCCGAATTCGTGCTCAACAAGCCGGCCTATCGCAAGGCGCAGATCCTCGTTGCCGGTGACAATTTCGGCTGCGGTTCGTCGCGTGAGCATGCGCCGTGGGCGCTGCTCGACTTCGGCATCCGCTGCGTCATCTCGACGTCGTTCGCCGACATTTTCTACAACAACTGCTTCAAGAACGGCATCCTGCCGATCACCGTCAGCCAGGAAGACCTCGACAAGCTGATGGACGACGCTTCGCGCGGCGCCAACGCCACCGTTTCGGTCGATCTCGAAGCCAAGGAAATCCGCGGCCCCGACGGCGGTGTTGTCGCCTTCGACCTCGACGATTTCCGCCGCCATTGCCTGCTCAACGGCCTCGACGACATCGGCCTGACCATGGAGAAGGCGAAGTCGATCGACAGCTACGAGAAGAAGGCTGCCGAGAACCGCCCCTGGGCCTGATCTCGATATTCGGCCAGTCGACATTCTGAAAAGCCCCGCCCGACACGTTCGCGGCGGGGCTTTTTGCTGGAACAATCGGCTCCGGCTGACAGGCCAGCTGTGCCATGGCATGGTCGCGCCTCGGGATTCGGAGCGCGCGCAGGCCAGGGCCAGCCGCTCCGCGACATCGCAGGCCGATCTCCAGGAGCAGACCATGAAATCGCACGCCCTCCTCGCTACATTCGCGCTGGCGTTGACCATCTCGACTTCGGCGCTGGCGCAGGACAGCAAGCCGCAGACGATCCCGTTCGAGGGCGGCAACTTCACCATCGTCGAGAACGCCGAAGGCGAGAAGGTCGTCGCCTACGAGGGCAAGGAGATTGCCAGGAACTATGTCGCCTTCCACGACCGCACGGTCGAGGTGAGCAACACCAAGGTGGCGATCTTTGCCCTCGGCGACGGTGGCAATGCATGCGGCCCGGCGACGGTGTTGGCGTGGAAAACTGACGCCGGCATCCAGTCTACGGTGGTCGGCGACGGTGAATGCGGTACACCGCCCGCCGCCGCAACCAGCGACACGCTCTACTTCGTGCCCTACCTGCTTCCCGGCACCAAGTCCCCGGTCCGCAAATGGTCGCTGGACGACGGTCTGACCGTGGCTGGTGAACTGGCTTTCACGCCGCAACCCGGTACGACATGGGCCGACCTCAAGGCTCAAACGGTCGTCTACCCCGTCGACTTCTTTGACAACGCCGAGCTCTACGAAGCGGCAAGCGCCATGCTGGGCGACCAGATGGAGGCCGTTGCGCTCGGCCTTTCGGTATCGGGCGGGCCGGAGAAGACCGCTTCAGGAATTGTCGTCGCTACGGGCTGCGTACCCCATGCCTGCGGCATCAACGATTCCTTCATTGGCATCGATGCCAAGGGCAAGAAGCTCTACTTTGCCAGGCAGGGCGAAACGTCTGAACCCCGGACCTGGCCGGCGCTGGCCGAGTGGCCGGTGGAGGTGAAGGACGCGATGACCAAGGCGTTCGCGCCGCAACAGTGAGGAAATCCGACATGCGCAAGCTGATTTCTACAGGTTCGCCCTTCGAAAAGACCGCCGGCTACTCGCGCGCCGTGGTGCAGGGCGACTGGTGCTTCGTCTCAGGCACAACCGGCTACGACTACGCCACCATGACCATGCCCGAGAGCGTCGAGGCGCAGACCCGCAATTGCCTGGCGACCATCGCCAAGGCGCTTGCCGACGGCGGCTTCGAAATGGCCGACGTGGTGCGCGCGCACTACTACATCACCGACCAGGCCTATGTGGATCTGGTGTTCCCGATCCTCGGCGAGACCTTCGGCGACATCCGCCCGGCGGCGACGATGATCGTCTGCCAGCTCAACAAGCCCGAGATGAAGATCGAGATCGAGGTCACCGCGCTGAAGCGCGCGTGACATAGGGGGACCGTTTGCGCATCCTTTCGCTGAATGGCTGGGGCGGCAGGCTCGGCGAGGAGCTGGTTTCCTACATCAAGGGCGCCGACCCCGATGTGTTCTGCCTGCAGGAGGTGACCAACACACCCGACGCGGCGTCGCCATGGTTGATCTATCGCGACGGCGGCGCGGAGCTGCCACAGCGGGCGAACCTGTTTGCCGAGGTGGCCGGGGTCCTGCCCGGCCATCAGGCCTTCTTCTGTCCCGCCGCGCGAGGGCCGCTCCATCACGGCGACAGCGCGTTTCAGTCGGAGTGGGGACTGGCCACTTTCGTCAGGCGCTCCCTACCTGTCATCGGGCAGGTTCAGGACTTCATCCACGGCGCCTTTTCGGCCGATGGCTTTGGTGAACACCCGCGCTCACGCAACGCCCACGCCGTCAGGCTGCACGACTATGCGACGCGGCGGACGACATTGATCGTCCATCTCCATGGCCTGCGCGAACTCGACGGCAAGGGTGACACGCCCGCCCGCAACACCCAGACCACAAGGCTGATCGAACTGATCGACAGGGTACGGCACCAGCACGACGGGCTGGTGGTATGCGGCGATTTCAACGTGTTGCCCGAAAGCAGGATGCTTGCGGCGCTGCGCGACATCGGGTTGACCGAGCTGGTGACGACGCGCGGCTTCATCGACACGCGCACCTCGTACTACAGCAAGACGCCCCGCTTCGCCGACTACATGCTGGTCAGCGATAATGTAGGCGTGCGTCGCTTCGAGGTCGTGGCCGCGCCCGAGGTCTCCGACCACCGCGCCCTGCTGCTGGAGATCGGGTAGTCGCACACCCGACAATTCAAGAAATCCGCGCCTTTCTCGCTTGCACCGACGTCCCGCCGAGGTTAGCAAGACCGCGGTTCACGCATCTTTCGGAAAGGCTTTCCATGGCGACGCGCAATCTTCTTCTCCTGCCCGGCGACGGCATCGGCCCCGAGGCCATGGCCGAGGTCCGCAAGCTGATTACCGCAATGAACGAGAAACTCGGCACCGGCTTCGCCACCGAGGAAGGCCGCGTCGGCGGCTCGGCCTATGACGCCCACGGCCAGGCGATCTCCGATGCGGACATGGCCAAGGCAATGGCGGCGGACGCCGTCCTGTTCGGCGCCGTCGGCGGCCCGAAGTGGGATGCGGTGCCTTATGAAGTGCGCCCCGAAGCCGGCCTGTTGCGCCTGCGCAAGGACATGGAGCTGTTTGCCAACCTGCGTCCGGCGATCTGCTACCCCGCGCTCGCCTCGTCATCCTCGCTGCGACAGGAAGTTGTCGAAGGCCTCGACATCCTGATCGTGCGCGAACTGACCGGCGGCGTCTATTTCGGCGAGCCCAAGCAGATCATCGACCTCGGCAACGGCCAGAAGCGCGGCATCGACACCCAGGTCTACGACACCTTCGAGATCGAACGCATTTCGGGCGTCGCCTTCGAGCTGGCGCGCACGCGCCAGAACCGCGTGACGTCGATGGAAAAGCGCAACGTCATGAAGTCGGGCGTGTTGTGGAACGAGGTGGTGACCGCCACCCACAAGGCCAAATACGCCGACGTCAAGCTCGACCACATGCTCGCCGACGCCGGCGGCATGCAGCTGGTGCGCTGGCCCAAGCAGTTCGACGTCATCGTCACCGACAATCTTTTCGGCGACATGCTGTCGGACGTCGCCGCGATGCTGACCGGCTCGCTCGGCATGCTGCCTTCGGCCTCGCTCGGTGCGCCGGATGGCGTGACCGGCAAGCGCAAGGCGCTCTACGAGCCCGTGCATGGTTCGGCGCCTGATATCGCAGGCCAAGGCATCGCCAATCCGATCGCCATGATCGCGTCGTTCGCCATGTGCCTGCGTTATTCGTTCAACATGGTGGCCGAGGCCGACCGCCTCGAAGCGGCGATTGCCGCAGTGCTCGACGACGGCCTGCGCACCAAGGACATCATGTCTGAAGGCAAGACCGAAGTCGGCACCACCGCAATGGGCGACGCGATCATCGCGAAGTTCTTCGCCTGATAGCAGGTCGATGAAGCGAAAACGGCGCCCAAGCGGCGCCGTTTTCTTTTGTGTTTGTGGAATTTCTAAGCGGCAGGCACGTAAGGCGGAGGAACCCTCACCCCCACCGGTACCGGCCCCCACTTGTTCTCGTGCTTCTGCGACGGGATCAGGGTGAAGACGAAAATGATCAGGCCGCCGACATAGGGCAGCAGGATCAACAGATAGAACCATCCCGACAGGCCGAGATCGTGAATGCGGCGGATGGTGACGGCGATGCTGGGCAACAGCGTTGCCAGCAAGAACAGGCCGGGCAGCGCAAAGCCGGCGATCGGCTCCTCCATGCCGGCATCGAGCCTGCCAAGCGCGCCGTCGATACCGAAACCGACAGCCGCCAGCGCGACAGCCGAGATCGCCCAGAACAGATAATAGCCCCAATATTCCTTGCGCCGGGCGCGAGCCCGGAAGCTCGCATAGTTCGTGGTGATGGCGCGCCAGAAATATGACCACAGCCCGGTCGAGGTCGGCCCCGCTTCCGCGGCCATCCCGTTGAAGGAAGGCGTTTGCTGGTCGGAGCCCCGGCGGCCGAATTGCGGCACGGACGGCGCGGGCTTCGCAGCCACCTGCTGCACGCCGACCAGCGCGTGGATCGCAAACACATCGCGCGCCTGACTGCCGCTCGGCTGGAACTCGATCTGAGTGCCCTTGCCCGGAACCGTGGAGCCCCTCAGATCCTCGCGGGCGAAGGTGTAGCGGTTGCCATCGGCCCCGGCAATGAAGCCAAAACCCTGGGTCTGGTCGTAGTGGAGCACTTCCCCGCGCATCTGTCGTCCCCGTGAATCGCGAGGCAGACAGTGTTCCAACTTCCCTTGCGCCGCAAGCTCCAGTTGCCGCCTAAGCGGGGCATTGGAGCCGGCTGGCGAGCGTTGCCCTCACGCAACGCTCGCGGCGCATTGATTAGCCGGTAACCATATGTTGACTGTGAAATGCTCAACTCATGTTACCCTTCGATAGGCAAAGGGCATGGGGTAAGAAACTGTGATTCGGGTCGACAGACCTCGATATCCATCGCTGAACAGATGGCGTCGCGGCGCCGCTAGGCCGCCTCCCCTGACGCCGGTTTCGGCGATGCGTAGCTTCTGGGGCCTGATGCGGGCCTACTGGCTCTCGGATCGCTGGAAGGAAGCCTGGGGGCTGACGCTGGTGATCGCCCTCCTTACCGCACTTTCCAGCAAGGCCAGCGTGTGGATGGCCGAAGCATCAGGCGAACTGGTCAATTCGATCGCCTTTTTCCACGATCCGGCCAACATGGCGCCGCTGGCGTCGCTGCTGACCAGTGCTGGTACCTTGCTTGTTCTGGTCGTGATCAAGGATGCAGGCTTCATCGGCATCCGGCACCTCTTTTCCACCACCTTGCATCGCAAGTGGCGCGGCTGGCTGAACAATCGCTTCAGCGCCGCCTTGCTCGACCCCAATCACACCCATTTCCACGTCCAGCACCATGGCGGCTCCGGAGACGGTCCGGGGATGGCGCCCGACAATATCGACCAGCGCGTCCAGGATTCGATCAAGGGCATGACCGGCGGCGCCATCGGGCTCGCCATGGGTGTGATGGGCGTCACCACATCTTTGTTCTTCGTCGGCCAGAAGCTGCTCGAAACCTCGACCGTGGTGCCGGGGCTGGAAGTCCTCGGCCCTTATGGCAGCGTCATCCTGGCCTTTGCCGCCGTTGCCGCCTATGTGCCGCTCAATACCTACATCGCCATGAAACTGGGCGGCGTGATGGAGCGCCTCAGCATCCGCATGCAGCAGGCCGAAGGCAGCTACCGCGGCGAACTGACGGTGCTGCTGCGCCGCAGCTTCCACGTCGCGGCATCCCATGGCGAGAGCGTGCAGCGCTCGATGCATGACCGGCTCTATCTCGACATCGACAAGACCTGGTCGCGCCTCAACGTCGTCAATGCCGGCTACATGTCGTTTGAATCGATCTACGGCTTCATCGCCGCGCGCATCGTCGCTTACGGGCCGGGACTCGTTCCCTACATGCACGGCAACATCAATCTGAAGGGCTACATCACCGGCGCCGAACTGGTGAATTCTCTGATCAGCCAATGCTCGTGGTTCATCCAGGTGATGCCGGCGATCGCCACGCTCAGGGCCAACAGCGAACGCGTCACCGATCTCGCCAAGGCAATCGAAAATGTCCAGAAGCCGCCGGCATTCTATGCCGCCACCGGCCAGTCGGAATTCAGCTATGGCAGCCAGAACGCCCTGTTCGGCCTGACAGTCCGCAATCTCGAATTGATGCATCAGGGCCGCGAGGCCAGCCCATTCCTGACGGTTGCCAATTTGCGCTTCCGCCGTGGCGAATGGACGTTCGTGTCGGGCCAGTCCGGATGCGGCAAGACCTCGCTGGTCAAGGCGATCAACGGGCTGTGGCCATACGGCCGTGGCGCCATTGTCTTTCCCGAAGGCATCAGGTCGTTCTACGCCACCCAGGACGTCAAGCTACCGCAGGTCTCACTCAAGCAGTTGGTCTGCCTGCCCGACCATCCCGGCAACCATTCCGAGGCGAAGGTCGCGGTCGCCATGCACAAAGCCGGCCTTGGCGACTTTATCGAGCATCTCGACGACGAAACCCGCCAGGGCAAGAGCTGGGACCAGCTTCTGTCGGGTGGCCAGAAGCAGAAGCTGGTCGCCGCCCGTATCCTGCTTTTGCAGCCCGGTCTGCTGTTCCTCGACGAAGCGACCGCGGCACTCGATCTCGAGGCCAAGATCGCTTTCCACCAGGTGATCAAGGACAATTGCCCCGGCGTGACGGTGATCAGCGTCATGCATGAGGCAGTGCCGCCGAAATCGGCACTCGGCGCCGAGTTCTACGACAGCATCCTCAGCATATCAGACGGTATCGGCTCGAAGAAGGCGCTGGCCAGCCTGCCGGCCGAACTCACCACGCTTCTCGCCCAGCCCCAGCCGACAGAAGAATGGCCGCCACTGCGCTTCCCGCGCGTCCGGCTGAAGGAAAAGTAGGTCGGCACCGCAAGCGCGCTCACAGAAAGCCGATGAAGCGGCCGCACAACAGGGTCGCACACCAGAGCACGATCGACAGCAGCGCTAGAAAGCGCAACGCGAGGCCATGTCCCTGCTTACCGCTTTCGACAGCGGCAAAGACAACAAAATTGGTTCCAGCCAAAGCGATCAGCGCCATCTTGGCCAGGAAGACCGGCAGCTGCGCGTAATGCGACGCCCGAACGGAAAACAACAGAAGCCCGCTCAGGGCAGCCGCCCCAAAGGCGAGCAGGGCGACCTTTCGCATCAGCACCATGAACGGGCGTTCGGGCAGCGTGCGAAGAGCGCCGAGAATGCGCAGGTCGAGCAGCGTGACCGACGTCAGCAGCGCGCCTATAGCGGCGATATGCACGGCGTTGACGACCGGATAGGCGACGAAGGAAGCCTTGAGCAGTCTGACGAAGGTCAGCTGCTCGATTACCTGGAAAGGCTCCATCAGCGCGCGCCCACTCAGCTCGGCGGCACGCGGTCCGAATAGACGTCATAGGTCTTGCCGTTGACGGTGATCCGGACGGCCTTCATGCGCCTTTCGGTATCGTCGCGCGAGCGGTTGCCGATCGCCACGACCTCGTCGCCTTTTTTGGCCACCTCATCGGTGAAGCCGGCGGCGATGGTCCGGGCCGGCGGCGCCAGTTCCACCCGCCAGATGTCGCCTTCGACATCGACGTCGAGTGTCGCATGGGGATTGCCGATATAGATGTCGGCGATGGTGCCCGTGAGTTCGAAAAAGCCGTCTTGGGTCCAGGACCAGCCGTGATGGGCGAGCGCCGGCAGGGTGAACATGGCCAATGCGGCAAGTGCGCCAGCAAGGTGGAAGCGTTTTGACAGGATTTCCATGGGTTCCTCCGTCATCGATCCGCGGCGAAGCCTAGGTTGCCCGCGACAAAGGTCAAATCACATCAGCCGGAGCCAGGCGCTCTGCTTCGTTCCCGATTGACTCTCCATGCAAACCGGATAAAAGCGGCGGCGAACAGGGATCCCTCCGATGCGCGGCCTCTTGATGGCGCTTTTCGCATTCGACTTCCCCGGCCACGATGCCAACCATCGTGCCGGGCGCGGAACCGCGTCCCTGCTTTCGACCAAAACCATGGCCAAAACCACCACCACCAAAACGGTGTGATCTCCCTTGGCCTGCTCACCCTCTCCCGGGTCCGGCCCGGGGGATGAAGCCCGCAACGGCCAGCGGGTTTTCTCCAAAAAGCGAGCGGAGAGGGACAGGAGATTTTCGATATGGGTTTCAAGGTTGCAGTCGTCGGCGCCACGGGCAATGTCGGCCGGGAAATGCTCAACATCCTCGAGGAACGCGGCTTTCCGGTCGATGAGATCGTCGCCCTTGCGTCGCGCCGCTCGCTCGGCACCGAAGTGTCGTTCGGCGACAAGACGCTGAAGGTCAAGGTTCTCGACACCTACGACTTCTCCGACACCGACATCTGCATCATGTCGGCCGGCGGCAACATCTCCAAGGAATGGTCGCCCAAGATCGGCAAGCAGGGCTGCGTCGTCATCGATAACTCGTCGGCCTTCCGCTATGACCAGGACGTGCCGCTCATCGTTCCGGAAGTGAACCCTGACGCGATTGCCGGCTTCACCAAGAAGAACATCATCGCCAACCCGAACTGCTCGACCGCCCAGCTGGTCGTGGCGCTCAAGCCGCTGCATGACGCGGCCACCATCAAGCGCATCGTCGTTTCGACCTACCAGTCCGTTTCGGGCGCCGGCAAGGAAGGCATGGACGAGCTGTTCACCCAGACCCGCGCCGTCTTCGTTGCCGACCCGGTCGAAGCCAAGAAGTTCACCAAGCGCATCGCCTTCAACGTCATTCCCCACATCGACGTCTTCATGGATGACGGCTCGACCAAGGAAGAGTGGAAGATGGTCGCCGAGACCAAGAAGATGCTCGATCCCAAGATCAAGCTGACCGCCACCTGCGTGCGCGTGCCGGTGTTCATCGGCCATTCGGAAGCCGTCAACATCGAGTTCGACAAGCCGATCACCGCCGATGAGGCGCGCGACATCCTGCGCGAGGCGCCGGGCTGCCTGGTCATCGACAAGCGCGAGGACGGCGGCTACGCCACCCCTCTCGACTCGGCCGGCGAAGACGCCACCTACATCTCGCGCATCCGCGAAGACCAGACCATCGACAACGGTCTGTCGATGTGGATTGTCTCCGACAACCTGCGCAAGGGTGCGGCCCTCAACGCCGTCCAGATCGCCGAGCTTCTGGTCGAGCGCGGCCTGATCTCGCCGAAGAAGAAGGCTGCCTGACGACATGCCCGATGTCGTGCTGCGTCCGGCGAAGGCCAGCGACGCAGCCGACATCGCTCGCATCCTGAGGGCGGCGCTCGCCGCCTTCGACTGGATGCCGCAGATGCACACGCCTGACGAGGACCTGCGCTTCGTCCGGCACGTCCTGTTGGCCAAGCAGCACGTCACCGTTGCAACGGTCGAAGGAAAGATCGTCGGCTTCGTCGCCGTCAGGAATGAGTGGATCGAACAGCTCTATCTCGATCCAGCCTGGAACGGTCGCGGCATCGGCAACAGGCTTTTGCGTCACGTGACGGTTGGAATGACTCACGTGAAACTTTTCTGCTTCCAAGCCAACAAAGGCGCGCGTCGTTTCTACGAACGAGAAGGCTTCGTTGCCGAAGCCTTCGGCGAGGGCTCGGCAAATGAAGAGGGCTTGCCTGATATGCTTTATGTCCGCCACAACATGCCGGCGGCAGAGGCCAACTCCCTCCAAGGTTGATTCCGGACATTGCTTCGATAGACTGGGCCCTTCGCACCGGAGGCGGTGGGCCGAGCTACCGGAGGCAGGACGATGGCGCGCGATAGCCTCGACGCCAGCGACAGCACCCGTCAGGCCGACGGCAACCGGCCGCTGCGGGTCCTGATGACGAATGCCGCTCTTACCGGCCGCAGCGGCACCGAAACGCTGGTGCGCGACATGGTGCTGGCGCTGCGCAGGCGTGGCCATTCGGTAACCGCTTTTGCCCCGATCGTCGGTCCTGCAATTGGCGAAATTCGCGCTACGGGTTCACCGGTGGCAACGTCGCTGTCATCACTCGAAGCCCCCGATATCATTCACGGCCACCACACCGGCCCCACCATTGCCGCGCTTGCACGCTTTCCCGGAACACCCGCCATCTTCGTCTGTCACGACTTCAGCAGCGAATTGGATGCGCCCCCCATTCATCCCAGGATCAGCCGCTATCTCCATGTGCGGGCCGCATTGCGCGGCAGGCTCGTGGATGAATGCGGGATCGAAGCATCGAAGGTAAAGTTCTGGCCAAACACGATCGACCTCCAGCGTATTGGACCAGCCGCCCTGGCTCCGGACAGGCTGTCAACCGCGGCGATCTTTGCCCATCCGGGAACCATTCCCTTCACCGGCATGATCGCTGAAGCCTGCAAGCGCCATGGCATTGGCTTTCGCGGCGAACTGATCGGCAAGGCGGCGTACGACGTCGTCAACCGGCTGGACGGGACGGACCTCGCATTCGCCAGCGGCCGCATGGCGCTCGAAGCCATTGCGCGGGGCTGCGCCGTGATCAATGTCGACCGTTTCGGCGCCGGCGGCCTCGTGACGATGGACAGGTTTGCCGATTTTGCGGCGGTCAACTTCGCCTATGGCGCGCTGTCCGACGCGGCATCGCCCGACCTACTCGATCGCGAAATTGCACGCTACAGCGCGGAAGATGCCATGGCGGTCACCGAACGCGTGCGGCGCGACTTCGCCAGCGACAAAGGCGCAGAGCAACTGGAAGCGGTCTATCGCGACGTGCTTGCGGAAAGATCATGGCCGAGGCGCGAGGCCAACGAGGACGAACGGGCGATGGCCGCGATCATCGAGCGATTCCTGCAGCAGAAGCGGATCTATGACCGCAGCTTTCTCAGATTGCGCGAGGGTCTTGGCCCGAGCGAGGAACTGCAGTTCCAGATGGGTGAACTGGCGAGCAGGACAGCCGAGCTTTCCGAAGAGGTGCGCCGGCTGAGGCGGGGCGGCCTCCTTCGCCGGCTGCTCGACAAGCTGACAGGACGAACCTACGAGAACTGACCGGCCTGACACAGGCGCGCCTCTCCACCACGCAAGGTGATGCCGCCCGCCTGCTTGCTCAGACAATTCGACGCAATCGCCATCCAGGTCACGAATGGAGGTGACACCGGCACGCGCGGCGGCGCACTATTCGGCACAAGGAGGTACCACGCCGCATGATCGTTCGCCCGCGCACCAACCTGCTGAAGCTGTTCTTCGTCATGCGCGGTTCCGTGGTGCCGCGCATCCTGCCGCAGATCCTGGGCTTCGCGCTCTACGGCGCTGCGGTGGTTGTCGCGATCAAGCTGCTCAAGCTCGATCTCGGCGATGCCGGCGTGGCGCCCTTCGCGCTGCTTGGCGTCGCGCTTTCCGTCTATCTCGGCTTTCGCAACAACGCTGCCTATGACCGCTGGTGGGAGGCCCGCAAGCTGTGGGGCCAGCTCGTCTTCGAGATCCGCAACCTGTCGCGCGCCGCGACAGCGATGATCTCCGACCGCGACGAACTCAGGCCGCTCTTGATGGATTCGCTGGCCTTCTGCCACTTCCTGCGCGGCGAACTGCGCCGGGTCGACACCAGGGAGGCCGCCCGTCCCTTTGTCGGCGATGCCGTCGACGAAATTCATGCCGCCGCCAACAAGCCGGACGCAACCATGCGCAGGATGGGCGAGAAGATCGGCGCGCTCAAACGGGCGAACGTGCTGGAGGCAATGGATTTTCGCATCCTCGACGAGCGGCTGGCAGCGATTTCAGCGCTTCAGGCCGGCTGCGAGCGCATCATGGGAACGCCCCTGCCCTTCGCCTACACGCTGTTGCTGCAGCGCACCGCCTACATCTTCTGCCTGCTGCTGCCCTTCGGGCTGGCGGGCTCGGCCGGCTGGGCGACGCCGCTGTTCACAGCGCTGATCGCCTACACCTTCTTCGGCCTCGACGCGCTTTCGGAAGAGTTGGAAGACCCCTTCGGCATGGAAGCCAACGACCTCGCCCTCGACGGCCTGTGCCGGGTCTGCGAAATCTCGGTGTTCGAGGCTCTGGGCGAAACGCCGCCGCCGATGCTGCCGGCGGAGAACTTCTACTATTCCTGAGGCAAGGGCCGCGATGCGCTCGCGTCGATGCCTTGCCAGTACTCCATCGTCGACGCCTTGTCGTAACCTTCTCCGGTCAGGCGGACGCAGACCCGCCCAGATTCCGGATAGACGATGACATCGTTTGGGTTGCGTTCGCCGATGATGAGATAGCGGCACGGCGCATCGGTATGGTTGAACAACGAGTGCCCTACCTTCTGCCCCGCCGGGAAACAGACATAGTCGCCGGCCTTCATGATAAAGCTGCGCGCACCCAGCTTCAGTGTCAGCGCCCCATCCAGGATGTAGGCATGCTCCTCCTCAAGCATGTGATAGTGCGACGGGTTCGACTCCTTGCCGGGCGCCAGTTCTTCCAGCGCGACACCGACATGGTCGCCGCCGCCAAAGCTTGACAGGTGGCGGAAGCTCGATCCAAAGCGCTCGCCATGCGAAAAGGCCTCGAGCGGCGCCGTTTCAGCGGTAAAAGGTTCGGAGACGCCGTCGGCATTGACTGCGGAAATCTTGTCGGACATGGCGGTTCCTCGGCGACCTCGCTCCAGCATAGGTGGCGCAGCGATACGGAGGGGTCAAGCAGACCGCCTAAGCCACCTGAACCTTGTTGCCACGGTAGCTCGCGATGATCTCTGCAGCGCCGGCGCCATCGACCGGCGGGCTGAACAGGAAGCCTTGGATCTCGCCGCAGCGCTCCTGCCTGAGCAGTTCGAGCTGAGCGCCGGTTTCAACGCCCTCGGCGGTGGTGTCGATGCCGAGATTGGCGCCAAGACCGATGATCGCCCGCACGATCGCCATCGATTCACGGCTCGAGCCGATGTCGCGGACGAAAGAACGGTCGATCTTTAGCCGGCTGAATGGAAAGCGCCTGAGATAGCTCATCGACGAATAACCGGTGCCGAAGTCGTCGAGCGCAATGCGCACGCCGATCTCCTTGAGTCGCTGCAGCACGGCGAGATTGGCCCCGGTATCGGCCAGAAGCACGGATTCTGTGATCTCGATCTCCAGACGCGCCGGGTCGAGCCCGGACCTGGCGATCGCCTGGCCGATGGTCTCGGCGAAATGGCCCTGGCGGAACTGCACCGCCGAGGCGTTGACGGCAATGACGAGGTCTTCCGGCCAGGTGGAGGCGCGGCGGCAGGCCTCGTCGAGCACCCAGCGCCCGATCGCCTCGATCATGCCGGTTTCCTCGGCGAGCGGGATGAATTCCGCCGGCGAGACCATGCCGCGCCTGGGATTGCGCCAGCGCACCAGCGCTTCGAAACCGCGCAGCGCGCCCGTCTTCACCGAGATGATCGGCTGGTAATGCAGCTCCAGCTCGCGGTCGAGATCGGCGCAGCGCAACTCGAATTCGAGCTCGCGGCGGTCGCGCATCTCGGCGTCCATCTCCGGTTCAAAGAAGTGGAACGCGCCCTTGCCGTCACGTTTCGAGCGGTAGAGCGCCAGATCGGCGCATTTGAGCAACGTGCCGGCCTCGCGGGCATCGGCTGGCGCGATCGCGGCACCCAGGCTGGCGCCGATCGCGAGCTTGTGTCCCTCATAGAGGTGTGGCTCGCTGATTGCCTGGATGATGCGCTTGGCCAGCGTCTCGACATCGGCGCGGCTGAGCGCGCCGCGCAGCAGGATGGCGAACTCGTCGCCGCCCAGCCGGGCGACAAGATCACTGCGGCGCAGGAGCTTGCGGATTCGGTCCGCCGTTTCGACCAGCAGGGAATCGCCGGCGGCATGGCCCAGCGTATCGTTGACGGCCTTGAAGTCGTCGAGGTCTACAAGCAGCAGCACGAAGGGTTGGTGCCCGGCGACTGCTGTCGCCACCGCCTCTTCGATCTCCTGCGAGAAGGTCGTGCGGTTGCCGACACCGGTCAGCGGGTCGTGGTGGGCGAGGAATGAAATGCGGTCCTCGGCGCGCTTGCGCTCGGTAATGTCGACGATCGTCGACAGCGTCGCCGGCGCGGTGCCGACCTGAATGTTCCTGGCATACTCGATGACATCGAGTTCGCTGCCGGCGGCCGTGCGGTGGCGCACATAGCGCTCGCCAGAGGCCGGCAAGCCGACGACGTCGGGCTCCAGGTCGGCGATGCCGAGCGCCAGGAACTCGCCGCGGCCGCGGCCATAGAGGTTGAGCGCAGCAGTGTTGACGTTCAGGAACGCGCCGCCATCGACCTGGCGCACATACATCGGCACCGGATTGTCGTCGAAAAGCGAGCGAAACAGCGTTTCGCGGTTCCGGATCTCGCGTATGTCGGTCAGGGTCACCGCCAGCAGGCCATCGGTCTCGGCGACGCCGACCTGCAGCGAAACGGTTTCGCCATCAAGCTGGTACTCCAGTTCGAGCGACGGCGCGGCCACGCCATGCGCGCGGGCAACGCCGCATTCGTCGAGCAGGCGTGACAGGCCGCGGGCGGCGTTTGACTGCGACAGCAGCCTGAAGCGCATGTCTTCGGCCGACACGCCGAGAAAGCGCGCGGCGGCGTTGTTGATGCTGAGGACCTGGTAATCCCGCGCCTCGGCCCCGGCGGAATCGAGCGCGCTGAGCGCCAGGATACCCTCGTCGGTCGAGTTGATCAGCAGGCGGGCGAGATCGATCTGGCTTTTGCGCGGCCGGGCAAAGACGAGGAAGTACTCGCCCGGCCAGCGGCATGACAGCGGCAGCGCCAGAACCTCGACAGCGGAGACCATGCCGTCGATGATCGAACGGCACAGCGCCAGCCGCGGGCGGGCCGCCGGGCGGGCAAGTTCGATCGCGCCTGATATGGCGCGCTGGAAAGGGAATGGCAGCACAGAGAGTACGGCTGCGGGCTCGCTCAAGCCGGCAATGGCGCTGAAGCGCGGCCCAGCCCGCAGGATGAAGCTGTCGGTGCCGGGCTGGAGGCGAACCACGGCCATCTCGTCGGCGAAGCGGCCGACGCTGCCGAGTGCCAGCTCTTCATAGGGCGGCAGGGCGCCGTCGATGCAGGCCGCCTGCCAACGCCGCTGCACCAGCCTGACGTCGTCGAATTCGGTGGCGATGTCGCTCGAACCGTCGCCATTGGCGCTTTGCTCAAGCGGGTCGGGCGCTGTCATCTCGTCGCCTTGCCACTTTCCTCTCCGCATCGCCATCAGCATCACGTCGTCACCTGCCATTGCGCAACGCCATGCGCTCGGCCGCCCGACCTTCGTCGGGCGTCGACACAGCGTCGCATCGATTTCAGCACATGCCGAAGCGGGTTCGGCGCGACGGCGCGGCATCATGCCTGCGCGGTGCTCTTCGCCAACGCGCCATCACCGGCAACCTAGCCGGCGCGGGCTTACCGCTTGCTTAAGCGGAATGTCATATAAATGTCATGAACTTAGCCGGAAGCAGCGATGGCGCCGCGCAGCCCGGGCTTGGTCGGGAAAGGGCTCGAAACCGGCCCCTGAAACGCAAAACGGCGGACCTTTCGGCCCGCCGTCCTGTACCGCCAAAATAGCGAAAATTACTCTGCCGAAGCTTCGGCAGCCGGAGCGGCAGCAGCGGCAGCGATGGCAGCGGCGGCGTCGTCCTGGGCCTTCTTGAGGGCAGCCAGACGCTCCTGGGCCTTCTTGCCCGGCTCGCCCTTGGTCGGATTCGAGCGGGTTTCGCGCTTGACCAGGCCGGCCTCGTCGAGGAAGCGGGCAACGCGGTCGGTCGGCAGCGCGCCGTTCGCCAGCCAATGCTTGACGCGGTCGCCGTCGATCTTGACGCGGTCGCCGTCCTTGGGCAGCAGCGGGTTCCAGGCACCGATCGCCTCGATGAAGCGGCCGTCGCGCGGGCTGCGGGCGTCAGCGATGACGATGTGGTAGTAGGGGCGCTTCTTGGAGCCGGCACGAGCCAGGCGGATCTTAAGGGACATTGTCTTACTCCTGAATAGTTCTGTCTTGGGTTTGGTATGTTCTGCTTATTCCGCCTTCAGGCGGAGGTGGTCCTGTCTGAGCCGCCATTTCGCTCGGCGGCCAGCATTTCGTGGTGTCTGATCACCTCGCGGATGATGAAGTTCAAGAACTTCTCCGCGAAATCGGGGTCGAGATGCGCATCGTCGGCAAGGCGCCGGAGCCGCGCGATCTGGGTCTGTTCGCGTGTCGGATCGGCCGGCGGCAGACCATGGGTCGCCTTGAGCACGCCGACTGCCTTGGTGCAGCGGAAACGCTCGGCCAGCATGTGAATCAGGGCGGCGTCGATGTTGTCGATCGAAGCGCGCAGTTCCTGGAGCAGAGCCTGAGGATTGGTGTCGGTCATTCAGCGCTCCTCACTTCTTCTTGCCAAGGCCAGGCAGGCCGCCGCCGAGACCCGGAAGCTTCATGCCGCCGGGCAGGCCGGGCAAACCACCGCCCATACCGGGCAAGCCGCCGCCGGGGAGGCCCTTGAGCCCGCCACCGAGACCGGCGGCTTCCGCCTGCTTCTGCAAGGCCTCGAGCTGCTTGGGGTCCATCTTGGACAGGTCCGGCATGCCGCCCATTCCACCCATGCCGCCGAGGCCCATCTTGGAAGCCAGGCCGCCCATCATGCCGCGCATCAGGCCACCGCCCTTGCCCTTGCCGCCCATGGCTTTCATCATGTCCGCCATCTGGCGGTGCATCTTGAGCAGCTTGTTGATCTCGGCCGCATCGGTGCCGGAGCCCGCCGCGATGCGCTTCTTGCGCGAGTGCTTCAACACGTCGGGATTGGCGCGCTCGGCCTTGGTCATCGACGAGATGATGGCGATCTGGCGCCCGAACATCTTGTCGTCCAGGCCAGCGGCGGCCATCTGGTCTTTCATCTTGCCCATGCCCGGCATCATTCCCATGATGCCGCCCATGCCGCCCATCTTCTGCATCTGGCCAAGCTGGTCGGCGAGGTCGTTCAGGTCGAACTTGCCCGACTGCATCTTCTTGGCCATCGCCGCGGCTTTTTCCGCGTCGATGTTTTCGGCAGCCTTCTCGACCAGCGAGACAATGTCGCCCATGCCGAGGATGCGGTCGGCGATACGCTTGGGATAGAACTCCTCAAGCGCATCCATCTTTTCGCCGACGCCGATCAGCTTGATCGGCTTGCCGGTGACGGCGCGCATCGAAAGTGCTGCACCGCCGCGGCCATCGCCGTCCATGCGGGTCAGCACAAGGCCGGTGATGCCGACACGGTCGTCGAAATTCTTGGCGAGGTTGACGGCGTCCTGGCCGGTAAGCGAGTCGGCTACGAGCAGGATTTCGTGCGGGTCCGACACCTTGCGGATGTCGGCCATCTCGACCATCAGCGGCTCGTCGATATGGGTGCGGCCGGCGGTGTCGAGGATGACGACGTCATGGCCGCCTAGCTTGGCTGCCTGGACGGCGCGCTTGGCGATATCGACCGGCGACTGGCCGGCGACGACGGGAAGGGTAGCGACCTTGGTCTGCTCGCCAAGCTGGCGCAGCTGCTCTTGCGCAGCCGGGCGGCGCGTGTCGAGCGAGGCCATCAGGACCTTCTTGCCCTGGCGCTCGGTGAGGCGCTTGGCGATCTTGGCCGAAGTCGTGGTCTTGCCCGAGCCCTGCAGGCCGACCATCATGATGACGACCGGCGCGGGCGCGTTGAGATCGATGGCGACGCCTTCGGAGCCGAGCATCTCGACCAGCTCGTCATGGACGATCTTGACGACCATCTGCCCGGGCTTGATCGACTTCAGGACCGCGGCACCGACGGCCTTTTCACGCACCTTGTCGGTGAACGAGCGGACGACTTCCAGCGCTACGTCGGCTTCAAGCAAGGCACGGCGAACCTCGCGCAGGGCTGCCGAGACGTCGGCTTCCGACAGTGCGCCACGGCCGGTCAGGCCGTTCAGGATCGATCCAAGCCGCTCTTGCAGCGATTCAAACATTCGACTTCCCTTCTCTCAGCCAACCGGTGTCGAACCGAGAGGTAATGCCTCCGCGCGCCTGATCCAAACCAAAAAGCACCCGGGGGCGCACTGCGCTGCCGGGTGTTGGCCTCCGGGATCGTATATTAGCCACTAGGGCGTCCCGGTCGGCCGCTCGGAGTGAAACTCGTCGCGGAATTTGTCGGCTGTAGACAGGAAAATGGCCAGGGAGTCAAGGCAAAGGCCGCGGGAGCGAGATTATTGGGGGATTCTCAGTCGAAAATCAGCGGCTGTTAATACTTCCCTGCTATCATCCGCGCCATCCGGGGGGATACATGTACTATTTTAGAGTCTTCTACCACCATGTGTGATCAACGGGTTGATCCGCATAAATTATGGACGGTGGTGGCTTCATGACCCCGACCGCAGACGCCTCGCCGCTTGCCGGCTTTGTCGAGAACATCGAATTCGCGCTGGTGGTCATCGATGCCGGCCGCAACATCTCCTTTGTCAACAAGTCGGCCGAGCGCATGTTCGGCTATGACAGAGCCGAAATGGTCGGACAGACGCTCGACCTGATCATTCCCGCTCGCTTGCGCGGCGCCCACAATGCCGGAATCGCCCGTGTTGGCGCTGGCGAACCGTCGAAGCTAAGCGGCAAGACCGTCGAGGTTTCGGCCTTGCGCCGCGACGGCTCGGAGTTTCCTATCGAACTGTCGCTTTCCGTCTGGCAAGGACCGAATGGCGTATCGATGGGCGGCATCATCCGCGACATCTCCGAGCGCAGGCAGCGCGACATGCGGCTGCATCGCCTGGCGCATCAGGATACGCTGACCGGCCTGCCCAACCGCCTCCAGTTCGACATGCAGCTCGAGGACGCGCTTTCGAAAGGCGAGGCGACCGGGCTGCTGCTTGTCGACCTCGACGGCTTCAAAAAGGTCAACGACACGCTCGGCCACGCCACCGGCGACACGCTGCTGCAGGCACTTGCAGTGCGCCTGCCTGCCGCGCTCGACGCCAATGCGATGGTGGCGAGGCTCGGCAGCGACGAGTTCGCAGTGCTGTTGCGCGGCATCGACAAGCCTGCGGCGGTCGCGGCGGCGGCAAACAGCTTGCTGCATTCCTTCGAGCAGCCCTTCGAGATCGGCGATCACCTGCTCAAGCTCGGCGTCAGCATCGGCGGCGCGGTCGCGCCCCGCGACGGCGCAGAACCGGAAGAGCTGATGGCCAGCGCCGACCTGGCGCTCTTCCGCGCACGCCAGCAGGGCAGCAGCTATCGCATATTCGAACCGGGCATGCGCAATGCGGTGGCGGTGCGGCGCGCTCTGCAGGACGAGCTGCTGCGCGCCATCGGCGCACGCGAGTTCGTGCTGCATTACCAGCCACAGGTCTGCCTTGAGTCCGGCAAGGTGCTGGGCGCCGAGGCGCTGCTGCGCTGGAACCATCCGTCGCGCGGGTTGCTCGCGCCTGCCGACTTCCTCGCCGTGCTCGAAACCCATTCCGGGGCGCTGACCGTGGGCAACTGGATTCTCGAAGAAGCCTGCCGGCAATCGGCCAAGTGGCGTGCCGACGGATTTGCCCCGATCACCATGGCCATCAATCTGTTCGCCGTGCAGGTCAATGCCGGCAACCTGGCGGACACGGTGACCTCCACGCTGTCGCGTCATGGCTTGCCGGCTAACGCGCTGGAACTCGAAGTCACCGAAACCATCGCGCTCGACTATGAGGAGCGCACGCTGGCGCCGTTCCGCAAGCTCGGCAAGGCAGGTGTCGGTCTCGCCTTCGACGATTTCGGCACCGGCCACGCAGCACTCAGCACCATCAAACGCTTCCCGCTCACGGTGCTCAAGGTCGACCGCAGCTTCGTCCGTGACATGTTGCGAGATCCGCAGGATGCGGCGATCGTGCGCGCGGTGCTCGGCATGGCCAGGGACATGGGGCTGTCGGTTGTAGCCGAAGGCATCGAGACGAGGGCGCAGGAGGCGGCGCTCTACGCCATGGGCTGCCGCGTCGGCCAAGGCTACCTCTATTCCAAGGCGCTGCCGGCGAGCGAGTTCGAACGCATGCTGAAGCAGGCCGAGCAAGTTCCTGAAAAGGCACCGGCGATCCGGTTCTAGTCTAGCTCCGGCCGCCGGGCAGTTCGCCCAGCGACCGGCAATTAGGTCTAGCGCACGACATAGACCACGCGCCGCGTCGACGGCTCGACCAGCACGGGCTGGCCGTTCACATAGACATAGCGGTATTCGTAGTCGGGAATCTCGGTCAGCTCGACAGTGTCAGGCAGTCCGGCGCCGACGACGACTTCGCCGTCGAGATAGACCGGCTCGATCCGGTTGTCGGTCACATAGGTGCGCACCGCGCCGGGCGGCTCGATGGCCGGCATGGTATCGCCAGCGACAATCGCTCCCGTCGTGCCGTCGATGACGACGTCGCCAGCGCCACCGGCGGCGGGCGGGTCAACGACAATCACGCCGGAATCGGCCGGGCGTGCGGAGAGAGCGATCTGCTGACCGCCAAAATCACCGACCAGATAGTCGGAATAGACCCAGCCATCACCACCGGAATCGGCAACACTGCACCATTTGCTGCTTTCAAGGCAGCCGCGGAGTGTCGTGCCTTGCCCCGCGCCGATGACACCGATGACAGGATACTGCGGTCCCGGGCCGGCGCGGACATTGAGATCGGTCGCCGCCTGCACCGCAACGTCTGCGAATGACGGGCCGGAGAAGGCGAGAAGGGCGCCCGCAACGGCGGGCAACAACAGTTTGGTTTTCATCTTTTCGCTCCGTTTTCTTGGTCCCTCAGGGAGCGAAAACGGCGTGGACAGGCATCAGTTCCTGATGAAATGGCCCGCAACGCTCACGAATTGTGGCAGATTGACGCTTGCGAGCGCGGCGGCCCTCAGTGTGCCATGAGCTGAGAAACGATCGCTCGCGCCACCGCTTCGCCCGACAGTCGAGCGCCGCCGCAGGTCTGGATCAGCGGTCCCGCAAGGTGCTCGCCGGCGAAGAATATGCGCTCACCGACGGGATGCATCAGTATCGACCGCGCTTCGGCGCGACCGGGACGGGCGGCGGCGTAGGCGCCCCTGACATAGCGTTCCGCCCCCCAGTTGGTCATCATGGCGCGGCCGACATGCCTGCGCGTGTCGTTGCCGAAGATCTCGCACAGCCTGTCGGTGGCGAAATCGGCACCTGCGGCCTCGCCGGCAGCCGACAGCTCCCAGGCGAAATCGCCGCCGACGAAGCCGACCATCAGGTTGAGATCGAAGGGAAAGCTGAGGAAATAGATGTCGTGGCGCGCGGCACGTTCGACAAGGAGGTCGTCGAAGGGCTTGAGCCCAAGGCGGCTGCCTTTGATTTCGACAGGGAGCTTGGTCAGCATGCCCATCGGCAGGTCGAAAAAGGCTGTCATGTAGCTTTCCGGCAGCGCCGGCGAAAAGGCGATCTCTTCGAAGGCCAGCACCGCCGGCGATGCGGTCACGATCACCGCATCGGCGCGCAGCACCCCGCGATCGGTGTGACAGCTGACGCCCGAGCCATCCCAGTCGATCCGGCGCACCGGCGTGCCAAGCTCGACTGGCACGTCGGCACCGAAACGCGCAACGAGCGTGCCATAACCCTCTTTGGTGAAGTAATTGGGATCGAGGTCGGCGGCATTCCTGAAGTCAGCGATGGATATTTCGTCCTCGTCGGTGCCGAAATCCATCGGTCCGCAGAAGGTGGCTGCGGCGCGCGACGAGCGTCCCTTGGCCAACAGAGCGCCAAGCCGGTCGTCGGCATTGTTGTGGCCTTCGAGCAGAACGGTCATGGCGGCATCGGCCGCCTTGACGGCTGCCTCCTCGGCCTCACTCGCCTTGCGGTTGCGGTAATAGAGGTGGTCGATGTTCATGTCGTGATGATGCATCGTCCACCCGGCGGCCTGCGCTTCAGGGAAATAGGGGTTGCGGTCAGCCGCATGCAGCCAGGCACAACCGATGTCGAAGGGCACACCGAAGTGTTTGTTGCTGGTCCAGGCGCGACCGCCTATGCGATCCATGGCTTCCAGCACTTTGAAGCTAAGTCCTGCCCGGCGAAGCGCTTTTGCCGCCGACAGACCCGCGGACCCGGCACCGACGATCACAACATCGACATCTTCCATGGTTTTTCCCCGCTCTCGCCATATTCACCGCTTGATCGTATGCGAGTTTTTTGCCACCTGCCATTGCAGGCAGATGGGGACGTAAACGCCTTCTTAACGATGACAAGAGAGCGTGGGGCTGGCAACATCCCTCCCAGGGGCATTGATTCAGGCATCAGGAGAACGGCATGGCATTATTTGCCAAGGTGAAGACTTTTGCTGCAGCCTCCGCCATGCTGGCGGCTATGGCTGGCGGCGCATATGCGGCGGAGTGCGGCAACAACGCGGGTGGCTTCGAAGCATGGAAGGCAGCCTTTGCCGACCAGGCGGCGGCGAACGGCATCAAGGGTAACGCGCTCAGCGCCCTTGCCAAGACGACCTACGCCACCAAGACCATTTACGCCGATCGCAACCAGAAGAGCTTCAAGCTCTCGCTCGACCAGTTCATGGCCAAGCGCGGCGGCAAGGCGATTGCCTCCAAGGGCAAGACCATTAAGAAGCAGAACGCGGCGCTGTTCCAGAGCATCGAAGCCCGCTATGGCGTTCCGGCCGGCCCGCTGATCGCGATCTGGGGCATGGAAACCGGCTTCGGCGGCTTCCTGGGCAACCAGCACACGCTTTCGGCCGTCGCCACGCTCGCTTATGACTGCCGCCGTTCGGAATACTTCACCGACCAGCTCTATGCGGCGCTCAAGCTCGTCCAGAGCGGCACGCTGGCGCCCAACGCCATCGGTGCTGCCCACGGTGAAATCGGCCAGACCCAGTTCTTGCCGGTCAACGTGCTGAAGTACGGCGCCGATGGCGACGGTAACGGCAAGATCGACATGGTCCGCTCCAAGGCTGACGCCCTGGCCTCGACCGCCAACTTCCTGCGCGGCCATGGCTGGAGCGCCGGCGCCGGCTATCAGCCCGGCCAGGCCAATTTCGGCGCGCTGCAGGGCTGGAACGCGGCCAGAGTCTATCAGCAGGCGATCGCCATCATCGGCGCGGAAATCGACGGCAACTGACGCCTGATGACCTGACACAACCCTGTCAGGAGACATCGGCGGCGCACTGGCAAAGCCGGCGCCTCGGACGCAGAATGACCAAAGCCCGGTGGTAACATCGGGCTTTTTTCAATGCGGACGAGGATCTTGTCATGAACAGCCAGAGCGGCCTGCCCGCCGATCTCTCGCGCTTCGGCAATGTCGAAGGCTACACCCACTACCCCAAGACGGTGACGCCGGGGCTGCCGGCACCGGCAGGCGGCGGCCTGCTTAAATGGTACGATATCTCAGAAGCAGCAACGCCGGTGACGTCAGAAACCAGCGCGCTGGCCCAGCGTTTCCTCGCGGCCGAGACGGCGACCGGGCGGCTCAATCTCAAGGGTGAGCTTGGCTTCGTCATATTGCACCGCTGCGGCGGCGATTTCCATTTCCTGCTGGTGAGTTCGTGGCGCAATGCCAACGAGATGTGGGAAACAGTCTACGCCAAGACATCAGACGCGCCCGATTTCGCGCTGTTTGCGCTGCCAGGGCCGCACCGCGCAACCTTCTGCGTCTGGGAACTGGCTGCGGTGAACCATGAGAGGCTGGCCTTCAACCGCTACCTCTATTCGGCTCGCGACGATGCCGCCAAGCGGGTTTATCTTGGCGATGTGTATGAAGGCGGGGCCTAGTTTTCTCTGCTCATGATCTGCGAGGGGAAAGCCGGCATCGGCTTTCCCAGGAAGCGGCAGGCCTTCTACTTGATGTCAAGCACGTAGGAACATCCGGCCAGCACCTTGCCGGGATGGGTCTCGACCGTGGAGACATTGAGGCTGATACGCGTCGCCAGCGTGACGCTCTCGGAGGTTTCGGTCTTTTCCGAGACGACCTTTTCGCCCAGGAACTTCTGCGGCGTGGCAAGCATCGGCGCGATGCCAAGCTTTTTGGCGAGGTCGGGCGCGCTGAGCCCGTCCAGCACGGCCATCGGCCCGCTGGAGGTGAAAACGATGGTGCTCGTTTTCATGCCAAAGGCGGCCAATGGCTTGACCAACTCATATTGCGACAGGAAGGGATTGCCGCTGTCGACCGCGCGCCAGCCAAGCGTGCTGGCGGCGTCTGGCTCGCCCGCCAGCCACAGGGCAAAACTGGTGTAGGCGGGCGCATCGGTCCGGCACTCGACCAGCGCCGGCAAGTCCAGCGTGGCCGGGTCGAACTCCTGTGCGGCGGCTGGCAAGGCTGCCGCCAGCAAGCCGAAGGCGGCAGCCTGTGCGATCACTGGTCGCATAGGGTCAGCGACGGTTCCTGGCCGCCAGCGTGCGTAGACGCAGCGCGTTGAGCTTGATGAAGCCGGCGGCGTCCTTCTGGTCGTAGGCGCCCTGGTCGTCCTCGAAGGTGACCAGCTTGTCGGAGTAGAGCGACTTCGCCGACTCGCGGCCGATGACCATGACGTTGCCCTTGTAGAGCTTGAGGGTCACTTCGCCCTCGACGTCCTTCTGGCTGAGATCGATCGCCGCCTGCAGCATCTGGCGCTCCGGCGAGAACCAGAAGCCGTAGTAGATCAACTCGGCATAGCGCGGCATCAGCTCGTCCTTGAGGTGCGCGGCACCACGGTCGAGCGTGATCGACTCGATGGCGCGGTGCGCCTGAAGCAGGATGGTGCCACCGGGGGTCTCGTAGACGCCGCGCGACTTCATGCCGACGAAGCGGTTTTCGACCAGGTCGAGGCGGCCGATGCCGTTGTCGCGGCCATAGTCGTTGAGCTTGGCGAGCAGCGTCGCCGGCGACAGGCGCTCGCCGTTGACCGACACGGCATCGCCCTGTTCGAAGCCGATCTTGATGACAGTCGCCTTGTCGGGCGCAGCCTCGGGCGAAATCGTGCGCATGTGGACGTATTCGGGCGCCTCGACGGCCGGATCTTCCAGAACCTTGCCCTCGGACGAGGAGTGCAGCAGGTTGGCGTCGACGGAGAAGGGGGCCTCGCCCTTCTTGTCCTTGGCGACCGGGATCTGGTGCTTTTCGGCGAAGTCGAGCAGGTCGGTGCGGCTCTTGAACTCCCAGTCGCGCCACGGTGCGATGATCTTGATGTCGGGGTTGAGCGCATAGGCCGACAGCTCGAAGCGGACCTGGTCGTTGCCCTTGCCAGTGGCGCCGTGCGCAATGGCGTCGGCGCCGGTCTTGCGGGCGATGTCGACGAGGTGCTTGGAGATCAACGGCCGGGCGATCGAGGTGCCGAGCAGGTAGACACCTTCATAGACGGCATTGGCACGGAACATCGGGAAGACGAAATCGCGGACGAACTCCTCGCGCACGTCCTCGATGAAGATCTCCTTGATGCCGAGCATCTCGGCCTTCTTGCGCGCCGGCTCAAGCTCCTCGCCCTGGCCGAGATCGGCGGTGAAGGTAACGACCTCCGCATTGAGCTCGGTCTGCAGCCACTTCAGGATGATGGAGGTGTCGAGGCCGCCGGAATAGGCGAGCACGACCTTCTTGACGTCTTTCCACTTGGACATTTGAGCACGGCACCTTTTTCAAGCGGCCGGCTGAGGCCGCGTTTCCGGGGCTTTCTAAGCAGGAACGGGCAAGCGGGCAAGGGCGATCATGCCGCTTGAGCAGCAGCGTGATCGCCCAGGCTTGCCTACTTGCGCTTCATCGCCTCGAGCAGGGCGGCGCCGAACGCGCCTTGCTGGTCCGACTTGTTCGGCTGCGGCTTCGACGAGGCGAACTTCATGTCGCGGGCCTTGGCAGGGGCGGCCGAGCGGGGAGCGGCCTCGCCGCCATCCTTGCGCATGGTCAGCCCGATGCGCTTGCGCGGGATGTCGACCTCGACGACGCGGACCTTGACCACGTCGCCGGCCTTCACCACCTCGTGCGGATCCTTAACGAACTTGTCGGCCAGCTGCGAGACATGGACGAGGCCATCCTGATGCACGCCGATGTCGACGAAGGCGCCGAAGGCGGCGACGTTGGTGACCGTGCCTTCGAGCAGCATGCCCGGCTTCAGGTCCTTGATGTCGTCGACGCCGTCGGCGAAAGTCGCGGTCTTGAAGCCCGGGCGCGGATCGCGGCCCGGCTTTTCCAGCTCGGCGATGATGTCGCGCACCGTCGGCAGGCCGAAACGCTCGTCGACGAAGGCGCGGGGATCGATTGCCTTGAGGGCTGCACTGTCGCCCATCAGCTGGCGCAAGTCGCGACCGCAGGACGCCACGATCTTCTTGGCAACGCCATAGGCTTCAGGATGCACCGACGAAGCGTCGAGCGGTTCCTTGCCGTCGCGGATGCGCAGGAAGCCGGCGCATTGCTCGAAGGCGCGCTGGCCAAGACGCGGCACGGCGAGCAAATCGCGGCGCGTGGCAAACGCGCCCGAGGCGTCGCGATAGGCGACGATCGACTCGGCCAAGGACGGCCCGAGGCCGGAAACGCGAGCGAGAAGGGGAGCGGACGCCGTGTTGAGATCGACCCCGACTGCGTTCACCGCGTCTTCGACCACCGCTTCCAGCGAGCGGCCGAGACGATACTGATCAACGTCGTGCTGGTACTGGCCGACGCCGATCGATTTCGGCTCGATCTTGACCAGTTCGGCCAACGGATCCTGCAGGCGGCGTGCGATGGACACGGCACCACGCAGCGACACGTCGAGATTGGGAAACTCGGCGGCAGCAGTCGCCGACGCCGAATAGACCGACGCGCCGGCCTCGCTGACGATGACCTTGGTCGGCTTCGGCGCCTGCATGTCCTGAAGCATGTCGGCTACGAGGCGCTCGGTCTCGCGGCTGCCGGTGCCGTTGCCGATGGCGATCAGCTCGACCTTGTGACGGATGATCAACCGGGCAAGCTCGGCCTGGGTGCCGCGCACGTCGTTCTTCGGCGGGAAGGGGTAGACTGTGGTGGTGTCGAGCACCTTGCCGGTGGCGTCGATGATTGCAACCTTGACGCCGGTGCGGATGCCCGGGTCAAGACCCATGGTGGCGCGGGAGCCGGCAGGGGCTGCGAGCAGCAGGTCCTTGAGGTTGCGCGAGAAAACGCGGATCGCCTCTTCCTCTGAAGCCTCGCGCAGGTCGCGCATCAGGTCGAGCGAAAGCGACAGCGAGAGCTTCACTCGCCAGGTCCAGCCAGCGACCTGCATCAGCCACTGATCGCCCGGCAGGGTCGCGCCGATCTGATAGGCGGCGGCGATCATGCGCTCGACCGGCTTGACCGGCGAAGTGTCGTCGGCGTCGATCTCGAGGTCGAGCGACAGGAAATCCTCGTTGCGGCCGCGCAGCATGGCCAGCGCGCGGTGGCTCGGCACATTGGCCCAGCGCTCGGAATGGTCGAAATAGTCGGCGAACTTGGCGCCGGCGTCCTGCTTGCCGTCGACGACACGGGCACGCAGCACAGCGCGTTCCTTCATGTGGGTGCGCAGGCGGCCGAGCAAGTCGGCGTTTTCCGAAATGCCCTCGGCAACAATATCGCGCGCGCCTTCGAGTGCGGCCTTCACGTCGGCGACCTCGCCGGCAACAAAGGCAACGGCAAGTTCGGCCGGAACCTTGGAGCGGTCGGCGAGAATGGCTTCGGCGAGCGGACCGAGACCGCGTTCCCTGGCGATCTCGGCCTTGGTGCGGCGCTTCGGCTTGTAGGGCAGGTAGATGTCCTCGAGCTCGGCCTTGGTGGTGACGGCGGCGATCCGGATTGCCAGGTCATCGGTCATCTTGCCCTGGCCGATGATCGACTCGACGATTGTCGCACGCCGCGCTTCAAGTTCGCGCAGATAGGCGAGGCGCTCGGACAGATCGCGCAGCTGGGTGTCGTCGAGGCCGCCGGTGACTTCCTTGCGGTAACGCGCCACGAAAGGCACGGTCGCGCCTTCGTCGAGCAGTCCAACCGCCGCTATGACCTGCTCCGGCTTCGCGTTGATTTCGGCTGCGATGATCGCAGCGATTTTCCTGTTGTCGCCAGCCATGGAAATCCTGGTGCCTGTTGAACGGTGCGCGAACATAGTGACTGCCGGGCAGAACGCCAAACGGCCATTCAGCCCCGCCTGTTCAAGGTCCACAGGAAAGCGGCCATCCTGCGGCAATCGGCGCGCTTGGCCAATGAACCTTTTCGCCAAGCCGAAGCTATATGCTACCGCCAAGCGAGGACGGGAGCGAGCGAATGCAGTTTGACAGGGTTCTTTTCATGTCCGGCGCATTGTTTGGCGCTGTGGGCGTCGCGCTGTCGGCGGCGGCGAGCCATGGCGGCGGCGTCAATGTCGCAACGGCAGCGAACTTCCTGCTGTTTCACGCCCCAGCACTGATCGCGCTGTCGCTGGTCGTTGCCGGCGGCAGGCTTCTCCACTTCGGCGCAGCCGTGCTGCTGGTCGCGGTCCTGATGTTTTCAGGCGACCTTCTGGCGCGCGATTATCTTGGCCAGCGGCTGTTCCCCTTCGCAGCACCCATCGGCGGCACCGGCATGATCCTGGGCTGGCTGATGCTTGCGGTGGGCGGGCTGTTCGCGCGCAAGAACAACTAGAAGCTAGCCGATCCGATAGGGAAGGGGATGGCGGACATCCCGGTCGATCACCAGCTTGCGCTTGAGCGGCGGCACGGCACGCTGCTGGCAATTGGTGCGCTCGCAGATACGGCAAGATATGCCGATGGGGTCGAAGGCGGTCTTGCTGCCAAGCTCCAGTCCGTCAGCATAAACGAAGTCCTTGGCATAGGCGACCTCGCAGCCGAGCGCGATCGCATAGCGGCGATGCGGCGCGTTGAAGCCGCCACCACCTTTGGAAATCTCGGTGGCGACGCAGAGATAGCGCGCGCCGTCGGGCGTCTCGGCCAGTTGGCGGATGATGCGGCCTGGCGTCTCGAAGGCCTGGTGCACGTTCCACAGCGGGCATGCAGCACCAAATCGGGCAAACTGCAGCTTTGCGGCGCTATGGCGCTTGGTGATGTTGCCGGCACGGTCGATGCGGGCAAAGAAGATCGGCACACCCTTGTGCCCCGACCGCTGCAAGGTGCTGAGGCGATGCGCGACCTGCTCGATGCTGGCGCCGAAATGCGCCGCCATCAGCTCCAGGTCGTGACGTAGCTCGCCGGCAGCGCGCATAAAAGCCTGGTAGGGGAGGGTCAGCGCCCCGGCGAAATAGTTGCGCAGCCCCATCTTGCATATTTCCAGCGCCTCACTGGTGCGGAAATCGGCCGCCCGCGCAATCTGCGCTACCTCTGTTTCCATCTCCATCTCGGCGATCTGGAAGGCGATCTGGAAGCTGCGGGTGGCAAGCGGCGAATAAGGGTTGAGGAACAGCACACCTGACTTGGCATCGAAGCGCCGGAGCGCGTCATCATCGACTTCGGCACGGGCGATCCGCACCCCATGCCGGCTGTCCAGATGCGCCGCCAGCGCCGCATAGCTGTCGCGCTCGCCAATGCCGAGTTCGCCAGCCAGCCGCTCGGCCGCGACGTCCAGGCCATGGATATAGTTGTCGACGAAGTGGAAAAAGTCGCGCACTTCCTCGTAAGGCGTCGGCTCGGTCAGGCCGATGCTCTTGCCGAGTGTGTCGTCGAGGCTGGCAAGCTGCTCGCTGTTGCGGCGATAGGCCTGGTGAGCCGAGATCAGCGCGCGGGCAAACCCCGGCGCGTTCTGCGTCACCAGCTTCAGCTCCTGCAGGTTGGGCACATAGTTCTCGAACAGCGGATCGCTGAGCGCCTCAGACAGAGCCGACAACAACCGGTCGCCATCACCTTGCGAAATCTCGGTGATGTCGATCTGGAACTTTTCGGCGAGCGCCAGCAGCACCGAGGCCGAAACCGGGCGCTGGTTGTTTTCGATCTGGTTGAGATAGCTGGTCGAGATGCCGATACGTTCGGCGAAGCTCGCCTGCGTCGCCTTGTTGGCGTCGCGCAGCTCGCGCACTTTGCGGCCGATATAGAGTTTGCGGGTCGCCATGTTTGCAATTTCGCAATTTACATTGTTCGAATTTGTATATTACGCTTTCGCACACTTTCAACTGTTTTCCTGCGCGCGCCACGGGGCTATTGCGCCAACTTCGCTGCTTGCCGCTGACGCGGCGAGAGGCCATTGTTTTCAAACTCGTAGCGCGGGAGAAAGCTCATGACGCTCTACCAAGCCGTCGCCGACAGGCCAACCAGCCGGCTCAGCACAATGGATGTCGTTGCCGTCGTCGCAGGCTCGCTGCTTCTGACGCTGTCAGCCAAGGTCCAGGTTCCGTTTTATCCCGTACCGATGACCATGCAGACGCTTGTGGTGATCGGGCTTGGGCTGGCGCTTGGTCCGGCCCGCGGCGCTGCCGCGGTCGCGCTCTACCTGATGCAAGGCGCGCTTGGCCTGCCGGTTTTCGCCGGCACGCCGGAAAAAGGCATCGGCCTCGCCTACATGATGGGGCCAACCGGTGGCTATCTCCTGGGCTATCTGCCCGCTGCATTGCTCGCCGGCTGGCTGGCCGAGCGCGGCTGGGACCGCAACGTCTTTACCGCAATGCTTGCAGCGCTGCTTTCGGGCGCCATCATCTACGTGCCCGGCCTGCTCTGGCTCGGCTCGGTCATCGGCTTCGACAAGCCGGTACTGGCCTTCGGCCTTTACCCCTTCATCCCGGGCGACATCGCCAAGGCCGTGCTTGCGGCCATCGCCTTCCCAGCCGCCTGGAAGTGGCTTTCCACAAGGGGCATGAACTGATGCGCGCCGTTCTCGAACAGCTTGAAGCCCGCCGCGCCGAGGCCCGCCTCGGCGGTGGCCAGAAGCGCATCGACGCCCAGCATGCCAAGGGCAAGCTGACGGCGCGCGAACGCATCGACGTCCTGCTCGACGAAAGCTCCTTCGAAGAGTTCGACATGTATGTCACCCACCGCACCACCGAGTTCGGCATGGCCGAGCAGAAGGTGGCCGGCGACGGCGTCGTCACCGGCTGGGGCACCATCAATGGCCGCCTGGTCTATGTCTTCTCCCAGGACTTCACCGTGCTCGGCGGCTCGCTGTCGGAAACCCATGCCCAGAAGATCTGCAAGATCATGGACATGGCGGTGCGCAACGGCGCCCCTGTCATCGGCCTCAACGATTCCGGCGGCGCCCGCATCCAGGAGGGCGTGGCCTCGCTCGCCGGCTATGCCGACGTGTTCAAGCGCAATGTCGACGCCTCCGGCGTGGTGCCACAGATTTCGGTGATCATGGGCCCTTGCGCCGGCGGTGCCGTCTATTCGCCTGCCATGACCGACTTCATCTTCATGGTGCGCGACAGCTCCTACATGTTCGTCACCGGGCCGGACGTGGTGAAGACAGTCACCAACGAGATCGTCACGGCGGAAGAACTCGGCGGCGCGCGCACCCACACTTCGAAGTCGTCGGTCGCCGACGGTGCCTATGAGAACGACATCGAGGCGCTGGAGCAGGTGCGCCTGCTGTTCGACTTCCTGCCACTCAACAACCGGGAGAAGCCGCCGGTTCGGCCGTTCCACGACGACCCGGCGCGGCTGGAGAAGCGTCTCGACACGCTGATCCCCGACAGCGCGGCCAAGCCCTACGACATGAAGGAGCTGATCCTGGCCATCGCCGACGAGGGCGATTTCTTCGAGATCCAGGAGGCCTTCGCCAAAAACATCATCACCGGCTTCATGCGCATCGAGGGCCAGAGCGTCGGCGTCGTCGCCAACCAGCCGATGGTGCTGGCCGGCTGCCTCGACATCGACTCCTCGCGCAAGGCAGCACGCTTCGTACGCTTTTGCGACGCGTTTTCGATCCCGATCCTGACTTTGGTCGACGTGCCGGGCTTCCTGCCGGGAACCGCACAGGAATATGGCGGCGTCATCAAGCACGGCGCCAAGCTGCTGTTCGCCTATAGCCAGGCGACCGTGCCCATGGTCACGCTGATCACCCGCAAGGCCTATGGCGGCGCTTATGACGTCATGGCGTCCAAGCATATCGGCGCCGACATCAACTATGCCTGGCCGACCGCTGAGATCGCGGTGATGGGGGCCAAGGGCGCGACAGAGATCCTGTACCGCTCGGAACTCGGCAATCCCGAAAAGATCGCCGCGCGCACCAAGGAATACGAAGAACGCTTCGCCAATCCCTTCGTCGCCGCCGAGCGTGGCTTCATCGACGAGGTGATCATGCCTCATTCGTCGCGCCGCCGCATCGCCCGCGCCTTCGCCGCCCTGCGCGGCAAGAAGGCCGAAGCGCCGTGGAAGAAGCACGACACGATTCCCTTGTGAGCAGGCCAGACATGTTCAAGAAAATCCTCATCGCCAATCGTGGCGAGATCGCCTGCCGGGTCATCAAGTCGGCCCGGAAACTGGGTATCGCAACGGTCGCGGTCTATTCCGACGCCGACCGCGAGGCGCTGCATGTGAAGATGGCCGACGAGGCCGTCCATATCGGGCCAGCACCGTCGAACCAGTCCTATATCGTCATCCAGAAGATCATCGACGCGGTGCGCCAGACGGGTGCCGATGCGGTGCATCCCGGCTACGGCTTCCTGTCGGAGAACTCGAACTTCGCCGAGGCGCTGAAGGCCGAGGGCGTCGCTTTCATCGGGCCGCCCCCGGTCGCGATCGAGGCGATGGGCGACAAGATCACCTCCAAGAAGATCGCGGCGTCCGCCGGCGTGTCGACAGTGCCCGGCCATATGGGCCTGATCGAGGACGCCGATGAGGCGGTGAAGATCGCCAACCAGATCGGCTATCCCGTGATGATCAAGGCCTCCGCCGGCGGCGGCGGCAAGGGCATGCGCATTGCCTGGAACGACGCCGAGGCGCGCGAAGGCTTCCAGTCGTCAAAGAACGAGGCGAAATCGTCGTTCGGCGACGACCGCATCTTCATCGAGAAGTTCGTCACCCAGCCGCGCCACATCGAGATCCAGGTGCTGGGCGACCAGCACGGCAATCTGCTTTATCTCGGCGAGCGCGAATGCTCGATCCAGCGCCGCAACCAGAAGGTCATCGAAGAGGCACCATCGCCCTTCCTCGACGCCGAAACCCGCAAGGCGATGGGCGAGCAGGCCGTGGCCCTTGGCAAGGCGGTCGGCTACTTCTCGGCCGGCACCGTCGAGTTCATCGTCGATGGTGACAGGAACTTCTACTTCCTCGAGATGAACACCCGCCTGCAGGTCGAGCATCCGGTGACCGAGCTGATCACCGGTATCGACCTGGTCGAGGAGATGATCCGCGTCGCTGCCGGTGAGAAGCTGCGTTTAACCCAGGACGACGTCAAGCTGAACGGCTGGGCGATCGAAAGCCGGCTTTATGCCGAAGACCCATACCGGAACTTCCTGCCGTCGATCGGCCGGCTGACCCGCTACCGGCCTCCGGTCGAGGGCAAGCGCGACGATGGCTCCATCGTCCGCAACGACACCGGCGTGTTCGAGGGCGGCGAGATCTCGATGTATTACGACCCGATGATCGCCAAGCTGTGCACCTGGGCACCCGATCGTCTGACGGCTGTCGAGGCGATGGGCCGGGCGCTCGACGATTTCGAGGTCGAAGGTATCGGTCACAATTTGCCATTCCTGTCGGCGGTCATGGACCATCAGCGTTTCCGCGACGGACGGCTGACCACTGCCTATATCGCCGAGGAGTTTCCCGACGGCTTTTCAGGGGTGGCGCCTGATGAGACCGACGCCAGGAAGCTGGCGGCGGTCGCCGCCCTGATCAACCAGTTCACCCAGCGCCGTGGCGCGCAGATTTCCGGATCGCTGGCCAACCACCAGCGCCCCATCGGCGCCGACTGGGTCGTCACCCTTGCCGGCTTCTTCTTGCAGCTGCGTGTCAGGGACGGCGCCGACGGCACGGTCGTCGAGTTCGACGACGGCACGGCACTTGCGGTTTCGAGCGACTGGATGCCCGGCCACCTGCACGCCAACTTCGCCGTTGCCGGCACGTCGATTGGCGTCAAGGTTTCGCGCTCCGGCACCGGCTGGCGCCTGCGCTGGCGCGGCATGGATGTGGTGGCGCATGTGCGCAGCCCGCGCGTCGCCGAATTGGCGAAGCTGATGCCCGTCAAGCTGCCGCCCGACACCTCGAAGATGTTGCTCTGCCCGATGCCGGGCGTGGTGACGTCGATCCTGGTCAAGCAAGGCGACACCGTCGAGGCCGGCCAATCGCTGGCGACAGTCGAGGCGATGAAGATGGAAAACGTGCTGCGCGCAGAGCGCAGGAGCACGGTCAAGCGCGTGGCGGCAACTGCGGGCGAAAGCCTCGCCGTCGACGAGCTGATCATGGAGTTCGAGTGAGGTGTAACATGACTGACCGCCCGACAAAGGACGACTGGCGCAAGCTCGCCGAGCGCGAGATCAAGGCGTCTCCGGACACGCTGACCTGGAACACGCCCGAAGGCATCGACGTCAAGCCGCTCTACACCGCCGACGACCTCTCCGGCATTGACAATCTCGATTCGTTGCCGGGCATCGCGCCATTCCTGCGCGGGCCGCGCGCCACCATGTACACCGGCCGTCCCTGGACGATTAGGCAATATGCCGGCTTCTCGACGGCGGAGGCGTCCAACAACTTCTACCGCAAGGCGCTCGCCGCCGGTCAGCAAGGTGTTTCGGTGGCGTTCGACCTCGCCACCCATCGCGGTTATGACTCGGACCATCCGCGCGTCGAAGGTGATGTCGGCAAGGCCGGCGTGGCGATCGATTCCGTCGAGGACATGAAAATCCTGTTCGACGGCATCCCGCTCGAGCAGATCTCGGTGTCGATGACCATGAACGGCGCGGTGATCCCGATCCTCGCCAGTTTCATCGTCGCCGGCGAAGAACAGGGCGTGTCGCGCGACAAGCTGTCGGGGACCATTCAGAACGACATCCTCAAGGAGTTCATGGTCCGCAACACCTATATCTACCCGCCCGAACCCTCGATGCGCATCGTTGCCGACATCATCGAGTACACGGCGAAGGAGATGCCGAAGTTCAACTCGATCTCGATCTCCGGCTACCACATGCAGGAGGCCGGCTCGACGCTGGTGCAGGAACTCGCCTTCACGCTCGCTGATGGCCGCGAATATGTCCGGGCAGCACTGAAGAAGGGCCTCAATGTCGACGAGTTCGCCGGTCGGCTGTCGTTCTTCTTCGCCATCGGCATGAACTTCTTCATGGAAGCAGCCAAGCTGCGCGCCGCGCGGCTGCTATGGTCGCGCATCATGACCGAGTTCGAGCCGAAGAAAGCGTCGTCGCTGATGCTGCGCACCCACTGCCAGACCTCTGGCGTGTCGCTACAGGAGCAGGACCCCTACAACAACATCGTGCGCACCGCCTTCGAGGCGATGTCGGCGGCGCTGGGTGGCACGCAGTCGCTGCACACCAACTCCTTCGACGAGGCGATTGCCTTGCCGACCGAGTTTTCGGCGCGCATCGCCCGCAACACCCAGCTGATCCTCCAGCACGAGACCGGCGTGACCAAAGTCGTCGACCCGCTTGCTGGTTCCTATTATGTCGAGAGCCTGACCAACGACCTCGCTGAAAAAGCCTGGGCGCTGATCGAGGAAGTCGAAACCATGGGTGGCATGACCAAGGCAGTCGCCACAGGCCTGCCCAAGCGCATGATCGAGGAGGCGGCGACACGCCGCCAGGCCGCCGTCGACAAGGGCGACGAGGTCATCGTCGGCGTCAACAAGTACCGGCTCGAGCAGGAAGACCATCTCGACATTCTCGAGATCGACAACTCCGCCGTGCGCCTGTCGCAGATCGCCCGCATCGAGCGCACCCGGCGCCAGCGCGATCCCGGCCGCGTCGACGCGGCACTGGCGGCACTTGAGAAGGTGGCGCGCAGCGGTGAAGGCAACATGCTGGCCGCAGCCGTCGAGGCATCACGGGCACGTGCGACTGTCGGCGAGATTTCCGACGCCATGCGGCGCGCCTTTGGCGACCATGCCGCCGTGCCGGAAGTCGTCGAAAACGTCTATGGCAAGGCCTATGACGACGAGCCGGAATTCCAGACGCTGGTTGCCCGTCTTGATCAGTTTGCCACGGCACTTGGCGAAAAGCCGCGCATCATGGTGGCCAAGCTCGGCCAGGACGGCCACGACCGCGGCGCCAAGATCATCGCCTCGGCCTTCGGCGACATCGGCTTCAAGGTCATTGCCGGGCCGCTGTTCCAGACCCCGGGCGAAGCCGCAGACACGGCGATTGCGTCCAGGGTCCACGTCGTCGGCATGTCGTCTTTGGCCGCCGGCCACAAGACGCTCGCCCCGCAGCTTGTTGCGGCGCTGAAGGCCAAGGGCGCCGAAGACATCATCGTGGTGGTCGGCGGCGTCATCCCGCGTCAGGATTATCAGTACCTGCTCGACCATGGCGTCGCGGCCGTCTTCGGTCCCGGCACCAATGTGCTCGACGCGGCTGGCGCCGTGCTCGACCTGATGGAAGGCAAGCGCCGAAACCAGTAGGCGCCGCACCCAACGAAAAAGGCCCGCTCGCGCGTGCCTTTTTTTGTTTTTCAGACCGCCTTGCGCCCGATGGAGACGTATTTGATGCCGTGGCGGGCGACGACAGCCGGATCGTAGAGGTTGCGGCCGTCGAAGATGACAGGGGTCGCCAGTTGTTCCCTGATCAGCTCGAACGACGGTGCCCTAAAATTCTTCCACTCGGTGGCGATCAGCAATGCATCCGCACCACGCAGCGCCGCCTCCTTGGTGCCGCACAGGGTGAGGTCGTCGCGCTGGCCATAGATCTGCTGCGCCTCGTTCATCGCCTCGGGATCGTAGGCCTGGACCTTGGCGCCAGCCGCCCATAGCGCTTCCATCAGCACACGGGCCGGTGCCTCACGCATGTCGTCGGTGTTGGGCTTGAAGGCCAGGCCCCACAGCGCAAAGGTCTTGCCCGCGAGGTCGCCGTTGAAATGCGCCTTGAGCTTGTCGAACAGCACCGCCTTCTGGGCGTTGTTGCGCGCCTCGACCGAATGCAAAAGCACCGGCTCGAAGCCGACATCGCCGGCGGTGCGGATCAAGGCACGCACATCCTTGGGGAAACACGAGCCGCCATAACCCAGGCCGGGATAGATGAAGTGGTAGCCGATGCGCGGGTCCGAGCCGATACCCTTGCGCACCTCCTCGATGTCGGCGCCGAGCAGTTCGGCCAGATTGGCCATCTCGTTCATGAAGCTGATCTTGGTCGCCAGCATGCAGTTGGCGGCATATTTGGTGAACTCGGCCGAACGCACATCCATCACGATCATCTTTTCGTGGTTGCGGTTGAACGGCGCATAGAGCTCACGCATCACCGCTTCGGCAGCCTCGCTGTCGGTGCCTATGATGATGCGGTCGGGCTTCATGCAGTCGGCGACCGCCGAGCCTTCCTTGAGGAATTCCGGATTGGAGACGACGTCGAAGCCAAGCTCCTCGCGGCCCCGCAGCTTCAGCGCCGCCAGCATCGTTTCGCGCACCTTGTCGGCGGTACCGACCGGCACTGTCGACTTGGTCACCACGATCTTTGGTCCAGCCATCTCGCGGCCGATGGCGTCGGCCACCGACAGCACGTATTTGAGGTCGGCCGAGCCATCCTCGCCTTGCGGGGTGCCGACGGCGATCATCTGGATCTCGCCATGGCGAACGGCAAGCGCTGCATCGGTGGTGAAGACGATACGCCCAGCGGCGTGGTTGTCGCGCACCAGCGCCTCCAGCCCCGGTTCAAAGATCGGGATGAAACCCTGGTTCAAGCGCTCGACCTTGGCCGCATCGACATCGACGCAGACGACGTCATGCCCGACCTCGGCCAACACAGCCGCCTGCACCAAACCCACATAGCCAATGCCAAAGACTGTCAGATTCATTCGGTCCAGATCCCGTTCGCGCCCGTGCGCTTTGCACGCGCTTGATACAGGAATTTGACCGCGCGTAGAAGTTCAGACGGCGATCGAGTGGCGCGCCGTGCCCTGGCCGAGATAGGCATCGAAGGCAGCCGCGATCGACCGGAGGAAAGGCTTGCCACGTTCGGTGACGACAAAGCGGTTGCCGGCGCACACGAAGACACTGTCACGATCGCCAGCGGCCAGCAATTCGGCCTCGGCGATGACAGCGCGCGCCGGCTCGCCAAAGCGAGAAAGCAACTCGCAGCGTGAGAAGGCGAAATCGCACATCAATCGCTCGATGAGCCAGGCGCGCATGCGGTCGGCATTGGACAGCGCGAAACCGCGCACGGTGGCCAGCCCGCCCGCCAGCACGCGGCGCTCATACTCACCGGTTGCCGGCATGTTCTGGACGTATCCATGCGGCAGAAGCCCGATCGACGAGGCGCCGAGCCCGATCAGCGCATCGGCCCGATCGGTGGTGTAGCCCTGGAAATTGCGCCGCAACGTGCCGGAACGCGCGGCGGCGGCGAGGCTGTCGCTCGGCAGCGCGAAATGATCCATGCCGACGGCTTCGTAGCCGGCGGCCAGGATGAGTTCGGCCGCGGCCGCTGCTTGCTCCAACCGTGCCACGGCGTCGGGCAGCGCCGCATCGTCGATCATCGTCTGGTGCTTCTTCATCCAAGGTACATGAGCGTAGCCGAAAAGCGCGATCCGGTCGGGCCGCAGCGACAGCAGCTTTTGCGTCGTTACGACGATGCCTGCGAGCGTCTGGTGCGGCAGGCCGTAGAGCATGTCGAGATTGACGGAACTCACACCACGGGTGCGAACCGCGTCGACAACGGCCTTGGTCTGCTCGAAGCTCTGTTCGCGGTTGATCGCCTTTTGCACGCGCTCGTCGAAATCCTGGACGCCGAGGCTCGCGCGGGTCATGCCGATCGATGCCAGCGCGTCGAAGCGCGTCTCGTCCATGTCGTTGGGATCGATCTCGACGCTGATCTCGGCATCGCCGGCGAAGCTGAATTTCTCGCGCAGCCTGGCTCCAAGTGACATCAGATCCGTCGCCGTCAGCATCGTTGGCGAGCCACCGCCAAGGTGCAACGCACGGATATTTAGCCGGCTTCCACAAAGCGACGCGACCGTGTCAATTTCGCAGTTCAAGGCCGCCAGATATCGCGCGACCGGGTCGTAGCGCCGCGTTTGTTTGGTATGGCAGGCACAGAACCAGCACAACCGGTCGCAATAGGGGATGTGCACATAGAGCGACGCATTCGCCCCCTTGGGCAACGCGCGCAACCAGCCGCCATAGGTCGTCGAAGACACCGCCGCGTTGAAATGCGGCGCGGTCGGATAGCTGGTGTAGCGCGGCACCGGTGCTGCGTATTTCTCGACGAGTTTCCTGTCCATGATCGTCTCCGTCAACGGCCGAAGCATGCGACGGAGACACCGGCATCGCCTTGACCTGGATCAAGCGGCGCCGTGCGATGGACACAATGACACGGTTCCTTTTGCCGGACCCGGTCCCTAGATTGGGCAAATCGGAGTACTGGACGAAGAAATGGCCATTCGCCAGGACATTCACAATTCGGAGATCCCTGCGCTGTGCCGCGCCTGCGAGGCGCGGCATCGCGGCGTTTGTGGTGCACTGACGCCGGAGCAGCTTGTCGAGCTCAGCCGGCACACAACCAAGCGCAAGGTCGAGCCAGGCACCGTGCTGGTATCGGACAGCGATACGATCGACAGCTACGCCAACGTGCTGGCCGGCGTCGTCAAGCTGACCAAGACATTGCCCGATGGCCGCCAGCAGATCGTCGGGCTGCAGTTTGCGCCTGATTTCATCGGCCGTCCGTTCAAGCAGGAAAGCTCGATCACTGCCGAGGCCGCGACCGCCGTCCGCGTCTGCGCCTTCCCCAAGACCTCGCTCGACCGGATGATCAGCCAGGCACCGGAACTTGGCCACCGGCTGCACCTGCAGGCGCTCAACGAACTCGACGAGGCGCGCTACTGGATGCTGACGCTCGGACGCAAGACGGCTGCCGAGCGCGTTGCCTCCTTCCTGCACCTCATTGCCCGTCATGGCGACCCCGAGGCGGAGAGCGAAGGCGAAATCAGCTTCGACCTGCCGCTGACCCGCGCCGACATCGCCGATTTCCTCGGCCTGACCATCGAAACCGTCAGCCGCCAGCTGACCAAGCTGCGCAAGGACGGGTTGATCGCGGTCGAAAACAACCGCCACGTCACCGTCTTCGACGTCGACAAGCTGGAACGCCGCGCCAACATCTAAGTGCTGATGTATCCAGGCGGTGCCAGCAACGCGATGACATGGTCGCGTTCGAAGGCGACGTGCCGGCGTACCGCGCCGAAATAACCGCGCAGCATGAAGCCGAGCATCTCGGGGTTATCAGCCACGCCATGCCGGGCGGCGAACCGTAACGCATCGCGCAGCTCAGCAGCAGAGCCCTCATCTTCAAGATGTTCGTTCTTCAGCCTTTCGACGGTCTTGTCCGCCTCGGCGCTGTTTCCCAGGCGCACGCAAAAATACGGAAAGATCCGCCGCTCCTCGAACCGGTGGATCTTCGCCATGGTCGGGCCAAGCGCCCGTGCCGTCAAAAGGCAGTTGCGGCGGTCGAGACCATTGGGCAGCGAATCGGCGATCTCTTCCAACCGGTCGCATAAAGCGAGTTCGGCCGCATGCGCGTGCCGCATGATCGCAACGGCATCGCGCACCGCCACATCCTGCCAACCGGTCTGTGTGTCGTCGGGCGCAGTCATTGTCTTTCGAAGTTCCCCTTTGACGCCAAGGCTGGGCTGACACGGCCGGCTTGACCTTGATCCAGATCAAGGCGCGGGCCGCCGATGTCATGGATGTGTGCGGCCTGGCGCCGGCATGAATTTGCGGCGCGCGACCATCGTCGGGGATCGCTTATGAAATACGGAAACGAAATCATCCTGCTGGCATTGGCGGCCTTTGCCGCCCTGCTCGGCGCCGCCTTCGCGCAGGACAGCCAGTTCGGCGCCCATATGTGGGTGCTGTTCTTCGCCCTGGTTGCAGGCGCAATCGTCTTGCTGCGCACCAGCAACTACGCGCCGGTCGATATCCTCGCCGAGGACAAGTCGCCCTACATGGATGGGCCAATACGCTACGGCGTCGTCGCCACCGTGTTCTGGGGTGTCACCGGCTTTCTGGTCGGCGTTGTCGTCGCAGCCCAGCTGGCATTCCCCGACCTCAACATCGAACCCTGGCTCAACTTCGGCCGGCTGCGCCCGCTGCATACGTCGGCTGTCGTCTTCGCCTTTGGCGGCAACGCGCTGATCGCCACGTCCTTCTACGTCGTCCAGCGCACCTCGCGGGCGCGGCTCTTCGGCGGCAATCTCGCCTGGTACGTGTTCTGGGGCTACCAGCTGTTCATCGTCATGGCGGCGACCGGCTATCTGCTCGGCATCACCCAGAGCCGCGAATATGCCGAGCCCGAATGGTATGTCGACATCTTCCTGACCATCGTCTGGGTCGCCTATCTCGTCGTCTTCCTCGGCACGATCCTGAACCGCAAGGAGCCGCATATCTATGTGGCCAACTGGTTCTATCTCGCCTTCATCATCACCATCGCCATGCTGCACGTGGTCAACAACCTGGCGGTGCCAGTGTCGTTCCTCGGCTCGAAGAGCTATTCGCTGTTTTCGGGCGTGCAGGACGCGCTGACGCAATGGTGGTACGGACACAACGCCGTCGGTTTCTTCCTCACCGCCGGCTTCCTCGGCATGATGTATTATTTCGTGCCCAAGCAGGTCGATCGCCCTGTCTATTCCTACCGGCTCTCGATCATCCATTTCTGGTCGCTGATCTTCCTCTACATCTGGGCCGGTCCCCACCACCTCCACTACACCGCTTTGCCCGACTGGGCGCAGACGCTTGGCATGGTGTTTTCGATCATGCTGTGGATGCCGTCCTGGGGCGGCATGATCAACGGCCTGATGACGCTGTCGGGCGCCTGGGACAAGATCCGTACCGATCCGATCGTGCGCATGATGGTGGTTGCCATCGCCTTCTACGGCATGTCGACCTTCGAAGGCCCTGTGATGTCGATCAAGGCGGTTAATTCGCTCAGCCACTACACCGAATGGACCATCGGTCATGTCCATTCCGGCGCGCTTGGCTGGAACGGCATGATCACCTTCGGCGCCATCTACTTCCTGGTGCCGCGCCTGTGGGGCCGTGAACGACTCTATTCGCTGCGCATGGTGACCTGGCACTTCTGGCTCGCCACGCTCGGCATCGTTGTCTACGCCGCGGTCATGTGGGTCGCCGGCATCAGCCAGGGCCTGATGTGGCGCGAATACGACGAGCAGGGCTTCCTGGTTTATTCCTTCGCCGAAAGCGTCGCGGCCATGGTGCCCTACTACGTCGTCCGCACCATTGGCGGCCTGATGTACCTCGCCGGCGCGCTGGTCATGGCCTGGAACGTCTTCATGACGATCCGCGGCCACCAGCGCCAGGAAGAGCCGATGCCCGCGGCTGCCCCCGTCCTCCAGCCTGCGCAGTAAGGAGCCCGACATGGCACTGCTCGACAAACACAAGACCATCGAGAAGAACGCGACGCTGCTCCTGGTTGGCACGCTGCTGGTCGTCAGCATCGGCGGCCTGGTCCAGATCACGCCGCTGTTCTACCTCGAAAACACCATCGAGAAAGTCGAGGGCATGCGGCCTTACGCGCCGCTGGAGCTGGCCGGGCGCAACATCTACATCCGCGAGGGCTGCTACACCTGCCATAGCCAGATGATCCGGCCGTTCCGCGACGAGGTCGAGCGCTACGGCCACTACAGCCTGGCTGCGGAGTCGATGTATGACCATCCGTTTCAGTGGGGGTCGAAGCGCACCGGCCCCGACCTCGCCCGTGTCGGTAACCGCTATTCCAACGAATGGCACGTCCAGCATCTGGTCGAGCCGCGCTCGGTGGTGCCGGAATCGGTCATGCCGAGCTACGCCTTCCTCAAGGAAACACCGCTGGCGGTAAAGACCATCAGCTACGACCTGATCGCCAACAGCCGCGTCGGCGTGCCCTACAGCGACGAGATGATCGCCAGTGCCGAGGCCGACATCAAGGCGCAAGCCGACCCCGACGCCGACACCTCGGGTGTGGTGGCACGCTATCCCAAGGCCAAGCTTGGCGATTTCGACGGCGATCCGGCAGCGCTGACCGAGATGGACGCGCTGGTCGCCTACCTGCAGATGCTCGGCACGCTGGTCGACTTCTCGACCTACGACCCGGCCACCGGCTACCGCTAGGAGATTTGTCATGGACTACACGACGTTGCGGCATTTCGCCGACAGCTGGGGGCTGCTGGCGATGACGGTCTTTTTCATCGGCGCGGTGCTGTTCGCGCTTCGCCCCGGCGGCAAGCAGGCCGCCGAGCGTGCCGCGCAAATTCCGCTCAAGGAGGATTGATCTGTGGGCGAAAAGCATATCGACGAACTGTCCGGCGTCGAGACCACCGGACACGAATGGGACGGCATCACCGAGCTCAACAACCCGATGCCGCGCTGGTGGCTGTGGACCTTCTACGCCACCGTCGTCTGGGCACTGGCTTACACCATCGCCTACCCGGCCTGGCCGATGATCAGCTCGGCGACGACAGGCGTGCTCGGCTATTCCAGCCGTGCCGACGTCAAGAACGAACTCGCCGCAGCCGAAGCAGCCAAGAGCGATTATATCGAGGCGGTGAAGTCGAACAGCGTCGGTGATATCCTTGCTGACGACAAGCTGCGCCAACTCGCCACGGCCGCCGGCTCGGCCGCCTTCAAGGTCAATTGCATCCAGTGCCACGCCTCCGGCGCGCAGGGGTCACCCGGTTTCCCCAACCTCAATGACGACGAATGGTTGTGGGGCGGCAGCATCGACCAGATCTACAAGTCCATCGCGCATGGGGTCCGCTTCGACGGTGACGAGAACACCCATGCGTCCGAAATGCCGGCTTTTGCCGACATTATCGAGCCGAAGCAGGTCAACGAGGTCGCGGCCTATGTCGCGAGCCTGTCGGGCACCGCCGACACGCCCGAACTGGCAGCAGCCGGCGCCAAGGTGTTCGCAGACAATTGCGCCGCCTGCCACGGCGACAACGCCAAGGGCAACAAGGAGCTGGGCGCGCCCGACCTGACCGACGCCATCGCGCTCTATGCCTCGGGGCAGGCCGCCATTGTCAGTCAGGTGCGCCATCCCAAGCATGGCGTGATGCCGGCCTGGGGCGCCCGGCTCGGCGACGTCAACGTCAAGGAACTCGCGATTTTCGTCCATTCGCTCGGCGGCGGCGAATAACCCTCCATCGCCGCAGGGTAACGGACGAAGGGCGGGGAGAGGCTCGGCAGCGATGCCGGGCCTCTTTTTTCGCACTCGCTTCGGCTTGACCTGAATCAAGGCCGACCGCCGGCGATTACGGCAAAGCAATAGCGACGCTGCCGAACCCATGGCGTGCGTGCCGCAGGAGACGAGAATGCTTGACGACAGGGAAGTGGAGAGGCTCGAGGTCGAGGCGGTCAACTCCGCCAGGATCCGCCAACCACTCTACACCGCGCGCCAGAAGGTCTTTCCCAAGCGGGCTTCGGGCCAGTTCCGCCAGTTCAAATGGGTGATCATGCTGATCACGCTCGGCATCTACTATTTGACGCCGTGGCTGCGCTGGGACCGCGGTCCCTATGCGCCAGACCAGGCGGTCCTCCTCGACATCGCCAACCGCCGTTTCTACTTCTTCGCCATCGAAATCTGGCCGCAGGAATTCTTCTACGTCGCCGGCCTGCTGGTCATGGCTGGGATCGGGCTGTTCCTCGTGACATCGACAGTCGGCCGCGCCTGGTGCGGCTACACCTGTCCCCAGACGGTGTGGGTCGACCTGTTCCTGGTTGTCGAGCGCGGCATCGAAGGCGACCGTAACGCCCGCATCAAGCTAGACAGCGCGCCGTGGTCGCTCACCAAGCTGTGGAAGCGCATCGCCAAGCACGCGATCTGGCTGGTCATTGCCGTTGCCACCGGCGGTGCCTGGATCTTTTACTTCGCCGACGCGCCCAGGCTGCTCGGTGCGTTCGTCACCGGTCAGGCTGAACCGGTCGCCTACATCACCGTCGCCATCCTCACCGCCACCACTTACGTCTTCGGCGGTCTGATGCGCGAGCAGGTCTGCACCTACATGTGCCCGTGGCCGCGCATCCAGGCGGCCATGCTCGACGAGAACTCGCTAACCGTCACCTACAATGACTGGCGCGGGGAACCGCGTTCGCGCCATGCCAAGAAGGCATTGGCCGAGGGGCTTTCGGTCGGCGATTGCGTCGACTGCAACGCTTGCGTCGCCGTCTGCCCGATGGGCATTGACATCCGTGACGGCCAGCAACTCGAATGCATCACCTGCGCGCTCTGCATCGACGCCTGCGACGGCGTCATGGACAAGATCGGCAAGGAGCGCGGCCTGATCTCCTACGCCACGCTCGCCGACTACCAGTCCAACATGGCGATCGCCACCGACCGCGGCACGGCGACCATCGATCCCGCTCGTGTGCGTGATGCCCAAGGCAAGCTCGACAAGGGCATTTCGCATTTCCACATCCGCAGGCTCCTGCGCCCGCGCACCTTCGTCTATGCCGGCGCGTGGAGCCTTGTCGGCCTTGGCCTGCTGGCAGCGCTGCTCAGCCGCGACCGGCTCGACATCAACGTGCTCCAAGACCGCAACCCGCAATATGTCGTCCTGTCCGACGGCTCGATCCGCAACGGCTACACCGTCAAGCTGCTCAACATGGTGCCTGAGCCGCGTAGCTTCGAACTCAGCATCGAGGGCCTTCCCGGTGCGGTCATGAGCGTCGTCGGCATCGACCAGCGTGAGACGCGCTCGATCACCATCGATGCCGAGCCCGACAAGCTCAAGACCGTCAGGGTCTATGTCCGCCAGCCGCGCGAGCAGCTTGGCCAGGGACAAGGCTTCTCGTTTGTCGTCGTCGACAGGGCCGGCGCCGAGCGGGATGTCTATGCCGCAAAGTTCAACGTTCCGGAGATAGCAAGATGAGCACGCGCGCCATTCAGCCGAAAGCCTTCACCGGGCGGCACATGCTGGCCATCATGGTTGCCTTCTTCGGCGTCATCATCGCCGTCAACCTGCTTATGGCGACCTTTGCCAGGACGAGCTGGACCGGCCTCGTCGTACAGAACACCTATGTCGCGAGCCAGCAGTTCAACGAACGGGTCGCCAAGCAGCGCGCACAGGCAGCACTGGGTTGGGAAGGCAGACTCACTGTTGCCGATGGCGAGATCAGCTACAGCCTGGCCGACGCCACCGGTACCGCGGTCGCGGTTGACAGCGTGACCGCTTCCTTCCGCCGCCCGGCCTATGAAGCCGAGGATTGGCAGGTGGCGCTGCAGCGCCGCCCCGACGGCGCATTTTCGATCGTCACGCCCTTGCGCGACGGCATCTGGATCGTCAGCACGGAAGCCACTGTTGCGAACCACCAGCCGTACCTCGAGGCACGTCGCATCGTCGTCTCCGATGGAGCGCTGAAATGAACTGCTGCGGTCCCGATGCCGAAATCGCCCTCAGCCTCAACCCTGCTGCCGCAAGCGGGCCGGCGCGCGAAGAACTGCTGCTTGCGAGCCGCGTCCAACCCGGCAGGATCAGGCAGGTCGAGCTTTCCGTCCCGGGCGTGCATTGTGGCGCCTGTATCGCCAACATCGAAGCAACCCTCGGCAAGCTCGACGGCGTCGAGCACGCACGCGTCAACCTGTCGACCAGGCGCGTGTCCGTGCGCTGGCGCGACGAAACCGGCGTGCCGCCCATTTCACAAGCCCTGGCAAGGCTCGGCTACGAAAGTCACCTGTTCGACCAGGGCACCGATGACAGGGACGAGACGCTGGCCGAACTGATCCGCGGTCTCGGCATCGCCGGATTTGCCGCCGGCAACATCATGCTGCTGTCAGTGTCGGTCTGGTCCGGCGCAACCGACGCGACGCGTGACCTGTTCCACTGGATGTCAGCACTCATTGCCCTGCCCGCCCTCGCTTTTTCCGGCCGCATCTTCTTCCGCTCGGCCTGGGGTGCGTTGCGCAGCGGCCGCACCAACATGGATGTGCCGATCTCCATCGGCATCCTGCTCGCCTTCGGCATGAGCCTTTACGACACCGCCAACAGCGGCCCCCACGCCTATTTCGATGCTTCGGCCTCGCTGCTGTTTTTCCTTCTGATCGGTCGCACGCTCGACCACGTCATGCGCGAACGGGCCCGCGTCGCCGTCAAGGGCCTGGCCCGCCTTGCCGCCCGTGGCGCGACCGTGCTGCAGCATGACGGTGCCAGCACCTATCTGCCGGTGCAGGAGATCGAGCCGGGCATGCAAATCCTGCTCGCAGCCGGCGAGCGCGTGCCGGTAGACGCCAGGGTGGTCAAGGGCCGCTCCGAGCTCGACTGCTCCATCGTTTCCGGCGAAAGCGATCCGGTTGCCGTGGAGTCAGGTGCGTGCGTCCGCGCCGGCACGTTGAACCTGACCGGGCCGCTGACCATCGAGGCGACGGCCAAGGCGCAGGATTCTTTCCTTGCCGAGATGACACGCCTCATGGAAGCCGCCGAAAGCGGCCGCGGCGGCTATCGCCGCATCGCCGACCGTGCTGCTGCCCTTTACGCGCCCATCCTCCATTTGACCGCCTTTATGACTTTCGTCGCCTGGATGATCGCCGATGGCAACTGGCATCAGGCGATCACCATCGCCATCGCCGTGCTCATCATCACCTGCCCCTGCGCGCTGGGCCTGGCGGTGCCGATCGTGCAGGTCGCAGCCGCCCGGCGCCTGTTCGAGAACGGCATCATGGTCAAGGACGGCGGCGCGATGGAGCGGTTGGCCGAAATCGACACTGTCGTCTTCGACAAGACCGGCACGTTGACGCTCGGCATGCCCCGATTGACCAACACCCACGAAATGCCGGCCGCTACCCTGTCGCTGGCGGCCGCGATCGCCCTGCATTCGCGCCATCCGATCTCGAGGGCGCTGGCTGAAACCCAGGCTGGAATGCCGGCAAGGGAATGGCGGTTCGATAGCATCGAGGAAGTGCCCGGCTTCGGCCTCGAGGCACGGCTGGGCGCCAATACCTATCGGCTCGGCCGCGCCGCCTGGGCGCTCTGCAACGCTGCTGCCACCCCGGGCACCGTGCTGTCGAAGAACGGCGAGGAGCTGGCTGCCTTCGCCTTCGAGGATCGGCTGCGGGCCGGCGCCACCGAGGCGGTGGCTGAACTGCGTCACAAGGGACTTGCCGTTGAGATCATCTCCGGCGATCGGGCCGAAGCGGTCGACGCGGTGGCCAGGGCGCTCGGCATCACGACGTCTTCAGCCGAAGTCCTGCCGAGCGGCAAGGTCGATCGCCTGGACGCACTCAAGGCGGCGGGCCGCAAGGTACTGATGGTCGGCGATGGCCTCAACGATGCGCCAGCGCTTGCCGCAGCCCATGTGTCGATGGCACCGGCAAGTGCTGCCGAAATCGGCCGCAGCGCCTCCGATTTCGTCTTCCTGCGCGAAAGCCTGGCTGCCATTCCGCTCACCTTGGCGACCGCGCGCAACGCCAAAAAGCTGATCCGCCAGAACCTGGTTCTGGCCATTATCTACAATGCCATCGCCGTACCGATCGCACTGTTCGGGTACGTCACGCCGCTGATCGCCGCGCTCGCGATGTCCGGGTCATCGGTGATCGTGATCGCCAACGGGCTGCGGCTCGGCGCCGGCAAATCCCGCAAGGCCAACTGGACAAGGGACGCCGCCAAGGCGTTTCCGACCAAGCAGGTCATGGCGTCATGAGCGGCCTGCTGGTTCTCCTGCCCATTGCGCTCTTTCTTGGCGGGCTCGGCCTCGCGGCCTTTCTCTGGTCGCTGCGCAGCGGCCAGTATGAAGACATGGACGGCGCCGCAGCGCGTATCCTGATTGACGACGATTGAGCCTTTCCAGTGTTCCCATCCGCGTCGGCGCCCGGGGGACTGCCGGCCGCTTTCGCGGCAATACAACTGACAGGACAAAAATGCTGCGGCCCCCCAAACGCCTGTGCTAACAGAGCGGCATGGCGCAAAAGAAAGCTCACGAGGTCGATTCCTGGCTGAAACGCCCCGCTGCCGAGGCGGTGATCGTGCTCATCTACGGCCCCGACCGCGGTCTCGTTTCCGAGCGCGCAGCAGCCTTCGCCGCCAAGACCGGCCTGCCGCTCGATGACCCCTTCTCCGTGGTCAAGATCGACGCCGCCGATATCGAGCGCGACAGTGGCCGCCTTGTCGACGAGGCGCGCACGGTGCCGATGTTTTCGCCGCGCCGGCTGATCTGGGTGCGCAATGCCGCTGCCCAGAAGAGCCTTGCCGACGACGTCAAGGCGTTGGCCGGCGACCCGCCGCGCGATGCGATCATCCTGATCGAGGCGCAAGACCTCAAGAAGGGCGCGCCATTGCGCACCATCGTCGAGGGTGCCTTCGCCGGCATGGCCCTGCCTTGCTATGGCGACGAGGCGCGCGATATCGAGGCCGTGATCGACGACGAACTGCGCGCGGCTGGCCTGACGATGGCGATGGACGCCCGCAACGCGCTTCGCCGCAGCCTGGGCGGCGACCGGCTGGCAACGCGCGGCGAAGTCCAGAAACTGACGCTTTACGCCATGGGACGTGGCGAAATCAGCCTCGACGACGTCAAGGACATGACCGGCGACGTCTCGGCACTGTCGCTGGACGATGCCATCGATGCGGCCCTTGGTGGCAACATCGCCGAATTCGACGCGGCCTTCACCAAGCAGTGCCAGACCGGCAGCCAGGCAGCACAGCTGCTGGCGACAGCCACCCGCCACCTCCAGAACATCCACCTGATGCGCGGCGAGATGGAAAGTGGCGGCCGAAATGCCGCAGCAGTCGTCGCCGCGGCGCGCCCGCCGGTGTTCTTCTCGCGGCGCCGCGCGGTGGAGCGAACCTTGTCGAGCTGGAGCGCAGCTGCACTGACGCGCGCGCTGACGCGGCTGCAGTCGACAACACTGCAGACCCGCCGCAGGCCGGATCTTGCGGTTGCCCTGGCGCGTCAGGCGATGCTCGGCATTGCCGTCGAAGGCGCTCGTCTCTCTTCAGGCCGGCGCTGAACGCAAAAACGCCGGCGCAAGCCGGCGTTTTCAGGCAAGAATCAATAGAATCAATTACATATGTTCGCTTTTCAGGCGGCGGCACAGGTCGTCGAGCTGTTCCAGCGAGCGATAGGCGATGCGCAGTTCACCGCCCTTTTCCTTATGCGCGATCGAGATCTTCATGCCGACGACGTCGGTCAGAAGCTTCTCCAGCGCGATCGTATCGGGGTCCTTCTCCGCCGGCCGCGACGGCTGCTTTTCCAGCAGCGCATCAGCTGGAAGCTGGGCCAGCGCCTCGGCCTGCCGCACCGACAGGCCCTCTTCGACGATCCGTTGGGCGAGGCCAGCCGGGTCCTGAGCCGTAATCAGCGCGCGGGCATGGCCAGCCGACAATTCCCCATTGATCAGCATGTCGCGAACCACATCCGGCAGCTTAAGCAGCCTGAGCGTGTTGGCGACATGGCTGCGGCTTTTGCCGATGACCTGGCCGAGATCGGCCTGGGTATAGTTGTGGTCGTCGATCAGCTGCTGATAGCCCATCGCCTCTTCAATGGCGTTGAGATCGGAGCGCTGGACGTTTTCGATGATCGCGAGTTCGAGCGCGGTACGGTCATTAACATCGCGAACGATGACCGGGATCTCGTTGACCCCTGCGCGCTGCGCTGCGCGCCAGCGCCGTTCGCCAGCGATGATCTCGTAGCGGCCAGCCTGGGCGGCAGGCCTGACGACAACCGGCTGCACCAGCCCATGCTCGCGGATCGACTGCGCCAGATCGGCGAGCTCGGCTTCGCCGAAATGGCGGCGCGGGTTGCGTGGGTTCGGACTGACAAACTCGATAGGCACGCGTCCGTCTGCCGGGGCCGCCGGCTTTTCCGGTACAACTGGCTTGTCCATTTCGCCGATCAGGGCGGCAAGTCCTCGGCCTAGGCGCTTTCTGGAAAGGTCTTCGTTCATGTCTAGTCCAGCTTGTTTCGAGTCCGAATCGATTTATGCGGCCCGGAGTTTACGTTCGCGCCTGATGACTTCCGAGGCGAGCTGCAGATAGGCCTGGCTACCGGAGCATTTCAGGTCATAGAGGATCGCCGGCTTGCCGTAGGACGGCGCTTCCGAAATGCGCACGTTGCGCGGGATCACCGTGTCGTAAACCTTTTCGCCCATATGAGCGCGCACGTCCTCGACCACCTGATTGGCCAGGTTGTTGCGGCCGTCGAACATCGTCAGCACGATGCCCTGGATCGTCAATTCAGGATTGATCGACCGACGCACTTGATCCACCGTTTCAAGCAACTGGCTCAGGCCTTCGAGCGCGAAGAATTCGCACTGCAATGGCACCAGTACCGAATCAGCTGCGGCCATCGAATTCAGCGTCAACAGATTGAGCGAAGGCGGGCAATCGATCAGCACATAGCTGTAGCCGGCAGCCCGCTCCGAAGACGCCCGCAAGGCGTTACGCAGCTTCAGCACGCGATCCGGTGCCGAGGCGATTTCCATTTCGATTCCAAGCAGATCGAGCGTCGACGGGATGATCGACAGGCCGGGCACTGCCGTTTCCATGGCCGCCTGTTCGATCTCAAGCTCGCCGGTCAGCACATCATAGGACGACACGCTGCGATCCTTGCGGTCGATGCCGAGACCCGTGCTGGCATTGCCTTGCGGATCGAGGTCGATGATGAGCACGCGCTCGCCGATCGCCGCAAGCGCGGTCGCCAGGTTGATCGCGGTCGTCGTCTTGCCGACGCCGCCCTTCTGATTGGCGACAGTGATGATTCTAGGTGTGATCTTCATGGCTCGACTGCTGTTTTCCGTTTCGTCACAGCCCCGCAGCTAGGCGCGGCGCAGGTTCCGAATCTCGAGAATGACACCTTGGGTGTCGGTCAGGCTCCCGTGTTCTACCAGATCGAATCTCCACTGGTGAGCGCTATCTTCGATTTCCTGGCGGTAATCCCGGCCTTTGTGGAAAAGCGCCACGGTACCCGCCTCCAACCAAGGCGCCGACAGTTCCAGGAGCAGCGGTAGTGGTGCAAGCGCGCGCGCACTCAATATCTCGGGGGCATTGATCACGTCGTGAACATCCTCGATGCGCTTGGAATGAACCTTGGCTGGCAATCCCAGTTCACCGACAACGGCCTGCAGGAACCCGGTCTTCTTGCGGTTGCTTTCCACCAGATCGATGGTCGCACCCGGCCGTTCAGCAATCATCAAACCAATGATCAGTCCGGGAAAGCCGCCGCCCGACCCGATGTCGAGCCATTTCTGGCTGTCGCCACCTAGCTTCACGATCTGGGCGCTGTCGAGGATGTGGCGTTCCCAGACCTCATTGAGCGTCGACGGCGCCACAAGATTGATACGCTGCGCCCATTTTCGGAACACAGTCTCGAAGGCTTTCAGCTTGTCGAATGTTTCACGTGAAACGGGACCGGCTACTTCTTGCAACCGGGCATAGGCGTCATTGTTCAAGCGGCGCCCCTACGTGACTGAGCTTCTGAATTGCGTACATGGGCAAGGATGATGGCCAAAGCCGCTGGTGTCATGCCTTCGATCCGCTGCGCTTCGGCCAGCGAACGCGGCCGACGCATCTGCATCTTCTGCTGGAGCTCGTTGGAAAGGCCAGGAACCGACTCAAAATCAAGCGCTTCCGGGATCACCCTCTCCTCTTCCTTTAGCATCAGCGCCGCATCGTCCTTCTGCCGGTCGAGGTAAACAGCATATTTTGCTTCTGTTTCAATGGCTTCCGCCGTCTTACCGTCGACGGAAGCGAGTTCTGGCAATATCTTAACAAGTTGCTTGAACTCGATGTTGGGGTAAGCCAACAGCTCATAAAGCGATCGCTTGACGCCGTCGTGGTTGACCTCGAGGCCATGGCGGCGCGCCTCGTTGGGCGACAGCCTGAGCGATTGTGTCATTTCTCGCGCAGCCTCGACGCGCGATGTCATCGCGCCAAATCGCTTCTCGCGCTCAGCAGAAGCAATGCCCAGTTCAATGGCAAGCGGCGTCAACCGCTCGTCGGCATTGTCGGCGCGCAGCGAAAGCCTGAATTCCGCACGCGAGGTGAACATGCGATACGGCTCGCTGATGCCGCGGCTGGTGAGGTCATCGACCATGACGCCGATATAGGCATGGGCACGGCTCAGTATCAGCCCTTCCCCGTTGCCGGCCAGGCGCGCGGCATTAAGTCCGGCAAGCAAGCCCTGGGCGCCGGCCTCTTCATAACCTGTGGTGCCATTGATCTGTCCGGCGAGGAAAAGACCACGAACGCGCTTGGTCTCCAGCGTCGGCTCCAGCTCACGCGGGTCGATATGGTCGTATTCGATCGCATATCCCGGCTGCAGCATCACCGCCCGTTCCAATCCGGGGATCGATTTCAAGATCTCCAGCTGGACATCCTCGGGCAAGGACGTCGAAATCCCATTGGGATAGACAGTGTGATCGTCGAGCCCCTCCGGTTCGAGGAAGATCTGGTGTCCTTCCCGGTCGCCAAACTTGACGATCTTGTCCTCGATGGATGGGCAATAGCGTGGCCCGACACCTTCGATGGACCCGGAATACATCGCCGACCGGCCGAGATTGTCACGAATGATGCCGTGGGTCGCTTCAGTCGTTCGTGTAATGCCGCATTCGATCTGCGGATTGCTGATCCTGTCAGTGAGCAGCGAAAACGGAACCGGATCCTCGTCGGCTGCCTGCGTGTCGAGCGACGCCCAGTCGATCGTGCGGCCGTCGAGCCTGGGCGGCGTGCCGGTCTTCAACCGGCCAAGACGCAATCCGGCGCATTTCAGTGTCTCCGACAAGCCCAGTGACGCCTGTTCGTTCATCCGGCCAGCTGGAAACTTGCGTTCGCCAATATGGATCAGACCGCGCAGGAACGTGCCTGTCGTCAAAACCACCGCTGCGCAGGAGAGCAGCTGGCCGTCGCCCAGTACAACGCCGCTCAGTCGGTCATTATCTATAGTGAAATCAGATACTTCTGCCTCGAGAACCGTCAGGTTCACTTGCTCCGATATCGCCTGTTGCATTGCCAGGCGATAGAGCTTGCGGTCTGCCTGGGTGCGCGGGCCGCGCACTGCCGGTCCCTTGCGACGATTGAGCAAGCGAAACTGGATGCCGGCGGCATCGGCGACACGGCCCATGAGGCCGTCAAGCGCATCGATCTCGCGAACCAGGTGGCCCTTGCCCAATCCACCTATTGCCGGATTGCAGGACATGACGCCGATCGTATCGCGACGAAGCGTAACAAGCGCAGTTTTGGCGCCGGTGCGTGCCGCAGCCGAGGCCGCTTCGCAACCGGCATGGCCTCCACCCACCACGACGACGTCGTAGCTTTCACTCATCACAGTCTCCAGGAAACATTTGGCGAGACAGATGTCTCCATCTCCGCCTCATGTCAAGAGAATCGCTGCGGTGGTGGTTTCACGTGAAACAACCCGGCCGGGCGGTGGGGAGTCAATGCCGATGTTTCACGTGAATCCTCGGAATCCACCGTCTTAATGTTTCACGTGAATCACTTGCCGATACAGAACTGTGAAAAGATGACATCGAGCAAATCCTCGACATCGACAGCGCCGGACAGTTTGCCGATCCGGTCGCTCGCCAGTCGCAGGTTCTCCGCCTTCAACTCCAGCATGACATCTGAAGCCGAAAGTCCAGATTCCAGATAGCCGCGTGCGCCGTTGAGCAGCTCAACATGGCGCAGGCGCGAAGGCAGGACGTCGCCGCGCTGGCCGACCGCTGCGGCTGCGCTCGCGCCGATCAATTTGATCAGCTCGTCAATGCCTTCGCCATTCGTGGTGGAAATGGTCAGGGCATAGCGCTTGTCCACGGCGGCATCCTTGAGCCTGTCCTGTTTGGTGCCGATCACTACCACCGACGCATTCGCAGGCAGCTGCGGTTCGCCGGGCTCTGACATATCCTGCAGAAACAGCACCAGGTCTGCCGCGTTGGCGCGTTCCTTCGCACGCTCGATCCCGATGGCTTCAACTTTTCCGGCGGGTTCACGCAGCCCGGCGGTGTCGGTAATCCGCACCTTTAGCCCGCTGATGTCGAGCACTGCCTCGACCAAGTCACGGGTTGTGCCGGGCTCGTCGGTGACAATCGCAGCCTCACGCTGGACCAGCGTGTTGAGCAGACTCGACTTTCCAGCATTCGGGGCGCCGAGAATGACCACATCGAAGCCATCTCGGATCATCTCGGCTTTGCTGTAGCCGTCGATATGCCGGTCGATCTCGGCTATCAGCAAGCGAACGTCGTCCCAGACCTGGGCGGATACCGAGCCCGGTACGTCGGATTCGTCGGAAAAATCCATCTCGGCTTCAATCATCGCGCGCGCGTGGATAAGCCGCTTGCGCCACGCGAGGTAGAGTTCACTTTGGGCTCCCGCCGAGTTCATCACCGCGAACTGGCGCTGCGCCTCCGTCTCCGAATTGATAAGATCGGCAAGCGCTTCGGCCTCCAGCAGGTCCATTTTACCGTTGAGAAATGCACGCCGGGTGAATTCACCGGCCTCGGCCTGCCTGAAACCGGGCAGTTTGCCGATCTCCTCGAGCAATGCCGCTACCACCGCCCGACCGCCATGAACGTGAAACTCGCCGCAATCTTCCCCCGTGAAGCTTTGCGGGCCCGGAAAAAACAGGGTTAGCGCTTGATCGATCTTGCGTCCGTCGGGTGCCGTCAGCGGGCCATAGTGCGCGCGACGCGGCTGCGGCACTGCCCCGGCAATCGTTTCGAGGGCGAATCGGACATGCGGCCCGGAAATCCGGATGATCGCGACGCCTGACGGGAGGTGCCCGCTTGACAATGCAGCGATCGAATCGGTGAATAGCATTTGCCGGTCTCTTGGAAGCGCCCTAGGTTGACGCCTCATATCACTGTTTTGGGCACGCCACATGCTTCCGCAAGAAAACCTGCTTCGAGACGAAGGTAGCCCATACCTCCGCCAGCATGGCGACAACCCGGTGTATTGGCGCCCGTGGTCGCCAGCCGCATTGGCCGAAGCGGCACGGCTCGATCGGCCGATCCTGCTTTCTGTCGGTTATGCAGCATGCCACTGGTGCCATGTCATGGCCCATGAGAGCTTCGAAAATGCCGAAGTCGCTGAGGTCATGAACCGGCTCTTCGTCAACATCAAGGTCGACCGCGAAGAACGGCCTGATATCGACCAGATCTACATGGCCGCACTTGCCAGCATGGGCGAACAAGGCGGGTGGCCGCTGACGATGTTCCTGACCCCCGATGCCAAGCCGTTCTGGGGCGGAACCTATTTTCCGCGCGAAGCACGCTACGGACGGCCGGGCTTTATCCAGGTCCTCAATGCGGTCGACGCTGCATGGCGCGGCAAGCGCGCCAGCATCCTGCAAAGCGCCGGCGAGCTTGCCCAGCATGTCGGCAAGCGCCTTGGCGGCACAAGCGCACCTGGACAGATCACGACCGAGACGGCAAGAACGCTGGCCTCAGGCATCCACGACATGATCGACCGTAATCTCGGTGGGCTTCGCGGCGCGCCAAAATTCCCGAACGCGCCTTTCATGCAGACACTGTGGCTGTCCTGGCTGCGCACCGGCAACGAGCAGCACCGTGATGCGGTGACCGAAAGCATGGCGCATCTGCTTAAGGGCGGCATCTACGATCATGTCGGCGGCGGGCTGGCGCGATACTCGACCGATGCGCAGTGGCTGGTGCCGCATTTCGAGAAGATGCTCTACGACAACGGCCAGCTCATCCGCCAGGCGAACTGGGCCTATGCCACAACTGGCAATGAACTGTTTCGGGTACGAATCGAAGATACGATCGGCTGGCTGCTGCGCGAGATGCGCCTGCCCGAGGGCACGTTTGCGTCCACCCTCGATGCCGACAGCGAGGGTGAAGAAGGCTTGTTCTATACATGGACGGACAAACGCATAGCCGAAGTGCTCGGCAACGATTCCCCCATGTTTTTCAAATACTTCACGATCACGAAGCCAGATGCCTGGGAAGGCGATCCGATCATCCACCAAGATGCGGCCCAAAGCGCGCAATCCGTCGAAGATCGCACGCTGGTTTCCAGCCTGACGTCACGCCTGCTCGACGCGCGACAAAAGCGCGTTCGCCCCGGCCGCGATGACAAAGCCCTCACCGACTGGAACGGTCTGGCGATCGTGGCGCTGGCAGAGGCTGGTCGAAGCCTTGGTCGCGACGACTGGGTAGCGGCGGCGGCGGGTGCTTTCACAGCAATTTTGGCTTCTGCAACGCCTGAGGGCCGATTACCGCATTCCAGCCTGGGCCAAAAGCGACTCTATCCGGCCCTGTCGAGCGATTATGCGGCGATGATCAACGCTGCCATCGCCCTGTTCGAGGTGAAAAGGGATGCGCGATATCTCGAACACGCCGCCCACTTGCTGAAAACGCTCGAAACCTGGCACGCCGATGCCGACCGTACCGGACATTACCTGACCGCGTCAGACAGCGCTGATGTACCAATGCGCATCCGTGGCGACATCGACGAAGCGATCCCATCGGCAACCAGCCAGGTTATCGAGGCCGTGATACGCCTGGCCAACATCACTGGCGACATAGCGTTGCAACAGCGTGCCTGGACAATCGCCGAGCACGCCGCCGGCCGCATCCAGAGCCAGCAATATGGCCAGGCCGGAATCGTTAACGCCTGCGTCCTGGCGCTTGAGCCGTCGAAGCTGATTGTCGTCGAAGATCCAGCACAGCCAATGCTTGTTTCGGTAGCGAATCGTAACCCGGATCCGCGCCGTGTCGACATATTCGTCAGTCTCGGCGAGGACACCACGCGCGCCAAACTCCCCGGCGACATCCTGCCAGACACGAAAAAGGCCGGCGCATATCTTTGCACCGGCCTCATCTGTCTGCCTGTAATCAGCGATCCGGCGAAGCTTGAAGAAGCGCTTCGCCGCCGCTGATCGGCCTTCGTCAGGTATTCATCGAGTCGAAGAAGTCGGCGTTGGTCTTGGTCTGCTTCAGCTTGTCGATAAGGAACTCGATCGCATCGGTCGTTCCCATCGGCGCCAGGATACGGCGCAGCACGAAAATCTTCTGCAGGTCCTGACGCGCGACAAGCAGGTCTTCCTTGCGGGTGCCGGACTTGAGGATGTCCATCGCCGGGTAGATGCGCTTGTCGGCGACCTTGCGGTCGAGCACGATTTCCGAGTTGCCGGTGCCCTTGAACTCTTCGAAGATGACTTCGTCCATGCGGCTGCCGGTATCGATCAGCGCGGTGGCGATGATAGTCAGCGAACCACCCTCTTCGATGTTACGGGCGGCACCGAAGAAGCGCTTCGGGCGCTGCAGCGCATTCGCATCCACACCACCGGTCAGAACCTTGCCGGATGACGGCACGACGGTGTTGTAGGCACGACCGAGGCGGGTAATCGAATCGAGCAGGATGACGACGTCGCGGCCATGTTCGACAAGGCGCTTGGCCTTTTCGATGACCATTTCGGCGACCTGGACGTGGCGAACGGCCGGCTCGTCGAAGGTCGAGGACACGACCTCGCCCTTCACCGAGCGCTGCATGTCGGTCACTTCTTCCGGACGTTCGTCGATCAGAAGCACGATCAGGTAGCATTCAGGGTGATTGGTGGTGATCGAGTGCGCAATATTCTGCAGCAGCACGGTCTTGCCAGTACGCGGCTGCGCCACGATCAGGGCGCGCTGGCCCTTGCCGAGCGGCGCCACCAGGTCGATGACGCGCGGCGATATGTCCTTGGTGGTCGGGTTTTCGACTTCCATCTTGAGCCGCGAGGTCGGGTACAGCGGCGTCAGGTTGTCGAAGTGGATCTTGTGACGGATCTTTTCGGGATCGTCGAAATTGATGGTGTTGACCTTGAGCAGCGCGAAGTAGCGCTCGCCTTCCTTGGGGCTGCGGATCGGGCCTTCGACCGTGTCGCCGGTCTTCAGCGAAAAGCGCCGGATCTGCGACGGGGAAATGTAGATATCGTCCGGACCCGGAAGATAGTTGGCGTTGGCCGAGCGCAGGAAGCCGAAGCCGTCCTGAAGCACTTCAACCACACCATCGCCGATGATCTCGATATCCTGGCCGGCCAGCTTCTTGAGGATCGCAAACATCAGTTCCTGCTTGCGCATGACGCTGGCATTTTCGACCTCGAGCGACTCGGCGTAAGCGATCAGCTCCGGCGGCTTCTTGTTCTTGAATTCGGCGAGTTTTGTTTCCTGCATGGACGGACTCTGAGCGTGGAGAATTGGGGAAATTGGCTATCGGCGTTTTGCGATAAGTGCCGGGCGCGGCCAGGGAATGAAAATGGGGCGGCGCATGGCAGGAAGGAAGAACAGCCTTTTAGCCCTCTCGAAACGAAAGAGCAAGGCGCAGTCCAGCAAATTTAGGAACTCAAAAAGGCTTTACAACCACCAGTATGACAATGACGATCATCAGCAACGTCGGGATCTCATTGACCATGCGCCAGTAGCGCGAGGGCTTTTGATTGCGGTCCTCGGCAAAACGCCGGACCGACGCTGAGAGGTAGCCGTGCACGCCTGAAAGCAGCAGCACCGCAGCCAGTTTGGCGTGCAGCCAGCCACCGGCGAAGTCGAAGCCTTTCCAGGCCAGCCACAGCCCGAACACCCAGGTGACAATCATCGCCGGATTGATGATAGCGCGCAGCAGCCGACGCTCCATCACCTTGAAGGTCTCGGATTGCACCGACCCTTGCTCTGCTTCCGCGTGATAGACAAGCAGGCGCGGCAGATAGAGCATGCCGGCCATCCACGAGATCACGGCGATGACATGGATCGCCTTGGCCCAGGGATAAAAACCATCCGGGGCGGCGAGGAAAAGTGTGGTCGTCAGCACAACCAGGACGACGATGGCAATGACGGCTCGCCTGGCCGCCGTTCCACTGCTCGAAGGGCCCACGCTCTGACCGCTCATTGCCCTGATGCCTTTCGCACCTGCCGAACCATAGCCTCGACATGCGCCACCGGGGTTTCGGGCGTGATGCCGTGACCAAGATTGAAGATCAGTGGACCAGCGCTTAGCGCCTTCAGTATGGCGTCCACGCCCTCTTCCAGCGCCTTGCCGCCAACGACCAGCCTGAGCGGGTCGAGATTGCCCTGCACGGCTCCTCCGGCCTGCAGGCGCTGCCCCTGGCTCAGTGGCACCGTCCAGTCGAGGCCAAGGCCGGTGACACCGGTACGCTGCCGGTAGCTGTCGAGCTGGGCGCCTGCCCCTTTCGGGAAGCCGATGATCGGAACATCGGGATAGACCGCGCGGACCTTACGCACGATTTCAGTGACCGGCTTGACACAGCAGGCCTCGAACGTCGCCTCGTCGAGCACACCCGACCAGGAATCGAAGATCTGTACGACGTCGGCGCCGGCTTCGATCTGGCGGATGAGATAGGCAGCCGAATGGTCGGCGAGGATCTGCAGCAGCCGCGCCATTGCTTCCGGTTCGCGATAGACGAACAGCCGCGCCGGCGCCTGATCCGGCGTGCCATGCCCGGCGATCATATAGGTCGCGACAGTCCACGGCGCGCCACAAAAGCCGATCAGCGTCGTCTTCTCGGGCAGTTCTCGACGCAACCGGCGCACGGTTTCGTAGACCGGTTCGAGATTCACGTGAAACTTTTCGCCGTCGAGCGCTGCAACTTCGTCCGCGGCGATCGGCGTCATCAGCGGTCCACGGCCCTCTTCGAAGCGCAGGTCGCGACCAAGCGCATGCGGAACGACGAGAATGTCCGAGAACAGGATCGACGCATCGAAGTCGAAGCGTCGAATCGGCTGCAGCGTCACCTCGACGGCAAAGTCGGGGTTGTAGCAGAGATCGAGGAAGCTGCCGGCCTTCTTCCTGGCTTCGCGATATTCCGGGAGATAGCGGCCTGCCTGTCGCATCATCCAGAGCGGTGGAACCTCGAGGCTCTCGCCTTTGAGCACTTGGAGCAGGGCGCGTTTCGCGGGCATCAGGTCTGCCTTTCCTTGAGCCTTCTATAAACAAAAATTTATTCTGAAGGATTCTTCTAATTCTTAGAGTCTGTTGGAATCGAGAATTACGACCTGTCCATAGGCGGCCCTAGATATCCACTTGTCATAGTGACGCGCGGCCGTTTTCGCCAGCGGGGAAAACTTCGGGCAGCAAGCGGATTCGTCGATTTGAATCAGGATTCTAGCCGAGCACGTGGCCGGTGCTGATTCTGTGGACAGCCGGGGACTAAAAAACTATCCCCACAATACTCCCCGCCGCTGAATCGAAACAGACAGCAGGGCGAATTGTGGACAAGTCGGCATCTGATACAGTCGCGCCGACCGCTTCGGGCCGAACTGCCCGTTTATCCACATTTGACCACAGACCAGGCGCCTGCTGTGAACAAACCCCAAAGCTTCTTCCATCTGCACCTGATTTCCGACGCCACCGGCGAAACACTTCTGGCGGCCGGGCGCGCGGCTTCGGCGCAATACAAGGACGCGCGCGCGATCGAGCACATCTACCCGCTGATCCGCACCGAAAAGCAGCTGATGAAGGTGTTCGACGACATCGAGGAAGAGCCGGGCATCGTGCTTTACACCGTCGTCGACCAGCACCTTGCCGGCATCATCGACAGTCGTTGCGCGTCGATGGGCCTGCCCTGCGTGTCTGTGCTCGAGCCGGTGCTGTCGGTGTTCCAGTCCTATCTCGGCGCACCGGCCGGCCGTCGTGTCGGTGCCCAGCATGTCCTCGACGCCGAATATTTCCGCCGCATCGACGCGCTCAACTTCACCATGGAGCACGATGACGGCCAGCTGCCTGCCGACATGGAGCAAGCGGATGTCGTACTGATCGGCATATCGAGGACGTCCAAGACACCGACGAGCATCTATCTCGCCAATCGCGGTATCAAGACCGCCAACATCCCGATCGTGCTCGGCGTGCCGGTGCCCGACAGCCTGGTCAAGGCGGAGAAACCGCTGGTCGTCGGCCTGATTGCCACCGCCGAACGCATCTCGCATGTGCGCCAGAACCGTATCCTCGGCACGACGATGGCCTTCGACGCCCAGGAGTACATCGACCGCGCCTCGATCACCGAAGAGCTGGCTTATGCGCGCAAGATCTGTACCAAGCACAACTGGCCGATGATCGACGTCAGCCGCCGTTCGATCGAGGAAACGGCCGCCGCCATCGTTGCCCTGCGCAACAAGAGCCGCTAGGACCGAAAGCACCCAGCAACGCCGCCTGCGCGGTTCGTTTTCAGGCAAAGCCAGTGACCGAAAAACTCATTCTTGCTTCCGGAAGTCCCTTCCGCAAAGCCATGCTCGAAAATGCCGGCGTGGCCGTCGATGCGATCCCGGCCGATCTCGACGAACGGGCACTGGAAGCGCCGCTGGCCGAAAGTGGTGCGACGCCCGAAGAGGTAGCCCTGGTACTGGCCGAGGCCAAGGCGGTTGCGGTCAGTGAAGAGCATCCCGGCCGCTTGGTGCTCGGTTGCGACCAGACGCTGTCGCTCGGCGACGAAGTGTTCCACAAGCCGGAAGACATGGAAGGCGCGCGCCGGCATCTGCTCAGACTTTCGGGCCAGACCCACCAGCTCAACAGTGCCGTGGTGCTGGTACGTGACGGCGAAACCTTGTGGCGTCACGTTGCGATTGCATCGCTGACGATGCGCGAGCTCGATCCGGCCTTCATCGGCCGCCACCTTGCCCGCGTTGGCAACAAGGTGCTGTCGAGCGTCGGCGTCTACCAGATCGAAGGCGAAGGCATCCAGCTGTTCGAAAAGGTCGAGGGCGACCATTTCACCATCGTCGGCCTGCCGCTGCTGCCTGTCTTGGCCGAGCTGCGCGAGCTCGGGGCCATCGATGGCTGAGCTGAAGGCGTTCGTCTGCGGTCACCCGATCGCGCATTCGCGCTCGCCGATGATCCATGGCCATTGGCTGAAGAGCTACGGCATCGACGGCAGCTACACCGCGATCGATGTAGCCCCAGCCGATTTTGCGGCGTTTGTCGGTGGGCTTGCTGCTGCAGGCCTGCGCGGCGGCAACGTCACGATCCCGCACAAGGAGGCTGCCTTCGCCACAGTCCAGCGTCGCGACGAGGCTGCCGAGCAGATCGGTGCGGTCAATACCGTGTGGCTCGAGGACGGTGTCCTGTGGGGCGGCAACACCGACGCCTATGGTTTTGCCGCCAATCTCGATCATCTTGCGCCCGGCTGGGCCACCAATGGCGATGTCGCCGTGGTTCTGGGTGCCGGCGGTGCGTCGCGGGCGATCGTCCACGCGCTCAAGCAGCGCGGTTTCACCGACATCCGCGTCGTCAACCGCACTGTCGCGCGTGCCGAGGAACTTGCCGATCAGTTCGGCGACGGCGTCAGCGCGCATCCACAGGCGGCGACCGCCGAATTGCTTGGCGATGCGTCCCTGCTGGTCAACACGACGGCACTTGGCATGCACGGCAATGAGGGCCTGCCCGCCGATCCTGCCACCCTGCCCGATCACGCCATCGTCACCGACATTGTCTATGTGCCGCTCGAAACCCCGTTGCTCGCCGCAGCCAGAGCGCGTGGGCTGAAGACCGTCGATGGGCTCGGCATGCTGCTGCACCAGGCCGTTCCTGGTTTCGAACGCTGGTTCGGCCGCAGGCCCGAAGTGACAGCCGAACTACGCAACCTCATCGTCGCCGACCTGGGCGCCAAGAAATGATCGTCCTCGGGCTGACAGGGTCGATCGGCATGGGCAAGTCGACGACGGCGAAGATGTTCACTGACGCCGGCGTTCCGGTCCACGATTCCGACGAGGCGGTGCATCGCCTCTATGCCGGCCAGGCAGCCCCCTTGATCGAGGCGGCGTTCCCGGGAACGGTGAAGCAAGGCGTCGTCGACCGCACCGAGCTTTCCCGTCATGTGCTGGGCGATGCCGTGGCGCTGAAGAAGCTCGAGGGCATCATCCATCCGCTCGTTCGTGCCGACGCCAACGCCTTTCTCGAGCGCAGCCGCGCAGCCGGGGCTGCTATCGCCGTGCTCGATATCCCGCTTCTGTTCGAAACCAACGGCCGAGGCCGCGTCGACAAGGTGGTGGTGGTCACTGCGCCGGCTGACGTCCAGCGCCAAAGGGTCCTGGCGCGGCCCGGTATGACCGAACAGAAATTCGAGGCGATCCTCGCCAAGCAGGTTCCCGACGCTGAAAAGCGCAAGCTTGCCGACTACATCGTCGACACTGGCAATGGGCTTGAGCCGGCGCGGGCTGCTGTTGAGACCATCATTGCCGATTTGACGGTGGGAAAGCCCTAGCCTGGCGAATCGCCGCACTTGTTCGCCGGCTGTCCGGGAGGGCATGCTGGCGGCAAGGAGAATCACGTGCGCGAGATCATTTTCGATACGGAAACCACCGGCCTCGACAACCGCGAGGATCGCGTGATCGAGATCGGCGCGATCGAGATGATCAACCGCTTCCCGACCGGTAATACCTTCCACAAATACATCAACCCGCAGGGACGGCAGGTCCATCCCGACGCGCAGGATGTACACGGCATCTCGAATGCCGACCTCGAGGGCAAGCCGACCTTTCCCGAGATCATCGACGAATTCATCGATTTCATCGATGGCGCCAAGCTTGTCGCGCATAATGGCACCTTCGATCTTGGCTTCATCAACGCCGAGTTCGCCCGGCTCGACCAGCCCGCCATCGACGCGGGCCGGCTGATCGATACTCTGGCGCTTGCCCGCCGCAAGCACCCGATGGGGCCGAATTCGCTCGATGCGTTGTGCCGGCGCTATGGCATCGACAACAGCCGCCGCACCAAGCACGGCGCCCTGCTCGACTCCGAGCTTCTGGCCGAGGTCTATATCGAGCTGATTGGCGGCAAGCAGTCGGCGCTGGTGCTGGAGAGCTTTTCGTCGGCCAATGGCGGCGGCAACACCAGGCAGATCGAGATCGTCGTCGCCGTGCGGCCCGAGCCGTTGCCGCCTCGCCTCAGCGAAGCCGAACTTGCCGCCCACGACAAGCTCGTCGGCGGCCTTGGCGAAAAGGCGCTTTGGGCCAAGCTGCTTTCATCAGCCGAGCCGAACTGAACCCCAACGAAAAAGCCCGGCGCTGGGGCCGGGCTTTTGACTGATAACGCTTGAAGGCGCGGTCTTAGCTGACCTTGACCTTGGAAGCGGCCTGTTCCTCGGCGATCTTCTGCTGGAACATCTGGGCGAAATCGATCGGGTCGAGCATCAGCGGCGGGAAGCCACCATTGCGGGTTGCTTCGGCGATGATCTGGCGCGCGAACGGGAACAGCAGGCGCGGGCACTCGATGAAGAGCAGCGGCAGCATGTGCTCCTGCGGGAAGCCGTCGATGCGGAACACGCCGCCATAGACCAGCTCGACGTTGAACAGCACGTCCTTGTCGAAGGCGGCTTTCGCGCTCAACGTCAGGTTGACGTCGAACTGCTTGTCCGTCATCGGATTGGCGTTGACGTTGACGTTGATGTTGATGCCGGGAGCCTTGTCGCGGCCACGCAGCGAATTCGGAGCGCCGGGGCTTTCGAAGGAGAGATCCTTCACATACTGCGCCAGCACGTTGAGCGTGGGCTGCTGTGCGTTACCGTTGCCGTTGGCGCCTTCCGGCGCTTCATTCGTGGCCATTAGCCCATGTCCTCTTGGCTTGGCCGCAACGCGGCCCGGATTGGAATCCGCGGTTGGCTAGCACGCTCGGCATGCCAAGACAAGGTTTTGCCGGTGTTGGAAGCCCCTCGACTACTCGTCGCGGATCGAGCGCCACGGCGAATTCGGGTTGGGCTGGCGCGTGAAGTCGTCCTCGTCGAGGTCGATGGTCTTGCCACCGGCCGGGCCGCCGCGGCGCGCAAAGCCGCCGAAGTCGGTGCTGAAGCGCACCCGCTTGCTCAGGAAGCGCCAGGCCAGCGCCCGCACCGGCGGCAGGAACAGCAGGATGCCGACGATGTCGCTGATAAAACCGGGGATCAGAAGCAGGATGCCGGCAAGCACGATCATCGCGCCATTGGCGAGTTGCTTGGACGGGTCGCGGCCGGCGTCCATTTCGGTGCGGATCCGGGTCATGACGCCAAAACCCTGGACGCGCAGCAGGATCGAGCCGACGATGCCGCTGAGCAGGATCAGGCCGATGGTCGCAAGCACGCCGATTTCGCTGCCGACCACCACAAAGCCGGCAATCTCGAACAAAGGCAGGGCAAGGAGCAGGAGGGGCAGCATGAACAGCGTCGATCCGTCCGGTTTGAGTTGACGTGACCGCCAGATGCGGTCACAGGCATAGTGCATACATCTTTAGATAGGGCGCTGCGCCTTTAATTTGAATGATCGGCGCATGCGTTCTATATGCAAGGCTAACGGGCGCGGCACAGATGCGGCGCCGGCGAATGGCACATAAGCTGGCTTCGGCCGCGAACAAGGGACGGATCGGCAGAAGATATGGAATTCTTCGATTTCGGCACGATTTTCTTTCTGATCGCAGCGGTGGTGATCTTTTTCCAGCTGCGCAACGTGCTTGGACGCCGCACAGGCAATGAACGTCCGCCCTTCGATCCTTACACCGCAGCTCGCAACAAGCCTCAGGACGCCAATGGCAAGCCCGAGAATGTGGTGTCGCTGCCGCAGCGCAAGCGCGTCGCCGGTGAGCCGGCTGAAGACGCCTATGTCGCCATCGACGCTTTCGCCAAGCCGGGCACCGACCTGAACAAGGGCCTGCGCGCCATCAAGGACGCAGACGCCTCGTTCGAACCCAAGGTTTTCGTCGAAGGCGCCAAGATGGCCTACGAGATGATCGTCATGGCTTATGCCGACGGCGACCGCAAAACGCTGAAGAACCTGCTTTCCCGCGAGGTCTTCGACGGCTTTGTCGCCGCAATCGCCGACCGTGAGGGCCGCTCGGAGAAGATTCAGTCTTCCTTCGTCGGCATCGACAAGGCCGATATCGTCTCGGCCGAGATGAAGGGCGGCGAAGCCCATGTCACCTTGCGCATCGTCAGTGAGCTGATCTCGGCGACCCGCGACAAGGCCGGCGAGGTCATCGATGGCGATCCGGAGACCGTGGCCGAGGTCAAGGATGTCTGGACCTTCGCCCGCGACACCCGTTCGCGCGACCCAAACTGGAAGCTTGTCGCCACCGAGGAAGAAGACTGATCCGCGTGGCGGGCGAAGCCCGTGCTGCTCTCGCCCGCATTCACCCCGGTCGGTTTCGCCGACCTGCCCGGCTGGCATGAAGATGACCAGCTGGCTGCCTTCGAGGCCTTTCGCCGTTCTGCCTTCCACGTCCTGACCAAACCCTATCGCAGCGGCGCCCTTGGCGTTGCTTTCGACGCTTTTGGCCCGGCCTATGATGAAGCGCGCGAACGGCCGACGGCGAACAGCATCGAAGCCCGAGCGTTCTTCGAGCGCCACTTCCAGCCCGCTTTTGTCGCACCGGAAGGCCGCGAGCACGGTTTTGTCACCGGTTTCTACGAGCCCGAGGTCGAAGCGTCACCGATCAGGACCGAGACCTTTAGCGTGCCGCTGCTGGCGCGCCCGGCCGACCTGATCGACATCGATGACCAAAACCGCCCGACCGGCATGGATCCCTACCTCGCCTTCGCCAGGCTGACGGCCGAGGGGCTGGTCGAGTATTTCGACCGCCCGGCGATCGAACAAGGCGCACTGGCTGGCAAGGGACTGGAGATCGCCTGGGTTAGCGGCCGCGTCGATGCGTTCTTCGTCCACGTCCAGGGCGCTGCGCGGTTGAACATGACCGACGGTTCGCTGCGTCGCGTCACCTATGCCGCCAAATCCGGCCAGCGCTTCACCGGCCCCGGCGGAATTCTCGCCGAAATCGGCGAGATCCCGCTCGAAAAAGTAACGATGCAATCGATCCGGGCCTGGTTCAAGGCCAACCCCCACCGCGTCGACGAAATCTTGTGGCGCAACCGCTCCTACATCTTCTTCCGCGATGCCGAGGTCGATGATCCAGCATTCGGTCCGATCGCCGCGGCAAAGGTGCCGCTGACGCCGGGCCGCTCGGTCGCCGTCGACCGCCTGCTCCATACCTTCGGCACCCCGTTCTTCATCGCAGCGCCCAAACTGCTGGCATTCGGCTGCGAGCCCTTCGCCCGGCTGATGATCGCCCAGGACACCGGTTCCGCGATCACCGGCCCGGCGCGTGGCGACCTGTTTGCCGGTTCCGGTTTCGAAGCGGGCGAGATCGCCGGTGTCGTCCGCAGCGACGCCGATTTCTTCGCGCTGCTGCCGAAGCCCCTGTTTGCCGGTGAAACGTCATGAGCCCACGCCGCGACGGCAAGCTGAGCGACGAAGAACGCGTTTTGTGGAACGTCATCGCCCGCACCACCTCGCCGCTCAAAGGCAGGCGGGCGGTTGAAATCCCCGAACTGCCGGCACCTGTCGTTGCCAAGCCGGACCCGACACCCGCCAAGGCGGTGCCTGCGCAAGTGGCAGCACCCGCGGCTGCGCCGAAGCGGCAGTATGTTGCTCATACGCTCGATGTTCCAACGCGCGACAAGCTCTCCAAGGGCCGCCTGCCGATTGAAGGCCGCGTCGACCTGCATGGTATGACACAGGACGAAGCCTATTCGCTGTTGTATGCCTTCCTGAGCCGGGCGCATGCCGGTGGCCTGCGCTACGTTTTGGTCATCACCGGCAAGGGCAATTCGAAGGGCGGCGACGGCGTTCTGAAGCGCATGGTGCCGGCCTGGCTGGACACCGCGCCTTTCCGCATGCTGATTTCGAGCCAAGACCATGCCGAGCGCCACCATGGCGGTTCCGGTGCGCTCTACATCAGGATCAGGCGGAGGCTCGGTGCATGACGCCGCTCGGCGAACGCATCCGCGAGCTCAGGCGCGAGCGCGGTGTCAGCCAGAAGGACATGGCAGCCAGCATCGGCGTCAGCGCGGCCTATTTGTCGGCGCTCGAGCATGGCCATCGTGGCGTGCCGACCTGGGCGATGATCCAGAAGATCATCGGCTACTTCAATGTCATCTGGGACGATGCCGAGGAGCTGCAGAAACTGGCCGAGGGCTCGCATCCGAGGGTCGTGGTAGACACAGCAGGGCTGTCGGCGGCGGCAACCGAGCTCGCCAATCTGATGGCCGAGGCGATCGACGAACTGAACGATGCCGAACTTTCGGCACTGAATGCTCAGGTCCGCGAGGCGATCGCGCGCAAGAAGCGCAGGTAGTTCAGCGACCTAGAACAGCGCCTCAAGTTCGGTGAGGCGGTCATTGACCAGCCAGCCGTAATAGTTCTCTTCAGGCAGTTTTGCCGGCTCGCCGGCGGACAAGCGCCGCTCGTTCTCGGCTTTCAGCGCATAGGCACGCGCTTCGGGGCTGCCGACATTGTACAGCGTCGCCGTCAGGCCCGGATTGCCCGAGATATCGAAGCCGGCGATGTTCCTGTAGGCGTCGATCGATGTCTTCAGCGTCGCAGCCACGTATGGCAGCGTCAGGTCGGGATCCATGATCGTCTTGTAGACGGCATTCGGGTCGCGCTCGTCGAGCCTGGGCAGGCCGGAGACCTTGTGGACCTCGTCGCTCATCTGCAGCGCGGTCAGCGGATTGAGCTGGCCGATGCCGAAAGTCTGGCCGGCATAGAAGGGCTGGAAGAAAGTGGCGCTGAAGCGGTCGTTGGGGAAGCTGGTGCTGCCGACAGTCTTGCCACGGAACGACTGGTTCCAGACGCGCTCGCGGCATTCCCACAAGTCGTAGCTGCCCGACTTTCCGGCGCAATCTGCGAACTCCGGACGCTTGATGAAGTCGGAGATGTCCTCGCCTTCATAGGCGAAGGTGAGCTTGCTGGAGAGGTAGGATACCGCCTTCACATAGTAAGTCTGCAGCCGGTCGTAGGCATCGACATTGTAGGTGTGCTCGCCGACGATGGCGCCGACGATGTGCATCGGGTCGATGCCATAGGCGCGCGCCATGGTCTTGATCTTGCCGCGCAGCTCGGTGTCGTTCTGCAGCAGCGCGTAGACCTTGCGGTATTTGGCATCGAAGGTGGTCTTGCCGGCCTTGGTGCGCTTGGACGAGGCACCCGGCACGTCGGGTTGTTCGGCATGGACATTTCCAGCCGCGACAATGGTCGCCGCCGATGCCTGCGGAACGGCGAAGGCTGCCGCCAGGAGAAATGCCGAGAAAAATACGCGTTTCATATGCTGCTGCTTGCCCAAGCTCTGTCAGGGCAAACTAGGAAATGCCCCAGGCTTAGTCGAGGATATTGTCACCGCACGGCCGCGAAAGGTGGCCGTATGGAACCAATAGGCCACACGTCTTGCCCTGACGGCAGGGCAAGGCCGGCCCGTTTGGCGAGCCGGCCGGTGCCGATACCTAGAGGATGAAACGCGACAGGTCGGTGTTCCTCGACAGGTCGCCGACATGCTTTTGCACATAGGCGGCGTCGATCGTCACCGACGTGCCGTTGCGGTCCGGCGCGTCGTAGGAGATCTCGTCGAGCACGCGCTCCATCACCGTCTGCAGCCGCCGCGCGCCGATGTTCTCGACGCTGGCGTTGAGGTCGACGGCGATGCCGGCGAGCGCATCAATGGCGTCGTCGGTGAACTCGAGATTGACGCCTTCGGTTTGCATCAGGGCGATGTACTGCTTGATCAGGCTGGCTTCGGTCTCGGTCAGGATGCGAACGAAGTCGTTCTTCTCCAGCGCGCGAAGTTCAACACGGATCGGCAGGCGGCCCTGCAGCTCCGGCAGTAGATCCGAAGGCTTGGAGACGTGGAAGGCACCCGAAGCGATGAACAGGATATGGTCGGTCTTCACCTGACCGTATTTGGTCGCAACCGTCGTACCTTCGACCAGCGGCAAAAGATCCCGCTGAACGCCTTCACGCGATGGACCGCCTGAGACGTCGCCGCGGGCGATCTTGTCGATCTCGTCGAGGAAGACGATGCCTTCGTTCTCGGTCACTTCGAGCGCTCGGCGCACCACCTCGTCCTGGTCGAGAAGCTTGTCGGACTCGTCGCCGATCAGAAGCGCGTAGGATTCCTTGACGGTGGTCTTGCGTGTCTTGGTGCGCTGGCCGCCCATCGCCTTTTGCAGCATGTCGTTGATGTTGAGCACGCCGATGTTGCCGCCGGGCATGCCGGGAATGTCGAAACCGGGCATGCCGCCATTGCCGGTGTCGGCGACCTGGACCTCGATTTCCTTGTCGTCGAGATCGCCGTCGCGCAGCTTCTTGCGGAACGAGTCGCGTGTCGCCGGGCTTGCCGTTTTGCCGACGAGGGCTTCAAGCACGCGTTCCTCGGCGTTGACATGGGCACGTGCCTTGACGTCCTCGCGCATCTTTTCGCGCACCAGTCCGATGGCGATTTCGACCAGGTCGCGGATGATCTGCTCGACGTCGCGGCCGACATAGCCGACCTCGGTGAACTTGGTCGCCTCGACCTTGACGAACGGCGCGCCGGCCAGCTTGGCCAGGCGGCGCGAGATCTCGGTCTTGCCGACGCCGGTGGGTCCGATCATCAGGATGTTCTTGGGCATGACCTCTTCGCGCATCTGGCCTTCCAACTGCTGGCGGCGCCAGCGGTTGCGCAGGGCGATGGCCACGGCGCGCTTGGCGTCCTTCTGGCCGATGATGAAGCGGTCGAGTTCGGAAACGATCTCGCGGGGGGAGAATGTGGACATGTCGATACTCTCGAATATTCAGTTGGGGCTTATGTATGGGCTGGAAGCCGGCGCGCAAGGGCGCCAGGCAGCAGTGACAGAAGGGTCCGGCGCAGCGCATGCCAGCCGGCACTGAGCAGCAGCACCAGCGCACCGAGCACCAGCATGGTCAACGGCACGACGCTGTCCGACAGGCCCGCCTTGACGACCAGGGCGCCAAAGGCGAAGCCGGCATAAGACAGGCCCGAAACGAGGATCGCGCGTCTGTCGACGACGAGCGCGACCAGCGCCAGCCCGACGAAGATCGCAAGGATGCTCCACGCCGAGACGACGTCCGAGCCGCCCTCGCCGACGAGGCCGCTGATCAGCGGGTGCACGATCAGCGGTGCTGCCAGCATGTGCAGCCAGAACGCGATGTCGGTGCGCCGTGTGAGGCGCTGCGGATCGCTCAGGTCGAAGCGCATGGCGAGGGTGAATACGGCCAGCCCGCAGGCCAGCAGCAACGGCTTGGCTGCCTGCTCGGCGAAATCCGGCAAGACCATGAAAAGAACCCCGACGGCCGAGGCGACAAGGGCTGCTACGCCGGCTGCGATCGTCACCGGCACCCGGAAACGCCGGTAGTGCAATGCGGTTGCAGCGGCGGTCGCAAGTCCGGCGACAACGATCGGAAAGCCACCGTGGTTGCCGAGACCCATGCCGAAGTTGAGGTTGGGGTTGAAGGCTTCCGCAACCGTCGAAAAGACCGCTCCCGCATAGACAAGAAGCAACGCGATGCTGGGCAGCGCCATACGCTGCCGTCGCGTGAAATACTCGGCCAGAAGCCAGCTCGTCACGGCGATGACGGCGAACATGCCGGTGTTGCCAATCATGTCACTGGAGAAGTAGCCCAGGGCGCCGAGAAACAGTCCCAGGCCGATGGTCACGAAGATGTCGCTGAAGCCGCTGATGAAGCGAAACTTCTCGTCGTCATGGGGTTCGGCGTCGAATGCCGGCGTTCTGGCCCGTTCCAGTTCGCGCAGCCCTTCCGCCTGCTCGGAACTCACCAACCCGTTCGCTATGGCGGAACGCAGAGCGTCGGGCGATATGGCAACCGTTTCTGGCGCTGTCGAAAGCTTGTTCACTATAGCGTCCCCGCCTGCCACTGCCTGACCGCATCGAACGGATGGACAAGCATGATGACGTTGAGCGTCAGGTTGTCACGGATGACGTAGCCGACGCCGATTTCAAAGAAGATGGCCAGCGCAACGACGCTCCAGACCGGAAGCCGCGCTGCCATGACAAAGCCTAGCACCATGGCCAGTGTATCGAACACCGAGTTGAGGATGCTGTCGCCGTAATAGTCGAGGGAAATGGTGCCCTCGCGGTAGCGATTGATGATGAAGTCGCTGTTTTCGACAAGCTCCCACGCCACCTCGATGCCGACAGCAACCGCCAGGCGGAACCCGAGCGAGCTCTTCGGCATAAGCCAGGTCAACAGCGCATAGAACAGAAAGCCGTGTATGATGTGCGAGAAGGTGTACCAGTCGGAGATGTGCTGTGAGTTCTCCGAACTTTGCACCACACCGTGCCACAGCTTGACCGTACCGCATTCGCAGATCGGCGTCCGCCCCATCCAGTAGAGCGCCGCTGCTTGCCCGGCGATGAGCAGCGCTGCAATCAGCAGCCACCAGCGCTCGCGCTGCACCGCCGCGTCCTGCTCCAAGCTCACGCGTCGAAATCCTCCACGTCGGCTTCACGGGCCATCATCAGTGCCGGACCATACTCGGATGTCCGCGTGTCGAAGGCCACGAAGCCGGCCTTTTCATAGGCCCGTATCGCCCGCTTGTTGTCGGGGTGCGGGTCGATGATCACGCGCGGCACGCCCTCCTCGAACAGCTCCTCGACGAACTGCGCAAGGATCGCCGAACCATGGCCCTTGCCGACCAGACCCGGCACGCCGATCGTCAGGTCGACGCCGAGCGTGCCGAAGGGCTGGTCCTGATAGGGATGGTCGTCCTCCATATGCGGATCGTAGCTCTGGAGGTAGCCGATCGGCTTGCCGTCCAGTTCGATGATCAGCGGCTCGACCGAGATGCTGTCGATGTGTTCCTTGATCTGGGCGATCTCGGTCTCGGGATCGTCCCACCATTCGGCGACGTGCGGCTCGGCCAGCCATGCCTTGATGACGGGCAGGTCGGCCTTGGTGACCGGGCGGAAGTCATACTGGGCGGCTGCCTCACTCGGCATCGAGCGTTTCAATCACGAAGCTGTGGTTGGTGTAGACGCAGATGTCGGCGGCGATCTGCATCGCCTTGCGGGCGATCTCCTCGGCGTCCTTGTCGGTGTCCATCAACGCGCGGGCTGCGGCGAGTGCATAATTGCCGCCCGAGCCGATGGCCATGACGCCGAACTCCGGCTCCAGCACGTCGCCAGTGCCGGTCAGCGCCAGCGACACGTTCTTATCGGCCACCAGCATCATCGCCTCGAGGCGGCGCAGGTAGCGATCGGTGCGCCAGTCCTTGGCGAGTTCGACGCAGGCGCGTGTCAGCTGGTCGGGATACTGCTCGAGCTTGGCTTCGAGCCTTTCGAGAAGCGTGAAGGCGTCGGCGGTGGCGCCGGCAAAACCGGCGATCACATTGCCCTTGCCGAGGCGGCGGACCTTGCGGGCATTGCCCTTCATGATGGTCTGGCCGAGGCTGACCTGGCCGTCGCCGGCGATGACCACCTTATTGCCCTTGCGCACGGTCACGATGGTCGTGGCGTGCATGCTCTGTTCATTGGACATATGTTGCTCCGTGGCGCGCGGCCCCTCTTTGGCAGCTTGCGCGTTACGAGTGGAAGTTGGCGTCTTATGTATGACGCGGCGCAAGGAATGCAAATCCGCGCGCCTATCGACGAAATGCCCTTTCCCAGCGATTGGCAAGCGGCCGATCATGCTGTTATTAGGCTGACGTTTTACAGGACAAGGACCCGCCAATGGCCCCCCGTTCCGCCGAAGTCAGCCGCAAGACCAAGGAAACCGAGATCTCCGTCTCGGTCCATGTCGATGGCACCGGCCGTTCGGAAATGTCGACCGGCGTCGGCTTCTTCGACCATATGCTCGACCAGCTCTCCAGGCATTCGCTGATCGACATGAAGGTCACGGCCAAGGGCGACCTGCACATCGACGACCACCACACCGTCGAGGATTGCGGCATCGCCATCGGCCAGGCGCTGTCCAAGGCTCTGGGCGAACGCCGCGGTATCATGCGCTATGCCTCGATTGACCTCGCCATGGACGAGACGTTGACGCGCGCCGCAATCGACGTGTCGGGCCGGCCGTTCCTGGTCTGGGACGTGACGTTCTCGGCGCCCAAGATCGGCACCTTCGATACCGAGCTGGTGCGCGAGTTCTTCCAGGCGCTGTCCCAGAATGCCGGCATCACGCTGCACGTCACCAACCTTTACGGCGCCAACAACCATCACATCGCCGAAACCTGCTTCAAGGCAGTGGCGCGCGCATTGCGCATGGCCCTTGAAAGCGATCCGCGCCAGCCTGACGCAGTACCCTCGACCAAGGGCAGCCTGAAGGGATAGCCATGGCCATCCATGTCGTCATGGAGCCGCCTGTTTCGGCAGGAAAAAACGCTTCGGAAGGTGCCGTCTTCGTCCGCGACGGCTTTTATTTCTTCGGCTTCATCGCTCCGCTGCTGTGGATGCTGTGGCACCGTCTCTGGGTTCTGGCGGCGGTGACTTTTGCCGTCACCCTCGCTTTGGGCGCTGTCGGCGAATGGAGCGGGCTGATCGCAGCCGTGCCGCTTCTGTCGCTGCTGATCTCGCTCTATGTCGGGTTGGAGGGCGGTGCACTCAGGGTCGCTGCGCTTCGCCGTGCCGGCTGGCGCCAGTGGGGCGTGATCGAGGCCGACACCATCGAGGCCGCCGAATTGCGCTACCTCTACGCCGCCGACGACGTGGCTGAAGAAAAGCTGTCGGCGCCGATGACCATCGCGCCGACTGCGGCCCCACGCCAACCGCCCTCAGGCGCCGCCCTCGGCCTCCTGCACTATCCCGGAAGAAACTGACATGCGCGTTGCCATCATCGACTACGGTTCGGGCAATCTGCGCTCGGCGACCAAGGCCTTCGAACGCGCCGCCCGCGAGGCCGGCATCGCGGCCGAGATCGAGCTCACCGCCGATGCCGAGCGGGTGCGGTCGGCTGACCGCATCGTGCTTCCAGGCGTCGGCGCCTATGCCGATTGTGCTCGCGGCCTTGGCGCCGTCGAAGGCATGTGGGAGGCGGTCGAGGAGGTCGCCATCCGCAAGGCGCATCCCTTTCTCGGCATCTGCGTCGGCATGCAGCTGATGTCCGAACGCGGGCTGGAAAAGACCGTTACCAACGGCTTTGGCTGGATCGCGGGCGACGTCAAGGAGATCACGCCGACCGACCCGACGCTGAAGATTCCGCAGATCGGCTGGAACACGATTCACGTGAAACATGCCCATCCGGTCTTCGACGGCATCACCACCGGACCCCAGGGCCTGCACGCCTATTTCGTGCACTCCTACCATCTCGATGCGAGCAAAGAAAAAGAAGTGCTGGCCACCGCCGATTATGGCGGCCGGGTCACCGCTGCGGTGGCGCGTGACAACCTTGTCGGCACCCAGTTTCATCCCGAAAAGAGCCAGGCGCTGGGCCTCGCTCTCATTGCCAATTTCCTGAGGTGGAAGCCATGACGACGAAGAAGGGCTACTGGATCGCGATGATCGAGATCACCGACCCCGAGGCCTATCCCGCCTATGTCGCCAGCAATGGCGCGGCAATCGCTCCATACGGCGCCAAGCTGATCGTTCGCGGCGGCCGTCACGACGATCCCGAGGGCCCGACCGGCAATCGCCATGTCGTCGTCGAGTTCGAGTCCTACGAGCAGGCGGTGGCCTGCTACCACTCGCCGGAATACCAGGAAGTGGTGAAGCTTCGCCACGCCGCCTCCATCGGCAAGTTCGTCATCGTTGAAGGCGTCTGAGCATGATCCTTTTCCCCGCCATCGACCTCAAGGATGGCCAGTGCGTGCGCCTCAAGCTCGGCGACATGGACCAGGCGACCGTCTACAACGATGATCCCGGCGCCCAGGCGAAAGCCTTCGAGGACCAGGGCTTCGAGTGGCTGCACGTGGTCGACCTCAATGGCGCCTTCGCCGGCGAGAGCGTCAATGGCGCGGCGGTCGAGGCAATCCTCAAGGCGACGAAGAACCCGGTCCAGCTCGGCGGCGGCATCCGTACGCTCGCCCATATCGAGGGCTGGCTGGACAAGGGCCTCGCCCGCGTCATCTTAGGCACGGTGGCCGTGCGCAATCCTGAACTGGTCAAGGAAGCTTGCCGTAAATTCCCCGGCAAGGTCGCCGTCGGCATCGACGCCAAGGGCGGCAAGGTTGCCGTCGAGGGCTGGGCCGAAGCCTCCAGCCTCGGCGTCGTGGAGCTTGCCAGGAAGTTCGAGGGTGCCGGCGTCGCAGCCATCATCTACACCGACATCGACCGCGACGGCGTGCTGGCCGGCATCAACTGGGATTCGACCATCGATCTTGCCGAGGCGGTGTCGATCCCGGTCATCGCCTCCGGCGGCCTCGCCTCGCTCGCCGACATCGTGCGCATGACGATGCCCGATGCCAAGAAGCTCGAAGGAGCCATCTCCGGCCGCGCGCTCTACGACGGCCGCATCGACCCGGTCCAGGCTTTGGCGATCCTGCGCGGCGAGTTGAAGCCAGAGCCGGGCCTGTTCGAGGAGCGGCCATGACCCTCAAGGCCCGCGTCATCCCCTGCCTCGATGTGAAAGATGGTCGAGTAGTGAAGGGCGTACAGTTCGTCGATCTGATCGACGCCGGCGATCCGGTCGAGGCCGCCAAGGCCTATGATGCGGCGGGTGCCGACGAACTCTGCTTCCTCGACATCACCGCCTCGTCCGACAACCGCGAGACCATTTTCGACGTCATCGCCCGCACCGCCGAGCAGTGCTTCATGCCGCTGACGGTCGGTGGTGGCGTGCGCCAGGTCGCAGACATCCGCAAGCTGCTTTTGGCCGGGGCCGACAAGGTGTCGATCAACACGGCGGCGGTGAAGAACCCATCCTTCGTCGCCGAGGCCGCCGACAAGTTCGGCAACCAGTGCATCGTCGTTGCCATCGACGCCAAGAAGGTTTCAGCGGCGAACGAGACCGATCGCTGGGAAATCTTCACCCATGGTGGCCGCGAGCGCACCGGCATCGACGCCGTCGAATTCGCCCGCAAGGTCGTCGACCTCGGCGCCGGCGAAATCCTGCTGACCTCGATGGACCGCGACGGCACCAAGATCGGCTACGACATCGCATTGACCCGTGCTGTGGCCGACGCGGTGCGCGCGCCGGTCATCGCCTCAGGTGGCGTCGGCAATCTCGACCACATGGTCGCTGGCATCCGCGACGGCCATGCCACCGCCGTTCTCGCCGCCTCGATCTTCCATTTCGGCACCTACACCATTGCCGAGGCCAAGGCACACATGGCAAAAGCGGGCTTGCCGATGCGGCTCGATCCCATTGGTTGATTAGCATGATCCCGAAAAGTGGAAACCGGTTTTCGGAAAAGATCATGCTACAACAAATAGATAGACTGCCGAGGCCCAGATGAGCGCATTCTCCCTTTCCGATCTGGAAAAGATCGTCACTGAGCGCGCCCGCTCGGGCGATGCCAGTTCCTGGACCGCCAAGCTCTACCAGTCGGGCATGGAGCGCGCGGCCAAGAAACTTGGCGAAGAGGCGGTCGAGACCGTGATCGCCGCGGTCAAGGGCGACGATGGCGCCCTCGTTTCGGAAAGTGCCGATCTCCTTTATCATTGGCTCGTCGTGCTGGCCGTCGCCGGCATTCCGATGACTGACGTGATGGCCGAGCTGGAGCGGCGCACCTCGCAGTCCGGAATTGCCGAAAAGGCCTCGCGCAACAACGAAGTCTGACCCCAGTCAGGACCTGCAGGGAAGATTCGATGGATCAGCTCGCGCCGACGGACAAATATTCCCCCTACTGGTTCTTTTCCGCCGAGCATTGGGCGGGCTTTGGCGCCGACATGTCGATGACATTGACCCAGGACGAGGTTGGGCGGCTGAGCTCGATGTATGAGCCGATCGACCTCGAGGAAGTCCGCCGCATCTACCTGTCGCTGTCGCGACTGCTGTCGGCCCATGTCGAGACCAGCCAGCAGCTGTTTCGCCAGCGCCAGCGCTTCTTCAACTCGGAGAAGAAGGGCACCAAGACCCCCTTCATCATTGGCATGGCCGGCTCGGTCGCCGTCGGCAAGTCGACCACCGCGCGCATCCTGAAAGAGCTGCTGACCCGCTGGCCGTCGAGCCCGAAGGTCGATCTCGTCACGACGGACGGCTTCCTCCACCCCAACGAGGTCCTGCGCCGCGACAATCTGATGGAGCGCAAGGGCTTTCCCGACAGCTATGACGTCGGCGCGCTGCTGCGTTTCCTCTCGGCCATCAAGTCGGGCCAGCCCAATGTCCGCGCCCCTGTCTACTCGCATCTGACCTATGACGTCATGCCCGGCGAGTTCGTCAGCGTCGACCGCCCCGACATCCTGATCTTCGAGGGCATCAACGTGCTGCAGCCGCGTGAGCTGCCCAAGGATGGCAAGTTCGTGCCGTTCGTCTCCGATTTCTTCGACTTCTCGATCTATATCGACGCCGACGAGCAGATCATCCACGAGTGGTACATCGACCGCTTCATGCGGCTGCGCGAGACCGCCTTCCGCAATCCGCAGTCCTTCTTCCACCGCTATTCACAGCTGTCGGAAGATGCGGCACGGGCGATTGCCGAAGGGCTCTGGGCCAACATCAACCTGAAGAACCTGCGCGAGAACATTCTTCCGACGCGCCCGCGCGCCGACCTGATCCTCAAGAAGGGTGCTGGCCATCTCGTCGAAGAAGTGGCGATCCGCAAGCTTTGAGGATTCGACCCGATCGGCGGTTACACTGCGGCCGGCTTCGTCACCCGCCGAAGCGTCAGGTTGATTCGCCCGCCCTGCTTCAACAGCGCCGAGGTCATCGGATAGACGCGGTCGACGCCATGGAAGGCGAGCCGCCCCTCCCCGCCCAGCACCACAACGTCGCCGCTTTCAAGCCGGAACGACACCGAGCGGTCGTCTCGCCTGACACCGCCGACGCGGAACAGGCAGGCGTCGCCCAGCGACACCGAGACGACAGGGGCGTCGAACTCGCGTTCGTCGCGATCCTGGTGCAGGCCCATCTTGGCAGTTTCGGTGTAGAAATTGACCAGGCAGGCTTCCGGCGGATGCGGATAGCCCGCAACTTCGCGCCATAGACCCAGCAGCGCCTCGGGGATTTGCGGCCATGGTTCGCCGCTGACCGGATGGGTCGGCTGGTAGCGATAGCCGCGCTCCTTGTCGGTGACCCAGCCGAGCGAGCCGCAATTGGTCATGCGCACGCTCATTTCCTTGCCGGTTTTCGGCATGGCGGGCGTGTAGAGCGGTGCTGCCTTCACCACCTCACGGATGCTTTCGACAAGCTTTTCCTGCGCCTCGCGGGTGAGGAAGCCGGGCATGTGGCGGACGCCTTTGGGCAATACGAGCACGGATACCTCGCCTGAATTGGCCGGCCACAATGCCACCTGAAAAGCAAAACGGCGACCCGAAAGCCGCCGTTCCGCATCGAATGAGGTTTCGGATCAGGCCGTCGCGATATCGGGGATACGCAGCACCTGGCCGGGATAGATCTTGTCGGGATGCGACAGCATCGGCTTGTTGGCCTCAAAGATGACGGTGTATTTCGACGCCTTGCCCTTGCCGTACTGGGCTTCGGCGATCTTCGACAGGTTGTCACCCTTCTTGACCGTGTAGAATACCGGCGCCTTGGCCGGTGTCGCCGCCTTGACCAGTTCGGTCATGTCGACATTGCCGTCGAGCTTGAGGCCCGAATCCGGCGCCACGACTTTCAACTCATCGGCCTGCACCTTGGACACACCAAGCGTGTTGCCGACGGCGATAACAGCCTTTTCGAAAATCGACTGGTCCTTGACCACGCCGGTCAGCACGGCGGTGTCGCCCTTGACCACGACCTGTACGTTGTCCGTGCCGAGCTTGTGCGAGTCGAGTTCCTTCTTCAGCGTGTCGGCGCTCGGCGCCTCATCGTCGCCGAAACCAAGCTTCTTGCCGACATTCTTGACGAAATCGAACATGCCCATTCGTGGTCTCCCTTGCTGTGGCAGTTGCCGGAGATTGGCACCTGCAAAACCAAAATGGAAGCAGGATCAGTACTTGGGATCTAATCGCCGTCGACTCGCCCGCGCAGCTTCTTGACTGTCGAGCGGCCGGACTTGGTTTTCAACCTGCGCTCGACCGAACCCTTTGTCGGCCTGGTCTTCTTGCGCGGCGGCGGTGGTGGTTCGGCGGCCTTGGCGACGAGCGCGGTGAGCCTGGCGCGGGCATCGGCGCGGTTCTGCTCCTGCGTCCGGTAGCGCCCGGCCTCGATGACGATGACACCGTCCTTGGTCGCGCGCTGGCCGGCGAGCTTGATGGTGCGCTCGCGCACCCGCTCGGGCAGCCCCGGCGCGTTGGCCGCGTCAAAGCGCAGTTGCACGGCGGTTGCCACCTTGTTGACGTTTTGGCCGCCGGGTCCCGAGGAGCGGATGAAGTTTTCCTCGAGGTCATCGGGATGGATGACCACGTCGTTGGCGATGAAAATCTTGTCGTCGGCGCTCATGCGCCAAGTCATGCCGTGTAGCTGCTGAAAAGAAAAGGCCCGGCGGTGAACCGGGCCTCGTCGAAGTGCTTGAGACGATACTGCTCCTTATTCGGCGGCGTCGAGCACCTGCGGGGCAGCACCCAGCACGGTCGCGTCGACATGGCTTTCGAACTTGCCGAAATTTTCGACGAACATCGACACCAGCTTCTTGGCCTGGCGGTCATAGGCAGCGGCGTCGGCCCAGGTCGAGCGCGGGTCGAGGATGCTGGCGTCGACGCCGGGCACCGAGACCGGTACGGCGAAGCCGAAATTCGCATCGGTGCGGAACTCGACCGAGTTCAGTGAGCCGACGAGCGCTGCCGACAGCAGTGCGCGCGTCGCCTTGATCGGCATGCGCGAACCGGTGCCATAGGCGCCGCCGGTCCAGCCGGTGTTGACCAGCCAGCAGTCGACATTGTGCTCGGCGATCAGCTGACGCAGCAGGTTGCCGTATTCCGAGGGGTGGCGCGGCATGAAGGGCGCGCCGAAGCAGGTCGAGAAGGTCGCTTCTGGCTCGGTCACGCCACGCTCGGTGCCGGCGACCTTGGCCGTGTAGCCCGACAGGAAGTGATACATCGCCTGGGCGGGCGTCAGCTTGGCGATGGGCGGCATCACGCCGAACGCATCCGCCGTCAGCATGATGATGTTCTTGGGATGGCTGGCCTGGCCGGTGGCGCTGGCATTGGGGATGAAGTCGAGCGGATAGGCGCAGCGGGTGTTTTCGGTGCGCGAGCCGTCGTCGAAGTCCGGCACGCGGTTGTCGTCCAGCACGACATTCTCGAGCACTGTGCCGAAGCGTTGGGTGGTGGCGAAGATCTCCGGCTCGGCCTCGGCCGACAGGCGGATCGTCTTGGCGTAGCAGCCGCCTTCGAAGTTGAAGATGCCGTGCGGGCCCCAGCCGTGCTCGTCGTCGCCGATCAGTGTGCGCTTGGGGTCGGCCGACAGCGTCGTCTTGCCGGTGCCCGACAGGCCGAAGAACACGGCGGCGTCGCCGTCGGGGCCTTCATTCGCCGAGCAGTGCATCGGCATCACGCCTTTGGTCGGCAGCAGGTAGTTGAGCGCGGTGAACACCGACTTCTTCATCTCGCCGGCATAGGCGGTGCCGCCGATCAGCACGATCATGCGGGTCAGGTCGACGGCGATCACGGTTTCGCTGCGGGTGCCGTGGCGGGCCGGGTCGGCGCGGAACGAAGGCAGGTCGATGATCGTCATCTCGGGCACGAAGGCGGCGAGCTCGGCTTCCGTCGGACGGATCAACAGGTTGCGGATGAACATCGAGTGCCAGGCGAATTCGGTGACAACACGTGTCGGCAGGCACAGCGTACGGTCAGCGCCGCCGATCAGGTCCTGCACGTAAAGGTCCTTGTCGGCAGCCTGGGCCAGGAAATCGGCGTGCAGCGCATCGAATTGCGCCCGGCTGATCGGCTTGTTGTTGTCCCACCAGACATGGGCTTCGGTGTTTTCGTCGCGCACGACGAACTTGTCCTTGGGCGAACGGCCGGTGTGCTGGCCGGTTTCGGCGACGAGTGCGCCATGGGCGGTCAGGCGAGCCTCGCCGCGGCGGATCGCTTCTTCGGTGAGAAATGCAGCGCCAAAGTTGTAACGGACGGTGCCCGACGTTTTGAGCCCTGCCGTTTCGATCCCGCAGGCGGGATTTCGCTTACCGGTTTCGGTCATCTAGTGAAGCCTCGTAGCCATGACGCTGTGTCCGGTCTACGGGCCGGACGCCGCCGTCCCAACGGGACTGAGGCAGGCTGAAACAGAAAAGGTCAGCGATTTCAAATCATTAATCGATTTAAAAATTTTGAAATTTATCTAAATCGTTTAAAAGATGGGGAACGGTGCGGCGACCCATACAAGATCGGCGGTTTTTTGTTCGAGCTTTGGCGTCGCCGCCCCATATAAGGCAGGCACAAGGCATGGCGGTTGCGCTCCCCGCGATCGGCGGCTATGCCACATTTTGTACCTAATTTGTCCTGCACAAGCCCTGCTCGAAGCAGGAAGGGACACCGGCTCATGAGGGAGCAGCAGGAAATGGCAACGATCGCGCTTGTCGACGACGACCGCAACATTTTGACATCGGTTTCGATCGCACTGGAGTCCGAGGGCTACCGTGTCGAGACCTACACGGATGGTGCATCGGCGCTCGAAGGGCTGGCGGCGCGTCCGCCGAACCTCGCCATCCTCGACATCAAGATGCCGCGCATGGACGGCATGGAGCTTTTGCGCCGGCTGCGCCAGAAGACCGACCTGCCGGTGATCTTCCTGACCTCCAAGGATGACGAGATCGACGAGCTCTTCGGTCTCAAGATGGGCGCCGACGATTTCATCCGCAAGCCGTTCTCGCAGCGCCTGCTTGTCGAGCGCGTCCGCGCCGTGCTGCGCCGGGCAAGTGCCCGCGAAGCTGCCACCAAGGCGCCGACGCAGCAGGCCCGGTCGCTCGAGCGTGGCCAACTGGTGATGGACCAGGAGCGCCATACCTGCACCTGGAAGGGCGAGCCGGTCGTCCTCACCGTCACCGAATTCCTGATCCTGCACTCGCTGGCGCAGCGCCCCGGCGTGGTCAAGAGCCGCGACGCTCTGATGGATTCGGCTTATGATGAGCAGGTCTATGTCGACGACCGCACCATCGACAGCCACATCAAGCGCCTGCGCAAGAAGTTCAAGGCTGTCGACGACGACTTCGAGATGATCGAAACCCTTTACGGTGTCGGCTACAGATTCCGCGAAGCGTGATATCGGCGAGGGCTGAGATCACATGGCGATGGACGCAGAGATCAGGAAGCCGGCGGCCGCCTCCAAGCGGCCGCGCGGCCGCCTGCTGTTTCTCGACCGGACCCGCATCCGCCTGAGCCGCCTGCTCGGCCACTACTTCTTTTCGAGCCTGACCCGCCGCATCCTGTTCCTGAATCTCGCCGGCCTTGCAGTTCTGGTCGCCGGCATCTTCTATCTCAATGCGTTTCGCGGCGCGCTGATCGAAGCGCGCGTCGAAAGCCTGATGACGCAGGGCGGCATCATTGCCGGCGCCATCGCCTCGTCCGCCACGGTCGAGACCGATGCCATCAGGATCGACCCTGAAAAGCTGCTGGAGCTGCAGGCCGGCGAAAGCCTCGGGCCTGGCACCGACCAACTCGACAGCCTCGACTTCCCGATCAATCCGGAGCGCGTGGCGCCGCTGCTGCGCCGCCTGATCTCGCCGACCCGGACGCGCGCCCGCATCTACGACCGCGACGCCAACCTGTTGCTCGACTCGCGCCACCAGATTCTGCGCTACGACCTGCCTCCGGTCGAGGAAGAAGAGCCGACGCTGATCGAGCGGGCACAGAAGTTCGTCTTCGACTTTTTCGTCGACTCCTCGCTGCCGGTCTACAAGGAGCAGCCCGGTGGCAATGGTGCCGCGTTCCCCGAGGTCGTGCAGGCACTGACCGGCGGGCCGGCGACCATCGTCCGTGTCAGCGAGCAGGGCGAGCAGATCGTTTCGGTTGCGGTGCCGATCCAGCGTTTCCGCGCCGTCCTCGGCGTGCTGATGCTGTCGACTGAAGGCGGCGACATCGACAAGATCGTCGCTGCCGAGCAAAAGGCCATCCTGCGCGTCTTCGGCGTCGCTGCGCTCGTCACCGCCATTTTGTCGATGCTGCTGGCCTCGACCATCGCGACCCCTCTGCGCCGGCTGTCGGCCGCTGCCAATCGCGTGCGGCGCGGCGGCAAGAACCGCGAGGAGATCCCCGATTTCTCCGATCGCCAGGACGAGATCGGCAACCTGTCGGTTGCCGTGCGCGACATGACCAATGCGCTTTACGCGCGCATCGAGGCGATCGAGAGCTTTGCCGCCGACGTCAGCCATGAGCTCAAGAACCCGCTGACCTCGCTGCGCAGTGCCGTCGAAACCTTGCCGCTCGCCAAGAACGAAAATTCGCGGGCGCGCTTGATGGAGGTCATCCAGCACGACGTGCGCCGCCTCGACCGGCTGATAACAGACATTTCCGACGCCTCGCGTCTGGATGCCGAACTGGCCCGCGAAGACGCGAGCAAGGTCGACCTCAAGAAGTTCGTCGGCGATCTGGTTGCGGTGTCACGCGAGACCGGCCGTCACAAGAAGCCGGTCGAGATCGAATTCAATCCGGCCAAGCTGCCGGCCGGCGTGAAGAACTACAATGTCGCCGGCCACGATCTGCGCATCGGCCAGGTCATCACCAACCTGATCGAAAACGCCCGCTCCTTCGTGCCCGACGATCATGGCCACATCGCCATTTCGCTGGCGCGGGTCGGCAAGTTCAACGTCATAACGGTCGAGGACAACGGTCCCGGCATCCGCGCCGAAAACATCGACCGCATCTTCGAACGTTTTTATACCGACAGGCCTGCCGGTGAAGCCTTCGGCCAGAATTCGGGCCTTGGCCTGTCGATCAGCCGCCAGATCGTCGAAGCCCATGGCGGCACGCTGACGGCCGAAAACATCACCGGCACCAAGCCGGGCGAACTCAAGGGCGCGCGTTTCATCGTCGCCTTCCCGGCCGAAAGCTGATCCGTGCAGCCGATCAACATGCATGCCACGGCGATCGTGCTCGGCGAGCGCGGTGTGCTGGTGGCCGGTCCGTCTGGCTCCGGCAAGACCGCGCTGGCCATGGCGCTGGTTGAAAGGTTCCGCGCGGCCGGCCGCTTTGCCAGGCTCGTGTCGGACGACCAGGTGTTCCTTTTGGCCCATCAGGGGCGGCTAGTCTGCCATGCGCCTGCAACAATCGCCGGCCTCGTCGAAGTCAGGGGTCTCGGTCCCGTTCCTGCCGAATATGAGGCAGCCGCAGCGATCGACCTGCTTGTCAGGCTTGTACCAGTCAATGAGGTCGAGCGTTTTCCCGAGCCTGCAAGTGAGCTTCTTCTGGGTTGCAGAGTGCCTATGGCTATGCTCGCCGAGCGCGAAATCACCTCGACCATACCCGCCGTACTCGCGGCGCTCGGCGCCTGGTTTTTGGCCTGAGCCTGCCCAACATTTTTGCTGCATTGCGTCAAAATGGCATGTCGTGCCGTAAATTGGGGCTTGTAAACGCCCTCGCCGTCGACAAGATAGCGCTCCCGCCCCCAAGGAGGCGGCAAAAATACTGCGCGGCTGTGAAAGGGCCATGACGGGAGCCATGACAGAATGATCGGACTCGTGCTTGTGACGCACGGTCAACTGGCTGAGGAGTTCCGCCATGCCGTGGAACACGTCGTCGGACCGCAGGAAAATTTCGAGACCGTCTCCATCGGCGCCGATGACGATATGGCCCAGCGCCGCAGCGACATCATCGATGCGGTCGCCCGCGCCGACACCGGCACCGGCGTCGTCGTCTTGACAGATATGTTTGGCGGCACGCCGTCGAACCTCGCCATCTCGGTGATGGAAGCCGGCCGCGTCGAAGTCATCGCCGGCATGAACCTGCCGATGCTGATCAAGCTGACCAGCGTGCGCAAGGCCGACAATATGCCCGGCGCCCTCGACGAGGCGCAGGCGGCAGGCCGCAAATACATCAACGTTGCAAGTCAGGTGTTGAGCGGCAAATGAGCGGCATGCCCTACTCGCCCGAGAAGGGCCACCTCGTCAGGGACCTCGCCATCGTCAACCAGCGCGGCCTGCACGCGCGCGCTTCGGCGAAGTTCGTCCAGATCGCCGGCGAATTCCAGGCCTCGATCAGCGTCGAGAAGGACGGCATTTCGGTCGGCGGCACCTCGATCATGGGCCTGATGATGCTGGCCGCCAGCCCCGGCTGCACGATCCGGGTGACCGCCAGCGGTCCCGAAGCCGACCAGGCGATGGAAGCGCTTGCGACCCTCGTCGCCGCCCGCTTCGGCGAGGAGTGCTGATCGCCGGGCATCAATCCAGCGACATGCACGAATAAAGATTTCTTTATGTCCCATTGTCGATGACGGCCCGATCTGGTAGTCAGGCCGATCTTTCGCGCGCCCTTTCAAGCCTCCCGCTCGGCGCGCAGTAAAACAGGAATCGGAGCAAGCCATGACGGGTAGCAAGGATTATCTGGTCGCCGACATTTCGCTCGCCGGCTGGGGTCGCAAGGAAATCGAGATCGCCGAAACCGAAATGCCGGGCCTGATGGCCTGCCGCGAGGAATTCGGCGAAGCAAAGCCGCTCAAGGGCGCGCGCATTTCCGGCTCGCTGCATATGACGATCCAGACGGCCGTGCTGATCGAGACGCTGAAGGAACTCGGCGCCGACATCCGTTGGGCCTCGTGCAACATCTTCTCGACCCAGGACCACGCTGCCGCGGCAATCGCCGAAACGGGCATCCCGGTCTTCGCCGTCAAGGGCGAGACGCTCGAGGAATACTGGCAGTACACCGACCAGATCTTCCAGTGGACCGACGGTGGCGCCACCAACATGATCCTCGATGATGGCGGCGACGCCACCATGTACATCCTGATCGGCGCCCGCGCCGAAGCCGGCGAGAACGTGCTGTCCAACCCGGGCAGCGAGGAAGAAGAGATCCTGTTTGCCCAGATCAAGAAGCGCATGGCCGAAACGCCGGGCTTCTTCGCCAAGCACAAGGCCGCCATCCGTGGCGTCACCGAAGAGACCACGACCGGCGTCAACCGTCTCTACCAGTTGCAGAAGAAGGGCCTGCTGCCCTTCCCGGCGATCAACGTCAACGACTCGGTCACCAAGTCGAAGTTCGACAACAAGTATGGCTGCAAGGAATCGCTGGTCGACGGCATTCGCCGCGGCACCGACGTCATGATGGCCGGTAAGGTTGCCGTCGTCTGCGGTTATGGCGACGTCGGCAAGGGCTCGGCAGCCTCGCTGCAGGGTGCCGGCGCCCGCGTTAAGGTCACCGAAGTCGACCCGATCTGCGCGCTGCAGGCAGCGATGGACGGCTTTGAAGTCGTGACGCTCGAAGACGCTGCTCCGTCCGCCGACATCGTCATCACCACGACCGGCAACAAGGACGTCATCACCCTCGACCATATGCGCCTGATGAAGGACATGGTCATCGTCGGCAACATCGGCCACTTCGACAACGAAATCCAGGTTGCTGCTCTGCGCAATCTGAAGTGGACCAACGTCAAGCCGCAGGTCGACATGATCTCCTTCCCCGACGGCAAGCGCATGATCCTGCTGTCGGAAGGCCGTCTGCTCAACCTCGGCAACGCTACGGGCCATCCGAGCTTCGTGATGTCGGCGTCGTTCACCAACCAGACGCTGGCCCAGATCGAACTCTGGACCAAGCCCGGCCACTACAAGAACGAGGTCTATGTGCTGCCCAAGCACCTCGACGAGAAGGTCGCGCGCCTGCATCTCGACAAGCTTGGCGCCAAGCTGACCACGCTGAGCGATGAGCAGGCGACCTATATCGGCGTCACGCCGAAGGGTCCGTTCAAGCCGGAACACTACCGCTATTAACCATAGCGAATAAACATACCACATATTGAAGCCGGGCGATTGACTTTCGCCCGGCTTCTCTTTTTGCGCAAACGCCTTCTTCACGGCGATTCGCCTACCGGGTATTGTGACGTGATTCGTCACGCGCCCGTCCTCGGCGGGATTATGGGGGCGCTTCAGGGCGGTCTCGCATTCAGGCGGCGGAGAGGAACAAGACATGCCGGGGGAATACCCGCTTCCAGCGGGACAGGCCGTTTCCGGCGGCCACCAGGATTCGCAGATGGCCCGTTCCAGCGGCAGGTGGCAGACCATGCGTCGGCTCGGCGGCCGCGCAGCTGTCGTCCTGCTTGGTGCCAGCGCTCTTTGCACGCCTTTCGGTTTCGCCCATGCCCAGCAGGCATCAGTTGCCGGCCTGCCGGTGAGCACGGCGGAAGTCATCCAGCTTGCCATGTTCGTCGGCGTGATGGGTGCTGCCCTGATTTCCGCCATAGCGCTGATCCGCGAAAAGGGTCGCATCAGCGCCGAAAATGCCGAGCTGCGCGGGCGTGTCGCCGATCTCAATGCGTCGCTGCAGCGCTCGGAGGCCCTGCTCAACCTGCGTGACCAGCGCGTCATCGTCTGGGCCAACGAAAACAAGAAGCCCGAGCTCGTCGGTTCGCTGCCGATCGAGACCGGTGCGCCGGATGACCGTGCCGCCTTCCTCGGCTTCGGCCGCTGGCTGATGCCGCGTTCGGCTGCAGCACTCGAAAACGCCATCGCCGCCTTGCGCGACAGGGGCACCGCTTTCGAACTGATCGCCGAGACCCATGCCAATGCCGCGCTCGAGGTCCATGGCCGCAAGAGCGGCGCCCATGTCATCGTCCGCTTTGTCTCGATTTCCGAGGCGCAGCGCGGCCAGGCGCGGCTGAAGCTCGAAAACCAGCGCCTGAGTGCCGAATACGAGACGCTGATCGGCCTGATGGACGCCATCGACATGCCGTTCTGGATGCGCGATGCCGACGGCCGCCTGAAATGGGTCAACAAGGCCTTCGCCAAGGCCGTCGAAGCAGTGGATTCGTCCGCCGCAATCCGCGACGGCAAGGAGTTCCTCGGCACCCAGTCGCGCGAGGCTATCGTCCAGCAACACCAGACGCGGCCGCTGTTCCAGCAGACGCTTTCGACCGTCATCGACGGTGACCGCAAGATGTTTGCCGTCACCGACGTGGTCGGCAAGGAAGGCTCGGCTGGCATTGCCGCCGACATGAGTGCCGCCGAGGCCATCCGTGAAGAATACAGCCTGGTCGTGCGCAGCCACGCCGATACGCTCGACCAGGTCGCCACCGCGGTTGCCACCTTCGACGCCGGCCAGAAGCTGCGTTTCTACAACAACGCCTTCCAGAAGCTCTGGGACCTCGACGCCGGCTACATCTCAAGCGCGCCCGACAATGCGCTGCTGCTCGACCGCCTGCGCAGCGAACGCAAGCTGCCGGAACAGCAGGAATGGCGCCGCTGGAAGGAGAACCTGTTGTCGGCCTATCGCGCCGTCGACCCGCAGGAGCATCTCTGGCACCTGCCCGATGGCCGCACCATCCGCGTCGTTGCCAATCCGCAGCCCAAGGGCGGCGTCACCTGGGTATTCGAGAACCTGACCGAGAGGATCGATCTCGAAAGCCGCTACACCACCGCGGTGCGTGTCCAGAGCGAAACCCTCGACAACTTGGCCGAAGGCGTCGTCGTCTTTGGCCCCGACGGCCGTATCCGCCTGTTCAATCCAGCCTTCGGCCAGCTCTGGGGCGTCTCGCCGGATGCGCTACGGCAGAGCACGCATATCTCGGCCATCCGGGCAGAATGCGACACGCGGGCCGAGAAAAGCCCGTGGGGCGATTTCGTTTCCGCCGTCACCGGCTTCGACGAACGCAGCGACCGTCATGGCCAGACCGAGCTCAAGAACGGCTCGGTGCTGCAACATGCGGTCATCCACCTGCCCAATGGCCAGGTGATGCTGACCTTCGTCGACGTCACCGACAGCGTCAATGTCGAGCGCGCGCTGAAGGACAAGAACGAGGCGCTGCAACGCGCCGACCAGATCAAGAACGAGTTCGTCCAGCACGTGTCCTACGAGCTGCGCTCGCCGCTGACCAACATCATCGGCTTCACCGAGCTGTTGTCGCTGCCCGGCACGGGGCCGCTGTCACCGCGCCAGCGCGAATATGTCGAGCATATCGGCTCGTCGTCGGGCGTGCTGCTGACCATCGTCAACGATATCCTCGACCTGGCCACCGTCGACGCCGGCATCATGCAGCTCGATATTTCGGAAGTTCATGTCGATCGCGCCATCGAGGCCGCCGCCGAACTAGTCGCCGACCGGCTGGAGGAGCACTCGATCAAGCTCGCCATCGAGGTCAAGGGCGCGCCCAAGAGCTTCAATGGCGACGAGACCCGCGTGCGCCAGATTCTCTACAATCTGCTCAGCAACGCGGTGAACTACGCACCAGCGGCGAGCACCATCACGCTCGCTTGCCGCCAGCGTGCCGAAGGCATTGAATTCTCCGTCCATGACGATGGCCCGGGCGTGCCGCCCGAAGTGCTCGACACCATGTTCCAGCGCTTCGAATCCCGCGTCAACGGTGGCCGCAAGCGCGGTGCGGGCCTTGGCCTGTCGATCGTCAAGAGCTTCGTCGAACTGCATGGCGGCACGGTCCGCATCGACAGCGGCAAGGATCTTGGCACCACGGTGATCTGCCTGTTCCCAGACGTGCCCGCTGGCGTCCGGGTCGCGGCGGAGTAGGCCCTTGGTCACGGCCAGATCGCTGGAACGATTCCTGCCCGACGAGGCCGCGACCACGCAGCTGGGCGAGGACCTCGCCATGGCGGTGCTGCCGGGCGACGTGTTCCTGCTCGATGGCGACCTCGGCGCCGGCAAGTCGACACTGGCGCGCGGCCTGATCCGCACCCTGGCCGGCGATCCGGCGCATGAGGTGCCGAGCCCGACCTTCACGCTGGTCCAGAGCTACGATACGCCTGTTGCCGTTCATCATTTCGACCTCTACCGCCTGTCTTCATCAGATGAGCTGGAAGAGCTCGGTTTCGACGAGGCGGTAAGCTCCGGTGTGGCGCTGGTCGAATGGCCCGAACGGGCCGCCGAAGCGATGCCTGATACCAGCCTGCGGATCGCGTTTCAGCATGAAGGCGACGGCCGCCGCGTGACCATTACAGGCGATGGTCCGGCGTTCGGCCGCATTGCTCGCTCGCTGGCCATGCGCGATTTCCTCACGGCTTCAGGTTGGGGCGAGGCTCATCGCGCGCGTTTCATCGGCGACGCCTCGGCCCGCGCCTATGAGACGGTGACACTGGAAGGCCATGCGCCGCTGGTGCTGATGAACTCGCCGCGCATGGTGCTCGGCCCGCCTGTCCGCGACGGCAAGCCTTATGCTGAGATCGCCCACACCGCCCAGACCGTCGCCGCCTTCGCCGCCATCGACAAGGCGCTGGCTTCGGGCGGCGTCACCGTGCCCGGCATCGTCGCCCAGGACCTCGATCAGGGCTTTCTGCTGCTCGAGCATCTCGGCGAAGGCGCCTTCCTCGATCCGGACGGCAAGCCGGTCGCTGCGCGCTACGCCGCCGCGGCGGAACTGCTGGCAATGATTCACGGGAAACACTGGAACAACCGGCTCGAGGTCGCACCCGGCGTCGTCCATCAGGTGCCTCCCTTCGACCGCGACGCGCTGATGATCGAGGTCGATCTCCTGCTTGCCTGGTACGTGCCGGCGGTCACCGGCGCGCCGGCATCGGATGCGCTGCGCGACGGCTACCATGCCGCCTGGAATGCCGCCTTCGACCGCCTCGCCGACAAGCAATATGGCCTCGTGCTGCGCGACTATCATTCGCCCAACATCATCTGGCGCTCCGATCGTCTCGGCCATGACCGCCTCGGCATCGTCGATTTCCAGGACGCGCTGATCGGCCCGGTGGCCTACGACGTTGCCTCGCTCGCCATGGATGCGCGGGTCACCGTGTCGCCCGACATCGAGCGCAGCACCGTCGATGCCTATGTCGCGGCTCGTCGTGCTGCGGGCGGCTTCGACGAGGCCGCCTTCCGCGAGGCCTATGCCATCATGGCGGCGCAGCGCAATTCGAAGATCCTCGGCATCTTCGTCCGCCTCGACCGGCGCGACGGCAAGCCGCAATATCTCAGGCACCTGCCGCGCATCAGGGACTACCTGCACCGCTCTCTTTCTCACCCGGCACTTGCAGAACTGCGCGACTTCTACCGCGACAACCGCCTGATCGAGGAGTTCTGACGCGTGAGTGGGCCTGCCAAAAACCCCTCCGTCGCCATGGTTCTCGCCGCCGGCCTTGGCAAGCGAATGCGGCCGATCACCGATACGATGCCCAAACCGCTGGTGCGGATATCAGGCAAGACCCTGCTCGACTGGGGGTTGGACAGCCTTGCCGAAGCGGGCGTCGAACGGGCCGTCGTCAACGTCCACTACCTGCCCGACCAGATCGTCGAGCACGTCGCTTCCCGCCACGCGCCACGCATCGAAATCTCCGACGAGCGCGACGGGCTGCTCGATTCCGCCGGCGGCATCGTCCGGGCGCTGCCTAAGCTTGGCGCAGCACCGTTCTATATCGTCAACGCCGATACCTTCTGGATCGACGAAGGTGAACCGAACCTGACCCGCCTCGCCCTTGCCTGGGATGCCGGCCGCATGGATATTCTCCTGATGCTGGCGGACCTGAAACAGGCGACCGGACATTCCGGTAGCACCGACTTCCTCGTCGCGTCCGACGGTACGTTGCGCCGTGCCAAGGGCGCGCCCGAAGGCCTGATCTATGCCGGCGCGGCGATCGTCCACCCGCGCCTGTTTGCCGCTGCCGCCGAGGCGCCGCACTCGCTCAACCGCTACTTCGACGAGGCCATCGCATCCGGGCGGCTCCATGGCATGCGCATGTCGGGCAGCTGGGTCACCGTCGGCACGCCCGATGCCATTGCACCCGCCGAGGCAGCGGTGAAAAGGGCATTGGCGGAGGCGTTATGAGCGGCCGCGCGTCGCCACGCGTCTTTTCCATACCGCCCGGCACCCCCTTCCTGCCGACATTGGCGGCATCGCTGCTCGACGGCAGCTTGATACCCGACTTCCGCTTCGACGGCGATCCGCTGGCGCTGGCCGACGTCACCATCTACGTGCCGACGAGACGTGCCGCGCGCGCCTTGCGTGGCGTCTTCGTCGACGCCGGCGGTGGCAGCTCGGCGATCTTGCCTGTCATCAAGCCGCTCGGCGAATTCGACGAGGACGAGGCAGCGTTCGAGGCCGAAGGTGCCGGTGCGCTCGACCTCGCGCCGCCGGTTTCGGCCACTGACCGCCTGCTCTTGCTTGCGCCCCTGGTGCGTGCCTGGAAGCGTCGCCTTCCCGCCCATGTCGCTGCCTTGTTCGAGGAGGAGATCGTCGTGCCGGCATCGTCCGCCGACGCCATCTGGCTGGCGCGCGATTTGGCAGGACTGATAGACGAGATCGAGACCGAAGGCTCCGACTGGTCACGGCTTGCCGGCCTGGTGACGGGCGAGCTGTCGGGCTGGTGGCAGGTGACGCTCGACTTCCTTTCCATCGTCACCGGCGCCTGGCCGGAAATGCTGAAGGAGCGCGGCCAGTCCAATCCTGCCGCGCACCGCAGCGCGCTGATCCGCCTCGAAGCAGAGCGGCTGAAGCGCAATCCACCCCACGGGCCGGTCATAGCGGCGGGCTCTACCGGCTCCATCCCGGCCACCGCCGAACTGCTCGCAGCCATATCGCGCCTGCCGCGCGGCGCGGTTGTGCTTCCGGGGCTGGATGCTACGCTTGACCAGCGCGCCTACGAGACGATCAGTGAGATCGGCGCCAGGGCCTCAGTGCTCGGCCACCCACAATACGGTCTCGCCAAGCTGATCGGCAAGATCGGCATCCTGCGCGACGACGTCGACGAACTGGGCGCACCGACCCGCGCCATGGTCAGGCGCGCGGCCATCGTCGGCGAAGCGCTGCGGCCCGCGGAAACCACTGACGCCTGGGCTGAAAAACGCGGCGCCGTCGACGATGCCGAGATTGCGGATGCCTTCGCCGGCGTCACGCTGCTCGAAGCCGCGCATGAGCGTGACGAGGCGGCGGCGATCGCGATTGCGCTTCGCCAGGCGGTGGCGCAGCCTGGCCATCGCGCGGCACTTGTCACCAGCGACCGCAGCCTTGCCCGCCGCGTCGCCGCCGAGCTTCGCCGCTTCGGCATCCAGGCCGACGATTCCGGTGGCGTGCCGTTGGCCAATACCCCGCCAGCCGCACTTTTGCGTACCATGCTCGCAGCCGCCTACCGCCCGGGCGATCCGGTGGCGGTGCTGTCGCTGCTCAAGCATCCGCTGCTGCGCCTTGGCCGCGAGCGTTCGGCGGTCCGGCGCGCAGCCGAAACCCTCGAACTCGTCGTTCTGCGCGGCGGCGTCGGCCGGCCTGATGTCGCCGGGCTCGCCGAGGATTTCGAGGCCCGATTGACCAGCATGGGTGGCGCATCGCGCAAACCGTTCTGGTTCGACCGCATCAGCGCGCGCCGCATCGAGGAAGCCCGCGACATCGCCAACAAGCTCGTCACTGGCCTGGCGCCGCTGGTTGCCTTCCGTGGCGACGCGCAGGTCGAACTGGCTGCGGTCATCAGGGCGACCGTCGCGGCGCTGGAAAATATCGCGCGCGACGAGCATGGCGGTCTCGGCACGCTCTATGCCGGCGATGCCGGCGCCAAGCTCGCCGAATCGCTGCGTTCGCTCGTCGCGGCGCAGGCGTCGTTCAGCTTCGCCGCTGCCGAGTGGCCCGATGTCATGGATGCGCTGGTGGCGCCCGAGGCGGTCAAGCCGGCGCAAGGTGCCGACCGTGCCATTGCCATCTGGGGTGCGCTCGAAGCCCGCCTGCAAACGGTCGATACGTTGGTCATCGGCGCTCTCAACGAAGGCAGCTGGCCGCGCAAGGCCGAGGCCGACCGCTTCATGTCGCGCGTCATGAAGACCGGCATCGATCTCGAACCGCCGGAACGCCGCATCGGCCTTGCCGCCCATGATTTCCAGATGGCGATGGGCGCGAAGAATGTCGTCTTGTCGCGCTCCGCCCGCTCGGGCGACGCGCCCGCCGTGCCATCGCGCTGGCTGCAACGCCTGCTCACCTATGTCGGCCCCGACCATGCAGCGGTGTTGCGAAAACGCGGCGAAAGCCTTCTCCACTGGGCGCGCGCGCTCGATGCCGGTGCAAAGACCGATTTCGCCTCCCGTCCCGAGCCGAGGCCGCCGGTGGAGGTCAGGCCGCGCCGCTTCAGCATCACCGAGATCGAGACACTGCGCCGCGACCCTTATGCCGTCTATGCCAGGCGTATCCTTGGCCTGTCGGCGATCGACCCGCTGGTGCGCGATCCCGGCGCCGCCGAGCGCGGTACGCTGTTCCACGACATCCTGCACCTGTTTTCGTCTGCTATCGTCGATCCGCGCGCGCCCAATGCGTTCGATGCGCTGATCGCAGCCGGCCGCCACTGCTTTGCCGAAGCAGCCCTGCCCGCCGATGTCGAGGCCGTCTGGTGGCCGCGTTTCGAGCGCCTGGCGGTCAACATCCTGGATTGGGAGCGCAGCCGCGCCGATGCGGTGGCATCCCGCCACGCCGAGGAAGGTGCTTCGGCCGTCGAGGTCGGGCTCAGCGGCGTAACGCTGTCCGGCCGCGCCGACCGCGTCGACCTGCTCGCCGGCGGCATGGCCGATATCCTCGACTACAAGACCGGATCGTCGCCGTCCAAGGCGCAAGCGCATACGCTGATCTCGCCGCAGCTGGCGCTCGAAGGCGCGCTTTTGCGGCGCGGCGCCTTCCGCGAGCTTGGCAAGCGAGAGCCCTCGCAACTCGCCTTCATCAGGTTGAAGCCGAATGGCGAAGTGTTCGAGGAATCGATCCTCGAGCACAACCGCAAGCCCAAATCGGCCATCGAACTGTCGGAAGAAGCCTGGACCCGGCTGGAACAACTGCTGCTGCACTACAACGATCCGACGACGGGCTATCTCTCGCGTGCCCTGCCCTTCCGCGAAGGCGAGACCGACGGCGACTACGACCATCTCGCCCGCGTGCTCGAATGGTCGGCCGGCGGCGATGGCGGTGCGGAGGGCGAGGAATGAAAAAGGCATTCTTCGTCCCTACCGAAACCGCCGAGCGCCAGACGCGCGCGTCCGATCCGGCCAATTCGGTCTGGGTGTCGGCCAATGCCGGCTCGGGCAAGACCCATGTGCTGTCGCAGCGCGTGATGCGGCTTCTGCTGCGCGGCACCGATCCCTCGAAAATACTCTGTCTAACGTACACGCGCGCGGCCGCCGCCAACATGTCGAACCGCGTCTTCTCCAACCTGTCCGAATGGACAATGCTGCCCGATGCCGAGCTTGCCGGGCGCATATCGGCCCTCGATGGCGCGCGGCCCGATGCGGCCAAGCTGCGTCGAGCCAGGCGGCTGTTTGCCGAGGCACTGGAAACGCCGGGCGGGCTGAAGATTCAGACCATCCACGCCTTCTGCGAGTCGGTGCTGCACCAGTTCCCGCTTGAGGCCAACATCGCCGCCCATTTCGAAATGCTCGACTCGCAGATGGAGGCGACTTTGTTCGCCACCGCGCGCCGCGACATGGTCACCGGTGCCGGCGAGCACAATCCCGAACTCGCCGAAGCTTTCGCCAAGGTGCTGGAGCGTGGCGGCGAGGCCGGGCTCGATGCGCTGCTCGCCGAGATCGTGCGCAAGCGAGACGGACTGCGCGCCTTCATCGCTCAGGTTCAAGATCTCAACTTCGAAGCGCTCTACCAAGAGTTCGGTTTCTCGCCCGGTGACAGCGCCGAAGCCATCGCTGCTTCGATCTGGCCGCTGCCCGGTTTTGAACCCGTCTTCTTCAACGACTTCGCTGCGGCCGCCGAGGCGACCGACGCGCGCAGCGTGCTCAACAACATCCTGCCCTACGCTCGTCTCGCCTATGCCGAAGCCGACCCGATCCGCCGGCTTTCGCTTCTGCGCGGTGCCTTCCTCAAGGCCGACGGTGATCCCTACAACCCGTCGAGCGCCTTCAAGAAGGCGCTGCTCGACCGGCTGCGCGATCTTCCCGAGCGCTATGCGGCGACAGCAACTGCCATCACCGAGGCGGCCGACCGGCTCGCTCATTTCCGCATGCTGGAGGCGACGCAAGCGGCGCTGACCATCGCCGACTGGCTGATCGCCCGCTACGAACGGCTGAAGACCGGGCGCGGCTTTCTCGACTTCAACGATCTCATCACCCGCACCGTCAACCTGCTGGCGCGTCCCGACGCGGGCCCCTGGGTGCAGTACAAGCTCGACAAAGGCATCGACCACATCCTGCTCGACGAAGCACAGGACACCAGCCCCGACCAGTGGGAAGTGGTGAAGCGGCTGGCAGAAGAGTTTTTCTCCGGCTTCAGCGCCCGCGACAATGTCCACCGCACGGTCTTTGCCGTCGGCGACGAAAAGCAGTCGATCTATTCGTTCCAGGGCGCGGCACCTGAATCCTTCGACAATTCCAAGCATGAATTCGCCGGCCGTATCCGTGATGCCAATGCGCGTTTCGAAGACGTCACGCTGACCTGGTCGTTCCGCTCGACCGACGACGTGCTGTCGGCCGTCGATCGCGTGTTCGAAGACAGCAGCGTCCGCCGTGGCGTTACCCGCGCGCCCGAGCCGCCGAGCCACAAGGCGATCCGTACCGGTGCGGCAGGCTATGTCGAGGTCTGGCCCTCCGTCGGTGCTGATGCGGTCGACGAGCCCGACGACTGGCGCAAGCCCATCGACCACGCCCATGCGCCCGCCGTTGTCGTCGCCGAGCAGGTAGCGGCCACCATCCGCAAATGGCTCGACGAGCGCGAGGTCATCGAAGGCACGGGAAAACGCCTGCGCGCCGGCGACGTCATGGTGCTGGTGCGCAAGCGCGACCGCTTCGTCCACGCCCTGTCGCGGGCGCTGAAGCGCCGCGACATTCCCGTTGCCGGTGCCGACCGGTTGAGCCTGCCCGGCCACATCGCGGTCAAAGACCTGATCGCGCTCGGCCGCTTCCTGATCCAGCCGGAGGATGACCTGTCGCTGGCCGCCGTCCTGCGCAGCCCGATCTTCGGCCTGTCGGAAGATGCGCTGTTTGTGCTTTCGGCCAATCGCGGCAGCGGACGGTCGTTGATCGCTTCGCTGCGCGATCAGACCGATGCGGCATTTGCCGAGGTTGCCGCAACGCTCGAGGCCTGGGCGACGGAAGCTGCATTCCGCCCGATCTTCGAGTTCTATGCCGGCGTTCTCTCGGGTGGCCCCAACCGCGACGGTGTGCGCCGGAGAATGATCTCGCGCCTCGGCCAGGAGGCCGGCGACATCCTCGACGAGTTTCTCAACTTCTGCCTCGCCGAGGAGCGCACCGGCCTGCCTGGCCTCGAATCCTTCCTGTCGACGCTCGAAAGTGCTGGCCCCGAGATCAAGCGCGAGATGGACCAGACGCGTGACGAGGTCCGCATCATGACCGTCCACGCCGCCAAGGGCCTGGAGGCACCGGTCGTCTTTCTCGTCGACAGCGGCTCGGCCCCGTTCAGCGACCAGCATCTGCCGCGCCTGATGCCGTTCGTCGCGCAAGGCCGGCACTGGCAGGGCAAGGGATATCTCTGGCGTGCCGGAGCCGAAGTCGCCAACGCCTTCTCCAAGGGTGCCAGCGCGCTGGCCCGCGATCTCGCCGACGACGAGTACCGGCGCCTGCTCTATGTCGGCATGACGCGTGCCGAGGACCGGCTGGTCGTCTGCGGCTATCACGGCAAGCGCCAGCCCGGCCTCAACACCTGGCATTCGATCGTCAGCCGCGCGCTCTCGGTGGCTTCGGAGAGCGAGGAGCGCAGCCATCCCGTCATATCAGACAGGATCGTCCATCGTTTCCGCGTCACGCCATTGCCCGCAGCGCCCCTGTCGGCACCGGAACCGACGGCCGGCGACAGTCCGCGCATCGAACCCTTGCCCGACGGCCTCTATGCCACCCCGCCACCCTTCGACGACCTGCCGCGGCCGCTGTCGCCGTCGGGCGCTTCGGCGCTGATCGAGGAAACACAGGAAGCCGTCATCTCGGGGCGCTCGCCGGTGCTCGATGCCGAAGGCGAACCGGGCTTCGCCATCGCCCGCGGCTCGGCCCTTCATAGGCTGCTGCAGATGCTGCCGCGCCTTGACCCGGAAGCACGCCAGTCCGCCGCCGAGCGCTACCTCGCCCGTACCGGCCGCGACTGGCCGGAAGCGGAGCGCGCCGCGGCCCTGGCGTCCGTCCTTTCGGTCCTTGACGACCCACGGTTTTCGCCCCTGTTTTCGCCGGCCTCGCGCGCCGAAGTGTCGGTGATGGGCAGCCTTGATGTCAGGGGAAAGCCGCGTTCGGTGTCGGGCAAGATCGACCGCCTGGCGGTTACCGACAGCGAGGTCCTGATCGTCGACTACAAGACCAACCGGCCCCCGCCCGCCTCGTTCCAGGAGGTGCCGAACGCCTATGTCGTGCAGCTTGCGCTCTACCGCGCGCTGCTTCAGCCGCTCTATCCCGGCAAGACGGTTTCCGCCGCACTGCTGTTCACCGAGGCGCCGCGGCTGGTCGCCGTGCCGGCCGTGGCGATGGATGCCGCCCTTGTTCGACTCACCCAAGCGTGACACAACGGGTGCTTGACCAAGGGGCCGCGCACTACCACATATGGCGCGACAGACAACTCCAAGAGGACCTCATCATGGCCACCGTCAAGATCGACAACAGCAATTTCAAGTCCGGCGTACTTGAGGCCAAAGAGCCGGTGGTCGTCGATTTCTGGGCCGAATGGTGCGGCCCCTGCAAGATGATCGGTCCGTCGCTCGAAGAGATTTCCAACGAGCTCGCCGGCAAGGTCAAGATCACCAAGGTCAACATCGACGAGAACCCCGAGATCGCCGCCCAGTTCGGCGTGCGCTCGATCCCGACGCTGATGATCTTCAAGGACGGCGAAGTTGCCGACATCAAGGTCGGCGCGCTGCCCAAGACAGCACTGTCGCACTGGATCAGCGGCAACGTCTGATCGCCCGTATCTTTCCAATTGAAAAAGCCCGGTTTTGGCCGGGCTTTTTTGTATCTCGAATAGGCTGCTGGACGGCCTCAGGTCGGTGGCGTTCCGTTTGCCGCCAGCACCTCGCCCGCCAGATAGAGCGAACCGCCGATCAGGATGCGCGGTGCCGGCTCGTTCTCGTCCCAGGTATCGCGCAGCAGCATCAGCGCATTGGCGACCGAGCTCACCGGCTCGGCCGACAGGCCGGCCTCGGTAGCGCGCACCGCCAGTTCCTCGTTGGGAACGCCGGCGTCGCTCATCGTCACCGGCACGGTGTAGACATGGCGTGCCATGCCATGGAACGGCCGGAAATAGCCGGTCTGGTCTTTGGTGTTGATCATGCCGGAGATCAAAAACAGCGGCCGCGGGAACTTCTCTTCCTGCTCGGTCAGTGCTTCGGCGATGACGGTGCCGGCGCCGGGATTGTGGCCGCCGTCGATCCACACCTCAGCACCCTTCGGCGCCAGGGAGGTCAGCGCGCCCTGCGGCAGGCGCTGCATGCGACCGGGCCAGGCGACCGACGCCATCGCCTTGTCGGCGGCGCGCTCGCTGATCGGAAAGCCGGCCGCCTTGACCGCGGCGATCGCCGCGGCGGCGTTGGCGAACTGGTGACGGCCGGGCAGGCGCGGCGGCGACAGATCCATCAAGCCGGTCTGGTCCTGATAGATCATCCGGCCGTTTTCCTCGAAGGCGACGAAGTCCTGGCCATAGACCTCGAGTGGGCAATTCAACCGCTCGGCGGTGTCGATCAGCACCTGCTGTGCCGCCTCGGTTTCCTGCGCGCCGACGACGACAGGGCAGCCGCGCTTGATGATGCCGGCCTTTTCGGCGGCGATCAGCTCGACCTTGTCGCCGAGATAGGCCTCGTGGTCCATCGACACCGGCATGATCACCGAGCAGGCCGATCTCTTGATGACGTTGGTCGCGTCGAAGCGTCCGCCAAGCCCGACCTCGATGATGCAGACGTCGGCCGGATGCTCCGAAAACAGCACGAAGGTGACGGCGGTGAGGATTTCGAAGACGGTGATCTTCTCGCCGGCATTGGCCTTGCCGACGCGGCGCACCGCATCCGCCAGCACGTCGTCGGCGACGAGCTTGCCGCCGCCCGGTGCTGCCAGCCGGTAGCGCTCGTGCCAGTTCACCAGATGCGGCGAGGTGTGCACGTGCACCAATAGCCCCTGGGCTTCGAGCAGCGCGCGCGAGAAGGCGGCGCACGAACCCTTGCCGTTGGTGCCGGCGATGTGGATCACCGGCGGCATGTGATCTTGCGGATTGCCGAGCCTTTCGAGCAGCCGCGAGATGCGGTCGAGCGAAAGGTCGAAGCCCTTCGGATGCAGCGCCAAAAGGCGCTCGATTTCGAGATCGGCTTCGAGCGTGGTCATGGCATTTCCTCGGGCGCTACGCTGCTGCGTCGGATCAGGCCTGCGGGCGGCGTTCCGGTACGGGTACGACGGGCGGCAGGATCTCGGCTTCGACAGCCTTGGCTGCCACGGGCGCCTTGGTCAGGATCTTGAGCAGGTTGGCAACCGTCGACTTCATTTCGAGCCGCGACACCACCATGTCGACCATGCCGTGGTCCATCAGGTACTCCGAGCGCTGGAAGCCCTCGGGCAGCTTTTCGCGGATCGTCTGCTCGATGACGCGTGGGCCGGCAAAGCCGATCAGTGCGCCCGGCTCGGCGATATGCACGTCGCCCAGCATCGCATAGGAGGCGGTCACGCCACCGGTCGTCGGGTTGGTCAGCACCACGATGTAGGGCAGGCCGGCTTCCTTGTGCCGGTCGACCGCGACAGTCGTGCGCGGCAGCTGCATTAGCGACAAGATGCCTTCCTGCATGCGTGCGCCGCCGGAGGCGGCGAACAGGATCATCGGCCGCTTCTTCTCGAGCGCGACCTCGAAGGCGCGGATGATGGCGTCGCCCGCGGCCATGCCGAGCGAACCGCCCATGAAGGCGAAGTCCTGCACGGCGACGACTACGGGCAGGCCCTCGATCTTGCCGGTACCCGACAGGATCGCGTCTTCCATGCCGGTCTTGGTCCTGGCGTCCTTCAGGCGGTCGACATAACGCTTCTCGTCGCGGAACTTGAGCGGGTCGACCATCACCTTGGGATTGTCGATCTGCTCGTAGCGGCCTTCGTCGAAGAAGAAGCGCAGCCGCTCCTTGGCCGAAATCTTCATGTGATGGCCCGAGGACGGGATGACGTACTGGTTTTCCTCGAGGTCCTTGTGGAACACCATCTCGCCGCTCTCGGGATCCTTGATCCAGAGATTGTCGGGCATTTCCCGGCGGCCAAGCATCGAGTTGATCTTGGGGCGGACGTAATTGGTAATCCAGTTCATGGCAGTGGTCCTCTTCGAGCCCAGGACATGGGGTATTTATTGGGCGGGAGCAAGGCGTGCGGCGCGAACGCCTTGGGACAAGCCGGTGACCAGCGTTGCCACGGCTTCGGCCGGATCGGCGGTCTTTTCGCCCTTTGGCCCGATGACATTGGCAACAGCATTGACGATCGCCGTGCCGACAACCACGCCGTCGGCCGATGCGCCGATGGTGCGTGCCTGCTCGGCGGTCTTGACGCCGAAGCCGACGCAGACGGGCAGGTCGGTATGCGACTTGATGCGCCGGACAGCCTCGGCGACCTTTGACGTGTCGGCAAGGGCCGATCCGGTGATGCCGGTCATCGAGACATAATAGACGAAGCCCGACGTGTTCTCGAGCACCTTGGGCAGGCGCTTGTCGTCGGTCGTCGGCGTTGCCAGGCGGATGAAGTTGATGCCGGCCTTGAGTGCGGGGATGCACAGCTCGGCGTCCATCTCCGGCGGCAGGTCGACGATGATCAGGCCATCGATGCCGGAAGCGACCGCGTCGGTGAGAAAGCGGTCGACGCCGTAGATGTAGATCGGGTTGTAGTAGCCCATCATGACGATCGGCGTGTCGTTGTCGCCGGCGCGGAATTCGCGCGCCATCTCAAGTGTCCTGGCCAGTGTCTGGCCAGCCTTCAGCGCGCGCAGGCCGGCAGCCTGGATCGCCGGGCCGTCGGCCATCGGGTCGGAAAACGGCATGCCGAGCTCGATGATGTCGCTGCCGGCCTTGGGCAGCGCCTTCATGATCGACAGCGAGGTCTCGTAGTCGGGGTCGCCGCCCATGAAGTAGGTCACCAGTGCGGGGCGTCCCTCGGCCTTCAGCTTCGCCATGCGGCGGTCGATGCGGGTGGTCGTCATGATCAGATCTCCATGCCCAGCATCTTGGCCACCGTATGCACGTCCTTGTCGCCGCGGCCCGACAGGTTGACGATCATCACCTTGTCCTTGCCCATCGTTGGCGCGACCTTGACCGCATGCGCAATGGCATGGGCGGATTCGAGTGCCGGGATGATGCCTTCGACCTTGGTGGTCAGCTGGAACGCCTCGAGCGCCTCGTCGTCGAGGATCGGCACATAGTCGACCCGGCCGCTGTCGCGCAGCCACGAATGCTCGGGGCCGACGCCGGGATAGTCGAGACCGGCCGAGATCGAGTGGCCGTCGAGGATCTGGCCATCGTCGTTCTGCAGCAGGTAGGTGCGGTTGCCGTGCAGCACGCCGGGCTTGCCGGCGCTCATCGAGGCGCAATGCTCGATGCCGTCGAGGCCACGGCCGCCGGCTTCGATGCCGACGATCTTGACGCTGCGGTCGTCGAGGAAGGGATGGAACAGGCCAATCGCATTCGAGCCGCCACCGACGGCAGCGACGATCATGTCGGGCAAACGCCCTTCCTGTTCGAGGATCTGGGCGCGCGCCTCGGTGCCGATCACCGACTGGAAGTCACGCACGAGCTCCGGATAGGGGTGCGGGCCGGCGGCGGTGCCGATCAGATAGTAGGTGTCGTGCACATTGGTGACCCAGTCGCGCAGCGCCTCGTTCATGGCGTCCTTCAACGTGCCGTGGCCGGCACTGACCGGGCGCACTTCGGCACCCAAAAGCTTCATGCGGAAGACGTTGGGCTTTTGCCGCTCGACGTCGGTGGCGCCCATATAGACGAAACAGGGGAAGCCGAAGCGGGCGGCGACGGTCGCCGACGCCACGCCATGCTGGCCGGCACCTGTTTCGGCGATGATGCGGGTCTTGCCCATGCGCTTGGCAAGCAGGATCTGGCCGAGGCAGTTGTTGATCTTGTGCGAGCCGGTGTGGTTGAGGTCCTCGCGCTTGAAATAGATCTTGGCGCCGCCGCCGAGGCCCTTCGCTGCGGAAACGTCACGAAGATGGCGGGTCAGGCCTTCGGCGTAATAGAGCTTGGAGGGCCGGCCGGCATAATGGGTCGACAGGTCACTCAACTCGGCCTTGAAAGACGGATCGTTCTTGGCCTCGTCCCAGTGGCGCTGCAGGTCGAGGATCAGCGGCATCAGCGTCTCGGCGACGAAGCGGCCGCCGAAAATGCCGAACATGCCCTGCTCGTCGGGACCGGTGCGGAAGGAATTGGGCTCAGTCGGCTGGTTCATGGCCGATCTCCTTGCGGCTGGAGGCTGGTCAGGCGGCGCTGCGGTCGCTCGCTGCCCGGACGGCCCTGAAGAAATTTTCGATCAGCGCCGCTTCCTTGACGCCCGGTGCGCTTTCCACGCCCGAGGAAATGTCGATGCCGGGCGGATTCGCGAGCCTGAGGGCGTCGCCGATATTGGCGGCGTTCAAGCCACCGGAAAGCATGTAATCGACGGAGGCGTCAAGGCCCGCCAGCAACCGCCAGTCGAAGGAAACGCCATTGCCGCCGGGCAATTCGGACCCTGCGGGCGGCTTGGCGTCGAAAAGCACCCGGTCGGCGACACCGCCGTAAGCTGCGATCGCGTTCAAGTCCGCTGCCTCGCGGATCGAAAAGGCCTTCATCACGGGCAGGCCGTAGCGCGCCTTGACCTCGGCCACGCGCTCGGGCGTTTCCTTGCCGTGCAACTGCAGCATGTCGGGTTTAACCGCCGCCACGATCCCGTCGAGGAACGCGTCACTGGCATCGACGGTCACGGCAACTGCTTGCGCCCGGCCCTTCGCGGCCTCGCGCAGCCGCCCGGCTAGCTCAGGTGAAACGTTGCGCGGGCTCTTGGCGAAGAAGATGAAGCCGACATGGCTCGCGCCATTGTTTAGCGCGGCGTCGAACGTTTCGGCGGTGCTGAGGCCGCAGATCTTGATGTCGAGTGCCATGGGCCGGAATTGGCACGAAAAGGCGGCGAAGTCGAGAACAGCTTGCGAAACGCAAGCGTCAGCCAGTGACTGACAGCGCCGGCAGATCCAGAAATGGCCTTGCGGCGCTCATCTACAGCGATCGCCCGGAAGTGGTCGTGGTCGATTGGCTTGCGGGACGACGGACTTGATTCAGGCGGTTCGGGATGCATGGCCGATCCTCGGTGAAGACATGCCGAGGAACTATCATTTCCACGAATTCGCATAATCAGCTAGATTGTCGATGCATTCATGACTTGAGATCACGAATATGGCTTCATCGGATGATATGAAGGCGTTTGTGCGCGTCGTCGACCAGGGCTCCTTCGCCAAGGCGGCCGAAGATCTGCGCGTCACGCCGTCGGCGCTCTCAAAACTTGTGTCGCGTCTTGAAGACAGGCTTGGCGTCCGGCTTCTGACGCGCACGACGCGCCGGCTGGCGCTGACCTCAGAGGGATCGCAGTTCCTTGAGCGGGCACGCGAAGTGCTCGAACTCATCGACCTGGCCGAGGCCGATGTCCAGTCCGCGCGGGCGAAGCCGAAGGGGCTGCTGCGCGTCAATTCCAGCACCGGCTTTGCCAGGCAGACCTTGCTTCATGCGGTGCCGGAGTTCCTCAGGCGCTATCCCGAGGTTTCGGTCGACCTGACCCTGACCGACCGGCTGATTGACCCCGTCGCCGAGCAGGTCGATATCGTCATCCGCGGCAGCCCGACATCGGGCTCCGACATGGTGGTACGCCAGCTGGCCGAGGGGCGCCGCCTGATCTGTGCTGCGCCTTCCTATCTGACACGCGCCGGCACGCCGCGCTCAGCCGCCGACCTCGCGGGCCACAACTGCATCCCGCTTTCGGGTCAGTCGGCACCGACGACATGGCCGCTGGCGAGCGAAAACGGTGTCGTGCGCTTCCAGCCCTCGGGCAATTTCAGTTGCGACAATGTCGGCATGTTGTTCGACCTTGCGATCGAGGGCCACGGCATCGTCCGCCTCGCCGATTTCGTCGTCGGCCAGGCTGTGCGCGAGGGGCGGCTCGTCGAGATCCTTGGAGACATCAACCGCTCGGATACGATCTCGCTCTGGTGCCTGATGCCCAAGGGACGCTTCCGCTCGCCCCGTGTGCAGGTGTTCTTGGATTTCATGGAGGCGTGGTTGAGGGGCGAGCAGCGAATAGTGAGTAGCAAATAGTGGATGGCGACGAGGCTGGCTCGGGGAGCGCTACTCCCTCATTCGAAAACGATCGCCTGCAGTGCACCGCCATTGCGCTTGAGCCAGGCCTTGCAGCGCTCGGTGTCGGGGCAGAGTTCTTCGCACAGTTTCCAGAATTTCGGGCCGTGGTTCATCTCTCTGAGATGCGCGACCTCGTGGGCGACGAGGTAATTGATGACGGGCGTCGGCGCCATCATGATGCGCCAGGAGAACGACAGCACGCCATCCGAGGTGCAGGAGCCCCAGCGGCTGGTCGTGTCGCGGAAGCGGATCGCCTTGGCGCGGCGGCCGGCGGCCTCGCAGTGCCTGGCCACCATCGCCTCGATGTCGCGCTTGGCTTCTCGCTTGAGGAAGTCGGCGATGCGGCGTGGCAGGTGCTTCCGGTCGCCGTAAACAACGAGCGTCGGCCCGTTTTCGTCCTGCGACTGGCGCACGGTGCCGCGCGTACCGCCCTCATGGACGATCAGATGGGGGGTGCCGCGAATGGGGATCTTGATGCCGGGTCGCACCTGTGGCCGGTCCGGCACCTTGGCAAGTCGCTGTTCGAGCCAACCCTGGTGACGGTCGAGGAAACGGTCGACCTCGCCCTGGCGCAGGCCGGGCGGCACGGTAATCCGCAGGCCGCGGCCGCCGGCGTCGATGCGCAGCGTCAGCCGACGTGCCCGGTCGTTCTCGACGATCCTGAGCGGCAGCGTGCGTCCGGCAACGACATGATCCCGTTCCAGGACGGGTGCCGGCGCCGGCTTGGTCAGCTTGCGGAAGAAGCCAAAGGACATGGTGGCGAGACTAGATGATTCGAGTGACATCGGCGCAATAGAAACGGCGCCGCGTTCACGGCGCCGTTAGCATTCAACGGTTCGGGCAACGGTTCGGTTGGCCTCAGTCGTCAAGCAGGCCCGACTTGCCGCCCTTCTTGGGCGTAACGGTCGGGGCCGTCGGCTTGTGGCGGTTGGCCATGAAGCGGTCGAAGTCGTCCTGGTCCTTGGCCCGGCGCAGTTCGCGGGCATAGGCGTCGAATTCGTCGCGCATCTCGTCGAGCTTGCGACGCTCTTCGTTCAGGCGCTCGAGTTCCTTCTCGCGCCAGTCGTCGAAGGCGACGTTGCCGGTGTTTGCGCTGGCCCGGTAAGAAGCCTTGCGGCAGCCGGCGAAGACGCCGTCGGTCGCACGGTTGACGTCGCGCTTGAAACCGTCAAGCCGGTCGCCCCAGATGATGTAGGCAAGCATGGCGAGGCCGAGCGGCCAGAACACCATGAAGCCGATCACCATCAACGCGATGGTTGCCGGCGTCCAGGCCGGACGGATCAGTGCAGTCGTGTTCATAGTAGATTGCCGTTCCTTTGTTCGAGGCAGCCAGGGAAAAAGCTGCTCCAAACGACATGGGAAAGCAAAAATGGCGATTCAAGACGGTGTCGGCCAAAACCGGACAAAGCCTTGCGAATCCTAGCCTTTTTTGAGGCTCTCGAGCACCAGCACGACAAGCCCGGCGACCAGCCCCCAAAAAGCCGAGCCGATGCCGAGCAGCGTCAGCCCCGAGGCGGTGACCACGAAGGCGATCGTCGCCGCCATGCGATGATGCTCGTCCTTGAGTGCAATGGCGAGTGCATTGGCCAGCGACGAAACCAGCCCCAGCCCCGCCACCAGCACGATCAGGCTCGGCGGCAGCACGGCGAACACCGCCACCAGCGACGCGCCGAAAGCGGCGAAGACCAGATAGGCAAGCGCATAGAACGGCCCGGTCTTCCAGCGTTCCTTCATGTCGGGATGCACATCGGGGCCGGTGCAGATCGCGGCCGAGATCGCGGCCAGGTTGGTGGTCGAGGCGCCGAACGGAGCCGACAACACCGAAAACAGCCCGGTGACCCCGATCAGCGGGCCGGGTTCGGGATTATAGCCCGCGGCACGCAGCACGGCGAGGCCCGACAGGTTCTGCGAGGCCATGGTGACGAGGTAGAGCGGCAGCGCCAGGCCTATGGTAGCGGTCAGCGTGAACTCTGGCGCGATCAGCGTCAGCGTCGACAATTCCGGTACGGGCAGGTTGCCGACACGGCCGGTGAGGAATGCCGCCAGCCCGCCGCCGACCAGCACCACCAGCACCGACAGCGCTGGGTTGTACAGCCGGACCAGGAAAAACGCGCCGATCAGCGGCAGGATCAGCCACGGGTCGGAGGGCACCGCCTTGGCGGCATTGATGGCGAAGGTGACGACGATACCGGCCAGCATGCCCGAGGCCACCGAGGCCGGGATGCGCGAGATCAGCTGTGTCAGCGGCTTGATCAGCCCGGTCAGCACCAAGAGCACGCCGGCAACCAGGAATGCACCGACGGCCTCGTTGATGGTGAAGCCGCTGCTGGCAGCGATCAGCGCGGCGCCCGGCGTCGACCATGCCGAGATAACCGGCATCTTCGTTCGCCAAGACAGCCAGGCCGTCTCGAAAGCCATGGCCAGGCAGATGGCGGTGACCCAGCTTGCGGTCTGGATCTGCGTTGCGCCCACGGCGTCGGCGGCGGCGACGATGATGGCGAGCGTGCTGCCGAAGCCGACGATGGCGGCGACGAAGGCCGAAATCGGGATCGAGATGCGCATCGGTTCAGCCAACCCGCGCGATGGTTTCGCCGACCGCGCGTGTCAACAGCTCTAGGTCCTCCGGCCGCGACAGGCGGTGATCGCCGTGCGGCACCAGCGACAGCGTCGCGTCGTCGGCGGGCAACAGGCTCATCAGCTTGAGTGCGTGGCTGTGCGGCACGTCGGGGTCGGCAAGACCCTGGATGATGTGTACCGGACAGTGCGTATGGATCGGCCCTGTCATGACCAGGTTCTTCCGTCCGTCTTCGATCAGCGCACGGGTGTAGATGTAGGGCTCCGGCGAATATTGCGACGGCTCCTCGAAATAGCCCTGCTCGGCAAGGTCCCGGCGCTGCGCCTCGGTCAGTTCAGGCTCTATCAATTCGGCGGTGAAATCGGCCGCCGGCGCAAGCAGCACGAGCCCGGCGACGCGGTTGCCCTCGCCTGCGGCGTTGAGCTCGGCATTCATGCGCAGCGCGATCCACGCGCCCATCGACGAGCCGACCAGCACCTGCGGCCCTGTCGTGAACTGGCGGAACACGGCAAGGCTCTCGCCCAGCCATTTCGAGATCGTGCCGTCGGCGAAGGCGCCACCGCTTTCACCGTGACCCGAGTAGTCGTGGCGCAGGAAGGCGCGACCTTCGCCTGCTGCCCAGCCGCCTAGCGTCTCGGCCTTGGTGCCGAGCATGTCGGATTTGTAGCCGCCGAGCCAGACGACGCCCGGCGAGGCGCCGGCCTGATGACGCAAGGCGATGCTGATCCCGCCGACGTCGATGAACTCTGGTGCGCTTGCAGTCATCTCAAATCCCCTTGGCAGGGACTTGTGGCACAGCCGGCCTGATGCGGAAAGTGCCCCAAGAATCGTTCTTTTGGGGCAGTTAGCATGCGCACAAGCAGGTGATTTGTTGCGAGTGCTGTGTTATTGACTTCGCCCGCGCGCTACCCACATTGGCGCGTCAGACATTCAACAACGTCAATGGCTCGAGGAGACCACGACCATTCGCAGACCTTTTAAAGCAGCCGCGCCTACCAAGGACGGCCCGCGTTCCAACCGTGACATCCGGGTTCCCCGGGTCCAGCTGATCGACGTCGACGGTTCCAACCGAGGCGATGTTTCCATCAACGACGCACTCCTGGCCGCCGAAGAGGCAGGCCTCGATCTCGTAGAAATTTCCCCCAACGCCACGCCGCCCGTCGTCAAGATCCTTGACCTCGGCAAGCTGAAATACGCCAACCAGAAGAAGGCGGCCGAGGCGCGCAAGAACCAGAAGGTCATCGAGATCAAGGAGATCAAGATGCGCCCGAACATCGACAGCCATGACTACGAGACCAAGATGAAGGCGGTCCGCCGCTTCTTCGAGGAAGGCGACAAGGTCAAGCTGACGCTGCGCTTCCGTGGCCGCGAAATGGCGCATATGGAACTCGGCATGCAGCTCCTCAACAAGGTTCGTGAGGAAACCGCCACCATCGCCAAGGTCGAAGCCGAGCCCAAGCTCGAAGGCCGCCAGATGATGATGGTGCTCGCGCCACGTTGATGCCGCTTTGCGCGGCCAACGGGACGCGCGATGCACTTCTGCCCCGGCATTCGCCGGGGCGACATTCTTCCTTCTCAAGGGTGCCGAACGGCTGACCTGCCCGTGCAGGGACGGCTGGCGGCTGGGCTGGCATGAGTAACAACGGTATGTCGGGGCTGGGCCGATACCAGAGCATGCGCCGGCTCGTGCTGGCCGCGATGGTCGTTGCGATGTTTGCGGCGTTGCTGTTCGGCCAGTCGACCTTTCCGCCCGATACCACCGTGCACGAGGTCGTCGAGATGGTCGGCATCCTGCTGATCTTCCTCGGCATCGTCGGTCGCTTGTGGTGCACGCTTTATATTGGCGGGCGCAAATCGGGTGAGGTCGTCACCGGCGGTCCGTATTCCATCACCCGCAATCCGCTTTACGTCTTTTCGACGCTGGCCGCCGCCGGCGTCGGCGCGCAGATGGGCTCGATTGTCGCGACAATCGGCTTCGCGGCCCTTTGTGCCGCCGCCTTTCACATCGTCATCCTGCGCGAGGAACGGCACCTCGGCGAACTGTTCGGTCCCGCATACCATGCCTATGTCGCCAGGGTGCCGCGCTTCTTCCCCAGGCTCTCGCTCTATCAGGAAGGCGAGACGGCCAGCTTCCGGCCCAAGCTGCTGCTCAACACCTTGCTCGATGGCCTTGTGTTCCTCGTCGCGCTGCCGGTGTTCGAGCTGATCGACCATGCCCAGGTCACGGGCGTGCTCCCAGTGCTGTTCCGCATACCCTGAACCCCAGAGATTCATTGCAATTGCTGCATTTGCGGGTGTTGCGCATTGCGCGGCTTCCGCGTATATAGCCGCGTCCCAGAACCGCCCGGCAGGGCATGCCGTGGCGGTTTCATTTGCTTTTCGGGCTTTGGTCGGCCTGAAAACAACAACATGAAGGGATTTCGCAGCACTTTCGGGTGCCGAGAAATCCTGAAGAACGGAGTAGCAAAATGCCCAAGATGAAGACCAAGTCCGCGGCCAAGAAGCGGTTCAAGATCACCGCGACTGGCAAAGTCCTGGCGGCTGCCGCTGGCAAGCGCCATGGCATGATCAAGCGCACCAACAAGTTCATTCGCGATGCCCGTGGCACGATGGTTCTGGCTGAACCGGATGCCAAGAAGGTCATCAAGAATTTTCTGCCGAACGGCCTCTGAGCCCGGCCTGGACAGCGTTATAAGGAGATCATGACATGGCACGTGTAAAAAGAGGCGTTACCGCCCACGCCAAGCACAAGAAGGTTCTCGAGCAGGCCAAGGGTTTCTACGGCCGCCGCAAGAACACCATCCGCATTGCCAAGCAGGCGGTGGAAAAGTCGAAGCAGTACGCTTACCGCGACCGCAAGAACCGCAAGCGCAACTTCCGCGCCCTGTGGGTCCAGCGTATCAACGCAGCGGTCCGCGAGCACGGCCTGACATATGGCCGCTTCATCGACGGCCTGAACAAGGCCAACATCGAGATCGATCGCAAGATCCTCTCCGACATGGCAATCCATGAGCCGCAGGCATTCGCCACGCTCGTGGCCAAGGCCAAGGTTGCTCTTGAATACCTCAAGAACACCACCCCGAATGCTTTTGAAAGCGCTGTTGCTTAACCAGCGCCTTCCCAAGCATCACAGACTTGATTTGGGAAACCCGCGCTGGCACGGCTGGCGCGGGTTTTTCTTTGCCGCAACGAAGGGCCGCTAGGGCCGCAACGGAACTGGACCATGAGCGATCTTGAAACTCTCGAACAATCGCTGCTGAGCGACATCGCTTCCGCCGCCGACGAGCAGGCGATCGAGGCGGTGCGCGTCGCAGCCCTCGGCAAGAAGGGCTCGGTCTCGGAGATGCTGAAGACGCTCGGCGCGATGAGCCCCGAGGAGCGCCAGACCAAGGGGCCCGTTATCAACGGCCTCAAGAACCGCGTCACCGATGCGCTGACCGCCCGCAAGAGCGAACTGCGCGACGTCGCCATCAATGCCCGCCTGATCGCCGAAAAGGTCGACGTCACCTTGCCGGTGCGCCAGTCTCCGGCCGAGCGTGGCCGCATCCATCCGATCAGCCAGGTCATCGACGAGATCGCGGCGATCTTCGGCGATCTCGGCTTCGCCATAGCCGAAGGTCCCGATGTCGAGACCGACCACTACAATTTCACCGCGCTGAACTTCCCCGAGGGACATCCGGCGCGCGAGATGCACGACACCTTCTTCTTCCCGCCTGACGCCAATGGCGAGCGCAAGCTTTTGCGCACCCATACCTCGCCGGTACAGATCCGCACCATGGAGACGCAGAAGCCGCCGATTCGCATCGTCATCCCTGGAAAAACCTACCGCCAGGATTCAGACGCGACGCACTCGCCGATGTTCCATCAGGTCGAGGGCCTGGTGATCGACAAGACCGCCAACATCGCCAACATGAAGTGGGTGCTGGAGGAGTTCTGCAAGGCGTTCTTCGAGGTGCCGTCCGTCAAGATGCGCTTCCGTCCGTCGTTCTTCCCGTTCACCGAGCCGAGCCTCGAGGTCGACATCCAGTGCGACCGTTCGCGGCCGGGCGAAGTGCGCTTCGGCGAAGGCAACGACTGGATGGAGATCCTCGGCTGCGGCATGGTTCACCCGAACGTGCTGCGCCATGGTGGCCTCGATCCTGACGAGTACCAGGGTTTTGCCTGGGGCATGGGCATCGACCGCATCGCCATGCTGAAATACGGCATGCCCGACCTGCGCGCCTTCTTCGACGCCGATGTGCGCTGGCTTCAGCATTACGGCTTCCGCCCGCTCGACATCCCGACGCTGTTCGGTGGCCTGAGCGCATGAGTGAAGCCGCCGACCGATATGCCGGTGCGGTGACCTTCGCTTTTGGCGACAGCCCGGAGCTCGCCGACGAGCTGTTGGCGCTGGTGCTGTCGGGCCGCAAGACCGCGACCTGCGGTGCGTTGCGCGATTACGGCGGCGACGAGCCGGTGCCTGAGGTCGGCCGCCGCGACGTCGTGCTCGATGGCCAGGGTCGGCGCGCCGCGGTCATCGAGACAGTCGAGGCGATCCAGCGTCGCTTCGACGAGGTCGATGCCGAGTTTGCTGCCGCCGAAGGCGAGGGCGACCTGTCCTACGAATATTGGCGCGAGGCCCACGAGGGCTATTTCGCCCGCAATGGCGGCTTTTCGCCTGACATGATTTTGGTTTGCGAGCGGTTCCGGCTGGTGGAAGTGCTCGACCGCAACGACACGAAACGAGTGAACCCATGAAATTCACCCTCTCCTGGCTCAAGGACCATCTCGACACCGACGCCTCGCTCGAGCAGATCGTCGAGCGGCTGACCTCGATCGGCCTCGAAGTCGAATCCGTCGACGACAAGGCGGCACTCAAGCCCTTCGTCATCGCCAAGGTGCTGACGGCAAGCAGGCATCCTGACGCCGACAAGTTGCAGGTGCTGACCGTCGACACCGGCGACGGCAAACCCGTCCAGGTCGTTTGTGGCGCGCCTAATGCGCGGGCCGGCCTGATCGGCGCCTTCGCCGCTCCCGGCGCCTACGTTCCCGGCATCGACGTCACGCTGTCGGTCGGCAAGATCCGCGGTGTCGAAAGCCACGGCATGATGTGCTCCGAGCGCGAACTGCAGCTGTCGGACGAGCACAACGGCATCATCGACCTGCCGGCCGATGCGCCTGTTGGCACGTCCTTCGCCACCTATGCCCAACTCGACGATCCGGTCATCGAGATCAACCTGACGCCCAACCGCCCCGACGCCACCAGCGTCCATGGCATCGCGCGTGATCTCGCGGCGAGCGGGCTCGGAAAATTGATTTACGGCGCCGTGGAGCCGGTTGACGGCGAGGGCGCTTGCCCGGTCAAGGTTTCGATCGAGGCGCCGGAACTGTGCCCCGGCTTCGCGCTCCGTCTGGTGCGCGGTGTCAACAACGGCCCCTCGCCAAAGTGGATGCAGCAGCGCCTGCTCGCCATCGGCCTACGCCCGATCAATGCGCTGGTCGACATCACCAACTACGTCACCTTCGACCGTGGCCGCCCGCTGCACGTCTTCGATGCCAAAAAGGTCGCCGGCAATCTGGTCGTTCGTCGTGGCCGCGACGGCGACAAGGTCATGGCGCTCGACGGTCGCGAATATGTGCTGACACCTGAGATGTGTGTCATCGCCGACGACAATGGCGTCGAGTCGATTGCCGGCATCATGGGTGGCGAGCATTCCGGTTGCGACGAAAACACCACTGACGTGTTGATCGAATCCGCTCTGTGGGACCCGATCACCACGGCCCGCACCGGCCGTGCACTCGGCATCATCACAGATGCACGCTATCGCTTCGAGCGTGGCGTCGACCCCGAATTCATGGTTCCGGGTGTCGAGCTGGCAACCAAGCTGGTGCTGGAGCTCTGCGGCGGTCAGCCGACCAAGACCGATGTGACAGGTTATGCTGGCTACACAGCCAAGGTGGTTTCCCTGCCGCTTTCCGAGATCAAGCGCCTGACCGGCATCGAAGTGCCGAAGGCCGAAAGCCTCGCTATCCTGACCCGTCTCGGCTTCATGCCGAAGGGTGATGGCGACGTCGTTGATGTCACCGTGCCGTCCTGGCGTCCCGATGTCGATGGCAAGGCCGATCTGGTCGAAGAAGTCATGCGTATCCACGGTGTCGATAACATCGCGCCGCAGCCGCTCGGCGCGCATGACGCCGTCAATGGCAAGATCCTGACCACGCTGCAGATCCGCACCCGCTCGGCTCGGCGCGCGCTCGCCGTGCGTGGCATGATGGAGGCCGTCACCTGGTCGTTCATCCCGGCCAAGCATGCCGAGCTGTTCGGCGGCGGCCAGGACAGCCTCAAGCTATCGAACCCGATCGCCTCGGATATGTCCGACATGCGGCCTTCGCTGCTGCCCGGCCTGATCGCCGCTGCCCAGCGCAATGCCGATCGTGGCCTCAGCGACGTCGCATTGTTCGAGGTCTCCGGCGTCTATGAAAACGACACGGCCGAAGGCCAGCGTCGCGTCGCCGCGGGCGTCCGTCGCGGCACCGCCAAGCTCGAAGGTTCGGGTCGCAACTGGTCGGGCAATTCAGGCAATGTCGGTGTTTTCGACGCCAAGGCCGATGCCATCGCTGCGCTCGAAGCCTGCGGCGCACCTATTGACCGGCTGCAGATCGAGATTGGCGCGCCGGCCTGGTACCACCCGGGCCGTTCCGGCGTGATCAAGCTCGGCCCCAAGGTCGTGCTCGGCACCTTCGGCGAGTTCCACCCCAGGACGCTCGAAGGTCTCGACGTATCGGGCCCGCTCTGCGGCTTCGAGGTCTATGTCGATGCCGTTCCCGAGCCCAAGGCCAAGCCGACCAAGACCAAGCCCAAGCTCGAACTTTCGGCCTTCCAGGCGGTCAAGCGCGACTTCGCCTTCGTCGTCGACAAGGCCGTCGAGGCCGGCACGCTGACCCGCGCCGCACTTGCCGCCGACAAGAAGCTGATCACTGCCGTTTCGGTGTTCGACATCTTCGAAGGTGCCTCGCTCGGCGAAGGCAAGAAGTCGATCGCCATCGAGGTGTCGATCCAGCCGGTCGAAAAGACCTTGACCGACCAGGATTTCGAAGCACTTGCCGCCCGCATCATCGACAACGTCAAGAAGCAGACCGGCGGCGTGCTGCGCAGCTGACCATCCTTGGGGTGCGGCATGGAGCATCTGCGATATAAGGGCCTGCCGTTTGAAGACCAGCGGCAGGTCCTGCTCGACATTCTCCTCGCCGACCCGATCGTCCGTCCCGCGCTCGCTGCGGCCGACAAGCTTGACCTGCCGCAATGGATGCTGGTTTCCGGCGCGCTCTACAACAGCGTCTGGAACCGTCTGACCGGCCGTCCTGCCGGCCACGGCATCAAGGATGTCGACCTGTTCTATTTCGACGGTTCGGACCTCTCCTGGGAGGCCGAGGACGCTATCATCCGCCGAGGCACTGACGCCTTCGCGCATCTGCCGCTGCCGGTCGAGATTCGCAACCAGGCCCGCGTCCATCTCTGGTTCGAGGATCATTTCGGTTCGCCTCGCGCCCCGCTCGGCTCCAGTGCCGAGTCGCTCGAACACTTCGCCTCGCGCACCCATGCCGTCGGCCTCGCCCTTGTCGATGGCACACCGCAGGTCTGGGCGCCGTTCGGCCTCGACGACATTTTCGCCTTCCGGATCACGCCCAACCATCGCAACGACAACCGCGCCACCCATGAGGCCAAGGGCCGGCGCGCCAGGCAGATGTGGCCGGAGGTCACCGTCTTCGACTGGTAGGCGCCTGTTCCGGGACGAATTCCGCCCCAGATTCGTTGTGCGACCGAGGTGGCGTCGATGCTGCGCAACACCAACACCCGCTACGGCTGGGCCGCGATCGTCCTTCATTGGCTGATCGGGCTGATCTTCATCGGCCAGTTCGTGCTTGGCTGGACGATGGTGCGCATGACCAGCCAGCGCACCGCCTTCGCGCTGATCCAGCTGCACAAATCCTTCGGTTTCCTGCTGCTCGGGCTGGTGCTCGTCCGCATTGGCTGGCGGCTCGCCAATCCGAGACCTGAGCTGCCCGGGGAGGTCGGCCCGGTCGAGCGCCGCGCGGCCCCGGCCGTTCATTTTCTGCTCTACGTTGCACAGCTCGTGGTGCCGCTGTCGGGGTGGGTGCTGGTGTCGGTCTCGGTGCTCGAAATCCCCTCGGTGCCGTTCAACCTGTTCGTCATGCCGCATCTGCCGCTCGGCATATCCGAGCAGGCCGAGAATCTCTGGATCTTCGGCCACAAGTGGCTGGCCTATGCCGCGATCGCCCTGGTCGTGCTGCACATTCTGGCGGCCTTTCGCCATCATTTCTGGCAGCGCGACGTCGTGCTGGCCAGGATGATTTCGCCCTTTTTCGCAAGCCGGACGCGAAAGCCGGAATAGGCGCAGCCGCCAGTTCGTTTGTCTCGGTGCGCGGCTGCGACGGGCCGTGCCATCAGGGAGTATGGTGACATGTCTTTGCGTGTTCTTGGCGTTGCAGCGCTCGTTGCGTTCGGGCTTGTCGACAGCACCGCCTCGGCGGTGGCGCTGTCCGATGCCGCCGGGCGCTATGCCATCTCCAGCAGCGGTTCGAGCATCCGCTTTGCCATCGGCAAGATCGGCGGCGGCGGGCTCGCCGGCGCCTTTGGTCAGTTCAAGGGCACGATCCGCATCGACGGCGGCGATATCGGCCGCTCCAAGGTCGACATCACCATCTTCCCCGACAGCGTCGGCACCGGTCAGGGCCGCATCGATGCGTTCCTGAAGTCGGACGCCGTCTTCGACGTCGCCAATTCGAGCCAGATCACCTTCCGCTCGACCAGCGTACAGCGCACCGGCGAAAATTCGGCCGTCATCACCGGCCAGCTGACGGCGCGCGGCCACACCAACACCGAAAAATTCACTGCCGAGCTGCAAGGCATGAAGGGCGGGCAGATCCGCTTCCATGTCAGTGGCAAGGTGTTCCGCTCGCGCTACCAGATGGATGTCGGCACGCCGATCTATTCCAACATCGTTGCGTTCGACATGGAGTTCAGTGGGCGTCGCGGCTGAGCCAGATAGGCTCTGGCATTTGGCGGCCGCTTCCGCCAATCTCCTGAAGCGGCCACCAGGCCAGCTTTTCCCTTTGTGCTCGGAGGCCAGATGTTTCGTTGGGGCGTACTTTCGACAGCCAAGATCGGCCGCGACCAGCTGCTGCCGGCGATCGCCGATTCCGACAATGGCGTGGTGGCAGCCGTCGCCAGCCGCGACGTCGGCAAGGCCCGGGCGCTGGCCGACCGCTTCGGTGCGCCGCATGCCTTCGGCTCTTATGACGAGCTGCTCGCCTCCGACATTGTCGACGGCGTCTACATCCCGCTGCCGACCTCGCAGCATCTCGAATGGGCGGCCAGGGCGGCCGAAGCCGGCAAGCACGTGCTGGTCGAAAAGCCGCTGGCGCTGAATGCCCAGGACATCGCGCCTCTGATCGCCATCCGCGACCGCAAGAAGGTGGTCGTCGCCGAGGCTTTCATGGTCACCTACCACCCGCAGTGGCTCAAGGTACGCGACCTGATATCAGCGGGTGCGATCGGCAAGCTCAAGCATGTCCAGGGCGCGTTTTCCTATTTCAACGTCGACCCCAACAACATGCGCAACCAGCTCGATCTCGGTGGCGGCGCCCTGGCCGACATCGGCGTCTATCCGACGGTGACGACGCGCTTTTCCACCGGCAAGGAGCCGCACCGCGTGCAGGCGAGCATCGAGCGCGACCCGAAATTCGGCACCGACATCTATTCCAGCGTGCGCGCCGACTTCGGCGATTTTGAGCTGTCCTTCTACCTGTCGACCCAGCTCGCCAACCGCCAGCTGATGGTCTTCCATGGCGACAAGGGTTTCATCGAGGTTCACTCGCCGTTCAACGCCGGGCTCTACGACCATCACCGCGTCGAACTGCACAATGCCGGCCACAATGAAGCAACCGTGTTCCGTTTCCCCGGTGCGCAGCAGTATCGGCTTCAGGTCGAGACCTTTGTGCGCGCAGCGCAAGGTGGCAAGGATCACGTCTTTTCGCTCGAGGAGTCGGTGCTCAACCAGAAGGTCATCGATGCCATCTTCCGCGCCGGCGAACATGATGGCTGGGAGGCGGTTTAGGCCGCCAACCCTTCGGGCCAACCCGCTGCCGGCAGGGCGAAGGCTGTCGTTTGCGCCGTGCCGTGCTAGGGAGCGCCGCATGATGTCCCACAGCGAAAGCCAGCGCCGATGATTCCCTGGATCGTACTCGACACCGCGAAGATTCCTGGCGGCGGCGAACTGCGCCTCAAGCAGCGCGGCACCGAATTCTCGATCATGCTCGGCTCCAACGAGCTGATGAACAGCCGCCTCAGCGGCTCCGAGGAGGCACTGGCGAAATTGGCCCACGAGCGTATCGGTGGCCGTTCCAAGCCGAAAATCCTGATCGGCGGCCTTGGCATGGGCTTTACCCTGCGCGCCGCACTTGCCCTGTTCGGCAAGGATGCCCGCATCGTCATTGCCGAACTGGTGCCCGAGGTTGTCGCATGGGCGCGCGGGCCGATGGCCGAGCTGTCCGCAGGCGGCCTCGACGACCCGCGCGTCGAGGTGGTGGTGGGCGATGTCGGCAAAGTCATCCGCGATGGCATGGGCACCTATGACGCGATCCTGCTCGACGTCGACAATGGCCCCGAGGGGCTGTCGCGCGACGCCAATGACAGCCTCTACAACTACACTGGCCTCTATGCGGCGAAGACCGCGCTGAAGCCGGGCGGCGTGCTGACGGTCTGGTCGCAAGGACCCGATAAGGCGTTTTCGCGACGCCTGCATGAAAGCGGCTTTGTCACAGACGAGGTCAAGGTCCGCGCCAGCACCAAGGGCAGCGGCGCCCGCCATGTCATCTGGGTCGCGGCGAACGCCGCGCCTGCGGGGTCGAAGGGACGAAGGTAAGGGCGACGTCACCCTGATCAGGGCAAATCACCACCACACGCCGCCGCGCGTGACCCGGATGCGCGGGCGACCACTGTCGGGCGGGTTGAGTGGAGCCTCGCAGGCCGGGCGCGAGTCGTCGGCGAAGTCGGAGTTGGCGGCGTTGATGAAGCCGCGTGCGCCTTTCAGATAGGGGCCGGGACGGGGGCGGATCCGGGGGATGATCGACGGGCGCTGGACATGCGACACGACAGGCTCGGCGGCTGCAACAAGCGCGTCAGGTGTCTCGCTGGTCTTCAGCGCCTTGAGCCGGGCGACGCGATCGGCGGTCAGCGGATGGGTGCGCAGCACCGAGGGGTCGGGGATGCGACCGCTGGGCAGCAGGATGTTTTCCCATACCCTGCCCTGGGCACGTTCGAGCTTGGTCAGTGCCGAGGCAAGCCCATCGGGATCGCCGGTGAGCGAGGCGGCACCCAGATCGGCGTCGAATTCGCGGGTGCGCGACAGCGCCATCTGCAACAATCCGCCGATGGTGGGTGCGGCCAGCAGCACCAGCACCGCCAGCCATGGCACCTGGGTGCCGAAGCCGCCGGCAAAGCCGAACAGGTTGAGGAACAGCGACACCAGCCCGACTGTCGACATGAACGAGGTGAAGCGCGACACCATGTCGGCGAAGGCCATGACCTTCACGTCCTCATGGGCGATGTGGCTGATCTCGTGCGCCAGCACTCCGGCCAGTTCGCGCGGCGTGAGGTTGCGGGCAAGCGCATCGGTGACGGCGATCGCCGCGTCGTCGCGGCGGCCGACGGCAAAGGCGTTCATCATCTTGGAGGGGATGACATAGAGTTTTGGTACCGCCGGAAGCTCGGCGCGGCGGGACAATTCCTGGACGATGCGGAAGCCGGCGGGAAAGTCGGCCGCGTTGACCTCCCTTGCCTTGTACATCGACAGCACCATCTGTGGGCTGATGCGCCGCACCGCCCACATCGAGATGGCGCCGAAGAAAAGCGCATAGAGCAGGCCGGTGCTGCCGGCAAAGGCCCAGGCGGTGACCGCGAGCAGGAGCAGGCTGCCGGCCCCGAGCAGCCATGTTTGCAGCATATTCACTGCACGGTTGCGCCGGTGCTCGAAAAGGTTGATGGATTGAAGCTCGCTCATGTCCCGAATATGAGCTTGCCACAGGCTTTTGCCGAGTCCCCTGCACGGAAAGTTGCAGAACGCTTGCGCTGTCAGGAGCCTGTTCTTATATACGCCGCAACACCGCTTCGGCCCGGAAAACCGGTGTCCGGGGCGGCATATCGAGTAAACAGGGGCTTTCGTCGGAACGCCTTTATGGGTCCAGAGAGCCTGCTTAGCGGAGAGAAGTAGTAAAATGGCAAAAGTTATCGGCATCGACCTGGGAACGACCAATTCCTGCGTCGCCGTCATGGACGGCAAGGACGCGAAAGTCATCGAGAACGCGGAAGGCGCGCGCACGACCCCTTCCATTGTCGCCTTCAGCGGCGACGGCGAGCGTCTCGTCGGCCAGCCGGCCAAGCGCCAGGCGGTTACCAATCCTGAAAACACGGTTTTTGCGGTCAAGCGCTTGATCGGCCGCCGTTATGACGATCCGGTCACCGCGAAGGACAAGAAGCTTGTCCCCTACGAGATCGTCAATGGCGACAACGGCGATGCCTGGGTTGAGGCTGGCGGCAAGAAGCAGTCGCCCAGCCAGATTTCGGCGATGATCCTGCAGAAGATGAAGGAAACGGCGGAAGCCTATCTCGGCGAGAAGGTCGAGAAGGCCGTCATCACCGTTCCTGCATACTTCAACGACGCACAGCGTCAGGCCACCAAGGACGCCGGCAAGATCGCTGGCCTCGAAGTGCTGCGCATCATCAACGAGCCGACTGCTGCGGCCCTCGCCTATGGCCTCGACAAGACCGAAGGCAAGACCATCGCGGTCTATGACCTTGGCGGCGGTACCTTCGATATCTCGGTTCTCGAAATCGGCGACGGCGTGTTCGAGGTCAAGTCGACCAACGGCGACACCTTCCTCGGCGGCGAAGACTTCGACATGCGCCTGGTCGAGTACCTGGCGGCCGAGTTCAAGAAGGAACAGGGCATCGACCTTAAGAACGACAAGCTGGCCCTGCAGCGTCTCAAGGAAGCTGCTGAAAAGGCCAAGATCGAGCTGTCGTCGACGACCCAGACCGAAATCAACCTGCCCTTCATCACCGCCGATGCGACGGGTCCGAAGCACCTGACGCTGAAGCTTTCGCGCGCCAAGTTCGAGCAGCTGGTCGACGACCTCGTCCAGCGCACGATCGAGCCGTGCAAGGCGGCGCTCAAGGATGCCGGCCTGAAGGCTGGCGAGATCGACGAAGTGGTTCTGGTCGGCGGCATGACCCGCATGCCCAAGATCCAGGAAATCGTGAAGCAGTTCTTCGGCAAGGAGCCGCACAAGGGCGTCAACCCCGATGAGGTGGTTGCTCTCGGTGCCGCCATCCAGGCCGGCGTTCTGCAGGGCGACGTCAAGGACGTGCTGCTGCTCGACGTGACCCCGCTGTCGCTGGGCATCGAGACGCTGGGCGGCGTGTTCACCCGCCTGATCGAGCGCAACACCACGATCCCGACCAAGAAGAGCCAGGTCTTCTCGACGGCTGAAGACAGCCAGTCGGCGGTGACCATCCGCGTCTTCCAGGGCGAGCGCGAAATGGCCCAGGACAACAAGATGCTCGGTCAGTTCGACCTCGTCGGCATTCCGCCCGCACCGCGCGGCGTGCCGCAGATCGAAGTGACCTTTGACATCGACGCCAACGGCATCGTCAACGTCTCGGCCAAGGACAAGGGCACCGGCAAGGAACACCAGATCCGCATCCAGGCATCTGGCGGCCTGTCCGACGCCGACATCGACAAGATGGTCAAGGACGCCGAGGTCAATGCTGACGCCGACAAGAAGCGCCGCGCGCTGGTCGAGGCCCGCAACCAGGCCGAAGGCCTGCTCAACAGCAGCGAAAAGTCGCTGAAGGAATATGGTGACAAGGTTACCGAAGCTGACCGCACCGCGATTTCCGACGCGATCGCAGCGCTGAAGACCGCGACCGAAGGCGACGATGCAGAGGCGATCAACGCTAAGTCGCAGGTGCTTGCCGAAGCTTCGATGAAGCTCGGCCAGGCCATGTACGAGGCCTCGCAGAAGGAAGCGGCTGAATCCGATGCCGCTGCCGATGCGGCCAAGGACAGCGACGTGGTCGACGCCGATTTCGAAGAGATCGACGACAACGACGACAAGAAGAAGTCGGCCTGATCGGTTCGACATCCAGTCCAGCGGAAAGCCCGGCCCTCGCGCCGGGCTTTCTTTTTTGTCCGGAATACTGCTGTCGACAGCGTTTAAGCATAAGGAAAGAAAGTACAGGCAGGCTGGGATCGAGATCGGCTGAGCGTTGACCTCAACCGCGCGGTGGTGGAGGGCGGCATGCACTTCAGGACACTCGAAGTCTGGCGGCTGGCGGCGGCCCTGACCGTCATGATGTGGCATTTCCTGCGCTATGCGCCGCCCGGACACGAGGCGGCGAGCAACGCGCTCTACCGGCTGATGCCGCTGATGGAGATGTTTTTCATGATCTCCGGCTTCCTGATCATGCTGCGTTATGCCGACACGCTGATGACCGAGCCCGGATCGTTCCGCCGCTTCATCGTGCGCCGCCTCGCCCGCCTCTATCCGCTCTACCTGGCGACGTTGCTGTTTTTCTGCGTCGTTGCGCTGGCGCTGCATTTCGGCTGGGTACAGTCGCAGCAACCCGAGCGTTATGCCTGGACGGCACTACCGGCAAATTTGATGCTGGTCCAGGCTTGGGGGCTGACCGACAATCTGACCTTCAACTATGTCAGCTGGACGCTGTCGGCCGAATGGTTCTGCTATCTTGCTTTGCCGGTCATCGTGCTTGCCTATCGCCGCCATGGCATGTGGGGGCTGGCGGTGGTGGCGGCCTCCGCCGTCACCGTGCTGGAATTCGCGGTGATGCTGGGTTGGATCCCGTTTCCGAGCTGGCTCGAGGCCAACACCTGGGGCGCCTATCGCGCTTTCGCCGATTTCGCGCTCGGCGCGATGGTGGCGGTGGCGGTGCGCGACTCCAGGCTCACGCTGTCGAGCCACCTGCCCGGCTGGCTGGTTTTTGCCCTGGCGATCGCCGCCATGGCAACGCAGCAGAACGCCTATGTCATCGTGCTGTTGCTGGCGGCGGCGACGTTCCTTGCCGCCCTTGCCGAACGCAACAATCCCGACGGCGCGCTTTATCTCAAGCCGCTGCATCCGCTCGGCCGGGTCTCGTTCGGCATCTACATGATCCACCCGGTCATCGAGACGCTGCTGCTGGCCCTGGTATGGCGCAAGCTGGTCGAACCGCTCGAGGTGGTTGGCTTCTACACCTTCTGGCTGGTGCCGGCGGTGACCGTGCTGGTGGTGGCAATGGCCTCGGACCGCTACTTTGAAGGGCCGGTGAGCCAGTATCTCAATGCCCGATTGGGTGCCGAGAAGCCCAAAGTCGCTCGGCAGCGCATCGCCTCAGCGGCCCCAAGGCCACAACGGCTGCAAAATTAGCCGATTTTCTGCCGAAATCTGCCGCTTCGGCCGCCCGGCCTATGGCATACCGGCGCATGGTTTACTAAATCGGGGCCTATTACCACCGATGGCGCAAACGCGATTGCTCGCGCCGAGGCAGTGACCAGACAGCGGGAAGATATGAAAGCTGATTTCTACGAAACGCTGGGCGTCCAGAAGGGCGCTGACGAGAAGGAGCTCAAGTCGGCCTTTCGCAAGCTTGCCATGCAGTTCCACCCCGACCGCAATCCGGGCGATGACGCGTGCGAGCACAAGTTCAAGGAAATCAACGAAGCCTACGAGACGCTGAAGGACCCGCAGAAGCGCGCCGCCTATGACCGCTTCGGCCACGCCGCCTTCGAAAATGGCGGCATGGGCAATGGCGGCGGCCAGGGCTTTGGCGCCGGCGGTTTCGCCGACATCTTCGAAGACATCTTCGGCGACATGATGGGCGGCGGGCGCCGCCGCTCCTCGGGTGGCCGCGAGCGCGGTGCCGACCTGCGCTACAACATGGAAATTTCGCTCGAGGAGGCCTTTGCCGGCAAGACCGCGCAGATCCGCGTGCCGACCTCGATCCTGTGCACCGAATGCGCCGGTTCGGGCGCCAAACCAGGCACCCAGCCGGTGACCTGCTCGATGTGCCAGGGCCACGGCAAGGTGCGCGCAAGCCAGGGCTTCTTCTCGATCGAGCGCACTTGCCCCCAATGCCAGGGCCGCGGCCAGACGATCAAGGACCCGTGCGGCAAATGCGCCGGCCAGGGTCGCGTCACCGAAGAGCGTTCGCTGTCGGTCAACATCCCTTCGGGTATCGAGGACGGCACCCGCATTCGCCTCGCCAATGAAGGTGAGGCCGGTCTGCGCGGTGGTCCTTCGGGCGACCTCTACATCTTCCTGTCGGTCAAGCCGCACGAGTTCTTCCAGCGCGACGGCGCCGACCTCTATTGCAAGGTGCCGATCTCCATGACCACAGCCGCCCTTGGCGGCTCGTTCGAGGTGGCGACGCTCGATGGTACCCAGACGCGCGTGAAGGTGCCTGAAGGCACCCAGAACGGCCGCCAGTTCCGCCTCAAGGGCAAAGGCATGCCGGTGCTGCGCCAGCCGCAGATCGGCGACCTCTACATCCAGACCGCCGTCGAGACGCCGCAGAGCCTGACGCGCCGGCAGCGCGAGCTGCTCGAGGAGTTCGAGAAGCTTTCCTCGACCGAGAACTCGCCGCAGTCGAGCGGCTTCTTTTCGCGCATGAAGGACTTTTTCGAGTCCTTCGGCGATAAATGAGGATGTTTCTGCCGTAACGGAAATTGAGCCAGCTTTGTGCTTGCGCTGAGCCACTTAGCTGTTATTTCTCCCCCAGCAGCGGTGAGGAGATCGAAGCGATGCCACGCGGTTCCGGATTGCGCAAAACCCTTGCGGCCAAGTTCGATGACGAGCTGAAGTTCTTCAAGGGCTGGATCGATAAGCCCAAGGCCGTCGGTTCGATCGTGCCGACAAGCTCGGTCACCGCCAAGCGCATGGCTTCGGTGGTCAACACCCGCTCGGGCCTGCCGGTCCTCGAAGTCGGGCCCGGCACCGGCGTCATCACCAAGGCGATCCTCGCCCACGGCGTGAAGCCGGAGGATCTCTACACGGTTGAATATTCAGCCGATTTCGTCCAGCACCTGCGCCGCCTCTATCCGCGCGTCAACGTCATCGAGGGCGACGCCTTCGACCTCGACAACACGCTCGGCGACAACAAGGACCTTGTCTTCGACTCGGTCGTCTCAGGTGTGCCGCTGCTCAACTTTCCGGTCACCAGCCGCGTCGCCTATCTCGAGGGCCTACTCAAGCGCATCCCGGCCGGCCGGCCGGTGATCCAGCTCACCTATGGCCCGAAGTCGCCGATTCCGCCGGGCCTCGGCAACTACACCGTCGAGCATTTCGACTTCATCATCCGCAATATTCCGCCGACGCAGCTTTGGGTCTATCGGCGCGCCAAGCACTGAGTGCTGCGGCCTTGATTTGGCCGGCTGATCGCCCCTATACCGTCGCCACGATGTTGGGTGCGCCTTGCCGGGCGTGCCACAGGATGGATGATGCCGCTCGTTCCCAGAATCCTCGTCTTTGCCGGTTCGACAAGGACCGGCGCCTATAGCGGCCGCACGGCCGACATAGCGCAGAAGGAACTGGCGCTGCAGGGCGCCGATGTGACGCGCATCTCGCTCGCTGACTATCCGCTGCCGATCATGGACGAAGACCTCGAAGAGCGCGACGGCGTGCCCGAAAACGCCGTCAAGCTCGCCCGCCTGATCGACATGCACGATGCGGTGCTGATCGCGACCCCCGAATATAATGGCTCGATGCCGCCGCTGCTCAAGAACGCCATCGACTGGATAAGCCGCGTGCGCAACGACGGCGGCAGGCGACTGCAGCCTTATGCCGGCAAGCTGGTGGCGATCTGCTCGTCCTCCGACGGTCATTTCGCCGGCATCCGCAGCGCCACCCATCTTCGCGCGGTGCTGTCGCACATCCAGATGGAAGTGATTTCACCGCAGGTTTCGGTGCCGCATGGCGGCGAGGCCTTCGACGACGATGGCGACTTCCGCGAGGAGCGCCTGCGCAAGGGCATGCAGCGGCTGTGCCATGCGCTGATCGAACGAGCCACCATGATGTCGCGAAGGGTAGAACCATGAGCAGCATAGACACTATACGCGACCGCCTGATCGTCGGTCTCGACCTGCCGACCGTCAAGGAAGCGGAAAGGGCGGTACGCGAACTCGAAGGCACCGCCAGTTTCTACAAGATCGGCTACCAGCTGGCCTTTGCCGGCGGGCTCGATTTCGCCCGCGAGCTGGCCAGCGGCGGCACCAAGGTTTTCCTCGACATGAAGCTGCTCGACATCGACAACACGGTGGCCAAGGGCGTCGAGAACATCGTCAAGATGGGCATGACCATGCTGACGCTGCATGCCTATCCCAAGGCGATGAAGGCGGCGGTGGAGGCCGCCAGGGGCAGCGACCTGTGCCTGCTTGCGGTGACGGTGCTGACCTCGATGGACGAGAAGGACATGATCGACGCGGGCTACGAATACGACCCGCACACGCTGGTGCTGCGCCGCGCCGAACAGGCGCTCACGGCAAAGATGGGCGGCATCGTCTGCTCGGCCAGCGAAGCCTCCGCCGTGCGCCGCATCGTCGGGCCCAACATGGCCGTGGTGACGCCGGGCATCCGCCCTTCCGGAAGCGACCATGGCGACCAGAAGCGTGTCGTTACCCCGGCTGACGCCATGCGCAACGGCTCGAGCCACCTTGTCGTCGCCCGTCCGATCGTCGGCGCGGTTGACAGGAAGGCTGCAGCCCAGGCTATCCTTGAGGAAATGGCAAAGGCCTAAAATTCTGCTGTGACGGACGCCTGCCGCGGTTTTCTCCGCTTCAGCGAATTTTGGAGACGTCGCAGCCCGGGAGGAAAAAATGACCAAGGCTTACTGGATCGCTCGTGTCGATGTCCGAGACCCCGAGGGCTACAAGGGTTACGTGGCTGCCGCAAAGCCGGCCTTCGAACGCTTTGGCGCCAGGTTCGTCGCCCGTGGCGGTGCCCACGAGGCCGTCGAGGGCACCGGCCGGGCGCGAAACGTCATCATCGAGTTCGCCTCGATGGAGGATGCGCGCAACTGCTACTTCTCGCCGGAATACCAGCACGCCAAGTCGATCCGCCAGCAGTTCGCCGATGGCGAAATCATGCTGGTCGAAGGCATCTAGCACCGTCGCAAAGCCCTGATTTGTGCTGGCGCGTGCCCGCGGGCCTGATTCGGGGTCTTGCGGCGCTGCACAACGTCAAGACCGGCCGATGCTGAGCCGGCGGCGCCATTGGAAACGGATTTTCAACAGCTTGGCCTAAACAATGACCCTGTTTCGTGCCGAATGAGATATTGCATCGCAGCAGATGTTTGTTAACTTCGCTGCATTGCATGACGGGCCTCCGGCCGGCTCGCCTCCCCGAATGGCCGTATGAGGACATCATGTTTTACCAGCTCTATGAAACGACCCATGCTGCGTTGCAGCCGGCGCGCGCCTATGCCGACGCGGTCAAGCTGTTCTATTCCAACCCGCTCAATCCGTTCTCGCACATGCCGCTGGGCCGCTCGGTCGCCGCGATGGCAGAACTGTTCGAACGCACGACGCGGCGCTACGGCAAGCCGGCCTTCGGCCTCGACAAGACGGTGGTCAACTTCCAGCCGGTGGCCGTGTCCGAGAAGATCACCTGGTCGCGGCCATTCTGCAACCTGATCCATTTCGAGCGCGACCTGCCCGCCGGCCGTCGCCCCGACCCCAAGCTGCTGATCGTGGCGCCGATGTCGGGCCACTATGCGACGCTGCTGCGCGGCACCGTCGAGGCGATGCTGCCGCATGCCGACGTCTACATTACCGATTGGACCGACGCCCGCATGGTGCCGGTGACCGAAGGCAAGTTCGATCTCGACGACTACATCGACTATGTCATCGACATGTTCCACGCGCTTGGACCAGACACCCATGTGATGGCGGTGTGCCAGCCATCGGTTCCGGTGCTCGCCGCAGTGGCCGTCATGGAGGCGCGCGGCGACCGTTTCGCGCCGTCGACCATGACGCTGATGGGCGGACCGATCGACACGCGTCGCAACCCGACCGCCGTCAACGAGCTCGCCGAGAAGAAGAGCATCGAGTGGTTCCGCGACAACGTCATCATGCAGGTGCCGTGGCCAGCACCCGGCTTTGCCCGCGAGGTCTATCCGGGCTTCCTGCAGCTGTCGGGCTTCATGACCATGAACCTCGACCGCCACATCATCGCCCACAAGGACTTCTTCATGCACCTGGTGAAGAACGATGGCGACGGCGCCGAAAAGCACCGCGAGTTTTATGACGAATATCTGGCGGTGATGGACCTGACCGCCGAGTTCTACCTGCAGACCGTCGATACGGTGTTTGTGCGTCACGCTCTGCCCAAGGGCGAGATGACCCATCGCGGCCAGCTGGTCGACACGACGGCGATCCGCAACGTAGCGCTGTTCACCGTCGAGGGCGAGAACGACGACATTTCAGGCCTTGGCCAGACCCAGGCCGCGCATGAGCTGTGCGTCAACGTTCCCGACGAGATGAAGGCGCATTACATGCAGCCGGCGGTCGGCCATTACGGCGTCTTCAACGGCTCGCGTTTCCGCGCCGAGATCGTGCCGCGCATCGTCGACTTCATGACGAGCTATGGTGCTTCCGCGCGCAAGGCGGCCAAGCCGCGTCTGGTGCGCCAGGCCTGACGGCCGACTGCCAGCCAGTCTCATCTTTTCCACAGGCAGGGCCCGGTGCATGCGCCGGGCCTTTCTGCGGGGTGGGCGTGCATCGAGGGACACGGCACCCTAACTCGTTGAATTCGTGCGGCGTGCCTGGAGAAAGCCGGCTCCGGTCGTTGGACGGCGGTGCTGCACCTCTGTTGCACAATTATCGCTTGGCCGCCGCTGCGGTAACCATGTCTGCAATCTGCCGCTCGCTTCGATTGACTCTGCCCGGTCAACGATCTTAACGTTTTGTTAACGATGTAAAGGGGCGAGCGGGGCAGATGATTTCCGCGGCAGGCGTACGGCGCGCAGCGGGGCGCGCTGGTGTGTTTTTCGGGCTGACGGCTGGCGCTGTCTTGTCCGTCGGCGCCACCTTGGCCGTGGCCCAGCCGATGGCCACCGGCGGCCTGACCTCGCAGCCGATCGGCCATTATGATTTCTGTCGCCTCAACCCGGCCGAATGCTCGATCAAGGAGCGCGATGCCGGCCCAGCACAGATGACCGGGGCGTTGTGGCGCAAGATCGTTGCCGTCAACATCGCCGTCAACGCGGCGATCAAGCCGATGAACGACATCGACATTTACGGCCGCGACGAAGTCTGGACCTATCCCGACAATGGCGAAGGCGACTGCGAGGACTACGTGCTCGAAAAGCGCCGGACGCTCAGCCGCGAAGGCATCTCGCTGTCTGACCTGCTGATTACGGTCGTGCGCAAGCCCGATGGCGAAGGCCATGCGGTGCTGACCGTGCGCACCTCGAAGGGCGACTTCGTGCTCGACAATCTCACCGACTCCGTGCGCCAGTGGGACGAGACCGGCTACAACTATCTCAAGCGCCAGTCGGCGGAGAACACCGGCCGCTGGGTGACGATCCGCGAAGGCCAGACAACGATGGTCGGCTCGGTCAGGTAGGTTTCTTCCAGACCTTGCGCCGTCGCCTGTTGCGCGAGCGCCGGCAAGCGGCCTAACGATGCAGCGATGACCGGGCGCAACGACGCCGATTTCCGCCAGCGCTACGGAAGCGGTCGGCGCTTGTCAGCTATTCGCTTCCTTGCCGATCTTTTATTGCCTCCCTCCTTCCCCGGGCGATGGCCTGAACATGGTTTTGTGCGCGCGGCGCTCCGCCCCCTTACGCCGCCTGCGCAATGCGTTCTGCGCTGATGCGGTATGAAATCGCCTCGGCGAGATGGATGCGGCCGACAGTCTCGTTGCCGTCGAGGTCGGCCAGCGTGCGCGCCACCTTGAGCACGCGGTGATAGGCGCGGGCGGAAAAACCAAGCTTTTCGCTGGCGTCGCGTAGTAGCGACAGCCCGGCGGCGTCGGGCGCGGCGATATCTTCGATCAGGCCGGCGGCGCATTGCGCGTTGGTGGTGGCGCCTGACGCCCCATGGCGTTCGAGCCGCTCGCGCTGGATGGTGCGGGCCCGGGCAACACGCAAGGCGACATCGGCGCTGGCTTCAGACCTGCCGCCGCGGATGAGGTCGGAGGCCGAGACCGCCGGCACCTCGATGCGCAGGTCGATGCGGTCGAGCAGCGGACCGGAGATGCGCGCCTGGTAGTCGGACTGGCAGCGCGTGCCGCGCAGGCAGCGATAGCCGGGCTCGCCGGCCATGCCGCAACGGCACGGATTCATCGCCGCGACGAGCTGGATCCGGGCCGGATAGGTGATGCGGTGATTGGCGCGCGCGATCATGCATTCGCCCGCTTCGAGCGGCTGGCGCAAGGAATCGAGCACCTGCGGGGTGAATTCGGGGAATTCGTCGAGGAACAGGACGCCATGATGGGCGAGCGACACCTCGCCCGGCCGCGCCCGCACGCCGCCGCCGACCATTGCCGCCATCGAGGCCGAATGGTGCGGCGCGCGGAACGGCCGCCGGTCGGTGAGCTTGCCTTCGGCAAGTTCGCCGGCGATGGAGGCGATCATCGACACTTCGAGCAGCTCCTTGGGCGACAGCGGCGGCAGGATCGACGGCAGCCTTGCCGCCAGCATCGACTTGCCGGCGCCGGGCGGGCCGACCATCAAGAGATTATGGCCGCCGGCGGCAGCAACCTCGAGTGCCCGCCTGGCGCTTTCCTGGCCCTTGATGTCGGCGAGGTCGGGCAGGTCGCGCGCCGCGGCGCGGATGCCCGGTTCGGGGCGCGACAGCACCTGGGTGCCGCGAAAGTGGTTGGCGATGGCAATCAGGCTGCGCGGTGCCAGGATGTCGATGCCGGCGCCGGCCCATGCTGCTTCCGGTCCGCTGGCGGCGGGGCAGATCAGCCCCTTGCCTTCGGCATTCGCCCCGATCGCCGCCGGCAATGCCCCTGCTACCGCCGAAATCGTGCCGTCGAGCGACAACTCGCCGAGCACGACATAGGCGGCGAGCGCATCGCTGGGCAACGCGCCGATTGCCGCCATCAGTCCAAGCGCAATCGGCAGGTCGTAGTGGCTGCCTTCCTTGGGCAGGTCGGCCGGGGCGAGGTTGACGGTGACCTTCTTGGCCGGCATCGACAGGCCGGAGGCGTGCAGCGCCGCCTGCACCCGTTCGCGGCTTTCGGCCACCGCCTTGTCGGGCAGGCCGACGATCTGCATGCCGACCTTGCCCGGCGCCACCATCACCTGCACGTCGACGGGAACCGCCTCGATACCCTGGAACGCGACAGTGCGCACGCGCGAAACCATGCTGCTCTCCCTGTAGCGCAGCATGCCCTTGAGGACGTACGGATGCGCTGCGGCAATTTCATGCACGTTGGTTCTAATCGGCAGGCGGCCCTTCGCCTGCGTCAAGCCGTTGAAGTCTCAAGCCAAGACAAGCATAGATTGCAGAAGCATGCAAGAACAATTCAAGAACATTCGCTCTGGTGCAGCTTGAGTTTGGGATGCGTTAACCCTAGCGCGCGCTGTGGTGCCGCCACGGCATTAGAGAGAGGGAATATTAAGCGCTGCCGCGCGAATGTGGTACCGGCAACAGGGGGCAGCCGATCCAAACCATGCGCAGTCCGTCATCGCGACGCATACGGCGGCGGGCCGTTCTCAGGGACCGCGACGCAGGCATGATCGCCGGGCTCGAGGCAAGGCTTGAGGCGCAGGCCGCGTTGATCCGCGAGCAGGCCGCCTCGCTGGCGCACAGCCAGAAAATCTTCGACCGCGCCTCGGCCGCTGCCCGCATCGGCGTGTGGCAATGCAATCTTGCCGACCAGGCCCTGCTATGGACCGACGTGGTCTATGACCTTTTCGACCTGCCGCGCGACGCAGCGCTTGACCGGTCGGAAATCGTCAAGTGCTACACGCCGGCCTCGGCCGCCGAGCTGCACGCCAAGCGCAGCAAGGGAATAGCGGAGCGCACCGGCTTCGGCCTCGACGCCGAGATCGTGACCGCCAAGGGCAACCGCCGCTGGATCCGCATCACCGCCAGTGTCGAATGCGAGGACGGCGTGGCCGTGCGCATCTTCGGCATGAAGCAGGACATCACCGAAGAGAAGATCCTCGCCGACCAGACCCGCTATCTCGCCGAATACGACGTCATGACCGGGCTTGCCAACCGCAGCCTGTTCCAGTCGAAGCTGGCAGAGCTGACGGCTCCTAGCCCTGACCAGCCCGCGCTCGGCGCGCTGCTGCTTGTCGATCTCGACGGCTTCAAGCAGATCAACGACACTTTTGGCCATATCGCCGGCGACGAGTGCCTCAAGGAAGTGGCGCGGCGCCTGGAGGGAGCCTGTGTCGGTGTCGATCTCGTCTCGCGCATCGGCGGCGACGAATTCGCCGTGCTGGTGGGGCCGGGGCTCGATCTCGCGAAGATTTCGGAACTTGCGCGCGACATCATCGACAGGCTGGGCAGGCCGGTCGGCCATGGTGGCCGGGCGTTGAAGCTCGGCGCCTCGATCGGCATCGCGTTGTATGAAGAATGCACGCCGTCGGAACTGCTGGTGCGGGCCGACACGGCGCTGTATGCGGCCAAGTTCGCCGGCCGCAACACCTTCCGGATGTTCAAGGCTACCGAAATGAGCGGCGTTCGCAACCCGCGCGCCGCCTGAGGCGACAGGCTTGTCCCTGACGGCATGGGCTGGTATTGCGACCGCGAGCCGTCACGGGCGCTGATATTCGCGAGACATGAACATGGGCACAGCCAAGTCCGCAGACATATAGGCCGCAACGACACCTAGCGTTGTTGCGGCGCCCTGCCCCTCATTCAGAGATCATAGGCCTGTCCAGCGCGGCTGCCGGAAATCGTTTCCGGTTTCGAGCCGATGCATTGGACAAACGAAGTGGCAGATCGCCGCCAGATGAAATTCATTTGTGCGGATGAAAAGTCATGCCCAATCGAAACTCCCTCCCTTCGTGGAGCTACTCCCTGCGCGCGGCACTGCTGCTGATGGCGCCTTTCGACATCCTGGCCTCGCTGGCCATGGACATCTACCTGCCGGTGGTGCCGGCGATGCCTGCAATCCTCGGCACGACGCCGGAGGTCGTCCAACTGACGCTGAGCCTCTACATGATCGTGCTCGGGCTCGGGCAGGTGGTGTTCGGCCCGATCTCCGACCGGATCGGCCGGCGACCTGTGCTGATATCGGGCGCGCTGTTGTTTGCGGCAACCTCTTTCCTGCTTGCCGTCACCTCGTCAGCGCCGCTGTTTGTCGTCCTGCGCGTCATCCAGGCGCTGGGCGCCTCGGCGGCACTTGTCGCCACCTTCGCCACGGTGCGCGACGTCTATGCCGAGCGGCCGGAAAGTGCCGTCATCTACGGCCTGTTCAGCGCCATGCTGGCCTGCGTGCCGGCACTCGGGCCGATCGCCGGCGCGCTGATCGCCCATGGCCTTGGCTGGCGGGCGATCTTCGTTACTCTCGGAATCCTGGCCCTGGCAGCGATGCTGAACGCGCTGCCACGCTGGCATGAGACGAGGCCAGAGGCGACGGTCCAGTCGCCTCTGGCCTTCCGGTCGATCCTCAAGAGCCCGACCTTCCAAGTCTACACTTTGGGCTTCAGCGCGGCGATGGGTGCGTTCTTCGTCTTTTTCTCGACGGCGCCGCGCGTGCTCATCGACTGTGCCGGTTTCTCCCAGCTCGGCTTCAGCCTCGCCTTTGCCACCGCGGCGGTGGCGATGATCGTGACCACACGCTTCGCCAGGCTGTTTGTGGCACGCTGGGGCATAGCGGGAAGCCTGGCGCGCGGCATGGCGATGCTGCTCATCGGCGCCGTGCTGCTCGCTCTCGGACAGCTATTCGCCGCGCCGTCGTTCCTCACCTTCGTCGTGCCGATGTGGGTGATCTCGGCAGGCATCGTCTTTGCCGGCGCGGTGACAGCGAATGGAGCGCTGCGGGACTTCGGCGACGCGGCCGGCACAGCCGTGGCGCTCTATTTCTGCGTCCAGAGCCTGATCGTCGGCGTCGTCGGTACGCTGGCGGTGCTCATGCTTGGCGGCGACACGGCCTGGCCGCTCGCCGCCTATTGCACCGCCATGGCCCTGGTGACGCTGGCCGGCCTTGGCTGGCTCAAGGCACGGTAGCCTGTAGTCGGGGCGGTCCAGTCAGGCCCGCTTCGCCGCGTCCCGGTGCTCCGGGGCGCGGCCCTTGAAGCGTTGCTGCCTGTCGATTTTCCGGTACGCCAGAGTACCTGGCAGACTTGGCCGAAGCTTCATCGATCAAATGCAGTCAGGCGAAGAAGGTTGCCTGTCATTTTGTTGCAGACGCAGTACTTCGTTGTACGGCGTCTGCACGCATGGAAGCTCATCTCTCGCTGGGGAGCATTGTCGCCCGTTTCCGGCGGATGCCATTCGCACGGTGGTAGGTGCAGCGGATACGGAAGAGACTGCGGGCCACATGCGCAGGCCCTCGCCCAACAAGCGGACTGTCGGTTCCAAACAGAACAGAATGGCGGCAGGGGTCCATAGCCGCGCCCAGGTCGAACGTGGCAGGCTGTTGGCCGGACAGGGCGAAAAACGTTGCTGAGGTGGAACGCCAGAGGAGCGGCTACTTCCCCCGCTTGCTCTCCACCGCGTCCCAGAATAGGGCGGCGATATCGGCGCCGCCGAACTTCTTGACCTCGCGGATGCCCGTCGGCGATGTCACGTTGATCTCGGTCATGTAGTCGCCGATGACGTCGATGCCGACGAGGATGAAGCCGCGCTCGCGCAGCGACGGGCCGATGCGGGCGCAGATCTCGCGCTCGCGTTCGGTCAGCTCGGTCTTCTCGGCGCGGCCGCCGGCATGCATGTTGGAGCGGGCGTCGTGCTCGGCCGGCACGCGGTTGATGGCGCCAACCGGCTCGCCGTCGATCAAAATGATGCGCTTGTCGCCCTTGCGTACGTCCTTGAGGTAGCGCTGGACGATGAACGGCTCGCGGAACATCTGGCCGAACATTTCGAGCAGCGACGACAGGTTCCGGTCGGCCTCGTGCAGGTGGAAGATGCCCGCACCGCCATTGCCGTAGAGCGGCTTGACGATGATGTCGCCGAACTCCTTGCGGAAGGCTGCCACCTCCTGCGGGTCCTTGGTGATCAGCGTCTCCGGCATCAGGTCGGCGAATTCGGTGACGAAGATCTTTTCGGGGCTGTTGCGCACCCAGGCCGGGTCGTTGACGACCAGCGTCTTGGGGTGGATGCGCTCAAGGATGTGGGTGGTGGTGATGTAGTTCATGTCGAAGGGCGGATCCTGGCGCAGCAGGATCACATCCATCTCCGACAGGTCTGTGCGGATCGGGTTGCCGAGGGTGAAGTGGTCGCCCTTGATGTCGCGCACTTCGAGCTTCTCGACGCGGGCGAAAACCTTTCCGTCGCGCATCGACAGGCGGTCTGGGGTGTAGTGGTAGAGCTCGTGGCCGCGCCGTTGCGCTTCCAGCGACAGCGCAAACGACGTGTCGCCGGCGATGTTGATGGTGGAGATGTGGTCCATCTGGACGGCGATCTTGAGGGCCATGGAGGTCTCCGGCGCGGCTGGTCTGGTCACGCAACCTGATACCCGGTTGCGCTGCGGTGACGAGGATGTAGCAATTTGCCGGCCTTATGCAATGGCAGCGGGTGCGAACAAGTTCGCTCGATCCGCCCGCTGGCCGTGCTACGCCCCGGCACGCCCCGTTGCTTGGCGGCCGCCGATCATGTCGATGAACAGATCGACCGCCTCGGCCATCGCCTGCCCGGCCGGCTTTTCGACGTGCCATTCGGTGAAATGGCCGTCGATCCACATCCGGCACAGGCCGTAGATGAAGGCGCGGGCCGACAGCATCAACGCGTCGGGGTCGAGGGCCGGAGAAATCCGGCCGCCCGCCTGGCCGCGGGCGATCAGGTCGAGCATGACAAGGCGGATCGCCTCGGTTTCGCCCGTGAGTTTCGGCGAGCCGTGGAAGTCGATGAGCGTGCGTGAGGCGATGACCTCGAAATGCGTCGGATTGGCGAGCGCCCAGGCGAGATAGCCGCGCGCAATGGCGCGCAGTCCTTCCACCGGGTCTGCGTCCCCGGTCGCCTCAAGCTCCTGCTGTACCGACAAGGTCAGGCGCCCCATGGCCTGCTCGGCCACCGCCGTCATCAATGCCGTCTTGTTGGCGAAGTGGCGAAAGGGGGCCGCAGGCGAAACGCCGGCGCGCTTGGCCGCTTCGCGCACCGAGACGGCGTCGACGCCCTTCTCCTCGATCAGCGCGATGGTGGCAGCGATGAGCTCCTCGACGAGGTTGCCGTGATGATAGGCCGCGCGGGTGCCGGGAGATTTCATCATAGCCCCTTACTAGCGGTCGGCTGGCTGGAATGTAAACGGCGTAAACATCGGCTTGACAGTTCTCCGCAATTCAATGTAATCAGTGCTTACATGGGAGAAGAAAACATGCGAGCATTGCCTGAAAGCGCTTCGGCCTGGCCACCGAATGGCTGGAGGCTGACCGCGTGGCTCGGCGCCGGCGTACTGGCAGCATGCGCCGGAGCCGTCAGCCTTGCAGGCGATCCGGTCGACGGCACGCGCATGGTGATCAGGTTGACCGCGCGCAGCTCGCTCATGCTGTTCGTGCTCGCCTTCACCGCTTCGAGCCTGGCGCAGCTCTGGCTCTCGGCGATGACGCGGTGGATCAGGGCGAACCGACGCTATTTCGGCCTGGCTTTCGCCTTTTCTCACGGCGTCCATGCCGCCGCCATCATCGCGCTGTCGCAGCTTGATCCGGTGCTGTTCGACGAGTTGACGGCGCCCGCCGCCTTCATCGCCGGCGGCACCGGCTATCTCGCCATCGTATTGATGGCCGCGACATCGTTCGCCCGGACGGCCGCGGCGATCGGGCCGAAGGCCTGGCGCATCATCCATACCGGCGGCGCCTGGTTCCTGGCCGTCTTCTTCGTTGTCAATTTCGGTCGCCGCGCGGTGCTCAGGCCGGAACTCTACTGGCCTTACATGGCGCTAATCCTCGCCGCGATCGCGCTGCGGCTGGTCGCACACTTCCGTAACCGCAAACGCGACGCGGCGACCCAGGGCGCCTAGCTGCCGTCTCGTCCGTTTCACCGCTACCCGGTTTTGGTGGGCTGCGCCAGGCGGCGCCAGAAGACGGCCGCTGAAACCGGTTTCGACGCCGTGTCAAAATACGGACGGCAAGCTGATCGAATACAATTCCTAAACGCTTTGCTGGCACTGTGCTGCAACAGTTTCAAATATTAGCAGAACAGAGACAAAGCATGCCCATCGGCGTCAGCCATTCGGACAGGGAAACGGCGGACCTGGCCTTCACCGACACCTTGACCGGCCTCGGCAACCAGCGGCGTTTCTTCGACAAGGTCGAGCGGCTGATCGGCGACCGCGCCGAGGACCCCGCGCCCTTCACCGTCGGCATTCTCGATCTCGACGGCTTCAAGCCGATCAACGACCTGTTCGGCCATCGCGCCGGCGACGACATCCTGATTCAGGTGGCGATGCGCCTGCGCGCCGCCTGTGACGGCTATTCGGCGGTGGCGCGCATCGGCGCCGACGAATTCGCCTTCCTCTACCCGCTGGTGTTTTCCGAGGACGCGGCGGCCGAAAAGGCGCGCATGCTGATCGAAATCCTGTCAGCACCTTACGACGTCGGTGAACGCACGGCGCGCCTGTCGGCGTCGGTAGGCTGCTCGCTGTTCCATTCGAGCGACGACACCACCGAGACGCTGGTGCGCAAGGCCGAGACGGCGCTGTATCACGCCAAGCGTTCGGGCCGTGGCCGCGTCGTGGTCTATACCCGCGAGATGGAAGAGGCGGCCAAGCGCGTTACCCGCATCGAGCAGGCGCTGCGCCGTGCCGTCGCGGCCGGCGATGTCGCGCCGCATTTCCAGCCTATCGTTGATCTCAACAGCCGCCGCACCATCGGTTTCGAGGCACTCGCCCGCTGGACCGACCGCGACCTCGGCTTCGTTTCGCCGGCCGTGTTCATTCCGATCGCCGAGGAGCGCGGCATCATCGGCCCGCTGTCGCAGCTGGTGCTGCGCAAGGCAGCCGAAGCGGCGCGCAGCTGGCCCAAGGAAATGTTCCTGTCGTTCAACCTGTCGCCGTCGCAGCTGGTCGACCAGAACACCGGGCTGCACATCCTGTCGATTCTCGAGCGCACCGGCTTCGACCCGCGCCGCCTCGAGATCGAGATCACCGAAACTGGCCTGATGACCGACCCCGCCTCGGCAGAAAAGATCGTTGAGGATCTGCGCCGCGTCGGCATCCGCGTCTCGCTCGACGATTTCGGCACCGGCCAGTCGTCCCTTGGACGCCTACGCGAATTCCGCTTCGACAAGCTCAAGATCGACCGTGCCTTCGTCGCCTCGATCCTCGAGGACCGGCCGTCCGAGCACATCATCCGCGCCATCCTGGCGATGTGCGAGGGCCTGGGCATGGACGTGGTTGCCGAAGGCATCGAGATGGAAGCGCAGGCGGAACGGCTGACGCAGTTCGGCTGCGCCGGCGGGCAGGGCTATCTGTTTGGCCGTCCGGCCGACGCCGATGCCACGCTCGGCTATCTCCGCGAGGCCCATCGCGGCGCGACCTTCGCCCGGGCGGTTTGACGTCCATTTCCTGACATGGCGCACGGGCGTCGCGGTGCCGGCGGTGTACCCCGCAGCGAACGCAAATCGCTGTGGCCCGGCGCCGATGTTTGCGCGATCGCCTATCCTTCGGCGAGGTGCTGAACCGAGCTCCGATTTTTCCCCAAGCGTCGCACGGTCTTTTCCGAAAACCGGTTCCCACTTTTCCCGTTCATGCTCTATTACGGAGGCGTGTCCGCTTTGGGGGAAGCGGGCGAGGCGAGGGGAAAGATCATGATGCCAACGGCACGATTTCCTGATCTCGAAGGCCAGTCGGTGCTGATCACCGGCGGCGGCACCGGCATCGGTGCGTCGCTGACCGAGGCGTTTGCCCGACAGGGCGCGAAGGTCGCCTTCATCGATATCGCGCTCAAGCCGAGCCAGGAGTTGTGCGACGAGATCGAGCAGGCGACAGGCAACCGGCCGCTCTATCTGCGTGCCGATTTGCGCGACATCGCCGAACTGCGCCGCGCCGTTGCCCGCGCCGAGGCCGAGCACGGCCCGGTGACGGTGCTGGTCAACAACGCTGCCAACGACGTACGCCACGAGGTGGCTGACGTCACGTCAGAGAGCTGGGACGAGAACCAGGCGGTGAACATCAAGCCGCATTTCTTCACCGTCCAGGCGGTGGCCCCCGGCATGGTCAAGGCTGGCGGCGGCTCGATCATCAATTTCAGCTCGACCTCCTACATGCTCAACATCGGCGCCATGCCGGCCTATACCGCGGCGAAGGCTGCGATCGTCGGGCTGACCAAGGGGCTCGCCGGCCGCTATGGCCCCGACAACATCAGGGTCAACGCGGTGGCGCCGGGCTGGGTCATCACCGAGCGGCAGCGCGAATTGTGGGTCAGCGAGAAGTCGCTCAAGGCGCACATCTCTCGCCAGTGCATCAAGCGGATGATGCTGCCGGAAGACATGGTCGGGCCGGTGCTGTTTTTGGCTTCCGACGCTTCGAAAATGCTGACGGCCCAGACGCTGATCGTCGATGGAGGCATCCTTTGAGCACCACGCCAACAATAGCGGCGGTCGATTGGGGCACGACGAGGCTGCGCGTCTGGCTGCTCGATGCCAAGGGTGCTGTGCTGGACGAGCGGCGCAGCGACGAGGGCCTGCTGACGGCGCAGCACAAGGGCTTTGCCACAGTGCTCGACCGGCAGCTGCAGGACATGGGCGCCGCAACGGATCTGCCAGCCATCGTCTGCGGCATGGCCGGCGCCCGCCAGGGCTGGGTCGAGGCGCCTTATGTCGACGTGCCGTCGTCGTTGGGCGATATTCTGGGTGCCGCAGTGCCTGTTCCGGGCGCCGGCCGCGATGTCCGCATCGTGCCGGGACTGGCGCAGCGCGACCCGCGCGCGCCCGATGTCATGCGCGGCGAGGAGACCCAGCTTGCCGGCATCGCCGGCCTGATCGGAACGGGCAGCCATCTCGCCTGCATGCCAGGCACGCATTCGAAATGGGTGGCCGCCGAGGGCGGCGCCATCAAGGGCTTTGGCACCTGGCCGACCGGCGAAATGTTTTCGGTGCTGGCCCAGCACTCCATCCTGCGCCACTCGATCGGCGACAAGCCGGCCAAGGTGTCGCCGCACAGTGAGGTGTTCCGCGAGTGGTGCCGCCAAGCGCTGTCCGACGGCGACATCGGCGCAAGGTTGTTCGGTATCCGCGCCTCGGGCCTGCTCTCGGGGCTCGGCCAGGACGATGCCGCGGCAGCACTTTCGGGCCTGCTGATCGGCGCTGAGGTTGCCTCGGCTGTCAGGCGCTTCGGCCGGCGCGAAGCACCTGTCGTGCTCGTCGTCTCGGGTGCGCTGGGCGCGCTCTATGCCGAAGCGATGCGCCTCGACGCCATCGCGGTGACGATTGCCGACGCTGATCAAGCCGTGCTGGCTGGCCTGGTGGCCGCTGCCCGCCGGAATGGCATGCTGGCTGAAGGAGTGGCCGAATGAACGCGACCGCACCGTTCCCCGAGCTTGGCCGCGGGCTGGTTGCCATCTTGCGCGGGCTGAAGCCGGAGGAGGCGCTGGATGTCGGCCGCGCCGTGTTCGATGCCGGCATCGAGGCGATCGAGGTGCCGCTTAATTCGCCTGACCCGTTCCGCTCCATCGAGATCCTGGCCAGGGCGCTGCCCACAGCACTCGTCGGCGGCGGAACGGTGGTGTGGGCCAAGGATGTCGACCGGCTCAACGATGCCGGCGGCCGGCTGCTGGTCAGCCCCAACATCGACGCCGAGGTGATGGGCCGCGCGGGCGTGCACAAGATGGTGACGATGCCCGGCGTGTTCACGCCGACCGACGCGTTCCTGGCCTTGCGGCTGGGCGCTTCGGCGCTGAAGTTTTTCCCGGCGAGCGTGCTCGGGCCGGGCGGCATTTCGGCGATCCGCGCCGTGCTGCCCAAGGAGACGCGGGTCGGCGTCGTCGGCGGCGTTTCGGAGATCGATTTCGCTGCCTATGCCAAGGTCGGCGTGCAGCTGTTCGGCCTGGGGTCGAGCCTCTACAAGCCCGGCATGAGCGCTGCCGATGTCGGCGAACGTGCCCGGGCGGCGGTGGCCGGCTGGGATGCCATCGGCAAGGACGCCTGACATGGCAGCCACGATCCTGTCCGACGAGGCTTGCGAACTGGGTGAGGGCCCGACCTACGATCCGGCCACCGACACGCTGTACTGGTTCGACATTCTGAACAGCCGGCTGCTGGAAAAGAAGCTTTCGGGCGGGCAAACGCGCATCCACCAGCTGGATGAGATGGCGAGCGCGATTGCCACGATCGATGGCGAACGGCAGCTGTTGCTGACGGAAACCGGACTGCATGTCCGCGACATGGCGAGTGGCAAGCTTGTGCTCCATATGTCGGTCGAGGCCGCCAATGCCGGCACCCGCTCGAACGACGCGCGCGTGCATCCGTGCGGCGCGCTGTGGTTCGGCACCATGGGCAAGACGGCCGAAGCGGGCGCCGGCGCGATCTACTGGTATTTTCGCGGCGAACTCAGGCTGCTGTTTCCGGCGATCAGCATTCCCAATTCGATCTGCTTCAGCCCTGACGGCAAGACCGCCTACTACACCGACACGGCGGTCAACCTGCTCTATCGCCTCGACTGCGATGCCGACACCGGGCTGCCGCTCGGCGAGCCGAAACTGTTCGTCGACCGTCGCGGCGGCAGGGGCGACATCGACGGCTCGGTCGTCGACCGCGACGGGGTGTTGTGGAACGCCAGCTGGGGTGGCGGCCGTGTCGATGCCTATGCGCCCGACGGCAGGCTGCTGCGCAGCGTGCCGGTGCCGGCGGTGCAGACGTCGTGCCCGGCCTTCGTTGGTGCTGCGGCCGACCGGATGGTGGTGACGTCGGCCGCCGAAGGCATGAGCGCCAAGGCGCGCCGGGCCGATCCGCATGCCGGCAAGACCTTCCTGCTCGACATCAAGGTCAACGGCCGGCACGAGCCGAACGTTCTGATCTGAGGGCTCGTTTGCAAATTGCCCTCTGCTGGGGCTGCGGTCTTCCAGCCGGCGTGCCGCTGTCGCCGGGACGATGGCAACAGGTCGGTTTTCCGGCAAGTCCGGGGCATCCCGGATGTCATTGTCTGCATCAGGCGAGGCGCTTGGCTTCGTCTGCATGACAGCAGGAAACGTGCCCGATGGCCGGACAAAGACCGACGCTCATTCTCGTCCACGAGCCGGAGCGCGCCTGTTTAGAGCACTTGCTGGCCGACGGTTTCTCGCGCCAGGCGGGGATGGAGATTTCGTCTTATCTGGCTCAGTCGACCGACATGGATCCGGAGTTCTGCGCCCTCGCCGATGCGTGCACCGAGCGCGGACTGGACTTCCGCGCCGTCGTGCTGGACGACGCGGCCACGGTGCTGGCATCCGCAGACCGCTCCACCAGCCTGGTGTGGACGCTGACCGACGGCATTGCCTATTTCCGCGGCGGAGCGTCGCCTGCGCTTGCCCGGCTCAACGGCTTGAGGACCATCGGTGCCGACGACAGTCTGTTTGCGCTGTGCCAGGACAAGTTCCGTGCCGGTGCTGTGCTCACAGCACTCGGTCTGCCGGTACCGGCAGCAGGCCTTTTGCGCGGCGGCGACTGGCTGGTCGAGCCGCCGGCGTCTTCGTCCGGCTATTTCGTCAAGCCGAACCGGCTCGGCGCCAAGATCGGCATCTGGGCGGACTCGCGCATCGGCAAGGCTGGGGATGCGCTGGCTCTTGGGCTCCGGGTCTTCGATGCCTATCGCGACGACGTCATCGTCCAGCCCTATGTCGCCGGCCGCAACGTGCGGGCGAGTTTTCTGGCGGTCGATCCCAAGGTCGGGCCCGAGGCGCTCGGCATCGTCTTCGTCGATTCAGGCGGCGATTTCCAGACCATGGCCGACAGCATGGCGCTGTATGGCGACACCGGCATGGCAGCCAGGCAAGCGGGCCAGTATGTCGAGCCGGAACTGGTGCAGGTGGCGTCGCTGCAACCGCGTGCCGCCGAAAAGATCAGGCAGGTCGCCGTCAAGCTGATGGCAGGGCTTGGCCTGCGCGACGTCTTCTCGCTCGACTTCCGCGTCGAGGCAGACGACACCGTGCACCTCATCGAATTCGAGGTCTGTCCGGGTCTGCCCTGCTTCGATTTCCGTGCCTATTGCCGGACAGAGTGGCAGCTCGGCCTTGTCGAGGCGATGGCCGAGACGGCGGCGCGACGGCTGATGAGGTAGAGGCTGTTCGCCTCAGCTCGTCCGCTGCATGCAGACGGCGGTATGTCCGGACCTGATGAAGCCGATCTGCTGGGCAGCACCCTTGGACAGGTCGAGCACGCGCCCCTTGATGAACGGGCCGCGGTCGTTGATGCGGACGACGACGCTCTTGCCGTTCTTCTGGTTGGTCACGCGGATCTTGGTGCCGAAGGGAAGCGAGCGGTGCGCTGCGGTCATGGCCGATGGGTTCATGCGTTCGCCCGAAGCCGTCTTCGAGGTCAGCGCATACCAGGAAGCCTTGCCGCACTGGGCGGAGGCGGTGCCGGTAAGGGCAATCATCATGCCGGCGGCGAGGGTGGCCGCCGCGATCGCGGGCTTGGCGCGGTTCTTCATCTTCTGATTAACGCTCTGTTGATAAACACACGGAGCGGTTTCAACCTAAATGTGGCAGTGAATGCGGCAAGCATCGGGCAGTTCCGAGGCGAGCGCACACGTTTGGAGTCTCAAGGTAACAGTTTGTCAGGCCTGCATGACTCACTGAGAAGGAATATCTTCATATTTGCGAAGCGTATGCCGAGATCATTGGAAAATCGCAGGAACCGCTACTGCCGGAAGACTGCTTGAGAGTACTTGCAGGGAAAAAGAAATATCAAGAAGCAGGCGGACGTTGTGAAGATAATCGACATGGAGTCGTCTTCGAGATGAAGTTATTGGCAAACATCGTGGCAGCACTCGCGCTCGCCGTCGGCGCCGTCTGGATCCTGCAAGGTGCCGGCCTGCTCGGCGGCAGCTTCATGACAGGGCGCACGGAATGGCTCTGGATCGGGATCGGGATCGCGTTGGCCGGTTGTGCCGCGCTGTTGTGGCTGAGGCGGAGGTAGGCGACAAGTGCTGGTACCCATGGCCGGTGCCCTGAAATGGCGCGCATGCGTTGCGGCCCCGGACTGGCTGAGGTCTGGACTGGCGCTGACTACACGCTCCTGTGCATTGAACTTGTTGCGTTTTTTTGCGATAATGGCACCAGTGCGAGAACGCCCGACTGAGGAGTTCGACTAGCACGCACATATCCTCACGGGCGCTCGAGCTTAACTCGAACGTAGCCTGAGAGGATTTTTCGTCATGGCAACGCTTAACGTAATGGAGCCCCTCGGGCTCACCACGCACCGGCGCTGGGAGGACATCGTGTCGATGATCCTCGGCGCCGCGATCATCGTGTCTCCGATGTGGTTTGGCGTAACCGAGATGCCGACAATGATGGCCGTAACCGCGCTCGTTGGCGCCGCGATCGTCGTGCTTTCCGGATTGCAGCAAATCTTCCTGCGGCGCTGGGAGGAGATCCTGACGCTGTTCGGCGGCGTCTGGATGGTCGTGCAGCCTTTCGTCTTGGGATATGGCGGCACGCTGCGCAACTGGCACATCGGTCTCGGCATCGCGGTGGCGGTGCTGGCAGCCCTTGAACTCTGGCAGGACCGCAACCGCAGCCTCGAGGCATAACAGCGGCGAGACACAGGAGAGGGGGATTTTTCCAGGCGGTCGTGAAGCCAGTCGCGATCCCGGTGACCGGCGGTGTCCTGGACACGACGTCAGACTCGCAGCTTCAAGCGCGGCCTCAGTACGGCATCCTGCGCGTAAAAGCGCCCGGAACTCAGCATTTCGCCCAGTTGCCGTGGTGAGGCCCTGACCAGCGCACCGCCTGCGCGCTGAAGCGTGCCAGTTCATGCTCCGGGGCATGCAGTCTGGCGTCCCTTGGCCGGCTCGCTCAGCGCCAGCCGATGTAGGTGGTGAACTCGGCCATCAGCGTGTCGAAGCGCTCGAGGTTCTGCGACAGGTTGGCGGATGAGACGCCGCCGCCGCAATCGATCAGGTAGTCGAAATAGGTGTTTTCCTTGTCGTTGGAGGCGCGGCCGGCAACCTTCTTGTTGTTCCATTCGAGCGCCTTGTCCTGCATCGCCTTGTCGGTCTTGAAGCTGCTCTGGAACTGCACGCGCCGGCACTTCTGCGGCTCGGCGCCCTCGCAATTGTAGAGATAGACCCAGAAGTTCATGCCGGAGGCCTTGGAATCGATGACCGGCAGGTTGTCGCTGTCGACGCCGACCTTGGCCTGATATCCGGCCTTGATCATGATGTCGCCGAACTCCGCGACGGTTACGCCTTCGACGACGGCCGGCGTGGCCTGAGGCTTGTCTTCCGCCCTTACTGCCGTGCCGGCAGTAAGGGCCAGTGCAGCGGCAAAAAGGGCAAAGCGCAGCATCGGCATGCTCCTCGACAAGGTTGTGCATTAATATTAGCACAACCTGATATTAGCATCGAGCATGGGGCAGCGGGAAGCTGACCATTTGGGCGATGACCGAGAGTGCCAGTTGAGGGATGGTGAGGGTCGGGCGGCTGGCGGCTCGTACGCCGATGCCGACGCCGGACCGCTGGCGGCGGCGTGGCGGGGCTGGACACTGCCAAAATCCAGGCAATAAAAAAGCCCGGCGAACCGGGCTTTTTTTGAGTGTTTCTCGACAGCTTGGGGCTGTCTGAAACAGGAAACTGGTGCCCAGAAGAGGACTCGAACCTCCACGCCTCGCGGCACACGGACCTGAACCGTGCGCGTCTACCAATTCCGCCATCTGGGCTGGTGGCGGTGATGTAAGCGGGCGAAGCGACTGTGTCAACGCGCTTTTTCAGCTTTTGCCGACGAATGCTGCGGCAGGCCACAAATGTCGCAATCAGGTACGGAGCCTGACGTAGGGGCCGGCTGGCTTTCGAAGTCGGCGAAGGGGAGCCGCGCGTGCACGGCTCCCAAATGCATGTCCCGAAAATCGCAATCGATTCTCGCTGGGCATCATGCAAGGCATTCAAAATGCCTCGGCGTCCGTCGCGCGCCCGATGGGACGCGCGGCGCTGCAATGGCTCAGGCCAGCACTTCCTTGGAAGCGACGGTCGAATCGGCGTTGAGCTTGTAGACGATCGGCACGCCGGTCCCGAGCTCGAGCTTGACGATGTCAGGCCCGGAAATGCCTTCAAGTGCCATGATCAGGGCGCGCAGCGAATTGCCATGTGCTGCGACCAGCACCGTGCCACCGGAGAGGACGTGCGGCTGCATGTCGTGCATATAGTAGGGCCAGACGCGCGCGCCGGTGTCCTTCAGGCTTTCGCCGCCGGGCGGCGGGGTGTCGTAGGAACGGCGCCAGATGTGGACCTGCTCCTCGCCCCACTTGGCGCGGGCGTCGTCCTTGTTGAGGCCGTTGAGGTCGCCATAGTCGCGCTCGTTGAGCGCCTGGTTGCGGACCGTCTTGAGATCGCTCTGGCCGGTGGCGTCGAGGATGTGCTGGCAGGTCTTCTGCGCGCGCATCAATGCCGAGGTGAAGGCGATGTCGAACTTCAGGCCGCGCGCCTTGAGCTTCTGGCCGGCGGACTTGGCTTCGGCGGTGCCCTGTTCGGTCAGGTCGACATCGCGCCAGCCAGTGAACAGGTTCTTGAGGTTCCATTCGCTCTGGCCATGACGGACGAGCACGAGAGTACCGGACATTTTTGCTCCCTTGGGTGAGGACTAGGTGGTTGGATGGGATATGTTCTGTTGGTGCATGATCCTATTCCGAAAATCGATGCCGATTTTCGGTGTCGTGCAACTAAAGCCCGAGCACGTCGCGCATCGAATAAAGGCCAGGCTTGCGGCCATGCGCCCACAAGGCTGCCTTGACCGCACCGCGGGCGAAGATCGTGCGATCCTCGGCGAGATGCGACATGACGATGCGTTCGCCGGTGCCGGCGAGAATGACCGAATGCTCGCCGACCACGGAGCCGCCGCGCAGCGCGGCAAAGCCAATCGTGCCCGTCTCGCGCACGCCGGTGTGGCCGTCGCGGACGCGGACGCTCTTCTCGGCGAGTGCGATCTTGCGGCCCTCGGCGGCGGCCTCGCCGAGCAGAAGTGCCGTGCCCGATGGCGCATCGACCTTGTGGCGGTGGTGCATCTCCACGATCTCGATGTCGAAATCGTCGGGGCCGAGCGCCAGTGCGGCCTTTTCGACCAGCACCGACAAAAGGTTGACGCCGAGGCTCATATTGCCCGACTTGACGATGGTGGCGTGGCGCGCGGCGGCGGCGATCCTGGCATCGTCGTCGGCCGAGCAGCCGGTGGTGCCGATGACATGGGCGATGCGCGCCTGGGCGGCATAACCGGCGAACTCGACGGTCGCAGCCGGCACGGTGAAATCGAGCACGCCGTCGGCCTTGGCGAAGGCTGCCAGCGGGTCGTCGCTGATGGCGACATTGATGATGCCGATGCCGGCGAGCTCGCCTGCGTCCTTGCCGAGATGCGGCGAGCCGGAACGTTCGATGGCGCCGACGACGCGGACGCCTTCCATCGTGTGCACGGTACGCAACAGCACCTGCCCCATCCGGCCGGCGGCGCCGACAACCACAAGACCCATCTCGCTCATTTCAAGCTCCCTGAAACGGCACGCGCATGCCGCTACGCTACTATTGCAGTCTCGACAGTATCGTCCACCAGTCCAAGTGCTGCCTCATCGTGCAGATTGTGGAAGCGGGCGTAGATGCTGTTCTGGTCGGCCATGAGGCCAGCATGCGTGCCTTGTTCCACCAGGCGTCCCTGCTCCAGTACCACGATATGGTCGGCATTGATGACCGTCGAGAGGCGATGGGCGATGACGATGGTGGTGCGGCCCTTGGTGGCGCCGGCAAGTGCTGCCTGGACACGTGCCTCGGACTCGTTGTCGAGCGCCGAGGTCGCCTCGTCGAGCAACAGGATCGGTGCGTTGCGCACCAAAGCGCGGGCGATCGATACGCGCTGGCGCTGACCGCCGGAAAGGGTCGAGCCACTTTCGCCGACGGGCGTGTCGTAGCCCTCGGGCTGCTCGCGGATGAACTCGTCGGCGAAGGCCTGTCTGGCGGCGTCGCGGACATCCTCGTCGGTCGCGTCGGGGCGGCCATAGCGGATGTTGTCGGCAATGGTGCCTTCAAACAGGTAAGGGTGCTGCGAGACATAGGCGATGGACTGGCGCAGCGAGCGCTTGGTGACGCCTGATATGTCCTGGCCGTCGATGACGATGTGGCCGCTGTCGAGGTCGTAGAAGCGCTGCAAAAGCGCGATTAGCGTCGACTTGCCGGCGCCCGAGGCGCCGACGATCGCCGTGGTCTTGCCGCCGCCGGCGGTGAAGCTCAGCTCGCGCAGGACGGGGATGTCGTCGCCATAGCCGAAGGAGACGTTGTCGAAGCGGATTTCGCCCTCGCCGACATGGATGACCTTGGCGTCCTTGCTGTCTTCCTGGCGCGGCTCGGTGTCGAGGATCTCGTAGAGCATGCGGGCATTGACCAGCGCTGCTTCGAGGCCGACCTGGGTGCGGGCAAGGCGGCGCGCCGGATCGTAGGCGAGGATGAAGGAGAAGATGAACGAGATGATGTTGCCCGGCGGCTGCATGTCGACGGCGGAACGGTAGCCGGCATAGCCGATGATGCCGGCAAAGATCGCGCCGCCGAGCATCTCGGTAACAGGCGAAAGACGCTCCGACACTCGGGCGATCTTGTTCGATCGCGCCTCGACGTCGCCGATCAGGCCATCCATGCGCTTTGCAAGTTGGTCCTCCATGGTGAAAGCCTTGACGATGGCCATGCCCTGGACGGTTTCCTGCATCGAGCCGAACAGGCGAGCGCCAACCAGGATGGCATCGCGGTTGAGGCGGCGCAGCCGGTGCATCAGATAGTTGACGGCAAAGACCAGCGGCGGACCGATCAACAGGACCAGCAGCGACAGCATCGGATCCTGGTAGATCATCACGCCGACAAGCACGACCAGCGAAACGGCATCGCGGGCGATCGAGGTGACCAGGATGTTGAGCAGGTCGCGCACGCCGGCCACGTTCTGGTTGACCTGAGCGATCAACTGGGCCGAGCGCTGTGACGAGAAGAAGTCCATGCCGAGGTTCATCAGGTGGTCGAAGATACGACGCTGATAGCGGGCAATGAGATTGTTGCCGACCTTGGCCAGGACGACCGCCTGGCCGTAGGTGGACAGGCCGCGGATGACAAAGGCGGCGAAGATCGACAGGCTGATCAGCACGATCAGGTCGGCGCGGCGCTCATAGAAGACCAGGTTGACGACGTCGCGCATGACCCATGCGAGGAAGCCGGTCGTGGCAGAGATGGTGAGCAGGAAAAGCGCGGCGAAGCTGTAGTGCCAGACGTAGTCGCGGCCGTTCTCGGCGACGATGCGCTTGATGACGCCCACAATTTCGCTGCGCGCGGGTGTGGGCGTCTGGATTGGATCGATGGTCAAACAGGCAGTCCTGTCGCTACTTGCGGAAACTGCGCCCCTCATAAAGCATGACGCTGCGAGGGGAAACCGCCATTTGCCGCAAGCGTGCCGCGGTCAGGCCCGCCAGCGCCGGTCGCCGGTCTCGATGCCGAAGAGATCAGGATTGCGGGCATAGGCGGCAAGCCCGGCAAGGGCCGCCAGCGGGTGGGTGATGACATAGACCGGCATCGAGGCCATCAGCTCGTGGTGCGGGGCCTTGTCTTCGAAGGCCTCGCGGAAATTGCCCTGTTTGAGCGCCGGCACGATCTTCTGGGCGATGCCGCCGGTGAGGAAGACACCGCCCTTGCTCTTGAACACCAAAGCGAGGTCGCCGGCGGTGCGGCCAAGGCAGGTGACGAACAGGTCGAGCGCCTCGACGGCGACGGGATCGCTGCCATCGAGGGCTGCGGCCGTGACCTGCGCCGGCTGGGTTAGGGTGGGTGTCTTGCCGTCGGCCCTGGCGACGGCGCGGTAGGTGTTGACGAGCCCGCGGCCGCACAGAATCTGCTCGCCCGAGATACGGCCATCCAGCTTTTCGATATGCGGAAACACCTCGAAGTCGCGCTGGGAACGCGGACCGATGTCCATGTGGCCGCCTTCGCCGGGAATTGGAATCCAGCGCCCGAGCGCGTGGATCAGGCCGGCAACGCCAAGGCCGGTGCCTGGCCCGAGCACGACGCGGCCGGCGCCTGGTTCAGGCTCGCCGCCGCCGATCTTTTCCATGTGCTCGTCGCCGAGCGCCACGACGGCGAGCGCCTGGGCCTCGAAATCGTTGAGTACGAGGATGTCGACGAGGCCGAGCGTCGCAAACATCTGCCGGGGACGCACCACCCAGGGGCAATTGGTAAGCGCGATCTCCTCGCCCTCGACAGGCCCCGCGACGGCCAGCACCGCCGAGTGCGGGCGCACCGGCGCACCGTCGAGTACGGCCAGGATGGCGTCGTCGATGGTGGCGTAGCTGGCGGTCTGGACAATGCGCGGCTCGCCTGCATCCTTGTCGGCGCTTTCGACGATGGCGAAGCGCGCATTGGTGCCGCCGATGTCGCCGATCAGGATCGGAAAAGGGAGGGCGTGCGCCTGCTCGCTTGGATGTGACATGCCCGGTTTCGTCCCCACGTCGGCGTTCAGCCGTTCTCTTGGTTTTCCAGCATGATCTCGGCCGTCGCCCGATTCAACGCCATGGGAATGTCGTAGACGATGGCGAGCCGCATCAATGCCTTCACATCGACGTCATGCGGCATCGGCGTCAGCGGATCAACGAAGAAAATCAAAAGGTCGATCTTGGCCTCGCTGATCAGCGCGCCGATCTGCTGGTCGCCGCCGAGCGGACCGCTTTTCAGCGGCGTCAGGTTGAGGTCCGGGCAGGCCGCCAGAATGCGCTGGCCGGTGGTTCCGGTGGCGACGATATGGCAGGTCATGAGGAAGTCGATGTGATCGCTGGCGAAGGCGACAAGGTCGTCCTTCTTCTCGTCATGGGCGATCAGCGCGAGACGCAATGCAGGGGTCAATGGAGGGCTGCCATCACTATCTAAATCGTTTGAAATCCATAGACCGATTTCCAGCGATTTGGAAGCGCCGTGGCGCACCCTCCAGTCGCATCACTTGTTGGCGGGGCGCGGGCGCGGCAGCGGGATGTCGACCGAAGGCCGCGGCGCGAAGGCATTTGCCGCCGCAGGCGTGCCGGGATCGGCGATGACAGGCGTGTCTGCCACTGACGGAGCCTGGGGTGCCGGCGTTGCCGCATAGTCGCTGCCGCCGGGGCCATGGTAGGTGACGGCGGCTTCCGAGGCCGGCGAGGGTGCGTCGAGCACGGCGCGGCATGCCTTGGGCAGGCTCGACATCGTCATGATGTCACGCGCCCTCGGCTTGGCCGGGCCGGTTGCCGGACGCCATGGCTCCTCGGTGAACCACCAGGCCAGCGACTTGTCGCAGCCGTCGCCGCGCGGCGTGGCATCCTGTTCCTTGCAACCCTGCGAACCCGGCTGGCAGCCTATGCGGACATGGAAATGATAGTCGTGGCCCCAGAACGGACGAACCTTGCGCAGCCAGGAGCGATCGCCGGTGACGGTGTCGCAAAGCTTCTTCTTGATGCCCGGATTGACCAGGATACGCTCGACCTCGGGGTAGCTCGCGGCGCGCTCGAGCAGGCGCGTATGCGCCGGCGTCCAACGCTTCTCGATGACGCGATGGGTCTTTTCGTTGACCATCGACACGGCACTCATGTTCTCGCGCTCGGTCGGCGACAGCCGGTGGTCAGGCATCGGCGTCAGCCAGATGTCGGCGTCGAGGCCGATCTGGTGCGAGGCGTGGCCGGTCAGCATCGGCCCGCCACGCGGCTGCGAGATGTCGCCGACGAGCAGGCCGGGCCAGCCGTCCTGGGTGGCTTCCCGCGACAGCTTCTCGATCAGCGCGATCATCTTCGGATGGCCCCAGCGCCGGTTGCGCGACAGCCGCATCGCCTGCCAGGTCGGGCCGTCGGTGGCGATCGCGATGCCACCGGAGAAACAGCCCTTGGAATAGAAGCCATAGGAAGCGGGCGCGATCGCGGCCGGCAGCTTCTTGCCGCCGAACAGGTCCTTGGCAAGCTCCGAGGCGCTGGCCGCCTGGATGTCGAGACCGACGAGGCCAAGGGTGGCGGCCGCCATCAGGAGCCGTCCCGCCTTGCCAATAAATTCGCTGAAAAATGCCGTCATGGAACCCGATCCTCTCAGCCAGCTTGGGCTGCCGCGGTTACCGAAGGGTAAATTTCAGCACCCGTACCGCGGTCATTTCGTCCAGAGCCCCATTCCGATTGAACCGGAATGGGGCTCTGTCTCTTGGTGGCAGCAGCATGATCCCGAAAACCGGTTGCCACTTTCCGGGATCATGCTCTGCCTCGGCTCAGCCCTGCCTGATCGGGCTGCGCCTGTCGCCTTCGCCTTCGCCGCGCCAAGTGCCGTGCGCCCACATGCTGTCCAGCGCCTTGCGATAGTCGGGCATGCCGAACGTGAAGCCGAGCGCCTTGATCGCGGTATTGGCGACCCGTTTGTTTTCGCCATAAAAGGACCGCGCCATGGGCGAAAGTTGGGCGGTCTCGAAAGGAATTTCGGGCGGCGGCGCAACACCCATCTTTTCGGCCGCATAGGCGACAACGTCCTGCGGCGGCGCCGGCTCGTCGTCGGTGATGTTGAAGACCCCGCCATAGTCGCCCTCGGCGAGGAACCACAGAGCGCCTGATATGTCTTGGACATGGATGCGGTTGAACACCTGGTCCTTCTTGACCAGCCGCTTGGCGGTGCCGTTTTCGAGATTGACGAAGGCGTTGCGGCCCGGGCCGTAGATGCCCGACAGGCGCAGGATCGCAACCGGGCGAGCGATCTGTTCGCCAAGCTCGTGCCAGGCCTGCTCGGCGGCGAGCCGCATCGAGGAACGGCCCGGTTTCGGCCGGCATGTGGCGGTCTCGTCGATCCAGGCGCCGCCATGGTCACCATAGACGCCGACGGTCGAGAGATAGCCGATCCAGCGCAGCTGCGGCATGCCGTGGATGATCGCCTCACGGGCGGCATTGAGCACCGGGTCGCCATCGTCGCCGGGCCCGGCTGAGACGACGAGATGGGTGGTCGCGGCCAGTTTGGCCCTGATCTTAGGCGTCAGATGTCCATCGAAGACGAAGGGCTCGATGCCGGCGGCTTCGAGGCCGGCGACCTTTTCCGCCGAGCGCGTCGTGCCGGCAATGCCAACGCCCTCGGGGCGTTGACGTGCGAAAGCCTTGCCGGAATAGCCGGCGCCGAAAATGAAGAAATTCTGCTCGGTCATGCCTGCGTCCGCGATGGTTCGACTTGGGTGAGCGCGGCCTGCCACTCCGCGATCACGTCCTGTTCGGTTTCGACCTTCAGCGCCTGTTGCGCAAGAGCCGAAAATGCCTCAGTGCCCGCCAGCCGAGACATGGCCCAGACGGCAGCACCCCGGACCAGCGGCGAGGCGTCCGAGAGCAGCACTCCGCAGGGTTCGGTCAGCGTGGTGTCGGCGGAATTGCCCGCGGCGACCAGCACGTTGCGGATAAAGCGGTCGCGGCCGATGCGCTTGACCGGCGAACCGGAGAAGAAGGTGCGGAAGGTCGCGTCGTCGAGCGAAAGCAGTTCGGCGAGGCGTGGTTCGCGCAGGTCGTCGCGGGCAGCCAGCTTCTGCTCCGATGCCGCCTGGGCGAACTTGTTCCATGGGCAGGCGGCGAGGCAGTCGTCGCAGCCATAGATGCGGTTGCCGATCTTTGGGCGGAATTCGAGCGGGATCGGACCCTTGTTCTCAATGGTCAGGTAGGAGATGCAGCGCCGGGCATCGAGCCGGTAGGGGGCAGGAAAAGCGTCGGTCGGGCAGGCGTCGAGGCAGGCGCGGCAGGAGCCGCAATGGTCGATCTCAGTGTCGTCGGGTGCGATTTCGGCGGTGGTGAAGATGGTGCCGAGGAACAGCCAGGAGCCGAACTCGCGGCTGACCAGGTTGGTATGCTTGCCTTGCCAGCCGAGACCGGCAGCCTCGGCCAAGGGCTTCTCCATCACGGGTGCCGTGTCGACGAACACCTTCACGTCGCCGCCGGCACGGGCGACGATCTTGCCGGCGATCTCCTTCAGCCGACCCTTCATGACATCGTGATAGTCGCGGTTGCGGGCGTAGACTGAGATCGCGGCGCGGTCGGGCCGGGCCTGGAGCGCGCGTGGGTCGCAGTCGGGGCCATAGTTCATGGCGAGCACGACGATCGAGCGCACCTCTGGCCAAAGGGCGGAGGGCTCGCTGCGCCGCTCCAGCGTTTCGGCCATCCAGGCCATGGAACCGTGCAGGCCTTCATCGACGAACTGGGCGAGGCGGGCGGGAGCGAGCGGGATCGCGTCGGGGCGTGTGACGGCGACGGCGGCAAAGCCGGCGCGGCTGGCTTCGCGCTCGATCAGCTGGCGCAGCGCGCTCTCAGAAATCGAGGTCCGCATAATGCGATGCCGGGGTCAGCCCGCGGACCCGGTCCGTGAGCAGGGGCCGGAAGGACGGGCGCGACTTGACGCGCGTGTACCATTCGCGCGCCGAGGAATATTCGCGCCAGTCGATCTCGCCGAGATAGTCGAGCACCGAAAGCGATGCTGCGGCGGCAAGGTCGGCATAGGTGATGCGCGCGCCGGCGAGCCAGTGGCGCGTGCCGGCAAGCCAGTTGGTGTACTTCATGTGCTGGCGGATGTTGGCCCGCGCGGCACGGATCGCCGCCGAATCGGGCGAACCGCCGCCGGCAGCTTCCGGCATCAGCGGCTTGAGCACGCGTTCGCGGACGAGGTGCCGGGTCACTTCGCTTTCGGTCTTGGTCAGGTACCAATCGGTCAGGCGGCGGATTTCGGCGCGTTCCATCGGGTCTTCGGCGAACAGCCGGCGCTCGCGCTTCAGCACGCCGCGGGTCTCGTCGATATATTCGGATATGATCATCGCGCCGACGATCGGCACGTCGCCCTCGGCGAGCAGGACGGGCAGTGTTCCGGCCGGATTGAGCGACAGGAACTCCTTGCGCCGCGTCCACGGCTTCTCTTCGATCAGCGCCAGCTCCTCGCCATATTCGCCGAACGCCAGACGGACGAAACGGCATGTGGCAAACATCGGGTGGTGGAAAAGCGTCAGCATGGTCCTGCGAAATTCGTGATCGATGGCGCTCTGGCGAATCGCCTGATGCGTCGCTAGAGCTTCGGGGCCCGGCTTGCCGGGCTTCTCGGGCGACCCGACCTATAGGGTGAGTTCCGCCGCATGACAAGCAATCGCGCATGAACGCCTCGCGGGGATGGGAATGGATAGCCAGACAATCATCGATGCACTGCTGCTCGGCCTGCTCGAGGGCCTGACCGAATTCATCCCCGTGTCCTCGACCGGCCATATCCTGCTCGCCGGGCATTTCCTGGGCTTCAACTCGACCGGCAAGACCTTCGAGATCCTGATCCAGCTCGGCGCGATCCTGGCGATCCTGTCGGTCTATGCCGCCAAGTTGTGGCAGATGCTGACGACGCTGCCCTCCGACCCGAAGACGCAGCGTTTCGTCGCAGGCATCCTGATCGCCTTCCTGCCGGCCGCAATCGTTGGCGCTTTGGCGCATGATTTCATCAAGACGGTGCTGTTCGAATCGCCGCGGCTGATCTGCGTCATGCTGATCCTCGGCGGCCTGGTGCTTTTGTTCCTCGACAAGCTCGACCTCAAGCCGCGCTATGGCGACGTCACCAATTTCCCGTTGTCGGTCTATCTCAAGATCGGCCTGTTCCAGTGCCTGGCGATGATCCCCGGCACCTCGCGCTCGGGCGCCACCATCGTCGGTTCGCTGCTGATGGGCGTGGAAAAGCGCGCGGCGGCCGAATTCTCGTTCTTCCTGGCAATGCCGACGATGGCTGGCGCCTTCGCCTACGACCTCTACAAGAACCGCGACATCCTTTCGGCGGCCGACCTGCCTGTCATCGGCATCGGCTTCCTTGCCGCCTTCTTCACCGCCTTGTTCGTGGTCAGGCACCTGCTCGATTATGTCTCGCGCAACGGCTACGCGCTGTTTGGCTGGTGGCGCCTGCTGGTCGGTGGCGTCGGCTTGTTCGCGCTGATGGTCTGGGGCTGAGCCTTTTTCCCTTCTCCCCGCAGAGGGGGAAGGGAAGCGTGCGCTCGTCAGCCCAGCCCCATCAGTCCGCGCCTCAGCAGATCGAGCGCCAGCACCGTGATGGCGATTTTGAACCATTTGCGGAAGCTCTCTTCCGGCATGCGTTCGAGCAGCCTGGTGCCGTAGACGGTGCCGAGATAGCCCGAGACGATCATCGCGCCGATCAGCGGCAGCCAATCCGAGAAGGCGAAGCCGGCAAGGCTGAAGACGACGATCTTGAGCCCATGCTGGGCGACCATGCCGGCGGCATGCGTTGCCACCAGCGCCTTGCGGTCATTGGCGAAGAACTGCGCAAACAGCACCGAGACCAGCGGCCCGGTGGCGCCGACAAGCATGCCGATCAGCGCGACGACGACGCTGCCGATGGCGAGCCCGGTGCGGGTCAGCTTGTCGATGCCGGGGATCTTGGCCCAGGTGATGGCGATGACGAAGGCGCCGAGCACCAGCTTGAGCCAGGCGTCGGGCAACTGGATGACGACGAAGGCGCCGATGACCGCACCGACAACGGAGCCGGCGATGAAGGGGGCGGCGACGTCCATGCGCACATTGGCGCGCTGGTGCCAGGCGCGGCCGGTGTTGGAGCCGAGCTGCACCGCGCCATGGACGGGAATGAGGGCGGCGACGGGCACGAACAGGCCCATCAGCGTCAGCATGGCGATGCCACCGCCGACGCCGAAGGCCGCGGTCAGCGCCGAGGTAAAGGCGCTGGCGACGATGAGGATGACCCCGATGAGCGGATCGAGTCCCTGGGGCAGGAGGGCGGCGAGGGCGTCCACGCGCCCTCAGCCGGTCAGGCTTCGGTCCGGCGGGTGAACTGGCCGGCGGCGCGGTAGCGCCAGAGATAGCTCGGCAGGATCGACGCGGTCGACTTCGGCGCGATGCCGACGGTTGCGATGGTGCGGCCTTCGTCGATGGCTGCCTTCGACACGACATTGTCCGAACGCAGCAGCAGGACCTGGTCCTTGGTCAAGAGCGGATTCGGCAGCATGCCGAGGATCGAGGCCTGCAGGTTGGCGATCGACCACGGCACCGGCACCAGCGTGCGCTTGCGGTCGATGACCTCGAGCATCTGTTCCATGCACTGCTTGAAGCTCAGCACCTGCGGGCCGCCGAGCTCATAGATCGAGCCACCCTTGACCTTGCCGTCGACGGCACGCGCGACCGCCTCGGCGACGTCGGCGACATAGATCGGCTGAAACCGGGTCTCGCCGCCGCCGATCAGCGGCAGCACCGGGGAGAAGCGCGCCATGTTGGCGAAGCGGTTGAAGAACTGGTCCTCGGGGCCGAAGACGATCGACGGGCGGTAGATCACCGCGTTCGGCAGCGTGTCCATAACCGCCTTTTCGCCGCGTGCCTTGGTCTGGGCGTAGAGCGATGGCGAGTTGGCATCGGCGCCAAGCGCCGAAACGTGGGTCAGCGAGGCGCCGACGGCGCGCGCTGCCTCGGCGACGGCACGGGCGCCGAATTCCTGCACCGTCGAGAAACGCTGGCGGCCGCCTTCATGCAGGATGCCGACGAGGTTGACGACGTGCGAGGCGCTCTGGACGGCGCGGTCGACCGACCAGCGCACGCGCAGATTGGCCTGCACGGGCTGGATCTGCCCGACATTGCCGAGCGGCTGCAGGTGGAAGGCGAGATCGGGCCGGCGGCAGGCGACGCGCACAAGATACCCGCGCTTGGCCAGCGCCCGCACGACATGGCGGCCAAGGAAGCCGGACCCGCCGAAAACGGTCACGAGTTGCGGGGTCTGCAGAATTTCAGTCATCGCTGGCTCCGGTCGCCAAAAGGGGCAGGGGATGTAGCGTTTCTTAGCCCGTTTCGCGAAAAAGGCAATCATCGAGCGACTGCGCGGAGCGGCCCGCGCCGATCTGGCGCGGGCATGCGGCTTGCCTTGGGAGGCAGGGTTCAAAGCATGATCGAAATCCGGTTTCCGGAAACGATCATGCGGTCACAAACTAGAACTCGCGGCCGAGGCGCGCGTCGACAGAGTGGCGGTTGCCGCCGCGGATGACGAAGAACAGGAAGATCGCCGCCCAGATGATCGACTTCTCGGCGCCCTCGTAGCCCTGGCCCATGGTGATCCAGTGGAACCATACGGTGACCAGCAGCACGAACAAGGCGGCGAAGGCGGCCGGACGCGTGAACAGGCCGATGGCGATCAGGATGCCGCCGAAGAACTCGGTGCATGACAACAGCAGCGACCAGAAGGCGCCGGGGTAGAAGCCGAGGCCTTCGACCATCCCGGCCGCGCCGAACGGGTCGGAGATCTTGCCGAGGCCGTGAATGACAAGGGCGCCGCCGGCGACGAGGCGCAGGATCGTTTCGGCGGAATCGTGGAAGTTCTGGTAAAGGCCGCGGAGCGCGGGAATGAAAAGTCGGCGGCCGGAATTTTCGGTCGTCAGGGTCAAGGACATGTCTCCGTTTGCGGGGCTATGCACGGTTGAAATATTGCAATGCACCAACGCCGCGAAGCCTGGGTCACGGTCAAGTCAACAAGGATTGATATAAAGATGATTGACAAAGTCAACTTTTAAAAATGTCGGAACCCGACCGGCGTGGGGGCGTTCATCCCCCAGTGCGGCGCTCCTGTCGTGCCAATCCCCGAAAGGAGAAAAGCAATGAATTGGAACCAGATCGAAGGCAATTGGGAGCAGTTCAAGGGCAAGGTGCAGGCCCAGTGGGGCAAGCTGACCGACGACGATCTCGACGTCATCAAGGGCAAGCGCACCGAACTCGCAGGCCGGCTCCAGGCCCGTTACGGCAAGGCGCAGGAAGAAGCCGAAAAGGACATCGACGGCTGGCTCTCGCGCCACTGAACCGTCTTTCGCAACGTGCTGCGGGCCGATCGCCCGCGCAAAGCCCCGCCGGCGCGCGGGGCTCTTTCATGTACGGTTTTTTCACTTGCGAACGCAGAAAACCCCGCGCGAAGCGGGGTTTTCCGGATGGCAGCGATGCGGGCGACCGACGCCCTGCGAGGCCGTCGCCTCGTGCTGGGGCAATGATCTGAAAGCCGGTTCAAGCCTTTCGGATCATGCCCAAGGCATCAGGAGGGTTCCCGGCAGGTCTTGCCACCCCAACCCTGTTGGCCCGACATGTTGCCACCTGCGGCCTTGCAGTCCTGGATGAACTTGGTGTTGCAATCCGGGAACTTGCTCGAGCCGTTCTTGCAGTACTTGTCTTCCGTGGCGCCGCCGTTACCCGACGATGCCTTGCCGCTCGGGCCGGACGGCTTGTCATTGTCGGGAGCATCGGAGATGTCGCCGGGACCCGAAGGGCCGTTGCCGCCGGGTGCGTCGGAGATGTCGCTCGGACCCGACGGGCGGTCGCCGCCGCCCGGGCCAGCCGAGAAGCTGGCGGCGTTGGCGCTGCCGATGGCACCGGCAAGCAGCAGGACAGCGGTCAGGATGGTGATCTTGGTCTTCATGGTCATATTCCCTTTTCGAGGTTGCGTTTCGGGGCCGCGGAAACGCTCTGGTTTCCACGTCGGAACGATCTTTCGGTTTGGGTTCCCCCCGGTTGATCGGGCGAGCTCACCTCGCCCTGGACATGACTGGGTCGCAGCGGCTGCGGGAAAGGTTCAAAGGGGGTTCGAATTATTTTCGCGGGGGTTCGTACGTGGTTCTAGACCGCAGATAATCTCATGAAGGTCACGGCATGGATCCCCGAGATCTGCGCACTCGCTGCGCTCGCGCTCCGACCCGAGGATGACGGATGCGGAGGGGCTCAGCGCCAAACGCCAACGTCTCCGACAGGCGGCACGTTCTCTGATTAGCGGGAGCGTCTCCTCCGGCCGTCATCCTCGTGCCCGTAGCGGCGTCAGCCGCGAAGGGTCACGAGGATCCATGCCGAGACGTTGAAGCCGCGCTGCGGTCCAGGCTTGCTGGTCCGGTGGTTTCGTTCTGAAAAGGGGTCGAAAACGCTCCCTGGTCAGTCTGCCTGAGGTGCGGCAAACCCCGAGATACGGGCGTGAACAGCTGATGGCACGGTGATCCCTTCCACCTCCGAACGGGCCCGGGCGGCAGCCTTGGCCGGGCCGGGGATGTGGACGTGATACTGGTCCGACAGCCGGTCGAGCTGTTCGCGCATGCGGGTTTCGAAGCCGGGGTCGAACAGTTTTGGGTCGAAGGCGACGATGAACAGCCCGGTACCGGGCGTCTGATGGCCTTCCGTGATGGACGGCGCATCGATCGACCAGTTGGCACCGGAGACACCGGCCGCAAGCACCTCGACCATCAGCGCGACATTGGCACCGCGCGCGCCGCCGAAGGCGAGCAGCACGCCCTTCATCGCCTTTTTGGAGTCGGTGGTGGGCTTGCCCTTGGCGTCGAGCGCCCAGCCCTCGGGGATGGCCTCGCCGGCTTCGGCCGCCTTGCGGACGTTGACGAAGGCGGTGGCGCTCGACGACTGGTCGATGACCAGAGGCGGCCCGTCGGCGGCGGGTGCGGCGAGCGAGATCGGGTTGGTGCAATAGACCGGCTTGGTCGAGCCAGAGCCGGCGACCAGCGCAGGGCCGTTGGTGGCGGCGAGCGCGACGAGGCCGGCCTCGGCGAGGCGGCCGGTGAAATAGCCGAGCGAGCCGCAGGTGTAGGCATTCTTTTGCGAAAAGACGGTCACGCCGAACAGCCGCGCGGCCTTGGCGATTTCATCGAAACTACGGTCGAATCCGGTGTGGGCGGCACCGCCTTGCCCGTCGGACAGGTAGATCGCCAGCGCCGGGCGGGTGACGACCGGCTCGGCCTTGCCTTTGATGCGGCCGGCCTCGAGCGCTTCGAGATAGTCGACATAATGCGACAGCCCGACGCTCGCCTGGCCATCGGCTTCCGCCGCAACGGCGGCGAGCGCGATCGAGGTCGCCATTTCCTCACTGGCGCCGGCGCCGACGGCGGCCGAGATGCAAAGCGTGCGTGCCTCGTCGAGGCTGAGCGTGACCGTTTCAGTTTCTGTCTGCGGCATGGGCTTCATCCCAGTCTGGACGGAATTTTCGCCTCCAGCTTGCGGAAGCCGAAGACGAGAATGCCGGTGATGATCAGATAGATGAGGGCGAGCAGCAATAGTGGCTCGTAGACGATGAAGGTGTCCTGGCGAACGCGCGAGGCCACCGCGTAGATGTCGATGACGGTGATGGTGGCGACAAGTGGCGTCGCCTTGAGCTGCAGCACGGTCTCGCCTGCCAGCGTCGGCAAGGCGCGATGGATCGCCTGTGGCAGCCAGATGCGGCGGAAACGCTTCCATGGGCTCATGCCGAAGGCACGCGCCGCTTCGAGTTGGCCCCTTGGCACACCGGCAAAGGCGCCGCGCATCACCTCGCCCTCATAGGCGGCATAGGACAAGGTCAGCGCCACCACGGCATAAGGCCAGGCCTGCCTCAGGATCGGCCACAGTTCGGATTGCCTGATCCACGGATATTGCGGGAACAGCGAGCCGAGGCCGTAATAGAGCAGCCACAGCTGCAGCAACAGCGGCGTGCCGCGAATGACGGTGCAGAAGGCTTTTGCCGGCCAGGCCAGCCAGAACGGACCGGCAGCCTGGGCAAGTCCGAGTGGCACGGCGAGCATGAAGCCGAGCGTCACGGTGACGACGAGGATCCAGATGGTTCGCCAGATGCCGAGCAGCGCCAGGTCGTAATATCTCGGCAGCCACTCCCAGCGCATGAACAGGGCGGCCGAAAGCACGAGTGCCGCGGCGATGGCGATCAGCACGATGCGATGCGGCTGCAGCCACTCCGAGCGGGCGGGTGCCGGCTGGGTCGAGGCGGCGGCGCTCATCGGCCGGTCTCCGCGACAGGCGGCATGCCGCGCCGGGCCCAGCGCTCGATACGGCCGATGATGACGTTGGAGAACAGCGTCAGCAGCAGATAGAGCACGCCGGCGGCAACGAAGAAGGTGAAATAGGCCTTGGTGGTGGCCCCGGCCTGGCGGGTCTCCTGGGTCAACTCGTTGAAGCCGACGACAGCAAGCAAGGCGGTGTCCTTGGTGGCGATGAGCCAGAGATTGGCAAGGCCGGGAATGGCGAAGGGCAGCATCGCCGGCAGAGTGATGCGGCGAAGCATCTTGCCCGGCGGCATGCCGTAGGCGCGCGCCGCCTCGATCTGGCCCTGTGGTATGGCCAGGATGGCGCCGCGGATGACTTCGGTGGCGTAGGCGCCCTGGACGATGCCGAGCACGCCGATGCCGGCGGCAAGGCCCGATATGTCGACGGGGGCGTAGCCCAGGCCGTCGAGGGCGCGGTTGATGAGGTCGGTGCCGGCGTAATAGAGCAGCAGGATCAGCACCAGTTCGGGCACCGCGCGCACGACGGTGGTGTAGACCTCCATCAGGTCGCGCACGATCGGACTGCCATAGAGCTTGCCCCAGGCACCCGCGATGCCGATGGCGAGACCGAGGCTGAAGGCGCCAACGGCGATCTGGACGGAATTGGCGAGCCCGCGCAGCAGGTTGGCGCCCCAGCCGGGCGGCGAAATCGCCAGCAGTTCGACGGCGCTTGTCTGCAGCAGCGGGTTCAGCAGGTGCTCGATATCTCAAGTCCTTTGCATTTCAGGTCGTTCAAGATTTCCCCCTCACCGGACACGAAGCGGCCGGTGAGGGGGTAGGCAACCTCACCTAGACCTGTTCACTTGCCGTAGATGTCGAAGTCGAAATATTTCTTGGCGATCTCGGCATATTTGCCGCTGTCGCGCAGCGACTTGATGGCGGCGTTGAACTTGTCCTTCAGTTCCGTGTCGCCCTGGCGCAGGCCGACGCCGACGCCCGGTCCGAGGATCTCGACGTCCTCGGCGACGTCGCCCTTCATGTCGCAGCAGGCCTTGCCGGCATCGGTGGCAAGAAACGTCGCCAGCGACAGCGAGTCCGCCTGCACCGCGTCGACGCGGCCGGCGGCGAGGTCGGCCTGGGCTTCGTCCTGGGTCTGGTAGATCTTGATCTCGGAGGCCACGTCGGCGAAGTGCTTCTTGGCGTAGGCCTCGTGCACCGTCGACACCTGCACGCCGATGATCTTTCCCTTCAGCCCTTCAGGGGTGGCTTCGAACTTGGCATCCTTGGAGCCGATGATGCCGGCCGGCGTGTTGTAGTACTTGTCGGAGAAATCGATCGACTTCTTGCGCTCGTCGGTGATCGACATCGAGTTGATGATGGCGTCGATCTTCTTGGAGTTGAGCGCCGGGATCAGGCCATCCCACGCTGTCATGGTGACCTCGCATTGAAGCTTGGCCTCGGTGCAGAGAGCCTCGATCATGTCCATTTCCCAGCCGCTCCATTTGCCGGAGGCGTCGGGCGAGGCGAAGGGCGGATAGGGCTCCGGCGCCATGCCGACCTTGATCGCCTGGGCGCTGGCGCTTCCGGCGCTCAAGCCGAGGACCAGGGCCAGGGCCGCTGTTGCAAGCAGTGCTTTCATGCTTTCTCTCCCGTTTTCGTTGTCTTGTCGTTCCCGTGATTTCGTCCGTCGATGTCGTCTTCGAATTGCGCTAGCCGATGCTGCGGATGAATTGCTTGAGGCGTTCCGACTTCGGTGCGCCGAAGATCAGTTCGGGCGGGCCTTCTTCCTCGACCATGCCGTTCCAGAGATAGATCACATGCGTCGCCACCTCGCGGGCGAACTTCATCTCATGCGTCACCAGCACCATGGTACGGCCTTCGCGGGCGAGGTCGCCAATCACCTTGAGCACCTCGCCGACAAGTTCGGGGTCGAGCGCCGAGGTCGGCTCGTCGAACAGCATGACGCGCGGCTGAACCGCCAGCGCGCGTGCGATCGCGGCGCGCTGCTGCTGGCCGCCGGAAAGATAGGCCGGGTAGACGTCGCGCTTTTCGGCAAGGCCGACGCGGGCGAGCAGTTTCTCGGCCTCGACGATGGCGTCCGCGCGCTTGATGCCCAGCACATGCACCGGTACCTCGATGACGTTTTCCAGTAGCGTCATGTGACTCCACAAATTGAAGCTCTGGAACACCATGCCGAGGCGCGAGCGGATGCGCTCGATCTGGCGGCGGTCGGCGGGAATGCTGTCGCCGAAACCGTTGGGCTTGAGGCGGATCTCTTCGCCATTGACCCGGATGATGCCGCTGGTCGGGTTCTCCAGGCAGTTGATGCAGCGCAGGAGCGTCGACTTGCCCGAGCCCGAGCCGCCGATGATTGCCACCACCTCGCCGTCGCGCGCCGACAGCGACACGCCCTTCAGCACATGCAGCTGGCCGAACTTCTTGTGCAGGTTCTCGACATGGATGGCTTCGGCGGCGACGCCGTTGGTCGGGGCAGGGTGATGGGCTGCATCGACCGCAGCCATCAGCGACGGCCCCGGCGTTTGAACGTTTTCCCGTCAGCTGGCAATCGGCTGCTCATGGTCGCGTCGTGATGTTCCCCTGGGCGGTGAGGATGGACCCTTCTGCCTTGCGGCGTCAACGGCACCAAGTCCCGCTTCTTATGCGCCCATTACGGCACTTGCGACGTTGTTATGCAAGTGTATAAATATTGCGAAGAGCCGGCTTCGGCGATTTTCTCTCAAGAGGCGAAGGTAGGCATGGCAGTCGCTGCGCGGAGAAAATTCCGCCGCGAAGGCGAGGAGCGCCGGCGGCAAGACCTGATCGAGGCGACGCTGGATTGCGTCGCCGAAAACGGGCTGCAGGGAGCAACGGTCAGGGCTATCGCGCTGCGCGCCGGCGTCACCGCCGGGCTGATCCGGCACTATTTCCCGGGCAAGGAAGAGCTGCTGCAGGCAGCCTACGCGACCACAATGGGGCGTATGACCGAGCTCGCCAAGACGGCACTTGCGACCGTCGAGGAAGGACCACGGCAAAGGCTCGCCGCCTTCGTTGCCGCCAGCCTCGTGCCGCCGGTCATCGACGTCAGGACCTTCTCCATCTGGGCGAGCTTCATCGGCCGGGCCGGATCGGACCCGGCGCTGGGCATGGCGCACCGTGCTGGCTATCTCGGCTTCCGTGACGAGGTCGAGGCGCTTGTCGCCGAGGTGCTGGCCGACGCCGGCCGACAGGCGAGCGCAGGCGAATTGCGCCGGCACGCCATCGCCATCAACGCGATCATCGACGGGCTGTGGGTCGAGGGCTGCCTCGCCGGCGACATGTTCGCCAATGGCGAGCTGGCCGAGATCGGCATCGGCTCGGTCGAGGCAATGCTGGGTTTGAGATTGCGGCAAGGAGACGTGTCATGACGACGATCGGCGAAGCGCTCATCGACCTGCTGGAAGCCCATGGCGTCGACACGGTGTTCGGCATTCCCGGCGTGCACACGATCGAGCTCTATCGCGGGCTGGCGCGCTCGAAAATCAGGCATGTCACGCCTCGCCACGAGCAGGGCGCCGGCTTCATGGCCGACGGTTATGCCCGCGCCTCGGGTCGACCAGGCGTGGCCTTCGTCATCACCGGGCCGGGACTGACCAACACCATCACTGCGATGGCGCAGGCGCGCGCCGATTCCGTGCCGATGCTGGTGATCTCGGGCGTCAACGCCCGCGCCACGCTCGGCAAGGGGCTGGGCTACCTGCACGAGCTGCCCGACCAACTGGGCATGATGCAGAAGGTAGCGCTGTCGTCGCGGCGGGTGACTGAGGCTGCCGAGCTGCCGGAGGCGATATCGGAGGCCTTCGAGATCTTCGCCACGCGACGGCCGGGGCCGGTGCATATCGAGATCCCGCTCGACGTCATGCCGCTGCCGGCTGCCGGCCTCAAGCCATTGGCAAGGCGCGCCGTGCCGGAGCTGGCGGATGAGGCGGCGATTGCCGAGGCGTCGCGTTTGATCCGGGCCGCAAGCCGCCCGCTGATCCTCGCCGGCGGCGGCGCGAAACGGGCGGAGGCGGAACTCAAGGCGCTGGCCGAAGCTGTCGATGCGCCTGTGGCGACCACTGCCAACGGTCGCGGACTGATGCATGGTCACCCGCTCAACGTGCCGGCGAGCCCGAGCCTCAAGGCGGTCAGGGCGCTGATGGCCGACGCCGATCTGGTCATCGCCGCCGGCACCGAGTTCGGGCCGACCGACTACGACATGTATGGCGACGGCGGCCTGGTGCTGCCGAACAACCTGATCCGCATCGACATCGACGCTGGCCAGCTGGCGCGACGGCCTGCGGCGGTTTCGGTCCGTTCGGATGCCGGTGCCGCACTCGCGCGGTTGGCAGCGGCAATGGTCGGCGGGCGAGGCTTGTGGGCAGGCGCGGCGCGGGCCAAAGCGACGCGGGAAGCTGCGTGGGCGGAGATCGGGCCAGCGATGCAGGCTCAGGTGAGGGCGGTCGAGACCATCCGCGACGCGCTGCCGGGGGCGGTCATCGTCGGCGACTCGACCCAGCCGGTCTATGCCGCCAATCTCTATTACGACCACGATAGGCCGGGCGGCTGGTTCAACGCGGCGACCGGTTATGGCGCGCTCGGCTTCGGCCCGCCGGCGGCGATCGGCGCTGCATTGGCCGTGCCGGATGCGCCTGTCGTCTGCCTCAGCGGCGATGGCGGTTTCCAGTTCACCTTGCCCGAACTCGGCGCGGCGTTCGACGCGCAAACGCCGGTCATCTTCGTTGTCTGGAACAATCGCGGCTATCGCGAGATCGAGATCTCGATGCTCGATGCCGGCGTGGAACCCGTCGGCGTGTCGCCGGTGCCGCCGGATTTCATGCTGATCGCACAGGCCTATGGGCTTGCGACGCAGCGCCTGCACGACGTCGGCGCGCTCGGCGGTGCATTGAAGAAAGCCCGCTCGACGGGAAAACCCTGTCTGATAGAACTCACCGTCGAATAGGCCGCGCGTCGCGGCCAGAGCATTTTGCAGCCGGGTGGAATCACCTGGATGCAACCGCAACAATGAGATGGAGTGGCAGTCCGGCTTCAGCCGGGCGCGCGCTCCAGGGAGTCGAGCATGACCAAGAATTTCGAGGGCCGGCACGTCGTTGTATCGGGCGCAACAGGTGCGCTGGGCGCGGCCGTTGCCAGGTATCTGCTGGCCGAGGGCGCCATGTGCCATTTGCCGATCAGCCGGAAGACGGCGCCTGATGGGTTCGAATTCTCGGGCCAAGACCGGGTGTGTATCGCCACCGGCGTGGACCTGACCGACGCCAAGGCCGTGGACGCCTTTTACGATGCCATTCCCGATCTCTGGGCCTCGATCCATTCGGCCGGCGGCTTCGACATGGGGTCGATCGACAAGGTCGATCCCGGCCAGTTCGGCCAGATGATGGACATCAACGCCAGGACCGCCTTCCTGTGCTGCCGTGCGGCAGCGCGCGGCATGATCGCCGGCAAGGCCGGCGGCCGCATCGTCAACGTCTCGGCCCGCGCCGGCATCGAGCCGCGCAAAGGCGGCGGCATGGTTGCCTATGCGGCAAGCAAGGCAGCGGTTGCGGCCTTGACCGTGGCGCTGGCGGAAGAGCTGAAGGGTGCCGACATCCTGGTCAACGCGGTGGCGCCGTCGACGCTCGACACCAAGACCAACCGCAATGACATGCCCAAGGCGGATTTTTCGAAATGGGTCAGCCTGGAAGCGGCAGCCGCGTCGATCGCGCAGCTTGCCTCGCCGGCCAATCTGGTCACCAGCGGCACTGTGGCTGAGATCTACGGACGCGCGTAAGGGCAGCACCCGAGCATTCAGGCAGTGACCGGGGTCGCCGTTGGCCGATCCCGCCGCGCCTACTGCGTCAGCAGGCCGCCATTGGGTACGCCAAGCAGCTTGGCCGGCAGGTAGATGACCAGCGAGGCCGCGCCCTTGATGACCTGGCCGCCGTCGGCGAGGATCGTTTCGGCCGGCGCGCCCTCGCCCCTTTCGGTGACGTCGTTCATCAACCCGCCTTGGGTGGTCAGGGCCATCAGCGTCGGCGAGCTGGCGAAGACGCCATGGCTGCCGCCGTCGAGATTGGATGTGTCGAGCACGGTGATGTTTTCGGCCTGGAGGGCGGCGACGTCGGCACCGGAGCCGACGCGCGGATGGCCGCCGGTCAGACCGCCCGACAGGTTGAGCGCCTTGTCGCGCTTCGACACCAGGATCATGAACGGGTTCGGCAGCTTGTCGATGTCGCGCAGCTGGCTCTGGAACACGTCGATATCGATGTCGGGTGCGGCCAGCACGAGGCCGCTGATGCGGCTGATGTATCTGTCGCGGCCGCTCAGCGACAGGCTGCGCAGCGCCTCCATCACCACATAGCTGCCCATCGAGTGGCCGACGAGAACGATGCGCTTGGCCTTGGTGCGCGCGGCGATCTCGATGGTGTCGGCAAGGCCGTCGCGGCTGTAGGCGGCGCTGTCGCGGTCATAGACGTAAAGTGGCAGCGAGCCGGCCGACGGCCAGGCGTAATGCAGGGCGACCGCCTTGACCTTGTAGTCGTGGACGATCTGGGCGTTGCGGAAGATGCTGTCAGCGAAGTTGTTGTTGTAGCCGTGGACGAAGATGAAGATCTCACGCTCGGCCTCGGGGCGCCGCATCAGGTCGGCGTCAAGGGCTGCGACGAACTGCGCCTTGTCGTCATAGGGCTGGAAGGTGCGGGCGATGAAGTTGCGTTCCGGGCTCGGGGTGCGGCTCGTGCTTTCGACCTCGCCGGCGACATGCGTCTTGGGGATGCCGATTTCGAACTTGGCGAAGTTGAGCTGCTTGGCGCGTTCCGCCGAATAGGGCAGCGACAGGTCGTTCGACCGGGCGCGCATTGTCGAGACGTAGATCTGCACAAGGGAAGCGGATTCGCCCTGCTTGCCGTCATTGAGGCCGAGCACGGCGCGGCCGCCACAGCCGGACAGCACCAGCATCACGAAAAAGACGGTCAGAAAACGCAAACTGGGCATGGGCAGGCTCTGAACGCGGGCAGCAGGTTCGCGATTAATGAGCAGCAATTCCCCGTTACGGCAACCTTGGACAAGCCGATCGTGCCCGGCCCGGAAGCATTCGGATGTGGCGTGAAGCATTCCGGCATCACTTCGGGCCTGCCGGCGCAAGTCGCCAAAGAAAAACCCCGCCGGATCGCTCCGGCGGGGTCTTTCAATTCACGACAGCGAGCTGTTGGCTCAGTTGTTGCGGTTCTTCAGGGCTGCGCCCAGGATGTCGCCGAGCGAAGCGCCGGAGTCGGTCGAGCCGTACTGAGCGACTGCTTCCTTCTCTTCAGCGATTTCCAGCGCCTTGATCGAGACCTGCAGCTTGCGGGTCTTCTTGTCGAAGGCGATGATGCGGGCGTCTACCTTCTGGCCGACGACGAAGCGCTCGGGGCGCTGCTCGTCACGGTCACGCGACAGATCCGAACGCTTGATGAAGCTCTCGATGCCGCTCTCGACGAGACGGACTTCGAGGCCACCATCCTTGATGCCGGTGACTTCGCAGGTGACGACGGCGTTCTTGCGCAGTTCGCCCGAGGTCGAAGCTTCGCCGACCGCATCCTTGCCGAGCTGCTTGATGCCGAGCGAGATGCGTTCCTTGTCGATGTCGACGTCGAGAACCTGAGCCTTGACCATGTCGCCACGGTTGTACTCTTCGATGACCTGCTCGCCCGGACGGTTCCAGTCGAGGTCGGACAGGTGCACCATGCCGTCGACGTCGCCGTCGAGACCGATGAACAGGCCGAATTCGGTCTTGTTCTTGACTTCGCCTTCGACTTCGGTGCCGACCGGGTGGTTACGGGCGAAAGCTTCCCACGGATTCTCGAGCGTCTGCTTGAGGCCGAGCGAGATGCGGCGCTTGGCCGGATCCACTTCGAGCACGACCACGTCGACCTGCTGGGTGGTCGACAGGATCTTGCCGGGGTGCACGTTCTTCTTGGTCCACGACATTTCCGAAACGTGGATGAGGCCTTCGATGCCCGGCTCGAGCTCGACGAACGCACCGTAGTCGGTGATGTTCGTGACGGTGCCGGTGATCTTCTTGCCGATCGGGAACTTGGTGCCGATGTCCGACCACGGATCCGACTCGAGCTGCTTCATGCCGAGCGAGATGCGGTGGGTTTCCTGGTTGATGCGGATGATCTGCACCTTGACCGTCTGACCGATGTTGAGGATTTCGGTCGGATGGTTGACGCGGCGCCATGCCATGTCGGTGACGTGCAGCAGGCCGTCGATGCCGCCGAGGTCGACGAACGCACCGTAGTCGGTGATGTTCTTGACCACGCCTTCGACAACCTGGCCCTCTTCGAGGTTCTGCACGATCTCCGAACGCTGCTCGGCACGGCTCTCTTCGAGAACGGTGCGGCGCGACACGACGATGTTGCCACGACGGCGATCCATCTTGAGGATCTCGAAGGGCTGCGGGTTGTGCATGAGCGGGGTGACGTCGCGGATCGGACGGATGTCGACCTGCGAACGCGGCAGGAAGGCAACAGCACCGTCGAGATCGACGGTGAAGCCGCCCTTGACCTGGTTGAAGATCACGCCTTCGACGCGCTCACCCTTGGTGAACTTCTCTTCGAGCTTGACCCAGCTCTCTTCGCGGCGAGCCTTGTCGCGCGACAGCATGGCTTCGCCAAGCGCGTTTTCGATGCGCTCGACATAGACCTCGACGGTGTCGCCGACCTTCAGCTGGCCGTCCTTGGCCTTGGCGCCGAATTCCTTCAGCGGCACGCGACCTTCGACCTTCAGGCCGACGTCGATGATGGCCATGTCTTTTTCGATGGCCGTGACGATACCCTTGACGACCTGGCCTTCGCCCGAATGACCGTCCGAGAAGGACTCTTCGAGCAGGCTCGCGAAATCGTCGCGGGATGGATTAGCTTGTGACATTGGATCTCCTGGTGCGTCCCGGCTTGCGGGAGCGGCGCCGTGGGTTAGCGTTGCGTTGGCCTGCCAACATCCCGGGCAATAAGCCCTTGGCCGCCCAAAGCGGCAAATCGGCGCAAGAAGAATGCGGACAGGTCGGTTAAGTGGCGAAACCCTGAGGCTTCAGCCGTGCCTTCAACTTCCAAGGACCCGATCAACGATATCCCTGGCTGCGGAAAACGCGGCTTCTATATCCATTTCTGACGTATCGAGCAAGTGCGCGTCGTCGGCGGGCCTGAGCGGGGAGTCGGCGCGGCCGGTGTCGCGCTCGTCGCGGCGCACGATATCGGCAAGGATACCGGTGAAATCGGCGCTGCCGCCATTGGCCTCGATCTCGGCCAGACGGCGCTGGGCGCGGACCTCGGCACTGGCTGTGACATAGAGCTTCACGTCGGCATCGGGGCAGACCACCGTGCCGATGTCGCGGCCGTCAAGCACTGCCCCTTGCGGCGCCTTGGCGAATGAACGCTGCTTGTCGACCAGGATCTTGCGCACCTCGGGTATCACGGCAACCTTCGAGGCCGCCTCGCCGACGGCGTGCGCCGACAGCACCTTGCGGTCGAGATGGCCGAGATCGACGAGCTTCGCCGCCTCGATGGCATGCGCCACGTCGTCGAGCGGCCAGCCCTTTTCGATCAGCATGTGGGCGACGGCGCGGTAGGTCAGCCCGGTGTCGAGCAAAGCGAGGTGGTAGTAATCGGCGAGCCGGCGCGCCAGCGTGCCCTTGCCGGCGCCGGCGGGACCGTCGATGGCGATGGTGATGGAGGTCGGCATGGCTTTGCGCGGGCCCCTTAGACGCCGCGCATCAGGCCGCCGTCGACCCTGAGGCTCTGGCCGGTGATGTAGGCAGCGCCCTCCGAGGCCAGGAAGGCGATGGTCGCTGCGATCTCCTGGGAGGTGCCGTAACGCTGCATCGGCACACCAGTACGGCGCTCGTCGGTCTGCGGCAGGCTGTCGATCCAGCCCGGCAGCACGTTGTTCATACGGACATTGTGCGGGGCATACTGATCGGCGAAGAGTTTGACATAGGCGGCAAGGCCCGCGCGTGCCACGGCCGAGGTGGGGAACATCGAGGCCGGTTCGCCGACCCAGGCGGTCGAGATGTTGACGATGGCGCCGCCCTTCTGGGCAACCATGACAGGTGCGACAAGCCGCACGGCTCGGACGACGTTCATGAAATAAACGTCGATGCCGGTGTGCCACTGCTCGTCGGTGATCTCCAGCAGCGGTGCACGTGGCCCATGGCCTGCGCCGTTGACCAGCGCGTCGATGCGGCCCCATTTTTCCATCGTCAGCTCGACGAAGCGCTTCAGGTCGTCGTTCGACTGGTTGGAGCCGGTGAAGCCAAGCCCGCCAAGTTCCTTGGCCAGCGCCTCGCCCTTGCCGGAAGAGGACATGACGGCGACGGAATATCCGTCGGCCGCCAACTTCTTCGCAGCCGCAGCACCCATGCCGCTGCCGCCGCCGACGATCATCGCTACTTTGTTGGTCATAAGCTTGCTCCTCGGTTGCGTTGCGGTGTTAAGCGGCGGTCTGGTCGATCTCCGCCCCGAGATCGGCCATAAGGCCCATGAATTCCGGGAAGCTTGTGGCGATCATCGCCTGGTCGTCGACGGTGACGGGTTTTTCTGCGGCCAGCCCCATGACCAGGAAGCTCATGGCGATGCGGTGGTCGAGATGGGTCTTGACGGTGCCGCCGCCGAGGCCCTTGCCGCCGGGCACACCGCGGACCGAAAGCGTCGTCTCGCCTTCGGTGCAGTCGGCGCCATTGGCTTCGAGCCCGCGGGCGACGGCCGCGAGACGGTCGGATTCCTTGACGCGCAGCTCTTCAAGGCCCTGCATCAGGGTTTCGCCCTCGGCGAAGCAGGCGGCGACAGCGAGAACCGGATATTCGTCGATCATCGACGGCGCGCGCTCGGCCGGGACCTTGACGCCCTTGAGCTCGGAACCGCGGACGCGCAGGTCGGCGACGTCCTCGCCGCCGGCATTGCGGCGGTTGAGGATCTCGATCGAACCGCCCATCTCGATCAGCGTGGTGATCAGGCCGGTGCGGGTTGGGTTCATCAGCACGTTTTCGATGGTGACGTCGGAACCCGGTACGATCAGTGCCGCGACCAGCGGGAAGCCGGCCGAGGACGGGTCGCCGGGCACGGCGATGACCTGGCCGGTGAGCTTGCCCTGGCCTTCGATGAAGATGTGGCGGACGCCCTGCTCGTCGGTCTGGACCTCGATGTTGGCGCCAAAACCCTTGAGCATCTTTTCGGTGTGGTCGCGGGTCATCACCGGCTCGATGACGGTGGTGATGCCTGGTGTGTTGAGACCGGCGAGCAGCACGGCCGACTTGACCTGCGCCGAGGCCATCGGCACGCGGTAGCTGATCGGGGCGGCCTGGCGCGGGCCACGCAGCGTCAGCGGCATACGATCGCCGGGGGAGGCGTTCAGCACCTGCACGCCCATCTGGCGCAGCGGATCGAGCACCCGGCCCATGGGGCGGCCCGACAGCGAGGCATCGCCGATGAAGGTGGTTTCCATGTCATAGGTGCCGACCAGACCCATGGTCAGGCGCGAGCCGGTGCCGGCATTGCCGAAGTCGAGCGGCGCTTCAGCCTGCAAAAGCGCGCCGTTGCCGGTGCCCTTGATGACCCATTCGTCGCCGCGCTTTTCGATATGCGCGCCCATCGCCTTCATTGCGTCGCCGGTACGCATCACGTCTTCGCCTTCGAGCAGGCCGGTGATGCGGGTTTCGCCGGAGGCGAGGCCGCCAAACATGAAGGAGCGGTGCGAAATCGACTTGTCGCCTGGTACGCGGGCGGTTCCAGACAGGGATTTCGACTTCCGGGCGACGGCCGGCTGTGGCACAGCTTGATGCGACATGGTGGTTCCTCGTGCGGGACGCCCGCGAAACCGGGCTTTCCCAATGATTGCGGCGGTGTCGTAGCATCGATTGTCGTAACGGTCATCCCCCATTGCCCCTGCCGGGGGATTTGGCTTTGACAGCGCCACAAACTGCGGCTAAGGGGACCAAAATCGAGAAAGACGAGGCCTGACGTGGCGAAATCCGAACTTGGCACAAAACGCATCGACCCGGAGACGGGCCGAAAGTTCTATGACCTGAACAAGGACCCGATTGTTTCGCCCTATACGGGCAAGACCTATCCGCGTTCCTACTTCGACGATGGCAAGATTGCCGCCATCCTCGAGGAAGAAGAGGAAGTCGAGACCAAGGAGCTCGACGCCGAAGAGGAAGGCGCAGAAGTCGTGTCCCTCGAGGACGCCGACGAAGAGGCCAAGGGCGCCGACGACCTGCCGGATCTGGACGACGACGATGTCGACCTGGGCGACGATGACGACGACACCTTCCTTGCTGACGAGGAAGAGGAAGACGACGACGTCTCCGACATGATCGGCGTCGGCGACGACGACGACGAGATCTGACACGGCTTTTCGGGCAACCGAAAAAAAGGTTTCGATCAAGGCTTGCCAAGGGTCGAATGCGGCGCTAGAAGCCGCCAACAACACCGGCGCGGACGACAAATTCGCGCCGACCTTCGCCGGAAACGGCGCCCGGCCTAGGCCGGTGTGGGGCCATAGCTCAGCTGGGAGAGCGCCTGCATGGCATGCAGGAGGTCAGCGGTTCGATCCCGCTTGGCTCCACCAAATTTCTCCAGGTCAGCACGTTAGAAAAAATGGCGAAAACGGCCGCTTTGCTGCCTCTCTGTCCGATTTGGTTCCTCTAGAGATATCCAGGTCCTGACCGTACCGGCGGCATTCGTTCAGTTGGCTGGCGTGCCGATTTCCTCAGGATAAAGCGCCTCGGCCAGATCGCGCACGGCTTCCGCTGTGCGTGGACCGAAGCCGATCATGTAGGCGCCATCGAGCACGACCAGCGCGCGGTTGGCGGCGGCTGGCGTGGTGCTTAGCGCCGGGATGGCGAACACCTGCTCCGGCGTCGGGCCGCCATTGCCGTCGCCCATCATCAGGATGACGTCGGGCGCCATCTCGACCAGCTTTTCCTCTGATGCCGCCTTGTAGCCGTTGACCTCGCGCATTGGATTGATGCCGCCGGCATAGCCGATGATCGCATTGGCTGATGTGCCGGCGCCGGCGGCGGTCAGCTTGATCAGGCCGTGGAAGAAGATGACCTTCTTGCGATTCGCCGGAGCAACCTTGGCGGCGAGGCTTGCCGCGGCGTCGAATTCTGCGGTCACTTTTGCCGCCAGCGCCTTGCCTTCTTCGGTCTTGCCGAGCACCTCGGCGACCAACGCAATCTTGCGCACGATGCCCTGAGGCGAATTGTCCTCGGGCACAAGCACGATCGGCACGGCCAGCGACTTGAGCACGTCGACGGCATCGGGCGGGCCGATGTCCTCGGCTGCGATGATGAGGTCGGGCGACAGCCCGGCGACGCCTTCCGCCGACAGTTTGCGACGGTAGCCGACATTGGGCTTGCTGCTGGTCGCCGCCGGAAACTTGCTGCCCCGATCGAGCGCGACGATGCGGTCACCTGCGCCGAGCGCGTAGACGATCTCGGTCACGTCGGAGCCAAGTGTCACGATACGCTGGCCGCCGGTGACGCTGACCTGCATTCCCGTGGCATCGACGACAGTGCCGGCCGCCGCCAGCGTGGTGAGCGATGCAAGCAGCAGGCAAAACAGGGCGGTGCGTGCGATGGCGCGCGAGCGGAACAAGGATGGTGGGCTTGCCAGGAACCTGAAGGGCTCTGCACGGTCCATGTCGTCTGTCCTGTCCTAAAGGCTGCGGCAATGATTTAACTTGACTAACATAATCAAGTTTAATTACTCAAGCCCATGACGCGGGGGCCAGATGCCCTGCCGTCGAGCCAGCTTGGTGCGGCACCTGCACATTCAGCCAGCAATTCTGTCGCGTGGACGATTTGGGGGCTTGAAGTGACGACGTTCAGAAATTTCCTTGTTGCCGGCACGGCACTTGCGGTCATCGGCAGCGGGCAGGCGTTGGCGCAGCAGCCCTTGAAGATCCAGCCGGCAAGCACAGAGGTTCCGCCGAAGAAGCCCGCCGTCACCCTGCTCGACAGGATCGTCATTTCGGCCACCATGCTGAGCGAGGCGGTGATCGACGCGCTGGCACCGGTCAGCACGGTTGACGACGAACAGCTGTCGCGGACGCAAGCCTCGACGGTCGCGGACATCTTCCGGACCACGCCCGGCGTTGCCGCATCGATGAACGGTGACGATCCGGCGACATCGATCAACATCCGCGGCCTGGAACAGTATGGCCGTGTCGTGGTGACGCTCGACGGCGCGCGCCAGGACTACTGGCGGGTCGGCCATGGCTCGGGCTCGTTTTATGTCGAGCCGGAACTGCTCAAGGAAGCGACTGTCATCCGCGGCCCGGTGTCGAACGCCTATGGTTCGGGCGGCATCGGCGGCGTGGTCTCGTTCCAGACCAAGGACGCCGGCGACTTCCTCAATGGCGACGAACGCTGGGCACTCAGCGAGAAGCTGGGCTACGAATCGAACGGCCGCGGCTTCACCACCAGCACGACCGGAGCCTATCGCTTCGGCGACGGCGCCGACGTGATCGGCAACCTGATCTACCGCAGCCGCGACGCCTACAAGGACGGCAATGGCGCTGCCGTGCCGTGGACCGGCGAGGACGTGTTGAGCGGCTATCTGAAGACGACGTTGCGCCCGGTCGACGGCCACGAACTGAAACTCGGCGCCATCCTGCAGAACTACGAGGACATCGTCTCCGGCTCGTCAGGTTCGACTTCGCCGACGCTGAGCCGCTACAACGCCGACACCACCAACCAGACCTACAGCGCCGGCTATACCTACTTGCCGGACGACAATCCCTATGTCGATCTCAGCGTCAATTTCTACCACAACCGCACCCGCGCCGAGCAGACGCAGATCTGGCCGGCTTCGCAGATTGGGAAGTTCCGCTACTATGACGTCGCGACGACTGGCGTGAATGCCAGGAACTCGTCGCGCTTTGACGCCTGGGGGCTGAAGCACACGCTGACCTACGGTGCCGACTACTACTATCTGAACGGCGATTCCAAAGAGGCACATTTCGGCTCCGGAACGCAGCGCGGCTATGGAGGCTTCCTGCAGTGGCAGGGCGATTACAGCGACTGGCTGCAGGTCATCACGGCAATTCGCTACGACGGCTACCAGCTCGACGGTGAGACAAAAACGAAGCCGGTGCAGGAAGCTTCGCTGAGCGGCAGCCGCTGGTCGCCGCGCATCACCGTGGGCGTGACGCCGGTCGAGGGGCTGCAACTTTACGGCACCTATTCGGAAGGCTATCGCGCCCCGGGCCTGCAGGACGTGTTTCGCGGCGGTGGCGCGCATGGTTCGCCCGACGCCTACACGCCGAACCTGCTGCTGCAACCGGAGACGGCGCGAAGCTGGGAAGCCGGCGTCAACCTCAAATATGACGACGTGATGGTTGGCGGCGACACGCTGCGCGGCAAGCTGAACGTCTTCCATACCGATGTCGACGACTATATCGACGTCAACCTGACGGCAGCGCGCATGGCGACCAACATTGGTGCGGCGCGGCTGCGCGGCGTCGAGACCGAGGCGATCTACGATTTCGGCTGGGGTTTCGTGAACGGCACGGCCACTGTTACCGACGCCAAGATGATGAGCGGGATCTATGCCGGACAGACGCTGAACAACACACCGCTTGAGCGCTTTTCGATGACGTTCGGCGTGCGGGCGCTGGACGACCGGCTGACGATGGGGGTGCAATATCTCAGCGTCGGCGAGATCACCCGGACCAGCCGCACCAATCCGACCATTCCCGGCATCGTCTCCCCCGGCTTCAACATCACCAACCTGTTCGCCAACTATGCGGTCAACGACAATCTGCGGCTCGATGCCGGCATCGAGAACCTGTTCAACGAGGCCTACACCGACCCGCAGAGTTCGTGGTCGACGTCGGCTGCGACCAAACAGGGCAAGGGCCAGACCTTCAAGATCAGCCTGATCGGCCGCATCGGCGGCTAAATCCATCCTGCAAACCGGACTTGAACTGCCATGACCGAACTTCAATCCCGCGCCGAACTGCAACTGCAGCTCTCACCCGACCAACTGCAAAAGATCCGTGACCGGCTGGAAAGCTTCGACGCGCGCTCAAGCGAAGAGGGCGAGGCCGTCAATTTCCGTTTCGTCTTTGGCGAAGCGTCGCTTGTCATGCCCAAGGGCGCGCTGATCATGCGGGCCAGGTCGCCGCATCCCGACGGGCTCGCCCGGCTCAAGGACCTGATGGCGACGTCGGTGGAATTCTACGCCAGGGACAGCCAACCGCGGATCGTGTGGCAGGGCGACCTGTCCGGCCGGGGCGAACTGGAGCAGTTTCGCGAGGCGACCGTCATCGACACGATGGATCTTACCCCGCACATGAAGCGTGTCAGGCTCAAGGCCCGGAACCTCGCACGCTTTGCGTCGTTTGGCGGCCTTCACATCCGCATGCTGTTTCCCACTACCACTGTGCCCGATCCGGTCTGGCCGGTGCGCGGCGACAACGGTCTGGTGCTGTGGCCCGACGAAGAGAGGCGGCCGCCGGCGCGGGTCTACACCATTCGCCGGCTCGACGTTGCGGGCGGGCATTTCGACGTCGATTTCCTGATCCATGAGGGCGAGAATGTCGGCTCGAACTGGGCTTCGGCCGCGCGCAAGGGCGACAGGGTCGGCATCATGGGCCCGCTCGGTCGGCCGTTCAGGCCTGCGGCGTGGTTTGTCATGGGCGCAGACGAAACCGGCCTGCCTGCGGTAGGGCGGATGCTCGAAAGCCTGCCGGCCACGACGCGTGGCATCGCCTTCGTCGAGGTTGCCGACGAAGGCGAACGTCAGCAGATCGACCATCAGACCGGGGTCGAAGTGAGGTGGCTGTACCGCAATGGCGTGCCCGGCGGTGAAAGCACAGCCCTTGCGAATGCCGTCATGTCGGTCACCTGGCCTGAGCAGGGAACGAGCTTCGGCTGGTTCGCTGCCGAAGCCGACGCGGCAAAGCGCGTGCGCGATCACTGGCGCAGCGACATGGCGCTGGGGCGCGACCAGACGATTGCCTCGGCTTACTGGACACGCGGCGATGCTGGAACGATGGCAGGGTGATAACAGTCGATTCATGAACCTGCGGCAGTTGCCTTGCCGTCGGTGTGTGAGCGGCACTTGCGCTTTCGGGTGGCGTCGATGGCGGCCTGCTCCTGGCGCAAGCCGTCGATCTTCGCGGTCTGCCTATCCTGGATGGCGCCGACGGCCCTGTTGCCGACCGGCGCCCAGGCTGGAACGTTCCACTGGCCGACCGTACCGCGGCTGATGGCGGTGCGCGAAATACTTGAAGCAGTCGTGCCCATGACGACATCGAGCTCGGCGCAGGTCATGGCATCGTATTTCAGTGGATCGACCGGCCCGAGCGAAGTCGGCCGGGATGCGCAGCCTGCCGTAGCGGCCAACGCGAGGACCAGGACGGCCCGCGCTGAAGCAAGGATGATTGCCTTCATCGCTCCAGACTAACAACACGGCCAGGCAATTGGAACCGGGCTGCCTCCGATACGCAGCTGCGCCCAAGGCCGGCACGTGTGCCTATTGTGGGTGTTGGTACTCTTTCGCGATGAAATCGAGCAGGGCGCGGACGGATGGCAGCAAGCCGCGTCTTGAGGGGAAGACAGCGTGGATGATGCCGGCGGGCGGTGTCCAGTCGGGCAGCACGTCGATCAACATACCGGCGGCAAGATCGTCGCCCGCCACCATGCGCGGCAGCTGGACGAGGCCGGCTCCGGCGAGCGCCGCCAGCCGCAGCGTGACCATGTCTTCGGTGACCAGGCGGGGCTGGTGCGCGATCTGCACGGCTGCACCATCAGGCCCTTGCAGGCGCCATTCATGGTCGCGGTGTGTCGGGCCCCAGGCTAGGCTAGGCAGCTGGGTCAGGTCGGCAGGCACGGCGGGCCGTCCGTGCTTTTCCAGCAGTTGCGGACTTGCCACCAGCCGCTGCGGGCTTTCAGCCAGCACCTTCATCACCAGGTCGCTTTCCTCCAGTGGCGGGAAGCGCACTCGGATGGCGATGTCGAAACCTTCGCGGATGACGTCGACACGCCGGTTGGTGCTTTCGAGATGCACCTCGACCTTGGGGCACTCGGCCATGAAGCGGGCGATCATCGCGCTGACCTGGAAATAGAGCACCGAAGACGGACAGCTCAGGCGCACCACGCCTTGCGGCGCGGCCCGCGAGCGCTCGATGACTTCCTGGGCGGCGTCCGCCTCGGTCAGCATGGCAACGCAGTGGCGGTAGTATTCCATGCCGATCTCGGTCACGGCGAAGCGGCGCGTCGAACGCTGAATCAGCCGGACGCCGAGCCGTTCCTCGAGCAGGCCGATGCGGCGGCTGAGCCGCGAACGCGGCATGCCGAGCTGGCGTGCAGCACTGGCAAAACCCTGTTGGTCGACCACCTGGACGAAGAAGTAGAGGTCGTTGAGATCCTGAAATGCCATTGATTGTCCTCCTGATAGGACAGTGTGGCCGGATATTGCCGCCTACTGCTCGGTTTGTCCTGCACATATTCTCATGGCCAACGCAACGCTTCTTCAGGCAATGCAAGGAGAAACACCATGAGAAAGCTACTTGGGATCTACAGCAGCTCGCGGCCACATTGGGTCGGCGATGGATTTCCCGTCCGCTCAGTGTTGTCGCAAGGCACGCTCGGCCAGCATGTCAGCCCGTTCCTGCATCTCGACCTGGCCGGCCCCGCCGACTTCGCGCCGGCGACGCGGCCAAGAGGTGTCGGGGCTCATCCGCATCGCGGCTTCGAGACCGTCACCATCGTCTATCAGGGCGAGGTCGAGCACAGGGATTCGACCGGCGCCGGTGGGCTCATCGGTCCCGGCGACGTGCAGTGGATGACGGCGGCGGCCGGCATCCTGCATGAGGAGTTCCACTCGCAGGATTTCACCCGCAAGGGCGGCACGCTCGAGATGGTGCAGCTGTGGGTCAATTTGCCGGCCAAGGACAAGAACGCCGAGCCCGGCTACCAGACCCTGCTGGCGCGGGACATTCCCGAGATCAAGCTGCCGGAAGATGCGGGAACGATCCGCGTCATCGCAGGTGAACTCGAAGGCCACAAAGGGCCGGCACGGACCTTCACGCCGATCAATGTCTGGGACCTCGCCCTCAAGCAAGGTGGTGCGACGGAACTCGACCTGCCGAAAGGCCATGCCGCCAGCCTGATCGTCATGCGCGGCCGCATCCGCGTCAATGGCGAGGCCGTTCGTGAGGCGCAGCTGGCCCTGCTCGACCGCAGCGGCAGTGTAAAGGTCGAGGCCGATACCGAGGCGCTGGTGCTTGTCCTCAGCGGCGAGCCGATCGACGAGCCTGTGGTCATGCACGGACCCTTCGTCATGAACACGGCCGACGAAATCCACCAGGCCATGGCCGATTTCCAGAGCGGCCGTTTCGGCGCGATCTGACCGCCGGCACTTTCCCGGGCCAAACCGGTTCGGCTCTCCTGCCCGCGTGCTGCGTGGGCAGTCCCGGGCGCACGCCCATCACCACCTGAAAGGAAACGTCATGAGCACCAACGCAAATATTGCCAATTTCAACGGCCAGCGGCCGGTCATCGACCCCCACGATGCCGTGCTGCTCCTCATTGACCACCAGAGCGGCCTGTTCCAGACCGTTGCGGACATGCCGATGCCGGTGCTGCGCAACCACGCCGCCGCGCTCGCCAAGATGGCGACACTGGCGAACATCCCCGTCATCACCACGGCTTCGGTGCCGCAGGGCCCGAACGGTCCGCTCATTCCCGAGATCCACGAGAATGCGCCGCACGCCACCTATGTCGCCCGCAAGGGCGAGATCAATGCGTGGGACAATCCCGACTTCGTCGCCGCGGTGAAGGCGACCGGTCGCGGCACGCTGATCATCGCCGGCACCATCACCAGCGTCTGCATGGCCTTCCCGGCGATCAGCGCGGCCTATGACGGCTACAAGGTCTTCGCTGTCGTCGATGCGTCGGGCACCTATTCGAAGATGGCGCAGGAGATCACCCTTGCCCGCGTCGTCCAGGCCGGTGTCGTGCCGATCGATACGGCGGCTGTCGCTTCCGAGCTGCAGCAGACGTGGCACCGCGACGATGCACAGGAATGGGCCCAGATCTACACCAGGATCTTCCCAGCCTACCAGCTGCTGATAGAGAGCTATCTCAAGGCCCAGCAGGTCGAAAAAGACCACGAGCAGCTGGACTCGGTGCGGGCCTGACCGTCCGCTAGCGATGGCGGCCTGGCGCCGCCATTCACCGAGCGCCATGAGCCGCAGGCGAAACTCCGCGCCTGTGGCTCATGGCCATTTCCGTCGATGCGCGGCCCTCAGGTCTGGCAGCTGCGGGCGTTGACCGGCAGCGTTTCCGCCTCGCCTTCGTCGCGGCGAAGGACGAAGCGGTCGAAATTGGCGATGGTGGCGCAGGAGTGGTTGGGGAAGACCCTGACGCGGCTGCCGAGCGGCAAGGTTCTGCCCGAAACCGGGACGAAGCCGTGCTCTTCCGACATCCGTTCGAGCGTCCAAACGCCGGCGTCGCTGCCGCCTTCGGCGCCGATGACGATGCCGAAGCCGTTGCCGCCCATGCCATGGGCGCCACGATCGGAGCTCATGGTCTTCGAGCCTGCATCGATGATGAAATGCGTGTCGTTGGAAGCAACGACACGGGCGACGACCGACAGCGCCAGATCGTCGGCACCGCAGATGCCGAGGCGAAGGGCTGTGCCATCGAGGAAGACGTAGTTGCCGGGACGGATGCAGTCGACCGCCTGGAGCGGGGCGCCGAGGCAGGTCGGCGTTGCCCCGACCGACAGGCAAGGTACGGCGATACCCACATTCCTGAGCTCGTCCGCTAGGCCGGCAAGTGCTGCCGCCTCGTTGCGGGCAACCGCGGCAAGGTTGTCCGGATCGGTGGCGGCATAGGAATGGCCGGCATGCGACAGCAGGCCGGCGAAGTGCAGGCCAGGTGCCGCGACAATCTTCTGGCAAACGGTAATCGCCGCCGGGTCGTTCGGCTTCAAGCCGACGCGGCCGAGGCCGACATCGACCTTGAGGAATACGCCGATTTCGACGCCGTGGCGCGTGGCGGCAGCGGACAGCGCGTCGACGCCGGTTTCGCTCGCGGCGATGGTGCGCAGCTCGGTGCCGTGCACCTTTACCGCCGGCAACAGGCGGTCGAGGGAATCGGCATTGACGATCGGGTAGGCGATGATGACCGAGGGTATGCCGGCCTCGACGAAGACCAGCGCCTCGCTCGGTTTTGAGGCGGTGATGCCACGGGCGCCGAGCGCCAGCTGTCGCTTCGCCAGATCGACGCTCTTGTGCGTCTTGACGTGCGGGAACATGACGAGGCCTGCAGCGTCGGCGCGGGCCTGCATTGCCTGCATGTTCCTGGCGAGACGCGTCTCGTCGACCTCGACATAGGGCGTCGGACGTTCCGCTGCTGCCGGACGCCTGAGGCCCTCGATCTTCAGCTGCGCCTGCGTTGCGGCAATGTCGGGGGTTGTGCTGGCGGACACCGGGGCGTCCGCCAACGACAGGTTTGAAGTGGTCATTTTGGAAATGCTCTGATTTGAAACGAGGAACTCTTGATAGGGCCGCCGTCAGCCCGCCGCCACCTGTCTTACGTAGTGGGTGGATGAGATCTGGTGCATCGGCAGCTCGACGGGCACGAAGTCGGGCGCGCGCATGGCACTCGGGATTTCGTCCGACATCGGCAGACGTCCCTCCGGCCGGCGTGTCGGGTCGGCGACGGGAACAGTCGACAAAAGCTTGCGTGTGTAGGGGTGCTGCGGGTTGTTGAACACCGAGCGGCGGTCGCCGATCTCGACGATTTCGCCGAGATACATCACCGCGACACGATGGGCGATGCGCTCGACGACAGCCATGTCGTGGCTGATGAACAATAGCGCGATCTGCATGTCGCGCTGCAGGTCCATCAGCAGGTTGATGACCTGGGCCTGGATGGTGACGTCGAGCGAGGCGACGGCCTCGTCGGCGACGATCAGGCGCGGGTTGAGCGCAAGCGCCCGGGCAATGCAGATGCGCTGGCGCTGGCCACCGGAAAAGGCATGCGGATAGCGTTCGAGATGCTCGTGCGACAGCTCGACCTTGGCCAGAAGCTCGGCGGCGCGGGCGCGCATGGTTGCGGTCGAGCCGACCTTGTGGACGCGCATCGGGTCGATCAGCGACTGCTCGATGGTCATGCGCGGATTGAGCGAAGAGAACGGGTCCTGAAACACCATCTGCGCCTGGCGGCGGAACCGCGCCACGACCTGGCGCGGCGCGCCGATCAGTTCGATGCCGTCGAAGCGGATCGAGCCGGAGCGCGGCTTGTCGAGCTGCATCAGCGAGCGCGCGACTGTGGATTTGCCGCAGCCCGACTCGCCGACGAGCGCCAGCGTTTCGCCCGGGAAGATGTCGAACGAGACGTTCTCTACGGCATGGACACGACCCGAGACATGGCCGAACAGGCCGGCCTTGAGGTCGAAGCGGGTTACCAGGTTGCGGACTTCGACGAGCGGCTGGCGGGTTTGCTGCACGGGAGTGGATGCGTTCATTTGCCAGCCTCGGCGATCTGGCGCTCGGGTTCGAACACCAGCAGCGGGAATTTTTCCGGCGCATCCTTGTCAGCCATGCTGCCGAGGCGCGGCACGGCCGAGATCAATGCGCGGGTATAGGCGTGTCTGGGCTTGGCGAAGACGTCGTAGACGGTTCCCGTCTCGACGATCTCGCCCTTCAACATGACACAGACCCGGTCGGCGACCTCGGCGACGACGCCCATGTCGTGGGTGATGAACAGCACCGACATGCCGATCTCCTGCTGCAGCGCGCGGACAAGATCGAGGATCTGGGCCTGGATGGTCACGTCGAGTGCTGTCGTCGGCTCGTCGAGGATCATCAGCGACGGCCGGCAGGCGAGCGCAATGGCGATCATGACGCGCTGGCGCATGCCGCCGGAGAGCTGGTGCGGGTATTGGTCGAGCCGGCGTTCGGCGTCGGGCACGCGCACCAGCTTGAGTGTGTTGAGCGCGATCTGGCGCGCCTGCGTCGGCGTCTTGCCCTGATGGTGGACGACGGCCTCGGCGATCTGGTCGCCGACGGTGAAGACCGGGTTCAGGCTCGACATCGGATCCTGGAAGACGATCGACATCTCGGAACCACGGAGTGCTTCGACCCGCTTGTCCGACAGCTTGGCGAGGTCAGCGACCTTGCCGTCCTTGAGCCGCATCAGCACACGTCCGCCTGTTATGGCGGCACCGTCATACTCGGTCAGCCGCATGATGGTCATCGCCGTCACCGACTTGCCCGAGCCGGATTCCCCGACCAGCGCCACCGTCTCGCCGCGCGAAATGGTGAAGGAGATGCCGCGCACCGCCCGGAAGCTGGCGCGGGAGCGGACGGCGAAGGAGACCTCGAGGTCCTCGACCGCGAGGATGACATCCTCGGGCAGTTCTGGCGTGGAGGACTTGGCAGGGATCATCGGCACATGGACCCGGTTTCAGCGACGAGACGTCGTGTCGGGGCATCGAACGCAACGGTGCCGCGTTCTGTCAATAGGGCGGACAGGGGATGACGACACACCCCAGGGCGGTCAGGCGCGGACAGGGCCGTGCTGCGCCGGCGCAAAAGTCAGGGAAATCAACGCTTCCCGATTGAGGTGGCCAAAACTATGCGTGCCGCGCATTGCATCGCCTGTCTTCGCATATCGTGCCCGGAGAACGATTCGGGGCATGTCGATGGGTCAGGCGGCGTCGAGGGCAGCTTCAAATGCACTTTTGTACTGGGGCAGTTCCGCACATTCCTTCAGGTGCTGCCAAAGTGCATCACTGTCGTGGCTGCCAGCGCCGGCCCTCCTGAAGATCCTGATCTCCATCTCCAGCGACATCTGCTGGCCGCCGATCTGCACGAGCTGGCCTTGCCTCATCGCCTCGGCGACACAGATCTGCGGCAGCCAGGCGACGCCGCGGCCGGCGACCGCCATGTGCTTCAGGCCGTCGGCAAGTGCTGACTGGTAGACGGTGCTGAGGTTGAGCGGCCGGCGCCAGCGCGACTGGATCAGCGTCGCCAGCTTGCCGATGTAGCCGTCGCTCCAGGAATAGGCGAGGTAAGGAATCTCGGTGCTCTCAGGCACGTCGAGGTCGAACAGCGCCCTGCCGTTGTCGTCGGTCCCGGATACCAGAACCAACCGATCCTTGCCGATTAGCAGGGTTTCGAAGGGTCCGCCCTCCAGGACCGGCGGGCCGTCGGGGTGGACATAGGTGATGCAGAAATCGCACTGGCCCGAGCACAGATGGTCGACGCTTTCGAGGAAATCGGCCGCGTGCATGCTGGTGCGCAAGGGCATGCGCGAGATCAGCGGCGAGCTGATCCACTTCGGGAAGAAATACATCGCTAGTGTGTGGAGCGAAGTGAAGGTGAGCATCGCCGAGCTTTCGCCGGCGACGTTGCGGCAGTCGGTACGCAGCCGGTAGGCCTCGCGCACCAGCCGCTGGCAGCCGGAAAGGAACATGTTGCCGGCCCGCGTCAGCTGCACCGGATAGGTGCTGCGGTCGATGAGGTCGGCGCCGATCCAGCTTTCCAGCGATTTGATGCGGCGGCTGAAAGCCGGTTGCGAAATGTTCCGCGCGGTGGCCGCCGTGGAGAAATTGCGCGTCGCGGCGATTTCCAGGAAATCTTCAAGCCATTGCAGTTCCATGCCGGCCCTCATGCGTGTTTTGCATAGTCCATCCTATCTACACATTGGACAGACCGGCAAGCGCTCTTCTAGCCTTTCCGTAACGAGAAGAAGAAAACTTCCTCCGCCATCAGAAGGGAACGATGATGAAACTAGCCTTAGCGCTGGCTATGGGTATGGGGCTTGCCGTCGCGGCTGCACCTGCCATGGCCGAGACAAAGAACCCCGGCACATTCGTCTTCATGTGGACCGACGACATCCAGTCGTTCGATCCCGCCTACATCGCCAACACGCCGAGCTCCTACGGCGCGCTCAATATCTACAGCCGCCTGCTGAACTTCAACGGCTCGAAGATTTCGGAGTTCGTGCCGTCGCTGTCGACGGAGGTGCCGTCGCTGGAGAACGGCCTGATCAAGCAGGGCGACGACGGCTCGGTGACCTACACCTTCCCGATCCGCAAGGGCGTGTTCGCTCACAAGGTCGGCGTCAAGGGTGCCGATGGTAAGATCACCTGGGAGTATTACGACAAGCTGACAGACGCCCAGAAGGCGGCGATCGAGCCGGGCTACGGCCAGATCACGCCCGATGACGTGCGCTATTCGCTGCTGCGCGCCATCCTGCAGGGCCAGTCCTGGATGTCGAACGCGATCACCGAAGTGATCACCGCCGGCAAGTACACCGACATCGCCAAGTGGGTGGAGACGGAAGGCAAGGTCAAGTCGTTCGCCGAGGCCAGCCCCGAGACGCTGCGCGCGGTCTATGACCAGCTGGCATCGCAGATCGTCGTCGATGGCGACAACGTCGCCCTCAAGCTGCCCAAGTCGTTCCCAGCGACGCTCGGCGTCATCGCGCTGCCGTTCGGCACCTCGGTCCTCGACAAGGAATGGGTCGCCTCGGTCGGCGGCTGGGATGGTTCGGGCGACAGCTGGAAGGCGCATTATCGCCCCGAGCTTGGCGCCAACCCGCTGTTTGCCGAGGAGAACGGCACCGGTCCGTTCATGCTCGAGGAGTGGGATCGCACCGACCGCCGCATCACGCTGAAGCGCTTCGACAACTATTTCATGGGGCCGGCCAAGCTCGAGCGCGTCGTCATGCGCACCGTGCCGGAATGGACGACGCGGCGCCTGCAGCTTCTGTCCGGCGATGCCGATTTTGTCGCGGCTCCCGTCGAGTTCATCGACGAGCTCAGCAAGACCGAGGGCGTCAAGGTCATCGACGGCCTGCAGAAAGTGTTCTCGCGTGGCGTCTTCTTCGCCTGGCCGCTCGACGACAACGACAACCCGGCGATCGGCAGCGGCAAGCTGGACGGTGCCGGCATTCCGCCAGACTTCTTCGGCGATATCGACGTGCGCAAGGGCTTCAACTACGCCCAGAACTACGACGCGCTGATCAACCAGGTGCTGCTCGGCAAGACGGTGCAGTCGCGCGGTCCGACGGTGCGTGGCATCATGGGCTATCGCGCCGATTCGCCCGTCTACAGCTATGATCCGGCCAAGGCCGAGGAGCACTTCAAGAAGGCGTTCGGCGGCAAGCTCTGGGATGTCGGCTTCACCTTCACCGCCTATGTGACCGAGGGCAACCCGCAGCTGACGGCAGCCTTGTCGGCGCTGCAGATGGGCCTGTCGCGTATCAACCCGAAGTTCAAGATGCAGATCCAGGCGCTGCCCTGGGCGTCGGTGTCGGACAAGCTCAACAACCGCGAGAAGCCGGCAGCCCCGCTGACGGTGATGGGCTGGGGCCCAGACTATTCCGATCCGGGCGGCCCGCTCGGTGCGGCCAGCTACTATCTCTCGCCCACCGGCCTTGTCGGCGGCATGGCCGGGAAAGGTTACCGCGACCTGATGGCTGAGAAGTTCAAGCCTCTACTGGATGAGGCCTGGGCCTCGAACGATCCGGCCGTGCGCGAGCCGATCTACGCCAAGCTGCAGGAGATGTCCTATGACTACGCCACCACCCAGTTCCTATGGGAGGATTTCGGCTACGTCGTCACCCGCAGCAACATCGACGGTTATGTCGACAACATGATCCTCTACGGCGCCTGGGACTTCTATCCGGTGACCAAGGCCAACGACTGATTGGCTCCGGCACGTCGGGCCTGCCCGGCGTGCCTCTTTTCGTATCCCTGAAACCGGAATCCGTGGACCCGTGCTGAATTACGCCCTCAGACGACTGATGATGCTGCCCATCGTCCTGTTCGCTCTGTCGTTGATGATCTTTGCGCTGCAGATGTCGTTGTCGCCGACGCAGCGCCTGGCGGCCTATGCGCCGTCGCCCGACTTTCTCAAGGGCGGCCAGGAGAGCATCCGCAGAATGATCGAGCAGTACGGGCTGAACGACCCGTTCTACATTCAGTACGGCCGCTGGATCGGCGGTGTGCTCAGCGGCAATCTCGGCTGGTCCGAGACGGCCCGCCAGCCGGTGTCGACGGCGCTGATGTCGCTGTTTCCGGCGACGCTGGAACTGGTGGTTCTGGCCTTCATTCCTTGCCTGCTGCTTGCCGTCTTCCTTGGTTCGCGCGCCGGCATCTATCTCAACCGCTGGCCCGACCACGTCATCCGCATCTTCACCATCCTCGGCTGGTCGTTTCCGGTCTATGTCTTCGGCCTCTTGATGCTGCTGATCTTTTATTCGGCGCTCGACTGGTTCCCGCCCGGCCGTCTCAGCCAGTGGGCGCAGACGATCGTCACGTCAGGTGATTTCGTGCGCTACACCGGCGCCAATACGATCGATGCGATCCTCAACGGCAACTGGGCGGTGTTCATCGATTCGCTCCGCCATCTCGCGGCACCCGTCATCACGCTGACCTATGTCAACGTCGCCAGCATGACGCGGGTGATGCGCACCTCGATGCTGGAGACGCTGCGCCAGGACTATGTCCGCACCGCCCGCGCCAAGGGCCTGCCGCGCCGCGTGGTCGAGCTCAAGCATGCCCGCCGCAACGCATTGCTGCCGGTGGCCACCATCGCCGGCATGGAACTGGCCGTCATGATGGGCGGCGTCGTCATCACCGAGACCATCTTCGACTATGCCGGCCTTGGCCAGTTTGCCGCCAAGACCGCGGCCAATCTCGACTTCCCGGCGGTCCTGGGTTTCGGCCTCTATTTCGCGGTGGTTCTCGTGGTGATGAACCTGATCGTCGACCTGATTTATCCGCTGCTCGATCCGAGGGTGAAGACACAATGAAAGTTCTTCGCTACCTCGCACGCAATCCGGTCTCGCTGGTGGGCGTCCTGATCCTGCTCGCCTTCGTGCTGATCGCCATCTTCGCACCGCTTCTGGCGCCGCCGCAGAGCTTCCAGCTGTCGCCCTACGACACGCCGCGCGCCGGCTTCCTGGCAACGCCGATGCCGCCGTCCAGCGACGCGATCTTCGGCACCACCCAGGGCCAGTACGACATCTTCTACGGCGTCGTCTGGGGCACACGCACGGCCTTCAAGATCGGCCTCGGCGTCGTTGCCATCTCGGTGCTCGTCGGCACGGCCATCGGGGCGGTCGCTGCCTATTATGGCGGGCTGGTCGAGGACGTCCTGATGCGCATCGTCGATGTCTTCATGGCGGTACCGTTCCTGATCGCCGCGATGGTGCTGACCGCACTGCTCGGCAAGGGTATCTGGCCGATCACCATCGCACTGACGACCTTCGGCTGGATGAGCTACGCCCGCATCGTACGCAGCGAGATCCTGCGGATTCGCGAGATGGACTACATCCATGCAGCGCGGGCCTACGGCGCGAGCGATCTCAGGCTGATCGTTTTGCACATCCTGCCCAATGCGATGTTCCCGGTGCTGGTGCTGGCGACCATGGCCACCGGCTCGATGGTGCTGTCGGCGTCCGCCTTGAGCTTCCTCGGCGTCGGCACCGAAGAGGGCTACGCCGACTGGGGCCAGTTCATCGCCTATTCGCGCAACTGGATCGTCGGCCAGCCCGGCAACCCGTTCCAGTTCTGGTACACGCTGGCGTTCCCAGGTGCCGCCGTCTTCCTGTTCGTGCTGTCGTGGAACCTCGTCGGCGACGCGCTGCGCGACATGCTCGACCCACGCCATTCCCATTGAGACCCCGCCATTTTTTGAGACCTAGGAGCGTTTGCCATGCCTTCCCTGTCTGCTGCCTCCGTTGAGCTGTTCGAGGACCTGATCCGCTACGAGGTCGAGGACAAGGCGATCCCGTCGATCTCCTATGCGCTCGTCGACCGTGACGGCGTTCTGGCCGAGGGGCACATCCAGCGTAGCGATCGCCACTTCGACATGCGCGAGGACACCTGCTTCCGCATCGGCTCGATCACCAAGACCTTCACCTCGCTGGCGATGATGCAGCTGGCCGAGAAGGGGCTTGTCGACATCGACGTCGATGTTTCGACCTACCTGCCCGGCTTCCACCCGATCAACCCCTTCGCCGGCGCCGAGGGCGGTGCGAATGGTTCGGTGATCAGCCTGCGCAAGTTGATGACCCATACCTCGGGCCTGGTGCGCGAACCCAAGAGCGGCCACTATCTCGACGCCACCCGGCCGCCGCTCGAAGACACAGTCAACGAGCTCGCCAACTCGACGCTGAAGCAGGATCCGAGCATCGGCATCATGCATTACTCCAACGCCGGCATCGCCGTTGTGGGGCGGGTCATCGAGGTGGTGACCGGCCAGAGCTATTCCGACTACGTGTCCGAAAACATCATGAAGCCGCTCGGCATGAACCAGTCGTCCTGCGGCATGGCGCCTGGCATCCGCGAACGGCTCGCGCCGGCAGACATGTGGACGCTGGACGGCGACACGCCGGCGCCGGTGTTCAGCCTCGGCGGCTCGCCGGCGGGCAACATCTTCTCCACCACCGGCGACATGGCGCGTTACGTCCAGTGCCTGTTGCGCGGCGGCTTCAATGCCGAGGGCACGTCGATCATCTCGCCGGCCTCGCTGCGCGAGATGTGGACGCCGTTCGGCAAGCGCCCCGACAGCCTGGACAAGTCGATGGCCGGTTACGGCCTGTGCTTCGGCGCCGGCGAGGTCGATGGCTGGGAGTCGGTAGGCCATGGCGGCGCGGTCTATGGCTATGCCTCGCACATGCTGATCCTGCCCGGCGCGGGCATCGGCGTGCTGATGTTTGCGACGCTCGATTTTTCCAACCAGATCGCGTCGCGTCTCGGCGTCGACGGCCTGCGCATAGCGCTGTCCGAACGCAAGATGGGCAAGCCGCTGCAGCGCGTGCAGCGTCCGCCTGTCATTGCCGACGAGCAGTTCAAGAGCCTGCCCGGCTACTATCGCGACGACGTCACGCAAGAGGTCGTCGAGGTCAAGGCGAAGGCCGGCAAGCTCTATCTGATGGGCGATGGCGTACCGCTGCAGATCCGCCCCGTATCAGGCAAGGACTTCGTCATCGACGGCCGCATCTATGGCCGCGGCGCGGGCTACGCCCACATGGACCTGTCCTTCCCCGAACCCGGCAAGCTGGTGTGGAAGGATGCCAGCTGGACGCGCATCGAGGCGCCCGCCGACGAGACGGTTCCCGACGAGATCAAGCCGCATCTCGGCGAATACGGTCCCGACTTCAACATCACCTATCTGAGCTACAGCCATGGCGGGCTGAAATGCCTGATCGAGTATTTCTGCACCCACAGTTGCGAGCCGGTGGAGGCAGGGCGCTTCCGCATGCATGGCAAGCTCTATGAGGACGAAATCCTGGAACTGGATGCTGTCGACGAGGCCGGCAAGCGCGGCATTCGTGTCGGACCGATGTTCCTTGAGCGCCGCGCATCCTCCCAAGCGGCGGCGGCCTGAGCAGGCATGACCGTCCCCTTCAAGATGGAATCGCCTGTTGGCGCCCGCATGGTCATCGGCGGGCGCGAGGTCGACTATTATTGCGGTACCTCCTACTTCTGCCTGCATGGCCACCCCGAGGTGATCGACGCGGCCTGCACTGCTACCAGGCAGTACGGCATGGGACCGGGCACGCTGGCGCACATGCAGGTCTATGCCGACCTGCAGGAGCGGCTGCGCCAGTGGTTCGGCACCGAAGAGGTCGTCTACATGATCTCGGGTTACACCAGCCCGATGGTGCTGCTGCAAGGGCTGCGTGAGGATTTCGATGTCATCTTCATCGACGCGGCGACCCACTACAGCACGCGCGATGCGATCCCGACGCTCGGCAAGCCGGTGCATGAATTCCGCCATGCCGACGCCGGCGATCTCGCCGAACAGCTGTCGCGATATGTCGGGGCGGGGCAACGGCCGGTGGTGCTGACCGACGGCGTGTTTCCATCCTCCGGCCGGCTGGCGCCGCTCAACGACTTCAGGCAGGCGATGGCGCCCTATGACGGCGCGTTGCTGTGCATCGACGATTCCCACGGCGTCGGCGTGCTGGGGGAAAGCGGACGCGGCTCGCTGCAGCATGCCGGGCTCGAAGGCGCGGGCAACTTCCTCGCCGGCACGATGAGCAAGGCGTTCGGGGCGCTTGGCGGGGTTGTTCCGAGCGATGTGGCCTTGGCCGAGAAGATTACCCGCAACGCCATGATCATGCGCGGCGCTTCGCCGGCCCCGCCCGGGCTGGCGGCTGCCGCTGCTGCCTCCTTGCGCATTCTGCAGACGACGGACAGGCGCGTCAGGCTGGCGCGCAATGTCAGCCACATGCGTGGCGGCCTGCGCGGTCTCGGCTTCGAGGTTGCTGACACGCCGGTGCCGATCGTCACCATCAAGGGTGTCACCGACCTCGCGCTATTGCGCGACCGCCTCGCTGAGCGCGACATCATCGTCCGGGTCCAGCAACCGGGTGGCTACTCCGACGCCTCGGATGTGCCAAGCATGCGGCTGGCCGTGTTTTCCGAGCATTCCCCCGACCAGATCGACCGGCTGCTGCGGTCGATGGCTGAACTTCTCTAAAACCGAGGATCATGATCATGAAGGTGTTCATCAGCGCCGACATCGAAGGCACCGCCGGCATCACCGTGTGGGACGAGGCCCGCAAGGGGCATGCCGCTTATGACGAGTTCCGCGAATACATGACCGACGAGCTGGTGGCGGCCTGCGAAGGCGCCAAGGCCGCCGGTGCCAGCGAGGTGCTGGTCAAGGATGCGCATTCCACCGGGCGCAACCTGATCCTGTCGAAGCTGCCGGCCTATGTCAGCATCGTCAGGGATTGGAGCGGCCATCCCGACATGATGATGTTCGGCATTGACGACAGCTTTTCGGCGGCCCTCTACACCGGGTACCACAACAAGGCCGGCACCGACACCAATCCGCTGGCGCACACGCTGACCGGCACCGTGTCGCGTCTGCTGATCAATGGGGAGGTGGCATCCGAATATACTCTCAACGCTCTGTGCGCCGCGCGCTATGGCGTGTCGTCAGTGTTTCTTTCAGGCGATGCCGGCATGTGCGCCGAGGCCAAAGTGCTTGTACCGCGCATCGGCACCGTGGCGACCAGCGAGGGTTTTGGTCCGGCGACGAAGTCGCTGACGCCGAAAGCCTCGGTCGCGGCCATCCGCGCTGGCGTCGAGGAGGCGCTGTCGCGCGACCTGAAAGCATGCCTGCCGAAACTCGCCGACAGCTTCGAGCTGGTCGTCGAATATACGACCCCGATCGAGGCCTATCGCGGCAGCTGGTATCCCGGCGTCGAGCATCCGGCCCCGCGCACGCTGCGCTTCCGTGCCAAGGACTTCTTCGAGATCCAGCGCGCCATACGCTTCATCGTGTAGGGGCGCAGGCGCGCGCCAAGACCGGTGACGCGATCGACGAAAAGGCCCGGCAAACAGCCGGGCTTTTTTTGTCATCCGCCTCAGGATTCGGCAGATTATGATGTGCGTTGCACAACATTTGGAGTTGCACCTTAGCTGCCACGAAAATAGGCTGAATTGTCCCTCCGTGCGCCCGCAGGTGCCAGGGCGTCAAACAACAGAGGCTTTCCATGACACGACTTCACACCCTTCTCGCGGCTGGCGTTGCTGGCCTCGCGACGACGCTCGTCGCCGCGCCGGCGCTCGCCCAGGGCAAGACGCTGACCATCTCCTGGTGGGGCTTCAACGGCGACAAGCTCGACGAGTACATCGTCAAGCCGTTCAAGGAGAAGTGCGGCTGCGAGATCGTATTCGAGACCGGCAACAATGCCGACCGCCTCAACAAGATCAAGATTCGCAACGGCGAGGGTGTCGACGTCGCTTACTTCACCGACGCCTATTCGCAGATCGGCATCAAGGAAGGCCTGTTCCAGCCGATCGACAAGTCGAAGGTGCCGAACCTCGAAGGCCTCTACGATCTCGCCAAGGCACCGCAGGGCGAATTCGGCCCGGCCTACACTATCGGCCGCGTCGGCGTGATCTACGACACCGCCAAGGTCAAGGCGCCGGTCACCTCGTGGAACGATCTGTGGAAGGAAGACTTCAAGGCGTCGCTGTCGTTGCCGGGCATCACCACCACCGCTGGCCCGATGGCCGTGATGATCGCCGCCACCCATGCCGGCGTCGATCCCTTCACCGATACCGACGGCGCCTTCAAGGCGATCGAGGCGCTGAAGCCGAATGTCGTCAAGAACTACAACACCGGCTCCGAGCTGGTGAACCTGTTTTCGACCGGCGAGATTTCGGCCTCCGTCGCCCAGGATTTCACGCTGGCCCAGATCCAGGCCGCCGTGCCGACCGCCGCATGGGCGAACCTCAGCGACGGCGCCATCGCCACGCTGAACACCATCAACATCCCCAAGGGCGCTGCGAACGTCGAACTCGCCCACGAGTTCATCAACTTCGTGCTGTCGAAGGAAGTGCAGCAGAAGACCGCCGAGAATGGCGTCGATGCGCCTGTCGTCAAGGCCGTCGAGCTGACGCCGGAACAGGCCAAGCTGTGGACCTACGGCGCCGACATGATCGCTTCGCTGAAGCAGGTCGACTACGAGAAGCTCAACTCGGCCAAGACCGACTGGGTCGATCGCTGGAATGAAGTGTTCGGCATGTAATCGCCATCAGGGGCGGGAAGGCATGGCTTTCCCGCCCGCCATTGTGTGCCTGGGGCCACGCCCTAGGCATTTTCTTGCCGCTGCCGCAGCCCTTGCGGCATTCTGCGCCTTTCGCGGCCGCCCGATGAAGGGTAGCACGCCGCAACAAGATCTCCCGGACGCCATCTGTTCGTGGAAACTGGAAGAGATTTCATGCTGAAACGCTTTGCCGGATGGTGGCTCGCAGGGCCGGCTACGCTGGCCGTATTGGTGTTCCTTATGCTGCCGGTCGCGGCCACCATCGCCACGACCTTCGGCGAGGACGGCGGTATTTTCGCGCCCTACATCGCCTTCTTCAACAGCGGCTTCCGCCGCACCGTGCTTTGGCGCACCATCGAGATTTCGCTGGCGACCACCGCCATCTCGCTCGTCGTCGGCTTCCTCACCGCCTATGTCGTGTCGAAGTCGCCCGGCAAGCTGAAGAGCCTGTTGATCATCGCCGCCGTCTTCCCGCTGCTGACAGGCGTCGTCGTTCGCTCCTTCGCCTGGCTGATCATCCTTGGCAAGAACGGCATCCTCAACAACTTCCTGGTCGGCATCGGCGCGATCAGCGAGCCGCTGTCGATGCTCTACACGCAAGGCTCGGTCATCGTCGCGATGGTCTACCTGTTCGTGCCGCTGATGATCCTGACGCTTGTCGGCGTGCTCGAGAACATCCCTGACGACGTGGTGCAGGCTTCCGCCTCGCTGGGTGCGACACCGGCAGGCACCTTCCGGCAGGTGATCTTGCCGTTGGCCGTGCCCGGCCTCATCGTCGGCGCCGTGCTGGTCTTCACCGGCTCCTTCACCGCTTACGCCACGCCGCAGCTGCTTGGCGGCGAGCGCCAGATGGTGATGGGCACGCTGATGTACCAGCGCGCCATGGTGTCGTTCGACTGGGTCGGCGCTTCCACAATCGCAGCGATCATGGTGGTAATCACCATCACCGTGGTTCTTGCCATGAGCCGCGTTGCGCGGCGTCTCAACCCGATGGCGACATGATGACCAGCCGTATCAACCCCCTGCTGATCCTGTTCACCGTCGTCGTCTACATCTTCCTGATGGGGCCGCTGATCATCGTGCTTGGCGCCTCGGTCAGCGACACCACCTATCTGACCTTCCCGCCGCAGGGCCTGACGCTGCGCTGGTTCGAGAACATCTTCGAGATCAGCGCCTTCCGCCGCACCATCATCACCAGCCTCGAACTCGCCTTCCTGGCGACGGGCCTGGCACTGCTGGTCGGCATCCCGGCAGCCTATGCGCTCAACCGCTACCGCATCAAGCTGCCGTCCTGGCTGTCGACGGTGTTCGTGCTGCCGATCCTGGTGCCCGAGATCGTGCTCGGCTTTTCGCTGCTCAAGTCGGTGGCGGTCGGCATGGAGACGCCGATCTTCCTGACGCTGCTGATCGGCCACATGCTGCTGGTGCTGCCCTATTGCGTGCGTGTCGTCTCGGCGAGCCTCGCGTCCTTCGACTTCTCGATCGAGGAAGCCGCCGTCAGCCTTGGCAGCCCGCCGGTGAAGACCTTCTTCACCATCGTTTTGCCCAATGTGCGCTCGGGCGTGATCGCGGCTTTCATCCTCGCCTTCATCACCTCGATCAACGACGTGTCGACCTCGCTGTTCCTAACCGGTCCCGGCATCTCGACGCTGCCGATCCAGATCCTCGCCCATGTCGAGCAGTTCTTCGATCCGACGATCGCGTCGGTGTCGGTGCTGCTGATGCTGCTGACCGTCGCAGTCATGGCCATCGTCGAGCGCACGCTCGGCCTCACCTTCCTTGCGAAGTAGAACCATATGACCCAGGCACTTACCGTCCAGAATCTTACCGCCCACTACGGCACCACCAAGGTGCTGGAGGACTTGTCGCTGTCGGTCGGCAAGGGCGAGCTCGTCTCGCTGCTTGGCGCCTCGGGCTGCGGCAAGACGACGACGCTGCGCCTCATCGCCGGCTTCCTCGAACCGACCTCGGGCACGATCCGGCTTGGCGACAAGGACCTGACCCGGCTGCCGGCCTACAAGCGCGACATCGGCCTGGTGTTCCAGAACTACGCGCTGTTCCCGCATCTGAGCGTGCTCGACAATGTCGCCTTCGGCCTCAAGCAGCGTGGCGTGGCCTCGGCGGATCGTGAGAAGCGCGCCAAAGCGATGCTCGAGCGTGTCGGCCTGTCGCCGCTCGCCGACCGCCTGCCGGGCGCCTTGTCGGGCGGACAGAAGCAACGTGTGGCGTTGGCGCGTGCACTGGTCATCGAGCCGCCGCTGCTGATGTTCGATGAGCCGCTGTCCAACCTCGACGCCAAGCTGCGTGTCGACATGCGCGTCGAGATCCGCCAGCTGCAGCGCGCCAATGGCACCACCTCGGTCTATGTCACGCACGACCAGGAAGAGGCGTTTTCGATCTCCGACCGCGTCGCCATCATGAATGCCGGCCGCATCATGCAGTTCGACACGCCCGAGATGCTGTACCAGCGCCCGGCCAACGCCTTCGTCGCCCGCTTCGTCGGCTTCGAAAACCTGGTGCCGATGACGGTGTCGGCGCGCGATGGCGAAACCGTTACCGCAACGACGCAGGACGGTTCGCAGCTCAAGCTGTCGCAGGAGCGTTTCGGCGCCATCCCCGATGCGTTCGTGCTGGCCGCACGTGCGGACGGCCTGTCCGTCTCGACCGACGCCAAGGCCGAAGGCATCCCGGCAACGCTCGGCCTGCGCACCTATCTCGGCCGCGCCTACCAGTACCAGAGCGAAACGGCTGCCGGCCAGCTTATCGCCAACGGCTCGCTGTCGGCGCCGCTGGAGCCGGGCGCAAAGGCGAAGCTGGTGCCGGTGCCCGACCAGTGCTGCGTGCTGCTGCCGGAATGAACTGAGGACTGCAATGTCCATTCTGATTGCCAACGCCATCGTTCTCCCCTGCACGGACGACATGCCGGTCATCGACAAGGGCTGGGTCCATGTCGAGGGCGACACCATCAAGGCCGCCGGCGCGGGCGAGGCGCCTGAGATCGCCGGCGCGGAAATGATCGATGCCGAGGGCGATCTCGTTATGCCCGGCATGGTCAACCCGCATTGTCATATGGCGATGACGCTGTTTCGTGGCCTGGGCGAAGACGTCGACGACCGGCTCTACCGCTACATCCTGCCGCTGGAGCGCAAGTTCGTGCGGCCCGAGGCGGTGCGTGCCGGCACCGCACTTGCGGCGCTCGAGCTGATCGAGGGCGGCGTCACCTCAGTTGCCGACATGTATTACTTCGAAACCGAGGTCGCCCGCGTGGTCGCTCAGGCCGGCATACGTGGCGTGCTCGGCCAGACCATCGCCGACTTCGATCCGCCTGACCACAAGACCGCCGACGAAGGTTTCGAACTGACCGAGGCGCTGGTCGCCGAATTTGCCGGCCATAGCAGGGTCACGCCGTCGATCGCGCCGCATGCGCCCTATTCGACCGGCATCGCCGTCATGGAGCGCATCGCCCGCTGGTCGCAAGATCATCCCGACGTACCTGTCCAGATGCACCTCGCCGAAAGCGACGCTGAGATGGAGTGGGCCCAGAAGACCCACGGCATGCGCCCGGTCGAGGTGGTCGAGAAGGCCGGCCTGCTGCGCAAGGGGCTGATCTGCGCCCACTGCCTGCATGTCGACGAGACAGACATCGAGCGCATGGCCCATGCCGAGGTCTGCGTCGCGCACAACGCCCGCTCCAACGGCAAGGCCGGTCGCGGCATTGCGCCCGTCGAGGCGATGCGGAAAGCCGGCATTCCTGTCGGCATCTCGACCGATGGCGCGATGAGCGGCAACACGCTCGACCTGTTTTCGCAATTCGCGCCGGTGTCGATGTTTGCAAAGCTGCTCGGCCACAGCCGCAAGCCGATGGCCTCGATCGATGTCGTGCGCATGGCGACCCGCGACGGCGCCAAGGTGCTGGGGCTCGACGCCAGGGTCGGCTCGCTCGAGCCGGGCAAGCAGGCCGACCTCATCCGCGTCAGCCTGGCCTCGCCGCGGCAGCAGCCGATCTACGACATCTATTCGACGTTGGTTTTCGCCACCGTGCCGACTGACGTGCGTGACGTCATGGTCGGCGGCGGCTGGCTGATGCGCGGCCGCGAGGTGCTGAGCCTCGAACGCAAGAAGGTGCTGCGCGACGCGCTGCAGGTGGCGCAGAGCTTCAAGGCCGAGATGGCCCGCATCGACGCCGTCGGCTAGGGCAGTTCCAGGAAAAGCGTGAAGCGGTTTTCAGTCCGGAATTGCGTCAAAGGACTTTAGGGAAGGACAAAGCCATGAACAGATCAGAAGCTTCGGCACGCCTCGACGAGGTGCTCGCCAATGTCGACGCCAACATCGACGGCAGCCTGGAGCGCCTGTTCGACCTGATCCGCATCCCTTCCGTCTCCACCGATCCGACGCACGCCGCCGACTGTAAGCGCGCCGCCGAATGGCTGTCGAAGGAGCTTGGGCAGCTCGGCTTCGACGCCTCGGTGCGCCCGACCGCGCGCCATCCGATGGTGGTCGGCCACGACCGCACCGGGCGGGGGCCGCATGTGTTGTTTTATGGCCACTACGATGTCCAGCCGGTCGATCCGTTGGCGCTTTGGCACTCCGATCCGTTCGAACCGAAGCTGGTGCCGCAGCCCGACGGCGGGACCCATATCGTTGCCCGTGGCGCCTCAGACGACAAGGGCCAACTGCTGACCTTCGTCGAGGCGTGCCGGGCCTGGAAGGCCGTCACCGGCAGCCTGCCGATCCAGGTCTCGGTGCTGTTTGAGGGCGAAGAAGAGATTTCGAGCCCGAGCCTGCCGCCGTTCCTCGACACGACGGGCGCCGAGCTCAAGGCCGACGTGGTGCTGGTCTGCGACACCGACATGTGGGACGCAGAGACGCCGGCCGTCACCACCATGCTGCGCGGCGTGCTGAAGGAGGAGATCGTCATCTCCTGCGCCAGCCGCGATCTGCATTCGGGCATCTACGGCAATGCCGCGCGCAACCCGCTGCAGGTGCTGTCCGACATCGTCTCCAGCCTGCGCACGTCCGATGGCGGTGTCGCCGTCGAAGGCTTCTATGACGGCGTCACCGAACTGCCCGACGCGATCAAGGCCCAGTGGCAGCGCCTGCCTTTCGACGACAAGGGTTTCCTGGGCAACATCGGCCTCAACATCCCCGCCGGCGAGAATGGCCGCTCGGTGCTCGAGCAGGTCTGGGCGCGCCCGAGCTGTGAAATCCACGGCATCATAGGCGGCTACACGGAAGAGGGTTTCAAGACCGTCATCCCGGCCAAGGCGCAGTCCAAGATCTCGTTCCGCCTCGTCGCCGGCCAGGACCCGGCCAACATCCGCGACGCCTTCCGCGCCCATGTCCGTGCCCGCATCCCCGGCGATTGTTCGGTCGAGTTCATCGACCACGGCGCCAGTGCCGCGACTGTCATGCCGATCGACGGCGATTTTCTCACCAAAGCGCTCGGCGCGCTGACCGAGGAGTGGGAGCGCGAGGCGGCAGTGGCCGGAAGTGGCGGCTCGATCCCGATCGTTTCTGCCTTCAAGGAAAAGCTCGGCATGGATTCGCTGCTGATCGGCTTCGCCCGCTTCGACAACCGCATCCACAGCCCGAACGAGAAGTACGACCTGACGAGCTTCCGGAAGGGCACCCGCTCCTGGGCGCGGATTTTGGCGGCGTTTGCCGAAGACAAGGGCTGAGGTCGGGGCTGGCGGGTACGTCCTTCGCGGCTCGCCCACCGAGGTTTTCGCGAACTGGTCGGCGGTCTTGCGGGCTCCCCTGTCCTCAGCCCGAAGTGCTCGCCCATCGGGCGAACCTTAAAGGGCGCACTTAGGCTCTAAAGCCTCGCCGCTACCAAACGACCTTCTGGCTTTCGCCTGTCTGCACGTTGACGAAGCCCTCGGGCACCGCATCGGTCGGTGCCACCAGCACCCAGCGCCATGGGGCGCAGGTCAGCGTCGCGAACTGCAGCCGCTCGGGGAAGCCGGGGAACCAGCGCGGCGAGAAGGTCGGCTCGTAGAGCCAGTCGATCTTGTTGGCCTCGGTATAGAGCTTTTCCATCTCGGCATCGAGCGCCTCGGCCGGCCGGTTGGTCATCAGTCCGCCGACCTCGTAGTGCACGTCGGCCACCACCTTGCCCCCCGTCACCAGCGCCCAGCCGCCCTGGTTGTCCGAGATGCGGTTGACCACTTCGGCCATGGCGGCGTCGGACGAGCCGACGACCCAGATGTTGTGCTGGTCGTGCGCCACCGTGCAGCCGACCGCCGTGTCGGGCGTCTTCGGGCCGCAGCCGAGCCAGAACATCTTGGCGACGCGGCCCTTGCCCGAATAGCGGTCGACGACGGCGAATTTGGTGATGTTGCGCTCGCTGTCGCGCTGCACCTCGCCATCGGCCACTGCAAGTTCAGTGGTGATGAAATTGTCGTCCCAGTGGAACGGACGCAGCAGGGCCGCCTGCATCGTCTCGCGCCCCGGTTCGGCCGCGATGGCGAAGTCGCCAGCACCGAGCTTGCGCCCGACATTGACCGTCTTGGTCGCCCATTCCGGCCAGTCGATATCAGGCAAATGGCCGGTGAAAGTCTTGCCCTCGGAAACCTGCTCGCCATCGGCCCAGACCTCCGCGATCGACACGGTCGCCACCTTTTCGAGCAGGACCATGTCGGCAAAGCGGCCGGGTGCGATGGAGCCGACAAAGGGTGTCAGCCGCATGTGCCGCGCCGGGTTGATCGACACGCACTGGTAGGCGATCTCGGGCGCCAGCCCGCTTTCGATGGCGAGCCGGACATTGTGGTCGGTCGCGCCCATCTTCAGCGTGTCGGAGGCGCTGCGGTCGTCGGTGGCGAAGGCCACTTGGCTCCAGTCGCGCAGGCCGCGCTCCAGCAGGCCCTTGATGATGTCGGGCATCGAATGCGGGCGGATCTCGATGAAGATGCCACGCCGGAGCTTGTCCCACGCCTCTTCAGGTGTCCACGCCTCGTGGTCGGAGGACAGGCCGGCGGCGGCGAAGGCGTTGATCGAGGGCAGGTCGCGCAGGCCGGCACCATGGCCCTCGACCACACCACGCTTTTCGAATGTGGCCTGGATCATGCCCCACAGCCTGTCATAGGACGGGTTCTCCGGGTTCCACACGGCGGGCCAGTCCATCACCTCGTCGAGGCCCGCAACCATCGTGCTTTCGCCGAGAAAGCCGATCTGCTCGGCATAGCCGAAATGGCCGCCGCCACCCTCATAGGCCGTCGGCGGCACGGCCGAACCGGGCAGTGGAAAGATCTTCATCGGCGAGCCGGCGCGGCGCGCCGTCAACCAGAATTCGAGGTTGTTGGGGCCGTTGACATTGGAGAATTCGTGGCTTGCCTCGCAGGTCCAGGTGTTGCCGCGCGGCATGACCAGTGCCGCCTCGTGCTCAGGCGTCAGGTGCGAGCTTTCGATGTGCTTGTGCACCTCGCCAAAGCCGGGAACCGCTGACAGATGCGTGCGGTCGATCGTTTCGCGCGCCGTACCTGCGAAACTGCCGGCGGGGCCGACATAGGCGATGCGCCGGCCGCGGATCGCCACCTCGCAATCGTCCATCCAGGTGCCGGTGTGCACGTCGAGCACGCGGCCGAACTGGACGAGGCGATCGGCCTCGCGCTTGCCAAGTGCCGTCAGCACAAGATCCTGGCGAATGAGGATTTCGTCGGCGGGTTCGATGAGGAGATCGGCGGGCAAGGGAGCTGTGTTGGTCATGGTGCCGCCTCTAATGCATCGCTGTTGAAATCGAAACCGGTTTCCGCTGTGCCAGCATACAGCAGGTTCGGTCGTGCGGCGCTGGGACAAGCATTTCGGCTTGATTCCCCTGTTGCGATGATGTGAAGCCAGTCGGACCCGATTTGAGACTGGAATGAAAGGTCGCGCCATGCAGCAGAATCCCACCCGCAAGGTGATCATCGACACCGATCCCGGCATCGACGATGCGGTGGCGATCCTGCTGGCGCTGAAGTCGGCGGAGTTCGACGTCATCGGCATCACCACGGTTGCCGGCAACATCGGGATCGCGACCACCACGCGCAATGCCGGCCGCATCCTGGCGCTCGAAGGCCGCGTCGACGTGCCGGTGGTTGCGGGCGCTGCCGGTCCGCTGTCGCGAAAAGGCTTCGACACTGCCGACATTCACGGCAACGATGGTCTTGGCGGCGTCGCCTTCCCCGATCCGTTGGCGAAGCCTGTGGCCGGTGATGCCGTGAGCTGGCTGCGAGATACGCTCACGGCTGCCGAAGCCGGCGCCATCGACATCCTGGCGCTTGGCCCGCTCACCAACATCGCCCGTCTGGTCACTGAACACCCCGAGGCTGCCCGCCGTATCGGCCGCGTCATTGCCATGGGTGGGGCGGTTTACGAGCCGGGCAACATTGGCCCGCGCGCCGAATTCAACATCGCCGCCGACCCGGAGGCGGCCGAGATCGCCTTTGCCGCCGGGCTCGACTTCACGCTGATCCCGCTCGACGTCACCCGCAAGGTGCGCGCGACGCGCGACGATACTGCGATGTTGCAGAACGCCGATGTGCCGGCGGCCGTCGCTTCGGGCGCGCTGATCGACGCCTATTTCCAGTCGACCACGGGTGGCGAGAGCCGGCCGCTGCACGACCCCTGTGTCATGCTGCTGGCGCTCGACGAGGCGCTGTTTGGCTGCGAGACGCTCAAGCTTGTCGTCGATACGAGCACGACGCGCGACGCTGGCGCTTTGACGGTCTCGCAAGATGGGGCTGCGGTTTCGGTGGCGCTGAAGGTCGAGAGCGCCGCAGTGCTGAAGCTGCTCTATCACAGGCTGAAGGCGGAGTAACCCTCGTCACCTGGAAGTGGAGTCAGATGCAGGCTATCCGGGATCTGCAACTGGAGGCACGTCGTCGCCCCATCGACTGGTGAAAGAGCCCCCACTCCGTCACGGCTTCGCCGTGCCACTTGGGAGAGGAAACGCCAATCTCGTAGGGCGCTACCTTCCAGAACTTGGGTTCGTCGCCCCCAAATTTCGGGCGGTAGGAAAGTGGGTGCCCCTGCAGCGGCTTTCCTCTCCCCCGTCGAACGGGGGAGAGGTGGTTTGCGAAGCAAACCGGAGTGGGGGTCGACAGCGCTTGAGTGGCCATCATGGGATGACGGCCTTGCGCACTTGCCCCCGAGCGACCGGAAACTATGCCGCCAATTCCTGCTCGACCAGAGTCGTCCAGAACCTGACCCCGCTCGCCAGCGCATCATCGTTGAAGTCATAGCGGCTGTTGTGGTGCAGGGCGCCGTCGACGGCGGGGCCGTTGCCGAGCCAGACATAGGCGCCCGGCACCTCCTGGGAGAACATGGCGAAGTCGTCGCCGGCAGTCGATGGCGGGAACTCGGTCATTACCTTGTCGACGCCGAGCGCTGCCTGCGCCGCCGCCAGTGCCCGGCGCGTGGCGTCGCGGTCGTTGACGACAGGCGGCATCTGCCTGAAATAGCGGTACTCCGCCTCGATGCCGTAGAGCCGCGCCGAGCCCTCGGCCAGCGCGCCGATCTCTTCTTCCAACTGGTCGCGCACGGCGGCCGAATAGGCACGCGATGTGCCGCCGATCTTGACCAGGTCGGGGATGACGTTGAGCGCCTCGAAGCTGCCGGCTTCCATGGCGCAGGCGCTGACCACGGCCGGCTGCAGCGGGTCGACGCGGCGGGCGACGATGGTGTGCAGTGCGGTCAGGAACTGGCCGGCTGCCGTCATCGCGTCGCGGCCGAGATGTGGCTTGGCGCCATGGGTGCCGATGCCCTTGAAGGTGACGGTCCAGCGGTCGGACGAGGCGAGCTGTGGCCCGGCGACCACGGCCATGGCATCGGGTGCGATACCGGGCATGTTGTGCAGTCCGTAGACCGCATCGACCGGGTATTGCTTGAAGAAGCCGTCCGCGATCATCGCCTTGGCGCCGCCGCGCCCTTCCTCAGCCGGCTGGAAGATGAAGTGCACCGTGCCGGAGAAATTCTGGCGCCGGGCGAGCTCGCGCGCAGCACCTAGCAGCATGACAGTGTGGCCGTCATGGCCGCAGGCGTGCATCTTGCCCTCGATGGTCGACTTGTAGGCACGCTCTTCGGCCATTTCGGGCATGGCGAGCGCGTCCATGTCGGCGCGCAACGCGATGCGCCGCGAGCCATCACCGAGCTTCAGCGTGCCGACGACGCCGGTCTTGCCGAGGCCTGTCTGCACCGAGATGCCGGCTTCGGCCAGCATCTTCTGCACGATGCCTGATGTGCGTAGTTCCTCGAAGCCCAACTCGGGATGGGCGTGGATGTCGCGGCGCAGCGCCGTCAGCATCTCGATTTCGCCCTTGTCGTGCCCGGCCGTCGATGTCATCACGCAAACTCCGTCCGGCCCGTCTCGCTGCTGTCATGCGGCGCCCAGGGCCATCGGCGCCACATATCCCTTCTGCATCAGAAAGGTCCATTGTGCCACTCGCTCCGCATCAATTCTGGCAGACAGTCTATCCCGAGGGCACGTTCGAAACGCAGCCCGCCGATGGCTTCAGCGACCTCTACCCAGCGTCGCTTCCCGACGGTCGCCAGATCGCACTGCCGATCCGCATCCTGCCGGGCGATGGCACGAGCGCAGTTGCCTCGATGATCGTCAACCAGGCGAGCTTCACCGTGGAAGATGCGCTGTCGGATGCCATGGCCGTGCATGCCCGAGCCTATGATCCCGAGGTGGTGATCGGCGTGCCGACACTCGGCCTGCCGCTTGCCAATGGCGTCGCCCGGCGTCTCGGGCATTCAAGAATGGTGGCGCTCGGGACGTCGCGAAAGTTCTGGTACAGCGAGGATCTGTCGGAGCCGATGAGCTCGATCACCAGCCCGGACCACGCCAAGCGGCTCTATCTAGACCCGCGCATGCTGCCACTGCTCGAGGGCAAGCGGGTACTGGTCGTCGACGATGTCATCAGTTCCGGCACCTCCATGTTGGCAGTGCTGAAGCTGCTTGAAAAGGCCGGCATCGAACCGGTCGCGGCGGTCTTCGCCATGCTGCAGGGTGACAACTGGCGCCAGGCCATCGGCGAACACGATGCACCACTCGTTTCACGCATCCACGGCGCGATTGTCTCGCCGCGCCTGAGACTCGGAGATGACGGTGACTGGTGGCCGTCAGCCAGCTGAGCCCGCCTGCCGTCCTGATCAGTTGGACGCCTTGGCCTCCGAGACCAGCACCGGGTCGCTGCGGTAGCGATCGGGGAAGAGGCGTTTCAGGTTCTCGATCTTCGGCAGGTCGTTGTAGACGATGTAGGGATAGGTCGGGTTCAGGGTCAGAAAATCCTGATGATAGTCTTCGGCCTTGTAGAAGGCGTGGCCGGGTTCGATCGTCGTCGCGATCGTCGCGTCAAAGACCTTGGCCTTGTCGAGTTGGGCGACATAGGCCTTGGCGACCTTGGCCTGCTCGGCGTCGGCCGGGAAGATCGTCGAGCGGTACTGGGTGCCGGTGTCGGGCCCCTGGCGGTTGAGCTCGGTCGGGTCATGCGCGACCGAGAAGTAGATCTGCAGAATCCGGCCATAGCTGATTTTCTGCGGATCGAAGGTGATCCTGACCGACTCTGCATGACCGGTCGAGCCACTGCCGACGACGTTGTATTTGGCCGTCTGCTTGTCGCCGCCGGCATAGCCTGACACGGCGTTCGTGACGCCCTCGACATGCTGGAACACGCCCTGCACGCCCCAGAAGCAGCCGCCTGCCAGCACCGCCACCGCCGAGTTGCCTTGCGCCGGTGCGTCGAGCATTGGCGCCGGAATCTTGATGCCCTCCTGCGCGGCACTCGGTGTCGTCAGAGCCCAGGTGCCGAATGCGGCTGCCGCGGCTAACAGCCAGAATGCCGGCCCGCTGGCAATCTTTCTCACTTCCGAAAATTCGCGTGTCATCCAACTGCTCCAGTTCGTCGATCCTGGCGGCGTTCTTGTGAGGCGCCTGGGCTCACCCGGCCAAGCCAGCCGATGTCCGCCAGCACAGGATACGGAGATGAACGTGGCTTTGTTACGCGGAATCGGCGTGGGTCACGCGCAAGTGACTGCGGCTGCGGTTCATGCCCGACGCGCGATCCAAGTAGCCCCTGCGCCCGATGCCAACCGTTTCCCGCTGACCCTACGGCCCGCAATCCAAAATACCGACGCCATTTCGAGGCGGTTGATCTCGCCGCGAACTTACGTTATCACGATGATGGTTTGATCAAATGAGCGTACAAGGCAGAGGCGACCAATGACCAGAAAAGCGATCTATTCAGGCTCCCCCTTCGAGGAGCTGGCTGGCTATTCACGAGCCGTGATCGATGGCGACTGGATTTTCGTCTCGGGTACGGCGGGATACGATCCCGAAATCGGTGGCTTTGACCCTGACGCGGCAGTGCAGACGCGCCGGTCGCTGGACATCATCGCCGCCGCTCTGGCCGAGGCCGGTTCCAGCATGCGCGACATCGTGTCGGTGCGCGTCAATCTCGCCAGCCGTGACGACGTCATTGCCGTGTCGCGCCTGCTCGGCCAGACCTTCTCCGATCCGCGCCCGACCAACACGACCGTCATCGTCGGTTTCGCCGTCGAAGAGATCAAGGTCGAGCTCGAGGTCATCGCGCGGCGTCAGGCCGACACCGCGGCAGATGCAACCAAGGTGGGACAATGAGGCGGGTCGCGCGGCGTATCTCCGGGACGCCACAGAAATCATTCGGCATGTACCAGAAGGCTGCGGCGCTGGCCGGCAGCGGGCGTGACCTGATCCATCTCGAGCTTGGCCGTCCCGCCGCCGATACGCCCGAACACATCAAGCAGGCAACGATCGCGGCGCTGCTTGCCGGCGACGTCCATTACAGCGACCTCAAGGGCACCGCTAGCTTCCGGGCGGCGCTGGCCGAGAAGCTGCAGCAGCAGAACGGCATGCACGTGAGCGCGGCCGACATCCTGGTCACCAATGGCCTGACGCATGCCTCGTTCGCGGCATTCCTTGCCCTGCTCGATCCGGGCGACGAGGCGATCCTGCTCGACCCGTTCTACCCCCAGCATATCGGCAAGATCGAACTGGCCGGCGCCAGGCCGGTATTCGTGACGCTGGATGCCGCCGACGACTTCGCGCTCAGGCCGGAGCTGATCGAGGCCGCCATCACTGAGCGCACCCGGATGATCGTGCTGGTCAATCCGGTCAATCCGACCGGCCGAGTCTATTCCCGCGCCGAGCTCGAAGGCCTTGCCGAACTGGCGATCAGGCGCGACCTGCTCGTCATTTCCGACGAGGTCTACGAAGACATGGTCTATGACGGCCGCGAGCATATCAGCATTGGTGCACTGCCCGGCATGGCCGAGCGCACCGTTACCGCCTTTGCGTTCACCAAATCCTTCGCCATGGATGGATGGCGTCTCGGCTACATGACAGCACCTGCCTGGGCGATGCCAGGGCTGCTCAAGATCACCGCCAACGACGCCACCCACGTCAATACATTCATCCAGGCCGGGGGGCGTGCTGCGATCACCGGTCCTTCCGAAGTGCTCGCCGAGCTTGTCGACCACGACCGCCAGAAGCGCGATCTTGTCGTCCGCCGCCTGAACCAGATGCCGGGCGTGAAATGCCCGTCGCCGCAAGGCGCGATCTACGCATTCCCTGACATCTCGGCCTTCGGCATTCCGTCTCAGGCGCTTGCCGAAAGGATCCTCGACGAGGCAGATGTGGTCGTCGAGGCCGGCAGCTTCTACGGTCAATCGGGCGAGGGCCACCTTCGCGTCTGCTTCGGTTCCGAGAGCCTGGAGCGACTGGACGAAGGCATGAACCGGTTGTCCAGGTTCTTCAACAATCTCTGGGACGGCCGCGACGGCGCGGCGGCCAGCGAAGCAAAGCGGGGCAGTGCATGACACAGACCGGCGATGTCATCCTGCAGACCCGGGGACTGTCCAGGAGCTTTGGCGCGCTCAAGGCGGTGGACGGCGTCGACATGGCGGTCAAGGCGGGCCAGATCACCGGCCTGATCGGCCCTAACGGCGCCGGCAAGAGCACGCTATTCGGCCTCATTGCCGGCGAAGTCCAGCCGAGCGCCGGCGATGTCATCTTCGACGGCAAGCCCATTTCGGGCCTCAGGCCCGACAGGATCTTCCGCGCCGGCCTGGCGCGTACCTTCCAGATCCCGCGGCCGTTTCCTGAAATGTCGGTGCTGGAAAACGTCATGCTGTCGGCCACCGGCCAATCGGGCGAGACCTTCTGGAACAACTGGTTCCGCAGCAAGCTGGTCGCCAGCGAAGAGCGTCAGGCCCGCGAACGCGCGATGGAGGTGCTCGCCTTCACCGGTCTCGCCGACAAGGCGCGCGACCTCGCCGGCGTGCTTTCGGGCGGCCAGCAGAAGCTGCTCGAACTTGCCCGCGTCATGATGGTCGATCCGCCGCTCATCCTGCTCGACGAGCCGACGGCAGGCGTCAACCCGACGCTCATCGAGACGCTGATCGACAAGATCGTGGCGCTCAACGAGCGCGGCGTCGCCTTCCTCATCGTCGAGCACAACATGGACATGGTGATGCGCATCTGCCGCCACATCGTGGTAATGGCGCAAGGACGGGTGATTTTCGAGGGCGATCCGGCCGGCGTGATGAAAGAGCAGCGCGTCGTCGATGCCTATCTTGGTGACGTGACGGTGGGAGAACTGGCATGAGCGCGCCCGTCTGCGAAGCACGCAACCTGCGTGCCAGCTACATCCCCGGCATGCCGATCGTCTTTGACATTTCGGTCACCATCGATGCCGGCGAACTTGTCACCCTGATCGGCCCGAACGGTGCCGGCAAATCGACCTTCCTCAAGGCGCTCGCCGGCCTGGTGCTGGTCGAGGGCGGCGAGGTCAAACTTGGCGGTCAGCGCATCTCGGGGTTGCCGACGCATGAGATCATCGCCGCCGGCGTCGGTTTCGTACCGCAGACCAGCAACGTCTTTTCCTCGCTTTCGATCGAGGACAACCTGATCAGCGGCGGCCACACCTTGCCGCGTTCGCTGTTGCGCGAGCGTGTGCAACGGGCCTTCGAGCATTTTCCCGCTCTGGCCGACCGTCGTCGCGCCGCAGCCAACGTGCTGTCGGGCGGCCAGCGCCAGATGCTTGCGGTGGCACGCGCGCTTATGACCGATCCGCGCGTCATCATGCTCGACGAGCCGACGGCGGGCCTGGCACCCAAGATCGTGCACGAGGTGCTCGATGATTTGCGCCGCCTCGCCAAGAGCGGGGTTGCGGTGCTGATGGTGGAGCAGAACGCCAAGGCGGCGCTTCGGGTTTCCGATCGTGCCTATGTCCTGGTCGAAGGCCGCAACCACATGACTGGAACGGCGGCCGACCTGCTCGATAACGACGCCATTGCCGAAGCATTCCTGGGCTTCCGGAGGAAATCATGATCGGACAAGCCATCGCCGACGGTCTCTTGACCGGCGGCATCCTCGCGCTCGGGGCAATCGGCTATTCGCTGTGCGCGCACATGCTGAAATTTGCCAATTTCGCTCACGCCGAAATGCTGACCTGGGGCGCCTATCTCGCGCTTGCCGTCGTGGCATTCCTGCCCGCAGGCCAGCCCATCGGCCCGTTCTCCTTCGGCTGGCCGCTGCTCGTGGCAATCGCCGTCTCCTGCGTCGGTACCGGGCTGATCGCCGTTGCTGCCGACGCGCTGGTGTTCTCCAAGCTCAGGAAGCGTCGCGCCAACAGCCTGACGCTGGTTTTCGCCAGCTTCGGTATCGCGCTGATCCTGCGCAATCTGGTGCTCTTCGTCTGGGGCGCGGACGCCCACTACTATGGCCAAGAGCTGCAGATCTCGCTCGAAATCCTGCCCAATGTCAGGCTGATGCCCGACCAGGTGCTCGTCCTCGTGCTGACGGTGGCGTTGGTCGTGGCGTTGCACCTGTTCCTCAAGTTCAGCCGCATTGGCGTCGCCATGCGCTCGATGGCCGAGAACCCGGCTCTGTCGCAGGTCTGCGGCATCGACATCGCCAAGGTGGTGCGCTGGACCTGGATGCTCAGTGGCGCCCTTGCCGCCATTGCCGGCGTGTTTGCCGGATTGACCGTGCAGATCCGCCCGGAGATGGGCTTCAACATGCTTCTTGCACTGTTCACAGCGGCGATCCTCGGTGGCACCGGCAGCCTGTTTGGTGCGGTCGCCGGCGGCCTGATCGTCGGCCTTGCCGAAAGCCTGTCGGCGCTGGTCATACCTACCGGCTACAAGGCGGCGGTGCCCTTCGGCCTGCTGCTCATCATCCTCTACCTCAGGCCTCAGGGTCTGTTCTCCAGGTCGGCACGCGTGTGAGGCTCAGATGATCGGATTTGTTTCGTATCTCGTATTCTTCCTCACCGTCGCGCTGATCCTCGGCATCGCGACCCTGGGGCTCAACCTGCAATGGGGCGGCACCGGCCTGTTCAACGCCGGAATCGTCGGCTTCTATGCTATCGGCGCCTACACCTTCGCGATCCTGACGGCGCCTCCGCGGCCGGAACTGGTGGGCAATTTCGAACTGCCCTGGATCGTCGGCCTGGTTGGCGCGATGGCTGCCGCAGCTCTGGCGGCACTTATCACCGGGATGGCGACGGTCCGGTTGCGTGGCGACTATCTCGCGGTCGCCACCTTCGGCATCGCCGTCACCATCCAGCTCGTCGCCACCAACTTCGAAGCCTTGACCGGCGGCACGATGGGCATTGCCTCGATCCCCAATCCGTTCCGTGGGCTGTTTGCGACGCCGCTCGCCAACAATCTCGGCTACCTGGCAGTCGTGGTGGTGATCCTGGCCGTCGCCTATGTCGCCCTCGAGCGCATCGCGCGTTCGCCGTGGGGACGCGTGCTCAAGGCGATCCGCGAAGACGAGGTCGCCGCCGAGACGCTGGGCAAGAACACCCGCAGCTTCCGCCTGCAGGCATTCGTCATCGGCTCGACGCTGATGGGGCTTGCCGGTGCGCTTTATGCCAGCTTCATCGGCTTCGTCAGCCCGTTCGACTTCCTGCCGATCCTGACCTTCCAGATATGGACGATGTTGATCATCGGCGGCAGCGGCAACAACCGCGGCGCCATCCTCGGCGCGATCGTTGTCTGGGGCATCTGGAGCGCCATCGGCGCGGCGTCGTCGAAGATGTTGCCCGAACAGTTCCAGATCTATGGCGGTGCTGCTCAGGCGATGATCATCGGCCTGGCGCTGGTGCTCGTGCTGTTGCTGCGCCCGCGTGGCCTGATCGGCGAGCAGCCGGTCACCTCGCGGCACGCAGCCTGAGCCCATCGGCTAAAAGGGCCGGCGCTCTTGCGCCGGCCGGTCAGCTTGTCTCGACGGCTTCCTTGCACAGCCGGCGCAGCAGCGCTTGCGTCGTCTCGATGTCGCCCTTGATCGCCTTGGCGGCGGCACGGGCGTCGCCCGCATCCATAGCCTCGATCAGGTCGCGATGATGCGAGCTCGGCTGGTACTTGCCGGAGACCAGTACCGGTTCGATATGGCCGGACAACATGCGCATATAGGGGCCGAAGCGCAGCCACAGGCTCTGGATGAACTGGGTGATGACAGGCGAGCCGCAGCAGTCGTAGATCGCGAAATGCAGCTCCTGGTTCCGGGCCAGCATCTCTTCGAGATTCCGGTCGTTGGCGGCGGCCTCATGCTCCTCGACGAGATGCCGGAAGGTCTTGCGGTCGGCCGGCGTCGAGCGTTCGGTGGCGAGCTTGGCCGCAAGCGTTTCCAGCGCTATGCGCGTCAGGCACAGATCGTCCAGTGCCGCGAGGCTTACGGTGGGAACCTGCGCCGAGCCGGTGGTCAGCACGACCAGCGCGTTCTCTGCGATCAGGCGACGCAGCGCCTCGCGAACCGGCATGTGGCTGGTCTTGAACGTGTCGGACAGCATCGCGATGGTCAGTGTCTGGCCGGGATCGAAATGCCCCGACATCAGCGCCTTTCGCAGCTGCCGGTAGATACCGTCCTGAATCGTCGAGCGCGACGAAACAGGCTCCAGGAAATCGACGCTCATCCAGCTTCCTCTTTTGATCAAACGATGAATGTGCACATAGCATAGAAATCGCGCCGCGCGGTATCAAGCCGGCACGACGCGCGTGAACTGTTTGCCTGCGAAGGCTCTACCAGTCGACCCGTTGGCCGAGGCCCCTGTCGGTGGCGTTGCTCACGGCGCGGATGGCCGCCGCTGCATCCTCCACGGCAATGCCGAGCGACTTGAACACGGTGAGTTCCTGAGGCGACGAGCGCCCGGGACGCAGTCCGGCGAGCACCTCGCCGAGCTCGGCACGGGCATGGTCGGGACCGATCACGCCGCGTTCGAGCGGCTGCAGCAGCTCGCCGCACTCGATGGCGGCCTGGCTGCGCGAATCGACAAAGAAGGCCGAGGCGGCGACGATGTCGTCGCCAAGCTCGCGCGCATTGCGATTGCTCGAGCCGACGGCATTGATGTGGCAGCCTGGCTTCAGCCAGCCAAGCTCGATGATCGGCTCCTTCGATCCGGTCAGGGTGCAGATGACGTCGGCGTCGGCCACTGCCCCCCGCGCGCTGTCGGCCACCTCGCCGCCGCTTTTGCGGGCAAGCTCCTCGAGCTTGTCGGGCGAGCGCCCCCAAAGCACGAAGGCAGCCTCAGGGATGACATGGCGCAGCGCTTCGATATGCGTCTCGGCCTGCGTTCCGGTGCCGAGGATGGCGACCGTCCTGGCGTTGGGCCGGGCCAGCGCCGCCGTTGCCACAGCCGAGGTCGCGGCGGTGCGGCGGGCGGTGATTTCGGTGGCGTCGAGCACGGCGCGCAGTTGGCCGGTCTCGCCATCATTGAGCAGTACCGCGCCCTGGTGGTTGTCGAGGCCGCGCGCCGCATTGTCATGAGCGACCAGCACATCTTTCAGGCACCAGAGCTTCTCGCCGCCGGCCAGCGAGAATGTCGGCATCAGCCCCATCAGCACCTCGCCGGGGCCGGCATTGAGCTGCTGGCGGGGGAACAGCCGGTAGCCGCCGGTGGCGAAATCAGCCAGCGCGATACGCATCGCGTCGATGCAGTCGGCCATGGGCAAGGCGGCAGCGACGGCCTGCCGGTTGAGGATCAGCATCGAAAACGGCTCCTTTGCGAGGCCAGACAGATATGCCGTCGTATCAGGCGATTACAATCCCTGGCGCCGGTCCTGCCATCTGGCCTGGGCAATGGCGACCGACGGGGCAGCGGCGGCGAAACTGCGAAACGGCAGGGCCCGCGGCGAAGTCTGCGGGATTGGCAATGCATCGAGCGGCGTGCCCGACGCAGCGTCGGCCAGCACCTCGCCGAGCATGGCGGTCAAGGCGATACCACGGCCGTTGCAGCCAATGCCGCCGATGAAGCGCGGGCCGAACTCATAGACATGTGGCAGGAAATCGGTGGTCATGGCGGCGGTGCCGCGCCAGATGCTTTCGACGGCAGGCAGTCGCGGCAGGCCGAGCTCGGCCTGCAGGCGGCCGGCGACCATCGCGGCCATGCGCGCCTCGGCGCCAAGCGGAAGCATCGACATGCCGCCGCTGATCAGCCGGTTGTCGCGGTCGAGCCTGAAGGTGAAGAGATTGGCACGCGTGTCGGCGACGGGGTTCCGCTCCGGCGAAATGCGCCGCACCGTGACCTCGTCGAGCGGGGCGGTGGCAATCTGGTAGACGCGCAGCGGCACGACGATGCGGCCGAGGCGGCGGGCAACGCCCTGTTCCGAGGCATTGGTGCATAGCAGGACCGTATCGGCGTCGATCGTGCTTTGTCCGCTGGTCAGCCGCCAGCCATTGTCCGACCGTTCCACGGCCTGGACAGGTGCGTTTTCGTGGATCGAGGTTCCGGCCTTGATGGCAGCACTCGCCAATCCATAGGCGTAGTTGAGCGGATGCAGCGTGCCGCCGCTGTCATCGATGAGAGCTCCGGCGTTATGCCTGAGGCTGGCGCGGCGGCGCGCCTCTGTAGCGTCGAGCATGCGCACCGGACGGCCCAGCGCCTGCCAGGCTTCCGCCCGGCGTTCGAGGATGCCGAGCATCTTTTCCGAGTGCGCGACGTGCATCCAGCCGACCTGCTCGGCATCGCAAGCGATGCCATGTTCGCGGATGGTCGCGTAGACGCGATCGGCGCCGCCACCGATCATCTGCAGCAGTCTGTAGCCGCGTTCCTCGCCAAGCTTGCCAACCACCGCCGCAGGGTCTGCCTTGGCGAAATTCGGCACCACGAAACCTGCATTGAGTCCGCTCGCGCCGCTGCCGATCGTCTCTGCCTCGAGCACGGCGACACGCGCGCCGCGTCGAGCGAGGTGGAGTGCAGCGGTCAGGCCGGTGAAGCCGGCGCCGATGATCGCGACGTCGACCTTGCTTGCAGCGCGCAAGGGCTGGGTAACAGGGGCCGGATTGGCGGTTTGCCACCACACCGTACGCATGTGTTGGTGCGGCGCGCTCTGTGCGGTGGTCATGATGTCGCGAAGTCCGGCAGGCAAAAGGCGGTGACAGGTGGAAGCGGGCCGGCAAAGGCGGCGATCTCGACAAGGCACGTCTGGGCGCTGCAGCCTTGCGACAGGCCGGACGCCGGCACGTCGAGCGTCAGCACGTTCGGGTTGCCGTGCTTTTCGAGCCCGGTTTCCGGGTCCGGATCGAACCAGGCGCCGGTGTTGAGCCGCGCCACGCCGGGCATGATGTCGCTGGTGATCGTCACCGCAGCCAGGCAGCGGCCGCGGTCGTTGAACAGCTCGACGATCTGGCCTTCCCCGAGCCTGCGTTGTGCGGCGTCTGCCGGGTTCATGTAGACCAGCTCGCGGCCATTCGACTTGCCGCCGGCACTATGGGGACTGGCGTCGAGCTGGCTGTGCAGCCGGCGCGCCGGCTGGTCAGTCAGAAGGTGCAGCGGATATCTGGTGGCAAGCCCGGCGCCCAGCCACTCCACCGGTGCCATCCATGTCGCATGGCCGGGGCAGTCGTCCAGGCCGAAGCCGGCGATACGCTGCGAGAAGATCTCGATCTTGCCCGACGGTGTACCGAGCGGTTTGCTCTCCGGATCGGCGACGAAATCGGCAAGCATGGTGACCGGCCGGTCGAGCGGGGTCAGGTCGATCAGCCCATCGCGCCAAAAGGTTTCGAAATTGGGCAGGTCGAGCCCGCGCGCGCGATTGTGCGGCCGGCATTCCTCGTAGAGCCGCGACAGCCAGCCCGTCGCGTCGAGCCCTTCCGAGAAGGTTTCGCCGCAGCCGAGTCGCTCGGCCAATTCGGCGAAGATGGCGTAGTCGTCGCGCGCCTCTCCCGCCGGCGGCACTGCTTGCTTCATGGCAACGATGAAGGCCTCCAGCGTGGCCGAACCGATATCGTCGCGTTCGAGCGAGATTGTCGCCGGCAAGACAATGTCGGCGCGCTTGGCCGTCGGCGTCCAGTACTGCTCGTTGACGATGACGGTGTCGGGCTTCTGCCAGGCCGTGAGCAGGCGGTTGAGATCCTGGTGATGGTGGAACGGGTTGCCGCCGGCCCAGTAGATCAGGTGGATGTCAGGGTAATTCTGCGTCTTGCCATTGTAGGTGAAGGGCGCGCCGGGATTGAGCAGCATGTCGGCGATGCGCGCGACCGGAATGAAGTCGGGAATGCCCGGCTTGAGCTGCGACAGCGTCGGCCCCTTGATACGGGTGTGGGCGCTGCCGACAAGATTTGCCGCGCCATAACCGACGCCGAAACCGCCGCCAGGCTTCCCGATCTGGCCAAGCATTGCCGCCAGCGTCACCACCATCCAGTAGGGTTGTTCGCCATGGCTGGCGCGCTGCATCGACCACGAAACATTGAGCATCGTGCGTGCCGATGCCATGTGGCGGGCAAGATCGACGATGGTTCCGGCAGGCACGCCGCTGATCGCTTCGGCCCATTCGGGTTTCTTCGGCACACCGTCGGTGGCTCCGGTGAGGTAGGGGACGAAGTTCTCGAAACCCGTGCAGCAACGGTCAAGGAAGGCCTTGTCGTGCAGGCCCTCGCTGAACAACACCCAGGCCAGCGCCAGCATCAGGGCGGTGTCGGCGTTGGGGCGGCAGGCGATCCATTCCGCCGCATCGGCGACCGCGCCGAAATTGTCGCGCACCGGGCCGATATTGACGAAGCGGGTGCCGGCTGCGCGCATGCCGGCAAGGCCTGCCGGCACGCCGTGCAGGGCAACGCCGCCGGCATTGATCTGCGCGTTCTTGACCGGCACGCCGCCGAAGCTGACGAACAGCTCGCAATGCGCGGCCAGCGTGTCCCAAGAGGAATGGCCGGCCATCAGATCGTCCATGCTCGCCACGATATGCGGCAGCACGACGTTGGCGGCGCCCAGGCTGTAGGAATCGACATGGCGGACATAGCCGCCGGCGGCATTCAGGAAGCGGTGGACCTGGCTTTGCGCGTGGTGAAAGCGGCCGGCACTGGACCAGCCATAGGAGCCACCGAAGATCGACGCATTGCCGTGGGTGATGCGGACCCGGTCGATCTCGGCGGCAGTGAGGTCGAGCGCCACGTCCCACTCGACTTCGACGAAGGGATCGCTGCCGCGCCGTTCCGCAGCCGCTCCCGGACCATGATCGAGCCAGCTCTTGCGTATGGCCGGTCGCCGGACCCGGAGCCTGTCGAGCGCCGGGTCGAGCTGGTAGAGGCCGATCGGGCTCGGGTCCCGATCGCGCCTGAACGGCTTGAGGGCGGGCAAACCGTTTCCACGGGGTTCGACCTCGTAGGTGCCCCAATGGGAAAGGGTGTAGCTGGTCATGCCCGTCCGGTACCCGTTGTTGCTTAGCCGTCGATTTCCGCTAGCAGCTTTGCCATATCCTCGGCGCTGATGGTCTTGTCGATGACCAGTTCCTCGCCCTCGATGTGCCAGGTCAGCGCGGGGCCGCTGATGTCACCATTGACGTCGAACTCGATCGGGCCGAGCGCGCCGACATATTTGATCGGCTTGCCGGCCTTGACCAGCTCCAGTGCCTTCTTGAACTCCGCCGGGCCGGTGCCGATGACCTCGCCGCCTGATGTCTGGGTCTTGCGGATCGCATCGCGGATCGAAGGGCCGGACAGGTCGGGCGCGATGTTCATGGCAAGGCCGAGGATCGTCACTGCGTCGTATTCGTTGGAAATGCCGGGGCCGTCGGCACTGATGTTGTAGGCCGACTTGAACGCTGCCTTGAACTCGTCGAGCGTGGCGCTCTGGGTCGAGGTATTGTCGGTGCCGAACGCCTTGGTCAGGTACTTGGCGCCGACGGCCTTGACGAAATCGGGGCTGCGCAGCGCGTTGTTGAGGATCAGCTCCTGCGTGCCGCCGAGCGAAATCCATTCGCGGGCGATGGTGGCGCCGTCCTGCGGGAAGGCGACGATGAACATCGCATCGGGCTTCTCGGCCAGTGCCGCCGAAACTTCGGCGCGATACGACGCCTGGTTTTCGTTGAAGGCGACAGCCTTGACCACTTCGCCGCCGAACTTCTCGGTCGCCTTGGTGAAATCCTTCACCAGGCTCGCGCCGTAGTCGGTGTTCACATAGATCATCGCGATGCGCTTGAGGCCGCGGTCGGCCGCGATCTTGGCCGGCAGGTAGGAGAGGTTCTTGACCACCGGGAAGGTGCGGAAGAAGAACCCGCCGGTCTTGCCTTCCTGCGCCATCGTCGTCAGCACCGGGGCTGACGAGCAACAGGCGATCTGGGGGATCTGCGACGGCGCTGAAACCGAGGTCAGGATCGGGATGGTAACGCCGCTGCCGATGCTCGCCGACAGTGCCTTCACGCCCTCGACATCGACGAGATACTTGGCCGCGTCGACGCCGACATTGGGCTGACCCTGGTCATCGCGCAGCACGAACTCGACCTGGCAGCCCTTGATGCCGCCGCCTTCGTTGATGTTGGCGATGGCGAGCTGTGCGCTGTTGCCGATGGCCTTGCCCACCGCACCCATCGAGCCGGTCAGCGACAGCACGCCGCCGATCTTGACTGGGCAAGCGGCGTCCTGGGCCATTGCCGAGGTGGTGGAAAATGCGGTGGCTGCAAGCAGGCTGGCCAGCATCAGGCCCTTGGTTTTGTTCATCAGTCCGTTCCCCTTGTTTGGATGATGGCAGCCGCGTGCTCGTCTCAGGCCTTGGTGCCCGTTGGTCAAACCGTCGCGGAAACGTTCCTCACTTCCATCATTTGATCATAAGCGCACAAAATTTTGCCGTTGTAAAGCGAGGCCGGAAGACGTGGAATCGAGATCACAACGGCGAAGGAAATGTCGAAATACGTGATTGTAATCAGATGTTTGATTTATTTAGCAGTGTCTTTCGTAGCTGCGTAACGCAGCAGAAAAACGAAGCGTCCGGATTTCGGTTTTTTGTCGAATTTGTGCCGGATCGGAAGATTTTCACCTGCCCTGAAGCCGAACGCAGGCACGATGCGGCGGCCTGCCGGGGCCAAGGTCAGGCCCGCTGGCATCTCGACAGCTGCCCCTTGGTCAGTCAAATCCGGCCGGAACCATGCATGCGGGGATATTCGAGCTTGAAGGATGCCAGCCTTGTTGGCATCTAGGCAAAAATAATATTTGCAAATGCATATGACTTGATTAGGCTGAAGCAAACCTGGCCTTCCGGACCGGGCAAAGAGGAGGAGAGCCAAGATGACAGCCAACCAGACGCTGGCGGATTTCGCTTCAGCAATTGCCACCGGCGCGGTCCAGATCGTCGACCTGACGGCGCCGCTTGGGCCGGACACTCCGGTTTTGTATCTGCCGCCGGATTTCGCCAAGAACACGCCGAAGTTCAAGATGCACGAGATTTCGCGCTACGACGCCAACGGGCCGTGGTGGGCGTGGGGTTGGATGGAGCTGGGCGAGCACACCGGCACGCATTTCGATGCCCCGGTGCACTGGATTTCCGGCAAGGACGTCGCCCAGGGCACGACCGATACCGTGTCGACGCAGTCCTTCGTAGCACCTTGCGTCGTTATCGACTGCTCCAAGGAGGTCGCCGCCAATCCGGACTTCCTGCTCACCGCCGATGGCGTGAAAGCCTGGGAGGCCGTGCACGGTCAGATCCCCAGGGGCGCCTGGGTGCTGATGCGCTCGGACTGGTATCCGCGCAACACTTCGACCGAGGCCTTCCTGAACGCTGACGAGAATGGCCCGCATACGCCCGGACCAAGCGTCGATTGCATCCGCCTGCTGGTCGAGCGCGGTGTTCTCGGGTTCGGCAACGAATGCGTCGGTACCGATGCCGGCAGCGCGGTGGCGATGGATCCGCCGTTTCCCGCCCATAGTCTGCTGCTCGAAGTCGGCAGCTACGGCCTTGCCAGCCTGTGCAACCTCGACAAACTGCCGGCGACGGGTGCCGTGCTGGTCGTCGCCCCGCTCAAGATCGTCGGTGGCACCGGTAGCCCGGTGCGCGCCTTCGCGCTTGCGCCACGCGCCTGATCGAGCCTCATCGAGGACCGCGGCGGCTCCCACCGCCGTTGTCGCCGCAAGATGGATGGGCACCAGCCGTCTCGCGGCGTAGGGCCGGGTTGCCTTTTTGGTGCCCGGCCTTTTCGTTTGATGTGAGCTGCGTTGCTCTGGACGGTTGCCGGATAATCGGCTTCATGGCAATCCGAACAGCGTCGAACTCCCTCGAGCCGAACGGGTAGCAATGGTCACGAAATACTTCACCGGGTCGTTCAGGGAAGCCGGCGACGGAAACCGTTTGCCCAGCCTCGGCGAAATCGGGCTCAACCGCTTCGCGCCGCATCTGATCAACCGCCTGTCGGCGAGCTACAACGCCAATCTGCAGGAACGGCTGCGCCCGCTTGACCTGACCACGCCGAAGATGCGGGCCATCGCGCTTTTGACCATCTCGCCGGGGCTGACCGTCAATGAGCTGTCCTTCCTTGCGGTTGTCGAGCAGTCAACGATGAGCCGCACGCTTGATGCGCTGGAGGAGCAGGGGTTTGTCCGTCGCCAGTCGCGCGCTGACGACATGCGCGTGCGCGAAGTGCACATCACCGATGCCGGCCGCGACGTCTTCCAGCAGTTCTGGCCGGTGCTGTTCGGCATCTTCTCGCAGCTGTTCGAAGGCATCGAGCCGGACGAGTACGACGCCTTCATCGTCACGCTGCACAAGGTGCTGCGCAACATCGACAAGCTCGGTGGCGGCGGTGAAGCCACGGCAAAGGCCGGGGACGGAAAAGGCGACGCAGAGGCCTAGGCTGCGCGCCGAGAGTCGTCACGCGAAGCTTCTGACTGTCGCCAATGCGCCGTCGAGCGACTTGCCGGCTTCGTCCTGCAGTGCGGCCTGCACCAGGCGCTTGAGCCAGGTCCCGCCATCCTCGCGCGCCTTAAGCAAGGGCACCACCGAAAGCACCTTGTCGAACTTGCCCTGGCCGCGGCTGTGGGTGTCGGAATAGCCTTTCACCAACCGGCGGCTGCCGATCACCGCCGACGCCAGATCGTAATTGGCGGGCAGCAGGGCCGAGGCCGTCTCCAGCCAGCTTCCGATATGCGCCATCTCGCGCTTGTGACGCAGCATGGTGCGGCGCATCGGCTTCAGGCTGGAGAGCGCATAGAGCGCCACGAACCAGCCGACGGTACCGGTGCGCACACGCCGGCCCTTGCTGAACAGGCGCTCCAGCAGCTTGAGCAGTGCCGGGCGGTTCTCGACGAATTGGCCGAGCAACGCCGGCATAGTGCCGACGACTTCCTCGGCGCGCGGATGCATGTATTCGGTGGTGTAGACGAGTTGCTCGCCGGTCGCGCCGATTTCCTTGCGCACGCGCTCGAAGCGCGTCGCGCGCGTCTTGAGGTCTGCGACGCGCACGACATCGTCATAGGCCATGGCGATGGCGAGATATTTGGCGACTTCCTGGCTGAAGCCAAAGCCCCTGGCCGCGCCGCCGGCATCGCGGTCGTGGACAAGCAGGCGCGCGGCGGTGTCGAGATACTCTTCGGCGTAACGCGGGTCCTGGAAGTCGACGAGCTTCTTTACTCCGGCATAAAGCATCGGCGCCAATACAGGCGGGAATTCGGAATGGATGCGGCCGAGCAGCCGGTCTAGCTTTGGATGGCCGACTGACACAGGTGCATCCGGCAGCAGTTTGTCAGGCTTCCTGGCCACCTTATCAGGCTTGCCGTCGCGGGCACGGTCGAAGGCGGCGCCAAAGGCCCGCAAGCTGGCCTCGACGCCTTTGCCACCGGCGCGCACCGCAGCCTCGAACGCGTTTCGGGTGAAGGGCAGGACATTGGCGCCGGCCAAGGCACCGAACATTGCCGACGAGATCACGCTGCCATTCTTCTCGGCCAGCGTCTGCATGTCGAAGATGACAGTCTTTTTGGCCGCGACATCGAAGGCATCGACGACGGCGAGCGGATCGCCGATGCCGTCGCCCGGCACCTCCTTCTCGCCGACCGCGTAGGAGCGATGCGTCGACGCGATCAGCGTGGTCTTTTCCGGTGTCACCAACCCGCGCAGCATCGAGCGGCCCGCTTCCATGAACTCGGCTGCCAACACGACATCGACGTCGCCGGGCGTCGGCATCAGTGATAGCACTGGCATCTGGCCGCCCTTGGGCTTGAGCATCTCGACATAGTAGATCGTGGCGCCAGTGCGCTGGGCCACTCCGGGCACCGAGGTCGACTGGGCCACCCAGCCCTCGGCCTCGGCGAGTGCCACCACCCAGTCGGCGAGCACACCGCCGCCTTGCCCACCCATGGCAAGGATGGCGATGGCGATAGGCTTTTCGTCGACTGAAATTGGGTTGATCGGCCTGCTCATGTCGTTCACCCGAAGACCACGCGCCGGGCTTCGCGGCGGCGTTGCAGGAAGCCGATTACGGCGTTGCGCACCTTGGCTGCGAAACGGTCGCGTCGGGTCGGGTTGTAGATGATGTCGGCGCGGTAGAAGGACGGGCACAGCACCGCCGCTTCTGAGACCTCGCCGCAATTGCCGCAGCCGACGCAGGTGTTGTCGATCGCCACCACCGGATCGTCGCGCAGTGGGTCGTCGGTGTGCTTGAGCGACAGCGACGGGCAACCGGACAGGCGGATGCAGGCATGGTCGCCAGTACAGGTGTCCTCGTCGACGCCGAAGCGTTCGCGCACCATGCGCTGGCCCGATTTCACCGCCTTGGAAAACAGCGGCTTCTCGCGGCGCTGGCGGTTGAGCATACATTCAGACGAGGCGACGATGATCTTCGGGCCTTCCTCCTTCGAGGTCAGCGCCTCCTTCAGCGTGTCGCGCATCTTCGCCACGTCATAGGTGCGGTCGATCTGGCGCACCCATTTGGCGCCGATACCCTTGACGGCGTTGACGATGGAGTTGTTGGTCGAGCGCTCCGGATTGTCGGCGCGCGACGACAGGATGTCCTGGCCACCCGTCGCCGACGAATAGTAGTTGTCGACGACCATGATGACGCCGTCATGCTTGTTGTAGACCGCGTTGCCGACCGAGGTGGTCAGCCCGTTGTGCCAGAAGCCGCCATCGCCCATCACCGAGATGGCGCGCTTGCCGGCGTCTACGTTGAAAGCGGATGCGGAGGCCGGTCCGAGGCCATAACCCATGGTGGAGCCGCCGATGTTGAAGGGCGGCAGGATGGAAAACAGGTGGCAGCCTATGTCGGCCGAGACATGGTGTTCGCCGAGTTCCTGCTCGACAAGCTTCATGGCGGCGAAGATCGGGCGTTCTGGGCAGCCGGTGCAGAAGCCGGCGGGCCGTGCCGGCACGACGGCATTGAGCGCCTTGACCTTCGGGTCGGCGAGCACCGCGTCGGCGCTCGGCAGCGGCGGGCGGTTGCCGAGCAGGGCCACGGCGTGTTCTTCAAGGAACGCCTGGATGCCGTTCATCAGGACGGCAGCGGTATAGTCGCCGCGTACGGGCAAGGCGCCCTTGCCGGCGAGCCTGGTGTTGATGTCGCGCCGGCGCAGGATGGAGTTGACCGCCTGCTCGAGATAGTCTGGGTGCCCCTCCTCGACCATCAGCACGGCGCGTTTGCCTGCGCAGAACGCCGACACCTCGTCGTCGATCAGCGGATAGGTGACGTTGAGCACATAGAGCGGAATGATCGTATTGCCGTAGGCGTCGGCGAGGCCCAGCAGCTGCAGCGCGCGCATCACCGAATTGTACATGCCGCCTTGCAGGATGATGCCGACGGCGCCTTCGTCGGGGCCGAACCATTCGTTCAGCTTGCGGCTCTTGATGAAGTCGATCGCCGCGGGCCAGCGTTTTTCGATCTTCTCGCGATCATGCACCGTGATCGACACCGGCGGCAGCACGATGCGGTCGAGATCGCGGACCGGATTTTCGAGTGCTTCCTTGATGGTGTAGGCTGGGCGCTTGTTGTCCTTGGCGACGAACTGGCCGTGAACATGGCAGGCGCGGATGCGCACCTGCATCATCACAGGTGTGTTAGAGGCTTCCGACAGCTCGAAGCCATCCTCGACCGATTTGACGATCGATTCGAGATTGGGGCGTGGGTCGAGCAGCCACATCTGCGACTTCATCGCAAAGGCATGGCTGCGCTCCTGCGGGATCGACGAGCCCTCGCCATAGTCCTCGCCGAGGATGATCAGCGCGCCGCCCTTGACGCCGCTCGACGCGAGGTTGGTCAGCGCATCGCAGGCGACATTGGTGCCGGCGGTCGATTTCCAGGTCACAGCGCCGCGCAGCGGATACATCACCGAAGCCGAGAGCATGGCGGCGGCGGCGGCCTCGGACGCGGAGGACTCGAAATGCACGCCGAGTTCGTCGAGCACCGGCTTGGCATCGGCGAGAACGTCCATCAGATGCGAGATCGGCGAACCCTGGTAGCCGCCGACATAGGACACGCCGGACTGCAACAGCGCCTTGGTGATGGCCAGGATGCCCTCGCCGCGAAAAAGATCGCCTTCACCAAGCTTGAGGTCTTCGACCTCGCGCGCAAAAGACCGTTCCGCCATGTCGACCCTCCCAGGTGTGGCAAGACCGCTGCCACCAGGGCTCGACGCCCCTCAGGGCCGCCAGGCTTGCCGGGCGTCGAGCTGCATATCTATGAAAATGCATATTCATGCAAATGCATGGAACTGTCAATTGGTCAGGGTCGGATCATATTCATTGTTAAGATAGCAGCCGACCGCATGCGCGGCGCTTGCCATTGTTCAGCGCGTCAGATGCATGTCGGTGCATATATAAAAACGGCGACACGTGTCGTGGCGCCTGAATGCGCCGCCAGAACCCCCGCTCAGTCGGCTTGGCGATGCCAGCGTAGCGACATGCAGGACAGGCCGGCGTCGATCTTGCCGATCTCGGTGGTCTTGAGTGCGACCACCTTGTAGCCGAGCTTGTCGAGCATCTCGATGGTCCTGGGGTAGTCGGCGCCAACCATCACCACGTCGTTGACGCGCAATGCATTGGCGGCGGGCTCCTCGCCTTCGGGGATGAGCACCTCGCGAAAACCCTTGAACACGCCCGAGCGCGCGAGCCGCTTTGTCGACAGCATGGTCTCGCCATCGAGCAGCGAACAGTCGCTCTTGAAATGCAGCACGCCTTCGGGCGTCCGCACGATCTCGCCCTTGCGCCCGAGCCTGGCGAGGCTTGATATCAGTCCTTCGGCGCCGGCGCGGTCGGTGCGGGCCGACAGGCCGATCATCACGCTTTTGGGCGCCGTCAGCACGTCGCCGCCGTCAGCGAAGCCTGATGACGGCAGGTCGAGAACTGTCTCGAACATCCTTCTCAGCGTCGGTGCGATCTCGGGGGTTTCGTTGACGCGGGTCTCCGCACCCGGGCGCAACAGGATTGCGCCCTCGGGAAACACCAATGCCGGGTCTTCGACGAAGATCGAATCCGGGAAGTTTTCCAGCGCTGGCAGCACTGTCACCTCGACGCCCGCCGCGCGCATCGCCGCGATGTAGGCTGCATGCTCGGCCTTCACCCCGTCAAAGGTCGGGTTGCCGCGATCGTCGGCACGCAGGCCGTTGACCACTGACCGTGCCGGCTCGCGCACGATGGCGGCGTTGAACTCGTAGACCGCTGGCTTGGATGTCATGTCGCTGTGCTCGTCTTCGGGGCAGATACTGCAACGTGCCCGAATTGGCGAGACCTGTCGACGGGGCAAGCGCTGACGGCTACTGCCCCCGTGCGCGGCGGAATTCGCTTGGCGAATGGCCTGATATACGGTGGAAATCGCGGCTGAAATGGTAGGGATCGGCATAGCCCGAGCTTTGCGCCACCGCCGAGATTTTGGCGTCGGAGGAGGTCAGCAGCCGCTTGGCAAGGTTCATGCGCTCGTGGCGCATCCAGTCCATCGGGGTGGTGCCGGTCTTCTGGCGGAACTGGCGGTGCAATTGCGAGGCGCTGAGGTTGGAAATGGCGGCCATGTCCTCGATCTGCCAGTTGCGCGCGATGTCGGCCCTGAGCGCCCGCATCAGCCGCTGGATGCGCTCGCCGCTGTCTTCCTCCTGCTCGCCGCGCTCGGCGACAAGCAGCGCCACCAACTGGCCGGTGATGGCGCTCGATAGCGCGTCGGTGGTCTGGCTACGATGGGCGAGCGTGGCGATTGCCTGCTCGAACAGCGGCTCAGCCGTGCTCAACCCGGCGAAAACAGGCGACTGGCCGACGCGCAGGAAGGCAAACACCGCGTCGAGCCCGTGGCCATCGATGCTCATCCAGAGGTAGCGCCAGTGGTCGGCCTCGGGGTGGCAGCCATGGGCGTATTGCATCGCCGTGTCGAGCCAGACAACGCTACGAGCGCCTGCGGCAAAGCGCTGGCCGGCGACCTCGATCTGGCCGCGACCCGAAATGGTCAGGATCAGCGTGTGATGGTGGAAGCGGCGCGTCACCAGCCCATCTCCGGCGGTGAAGCGCGTGCGCCCGGCAACCAGGATCTTGTAGGGATAGGCTTCCGCATGCCGCCCCGGCGTGTGGAACAGGATCTCATCGCGGTGGTTTTCAGTCATTTTTGCGCAGGCCGTCGAGCTTATCCGTTGCCCACCTTGTAGCTGCATGTCCAAAACGATGCGAGTTTTATCCATCAAGGTGCGATTTCAGTGCATTCATATCGGCGCCGTTGTCGATAGCCTAGGGAAGGCTGCCGCATCGTGGCGGCAATCCATCTCAGTTGGAGCGACCAGATGGCGAGCGCTACCCCAAAGGCAAGCGTATCAGGCACGGCATTCGAGCCATTGTCGACCGCCTTCGCCCAGAACCCCTATCCCGCCTATGCGGCGCTGCGCGAGAAGGGCGAACCCCAGTTCTTCCCCGACTTCGGAATGTGGCTGGTGACCCGCTTCGACGATGTTGCCGGCATCGCCCGCGACAATTCCATGGTGCGATCGCCCGAGTTCTTCATGTCGCATGAGGAGATCGAGGCCGAGAAGCGCGCCCAGAACTGGCACGACATGCCGCACCATTCGCGCTTCGTGCAGTTTTCCATGCTCGACAGCGATGGCGAGGTGCACGACCGGCTGCGCAAGCAGGTGTTCCGCGAGTTCACGCCTGCGTTCATCGCCCGCCAGCGTGGCATGATCCAGAGCTTCGTCGACAAGCTTGTCGACGGCCTGATCGACAAGGGCGAGATCGACTTCGTCGAGGACCTCGCCGCACAGGTGCCGGGCCACATCATCGGCCGGGTGCTCGGCGTGCCGGACGAGGACTGCCCGCAACTGCGCGTCTGGTCGGAAAACGTGGTCAAGTTCTTCGATATCGACCGCAACGACGAGCGCAAGGCGACCGCCGAAAAGGCGACGACCGAGTTTTATCATTATCTGCAGAAGCTGATGGCCGAACGCCGGGCCGCCCCGCAGGACGACCTGATCACCCGGCTGATCGCGGCGCAGGACGCCGGCCACCTCAACGAGGACGAACTGGTCTCGACCTGCATGCTGATCCTGATGGCCGGCCACGGCTCGACGATCGACGTGCTGGGCTCGGGCATGCATGCGCTGCTGCGCTTTCCCGATCAGATGGAGCGGCTGCGACAGGACCCGGGCCTGATCCACACCACGATCCAGGAGATGTTCCGCTTCGAGTCGCCGCTGCCGTTCTTTCATCGCTATTCGACCGCCGACTGCGTGGTCGGCGGCAAGGCGTTTCCGCGCGGCACCAAGTTCGGCCTGCTCTATGGCGCTGCCAACCGCGACCCGACGGCCTTCGGCGACGACGCCGGCAGCTTCGATGTCGGCCGCAACCCCAACCGCCACCTCGCCTTCGGCGGCGGCGCTCATTTCTGCCTCGGCAATCATCTGGCGCGCCTCGACATGGAGGTGATCTTCACCACGCTGATCAAGCGGTTGAAGTCGATTTCGCTTGATGAAGCCGAGCCCCAATACAAGCCCGGCCTGTCCGTGCGCGGCCCCAAGGCGCTGCGCCTGACGCTGGCCCCGGCCTGACCCCTTTCGTTGTTGCGCAATTCCGGGCGCAAAACCGCTGCGCACTTTTGCTGAATTGCTCCAGGAGACAAATATGTACCGCGTAACCTTCGTCGACGCCGACGGCCAGGCCAGGGAACTCACCGCCAATGAAGGCCAGAGCGTCATGTCGGTGGCTGTCGCCAACGGCATCGACCAGATCCTGGCCGAATGTGGCGGCTCCTGCGCCTGTGGCACCTGCCATTGCTATGTCGACGAGACCTGGACCGAAAGATTGCCTGCCCCCGACGATTCCGAGCAGGGCATGATCGAATGCCTGATGAGCCCGACCGAGCGCAGCCGGCTGAGCTGCCAGCTCAAGATGACGGCTGCGCTCGACGGTCTTGTGGTGCACCTGCCGCGCGAGCAATATTGAGGGTGGCCGCTCCGGCATAACGGAGCTATTTCTAGGGCTTCCCGGTAACAGGAGGCTCCGATGACGCTGCAACTGACGGGCATTCACCATCTCACCGCCATTACCGCCGATGTATCAGGCAATTTGCGCTTCTACACGCAGGTGCTCGGCATGCGGCTGGTCAAGAAGACGGTCAACCAGGACGACACCAGCGCCTACCACCTGTTCTACGCCGACGGCAGGGCAAGTCCCGGCTCGGACCTGACCTTCTTCGACTGGCCGATCGGGCGCGAGCGCCGCGGTACCCACAGCATTGCCCGCACCGGCCTCAGGGTGGTGGACGAGGTGTCGCTGTCATGGTGGCGCGATCATCTCAAGGCCGAAGGCGTCGAAACGTCGGAGACAAGCGATGTCAGCGGTTACAGTGCGATCGATTTCGAGGATCCGGAAGGCCAGCGCTTCAGGCTGATCGACGACGGCGGCCGGGGTGGTTTCAATCCCTGGATGGGCAGCGTGATTCCCGTGGAACATCAGGTCAGGGGCCTCGGCCCGATCACCATCAGCGTGCCCGACCTTGCCAGCACCGAGACGGTGCTGACCAAGGTCATGAACATGCACAAGGTGCGCGACTACGCGTCTCCCGACGGCGTGGGCCAGGTCCATGTCTTTGCCATGGGCGAGGGCGGCCCGACCGCCGAGTTGCATGTCGCCGTCCAGCCCAAGCTCAACCCGGCCATGCAGGGTGCTGGTGGCGTCCATCACGTCGCCTTCCGTACGCCCGACGTCGAGCAGATCCACCAGTGGGCGGCGCGGCTGCAGGAATTCCGCCTGCCGTCGAGCGGCGAGGTCGAGCGCTACTACTTCCGCTCGCTCTATTTCCGCGAACCCAACGGCATCCTGTTCGAGATCGCCACCGACGGCCCCGGCTTCACCGTCGACGAGCCGCTGGAGAGCCTTGGCGAACGCCTGTCGTTGCCGCCATTCCTCGAGGGCAAACGGGCGTCGATCGAGGCCAAGCTCAAGCCGCTGTCGTAATTCGGGCGGCGATCCATTCGCGTAGGATCGCGATGTCGGCGTCGTCGAAGCCGTGACCTGACGGGATGGTACGGGCGTCGACTTGGGCACCGGCGTGGCGCAGCAGGCCGCCCAGTTCGGGGCCGAAACTACTGAACACGTCGACGTCTCCGGCAATCAGCAGCACGTCAGTGTCCGACAGGTCGGCCTCCGGCGGCTGCTCCAGCACCATCGCCGCCCGCAACAATGCCGCGCGGCGGATGACATGCGGGTGCAGCAGCATGGTCGCCGCCAGCATGTTGGCGCCATTGGAATGGCCAAGGAAGACCAGCCTGGCCGGATCAAGCCGGTAGGCATCGATGGCCGCGTCGACGAAGGCTGCCAGTGCCGCGGCCTCCGACCTGATATCGGCCTGGTCGAACTTGCTGGCGGAAAGCCGGCGGAACCAGCGCGGCGTGCCCTCGTCGGTGGCGCGGCCACGCAAGGCAAGCAGCGTCGCGCACGGTGCCGCCTTCGCCGCGAAGGGCAACAGGGAGGTCTCGTTGCCGCCGGAGCCGTGCAGAAGCACGATGGTTGTGCCATCTGGACTTTCGGGCGTGTAGAAGCGATGGACGAAGGGCAGGTCGCGATAGATCACGCGCTCTTCGCCCGGCCAGGAAAACTGCGGCAGCATCGTCTTCAACTCGTCGATCTTGTCGGACCTGTCTGGCGGCACGAACAGATGCGTACCGAGCTCGTCGGCGGGTTCGTCGACCGCCATGCCAGGGCCGTCGGTCGCCAGTTCGAACAGCGTGCCGCCCGGTTCGCGCACATAGAGCGAGTAGAAATACTTGCGGTCGTGCACGTTGGTGATAGTCGAGTTGCTGGAGGCAAGCGCGCCATGCACCCGCTCGACCTCGTCGGCGTCTTGTGCTCGGAAGGCGATGTGGTCGATGGTGCCGGTGCCCGGTGCGCTGGTCCAGAAGCCCTTGGCGTCCCGGATGTCGATGATGTCGCCGGTGTCGGAGACAAGCCGCTTGATGAACTCAGTGCCTTGCGCCTGGCGGTAGCCGAAGTGGCGCACAAGGAAGCTTTCGGTGAGTTCGGGCACTTCGCTGAGGATGGTCGCGCCACGGATGCGGCGGATCGCCTGTTTTGCCGGCACGTCGCTGCCTTCCCAGACGGCGGGCTCGGGAAAACCACTGACGCCGACGAGCTTGACGATGACCCCGTCTGGATCCTTGAGCCGCAAGGTCGGCTCGCCCATCTCCTCCGACGGGCCCGTTATCTCGACATGATGGGACAGGGCACGGGTCAGCCAGAAGCCGATACTGGCCGGATCGATGGTGAGCGAAATCTCGCTCGGCTGGCCGTGGCCGACACGCCCCTGGGCGCCGTCCTCCCACACCAGGAAGGTGATCAGCGAGCCCGGACTGGCCGCGCCGTCACCATAAAACAGATGCAGCTGGGCCGCGTCCTCATAGCCGCCGGTCTGCTTGACCAGGCGGAGTCCGAGAAAGCCGACATAGAAGTCGACATTGGCCTGCACCTTGCGGGTGATGAGGGTGATGTGATGGATCCCGGCGCCCATGACGCACCTCCGGCCGATTTGCTTTGGCCCGACATTCCCTCAGCCGGGCTGGGCGCGCAACCGATGATCGCGTGCTGCAGCAGAAAGGCCCCGCGATGAACGGGGCCTTGCCTATCCGGTTTTCGCCCTGCCTTACGCCGAAATCGCTTTGGCCTGGCGACGCCTGATATGCAGCACTTGCTCGGTATAGCCATTTGGCTGCGACCTGCCTGTAAACACCAGGTCCTCGGCCGCCTTGAAGGCCGGGCCGTCGAAGCCGGGCGCCAGCGGTGTGTAGCCTTCGGTCCCGGTGTTCTGCCGGTCGACGACAGCCGCCATGCGCCGCATCGTCTCGCGCACCTCGGTCTCGCCGACAATGCCGTGGCGCAGCCAGTTGGCAACATGCTGGGAGGAGATGCGCAGGGTCGCGCGGTCTTCCATCAGCCTGGTATCGTCGAGGTCGGGCACCGTCGACACCCCAATCCCCTGTCCGACCCAGCGCACGACATAGCCGAGCAGGCCCTGGAGGTTGTTTTCGAGCTCGGCCTTGATCTCGTCTGTGCTGTAGCTGCGGGTTGCCAGCGGAATGGTCAAAAGGTCTGACAGCGCGGCATGCTCCCTGCCGCGCAGGTCGTCCTGCACGGCCGCCACGTCGACAAGGTGATAGTGCATCGCATGCAGCACCGCAGCCGTCGGTGTCGGCACCCAGGCCGTGCTGGCGCCGGCGAGCGGATGGGCAATCTTCTTGTCGAGCAGTGCGGCCATCTGGTCAGGTGCTGCCCACATGCCCTTGCCGATCTGGGCGCGGCCGGGAAGGTTGCGGGCAATGCCGACATCGACATTGTTTGCTTCATAGGCCTTGAGGAAGGTGGCATCGGCCATCTCGGCCTTGCGCAGCATCGGCCCGGCTTCCATCGAGGTGTGGATCTCGTCACCGGTGCGGTCGAGGAAGCCGGTGTTGATGAACACGGTGCGGTCGCGCACCTTGGACATGCAGGCAGCGAGATTGGCCGATGTACGGCGCTCCTCGTCCATGAGGCCGATCTTCATGGTGTATTTGGGCAGGCCGACAAGCTCCTCGATGCGCTTGAACAAAAGGTCCGACAGGCCGACTTCGTCGGGGCCGTGCATCTTGGGCTTCACGACATAGATCGAGCCGGTGCGGCTGTTGCGCACGGCGTTTTCGCCACGGATGTCCTGGGAAGCACTGGCAACGGTGATCGCTGCGTCGAGGATCGCCTCGGGCACCGGCTTGCCGGCTTCGTCGAGCACTGCGTCGGTGAACATGTGGTGGCCGACATTGCGCACCAGCATGGTCGAGCGGCCATGCAGCACAAGCGTGCCGCCGCCGGGCGCTGTGAAGGCGCGGTCCTCGACCAGCTTACGGGTGACGGTCTTGCCGTTTTTGGTGAATTCCGAGCTCAGGCTGCCGTCCATCAGGCGCTGCCAGTTGCGGTAGACGACGACCTTGTCTTCGGCGTCGACTGCCGACACCGCATCCTCGAGATCCATGATGATCGAGATCGCCGCCTCGATGACGACGTCGGCGATGCCGGCGGCGTCGAGCGCGCCGACATGAAGTTCGCGATCAAACACCAGCTCGATATGCAGGCCGTTGTTGACCAGAAGTACGCTCTTCGGCTCGTGGCGCGGTCCGGTGAAGCCGGCGAACTTGGCAGCTGACTTGAGCCCGCACTTGCTGCCGTCGGCAAGCATGACCTGCAGCCTGCCGCGCTCGACGATGTAGCCGACAGCATCGGCATGGCTGCCCTTGGCCAGCGGCACGGCCTGGTCTAGGAAATCGCGCACGCGGGCGATGACCAGCTTGGCGCGGACTGGGTTGAACACCTTGCCCTTCTCAGCACCATCGGTCTCGGCAATGGCGTCGGTGGCGTAGAACGCATCATAGAGCGAGCCCCAGCGTGCGTTGGCGGCATTCAGCGCATAACGGGCATTGGACAGCGGCACGACCAACTGCGGGCCTGCGATGGTGCCGATCTCGGCATCGACGTTCTTGGTCGCCACCTGGTAGGCGTCGGCAGCCGGTGCTGGCACCAGATAGCCGATGTCGCGCAGGAACTGCTCGTAGGCGGCGGCGTCATGCGGCTTGCCCTTGTGCTCCAGATGCCAGCTGTCGATCCTGGCCTGCAGGTCGCTGCGTATGGCTAGCAACTCGTGATGCCGGGGCGCGAGGTCGCGGATGATCTCCGAAAGCCCGCTCCAGAACGCCGTCGGCTCAAGCCGCGCATTGGGCAGCACTTCCTGCTCGACGAAGGCACGCAACACAGGGTGGACTGAAAGGCCGGCGACGCTTTCATAGGTCTTGGTCATGGGAGGCTCCTTCGATACGCGCCAGTCGCGGCAGTTCGTAGGATGCTGATGACAGTGATTGTATCCATTGACAAGCATTTTTTGATACAGGATAGTATCCGAGTACCGAGCCCGCAGGGGTGGTCGCTATCCGACGCGCCCGCTGGCTGCGCAACATTCTCTCCGGCGAGGCGTCAGTATGATCGGCATCATCAAGAGTTCATTGCCGGACGGCCGCAGCCTCACCACAGCCGAAGCGCTGCAGGCTACGGTGAAACTGAGGCTGCAGGGCCTGCTGTTCAACTCGCTCTTCGACATCAGCTCGACTCTCGATCCGGCGGAGCTGACGGCTGCCCGCGCCGAAGCGGATCGGCTTGGCCTCGACATTTCGTCGATGCTCGGCATCGTCAATCCAGCACTGCCGGCACGTTGCCAGCCGATCGTCGATGCCGGCGGTGGCGACATGCAGGCCGGTATCGAAAGGCTCATCGAGCTAGCCGCCGGCATCGGCATCCACGACATGTTCTTCATCATCGGCATGATCGAGGACCGTTTCGAGGTCGATGTGAGCTGGCAGGCCCAACTCGATGGGGTGGCCGAATTGCTCTCGCGCTGCGCTACCGCCTTGCGCCGGTACGGCTCGAAGCTGCTGCTCAAGACCCATGAGGAGATCGCGACATCGGAGATCGTCGCCCTTGTCGAGCGGGTCGGGTCTGATGTGTTGGGCGTTGCCTTCGACCCGGTCAACGTGCTCTGCCGCCTGGAGGATCCGGTTGCGGCGGCTCGGCGCGTCGCGCCTTACGCCACCCAGCTCTATGTCGACGATGCCGTCATGCGTTTCCAGGAAAATGGCGTCCGCCGCTTCCTTGCGCCGCTCGGCGAAGGTTTTGTCGACTGGGAAGCGATCAGGCTGCTGGTGCCTGACGCAAAAATCTGGATCGAGATGCATGCCGGCCAGTTCGCCATGCCGGTGTTCGACCCTAATTGGCTCAAGCGCCAGCCACCTGTCGCGGTCGAGGAGTTCGCTGCTGTCCTCGCCATGGCGGCGAAGTTTGGAACGCGCGAGATGCCGTGGGATCAGGCCGCGCCTGTCGCGCGTCTGACACAGGCATTGCGTAGATGCCTGCCATAGCCTTCTCACCGGATTATTGGATACGATTTTTACACTGAGCCGCATTTGAAGCGTCGGGATTTTGCCGGCGTCGAACGTCAACACACAGTCATTCGCGCGGGAAGCGACCGCGCACCCAAGGAGACCTTCATGCGATACCCCCGCGACATGCGTGGCTACGGCGAGAACCCGCCCCACGCCAACTGGCCGGGCGGCGCCAATGTCGCCGTGCAGTTCGTGCTCAACTACGAAGAGGGCGGCGAAAACAACATCCTGCACGGCGATGCCGCCAGCGAGGCGTTCCTGTCGGAAATCCCAGGTGCTTCACAATGGCCAGGGCAGCGCCACTGGAACATGGAGTCGGTCTACGAATACGGCGCCCGCGCCGGCTTCTGGCGGCTGCACCGGCTGTTCACCGACCTCGATGTCCCGGTCACTGTCTATGGTGTCGCCACCGCCTTGATGCGCGCGCCCGAGCAACTGCGCGCCATGCAACAGGCCGATTGGGAGATCGCCAGCCACGGCTACAAATGGGTCGAGTACAAGGACATGCCGACCGAGGAGGAGTGCGCGCAGATTCAGGATGCGATCCGCCTCCACACGCTGGCCACTGGCCAGCGCCCGACCGGCTGGTACACCGGCCGCTGCTCGGTCAACACCGTCGATCTGGTCTCTGAGGAGGGCGGCTTCGATTATGTCTCCGACACCTATGACGACGACCTGCCTTACTGGCGCGAGCACCAGGGCAAGGAGCAACTGATTATCCCCTACACGCTCGAAGCCAACGACATGCGCTTCGGCACGCCCAATGGCTTCAATTCGGGCGACCAGTTCTTCGCCTATCTCAAGGACACCTTCGACTATCTCCATGCCGAAGGTGCCGCCGGACGGCCAAAGATGTTTTCGATCGGCCTGCATTGCCGCCTCGTCGGTCGCGCCGGGCGGATCGCAGCGCTCAAGCGCTTCATCGAATATGTGCAAAGCCACGACAAGGTCTGGATCGCGCGGCGCATTGACATTGCCCGCCACTGGGTCAAGGAACATCCCTACGTGAAGCCGAAGCTGGTGCCGTCGAGGATGGACAAGGCAGGCTTTGTCGAGACCTTCGGCCAGTGCTTCCGCAATGGCACGCTTTTGGCCGAACGCGCCTTCGACGGCGAGCTGGCCCAGGTCAACGACAGCCCCTATGGCCTGTTCTTTGCACTGCGCACCCAGTTCCGCGCCGCGAGCGAGGTCGAGAAGTTCGAGGTGCTGAAGGGCTACACGCCGCTTGATCCGCGCATCAAGGCGGCAAGGATCGTCGCCGATGAAAAGGACGCTGACGGCCTCGACGCCATGACCGCCGAACAGCAGCAGCGGTTGCTGGAATTGCTTGGCGCCTATGTCGAGAAATTCGGCTTCGGTGCCATCTTTGTCGTGCGAAACTACACCACCGCCTCGCTGCTGGCGTCGCTGGGCGCGCGGCTCAAGACCGACCGCGACACCGAACTGGCGGTTACCTATGGCGAGGTCGAGCGGCTGGCGGAGATCCAGGTCGAGGCCCGGTTTGCGGCGTAGGTTAGCGCCGATAGCGAGAGCCTCCTTCGAGGCTCGTTCGATGGGCAGGTACCTCAGGATGAGGGCCGTTGTGCCTCACCGAAACCGTCCACCCCGCGCTATTTCCTGGCCCGGGCAGTTTCTAGATTGGGGCAGTGGGGCGCGCCGTACCCACGGTCCTCATCCTGAGGAGCCCGTCGAAGAACGCACCGACGTCCCGCCCTCGCTTCAGGCGTAGCGGGAAAGAATCTCGCTGAGATTGCGCTTGGTCCGCTTGGTCTGGCCGATATTTGCCTGCTCGAACACCTGCTGCAGGTGCTCGATGATCGCATCGGCGCTGGCCTTGGGGTCTCGCGCCCGCAGTGCCTGCAGGATCGCCGCATGTTCGTCGACGCTGCAGTCGGTTTCCTGGTGCGTGCTGTGCTGGGCGAGGATCAGTGACGTCCGCGAGATCAGCGATTTGAGGAAGCCGGCGAGTACCTCGTTGCCGGCCATCTGGGCCGCGAGCAGGTGGAATTCGCCCGAGGCCACGATCGCCGCCGTATGGTCGCCAGCGTGACGGATGCTGTGTTCCTTTTCGAGGTGCTGTTCCAGCATCCCGATCTGCTTGTCGGTGACAACGGACGCCAGCTTGGAAAAGATCTCGCGTTCGATGGCGTTGCGCGCCTCGAACACCTGGCGCGCCTCTTCGGGCGTCGTGCTGGCGACGAAGGCGCCGCGATTCTGCCGGAACTCGACGAGTGATTCGGTGTGCAGGCGGTTGAGCGCGGCGCGCACGATGGTGCGGCTGACAGAAAACAGCGCGCCGATCGACTCTTCGCTGAGTTTTGTGCCAGGCGTCAGTTCGCGCGCCAGAATGGCCCTGAACAGAGCCTGGTAGATCGCATCGATCTTCGAACCGGCTTTCTCGTCGAGATCAGTATTCGCAGCTTTCGCCATTCCCTCACCAGCCAGTGTTGTACAGGCAGCGCGTAACAATGCTACGTCTCAGATGCATCGGCGCACGGCGGAAGACAAGTGGAATGCAAGCCTTGCTTCGTTGTTCGTTTTATATTAGCCGGTATCGTACGATGCAGCCGGCGTGCCATAGCCGCCGATTTCCTCCGCTGCAAGCCGGCGCAGGCGCCTTGTTTGCATTGCGGCCACTCTAGCACATGTTTTCTAATACAATAGCGAAAACTATTGCGCGCAATCGTAAGGTCTTTTGAATACGATTTGAAAATGAGCCGGTTTTAGCCGATCAGCGCCCGCCGTCGCAGCGCTGGAGCTCAGGCGCCGGTTCACCCAACGCCTGCGCCAGGAAGGGCGACAGGCCGAAGGTTTCCGTCGCGGCTGCGGGCACAATCGGGGCCGCTGGCCGCCGATTTGCTGCCAGCCGCAGCGCCTTGCCGATGGCGATGCGGTGGGGGTCGAGAATTTGAACGTCCGCGGTCGCGATGACCTCGGGCAAAACAGGGATCAGTCCGGCTCCACCCAGGACGATACGCTCAGCCCTGAGTGCCTTGGCCTCCTTCACCAGGAAGCTGGCGATGGATCGTGCATCGTCGGCGACCGCTTCGATGGAGCGGATGCCGGCGATCTTGTCACCAAGGCCGAGCTTCAGTACCAGTTCATTGAGCATCTCGCACCAGACCGTGCCGTTGGTCGAAACGAGCGAGGTTCCCGGCAGTGCGGCGGCGGTCAGCAGTCCGGCTTCGGCAAAGCCGATAACGGGCAGCCCGGTCATCTCGGCCAGCGCCTCGCGGCCGGGGTCACCAAAGCAGGCAAGCACGATCGCGTCGGGCCTGGCCCCTTCGGCAATCGCCTTGGCTGCAGCCTCGAGCACCGCATGCGCGGCGATCGACACCGCGACGCGGGTCGAGATGTAGCTGAAGCCGAAGCTCGCCGTGACGGTCTGCACCTGTGCGGCGCCCACTACCTCCTCGCGCACGAGTGCGTCGATGACCTGGCTGACGCCGGTCGAAGTGTTGGGGTTGATGACGAGCAGGCGAGGCAGGCGGCGCATCGAATTCCTCTGGGAATGACGGACTTTGCTTCTGCCCCTCGCGCAACTGGACGGTAGCTTGGGGCTTGAGGACGTAGGCTTTCATCGAAGAGGCGACCCGCCTGCAGCCCATCCTTGGTATCATTGTATCATATGCGGTGTAAAGTTTGTATCCATAAGTCGGATGCAATTCTGCCCAAGAGGTGGGCAGATTGCCTTCTAACTTGCCAACTGTCGCAACGGAAATTGTAAGTTCAGCGCTGCGTCGTATCCGCTTTCGTGGTTGCCATCCGTATCATCGTTTTCATCGGATGAATGGCCATCTTCGCTTGCCGGCGGTATTAACACATTGTTTTTGCGTGTCTTTGTCGGGATGTCCGTTGTCGCTTGACGTGGCCGCTCGTTACGTAACATTTATGTATCCACTGGGAGAAAAATCGGATACAAAAGTGATGGGAGCGCCTTTGCGAAAAGGCAGAGTCAATTCAGCATATGGGAGCGACAATCATGCGTGCTTTTTTCTCGGCCTTTTCGTCTCTGTCACATAGTCGGCGACAGTTTCTTGCGACCGTTGGTGGCGCCGCGCTGGCGATCTCGGTTGGCCTGGGCGGCTCGGCGGCCCTGGCGGCGGACCGCGAGCACACGATCATCGTTGGCCTCGGCGGCCAGATCAACACGCTCGACCCGCTGCGCGCCGACTACAACCAGACCAACACCATCATCAGCGCCGTCTACGACACGCTGGTGACCTATGACGATATCAAGCTGGTCGGCTCGATTGCCGCCGAATACGCCTATGGCGCCGACGCCAAGTCGATCACCTTCACCTTGCGTCCCGACGTGAAGTTCCACGATGGCACGGCGCTGACCGCCAAGGACGTCGCCTACACGCTCGATCGCCTGAAGCGGATTGGCACCGGCGTCGCATCGCTGATCGATGGCTATGACTCGACGACGGTCACCGACGACACGCACCTTACCATCAACCTGTCCAAGCCGAACACGCTGTTCCTGCCGTCGCTGAGCAAGGTTTACATCCTCAATTCGGCGCTGGTCGAAGCCAACAAGGGCGCCGATGACGGCCAGGGCTGGCTGCAGGGCCATGACGCCGGGTCCGGCGCCTATGTGCTGGGCGACCAGTCGCAGGCCGTGGTGATCGATCTGTTTCCAGGCTACTGGGCCGCCGAGGCCGGCCGTCCCGAAGCGATCGTCTTCCGCCGCATCGATGAAAGCTCGACGCGCCGCGATGAACTGCGTGCCGGCAACATCGACGTTGCTTTCGGCTTCGCCGACCGCGACGCCGCCGCCATGGCCACCGATCCCGCGCTGAAGGTGGTGCCGATCAACACCAGCTACCAGACGGAGGTGCTGTTCAACACCAAGGTTGGCCCGACCGCCGACCCCAAGGTGCGCAAGGCGCTGCGCATGGTCTACGACTATGCCGGTGGTCTGCGCGGCATCCGCGGCGGCAACGGCAAGGTGGCCAACGGCCCGCTGCCGGCCCGCCTCGACTGCCGTCCTGAGTTGCCCGAGGTGAAGCGCGATCTCGATGCTGCCAAGGCGATGCTCGCCGAAGCCGGCGCCGCCAACCTGAAGCTCAAGATGAACTTCCAGCCGGTGTTCGAGCTGCAGAAGCAGGAAGCGACGCTGTTCCAGTCCAACCTGCGCGAGATTGGCGTCGAGCTCGAGCTCGAGCCGATCGCCTTCCCGAACTACCTCGCCAGCCTGAAGGATCCGAATTCGATCCCGCAGATGATGTTGCTTGAGGACTTCGCCCAGTTCCCCGATGCCGGCATCATGCTGGTCAAGGGTTACAAGTCGGACGCGATCGGCACCAACCGTACCGGTTATGCCAATCCGGAGGTCGACAAGCTGCTCGACGAGGCACTCGCCACCGCCGACGACGCCAAGCGTTGCGACCTCTACAAGCAGGTCCAGACCATCCTCGACAATGACTCCGTGATGGTCGACATGTATGGTGTCTACAAGCCAGCCGCCTACCGTGTCGGCACGCTTGCAGACCTCAAGGCCAGCATGCTCGCGACACCCGCCGAACCGGCGGACTTCCGGCTCGCCAAGCCGTAAGCGAGGTCTCAGATGCTCGCGTTTCGCGCCTATTCCTGGTTCCTGGGCCGCCGCCTGGGTCTGACCCTGTTGACCCTTTGGGGACTGGCCTCGCTGGTCTTCCTGATGATCAAGCTCATGCCCGGCGACGAAGCCCAGATGGCCGCCGGCGCGGACGCCTCCGCCGCCCAGATCGAGGCGGTGCGTGAAAGGCTGGGGCTCGATGCCCCTGTCATCATGCAGTATCTCAGCTTCCTGGGTCGCCTCCTACGCGGCGACCTGGGCACCTCGATCGTCACCCTTCAACCTGTTTTGGCCGACCTCGAAAAGGTCCTGCCCAGCACGCTGGAACTCGTCTTCATCGCCATGCTGCTCAACCTTGCGGTCGCCATTCCTGCCGGCATCGTTGCCGCCTATCGCCAGGGTGGCGTCTTCGATACGACCAGCCGCATCACGGCCGTCATGCTCGGCGGCATGCCTGCCTTCTGGCTGGCGCTGGTGCTGCAATATGTGCTCGGCAGCGTCTGGCGAGTGGTGCCTATCTCGGGCCAGCAGGGCTATGGCATGAACTCGCCCGTCGTCACTGGCGCGCCGACGCTGGATGCGCTGATAGCTGGCAATTTTGCAGGCTTCTTCGACACGCTGCACCACATCATCCTGCCGGCGGCGGTGCTGGCGGCACTGTTTGCCACCCAGATCTTCCGCACGCTGCGGGCCGCCTTGCTTGGCGTGCTGCGCTCGGACTTCATCATGGCCGTGCGCGCCAAGGGCGCGACCGCCCGCCACATGCTGGTGCGTCATGCTTTGCCGAACAGCCTCAACCCGGTGCTGACCCTTTCGGGCGCCCAGGCCGGCGCCATGATCGGCTCGGCCGTGCTGGTCGAAACCGTCTTCGCCCGCCAGGGCATCGGCGCCTACATGTTCAACGCCGTTGCCCAAAAGGACGCCTTCGCGGTGCTGGGCTCGGTGATGTTCATCGGCACCGTCGTCTGCCTCGTCAACTTGATCGTCGACATCCTCCAGCTTCTGGTCGACCCGCGCATCCGCGCCGCACAACTGGGGAGCCAAGGCCAATGACCGCCATCGCCCAGCCGGCGACTTCCCGCCGCAAGGAAGGCTTCAGCGCCTTTGAGATCTTTGTCTTCTCCCTTGTCATCGCCCTTTTGGCGATCGCCGTTTGCGGACCGTTCCTCGCGCCCGACAGCATCTACAACTCCGACATAGCCAACTCGCTGATGCCGCCGAGTGCCGCCAACTGGTTCGGCACCGACGACCAGGGCCGCGACGTGTTTTGGCGCCTCATCGTCGGCGCCCAGACGACGCTGCTCTCAGCCTTCCTGGTGGTGACGCTCTATTCGCTGATCGGTGTCACGCTTGCCACCGTGGCCGCTGCCGGTCCGCGCTGGCTCGACGAAGGGCTGATGCGCATCACCGACATCGGCCTGGCACTGCCCGGCATGATCGTGGCGCTTGGCTTCGCTGCCGCCATGGGCGCCAGCCTGCGCTCGGCGATCATCGCCATGGCCATCACCGGCTGGCCGATCACCGCCCGCATGCTGCGCGGGATCATGCGCCAGACGATGGAACAGCCCTTCGTCGCCGGTGCCCAGGTGCTCGGTGTGTCGAAGTGGCGGCTGATGACCAAGCATGTGCTGCCCAATTCGCTCGACGTCTTGATCGTCAAGTGGGCCGGCGACATCGGCACCACCGTTCTGGTGCTGGCCAGCCTGTCCTTCATCGGCGTCGGCGCCCAGCCGCCGAGTGCCGAGTGGGGCGCCACCATCGCTGCCGCCCGTGGCTATGTCTCGACCGCCTGGTGGACCGTCGTCGCCCCAGGTGCCGCCGTTGCCATCACCTCGATCGCCTTCGGCCTGCTCGGCGACATCATCCAGGTCCGCCGCGACCCGTCCTTGAGGGGCAACTGAGATGAGGACCGTGCACCCAATGCCAGACCAATCCGCAGTCACCCCGCTTCGGCAGCCGCTCGTCACCGTCGACAAGCTCACCGTCGACATGCCGCTCGGCCGCAGCGGATCGAGTGTGCGCATCGTCGACGGCGTCGACTTCAGCATCGGCGTCGGCGAGCGCGTCGCACTTGTCGGCGAGTCCGGCTCGGGCAAGTCGCTGACGGCGCGTGCGTTGATGCGGCTCGACCGCCTTGCCAGGCTCTCCGGCCGGGTCGACTTCGACGGCACCGACCTGCTCAAGCTGTCCGACCGCGACATGGGCAGGCTGCGCGGCAGCTCCATCGCCATGGTCTTCCAGGACCCGATGAGTTTCCTCGACCCGCTGATGACCATCGGCGACCAGGTCGCCGAGACGCTGCGCATCCGCGGCGTCGGCAAGGCCGAGGCACGCAAGCGGGCGCTGGCCGTGCTCGACGAACTCGGCGTCGACCGTGCCGCCGAACGCCTCGATGCCTATCCGCATGAATTCTCCGGCGGCATGCGCCAGCGTGTCGTGCTCGCCATGGCGCTGGTCGGCGAGCCGCGCCTGCTGATCGCCGACGAGCCGACGACCGCGCTCGACGTGCGCGTTCAGGACCAGGTGCTCGACCTGCTCGACGATGTCTCGGCGCGGCGCGGGTTGGCGGTGCTGTTCATCACCCACGACCTCGGCGTCGTCGCCGGCTTCGCCGAGCGCGTCATGGTCATGTATTCGGGCCGCATCGTCGAGGACGGCGAGGTTGCGAGCGTCTTTGCCAAGCCGAGCCATCCCTACACGCAAGGGCTGATCAAGGCGGTACCGCGCATCGACCAGGATCTCAATACGCTTTACGCCATCCCGGGCGCGCCGCCGCCGCCCTTGGCGCGGCCGAACGGTTGCCCGTTCCATCCGCGCTGCGACCAGCGCTTCGAGCGCTGCGACAAGGACCTGCCGGCGCTGTTGCAGGTCGGTCTGTCGCGCGTCGCCTGCCACCTGCATGACGGCCAACAGCATGACCGCCACCCGCATGACCGAAAGGGCGCTTGACCATGCTCATGTCCATCGACAGCATCGCTAAGTCATACAACGCCTTCCCCAACCCGCCGGCCAAGGTGCTGCACGACGTCACGCTCAAGGTCGACACCGGCGAAGCCATTGGCCTTGTCGGCGAATCCGGCTCCGGCAAGTCGACGATCGCCAAATGTATGCTGGCGCTGATCAGGCCGGAAGCGGGTGCCATCACCTATGACGGCATCGACGTCATCCACGCCAAAGGCGAAGATCTGAGGCGTTTCCGCCGCGAAGTGCAGATGGTGTTTCAGGATCCTTATGGCAGCCTCAACCCACGCATGACGGTGGAGGAACTGATCGGCGAGGGGCTTTTGATCCACAAGCTCGAACCGACCGCAGCGGCGCGACGCGCGCGTGTCGCCGAGATGATGGAGATGGTCGGCCTCAACCCCAATGACATGGACCGCTACACGCGTTCCTTCTCCGGCGGCCAGCGCCAGCGCATTGCCATTGCCCGTGCGCTTGTCATCCGCCCGCGCATCCTTGTCTGCGACGAGCCGGTGGCAGCCCTCGACGTCTCGGTCCAGGCCCAGGTCATCAACCTGCTGCAGGACATGCAGAGGAAGCTCAACCTTGCCATCGTCTTCGTGGCGCATGACCTCGCCGTCGTCCGCCACCTCTGCGAAAGGATCGTCGTGCTCCACAAGGGCAAGGTGGTCGAGCAGGGCACGCGCGAGCAGATCTTCGACAACCCGCAGATGCCCTACACCCAGTCGCTCTTGGCGGCGGTGCCGGTGCCTGATCCTGTCGTCGGCCGCGCCCGCCGTGCGGCGCGCCGCCTCGAAACCGCAAACTGACAAAAGACTAAGGAGACTGCCGATGCGTATCGGTGTCGATGGCCGCAAGATTCCCGAAGCCGCCAAGCGCGGACCTGTGGCCAGCTTCGATCATGCCAGGGAACTGGGCATGGAGGGCCTGTTCTTCCGCACCGTGCTCGACATGAGCCCGACACTCGACGCTGGCTATCTCAGTGAGATCAAGCAGCGCGCCGACGAGCTCGGCATGTATCTCGAAACTGGTCTCGGCAAGGTCAATCCGTATGCGACGCCCGAGGCGCCGGAACTCAGGCTAATCGGTGATGGCGACATCGTGCTCGGCTTCCGCCGCATGATGGAGGCCTGTGCCGCCATCGACTGCCGTGAGCTGTGGGTGGCTACCGCCAACTACAAGCCGGCCTATACCGGCCGCTTCGCCTATGACCGCTTCCGCACCGACGTGACCTGGCAAGAGCAACTCGACGCGACCGCGCGTTTTCTCAAGAAGCTCGCGCCGATCGCCCGCGACCTCGGCATCCACCTGAATCTCGAGACGCACGAAGAGATCACCTCCTTCGAACTGGTGCGGCTGGTCGAGGAGGTCGGGCCCGACACGACCGGCATCGTATTTGACACGGCAAACGTGTTGCAGCGCGCCGAGCACCCGGTCTGGGCTGCCAGGCGCGTCGCGCCCTATGTGCGCCAATCCCACATCAAGGACGCGCTGATTGCCTATGACGGCGAGGTGCTCGATTTCCAGATGCGGCCCTGCGGCGGCGGCGTCGTCGATTTCCGTGCCATCATGCCGATCCTGGCCAAGGCCAACCCCGATCTCAACCTGTCGATCGAGAACTACGAATCCTTCTCCGACCGGCCGCGCAATCCGCCCAAGATGATCATCGAGATCGCCGATCCGAAATGGCTCGAAGGCCACCCCGACCTCAGCGTCGAGGAATATGCCGACTACATGAAGATCGTGCAGGACTACGCCGCCCGCATTGCCAGCGGCGAGGTCATGGACCGCGACAGTTTCGCTGCCTGGGCGGTGAAGAACTACCACTATGCCGAGACGGTCGACTACATCAAGACGAGTGCCGCCCATGTCAGGGGCATCTGCGCAGAGCTCGGCCTGCCGCTGACGAAGGCGGCGTAAGCCGGCGATCGGTCGCTAACAACGAGCCCGCGGAAGGATACTTCCGCGGGTTTTTGTTTGCCGTCGGCATCCGCACCAACTTCCCCTCTCCGGCCCTTCGGGCCACCTCTCCCCAAAGGGGCGAGGAAATCCGCTGCCGCTATGGCGGCGCTCATCCGGCTTGGGTTCCTCGCCCCTTTTGGGGAGAGGTGCCGAGCGAAGCGAGGCGGAGAGGGGGGCCTTTGTGAAAGCCAGGAACCTAACAATAAGGCCGCGCTGTGAGTGCGGCCTCTTGATCAACCGTGGTCGCAAAAGCCTACCACTCGAGCACGATCTTGCCGGCCTCGCCGTTGGCGGCGTTGTGGAAGGCTGTCTGGTAGTCGTCGGCCTTCATGCGGCTGGTGATGACCTTGCGGATGTCGAGGCCGCTTTCCAGCATCGCCAGCATCTTGTGCCAGGTCTCGAACATTTCGCGGCCGTAGATGCCCTTGAGCGTGATCATCTTGAACACGACCTTGGCGAGGTCGATGGGAAAGGGCTTGGCCGGCACGCCGAGCAGCGCGATGCGGCCGCCCATCAGCGTGTGGTCGAGCAACTGCTCGAAGGCGGCGGGCGAGCCGCTCATCTCGAAGCCGACGTCGAAGCCTTCGCGCATGCCGAGCCGGCCCATGGCGTCGCGCAGCTCTTCCTGCGCCACATTGACCGGGGTTACGTCGGCAACCTGGGTGGCGAGTTCGAGGCGTTTCGGGTTGACGTCGGTGATGACGACATGGCGCGCGCCGCAATGCCGCGCCACCGCCGCACCCATGATGCCGATCGGGCCGGCACCGGTGATTAGTACGTCCTCGCCGGCGACGTCGAAGGACAATGCCGTGTGCACCGCATTGCCGAGCGGATCGAGGATCGCGCCAAGCTCGTCGTCGATCGAATCGGGCAGCGGCACCACGTTGAAGGCGGGGATGCGGACATACTCGGCAAAGGCGCCGGGCAGGTTGACGCCGATGCCTTGAGTCTCCGGATCGAGGTGGTAACGGCCGGCACGGCTGGCGCGGCTGCGCATGCCGATGACATGGCCTTCGCCCGAAACGCGCTGGCCAACCTTGAAGCCGCGCACATGCGAGCCGAGCTCGACGATCTCGCCGGCATACTCATGGCCGGTGATCATCGACACCGGCACGGTCTTGGCCGCCCACTCGTCCCATTTGTAGATGTGGATGTCGGTGCCGCAGATGCCGGTCTTCTTGACCTTGATCAGCACGTCGTCGGGGCCGACCTCAGGTACGGGCCGGTCTTCCATCCAGATGCCGGGTTCAGCCTTGGCCTTGACCAGTGCGCGCATGGGAAAACTCCTGAATATCAAATGATGCCGAGCGACTTGCCGGCGTCGGCAAAGGCGTCGATGGCAAAGGTAATGTCGGCGTCGTCGAGTGCGGCCGACATCTGGGTGCGGATGCGCGCCTTGCCCTGCGGGACGACGGGATAGAAGAAGCCGGCGACATAGACGCCGCGCTCGTCGAGCGCCTTGGCCATTCGCTGCGCCAAGACAGCGTCACCAAGCATGACAGGGATGATCGGCGTTTCGCCCGGCAGCAGGGTGAAGCCGGCCTGGGTCAGGCCGTCGCGGAAACGCGTGGTGTGGCGGCCGAGCTTGGCGCGCAAATCGTCGGCGGCACGGGCAATCTCGATTGCCTTTAGCGAGCCGGCGGCAACGGCGGGCGCCAGGGAGTTGGAGAACAGATATGGGCGGGCCCGCTGGCGCAGCAGATCGATTACAGGCTGCGACGCGGCGATGAAGCCGCCCATGGCGCCGCCCAGCGTCTTGCCCAGCGTGCCGGTGATGATGTCGACGCGGTCCCCAGCGCCCGTCAGAGCGGGCGTGCCACGGCCCTGTTCACCGATATGGCCTGTGGCATGGCAATCGTCGACGGCGACGATCGCGCCGTAGCGCTCGGCGAGATCGCAGATCTCCTTGAGCTTGGCGATGTGCCCGTCCATCGAGAACACGCCGTCGGTGACGACAAGCTTGAAACGGGCGCCGTCTGCAGCGGCCTGTTTGAGCTGCGCTTCGAGGTCGTTCATATCGCCTTGGGCATAGCGGAAGCGCTTGGCCTTGGAGAGCCGCACGCCATCGATGATCGAGGCGTGGTTGAGGCTGTCGGAGATGATGGCGTCCTCGACACCAAGCAGCGGCTCGAACAGCGCGCCATTGGCGTCGAAGCAGGCGGCAAACAGGATGGCATCCTCCTTGCCGAGATAATCGGCAACGGCATGTTCCAGCTCGCGGTGCAGGGTCTGGGTGCCGCAAATGAAGCGCACCGATGCCATGCCGAAGCCGAACTCGTCGAGCGCCGCCGCCGCCGCCTTGCGGATGTCGGCATTGTCGGCGAGGCCGAGATAGTTGTTGGCGCAGAGATTGACCATCTGGCGTTCGCCGGCTGGACCCTTCACCTTGATGCGGCCCGACTGCGGGCCGTTGATTTCGCGCTCGCGCTTATAGAGACCGTCGGCCTCGATGCCCTGGAGAACATTTGAGATGTGGGAAAGGAAATCCTGGTTCATCGGTCTCTCCATCCGTTAAGATGGAAATTCCGATATAATGGATATGATGGCAAGTCTAGTGGAATCCCGTTGGGCCAGCAGTCCAGACGCAAATGCCTCGCAGGACGGCCAAGCCAGTGCTATCAGTGTGCCGCTTTTGGGGGAGGCAACATGGAATTGAACGACGCGCCGAAGATCGGCCCGGTAATCCAGAAGGAACGCAAGGAGCGCCATCTGACGCTTGACCGGCTAGCGGCGATCTCGGGCGTTTCGCGCTCGATGCTGTCGCAGATCGAGCGCGGCGAGGCCAACCCGACATTCGCGGTTCTGTGGTCGCTGACCCAGGCGCTCGGCATCGATTTTTCCCAGCTCATCGCCGGCGGCATCACCCACCAGCGTAAAACCGAAGCCATCGAACTGGTGACGCTGGCGCTGACGCCTGAAATCAAGAGCCCCGACGGCGCATGGCGGCTGCGCATCCTGAGCTCGCCCGCGCTCGCTGGCCGTATCGAATGGTACGAGGTCGAGATCGCGCCCGGCTGCAAGCTGCAGAGCGCGCCGCATGCGCCCGGGACCTTCGAGCACCTGACCGTCCATACTGACGGCCTTCTGGTGGAAACCGAACTGGGGCGCCAGGCGCTGAAGACAGGCGAGACCGCGCGCTACCGCGCCGACGTCGCCCACGAAGTCAGCAATAGCGGCAACGAAACCGCCCGTGCGCTGATGGTGGTTCTCTACGATCAGGACAACTAATCCCATCGGCGTCAGATGGCGCGGGCTTTCTGCTCTTGACGGGGCAGCTGGCCTGCCGCTTCCTCCCAGACAAGCGGCAATGTTTCTCGACGCGCCGCGACTTCGATCAGGAGAGCGTCATGTCGGGCAAGTGGGATTTCTGGGTCGACCGCGGCGGCACCTTCACCGACGTCATCGGTCGTGACCCCAGGGGCAATCTCCATCCGCGCAAGCTTTTGTCGGAAAATCCCGAGGCCTATCGCGACGCCGCCATCCAGGGCATCCGCGACCTGCTCTGCCTCGCGCCGGGCGCTGCCATCCCTGCCGGCAGCATCGGTGACATCAGGATGGGCACGACGGTTGCCACCAATGCGCTTCTGGAGCGCAAGGGCGACCGCGTTCTTCTTCTCATCACAAAGGGCTTTCGCGATGCGTTGCGTATCGCCTATCAGGCGCGGCCCGACATCTTCGCCAAGGAAATCATCCTGCCCGAGCAGCTATACGCGCGTGTCGTCGAGGTCGACGAGCGGGTTCGGGTCGACGGTACCGTCGAGCGCCTGCTCGACATAGCGGAGATCAAGCCGCAGCTGCTGCAGGCCCGGGCCGACGGCATCGAAGCGGTGGCTGTCGTCTTCATGCACGCCTGGAAATTCCCCGAGCACGAACGCGCCGTCGCCGCCGTCTGCCGCAAATGCGGATTCAGCCAGGTCTCCGTCAGCCACGAGGTCTCGCCGCTGATCAAGCTCGTCGGGCGCGGCGATACCACTGTCGTCGACGCCTATCTCTCGCCGATCCTGTCGCGATATGTGCAGCAGGTGGCGGGGCAACTGGGCGCAACGCCAATCTCCCCCTTCGTGGGGGAGATGTCGGCGGAGCCGACAGAGGGGGGCGCTGTCCCGCAACCCTTGCAGTCGACCAGTCCCGAAGGTCATCCCACCACGTTGCCTCTCTCTGCCCTGCCGGGCATCTCGCCCACAGGGGGGGAGATCAGCCAGCCGGATGGCCCCCGTCTGATGTTCATGATGTCCTCCGGAGGCCTCACCGCCGCTGACCTGTTCCAGGGCAAGGACGCGCTATTGTCAGGTCCTGCCGGCGGCGTCGTTGGCATGGTCGAGACGGCAAAGCTCGCCGGATTCGACAAGGTCATCGGCTTCGACATGGGCGGCACCTCGACCGACGTCACTCATTATGACGGCGAATACGAGCGCAGCTTCGACACCGAGGTCGCGGGCGTTCGCGTCCGTGCGCCGATGATGCGCATCCACACCGTCGCCGCCGGTGGCGGCTCGGTGCTGCATTTCGAGGCCGGGCGATTCCGCGCCGGGCCCGATTCCGCCGGCGCCAATCCCGGTCCCGCTTGCTACCGCCGTGGCGGCCCGCTCGCCGTCACCGATGCCAATGTCATGTTGGGCAAGCTGCAGCCGGATTTCTTCCCTGCCATTTTCGGCCCTGGCCAGGACCAGCCGCTCGATGCCGTCGTTGTGCGCGAAAGATTTGCCGTCCTTGCCCGCGAGATTGGCGACGGCCGGACGCCCGAAGCGGTTGCCGAGGGCTTCGTCACCATCGCCGTCGAAAACATGGCCAACGCCATCAAGAAGATCTCGGTCCAGCGCGGCTACGACGTCACTGAATACCTGCTCAACTGCTTCGGCGGCGCCGGCGGTCAGCACGCTTGCCTGGTCGCCGATGCGCTGGGCATGGAGGCGGTGCTGATCCATCCCTTCTCCGGCCTGCTGTCGGCCTATGGCATTGGGCTGGCGTCGGTCTTCGCCTCGCGCCAGCAGGCGCTGCTCAAGCCGCTGGAAGATGGCTCGCTCGATCAGATCGAGGCTTTGATCGGGGAACTGCGCGCCCAGGTCATGGCCGAACTCGCCAGCCAGGCCATCGATGAGGCCGATGTCGTTGTCCGGCCGATCCTGCACATCCGCTACGACGGCACCGATACGACTTTGCCTGTTGGCTTCGAGAATGGTTCTATCGTCGACGCCAAAGCTGCCTTCGAGGCCGCGCACAAGGCACAATTCGGCTTTGCATATAAAGACAAGCCCATCGTGGTCGAGGCGGTGGCGCTCGAAGGCCGCGATGGCAGCGCCCGCGGGCTTTCGGAACACGAGGCCGGGCTAGAGCAAAAGCCGGCCATTTCTTCGGAGGTGAGACAGATCTTCGCCGAGGGCGTCTGGCACGATGCCGGCATCTTCCGCCGCGCCGTCATGAAGCCGGGCCACAAGGTGTCGGGTCCCGCTCTTATCATAGAGAGCCACCAGACCATCGTGGTCGAGCCGGGCTGGCTGGCCGAGATCACCGCCCGCGACCACGTGCTGATGCGGCGTACCGAGAAAAAGCTGCGCCGCGCCGCCATCGGCACCGCCGCCGACCCGGTCATGCTTGAGGTGTTCAACAATCTGTTCATGTCGATCGCCGAGCAGATGGGCGTGACGCTGCAGAACACCGCCTATTCGGTCAACATAAAGGAGCGGCTCGATTTCTCCTGCGCCGTCTTCGATCACACCGGCGCGCTCGTCGCCAATGCGCCTCACATGCCGGTGCATCTTGGCTCGATGGACCGATCGGTCGAGACCATCATTCGGCTCAACCAAGGCGACATCCACCCCGGCGATGTCTTTGCGCTCAACGCTCCTTATAATGGCGGCACCCATCTGCCCGACATCACCGTCGTGACACCGGTCTTCGATGAGGCGGGAAAAGACATCCTCTTCTGGGTCGCCGCGCGCGGCCATCATGCCGATGTCGGCGGCACCGCGCCCGGCTCGATGACACCGCTGGCGACGACCGTCGACGAGGAAGGCGTATTGTTCGACAATTTCCGCCTCGTCGCGCGCGGCACCTTCCGCGAAAACGAGTTGCTCCAGCTGCTCACCGATCACCCATACCCGGCACGCAACCCGCAGCAGAACATCGCTGACCTCAAGGCGCAGATCGCCGCCAACGAAAAGGGTGTGGCGGAACTCAAAAAGATGATCGGCCATTTCGGGCTCGAGGTCGTCGAGGCCTATATGGGCCATGTCCAGGACAATGCCGCCGAAAGCGTGCGCAGCGTGCTTGAACGCCTGCCCGACCATTCCGAATATGAATATCCGACCGATACCGGCCAGGTGATCAAGGTCAGGATATCAGTCGACCGCGACAGGCGCGAGGCGACTGTCGATTTCACCGGTACCTCGCCTGTGATGAAGAACAACTTCAATGCACCCGAACCCGTCGCCCGCGCCGCCGTGCTCTATGCCTTCCGTGTCATGGTCGAAGACAACATCCCGATGAATGCCGGCTGCCTCCGGCCGATCAACATCATCATCCCTGAGGGATCGATGCTGAAGCCATCCTATCCGGCGGCCGTTGTCGCCGGCAATGTCGAGACCTCGCAGCACGTCACCAACGCCATCTTCGGTGCCATGGGGGCGCTCGCCAATGCGCAAGGCACGATGAACAACCTGACTTTCGGCAACGCCACCTACCAATATTACGAGACGATCTGCTCGGGTTCATCAGCCGGCCGCATGAACGATGGCAGCGGCTTTGCCGGCACGTCGGGGGTGCATACTCATATGACCAATTCGCGCCTGACCGATCCGGAGATCCTCGAACTGCGCTTTCCCGTCCTGCTCGAGGACTTTCATATTCGCGAGGGTTCGGGCGGCAAGGGCCGCTGGCCCGGTGGCGATGGCACTAGGCGCACGATCCGTTTCCTTGAAAAGATGGAGTGCTCGATCCTGTCGTCGCATCGCGCCCGTCCGCCGCTTGGACTTGATGGCGGCGGCGAGGGTCAGAAGGGCGCGACCAAGGTCCGCCGCAATGACGGCACCGTCGACGTGCTCAGGGCCTGCGACCAGACGGTGCTGCAGGCAGGCGAGGCGGTTATTGTGGTGACGCCGACGCCAGGCGGCTTTGGTTCGGCGTGAATCGGTGCTGAATCATTGTTGCAAGCGCGCGATTCCCGACGGCAGCCCGTTGTTTCCCGTGGTTGGATACATGACTTTTGGCGACTTCGCGTTTGGATTGAATGACTTGCCGGACTTTGCTGAAGAAGTTGGGCAGTTCCCGCCGCCCTTCCGCAGGGTCTTTGTGGGTTGTGGTTGAGTGTTTGGTTTTGTGTCTTAAAAAATTCGCAAAAGTTGGAAAAGGTCGTTGACAGTTTGGAGGGGTGGCGACTATATACGCCTCAACAACGAGGGCGGCGCGCCGCTGGCGGCCCCGGAGTTCGCTCCAAGGAACTGGTTTTCTTGGTTGGCGGGTTTCAGAAAGGTCCTTGT
>NZ_JACZEP010000019.1 GCF_014863355.1 Aminobacter carboxidus | reverse complement strand
GCCTCATCGAACGAACGCGCCAAAGCCATTCACCACTGGGCAGCAAACTACAACCTAACGCGCCCACACTCTGCACTCGGCGGCATCAGCCCGTTCCAAAGGCTGAACAACCTTCTTGGAAACGACACCTAAGCCTCGATCTTCTCTTCGTCGTTGAGGCCGATCAGCGTCTGTTCCATGTCGGGCTCGTCGCCGGAGCAGACGCACAGCATCTCGGCATCACCCTCGCCTACCGACAGGTAGGCGTGGCCCATGGTCGAGTCGATGTAGACGCTTTCGCCTTGCTTGAGCCGCACCGGCGCATATTGCTCGGTGTGAACTTCGATCTCGCCCTTCAGCACGATCAGGAATTCCTCGCCGGCATGACTGGTCAGCGGGCCGAACTGCTCGAGCGTGCGTGCCCGGGCATTGGCCAGGATCGGCACCATGCGCTTCCGCACCAGATCGGTGGCGAGATAGAAATAGTCGTAGTTGCGCGTCAGCTGGCGCAGCGTCGTCGTCTTTGACGTTACCGAGCGACGGGTGCGCGCCGTAGGCTGCTTGGAGTCGCCGCTCAACAGTTCGGTGACATGGATGCCGAGCCCGCCGCAGATCTGCAACAGCTTGTCGTAGGTCAGCGACATCTGGTCGTTCTCGACCTTCGACAGCGTCGACACCGCCACGCCAGTGAGATGGCTGACGTCCTGAAGCGTCCAGCCATGCTGCCGTCTCAGGTTGCGCAGGCAGTCGCCAAGATTCGGCTGTTCCGACATGGGTCATCTCCATCACCCGCCTGTGTTAGCTATTCCAACTTCACTCGGCAAGATTCACCTATATTTTTCCTATACGCTAATTATTGACTGCATCAGAAAATGATTTTACGAATGGCCATGCATTCCAAGTCCCACACCCAAAAAGTAATCGTCATTGGTGGCGGCATAGCCGGCCTTTCGATCGCAGCCGCCGTCCAACAATGGGCCGAGGTTACTGTCATCGAGCGCGAATCCCAGCTTGGCTACCACGCCAGCGGACGCTCCGCCGCTTTGTTCACCGAGACCTATGGCAACGCGCTGGTGCGCGCGCTTTCGGTGGCAAGCCGGCAGGCGATCATTGACGGCGGCTTCATCGAGCACGCGCGCGGCGCTTTGCATTTTGGCGGCCCCGACGACGACGACGCCATCGACAAGCTCGCCGCCGAGTACCAAGCCCTGGTGCCGTCCGTGCGGCGGTTATCGCCCGAGGAGGTCACCGAACTGGTGCCGCTGATCGCGCCGGAGCGGACCTGTGGCGCCGTCTACGAACCAGGCGCAGTCGACATCGACACCGGCAAGATGGTCCAGGCCCAGGCCGCGGCGCTGAAGGTCGCCGGTGGCGGCATCGTCACCGGTGCAGATGTGCTTGAGATCAAGCGCACGCCGCAAGGCTTCCGCGTCGTCACCTCAACCGGCATCCATGAGGGCGACGTCGTCGTCAACGCCGCCGGCGCCTGGGTCGACGTCATCGCCGGACGTGCCGGCCTGTCCGGCCTCGGCTTCGCGCCCAAGCGACGCACCGCCTTCCTGTTTGATCCGCCCACCGGCGTCGACGTCCGCAAGTGGCCGTTGGTCGTCGACTTGCACGAGCGCTTCTATTTCAAGCCGGATGCAAGCCGGCTGATCGGCTCGCTCGCCGACGAGGCGGACACCGAGCCTTGCGATGCCTATCCGGAAGACATCGACGTCGCCACCGCCGCCTACAACATCGAGGAAGTGACGGGCCTCGATGTCGGCCGCCCGTCGACGCCATGGGCCGGCCTGCGCACCTTCGCGCCCGACCGCACGCCGGTCGTCGGTTTCGACCCGCGCCTGCCCGGCTTCTTCTGGCTCGGCGGCCAGGGCGGCTACGGCTTCCAGGTGTCGCTGACGCTGGCACGCCTCGGCTCGGCGCTGATGCGCGGCGAGCCGCTGCCCGACGACCTCGTCGAACTCGGCGTGAGTTATGGCGCGCTCGCGCCGGATCGATTCGTGCGGTCGGAAGCCGAGCACGCGGTGAGCACTTAGACCTCAGTCCAAGCAAGAGTGCTGGCGCGCGGAGGGAGGAGAACCGCCGCGCGGCGGCATCAAACAAAAAAAGGGAGCGATAACAATGACTTCTTCAGGCATTATTCTGCGTTCGGCGCTTGTCGCCTCGACCATGTTGTTCGGCGGCCAGGCCTACGCCAAGACACTGGTCTACTGCTCGGAGGCCAGCCCCGAGACCTTCAATCCGATGCTGACTGTCGCCGACTCCACCATGGACGCGGCGGCCAAGACGATCTTCAACCGCCTCGTCGAGTTCAAGCCTGGTACCACCGAAGTCGGACCCGCGCTCGCCGAGACATGGGACGTCTCCAAGGACGGCAAGGTCTACACCTTCCATCTCCGCAAGGGCGTCAAATTCCACTCCAATGAGACGTTCACGCCGTCACGCGAGTTCAACGCCGACGACGTGCTCTACACCTTCAATCGCCAGCGCGACGCCACCAACCCGTACTACAAGCTGGCCAACGCCTCGTACGAGTACTTCAACGGCCTCGGCATGGGCTCGATGATCTCGAACATCGAGAAAGTCGACGACTACACCGTGCGCTTCACGCTGCCGACAGCCAACGTCACCTTCCTGCCCGGCATCGCGCTCGATTATCTCTCCATCCTGTCGCTCGAGCAGACCGAAAAGATGGTCGCCGCCGGAACGCCCGAACTGATCGACCAGCGGCCGGTCGGTACCGGCCCGTTCGTGCTCCAGGCCTACCAGCAGGACGCGCAGATCCGCTATGCCGCCAACAAGGACTACTGGAACGGCGCGCCCAAGATCGACACGCTGATCTTCGCCATCACGCCGGAGCCGGTGGTCCGCGTCACCCGCGTCAAGGCCAACGAATGCCAGGTCGCCGCCCCGCCCCCGGCTGCTGCCCTTGCCGAGCTCAAGGACAACCCGGACGTCGATATCCTCAGCCAGCCCGGGCAGAACATCGGCTCCGTCGGCTTCAACACCGAGCACAAGCCACTCGGTGACGTGCGCGTGCGCACGGCACTGGCCAAGGCGATCAACCGCCAGGCGATCGTCGAGGCTGTCTATCAGGGCGCCGGCAGCCTTGCCGGCAGCGTCGTGCCGCCGATGCAACTGGGTGCGGTCACGGATGCCGCCATCGACTACGACCCCGAAGGTGCGAAAAAGCTGCTTCAGGAAGCCGGCCTCGATGCCGCCACCAACATCAAGCTGTGGGCGATGCCGGTGTCGCGCCCCTACAATCCCAATGCCCGCCGCATGGCCGAGATGATCCAGGCCGACTGGGCCGCCGTCGGCGTCAAGTCGGAGGTCGTCACCTTCGAGTGGGGCGAATATCTGACCCGCACCGGCAAGGGCGAGCACGATGCCTATCTGCTCGGCGGTTCGAGCGACAATGGCGATCCCGACAACATGCTTTCCTTCTCCTTCGCCTGCGACGGCGTGAAGGGCGGCTCGAACCGGTCGCGCTGGTGCAACCAGGATTTCGACAAGCTGCTCGAGGCCGGCCGCGTCACATCAGATCCGGAAAAGCGCGCCGATATCTACCGCCAGGCCCAGGCGATCCTGAAGGCCGAGGTGCCGGAAGCGCCGATCGCCCATTCGGTCGTCTCCATCCCGGTGCGCAAGAGCGTGCTCAATTATGTGATGGATCCGTTTGGCCGGCAGAATTTCGCCGCCGTCGACATCGCCGAATAGGGCCACCGCCTACAACGAGGGCAGACCGTCATGCTCGAAGAATTGAACCGTCTGTTCGAAACCTACCGCGCCGAGGGCGCGGTAGGTGCCTCGTTTGCCTTCGCGCTCGGCGATGGCGACGTCATTGCCGTGACATCAGGCCTGGCTGACCGGCCGCGCAACATCGCGGTCACGCCTGACCATCTGTTCAAGATCGGCAGCTGCACCAAGACCTTTGTCGCCGCAGCCCTGATGAAGCTCGCCGAAGACGGCAAGGTCGATCTCGGCCGCCCGATTTCGACCTGGTTCCCTGATCTGCCACGCGCCGGCGAGGTCTCGGTGCGCCAGCTGATCAACCATCGCGGCGGCCTGCCCGAGTTCGAATACGACATCCCGATGGACCCGAGCAGGTCATGGACGCCGTCGCAGCTTGTCGATCTCGCCTTCAGCGTCGGCGGCCAGAAGGCCCCAGGCGGCCCTGCCGTCTACAACAACACCGGCTATGTGCTGGCCGGCATGCTGATCGAGGCGGTCTCGGGGCTATCGTTGGGCGCCTATGTACGGGCAAAAGTGCTCGACCCGCTCGGCCTCAAGGACACATGGTCGCCGGCGACCGAAAGCTTCCCGACCGAGCGCATGGTGCGCGGCTACTACCATCGCCCCAAACCCGCATCCAATGCTGCAGCCGGCATCGCCGACGGCGGCGAGATGTGGCGCATGGATGGCGTGCTGCCCTACTCCGACGAGCTGCAGGATTCATCCGACAGCTTCCCCTTCTCCGGCGCCTATGGCTGCGGCGACATGGTGTCGACGCCACGCGACATGGTGAGGTTCATGCGGGCGCTGTTTTCCGGCAGCCTGCTGCCGGCGCCTTTGTTCCGCGAGATGAGCGAAGACCGCGCCGAATTCAGTTTCCCGGGAACCCGCATGCGCGAGACGGGTACTGGCCTGTTCCAAAGCAGCTACGCCGATCTCCTGCTTTACGGTCACCAAGGTGGCATTCCGGGCTACGTCACCGTCATGCAGCACGAGCCCAAGTCCGGCCTGACGGTGGCCATGACCTGCAATGCCGGCTCGGGCAACCGCCTGTCACATCATGCTGGCAGCATGCACCCGGTGTTCGACCAGGCGATCAGGGTGATCCTGCGGGGCTAGCGCATCGGCCCGAAAATCTGAACCGGTTTTCGGAAGGCACGATGCGCGGTCGATGAATTGGAAATCAGACGCCCAGGCCGGCGGCCATCTGGCGAAGGTCAACGCCGAGTTCGGACGTCACCTCCAGCGCGCGGTCATCGCGCGCTGGAGCGCCATTCGGCGACTGATGCGCCGCCAGCACGCGGTCGCGCTCGCGGATCAGCGTTCTGACCTCATCGGCATAAAGCGCAAGCACGGCACTCAGCCAGCGATTGACCAGATAGGACGGCCGCGCGAAATGCAGATTGAAGCGCGGCAGCAGTGCAATCGTCGCCTCCGCTTCCAGCCAGTCGTCGCCGACGACCCATTGGTTGACGCTGAACAGCCTGACAAGCTTGCCATAAGCGTCGACACCCACGGCAACGATGTGGTGGATCGGGCCTTTCGCGCCCTCGGGCCGCACGAAGCAATGGAAATGGCCGTGCTCGGCCTGCCCTTCCTGCGGCGGATGGCTGTGATAGTACCACTGCGCCCCGGTCTCGGGATCGAACACGTCGCCTGGAGGAAAATGCTCCCACGCCGCGACTGACTTCGCCTCGCGCAGCGTCTCGAGCAGCACGTTGCTGCCCGACTTCGCCAGCACCTGCTCGCAGAACAATGCCTGCCGTGCTGCTTCGGATCTCGTCTCGTCCATGGCGCCTCCAGGCCGCAGCTTGGCCTATTGCGGCTGGGCCGCGCAAGGCGAAGCGGCGGCACACGGTGCTGCAGCAGCGCAAGGCGCCGGAGCCGCAGCGCATGGAGAGGCAGCGGCGCATGGGGCGGCGGCCGCGGGAGCGGCTGCAGCCGAGCAAGGCGAGGCGGCGGAGCATGGTGCCGCTGCCGCGCACGGGGATGCCGCAGCACATGGAGCCGCAGCGGCACAGGGCGAAGCGGCAGAGCACGGTGAGGCTGCGGCACAAGGCGAGCCTGCGGCGCAAGGATTGCCGGCGGCACAAGGCGTCGCCGGTGCGGCGGCTGCGGGTGCTACCTTGGGCGCGGCAAATCGATAGTGGTCGACAGCGACAGCCGATGTGGCGGCGAGGAAAGCCGTGCCGAACAGCAAAGTGTTGCGCGCGCTCATTTCTTGAACCCATCGAGGCCGAACAGAGGACGCAGCGCGACGCCGCCAAGGCTGCCGACAAAGGCCGAGGCAAACCACAGCCAGCCATGCACGCTGCCCGAGGCGATGCCGGAAAACAGCGCGCCGACATTGCAGCCGAACGACAGCCGCGCGCCATAGCCCATCAGCACACCGCCGATCGCGGCCGCCAGGAACGAGGCGAACGTCACATGTACCTTGGGCGCGAACTTGCCGGCAAGCCCGGCAGCGAGTGCTGCCCCCAGGATGATGCCGAAATTCATCACCGAAGTGACGTCCGCAAGCACGCTCGAGCCCAGCGCTTTGGCCGGTCCCGGCCAGTTCCAGAACGCCCAGGTCTCGACGGGAACGCCGGCCGCTTGCGCCACCTTGGCGCCCCACAGGCCGAAGCCGAAGGTCACCGACCAGGGATGGCCGGCGGTGGCGAGTGTGGCGATGTTGAGCCCGGCAAGCACAAGCCCTGCCCCCACCAGCGGCCATGGGCCGTGCAGCAGGCGGCCAACGCCCTGGCGCGGTGCGGACTTGGCCGTTTCGATTTCGCCATGGGCGCGACGCTCGACCAGCACGGTCGCGGCAGCGACAGCGCCGAGGCCGACCAGCGTGACGATCACGCCGCCCGGCACGCCGAGCGTCCGGCCAAGGCTGATCTCGGGCAATGAAGGCAGCGCCAGCCACCACGGCAGATGCGCCGTGCCGATGACAGCACCGACAATGAAGAAGACCAGCGTCACCAGCATGCGCGAGCTGCCGCCCCCGACGGTGAACAGCGTGCCCGAGCCGCAACCGCCGCCGAGTTGCATGCCAAGGCCGAACATCGCAGCCCCAACCAGCACCGACACGCCGACCGGCGCGAAGGCGCCGACAAGCGCCTGGCCGTTGAAGCTGCCGAACGACAGAAGCGGGATGAAGACAATGGCAGCAGCCGCGATCATCAGCATCTGGGCGCGGATGGCATTGCCGCGCTTCTCGACGACAAAGCGACGCCAGCCGCCGGTAAAACCGAACGAGGCGTGGTAGAGTGTCAGGCCGAGCAGGCCGCCGATGACAAACAGCACCGTCTGGCGGGCGTCGATCGCCTCGCCGATGGCGAGCGCGCCAAGGATGAGGGCAAGCCCGACAAAGACGACAGGCCCCTTGTCGAGATTGACGCCTGCGACAGGCGCCGGCGCGGTGGCATTTATCTCAGTCATTTCAGTTCAGTCCGCGAAAATCTGGAAGTCCAAGCGTGGCCGCTTCAAATGACGATGTCCAGGATCGCTCCTGGACATCGTCATGTCGGGTCTGCCCCTGTCCGGCGATCAGTTGCCGGGCTGGACAGGGCGTGCCGGATCGGCGGCCCACTCGGCCATCGATCCGTCATACATCTTGGTGTTCTTGTTGCCCTCGACCTCGCTCAGGCCGAACCACACCACCGACGCCCAGTGGCCGGTGTTGCAGAAGGCGATGTTCTGCTCGTCCTTGGCCAGGCCGACAGCCTGGGATAGGCCACCGACGGTTTCCTTCGAGGCGAAGGACGCCTTGTCGGCGTCGTAAAGCTTGGTGTTTTCGAGATTCTTCGAGCCGGGGATGGTGCCGGCTACACGAACGACAGGGCTCTTGGCCTCGCCCTTGAACTGTGCTGCCGGGCGGCCGTCGATCAGCTTGATGCCTTCGGCACGCGCCTTCTCGACATCGGCGGTGGTGGCCAGAAGCTCCTGCCTCAGCTCGCCCTTGAAGGCAACGGCAGCAGGCTTTGCCACATCGGTCGCGAGTTCGCCGCCGGCGGCTTCCCAGGCGCGCGCGCCGCCGTCGAGGATCGACACGGCGTCATGGCCGAGCACCTTGAAGGTCCAGTAGACGCGGGTGGCGCCGCCGAATTCGGAAGAGTCGGTACCGTTCGGCACGATCACGACATGGCTGTCATTGCTGACGCCGAGGTCGCCGATGGTCTTGGTGATGGTATCGAGCGGCGGCAGCATGCCGGGAACGCCGTTCACTGCGGCGCGCCAGCCGGCCGTCGCATAAGGCGCGCTGACCGCACCCGGCACATGGCCCTTGGCATAGGGGTTGGCACCGTCCTTCGTGGCGTCGCGCACGTCGATGACGACGAGGCTCTTGTTGCCGAGGTTGGACTTGAGCCAGGCCGCGTCGACAAGCGGCTTGTCCGTCAGGCGTTCAGCCAGTGCGCCGGTCGCAAAGGCCAGGCCGGCAGTAACGACGGCGGCAAACAGAGAAAAGCGCATGGGACAACTCCACGGAAAAAGATTCTAAAAACAGGACGTTCGGGACATTTGTAATCCGGTACGGCAGCGTAAACACGCTATCGCAGACCCAAATTGACGGCCATATCGAAACGGAATACGCAAAAATTGACCGACGACAGAATTCCATTCCCTGCATAAAGTTGCATGTTCATATGCAGAATAAAGAATATAACCCCTTCACAAATCGGTCTATTACGACGACTTTCTGATCGACGCCGCCGAGCCGATGATTTGGGCCGCAGCAAAGGCTCATGAGGGACAGAGGCATGCGTTTGCTCAAGGCGATGGTTGCAGCGATAATCGGGACAGCTCTCGCTGTCTCGGTTGCGTTTGCCCATACGCCCGACGATACACTGGTCGTTGCCGATGCCATTGATGACGTGGTGACGCTCGATCCGGGCGAGGTCGGCGAGGTTGGCGGCGTGCTGACCAGCAGCCAGATCTATCAGTCGCTGGTCAGCTTCGACGCCAACGACCCGACCCGCATCCAGGGCCTGCTCGCCGAAAGCTGGACGATTTCGCCCGACGGCAAGACCTTCACCTTCAAGATGAACCCGAAGGCACGCTTTGCCTCGGGCAATCCGGTGACGGCATGGGACGCCGAATTCTCGCTCAGGCGGGTTATCCACCTCAAGTCGCGCTCGGCCTTCATCATCGGCCAGTTCGGCTTTTCGCCCGACAATGTCGACGACCGCATCAAGGCGCTCGACGACCAGACCCTGGTCATCACCATCGCCGACACCTATTCGCCGAGTTTCCTGTTTTACTGCCTGTCGTCCTATATGGGCGCCATCGTCGATAGCAAGACGATCAAGGCGCATGAAGTCGATGGCGACTATGGCAATGGCTGGCTGAAGGCACAGAACTCCGCCGGATCAGGTCCGTTTGTGCTCAGCAAGTGGCAGCCCAGGGAGTCGATCCTGCTGACGCGCAACGACAACTATTGGGGCGAGCCGGCCAAGGTCGAGCACGTGCTGATCCGCCATGTCGCGGAAAGCTCGGCCCAGCGCTGGCTGCTCGAATCCGACGAGATCGACATCGCCAACCGGCTCGGGCCCAACGATTTCGACACCCTCACCAACAACCCGAAGCTGGCTATCGTCCACGGCCGCTCGGGCAACATCTATTACATGGGCCTCAACGTCCGGAACCAGTATCTCGCCAATCCCAAGGTGGTCGAGGCGATTAAATATCTGGTCGACTATCAGGGTATCGTCGACACCATTTCGCGCGGCACCATGGAAGTGCACCAGACGCTGGTGCCGAACGGGTTTCTCGGCGCCATTGCCTACAAGCCGTTCAGCTTCGATATCGAGAAGGCGAAGGCGCTTCTGGCCGAAGGCGGGGTCAGCGGCGAGTTCTCGCTCGACATGGTGGTGTGGGATACCCAACCCTTCACCGCTTTTGCCAAGGCGATCCAGGCAACCATGGCCAAGGCGGGTGTCCAGCTCAACCTGCAGGTCGTCGGTGGCCGCGAGTGGCTGGACCGCTACCGCAACCACGATCTCGACATCTGGCTTGGCCTTTGGGGCCCCGACTACCCCGATCCGCACTCCAACGCCAAAGCGTTCGCCGTCAACAAGCAGGACGCGCCCGATGGCTCCGACAGCCTGGCCGACCGCTTCGGCTGGAACGCCGGCGCACTTTCACCCGATGCCATGGCCGCCGTGCGCGAACAGGACACCGCCAAGCGTAAGGCCATGTACGAGGCGATCCAGAAGGTGCACACCGACAGCTCGCCCTTCATCATGATGTTCCAGGAAGTGCGCAAGCTTGGCATCAGCGCGCGGGTCAAGGGTCTGATGATGGGCACGACCTTCGCCGACGACCGCTATTGGGCGGTCTCGAAGTAAACTGTTAAGCCTGGGCAATTCTCCGCTGCATCCAACAAAAACCGGGCGGCTGTCGCCGCCCGGTATCTCTAGCGTGTTGCCCGGTCAGGTTCGGTCAGGCTCAGCCACCGGCGCCGCCGCCCGAGCCGCCGCCACCGACACCGCCGTCACCGTCACCGTCGCCATCACCGTCACCGTCACCGTCACCATCGCCGTCGCCGTCGCCATCACCATCGCCGTCGCCGTCGCCATCACCGTCGCCATCACCACCGCCGTCATTCTCGCTTCCGGTGCCGCCGTCATCGCCGCCATTCTCGCTGCCGGCCAGTACGGCCGCGATCAGCGACGTGGTCAGTGGAGGGCATTGTGCCAATTCGTCAGCCGACATGATGCTGCTGCGATTGAGCGCAATGCAGCACATTTCATAGTTGCTTTGGGAAAGTGGCTGGCATTGCGCGGCCGCCATGCGTGGCCGAACGTTGCTCTGGGCTGATGCGGGGAAAACAAAGCTGACTGCCGCAAGAGCCGAGGAAACCAGCAGAATCGTGTGAATCCTGCGCACGCAGGTTGGGAACGTCGTCATTTCTTCCTCCTGAGGGAAAAAACGCGCCCGTCCCCAAACTGGCGCTATGATCACGTGATCCGATCATCGGAAACACTTTGTTAATCATACAACCTTTTGAAATCAGTGCAAAGGTCGCTCGCATGGGTTGATTTATCTAGCTCTAATATGCTGTCTGCTAGTACCCATTGAGAGGGGGACAGCACGTGCAAAAAATCGCGGCGCTACTTGCGATCGCCTTGATTCCGGCTGGCTGCAGCCAGTCTACCACCGCCGGATCGAGCATGAGCACTGTCGGCTATGCCTTCGCCCCGCCGGCGGCAAACGCCTTTTGTGCTAGACAACCAGGACTATGCAGCTCTGCCGGCAAGACCAAGGTGATGGCGCTCACCGAAGCGCGCATGAGCGACCTCAAGAAGGTCAATGCCTCGGTCAACCAGCGCATACGGCAACGCGAGGATATCGCCACGACAGGACGTGACGATGACTGGCGATTGCCGACATCGGTGGGCGATTGCGAAGACATCGCCATCCTCAAGAAAAACGAGCTGCGAAAGCTCGGTTGGCCGGCATCGACCCTGCTGCTGACGGTTGCCACCTATGGCGGCACTGGACACACGGTGCTGACGGTACGCACCGACAGTGGCGATCTCATCCTGGACAACCGCACCGGCGCCATCAGGAACTGGAAGAGCACGCCCTACCGCTACTTCGCGCGGCAGTCGCAGTCGGAAAGCGGAAGGTGGACGCGTATCGGCGCTTGAGGATCCCGAACCCGCTCAGTGCGGAAACGCATTGTCCTCGACGATCTTCCATATCTGCCGGTTGATGTCCCTGATCGCCTCGATCGACGCCGAGATGCGATGCATCTCGTTGTCGTCGAGCTCTTCGTTCTTGCCGTAGCGGACGCTGTCCTTGCTGTCGAAGATGCGCATCAGTTGGGTGCTGGCGCGCGTGCCGGTCTCGTCGAACGAATAGATGCAATGGCTGTACTTGTTGCGCAGCTTGCCTTGGTGCGTCAGTTGAGCGGCCACCGACAGCACGGCCTCGCGGCAGGCTTGCGGTGTCTTCGCCATCTTGGCGAGCCGCTCGACGAGGTCGATGCGCGCACGTGTCGTGTTCAATGTCAGGAAGATGATGATCGCCGTTTCCTTGTCGACCTTGGCAAGGCCGGCGATCAGATAGATGAGCAGGCTTTCGGTGTTGGTCCAGGTGTAGTTGAGCTGGCCAACGGTAAGCAGCACGTCCTGGAAACGCGGCATCTTGCTCTCATGACAACGTTTGCTGCGCATGAAGCACAGCGACATCGCCAACACGTCGCTCGCCGCCGCTCTCCCGCCGCTTGTGATACACCGCGGCAGCTTCGGTGCGGTTGTGGGCACCGAGCTTGGTGATGATGTTGTGCAGGTGAATCTTCACCGTGTGCTCGGAAAGACCGAGTGCGGCAGCGATCAGCTTGTTCTGCAGGCCGCGGGCAACCATGGCCAGGATCTGCAATTCGCGCTCCGTAAGTTCGTCGAAATCATCCACTTCGTTCTCTTGCGAGGCTTGCGGCTTCTGCGGAGCGTCGAAGCTGACGGCAGGCCCGGTAGCGCCGGCGCGCCGCCGCTCGATGATCGGCTCGAACAGCGACAGCGGGAAGTATTCGCCGCCGCGCAAGACCAAGCGAACGACGGATAGCCACACGTCGAGCTTGAGGTTCATCGGCAAGACGCCACGCACATTGCGCGCGGTAACCACGTCGCGGATCGAAACCTCCTGCCGCCCGTCCTCCTGGATCAGCATGATCTGTGCTGAGGGATGGAGAAGCGCCAGCCTTTCGGATTGGGCCGCCACCTCGGGCAACTGCTTGGCCTCGACCAGGATCAGCGACACAGGGGCATCAAAGCCGACGCAGGCGTCGGCAAGGGTCGACACCTGATCGACGGTGATCCAGTGAAACTCGCGCTCGATCGCAAAAATAAGACTCTCCGAGACGAAATCGGCCGGAGCAACGATCAGCAAGGTCTTGCAGGTTTTCTGCGCGGAGCCATCCGCTCCGTTAGCGCGGCGTGCGCTGGGAATTGCCACTCGGTACATGAGTTCACCCACCCAATGTTCACAAATGCGCGTCTTTTTTCCCCCAGTTGCCGCCTTTGGGGAGCATTATTTAGATACCATATACCGCTTATTAACGGTTCGGTATATGCAAGATGAGCTAGCGAAAGCCCTCGCATAGCCCTTCCGGACAATTCAGCACTCAAGCGAGCTAGCCCTTCGGCCTAGTTCGGCTAGCCCAACCACACGATCATCGGCATGGCCTTTTTGCCCGATGCAAGCAGCCGGGACTTGGGCAATTCTGCAGCAAATGACTCGCAATCGTAGAATTGTGGCAAGAGGTCAATATTTCTGACCGATCATCGGCTGCAATAGCTAGATCAGCGCCGCGACTTCTTGGCGGTCTGACCCAAACAGCCTAGCGCGAACTGTCAGCTTACAATTTCAGGGTCACGGCCACAAACTTTGTTGGTTCAAGCAACATGGGCGTGGGTGCTTGAGATTCAGCAATCAGTCGCGATTTGGGCCATCTACAATGGTCTTGCGTTCACGACATTGTGAGAATCCGAGCCTCACCCCGCCAACAAAGGGGAGGTCTTCAGCCATCCAGAACTGAGTTCAAGGGTACCCGGCTATCAGTCCCCTCAGCCAGGCGACCCATCGTTTCTCCATCGAAAACTCAACCGACCGCGTGAACCCAAGACCGTGTGAAAGATGAGAACGGTCAAGTGACTGCGGTCCCAACCGAGGACAACACGATGTCATCTGATCGTAACAGCAACAATCTCAACGCGTTTGGCCTGCAATTCGTCGGCAACGACATTGATTTGGGCGGCGACAGCGAGAACGAAAACAAGAACGAAAACGAAAACAAGAACGAAAACGAGTCCGACAACGAAAACAAGAACGAAAACGAGTCCGAGAATAAGAACGAGAACGAATCCAAGAACGAAAACGAGAACGAATCCAAGAACGAGAACGAAAACAAGAACGAGTCCGAGAACAACAACGACAACGAAAACAAGAACGAATCCAAGAACGAGAACACCAACGAGAACAAGAACGAGACCAAGGTCGAGGTAGACGTCGACGTTGATGTCGAGCTCGACGGCCGTCTCGGCGACTACAAGGAAGACAATGATTTCGCTGACATCGACGGCAACGTTAAGGGCGACGTGCTGTTCAGCAAGGACGGCGACGTCAACTACAATCCGGGCGACGACATCAGCTTCAAGGACGTCTTGACCGGCGCGATGGGCGCCAACAGCAACGCATTCGTCATCACCCAGACCGCAGACATGGTCGACAACGACAAGCTTGAAGAAGCGACCGTCAAGAACGACGGCTACTTCAAGCAAGACTTCGACGCCAAGGGCGGCCATGCATCCGCTGAAGAAGGCATCAATGCCGACGGCGGCGGCGGCGGCGGCGGCGACGCCAAGGCTGGCGAAGCCGATGGCGGCGACGGTGGCAACGCCAAGGGCGGCGAAGCCGATGGCGGCAAGGGCGAGGGTGGCCTGGCGCTCAGCGCAGCCTTGGGTGGCGACGCCAAGGGCGACACCAAGGCCGACAGCGGCGACAGCAAGGGCGGCAGCGCCGACACCGACGCTGACGGCGGCAAGGGCGACGGTGGCAGGGGTGGCGACGGTGGTACCGGCCTCGGCCTCGGTCTCGGTCTTGGCCTCGGTGCCGGACTTGGCGTCGGCGCGAGCGAAGCTGACTCGGGCGATGCCAAGGGTGACGGCGGCAACGCCAAGGCCGACAGCGGCGACGCCAATGCCGATTCCGGCAAGGCCGATGCGGGCAATGGCGGCGACATCGACGACACCGAAGGCGGCGACGCCAAGGGCGACGCTGGCGACGGCATCGACGCATTCGTGCCGATCATCCCGGTCCTGAACTTCGGTGAAGGCGGCGACGCCAAGGGCGACGGCGGCAACGCCAACTCCGACACCGGCCGCGGCGGCGACGCCGATTCCGGTAAGGCAGACGCCGACAGTGGCGACGCCAACGCCAATGGCGGCGACGCCAAGGGCGATACCGGCGATGCACTCAGCGCAGGCTTCGGTGCCGGCTTCGGCGCAGGCTATGGCGAAGGCTCCGGTGAAGGCAATGGCGGCGGCGGTGGCGGTGGCGGTGCAGGGACCGGTGGTTCGGCGACCGCAGGCGCAGCAACAGGTGGCGCAAGCACCAGCGGTGGCGCATGGGCCTATGGCGACGGCGACGGCGGCAACGCGCTGAGCGGTGCCTGGGCTGACGGTACTGGCGGCAATGCTACTGGCGGCGCAGCCTGGGCTGGCGGCGGCGGCGGCGGCGGCACGGTCGGCGCAGCGACTGGTGGAGCCGGTGGCGCAGGTGGCGCAGGCGGCAACTGGGGCTCGGGCAATTCCGACGACGGCTACGTCACTGGTGAAAGCTTCGCCAGCGCCGACGCCATCATCGACACCAGCGCCTTCAACCAGCAGATCGTGATGGGTGCCAACCTGCAAGGCAATACGGTCGACATGACCGTTGTCGGCGGCAACTTCACCGAGACGCTGACGGGCGAAGACGACAACGCCTGATCGCCTGGCGCCGGTCGAATGATTTGCGACCAACAGCCAAACGAAACGGACTGCGCGGAGTTTTCCGCGCAGTCCTCAAACGTGACCGGCGGCAGCGCCTAGGCGCTGCTGCTCCGTTCACAAAGGGCGGAGGCTAGGCAGATGAATTCCGTTTATTTGGACAAGGTCTCTGACGCGATAGCCCACTTCGTCGGGCTCTTCGATATGAACGTCGAGGCAGCGCGCCAGAAGCAGGCCTATGATGGCTTCAAGGCGACCCAAGAGGCAGAAAAGCAGCTTCCGGACCCTGAAACCGTCGCCATCAAGGTCGACGCCTCCCACACCCTCAAGGATTTTGATCCGAACGTACCGTATCTGGCAATGCGGCCCGAGATCGAGCAGGTCACCGTCTGGTCGAAGGTTGCCTTCACTCCTCCTGAAGTACCCGTCCCCGACGGGCCATTCCTGCACGACTTCACCCGCCTCCCCGATAGCACGACGGTCGGGTCGGGTGGCGTCGTCCTGCCACAGATCGACCCGCCAGGCGACCTGGCCGCCATCATCATCCAGGAAATCCAGCTCTCCGACGACGACTATGTCGGCTTCGGCGGCAGCGGATTGAAGTTCACTCCGGCAGCGCCGGATAACAGCGCGCTGGACGAGTTGCAACAGGCAGCGGCCGACTTGTCGCCGATCGACGACCTGACACTTCCAGGCACGACCGAGGAGATGGCGACGTTCGTGACCACCGCCGTGGACCGGTTCGAGGCATTCGATGCGGCCGACCATGGCAACGCCGACGTCTTCAGCGTGAAGGGCGAGACCATCGAAGGCACATACCTCAACGGCCAGCTGGTCGAGGAGGCCGATGTTCCCAAGATGGAGGACTACGTCAACTTCCTGAAGGAACAGGACGATGACGAGGACGTAGCTGGACCGGACGGTCCGCTCGACATGGACACACCTCCTGATTCCGGCGACTTCATGGACGGCTGGGGCGACGGCACGGTGAACCCGAGCGTCGAAATCAGCACGGGCGGCAACTCCGTCATCAACAATGCCGTCGTCGTCAACGAGTGGGTCTCGGCAGAGGTCTTGGCCGTCATGGGCGACCACATCTCGCTGAACGCGATCGTCCAGATCAACGGCACCTGCGATGTCGACAGCGTCGGCTCGGCGGTTGGCGGCTGGCCGTTCGACCCAGGCGGTGAAAACCAGAGCTTCAACATCGCGATGTTCAAGCACATCGACCCTTCCGCCGACACCGAGGGCGAGGCCGCGCCTCCACCTGCCGGTTTCCCGGCCTACTACGTGGTCACCGAAATTTCGGGCGACCTGCTCATGATGAACTGGATCGAGCAATATGCGTTCGTCATGGACAATGACGTCGTCATCGCTTCCTCGTCCGGGGTGCAGTCGGTCGTTTCGACCGGCGAAAACACCGCCTTCAATGGCCTCAGCCTGTACGAGCTCGGCAGCTACTACGACCTCATCATCGTCGGTGGCAACGTCTACGACGCCAGCATCATCTGTCAGCTCAACCTGCTGCTCGATAACGACATGATAGGCGCCGTCGACGGCTTCGAGACGACGGGCGAAGGCTCCGCCTCGACGGGCGGGAACCTTCTGTGGAACCAGGCGAGCATCGTCAATGTCGGCGCAGGCACCTGCGAGCCGCTGCCCGATGGCTACGACACCGCAGCCGCCGATCTCGCGGCCGGCAACAAGGAATTGCCGAACTCAATCCTCCAGGACGCCGCATTCGCCGGCATCGGCGTGCTGCGTGTGCTCTACATCTCCGGCGACATCTACAATCTGCAGTACATCAAGCAGACCACCGTGGTGGGCGACAGCGACCAGGTGGCGCTTGCCATGAACCAGATGGTCGCCAATCCCGATGCGGAATGGACGATCACAACCGGCGGCAACCAGTTGGTCAACGACGCCACCATCGTCGATGTCGACGGCTACTCCAAGATCTATGTCGGTGGCGACAGCTACTCCGACGAGATCCTGATCCAGGCCAACCTTGTGTCGAGCGAGCCGGATCTGGGCGGGCAGGACCCGGATACACTCGTCAACGAAGCCGTGGCTTTCCTCGACGACGGCAATGGCGACGACACCGGCGACGCTTCCCAAGGCAACAACATCGCACCGCAAGCCGCCGATTCCGGATCGGCCGACGTCATGCAGCACATGCTGGGCTGAGCCGAATTAGAGGGGCACAAGATGACTGACGACCGTGAAGGCTGGAGTGGTTTTCATAATTTGCCTGATGAAGGCGATAACCAGGACAGCCAGCAGGCAGGCGCTCGGTCAACCGAAGCCAAGCCGGTTGCCCGACCGCGACTGTCGAATGCCGTAGCTCCCCAGGAGCAGGCGTTGGACAGGCTGGAACGCTACATCGAAAACGTGGTGGGCGAGTTGCATGACGCCGCCGGCGACAAGCCGGCAGCCCAGGCCACCCAGGCAGAGCGCAAGTCGGCGGAGGCTCCGGCGCCTGCGCCGCAGGCTCCCCAGGCGAGAGCCAGAGCGGCGCACGCAGATCAGCCATCCCAGAGGCCTTCAGAGCCCTCGATCATACCTCCGGAGCGGAGCGCTACGGCTCAACGCCCCCCAGCGTCTGCCCCCGCCGAAACAGCGCCCGGCACGCCGCCCCAACCGGCTCAGCGTGCAGCTCCGGAGGAACCCACTGCCGCACCCCAATCCCAGGCTGCGGCTGCTCAAACCAGGCCAGCCCCCAAAGAGGCGCCGCAACCGGCGGCATCGGCTTCCCCGGCCCCCGACATGCGGGTAAGCGAACCGCAAGCGCCGGCCAAGCCTGAAATGAAGGACACGTCGATGCCGGTCGGCAAGGTGATCGATGCCGACAATGGCCCGATCAAGGCAAGGGAAAAACTGCCTGAAGCCAAAGGTCCGAACGGCGGCGACATCGACAGCGGCGGTGGTGGCGGCGGTGGAGGCGGTGGCGGTGGCGGTGTCTTCCACAAACGCCTCGGCCCGATCGATTTCTCAGCCTCGCTGAAGACCGGCCTCAGCGTCGTCAAGCGCAACCTGCTGATCGTCATGTTGTTCACGCTGGCCAGCAACGTGCTTGTGCTCGCAATCCCGCTCTATCTGTTCCAGATCTCCGATCGCGTGCTGACCAGCCGTTCGGTCGACACCCTGGTCATGCTGACGATCGTGATCGTCGGCGCCGTGATCCTCCAGGCGATGTTCGACGCGATCCGCCGCTTCATCCTGATGCGTACCGCCGTCGAAGTGGCCGCCCAGCTCGGCGCGCCGATCCTGAGTGCCGCAGCGCGCGCCGCGCTCCACAGCAACGGCCGTGAATACCAGACACTCAGCGACCTCGGGCAACTGCGCTCTTTCCTCGTTTCGGGCACCTTGCTGTCCTTGCTTGATGCACCGCTTGCCCCATTGTTCGTGCTTGCCGTGTTTCTTGTGCATCCGCATCTCGGCTTCATCGTCGTCACATCGGCGTTGCTGCTGCTGCTGATCACGATCATCAACCAGCGCTCGACGGCTGCCTCCTTCAGCGAAGCCAATTCGTTCCAGAGCAAGGCCAACCTGCATCTCGACTCGATGTCGCGGAATTCGCAGATCATCAACGCTCTGGCCATGATCCCGGAAGCCGTGCGCATCTGGGGCAAGGACACCGCCGGCTCGCTCAGGGCGCAAGTCCTCGCACAGGACCGCAACATCGCCTTCGCCGCGACGTCCAAGGCAGTCCGGTTGCTGACGCAAGTCGCCATGCTCGGCTGGGGCGCGCATCTCGCCCTGGATGGCCATCTCAGCGGCGGCATGGTGATTGCCGCGTCGATCATCGCCGGCCGCGCGCTCGGCCCGATCGAGGGCGCCATCGAAGGCTGGAACCAGGTCGTGCAGTCGCGTGCCGCCTACGGCCGCATTGCCAGCCTGCTGCAAAGCTCGCCGCTCAACTTCGAACGGCTGAACCTGCCGCGTCCGGAAGGCCGGCTCGACGTCGAACGTCTGCTGTTCGTGCCCCAGGGTACCAAGCGGGTCGTACTCAACGGCATCACCTTTGCCCTCGCACCGGGCGACTCCCTTGCCATCATCGGCAACTCGGGCGCCGGCAAGACCACGCTCGGCAAGATGCTGGTTGGCTCGATCCTGCCGACGTCAGGCAATGTGCGCCTCGACCTGATGGACCTGCGCAACTGGGATCAGCGGCAATTCGGCGAGAACATCGGCTATCTGCCGCAGGACGTTCAACTGTTCCCAGCCACGATCAAGGCCAACATCGCCCGCATGCGCGACGATGCCAGCGACGCCGACATCTACCAGGCGGCCATGCTCGCCGACGTGCATGAGATGATCGCCACCTTGCCGCATGGCTACGAGACCTTCGTCGCCGCCGACGGCGCGCCTCTTTCGGGTGGCCAGAAGCAGCGCATCGCTCTCGCCCGCGCCTTCTTCGGCAATCCGCGGATGGTCGTGCTCGACGAGCCGAACTCCAACCTCGACGCCGCCGGCGACGTAGCACTTGCCCGTGCACTCCAGCACGCCAAGGAAAACAAGATCACCGTCATCACCATCACGCAACGGCCGGCACTGCTGCACAGCGTCGACAAGATTCTGCTTCTGGTGAACGGAACGGTCGCCCTCTTCGGTCAGCGGCAAGACGTGCTGCAGGCGCTTGCCCAGCGCGGGTTGAGCATCGAGGGCGGTTCGTTCGGCCACCAGATTCCGTAAGGGGACAAAATCATGAGCGATACGGCAATCGTCAAGGTCCACGACCTCGAATGGTACGCCGACGTGCCGCGCTCGATCGGCAAGCAGACCAAGATCGGCCTCCTGCTCATAGCGCTCACTTTTGGCGGCTTCGGCACCTGGGCTTTCACGGCGCCGCTCGCCGCCGCCATCATCGCCCAGGGTTCGTTCGTCGCCGCCGGCCAGAACAAGATCGTCCAGCATCTGGAAGGCGGAATCATCAAAGACCTGCTGGTTAGCGAAGGTGATGTCGTCACCTACGACCAGCCTCTTGTCCGCCTCGATGAAACGGCAGCCGAAGCCAGCGAGCGTCAGCTCTTCCTGCGTCAGGTCCGCCTCGATGCCATCGCCGCCCGGCTGCATGCCGAGATCAGCGGCGCGCCCCAAATCACTTTCCCCAACAACGTCAGCGACAACATCGACGATCCGGAGATCAAGCCGATCGTCGACGGCCAGCAGCTGAACTTCACCGCAGCGCGTGGCAAGCTTCAAAGCGAGATTGGCCTGCTGCAGCAAAACATCGCCGCCTACCGCTACCGCGCCGACGGCTATCAGCAACAGCATGACGCGGTGCAACGGCAGCTGGCTTTGATGAAGGAAGAATATGCCGGCAAGAAGAAGTTGCTCGACAAGGGACTGCTCAGGGCAACTGAAATCAAGGCGATCCAACGCGCCATGGCCGATGCCGAGGGGCAGATCGGCCGCCTCGCCGCCCAGGTTTCCGAAATCGGCGCCGAGGTCATCAAGCTCAACCAGCAGATCAAGCAGACAGAGGATGCCTACAAGCAGGCCGCGCTCGAGCAGTTACAGAACCTGGAGGGCGACCTCGACACCATCCGCGAGCAGCTTCGCCAGGCCAAGAGCATCCTCAGCCGTGTGACTATCAACGCACCGGTCGCCGGCACCATCGTGCGCATGTACTACCACACATCAGGCGGCGTCATCGAAAGCGGCAAGCCGATCGTCGAGATCCTGCCGTCGGACGTACCGCTGGTGATCGAGGCGCTGATCTCGCGTACGGACATCGACAGCGTCCGCGTCGGCCAGAAGGCAACAGTGCAGCTTACCGCGCTCAACCGGCGCACCACACCGGTGCTCGAAGGCCAGGTGATTTATGTCTCCGCCGATGCCCTTCCCGATACATCGGGTCCCGTCGCACGCGAGGTCTATGTCGCTCGAGTCAGCCTGCCGGCGGACCAGATTTCGCGCGTCCACGGCTTCACGCCGACGCCGGGCATGCCGGCCGAGGTGCTGGTCCAGACCGAGGAGCGGACATTCTTCAGATATCTGACCAAGCCGATCGCCGACAGCATGTCGCGCGCATTCATGGAGCGCTGAACAAGGGGGAAGCCATGTCATCGAGGGGGACACAGATGCAGGTCGACGTCATTACCGATGTTGAAACGCTGGCCAAGCTGCAGCAGGACTGGGAGCGCCTGTACAAGGCCGACCCGGAGGCGCAGTTCTTCGTCTCATGGAGTTGGCTGGTGCCCTATATGCGCTTCTACAAGGGCGCATGGTTCGTGCTCGCCGCGCGCCTTGGCGATCCGGGATCGCCTTATGTCGCGCTGATGCCGTTGCGCATGCGCACCCGCATGAGCGGCAAGACCGGCCTGTTCTTCAACGAAATCAGCATGGCCGGCAACAATGCCGCCGACTACACCGGCGCCATCTGCGATCCGGAGCATGCCGAAAAGGCGTTGCAGGCCTTCGGCCGCCACGTCGCGCAGATGGGTTGGGCACGGCTCAATCTCGAAAACCTGCGCATGTCACGGGAGCGCGTCTTCGCCTTCATCGGCCAGTTCTCGCGCGACATCTTTGCGATGCGCGAGTTCAGCCGCGTCAATGCCGCCGACAATGTCGACAACTGCCGCTGTTTCGCGGCCGCCCTGCCCGACACCTTCGACGGCTATCTCGACAATGTGCTGAGTACCAACACCAGGCAGAAGCTGCGACGCTTCCTGCGCAAGGTCGATGCCGGCGAACTGCGCATCACCCGTGCCGACGCAAACACCTACGAGCGCGACATCGACACGCTGCTTGAACTGTGGCGGGTGAAGTGGGGCGCCCGCAAGGGCGACCGGCTGGCCGCCATCCTGCACAACAATCGCCGCGTGTTGCGCGACAGTTTCCGCAATGGCACGCTGTACCTGCCGGTCCTGTGGCAGGGCGACCGGCCGCTGGGCGGGCTTGCCATCTTCGTCGACCCGGTCAAGAAGGCGTTGCTGTTCTTCATGGCCGGCCGCGACGAGACCGTGCCCTCTATCCCCGCCGGCCTGATCCTGCATGGCCACTGCATCAAGCTGGCCATCGAGAACGGCCTCACGAGCTATGATTTCCTGCGTGGCGACGAGCCTTACAAGTTCGCCTTCGGCGTGACCGAGAGCAAGATCAACTGCGCTCAGATCTACACCCAGAGCGGGCGCAACAATGGTGACCGCCTCGATCCCCGTTCGCTCAACGGCATCTTCGCCGAGGTCACGCGCTTCCATCAGCAGGGGCAACTGGCGAGAGCGGAAAACGGATACCGCCAGATACTCGCCACCGACTCCCTTCATTCGCGCGCGCTCTATGGCATCGGCCAGTTGCTGTCGGCCAAGGGCGATCACCGCGAGGCGCTGGCTCATTTCCAAACACTGGCAACATCCGTGCCGACCTCGTCCAAGGCATGGCTGCGCGTGGGAATGGAATTCCAGGCGCTGTCCCGGCACATCGAAGCAGCGGATGCATTCCGCAAGGTGCTGCAGCTGGCGCCCGATTTCGCTGGCGCGGAGTTCCTGCTGGCCAAGAGCCTTGTCGCGCTGGAGCGCAGCGAAGACGCCATCGAAACGCTGGACGCATTGCAGAACAAACTCGAAGCGGCTTCGCGCGACGACATGCTGCTGGTCAAGACCAGATCGCTGCTCAGGCAGCTCAAATTCGATAACCGGCCGAGCTACATCATGCTCAATCCGGATCGGAAGGCAGTGACGCGAGTTCTGAGTACCGCGCTTTAGGCGCTGGCGTGCGAACCGTCTTCCGGAGCGGGCAGGCCTAGGCCTGCCCGCTCAGAAATTCCTCGAATTTGCGCATCTCGGCGGCGTCGATGCCGACCGTGTGGCCCGCTGCCGGATAGGCACCGCTGGCGACGTCGCCGGCATATTCCTGAAACGCCGCAATCCGCTCCTGCTGGATGCGGTCATATTCCACAGCCAGATTGCGATAGACCTTGGCGTGGCGCGGAGTGTGGCCGCGATTGAGCCCAAGCACATCTTCGGCAAACAGATACTGCGCGTCGCAGCCCGCGCCCGCGCCCATCGAGATTAGCACCAATGGCGTGCGCCTGGAGATTGCGCTCGCCACCTCAGCCGGCACGACCTCGATCTCGGCGGCAAAGGCGCCGGCGTCTTCGAGATCCTTGACCTGCTTCCACACCAGCGCCGCTGTCTCTGCCGTCTTGCCCACGGCCCGGAAGCCGCCGGTCCAGGTCGAGTGCGTCGGGATCAGGCCGACATGGCCACAGACCGGGATGTGCTCGTCGCGCAGCCGTCGGATCGTCTTGAAGCTCGCCGAGCAATAGACGGCATCAGCACTCGCCGCCTTCAGCTTGACCGCCGTGCGCAGGACCTCGGCTGTCGTCGCTCCCATCATGCCGTATTCGTCGCCGGGCACGGCAAAGCAGGTCGGAGCCGCGTCGCGAAAGCCCTTGTCGAGCATCAGCCCGTAGGTCACCGACAATAGGTCGATGCCGGCACGCTCGGCAGCCTCGGCTTCTTCGAGCGTCGTCACCCTGAGCTTCGACAGTTGCCGCTTGCCTTTCAGCGCGCGCAGGTCCGCGACCGTTGGCCTGTTGCGTGCCATCGTTTTCTCCTCGGTTCGGGAATGTGCAAGCTGCGTCGGCCCTTCAGGCCTTCAGCAGCCACTCATGCTCTTTGGCGTTGTGGAACTTCCACGTCCGCTTCGGCCCGGCCATGACGTTGAGATAATAAAGGTCGTAACCGTGGCAGGCCGCACAGGGATGGTAGCCCTTGGGCACCAGCGTCACGTCGCCGTCCTCGATCGCCATCGCTTCGTCGAGCTCGCGATGGCCGGCATCGTTGAACTCGGTGTAGACGCGCTGGAAGGCGAAACCCTGCGGCGGGTTGAGCCGATGATAATAGGTTTCCTCCAGCAGTGATTCAGCTGGAAGGTTGTCCTGGTCGTGCTTGTGCGGCGGGTAGCTCGAGCTATGGCCACCTGGTGTGATGACCTCGACCACCAGCAGCGAATCCGCCGGCTCGCCTTCCGGCAGGATGTTGGTGACGTAACGCGTGTTGGTGCCCTTGCCGCGCGTCTCCTGCTTGACGTCGTCGGGGCCGATCACCCGCACCGGCAGGTTGCCGCCGAGGCCCGGAGCGGTGCACACTGCGAGCTCGACATTGGTCTCCGCCCGCACCGACCAGTCGCCGCCCGCAGGCACGTAGACCGACCACGGCTTACCTTCGAATGGCGACATGCGCTCGCCCAGCGTTCCAAGATCGTCGTCGCCGACCCTGACATGCGCCTTGCCGGTGACCAGCACCAGGCAGGTCTCGCGGTCGGCCGTCCAGTCACCGAACGTGTCGCCAGGCTCGAGCTTGTGCAGGTCGAAGCCGACATAGGTCCAGCCGGCGGTTTCAGGCGTCACATGGGTGACACGTCCGGTGCCATGCTTGGGCTTGATCAGCAGTTTCGACATGGTCTCTCACTCCTTGTCGGTGGCGTCGTCGCCGGGTTTGTAGGCAATCAGGAACTGATAGGCGCCGACGACCGCCATGCCGCCGGCGAGCGTGCCCCAGAAAGCCGATCCGGTGGCGAACTCGAAAATCGACCAGGCCGCGCAGAAAACAACAAGCGCTATGCGCCTCCACAACGGGCGAAGGAACGGATGGTTCTGATCGTTCATCAATTTCGCAATGCCTCGCCTGTGATCCTGATGGGATCGTAGCTGGCCCCGGCACCATGCTCAAGCACCGCGGCGCCTCGCATCCATGACGGACACAGACTGCCGCAATGCCTTGAATTGAAGCATGGTCCCCAGAGATGACAGGCAGCACTCTTGCGGGTCATGCGTTGGGGAAGCCCTGGGTCTCTACCGTGTAACCGGCGGCGGTCATCACCCGCATCAGCTCGGCATGGCCGACCTCGGCCATCTTCAACGGCGGGTTCTTTTTCGGGTCCTGCTCGGCTTCAACGACGAACCAGCCCTCATAGCCGTAGTCGGCGAACTTCTGGACGATCTTGCCGAAGTCGAGCGAGCCGTCGCCGGGCACGGTGAATGCCCCGAGCGCCACGGCGTCGAGGAACGACTGCTTCGTCCAGTCGAGCGCGCCAATGACGTCCATGCGCACGTCCTTCACATGCACATGGTTGATGCGCTTGTGATGATTGTCGATGGCGCGCAGCACGTCGCCACCGGCAAAGGCGAGATGGCCGGCGTCGAGCAGCAGCGGGATACCTTCGCCAGAATGTCTCATGAAGGCGTCGAGCTCATGCTCGAACTGCACCACCGCCGCCATGTGGTGGTGGTAAGACAGCGGCATGCCCTGTTCGGCGCACCATTCGCCGAACGCGGTCAGCTTGCGAGCATAGACTTTCATCTCGTCATCGGAGAGTACCGCCTTGCCGGCGAGCGGCCCGGAGCGATCGCCCTGGATCGAGCGGCCGACCTCGCCATAGACGATGCACGGCGCGTCGACCGCCTTGAACAAATCGATCATCGGCTGGATACGATCCTTGTTTCCGGCCAGTTCGTCATTGACCAGCGTGCCCGAGAACCAGCCACCGCACAAAGTCACGTCGGCCTTCTTCAGGATCGGCAGCATCTCGCCCGGCGTAGTCGGGAACCGGCGCCCCTGCTCCATGCCGGTGAAGCCGGCTGACCGAGACTGGCGAAGGCATTCCTCCAGCGACACGTCATCACTCAGTTCCGCAAGATCGTCATTCCACCATGCAATGGGGGACATGCCCAGTTTGGCTTTCACTTCAATTCTCCAGTGTCATTGCCGGCTATCACGTCGGACAGCGTGTGTTCGTCATCGTCTGCGCTGGTCCTGCCGGACAGTCCGGCAGGACAGTGAGGGGCAGCGCCAACATTCACAAATTCCGGGCTCAGCCTCAGTCCCCAACCCGCTGCAGCTTGAGCTTTTCCTCATAGCCCTTGCGCGCAACATTCACTTCAGGACGGGCGCTCACCTCAGGCACCGCGACGTCCCACCAGTGCCCACCCGCGTCGGTCGAGATCAACGGATCGGTATCGATCAAAACGACAGTCGTCCGGTCGCTCTTGCGGGCGCGGTCGAGCGCTGCCTCAAAATCGGCGATGGACGACGCCTTCTCGGCATGAGCTCCAAGGCTCTTGGCATGCGCCACGAAGTCGATGTCAGGCAGCACCTCATGGCGGCTGTCGCGCAGGAGATTGTTGAAGCTGGCGCCACCGGTGGCCATCTGCAGTCGGTTGATGCAGCCATAGCCACGATTGTCGAGCAGCACGATAGTGAGCTTGAGGCCGAGCATCACCGAAGTCGCGATCTCCGAGTTCAGCATCAGGTAGGAGCCGTCGCCGATCATGATGACGACCTCCCTGTCAGGCCGCGCCATCTTGGCACCCAGCCCACCTGCGATCTCGTAGCCCATGCAGGAGAAGCCATATTCGGAGTGGTAGGAGCCGGGGCTCCCCGCCCGCCACAGCTTGTGCATCTCGCCCGGCAGGCCGCCAGCCGCATGCAGCACGATGACCTCGCTGCCCAGCGTACGCTGGACCGCACCGATTACTTGCGCGTCGGAGGGTAGTGCTGCGTTGGTCGCGGCCGTCACCTTGGCGGCCGCCTTGCGCCACTCGGCTTTTCCGCTCCTGGCATTCTCGGTCCACGATGCCGGCGCCTTGTAGGCGGCGACCGCGGCGCCGAGTTCGGCAAGCCCTTCCCTGGCGTCCGCCACCAGCGGCAACGCCTTGTGCTTGGCGGCATCGAACGGCTGGACATTGAGGCCGATGATGGTCTTGCCTGCGTTCTTGAACAGCGACCATGAGCCGGTGGTGAAATCCTGCAGCCGGGTGCCGACAGCGAGCACGACGTCCGCTTCTTCGGCCAGCCGGTTGGCAGCCGATGTGCCGGTGACGCCGACAGCGGCCATGTTGAGCTCATGTTCATCGGTCAGCGCCGACTTGCCGCCCTGTGTCTCGCAAACCGGAATGCCGGTGGCCTGGACGAAGCGGTCGAGTTGCTTGGATGCGCCGGAATAGAGCACGCCGCCACCGGCGACGATCAGCGGCTTCTTTGCTGCCTTCAACGCTTCGGCTGCTGCTGCGAGTTCATCACGGTCCGGCCGTGGCCGGCGCTGCGACCACACCTTCTTGGCGAAGAAGCTCTCGGGATAATCATAAGCCTCGGCCTGAACGTCCTGGCAAAGCGACAGCGTCACCGGCCCGCAATCGGCCGGGTCGGTCAGCACCTGCATGGCGCGCGCCAGCGCCGCAATGATCTGCTCGGGCCGCGTGATGCGGTCGAAATAGCGCGACACCGGGCGGAAGCAGTCATTGGCTGATACCGTGCCGTCGCCGAAATCCTCGACCTGCTGCAGCACCGGATCGGGCACGCGGTTGGCGAACACGTCGCCGGGCAACAACAGCACCGGCAGCCGGTTGACGTGGGCCAGTGCCGCCGCCGTCACCATGTTGACCGCGCCCGGACCGATGGAGCTGGTCGCCGCCATTATCCGCTGGCGGAAATTGGTCTTGGCAAAAGCGATCGCCGCATGCGCCATCGCCTGCTCATTGTGGGCGCGATAGGTCGGCAGCTCGTCACGTAGCTGGTACAGCGCTTCACCGATGCCGGCGACATTGCCATGGCCGAAGATCGCCCAGACACCCCCGAACAGCGGCAGTTTCTTGCCGTCGATCACGGTCATCTGCCGCGTCAGGTAGCGCGTCAGCGCCTGCGCCATCGTCAGGCGAACGGTCTTGGTCATCATATCCTCCTCCCGCTGCAGCAGTGCATCCGGGGATGCAGGCCTCGCTTCAGCTGTCTGTTTATGCCGCCCGACTGTCGCGTGCGGCAAGCCATGCCTTGGTCAGCTGTTCGAAACGCTGGGCCATGTCGTCGACCGCGGCCTGGTCGTTCATCCGGCCGGCCATCCACTCTTCCGCCGCATAGGCAAAGATGCTGCGCCCGACCGCGAAGCCCTTGACCACCGATGCATCGGCGGTCGCGGCAAACGCCACTTCCAATTCGGCCAATGGCGCCTCGAGCCCGAGCAGCACGACGCCACGGCAATAAGGGTCGTTGCCGGTGATGACCGCCTCGATCTTCTTCCACGCGCCGGCTGAAGCCTGCGGTTCGAGCTTCCACCAGTCGGGCTTGATGCCGATCGCATAGAGCTCTTCCAGCGCGCGCGGAATGGTGTCCTCATCGAGCTTGCCGTGCTTGCCAGCAATGATCTCGATCAGCAGTTCGCGACCCACCTTGCGCGCGGCCTCGAACAGGGTGCGCAGCTTCTGCTGCTGCTCGGCCTTGAGTTCCGCCGGATCGTCGGGGTGGTAGAAGCACAGGCACTTGATGGTGTGGTCGAGCGGCCATTCGACGAGCTGCGAGCCAATATCCTGCGAGAATTCGAAACGCAGCGGCCGCGAGCCCGGCAGCTCCACCGGCCGGCCGAGCCAGCCGAAGGTATGACGGGCGAATTCGAACATCGCCTCGCGGCCATGCTTTTCATCGATCAGCATTCCGTAGCCGTCGCGCCCGCCGGCAACCTTGGCCGCCGCCTTGACCGCCAGAACCTTGAAGTCGCGGATGCGCGCCGGGTCGGTGCCGGTGCGCGCGGCGACATCTTCGAGCTGGCTGCGGTGGTCGCAGGCCAGCGCCATCATCGAGGGGATCTCGTTGCGCCGGGTGGTTGCCCAGTGCACGTGGTTGATCGCCTCGTCCTTGCGCAGAGCGTGCTGCTTGCTGCCGTTGCTGAGGAAGAACTGCAGCTCCTCGAAGGTCGGGATTTCCGGCGAACAAAGCAGCCGCGACACCGCAAAGGCGCCGCAGGCATTGGCCCAGGTCGCTGAGGTGGCCAGGCTTTCACCGCCCAGCCAGCCACGCAGGAAGCCCGACATGAAGGCGTCACCCGCGCCAAGCACGTTGTAGACCTCGATCGGAAACCCCTTGCCGACGATGCCGGCCTCGAGGTCGTCTGATATCGGCCCGTCATAGACGATGCAGCCCATCGGGCCGCGCTTGAGCACGATTGTCGCGTCCGACAGCGCGCGGATGGTCTTCAGCGCGTCCAGAAGTTCGCCTTCGCCGGACGCGATCATCACCTCTTCTTCGGTGCCGACGATCAGGTCGCAATCGGCCAGCACACCCTTGAGGTGGTTGGAAACCGCATCGGAGGCGATGTAGCGGCTTTCGCCCGCCGCATGGCCGGCCAGCCCCCAAAGATTCGGACGGTAGTCGATGTCGAACACCACCTTGCCGCCGACCTCCTTGATGAGCCGCATCGCCTTGCGCTGGGCGGCATCGGTGGAGGGTCGTGAAAAATGCGTGCCCGTGACGACGATCGCCCGGGCCGACCGGATGAAATCAGGGTCGATGTCGTCTTCGACGAGCGCCATGTCGGCGCAGTTCTCGCGGTAGAAGATCAGCGGGAAGGTGCGGTCGTTCTCGACCGACAGCAATACCAGCGCCGTCAGCCGCTCCTTGTCGGTCACCAGCCCGTCGACGCAAACGCCCTCGCGCCGCATCTGCTCGCTGATGTAGCGGCCCATATGCTCGTCGCCGACGCGTGTCAGAAGTGCGGAGCGCAGGCCCAGCCTTGCCGTGCCGATTGCGATGTTGGCCGGGCAGCCGCCGACCGACTTGGCGAAGGACGCGACATCCTCGAGCCGCGAACCGGTCTGCTGGCCATAGAGATCGACCGAGGCGCGGCCGATGGTGATCACGTCGAGTTGCGCTGTAGGCTGGGTGTTGGGATCGGCCATGTGTTCCTCCCGGTCGCTCCGCCGCGCCGGCCTGCCTTGTTTGGTGCAGCAGGCCAAACAATGAAATTTCAATTCCACAATACAGTCAATCGGAATATTTATTCCTTTGACGGATTGTGCTTCGCCACCCCTGGCCTGTTGCGGTCGAGGGGTGGTGTTGCCGCACGATCAACCCTTGAGGCGGACCGTTTTGCCTTCCTTGGCAGATTTCAGCGCGGCATCGGCAAGCTGCAGCGCAATCAGCCCGTCGCGGCCGCTTGGCGAAACTTTCGCGCCCTTGGTCACCGAGGCGACGAAGGCAGCGATCTCGGCGGCATAGGCCTCGGTGTAACGGGTCATGAAGAAGTCGTGCAGCGGCGGGCGCGTGTAGCCCTTGCCGTTGGCGACCTCGATCGACACGGCGCGCTGGTTCTCGGCCGCCACCATGCCGTCCGATCCATGCACCTCGATGCGCTGGTCATAGCCATAGGTGGCGCGGCGCGAATTGGTGATGACACATTGCTGGCCGCTCGCCGTCTCCAGGATGACGCTGACGCTGTCGAAATCGCCGAGCTCGCCGATCTTCTTGTCGACAAGCACCGACGCTGTCGCCGTCACTGCCACCGGCTCGGCACCGAGCAGGAAGCGCGCCATGTCGAAATCGTGGATCGTCATGTCGCGGAAGATGCCGCCCGAACGCGTGATGTATTCCGCCGGCGGCGGGCCGGGATCGCGCGAGGTGATCACCACCTGTTCGACCTTGCCGACGGCGCCGTCGTCGATCGCCTTGCGCACGGCGGCGAAATGCGGGTCGAAGCGCCGGTTGAAACCGACCATCAGCGTGCCGCCCGCCTTGTCGACGACGGCGAGGCACTGTTCGACGCGCTTGGCATCGAGGTCGATCGGCTTTTCGCAGAACACCGCCTTGCCGGCGAGCACAAAACGCTCGATCAGGTCGGCATGGGTATCGGTCGGCGTGCAGATCACCACCGCGTCGATATCAGATGCTTCCTCGATCTGCTCGATCGAGCGTACGTCGCAGCCATAGGCCTCGGCGAGATCGTTCGCCGCCTTTTCGAAGGCGTCCGCCACCGCAACGAGCCTTGCCGAAGCATTGGACGCCACCGCCTTGGCGTGGACCTTGCCGATGCGGCCTGCGCCCAGGACACCAAACCGAACTGTCATGACAACCTCATTTCCGTGACCCGCACCGTCCGGGCACTGCATATCTTGATCTGGGAGGGATGGAGCCGCCCGCCGACGGGATGCCGGGCGGCCCGAGTTCTGACGTGATCCCAAAGGTTTTCGGACAAGATCACGTCCCAGGCAACGTCGATTACGCCTTCTTGCGCTTGTTCTGGCGGTGCTGGTCGATGATCACGGCCGCCACGATGATCATGCCCTTGATGATTTCCTGATAATAGGCGCCGACCTTGAGGAAGGTGAAGCCCGACGTCAGGACGCCGAGGATGATCGTGCCGATGACCGTGCCGGTGATGCGCCCGACGCCGCCCGACAGCGAGGTGCCACCGATAACCGCCGCCGCAATGGCATCCAGTTCGTAGGCGACGCCCATGCCCGGCTGGCCGGAGGCGGCGCGGGCCGCGGTCATCACCCCTGCCAGGCCTGAAAGCAGGCCGGCAATGGCATAGACCTTGATCAGATGGCCGCCGATGTTGATGCCCGAGACGCGTGCCGCCTGCGGGTTGGCGCCGATGGCGTAGGTGAACTTGCCGTAGCGGGTATAACCCAGCGCAATGTGGAAAATGACAGCAACGACAAGAAAGACGATCACCGGCAGCGGCAGCGGAAAGCCCATGATATTGAAGCTCTTGCCGAGCCAGGTGAAGCTGTCGTCGAGCAGCGCCACGGGCTGGCCGAGCGTGTACCATTTGGCAAGGCCGCGCGCTGAAACCATCATGCCGAGCGTGGCGATGAAGGGCGGTATCTTGGTTCGGGCGATCAGAAAGCCGTTGACCGAGCCGGCGAGAAGGCCGACGCCAAGGCCAGCGAGGATCGCCCAGATCGGTGAAATGTCAGTGAGCGAAGGGTAGACCGCCCTGGGATTGAGCGAGGTCTGTGCCAGGCTCGCTGCCACCATGGCGGCGAGACCGACGACCGATCCCGAGGACAGGTCGACACCGGCGGTGATGATTACCTGCGTCACCCCGACCGCGATGATGCCGATCACCGACACCTGCAGGATGATGATCGAAAGACGCTGCTTGTTGGCGAGGAAGCTGTCGCCGACGATGATCCAGCCAAGAATCTCGAAGACGATGGCAATACCGATCAGCACGGCCAGGATCGATACCTCAGGCGGCAGGCGCTTCTTGCTTCCAATGACACTTGTTGGGCTGGCAATCTCGTTCGTCGACATGGTTCTTCCACCCTTGAGCTCTTGGCGCCGTCAGTGCGACGCGAGTTCCATGATCTTGACCTGGTTGGCTTCGGCGCGATCGAGGAAGCCGGTCACTTTTCCCTCATGCACCACCATGATGCGGTCGCTCATGCCCAGAACCTCGGGCATTTCCGACGAGATCATGATGACCCCCACACCTTGACCCGCGAGCTTGGAAATCAGCCTGTGGATCTCGGCCTTGGCGCCGACGTCGATGCCGCGGGTCGGCTCGTCGAGGATCAGGATCTTGGGCTTGGTCAGCAGCCAGCGGCCGATCAGCACCTTCTGCTGGTTACCGCCCGACAGATTGATGATCGGCTCGGCCATGTCGGGCGTCTTCACCCTCAGCGCCGCGCTGATCTCTTTCGAATCCTTGGACAGTTGCGTCTGCTTGACGAAGCCGTTTTTGACGTAGCCCGACTGCAGCACCGCCATCTGGGTGTTTTCCTGGATGTCGAGCAAAAGGAAGCAACCGGTTTCCTTGCGGTCCTCTGTAAGAAACGCCAAGCCATGGCTCATCGCCGTCGAGGGACTGTCGACACGCACGGTCTTGCCGAAAAGCTCGATCGTGCCTGAAGTGGCGGGGGTCACTCCAAAGATCGTTTCAGCGATGTTCGACCGGCCGGAGCCGACCAGCCCGGCAATGCCGAGAATCTCGCCGGCGCGGAGATCGAACGAAACGTCGGAGAAGACGCCCTTCAGCGTCAGCCCCTTGGCCGACAGCACCACCTCGCCGATCGGCACTTCTTCCTTGGGGAACATCTGGGTGATCTCACGCCCGACCATCATCCTGATGATGTCGTCGCGCGTTACCTCGTGTGAAAGCTTTGTTGCGATGTACTTGCCGTCCCGGAACACCGAAAATTCGTCGGCGATCTCGAACAGCTCATTCATCTTGTGGGTGATGTAGATGATGCCCTTCCCCTGCTCCCGCAGCGTCCGGATGATCGTGAACAGGTGGTCGACCTCGCGCTCGGTTAGCGCCGACGTCGGCTCGTCCATGATCAGCACGTCGGATTCGTAGGACACCGCCTTGGCGATCTCGACCATCTGGCGGTTGGCGACGCTCAGCGTGCCGACCTCGATGTCGGGATCGATGTCGATGTTGAGACGCTTGAACAGCGCGACCGTCTTGCGCCGCATCTCGCCGTGATCGACGAAGCCGAAGCGGCTCGTCGGCTCGCGCCGGATCCAGATGTTTTCGGCCACCGTCATCGGTGCCATCAGGTTGAGCTCCTGATGGATCATGGCGATGCCGTTTTCGAGCGCGTCGAGCGGACCGTTGAGCCGGATGTCCTTGCCGCGCAGCTTGAAGGTGCCAGAATCGGGCGTATAGATGCCGGCAACGATCTTCATCAGGGTCGACTTGCCGGCACCGTTCTCGCCCATCAGCGCATGGACGCTGCCGCGCTTGAGCCGAAGCTGGACGTTGTCGAGGGCCAGAACGCCGGGGAATTCCTTGCGCACGTCGGCGACTTCGAGAAGGTAATCAGGAGCAGGCGCAGCACCGCTTTCGCGCGCTGCCTCGGTCATGCCAGGGCTTTGCATAATCGGTCCTCCCAGACCCGGCTCAAGCTTGGCTTGAGGCGCTGTATCCCACAGCGCTGCGCGTCCCATGGATGCGCAAAGGACGCCGCGACAACTCAAATCCGTGCATGAACTTCTTCGAAAATCGATCCCGATTTCCAGGGTCACGCACGGAGGGAAGATGCGCCACCGCCGCTCGGCGGCGCATCTCATGGATCGTATCAGTTCTTGGAAACGAACTGGTCCATGTTCTCAGGCGTCACCAACTGGAACGGGATCCAGACCTTGGGCTCGACCTTTTCGCCCTTGGCCAGAGACATCGCCGCCTTGATGGCGCCGCCACCCTGGCCGGCCGCGTCCTGGAACACGGTCACGTCGAGGTCGCCAGCCTTCATGTAGGCAAGCGCTTCCTGGGTCGCATCGACACCGCCGACGATGACGTCCTTCATGTCCCAACCGGCAGCCTTCATGGCGTTGATCGCGCCGATCGCCATGTTGTCGTTGTTGGCGATCACGGCATCCGGCTTGTGGCCGGCAGCGATCCAGTTGGTCATCAGATCCTGTGCCTTGACCGGATCCCAGCCGGCCGTCTGCTCGTCGATGATCTTGATGAAAGAGCAATCCGGCGTCGCGATCACGTCGTGGACGTCCTTGGTACGCATCACGGCGGCCTGGTTGGCGAGGTCGCCCTGCATCACCAGGATGCCGGCTTCGGTCTTGCCGGCCGCTTTCAGCAGGCGGCAGGCTTCCTTGGTCTCGAGCGTGCCGGATTCGGCCTCGTCGGAAGCGACGAACGCGCCCTTTTCGCCAAGCGCATCGACGTCGATCGGCTGGCGGTTGACGTAGACGATCGGAATGCCGGCGTCATTGGCAAGCTTGGTCATCGGCGTGGTCGCCGAGGTGTCGACGGCGTTGACGATGATTGCGTCAACCTTGGCGGCGATGAAGTTCTGGACCTGGCTGAGCTGCTTGTTGACGTCGTCGTCGGCAATTTCGATGACGACAGGCTGGCTGGCGTCGGCCGCGGCCTTTTCGATGCCCTTGCGCAGGACGGTCAGGAAGGTGTCCGAATTCGCCATGCTGACGCCGATGTCGCCAGCAAGCGCGGAACCCGTCATCAGCGCCGACAAGGCAGCGCCGAGCAAATACTTCTTCATGATTACTCTCCTCCACGAATGGTGCCCGGCTGCACCTCACAGTGCCGGAAGCCCGCAGCTGCGCCGAAGGCTCATATCCACGGGCGCCACCATCGCTCCTCTGCGATGTCGAAGTGCCGCCCGCCTCCCGATGGTGCCGACCCTGATTTCAGAATGTTCGGGCCGTGTTTTTATAATATGAAATGTTTATTCCATATTCCATGCGAACGTCAAGCGATATTCCATTTCGGCGCGATCAATCTTGCCCACAGGCAAAAGCGGGCCGGCCTGGCGTGGCCGACCCTTGGTTGTCAGTTGTTTTGAAAGGCCGTCAGAGCCGCGAGCCGATAAAGGCGATGCTCTGGGCCAACGCCGCCTGCGGATCGGCAAGCCGGTGCACGGCAGGCGAAAACGGCTCGAACGACAACAGCCCGGAATAGCCGCCGGCGACCAGCGCGCGGATCTGCCCGACATTGTCGAGCCTGTCGCCGGCATCGACAAGGATACGGTGTGGATCGCGCATGTCGGCGACACCGACTACCGGATCGTCGACGCCGGAAATGTGCACAAGGCCAGTCATCCCGGGGAAAATGTCGGGCTCGCCGGCAAGATGGTGGTGGAACGTGTCATGCACCATACGGAAAACGTCGAGGCCGCCGACATCGGCGATCGCTTCTGCCGCTTCGCGCTTGGAACGCAAGGAACAGACTTCGAACCCGAGCGGCTCGACAAGACCACGCACGCCGCGGTCGCCGAGGATGGTCTTCAGTGCTGACAGCGCGCCCCTGACGTTGCGCTGGCGCTCGCCATCGCCCTGCCCCGACCCGTCATTGACGGGCACCAGCACCAGAGCCGCAGCACCGACGTCGCGGGCATAATCGGCAAGCGCGATCGCTTCGGCCGCGCGCGTCGCATTCCACTCATTGAAGCGCTGCAGCGCGTTGATGCTCGTTATGGATATTCCAGTTTCCGCGGCCAGGTCGCGAATGACCCCGGCGGGCGTGCCGTCGAGGATCGCGTTGCTGGCGAGATCGTTGCGGATTTCAACATTGGAAATGCCGAGCTTCTTGCTCAGCGCAAAGAAGTCCGCCGGCGACAAGCCTGGCGCCGCCATGTGATTGAGCGCGAAATTGAGCGTGCTGGTCATGCCGATTTGTTCCTCCGGATCGCGGTCGACAAGCTACGATATTTTCGTTCCAATCTACCTATCAAATGGAATAGTCAATCTGAATAATGACGAAAATCCATCATTCTCTGATAGATTCGAACGGCCAGTCGCAGCACGTCAACGCCGGTTAGATGTTTTCCGGCAGGAAGACGTCAAACGGCAGGAAGGTCTGGCCGGGGGCATTGGCCGACCCCTCCTCGATCGAATGCGCCATCAGCCCGATGAGCTCACGGCACAATGGCCCCAACGGCGTTGCGATCACCATGACAGCCAGATTGTCGGCAAGCGCTGCGCGCGTGTCGTTGGTGATTTCGTTGCAGATCAGCACTGGCAGCGGATCGGGCCTCGCCTGCCGCAGCGCCGAGATCGCGCCTTCGATGCCACCGCCGGCGACATAGCAGCCGACGACGTCGTCATGCTGCCGCAGCAGGTCTTTGACAACCTCATGGGTGACCTCATGCGACTCGTGGTTGACGATCGTCTCGAGCAGCGTGAAATCGGGCGCGTGCTCGCGAAAGAAGGCGCGAAAACCGATCTCGCGCAGTTCGTGGCCATGGAAACGATGGCTACCGACAAACAGCGCCACCTTGCCCGGCTTGCGGGCGCATTTCGAGATCATCCATGCCGCCGTACGACCGACCTTGAGGTTGTCGATGCCGACATAACCCTCGCGAATGCCTGACGCGAAGTCGGACAGCAGCGAGAACACGGGAACGCCGCGCTCCTTCAACTCAGTCACCGCCGCCGTCACCGTTGGATGGTCGGGACTGACCAGTGCCACCGCATCGCAGCTCGCCGCCAGCCGCCGCAGCCGCTCCACAATCTCTTCCGGCGCCAGCGTATCGGCGAATTCGATCACCGCGGTGCCGCGGAAACCCGACGCCTGGGCGATCGCCTTCTCCAGTTCGCTGGCGAAGGCACGGTAGAACACATCCTTTGGGCGCAGCAGCACGAAGCCGAGACGGTGCACCGGCAGCTCCTTGCGCATGCGCTGCGCAATCAGCCCGGCGGCGTGATAGCCGATTGATGTCGCGGCTTCGTAGACACGACGCTGCGTTTCCTCGCGCACCGGCAGGCGCCCGTTCAGCACCCGGTCGACGGTGGCGACGCTGACGCCCGAGGCGTTGGCGAGATCGGTGATGGTCGGGCGCTTGCTCATGTCCGCTCCTGCAGCAGGCACCCACCATAGCTCACAATGATGGAAAATGATAGAAACCATCATGCTATGATTGAAAAAATATCATCATGCGTTACCATCCTTGCAGTGAACGATCTCCAGCGCCCATCGCGGAACCGTTTCCGACTTCCAGGGAGAGAGCCATGACCGTGACGCCTTCGGCGCGCGACTACAGTCTTGTGGGAGACAGCGCGCGCCGCGCCATCGACAGCGGCCTCGCCGCCGCCGAGTGGTACCACACCGACATTCCGCGCAAGCAGATGAAGGAGCTGATGCAGCGCTCCGACGGCCCGGCCATCCGCGACACCGCGATCTGGCTCGGCCTGCTCGTTGCTTTCGGCGCTGCCGGTGCAGCGCTCTGGGGCAGCTGGTGGTGCGTGCCGTTCTTCGTCTGCTACGGCGTGCTCTACGGCTCGGCCACCGACTCGCGCTGGCATGAATGCGGCCACGGCACCGCCTTCAAGACGCCTTGGATGAACGACGCGGTCTACCAGATCGCCTGCTTCATGATCATGCGCAATCCGGTGACCTGGCGCTGGAGCCACACCCGCCATCACACCGACACCGTCATCGTCGGTCGCGACCCCGAAATATCAGTCATGCGCCCGCCGGATCTGCTGCGTGTCGTACTGAACTTCTTTGGCCTGCTCGATGCCTGGCATGCCATGGTCGACATGTTCCGCAACGCATCAGGTGTGATCGGCGCCGAGGAAAAGACCTTCATCCCCGAAAGCGAGCAGCCAAGGGCCATCCGCATCGCCCGTATCTGGGTGGCGATCTATGCCGCGACCATCGCGCTCGCCGTCTATCTCGGCTCGTGGCTGCCATTGATGCTGATCGGCCTGCCGCGGCTCTACGGCGCCTGGCATCATGTGCTCACCGGCCTGCTGCAGCATGGCGGTCTCGCCGACAACGTCATCGACCACCGGCTCAACAGCCGCACCGTGCTGATGAACCCGGTCAGCCGCTTCATCTACTGGAACATGAACTATCACGTCGAACACCACATGTTCCCGATGGTGCCCTATCACGCGCTGCCCAAGCTGCACGCAATGATCAAGCACGACCTGCCGGCACCCTGTCAGTCGATCTGGGCCGGCTATCGCGAGATGTTGCCAGCCTTCGTCCGCCAGCTCCGCAACGACGACTATTTCGTCAAGCGCGAACTGCCGCCTACGGCGCGGCCCTATCGCGACGAGTTCCATAGCGAGACGGCGCTAGCCGCCGAATAGCTTTCGAAACATCAGGGGACAAAGACATGAGCGACTGGATCGAGGCCTGCGCGGCCGACGACATCGACGAGGAAGACGTCATCCGCTTCGACCATGCCGGGCGCACTTTCGCGCTCTACCGCAGTCCGGAGGACGAGTTCTTCGCCACTGACGGCCTGTGCACGCACGAGCAAATCCACCTGTCGCAGGGGCTGGTCATGGGCGACATTATCGAGTGCCCCAAGCACAATGGCCGCTTCAACTACAAGACCGGTGCTGCCCGCGGCGCGCCCGTCTGCGTCAACCTCAGGACCTATCCGGTGAAAGTCGACGCCGGCAAGGTCTTCGTCCAGTTGGGCTGACCCGATGTCGGCGGGAATGGTCATCATCGGTGCGGGCGAGTGCGGCACACGCGCTGCCTTCGCCCTGCGGGAAATGGGCTACGACGGCACCGTCACGCTGGTCGGCGCTGAAGCGCACCTGCCTTACGAACGGCCGCCACTGTCCAAGGACGCGATGGTCGCTTCCGAGACACCTTCCATCAAGGCCATTTCGGATGCAGCTCGCCTCAGCGAACATCGCATCGACCTGCTCGGCGCGAGCTCTGCCACCTCGATCGACCGCGCCAACCGTTCGATCCGCCTGAGCGATGGATCTGATCTCGACTACGACAAGCTGCTGGTTGCCACCGGTGCCACCCCGCGGATGTTGACGCTTCCGGGCCTGGGTGCCCGCTGCGTTTATCTCCGCACCTTCGACGATGCCCTCGCCATCCGTGGCTATTTACGTGCCGGCGCACACATCGCCATCATCGGCGGCGGCTTTATCGGCCTCGAACTCGCTGCGTCCGCCCGCAAGTTGGGGGCCGACGTCACCGTCATCGAGGCGCAGCCCCGCATCCTGATGCGCGGCGTACCAGCGGAAATCGCTGCTGTCGTCCACGAAGCTCACGCAGCCGAAGGCGTAGATTTCATCTGCGGCAACGGCATCGCTGCCGTCAACGACGACGGCACGTCCGTCCGCATCGCGCTGGCCAGCGGTCGTGCCGTTGCAGCCGACCTCGCCATCATCGGCATCGGCGCCATCCCGGTGACGGCACTTGCCGAAACCGCTGGCCTCACCCTCAACAATGGCATCGCTGTCGACGCGCAACTGCGCACCAGCGATCCCAACATCTTCGCCGCCGGTGACTGCTGCTCGTTTCCGCTTGCCGTCTATGGCGGACGGCGGGTCCGGCTGGAGGCCTGGCGCAGCGCCCAGGAACACGGTGCGCTCGCCGCCCGCAACATGCTCGGTGCCGACGAGGTCCATGCCGGCGTGCCCTGGTTCTGGTCCGACCAGTACGGGCTCAGCCTGCAGATCGCCGGCCTGCCCGACGAAGGCGAGCACACCATCCGCCGCGATCTGGACGACGGCGCCTTCATCCTGTTCCACCTCAAGCACGATGGCCGCCTCGTCGCTGCCAGCGGTATCGGTCCCGGCAATGCGGTCGCGCGCGACATCCGCCTGGCCGAGATGCTGATTGCGAGATCGGCGCACCCCGACATCGACGCACTGGCCGCGCCGTCGGTCAAGCTCAAGAGCCTGCTTGCCGCCTAGGCAAAAGCCACTTGAGAATCGTGTCGGTTTGCAGGACGCTGCGCGGGGCCCGATGGCCGCGCGGAGCGAACCAAGATGCCGATCAGCGAATTCGGTCGAATGCCCGACGACAGCGTGGTGCAGGCGATCACCATCGCCGCCGACGGCATCGAGGCAAAAATCCTGACCTTCGGCGCGACGCTTGCCGATCTGATCGTCGCCACGCCCAGCGGCCCGCGCTCGGTCATCCTCGGCTTTGACGATCTATCCGGCTACCTCAGCCATGGCGGCTACTTCGGCGCCATTGCCGGACGTTGCGCCAACCGTATCGCCGGCGGCCGCTTCTCGCTTGACGGACAGGACTTCCGGCTCGACCTCAACGAAGCCGGCCACACCCATCTTCATGGCGGCGGCGACGGGTTTTTCCGCCGCAACTGGATCACTGTCGACGCTGATGACAGCTCGGTCCTGCTCGCCCTGATCTCACCCGACGGCGACCAGGGATACCCCGGCAAGGTCATCGCCACCTGCCGCTATTCGCTCGATTCCGGCGGCTTGCGCATCGCGCTCGGTGCCCGCACCGATGCGCCGACGCTGGTCAACCTTGCCGCCCACGCCTACTTCAATCTCGACGGCGGCGGCTCGATCCTCGATCATCGCCTCAGGATCGCCGCCGAGGCCTACACCCCGGTGGACGATCGCAACATCCCGACCGGCGAGGTGCTCGCCGTGGACGACACCATTTTCGATTTCCGCGAGCTTCGCCCCATCCGCAACGGTCCGGACGACGCGCACAATGCTTACGACCACAACTGGGTGCTTGCCATGCAGCCGGCGCCCGAGCCATGGCACGCCGCTCGGTTGGAAGGTCCGCTATCGGGCATCCGGCTTGACCTGTGGACCACGGAACCCGGGCTGCAGCTCTATGACGGCGCCTTCCTGCCGGTCGCCCCGCCATTGCGCGGCGGCATCGAGCCGGTGCGCCACGGCGCACTGTGCCTAGAGCCGCAGCGTTTCCCCGACGCCATCCACCAGCCGCATTTTCCGAGTGCCATGCTGAGGCCGGACGAGATCTACACGCAGGTCACCGAGTATCGCTTCTCGATGGCCGAATAGCTGCTAGACCCAGCCGCCGTCGACGACGAAATTCTGTGCCGTACACATCCTTGAATCGTCGGCGGCGAGGAACAGCGCCATGCGCGCGATGTCGTCGGGCAAGACACGCCCGGCCAGGCACTGGGCCTTGTCGATCTCGGCATTCGCCGCATCGTCGACCCAAAGGTCGATCTGGCGTTTGGTCATCACCCAGCCCGGGACCAGCGTGTTGACCCGGATGCCATGCTTGCCGAGGTCGCGGGCGAAGGAACGCGTCATGCCGTGCACCGCCGCCTTGGACGCGGCATAGATGGGATAACCGCCTGATGCCTTCATCCAGCCGATCGAGCCCAGATTGACGATCGCGCCCTCGCCGGCGGCGATCATGCCGGGTACCACCGCCTGGATGGCGAAGAACGCGTGCCGCAGGTTCACCGCGACGCGGGCATCGAAATAGTCAGGCGTGACCTCGCGCCAGTCGTGCCTGATGTCGTTGGCGGCATTGTTGACCAGCGCCAGCGTCGGACCGTGCAGCGCCTCGATCGCTGAAATCGCCTTGCGATAGGCCTCGATGTCGGTGATGTCGCAGCAGCGGAACGCCACTGTCGCGCCTGTGGCGGTCAGCTCATCGGCAAGCGCATTGCCTTCCATCTCGGCGAGGTCGATGAAGCCGACCTTGGCGCCTTGCGCGGCGAAGTTCCGCACCAACGCTTCGCCGATCCCGGACGCTCCGCCTGAAACCAGCACCCGCCGGCCGGCCAGGCTCGGATAACGCCCCATGATCTCGATGGTCATCATTTGGATCCCTAGAGAGTTCGCACGGCAACAGGTGCGGTCGCCCGCGCCAGCTTGAGCGAATTGCGCAATGGCAGCCCGAACGCCGCCGCCTCGATCTCGAACACGTCGCCCGGCTCGGCTTTCACGCCATCGGCGAAGGACAGCGTCGCGGTGCCGAACATGTGCACATGTACGTCGCCCGGCTGGCGGAACACACCATACTTGAAATGATGGTGCTCGAGATTGGCGATCGAGTGGGACATGTTGGCCTCGCCCGACAGGAACGGCTTTTCCCAGATCGTCTTGCCGGCGCGGACGATACGCGACGTGCCCCTGACATCAGCGGGTAGGTCGCCGACGAGGATCTCCGGACCGAAGGCGGCATTCCGCAGCTTGGAATGGGCAAGGTAGAGATAGTTGATGCGCTCGGTGACGTGGTCGGAAAACTCGTTGGCAAGCGCAAAGCCGATGCGGTAGGGCGTGCCGTCGTCGCCGACAAGGTAGATGCCGGCGATCTCCGGCTCTTCGCCGGCATCGAGCGCGAAGTGCGGCGACACCAGCGCCTTGCCGGGATCTACGACCATATTGCCGTTGCCCTTGTAGAACCATTCCGGCTGCACGCCTGCCTGCCCGCGCCCCGGCTTGCCGCCTTCAAGGCCCATTCGGAACATCTTCATGGAATCCGTCAGCGCCTGCTCGCCCTCCGCGTCGAGCTTCTTGTGCATGCTGTCGCGTGTCGCCGCCGAGCCGAGATGGGTAAGCCCGGTGCCGGTGAGATGCAGATGTGCGGGGTCGGGATGCCTGACCGGCGACAGCACCTGCCCAGCGCGTATGGCCGCTTCGAGATCGACGGCCTCGCCAAGGCCGCGGTCCGAGACGACGGTGGCAAGCGTGGTCCCGGCGCGCACCGCCTCCAATGCCAGCGCGTAGATCGACTTGGCGTCGTTGACCAGCCGCGCCGTACCGCCTTCTCGCACGGCCACCCGGCTCTTGCCGTCGGTGGAGATGATCTGGGACATCAACATTCCTGCACTCCTTTCGGTTCGCCCCAGCCGGCTTGCGGCGATCGGCAAAACCTCCCCGTCGCGCAACGCCTCGACGCCGCACGCCTGATTACGTTTCTTTCGAGATTGCGAGGCCCGCTCCTCCAGGCGCCGCAGTCGGCCGCGCTCTCCTTGCGGCCTAGGCCTTCTTCTTGTTGTAGAGATCGAAGGCGACAGCGCCGAGCAGCACCAGGCCCTTGATCACCTGCTGCCAGTCGATGTTGATGCCCATCACCCCCATGCCGTTGTTCATGACACCCATGATGAAGGCGCCGATGACCGCGCCGGCAACCTGGCCGACACCGCCGAGTGCGGACGCCCCGCCAACAAACACCGCGGCGATGACGTCGAGTTCAAGCCCCGCACCCGCCTTGGGTGTCGCCATATTGAGGCGCGCGGAATAGATCAGGCCAGCAAGGGCCGCCAGCATGCCCATGATGACGAAGATGTAGAATGTCAGCCTTTCGGTCTGGATGCCCGACAGCTTGGCCGCCTTCTCATTGCCGCCCATGGCATAGATGCGCCGGCCGAACGTCATGCGCTTGGTCACGAAGACGAACAAGGCGATCAGTATCCCCATGACGACAAGGACGTTGGGCAAGCCCTTGAACGAGGCGAACTTGTACATCAAAAACAGGATAATCCCCGACAAGACGAGGTTCTTGACGACAAAGAACGAGAACGGCTCGGCGGCATAACCGTGCTCTTCGCGGTTCCGGCGGCTCTTCAAGGCGAAGTAGAGCATCGCCGCAACGATCAGGATGCCGATCAGCATCGTTGTCGAATGCAGCACGATGCCCGTTCCCGGCGTCGGTCCGCCGGCTGCGTTGAGCCTTGGCGCCACAAGGGTCACCGGTCCCAGGAAGTCGGGAATGAAGCCGGCGCTGAGCAGCTGGAACACCGGCGGAAACGGGCCGACCGAACGGCCGCTGAGAACGTTGAGCAATAGCCCCTTGAACACCAGCATGCCCGCCAGGGTGACGATGAAGGACGGGATTTTCATATAGGCGATGAAATAGCCTTGCACGCCGCCGATGGCGGCACCCAACGCGATGCACAACAGGCCGGCAAGCAACGGATTGACGCCGTAGTCGACCATGAGCAGTGCTGCCACCGCTCCAATGAAACCCGCCACTGCGCCAACCGACAGATCGATGTGGCCGGCCACGATGACCAGCAGCATGCCGAGCGCCATGACGATGATGTAGGAATTCTGGAGAACGACATTGGTGAGGTTGACCGGCAAGAACAGGATGCCGTTGGTCATCACCTGGAAGAAGACCATGATGATGACGAGCGCCAAAACCAGGCCGTATTCGCGCAAGTTTTCCTTCATGGCACCTTGCATCGAGGCCTTGGCGGCGTTGACGACGGGCGGTGCGGTTTCGGTGCTCATGACGCTACCTTCTCTTCGCCGCGGACGATCGCCCGCATGATCTTTTCCTGTGATGCTTCCTCGCCTGAGAGTTCGCCGACGATGCGACCCTCGTTCAGCACGTAGATGCGGTCGCAGATGCCGAGCAGCTCAGGCATTTCCGAAGAGATCATCAGGATGCCTTTGCCCTCCTCCGCGAGCTTGTTGATGATCGTGTAGATCTCGTACTTAGCCCCGACATCGATGCCGCGTGTCGGCTCGTCGAGGATCAGCACGTCGGGGTTGGCAAACAACCACTTCGACAGCACCACCTTCTGCTGATTGCCGCCTGAAAGGTTGCCGGTGATCTGATAGATGCTGGACGAACGGATGTTGGTCTTCTTGCGATATTCGTTGGCCGCCTTGACCTCGCAGTTGTCGTCGATGACGCCTGACTTCGACGAAATGCCGGGCAGGTTGGCGATCGTCACATTGTGCTTGATGTGGTCGATCAGATTGAGGCCGTAGACCTTGCGGTCCTCGGTGGCGTAAGCGAGCCCGGCAGCAACGGCCTTGCCGACATTGCTGGTGTCAGACGGCTTGCCATGCAGGAAAACCTCGCCGGAAATCTTGGCGCCATAGGTGCGGCCAAAGACGCTCATCGCCAGTTCCGTGCGCCCTGCTCCCATCAGCCCGGCAATGCCGACCACCTCGCCTTTGCGCACCGACAGATTGACGTTCTTGATGACCTGCCGTTCGAGGTTAAGCGGGTGATAGACCGACCAGTTCTTCAACTCGAAGATGGTTTCGCCAATTTTCGGCGTGCGCGACGGGTAGCGGTTTTCCAAGGCGCGACCGACCATCGAGGTAACGATGCGGTCTTCGGTGATATCCGCCTTGTCCATCGTCTCGATCGACTTGCCGTCGCGAATGACGGTGATCTGGTCGGCGATCCGTTTGATCTCGTTTAGCTTGTGCGAAATCATGATCGAGGTGATGCCTTGCGTCTTGAACTCAAGCAGCAGGTCGAGAAGCGCATGGCTGTCTTTTTCCGACAGCGAGGCTGTCGGCTCATCGAGAATGAGCAGCTTGACGTCCTTGGCCAGCGCCTTGGCGATTTCAACCAGTTGCTGCTTGCCGGTGCCGATGTTGGTGATCAGCGTGTCGGGGGCCTCCTTCAGGCCGACCTTCTTCAGCAACTCGCCGGCACGGCGCTGCACCTTGTCCCAGTTGATGATGCCGCGGCTTGCCTGCTCATTGCCGAGGAAGATGTTCTCGGCGATCGACAACAGCGGCACCAGCGCCAGTTCCTGGTGGATGATGACGATGCCGAGCTTTTCGGAGTCGTGAATGCCATTGAAGCGGCACTCCTTGCCCTCGTATTCGACCTCGCCCTCGTAGCTGCCGAAAGGGTAGACGCCGGAGAGCACCTTCATCAGCGTCGACTTGCCTGCGCCATTCTCGCCGCAGATGGCGTGGATTTCGCCGCGCTTGACCTGCAGATTGACCTGTTCCAGCGCCTTGACGCCGGGAAACGTCTTGGTGATGCCGCGCATTTCCAGAATGGTGCTGTTCGTCATTCGAGCTCTCGATCCAGCATGGCCGCGCATCTTGCAGCTAAGTGACGTCACTTGGCGGTGGCAAGACGTGCAAATTCAAAGTGCTAGAGCGGTCATGTGCGTCGTTCGGGCGCGCGGCGCTCTGATACAACAGACATCGCAGTCTGCCGCACTTCTGGAGAGAAGAAAACGCCTGTGCTTGGACCCTGCCACTTCCCCCGCTGTCGCGGGAGAAGGGGTGAGGTCCGAGAGGGCGCGTTGAGTTACTTCAGCTCTTCCGCCTTGATGTAGCCGGAGCCGACCACGATCTGCTCGTAGTTGGACTTGTCGACCGAAACCGGGACCAGCAGGTAGGACGGAACGATCTTGACACCGTTGTTGTAGGTCTTTTCGTCGTTGATCTCCGGCTTGCCGCCAGCAAGCACGGCATCGACGAGATTTGCCGTCACCTTGGCCAGTTCGCGGGTGTCCTTGAACACCGTCGAATACTGTTCGCCGGCGATGATCGCCTTGACCGAAGGTACTTCGGCATCCTGGCCCGAGATGATCGGCCATGGCTGTTCGGCAGTGCCGTAGCCAACGCCGCGGAGCGACGAGATGATGCCGCGCGACAGGCCGTCATAGGGCGCCAGCACCGCGTCGACGCGGCTGCCGTCCGAGTAGTTGGCCGACAGGATGTTGTCCATGCGGGCCTGCGCCACCGCCGCATCCCAGCGCAGCGTGCCAACCTTTTCCATGCCCATCTGGCCCGACTTGACGACCAGCGTGCCCTTGTCGATCAGCGGCTGCAGCACCGACATGGCGCCGTCGTAGAAGAAGAAGGCGTTGTTGTCGTCGGGCGAACCGCCGAACAGCTCGACGTTGAACGGACCGGGCTTTTCGGGATAGCCGAGGCCCTTGAGCAGCGACTCGGCCTGCAGCACGCCAACCTTGAAGTTGTCGAAGGTGGTGTAATAGTCGACATTGCCGCTCTCGCGGATCAGGCGGTCATAGGCGATGACCTTGACGCCCTTGTCGGCTGCCTGCTGCAGCACCGCCGAAAGCGTCGTCCCGTCGATCGATGCGATGATCAGCGCCTTGGCGTCCTTGGTCACAAGGTTCTCGATCTGGGCGAGCTGGTTGGGGATATCGTCTTCGGCATACTGCATGTCGACGGTGTAGCCCTTGGATTCCAGTGCCGCCTTGAGCGCGTCGCCATCTGCGATCCAGCGCAGCGAGGACTTGTTCGGCATGGCGATGCCAACCAGGCCCTTGTCCTGGGCCTGGGCCGCAAAGGTCATGGCCGATAGGCCAACCGCCAGGGCGGCTACGAACGTCTTGATGATCTTCACCTTCTCTCTCCCTTGTGAAGTGCCGGCGCGCGGACGCAAGCGCTCGCGCGTGGCCCCGCCATGAACGGCGCGGCTAAGCCAAATTCTGTGACTTTCTCCCAAAAGGCCGCGAGCCCTGCGTTTCCTCCGCTCGATGCGCCAGCGTCGGGCTGGCTGACATCGAACTCGCGACGACCCTCAACCTCAGGGAGAGTGACATAACAGTCAAATGCAAATTCAGCTCCATGGCATATCATTTCTGATATGCTTTTCTCTGTCTGGCCGGGGTGACCGGCCGGCACGGGAGGCATGGTGCTATGGTCGACATCCAGAATGACGCTCGCATAACCGGCTCCAGCGTGCGTATCAGCGACAACGAGACCCTGCTGCGCAGCGGCCTCAAGCTGCGCCACATGCGCATGGTGGTGGCGCTCGAGGATCATGGCCAGATCAGCGCCGCAGCCCAGGTGATGAACATCTCCCAGCCCGCCGCATCGCGCATGATCTCCGAGATCGAGGATATCCTCGGCGTGCAGATCTGCGAAAGGCTGCCGCGCGGCATCCGGCTGACGCCTTATGGCGCGGCCCTCGCTCGCCGCGGCCGCGCCATCCTGCTCGAGATGCAGCAGGTCGACCGCGAGATTTCGGATCTCAAATCCGGCAAGGGCGGCTCGGTTGCGATGGGTGCCGTCACCGCCCCTGCGATCGAGCTCGCCGTGCCCGCCATCCGCAAGATCCGCGAGCGCTACCCGCGCATCGAAATAAGCGTCCAGATCGAGACCAGTGCCGTGCTGGCACGCGAATTGCTGGCGTCACGCCACGATTTCATCGTCGCCCGCGTGCCCGACGATCTCGACCCGCGGCTGTTTGAAAGCCGCATCATCGGCATCGAAAAAGCCTGCCTCATCGTCCGCCGCGGCCATCCGCTGGCCGGGTCCGGCACCATCGCGCTCGAGCGTCTCGCCGAATTCGACTGGGTGTTCCAGCCTGGCGGCTCGCTGCTGCGCCAGACGGTGCAAGGCATCTTCATGAGCCGCAACGTTCGCATGCCCGACCGCATCCTCAACACCAGCTCGCTGTTGCTGACGCTGGTGATGGTCGCGCAGTCCGATGCCATTGCCCCCATCGCCATCGACGTCGCCAAATTCGTCAACAGCGAGAGCGGGCTGGCCGGCGCGATCGAGATCCTGCCGATCGCCTTTGACATCAACGTCCAGCCCTACAGCCTGATCACGGTGCGCGGGCGCACGCTGTCACCGACGGCACAGCTGCTGCACGACCACATCCTGCGCGAAATCGCGTAGCAACGCCGTGACGGAGAGAGGTTATTCGATCAAAAGCCAGGCATCCTCAAACCCTTGCGCAGATCGCCTCGAAAAACGCGACATTGTCGAGGTCGAGCGGATCGTCCACCGGCAGCGCCTGCGACGACATCTTGGAGATGACCAGCTCGGCCTTGGGGTCGACATAGAGCCATTGGCCGTGGATGCCGATGCCGCAATAGGCGCCGCTCGCATTGGCGCTCTGGTACCATTTGTTGCGATAGCGCCCATGGGCAAACAGGTTGGTCATCGTGCCACGCTGCCACACTTCGGCATCGCCGCCATGGATGGTGTCCTCGACCCAGACCTGCGGCACGATCCGCCCACCTTCGGCGGCACCCCCCTGGCGCATCATTTCGCCGACGCGGGCAAGATCGCGCACCGCCACCGACACGCCACCGGCGGCGCGCGCAGAGCCTTCCGCGTCGACGCTGACAAAGCCGTCGCGCACCGCACCCAGCGGCCGCCACAGCTTGTCCGACATCAGGTCGGCATAACGCTGTCCCGAGGCGCGCTCGACGACGATGCCAAGCAGGTCGGAATTGGGCGAACGGTAGCGGAAGGTCCGGCCATGCGGCTCGTCCAGCTGATGCAGCGAAACGAGGAACTCGCGCAGCGTCTCCGACCCGCCGCCCGGGTTCCACATCGTGGCGCGGCGATAGCGCGCAAACGCGCTTTCGGGATCGAGATAGGCCTCATCGAAATCGAGGCTGACGGTCATGTCGAGCACGTGCCGCACGGTGGCATTGGCATAGACCGAGCCTTTGGCCTCCGGCACGTAATCAGTCACCGGTGCATTTGGATCGAGCTTGCCCTCGCCTTCCAGCGCGCCGGCAAGGATCGCCGTCAGCGACTTCGAGATCGAGAAAATGACGTGCCGCGCTTCGGGCGGCATCGTCGGCGCGAACCAGTCGCCGATGAAGCGCCCCTTCTTCATCACCGCGAACGCATCCGTCGATGAGCGCTCGAGGAAACCAGCCACGGTCTCGCTTCGGCCATTGATCGCAACGGTTTCAGCCAGAAGCCCTCCGAGCTCGACCGGCGCGCGCTCGACCTTGCCCTCGCCGGCAGGGATCCGCGCGCTGCGCACCATCTCGCCGATATTCTGGAACGCCCAGCGGTTGAACGGCTGTTCGCGCCAGTTGCCGAGCGTCACATCCGTGCGCGCAAAACCGAATGCCTGCTCGAAGGCGGTTGATGACGTCATGATATGTCCTTGCTGCTTGTTGTTCCGGTCAGGCGAGTGCGGCTGAAATCGCGTGCACGGCCTTCAAGGTCGCCACTGAATAGGGCACCGAGGTGAAGTCGGGCCAGGTCGACAGCTTCACCGTCACCATCGCGGCGTCGAAGTCGATATGGATCAGTTGCCCGAACACGCCGCGGCACATCAGCGCCCGCGAGCGCGGGTCCTCGATCCAGAACTGGTTGCGGTAGCTCGCCTCCGGCATCGACGTGCTGAAGTTCGGGCCATGCACGCCATTCCGCGTGTCGGCGATCCAATCGGCGGGCACGATGCCGGCCCCGTCTTCGAGGATCGTCTGGCCGAAGCGGGCATAGTCGCGCAGCGTCGCGTTGAAGCCGCCGTCGGCCACCGCGTAGCCAGCGCTGTCGACGGTGAAACAGGCGCTCTCTTCGGCGCCGATCTTCTGCCACAGCTCTTCCGAAACCAGCTGCGGCAGCCGCTTGCCGGTGGCGCGTTCCATGATGAAAGCGAGCACGTCTGTCTCGATCGAGCGGTACTCGAAGGCAGCGCCATGCGGCCGCGTCGTTTCGCTGAGGCGCTGGATCAGCTCGAACATATGCCGCGGCCATTGGAAACCGGGATCGGTGCCGGAGGGGATCGGCTTCCAGCCACAAGCGACATCGACCTGACCGATATCGGAATAAGGATCGGTGTAGGCTTCGCTGAAGCGCACGCCGGTGGTCATGTCGAGCACCTGCTGGACAGTGCCACCTTTCCAGCCGGTCGTTGCCAATTCTGGCAGATAGTCGGTCACAAGCTTCTTCGGGTCGACGATGCCTTGCCCGGCGAGGATGCCGAACACCGTTCCCGTCACTGATTTCGCCACCGATTGCGACAGATGCAGCGTGCGCGCCGTCATGCCGTTGAAGTAGCGCTCATAGGCGATCTTGCCGTCCTTGAGCACGAGGAAGCCGTCGGTGTAGGTCTCGTCGAGCAGGCCCGAAAGCGGCGTCGGCTTGCCCTCGCTGTCGACGACATCAAGCCCATCGAGATCCGTCTCCAGGCGTGGCAATGCACGCACCGGACCTTCACCGCGCCACACCTCCGCTGTCGGCACGATCTCGCGCACATGCTGGAACGCCCAGCGGTTCCATGGCGGCATATCCCAGGCTGTCTTCGGCACAGGCATTGCGGGCGGCGAGCCCTGCATGATGGGGGGCGGCACGTCGCTGTTGCGGTAGGAGCTCATCGCATCACCTCACGCTTTAGGCGAGCATGGGGTCAGGCGCGGACGCCGAACCCCGCTGTCGAACGTTCACTTCTGCAGGTCGGTCCAGATCTTGGTATAGATCGCATCGACCTCCGGCGGGCACATCATGGCCATCGTACCATGCGCCTTGCTGGCCTCCGGAATGACGATCTCGGGTGCATCCTTCATCTCGGCCGGCATGAACTTTTCCGAGCCGGCGATGCCGTTGGCATAGCGGTGAAAGGTCGAAAGCCCGGCCGCGATCTCGGGATCCATGATGAAGTTCTGGAACAGCTTGGCGTTCTCGACGTTCTTGGCGTCCTTCAGCACCACGACATTGTCGCTCCAGTAGGTGAAGCCTTCCTTCGGATAACCGAAGTTCACGTCAGGACGTGCCAGTCGGATGCGCAGCGCGGCCCCATTCCAGGTTGTCGAGGCCTGGAAGTCACCTGCCTTCATCTTGTCGATGGCGCCATATTCCATGGCCACCCAGTTGGGCTTGGCCGCCACCAGCAGGTCGCGCGCCTTCTTCAGCACCTCCTTGTCGGCCGTGCACTGTTCGCCGCCGACATAGCGGATCGCCGCTGTCACAACGTCCTTCATCTCGGGGACGACATTGACCTTGCCCTTCAGCTCGTCAGGCGTCTCGAAGATGATCTTCCAGGTGTTGATGTCGCCCTTGTAGGTGCTGGTGTTGACCACCGTGCCGACGGTACCCCAGGCCCACGGCACCGAAAATTTGCGGCCGGGGTCGAACTCGGGATTGGCCCAGTCGGGCGACACGTTTTTGAAGTTCTCCATGCCGCCCGGATTGGTCTCGAGCAGCAGTCCCTCCTTGATCCAGATCGGCAGGTGCGTCTGGGAGGGAACGGCAATGTCGAAACCGCTGCCGCCCTGACGCACCTTGGCGAGTGCCGTGTCGTTCGAGTCGTAGTCGGTGATCGTCACCTTGACCTTGTATTTGTCCTCGAACTTCTTGATCATTTCGGGATTGGTGTAGTTGCCCCAGTTGTAGATGTTGAGCTGGCCTTCGGCGCGGGCGAAGCCAGTTGCAGCCAGCAGCGCCAGGACGGCGGTGGCCGCGGACAATCTCGGGTTCATGGCAATGTCCTTTCATTGATATGATTTCTTCTGCCAGCGGCAGATAAGAAGTGGGTGACAACCGGGATCGATTTTCGTCGACCCCGGCTGCATTGTCCGCGCAGAACTTACTTCTGCAGTTCGGTCCAGATCTTGGTGTAGAGCGCCGTCACTTCAGGCGCGCAGGTCTGCAGGATCTCGCCGTTCTTCTTGAACTCCTCCGGCACGATGACCTCCGGTGCCGTGGTCATGTCGGCCGGCATGAACTTCTCCGAGCCGGCGATGCCGTTGGCGTAGCGGTGGAAGGCCGAGTTCATCGCCGCGTTTTCCGGATCCATCATAAAGTTCTGGAACAGCTTGGCGTTGTCGACGTTCTTGGCTTCCTTGAGCACCACGACGTTGTCGGACCAGTACTGGAAGCCCTCGACCGGATAGCCGTAGTGGATGGCCGGGGTCTTCAGCCGCTGGCGCAGTGCCGAGCCGTTCCAGTCGCTGGTTGCCTTGAAGTCGCCGGCGCCCATCTTCTCGATGGTGTTGTATTCCATGGCGATCCAGTTCGGCTTGGCGGCGACGAGCACGTCGCGCACCTTCTTCAGCACTTCCTTGTCGCCGGTGCACTGCTCGCCGCCGACATACTTGATCGCGGCGTGCATGACGTCGTTCATCTCGGGGACGACGTTGACCTTGCCCTTCAGCTCCTCAGGCGTGTCGAAGACGATCTTCCAGGTGTTGATGTCGCCCTTGTAGACGTCGGTGTTGACTACCACGCCGACGGTGCCCCAGGCCCACGGCACGGTATACTTGCGGCCCGGATCGAAGGCCGGGTTGGCCCATTCGGGCGCCACGTTCTTGAAGTTCTCCATGCCGCCGGGATTGGTCTCGAGGATGAGCCCTTCCTGGATCCAGATCGGCACATAGGTCTGCGACGGCATGGCGACGTCGAAGCCGGTACCGCCCTGGCGCACCTTGGCGAGTGCGGTGTCGTTCGAGTCGTAGTCGGTCACGGTGACCTTGACGCTGTATTTCTCCTCGAACTTCTTGATCATGTCGGGGCTGATGTAGTTGCCCCAGTTGTAGATGTTCAGCGCGCCTTCAGCCGAGGCGAGGCTGGTCGATGCCAGCAGCGCAACGCCGGCTGCCATCGACATGGATTTCAGGTTCATCATCTCACTCCCGTTGATTAATCCCGTTTCCTGCTCATGAAGAAGAACAGCGTGACGATGACGACCGACAAGAGCAGGAAGACGGTCGATATCGCATTGACCTCCGGCGTGATGCCGCGGCGGATCTGCCCCAGCATGTAGGTGGGCAGCGTGTCCTGCCCGCCCGACTTGACGAATTCGGTGATGACCACGTCGTCGAGCGAGATGACGAAGGCCAGCATCAGCCCGGCGATGATGCCCGGCCACAAAAGCGGCAACGTCACCCGGCGGAACGCCTTCCATGGCGTGGCGTAGAGATCGGCCGCGGCGCGTTCGAGCGTCAGGTCCATGTTCTCGAGCCGCGCCCGGATCGGCAGATAGGCGAAGGGGATACAGAACGCCGTATGCGCAGCGATCAGGTAGCCGAGGCCGGTGTAGCCGCTGCTGATCTTGATCTGGGCGAAAAAGATCAGCAGCGCCACGCCGGTGACGATCTCGGGCACCATCAACGGCTGGTTGATGAAGGCGTATTTGAACGTCAGCCCGCGATAAGCCCGCGTGCGGGTCGTCGCCAGCGCCGCCATCGTCGCCGCAATCGTCGCGATGATGGCCGCCGAAGAGGCGATCTTCAGCGACCGCCAGGAAGCGTCGACGACCTGCTGGTTGGACCAGGCAGCAGCAAACCAGCGTAGCGAGAAACCGCCCCAATCGGAGACCGAACTCGACTCGTTGAAGGCATAGATCACCAGCACGGCGATCGGCAGGTAAAGCAGGAAGAAGCAGGCGAAGGCGATCGTCGTGAAACCGGTCTGCTGCTTGATCGAAAAGCGCTTAGCCATGACGCACCTCCGAGCCCGAGGTGTTGCGGACATAGACCAGCAGCGCCACCATGACGATCGCCATCACGGTGATCGAAAGGGCTGCCCCGAGCGGCCAGTTGCGCCCTTGCCCGAACTGCAGTTCGATCAGGTTGGCAAACATCATGTTCTTGCCGCCGCCCAGGACGCTTGGCGTGACATAGGCGCCGATGGCCGGGATGAACACCAGGATCGATCCGGCGACGACGCCGGGCCTGACCAGGGGAAAGATGATCCGCTTCAGCACCTGCCAGCGTGTGGCATAGAGGTCGTAGCCTGCCTCGACGAGGCGGAAGTCCAGTTTTTCCATGCTGGCATAGAGCGGCAGCACCATCAGCGGCAGATAGACATAGACCATGCCCACCATGATGGCGAAGTCGGTGTAGAGCATCTGGATCGGCTGATCGATGATGCCGAGATTGATCAGCGCCGTGTTGATGAGGCCTTCGTTGCGGATCACCTGCAGCACGGCAAAGGTGCGGATCAGAAGGTTGGTCCAGAACGGGATGGTGATCAAGAACAGCCAGATGTCACGCGTCCGCTCCGGCCGCGTGGCGATGAAATAGGCGGTCGGAAAGCCGAAGACCAGCGTCGCCACCGTCGCCATGAGGGCGAGCTTCAGCGACCGCCAGAAGATGGTGAGATGGGCACTGGCAAACGACAGCGTGTCGTCGAAGATGTCGCGTTCGAGGAAGACCGAGACCCAGCCTTCGGTCGAGAATTTCCAGACGACGTCGCCATAGGGCCCGGGCGTCAGGAACGAATAGAAAAGCACGATCAAAAGCGGGCCTGATGCGGCCAGAAGGATGATGATCAGCGCCGGCGCCGAGAGAAACCAGCGGTTCCTGACCTCCCGCGCCTCTGCCTGTTTTTCGATTTCGGCTGCGGTTGCCATGGCTCAGTCCTTCAGGATCTGGGCCGCATCGTCCCCGATGACGATGCCGACGCGCTCGCCGCGCTCAAACTCCATCATGGCGCCGCGCGTGTTCTGCTGGCGCACGGTGAAGGTCTCGCCGTCGTCCAGCCTGACATGAACATGCGTGTCGGTGCCGAAATAGACGACGTTTTCGACCACGCCGGAGATGTCGCCCGTGCCCTTCACCGCCTTGGCGTGCTCGGGCCGGATGACGACGGTGGCGTCGCCGTCGGGCTTGAAGCCGTCGGCCACGGTCGCCGAAATCGTCGCGCCCGACTTCAGCGTCACCTTGGCCTTGCCGCCATCGATGCTGTCGATACTGGCGTCGAGGAAGTTCGTTTCGCCGATGAAGTCAGCGACGAAACGAACCGCCGGCCGGTCGTAGATCTCGCGCGCCGATCCAACCTGCAGGATCTTGCCCGACGACATCACCGCGATGCGGTCCGACATGGTCAGCGCCTCTTCCTGGTCGTGGGTGACGAAGATGAAGGTGATGCCGGTCTCATGCTGCAGCCGCTTGAGCTCGATCTGCATTTCCTTGCGCAGCTTGTAGTCGAGTGCCGACAGCGGCTCGTCGAGCAGCAGCACCTTGGGCTGCGGCGCAAGTGCGCGGGCGAGTGCTACGCGCTGCTGCTGGCCGCCCGAGATCTGGCTGGTGCGGCGCTTGGCAAGCTTTTCCATGCGCACCAGCTTCAGCATCTCGGCGACGCGGGCGTCGATCTCGGCACGCGGCTTGCCCAGCATCTCGAGCCCGAAGCCGATATTCTCGGCCACGGTCATGTGCGGGAACAAGGCGTAGGACTGGAACACCGTGTTGACCGGCCGCTTGAACGGCGGCAGCGGTGCGATATCGCTGCCATAAAGCAGGATCTCACCTTCCGACGGGAAGTCGAAACCGGCGATCAGGCGCAGAAGCGTGGTCTTGCCGCAGCCGGAAGGTCCAAGCAGCGTGAAGAACTCGTTTTCCCTGATCGACACTGAAACGGTGTCAAGCGCCGCGACCTGCGCCTCTCCCGTCCCGAACACTTTTCTAACCCCGCGAACCTCGATCGCATTCTTACCCGGTGTGTCCGGCACGCAAACGCCCCATTGTTTCGCCCACCTTCACGGTGGAACTTTTTTCCCCGTTCAATTGTCACCATAGGCCGTCAGGCTTGGCAACAACGGCTCGCAGTCTCGTTGCCAGGTGCTTGCCATGCGGCTCACGCCTGGTAGGTCACCCGTCCCCCGCAGATCGTCGTCACCGGCCGCACCTCGTGCAGGAGCGCCGGATCTGTTGCTTCCATGTCGGCAGAGAGCACGACAAGATCGCCGAAATAGCCTGGCTTCAGCCGGCCCTTCCGATCTTCCATGAACTCGGCATAGGCGCCCTCGACGGTGTAACCGGATAGCGCCTGGTGCAGCGAAACGCTCTGGTCGGGCATGTCGTGCGCCCACGGCCTGCGCAGCATCGCCGCTTGCATGCCCTCGATCGGATCGATCGGCGCCACCGGCCAATCGGAAGCGAACACCACATGCGCGCCGGCCTCGATCAGCGTCCGGGTCGGATAGGCATAAGGCCAGCGCGCGCGGCCGATGCGCGACACCGTCGGCTCCAGCGGAAAGCTCATCGCGCCCGGCGGATGCGGAGGCTGCATCGAGGCAATCACGCCAAGATCGACGAAGCGCTCGATGTCAGCGGCGGTGGTCAGTTCGACATGCTCGACGCGGTGGCGGCTGTCGCGCTTGCCGTTGGCCTTCGCGGCCGCTTCGTAACCGTCGAGCACGGCACGTGTGGCGCCGTCGCCAATCGAATGCACGGCGATCTGCAGGCCGCGCCGGTCGATCTCGATAGCGATGCGCTTGAATTCCTCGGCCGAAAACAGCGGCTCGCCGACCCAGTCCGGACGATCGGCATAAGGCTCGATCATGACAGCCGTCCAGGAGTCCAGCACGCCGTCGTAGAACAGCTTGACCATACGCGACGACAGCCACTCGCTGTCATAGCGCTCGGCCATGGTGGACGCCTTGTCCAGCATGTCTGGTGTCATGAAGTTCTTGTAGTGGAACGGGATCTTCACCCGGCAGATCAGGTCGCCCTCGGCCTCGACCTCCGAGAGAAGTTCCAGTTGGTAGAAATTGCCGTCCATGTTCTGGATAGAGGTGATGCCGTGGCGCGCGCACCAGTCGAGGCCGCGGCGCATGATGGCGCGGTCGCCGGCGCGCTCCTCCGTACTTGGCATCGGATCGGGCTCGCCGCCGGTAGACAGTCCGAGCCGCACCCGCTCCTCACCCGCAAGCTTGAGCACCGGGTTGAACGCCTCGTTCTCACGCAATTCGCCCTCGGCTAGGCCGTCGGCGCCCATGACGATCTCGTTGCCGGGCGTCAATTCGCGCCCGCGCAACACATCGGCCATCTCGAGCGCCCTGGTATTTGCCCAATAGGTGTGATGGTCGGGCGCAGCCATCAGGAATGCCCGGTCGGGCAGGATGGCGTCGAGGTGATGCCGCGTCACGCGTTCGCTGCCCAGGATGGTGTAGTCAGCCCCCTGGGCGACCAGCATGCGCTGGTTCGGATAGGCAGCCGCATAAGCCAGCACCGCCTCGCGCAAGGCATCGAAGCCATGGATGCCGGAAAGCTGCAGGTGCGCAAGTTCCGCGGCACCCGAAAACAGATGCATGTGTGCTTCGATGAAGCCCGGAACCACCGAGCCGCCGCGGGCATCGATGACCTTCGTGTCGGGTCCGCGCAGTGCTTCGATTGTTGTCTTGTCGTCGACTGCGGTGATCAGGCCATCGGTGATCGCCACTGCTTCCGCGGTCGGACGGGTCTGGTCCATGGTCAATACGCGGCCGTTGATGACGATCAGATCGGCATTGCGAACCGTTTGGACAGACATCGCGACTCCGCGCTCTTGACTGACTGAGACCGCTCAAACCTGCATCGGCTGCCCCCCATTTTCCACGGAGTGTCGCAACCAGACTGGAAGGCTGGGCCGGTACGCTGCCCCAGGAATTCCCCTAAGTTTCCCTAAAGACAGCACTCTGAAAAAATGCGACTAATTATTCGCGTTTGTCAATGCGGGATTCTTGGAGGCGTTGTGGAGGACGCCGTCGTGTATGATGCAGGCGCCCAGGGAGCGAGAAGTTCAGTCCGTGAATCGCAGTCTCACAAAGAAGGCCACGACGGCGCTTAGCCCGCGCAAGCAGCCGCGACAGGAACGGTCGAGCAAGGTCGTCGACAGGATCCTCAATGCCGCCCTGATCCTGACCCGGGAACAGGGAACCAAGACACCGACCACGCTTGCCATTGCGCAGCGCGCCGGCCTATCGGTCGGTTCGGTCTACCAGTACTTCCCCAACAAGGAAGCCATTCTTCTCGATCTCGCCCGTCGCTGGCTCGGGGCCTTCCCCGAAGTGATCGCCAGGCGTATAGCAGCACCCCGCCCGACCAACCGCGACGAGTTCCAGCTGGAAGTGGACAAGCTCTTCGTCGACACGTCCAGGCTCTATCTCGACAACGCCAACTTGATGCCCGTCATCGAGGCCATAACAGGTAACCCCGATCTTAGGCCTATCCAGAACGAGTACGATGACCAGATCATCGCGCTTTATGCCGCCTGGCTGCGGCACGTGAATCCAGACCTTGACGACTCCATCGCCAGCCGGCTCGGCGTGGTGATGATGGAAGTCGGCCACGTCTGCCGGCTCGTCGGGCTCAAGCGCGACCGCAAGGCCTTCGATCTCATCCAGGACGACGTCAAGACCATGTGGCTTGCCCTCGTCGACCCTTATCTCGACCTCAACTAGAACCAGGAAGGATTTTCATGAAGACAGTCTTTTCGCCGCTCCATGCCGGCCACAGCGGCCAGATGGAGCTTGTCGCCGGCGCCATCGTGCCCGGCTTCGAAAAACCCTCGCGGGCCGAGATCATCAAGGCGCGGATCGAAAATCAGAAGCTGGGGGATATCCTGGCGCCCGAGGTCCATGACCTCACCGCCGCCAAGCGGGTGCACACCGCCGACTACATCGACTTCCTGCCGACCGTCTGGCCGCAGTGGGAAGCCGCCGGCAAGACCGGCTCGGCCATTCCCTTTGCCTGGCCGACGCGCGGCTTGCGCGGAGACGTACGCCCCGGGACACTTGAAGCGCAGCTCGGTTACTACTCCTTCGACGGCGGCGCTTCATTCGTGAAGGGCACCTGGGACGCCATCAAGTCGTCCTATGACGTGGGGCTGACCGCAGCCCAGCTCGTCAAGTCAGGCGAGCGCGCCGCTTTCGCGCTGTGCAGACCGCCGGGCCACCATGCCGGTGCTGCCTTCATGGGCGGCTACTGCTTCATCAACAATGCCGCCGTCGCAGCCCAGTGGTTCCGCGACCAGGGCGCCAAGCGCGTCGCCGTCCTCGACGTCGACTATCACCATGGCAACGGCACGCAGGAAATCTTCTACGCCCGCGCCGACGTTCAGGTCATCAACCTGCACGGTGACCCGATGACCGAGTATCCGTTCTTCCTTGGCCACGCCGACGAGCACGGCGCGGGCGAAGGCGAAGGCTTCAACCTCAACTACCCGATGCCGTTCGGCACCGCGTGGGAGAAGTGGAACGAGGCGCTGGAAGACGCCTGCCAAAAACTGGCGGCATATGCGCCCGATGTCGTCGTCGTCTCGCTCGGCGTCGATACCTTCGAGAAGGACCCGATCAGCCACTTCAAGCTGACCAGCGCCGACTATCCGAAGATCGGCGCCCGCATCGCCAGGCTCGGCCTGCCCAGTCTTTTTGTCATGGAGGGCGGCTATGCCGTCGACGAGATCGGCGTCAACGCCGTCGGCGTGCTCACCGGCTTCGAAGGCCGTTAGTCGTCAAGCTCCTTCTCCCCGCCTGCGGGGAGAAGGTCCCGGCCCGGCGATAAACTCAGGGTCGGATGAGAGGCGGCGCCAGCCGCCGAGCCGCTCTCAAATCACTGTACCGAGACGGGACCCACGGCCGCCGGCGCGGTCGTCTTCTTCCGTCCGAACCGCGTCAGCAGATAGGCCAGCGCCAGCCCTGCCACCGCGATGCCGATCGCAAGCAGCGGCCGGTACCAGAACCAGGCAATCGCGATCGTCGCCGTTCCGACCAGCAGCGCCAGCACGAAGGCGACAAGCCCCGTACCCATGCGCACGATCGACCCGACGAACGGGATCACGTCGGCGATCACGCCGAGCGGCGCCAACAGCAGCCCGAAGCCGACCGCCAGCAACAGCAGGCAGCCGGCGCGCACCAGCCAGGTGATGATGGTGTTGGCGCTCACCGCGTCGGCGAACATCTTGTCGGACGGCACCCGGCCGCTGTCGACCAGCAGCAGCTCGTCGCCGGCGACCGTCTGGTAGGGCGAAAACCTGTCGCCGGTCTGGCGGCCGATGACGCTGATGTCGCCGAGCGGCACCAGCCGGTACTCGATGCGATAGTCGCCGATGGCCGGAGAAGTCGAATTGGCACCGAGATAGATGCGCCCGTCGACAACGTTGACGCGCTCGGTGCCGGGATAGGCCGCGGCGATATCAGGCAGCTGGCTCGGCGTGATGGTCAGTGGATTGCTGTCGCCGATGCGGTCGAACACCGGCTCGTCGAGCGTGAAGGCGCCGAGCTTGCCTTCATGGATCTGGAACGTGCGCGAGCCGAGCGCCATCGAGGGGTTCTGATGGTTGGCCGGCTGCTTGAACTCGGCCGAGTCGATCGGCCTGTCCTGCCATTCCTTGGCATAACTGTAGGTGGTGACGGTTTCCTCACCGCCACCGAGCTTGGTATTGGTCTCCGACTTGGAGTTCTCCACCCACTGGAACATCTCCACGGTGCGCACGAGGCGCACGCCCTTGGCTTCGATGGCGAAGTCCGGATCACTGACCTCGTCCGAGGTCTCCACCGGCCCTGTCGTGTGCACCAGTTCGCCCTCATTGGCGGCGTCGATCTTGTCGACAGGCACCGACACCACTGCCCCGGCACCCTCGGCCAGCGAGCGCGCGGTGATCACCGCCCGGCCCTCGTTCCAAAACAGAACCGCAACCATGGCAAGGACGAGGATCAGCCCGACCAGCACCCCGCCGACCGAACGCCTGATCCGGCCGAACCACGACACGCTGGTCACTTCACGAAACTGATCGCTCATCGCATCCCCCTGCCCTCGGCGACGCAGCGTTAAGCCGAATGGGTCGGTCGATCAATGGCGATTCTTGCGAAGCTTTCCCCAAGGTTTCCGCAGCCTTTCTGCCTACCTTGAGTCTGTCGAAGGACTCTGAATTAACTTTTTGTCAATTATGTTTGCGGAGCGATTCGCGAGGGGTTAGATTACACCCGAATCAGCCGGTCCTCGGGGGGCGCGGCGAACCACCAACTCTCTGAAATGCCGGGATTTTCCTCGGTTGAGAGCGCGTCAGGTTTCGCGTGACCCGCACGGATTCTGCCGATGGATGCCCAAGCGTCCGCGTCGCGTTTTTAACGTCAAAAGTCACGAGTTTTTCGACCGGTTCGGGCGCCGCCCAAATCTGGTTCCACAATGGATTCCGGCAGAAGTTTTTGAAATGACCGCCCTCGCCGCCCGCAACGAACAGACCAACGTCGCAGCTAGGCTCGCATCCAGGAGCGATCTCACCGCTTTCTTCATGAACCTGACCGATGAGATCGGCGCAGACGGCTACATGCTCGTCGCCATCGCCCAGGAGCAGGAGCGTGACAATCTCCAGATCATCGCCTCGAACTGGATCTATGACGCCATCCAGCTCGCCGGCCATGCGCTGATTGCCGGCCTCGCCCAGGGCCCTTTCGCCAGCGCACCGGGTACACGCCCGCAAAGCCTGCTGGCCTCTCAGGCGCCGGCCATCCTCGGCGGCGAGGAAGCCCGCCTGCTCGAGGTCCTTGGCCATGCCGAAATCTTCGCGCTCCGCCTGCATGTCGGCCGCCAGCGCCTGTTCGTGCTGTTCTCGGCGGCCGAAGCCGGCCGCATCGACCCGAATATCATGCCGCGCACCCAGCTCGAATGCTGCTATGCCCTGTCGCAGGCGCCGAGCGTGCTGGCCGCCGCGACGATGCAGGACCCGCTGTCGGACCGCGAACGCGAGTGCCTGTTCTGGGTCTCCGAAGGCAAGACCACCGACGAGGTGGCGCTGATCCTTGGCGTGTCGTCCAACACCGTCAATAGCTACATCACCCACGCGATCCAGAAACTGTCGGCTTCCAATCGCGCCATGGCGATTGCGACCGCAATCAGGAGCGGCATCATTTGAGCTACGCCCAGGCAAAGCAGCTGAGCCGCGCGCCAGAGTTCGAACAGGACGTCGCCGCCTCCGCACCGCACGCAGCCGGCCTGCACGCCGTCACGCTTGCCGATGCCGCCAAGCGCTGCCGCTGGATTTCTGTCGACCTTGGCGCCCGTGATTTCACGCTGTGCCTGGCAGGCCCGGCAGCCGACAGCGGCCGGCTGACGCCATGCTTTGATTCCGACTACCCCAGCACCATGTCCGCTGCCCGCCTGCTTGGTGGCGGTATCGGCGAACACCTGATGCGCCATGCGCGCCAGTCGACGGCGCCATGCTGGTGGGCGGACGACGCCGATGCCGCCCTGGCCTTTTCAACGCTTACCTGGACGAGCCGCATCGAACCGCTGGCACAGAGCGGCCGTGGCATCGCCTTTCCTGTCTACACCGATCGTGGCCAGGTCGGCCTTTTCATATTTGGCGGCCCAGAGCTTTCGCCAAACCCGCAGACCCTGCACGACCTGCACGGCCGCTGCTTTGCGCTGTTCGATGCGGTGTCGCGTATCATTTCCACTCAGTCGCGCGACCTGCCGTCCATGTCGCGCCGCGAAATTGAGTGCCTGAAGCTGACCTCGCGCGGCTACACCAGCGAAGAGATCGCCAAGCTGCTCAAGCTTTCGGTGCACACCGCCAACCAGTATCTCACCCAGACGACGCAGAAGCTCAATGCCGTCAACCGCATGCATGCGGTCGCCAAGGCGCTGCGGCTCGGCCTGATCGACTAACCTATGTTGAGATGAAGGTCAGGCCGAAGCGGCCTCACCTGAAGCTTAGGCGGCCTCAGCCTGCGGTGTTTCCGTCCGCCTTATCATCGCGTGCTGGATGGCGGCGGCAAGATATTCGGTGTTCTTTTCGGGCTCGGGGTCCGGCTTTTCGAACGACACGTAGTGGACTTCCACCGACGCGTTGGTGGCCGTCATCGACAGCTGGAAATAGACCACAGCCCCTTCTGGCCTGAGCTCGAGATCGAGAACGATGCGCGGGCTGCCCGTCCAGCTGACATGTGCCTCGCCGCCCAGCCCCAGGCGCAGCGCGCCCGGCATGAAGTAGAGCTCCGCCGCTGAATCGACCAGGTCGGCCACGTTGGCGAAATGCTCGAGCCTGATGAAGGCGATATAGTCGGCCAGGTCGACGAGGCGCAATTCGCGCACCACCGGCTGGATCGCCGTTGCAACAAGTACTTCACGGGTCGAAGCGTACTGCTGATTTTTCATGACGGATTGTGCTGAGCCTTGTTTCCGTAAACGATCCGCACCAGTTCGGCGACGGCCTGGTAGAACTGCGATGGAATGACACTATCCACCGAAACTTGCTTGTACATGGAGCGGGCAAGAGCCACGTCCTCGAATACCGGGATGCCGTTCTGTTCGGCAATTTCGCGGATCTTCAGCGCCACCAGGTCTTGCCCCTTGGCGAGCACGACGGGTGCTGCGTCCTCGTTGCGGACGTAGCGCAGCGCGATGGCGAAGTGGGTCGGGTTGGCGATGACCAGGGTCGCCCTGGGCACTGCCGTCATCATGCGCTGGCGGGCGCGGTCGCGGGCGATCGAGCGCAGGCGGGCCTTGACGATCGGATCGCCCTCCGACTGCTTCATCTCGTCTTTGACCTCCTGCTTGGTCATGCGCTGTTCCTGGAACCAGTGGAAGCGCGACCACAAGATGTCGGCGACGCCGATCGCGCCCATGACGAAGACGATCGCCACCAGGATATCGACGGTGATGCCGCGGATGACATCGCCGAAGGCAACCGGATTGGTGATCATGCCGGCCAGCAGCCGGCGATGGTCGTCCGACAAAACGAAGTAGAGCACGATCATGACGAAGGCGAGCTTGCACAGCGACTTCAGGAACTCGACGAGCCCCTGGGCGCCGAACATGCGCTTCCAGCCCTTGGTCAGCGAGATACGTTCGGCCTGCGGGCGGATGCGTTCGCCGACGAATTGCGGCACGTTCTGGACCAGCGATGCGCCGACACCGGCAACGATCAGCATCAGGAACAGGCTGGCTACCGCACGCCCGACCTCGACCGCCACCGCCTGGTAGAGTTCGATGACATCGCGCTCGGTGCCGAGCGGCCAGGATTCGGGTTTTTCCAGGAAATTGGCAAGGAAGACGCCGAGTTCGGCCACCGACGGACCGACAAAGAACACGGCATAGACCATGATCGCCAGGAACGAGGTGAAGATCGCGACTTCCTTGGAGACGGGCAGCTTGCCCTTCTCCATCGTGTCGCGGATTTTCTTCTCTGTCGGTTCTTCTGTTTTGGAGTCTTTGTCCTCGCCCGACATCGCTCAGCAGACCGCGCCGGATAAGGTCAGGCGGCGTTCTGCGCCGATGGCAATTCGAGGAGACCCTCGTTGGCCATGCGCAAAGCGGTGGAGGCAATGGTCTTGCGGGCACGCAGGATGTCGGCGGGCTGGATGCCTTCCGATCCCTGGCTCAGTTCGGATTCGATCATGCGGCGCGAGCGCGCGCCGATCGACGACAGCACGGCCTCGGCGAGCGGCAGTGCGGTACCGCGCAAGGCCATGGTGATGAGTTCGGTCGACAGCCCGTCGAACAGCGCCACGCGCGCCTTCTGCGCCATCGAGGGAATGTCTTCGAAGGAAAACAGCCGGGCGCGGATGGCGTCGAGATCGGCCATGCCGACTTCTCTCAGGTCGCTCATGACTTCTTCGAGTTGCGACTTGTCGAGTTCGTTGAGGACGCTGGCAACGCGCGTCTGTCCGGCCGAGGTATCCTTCTGGGCGCTTTCGGTCAGCACCTGGCTGCGAAGCTGCTGTTCGACCAGCTTGGTCGCGGCCTCAGGCACGTTGGCCAGTTCCATCATGCGCTTGATGATCTCGCTGCGCTGCGGCTTGTCCAGCGACAGCACCACCCTTGCCGCATAGGTCGGCGCTAGGTTGGACAGGATCATCGCCGCGGTCTGCGGATGCTCGTTGGCAAGAAAGGCGCCGATCTGCGTCGCTTCGAGCCTTTCGATCTGCGGCCACACCGGCGGCAGGTTGTCCTTGATCGCCAGGGGCTCGCCATTGCCCATCAGGGCGTTCATTTCTTCCGCCGACAGCGACTCGTTGAGGATCGTGTCCATCTTGTCGGCCGAGTCGAGCAGGCCGGCACCTTCAGTGAACTCGGCCTCGAATTCGGCGACGATGCGTTCCAGATCGGCCTGCGGGATCGTGCGCAGGAGCCGCGCACCTTCGATCAAGGCCTTGAGCTCTTCCTGCTTGAAGAATTTCAGCAGACGGCTGGCCGAGGGCTTGCCCATCGCCACCAAAATGGCCGCGGCCTTCTGTGGCCGCGTCAGCGACGCCAGCGACGTGGTCATGCGGAGGCCTCTCTGGAAGCAAAGGTAAGCACGGTCAACAGTCCTCAGGCGCTCTTCGTCGCCGCTACGATTTCAGTCAGGCGGATGCCGAAGCGCGACGGATCGCTTTCAAGTACCGTGATTTCGCCACGCGCGATACGCCTGCCATTGACCACGACATCGACGGGTTCGCCGATGCGGCGGTCGAGAGCAACCGTCGAGCCCTTCTGCAACGCCATCAGTTCGGACACCGGCATTTCAGTGCTGCCGAGCACGATCTGCACTTCGACAGGAATGCCAAAGATCACGCTGTTGTTGCCGGCAGCGGTAGTCGCGCTCGTCGCACTTGGGCGCTTTTCTTCTTCGCTCAGCACGCCGCGCAATTCCTCGATGGCACGGTTGAGCTGATCGTCCTCGACTTCTTCGATTTCGGGCTTGTCGACCTCGGGCTTGGACTGCGCCTTGCTCATCGGTGTTCTCCAGTTCTGTCGTTCGCGGTAGCCTATGCTGTGGGCAGCACTTCAACCCGCGACGATCCCTTCAATTGTTTCTTCGGTAGAGTCGAACGGACGCCGGATGCGTACAGTGTAATTCTGGCCGAGCTTGCCGAACTCGCAGGCAAACAGCGTCTTGCCGCGGGCAGCGATCACCGCATTGGACTGGGTGTTCTCGGCGAGTTCGATGACCTGCCCAACCTCGAGCCCGGTCAGTTCGCCAAGCGTCATGCGCCCGATCGGCATCGAGGCCTCCAGCTTCACGGTCGAGCGCATCAACTCGTCGGAGAAGCGCGAGCGCCATTCGGTGGTCGGGGCAGCAGTGGTTTCAACCTCGGCCGGGCGGCGGTCGGACACCAGCACGCGTTGCGGCAGCGTCAGCGTCAGCGTACCGCGCGAAGCGGTCGTCGAGACCGTCAGCACGATACGCGCCGAAGGCCCGTCGCGAAACACATGCTTCTTCATCGTCGCGCCGGTGATCGCTTCGGGCGCCGGCAGCTTGACGCCGAGCCCGCCGTCCGGGCCTTGCGCGTTCATCGCACGCGCCACGTCCTGGATCAGCAGCGAGACCACGCCGAGTTCGATCGAAGACAGATCGCGATCGATCGCGGCGACATCGCGGGTCGGTTCGCCGCCGAACATCAGGTTGACCAGGATGGCGATGGCCTGCGGATCGAACGTCATCACCAGGCCATCGGGCGAAAGCCGGGTCGGGGCGACTGTCATCGCCTGGTTGCTCTTGCCTGCCTTGGCGTCGGTCATGCGGCCAAGCTTGACCTCGCCGACCTCGACGAAGACCGATGTCGGCAGCGCCTGGTTGATCGCTTCGGCAACCGCTGACGCCGCGCGTTCGGCCAGACGGCGCGCTGCGGCAAGCACCTTCTCCGGTTCGCCGGTATCGCCCAGCAGCCGCTCGATGACGACATCCCGCGATTCCGCCGGGCTTGCGGTGGTATTCATGACTTGCAATGCCCTTTATCAGCGTCCCGCATTGGCTCAGGCCGCCTTCTTATCGACGATGGCCGTATTCAGCGTGCTCTGCTCCACCGAATCGATCGACGGACGATCATAAGACGAGATCGTCTTGCGGCCGAACTCGATCGCAACCTGCGGCAGCGAGCCGTTCATGTAGGCAAGCAGCGTCTGCTTGACGACGATGTAGAGACGGTTCTTCTTTTCGCGCACCGTCTTGATCTTGGTGGCGATCGGCGCGACCACGGCATAAGACAGGAAGATGCCGAGGAAGGTGCCGACGAGTGCGGCACCGATCAAGCCGCCGAGGATTTCGGGCGACTGGTCGAGCGCGCCCATCGCCTTGACCACGCCGAGCACGGCGGCAACGATGCCGAGTGCCGGCAGGCCGTCACCGACAGCGATCAGCGCGTGGTAGGACTTGAGCTTGTCGGCGCGGATGGTCTGGATTTCTTCGTCCATCAGCGCCTCGATCTCGTGCGAGCGGGCATTGCCGATGATGATGATGCGGCAGTAGTCGCAGATGAAATGCGTCAGGTCGTAGTTCTTGAGCACCAGCGGATAGGCCTGGAAGATCGGCGAGTCGTCGGGATTGTCGATATGCGCTTCGACCTCCGAGCGGGTCTTGGTGCGCAGCTCGCGCATCAGCGAGTGCAGAACGCCCAGTGTCTCGAGATAGTCCTGCTCTTTCGGCACCGCCTGCTTGAGCGCTTCGACAATCGCCTTGCCGGTATCCTTGACGGTGGCCATCGGGTTGGCGACCAGGAACGTTCCGAGGGCTGCACCGCAAATAATGACAACCTCCCAGGGCTGCATCAGGACGTCCAGGTGTCCACCCATCGCCATGAAGCCGCCGAGCACACAGCCCAGCGTCACGACGAGTCCGATCAGAATGCCCACAGCAGGTCCTTCCGCACATTCAAAGCAACATACAGGCACAGATAGCTGCCGTGCCTTGTGTGAGGCTGAAGAAACATGCCGTCGGCCGATTCAGCCTCGCGCAAGCATTTGGGCGTAGCCTTCCCCGTCTATGCTGCGGCGGAAGGGCTGTTGTCGTGATCAATACCTTTACAAGTTACCAGATGATCGCGCGGGATCTCGACAGGGCCCTTGGCCGTGTCGAGGACCAACCGACGGTCGAGCGTGAGACGGAATACTACCTCAAGAACATCACCAAGGTGAAAAGCGTCGACGAGTTCGTCAAGAACGACCGCCTGTTCAGATATGCCATGAAGGCGCACGGCTTGGAGAACATGACCTACGCCAAGGCGTTCATAACCAAGGCGCTTAAGGAGGGCCTGGCCAACAAGGACGCCTTCGCCAACAAGCTGAGCGACAAACGCTACGCCGAATTCGTCAAGAGCTTCAACTTCGCCGAGCTCGGCGACAAGGCCACCGTCTTCAACAAGGCGCAGCAGGGCGCGGTCGACAAGTACCTCGCCCAGGTCAAGCTGGGAGGGGGAGACCCCAACTCCGCTGCCGTTCAGCAAGAGGTCAAGTACTACCTCGACAACATCGTCAAGGTGAAGTCGGCCAAGGACCTGATGGCCGATAACAGGCTTTACACCTTCGCGATGAAATCCTTCGCCATCGAGGCATCGATCCCCAACAAGGAGATGATGGAAAAGGTCCTGGCCGGCGGCGTTCGCGATCCGAAAAGCTTCGCCAACCAGATGACGGACAAGCGCTACGCCGCTTTCGCCGGCACCTACAATTTCGAGGCCTTCGGCAAGGATGCGACCACCTACAATCCGGCCCAGAGGCCCGCGGTTGACAAATATGTGCGCCAGACGCTCGAGGAAGACGCCGGCAAGAGCAATGAGGGCGTACGCCTCGCCCTCTATTTCGAGCGCAAGGCCAAGACAGTCACCAGCTTCTACGAAATCCTTGCCGATCCCGCCCTGGCCAAGGTCGTGCGCACCGCGCTCGCCTTGCCCGAAGCCTTTGCCCAAGCCGACATCGACAGGCAGGTCAAGCTGTTCGAGAGCAAGCTCAAGATCGAGACTTTTTCAGATCCCAAGAAGCTCGGCGACTTCCTCAAGCGCTTCACCGCCCTTTGGGAAATCAACAACTCTTCCTCGCCGGTACAGCAGTCGGTCGGCGTGCTCTTCGGCAAATCACCGTCCTTTGGCATTTCAGCCGACTTGCTCTTTTCGATGCATAAAATGAGGTTCTGAGACATCATGCAGAACGGTCTCTACGTCGCCCTTTCCGCCCAGGTGGCGCTGGAAAAGCGTCTCAACACCATCGCCGACAACGTCGCCAACGCTTCGACCGTCGGCTTCCGCGCCACCGGCGTGAAGTTCGAGGACGTGGTTTCCGGCCTCGGGCAACAGTCGGTATCCTTCACCTCGCCGGGCGATACCTATCTTTCGACCCAGCATGGCGCCATGCGCGAGACCGGCAACCCATTCGACTTTGCCATCCGTGGCGATGCCTGGTTCGGCATCGAAACACCGGCTGGCGTGGTGATGACACGCGACGGCCGCTTCTCCATGACATCCGAAGGCCAGTTGGTCACCGTCGAGGGTCACCCGGTGCTCGATGCCGGCGGCGCACCGATGCAGCTCGACCCGCGCGCCGGCCCACCGACGGCAGGCACCGACGGCTCGTTGCGCCAGGACGGACGCCTTGTCGGCGCCATCGGCCTCTACGAGTTCAATCCGGGCACCAATTTTGTCCGCTACGGCAATTCCGGCATCATTCCGCCGACAGCGCCCGAACCGGTGGTCGACCGGATGGATGCAGGCATCGTCCAGAACTTCGTCGAAGAATCCAACGTCAATCCGATCAAGGAGATGACCAAGCTCATCATGGTGCAGCGCGCCTTCGAAAACACCGCCGCCCTGATGCGCCAGACCGAAGCCTCGTTCTCCGACGCCATCAAGACTCTCGGTTCGCGATAAGTGAGCACCTCGCTGGCCAGCATCCGCAACGAGCCCCAGGCGGTCCACGACAATCGGCTCGAAGCGCTCGAGCGGATCCAGCATCGCTTCGCCGATGACCGCCTGCTGGTCAGGCGTGGTGGACAAGTAACCGAAATCGCGCCGACCCATTACAAGGTCGGTGGCCTGTCATCGAGCGCGCGCCTTGGCGACATCGTCGAGCATCGCGGCCATGGCCGCAACCGGCGCGGCGAGATCGTCCAGATCGGCCGCGAAGAGGTACTGGTCGCACCTTATGAAAGCAGCGGAGAGGTTGGCGTCGGCGATGCCGTCTTCACCCGCGGACCGATCGCCATCACGCCGCATCCGAGCTGGCGCGGCCGTGCCATCGACGCGCTCGGCCGTCCCATCGACGGCGGCGTCGCGCTGGTTCGCAGCATGAAGGACGACGCCACCGAATCCATTCCGCCGGCCGCACTCGCACGCCAGCGCGTCGAGACCGGCTTCCTGACCGGCGTTCGCGTCATCGATATTTTCACCCCGCTCTGCTTCGGCCAGCGCATGGGCATTTTCGCCGGCTCGGGCGTCGGCAAATCCACTCTGCTTGCGATGCTCGCCGGTGCCGACGCCTTCGACACCGTCGTCGTCGCCCTGATCGGCGAACGCGGCCGCGAAGTGCGCGAATTCCTCGAAGACACCATCGGCGCAGCCTCCATGGCCAAGACCGTCGCTGTCGTTGCCACGTCGGACGAGAGCGCGATGATGCGCCGTCGTGCCCCCGACACCGCCATGCGTGTCGCCGAGCATTTCCGCGACAAGGGCCACCGCGTCCTGCTCGTGCTCGATTCCATCACCCGTTTTGCCCATGCCCTGCGCGAAGTCGCCATCGGCGCCGGCGAACCGCCGGTGGCGCGCGGCTATCCCGCATCGGTCTTCACCGAACTGCCCAAGCTGCTCGAACGTGCCGGCCCCGGCATGGAGGGTACCGGCTCGATCACCGCGATCATCTCGGTGCTCATCGACGGCGACGATCACAACGATCCGGTGGCCGATTCCGTCCGCGGCATCCTCGACGGCCACGTCGTGCTCGACCGCTCGATCGCCGAGCAGGGCCGCTATCCGCCGGTCAATCCGCTGGCGTCGATCTCGCGTCTCGCCGGCAAGGCCTGGACGCCGGAACAGCGTCAGCTGGTCGGCAAGCTCAAGGCGTTGATCTCGCGCTTCGAGGACACGCGCGACATCCGCCTGCTCGGCGCCTACCAGCCCGGCGCCGATCCCGACCTCGATCTTGCCGTGAAGCAGGTCCCGGTGATCTACGAGGCGCTTGGCCAGTCGCCTGTCGACGGGCCTTCGCTCGATCCGTTCTCCGACCTCGCACGCCATCTGAAATCCAAGGACAGAGCCCATGTTCAGGCGGAATGACCCGGCCAGCGAATTCCTTGAGATGATCGGTTCCAAGGACCAGCCGCGCACGCTGATGCAGCGGATCGGCCTGAAGCGCTCGCCGTTGACCATCACGCCCAAGCGCCAAAAGCGCAATCACCGCAGCGACTTCATCATTGCCGCCCTCGGCATCGCGCTTGGGCTCACCTGCGCGCTGTTTCCCTGGTACATCTTCTTCAACCAGGACAAGTTCGGCATTCGCGCGATGAAATTCTCCGGCGGCGGCCAGAACGACCAGGCGGTCCCACTGGTGATGGGCCAGCCGGTCGAGCGCGTCGGCGCGCCGATGTCGGTCGAAGACATTCCGCCAATGAAGCTCGACCTGTTCGCCACCGGCTCGCTGCGCCCAAACAAGAACGAAGAAGGTCTCGCCGGCGTCGCCGAACAGCCCTTCCCCGGACCGAGGATCGAGTTCAAGCTCGTCCACATCGCCAACGGCCGCGCCATGGTCGAGGACGATGCTGGCGTCTGGGTCGTCCAGCGCGGATCGGTCCTTCCCGACTCGAGCCGCGTCGCTTCGATCGAGCAGCGCGACGGCAAATGGGTGCTCGTCACCTCCCGCGAAGAGGTCTTCCAGGTCGCGCAGTAGCGGCGCTGGCTCCCGCGCAAGGCCCGCGCAAGACTGGGGCAATAGTGTTTGGAAATCTGCTCGGAGATTTCCATGGACCCCGTCAACCTGTTCGATCTGGCCGCCCAGCAGGCTCGCTGGCTCTCAGTGCGCCAGAACGCCATCGCCGGTAACGTCGCCAACGCCAACACACCCGGCTATCGGACCAACGACATCGAACCGTTCGACAAGGTGCTCGACCGTTCGCGGGTCGCCATGACCTCGACCCAGACGGGTCACCTCAGCGGCGGCGCCACCGAAGCCGGTTACGCCATCAAGGCCGAGGAGCCCAAGCACCCGGTCCTGCCATCCGACAACACGGTCGCCGTTGAAGACGAGCTCATGAAAGCCGGCGAGGTTCGCCGCTCGTTCGAGCTCAACACGGCCATCGTCAAGGCCTTCCACCGCATGATCATGCTGAGCACGAAGGGCTGACCGGGATGGATCCGCTCGTCGCCGCCCTCAAGGTCGCAGGCTCCGGTCTCGGAGCCCAGTCCGAACGTCTTCGCATCGTTTCGGAAAACCTCGCCAACGCCCAGTCGACCGGCAACACGCCAGGTGCTGATCCCTACCGCCGCAAGACCGTCAGCTTCGCTGCCGAGCTCGACCGCGCCACCGGCGCCTCGACTGTCGAGATCGCTTCCATCGGCCATGACCAGACGGCCTTTCCGCTGGAGTTCCAGCCCGGCAACGAGGCCGCCGACGCCGCCGGCTTCGTCAAGATGCCCAACGTCAATGTCATCATCGAAATGGCCGACATGACCGAGGCCAACCGCTCCTATGAAGCCAACCTGCAAGTGATCAAGCAGGCCCGCGAACTCATTTCCATGACGATTGATCTTATGAGGAACCAGTAATGATCGGCAGCATCAGCCCAGTCGGCACCCAGCTACTGTCCAAGCCGACCAGCATTGTGCCCGAGGCCGGCGCAGCCGCCGGTACCGGTGTCGCCTCGTCCTTCGCGGCAGCCCTTGCGGATGCCGCTGCGCAGACGCAGGCGACCTTGCGCCAGGCCGAGCAGCTGTCGCTCGCCGGTCTCCAGGGCAAGGCCGACACGCGTGAGGTCGTCGATGCGGTGATGAGCGCGGAACAGGCCCTGCAGGCCGCCGTCGCCATCCGCGACAAGATCGTCACGGCCTATCTCGAAGTCAGCCGCATGGGCATCTGAGGAACATCCCGATGAAAGCACTTGCCATCGCCGCCACGGGCATGAATGCCCAACAGACAAATCTCGAGGTGATCGCGAACAACATCGCGAACATCAACACCACCGGCTACAAGCGCGCCCGCGCCGAGTTTTCCGACCTGCTCTACCAGGTCGACCGCACGCAGGGCGTGCCGAACCGGGCCAATGCGGCGATCGTGCCCGAAGGCGTCTCGATCGGTCTCGGCGTCAAGACGTCGGCGGTGCGCAACGTCCACATCCAGGGCGTGCCCACCAACACCGGCAACGAGTACGATCTCGCGCTGACCGGCAAGGGCTGGTTCCAGATCGAGGGTGCCGACGGCCAGACGCTCTATACCCGTGCCGGCTCCTTCAACAAGAACGCCACCGGCCAGCTTGTCACCGTCGACGGCTTCAACGTCATCCCGGCGATCACCGTGCCGCAGGATGCCGTCGAGGTCATCGTCAACAACTCCGGCCAGGTCTTCGCCCGGCTCGACAACCAGACCGCGCTCCAGCCGCTCGGTCAGCTGACGCTTGCCAACTTCGCCAATGAGGCCGGCCTGGCACCGCTCGGCGACAATCTCTTCGCCGAAACCGAGGCGTCCGGTGCCGCCAATGTCGGCATCCCCGGCGATCCCGGCTACGCCACTATCCGCCAGGGCTATCTCGAAAGCTCCAACGTCGATCCGGTCAAGGAAATCACCGAGCTGATCTCGGCGCAGCGCGCCTACGAGATGAATTCCAAGGTCATCCAGGCGGCCGACGAAATGGCCGCCGTCGTCTCCAAGAACATCCGGTGAAGATTATGCGGCGACGGCACGCCCTCCTCCATATATGCACGGCGGTCCTCGCGTTCGCCATGCTTGGCGGCGCAGCGCAGGCTGCCGACCAGGAGGTCGTGCTCGTCCCCAACCGCGTCATCTATCCCGGCGAGACGATTGCCTTGTCCTCGCTCAAGGAAATCACGCTCAAGCCGGGCAAGGTGCGCCCCGATGCCGTTGCAACGCTCGCCGATGAGCTCGATGGCCGCATCGCCAAGCGCACGCTGCTGCCCGGCCGTTATGTTCCGATCACTGCGCTGCGCGAGGCCTGGCTGGTCGACCGCGGCGCCTCCGTTCAGGTCGTCTTCGCTTCCGGCCCGCTGATGATTTCGGCCGCGGCCGTGACGCTCGAACCGGGTGCTGCCGGCGACGTCGTCAAGGTCCGCAACCTCGACAGCGGCAAGGTCTTTACGGGCACGGTCATGGCCGACGGCTCGATCCGCGTGGGTGCCATATGATCCGTAGACTGCTGCTCGCCGCAATTGCCGTGTTCGGCCTGCAAACCGCTTATGCGGACGGTCCCAACAGCGTTCCGGCCGGCCAGTTGAAAGCCGGCGGCAAGGTTGCGGCCGGCGGCTATGCCGCAACGCAGCTCGGCGGCAACGATGGCGACGGCGACTTCATTGCTACATCAGGCGACGGCGGCCGCCAGACGACCCTCAACTCGGGCACCGGCGCCAACCTCGTCAACGTCCGCATCAAGGACGTCGCCTCGCTTCAGGAAGCCCGCGACAACCAGGTCGTCGGCTACGGTCTCGTCATCGGCCTGAACGGTTCGGGCGACAGCCTGCGCAACTCGCCTTTCACCGAACAATCGATCCGCGCGATGCTCGAAAATCTCGGCATCGCCTCCGAGGATGGCCGGGCGCGCGTCAGAAACGTCGCGGCCGTCATCGTCACCGCCAACCTGCCAGCTTTCGTCCAGGCCGGCGCCCGCATCGACATCAACGTCTCCTCGCTCGGCGATGCCTCGTCGCTCGCCGGCGGCACACTGGTGATGACCCCGCTCAAGGCGCCCGACGGCGAGATCTACGCCGTTGCCCAAGGGTCGGTGCTGGTCTCCGGTTTCAACGCGCAAGGCAAGGCCGAGCAGGTCACGCAAGGTGTGCCGACCTCGGGCCGCGTGCCCAACGGCGCCATTGTCGAGCGTGAGGTCAAGGCGCGCTTCGCCGACGAGAACGTGCTCACCCTGCAGCTGTTCAACCCCGACTTCTCGACCTCGGTGCGCATCGCCGACGCCATCAACGACTATGCCCGCCACCGTTTCGGCAAGCGTGTCGCCGGCGAGCAGGATTCGCGTGTCGTCGTCATCCGCAAGCCAGAGGGCGTTTCGACCGCGCGTTTTTATGCCGAGCTCGAAAACCTGATGATCATGTCGGATACCCCGGCAAGGGTCGTCGTCGACGAGCGCACCGGCACCATCGTCATCGGCAACGAGGTCAAGATCTCGCGCGTCGCCATCAGCCACGGCACGCTGACGGTGCGCATCACCGAGCAGCCACGCGTCGTCCAGCCCGAACCGTTCTCGCGTGGCGAAACCGCAGTCGAGGACGCCACCGTCATCGAGACGGAAACGCCGACCTCGAAGCTCGCTTTGCTCGACGGCCCCGACCTGCAGACGCTTGTCGCCGGCCTCAATCGCCTCGGCGTCAAGCCGGATGGCATCATCGCAATTCTCCAGGGCATCAAGTCGGCAGGCGCGCTGCAGGCCGATCTGGTGGTCCAGTAAGCCATGGCCATGACCAACCCGCTTTCCAACCTCCCTCGCCACGCACTTGCCGCGGCAGCGCTCGGCATCGTGTTCGCCAGTGCCGCATATGCCGAGCAGGCCGCACCGAAGACGCCGCTGGTGCAGGGCACGCCGACGCGGGTCATCGAACGCGAGGAGGCGCCGGCAGCACCTGTCGAGGCAGCCGTGCCTCCGGTCGAGCAGAGCGAGGTCGAGCGCTTCTGCTCCAATATCGCCGACGCTGCCCGCGACCGCCGCTACCAGCTGCAGGCCGAGGAGCTGAAGAAGCTGCAGGCCGAGGTCGACAAACGCATTGCCCTGCTCGAGGAGCGCAAGACCGAATACGAGACCTGGCTGAAGCGCCGCGAGGTCTTCCTCGCTCGCGCCGAAGAAGGCGTGGTCCAGATCTATTCGCGCATGAAGCCCGATGCGGCCGCCGAGCGCCTGGCGGTGATGAATGTCGATCTGGCAGCCGCCATCATGATGAAGCTCGACGCCCGCAAGGCCAGCGTCATCCTGAATGAAATGGAAAGCAAGGTCGCAGCGGAGCTGACCCGCATCATCGCGAGCGCCGCACGCCGGGAAGACCCCACATGATCAGAAAAGCCCTCCTCGCAGCAGCCCTTGCCAGCCTTGCCGGCTGCGGCTCCAACCTCAAGGAAATCGGCAAAGAACCGACGATGTCGGCCGTCGGTTCCGGCATCGAGGACGGCAGCTCGTCGATGTACCGCTACCCTGAATCGCCTGCGGCACCGCCCAAGCGCTTTTCGCTGTGGCAGGACAAGCAGAGCCGCATGTTCACCGACCCGCGCGCGCTGCAGCCGGGCGACATCCTGACCGTCAAGATCGAGATCGACGACCGCGCCCGTTTCCAGAACGAGTCCGAGCGTAACCGGGTCACCAACCGGACCATCGCTGCCGGCCTCAACGTCGAATGGGATGGCGCCAAGACCGGCGGCAAGGGCGACGGCAGCGCCGGATCCAAGTCGATCTACTCCGGCGACGGCGCCACCACGCGCTCCGAAAAACTCAACCTGCTGCTCGCCGCCGTCGTCACCGACGTGCTGCCCAACGGCAACATGATGATCCGAGGTTCGCAGGAGGTCCGCGTCAACGCCGAGCTGCGCGTGCTGACCATCGCCGGTATCGTGCGCCCCTCCGACATCGGTCCGGAAAACACCATTCCTTACGAGCGCATCGCCGAAGCCCGCATCTCTTATGGCGGCCGCGGCCGCATCACCGAGGTTCAGCAGCCGCCCTACGGCCAGCAGTTCCTCGACCAGGTCCTCCCCTTCTAGGTCCGGGACATGTCAGACATAGATCAGTTCCTTCCCCAGAAGCCCGGCCCCTCGCTGGTCGTCCAGCTCGGCATCCTCGCGGTAATGACCTCTGCCGCCATCGGCATGGGCTGGCTGTCGGGCAGCTACCTCAAGGGCGAAAGCACGCCTGTCGAACAGGTCGCCGCCGAAGCGCCCAAGGCGCACACCCCCGCCAAGGATGCGCCGGCCGAACACGGCCCGGCCAGCGAAGCCGCCGGCACGCTGGTCCAGCTTCCCGCCATCACCGCCAATCTCGCAGCGCCCGACACCATGTGGATCCGCCTCGAGGTGTCGCTGGTGCTCGACGCACCGCAATCCGCCGATCTCGCCGAGCGCGTCCACCAGGACCTGCTCGCCTTCGTGCGCACGCTCAGGATCCACCAGGTCCAGGGCGCCAGCGCTTTCCGTCATCTCAAGACCGACCTCGACGAACGCGCCGCGATCCGCAGCGACGGCCACGTCAAGGAAGTGCTGATCAGAACGTTGCTCTTCGAATGAAAAAGTTCCTGGCCACCGCAGCCATCCTCGCTGGCGCTGCCGTGCCTGCGAGCGCGCAGCAGCTCGACCTGAGCGCGCTCGGCAATACCGACGGCGCCACCATCGGCTACATCATCCAGATGTTCGGCCTGCTGACCGTGCTTTCGGTGGCGCCGGGCCTGTTGATCATGGTGACGAGCTTCACCCGCTTCGTCATCGCCTTTTCGATCCTGCGCACCGGCATCGGCCTGCAGTCGACCCCGGCCAACCTGATCCTCATCTCTCTGTCGCTGTTCATGACCTTCTACGTCATGTCGCCGACCTTCGATCAGGCCTGGCAGAACGGCGTCAAGCCGCTGATGGACAACCAGATCACCCAGGCGCAAGCCATCGACCGCATTTCCGATCCGTTCCGCACCTTCATGATGCGCAACGTCCGCGACAAGGACTTCAACCTGTTCGCCGACCTCGCCCGCGAGCGCGGCCAGACGGTGTCGGAAGATAAGGTCGACCTGCGCATCCTGGTGCCTGCCTTCATGATCTCCGAAATCCGCCGCGGCTTCGAGATCGGCTTCCTGATCGTGCTGCCCTTCCTCGTCATCGACCTGATCGTCGCCACCATCACCATGGCCATGGGCATGATGATGCTGCCGCCGACGGTCGTGTCGCTGCCGTTCAAGATATTGTTCTTCGTCCTCATCGACGGCTGGAACCTGCTCGTCGGCAGCCTCGTGCGATCTTTCACGTAGCAACTTTCACGATCACCAGTGACGCTCCCCTCCAGCCCTCGGCCGACGCCGAGGGCTTTGGTTCATTCAGCAAAACTTAGAAAAATCAGCTATTTAGAAATACTTAACCACGTTACTTAGCCGTTTGGCAGGGTGTTCCCGGTTAGATCGCGATACAGCGCGAGTTGGCCCGGAACAGTTGGCCATAGGCATGATGCCGCTTCGCCT
>NZ_JACZEP010000018.1 GCF_014863355.1 Aminobacter carboxidus | reverse complement strand
TCCGTTCCGAAACCCCGGCCGAACCGGCAGCACACCGCACGCTCCAGCCCTGTTCAATCCGTTGCACCAAAAGCACTCGACCTGAAGGCGTCAGACGCGCATTCTTATGGACGTTCATTCGAGGAGCTCCACTGAAGGTTGGTTGGCTTCGCAACCCCAGCTTCTCAGTCCCTCCTCGAATGAACAACCTTCATAGCTTCGACACTTAGGCGACCCGACGGCCTTCACGCCAGACGGTGCGCACGACCGGTACATGCTCGTCGACCCGCACCCGCACCAGATCGCCACGACGCCCGGCCTCGATGACGCCGCGGTCGGTGAGGCCGACGGCATCGGCCGGGTTCTTCGACACCATCGCCATTGCCTGCGGCAGCGAGATGCCGTCGACGACTTCGCCGAGGAAGAAGGCCGACTGGATCAGGCTGAAGGGGATGTAATCGGACGACAGGATATCGAGCAGGCCATGTTCGGCAAGGGCACGGGCCGAGACGTTGCCCGAATGCGAGGCGCCGCGCATGACATTGGGCGCGCCCATCAGGACACCGAGGCCAGCACCCTTCGAAGCATTGGCGGCTTCGAGCGTGGTCGGGAATTCGGCGACGCGGATGCCTTGGGCTATCGCCTCGTCGACATGGGCCGTGGTGGCGTCGTCATGGCTCGCCAAAACGATGCCACGCGCGTGGCAGGCAGCCGAGATGACATCGCGGTTCGGCCCGGAGTTGCGGGCGGAATCGCCCATGCGCTTGTCGCAGAAGGCCTGGAACTCGACGTCGTTCAGCTTGAGCTTGCGCTGGTAATAATAGGCATAGGTCTCGAGGTCGACGAACTGGCGCTGGCCCGGCGCGTGGTCCATCAGCGACGCCAGCTTGACCCTGTCGTCGCCGTCGAAGACGGCAAAGCTGTCCTGGCAGTCGTTGGCGGAAACCTCGCAGCGCAGATGGATGAAGTGATCGGCACGGACGCGGTCGGCTCGCACGCTGTCTTCGATCGCGTCGGCGAGCAGGCGCATGTCGGCTGAGGTCATGTCGGCATCCTCGTCGATGCCGACGCGCAACGCATCGAACACGGTGGTGATGCCGGCCGACGCGACCTGCGCGTCATGGGCAAGCACGGCGGCGATCGGGTTCCAGCGCACGCGCGGGCGCGGCGCGTAGTGACCCTCGAGATGATCGGTGTGGAGCTCGACGAGGCCGGGAATGACGAAGTCGCCGCCCATGTCCTCGCCGATGGCGCTGGGTCCGGTCGAAATCTCTGATATCTTGCCGTCGCGCACGACGATCGAACCGTCGATCACCTCGTCGGCAAGGACGATACGGGCATTCTTCAAGACAAGGTCGGTCATCTCAGGCGGTCTTTCTTTCAGCTTGCTTGCCCAGTGCGCGATAGGTCAGCACTTCGAACGGCGCACCCGGAGATGGCTCGACGAACAATGCCAGGCCATCCAACGGCACCGGTTTGTCGAGCGTATCGCCCAGGCATTCCTCGATGGCAGCGCGGACGCGCGCGGCTTCCTCGGCGGCGATGCGGCCGGTCAGGGTCATGTGGAAACGGAATGTATCGAAGACGTAGGGATAACCCCATTGGCTGAGGTTGCGGCATTCCCGCGGCGACAGCGCATCGGGGTTGCGGCGGGCCATCTCGGCATCGCTCAAAGGTGCGCGGAACGGTTCGAACGCGGTGACCACATCGCCGGCGAAGCGGTCGAGTTCAGGCAGTTGCTCGGCGGGAACCAGCGCGAAGAAGCCATCGATCTGGGCGAGTTTCAGCCGCGGTATGTCGAACGGCACGGCGCTGTCCGCAAAGGCGTCGATCGCATCGATCAGGGCAGGCTCGGTCATGCCGTCGGCAAGACGGAAGGGCGCCTTGAGGGTGGCGTGAAAGCCATATCGGCGGGCTGCCGCCGTGTGGAACGCCACTTCCGCGGCCGACAGTTCGCCGAACGCTTTTGCCGGGGAGACAACGCCGCCAAACGCGTCACGCCCGAGCCAGCCGGCCGCGATGCGGCACAGCGGATCGTCCTGCTCTGGCGTGAAATAGATGGCGTAGCGCATGGAAGGATTCCCGGAAGGCCGTGCGATAGATGATTTGCGTGACAGTTTGACGAAGTAGTGGCCGACTTCTGATGATTTGCAATGGCCGGCCACCGATGTTCAGTGGCTGGCCTTGTTGCCGATCAGGCGTTGGCGCAATGTGGTCGAGATGTTGTCGAAGATGAACACCACGACCAGGATCAGCAGCACCATATAGGCGACGTTTTCCCAGTCGGAGTTTGTCCGCATCGCTTCCCACAGCTTGAGGCCGATGCCGCCGGCGCCGACAGCGCCGATGATGGTCGCCGAACGCGTGTTCGATTCCCAGAAATAGAGCGACTGGCTGATCAGCACCGGCAGCACCTGCGGCACGACGCCGTAGCGCTGGACTGAAACAGGCGAGGCGCCGACCGAACGCATGCCTTCGCGCTGCTTGTCGTCGATGTTTTCCAGCGCCTCGGAGTAGAGCTTGCCGAAGGTGCCGGTGTCGGTGAAGAAGATCGCCGAGATACCGGCGATCGGACCGGGGCCGAAGGCGCGGGTGAAAAACAGCGCCCAGATCAGCATGTCGACCGAACGCAGGAAGTCGAAGAAGCGCTTGGCGACCTGGTTGACCAGGCGGTTCTGGGTGATGTTGCGGGCAGCCAGGAAGGCCAGCGGGAAGGCGAGCAGGCTGGCAAACAGCGTGCCGACGAATGCCATGACGATGGTCTGCAGCATCTTGATCCAGACATCGCCATGCTGCCATTCGGAGTTGTTGACGATGTTGTCCCAAGCAAGGGCGGCGTTCGACATCTTGGGGTCGATACGTTCACCCGAGAACACCAGCGCCAAGATCTCACCGGTCGACTTGCCCCAATAGGGCGAATGACCGTCGAAGAAGAAGTTTTCCCAGCCAAAGAAGCGATGACGGACGTTGACGTCATCGGCGTCGATCTGGGCGCTGCCGGCAAAACCGAAGTCGACGGTGATCTTTTCGCCCGGCTTTTTCTGGGTCGCCCAGGTCGGCAGTTCGCCTGCAACAGTGATGCTTTTTGCCGGGACGATGGCGATATCGAGCGTCTCGCCGCCGTTTGTCACGACGACGCCGGTCGGGGTGACCTCGATGCGGTCGCTGCCGTCGATCTCGACGGTCACGCGGCTGGCCGACGCCTTGTTGGCGGAAGCGGCGGAAGCGGTTGCCGACGGCGGCTCGAATTTCAGCCATTGTGGATGCCGGTCGGCACGGTAGGCCGAGAACCGGGGGTAGCTGATGTCGAGGCGGTCGTCCTTGAAGTCGATCTGCGGCCGCACCTCATAGGAGACCCAGTCGGCGAGATAGGTGCCGGCGATGCCCCAGTTACCGCCGGCAAGCACGGCACCGACAGCGAAGAACCACCAGGCGAAGGCGAGATAGGCGACAAGGCCCAGACCGACGGCCCAGCCAGTCAGGGTCTTGCGCCAGGAGCCGGCGAAAACGTCGGGATGGCGCTCGGAGATCGCCTGCATCTGGGTAAGGGAAAGGGTGGTCATGAACTTAGTCCCCGCGGCCGAAGGCGAAGGCCTGTTCGCCGACCAGTCTCTTGCGCAGCCAGGCAGAGAACTGGTCGACCGCGACGATGGTGCAAAACAGGAGGATGATGATGGCGATGGTCTTGGCTTCGTGGTTGCGGCTGATCGACAGGCGGAGCACCTCGCCGATACCGCCACCGCCGACAGCGCCGATGATGGTCGAGGCGCGGACATTGATCTCGAGGCGCAGCAGCGCGTAGCTCAGGAAGTTCGGCATGACTTGCGGCACGATGCCAAACCAGACACGCTCGGGCCAGTTGCCGCCGACAGCGCGCAGGCCTTCGTCGGCCTTCATGTCGGCGTTCTCGACGACCTCGAAGAACATCTTTCCGAGCGCGCCGATGGTGTGCAGCGACACCGCGATGATCGCCGGGATGGCGCCCATGGAGAGCACGGCGAGGAAGAAACCGGCGATGACGATCTCGGGGAAGGCGCGCAGGATTTCGAGGAAGCGGCGGACGAAAAAGCGCAGCCAGCGCTGGGTGACGAGGTTGGATGCCGCCAGGAAACAGAGCAGGAAGCCGAAGGCGAAACCGATCAGCGTCGAAACGAGCGCGATATTGATCGTCTCCAGCATCTTGTAGACGTATTCGGGCAGGTAGAACGATCCGAACAGATACATCCGACCTTCGGGATAGTCGAATTTCAGGCTGCCGTCGGCATAGGGCGAGGGCAGGTCGAACATGGCGCGCCAGATATCGAAGACGTCGCGCGGGATCATCTGGTCGACGAAGTCGAAGAAATGCGGCAGCCGATCGAAAAACTTGCCGGCATTGCTGTCATTGGCGAACCAGAGCGATCCGGACAGCGCGATGAAGAGGAAGAACAGACCGCCAGCCGTATAGAGGCGGCGGCGGCTGGCGAGTTCGCGCCAGTGCTGCTCGACCGCGAGGCCGGCTTCCGAGAGGGGCATTGTCATGAGGTTTCCGTCCGATGCCGGATAAAAAGGGACGCGCCGCGGTTGCTGCGCGGCGCGTCCGTGTTGCTTTCGAGGCTTAGCTGCCGATCTGCGCCTTGCGGGCGTCGATCACAGGCTGGTAGAATTCAGGGGTGACTTCGGTGAAGCCCTTGAAGTCGCCGCCCTGGATGGCCGCGAAGCAAGCCGGATCGGTCTCCGGCAGCTTGACCATGTAGTCCTTGAACTTGCTCTTGATGTCGGCGTCGAGCGAGGTGCGCACGACGATCGGTCCGTTCGGGATCAGCGGCGACTTCCAGACTTCGACTAGGTCGTCCATGTCGAGGATGCCCTTGTCGACCATCTTGCGGAGATTGCCGGACGTATAGCCATCGTTGAATTCGCCGACGCCCGAACCGAAGGTCGTGCCGGCGTCGAAGGTGCCCTTGAGCACTTCAAGGACGAGGTTTTCATGACCGCCGCCGAAGCCTGTCTCGGCGAAGTAATCCTTCACGGCGACGCCGCCGAGATCCTTTGGCAGCGCGGTGACGGGGATCAGGTAGCCCGAGGTCGAGTCTGCATCGGCGTAGCCTAGTTTCTTGCCCTTGAGGTCCTCGAGCTTGGTGATGCCCGAATCCTTCTTGGCGACCATGATGGTGTAGTAGCCGGTGGCGCCGTCGGTCTGGACGGTGGTCAGGATCGGCTCGACCGCGTCCTTGTTCTGAAGGTAGATCTTGGCGTAGCCCGAAGCGCCGAGCTCGGCGTAGTCGAGCGTGCCGCCGAGCAGGCCCTGGATGGTGCCGTCATAGTCGGCGGCCGGGAACAGCGACACCTTCTCGACGCCGATGGCCTTGGGCAGCTGGTCGACGAGGCACTGGAAGTTGCGCAGGCGGTCGGCTTCGTTTTCGCCGCCGATCAGGCCGATGCGGAATTCCTTGAGGTCGGCGGCATTGGCCGAACCGATCGCCAGCACGGCGAGCGAAGCGGCACCCAGGAGTGCTTTCTTGAACATCACAGTTCTCCAGTTCGGCCCGGCACCTTGCCGGGTCATTGCAGTTGATGATTGCGGGCCCTTGACGCGGGCGAGACGAACGCGAGCAGGCTCAGACCGGGGCGTAGGCCGGTTCCAGAGGTGCGGCGGATACGGGAGCCCTGACCTTGACCGGGCGGATGCTGGTCGAGGTGATGGCTTCAGAAATTTCAGAGCCGTCGGCGTCGGCACCGTAGACGAGGCGCACGGCCTCGATGGTGAGGTCTTCGGGCGCGCCGTCGAACACCACCGCGCCGCCCTGCATGCCGATGATGCGGTTGCAGTAAGTGCGGGCGGTGTCGAGCGTGTGCAGGTTGGTTATGACGGTGATGCCGTCGCGCAGGTTGATGTCGCGCAGCGCGTCCATCACCACCTTGGCGTTGAGCGGGTCGAGCGAGGCGATCGGCTCGTCGGCGAGGATCAGCTTCGGCTCCTGCATCAGGGCACGCGCAATGGCGACGCGCTGCTGCTGGCCACCCGACAGGGTTCCGGCCGGCTGCAGGGCGGTGCGGGCGATATCGAGGCGCTCGAGGGCTGCGATCGCCCGGATGCGCTCCTCACGCGAGAAGATCGAAAGCAGATTGAGCGCGGTCGAACGGTGGTTGAGGCGACCGAGCAGGACGTTGGTCAGCACGTCGAGGCGCGGCACCAGGTTGAACTGCTGGAAGATCATGGCGCAGTCGCGCTGCCAGCGGCGCAGTGCGGGACCGCGCAGCGACGACACTTCGGTGCCCTCGAAGACGATCGAGCCCTGGCTCGGGTCGATCAGGCGGTTGATGGTCTTGAGCAGGGTCGACTTGCCGGCGCCGGAGCGGCCGATGATGCCGACCATCTGGCCCGGCTGAATCTGGAGGTTGACGCCACTGACGGCGACATTCTTGCCAAAGCGGCGCGTCACGTTGCGGATTTCGAGCATCTTGGCTTCCCTGTCCCGGCGGGCTTTTTCGCCCTTGTCTGCGACCGGCCTAGACCCGGGACGTGAAGCTGCAATGTCGGGACCATGTCAGTTTTGTTACGATGCACAGGCCGGATGGAGAAAAATGCGGCTTTTGCGGCCAAAAACCGCTGTTTTGTGAATCCGGGAGCTCATTGGGCGTAGCGGCGAGCTGTAGTTGTGGCCGTTTCCGGAGGCGATTGTCAGGTCCGGGGTGGGCGCTAAGTCTGGCTCACAATTCAAATGCGAGGGGGGAGAAGGTTATGGCCAAGGGTAGCTGCCACTGCGGCAACGTCACGTTCGAGGTCGAGGGCGAGCCAGCGAGTGCGATCGAATGCAACTGCTCCCATTGCAGCCGCAAGGGCTACCTGTTGTGGTTCGTGCCGCGCGACAAGCTGACCGTGACGACGCCGACCGAGCGTCTTGCCACCTACAAATTCAACAAGCACGTCGTCGACCACATGTTCTGCTTGAACTGCGGCTGTGCGCCATTCGGCATGGGCGTCAGCCCGAGCGGCGAGAAGACGGCGGCGATCAACGTGCGCTGCATCGAAGACATCGATCTTGCGACGCTCAAGCGCATCCCGTTCGACGGCCGCAGCCGCTGACCGCTTCGAGCGGAGCCGAAAATGACGGCCTGATCTGCGACTAAAATCGTGTTGATTCAGTGTTTTGGCGGAATTCTGCAAGAATCTGCCAAAACTTGACGTTCAAACCCTGACACTACAGTTGTTAGTCATTATATGAGGGTCGACATTACCGCTCTACGAGGGAACTGCCGATGACGATGTCCAGAACGACCCGCTTTGCCACACTGGTCGCAGGGTTGTTCCTTGCATTCTCCATGGTCGCCGTCGACCAGGCCGATGCGCGTCGCGGCGGCAGCTTCGGCAGCAGGGGAGCACGCACCTTCCAGTCGGCACCGCCGACCCGCACCGCGCCGCAGCCAGCAGCGCCAGTCGAACGCTCGATGACGCCGAACACTGGCCAGGCGACCAACCCGGCCACCAATGCCGCGCGTCCGGGCGCTGCCGCCCAGCAGCGTCCCGGCTTCATGGGCGGCTTCGGCGGCGCAATGATCGGCGGCCTGCTGATGGGCGGTTTGCTCGGCATGATGATGGGCCAGGGTTTTGGCGGTCTCGCCGGCATGTTCGGCATGCTGATGCAGATACTGCTGATCGGCGGCGCCATCTGGCTCGCCCTGCGCTTCTTCCGCTCGCGCCAGGTGCAAAATTCCGGTCCGGCGATGGCTGGAGCGGGTGCCGGCGGCGGCAACTTCAACTATCGCGATGCGGCACCTGCTGAAACCGGCAAGGCCAATGGTGGTAGCCGCTCGTTCAGCATCCCGAGCATCGGCGGCAGCCGCACTGAAACAGTGCCGCAGCAGCTGGTGAGCAAGGACATCACCGTGTCCGGCGAAGACCTCGAAACCTTCCAGCGCATGCTGACCGAGGTGCAGGAGGCGTTTGGCCGCGAGGATCACAAGGCGCTGCGCCGCCTGGTGACGCCGGAGATGGTGTCGTATCTCTCGGAAGAACTGGCCGACAACGCCCAGAACGGCGTGCGCAACGACGTGACCGACGTCCAGCTCTTGCAGGCCGACATCGCCGAAAGCTGGAACGAAGGCGACCGCGACTATGCCACGGCGGCGATGAACTATTCGTCGATCGACGTGACCCGCAACCGCACGACGGGCGAAGTGGTGGACGGCGACGACAAGGAGCCGACCGAGACGACCGAGCTCTGGACCTTCGTGCGCCAGAACGGCGGCGCCTGGCAGCTGTCGGCGATCCAGGAAGCCTGAGCCGACTCACTGATCTTAGCGCCCGCAGTTGTCCCTTGCAGGGGGAGGCTGCGGGCGTTTTGATCCTTGCGGTAGTCGCAAGGCGCCGTTGGCGCGCCACTGCAATTCCGATTGCTCTCGAATCCATTCTAGGCAAGGTTGCGCGTTGGAAGTGTTTCCACGCGATGCCAGGATGGCCATGGCCGACATACTCTCGTCTCGCCGGACTTCCTGACGCTGACGCTCGGAATCGTCGTTTATTTCGTCGGCGTGATCCTGAACCGCCGCATCGCTTTCCTGCGCAACTACAACATTCCCGAACCGGTCACCGGTGGGTTCTGGCTGCCGGAGCCATCGGGATCTTCCATGGCCTGACCGGCCTGCTGACATGGTCGGCGCGAACGCCGGCGATGACGCTGATCTCGGAATATTCGCTGTCGGTGTTCCTCGCCATATCGCTGATGAGCATGCAGCTGTGGACCCTGTCTGGCATGGCCGGGCCGCTGCTGGTGGTCGTTGTCATCGCCTATGTCTGGATCGTGCTGTTCCCGCTGCTTGGCCGGGACTACCAGTCGGCGGTCCTCAGTGCCGGCTTTGTCGGCTTGTCGCTGGGCGCGACGCCGACCGCGGTCGCCAACATGACGGCGGTGACCAGGCACTATGGACCCTCGCCAACGTTTTTCGGGCACTAGCCGCTGTGCTTCTCCAGGAATTCCTCCGCCGACAGCTTGCGGAAGTCGTCGAGCGCAACTCGCAGCCTGGCGTGGTCCCAGTCCCACCAGGCGAGGGCCTGGAAGCGCTCGGCCGTCTTGCGGTCGAAGCGCTCGCGCAGCGGCTTGGCCGGTACGCCGGCAACGATGGTGTAGGGTGCGACGTCCTTGGTGACGACCGCGCCCGAGCCGACGGCGGCACCGTCGCCGATGGTGACGCCGGGCAGCACTGTCGAGCCGTGGCCGAGCCAGGTGTCATGGCCGATGGTCACAGCCTTGGAACGGCGCCATTCGAAGAACTCGGTCTCGTGCGTGGCATCGTCCCAATAGTCCGATGCGCGATAGGTGAAGTGGTGCAGCGTTGGCCGCCAGGTCGGGTGGTTGGTGGCGTTGCTGCGTACGCTTGCCGCGATGTTGGAGAACTTGCCGACCATCGTGCACCACAGGCTGCAATCCTGCATGACATAGGAATAATCGCCCAGGCTGCTCTCGCTGATGCGGGTGCGGTCGGCGACCTCGGTCCAGCGGCCGAGCGTCGACTGCGTCACTTCGGCAGTCGGGTGAACCCAAGGCTGCTCGGAAAGCTTGCGGCTCATGCGGCGACCTTTCCGGCGGCGAAGGTGGTGACATCGACGATGCGATCGGCAACCGCCTCGCGCACATCGGCATCGTGGAAGATGCCGAGCAGAGCTGTGCCCTTTTGCTTCTTTTCCTCGATCAGCGAGATGACCACCTCACGGTTGGTGGCGTCGAGCGAGGCCGTCGGCTCGTCGAGCAAAAGCACCGGGTGATCGGTGATGAAGCCTCTGGCGATGTTGACGCGCTGCTGTTCGCCGCCGGAGAAGGTGGCGGGCGGCAGGCTCCACAGCCGCTCCGGCAGGTTGAGCCGGCCGAGCAGCTCCGAGGCGCGGGCATGCGCCTCGTCTCGGTTGATGCCGCGGGCGACCAGCGGCTCGGCGACGACGTCGAGCGCCGAGACGCGCGGCACGGTGCGCAGGAACTGGCTGACATAGCCGATGGTGTCGCGGCGCACCGCCAGCACCGTGCGCGGGTTGGCGGTGGCGAGATCGACAAGCTGGCCGTGGTGATCGACGATGATCTGGCCCTGGTCGACGCCGTAATTGCCGTAGACCATCTTCAGGATCGAGCTCTTGCCGGCGCCCGAAGGGCCGCCGAGCACGGCGCACTCGCCCGCCCGGATCGAGAACGAGACGTTGGCGACCACCGGCAGGCGGATGCCGCCGCGCAGGTGCATGGTGAAGGCCTTGGCGACCTCGGAGACGATGAGTGGCGTTGCCATGGTTACAGCCCTTTCCTTGTGAACATGATCTTGTCCGAAAACCGGGAAACACTTTTCGGGATCATGCTCAGACCTGGAGAATCGAGGAGACGAGGAGCTGGGTGTAGGGCGCGCGCGGATCGTCGAGCACCCGGTCTGTCAGGCCAGCCTCGACGACATGGCCGTCCTTCATCACCATCATGCGCTGCGACAGCAGCCGCGCCACGGCAAGGTCGTGGGTGACGACGATGGCCGCGAGGCCGAGGTCGGTGACCAGCCCGCGCAACAGGTCGAGCAGGCGCGCCTGCACCGAGACGTCGAGGCCGCCGGTCGGTTCGTCCATGAACACCAGCCGCGGGCCGGTGACGAGGTTGCGGGCGATCTGCAGGCGCTGGCGCATGCCACCGGAGAACGCGCGGGGTTCGTCGTCGATGCGCTCCTCGTCGATCTCGACGCGGCCGAGCCAGTCGACCGCCGTCGAGCGGATGTTGCCGTAGTGGCGGTCGCCGATGGCCATCAGCCGCTCGCCGACATTGGCGCCGGCCGACACAGTCATGCGCAGGCCGTCGGCCGGGTTCTGGTGAACGAAACCCCAGTCGGTGCGCATCAGGAAGCGGCGCTCGGCTTCGCTCATCCGGTAGAGGTCACGCCACTGGTTGTCGCGCATGCGGTAGCTGGCGGTGCCTGAGGTCGGCAGCAGACGGGTTGCCAGGCAGTTGAGCAGCGTCGTCTTGCCCGAGCCTGATTCACCGACCACGGCCAGCACTTCGCCCGGCCAGAGATCGAAGGAAATGTCCTCGCAGCCGATGCGCGAGCCGTAATATTTGGACAGCGCTGTGACGCGCAGAAGCGGTTCGTCGGTCATTGGGCTGGCTCCAGCGCTGCAGGCGCGAGATGACCGCGATGGCCGCAGGCCTGGCGCTTCTCGCAATGGTCGGTGTCGGAACAGACGAACATGTGTCCGCCCTTGTCATCGAGGATGACCTCGTCGAGATAGACCTGCTCGGCGCCACACAGCGCGCAGGGCTGGTCGAAGGTCTGGATCTCGAAAGGATGGTCCTCGAAATCGAGGCTCACCACTCTGGTGAAGGGCGGCACGGCATAGATGCGCTTCTCGCGGCCGGCGCCGAACAGCTGGAGCGCGGGCGACATGTGCATCTTGGGATTGTCGAATTTCGGCGTCGGCGAAGGGTCCATCACGTAACGGCCCTCGACCTTGACCGGATAGGCATAGGTCGTGGCGATGCGGCCGTGGCGGGCGATATCCTCATAGAGTTTCACATGCATCAGCCCGTACTCCTCAAGCGCGTGCATCTTCCGCGTTTCGGTCTCGCGCGGTTCAAGGAAGCGCAGCGGCTCGGGGATCGGCACCTGGTAGACCAGCGTCTGGCCCGCCGTCAGCGGATGTTCGGGGATGCGGTGACGGGTCTGGATGATCGTCGCCTTGGCCGTTTCGGTGGTGACGGCGACGTCGGCGACCTTGCGGAAGAAGGCGCGGATCGAGACAGCGTTGGTGGTGTCGTCAGCACCCTGGTCGATGACCTTGAGCACGTCATCGGGGCCGATAATCGCGGCAGTGACCTGCACGCCGCCAGTGCCCCAACCGTAAGGCATCGGCATTTCGCGCGAGGCGAACGGCACCTGGTAGCCGGGAATGGCGATGCCCTTGAGGATCGCCCGGCGGATCATCCGCTTGGTCTGCTCGTCGAGGTAGGCGAAGTTGTAGGTTGCGATTTCAGACATGGCAGGCAGATCCGATTTGCGCTAACTCTTGGCGTTGACCATCGCAACGAGGGGGAGCCGCATGGATTCTTCGGGGTGGATTCGTGTCTTGGTGCTGGTCGCGTTGGCAGCGGTTGCCGTGGCTTTTTTCACTTGGCGCAAGCCCGCGCGGCGCGGCCGGGAAAACGACGTGTCCATGGACAGCAGCCCTTCGGATACGTCGAGCGTTGGACATTCGAGCCATGGCCATTCGGGTGACTGAACAGATTGCGGTTGGCATCATTCCGCCGCCTCCCGCCGTTCTGTCTCGTTGGTCTGGTTGCGCTTCTCATGCTCTGAGCGCATGCGGCGCACGAGGTCGAGTTCGGCCTGGAAGTCGACATAGTGCGGCAGCTTCAGGTGCTCGACGAAGCCGGTGGCCTGAACGTTGTCGGAGTGCGAGATGACGAACTCCTCGTCCTGCGCGGGGGCGGTGACGTCCTCGCCGAGTTCGCCGGCGCGAAGTGCGCGGTCGCACAATGACATCGCCATCGCCTTGCGTTCGGACTGGCCGAAGACCAGGCCATAGCCGCGGGTGAACTGCGGCGGCGCCTTGGCCGAACCCTTGAACTGGTTGACCATCTGGCACTCGGTGACGCGGATGCGGCCGAGCGTGATGGGGAAGGGCAGTTCCGGCACATCGAGCTCGAGTTCGACCTCGCCGATCCGGACCTCGCCGACGAAGGGATGGCTGCGGCCATAGCCGCGCTGGGTCGAATAGCCGAGCGCCAGAAGAAAACCTTCGTCGCCGCGCGACAGTGCCTGCAGGCGGCTGTCGCGGGCCAGCGGGAACTCCAAGGGCTCGCGCGTGATGTCGCCGGTGAGGTGATCCTCCGGCAACTCGCCGTCGGCCTCGATCAGGCCTTCATGGGCAAGGATTTCCGACACGCGTGTCATGCGCTGTCCGTCGGCCTCGCGCTGTTCCGGCTCGACGACTTCGGGATCGCCCGCCAGTTGCGGGTCGAGCAGACGGTGGGTGTAGTCGAAGGTCGGACCGAGCAGCTGGCCGCCGGGCAGGTCCTTGTAGGTCGCCGAAACACGACGCTCGACCTGCATGGCGGCAGTGTCGATCGGCCTGGTGTAGCCGAAGCGCGGCAAGGTGGTGCGGTAGGCGCGGACGAGGAAGATCGCCTCGATCAGGTCGCCACGCGACTGCACCACCGCAAGGGCGGCGAGTTCGCGGTCATAGAGCGAGCCTTCAGCCATGACACGGTCGATGCCGAGCGCCAGCTGCTCGACGATCTGGTCGACGCGCAGCGCCGGCACGGAGCGGTCGCCACGGCGGCGGTCGGCGAGCAGGCGATGGGCGTTGGCGATGGCGGCTTCGCCACCTTTGACTGCCACATACATGTCAGGCCTCCGTCGTCTTGATGCGGGTTGTGCGGGGCAGGCAGGCGACGCCGTCGGGGGCTGCCAGGATCAGGTCGACGCCGCGCGGGAAGCGGGCGCCGTTCTGCTTCCACTGCTCGACGAAATGGCGCGGCAAGGATGTCGGCGCGATGGTTGCCGATGTCTCGATGCCGGGGCCTTCGAGGCGAAGCGATGTGCCTTGCGTCAGGCTCTCGACCTGCAGGATCAGCGTCGTCGAGCGGTCGGGGTATTCCTGCGTGCCCTGGGCGAAGTTTTCGAGCGAGATCAGGTTGGCCGGATTGGCGACGAGCGCGAAATGAGCGTCGGCCGGCGTGGCCGCCGATGGCGCGCCGGTGTGGAAGGCGAGCCAGGATTTTGCCGCCGAAACCTGGAGGCCGGCATCGAGCCAGAGCGGGGTGTCATGGTCGCACAAGGTCAGCGCCACGGCACCCGCAGTTGCTGCGAGCGGTGCGGGCGGCTGTGCCAGTTCGGCCAACTGCTGAACCGTGCCCGGCCGCGCCATCGCGTCCATGACGGCGCGGAAAACCGTCTGGGCGTTGAAAACTGGGGCGGAAAAGCCGCCGTCGATCACGTCCATCTGGTCCATCAGTCCTCTCCGCGCACCATGGTGAAGAAGTCGACCTTGGTCGCCGCCGTCTCGGCGCGGCTGGTCGCATCGGCTTGGGCTTGCGCGGCGCGCAGCGGTGCGATGATCTTGTCTTCGATGTCGGCGCGCCGCTCCGGATTCTGCCAGAGTGCGTCGGCGATGGCCGAAAGGCGGGCCTTTTGCTTGTCGCGGCCAAGCGCATAGGCATGGCCGATCTCGCCGCTGGGCAAGCGCACCGTGGCGCGGGTCACCGTCGCCTCGCCGAAGTTGAACGGCGCGCCGCCACCGCCGATGCGGCCGCGTACCGACACCAGCCCGGTTTCGGGACCGCGCAGCAATTCGGCCTCGTCGATGACGCCAGCTGCCGCGCAAAGCCGCTTCAACTCGTCGCCGGGAGCCATGGCCAGTGCCGCCATCGCGACCTTGCGCTGTGCCTCCATCTCTCTTTCCTGCCGTCGGTCCATCTTCATCGCCGCTCCGTTCGTTATTTGTCTATTGTTCTATACAAACGAACAACATACAATGGGCTTGTAGACAGGCTCCGTGACGGGCGCATGACAGGAGCAATGGATTGAACGAACGAGAGCCAGCGGTGACGCGCAAGAGCGGGGTGGCGCTGTGGCGCCAGATCGCCGACCAGATACGTCAGGCGATCGGCGCCGGCACGTTGGGTGCCGATGGCCGTCTGCCGACTGAAATTGCGCTGTCGGAACGCTTCGGCGTCAACCGCCATACGCTGCGCAGTGCCATAGCAGCGCTTGTCCAGGAAGGCGTATTGCGGGCCGAGCAGGGGCGCGGCACCTTCGTCGAGAGCCGCCAGAAGCTGTCTTATCCGATTTCGGCGCGGACGCGCTTTTCGACTGGTCTGCGCGAGCAGACCCGCGAGCGTCGCAGCATCCTGCTGGCCGATGCGCTCGAGCCCGCGAGCGTTCGCGTCGCCGAGGCCTTGGGCCTTGCGCCGGAGGCGCCGGTGATCCGGCTGGAAACGTTGAGCGAGGCCGATGGCCGGCCGGTATCGCGGGCAACGAGCTGGTTTAACGCGGAACGCTTTCCCGGCTTCGCCCAGGTCTACGCCGAAACCGGATCGATCACGCTCGGTTTCCAGTATTTTGGAATCAGCGACTATTTCCGCAAGTCGACGCTGGTGTCGGCACGCCATGCCGACACCGCCGATCTGGCCGATCTCAAGCTGTCGGCAGGCGCCATCGTGCTTGTCGCAAGGGCGATCAATGTCGACCCCGCCGGCGTGCCGGTCCAGTACGCCGAAACCCGCTTTGTCGCCGACAGGGTCGAACTCAGCGTCTCGACCGAGGCGTAGCGACAGCGGCAGGTTGAACGGACAGGTTCCCGGTTGAAGCCGGCGCATACATGTATCATGTTCGTGGCAGGCGTGAGCAAGTTTAACCAGGACGGTTCCCGGACCTGTGAGGGATTGACGCTCCTCCACGCCGCCTCAACCTTGTTTCTTCAGTCCATGCTTTGCCGGTGACTGAGTCGAAGTCAGCGTTTCGGCTGAGGAGCAGAAGAGCTGCGCCGCTGTGGCCTAGCCCTTGGGCCAAGATGTAGCTGCCATACCGCGTATCGCGGATCCGCGAAGATCGGATCCGATTGGTCGCCACTCGTTCGGCTGCGGGATTGCGCACGCCGGGCAGTGTGTGCTGCCGCCGACAGATGTTGGTGGGCAAACAAGATTCTTTCTAACAATGCTTGACATTTGTCCGGTTTAGAGAAAAATTCCAGTTTAGTGGAATTTACGGACGGAATGTCGGAATCCAGAACTGGCTTGGTGGAGGACTTTGCGCCAGTTCATTAGTAGTCTATAAAATACCACTGAGAATACCTCTTCGCCGGCTTGTCGGTCGCGCAGTCCATTCGGCTGCGTGAGGGCGGGTTTTATTGCGCGGTAAAAGCCGTGCGCGTGATCGATATTATCCAAATGGGGAACATAATGAACAATATTCTGGTACCGAACCGCCGTACCGCGCTGAAGATGCTTGGTGGTGGCGCCGCTGCTCTTGCCATGCCTGCCGTGATCCGCCCGACCCCCGGCTGGGCCGCCAACGGCGTGCTCAACATCACCACCTATGACAAGTTCCTGCCGCAGGAATTCCTCGACAAGTTCCAGAAAGACACCGGCATTCAGGTCAACATCCGGCTGACCGATGACCAGGGCAAGCAGTACAATCTGCTGACTGCCGAAGGCGCCAATCCTTCAACCGACATCGTCACTGTTGCCGGCCACCGTTACACGCAGTTCATCGCCTCGAAGCTGCTGCAGCCGCTCGACACCGGCAAGATCTCGAACTGGAAGAACCTCAACACCGCTTACCAGGATGCGCCCTGGGCGCGCGTCGACAACAATCTCTGGGGCCTGCCGATTCTCGCCGGCTATGAGGGCCTCGCCCGCAACGTCGACTACGTCAAGGATGCGCCGAGCTGGGAGATCATGTTCGACCCGCAGTACAAGGGCCAGACCTCCTACATCGTCAGCGATTTCATGACCATCGTCATGCAGTATCTCGGCCATGACGGCGACTTCGTCAGCTATGTCGACAAGGCCGACGTGGCGCAGAAGGCGACCAACGAAGCGCGCGACTTCCTGATCAAGCACAAGGACATGGTGCGCAAGTACTATGACGCCGGCTCGGAAGTGCAGCAGATGTTCATCAACGAGGACATCTATCTCGGCCATTCGTGGTCGGGTCCGGCCGCCAAGCTGATCATGGACGGTCACCCGATCCAGCTGTCGGTGCCGAAGGAAGGCACGTTCGGCTTCTGCTATACGCTCAACGTCGTCAACAACGCGCCCAACGCCGAGAACGCCTACAAGCTGCTCGATGCCGTGCTGGCAAGCCCGGAAGTGGGTGCTGCGATGACCCGCCAGTCGGGCTACAGCTCGACGATCAACGGCGTCGCCGACCTGCTCAACGACCGCGAAAAGCTCGCCTCGACGCTGCCGCAGGAAGAGCTTGAGCGCATCGTGTTCTTCTCGTCGGTCAATCGCGACATGAAGAACGAGATGATCGACCGCGCGACCGCAGAGGTCAAAGCGGCCTGACGAGGCAAAGCCTCGCATGGCCTATCGCCTGTCCCGGAGCGCTGCGACGATCTCCGGGACAGGCAGCCGGCCTGTCATGTGCATGATCCCGGAAATCGGGCTCGATTTTCGGATAGGCTCATGCACCGGTTCAGAGAGTTACAGCGTCCTTAGCGCGTCGTGGAGGACGCGCGGCGCTGTAATCCCACAACGCGCTATGACTGACCTGCCGGCAGTGCCCGCGGCACCGGTCGGGCTGCGCCAACCGAGATTGTTTGATGGTGAGTAGCAACACGACAGCCGGCTACGGGGCAGGGCGCGACGCGTCCGTGCCCAGGTATTCGACCGGCATCGCCAAGGTGGTCAATTCCGCGCTTTACCAGCACACGCTGGGGGCCGCGGTGGAGTCGCGCATCGGCCGGATCATCCTTCTGGCCGGCGTGCCGCTGATCTGGCTGATCATGCTGCATGTCGGGCCGATCTATCAGATGCTGAAGATCAGCCTTTTGTCCCACTACCCGGTCCAGCCGGGCGTGGAGTCGCGTTTCACCTTCGACAACTACGCGATCTTCTTCAGGGAATCGCTCTATTTCACGCCGTTGATCAAGAGCTTCATCTTCGCAACGGCAGCGACAGCGGTCACCCTCGTCGTCGTCTATCCAGTCGCCTATTACGTCGCCAAGATCGTCAAGCCGGAAGGCCGCTCCAAGGCGCTGCTGCTTCTGCTGGTGCCGTTCTGGGCGGGTGAGCTGATCCGCACCTTCTCGGTGATCATGCTTCTCGCCAATCGCGGTGCGGTCAACGTGCTGCTGCGCGAGATCGGGCTGATCGATCGGCCGATCCCGATGCTCTACACCTCGTTCTCGCTCGGCTTCGGCCTGGTCTACCTGATCTGCCTGTACATGCTTTTGCCGCTCTATTCGGCGATCGAGAAGATTCCGTCCCAGTATCTGGATGCTGCCGCCGACCTTGGCGCCGGTCCGTTCACACGCTTCCGCAGGATCATCCTGCCGCTTTCCAAGGACGGCATCGTGTCTGGCTGTTCGCTGGTGTTCCTGACCTGCATCGGTGTCTTTGCCACGCCGATGTTGCTCGGTGGCCCGACCACCGTGCTGTTTCCCGAAACGATCAGCGGCTTCTTCCACGGCGCCAGCGATAAGTGGCCCGTCGGTGCCGCCTTCGCACTGATCATGCTGGTCACCGCCCTGATCACGGCTGGCATCTTCATGCGCCTCGTCGGCGGCAAAAAAAGGAGTGCATTCTGATGCGCAACATGATTTCCGACGCGCCGCGCACCACGCTGACCGCGTTCTACTGGGCCTTCCTGCTCTACCTGCTTCTGCCGCTGACGCTGATGATGGCGATGAGCTTCAAGGACGCCAATTTCGTCGCCTTTCCGATCGGCGACTGGACCCTGGACTGGTACGCCAAGGTAATGGCGGACAAGCAGTTTCTGGAGGCCTGCCTGTATTCGGTGATGATCGCCGCCGCCTCGACCTTGGCCGCAACGACGCTCGGCACATGGATTGCCATGCTGATCGTCGCCGAAGGCATCAAGGGCCAGGTCATCATCTTCGCGCTCGCCTGCCTTCCGGCGGTCGTGCCCGGCATGATCTCGGCGATCTCGCTGCGCATCTTCATCTCGACAATCGACATGCCGACGGGAACCGCCGCCATCATCCTCGGCCACACCGTGCACGCCGTGCCCTTTGTGGTGGTGATGGCGCTGACCCGGCTGCGCTCGATGCCTGGCAATCTCGTCGATGCCGCGCGTGACCTCGGTGCCGACAGTGTCGTTGCCTTCTTCCGCATCACACTGCCCTATCTCGGGCCAGCACTGGTCGGCGGCATGATCTTCTGCGTGCTGTTGTCGATCGACGACTTCGTCCGCACCTTCTTCCTGGGCGGCTATCGCCCGACCCTTCCCATGCTGATCTTCGCCAAGGTGCAGGGCGGCATGTCTCCCGAAATCAACGCAATGGCGACACTCGTCCTGGTGGTTACCGCCGCCGTCGGACTTTACGCCGAATACCTGACCCGCCGCGCGAGGACCCGCTGATGCAACCCGTCGTCCAGTTCGACAACGTCACCAAGAGCTACGGCAAGCATGTTGCCGTCGAAAACCTGAACCTCAGCATCGAGGCGGGCAAGTTCGTCACCCTGCTCGGACCCTCCGGCTGCGGCAAGTCGACCTCGCTGCGCATGCTCGGCGGTTTCGAGACGCCGAACTCCGGGCACATCCTGCTCGGCGGCAAGGATGTGACGCGTGTTCCGCCCAACAAGCGCAACGTCAACATCGTGTTCCAGGACTACGCGCTGTTTCCGCATATGAGCGTTGCCAAGAACATCGCTTTCGGCCTCGAGCTGAAGGGGCTCGACAACCAGCATATTCACCGCCGGGTGAACGAGCTGCTCGAACTGGTCCAACTGCAGGATTACGCCAAGCGGCTGCCGGCGGAGCTGTCCGGTGGCCAGCGCCAGCGCGTGGCGCTGATGCGTGCCCTGGCACCGGATCCGGAAGTGCTGCTGCTCGACGAGCCGCTGTCGGCGCTCGACGCCAAGCTGCGCCAGCAGATGCAGATCGAACTCAAGTCGATCCAGGAAAAGACCGGCAAGACCTTCATGTTCGTGACCCACGATCAGGAAGAAGCACTGACCATGTCCGACACGATCGTTGTCATGAACAAGGGCAAGATCGAGCAGATGGGCGACCCCAACACGCTTTATGGTCGCCCCGGCTCGGTCTTCGTCGCCAATTTCATCGGCGAGACCAACCTTCTGCGCAGCACCGTTGTCGGCACCGAAGGCGACACGACCGCGCTGAACTGGAACGGCATCACCATCAAGGCGGCACAGGGCGGGCTCGCGCCCAAGACCGGCGATCACCTTTATGTCGTACTGCGCCCGGAGGCGATCCACTGCTCGGCCGAGGAACCGACGAGCGGCAACCGCATCAAGGGCAAGGTCCGCCAGCGGGTGTTCAAGGGCAATCACACATCGCTTTCGGTCGAGGTTGCGGATGGCGCCATGCTCAATGCGCTGGTCCACCCCGCCGACGTTGCCCAGCTCAATGGCGAAGAAATCTGGGTCGGCTGGAAGCCCGAGACGACGACGGTCATCCCCGACCGCCACGCGCACAACTGAGAAGACAACGGCCCGCACTGGCGACGATGTGGGCCGACAGCAGGCAGGGCAGGACATGCGACATGATGATTTCGACCGGACATCAGGGGCGACCCATGGCGTTTGACGTACAAGCGCCGCTGCAATCGGCCGCCACCGGCCTGGCCGAGCTCGAGCAACGCGTTCGCGATGACCTCGCCTGCCTGTGCTATCCGCCGTCGAACTGGGTGGTGCCGACCGCTGCCGAAGCTGAAGAGCAGGTCCACGACGTCGTCGTCATCGGCGGCGGCATGTGCGGCATGGTTGCCAGCTTCGCGCTGATCGGCGCAGGCATCCAGAACATCCGCATCTTCGACCGTAGCCCCGAGGGCTTCGAAGGGCCGTGGCTGACCTATGCGCGCATGGAGACGCTGCGCTCGCCCAAGCAACTGACCGGGCCGGCCTATGGCATGGCGTCGCTGACCTTCCGTGCCTGGTACGTCGCCCAGTTCGGCAACGCGACCTGGGCCGAACTCGACAAGATCCCGCGCCCGATGTGGATGGAATACCTCAGGTGGTACCGCAAGGTGCTCGACCTGCCGGTCGAAAACGGCGTCGAGGTCAAGACAATCCTGCCCGAAGGTGACCTGATGCGGCTGACGCTTTCAGGCGCGGCCGAAAAGTCGGTGCTGGCCCGCAAGGTGGTGATGGCGACCGGCCGCGACGGCATGGGGCATCCCAGCATTCCCGGCTTTGTCGACGCGCTGCCGCGCAAATACTGGGCCCATTCCTCTGACGACATAGACTTCGCCGCGCTGCGCGGCAAGCGTGTCGTGGTTGTCGGTGTCGGCGCGTCTGCCGTCGACAATGCCGCCGAGGCGCTGGAAGCAGGGGCAGCCGAAGTGCGCCATCTTATCAGGCGCAAGGAGATGCCATGCGTCAACAAGCTGATGGGCATCGGCTCGTTCGGCTTCACCGCAGCTTTCCCGCAACTCGGGGATGCCAGGCGCTGGCAGATCATGAACTACTCGTTGCGCACCCAGACACCGGCGCCGCGCGGCTCGACGATGCGCGTCAGCCGGCATCCGAATGCCTATTTCCATTTCGATGCAGCTGTCGAAACGACCGCGCTCGACGGCGACGAGATCGTCATTTCGACCTCGCAGGGCAAGGCGGTTCGCTGTGACTTCCTGATCCTCGGCACCGGCTTCGGTGTCGATCCGCTGGCGCGCAAGGAACTCGACGGCTACGCCGACAAGATTCTGTTGTGGCAGGACCGGTTCACGCCGCCCGAGGGCCAGGAAAACACCGAGCTCGGCAATTACCCCTATCTCGCCGGCGATTTCACCTTCCTCGAACGCGAGCCGGGGCAAGCGCCTTGGCTTGCCAACATTCACAGCTTCAACTCGGGCGCCGCCGCCAGCCTCGGCAAGATGAGCGGCGACATTCCCGGCATCAGCGAAGGTGCGGCGCTGCTGGCGCGCGAGATCGCGGCCAAGCTCTACACCGAGAATTTCGGCCAGTACTGGCAGCGCCTGCTCGACTATGACACGCCCGAGCTGCGCGGCGACGAGTGGACGGCATCGCCCCTGCCGGACGATGCGCGGACGACCGTCCGCAAGCAGGCATAGGAGGACGGCATGGCCGAAAACAACGATGTCATCGCCGCAATCGTCGGCATCGAGCCGGGCAGCGCGCTGGCCGAGGTGGTGGCCGGACGCGCCGACATCATGGCGCTGACGCAACAAACGCACGACGGCGCGTTGACGCCGGTTGCATCTGGCGGGCTCACGCATGCCGAGCGCGCGGCACTTGCCTGCCGCATCGCCAAGATCAACGACGACAAGGATTTCGAGGAGCATTTCGAAGCCCTGCTCGACAGTGCCGGTCCGTCCAGCGACACGGCGCGCATTGCCGACATCTGGTTCGACGGCGGCAGCGACATCAGGCTCAAGGCACTGATCCGGCATGTCGACCTGGTAGCGCATGCGCCCAAGGATGCGACGCGGCGCGACATCGAATTGCTGCAGGAGGCCGGCCTCACTGACGCCGACATCGTGCGGCTGTCCGAGCTCGTTGCCTTCGTCAGCTATCAGATCAGAGTTGCCGCCGGGCTGCGGCTGATGCGGGGGCTGGCATGAGCAAGGTCGTTCACGAATTCACCACGGCAATCCCCGAGTGGAAGCCTTACGTCAAGCCGCTCGACCTTGCCGAGGCAAGTGCCGCGCAGCTCGAAGCGCTCAAGATCACGCCGTCCAACACCAAGGTGTCGGACTACGTGCTGGTGCTGGCGCATGACGTTGAGACGCTGACGCACCGTTCGCCGCTGTTCAACGGCGTGATGTACAACAAGGGCGGCCTGTCGCGCGCCGAGCGCGAGATCGGCGCCGTGGGTGCTTCGATCGTCAACCGCTGCATCTATTGCGCCGCCGTGCATGCCAGCCGTTACAACCAGCTGGCCAAGGACGAGACGGTCATTGCGGCGATTTTCGCCGATGGCGTCGACGCGGAGATCGAGCCGCGATTGAAGGCGATCCTCGATTTTTCGGTCAAGCTGTCGAAATGCCCCTCCGATGCCGATGCTTCGGACATGCAGGCGCTTGTCGATGCCGGGCTCGGCAAGGACGAGATCCTCGACCTGATCCTGTCGTCGTCGCTGTTCGGCTGGGCCAACCGGCTGATGCACACACTTGGAGAGCCGATCGCCGAATAACTGCCCGAGGCGTCGGAAGGGAGCATCGGAATGAACATGCATTCGGTCAATCCGCCGGAGATCGGGCCACGCCTGCAGGCGTACCGGAAACAGCAGAAGCTGACGCTCGCCGATCTGGCGACGAAGTCGGGCGTGTCGCGCTCGATGCTGTCGGAGATCGAACGCGGCAATGCCAACCCGACCTACGGCACGTTGTGGCACCTCACCCGGGCGCTCAACATCGACCTCAACAGCCTGATCAGCGGCGCCTCCGAAGAGCGCGGCGACCGCATCGACCTGCAGCCGGAGAACCTGACGCCGACGATCCGCAGCGCCGACGGCAGCTGCACCCTGCAGATCCTGTCGCCAGCCGGCATGGTGCCTTTGATCGAATGGTACCTGCTGAGCTTCGAGCCTCAAGGCAAGCTTATCAGCGATCCGCATGGCGCTGGTACCATCGAGCACCTGCACTGCACCGAAGGCGAGATCGTGGTGCGCAGCGCCGGCAACGAAATGCGGGTCCGCGCCGGCGAAACGGCGCGTTATGCCGGCGATGTTCCGCACTCGCTTACCAGCGTGGGAACCAGCGCCGGCCCTGTCGGGGCGCGGGCGTTTTTGGTGGTGGCCTCGGGCGAGGTCGGCAGCAGCACGACGCGGGCATTGATACGCCCGAAGTGAACGACCCCGGCGACACTGGCGCATGCCGGTCCCCGGGCCTGAAATGATATTGAAAAGGAATGTAGGAATGCAGGTAGGTATTGTCGGCGCGGGTTCGATCGCTTTCGGAACGGCGGTGTTCCTCGAACAGCAGGGGCATCACGCGACGTTGTGGTCGCCATCGGGTGAGCGCACCAAGGCGCTGGCTAGGGGCGAAGCTCTTGTCGCCCAGGGCGCCGTCGAAGGCACCTTCCATCCGGCAGCGGCCGCAAGTGCTGAAGCGCTTGTCGCCGGTGCCGAGGCGATCGTGATCGCGCTGCCGGCCTATGGCCACAAGACGGTGCTCGACGCGATCGCGCCTTACATCAGGGCCGAACAGACCATCATCATCAGTTCGCACGCCTCGTTCGGTGCGCTCTATCTGTCGCGCCTGCTTGCCGCGCGCGGTGTCGTCGCCCCTGTCGTCGGCTGGGGCACGACGGTCGTATCCGGCCGCCAGCTCAGCCCGACGCTGGTCAACGTCAACACCGTGCGCAAGAAAGTCGACCTCGCCACAGTTCCGGCATCGCGCAGCGCCGATGGCCTGGCCATCTGCCAGACGCTGTTCGGCGACCGTTTCGTCGATCGCGGCAGCCTGATGGCGATCGCGCTGTCCAATCTCAATCCGCAGAACCATATGGGCATCGCGCTCGGCAACATGACGCGCATGGAGCGCGGCGAGACCTGGAGCCAGGGCCAGAACGTGACGCCGAATGTCGGCCGCCTGCTTGAGCAGCTCGACGAGGAGCGCATTGCGATTGCCACCAAGCTTGGCCTCGAAGTGCGCAACATCTTCCAGCATTTCCATCTGTCGTTCCACGTGCCGATGAGCTCGATCTCGCAGATGAACCAGGAGATGCATGACGCCGGCAATGGCGGGCAGGGCCCGACCACGGCCGACAGCCGCTATGTCACCGAGGACGTGCCGTTCGGCCTGGTCATGACCGCCAAGATCGGCCGGCTCGCCGGCTACCCCGCCGAGCTGCACGAAGCCGGTGTGCGTGTCTTCTCGGCGATGTATGGCCGCGACTTTACCGCCGAGAACGACCTGCTGACCGCGCTCGACCTCGATGCGATGTCGCTGGAAACGCTCAACGGCCTGTGCCGCGACGGATATGCGGTAGCTTAAGGTCTGGGTACCGCAGGCGCGGCGCTCCTGGCGGGCCGCCGCGCCGCCGTTTTCCTCACCGGCGGCAGCACGCCGTTGCCGCCGCCCAGCAATGCTCATGCCTCGCTAGGTGCGCCGAACTGCTGCAGCAGCCAGTTCTCGAATGCCTGCATGCCTGGTGTCACCGGATGGGACTTCAACCGGGTGAGCCAGTAGTCGCCGGTTGAAACCGTCGTCTCGAATGGCTGGACGAGGCGTCCGTCGTCGAGATTGCGCTCGAACATGTTGATCGGCACCAACGCAACACCGACGCCGCGGGCCGCTGCCTCGGCAAGCGCCAGCGACGAGTCGAACATCATGCCGCGCAGCACCGGCTTTGGCGCGCCGGCCGCTTCGAACCAACGCATCCATTCATCGGCGCGATAAGAGCGCAGCAGTTCGACACGCGCGAGATCAGCGGGCTGCGTCAGCTTTGCCGCCATCATCGGCGAACACACCGGCGACAAGGGCGAGGCGATCAGATGCATCGCCTCCGTTCCGCGCCACGAGCCGTCGCCGAAGCGGATCGCCAGGTCGAGCCCGTCGCCGGCCAGGTCGACGCGGTTGTTGTTGGTCATGATCCTGAGGTCGAGATAGGGGTGGGCCTGGTGGAATGCCGGTAGCCGCTCCATCAGCCAGCCAACTGCAAAAGTCGCAACCACGCCGACCGTCACCACCTCATGGAAGTGTCCTTCCTCGAACCGGCTCATCGTTGCAGTCATCCGGCGAAAGGCATCCGTCAGCACCGGGGCGAGGGCCGCGCCCTCGTCTGTCAGTGCCAGCCCCCTGGGCAGGCGGCGGAAGAGCTTCACCCCGAGCACGTCCTCGAGCGACTTCACGTGATGGCTGACCGCGGTCTGCGACACGAACAGCTCCATGCCGGCCCGGGTGAAGCTGCAATGGCGCGCCGAAGCCTCGAAGGCGCGCAGCGCGTTAAGCGGCAATTGCGATGTTTCCACGTGGTTTCGATCCTATGCCCATATTTTTCTCATGGGTAACCAAAATATTGAGCGTTTGTCGAGGCCGCGCGATTTTGTCAGTTTGCGGCCGATACCGAACAAGACCTGCAGGTTATGACCTGCTCGCGGGCCTGGGTGGAGCCTTGCGAGCAGCAGTCGTTCGCCCGCTTTTTTCCGGGACCTGCCTCAAACCGACAAGCTGCCCGCACCATCATGAAGTTCATCAGTCATCTGTTTTCATTCCTTGTCCTGAGCGGCCTTGTTGCCGCCTGTGGCTTGGCATTGCTCGTCGCAGACATCACCAGGGGCCTGCCCGACTATCGCGAGCTGGCGGATTGGCAGCCCGCGGTCATGACCCGGGTCTACGCCTACGACGGCGCGCTGCTCGCCGAATATGCGCGCGAGCGGCGCCTCTTCCTGCCGATCGCCGCCGTACCCGAGCGTGTCAGGCACGCGTTGCTGTCGGCGGAAGACAAGGACTTCTACAGCCATTCGGGCATCGACCTTGCCGGGCTCGCCAATGCCGTGTGGGCCAATATGGCCAACTTCGGCTCGGGTCAGCGCATGATCGGTGGCTCGACGATCACCCAGCAGATTGCCAAGAACCTGCTGCTTTCCTCGGACCGTACGCTGGAGCGCAAGATCCGCGAGGCGGTGCTGTCCATCCGCATCGAGCGCGCCTTTTCCAAGGACGAGATCCTCGAACTCTACTTCAACGACGTCTATTTCGGGCTCGGCGCCTATGGCATCGCCGAAGCGGCGCTGACCTATTTCGACAAGCCGGTCGGCGAACTTTCGGTTGCCGAGGCCGCCTATCTCGCCGCGCTGCCCAAGGGGCCGAACAACTACAATCCCGATCTTTATGCCAAGCGGGCCATCGAGCGGCGCAACTGGGTGATCGGGCAGATGCTGCGCAATGGATTTATCGACCAGGGCGAGGCGCGCTCGGCGGTGGTCTTGCCGCTCGGCACGAGGAAGCGCCAGCCGAACCTGCTCGTGGCCGACGCCAACTACTTCACCGAGGCGGTGCGCCGGCAGGTCGCTGCGCGATACGGCGAAGCCGCGCTCTACACTGCCGGCCTCTCCGTGCGTACGACGCTCGATCCCAAGCTGCAGGCAGCGGCTGTCAGGGCGCTGCGGCGCGGGCTTGTCGCCTACGACCAGGGCAGGGGCTTTCGTGGCCCGGTAACGCGCATCGCGACCAACGGCGATTGGCGGCAGGCGCTTGAAAGCATCGTGCCACTGGCCGACGTGTCGGAATGGCGCCTGGCGGTGGTGCTCGGCAAGACCGACGAGGGTGTCGAAATCGGCCTTCGCCAGGCTTCAGGCAGGCAGCGGGAGCGGGAGATAGTCCTTATCAGCGGCAAGTCGATGCGCTGGGCGTTGAAGCAAGCAGGCGGTGCCAAGGCGGGCAAGGCCCGGGCAAGCGTGCTTGCGCGCGGCGATGTCGTCTATGTCGAGAAGCAGGACGAGGGCTATGTGCTGCGGCAAGTGCCCGAAGTGCAGGGAGCGCTGGTCTCGATGGACCCGCATACCGGACGCGTCCTGGCGAGCGTCGGCGGCTTCTCCTTTGCCCAGTCGCAGTTCAACCGCGCCACGCAAGCCTATCGCCAGCCGGGATCGGCGTTCAAGCCTTTCGTCTACGCTGCGGCCCTCGACATCGGCTACACGCCGGCAGCACTGGTGATGGACCAGCCGATCGCACTGCCTGACGGTGCGGGCCGGATCTGGAAACCGAAGAACTATGACGGGCGCTTCAGCGGTCCCTCGACCTTGCGCGCCGGCCTCGAAAGAAGCCGAAACCTGATGACGGTGCGTCTCGCGCGACATGTCGGCATGGACGTGGTGGCGCAGTACGGCCAGAGTTTTGGCATTTACGACAAGCTCAAGCCCTATCTGCCGATGTCGCTCGGCGCCGGCGAAACCACGCTGATGCGCTGGTTTCGGCTTATGCCGTCATCGCCAATGGTGGTAAATCGGTGCAGCCATCGATGATCGACCGGGTTCAGGATCGTCACGGCAAGACCATCTTCCGCCATGATGGGCGCAACTGCGACGCCTGCAATGCCGCGGCGTGGCAGGATCAGCCGGAACCGGTGCTGCAGGACATCAGCGAATACGTGCTCGATCCGATGACTGCCTATCAGGTCACCTCGATGATGCGCGGGGTTGTCGAGCGCGGTACCGCAACCAGCGTGTCTGCGCTGGGCGTTCCGGTCGCGGGCAAGACCGGCACCACCAATGACGAGAAGGACGTCTGGTTCATAGGCTTCACGCCCAACATCGTGACCGGCGTATTCCTCGGCTACGACACGCCCAAACCCATGGGATATGGCGAATCCGGCGGTGGGCTGGCAGCACCTGTCTTCATCGACTTCATGAAGGTCGCCCTCAAGGGCAAGCCGGTTGCCGAGTTCCAGGTGCCCGAGGGGATGACGTTCGAGAGCGTCGACCGGCGCACCGGAAGGCGCGTGGCCGATGGCAGTCCGGGCTCGATCAGGGAGGCCTTCAAGCCGGGCACGTCGCCATGCGTTGCCGACTGCCCGGTCATCGACGGTTTCGAGGCGTCGGATATCGTCACGTCCACCATCCCGGTCGTTGGCGGCATCTCCCCGGCACTGCGCGACAAGCTTCTCGACAGCACCGGCGGGCTCTACTGAGATGAAAAGGGCGCGCGCAAGAAGTACCGGGGTCCGCATCTGGTTTGTCATGACGGTGTTTGCCGTGCTGTTCGCCGCCATCGGTGCACGGCTAGTGCAGCTTGGCCTGACCGGCAGCGAGCGTCCGACCTACGCCTTCAGGGAAGTGGCCAATGCCAGGCCGCAGATCCTGGACCGCAATGGCGTCCTTTTGGCAACCGACCTGCCGAGTGCATCGGTCTATGCCGAGCCACGCTATGTGCCCGACGTCGACGAGACGGTCGAGAAACTGGTCGCCATCTTTCCGGATCTCGACGCGCGAAAACTCCATCAGCGGCTGAAGAGCGATGCCGCATTCGCCTGGCTCAAGCGCCAGGTCACCCCGTCGCAGAAACAGGCGCTGTGGAACGCCGGGCTCCCGGCCATAGGTGTCCGCCCGGAACAGCGCCGCATCTATCCCAACGGCCCGCTGGCCGCCCATGTGCTTGGTGCCGTCGATCTCGACAATTCAGGCATCTCGGGCATCGAAAAATGGATCGACGGCCAGGGCCTGCAGGAGCTCAATCGGGCCGGCATGACAGGCGATACCAAGCAATTGCAACCTGTGATGCTGTCGATCGATGTCCGCGTCCAGCACGCGCTTGCCGACGAAACCCTCAAGGCGATGGTGCGCTTCAAAGCCAAGGCTGGCGCCGGCCTGCTGCTCGACGTCGACAATGGCGAAGTGCTCGCGCTGGCCTCATTTCCCGACTTCGACCCCAACGCGCCTGTGGATGCGCTGCGGCCCGAGCGGCTCAACCGCATCAGCGCCGGTGCCTTCGAAATGGGCTCTACATTCAAGGCGCTGACCACCGCCATGGCGCTCGATTCCGGACAGTTCACGCTGAAGTCGGTCATCGACGCGCGCAAGCCGTTGCGGTTCGGGCGGCAATTGATCCGCGACTATCGCGGCAAATACCGGATGCTGACCATCCCGGAGGTTTTCATCTATTCGTCGAACATCTCGACGGCCAGGATGGCGATGGCCCTGGGCGGTGAAGCGCAGCAGGCCTATCTCCGGCGCTTTGGCCTGATGTCGCGATTGCGCACCGAACTTCCGGAAAGTGCCGCGCCGATCCTGCCGCGAAGCTGGGGGCAGGTAACGACGGCAACCGTCTCATTCGGTCACGGCATTGCGGTGACGCCGCTGCAGGCGAGCATGGGCATCGCCGCCCTCATCAATGGCGGCCGCCTGATCACGCCGACCTTCATCAAGGGCGCTCCGGTGGCCGGCCGCGTCGTCGGCTCCGGGCTTGTTTCGCCAGGGACGGCCGATGCGATGCGCTACCTCTTGCGTTACAATGCGCAAGCCGGCTCGGCCAGGAACGGGGCCGTTGCCGGCTATATCGTCGGCGGCAAGACCGGCACTGCGGAGAAGGTCGTCAACGGACGCTATGCCGATGATCTGGTGATGACGTCCTTCATGGCCGTCGTTCCAGCCGATAAGCCGAGATACCTGTTGCTGACGATCCTTGACGAACCCAAGGGCTTGCCGGAGACGCATGGGTTCAGGACGTCCGGCTGGAATGCCGTACCCCTTGGCGGCGCCATCCTTCGGCGCGTCCTGCCAATGCTTGGCCTGCAACCGCAGTTTGTCCAAAATGGCATCGCCTATAGCGAGGGTACGGAAATTGGAGCGGCGGGAGAGCTTTGAAGGCCGATCCGGGATCATCCCGTGGTTGTACCAACTCTGCTAAACTCAATTTAAATTGTTTGCATGCAAATAGCCACTTCGGGATTTCTGGGGAGGCTGTGGTGCTTATACGCTTCTGGCAATCGAGAAGCGGCAATTTCGCGATGATGTTCGCGATCATGCTGCCTGTGCTGCTGGCCGCCGTCGGCTTTGCGCTCGATGTCGCCAATCTGATGAAAGCCAAATCCGACCTGCAGAACGCGCTCGACTCGGCGGTGCTGGCGGCCTCGCGGCTGAGCGACCAGACCGGGACCCGCAACGACACCTTCGATGCGTTTTTCGCTACCAACATCGCCAACAAGCCGGCGCTGGTCAACGCCAAGGCCAAGCTCGTCGTCGAGCAAAGCGTCAATCACATCAAGACCACAGCGACCGCCGACGCCAACGTGGCATTGAACTTTGCCTTCATCTTCGGCCAGAGCGCGAAGGTCGCGGCCCAGGCCAATGCCTTTGAATCGAATGCCAAGCTCGAGGTCGCGCTGGTGCTGGATAACACCGGCTCGATGGGCGCTGCCAACATGGCGGCACTGATCGAAGGTTCCAAGGAAATCATCAAGGCGTTGCAGAAGGTCAAGGACGACCGGCCCGAACGCCAGATCCGCGCAGCCCTTGTGCCGTTCGTCACCGCCGTCAACATCAAGAGCGCGGTCGGGTTCGATCAGTCCTGGGTCGATACCAGGGACAAGGTGCCGGTCGACGAACCATCATGGAACGGCAAGAACTTCGCCAACATCGACTCCAAGACACGAGTCGGTCACTGGGCGCTGTTCCAGGCGCTCAAGGACAACTGGAAAAGCGGCCCTACCGGTGAATGGAAGGGATGCGTTGAGGCTCGCGCCGGCAGCTATGCGCTTGACGACACGCCGCCCGATCTCACCAAGCCCGACACGCTGTTCGTGCCCTATTTTGCTCCTGACGAGCCCGGTGGGCCGGTCAAGTCGCCCAATAGCGGTGAATATTTCAACAACAGCTACCTGGATGATGTCGTCGGCGGAACTAATATCCAGAAGCAGAAATCCCGGACGAAGTATTCCGACCCGACGGCGCGCACGAACGCCAAGCTGAAGGAAACTCCCAACGACACCACCGGTCCGAACTATGGCTGTGCGACACCAGTCGTTCCGTTGACCGAGGACCTGGTGAAGCTAGGTGGCGATCCCGTCAAGAAGACCAAGGGCGAACTCGACAACATGAACTTCTGGTACGGTTCGGGGACCAACGTTTCCGAGGGCCTCGCCTGGGGCTATCGCGTCCTGTCGCCGGGCGCGCCGTTCACGCAGGGCGATGCCTTCAAGGCGCCTGACACCTCGAAGGTTGTGGTCGTGTTCACCGACGGCGAAAACAACGTCTTCGGCGCTTCCAGGGAAGCCATCAACAAGTCCGACTACGGTGCCTATAGCTACCTCGATACCGGGCGCATGGGGGCACTCGACCGTGCCGGCGCGCTCAAGAAAGTCAACGAGGCGACGAAGACCGTCTGCACCAAGCTGAAGGAGCAGGACGTCATCATCTACACGGTGGTGCTGGGCGCTGACACCCAGGCCAATCGCGATCTCTACAGTACCTGCGCAACCGGTCCGGCCTACTACTTCCCGACCAAGAACATCGCTGAGCTCAAGGCGGCGTTCCAGACCATCGCCAATTCGATCTCGCCGCTGCTGATCACGCACTGAAGGCGGCGTGATCGGACCGAGCTTCGAGCGTCAGAGAAAGTCCGACCAGTGGCGCGGCCGATCCGGCCTGGGCTGCAAGCCGATGTCGCGTCGAAGGTAGCTGGGCCGCGAAGGTGGGCGGCGGCGACCGAAATGTCGCAACGCACGGCGGAGCGTATCAGAGATTTTCTTCATGGAGATGGATGGCATTCGTTTCATGGTTCGCCATGATTTGCATGCCATCCTGCGTCAGGTACAATGAAGGCGCATCACCCGATGCATGAGATAATTTCATGCAAAATGGCTCCCGGCTTCCGCCCCTGCAGACCCTCCGCGCCATGGCCGCGGTGGCGCGTACGCGCAGCTTCACCCGGGCGGGCGAAGAGTTGGGCCTGACCCAGACGGCGGTCAGCCATCAGATCGCGCAACTCGAGGCCTGGCTGGGCACGCCGCTGTTTGTGCGCAGCAGGAAAGGCGTCGAACTGACGGTTCTGGCCGAAAAGGCGATACCTGACATCGTCGCGGCCTTGTCGGGTCTGGAAGTCGTGCTGGAGAATGCACGCCCTGGCCTCAGGAGCGAGCAACTTAGCATCTCGACGACGCCGGAATTTGCCAGCCAGTGGCTGCAGCCGCGGCTCGGCGGCTTTTGCGCCGCGCATCCCGAGATCGACGTCAGCGTGACCATCGAATACCGGCGCGCGCGTTTCGACATCGACAAGATCGGCATCGCCATCTGGTTGGCGGGAACGTTGCCGGGTACGGACGCATACCGCCTCACCGACGACTATGAATTCGCCGTCTCATCTCCGACCGTTGCGCGGGCCCTGCCGAGCCGGCAGGCGCTGCGCGCCGCACCGCTGCTGCGCTACGAGGGCGCCCGTCACACCGTACTGGACTGGGAACGCTGGTATGGGCAGATCTATGATCGGAAAGAGAGGCTGCCGGCGGTCGACGGGTCGGACGATCCCTTCGATTTCCAGGCAGGGCCGAGCTTTCCGACCTTTTCCGACATGATCACTGCCTGCAGGCAGGATGCCGGGCTGGCGCTGGTGCGGTCGTCGCTGGTCGCCGACGACCTCGCCGCGGGACGGCTGGTCAAGTGTTTCGACGAAATCATCCCTTCGGATCTGCAGTACCATCTGGTGACGTCGCCGGCGCAGCGGCGAAGTTCAGGCGTCATCGCCTTTAGGCAATGGATCATCCAGCAGATGTCGGGCTAGCGGAAATCTGCTTCGCCGGCTGCATGCGATGTTGATGTAAGGAAGTGGTAGCGGGAAGTGGATTCGAACCACCGACCCCAGGATTATGATTCCCGTGCTCTAACCAACTGAGCTATCCCGCCAGGGTGGAGAAGGCCCGAAATCACTGTCTCTGTGAGAGGCAGGCGTCGATGCGTTCGCCAAGGTTGGGCGGATATAATGTCTCGATGGCGAACCTGTCAAGCAGTGAGATCGGGCGTTTAAGGATAATTGTCGGGGGGCATCGGCTGACCTTCGGGCAGCCCGCCGCAGGCGGCATTCTGGGGTCTTTGTGCATGTTGCGGGTGCTATGGCGCAGTGGGCGGGGTTGAGTTAGCAAGGCGCGGGCACTATGTCTGCCGGCATCATTGCCTTTGGAAAGAGCCTGATGAAACCGCGTATTGCAGTCCTTGGATGCGGCTATTGGGGCGGTAACCACATCCGCACCCTGAAGTCGCTTGGCGCCCTCCATGCCGTCTCCGATGTCGATTCGGCCCGCGCCGAGCGTTTTGCCGGCGAACATGGCTGCATCGCGCTGACGCCCGACGAATTGTTCGCCCGCGTCGATGTCGATGCCGTCGTCATGGCGCTGCCACCGCAGTTCCATGCCGACTTTGCCGTGCGTGCCGTTGAAACCGGCAAGGACGTGCTGGTCGAAAAGCCTATCGCCCTGACCGTGCCCGACGCCGAGCGCGCGGTGAAGGCTGCACGCGACAACAAACGTGTCTTCATGACCGGCCATGTGCTGCGTTTCCACCCGGCCTTCGAGGGGCTCAAGGCGCTTGTCGACAAGGGCGAGCTCGGCGACGTCGGCTATATTCACTCGCACCGTCTCGGACTGGGAAAATTCCACGCCGAAAACGACGCGCTGTGGGATCTTGCTCCGCACGACCTGTCGATGATCCTGGCGATCACCGGCACCGCGCCGATCGAGGTGCGTGGCGAGGGTGCTGCCGTGCTCAACCACCTCAGCGATTTCGCGCACCTGCACATGCGCTTCCCCAACGGCCTGCGCGGGCATCTGTTCGCCTCGCGACTCAACCCTTACCGCGAGCGCCGGCTGACCGTCGTCGGCACCAAGGGCATGGCGGTGTTCGACGATGTCGAGCCGCTGGAGCGCAAGCTGGCGCTCTACCGTCATGCCGTGTGGCAGGATGAGGGGCAGTGGACGTCGACGATGAACGAGCCGACCTATATCGAGCTCGAAAATGCCATGCCGCTGACGCGCGAACTCGAGCACTTCATCCACTGTATCGAAACGCGTGAAGAGCCGCGCACGGGTGCCGACGAGGCGCTGGGCGTGCTGCGCATCCTCACCGCGGGGACTGTCACGCACGACTGAGACGTGGCAGTAGGGAGGCATTGGGGCAGTGTGCCCTACCTGCACCTTGCTACTGCCTTAGCCACCACCATCCGGCAAAGGCAAGGACCGTCAGCCACACCACAATCACGAGGGCAAGGCCGGCCATGCTGCGCGGCCTGGCTGTGATTTCGGCTGCCTTGGCGCGGAAGCCCGCCATCAATTCGGCCGGGATCATGCGGATCACCAGCCAGATGCCCAAGGGCAAGATCAGCAGGTCGTCGAGATAGCCGAGCACCGGCACGAAATCGGGAATGAGATCGGCCGGGCTGAGCGCATAGGCCGCCACGCAGGCAGCAGCCACGCGGGCATGCCACGGTGTCAGCGGGCTGCGCGCGGCGAGATAGAGCGCCACGACATCGCGCTTCAGCAGCCGCGCCCAGCGCTTGGCCGCTTCCAGCATTGCAGTCGAAATTATTCCGCCGCGATCGGGCCCGGCCTGGCGGTCAGCCGCGACAGCATCGCCTCGGCGTCGGCGTGGCGCTCGGAACGCTCGATGAAGCCGCCACCGAAGACACGCGCTTCGTTGCCTTCGTTGGAATAGAGCACGCAGGCCTGGCCGGGCGCGATGCCCGACTCGCCGTCGACGAGCTCGACCCAGGTGGCGCCATCGCGGTGATGCAGCACGACAGGACGCGGCGGGCGCGACGAGCGCACCTTGGCGTAGAGTTCGAGGCCGCTGGCAGGGACGCCTGACAACGCGTCGTCGCCGAGCCAGTTCATGCCGCGCAGGAAGATCTTGTGCGTCTCCAGGGCCTCGCGTGGGCCAACGACGACACGGGCGCGCTCGGCGTCGATATGGACGACGTAGAGCGGCTCGCCGGAAGCGATGCCGATGCCACGGCGCTGGCCGATGGTGTATCGCAGGATGCCTTCATGGCGGCCGAGCACGCGGCCGTCGATATGGACGATGTCGCCCGGATTGGCCGCCGATGGTCTCAGCTTGGCGATGATGTCGGAATATTTGCCCTGCGGCACAAAGCAGATGTCCTGGCTGTCCTGCTTGGCAGCGACCGTCAGGCCCATGCGCTCGGCTGCGGCGCGAACCTCGGGCTTGGACATGCCGCCCAAGGGAAAGCGCAGGTAGTCGATCTGCTCCTGGGTGGTGGCAAACAGGAAATAGCTCTGGTCACGGTCGGCGTCGACCGGGCGGTAGAGCGCGCGGTGGGCGCCGTTCTGCTTGGAGCGGATGTAGTGACCGGTGGCGAGCGCGTCGGCGCCCAACTCGCGCGCGGTGGCGAGCAGGTCGGCGAACTTGACGGTCTGGTTGCACGACACGCAAGGGATCGGCGTCTCGCCAGCGACATAGCTTTCGGCGAACGGGTCGATCACCGCCTTGCGGAAGCGCTCTTCATAGTCGAGCACGTAATGCGGAATGCCGAGCGTCTCGGAGACGCGGCGGGCGTCGGCAATGTCCTGTCCGGCGCAGCACGAGCCGGCACGGTGGGTCGCAGCACCATGATCGTAGAGCTGCAGCGTAACGCCGACGACGTCATAGCCTTCCTGTTTGAGCAGGCCGGCCACGACGGAAGAATCGACACCGCCCGACATGGCTACAACCACGCGGGTGTCTTCGGGGCGTCCGGGCAGGTCCAGGCTGTTCATCGGGATTGCGTTCCGCTGTCTTTGGATCGGCTGCATGCCAATGGCTGCAATATAGGTCAAGCCTCTTCGCAGTGCCACCCGAAGCGCGCTGGCCCACCTTTTTCGGCGAGCAGCCAGCCAACTGGGCAGGTGGTTAAATTGCGGATTGAGAGTCTAACGTTCTGTTCACGTTCGTTACTTAGCTCTTAGTACACGCTTAGGCAATTTTTAAAGCTGTGGCGCTAGTGTGACAGGTGATTGGGTCTTTGAGTTTTTAGTAGAGAGTACGATGACCGATCTGGTTAGACCGCGTGTCAAATATGTTATCGGGCCGGACGGCAGCCCGCTTACGATTGCCGATCTGCCCCCGACCAACACGCGCCGGTGGGTTATCCGCCGTAAGGCGGAAGTGGTCGCTGCGGTCAGGGGAGGGCTGCTCAGTCTCGACGAAGCGTGCCAACGCTACAAGTTGACGACCGAGGAGTTCTTGTCCTGGCAGGCCTCCATTGACGAATACGGCCTTGCCGGCCTGCGCACAACGCGCATCCAGCAATACCGTCACTGACACCGGCCGTTGCGGCCAACCAATAAGAAAGGGTGCGGCTTGCCGCACCCTTTTTGTTTTGGACCGAACTTTTCCGAACGTAGCGCGAATGCTCCCGGAAGGGGTCGTGCAGTCAGTGGACTGCCTGTTGCCTCGTCTGTGGCGCGCGCTTGATCAGGGCGGAAGCCGTCGCGGTCAGCACCACGGATGCCGCGAAGAACCACAAGCCGGGTTTGGTGAAGGCCGTGGCGAGGCCGCTTGTCTTGGCGGCGAAGATCACCAGCGCGACGAGCACGACATCAAGCATCGACCAGTTGGAAAGCGCGCGAAACCAGCTTGGAATGGCGGCAGCATTGCCGGCGTGCGCATAGGCCGCATTGTGAAGCAGACCGAGCTTCATCGCCGGAAACACCACTGAAAACAATGCCACGACACTCGCCAGCAGCCAGTCGCCACCGCTCCAGAGAGCTGCGACCATGCCGATTAGCGAAGGTTCGTCGGAAAAGAAGTACAGTCGATCGACATGGATCAGCGGCAACACGATGCCAAGTGCGAAACAGGCGGAAGCCGCAAACAGGATCAGGGGCGTGAGCGAGCGCATCGCCAAGCTATAGCGAAAGACTGAACAATGGAGAAGCCGGGCAGAATCCGTGCTGCCCGGCTCTTTACTGCAGGGTTTCAGGCGTTGCTCTCAGAGCGCCAGAACGACCTTGCCCTTGGGCTTGGTGGCCAGGAATGCGTGCGCAGCACCTGCCTGGTCGAGCGGGAAGCTCTTTGCGACATGGACCTTGAGCTTGCCGGCCTCGATCAGCTTCGCCAGCTCCTTCAGGCCTTCGCCATCTGGCCGCACCGAGATGCGTTCGACCCTGACGTCGCGTTCCGCTGCTGCCGCCGCCGCCTTTTCGGAGAGGCCGAGCAGGACGACGAGCGTGCCGCCATCCTTCAGGGCCTTCAGCGATTTCTCGGGGTGATCGCCGCCAAGCGCCTCGAAGACGAGGTCGACCGGGCCGGCCTTGGCGACGAAATCGTCCGTGGTGTAGTCGATCACCTCGTCGGCGCCGAGAGAGCGGACGAAGTCGACCTTGCCGGGGCTGGCCGTGGCAATCACATAGGCGCCCCGTGCCTTGGCGATTTGCACGGCGATGTGGCCGACGCCGCCGGCTGCCGCCTGGATCAGGACGCGGTCGCCAGCCTCGAGCCTGCCTACGGTCACCAGCCCTTGCCACGCCGTCAACCCGGCAAGGGGGAGGGCGGCTGCCGCTTCATGGTCGAGTGCATCGGGCTTGTGCACGACCTCGCTTGCCGGCGCCGCCGCCAGTTCGGCATAGGTGCCGGCCTGTGCCGGGAAGCGTGGCATGCCGAAGACCTCGTCGCCGGGCGCAAAGCCGTTGGCGCCGGAGCCAACGGCTTCAACGGTTCCCGACAGGTCCCATCCGAGCACGAAGGGCGGTTCGCCCAGCAGCGGATAGAAACCGCCGCGCACCGCGGCATCGACCGGATTGACGCCCGCTGCCTTGATGCGGATCAGCACCTCGCCGGCCTTGGGCTGCGGTGCCGGCTGCTCGGCAATTTCGAGCACTTCGGGGCCACCGAGGGTGTTCTGGGTAATGGCACGCATGAGAATGTCCTCCTTGGGATGATGCATATGCCACTATCATTTGGATAGTATCAATCGATTGTCTAGAATGTACCTGCATGATATATAGGTACCCCATGGATAGTGAATGCACCCCCGACACACCTTTCGGCTACGACGCCTTCCGGCGCGAATGCATGTCGCACACCGTGCTCGAGATGCTGGCGAGCAAGTGGGTCTATCTGGTCGTTGGAGCTTTGAAGCCGGGCAGACGGCGCTATGGCGAGCTGCAGCGCAAGGTCGAGGGCATCACGCCCAAGATGTTGACGCAGACGCTGCGCATTCTGGAGCGTGACGGGCTGGTGCGGCGCGAGATCTTTCCCGTCATTCCGCCGCGCGTCGAATACGAGCTGACCGATCTCGGTCGCAACCTGTCGGACTTGCTCAACCAGATCAGGGTCTGGGCGGAGCGCCATGCGCCCGAAATCCGTGATTCGCGTGCCCAGTCATTGGCTGGCGAAGCTGAGCCGACTGAATTCAGGGCCTAGAATGTGGCGGGCCCGAGGGGATGCCCAGGCCATCAGACCGCGCTTCGCCGTGGGCGCGGCGACAAACTACTGAAAAATATAAGCTTTTTAGCCGATCATCGCGCTGCGGCCGGTGCCGTCGGCATCGCGAGTGGTGCGGTCGCGCGATTCCAGCATTTCTGCCTTGGACAGCTCCGCTTCAGCTTCGGCGAGTAAGGATTCAGCAGCGGCGCGCTGTTGCGCCAGGTCATGCTGGGAGTTTTTGAGATTGTCACGTCGTTGCCGCGCGGCCTTGGCGAAGGTCGGATAGGCGAAATGATTGAGATCGGTGATCCCCGCCTTCTTTTCTTCGGCGACGATCTGCAGTTCGAGCTCGCTGGCCATGCGGTCGAACTCGGCGATCATCGAATCAAGCTGCATCAGCTGCCGGCGCTTTTCGTTCACCTGAAACTGCTTGAGCCTGACCAGGTTCTCACGTGACTTCATGACCCGATACTCCCGAACACCGAAAAACGCACTTCTACTCGCCTACTTCGGCCCAAAGGGACCGTGCCGCGCCGGAACCGGTTCTGAACTGCCGACTATGGAAAACAAACTTTTAAAGTTTTTGTCCGTCGGTAACCATTCGTTTACGGGCATCGTTAATCATACCCATCGAGACTTAAAGCCCGGTAAAGATTCTGGTTTTCGCTGTGAATGTGATCGGGCCGTCTCCGGAGTCGCTTAGTCAGCCTTGTTAATGCAGCGCGTTAAGATGTTGACCGTGTGATTCATGATTGGATTCAAGAGGGTGTATGCGCCGGTTAAAATTTCTGATATGGTCTTCCATACGAAATTAGGTTTTGTTAACCATTCGATGGCAGCCTCCGATTCAGGTAAGCACTGGGCCGGCAAGGTTTGGACCGCGAAGACGTTCCGGCAGCAGAAAAGGGGATTTGAATGCGCGTTCTGCTGATAGAAGACGACAGTGCAACCGCACAGAGCATCGAACTGATGCTCAAATCGGAAAGCTTCAACGTCTACACGACCGATCTCGGCGAAGAAGGCGTCGATCTCGGCAAGCTTTACGATTACGACATCATCCTTCTCGACCTGAACCTGCCTGACATGTCGGGTTACGAGGTTCTGCGCACTTTGCGCCTGTCCAAGGTCAAGACGCCGATCCTGATCCTTTCCGGCATGGCCGGCATCGAGGACAAGGTGCGCGGCCTGGGCTTCGGCGCCGACGACTACATGACCAAGCCGTTCCACAAGGACGAGCTGGTGGCGCGCATCCACGCTATCGTCCGCCGTTCAAAGGGCCACGCCCAGTCGGTCATCATCACCGGCGACCTGATCGTCAATCTCGACGCCAAGACAGTCGAGGTCGGTGGCCAGCGCGTGCACCTGACCGGCAAGGAATACCAGATGCTGGAGCTGCTCTCGCTGCGCAAGGGCACCACGCTGACCAAGGAAATGTTCCTCAACCACCTGTATGGCGGCATGGATGAGCCGGAACTGAAGATCATCGACGTCTTCATCTGCAAGCTGCGCAAGAAGCTTGATGCTGCGTCCGGCGGCCAGAACTTCATCGAAACTGTCTGGGGCCGCGGCTATGTGCTGCGCGAGCCGGAAGAGCTTCGCGAAATCGCCTGATTTCTTCTGATGACTTCAGTCAAAACCCGGCCTTCGAGCCGGGTTTTCTTTGTTTTGAGCACGGATAAGCGCTCGGCGCGGTCGCAAAGCCGTCGCGCCGGGAGCGATCCGGAGGGCCGAATCAGGCGGCGATATCGAAAGCGCGAAAACGATCGAGCAACTGCGGCCTGGTGAACGGCTTCAAAAGGTAACCCTGCGCGCCGGCGCGCTTGGCCCGCATGATGGCGCCGATGTCGACCTCGGTCAGGCAGATTGCGATCTGCGGCTTGACGCGACCGTCAAGGGCGCGCACGCGGCGGATGAAGTCGGTGGTGCCCATATCCTCGAGCGCACCATCGACGACGATGATGTCGGGCATGTCGTAGGCGCACATATCCAGCCCCTCGGCACCGGTTGCCGCCTCGACGACGACCATCTCCGGGCTGTTGAGGATGCGTTTGGCGACTTTGCGGATGACGCTCGAATCATCGACGAACAGGCAGCGCTTCATATCCCGTTCCTTTTTGCGGGAGCCGAACGCGTCAGTCGCGCCGGATGTTGGCTCGACCTTAGCGTCGGTGCGTAAAGAAGCTGAAAACCCGAATGGTAAAATTCTTGGAAACATCGGCCAGAGCGGCTGTTTCCATCGGCGAGGTGAGAGTTCACTAGTTTGCGCGAAGTTTTCCGCGGCTGCCCTGCAAATCAGGTCAAATGAGGTGGCTGTCGTCGAGCGCGCGGGCAGGTCAACAAAGTTCCTGCGGCGCACAATCGTCGAGGCGTTGCCGCCAGAGCAACGACAACTATGCTTTTGTCATACAAAAACAGCTGTGCCGTTTACTCGGTGGTAAGCAGGATTTCTTCAGGCGTGGCGTGGATCGAGATCGACATGCCAGCCTCGCGCGCCAGCAGCAGCGTGTAGTAGGGCTGCACCGAATGGGCGTCGATCGGCTCGTCGGGCTTGTGGCCGGAATGCAGTTCGAGGAACTTCGGCGGCACGCGCAGCATCGGGCCGCTTGCCGACAGGATGAATTTGGGCGCGGTGTCGACGTTTTCGAGCGTCACGCTGAGCTTGCCGCCGCGCGGGATCGCCGCATGGGCAACGAGCAGCAGGTTGAGTAGCAGCTTGACCTTGTTCTTGGGCAGCAGCGCGCGCCCGCCGCTCCAGGTCAGCTCCGGCTTTTCGTTCTTGAGGAAGGCGGTAGCAACCGATTCGGCGTCGCCGGTGTCGATCAGCATGCCGGCCGACCCGGCCGCGCCAAAGGCGATGCGGGCGAACTGCAGCCGCGCCGAGGCGTTGCGGGCACTGGTGCGGATGAGCCGCATCGCATCCTCGTCGGCACCACCTTCGTCGAGCAGTTCGAGGCCATTGTTGATGGCGCCGACCGGCGAGATGATGTCGTGGCAGACACGGCTGCACAGGAGCGCTGCGAGGTCAGGGGCGGAAAGCGTCAACAACTCGGCCATGAACGGCATCCCTCGGGCAAATGGCTTGAACCAAGATCTTGCGGCCATGGACCCGGCAGTGCGAATCAGGGCTGGCCTTACAGTACTCTTGGTTACACAGCGCCGCCTCATGCGGCAAGAAACTGCCGGTAACGGTTGCGCGAAATGGTGGCTTTTCTGCGCTATTGCGGGCTTTTCAACACCTGTTCGTGCCTTCGAACCGCCATCTTCGTAGGCCAGTTTAATGGTTGAAAAAGGATTACGGCATAGTTTGCCGAAGTTGGACCAGCCAGCGGCCATCAAGAGTTGCAGCGGGTCCGGGGCGTCGAGAAAGTGTGCTCCCTGACGGAGATTTGGAAGCATGATTTCCCGATTCTATGGCTGGACGTTTGCCCGGCTTGTTGCCGCGATGTTCGTCCTTGTCGGCGTTCTGGCATTTTCGACATCTGCGTCTCGCGCGCAGCAATATACCTCGCAGGAGATCCTTGATTCCGGCCATCGCTTCTTTGGCTCGACGTCTGGCGGTCTCGCCAGCGTGGTCGAGAAGGTTTTCGCGTCCTATGGCCTGCCGAACGGCTATGTGCTCGGCGAAGAGGGATCGGGTGCCTTTGTCGGCGGCCTGACCTATGGCGAGGGCACGCTCTACACCAAGAACGCCGGCGACCATAAGGTGTTCTGGCAGGGTCCTTCGCTCGGCTGGGATTTCGGCGGGCAGGGCTCGCGCACGATGATCCTGGTCTACAATCTGGACGACGTGAACAATCTCTATGATCGTTATGGCGGCGTCGCGGGCTCGGCCTATGTCGTCGCGGGCGTCGGCTTCAATGTCCTCAAGCGCGGCAACATCCTGCTCGTGCCTGTGCGTACCGGTGTCGGCGCGCGACTGGGCGTCAATCTCGGCTACCTGAAGTTGACTCAGCAGCCGACCTGGAATCCGTTCTGATTGTGTGAAGAACGGGTCGATTGGACGCCATTTTGTTGCGGCGGTGCTGGATTCCTGCCATGGGAACATGGCAAACTAGCGCCTGTCCGTAACGGGTAAAGTGCCTTGGTCCAGTCGATCCTGTTTTTCGTTCTTGGCTTCCTGACCGCCGGCTTTGTGGTGCTGCTGATTGCGCCGTCGGTCTGGCGGCGTGCCGTTTCGGTCACCCGCCAGCGGGTCGAAGCCAAGCTTCCCATGACGCTCGATGAAATCCGCGCCGACAAGGACAGTCTGCGCGCCGAGCACGCCATGGCGCTGCGCAAGGTCGAGGTCCAGCTCAAGTCGGCGCAGGAAAAGCTCCTGACGCAGGCCGTAGAGCTCAGCCGCAGCCGCGAAGCGCAAAAGGCGGTCGCCGACGATCACGCCAACAAGGACCGCGTCGTCAGCGAGCTCGAAGCCAAGCGTGGCAGCTTGAGCGAGGAGATCTCCAAGCGCGATGAACAGATCAAGGCGCTCGCTGCCCAACTCGTAGAGGTGGAGCGCGTGCTTGAAAAGCGTGCCGAGGAGATCGAGGAAATCGGCAGGCTCTATGACGAAGCCAGCCTATCATCCAGCAACCGCCAGATCGAACTGGTCAGCCGCGAAAGTCAGATCGGCAAGCTCTCAGACGACATGTCGGCGTTGCGTAACCAGCACAAGAGCGGTGACCTTCGCCTCGCCGAACTCGAAGCCGACAACAAGGCGGTGCGCGAGGCGCTCAAGGCCGAAACCAAGCGTGCCGGCGAGCTCGACAGGAAATTGCAGCAGATGGTGTCTTCACTGAGCGACCGCGACGACAAGCTGGAGCGGCGCGAGGCCGAGCTCGGCCGTTTGCGCGAAACCGAACTGGCCCGTGTGCGTGAGCAGCTGAAGGTGCCGCAAGGCGCGCCGGAGGCCGCAGCTGTCAACGGCACGGCCCAGGCGATGGAACGGGAGCGCCTGGAAGGGCGGCTGACCACGCTGACGCGCGAGAACAAGCGGCTGAAGGGCGAATTGTCGAAGGCAGGGCGCAAGTCGTCGCCTGGCGAGGATTCCCAACTGCGCGAGCAGATGCACGAACTGGCAGCCGAGGTCGTGGCACTCACGGCGCGGCTCGAAGGCGACGACTCACCGATCGCCAAGGCGCTTGCCGTTTCCGGTGATGCCCACCCGCCGGTCAGTGGTGATGCGCCCGCGGTGATCAGCCTCGCCGACCGGGTGCGGGCGCTGCAGAAGCCGGTGCCCGCCGAATAGGCTAGTCCGAAGCTTCGGTGAAGTGATGCAGCGCGATCGCCGAGGCGGCCGCGACGTTGAGGCTATCGAAACCCGGCGCCATACGGATCCTTGCCGTCGTCAGCCTATTCAGCAGGGGGGCGGGCAATCCGTCGCCTTCCGTGCCGAGATAGAGCGCCAGCCGCACGGGGCGTCTGATGTCCCTGATGTCGGCCTTGCCCGCAGGCGAGAGCGCCAGCTGCTCGAAGCCGTGGTGGGTGAGTGCGTCGGCAAGCTCGCCAGCCGTTGCACCAACGGCGAACGGCACCTTGAGGACCGCGCCGACCGACACCCTGATTGCCTTGCGGTAGAGCGGATCGCAGCAGGTCTGGTCGAGCAGCACCGCATCGGCGCCAAAGGCGGCCGCGTTGCGGAAGATCGAGCCGATATTGTCGTGGTTGGAGATGCCGACCGGCACCGCCACCATCGCGCGTTCGGGCAGGGCGGCGAGCACGTCGTCGATGGAAACCGCCACGCCCTTGCGGCCGATGGCCAGGATGCCGCGATGCATGTGGAAGCCCGCAATGGCATCCAAGACCGCGCTTGAGGCGACATAGACCGGCATGCTGTCAGCGGCGAGGCCGAGCGTCTTACTCATTCCAGCGAGCCGGTTTTCGAGCACCAGAACTGACTCCGCCTCGAAGCGGCGCGCCGAAAACAGTACGTTGAGAACGACCTTGCCCTCGGCGATGAAACGCTCTTCGCGGCCGACAAGATCGCGCTCGCGGATGTCGAGATAGGGTGCGACGCGGGGATCGGCCGGGTCGTCGATGCGGATGATGTTCATGGTTGCTTCATAGCGGAGGGCAGTCCGCTATGGGAGCCTGGAAAGGCTTTGTCCGCTCGTGAAGATCAGGCGTCTTCGAAAATGCCTTCCAGAGTGCCGAGCAGCTTGCGCACGGCTTCGGACTTGCAGGTGTAGTAGATCATCTGCCGGTCGCGACGTGTTTCGACCAGTTCTTCGTTGCGCAGGCGTGCGAGATGCTGCGACAGCGCCGACTGGCTCAATGACACCTTTTCGGCGATCGCACCCACCGACATTTCTGTGTCGAGCAAGTGGCTCATGATCATCAGCCGCTTTTCGTTGCCCATGAGAGTGAGCAAGGAGGCAGCAGCCTCCGCGTTGGCCGTCAGTTTTTTCGGTTTCATGGGTACCCCGTGTATCCGTCATGCTTTCCGGCGCCATGGGGGCAACAACGCCGAATTACCAAGCCAGATCGTCAGTGGAATCAGTAGCGGATCTGGCTAATATATGACAAATCAGCTTTCATTCAAAAAATCAAGACTTTGCTGCGCGGCCTTCTTTTGCCATTTCGACAAGGCTACGCCTGAGATCGCCGGCCTCGACAAGCATATTCGGGAAAAGTACCCGTCCGGTCTCGTCGCCGGCGGCCAGATCCATGCCTTCGGGATCGAATCCGCTGAGCACCCAGGCCTTGTCGTCGAGCTTGCCGAAATGGCTGGCGTAGATCGCCGTCGCCTCGGTGTGATCCGAATTCATGTGGTCGAGCGCTGACTGTTCAGCTGCGGCAATCGCGTCCACGGCAGAGCCTTCAAGCAGCAGGTCATCACGGTTCAGGAGAAAAGCCTTGCCAAAGCCGCCATTGAGATTGGCGCGCTCGAGCTCAAGCCGGAAGACTGTGAAGTCGGTCAGGCCGATATAGAGCTTGGCCTTGGGATTGCGGTTGACGTAGCGCCGCTCGGCGCGGGCGTATTCCGGCGTGCCGCGTTCCAGCTTGCGCGCCCGGCAAAACAGAGTGATGCGCGGATGGGCGAGGGGATCGCCCTTGCCGACTTCGCCGACCAGAAGCGAACAGACGGGATTGGCAACGATGCCCTTGGTGTGGGCGGAGAGGCCGGAGATCAGGATCAGCGGCGTTCCGTCGACGTCGGTCGCCGTGCCGACGCGGCTGGCCAGTGGCGAGCCGGTTTCCGGCTCGATGACGGCAAGCGCGCCATATCGCGCCTTGCGCATCAGCGAACGTGCAAGCGCCGTCGCTTCCGCGGTGGTCTCCAGAAAGACGTCCTTCTTGCGCTCTTCCACTGCTTCACCATAAAATATGACTTATTCAATCTACTTATCTAATGCAGGCGGGCTTTGGCAAGGGCGTCGTTTCGCCACAAGCAAAAACAGCCCCGGAAGCTTGCGCTGCCGGGGCTGAAGGATAGCCGATCCGAGAACTGCCGGCGCTTATTTCGGCGCCATGCGGATGGCGCCGTCGAGGCGAATGGTCTCGCCGTTGATCATCTGGTTCTCGACGATGTGCAGGGCAAGCGCGCCATATTCCGAGGGTTCGCCGAGACGTGACGGGAAAGGTACGGCAGCGCCAAGCGAATCCTGCACGTCCTGCGGCATCGCCGCCATCATCGGGGTCTTGAAGATGCCCGGCGCGATGGTGACGACCCGGATGCCCGAACGGGAGAGATCGCGCGCGATCGGCAGCGTCATGCCGACGACGCCGCCCTTCGAAGCGGAGTAGGCGGCCTGGCCGATCTGGCCGTCATAGGCGGCAACCGAAGCGGTGTTGATGATGATGCCGCGCTCGCCGCCTGCCAGCGGCTCGAGCTTGGCGGCTGCATCGGCAAACAGCCGGATCATGTTGAAGGAACCGATCAGGTTGACCTCGATGACCTGACGGAACACGCTGAGCGGATGCGGGCCGTCCTTGCCGACAGTCTTGACGCCCACCGCAATGCCGGCGCAGTTGACCAGGATGCGGGCCGTGCCGAGCTTGGCTTCGACTTCCGCGAAAGCGGCGACAGCGCTTTCCTCGTTGCTGACGTCGCAGCGCACGGCGACGCCGCCAATGTCGGCGGCCACCTTTTCGGCGCGCTCGAGGCTGAGATCGAAGATGGCAACCTTGGCACCCTTGGCTGCGAGTGCGCGTGCGGTGGCTTCGCCAAGGCCGGAGCCGGCGCCGGTGACTACTGCGATCTGCCCGTTCGGATTCATGTCAGCCTGTCCTCTTCTGCTGTTATTGAATTAGCAAGATGGGCGGCACGGGCAAGTCATCGGCGGCTAGGCCGGCTCGGTCGTGCGTTGCGGTGTCTTGGCTAGGTTGGCGTGGCAGACCTCGCCGCTCAATTCGGCAACTGCGCCCGGCACGATCTCATGCGCCAGCAGGCGGTTGAGATCGACAGGCCGCGGCATCTCGATCTGCCCACGCGGGATCCGGGCAAAGCCAAGCGGGCCGTAATAGGGCTCGTCGCCGACAAGGATAACAGCGGGTTCGCGCGATTTGTTGGCTGCTGCGAGCGCCATGGCGACCAGCTTGCGGCCGATGCCCATGTTCTTGAAATCGGGCCGCACGGCGAGCGGGCCCAGCATCTGCGCCCGGCCGGCGCCGGCGGCGATCGGGGTCATCCTGACCGAGGCGATGACCTGGCCATCATGCATGGCGACGAAGGACAACGAGCGGTCGTGGGGGCCGCCTTCGCGGATCTTGTAGGCAGCGCGTGTGAAGCGGCCCGGGCCAAAAGCCTCAGCATTGATTTCGTCGATTTCGAGGTCATGCGCCGGAGCTTCCGGCATGTAGGTGACGTCGGCGAGGGTCATGTTCTTTGCAATCCGGTACCGTGTGATGAGGTGCCGCGGGCATGCCGCAGCAGTCGCAAGTCAGCGCTTCAAGCGCGTGCGCTCATTCGTCGTCGGTCGATCCGGATCTGTGCAAAGGTCTGCGACATAGAATGCCCGCTACCATCATTTTCCGCGGACGTCCATCGTCATTTGGCCGTTGTGCGTCTGGCGTTGACAATCCGTTCAGCGCGTTGCCCTTCGGTTGGCGTCCGTGAGGTCCTACATCGTGGCAAACGAAAGGATTTCATCATGGGATTGCTGGTCGAAGGCAAATGGCAGGACCGCTGGTACGATACCAAGTCGACAGGCGGCAAGTTCGTACGCTCACATGCGCAATGGCGCGATTTCGTCACGGCCGACGGCAAGCCGGCGGCGGGTCGTACACGCGGCTTCAAGGCCGAGCCGGGGCGCTATCATCTCTATGTATCGCTCGCCTGTCCCTGGGCGCACCGCACGCTGATCTTCCGGGCGCTGAAGAAACTCGAGGACATCATCTCGGTGTCGGTCGTCCATCATTATATGGGCGAGAATGGCTGGACCTTCCGCGCTGAAGATGGCGCCACCGGCGACACGCTCTACGGCCTCGACTACCTGCACCAGATCTACACCATGGCGGATCCGACCTATTCGGGCCGCGTCACCGTGCCGGTGCTGTGGGACAGACAGGAAAAGACGATCGTTTCCAACGAGTCGTCCGAGATCATCCGCATGCTGAACTCGGCCTTCGACGCATGGGGCGATGCCTCGGTCGACTTCTACCCCGATGCGCTGCGCGGCGAGATCGATGCGGTCAATGATCTGGTCTACCCCTCAATCAACAACGGCGTCTACCGCGCCGGCTTCGCCACCACCCAGGGCGCCTATGAGGAGGCCTTCAACGAATTGTTCGCCGCGCTCGACACGCTGGAAGACAGGCTGTCGCGTCAACGCTATCTCGTCGGCAACACCCTGACCGAGGCCGACTGGCGCCTGTTCACCACGCTGGTGCGCTTCGACCCGGTCTATGTCGGCCACTTCAAGACCAATCTTCGCCGGATCGCCGACTACCCGAACCTGGCGAACTACCTGCGCGAGCTCTACCAGGTGCCTGGTGTCGCCGGGACGGTGAACATGGATCACATCAAGGCGCACTATTACGGCAGCCACACCGGCATCAACCCGACCGGCATCGTGCCCGTCGGGCCCGAGCTGTATCTCGACGCTCCGCATAACAGGGGGAAGTTGTTGAAGGCTGCTTGAAGGGGTACTTGGCGCTCCGCCGCGCCTCCTCTGGCCGGCCGGCCATCTCCCCCGCAAGGGGGGGAGATTAGTCTCGGCGCCGGCTGCGCTCAGTCGGGATTTGTAAGGACAAGCCTTGCGGTGTTGGCGACTAGTTGCAGCGTCGATGACGGCATGACCTCCCCCTTTGAGGGGGGAGATGGCCGGCAGGCATAGGAGGCAACGTAGAGCACTTCCGGCGTCCCCTCACCAATACGGCGATGCTTCCTTGCCCTCGAACACCTCCGATATCCGCCGCCGCGTCGCTGGCGTCGTGCCTTCCGGCAGCGCGTCGATCGGGAAGAAACCCGCCTCGGCAATCTCGTGGTCGGGCAGCTTCGGCGTGTCCTGCCTGAAGGCTTCGATCAGATAGAAGCCGACATGGTCGCGCTTCGTCGCCTGCTTGTTGAGGTGGATCGACTTGAGGATGGGCGGCGCGGTGATCGTGATGTTGCCTTCCTCCTCCAGTTCGCGCGCCAGCGACTCGACGAACGTCTCGCCGGTCTCGACCCCGCCGCCGGGCAGCTGCCAGCCGGGCACATAGGTGTGGCGGATCAGGAAGACGGACTTGGTGGCGGTATCATGAACGAGACCGCGCACGCCGAGAGTCATCGGTCGTCGCAGCAGGAAATAGAGGTGGAACAGGCTTCCGCGCAGCCGCGCCCAGGGCTTTTGGCGAAGCGGATTGGGGGCATTGCTCATCGGGCATGCCGCGATGGGTGGAAAGCCGCCGATACGTGACCTAAAAGGAAACAATGTTCAGGCTTGCGCATATTTCCGACGTCCATCTTGGTCCGCTTCCGGATGTAACCTATCGCGACCTCGCCTCCAAGCGCATGGTCGGCTACGTCAACTGGCAGCGAAACCGTCGCCGTCACCACCATGACGGCATCGTCGATGCGATCGTGGCCGATCTAAAGGCACAGGCGCCGGATCATCTCGCGGTCACCGGCGACCTCGTCAATCTGGCGCTCGACGGCGAAATCGCGCTGGCCCGGCTGTGGCTTGAAACGCTGGGCGCCCCAGGCGATGTCTCGGTGGTGCCGGGCAATCACGATGCCTATGTGCCCGGCGCTTTCGACAAGGCCTGCCACGTCTGGGCGCCATGGATGCAGGGCGACGGCGCGCATGGTGCGATCAGTTCGACGAGTTTTCCCTATCTGCGCGTGCGCCAGAACGTGGCGCTGATCGGCGTGTCGACGGCACGCGCGACCGCTCCCTTCATGGCCAGCGGGTTCTTTCGCGAAGGACAAGCCGAACGGCTGGCCAAGGTGCTTGAGGAAACCGGCAAGCGTGGTCTTTTCCGGGCCATCATGATCCACCATCCGCCGGTGCGCGGTGCTGTTGGCCAGCACAAGCGCCTGTTTGGCATCGGCAAGTTCCAGAAGCTGGTCAGGCGGTATGGCGCCGAGCTTGTGCTGCACGGCCATTCGCATCTGCCGACGCTGCACTGGATCGACGGGCGGGGCGGTGTGGTGCCGGTGGTGGGCGTTGCTGCGGCCGGACAGGCGCCGGGCAGCCATAAGCCGGCGGCGCAGTTCAATCTGCTCGATATCTCTGGCGAGCCGGGAAGCTGGAACGTGAAGCTCACCCGTCGCGGCCTGTCGGGACCGGCGATGCCGTCGGCTGAGATCGGGACGTTCGACCTGAGCGCGGCGGCGCCACGCTCGGTGGCCCTGGTCAGGGAATGACGCCGGTGGCTGCGAGACGCAGCCAGTAAAGAACTGCCATGACCCCGATGCCGATGGCCGCGCCGGCAACCAGCAGGCCAAAACCGGCCATCATGCCCGGCAGGACAGGCCTGTGCCGCAGCGGCGGCTCGGCTTCTGCTACCGCCTCGCGGCCGAAGCCTGCCAGCGCGGGTTCCGCGCCGCCTTCCATCATCTGCTGGCGTTCGACGATGCGTTCGGCGATGTAGCGCGTCACTTGGTCGGCGATGCGCTTGGCGTCGGTGGATTCGGCCAGCACGACGCGGCCGATGCGGGTGTCGCGGACAAAGCGGAAGGTGCGGCGGTCGCGGCCCAGCCCGACATGGCTCACCGCGTCGATCCACAACCTGGGCTGTAGTCCCGAAGAGATCGCGAAATCGAAATTGTCGATGTCCTTGGGAACATCGGCGAAAACCGGCTCGAGCTCTGCGGCAAGCAGTTCGAGCCGCATGCGATGGGCATCGCGCAGATCAACGACCACGTCGGTGCGATCGGCACTGGCGTTCTTGACGTCGCGAATGGCGTCTGCCAGCGGGTGCGCCGGTTTCAGTGCTGTCACCCTGTCGTCGCTCATCAGCTGTTGCCCCGGACCATGCTTAAGCAATCGTTAACATACCCACGATCGCGGCGGAATTGTAACGTGCGTGCACTCATTGTTCGCTGTCAGGCGAAGCGGAGAAAATGGTTTGTACTGCAGGCGCTTACAAGCCGCAGCGCATCACTTGATTCATCCGGCGTCGCATGCGGCGATGGCCGGCAGGCGACGTTGGCGCCGGCGGGTCATGCGGCTGATGATGTCGGCAACGAGCACTGGCGTCTCCTCCGGCAGCATGTGACCGATCTCCAGCACATGGTGGATCAGGAAACCCGAGGGCAGGGCGTCGGCATGGCTGTAGGGCAATACTGCATCGTCGGTGCCCCACACGACCATCACCGGCATCGTCAGAGTCGCCAGGCTGTCGCGCGGGATCACGCCTTGCTTGTCGTCGGCGGTCATCGCTTCGGCAAAGGCGATCAGCTTGTCCGTCTGGCCGGGACGTCCGCGCATCTCGGCGAGATCGCGGACAACGGCGTCAGGAACAGTGCTGTCGGGGCTCGACATTTCAGCGAGGCAGGAGCGGAGTTCGTCGGTACAGGCGGCGGCGGCATAACGCCTGAGCAGCGGGCCGTTGATCTCCGGGCCGTAGCCGCCTGGCGCCAGCAATGTCAGCGACGCGACACGTTCGGGATCGAACAGCGCGGCAAGCGTTGCCACGGCACCACCCATCGAATGGCCGACGAAATGGGCGCGGGTTATGCCGCGCGCGACGAGATCGGCCAGCACGGCATTTGCCGCCACCTTGGCCGAACCAGCCTTGGGGTAGTCGAGCGAAAGACCATGTCCCGGCAGATCATAGGCGATCGTGGTGAATGCGCCGTCCAGGTGATCGACGACGTCTTCCCAGACACCGCCAATTCCGCCGAATCCGTGCAGCAGGACCACTACATTCTTGCCGCTTCCCCGCAGGGCGGCATGGATAGGGTAATTCATTTTTGCTCAAATGACCGGACAGAAATTCACGAAAAGTTGTAAATTCAAAGTCGTAAAATGTAAAATAATGTTAGAGCACCAAGGGCGCAAATTTAATTATGCAAAAAGATACGTCGGAAAAGCCAGTGGGGGTCAGGTCTGGTGACCGAGGCCGGCGGCGCGCAGCGCCTTAGTTAGCGCTTTCGTCAATTCCGCCGGGTATTTGCCCTTGGTGAAGGTCGCTGCCGGGTCGGTGGCGAAAGCCGGATAGCGCGTCGCAATCTCCTTGGACAGTTCGGAAGCCTGCTTGGTATCACCGACGAAGTTTGCCGCGATCAGCCGTGCAGCTACGTAATGTGGCTTCTTGTTTGTCGCAAGGGCGCTTGCGGCGCGGGCCGCAGCATAACGGTTGCCGAGCATGAATTCGCCCAGGAACAGGCCGTAGTCCCACCAGCCGGGATGCGCGCTGGCGCTTTCGACGGCACGTTTCATGATCGGTACGCCGTCGCTGTAGCTGCCGCCGAGAATGAGCGCATAGCCGTAGGATGCCGCCATGGTCAGGTCGTAGGTGTTGAGCTCATAGGCCTTGCGTATCCACCTTATGGCCTCGGTGCGATCACCGGCACGCGACTGCAGATAGCCGAATGCGCGATGCGCGTAGGGGCTGGTTGAACCCATCTGCACGGCGCTATGCGCCAGCGCATAGGCGCCTTCGGTCGTTGCATTGGGCGGGTAGGGATAGTTGTCGGTGACGGCTTCGAGCTGCAGCGAGGCCAGTTCGGCGTAGACGACAGGCGACTTGGCGCTGCGCTTGGACAGGTCATCCATGCATTGATAGGCGGCGCGGTGCTTGGTGGCGTTCTGGTCCATGTAGTAGGCGCCGCTGAGCAGTAGGCAGGCCGTCAGACCACGTTGCAGTCCGTTCTGCTCGACGAAGCTGTAGATCATGCCTGAGGCCGGGATGGCCGAAGAGACGATGTCGGCGATGCGGTTGTCGATGACGTCGGGGCTGATCTCCTGCGGTGACAGGACGCGAGAAAGCAGGATGCGGCCGCTGGCCATGTGCTGAAGCTCGACCAGCACCGACCCCGCGCTCGGGCCGGCATTGACGGTGAAGTCGAAGTCGGTCGCGTCGGCGCGCCTGACGGCATCCGAGCGGTCGCGGGCTATCAGATCGATGGTGTCGAAACCTGACAGTGCCGTGCGCAGGACAGTTGCCACGCGTGCCGTCTGTCCGCCTTCGGAGCTTGAATGGATGTGCACGGCGGGCAACAGGTCGACGGTGTCGTTGATGCTCGCCGTGGCGCCGCGCGAACCGCCGAGGCCGGCGACCTCGAACCCGATCGGGCCGCCGATGTTGCGGAAGACCAGGATGCCGAGCATGACGATGACCAGCGCCATCGCCGCCCAGAAGTAGCGAAGCTGCCGCTTGACGCTGCTGCCGGAGTAAGCCGGATCGGCCTGGGCCTCTTCGCCGTGATGCGGCTCGTTCTCGGCAAGGCCTGTTTCGGCACGGGCCAGCACCGCTACCGAACCGTTTTGCTGCGCTTCCGCCGGGCGAGGGGCTGTCGGGAGTTCGGCGAGGATCTCGTAGGTCGGCACATAGCTGCCGCGGGGGATGCCGATGCGGATCGGGTCGTTGCTGCCCTCGGCGGCATAATAATGCGCCAGCAACTCGCGCAGGCGCCCGGCCTGGACGCGGACAACGGCATCGGTCGCCGAATCGAACTCGGCGTCCTTGCCGAAAACGTCGACCGCGATGGCAAAACCCTTCAGCCTCTCGGCCTCGCCGGCGAGTTCGCGTTCGACAATATAGCGCAGCAGCTTGCGTGCCCGGTCGGACCGGCCAAAGGTCTCGCTGGCAACAAGCCGCTCAAGCGCTTCGCGCACTGCGGGGGCAGCAGGCGTGGAGGCAACCAAGTGTCGACCCTTTTCCAACCGGTACGAACGGTCTGATCATAGTCGGCTGGCGTCAGTGTACAAGCGCGCTCAGCAACGATGCACAAACGCCCCGCCCGTTATCCACGGGCGAGGCGTGTTCGAACTCAATTTAACCTTACCGCGACACGATGCGGTTGGCTGCGGAGACCACCGCTTCAAGTGAAGCGGCGACGATATTCGTATTGATGCCGGCACCGAACAGACGGCCGGCAGGATGTTCGACTTCCATGTAGCAGATCGCCGAGGCGTTCGAGCCGCGCTGGATCGAATGCTCGGAATAATCCAGCACTGACAGGTCGATGCCAATATGGCGGGAGAGCGCATCGACGAAGCCGTCGATCGGGCCGTTGCCGGTGCCCTTGATGACGATCTCCTTGCCGTCATCGAGGATGGTCGCCTCGACGACCCGGCGGCCCTTCACTTCGGTGTCAGGGAAGGTCTGGTGATCGACGAATCTGAGGCGCGCACCAGGCTGGTCGACGTAGCGTTCGAGGAAGCGCTCATGGATACGCTTGGGCGAGACTTCCTTGCCCTCGCTGTCGGTGATGTGCTGGATATCCTGGCTGAATTCGACCTGCAGCGAACGCGGCAGGTTGAGGCCATAGTCGGCCTGCAGCACATAGGCGATGCCGCCCTTGCCCGACTGCGAGTTGATGCGGATGATCGCCTCATAGCTGCGGCCGACGTCCTGCGGGTCGATCGGCAAATAAGGCACTTCCCACAGTGGCTTGTTGGCGACCTTGATCGCCTTCATGCCCTTGTTGATGGCATCCTGGTGCGAGCCGGAGAAAGCGGTGTAGACCAGCTCGCCAACGTAAGGGTGGCGCTCCGGAATGACCATCTGGTTCGAGTACTCGTAGACCTGCTTGATTCGCTCGATGTCCGAGCAGTCGAGCATGGGATCGACCCCTTGGGTGAACATGTTGAGCGCCAGAGTGACGACATCGACGTTGCCGGTGCGCTCACCATTGCCGAACAGCGTGCCTTCGACACGGTCGGCTCCGGCCATCAAACCGAGCTCTGTGGCGGCGATGCCGGTGCCGCGATCATTGTGCGGGTGCAGCGAGATGATCAGGTTTTCGCGGTTGTCGAGGTTGCGGCACATCCACTCGATCTGGTCGGCATAGATGTTGGGCGTCGCCATCTCGACGGTCGAGGGCAGGTTGATGATCAGCTTGTTGTCAGCCGTCGGCTGGATGATTTCGGTGACCGCGTTACAGATCTCCAGAGCGACCTCGAGTTCGGTGCCGGTGAAGCTTTCGGGCGAGTACTGGAAACGGTAACCGCCGCCGGCCTTGGCCGCCATATCGGTGATCATCTTGGCGGCGTCGGTTGCGATTTGCTTGATGCCGGCGACATCCTTGGCGAACACCACGCGGCGCTGCAACTCGCTGGTCGAATTGTAGAAATGCACGATCGGCTTGTGCGCGCCGTCCAGCGCCTCGAAAGTGCGGGTGATCAGTTCAGGACGGCACTGGACGAGAACCTGCAGCGAAACGTCGTCGGCGACGTTACCCTCTTCGATGCACCAGCGGGCAAAATCGAAGTCGGTCTGCGAGGCTGAGGGAAAACCGATCTCGATTTCCTTGAAACCCATGTCGAGCAGCAGCTGGAACATGCGCGCCTTGCGGTCGTGGCCCATCGGGTCGACGAGCGACTGATTGCCGTCACGCAGGTCGACCGAGCACCAGATCGGCGCCTTGTCGATGGTTTTGGACGGCCAGGTCCGGTTGGGCAGGTCGATCTTGTGGTAGGCTTGGTACTTGACTGCGGCGGACGGCATGCCGGCGCTTCGGCCGGACGCGGGAGTGATCTTGCTCATTTTCGGTCTCGTTCTCTTGGCCGCCATGCACCACGCAACGCGCATGCTTCAGCGGTCTTAAATCAGAATTTCGGATCTGTTGTGAAGAGCAAAGGAGCATATGCCTCGGCGGCAATTCGACCGCCGGACGCTCCCTTAGCGAGCCCGGCGATCGCCGATAAGGCCAAGAAGAAGGAGAGCCGAGGAAAGGGCGCGCAGCGTCTCGCCCGCAAAAGCGGCCGGACGGGAGATTTCTTTGATCTTGCGCGACGACATGGCGCTCTCTTACAGGAGGCGCATGGGCCGCGCAAGAGCAGCGCACCCGACGTGGGTGCGCTGCAGCCGGGTTCTGGCCTTTCTTGTCGCGGCAGCGCCCGGTCTACGTCTTGTGCAGCCGCAGCGGGCTGACCTTCTCGCGTGCGATGATGCCCTTTGCCTCGAGGTCGAGCTGCACGGCCTTGGTCCACCATCCTGCCTTGGCGCCGCCGGGGTAGAGGCGTTCGGGCAGATGGCCGCGCACGCCTTCCTGGATCTGGGCGACGGTCAGTCCCGGCGATTTCGCGGGCAGGACGGTCAGGATCGCCTGCTTCATCGCCTGGTACATGGCGGCATCGGCAGGCTTGGCCTGGCCAGGGTGGTTGACGTTTTCGAGTTCGATCTTGGTGGATGTGCGAGGCGTCATTTCAGCTCTCCGTTCCTTGTCTGACGATCAAAGGACGAAAGCAGGATGCGCGATCCTACAGGGGAAAGGTTTTTTTGTTGGGCGCCGGACGCCTCAATCCTTGATCGTGCGCGCTACCAGCCTCGCAAGTGCCGGGCCGAACAGCAGCACGATCAGGAAACGCAGCATCTGCAGCGTCAGCACGAAGGACAGATCGACTTCCTTGGAGGCGGCGGCGATGATGGCGATCGAATCCATGCCGCCGGGGCTGGTCGCCAGATAGGCGGTCAGCGGATCGACGCCGAGGATGATGTGCAGGCCAAAGGCCAGAGCGCCGCAAAAGGCCATCAGGGCCGCTATCGAGCCCACCACCTGCGGCAAGGCGCGCGCCGCGTGGCGCAGGATCGGCCGGGTGAAGTTGAGCCCGATCGACCAGCCGATCAAAGTGTAGCCGATGGCCAGCAGCCATTCCGGCAGCTGCAGCTCGATGCCCAAGCCGAGATGGACGACAGCGCCGACGATCATCGCGCCAACGAAATACGGCGAGGGGATGCGCAGCAGGTGGCCGAGCGTACCGCCGACGATGGCGACGCCGATCATCGCGCCAAAAGCCGGCCAGACGATTGGCGGGAACCATACGATGCCGGGCGCTTCCGCGCCCGACGTGTCGACCCAGAGCCGGGCGATGACCGCGGCGGCGATCGAAACCATGATGACGCGCAGATATTGCATGAAGGCGACGAGCCGCGCGTCGGCGCCGAAGGCGTCCGCCATCAACACCATGGCGGTAGCGGCCCCCGGTGCCGAACCCCATACGGCGGTCGTGCCGGGCAGCACCTTGAGCCGCGATATGAACCAGCCAAGGAAGCTGCTGGCGACCACGGTAGCGATCGCCGCACTCAGAAACAGCGGCCATTCCGAGACGAAGGTGACGAAGATACCAGTCGAAATCGAGCTGGCGACGAGGCAGCCGATCAACGCCTGAGCCGAGACGAAGAGCGGCCTGGGCACGCGCACAGTGGCACCGTTGCTGCCGAGCGCGATGGCGACCAGCATCGGGCCGACAAGCAGGGCTGCGGGCAGATGGACGAGTTCGAGCAGCCCGGCGAGCAGCACCGAACAGGCCAGCAGCAGGGTCCACTGCGTCAGGGGCTTTGTCTCGGTGAGCGGGGCTGCAGGCTGCGGGTCAGGCTTCATGCCGCCGTCTTAGACCTATTCGGGCGGATGTGTCAGCCCTGCCGGGCGCAACATACACCGCCGGCGAGCCCATCGATTCCGATGCCGGCAGCACCTGCCCAGCCACTCTCCTCCAACGTTGCATTTGACAGCGTAGGTAACGTTCATACGCTCGCCGCTCCACGCGGTCGGCAACGAGGTGCCGCCGCCAACCGGGAGGTGCGTACTGATGATGAAGTTGACCCGCCGCATGACATTCGCGCTTGGGCTTTCGGCCGCTTCGCTGCTGGCGCTGGCGCCCCAGGCAGTAGCTCAGCAATTCCCCGACCGGACGGTGACGATGGTGGTGCCGTTTGCGGCCGGCGGATCGACCGATGTCGTCGCCCGCATCATCGCCCAGAAGATGTCGGACGATCTCGGCCAGCAGGTGGTGGTCGAAAACGTCGCCGGCGCCGGCGGCAACATTGGTGCCGAGAGGTAATTTGGTCAGCGGCTTACGCGGAAAGTCTACGGTCCTGATTCACCCTCGCGCAATTGCGTGACGGCGCCCAATCACGCCTGTGCCACACCATTGATTTCGGCGCTCGGCGGACCTTTCGACCTAGCGAGCTTCGAGGCTCTAGTGCCGCATCGTCCGATCGCCGCGTGTCGTCGGCTCGGATTTTTGAGTCACCACGCCAGTTTGGGGCCTTTAGCTGCCACTGAGATTCAGCTTGTGTGCGGCTACTTGCGAGAGCATGATGCAAATCATTCGCATTTGCAAAATGACCGGGATGGTGGACGTGCCGACAATGTTTGGGGAGCGGCTCAGCCGCAGGCTGGTGCTGGCGGGTGGCATCTGCACTGCAGGAGCGACGGCAGTGGGCGTCAATGCGGCGGTGGGGCAGGCGACGCATGGCGGCCATGATGCCGGCTCGGCAACGCCGGCTGCTGCGGATGCCTATCAGGCACCGTCACCATCGTCAGGCCACAGCGGCGCACATGGCGCGATGGTCACCGTCGGTGAGGTCGACAGCGCCCGCAACGGCTTCGATCCGGCGAAGATGCTCACCGACTGGGACGTCGGCGTAACGTCCGTCTTGTCCGATGGCCGCACGCTGCGGACCTTCGAGGTCGTCGCCGAGGACAAGGAAATCGAGATCGCGCCGGGTGTGATGTTCCCGGCCTGGACCTATAATGGCCGCGTTCCGGGTCCAGCACTGCGTGCCACCGAAGGCGAGCGTTTGCGGATCGTTTTCAAGAACTACGGCTCGCATCCGCATTCGATGCATTTTCACGGCATCCACGCCGCGCGCATGGACGGCGTGCCGGGCGCCGGCCTGATCAATCCCGGCGAGGAGTTCGTCTACGAGTTCGACGCGAAGCCGTTCGGCTGCCACCTCTATCATTGCCACGCGCTGCCGCTGAAGCGGCACATCCACAAGGGCATGTACGGCGCCTTCATCATCGACCCCGATCCCGCCCGCCATCCCGAGCTTGCCGATGTCGCCCGCTCGCGCCTGCTCGGCACGCCGGAGAATGCGCAGTGGCAGGAACTCGTCATGGTGATGAATGCCTTCGACACCAATTTCGACGGCGAAAACGAGTTCTACGCCGTCAATACGGTGGCGCACACCTACATGAACACGCCGATCAAGATCACCAGGAACCGACCGGTGCGGATCTACCTGATCAACGTCGTCGAGTTCGACCCGATCAACTCGTTTCACCTGCATGCCAATTTCTTCGACTATTTCGACCAGGGCACGACGCTGACCCCGACGTTGAAGACCGTCGACCTGATCACCCAATGCCAGGCCCAGCGCGGCATCATCGAGTTCAGCTTCGCCGAGCATGAAACCGGCCTCTATATGTTCCACCCGCACCAGTCGGAGTTCACCGAACTGGGCTGGGTCGGCATGTTCGACGTCGTGGAGGACGTGGCATGAGGGACGCTCCGATCTCCGAGACCGAAGCCGAGCTGTCCGGCACGGCGGCACCGCGCCGCGCGCTTTGGTGGGTCGTCCTGCCGCTGCTTGCCTTTGCTGCGGCCATCACAGTCCTGATTTCAGCCAACCCGCTGGCGCGTTTCAACAACGGCGCGCCGCCGGTCGAAGACATCGCTTTCGAGCGTGTCATTCTTGCCGGTGACGGCATCCGCGCTCTGGTTCGTGCCGGCGGCTCGGAGCCGATGACGATCGCCCAGGTCCAGGTCGACGACGCCTATTGGCAGTTCACCCAAGAGCCGCCTGGGCCGCTGGCGCGCGGCACCTCAGCCTGGATCCAGGTGCCTTTTCCATGGGTGCTCGGCGAAGCGCACGCGATCAAGCTGGTGACCAACACCGGCGCCACATTCGCACATGACATCCCGGTCGCGGTGGCGACGCCGGTCGCCGACAGTTCCAGCCTGATGTCACAGGCCATTCTCGGCATCTTCGTCGGCATCGTGCCGGTGGCCATAGGACTGATGTTCTACCCGGCGCTGCGCGGCATGGGTCGCTCGGGCATGACATTCCTCCTGGCGCTGACCGTCGGCCTGCTTGGCTTCCTGATGGTCGACGCCATCGGCGAGGCGTTCGAGCTGGCCGCCGAATCCGCCGCGATCTTCCAGGGCAATGTGATGGTGGTGCTGACGGCGGCCGCGAGCTTCCTGATCCTTGTCGGCGTCAGCCGCCGCAACGGCGCACCGAAAGGTCTTGCGCTCGCCACCTATATCGCCATCGGCATCGGCCTGCACAATTTCGGCGAGGGATTGGCGATCGGGGCGGCTTTCGCGGCGGGTGCCGCCGGGCTCGGCAGTTTCCTGGTGCTCGGCTTCACCTTGCACAATGTCACCGAAGGCATCGGCATCGCAGCACCGATCTTGCGCCAGCGGGTCAAGCTGTCGACCTTTGCCTGGCTGACACTGCTGGCCGGCGGGCCGGCGGTGCTGGGTTTGTGGATCGGCAGCCTGGCGTTCGCGCCGCAATGGTCGGCACTGGCGCTCGCCATAGGTGCTGGTGCGATCCTTCAGGTCATCGTCGAGGTCGCCGCCCTGATACGCCGTGGCGAGGGGCCGGAGAGCGGGGGGCTGTTCAGCCCAGCGGCCATGGCCGGTCTCGCTACCGGCGCCGGTTTCATGTACCTTACCGCGATGCTGGTGAAGATTTAGGCCGCAACCGTTCAGCCGGACGGCAGCCCGAAGCCGCCGACCGGCTCGATCTCGGTGCTGGAATCAAAGCCGGCGATGATCGGCATAGCCTGCTTGATCGCCGCCTGGACCTCGGGCAGCTGCAGCGACGCCTTGTGGCTCGTGCTGTTGTCCCACACCTCGGTGATCCAGATCGCGTCAGCGTCGGCCGGGTCCCGGGCGATGACATAGCTCAGGCACCCTGGCATGGCGCCGGTGCTGCCAAGAAGGATATCGAGCAGTTCGTCGCGCTTGCCAGCCTGCGCGCGCATCTTGCCTATCAGCCCATACATGTCAGACCTCGCATCTCTTCGTCCGCTGGCTGGATAGAGCTTGCGCCGGCGGCCGATGTCCAGAGGCTTGGCACGGATCCCGACATCATCCTGACAAACGGCAAGGCTTGTTGCCGGTTCAGGCGAAGGGCACCGCCACCGTGCCCTTGGGCAGCTTGGCTTCGTCGTCGGGCTCGACATGGATGATGACGCGCACGGAGGGGATTTCGTCGCGCAGCGCATCTTCGATGCGGTCGCAGATGACATGGCTGTCACCGACGCTCATGTCGGCGTCGACGACGAGGTGGAACTCGATGAAAGTGGCGCGGCCGGCGATGCGGGTCTTGAGGTCATGCACCTCGATCGCGCCCTTGGAATTGGCCGAGATGATGTCGCGGATGCGCATGTGCTCGTCGAGCTCGACGGCGCGGTCCATCAGTCCGTTCATCGACGAACTCATGACGTGCCAGCCCTGCCACAGGATGTTGAGCGCCACGATCACGGCAAGCACCGGATCGAGGATCGACCAGCCGGTGAGGACGGCGCCGACGAGGCCGACAAGCACGCCGGCTGACGTCACCACGTCGGTCATGATGTGGTGGCCGTCGGCGACCATGGCGGGCGAGCGCTCGGCGCGGCCGACGCGGATCAGCATGGTGGCCCAGAACGCGTTGATGACGGCGGCAAAACCATTGATGCCGAGGCCGAGCCAGGGATCGTCGGCATTCATAGGTACGCCCCAACTGCGCCAGACCTCAAACAGGATCAGAAGCGCTGCGACGATGATCAGCACGCCCTCGAGCACGGCCGAGAAATATTCGGCCTTGTGATGGCCGTGCTGATGGTCGAGGTCGGCCGGCTTGTGGCTGACCTTGATCGCCCAGAAGGCGGCCATGGCGGCAACGACGTTGACGATCGATTCCAGTGCGTCCGAATAGAGCGCGACCGAACCCGTCAGCCACCAGGCGACGAATTTCAGCCCCATCACCGCGGCGCCGATGATGATCGACCAGAAAGCCAGTCTTGCGACGCGCTTCTTGGCCGATGTCGACTGGCTGCCGCTAGCTGACGATCCCTGCGTTTCGGTCTGGACCATGATCTCGCTTTGATGACTGGTGCCTCCCGCGGCCGAGCGGCCGCGGGAGGGAAGGTTATCGATGTTGGCTAGGCCGCCTTGTCCTTGGCCTTGCGCGGCATGTGGGCAACCACGTTTTCGATCATGCGCATGCCGGCGTCGTGGCCGAGCGTCATGATCGATTCGGGATGGAATTGCACCGCCGCGATCGGTTCTTTCTTGTGCTCAAACGCCATGATCACGCCGTCCTCGGTCTCGGCGGTGACGACGAAGTCGCTGGGCAGGCGCACCGGATCGGCGAAGATCGAGTGATAGCGGCCGACCGTCACTTCCTTGGGCAGGCCGGAAAAGACGATGCCTGGCTTGGAGATTCGGATGCGCGACGGCTTGCCGTGCATCGGCACCGCAAGCTGCCTGAGCTCGCCGCCATAGGCTTCGGCCAGAGCCTGCAGGCCAAGGCACACGCCGAAGATCGGCAGGTCGCGCGCCCGCGCCTTCTTGATGGTCGCCGCCGTGTCGAAATCCTTGGGCGTGCCAGGGCCGGGCGAGAGCACCACGAGGTCGGGCTTGACCCGGTCGAAGATTTCTTCCGGCACTGGCGAGCGGACCGTCGAGACGTCGGCGCCGGTCTGGCGGAAATAGTTGGCCAGGGTGTGGACGAAGGAATCCTCGTGGTCGACGAGCAGGATCTTCACCCCTTCGCCGACGCGGGCGGTGGCGCGTTCGGTGCCGGGAGCATTGCCGGTCTTGGCGTCGCGGATTGCGGAAAGCATGGCTGAGGCCTTCAGTTCGGTTTCGGCTTCTTCTTCCTCGGGGACGGAATCGTAGAGCAGCGTGGCGCCGGCGCGCACCTCGCCAATGCCGTCCTGGATGCGGATGGTGCGTAGCGTCATGCCGGTGTTCAGGTCGCCGTTGAAGTGCACCATGCCGATCGCCCCGCCATACCAGGCGCGCGGGCTCTTCTCGTTCTGCTCGATGAAGCGCATGGCCCACAATTTGGGGGCACCGGTGACGGTCACCGCCCAGGCGTGGCTGAGGAAGGCGTCGAAGGCGTCCATGCCCTCGCGCAGGCGGCCCTCGATGTGGTCGACGGTGTGGATCAGGCGCGAATACATCTCGATCTGGCGGCGGCCGATGACACGCACCGTGCCCGGTTCGCAGACGCGGGATTTGTCGTTGCGGTCGACGTCGGAGCACATCGTCAGCTCCGACTCGTCCTTCTTCGAGTTGAGCAGCTTCAGAATCTGCTCGCTGTCGGAGATGGCGTCGTCGCCGCGCTTGATTGTGCCCGAAATCGGGCAGGTCTCGACGCGACGGCCATTGACGCGCACGAACATCTCGGGCGACGCGCCGATCAGGTACTCGCCTTCGCCAAGGTTGATGAAGAACGAATAGGGCGAGGGGTTGATCGCCTTCAGCCGGCGCGAGATCTCGGACGGCACCGTTTCGCAGCGTTCAAAGAACATCTGCCCCGGCACGACCTCGAACAGGTCGCCGCGCTTGAAGCTGTCCATCGCCCGGCGCACCAGCTGGGCATATTCGCCCGGTTCGTGGTCGGCGCGCGGCGGAATGCGGTCGGACGGCTTGAACGGCTCCTCGACACTGTCGCGGGCAATGCCATCTGTCGAAAAACCTTCAGCCGCATAGTCGTAGCGGTCGTGCCAGGCCTTGGCCGAGTAGTGGTCGACGACGAGGATTTCGTCGGGCAAAAACAACACCAGGTCGCGCTGGCTCGGCTTGCGCTCGAGCTTGTGTTCGACCGGGTCGAACTGGAAGGCGAGGTCGTAGCCGAAGGCGCCGTAGAGGCCTAGATTGCTGTCTTCGTCCGACTTGAACAAGGCGGTGATGGCGCGCAGCACGGTGAACACCGAGGGCACCCGCGAGCGCTCCTCTTCGGTGAAGACGCGGCCTGGCGTCGCCACTTCGAGCGCGATCAGGCGCTTTGTCGTCTCACCGATCGAAAGCTCTTCGAGCGGAGCGAGCGCGGCATGGATGACCGGCAGCAGCACTTCGCCACGGGCGTTCAGCGCCTCGATCTTCATCGAGCGGCCACGCGCCGAGATCACCACTGGCGGGTCGATGATGGCGGTGTCCCATCGCGTATAGCGGCCAGGATATTCGTAGTTGGAAGAAAATACGGCACCGCGCCGGCTGTTCAGCCCGTCGAGATAGGTCTCGATCGCGCCGGCATAGGCGGTTTCGTGGCGCTGCCGGGTGATGGCGACACCACCAGAAGTCACGTAACGCTCGGCACCGTTTTCAAGCAATTCCAACGTCATTCCCGTCTCCATCTCTTGCAGTGGGAGCGTTCCGGAGCCTGGTTCGAAAAAGCAAATGGCCGCCCGGAAATCCCGTTGCGGCCATCACAATTTTCACGCGCACGCGCTTCAAGAGGCCGCTGTCAGCTGGCCCGCCACCAAATGTTCTGGAGCGAAGTCGTGTTCATGGCAAATCCATAGCTAGGAAAAACTGGGGGTGCAACTGGATTTGCGTCGTCTTGCATTGCATTACCAACTGACCGTCAATTTGTGGCGCGGCGGCGCATCAGCACCACGAAGGCCACGCCGCCGATCAGTCCGGTGACGATGCCGAGCGGCATGTCCTGCGGCGGCATCACCGTGCGGGCAACCATGTCGGCGGCAATCAGGAAAATGGCTCCGACCAGCGCCGACAGCGGCAGCACGCGGCGATAGTCGCCACCGACGAAGAAGCGCACGATGTGCGGGATCATCAGGCCGACGAAGGCGATGACGCCGGAATAGGCGACGGCGCAGCCGGTCAGCAGCGCACAGACGACGAAGACCTTGATCCGGAAGCGTCGCGCCGGGATTCCGAGTGCGGTGGCGCTTTCGTCGCCGAGTGTCATGGCGTTGAGATTGCGGGTCTGGGTCATCAGCCACATGCCGCCGACAACAAGCGCTGCCAGCGGATAGGGCAGGTGGCTCCATTGCGCCAGCCCCAGCCCGCCGAGCATCCAGAAGATCGCGACATGGGCGGCCTTCGGGTCGCCGATGAAGATCAGGAGATTGCCGGCGGCAGAGATGATGAAGCTCACCGCGACGCCGGCGAGGATCAGCTGGCCAGCCGACTGTGCGCGCGTCAGGTTCGAGATCGCCAGCACCATGGCCGTCGCTGCCAGCGCCCCGGCAAAGGCAAAGGCCGGCACGGTGATGGCGCCGAACACCATGCCGGCATGGATCAGCGCCATGATCGCGCCGAAGGCGGCACCGGAGGAGACGCCGAGCAAATGCGGGTCGGCGAGCGGATTGCGTGTTACCGATTGCAATCCGGCACCGACCAGCGCCAGCGAGGCGCCAACGGCAGCCCCCAGGATGACGCGCGGCGCGCGCACGTCCCAGACGATGTTCTCGCGGCCGCTGGACCAGGCCACCTCGACGCTTCCCGGCACCAGCTTGTTGGCGATCACGCCCCACACGGTCTCGAGCGGGATCGCGACGGCGCCGACGCCAACGGCGATGACCATGCTGATGACGAGCACCACCACCAGCCCCGGGATCAGGGCCGGCATGGCGTGGATCAGGGCGTGCCTTGGCCCAACGACGAGGTGGCGGTGCGACACGGTCAGTCAGCCCGCATCGCGGCGGCGAGGCGCTTGATCGCGGCGATGTTGCGCGGTCCTGGCGTCGCCTCGTTGTATTCGAGCACGAAGAAGCGGTTGTTCTTCACCGCCGCGATGTCCTTGAAGGCCGGATTGCTGCGCATGAATTCGATCTTCTGCTCGGCGGTCACTTCGCCATAGTTGACGATCACCACCATGTCGGGATTGCGTTCGATGACCGGCTCCCAGCCGATCTCGACCCAGCTCGACTCGACGTCGTCGGAGATGTTCCTGCCACCGGCTGCCTCGATGATGGCGGTCGGCATGGCGTAGCGGCCGGCAGTGAAGGGCTTCTGCTCGCCGGAATCGTAGAGGAACACGTTGACCGGCTTGTCGAGCTTGGGCAGCGACGCCTGGAAGTCGGCAAGCTCCTTTTCGTAACCTGCCACCAGCGCTTCCGCCTTCTCGCGCACGCCGAAGATCGCGCCGAGGTTGGTGAGGTCGGCATAGACGTCCTGAAGCGAGGACTTGTCCTTCTTCATGATGTGGATGCAGCTCTCGGTCAGCTCGTAGACCGCAATGTTGAACGGTGCGAGCGTGTCGGGGGTGACGTCGCCGCCGACCTTCATGCCGTAGTTCCAGCCGGCGAAGAACAGGTCGGTGTCGACGCCGAGCAGCACTTCCTTGGTGACGTATTTCGGCGCGAGTTCGGGCAATTCACCGACACCTTTGCGCAGGTTTTCGTCCAGCGTCTTCCAGCCGGAGATACCGGAGTAGCCGACCATGTGGTCGGCGAGGCCGAGCACCAGCATCATCTCGGTCAGGTTGACGTCGTGGGAAACCGCGCGCTTGGGCGCGGCCTCGAAGGTCACGTTGCGATTGCAGCTCTTGACGGTGACGGGAAAGCCGCTGGCCGCAGCAGAAGCACAGGCGGCAAGCAGGGCGGCGGCAATGATCGGCAGGCGCATGGAGGCTCCTTGGGTTGTTGTCAGCGTTCGAGATGGAAGGAAAAACGCGGGCGGCCGGTGACCGGATGGTCGTCGAGGGTGGCACCTACGGAAAAGCTGTCACGGATGCGTTCGGGCGTCAGGATGTCGGCCGGCGGACCACAGGCGATCGCGCGGCCTGCGTCCATCACCAGCACGCGATGGGCATGCGCCGAGGCGAGCGCCAGGTCGTGCAGCGAGACGATGACGGTGCAGCCCAGATTGCCGAGCAGTTCCAGCACTTCGAGCTGGTGGCGAATGTCGAGATGATTGGTCGGCTCGTCGAGGATCAGAAGGTCGGGCCGCTGCACCAGCGCGCGGGCGATCATCACGCGCTGCTTTTCGCCGCCCGACAGTGAGCCGAAGTCGCGTGCCGCGAACGCGGTCAGGCCGAGCAGGCCGAGTGCTGCCTCGACCTTGATGTAGTCGTGGTCGCCGGTGCTGAAGCTCGTGACATGCGGGGTCAAGCCAAGCTCGATGATCTCGGCGACCGTCAGGCCGAAGTCGGAAGCGCTCTCCTGAAGCACGGTTGCGATGCGCCGGGCGCAGTCACGCGGCTTCATCTTCCAGATGTCGGTGCCATCGAGGCGGACAGTGCCTGCGGTCGGCCGGTGATAGCGGTAGAGGCAGCGCAGCAGGCTCGACTTGCCCGCACCGTTGGGACCGACGATGGCGAGCAGCTCGCCTGGCGCGACCGCAAGGTTGACCGGCTCGAGGATGGGCTTGGAGGCGCGCGGGCCCCAGCTGACGCCATCGAGTTCGAGAAGTGCCGGGGTCGTGCCTACGAGGCGGCTAGCGGCGTGGACGCGATCGAGCATGCCCTGTCTCCGCGGTCGGGCGGAGGTGGCAGAACGATCCGGTGAGCGCGCCGGTACCGAAAAAGGCAGTCGCAACCATCATCATCTCCGCGGCACACCCCGGCCGGTTGAGTTAATCGGATGATGGCAGGTCTCCTGGCTTGCGGGTGATCGCTTCTCGGAGCCTTCCCGGCCAAACGGCCAGTGGCATATTTCCGATTTGCTATCCGCTCACAGTTGCGGGGGCAGCCACGGTTTCGCGTCGAGGACGTCTCACCGTGTTCCCATTTAACCCGCTGCCCGATGAGGCAACGGGAACCATCGCTGCCGTGGCTACAGCAGCGACGGGTTGCTGACAATCGCTAAAGCGTCATGCCGCCTGCTGAATTGCGTCACGCCGGTCGAGCGTGAAGGAAATCAGCGCGACACCGAAGGCTGACAGCGCGATGGCCGCGCCGACGAAGGGCAGGTCGGCATAGCTGACGCCCATCGAGATCGCTGCACCTCCGGCCCAGGCGCCGGCGGCGTTGCCGGCATTGAAGGCGCCCTGGTTGAGCGTGGCGGCGAGGTTCGGCGCTTCCGAGGCGGTCTCGACGACACGCATCTGCATCGGCGGCACGATGACGAAGGTGATGACGCCCCACATGAAGACCAGCAGGATCGCGGCGGGCGCCGAATAGCTGAGCTCGGCGAAGGCGACATGGATCGCTGCCATCACCACCAGCGCGCCGATGGCCGTCGGCATCAGCTTCCAGTCAGCCAGCTTGCCGCCGATGATGTTGCCGATGGTCATGCCGCCGCCGAAGAGCAGCAGGATCCAGGTGACTGAATTGACCGACAGGCCGGTGACGTCGGTCAAGATCGGCTTGATGTAGGTGAAGACGGCAAACAGGCTGCCCGAGGCAAGTGCCGAGATGATCATGGCGAGCCAGACCTGCAGCTTGCCCAATACTTTGACCTCGCCGGCCACGCCGCCCTTGCCGGGAGGGGCGACGCCGGCCGGGACCAGCCATGCGATGGCCGCGACCGAAAGCAGGCCGATGACGACGACGGCATAGAAGGTGGCGCGCCAGCCATAGGCTTCGCCAAGGGCGGTGCCGCCTGGTACGCCGAGAATGTTGGCGAGCGTCAGGCCGGCGAACATCAGGGCGATGGCGCTGGCGCGCTTGTTGGCAGGCACCAGGCTTGCCGCCACCACCGAGCCGATGCCGAAGAAGGCGCCGTGGCCGAAGGCGGTGATGACGCGGGCGATCATCAGCGTCCAGTAGGTGGGGGCGATGGCGCAGAGCAGGTTGCCGAGCACGAACATCATGGCGAGGCCGATCAGCACCGGCTTGCGCGGCAGCCTGGCCGTGCCGACGGCGATGATCGGGGCGCCGATGACCACGCCGAGCGCGTAGCCGGTGACGAGCAGGCCGGCGGCGGGGATCGAGACGCCGAGGTCGGCTGCGACCTCAGGCAACAGCCCCATGATCACGAATTCGGTGGTGCCGATGCAAAAGGATGCAACGGCCAGAGCGAGGATCGGCAAGGGCATGGGCGGACTCAGGGGGGCTGAAACGATTTAGGTCTACATTTTCCCCATTAGGCTCGCCGCACAAGCGACGTTGCTGCATTGCAGCAATGCATTTGGTGCATGGCAGACATTCGCAAGGCGCAGCCTCGACGCGCTACGCCTGTTGCGTCAGGTCGCGGCGCAGGAAGTCGTAGAGCCGCTCGACCGCCGAATTGCCGGTCTGCGGATTGCGCAGGATGCCGATTTCCATGTCGGGCAGGGGCGGCAGGCCCTCGCTCTCGCCAATGACGCGCAGGCCCGGCGGCACGCTGCGCTGGGCAAGGCCGGCGACCGCAAGGCCCGCCTGTACCACGGCGATCAGGCCGAGCAGGCTGGCGCTGGAATAGGTGCTACGGAACGACCGGTCGGCAGCGCCCAGCACTTCGAGCACGCTTCTGCGCGCAACGCAGCCGGGTTCGAACAGTGCTACCGGAAGCGGATCGATCTCCCAGGCGACATGGTTGGGCGAAGCGACCCAGACCAGGCGCTCGCGCTGCAGCACCTCGATCGACTGCTCCGGCCCTCGGGTGATGATGGCGAGATCGAGCCGGCCGTCGGCGAAGGTCTTGACCAGCGACGTCGACTGCTCGCAGACCAGCTCGACCGTCACCAGCGGATGTGCGGCGGCAAAGCGCGACAGCACCGACGGCAGCAGGAACGCCGCATAGTCGTCCGGCACGCCGAGGCGCACGCTGCCGGCTTCCTCAGGCCGGGTGACCGATGCCCAGGCCTCGTCGGACAGCTTCAGCAGCCGTCTGGCATAGACCAGAAGCTCCTCGCCGATGGCATTGGGTGTGACGACGCGCGGACTGCGGACCAGAAGCTTCTTGCCGACGGTCTGCTCCAGCCGCTGCATCTGCATGCTCACAGCCGACTGGCTGCGGCCGACCCGCGAGGCGGCATAAGAAAAGCTGCCGCTGTCGGCAACGGCGACGAAAGTCCTGAGCAGGTCGAGGTCGAGCGGCATCGCCATGGCGGTATCAGCTTATCGAATAGGGTTTGCCAAATCTATTCGTTTGAATGAAATCGTCAACCGGGGCTTGCTTGGCCGTCGCCAAGGAAGACCAGCATGACCAACGCCTCGCGCTTTCCCGCCCTCAACCTCGCTGTTGCCATGGCGATTGCCGGCACCGTCGGCGCCTTTGTCACCGAGGCCGGCGTCGATCCTGTCACCACGGTGTTCTGGCGCTGCCTGTTCGGCGCGCTGTTTCTCTGTGCCTGGTGCCTGCTGCGCGGCTATCTGCCCGACCGGTCGCTGTCATGGGGGCGTCTCGCCCGCGCCGGCCTCTGCGGCGTCTGCATGGTGCTGAGCTGGACGGCGTTCTTCGCCGGTTTCGCCAAGACCTCGATCGCGGTGATGACGATCCTCTATCACATCCAGCCGTTCTTCGTGGTGCTGATCGGCGTGCTGTTCCTCAAGGAGCGTATCGCCGCCGACCAGATCGCCTGGATGGCCGCAGCCTTCATCGGGGTCGTGCTGGCCAGCGGCATGGTCGTATCAGGCAATCCTGTTACGGCGACCTGGATGATAGGCATTGCCATGGCGCTCGGCGGCGCGTTCCTCTACGCGGTGGTGACGATCCTCGCCAAGGGGCTCGGCGAGCAGCGGCCGGAGATCACCGTGCTGTGCCAGACGGTGGTCGGCGTGGTCATGCTTGCGCCCTTCGCCAATTTTTCCGACGATATCGCACTCGCATCCTGGTGCTGGCTGGTCGGCATCGGCGTACTGCACACCGGCATCGCCTATGTGATGATGTTCTCGGCCTATCCCAGGCTGACGACGCCGGTCATCGGCGTACTCACCTTCATCTATCCCGTTGTCGCCATCATCATCGACTGGGCGATCTACGGTCATCCGATCGGCATCGCGCAAGGCGTGGGGATGGCGCTGATCGCTGTTGCGACTCTTGGTGTCCGGCTTGGCTGGCGCCTGCCGGTGCGCCGCGCCGTGTCAGGATTTGCCGGGCAGAAATGAAAAAAGGGGCGCCCCAAGCGCCCCTTTAGATGTCGATGCCTGTGAACTCAGTTCTGCTTCGGCAGCCTGTAGGCGACGATGTAATCGCCGCGATCGGGCGACTGGCGCGCGCCGCCGGCGGAGATCACCACATACTGGGCTCCGCTATCAGGCGAAACGAAGGTCATCGGCGTCGACTGAGCGCCGACGGGCAGGCGGCCCTTCCACAGCTCCGCGCCGGTCTCCACGTCAAGCGCGCGCAGATAGTAGTCCTGCGTGCCGGCGTAGAAGACGACGCCGCCGGAGGTGGTGATCGGTCCGCCCAGCGTCGGCATGCCGATCGGGATCTCAAGGCCGGTCTTCATGCCGAGCGGGCCGGTATCCTCGAGCGTGCCGGCCGGAACCTGCCAGACGATCTGGCGGGTCTTCAGGTCGATGCCGGTGAAGGTGCCGTAAGGCGGCTGGTGGCAGGGAACGCCGAGCGGCGACATGAAGCCGTTCTTCAGCGCGCCATAGGGCGTGCCTTTCTGCTGCGACAGGCCGTCATGGGCTGCCGAGCCGCCATAGGTGTCGGTTGCCTCGCGCGGCATCAGCTGCGCGAATTGCGGCATGCGGATGTCGTTTACGATCAGCAGGCCGCGGGCCTCGTCGATCGCCGCACTGCCCCAGTTCATGCCGCCATAATAGCCGGGGTAGATGATCGAGCGCGTCAGGCCGGGAGGCGTGAATTCGCCCTCGTAGCGCATCTTCTTGAATTCGATGCGGCAATAGAGCTGGTCGTAGGGCGTGGCACCCCACATCTTCGCTTCGGTGAAGGGCTCGGCGCCGATCTCGGGCATGCCCACGGAGTAGGGCTGCGTCGGCGACAGGAAGTCCTCCGGCACACCACCGGTCTGCGGCACCGGGCGCTCCTCGACCTCGGCGATCGGCTTGCCGTCGCGGCGGTCGAGCATGAAGATCTGCCCGCGCTTGGTGATCTGGATCAGCGCCGGCACCGTGCCGCCCTTGCCGTCCGGCACGTCGTAGAGTGCCGGCTGGGCAGGAACGTCGTAGTCCCAGATGTCGTGATGCACGGTCTGGAACTTCCAGCGCTCACGGCCGGTTGCGATGTCGAGGGCAACGACCGAAGCCGTGTAGTCCTCGGCGGCCTTGGAGCGATGCGCGCCGAAGAAATCAGGCGTGGCATTGCCGGTCGGCAGGTAGACGAGGCCAAGCGCGTCGTCATAGGCTGGCGTCGACCAGACGTTGGGCGTGCCGCGCGTGTAGCTCTCGCCTTCCGGCGGCAGCTTGGTGATCGCCGGGTTGCCGAGGTCCCAGGCCCAGACAAGTTCGCCGGTGCGGGCCGAAAAGGCGCGCACGGCACCCGAAGGCTCGCCTGTCTCGACATTGTCCCAGACCCAGCCGCCGACCATGATCAGGTCGCGCATGACTGTCGGAGCCGAGGTCTGGAAGTAGAAGCCGTCCTTGATCTCGCCCATGCCGGCCTTGAGGTCGACGATGCCGCCGGTGCCGAAATCCTGGCACAGCTCGCCGGTCTTGGCGTCGAGCTGGATCAGGCGGGCGTCGATGGTGGTCATGACGATGCGTGCGGCGCAGGCGTTCGAAGCTCCGGCTACTGGCGCGATGGGCGCGATGACGCTGGCCGGTGCCAGCGGGTCGGTTGGGGCTGCACTGGCCTCGGACGGTGCCGCGCCCGGCTCATAGTAGCTGACGCCGCGGCAGCGTTGCCACAGCGGCGACTTGGCCTTGGGGTCGTACTTCCACTTCACTTCGCCCGTGTCGGGGTTCAGCGCGTGGACGATGTTGTTGGGCGAGCAGGTGTAGAGCGTGTCGTTGACGAAAAGCGGCGTGCTCTGGTCTTGCGCAGATCCGGCGGGGACGTCACCCGATTGGAACGTCCAGGCGACTTCGAGTTTGTCGACATTGTCGCGATTGATCTGGTCGATCGGCGCATAACGCGTGCCTGCCGGGGTGCGGCCGTAGTGGCGCCAGTCGGTGGCGCTCGCGGCCGCCGGCGGGACGGTCGGCGCGAGCTCGGTCGAAGCCAGCGGGTTGCGGGTCACGCCATGCGGCGTGAAGCCGTAGAAGGCGGTGGCGGCAAGGGCTGCGACCAGCAGGCCGGCAAGCGCAAACGGAGCGCGTTTGCCGGAGCTCGTTGGGAACAGGGGGGCGAGCAACAGCGCCGGGATGGCGATCACGGCGGGTGCGACGAGGCGCGGCACCAGCGGCCAGAATGCGAGGCCGGATTCCCACAGCGCCCAGGCGATGGTCGCCAGGAACACCAGGGCGTAGAGCCAAAGCCCGGCCTTGCGGCGCATGATGTAGAGGATGCCGGAGGCGACGACGCCAAGGCCGGCGAGCGCGTAGTACCAGGATCCGCCCAGGCCGATCAGCTGGACGCCGCCATAGACGAGCGGTGCCCCGATGATGACCATGAGCAGGCCGAAAAGAACCAGAAGCCAGCCGCCGCTGCCCCTGGATGTCTGTTGTTCTGCCATGTCGATGTCTCGCGAAGATTGAACCGGAAACCCAGCCACCCGGACGGGCGACGTCAGATGCAATCGTCATGCCGGCCCTCTGCGGAGGCCTCCTCGCCTCTACGTCCGCACAGAGCCCGCGGCCGGTTTTCGACCGAGAATCTGATCGCATCCTAATAGATAATATGTTATCTTTCTCGAATGTCCAATGACGCTTCCGACCGCACCGGTTTCGGCAGGAGCCTGCTCTCCGTGGCCCGGCTCTGGCGCCATGCCGCGGACCGTGCGCTCGACGATTGCGGACTGTCGCACGCGACCGCCATGCCGCTGGTGATGCTGTCGCGGCTGGGCGACAATATCCGCCAGGGCGTGATCGCCGACCATCTCGGTTTCGAAGGTCCATCGCTGGTGCGTATCGTCGATCTGCTGGCCGCCGACGGCCTGATCATCCGAACCGGCGATCCCGGCGACCGCCGTGCCAAGATCCTGTCGCTGACCGATGCCGGCCGCCTCAGGGTCGATGAGATCGAGCTGATACTCGAAAGGCTGCGCACCGATCTCCTGGCCGACGAAGATGCTGCCGAACTGAAGAATGCGCTTGGGCTGCTCACGCGTCTCGAACAGCGCCTGCTCGCCACTGGTCCGGATAGCTGAGTCTCGACCTTGGGACTGACGGGGCAGGATCGGCGTTCGATCTGGACCGTAGCAGCCGCTTCTACGTCACGGCATGGCAACTGCTGCGATGGTTCCAACCAATCTGAGGTTCGGACCTTAGCTGCTGGCCACCCACTTATCGCCCTCTGCGCCATGGTGCTGTCGTGCGGCGCTGCTAAGTTCCTCCAGAATCAGCCAGTTCGAGGACAACGCTCATGACCAGTCAGATCGACAAGGCGAAGGCCTTCCACGCCCTGCATGTGAAGGGCAATCCGGTGGTGCTTTACAATGCCTGGGATCCTGGTAGCGCCGCGATCATCGCCAAGGCCGGCGCGAAGGCGATTGCGACGGGCAGCTGGCCGGTGGCTGCGGCCTTCGGCTTCGCAGATGGCGAAAAGATCCCGCTCGACGTTGCCCTCGACAACATCCGCCGCATCGTTGCCAGCGTCGACTTGCCGGTGACCATGGACCTTGAAAGCGGCTATGGCGTCGAACCGGCGACGGTGGCGAAGACGGTCATCCGCGCCCTGGAAGCAGGCGCCATCGGCGTCAACTTCGAGGACCAGGTCGTCGGTGGCAGCGGCCTGCACGACATCGCCTTCCAGGCGGAGCGCATCGCGGCAGCGGCCGACGCCGTCAAGGCTTCTGGCATCCCGGCCTTCATCAATGCGCGGACCGACATCTTCCTGAAGGCCAAGCCCGACGAGCACAGTGACGCATTGGTCGACGCGGCGATCGAACGGGCGGAGGCTTATGCCAAGGCCGGCGCACATGGTTTCTTCGCGCCGGGCCTCGGCAACGAGCCGCTCATCGGCAGCCTCTGCAAGGGGGTATCGCTGCCCGTCAACATCATCGCGCTTGCCCATGTGCCGCCGAAGGCGAAGCTCGCCGAACTTGGCGTCGGCCGCATCAGCTACGGTCCGGTGCCATACCGCCAGATGGCCGAATGGCTCGAGGCCAAGGCACGGGCTGCCTTCGAGTAAGCCTGTGGGAACAAGCCCATCCCGGTTTCATCGGGACGGGCCCATCCTATGCCAGCGGCTTCAGTTCGATGGCGATTGTCGGCAACAGCTCCGAAACCGTCGGGTGGATGTGCACCGCGCGCTGCAGCGTCTCGATCGGCGCCTTGGCGTACATCAGGTCGAGCACGGCATGGATCGCCTCGTCGCCGCCGGTGCCCAGGACCGATGCGCCGAGGATCTCCCTCGTATCGGCGTCGACCAGGATCTTCATGAACCCTTGCGTCTCGCCCTTTTCGACGGCGCGGCCGACACGGGTCATCAGCCGCTCGCCTGACAGCACCTTGCGGCCGCTCTTGCGCGCCGCAGTTTCGGTCATGCCGGCGCGCCCGAGCGGGGGGTCGATGTAGAGCGCATAGGCCTCGATGCGGTCGGAAACTTTGCGCTTGTCGTTGTCGAGCAGGTTTGCCGCGACGATTTCGAAGTCGTTGTAGGCCGTGTGGGTGAAGGCGCCCTTGCCGTTGCAGTCGCCCATCGCCCAGATGTGCGGGACGCTGGTCCTGAGCTGGTCGTCGACCACGACAAAGCCGCGCTTGTCCATCTCGACGCCGGCCTTGTCGAGGCCGAGATCGTCGGTGTTGGGCTTGCGGCCGATGGCCAAAAGCACATGCGAGCCGACCACGGCGCGGTCGCCGCTGGTACAGTCGACACCGACCTGCACGCCGTCGGCATGGGGCGCGAAGCTGATGCATTCCGCGTTGAGCCGAAGCGCTATGCCCTCGCGTTCGAGAATGCCCTTCACCGTCTCGGAAACGTCCTCGTCCTCGCGCGACACCAGCCGCGGGCCTTTTTCCACCACGGTCACTTGTGAGCCGAAGCGGCGGAACATCTGGGCGAACTCCAGCCCGATATAGCTGCCGCCGACGACGACAAGGTGTTTCGGCAGGAAGTCCACCTCCATCATCGAGGTGTTGGTCAAATATTCGATGTCGTTGACGCCGGGCATGTCGGGAATGTTGGCGCGGCCGCCGACATTGATGAAGATACGCTTGCCATGCAGCAGATCGTCGCCGACGCGCACCTCATGCGGCCCTTCGAAATGGGCATGGCCGCGAAACAGCGTGCAGCCCTTCATGCCGCCGATCCAGCTTTCGAGGCCGGCGCGGGAATCGACTGTTACCTTGTCCTTGCGCGCCTTCACGACCTGCATGTCGACCGAGACTTCGCCGGTCGACACGCCATAGTCGGCGCCGGTACGAGCGAGATGGGCGGCATAGGCGCTGGCGACCATCGTCTTGGTTGGCTTGCAGCCGGTGTTGACACAGGTGCCGCCGACAAGCTTGCGCTCGATCAGCGCCACAGTCTTGCCCGCCGCCGTCAGCCGTCCGGCCAGCGGCGGCCCGGCCTGGCCGCAGCCGATGATGATGGCGTCGAATCTTTGCGCTGTGCTCATACGACCATGCTCACGACCAGCAGCGCGCCGAGGATCGCCACGGCGTCCTCGATCAATGCCGCCGGCAGATCCTTGCCGAAGGAGGCTGCGAGCCGGCCCCTGATTTCTGCGCCGCCGAGTGTGCCAAGGATGGCACCGATGACACCCGCTGCCAGACCACCGACCATCATACCGCCAGCCGTGCCGATGACGGCGCCCGTCAGCGCGCCCATGATGATGCGGGTGCCAGATTGCACCGGCACCTTGCGGCTCGGCGTCGACGGCAACTGGTCGGTGACCAGTTCGACGACGGCCAGCACGGTGAAGATCGCAACCGCGATCCAGTGTCCCATGAAGCCGGCCCAGGTTCCGGCCAACGGCAGCCAGCCGAGCCAGGCGCCCCAGGCGACCGCCGCCGGTGCGGTCATGGCCCTGAGGCCTGCAACTATGCCGATGAGAAGCGCGAGCAGGTAGATCATCCTTCGTCCCCCGTGGATGTGTCTGGTCTGGAAGTGCACTTTGTCAGGAAGCTAGCACAGCCATCCGGTTTCGCCAGAGCCGGGTGGCTTCGACCTTTGCAGCATGGTCCGTTGTGTGGTTTGGCTGGGCAATCAGCAAGGAATGCGACGATGGCACAGAGCGAACGCGAAAAGATGGTGGCCGGCGCATGGTACAATTGCGTCGATCCCGAACTCGACGCGCTGCGCGCGCTGGCGGCCGAGGCCGTGTTCGAACACCGTTCGCTGCCGCCTGCCGACCGCGGCGACATTGCGCCCCAACTCAGGGCATTGCTTGGTTCGGCGGGCGAGGGCGCTCGCATCGAAGCGCCGTTTCATTGTGCCTATGGCTTCAACATCCATCTCGGCGATGGCGTGTTCCTCAATGCCGGCTGCACCATCCTCGACACGGCCCCGGTGCGCATCGGCGAGGGCACGATGTTTGGACCGGGCGTGCAGATCTATTGCCCCGAGCACCACAAAGATCCTGCCCTGCGACGTGCCGGGCTGGAGATCGGCCGGCCGGTTACCATTGGCCGCAATGTCTGGATCGGTGGCAGCGCCATCCTGCTCGGCGGCGTCGAGATCGGCGACGACGCCGTTGTCGGCGCGGGCTCGGTGGTGACGAAAAGTGTTGCGGTGGGCGCCACCGTCGTCGGCAATCCGGCACGGCGGATCGTTGGATAGAGAAACTATTATTCCTGTCATTGACAGCGCCGTTCGGCGCCGCCATATCGGAGGCGTTAATGTTCTCAGGGCGGGGTGAAAGTCCCCACCGGCGGTAAGGGTTTTCGAACTCAAGCCCGCGAGCGCCTGCCGGTAACGGGAGGGTCAGCAGATCCGGTGTGATTCCGGAGCCGACGGTCATAGTCCGGATGGAAGAGAACGAACGGGAAAGCGGGGGCGCAAGCCGCCGGGTTTCCGTCTCGTGCGTCCTGATTCTGGTTCGAAACGGAAGGATGGACCCATGAATCAGCAATCCCCGAAAGACTTCACCACCCGCCGCGTTGCCGTGATCCGTGCGCGCTGGCATGCCGATATCGTCGACGAATGCGTCAACGCCTTCGGTTCCGAGATCGAACGGCTCGGCGAAGGCCGCATCGTGGTCGATGTGTTCGACGTGCCCGGCGCCTACGAGATCCCGTTGTTTGCCAAGACCCTGGCCGAAACCGGCCGCTACGCCGCGATCCTTGGCACTGCCTTCGTCGTCAACGGCGGCATCTACCGTCACGACTTCGTCGCCCACGCCGTGCTCGAAGGCATGATGAACGTACAGCTTCAGACCGGCGTGCCGGTGCTGTCGGCGGTGCTCACCCCGCACAACTATCACGACAGTGCCGAGCATCACCGCTTCTTCTTCGACCACTTCAAGGTCAAGGGCCGGGAAGCGGCCAATGCCTGCGTCGAACTGCTCAAGGCGCGCGAACTGATCGCCGCCTGATCGCGTCGCACCGATCCGGCTCTTCCCCTCCGGGGGAGGGCCGACGACCCGTGCGGTAGCACGCCGCACCGGAAGCGAGAGGCTGGCTCTATTCTTCGGAACGCTGGGGTTGCAGGATGCTCTAAGCATCAAGCAAGGGGGCTGCCATGTCGTCCATTCCACTGCCGCTCAAGGGTTCCTGCCGCTGCGGCCGCGTCGAGATCGAGATGTCGAAGGCACCGATCTGCACCGCTGCCTGCCATTGCCCCGGCTGTCAGAAGATGTCGTCCTCCGCCTATTCGCTGACCGCGATGGTCCCAGCCGATGGCTTTGCCGTCACCAAGGGCGAGACCGTCGTCGGCGGCCTGCATGGGGCGGACCTGCATCACCAGTTCTGTGATCACTGCAAGACGTGGATGTTCACCCGCGTCGCCGGCGTCGACTGGTTCGTCAATGTGCGCCCGACAATGCTGGAGGATGCCACGTGGTTCCGGCCCTTTATGGAAACCTTCACCAGGACGAAAATGCCCTTTGCGGCAACAGGTGCGCTCAGGAGCTTCGACGAATTCCCTGAGATGGAAGAACTCGAGCCGCTGATGCACGCATACTTGGCCTGGGCGGAAACGGGTGAGGGCTAGGTGTCGAAGCTATGAAGGTTGTTCATTCGAGGAGGGACTGAGAAGCTGGGGTTGCGAAGCCAACCAACCTTCAGTGGAGCTCCTCGAATGAACGTCCATAAGAATGCGCGTCTGACGCCGTCAGGTCG
>NZ_JACZEP010000017.1 GCF_014863355.1 Aminobacter carboxidus | reverse complement strand
GCACGGCAATGCCCTGGGAGGCGAATGCCTCGTTGAGTTCGATGACGTCGAAATCGGAAGGCTGAATGCCGAGACGGGCGCACAGCTTCTTCGTCGCCGGTGCCGGTCCGATGCCCATGATGCGCGGCGCAACACCGGCAGCCGCGCCGCCGAGCACACGTGCGATCGGCGTCAGGCCATACTTCTTCACCGCCGCTTCCGAGGCGACGATAAGGGCCGCGGCACCATCGTTGACACCAGAGGCGTTGCCGGCCGTCACCGTCCCGCCTTGGCGGAACGGCGTCGGTAGCTTGGCCAGAGTCTCGATGGTGGTGCCGGCACGCGGATGCTCGTCCTTTGAAACGACGATGGCATCGCCCTTGCGCTGCGCAATGGTCACGGGCGTGATCTCCTTGCCGAGACGGCCATTTTCCTGTGCGGCGACGGCCTTGTTCTGGCTGCGTAGCGCAAAGGCGTCCTGGTCGGCGCGGGAGACGGCAAAGTCCTCTGCCACGTTCTCGCCGGTCTCGGGCATCGAATCGACACCGTACTGCTTCTTCATCAGCGGGTTGACGAAACGCCAGCCGATGGTGGTGTCGTGGATCTCGGCATGGCGCGAGAAGGCGCTGTCGGCCTTGGGCATGACGAAGGGTGCGCGGCTCATGCTCTCGACGCCGCCAGCAATCATCAGCTCGGCTTCGCCAGCCTTGATCGCCCGGGCAGCGGCAATCAGCGCGTCCATGCCCGAACCGCAGAGCCGATTGATCGTCGTGCCCGACACCTCCTGCGGCAGGCCGGCCAGCAGCAGCGACATGCGGGCGACGTTGCGATTGTCCTCGCCGGCTTGGTTGGCGCAGCCAAAGATGACATCATCGATGGCGGCCCAGTCGACGGAAGCGTTACGCTCCATCAGCGCCTTGAGCGGAACGGCCCCAAGGTCGTCGGCGCGAACCGACGACAGGGAACCGCCGAAACGGCCGATCGGCGTGCGGATGTAGTCGCAGATATAGGCCTCAGCCATCCCTCGATCCTCTCTTTGCGCTGAGCGCCACACCCTTGTGGGCAGCATCGGTGCGTGCCTTGAGGTCGCGCAGCGTCTTCAGCTCCAGCTCGGTCGGCGCAGGCGTCTCCTCGAGCGTGTCGGCGAACTTGACGGTCCAGCCGCAGGTCTCCTGCACCTTGTCGCGGGCCACGCCCGGATGCAACGAAACGACGGTGAACTCCTTGGTGACAGGGTCCGGCTTCCAGAGCGCCAGATCGGTGATCAAAAGCGTCGGCCCCTTGGTGTCGATGCCGAGACGCTGGCGATGGTCGCCGCCATCGCCATGGCCAAACGAGGTGTAGAAGTCGATCTTTTCGACCATGCCGCGCTTGGTCTGCGCCATGGTGATGTAGATTTCCTTCGACGAGGTCGCGATCTCCGGCGCGCCGCCACCGCCCGGCAGGCGCGTCCTGGGATGGGCATAGTCGCCAATGACTGTCGTGTTGATGTTGCCGAACTTGTCGAGTTGGGCGGCACCGAGGAAACCGATGGAGATGCGCCCGCCCTGCAGCCAGTAGCGGAACATCTCCGGCACCGACACGGTGGTGACGGCGGTGTCGCACAATTCGCCGTCGCCGATCGACAGCGGCAGGACATCTGGCGCGGTGCCGATGGTGCCGGATTCGTAGATCAGCGTGATGTCGGGCGCATGGGTCAGCCGCGCCACATTGCAGGCGGCCGACGGTGCGCCGATGCCGACGAAGCAGACATCGTCACCCTTGAGCGCGCGCGAGGCGGCAATGGTCATCATCTCGTTGGGGGTGAAGCCGAGTTCGTTCATGCGACGTTCCTCAGCTGTTCGACGCGGGCCGCGAAATCGTCGGCGCTCTTTTCGATGACATTCTTCTGCATCCACGCGCTGAAGCGGTCGCGGTCGGCAGCGATCTCGTCCCATTCGAGGTAGGAGGCATTGTCCCTGACGTAATAGCCATGCGCGTAGGATGGATGCGCCCCGCCCGGCACGACTGAGATTGCCGTTACCGACCAGTTGGGCAACACCGTCAGGTTGGGGTGCAGGTCGTTGAAATTGTCGACCACCTCCTCGACGGTGACCACGGCGCGCCTGGCGGCAAGGGCCGCTTCCTTCTGGATGCCGATGATGCCTTCGACCAGCACGTCGCCGCGCCTGTTGGCCTTCTGGGCGTGGATGAAGGTGACGTCGGGACGAACCGAGGGAACGGCCGCCAGCACCTCGCCGGTGAACGGGCAGGTCACCGACCTGATGTTCGGATTGACCCTGGCGAGTTCGGCGCCGCGATAACCACGAAAGATCGCGCAAGGCAGGCCGGCAGCGCCCGCCTCATAGGCGTTGGCCATGGCGGCGTGGCTGTGCTCCTCGATCTCCAACGCATGCGGAAAGCCGTTCTCGACCGCGTCGCGCAGGCGGCGCAGCAGGCCGACACCGGGATTGCCGGCGTAGGAAAAGATCGCCTTCTTCGCCATGCCCATGCCGATCATCTGGTCGTAGACCAGGTCGGGCGTCATGCGCACCAGCGTCAGGTCCCTGAAACCCTGGCGGATCGCCTCATGCGCGGCGGCGGTGGGAATGAGATGCGTGAACCCTTCGAAGGCCACGGTGTCGCCGTTGTTGAGATTGTCGGCGACCGCCTGTGACAAGGGGAGGAATTTGGCCATGGCGTTTCGTCCCTGGTGTCAAAAGTTCGAATTGCGAACATTTGTTTTATATGTGATACATCCTTGATGCAGGATACGGTGAGAGTCAAATGATTTGGCTCGGCCGCACTCCAGCCGTTGGAGACGTTCGGCATGAGCGACGAAGAACCTGGCCGCGATCATGTCACCTCGCTGGAACGCGGGCTGTCGGTGATGGAGATCCTGGCGGCCAATCCCGCCGGGCTGACCCTCACCGAAACCGCCGAAAAGGCTGGCCTCACCCGCGCCGGCGCGCGGCGTTTCCTGCTGACGCTGGTGGCCACCGGCTACGCTGTACAGGCCGGCCGCAATTTTTCGTTGTCGCCTCGTCTTCTGGCACAGGCCCGCATCTGGCTGCACGGCGTGCCGCTGTGGACCTTCGCCGAGCCCTTCATGAAGGAGACAGCGGCCAAGCTGCACGAATCCTGTTCGGCAGCGACCCTGTCGGGCGAAGACATGGTTTATGTCGCACGCGTCCCGGGGCCCAGGATCATCGGTGTCGACCTGCAGGTCGGCGCGCACCTGCCCGCCTTCTGCACCGCCATGGGCCGCGTGCTGTTGTCGGGGCTGTCGCAACCCGACCTCGAGGCTTTTCTCGCCCGCGCAAACATCACCCAGCGCACGTCGAAAACCGTCACCGACAGGGCCAAGCTGGCCAACATCATCGCCAAGGCGCGGACGGACAATTTCGCCATCGTCGACGAGGAACTGGAAATCGGGCTGCGCTCAATCGCCGTGCCTTTGCGCGATCGCTCCAATGCGATCGTTGCGGCGATCAACGTCTCGACCCAGACGTCACGTCACACGCCAGCCGAGATGGAAGCCGAAATACTGCCGCTGCTGCGCCAGATGGCTCAGCGGATCAGCGATTTCTTCGTCGTGCAGTGATCAGGCGGCTTCGGCGAGACCGTTGCTCTTGGCGTTCAGCCGAATGACGGCCCGGATCGGCAGGTGATCCGATGCGATGCGTGCCAGCGCCGTGTCATGTGCCTCAAGCTCGGTGAGCAGGCTGTGCGGCCGCGCCATGACACGGTCGAGCGCCAGCACCGGAAAACGCGACGGGAAACTCGGAACGATGGCATGCATCGGCCCGAAGGCCGGTTCCAGGCTGCGCAGCGACGAACGTTTGCCCAGCCGCCATTCGTTGAGGTCACCGACAAGAACCGTCGGCTTGTCGCTGTGCAGCTCGGCGGCGGTCAGAAGCGTTCCAGCCTGCAATTTACGCGAATGGCGCAACAAGCCGAAATGCGCCGCGATGATCCGAAGCGGCCCGGCATCGAGCTCGAGATCGACAACAACGGCACCGCGCGGCTCGGCCCCCGGCAGCACGATCTGCCGCGCCGAACTGACCGACCCCTTGCGAAACAGCACGACATTGCCGTGCCAGCCATGGCTCTTGCGCCGACCGGCGAGCGGCACCGGAACAAGCCCGGTCTCGCGCTCGACCGCTTCGAGGTCGAGCAGCCCTGCCCGATCGCCAAAACGCTGGTCGGCTTCCTGCAGGGCAATGACGTCAGCGCCGATCTCGGAGATGACCTGCATCGTGCGCTGCGGATCAAAGCGACGGTCGAGACCGACACATTTGTGGACATTGTAGGAGGCGACGACGATTTCGCTGTGCGCGCCGGCTGGTGCGCTCGACGACGTATCGCGATGCTCCAACGTCGAGGACCGGTGCGCGGCACCTGCTTCCGCTGAATTCTCAAAGCCTGGTCTGCTAGCCATCACTCGTCTGGAATCTCTGGGAAATTCGTGTTCAGTTGCGGCAGGCGTATTTGCCAACTGTAGCCTATATGGTCGAGCTATTCGAGGTTTACCACATGCGTCACGATAGCCTTCCACCGAAATGCTACCGTGAGGATATGGTTCCCTCCAAAGCCGACTGGCCGCCCGCCGCATGAAACTCATCGCCATCGCCGTCGCGATCGTCGGGATTCTGGTCATCGCCTCGCTGCTGGCGGTCTATGCCTATGGCCGCTTCGCCAAGCGGGCGCAGGGAAGGCCCTCCAGCGCCTTGCCGACCGCTGAAGACGAAACCCAGTTCGACCGGCTGGTGGCCCCGCTCCTGGCCAATCATGACCACGAGAGCGGGCTGGCGCTGCTTTCATCCAACCTGCACGCCTTCGCTATCCGCGCCTACACCGCGCGCCATGCGCAGCGCAGCCTCGACCTGCAATACTATTATTGGAAGGACGATCTGACCGGCAGCCTGCTCGCCCGCGAGATCCTCGGTGCCGCCGATCGTGGCGTGCGCGTGCGGCTGATCCTCGACGACATCAACGCCAAGGGCTACGACCCCAACTACCTCGCTCTCGACAGCCATCCCAACATCGAAGTGCGCCTGTTCAATCCGAGCTGGGCGCGCGCCTTCGGCCTGCAGCGAGGGCTGGAGCTGGTGCTGCGCGCGGTGCGCACCACACGGCGCATGCACAACAAGGCGTGGGTCGCCGACGGCCGGCTGGCCATCGTCGGCGGGCGCAATGTCGGCGACGCCTATTTCGACGCCTCGGAAGAGGCCAATTTCCGCGACATGGACCTTTTGCTCGTCGGCCCCGTGGTCGGCCAGACCGAAGCCATCTTCGACCGCTTCTGGAACAGCGAGGCAGTACTGCCGATCCGCCATGTCACCGGCATGGCCAGGGGCGACCTGCCAGCCCTGCGCAAACGGTTGGAGCGAACAGCGACGACTGGGCTCGCCGAACCCTATATCCACCGTGTCGCCGACGAGAGCCGGCAATGGTCGTCGTCTGGCATGGGCAGGCTGCGCTGGACCGGCGAGGCGACAGTCGCCTCCGACCCGCCGGAAAAGGCATCGGGCAGCGGCCAGGACAGCTGGCTGATGACGGCAATCAGGCCGATCCTGACTTCGGCGAAGCGGGAACTGCGCATTGTCTCGCCCTATTTCATCCCCGGCGAGGCCGGTACCCGCGAACTGACGACGCTGGCCAGAAACGGCGTCGAGGTGACGGTGCTGACCAATTCGCTGGCCGCCACCGACGTTGCCGCCGTCCACGGCGCCTATGTCCGCTACCGCAAGCCGCTGCTTGAGAACGGCGTCGACATCTACGAACTGAAGCCGGACGAGGACCGCACCGACATGTCACTGTTCGGTTCGAAAGGTGCGAGCCTGCACACCAAGGCATTCATCGCCGACGGCGAGGCCGGCTTCGTCGGCTCGTTCAACTTCGACCCGCGCTCGGCCGCGCTCAATACCGAGATGGGCGTGCTGTTCAGGCAGGCCGAACTCGCAAAGGAGGTCGAGATTGTGATTTCGGCGCAGACCTCGCCGCGCAGCGCCTTCCGGCTTTCATTGCATGGCGACAAGCTGACCTGGACCGACAGCGCCGCCAGTGGCCCGCGCGAACTCAGCCACGAACCGCAGGCCAGCCTGCGGCGGCGGCTGGTGGCCAAAGTCATCAGCTATCTGCCCATCGAATCGCAGCTGTAGGCTCGAAGCCGTACCGCCGGCCCAACGACACTCTGCCGTCATTTCCCCGACGAATGTCGAGGATCCAACTACAACTCTCCAGCTTTTGGCCGATTTCGGCGCACAATTCGATTCGGCACAGCCGACGCGTGCCTGCTTTGCAATGCAGGCGCAATGCGCAGCCCCCCTTAGATCGCTCCGCCAGCTCAGGACTTTCCCGGGCCGGCAGACGCAGTCCGAAGGAGCTGACACGTGCGACACGAATGGAAAACGGAACTGGACCAGCGCAGCCTGCTGCCGCTCCAGCCGTCGCCGGCACGGGCCACGAGGCATCGCTCGGTTTTTCTCCAGATGTTCAGCCTCGGCGCCCGCATCTCGCTCAAGCGCTCGGCGGTGTTCTGCCTGCGATTCGCCTGCCGCCCGGTCAGCACGTTTGGCTGGATCAATTTCCTCGACGATTTCTCCCGCCGGCAGGCGCTCGGCCGGCCGCATGACGACCTGCTGCGCAAGTCGCTGGATGTCTTTTTCATCACCGGAATCCTTAGCCCCGCGCGGCTTGGCTTGATGACCGAACATTTCCGCATCGCCGCGGAACTGCTGCGGCACGACGCTCTTGCAACGCTCTGGCGCGGCGAACGCCTCGACATGGGGACAGTCAGCGGCCGCCACGAAGACTACAGCATGCAGATGCTGCTCGCCGACCACTGCGGCTGCCGCCACGAAGGCGTCTTCGCCATCAAGCTGTCACGGGCGAGTGACGACTACACGCTATGGACGGCAAGCTTCGTCTTCGTGCGTGGCGAGGACGGTTCGCCGAGCCTGGCGATCGGCGGCATGCAAGGGCCCAAAGGGGCGGAAGCCAAACGTTCCGTCATATCAGCCACCCGCTGCCTCGGCGGCCTACGGCCCAAGGATGCCATGCTGCTCGCCCTGCACGGCCTGGTGTCATCAGCCAACCCGGCCCACATCATGGCCGTCTCCAATGCCACCCACGTCATCAACCAGCGCTGCCGCAAACGCCGCCGCTTGATGCAGGCCGATCTCGATGGCTACTGGACCGAACGCGGCGGCAAGCCAGTCGAACCGTTCGGCTTCCAACTGCCTGCGCCATCAGCGCCTCAAATCGACAGCCCGAACCGACGCGAACAGAGCAAACGTGCGTTCTGGGATATCGGCGCTGGATTTTGCCGACTGTCGAATCTGAGAGCGCTGGCAAAGGCGTCGCTCAACAAGGCCTAGCACCGATCAAACCGGCAATTTTAAGCGCGCTGTGGTCGCAAGGGCTGCGGTGCGCCGACGTTCGGGCGCGTGCAGGACAAAATATTCTTCCTAGGGGAGAATGGTGCTGCCAGAGAGGATTGAACTCTCGACCTCTCCCTTACCAAGGGAGTGCTCTACCACTGAGCTACGGCAGCAACTGTGAACGGGGCGGCTTGTGCCACATGATTCCCGGAAGCGCAAGTTATCAGTTGGCTCAAATCGTGTATCATTTTCCACAGGCCCGCCTACGCCACAATACTGGCCATTTCAGTTGCCAAGCCGCTATGAACGATCGGCAAGCGGGGACCACCACATGTCGTCGAAACCAAAAACGCCCTCAAGCGGTGCCGATCAGCGCCAGGCACGGCTCGCGGCCGAGTTGCGCGCCAACCTGATGAAACGCAAGGCGCAGGCGCGCTCGCGGCGCACCGGCGAAGCCGATACGAGGCCGGAAGGCCTCGCGGCTTCAGAGGGCGAGACGGAGAAACCCGAGAAAGCCTGACCGGCGACGGCAGGCGCTTGGCGCCCAATGACCGCAAAACCGCGCTTTCTTGAACCTGAAAGCGCGATGGTCTAGACGGGCGGCAAGAAAATTTCTCGCCAGAACCGGGATCGCCCGGAGAAACGACGGCCAATGGATCGCATCAGAATTGTCGGCGGCAACGAGCTGACCGGAACCATCCCGATCTCGGGCGCGAAGAACGCAGCCCTTCCCCTGATGATCGCCTCGCTGCTCACCGACGATACGCTGACGCTCGAAAACGTGCCGCATCTGGCCGATGTCGAGCAACTGATCCGCATTCTCGGCAATCACGGCGTCGACTATTCCGTCTCCGGCCGCCGCGAGCGCCAGGGCGAAGGCTATTCGCGCACCATCTCGTTTACCGCGCGCAACATCGTCGACACCACAGCGCCTTACGAGCTGGTCTCCAAGATGCGCGCCAGCTTCTGGGTCATCGGCCCGCTGCTCGCCCGCATGGGCGAAGCCAAGGTGTCGCTGCCCGGTGGCTGCGCCATCGGCACGCGCCCGGTCGACCTTTTCATCGACGGCCTGCAGGCGCTGGGCGCCAAGATCGAGGTCGAGAACGGCTACATCCTGGCGTCGGCCAAGAACCGCCTCACCGGCAACCGCTACACCTTCCCCAAGATTTCGGTCGGCGCCACCCATGTGCTGATGATGGCGGCGACGCTGGCGCGCGGCGAGACGGTGCTGGAAAACGCAGCCCGCGAGCCTGAGGTCGTCAACCTCGCCGAATGCCTCAACGCCATGGGCGCCAGGATCACCGGTCAGGGCACCTCGACGATCACCATCGAAGGCGTCGATTCGCTGTCGGGTGCGCGCCACCGCGTCATCCCCGACCGCATCGAGACCGGCACCTACGCCATGGCTGTCGCCATGACCGGTGGCGACGTGCTGCTCGAAGGCGCACGCGCCGACCTGCTGCAAGGTGCGCTCGACGTGCTGTCGCAGACCGGTGCCGAGATCATCCAGACCAATTCCGGCATCCGCGTGCTGCGCAACGGCTCGGGCATCACCCCGGTCGACGTCGTCACCGAGCCCTTCCCCGGCTTTCCCACCGACCTGCAGGCGCAGTTCATGGGCCTGATGACGATGTCGAAGGGCAAATCCAAGATCACCGAGACGATCTTCGAAAACCGCTTCATGCATGTGCAGGAACTCGCCCGCCTCGGCGCCCACATCACGCTGTCGGGCCAGACGGCGATCGTCGAGGGCGTTTCCAAGCTCAAGGGCGCGCCTGTCATGGCGACCGACCTGCGCGCCTCGGTGTCGCTGGTCATCGCCGGCCTCGCCGCCGAAGGCGAAACGGTGGTCAACCGCGTCTACCATCTCGACCGCGGCTTCGAGCGCCTAGAAGAAAAGCTGTCGCGTTGCGGCGCGGTGATCGAGCGCATCAGCGGCTGAATTAGGGGAATGGGGCAGTAAGGCAGTCGGGTAATAGTGGCTTCCGCCCCAATGCCTTACTGCCATAGTCCCTTACTGCCCCACTTGCCCTCACACGCGGTTGCGCACTGCACCAAGACCGCCTAACAAAGCCGGAAGCATCACCTTTCCGCACAGGCAGCCGACCGGACATGAACCTGCTCAAGCTAGTCGCCCTCGACGAAGAAGATCTGGAGATCGTTTCGGCGCATGTGCAGGATGCGGTGATCAAGGTCGGCGACATCGCATTTGATGCGCCTGCGAAGCGTTTTGCGCTGGCGATGAACCGCTTCGCCTGGGAAACCAAGAAGGGTTTCTTCCGGCCGAAATACGAGCGGCGCAGGTCGATCCTGCATTTCGACCGCGTGCTGTCGGCCCAGTTGCATGGCATTTCCCGTACCAAGACCGACGAGGTGCTGGAGCTTCTGGCGATCGGATTCGCCGGGGAAGAAGGCCCGACCGGGACGATCGAGCTGCTGTTTTCCGGCGATGCCGCCATCCGCCTCGACGTCGAGGTCATAGAGGCGCGCCTGACCGACACCGGCGCTGCCTGGCAGGCCTCATCCCGCCCCATCCACAATACCTGAGCATTTCCAGACAATGGCCATCACGCTTCGCCAATCAGACGCAGACTTCGAAAAGCGCTTCGCCGCCTTCCTGACGACCAAGCGCGAGGTCTCTCACGACGTCGATGCGACGGTGCGCGCCATCATTGACGACGTGCGTGACCGCGGCGACGCAGCGCTGATCGACTACACCTTGAAATTCGACCGTGCCGACCTCGGCACGCTCGGCATCGCAGTGACCCGCGCCGACATCGAACAAGCCTACAAGGATGCCGATCCGGAGACGGTCGAGGCGCTGCGCTTTGCCCGCGACCGCATCCGTTCGCACCATGCCCGCCAGATGCCCAAGGACGACCGTTATGTCGACCCGATCGGCGTCGAGCTCGGCTCGCGCTGGACCGCCGTCGAGGCGGTCGGGCTCTATGTGCCCGGCGGCACGGCGAGCTATCCAAGCTCGGTGCTGATGAATGCCGTGCCGGCGCAGGTCGCCGGCGTCGAGCGCATCGTCATCGTCGTGCCGGCATCAGGCGGTGTCATCAACCCGCTTACGCTTGTTGCAGCCGACCTTGCCGGCGTGTCGGAAATCTACCGCGTCGGCGGCGCCCAGGCTGTTGCCGCCCTTGCCTATGGCACCGAAACCATTGCTCCTGTCGCCAAGATCGTCGGCCCCGGCAATGCTTATGTCGCGGCGGCCAAGCGCCAGGTGTTCGGCACAGTCGGCATCGACATGATCGCCGGACCGTCGGAAGTGCTTGTTGTTGCCGACAGCGACAACGACCCCGACTGGCTGGCCGCGGACCTGCTCGCCCAGGCCGAACACGACGTGTCGGCGCAATCGATCCTGATCACCGACGACGCCGCCTTCGGCAAGTCGGTGGAGGAGGCTGTCGAGCGCCAGATCAAGCTGCTTCCCCGAGCCGAGACGGCAGCCGCCAGCTGGCGCGACTTTGGCGCTGTCATCCTGGTCGACGACTTCGATGCGGCCATGCCATTGGTCAATCGTATCGCCGCAGAGCATCTCGAACTCGCCGTCGCCGATCCGGAAGCCATGCTGCCGAAGGTCCGCAATGCCGGTGCCATCTTCATCGGCAAGCACACGCCCGAAGTCATCGGCGACTATGTCGGTGGCTCCAACCACGTGTTGCCGACGGCACGCTCGGCGCGCTTTTCTTCAGGCCTGACGGTGCTCGACTTCGTCAAGCGCAGCTCGATCCTCAAGCTTGGCCCCGATCAGCTCAGGGCGCTGGCGCCCGCGGCGATCGCGCTGGCCAAGGCCGAAGGTCTCGACGCGCATGCACGCTCGGTCGCCATCAGATTGAACATGTAGGCGGCGATGTCCGACAAAGGCCACGCACGCTCCCGCCTGGTCGACGTCGAACTCGACGAATCGATCGGCCGTTCGACGCCCGACGTCGAGCATGAACGGGCTGTGGCGATCTTCGACCTGATCGAAGAAAACAGCTTCCATCCGATCAATGACGATGGCCATGGCCCTTACCGGCTCAAGCTGTCGCTGGTAGACGCCAGGCTGGTCTTCGCCATCTCACGCGAGCATGGCGAAGCAGTCGTCACCCACATCCTGTCGCTGACGCCGTTCCGCCGCATCGTGAAGGACTACTTCATGATCTGCGAAAGCTATTACGAGGCGATCCGCTCTTCGACGCCAAGCCAGATCGAGGCGATCGACATGGGCAGGCGCGGCCTGCACAATGAAGGCTCGCAGACCTTGCTCGACCGTCTCTCCGGCAAGATCGAGATCGACTTCGACACCGCGCGGCGCCTTTTCACGCTGATCTGCGTGCTTCACTGGCGCGGATGACGTATGGCGGCAAACGGCACCTCTCCGCGCTCCATCCTGTTCATGTGTCGAATGAACTCGGTCCGCTCGCCGATGGCCGAGGCGATTGCCCGCCATGCTCTGCCAGCCTCGATCTTCGTGGCGTCAGCTGGCGTGCGCGCCGGCGACCGCGACCCCTTCGTCGATGCCGTGCTTGCCGAGGAAGGCATGGGGCTCGACGAACACCAGCCGCGCACCATCGATGATCTTGAGGACAACTATTTCGACCTGATCGTGACGCTCGCACCCGAGGCGCACCATGCGGCACTCGAATTCACCCGCTCGATGGCGGTCGACGTCGAATACTGGCCGACGCCCGATCCAACGGTGATCACCGGGACGCGCGACCAGATCATGCACGCCTATCGCGACGTACGTGAGCGGCTGAAGCACAGAATGGCCAAACGATTTGCCGCCGAGACACAAGAAAACGACGCCGATTAAGCGTGTTCACAAAGCGTGGAATATCATATAGGTTCCGCGAAAATTCCGGCCAGGTCGCCGGAAAGTCATCCAAACCAAAGGTACCGAATGCCGAAGGAAGAAGTCCTCGAGTTCCCGGGCGTTGTTACGGAATTGTTGCCGAATGCGATGTTCCGGGTCAAGCTCGAAAACGAACACGAAATCATCGCCCACACCGCTGGCCGCATGCGCAAGAACCGCATCCGCGTTCTCACCGGCGACAAGGTCCTCGTCGAAATGACGCCCTACGACCTGACCAAGGGCCGTATCACCTACCGCTTCAAGTAAGCCGCCTGCTATCAGCACGTCGGCCGGTCTCAGCCTACAGGATCATGGATTGAGCGATCTGCAAAAGCTTGTGCTTGCCTCGGGTTCGCCCCGCCGTGTCGAGCTGTTGCAGCAGGCAGGCATCGAGCCCGATCGGCTGTTCCCAGCGGATGTCGACGAACGCCCGATGCGGGCCGAACATCCGCGCTCGCTGGCCAAACGCCTGTCGGTGACCAAGGCCCAGAAGGCGCACGACGTGCTTTCCAAGGAAGCCGAGCCGGCTTCCGGCTTCATCCTTGCCGCCGACACGGTCGTTGCCGTCGGCCGGCGCATCCTGCCCAAGGCCGAGACATCCGACGAGGCGCTGCATTGCCTGCAACTGCTTTCGGGCCGCTCGCATCGGGTCTACACCGGCCTCGCGCTGGTGACGCCTGCCGGCAAGCTGCGCCAGCGGCTGGTCGAAACGCGCGTGCGCTTCAAGCGCCTGTCGAAGCAGGACATGGAAAACTATCTCGGCTCGGGTGAATGGCGCGGCAAGGCCGGCGGCTATGGCATCCAGGGCCTCGCCGGCACCTTCGTGGTCAAGCTCGTCGGCTCCTACACCAATGTGGTGGGCCTGCCGCTCTACGAAACGACATTGCTGCTTTCAGGCGAAGGCTATCAGGTCCAGCTCAACTGGCAGGCCGGCGCTCGCATATGACCGACAAGCCCGACGCCGTCGTAACGCCCCTGCGCGCCAAGATCGCCTGCCCCGAATGCGGCAAGGCCTCGGCGCGCGACAGCTACCCGTTCTGCTCGCCGCGTTGCAAGGCCGTCGACCTCAACCGCTGGCTTTCGGGCAGCTACGCCATTCCCGTTCGCGATGACGAAGACGAGGATTCGGCCGGAAACGGCGAAGCCGGCGAACAGCACTGAGCGGCAGTCGCTGCTTACGCAACGGCCTGTGATTTCTTCCAGAAAAACACGCCGCAGGCGCTGGACAGCGGCAAATCTCGTGTTATAACCCACCCGCTTTCAAGGGTGCAGCGCACCACTCAAGGCATCCGGATCAAGGCTTCTGGCCCGATCCTGGAACTAGGCCCAGATAGCTCAGTTGGTAGAGCAGCGGATTGAAAATCCGCGTGTCCGTGGTTCGAATCCGCGTCTGGGCACCACTCCTTTTTCACCCCACTGATAACACTCGATTTTATCGCCTTTTTTCCCGAACAGAATCACATCGGGCAAAAGGTTAGGGCAAATCTGTTCAAGCTCTGTTCCGAGCCAGCTTCGTCATCGCTGCCGTTGCCAGCTTCTTTTGGTCCGCCGAACGCGTGTAACGGGTGACCTCTTTTTCGGTCTGGTGACCCGAAATCGACATGATCTGCTTGGTGCTGCATCCCAGCTCGGCGAGCACAGATAGCCCGGCCTTGCGAAGGCCATGAGCACTGCACTGCGGCAGCTTGGCCTCATCGCACCACTGCCGCATCTTGTTACCGAATCCAGCACTGGTGAAACCGCGGCCGAACGCGGTGACGAGGAATGTCAGATCACCGATCGGGCTTTTTTCGACGATTTCCCAGAGGTGCGGGATGACCGGGACATCGAGTGTGACCGGATTCCGCTTCCGTCCCTTGAATTGGGTGAACACAAGAGTTCGCTCGAATTCGTCTTCCTGCGGGTCAGGGTTGATTCGGACGTGCTGTTTTCCGAACAGGATGACATCGGAGCGCCGCTGCATCGTGAAAAGCAGGAGCGCGAGGGCCAACCTGGCCTTGGTTCCTATCGGATGCTTGGCCTCGTATTGGCGGACCTCTTCAATCGACCAGCTATGGAAGCCATCCGGGTTGTTGCTGTCGAGGTATCCGACATCCTTTGCCGGGTTCCTCTCCATCAGCGAATCGCCGTTTTCGCCTTCTTCTTCGACAGCAAAGGCGAAGACCTGCCGCAACGCCTTGACACGACCGTTGGCGGCTTCCGGTAGATCAAGCTTGCGATCGCGCAGCGCCTTGATCGCCTTTGGTGAAAGCCGCTCAAGCGGGAACTCCGAAAACAGCACCTCTGATCCGGGCTCGACTGGCTCCTCAAGACAGTGCTCCAGGATCTGGCGGCGGACACGCTGGGTATCCTTTCCGAGGAGCCTGAAATTGGCGCTCTCGAAGTACGTCATGCATAGCCAACGCAGGGTGTTCTTCCGAACCTCCGCCAGCTTAGCCGTTGTAAACCTCGGAGCCGGCCGCAAAAGCCCGGCCTTGGCATCCTGATACGACTGCAGGAACTCGTCGGAACCAAACTCACCCTTTAACACGATGCGCGGCCCCGGCTTTTTCCGGTAGTAGTACCGAACCGTTTGGTGCCGATCGACTTCGCGACACACGTTCTTGAGCTTCAGGCTCACAATCATGTCCGACCCTTCAGGCACGCACTTTGCTCCAGGGATCGTCTTCGGGCTTCTGTTCGTCGTCACCCTGCTGCGCGCCCTCGCCATTAGACGGCAACTTTTCGAATGCGCAGTCAAGCTGCAGCCGATCCCAGCGCACCGCACCCTTTAGCTTCTTGGCGTCTGGCATCTGACCAAGCTTGACGAGATCATCGAACAATGTGGTGCCTATACCGAGATATGCCGCGGCCTCTTCGCGGCTGAGACCGCGCGGTACCAGCGTTGGTGGCATCAAGATGGTACGCCTGGCCATCAGTCATAGCCCTCGAGCCAGAGCCGATATGCCTTCTCGATCGGACGGAATACCTGGGCGGAGCGGGGCTCGTGATCGAGATCGACACGGCTCTCGATGCTACAGACCTTTTTTATCCAGGCCTCAGCTTGGTCGGCCGACGAGATTTCCTCACCGTATTTGTGCTTGGCAAAGGTCCAGAATCCCTTTTCGCCCCCAATGATTGCGGCGGTGCGGGCCAGCGGGCCGCCTTTGCGCTCTGATTGACCTGAGGTCGCCTTTTCGGGAATCGAGTTTACCGACTTCGATTTTGTCTCCGGCGCCGACGATCCCTCGTCTGAGGCGGCCGGACGCGATTCCTCGCTCTTGGCTTGAGGCAAACGGGAGGCCGGTTCCACTATGTCGACGACGAGCTCGTCGCCCTCGACCCTCATCCGCCAGCCCTTGGCGTCGCCGGCGTCGTCGCCAAGCAGAGCCTCGATGGCCTCAGGTATGAGCCACGAATAGCGATGGACGAGTACCGGCTTCAAAACCCGACCTCTTCGAAGAAGGCGTCGAGGCCAGCTGGCTTTTCAGGTGCCAGGAAGAACGGCTTGATGCATGTGTCCCAATGCATATTGAGACGCATCGACAACGTGTCGCGAACTGCCCGCATCCGGAAGATGTTCAATTCGTCGCCGGTGCGTGTGATGCGGCGCTCCCACTTGTGGATCTTGCGCCAGTAGCGGCGGTGCTGCTTGCGCGTTGCTTCCGGCAAGGTCCGGAAGCACTTCCCGCAAATGATCTCGCTAGATTTGCCGTCATCGGCGAAGGTGCGCCGGCAGCGCGGATTGATGCATGGGATCCGCTCAGACATGGTGCCACCATGCCCGCTTGTGCGCCGTATATCTCAGATGTACGCCTAAGCCAGAAACAGGAGATGTAGATTGACCTACTACCAAACGCTTGGAATTTCTGGCGCTGACATTGCAGGCGCGACGGCCTTGGCCGTGATTCATGACTTGAAGGTGAACGGCAATAGCCTCGATGGGCTGCCTCAAATTCTGGTGTCCACGGGGAAGGCAGGTGGTTTCCAAGTCAAAATGAAATGGGGCGATAGCGAAACTGGTTTCTCGCTTTCCGACAGTGAGGCCAAATCTGCGGTCGCCCAGATGAAGGCATCTCGGGCCCATGATCCGGCAATTTTCGATCGAGTTCAGGAAGCCCTCGCCAGCCTCGAAGGCAGAGCGCGATAAGCCAGACAGTTTCCGCTGGCTCATGGTGCCACCTCGTCGATGTTCCGACGCTCAACGGCGAAGGTGGTCACGGTCACCCATGGGTTGACGTACCAGCCGTAGCCGCGCTCGGCGTTGAGGCTGTTCCACAATTCAGCGAATGCTGGTCGCGCCGCCGGCAGCATTTCCGTTCTGCCAGCGTTCGTCTCAAAGCATGTGTAGCCCTTGCCGTTAGACCAAGCTCCTTCGGCAATCGCATCCGCCTCGCTGATCTCTTGAAGGCGCTGCACACGGACGTCGGTCACGGTGAGGGTAAGGCGCGACGCCCAGCGCGGCATGTGAATGCCTGGCCGCCATTTGGGTATGCTACGGTCCCATCCGCACCTGAAGATCGCAGCGTCATGGTCGTCGTCGGGGCGAAGCATCTGCTCGACGCCTTCGCTGCAACGGTAGGCCGTCCGGGGAACAATCGCATGCGCCTCGCGGACATAGAGACGGTCGCCGACGCCGAACCGCGGCGAGTAATGGTGGTCGACGAAGTGCCTACCCTTCGGCCGCGTGAGGAACTGGCCAGCACCGCCCTTCATCTCGAAGAACGGGACCCCTGTATCCCTATCGAAACCGACACGGACGAACTCGACGACCTTGTCGACACCGGCGAAGTCGATGATCCGACGCGTCTGCGTCTTCCTGTCAGCTAGCAGGGCGCGGACCATGGGCCCGGAAAAGAGGATGGGGCGGTCAGCCATGGCCGCACCCTCCGACCTCAGATGGAACGATGTGGGCAATGGCCGGTTTGGTTTTCAAGAGCCAACGAGGAGCACGCCAAATGGCTGGACCGAAAAAGCCTATCCCAGACGAAGACATGCCGAACCCGCTGCCGTCGCCAGAGCCGGAGCGAGAGCCTAGACCAATCGATGAGCCGGACCCTGACCGTCTGCCAGATGAGGAACCTTTGCCTAATCCAGACGAGGTTCGGGTGCCGCCGATGCAAGCCGCAACCCGGCCTCGGCCGGTGCCCGATCCCGGTCCACCGACACCTCCGGGCCCCTCACCCGATCCCGGACCAGAACCAAACCCGGTTCCGACAAGATTCGTTTCGCGCCTTATGAGGCGGAGGCTAATCATTTCGCTAGCGCGGCGGCAGAGGTCATCGTCTCGAACATGAAATCCCCCTCACCCGGAGCGCGTGCAAAATGGTGGAGTTGTCGCGGCAGAACATCTGTCCGAGCTTAGGCAGGCTGATCTTCGGATAGGCGATCTTGACCGCTGCGATGGCATCGAAACGGGCCTCGATGATGTACCGCGACCTCGCCGGCGACTTGATGTCCCCAACGGATACGCGGTGCCAGGCCGCGACGCGCTCGATGAGCTCCAGCGCCGGCGCCTTGTATGGACGGGGGATATTGGCAAGGGTCTGGTAGAGTTCGTAGTCGAGCGCCGCGGTTCGCGCCGCCTTCACTTGGGCATCGCGCCGGAGCTGCTCGATGGCATTGGCTACCCACTGGGCGGCCTCGTGGTGCCGGATCTTTGAGGCGTCGTGGAAGGAACCGAGCAGCATCACATCACCACCGTGATTTTCTCGGCCGCACGCGTCAGGCCTGTGTAGAGCCAGCGCGCGCGGTCGGATTGAAAGGAGGCGCTCTCGTCGAACAGGCAGACGGTCTCCCACTGGGAGCCCTGGGCCTTGTGCACAGTGAGTGCGTAGCCGTAGTCGAACTGCTGGGTGCCGTTGAGTTCCTTCCATGGGATCTCGTTTCCGGCGCCCTCGAAGAACTCTTTCCGGACCTTGATCTCGACTGGTGGCGACTTCTCGAAGTCGAGCGAGGCGACGTGCATCCGGATGCAGTGGTCGTTGAGATGGCCTTTCCGGAGCTTCAGTAGTTCCTCGACCTTCCAGAGGCCGCCGTTGAATAGGCCCTTTTCGCGGTCGTTCTTCAGACAGACCAGTTGATCGCCGACCTCCGGCATGGGGCCGGTGCGGCCATGGAGAACGCGCATCCGGAAATTGTAGGCGGATCGGGTTTTGTTCAGACCAACCAGCAACTGGTCGGCTTCTATGACGTCGTCCTGGGTAAGATCGGCACGACAGATCACGCAGCTGACACCATAGATGCCGTACTGGAGTCGGCCACCTTCGCGGATCGTAGTCGCCATCTGGACGATAGGATTCTCGGCGGCCTGACGATGGATCTCGGTCAGCATCACATCGGGATCGGCCTCGGTGAAGAATCCGCCACCCTTGACCGGTGGCAACTGCGCCGGATCCCCGAGAACCAGAATAGGGACACCAAACGACAGCAGATCCTTGCCGATCTCCTCGTCGACCATCGAGCATTCGTCGATGACAAACAGAGCGGCATCACCGAGGTCGTCGACATCCTTCACAACGAATTTCTTGACGCCGGTCTCCGGATTGAAGTCGACGTTGTAGATCGTGGCGTGGATCGTCATCGCACCGCGGCAACCGTTCTTGCGCATCACCATTGCGGCCTTGCCGGTGTAAGCGGCGTAATGGACGGCACCCTTGAGACCATCGGCGAAGTAACGCGCCAGCGTGGTTTTCCCGGTGCCGGCGTAACCGAAGACGCGGAAGACTTGCTTGCGATCGAGGCCGCTGCCGTACCAACGCGCCACCGCATCGAGCGCGGATGCCTGCTGGGGCGACCACTGACGAAAGTCAGCCATCTCGTCCCCCGCGCTGTTGGTTGCGCTTGATCAAGCGCGATATCTGGGCGTCGAACTTGCCGACGTCGAAACCTCCACGGACGATCTTGATGATGTCGGTCTCGGTCATGCTCCGGCGCTGACTGCGGGTCCGGAGGACAACGCCCAACAGCCCCATGATCACGATGAAGACGATCAGCAGGATGATCAGGGTACCGAGGAACGACCAGAACGACGACAACGCGACTGCGAGAAAGTAGCCCATCAGAACCGCTCCATTTCTTTACGCCAGGCATCGGGATCGTGAGTGGACGCCGCCGATGTCGGCGCCGATGATGTCGAGGCCTTTGCGGCGCGCTTGCTGACCTCAAGACGCGCGGTGTGGACGTCGTCCTCGCGGTTCGGATCCGACGGCATGCTCGACTTGTTCAGGATCCAATCGAGGTATTTGTCTGGAACGTCGGACCAGCGCTTTCCGAAGTGCTCGCCAAATCCGACCTTGATCAAGGTGACCGGCCTCCCCGTCATCTCGATCAGGGTTTCGGGTTGATAGATCTTGAGGAGGTCGAGCAGGATGTGGGCAGTCACCCAGGTATCGGGGCCGGCGCGGTGCGACGGCTGGCTGCGGTCATCACCGAGGCAGAGGCCCCGCTCGTACCGGATCGAGCTGTTGCCATGGGATTGCATATCCGGCCAGGCTGTCCGTGCCGCCTTGAAAGTGCAGATCCACGGCCGATCGGTTCCGATGAAGCGGCTATCGAAGGCCGAGTTGTGGGCGCACAAGATATCGGCGCCGGCGCGGACATGCTGCTTCGCCTGGGACGGCGATATCCCGCTCGCGGCCTGCTCATCCGTGATGTGATGGACGGCCATCGCCGGAAACGAGATCGCCATACCAGGATTGACGAGGACGCTTTGGGGACCGCGTTCGATCTCCCAGCCGGTTGGGAACAGGCGAACATCGGTCCAGCCGACCTCGACCATCTCGCAGGGATCATCGATGCCAGTGGTTTCGGTATCGACGACGCGGATCAGGGTGAATGGCTCAGCCATTTGCCCCTCCAGACGCCGCGACCTCGCGGAGACGAGCGGCTCGCCGTTCCTTGAACATCTCCCGGACCAACCCCAGGCTGAATGTGTGGGGGAGATCGTCCAGCGAGGCCGCCCAAGCGCCTAGCTCTGTCGGCGTCGGGTTCTCAGGCATATCGAGAATGTCGATTTTCGGCTTATCCACGGCCTTGCTCCCGCATGGTGCGAAGGAAGCTGTCGCGGGCGCCGGTCTCGATCCGTTTCATCATGCCGTCGAAGTCCGGGCGCTCAGCCATGGCCGCCGAGGCACCGAGCACCATCGAGAGAGCGATGAAGCAAGCGGCTGTGTTCCTGCCTTGGAGTACCGCCCCAAGCTCGTTGGCAATATCGACGGCCTCGGCGCCGATGTCGGACGGGTCTAAGCTCGTCTTGGCAACCGGCGTCGAAGCCACATTTATGAGTCCGACGAGGAGGGCAGTGATCTCGAAGACCGTGCTGTCGTCGCGCTGGTGGTTGGGATCGATGACACAGATTTCACTGCCGTCGGCATCCGCGATCGTGGTGCTGTCGTCGACATGGGTCTGGACCGGCAACTTGATGCCGAGTTCGGCGAGCCGTACGATGATTGCTGAGAGCCTCATCAGAAGCGCTCTGGAACCGAGGCTTCGACTTCGTCGACGATGACGATCGACGCTTGTTTTCCGGACAGACCTTCCGGCGGTTCCGTGGCATGCAGCGGCGGCGTCTTCGAGTAGTGAACGCGTGCGGTGGGTAGCGCGCCGGCGGCGTGAAGCCGACGGAAGATCTCGAGGGCGGCACGTGCGTCGCCGCCGGCGGTATGGACGGCTTTATGATCGATGCCGAAATGGGCGCAGACATCAGATAGCGAAGGGAAACCGCCTTTGCCGGAGGCCTTCTTGATCTTCAGCGCCGTCGAGGCGCGCATGACGCAGATGTTCGGGGTCTGCTCGAACCTGTCATCGAGGCCGGCACGGCGGAGTTCGCCGCGCATTTGCTTGCAGTCGAACTGGGCATTGAAGGCGACGATGACGTAGCCGGCGTCGATGACCCGGACATACTGGTCGAGGACGTCGAGAACATCGGCGCCGTTCTCGGCAAGGAACTCGTCGGTGAGCCCGTTTACCGCAAACGCGTCGGGCTCCATCTTCCAGCCGTCGGGCCGGACGTACAGATCAATGGCACGCTCTTCCCGGAGCTGCTCGTCGACCAGGATGATGCCGAGATGGGCAAGACGTGGCTGAGACGGATCGTCGGCGGGGACCGGAACGCCGGCGGCATCCTTGAAACGAAAGAGGCCGTTTGTTTCTGTATCGATGACAGCGTACTTCATTTGGGGTCGGGCTCCGGTGATTGGTGCATGTCGATGACAGCCGCCTCCGGATCGAGCTCGATCCGGAAGCCGGCCAGCGCCATTGCGAGGGTGAAAAGCGTCAGGGGATGCGTAATCGCGCGCTGTTCGCCTTCGAGGATCCGTTCGGCTAGATCGATGGCGCCTGGCACGCTGACAGGCCCGCAGATCAGATTGCCTTGCTCGTTGGCCAAAAGCAGGTCGCCGGCGGCATAGGGAACATCGACGACGCCATCTTTGGTCATATTCGGTATGGTGCCCGGCCCCGCCGCTGACATCAGCTGACGCATCCCGGCGCGATAAGTGTCGATGCTGACCGCTTCGATTTCCTGGGTCATTTTTCCCTCACGACCTTGATCTTCCTGATGAGAGCGGGGTGCTGTTTCTCGGCCTCGGCCCGCGCGGCCTTGGCATCAGCGGCGTCGAAATCGATGGAGAGGCCATCCTTGAAGTGGACGCGGAACGTCACAACCGCGGCACTCATGATGCGATCCTCGGCCGTTCGACACGACCTCGGGGGACCAGACGGCCTTCGGCATCGGAACTGCGTTCGCCGCCACCTTCGTATTCGGCGCGTTTTGCGGCGTCGGCGAGCTGGCCGAACTTACCGGCCTCGTCCCCTCGCCGATCGATCCCGAATGTTCCCGCGATCGCGCGACGGACACCCTGCAGGAGGTCGAGCTGGTTCTGCAGCTCGTCGATCTGGGGATCGAGAACAGCACGGACGTACTCGATGCTGCCCGTTTCCGTGGCCTCTGGGAGCCCGAGGCCAAACCGTGAGGTCTGGGACATCGATCAGTCCTCCGAACCAGGTTCGGGGCTGTTGTCGCCATCTTTGGCGGCTTCGTCATTGTAGCCGGCCAGCCAGGCGTCACGTTCCGCACCTTCCCTGAACGGATTGGCCTTGCGGTTCATGTTCTTGCGATAGGCGGCGCGGCCCTTGCGGTTGGCATCCGCGATGAGATCGCCGTCGTCCGACTCGGGGGAGGAGTCGGACGACGGCTGCTGCCCGGTGGCCGCAGGGCCAGCCTTACCGGGCTTGTCGGAGGCGGCGGGGGACGAACCAGCCTCCGATTTCTTGGCCGCATCGGCGGCATTCTTGTTCTTGTCGACATCGTCGCCGGCGAGCTTGTCCAGCTTGCCTTTCAGAGTCGCAGGCTCATCACCCTTCTGCTTCGGAGACGGGAACACCTCGTCGACGTTCGTGTCGCCATTTTTGACGCCCTGGTACATCGTGAAGAGGTCGGCCAATTCATCGAGACCGATCTCTTCGAGGCCAGCAACGTTGATCGCGGCGAAGACACGTTCGGCTGTTACACCGAGACCGAGCAGCGCTTTCATTGCGTCACCGCGGCGCTCCGCCAAGGTGGTAACATCTCCACGGATGACCTTCTCGGCATGCTCGTAGGCCTGCCGCCAGACCGCTTTCGGGACGCCTTTGAGGATCGCCTCGCGCATGCCGATTGAGGCCGCCGCATTGCCGGCGGTCATGACCATGTCGAGGCTGTAGACACCACCATCACGCTTCGCGATCGCCTTGCGCGTCCTTGCCGTCCGCTTCAAGCCCGTTTCGAGGTCGTGAAAGATGCCTTCGGATTCGACGTACTTTTCGATCCGGTCGATATGAACGACACGGGAAGCGCAGTGGCAGTTGCCCCACTGACTGGCGATGATCTCGGCGAGCCTGATGCTGGGACCGCGAATGGTCTTGCCGTCGCGCGGCACCGCATACACGCATTCCTTCGCGGTCTGCTCGTCCAGCATGACGAGCTCGGTAATGTTGCGCATCACCGTGGAGACGGAGCGCGGAAATGACCTCGCCGTGACGACGTCCTGATTGAGCTCGGCCATCGCGAGTTGGACCGCAAGGCTCTGATTGCCGGCCTGGTAGCTGGCTGGCAGATTCCCGGGCTGAACGATTTCACCGGTTTCGCGGTCGTGCGCCGGCGTACGCGTTGGGGTGTTCATCGCATTGGTCTCCTATTGCCGGGGCTCGATCAGCCGCGGAACTGGGTTTTGGTATCTGGGAAGATCTCGACGCCGGCGATCGGTGCGGTATCGCGGTTGGCGCGGACGTGGGCACGGACTGCCTTCTCGATGTCGGTGATCGAGAAATGGGCGCGCAGCTTGTTGAGATCGATCTTGGCGGCTTCGACGATGCGGAAATCCCACTTCGTCACACGGCTGATCGTGCCGCCTTCGGTCCGCGTCGGGCCGCTGCCGGCGGACAACGCTGCGTTCTCGAGCACTGCGGCGCGGTGCTCGGCGTCCGACGCTTCCTTCAGCACGACATCGCTCATCACGCCGTGGCTGGATGCCGCCGCTTCTTCGAGCTTGCGCTGCGCCTCCTGGCGGGCCTGTTCGGCCACCTCGGCGGCCTTGCGGCGTTCCTCGGCGCGTTTGGCCTCATCGTAGGTACCGACCAGCTGTTGGAACGCGGTCTTGATCTTGTCCGGACGGGTGGCAAGCGTCTGGAAGAAGCCGTTCGTTTCGGCGACCTCATCGCGCAGCGGCTTCGTTGTCGCCAGCTTGGTCTCATCGAGCCGTTTCCCGAGCTTGTGGGCATCGAGGCCGAGCTTGGTCAGCTGGTCGCGCTGTTCGTCGGTTGTGACCGTGGGCGGGGTCCCGAGGGCATCGCGTGCCGCGTTCGCTTGGTTGGCGAGGTCCTCGACCTCGTCGATGAGCCCAACGAACCGGTCTTTCAGGATGTCGGTAACCGAGGCAAGGTTGTGCCCTGGCCCGGCGATGGATGGGGCGTCATAAACTTCCACTATGGATCTCCTGTGGTTTGACGCGCAGCACGCGCGTCTTGATCGGTTCGCCGAAATCTCCGGTACGTACCGAGGATCGGGCGGTGATCTGCCAGTTCACGGTCTGGCCGATCTCGGCGGTGCCGAGGGCGTAGATGATCTGGGGCCGGATCCGATCCGCGACGGCGGCGTTCTCAGCCACCTTTGCTTTCGCGTCGACGTAGATGCCGACGAGTTCATCGATATCCTGACGATCGGTGAGATCCCGGCGTTCCGGCATGCTGTTGCGGTAGATGTCGAGCACCACGGGCCCGTCGCGCTGCCAGTCCGGCTCCGGTTCCTGGCCGCTGTTGACCATCGCCCAGAACATCCCGACCTTCTCGACGAGGCGGTTCCAGAGCTTGAGAACGATCGGGATATCGATGACGTGCAGCTTCAGGGTGCCGCGCACGGTCAGGACAACAAGCGCGACGCATGCCCATGGGCAACCGGTCAGCTGCGCCTCGGTGATGGTCTGAACCGCGATCCAGAGCGGCGGCACCACTTCGCCGCTATCAGGATCCAGCCAGTACTTCTCGAAGGCATCCTGAGAAACCGTCTTGATCTGCATGTTGCCGGTGCCGAAGCGATCCGGCCTGACAAGAAAGGCATCTGGTGTCGCCCCGATCCGACGTTCGGGGTCGCGGTAATAGGCGCGGTCGTTCTCATAGGTGACGGTCCATTCCGGGTACCGCTTCCTGACCATCTCGACGACGACAGGCTCCATGAGGTTGCCGCGTTCCATCGCCTCGCTTTCCTCCTCGTCGGGAGAAAGCCGGCCGGTCTTTTCGGCCCAGAGTTCGTATGGGGTCCGGTAGGGATCGACACCGAAGAGCGTGCCGGCGACGCTGGCGGTGACGTCAACGCCACGGGCAGCAAGCCAGGCCGAGCGATCCGCGGGGCGGATTATCTGGATGGTCATGCCGCCCTGCCCGATCCGCGCTTGTTGCGCTGCCGCCATTCGCCGTTCGGAACCGCGCGGCAGAGGTAGGACCTAATGCTGGATTTCGGCACCTGCCGGCCCAATGCTGCAAAGATCGCATCGACGTCAGGGTTGTCAGCGAAAGCTGCCAGCACGCGCTGGCGCTGCGTCATGATACGGGTAAGGCCAAGGCTAGCGACATTGGCGGCGTCGAGCGCCGCCGGCAGCCCAGCGCTGTGCAGCATGTCGCGGACTTCGCTGTCGGTGAAGCGGGTGAACGGGCTCTCCATCACGCCCACCCTTCAAGAAACTTGACGAGCGCCCCATAGACCTGGTCGCGTTCTTCATCGCGGTTGGGCCAGCCTTCGATTTCGGCCGCCATCTTCGCCGCGTCGAGCAACTGCTCGACAACATCAGTACCGAAAGGGCCAGACATAGAGCCGTCGCCTTCACGGGCGTAGCGCAGCAACTCGGCCAGCGCGTCGGCCGCCTGCGATGCAGCTGCAATCGCGAGATCGCGTTTCCTGGTCTCGACTTCTGTGGTCGGGGCGATGTCGATCATGGCCGCACCTGCCGGCGGATATGGCACTGGCCGAGCCGGCGCCAGAAGGCCTCGTACCGATCGGCGTCGACCGGATCGGCGAATTTCTGCTCGAACATCGGGGACGGCGGCATCGTCAGCGCGAAGATGGTGATCTGGATCATGGCTTCGCCTCGCCGATGACGGGCGCGCGGTATCCGAGGCGGACCTCGAAGGTTCGGATCAGCTCTTCGACTTGGCGATCCTTGTTGAAGCGCTGGCGCTTCGCCCAATTGAGGATGGTGAAGGCGTCGTCGGCGAGCTCGTGGAGCTGCTGGTCCGAAAGCCGCGGGGTCATCTCTGGGGCGGCCGTCATGACAACGCGACCGCAAACAAGGCGGCGACAACGACGGCGCCGGCGCCCAGACTGAGCCAGCCGATGACTGAAAACATCGATTGGGCTTCGAAGGGTGGGCAGTCGTCGGCATCAGCGATCGCGAGCTCGGGAAAGTCGAGTTCAAGCTCGAGATCGAGATCGGTAGCGAGTTCGTAATCGAGCGGGGGCGCCTCGATCTGGGAATAGACCTTTCCGCGCCTGGCCATCTCATCGACGTAGCGGGCCGACGAGATCACCCGGAAATCTGCCCAGGCGCGAAGCTGGCTATCGGATACATGCGAGAGATCGGCGAGCTCGCTCATCAGAACGTTTCCTCGAGGCGGGAGATTTGGTCACGCAGCTCGGTGACGCGGCGTTTCGCTGCAGGCAGCTCGACGGCGCGCCGCTGGAAGTCGTCGATCATGTCGGCGCAGGCCTCAGCGCGTTCGGCGAGTTCGAGGCTGCTGCGGAGATCGTCGAGACTGGGGATGATCGAGGGCGCGTTCATGCCGCCTCCCCTGGGATCACCACGATACAGGTGTTGACGTCGGTGCCACTGGCGCGGAACGAGCCCTCGGGCAGCCTAGAGATCGTACCGCCTCTATGGTCAACGAGCGCCCGGAAGCCGATTGTCTTGGCACTGCTGCGAAACATGACGCCCGCCGACATCACGGACACCAAGCGGCCGTCCGGTTTCAGGAACTGCAGGGCATGGAGAACGTGGTCGATGTCCGCCTGCGCCGGAGCAAACGGTGGGTTCATAACGACGCGGTTGAACGAGGCCGTCGGCTCGATGGTCAAAAAATCAGCAACGTGGACAACGAAATTGCCAAGCTTTGCAGCTCGCTTTTCATCAACTTCGAAGGCTGTGACTTTGCCACCACAAGCGTCAGCAGCATGGGCTAGGTTCCCTATGCCGGCACTTGGCTCGAGGACGGACATGCCGCGGTTGATGTCGGCGAGCTCGACCACTCGTTGGACCACGGTCGGTGGCGAGTCGAATTGCCCCATGTCCTGCGGTCGCACGATCTCACCGGTCAGAATGATGGGCTCGACCTGGTCGGCGGCATCGCCTTCCGGGAACACGTGGGCTTTCGCGGCACGGTTCCACTTTCCGCCGGCGGCCTCGATCACCTTCGCGGTGTCGGCATAGAGCTTGCGGTCCAGGGCACCGGCTAGCGTCATGCGGGGACCGTCGAAGCTGGCAGCGCTCAGCACGGCGAGCACGCTCTCGCTGATCTTGGTGACGCGGGCCATCAAAACCCACCTTTGATCGCGTCGGCGACGCAAGCGGACAGAACCAGCCAGCTCGCCGGGAAGATCAGGAAAGCGAAGAGCAGCTTTCCGAGGTCGGACAGCAGTCCGGCCAGGTCGTCGGTTTCGGGGTCACGTCGTGGTGCTGGGTTTGGCATCGGATTTCTCCTCTGCCCCATAGCCTTCCCCAAAACGGGAAAGTCGTCAAGCCATTAAAACCCATATTGGGGAATATTTTTTAGACCCCAATCGCCCCGAAAAGGCAAACATGCGCGCGCGTAAACTCCGAAATTGAATCGTAGAGCCACAACGCAGTGGGTGCGTCAGCACCCACACGGCACAGCAGCGGGACACGGAATCGGTGAAGGTTTCGCGCTAGGTTCGAACGTAGAGAGAACCTAGAAACGTAGAGCTATAGCTTGAAGGTTTATATCTGTCTTCCGCGCGATTGCGCGACGGCGAGCGCGCGCGGGTGAACCGCGCGCAGCCACTTGTCAAGAACGGCAGATCGAAATCAGAGGTGGATTTTCTGACCTTCGTCGAGGTCAAAGATCGCTTTACCGAACAGGCTATAAGATCCGGTCACATAGGCGATGATGCGGATCTCTTCGCCTTCGACGATGCCGTCCTTCGGGATCATGATCGGCTTGTGGTGGGGGTTCGTCGACTCCGGCAGCAGGGCGACGCCGGTAGGCTCTTCCCAGTACCGTTTGATGGTGCGCTCCCGCTCCTGGCCACCGAAGCGCATGCGCTCAACCACTACGATATCGCCGGTTTCGATCGGCCGGTAATGAGCCACGAAGTCCACGTAGTCGACACCCACGGCGAACATGCCGTCGTGGATCCCAGCCTTGTTCATGGAATCACCGAGGACCTGCCAGACATACTGCCTGGCGCGCCGGTACCGAGGATCCGGAGAGATCGCGACAGCCTGGGGCTCGTGGTTGGCATGCAGCTCAACATCGACGAAGACGCCGGCCTGCGTTGTGCCGGCGAAGGGCAGGAAGTTGGCGCCGATCGGCGCCGAGGGCAGTTCGTCATCACCTGACCACTCGTCGTCGTCAGAGATCACCAACTGGACAGGGACACCGAACGCCCGCGATGCTCGCAGAATGTAATCTTCGTTGAGGCGCCGCTCCCCGCGCTCGAGCTTGATGTACTGGCCGCGCGAGATCGCCATAGCGGCCGCGGCATCATCGTGCGTCATCCCTTTGGATTCGCGGATTTTTTTGAGCTGATTACCCATAACGGGATTTCTACCATGCACCACAGGTGCGAGCCTTCCCCAAAATCTGCTTGCAATCTTTCCCATTATGGGGAAGTCTATAGGAATGAAACTTTCCGATTTCATCGAGCAGAATGGTTTGACCCACGAACAGATGGCCGAACGTGTCGGCGATTGTTCGGTTTCCGGCCTTCGAAAGTGGCTTCGCGGCGAACGCGTGCCCAGGCCCGATCAAATGAGGAAAATTACTGAAATAACGAATGGGCAGGTCAGCCCTAATGATTTTTATGACCTGAACCCTGCGACCCCTGAGGTCACCGGGTGATGTTGTCCGCAGCTTCTACACCGCTCCGCATTTCCCGCTGGCATCTCGCCGGCTTGGTGGGCCCCTCGCTTTCCCAGTTGGTGGTGGCTCGGTGTTTTTCGTCTGTCCGTTCATCGCGTTTCTCCAAGTCCGTCGCTGGATGGAGAGATAGCAATGAACGGTTCGGACCTCTCGGAAAGCTCTTCGGAGCGCTCAGAATTATTTTCGGAGCGCCGATGCCAGGGCGGTCGCATCATGTCTAGCGTAGCGATCGCCCAAGGCCTCACACGCGACATCGCCGGCATCATCGCGCCGAATGGGAACTGGAAAGACCAGATCTCGGCGGTCTATGAAGGCCTGACCAACAAGGAATTCTCTCATCGTCTGAAGGACCTGACTTGGAACCGCGTCAAATCGTGGTTTTATGGCGAAGCCCGTCGGGCCGACTATCACGAAGTTCTCGCGCTGCAGGAACTGCGCGCGATCCAGGAGGCCAGACGTGCCAAGCTTAAACTCGCCGCCACGGCGAACATTCTGGCAGCTCATCTTGCCGCGGAAGGCGCGCCGCTGGATGGCCACCAAATGCGTGCTCTGGGCCGACTCGCTGGCGCACTGGATCTATCCGGAACTGGCGGAGACGCCAGATGACGGCTTGGATCTACATGGACAGGAAGGCGAAGGAAGCCGCCGTCCAGCCTCTTCTGGCGAAGGGTCTCACCTATAGCGCCATTGCGGAACGCCTTGGTGCGACGTCCAGGAGCGCCATCGGCACCATTGCGGCATCGTTGCGCGCCAAGGGCGCGTTGAAACTGAAGCCACGGACTCCGGGCCCGGAGCCAAAGGCGGCGCGTGCCAAACGTGCCGGCAAGGCTCCAGCAAAAGGAACACCACGGGCCACAGCGCCGAAGCGGGACAAGGTCCTGCGGAAAAGCGCCGCCGGTACCGTCGAGGCCGCCCCAATGCGCGGCCCCAACAATCCCCACCCCTTCGATTTCAAGGCCCGAGCCGAGCAGCGGGCCGCTTCGCCTGGTGTCGTCATCGCCACCAAGAACGCCTTCGATCCGATTCCCGGCGTGCTCCCAGTCCATTTCGCGGTGAACACCGGCTGCAAGTGGCCGGTCGACGGGATCGAAGGCAAAGGCCTGCTGTGCTGCGGCGCCGATAAAGAGCCCGAACGCAGCTACTGCGGCGCACATCAACGGCTTTCCCATGCCGAATACAGCCAACGCCAGCGCGCCGAGCTCCGCTCGGCTGAAAGGAAGTTCGCGTGACCGCGATTCATGAACGTCCAAACCGGGCATCTTCCAAAGAAGCGGCCTCTTTCGTCGAGGAGTTCGATCGCCTCGAGCAGATCCGAGAGGAAAAGCTCCGGCTCCTCGACGCCGATTTCAAGGTGAAGAAGCGGGCGATCCAGAAGGAAGTCGATGCCGATCAGAAGACGCTGCTCGCCGACGCCAAGAAGCAGGGCGTCAACAAGGGCATCATCCGAGCGATTACCGACGCCCAGAAGATCAAGCGCAAGGCCGAAGCCATGCTTGAACGCGCCGAGGGCAAGGTCGACGATCTCGAGGATGACGACCGCGAGTTCGCAGTCGATATCCGGACCGCCCTTGGTGACGACTTCGCCAACTTCGGGCTCGGCGCCGCGGCAGTTGCCCGCGAGGAAGCCGACCCTGAGAAGCAGGACGAGACCACGGCCGCGGTGGTCAACGCCGTTAAGAATTCGATGAGCGACGAAGACTGGGACAAGGCTGCGCTGCAGCCGAACTGATCCGCGCGAGCGGACCGAGAAGGGGCGGCGGTTTTAACGACGCCATGGGTGCTGCTGGCAAAGCCGAGAAACGTCAACGTGCAGCGCCCTGACCGGGTCCCAAAACCCGGTCGCCCCGATCAACGGAGTGGCCGCTTGTAGGTAGCAGCCGACCGTCCAAACGACTGGAAACCTTCTGACCAGGCCGGGAAAGCAGCGGCCATCAATTTACGAGGCTATGATGACGACCCCGCGCATTCTTGCAATCGATGCCGCCGCGCATTTCGGCTGGGCATATGGTCCGATCGGCGAGACCCCTAGATCAGGTTCACAGTTCTTCGCGAAGTCCGGCGCCGGCGCCAGTTACGCCAACGTCATGTTGGGCGCGATGCGGTGGACAACCGAATTCCTGACCACTTATCCGGCGGATTATGTGGTCGTCGAACGGGCCCTCCCCGACACCGGCGTCAAGCACACCACCAATTACGAAACCTCGGAAATGAAAAACGGGCTGATCGGCGTCATCGTTGCGACGTCGCGTCTGCTCGGGGTTCGTAACCGCGACCTGGTCGTCAAGGAAGAACGTGGGGAGCATCGCCTTTGGCTCTCCACGGTCCGCTCAAAGTTCCTGCCGAAGAAGCCCAAGGATGACGTCGCCAAACCTTTGGTGCGTCAGAAGTGCATCGATCTCAGCTGGGTGACCCCGGAAGAGGCCGAGGCCGACAAGGGCTTCGATCGCACCGATGCGCTGGCGATCTGGTACTGCGGTTGCCTCCTCGTCGATCCGAAGAATGCACCGCCTGTCGATCCGCTGTTCCTGGCCGCAGAGCGACGGAAGCGTGAGGCCGAGCGTCTCGCCGATCGCTATGCGAAGCCAGCAATCCCGGAGCGGTTCTGATGGATTGGGATCCTCGTCCAGGGATGCTTGTCATCTGCGTCGATGACGCCAAGCAAAACGCGCTTGGCGTCAAGGAGATCGTCCGAGGGCATGTCTACACGGTTCGCGCAGTCACCGAGCCCGACGTTCTCCTGTTGACGATTTTCGGCCGGCCACTCGACGAGCTCGGAATATTGCTCGTCGAGGTCCTCCGTCCCTCCAACGACCCCGAACTCGGTGAGATCCCCTTCGGAGCGTATCGGTTCAGGCCGGTCGATGAGAAGCGCCTCGCGGTCCTCAGAAAGGCTCAGGCTCCAACCGATGAGGTCTTGGCATGACCCGTCCGCTTGGCGGCCGAGTCCGCCGCACCAACAATCTCCCACCCGCGCTCTGCATCATGCTGTTCGTGGCATCGGTCGCGTTCATCACGTTCGTGATCTTCGGTGGTGCGAGATGAAACGCGTCATCGTCCTCGCGCCATCACGTGACATCGAGCATTCGCTGCGCTCCGCTGCCGAAGATGCCGGCTTCGAATCCGACGGCCAGCCACTCCCACCAGAATTTTGCTCCGCGCTCTACCGGGATCCCGATGCCATCGGTGTGATCCGAGCCACCTATTCAAGCTTCGCGGCATTGACCTGTCGGAATTACCGCAAAGCTGGTGTCCGCAACATCCTGTTCGTGTTGCTCGACAAGCAGGAGGCACATCCCGGTCCGATGTCGCTGATCTTGAGATGCGGCGCCGACGACGTCCAGCCGGCGCCGATCGACCGCAACGAGTTCATGGCCCGCCTCAAGATGCTGGCGCGGCGCGGCGTCTACAACGACCACCTCATCATCCAGATGCCTGGCTGCGTCCTCGATGCCGAAACCGGGAACGTCGAGGGCGGCGGCAAGAAGCAGCACCTCACCACTACGGAAGCCAGGGTGATGATGGCGCTGGCCCGGGAGCCCGAACGCGCGCTGTCAAAGGACGAGCTCATGGACCGCCTCTACGGCGGCGAGGACGAGCCGGAACGGAAGATCATCGATGTCCTGATCTGCAAGTTGAGACGGAAGCTCGTCGAGATGAACGGCGGCCTGGATGTCGTCGAGACCGTCTGGGGCCGCGGCTACCGGTTCGTGCCCAAGGGTTTCGAACCGCGGTACCGGAAAAATGTGAGGGCGCCACGATGACAAGTTTCAAGATCTCGATCGGCATCAGCAACGTGTGTGCGCTGCCTTTCGCCGTCAGCTACGAACGTGACTTGGCCTGGGGGGACACCAGCGTGGCTTTCCATGCCGGACCGCTCGTCATCGCTTTCACATGGCAATGGCCATGAGGGAGGTCCGCGACATCCTCGCAGAGGCGATGCGCCGCGAACGCCTCGGCTTGATCCGGCCGCTCTGGGAAGACTGGATTCGGTTCGACAACGATGGTGGCTGCGAGCAAGTCAGGCTCCGTGCCGACCATTTGATCCGCCTTCTCTCCGAGCTCGGCATCACACTCGTCCAGACCGGGGAGCCGCAGTCGACGACGCGACCCGACAACCCAGTATTCTGGCGGTGGAAGATCAACGGGCAGAACGCGGAGCGCATCGCCCGGGCCGGTGCCAACGGCATCGAGGTAGCCAAGCTCGACGCCGGCACCGAGACTGTCCAGCTCACCTTTGGTCTCGCCGAAGCTCACGATCTCGCGAACCGCGGTCTCTCCGGCGATCGCGACCTCATCAAAGAAACCGGCGTCATCACCAAGTTGTCCGCCGCGCTCGAGGCCTACCGCGTCGGCGCCGCCATCCTCGCCGCCCCGGAGATTCGCGATGCGCAGTGAGCTCGCAGCTGTTGGTCTTGCCTGGGAACAAATGATCGACGGCTTGGCATCATCGCAGGTCGGCGCGCTGCGCGCCATGGCCGACCGGATGGCCACCGAGCTCGACGATGAAGCTCGTGATGACATCGAGGGCGCCAAAGATTGGCGGGACCTCACCGCAACCCGATCAGCAAGGGAGGTTTCTGATGCTGCATGCTGAAATCAGACAAACACCGGAGCGTCCGATTAGCCGGGCGTTCGGGCTCGTGTTTCCGAAACCTGAGGATATGGCCAAGTTGAGCCCAGCCGATCGGCGTCTTGGCTCTCTGCTTGCCGCGGAAAGCGGCGTCGGCAACGTCACCATCCCTGATCGTGAAACCGCACCGGCAGGCCAAGCCAAATCCGCAGATGTCGTGATGGGCGCTACCGAACTCGGCGAGATCATCGGAATCGATCTCGCCCGACTTCTCGATGGTCGCATGCTGGTGCAGGGAACCTCGGGGGCCGGCAAATCCTGGACGCTTCGCCGGCTGATCGAACAAACCCACGGCCGGGTCCAGCAGATCATCATCGACCCCGAAGGAGAGTTCAAATCCATCGCGGAACGCTACGGCCATTTTCATGTCGAAGCGCATAAGCTCGACACCGCCGCGCTCGCGCTGCTCGGCGCTCGGATCCGGGCCCATCGGCTATCCGTCCTCATCGACATGTCCGAGTTGGATCGAGAAGGCCAGTTGCAGGCGATCGCTGCATTCTTTGAATCCCTGATCAATGCGCCGCGCGCCCACTGGCATCCCTGCCTTGTGTTTGTCGACGAGGCTCATCTCTTCGCTCCCTTCGGCGGACAGTCAACCGCGGCGACGTCGGTCCGAAAGGCAGCCATTGGTGCCGTCACAGATTTGATGAGCCGAGGCCGCAAGCGTGGTCTCTGCGGGATCCTGGCGACGCAACGCCTGGCTCGCATGGCGAAGTCTGTCGTTTCCGAGATGCACAACTTCGTCGTCGGATTGAACACCCTCGATCTCGACATCCGACGTGCCGCCGAAACGATTGGTTGGGATGCCAGCAAGGCATTCGATAGGTTGCCCATGCTGGAACCCGGCGACTTCGTTGCCGTCGGGCCGGCATTTTCGAGATCCCCTGCAGTGCTCCGCGTCGGCGGCGTCGAAACCCACCATCGCGGCGCCAGACCAGCGCTCAGTGCTCCAGACGATATCGACGCAGAGGAGGCCGCGCAGCTGCTCGACCTCGAGGCGCTTATGGAGGCCTCCGCCGAGGATGACGAAATCCGGGACGAGAACGCGCTGATCCCAAGCCTCAAGGCGATCCGGGCATTCATCCGCGATCCCGCGTTTGCCGTTGCTGGCAGGATCTATGCGGAGTTGAAGGCGATCGCACCCAGCGGCGCCCGTGTATCGGACATGCCAGCGGGACTGCAGAGCACCGCCGAAGATATCGCCGCGGGCCTCGCCTTGCTGGACCAGTTCGGTGCTCTCGAATTCATGGGTGACGGCGAGGATCGCGCCGCCCGTATCGAGAAAGGCATGCTGGCATGTCTTTGACACCGGTTTCATTCGCGCGGCCGACAATTCCAGAGCCCCGGCTTTCCAAGCCGTACGTTCCCGGCAAGCACAGCAGCCGTTTTTGGACTGACGCCGAACGCGAGATCATTCGCGAGCATTTTCCAAAGGGTGGTTGTGCGGCTTGCCTAGCCCATCTCGGTTCTCACCGCACACCGAGCGGTGTCTACCAGGTCGCGCACAAGATGGGTCTCAGTGCTCCCGCTGGAACCGGGTCCGACAAGTCAACGGTGAGGTCCGCGAAGATCGATGTGCCTGCCGGCTTCGATGACGCACTGCGGGCCTTCTATCAAAACGGCGACGGCAAGAAGCGTGGGGAATGCAACGCCTTTGCAGACAAGTGGCAGCTCCCACGCTGGTGGGTAACGAAGCGCGCGACCGCGCTGTGTCTTGTGATGCCGCACAAGAAGGAACCGCAATGGACTGCGGCCGAGCTCGCGCTGATGTCGAAAGTGCCGTTGCATAATCCCGAAAGATGCGCCGAAATCTTCCGGGAACATGGCTTCAAACGATCACCGACGTCGATCATCGTGAAAGCCAAACGCCTCAGTTTGTCCCGCCGTGCGACCCGCGAAGAGCTCTCGGCCACGCAAGCGGCGAAGCTGCTCGGCATCGACGGGAAAACGATGACCCGCTGGATCATCGAATGGGGTCTGCCGGCAACAAAACGTGTCGACAAAAGGTTGCCCCAGCAGGGCGGCAGTTCCTGGGACATCAAGCCCGCAGACCTCCGCCGCTTCATCATCGACCACCTCGAGCACATCGATCTCCGCAAGGTCGAGAAGTTCGCGTTCGTTGCGCTTGTCGCCGACGAGCTCCCCACCGACGAAAGGAACCCGAAATGACCGGTACAATCAGCATGACCGTGGATCTCGTCGACTTGATGCCCGACGATGCCATCAACGCCCGCCGCACCCGCAATGACGAAGGCATCGACGAGCTCAAGGCTTCGATCCGTGCCCATGGCGTCGCGCAATCGCTACGCGTCCGCCGTGGTGACGACGGCAAATACAAGATCATCGCCGGCAGCCGCCGGCACCGCGTGCTCTGCGAGCTCGCCGTCGACGGCGATAGCGCCGCCGGTGTCCCGGTCGACGATTGCTTCCAGGTCCCGGTCCTGATCGGTGAGGACGACGACACCACCGCCCGCGAGATCAGCCAGGCCGAGAACTTCATCCGCCTCCCCCAGCATGAGGCCGATACCTACGAAACCTTCCGCGAGCTCGCCGACCGCGGTCTCGACGAAGGGCAGATTGCCAGCCGTTTCGGCATCGATCCCAAGCGGGTGAAGCGGATGCTGGCGTTGGGGAGGCTGTCGCCAGTGATCCTTGATGCCTGGCGCTCAGGCATATTCAACGAGCGCGGGAGCGGCGTCGAGACCGTTCGCGCCTTTACATTGGCGCCGTCGATCGCGGAGCAGGAGCGCGTCTTCAACAAGCTGACGAAGGATCGCAATCTGCACAGCCATGCAGTCATGCGCGCGTTCGGCGGCGCCGACGACGATATCAAGAAGTGGGTCAAGATCGCCGGCCTCGACGCCTACAAGGCGGCCGGCGGCGCGGTAACCACTGATCTATTCGGTGATGACCACATCGTGGCCGACAAAGCCCTGATGCATCGTGTCGCTGAAGAATCGATCAAGGCAAAGCTTGACGGGCTGAAGGCAGAAGGCTGGTCCTGGGTCAGCACCAACTCCGACCTAGGCTATTACTGGGAGCACAGTTGGAAGCGCGAGAAACCCGGCGACGGCCAGGCGACGGCTGACGAAAAGAAGCTGATCAAGAAACTTGAAAAGGCGGTGGCCAAGGGAACCGACGGCACTGCCGGTGAACTCGCTCGCCTTCAAACCGCGATCGCCGGCCGGCAGTGGACGCCTGATCAGCTCGCCAAAGCCGGTAGCGTCGTCAAGATCGGCTATCATGGTGACGTCGAGATCGTGCGCGGCGTCGTGAAACCGCAAGCGGAGAAGAAGGCGTCATCAGCGTCCGACGAGCCGAAGGAGAAGGGTCCGCCGACGATCTCGAATGCACTGCATCAGCGTCTGAGCGCGCAGGCCACGCTGGCGGTGCGCCAGGCGCTACAGCAAGAGCCGCGCGTAGGTTTGGTTGCGCTGCTCGCCGGCTTCATCACGCATCGTCATCTGCACACCGACAGTCCGGTCCGCGTCTATCATGAAGGGTTTGCCAAGGTGCGCGGCGAGGACAAGGAGACATTTGCCAGCGTGTTCTCGCGTCTGTCCGTGATGTCGGACCAGGAGCTGTTTCAGGTGGCGGCCGGGTGCGCCGGCGACGCCGTGCACATGGAAAGACCTCACAACGGCAAGCTGCCCTTCGATAGCAACGCGGCGCCGCTCGCCGCTTCGATCCAGCCCGACCTACTGACCACCGCGTTGCGCGCGACGTTCGACGCACCTGATTACTTCGGTGGCGCATCGAAGCCCTTCGTGATCGAGGCCATCCGCGAAGCCATCAATGACGACGAGGCCCGCAAGGCCGAGAAGCTGAAGAAGGCCGAGCTCGTCGAGTTCGCGCTTGCGAACGTCCCGCAGACAGGCTGGCTTCCACCCGAGCTGCGCGCCCCGACCTACTCCGGTCCGGGTAAGCGGCCGGCCATCGTTGCCCCAACCCTCGATGACGATCCCGACTTCGCCGAGATCACCGAGGAAGAGGTCGCCTGATCATCATGCCAGTGCCAGTTGAGTTTTCGGGTTCCGATGCGGTGAGATCATCCCACTTTCGGAAAGGCATCCGCTTCGATCTCGAAGATGCGATGTACGTTGCCGAGCATCTGGACTGTCACCGTGACGACAGCATCCGGTGGAAACGGCACAGCCTTGTCGGCCATCCAGCCGGCTTCAGTGCCCGCCTTTTGTCGGAGCAAGAGAAGGTCGATCCTGGCGAATCCAGGCCTTTGCTGGCGGTCTTCCCACCCCTTAATTTGGAGTGGCAGCGAATTGCTTTCGATCTCGCCCTTCTCATTTTCTGCACTGAAGAATGCGACTTGGTCTTCCATGTTGGCGGGTTTGGACTTGGTGGAGACGACAATCTCCCGGACGAAAACCGCACGTCTGTTCCAGTTTACTATGCGGATTACGAGCGTGTCCTTTTCCTTGAGGTGCTCGATGACATCGAGCGAAGGGTCATCGTCGCCGAGCACGAACGACGTCTGTTTCTTCTGCTCCTCGTTCTGCCGGTAGAGGTAGATGAGAGTGGCGCCGCCGAAGAGGACTGCCAGCGTTCCAACGATTGTGCTGGCCCATTCGCGGAAGCAACTGAGGCTTCCTTCGCCGGCATGGCAGACGTCGTCGTAGTCGAGATGGTAGTTGAGATATCCGTAAAGGAGCAAAAGCCCGACCAGCGTCAAAAACGCAGGCACCGCCCAGTTTCCGTGTTTTTCCCACCCGCCCATGCCTCCAGCCATAGCATGTCGGAGGTGTCCCGGTGAAGGCGATCGCCCGCGGTAAGTCTACACCCCCGCGACCACCCGTATCCTCTGATCAGTATCGGAGGATATCGGCATGAACGAAGTCAACGCACGCGCGGTCCCGGTGAGGGGCGGCTTCGAAGGTCATTTCCGGAAGGTCCACAAAGCGGCATGGGAACCGGTGTGCATCAACGGCATCGCTCAGCTCTACCCCACCGAGTTCGAGGCCGAGGCGATGGCCTGGCGGGCACTTCGATCACATCTGCAGGGCGACATCGTCGGCAGTGGTGACAAAGCATCTCCGATGCGCTCCAAAGCCGAAGCTCAGTTCGGCGCGATCTTCAAGAAGGGTCGCAAGATCGAGGTGGAGCGGCGGTGAGCGAGAGAACACGATTCAGTTCAGTTGTGACCCCACGACATCAGGAGCGCATGCTCTGATGTCATCGGACTTCAATGTGCATATCGAGCCAGTCGCGCTCAAGATCCTGCCCGAATTCATCGGGGACCCCAACCGCGCGCTGTCGTCGAAGACGGAGCTGCGCTGGGGTAAAAACGGCAGCTTCTCCGTCGATCTCGTCAAGAACACATGGCACGACCACGAGGATCAGACCGGCGGCGGCGTTCTCGACCTCCTCCGCGCCTTCAAGGGCTTCGAGAAACCGGAAGCCGTCGAATGGTTGCAAGAGCAAGGCTATCTGGAACGCCGGGAGCGTCCGAACGGCGCCGCCGATGGGACATCACCACAGGGCAAGTTCGCCGGGTTCATGGACACCTGGCCAGTGGCGACATTCGAGTATTTCGATGATCGCGGCCGCCTCGCCTATGAGATTCTGAAATTCGCGAAGACGGCACCACGCCGGTACATGCAACGGCGTCCGCATCCATCGGGCAAGGGCTGGATCTGGGCACTGCAGGAAGGCCTCTACGGCAAGATCAAGTCGGGCGACTGGTTCAAGGCCAAGGAGGGCAAGCATTACGAAACCGAGGAACAGTTCCCGGAGGCCCCACGCTGGCTGTATCGCCGCGACGAGGTCCTCCAGGCGAAGGCCGAAGGAAAACCCGTCATCCTCGCCGAGGGTGAAAAAGACGTCGAAACCCTGCGGGCTTGGGGCTTCGTAGCGACCACTAATGCTGGTGGCGCCAAGTACTGGCAGGAGAGCTTCGACGAGGATCTCGATGGAGCCGACGTTATCATATGCGGCGACAACGACGACTCCTCGAGACAACGCACTCTGCTGCGTGGCGCCGGCCTGAAACCACGGGCGAAATCGGTCCGCGTCCTCGACCTTGCCCTGCACTGGAAAGATTGCCCACCGAAGGCGGATGTCACCGACTGGAAAGACCAGCACGGTGGCACCGCCGAAAAGTTTGCGGTTCTGCTCAAGAAGGCACCGCATTGGACCCCGGTGCGACCACGCGAGTTCGGGGCGTATTATCACGACGAGATCGACGGGCCCGGGCTCGAGTACGACTACGTCATCGACGGCTTGCTGACGGCCCGCGGTCGCTCGGTATTCGGGGGACCATCGGGATCAGGGAAATCATTCTTCGCCCTTCATGCCGCATACTGCATCGGTCGCGGCCAAGAATTCTTCGGCCACGCCGTCGAGCGTGGCGGCGTCATCTACCAGGCCGGCGAAGGTGGCCTCGGTATGAAGAAGCGTCAGAAGGCCTATCGGAAGCACTTCAAGGTCGACGACGACGAGGATATCCCCCTTGTTGTCCTACCAGCCAAGGTCGACCTCTTCGCCCGCGAAGGCGACACCGACAAGCTGATCGCTACCATCAAGGCCATAAAGATCACGATGTCGGTGCCGCTGCGCGTCGTCTTCATCGATACGTTGGCGACGGCCACGATCGGCGCCGACGAGAACTCCGGTAAGGACATGTCGGTGGTTCTCGCGAACATCGCCCGCATCGAGCACGAATGCGGCGTCCACGTCTGCTTGGTCCATCACATGAATGCGGATGGCAAAAAGCTGCGTGGCCATACCAGCATCCACGCCAACGTCGACACCGTCGTTGTGATCACCATGGATGACAACACCAGGATCCGTACCGCCCGGCTGGCGAAGCAGAAAGACGACGAAGACGGCTTGAAGATTCCGTTCACGCTTGCATCGGTTGAGGTCGGCGAGAACCCGAAGACCTCGAAACCGATCACCAGCTGTGTTGTCCTCACGGTCTCCGAAAAGGATGCCCTCAAGAAGGAGCAACAGCAGTTCGGCTACTCGGTGCGCCCCACCGAGGAAGCCCTGCTGATCCCGATGTTCCGAGCCATCAAGAAATACGGCCGGTTCGTCGCCGAGGAGAAGGATGGGCCACCGGAGGCCGTCGGGAAACATGTCGTCGACTTCGGGCACTTCCTCGACGTCGCCGTCGAGATGGATGCCAGCGAGAACGACAAGATCGCGGCTCGAGCAAAGATCCGTAAAGCGTTTGAACGCAACACCAGCTATTTGATCAAGCATCAGGTCATCGCGTTCAAGCGGACCTCGGAGAAGGCTGCATTGGTGTGGTGGACCGGGAAACCGATCAGGGGCTTCCCACACACGTTCCCCGATGACATGCGGAACCGGACAAATACAGGACAAAGCCCGGACATTTCCGAGACATTCTCGCCACCACCGATCTCGCCCGGTCTCGCCGATATGATCGATTCCGACCAGGAGATCCTGCTTTGAGCGATCTCCGTGTCGAGGCAATCGGGTTCCCTGGCTACTACTGCGCGGTCTATCGCCGTGACGGCATCCCGGACCGGTTGCTGGATGGTGCCGACGGTCGGCCCGAACAATTCCCTTCGGCCTGGGCCGCGGTGCAAGCCGGGAAAGCTGCCTTGGTGCAGAGGCGCGATGCCGATGCGCCGTTCGTGGGAGCTGATCCCCTTGGGGTCGAGACCTGGCTGGCCGATCGTGACGCCGCGATAGCAGCGGAGCGCCACAAGGTTTTCGGACCTGATCAGCCCCGTGATCGCGGTGGCCGTACATTCGTTGTGGAGCGGAGGCGGCGCCGATGACAGTTCACGACCTCTGCGCCGAATTTGGGATCAGGATCATTGATGGCCACCGCTACCCGGAGATCGGGGAAACCCGGGCCGTGGCCACACTGGAACGGATCCTGCGTCGGTACGGTGAAGGCCATCTCCGGCTGGTGCTGACCACCCTTGCCGAAACCGCGAACAACAAGGTGTTGCTCGACGAGGTCGGGTTGTGGATGGCGTCGGATCTCATCAGGGCTTGCGCCGGCATCGTCGAAAACCGCGCCGATGACTGGTTGCAGACCTGGGATGCGATGCCCGTCGGCGAGCTCCAATTCATCTGCCAGGACCTCCGCGGGTTCGTCCCGCAACGCACCGCGCTCGGCGGCATGGTCTACGAGCGAATATTTAGAAGATTCGGGCAGAATGCCGGCCAGTTCGATCTCTTCGACGACAGGCGGACGAAGTGAGTACGACCGGAATGAACATCGGAGATATCGCGGAGCACTTCATACGCGCCGCCGAGATCGATCGGGCGACCCGCGAGCATGTGGGCCCGGCGCTGGTCCGCTCGTTGCCGCTGCCATATGTGCATAGCCGTGCCGACAAGAACGGCTGGGGTAAGGAAGATGGTGACCAGCTCGTCGATGGCGCCGATCCCCTCGCCGAGGAGCGCAAGGCGTTCTGGGAGCGGATCGGGGTGTTGCCGTCGGCGCATGAGATCACGGAGCTCGAGGCGATCCATGACTGGCTGACATCGGTTGGCAACGACAAGGAACGTCGTGCTCTGCTGGCCTGGGCCCGTTCGAAGGTTGGTGGCAAATCCTTCCGGAGCTGGTGTTTTAAGACAGAGGGCATCCATCCCAACACCGGTCGCGACAGGAAAAACCGGGCTTTGGAGCAAATCGCGGCCATTCTGGCGCGCAAGGGTTCCCACAATAGCGAAACCGGCGATTCCGGGGAGTTGCTTCGCACCCATGAAATCGACGATGTTTCGCATACGATCGCGGAAGATGCGGGCGAACGGGACACCCTGAATTCCTGGCTCGCCGATGGCGCCTTCGCGAAGGTTCTTTCACCCGAATTCGACGACTTCTCCTGGGCCGCCAAACGCAACGAGCGCCGGCGCCAACGGGAGAAGCAGAAACGGAAGAAAGCCTAGTCGCAGTATCTGAACCTTTCATTCAACTACTGTTGTTGTTCAGACATCCTCTATCGCCGTATTGTCCTCTCAATTGGAGGGGGAATCATGGCGGAAGACCACTTGGACAGGGAAACAGCTATTTCGGCGGAACTGACCGAAAGAGGTGTCAAGGCGAGTGCAAAGAGCAGGTTTGTAGCAGCCTTCGATAGGCTTTGCGGGAATTTTATCGACCTTGCGAACGCGCCGATTGAAGCGAAGACAGCTGAATCGCGCGCACTTTCAGCTGCCCGTGTGCGTGAAATCGAGGCCCTGACCCAAGTTGGCATCGAAAAGATGAAAGTGGATCCTGATTTCGCGGATCGGGCAATGCGTACCCGCCTGGGCACAGTATTCGCCAGGCAAGAAAACAAGGATGCCGTTGTCCAACAAGCTCTAGAAGACTTGCGCCATAAGCCGCCGACCGAGCAAGAGGCCACGTCCGGAACTGAAAAGCTGGATGAAACTTTTCTGAATCGCTTTGAACGCTACGCGGAAGACGCATCAACCGATGAGCTACGGGCGCGCTGGGGTCGCATCTTAGCGACAGAAGTCAGAAAACCAGGTACTGTTTCCAACAAAGTCCTGCGCATCGTCGACGAAATGGATTCGGTGACTGCAACGCTATTTGAAACCCTTTGTAGGTCTCGGATCGCCGATATTATCCCGTCATGCTTAGTGCCCGCTCTGGACGTAGCTGAGTTGCAGAAACTACTTTCAGCTGACCTGATGATGGATCCGGGCACATTCGGTCTCCGGCGGCGACTGGTAAGCAAGAACAGCACAGCCGGCGCTGAAATTTGGTATGGAAACCTGGGTGATTACGCCATCGCAATACTTAAGACTGCAACAATAACATTGGGTAGTCCTTTCGAGACCGATCTGTTAGCCGAGGACGACGGCGCAATATCATACATGGCGTATTTTCTTACAGACGCAGGAAAGGCGATTTCGGCAATTCTTGACGACAACCAACGATCAACTATCGATCGGTTGGAGGTAGCTTTGAGGGCGATAGTGAGCCCGCCGGAGTCCATCATAAAGTACGAGCTAAGAGGTGACACTTACCAGCGCATCACATGACTATCGCTGTGCGCCTTTGGCCAACAACTCATTGAGCTCAAGGACAAGTTCTCTGAGGTGATCTGGGAGCAGCCCGGCCTCGGACTTACTACGTGCAAGGGTGAGAAGCGCCATCTCGGCGGCGCGGCGATGAATGGGGCGCCAGTTCACTCGCGATGCCACCAGGTCTTCGTATGTGCGCAGCGGGACGTTCATGGCCTCGGCCATTTCAGGCTGGGTGAGCTTGAACATCTTGCGCGTGTTCTCGATGTCGTCGGGGCCGACCGCTGTGCGGGTGGTCATTGAAGCCTCCTCTGGTGTGGTCTATATTCAGGAACCGGAGAGAGGTGCTAGCTCTCCCCGGCCCCCGGAGTTACCGGCTAATGGAGATTGTCAGTCTCCACTTGCCGATCCGGACTTGGAAGGTGAGCTTTGCGCTCATGGGTTCCTCCTAGTCCTGCCGAAGCGGGATTGCTTCGGTGATTTGTTATCCCACGAAAACCGTGGGAGTGCAAATGAAAACCACGAAAACCGTGGTAAAAATTGAAGCCGCTCGGACTTCATCCGGGCGGCTTTTCATTTGTCAGGACGGTGGACGGACGAGGCTATGGCCCGTGAGCGCGCCGGCAAGGCGTGGGAGCACTCGAAAGCGATTTTACAGTCGTTGCGAGTGCCTATACCACCGAATCCGGCGCCAAGTCGGGGTGGGAAGCGAGCGGTCCAGCCGTCCTGATCAGTCGCTGTGCAGGCAGTGATCGCATAGCGGAACCGAGGTATTCCCGCCGCTACCGGGACCGAACGTGCAGCCACAATGGATGCACTGGAACTTGAAGTTCTGGTGCGTTTCGGCGGTCCTTGCGCGCCGCCTTCGGGCATGCTCGGCCTCGACTTCTTCCTTGGTGAACCCCGACTTCGACGACATGAGCCACGCCTCCCATTGACGCCGTCATCCTTCCATCACTTGCGTCGCAGGTTCAAATCCTGCATCCGCAATTAGTTAACCGCTTCTCATCCTTTCCGTTTTCATGATGTGCCGACGTGCGCATGCAGGACGGTGGGATGACAGAGCAACTTGACTGGCAAAACGAAGCGGTCTGGGCCGCGATCGACGAGATCGCTGCCGCAAGCCAGATGTCGGCATCCCGTCTAGCGATAGTCTCGGGGTTCGATTCCACCGCCTTCAACAAATCGAAGCGCGTCATTCGCGGCCAAAAACGGTGGCCGTCGATGGAAGTCATCGCGGCTGTGCTCCGGACTGCTGGCATGACCTATGCTGAGTTCGGCGCCCTGGTCGACAAGAGGATGGGGCGGCGCTGATATTTTCCCGAGAAGTTGGATGGGGCGCTGACGCCCCATCCGTGACTGATGTTACTTGCGTGCCGACGAGAACAGGCCGCCGTTAAGAAGGGTAGCCAACCCACCCTCTTCAGGATTCAGCTTCGGCCAATCCTTAAGGAACTGGCCGAGGCCGCCCCCCAGGCTTGCATTCAGCCTATGGTGAAGAGGACGAAGGTTGAAGATCTCGTCGGATCCACCAGCAGCCCTGGGGATGATGTGGTCTTTCTCCCATCCGTGGATCGATGCCCTGTCGCCGTAGTCGTGCCAGCAGATACGATTGCCGAAGCAATCGCACCTCCAGATGGCAGGGTCTTCACCGAGAATGAGTTCGCCCTTGCTCCAGACGGCAATCCGCTGGAGAAGGTCATGCAGGCTTGGTCTATTCATGGACGTTTCCTTTTTGGAAAGCGTCCTATCCGGGTTGCCCAGCATCTAGCCCTGATGCTACCGTCCCCGTTGTAAGCGGGAGGATTGGTAACAGCCAGTTCTTCGAGGCCAAGGCGATCCCGGAGAGGATCGCCATGGTCACTAAGAAGGCCCGGCCTTGGGTGGTGAGACACCCTTGGTTCGGGCCTTGCAATTCGGACAATCCGAATCGCCATTAGAATCTACCAGCAATCGGGACTAAGGCGAGGCAGCCTACGCAATCGTTACCATTGTTCACATCCGTCCACAGGCCGCGAGCCGTCGACGAAAAGTGCGCTTGCGTGGCAGAATCACAGATCTCGTCAAGCCGAAATCGCCTTTTCAGGATCGGACAAACCCAGGACATTTCCCGGACATTCCCGGCCGATTTGACAGCGCCTCGAAAAAGGTTTCGGGTCTCTCGCGACCCCTTCCCTCGCGTAGACGCCAAGGTTTGATATCGCCTGCCTCCGGGCGGCCTCAAGGCCGACCCGGCATCGAGGAAGCGCTCTACGATCTAAAGGTCAGTGCTAGGAAGAAATGGATCATGGCAAAGCTCCGCATGATCGCTCCAACGCTGCGCACCATGGACACCCGTACGGTTCGTCCTCCAGCGAAGACGGCTGACGCCTTCTATCTCTCCACAGAATGGCGTGCGCTGATGTCGTCCCTCATCGCTACTCGTGGTCGGATCTGTGAGGACCCGCATTGCAACGGCAGAACCCACAAGCCAGGCATGCGCGTCTTCGGTGATCACATCGTTGAGCTCCAAGACGGCGGCGCCCCGCTTGATCCCAAGAACGTGTTGTTGAGATGCGGGGCATCGCACACCAAGAAGACTGCGGCTGCTCGGGCTAAACGGATGAAGCAGACCTTTTGACGGTCGTCGCTAGGAACTTGATTTTGAACTGTGTCATGACGCTTCTGGGTACAGTGAATCTCAGCACAACGGCTGCTTGCTCGACCAGCTGACCGCTTTCTTTGATCATCACTACGCCGAGTCGACGAATTGAATCCTTCACATGCCCCGGCAATCTACTGAGATCTGACTTGTGACTGGCCGTGCCGTCCTTGTTGATGACGCAGACATCGTTGTTCCTCAGCATAACATGTAGGTGGTCTTGTTGATTTGGTGCGACAGCGCGATCAAAGCGAGCGTGATAGCCTTTCTTAAATGAGTAGGTATGGCCCTCTTCAATGAGGCCCTGCGCAAGAGCTGCGGCTCGTTCATCGCCTTCGGCGTACCAAGCCACCAGTGACTTCGGCCGTGCCTGCTGGTCCTTGTCCAAAAACTCTTTGAAGCTATCGATCATGTCATCTCCCCCGTGAGGGCCGAACCATCGCCCATAAGGGAGGGGGGGTGTCAATCTCTGGCACTTCCGGGGCCCCCAACCGCATGGGGGTCATTCGCACAATTTTTTCGAGGGCCCGGAAAAACGGGCCGGTTTGGCTGAAACGGCCAAAATAACCCATCCTTTCGGAGTGCATGCACATGGCTGGACGTGGTCGGCCGCCGTTCAAGCCGACGCCGGCGCTTCGTCGCAAGGTGGAAGAGCTGGTGTCGTGCGGGATGTCGAAGGACGAGTGCGCCCGCGCGATCGGCTGCTCGACACCAACGCTCGAAAAGTACTTCGAAGAGGAGCTCGCCAATGGCGTCGCCAAGAAGCGGGCTGAGGTCATCGGTCTCCTCTATCGCGAAGCCAAGAAGGGCAACGTAACCGCTCAGAAGAAGCTGGAGGAGATGACTCGCGTCGCCTCCGCCGCCGAAGCCGTTGGTGCCAGGTCGGGTACGAAGCCGGTCCCGCAGGAGCGGGCGCCGAAGCTGGGCAAGAAGGAGGAACGTCAGGCCGCAGCTGGTCGTGTCGGCGGCAAATATGCGCCACCGGAGCCGCCAAAACTGGTCGTCGATAACCGGTGAAGCACTGGGATACGTCCTGCGTCGATTGGGAACGCAGGATCATTGCCGGCGAGACGCTGATCCCGTTTGAGCCGCTATTCCCCGATGAGGCCGAGGCCGCCCTTGCCGTCTTCAAGTCCCTCAAGATCGTCGACGCCCCTCATGTCGTAGATCCCTTAACCGGTGAAACCCGCGCTCCAACGTTCGGAGAGGCCTGCGAGGAATGGGTTTTCGACTTCGTCAGGGCGGTGTTCGGGGCTTACGACCCGGTCAACGCCAAACGGCTGATCCGCGAATTCTTCCTGCTGATCAGCAAGAAAAACGCGAAGTCGACGATCGCCGCCGGCATCATGTTGACCGCGCTGATCAGGAACTGGCGGCATTCCGCGGAATTGCTGATTCTGGCGCCGACGCTGGAGATCGCAAACAACTCGTACAAGCCGGCCGCCGATATGGTGCGCGCCGATCCTGAGCTGATGGATCTGCTGCAGATCCAGGACAACTTCCGCCAGATCACGCACCGCCTCACTAAGGCGGTGCTCAAGGTTGTCGCTGCCGATACCGACACCGTCGGCGGCAAGAAGGCCGCCTTCGTCCTCGTCGACGAGCTCTGGATCTTCGGCAAACGCCTCGGCGCCGATGCCATGTTACGCGAAGCCACCGGCGGCCTGGTGTCGAGACCGGAAGGGTTCGTCATCTATCTGACGACGCATTCCGATGCGCCGCCGGCCGGCGTCTTCAAGGCCAAGCTGGACTATTACCGCGACGTCCGCGACGGCAAGATCGTGGATCCGAAGAGCCTCGGCGTCCTCTACGAGTTCCCGGCGCACATCCTGAAAGCCCAAGGGTACCTCGATCCGAAGAATTTCGGTATCACGAACCCGAATATGAACCGGTCGGTGAGCCAAGAATGGCTCGAGGACGAACTCAAGAAGGCGAGCTCGCCTGATACGCGCCGGACATTTCTGGCGAAGCATCTCAATGTCGAGATCGGCATGAACCTCAGGGCCAACCGTTGGCCCGGCGCCGATCACTGGGAGCGCGCTGTCGATCCAGAGCTCGCCGCGATCTATGCGCGGTCACCGTTCGAGGCGTTATATGCGCTGCTCGATCGCTGCGAATGCGTGGTTTGCGGCGCCGACGGCGGCGGCCTCGACGATCTCTACGGCTTCAACGTGCTCGGCCGGGAACCCGACGAGATCGAAGTCGAGTTCGAGATCCTCGGCCGCAAGGTCGTCCAGAAGATGAAGCGCTGGCTGTCGTGGAGCCATGCCTGGTGCCACAACGGTGTGCTGACGCGCAGGCAGTCCATAGCGACGCAGTTGCTGGGCTTCGAGAAAGCCGGCGAACTCACCATCGTCGGTGATGATCTGATCGACCTCGGCTCAATCGTCGAGATTATTGGCATGGTGAAGGAACGCGGGCTGCTGGGCGGTGTTGGCGTCGATCCTGCGGGGCTCGGCGAGCTCGTCGAACTTCTTGCCGCCAAGGATGTCACCGAAGAAAACGGCCTGCTTCACGGCGTCCCCCAAGGTTTCGGCATGATGAATGCCATCAAGACCTCGGAGCGGCGTCTCGCCAAAGGTCTCCTCCGTCATTGCGGCGGTCTGTTGATGCCATGGGCGGTGTCGAATTTGCAGATCGAGCCCACGGCGACGGCGATCCGGGCGACTAAGCAGAACGCCGGCGATGCCAAGATCGACCCTGTCATGGCGCTTTTCGATTCAGCCACCGTAATGGTCAAAAACCCTGAGCCGATGGACGGCGACGTCCTCCCCGAAGACTACGACATTCCAGTATGGGCGTGAAAACATGGTCGATGAGCCGAAAAATCGAGGTGGCGACGTCGCCGACATCGCGCGCCTTGTCGTCGCGCTCGTTGGTTCCGCCCTCGTCGGGGTCGGCGGCTGGCTGCATTATCCCCCGCTTGGCTTTGCGGCTTCCGGCTTGATGCTCTTCACCATTGCCGTGCTGGGCACGGTCAGGGCGCGTTGACATGAAGCTTTGGTCAAGTCTGCTCGGTGGGCCGTCAGCGTCCGATCAGGAGCGATATCGCGATGTGACCGAGGAAGAATTCCTCAATGGGATCTTCGGCGGTTTTGTCAGCGCCACCGGGCTCCGGATCACGACTGGCGATGCACTCACGGTTCCGGGCATCTCGGCATGCATCCAAGTTCTGTCGGAAGATTTGGCCAAGGTCCCCCTTATCCTTTACCGCAAGATGAGCAACGGGACGCGGATCAAAGCCGAGAGCCATCCGCTGTACGCACGATTGAAAGAATCGCCGGCGCCATGGTTGAGCTCCTTCGCTTGGCGGCGCGCCCTCGTTGCGAACGCACTCTCCTACGGCAAGGGCCATTCCAGGGTCTGGCGCAACGAACGAGGATCAGTAGAAAGGATCACGCTGCTCAAGCATGGCCAGACCACAACCCGGTGGGCCGATGACACAGAACCGTTCTTCGATATCCAGGGCAAGAACGGCTATGAACGCGATCTATCCTGGCAGGATGTGATCCACGCGCCTTACAGGGGCTCCACCGCCAACGGAATGTGGGGCGGTGTCGACGGCATCTCTCCGATCGACCAACATCCGGAAACCATTGCCCTCGCGCTCGCCGCGGAACGGTTTGCTGCTCGATTTTTCGCCAATGGTGCTCGCCCCTCGATCGCGCTCGAGATGGACAAGAAGCTACCGAACGATGCGGTGGCCAAACGCATCAGGACGGGCATCGAGCGCGCCTATTCCGGTCTCGACAACTCGTTCAAGGTGGCGATCCTCGAGCTGGGCATGAAGCTGAAGGAATTCAGCACAAACCCGCAGGACAGCCAGCTGAACGAGACGCGCAAGGAGCAGGCCGTCCAGTGCTGCACGATGTATGGGGTGCCGCCGCACAAGATCGGGATCCTCGACCGGGCCACCAACAACAATATCGAGCACCAGGGCATCGATTATGTCACCGGGCCGGTGTCTTCGCTTGCGGAGGCTATTCAATCCGCCCTCGAAATCGCCTGCCTCTCGGTCGATGAGCGCGAGGAATACTACATCGAGTTCAATCTCGATGGCTTGATGCGAGGCGACATCCATAGCCGGTATCGAGCCTATGCGATTGGCAGACAATGGGGCTGGTTGAACGCAGATGACATCCGTGGTCGCGAAAACATGGACGATCTGCCCGACGGACAGGGCAAAACGTACCTAACGCCCATGAATATGACACCGGCCGACAAAAACACGGCCGATGACATCGATGAACCCGAGGATCCGTCTCGGAAATCCATGATTGTCCGCCCGACCCCCAAGGACATCAGCCGCTTCGGCGCCATCAACTGAGGATCTCAAGATGAATCGTGCACTGCAGGCGCTCACGGCGGACCCGTGGGCCATCGTTCCCGGCTGGTTGCCGCTCATTGCGGCTCTGGCGCAGCGCAACCACGGCGCCCCGGAGGTCGCCGGTGCCGGCGATTGGCAGAAACGCGACTATGATCTCATGGCAGGACCTGGGGCCCAGCGTCTTCCCGGTGCCCAGCGCGCCTATCTAATCGACGGGGTCGCAGTCCTGCCCGTGGTGGGGCCCATCTTTCCCCGGGCCAACATGATGACAGAAATGTCAGGCGCGACATCGGTCACGATGTTGCAGAACGACCATCGGACCGCTCTGGCAAACCCGGACGTCGGCGCCATTATGCTGATGATCGACAGCCCGGGTGGCGCCGTATCCGGCATCAGTGCCTTCGCCGATACAGTCGCGGCCGGCAGCAAAAAGAAGCAGACCGTCGCTTTCGTTTCAGGACAGGCATGTTCCGCCGCGTACTGGATCGGGAGCGCGGCCCCCGAAATTGTCATCGATAAGACCGGCCTGGTCGGCTCGCTCGGCGTCGTCATCGGGATGTCGAAGCAGGTCGCGGCGGATCGTGACGGCTATCTCGATCTCGAAATCGTCAGTTCGAATGCGCCGAACAAGCGCCCGGATCCAACCGCGGAAGAAGGGCTTGCCGAGATCCGTGGCACGCTTGACGCCATCGAAAAGCAGTTCGTGACGGCTGTCGCCCGTGGACGAAATGTCTCCGCCGAAAAGGTCCTCAGCGATTTCGGCAGGGGTGGCGTCAAAGTCGGATCCGATGCGGTTGCGGCCGGCATGGCCGACCGTGTGCAGAGCTACGACGCGACCCTGACCGCGATGCGGCGCGCTGTCGCCAACCAGCGGAAGCTGGCCAACCTCAAGCAGTGAATTCGGCGGCGAAGGCCGACGACGAGCGGGCGCTTCGGCGCCCTTTTTCATGGACAGAATAGGAGATCCCGATGTCCAAAGACCTAGCGAGCCTTCGCCAGAACCGGGCGACGGCATATGATGCCCTGATTGCTCTCGGAACCCCTGAAGCCGAAGCCGATCAGACCGCCTTCGACGCAGCGGCGACCAATGTCGAGAATCTCGATCGGCAGATCAAGTCGATGGAACGTGCCCAGGCGCTGAAGGGCTCAACCGCGGTTCCTGCCGCTCCTCGCCAGGATCCTTCGGAGGCTGGCAGCTTCGATTCCTTCGGCGAGCAGCTGCTTGCCGTGGCCCGCGCTGGCAACGGTGGCGAACGCGATCCCCGCCTCGTCTGGCAGAGCATTGGCGCGGCGAGCGGCCAGAACGAAGGCAGCGGCCCCGACGGCGGCTTCCTTGTGCAGCAGGATTTCACCTCCGAACTGCTCAAGAAGGCCTACGAGAGGTCGGATCTCGCCAGTCGTACCCGGAAAATTCCGCTCGGCCCGAACTCCAATGGCCTCAGGATGAATGCGGTCAAGGAAACCAGCCGCGCCAATGGTTCCCGTTTCGGCGGCATCCAGGCGTTCTGGACCGGCGAAGGTGCACAGAAGACCGCTTCGCAGCTGCAGTTCCGGCAGATGGATCTGCGCCTGCACAAGCTCACCGGCCTGCTCTACGCCACCGACGAGAACCTCGAAGACGCCACCTCCCTCGAGGCAATCATCAACGAGGCCTTCGAGGAAGAATTCGCGTTCAAGATCGACTGGGCGGTCTTCGAAGGCACCGGTGCCGGCATGCCGCTCGGCGTGACGAAATCGCCTGCGCTCGTCACCGTCTCCAAGGAAGGCAGTCAGGTCGCCGACAGCCTTGTCGCTGAGAACATCCTCAAGATGTGGGCTCGCCTCTGGGTCCGCAGCCGGAAGAACGCGATCTGGACGATCAATCAGCAGTTGGAGCCCCAGCTGTACCAGATGAACGTCAAGATCAAGAATGTCGCTGGTACCGAGAATGTCGGCGGCATCGCCCTGCCCCCCGTCGTCTACGTGCCGCCGGGTGGCCAGAACAACAACAACGACTATGGCCTGTTGATGGGTCGCCCGGTCATCCCCACCGAGTTCAACTCGGCCCCAGGCGACAAGGGTGACATCGTTCTTATGGATCTGAAGGAATACCTGATGATCGACAAGGGCGCCGCCAAGAAGGCCACCTCGATCCACGTCAAGTTCATCACTGACGAGACTGCCTTCAGGTTCGTCGTCCGTATCGACGGACAGCCGGTCTGGGAATCGCCTCTGACCCCGTTCAAGGGGAGCGACACCCTCAGCCCCTACGTCACGCTCGAGGCCCGCTAACCGCTCCTCCGGGCTGCCGGCATCACGCCGGCGGCCCTTTCCCCCGATCAACTCAATCTGGAGTGAACTCCAATGTTCAACGCTCTTCTTAGCGAGCAGACCTCCGTGGTCGGTGTCATCGACCCCGATGCCAACGCGGCAGGCACGCTCACCACCGGCTGGATCGACATGGCGACCTATGGCGGTCTTCTCGCAATCATCATGGCCGGCGACCTCGGCACCAGCGCCACGATCGACGCCAAGCTGCAGCAGGCGTCTGACAGTTCGGGTACCGGCGCCAAGGACGTCACCGGCAAGGCAATTACCCAGCTGACGCAGGCCGGCACCGACAAGTCGAACAAGCAGGCGCTCATCAATATGCGCGCCGAGGAGCTCGATCGTTCCAACGGCTTCACCCATGTCCGTCTCTCGATGACTACGGCCACTGCCACCAGCGATTCCGGCGCCATCGTTCTCGGCATGCGCGCCCGATATTCGCCGGCCGCCCAGGCTGCCTCTGTAATCGAGACGGTCGAGTAACACCTCGATCCGGGCGTCCCATTCTCGGGGCGCCCTAACCCTTATGGAGACAGACGATGGACAAGATTGGTGTCATCTTTATCGCGCTCGCGGTTCTTGACGACAACAGAGCAGGGACGCCCCTCGAGGAGCGCTACGACGAAGGCAAGTCGTACGATCTCGATCCCCACACCGCAGTTCGGTGGGTCAAGCGCGACAAAGCGCAGTTTGCGACCGCGGCCGACGCCGAAGCCGCGCATGCCGTTATCGGATGGTCGCGCGCCGGCTCGATCTATTCCGAACCTGGGGGCGGTGACGAAGAGCCCGACCAGGCCAACGGAACCGACGAGCCGGGGGACGACGGCACCGATTTCGGCAAGATGACCAGAGCCGAGCTCGAGGCATTCGCCTCCGAAAAGTCGATCGATATCTCAACCGCCAAGAACAAGCCGGCTGCGATTGAGATCATCGTCGCGGCACTCACGGCGTCGATCTGACATGCGCTCCAGCCTGTCCATTACCACGCCGGCTACGAGCCTGGCGCTGCTCACGATCGAAGAGTTGCGCTCGGCCGCCGGCGTGACCGGTGCCGGACAGGATACCGCTCTAACCTCGCTTGGGCTCCAGGTCGCTGCGTCGATCATGACGGAATGTGGCATCGCCATCGGATCTGGTGGCGAGCCCACCCTCTGGCAGGAAACGTTGACCGAAACATTTCGCAAGGTCCGCTGCGACGAGCTCGTGTTGTCGCGACGGCACAACATCGAGATCGTTTCCGTTACCGCCGACGCAGTTCTGATGGATGCGGCGGAATACGAGGCTGATCCTGAGTCCGGCGTCTTCACGAAGCTCTGCGGCGACCTGCCTGTCCGTTGGTGTGCCACGAAAGTTGCCGTCGTCTACAAGGCAGGATTTGGCGAAGTGCCGGGAGATCTGAAGCAGGCGGCCATGGATTTTGTTCGCCTCGCATGGCTTGAATCCAAACGCGACCCCGCGCTTAAGAGCGAAGTCGTCGACGTCCCTGATGTGCTGAAGACCGAAAAGACATGGTGGGTTGGCTCGGTCCCTGGCCAGTCCAGCGAAGGGGCGGTTCCAGATGTCGTGTCGGGCCAGCTCGCACGCTACCGCAACATCGCAATCGCGTAGTCGCCCATGACCCCGGCTGAAATGATCGCGGAACTCGACGCCGCGCTGCTCGCGGCTGGCTCCACGGTCAAGCTGCGTAAGACCAACACCGCGGTTGGCCAGGTCACGGTTCGGGCGCGCGTGCGCTTTTACAAGCCCGACGAGATCGCCGGGATCATCCAGCAGGGTGATAGCAAGGTCGTGCTGTCACCAACCGGGCTCGAAGTCTTCGGGGTGCCACCACAAAACGGGTTCGTTGTTGTTGATGGGGCCCCGCGCCGGATCATCGCGCCGAATCCGATCACGATCGACGACACGCTTGTCCGAATCGAACTGCAGGTGCGGGGCTGATGGCTCGCAATACCAGCATCGGCCAGCAGTTCCGGATCGCGACGCAGGCCACGCTCGAGGAGACCCGGAAGCAGATCATCAAGGTTGCCAAACGCGAGCATGCACGCGTCATGCAGACCGATCCGCTCCCGACGTCATTCCAGCGGTTCGTCGACGGCCGGCTTGGCGCCGCCGAGGAGAGCGTCGAGGCGGACGGCATCATCCATTACGTCTATCCGCGCCTCGACATCGTGGCACAGTTCGCGATGGAAACCCTTTTCGACCGATCGCCGGTCCTCAGCGGCGAGTACCGTATCGCGCACCAGCTATTCTTGAATGGCGCCGCAGTGGCGAACCTGAAGGGCTGGCACCCAGGCGACGAGGTCTCGATCAGCAACCCGCTGCCGTACAGCCGCAAGATCGAGGTCGGGGCGATGACGATGCGGGTGCCCGGCACCTCGCGTGTCTATCAGGAGGCCGCCAAGATCGTGCAGGGCCGCTTCGGCAACATGGCCAGTGTCGTCTTCACTTTCCGGGCCGTCGTCGGAGGCGCCGTGCGCGGCTCGAAAGCCCGGGACCTCCGGTATCCCGTCCTCGTAATCACGGAACGCTGACATGGCGGACTACGCAGGTGCCAAGGCCGCGATCCGCGCGCGGCTCGAGGCAAACTGGTCGACGACTCGGATCACTTTCCAGAACGAGCAGCCGGCGCTTCCATGGCCACCGGTAGATGTCGACGGCGTTCTGCAGCCGTGGATCCAACTTGAGGTCGTCGGGCTCGGAAGCGGGATCTGGACTTTCGGAACCCCAGGCAATCGTGGCTGGCGGTATCCCGGCACGATCTACGTCCATGTCTTCGCCCCGGTTGGTAGCGGCGAGGCCACCGCCAATCAGTACGCTGTGGCCATCGGTGAAATCTTCCGAGCCGCGAAATTCTACGACGACGGTGCCGGATCCTACATCCGCACTCTTTCACCGCAGGTCGACGACGGCGACAGCGGATCCGATGACGGGAACTGGTTCCGCGTCACTGCGACCGTCGACTTCACGTACTGGCATCGCGGCTGATCCGCACCTCCAAGGAGCCCCAACATCATGTCATATTCAGAGAATTGGAACGGCTACGCGGCCTCCAAGGTCCAGGCAGGACTTGGCCAGCAGGCCAGCGGTGGATCCGCGAAGGTCATCCGTCAGACCGGCGGCCAAGGCGGCCGGCTGTCGAAAGCCCCGATCGAAAGCCAGGAGGTCCGTCGCGACGGTCTGTCGACGCGGGGCCGTCACGGCCTCCAGAAGTCCAACGGCCAGTATTCGAGCGAGCTTTCCATCGGCGGCTTCGATGACATCTTCGAAGCAGTGATGCGCGGGACCTGGGGCACCGCCAATCTCGCGATCACCGAGGCCAGCGCGGGACTGACCAGCATCACCACCGGCGCCAATACTATCGTTGCCTCCGCTGGCTCCTGGATCACCGCTGGCCTGAAGGTCGGCGACGTCTTCGTTCTCACCGGCCATTCCTCGGCCGGCAACAACAGCCGCAATCTCCGGATCACCGGTCTGACGGCAAGCACGATCACCGTGGCGGAGACCCTGACCGTCAATGCCGTCGCCGATACCGCGTTCACGGTCACCCGCACCGGCCGTGTCCTCGTGAATCCGGGCGCCGGCGCGCTGGTGAAGCGCTATTTCACGATCGAGGAGCACGAATACGACCTCGACCAGTCCGAGCTGTTCACCGATGCGGTGTGGAGCTCGTTCCGGCTCTCCATGGGGCCAAACGGGCTGCTGCAGCTCGACACCTCATGGGTTGGCACCGGGCAGTTCGAAGCCCTGGCATCGGGTTCGTCGCCCCATTTCACGGCGCCGGTGACATCGACCGGCGAACCTCTCGCAGTCGTCGAAGCCGTTGTCCGCATGGGTGGTGTCGACTTCATCGACCTGACTTCGTTCGACCTTTCGGTCAACAACCAAGCGATGTCGCCTGATGTCATCAGCTCGTCGCCATACGCGCCAGATGTGTTCACCGGCTCCGAGACGGTCTCGATGAACCTGTCGATGCTCCGCAAGGATCTTCTAACCGTTGCCGACTTCATCGACGAGAACCCACTGTCGCTGCACGTCCTGGCACAGGAGAACGAAGCGGCACCAGCCAGTTTCGTTTCGATCCATGTCCCCAACTTCACGCTGGGCTCCGTCGACAAGTCGGCGCTCGCCAAGGCAGGCGGCCCACGTACCCAGACGATCTCGGTTCCGCCGGCACTCGTCGGCATCGACAACAGGGGCGGCGCCTACGACGCCACCCAGATCAAGATCCAGGTCAGCAACGCGACCTGATTGACTACTGAGTTCGCCTGATCGCGGCACACTGCCCGGACAACGTCCCCGGATATTTAGCGAATCCCCGCCGCAGCTCGCCCATCGCCTTTTTCACCTTCGTGGTGAGAACCGGGATCGTGAGGTCGTACTTCGCGGCGGTCTCGACCATCGCGGCATCCCACCTGGCCTTGGTGTTGATGCCGCAAATCTGCGGCGCCATTGCGAGCAGAGCGAGGGCGTCGACATCACCTCGAGGTGGGTTCTTTGCCTCGCCAGGCGAGCTTCCGAGGACGATCAGGGCCGTCAAAGCCGACATCAGCAATGATCTGCGGGCCATTTCGCGTGGTCTCCAACGGGTCGTTCAACCCTACAAGAAAGATAATCACCATGAAACCCAAGGAAAAGGCCATCCGTGACGCCGCTGAGGCGCTGCGCGCCGCCATCGTCGACGGCCAGGCATCTGGCCTCGCTGTGAGTTGGCCACCCCGCCGTGTCGCGGACCTCGCCTCGATCGAGATCAGCGAGACCGCCAGGGCCTTGCCTGGAGAGCCTTTGAACCTCACCGACGAAGAACGAGCCGCATTGCCACCGCTCGACCCGAATGCGTCGGACGATCCCGAGAACCGCATCGCCGTCGCGGGACGCGGGCGCCGCAAGCCCTAACCGAGATCCGGCCCCACAGCTGGACGAAGTCGCATGCGATGGGCGGGGCGGCATGTGGGTGTCGCCTCGCCACCCTTCCCACAAAGGATAACCACCATGACGAAAATTGAGACGAATGCTGGCTTCGTCGACCTCACCGGCATCGTTCCGGTGGATGTCATCCGGTACGAAGTTCTGAAGCCAGGCACCACGATGGGTTCCGGCTGGTTCATCGAAATCGCGGATGAAAGCCATCCAAACGCCGTCGCTTGGTCGAACGAACTCGCTCGCAAGAATCTGAAGCGCCGGGCCAACCTTGAGGCCCAGCAGCTCAATGGCAGGAAGATCAAGGCCGAGGAACGTGAGCCCGAGGAGCAGAAGCGAGAAAACATCGGTTGGATTGTCAGCCGCATCGTCGGCTGGACGCCGGTGAAGCTCGCATTTATCTCGCCGGATCCGATCATCTATTCGGAAGAAGCCGCCTACAAGGTGTTCCTGCACCCTAAGATGGGGTGGGCTTTGGGGCAGCTCGTCGATGTCATCGGTGACGAAAAGGCTTTTACGAAAGCCTTGCCGAAGCCCTAGAGGTCCACGCCAAGGCATACTTCGAAATCACCGCGCCGGATAAAGACGGCGTCTCGGCGCGGAGCCACATCGAGGGCCTCCTCGATCGAGCCCGTACTCCGGAGCGCCGGGAGCAGCTTGAGCAGGAGCTCGATCTCCCCCCGCTGCCATGGTGCCTCGTCTATCTCTGGGGCCGGTTCAACCGGCTGTCCAATCGTCGAGGCACCAACGGTTTTGGTCCCTCTCTCCTCACCTATACCGAGATCGAAGCATTCCAACGGCTGACCGGTTTCCGGTTCACGCCGTGGGAAATCGAGATGATCGAGATGCTCGATCACGAGTTCATGGCGGCGCGTGCCGCATCACAGTCGGAGCCGTAAGTGAACCAGGTCGTAACCGAACTCACTATCGATGCGCGCGGTGCGCAACAGGGTTCGGCGGAATACGTCCGAGCCATGGCTGTTGCCCAGGCAGCTGTCGATCGGTTGAGGGATCGTGAGGACAAGCTGGCCGCCGGCGCCGGCAAGGCCACCGACATGCTCATGGTGCAGTCGGCTTCGATCGGACGTGTTGCGCAATCATGGGATCGGCTCCGAGCCTCAATCGATCCGGTTACCCGGGCCGAGGTCGCAGCGGCGCGCGAGCTCGATCGTGCGATGCTGACAGCGGATTCCGCGGTGAAACGCGGGGTTACGAACCAGCAGGATGCGGCGCGGGTGATCTCGGCGCTGCGCCAGAAACAGATCGTGGATCTCGACGCGGTTCGGCAGGCCCAGCAGCGGCTCAACTCGACGATTGCTGATACACCAATCGTTGCCGCCAATCAGAACAGGCGTGGCTCCGTCAACCAGTTCAACACCTCGAACGTTGCGGCCCAGTTCCAGGACATCGCGGTCACCTCGGCGATGGGGATGTCGCCGCTGCAAATCGCGTTGCAGCAAGGTACCCAGCTTTCAGCCGTTCTGGGACAGCAGGGCGCCGCTGGCGCGGCACGCACTCTTGGTGCCGCCCTGCTTTCCATTGTCAGCCCGGTTTCGCTGATCACCATTGGTCTCGTCGGTGCTGCGGCCGCGGCGATCCAGTACTTCTCGACGTCGAAGGCCGAAACGAAATCGCTCGATGACGTCCTCAAAGAACACGAGAAAGCCATCGGCCGGGTCCGAGACCTCTGGGGCGAAGCCGCCGACGAGCGGAGCAAGTACGGCCGCGAAAGCACCGGTTCGGTCACATTCGGGCTCGAGAACAACCTCACCGAGCTGGTGAAGCGGCTCCGCGAAGCCAACAAGACAACGATGTTCGGCGGTGGCGGGATCGGCGAAGCCGTGACGTCGGCTATCAACAAGAACCTCGATCTTACCGGTTTCGGCGCCCGCGAATTTCGCGGCACCACACTGTTCAAGACCCTGCAGATCGACTTCGAGGCCTTGCAGAAGGCAACGATCCAGGGCCGCCCCGACGTGCTCGGGCTCATCAAGCATCTTGAGGAGATCGGGCAGACCTCGTCGAACGCCGGCATCAAGGCGATCGCTGCCGATGCTATTGCGGCGCTGGCACCATTCAAGGATCTCGCCGAAGCGATCCAGGCCGCCGATCGCGAGTTGAAGCGGCTCTTCAACGATCGTGGCCCCAACGGAATGTTGTTGTCGCGCGGGCAGACCAACCGCGACGACATGGGCAACTTCGCGCTGTTCGAAGCCCAGGAGGCCATTACGGCGGCTCGCCGTCGTGCCGCTGCCGAGGCGCAGCTACAGAGCTTGCTGGCGAGGTCCCCGGCCGAAAAGGCGGGAGCAGCACGCGCCGCCGCCGGGGCGCAGTACAACGACAACGAAAGCGCGGCGGCGCGGGCGGATCGGATCGATATCGCCGGCAAGCTCGCGCTCGCTGAAGCCGAAAAGGGGCTAGCCGAGGCGCGCCGGGAACGCGCACGCTCGCTCGAAGAGACCCTCGCATCGCAGCAGCTCGAAATCAGCCTGATCGGCCAGACCGTCGGCGAGGTCGCCCGGCTCCGTATGGAGTACGATCTGACTTCGAAGCTGCGCGAAGAAGCCGCGCGCAACGGCGTCGAGGCCGACCAGAAAGAGATCGAACTCATCAAGCAGAAAGCGGCGGAATACGGCCGCTATGCCGATGAGATCGCACGCACTAACCTTATGCGTGAGATCCAGTTCGAGCGAGAGCAGCTGTTCCGCACATCTGGCGACCAGGCAATTGCGTCGCGCCTGCGTGGTGCCGGTCTGCCCGTAGATCTCAACTCCGACGTCGCCAACGCGATCCGTGAGAACCAGCGCATCGATGCGCTGCGCGCCGGCATTCGCGGCTTCTTTGATGATTTCCAAGCCGGCCTGATGCAGGGCGATTCCTTCGGAAAAGCTCTCGGCAACGCGATCCTCAACGCCCTCAACAAGGCATTGGACAGCGTCATCGACAAACTCGTGAACTCGCTCGTCAATTCTATCGTGGGCGGTGTCGGCGGTGCCTCAGGCGGCTCCGGCTCCGGTATCGTTGGCGCCATCCTCGGTGCCATCGGCCTCGGTGGAAAATCAGGCGGCGGAGGTTCAGGCGCGGATCCTTGGGGTGCCCTACGCGACGTCACCTCGAGCTCGAATGTCTCTCGCTTGTTCTCGCCGGCGAATTCGAATGTCGCCGGCGGTGGTGTCGCCGGCCAGGTCTGGAACTTCTTTGCCGGCAAGGGCCTCCAGCCCCATCAGATCGCCGGCATCATGGGGAACGTGAAGGCTGAATCTGCCTTCAATCCGCTTGCGGTAGGCGACGGCGGCAACGCCTTCGGCCTGTTCCAGCACAACGATCGTTCCTCGGCACTATTCAATGCCATCGGCGGCAAGGGAAATTTGGGCGACGTCCAGAGCCAGCTCAAATTTGCTTGGAAGGAACTCCAGACCACGGAGAGCCGGTCGCTCAGCGCCTTGATGAACAGCAAGGATGTCAAGGGCGCCACCGCGGCGTTTGCTGGTTTCGAGCGGCCGCGCGGTTTCTCGTGGCAGAACCCGGAGGGCGCCCATAACTTCTCGGGCCGTCTCGAGGGTGCGGAGCAGGCCCTGCAGAAGTTCGGGGGCACCGCTGATAAGGCGACTTCGGGCATGATGCGCACCGGGGTCGCCGGCAACCAGGCCGCCCAAGGCCTTCAGCAGACCACTGGTAGCCTCGCCGGACTTTCGCAGCAGATCCAGACCTTCATGTCGTCGGCACAGGGTGGTGGGTCGTCGTGGTTCCAGAACCTCGCCGGCATGTTTGGTGGCGCCGGCGGCGCCTTCAATTTCATGAGTGGGATCTCGCCCCTGGCTACCGCCGACATCCTGTCGGGGTCGTGGGGGCTGTTCCATGAAGGCGGCGTCGCCGGCTACGCGACTAGCTTCCGTTCAGGGGTCGATCCGCGCGTCTTCATAGGCGCCCCTCGCTACCATAACGGGGGTATCGCCGGCGACGAGGTCCCCGCGATCCTCCGCCGAGGCGAACCTGTCTTCAAGTCGTTTGAACATGCCCGCCAGGTCGTCGGGGGCGGCAACAAGGTGAACATCAACATCAACAACATCGCCGGCGCCCAAGTCGAAGCCCAGACCCAGGAGAACGCCGATGGAACGACCTCGATCGACATCCTCGTCGACCGCGTCGTTGCCGACAAACTGTCCCGTCGCGGCACCGCGGCGAACTCGACGCTGCGCAGCCAGTTCGGGGCGCGCGAAACCCTGAAGAGGCGGTAATGGTCGACGTGTGGCCGGCGACACTGCCGCAGTATCTTCTGGCCGACGGCTATTCGGAGGCCCAAGGCGATGGCAGGCTTCGGACCCAACCCGATGTTGGACCACCAAAGGTGCGGCTGCGTTCGTCGGCGATGCCGGGGCCACTGCAGGGCCGCATGATGATGTCCGGGGCCCAACGGGCGATCCTCGACAACTTCGTGAAAACGACGCTGATCAAGGGGACGTTGCCGTTCACCTTTCCGGATCCGTTGACCCGTGATCCGATCCTTGTTCGTTTTGCCGCCAACCTGCCGGTATGGACGAGCCCAGGCGGTGACACCTTCGTGGCCTCGCTCGACCTCGAGGTGATGCCTTGAGCCGCGTCGTCTCGATGACGATGCGGCAGGCCATGAACGCGCAGGAGACCGGCGAGATCATGGTCGGACTACTCACGATCACGCATCCCTCGTTTCCGACGCCACTGCTCCTCAGCAGCGATCCGACGGAACGGCTTTCGGATGAACCGCTGACCTATGGGACCTCGAGTCGGGGCGATACCTACACGTTTTGCCCGATGGTGGTGTCGTTGCCCGATGATCTCGGGGAACGCGCGCCAACGGCTCGCCTGATGATTGAAAACGTCAGCCGGCAGATCGTGGAGAAGATCAGGGGTATCGCGAACCCAGGCCTCGGAAAGCTCGAGCTCGTCTTGGCTTCGTCCCCAGACGACGTCGAGATCGGTTACCCCGATTTCGAGATCGTGCGTGCCCAATACAACGCTAACGTCATCACGCTCGAGCTCTCAATCGACGCGCTGACCGACGAGCCCTATCCAGCCGAAACGTTCAACCCCAGCGGCTTCCCAGGATTGTTCTGATCACATGAATCTCGATGATTTCGTCGGACTGCCCTGGCTGGACCGGGGCCGCGATCGCAGCGGTGTCGACTGCTGGGGCCTCCTCGCTATGGTCTACGCGGAGCGTTTTGGCATCGTGCTGCCGAGCTTTCGCGACGACTACATGACCGCAGCCGATGGCGCCGCCGTTGCCGAGTTGATCGAAGGTCGCCGGGAATGCTGGACCGAAATCCCTGACGGCGACGAGGTGCCCGGCGATGCCTTGCTGATGTCGATCGGCGGGCGTCCCCGCCATATCGGCGTCATCATCGGCGGTTCGAGGGTTCTCCATATCGAGCGCGGTGCGGGCTCGATCATCGAGAACTATCGGTCGTTCCGGTTGCGCCGGCGCGTCCTCGGCTTCTTCCGGTACCAGGCCGCCGCATGACCATGATGCCGGTACCCGCCGCGCTGATCGGCGAGATCCTTGGCACCAACGATGACATCCGCGTCGTCGCCGCCCTGCACCCGCTGCGTATCGAACGGGTCGAACTCCGGGCGTCGGCGGGCGCAACGATCGCAGAGATCGTCGATACTGTCGTCGCCCACAGGGACTGCAGGTCCGTCGCCTCCGATTTCGTGGTCCATCTCGCCGGCCATCCGGTCGAGGCCGTGAACTGGCATCTGGTCCGACCGAAGCCCGGGACGACGGTTACGCTGCGGCCCGTCGTGCAGGGCTTCTTCGCCCCGATTTTTGCAGCGCTGTCGGCGGCGTTCGCCGGTTTTACCGCATTCATCGGCGGTCTCGGCTTCATCGGCAAGCTGATCATGGCCGGACTCAGCTTTGGCGTGAAGTTGCTGCTCAACGCGCTGTTTGCGCCGAGGCCACCGCAGCTATCGCAGCCCAAGCAAAGCTATTCGCTTACGGGATCCCGCAATCAGGCCGCCCCCTATGAACCCGTCCCGGTGATCCTCGGCAAGCATAGAGTGACCCCGTATTATGGAGCCCTGCCCTACACTGAATCGAACGGGGAAACGCAGTATCTGCGGCTGCTGTTCGTCTGGGGGTACGGGCCGCTTCAGGTCGAAGACATCAAGATCGGGGAAACCCTGCTATCCTCATTCGATGAGGTCGAGGTCGAGACCCGCAACGGATATGTCGGCGACGCCCCGATCACGCTCTATCCGCGCCAGGTCGTCGAGGAGCCGCTATCCGTCGATCTCAAGCACGCCGACGGCTGGCAGAGCCGCACCACCGCGGAGAACGTCAACGAGATCTCGCTCGACTTCGTCTTCCCGAACGGCGTCGGTGCCACCGATGATCGCGGCCGCCAGCAATACTATACGGTCACCCTCGCCGCCCGGTACCGGCTCGTTGATACGGTCCCATGGACCGACATGCCAGGTGTCACCGTCAACGCGAAATCGCAGGATACGATCCGGAAGAATTCGAAAGTTTCCGGGCTCGTCGCCGGCCAGTACGAGGTCGAAGTCCAGAAGGTCAACGGCGACTATCCCGATGACCCCGGTTATCGCGTCATCGAAACCGTGGTCTGGACCGCGCTGCGCGGCTTCCGCACCGGGGCGCCGCTGACGTTCTCGAAGCCGTTGTGCATCACTGCGATCAAGATCAAGGCGACCTCGCAGCTCAACGGATCATTGGACACGCTGAACGGTGTTGTCACCTCGCTGGTGAAGTCCTGGAATGGTGTGGCTTGGATTGACAACCAGCCATCCAGGAACCCGGCCGACCACTTCCGGCACGTGCTGCAGGGCGCCGCGAACGCGCGAACTGTCGCCGACGCTGCGATTGACCTCGTCGCCTTACAGAACTGGCATACATACTGCGTCGCCAACAAATGGACGTTCGATCATCCCCGCGTCGCCGCCGCATCGGTGTTCGATACCCTCGCCGATATCTGCGCCGCCGGCAGAGCGGTGCCGATCTTCAAGGATGGCCTCTGGTCGGTTGTCTGGGATGAACTCGATACCCCCATCGTCCAGATGTTTACGCCCCGCAACAGCTGGGGTTTCGAGGCCACCCACGAATTCAGGGAACTGCCGCACGCTTGGCGGATCCGCTTCATCAACGAAAAGGCGAAGTGGAAGGAAGACGAGCGCATCGTTTACGACGACGGCTACACCGCCGCCAACGCGACCAGGTTCGAAGGCATCGAGTTCCCAGGGGTCACGCATCCCGACCTGATATGGAAACATGGCCGCTTCCATATCGCTCAGCTCCGTCTCCGGCCCGAGACCTATACCCTCAACGTCGATTTCGAGAACCTGCTCTGCACCCGTGCTGACCGGGTCCGCGTCGCCCATGATGTCATGCTGGTCGGCATCATCAGCGGCCGCGTCAAGTCGATAGATGTCGGCGCCCAATCCATTGGGATCGACGAGCTCGTCACGCTTGAAAGCGACAAACTCTACCAGATTCGCATCAGGCTGGCCGATGGCACGTTCTTGGTGCGATCGCTGCTGCCCGGTGCATCAGGCGAGACCACTACACTTCTGCTCGACGGGACCGGTGATCTGCCGGCTACGGGCGATCTCTTCACGTTCGGCGAAGCCGGGCGCGAAACCGGGGTCTACCGCGTCCTCGCCATCGAACCCCAAGAGGACATGACGGCGAGGATCACCCTCGTCGATGATGCACCTGGGATCTCTCAGGCCGACACCGGCGTCATACCGGCGTTCGAAAGCAACATCACGACGCCGTTCGATCCGTTCACACAACCACCCTCGAACTTCTTCCAGATCGAAGGCGAAGCCGAGGGATCGCTGGCGTCGGTTCATCTGTTCTGGACGGCGCCGACACTCGGCCGCGTCCAGTCCTATGAGATCGAGTACCGGAACGAAAGCGAGGTTACACCGCAATGGCGTGCCGCCCCTGTCGTTCTGGCGCCTCTGACAACGACACGGATCACCGGGCTGGCCCCCGGCCTCTATTCCTTCAGGATCCGCTGCCGGTTCATCACGGGCGATCCGTCGCGTTTCAACAACTCCGGCGCCATCGCGATCGACACCCTGCTCAACGCGCCGCCGGACGTCACCAACTTCAGGATCAGCGTCCTCGGGGATCTCGCCACACTGAGTTGGGCGCCGGTCGTTGGTCCCGCGATCACTTATGAGATCAGGTTCGTTTCCATAGACGGCCTCACCGTGGAGTGGAATTCGGCGACGCCGCTTATCCCGTCGGTCTCGGGTACCAGTGTCCAGGTGCCGACGATGATCGGCACCTATCTGATCAAGGCGGCATATCCGACTGGCGTCAGAAGCGCCAACGCGGCGCTTGTGCAAACCGGTGTGTCCGAAATCGCTGGACTCAACGTCGTCGAGGTTCTCACCGAGGAACCGGCCTTTGCCGGCGTGAAAACCAATGTCGAGGTATCAGGCGGGGTGCTTCGGCTTCTCGCCGCCAACGTGATCTCGAAATGGGAAACGCTGAGTTCCGTTGTTTCAATGGCTGAAGGCGATGGCGATCCTGACTCGGTAGGTGTGGCAGTCTCGGGTTCCTACGAGTTCGCCGAAATCCTTGACCTTGGCGACGTCTTCACCAGTCGGGTAACAGCGCTGATCGATGCCACGGGTGAGAACCTGTCGAACGTGATGGCTGGCTGGACAACGCTTGCGGACGTCACCGCACTCGACGATTCCGAACCTGAGGAATGGGAAGTCACGCTCGAGGTGTCCGATACCAGCGTCGATCCCATCCTGGACCTGTGGAGCCCCTGGCGCGCCTTTACCGTTGGCGACATTACCACCCGGGCATTCAGGTTCCGGTTGTTGCTCGAAGGCAAGGCCGCTGAAGACGGTGCCGCAGATTTCAGTTTCATAACGCCGGCCGTCCGTACCTTGCGGGTGCAGATCGACATGCCGGATCGTGTCATCGCGGGTGACGATCTCGTCGTTCCAGCCATTGGCCTCGACGTCGCTTTCAACCCGCCCTTCCGGGCTCTGCACGGCATCGGAACCAATGACCAGGATATGGCCACCGGCGACCGCAAGGCGATCACCGCCAAGGGGCCATCCGGGTTCCACATCCAATATTTCAACTCAGTGGGCACACCTGTGCAGCGAACCATGGACTACGTCGCCAAGGGCTACGGGAGCATCATTCTATGAGCCAATCTGATTTCGGAACGATCAACCCGACCACGAAGAGCGGAACCGCACTGGCGACCGACCTAATGGGGTGGCGAGATGCAGTACACAGTGGCAACAAGGGGCCGACGGCGCCATCGTATGTGACCGCCGGCCTCCGCTGGGTTGACGATACGCTCGATCCGATCTGGCTGTACAAGTTCTATGACGGCACCAATTGGATCACTGTATTCGCCATCGACACCACCACCAACCAGACGTGGGCCGTCAACTCCGGCGAGAAGATGAGCTTCCTGCTTGCCGGTGGCGCTGCGAACGCTTTGACGCTGACGTTGGCTGTCGCAATGACGGCCTATGTTGACCTCGACGTCGTCACATTCGAGGCCGCATCGAACAATACAGCAGCGGCAACTCTCAACATCTCCAGCATCGGTGCAAAGGCAATCCGAAAGATGGTCGGCGGGGCCGACGTGGCTCTTGCGGCCGGAGATATTCTAGACGGCGGCCGCTACATCTTGAATTACGACACCGCTGCGAACTCTGCAGCCGGTGCATGGATCCTCGTCAATCCGTCGTTCCTTGTGCTGAAACAGGCCACCACGGCTACGCCGACCGGTGAGGGCCAGGTCGAGTGGGACACCGACGACAACGTGTTGGCGATCGGTGACGGTGCAGGAACTCAGCTGTTCGTGCCGATCCCGGCAAGCACGGCAGCCGGCGACACCGAATATTTCACTGCTGCCAAGGCCAAGGCCAGATTGGCGAAGGGAACAGCCGGCCAGAAGTATCAGATGAATGCTGGAGCAACTGCTCCGGAATGGGCTGACGGGATCGCGGGTGGCACCAACATCGCCACGACTTCCGGCACCGCGATCGATGTAACCAGCATTCCCACCAATGCAAAAAAGATAACGATCAATTTCAGCGGCGTCTCAACGAATGGTACGTCGCTTGTGATTGTCCAGCTTGGGGATAGCGGCGGTATCGAAACGTCGGGCTATGGTGGTTGCACAAGCGGTATAACCAATGCCGTTATCACGAATGCTCATTCGACGGGCTTCATCGTTCACACGAACAACTCTGCTGCCGCGACTATCCATGGCAGCATCGAACTGACCCGCGAAGATTTGGCAACCAACACTTGGGCTGCATCCATAACCACCGGGCTCAGCGATGCTGCTTACGTATCAGTTGGTGGCGGATCAAAGGCGCTTTCGGCGCCGCTTGATCGGGTTCGTATCACGACTGTTGCCGGCACTAACACATTCGACGCCGGATCCCTTAACGTCACCTACGAGGTATGAACCGTGCTCAGAACCATCGACTTGCTGTCCGGAGATGAAATTCAAGATAGCGATTGGCAAGCACCGCCGGCTCCCGCGCCGATCGAATCCGACTATACGGCGGCCATTGTCGCGTTGCTTGACGTAAAGGCCCGTGAGCGCCGGTACGATGGGGCGGTATCTCTTTCGACCTACGTCGGCAGTACCAATGCGCAGTGGGCTGTTGAGGCCCTCGCGTTCGTCGCTTGGCGTGACGCGGTCTGGACCTATGCCTACTCCGAGCTCGAAAAGGTCGAGGGCGGACAGCGTCCGCAGCCGACAGTAGCTGAGTTTATTGCCGATCTGCCGGCTCTCGACTGGCCGTGAGAAAGCGCCTTAGCTGTTAGGCAGGATAGCAAATGGGATGACTGCGCGACGCTGGCCCATCACTTTTGAGACCAGTCGCTTCGTTTCGCGCACGAGCTTCTGGAGAAATGACTGGCGTGTCTTGAGGCGCTTTGCGCCTCGGGCGTCCTGCCTTCCCTGTTCAAGCGTGCTGGCTATCTTACCACTTCCGGGCAGAAACATGTCTTGAATGCAAATAGCTGGTGAAAGCTGCCAGCAAGTCGCTTTGTGCAAGTCAAAAATAAAGTCATCTACCGGTCTATCGATCTGATCTGCGGAAGCCGCCAACAGCGCGGCGTGCTGCCGAGAGATGATGTAACCAGCGGATCCGTTGTGGAAGCTCTGTAACTTGACCAGGCCGTGGCCTGCGAAGTCGAATTTCCGCTCTCCGACACGAACCGGATTAAGCGTGGTCTCAAGTTTGATCAGATCCACATCCGGCGGAATCCAAGATGTCTCGGTCAGGAAGAACGCAGCATTAGGGGAGAGGTGCACGTCGTCTTCAAAGATTGCGGCATAGGGTTCGGCACCTAAGGCAATCTGCTTCCAGACAGCGACATGGCTCAGGAAACAGGCGATCTCTCCTCGTGACCAGCCAGCGTTCCCCGACGCGCGACTGACTGCTTCGTCAGACAGCTGATCCTTATTTACTGCGGCATAGCGTTCAAAACAAAGTCCCACCCTTCGGAACGCGTCTGTCATCCATGCTAGTCGCGCAGTATCTCGATCAAGATTGATGACATAGCGCCGCATCAACCCCAATCCAGGGAGATATGAGATAGCTGCTCTGCTGCGATCCGGTCTCGAATTCGGTCTAAGCGCCCTGACAGATGCGGAAATAGACGGTCGTGCGTTTCGACCAACATGCTGCCAATGTTACGATAAATGCCTGACTCGAATAGCACTTCCAAACATTCGACCTCTGCACCCTCGATGTCCATCTTTATCACCGAAACGGGCTCGCGCAGGTCTCGGAGAAATTGCACCAAGTCAATCACTTCCACCTCAAGCTGGCTGCCACTAGCATGCTCGTGGGTCTCAAGCAGCGACGACGACTGTGTCTTGCCAACATTGGCGATATCGGGCCGCTGATAAAACATAGCTGTTCGCGCAGAAGCACCGACGGCCTTCGGGATGATCGTGACCCGATCGTTGCCGCTAAATCGCTCGGTGAGGACCCGTCGCGCCACCGGATCAGGCTCGAAAGCGATCACGCGCATCCCGTAACCAAGCGCACGGTTGGTCACATCGCCAACATTGGCACCGAGATCGATGAACAGTCCGCCACGAGGTGAAGAATTCATCAGCTTGTAGAAAGTGAATTCCGCCTTCCGCGTCGGGTTCGGCGGCCGCCTCCACCGCCGATATAGATACCAACGCAACATGAACTCCGGATAGCTTTCGCTAAACATTCCCACCCCAACCCCAAGTCAAACCCAAGGTTGGTGTTATCGCCTATACACTTTGGTTGCAATTGCTACGTTTCAACCGTCTTCGAATTTCGCACGCCTGACCCGCACCCTGCGGGAATGACGGCGCACGCCCAAAGAGGAACTTGCCATGTATGTCCGCTATCTCCTGATGGCGCCGCTTTCGCTCGCCTTCAATTTGTTCGTGATGATCACCGCGCCGATCTGGGCGGGATGGGCTGCAGTCGCCAACCTCCAGCGGCTGCCCGGCGTCTTTGCCTCCGTCCACACCCACGACGACGACATCTATGGCTTCGTCGACAAGCCGTCGACGGTCTGGGGTCGTTTCAAGACGGCGTGCTGGTGGCTCTGGCGAAACCCGGGTTATGGGTTCGACGCCTACGTTCTCGGTTTCGACACCGCCGGCGTGCTGATCGTTTCCGACAGCGGCGTCGTCGATTTCGATCGCGGCCGAACCGTCTCTCGCCTCGTCGTCATGCAGGCTGCTAACGGGCGCCGCTACTTCTCGTATCGGCGCGACCAGATGCTGCCTGGCAACCGCTTCATCAAGATCTGGGTGGGCTGGCATTGGAGCGCCAACGACGGCCGCCGGCACATGATCAAGGCGATGTTCAATCCGTTCCGCACCGTCTCGCCATGAGAGCGCTTGTCGTCATCTTCGTTCTGCTGCTGCCGGCCTGCCAGTCCGTCCACCACGTCGACCCCGACGCCGAGCGCGCCGCGATCTGCGGGATGCTGACCTGCGGCCACTGAGGCCGCCTGCCACCCCACCAACACTGAAGGGAACTGCCATGACGCTGCCCGCGCAATACGCGTGGCTCGCTCGCGAGACCGCGCCCAAAATGCTTGTCGCCGCTCTGTCGCTGTACGGGACGCTGGAGACCGCCGGCGCGAAGAACAACCCGCAGATTCTGGCGTGGGCGGATGAAGTCGGAAAGGCGTACCCGACCGCTTACAACAAGTGGGCGGCCGACTTCTATGAACACGACTCTATCCCGTGGTGCGGTCTGGGCATGGCGATCGCGGCCACCCGCGCCGGCCGGGAACCTGTCGCCAGCTACCTCTCCGCGCTCGCGTGGGCGAACGGTGGAGCCGGCTGGGTGAAGGTGCCTGTCGCCGACGCCATGCTTGGCGACATCCTGGTGTTCAAGCGCACAGGCGGCGGTCACGTCGCGATGTATGTCGGCGAGGATAACACCCACTTCCACATGCTTGGTGCCAACCAGGACGACGCCTTCAACATCCGTCGCAAGCCCAAGGCGCAATGTGTCGGCGTGATCCGGCCTGCCTACATCAACCGCCCCGCGAACGTCCGCAAGGTGCGCCTGGCGGCTGCCGGCACTCTTTCCCAGAACGAGGCCTGACATGGCGAAGCCACAGACCGGGGAGCCGTCATGGAAATGGCGGCGGATCATCATCTATGCCGTGCTGGTCTGGGCTTGTTGCCAGCTGTTCCTGCTCATCGATGCCGAGGACACCCGCCTCAACGAAACCCTCGCTTGGGGCTGGCAGGTCGTCGTGATGGTGCTGATCACCGGCTACACCGGGTTTGCGACCGCGCAGGATATCGCGGCGATCCTGACGACGAGAACAGCCCGACCCTACTCTGAACCGCCTCAGGCCCCAACGCCGGCGCCGGAACAGACCGTCGTTGTTGTCCAGCCTGATCCCACCCCGAAAGGGGGTGAAGAATGATCACCACGATCCGCGACGCCATCTCCGCGCTCGCCGGCGCGGCTGCTGCAGTCCTCGTCATGCTGGTGATCTATGAGGGGATCCCGCTGGGCCCCCTCCGCGGCATCCCCATCCTTGGTACCGCGCTCGAGGTCGTCACCGACGGCCGCGTCGATAGGGAACGCAAGGCCGCGCTTGCCGGGTATGTCCAGGAGGCCAAGCTCATCGCCGCCGAGGCCGAGCTCGCCGAAACCCGGCGGCAGCTCGCCGCCGGCCGTGCGGCCACAGAAGGATTCGCGGAGCTGCTCGCGGCGGCGCAAGCCCGCGAGGCCGAGCTCGATGTCACCAACCAGCAGAAGGAAGCCGAGTATGAGGCACAGCTTGCTGCTTCGGGTCGCGCTTGTCGTCTCGATGCCGATGATCTCCGGTTTCTCATGCGCTGATCACGCGCTGAGACAGGCCGCTGAAACGACGGGCCGGGCCAACGCCGGCGTCATCCTCCCGAACCCTCCTGCCGATTGCGGCGCCAGGGAGCCCTATGCGGCACGCGGTATCGGCGTCGAGGCCCGGATTGTGATCCGGAGGTCAGACGACGCCCTGGACCGCGCCAACGACCGTGGCGCCCGCTGCAACGGCTGGTACCTCAAGGTGAAGTCCGGATACGAGGCGGGGCGCCCCTGATGACGACGAATCTCGATGACATCTCGGAGGCGATCGGCAGATTGCGAGCCGAAGTCCAGAACCTCAGCCAACAAATGGCGCATAGCAACAAGCGCGCCGACAACCATCGGTCCGCTATTCACCGGCGGGTAGACGACCTGGTCCGCGACGTCGGCGACCTCAGTTCCAGCCTTGTCGGGGTCAAGCACGATGTCGCTGAGGTGCGCGAAGACCTCGGCGACGCCAAGAAGGTCACCGACGAGGTCAAACAATGGAAGCAGCGCGGCATCGGCGCCTTGTTCGTCACCGGCATCGCCAGCGCATCCCTGTCCGGAATGATCGTTGGGTTCGCGGTCTACTGGTGGGATGCCTTCATGAAATTGCTGCGTACGCAGTGAAATAAACAACTTATTGCAACTCAGACGGTACCGTCACTGGGTAACGGACCGGAGGTGGCATCATGACGCCAGATGTTCCTCACCACGAGCTCGCCATGTTCGTTGAGACGATATTCCCGAACATCCGCCGGGGCTAAGAAGGTCTCCAACTTGGTCATATAGGCGGCCAATGCCTGTTCCTGGCTGTCAGGTATTATTGATGAGATGGCAGTCCCTACATCCGTCAAGACATAGACAGGCACTCCTACCCCATCCGGCAATTTCTTTATGGGCACAAGTTCGCCTTTAGGAATGGGAGTATCTTTAGCTATACCTACGACTGCGATTTCAACGCTCGTTAGCCAGAGAGCTGTCCCGCCTTCGTCGACCTTCTCAGTGAAGGTTCGCTGCTGTCCTCCAATCCCAGGGTCAACAAGCAGCCCGGAGGAAACTAGCCTTGTTTCGTCTGCAAAGGACAATTTCCCAGAAAGGCACCTGATGACAACGCCACCCAGGCGGTTGCGGCAAAAGGCTTCGAACAGCTCAGCAGTTGGCGCATCGAGTTCGTCTACAGTACGAAGCACTTTCGTGGAGAAGGTGCCAGGCTTTCTGATTTCAGAGGCGAGTACCTTTGCCCATTTCGCTCTCAGCACTTCCTCACTTGCATCTTCGGCATATCGCTCGAAGCGGTTCAGAAATGCGTCATCAAGTTTGTCGTCTCCGGCCGTTGCCTGCTGTTCTGAAGGCGGGTTCTGCCGCAGATCCTCGAGTGCCAATTCGAGCACTGCTTCCTTATTTTCCTGACGACGTATGATTGTCGGCAAAAAACTGTCTATCGCCCTATCAGCAAATCCAGGGTCATGTTTCAGCCGTTCAACGCCGAGGTCGCCTACCGCCTTGATCAACTTGATCTTCGCGTCCGAAATCGCTTTTGCCTCAGCATTTTGAGCCTCAACCGCCAAGCTCTTGCTGTTGAATGTGGTTCCCAGGAATCGGTCCAATCCCGAGGCAAAACGTGATTTGATCTTCGCTGTAAAGCCTGTAGGCGTCAGCTCAACTGATACACCGATTTCTTCATTTGTATTTTCGTCACCCAATATCTATCCCCCGTTTGCCGACGGTGATCATAGGTCGAAGGTGATTTGGCCAGCAATACCCATGCGACCGCCCCGTCACCGAAAGGTGGCGGGGCCTTTTTTCGTTTAGGCAATAGGTCCGGTCACGTCGCCGTCGCCGGAACTTCCATGCCCAATGCCAAGGCGATGCAGATCGCGCCTATCAAGAATAAGACCAAAGAAAGCAGCAACACCCAAAAGCCAATCCCGTGATAGAGATTAGCCATGTTGAGATTGCCAACTCGGTCGGCTTCCCTTTCACTCTTGTCGACATAGCGGGTTGAGAGGAAGCCAAGGAACCAGCAAAAGGCTGCTAAGGCTGCTCCTATGGTCCAAAAAAGCGAAGCCCAGCTAACGTCATCGGCGAGCCCTTGCCCGCGTAGCTCACCTGCCTGCGTCAGCAAGATGCCTACGGCACCAGAGTTTAGGGCAAGGCACGTCTTTATCGCCTCGTGTGCGTACGTCTGAGATATCTCTCGATAGTCGGCCATCATCCCCCCTGGCAGGCCCTTTTTGCGTTCTAGAGCACTCTCACCACTCTAAAATCGGTTGCGAGTTCAGTTGGCCTCCTCTTCCTCAGCCCTTACCGGCAGATATCCGCCGTGCTCCAGCCATTCTCGGATCATGATCCGCAACAGGTCTTGCTTGGTCTTCTTGAGATCGGCCGCGAGCGCATAGACCGCCTCGTTGACATCCTCATCGAGCACGATGCCCTCTGTGTTGCGCAATCTAAGAGCTGCCCGTCGCAGCATAATCTGCAGATCGGCGCGGCTGATGTCCGCGATCCGGTCTGCTGCATTGTCGAGCTCGTCAGCGAAGTCCATGCGATGGGTCATTTGCGCTAACCTAGCATACAAATGGCGTCCAATATCTTCGACATGAGCTTGTCGCGTGCCTGTCGTTGCAATTGGTCCCTCGGCTCGGACGCCAGCAATTCGTCGATCGACAATCGCTTGTAGGGTGGACGTCCAGTCCCGACGTAGACATGCCGTTTGTCCATATTGAAGACCAGCTTCCACCTTGTCGTCTCATCCTCGGCCAGGATGCTCGAGATAGGCTTCATGTTCGACACTCCTTTCGAAACAAAGACTGCCGAATGCCGATGGGCTTCGCTATCGCAAGATTTGACTATTGACGTCCGCTCCCCCCTCTGCATCTCCCGCAGGCCTTCGTGGAACGACATTCAAGGCCGAGGCGTTCTTTTAATGGAGCGCAGGGCAACGACCCGAAGTCAGGCGCTCTAGCAGCGAGGCCTGCCGAGGTCGCCCTCCGGCAGGCCTTCGCTTTCAATCCATAAGCAGCACTAAGTCCGGATACAATTTCTTGAGATTTGGCAGCGCCCTTGCCTGCCAGGCGATATTGCTATTGCCCCGAACCACCAATCGAACCTCAGGGTGATTTCGGGCCTCAATCACCAACTTTGCCAGAATATTCCTGCCTTGTGAGTTGAGGAATTCGAGGTCGGACAGATGTACCGTGATAGTTGGTGGCCGGGAGTTCAGAAGGTCCCGCACCAGGGCCGACATCTCCGGAGCGGCCTTGTTCTCTAGGCGCATGACCCCACTGAAATATAGATCGTTTCCCTCGACCCAAACACTGTATTCGTCGGTATTGATAACCATATACGCCACCCTCAATGCGTCAGGTCATCTTTAACGTAATCCCACCATATTGGTTGCTCTGATCCACCGATAGGTTTGATGGGCGCGACCTTGAGCTTTGGCGCCTCGGAACGAGTGGGAACTTACTTGACGGTAGGAAATTGTCTTGGCGGAGCGCGTGCCCCCTCAGCCGCGCTCCAAGCAGCGGACCTGTCGTTTCCAGCCGGTAGCGGCAGGTCTCCCTGAATCCAATAAGGTGAGGCGTCGGGAACCAAAGCGCCTGGGTTGAGTTCTGAGAATGCACAGCACGTAGCCGTTCGTCCTTAAGGCTATGATCCCGCATTTCGAAGGCCCGCCTGCGCGTGTGCGCGGCGGGCCTCTTTTTATTGCGGCGTCAGCACCTCTGTCACAGAGGCGTGCCGCAGCATTTCTTTGCCCCGTCGTGGCAAATGCTTCGCGGTCACCCGCAGTATCGGCTGCACCGCAACCGCGACCTTGTTGGCCTTGCCAATGGAGGCTGCGAACTTGGGGGCCTGCAGGAACTCCAGCGCTTCCCATAGCTGCTCGCGTTGTTTGGCTCCCACAGCCGGCACCGCCCGGCCGACATACTGGAGATCAGCCCCGGCCAACAGCAACGTCGGAGCCTGGCCGCGCGAGCGCTCGTAGCCGACAACGAGATATTCCCCGAAATGATAGACCTTGGTCTTTTGCCAGTCGGTGCTGTCGCCGGCGCGATAGGTACTTGCCCGCCGTTTGGAGACAATCCCCTCGATCTCCATCTCGGCGACCTTGGCGAATAGGTCGGCGCCGGAACCTTCGAAAGAATCGCTGAAGCGCACTTCGTGATGACTGGAACCGACGATGTCGAACAGTCGTTCCCGCCGCTCCTGGCAAGGTACCTTGCGCAGATCGACGCCATCGAGCCGGAGGAGATCGAACGCGAAGAATACGAGATCCGTGCCTTTCCAGCGGATCGCGCCTGCAACGGCATGGAAATCAGGTCGGCCGTCCGTATCCAGGACGACTATCTCGCCATCGATCACGGCATCCCGGCCCCCAGCGAGCGAGTCGGCGGCGGCAAGGACTGGTCTGTATTTCGCGGACCAGTCGTGTCCGTTGCGGCTGAAGGCGCGCGGGGTCGCGCCGAGATGGAGCTGGGTCCGGTAGCCGTCGTACTTGATTTCATGCGTCCACTGGGCGCCTTCGGGAGGCTTGTCGACCTCGATCGGAAAGCAGAACGGAATGAACGGGCCGGCCGCCATCAGCGGCGCGGCCTTTTGCTGGTCTGCCCCAACGAAATCTCCTGAGCCAGCATCAGCGCCGTCCCGATCTGAAAGGACAGCGTATCTTCGTTGATTTCGTCCGCCGAGCGTTTGGCCTCGGAGAGCAGCTTCATGATCTCGTCGATCTTGGACATCGCAACCCCGCCGTCCATCGTCAGCGCGGCATCTTACCAGCGATGTAGATGCGGTTGTGCTGTTTGTTCCGGCACCGGGTGCAGATCAAGAACCGACTAGCAAATCGCAGCAGTCGGTTCTGGGCTCGTTTGTCCAGCCTGGCGCGGTTGAACGGCCCTTGGTGCCCGCAGCAGGCACACCTGCCACCCAGGATCCACCACCCCGCGATATCGTCGAGGGTGATCTCGTAATAGGCCTTCCCCACGAGGGCCGTGACTTCCATTTCCATAGCGGCCTCCTAAGTGTGTGAGGTCGCCGCACGGCAGGCATTTATTCCTCTTCGCGCCCCAAACGCAAGCCAAACGCAAGTGTAGGTAGGGCGAAAAGGTTCGGGAAATTGCGGGGAAATACGTGGAAACGCGTTGCCCTAACCATGGGCTAAGTACCTGGAAAACCTGAACTCCGACACCCCGCGTCTGGGCACCACTTCCTCCCTTTGCTTGTACACTGTAGATTTTGACCGTTTTCAACGTCGCGATCCATCGCCGAGAATACTTTGGAATGCGTTGTTGCTTGCCAAGAATCACGGCCACCTCGCAGCAATTCGCAGCGCCTGCGCAAGCCCGAGGCCCGCGACCAACCGATTGCAACCGGGAGGAATAGGCAGAAGGCCGCCGAGCTGTGGCAGCGCCACCTCGGCACCTGAGAGGATGGCGGCCACAAGCATCAGGCGCTCGCTTCCGGCGCAGCCCGGCACGGCGCGCCCAAGTTGCGAAACCCCAGGCTACCGTTACACAACGCGCGGCGAGTTCGGCTAGATGTCAAGCGGTACGGCCTTGAACTGTGGGGTTGTCGCTTACTCGCAGCTACCGCGATTGCGATTGTCTGCGGTTTGGTCTAGCGAAACAGGGATTACTGCGACATTGCCATAGAGATGGGTGACAACCATTGCCGCCGTCAAACTGCTGGCGGCTTCCACAGCAGCATGGATGTCCATCAAGTGACTGTACGGCTCGACGTCGACAAAATGCGGCACAAACCCATTGCGCCAGCAGGCACCACTGGCGTAGCCGCCAGCATTGGCCACCAGCAGGACTTCTCGCCCCTGCGGCTTCGTCAAGGCAACAACTGCTGCCAAAGCGAGTTCCAAAGCGCCTTTGTTGCCATTGAGCCACCAGCCCGAGCGAAGAGTTGAGAGCACTTCTTGCTTTATCTCCACCTGATAGCGCTCATGCAACCGACGCAGGTCATTCATCGCAAAATTAGTCAATCTGCAGCCTCTGCTCCAGTTACGCCAAATTTGCTGAGAATTTCTCACGATCCATCGATGTCACCGACTGCATCCTTGTTGCAAGCGGAAATCATGCCGCCCGCTTCCTGGTCGCGGGTCCGCTCAATACTGTCCTTACCAGCCTCATCTACATTGTTGGTCTTACGGTCGTTCCACCAAGCGTTTCGTACGCAGTGGCTTGGCTAGCTGGTCTTGCATTCGTGATGGTGTTTTATCCCGACCGTGTTTTCCTAGGCGGTCGAACCGCCATTGGAGATCGACTGGGCTTGCAAGCCTTCAACTTCTCGATCGCGCTCTTGGCAACGCCGTGACAGCATTTTTCATCACGCTAGGCCTAACTACCATCCTAAATTTCTCAGTTTCTCGATGGATTCTTCGAAGATCATGACGATGCGGATTTAGCTCGCTCTCAATAATGAGCCACGTCTGGGGCCGCACAGCTCTTTCGAAGAAGACTTGTTCCAGTTTGTACATTTCCCCCGTTTACTTCCCGATCCGGGGAGAAAACACTGGGAATCCGCCAATATCTTGCCGAATTACATCTTGGACCTCCCCAGATTTACATCGAATTCACCATTCAACGGCAATTTCGCGTCCCGGGGGAACTTCTTGAGGAGGAAGCGGGATGGAGACGTCGCAACGCGGCTGGGTCGAGCCCGGGTCTGAGCACCGGCAGCTCGCGCATGGATTGATGCACAAGACCAAGGCGTCCTACGTCGCCGCGCTGATCCTGATCGGCTCGCTCGCCACCGCCAGCTTCTTCCTGCTCAGCTCGGTCATTTCGGCCAACATCCAGAAGACGGCGCTGATCGAGCTCGGCGCCCGCCAGCAATTGCTGTCGCAACGGATTTTGCTGACCGCGACAGAGGCCTATACCGCCGACGCACAATGGCTGCGCACCCAGGCGCGCCAGAACCTTGAGGCCGCACTCAAGACCTTCCTGGCCAACGAGAAGCTGCTGCGCGAGGGGTCGCCTGACGTGCGCTCGCCGCTGCACCAGATGGCGTTGTCCGAAGACGCACAAAAGCTCTTCGACGAGGCCCCCGGCCAGATCGATGCCTCGACGCGAATCCTCACGCACACGGTCAACTCGTTCCTCGACCTGCTTCCCGCCTCCGTGTCAGCCCCGATGCCCGACGATGCCGCCGCCCATTTCAGCGCGCTCAGGCTCTATGTTGCCGAAAAAGTCCGACGCGAATACGAGACGCTGACGCGACTGTTTTCATCCGAAGCGGCCGAAAAGGGGGCTGCGGTCGAGAAGATCCACCTGACCGTCTTCGTGCTGACCCTGCTCTTGCTGCTGGCCGAGGCCGTCCTGATCTTCAGGCCGCTGGTGCGTCGGGTGGTGTCCTGCACCAGCGAATTGCTCAAGGCGCGCGACCAGATGAATTTCGCCGCCAACCACGACGCGCTGACCGGCCTCTACAACCGCGCCTTCCTCAACGACTACATGGAAACCGCCCTTGCCACCGCCAAGCGCAAGGGCGAGATGATGGCCGTCATCCATCTCGACCTCGACCACTTCAAGACCATCAACGATACAATGGGCCATGCCGCGGGCGACGCCGTGCTGATCGAGACAGCGATGCGGCTGGTGACCAATGTGCGCGATTCGGACGTTTGCGTGCGCCTGGGCGGTGACGAGTTCACCGTGATCCTAAATGACGTCGGTTCCGAAGCAGACGCCATCGATGTGGTGGCGCGGATCGTCACCGGCATCAAGCAGCCGCTGGAATTTGCCGGAACCTCGCTGAAGCCAAGCGCCAGCGCCGGCATTGCCTTGTTCCGCGATGGCAATGGCACGGTCAGCGAGCTGATCGTCAACGCCGACCTGGCGCTCTATCTCGCCAAGGCCGAAGGCCGGGGCGGCTACCAGCTTTTCGCAACGACGCTGCGTGACAAGTTCGAGGAAAAGGCAAATCTCGAGCGCGAACTGCGCGACGCCGTCGCCAGCGAGGCCTTCGCCGTTCATTTTCAGCCCCAGGTTTCGTTGCAGGGCGGCAAGGTCATCGGCATTGAGGCACTGGTGCGGTGGGAAGCCCGTGGCAGGAATGTGGCCCCAGGTGAGTTCCTGCCGGTGGCGGAAAAGGCCGGGCTGATGCCGGCCATCGGCCGCATCGTCTTTGCCAAGGCGATCCGGACCGGCGCTGAATGGCGTCGTGCCGGCATCGACTTCGGCCGGCTCTCGCTCAACGTCTCGGCACAGGAGCTGCGCGAGGCGGATTTCGCCGGCCACCTGCTCGACCTGCTTAAGCTGGAGGGGCTGCCGACGCGGCTGCTGGCGCTCGAAATCGTCGAGTCGGTGATGCTTGACGACGAGAACTCCGGCATCGGACTGACATTGAAGCGCCTGCGCAAGGCCGGGATCCGCCTCGAGCTCGACGATTTCGGCACCGGCTACGCCTCGCTGTCGCATATCAGCGCCAACGAAGTCGACAGGCTGAAGATCGACCGCCGCTTCGTCCGCGACATTCACAAGAACCCGGCCAACTCCAAGATCGTCAAGGCGATCATCGAACTGGCGCGCGGCTTGGGCATCTCGATCGTTGCCGAGGGTGCGGAGACCGACGTGGAGCTGTCATGGCTGCATGATCTCGGCTGCCCCGCGGTGCAGGGCTACGGCATCGCCTTTCCGATGCCGGGCAGCCAGGCCGAGGCGTGGCTTACGACCCACAGTGCGGGACCGCAGCGAACGGATGCCAGCCACGTCGCGTAACCGAAGGCAGTCGGTCCGGGGCTGTTGATCCAGATCAAGGCGCTGTCCCTGCAAGAGGGGTCATATCGGGGCATGTCGAGATTGGAGAAATGACATGCCGACCGAAACCATCATCATCGTCGCCGCTGTGCTTTCCGCCTTTGGCTTTTTCGCAGCAGCGCTCGCCTATGCCAGCCTGACGTCGGAGCCGGTGCGCGGCAAGAGGTGACTGCCCAGGTGACGGCTTGGGCAGGCCTCGCTAGAGCCGGACGTCGCCCAATGTCACCTGTGCAACGCCGACATAAGGGTTGGCGTGCAGAGCCAGGATCCACAGGCTGACACCTGCGGTGACGGCAAAGATCAGGATCGCCTTCCTGCCCGCATGTGGCCTGTCAGCGTGGACCGCGCCGACGACGATCGCCGACAGCATCGTCAAAAACAGCACCAGATACCATTTGAGCTGATTGACCGAGCTCGTACCGATGGCGAGACGCGAATTGCGGGCATCCTGCAGCTCGTCAAAATCCTGCACCATCTGGGCGATGACTGGATCGGGATGGCCGGCCTTCGCCAGACCGATCAGGACAAGGCGGATGCTTTGCAGGGCCTGCTCGACCACGAGTTCGGGCGCGCGGTTTCCGTTCTGCCACTCCGCGGAGACAACCGCATCCTTGTAGGCCTTGAGGCCTGCCAGGAGCTCGGTGGAGGCGAGCGCCTCGGGCTTTGCCATGCCGGCAAGCCGCATCATCGAGGATCTCTCTTCGCTCGCCACCTGGCTGGCGCGGGAATTGACCGACCAGACGTCGGCAGCGGTGAAACCCAGCGACAAGGCCCAGGCCGTGGTGATGGTGCCGACGAAGGCTGCGACCGGCATCGTCAGCGGATTGCCCGCCGCCTGCCTGGCGAAAACAGCCAGGAACGCCGTACCAAGGAAAAAGGCTACTGCCCCTACAACGATAAAGGGCAACGTCATGACCAGCGGCGACCAAGCAAATATGTCCACGATGCCCCTCGCCTAACGCGCGCCACCATCCGTGAACCTGAATAAGCCAAATCAGCCGCGGCTACCAACAGAAAGCCCCGCGTTTGCGGGGCTTTTGCGTTGTGTGCCGTCGTTGCGGCGATGGTGCGGTACCGCTTACGACCTCGGGCGTTCCTTCTTGGGATCATAATGGGCGAAAGGCACGATCCTGGCCGGCAGGCGCTTTTGCTGGCCGTCGAGCTTGCCGACCTCGACCTCGGTGCCTGTATTGGCATGGTGCGCCTCGACGCGGGCAAGCGCGATGTTCTTGTTAAGCACCGGCGAGCGCATCGACGAGGTGACGATGCCGATCTGGGCACGGCCGATATGGACGCAGTCGCCATGCCCGACAGCGACGTTTGAGTCGATGTCGAGGCCGACAAGCTTGTGGATCGGGTTGTCCTTGCGCCGGATCAACGCCTCGCGGCCGATGAAGTCGTCGGTCTTGGTCTTGAGCGGCACGGTGAAACCGATGCCGGCTTCAAACGGGTCGGTCTGGTCGGAGAACTCGTAATTGGCAAAGATCAGGCCGGCCTCGATGCGCACCATGTCGAGCGCGGCAAAACCCATCGGCTTCAGCCCATGCGGCTGGCCGGCTGCCCAGACCGCGTCGAAGACCGTTTCGGCATCGCGCGGATGGCACCAGACCTCGTAGCCGAGTTCGCCGGTGTAGCCGGTGCGCGACACCACGATCGGAACGCCAGTGGCATCGCCGATGCGGCCGATGGTGAAGCGGAACCATTCGAGTTCGCTGAGTGCCGGCTGGTGCGGCGGCGTCCAGACGATCTCCTTGAGGATATCGCGGCTGTTGGGGCCCTGCACCGCGATGTTGTGCATCTGGTCGGTCGAGGAGCGGACAAGCACCTTGAGGCCGAGCTTCTCCGCCTGCTCGCGCAGCCAGACACCGGAATAGTCGTCACCGCAGATCCAGCGGAAATTGTCTTTGCCGAGCCTGAGCAGCGTGCCGTCGTCGACCATGCCGCCATGCTCGTAGCACATGGCGGTATAGACGACCTGGCCGATGCCGAGCTTCTTGACGTCGCGGGTCAGCGTGTACTGCATCAGCGCTTCGGCATCGGGGCCCGTCACCTCGAACTTGCGCAGCGCCGACAGATCCATCACCACCGCCTTTGTGCGGCAGGCCCAGTATTCCTCGATGGCGCCCTCTTTGGCGAATTCCTGCGGCAGCCAGAAGCCCTTGTATTCGATGAAGT
>NZ_JACZEP010000016.1 GCF_014863355.1 Aminobacter carboxidus | reverse complement strand
CGATGCGCACCCAGACGGGCGCCCTCGGTGCAGTTCAGGATGCTCTCGGTCTCGGCGCCGCCATCCTCGACACCGCGTCTTCGGCGCTGGAAGAGGCCATCAACAAGACCAAGGAAATCGTCAACAAATACGTTGCCCGTGCAACGCCCGGCACCGATACCGCCGCCATCGACGCTGAAATCACCCAGCTGAAGGCACAGGTCGTGTCGATCGCAACGAACGCCGACTTCCAGGGCGTCAACATGCTCAAGACCGGCGGTACGGCCGCCGCCATCGTGACCGGCTACCAGCCGGGCGCTGCTCCGACGACGATGTCGGTCGCAGCCTACGATCTCGAGGCTGCACTCGGAGCTGCAACCGACGCAACGGCGGTCGACACCGCGCTCAAGGCGATGCAGACGGCAGCTGCCACCATCGGTGCTGCCAAGACCCGCGTCGACTCGCAGAAGGCGTTCACCTCCAAGCTGATCGACTCGATCGACCGCGGTATCGGCCAGCTGGTCGACGCCGACATGAACAAGGAGTCGGCTCGTCTGGCCGCCCTGCAGACCCAGCAGCAGCTCGGCATCCAGGCGCTGTCGATCGCCAACTCGAGCTCGCAGTCGCTCCTGTCGCTGTTCCGCGGCTAATATCGGCTGGCGCGGTTCGCCGCGTTGGCTATCCCGATCCGAGCCGTCTCAGGCACGAGGATCGAAAGCCGGGTCGTACCGCAAGGTACGGCCCGGTTTCGTTTTTGAAGGTTGCTGCTACACCTGAACCAAGCACCTCTTGGCAGCCAGCCCTAGCGGCACAGTCGATAGTGAAATTCGTATAAAAATCAGCTATTTAGAAATACTTAACCACGTTACTTAGCCGTTTGGCAGGGTGTTCCCGGTTAGATCGCGATACAGCGCGAGTTGGCCCGGAACAGTTGGCCATAGGCATGATGCCGCTTCGCCTGAGCCGGAATGTTTCGCCGGCATGTTCCTCAAAAAATTCGAATATAAGGAACAGGGCTTATGACCAGCCTTCTCACCAACGCGTCCGCAATGACCGCTCTGCAGACCCTGTCGAGCACCAACAAGAACCTCGGCGTCACGCAGAACCGCATCGCCACCGGCGAGCGCGTCTCGACGGCTTCCGACAACGCCGCTTACTGGTCGATCGCGACCTCGATGCGCACCCAGACGGGCGCCCTCGGTGCAGTTCAGGATGCTCTCGGTCTCGGCGCCGCCATCCTCGACACCGCGTCTTCGGCGCTGGAAGAGGCCATCAACAAGACCAAGGAAATCGTCAACAAGTACGTTGCCCGTGCAACGCCCGGCACCGATACCGCCGCCATCGACGCTGAAATCACCCAGCTGAAGGCACAGGTCGTGTCGATCGCCCAGAACGCCGACTTCCAGGGCGTCAACATGCTCAAGAGCACGGGTGGTTCGGCGGCCAACATCGTGACCGGCTACCAGCCGGGCGCTGCTCCGACGACGATGACGGTCGCCGCTTATGACCTGGAAGCTGCCCTGACTGGCGCTACCACGACTGTTGCCGTGGACACCGCGCTCAAGGCGATGCAGACGGCAGCTGCCACCATCGGTGCTGCCAAGACCCGCGTCGACTCGCAAAAGGCGTTCACCTCCAAGCTGATCGACTCGATCGACCGCGGTATCGGCCAGCTGGTCGACGCCGACATGAACAAGGAGTCGGCTCGTCTGGCCGCCCTGCAGACCCAGCAGCAGCTCGGCATCCAGGCGCTGTCGATCGCCAACTCGAGCTCGCAGTCGCTCCTGTCGCTGTTCCGCGGCTAATATCGGCTGGCGCGGTTCGCCGCGTCGGCTATCCCGATCCGAGCCGTCTCAGGCACGAGGATCGAAAGCCGGGTCGTACCGCAAGGTACGGCCCGGTTTCGTTTTGAACACTTCAAGGGCCGCGTTTCAAATCGAGATATACAACTGACTCGCGGTCAAAATCAGAAAATACCAATACACACCAAGTAAAATTTATAAAATTTTACACATTTATATTTCATTAACCATGAAAATTAGCCATTTCGCAGGGGCTACACGGTTAGATCGCAATACAGCGCGAGTTGGCCCGGAACAGTCGGCCATAGGCATGATGCCGCTTCGCCTGCGTCGGCCTTTCGCCGGCATGTTCCTCAAAAAATTCGAATACAAGGAACAGGGCTTATGACCAGCCTTCTCACCAACGCGTCCGCAATGACCGCTCTGCAGACGCTGTCGAGCACCAACAAGAATCTGGCTGTCACGCAGAACCGCATCGCCACCGGCGAGCGCGTTTCGACCGCCTCGGACAACGCTGCTTACTGGTCGATCGCCACCTCGATGCGCACCCAGACGGGCGCCCTCAGTGCTGTTCAGGACGCTCTCGGCCTTGGCGCCGCCATTCTCGACACCGCGTCTTCGGCGCTGGAAGAGGCAATCAAGAAGACCGAAGAAATCGTCAAGAAGTACGTTGCCCGTGCAACGCCCGGCACCGACACCGCCGCCATCGACGCTGAAATCACCCAGCTGAAGGCACAGGTCGTGTCGATCGCCCAGAACGCCGACTTCCAGGGCGTCAACATGCTCAAGACCGGCGGTACGGCCGCCAACATCGTGACCGGCTACCAGCCGGGCGCCGCTCCGACGACGATGACGGTTGCCGCTTACGACCTCGAAGCTGCCCTGGGCGCTGCAACCGACACCATCACGATCAACACCGCTCTCACTGCGATGAAGTCCAATGCAGCCACCATCGGTGCGGCCAAGACTCGCGTCGACTCGCAAAAGGCGTTCACCTCCAAGCTGATCGATTCGATCGACCGCGGTATCGGCCAGCTGGTCGACGCCGACATGAACAAGGAGTCGGCTCGTCTCGCCGCCCTGCAGACCCAGCAACAGCTCGGCATCCAGGCGCTTTCGATCGCCAACTCGAGCTCGCAGTCGCTCTTGACGTTGTTCCGCAACTAGCACCGATCCGAGCCGTCTCAGGCACCAAGATTGCAGACTGGGCCGTACCGCAAGGTACGGCCCAGTTTCGTTTCGTCTAATGCAAGCGCAAGATGGTATGGTCTCGACCTTCTACCCAGGCGGGTCGAACTACCTAATCGGCTGAATAATTTGGCATTATTCCGGCACCAGGCGGCTCCGCGGCGGTTAGGTGGATAGCCTCGCACAAGCTTGGCCACAGATCATGCTGTGGCGTTGCTGACCCTGCCCGCTCATCCCGTCCGGGCAATGTTAATCTGCCATTAACCATACTTGTTTAGCAGTGGTTAACCAGCGACTGACGCAGTTCACGCGCGATGCAGGGTCACGCGAATTACAGTAGGGGGCTTATCCGATGTCCAGCATCATGACCAACGCCGCGGCTTTGACGGCGCTGCAGAGCCTGAGCGCTACAAACAAGGCACTCCAGGTAGCACAGGGGCGAATCTCGACCGGCTACCGTGTCGCTGAAGCCTCGGACAATGCCGCCTACTGGTCGATCGCGACGACCATGCGTTCCGACAATGGCGCGAACTCCTCGGTGCAGGATGCGCTTGGCCTTGGCGCCGGCAAGGTCGACACCGCCTACACGGCTCTCAAGGACGTCATCGGCGTCGTCGACGACATCAAGCAGAAGCTGATCACCGCACGCGGTCAGGGCCTCGACACCCGCAAGCAGATCCAGGGTGAAATTGCCACTTTGCAGGTCCACCTCAGAAGCGCTGCCATTGGCGCCAGCTATGCCGGTTCCAACATGCTGGCCACCGACGACCCGGGCCCAGTCGAGATCGTTTCCTCCTACAATCGCGCCGCCAACGGCACCGTGACCCTGGGCAAGATCTCGATCGACCTGGCTAACGTCACCTTGTTTGCCGCCAACGGCACTGCCAAGCCGATCACCGCCGATATCATGGCGATCAATGTCGAGACCAATGGAACCGACGCCGATATCGATGGCTTCCTGACCGACATCGAAGCGGCACTGACCGGCTTCACGCTGGCTGCTTCCGAACTCGGCGCTGCCAAGTCGCACATCGACCTGCAGAAAGACTTCGTCTCGAAGCTCATGGACTCCATCGACCGCGGCGTCGGCCAGCTCGTCGATGCCGACATGAACAAGGAATCGACGCGTCTGCAGGCCCTTCAGGTCCAGCAGCAGCTCGGCATCCAGGCACTGTCGATCGCCAACTCGAATTCGCAGTCGATCCTGGCACTGTTCAAGAGCTGACGCTTCGGCCCTGAAAGCCGGTTTCGACTTGCGCAAGCCACGCCGCCTGACGCCAGGCGGCACTTCACCAGCAACAATTCCGACGAAATGCCATGGGCCGCGCATCTTGCGCGGCCCATAACATTTTCGCACAAGCTTCGCGGGCTAGGGTCTCCCCGGAAAGTATTGCGGGGAACTTACGCACGTGCCCGAACAGCTACAGAGCATCGTCGCCAATCTCAGGAGTTTCGGCCCACGCCGTCTCGCCATGCTGGGCGGTATCGCAGCGCTGGTGATCGCCATCGTCGGCGTGGCCTCCGTCTATCTGAACCGTCCAGCCTACGAGACGCTATATGTCGGCCTCGAACGCTCGGACGTGAACCAGATCGGCATGGTGCTCGGCGAAGCCGGCATCGGCTTCGACGTCGCCTCCGACGGCACCACCGTGCTGGTCCCGGCGGGCAGCACGGCGCAAGCCCGCATGCTGCTCGCCGAAAAGGGCCTGCCCACCAGTGCGAACGCCGGCTACGAGCTGTTCGACAATGTCGGTTCGCTCGGCCTCACCTCCTTCATGCAGCAGGTCACCCGCGTCCGCGCATTGGAAGGCGAGATCGCCCGCACCATCCAGTCTATAACAGGCATCAAGGCCGCACGCGTCCACATCGTCATGTCCGAGCGCGCCAACTTCCGCCGCGACGAGCAGAAGCCTTCGGCCTCGGTGGTCATCCGCGCCGCCAGCATGGATGCCGACAAGAGCGCCATGTCGATCCGCCATCTGGTCGCCGCCGCCGTGCCCGGCCTCGATGCCGAGCGCGTGACCGTGCTTGATTCGAGCGGCAACCTGCTCGCATCGGGCGACGACCCCAGCAATTCGAGCGCCGCCCGCTCCATCGGTGTCGAGCGCACTGTCGAAACCCAGATCGAAGACAACATCCGCCGCGCACTGTCCGCCTATCTCGGCCCGGACAACTTCCGTGCCAGCGTCAAGGCCGACGTCAACACCGACTCGCGCCAGACCGAAGAGACCATCTTCGATCCGGAATCGCGCGTCGAACGTTCCGTACAGGTCGTGCGCGCCAACGAGAATTCCAACCAGAAGCAGTCGTCCACACCTGCTACCGTCGAGCAGAACCTGCCCGACGCCGAAGCCGGTGGCGCCACTGACGGCCCGCAGTCGACCTCGGAAAGCGACCGCAAGGAAGAGATCACCAACTACGAGATGAACTCCAAGCGCATCGCCACCGTCTCGAATGGCTATTCGGTGACCAAGATGTCGATCGCCGTCGTCGTCAACCAGCAGCGCCTTGCCGCCATCCTGGGCAAGGACGCAACGCCCGAGGCCATCACCGCCCGCGTCGCCGATATCCAGAAGATGGTGACCTCGGCCACCGGCTTCGATGAAAAGCGTGGCGACCTGATCAACGTCTCGGCGGTCGAGTTCATCGACGGCCTCGACGGCGAAATCATCGAGAGCCCCGGCATGCTCGCCTCGGTCGGCCAGCACGCCGGCACGCTGATCAACGCCGCCGCCTTCATCGTCGTTGTCTTCCTTGTCGCCTTCTTCGGCCTGAGGCCGATGGCGGCAGCGCTTTCGGGTTCATCTGCGGCACCAGCCCTTCCCACTTTCGCCGGCCCGAGCTTCGAAGAGATGCAGCGCGCCTTGCCTAACGCTGACGGCATGGCCTCCTTCGAGGAGGAGCCTGCCGCCCTTTCCGACCATAGGCCGCATGCCATGGACGATCTGCGCAACAAGCTGCGCCCTGCCCCGCAGGACCGCCTCGCCCGCATGGTCGACATCAATGAAGAGCGCACCGCGCTGATCCTGCGCAAATGGGCCGGCAACGAGGTCGCCGCCTGATGTCGATCGCAGCGCTTTTCGAACGGCTGACCGACTTCGCGCCGCTCGCCCCTCATAGTGCCGAGCCCGGAACCCCGGTCGCGGAATATCCCAAGGCCGTTCCGGACCTGGATGTCCCGGCGATCGTCGCTGAAGCCGTCGCCAGGGCTGAAGCAGACCTGACCACGCGCCTCAGCCAGGAGTACGAGCTGGTGCTCGAGGCCGAGCGCCAGCGCCACGCCGAAGAAGTCGCCGCCCTTGGTGCCCGCTTCGGCACTGAGGCCGGCGAGGTCATCGCCACGCGCATTGCCGAGATGGAGACCCGCCTCGTCCACCTAACCACTGACGCCGCCGCCCGTGTCGTCGCGACACTCGTCAGCGACGACATCCGCCAGCGCTCCATCGATGCGCTGTCGACGGCGATCCTCGCAGCTTGCGCCGATCGCGAAGCGGTGCGCATCAAGGTCAGCGGCCCGCAGTTCCTGTTCGACGCGCTGGCAGCCGCCATCGGCACGCGCATCGACAATGTCGACTTTGTCGAAGCTGTCGGCTTCGATCTCAGCGTCTCGATCGACGACAACCTGTTCGAGACCCGCCTCGGCGAATGGTCTTCGGCACTTTCCGAGACATTGCCATGAACGGTCCTGATGGCGCCGAGCCGCACCGCGAGATCGTCATTGTCAGGCGGGCCCATTCCGACCATGACGACGGCCACCATGGCGGCGCCTGGAAGATCGCCTTCGCCGACTTCATGACGGCGATGATGTGCTTCTTCCTGGTCATGTGGCTGATCAGTGCCGCCAACGAACAGACCAAGGCGGCTGTCGCTAGCTATTTCAACCCGGTCAAGCTGGTCGACCGCAACGCCAGCCGCAAGGGCCTCGAAGAGCTCGGCGACGGTCCCAATTCAGTCGGCTTGACCGCCGAGAACCCACAGGAAGCCAGCGCCAAGGCAGGCTCCGACGGCCGCGGCAATGCCGGCCCGGCGACTGAGAAGAATTCCGCCGAGGCGGCCGAAGCTGTCAACCGCTCCGACGCGCACCTGTTTGCCGACCCCTATGCCGTGCTCGCCGAAATCGCCCAGGACACCGGCGCTAAGGCCAACGTCTCGGAACGTGGCGAAGGCGGCGCGCAGAACGCCGGCCCGGCCAATGGCGCCTCCGGCGGCGAAGCCTACCGCGATCCGTTCGCGCCCGATTTCTGGACCGAACAGGTCGCAACGCCCGCCGCCGAGGCCTCTGCCGAGCGCGCCGCGATCGAAGGCGAACCGGCAAAGCCCGGCGACAAGACCGAGCGCTCCGCCAAGTCCGACCCGGTCAAGGCGCAGGAACAGCAGGCCCCGGAACCCCAGGCAAGACTCGCCGAGCGGACCCCTCCGGCTCAGCCCAAGCCCGCCCCGTCGGCGCGCGAAACCGCCGCCAAGCCGGGCGACGCGCCCAAGAGCGATGCCGCGGAAGCCGAGGCGACGGCCGAAACGCCAAAGCCCAGGGACGAGGCGCCAACCCGCGAAACCATCAACGACGCCGACGCCATCCGGCGCGAGCTCGCCGAGGCGATCAAGTCGGGCGGCGCCCTGCCCGACGGTCTGTCGGTCGTCGCCACCGACAAGGGCGTTGTCATCTCCGTCACCGAGCAGTTCGATTTCGGCATGTTCGAGATCGGCTCTGCCGTGCCGCGCAAGCAGCTCGTGCTCGCCATGGAAAAGATCGCCAAGACCATCGCCGCCCACGAGGGCAACGTCTCGATCAACGGCCACACCGACGCGCGTCCGTTCCGTAGTGGTGGCTACGACAACTGGCGCCTATCGACCGCGCGCGCCCATTCCGCCTATTACATGCTGGCTCGCGCCGGGCTCGACGAAAAGCGCATCGTCGAGGTCGCCGGTTTTGCCGACCGCAAGCTGAGGGACAAGGCGGAGCCCTTCTCGGCCACCAACCGGCGCATCGAAATCCTGTTGGAGCGCTCTGAATGAGGCTCGCAGCGACCCTGTCTGGTGCCGCGCTCATCGCCTTGCTGGTTGCGGGCGTGCCCGGCCGTGCCGCGGCCAGCGAAGCACCCGCGCTCGAGCCCTACCAACTGGTGCGCTGCCTCCAGTTGCTGCAGGACCGCATCGCCTCCGGCGACCAGGCTTCGCTGCCGTTGCAGCGCCGCCTGCTTGAAATGACCGACGAGCGCATGCGCACCGCCGATCCTGCCACATTCAAGGAACCCAAGAATTTTCGCGCCCTGCTGATCTACGCGATGAGCGGCGGCAACCCCTTGACCATCGAGCAGGTGGTCTCGCGGCTTGAGCTTGAAGAGGCCGACCAGAAGCTGGCGCAAGGCATCATCGATTATCTCAGGGGCAAGCCCAAGGGCACCGTCGAGGCGCTCGCCTCGATCGAGCCGCTGGCGCAGATCTCGGAGCTGGGCGCCTTCCTGGCCTTGGTCAAGGGTTCGGTCAGCATCGCCGATCAGCCCGAGCAGGCGATGAAGCTGTTCGATCAGGCCCGGCTGCTCAGCCCCGGCACCCTCGTCGAGGAAGCCGCCCTGCGCCGCTCGGTGGCGCTTGCCAGCAGGGTCGAGGACGGCGGTCGTTTCCTGCGCAACTCGACGCAATATGTCCGCAACTACCTGCGTTCGCCTTATGCCAGCCAGTTCGCCGACGCCTTCGTTGCCGGTGTCGTTGCCCTGCACAGCTCGATCAATCTCGACACGCTCGCCGACATAACCGCGATGATGGATGCCGAGCAGGAAAAGGTCGTCTACCTGCGTATTGCCCGCCGCGCGGCCATCGACGGCCTGAGCGAGCTCTCCGCCTTTGCCTCCGCCAAAGCCGAGAACGGCCGCGATGGATCATCTGGCAACGCCGACCCGCGCGCCCAGCTCTATTCCGGCCTGTCGTCGGTCACCTCCGGCACCGCCGCCGACATGCTTGGCAAGCTTGGCGGCATCGATCGCGACAAGCTGTCCAAAGGCGACCGTGCCTTGCTGGACGCCGTCGAGGCGGTCGCCTCCGAACTCACCTCGGCCGTCCCGGCAGCTCCCGCAAGCACGCCGAAGCCGCTCGACATCGAGGCCCTTCCGCCGGCGCCGATAGACATCGCGCCGCCGCCAGCAGACCCGATGATCCCTGACGCCGCCGAGGCGCCGAGCCCTGCTTCGTCCCCTGAGGCCCAGCCAACGGCGCCCGTAGCGGCTGCGCCTGAGCAACCGGCGGTCGCCGCTGCACCGCGCGTCGTGCCGCTGACCCAGCAGCAGCCCGAGCCGGCGGAACCGGAAGACCCCAAGATCACCGAAGCGCGCCGCACGCTTGAATCCATTGACGAACTTCTAGGAGGCTCCCCCAAATGACCAACGCCCTTTCGGCGCTGGTGAGCCCACTCGCCCGCCACCCATCCGCTTCGGAACGCAGCGCCCTTGTCGGCAACGACGACCAGCCTGATTTTGGCCAGGCATTGGCTTCGCCCCAAAAGGACGAGCCGAAATCGAAGGGACATGCCGCCGATCATGATGCCACGCGTCCCAAGGGCCTGAACAAGCTCGCCGAGCGGCTTGCCGCGCGCAACGCGCTCGCCGAAGCCGACGGCGAGATGCCCAAGGCCGGGGAAGCCGTCGAGGGCGAGACGCTTGAAGCATCCGAGCCGGAGCAACCCGATGCAACGGCGAAGGAAGTCAAGGCGGAGAGGACCGACGAGCCTGCATTGCCGCTGGTGCTGACCCTGAGCGAACTGCGCAAGGCGGGCGCTCAGCCGACGAAACCCGGCTCCACCGACGCAACCAACGCCGACACCACCGATGCAGGCCCACAGCCAGACGCGTCGGGCGAGGTGTCCGAGACCGATCTCGCAGCCCTCGTCACCAACGGCAAGTCCGCGCGCTCGGCAGCCACTGGCTCGGCACCACAAGCTGCGGCAGCTGTCACCACGCCAGCGACGGCCTCGGCGCCCGAGGCACAGCAAGCGTCACAGCCTGGAGTGCCGGAATCGGACGCTGCCAACGACATCGCCGCGGGCACCGACAAGCCGGCCCGGCCGACGCTTGCCAGACAGGCCGAACAACCCTCCACCGGCAACCCGGTCACCGTCATGTCGGAGCAGTCGATCCCGGCCCCGGCGAGCAATGGCGCAAACAGCACCGCGGGCGCGCTCGCTTTGGACATCGCCTCCGCCGCGCCACGCCACGTCGCTGCCGCAACGTCCGTCCAACAGCTCCAGAACAGCGCCTCAAACACGCCTGGCGCACAGGTTCTCAAGATCCAGCTGCGCCCCGTCGAGCTTGGCATGGTTACGGCCAATCTTCATCTCGCCGGAGAGCAACTTTCGGTTGAAATCGAAGTTGAGAACGCCGAGGCCTATAACAGGCTTTCATCTGACCGGGAGGCAATCAACAGCGCCCTGCGCGGTCTTGGCTTCGATGTCGATCGGGTCACCATCCTGCAGCCCCAGTCAACGAACGCACGCGCTGACGGCGGCACATCCTCGGGCTTCGCAAACCGAGACCAGGCGTCGGCCCAGTCGGGCGGAGCGGGTGGTGAAGGGGCAAATTCGGGCAATGGACGTCAGAGTGGGAGAGCGGCAAATGACGAAGGCAGTTCGCGCAACATCTCGTCGTCTGGCGCTGATCGCCCTGGCAGCAGCCGCTACATCTAGTATCGCCACTGGCATGGCAGCGGCTGCGGCCAATCCGTGCGAACCGGAGATCCTGCGCGCCGCCGACCGCTATGGCGTGCCGGTCGGCATTCTCTATGCCGTCGGCCTGACGGAAACCGGGAAGAAGGGCAGCTTGCAGCCTAACGCATTGAATATAGAAGGAAAAGCTGTCTTCGCTCGAAGCGAGACGGAAGCCGTCGCGGCCTTCGAGGCAGCCCGCGGCGAAGGTAAGACGCTGATCGATCTCGGCTGCATGCAGATCAATCACCGCTATCACGCTGCCGAGTTCCGTTCCGTCCGCGACATGCTCAACCCCCGCCTCAATGTCGACTATGCCGCGCGCTTCCTCGTCAGCCTGCACGCGCGCCACGAGTCCTGGTCGATGGCGGTTGCCCGCTACCATGCCGGCCCCAACAATGACCCCGCCCAGAAGCGCTACGTCTGTCGCGTCATCGCCAACATGGTCGCCACCGGCTTCGGCCGCTGGACCGAAAACGCCCGGACCTTCTGCAACCCATAGGCGTCTTGCGCCGAAACGAATCGGACACGGGCCGCTATCCCGCCCCTCACGACAGGCTTGGGCAAGGGTGCACGTATATCGTGCAACCTGCTCAACCCATGCGATTCCAGACTCCCTAAAAAATAGCGGCAAGAATTCACGATTGGTCGCCTTGGTCCCGACCCATTACCGATTGGTTAACAGGGCATTTTTACTGATTCGGGGGCGGAATCATGATTGTAATCGTGGACGAGCGAGAGCTCGTCACCAACGGATATAATTCACTCTTTGACAGGGAAGGTGTGGCGTGCGCAGGCTTCCGTTCGACCGAATTCGGCGAATGGGTCACCAGCGCTCCCGACGAGGATCTGCGCTCGGTTCGCGCTTTCCTCATCGGTGACTGCAACGAGGGTTCGATCTCGCCGCGTCAGCTGCGTGACCGCTCCAAGGCACCTGTCATCGCACTCAGCGAACAGAACAACCTCGAAAACACGCTCAAGCTTTTCGAGTCGGGCGTCGACGACGTCATCCGCAAGCCCGTGCATATCCGCGAAATCCTCGCCCGCATCTCGGCGATCCGCCGCCGCGCCCAGGAAGACACCGGCTTCACCCAGATCGGCGCCATGCGCATCTTCATGGATGGCCGCGATCCCGAAATTGACGGCCAGCCGATGCCGCTGCCACGGCGCGAACGCCGAATCCTCGAGTATTTGGCAAGCAACAGCGGCCGCCGGGTTACCAAGACGCAGGTCTTCAACGCGATCTACGGTGTCTTCGATGAAGAAGTCGAAGAAAATGTCGTGGAAAGCCACATCTCAAAGCTGCGCAAGAAGCTGCGCGAGCGTCTTGGCCACGACCCGATCGATTCGAAGCGTTTCCTCGGCTACCGGCTGATCGTCTGACCAGCCTCGCGCAAGACATGCCACGTAACTTCACTAGCGTGGCATGAGATTTGAGGAGACCACCGATGAGCCTTTACGGAATGATGCGAACCGGCGTTTCGGGCATGAACGCCCAGGCGAACCGGCTGTCGACGGTCGCCGACAACATCGCTAACTCGAGCACGACCGGCTACAAGCGCGCCTATACCGAATTCTCGTCGCTGGTCCTGCCCAGCACGCCCGGCGCCTACAATTCCGGCGGCGTCACCACCAAGGTGCTGAACGCCATCGCCAAGGACGGCACGCTGCAGTACACGACATCGGGCACCGATCTCGCGGTCCAGGGCAACGGCTTCTTCGTCGTCCAGGATGCTTCCGGCTCGCCCTACCTCACCCGCGCCGGCTCGTTCGTGCCCGACGGCCAGGGTCGCCTCATCAATGCCGCCGGCTACCAGCTGATGGGCTACAGCTACGCCAACGGCGTGCCCGCCGCCACCGCCAACGGCTTCGACGGCCTGGTGCCGGTGCAGATCTCGAGCTCCGAGCTCACCGCGCTGCCGACCAAGAACGCCACCTTCACGGCCAACCTGCAGAGCGACGCTGCCATATCGACCGGCCCGCTCCCGAGCACGAACGCCGCCGGCGCGACCTATACGTCGAAATCGTCGATGGTCATGTATGACAACCTCGGCGCCAAGAAGATCGTCGACATCTATTACACCAAGACCGGCGCCAACACCTGGGACGTCGCCGTGTACGACCAGTCCAAGGCGACGGCCGGAACATCGTTCCCCTATGCCGCTGGCGGTCTCCTCACCAGCAGCACGATGACCTTCGACGGCACCACCGGCAAGCTGACCAGCGCGGGCAGCCTCAGCTTCACCGTGCCGAACGGTGCGCCGGTGACCCTCGACATCTCCAAGATGACGCAGCTCGCCTCGCCCTACACCGTGACCAAGGCTGTCGCCGACGGCAACGGGCCGAGCACCATCGAGCGTGTCGAGATCGACACCGACGGCACCATGTACGCCCAGTACGCGGACGGCTCGATGAAGCCGCTGTTCAAGATTCCGCTGGCCGACGTGGCAAGCCCCGATCGCCTGAACAGCCTTTCGGGCAACGTGTTCCGTGAAAGTGCTGACTCCGGCCCGGTCCAGATCGGCTTCGCCGACTCGGGCGGCCTCGGCAAGATGATCTCGGGCGCGCTCGAAAACTCCAACGTCGACATCGCCGAAGAACTCACCGCGATGATCGAGTCCCAGCGTAACTACACTGCCAATTCCAAGGTCTTCCAAACCGGAGCGGACCTGATGGATATCCTCGTCAACCTGAAGAGATAGGACTGACGGGCTTATCGCCCGCTGGAAAAACATAGCATGTCGCTGTCGTCTGCCATCAGCATAGCCCAATCTGCGCTTCGCAACACGTCGCGCCAGACAAGCACTGTTTCCCGCAACGTCGCGGATGCATCAAACCCTGACTACGTGCGCCGCACGGCGGTGCTTGCCAGCACCGGCCCCGGGGCGCGCGTGGTCGAAATCCAGCGTGCAACCAACGAACTGCTGTTTCGCCAGAACCTCTCCGCTCTGGCCGATTTCACCGGCCAGAACACCCTCCTTGAGGGCCTGCAGAAGCTGTCGCTCGACGTCAACGGTTCGGAAAACAAGGGCTCGGTCGCGACCGTGCTCGGCAAGTTCCAGCAGGCGCTGCAGCTTTATGCGGCAGCCCCTTCCAACCAGAACCTCGGCACGGCAGCGATCGACGCCGCCCGCCAGGTGGTGCGCTCGCTCAACGACGGCAGCGATGCCATCCAGCGTATCCGCACCGAAACCGATGGCGAGATCGCCACGACCGTCGACGACCTCAACAGGCTGCTCGCCGATTTCGAGCAGGCCAACAAGCTGATCATCCAGGGCACCCGCGCCGGGCGCGACGTCAACGACTCCCTCGACCAGCGCGATGCCATCCTGAAGAAGATCTCCGAGATCGTGCCGATCTCGACCTTCAAGCGCGGCGACAACGACATGGTCATTACCACGGGTAGTGGCACGACCTTGTTCGAGACCATCCCGCGCACCGTCAGCTTCACACCCCTGGCCGGCTACTCCGCCGGCGTCACCGGCAACAAGGTCCTCATCGATGGCGTGCCGCTCCAGCCCGGCATCGGCGCCAACACCGACGCCGGCGGCAAGCTCGCTGCCATGATCCAGGTCCGCGACAGCGTCACCACCACGATGCAGGCGCAGCTCGACGAGATGGCACGCGGCCTGATCACCGCCTTCTCCGAAACGGCACCCGCACTCGCCGACCAGGCAGGACTGTTCACCTGGTCAGGTGGTTTGACGGTCCCGCCGGCCGGCGTACTGGTCGACGGTCTGGCCCGCTCGATCAAGATCAATCCCGCGGTCGACCCCGATGTCGGCGGCAATCCCAAGCTGCTGCGCGACGGTGGCATCAATGGTGTCGCCTACGTCAAGAACCCCGCCGGCAACGCCTCCTATGCCGACCTGTTGATCTCCTATGGCAACCGCATCGACCAGACGATGACCTTCGATCCGGCTGCCGGCATTGCCACCAATTCGAGCCTCAGCACCTTCAGCACCAACTCGATCGGCTGGTTCGAGGGCATGCGCAAGCAGGCCTCCGCCGCAGCCGAGACAAAGGAAGCGCTGGCCGTCCGGACCGCCGAAGCGCTGTCCAACGAAACGGCAGTCAATGTCGATGTCGAGATGTCGCTGATGCTCGATCTCGAGCACGCCTACCAAGCCTCGGCGCGGCTGATGAAGGCCGTCGACGACATGCTGGCCGCACTTTTGGCAGCCGTGAGATAGCACGATGAAGGCAACATTCGTCTCCTCCTCCGCGGTTACCAACGCTCTGCGCTACTCGATGCTACGCCAGCAATCGGAGCTCATCAAGGCACAGAAGGAAGCCACCTCGGGCTTCGTCGCCGACACTGGCCTGGCACTTGGCGCTCGTACCGCGCAATCGGTCACACTCCACCGGGACTACGATCGTCTCGACGGCATCGTCGATTCCAACGGCTTGGTATCTTCACGTCTGGCAGCGACGCAGAAGTCGCTCAACGAAATTGGCAAGGCGGCACAGAGCTTCCTGGCCAGCCTGACAAGCAGTGCCTCCGGAGACGCCGGCTACGCACTCACGCAAAAAAGCGCACGCGGCACGCTCGACACGTTGACCTCTGTGATCAACACCAGCCTCAACGGCGAGTATCTGTTCGCCGGCACCAACACCGACGTCAAGCCGATCAATGACTTCAAGCCCGGCTCGCCCGCCAAGGCGGCGTTCGACGCGGCTTTCCAGGCGCATTTCGGCTTCACCCAAAACGATCCGGGCGCGCAGACCATCACCGCCGCCCAGATGGACGGCTTCATGACCACCGTCGTCGAGCCGATGTTCCTCGGCGCCGGCTGGCAGGCCAATTTCTCCAACGCCACCGACAAGGGCATCACCAGCCGGATCACGCTCAACGAGACGACCGAGTCCTCGGTCAGCGCCAACAATATCGGCATCCGCAAGGTTGCGATGGCTGCCGCCATGATCAGCGACCTGCTCGACTCGAATGTCGGCCAGGCGGCTCGCGGCGCACTGGTCACCCGCGCGGTTTCAGTGATCGGCGCCGCGATCAGCGACATCGGTCAATTGGAAGCACAGACCGGCATCATCGAGCAGCGCGTTACAAACGCCACCGACCGCATCAAGATGCAGATGGACCTGTTCGAGCGCCACATCATCAACACCGAGGGCGTCAACCCAGAGAAGGCGGCGACGCGCGTCACCGATCTCATTTCCCTGATCGAGAAGTCATACGCACTGACGGCACGCATCCAGAAGCTCAGCCTGATGAACTACCTCTGACGTGAACGGCAACAAACGGGACGCATATGTATCAATTTTCCTATGCCGACATTCAGACCGACTCCGTCGCCGATGCGCGGGATCGCGAACGTCAGCTTCTCAGCCGCTCGATCGACATGCTGATCAAGGCCGGCGAAGCCGGAACCAATTCCACTGAAGCAATCGCGGCACTGAACTTCACCAACCGGGTCTGGACCTCGCTGCTCGACGACCTCGGCAATCCTGAGAACGCGCTTCCCAAGGAACTGCGCGCCAACCTCATCTCGATCGGCTTGTGGATCCTGCGCGAGGGCGAGGACCTGCGCCAGGGGCGCGCCGACAGCTTCGAAGGCCTGATCGAGGTCTCGCAGATCATCCGCGACGGCATCCAATGAAAAACACCCTGAAGATCTCGCTGAAGGCCAACGAGAAGATCTACATCAACGGAGCCGTGGTGCGTGCCGATCGCAAGGTCTCGCTCGAACTGCTCAACGATGTGCAGTTCCTGCTCGAGAGCCACGTGCTGCAGCCCGAACAGGCCTCGACGCCGCTGCGCCAGCTCTACTTTATCCTGCAGGTGATGCTGGTCGACCCGATAGGCGCGGTCCAGGCGCGCGACATGTTCCGCCGCTCGCTGCCGCTGCTGCTCGCTACGTTCGACAATGCCGAGATCCTGTCGAGCCTCAAGCATGTCGACCGGCTCGTTGCCGAAGACCATGTCTACGAAGCATTGAAGACGATCCGTTCTCTTTACCCACTCGAGCAGCGCATCATCGCCGGCAACGATTCCCAGCCCGTCGAACGCGCCATCGCAGCCGGAGGAAAATACTGATGGCCATTGATTTCACCGCACCGGTCAACGCCAACACCAACGCCAATGCCAACAAGACCGGCTCCAAGACCCAGGTCGACTACCAGTCCTTCCTCAAGCTGCTCATGGCGCAGATGAAGAACCAGGACCCGACAAAGCCGATGGAATCGACCGAGTATGTGGCGCAGCTCGCCACCTTCTCGCAGGTCGAGCAGTCGGTGCAGATGAACGCGCGCCTCGACCAGATCCTGCAGTCCTCGGCGCTCGCCCAGGCCGACGCGCTGATCGGCCGCAACATCACCTCGGCCGACGGAAAGACCTCGGGCACCGTTACCGAGGTCCGCCTCGCCAAGGACGGCGTCACCGCCGTGCTGGCCGACGGCAAGACGGTCGCGGTCGTTGCAGGCGTCAAGGTCAAGGCTGCTGCGTGAACGAAGCCGATGCCCTGGACCTTGTCCAGTACGCCATCTGGACAGTGCTGACCGCCTCCGCACCCGCGGTCGCGGCGGCCATGCTGGTAGGCGTCGTTATCGCCCTGATCCAGGCCCTGACCCAGATCCAGGAAATCACGCTTACCTTCGTTCCCAAGATCGTCGCCATCTTCCTGGTGGTGGCTCTGACCGCCCCGTTCATCGGCGCCCAGATTTCCAGCTTCACCAACGTCATCTTCCAGCGCATCGAAAACGGCTTCTGACGTTGCCTGGCGGCCTGGTCCGTCTACATAAGTCCGACGCGTCCTCTGTGGCCCGTAGCCGCGCCGCCGCTGGCCCATCCCGGCTTCATACAAATGGGTTCACCCCGCCCGCCGATCATGGTCTAGTCGTTTGCGCATGATCGAAATCGATTCCCGGAAAAGATCGTGCATCGACAGGAGGGCCACGGTGTCCTTTGCGCCTCCCAAGGGATGCGTGGCGCTGTAGCGGCAAATCACACGAGGGCACCCGGCTCGGCCGGCTTGGCGCATGGACGACGACCACCAGTACGAGCAAGGTTCGGCACTCGCGCCCTTCAAGCACGGCATCTTCCGTTCGGTCTGGTTCGCCAGTCTGGCCTCGAATTTCGGCAGCCTGATCCAGTCTGTCGGCGCGGCCTGGCTGATGACCTCGATCGCCACCTCGTCGGACATGGTGGCGCTGGTCCAGGCCTCCATCTCACTGCCGATCATGCTGTTTTCGCTCGCCTCCGGCGCGCTGGCCGACAGCTACGACCGCCGCCGCGTCATGCTGACCGCCCAGTGCTTCATGTTCGCCGTCTCGGCAGCCCTGACGCTGTTTGCCTATCTCGGCCTGATCACGCCCTGGCTGCTGCTCGCCTTCACCTTCCTCATCGGCTGCGGCACCGCCCTCAACAACCCATCCTGGCAGGCGTCGGTCGGCGACATGGTGCCGCGCACCGTGATGCCGGCGGCTGTCGCCCTCAACTCGATGGGCTTCAACATGACGCGCAGCGTCGGCCCGGCGATCGGCGGCATCATCGTCGCCGCAGCCGGAGCCGCGGCCGCCTTCGCCGTCAACACGCTGAGCTACTTCGCGATCATTTTCGTCCTGTTCCGCTGGCGCCCTGAATATCCGGCAAACCCGCTGCCGCGCGAAACGCTCGGCCAGGCCATGGGTGCGGGCCTGCGCTATGTCGCCATGTCGCCCAACATCGGCAAGGTGCTGCTGCGCAGTTTCGCCTTCGGCTTCACCGCCGTCGTCATCCAGGCGCTTTTGCCGCTGGTTGCCCGCGACCTCGTCGCCGGCGGCCCGCTCACCTACGGCATCATGCTCGGCGCCTTCGGCGTCGGCGCCGTCGGCGGTGCGCTGATCAGCGGCCGCATCCGCAGCAGCATGTCGAGCGAATCCATCGTGCGCTCGGCCTTTCTTGGCTTCGCTTTGTGCAGCTGGATAGCCGCCTTCAGCTCCAACGCCTGGCTCACCAGCGCAGGCCTGCTCATCGGCGGTGCCTGCTGGGTGCTGGCGCTGTCGCACTTCAACATCACGGTGCAGATGTCGACCCCGCGCTGGGTCGTCGGCAGGGCGCTGTCGATCTACCAGATGGCGACCTTCGGCGGCATGGCGCTCGGCAGCTGGGTCTGGGGTCTCGTCGCCGAAAGCAACGGCCCAGCAACCGCCCTGATCGCCGCCGGCGTGGTCATGCTGGTCGGCGCTGCCATCGGCTTCCTGTTGCCGCTGCCCGAGCACACGGCGCTCAACCTCGACCCGCTCAACCGTTTTCGCGAACCGCATCTGGCGCTCGACGTCCGGCCGCGCTCGGGACCCATCGTCATTTCGATCGAGTTCATCATCCGCGAGGAGGACGTACCGGCATTCCTCGATGCCATGACCGAACGCCGCCGCGTCCGCCGCCGCGACGGTGCTCGCAACTGGGTACTGGCGCGCGACCTCGAAAACCCGGAGATATGGGTCGAGACCTACCACACCCCGACCTGGCTCGAATACATCCGCCACAACCAGCGCGCCACCCACGCCGACGCCGTCATCGGCGACAAGCTGCGCGCCCTGCATAGCGGCGCCCAACCACCCCGCGTCCACCGCCTTATCGAACGCCCCACCAGCCTCGCCGCCGCCCTCGGCAGCCACAAGGGGCATATCGAGCTGCATTGAGCATGGGGCCGCTGCGCCGACATCCGTCGGACAGAGCTCCTCTGTCACCCCTGTCAGCATCCCGCAACTCTCCTGGTAAACGGACGAGGGTAATCCCTCCCACCCTCGCGCAAGCTTGGCGCAATAGGGTCAAGCAGCCGTGACATTGGCTCGCGGCGGGATTCGATCGGAAGTATCAATGGCGGTCAGCGAAACCATTTCGGGCGAAGGCACAGCGAACAAGAGTGGGCGCGACGTCTTCTTCGCCGTCGGCATCGTCATCATCCTGGCCGTGCTGTTCCTGCCGATCCCGGCCTTTCTGATCGACGTCGGCCTCGCCTTTTCGATCGCCATTTCGGTGCTGATCCTGATGGTCGCACTGTGGATCCAGCGCCCGCTCGACTTTTCGTCATTCCCGACGATCCTTCTGATCGCCACCATGCTGCGCCTGTCGCTCAACATCGCCACCACGCGCATGATCCTGTCGCACGGCAACGAAGGCACCCATGCCGCCGGCTACGTTATTTCCGGCTTCTCGAATCTCGTCATGTCCGGCGACTTCGTCATCGGCCTGATCGTGTTTTTGATCCTGATCGTGGTGAACTTCATCGTCATCACCAAGGGTGCGACGCGTATCGCCGAAGTCGGCGCACGTTTTGCCCTCGACGCCATTCCCGGCAAGCAGATGTCGATCGACGCTGATCTCTCTGCCGGCATGATCGACGACAAGACCGCCCAGTTGCGCCGCCGTGAACTGGAAGAGGAAAGCTCGTTCTTCGGTTCGATGGACGGTGCCTCGAAATTTGTCCGCGGCGACGCCATCGCCGGCCTCATCATCACCGCCATCAACATCATCGGCGGCATCGCCATCGGCTATTTCCGCCACGACATGGGCATGGGCGAAGCCGCCGACGTGTTCATCAAGCTGTCGGTCGGCGACGGCCTCGTCACCCAGATTCCGGCACTGATCGTCTCGCTCGCCGCCGGCCTGCTGGTCTCCAAGGGCGGCACCCGCGGCTCGGCCAACCAGGCGGTGTTTGGCCAGCTCGGTGCTTATCCGCGCGCACTCTACGTCGCCGCTGGCCTGCTTTTGCTGCTCGCGCTGCTGCCGGGCCTGCCGATGTTGCCGTTCCTCTCGCTCGCCGTGGCCATGGCAGCACTTGGCTACGTCATTCCGATGCAGCACCAGCGCCGTGTGGCCGAGGCCGACGCCGAAAAGGAACAGGCTGAAGCCGACAAGGTCGAAGAAGAGAAGAACTCGGTCAAGGCATCGCTCGCCACCGCCGAGATCGAACTGCTGATCGGCAAGCAGCTGTCCACGCGCCTGCTCGCCACGCATCAGGAACTCGCCTTCCGCATGTCGAAGATGCGCAAGAAGTTCGCTACCCAGTACGGCTTCGTCGTGCCGGAAGTGCGCATGACCGACGACTTCTCGATCCCGCCCAAGAGCTACCAGATCAAGGTCCACGGTACCGTCGTCGCCGAATACCAGATGCGCGTCGGCGAAATCATGGTGCTGCTCGGTTCGCGCGAGCTGCCCGACATTCCGGGCGAGGAAGTGCGCGAGCCGGCCTTCGGCATGCGCGCCTTTTCGGTGCTCGATTCCTTCGCTGAGGATCTGAAACGCGAGCAGTTCACCTTCGCCGACAACATGTCGGTGCTGCTCACCCATCTCTCCGAGGTGATCAGAAACAACCTGCCGCAGCTTCTGTCCTACAAGGACATGAAGGCGTTGCTGGAGCGCCAGGATCCCGAATACCGCAAGCTTGCCGACGAAATCTGCACCTCGCACATCACCTATCCGGGCCTGCAGGCGGTGCTCAAGCTGTTGCTCGCCGAGCGCGTGTCGATCCGCAATCTCCACCTCATCATCGAGGCCATCGCCGAGATCTCACCGCATGTGCGCCGCACCGAGCAGATCGTCGAGCATGTCCGCATCCGCATGGCGCAGCAGATCTGCGGCGATTTGAGCGAAGGCGGCGTGCTCAAGGTGCTGCGTCTCGGCAACCGCTGGGACCTCGCCTTCCACCAGAGCCTCAAGCGCGACGCCAAGGGCGAAGTGCGCGAGTTCGACATCGACCCGCGCCAGCTCGAGGAGTTCGGCCAGGATGCCTCCAAGGCAATCCGGACCCATCTCGAAACCGGCGAGCGCTTCGTCATCGTCACCGCACCAGACGCGCGTCCTTACGTTCGCATGATCATCGAACGGCTGTTTCCGACCCTGCCGGTGCTCAGCCATGTCGAGATCGCCAAGGGCGTCGAACTGCGCGTGCTCGGTACCGTCTCATGAATGCCGCCGCGCAAGGCATGGTCCTTGCGGCGTTTCTCGCCTTCTGTCGCATTGGCGGCTGCTTCATGCTGATGCCCGGAATATCGAGCGTGCGTGTGCCCATGCATGTCAGGCTGTTCGTCGCGGTTGCCGCCACCGGCGGGCTTCTGATCCACCTCTGGGACCAGATCTTTCCCTTCGTCGATGCCCGCCCCGGCGTGCTGATGCCGATGATCGCGTCTGAACTTCTGATCGGCGGCCTGATTGGACTGATGGCCAGGCTCTACATTCTGGCGCTGATGTTCATGGGCTCGGCAATCGCCATGCTGATCGGCTTCGGCGGCGTCGGCGGCCATGCCATCGAAGAAAACGAACCGCAGGCAGCCCTTGCCTCGATCATCTCGATCGCAGCGCTGATCTTGCTGTTCACCTTCAATTTCCATCACGAGATCATCCGCGCGCTCGTCGCCTCCTATCAGGTCGCGCCGGTCAACATGTTCTTCAATCCGCAGGCCGCCCTGGTCGACGTCACCGACACGCTGTCGGAGAGCTTCATGGTGGTGCTCAGGCTCGGCAGCCCGTTCGTCGCCTATGCCATCCTGATCAACCTGACGATCGGCTTCGTCAACAAGCTGACGCCGCAGATCCCGGTCTACTTCATCTCGCTGCCCTTCGTCGTCGCCGGTGGCCTGATGCTGGTGTATTTCGGCATCGCCACCATGCTCAGCCTGTTCGCCGACGGCTTCGTCGACATCACCGTGGGGAGATAGGCATGGCAATGTCACGCCGGGATCGTCTGAAGAAGCTGATCGTCGTGCAGGAGCAGCTCAAGGCGCTGCACGAGACCCGCCATGCCGGCTTTGTCGCCAATGCCATTGCCGCTGAAGCCGAGGCGCAATCGCTGTCGGACAGCTTCGACAGCGCCGACGGCATCTCGCAGCTGTTCCCCGAGCTTTACCATCGCCGCATCAAGGAGGCGATCGACAAGAAGCAGCTCAATCTCGGCCTCGCCAATGTCGAGGTCGGCAAGATCGCCACAGCCACCGCCCGCACCAATATGGTCGAGCGTGCCTACCGCGACGTCCGCCGCCAGGACGAGCGTGACAGTGCCGACCGCGAACGTCTCGAAATCATTGAAAGAAAGTCGGCTGAAGACAAGTAAGGTTGCCGCAAGCTTGACCCTCCACAATCAGCAGTAACGCAAACCCGGAAAGGCGAGCCAGATTTGGCCATCTCCCCACCCAGCGACATCATTCTGGACGTTGCCAAGGCCGTCGAGCCGGCCGGCATCCAGGCTGCGCGCGCGGCACTCGCCAACCGGACGGCTAACGCAGGCACGTCAGGCGCCTTCTCGCTCACCGAGGCGGAAGTTACCGGCGGCGTCGGGCGCCAGCCAGACAAGACCTCGGCCGACGCCTCGATGAAGAAGTTCGAGGCGATGGTGCTGCAGACCTTCATCGGCAACATGATGCCGAAGAACACCGAAAGCGTGTACGGCAAGGGCATGGCCGGCGACATGTGGAAGTCCATGATGGCCGAGCATCTCGCCAAGCAGACCGCCGAAGCCGGTGGCATCGGCATCGCCAGGACGGTGATGCGCGACCACTATATCAAGGACGAAAAGGCGGTGCCGGTAAGCGGCGTCTCCGGCGGCCCCGAAAAGGCTGCGCTCGACGAACAAATGAGCCAGGCCACTGCGCTCATCCAGGAATTGCAGCGGAAGATGGTGCGCTCGCTGGGAAGCGACGATGCCGCCTCCGTCACTGACACCAAATCGTAGAGGATAGGATATGTCGGATCTCTCCGAATACAGGACGAACCTCCCGGCGACGGCCGATCTCATCGACGTCGCCCGTCCGGGCAACGTCGCGGCCATCATCAGCCGCATCGAAGATGCGGTCGAAGAAGAGACCGCCGCCATCCGCACCGACATCCATTTCGACATCAAGGCGTCGAACGCGCGCAAGAGCCGTTATCTCTACGAACTGACCCGCGCCACCAAGGGCCTAGTCGAAGGCGATTTCCCGAACGAGCTCAAGGTCGGTGTCGAACGCCTGCGCGACAAGCTCGTTGCCAATGAGCGCGCGATCCTTGCCCATCTCAGCGCCGTCAGCGAAGTCGCCTCGCTGCTCAGGGACGCGATCCAGCGCTCCGAAGCGGACGGCACCTATTCGGCCAACGAATTCGGGTGGGCGCGGTGATCAAGTTCATCGCGGCGGCGCTGTGGATTGTCGCCGTGACCCTCGGCGCGGTCTTCTATTCGTTCCAGGCCGCAGCCAACCTGCCGGCGACCGAGGAGCAGAAGCCGCTGCTCGGTGGTCTCGATTACGTCAAGACCGACGTCATCTCCGTGCCGCTGCTCAAAGACGAGCGCGTGCATGGCTATTTCCTCACGCGCCTCGTCTATACGGTCGAGCCCAAGGAAGTATCAAAGATGTCGGTGCCGATGGACTCCCTGCTCATCGACCAGGTCTATTCGTATCTCTACGGCAATCCGCAGATCGACTTCACCGAATACGAAAAGCTCGATCTCGATGGCTTTCGCAACGGCATCCGCGACGCCATCAACACGCGTGTCGGCTCGAAGCTGATCCACGAGGTGATGGTCGAGCAGATCGACTTCCTCACCCCTGACGACGTCCGTGACAACGCGGTGCGCCAGCGTGAATCGGCTGCCGCCGCAGCGGTCGAAGCCGCAAAGCCTGCGGAAGCGACCCCGGCCAAGGCGCATTGATACAGGCAGGCAGCCAGCATGGCTGCCTCATGTCCTCGGTTCACATGACCATCGCCAGCCAATTCTACGTTGACGTAAACGTAAGATGCCAGCTATAGGCAATCCAGTCCTGTGACATGGCCGGCTCGTCCGGATTGGTCCGGGGAGGCCGGGCGCAAAGCGCCTTTCAGGAAAAGACCAGGAGAGAGCCATGAGCATTCAGGCAGTCGCAGACAAGATCAAGGCGAAGGTGGAGAGCGCCGGATTTGACCGCTCGATCAAGTTCGACACCGGCGGCGATGGTGTCATCGTCATCGACGGCAACACCCTTACAACGACCGACGGGCCGGCCGACTGCACCATCAAGCTGTCGCTCGACGATCTCGAGTCGCTGATCGCTGGCGACCTCAACCCGACGATGGCGTTCATGACCGGCAAGATCAAGGTCGAGGGCGACATGTCGGTGGCGATGAGCCTGAGCCAGCTGCTCTAAGCCCACGACGCGGAATCATCCAAAAGAAAGGCCCGGCGTCACAACCGGGCCTTTTTGCATGCGATTTATGCTCGCCTTGGTTGAAGGCGCAATGCAGCGGCAATGGTCAGGGTCCACATCCCCTCGCAGGGACGTTTCGCGATGTGGAGATTCATATGAACCGAAACCGATTGGCCGCTTTGGCCGCGACCCTGTGCGTCGCAGTCCTCGCCGGCTGCGTGGATGACCGATACGGACCTCGCGAATGGGATGGCCCCAGGCATGGTCCGCGCAGCTGGGATGGCCCCAGAAGCGGCCCCGGCAATTGGGACGGTCCACGCAGGCCTCGCAACTGGGATGGCCCGCGCGAATACCCCCGTCATGGCCCGCCGCCGCGTCCGCGCGGCGAACCGCTCGACTGCCGAGGCGGACCGGCAACGACGCCGTCGCCCGATTGCATCGACCGTCCGAGACCACGCCGCTTTTCCAACGACTGACAACAAAGGCCGGGTTCACCCGGCCTTTTTCGTCTCGTGAAGGACAATGGCATGGCCAGTCCGACCGGTAATGTCCCCACAACAATTGGAGCCCACATCGCCCCGGTCAAGTTCACCCGGAGTGTTATGTGAATCGAAATCGACTGATTGCCCTGGCTGCGACCCTATGTGCAGCAACCCTTGCAGGCTGCGTGGATGATCGCTACGGCCCGCCGCGCTGGGACGACACGCGCTACCCACCGCGCCATGGGGACCACCCGCGCTATCATCCGCGTCCGCCGGTGCCGCCAATGCCACCGCGCCCGCCTCGTGCACCACGCCCGCCATTTTCGGAACCGGTCTTCTGCACCCAGGACTATGGCCGGCCACGGCATCCGGGTTGCGATGGCAGGCGGCGGCCACGCCATGGCGGCGACCGCTACTACACCTACGAACAGTGACCGATGGCGCGGTGCCCATCCGGGGCACCGCGTCTCCAAAGCAATCGTGGAACCGACGTGGAGCCGAAGGTGAGACGAAACCGCCTTGCAGCAATGGCAGTGGTAGTGGCTTGCGCGATGCCGCTGTCGGGCTGCGGATACCTTGGCTCGGCGATCGGCCTGGACGACGGGCACGCCGTGCAGGCGGAGCGGCCTTCAAGGTTGCCGCTGTCGCCACAACCATCGATCGCCTGCGTCAAGGACAGGACGCCGTCGCCGACCTGTTTTCCGGCAGCTCCAAGCCGCATGGCGGCTTGGAGCTGACTTTGCCCAGATTGCTTCAGGCCACTGGACGGCACGCTCCGCTCAGCGCGCCAAGCGTCCTGCGGGACGCGTAAAGGACCCGCTCGGGCTGTCAGACGACACGTCGCTCTTGGCAAATGCCGCAGGCGACTTGCGAACCGAAGCGCCGAGCTTGCGACCGGCCGCCTTGAGCACGCCCCTGGCGCCGTCCAGCGTACCGGGCACGAGTTCCAGCGCCAGGAAGCGGTCGCGTTCGTAGGGTCCGGGCATCGAGAGCTGCCCGGTCTTCTCAGTGGTGAAACCGAAGCGCGCGTAATAAGGCGCGTCGCCGACCAGCAGGATGGCGCGGTGGCCAAGCCGTGCAGCCTCGGCGATCGCCTGGCGCATCAGCGCCGAGCCGATGCCGGCACCCTTGGTCGACGGATCGACAGCGAGTGGGCCGAGCAGCAGCGCTGCCGGGCCGCCCTCGCCCAGGCGCACGTCCCACAGTCGCACGGTGCCGATGGCCGACCCCTCGGCATTGCGCGCGATCAGCGCCAGGCCCTCGGATGGGCGGCGGCCACGCCGCAGCTTCTCCGACGACTTCTTGCGCCGCTTCGGGCCCATGGCCCGGTCGAGCAGCGCTTCGCGCGCAGCGACGTCGGCAAGGTTTTCAGCCACGATCACGATGTCGGGCGAGGTCTCGATGGCTTCTTTTTCGGTATGCATGTCCGTGATCCTTCACGAGCGGAGAACAGGTCCACAAGCGAACCCGTGCGGGCGCCGATTGCGCCCGCGCCGGGGTGATCTGATCGGCTCTCAGCGCATTTTCAGGCGAAGTGGAAGCGGTTCGCCGTTCGAAAATGCGCCGAAGTGAGCGCCGTCAGATCACGTAGGATCGGAGAGGCTCGAAGCCGTTGAAGGCGACCGACGAATAGGTCGTCGTGTAGGCGCCCGTGCCCTCGATCAGCACCTCGTCGCCGATGGTCAGTGACAGGGGCAACGGGTACGGCGTCTTTTCATACATGACGTCGGCCGAGTCACAGGTCGGGCCGGCGAGCACGCAAGGCGACTTCTCGTCTGCGTCACGCGCGGTCACGATCGGATAGCGGATCGCCTCGTCCATCGTCTCGGCGAGACCGCCGAACTTGCCGATGTCGAGGAACACCCAGCGCACATTGTCGTTGTCGGCCTTCTTGGAGATCAGCACGACTTCCGACTTGATGACGCCGGCATTGCCGACCATGCCGCGACCCGGCTCGATGATGGTCTCCGGGATGCTGTTGCCAAAGTGCTTGGACAGCGCCTCGAAGATGGCCTGGCCATAGGCCTGGGCCGCCGGCACGTCACGCAGGTAACGCGTCGGGAAGCCGCCGCCCATGTTGACCATGCCGAGCATGATGCCTTCTTCGGCAAGCTTGGCGAACACCTTCTTGGCGTCGGCCAGCGCACGATCCCAGGCGGTCAGGTCGGTCTGCTGCGAGCCGACATGGAACGACACGCCATAGGAGTCGAGGCCAAGCGCCTTGGCAACGCGCAGCACGTCGACGGCCATGTCAGGCACGCAGCCGAACTTGCGCGACAGCGGCCACTCAGCGCCTTCGCCATCGGTCAGCACGCGGCAGAACACACGCGAGCCGGGAGCGGCGCGCGCGACCTTCTCGACCTCTTCGACGCTGTCGACGGCGAACAGGCGGATGCCGAGTTCGAAGGCGCGCGCGATGTCGCGCTCTTTCTTGATGGTGTTGCCGAAGGAGATGCGCTCGGCTGGAGCGCCGGCATCCATGGCCATCTCGATTTCGGCAACCGAAGCGGTGTCGAAGGACGAGCCCATGCCGGCGAGCAGGCGCAGGATCTCAGGTGCCGGATTTGCCTTCACGGCGTAGTAGACCTTGGACTCCGGCATGGCCTTCTCGAAGGCGCGGAAATTGTCGCGCACGACATCGAGGTCGACGACCAGGCACGGGCCGGACGGGCGTCGGGTGGCGAGGAAGTCGAGGATGCGCTGAGTGGCCATAGGTCTCTCCATCGCGCGGTCCTGCCGCGCAAAAAATCAACAAGCTGCGGGACGGCCGTTCCCGGCCACGGAATCCCGCGGTGGACAAAGACATGACCGCTATTTGATGGATCCAGCCTGTGGAGACCCTGGAACCATAAATGCGCTTCACGCGGCGGTGAACCTAAGCCAGCCCGGCTTCGGTTCGCTTTGTCTGCCTTGGCTTGGAAATGGGAAGACCCGTTCCGCACTGCCGGCAATGAAGGTGTGCCTCTTCAGTAACCCCGGCTTTTGGACAGCCGGAAGAGAACCAGAAAGGCCCGCACCGTCGTTGCTTCAAGGTGTCCTCGATTTTGCGGTTGGCCGCTAAATCGACTGGAGGGGTTAGCTCCAGTTACCTTACCGATTTCCTCGCCATTCGAGGGATCGGCGGACACCCACAGGCACGTGCGACTTTGGGCAAGCGCGGATATATGGCTCGCGACCGTCACAATCAATTAAAATCTCATGCCGGGTTGAAAAAATTCAAACGTTGAACAATGCTGGCAATGTCGTAAACAGGTTTCGAACGATGACTGCTGCACCCGGATCCTTCAACGCGTTTCTAGATCTGCCGCAAACGCCTGTTTTCAATGCGGAAACCGGCCCCTTGGCAGGACTGCGACTGGCCGTAAAGGACATCTACGATGTCGCCGGCTACACAACCGGCTGCGGCAACCCCGATAAGGCTGCCAGCGCCATTCCGGCCACCAGAACCGCTCCTGCGGTACAAATCCTGCTCGATGCCGGCGCGCGATTCGCCGGCAAGACCCAGACCGACGAACTCGCCTTTTCGCTGATGGGCCAGAACGCGCATTTCCCGCACCCGATCAACCCGGCAGCACCGAACCGCGTCACCGGCGGTTCGTCGTCTGGCTCGGCCGCGGCGGTCGCCGGCCAACTTGCCGACATCGCCATAGGCTCCGACACCGGCGGCTCGATCCGGGCACCGGCGAGCTTCTGCGGGCTTGTCGGCCTGCGCACCACCCATGGACTGATTTCGCTCGACGGCGCGATGAAGCTGGCGCCGAGCCTCGACACCTTTGGCTGGTTCGCGCGCGACATCGACGCTTATGAGAATGTGGCGAAGCTTTTGATCGGCGAGGACGCCCATCGCGGCCAACTGACAAGGCCCGTGGCGCTCGACTGGCTCGACGGGCTGTCGACCGGTCCGGATGAGATCGCCGAATACCAGCGCATGCGCCGGCATGCCGAGGCGGCGCTTGGTCCGGTCGCCACAGCTCGCCCCCTCGCCTTTTCGCCCGATGAACTCTACTGGTGCTTCCGCAAGGTCCAGGCGTTCGAAGCCTGGCAAGAACATGGCGCCTGGATCTCCTCGGGAGATCGCGGCCTCGGGCCGGGCGTCAAGGAACGCTTCGAATTCGGCGCCGCCATTTCGGCGACGGACTACGCCGCAGAGATCGACAAGCGTGACGCGTTTCGCCAGGAGCTTGGCGCACTGCTCGGGGCGGACGGCATTCTGGTCCTGCCGACAGTGCCGGGAGCAGCACCCCTGGCCAATGGAACGCATGACGAGCTTCTCGCCTATCGCGAGCGCGCGCTGATGCTGCTGTGCCTGTCCGGCCTGTCGGGTTTCCCCCAGATCACGCTGCCCATCGGCACAGCCGGCAGCGCGCCATTCGGGCTCTCGCTGCTCGGGCCCGCCGGCAGCGACCTGGCGCTGATCCAGTTGGGACGCCGCGTGCTTGACGCCGCCCACACAAAGGATTGATCGCATGGACACACTCACCCGCATGCGCGCCTTCATCGACGTGGTCGAGGCCGAAGGCTTTTCGGCCGCCGCGCGCAAGATCGGCCGCTCCAAGGCTCTGCTGTCCAAATATGTGCGCGAGCTCGAGGACGAGCTCGGCGCACTGCTGCTCAACCGCACGACGAGGCAGTTTTCGCTGACCGAAGCCGGCCATACCTATTATCGCCGCGCCTCGGAGATCATCCGCGAGGTCGACAGCCTGGCGGATGCGGTGCGCGAATCCTCCGGCGACGTGCGCGGCCGGGTCAAGCTGTCGGCGCCGCGTACCTTTGCCGATGCGCCGATCGGCCGCTCGCTCATCGACTTCGCCAAGGCACACCCCGACATCGTGCTCGAAATCCATCTCGACGATCGCTTCGTCGATCTCGTCGAGGAAGGTTTCGACCTCGCCATTCGTATCTCCCGGCTCGAGAACTCGTCGCTGATCGCCCGCCGCCTGGCGCCGTTCGGCATCCGGGTCTGCGCCTCACCCGAGCTGATCGAAAAATTTGGCATGCCGAAAAAGCCGGCCGATCTCGCCAATGTTCCCTGCATCATCGACACCAACGGCCGCTACATGTCGAACTGGCCATTTTCGGGCGAGACCGGCGACATCATGACCGTGTCGGTATCAGGCCCGATGGAGGTCAACAGCCCGATGGCAGCACGTGCCGCGGCAGTTGCCGGTCTCGGATTTGCCATCCTGCCCGATTTCATTGCCGCCCCCGATCTCGATTCAGGCAAGCTGGTGCCGGTGCTCGACGACCGTCGCCTCGGCGGCGGCGGCATCTTCGCGGTCTACCCGCACCGGCGCTATCTGCCAGCGAAGATCCGGGTCTTCGTCGACTTCCTGGTACAGTGGTTCAAGACCAATCCTTGCGACCATGCCGTTTAGTTGAACGGCGGCTGTCCCACTTTCGCCCGGTTTCTGATAATTGTCGGCATCACCCAACAGGTCGGCCTGCCGGAGCTATGATTCTGAAAACACCCACGACGATGCTGGCCACGGCGGCAGTAGCCTTGCTGGCCATGACGGTACAGGCGAGCGTCCACCCGCACGTCTTCGCCGAAGCGCGGCTCGACGTCATGCTCAATCCCGACAAGACGGTGAAATCGCTCAGGCACCTGTGGCGGTTCGACGACCTGTTTTCCAGCACGGTGCTGATGGAGTTCGACAAGAACTCCGACCTCAAGCTCGACGACAGCGAGCTGGCCGAGGTCTCCAAGACCGTTTTCGAGTCGATCGGCGAGTACAATTATTTCCAGGTCGTGACCTTGGACGGCAAGGACATCGCCATGAAGCCGCCGGCGAGCCTGGTTGCCAATTTCGAGGACCAGCAGCTCATCATCCTGTTTGAGACCGAGCCGAAGGAACCGCTGAAGCTTGCCGGCAAGATCGATTTCGGCGTCTACGACCCGACCTTCTATACCGCGATCGACTTCACCGAGGACTCCAACCTGAACGTCGCCGGCCTGCCTTCGAGCTGCAAACAGAGCGTCATCCGTCCAGATCCGGACGAGGCGATCGCGCAGAACCAGTCGAAGCTGACCGACGCGTTCTTCAACGATCCGTCGGGCACGGACATGAGCAAGATCTTTGCCACGCGCCTGGAATTGAACTGCCAAGCCAAGGGGTGATGCAGTGAAGAAGACGACCATCCGCGTGATCTTCGCGCTCCTTGCGCTCAGCTACGTGCTCAGCCATTTCGCGGTCCGGGCGCACGCCCAGAGTTCGCTCGGCATCGGCACCAACGAAGCGATGGTTCCATCGACCGGGCTGTTCTCCGAACTGCTCAACTGGATCAACGTCCACCAGCAGCAGTTCTACCGCTCGCTGACCGGTTCGCTGAAGGCGATGCGCGACGGTGAAAGCGGCGGTATCTGGCTGCTCGTCGGTCTGTCCTTTGCCTATGGCATCTTCCACGCCGCCGGCCCCGGTCACGGCAAGGCGGTGATCTCGTCCTACATGCTCGCCAACGAGGTGGCGTTGCGCCGCGGCGTGATGCTGTCCTTCGTCTCGGCCTTCCTCCAGGGCGCGACGGCGGTCGTGCTGATGACACTGGTGTTTCTGGTGCTGCGCGGCACCTCGGTGTCGATGACCAATGCGACGTGGTTCCTGGAGACGGTGAGCTACGCGCTGATCGCCGCCTTCGGTGCCTGGCTGCTGTGGAAAAAGCTCAAGCCGATGGCGTTCGGCCTGGCCGGTGCCGCCCCGGTGCACAGCCTGTCGGCCGCGCGCGTGCATACGCACAGCCACGACCATGACCACGCCACCTGCGGCCATGACCACTCGCACGATCACCACTACCATGCGCACGACCACGGCCATGCGCATCAAGCTCACAACCACACGCATCACGATCCCCACGCTCACGATCATGGTCACGCCCACCACGCTCACGCTGCGGGCGAAGTCTGCTCGACCTGCGGCCACTCGCATGCGCCCGACCCCAAAATGCTTGAAGGCAAGCACTTCGACTGGCGCACCGCCTGGTCGGCGGTTGCCGCCGTCGGCATCCGCCCCTGCTCGGGCGCGCTGATCGTGCTCAGCTTCGCCTTCCTCAACGGCCTGTGGGCCGGCGGCATCCTGTCGGTCTTCGCCATGGCGCTGGGAACCGCCATCACTGTGTCGGCGCTCGCGGTACTTGCCGTCACGGCCAAGAACTGGGCCGTGGCCATAGCCGGAGACGGCCGCGCCGGCAACCGCGTCCACAATGTCATCGAGATCGGCGGCGCGGCGCTCGTCATGCTGCTGGGCCTGGTGTTGCTTGCGGCAAGCCTGAACGCCTAGCGGATTGCAACCGACACCTGTTACCGCCCGGCTTGCAGCGCGATGATCTTGTCGTGCAATCCAGAAACATGGAATCCAGGGCCTTTACGGGTATAGTTGCGAATGGGCATCCCAAGGAGGCGGCCATGCGGAACGATACCGACTATCTACGTCTCGCCGTGCAGCTTGCCACCGAGAGCCGGGCCAGCGGCAATCATCCCTTCGGGGCGCTGCTGGTCGGGCCGGAGGGCGACGTGCTCCTGTCGTCGGGCAATACCTACGCGCTGGATCGCGGCGTTGGCCACGCGGAGGCAAACGTCGCCCGCGCGGCAGCACGGCAATACGACCCGACTTTTCTCGAGCGATGCACGCTGGTGACCTCGGTCGAGCCATGCTGCATGTGCGCCGGGGCCAGTTATTGGGCCGGCATTGGCACTGTGGTCTACGGTCTCAGCGAAAAGCGGCTGGCCGAGCTGACCGGAGACAATCCGGAGAACCTGACCCTCGACCTGAGCTGTCACCAGGTGTTTGCCGCCGGACGGCGCCCTGTAGCGGTCCGTGGCCCGTACCCCGAACTCGAAGAACAGATCGTAAGAGACCACAAGGACTTTTGGTGACGGCACACGTCACCAAAGGTTTGCAGTCGCCGAAGAGTCCTTACCCTCTGCCGTATAGTCCGCGCACACGAGAAATGCGCCCTGGAGCTGCGGCTGCCCCGCAACATTGCCCGCCGCTTTGGCGGCGACGTGACGCTCAGGAACCGCGGCGGCGGGGGCTTGCGCGCCGAACTTAAGATCCCGCTGGCCGACACGGCCAAGGCGCCAGCGGCCGGATAAGATCAGCTTGTTTCAGTTGCCATTCTTACGCTGGCTACGTCCGCGCAGCCAGAACACGCCGAAGAAGGCAAGCACGAAGAACACCGCGATGACGCCGGCGGCGACGGTCGAATAGTTGCCGACGGCCAGCATCACCTTGGGCAGGAAGAACGCCGCGACGCCGAAGAGGATCATGATCCATGCGGCGGCGACGGCGGCGTGGCGTGTCTTGGTGTCCATCGGCGTGGCCCTAACATCTCGTTGCGTCCGGACCGCGCCCGGCAAAGGTTCAGCTACATAGCGCCCGTTGGCGTTTCAGCCAACGCGCCAGCGCCGGTTCCTTTGTCGCATGCGCGACCCAACCGGTGCCAGCAGCCACCAGCCGTTGCCCTAAGCGCCAAATTCAGATCGGAAATCCTCAAGCTTGCGCTTTTGCTGGCCGGCCGCATCGAAATTGGCCGGATCGAGCCAGGCGTCGTAGGCCTTGAGCAAGGCCGGCCACTCCTTGTCGATGATCGAGTACCACGCGGTGTCGCGGTTTTCGCCCTTGGTCACCATGTGCTGGCGGAAGATGCCCTCGAACTTGAAGCCGAACCGTTCGGCCGCCCGCTTCGACGGCTCGTTGCGGTTGTTGCATTTCCACTCGTAGCGGCGGTAGCCGAGCTCGAAGATGTAGCGCGCAAACAGGAACTGCGCCTCGGTCGCCGCTGGTTTGCGCGAAACGATGTCGCTCCAGTAGATGTTCCCGATCTCGATGACGCCGAAATTCGGGTCGATGCGCATCAGCGTCTGGCGCCCGGCCATCTTGCCGCTCGCCTTGTCGATGACGACGAAAAACAGCGGATCCTCGCTCGCCGCCGATTTTTCGAGCCAGGGCTGGAAGTCGGCGCGGGTCTGCGGCTTGGTGTCGAAGAGCCAGCGGAACCGGCCTTCGGCGTCTTCGGCGGTTGCCATCTCGTACAGGCGTTCGCCGTGTTTTTCCGTATCGAGGGGCTCCAGGCGGACATAGCGCCCCTCGAGGTCGATGCGCTCGGGCCGCGGCCGCGGCTTCCAGTCCTGCAGGTTCTCGGACAAGGACGTCTCCAATTCGTTTGACATGGTCACCCCAACTCTCGCAAAAATTGGATGCCCCCAACAGAACCAGACGGATAGCCGGAATGCTCCACACGATTGCCGCCTTCGACCGCCTCGGCGAAGAAAATGCCTTCGCCGTATTGGCCCGCGCCACCGCCCTGCTCCATGAGGGCCGCGATATCGTCAATCTGGGCATCGGCCAGCCCGACTTCCGCACGCCCGAGCATATCGTCGACGCCGCCATCAAGGCGCTGCGCGACGGCCATCACGGCTACACCCCGGCCAATGGCTTGTTGGCGACGCGCGAAGCGGTGGTGCGGCGCACGCTTGCCGCGACAGGCGTCGAGGTGTCGCCGGAGAACGTGATGATCATGCCCGGCGGCAAGCCGACGATGTTCGCCGCGATCCTGATGTTCGGCGAACCGGGTGCCGAGATCCTCTATCCCGACCCGGGTTTTCCGATCTATCGCTCGATGATCGAATTCACCGGTGCGACACCGGTGCCGGTGCCGATGCGCGAGGCCAACGGCTTTGCCTTCTCGGCCGAGGAGACGCTTGCGCTGATCACGCCGAAGACGCGGCTTTTGATCCTCAATTCGCCGGCCAACCCGACCGGTGGCGTGACCCCGCGCGTCGAGATCATCAAGCTGGTCAAGGGGCTCGAGGCCCATCCCCATGTCGCCATCATGTCGGACGAGATCTACGACGTCATGACCTATGACGGCGAAAGCCACGTCTCGCTGCTGACCTTCCCGGAGATCCGCGACCGGCTGATTGTGCTGAACGGCTGGTCCAAGACCTGGGCGATGACCGGCTGGCGCATGGGCTGGTCGATCTGGCCAAATGCACCCGAAGGCGGCCGCCTCTACGACAAGGTGCGCAAGCTCGCGGTCAATTGCTGGTCCTGCGTCAACGCGCCCAGCCAGTTTGCCGGCATCGCCGCCATCGACGGCCCACAGGACGACATCGAGCGCATGATGCGCGCCTTCGACAACAGGCGCAGGATCGTCGTCGAGGGGCTGAACGCCATCCCTGGCATTTCCTGCGTCACGCCAAAAGGCGCCTTCTACGCATTCCCCAACATCAGCCAGACCGGCTGGAAGGCCAAGAAGCTGGCCTCGGCCCTGCTCGAGGACGCCGGCGTCGCCCTGATCGGCGGGCCGGACTTCGGCATATTGGGCGAAGGCTACATCAGGCTGTCTTACGCCAACTCGGAAGAAAACATCCTGCGTGCGCTGGAAAGGATCCAGGCGTTCCTGGCGAAATAGCCGGACGCCTGCGATCCAAGATCTCTACTCGGCCGGCAGCGTACCAGTCGCTGCCGCAATCCCGGGCCGGTATGGCGTAAGTGTCGGGATGACCATCGGGACGTGGCTGGCATAGTCTTCGTATTCGGGGAATGTCGCGCGAAGGACTTGCTCCTCATTGAGCATGCGACGGTACTGCAATGCCCACCACAGGACGAAGAGCAGGGCAGACCAGATCGACCAGCCGGCAATCACCGCTCCAAGCGTGGTGACGGCTTCGGCAGCGTAAAGCGGGTGTCTGACGATCGCATACGGCCCCTGGACGACCAACCGGCGGGCAGCAGCCATGATCGAGAACGAACGGCCGAGATAGATCACGCACCAGATCGACAGCACCGTGCCGACAACCATCAGGCAGGAAGCAAGGATGCGCAGGCCCAGCCCTGGGCTTCCCGTCGGCAGGACGACGAGGAACATCAGGCAGAACGTGCCGGCGATTGCCGTCAGCCGCGGCTCGATGCCTGATGACACGTTCTTCGGCGCATGCCGGATGACGGTGAGGAGCACGACCAGGGCAAGGAAGATCAGGCCAGCGACACGCGACGCGAGCACGAAGCCCCACAGGTCGATCTGCTCCCGCATCTGGACGGTCACGATGATGGACACCGCCTGCATGATGGCCAGGTACAGAAAGATCGAGATCATCAGGCCCTTGCCGGCCACATCTTCCAGGCGGCTGTTCATTTCTGGGTCTCTCCGATTACGGAAGGCAGATTGACGTCGTCGAGCGACTTGGCCGCCGTGAACGGGTAGGCCAGTTGCTCGTGATAGAGATGAGGTACTGGATCATCGGTGCCGTATTTCGATGGCATGCGGTCCGGCATGTAGAGCGTACCGCCGATCACATCGAGGAACGGCAACTGGCCGGCAAAGTTCTTGTCGTAAGCTTGGCGCTCGTTGGCATGGTGCCAATGGTGGAACTTGGGTGACGCGAGAATCCACTTCAGCGGGCCGAAGCCGATACGGGTGTTGGAATGCACCAGCACCGACTGCCACTGGTAGATCAGGGCATAGATGACGATGGCCGCAGGCGAGAAACCGAGCGCGAACAGCGGCAGATAGGACGCCGACTTGGTCAGGATCTGGTCGACGGGATGGACCCGGTGCCCGGCGAGCCAGTCCATTTCCTCGATACTGTGATGGACCGCATGGAACCGCCACAGGAACGGCACAGCGTGAAAGGTGCGGTGGGCGAGATAGAAGCCGATATCCGCCAGCACGATCACCTCGATCGTCTGGAGCCAGATCGGCTGGCTGCGGACGGCAGCGCCAACGCTCTGTGGCACGACCATGCCAAGGCCGACCATCATCACGGCAACCACGGCCAGCAACCCGATCTTGATGACGATGCCGTTGAACAGGAGGTAGAAGACGTCGTTGAGCCAATGGCGGCGCAGCGTCTTCTGCTCATGGTGATGCGGGATCAGTTGCTCGAGGGGGATGAAGATGAGCGCGACGATCAGGAGCGCCTTCAGATCCACCAGATCGCTCAGTTGCATGCCAAAACCCGCCTCCCAGAAGCCACTTCGACGCGTAAGCACGTTGTGTACTACTTCTGGGTTAACGGCTGTTTGCCACGGATAGTGAGATTTGCCGGATCTTGCCGGCCGCCTCAACCGCGCCCGACGTAAGGCATCTTGGTTGCCATCACGGTCATGAACAGCACGTTGGCGTCGAGCGGCAGGCCGGCCATGTAGACCACCGCCTCGGCGACGCGGGCGACGTCCATCACCGCTTCCGCAGCGATCGAGCCGTCGGCCTGCTGGACGCCGACGGTCATCGGCACCGCCATCTCGGTCAGCGCATTGCCAATGTCGATCTGGCCGCAGGCGATGTCGAACGGGCGGCCATCGAGCGCCAGCGTCTTGGTGAGGCCGGTGATGGCGTGCTTGGTCGCGGTATAGGGTACCGAACCGGGACGCGGCGCGTGCGCCGAGACCGAGCCGTTGTTGATGATGCGGCCACCCATCGGTTCCTGCCTGCGCATCGCGGCGAAGGCCGCGCGCGAGCACAGGAACGTGCCGGTGAGATTGACGGAGACGACGGCGTTCCAGGCCTCGACGGGGATCTCGTCGATTGTCGAGGCCTTGTAGCCCATGCCGGCATTGTTGAAGAGCAGGTCGACCCGGCCGAACGCCTCGGTGATGGTCTCGAACATGTCGTCGACTTGGTCGGGCTTGGTCACGTCGCAGACGATGGCCAGCGCGCTGGCATCGGTCTTGCCGGCATCGCGAATGGCTTCATCGAGCGCATTTTTGCTGCGACCGCAAAAGACGGTGTTCCAACCGTCCTTGAGCAGAGCTGTCGCCACTGCCTTGCCGATGCCCTTGCCAGCACCGGTGACCACCGCGACCCTGTTGCTTGCCATGATGAAGCTCCTCCTCCCTGCGCGTGACCGATCGCCGGCGGCAGATCATCGGTAGCTTGAGCAGTCTAGTGCACGGTCCCAAAAATCGAAATAGGACGGCGCCTTACTGGCTCGCGGCCGAGCGCCTTCGCCGCCAGTCTCTGACAATGAAGAGGGTGCGGTCACACAAAAAGGGCGGTCATTGGCGACCGCCCAGTCTTTGATCGAACCGTGCTTGGGAGGAGGAGAGCCGATCCGAGTAAGAAAATGATGCGCCTGGGCGGTTAACAAATCCTTAACGCGAAAAGTCGCCTTTTAGGGGCTTCCAGCCCACCTCCCCGCAAGCTTTTACCAGCGCGGATTGACCGACGGCACGGAGGTCGGTTGAGCCGGCACCTTGACGCTCGAGACCGTCGCCTCGATATGGTCGACAAGCGCGTCCGGCAGTTGCAGCCGGCCCGCGAGCAGGTCGAGATAGCCGCGTTCGGCGCGGGTGTCGGGATCGATCGCCAGGCGCGAGGCGGTATAGAGCTCGACCTTCTGCGCTTCGGTCTGGGCGGCGGCGACGATGGAGTCGAGATCCAGCGGCGAATTGAGTTCCTCCATCAGGAACTGCTCGGCATCCGAGCCGATGCCCGACAGGCTGAGCTTGTCACCAATCTTCTTGCGCTCGTCTTCGTCGATATGGCCATCGGCCTTGGCGGCGGAGATCATGGCGCGGATCAGCGTCAGCACGAATTCGGTCTCGCCCTGGGGGGCCTGCGAGGGGTGGAAGGAATTGTCGGCCGGCGGCGGCAGGAGCTGCGGCTCGGCATTGGGCGCAGCGGTTGTCTGCTCCGGCGCATTGCCGGCCTTGTAGTTCTGGTAGGCTTTGTAGGCGAGGCCGCCAATCGCTGCGAGGCCGCCGACCTTCAGCGCCGTGCCCGTGACCTGACGGCCGGCACCGGTGCCGAGCAGCACGGCAACCAGAGCGCCAGCGGCAAGCGGATTGTCCTTGGCAAGCTGGGTCGCCTGCCCGGCCTTGTCGCGCACGGTGGAGCCGGTACCCGGGATCTTGGAGCCGAGGAGATCGTCGAGCAGCTTCTTGGGGTCGAACATGGATGCCTCCGGTTGGAAATGTCGGTCGCCGAGAGGTAGGCGGACGATCAAGACATTACAATGACGCCGGCCAATTTGGCGAGGCAATCCGGATACAGCCGTTCAACTGCCGATATGCGGGGCGTCGCCGCGTTGTTCTGCCAGCTCTACTTGGCGGTGGCGCTCGGCATAACGGGCGCGGTCCTGTTCGCTGCGGGCGTCATGGCAATGCGGGCAGGATACGCCGGCCTCGAACTTCGGCGACAAAAGCTCTTCGGGCATCAGCGGGTGCCGGCAGGCACGGCACAACTCGGCCTCGCCCACGGCAAGTCCGTGCGACACCGACACGCGCTCGTCGAAGACGAAGCACTCGCCTTGCCACAGGCTCTGCTCCGCGGGCACCTCTTCGAGATATTTGAGGATGCCGCCCTTGAGGTGGAAGACTTCGTCGATGCCGATCGACTTCACATAGGCCGTGGCTTTCTCGCAGCGAATGCCACCGGTGCAGAACATCGCCACCTTCTTGCCTTCGAGCTCGCCGCGGTGGTTTTCGACCCAGGCCGGGAACTCGCGAAAGCTCTTGGTATGCGGGTCGACAGCGCCCGAAAACGTGCCGATCGACACTTCGTAATCGTTGCGGGTGTCGACGACGATGGTGTCGGGATCGGAGATCAGCGCGTTCCAGTCATTGGCCTCGACATAGGCGCCGACGCTGGCGAGCGGATCGATGCCCTCGACGCCCATGGTGACGATTTCTGCCTTGAGCCGCACCTTCATGCGGTGGAACGGCATCTCCTGGGCGGTGCTGTACTTGACCTCAAGCCCTGACAATTCCGGCATGGCTTCGAGATGGGCGATCAGTTCGGCGATCGCTTCCCCGGTGCCGGCCACCGTGCCGTTGATACCTTCGCGGGCCAAAAGCAGCGTTCCCTTGATGCCGCGGCCGCAGCAGAAGGCGGCGAGCGGCGCACGCAGCGCCTCGTAACCGTCGAGACGGCAGAAGCGGTAGAGGGCGGCAACGCGGAAAAGTGGCTGGGGTGTCGACAGTTTCATGGCGTGAGCCACTAGCGCCTTGGCTCGTTTTTTTCAACGTGCAGCTGAAAGTAGAATGATTACAGGCTGTTCGTGATTCGGCTGCTATCTCGTACCGGATTGTTTCGCCGTCCGCTTTTTCACGCCTGCCGAAACCAGGCGACAAAGGCAGCCGCGATATGGAGAATGTCGCGCATGTTCAGCAGGCTAACGGCAACGGAAATCGAAAAGGCGGCCAGGGAATTCGGGCTCGAACCGGCAGCACTGCTCGCCATTGCCGAGATCGAGAGCGCCGGCCAGGTCTTCGCCAAGGTCGACGGCCGCAACGAGCCGCTGATCCGCTTCGAAGGCCATTATTTCGATCGCAGGCTTTCCGGTGCCGCGCAGGACCGCGCCCGCGCTGAAGGCCTCGCTGCGCCGACCCCAGGCACTGTTGCCAACCCGCGCGCTCAGGCGGCGCGCTGGCAGATGCTCGAAAAGGCAGCTGATATCGATCACCAGGCCGCTTATGAATCGACGTCCTGGGGTCTCGGCCAGGTGATGGGCGCGCACTGGCAATGGCTGGGCTTCGACAATGTCGATGCTCTTGTGACCGAGGCGCGTTCCGGCGCTGCTGGACAGGCGCGGCTGATGGCGCGCTATCTCGACAAGGCAGGGCTCACCAGTGCGTTGAACGGGCACGACTGGGAAGCGGTCGGCCACGGCTACAACGGGCCCGGCTTCCGTAAGAACAGCTACCACCTCAAGCTGGCCGAGGCCTACACCAGACAGATCGACGGCCCCGCCCCCGGTGACAGCACGATGACGGTCGGCTCGCGCGGTGAACTTGTCACCGAGTTGCAGGAAGCGCTGGTCGCCCTGGGATATCCCGTCGATACGGACGGCATCTACGGCCAAGGCACGGCAGCCATGGTCAAGAGGTTCCAGGCCGATCATGGCCTTGCCGCCGACGGCATCGCCGGCGAGCGCACCCATGCAGCCATCGCCAAGGCCCTGCCTCTTGGCGGCAGTGACGTGTGGTCGAAACTCAAAGGTTGGCTCGCCGGGATTTTCGGCAAGGCGTAGACTGCCGCAAAAGCCGCGAAGCAGGCGGAAGGCACAGGCCCCGACCTGTCGGCCATGCGGGCGCAACACCGTGTCGCTACAGGCTTCGTGGACTCGCAATAGCGGGTCTGTTAAATCGGTTGAAAAATGACAGCGGAGCGAATTGCCATGACCAGCAAAACCCAGAAACTGCTTGCGCTGCTCGATGGCCAGCCAGTCATTCCGGTGCTGAAGATCGAGCGCGCAACCGACGCCGTGCCTTTGGCCCGCGCGCTGGCCCGTGGCGGCCTCCGGGCGATCGAGATCACGCTCAGGACCGACGAAGCGCTGGAATGCATCCGCCGCGTCGCCGCCGAAGTCGAGGATTGCATCGTCGGCGCCGGCACCATCTTGAATGCGCGCCAGTTCGACGAGGCCGTCGCCGCCGGTTCGAAATTCATCGTCAGCCCCGGCCTGACGCGCGAGCTGGCCGCCCACGCTGCCAAAAGCGACGTGCCGCTGCTGCCGGGCACCATCACGCCGGGCGAGATCATGGCGGCGCTTGAAGCCGGCCTCGACTTCCTGAAGTTCTTCCCGGCCGAACAGGCCGGCGGCGCGCCCTTCCTCAAGGCGCTGGCTTCGCCCATCGCCGGTGTGAAGTTCTGCCCGACCGGCGGCGTCTCGGCAAAGAAAGCGATGGATTATCTCAGCCTGCCGAACGTCGTCTGCGTCGGTGGCTCATGGGTCGCGCCCGACGACATGGTCAAGGCAGGCGACTGGGCCGGCATCGAGGCACTCGCCGCCGAGGCAAACAAGCTGCGCAAGAGCTGAGGCACGATTTTACCTTCTCCACCTTGTGGGAAGGTCATTCCAAAAGCAAAAAGCCGCGCGGGTTGCCCAGCGCGGCTTTTTTCATTGTCTTGAAGTCGATCAGTTCGTCGAGAACCGCGCCACCGAGAGGAACTTCACGGCACTGCCGGAGAACTTATGGGCATTCGCCGCCTGATCGCCCTGCTGGAAGCCCGACGTATAAACCTCGGTCGGTGCGGTGCGGACCATGTTGTAGGCAAAGCCCGGCGCCTTGGTGTTGGTCGTGACAGTCGTGACCTGCGTGCCGCTGCGCAGTGCCCAGCGCGCGGAATCGGGCGCTGCGGCGACAACCACCGGCTTGGGCTCGGGCTTGGCTTCCTGTGCCATCGGCCGGGCCGACTTGCGCGTCGTCTTGACACTGCCACCGACGGCCGCGGCCGGATCGGTGCCGGCCGAGGCCGTGGCGATCGCGTTCTTGGGCGTGGCAGATGCAACCGTCTCAGGCTGGTCGAAAACCGAACGCTGCTCCGGCTGAGGCGCAAGCGAGGCGATTTCGAGCTCGTCCTGGCCGGACTCATCTTCGGCGGGAATATCGTTCGCCGCAGCCAGCGCTGCTTCGACGGTCATGTCCTGCGGACGGGCCGACGGCAGCGGAGCGGTGAGGTCGCTCGCAGTCGCGTCGTCCGTCGAGGCCAGCGCCATCAGCACGTTCTGGCTTTCCGGCTTGAGCTCGGCAGGCGGGGTGTGGTTCGGGCGCCAGGTCGGCAGCGGCACGTTGGCTGCGATCTGCTGCTCGACTGCGGTGGGCTGCTCGCCTTCGGCCAGCGGCACCGACGCAGCACCAAACGGCACGTTCTCGGCGGTCGCCATGCCAACCTCGGCCTGCGGCCGCGGCGCTACGCCAGGCAGCGGCACGCTGCGCGCCGGCAAGGCTGCAATGATGGTTTCGGGCGCCTGCTGGTCGGGTGCCTCGTCGGCGACCTGTGGCAGCTCGGCGCGCTGCGCATTCTCAGGCGCCACGATCTGGATGCCCGGCAGCGACTTGGCAGCCGGCGCCTCGGCGATGGCCTTGGTCGGAGCGCGCTTGGGCGCAGCGGCTGCCACGGCGATTTCGCCGGTGTCTTCTTCCTCGTCGGCACCGCCGCCGAACAGCGCGGCAAACAGCCCGCCGCTGCGCTTGGCGGGTGCTGCACTGGCGAGCACGAAGTCACCGCTCGCCTTGCGCGACTGATAGGATGCCAATGCCTGCTCGAAACCGGGCAGCGGCTTGCCGTCGCTTGGCACATGCAGGGTCTTGCCCGACGGGAACACGGCAACGAGTTCCTTGCGGCTCATGCGCGGCCAATGGCGCACATTGCCGACGTCCATATGGATGAACGGCGAGCCGGAGCGCGGATAATAGCCGACGCCGCCGGCCTGCACGCGCAGACCCGCGTCGCGCAGCTTCTTCAACGGCACGCCGGGGACGAAGAAGTCCATCGCCTTGCCGAGCATGTGCTGGCTTTTTTCCGCAACGCCGCTGGAGCGGCTGCGCAGCAGCGAATTGGTGGCCGGCGAGCGATAGGCCGAAACAACATGAATGTAGTCGCGAGCGCCAGCAGAGCGATAGGCCTCCCAGACCACGTCGAACAGACGCGGGTCCATCTTGGTCGGCTCGTTGCGGCGCCAGTCGCGCAGGAACTGATTGAGTTTCTTGAGGCCGGCAGCGTCGTATCTGCCGTTGCGCTTGAACGTGATCTCAGCCCGCTCACCCGTGTGGGTGTAATACAGCTTGAGCGTCCGCGTTTCTGCGGAGGCTGTCGCCTGCGAGGCTGTCAGGAAACCAAACGTTAGCATCGCGGCTGTAAGCCACTTTTGCCAACCATTCGATTTCGAACGACGCCCTTCGGTGTTCTCGATCCTATTCAAATCAAAAGGCCCTGTTAGGCTGCCATCTGTCCCCGGATTTGAAGCCCGGACACGCTTACGGATTCGCGTCCGAATATCGATCCTAATGGTTAATCACTGCTTATTGAAGGCGAAATGCGGTAACACCATGGCGATATCCCAGCAAAAAGGAATCGCGCCTTTTCATGGTAAACCACTGGTTTAAACCACAAAAACACCACTGAACAAATACGCAAGAAACTGCACAGCGCTGCGTCCCGCAAGCGACACGCAAGCTTTAAATCAAAATCAGCGGCAACAAAATATCAAGAGGCGAGTCGCTCGCTGCGACCGGTCTCCGGATCGATGCCGTATTCCTTGAGCTTACGATACAGCGTCGAGCGGCCGATTCCCAGCCGCCGGGCGACCTCGCTCATCTGGCCGTTGTAATGATCGATGGCGAGCCGGATCATCTCGAACTCGACATCGGCAAGGGGGCGGACATTGCCGCGCTCGTCGAGCGCGCGCAGCGTTCCTGGCCGAGCGCGCTCCGGCGCCGGCGACAGCACCGGCGTTGGCACGAACCTGTCGGCACCGCTGTTTGCAACCACAGGCGTAGCATCGCCGCCGAGATCGACGACGCCTTCGACCTGGGCGCGGATCTGCGGGAACTCGTCTTCGCTGAGCACATCGCCCTCGGACAGCACGCAGGCGCGAAACACCGCGTTTTCGAGCTGCCGGATGTTGCCCGGCCAGTCATAGGCCTGAAGCAGCGCCAACGCGTTTTCCGAGATCATCGGAATGCGACCATGCGGGCTGGCAGGTGCGACACGGGAGATGAAGTGGCTGACCAAAAGCGGAATGTCGTCGCGACGGTCGCGCAGCGGCGGCACGAAGATCGGATAGACGTTGAGCCGGTAAAACAGGTCCTCTCGGAACTTGCTGTCCTTGACCTGCTGCAGAAGGTTGCGATGCGTCGCCGAGATCAGCCTGATGTCAACCTTGACCGTCGAGCGACCGCCGACAGGGTCGACCTCGCCTTCCTGTACCGCGCGCAACAGCTTGACCTGTACGTCGAGCGGCAGGTCGCCGATCTCGTCGAGGAACAGCGTGCCGTGGTTGGCCTCGACGAACTTGCCCGGGTGCTTGTCGGTGGCGCCGGTGAAAGAGCCCTTCTCGTGGCCGAACAGGATGCTCTCGACAAGATTGTCGGGAATGGCGCCGCAATTGACGGTGACGAACGGTTTTGAACGGCGGTCGCCCGACCCCTGGATGGCACGGGCGACGAGTTCCTTGCCGACGCCCGATTCGCCTTCGATCAGGATCGGAATGTTCGATGCCGCTGCCTTCTGGCCGAGCCTGATGACGCGGTCCATGGCGGGACTGCGGGTGACCATGTCGCGGAAGGTGAGCAAGCCGCTGCCGCGGCGCGCGGTGCGCCGCACCTGATCCTCGACGGCCTCGACCTTCAGCGCATTGTCGATCGCGGTCGCCAGCCGATCCGGCGACGCCGGCTTGACGACGAAGTCGAAGGCGCCGTTGCGCATCGCCGACACGACCGTCTCGATGCCGCCTTGCGCGGTCTGGACGATGACGGGAAGTGCAATACCGCGTTCGCGCATTGCCTTGAGCACGCCGATGCCGTCGAGCCCGGGCATCGACAGGTCGAGAATGATGACGCCGATCTCGCCGGCGCGCGGCCCGTCGAGCATGCGAAGCGCTGCTTCGCCGCCATCGACGGCTATGGCGGTGTGGCCAAATTTCGTCACCGCGGCGTCGACGAGGCGACGTTGCACGGGATCGTCATCGACTATGAGAATCGAACCTGCCATGAATGTCCGCAATATGCCCGCAGCTGCTGATTGGATGTGGATCATCCTGGCACAGGGTTCTAAATAAGGTTTCAAGAAAGCCGGTGAACGAATCCCTTAGGATTGAATCTAACCGGCGAATGAGAGTGAAAAGGAAGACGCAATGCGTTGGAATTCCGGGCAACAGATGTCGGCCACCGCCTCCACCGGGAGCGCGGCAGGGCTGGGCGAACTGCCCGAATGGAACCTTGCCGACCTTTATTCCGGCATGGACGCGCCGGAGCTTGTCCGCGACCTGGAAAAGGCGTCCGCCGATGCGGTTGCCTTTGAGGCACGCTGGAAAGGCACGCTCGCCATCGAGGCCGGGCGCGGTTCCGCCGGCAAGCTCGGCGAGGCCATGCGTACCTATGAAGCGCTTGAGGAGTTGGTCGGCCGCGTCGTTTCCTACGCCGGGCTCGTCTACGCCGGTGACACCTCCGATCCCAAGCGCTCGAAGCTTTACGGCGACGTGCAGGAAAAGATGACCGATGCCAGCGCGCATCTGCTGTTCTTCGCGCTCGAACTGAACCTCGTTGATGACGCGCTGATCCTCGGTGCGCTCGACGCGGACCCTGCCTTCGGCCATTACCGCCCCTGGGTCCTCGATCTCAGGAAGGACAAGCCCTACCAGCTCGAGGACCGGGTCGAGCAGCTATTCCACGAAAAGTCGATCACCGGGCGCGGCGCCTGGAACCGGCTGTTCGACGAGACCATGACCGACCTGCGCTTCGACATCGGCGGCGAGGAACTGGCGCTGGAGCCGGCGCTGAACATGCTGCAGGACCCCAACGGCGAGGTCCGCAAGGCAGCGTCCGACGCGCTCGCAGTGACCTTCCGCAAGAACCAGCGCGTCTTCACGCTGATCACCAACACCTTGTCCAAGGACAAGGAAATCTCAGACCGCTGGCGCGGCTTCGAAGACATCGCCGACTCGCGCCACCTCGCCAACCGTGTCGAGCGCGAGGTCGTCGACGCGCTCGCCGCCGCCGTGCGCGAGGCCTATCCGCGCCTGTCGCATCGCTACTACAAGATGAAGGCCAAGTGGCTCGGCATGGAGGTGATGAACCATTGGGACCGCAACGCGCCGCTGCCCGAGACGCCGCAGGCGATGATCGGCTGGGACGAGGCCAAGGATACGGTGCTGACCGCCTACCAGCGCTTCTCGCCGGAGATGGCCGAGATCGCGCGCGATTTCTTCGACCGCCGCTGGATCGACGCGCCGGTGCGCCCGGGCAAGGCACCCGGCGCCTTCGCCCACCCGACGGTGCCATCTGCCCATCCTTACGTGCTGCTCAACTACATGGGCAAACCGCGCGACGTCATGACCCTGGCCCACGAACTCGGCCACGGCGTGCACCAGGTACTGGCCGCCGGCCAGGGCGCGCTGATGGCATCGACGCCGCTGACGCTGGCCGAGACGGCAAGCGTGTTCGGCGAAATGCTGACCTTCCGCTCGCTGCTCGACCGCACCACCGACAAGCGCGAGCGCAAGGCGATGCTGGCGCAAAAGGTCGAGGACATGATCAACACGGTCGTGCGCCAGATCGCCTTCTACGAGTTCGAGCGCAAGGTCCATTCCGAGCGCAAGAACGGCGAACTGACCTCAGACCAGCTCGGCCAGTTCTGGCTCGAGGTGCAGGCAGAGAGCCTGGGGCCCGCGATCAAGCTGCGCGAAGGCTACGAAGTGTTCTGGTCCTATATCCCGCACTTCATCCACTCGCCCTTCTACGTCTATGCCTACGCCTTCGGCGACTGCCTGGTGAACTCGCTCTACGCGGTCTACCAGAACGCCGAGCGCGGCTTTCAGGACAAGTATTTCGAGATGCTGCGCGCCGGCGGCACCAAGCATCATTCGGAGCTGCTGAAGCCGTTCGGGCTCGACGCCACCGATCCCGCCTTCTGGCAGAAGGGGCTCGCCGTGATCAGCAGCCTCATCGACGAACTGGAAGCGCTGGACTGAGTTCCAGCCCTTTCCCAGGCAACTGAAGTCATGACCGGTCCCCAATCCCCTTTCGTCCTGTTCAGGGACGACCCCGCCGGGCGCGAGGTGCTGTTTGAAGCACCGCGCGAGATCATCATTGCGCATGACGCGGCGGATTTTTTCCCGGCGCTCCAAGCGGCTCAGAAGGCGCATGAACAGGGCAAGTGGCTCGCCGGCTACTTCTCCTACGAGGCAGGCTATCTGCTCGAACCGAAGCTGCGGCCGCTTTTGCCCGCGGGCCGGCGCACACCGCTCGTCTGCCTCGGCGTGTTCGACCAGCCATCTGACAACGACCGCCCGGCATCGCGCGCGACCGTCACCAACGGGCCGATCTTCGACGCGCGCGCGACATGGTCGGAGGCCGACTACGAGCGTCGCTTCAAGCGTCTGCACCAGCACCTGCGCCAGGGCGACTGCTACCAGGCGAACCTGACTTTTCCGGTCCACGCGCAATGGTCGGGCACCCCACTCGACGCCTTCGACGCGCTGATCGCCCGCCAGCCGGTGAAATACGGCTCGCTGGTCTCGCTCGGGGGACCGGTGGTGCTGTCGCGTTCGCCGGAGCTGTTTTTCGAGATCGACAGTGCTGGCTGGATCGAGACTCATCCGATGAAGGGCACCGCCCCACGCGGCAAGACACCTGAGGAGGATGCCGCCCTCAAGAAGTTCCTGCGCAACGACGAGAAGAACCAGGCGGAAAACCGCATGATCGTCGACCTGCTGCGCAACGACATCTCGCTGATCAGCGAAGTCGGCACGCTCGACGTGCCCGAGTTGTTCCGCATCGAAAGCTATCCGACGGTGCACCAGATGGTCAGCACTGTGCGGGCGAAACTGCTGCCAGGCCTTAGCATCGAACAGGTCTTCGCAGCCCTGTTTCCCTGCGGCTCCATCACCGGCGCTCCGAAGATCCGGGCGATGGAGATCCTGCGCGAGCTGGAGAGCACGCCGCGCGACGTCTATTGCGGCGCCATCGGCTGGATCGCGCCCGGCGGCACGATGCGGTTTTCGGTGGCGATCCGCACCATCACGCTGCATGACGATGGCGAGGCCGTCTACAATGTCGGCGGCGGCGTGGTGTTCGATTCGACGGCTGAAGCGGAGTATGCGGAATGTCTTTTGAAAGCACGCTTCGCCACGGGCACGGTGCCGGCTTCGAACTGATCGAGACGCTGCGCTGGGAGCCGGTTGGCGGCTTTTTGCGCGGTGATCTCCACCTCGCCCGGCTCGAAGCTTCCGCGGCGGCGCTGGGCTTCGACTTCGCCGGCGAAATCGTCGAACTGGGCCTGAAGCGTGCAACTGCTGGCGACACGGCCTTACGAGTCCGCCTCGCCCTGTCAGCGGATGGCAGCGCCGACGTCACCACCCAGCCATTTGCCCCGCTTGGACCCGATGCCGTGTGGACGATTTGCATCGCCGAAACGCGCCTCGACAGCTCGAACGAGCTGCTACGCCACAAGACGACGCGTCGCGAAGCCTATGACCGCGCCCGCGCCGAGTTTTCCCGCGAAAAAGCGGACGAAGTGATCCTGCTTAATCAGGCGAAAAACGTCTGCGAAGGCACGATAACGAACCTCTTTGTCGACCCTGGTGACGGTGGGCCGCTCAGGACGCCTGCACTTGCCTGCGGGCTGCTTGCCGGGGTTTTTCGTGGCGAAATGCTTGCGCGAGGCGACGCGGTCGAGACAACCTTGAGCTTAGATGACCTCAACGGGGCATCAAGACTGTGGGTCGGAAATTCGCTACGCGGGTTGATCGCGGCAAAGCTGGTGCGAGGTTAGGTTTGACTCACCGCCATAGTCGACTACATTGTCTCCAGGTGCATTTGTAGAGCCTGAACATGGCCAGCGAATCCAAATTCTCTATCAGCCTGCCCGACGATCTGCGCAGCGAAGTAGACGATTATGCGACGCTGACGAGACGCTCGCGCGCCTTCATCATCAAGGAAGCTGTGGCCGCCTATGTCGGCGACCAGCAGGCCTATCTCGCCAGCGTCCGCGAGGCCGAACGCGAGGCAGATGAAGGCACCTTCGTGCTGGGCGAAACCGTGGCGGATTGGCTCGCGTCATGGGGTTCGGACAGTGAACTGCCAGCTCCCCAAGCAGGTGCCGCCGAGACATGACGCTACGCATCCTTCCCCGCGCCGTCCGCTATCTCGCCGAGCTCCGTACCACTATTGCCGCTGATGATCCCGAAATGGCGCAGAAGGTCGGCGAACGCATCATCAAGGCGCTCAGGCTGATCGAGGAACGGCCTGACATCGGCCGTCCCACGGCCGGCCGCGAGTCGGTTCGCGAATGTGCTGTGCCCGACCTGCCCTATTTCATTCCCTACCGCGTCAAGGACGGCAACATCGAGGTGCTTCGCGTCTATCATACGCGGCGCAACCGCCCGCCGCAGTGGCCGACCACCCTGTGATCCCCACCCATACGCCCTATGACGGCACCTCGAAACCTTTCGCCATTGGACTGAAGGCCTTGGGTGAGGTCGCCAAATTCGCGGTCGTCGCGCTTCTTGGGGCATGGGGCATTGTACTGGCATTCGCAGCCCTCATTTATGCAACGACATGGAACCCGCCCTACGACGACTCAAATCCGAAATACCGATTTCTCACCCAGCAAATCGAGGAAATCGCCGAGCGATGGTCCAATGGCGACTACGGTCGCAACATCATCGACTTAACCCTGTTGAATGACGGAAACTGGACCACCGCCTGCGTCTATGGAGGCTACAACAACCCTCTGAGCGAGATGATTGCCCGAGGCGCGACTGTCAGCTCGGCAAATAGAGCGCGACTGAGCGAGCTTGGAGACATGGATTTTCGGTTGTCCCAAGTCGAAGAATCCGAAGCTATGATCGCCTTTGTCGACAAGTCCAACGAAGCGCACTTCATCCATCTCGGCTACGGATTCGGTCCGAACGGGCAACATCTCAAACAGTGCACCTCGCGCACGAACCCCAGTCTCGAGCTGTCGTGAACGTAAACACAAGCCTGCCCACGCATACGCCCTATGACGGCACCTCGAAACCTTTCGCCATCGGACTGAAGCAGGCGCAGCCGCGCGACTGGATCGAGCTCGACGAGCATCTCGAAGCCTATCTCGCGGAAAAGGACAAGCTCTACACGACTATTCCCGACAAGGTTTTCGTCGCCGAGCCTGAGACGCGCGCGGCCCAGCAGGAGGTGCTCGACCTTATGCTCGCACATCTGGTCGAGCGCTATCCTGAGACCTATTGCCTCGAAGGCGGGCGCTGCGTCATCGCAAGCTCCGGCCGCTCCATCGACGTCGCCAATACCGGAAACAACCCTTTGATCGCGGCCTCGAAGCTCGTCCAGGAAGACCTTATCCTGATGCGCCAGGGCGAAAATGGCTGGCGGCTGGCTGCCGGTTCGCTGTGCTTCCCCTCGTCATGGCGGCTCACCGAGAAGTTCGGCAAGGCGATCCACGACATCCACGGCCCGGTGCCCGGCTTCGGCCCCGGCACCCGCATGGCCGAGCTGATCGCGCGCATGTTCGACAAGCTCGCGGTGCTGGTCGAACGTTTCAACTGGTCGATCCAAGCCGACGGCGCACTCTACCACCCGCTCTCCGATCGCCAGCGTCTGGCCCGCTCGCCCGAAACGGATTCAACCTTTCCCGGCGCTGATGCTGCGGCCCACGCCTTCATTCGCGTCGAGCGTCAGACGCTGAGAAAGCTGCCCGTCTCAGGCGACATCCTGTTTACGATCCGCATCTATCTCGATCCGCTGGCAGTGCTTGCGCGCACCCCTGACAGGGCGCAACTGGCCACCTCTTTCGCCGAACAATTGATGGCGCTCGACCACGAGCAGCTCGACTACAAGGGCCTCACGGCCGACCGCGACAGGCTGGTCGGTTTCCTCAACGGCATCGCCTCTGCCGGCTAACAATAGCGGCATAACGTCCGCTTCCTACTGCATATGGGAAGCCGGATTCGCTTTATTGTGACAAGCATGTATGGTTTAGCCGTTGAAGCCGGGTCAATTGGGGCCCGGCTCTTTTAGTGTGAGAAGGAGTGCCATAAAAAATGGCGAATGAAAAATGGCCTGTGTACGGTGAGATTACTGGTCCTGTTGTGATGATCGGCTTCGGCTCGATTGGTCGCGGAACGCTCCCCCTCATTGAACGCCATTTCAAGTTCGACAAGTCGCGCATGGTGATTATCGATCCCAGCGACGAGAACCGAAAACTCGCGGATGAGCGTGGCATCAAATTCATCCAGGAGGCGGTAACCAAGGACAATTTCAAGGAGCTTCTGACGCCCCTGCTGACCAACGGCGGCGGCCAGGGCTTCTGCGTCAACCTCTCGGTCGACACCGGTTCCGTGGAGCTCATGCATCTGTGCCGCAAGCTCGGCACGCTCTACGTCGACACCGTCATCGAGCCGTGGCTCGGCTTCTACTTCAACAACAGCGCCGACAATGGCGAGCGCACCAACTACGCGCTGCGTGAGACGCTTCTGGAAGAACGGCGCAAGCACCCGGGCGGCACCACTGCCGTTTCGACCTGCGGCGCCAATCCGGGCATGGTCTCGTGGTTCGTCAAGCAGGCGCTGGTCAACCTGTCCAAGGATCTGGGCCTTGAGTTCGAGATCCCCGCGACCAACGACCGCGAGGGCTGGGCCGCGCTGATGAAGAAGGCCGGCGTCAAGGGTATTCACATCGCCGAGCGCGACACCCAGCGTACCAAGAACCCCAAGCCGATGAACGTGTTCTGGAACACCTGGTCGGTCGAGGGCTTCATCTCTGAAGGCCTGCAGCCGGCCGAACTCGGCTGGGGCACGCACGAAACCTGGAAGCCCAAGAACGCCAAGAAGTTCAAGAAGGGCAACAAGGCGGCGATCTATCTCGAGCAGCCGGGCGCCAACACGCGCGTTCGCAGCTGGTGCCCGACACCTGGCCCGCAATACGGTTTCCTAGTCACCCACAACGAGGCGATCTCGATCTCCGACTTCTTCACCGTACGCTCGAAGAAGGGCAAGGTGACCTACCGCCCGACCTGCCACTACGCCTACCATCCCTGCAACGACGCTGTGCTGTCGCTGCACGAGATGTTCGGCGCCGCCGGCAAGGCACAGCCCGTCCATCACGTGCTTGACGAGAACGAACTCGTCGACGGGTCGGACGAGCTCGGCGTGCTGCTCTATGGCCACGACAAGAACGCATACTGGTTTGGCTCGCAGCTGACACTCGAACAGGCGCGCAAGCTTGCGCCTTACCAGAACGCCACCGGCCTGCAGGTGTCTTCCGCCGTGCTCGCCGGCATGGTCTGGGCTCTTGAGAATCCTGAGGCCGGCATCGTCGAAGCCGACGAGGTCGACTACAAGCGCTGCCTTGAAGTGCAAAAGCAGTATCTCGGGCCGGTCAACGGCTACTACACCGACTGGACGCCGCTCGAAGGCCGCCCCGGCCTGTTCGAGGAGGATCTCGACAAGGAAGATCCATGGCAGTTCCGCAACATCCTGGTGCGCTGAGCGCCAGGACTTGAAAACGAAAAGGGCGCCAAACGGCGCCCTTTTTGTTTGATCGATTGGAAGCTGAGGCTACTTGCGCAGTTCGGCCTCGATATCGTCGAGCGCTTTGTCCTTGCCGATGCCGGTCAGGAAAGCGAGCCCCTTGATCACTGGAACCGTCACCGACGCCGAGATCGGCGTCGTCGAAACGATGAGATCGACATTGTCGGCGAGGCTCGGCACTTCGGTTGCCTTGCATTGCATGGCGTTGAAGGTCAGCCCGCGCGACTTCATGGCTTCGGTGACGGCGGCGTTGACCGCCGTCGACGTGGCGACGCCGGTGCCGCAGGCAAAGAGAACGGTCTTCTGTTTGGCCATCTGATATATCCCTTGCTGTGGCTAGCCGATCACCGCGGCGATGTCTTCGAACGTCTTGGCGTTGCTGAGGCTAACAAGTGCTGCCTCGCTCTGGATCGTGTCCATGATTTCCTGAAGCATGTCTATCTGCTTGTCCTTGTCATTGATCGCAAGGAGAAACACGAAGCCAACCGGGACCGCCTCGTCGGGGTCTTCCATGTTGGCGAAGTCGACCGGCTTGTGCAGCACCGCCAGCGCGATGCCCGGCTTCAGCACATGTTCGGGGTCGGTGTGCGGGATGGCAACGTTGAGGGCATAGCCGAGCGGCAGGCCCGTCGGCATCGTCGTTTCGCGCTTCACCACAGCGTCCGCGTAGGTTGCCTTGACATAGCCGAGCGTTTCGAGCTTGCCGGCCAGCAGGCGGATGACAGCTTCGTTGTCTTGCGCCTCGACCCCCAGGGCGATGGCTTGGGGGTCGAGGAAATTCATCAGGGCTCGCGCCATTCAAACACTCCAGTATCCGAGACCGGCGGCACGCGCCGCCGGTTCGGGTTGTCGATATCAGGCGTTGACCGTAGCCTTCGCGCGGATGGCAGGAGCTGCCTCTTCGGCTTCGTCCTCGGCACCTGCAGCACGCTCCCAGGCCGCGCTGTTGCGGCGGTAGAGGACAAACAGCAGGGCGATCACCGCAGCGATCAGCACCAGGCCGGCGATGGCAAGGCCCTGGATCGCTTCGATGATCACGTAAGGGATCCACAGGAAGCCGTCGACGACAGAGGTGATCTGCACAGCATTGGCCGGCATCTCGAAGCCGGACGAGACGGCAGCGCTGGTGAACAGCGGCGCCAGCGCGTTGGCGACATAGAAGCCGAGCGCCAGCGTGACGGTGCCGACGATGACCATGCGGAAGACGTTGCCCTTGAGCAGCGGTGCCGTCATCGCCACGATGAACGGAATGACCGCAAGGTCAGCGAACAGGATGACGCGGTTGCCTGGCAGGATGATCGACAGCACGATGGCGATCGGCACCAGGATCAGCGACGACGAGATCGCGGCCGGATGACCGATCAGGATCGCCGAGTCGAGGCCGACCAGCAGTTCACGGTCGCCGGTGCGCTTGCGCACGAACTCCTGCGCCGCATCAGAGACCGGCAGCAGGCCTTCCATCAGGACCTTGACCATGCGCGGCAGCAAAAGCATCACGGCGGCCAAGGTCATGCCTGTGGTCAGCACCTTGGACAGCACCGTGCCGAAGTCGCCGGCGTTGTAATAGGCGATCAGGCCGAGCACGAGGCCGATGATCAGGCCAAGCACCACAGGTTCACCGAAGACGCCGAAGCGCTTTTCGATGGTTTCGGTCGAGATGTTGATCTTGTTGATGCCGGGAATGCGGTCCATGACCCAGTTCAGCACGATGGCGATCGGCAGGATCTGCGCGGACGCCAGATGCGGCACCGAAACGCCGGGGATACCGTAGAACTGCTGCACGGCGCGTGCAGACCAGTCGGCGAACAGCAGCGCCAGGGCTGCGACCAGTGCGGCAACTGCCAGGCCGTAGCCCAGGCTGCCGGTGGCAGCGGTGGCCAGCGAACCGACGAAGGCGAAGTGCCAGAAGTTCCAGACGTCGACGTTGAGCGTGCGCGTCCAGCGCAGCAGGAGCAGCGCGATGTTGACGGCGATGCCGATCGGAATGACCCACAGGCCGACGGACGAACCGAAGGCGATGGCCGCAGCCGAAGGCCAGCCGACATCGACGATGTCGCGCTGGATGCCGGTGTTGGTGACGATCGCCTTGGCGACGTCGCCGATCGATCCGAGCATCAGCCCGAGCACCAGGTTGATGCCGATGAAGGCGACGCCGATGGTGATGGCGGCGCGGAACGCCTTGCCCACCTTGGCACCAAGAACCACAGCGATGATGAAGATGACGATGGGCAACAGAACCGTTGCTCCAAGCGTGTCCACGGCCGCTTTCAGGCCGGTCAGAAACGAATCCATTTTGCCTCCCCAAGGCGTCTAAGCTGCTCCAGGCGCATCCCTAGCCTAGAACATTTGTGTTTGACGATATACGAAAGTTGCATCGTTTGCAAAAACTGTCAATCTGTCCATGCTGTCCCGGTGGTCCAACGGGCGGGCAATTCGGCCACAGTTGGGGCCAATTCGCAGTTGCCTGACCGACGATGACGGCCGGCAAAGCCTTGCCTTGAAAGCAAAATCGGGCGATTGAAGGCTGCGGACTGAGGAGAGGATTCTTTCATGACGACTTCGCGCAAAATTGCTTCGGCCGGAGTGCTTGCCTTGCTTGCGGCCGCCATTGCCGGCTGCTCGACCAGCGGCGGCGGATCTTCGGGCGGTGGTGGCATGAGGCCTGCACCGTCAGGCGTGGAAGGTGCATGGCTCGACGCCAAGGGCACCGGGCTCTCCACCTTTGCCGCCGGCTCGTTCCAGACGGTTGCAACCGACACCGGCCAGAAGCTGTCGGACGGCACCTACATCCTGACCGGCGCCAACTCGGTGCAGATCAACGGCACCTCGCTGATCCGCCAGTCGCCGATCAGCTTCAACTGCCTGCTGATCTCGGCCAACCAGTTGAACTGCACCAGCTCCGCTGGCCAGCAATTCACCCTCACCAGGCGCACCGCCTGAGCTAAATCGGCGCCCGCTACGGCGGGCGCATCGGCTTGCTGACCTAACCGGTGCGGTCGCCGGTTTCAGTACCGGCCAAGCCGCTGCCAGCCGACAGGTAAGACGGCTACGAACTGCCGATTCTCCCTTGCATCCGAAAATTCGGAATGTGAACATGGCCCCAAGGAATGTGTAACATTCCGGTCAAGCGAAGACGCTAAACGTCTCGCGGGGGTCATTCGGGAGATTTCATCATGAAGAGATTGGCTGCCATTGCGGCTTTGTCGGCTTCGGCATTCGGCTATTCCGCCGTGCCGTCATTCGCCGACTACACGTTGACCATCATGCATATCAATGACTGGCACAGCCGCATTGAGAGCAACAACAAGTTTGAATCGACCTGTTCCGCTGAAGAAGAAGGCAAGGGCGAATGCATCGGCGGTGCCGCGCGCCTGGTCACTGCCATCGCCGAACAGCGCAAGAAGCTCGAAGGCCAGAACGTTCTGCTGCTCAACGGCGGCGACAACTTCCAGGGTTCGCTGTTTTACACCACCTACAAGGGCGCGGTTGAAGCCGAGTTCCTCAACCAGATGAAGTTCGACGCCATGACCGTGGGCAACCACGAGTTCGATGACGGCGAAGAAGCACTGGTGCCCTTCCTGGAGAAGATCCAGTTCCCGGTCCTCTCCGCCAACGTCCACCCCAATGCCCAGTCCAAGGTCGGCGACCGCATCAAGCCGTCGCTGGTGCTCGAGGTCGGCGGCCAGAAGGTCGGCATCATTGGCGCCGTCACCACCGATACGCCCGAAGTCGCCTCGCCCGGCCCCAACATCGCCATCGAAGACGACATCAAGACGATCACGGCTGAAGTCGAAAAGCTGAAGGCCGAAGGCGTCAACAAGATCATCGCGCTGACCCATGTCGGCTACCCCCGCGACAAGGAACTGATCGCCAAGATCCCCGGCGTTGACGTGGTCGTCGGCGGCCACTCGCATTCGCTGCTGTCGAACACCGACGCCAAGGCCGAAGGGCCCTACCCGACGATGATCGACAACCCCGACGGCTACAAGGTCCCGGTCACCCAGGCTGCGTCCTACTCCAAGTATCTCGGCGAATTCACCGTCACCTTCGACGACAACGGCGTCGTCAAGGAAGCCAAGGGCGACCCGATCTATCTCGACAACTCGGTCAAGCCAGACGAAGCCGTGCTCGCCCGCATCAAGGAACTCGGCGCGCCGATCGAGGAGCTGAAGAACAAGGAGGTCGCCGAGACCACAGCGATCATCGACGGCAGCCGCGAAAGCTGCCGCGCCCGTGAATGCGAGATGGGCAACCTGATCTCCGACGCCATTCTCGACCGGGTCAAGGACCAGGGCGTCACCATCGTCTTCCAGAACGGCGGCGGCATTCGTGCTTCGATCGACCAGGGCGTGGTCACCATGGGCGAAGTGCTCACCGTGCTGCCGTTCCAGAACACGCTCGCCACCTTCCAGCTTTCCGGCAAGGACATCGTTGCCTCGCTTGAAGCAGGCGTCAGCGAGATCGAGGAAGGCAAAGGCAAGTTCCCACAGGTCTCCGGCCTGAAGTACGCGTTCGACAAGTCGGTCGCGGCCAATGCCGGCCGCGTCAAGTCGGTCGAGGTGATGGATGGCGGCGCCTGGAAGCCGATCGACGAAGCCAAAGTCTACACGGTTGCGACCAACAACTACGTCCGCCAGGGCGGCGACGGCTACAAGCTGTTCGCTTCGAATGCCACCAACGCCTACGACTACGGTCCGAGCCTCGAGCAGGTGGTCGCCGACTATCTCGCCAAGAACCGTCCGTTCACGCCCAAGCTTGACGGCCGCATCACCGAGATCGCCGCGACGGTTGCTGCGGCACCTGCCCCGGCCGAGCCGGCAAAACCCGCCGAAGCAGCACCGGCAGCAACCGCCGAAGCCGCACCGGCAACGCCGGCCCTGCCGAGCGCTTCGGGCGAGATCGCCAACACGCCACCGGCCATCGAGCCGGCCAAGCCAGCCGAAGCGGCAGCACCTGCGGCAGCTGAACCGGCGGCTGCGCCGGCCGCCGGCGGCAAGTCGCACACCATCGCGCGCGGCGACACCTTCTGGGATCTCGCCAGGACCTATCTCGGTGACGCGACCAAGTGGCAGGCCATCGCTGCGGCCAATCCGGACGCCAAGGCCGAGGACCTCACCATCGGCGGAACGCTTTCGATCCCGTCGGCAAACTGATAGGGCTTTCCGGCCTAAGCAAGCCCGCCCGGCCAACCGGGCGGGTTTTGTTTTTGGGTGCGGCCAGACGCGACATTGAACACCGGCGCCTTTCAATTAGGTATCCCGCGTAACGGAGACACCGAATGAACCTGACGACCACAATCGACGAGAAATCGGCCAAGGCGCTCGGCCCATTCCCCAACCCTCACCCTGCCGTGCGCAAGGGCAAGGTCGGCGTTCTCCTGGTCAATCTCGGCACGCCCGACGGCACCGACCAGAAGTCGATGTGGCGCTATCTCCGCGAATTCCTGTCCGACCCGCGCGTCATCGAGATGCCGAAGCTGCTGTGGTATCCGATCCTCTACGGCATCGTGCTCAACACGCGGCCGAAGAAGTCGGGCGAGAACTACAAAAAGATCTGGAACACCGAGCGCGATGAGTCGCCGCTGCGCACCTACACGCGTGCCCAGGGTGAAAAGCTCGCCGAAGCGCTGCGCGACCTGCCCGATGTCGTCGTCGACTGGGCCATGCGTTATGGCAATCCCTCGACCGAAAGCGTGACCAAGAAGCTGATCGCCCAGGGCTGCGACCGCATCGTTTTGTTCCCGCTCTATCCGCAATATTCGGCAACGACGACGGCAACCGCCAACGACCAGTTGTTCCGCGCGCTGATGAAGCTGCGCGCCCAGCCGAGCATCCGCTCGGTACCCGCCTATTACGACGAGCCGGTCTACATCGAGGCGCTGGCGCGCTCGATCGAGCAGCATCTGGCCAAGCTCGAATTCGAGCCCGAGGTGATTCTCGCCTCCTATCACGGCATCCCAAAACCCTATTTCGAAAAGGGCGACCCCTATCATTGCCATTGCGTGAAGACGACGCGGCTTTTGCGCGAGCGGCTTGGGATGAGCGACAAGAAGCTGATGAGCACTTTCCAGTCGCGCTTCGGCGCGCAGGAATGGCTGCAGCCCTATACCGACAAGACGGTGGAACGGCTGGCCAAGGAGGGCGTCAAGTCGATCGCCATCGTCAATCCAGGCTTTTCCGCCGACTGCATCGAGACGCTGGAGGAAATCGCCGGCGAAAACGCCGAGATCTTCCACCATGCCGGCGGCACCAACTTCTCCCACATCCCCTGCCTCAACGACAGTCCGGAGGGCATGGCGGTGATCGAGACCATCACGCGCCGCGAACTGATGGGCTGGGTCTAGCCGCCGCGGGCGGAACCTCCATCGGCGCGCGGCGTTGAACGCGGGCCAGGGAGACCGCCCTTTCATGACCCGCAAGCTCGACCTCAGGACCGGACGGCCCGTCTGGTACGCCTATCGCGCACCCTCCGTCCCGGCGGGCAAACTCACCCGTGACATCAAGACCGACGTCGCCATCATCGGCATGGGCATCAGCGGCGCGATGATCGCCGAAGCATTGACCGATGCCGGTCAGTCGGTGGTCTGCATCGACCGGCGCGGGCCGTTGCTCGGCTCGACCGCGGCGACCACCGCCCTTGTCCAGTTCGAAATCGACCAACCGCTGTCGAAGCTTGTCCACCACATCGGCCGCGAGCGCGCCGAACGCGCATGGCGACGTTCGCGGCTCGCCGTCATGAATCTCAAGGCGCGCATCGACGAACTCGGCATCCGCTGCAACATGGAGTCCAGGACCTCGCTCTACCTCGCTGGCGATGTGCTGGATGCCGAGGCACTGCGCGATGAGGCCGAAGCGCGGCGCCTTGCCGGCATCCACGCCACTTATCTTACGATGCCTGAGCTGCACGAGCGGTCCGGCATCCGGCGCAGGGGCGCCATTCTCAGCCACGACAACCTCGCACTCGACCCGAGAAAGCTGACCGCCGGGCTGTGGCGCAAGGTGCTGGAGCGCAAGGGCCGCTTTCACGCCCCCGTCGAGGCCGTCTCCGTCAAGGCCAGCCGCGATGAGGTCGTCGTGACGACGGCTGGAGGCCCGACCATCACGGCCAGCCATGTCGTGCTGGCGACAGGCTACGAACTCGTCGCCGACCTGCTGCCTGCCACCGACCACAAGATCATCTCGACCTGGGCGATCGCGACAAGGGCGCAGAAGCAGGCGCTTTGGCCCGGCAGGCATCTGATCTGGGAAGCGTCCGACCCCTATCTCTATCTGCGCGCGACAGCGGACGGACGGGTGATCTGTGGCGGCGAGGACGAAAATTTCACCGACGAAGCGCGCCGCGACGCCCTGATCGCAGAGAAGACGGATCGCATTTCGAAAAAGTTGAAGCGGCTTTTGCCTGGGCTCGATACCAAGCCGGCATTCGCCTGGGCCGGCTCGTTCGGCACGACGCCGACCGGCCTGCCCTATGTCGGTACCATTCCTGGCCACCCGCGCATCCACGCGGCCATGGGTTATGGCGGCAACGGCATCACCTATTCACGCATCGCTGCAGAGATCGTTGCCGCCACCATTTCCGGCCGCAAGGATACCGACGCCGAGCTGTTCGCCGTCCAGCGTTGAGCCAGACGACATTTCTGGGTTGCTGTGTTGTGTCGCCGCCGAAACGCCCGTAAGTCTTCAGCGCATATGGCGCGACTTGTGAATCGCGCACTCAACTTGCGGGGGATTTTCGCATGGGCTTCAGCGGCTTCGATATCGTCATCCCGGTACTTGTCGTTCTCGTGCTCCTGGTGCTGTTCGCCGGCATCAAGACCATCCCGCAAGGCTACAACTACACTGTCGAGCGTTTCGGCCGCTACACCAGGACGCTGACGCCCGGCCTCAACCTGATCATCCCCTTCATCGACCGCATCGGCGCCAAGATGAACATGATGGAGCAGGTGCTTGATGTGCCGACGCAAGAGATCATCACCAAGGACAACGCGATGGTCGCCGTCGACGGCGTCGCCTTCTATCAGGTGCTGAACGCGCCACAGGCCGCCTACCAGGTCGCAGGCCTGCAGAATGCCATCCTCAATCTGACCATGACCAACATCCGCACCGTCATGGGCTCGATGGATCTCGACGAGCTGCTGTCCAACCGCGACGCCATCAACGAGCGGCTGCTGCGTGTCGTCGACGAAGCGGCGCACCCATGGGGCATCAAGATCACCCGCGTCGAGATCAAGGACATCAACCCACCGGCCAACCTCATCGAGTCGATGGGCCGCCAGATGATGGCTGAGCGCAACAAGCGCGCCCAGATCCTCGAGGCCGAAGGCATGAAGCAGGCGCAGGTGCTGGAAGCCGAGGGCCGAAAGGAAGCAGCCTTCCGCGACGCCGAGGCCCGCGAGCGCTCCGCCGAAGCCGAAGCCCGCGCCACCCAGGTGGTGTCGGAAGCCATCGCCAAGGGCGACGTCCAGGCGATCAACTACTTCGTCGCACTGAAGTACACCGAAGCGCTTGCCAAGGTCGGGACGGCCAACAACAGCAAGCTTGTCCTGATGCCGATGGAGGCATCGTCGCTGATCGGCACGCTCGGCGGTATCGGCGAGATCGCCAAGGAAGTGTTCCGCGACGGCGGCACCGCAGGCGGGCAGCGCCAGGCCGCGCGCACGCCAAGGATCCCACCCGAGCAGGGCTGAACCTCCTCGATCCGGACTTGGGGTGAATTGAGGAACCGCACATGATCGCACGCATCGTTGCCGAACTCGGTCCCTGGAACTGGATGCTGCTCGGCTTCATCCTGTTGTGCCTCGAGATCTTCGCGCCAGGCGTCTTCCTGCTGTGGATCGGCATCGCCGCGCTGATCGTCGGCGCGGCGTCGCTGCTGCTCTGGGACGCTGCGTTCTGGACCTGGCAGGTGCAGGTCCTGGTCTTCCTCGTGCTGGCGCTCGCCGCAGCCTATGTCGGCAAGAAAATCGTCCGCGACCGCGAGACGGCATCCGACCAGCCGCTGCTGAACCGTCGTGGCGCCCAGATGATCGGGCGCACGGCGACGCTGTCCGAGCCGATCAAGGAAGGCCGTGGCCGCATCAAGCTCGGCGATACGACATGGCGGGTTTCCGGCCCTGATTTGCCGGCAGGCGCGCAGGTGCGTGTCATTGGTGCCGCAGACACCGACTTGGAACTGGTGGTCGAGCCGGTCTGAGGCTGGTCCGCCACCTGCACCCGGCTGCCTTGCAAGGCCGCAGACTTGACCAGACAGCTGCGCCCAATTATTAGACTGAACAATCTAATAATAAAAGAGAGCGCGGATGCGCAAGGTCGACCCAGAAAAATTCGAGGCGCGCAAGCAGCAGATCCTGGATGCGGCCATCAGCTGTTTCACCAGGAAGGGCTTCCACGGCACCTCGACAGCGGAAATCTGCGCCGAAGCGGGCATGAGCCCCGGCAACCTGTTCCACTATTTTCCGACCAAGCAGGCGATTATCGCTGCGATCGTCGAGCAGGACCGCAGGGAGACGGCCGCCTATTTCGCACAGATCGACCAGAGCCAGGACCTGTTCGACGCGATCCTCAAATTCATGGACATCGTGCTCGAACTGGCTGCCGATCCCGCCTATTCGAGCCTAGCCCTCGAAATCGCCGCCGAAGCGATGCGCGACAGGCAGATCGCCGCGCTGGTTTCCGCCCACGATGCCGAAATGCAGGCGTCGCTCAGCGTGATGTTGCGCGACGCCGCTTCGCGCGGGCAGATCGATGCCACGCTCGATCCTGTCGAAGCCGCCCGCTGGGTCGGTGCGCTGATTGACGGCATATTCGGCCGCATCGCTGTCGACCCCGGCTTCCACCCGCTCGAACAACGGACAAATCTGCACCTGCTTCTGACCCGCTTTCTCCGGCCGGGGGCAAAAGTGTCCGGCAAGGCAGATCGGGAACAGACCGTCAAAGCCTGAAGCAGCAATCCCGAAAAGCGAAACCGAAGGAAGCTGCGATCAGCAGTTGAGCATTCATGACAACCTTGCGCCTTGCCAGAACGCGTGGGCCCTTTGCCGGGCTGCAACTGGCCAGCATCGTCTTCAATCTCGGCAATGCGATCACCGCGATCGTCTACCCCTGGCTGGTCTATGACCTGACCGGCAGCGCCAGTTGGATGGGTGTCATCGCCTTCATGACGCTGACCCCGGCAATCGTCGGCAGCGCCTTTGGCGGGCTTGTTGCCGAGCGTCTTGGCATACGCCGGACGGCCATACTCGCCGCCTGTTTCGGTACTGCCGCCGCCGTTGCGGCCGCCCTGCTCCACAGCCTGGACACACTGACGATCGGCCTGCTGGTGACGCTCGCCTTGTGCGGCGCCATCCTGGACGGCCCCGGCGGCGTGGCGATCGAGGCCCGTGTTCCCGAAATCGCGCGGCTGGCCCGGATGCCGTTGCTGCGTGCCAACGCCATCGACGATCTCATAGACAGCGGTGCTGCCATCGTCGGGCCGGCGATCGCCGCCGTTTTGGTGGCTGTCGTCGACACGCAGGCGCTGCTCTGGATCATCGCGGCAATCAATGCAGCAGCAGCCATGCTGGTGATGCTGAGCCTGCCGCAGTTCCGCCTGCGGCAGGCGTCATCGGCGGCGACCGCCGAGTTCAGGGCGGCCCTGCGCATCATCTTCGGATCGGTCCGGTTGCGAACGGCCCTGCTTCTGGCGAGCGTCGGCACCGGCACCTTCGTGGCGATCGAAGCAGTGGCCCTGCCCGCGATCCTGCGCAGCGAGGGCCAACCGGCTTCAGCACTTGGGATCTATCTCACCGCCGCTGCAGCAGGTGCGATTACGATCAATCTTGCCTTGGCAGCACTCGGCCGCAGCCCCAGCCTGCGCAACGTCTTTGTCGCAGCGTTCATCGGCCTTGCCGTCGGCGTCGTCATCCTTGCCATCGATCGCTCTATGCCGATGCTCATTGCATCAGGTGCGGTGCTGGGCGTGGCCGCGGGCCCGCTTTCGCCCATTTTCACCACACTGCTGCAGACCAGCGCGCCAAAAAGCCTGCGCGCCCATGTGATCGGCGCGTCGATAAGCCTGATCCTGGTCGCGGCACCGGTCTCCGTCCTTGTCGTCGGCACAACCCTCGACCTGTTTGGCGCAACGGCCGTGCTCATCTCCTGCGCCGCAGTGCTTGCGGCCTGCGCAGTCATTGCCGCGCTCGCGCTGGGGCGCGACGAAGCGGGCGGCACTTCGGACGAATAGGCGATGCCGTCAGGCGCGGGTCAGGCAGCGCCGACCCTGAGCAGGTCGTGGAAGTGGATGATGCCGACAGGCTTGTCGCCTTCGACCACCGGGATGGCGCTGATGTTGTGTTCGTTGAGCATCGCCGTCGCCGTGCCCGCCAGCATCTGCGGCGGCACCGTCTTGGGCTGCCTGGTCATGATGTCCTCGACATTGGTCTCGGCGAGATTGCGGTCGAGATTGCGCGCCAGGTCGCCGTCGGTGACGATGCCTGCAAGCCTGCCCTGTTCGTCGACGACAACGACGCAGCCGAAACGCTTCTTGGACAGCGTCTTCACCGCTTCCGGCATCTTGGTGCCGATTGCAACGATCGGCATTTCGTCGCCCTTGTGCATCAGGTCGCCGACCGGCATCAGGCTCGCGCCGAGTTGGCCGCCGGGATGGAAGGTGCGGAAGTGATCGGCGGTGAAGCCGCGCGCTTCGAGCAGAGCCACCGCCAAGGCGTCGCCGACGACAAGCTGGAGCAGCGTCGAGGTCGTTGGCGCAAGACCGTGCGGACAGGCTTCGGGCGCGCGCGGCAATGACAGCACGACGTCGGCCTGGCGCGCCAGCGCCGAAGAATCGCCGGCGGTCAGCGCAATCAGCGGAATCGAAAAGCGTCGGGAATAGGCAACGATGCCCTTGAGCTCGGCTGTTTCGCCCGACCAGGAGAGGGCGACGATCGCATCTTCCTTGGTGATCATGCCGAGGTCGCCGTGGATGGCTTCCGAGGGGTGGACGAAATAGGCGGGCGTTCCGGTCGAGGCGAAGGTGGCCGCAAGCTTGGAGCCGATATGTCCACTCTTGCCGACGCCGGTGATGATCGCCCGACCGCTGAGTTGGCCCAGGATCGAGACAGCCTTGGCGAAGGGCTCGGCGAGCGGGCCTTCCAGCGCTGCGACAAGCGCAGCGATACCGGCCTGCTCGATGGTGACGGTGCGGAGCGCGGAGGCGATCGACGCCTGCCCGTCCGGCTCTTTTTTCAGCGATCCAGCGTGCATGGCGATGCGTTAGCGCGTCGGCGTGCGGCTGTCCATGATTATCCGCCCAAAACGGGGCGTCTGAGGGCGTGCAGGAAACGCTCCGTTAACCATGGCGATTTACCAGTTGGTAAGTGCGACGCCCTTGCGTCGGCGAAGCAGTGGGAAAGATGGCGCAGATCAGGCCGGAGCATCGGAAACGGAATACTGCACTTCGCGTCTTGCTGGCGACAGCAAGCGTGGCGACGCTGCTGTGCGCTCCGCTCCATGCGCAGGAAATCGGATTGCGCGGACCGGTTGGCGAAGACGACCTCAACAACACCCTGCTGCTCCACAAAAGGCGCCCCACCGCCGAGCCGGAACAGGCCCAGGCACCGACCTACCAACCGGTCAGCCCCGGCGCGATCCCGACTCAGGCCGACGCCGAAGCCACCGATCTGTTCAGCGAGCCGCCCAACGCCGAAAACGCGACAGGCTCCTCCTCGTCATCCGCCCGTCCGCCGACCACCGCGCGCCAGCGTGCCCGCGAGTTACGCGCGCGGCAGGCCGGCACCACCACGCCCTCGGCCGCCGAGACACCGGCCACGCCGGTGACCGACGAAGAGCTGACCACCGGCACCGTGCGCCAGGGCACCGTCGATTCCGAGACGGAGATCGAAAACGGCCCCGAATCCGAGCGCCAGCGCGCCATCGAAGGCCGCCGCCCGCAGCCGGACGCAGACCCGTTCGAGCCGACCGGCATCCGCTTCGGCACCTTCGTGCTCAAGCCGAGCCTCGAACAAGGCATTACCGCCACATCGAACGCCGATTCGAGCTCCGGCGGAAAATCGGCGGTCCTGTCCGAGACGACACTCAGGCTGAATGCCGCATCCGACTGGGAAAACCATTCGGCAACGATCGACGCATACGGCAACTACCGCAAATCCATCTCCGGCCAGGAGGTCAAGGATCTCAGCGGCGGCATCGACGGACGCTTGCAGCTCGACTTCGCCGACGACCTGCGCGCCCTGGCGCGGCTCGGCTACAGCATGCGCCCGGAATCGACGTCGTCGCCCGTGGTCATCTCCGGCACCGCCGAACGGCCGACCCTGCATACACTCAGCGGCGCGCTCGGTGTCGAAAAGGATGTCGGCAAGCTCCGCTTCGGCATCACCGGCGAAGTGGTCGACGAAAGCTACAGCGACGCCGAACTCACTGACGGCACCACGCTGTCGCAAAAGGACCGCGACTCCAGACTCTATACCGGCAAGGTCAGGGTCGGTTACGAGGTCTCGCCAGCGTTCACGCCTTTCGGCGAGGTCGAATTCGGGCGCAGAGTCTATGATCTGCGCTTCGACACCGCCGGTTTCGAGCGCTCATCCAAGCGCACCGGTGCCCGCGCCGGTGTCGAGATCGACTTGGGCGAGAAGTTCGGCGGCGAAATCTCGGCCGGCTGGATCTCGGAGGACTTCGACGACGACCGGCTGAAGACGGTTTCCGCCGCAACGATTGCCGCCGACCTCAAATGGTCGCCGATGCGCGGCACGATCGTCGGCCTGACCGGCGAAACCCTGGTCGAAGGATCGACCACCGCCGGCGACAGCGGCTCGGTGCTTTACAACGGCCGCCTCAGCGTCGAGCGGCAGATCCGTTCCAACCTGACCGCCTTCCTGGCCGGCGGCGTCGGCTATCGCGACTATGCCAGTTCCAACGACCACGAACTCAGGCTGAGTGCCGAAGCAGGCCTGACCTGGTGGCTGAACCGCTATGCCGGCCTCACCGGCAAGCTGCGCCACGAGACCTTCGACAGCACCCTGTCCAACCGCGATGCCAAGACCAACAGCGTGTTTGTCGGGCTGAAAATCCAGCGCTAACCTGTTGCAGGCAAGCCGCTGATACCGGATGCGGCCACCTTCAAGGCCGCCTCCCCCTGCCCCGAATACACCTCGCTCATGATCAGATCGGCAAGCGGCAGCCGGCGGGCCCAGCCATGCCGCTCCAGATCCGGCTTTTCCGCGAACTCGCTGACATGGCCGACGCAGAGATAGGCCACCGGCACGACGTGATCAGGAATGCCGAGCAACTGCTTCAGCGCGTCGCGCTCGAGGATGCTGACCCAGCCGACACCCACGCCTTCGGCCCGTGCGGCGAGCCAGAAATTCTGCACCGCGCAGACGGTACTGAACAGGTCCATCTCAGGATTGTGCCATCGCCCGAGTGGGGAGCTTTCCGAACGGCTGCGGTCGCAGGTGACAACCAGATTGAGCGGGCTTTCGCAGATGCCTTCGAGCTTGAGCTTGCGGTAAAGCTCCCGCCGCTCCTCGGCGATCTCAGGCAGTTCCTGCTCACGCGCGGCGAAGAACAGGTCGCGGACCCGCTCTCGTCGGTCGCGGTCTCGGATGACGATGAAGTTCCATGGCTGCATGAAGCCGACCGACGGCGCGTGATGGGCCGCGAGCAAAAGCCGCGCCAGCACGTCGTCGCCGACCGGATCGGGCAGGAAATGACTGCGCACGTCGCGGCGCGTGAAGATGGCGCGGTAGACGGCATCCTGGGCGGCAAGGTCGAAACAGCCTGAAATGGCATTGATCTGGTCAGCAAGCATCGCATGTCCCCTGGCGAGCATATCGGTTGCCTCCGCCTGACCATGCGGAGGTCGATGTCTGCCGGGCCGGTCTTCTGGCTCGAGTTCAACCCGTCGTCGGCGCCTTCCCGTTCGACATGAACAGTGGCTTTTGCCGATACGGTCCCTCTTACAGCGTTGGGCACGCCACGGATTTGCACCGTGTTCCCGATTCTCCCGCATCGCTGCGGGCACCTGGCAGGATATTTCTAGCGGCAGTGGCAGCCGAAAGCCATCGCACCGTGCGTCCAATCCCGACGCACGGGCGACATCGAGCTACTTGCCCGATTTCATCTCGCCGAGAAGGCCTTCGATGACGCTGGCCATGCTCTTGCTGAGATCGGAGCGCGATAGGGCAAAGGCGACATTGGCCTCGACGAAACCTTCCGGCGAGCCGCAGTCGAAGGTACGGCCGCGATAGTGGTAACCGTAAAAGGACTGCATCTTTTCAAGCTTGAGCATCGCGTCGGTGAGCTGGATTTCGTCGCCGGCACCACGCTCCTGGTTTGCCAGGATATCGAAGATCTCCGGCTGCAGGATATAGCGGCCGTTGATGAACAGGTTCGACGGTGCCGTGCCCTGCTTCGGCTTTTCCACCATGCCTTCGATGGCGAAGCCAGTGTGGACGGACTTGCCCTTGCCGACGATGCCGTATTTGTGCGCCTCGGCCGGATCGCATTCCTGGACGGCGATGATGTTGTTGCCGGTCTCGGCATAGAGCTCGACCATCTCGCGCATGCAGCTCTTTTCCGACTGCATGATCATGTCGGGCAAAAGCAGCGCAAACGGCTCGTCGCCGACCAGCTCACGCGCGCACCACACCGCATGGCCAAGCCCGAGCGGCACCTGCTGGCGCGTGAACGAGGTCTGCCCCGGTCCCGGCTGCAGCCGCTGCAGGCGCTCCAACTGCTCGGTCTTGCCGCGCTGGGCGAGCGTGTCATAGAGCTCGAACTGGACGTCGAAATGGTCTTCGATGACCGCCTTGTTGCGACCGGTGACGAAGATGAAATGCTCGATGCCCGCTTCGCGCGCCTCATCGACCACGTACTGGATGACAGGGCGATCGACGACCGTCAGCATTTCCTTCGGGATAGACTTGGTGGCAGGCAGAAAACGCGTGCCGAGGCCCGCGACCGGAAAAACTGCCTTGCGAACTCTTTTCATTGCTGGTCGTCCGATGGAGGGATGTATCGGCCGCAGACTTTGCCACGCCCGAATTGATGAATACTGAATGCGTTCACATATTCGGCGACAGCGGGCAAGACCATTGATCACGCGATCTTGATTGTCCGAACAGCTAGGTGGACAATCCTTCAACCCGCTTTTCGTTCCCCAAGGGGTCTATGGTAAACTGATTGATAACCGGCATCGGCGATGAATCGATTTTCTGATCTCTCCAAGGAGGAAAGAATGCCCCTTCGCAAGACCGCCAAAGGCCTCGCAAGCGCCGCTGCAATCGCCGGCCTGTCGCTGGTATTGATGCTGCCGGCTGGCCCGGCGGCTGCCGAAGCCGGCTTCCAGCGCTGGGTGTCGAGCTTCCGCTCGGTCGCCGCAGACAACGGGATTTCCGGTTCGACCTACGACCGTGCCTTTCGCGGCGTAACTTCCGCCGACCCCGAAGTGCTTGAAAAGGCCCGCTTCCAGCCCGAATTCACCGCGCCCGTCTGGGATTATTTCGACAACCGCGTCCACGACCAGTCGATCACGGTCGGCCGCGAAATGGCGCGCAAGTGGAAGCCCTGGCTCGACCGCATCGAGGCCAAGTTCGGCGTCGACCGCTACATCCTGCTCGCCATCTGGTCGATGGAATCGAACTACGGCGAGATTCTCAAGAACGACAAGGTGATGCGCAATGTCGTGCGCTCGCTGGCAACGCTCGCCTATGGCGACCAGCGCCGGGCGAAATTTGCCCGTACCCAGCTGATCGCAGCCCTCAAGATCCTGCAGCGTGGCGACATCGACGAAAGCCATCTCGTCGGCTCCTGGGCCGGTGCCATGGGCCACACCCAGTTCATCCCGACCAGCTACCAGGCCTATGCCGTCGACGCCGACGGCAATGGCAAGCGCGACATCTGGAACTCCATACCCGACGCGCTCGCCACCGCTGCCAATCTTTTGAAGAAGAACGGCTGGCAGGCAGGCAAGACCTGGGGCTACGAGGTGGTGTTGCCCCAGGGCCAGAAGTTCCCCACGGGATCGCTGACGCTCGACAAATGGGCATCGCTGGGCATCGAACGCGCCAATGGCAAGGCCTTCAAGCGCGGTTCCGACGTCGCCACGCTCAAGGTGCCGGACGGCCGCGGCGGACCTGCCTTCCTGATGACCAAGAACTTTTCGGTCATCAAGCGCTACAACAATGCCGACAAGTACGCGCTTGCCGTCGGTCTTCTTGCCGACGAGATCGCCGGCTACGGTGGCCTTGTGCAGGACTGGAAACGGCCGTTCACCAAGCTCAGCTTCGAGGAAAAGCAGGAGTTGCAGAAGCGGCTGTCGGCGCATGGCTATTATGACGGCAAGAACGACGGCAAGATCGGCGAGGGTTCGCGCTCGGCAATCAAGGCATTCCAGGCACAGCTGGGCTTGACGCCGGACGGTCATCCGAGCATGGAAGTGCTGAAGTTCCTGCGGCGCAACTAACAACCGGAGGCTGTATTGGCATTGACGCGTCGTCCACGGTTTTCGCTGTTGCGGCTGACGACGCCACTGGTTGTGGTGGCGGTCGCCGTGACCGCCATTTCGTTGGCGATGCCAACACCGGCCGTGGCGCAGGAAGGCATCTTGCGCAAATGGTCGCTGCGCGACCTGTTCATGCCGCGCCGCGAACCGCGCGTCGATCCCTTCATCCTGGACGAGCCGCAGCCGCGCAAGAAGATCCGCAAGACGCCGCGCAAGCCCAAGGTTTCCGCCGGCAATGTCGGCAGGGCAGCCGATCCCGCCGTGCCGGTGGTTGAAAAGCTGCCGGACGCGCGCGTCGTCCTGGTCATCGGCGACTTCCTCGGCGGCGGCATTGCCGAAGGCCTCGGCACGGTCTTCGCCGAGAACGCCAAGATCCGGGTCCTCGACAAGACCAACGGCTCGTCGGGTCTCGTCCGCGAGGACTATTACAACTGGCCCGAGAAGGCCAAGGCGCTGATCGAACAGGAAAAGCCGGCCGCCGTCATCATCATGATGGGCTCCAACGACCGCCAGCAGATGCGGGTCGCCGACAACCGCGAGCCGCCGATGAGCACGGCCTGGACCAGGGAATATGCGGGGCGCGCGGAGAAGCTGGCCAAGGCCATCGCCGAGACCAAGGTTCCCTTCCTGTGGGTTGGCATGCCCGCCTTCAAGTCGTCGAAGATGAACACCGACATGCTCGCCTTCAACGACATCTACCGTGCGGCCACCGAAGCCGCCGGAAGCGAGTTCGTCGATGTCTGGGACGGCTTTGTCGACGAGGCCGGCGCCTTCGTCACCAGCGGCCCCGACATCAACGGCCAGCCGGTACGGCTACGTTCCGACGACGGCATCAACGTCACCCGCGCCGGCAAGCGCAAGCTCGCCTTCTTTGCCGAAAAGCCACTGAACAAGCTGCTCGGCATCACCCCGCAAGGCACCGAGACGGTTGTGCCGGCAAGCTTGCCGCAGGCGACGCCGGGCGAGCTCAACGTGCCTGTGAACATCGACCGCACGGTGCCGGTTTCGCTCTCGGATCCTGAGCTCGATGGCGGCACCGAGCTTCTCGGCGGGCAGACGGCCGCCAAGACCGACCCACGTTCACCCGGCGAAAAGCTTGCCGTGCAAGGGATCGCGCCCAAAGCGCCTGCAGGGCGCATCGACGATTTCTCCTGGCCGCCGAAGCCCGTGCCTGCGGCCCAGGCCACCGAAACGACGACCGCCATCATCAGGCGCTAGCTCCATCGGCCAAAAAACGAAAAGGCGCCTCGCGGCGCCTTTTCGTTTTTGGCGATAAGCCGGCGCTCAACGCGGCAGGACGCTCGCCCCCATCAGGTCGGTGTCGATCGAATGCGCGGCCTGGCGGCCTTCGCGGATCGCCCAGACCACTAGAGACTGGCCGCGGCGCACGTCGCCGGCGACATAGAGCTTGTCGACGGTGGTCTTGTAGTCGCGATCGTTGGCCGCAACATTGGTCGAACGGCGGCTGTCGGTCGTGATCTCGAGCTTGCCGTCGAGTTCCTTGACCATGCCGTCGGCGAGCGGGCCGGCAAAACCGATGGCAATGAAAGCGAGATCGGCACGGATGACGAACTCGGTGCCGGGGATCGGCTTGCGCTTGTCATCGACTTCGCAGCACTTCACGCCGGTCAGCTGGCCCTCTTCGCCGATGAACTCCAGCGTCGCCACCTGGAACTCGCGCTGCGCGCCTTCGGCCTGCGAGGACGAGGTGCGCATCTTGGTCGCCCAATAGGGCCACACGGCGAGCTTGTTTTCCCGCTCCGGCGGCTGCGGCCGGATGTCGAGCTGGGTGACGCGCACGGCTCCCTGGCGGAAAGCGGTGCCGACGCAGTCGGAAGCGGTGTCGCCGCCACCCACGACCACGACATGCAGACCACCGGCAACGATCGGTTCCGACTGCCAGGCCACCGACTGGATGTCCTCGCCGCCGACACGCTTGTTCTGCTGGACCAGGTAAGGCATCGCGTCATGCACGCCTTCCAGGTCGTCGCCCGGAATTCCCGCTGGACGCGGCGTCTCGGAGCCGCCGCAATAGAGCACCGCATCATGTTCGGCCAGAAGCTCGGTGACCGGCCTGTCGACGCCGACATTGACGCCGCAATGGAAGGTCACGCCCTCGCCCGTCATCTGCTCGATGCGGCGGTCGATATAGTGCTTTTCCATCTTGAAGTCGGGGATGCCGAAGCGCAGCAGCCCGCCTGGGCGGCTTTCGCGCTCATAGACATGCACGTCGTGGCCGGCGCGGCCGAGCTGCTGCGCCGCTGCCATGCCGGCAGGGCCGGAGCCGATGACAGCAACCTTCTTGCCGGTCTTCTTCTCCGGCGGATACGGCCTGATGAAGCCGGTCTCATAGGCCTTGTCGGCGATCGCCTGCTCGACGGTCTTGATGGCGACCGGAATGTCCTCGAGATTCAACGTGCAGGCTTCCTCGCATGGTGCGGGGCAGATGCGGCCGGTGAATTCGGGGAAGTTGTTGGTCGAATGCAGGTTGCGGATCGCATTGTCCCAATCGCCATTGTAGACGAGATCGTTCCAGTCCGGAATCTGGTTGTGCACCGGACAGCCGGTCGGGCCGTGGCAGAACGGGATGCCGCAATCCATGCAGCGCGCGGCCTGCTTTTCGACTTCCTTGTTCGACATCGGCAGCGTGAATTCGCGGAAATGCCGGATGCGGTCGGAAGCTGGCTGGTACTTGTGCACCTGCCTGTCGATTTCAAGAAAACCTGTAACCTTGCCCATCGTAACTCTCGTCGGTCATGCCCAGCAACTCGGCGCGGGCGTAGAATTCCACCACTTCAAATGAAGCATGCGATGGCGTGCGCCCGGTTCGGGCGCCGCCGGAAGAACGGTCGCGGCTACTCCGCCGCGACGCCCATCCTCATGCGCTCCATCTCGATCAACGCGCGGCGGTACTCCACCGGCATAACCTTGCGGAATTTGGGTCGGTAGCTCGCCCAGTCGTCCAGAATCTGCTTGGCACGGGTCGAACCGGTGTAGTGCATGTGGTTCGAGATCAGCTGAACCAGGCGCTCCTCGTCGTGGCGGGTCATGTCGCCCGACACGTCGACGCGGCCCTTGTGGGCGATGTCGCCACCGTGATGGTGCAGCTTCTCCAGCATGTCGTCTTCTTCGGGGACCGGCTCGAGCTCGACCATCGCCATGTTGCAGCGCTCGGCGAAATCACCTTCCTCGTCGAGCACATAGGCGACGCCGCCCGACATACCTGCCGCGAAGTTGCGGCCGGTTTTGCCGATGACCACCACCACACCGCCCGTCATGTACTCGCAGCCGTGGTCGCCCACCCCTTCAACGACAGTGACGGCGCCCGAATTACGGACGGCGAAACGCTCGCCGGCGACGCCGCGGAAGTAGCATTCGCCCTCGGTCGCGCCGTAGAGCACGGTGTTGCCGACGATGATCGAGTCCTCGGCGACGATCCTGGCGTCATCCGACGGGCGGATGACGATGCGGCCGCCCGACAGGCCCTTGCCGACATAGTCGTTGCCGTCGCCGACCAGCTCGAACGAGATGCCGCGTGCCAAAAAGGCACCGAAGGACTGTCCGGCAGTACCGGTCAGCTTCACCGAAATGGTGTCCTCGCGCAGGCCCTTGTGCCTGAAGCGCTTGGCGACCTCGCCCGACAGCATCGCACCGGTGGAACGGTCGACGTTGCGGATCGTCGTCTCGATCTTTACCGGCTGGCGCGTTTCGAGCGCAACCTTGGCCTCGGCGATCAGCTTGCGGTCGAGAACGTCGTCGATCGGATGCTTCTGGCGCTCGGTCCAGTGCATCGCTTCACGCGGTGCATCGGGCTTGTAGAACACCTTGGAGAAATCGAGACCGCGCGACTTCCAGTGGTTGATCAGTTCGCGCTTTTCCAGAAGGTCGGCGTCGCCGATGATCTGGTCGAGATGGGTGTAGCCCATTTCGGCCAGCAGCTCGCGCACCTCTTCGGCGACATAGAAGAAGTAGTTGATGACGTGCTCGGGCGTGCCCTTGAAGCGCTTGCGCAGCACCGGGTCCTGGGTGGCGACGCCAACCGGGCAGGTGTTGAGATGGCACTTGCGCATCATGATGCAGCCCGCCGCGATCAGCGGCGCGGTCGAGAAGCCGAACTCGTCGGCGCCCAGAAGCGCGCCGATGACGACGTCGCGGCCGGTCCTGAGACCGCCGTCCACCTGCAGCGCGACACGCGAACGCAGGCCGTTCAGCACCAGCGTCTGGTGCGTCTCGGCAAGACCCATTTCCCACGGGCTGCCGGCATGCTTGAGCGAGGTCAGCGGCGACGCACCGGTGCCGCCGTCATAGCCCGAGATCGTGATGTGGTCGGCGCGCGCCTTGGCGACACCCGCCGCGACCGTGCCGACACCCACTTCCGACACCAGCTTGACCGACACGTCGGCCGTCGGGTTGACGTTCTTCAGGTCGTAGATCAGCTGCGCCAGATCTTCGATCGAATAGATATCATGGTGCGGCGGCGGCGAAATCAGGCCGACGCCCTGGGTCGAATGCCGGGTCTTGGCGATCGTCGCGTCGACCTTGTGGCCGGGCAGCTGGCCGCCCTCGCCGGGCTTGGCACCCTGGGCGACCTTGATCTGCATCATGTCGGAGTTGACGAGATACTCCGTCGTCACGCCGAAGCGGCCTGAGGCCACCTGCTTGATCGCCGAACGCTCGGGGTTCGCGCCACCGCCTGGCAGCGGCAGGTAACGATCCGGCTCCTCGCCGCCCTCGCCGGTGTTCGACTTGCCGCCGATCCGGTTCATGGCAACCGCAAGCGTGGTGTGCGCCTCGCGGCTGATCGAGCCGAACGACATGGCACCCGTCGAGAAACGCTTGACGATCTCGGCGGCGGGCATGACGTCGTCGACCGCGACCTTCTTGCGGCCGTTCTCCCCGGCCAGCTTGACGTGGAACAGGCCACGAATGGACTGGGCACGCGCCGTTTCGCTGTCGATCTGGGCCGAGAACTCCTTGAAGGTCGACCACGAGCCCGAACGAACGGCGTGCTGCAGCGAGGCAACCGCATCCGGCGTCCACATATGGGCTTCGCCGCGCATCCGGTACATGTACTCGCCACCGACTTCGAGTGCCGTGCGCAGCACCGGGTCTTCGCCGAATGCCGATTCGTGACGGCTGACGGTTTCGCTCGCCACCTCGTCCAGTCCGACGCCTTCGATGTTGGTCGCGGTACCGGTGAAGTACTTCTCGACGAAGTCGGTCTTCAGGCCGATGGCGTCGAAGATCTGGGCGCCGCAATAGGACTGGTAGGTCGAGATGCCCATCTTGGACATGACCTTGAGGATGCCCTTGCCGATCGACTTGATGAAGCGGCCGACGACTTCCGAGCCGTCCACTTCAGGCGGAAACTCGCCCCGCTTGTGCATGTCGGTCAGCGTGTCGAAGGCCAGATACGGATTGATCGCCTCGGCGCCGTAACCGGCGAGGCAGCAGAAATGGTGCACTTCGCGCGGCTCGCCCGATTCGACCACAAGGCCGACCGAGGTGCGCAGGCCCTTGCGGACAAGGTGATGGTGCACGGCGGCCGTCGCCAGCAGCGACGGGATGGCGATGCGGTCCGGGCCAAGCTGCCGATCGGACAGGATGATGATGTTGTAGCGGCCGGCGACCGCAGCCTCGGCGCGCTCGCACAGGCGCTCGATGGCACCCTGCATGCCAGCTGCACCTTCAGTGGCCGCATAGGTGACGTCGATTGTCTTGGTGTCGAAGCTCTCCTCGGTGTGGCCGATGGAGCGGATCTTCTCCAGGTCGGCATTGGTGAGGATCGGCTGGCGCACTTCCAGACGCTTGCGGCGCGAGGTGCCGACGAGGTCGAGGATGTTCGGGCGCGGGCCGATGAACGACACCAGGCTCATCACCAGCTCCTCGCGGATCGGGTCGATCGGCGGGTTGGTGACCTGGGCGAAGTTCTGCTTGAAGTAGGTGTAGAGCAGCTTTGACTTGTCCGACATCGCCGAGATCGGCGTATCCGTGCCCATCGAGCCGACTGCTTCCTGGCCCGTCGTCGCCATCGGCGACATCAGGAGCTTGGTGTCTTCCTGGGTGTAGCCGAAGGCCTGCTGGCGATCGAGCAGCGAGACGTCCTTGCGCAGCGCGCGCGGCTCGACCGGCTTCAGCTCCTCGAGGATCAACTGGGTGTTGGACAGCCACTTCTTGTAGGGGTGCTTGGTCGCGATCTCGGACTTGATTTCCTCGTCCGAGATGATGCGGCCCTTGACCAGGTCGATCAGCAGCATCTTGCCGGGCTGCAGGCGCCACTTCTTGATGATGCTCTTCTCGTCGACAGGCAAAACGCCGGCCTCGGACGCCAGGATGACCCGGTCGTCGTCGGTGACCATGTAGCGGGCGGGACGCAGGCCGTTGCGGTCGAGCGTGGCGCCGATCTGTCGGCCGTCGGTGAAGCACACCGCAGCCGGGCCGTCCCACGGCTCCATCAGCGCTGCGTGGTATTCGTAAAAGGCCTTGCGGTCGGCATCCATCGACTTGTTGCCGGCCCAGGCTTCCGGGATCAGCATCATCATGGCATGCGCCAGCGTGTAGCCACCCTGGAACAGGAACTCGAGTGCGTTGTCGAAGCACGCCGTATCCGACTGGCCCTCATAAGAGATCGGCCAGAGCTTGGAGATGTTGTTGCCGAACAGCTCGGAGTCGACAGAGGCCTGGCGCGCCGCCATCCAGTTGTTGTTGCCGCGCACCGTGTTGATCTCGCCGTTGTGGGCGACCATGCGATACGGATGCGCCAGCTTCCACGACGGGAACGTGTTGGTCGAGAAGCGCTGGTGGACCAGGATCAGCGCCGTCTCGAAGCGCGGATCGGAAAGGTCCTTGTAATAGGCGCCGACCTGGAAGGCCAGGAACATGCCCTTATAGACAATGGTGCGCGCCGACAGCGACACGCAATAGGCGCCAATGTCCTTGTTGTTGTGCTCGGCATAGATGCGGCCGGAGATGACCTTGCGCAGCAGATAAAGCCGGGCCTCGTATTCCTCGTCATCGTCGATCTCGGCGGGGCGGCCGACGAACACCTGGCGGTGGAACGGCTCGGAGGCGGCAATGTCGGGCGCCTTCGACAGCGAGGCGTTGTCGACCGGCACGTCGCGGAAGCCGATCAGCGGCAAGCCCTCGGACTGCGCCGATTCGCGGATGATGTCGTCGACATGCTGGCGCAGCTCCGGATCCTGCGGCATGAACCAGTGGCCGACGCCGTACTGTCCGACCGGCGGCAGCTCGATGTCCTGCCTGGCCATCTCCTCGCGGAAGAATGTGTCGGGGATCTGCACCAAAACGCCCGCGCCGTCGCCCATCAGCGGATCAGCACCGACGGCACCGCGATGCGTCAGGTTTTCGAGCATGAACAGCCCGTCCTTGACGATCTGGTGCGACTTGATGCCCTTCATCTGGGCGATGAAGCCGACGCCGCAGGCGTCATGTTCGTTGCGCGGATCGTAAAGGCCATGCGCTGCATAGCCGGTGGGGGTTCGGAGATGATCGGTTTTATTGTTGGCCGCTTTCGTCTGCGCGGCCGGTGCAAAATCCGTCGTCACAGATGGCGTCAACTCCGTCATCGTCCTGTCTCCATTCCCGCCCGATCCGGGCAATTTGCTTTGGGACGGCAATATGCCGATCCATTCACCTTCAGATATGCTCGATATGCAGCGGCGCAGTGCCGTTCGCCGGCACTAAACCGCAGTCGGGACAGACGTGAACGGATTGCTCCGGCCTCTCCCCTGACCCTAGCTCGCGGCGGAAGCCGGACGCGGCGTCATCATACGCCAAATCCGGTTCGCTTTGGGCAGATAAATAAGACAGCACTGCTGTCCTAAATTTTGTATGACAGAATTCTTGAATACGCACAAGACCGATTCACGAATTTTCCGCCTCTGCAAAGACCGAAAATTACGCCGGACCTCTGTCCGACGCAATTTTTGAACAACCGGTCAAATCGACGCTGTCGCTGCCTCAATCGATTTCCCGGCCCCGCACTTGCCGAAGATCGACAAATCCGTTCTAGCTCGCGCCTACCCTGCCACACAGTCACCGCAGCCATATTACGGACGGACGAAATGTTCTTCGCATCAGACAACTGGGCCGGCGCTCACCCCAAAGTCTCCGAGCGTCTGCACGCCAACGCTGCGGGCTTCAGCCGCGCCTATGGCGACGGCGAGCTCGACAGAGCGGTCTATGCAAAATTCTCCGAGATCTTCGAGCGCGACGTGGCCGTGTTCTTCGTCGCCACCGGCACGGCGGCGAACTCGCTGTCGCTTGCCGCCTATGGCAAGCCGGGCGGCATTTCCTTCGCGCACCGCGAGGCGCACATCCTCGAAGACGAGTGCGGCGCGCCGGAATATTTTTCACATGGCTCGCGGCTTTCCCCGGTCGATGGCCCGCTCGGGCGCATGAACATCGGCAATCTCGAGCGCGCCATCGGCCGCTACGCCTCGGAGAACGTGCATGGCGGCCGCCCGGCGGCAATCTCCATCACCCAGGCGACCGAGGTCGGGACCATCTATGGCCTCGACGATATCTCGACGATTTCGGCGGTTGCAAGACGCCATGGCCTGCCGCTGCACATGGATGGCGCGCGTTTTGCCAATGCGCTCGTGTCGCTCGACGTCTCGCCGGCCGAGATGACCTGGAAGCACGGCGTCGACATCGTCTCCTTCGGCGGCACCAAGAACGGCTGCTGGTGCGCCGAGGCGATCGTCATGTTCGACCTCGACCGCGCCAGGGAAATGGCCTTCCTGCGCAAGCGTTCGGCCCAGCTTTTTTCCAAGGCGCGCTTCATCTCGGCGCAATTCGACGCCTATTTCGACGGCGGCCTGTGGCTGGAGACGGCACGTCACGCCAATGCGATGTCGGCCAGGCTGGCCCAGGCGATCGAAAGCTCGTCCGTGGCGCGCCTCGGCTGGCAGCCCGAGGCCAACGAAGTCTTCGCCATCATCAGGAAGGATGTCGCCGAAAAGGCGCAAGCCGCCGGCGCCGCCTTCTACACCTGGCCGACCCCGACATCGCTGGCTGGCCAGATCGGCGACGACGAGGCGCTCTATCGCTTCGTCACCAGCTTCGCCACGACATCTGACGACATCGGCCGGTTCAGCGATCTGCTGCGTTAAGCTGGCTTCGGATAGCACCGGACAACAAAAAGGCGGCGCCAGTGGCGCCGCCTTTGCTGCTTGGGAGGAGCAGTCTTAGTTGACCGTGTTGGCCTCGATCTGCTTGGCACTCGACGGAGCAGCAGAAATCTCGATCTTGCGAGGCTTGTGCTCTTCGGGAATGTTGCGCTTGAGATCGATGTGAAGCAGGCCGTTCTTGAGATTGGCGCCTACGACTTCGACATGATCGGCGAGCTGGAAACGGCGCTCGAAGGCACGCGAGGCGATGCCGCGATAGAGCAGTTCCGAACCTTCGCCGGCGGCCTCGTTGGCGCGCTCGCCCTTGACCGTCAGTACATTGCGATGGGCTTCGATCGAAATCTCGGTTTCCGAGAAGCCAGCGACCGCCATGCTGATGCGGTAGGCGTCTTCGCCGGTACGCTCGATGTTGTAGGGCGGATAGGTGGTGGTGCCGTCAGGCTGGCCAAGGCCATCAAGCATGTTGAACAGCCGGTCAAAGCCGACGGTCGAGCGGTGGAGCGAGGAAAAATCAACGTGACGCATTGGGGTGTTCTCCAGTGAGCAACAAGGTTTGCGTATGACCTGTGCCGAAACCCATTCTGGCGTCCCGGCGGTGGTCAGCGGCCCCGATATTGGGCGCCGCAGAAGACATTTGGGGGCCGCCCAAAGCCATTTCAAGACATCGTCGCCACAGCTTTTTTGATGGCCGCCAGGATGAACCGAAGATGAACCGCCCCTTCGGTATCCGTTCAGGTCGCCCCGCCTAAAGTGCACCCAAGTCAACGAACAGGCGGCACCACAGAATGCCGCCGACGAAGCCGGACCGGGTTGCAACGTCCCTTCCTCCCGGAACGACAGAGGCCGAAGGCAACCCGCAAGCTGCCTTCGGCCTCATTCGTTTGGGCTTCGCACGAATTTCCTTTGATTTTCTCGATGCGGCTTTCTATCACCTTGGCATCGCCAGATCCCACGGCACAGAGTGCCCAGCCGAAGCGCCTGATGACGGACCTGTTCCACGAAATCCCCGGCAATCCGGTTCCGGAGCGGGCAAGCGCCGGCCACTTCGCCGCGCATGACGGCAAGCAGCTGCGCTATGGGCTGTTTCCCGCGACCTCGCACCCGTTCAAGGGCACGGTGATTCTGCTGCCGGGCCGCAACGAGTGCATCGAAAAGTATTTCGAGACCATTCGCGACCTGTCGGTGCGCGGTCATGCGGTTGCGACCTTCGACTGGCGCGGCCAGGGCGCTTCCGAGCGGCTGCTGCGCGATCGCCATCGCGGCCACGTCAAGAGTTTCGACCACTATGTCAGGGATCTCGAAGCCTTCTTCGAGCAGATCGTTTTGCCCGACTGCCGTGGTCCGTTCTTCATTCTTGCCCACTCGAGCGGTGCGCTGATCGCGCTGCTTGCCGCCCCCGCCATGATCAATCGAGTCCAGCGCATGGTGCTGGTGGCGCCGTTCATGTCGGTGGTCGGCGCCCCGCTGTCGATGACGGCGATCAGGCGTCTCACCACCCTGATGTGCTGGCTCGGCCTCGGCGGCCTCTATGCAGCTTGGGGCCCCAGGCCGCGCGAAGGAACGCCCTTCGCCGTCAACAAGCTTACCAGCGACGAACGCCGCTATCGCCGCAACATGCTGCTCTACGAGACCTATCCCGAGTTGTCTGTCGGCGGACCGACGATCGCCTGGCTGCGGGCAGCGGCCTCAGCATCGGAAGCCATACGCGACCCCGCCTTCATGGCATCGCTCAAGGTGCCGATGCTGGTCGTCACGGCCGGCGCCGACCAGGTGGTGTCGACCCGCGACGTCGAGCAATATGTCCACCGTTGCCGCGTTGCTTCGCAGCTGACCATTGACGGCGCCCGCCACGAGATCCTGCAGGAAGTCGACATCTACCGCGAGCAGTTGCTCGCGGCCTTCAGCGCTTTCGTGCCGGGAACGCCCGCAGCGGTCGAATAGCGCGGCTCAGCCCATCAGGACCTTCAATGCGGCAGCGTGCAGTTCAGGCGTTGCCGCCGCGATGATGTCGCCGCCATTTTCCGCAGAACCGCCTTCGAAGGTTGTGACGATGCCGCCGGCCTGCTCGATGATGGGGATCAGCGCAACGATGTCATAGGGCTTGAGCCCGGGATCGACGACGATGTCGACCTGGCCCGCCGCAATCATGGCAAAGGCGTAACAGTCAGTGCCATAGCGCGCGAGCTGGACCTGGGTTTCCAGATGGTCGTAGCGCTTGCGCATCTCACCCTTGAACAGGCTCGGCGTGGTGGTGAACATCGTCGCATTGGCAAGCGCCGTCGTCTTGCGCACGGCAAGCTTGCGTGGTCCGCCGGGACCTTCATAGTGCGAACCGTTGCCGTCGGCATAAAACAGCTCGCCGGTGAAGGGCTGCGACATCAGGCCGGCGACCGCGTCACCATTGATGGTGAGCCCCACCAGCGTGCCCCAGACCGGCAGGCCGGAAATGAATGCGCGGGTTCCATCGATCGGGTCGATGACCCAGACATGGCTGTTGCCGAGGTTTTCGCTGCCATGCTCCTCGCCAAGGATGCCGTGATCGGGAAATTCGGTATTGATCAGCGCGCGGATGGCACGCTCGGCCTCCTGGTCGGCCTCGGTTACCGGATCGAAGCCGCTGGCAAGCTTGTTTTCCACCGCCGCGAGACGCCGGAACCTCGGCAGCGTCTCGGCGGCCGCGGCACTGGCTATCCGTCGCATGAAATCGGCGTCGACCATCATTAACCCCATCTCCAACTGTGGCGTGGATGACACGCCACCACCCCGCTCGGCAATAACCACATCACCGTGAATTAAAAAGCCCAAAGGCGCCTTGACTTTTGTGCAGCGCACAATAATCTTGACCTCGGACAGTTCTCCTGTCCATGCCCTCCTTGGGCGTTTCCTCCCTAGACTTCGACCGCTCTCCGGAGCGGTCTTTTTTTAGCCGCCTGCATCCGCACGCCTACTCCGCAGCCATCGGCAGGTCGAGGAAACAATAGTCCGGAATCGCCATCAGATCCGCGGAAAACCGGGCCAGATCGTCAGCAAGCGCATAAAAGCCCGCCGATTTCTTGAACGTGCGTTCGTCCATGTAGAGCCCGCGATTGATCTCGATCTGCAGCGCATGAAGCTTGCGCGCCGGGCGGCCATAATGCTCGGTGATGAAGCCGCCGGCATAGGGTTTATTGTGCGCCACAGCATACCCCATGGCAGCCAGCAGCCCGATCGCCCGCTCCGACAGAGCAGATGCAGCAGAGGTGCCGAAGCGGTCGCCAATGATGAAATCGGGCCGCACGCCGTTATCGCCGAGGCGGACCGATGCCGGCATCGAATGGCAGTCGACCAGTACCGCATAGCCAAACCGGGCATGAGTCCGCGTGACCAGCCGCTTCAGCGTCTCGTGATAGGGCTTGTAGACACATTCGATCCGCCCGACCGCTTCGGCCAGCGGCAGCCGGCCGGGATAGATGTCCAGCCCCTCGCCCACCAGCTTCGGCACCGTGCCAAGCCCTCCGGCGACACGCGCCGAGCGGACATTGGCAAAGGGCGGCACCGGCTCGGCGAACATCCGCGGATCGAGTTCCCACGGCTCACGGTTCACGTCGAGATAGGCACGCGGAAAATGGGCGGTCAGCATCGGCGCGCCAAGGGCAACCGCCGCGCCGAACAGCTCGTCGACGTAGCAGTCCTCCGAGCGCCTGATGGCCATGGCATCGAGCCGGGACATGGCCAGGAACCGGTCGGGATAGCAGCGTCCGCTATGTGGCGAATTGAATACGAACGGCACACGCTGCTCGGCACTCGTCCGGACTTCGAACGGCGGCAGCTCCGAGAAATCTTCGGCTGGCGTCATCTTTGCTGATGGACCTGCGAAATGCACTCACTCATCCATCGAAAGTGCCACCTGCCGCCGTCGCTGTCCAGCCGTGCGGGCGGTGGAAAGTCTGCCGTTATCGTACCTTTGCGTCACTCTGCTGACACGGCATTCACTTGATGTTTACCGTCGCGGACTCATATACAAGATGGTTAACGAAGCCCCTGCTGGGGGGCGGCTTCGACCGCTGATTCGGACGGGATACTTATGGCACGCATTCTTCTGGCAGAAGACGACGACGATATGCGTCGCTTCCTGGTCAAGGCGCTGGAACGCGCCGGCTACCAGGTCAGCGACTTCGACAATGGCGCGAGCGCTTACGAGCGGCTGCGCGAGGAACCTTTTTCGCTGCTCCTGACCGACATCGTCATGCCGGAGATGGATGGCATCGAACTGGCGCGCCGCGCCACCGAGATCGACCCCGACCTCAAGGTGATGTTCATCACCGGCTTTGCGGCAGTCGCGCTCAACCCTGATTCGAAGGCACCGCGCGACGCAAAAGTGCTGTCGAAGCCCTTCCATCTGCGCGATCTCGTCAACGAGGTCGAGAAGATGCTCCACGCCGCATAGGCGTTACCTAGCGTCGCCAAGGGAATTCATGGCGCCGCCAAGGGAATTGATGATCCGGCGCATTTTTCCGCCAAACACGCTATTGACGCGCCGGATCAAAAATGGTGTATCCGCCCCCATCGGATGGGCGTGTAGCTCAGCGGGAGAGCACTGCATTGACATTGCAGGGGTCACAGGTTCAATCCCTGTCACGCCCACCATCCGAACTCCCTGATATCGCAGAAGAAAATCCATCGACGCGCTTCGTTGAGAACTGACTGAATCGGCTGCTGTCACACTCACGTCACAGCGGATCGATATCCATGGCTGCAATTCGGAAACGTGGAACCAAGTGGCAGGTGCAAATGCGCCGCCAAGGGTTTCCTGCTATCTCTCGTACGTTCCTGAACAAATCCGATGCTTGTGAATGGGCCAGGCATTGGGAAGTGAAGGCAGATCGTAACGAGCTCCCCATCAGCACCAAAATCCTGGACGCGATGTCTCTAGGCCAATTGGTCAAACGATACAGAGACGAGGTTGCCTCCCGGAAGCGAGGGGCAGAGCCAGAAACAATTACGCTCAACGTCTTCCTTCGCGAACCAATCTGTGACCTGAGCCCCAAGTTCCCTCCGGTTTTGGGGAGAGTCCTTGGTTGATGTGCTCCGATACCATTCTTTGGACCGCCGGAAGGTAGAGTTTCCCGACGTTTTCACGATGGCGGGCTGGCTGCGCCATCGGGATTGAGCAACGAGATCGGGACCTTATGCCCGATCGCCCCGTGTGG
>NZ_JACZEP010000015.1 GCF_014863355.1 Aminobacter carboxidus | reverse complement strand
AAGCGTTGAAAAAGGACATTTTGCCTCAGGCAAAAGTCCGGTGGCGCGGGGTGGAGCAGCCCGGTAGCTCGTCAGGCTCATAACCTGAAGGTCACAGGTTCAAATCCTGTCCCCGCAACCAAATACATAAAAGCCCCGCCACAAGCGGGGCTTTTGTGTATTTACATGCTGGTGACGGTCGATCTGAAACCGCATCAGCGGCCCGCAACAAGGCAAAGCCGACGAAGCGGGACAAAAAGGCCAAATCCTGGCCCACCAACCAAATACAAAAAGCCCGCCGCGTGCGGGCTTTTTGCTATCTGGATGCCAGTGCCCGCCGAGCCGAAACCGCAGCCGCCGCTGGCAACAAGCTCCGCTTCCCCGGCGATGCGACCATCGCGGTTCACGGAAGAGCAGATAATCGGACCTGAGACCGCAATCTCCTCCGGTTTGAGGGAGAGTCCTGGGTTTCGTTTCTGGCCTTATGCGGCCTGTTTTTCCAGCGTGGATTTCCTTGCGAACTCGACCGGCGACATGTTGCCGAGGGCCGAATGTGGTCTGTGGTGATTGTAATCCTCCTTCCATGAGATGATGGCGCTGTGGGTCTCGGATAGGGTCGAGAACAGCGTGTCGTTGAGACACTCGTCCCGGAAGCGCCCGTTGAAGCTCTCCACGAAGGCGTTTTGCATCGGCCTGCCCGGCGCGATGTAGTGCCATTCGGCGCCGGTCCGCCGGCACCATCGCAGGACCGCTATCGAGGCTCGGTGCCGTTGTCGGAGACGATCGTGTCGGGCCGGCGGCGCCAGCGGATGATGGTGTCGAGCTCGCGCACGACGCGCAGGCCCGAGAGCGAGGTGTCGACAACAAGCGCCCTTCGGGCTCGATCCCTGCGCCACTTGCAGTCATGCCGATCAAGTAGCGCGGATTGTTCTTACAATTGGCCAAAATGGCAGGCTGCGCGATGCGTCGGATGAGTGCGCAAATCCAACTTGTCTTATCTTACTATTGATAGTATGTTCATCACATTGGCGAGCATGCAAATGGCTTGGCCCAACAGAGCGCAATCCTGCTCTCCAACTTCAAATGTGAGGAACGATGTCCGACTCGTCCAAGCCTGTAATCGGAATCATTGGTGGAACTGGAGACCTCGGTTCCGGCCTGGCGAAGGCCTGGGCTGCCGCCGGCTACAAAGTCGTGATCGGTTCGCGTAGCCGTGACAAGGCAGTTGCTCTCGCATCCGAACTTGGAGCAGGCATTGTCGGTGAAGACAATGTTGGCGCCGCCAGGCTGGCTGACGTAGTCGTGCTGGCCGTGCCATTCGCAAGCCATGACGCAACGATCGCCGAAATCAAGGACGTCGTTCAGGGCAAGATCGTCGTTGACGCGGCTGTGCCGCTGGTGCCTCCGAAAGTCTCCACCGTACAGCTTCCCAGCGCTGGTTCCGCGGCCCAGATCGCCCAGGGACTGCTGGGGGAGGGGGTCCGCGTTGTCTCCGCCTTTCACAATGTTGGTGCGGCCAAACTGCACAAGGGCGGACGAGCCGAGTGCGACGTTCTGGTGTTCAGTGACGACAAGGAGGCCCGCAATCAGGTCATTGAACTCGCCGGCGCCGTCGCCAACCGTGGTGTCGGTGGTGGCGTTCTCGCAAACTCGGCCGCGGCCGAAGCGCTCACATCGGTCCTGATCTGGATCAACCGTCAATACAAAGTTCCCGGTGCCGGCATCGCAATCACCGGACTCGAGGACGCAAACGCTGCGTAAACTGCCATGGCATCCGTCTCGCTCTCGCTTCATGCAATACCTGGATTGCCCCTGATCGCTCCCGGGGACGATCTCGCCGGCCTGATCGAAGAGGCCCTGCGCAAGTGTGGGCTAGGTCTGATGGACGATGACATCGTCGTGGTGGCGCAGAAAGTCGTCTCCAAGGCAGACGGTCTCTACGTCGAACTTGATAGCGTCGAGCCGTCGCAACGTGCCCGCGACATCGCCGCACAAGTCGGCAAGGATCCGCGCCACGTCGAAGTGGTGCTGCGCGAGGCCGAGGAGGTCGTCAAGGTCGGGCCGCACGTTATCGTGGTTGCTCATAAGCTTGGCTTCGTCATGGCGAATGCCGGCATCGATGAATCCAACATCGAGCATGCCAACGGCAGCCGCGTCCTGTTGCTCCCGCGCGATCCCGATGGCTCTGCATCTGTCCTCAAAGCTCGGCTTGATCAGATGTTCGGGGTCTCTTGCGGCGTCGTCATCAACGACAGCTTTGGCCGCCCATGGCGCAATGGCGTGGTTGGCGTTGCGATCGGAGCTGCAGGAATGCCGGCGCTGGTTGATCGGGTCGGCGCCGAGGACCTGTTCGGCCGAACACTGAAGGTGACCGAGATCGCTGTCGCAGACGAGATCGCCTCGGCAGCCTCGCTGATGATGGGGCAAGCCAACGAAGGCTTGCCGGTGGTTCTTATTCGCGGATATCGGCCAACCGCGCCCGCGCGGCCGGCGGCATCATTGATCCGCTCCCGCGAGAGGGACATGTTCCGATGAGCGCTTCCAAATCAACGGGTCGGGTGGTTGCCCTGTGTGGCGGTGTCGGAGGTGCCAAGCTCGCGTTCGGTCTCGAACGGCTTCTCGGCAACGATCTCACGCTGATCGTCAATACAGGCGATGATTTCGAGCACCTCGGCCTGAAAGTCTCCCCCGACATCGACACCGTTCTCTATACGTTGTCGGGCCTCGCCAATCGCGAACTCGGCTGGGGCCGGCAGGACGAGAGCTGGAATTTCATGAAGGCGCTGTCGACACTCGGCGGCGAGACCTGGTTTCAGCTCGGCGATCGAGATCTTGCCATCCACGTCGAACGAACGCGGCGTTTGAGGACCGGCGAGACGCTTTCCGCCATCACCAGCAGTTTCGCAGCACATTTCGGGATTGCCGCGCAGGTTCTGCCGATGAGTGACGACCGAATCAGCACCGCCGTGGTGACATCGGAGGGAGTGCTGCCGTTCCAACGCTATTTTGTAGAACGGCGTTGCGCCCCGCGCATTGACAGCATTCATTTCGAACGTTCGGTGCGAGCGCGCGCCTCATCTGAGGTTCTGTCCGCTCTGGGTGATCCGCAACTGACGGCGATCATTGTTTGCCCGTCAAATCCTTTTCTCAGCATCGATCCCATCCTGTCGGTGCCGGGCATCAGGGCGGCCATCAAGAAGTCGAGCGCACCCGTGGTCGTAGTGTCGCCCATCATAGGCGGCAAGGCCGTCAAGGGGCCGACGGACAAGATCATGACCGAGCTTGGCGTGCCCAGGACATCGAAGGCAATCGCCGAGCACTATCTCGACCTGATCGATGGACTGATCATCGACCACAGCGATGAACAGGAACGCGAAATCGCCGGCTGCGCGGTTCGTACGGCTTCATCGCTGATGAACACGGATGAAGATCGCGTCCGGCTCGCAGGCGAGGCGCTCGATTTTGCGCGCCACCTCGTGTCGACCCCGCAGCGGCAATTCGGAGGCTGACACTGATGGCCACGATTGCTGCAGCTTCGAAGATATGCGCTCTCGTTCCTGTCAAACGATTGGGCTGGGCAAAATCCCGCCTGGCTCCGCATCTGACGACAGGCGAGCGGAATTGCCTTGCGGAAGCAATGTTGCGCGATGTGCTCGATGTCCTCTCCAAGGTCCCTCAGCTGGGGGGGATTGCGGTCATCACTTCCGACACCGCCGTCGCTTCAATAGCAAACGACTACAACGCCGTAGTCATTGACGACCTCGATGATGCCGGCATCAACAATGCCGTAAGGCGTGGGCAAAGGGCACTCGCAGCCGAGGGCTATGCCGGTGTCTTGGTCATCCCAGGCGACATCCCCTTTCTGAGTGCCCAGGAGATCGAACTGGCCCTGTCGGCGCTCGCCGACTGTAACGTCGTGATCACACCGGCAAACCGTGATGGCGGAACAAACCTGCTCGGGTTCTCTCCGCCCCACGTCATGGACCCCTCCTTTGGGCTGCACAGCTTCAGGCGCCACCTTGCGATAGCCCGGGCGATGGGCCTGGAAGTTGTCGTGCTCCCCCTCGAAGGAGCCGGACACGATATCGATGTGCCCGCCGATCTCTGGTCGGACACGGATGGACCAGCAATTCAGACACGCCGGCTGCTCGCGCGCCTTGGGAAGGATGTTCCCCCTGCTTGCCCCGGCCCTACCCAGGAGCCTCTGTCGCCATGAACCACGCTGCGCTTCTCAACGATTTCGCGCCTGAACGGAGACTGAACCGCGAAGAGGCGCTGAACCTGGTCGAGATCAATGATCTCCAGCCGCTGCTGTCTGCTGCGCGCCATCGTCGGGACTGGGCTCACGGCGACCAGGTCTCGTATTCCCGCAAGGTGTTCATTCCGCTGACCCAACTCTGCCGAGACGTCTGCCACTACTGCACATTCGCGCATCCGCCGCGCAAGGGGCAGCGGGCATTCCTGACCCGCGACGAGGTTTTGGCGATCGCCGAAGCCGGCAAGAAGGCGGGCTGCAAGGAAGCGCTGTTCACGCTCGGCGACAAGCCGGAGCTGCGCTATCGCGTTGCGCGCGAGGAACTGAAGGCACTCGGGCACGAGACGACCATTTCTTATCTTGCCGAAATGGCTGCGGTCGTCCTCAAGGAGACCGGACTTCTGCCGCACATCAATCCAGGTTTGCTGACGAGCGAGGACCTCGCGGCCCTGCGGTCCGTCTCGATCTCGCAAGGAATCATGCTGGAGAGTGTATCGAAACGGCTGTGCGAGAAGGGCGGCGCCCATCACGGTTCCCCCGACAAGGCACCTGCGGCGCGATTGGACACCATCCGCCGTGCCGGCGAAAAGAAGGTTCCGTTCACGACGGGCATTCTGATCGGCATAGGCGAGACGCGGGCCGAGCGCATCGACTCGTTGCTGGCGCTGCGCGACCTTAACGATGAATTCGGGCACATCCAGGAAATCATCATCCAGAATTTCCGCCCCAAGGCTGGAACCAGAATGGCCGACATCGAAGCGCCGGCGCTTGAGGATCATCTTTGGACCATTGCCGTCGCGCGGCTGTTGTTCGAGCCAGGGATGAACATCCAGGCCCCTCCCAATCTTAGCCCAGGCGCGCTGGAGCAGATCGTTCACGCAGGCATCAACGATTGGGGAGGGGTTTCGCCGGTCACGCCGGATCACGTCAATCCTGAAGCACCCTGGCCGCAACTCGTCGAACTCTCTGACGTGACCTCAATGGCGGGCAAGGACCTGGTCGAACGGTTGGCGATCTATCCCTCCTTTGCCAGAAAACCCCTGGAATGGGTCGATGCGGATCTGCGCTTTCCTCTCTACAACCGGATCGACGCCGAGGGCTGGCCACGCAGCGATGACTGGTGCCCAGGCCGCTCCGATCCCATCCCCGCAACCGAGGCGTTTCTGCTCAGCGCAGCTCCCAACCGTGTCGGTGGGAGAGTGCGTGCCGTCCTGGACAAGGCGGCCGAGGGGACGATGCTCACTGAAAACGACATCGTCACACTGTTCCGGGCACGGGGTGGCGATTTCGCCGCTGTTTGTCGGGCGGCCGACGCTCTGCGCCGGCGGGTCAACGGCGACACCGTCAGCTATGTCGTGTGCCGCAACATCAACTACACCAACATCTGCTACTTCAAATGCCAGTTCTGCGCCTTTTCGAAGGGCAAGCTCAGCGAGAACCTGCGCGGCCGCCCCTACGATCTCGAGATGAGTGAGGTCGCAGCGCGTGTGCGCGGTGCCTGGGAGCGCGGCGCGACTGAAGTCTGCATGCAGGGAGGTATCCATCCGTCCTATACGGGCGCGAAATATCTCGAGATCTGCCAGGCGGTGAAAGAGGCGGTTCCGAACATGCACATGCATGCGTTTTCGCCGCTGGAAGTCTGGCAGGGCGCAAAGACACTTGGCATGTCGGTTTCCGATTTTCTCGCGCAGCTGAAGGCGGCCGGTCTGAGCACATTGCCGGGTACGGCAGCCGAAATCCTTGATGACGAGGTGCGGGCGACCTTGTGTGCGGACAAGATCAACACGCAGGAATGGCTCGACGTCATGCGCGCTGCCCACAAACTCGGCTTCCGCACGACGGCAACGATCATGTTCGGCCATATCGAGGGTTACGAACACTGGGCGCGCCATCTCATCAGGGTTCGTGACCTGCAGATGGAAACGGGCGGGTTCACCGAATTCGTGCCGCTGCCATTCGTTCACATGGAGGCGCCGATCTATCTCAAGCGCCGGTCGCGTCCAGGGCCGACCTTCCGCGAAGCCATCCTTATGCACGCCGTCGCGCGTCTGACACTGCATCCGCACATCACCAACATCCAGGCGTCATGGGTGAAGCTTGGGCAGGAGGGCGTGCGGCACTGCCTGAACGCCGGCGTGAACGATCTCGGTGGAACCTTGATGGACGAAAGCATCTCAAGGTCCGCCGGCGCCAGCCATGGCCAGGAGATGACCCCTCAGCACATGGAGGCCATCATCCGCAAAGCGGGCCGCCAGCCGAGGATGCGCAACACTGTTTACGGCGATGCCCCCGCAGTCTCGCGCGAACGGGCCTTCGCCGCTGCCGCTGCGCGAACTGCCTCTGAAAGCACCTCTGCACGCGAACCGGTCTGCGCTGGCTGACAGCCCTATTGCGAGCTGGTTTCGCCGTGGAAATCTTTTGCTATAGGCTAGTCATACTAACATTAGGATGATAATATGACTTAATGATTGCGCGACAGCCAGACTCTACAAGGAGATGACGGAAATGCCTGCACCTGGAGGCGGCCTTCTCGACAAGGTTGAAGTGGTTGATGGCGACATTCGCAGGTCCGCCGTCGAATGCGCGCGCAGCCGTGGCGTTGTATTGCCAACCTTCTCCCAGCTTGCTGGGTCGGCGCCAATTCCGCCATCCATCCTTGACCGTTTGCAGTCGGTTGACCCTGACGCGCCAGATCCTTTGAACCTGTGGCGTGTGAACTGGTTCAATTCGGACGACCGGCGAGGGCAGCAAGCGGTGCCTGCCCATGTCGTATTGCCGCGCAGTCTGACTGGGGTCGAGGCACCGATAGTGGTGTTGCTCGGCGCCCGCTTTCCGATGATCGGTGCACATAAGGTGCTGCCGGCTTACGCCGGGCTGGTGACCTATTTCGTCTCGGGACGTTTTGATCCGCGCCGGCATCGGGCGGTTTGGCCGTCGACGGGCAACTACTGTCGCGGCGGCCTTGCGGTATCACGAATCCTTGGCTGCGATGGTGTCGCTGTCCTGCCCGAAGGCATGAGCCGAGAACGCTTCGAGTGGCTTGAGCGCTGGGCTTCTGATCCGTCTCACATCATTCGCACTGTCGGCACCGAAAGCAACGTCAAGGAAATCTACGACAAGTGTCACGAACTGGCGCAAAGCGCTGACAACGTCATTCTGAACCAGTTTTCGGCCTTCCCGAACTATATGGCGCATTTCGCCTGCACGGGTGCTGCCTGCGAGCGGGTCTTCGACGATGTCCGGGACCAGAACAGCCAGGCAAGGCTGGCTGCGTTCGTCTCGGCAACGGGGTCAGCAGGGACGATTGCAGCCGGCGACAAGCTCAAACAGTCTTACGGGACGCGGATCGCCGCCGTCGAAGCGTTGGAATGCCCGACACTGCTCGAAAGCGGATACGGCGAGCACAACATCCAGGGCATCGGCGACAAGCATGTGCCCCTGATTCATAATGTCCTAAATCTGGATTTCGTGGTCGGTGTTTCGGATCGATCGACGGATCGGTTGAACTATCTCTTCAACACCCCCGGAGGCAGGCATCTGCTGGCATATCGCCTTGGCCTGAAAGACGAAGAGCTATCCTTCCTCGACGACATCGGCATCTCGGGCATTGCCAACATCATCGCCTCGATCAAGCTGGCCAAGCATATGAATTTCGGGCCGCACGACGTTGTCATGACGATCGCGACGGACGGCGCCAGCCTCTATTCGAGCGAGATGGAGGCGATTGGGCGCGGTGAATTCAGCGGCGGCGTTTCCGAGGCAGATGTCGAGCATCTGCTGGCTAGCTGCCTGCACGAAGCTGTTGCTGACAGCCTGATCGAAATGACGGCGCGCGAGCGGCGCAGGGTTTTCAATCTCGGCTACTACACCTGGGTTGAACAGCAGGGCGTGACGCTGAGCGATTTCGACGCCCGGCGCGACCAGTCGTTTTGGCGTGCGGCCGCCGACGCCGCATCCGCCTGGGACGAACTCATCACCGAATTCAATGCCGAAGTCGGCCTGAATTAGCTGCGGACGCTGTCCGTGGCGAGCTAAAGGAGAAACGAAGTGCTTGAAGCTCAACTCGAGCCATACTCACGGCTGAGGGAAAACCTCGCAGCACGTGATCGAAGCCTGCGCGAAAAAGTCATGTCGCTAGAGGAAGCGGCAGGGCTCGTCCAGGACGGCATGAAGGTCGGCATTGGCGGCTCGACCATGTCTCGGACACCGATGGCTTTGATCTGGGAGATCATCCGCCAGCGCCGGCAGAACCTTTCCTGTTCGCGCTGCATCGTGTCGACCGACGGTGACCTTCTCTTTGGGTCCGGGGTTTCGGACCACATCATCACCAGCTGGTTCGCCCAGGGCATCCTCTGGGGCCTCTCCAAGGTGATGCGCCATCACGTCGAAACGCAAGGCAGGCGCTACGAGGAGTGGAGCCATATGGGTGTCGGAATGCGGTTCCGCGCCGGCGGCATGGGCGTTCCCTTCCTGCCAATGCGTGCAATGCTCGGCTCGGACGTGATGCGGCAGCGACCAGAGGCAAAGCCCATCGATTGCCCATTCACGGGCGAAAGGCTTCTGCTTGTGCCGGCGCTCAACCCTGATGTTGCGCTCATCCACGTTCAGCGCTGCGACGCCTACGGCAACGCCCAGATCGATGGCCTGCAATTCATGGACATCGACCTCGCGCTTGCAGCCAACAAGGTCATCCTGACCACCGAGCGCATCGTGTCGAATGACCAGATCCGCCGTCACCCCGATCAGACGAAGATCGCCTTCCTCTGTGTGGATGCGGTCGTCGAGGTTCCTTACGGCGCGGCCCCGCATGAATGCTTCGGCATCTATGAACCAATGCTCAAGCATATGGACGCCTACGTGAAGCAGGTCAATGCCGATCCGGTGAAGGGGATGCAGGAGTACCTTGAGAAGTACTTCTACGGGCCGAAAAACTGGAACGAATACCTGGAGTTGATTGGGCTTGAAGAGCTTCTCGAAGCAAGTCAGCGCGGCAGGAGCATCTACAATGACTGAAGCCCGCAACTACACCGCCTCTGAAATTCTCGCGATCCTGGCGTCGCGCCAGCTCAAGGATGGCCAGGTGGTCTTCGCCGGTGTCGGAACACCGTTGCTGGCGGCAACTCTTGCCCAGCAACTGCGCTGCCCAGGCCTGACCATCCTGTTTGAAGGAGGCGTTGTCGGCGCCTTCGTGGAGGCGGGAAAACTGCCACCATCGACCAACGATCAGCGCTGCACCAAGCGCGCCAACATGGTGCTCGGCAGCGCCGACGTTCTGCTGCTTCTGCAGCGCGGTTATGTCGACATCGGTTTCATGGGTGGGGCCCAGATCGACCAGTTCGGCAATCTCAATTCGTCCTTCATCGGCGATCCGGCCGCACCGAAGACGCGCCTGCCTGGCACGGGTGGCGGCAATGACATCTCGAGCCTCACCAACATGATCGTTGCGATGAAGCACGAGAAGCGGCGCTTCGTCGAGAAGGTCGACTTCATCACCAGCCCTGGCTTCATCCGGGGCGGCAACTCCAGACGCGAAAGCGGTCTACCTGCTGGCGGAATGTTCCGCGTGATTACCGAACTCGCGATCTTCGGTTTCGACGAGACCACCCGTCGAATGCGCGTGCTGGCACTTAATCCCGGCGTTTCCCGCGAGGAAGTGCAGGACAACACCGGCTTCGAACTCGAATTCGATGAGAATCTTCACCTCACCGAGCCGCCAACCACCCGTGAACTGCAAATCCTGCGACAGCTCGATCCCGAGCGGCTTTTCACTGCCTGATTTTCCCGGAGGAAGAACCATGACACTGATTACAAAGACTTTCGGCATCGCCGCGCGCAATTTCGTGGCCTATCCGAACATGCCCGACGCCCGCAAGCTCGTGGAATACGGCGTGCGCGTCGAGGAACTCGGTTACGACTCCGTGTGGGTCTGGGACCACATGCTGCTTGGCGTCGACCCCAACTTCCCGATCATCGACTCGCTGACCGCACTCACCGGGATCGCGGCAAGGACGACCAAGATCCGCATGGGTACGGGCATCCTCGTACTGCCGCTGCGCAATCCCGTGGCTCTCGCCAAGCAGCTGTCATCCATGGACCAGCTGTCCAACGGACGCATGATCATGGGCATGGCGGCCGGTTGGTACAAACGCGAATTCGATGCGATGAGCCTGCCTTTCTCCAAGCGCGGCAAGATCATGGACCAGAACCTCGAGATCATGCGCCGGCTCTGGACCGAAGACCGCGTGACCGGGAAATACAGCATTGCGGATCCGGAAACCGGCGTCCAGCTCGAGTACAACATGTCGAAAGCCGTGATGTACCCCAAGCCGGCACAGTCGCACCTTCCGATCCTCATCGGCGGCTATGCGGATGCGGCACTCAAGCGCGCAGGAACCACCGGCGACGGCTGGCTCACCTATTTCTACCGTGCCGAGGATTTCAAGAAGTCGTGGGACAAGGTCCTCGGCTTCGCCAAGGAAGCGGGCAAGGACCCGAACTCCGTGATGAGCGCCTCGCAGCTGCCGATCATGGTCGGCGCTTCGAAGGAAGCCGTCCGCGAAGACATGATGGATTGGCTCAACAAGGAATGGGATTTCCCTGAACACAGCGACTGCACCCGCGAGAGCGCGATCATGGGCTCGGTCGACGACTGCGTCGAGCAGCTCAAGGCTCACATCGATGCCGGCGTCCAGAAGATCATCTTCGTTCCCTACAAATACGAGATGAAGCAGATCGAAACCATCGCGCGTGAAATCATCCCCCGCCTGAAGGCTCTCTGACCCCAACTCCGTCCTGTTTGCGCTCACCGCGGGCAGGACGGATCTCTTTTTTGCGAACGACACGCCGCCTTATCGGGAGATTGAAATGACTGACCCAAACCGCAAACGAATATTGGACAAAGTTGACGCCTCAAAAGACGAAGCGGTGCGCTTCCTGCAGAAGATGGTTTCGATCCCCAGCGTCACCGGCGACGAGGCGGCAATCCAGGCGTTTCTTCACGGATACCTGAATACGATCGGCCTCGATGTCGACATCTGGGACACCGACTGGCAAGAGCTCAAGAAGCATCCCGGCTACCGACCCGTCGCGCGTGGCTATGAAGGGCGGCCCAACATCGTAGCGAGCGCGAAGGGTTCTGGCGGCGGGCGCTCGCTGCTGCTCAATGGCCACACCGACGTTATTCCCGTCGGCAACGGCGAGGGGTGGAGCGACAATCCGTGGTCGGCGAAAATCGAGAATGGCCGCATCTACGGCCGCGGATCCTGCGACATGAAGAGCGGTGTCGCCAGCCACATCCTGGCCGTGCAGTATCTCAAGGAGCTCGGCATCGATCTCAAGGGCGATGTGCTGATCAACATCGTGATCGATGAGGAAGTCAGCGGTCATGGGACGCTCGACACTGTCATCCGCGGTTACTCGGCCGACGCTGGCATCTCGGGCGAGACCAGCGACCTGCATGTGCAGCCCGCATGCATCGGGCGCATCTGGTTCGAGATCGAAATTCAGGGCAAACCGGCGGGCATCCAGCAGCGCTATCTCGGCGTCAGCGGCATCACGCTCGGTCAGAAGATCGTCGCTGCAGTGCAGGAGATGGAAGACGAGCGCGTCGCAACGGTCACGCATCCGCTTTATCCGAGTGCAATCGATTCCTTGCCGTGCATCATCGGTTCGTTCCAGGCCGGCAACTATCCGAGCGCCTTCCCGGCGACGGCACTTCTCAAGGGCTCGATCGGCACGGTGCCCGGAGAAGATCACGAAGGGGTCAAGCAAAGCCTGGTGAAGAAGATCGCCGAGGCGGCGGCCAAGGATCCGTGGATGAAGGACCACCCCCCTCAGGTGCGGTTCGTCGGCTACGATGCCGAGGCCTCCGAAATCCCGCGCGACCATGCCATCGTGCAAACCGTTTCCCGCAACTATACGGAAATCACCGGCAAGGAGCCGACCATAAGCGGACGCCAGGGTGCTGCCGATACCCGCTTCCTCAACAGCTATGGTCATACACCCACGGTGATCTTCGGCCCTGGCTCGACCGCCATCATGCACGCCAATGACGAGTATGTGTCGATCGACGACTACATTGCGTCCATCAAAGTCATGGCACTTTCCATTTATGACTGGTGCAACGCGGCGCCCTTGGCGAAGTCCTGAAGCCGTAGGTCGTTACCTATCCACGATTTCCGTCAAAGGGGCCGCAAGGCCCCTTTTTCACAAGGCCCCTTTTCACAAGGCATGCCGTCTTTCACATGCATGCCCATCTTTCATAGTGCTCGTCAAAATTCATTCTATCTTACTATAAATAGATTGACTTTGCGAAGAGCCTGACGCACGGTCCTGTCAAGCTCGGCTTGGCCACCAAACTCGAGTGTATGACGACGATGCTCCGCCTGAACTGTTCAGCCAGTTCAAGCTGGCGGCTCAAATCCAGCTTCGCTGTATCGGAGATGCACCTATGCGCTTCGCAACAATTGACCAATCACGCGCCGGGAAAGGCGCCGGAGGAGTTATGGCACCATGAAGGTCGGCGCATTAAAAGAGACGTTTGCGGGAGAGACGCGCGTGGCGGTAACACCGTCGTCGGCGGTGCATCTGGCGAAACTCGGTCATAAGGTCTTCATGGAAGCCGGCGCAGGCAAGGCGTCAGGCTTCAGCGACGCTGATTACATCAAGGCCGGCGTCGCAATCGAGAAGTCGGCAGCCGATCTCGTCAAGGCCGTCGACGTCGTGGTCAAGGTGCGTCAGCCGACCGAGGTGGAACTCAAGCGGCTGAAGATCGGCCAAACGCTGATTTCCTTCTTCTATCCGGGGCAAAACGCGGCACTGCTGAAACTTGCGGAAAAGCAGGCCGTCACGGCGGTCGCCATGGACATGGTTCCACGCATCAGCCGCGCGCAGAAGATGGATGCGCTGTCTTCAATGGCCAACATTGCCGGCTATCGCGCGGTGATCGAAGCGGCCAACAACTTTGGCCGTTTCTTCACCGGTCAGATCACGGCCGCCGGCAAGGTGCCGCCGGCCAAGGTCCTGGTGATTGGTGCCGGCGTGGCGGGGCTTGCGGCAATCGGAGCGGCACGTGGCCTCGGTGCGATCGTGCGGGCTTTCGACGTGCGCCCGGAGGTGGCCGAGCAGATCGAATCGATGGGCGGTGAGTTCCTGTTCCTCGATTTTTCCGACATCCAGGACGGGGCTGCCACGGGCGGTTATGCCGCGCCGTCATCCCCGGAGTTCCGCGCCAAGCAGCTTGAACTGTTTCGTTCTCAAGCTCCGGATGTCGACGTCGTCATCACAACCGCGTTGATCCCCGGCCGCGATGCGCCAAAACTCTGGACCGCCGATATGGTGGCCGCGATGAAGACGGGCTCGGTGATCATCGACCTGGCAGCTGAGCGTGGTGGCAACTGCGATCTGACCGTGCCCAACGAAAAGATCGTCACCGACAACGGCGTCACTGTCGTTGGCTATACCGATTTCCCAAGTCGCATGGGCGCGCAGGCGTCGGAACTCTATGCGAACAACATCCGTCATTTCCTGACCGATCTCACGCCCGGCAAGGACGGCGTCATCAAGCACAATATGGAAGATGACGTCATCCGTGGCGCAACCGTCGCGCATGGCGGGTCGATCACCTTCCCGCCGCCACCGCCCAAGATTGCCGCCATTGCGGCGCAGAAACCCAAGGAAAAGACAAAGGAACTCACAGTCGAGGCAAAGCGCGCCAAGGAACTGGCGGATTCCCGGGCGCAGACCCGCTCGCAGTTTGCGCTGCTCGGCATTGGCGCGGTGCTGATGCTGATCATCGGCCTGTTCGCGCCGCCAAGTTTCCTCGGCCACTTCATCGTTTTCGTGCTTGCCTGCTTTGTCGGCTTCCAGGTGATCTGGAACGTCAGCCATTCGCTCCACACGCCGCTGATGGCTGTCACCAACGCGATCTCCGGCATCATCATTCTGGGCGCGTTGCTGCAGATCGGACTTGGCTCCCAGTGGGTTGTCGTCCTGTCGGCCGTTTCCGTGCTGATCGCCACGATCAACATCGTCGGCGGCTTCCTCGTCACCCGGCGAATGCTCGCCATGTTCCAGAAATCGTAAGGGGAAACCGACATGGAAATCGGACTCACGACCGCAACCTATGTCGTTGCCGCCATCTTGTTCATCCTGTCGCTCGGCGGGTTGTCAGGGCAGGAAAGCGCCAAACGGGCCGTCTGGTACGGCATTGTCGGCATGGCGCTCGCCGTACTTGCCACTCTATTCGCCGCCGGCCCAGTCAACTGGCATATCACCGCGGTTATGATCGCCTTCGGAGCGTTGGCTGGCTGGTATGTGGCCAACCGCGTGCAGATGACGGAAATGCCACAGCTGGTCGCAGCCCTTCACTCCTTTGTCGGCCTTGCCGCAGTGTTCATCGGCATCAATGCCGAGATCACGCTGATGGATGTGTTGGCGGCAAAGGCGTCTGGGGCGACCGAGACTTTCACTGGCTTTGCGGCAGTCCTGGCGCACAAATCACCAGCGGAAATCGCGGTGCTCAAGATCGAAGTGTTCCTTGGCATCTTCATCGGGGCGGTCACTTTCACCGGTTCGATTGTCGCGTTCGGCAAGCTCGCCGGGAAGATCGACGGGAAGGCCAAGAAATATCCCGGCGGCCATGCTTTGAACGCCGCTGCAGCTCTTATCTGCCTGGCGTTCGGTGTTGCCTACTGCATGGGTGTCGGCATTCTGGGCGCCGACGGCATTCTGGGAACGAGCTTCGCCCAACTCGTGCTTGTTTCGCTGGTTGCCGGATTTATCGGCTGGCACCTGATCATGGGCATCGGCGGCGCCGACATGCCTGTGGTCGTCTCCATGCTGAACAGCTATTCCGGCTGGGCGGCTGCGGCCATCGGCTTCACCTTGGGCAACGATCTGCTCATCGTTACGGGCGCGTTGGTCGGCTCTTCCGGTGCGATCCTTTCTTACATCATGTGCAAGGCGATGAACCGCAGTTTCATTTCGGTGATCCTTGGCGGCTTCGGTGGGCCGCAGCAGTTGACCATGCAAATCGAGGGTGAACAGCTCGCCATCGACAGCGACGGCGTGGCTGCGGCACTCAACGAAGCCGAAAGCGTGATCATCGTGCCAGGCTACGGCATGGCGGTGAGCCAGGCCCAGCAATCTGTCAGCGAGCTGACCCGCAAGCTGCGCGCTGCCGGCAAAAAGGTGCGCTTTGCCATCCATCCTGTCGCCGGTCGCTTGCCGGGTCACATGAACGTGCTGCTCGCGGAAGCCAAGGTGCCTTACGACATCGTTTTGGAAATGGACGAGATCAACGAGGATTTTCCGAGCACCGACGTCGTTATCGTCATCGGCTCCAACGATATCGTCAATCCGGCCGCACAGGACGATCCAGGCAGCCCCATCGCCGGCATGCCGGTGCTGGAGGTCTGGAAGGCGAAGACCGTCTTCGTTTCCAAGCGCGGCCAGGGGACCGGCTACTCCGGCATCGAGAACCCACTGTTCTTCAAGGAGAACACGCGGATGTTTTATGGCGACGCTAAAAAATCCATCGACCAGCTGCTGCCGATGCTTGGCTGAACCCCATACGGTACAGTCTTGATGACGCAACAACGTGACGGGTCGACACCGTGAGGCCCTGCGTTTAAATTCATACTATCATCTTATTAATAGTATGATACGATCTGGTTTGAATTGGCTGGCGTCTGTCCTATCAGGATAGGCGCCAACCAGACAAAATGGGAGAGACATCAGCATGACCGAACAAGGCGTCGGCGCGTCATTGCTTCGTAAAGAGGACGATCGTTTCTTGCGAGGACGCGGCCAGTATGTCGGAGACATACGGCTTGCCGGCATGAAGGACGTTGCGTTCGTACGGTCTCCTCTGGCGCACGCCAACATTCGCTCGGTCTCAGCCCATGAGGCCATCCGTGGCCAGGTCGTGCTGCCGGCTGACTTGAAAGGGGTGAAACCGATCGTTGCGGTTTCGGGCTTGCAAGGCTTCAAGGCCTCAGAGCAGCCCATTCTGGCGCATGACAAGGTCCGGCAGGTGGGCGAGCTGCTTGCCATGTGTGTAGCCGACACACGGGCTGCGGCCGAAGACATCGCTGCACAGGTCGATGTCGACCTCGAGGAATTGCCAGCAGTCCACGACATGCTGAAAGCCCGCGAACCCGGCTCGGCCCTGCTGCATGAGCATTGGGGCGACAATGTCTTTCTCGAGACTTTCGTCGACGTAAATTTCGCGGCGGCACTCGACGCTCCCATCAAGGTGACACGCGAAATTTCGACCGCCAGGCAGAACATGTCGCCGATGGAAGGCCGGGGCACGGTTGCCTATTGGGACAGCCGGATGGAGCATCTCGTGCTCTATACCGGGAGCCAGATGCCGCACATCGTGCGCAACGGCCTTGCCGAATGCCTGGGTCTCGACCAGGTTCAGATCCGCATCATATCGCCGGATGTTGGCGGCGGGTTTGGCTACAAAGGGATCTTGCTGCCCGAGGACATCTGTCTGGGGTGGTATGCGATGCGGTGCGGCCATCCCGTTCGATGGCTGGAGGACCGCCGCGAGAATCTGACTGCCGGCACCAATTGTCGAGAGCACCACTACCGCATCACTGGCTACGCTGATCGCGATGGCAAATTGCGTGGTATCGACTGCGAGGCTACAGTCGACTCTGGCGCTTATTCTTCTTATCCGTTCTCGGCATGCCTGGAAGCTGCCCAGGTTGCCTCGATCCTGCCTGGGCCCTACGATTTTCCATCTTACCGCTGCCATACGTGGTCGATTGCGACTAACAAATGCCCGATCCTGCCTTACCGGGGTGTGGCACGTACCGGCGTCTGCTCGGCAATGGAGTTGATCATCGACGCCATTGCGCGCGAATGCGAGCTCGAACCTCATGAAGTACGCCGGCGCAATCTGGTTCGTCCCGAACAGATGCCTTTCGACAACATCACCAAGAAGCACTTCGACAGCGGCAACTATCCTGAAGCGCTCGACAGGGCCATTGCGGCCATTGATCTGCCATCGATCCGCGTGCGTCAGAAGAAGGGGGAGGCAGACGGCCGGCTGATTGGCGTCGGGCACTCGGTCTATTGCGAGCAGGGAGCCCACGGCACATCCGTCTATGCTGGCTGGGGCATTCCGATGGTGCCGGGCCATGAGCAGGCGACCGCGCGTATGACACCCGATGGCGGACTTGAACTCCGGATCGGGGCGCATTCGCACGGCCAGAGCATGGAAACCACCCTGCCACAGGTCGCGCATGAAATCCTCGGCATCGACACCCGCAAGATCAAATTGGTGCATGGCGACACGGAATACACGCCCTATTCGACCGGCAGCTGGGGCTCTCGCTGTGCTGTGATGTCGGGTGGAGCCGTGGCTACGGCGTCGCGTGAGTTGGCGGGCCTGATCAAAAAGATCGGAGCGCACCTTCTGCAAACAGAAGTCGACTCTTTGGAATTGTCCGGCGGGCAGGTCCATGGCGCCAATGGCAGCGTCACCATCGAGGAGATCGCCCACACCTGGTATCGTCGACCCCAGGACCTGCCGGCCGGCGTCGATCCGCGCGGATTGGAAGTGACCATCGGCTACAAGCCGCAGCGCGATTCCGGCACCTTTAGTTACGCTGCCCACGCGGTGGTCGTCGCCGTCGATCCTGAAATGGGTGACATCGAGATCCTCGACTATGTCATTGTCGAGGATGGCGGCAAGCTGATCAATCCGATGGTGGTCGATGGCCAGATCTACGGCGGGTTGGCCCAGGGCATCGGCACTGCTCTTTACGAAGAAATGAATTTCGACGCGTCCGGGCAGCCGCTGGCGTCGACTTTTGCGGACTACCTGTTGCCGGGGCCGACCGAGGTGCCTGCTCCGCGACTTGATCACATGGAAACGCTCGCGCCCTATACCGAATTCGGGGTCAAGGGCATCGGGGAAGGCGGAGCTATCGCGCCTCCTGCCGCAATCAGCAACGCCGTCAACGATGCGCTAAGAGGTTATGGCGTTGAGCTACTTCGATCACCCATCACGCCGCGCCGTGTCCTGGAGGCTATCCAGCGATCGCAGCACAACCAGCCAGCCCGGCAACTGCAGGGAGCCGTAGCGTGAAACCGGTCAATTTCGACTACGCTCGTCCCAAGGACGTCGCTGGTGCCATCGCGCTCATCGGCGATGAGAGCCGTACTGTAAAGGTCATGGCCGGCGGGCAATCGCTTGGTCCGATGCTCAATATGCGTCTTGTGCAACCAGACCTGGTCGTCGACATCACTGGCATTGGCGAACTCAAAGCCGTTACCGATCAAGGCGACCGGATTGTCGTCGGCGCTTGCGTGACGCATGCGGATTTCGAGGATTTGCGCGTGCCCGACGTCACGCACGGTGCGCTGCCGTCTGTCGCCAGCGGCATTGCCTACCGAGCTGTCCGTAACCGCGGCACGATCGGCGGAAGTCTGACACATGCCGACCCGTCTGCCGACTGGATTTCCATCCTGTCCGCCATTGGCGCTTCGGTAACGGTCGCGGGACCCGCTGGTAGTCGTACAATGTCGGTTGAGGACTATATGCTTGGCGCGCTCGAGGCGGATCTGCGTCCCGGCGAGATCCTGGTTTCGGTCAGTATCCCCAAGCTCGGACATGGTGCCCGCTGGGGCTATTACAAGAGTTGCCGCAAGACGGGCGAATTTGCACACGCGATCGGGGCGTTTCTCCATGATCCGGAGAGGGGTGCAAGCCGGGCCGTTATCGGTGCGACAGAAAGCAAGCCGATCGTTGTGGCTGCTGCTACCGCCTTCATTGGTGATGGACAAGGCGACAAACCTGCAAAAGGCTTTGACGCCAACGCCACGGCAAAACTCCTGGAAGCCTCTGGCATGGTCGATCAGATCGATCGTCAGACCCATGTCGTCGCCTTGCGACGCGCCATCGAGCGAGCATACCCAGCATGACAACAATCAATCTCACCGTTAACGGCAAGCAACTTTCAGCAACGGCAGAACCTCGGACGCATCTCGCCGACTATCTTCGCGACTGCCACAATCTGACCGGAACCCACATTGGCTGCGAGCATGGCGTCTGCGGCGCGTGCACGCTTCTCGTCGATGGCGTGCCGACCCGGTCCTGCATTACATTTGCGGTGACGTGCGAACATGCCCACGTCACGACGATTGAAGGTCTGGACAACGACGAGATCGCTACCGAACTGCGGGCAGCCTTTAAACGGGAACACGCCCTTCAGTGCGGCTATTGCACACCAGGGATGATGGTCTCGGCACGCGACGTCGTGCTGAGGATGGAGAGCCCGAGCGAGCATGACATCCGCGTTGCCATGAGCGGGAACCTTTGCCGCTGCACGGGGTATGTCGGCATCGTTCGAGCCGTTCAAAGCGTCATTGAGGCACGACGCAAACGCGGTGCAGGTGCCATTGCCGACGGCAACCGCAAGGTGCTCGGACCGGCGGGTTCCGGCCATTCCAGCGCCGTTGCCGCCAATGGAGCTGCAAAGCCACGCGAGACCTCGCCGACAAAGGCTGCTGCCTCTGTGGCAGTTGCACCGGCGCGCGCCGATGCGAACTGGACGCCACAGACGACGTTTGTGCAGAGCTTCACGGTCGAGCACCCGGTGGATCAGGTGTGGGAGTTCTTCGGACGCATCGGCGAGGTGGCGACTTGCCTTCCCGGCGCGTCACTCAATGGCGAACCTGTCGATGGACATGTCGAGGGGCGCATCAAGGTCAAGGTTGGCCCCATCAGCGCTGAATTTCAGGGTGTTGCAGACGTCAGTCGTGACGATGCCACACGCACCGGCACCATTAGCGGCACTGGCAAGGACCAGCGCAGCAATTCGGCAACGCGCGGCCTGATCGGCTATGCTGTCAAACAGGGCGATAGACCTGGGCAGACCCGTGTTGACGTGACGGTTGGGTTCACACTGACCGGAATGCTGGCGCAATTCAGCCGATCCGGGCTGGTGCAAGACATTGCCAACCGATTGATCGCTGCCTTTGTTCAGAATCTGGAAGCCAAGCTTTCAGCCGGCGAGGGCGCAGCGCCTGCCGTCGCTGCCGAATTTGACGCTGGCTCGCTGTTCACATCGGTGATCATCGGCCGGATAAAGGCGCTCTTTGCCAGCGTGTTCCGGCGCCGGTAAGCCGCCAAGCTGTCAAATCGTCGTCGACCGAAATTTAGAGCAATTCCAGGAAAAGTGTGCAGCGGTTTTCAGTCCGGAATTGCGCAAAAACAAGAAGATAGAGAGTTTCCGCGATTCGAAGAAAAGCGGAAACAATCTACTGGTGCAGCCGGCCTGGCTTGGTCCATTTCGCGCCCTTTGCACAACCAAGTTTGATCGCACCGGGGCTGGATAAATGGTTCTATTTACCGTATATTAGGCTCATGAACATCACATCCAAAATCTACGATCGCAGCCCTACGCCGCTCTACATTCAGGTCGCCTCGGTCATGCGGCAGCGCATCGACCGCGGCGTCTGGCTGCCTGGCGACAAGATATCCACGCTCGAGGAGCTGGAGGTCGAGTTCTCCGTAGCGCGCGTCACGATCAGGCAAGCCATCGACCTGTTGCGACAGGAGGGTCTGCTGGACGCCCAGCAAGGCCGCGGCACCTTTGTTTCGCTTAAGCTCAAGAAGAACCGTTGGTTGAATCTGGCGACCGATCTTGATGCAATGATCGCCAACCTCAAAGACAATGTGCTCAAGCGTGTTCACATCGAGGAAGGCGCTGCCGCTCCCGAACTGAAGGCCGGAGAAGGAACGCCCGCGGAGGGGTATACCTTCCTCAGAAGCGTGCAGTACAACAACGGCGAACCCTTCTCAGTCGTCAATCTGCATTTGGCGAAGCATATCTTCGACAAGGATCGCAAGCGCTTCACCCACTCTGCGGCATTGCCGCAGATCCTGGAAATGCCCGACGTCACGATTTCTCAGGCGCCCCAGACATTCACGATCGGCGTTGCAGATCCCGAGACAGCGAATTTGCTCGAGATCGGTCTTGGAGAACCCACTGCCGACTCCCGGCTTATCCTGATCGATGACAATGGCGTCGCCATCTACGTGGCAAGCATCCATTATCACAAGGACTGCTTTGCTTTGCGGGTCGAACTGCTGGACCACAGCAAGCGCCGCCAACGGACGGCGAAATGACCATCGTCGATGCCGCTCGCTGATATCCTCAACAAAAGCGGCATCGATCGATTTCGTCACCGCCGCTTAACGCGACCCAAGGACTTCAGCCGGCGAGCGGCCAACGATCGCTTCATATCGCGCCCGGTCGGTCGCCCCTTCGGTGTTGATGACAAATACACGCGAGGAAGCATCAAGCCCGAGTTTCGCCCGGGCCTCGTTGGACGCGAGCGCCTGCAACAAACCAGCCAGTCCAGCGCCACCGCTCTCGCCCGCGACGATTGCGGGATCTCCGCCCTGTGGATTTGCCAGCTGGCGCATGGTGTCGGCGGCATTCTCCTCGCTGACCGTCATGAACGCGTCGGCTTTGCGGCTGAGGATACGCCAAGCCACAAGCGATGGCTCATAACATTCGAGCATGGCCATGATGGTGGGCTCCCCGTGCTCGATCTTGACGGGCCGACCGACAACCCCGCTCTCGTAGAGACATGCGGCACGGTCCGGCTCGACCACGATGAATGTCGGACGTTTGGCGCCATAAACAATATCAAAGTGGCCGGCAACCGCTGCAGCCAGGCCGCCAACACCTGCTTGCATGAAGACGTGGGTCGGTGCGGCCGGGAGTTCCTGCAAAGCCTCCTGCAGCATGGCCGTGTAACCCTGCATGACCAACCCCGGAATGCGTTCGTAACCCGGCCACGACGTATCGGACACGACGATCCATCCATGCTCTTGGCAGACACGCTCGGCTTCTGCGACGGAGTCGTCATAGGTGCCCTTGACGCGGATCATCTCGGCTCCGAATTGTGCGATGGCCGCGACACGCTCGTCCGTCACACCCGAATGAACGAAGATCGCAGCCCTGGCTCCGACCAGCGTAGCTCCCGCAGCGACCGACTTTCCATGGTTGCCGTCAGTCGCGCAGCCGACCGTGATGCGCTCAGCTATCTGCCTGACGGCCGGCGTTTGCAGCTCGCTGACATCGACCTCTCTTCCGAGCTCACGGCTCGCTTGCTCGAGTACGAGCCGGATCACGGCATAAGATCCACCGAGAGCCTTGAAGCTGCCGAGTCCCAAACGCTGCGATTCATCTTTCACATGGATTGCCGCAACCCCGACCTCGCTCGCCAGCTGCGTCAGCGCGCGGAGCGGAGTAGGGGTGTGGTTGGGCCGAAAGGTCAGGAACCGTTCCACGGTCCGGGCCGCCTCAAGCCCGAGCATTTCGGCATCGGACCGATCGAGCGGCCGGTTGAGGTCGGCATGCGTATTCATCAGCAGCATGGGATTATCCTTTGGCGAATTCACTGAAGAATAGTCCGCGCGGCCCTCAAAATTTGCGCGATTTAGCCACATCGCACGCAACATCTTTGCAAGTTTGGGGGTGACATGCGCGGCATTGATGCTGGAAGCCTGGATAGCTTCGACCTCGCGATACTCGACATCCTCCAGCAGGACAATTCGACATCCCAGCGGATCATCGGGGAGCGGGTCCATCTTTCCGCCGCAGCGGTCAATCGCAGGATCCAGCGCATGCGCGATGCTGGGGTCATTGTCGGCAATTACTCGACGCTGGATCCCGCAAAAATGGGCAGGCCGATTACAGTCATCGTCGAGGTCCGCATCGAAAGTGAACGGCTGGATCTGCTGGATGCCGCCAAGCGGAGTTTTCAGGCAGATCCGGATGTCCAGCAGTGCTATTACGTCACGGGCGACGCGGATTTTGTTCTCATCGTCACGGTGCCGTCGATGCGCGAATACGATGCCCTGACGCGCCGATTGTTCTTCGAAAACCACAACGTCAAGAAGTTCCGCACACTCGTCGTCATGGAGAGGCTGAAGGCAGGCCTCGCCATCCCGCTTCACAATGCATGAAACATGAAAAGGCCCGGCGGTTTCCCGCCGGGCCTTGAAACTCAGTTTTCGGTGTCGTCGTTTATCAGGAAGACGGCAGGACCACCTTGCCGTCCGTGATGGTGATCAGCGTGCCCTTGGCGAGGTACTGTCCGCTTTCCTTGCCCTCTGGTCCGTCCTTGGTGAAGGTGACATTGCCGTTGAGGGTAGGCACATCCACACCCCAAAATGCCTCGCGGATTGCCTCGGGCTCTGCTTTTCCAGCCTTCTCGATTGCGGTCTTGATGACGAAAATCCCATCGTAACCACGATAGCTCTCGGTCATGCCGGCCGCATTATGGCCAGCCTTTGCCCAGGCGTCGATGAAGACCTTCGACTGGTCCGGATGCGGCGTCTTGGCTGCATCCCAAGGCGCAAAGAAGACCATATGCATGGTGTTGTTGGCGGCGGCGCCGGCCTGCTGGATCAGCTGGTCAGGGTTCTGCGACCCGCCGGTGGTGATGATCTTCTTGGTGATGCCGAGGGCTGCAACCTGCTTCAGCACCAGCGTCAGCTGCTCGACGCCCGTCGTGACAATGATCGTGTCGGAGTCGGACGCTTTGATCTTCGACAGCTGGGCACCCATGTCCTCGGCGCCCTGGTCCATGGTTTCAGCAAGGCCGACCTCGACGCCGTTTTCCTTGAACATCGCCGTGAAGTCCGTGATCGTGCCACGACCCCAGTCGTTGTTGATGCCAAGGAAGTCGACCTTCTTGATCCCGAGCGAAGGAAGCAGCGGCTGGAAGATCTTGGCCTCCACCCAGGATGGCGGGGAGATGCGGAAGATATAGGGATTGCCCTGTTTGGTGATCTTGCTCGACGACGACGTTTCGACCAGCATCGGCACCTGGTACTGCATGAGCTTGGGCATCACCGCAAGCGTGAGGCTCGAACCCCAGGCACCCATCATGATGGGAACCTTGTCGCTGGTGATCAGCTTTTCCGCGACGGCTGCCGCCTCGGTCGGATTGCTCTTGTTGTCTTCGATGACAAGCTCGATCTGTTTGCCGAGGATACCACCGGAAGCATTGATCTGTTCAGCTGCCAGCTTGGCGCCGTTGACGATGTAGGTGCCGGAGGCGGCAAAGGCGCCGGTCAGCGGTTCGTTGACACCAATTTTGATGGTGTCTTCAGCAGCTGCAGTTCCATACGCCACACCCGCCATTACCAGCGCGACGCTGACTTTACTCACGATGTTAATGAGCCTACTCATGCGAATTCTCCCCTTATTTGACTGCACTTTGCGCGCTCTCACGACAACGCCGCCTCTTTCGTGGCGGCGCATCACTGCAAGGATTGGAAACAGGCAGACGAACTTGCGCTCCTCCCGAGTGCGAGCAAGCAGTGGTACTATCATCCCATTATTAGTAAGATAGCGCAAGCGCTTTTCGCGTTGATTGACCAGCATCCTGGCGCGGCCTACCGGCGGTCGCCAAAGCCTCGTGGGCAGGCATTGCCGGTTCATCCCACATTCACCTGGATATCACGCTGCAACTGGCACGCGTTTCCGGTGCGGGTGTCATGCAGGTTTCGATCAAGAAAATCCTCTTCGCTAATCGCTCGGAGATCGCGATCCGCGTCTTCCGCGCCGCCGACGATCGAAGACTGTCGCGGTCTAGGCGGAGGAGGACAAACTCCCGGCTGGCTGCGTGGAAACGCGGCGAACGTCCGCTCGACGAACACTGCCAGCGCTGGCGGTCCTTATGGCGAGGTCTCGGCCTTGCCCGGCGACATGCGCGCCCGTGCTGTTGCCAGCGCAATGGCCGCCCCATGGGTCGGCTTGGAGTTGCTGCGCGCGGCAAGGAGCCAGCCAACGGGAACGACGCTTAGGCGAGGGCGAGCAAACTCGCATCGTTGTGTTTATCGGAACAATGCGACCGAGGGACGCTTTCTATGACGCCCCTCGATCAACCGTTCATCCGCTACTGCAGCTTTGGGAACGCACAAGCTATGCGTGAGCCAGCCCTGCTCCCAGATATGCCTCGCGGACATGCGGATCATTGATCAGCTTTTCGCCAGGCCCCTCGAGGACCATGGAGCCCGCTTCGAGCAGATAGGCATGGTTACACATATCGAGCGCGGCGAAGGCATTTTGTTCGACCATCAGAACTGTCGTCCCGGCATCGCGGATACCTTTGATGATGTCAAAGGTCTGAGAAACGATGTTTGGGGCGAGACCGAGCGAAGGCTCGTCGAACATGATCAATTTGGGCCGCGACATCATCGCGCGGCCGATCGCAAGCATCTGTTGTTCGCCGCCCGAGAGGGTTCCAGCGATCTGCTTGCGCCGCTCGGCCAGTCGTGGGAAGAGGCCAAAGATGTGGTCAATGTCCTGCCGGATGAGAGCGGTGTCCTTGCGCAGATAGCACCCGACCTCAAGATTCTCGAGCACGGTCATCTGGCCGAAGACGCGCCGTCCTTCCGGGCAATGGGCAATGCCCAGGGACAGAATACGGCTTGCGGTTCGACCTGTGATCTCCTCGCCGTTGAACAGGATACTGCCGCTGGCGGCCGGTACCAAACCCGAGATTGCTCTCAAGGTGGTGCTCTTGCCGGCACCGTTCGCGCCGACAAGGACCACGAGCGAGTTTGCCGGAACCTTCAGCGAAACGCCTTTCAGCGCGGTTACCTTACCATACCGACATACAAGATTCTTTATCTCGAGCATGTGTTCACTCCTTGACCGGGGTATGCAACGAGGTCCGGATGCGAATTGTTGCTTCCTTGGGTTCAGACCACGACCCGGTCGGATTTGCCCCGATCAGCACCACCATCGCGTTCGCGAAATCCTTGAGGGACGGATTGCCGAAGGAGACGGTTTTCCCAAAGCGGCAGATAAGCTTCTTGATCTCAAGCATGCTTCACCCCTTGACCGAGATATGCCTGGATCACTTCCGGATCATTCTGGATTTCCTTTGGGGTTCCGTTCGCGATGATGCGCCCGTAGTTCAGGACCACGATCCGGTCGGAAATGCGCATCACCATTGGCATGTCGTGCTCCACGAGCAGGATCGTCGTGCCGCGACTGCGGAGCTTGTTGATCAGTTCGATGAAGCGCCCTGTCTCTGTGGCGTTCATGCCTGAAACGGGTTCATCGAGAAGCAGGGCTGAAGGCTGTGCTGCGAGGGCGAGCGCAACGCCGAGCAGTCGCTGATCGCCATACGGCAAACCCGAAGCCCGCTCCTTTGCCTGGTGCTCGATGCCAACGAGGCGCAGGATTTCCCACGCCTGATCACGCAGCTCTGCCTCGGCCTTACGTTCCCGCGGCAGTGACAACAGCGTGCCCAGCAATCGAGCGGACGTCTTCCGGTGCAGACCGATAAGCACATTGTCGAAGACGGAAATCTTGTCGAACAGATTGGTGCGCTGAAAGGTGCGTACCAGCCCAAGTGACGTCACCTGGTGCGGTTTGAGCCCGGCAAGCGACGTGCCTCGAAACGAAACCCGTCCCTTGGTCGGTCTTTGAAACCCGGTGATGATGTTGAATGCAGTGGTTTTGCCGGCCCCATTGGGGCCGATGAGGCTGACCAACTCACCCTCATTGACATGGAAATTCATGTCGGAGATCGCGATCAATCCACCGAAATGCATCGCCACGTTTTCGACACTCAAGATGGCCTTGGTATTCTGCGCTGAGGTCACGAACGTGCTCCTTTGCCGGGCTCCATTGCAAGCTCGGCACTTTTAGCGGTTGCTCGGCTGAACCAGCGCTCGATCGCCGGGACAATCCCTTCAGGCAGGACGAAGACGATCAGGATCATCAACGCGCCGTAGAGGATCCATTGAACCTCCGGGCCGACGTAGTTGCGCAAAATGACCGGAGCAATTCCGAAAATAAGGCCCCCGACAACCGGCCCGGCAAGCGTTCCCTTGCCGCCGGTGATGACCATGATCACCATGGTCACAGTGTTGAGGAACATGAAGATCATCGGGTCGATAATCTGGATGTAGTGCGCGTAAAGTGTCCCGGAGACGCCGGCAATCGTGCCGGCAAAGACGGCTGCAAGCACCAGGTAGCGCGTGACGCTTATGCCGACGGAGGTCGCCAGAATCTCGTTCTCGCGCAGTGCGATCATCGCCCTGCCGTAGGGAGAGTCGATCAGCCGCTTGATGATGATGTAAGTGATGACGATAAAGGTCAACACGACGTAGTAGTTCGCCCCCTTGCTCCACAGCGTGGCGTAGCCGATCGGCTCGAAGCCAAGCGTCAGCGGCGGGATGCCGGGCAATGCCAAGGGGCCATTCGTCAGTTCGATCCAATTGAGTGCGATCAGCCGGATGACTTCGGCAAAGCTGACGGTGACGATGACGAAATAGGCGCCGCGCACGCGGAATGCGAGCTTGCCGATCAGATAGCCACAGAGCCCCGCTACCGCGCCGCCCAAGACGACGCCGATGACTGGAGGCCAAGGCTCATGGGTGATTTGATAGGCGAAGATTGAAACGCTGAAGCCAAGCGACGTCAGCGCGCTGACATAGGCGCCAATTCCGAAAAAAGCGACGTGCCCTAGGCTTAGCTGGCCCGTATAGCCGAGCAGCAGATTGAGACTCATGGCCGCGAGCATGAAGATGCCGCATACGACGAGCGTGTGGAGGTAATATTGGTCGGTCAACCAGAGCGGAACGCTGAGGAAGAACGCCAGCACCAATAGGGTAAAAATACGGCTCATCCGACGCGCTCCGATCTGGCGAACAGGCCCGTGGGCCTAAACAGCAGGACGATGATGATGATGAGGAAGCCCATGGCGTCGCGGTAACCGGACGAGATGTAGCTGGCTCCCATTTCCTCGGCGAACGCCAGAATGAAGCCGCCAAATGCCGCGCCGGTAATGTTTCCCAGGCCGCCAAGAATGACGATGGCGAATGCCTTCAATGAAGCCAGGTCGCCCATCGCCGGCGCAACCACGAAAACAGGGCCGAGGAGCGCCCCGGCGGCCGCGGCGAGAGCCGAGCCTAGCCCGAAGGTGATGGTGTAGATCGCGCTCGTGTTGATGCCCATCAGCGCCGCGGTCGAGCTATCCTGGAATGTTGCTCGCATCGCCTTGCCAAGCTTCGTGCGATTGATCAGCACGTAGGTGGCTGCGATCAAAGCCAGCGCGACGAAGAGAACAAAGACGCGGACGCTGGAAAGCGATACTGGGCCCAGAGTCAGGGGCTCAATCGGGAAAGGCGAGTTGATGGACTTGGCAACGCTGCCCCATATCAGGATTTCGGTGTTCTGAAGCACGATCCAGGCGCCGATCATGATCAGCATGGTGGTGTCGATATCGGCACCGCGCTTGGATCGGAGCAGTAGATATTCGATCGCAGCGCCAAGAACCATGCCGGCGCAGATCGCGAAGGCGATCGCCATGTAGAAGTTCAGTCCCAGCACGACGGCAAAGAAGTACATCATATATGCGCCGAAAGCGTAAAGCTCACCATGTGTGAAATTTACAATACGCATGATGCCGAAGATAAGCGTGAGACCTATCCCAAGCAGTGCATAGGTCCCGCCCATGATTAGGGCGTTGGCTAAGTGTTGTAAGAACTGATCCAAGACGACTCCTCACCTCTTTTTATGCTGTTGCGATTCTGATCGCCTAGGCAACCACGCCGCATTTCCTTAGGGAGACAGCCAGAGACGACGCCGTCACGAGACGCAACCGTCGCCTCGATTGGTTGGCTTCCGCGGACCTTTATCGGTCGGCGGAGGTCCGGAGTCCCATCAGGCTAGTTCCTCCCTGACAACGGCGCTGCCCGCCCTCAAGGCCAGGGCAACCCGGCCAAAGGCAATTCTTACTATCATTAGAATAACCGTATCTTAGAATAACCGCAAGGCCTTTTTGGCTGCTACGCGCCATTGTGTTTGACAGGGCTTTCCACGCTCGCGGAAGCGAAATGGTTCGCTGGCGGGGGCGACCCTGTCAACGCTGTCGATCGAATGCGGAACTGGCATTGCCAGTTGACCTGCAATTCAAGACGATCAGGGCTTGCCGAGCATAAGGAGAAGCCGTTGGTGGTCAGCTATCATGGCCGCTCCATGAAGCCGGCCTGCCACGTCACGGAGGTGAAGGCGGCATCGTTTGCCGCGCTTGACAGCGGCGCCAATCCTCGAGTCCTGGGCCGAGATCCATGTGAACGGGGGCATTTCCGCTGGAAAATCCCGAGCCATCATAGGCAAGGCAGGCGAACAAGTGGCAGTGAAGCCCGCCGCAAAGCTGACCTTTGAGGTCGCGATGGCATCGCTCCGATACAGCTTCACAAGGCATCGATGCCGTTAATCCGAAGCAGCGAAATGCGTGTCGCACCAGCCGGCTGCGCGTCGCGTTGCAAGCCGCGGTGCCGATGGCTGGCGGAGAAGGGTCGCCAGGACAGTTTCTTCAGATCAGTTTCTTATTGTGGGGATAGCTCGCCATCCGGGACGCAACCCTGCTGCGGCTAGGATCGGGCCAAGCTGCGGCAACCGGCGCGTTTCCGGGGCACGTTCGATGCAGCAAATCACAAGCGTGGCATGCCCGCCGGTCGCATATGCCGTTTTTGAGCGGCGATGCGGAACGGCGCATTCGAGGCGCCGTATCCCGTGTAGTTGCCGCGACGTTCGACGATCTCGAAGATGAAGCCTTCGCCCCAGGTCGGCGCGTAGAGCTGGAAATATTCGCCGAAATCGTCTCGGTCGTAGAGCATATTGTGATCGCGCAACCTGTCGGCCAGTTCCGGCTCAAGGCCAAATCTCGCTTCCACATCGTCATAATAATTGGGTGACATCTGCAGTGGTTCAAAACCCCGTGCCTTCAGCGCGGCGGCGGTTGAAAAAATGTCATCGCAGGCAAAGGCGAGGTGTTGGACGTTCGAGCCGAAGCTCTCTGCGATGAAATGGCCGGCAAGTGTCCGGCGGTTCCCGGCACCATTGAGCGTCAGGCGCAACGAACCATCGTCATTTTCAATTGCCTGGCTTCGAACGATGCCGGAGGGGTCAATGACGTCGACCAGGGGAGCTTTGCGGGTCTGGAAGATCGACGTATAGAACAAAAGCCAGGTCAACATCTCGCCGTGATCCATGGTCTGCCCGACGTGATCAACGCGGGTTAGTCCATCTGCAAGAAGTGCCGCGTTGCCTTTGAGGGGGCGGAACTCGACGTCCCAGACGCGCGACAGCTCCGACTTGTCGTCGATAAAGTAGAGCAAGCTCCCGCCGACGCCGCGGATCGCCGGTATCAGGAGTTCGCCCGAACCGACAGGCTGTTCGAACGGCTCAGCACCCAGCAGACGTGCGCGCTCTACGGTTGCCTGTGCATCTTCCACCTTGAGCCCGATAGCGCAGACGGACGTACCATGCACAAGAAAGGACGAGTGAGCGAAGCCCTCCTTTTCGGTGTTGACCACTATATTGATCTTGCCCTGCCGGTAGAGCGCGACACTCTTGGAGACGTGGAGACCGCAATGGCCAAAGCCGAGGCCATGCAGGAAGCGGTCGAGTTCGGCAGCGCCAGCCCGGTCGGTGGCGAATTCGACAAACTCGACGCCATGAACGGCAACGCGATCCGGCATTTCAGGCAAAGTGACCTGCAGTGCTGGCTCTGCTCGGTGTACCTGGTCCATCAGATTGACCAGCGACCGGCGGCCATCGATGGCAATCGCCCTGGCTGCCCCGCCGCGGAACGCGTCGTTGAATATCTCGAGCGAAAGGTAGCCGTCGTAGCCGGTGGCTGAGACCGCCTGCATGAATTCGCGGACGGGCAAGTCACCTTCGCCGGGCATGTTGCGAAAGTGGCGGCTCCAGTAGAGCAGATCCATGTCGATCGCCGGTGCGTCGGCGAGCTGGACGATGAAAATCTTGTCCTTGGGGATGGAGCGTATCGAAGAGACGTCGATGCGGCGCGCCAGCGTGTGGAAAGAATCCAGGATCAAGCCAATGTTGGGGTGATCGGCGCGGCGCACGATCTCCCATGCGTCGCGATGGTCGTTGACATGCTTGCCCCAGGCGAGTGCTTCATAACCGACACGAAGTCCGCGCCTGGCTGCGCGTTCGCCCAATTCGCGGAAGTCTGCGGCGGCGCGGTCGATGCCGCCCAGTGCTACGGGCGACACGCTCGAGCAAACCAGCATCAGCTCGGTGCCAAGCTCGTGCATGACATCGAATTTTCGTTCGGCACGGTCGAATGCGCGACTGCGCTGCGGTTCAGGCAGGCCTTCGAAGTCGCGAAAGGGCTGGAACAAGGTGATCGCCAACCCGGCATCGCGCGCCATCTTGCCGGCATCCGCCGGCGAGCCGTCGAAGGCGACGAGGTCATTCTCGAAGATTTCGATCCCGTCAAAGCCCGCTTCAGCAATGGCCGCCAGCTTGTCGGCAAAACCGCCGCTGATCGAGACCGTAGCGATCGAAGTCTTCACCAGTGCCTCCCGCATGCGCATAATGTACGAACTAGTTCGTTTACACTATGCCTGTGGGTCTGATGGATCAAGGCCGCGCAGTGCCGCTCCTGCTCAGCGCATCGCGAAGCGCAGCACCATGTCGATGGAATTGCGCTTCAGTCGCGCCAGCTGTTCTTCGGTGCCGAAGTCGCGGCCAAATATCTTGGAGAAGGTGGCTCGGTTGGAAACATTGAAGAAACACAGCGCACTGACCTGCCAGTGCAGTTCTACCGGGTCGATGCCCTCGCGAAAGACGCCTTCGGACACGCCTCGCGCATAGATGCGCGCAATGTGGTCGATTGCGGTGACGTTGAGTTCGCGAATTGCCTCCGAGCGCTCCAGAAACTGGCCGTGATGAATGTTTTCGATCATCACCATACGGATAAATTCCTCGTGCTGGTGATGATGGTCGAAGGTGAATTCGACCAGTCGCGACAGTGCCGCAACAGGGGGCAGCCCCTCGATGTCGAGTTTTGCCTCGCCCTCGCGCACAAGACGGTATGCGTTTTCCAGCGCGCTGAGGTAAAGCCCTTCCTTGTCTCCGAAGTAATAGTAGATCATGCGCTTGCTGGAACGGGTGCGCGCTGCGATCTCGTCAATGCGGGCGCCCGACAGACCGTTCAGCGCAAACTCCTCCGAGGCGATTTCCAGAATATTCTGCCGCGTCCCTTCCGGGTCCTGCGTGCGCGTCGTCGCCCCCTTGGCTCTTCGTCGGTTCCTGGCCTGGTCCGCCTTTACTTCACTGTCCATCGTGCTCCTCGGCCCTGGTCGTTGACTAAACTAACCAGTTCGTACATTGTGCGTCAAATCGGGCGCAGCCATTTACCGGCCAAGCCCGAACAAACACAAGAGCAGCGCTGAGGCTGCCGACCAGCAGTATCACATGCGGCCAGGGAGGAACGGTTGCAGCTTTCGGACGCTTCGTTCGCCGACATGCTTGGGCGCCTGGTGGCCAAGACCAAGGCTGGGGACGCAGGCTCGTCAGGCTCCGTGCAGGTCGGTTTGGTGGGCCGCGGTATCCAGTTGTCCCGCTCGCCGGTCATGCATGAACGCGAGGGAGCGCGGCTTGGCATCAGCTACAGCTATGTGCTGATCGACTTCGACCGACTTGGCTTGGAAGACAATGCGTTGGGGAACGTCATTGCGGCTGCCGAGAAGATGGGCTTTGCCGGACTGAACATCACCCACCCCTTCAAGCAAAACGTGATCGGGCATCTCGACTGGCTGGCACCCGAAGCCTCGGCGATAGGTGCTGTCAACACCGTGGTTTTTTCGAACGGTGCGCGCCAGGGGCACAACACCGACAGCTGGGGCTTTGCCGAGAGTTTCCGCGAAGCGATGGCGCGTTGTTCACTGGGCCGCATAGTGCAGTTCGGCGCCGGCGGCGCTGGCGCAGCGGTGGCTTGTGCGCTTGTTGAACTCGGTGCCGGCGAACTGCGCATCATCGACAGCAACGAGGAGAGGGCGCATCGTCTGGCAGAGCGGATGACGGCGGGTTTCGGCAAGCATGTGCTGGCGGCGACCGATGTTGCCGGTGTGATCGCCGCCGCAGACGGTATCGTCAACACAACGCCCGTTGGCATGGCCAAATATCCCGGCATGCCGTTTCCGGCCGTATTGCTTCGGGCCCATCACTGGGTTGCTGAGATCATATATTTCCCCGAAGAAACCGAATTGCTGAAGCGGGCACGAGCATTGGGCTGTCGGGCGCTCTCGGGAACCGGAATGGCGGTTTACCAGGCGGTTCGCGCCTTCGAGTTGTTCACCGGCATGGCCCCGGACCGCACGGCAATGGCTGGCCACTTCGAGGCGGCGCCATGACGCGGTTGATAAGGATTTGGCCCGGACAAGAACGATCGCCGCCATAAGGGCGGCGCGGTCGAAAGATCAACGCGCTTAGAAGGCGCTTGAGCAATGGAATGGAATTCAAGGGAGGAAAACCATGACACTGAATGTGACACGCAGACATTTCCTGATTGGATCAGCGCTGGCCGCCACGGCTATGCCGTGGCCGGCGCTGGCCCAAGACAAGCCCAAGCTGCGCTTTTCGGCGGTGTTCTCGGAGAAGGATATCCGCGCCGAAATGATGAGCATGTTTGCCGACGCCATCAAGGACGACTTCGTTTTCGAAGGCTACTATGGCGGCAACCTGTTCAAGCAGGGCACCGAACTCGTCGCGCTCCAGCGTGGCAATCTCGAGATGGGCAACGTCGCGCCACAGGACATCTCCAAGCAGATACCTGCCTGGTCGATCCTGACTGCGGGCTATCTCTTCCGCGATGCCGCCCACCTGAAGGCCTTCTTCGCCAGCGAGGCCGGCGCCGAGATGAAGAAGCTGACCGAGGACCAGCTTGGCATCAAGGTGCTCGGTCCAACCTATTTCGGCGTGCGTCAGGTCGGGCTGAAGTCGGACAAGGAGGTCAAGACCCCTGCCGACCTGGCCGGCGTCAAGCTGCGTATGCCAGGTGGCGATGCCTGGCAGTTTCTGGGTACGGCCCTTGGCGCCAACCCGACGCCGATGGCCTATGCCGAGGTCTACACCGGCCTCCAGACCGGCGCGATCGACGGCCAGGACAATCCGCTGCCCAATGTCGAGAACATGAAGTTCTACGAAGTGATGTCGCAGATCGTGCTGACCTCGCATCTCGTCGGCTTCGACCTGCTCACCATCTCGAAGAAGACGTGGGACGACATGGGCGCCGACAAGCAGGCGAAGGTCCAGGCGGCCGCCGATGCGGCGATCGACTTCTCCACCGAAAAACACCTGACCCACGAGAAGGAACTCGTCGAGACGTTCAAGGGCAAGGGGCTGAAGATCTACGAGCCTGACGTCGCTGCATTCCGCAAGCACGTTCAGGAACAATACCTTGCCTCGGAACTTGCCAAGGACTGGCCGGCTGGAATGGTCGACAAGATCAACGCGCTGTAGACGCGGCTTGCGGGGCTGGCCATGGCGGCCGGCCCCGCCTTCCTCCATCGCAGCGGCTGTGCCTTCCGGACTGATGATCATGAATCCCAGGATGAACCGAATAGGCGGCTGGCTCTATCGCCGCGCGGAAGACGTTCTTGCCGCCATGCTGGCAGTGATGTTCTTCGCCTTTCTTCTCCAGATATTCTTTCGCTATGTGATGAACTGGCCAACCGGCTGGACCAACGAGCTGAGCGCCATCCTTTGGATATGGATCGTGCTGTGGGGCGCCGCGTTCGTGCTGACTGAGCAGGAAGAGATGCGTTTCGACCTGATCTACGCTTCCGTCGGCCCGCGCGTTCGAAGTGCCATGTTCCTGATCTGCGCGGCATCGATCATCTTGCTTTATGGCATCTCTTTACCGGCTGTCGTCGACTACGTCAGCTTCATGAAGGTCGAAAGCAGCGCCTACATGAAGATCCGCTTCGACTGGGTGTTTTGCATCTACGTCGTCTTCGTCATCGCCATCATCATGCGCTACCTCTGGCTCTCGTGGCAGGTTCTGCGCGGCTCGGCGCCGGAGGAGTTTGATCCAACCAAGGCAGGATCCGGCGTATGAACCTCGCCAGTCCCTTTTCCCTCGCGATCGTCGCGATCACGGCGCTGGCACTGCTGGGCCTGCCCGTAGGGCACGCGATGATTGCGGGCTCGATCCTCTACCTGTTCATGGCCGGTCTCGATATGGGCACGGCCGCGGAGCAGTTTCTCAACGGGATGTATTCCAACTACATCATTCTCGCCGTGCCGCTTTTCATCCTTGCTGCCGAGTTGATGAACATCGGCTCGATGACAGAACGGCTGATGACCTTCTGCAACGCCTTCGTTGGCCGTTTCCGGGGCGGGCTTGCCCAGGTCAACGTGCTCCAGTCGATCATCTTCGCCGGCATGTCGGGCTCGGCCATCGCCGACGCCGCCGGCTCGGGCAAGATCATGCAAAACATGATGACGGCCGACGGCAAGTACCCGGCGAGCTATGCTGCGGCGTTGACCGCGGCAACGGCGGTGATCGGCCCGATCATCCCGCCCTCGATTCCGATGATCATCTATGCGCTCGTCTCCGATGCCTCGATCGGCTACCTGTTTCTCGGTGGCGTCATCCCCGGCCTGTTGATGGCGCTGTTCCAGATCATCCTCGTTGCCGTCCATGCCCGCACCCGCAATTTCCCCGTCGAACCACCGACGCCTGTCCGCGAACTGCCGCTCATCACCTGGCGGGCGCTGCCGGCCCTGTTGATGCCGGTCGTCCTGCTCGGCGGCATCTATTCGGGCATCACGACGCCGACCGAAGCTGCTGCCATCGCCGCCGCCTACGCACTGCTCATCTCGGTTGTGCTTTATCGAAGCGTCAGCTTGAGCGACTTCTACAGATCGGTGCTGGCGAGCGCGCGGACCAGCGCCTCGATCGGCATGCTGATCGCTGGCGCGATGGTCTTCAACTATGTCGTCACGGTCGAGAACATCCCACATTCGCTGAGTGTTCTGCTGACGGGCTGGGATTTGTCACCGACAGGATTCCTGATCCTGGTCAACATCGTGCTTCTGGTGCTGGGCTGCGTGCTGGAGGGAACGACGATCATTCTCGTCATCCTGCCGGTGTTCATCCCGACCGCCAACGCGCTCGGTATCGACCTGGTGCATTTCGGCGTGATGAGTGTGGTCAACATCATGCTCGGCCTGGTCACGCCGCCTTATGGCCTTCTGCTTTTCATCATGACCAAGATAGCCAACGCGCCGCTACGCCACATCGTCCGCGATGTGCTGCCTTTCTTCTATGCAATGATCGTGTCGCTGGCGCTCATCACCTTTTTCCCCTCGCTGGTGCTTTGGCTGCCCAGGTTGCTCGGCTACCAGGGCTAATTTTTCGACGGAGACCAACATGTCCAAGCCGATCTTTGTCATTAACGGCCCGAACCTCAACCGGCTCGGCAAGCGCGAGCCGGAAATCTACGGAACCACGACGCTTGCCGAGGTGGAGGCCATGTGCCGCAAGGCAGCGGGGGAGCGCGAGCTTCGCTTCCATCAGTCCAATTTCGAAGGCGAGATCGTCAATTGGATCCACGAGGCGATCGACGAGGAGGCGGGCATCGTCATCAATCCCGCTGCCTTTACCTTCACATCCATCGCCATCCTTGACGCGCTGAAGATGTCATCTCGACCGATCATCGAGTTGCACATATCCAACATCCACCGGCGCGAGGCGTATTATCACAGTTCGTTTGTATCCAAGGTTGCGACAGCCGTGATTGCCGGTCTTGGACCGAATGGCTATGCAGTCGCGGTGCGTGCGATGCTGGAACTGCCCGGTTCTTGATGTTCGCACCGCCCAATGCTTCGGTCGATGCAGAGCATGCGCCAAGGCAGCGACACACGGGTGATGACTTGGCGGAGAACATCGCGAGGTTGCCCGATACGCCCAGACAGACGGCGTTGGAATGATCGTTCCCGCGGCAGCTCCACTCCCGAACCGCCTGCTGCGATGCCAGTGTCGCGGACAGCTTTGATTCAGAAATCGGAAACCAGGCTGTTTGGGCCTAGCCGGTTGGGACCAACCAACCGGATACCCCAGAACGCGACGAAAGATCTGATCTCAATACCTATGACACTGAGCCGACTGGTTCGCCTGACCGCCTGCTGGTGTCGCAGGCGGCCAGAGTTCTAAAGCACTTCTATCCCACGGCGTCGTCCTTTGGCGAGCTTGCCGAACAAGTTCCGTCCTGAGATCCCCGGCGAGGCCACGGATCAGGTTTCAACCTCAGCAAGGGCTCACACCCACGATCGGCTGGGCATAGAGAAGCGCGCCGAGGAAATTCACCTCAACGAGGTGTGCTTAATTTTGACCGCGGCAAAAGAATGCCTTGACCCCATGTCTATCTAGCGTTACGCGTAACATATTACTACGTACAACGTCTCGTTTGACATGGAGGAATGTCGTGTCTCAGCTTCGGGGTGTCTGGAAGTCGTTGCTAGTTGGGGGATTGGTCGCGTTGCTTGCAGGCGCCTCCCTAGGTCCTACTCAAGCCCAAGAAGCCCTTGAGCGGATTAAGGCTCAAAAAACGGCGCGAATTGGACTGTCGAATTTCGCCCCGACGTCATTTGTTGGCGCTGACGGAGAGGTTACCGGCGTGTCCCCTGAACTCGCGAAGGCGTTTCTCAAAAGCGTTGGCGCGGACAACGTCGAAGGTGTCGTCGGCGAATTTGGGTCGCTTATTGGAGGGCTCGAAGCGGGACGGTTCGATATGATCGCCGTCGCAATGCAGATTCAGCCCAAGCGTTGCGAACAGATCGCGTTTGGCGACCCAGAGCTGCAGTTTCTGCAGGGCTTTGTCGTGAAAACGGGCAATCCGCTCGATTTGCGGAGCTTCAAGGATATCGCGACCAACCCGAACGCACGCCTAGGGCTACTCACTGGAGCCGGGCAAATCCGGTTCGCGGACGTCGCAGGAATCGGCAAAGACCGACAGGTTCTATTTCCAGATTTCGAGAAGGCGGTGGCCGGTCTTCAAGCGGGAAGGGTTGAGGCGGTGACGGGGGCCGGCATCGCGTTAAAGCATATCGTCCTGACCCTCGGCCAGCCGGATGTCGAATTCGCTGAGCTCGAAGTGCAGCCGTCGGACGAGAACGGCAAGCCGGTAATAGCTGTTGCAGGAATGGGGTTCCGCAAAGCCGATAATGACTTGCGCGAAGCCTGGAACGCCTGGTTCCATCAGGCTCGGCAGAGCGGCGAGGCGCTAAAGATCGTAACACCGTTCGGTATAGCAGAGAGTGATATTCCGGGCCTCGACGTCACCGCAGCCTCGATCTGTCCCTGAACCCATCACGATCACGGCAGCTCCTGCTTACAATGGATAGCCCCATCGAAAGCCTGTCTCCGATCAGCTTGCGCAACCAGGCAATAAGTGTGTTGCGGGCGCAAATCCTGATCGGAGCCCTCGAGGCAGGTCGGCTCTATTCGGTCGGCGAAGTTGCCGATCAGTTGAAGGTCTCACCAACACCTGTGCGTGAGGCGCTCCTGCATCTCGCCGACGAGGGATTGGTCCTGATGGTACGCAATCGGGGGTTCTCGGTACGGGAGTTTGACGCTCACGATCTCGAGGAACTGGTTGAATGCCGCCTGATGCTTGAGGTGCCGATGGCGGGAAAGCTTGCCCGCGGTGGCAGGCTGAAGAATCTCGAAGTGCTCAGGTCGCTGGCCAGGCGGACGGAAGTTGCGGCGGAGGCTGGCGACATGGCCGATTTCCTGGCTTCCGACAGGGAGTTTCACGCTCTGCTTTTGTCAAATTCGGGGAATCAGCGGCTGGTTAGAATGGTCGGAGCGCTGAGGGACCAGACTCGCCTCTACGGCCTTGTCCATCTTCGTGGTTCCCGCGATCTACTGGCGACCGCCAGAGAGCATCGTCAGTTGCTGGACCTAATCGATGAAGGGCAAGCGTTTGGCGCCAAGCGCTTGATGCGAAAGCACCTGCTTCACACCCGCGGCATCTGGGCAGCCGAAGCTAGGAGCAATCCACAAAACGCTAATCTTAATGCCCCTCCCAATAGTGGGCTGACTGACCTCGGACCCGCTCAACGCACTCCAACACAGTGAATAAGGTAAGCAGCTATGTCGAATGACCGAAATCGCGCTAAAGTCGCAGAGGCGGCAATGTCCTTGCGCGGGGAAGCCGTAAGGATGCTTGCCGAGATGTCGGCCATTCCGGCAGATGGAACAACCGGCGAAGGCTATCCCGAAACGGTCGGTTACATCGCGACGGCGCTTTCAGAATTTACGCGCGCCGAGAAGATCGATGTCCCAACCAGCTACCTGGAAGCGTTGTGGGGTAAAGATTTGGCTTTGGCCCGGGAGTACCTTCCCGTCTCGCAATTTGCCCCACGGACGATCGTGACCGCAACAGCTGCCGGCGCGAGTAACGAGATCGCCCTCCACCTGACCAACAATTACGACCTGTACTGGGGAGCGCGTAAGGAACGTGCTGCAACCGTCGCACAAATTCTAGCGCTCAAGGCTCTGATGCTGAGTGGGGTTCGCCTAAACCGATCGGTCTTCCTGTCGGCAACACCGGATGCCTACATTGGCGGGGAAAGCGGTGCAGGCTACCTCGTGGCGCATGACATCGGTCGCGCAAAGGCCGTTCTGGCAGGCAGCCTCGGTGGACCCGACATAATAACGGCGGGCTACAAGGGACATTTTTGGGCGAAAATCACAACCCACGGGAAATCAACTCACGGCTCCCGCCCGATGGAGGGGAAGAACGCCATCGACGCCATGATGGTGGTCCAGGAGAAGATCAAACGTCTGGCGGCGGAACTCGCGACAAACGTCTCGCCTCTTCCCATAGTCCCCGAACATGCCAATGCCCCTACCATTGCCATGTGCCGCATCGAGGCTAACCTCGAGGCGACTTTCATCCCGGACAGATGCTCGCTCGGCATCGACCGCCGGCTCAACCCCGGTGAGACGCTGAGTCGGGCGATGCGAGATCTTGAGGACCTGGTTTCCGAGGCGGCCCGTGAGACGGGCTGCTCGATCAATATTCATTTTCCGCATAAGGTGGAGCCGACCTACACGCCGCCAGAAGACGCGCTCCATGCCACGTTGCGGCAAAACGTCAGGAACACCATCGGGCGCGAGCCCCGATCACTCATTTGGTCGCATTATCTAGGTCTGCATTATTTTTCGGACGCCTGGGGCAGCGCCGCAATTGCCTATGCACCCGGTACAGTTGACCATGGAAACGTTCATGTAACCGGAAGCGAACGCACGGTGACTGACGACGAGCTCGCAGCTACGGTCCAAATCCTGGCGTTGACGATTCATGACTATGTCAATCGCTCCTCGACGGCGAACGCGTCGTCCCCGCAGGAGGAGTAGTCATGCCGAAGTCAAATGTTGCATTGGTGACCGGAGCGGGTTCGGGTATCGGTCGCGCTACGGCGATCGCGTTCCTGAAGGCTGGCTACAAAGTCGTTTTGGCCGGCCGCCGGACCGAACCTTTGGAGGAGACTGCGACGATTTCCGGGGCGAAGTCCGCCCAAGTATTGGTGGTGTCCTGTGACGTCACCAGTCCTGAATCGGTCGGCAGGCTCTTTGAGCGCTGCCGCGAAAGGTTCGGACGGCTCGATGTCCTTTTCAACAACGCAGGCGTCACGCGCGGAGGATCGATAGAAGAAATTTCTTTCGATGACTGGACCTCGACCGTGGCGACGAATCTGACGGGTCCTTTCCTGTGCACGCAGGAGGCGTTTCGCCTAATGAAGAGCCAGGTGCCGCGTGGCGGCAGGATAATCAACAACGGCTCATTGTCCGCGCAAGTGCCGCGTCCGGAATCAGCTCCATATACGGCGACAAAGCATGCCATTACGGGTTTGACGAAAACGACCTCCATCGATGGTCGCAAATACGATATCGCCTGCGGACAGATCGACGTCGGCAATGCGCTCACTGAAATAGCGCGTGACATGATAAAGCGTTCGAGGGCAGGGGGCGCTTACACGAGCGAAGAGCCGGTCATGGACGTCGAGCATGTCGCGAGCTCGATCATCCATATGGCGAGTTTGCCGCTGGATTCCAATGTACTGTTCATGACCGTGATGGCAACGAAGATGCCGTTTGTCGGGCGAGGATAAAACAACTTCTCGCTTGGCAGAGCCTCAAGCGTCCTGCCATCTAGAGCGCGTCGATTCGATATGATCGGTGATTATTTTCTTCAACGCATTCTCGTCCCTGCGCGACGCGGCGGCAACCAGCTCGAGATGCTGATTTGCCGCTGCGACGATCTCCCGCGAGCCGAGCTTCGAGCGGAGTCCGCGCAGTCGCGCACGGTCCTTGTAATTGATAATGAGTTCGCTGAGGTGCGGCATCCTCAATGGCTCCAGAAAGGTCGCGTGAAACCTGCGGTCGACGTCAATGTAGGCGACCACGTCGCTCGAGTGCGCGGCCTCGACTGTTCCTTCGGCAATGGTTGTCATATGCTTCACGTGCCCTTGGTTCATCAGCATGCCGGCTTCGACGGTCGCTGGTACTTCGAGCAGCATGCGAATTTTGTGCAGTTCCTCGAGTTCCTCGGCTGTGACCTCGGGGATGGAAAAGCCCACGTTCTTGTGGATCTCAAGGAAGTTATCCCGCGCGAGATCGAGCACCGCCTCCCTGATCGGGGTCGGGGAAACCTTCAGAGTCGCCGCAAACTGACCCACCGAATATACCTCTCCGGGCGTCAGTTCACCCGACATGATCTGAGCAAGCAGGATTTGCCTGACACGTTCGCGCAGGCTCGGCGCTTGGGTTATCGCGATGTTGTCCATGTGGCTTCCTCGCTTCAACATTTGTCGGCAGCTTCTTAAAGGGTAGCGGAAAAACGGTCGAGAGAAAAGTGTTGACGGGAACACGTAATATGTTACACATAATATGGTAATGGAGAGAGAAGATCGATGCGCCAAGCGATTACGTTGCCGGGACAGCCGGCGAAGCTTTATTCGGATGTTGTCAAAGCGAAGGGAACGCTCGTGTTTCTCGCCGGGCAAGTAGGGTGGAGAAGCGACGGCTCCTGGGGCGAGAGTTTCGAAATCCAGACTGAGCTTGCTCTCGACAACATGAACGCGGCGCTGGCGGCTGCTGGCGCATCACTAGAGCAAGTGGCGAAGGTCACCGTTTATCTGGCGGACGCCCGATACGGCGATGTCTTCAATGAAATCTACGCACGATATTTCCAGTCCGATCGACCTGTACGGACGCGCATCCAGACAGGATTGCTGGCTCGCGAATGCTTGGTCGAGATAGATGTCATCGCAGTGGTTGCGTCATAGAACGCATAAGATGGAGGTGGGTATGAGCTCGAATTCGCTTTCCCGCATGTCGCGGCGGGTCCTCATTAGTAGTTGCTTTCTGGGCGCGATTTCCCTGTCGATCGGCACAGCTGTGGCCCAGGACGACAGCCTCGCCAGAATCCAGGCAGCCGGGAAGGTCAAGATCGGCTTCGCCAACATCAACCCCTACGGCTACGTCGGGCCAGATGGCAAAATCACTGGCCAGTCTCCCGAATTGACCAAGGCTTTCTTCGCGGACATGGGCATCGCCGACATAGAGCCGGTCATCACCGACTTTGGCACGTTGATCGGCGGACTTGTCGCTCAGCGTTTCGATATCGTCAGCACCGGCATGCTCATCCAGCCGGAGCGTTGCAAGATCGTCTCTTTCGGCAATCCGGAATACCAGATGAACCGGGCCTTCGCTGTGAGAGCTGGCAACCCGAAGGCGCTTACCAGCTTCGTCGCGCTCGCCAAGAATCCGGCCGCCAAGCTAGGAATGCTGACCGGCGCAGGCGAACTGCACCTCGCGGAACTCGTTGGTATTCCCAAGGACAGGCAAGTTCTATTCCCGGACCTGTCTGCAGCGGTTGCCGGGCTGCAGGCTGACCGGGTCGATGCGGTGGTCGCATCCACAGTGACGATCCGCCAGGCGCTGGCGCGCGCGAACGACGCGCAGTTGGAATTCGCAACGCTGACCGAGCAGCCGGCTGACGAAACAGGCAAACCCGTCGTCGGATATGGAGGAATGGCCTTCCGCAAGGAGGACAAGACGCTGCGAGAGGCATGGAACGCCTGGTTAGCGGAAAACCTCAAGAACGGCAGAGTCGCGAAGATCATCGAACCCTTTGGTTTCGGTGCCGAGACACTTCCGCCCGAAGGCATCACCGCTGACGACGCCTGCGCCGCGAAATGACAATAAACGAAGCTACAAGGAGCGACGTTATGAAAGGTATCTCACGCCGCAGCATACTCGCTGCATTCGTCGCGACGACAACCATCATCTCGCCTGGTTTGTCATTCGCGCAGTCTGAGAGTGCCACCACGCTCACCAAGATCAAACAAGATGGCTTCGCGCGGGTCGGGTTCTCGAACTTCAAGCCATGGGGCTACGTGTCGGATGCTGGCGAACTATCCGGTGTCGAACCTGCCGTCGTCAGGGCTTTCCTGAGTTCCGTCGGCGTCGAGGCGATGGACGGCGTATTGACCCAGTTCGTATCCATGATCCCGGCGCTGGAGGCAGAGCGGTTCGACTTCATCGCTGCGGGAATGCAGATCAGACCGGCACGCTGCGAACAGATTGCGTTCGGCGAACCGGAGTGGAAAAGCACCCAGGCATTCCTGACGCGCGCCGGCAATCCTTCGAACCTCACGAGCCTCGACGACATAATTGCCAATCCCAAGATGCGCCTTGGCGTGGTCGGTGGCGGGACTGAAAGGGAATATGCGAGCATCAATGGAGTTCCTGATGCGCAAACGGTCATCTTTCCCGACCTGCCGACAGCAACCGCCGGGCTCAAGGCTGAACGCGTCGACGTCCTGATGTTCACGTCGATCACGGGGCGGGGATTGGTGGCGAAGGGAGAGCATCCCGAACTACAATATGTCGCTATGTCCAAGCCGCCGTTAGACAAGAACGGGGCACCTGTCGTCGGGTACGGGGCGATCGGTTTTCGCAAGTCGGATCCCGAACTCCTGGCCGCGTGGAACGGATGGTTGAAGCAGGCGAAGCAATCAGGCGAATTGCTAAAGCTGCTCGAGCCTTTCGGTTTCACCAAGGACGACCTTGCGCCCGAAGACGTCACGACCGGCGAGCTTTGTGAACCGAAATAGGCGAGCGCAGTATCGACATGGATTTCCTGCTCCAAATCTATCCCGCATTGCTGCGGGGCGCCTTCGTCACCATGCTGCTCACGTTGACGTCAGGCGCCGCCGCGCTGGCGGTGGGCTTTGCCGTCGGACTCGCCCGGCTCATTCCGTCGCGATGGGTGTCCGTCCCGCTCACGATTTACGTCGAGGTGTTCAGGAACACCTCCTCGCTAGTGCAGATCTTCTACTTTTTCTTCGTGCTGCCACTGGTGGGGATAAGGTTTGAGGCATTCACGACAGGTTGCGCCGTGCTTGCGCTGAACTTCGGAGCTTATCTCTCCGAAGTTGTCCGCTCATCGATCCTGTCAGTTGACAAGGGGCAGTACCACGCAGCGATCGCTCTCAATATGCCGGTTCTGCTTCGCTATCGCCGCATCATCATTCCGCAGGCGATTCCAGTGATGCTTCCCGCATTCGGCAACTACGCCCTGGAAATGCTCAAGGCGACGTCGCTGGTATCCCTGATTACCATTACCGAACTCACTTTCTCCGGGGCCCAGCTCGTTCAGTTCTACGGTCACCCGACGGAAATCTACCTGTCGATCTTCGTCATCTACCTGATCCTCGCCATCCCCTTCATTGTTCTCAACCGCAATCTCGAAAAGCGGGCGGGTGGCAAATGGAAGGCAAGGGTGCCAACGACATGACCTTCAGTCTGCAAACCATGTTGGACGTGCTTCCAGCCTTGCTGCGGGGAACCGTGGTCACGCTGCAGGCCACCGCCGCCGGAATCCTGCTGGCGCTCGCACTCGGCCTTTTCCTTGCGATCGCACGGCGCGGCAGCAACCGCGCAATCGTCGTGGTCATCGACCTGTTCGTTACCGTGATCCGCAGCACGCCGCTGCTGATCCAGCTTTATCTGCTGTTTTACGTGCTGCCGCTCTACGGACCTTCCCTCAGCCCGCTCGTCACCGGCGTCTTGGGACTCGGCGTCCACTACAGCAGCTACCTCTCGGAAGTTTTCAGGGCCGGCATCGACGCCGTTCCGAAGGGCCAGTGGGAGGCGTCCGTTGCCCTTCAGATGCCCCGAGCAAAAACTTGGTGCCGGATCATTCTTCCGCAGGCGTTTCGGATTGTTCTTCCACAAATCGGCAACTACATGATCTCAATGTACAAGCATGCGTCACTATTGGCGACGATAACGGTCGTAGAACTTCTTGGTGCAGCTTTAAATTATGCCGGAGAGACATTCAGATATCTTGAAGTCCTTACACTTGTTGGCGTTATATATTTTATCATCGGCTATGTGTTCTCCAGAATTATCAAGTATATCGAACTTAAGTTGGCGTACTGAGGAAAGGTGTGGTCATGGGCATTGCCGTCATCCCCAAGGGAGGTCACGTGTTGGACAAGTTTGAAAGCCCTGCATCCGAGCTGCCTGCGGTCGAATTCGTAGATGTATCCAAATCGTTCGGCGCTCTGCGCGTCATTGACAATCTAAGTCTGAGGATAAGGCGTTCGGAACGGGTGTCGTTGATCGGTCCGAGCGGATCTGGCAAGACAACCATCCTGCGGCTTCTGATGACGCTGGAGAAGCCCAGCGAAGGGACAATCAAGGTCTTTGGCGGCGCGCTCAGTGCCGGCGGCCGTGGATTGCGCGAAAGCGAAGTCGCACCGCTGCGCGCCAAGATCGGCATGGTTTTCCAGCAGTTCAATCTTTTCCCGCACATGACAGCGCTTGCCAACGTGATGGAGGCGCCGGTCCAGGTCTTGCGGATGCCGAAGCCCGACGCCAAGGCGCTGGCCGAAAGCCTGCTCGAACGAGTTGGATTGAAGGAAAAGGGCGCATCCTACCCTTCAGAGCTGTCGGGCGGCCAACAGCAGCGCGTGGCCATTGCCAGGGCGCTGGCGATGAAGCCGCAGATCATGCTTTTTGACGAGATCACGTCGGCGCTCGATCCTGAGGTCATCGGAGAAGTGCTCGATGTGGTCCACAGCCTGGCGCACGAGACAAAGATGGCCATGCTGGTCGTCACCCACGAGATGGGTTTTGCCCGCGATATCGCCGACCGCGTAATCTTCATGGAGAAGGGAAGGATCGTGGAGGAGGGCAATCCGGCTAAGCTATTCGCCTCACCGGACAATATTCGCACGAAAGCCTTCCTCAACGCCGTCAAACGTTGATGTCGCGGCCGCTGATCCGATTATCTTGAAACTCAGGTAGTGAATGTGAAGAATATACGGTTCATCGACGAAGCTCAGTCGAAGGCGGGGCTCGGCTTCCGCGAGCTGGTCGACGCTTTGGCGGCTGGCTTCCCCGTCGGCTGCGAGGCGCCGCTTAGACACCACCACGTCATTGCAAGTCCGGGGCAGCCGGACTCGACGTTGCTGCTCATGCCAGCCTGGGACAGCGTCGCGGGACCTGACCGGCTGCTCGGTGTCAAGCTGGTGACCGTTTATCCCGGCAACACTGCCAAAAGGCTTCCCGGCTTGGCATCCACCTATTTGCTCTTCGATGCCGGGACAGGCCAGGAGATCGCGCTAATCGACGGCAACGTTATTACGGCAAGGCGCACCGCGGCCACGGCCGCGTTGGGTGCGCGCTTCCTATCGCGTGTCGATGCGGGTACGCTGCTCCTGTTCGGTTCCGGAAGGGTCGCAAGCCTTGTGCCCGAGGCAATGCGGACCGTCCGTCCGATCGAGCGGGTGATGATATGGGATATCCGGCGCGATGGCGCGGCGAGCCTGGCTGACGAGCTCGAGCGCCAGGGTTTCGAGACATCGATTGTCGACGACGTCCAGGCAGCCGTGGCGTCCGCAGACATTATTTCGGCGGCTACGCTCGCTACCGAGCCGCTGTTCGACGGGGATTGGGTTCGACCTGGGACACATGTCGATCTCATCGGCTCCTTCACGCCAAAGATGCGAGAGGCCGACGATAGGCTCATCGCCAAGGCGGCCCTCTATGTCGACACGCTCGACGCGCTCCATGAAACCGGCGACTTGATCCAGCCGATCGAGGCGGGAGCGATCGATGCCGACCACATAAGGGGCACCATTGCCGACCTGTGCCGCGGCACGGTCGTCGGCCGAAGCAATGACAGGGCCATAACGCTCTTCAAGGCGGTTGGGAGTTCGCTCGCCGATCTGATCGCTGCGCGGCTGATCTATCATTCGTTGTCCATATGAAACCCGGTCGTGTCGCCAACGCATGAATTGTGTGCGGACAGGCCAGCCATTGATAAGGTGACTTGATGCGTTCCGATCGGCTTGTTCAGATCGTCAGCAGCCACGCCGAGGGCGAGGCAGGAGATGTTATAATCGGTGGCGTGGCGCCGCCGCCGGGGGCTTCAATCTGGGAACAGGCGCAGTTCATTGCGAAAGACGAAAGCCTTCGCAATTTCGTCCTGAACGAGCCGAGGGGTGGTGTTTTTCGTCACGTCAATCTGCTGGTACCGCCGAAAGATCCGCGTGCGCACATGGGATGGATCATCATGGAACCGGCCGACACGCCGCCGATGTCCGGCTCGAATTCAATGTGCGTTTCGACAGTGCTGCTGGAATGCGGCATCGTTCCGATGCAGGAGCCGGTCACGCGGCTGGTACTCGAGCCCCCGGGCGGCCTGATCGAAGTGGAGGCAGACTGCCGCAATGGCAAGGCCGAGCGCATCCGTGTCCGCAACCACGCCTCGTTCGCCGACAGGCTGGACGTCGTGCTGGAAGTTGCCGGTATCGGCACCATCAAGGTTGATACCGCCTGGGGCGGCGACAGCTTCGTTATCGTCGATGCATCCCTTCTAGGGCTTGAGATCAAGCCCGATCAGGCGCGCGACATCGCCGAACTCGGGGTTCGTCTGACGAACGCAGCGAACGAGCAAATCGGCTTCTCGCATCCGGTTAACGGGTGGAACCACATATCGTTCTGCCAGGTAACGGAGCCCGTCCACTACCGAGAGGGTGTGCTCAGCGGTGCCAGTGCCGTTGCAATACAGCCGGGAAAGATCGATCGCTCGCCTTGCGGCACCGGTTGTTCGGCTCGCATGGCGGTGATGCACGCCAGGGGAGAAATGCAGGTCGGTGACCGATTCAGGGGCATTTCGATCGTCGGCACGGAGTTCGATTGTGTCATCGACAGCGAAGTTGATCTCGCCGGCCGGCGTGCAATCTCTCCGATCATCTCAGGCCGCGCTTGGATAACCGGCACGCACCAGCACATGCTCGACCCGTGCGATCCGTTTCCCACAGGATACCGGCTCTCCGATACGTGGCCGGTAACGAAAAACTTCTGAAGGCGTGAGACCACGGCCGCCTTCATCACGTGCAGCGCAGCAACGCTTTATCGCCAAACAGAGCATTCGCTCGCAAAGGCATTATTCAGGGACATATACATGAAACAAGCGATCACTCTTCCCGATCATCCGGCCAAATATCCCTACTTTTCCGACATCGTCAAAACGGAAGGCACGTTCGTCTTCGTGTCGGCGCAGGCGGGGCGCGGCGACGACGGCAACTGGAGCGGAAGTTTCGCCGAACAGCTCGACAGAGCCATTGCCAACCTGCGCCGGACGCTGGAGGCAGGCGGTGCGAGCCTCGACGATGTGGTACAGTTGACGGCATTTCTGTCGGATGCCCGCAACGGCGACGCCGACTGCCGCCACGGCAACGTATTCAACGAGGTCTATGCCCGGCATTTCAAGGCGAATTGGCCGGTGCGCTCACGCGTGCAAGCAGTGCTGCACGATCCTCGTTGCCTAGTCGAACTGGACGCCATGGCGGTGATCGACGACTAACGACCGAGGTCTGCAACCTAGCTGGCCCGCAGGGATTGGCGCACCGCTTCGATCAATCTCGATAATCATCGAGGCGGCGCTTGCCGGCATGGGTAATGCACTGCTCTCACGGCACCTGATCGAGCAGGAGTTGAAATCCGGCGAGCTTCGGGTCGTTCTCAACCTTGGATGACATCGTGCTACCGGAGGTGAGTACGCCCTCCGCCACAAACCAGCACTTCTTCCTTTGGCTGACAAGTCAGGTTGGACGTCTAGGTTGAGCGCGGCCATGTCCCGGCCGCCGAGGCGTTGGCGAATGTCAGCTATCCGCCGAGCTCGCTCCGATAGCGGACCAACGGCTTCCGGCCCCAAGTCGGTCATTCCAGTCGCCGCTTCCGTGCACCGTTTTGGGTGCCGTCTGTCTACCCCATATGGATGTTTCCTGGGGCTATCTCTTCTTAAACTGCGATCTGAAGCAAATGTCGGATTCGGTAGTTGCGTGTCCCCGCAACCAGATACCAAAACAGCCCAGCTTGTCTGGGCTGTTTTGGTATTGGGACGCTGGTGACGGTCGCGTTGAAGCCTCAGCCCCGCCTGCAAAGGAGGCGACGGCCGAAAAAGCGGGACAAAAAACCAGGTCCTGTGCCAAACCAATCCTTCCAAACTCTCCAAGTTCGATCGCCGGCAACAAGCTCCGCTTCCCTGGCGTTGGTAGCTCATCGTCTTCACCGACCATAAGCTCAAAGTCACAGGCGCAAAGCCTGGCACAAAAACCTTGATGACGACACTCTCGTGAGCCTTGCCCAGCAGCCTGTCGCTCGGTCCAGTTCAGGATCGTGCCCAGTTCCCCATACAGCGTAGCTCGATCTCGCCGCGCTTTGCGCCAGGTGTCAGAATGAAGCGGGCGGCCGTCGGTCGGACTTCGTCGGCTTCCTTGATCGTGTAGTGTCGGATGGTCGAGACGTCCTGCTCGAGATCCCGCGAACTACCGTCAACGTGATTGCGGCGCGGCCATGATTTCGATCAACGGGGGAATATCGCTTTGCTTGGTTGACATGCCGGAACAAAAAGGCCTGACTGCCCAGCACACTGTCTACACTTTTTGTGATGGCGGCGGCGCCTGTCAGGCGACGCTCCTGAAGCGACATATATTGAAACCGAAGCGATTTATATTGAAGGATATTGGCCCTTGAAGATACATTTTTCCCTTTTGATGACCACTGCGTTGATTGCGATGAGCGCGGGGACGGCGCGGGCGGAAAACGTGACTACCGAGACCGCCCCCGCCGGCATGGCGTATGCTGACGCGACGGACTGGAGTGGGATCTACGCCGGCCTGCATGTCGGTTTCGCCGACGGCGCCGCGACGCAAGGGGAACAATGGGTTCCTGGTTTTGAGGCAGGCTTCGAGCTTGATGGCTTGCTCGCCGGCGGCCAGGTCGGCGCTCTGGCGCAGTTCGGTCACTTTGTGCTCGGTGTGCAGGGCGATGTCTCCGGGGCTGGCCTGAGCGGCAACTACGACTTCGGCTTCGGGCCATTTCCCAACATCTCCATGGAGGTCAACTGGCTGGCCAGCCTGACCGCCCGTGGCGGTGTCGCCTTTGACAGCGTGTTGCTCTACGGCCTGGCCGGTCTGGCCGTGGCGGATACTACAATAAAGTACCCGGGAGGATCCGCCGACCCCACATACACCGGCTACACGGCTGGCGCAGGCGTCGCTTTGAAACTCAATGCCAATTGGTCGGTTTTCGGTGAGTACGCCTATTACGGGCTTGGCGAGCAAGAGTTCGATGGGGATACCTACGACCTCAACTTTTCAAGCGGCAAGGTCGGCTTGAACTACAAGTTCTGATCCGTCCTGACGGGATTGGCTGCGCCGGCGAGAAGCACTTCCGCCGGCGAGAAGCACGCTTCCGCCGGGCCGACGACCTGAAGGTGGGCCTGTCCTTGCTCGATAGACCGCTGACCTATCCCACCGGCGGCACATAAGCCTTGAGGCCAAACGCCGTCAGCACCATCGACAGCAGGAAGAAACCGACCGCCACGCAAAGCGCAATCCGCGCGAAACTACCATAGACGTCGCGCATGACGGTGCCGAACACCCGCCGCGCCGGATCATCGAGCGGGCGCGACTTCTCGTCGAGATAGAGCCAGATCTCGGTGCGCCTGGGGGCCTTGGTGCCGGCGGTCATCGCTTTCCACATCAACACCAGCGCCATCATCAGTGTGAGGAAAGCGCCGCTGCGGAATGCCGATACCGGATTGAAGGAGAAGCCGACCATGACGCATCCGATCGCGAGCGATCCGAACATGACCGCGCGCCCGACGCACTCCACAGCGACCCGCCTGATCTCGTGCATTGACACATCCTGGCGATGAACCCGCCCAAGGTGGACCGACGCCCAGGCTGCGCGCAAATCACATTAAGGCGAATGCCGCGCGGAAAAGCACCTCAAGGATCGAGCTTCACGAAACGGGCCGGCTTGCCGACATGTTCGGTGCGGCTGTCGGACCCGCCTTCGACGTGGCGTGCCGGTCGCCCTATGCCGCGGTGGAAAATTGGCCGATATTGTCGGCGCTGGGAGACAAGCGGGACATCCGAGCTGGGCATTCAGCAAACTCGCAGGAGCGGACATGAAGCCGGCGACCGGCGCGACACCCCTGATTTCAATGGCGGCGACGGCGCTCGACACCGAAACGACCGGGCTCGACGCCACCAAGGCCCGTATCCTGCAGATCGGCGCAGTCGGCATCTGGCATGGCAAGATCAAACCGGAACGCCGCTTCGAACTTCTCGTCGATGCCGGCGAAGCTGTGCCACCTGCGGCTTCCCGCATCCACGGCATTACCGACGACCAGCTCGTCGGCCAGCCGGATTTCACCGCAGCCTGGGACCGGTTCCAGCATTTCACCGGACCGCGTGTTCTCGTCGGCCACTCCATCGGCTTCGACCTGGCGGTCATGGAGCGCGAATGTCGGCTTGCGAACCTGCCCTGGACGAAACCGCGCGCGCTGTGCGTGCGCCTTCTTGCGACGGTGGCCAATCCCAACCTGGCGGACCATTCGCTGGACACGCTCGCCGCCTGGCTGGGCGTGGAGGTTGCCGGCCGCCACACGGCTCTGGGGGACGCGATCACGGCAGGCAAGGTCTTCGTTTCGCTGCTGCCCGAATTGCGCAGGCGCAACGTCCGGACGCTGGGCGAAGCCGAACTGGCGTGCCTTGCCCTTTCGCGCGATCTTGAAGCCGGCCATCGCGCCGGCTGGAGCGAACCGGTGTCGCGTCCTCAAACTCCTGTTTTCCAGTCGGTCGATCCCTACGCTTACCGCCACCGCGTCGGCAGCCTGATGAGCCACCCCCCCGTGGTGGTGACATCGGGCCAAACCATGCGGCAGGCGATAGAGCTGATGGTCACGCGAAAGATCAGCTCCCTGCTGGTGTCCGATGCTGGAGAACCGAACCGACCGGTCGCCGACTACGGCATCGTCACCGAGCGCGACGTGATGCGGCGACTGTCCGGCAGTGGCGCCGATGCGCTGGACCTGCCGGTCGGCACCTTCGCCTCCAGGCCGCTCGCCGCCGTGCGCGCCACAGCCTTTGCCTATCGCGCCATCGGGCGCATGGACAGGCTGAAGATACGTCACCTTGCCGTGCGTGACGATGCCGGAACGCTGGTGGGCGTGCTGTCGGCGCGTGACCTGCTGCGACTGCGTGCCAGCGAAGCGATCAACCTCGACGACCAGATCGAACATGCGACGGGCGCCGCCGAACTGGCGGCGGCATGGGCCACGCTTGCCGGCGTCGTGCGCTCGCTGCTCGCCGAAACGATCGACCCGCGCGTCGTCGCCGAGATCATCTCCGAGGAGTTGCGCGCCATGACCCGCCGGGCCGCCGTGCTGGCGGAGCTTGCCATGCAGGCGCAGGGTCACGGCGCGCCGCCCTGTCGATACGCCGTGCTGGTGCTCGGCTCCGGCGGACGCGGCGAAAGCCTGCTGGCTCCCGATCAGGACAACGCCATCGTCTTCGAGCGCGGCGAACCCGATGGTCGGCAAGACCTCTGGTTCAAGATGCTTGGCGAAAAGCTTGCCGATACGCTCGACGCTGCCGGCGTGCCATACTGCAAGGGCGGCGTCATGGGCCGCAACGCGGCGTTCCGCGGCAGCCTCGAAACGTGGAAGAACCGCGTCGAGGAATGGGTCCGGCGCTCGCGGCCCGACGACCTGCTCAACGTCGACATCGTCTATGATCTGAAGCCCGTGCACGGCGACCTGGCGTTGAGCGACGCGCTGTTCGACCATGCCTATGCACGCGGCCATGCCGAGCCGGTCTTTGCCAAGCTCCTCGGCGAACAGATCGTTTCGGACAACCCGTTCACGCTTCTGGGCGGCCTGCGGCTCCACGACGGCCGGCTCGATATCAAGATGCATGGCCTGTTCCCGATCGTCGCGGCGGCGCGGACGCTGGCAATTCGCCACGGCATCCGGGCACTGAGCACGCGCGACCGTCTCGAGGCGTTGATCGCGCTCGATGTCGGCGGCGAGCAGGACATGAAGGCAATGCTGGCCGGCCATTCGTTTCTGATCGGGCTGCTGCTCGATCAACAGATTCGCGACGTCTATGCCGGCGTAACCGTCTCCAACCGCGTCGATCTGGCCGCAATCCCGCGCGAGCAGCAAGGCGAGTTGAAGACGCTGGTCAGGCGTCTTCAGTCTGTGCCGGGGCTGGTGCGCGACCTGATGTTCGCCTGAGACCCGTCAAGCGCCGGGCGGGCCCAAAAGTTCATCGACGATTGCGGCGCGATCGGCCAGTTCCAGCAGGTCCTCATGCGCTCTCAGGATGTTCATCCTCAGGAAGTTGAAGATGTAGTCATAGTCGTTGGTCAGCAATTCGGGATGGATCGGCACCGCCTCGAACACCATCCGCGCCAGCGGATCAGGGATCTCCCGCACCGGCCGCGGCGCTCCGGCCTGGGCCGCCGCAAGTCTGCCGCGCACCAGCGCGGCCGCGTCCTCCCAGAAGGTCTCAGGCGAGCCGTTGGGAACCGGGTGTTTTGCAAAACTGATGCGGGCGACCCGCTCGATCGCTGTCTCGAGGCTACGCTGGCGCCCGGCTGCAGCCTCGCGCAGCGACCCTTCGACCATCTCCGCGACCATGGCGTAGCAGGGCGGGTAGGCACGCCAGCGCGCCTGATCGAGCGCGCTCTGGAACTCCTTTTCGCTGAACAGCTTCTGCCAGAACACGCCCGCACGCACGCGACAGAATTCGACGATGCACTTCTGCGCCAGGAACGAGGCGCGCGCATCCATGAAATCTGCCAGATCGGCGGTACTGTGGATCGGCGTGGCCTTGCGGAGAAATCCCGGAAGAAGACCATCGAGAAGGCCCATTGCAATTTTCCCTTCGTCTGCCGCGCGCTGCCAAGCGTTAGCCTTCGCGACACCTCTTAGCCAGCCCGCCGAACCGATTCTAAAGTCGAATAACGGGCGGTTGCAAATGTAGCTATCGTGCACGCAGCGTCGGCTGAGTCCATCATGACGCCAACGCTTGCCAGATTCCCGTTTTGGGGGAGCTTGGCGACTTGCTGAACGGCCGGTTGGTCGGGGAGAATCTGCACAGGCTGTCAACCAAGGGAGGGATCAACGCGATGGCGACGCCGGACCGCGTAAGCTACTGGAATAAGACCCGCAGTCTCATGTTTCTAATGCTTGGGCTGTGGTTTTTCTTCGGATATGTCATCCATTTCTTCGTCGGCCCACTCAACAATATCGTCATTCTGGGCTTCCCGCTGGGCTTCTACATGGCCGCGCAGGGTTCGCTCATTGCTTTCGTCGTGATGCTTTTCTGGTTTGCACGCAAGCAGAACAGCATCGACGAAGAGCACGGCGTGTCGGAAGAGTGAGGGGGGAACCATGGCAACGACGACAACCAGCGGCGGCGGAGATTTCGTCTCCAATCTAGGCCGCATCTACACAATCTACACCGGAGGCTTCATAGCCTTCGTCATCCTCATGGCGATCCTGAGCGCCGCCGGCGTGCCGAATGTCATCATCGGCTACATGTTCGTCGGCTTCACCATCCTGATCTATGCCGTCATCGGCATTCTTTCGCGGACCATGCAGGTCGGCGAATATTATGTCGCCGGCCGCCGCGTGCCCGCGATCTACAATGGCATGGCGACAGGTGCGGACTGGATGTCGGGCGCTTCTTTCGTCGGCATGGCCGGTACGCTCTATCTGCTCGGCTATGATGGCCTTGCCTTCGTCCTGGGCTGGACTGGCGGCTACGTTTTGGTCGCGATCCTGGTCGCGCCATATCTGCGCAAGTTTGGCGCCTATACGGTGCCCGACTTCCTTTCAGCGCGCTATGGCGGCAATCTGGCCCGCTTCATCGGCGTGGTCGTGCTGTTTTCGTGCTCTTTCACCTATGTCGTCGCGCAGGTCTATGCGACCGGCATCATCTCGGCCCGCTTCCTCGGCCTCGACTTCAACGTCGCGGTTTATGTCGGCCTTGCCGGCATTCTGGTCTGCTCCATGCTTGGCGGCATGCGCGCAGTCACCTGGACGCAGGTTGCCCAATATATCGTGCTGATCATCGCCTACCTCATTCCGGCGATCTGGATGTCCACGGTCAAGACCGGCGTCCCGATCCCGCAGCTCATGCAAGGTACGGCGCTGGCCAACATCACCGCGCTCGAAACCGCCCAGGGCATTGCGGTCAACCACATCACGCCGTTCGTCCATGGCGGCTATAACGCGCTCAACTTCTTCCTGCTCATCTTGTGCCTGATGGTCGGCACCGCTTCGCTGCCGCATGTCCTGATGCGCTACTTCACCACGCCTTCGGTGCGTGAGGCGCGCGTCTCGGTGGCATGGTCGCTGCTGTTCATCTTCATCCTCTACTTCACGGCGCCGGCCTATGCCGCCTTCGCCAAGTGGACCATGCTCGACCTGGTGGCTTCCGGCCTGACACCCGACAACATCGCCGAGAAGGCGGGATGGATGATGCGCTGGGCCGCAGCCGACAACGCGCTGGTGCAGATTTGCGGCAAGGCTGCCATCGACACGGCCGCCATCGCCGCAGCCTGCGCGGAACAGGGCGTGACCAATATCGGCTTTGCCAACATCAACCTCAATGCCGACATGATCGTGCTTGCCACGCCCGAAATGGCGGGCATGCCCTATGTCATCTCGGGCCTTGTCGCAGCCGGCGGTCTCGCAGCCGCGCTGTCGACGGCCGACGGCCTGCTTCTGGCCATCGCCAACGCGCTCAGCCACGACATCTACTACAAGATGATCGACCAGAACGCGCCGACGGCGCGCCGTCTGGTGGTGTCGCGCGTCCTGTTGGTGGTGGTGGCGATCGCGGCGGCCTATGTCGCCTCGACCAAGCCGGCCGACATCCTGGCAATGGTGTCCTGGGCGTTCTCGCTTGCGGCGGCAGGTCTCTTCCCGGCGCTGGTTCTCGGCGTCTGGTGGAAGCGTGCCAACTCGGCAGGCGCGATTGCCGGCATGATCGCAGGTTTCGGCATCTGCCTCTACTATCTGCTGGGCACCCGCTACGGCGCGGTCGGCTTCGTGGAGATGTGGAGTGGCCTGTCGACGGCAACGGCCGAGCAGTTGGCCAAGTTCGAGGAGCTCAAGGCCGCCTTTGCAGCCGCCGCTCCCGATGCTCAGGCAGCCGCCTGGGCTGCGTTCGACAAGCATGCGCAGACCATCGCGAACTGGGGCGGGGTGAAGAACCTGTCGGCCGCGGCGTTCGGCCTGCCTGTCGGCTTCGCAGTCATGTATGTCGTCTCGCGCCTGACCAAGGAGCCGTCACACGAGCTGCAGGAGTTCATCGAGGAGATCCGTATTCCTCGCGGCAAGACGATCATGGAAGAAAAGACGGCCTGATCATCGCATCGGACGTCAAGGGAGGGGTCCGCACAGGACCCCTCTTTCTTTTTTGCGCGATGCCGCTATGGCTCGCATGATCGCCAAATGATCCCCATTGGACCCCGCGCATGAACGAATTCTGGAGCTACTGGTATTTCCACCTGCCCAATTTCGTGTTGGCGGCAGTGATGTACACCTTGATCGGGCGGCTGGTTCTCGGTTTTTTCGTGCCCGAGAACTGGGACAACTTCATCTGGCGCGGCTTCCGCTTCGTCACTGACCTTGTGGTGCGCGCCGTGCGCTACGTCACGCCTGGTGTGTTGGCCCAGCCGGTCGTGCTGATTTTTGCGGCACTGTGGCTGATGGCGCTACGGCTTGGCTATTTCGTGTTGCTCTTCAACGCCGGGCTGGCACCCGGCGCAACGGCGGGGAACTGAGACATGGAACGAACGGGTCTGGTTCCGGTGATGGCGATCGCCATCGTCAACGGTATATTCTCCCCCTGGGTGCTTGTGCTTTTCGTGCTTTACCCGGTCTGGTACCCATCCTGGGCGCCACCGACCAGCCAGTTCGTCTATATGGCGAGCGCACTCATCCTGTCGACGCTGACCCTTATGGTGGCAGGCGTTCCGGCTGCGCTTTACGAACGGCTTTCGGCGCGCCCCCAAAGTGTCGTCGTTGCGTCGATCTGGCTTGGGTGCGCAGCGCTTCTGACGCTGCCTGCAGTGCCTAACATCATGCGGGCCTTAGGCGGCTGATCTGATCGCTGAGCGGTCATGAGATCCACCGGCACGACCGAATGTTCACATCGCGCATGAGGCGACGTTGCCACGACCGATGCAGATCCGAAAATCATGGCGTTGCAGACATCAAGAATCGCCGGTACCGCGCGTCTGGCGATTATCTGTCCGCATTGATACGGTCCGCCGGCAAGACCCTCTATGGCGACGGTCATGAAATCTAGGCGTAGCCGAGACCGGCTCACCGTCGAAACCCGTCAACAGGCAGCGCTACCTCGATTGCACGACCCTGACGTCAAATCTCCGCGAAGATGAGCTTGGCAGCCGATGAACAGACAGGAATTATTATGGTTCTTGCTGCTTGTGGCCACCGGGCTGGTCGTCGCATCGTTGGTCATAGCGCCCTTGCAATGACACAGGCTCCTCGTCCTCGCCAACGTGACGGCGAAAGTCTCCAGCGGGCCATTTCATATCGGGGCCTGTAGGTCCGCTGCTGAAAACCTGAGTTGCCAGGCTGCCTGTCCGTTCCCGGCCCCGATGCTGCCGACCAGCAACGCGCCGCAAGTCGGCCGTCAATTTGCACTAGGCGCCTGCCAGCCGTGCTCGCTGCAGCGGCACCAAGCTACTCCAGAGCCGCCGATTTGTTTGGCGACCTGGAATGCCTCTGCAGACGTCTACCGCTGGATTGTCCAGAAGGTTTCAAAGGGCAGCCACCGGGCCCAAACGGTAAGCCCGTATCATTCCCCATCATTCGATCCGGGGAGCTCGAGGTACCGAGCGCACGGCGTTGCCGAGATCGCTGACGAATGCGCCTACGCTGGCGGCGGCTGAACCCATCGCAACTCCTCTGGCGATGGCGTGCACGATTTCACTGCCGACGACGACACCGTCAGCGATGGCTCCAAATGTTTGCACGTCATCGGCGGACTTGATGCCGAACCCGACACAGACGGGCAATGCGGTAAAGGCTCGGATGCGCCTGACGAGTTGACGTACCTTTTGCGGATCGGGTGTAGCGAGGCCGGTAGTCCCATGGGTCGAGACGCAATAGACGAAGCCGCTCGCCTGACCCAGCTGTTGCTTGAGCCTGATATCGCTGGCATTCGACGATATCAGGCGGATGAAGTTGATGCCGGCCTTGAGTGCGGGGATGCACAGCTCGGCGTCCATCTCCGGCGGCAGGTCGACGATGATAAGGCCATCGATGCCGGAAGCGACCGCGTCGGTGAGGAAGCGGTCGACGCCGTAGATGTAGATCGGGTTGTAGTAGCCCATCATGACGATCGGCGTGTCGTTGTCGCCGGCGCGGAATTCGCGCGCCATCTCAAGTGTCCTGGCCAGTGTCTGGCCGGCCTTCAGCGCGCGCAGGCCGGCAGCCTGGATCGCCGGGCCGTCGGCCATCGGGTCGGAAAACGGCATGCCGAGCTCGATGATGTCGCTGCCGGCCTTGGGCAACGCCTTCATGATCGACAGCGAGGTCTCGTAGTCGGGGTCGCCGCCCATGAAGTAGGTCACCAGTGCGGGGCGTCCCTCGGCCTTCAGCTTCGCCATGCGGCGGTCGATGCGGGTGGTCGTCATGATCAGATCTCCATGCCCAGCATCTTGGCCACCGTATGCACGTCCTTGTCGCCGCGGCCCGACAGGTTGACGATCATCACCTTGTCCTTGCCCATCTCAGGCGCGACCTTGACCGCATGCGCAATCGCATGGGCGGATTCGAGTGCCGGGATGATGCCTTCGACCTTGGTGGTCAGCTGGAACGCCTCGAGCGCCTCGTCGTCGAGGATCGGCACATAGTCGACCCGGCCGCTGTCGCGCAGCCACGAATGCTCGGGGCCGACGCCGGGATAGTCGAGACCGGCCGAGATCGAGTGACCGTCGAGGATCTGGCCATCGTCGTTCTGCAGCAGGTAGGTGCGGTTGCCGTGCAGCACGCCGGGCTTGCCGGCGCTCATCGAAGCGCAATGCTCGATGCCGTCGAGACCACGGCCGCCGGCTTCGATGCCGACGATCTTGACGCTGCGGTCGTCGAGGAAGGGATGGAACAGGCCAATCGCATTCGAGCCGCCACCGACGGCAGCGACGATCATGTCGGGCAAACGCCCTTCCTGTTCGAGGATCTGAGCGCGCGCCTCGGTGCCGATCACCGACTGGAAGTCACGCACGAGCTCCGGGTAAGGGTGCGGGCCGGCGGCGGTGCCGATCAGATAGTAGGTGTCGTGGACGTTGGTGACCCAGTCGCGCAGCGCCTCGTTCATCGCGTCCTTCAACGTGCCGTGGCCGGCACTGACCGGGCGCACTTCGGCACCGAGCAGCTTCATGCGGAAGACGTTGGGCTTTTGCCGCTCGACGTCAGTGGCGCCCATATAGACGAAGCAGGGGAAGCCGAAGCGGGCGGCAACGGTGGCCGACGCCACGCCATGCTGGCCGGCACCTGTTTCAGCGATGATGCGGGTCTTGCCCATGCGCTTGGCAAGCAGGATCTGGCCGAGGCAGTTGTTGATCTTGTGCGAGCCGGTGTGGTTGAGGTCCTCGCGCTTGAAATAGATCTTGGCGCCGCCGCCAAGGCCCTTCGCTGCGGAAACGTCACGAAGATGGCGGGTCAGGCCTTCGGCGTAATAGAGCTTGGAGGGCCGGCCGGCATAATGGGTCGACAGGTCACTCAACTCGGCCTTGAAAGACGGATCGTTCTTGGCCTCGTCCCAGTGGCGCTGCAGGTCGAGGATCAGCGGCATCAGCGTCTCGGCGACGAAGCGGCCGCCGAAAATGCCGAACATGCCCTGTTCGTCGGGCCCGGTGCGGAAGGAATTGGGCTCAGTCGGCTGGTTCATGGCTATTCCCTGGTTTGGTGGCGCATTGTCACCTTGCGACAAGGGAACAGGTCAAACCGTATCGGTGTCCTTGCGGGGCGCTGAGAGGCCAATGATTACAGCTCGTTATGGTGAAATGAGCGGATAATGTGCTGCCCTACCTGTCCCCTCGGTGCAGATGGACAACCAGTGTCGCCATGCCTATCCTCTTTTCCAGGATGGTGCCCGACCTGACTTACGCTTCAAATCGGCTCGCCAGCGTGCCGGGCCTTTGGTTCGGCAGCGCGCCCGAAGCTGTGGCTGCCCTGTCCACGCGCTACCGTCCGCATCGGCTCTTGCTTGCCGACACCAAGGCAGGCCTTGATTTCCGTCATCACGCAATCGTCTGCGAGGGCGCTTCCCTCAACCTTCTCCGTTATGGTCCCGAACTCGTCGTCGATGCCGGTACGTTCGACACCTTCTACATGCTGGAGTTTCCGCTCAGCGGTGGCGTCGACATCCAGTATGGCGACCGACGCGTATCCTCACGTCTGGGCAGCGGTCTCGTGTTGTCGCCGGGCAGTCATATCAGGTCGACCTGGCGCGCCGACACCACGCAAGTCATGCTGCGGCTGGAGCGGAACTTCGTCGAGCAGGCCTGGCAGCGTCACACAAATGAGGCCAGGCGGCGCACGCCGATCTTCCAGGCCGAGCTCGACCTTGAGGCTTCGGCCGGCCGGCGTATCGCAAGGCTGATCGGAATGATGGTCGAAGAAAAGATCGAGGCTGGTTGTGCTGCCGCACTCTCGCCGATGCCGCTGGTGAATGCGGTACTCGCGACCTTGTTCGAACATGTTCCAGTAAAAGCGGTCGCCACCGTCGAATCCGTGGCAGCCGGGCCGGTACCGGCCTATGTCAGGGACTTTCGCAGGTTGCTGGACGCGCCTTCGTACCTGCCGTTGACAGTTGCGGAGCTGGCGGCGGAACTGGACGTCTCGACGCGAACGCTGACCACCGGCATGCGACGCTTCACGGGCTACTCTCCGCATGACTATCTGACGATGCGTCGCATGGAACATGCCCGCAAGTTGCTGGATCAGGGCGGCATTTCCATCATGCAGGTGGCAGAGCGGGTCGGTTATGCAAATGCCGGACGGTTTGCCGCATCCTTCCGCGCCTATTGCGGCGTCAATCCATCACGGTTGTGCGAACACGACAGCCGTTGATCCGTACATTTGCGGAAGCAGCTGTCCGTTCTGGGAAGCAAAACGGCTCCTGACCTCAGGACCTCGTTGACAAGCCGCCTGTCTAAGCCTGCACCTGACGCAAGGGATGGAGGTGCAGATTGGGCGACAATACGCTTTTGGTGGTGGACGTGGGTTCGTCGGCGTTGAAAGCCGTGCTGTTTAGCGCGCGCGGGCAGATGATCGCATCGGCAGCCCGGCCGATCGCGACGCGCTCCACCGCCGAGGGATTGCATGAGCAGGACCCCGACGATTGGTGGTCTGCGCTGCGTGCCGCGGTAGGGCAGCTTGCCGACAGCCATTCGATTTCTGCCATCGCATTTTCCGGCTCGATGCAGAATCTCATCGCCTTGCGCAGCGACGGCAGTCCAACTGGCCCGGCAGTGCTTTATTCCGACCGCCGCTTCGAAGGAAGCGAGATCGATCGGCTCAGCGCGCGGCTGCCTGCGGACTATGCGCAACGAACCGGAAACCGGCTCGACCCGGCTCATACGATCCTCAAGCTGATGGCGCGCCAGCGCTTTGCGCCGCATGCGGCCAACCAGCCCGTGTTGTGGACCTTCGGCGCCAAGGATGCACTGACGTTCCGGCTGACAGGCAATGCCGTCATCGATGCGACGACGGCATCGACCACCGGGCTGATGAACTTCGCGCAGCGCTCCTGGGATGCCGATCTGCTTGCCGTGGCGGGTGTCGACGAAATCGCGCTGCCGCGGATTCAGCCGGCAGACACCGTCGTCGGCCATGTGACGCCGGCAGCGGCCGGGCAGACAGGGCTGCCGGTCGGCATCCCGGTGTTCAACGGATCGGGCGATGCCGGTGCAGCGACATGGGGCGCCTCAGCCGATACCCCAGGCATGGCATATTGCTACCTCGGCACGACCGGATGGGTCGCAACCACACTCGACCATGCGCAAGCGGCACCGCCGCGCGACACCTATTCGCTGGCGGACGCGATGCGGCCGGACCGGGTGATCATCATCTCGCCGTTCCTGACCGCGGGATCCGCCCTCGACTGGCTGGCAAGGACGACAGGCCGGCCGATCGAACAACTGCTCGACGATACTGCGCTCGCCAGCCCGGGCGCTGCCCTGTTTTTGCCCTATCTCGGCGGCGAGCGCGCCCCGTTTGAAGACAGCCAGGTGCGCGGAGCCTTGCTCGGGCTTAGCCACACGAGCAATGCAGGTGAGCTTGCTCTTGCAGTGATGGAGGGTGTTGCGTTTGCCGTGCGGCACAATCTGGAGGCTGCCGGTTTGCCGCGCACGACCTTGACGGTGATCGGCGGCGCGGCCCGTCACGCCCAGCAGCGGCAAATTCTCGCTGATGCCCTTGGTCGCGACATCGCCATACCCGGTGACAGCGAAACCATGACGGCAATGGGTGTCCTGAGGATGGTCGCCGCTTCCGCCGGCATCACGCTTTGCCCCGCCGCGCCGGCAACGGTCATAAAACCGAGGTCCGAACGCGCAGCCTGCCACGAGCAACGATACGCCGCCTATCTCGCCGCGTCTTTATTCGCGCGGCAACTGTCGCACTCTTTGGCCTGAACCCGACACATCTTTTAGAGCGCTCAATCGACAAGGAGGAAGTCATGAGAACGCTTACGACACTACTGGCCGCCGGCATCTTTCAGTTCGCAGCATCCGCGCATGCGGAAGACATAGCGGTGCTGACGCCATATCTCAGTTCGGTCGCCACCAACGAAATGATCGAGACCTTCAAGACAGAGTCGGCCGCAAAGGGTTGGACGGTCAATGTCGTCGACACCCGCGGCGACTTCCAGCAATTGGCAAGCCGTGTCGAGGATGTCGCCAATGCCGGGGTAAAGGCCATCGTCCTGGTCAGCGTCGATCCCAACCAGATCGGCGACCAGGTTGCCGCTGCCGCCGACAAAGGCATCCCGGTTATCGTCCTGGACGGCGCGCTGGCAAAGGGCGTCGCAATCAACATCACGACCGACAATTTCGCGCTCGGCAGCCTGCTCTCGGATTATCTGTTCAAGGCTATGGGCGACAAGGGCAACATCGTGAAGTTCTTCCACTCGGCGCATCCCGGTGTGCGCCAGCGTGAGCTGGCGCTCGACAAGGCACTCGGCGAACATCCCGGCATCAAGGTGATCGCCGAACATTATGTGCAGGTTCCCGGCCCGATCGACAACGCTCGCCAGGCCATGGAGACTTTTGTCCGCCAGTATGGCGACGAGATCAACGGCGTGTGGGCGGCCTGGGACGAGCCGGCGATCGGTGCCTTGCTGGCCATCCAGAGCGACAAGCCCGATTCCAAGGCCCTGATCGCGGGCATCGACGGCAACCCGCAGGCAATCGACCTGATCAAGCAATGCAGCAATCTGGTGGCCACGGTGCGGCAGGACTTCCCCGGCATTGCCAGGACGGCAGTGAAGGAGATTGCAGCCGTGATCGAAGGCAAGAAGCCGGAGAAATCCGAAATCTTCGTCAGCGCCAATGTGATCGACCGAGCCAGCCTCGGTGTGAGCTGCAACTAGAGCAATTCCAGGAAAAGTGCGTAGCGGTTTTCCGTCCGGAATTGCGCAAAACAAGGGGATAGAGCGACTCCGCGATTCGAAGAAAAGCGGAAATGCTCTAGCAGGCGGCATCATGCTGGAAGTCGAGGGGGTGACAAAACGGTTCGGCGGGGTGGTGGCGCTCGACGGTGTCTCGCTGCGCGCTGCCGCAGGACGGGTCCATGCCCTGCTCGGCGAAAATGGCGCTGGAAAGTCGACGCTGCTCAAATGCCTTTCGGGCGTCCATCGGCCGGATGGCGGCGGCATGGCGCTCTCAGGCCAGGGCTTTGCCCCGGCGAACCCGACCGAGTCCGAACAGGCGGGCCTCCGCTTCGTGCACCAGGAGCTGAACCTGGTGCCGGGCTTCACCGCCTATGAGAACGCTTTTGTCGGCCGTCCCTATCCGCGCCGCGGTGGCGTGATTGACTGGGCGACGATGCGGTCCCGCTTCAAGGCGGTGCGGGATCGGCATGGCCTCGACCTCGACATCGACGTTCCGGTGGCGCGTCTGTCTGTCGCCAAGTGCCAGATCGTCGAGATCCTGCGTGCCCTGATGGACGAGGCCCGAGTGCTCGTCCTCGACGAGCCGACCGCATCGCTGAGTGAAAGGGAAGCCGCGACCCTGCATGGCATCATCCGGCAGCTGGCGAGCCACGGCTGCGTGGTGATCCTCGTATCGCACCGCCTCGACGAGGTGTTTGCCATTGCTGACGACTACACCGTCCTGCGCAATGGCTGCACGGTCGGCTCCGGCCAGGTCTGCGACATCGACCGCTCTGGTGTCGTTGCATTGATGGCCGGCGGCGCATTCGACCTGGAGCGTGTCGCTGCGCCGGCGGCGGCCGGCGCGCCCTTGCTGCACCCGCCTTTGCTGCACCCGCCTTTGCTGCACCCGCCTTTGCTGCAATTGTCCGGCTTCAGCCCGTCGCCTGTGCGCGACGGGCTCGACCTGAGTGTCCACGCCGGCGAGATCGTCGGTCTTTACGGCGTGGTCGGCAGCGGCCGTTCCAGCCTGCTGAAATCGATCTGGGGCGCAAATCCGCTTGCACGAGGCGGGCTGACGCTCGACCGCAAGCAACTGCCCCCCGCCGGCATCTCCAGGCGCATCCGCGAAGGTGTCGCTTATGTGCCGGAAGACCGCCGCGGTCGCGGGCTGGTCATGCAGCACTCCATCCTCGACAATGTGCTGCTGCCCCGCCTGCCGCTTTACCGTGCGATGCGTCGCTTGCCCGTCGTTTCCTGGCAACTGGCGCGGCGTGGCGTGCGAAAGCTCCTTGGCGACCGCAGCGTCAAATACGGCCGGCTTGGCGATCGCATCTCGACCCTGTCCGGCGGCAATCAGCAGAAGATCATGATCGGACGTTGGGTCGGGCCCTCCTGCCGCCTGTTTCTGCTCGACGAGCCTACCCGTGGTGTCGACGTGCGATCGAAGGCCGAGATCCATGCTTTATGCCGTCGGCTCGCCGGTGAAGGAACGGCAGTGCTGTTCGTCACCAGCGACATCGAGGAACTCGTCATGCTGGCACAGCGGATCCTGGTGATGGCGCATGGGCGCATCACGCTCGATGCGGCCAATCGCGATCTGTCGCGCCAGGATATCGTCCATGCCGCTTTCGAAACGACAAAGGAGCTGACATGACCCTGGTTTCGCGCTTCGGCACGCTTCTGGGGCTTGGCGTAATCGTCGCCGTGTTCTCCGTGCTGTCCCCACACGGCTTTGCGCAGGGCTCGAACCTGATCAACATCACCCAGCAGATGTCCTTGCTGGCAATTGTCGCCCTTGGCGCTGCGTTCGTGATGTCGTTGTCGGAATTCGACCTTTCGATCGGCGCGGTCGTGTCCATGGCCGGTATCGTTTCCGTCACCCTGTTCGGATCGGGCTGGGGCATCCTTGCCACCGTCATCATAACGCTCGGCGCAGGCTTTGCGGTGGGCTGCATCAGCGGCTTCTTCGTTGCGATCTGGCGCGTTCCGAGCTTCATCATGACGCTCGCCATGGGGACGATCGTCGGGGGCATGACGTTCTGGGTGAGCGGCGGCGCCACGCTGTTCAGCAACATACCCGTTGGCTTCCGCGACATCGGCCGCGGCTATGTCGGCGGCATTCCGGTGCTGACGCTGTGGGCGGTGGCAGGCACGCTGTTTGTCGCCTTCATCCTCGATTGGACCGAGCTTGGAAGGCGCATCCTTGCCATTGGCGGCAACCGCGAGGCCGCACGCCTCGCAGGCGTCGGCGTGGTCCCGGCGACGGTCTGGGCTTTTGGTCTTTGCACGCTCATGGCCGCGTTGGCGGGCCTGCTGCTGACGGCCAGGCTTGGCAGCGCCCACCCGACTGGCGGAAACGGCTTTCTGCTCCAGGCCTATGCCGCCGCCTATCTCGGCATGACCGCCTTTCGTGACGGGCAGCCAAACGCCGCGGGCACGCTGTTGGGCGCAGCGATCATCGCGGTTGTCGCCAACGGCCTGACCATTCTCGGCGTCCCCAATTACCTGCAGGACATTTTCACCGGCCTGATCATCATTGCCTCGGTGATGGTCCGCAATTTTGGGAGAGCAGCGGATTGAGTGCCACGCATTTCGCGTATGATCGCGTCGCGCAGTCACTCGCAACCGAGCTGACGGACAGCCTGTGGCGCGCCGGCGACGAACTGCCGTCGGAGATGGACCTCGCAGCCCATTTCAATGTCACCCGCCGCACTATCCGCAAGGCTCTGGCCATCGTCGAAAAAGATGGCCTGATCACAAAAGGCAAGGGGCGGCGAACTCGTTTTCGCGGCAAGACCATCGACTGGTCACACGACATGGTGACAGGCCTTCCAGCAGCGGCGCGACGAGCAGGCCTCAGATTGTCGACACGGGTCTTGGAGATCGGCGAGGTGCCGGCCGGGCTCAGCGAGGCGCGCGCGCTTGGTCTGCCGCTTGGTGCCCCAGTCACCGAACTCTGGCGGCTGAGGCTTCTCGACGGCAAGGCCATGGTCCAGCAGCGGTCGGTGCTGCCAGTCGATATACTGGCGTCGATCGCGCCGGCTGACCTTGTCAGGCATTCGCTCTACGATCTGGTTCGTCGCGTCAGCGATGTCGGTCAGCTGTTCGTCACCGAGGAGCATTTTTCGCCGTCTGAGGCGAGTGCAAGAGAAGCCAGCTTCGCCATCGTCGAGGAGAGCCGGCCGGTGATGCGTGTGACGCGCATCGTGGCATGCGCGAAAAGACCGGCCGAATACTCCAATTCGATCCTGCTTGGACCGCTCTTTCGCTTTTGACGCCTGCCAGGCCAAGGGCGCGCCAAGCTGCGAAACGGAGCTCGAAGTCGCTAGCTTCGATCATGCTGCAGCCTTCGTTCCAGAGACCGGCTGTAGCGCGAAATGAAAAAACAGAACGCGACATAGATCAGGGCGACGAAGATGTAGCCCTCGAGCGCGAAGCTGCGCCATTGTGGGTCGCCCAGCGCCTGCTTGGTGGCAAGCAGAAGGTCGGTGAGACCGACGATGCCGACAAGCGAAGTGTCCTTGAACAGGCCGATGAACAGGTTGGCGATTGCCGGGATGGCATGGCGCAGCGCCTGCGGCACGACGACGAGCAGCGACGTTTGCCAGTAGGTCAGGCCGAGCGCTTCGGCTGCCTGTTCCTGGCCTTCGGGAACGGCCTGGAGGCCGCCGCGAATGGCTTCTGCGAGATAGGCGGCGCTGAACAGCGTTATGGCGGCCAGCGCGCGCAACAAGGCGTCGACCTGGACCTTGCCGGGCAGGAACAGCGGAATCATGAACGAGGCCATGAAAAGCACGGTGACGAGCGGGACGCCGCGCACCATCTCGATGAAGGCGACGCAGATCGACTTGACGACGCGCAGGCGAGAACGCCGGCCAAGCGCCAGCACGACGGCGAGCGGGAATGCGCCGACCATGCCACTGAGCGCGAGGAAGACGGTCAGCGGCAGGCCACCCCACAGGTCGGTGGGTACATATTCGAGGCCAAGCGCGCCGCCACGCATGAGCACGATGATGGCGGTGACGCCGATGGCCCAGCCGGCGACGACGGTGCGCCAGCCAAAGCGCAGCGAGCAACTGGCAAGCACCAGCATGATGGCGAGTGCCAAGGCAGCGAGCGGGCGCCATTGCTCGGCATAGGGGTAGCGGCCAAACAGGATCAGCCGATATTTTTCGTGGACGAACGACCAGCAGGCACCGCCATTGGCGCGGCAGACATCGGGAGCGGCGGCGACCCATGTCGCATCGATGAAGGCCCAGCGCAGCAGCGGCGGGACATAGATGACGAATGCGGCGACCATGGCCAGCGTCAGCAGCGAGTTGCCGACGGAGCCGAACAGGCGCTGGCGCAGTTTCGGAACGGCTGCGCTCATTTCATCCCCACCAGCGCGACACGCGCATTGTACCAGTTCATGAACGCCGAGATCGACAGGCTCATGGTCAGGTAGACCGCCATCAGGATGGCGATGACCTCGATGGCCTGGCCGGTCTGGTTGATGATCGTATTGCCGATCGACATCAGGTCGGGATAGCCGATGGCGATGGCCAGCGAGGTGTTCTTGGCCAGGTTGAGATACTGGCTGGCGAGCGGCGGCACGGCGACCTTGAGCGCCTGCGGCATGATCACCAGGCGCAGCGTGTGGGCGCGGCTGAGGCCGAGCGAGGCTGCAGCCTCCGACTGGCTGCGGCTGACCGACATGATGCCGGCGCGCAGGATTTCGGCGATGAAGGCAGAGTTGTAGAGCGACAGGCCAATCAGCAGCGCGGTCAACTCAGGCGTGACCAGTCCGCCGCCGGAAAAGCCGAAGCGTGTCGGCTCCGGCACGTCGAAAGGCGTTGAGGCGGCGAGGAACAGCAGCGCGGCTATCGCTGGGCCGAGCAGCAGCACGGCGCGCGGCCACAGCAAGGCGGGCGCACCGGTCAGGTCGGCGCGGCGGCGCGACCAGGCGACATAGGCAAGGGCGGCAGCGGCACCGGCGATCAACGCGCCAAAGACAAGGCCCGCGCCGGAATGCAGGATGGGAAAATGCAGGCCGCTTTTGGCGAGATACAGTCCCGGCAGAAGCTGCGGCGCAGCGGATGCGGCCGGCAGCATCTGGGTCAGCACCGCATACCAGACATAAAGCTGGAGCAGCAGCGGCACATTGCGGACGAGCTCGACATAGGTGGTGGCCAGCGGCTTGACGAGCGGATTGCGCGACAGCGAGGCAACACCGACGATGGTGCCGACGATGGTCGACAAGACGATGCCGAGGATAGCCACGACCAGCGTGTTGAGCAGGCCGACGAGCAGAGCCTTGGCGAAGGTGGAGCTGGCGCTGTAGGCAATGAAACTCTGGCCGATTTCAAAGCCGGAGGCCTGCCAGAGGAAGCCGAAGCCGGTGCGGATCGAACGCTCTTCGAGATTGCCGATCAGGTTGATGGCAAGGAATGCGATGATGCCCGCGACGAGCGCGAGCACCATGGCCTGGGTGGCGACAGCGCGAAAGGCCGGATCGCTCCAGCCTCCCGCCAAACGCATAAAATGAGATGCGCCGGTCATCGGCTCATCGCACGGGCAGGGCGTACATCTGGCCGCCCTGCGTCCACAGGGCGTTGGCGTTGCGCTCCATGCGCAGCGGCGTCTTCGGGCCGACATTGCGTTCGAAGATCTCGCCGTAGTTGCCGCCACGCTTGATGGCGCGATAGGCCCAGCCGGCGTCGAGACCGAGCTTTTCGCCCATGTCGCCGGAGGTGCCGAGCAGGCGCTGGATGGTCGGGTCCTGGCTGTCCTTCATCTGATCGACATTGGCCTGGGTGATGCCCTTCTCCTCGGCCTCGATCAGCGCCATCAGCGTCCACTTGGCAACCGTGTACCATTCGAGGTCGTTGCGGCCGACGACGGGACCGAGCGGTTCCTTGGAGATCATTTCGGGCAGGATTACCCATTCGTCGGGGTTGGGCGCGTCTGACGCGCGAACCGACGACAGGTAGGACATGTCGGCGGAGAACGCCTGGCAGCGGCCGGAGAAGAAGGCGGCGCGCGCCTCGTTCTGGGATTCGAAGACGACAGGGGTGAACTTTTTGCCGTTGGCACGGAAGTAGTCGGCGAGGTTGAGCTCGCTGGTGGTGCCGGTGGCGGTGCAGATGGAGGCGCCGTCGAGGTCGAGCGCGCCCTTGAGGTCAAGCGACTTAGGCACCAGGAAGCCCTGGCCGTCATAGAAATAGACCCCGGCATAGAGCAGGCCGAGCGAAGCGTCGCGGGTCAGCGTCCAGGTGGCGACGGTTGTCAGCATGTCGACTTCACCCGATTGCAGGGCGGTGAAGCGCTGCTGGGGGCTGAGCGGCACGAACTTTTCCTTGGCGGCGTCGCCAAGCACCGCCGCCGAGACGGCGCGACAGAAATCGGTGGTCAGGCCGGTCCACTGGCCCGAGCTGTCGGCGATCGAGAAGCCGCCGATGCCGGTGGAAACACCGCAAACGACTTCACCGCGCTGGCGGATGGCGTCGATGGTGGCGCCTGCCTGTGCCGGCGCGCTTGCGCCGGCAGCAGCCGCCAGAAGCATGGCAGCAGCCAGCCCGTTGTTGAGCAGGTTGTTCATTGGATTTCCCTCCCTTGGTACTCCGGCTTGCCCTTGGTCACTGTGGCCAAGGGTTGCGGAGAGTTGCCGCCGCCCCCCTTGGACGGCGTGCTCCGGTTCGACCGGTATGAGACGGCGCGCTTCGACCGGGCGCGCCGGACTTTCAGGTGACGGCGCGGCGCCTGTTGAAGCGCTCTTCGCGCCAGCTGCCCGATGTCATCACGTCGTTGAAGGCATCGGCGGCGCGGTAGACGTCGGCGAAGCTGAGATAGGCCGGCGCGAAGCCGAAACGCATCATGTCGGGCGCGCGGAAATCGCCGACGATGCCGCGCGCCATCAGTGCCTGTACGACCGCGTAGCCATTTTCGAAGGTGATCGAGACCTGGCTGCCGCGGATGGCGTGGTCGCGGGGGGTGACCAGTGTGGCGCCGTGGTCGCGACAGGTTTGCTCGACCAGGTCGATGAACAGGTCCGACATCGCCAGGCTCTTGGCGCGAATGTCGGCCATGGCGACGTCCTCGATGGCGGCAAGACCGGTATTGAGCGCGCGCAGCGACAGGATCGGCTGGGTGCCGCACAACAGACGCCGCGCGCCATTGTCCGGGCGATAGCCGACCTCGAAGGCAAACGGCGCGGCATGGCCCCACCAGCCCGAAAGCGGCTGGCGCAGCGTCGCCTGGTGGCGTTTGGCGGCATAGATGAAGGCAGGCGCACCAGGACCGCAGTTCAGGTACTTGTAGGTGCAGCCGATGGCCAGATCGACATCGCAGGCGTCAAGCTCAACGGCGATGACACCGGCGCTGTGGCAAAGATCCCAGATCGCAATGGCGCCGGCGGCGTGGATGCGGCTGGTGAGGGCGGCCATGTCGCGCAGTTCGCCGGACTTGTAGTCGACATGGTTGACCAGGACGACGGCGGTGCGCTCGTCGATCAGCTCCTCGATGTTGTCGGCATCGACGCCTTCAAGCAGGAGCTTGATATCAGGGCGGCCGGCGACGACGCCTTCGGCGACATAGAGATCGGTCGGGAAGCTGCCGGCCTCCGCCACGATGGTGGTGCGGCCCGGGCGCAGCGACAGGCCAGCGTGGAGCGCCTTGTACACGTTGATCGAAACCGAGTCGCAGGCAACGGTCTGTCCTGCTGCTGCACCGACCAGCGCGCCGATGCGGTCGCCCAGCGTGTCGACAAGCGAGAACCAGTCGGCATCGTTCCAGCTCTGGACGAGACCTTCGGCCCATTCCTTGCGCACGGCAGCCTCGATGTCGTCGAAAGCGGCCACGGGCGCTGGTCCGAGCGAATTGCCGGCGAGATAGACCTTGCCCTGCGGAAGATGGAAGCGCGCCTGCAAATGGCGCAGCGGGTCGGCCGCGTCGCGCTGCTCGATCTCAAGCGGCACACTTGCCACCTTCACGGATACTGCCTGGTTCATCGTGCCTCTGCTGTCGTCGCCATGGGCTTCGTATATGCGAAACCTATCGGCTTCGATCATTCTTCTGATTATCGAAGCTGTCAACAGATATATATAATTCGACTTCCGCTGCGGTGTTATATATAACCATCCAGATTATATGAGGGGGACGCATGGACGAGACCGAGGTCGGCACCAAGACGGAATTCGCGTATCGCACCTTGCGCCAGGAGATTCTGGAAACCCGACTGATGCCGGGCACGCCGCTGAAGCTCGGCGCGATGCGAGACGCCTACGGCATTGGCTGGACGCCGCTGCGCGAGGCGCTGTCGCGGCTGGAGGCCGAATATCTTGTCATCTCGAGCGCCAACAAGGGCTACACCGTCGCGCCGGTCTCGCTGGAAGAGCTGACCGATCTGACCAATGCACGCCGGCTGATCGAACTGCCCATGCTGGCGGACTCCATCGCCAATGGCGATGAGGCGTGGGAGACAGCGCTGGTGGCGGCGCATTTCCGCCTGTCGCGGTGCAAGCCCCCGGTCGAGAATCCGCAAGAGCAGGTCATCAGCGACTGGAAGGAGCGTCACGAAGCGTTTCACCTGGCACTGCTTTCGGCAAGCAAGTCGCAATGGCTGATGCGGTTCTACATGCAGATCAAGGATCAACTGCGCCGGCATCATCGCATTCTGGCAATCACGCCCGGCCTTGCTGCGTCGAAAGGGCCGGAATGGCGCGAAAGCACCACCTACCAGGCGCTGCGCGATGCGCTGGCGCTCGAGCCGCATACCGAGTTGATGAACGCGGCGCTCGATCACGATATCGACCGCGCAGTCTCCTTGCTCGGCGCCCATATCGAGCTGACCAAGCAGGTCTACGTGGCGGTCGATTTCACCGGCTGATCCCGATGCCGGCAGTTGGCTGAAACCTTGGCGTGCGCGTCTTTTGTCGCGCCCGAAACCGACACTGTGACGACAACAAGCATACATTCTTCGAGGACGCCCATGGCCACCGCTTCTTCCAATTGCAGCCCGACGCTTGTGCTGCTCAACGGCAGGGTCGTCGCTGACGACGGCATTCACGCTGCTGTGGCGATTGCCGGTCAGCGCATTGCCGCACTTGGCACATCGGCTGAAATTGCAGCGCTGGCAACGACTGATACCGAGATCATCGATCTGGCCGGACGAACCGTCGTTGCCGGATTTGTCGACGGCCACGCCCATATGGATCGCGAAGGCCTCAAGAGCACGCTGCCGTCGCTTTCGGGGTGCCGGTCGATCGAGGACATCGTCGACAAGATCGCCGCAATAGCCGCTACCAAAAAGCCGGGCGAGTGGATTGTGACCATGCCGATCGGCGAGCCGCCAAGCTATGAGGATGTGCTGTCGGGCATTGCCGAAGGCCGCTTTCCCGATCGCTGGGATCTCGATCGCGCGGCCCCCGACAATCCGGTCTATATCCGCTCGATCTGGGGCTATTGGCGCTCGACCTTGCCGCTGGTCTCGATCGCCAACAGCGCCGCGCTCAAGCTGGCCGGCATCGACGCGGCGACAGTTGCGCCGACCGGTTCGATCGAGATCTGCCGCGACGATGCGACCGGCGAGCCGAACGGCATTTTCATCGAGACCAACAAGATGCCTGTCGTCGAGCTGTCGCTGATGCGGCAGGCGCCGCATTTCAGCCCGGCCGAGCGCGTGACGGCACTCGCTGCCTCGATGCAGGCCTATAACCGCGCCGGCACGACGAGCGTGTTCGAGGGGCACGGTGTCGCCTCGGAGGTGCTCGACGCTTATCGCGATGTTCGGGCGACGGGCCGGCAGACCGTGCGCGCCGCGATGATCTTCAGCCCGGCATGGGGTTCGACCTCACCGGAAGACTGCCGTGCACTGCTGAAATCATGGGGCCATTGGCTGGCCGGCCGTGGCCTTGGCGACCAGTGGCTCGCCATGTCCGCCCTGTATGGCGAGATCGACAATTCGGTCGAGCGCGAGCTGCGCAGCGCGGCCTTCCCGCAGACCGGTTGGGCCGGCTTTCACTACAATTCGTCGTTGCCGCGCGACGCGCTGAAGACGGTCCTTGTCGAGGCGGCGCGCAATGGCATCCGCGCCGTCGGCATCCTGCCGAACATGCTCGACCTGTTTGCCGAGGTCGACGATATCGCACCGATCTCCGGTCAGCGATGGGTGCTCGGCCACATCGTCAGCCTGACGCCGGACCAGGTCAAGCAGGTCGCCGGCCTCGGCCTCGCCGTCACCACCCATCTCAGCGCCTATCTCTACAAGCGCGGCAGCGAACTGGTCGAAAAACTGGGGCGCGAGCGCGCCGGCGAGATCGTGCCTTTGCGCGCGCTGCGCGATGCCGGGGTGCCGATCTCGTTTGGCAGCGATAACGTCCCGCTCAGCCTGTTTCATTCCATCGCGCATGCCGTCAACCGCCGCGACCGGCTAGGCGCGCTGATCGCGCCCGAGCAGGCGCTGACGCGCGAAGAAGCGCTTGAATGCGCAGCCCTTGGCGGTGCGGCACTAACCTTCGAGGAGGCGGAAAAGGGCAGCATCACGGTTGGCAAACTGGCCGATCTTGCCGTGTTGTCGGCCGATCCGCTGAGCTGTGCCGCCGAGATGGTTTCGCAGATCGGCTCGGAATTGACGGTGGTCGACGGCCGCATCGTCCACCGCCAACTGTGAGCCGGCCAGCCGCCTGATAGAGCCAGCAGTCCCGAAAGCCCGCCATGAACAAGCAGAACGCCGAACATGTCTTTCTCGACTACGATCAGGAACGGCTCGACCTGAACTACAACCAGAGCGCCTGGGCGGCCAACGCCAGCGAGATCATTGCCTGGTATCGTGCGGCGAGCCTGGCCGCGCATCAGCGACTGGGGTGCCGGAGCCTCACTTACGGCTGCGGCGGGTTCGACCGGATCGACCTGTTTTGTGCCAATGAGCCGGGCGCGCCGCTGGTGGTCTATGTCCATGGCGGCGCATGGCGAACGCTCGACCGCCTCGACAGCGCCTTCGCTGCCGAGGCTTTCGTGGCCGCCGGGGTGAATTTCGCGGTGCTCGACTTCGCCAGCATTCCCGACGCGCGCCTGCCCGATATGGTGCGGCAGGTTCAGCGCGGTATCGGCTGGCTGTCGGATCACGCGGCCGAGCTTGGCTGTGATGCCAACCAGCTGCTGGCCATCGGTCATTCGTCTGGTGCTCATCTCGTCGCATCTGCCCTGACTGCCGAAACGGATAGCCAGATTGCGCCCGGCATGGTGAAGGCCGCGATGTGTGCCAGCGGGTCCTATGATCTGGAAGGGGCGATGCTGAGCGCGCGTGGGGCCTATTTGAAGCTGAGCAATGAGGAGGTGCACATGTTCAGCCCGATGCGCCATCTCAAGCGCATCAGCTGCCCGCTTGCCGTCGCCTATGGTGAGGCCGAAACTGACGAATACTGCCGGCAGGCAAGAGCGCTGCATGCCGGCCTGGTTGAAGCCGGCAAGCCAGCTGACTTGCTCCTCGTCCAGGGCCAGAATCATTTCGAGGTCAGTCAGACATTGGCCGATCGGGATGGCATACTCTTTCGCGAGGCGATGAAGCTTTTGTCCAATCTCTGACGCCCTGGAGCAGCCGCATCATGGCGAACGCCGTTTAAGCTTCGTCATGTCATGCAACCTTGCGTCACAGCCCAAACGACTGGTGATGGGCGAGCGCGACGTGCCCGTGCCATTGACAATGCGTCCTCAAGATTCAAACATACGTTTGAAACAAGCATTTCAAATGGGCGTTCACCTCGGCTTGGCTGGGTGTCCCGGACACTGGAGGCTGTCGTGCATAAAAAACCAGATGGGTCGTTCGTGGCGCTGATCACGCCGATGAACGCCGACGGCTCGGTAGATCTGGCCGGGTTTGGCAGCCTGCTCGATTTTCACCGGCAAAACCACACAAAGGCGATCCTGATCATGGGTTCGACCGGGGAGGTCTCGATGCTGACCCCCGAAGAGCGGCGCATGATCATCACCGAAACGGCAAAGATGCCGCGCGGCGACATGCTCCTCTACTTCGGCTGCACGGGATCCAACACCCAGGGCACGATCGATTTGGTGCGCTATGCCAAGAACCAAGGCGGCGACGGCGCCATCATTGCAGCGCCTTCCTACATCTGCGCCGACAATGAATCGATCGTCGAGTATGTTCTGGAGGTCTGCGATGCGGTCGACTTCCCGATCGGCTTTTACAACAATCCTCCGCGCGTCAAGACGGACCTGCACTGGACCGACATCCAGCGCATCTCTGCCCATCCGAACATGGTCGTGCTCAAGGAATCGACCACGCGCGTCGGCCAGGTAGCCCAGGTCTGCCGTGCCGATCTCGACATCTCGGTCATGTGCTGCTGCTCGCCGAATCTCGGCTTGGTGATCCCGACCATGGCGCTGGGCGGCCATGGCACCGCCAACATGACTGGCAACATCATCCCGCGCGAGATGGCGATCATCTCCAAGCCATGGGTTTCAGGCGAAGACGCATTCGCCTGCCGCTCGGCCTGGCTGCGCAACTTGCCGATGCTGCATTTTGCCTATGCAGCCGTTAATCCGGTTTCGATGAAGTCGCTGATGGCAGCGGTCGGCCTGCCGGCGGGACCGCTGCGCAAGCCGCTCCGGGCCGCTGATCCCAGCTTGCTTGAAGACGGCATCCGTATCGTGCGCGAACTCGAGCTCGACAGGGCCTACGGCTACCGGCTGGCGCGCTGACTGGTGGCCACGGCTGCGTACTTCCAGATCGAAACGCGGCACCGGTGGCCGAGGCTCCGCGGGTACATATCCTCAGATTTGACGCCGATGAGAGCAGCACGCAAACCGGCTTTCGGCTATGAGGTGGTATGGACGCAGCTGAAGACAGAACCGGCCGGCACGACGATCGCGACACGCGTCGTGCATTGCTGCATGCGGCGACCTTCGTGTTCGCCGATCGTGGGTTCGATGCGGCCACGCTGCGGGAAGTCACCCGGGCGGCGGGGGCGAACATTGCGGCGGTCAATTATCACTTCCGCTCCAAAGACGAATTGCTGCGCCTGACGCTCGAGCAATGCCTCGGCCCGCTGAACGCAGCGCGCCTGGGGGCAATGAAGGCATGTGAGGGCGACCCGCAGCCAACCCTGCGCACCGTGCTCCGCGCGATCGTGGCACCGCTTGTCGAGCTCAGCCTCGACGAGCGCGGGGGGCGCGCGGCGATCCGCCTGATGCTGCAAACCAAGGCTTTGCCGCGAGCCTTGACCAATGAAATCTTCGCCGAGCAGTTCGACGAACTCCATCGCTTATCCCGCCGAATGCTGCAGCGGGCGGCGCCTGAGCTCGGTGAGGCGCAGATCGCGCTGCGCTATGAATATATCCGCGGCGCCATCTTGCACATCGTTGCTGACCTCGATCCGAATGCCCGTCGCATGCCCGGGCTCGAGGATATCCAGGATCACGTCAGCAACAGCGCCCTGATAGACGACATCATCAGCTTCTGTGAGACCGGCTTTTCCACGAGCGACTGATCCGATCAGCCACATGACAACAGATGGGCTGCGCATGCCGCGCCGGCGGTCGCATGCAAAGGATCTGATTGTCTTCTCGCATGGCTGAGATGGCGAGGTCTGGAATGCGCGCCCAAAACAGTGCCATTGGCAGGACTGCCGATTGCATGCCGCGGAGGCTCAGCTTTTGCGCAGGTGAGGTGGATAGGCGACCTCCCGCCGAAGGGCACTCGGCGGGGTCGCATTGAACCGTCCCCAGGCGCGACGCAACTGCCGGCTCGAGCTGTAGCCGACGCGCTCTGCAACCCGCTCCATGTCGAGCCTCGTCTCGTTCAGAAGCTGCTGGGCCAGTGCGACGCGCAGCCGGTTGAGATAACTGGGGATGCTCATGCCGGTTTGATCGTTGAACAGTCGGCTGAGGTGCCTGGGGCTGGTTATGGCGATGTCGGCCAATGCTGTAAGCGACCAGTCTCGCGCCGGATCGGCCGTTATTGCATCTTGTACCCGATGGATGGCCGCGTGGATGTGGTTCCTGCCTTCCAGCCATGGCGAAAGCTGTGGGTCAGTTCCGAGGCGGCGGAAATAGACGACGAGCGACTTTGCCACGGCGGCGGAGACCGCCTGGTTGGTGAGCCGGCCGATGATATGCAGCATCAGATCGATACCGGCGGTGATGCCGGCGCTGGTATAGCGTTCGCCATCCTCGACATAGAGCCGGTTCTCCAGCACCTTGGCCAAAGGCGCGATCCGGGCGAGACGTTCGCAGTCGGTGAAATGCGTGGTGCATTTGACCCCGTCAAGCAGCCCCGCTCGCCCCGCCAGGAGAGCACCCGAGCAGATCGACACGAGCAAAATGCCTGGCTTCAAGCTGCGCCGCAGCCACTGGACCAGTTCGTCGGAGCCTTCATCGGCTGCCTCGAACGGCTGGCCCGCGTCCATCGGCTCGTCGGTGTCACCTGCAAGCACGACCATCGCACCTGGCTCGATGGTCTCGGGCAGTGGCGAGATGCCGGTGACACGCAGCCCGATCGAGGTCGTAACCTCTGGCAATGCGCCGACATAGGTGACGTCGAACTGCACGTCGGGCTGCAGCCGATTGGCATAGCGCAGGGCCTCCATTGGCCCCGCGACATCGAGCAGCAAGGTCCGCGCCGGCAGTACCACATAGGTCGGAACCCGACGCGGCACTGTCATGCCGCGGCAGCCATCGTCTCGCCGGCCAGAGCTTCGGCAATCGTGCAGACGCGGGCGAAGCGTCCATCGAGCACGGCTGCCGTGCGGGCCTTGATCTCTTCGGCCGTCCAGGTCTTTCCGGCCGCATCGGTCAGCGGCATTGTATGGGTCGCCTCGGTAACGTAGTCGACCTGCCAGCCGAGATCCGACCCATGGCGGGTGGTCGTCTCACAGCACTGTTCGCTGCGAATGCCTGAAATGACGAGGCGACGGATGCCGTTCTCGATCAGGTAGACTTCAAGCGGCGAGCCGACGAAGGCGGAATGCCTGAACTTGAAGAACTCGAGGTCGGGCTTGTCGAGCTTGAGTTCCGCAAGCGGCCTGACGAAACCCGAGGCGAGAGAGAAGATGCCTTCTGGCTCGGCATGGAACACGCGCACGATCTTCCAGCCCTTTTGAATTGCACCATCGATAAGCGCCTGCTGGTTCCTGAGATAGGTCGGGCTATCCACCTCCGCCCAGTTGGCGCGTTGACGGAAACTTTCCTGGGCATCGATGACAAGTAGCGCGGTATCGGTCATTTCTGGACACTCCGTGAGCCATGGTGTGCCGCAATCCTAGACCTTGTGTCGGGGGACTCCAGCCATTCACCGGACAAAGACCGGACAAAAAAGGACAACATGGATGATAATCAGATCACACTGGTTGTCAGTGACCGATGCAGCTTCCGCACTGATCTTCAGTGACGATGCCTTCGTGCCGGCGCGGCTGCGCATAGCGCAGCCGCGATCACGGCGGCAGAAGCGCCATGTCGAACTGACGAGCCTCAGGGCCGACTGGTTGAGACCGCGCCATCGACGATCCAGGCAAATACGCCGGTGGCCCCGACGCAGCTTGTTCGCCAACTGATGGTTGCTACGCCAGACCGAGCCGCTGTTTGCGCTTCGTCGCCCACGCCGTGATCAGCTGGTCGGCGGTCAGGCCCATGAAGGCGACGCAGAGGCCAAGCACGAGGCCCTTGCCGGCATCGTTGAAGGTCAGCGCGCGGAAGATCTCCTGGCCGATGTCCTTGGTGCCGATGAAGGCGGCGATGATGACCATGAACAGCGCAAACATGATCGTCTGGTTGATGCCGAGCATGATCTCGGGGAAAGCCAGCGGCATGCGGATGTTCCACAGCAGCTGCCTTTGCGTGCAGCCCGAAGTGATGCCGGCCTCGACGATTTCCTGCGGCACGTTGCGCAGGCCGAAGATGGTGTAACGCACGATCGGGATCATCGCATAGATGATGATGGCCGAGATCGCCGCGACGTCGCCGACCTTGAACAGCATGATGACAGGGATCAGGTAGATGAAGGACGGAAAGGTCTGGAAGGTATCGCACAAAAGCTTGGCGATGCCGGTGCGGCGTTCGCTGCGCGAGGCCCAGATGCCGATCGGCAGGCCGATCGCGATGCACAGCAGCACCGCGACCGTCACCATATAGGCGGTGATCAGCGAGCGCTCCCAGTAGCCGGCAAAGGCGATGAACAGTACGAAGCCGGAGACGGTGAGCGAAAGCCTGAGGCCGCCGAGCGACCAGCCGGCGGCGGCGACAAGTGCTACCATCGCCGTCCACGGGATCGACTGGAACAGGTCGCGGATCGGGATCAGCACGTAGAGCAGCATGGCGTTGCGCAGATATTGCAGCGGGTCATAGAGCGTCAGCGTGATCCAGTCGACCAGCGCGTCCCAGAACGGTGCGGTGCTCAGCGCGAGCTCCGCAGGCCAGGCCTGGGCGTAGGGCGTGATTGCGGCCAAGAGCAGCGAGGCGGCAATGACGGCCAGCGCTGCGGCGAGGAACGGGAAACGTTCGAGCAAGGTGGCGTCGGTTGCTGCATGTGCGGGTTGCTTATGGGCGGCGGCGCGGCTCAGCTGGTCGAGCGTGATTGCCATCAGCACGATGGCGACGCCGCTTTCCAGCGCCTGGCCGATCTTCAGCGCCTGCAGGCGAAACAAAAGGTCGTGGCCAAGGCCACGCGCGCCGACGAAGGAGGCGATGACCACCATCGCCAGGCACTGCATGATGACCTGGTTGACACCGACCAGCAGCGGCTGTCGGGCGGCGGGGATCTCGACCATCCACAAGGTCTGGAAGCGGGTGCAGCCGGCCATCTTGCCGGCCTCGCGGACCTCTTCGGCAACACCCTTGAGACCGAGTATGGTGAGGCGGGCCATCGGCGGGATGGCGAAGATGACGGTGGCGATGGTGCCGGCCTTGTGGCCGACGCCGATGAACACGGCGATCGGGATCAGGTAGGAAAAATGCGGCAGCGACTGCAGCACGTTGAGCAGCGGCACGATGAGCGCTTCGAACCACTGTTTCTTGACTGCGAGAATGCCGATGCCGAAACCGATGAGACCAGCGATGGGGGCAGCGACCAGCACCACCGACAAGGTGATCATCGACAGCTCCCATTTGCCGAAGATCGCCATGTAGGCGACGCAGCCTGCCGCCAGGGCGCCAAGCCGCCAGTCTTTCAGATACCAGCCGAGCACGCCCGACAGGCCGGCGGTCATCACCCAGGGCATGGCGGCGATGCCGAGCTTGGGAAAACCGGCGACCAGCAGGCCTTCGACGAAGGCCAGCGGCCAGGTGATCAGCTCGGCAATGCCGCGCGTCAGGTCGCGGAACGAAAACAACCCGAAGATGGCGTCGTCGCGCAGGTGCCCGATGACCGTGTTGGCCCAGTCGACGAAGGGGATGGTCCAGCCTTTGGGCACCTGCACCGCCCAGTCGGGCAGCACGGAGGCGGCCAGCAGCAGGATGGCGAAAGGCAATATGACGAGCAGCGGCCTGGTCATCGACGCAAGCTGGGTCTGCGGTTCCATCGACTCCTGGCGGGGCAGTGTCGCGGCGCTCATGCACACGCCTCCTTGCCATAGAGGGCGTCGATCAAGCCGTTACGGGCCAGCGTGCCGACAAGGACGCCGCCATCGTCGACGACGTCGACCGGGCGTTCCGACAACAGCACCTGGCGGGCGACGCTGGCGAGCAGCGCCTGGGCCTGGACGGCTGCCGCGTCGGGGGTGCGGGCGGATGCGGGCGCCATGATCGATCGCACCGACAGCAGGCGGTCATGCGCGACGTTGCGGGTGAACTCGGCGACGTAAGGCGTGGCCGGGCAGGTGACCAGTTCTTCCGCCGTGCCGAGCTGTTCGACGACGCCGTCCTTCATGATGGCGATGCGGTCGGCGACGCGAATCGCCTCGTCGAAGTCGTGGGTGATGAAGACGATGGTCTTGTTGAGCACCTTTTGCAGGCGCAGGAATTCGTCCTGCATCTCGCGGCGGATCAGCGGGTCGAGTGCCGAAAACGGCTCGTCGAGGAACCAGACGTCGGGGCCGACGGCGAGCGAACGGGCAATGCCGACGCGCTGCTGCTGGCCGCCGGAGAGTTCGCGCGGATAATAGGCCTCGCGGCCCTTCAGCCCGACGAGTTCGATGACCTCGCGGGCGCGGGCCTCGCGGCTGTGCCGGTCGGTGCCACGGACCTGGAGCGGGAAGGCGACATTGTCGAGTACGGTGCGGTGCGGCAGCAGCGCGAAATGCTGGAACACCATGCCCATCTTGTGGCGCCTGAGTTCGATCAGTTCGCGCTCGCTGGCGGCGAGGATGTCGCGGCCCTCGAACATGACCTCGCCCGACGTCGGCTCGATCAGCCGTGCCAGGCAGCGCAGCAGGGTCGATTTGCCCGAGCCGGACAGGCCCATGACGACGAGGATCTCGCCCGGCATCACGTCGAACGAGACGTTGCGGACGGCGGGGACGTAGCCTTCGGCCCTGATGGTTTCGATGGAGGGGTTGTTGTGGTTGCGGCGCAGCAAGCCGGCGGGATCGGAGCCGTAGAGCTTCCAAAGGTTGCGGCATGCGATTTTTGCTTCGGACATGTCGGGTCTGCCTCTCGCCAAAGGGGGCCGATTGCGTATGCGCGGCGGTGGCGCCCGCATTTGCGCGGGCGTCACGACGCCATGACGGGACGGATGGATGCCGGGATTAGCTGGCGGAACCCAGCCAGGCCTTCCAGCGTGCCTCGTTGTCGGCCAGCCATTTGTCGGCGGCCGCCTCGGGCTCCATGTTGTCGATGTCGGCGAGCTTGGCCTGCACGGCGATGTCCATGTTGGAGAAGTTGATCTTCTGCAGGATGGCGTAGGCCTTGGGCCACTTGGTCGGGAATTCCTTCCAGGCGGCGATCTTCAGATAGCCATCCTTCGGGTTGCCGCAGTCATAGGACAGTTCCTTGTTCGAACCCCAGGCCGGATCGTCCTTGCACTTGGGATCGAAGGCCGGGAATTCGACGAACTTGCCGTCATAAAGCGCCTCGACGAAGTTCGGCGTCCAGTTGAACAGGACGATCGGCTCCTTGCGCTTGAAGGCGGATTCGAGTTCGGCCCACAGTGCCGCCGACGAGCCGGCATTGACGACCTCGAAGTTCATGGCAAGGGCCTCGACGCGCTCGGCGTCATGCTTGAGCCAGTCGACCGGACCGCCGAGGAACCGCCCCTTGGGCGCGGTCTCTGCCGTGGCGAACTTGTCGGCGCAGGCGTTCAGCGCCTCCCAGGCGGGCAGGCCGGGGCAGACTTCCTCGACATAGGTCGGGTACCACCATTCTTCGCGGGTCTTGGCATCATGGGTGGCGGCATCGACGACGCAGCCCTCCTTGACCACCTTCTGGAACGCAACGCCGAAGGCGCCTTCCCAGACCTCATGCACCAGGCTGACGTCGCCTTCGCACAAAGCGGTGTAGACGACCTGGCTGTCGGCGGAGACATACTCGACCTTGGCGCCGCCCTTTTCGAGCAGCTTGCCAACGATGTGGGCGCCGACGATCTGGCTCGACCAGTTGTGGGTCGGGATCTTGATGACGTCGGTGGAATCCTGGGCGAACGCCGTGCCGGCCGCAAACGCCATGATCGTGGCCATGCTTGCGGACTTCGTGAACTTGCTCATTGAAGCTCCCATTGTTTTGAGTTGCGATCGTTCCCGTGGAGTTTTGGATGTTGGCCTCTATGGGCCGATGCCTTTTCCGCTCCAGCCCGGCAAACATAGCGGTGAGAAGTGAACCGGTGTCGGTCGGGGTGTAAAAGTCGTGGGCCGACTTGTGAAATGATGTTAATGGGGCGGGTCGCACGACCAAACGCGCCGGCTGTTTTCCGGTTGAGAGCCACAAGGCCAGCGCAGAAGCGCCATCATCTTCGCGCTTTTGTATCGGAGGTTGCCGGACCGCCCCGGTCTTGACCTGCAACAATGTCTTGGCCTGAAACAATGTCTTGGCCTGCAACCAGGTCTTGGCTTGCAGACGCCCGCTCCGATAAAAGGAGCTGGTTCGGCCATCTTGTGGCATGTCTCCGTGGTGATCGCGCTATGAACCCCAGCATTCTTGTTGTCGATGACGACCCGGATATCCGCAACGTGATCGGCATTGCGCTGGAACGGGCGGGCATGCATGTCCATCAGGCGGCCAACGGGCGCCTGGCTCTGGAGCAGTTGCGGCGACACCAAGCCGACCTGGTGGTGCTGGACATTGGAATGCCTGTCATGGACGGGGTCGAATGCTGCAAGGCCATCCGCGCCAGCTCACATGTTCCGATCGTCTTCCTGACCGCGCATGACGACGAAGTCGACCGGATCGTAGGCTTCGAGCTTGGGGCGGACGATTATGTCAGCAAGCCGTTCTCGCCGCGCGAACTGCTGCTGCGGATCAAGGCCATACTGGCACGAGGCAAGCAGGCAGTTGGCATCACCAGGCACGGCGACCTCACGCTCGATAGCGAACGCCACATCTGCGCCCTTGCCGGAAAGGATCTGGCTTTGACGGCAACGGAATTTTCGGTGCTGGAAATCCTGTCGGCCCGACCCGGCATCGTCGTTGGCCGTGGGGCGATGATCGACAAGGCCTATGGCGGCAACAACACCTTGTCGGGGCGTACAGTGGACAGTCACGTGCGCAACATCCGCGCCAAGGCCGCGGCCCTTGGTTACGCCGACGTGATCGAAACGGTGAGAGGGGTGGGGCTGCGGCTTGGCAATTGCATCGCTGGACCTTGTACCGCGTGACCCAGATAGCCCGGAAATGGCGGCCGTCAATGTCGCTGGTGGTGGCGCTTGTCTGCGCAAGCCTGCTTGCGGTGCCGATCGTGGCGACGCTGGCGTTGCAGATCGGAACGAACCGGCTCGTCAACGAGACGGAGGCTTCGCTGATCAAGCAGGCGGCGATCTATGCCGGGGCCTATGTTGTGGCTATCGAGGCCGGGTCGCCCGAAGCAGAAGGGTCCCTGCCTGGATACTATCTGCCACCGTCCAAGCGCATATTCTGGAGTGCGGCGTCACGAACCTTTCGACCGCTGCTGAACCTGCGTCAGGATGTGGTCGAGCCTGTCCGCCCCGATCCCGTGCCCACCACGGAGCGGCTCGATCCGCGATATCTTAGGATTGCGCCGGGGCTGAGTGCCCTGGCCGACAATGCCAGCCGTACGACGCTTTCGACTGTCGTTTTCCTCGACCATCAAGGGATCGACTTGCTCGCCCGCGAGCCGGCGAGTTTTGCCGCGGTGCCGGAGGTTCGGCAGGCGCTGCAAGGCGATGTCGGGGCGGCACTGCGCTGGCGCAGTGACGCGGGCACGCGGTTTCGCCTGGCAGCGCTTGGCGGAGGCACAGGTTTCCGGGTGCTGATTGCCTATCCTGTCATCAGCCAGAATCGGGTTATCGGCGCGGTCTACTTGTCCAGGACCGCGCCAGGGCTGACGGAGTATTTCGCCGGCGAGCGCATCGCCTTCAGCGTCCTGGTCGCGGTGACGTTGCTGAGCGCCGCTGTCGTTGGAACCTTGCTGGTGCGGACGATGCTCCGGCCGATCCGCGCCCTGCGCCACCAGTCGAGAGCTGTCGCCGGTGGCGGCCATTTTGAACTTGCTCCGCTCGGCCATTACGGCATGCGGGAGATTGCCGAACTCGGCGAGGCCGTCATCACCATGGCGGGCACGCTGTCGCGGCGCAGCAAGGAAATCGGCATCTACACCAACCACGTGACCCATGAGCTCAAATCGCCGGTTACCTCGATCATGGGTGCTGCCGAGCTTCTCGAGGATGGCCACCTGTCCAATGAAGCGCAGCACAGCCTGATCGGCACCATCAAGGCCCAGGGGCAGCGGATGGACTTGCTGCTGCACCAGCTCCGCGACATGACGAGGTCGCGCGAGAGCTTGCGCGGCAAGCCCGGTCGGATCAGGGAGATGCTGCCCGAGATTGCCGAGCTCGATATCAGCCTGGCTCCGCTGGATGCCGTCCTGCCGCTGTCGGTTGCACATGGACAAACGGTGCTTTCGCATATGGCACAGAATGCGCGCCACCATGGGGCGACCAGGCTCGAGCTGGTCTGGGCTGGACGGATCCTCAGGCTTTCAGACAATGGTACGGGGTTTGCCGACATCGACCTTGGCCGCCTGGCCGAGCCGTTCTTCACCACGCGCCGGGAAGAGGGTGGAACCGGCCTCGGCCTGGCCATCGTGGTTGCCATCCTCGACCTTTATGGAGCGCGCCTGACGCCAGTCGCGAATATCGGCGGCGCCGTTTTCGAGATCGCGTTCGACTAGTTCCTGTCGCCTGCACAGAATCTGCACGCGGGTTGCACCACTTCGAGGTCGAAACCAGCTCGCCCGAAAACTAGACAATGGAGGGCAACGGGCCTGCAGGCCTCGATCCACTAGGGGTAGACCTATGAAATTGAAACGTTCTCTCGGTCTTGTCTTGGCGCTTGGCGCCGCGATTGCCGCCAGCTCCGCCATGGCAGGGGATAATCCCGCCAATCGATATGCCAATGCCTACAAGCAGTATACGGGCGCGGCATGCCCGCTGGCGGCGGACAAGATCGAACATTTCGTCTATTTCAGCCGGGATCGCGAGGCGATCCGCGACCATGCCTTCTTGACCAGCGATCGCTTTGTCGGCGCGCAGATCATGTATGCGTGGCGCCAGCTCGAACCGACTGAAGGACAGTATGATTTCTCGTTGATCCAGTCCGACGTCGACTATCTCGCCAGGCATGGCAAGCGGCTGTTCATCCAGTTGCAGGAAGCGTCCTTCTCGCCCGAGTACAAGCCGGTGCCCGACTATCTGTTGACGGGCGACTATGATGGCGGCGTCACCGCGCAATACACCGACGGGGGGGCTGTCGAAGGCTGGGTCGCCAAGCGATGGAACGCCAAGGTCCAGCTGCGTTTTGCGGCACTTCTTTCCGCACTTGGCAAGCAGTTCGACGGCGTGATCGAAGGCATCAACCTGCAGGAAACGGCAATCGGGGTTTCGCCTGAGACGGATAGGTCCTTTACCCCGGACAAATATGTTGCGGCGCTCAAATCCAACATGCGTGCCATGAAAACGGCGTTCCCGACCTCGACCACCATGCTCTACGCCAACTTCATGCCGGGCGAATGGCTGCCTTGGGAGGACAAGGGATATCTCCGCGGAATCTATGAGTTTGGCGACAAGATCGGCCTCGGCATGGGGGCTCCCGATCTCATGTATATGAAAAAGGGTCAGCTCAACCATGCCCTGGCAATGATGCATGAAGGCAAGTTCACCGTGCCGCTTGGCATTGCGGTGCAGGACGGCAACTATGTCGGCGAGACGGGCTCGACGAATGTGGTGGCCAAGCGCACCAACCGGGTGCCGGTCCTCCATGCCTTTGCCCAGGATTTCCTCAAGGTCAGCTACATGTTCTGGGTCAATCAGGAGCCATATTTCGCAGAAGACGTCCTGCCTTGCTTCTCGGCGAGGAAAGGCTGACGTGGCAGAATCCAGGCCGTGATGGCGAAGGCCGGCGTCGCATTACAGTTGCGCCGCCGGCTCGTTTCATCCCTCAGGCAGTGCAGCATTCGCGACGTTGCCGCTTTGCCTCGGACATGCGAGCGCTGCAAGCTCGTTGCCGGTGCGGGCCGACTTGTGAAATGATGTCAACAAAGTCGGGAGGACAAGATGGCATGCGGGTTCAACATCACATCGTGATCGTCGAGGACGATCCGGTCACGCGGGCCAAGCTTGCCGGCTATTTCCTGGCCGAAGGCTACAAGGTCAGCGAGGCCGGCGACGGCGAGCAGATGCGTGCCATCATGTCGAGGCATCCGGCCGATCTGCTGATGATCGACATCAACCTGCCGGGGGAGGACGGCCTCAGGCTGACGCGCGAGCAGCGCGAACGATCCGACGTCGGCATCATCCTGGTCACCGGACGCACCGATACCGTCGATCGCATCGTCGGGCTTGAGATCGGGGCGGACGACTATGTCACCAAGCCGGTCGAGCACCGCGAGCTGCTCGCCCGGGTCAAGGGGCTGCTGCGCCGCGTCGGCAAGGGCCGGCAGCCGCCTGTCGCCTCAGGCTCGCGCCAGTTCCATGGCTGGACGCTGGAGGTGGCGCGGCGCACGCTGCAGGCCGCCGACGGCACCTTCGTCGAGCTGACCGGGGCCGAGTTCAAGCTTTTGTCGGTGCTGACGGCCAATCCCGGCCAGGTGCTGTCGCGGGAGCGGCTGCTGCACGAGATTTCCAGGCGCGAATGGGATGCCAGCGACCGCACCGTCGACGTGCTGGTCAGGCGCCTCAGGCAGAAGCTGAGCGACAACCCGCGCACCCCGCGCATCATCGTCACCGCCCATGGCGAGGGTTACTTCTTTGCACCAGACGCTGCTCCGCACGGGCGCGCCACGGCTCTCCCGTAGGACTCCTAAGCCGGGTGGACGGGGGCGGCACTGCCTTCGAGCGTCTTTTCCCCGAACATTTCTTCCCATTGCCGCGAGCCTTCCCCAAAGGCCGTTTCGCAGGCGCTGACGATCTGCCTGAGCTCGCTTGCCGGCCTTTGTGCCGCCGCTGTTTCGAGCGTCTCGGCTGCCTGCAGCAGGCGCGGGAAGCCGAGCGATCCGGCGGTGCTGCGGGTGGCATGGGCGAGGTCGCGCAAGGCTTCGCGATCATCCGCCTTGACGGCGTCGCGCATCGCCTGGAAGCGCCTGGGCAGGCTGTCATGGGCGATGCGATGCAGCCGCCGCACCGTCTCGGAGCCCAGGGCATCGATATCGGCCTTGAAGGCGGCGACGTCGAGCGCCGCTGCGTCATGGGCCTGCTGTGGCGGCAGGGTGGGGCCACCGAGCGAAGCGACAGCGTCGAGCAATTGCTCGTGGACGATCGGCTTGGCAACGAAGGCGTCGACGCCGGCATCGAGATAACGGGCGATGTCGGTCTTGAAAACATGCGCCGACATCGCCACAACAGGCAGGTCGGGGGCCGCAAGCGCCTGCCTGATGCGCTTCATCGTCTCGATGCCGTCGATGCCGGGCAGGCTGACGTCCATGACGACGAGATCGGGCCGGAAGTCGGCGATCGCCTCGAGCGCGAGATAGCCTGTGCTGACCGCCTTGACCCGGTGGCCGGCATTGGCCAGCACGGTCGTTGAGACCAGCCGCGTGGCGTCGTCGTCCTCGACCACCAGGATGTTGCAGGATGGCGGCTTGGCCTTGCGCGAGCGGCGCTGCTTTTCAGTCGAAAGCTCGGCGGCCTTGGCCTTGCGCAGCGACATGTCGAGCGAGAAGGTGCTGCCCGCACCGGGCTCGGAGGCGACCTGCAGCTCGGCGCCGATCAGGCTGGCGAATTCGCGGCTGATGGCAAGGCCAAGCCCGGTGCCGCCGAAGCGGCGGGTGATCGAGGCATCCATCTGGGTGAAGGGCTGGAAGACGTCCTGCTGGCGCTCCGGCGCGATGCCGATGCCGGTGTCGGTGACGGCGAGGCGCAAGGTCTGCATGTCCTTGCGGTTGGCGACCACCGTGACGTCGACACGGACCTGGCCGTGCTCGGTGAACTTGATGGCATTGCTGACGAGGTTGAACAGGATCTGGCGGATTTTGCCGGCATCGCCTGTGAAGGCTTGCGCCAGCTTGCGGTCGAGGACCAGCCCGAGGTCGAGGCCCTTTTCGGCGGCCATAGGGCGCATGAAGGCGACAACGCCGCCGACCAGCTTGCCGAGGTCGAAATCGATCTTGTCGACGCCGACATTGCCCGACTCGACCTTGGAGTAGTCGAGGATGGCGTTGAGGATGCCGAGCAGTGCTTCGCCCGAACTGGCGGCGACCGACAGGTGCTCGCGCTGCTTCGGCCCCAGCCTGCTGTCGGCAAGCAGGCGCATCATGCCGAGCATGCCGGTCATTGGCGTGCGGATCTCGTGGCTCATCGTTGCCAGGAAGGCCGACTTGGCGCTGCTTGCCTGTTCGGCGCGGGCGCGCGCCTCGTCATGGTCGATCGCCTCCTGGCGCAGGCGGGTGTTGACCAGCCTGATCTGCTCGGTCTGTTCCTCGACGAGCTGCTGCAGCTCCTCGCGGTGGCGCCGGAGCTCGTCGGTGATGCGGGCGCGCTCCTGCTCCAGCTCGAGGCGGCGGCGCGACTCGTCGCGGAACTGGTTGACGGCGACCGCCATGGTGCGCAGCTCGTCGTCGCCGCTGTCGGTGACGGTGACGTCGAGATCGCCCGCCGTCAGGCGCTGCATGGCGCGCGACAGGCCGCTGAGACGGCGCACGAGATTGCGCTCGACATAGAACCAGACGATGGCGCCCGAAGCGAGGATGGCGCCAAGCAGCGTGACGACAAGCACGATGACGCCGATGCGCACCGCATTGTCGGCACGTTCGGCCGTGGTGCGGGCGAACTCGTCGGAGCGGTCGAGAATGTTGCGGGCGATCTGGTTCTGCGTCACGGCGAGATCGCGGTTGGCTTCGGCCATCGCGTCCAGGCTGCCGGCGAGGTCGATGACGCGCTGGCGGCGGCCGAAGATCGAGCCTGACACCGGCGCGTCGCCGGCCGCCGCCTCGATGGCGCCGAAGAACTCCATGCCCTGCTTGCGCCGGACGGGGTCGTCGATGCTGAGGATGCGCCGCCGGATGACCTTGACGTGGTCCTGGAAGATGCCGCTGATCTCGTTGATCTCGGCCCGGGTTTCGGCGCGGCCGAGCCGGTTGATCAGCAGGCTGATCTGGGCGCTGCGGTGGCGCAGTTCATACATGCGCTCCATCAGGTAGATGTCGTGCTCGATCAGCCGGTCGAGGGCGATATAGGCGTCCTCGCGGCGCCCCGCTTCGCCGATCAGGCCGTAGAGGCTCGCCGTCACAGCCGAAGCGCCGGCCGAGGCGTTGGAGATCAGCGTTTCCGACAAAAGCAGCACCGACTGCGCCGCCGAGGTCGCCGCCTCGGCGCCGTCGCGATAGGCCTTGTCCTCATCGAGGCGCTGGCGCACCAGCTCGTTGTTTAGCTTGAGATTGGCCAGCATCTTTTCGACCGAGCCGGCGAAGGCCTCGACCAGTTCGGGGTCGATCGACAGGCGCCGGACTTCGGTGAGCGACTTGACGATCTCCTGCGACAGCGTGGCGAGCTTGGCCTGTTCGGCAAGCAGACCGTCGCGCGAGGTGACGGCGGCAAGGGCCGGGGCGGTGGCGATCAGCTTGGCGCTGAGCTCGGCGGTGCGCTGGGTCGCTGCCACCGCCGGCAGGGCCTGGGCGTTCACCACCGCCTGCGCATCGGCAATGTTGCGCAGGATCAGCCAGCTGACGATGCCGGATGTCAGGGACAGTGCGGTGATGCACAAGAAGGCGAGGAACAGCCTCCCGCCGATGCCGAACCTATGAAGCATGGCTCATATAACCATGGTTTGCGCGGCAAGCGGAAGCTGTCTCCAGTGCTGCGTGTCCGATTGGACGCGCAATGCGACGCTGTCGAACTTTGCATGGGGCATGATCCTGCCCGAAAATCGATTTTGATTTTCGGGGTCATGCATTAGCGTAACATGATGCGTGCCCCCGCCCCAAGCCGAAGCCTGAACCTGGTTGCCACGACCTTTGTGGCGTGCGTCCTGGCCCATTCCGCCGTTGCTGCGGAAACGACATGGAAGCTCAACGCCTGGGAGCCGCCATTCGACTATTCGCGAAAGCCTGTCACGATCGACTACCAGCCGGTCGCCAGGGCGGCCAAGCCGTGGCGGATATGCGCATCTTATCCGCATCTCAAGGATTCCTACTGGGTCAGCGTCAATTACGGCATGGTCGAGCAGGCGCGCACGGCCGGCGTCAAGCTGACCGTGGTCGAGGCCGGCGGCTATCCCAATCTCGACCGCCAGATCGAGCAGATCCGTACCTGCAGCGCCACTGCCGACGCGCTCATCGTCGGCACCGTGTCCTATGAGGGCCTGACGCCGACGATCAGGGAAATCGCCAGGCGCATCCCTGTCATCGCCGCGGTCAACGACATCGACGACGCCGGCATTGCGGCGAAATCGGGCGTCTCGTGGGAAGAGATGGGCCACTCCATCGGCGCCTATCTGGCGCGGCTGCATCCGGCCGGCACCATGCCGGTCAGCGTCGCCTGGTTTCCCGGGCCGAAGGGTGCCGGCTGGGTGAAGTTCGTCGAGGCCGGTTTCCAGCGCGCGCTGAAGCAGAGCTCGGCCGAGATCGCGGCGGTCAAATGGGGCGACACCGGCGTCGAGATCCAGTTGCTCTTGATCGAGGAGATGCTCGAGGCCCAGCCCGACATCGACTACATCGTCGGCAGCGCGCCGACGGCCGATGCCGCGGTCAGCATCCTCAGGGCCCAGGGCCGCGCCAACCACGTCCAGGTGCTGGCCGACTATTTCACCCACGGCACGTTCCGCGAGATCAACCGCGGCAAGGTGGTGGCGGCGCCGACCGACTCGCCGCCGCTGCAGGGGCGTATCGCCATCGACCAGGCCATCCGGGCGATCGAAGGTACGCTGCGCTACCGCCATGTCGGGCCGCCGGTCGAGGTGATCGACAGGAACAATGTCCAGTCGCTCGACCTCGAGCGCTCGCTCGCCCCGGCGTGGTTCAAGCCGACCTTCGAGGTGCAGTAGCCAGTTACAATTTTTCACATCCTGCGCGGGGATTTTCACCTGGCTTGGCGGACTGGTTCACAGCCGGCTGTTAAGCTGAGCGATGGCTGTGCTGCGAGGAGGCGATGATGGTTGCGACGGTTTATCCTGAGGTGGTGTCGGGCCCTCCGCGTCCGAGCCTGATCCTTCAGCCTGGGCTTTTGCTGCCCGGCATGGAGCGCTACCACGTGCCGGGCTTGGGTGCGGTGTTGATCGACATCGAACCAGGCGACCAGCTGAGCGTGCGCA
>NZ_JACZEP010000014.1 GCF_014863355.1 Aminobacter carboxidus | reverse complement strand
CATCGAACGAACGCGCCAAAGCCATTCACCACTGGGCAGCAAACTACAACCTAACGCGCCCACACTCTGCACTCGGCGGCATCAGCCCGTTCCAAAGACTGAACAACCTTCTTGGAAACGACAGCTAGGGCGCCCGGCGCGCCAGCGGCGCGAAGCTGCTCAAGCCGAGCCAGGCCTGCATGGCGCGGGCGATCTTGTCGTCGCCATCGAGTTCCAAGCGGCCGGAATCGAGTTCCTGATTGAGCTTGGACAGTCCCATCCAAACCGATGTCATGCTGCGCAGCGATCCCCTGACCTCGAGGTCGATATCGAAGCCCGGGTCGGAATTGCACAGGTCGACTGCACCGTCGGCGACCACCAGCCACCAATTCTGCTGCGCTTTCGCCACTTCGGGATACAGAAAGTGAATCGTGCAGCGTTTTGGCGGCAGGGGCTGCGGGTTGAGGTTGCGGCGCATGTCCCACATCAGCAGCGAAGGATCGAGATTCCTGAGGGTTAGCTGGGATTCGACCCAGCGATGGCCCCAGTCGCCAAGGCCGAGGATGATCGGCCGCAAATCCTCTCCGGCTTCGGTCAGCCGGTATTCGACGCTGCCCGCGCCGCCACGCTCGGTCTGGATCACGCCAGCGCGCTCAAGTTCCTTCAGCCGCTTGGACAGCAGCGCCGGCGACATGCGTGGCACGCCGCGGCGCAAGTCGTTGAAACGGCTCGACCCCATCAGCATTTCGCGCACGACCAGCGTCGTCCAGCGCGTGCACAGCACTTCCGACGCCATCGAAACCGGGCAAAACTGGCCGTAACCGCCGCGATCGCTCATCTCGCACCATTCGCAGGAGACCCGCGCCTTATAGCGCAAAAGCAGCATGCTCGCACCTAGCCCATAGGGACGACAGGCTCGGTTGGCGATTCAGTTCCTGAACTGGACCGGAGCGGCCGTTGGCGCGATCCTTGGGCCTGACCTGCCGGTCAACAGGAGACGACTTGATGAGAAGTCTTGATAACGCTGCGCTGGCACCTGCCGGCGTGACAGGTGCAATGCCGATCGATGTGGTCGCTGCGGCTCACGATCTGGTTCCGGCCCTTTCCGAGCGGGCACGGCAGTTTGACGAGGGCGACTTCTTCGTCGCCGACAATTATGCCCTCTTGAAAAAGGCCGGCCTCGCCAGTGCCGGCGTGCCGCTCGAACTCGGTGGTGGCGGCGCCGACATGGCCGAGCTTGCGGAAATGCTGCGCATCATGGCGCGTGCCTGCGGCTCGACCGCGCTCGCCTTTGCCATGCACACCCATCAGGTGGCCATTCCCGCCTGGCGCTGGCGCCACCAGAAGGTCGCCGCCGTCGAACCGCTGCTCAAGCGCGTCGCCGCCGAAAACCTCATCCTGCTGTCATCAGGCGGGTCCGACTGGATCGGCGGCTCGGGCAAGGCAGAAAAGGTCGAGGGCGGCTATCGCATCACCGCGCGCAAGGTTTTCACCTCGGGCGCTGCCTCTGGCGACATCCTGATGACTGGCGCGATCACTTGCGAAGCCGATGGCACTGAAAAGGTCATCCATTTCGGCGTGCCGATGCGAGCGCCCGAGGTCAGCGTTGCCGACAACTGGCGCACGCTTGGCATGCGCGGCACCGGTTCCAACGATGTCGTCATCGACGGGCTGTTCGTGCCGGACGCGTCGGTCAGCTTCTCGCGCGCGGCGGGTCACTGGCACCCGGTGTTCCAGATCATCGCCACCGTCGCCTTCCCGCTGATCTACGCCGTCTATCTCGGCGTCGCCGAGAGCGCGCGCGACATCGCCGTCGAGATCGCGAAGAAGAAGCCAACGAGCGAGACGGCGCTCAACCTCGCCGGCCGCATGGATACGGCGCTGCGCGCCGCCCAGATGGCTCATCACGCGATGATCGAGGAGGTCGGGCGCAACAGCCCGTCGGCGGAAAGCGTCAACGAGGTGATGATCGGTCGCGCGCTGGTCGCCAGCCACGGCCTCGAGGTCGTCGAACTGGCCATGGAACTTGCCGGCGGCTCGTCCTTCTACCGCGACAAGGGGCTCGAACGCCGCTTCCGCGATATGCAGGCCGCGCGCTTCCACCCGCTTCAGGCTGGCCCACAGGCGCAGTATGCCGGCGCCATGGCGCTGGGGCTGCCGATCGACACGATCTTTTGAGTCAACTCCCTCCCAGGACAGCCGGCCGCCGCGACTTATCGCGGCGGCCATATCCATTTCCAGCATCATTTCAGCACCCTTGACCCTCACGCGGCGTGAGGGACTACTCATCTGGTCCTGCGGAGGCATGGTCGGATGAAGGCGTATACTGTGGGTGAACTGGCGCGGCTTGCCGGCGTGACGGTCCGGACGCTGCATCACTATCACGACATCGGTCTGCTCAAGCCCGCGGTGGCGATGAAGGCCTGGGCGCGCCGCCAGGCCGCCTGAAATCGAAAGGGCAAGGCCTGCAGGCCTTGCCCTTTTTGGTTGCTGCAAGCTTGTTCCTAAGCTCAGAACAGTCCTTCGATCTGGCCCTGTTCGTTGAGGAAGATCTTTTCCGATGACGGTGCCTTGGGCAGGCCGGGCATGGTCATGATCTCACCGCAGATGGCGACGATGAAGCCGGCACCGGCTGCAAGGCGGACCTCACGCACCGGCACGACATGGTCGACAGGCGCGCCGCGCAGGTTCGGGTCGGTCGAGAACGAGTATTGCGTCTTGGCCATGCACACCGGCAGGTGACCATAGCCGGCGGCTTCCCAGGCATGCAGCTGGTCGCGCACCGACTTGTCGGCGATCGCCTCCGAGCCGCGATAGATGCGCTTGACGATGGTGTCGATCTTGTCGAACAGCTTCATCTCGTCGGGATAGAGCGGCGAGAACTGCGAGGCACCCGATTCAGCGAGCTGCACCACCTTGTGGGCGAGCTCCTCGATGCCGGCCGAACCCTTGGCCCAGTGCTTGCACAGGATCGCTTCGGCACCCATCGAAGCGACATAGTCCTTCATCGCCGCGATCTCGGCGTCGGTGTCGGAAACGAAGTGGTTCATCGCCACCACGACCGGCACGCCGAACTGCTTCACATTCTCGATGTGGCGGCCAAGGTTGGCGCAGCCCTTCTTCACCGCATCGACATTTTCCTTGCCGAGCTCTTCTTTCTTGATGCCGCCATTCATCTTCATGGCGCGCACGGTGGCGACGATGACCGCAGCTGCCGGCTTGAGGCCCGCCTTGCGGCACTTGATGTCGAAGAACTTCTCCGCACCAAGGTCAGCGCCGAAGCCGGCTTCGGTGACGACATAGTCGGCGAGCTTGAGGGCGGTGGTGGTGGCGACCACCGAGTTGCAGCCATGGGCGATGTTGGCGAACGGGCCGCCATGGACGAAGGCCGGGTTGTTTTCCAGCGTCTGCACCAGGTTGGGCTGGACCGCATCCTTGAGCAGCACCGCCATTGCGCCGTCGGCCTTGAGGTCGCGGGCATAGACCGCCGTCTTGTCGCGGCGATAGGCAACGATGATGTCGCCCAAACGCTTTTCGAGATCCTTGAGGTCGGTCGCCAGGCACAGGATTGCCATGACTTCGGAGGCAACTGTGATGTCGAAGCCGGCTTCACGCGGAAAACCGTTGGCAACGCCGCCGAGCGAGCAGTTGATCTCGCGCAGCGCCCGGTCGTTCATGTCCATCACCCGGCGCCACACCACGCGGCGGGTGTCGATGCCGAGCTCGTTGCCCCAGTAGATGTGGTTGTCGATCAGCGCCGACAAAAGATTGTGCGCGGTGGTGATGGCGTGGAAGTCGCCGGTGAAGTGGAGGTTCATGTCCTCCATCGGCACGACCTGGGCATAACCGCCACCGGCAGCACCGCCCTTGACGCCGAAGTTGGGTCCGAGCGACGCCTCACGGATACACACGATCGCCTTCTTGCCGATGCGGTTCAAGCCGTCGCCAAGGCCCACCGTCGTCGTGGTCTTGCCTTCTCCTGCTGGCGTCGGATTGATCGCGGTGACCAGGATCAGCTTGCCGTCCTTGTTCTTGCGTGCATTGGCGATGAACTCGGCCGAGATCTTCGCCTTGTCGTGGCCATAAGGCAAAAGATGCTCGGACGGGATGCCGATCTTGGCGCCGACCTCCTGGATCTGCTTCTTCTTCGCCGCACGCGCGATCTCGATGTCGGTCTTGAATTCGGCCATGACGGCTCCTCCGCAGTGTTTACGCTAATGACGTCGCCGCCTTCGCTGTCGCGGCCATAGAAGCGCGACATCGGCGTTTCTTGCCGTCTCAAAACAGCCGCCCAATGCACGGATTGCGACAGCGGCGAGAGAGCGAACAGGGAGCAGGGACTAGTGAGTAGGGGGCCGTGGGTGCACAGCGCGTTATCCCATGGCTCCCTATTCGCTACTCCCTATTCGCCATTCGCTACCTGCTCAGCACGTTGCTGATCTCGACCAGATTTGAGCGCACGCGCAGGATGTAGAAGCCCATGGTGATCAGGTGCGAGGGCATGAACCAGCCGTCTTCGGCGCCGTTGGAGACGATGAAGGGCTGGATGTTCAGCGCCGAGCGTGTCTGCTGTTCCATCGTGTCCCACAGATTGTCGAGATTGCGGGTGCGCAGCACGTCCTCGAAGTCGGCATGGGTCGCCTTGAGCAGGCCGTAATAGCCGTAGAGCTGGCCATAGGCGAACCAGAAGCGGTCGTCGGCGCGCGGGTCGAACCAGCCATTGTTGAAGTTCTCGGCCCGGTCCTTGAGAATCGCCGAAGTGGCGCCGATGTCGTTGGAGATGCGGTCGATGAACTGGATCAGATTGTCGGCGCGGGCGTCGAACACCGCCTGGCATTTCTCGAGGCGGCCGTTGAAATTGTTCAGGCTCTTGATCGCCGAACGATAGTAGCTTGGCGTCGGCGTCTTCGGGCCGAACGGGGTCAGGCCGAAATACCAGGTGTATTCGTCGAACTGCATGTTGCCGCGCGCATCCTGGAGGTCGGAATCGACCTGGCTGGTGCCGCGCACGCGGCCAAGATTGTCGGCGAGTTCCGTCGTCGTGCGGCGGATCGCCTGGTTGATGCCGCGCTGGAACGAGGCCTTGTTGTCGAGGAACGGCGTGTGATCCCACGGCAACCCGAACAGGCCGGTCTTGTAGAGGATCATCGACGAGATCCAGGCGTTCTCGTTGACGTTGAAATTGGTCAGTTCCGCCGAAATGTCGGCGATCGCCGAGCGGCCGCAGGTCTTGGCCGTGTCGGTGCCGGCGCCGGCGACGATCTGCTCACCGGCCGAAACGTTGCGGTTCTCGAAATTATGCTTGGCGACGTAGTCGGGATCGAAATTCGTCCAAGCCTGGGTGTTCCAGACGAAATAGCCATACAATGCCACCAGGCCGGCGATCGCCGCGCCAACCACAGCCTTGAGGATGAAGCCGCGCTGCAGGTACCAGCGGCCGAGCCACATGAACGGCCACAGCAATATGCCGATGACGAAGCCGAGGCCGCGGCCGATCAGCTGGAACATCCGGGTGAAGAAATTCACGATCGGATCAAGCATATGGAACCCCCTCAGTCGGTCAGGCCGTAGAGCTGTGCGCGGAACGCCGCCTTGTCTTTCAGATATGTGCTTTTCAGCGTGTCGACAACATTGGATCGCCAGGTCTCGTTGAGCTCTTCATAGTCCTTGTAGAAGCCCTGCTTGTTGAAGACGTAGCGCGAGACGAAGTCCGACGGCACGAATTCGGAGATCAGCCGGTTGGTCAGCCAGGCGTCGGGATGGTCGGTCTTGGCCCGAACCACCAGGAAGCGATGCAGCGGAAACACTTCTTCGAGCCTTAGCTGGCCGAGCTGGGCGATCTCGCGCTTGGCGGCGTTGAGGAAGGGGAAGTTGCCGTCGCGGTTGATGACATCGGCGTGGCTGTGGATCCAGGTCTGCAGCCAGACCTTGTCGACCTTGCCGATGTCGCGCTTCGGTTCGGCTTCGCGGATCAGCGCCCGCACCGCCATTTCGGCGCGGTGCTCGAGATAGCCGGAGCTTTCGATCCACGAGGCGCGCGGCAAATCGAGCCGCCCGGTCGAGGCCAGGAACTTGAACACCTTGTCGGCGTCCTTGATCGAGAGATAGCTCACCTGCCACGGTCGCGAGCGGCGGAAGCCGGGTGCCGACGGGTCGGAAATGACTGTCGTCACATCGGGATCGACAAAGACGTACAGTCCGCCGAAATGGCTGGTCCAGAACGCGTTGTGGCGAAAGATCACCTGGTCAGGCACCAGCGCGTTCTCGCGGATGTCGCCGCAGACCTTGGCCAGCTCGACCATGCGTTGGAGCATGGCGTCGTCGCGCCAGGCCTCGGGTTCCTGCTTGAGCTTGTCGACTAGCTTGCCGAGCTCGGCTGCCTTGCCCAGCACATCCTCGGCCGAAAGCACGCGGAACTCGACCTGGTTGATCGACAGCAGGTCCTCAATGTCCTCGACCTTGGACACCGAGTCCTCGATCTCGCCATAGATCACGTCCTTGATCGTCAGCGCGTCGATGGCACGCTGGTTCTTTGACATGAACTCGAACAGCAGCTGCGAGGTGTTGGAAAACGCCGTGTGCACCACCGGCAGGTCGATCTGCGACGGCGTCAGGATGATGAAGCGGCGGTTGATCTCGTTGGGATCGAGATACTGGTAGTCGCCGAGTTCCTCGGCGATCTCGGGCGAAAAGCCGGTTCGGTCGATCTCGAAACTCTTCAGCTTCGTCGGCTTGAGCCCGAACGCCGTCAGCGCCTTGTTGTAGCGGTCGATCAAATGCGGTTCGTCGACCGGAAGCAGTCGCCCGTAGATGAGTTCGTTGTCGCGGAGGAGGTCCATCTATTCCTTCTCCCCGTTTACGGGGAGAAGGTGCCCAAAGGGCGGATGAGGGGCGGCACCAAGTTTCACAGGTGATCCTCGTTCGAATGCGCAGGAAGAAACTTAAGACCCAGGGCAATTGTCTTGCTGTCGAGCCGACCGTCAAGCACGGCAACAATCGTGTCCAGCACCTGCTTGCGTTGCTGGAGCACATCGATGTGCCAAACTCTGATCACTGACCATCCGTTTCGATTCATAGTCTCGTCACGATGCGCATCCCGTGTGTCGTGCGCGTGTTGGCTGCCATCAACCTCGACCACGAGATTGGCTTCTCGGCAGGCGAAGTCAGCGAAATAGGGTCCGATTGGCATCGGGCGAATGAACTCATAGCCGTTCAAGCCCTTCGGGCACCTTCTCCCCGTGTACGGGGAGAAGGAAAGATCAAGCATTCCACAGCCCCTTGGACTTCAGCTCTTCCATCTCCTTCGCCGCGCGTTCGCGCAGCCTTGCGTCGCGGAGCAGCTTCGACACCGCAGCATCGTCTGATTTGTCGGAATAGCGGAATTCGCTATCGGCGTAGCGGTTGATCTCCTGCATCACCATGTCCATCGAGAACGGCCCGCGCAGCTCCTCGATCATCGCCTTTTTCTCGTCGTAGCCCTTGTGCATGAAGGCTTCGGGCTTTTCAAACCACTCGTCCGGCAGCTCGATGTCCATGGCGCGCATCTTGATCGCGTCGGTGACGTTCTTGATGGCGCGACCGGTGAAGCGCGGCTCGGCTTCCTTGATCATGTGCAGGTAGGTGCCGATATCGGCCAGCGTCTTGGGCGCGCCATTGTCCTTCATGAAGCGCTCGAACACCTTTTCCAACCCGTCTTCCTGCGGCTTGGCATGCTCCTCATAGGCTTCGGTCACGGCGCGCTGGATTTCCTGCGCGGCGTAAAGCTCATGTTCGCCCAGCGGGATCTTGTGGTTCTTGCCGGCGAGCAGGACGAAGATGTCGATGTAGTCGTCGCGCGTCTGCGGGCCGTCGACCAGCCAGCGCGCACCGGCGCGCTGGCGCAACGCGTCGTCTACGTTTTCGGGATAGTTGGAGAACATGCCGAACGAGCAATTGCCGCGCACAACGGTGCCGGCACCGGCAAAAGCGTCCATCAGGACGCCGGTGATTTCCTGCTGGCCGGCGGAAGCGCGGTCGTCGGAGCGCTTGGCCGCCACCTGGTCGATGTCGTCGACGGTGCCGAAGCCGATGGCGCGTGGGTTCAGTACGTTGTTGATGAACTGGCGGCAGTTCTGGCCCGATTTGCCCTGATAGGACGAGATCTGGTCGACGCCGAAATTCTCATAGGAGAAGGGATAGCCGGCGACCTGGCAGTAATTGTTGACGAGGCCGGCGATCATCTGGATCAGCGTCGTCTTGCCGGTACCTGGCGCGCCGTCGCCGATGAAGGTGAACAGGAAGCCGCCGAGCTCGACGAACGGGTTCAGCTCGCGCTCGAAATCATAGGCCATCAGCATCTTGGCGAGGCGGACCGACTGGAACTTGGCGATGTGGTTGCCGACGACCTCTTGCGGCTGCTTGAAGGTCATCACCAGCGGCTTCGACTTCTTGCCTGGGGCGACGTCGAAGCCGTCGAGGGTGAAGTCGTCGGCGTCGATGCGGATATGGGCATTCTCGAAGGCGCCGAGCCCGTCGAAACGGCCCTTGCGCTGGAGCAGGCCCTCGATCGCGACGCGCGCAAAGGCGCGGCCGCGGGTCAAAAGGTCGGCGTCGTCCTTGGCACCCGAAAGCGCCCGGTCGAGGCCCGAGACGATCGACTTGACGGCGTCCTGCGGCGTGTCGAACAGGAAGTCGGGCTCGTTGACGTCATTGGGCGCCTCGCCGTCGCTGTCGATCAGCTGGGCGAGGTAGGAGGCAAGCGTGAAGGCCGCGACATAGGCCGATGCTGACAGCAGCTTCTTGAAGTGGCTGGCCTCGTCGCCTTCGAGCGGGGCGCGCGCGTTCTTTGCCTGCAGCGCTTCGAGATCGGACGAGCGCGAGAAGATGTCGGAGACGGCAAGCGCCACCGCGATGCCGCGTCTGGCGCGGAACAACAGCGTGTGCTGCGGGATCGACATCAGCTGGTCGTCGGGGCGGATCGCGGTGACGGTCTTCTGCAGCTCGACTTCGCGCGTCTTGCGGATCGAGCCGGCCGACACCGTCGAAACGAAGCGGCGGTTGGTGCCGGCAAGGGCGGTGCCCGACTGGCCGGAGGAATCCTCCAGCACGACGATGCGGGTGATGAAGCTCTGCGCGGTGGCGCGATGCTTTTCGATGTCGGCTTCGGAAATCGTGGTCAGGCCGGTGTCCATCAGATTTCTCCCGCTATCGGTGCGTTAATCCTGCAAGGGCTTCCCCACTCCGCCTCGCCCCGCTCAGCACCTCTCCCCCCTTCGGAGGGAAAGCAAAGGCGCGGCGCTGGATGTCGGCATTTCCTCTCCCTCGTCGAACGGGGGAGAGGTGTCGAGGCGAAGCCGAGACGGAGTGGGGGTCGATGCCTTTGCCCTCAGACATCGCTAATCACCTGTCCCTTCGACAGGATGTGCACCTTGTAGCCCGCGAAGATCTTCTCGGCTTCGCCGGCGGCATACAGCGCCTGGTAGGCCTCGTGAGGGATCAGCGCGTGCTTCTCGTAGCTCGACACGCCCTGGCGTGCGGCTTCGAGATCGTCGGTGTTGATGAAGAATTCCTCGCTCGCCGGCTCGCTCGACCACAGCCCCTTGCGTCCGGGCTTTTCGGCCTTGGAGTAGACCTCCTGGATGGTCCAGGTCAAAAGCCAGGCGTTTTCGGCCTTGCGCACCTTGGACAGCACTTCGCTGACCGTCGAATTATGCTCGGTGATGCCGGCCGAATAGAACGGCCCCAGCACCATGCGCCTGAGCTGCTTGGGGTGCAGCTCGGGGAAATCCTTGTCGAGATTGGTCGCGACCGTCAGCGGCGATAGCGAGTAGGCCGAGTTCTTCTCGGTGAAATCGTCGAAGCGGTGGGCGAGTTCGGGATTGAGCAAGCCGTCAACGGGCAGCGGGATCTCGATCCCATCGTTGAGCTTGCCGCTTTCGGTGTCGACTAGCTGTTCGACCATCGCCTCGGAGGAATCCTCCACGGTCGCCATATAGATCAGCGGCAGGTTGGCGGTGCCGTCGAAGCTGCCCCAATGGACCAGGTAGTAGGGCCGCATCGACTTCGGATTGACCGACACCTTGGCCGTCTGCGCCAGGATGAACGGCGAGAAGGTTACGCCGTCCTTGACGTCTTCGAGATAGAGCCGCTCGGCCATCGAGCGCTGCAGCGCTTCGGGAAACTCCTTGTGGCGCAAGATGAAGTCGGCCATCTCCTCGCGCAACTCGCCCGATGGCGGAATGGAGGCCAGCCGCTGCGCAGCCGTCTTTCGGTCGTTTTCCAGTTCGAGCACGTTCTGGAACACCGGAAAGCCGCTTTCGGCGCGCGAAATCTTGAACGTCTCCATGAAGCCGAGCCGGTTGCGCCAGCAAGCGAAGGAGCGCTCCAGCCGCGAGATGTAGGCAGCCGCCACCTTGGCGACGATGCCGTGCCGGTAGAGCGGCGAGCGGTCGTCGCGCATGAAGATTTCGAGCCCGCTCAGCGCTGCCGCTATGGCGTCGAAATAGCGGACGGCGGGATCGTCGGTGGGGGTCATGCTGCCGTGCCTGCTGTGCTTGCGTTCCGTCCCACCCCCCTCTGTCCTGCCGGACATCTCCCCCGCAAGGGGGGAGATTGGCCTTCAGCTCGGCCTCGGCCAATCTTCGGCGTTCGAGAACTGGCAGGGCGGAGGTTGCAGCTAATCTCCCCCCTTGCGGGGGAGATGTCCGGCAGGACAGAGGGGGGTGTCATAGAGCGCGAAGCTTTTATCTATGTTGCCGTCTCAGCTCTGCACGTAATCCGAGGCGTTGTGCTTTTTCAGCACATCCTCGAAGCGACGGGCGAAGGCGTCGTCGGCCAGCTTCTTGCGGCGCTGGATGTCGGCGGTCGCCACCATGTTCTTCTCGTGCAGTTCAAGCAGGTCGCCAATGTGCTTCTGGGCGGCAGCACCGATGCCGGCCATGGTCTCCTCGGCGGTGTTGTCGACCTTCGAGCCCAGCGTGTTGATCTTGTGGGCCACGTCCTGCTGCGCTGCCGTCTTCAGCGAATCTTCGAGCGCCTTGTAGAGCACGATGCGCTGCTCGGTATCGATGGTCAGCTTGTTGATCAGCGTTGCCTGCGCCGCGATCTGGTTGTTGAGCGAATCGACGAAGGTCTGGAACATCGAGGTGTAGCGTTCGAGCGTCTGGCTTTCGGCCAGGATCTCCTGCTCCTTGGCCTGCTTCTCGTTGTATTCGGTGGCGAGCTTGGAGCGCTCGGATTCGAGCTCGGTGCGCTCTTTCTGGCTGGTCGATGCCGCGATCTTGTTTTCGATGTCGAGCAGCAGCGGGTTCAGTTCCTCGATGCGCTTCTGGGTTGCTTCGAGGTTTGACATCGTCACCTTGCGGCGCTCGATCACCTGGGAAAGGCTGGCCTCTGAGGTCTTGTAACGCTCGTCGAGCACCTGCTTCTGGGCCTTCAGGATACCGACGATGGTGTCGGACTTGACCAGCAGTTCCTGCAAGTTGCCCGCCAGCGACATGTTGCGGACGCGGTCGGTGCGCATGCGCTGCTTGCTCGAATCCGAGAAGATGCCGACGAAGGTTTCCCAGCCGGTGAAGCTCTTCATGCTCTCGAATTCGGTGCCGAATACGTTGGTGGCATCCTCGAGACCGATGATCAGGTCGGCGATGTTGCCTTCCATCACCTTCTGCTGCTTGAGCACGTCCTGGATGCGCGCGTTCTCGATGTCGAAGTCGGAGGCGCCGATCTTGGCGTCGGTCGTGGCAATCTTGTCGAGCACGGTGCCCGATTGCTCGATCTTGCTCCGCATGTCCTCCACGACCTGCTTGGTCTTGGCGATCTCGGCATCGAAATTCTGCAGCGTTGCCATACGTTCCTCCGGTGTCGAATGCGGGACAGTGCCGCCGAATATATGTGGCGCATCTTGCGATTGAAAGACGCTAGCGCCCGGCGAAAAGATTTAAGGTGAAGCTACTTAGCTGCGCGTGGCAAATCCGATGAAGTCGTCGGGCTGGGCGCGGCCCATCTCTTCTTCCCAGTGACGCCGGCATAGCGAGACATAGACGTCCTTGCCGATCGCAACCTGCTCGCCCTGGCGCGCCACTTTGCCGTCGGGGCCGAGGCGCACGACCATCGTCGCCTTGCGGCCGCAGCGGCAGATGGTGCGCACCTCGCGCAGGTCGTCGGCAATGGCGAGCAAGGCGCGCGAGCCGGAGAACAGATTGCCCTGGAAGTCGGTACGCAGGCCGTAGCACATGACCGGTATGCCAAGCCGGTCGGCGACGCGCGCCAGCTGCCAGACCTGCTCTTCCTCCAGGAACTGCGCCTCGTCGACGAAGATGCAGTGCACATTGGTGTGCTGGTGGTGCTCGGCGATGCGGGCATAAAGGTCGTCGCCGCTGCGGAACATCTCAGCACCCGCTTCGAGCCCGATGCGCGATGAGATGTAGCCGGTGTCGCCCTTGGCGTAGTGGCCGGCGACGAACAGCATCGTCGTCATGCCGCGCTCGCGGTAGTTGTAGGACGCCTGCAGCAGCATCGTCGTCTTGCCGGCATTCATCGTGGCGTAGTGGAAATAGAGCTTGGCCATGGTTCTTCTAATCAGAAGCCGTCGGGCGCGGGGAGGGGCCAGCCCTGCCATCCACCGCAAAAAACCTCTGCGATGTCGCTGATGGATCAGCCGGCGGCGTCTGTCGTTGCGTCATGTCACTTGAATCCAAAGGAAAATGGTGTTTGGCTCGCGACAAAGACGAACAACAACAATACCGCGTTGCCGTCAAAAATACGAATGGGAGATTCCATATGTCGCGCATGAAACTACTCGCCGCCGCAATCGGCGTATCGGCGGTCATGACTGCTGGTGCCGCCTTTGCGGGCGACGCCGAAAGTTGCAAGAAAGTGCGCCTGTCCGATGTCGGTTGGACCGACATTCAGGCCACCACCGGCGTCGCGTCGGTGCTTCTGACCGTGCTCGGCTACGAGCCGGAAGTCATCCAGCTCTCGGTTCCGGTCACCTATGCTTCGCTGAAGAACAAGGACCTCGACGTCTTCCTCGGCAACTGGATGCCGTCGATGACAGCCGACATCAAGGAATATGTCGCCGACGGCTCTGTCGAGACCATCGGCGAAAACCTGTCTGGCGCCGGTTACGGCATCGTCGTGCCGAGCTATGTCGCCGAAGGCGGGGTCAAGACGCTGACCGATCTCGGCAAGTTCAAGGACAAGTTCGCCGGCAAGATCTACGGCATCGAAGCCGGCAACGACGGCAACCGCATCATCCTCGACATGATCTCCAAGCCCGAGAACAATCTCGCCGGCTTCGAGCTGGTCGAATCGTCGGAAGCCGGCATGCTGACCCAGGCCGAACAGTCGATGAAGGCCAATGAATGGATCGCCTTCCTGGGCTGGACGCCACATCCCGTCATGGGCGCCATGAAGATCGCCTATCTCGATGGCATGGGCGACTCGGGCTTTGGTGCTGCCACCGTCAGCACCAACGTGCGCAAGGGCTACGTCGCCGAATGCCCGAATGTCGGCAAGCTGCTCGGCAATCTGAAGTTCAACCTGGAGATGGAAGGCACCATGATGGATGCCATCCTCAAGGGTGGCAACGCCAATGACGTTGCCAAGGACTGGCTCAAAGCCAACCCGGATGCGGCAACGCCCTGGCTCAACGGCGTCACCACCTTCGATGGTGGCGATGCTGCGGCTGCGGTGAAGGCTGCACTGGCGAGCTGATCTGCCGTTATTGCCTCAAAATGACATGAAGAAGGGCAGCCAAGCGAGACAGCTGCCCTTTTTCGTATCAAGTTAAGCGAGAAGCGCCGGCGCGACCGGTGCCTGCGTAAGCAATAGAGAGGGGACAGATGGATCCGGTATCGAACTTGCTGGCTGCCTACAAGATTCCGATCGGCCTGTGGGGCAAGGCGTTCTTCACCTTCCTGACCGACAACTTCAACGCCATCTTTCGCGGCTTTTCCAACGGGCTCAACCTGTTGCTCGACGGGCTTGTCGACGGGCTGCTGCTGCTGCCTCCGGTGGTGGTCGTGGCGCTGGTCGCGGCTCTCGCCTGGTATCTGCAGCGTTCGCGGGCACTGGCTATCGGCGTGGCGCTCGGTCTGCTGTTTATCATCAACCAGGGCCTGTGGAAGCAGACGGTCGAAACGCTGGTACTTGTCGTTGCCGCCGCCGCCGCCTCGATGGCCATCGGCGTCCCGCTCGGCATCTGGGCGGCGCACAAGCCCAAGGTCTACCGCATCATGCTGCCGGTGCTCGACTTGATGCAGACGCTGCCGACCTTCGTCTACCTGATCCCCGTGCTTACCTTGTTCGGCCTCGGCAACGCGCCTGGCCTCATCGTCACCATCATCTTCGTCATTCCGACCGCAGTGCGCCTGACACATCTCGGCGTCACCTCGGTGCCGACTGCGATCATCGAGGCCGGCCAGGCCTTTGGCGCCACCAAGCGGCAGCTGCTGTGGAAGGTCGAGCTGCCGGCCGCCCTGCCAACCATCATGGCGGGGTTGACCCAGTGCATCATGCTGTCACTGTCGATGGTGGTGTTCGCCGCCCTCATCGGCGCCGGCGGCCTCGGTACTGAAATCAACCGTGCGCTCGGTTCGCGCAAGATCGACCTCGGACTTGAAGCGGGCCTGGCGATCGTCGTGCTCGCCATCGTTCTCGACCGCATGACGCGCATCGGCGTGGGAGGCAAGAAATGAACGTTGCCGTCGATTTTAAGAATGTCGACATCGTCTTCGGTGCCGATACCACCACGTCGCTCGCCATGCTCGACAAGGGTGCCACCCGCGCCGAGATCCTCGAAAAGACCGGCAACGTGCTGGGCTGCGCCGGCGCCAACCTGACCATCAACGAGGGCGAGATTTCCGTCCTGATGGGGCTGTCCGGCTCCGGCAAGTCGACGCTGCTGCGCGCCGTCAACCGTCTCAACATCGTTTCGCGCGGCCAGGTCATGGTCAAGGACGGCGACAAGATGGTCGACGTCGTATCCTGCGACGAGGCTACTTTACGCCGCCTGCGCCAGCATCAGGTCGCCATGGTGTTCCAGCAGTTCGGCCTGCTGCCCTGGCGCACCGTCGAAGAAAACGTCGGCCTCGGCCTCGAACTCGCTGGCATGCCGGACCCCGAGCGCAAGGAGAAGGTCGGCAAGCAGCTCGACCTGGTCAACCTGACGCCATGGGCGAAGAAGTACGCCCATGAGCTGTCGGGCGGCATGCAGCAGCGCGTCGGCCTGGCCCGGGCCTTCGCCACCGAAGCGCCGATCCTGCTGATGGACGAGCCGTTCTCGGCGCTTGATCCGCTGATCCGCACCAAACTGCAGGACGAGCTTCTGCAGCTGCAGAAGACGCTGAAGAAGACAATCATCTTCGTCAGCCACGATCTCGAGGAAGCGCTCAAGATCGGCAACACCATCACCATCATGGAGGGCGGCCGCATCGTCCAGTCCGGCCCGCCCGAAGACATCGTGCTGCGCCCGGCCAACGACTATGTCCGCGACTTCATCGCCAATGTGAACCCGCTGTCGGTTCTGACGGCGTGGAACGTCATGCGCGACCGCCGCGACCTCGAAGATGCCGGCGAGGGCTGGCTCTGGCTCGACCGGCGCAAGACCACGCGCTTCAAGATCGATGCGCAGGGCCTTGTCGCCGCCGCCGAGCGCAACGGCCAGCCGGCCGTCTGGGTTTCGGTCGACGACATCGACAAGTCGGCCGACGAGACCTCGCATGTCTTCTGGGCCAAGCCCGGCACCTCGCTCAAGCTGGTCATGCTCGCCATGCATCGTTCGCAGACATCGCCGGTGGCGCTGTTCGACGACCAGTCCCGCTTCGTCGGCGCGATCGGCATCCGCGACGTGTTGTCAGCGGTGCTGAGGCGGTGACAGCTTTCTTCATCCCCGGGAACGGGGAGAAGGAAAGAAGCCTCACTCGTCATCACCCAGCAACTCGTTCAGCCTCGCCGCATAAGGCTGAACGGCGTCGACATAACGCGCGCCTTCGGCGCGCAGGGCTCGCGTCTCGGCGATCTTGGTTTCGACGAAGCTGCGCATCTCGGCCTTCTGATCGGCGTTCAGGTCGCTGGCGTCGACCTTTTCCGTCAGGCCCGAGAAGGTCGCCTCGAAGTGTTCTGCGGCGATCGTCGCGAGATAGCCGCGAAAGGTGGCGCCGAGCGCCTGCTTCCAGCTTTCCCTGTCGAAGCCGGCCTTGGCGATGCGGCCTTCAAGTCCGGCATCGTCGTCGAACCACTGGTCGGCTTCTTCTTCGTCATAGGCGAGGCGGCCGAGCTCCGGCTCAAGCTCGCCGAGCAGCTGCACCACCTTGCCGGCTTCTTCCAGCGTCAATGCGCGAGCCGGCAGCACCAGCGCGCCGAGCGCCAGGCTCGCTGCCAGCAGGCCGCCGGCAATGTGGCGTTTCAGGTTGGCGCTCATCCCATGCACTCCGTGTTCAGCGCCGTGTCGGCGTCGTTCTGCGCCTTGGCCTGAACCAGCGAGCCGCCGACCGAGGCCACCGAGCCGGCGATCGCGCCGCCGCGGCCAAAGCCGCCCAGGCCGCCGACCATCGACAGCGCGCCGCCGAGCATGGCGGCGTTTGTCTGCGCCTGGGTTGCCTTGCGCATGGCTTCCTCGCAGCGCTGTGCTGCTGTCAGTTTCTTGCCCTTGGGGGCCAGTTGCGCCGCGGCCTTTGGCGCGCCGGCTGTTTTGGTGGTGCTGGTTGTCGACGTCGTCTGGCTGCATGCGGCGAGCACGCCGCACATCATCAATGCAATCGCTCTTTTCATGGAACTCTCGATTTCGCTGGAGAAGGCGCGAACTCCGTAGGGCGGGCCATGCGCGGACCGTCGACTCTGCCCAGTCGACGGTCCGGCGATGGCCGGCCTCGCATGCCTTCGAAGAGCGCCCCCGCCCGTCGGATGCATCGGTCCGCCACGACGCTGCTTTACGACGGCGCAAAGGCGGTCGTCTTGGCGTGGGGCGCACAGACGCGGACTGGAGCGAACTGAGGTTGCGGTTGGTTGCGGTTACTGGCAGCGACGCAGCGCCGCGGCCTTGATCTCGGTCGGCGTGGCGCCGAAGCGCTGGCGGAAGACGCGGTTGAAATGCGACAGGTCGTTGAAGCCCGCATCGAAGGCGATCGCCGACACCGTTGCAGCGCCGGGCGCGTCGAGTGACTTGCGGGCGAGGTCGAGCCGAGCGTCACGCAGGAATTCGGAGAAGGTCAGCCCTTCCTGCTCGAACAGGCGCTGGATGTAGCGTGGCGTGATGCCTTGGCGTCGGGCAATGGCACCCACGCTGAGCTCTGGGTCGGTTAACTTGCGCAGCATCTCGGCCTTGACCAGTTCGAGCCGTGCCGCGCCCAGGCTCGGCCGCGCCTGCTCGGCAGTATCAGCGCTGCCGCCATGAATCACCAATGCGGCAAGATCGTAGAGGTGGCTGCCGGCCAGCCGACACCCGGCCTCGCCGTCTGGTGCCGTCGTCCGCAGCAGGTCGGCATAGCCTGACAGCAGGCCTACGCCCGCGGCACTCGCCGATATGTGGTGGAGCGCGCCCATTCGTACCCGCGGCGCAAGAGCCGCCAGCCGTGCCTCTTCGAACGACACCACCTTGAGCAATGTCGCGGGCAAGGCAAAGGCCATGGCGGAGGCCTCGTTGACGAGGGTGATGTCACCGGCCTTGATGAGGAGCGGGCTCTTACCTTCCATGGCCACCTCGTAGTCGGAGGTGTGGATGGTCATCAGGTAGTCCTGCCGGCCGTCCGCCGCCAACAGATCCTTGGGGCGTTCACCTAGTACCGCCGAATAGCAGGCGGTGCCCACCGTCGTACGACCGTCGAGAAAATAGGCCGACAGGTTGAAGGCGAAGCTGTCGGCGTCTTCAGGCCGGAAGCGCAGGCCGGCAACATGGCGGGCAACGAAATCGTGCAAGTAAGCCAGGCGGTCGCGCGGTGGTACGTCGTAAGTCGACAAGCGCTGCATCGAACGGTTCCGTCTCAGAATGCACCCGCCGGCTACCTATGCGGGAAGTGGGTTGCATGTTCAGCCTATGCGGGTTGTCGCATCCTTATTCACGGAACGGTTGTTGTGGTCAAGAAGGCGGCCGCCGGTACCTGCCAGCAACCGCCATTGCTACAGCCGCGATCAGATTTCGATGAACGGCTTGAAGCCGCCATAGATCATGCGCTTGCCGTCGAACGGCCATGACGCCGGATCGCCCTCCAGGCGCGGGTCGGCCATCACCTTCTTCATGATCTCGTCGCGTTCCTCGCGCGAGCGGTAGACGATCCATGAGAAGACGACAATCTCGTCGTCCGTGGCCTGTACCGCCCGGGGAAAAGAGGTGACTTCGCCATAGGGCACGTCGTCGGCCAGGCACTCGACATAGGCGATTGCACCGTGGTCCTTCCAGACCTCGCTCCCGAGGCGCGCCATCTCCTTGTAGGCTTCGATTTTGCCTTTCGGCACTGCGAGCAGGAACCCATCGACATAAGACATGCTTCTTCTCCTCGTGTTGTGACGTTGCAAGGACGAATGACGGCCGGCTGATCCTACAAAGCGGTCAAGATTTCTTGCAGGCGTCCTCCCGGACACAATGGCCGGGGAGGGCGCCGGTTCCGAAATCGTTGCGGCGCGCCTTGATCGACCTCATACTGCGACAACGTGAGCATGAGGCGAAATTGCCATGCCCGAGACGAGAGCGGTTCCACGCACCAAACTCCGACCCAAGACCGAGCGGCCGAAGCTGCACAAGGTCATCCTCGTCAATGACGACTTCACGCCGCGCGACTTCGTCGTCACGGTGCTCAAGGGCGAGTTTCACATGTCGGAGGATCAGGCCTACCGGGTGATGATCACCGCCCACCAACGCGGTGTCTGCGTTGTTGCCGTGTTCACCAGGGATGTCGCCGAGACCAAGGCCACCCGCGCCACCGAGGCCGGCAAGGCCAAGGGTTATCCGCTGCAGTTCACGACGGAACCGGAGGAGTGAGGCGTGCGCCGCTTAGCGACCACCAAACTGGATTTCGAGCAATGCCCGTTACGAGCTGAAGCGTAGGGCAGGGCGCCCGCAGGCTTGCGCGCCTAGGGCGTTGCCGGCTCCGTGCCCGAGGCCGGGCCGGCGTAAAGTTCGCGTCCCGCCCTGTCGCAGACACGGACCTGGTCCGGAACCTGCGGCATGGCGAGCGTGTGGAAAAGCGAGCCGGCGAGTTCGACGGCCGCCCTGAGATCCAGCGCTTCGAGCGAAACACGATCGAGCGTGGCGTGGGCGCCGTCTTGTTCGCGCAGGCGATAGAATTCGATGACGAAATTCACATCCGCCTCCAGGCGCCCGTGCGGACAGATCAGCCTTTCGGCTTGCCCTTGTAAGAAGAAGTCTCGGCCTGCTTGACCTGCGAGCCGAAGGCGGAAGCGGCTTTCACCTCGACCTTTTCCTTCTTGGGCTTCCTGGTTTCGCGGTTGCTGCGTTGCTGGCCTTTGGCCATGGTCGTGTCCTTCCTGTTGAGAAACGAGGCCTATTCGGCCACCGTTTCGACCCCCTCGAGATTGTCTTCCGTGGTGACCCGTTCGTGGTTTTCGCGGTCACTGCGGATGCGGTATTGCGGCGAGCCGTCCTTGGCCGGCAGCGTTGCCTTGACGTGGAAGGTTTCCACGTCCTTCACGGCCATGCCGATCCGGCTTTTGATCCGCACCATCTGGCCGATGGCGAAGCGATGCGACGGCTTTTCCACGCGTGGGGCCGACGCCGGCCCTTTTGTGAACCTGATCATGCGGCCTTTTCCTGGTCCTGCCGCAACGCGGCTTCGAGTTCGGCATAGTCGATGGCGAGAACCTGGCTGGTCAGCAGGTTGGAAGAGCGCGCGGGCAGGTGGATGTAGGTGGCGACGCGGCGGTAGGCGATCCACGAGATGCCGTCGATCAGTTCCTCGTCCTGATCGATGTCGTAGTCGCCTGCCGGCTGGGTCTCTTCAATCCCGCGCAAGGCGAACGGCCTGTCGAAGTGGACGGTTGAACGTTTGGTACGCCCGGTCATCAATACCTCCCGAAATGAACGAAAAGCGGAGCAATGCCCCGCTTTCCTCACTTCAAACCCGCTCGAAACAGACCGGATAGACGCTACCAGTACATCCGTGGTCAGCGTCCGTCGATCCGATCAAATGAAATCAGAGCAGCTGAAGATTGGTGGCCGACTCGCGGCCCTTGTTGTCGCGCTCAAGCTCGAAATTCAGCTTCTGGCCTTCGGCGAGGCCGGAGAAGCCTGCACGCTCAAGCGCGCTGACGTGGACGAACACGTCCTTGCCGCCGCCGGCCTGCTCGATGAAGCCAAAACCCTTCTGGCCGTTGTAGAACTTTACGGTTCCAGTGTTCATGTGAGTATCTTTCGAATGAGAAAAGTCGTCGCGCGGCAAGTATTGCCGCACATCAAAAAGATCGACGATTTGGAATGAGTTTGGCGGGTCGAGAACCTCTGACTCCGCGATAGCCAAGCTTGGCCCAAAAAACGATACGTTACTAGTAACCTCTAATTGCGGTTTATGTAAGGTGCTTTTTACAGGCCACGTTTTATTCCGATTTTTATTTTGGATCGTGCCCGTCTAGCAGCGGTCATGGAATGCTGATACGGTTTCAGCACTAGCAGACAATTGGCAGTTGCTTATCCGCAGGACCGTTTGGTTCTTCGCGACGGACTGCATTTCCCATGCGAGGACAAAGCCATGATATTCACGAGAAGGCCGAAGACCTCAGCCGTCAAGTTGCCTGTAACGCTGGTCAAGCCGGTCAAGCTGACCGCGCGCAAGGACGAAATCGCGCGCCTGCGGCTTGCCGACAGCGACGGCTCGCGACGCCGAGAGCTGCAAATGATGGAAGACAACCGTCTGCGTTGACGGACTTCGAGCGGCGCTGGAACAATATCCCGAAAAGCGGCAGCCGTTTTTCGGGATTTTGCTTTAGCAGCAGCGACAGCGCCCCATTCAACCGTAAATGAACTACCGCCCCTCGCGGTACCACATCGCGCCGAGCGCCAGCAGCAGCAGGCCGAGGCCGAGGAAGCCGCCGAACAGCGGCACGCGCGACACCGACTTCAGCACGCTGTCGTCAGTGGTGCGGAAGCCGAGCCAGTCGCGGCCGGAGGCCTCGGCGTTGCCACGCACCGGCACGACGCTTGGCAGCGAGATGTCGTTGGCCAGAGCCGTGATGCCTGTAGCGGCGAGGCGGCGCACGTCGCCGCCGGTTGCCTCGGTCGCCGGGCGCAGCACATTCTCCGTCGACACCACGTCGGCGAATTCAGGCGCGTTGACCGGCCCGACATGGGCGAGCGCGGTCAGATCGCCATTGCCGACCTGGTAGAGGCCGATTTCGCTGGTTTCGACGCTGCCGGTGAAGATGCCGGGCTCGCTCTTGTTCAGCTGCACGTCGAGCGTCTTGCCAGATGGCGTGATGATGCGGGCCGGCCCGGCTTCGTCGCGCATGGTCTGGCGGCGGATGTCGAGCACCATGCCGCGGCCGTCGGCGGTCAGGCGTTCTTCCTCGAGTTCGGGCTCCTTCATCAGCCAGTGCGCGATGCGGCGGTACAGTGAGACATGCGGTCCGCCGCCCTCGTAGCCGCGCGCCCACAGCCAGCCCTGGTCGGACAGGAACATGCCGACACGGCCTTCGCCCTTGCGGTCGAGCAGCAGCAGCGGCCTGTCGTCCGCACCCTTCATCACGACCTCGCCTTCCGGCTGCTCGATGCCGATTTGGCGGAACCAGCGGCTCCAGCGTGGCGGCTCCTGGGCCGAGCCTTCTAGACCACGCGTCACCGGATGGCGTTGGCCGAGATCGGTCAGGCGCGGATAGAACGCCTTTTCGATGACGTCGCCATTGGGCATGGCGGGCAGGGCGGAGATCAGTGGCGTGTTGGCGATCGACTGCTCGCCGGCATATTCCGGCCCGGCGGCGATCAGCAGCGCGCCGCCCTTTTCGACATATTCGGCGATGTAGTCGTAATAGAGGATCGGCAGCACGTCGCGGTGCTGGTAGCGGTCGAAGATGATCAGGTCGAAGTCGTTGATGCGCTCGACAAACAGCTCGCGCGTCGGAAACGCAATCAGCGACAGCTCGTTGATCGGCGTGCCATCCTGCTTCTCCGGTGGCCGCAGGATGGTGAAATGCACCAGGTCGACCGAAGCGTCCGACTTCAGCAGGTTGCGCCAGGTGCGTTCGCCGGCATGCGGTTCACCTGACACCAGTAGCACGCGCAGATTCTCGCGGATGCCGTCGACAAGGGCGATGGCGCGGTTGTTGGTGTCGGTCAGTTCGCCTGGAACGCGATCGATCGAAAGCTCGACGATGTTGCGCCCGGCACTCGGAATGGTGATCTGCAGCGACATTTCCTGGCCGATGAAAGCACGCTGCACCGACACCTGATTGCCGTTGATCGAGACACGCACGTCGACCGATCCGGCCTCGCCGCCGGTGTCGATCACCCGGTAGGTCATGTCGAGCGGCTTGCCGACGATACCGAAGCGCGGCGCGCTTTCAAAGCGGATGCGGCGGTCGCGTTCGTCCTCCTCGCCGGTAATCAGCGCATGCAGGGGGCCGGTAATCGCGGAGGCACCCGGCACATCATGCACCTGACCGTCGGTGACCATAACGGCTCCGCCGATACGCGATGGCGGCACGTCGCGAAACGCGCTTTCGAGTGCCGCAAACAGCCGCGTTTCGGTGCGGTCGTCGGCGGCGTCGGCACGGCCAGCCTCGACCACCCGCACCTCGAACTGCCGGAAGCGCGCCAGCCGCTCCTTGAGGCCCTCGACCGCAGCATTGGTCTGGGCGGTGCGGTCGCCGATGTCCTGGCTCTGGCTGCGGTCGACGACGATGGCAACTACGCTTTTCAGCGGCTCGCGCTCCTCGTCGAGGATCACCGGGTTGGCGAGCGCCAACCCCAGCGCGCCAAGCGCCACAAGCCGCAGCCAGGCGCCGCGCTGGCGAAACCACAGGCCGACAACCGCCAGCAAGACAAGGGGTACCAGCAGCGCGGCCAACAGCGGCCATGACAGCAGGGGTTCGAAGGCGACGGACCAGTTCATGCTATTGCCCCAGCCGTTCGAGCAGCACGGGCACGTGTACCTGGTCGGATTTGTAGTTGCCGGTCAGCATGTACATCATGATGTTGACACCGGCGCGCAGGGCGTAGACGCGCTGCATCGGATCCGAAGGCACCGTCGGCAGCATCGCCTCGCCGTTCTCGTCGATGGCCCAGGCCCCGGCGAAATCGTTGGCGGTGATCATGATCGGGGTCACGCCGTCGCCGGTCCGCACCGGCCGGCCCTCGGCGTTCGACGCTTCAAGCGAAGCCTCGACCCAAAGCGGGCTGCCGTTGAAGCGTCCGGGGAACTCTGGAAGGATGAAGAACGCCTTGGTCAGCACGTGGTCGGCCGGCACCGGCTCGAGCGGGGGCACGTTGAGGCTGGAGAGGATGTCGCGCAGCCGCTCGGTGGCGGGGCTCGCGGCATCGGCGCCAATGCCGTTGGCAAACTGGTCGCGAGTGTCGAACAGTACCGTGCCGCCTTGCTTCATATAGGCGTCGACGCGGGCGATCGCCGCCTCGCTCGGCATCGCGGCCACCGGGTCGATCGGCCAGTAGATCAACGGGTAGAAGGCAAGCTCGTCCTTGGCGATGTCGACGCCGGCCGGCTCGCCCGGTTCGAGCGCGGTCTTTTCGATCAGGAACTTGGTCAGCCCGGCGATGCCGGCGCGGCTGATCGCGTCGACCGAAGCTTCGCCGGTCAACACATAGGCGACGCGGGTGCGCGATATCGCTTCCACCGCCTCGATGTCGCCCGGCTTGGCGTCATCGGCTCTGACGTGATCCGTCTGCGACAGCAGCATCCCGAGGCAGAGCATCACCGAGGCTGCGGTGCCCGTCATGCGGGCGCGTCGGCCGCCGAGGCGCGAGAACATGCCGCCCATCCACAGCACGGCGAGGGTGTCGAGCGCCATCAATGCCAGAGCTGCTGCCACAAGCGAGCCTTTCAGGTCGCGCGATTCGTCAAAAGCGTAGCGTATATCGGTCACCGGAGCAGAAATCTGCGGCCGCACCAGCGGCACGAGCGCGCTGTCGGCGTTGAGCAGGTTGTGGGCAAGCACGCCTTCCTCGCCGCCATACAGGCCGGGAGGGTTTTCAAGCGTCACCGGCAGGGCGGCCGCACTTGCAAGCAGCGGCCGGGCATCCGGCGTCGGCGGCACGATGCGTCCCTCCGCCGAAATCATGCGGTAGGGCGCCAGCGACGCCGGTTGGCCTTCAACACTGGCATTCGCCGCGCCCTGGTTGCGCGACAGCTGCACGATGCGGCGCAGCATTTCAACGAAGCTGCCCGAGATCGGCAGGTTCGACCATGTCGCCTGTGGCGCGATATGAAACAGCACCAGCGTTCCCTTGCCGCGCCGGGCACCTGTCACCAGCGGCGTGCCGTCGGCGAGATTGGCCCAGGTGCTGGCAGCAAGGTCAGGTGTTGGCTCGGCCAGCACCTGCTTGCTCACCGTTACCTCGTTGGGCGGCGAAAGGTCGGCAAACGGACCGGTTCCGGGGAAATCCGACACCGGCTGAGGTGCTGTCCACGACAAGGCGCCGCCGAGGGAACGTTCGCCGAGCCTGAGCCGCACCGGCAGCAGTTCCTCGTCATTGCCGGCTGCGGCAAGGCGCGAGCCGGCGAAACGGACAAGCGTGCCGCCCTCCTTGAGCCAGGTCAGCAGCTTTTCGCGCGCTTGCGGCGGAATGGTGCCGACATCGGCCATGACGATCATCGCCGGTTTCTGCTCGAGCATCTGCGGGATCGCCTCGGCGAGGTCCGAGCTCGCCGGTTCACTCAGGTCGGCAAAGGGTTCGAGCGCGCGGCGGATGTAATAGAGCGGTGCCAGCAGCGGCTGCGAGTCGTCGGCATCCGACTGCGACAGCAGGCCGACGCGGCGGCGCTTGGCACTGTCGTCGAGCACCCGCACCGCGCCCGCCTGGCCCTGGCCGTCGAGCGCGATCGAGGCGAAATCGTTGCGCAGTTCGAAAGGCACCGTCATCGTGCCGGTCGCCACCGTCTCGCCCGGCGCAAAGGTCAGCGTGGCGTCGGCGATGCGGCGGCCCTTGTCGTCGAAGGCGCCGGCGGTCACGGCACCCGGGGCAGGGTCGCCCGGCGCGCGGATCGCCGTCAGCGCAAAGCCTTCCATCTCGTTTTCGGCCGCCGTCAGGCCCTTGGCGTCGAGCCGCTCTGGCGAAGCCCACAGCACATTGGCCGGGTTCTGCCCCAGCAGCGTCGAAAACGCCTGCTCGTCGCCCGCACCCGCCAGCCCGTCGTCGAGAACGGCGATGCTCGTGCCGGGCAGCGTTGCCAAAACGGTGGCGACGCGGGCGTAGACGGGCCCCCTGTCGGTCGGCACCGGGCGCGGCTCGGCCGCACGCAGCCGGTCGAGCGCTGCCTGCGCGTCGAACGGACCGATCTCGGCATTCGGCTTCTCTGCGGTGAAGGCCAGCACGACAGGCTGTCCGGCGGCACCGGCATCGGCGATCAGCCGTTCGGCAGTGGCAACCCGGCGCTTCCAGTCCGGCGCGCTCGCCCAGCCATTGTCGACGACAAGCGCCAGAGCCGCGCCGCCGGTCGGCAGCTTCTCGCGCGGATTGAACACAGGTTCGGCCAGCGCCAGCACCACCAGCGCCGCCATCAGCAGCCTGAGCAGCGTCAGCCACCACGGGCTCTGATGCGGCGTTTCTTCCTTCTTGAACACCCGCGCCAGGATCTTCAGCGGCGGAAAAATCTCGGCCTGCGGCTTGGGCGGGGTCAGCCTCAGCAGCCACCAGATGACCGGCAGCGCCAGCAGCCCCCACAACACCGCTGGAAATCCGAACGAAAGCGGCAGCCAGCTCATCGCCGCCCTCCCGGTCCGTGGCCTTCGGCGGTCATTGCCATATGCACATGCACCAGCGCGTCCGAGGCGAGGCGGTCGGTGTGGTTGACCGTGTAGCTCCAGCCCAGCCGCTTGCACCAGGCTGCCAGTTCCTCGCGGCGCGCGGCATAGAGGTTGCGATAGGCATCCGACAATTGCTCGGCGCGGCCGGCGGTCAGCTTTTCGCCGGTTTCAGGATCGGTGAATTCGGTGCGGCCGGCATAGGGAAAGCTCTCCTCGGCCGGGTCGGCGACCTCGATCAGATGGGCGCGCGCGCCGTGGCGGGCGAGCGTATCGAGCCAGGCCATCGTCTCTTCGACAGGGTCGAGGAAGTCGCCGATGATGACGATGTCGGAAAAGCGGCGGATGCTTGAAAGATCGGGCTTCGCCGGCAGCGAGACAGCTTGCGCCAGATGCGAGGCCAGGCGCTCGGCGCCGTTGCGGGCGCTGAACGGATCGGTCAGTCCCGGCCAGGCGATGCGTTCGCCGCTACGCGACAGAAGTTCCGCCAGCGCAAATGTCAGCACCAGCGCGCGCGATTCCTTTGACGCGCTTGCCGTCTTCGACTTGTAGAGCATCGAGGGCGACAGGTCGGCCCACAGCCAGACTGTGTGCGCCGCCTCCCATTCGCGGTCGCGGACGTAAGTGTGGTCATCGCGGGCCGAGCGGCGCCAGTCGATGCGGGCCATCGCCTCGCCCTGCACATAGGGCCGGAACTGCCAGAAATTCTCGCCGATGCCGCGTTTCTTGCGGCCATGCCAGCCGGCAATCACCGTGTTGACGATGCGGCGGGCCTCGACCAGCAGGTCAGGTACCAGCGAGGCGCGCAGCCTGCCGCGGGCAAGCGCATCGCTGGTCGTGACCGGTGCCGATGCCTCGCCGATGCGCGCCATCAGATGTCCTTGACCAGCCGCGCCACCACGTCGCGGACCGTCATGCCTTCGGCGCGGGCGGCGAAGGTCAGCGCCATGCGGTGCTGCAGCACCGGCTCCGCCAGCGCGCGGATGTCGTCGATCGACGGGGCGAGGCGTCCGTCATAGAGCGCGCGCGCCCTGGCGCACAGTGTCAACGCCTGGCTGGCGCGCGGGCCGGGACCCCACGACACGTGCTTGTCGGTTTCGGCATTGCCCTGGCCGGGGCGCGCCGAGCGCACCAGCTTGAGGATCGCCTCGACGACGGTTTCAGGCACCGGCATGCGCCGGATCAGATGCTGGATGTCCTTCAACCGCTCGGGGTCGAGGACGTTCTGTGCCTTGGCGTCCTCGATGCCGGTGGTTTCCAACAGGATGCGTCGCTCGGCTTCGAGCTCGGGATAGAGGATGTCTACCTGCATCAGGAAGCGGTCGAGCTGGGCTTCGGGCAGCGGATAGGTGCCTTCCTGCTCGAGCGGGTTCTGGGTCGCCAGCACATGGAAAGGGGCGGGCAGGTCGTGGCGCTCGCCGGCGACGGTGACATGGTATTCCTGCATCGCCTGCAGCAATGCCGACTGCGTGCGCGGGCTTGCGCGATTGATCTCGTCGGCCATCAGCAATTGCGCGAAGATCGGCCCCGAGATGAAGCGGAATGAGCGCTTGCCCTGGTCGTCCTGCTCCATCACCTCGGAACCGAGGATGTCGGATGGCATCAGGTCGGGCGTGAACTGGATGCGGCGCGAGTCGAGGCCGAGCACGATGCCGAGTGTCTCGACAAGCTTGGTCTTGGCCAGGCCGGGCACGCCGACGAGGAGCGCATGGCCGCCGGCCAGGAGCGCCACCAGCGTGCGTTCGACGACGCTTTCCTGACCGAAGATGACGCGGCCGACGCCGGCGCGGATCTTGGCGATGTCGGCAAGCGCACGTTCGGCTGCGGCGATCATCTCGCTCTCGCTCATCGCCGTTTCCTTGATCATCACGCTCATACGGGCCGGATCCTTCTTCTGGCGCCGGATCCTGAAAATCGAAACCGATTCTCGGACCGCAATGCGCTCGCTCAAAATGCTACAGCGTGCCTCTCACGTCCATCCGAACGCGGCGCCGCTTCGTAAATCTACCTGGATTATTTGCCTCTTGGTCCGGTGCGTCGTCCGTCTGGACGTGCCTGCCGCCCAATCCCCAGAGGTCAAACGATCCCGGGCGTCGCGATCTCCATGTCCGAACCTTGGCCTCGCACCTTGGCGATGCCATGGCATTGAACTTAAATCACTTGCCTATGCTGACAAGCGCAACAACAGTGACTATTTCGTGACCATGACTGGCGACCCCGACCATAGCCGCGAGGCGACAACTGACCTTGGGCTCACCCGTGCCGGCGACGCGGCCGGCCTCGAGGCGCTGATTTCGCGCGCCGCCCGCGCCGGCAAGGGGTTGCCACCGGTCGAACGCTGGAATCCCGATTTCTGCGGCGACCTCGATATGGAAATCCGCCCCGACGGGACCTGGTTCTATTTGGGCACGCCGATCGGCCGCATGCCGCTGGTGCAGCTGTTTTCGACCGTCCTGCGCAAGGACGAAGACGGCAAGACCTATCTCGTCACACCGGTTGAGCGGGTCGGCATCCGCGTCGTCGACGCGCATTTCGTCGCCGTCGAGATGAATGTCATGGGTTCGGGCACTGAGCAGGTGTTGACCTTCCGCACCAATGTCGGCGATGTCGTCGAGGCTGGCCCACAGCATCCGCTGCGTTTCGTCGACGAGCCGGAAACCGGTGGCCTCAAGCCCTATCTTCTTGTCCGCGGACGGCTCGAGGCGCTGGTGGCGCGGGCGGTGATGTACGAACTCGTCGAACATGGCGAACGCATCGACATATCAGGCAATGACATGTTTGCCGTGCGCTCCAACGGCGAGGTCTACCCTGTCATGCCCTGGGACAGGCTGGAGCGGCTGAGCGCGTGATGGTTCATGCCCCGACAGCTCATTATTCGGCGCAGGATTTCCGCCAGCGCGCGGCACAGGAGCATCTCAACGATGCCGTCGCCGACTATGGCGATCACGTGCTCAACCCTGATATGCGCGAGCTGTTCGTGCACGACCGGCTGCGCGACGCCGCCGTGCTGATCCCGGTCGTCGACCATGGCGACGCCTCGACAGTCATCCTGACCAAGCGCGCCGAGAAGCTGAAAAGCCACTCCGGCCAGATCGCCTTTCCCGGCGGGCGCATCGACCCGACCGATGTCTCGCCCGAGGCGGCAGCGCTACGTGAGACGGTCGAGGAGATCGGGCTAACCTCCGACTACATCGAAATTATCGGTCGCTTGCCCGACTATGTCACCGGCAGCGGCTATCGCATCGCACCGGTGCTCGGTGTCGTCAGCCCTGGGTTCCAGCTCACCGTCAACGAAGGCGAGGTCGACGATGTCTTCGAGGTGCCGCTCGGCTTCCTGATGGACCCGGCCAACCACGGCCGCGCCAGCCGCACCTGGCAGGATAAGGAGCGCTTCTTCTACGCCATGCCCTATGAGGAGCGCTACATCTGGGGTGTCACAGCCGGCATCATCCGCGCGCTCTATGAAAGGCTCTACACATGAGCGTAACGATCGCCGATGCCGGCTGGCTGAACGACCCGCAGCTGCAAAAGCTGCTCGCAGTTCTCAATGCCGATGGCGGCGAAGCGCGCATCGCCGGCGGTGCGGTGCGCAACGCGCTGCTCGGCGAGCCTGTCGCCGATGTCGACATCGCCACCACCAACCTGCCCGAAGAGACTGTGCGCCGGGCCGAGGCGGCCGGGTTCAAGACCGTGCCCACCGGCGCTGAGCATGGCACCATCACGGTCATATCGGGCGGCAAGCCGTTGGAAGTCACCACCTTGCGCGCCGATGTCGAGACCGATGGCCGTCGCGCCAAGGTCGTGTTCGGCAGTGACTGGAAGCTCGACGCAGAGCGGCGCGACTTCACCATCAACGCGCTTTACGCCCTGGCCGACGGCAGCGTGATCGACCTGGTCGGTGGGATCGCCGATCTGGAAAGCCGCACGCTGCGCTTCATCGGCGACGCCGAAACCCGCATCCGCGAGGACTATCTGCGCATCCTGCGCTTTTTCCGTTTCTTTGCCTGGTACGGCAAAGGCCGTCCGGACGCCGAAGGCCTCAAGGCCTGTGCCCGGCTGAAGGATGGTCTGTCGCGTCTGTCGGCCGAGCGTGTCTGGTCGGAACTCAAGAAACTGCTGTCGGCTCCCGATCCGTCGCGCGCGCTGTTGTGGATGCGCCAGTCAGGCGTTCTGACCGCGGCGCTGCCGGAGAGCGAAAAATGGGGCATCGATGCTATCCATGCGCTGGTCCGGGCGGAGAACGACCTCGGCTGGAAAGCCGATCCGCTGCTGCGGCTCGAATCGGTCGTACCGCCGGATGTGGCGCGCATGAAAACACTCGGCGAGCGGCTCAGGCTCGCCAATGCCGAGACAGACAGGCTGGTCCAGTGGGCGGCGACGGCCAAGGTCGAGCCTGCTGTCACCGAGGGCGAACTGGCCAAGCGGCTCTATCGCGGCAACGTTGAGGGCACCATCGATCGCCTGCGTCTCGATCTCGCTTCGGCGCGCGGCAGGGCTGAACAGGACGACAAGGCGCTGATCGAGGCGGGCGGCTATTTCCGCCTGCTTTCCTTCACCGGCAAATGGCACAAGCCCGATTTTCCCTTGCGCGGCGGTGACCTCTCGCCGCTCGGCGTCGAGGGGGCGGCGCTCGGTTCGTTGCTCAAGGCTCTGGAAGGGGAGTGGGTCGACAGCGGTTTTGCGCTGGAGCGCGACGCGCTGCTCGAGCGCGCCGCTGAAAGGCTGAAAGCCTAGGGCATAGGCCCGAAAATCGGTGTCGATTTTCGGAATGCACTATGCGCAAGATTCAGAAGGTCAGGCCGCGTCGCGGACCTTTTCGATCCGCGAACGGATCGCTTCGATCATCGTTTCGCGGATGATGGTTTCGCCATGCGTTTCGCGCATGTGCTCGGCCACGCGGCGAATGATTTCAGCTTCGTCCTCGTGGCGGGTATGCCACTGGCAGCCGGGGACAAGCGACCCGCATTGAAATTCCTTCATCGGATGTCTCCTTCCTCGTCCGTTTCGGGGGTGCACTATAACACGCAATCACGCGATTGGTTGCGCTCGCTGGTGGGCCAGCCGACAGTTTGAGATCGCCCGCCTGCTTATCTTCGAAAAAGTCCCGCTTTGTCAGTGCATTGCGGCTGGGCGTTGAAAAAATGATTCCGATCGCTCGCGATCAATGGAAAAGGGCGGAACCTCGTCCGCCCTTTCCAGCGCGGTGTGGCGCTATTTCATGATCTTCGCGGATTCCGCCACCTTGTTCTTGCCGCTCATGTCCCACATGAGCGAGACCTTTTCGCCTGCCTTGAGGCCGGGATCCTTGAACTTCTTGGACAGTACGAAGGGTGTGCCGTCGTCGAGCGTCAGGCGCATCGCCTTGGCGTCGAACGTCTTGATCGTCCCGTCCGTATGCTGGACGGCGGCGAAGGCTACGGCAGAGGTTGCAAAAATGGCAGCAGCGGCTGCCGGAACAAGAAGCTTGCGCATGGCATGCTCTCCGACGAATGCGGGCGCCCGAACGGGGCTAACCCGCCTTGGTGAAGGGCCGTCCGGTCACGTCGCGTCGCGGTCGAGGAGGTCGAACCGCCGGCGTTTCCCGGCCCCGGCGACAGAGATAGACCTGTCTCGCCGGAGGCATATTAGACGAAAAACATATTTCGAAACGGCGACTTAGCCACATTCGACGCCAGATTTTCGCTTTGTGGCATCGATTGTGGCAAACGCCGGTGCAGCCAAAAGCCGCAGCCGGCAGGCGTCGTTATTCGCCGAACTTCTTCTTCGGCTTGTACTTCTTGGCCGCGCCCGCTGGCTTGTCATAGGCCGGCTTGTCGTAAGCGGGCTTGTCGCCTGCACGGTTTTCGTACGGCTTCTTTTCGTACGGCTTTTTCTCGTAAGGCTTCTTCTCGAAGGCCTTCTTCTTGAAGGGCGGCTTGTCGGAAGGGTCGTACTGACCCTTGCGGTGCTGCTTCTTCGGCTTGCCGGCACTGTCGCCGCCGCCGGGTGCGCCCGCGAGCCGCTTGATGTCGACACCTTTTTCGCCTGACCCGTTCTGTTCGACGGTGCGGGCGTAGTTGTCGGCGCGGTTGGCCACGATTTCGAAATGTGATTCGGTGTCGAAGATGCGGATCGAGCCGATCTCGGTCTTGGTCACGTGACCCGCCTTGCACAGCAGCGGCAGCAGCCAGCGCGGCTCGGCGCGCTGCTTGCGGCCGACCGAGACGGAGAACCACACGCCGTCGGTGAAGCGGTTGTCGGGACGCTCGGCCTTTGCTGCATCGAAAGCCGGGATCGGGCGATCGGAAAGCTCTTCAGCCGCCGGGCGCGATGCCATCTGCTGGCGCAGCCAGGCGAGAGCGAGTGTCTCGGGCGAGTGTGCTGCCAGGACCTCGGCGACGATTGCCGCCTCGTCCTCACCCGCCGCCTCGATATCGTTGAGTTCGGCCAGCATGCGCTCGCGGTTGCGCGCGTCGATCTCGGCCGGTCCGGGTGCCGACTGCGTCGTTGCCTCAAGCTTGGCCAGCTTGAGCAGGCGGGTCGCGCTGCCACGGCGATGGAACGGCACGATCAGCACGCACACACCCTTGCGGCCGGCACGGCCGGTACGGCCAGAGCGGTGCAGCAGCGTGTCCGGGTTGGTTGGCAGGTCGGCATGGATGACCAGGTCGAGATTGGGCAGGTCGATGCCGCGGGCGGCGACGTCGGTAGCAACGCAGACACGGGCACGGCCATCGCGCATCGCCTGCAGCGCGTTGTTGCGCTCGGCCTGGCTCAGTTCACCCGACAGTGCCACCACGGCAAAGCCGCGATTGGCAAGCCGGGCCGAGAAATGCTTGACCGCTTCACGGGTCGCACAGAACACCATGGTGCTCTGGGCATCGAAATACAGCAGAGTGTTGATGATGGCGTTCTCGCGCTCCGGCGGCGCGACAAGAACCATGCGGTATTCGATGTCGTCGTGCTGGCGGCTTTCGCCGGCTGCGGTGATGCGCAACGCGTTGCGCTGGAAGCGCTTGGCCATCTGGGCGATCTGCGGCGGCACGGTTGCCGAAAACAACAGCGTGCGGCGTTCCTGCGGTGCTGCCGCCAGAATGAATTCCAGGTCTTCGCGGAAGCCGAGGTCGAGCATCTCGTCGGCTTCGTCGAGGACCACGGCGCGCAGGCCGGAGATGTCGAGCGAGCCGCGGGTGATGTGGTCGCGCAGGCGGCCCGGCGTGCCGACGACGATGTCGACGCCGTCGTTGAGCGTGCGGCGTTCCTTGCTCATGTCCATGCCGCCGACGCAGGAGGCGATGCGCGCGCCGGTCCCGGCATAGAGCCATTCGAACTCGCGGCGCACCTGGATGGCGAGCTCGCGGGTCGGTGCAATGATGACGGCACTTGGGGCGCCGGCACGGTCGAAGCGCTCGCGGCCGTCAAGCAGCGTCGGCGCGATCGCGATGCCGAAGGCGACCGTCTTGCCCGAGCCGGTCTGCGCCGAGACCAGAAGGTCGACGCCGTCGGCCTCCGGTGCCAGCACCGAGGACTGCACGGGGGTGAGCGTTTCGTAGCCACGCGCGGCGAGCGCCCCGGCCAGCGCCGGAACCATGTTGTCGAAAATCGTCACGAAAATCTTCCAATGAGAGCAAGGCCCGTCACATGAGGACGAGGGCCAAGGAAAGCGGGCTCTCTAAAGGTTTGCTGCCCGCACGTCAATGCAACGGCGGGCAGGGCAGCCATGCGTCGGGCTCACGGCCACCTGACCTCGGGCGGCATGCTCGACAGGATCGAGGCGATGTTGCCGCCGGTCTTCAGCCCGAAGATCGTACCGCGATCGTAAAGCAGGTTGAATTCGACATAACGGCCGCGGCGCACCAGCTGTTCGTCGCGGTCGCCATCGGTCCAGTTGGTGTTGAAGTTCTGCCGCACCAGATGCTGGTAGGTGACGAGGAATGCGCGGCCGACGTCCTGGACGAATCGGAAGTCGGCGTCCCAGCCGCCCTTTTCCTCCGGCGAATGCTGCCAGTCGAAGAAGATGCCGCCGGTGCCGCGCGGCTCGTTGCGGTGCGGCAGGAAGAAGTACTCGTCGCACCAATCCTTGTATTTCTGGTGGTCGGCGACGCCCGCGTGCTTGGAGCAGGCAAACTTCATTGCCTTGTGGAAGGCGACCGTGTCGGTGTCTTCCTGGTTGCGCCTGCGCTCGAGCACCGGCGTCAGGTCAGCACCACCGCCAAACCACCAGCGCGAGGTCGCCACCATGCGCGTGTTCATGTGCACGGCCGGCACGTTCGGGTTCTGCGGATGGGCAATCAATGAAATGCCAGAAGCCCAGAAACGCGGGTCTTCTTCAGCGCCAGGCATCTGCTTGCGGAACTCGGGCGAGAATTCGCCATGCACCGTTGAGGTGTGCACGCCGACCTTCTCGAACACCCGGCCATGCATCATCGACATGATGCCACCGCCGCCCTTGCCTTCGTCGCGCTGCCACGGCGTGCGCTCGAAGCGCCCCGGTGCCCATGACGCCAGCGGCCCCTCTACCTGGTCTTCCAGCGCCTCGAAGGCGAGGCATATGCGGTCGCGCAGTTCCTCGAACCAGGCGCGGGCGCGCATTTTCCTGTCTTCGATGTCGGCCGGCAGTCCGGCCGGAATTTCGGGACGCTGCAATTTAAGCTCCGCACAAATGACTCGTAATTGTCCGGCGCGATCCCTAATCTCCTTCTCGCATGGGTCAAGGAGTTCTTTATGGGCACACCGACCAGACCGCCGCTGGAGGACCTCGCCAAGAGGCTCCAGCGCAGCCGGGCCGAACGTGAGCGCAGGCCGCGCGACGGGTTCCTGCGCGAGACCTTCGTATTGCCGCGCAACGATGCCCGGCTGAAGGCGCAGGAATGGTTCTCGCGCTGGCCCAAGCAGGCTTACTGGACCGAGATCGAAAGCTGGTTCGAGCGCCCCGGCGACATCATCGAGTTCACCATCCGCCGCCTGCCGACATCGGACTGATCATTCCAAGGCCGTTCACTTGTATGGCATATGAGACGTCGAGGTTAACATGGTAGAGACGCCCGTCAGGCTCCCACATGTTCGTTCAGAAGCCGCGCAAATGATCAGGTTTCTTGCAGGTTCTGATAAGTTGATGGTCGTAAAGCGTGAAGACGAGAACGGAAAAATAATCGAGTACATGGATTTTCATACCGCCGTGAATTGGTTTTTCGACCATCTCGACGCAGGCGCTTCATCTGAAGATGACTTGCTGGGAGATGTACTTCGTTCGGAGCAGGAATTAGTAGCTGTCGGGGATCTTCGCATGGCCCTGAACGAAGTCCTTGGGGTCGATTATCCGATATATTTGGACGCGGAATACGTGCAAACCGATCGCTGGAAGCAGGTCGTCGCTTCGGCCAAGCATGTGCTCTCGGTTCTCTCTTAGGTAGCCGGGCAGAAGGTGCGCGCAGGCCGTGCAACAAGTTTCTGCTCGAGATCTTGGTATTGCTGCGCAAGCGCTGCTCAAGGCGCAGGAGTGTTTCCCGTGCTGGCCGAAGCAGGCCTGCTGGACCGAGATCGAAAGCTGGTTCGAGCGTCCAAACTACGTCATCGAGTTCACCATTCGCCGCCTGCCGACATCGGACTGATCTTCTCTAAACCGAGACTGAGTCGGGCTGCCGCGCAACCGCAACTGGTGGCTGCAAGCCATTGGTGCGGGATTCAAAACAGCCTTCGGTGCCCTGGCTAACCAGCCGGCCGTTTCGCAAATCCCTTGACCAGGATCGGTCCCGTCGGCTTGCCGGTCGGCGAGCCGGGGCGCGGTTCGAGCGTGATCTCGTAGAGCTGGTCGGCCGCGGGCACAGGCAGCGCCTGGCCCTTCAGCGTGGTCACCTCGGCGCTCGACAGCGTGCCTAGCGAAACCGGGCCGACCGAGGCGTCGTAGAGCGTCCACACCTGCATGATCTTGTCCTGCGGCACATCGAAATCGGCGAGCGGGATGATCTTGAGGCTGTTGTCGGCAAAGGCCTCGAACACCGCTCCCGTGGTGTTGTCGGGCGTCTGCAGCACCACGAGCACAACCGGCTCGGGCGTCGTCTTCATGACGAAGCCGCCAGCATAGCCGAGGCCGAACGCGGCCGCGAGCGACGCTGCCAGGGCGAGTTTGCGCCAGGGGGGCGCCTGCGTCGCGCTGTTTTGATTGGCAGCGCTTTGTTCCGGCGGCGAAGCGCCGTTGTGGTCCTGCGGCAGTGTTGCGATCGTGCCCAAAATTTCGCCCCACATGCCGGCGGGCACATCGGCTGGCTTGGCGGTGTCGTCGAGGCTGGACATGCGTTCGGCGAGCCGTCGCACGGTCTCGGCAAATTCCGGGTCGCGCTCCATCTTGCGCTCCGCTTCGGCGCGTGCGTCGTCGTCCAGCAGACCGAGCACATAGTCGCCGGCGTGGGCAAGGCGTTCGCTGTCGCTGCTCATGACAGGCACTCCTGCAAGGCGATGACTCCGCGGCGAATCCAGGCTTTGACGGTGCCCAGGGGCGCGTTCAGTTTCGCTGCGATCTCGCCATGTGTGTAGCCCAGCACATAGGCCAGCAGTATCGACCTGCGCCGCGGCTCGTCCAACTGGCTCAGGCAATGCTTGAGCGCGTCGGCCTCGTCGAGAGCCTCGAAGGCCGCGTCGGCGCTGCTGTCGCTTTCGCCGTGCCTGGCCATGTCGTCGCCTGTCAGACGGAGGCGCTGGCCGTCACGCAGTATGTTGAGCGCGCGGTTGCGGACGATGGTGGTCAGCCAGGCGCGGGCACTGCCGCGCGCTGGATCGAAGCGCGGCGCATGCTTCCAGGCGGCGATGAAGCCTTCCTGCACTGCTTCCTCGGCGAGATCCTTGCGGCGCAGGATGCGGCGGGCAATGGCGATCAGCCTGCCGGCCTCGCTGGCGAAAAGGTCGCCGAGCGCCTCGCGGTCGCCGCTTGCGACCCGAAGCATCAGGCCGTCACAGAATTGGTCGCTTCGTTCGACAGCCGACATGCGGTCCCTTCTCGCCCGTTTGCAATGATACACGCCGGATGCATCAGGGGATGCAAGCTCTTCTGAGAAAATTTGCGGTGTCCTGCATCCAGAACCCGATCCCGTGGGTAAGGCCGGCGAGCGACGCGAAATCACCTGCGCTCACCGACCAACGAGAAGGAGATCGACATGAACCGCATCGCACTGCATATCGCCCTTGCGGGCACAATGCTCGCCGGCTTTTCCGCAGCGGCAGTGGCTGCTCCGGCGCTTGGCCTTTCCGGCGACAAGACCTTGATCTGGTTCGACACCGACAAGCCGGGCGAGGCCAGGAAGATCGAGGTGACCGGGGTCGACAAGCTCCATGGAATCGACATGCGTTCGTCCGATAACATGGTCTATGGCCTGGCCGGCGACGGCTCGCTGGTCACCATCAATCTCGACACCGGTGTGGCTACGGCGGTGTCGAAGCTGTCCAAGCTGCCGCCCGAGGGCGCCAAGGTCAGCGTCGACTTCAACCCGGCAGCCGACAAGCTGCGCGTCATTGCGTCCGACGGCACCAATCTGCGTGCCGATCCCGCGACCGGCGCGGTGACCGAAGACGGCAAGCTCGCCTTCGAGGCAGGCGATGCGAGCGCCGAGATGCCGACCGAGATCATTGCCACCGCCTATACCAATTCCTTCGGCAAGCCCGAAAAAACGGCGATGTACGACATCCATGCCGGCGGGCTGTTCCTGCAGCAGACCAAGCCGAATGAGGGTGCGCTGAAGACGATCGGCAAGCTCGGCATCGAGCCCGGCGACGCCGTCGGCTTCGATATCCAGACGTCGGAAGGTGGCGCCAACACCGCGTGGCTGGCCACAGGCGGCATACTCTACAAGGTCAACATGGAGAGCGGTGCAGCTGAAAAGGCGGCCGAGGGCCTCGATGCCGGCCTGCGCGACCTGGCTATCCTGCGCTGACGAATCGAACACCACCGATCCGGGACGGCAACGCCCCGGATCGGCCGTTTTCACTCCACCAGCAGCCGCCGCGGCCCTGGGCCCTGGCGCGCCAGCCGGTCCTCGCGGTTGCGCAGCGGGCATTTGTCGATCGACATGCAGCCACAGCCGATGCAGTCGGTCAGTCCGTCGCGCAGCTTCTTCAATTGTTCGATGCGGTGGTCGAGGTCGTGGCGCCAACCCGTTGAAAGCAGACTCCAATCCTCTCGTGTCGGCGTGCGCCCGTCGGGCAGGGCGGCGAAGGCCGCGGCGATGTCTGCCAGCGAGATGCCGACATCCTGCGCGATCCTGATCACCGCCACCCGGCGCAGCACATCCCTGGAATAGCGGCGCTGGTTTCCTGAAGTTCTGTGGCTGTGGATCAGCCCGCGCGTCTCATAGAAATGGAGTGCTGAAACGGCGACGCCGCTGCGCTTGGCGACCTCGCCGACAGTCAATTCGCTAGCCATCGAAATTCCCGCTTGACCTCAATATTAGTTGAGGTTGTACGAGGATATCCTTCACCGTGCAAGGAAGGATGACGACATGGCGAGACCGGCTTCAGACGATTGGAAGGACAGTGCGCCGGGAGGCTGTTTCACTGCGGCAGTGCAGCGTATGGCGGCCGCCTTGTCAGCCGAGCTGGCGCATCGCCTCGCCGGTCACCATCGCCGCACTCAACGCGACGTTGAGGCTGCGGCCGCCGCCGGGCATCGGGATCAGCAGCCGCTCGAAGGCGAGATCGTGGACGTGGTCGGGCACCCCGGCCGATTCGCGGCCGACCATGACGATGTCGCCCGGTTCGAAGCGGAAATCCGTGTAGGCCACGGTGGCTTTGGTCGACAGCAGCACCAGGCGACGGCCTTCATGCTTACGCCAGTCCTCGAAGCGGTCGAAGTCGATGTGCCGGGTCAGGGCCGCCATTTCGAGATAGTCCATGCCGGCGCGTTTGAGTGCCCGGTCGGAAATGTCGAAGCCGGCGGGCCCGATCAGGTCGATCGCGATGCCGAGGCAGGCGGCCATGCGCAGGATGGTGCCGGTGTTGCCGGCGATGTCTGGCTGGTACAGAGCGATGCGCAGATCCATGTCGATTTCCTAATCTGTGGCGGCAAAGCAACAGCAAGTCGTGCCAAAGCAAAAAGTGAAGATGAGGCGGTAGCGTTCGGCCGCGAATGGGCGTATACGGCCGTCATTGTCAACTCGAACCGATGGAGGGGTATATGATGCTGCTTGACATTCACCGCCCCACCTGTGGGCGACGTACTGCCTGAGGGCGGACCGGTTCGACGACTTTACCTGACATCACCAGGCATTTTCGCATTGCGGTCCGCAGAAGCCCTTATCCGGTTTTCGAAGGACAATTCCGATGTTTGTCAATTTCTCAAACGAGCACCACGCTCGTAACGAACCCGACTCTGTATTTTTCGTTCACCGCAACGACATAGCCGACGTCAGGCACCATGCCATGATGCTGGCGCTCGGTGCGCATCAGCCCAAGGCCAACCCGCCGGTGCGGCAGCGTCCGCATCGCGGCATGCTGCCAGACGTCGACATGAGCAATGTCGTCGTCGACCCCAGCTACCGGCCGCTGTTTGGCCGCGTCAAAGCCCTGATCGGCCGGCTTGTCGGCCGCTCGGGTGCGGCCAGGCCGGTGTCAGGAGGCAACCGCTGAGGATTCGCCGAATCCTCAGCGGTCTTCTACATTCCAAGGGCGCCCGCCGTGGTTACGATGATCCGGCGAATAATGGTCGTACCAGTGGCCCTCCAAGATACGCTCACGCGGAATTCGCTGCGTGCCGCACACCGAACTGAGAGACTGAAATGTTCCGCTGGTTTGAAAACAGACTGAATCCGTTCCCCGTGGAGGAGCCGGTCGAGCCGCCGAAGACGCTCGTCGCGTTTTGCCTGCACTACACCAAGGGCGCGTGGACCTACATCGTCATCGCCGCAGTGCTGACGTCGCTCATCGCGCTCGCCGAAGTGTGGATGTTCGGCTTCCTCGGCAACATCGTCGACTGGCTGTCGAACCAGAACCGCGAGACCTTCCTGCAGAACGAAGGCTGGAAGCTTGCCGGCATGGCCTTCATCGTCATGTTCATCCTGCCGGGCATGGTCGTGCTGCAGTCGTTGGTCAACCAGCAGACGCTGATGGGCAACTATCCGATGCGCATCCGCTGGCAGGTCCACCGCTACCTGCTCAAGCAGTCGATGAGCTTCTACCAGGACGAGTTCGCCGGCCGCATCGCCACCAAGCTGATGCAGACAGCGCTCGCCGTGCGCGAATGCGTGGTCAAGCTGATCGACGTGCTCAACTACGTCATCGTCTATTTCCTCGGCGTGCTTTTCATCGTCGGCTCCGCTGACATCAGGCTGGCAGCACCTTTGATCGTCTGGCTCTGCTGCTACGTGCTGTTGCTGCGCTATTTCGTGCCGCGCTTGGGCAAGCTCGCCGAGGAGCAGGCCGACGCGCGCTCGACAATGACCGGCCGCGTCGTCGACAGCTACACCAACATCCAGACCGTCAAGTTGTTTTCCCATTCGCGCCGCGAGGCGTCGTTCGCCCGCGAAGGCATGTCGCTGTTCATGGACACCGTCTACCGCTCGATGCGGCTGGTGACCTCGCTCTATGGCGCGCTCTACCTGCTCAACTCAACGCTTCTGCTGTCGGTCGGCGCCCTGTCGATCTCGCTGTGGCTCAATGGTGCGGTCTCCATCGGCGCGGTCGCCGTTGTGCTCGGCCTCGTGCTGCGCCTGTGGGGCATGTCGCAATGGATCATGTGGGAGGTCTCGGGCCTGTTCGAGAGCATCGGCACCGTCCAGGACGGCATCACCTCGATTTCGATGCCGCGCCTGGTCGAAGACAAGCCCGATGCCAGGGAGATCGTCGTCGACAAGGGCGCAATAGCCTTCGACAACGTGCGCTTCCACTATGGCAAGAAGAAAGGCGTCATCGAGGATCTCAGCCTTACCGTCCGTCCGGGCGAAAAGGTCGGCATCGTTGGTCGTTCGGGTGCGGGCAAGTCGACGCTGGTCAACCTTTTGCTGCGCTTCTACGACATCGAGGGCGGCCGCATCGTCATTGACGGGCAGGACATTTCGACTGTTCAGCAAGACAGCCTGCGCGCCAATATCGGTATGGTCACGCAAGACACCTCGCTGCTGCATCGTTCGGTCGCCGACAACATCCTCTATGGCCGTCCCGACGCCACCGAGGCGATGATGATCGAGGCGGCACGCCGCGCCGAGGCAATCGACTTCGTCGCCACCCTTGCCGACCCCAAGGGTCGCAAGGGTTTCGAGGCGCATGTCGGCGAGCGTGGCGTCAAGCTGTCCGGTGGACAGCGCCAGCGAATTGCGATCGCGCGTGTCATGCTCAAGGACGCACCGATCCTGATCCTCGACGAAGCGACCTCGGCGCTCGATTCTGAGGTCGAGGCGGCGATCCAGGAGAACCTCTACCGCCTGATGGAAGGCAAGACCGTCATCGCCATCGCCCATCGGCTCTCGACCATCGCCGCCATGGACCGCCTGGTGGTGATGGACAAGGGCCGCATCGTCGAACAGGGCAGCCATGACGAACTCGTCGCCAAGGGCGGGCTCTACGCCTCGCTATGGCAACGCCAGTCCGGCGGCTTCCTGCTCGACGACATCGCCGGCGAGGCAGCCAACGACGCCGAGGCCAAGGGGCAGGCGGCGGAGTAAGGCAGACAAAGATCGAGGCCTCCTGCCGCTGCGGAGGCCTCTTTCATTTCAAGGGCGAGATCAGCCCTCATCGTAATGTGAACAGACCGCCCGAAAATCGCCCTGGTTGCGGGCAGGCTCCTGCCAAGCAGCGGTTGCCTCGCCGGTCGGTTTGGGCCGAAAATAGTGAGTCGTTGCCGCCAGATAACCCAGAGTGTTGATGAACAGAATCTACAAATGGTTCGAAAGCTGGGTCTATCCCTTCCGCGAGCCACAGAATCTCCGGCCTCCCGCCACCGTCTGGGGCTTCCTCTGGCATTATGTCGGCCAGGCAAAGTTTGCCTTCTTCGCCATGCTGGTCATTGGCGGTATTGCGCCTCTGGTCGAAGCGGGGCTGTTCTATTTCGTCGGCCGCCTCGTCGACATCCTCGACGGCCTGCCGACCGACCGCAGTTGGGCAGCACTGTGGGATGTCGCCGGTCCCGAAGTACTGTTCATGGCGGTCGTGGTGCTGGTGGTACGTACGCTGATCGTTGGCCTCTCAGCACTCGTCGACGAGCAGACGATCACGCCCGGATTCTACAACCTGGTGCGCTGGCAGGCGCACCGCCATGTCTCGCGCCAGTCCTATTCCTTTTTCCAGAACGACTTTGCCGGCCGTATCGCGACAAAAGTCTGGCAGGCCGGGCAGGCGACCGGTGACCTGATGGAAAGTTTCATCGAGGTCGTGTGGTTCATGCTGGTCTACACCATCACCACCCTTGCGGTGGTCGCCGGCCTCGACTGGCGGTTGGCGGCGCTGGTGATGGTGTGGATCGTCGCTTTCGGCTTTCTCGCCAACCATTATCTGCCGTCGATCCGCAAGCATGCCGAGGCGACCGCCGAAGCCGGTTCGATGATCAACGGCCGCATCGTCGATTCCTATTCCAACGTGCAGACGCTGAAGCTGTTTGCCGCCGATGGCGACGATCGTTACATCCGCTCCGGCTTCAACATCTATCTCGACGCGCTGCGCCCATTCACGCGCCGCCTCACCGGCGTGCGGCTGGCACTGACAGCCCTTTCGGGCGTCATGATCACGGCGATCGCCTGGTATTCGATCCATCTGTGGATCGAAGGCGCCATTACTGTCGGAGCTGTGGCCTTCACGCTGTCGCTGGTGCTGCGGCTCAACATGCTGCTTGGGCGCCTGATGATGCAGCTCAACGGCATCCTGCGGAACCTTGGCGTGCTCGAGAACTCCAAGGCGCTGATCTCCCAGCCGCTCGGCCTGACCGACAAGCCGGGTGCTGCCGAGCTGGAGGTCAAGGGCGGTGAAATCCATGCCGACAAGGTGGTCTTCCACTATGGCAAGGGTGGCGGGGTGCTCGACGGCATCGAGCTGACGGTCAAGCCAGGCGAAAAGGTCGGCATCGTCGGCCCCTCGGGTGCCGGCAAGACCACGCTCGCCAACCTCATCCTGCGCCTCTACGACCTCGAAGGCGGCCGCATCCTGATCGATGGCCAGGACATCTCGACCGTCACCCAGAATTCGCTGCGCGGCTCGATTGGCGTGGTCAGCCAGGATACCGCGCTATTCCATCGCTCGCTGCGCGACAACATCAAGCTCGGCAAGCCCGATGCATCGGACGACGAGGTCATGTCAGCGGCGCGCAAGGCCGAGGCGCATGAGTTCATCGGAACACTTGCCGACAATCGCGGTCGCCAGGGTTACGATGCCTTCGTCGGCGAGCGCGGCGTCAAGCTGTCGGGCGGCCAGCGCCAGCGCGTGGCGATCGCGCGCGTCTTCCTCAAGGACGCGCCGATCCTGATCCTCGACGAGGCGACCTCGGCGCTCGATTCCGACATCGAGGCGGCGATCCAGCAAAACCTGCACGCACTGATGCAGGACAAGACCGTACTCGCCATCGCGCACCGGCTGTCGACGATCGCTGCGCTCGACCGGCTGATCGTGCTCGACAAGGGCGGCATCGCCGAACAGGGCACGCATGATGAACTGCTGGCGCTCGACGGGCTTTACGCCCGCCTGTGGAAGCGCCAGTCCGGCGGTTTCTTGTTTCACGAAGACGGCGTTCTCGACGAATCGAGGCCGGCGTGATGGTGGTGATCATTGCGCCAGGTACCCTGCGTGGAGTGCCTCGCGTCAACCTGCGGGGAGCGCGCCATGACCCCTGATCCCTTCCAGCAGAAATTCTGGCGGCGCTTCGAAGGCGCCATCGACCCGTTCCAGGACACAGACCGCGAGGTCCTGCCCGAGAGCGCCTGGGCGTTCATCCTCTACTTCGCCCGGCAGGCGAAGGGGCCGTTCACGCTGCTCCTGATCAGCGGCTTCCTTGCGGGTGCCATCGACGCGGCGCTGTACTGGTCGGTCGGCTGGCTCATCGATCTGCTCGATGCCACCAGTCCGCAACGGCTGTTTGCCGACCACTGGCCCGAGCTTGCCGGCCTACTGGTGCTGATCCTCGTTGTCCGCGCCGTCATCATCATCGGCTCGGCCATCGTCGAGCAGCAGGTCGTGGTGCCCGGCTTCTTTTCCATGGTGCGCTGGCAGGCGTTCCGGCGCGTCATCGAGCAGCCCTACGATTTCTACCAGAACGATTTCGCCGGCCGCATCGCCACCAAGATCGTGCAGGGCGGCGAGGCCGTCGGCGATTTCATCGTCAACGTGCTGCAGACGATGTGGGCCTTCCTCACCTTCGTGCTTCTGTCGCTGACTATCCTGGTCTCGCTCGACCCGCTGATGGGGGCCGTGGTTCTTGCCTGGTTCGCCGGTTATGCCGCGATCATCTATTATCTGCTGCCGGAGATGCGCCGCGCCGGCCGTGCCACCGCCGACCAGCGCTCGATCTTCAACGGCCGCCTTGTCGATGCCTTTACCAACATTATGGCGGTCAAGCTGTTCGACAGCGGCCGGCGCGAGCACGCCTATGTCCGCGACGGGCTCGAAAGCTATCTCGGCGCGGTCTTCCGGCTGACCCGTTCGATCACCACGGTGCGCTCGGCGGTGGCGGTGATCAACGGCGCGATGATGGCCGCGGTCGCCGCCATCTGCATCCTGAGCTGGTCGCGCGGCGAAATCTCCACCGGCGCGATTGCAGCAGCTCTCGGCCTGGTCTTCCGGCTCAACCAGATGTCGGGCTGGATGATGTTCAACATCAACGGCCTCGTCCGCAACTACGCCACCATCCAGGACGCTACCCGCACGATCTCGGTGCGCCCGGCGATCCGTGACGCCGAAAATGCCGCCGTTTTGCCGCGCGCCAAAGGCGACATCATCTTCGACAACGTCTCCTTCCACTACGGCAAGGGCGGCGGCGTCATCGAAAACCTCAACCTGCACATCCGCCCCGGCGAGCGCGTAGCCCTGGTCGGCCCGTCGGGTGCCGGCAAGACCACGATCGTCAACCTCGCGCTGCGCCTGTTCGACGTCGAGCAGGGCCGCATCATGATCGACGGACGCGACGTGCGCGACATCACCCAGGCGTCGCTGCGCGCCCAGTTCGGCGTCGTCAGCCAGGACGCGATGCTGATGCACCGCTCGATCTCCGACAATATCGGCTACGGCCGGGCAGGGGCGTCGCAGACCGAGATCGTCGACGCCGCCAGGCGCGCCGCTGCGCACGACTTCATCGTCGACGTCGCCGATCCGCGCGGCCGCAAGGGCTACGACGCCCATGTCGGCGAGCGCGGCGTCAAGCTGTCGGGCGGCCAGCGCCAGCGCGTCGCCATCGCCCGCATGATGCTCAAGGATGCGCCGATCCTGATCCTCGATGAGGCGACCTCGGCGCTCGACAGTGAGGTCGAAGCGGCGATCCAGGACAATCTCGACAAGCTGATGGAGGGCAAGACGGTCATCGCGATCGCTCACCGGCTGTCGACCATCGCCGCCCTCGACCGGCTGATCGTGCTCGACGAGGGCCGTATCGTCGAGGAGGGCAGCCACGAAGCGCTGATCGCCAAGGGCGGGCTTTACGCCCAGTTGTGGAAGCGCCAGTCCGGCGGCTTCCTGGCCGACCGGCTTGCGGCGGAGTAGGATCGTCTGATGTCGGTCCTCAGCCTGCGGCCATTGGTGCCCGATGCGGCGACCTTCCAGGTGCTGCGAGGAAAGAGCATGGCGGAGGGCTTCAGCATGCTGCGGCGCCTGCAGGATCATTGGCGTGACGGCAGCAACACTTTTGCAAAGCCCGGCGAGGCGCTGTTCGGTGTTTTTGAGGGCACGTCCCTGGTGGGAATGGGCGGGCTGAATGTCGATCCCTACTTCGCCGATGGCGGTTCCGGCCGCGTGCGACACGTCTATGTCGATCCGGAGTTTCGGCGTCATGGTGTCGGCCGGCTGCTGATCGAGGCCATCGCCTGCCACGCGCGGGCAAGGTTCGCTCTGCTGAACCTCCGCGCGCCTGATGCAGCTCACGCGTTTTACGAAGCCCTGGGTTTCGAGCCGGTGAAGGGCGAACAGTTTGCCACCCATCGCCGACTGCTCACTATGCCTAATGAGGGGAGCTGATGTCGTTCGTCCGCCCGCCCTCGATCCTCTCGAACCGTTCCGAGCAGACGCTCAACGTGCTCGAATACGAGCTTCTAGCCGAAAAGGCCGCCGCGCTTGGCCGCTCTGGCGAGCGCGTCGGCGAAGCGCTCGGCAGGCTCAATGCGCATCAGGGCGATGCCGAGCAGCGTCGTGTGCTCGTCAAGGCTGCGGCGGACGCGGTCTATGCCTATTTCATCCAGCGCGAACTGTGCGGCCTGCGAAAGCATGACGACGCCATCCGCGATTACGCCATCCCGCGCGAGGTGCTGGTGCGACTCGGCGCGAGCTGAGCCTCCCGGCGTGCATTTCCGGCGCAAGGGGGGCCCGCCGTCCCCGCTGTCCAAGCGCGCTCATGTCGGGGCTGCTGATGAACCCGCAAACCCGCCGTGGCAGGCGCTTTGGCCGGGGTTTTCCACTGCTTTGCATCGTCCCCGCGACAATCTGCCCATGTGCCGTGTGCCGTCTGGACAAAAAGAGGCTTCACGCATAAACCGAAGTCCAAATGCCGGAGGAATTCGCTAGCCTGGTTGCCATGCGCTGTCGGGCGTGCATCGTTGAGCGGGGACAATTGCTCAGCCTCCGGTTGGAATTGAGGCAAAAGGATCAGTCCCGTGAGCGCAACCGATACGAGCGAGCCAAATCGCCGCGATTTTCTCTATGTCGCTACCGGCATGGCCGGTGCAGTCGGCGCCGCCGCCGTGGCTTGGCCCTTCATCGACCAGATGCGCCCGGACGCCTCGACGCTCGCCGCTTCGTCGGTCGAGGTTGACGTCTCGTCGCTGACGCCTGGTATGTCGCTGACCGTCAAGTGGCGCGGCAAGCCGGTGTTCATCCGCAACCGCACCCCCGAAGAGATCAAGGCGGCGAAAGAAGTGCCGATGGCCGATCTCAAGGATCCGGTCGCGCGCAACGCCAACATTTCCTCCGACGCCCAGGCGACCGACATCGACCGCACCGCTGGCGAAGGCAAGGAAAACTGGCTGGTCATGGTTGGCGTCTGCACCCATCTGGGCTGCGTGCCGCTCGGCCAGCAGGGTGATTTCGGTGGCTGGTTCTGCCCGTGCCACGGCTCCCACTACGACACGGCCGGCCGCATCCGCAAAGGACCGGCGCCGGAAAACCTTCACATACCGAATTTCCAGTTTCTTTCCGACACGACGATCCGGATAGGCTGAGGCAGGGGGACATAATTCCATGAGCGGTGGACACTCGACCTATTCGCCCAAAACCGGCATCGGCCGCTGGATCGATGCACGCATGCCGCTGCCGCGGCTGGTGCACGACTCGTTCGTCTCCTATCCGGTTCCGCGCAACCTGAACTACGCCTACACCTTCGGCGGCATCCTCTCGATCATGCTGGTGGCGCAGATCCTTACCGGCGTCGTGCTCGCCATGCACTACGCCAACGACACGACGCTGGCCTTCCAGTCGGTCGAAAAGATCATGCGCGACGTCAACTCCGGTTGGCTGCTCCGCTACATGCACTCCAACGGTGCGTCCTTCTTCTTCATCGCCGTCTACATCCACATTATGCGCGGTCTCTACTACGGCTCCTACAAGGCGCCGCGTGAGCTTTTGTGGATCCTCGGCTGCATCATCTACCTGCTGATGATGGCAACCGGCTTCATGGGCTACGTTCTGCCCTGGGGTCAGATGTCGTTCTGGGGCGCTACCGTCATCACCGGCTTCTTCACCGCCATTCCCCTTGTCGGCGAATGGGTGCAGCAGCTGCTGCTCGGTGGCTTTGCCGTCGACAACCCGACGCTGAACCGCTTCTTTGCGCTGCACTACCTGCTGCCGTTCATGATCGCCGGCGTCGTCGTGCTGCACGTCTGGGCCCTGCACGTCACCGGCCAGACCAACCCGACCGGCATCGAAGTGAAGTCGAAGACCGACACCGTCGCCTTCACGCCCTATGCGACCATCAAGGATGGTTTCGCCATGGTCGTGTTCCTGGCGGTGTTCGCCTACTTCATCTTCTACATCCCGAACTTCCTCGGCCATCCCGACAACTACATCGAGGCCGACTCGCTGAAGACGCCGGCGCACATCGTTCCGGAATGGTACTACCTGCCGTTCTACGCGATCCTGCGCGCCATCACCTTCAACATCGGGCCGATCGACTCCAAGCTCGGTGGCGTGCTCGCCATGTTCGGTTCGATCGCCGTGCTGTTCGTCGTGCCGTGGCTCGACACCTCGAAGGTTCGTTCGGCCGTCTATCGTCCTTGGTACAAGCTGTTCTTCTGGCTCTTCGTCATCAACGCGATCTTCCTCGGCTGGCTCGGTTCGCGCCCCGCTGAAGGTGCCTACGTGATCATGTCGCAGCTGGCCACGCTCTACTACTTCGCATTCTTCCTGGTCATCATGCCGGTTCTTGGCCTGATCGAGACGCCCCGTCGCTTGCCCAACTCGATCACCGAAGCGGTGCTCGAGAAGAACAAGTCGGGTTCGGCTCATCCGGCCGGTGCAACCGCTGCGCCCGAAACCCGCGGCTGAACCAACGAGAATCTGAAAGGGATTTTGGAATGAAAAAGATTCTCAACGGTCTGGCGGCTATCGGCTTCCTTCTCGCCGGCACCGCCGGCGTGGCGGTCGCCGCAGAGGAAGCGAACCACGCTGCCGAGCCGACGCACTTCCCGATCCACAAGCCGAAGGAAATGGACTGGACCTTCGCCGGCCCGTTCGGCACCTTCGACAAGGGCCAGCTGCAGCGCGGCCTGAAGGTCTACAAGGAAGTGTGCTCGGCCTGCCACTCGATGAACCTGGTGGCGTTCCGCACGCTCGAGGACCTCGGCTACTCCGAAGCGCAGGTCAAGGCCTTCGCCGCCGAGTACGAAGTTCAGGACGGCCCCAACGCCGATGGCGAGATGTTCACCCGCAAGGCACTGCCGGGTGACTACTTCCCGTCGCCCTTCGCCAATTCGGCTGCTGCCGCAGCCGCCAACAACGGCGCGGCTCCGCCCGACTTCTCGCTGATCGCCAAGGCGCGCGGCGTCGAGCGTGGTTTCCCGACCTTCGTCTTCGACATCTTCACGATGTATGCTTCGAACGGCCCTGACTACATTCATGCGCTGCTCACCGGCTATGACGAGCAGCCGCCGGCCGGCATGGAGATCGCCGAGGGCACGCACTACAACCCGTACTTCGTCGGCGGCAAGTCGCTGGCCATGGCCAAGCCGCTTTCGGACGGCCAGGTGACCTACGAGGACGGTTCGCCCGAGACGGTCGAGCAGTATTCGCGCGACGTTTCGGCGTTCCTGATGTGGGCTGCCGAGCCGCATCTCGAGGCACGCAAGCAGACCGGCTTTGCCGTCATGATCTTCCTGGTGCTGTTTGCTGGCCTCGTCTACGCCACCAAGCGCAAGGTCTGGGCCAACGTCGCCCACTAAGCCGCACCGCAGAACGATAGTGAAGGGCGCTCGCAAGGCGCCCTTTTCTTTTGCCGTCCAAACCGTCACAACTTCCGCTGCATCTTGCCTGCGCCGAAGCCGGCTTCAGGGACGATGCGCGAACCACAGCGCCAGGGCGTTGGTTGCGGGGAAGCCCCTGCGGCACCGCCGGCAACGGAGCCCCCGCCGATGAACACCTCGCTCGAACAGACGCTGCTTGGCGCCATCAGGACGATCCCCGACTATCCGCGCCCGGGCGTGATGTTCCGCGACATCACCACGCTGCTCGGCAATGCGCGCGCCTTCCGCCGCACCATCGACGAGCTCGTCCATCCCTATGCCGGTGCCAAGATCGACCAGGTCGCCGGCATCGAGGCGCGTGGCTTCATCCTCGGCGGCGCCATTGCCCACCAGATGTCGGCCGGCTTCGTGCCGATCCGCAAGAAGGGCAAGCTGCCGCACGAGACCGTGCGCATCGCCTACAGCCTCGAATACGGGCTCGACGAGATGGAGATGCACAAGGACGCGGTCAGGGCAGGCGAGAAGGTCATCCTCGTCGACGACCTGATCGCCACCGGCGGCACCGCCGAAGCCGCGGTCAAGCTGCTGCGCCAGATCGGCGCCGACATCGTCGCTGCCTGCTTCATCGTCGATTTGCCGGACCTTGGCGGCCGCAAGAAGCTCGAAGCGCTCGGCGTCGACGTCCGCACGCTGATTGCCTTCGAAGGCCACTGAGCAGCCTCTGAGGCCGTTCAGCGTAGAGAATGTCTCCACGCTGTCTTTATTTTCGATTGAAGTTGTGGCCGGGGGCAGGATCGTCCGGCTGTCCCCCACACGCCCGCATGCCGGGCGATCGCGGCTAGCTGATCGCGTAGATCAGTCTCACGCGTCCGTTCGTGAGCTGTTCGACCTTGCGCAGATCGAGCCCATGACGGCGCTCAGTGGTGGCAAACAGCGCCTTACCTTCACCGGCGATCAGCGGATAGACGATGACGCGGAGCTCATCGACCAGCCCGGTCTCGATCAGGCTTGTCGTCGTTTTGGCGCCTCCGACAAGGTAGATGTCCTTTCCGGGCTGCTCTTTGAGCGCCTTGACCTCGTCAAGGCGCCTGAGAAAGCGCGTGTTTGGCCACAGCGTCGTGGTCAGGGTGTTCGACAGCACATAATGCGGGATCTGCTTGATGAAGCCTGCCCATTCGAGCTCGGCTGGCGTCGGCGGCGTGCCGGTGATCCAGGCGGGCGTGCCCGGCTCGTTCTGTAGCGCCGTCCAATAGTTCTCGTAACCCGGGTACATGCCGCCGCCAAGCAGGCATGCGTCGATCTGCGGTGTCAGGCCGTAGTCCTCCGACCATGCTTCAACCCAATCCGCGGTGCCTTCCGGTCCCTCCATCTTGCCATCGACGGAGATCTTCATTCCAGCAATCAACTTGCGCATTTCACTCTCCACAGCCAGGGCCGGCATGACCCGACGGGACATTCAGCCATATGGTTGAATATAGGCTGTTGCAAAAATAGTCAACCATATGGTTTAATGTTATCGTGACTGCAGCATCTGCTCCTTGGCCATAGGCCTCCACGTCCGGGCCTTGCTGCGGCGGGCAAGAGCATCGGGTATGCGGCGGACAGCGCCGGGTGCCGCGGCCTCCTGGGTCTCCGCCGCACGCTTGTCGCTGAAACAATCGAAACACTCCCGCGCCGGTACAGAAAAACACCTGAAATCGATCCGGCGTAGGAAAGGACGTGCCGCGAGTGCGGCAGGTTCAACCGGCCAAGCGCGCCCTCCACCGCCGGGACCGAAGTGGCTCCGGCAGCAGCAGTGCGTCTTGCTCCCAAACACGAGTGTTCCAAATAATGCTGAAGTCAACTGCTTCGCACGAGTTTCCCGACCGGCTCTGTACCAGCCTCATTGGCCAGGACCATCCCGGCTATGAGGCGACCCGCGCGCTTTACAACGCCATGATCGACAAGCGGCCACGCTGGATCGTCCCCTGCGCCGACGTCGGCGATGTCGTCGCGGCGGTCAATCACGCCCGCGACAGGCAGCTGCTCGTCGCCATTCGCGGCGGCGGCCACAACGGCCCGGGCTTCGGCAGCTGCGACGGCGGCATGGTCATCGATATGTCGCCGATGAAACACGTTGATGTCGACCCGGCCGCGCGCAAGGTTCGCGTCGAGGCTGGCTGTACCCAGGGCGATGTCGACCGGGCGACCAGCGCGCATGGGCTGGCGGTGCCGGCCGGTATCGTCTCGAGTACGGGCATTGCCGGGCTGACGCTTGGCGGCGGCACCGGCTATCTCACGCGCAAGCACGGCCTGACCATCGACAACCTGCTCGCGGCCGAGGTCGTTCTGGCCGATGGCAGCGTCGTCACGGCAAGCGCGGACGAGCATCCCGAGCTTTTCTGGGCGCTGCGGGGCGGCGGCGGCAATTTCGGCGTGGTGACGCGCTTCACGTTTCAGGCGCATCCGGCGAAGGATGTCTATGCCGGGCCGATCTTCTACGACATCGCGCATGCGGCCGAAATCATGCGCTGGTACCGCGACTTCCTGCCGGGGGCGCCACGCGAACTCGGCATGTTCTTCGGCATGAAGACGGTGCCCTCCTGCGATCCGTTTCCACGCGAAATCTGGGGACGGCGCATCTGCACGCTGATCAGCTGCTACAATGGCACAGAGGAGGACGGCCTCCGGGCCATGCAGCCGGCGCGTGACGCGCTCCCTAAACCGCTGATGGACGGCATGATGCGGCTGCCCTTCGTCGACCTGCAGGGGCTGTTTGATCGGCTGCTGCCGAAGGGGCTGCATTGGTACTGGAAGGGCGACTATGTCGACGAGCTGTCCGATGCCGCCATCGCTGCCCATGTCGCACACGCCTCGATGAGTCCGAGCGAGCTGTCGCTGATGCATCTCTATCCCATCGACGGCGCCGTCCATGACGTTGCTTCAGAGGCCACTGCGTGGGGCGCGCGACAGGCGCGCTGGTCCATGGTCATCGCCGGCATCGACCCCAATCCGGCGAAGGCGCCGGAGCTGAAGCAGTGGGCAAGCGCTTACTGGGCCGCTGTGCACAAGCACAACCAGCATGGCGGCGCCTACATCAACTTCATGATGGACGACGAGGGCGAGGCGCGCGTGCGTGCCGCCTACGGTGCCAACTACGAGCGCCTGGTCGGCGTCAAGCGCCGCTACGACCCGGCAAACCTCTTCCGGGTCAACCATAACATCCGGCCGTAATCCGGCGCTCTATCGCGACGGACACGCGACCACACGTGGAGACGTTTTCCACGTGTGGTCGGTTTTTTCTAGTGGCGCTCGCTTCGGCCTTCGACATGTCTCCGAGACTTGCCTCGTAAGGCACAAGTGCCTTTCACCGTCTGTCACCAACCATCGTGGATAGCCGCCCCTGTTTCTCCACCGTAAACGGAGCGAAGGAGAAGCGCGCTACGCCACTTTCACCAGCACGGCGCTGTCGAATTCGATGACCTTGTCGCCGGTCGAGTCGAACCCTTCGGAGTGCAGCGTCATCATGCGCCAGCCGGGACGGGTGGCAAGCGGCCGGTGGTCGAGGCCGCGGCGCGTGAATGTCACGGTCTCGCCGGCGAAAACCGGCTTCAGCCATTTCAGGTTCTTGAAGCCGGGCGAGGGGCCGAATTCGGGTTTCGATCCCGGACCGTCCCAGGCGCGGCCACGATGCGCCAGGTTGAGCTTCATCCACGCCGCCGTGGTGTGCCAGCCCGAGGCGCACAGGCTGCCGAACACGCTTGCCTTGGCAGCCTCCTCATCGGTGTGGAAGGGCTGGGGGTCGTATTTGCGGGCGAAATCCTTGATCGCCTCGGCGCTGAAGTGATGGCTGCCGAGCGTGATCGTGACACCGATGCCGAGATACTCGTCGAGGGTCATAACGCGGCCTCGCGGGTCAGGAACATACAGGTGTTGACCAGTTCGAAGACGGGCTCACCCTTCTGGTTGGCCAGTTCGGCGCGCCAGCTGACGAAGCCGAGCCCAGGCTTGGAGCGCGACGGGCGGCTGGACAGGATGGTCAGCTTGCCACCCAGCACGTCGCCGGCCAGCACCGGCTTTTTCCACTTGGCGTAGTCGATGCCCGGCGCGCCTTGCGAGGTCGAGTCGAGCAGCAGGGCATCGCACAGCATGCGCATGAACATCGAGCAGGTGTGCCAGCCAGATGCCGAGAGCCCATCGAGAATGCTCGCTTTGCCGGCCTCTTCATCGAGGTGGAAGGGCTGGGCGTCGAATTCCGAGGCGAATTCGATGATCTCCCGGGCCAGAACGGTCTTGGTGCCGAGGTCGATGACGAGGCCCTCGCCAAGATCCTCAAATGCCCATGTCTTGGTGCTCATCGGCAATCCTGTTCAAGCTTGTACGATAACCTTGGACCGGCCCCGCGGGTCACGCAAGGCCGGTCGCCGGGCAATCGTTGGCTCAGAGCCAGCCGCGGCGGCGGAACCACCAGAACGGCAGGATGGCGGAGACGACCATCAGGCCGAGCGCCACCGGATAGCCGAGGTCCCATTTCAGCTCAGGCATCAGGTCGAAGTTCATGCCGTAGATCGAGGCGACCAACGTCGGTGGCAGGAAGACGACGGCGGCGACCGAGACGATCTTGATGATGCCGTTCTGCTCGATGTTGATCATGCCGAGCGTGGCATCGAGCAGAAAGGTGATCTTCTGCGACAGGAACGAGGCGTGGTCGGTGAGCGACAGCACGTCGCGCGACAGCGTCTTCACCCGTGCCTTTGCGTCCTTGCCGTTCTTGCCCTGGGCCAGCGCATTGGCGAGGAAGCCCGCCAGGCGCTGCAGCGAGGTCAGGCTGTCGCGGATGTTGGAGGTCAGCGACTCCTTGCGGCCGAGGTCCTTGAGGATCTGCTGGAAGTCGCGGTCACGCTTCGATGCCTTGGTCGCGGTTGGGTTGAAGATGTCCTTCGACAACAGCTCGATGTCGCGCGATACGCGTTCCAGCACGTCGGCGAGGCGGTCGACGATTGCCTCCAGCAGGCCGACGAGGATCGTTTCGCCCGAGGTGCAGCCGATCGCCGCCTTTTCCGCGCGCAGCGGGAACGCCAGGAATGCCTTCGGCTCATGATAGCGGATGGTCACCAGCAGGTTGCGGCGCAGGACAAATGTCACCGGTGACATCACCGGGTCGTCGCTGTCGGCCTGCGAGGGCAAGGTGGCGGTCATGAAGTAGGCGCTGTCCTCGACATAGAGGCGGGACGAGATCTCGATCTCCTCCATCTCCTCGCGTGTCGGAACGCCCACGCCGAGCCACTGCTCGACCTCGGCCTCTTCCTGCTTGGTCGGATTGAACAGGTCGGCCCAGACAATGCTGTCCTTTTCGGCCGAAATGGAGTCTGCAAGGCGCAGACGATCGTTTTCCACGACGAATGCCTTGATCATCGCCGGTCTCCCATACTGGAGCTGATATCGTGCCCGAACGCGGGCGGGGTTGCTGGATTGCGCCGGCGGGGTCTCGAATGGCCGGGCCAGCGCCTAGGCGCGATAGACCTGGGCGGCTGTGACGTCAAGTTGCAAATCGGCAAGGTAGCGCTGGGCAGACGGCCGCTCAGAAGAATTCGTCGAGCAACTGGTAGTAGGAGAGCTTGTTCGCATCCGCCTCGGGCAGGCCGTAAAGCGCGAGGAACGGGGCCACCCACTCTTCCCCAAGATTGTACTGGATGCTCCAGCAGGCAAGCGCCAGGTCCTGGTGGAGATCTGCGACGCCAAGCCGGCTGCAGTCGATGAAGCCGGTGAAGCGGCCGCCATCGGCGATGAAGTTCGGCATCGAGGCGTCGCCATGCGTGACAACCAGCGTTTCGGACACCGGCCGCCGCGCCACAAGCTGCTCAAACACCTGCTGCGCGGTTTGACCCAGCCGTTCGTCGTCGAAATCGTCTTCGTCGACCTCGCCGGCGTCGGCGCGGGCTTTGGCCACGGCGATACGTTGCCCAAGGCGGTGGTCGAAAGGGCAGGCGGCGATATCGAGGGCGTGCAGCCGCCGCAGCGCTTCGGCCATGATGGCGATGGCCTCGCCGGGCTCGGATTGTTGCGAGACGAGGTCCCGTCCGGCAACCGCGCTCATCAAAAGCCAGTTGTGACCGGCATGAGTCTCGTAGACGATGACTTCAGGGCAAGGGATGCCCTGGCTGCCCAGCCAGCGCAGCCGAACGATCTCGTCTGGCAGCTCGGCGAAGTCGCCTGACACCTCGGTCTTGAGAAACAACGTCGGTTTGCCGCCAGCGGCAAGCTTGAACACACCCGCATCCGAATGGCCGATGGTTTGCTGCTGCCAGTCGTAGCCGGCCAGCGCTAAACACAACGACGCGGGAAGATCGATCTCGAAATGTGCGTGCTGCGTCATCTGTCCCCTCAAGGATACGCTTGCTGCGCCGGGCAGCATCGCTGCTGTTCTTGCTTGGGGCGCAGATAGGTATTCGAAGGTGGGCCGTCGAGAACAATCTGGTCAGGCGGTCTACGTTTCGTGATGACGCAGCCAGTGCTTGAAGTGAACAGAGTATCGAGCCGGTCCAGGTGCTGGATTTGGCCGCATGACGTCGCCGTCCTGACCGTGCGAAAACAAAAAAGGCCGGGGTGACCCCGACCTTTCTCTAGCGTCTCAACATCCAGTGCCAGTACATCCGTGGTCAAAGCTGGAGACGATCTGCAAATCTCCAGACGACCGTAGCCAAGGTTGGTTAGCAAAAGGTTAACTCCTCGGGATGCGCGTAGACCGAAAGCCGGACGTGCAACTGGCTCATCGCCCGCGCCAAAAGAAAAAGCCCCGCGACGCGGGGCTTTTCGTATGCGGACGCGACGGCCAGGTGATCAGGTGTTGAACTTGAACAGCATCACGTCGCCGTCCTGGACGACATATTCCTTGCCTTCGTCGCGCGCCTTGCCGGCTTCCTTGGCCGGGACTTCGCCGCCAAGCGTGACGAAGTCGTTGAAGGCGATGGTCTGGGCGCGGATGAAGCCGCGTTCGAAGTCGGTGTGGATGACACCGGCCGCCTGCGGCGCCTTGGCGCCCTTGTGCACGGTCCAGGCGCGCGTTTCCTTGGGGCCGACGGTGAAATAGGTGATCAGGTGCAGCAGCTCGTAGCCGGCGCGGATCAGCTTATCGAGGCCCGGCTCGTCGAGGCCGAGATCGGCGAGGAATTCCTGGGCTTCCTCGTCGGGGAGTTGCGCCACTTCGGCTTCGATCGCAGCCGAGATGACGACCACGCCGGCACCTTGCGCCTCGGCCATCTTCTGGACGGCCTGGGTGTGTTCGTTGCCGGTCGCAGCGTCGCTTTCGGCGACGTTGCAGACATAGAGCACCGGATGCGAGGTCAAAAGGTTCAGGCCCTGCAGGATTTCGAGGTCTTCGGCTGATATGCCCTTGAGCAGCAGGCGCGCCGGCTTGCCGTCCTGCAACAAAGCGAGCGCCTGCTCCATCATCGGCAGGACGGTTGTCGCTTCCTTGTCCTTGCTGGCGGCGCGCTTGCGGAACTGCACGATGCGACGCTCGAGGCTTTCGAGATCGGCGAGCATCAGTTCGGTCTCGACCGTCTCGGCGTCGGCGACGGGGTCGATGCGGCCTTCGACATGGGTGATGTCGTCGTCTTCGAAGCAGCGCAGCACATGCACGATGGCGTCGACCTCGCGGATGTTGGCGAGGAACTGGTTGCCCAGGCCTTCACCTTTCGAGGCGCCGCGCACCAGGCCGGCAATGTCGACGAAGGAGATGCGGGTCGGGATGATCTCCTTCGACTTGGCGATGTTGGCCAACTGCTTGAGACGCGGATCCGGCACCGCGACCTCGCCGGTGTTCGGCTCGATGGTGCAGAACGGATAGTTCGCCGCCTGTGCGGCGGCGGTGCGCGTCAGCGCGTTGAAAAGCGTCGATTTGCCAACGTTGGGCAGGCCGACGATGCCGCATTTGAAACCCATGGTCTTCTGGTCCTATCGGGAAATCGGAATTTGCTCAGGGCTATGGGCGATAGGGCCTAAGATCGTCAAGTCTTTCAGCGTCGCACGCGGTACTGCATATGCACTGCACCGTTGGCCAACGGCTTGGCAAAGGCGAGTTCGAGCCAGCGATCTGCCTGTTTGCCGCCGAAAGCCTGCAAGCCCGAGCCGAGGATGAGGGGGATGGTGCCGATCTCGATTGTGTCGAGCAGGCCGGCATCCATGAACTGGCGGGCCAGGTCGCCGCCGCCAAGCAGCCAGATGCGGCCGGTGGCGCCTCGCGCGCGAAGATTGGCAAGCATTTCGGCTGGCGTGCCAGCCATGGCTTCGGCGTTTTCGGGCAGGTCCTCGAGAGGACGTGAGGTGGCAACCAGGCAAGGGTAGTGGGCGTACGCCCATTCCGGTTCGCGGCTGACGACATCATAAGTTGCGCGGCCCATGACGATGCCGCTCAGCGACGCCATGAACGCGGAAAAATCGTAGTCGTCGTCAGGTGGAAAGTTGTCGAGCCAGTCAAACGCGCCGTCCTCGCGGGCAATGAAGCCGTCAAGCGACATCGCAAACATGTAGATGACGTCGTCAATGCGCGAAGCGACCATCGAAACCGTTCCTTGTTGCCACAGAGTGTTTCCTACCATGAGGCCTGTCGGGCTTATGTCAGGAGCCTTCACCGGGCGCACAAGGCATTGGATGGCGCTTGTCAGTCCGGATCCTTGTCGTAGGCCTTGGTACCCGGAGGCAGGAGGACCCATGAATGGCGGCGGCAGTCGTAGACGGAGTCCTCGGGAGGCGGAAACTGCGGATCGGCGAATGCGCCGACCGCCATTGCCACGAACGCGCGCTCAGCGCCGACTTCGGTGTGGAACAGGTTGGTGCCGCAGACCGTGCAGAACCTGAAAGTGTAGCGCGAGCCCCTGTCGCCGACGCCCAGATATTCGGTTGCCTTACCCGTGACCGCATAGGGCGGGGCGAAGGCAGCGAGGGCGGCAAAGACGCTGCCGGTGCGGCGCTGGCAGGCGAGGCAGTGGCAGATGCCGACGCCCAGTGGTGCGCCGTTGACCTCGATGCTCAGCTGCCCGCAGGAGCAGGATGCGGTTTTGGTTTGCATGGTGACACCTCGCCGGACGGTTGCGTCGGACTGCGGGGGGCATTGCGCGCCCTTATCGCATGGATCGAGGCGAAAGTCTGTGCGGGGTCGTTCAGTCCTTGCCGAGCAGCTTCTTCAGCATCGCGGCCATCGGGCCGGTTTCGGGAACCTTGATTGCAGGTTGGTTCGGGCGGGCCTGGCGGATGTGGCTCTGGGCCTTCGGCGCCTGCGGCTTGGCAACCTTCGGCGGAGGGGTGTCATTTGCGCCCGTCGGCTGAAGTTTGTCGCGGAGGCCGACAGTGACCTTGTTCATGAAGCCGTTGTCGTCACCCTTGGTCAGCAGATCGGAACTGTCGGCAATGAGGTCGAGCAGCGCCTCAAGCCATTCCTTGTCGGCCTTGGCGAAGTCGCCGAGCACATGGCCGTGCACCATTTCCTTGACGCCGGGATGGCCGATGCCGATGCGGACGCGGCGATAATCCTTGGGAATGTGCTGGTCGATCGAGCGGATGCCGTTGTGACCGCCGGCGCCACCGCCGATCTTGACCCGCACCTTGCCGGCGACGAGGTCGAGCTCGTCGTAGAAGACGGTCACGTCCGAGGGTTCGAGCTTGTAGAAGCGCAGGGCTTCGCCGACCGACTGGCCGGACAGGTTCATGAAGGTCTGCGGCTTGAGAAGGATGACCTTTTCGCCGCCGATGTTGCCTTCAGCGATCAAACCCTTGAACTTCTTCGTCCAGGGCGAAAACGAATGGCGGCGGGCAATTGCGTCCGCCGCCATGTAGCCGACATTGTGCCGGTTGTTCTGGTATTGCGTACCCGGATTGCCGAGACCTGCAAAGAGCAGCATGTTCGGGGTTCTCCGGGTATGCGCCGATTATGCCTCGGAGGCAGCCTCGGTTGCGCCTTCTTCCGACTTCGATGCCGAGGTGCCGGCGATCGTTGCGATGGTGAAATCGCGGTCGGAGATGACAGGCTTCACGCCCTTCGGCAGCTTGACGGCGGAGATGTGGATCGAATCGCCGATGTCGGTGCCGTCGAGATCGACGGTGATGAACTCGGGGATCGCGTTGGCCGGGCAGTGGAACTCGACTTCGTGACGAACGATGTTCAGCGTGCCGCCGCGCTTGATGCCGGGCGACTTCTCTTCATTAATGAAGTGAACCGGAACCTGGACGTTGACTTCGGTGTTGGCGCCAACGCGCAGGAAGTCGACGTGCATCGGGAAGTCACGGACCGGATCGAGCTGGTAGTCCTTCGGCAGAACCTTGATCTTCTTGCCGTCGACTTCGATCGTCGCCACGGTGGTCAGGAAGCCGCCGCCATGGATCTTGTAGAAGATGTCCTTGTAGGACAGGGCGATGGCCAGGGGAGGCTGCTTGTCGCCGTAAATAACTGCAGGCACTTTACCGTTGCGACGAACTTCACGGGCGGACCCCTTACCGACCAGTTCGCGTGCTTCGGCCTTGAGCTCGTATGTTTCGCTCATGGCATTTCCTTTCGGTTATATGGAGCGCCTACGGCGGGCATGAAGCCTGATCCGTAAACGTCGAAAGCCGCCGGGTGAGGCGGCCTTCCGCCGCGTTGCCTCCAAGGGTGTCTACGCGGGTGGCGGCTCTATATCCGAAGGTGGCAAAAAGTGCAACCGCCGGGGTCTTTGGGGCTGGTCCCCCGTTGGCGGCGCCGTGGCTGCTCGCATATGTGCCGCTATGCCTGTATCACGCCGGGCTGAAACAGCCAGGACCTGCCGACTTACCCATGCAAGATCTTCTCCCGCTCCATCTGCCGACCGCCACCATCGTGGTGCTTGTCGTGGCCGCATTCATTGCCGGCTGCGCGCGCGGCTTCTCGGGCTTCGGTGGGGCGTTGATCTTCGTGCCGGTGGCAAGCTCGCTGATCGGCGCCAAGCTTGCGGTGCCGCTGCTTTTGATCGTCGACCTGGTCCTGACGCCGGGGCTCATTCCCAATGCGTGGCGCGGTGCCGACCGCGCCAATGTCGGCGTAATGGCGCTCGGGGCCGCCGTCGGCGTGCCCACGGGCACCTACCTGCTCACCCATGTCGACGGCGTGGTGATCCGCTGGGCGATCGTTGCCATTGTCGTTGGGTTGCTTGCGCTGCTGATGTCGGGCTGGCGCTACCATGGCCGCCCGCATGCCAGCCTGACAGCCGCTGTAGGCGTGACCTCGGGGCTGTTTTCGGGTGCCGCCCAGGTCGGCGGGCCGCCCGTCGTCGCCTACTGGCTCGGCGGGGCGATCCCGCCGCTGACGGTACGGGCCAACATCGTGCTCTATTTCGCCATATCGAGCGTGCTGTCGATTTCGAGCTACCTCGTCGCCGGATTGCTGACCTGGGAGACGGTGGGGCTGTCGCTGACCATAGGGCCGACCTTCGCGATCGGCCTGTACATCGGCTCACACCTGTTCAGCCGCGCCAACGAGGCGACCTTTCGGCGCATCTGCTACGCGCTGATCGCGACGGCGGCGATCATCGGCCTGCCGGCGCTCGATGGCGTGCTCAGGTGATTGAACCGGCGGCCGCTTTCAAATAGAATTCACATACCGGGGGCATGGTGGACTCCCCGTGAGGCCCGGTGGCCCAAGTTCCGCCTTCGCTTGGTATGCGGAGGAAAACCATGCCCAGGATGATCACACCCCAACAACTGATCCCGCTTCTCGGTACCGACAGGTGCCCGCTGATCGTCGATGTTCGCAGGGCGGCAGCCTTCGCGGCGGCGCCGACGCGCATTGCAGGTGCTGTGTGGCGCGATCACATGAAGTCGGCCGAATGGCTGCGGCAATTGCCCGCCGCCCGCCAGCTCGTCGTCTACTGCGCCCACGGCCACAATGTCAGCGAGATCGCCGCAGCGCTTCTGGCTACCGAGGGGGCAAACGTCTCGATGCTCGAAGGTGGCATCGATGCGTGGATTGCCGCCGGCGGGCTGGTCGTTGCCCGCAAGGCGCCGGGACTTGAACCAGGCTTGCCGGTATCAAGCGTTTGGGTGACACGGTCGCGACCCAAGATCGACCGCATCGCCTGTCCCTGGCTGATCCGGCGTTTCATCGATCCGCTAGCGGTCTTCCATTTCGTCTCGGCCGAATGGGTCAAGGACGTCGCTGACGAGATCGGCGCCATACCCTATGATATCAAGGACGTGCACTATTCGCATCGCGGCGATGAATGCACTTTCGACACGCTGATTTCGGAGTTCGGGCTGAGCGATCCTGCGCTGCTGCATCTTGCCCGCATCGTGCGCGGTGCCGACACGGCCCAGCTCGACCTGGAGCCGCAAGCAGCCGGTCTGCTTGCTATATCTCTGGGCCTGTCGGCGATCGAGGACGATGACCTCGCGCAGCTGGAAAAGGGTATGGCGATCTACGACGCGTTGTATGGTTGGTGCCGCTACGCCAGGTCGGAAACCCACAACTGGCCGGCAAAGGCGATCTGACATGGACACGACGCCTTTCAAGGCTCCCTCATTCGGGGAGGCGACGCGGACCTTCGCCAAGATCGGGCTTTTGTCGTTCGGCGGACCGGCCGGACAGATCGCGCTGATGCACAAGATCCTCGTCGACGAGAAACGCTGGCTCGACGAGCCGCGTTTCCTGCATGCGCTCAACTACTGCATGCTGCTGCCTGGGCCTGAGGCGATGCAGCTGGCGACCTACTCCGGTTGGCTGATGCACGGCGTCAGGGGCGGGCTGGTCGCCGGGCTGCTGTTCGTCTTGCCCGGCGCATTGGTCATATCAGCACTTTCGGCGATCTATCTGACCGTCGGCCATGTCACTTTGGTGCAGGGGCTGCTGTTCGGGCTCAAGGCGGCGGTGCTGGCCGTCGTGCTTGAGGCGCTGATCAAGGTGTCGAAGCGGGCGCTGAAGAACGGCAGTATGGTCATTCTTGCCATCGCAGCCTTCGTCGCCATCGCCTTTCTCAAGCTGCCGTTCCCGCTGATCATCGCGGCTGCGGCGACGTCAGGCGCGCTGATGCATGTGCTCGGGGTCACCACGAGCAAGGCATCGTCGAAAGTCGAGCCGGAAATCGCCTATGCCATGCCGGAATGGACGAAGCCGAGTGCCCGGCGGTTCTTCTCCACACTCGCCGTCTGGCTGGCGATCTGGTTCGTGCCGCTGATCGCCTTGTGGCAGTTGCTTGGACCCGGTCACGTCTTCACCGCCGAAGCGACGTTCTTCTCCAAGATGGCGGCAGTGACCTTCGGCGGCGCCTATGCGGTGTTGGCCTATGTCGCCCAGCAGGCGGTCGAGGTGCATGGCTGGCTCAAGCCGGACGAAATGCTGACCGGCCTCGGCCTTGCCGAGACGACGCCGGGGCCGCTGATCCTGGTGCTGGTCTTCGTCGGCTTCCTTGGCGGTGCCAGGCTTTCGGCCTTGGCCCCGCTCACTGGCGGTGTCGCCGGAGCCGCAGTCACGCTGTGGTTCACCTTCGTGCCGTGCTTCCTGTGGATTTTCGTCGGCGCGCCCTATGTCGAGACCCTCCGCAATGTGCGTTGGCTGGCCAGCGCCTTGTCCGCCGTCACCGCCGCCGTCGTCGGCATCATCGCCAACCTCGCAGTGTGGTTTGCGCTGCATGTGCTGTTCGGCAATGTCGGGGAGGTCAATTGGGGGCCGTTCGCGCTGCCGGTACTCGATTTCGGCAGTTTTGACTGGCTTGCGGCAACCATCGCCGTCGCCGCCGGCGTGGCGCTGATCCGCTTCCACGCCCACATGATCGCAGTCCTCGCCGTCTCGGCGCTTGCCGGCATGGCGTGGCAGCTGTCCTGAACGGCATAGGCGCAACGAAAAGCCCCGCCTCGGATGACCGGGCGGGGCTTTGAAATGGTCTGCTGGGGGCAGGAGGCTCAGTCGAACAGGCTCGACACCGATTCTTCGGTTGCCGTGCGCGAGATCGCCTCGCCGATCAGGTCGCCGATCGAGACGACGCGGATGTTGTGCGCGTCCATCACCGCCTGCGTCGGCTGGATCGAGTCGGTGATGACAAGTTCCTGCAGCTGCGAACCGGCGATACGGGCAGCAGCTCCGCCCGAAAGCACGCCGTGGGTGATGTAGGCAGTGACTGAGGTGGCGCCCTTGGCGAGCAATGCGTCGGCTGCGTTGCACAGCGTGCCGCCGGAATCGACGATGTCGTCGATCAGCAGGCAGTCCTTGCCGTGGACTTCGCCGATGACGTTCATCACCTCGGATTCACCGGGGCGTTCGCGGCGCTTGTCGACGATGGCGAGTTGGGCGTCGATGCGCTTGGCCAGCGCACGGGCGCGCACCACGCCGCCGACGTCAGGCGAAACCACCATGACGTTGTTGAGTTGCTTGTACTTGGCCTTGACGTCGCGAGCCATGACCGGAACCGAGAACAGATTGTCGGTCGGGATGTCGAAGAAGCCCTGGATCTGGCCGGCATGCAGGTCGAGCGTCAGGACGCGGTTGGCGCCGGCGCGCGCGATCATGTTGGCGACGAGCTTGGCCGAGATCGGCGTGCGGCCGGAAGCGCGGCGATCCTGCCGGGCGTAACCGAAGTAAGGAATGACCGCCGTGATGCGCCGAGCCGACGAACGCATGAAGGCGTCGATCATGATGAGCAGTTCCATCAGGTGATCGTTGGTCGGGTAGGCGGTCGACTGGAGGATGAAGACGTCCTCGCCGCGCACGTTCTCCTGGATCTCGACGAAGATTTCCTGGTCAGCGAAGCGTCTGACGCTGGCCTTGCCCAGGGGGATGTTGAGATAGCGAGCGACCGCCTCTGCTAGCACCCGATTGGAATTGCCCGCGAAGAGTTTCATGTACCGATCCTGGTAGAGATTATGAGCGGGCTTTTAGCGGTCCTTGCCGCTATTGCAAGCGGACTCGCCGCTGAATCCCAAAAAAGCGACATCGTGGGCGGGAATGTCGCGGTCTAACCGGGTTTTGCGGCCAGCCACTGGGCCAATTGATCGATGGTGCTGTCGGCTATTGCCTGCATGGTCGCGGGCGCGACCGCCGGCCAGCCGTCGCCGCTGCCGGCCGAAGCCGCCGTCTGCTGGCCGTTGATGCGGTGCAGCCTCGTGCCTGCCGGGTCGTAGACGTCCCAGACATAAACGACAGTCGTGTCCTTGCCTTCGGTCATCGCCGAGAAGTAGCCGCGCATGATGATGCCGGGCGGCGTGGTATCGGTGCTGCCGGCAAGCGTGATGCCGCGTTCGCGGGCGCGGGCGCCGAGCCGCTGGGTCAGCGGCGTCGCTGCCTCGACGGTTGCACCGACGATCGGGGCGAATTGCACGCGCGCCTTGGTCATGATGGCGGCCGTCTGTGCCGGAACGGCCGTTGCAGCGGCAGATGCGGCGCCTGTCACCGCCGGTGCGGCGACGTCGGTGCCTTCGGTCTTGGCAAGCGCTGCCGATTGCTCGGTAGGTGCCACCGCCGACGGTTCGAGGACATCCTTGGCGCTGTTGCAAGCGGACAGGGCAGCAGAAGCGGACAGGCAGGCTGCCGCAAAAATCCAACGTCTCATTTGCCCGAACTCCATGGCAAACGCCCCTCAGCGCTCTGCGCAATCATCGTACGATCAAGTCGAGATCATGGCGGGAAAGCGGCTTGGGGGCGGAATCGGTGGTCAGATAGGTACGACCCAACGTCATCGCGGTCTCGGTTTCCGAATCCATGATGATCATGTGGGCAAACAAGGTCATGTTGGGCGCGATCGGCTCGGGATTGCCCTGGTAGAACATCGGCATGTCCATCCACGACGGCGTGAAGCGCGCGCCGACCGAGTAACCGCAGGCATTGAGCCGGTGCTTGGTCAGGTCATGCGCCTCGAGCGTGCGGGCATGCGCGTCGAAGACGTCGCCGAAGGTGTTGCCGGGCGTCATCGCCTTTTCGACGGCGACAAGTGCCGCCAGCGAGGCATCGTAAAGCTCCTGGTGGCGCCGCGAGACCTTGCCGGTCAGTGCCGTACGCATCATCGGCGCATGGTAGTGATTGAACACGCCGGCCCATTCGAGCGTCAGCTGGTCGTTCTTGTTGAGCTTGCGGCGGCCGGACTTGTAGCGGCACAAAAGCGCATCAGTGCCGGAGCCGATGATGAACTCGTTGGCTGGATAGTCCCCGCCACCTTCGAAGATCGCGCCCTGCATGGCGGCCAGTATCTTGGCCTCGTCGCCGCCTTGCTTGATCAGCGGCAGCGCCGCATCGAGCGCGTCGTCGGCGAGGCTTGCGGCCTTTTCGGCCTTCTCGATCTCGGCCGGGCTCTTGAACAGGCGCAGGCGGCCAACGATACCTGAGGCGTCAACGATCTGGCCGAAGGTCTGCAATTGCTCATCGAGGCGGCGGCCGTTGAAGGCGGTCAGGCCATGGGTGTCGTATTCGACGCCGATGCGGGCGCCGAGCAGGCCAAGGTCATTGAGCAGGTTGCGCAGGTCGAGCGTCGGATTGGCGTTATCGCGGTCGGTCCACAAGACAATGTTTTCGATGATCGAGGTGTGGCGTGCCTGGCGTAGGTCGGCCGAACGCGTCAGCAGCGTCATCGAGCCGTCGGCCATGACCACCAGCGACTGGAAGAAGCAGAAGCCGAACGTGTCGTAGCCGGTCAGCCAGTACATGCTCTCCTGCGCGAACAGGACAACCGCGTCGAGCTTCTTCTCGGCCATCTCGATCATCAGCCGGTCGCGCCGGGCATCGAATTCGGTTCGTTCGAAATGCAGCGCCATGCTGTCAGTCCTCCAGTGCAATTGCCGAAATCTGCCGCCCGTAGTCAGCTTCCTTGCGGTGCGTGGTGCGCCGATAGGAATAAAACAGGTCCTCTTCCGCGTAGGTGCAGCGGTTCAGCGCCTCGGCCACGACGCCAGCGCGGCGCAGCCGGTCGACCGTATAGAGGTTGAGGTCGAACATGTGGTGGCCGGCATTGGCCGACGGGGCGAAGTAACGTGCATTGTCCGCATCCGCCTCGCTGAAACGGGCGACGAATTCCGGGCCGACCTCGTAGTTGGCGGCACTGATCGACGGGCCGAGCACGGCCAGGATGCACTCGCGCCGCGCGCCGAGGCCTTCCATGGCGGTGATGGTGTTTTCGAGCACGCCCGTGAAGGCACCCTTCCAGCCGGCATGGGCGGCGCCGATGATGCGCGCCTCGGGGTCGGCAAACAGCACGGGGCCGCAATCGGCCGACGAGGCGCCCAGCGCGATGCCTGGCCTGTCGGTCACCAGCGCGTCGGCCTTGGGGCGACCGTCGGCGAACGGACCGGTGGCGACAACGACATCAGGCGAATGGACCTGATACAGGCTGAGCAGATGGTCGGCCGGCACGCCCATCCAACTTGCGACGCGGCGGCGATTCTCGGCGACGTGGGTCTGGTCGTCGTCGGAGCCGACGCCGATATTGAGACCTTCGTAGATGCCTTCGGAGACCCCGCCGGTGCGGGTGAAGTAACCGTGGCGGATGCCGTTGGCTTCCGCGCTGGCGAGCAAGTTGGACCGGATCGGATCCGGTTTCGAGTCGTTCAGCATTGCCGCCTTGTCTTCCTCGTCAGCGATTTCGTCAAGGCTGGGGCCAGCCGCCACCGGTCGCCTCGCCGTTTCGAGCGCGGACAGTGGGGCAGGCGCAAGCTCACTGTCAACTGACGGCGGGGAAAGGAAGTTTTGTGCCACGCGGCGCAACGGCAAGCACCTTGAACAAGCTTCCCATGGCGTCCGGACCGGCGAGGCGTTCGACGTCGCTGCTGATCTTTTCACGCCCCATGGCGTCGGCACCGGCGCCGAGTTTGCCGGCACGTTCGAGCAGGCCCATGGCGAGCAGGAACTCGCCTTGCGTCGCCAGATGCGCGTCAAGCCCGTGCGCGCGGCCAGCAAGCGCCAGAGCCGAGAAATCGACATGCGAGGTGAGATCGGCCTCGCCCGGATGGGCGAGCACGTCGTCATGCCGGTGCTTGCGCAATGCTTGCAACGTGTCGCCGATGCCTGGCTTGAGATGGCCGTAGTCGAAAAACAGGCCTGCGCCGCCCGACGCCGCGATGCGCTCGGCGACGGCTTCCATGGTGGCTGTCCGGGCCGGTGCGAATTCGAAGATCGACCCGTCGGACGCGGTTGCGGCGTCGGGTGGCAGCACTGCCGCGTCAAGGGTCGCCGGGCCGGCAACGAAGGCAAGCTCGCCAGCTTCACCGACGCCGACAGCGCGTTCGTGCCATGCAGCGCCGATCTTGATGAATTGGCGTGTCGGAATGGCGTCGAACAGCTCATTGCCGACGATGAATAGCGGGGCGTCAGGCAAGGTCGAGACAGTGTCGTGCCAGCCGATCGGCGCGTCGCTGTTTGCCAGCGTCCGCTGCTGGATTTCGCGCAGGCGCGGGCTGGTCTCGATCATGGCCGTGTTGGCGAATGCCGGCTCGAGCTTGTGCAGCGATCGCAGCATGTCCTTCATCAACGTGCCGCGCCCGGGGCCTATCTCAGCCAGCGTTGCATTCGCCGGGCGCCCGGCCGCCTGCCAGGCGGCGTAGAGCCAGACGGCGACAAGCTCGCCGAACATCTGGCTGATCTCGGGCGCGGTGGTGAAGTCACCTTCCGCCCCGAATGGCTCGCGCGTCGTGTAGTAGCCGTCAGCCGGGTCGAACAGGCACAACGCCATGTATTCAGCAACGCTTATCGGCCCCGATGCGACGATCAGGCTTGCGATGCGCGTCTTGAGCGCGGTCATGCCGGCCTTGCGGCCTGGCTCACAGGCTTGGCCGACAGCATCGCCCAGACGCCGATCAGCACCATCGGTACCGACAGCACCATGCCCATGGTCAGCCAGCCGCCGAGGATGTAGCCGATCTGCTGGTCGGGTTCGCGGAAGAACTCGACGAAGATGCGCGACAGGCCATAGCCGCAGACGAAGGCGCCGGCGACGAAGCGTGGCGTCTTCAGCTTGAGGCGCGAGTGGGTGAGCAAGCGCAATACGAGGAACAGGACCAGGCCTTCAAGCAGCGCTTCATAGAGCTGGCTCGGGTGGCGCAGGAACGGGCCGCCGGTAGGGAATTCGACCGCCCATGGCACGTCGGTCATCCGCCCCCAAAGCTCGGAATTGATGAAGTTGGCGACACGCACGAGGCCAAGGCCAACCGGAACGCCGGCCGCGACCACATCGATCAGCGACCAGACCAGGATGCCGTGCTTGCGGGCGAACAGCGCCATGGCGATCGTGACACCGAGCAGGCCGCCATGAAACGACATGCCGCCTTGCCAGACAGCGAAGATGTCGAGCGGATTGGAGATGTAGCGGGCGAGGTCGTAAAACAGGATGTAGCCGACGCGGCCGCCAAGCACGACGCCGACAGCGGCCCAGACGAGGAAGTCGTCGAGCGCCTCGGGCTTCATCGGCAGGTTGCCGTTCGGCCACAGGCGGGCGTTGGTCACCAGCCGCTTGCCGTACCACCAGGCGAACAGGATGCCAACGATGTAGCCCAGGCCATACCAGTGGATGGCCAGCGGCCCGAGCTGTACGATCACAGGATCGATGTTCGGAAAGGGCAGGGCTGCCAGCGGCAGGGCAAGGTATTCGCTCAAATCAGTCTCCAGGGCATGCAATCGCGGCGGACCATGCGGCAGGCTTTTGGCACGGTCAAGGCGGGCAATCCTGAGGTAACCGAGAAGTCATTGCGTGCAGAGCGGCATCTTTGCCGCAGCATTTGGCACCTCGCCAGGGCTACGATATCCTTGCATTCGTCGCCTTGCGCCACTACGTCGAATGGACAACGCGAGGGTTTGCCATGACGACCGGACCGAACCGCATTCTGGATGAGTTCGCCAAGCTGATGACCGATGCCGCAGGTGCCGCCCAGGGCGTCCGGCGCGAGGTCGAAACCGCGTTCCGCTCGCAGGCCGAACGGGCGATGAATTCGCTCGAGTTGGTACAGCGCGAGGAGTTCGAAGCGGTGCGCGACATGGCGATCAAGGCACGCGCCGAAAACAAGGCGCTGGTCGCCCGCATCGAGGCGCTCGAGTCGAAGCTTGCGGCATTGGGCGGTGAAGACGCCGACAAGGCCTCACCGGCGGCTCCGGCCAAGCCTCGTACAAAGAAATAATTCGTTAACTTTTCCACAAAGCGCCATCCGAAAAAGTGCTTTGTCGTGAATCGCTTACCGGCGCTTGATGAATCTGCGCCGCAGCCTGTTTCCACATCCGAATGGGACGTTGCGAAAAATTGGGCTGTTCACGCGACTCCTGATCAATACACTGAATTTACTGCACGATTCGAAACGTGATCGTGCAGCGGATGGTGCGGTCCGGCTGGGGGGTATTGAGTCCGGCAGCGCTGGTCGTCCGAGTTCAAGAATAAAGTTCGTCGTGTGTGTCCCCCGCGCGGAGCGCGATGACGCGCCCGGAACGACAGGAAGCATTTATGGAACTTCTCGAACTCGAGTTCTCCCGCGAAATCCATCCGGTGGATGTCATCGAGCAGGTGGCTCATAACAACGACTGGGCGTTCGAGCGTGCCGGCGACGACGAAATCTCGATTTCGGTCGTCGGCAACTGGACCGAATACCAGGTTTCGTTTTCCTGGATGGAAGACTTCGAAGCGCTGCACCTGGCATGTGCCTTCGACGTCAAGGTGCCGGAAAGCCGTACGCTTGAAATCCTCAGGCTGCTGTCGCTGATCAACGAGCAGATGCTGTTCGGGCATTTCGACCTTTGGGAAACCGAAGGCGCGATCATGTTCCGCCAGTCGCTGCTTCTGGCCGGTGGCGTCGAGCCGACCAGCCAGCAGGTCGAAGTCTTGCTGTCGTCGGCGCTCGAAGCCTGCGAATGTTATTTTCAGGCGTTTCAGTTCGTCGTCTGGTCGGGCACCTCGGCCAAGGATGCGCTGGCGAGCGTGCTCTTCGAAACGCACGGCAACGCCTGAGCCTGCCGCATGAGTTCGCAGAACGAGCGCAAGCCCGAGATCACCTTTGCGGATTTCGACAAGGTCGATATCCGCACCGGTACGATCGTCGAGGTCGAGCCGTTTCCCGAAGCGCGCAAGCCGGCGTTCAAGCTGAAGATCGATTTCGGTGCGGCGATCGGCATCAAGAAGTCGTCGGCGCAGGTCACCAAATACTACACGCCCGAGACGCCATTGGGACGGCAAGTGTTTGCCGTCGTCAATTTCCCGCCGCGCCAGATCGGCCCGTTCATGTCGGAAGTGCTGACGCTCGGCTTTCCTGATGAGGACGGCGACGTCGTGCTTGGCGCCATCGAACGCAAGGTTCCGGACGGCGGCCGCCTGTTCTAGGACGACCGTCTACGCCGTGTAGGCCGCTTTCACATTGTCCAGGAACATCTCCGCACACGCGCTCCAAGTGTAGCGCATGGCGCGCTCGCGTGCCTCGGCGCGATCGATCTTGAGCGCGCCCAGCGCTGCCTCGCGTAGATCATTTGAAACCACACCACCGATGCCGTCACCGACGATGTCGATCGGTCCCGTCACCGGGTAGGCTGCGACCGGTGTGCCGCTGGCCAGTGCCTCGATGATGACATTGCCGAAGGTGTCGGTGCGGCTGGGGAAGACGAAGACGTCTGACGAGGCATAGATATCAGCCAGTTCGTCGCTAGGCCGGCGCCCGAGGAAATGGGCGTCCGGGTACTTTGCCTTCAGCCTTTCGAGCTCCGGCCCGTCGCCGACCAGCACCTTGGTGCCGGGCAGGTCGAGGTCGAGGAAGGCCGGCAGGTTCTTTTCCACCGCGATGCGGCCGACGCACAAAAAGATCGGCCGCGGCAGGTCCATCTCGGCCTTCTTGTCGGGGTGGAAGTGGTTGATGTCGACGCCACGCGTCCATGGCCTGAGCTTGTCGAAGCCGCGCGCCGCCAGATCGTCGGCGAGCGACTGCGTAGCGACCATGCAGCCCTGGCCGGAATTGTGGAAATTGCGCAGCAGCCCATAGGTCCAACTCTCCGGCAGCGGCAGGCGGGCGCTGACATATTCGGGAAAGCGCGTGTGGTAGCTGGTGGTGAAGGGGCGCTTGCGAGCGAGGCAATAGCGCCGCGCCATCATGCCGAGCGGTCCTTCGGTGACGAGATGGATGTGGTCGGGCCGCCGCTCCTCGATGATGCGGGCGACGTTGCCGGGCGTCGTCAGCGCCAGCCGGATATCCGGATAGGTCGGCATCGGCAGTGTGCGGAAGATGTTCGGCGTCAGGAAGTCGGCTTCGGCGTCGAACCGCGTCAAGGTTTCGGCGAGACGTTCGAGCGTGTGGACGACGCCGTTGATCTGCGGACGCCAGGCGTCGGTGACCATCAGGATGCGCAAGGGCCGTCTTCCCCGTTGTCCGCGTCCCAGGCCTGCCGGGAATCAGCGGTCCTCCATTCGTTGCGTCGGCCTTTGAGCAGCATTGCATGACGTGCCGATGACGGCCCACTCTTCTCGCAGCTGCGAAGGGCGAGGTCGGTTCTGCCCGAACGGGCATTTTCTTTAAGACGATTTTCCTGCGCGTGAGCCTTGAGTGAAATCCGATCCTTTGCCGAGAGAAGGGCATTTGCGGAGGATATGGCCAAGCTTCGCGATTGGCGGGGCGAGCCATCCTCCCAACGGCTCTCAGCGAGAATTCGAAATGACCGACATCACCAAGTCGCTTTCCAACCGCAACACGATCAGCCGGCGCACGGCATTTGCCGCGCTGCTCGCCTCTGTCGTCACCGTCATCAGCTTCACCGTTCCGCACCATGCGCTGGCCGCCGACAAGACCGCGATCAAGGTTGGCATCATCTCCGGCGAGGACGAGGACGTTTGGCGCGTGGTGAAGGCCGAGGCCGCCAAGCAGGGCCTCGAGGTCGAGACCGTCGTGTTCAACGACTACACCCAGCCCAACGAGGCGCTCGAGCGCGGCGAGATCGACGCCAACGCCTTCCAGCACCAGCCCTATCTCGACAACCAGATCAAGACGCAGGGCTATCACATCACGCCGGTCGGCTATACCGGCCTGTGGCCGATCGGCCTCTATTCCAAGAAGCACACCAAGATCGAGGCGCTTCCCGAGGCTGCCGTCATCGGCGTGCCCAACGATCCGTCCAACGAAGGCCGTGCGCTGCGCGTGCTCGCCGACGCCGGCCTGATCAAGCTCAAGGACGGCACCGGCATTCTGGCGACGGTTGCCGACGTCGTCGAAAACCCCAAGAAGTTCGAGATCAAGGAACTCGACGCCGGCATCGTCGGCCGTTCGGTCGAGGACCTCGATGCAGCGGTGGTCAACACCGACTGGGCCCTGAAGAGCGGGTTGAGCGCCGACAACCGCATCGCCCAGGAGCCGGTCACTGACAATCCCTATCGCAACTTCATCGCCGTCAAGACCGGCAGCGAGAACGAGGGCTGGGTCAAGAAGCTTGTCGCCGCATATCAGAACGAGACCGTCAAGGCCGAGTTCGACCGCGTCTACAAGGGCACCGGCGTCGCCGCCTACTGAGCCAGACGACGTCTAACAAACCGGGGCGGCCTGCCATTTGGTGGCGGGCCGCCTTCGGCATTACCGAGGGGATTTCATGACCCAGCATTTTGCACCCATCGAAGGGGTGTCACCGCCTTTCGATGCCGCGCTGTCGGAGACGGTCGTGCGTATCGTCGACCTCAAGCGGCGGTTCGGCCAGACGCCGGCAGTCGATGGCGTTTCGCTGACCGTGCGCAAGGGCGAGGTGCTTGGCATCATCGGCCGCAGCGGCGCCGGCAAGTCGACGCTGATCCGCTGCCTGAACGGGCTGGAGCGGCCCGACAGCGGCCAAATCTTCGTCGAAGGCCGTGAAATCACCGGCCTCGGCGAGCGCGAGCTGCAGCCTTTGCGCCGGCGTATCGGCATGATCTTCCAGCACTTCAACCTGCTGTCGGCTAAGACAGTCGAGGAAAACGTCGCCTTGCCGCTCAAGATCGAGGGCCGGCCCAAGTCCGAGCGGCTCAGGCGCGCCGCCGAACTGCTCGATCTGGTCGGCCTTGCCGACAAGGCCAAGGCCTATCCGGCGTCTCTGTCGGGCGGGCAGAAGCAGCGCGTCGGCATCGCTCGCGCGCTCGCTGCCGGGCCAGCGGTGCTGCTCTCGGACGAGGCGACCTCGGCGCTCGATCCTGAGACGACCCGCTCGATCCTCGCGCTGCTGAAGGATATCAACCAAAAGCTCGGCCTGACCATCCTTTTGATCACCCATGAAATGGAGGTGATCCGCAGTATTGCCGACCGTGTCGCCGTCATCGACGCCGGGCGCATCGTCGAGGAGGGGCCGGTGTGGTCGACCTTCGCTGATCCGCGCACCGAGGTCACGCGCAGCTTGCTCGCCGGCATCCGGCCGCAGCTGCCGCAGGCGATCGCCGCCCGCCTGGCAAGGACCGGGCGCGAGGCGATCCTGCGCGTCGATATAGCGGGCGCGGCGGCGCGCCGTCCGCTGTTGTCGGAACTGGCGACGTCGATTTCAAGCCGTTTCCGCCTGATCCACGGCGGTATCGATAACATCCAGGGTGAGCCGGTCGGCACGCTGTTCCTCGGTGTTGCGACCGCGTCCGGCGGCGTCGCTGAAGCCGTCGAATTCCTGAATGCCCGCAATGCCCGGGTCGAGGTGCTTGGTTATGTCACAGATAATGCTTGAGCTGCTGCTGCGCTCGCTTTGGGAGACAGTGCTGATGACGGCGGCATCGGGCGCGATCTCGCTCGTCTTCGGCCTGCCGCTAGGCCTCGCGCTCGTTGTCACCGACCGCGGCGGCATCGCCGAGCAGCGCTGGATCAACCGTATCCTCGGTGCCGTGGTCAACGGCTTCCGCTCGGTGCCGTTCATCATCCTACTGGTGGCGCTGATCCCGCTGACGCGGCTGATCGTCGGCACCTCCATTGGCACCTGGGCGGCGATCGTGCCGCTGGCGATTGCCGCCACGCCCTATTATGCGCGTATCGCCGAAGTGTCGCTGCGCGAGGTCGACCGTGGGCTGATCGAGGCGGTGCGTGCCATGGGTGGCGGCCGCTGGGCGATCATCCGCGAGGTGCTGGTGCCAGAAGCGCTGTCGGGCATCGTTGCCGGCTTCACCGTCACGCTGGTGACGCTTGTCGGCGCCTCGGCGATGGCGGGTGCCATCGGCGCGGGCGGGCTCGGCGACCTCGCCATACGCTACGGTTACCAGCGTTTCGAGACGGCTGTCATGGTTGCTGTGGTGGCAGTGCTGATCGTGCTCGTCTGCGGCATCCAGTGGATCGGCGACAGGCTGGTGACGCGGCTCGACCGCCGCGCCTGATCAGGCCGGTACGCGGATCATCGCGCGCAGGCCGCCCAGCGGGCTGTCGCTCAACTTGATGTCGCCGCCATGGCTGCGGGCGATGTCGCGGGCGACAGCCAGGCCGAGGCCGGTGCCGGTCGAATCGAGATTGCGTGCCTCGTCGAGCCGGAAGAATGGCTTGAACACCTCTTCGCGCTTTTCCTCAGGAATGCCGGGGCCGTTGTCGTCGACCATCACCACCAGCATGCCGCGATCGTGGACGGCCTTGACCTCGACCTCCTTGGCGTAGCGGAAAGCGTTGCCAACGACGTTCTGCAGCAGTCGGGCAAAGGCGTTCGGGCGCACATGTACCTCCGGCTCGCCGACAAGTGTGACCTTGAGCTTGCGCTTGCGCAGCCGGGCTTCCTCGCCGATTTTGTCGAGATAGCTGGTGAGGTCGAAGCGGCCGGGGTCCTCCGTCGCTTCGCCGCGGGCAAAGGCGAGATAGGCCTCGAGCATGGACTGCATGTCGTCGACATCCTGGCTCAGCGCCTCGGTGTCGACCTTGCTGCCCGACAGCGCGAGCTGCAGCTTGAAGCGGGTCAAGATGGTGCGCAGGTCATGGCTGACGCCGGTCAGCATCGCCGTGCGCTGGTCGATCTGGCGTTCAATGCGTTCGCGCATCTGGATGAAGGCGAAGCCGGCGCGCCGCACTTCCTCGGCGCCGCGCGGCCGGAAGTTGGGCGGCATCGGCCGGCCCTTGCCGAAGCTTTCGGCGGCTTCGGTCAGCTGCAGGATCGGGCGGATCTGGTTGCGCAGGAACGGAATGGCGATCGTCAGCAGCACCAGCGAGGTGCCGACCATCCACAACAGGAAAATGTGGGTGTTCGAGGCATAGGCCTGGCTGCGGCGGACGAAGACACGCAGCACCTTGTCGTCGAGCTGGACGCGCACCTCGACGATGTTGGAGTTGCCGACGGTGTCGAGCCAGAACGGCTTGTTGATCTGCTTGCGGATTTCGCTCGAAAGCGCCTGGTCGAGGATCGAGAAAAACGGTTTTGGACCAGGCGGCGGCAGGGGTTCGGCCGGCAAAAGGTCGATCTTCAGCGACATGCGCTCCTGGGCGATGCGGATGATCTGGGCATAACTGTCAGGCTGCGGAAAGGTGTCGAGCAGGTCGATGATGCCGGCGATGTCGCGCGTCACCGCTTGGGAAAGCCTGACCGTAACCGTCTGCCAGTGCCGCTCCATGAAGACGAAGGCGACGACCGACTGCAGCAGGATCATCGGCGTGATGACGATGAGCAGCGAGCGGGCGTAGAGCCGCTTCGGCATGTAGAGCGCAACGCGGCGCCAGAAGCGGTTCCAGCTGCGCGGTACGGCCGTCAGCGCACGCCAGCTGCGTGTGCCAAAGCCGCCTCCGCCGGGCCGTTCCATGTCGGTGGTTGCCATCCGCCCTTCCGTTCGCTGCCAGCGGTGATGCGCGCCGGCTGCTCGCCTCGATCCTAGCCCACGCCAGATCGTTCTGAAACTGTCTTTGAAGTTCAACAGCTTACGTTGTCAAACTCCGTCGCGCCCAGTGCTGAAAACATAGGGCTTTTTCGTTGAGAATCCAAACCTGGCAAGGCATCCACCAGCCTGGGGAGGATTGACGGGAAACTGTGCCGACACTGTGTCAGGGTGATCACAAGGGCGTTCCTGCGCACGAGCGCAGCACTGCAGGCGTTGGCCTTTGCAGGATTGGTGGTGGCGCAAGCCCAGGCAGCCGTGGCAGAGGGCTCCAGCTTGCCAATGGCATGCCAAAGCCGACCGCAGCGACGCTGCCGGATGAACGCTGATGACCAAGGTAGTGGGCTAATCCAGCCCACTACGCGTTCAGATGCCGAGGATCTTCTTGGCTTCGTTGAGAGCTGCTTCCGATCCCATGTGATCGCCTGAGGCGTGCAGCTCTTCGCCCTTGGCGCGCAGTTCCTTGACCTTCGTCATGTCCGCTTCCGCCAGTGTGGAAGTGGGCATGGCGGCGTCGATCGCCGCCATGATGCTCGGGCAGGAATGAGCGAAAGCGGTGGCTGGAAAGACAGACAGGGCAAATGCAAGCGTGATTGCGCGTAACATGGCCGTTCTCCCACGCCGGCCCGCGGAATGCGGCAGTGCTGTCGCCGGCGCGCCATCTTACATCGGAGCAGCCGGCTTCAACAACCGGCCCTGCAGCAGGGCCAGGGAAAGGCGTTCAGGCTAAAGGCCTCTACTCCACGCTGAGCCGATAGCCGATGCCGCGCACAGTCTGCAGCCAGACGGGATTGGCTGGATCGCGTTCGATCTTGCGCCGCAGGCGGTTGATCTGAACGTCGATGGTGCGTTCGCCGACCTCGGAATCACCCGTCACCAGCTCGTGGCGCGGGATGGTCTCACCGGCTCGCGCGGCGAAGATGGCAAGGATTTCCTGTTCGCGGTCGGTAAGCTTGAGGGCTTCGCCGCCACGCTTGAGTTCGCGCCGCGCGATCTGGAAAGTATAGGGGCCGAACACCAGCTGCTCGAGCTTCGGCGTCGTCGCCGGGCCGCCGCGGCGCAGGATGTTGTTGATCCTGAGGATCAGTTCGCGCGGGTCGAACGGCTTTGGCAGATAGTCGTCGGCGCCGGCTTCAAGGCCGGTGATGCGGCTGTCGGTTTCCGACAGCGCCGTCAGCATCAGGATCGGCACGTCCTTTTGGTCGCGCAGCGACTTGGTCAGCTCAATGCCGCTTTCGCCCGGCATCATCACATCGAGGATGAGAAGGTCGAAGTCGAGCCCGGCGAGCTTGCGCCTGGCTTCGTCGGCATTGCCGGCGACTGTAACGCGAAAGCCGTTCTCGGTCAGATACTGCTTGAGCAAGTTGCGGATGCGCGTGTCGTCGTCGACGACCAGCAGATGCGGAGCATCGTCGCCCAGTGTGGCCGGATTGGCCGTCTTGTCGTTATTCTCCATGGTCTTTCCCCGGCGTGTTTCCGGGCAGATGATCAATCTGCGCCCTTAATTCGGGATTGACCATCGCCTTCAGGAATCTTTCGATCCAGGCGCGTTCGGTCTCTCCCGCGCCCTCCAGTGCCGCATGGATACGGCGTGACTGTGGCCGCGCCAGCGCCAGTGTCAATGTCCGGCCCTTGGGGGTCGGGTAGAGCTCGCGCTGGCGCCGGTCGCGCGGTCCCTGGACCTGAACGATGTAGCCGGCGTCGATGAGCTGCTTGAGCACGCGCGCCAGGCTCTGCTTGGTGATCTTGAGCACATCGAGCAGTTCGGCGACGGTCAGCCCGGGCAGGCGGTTGACGAAGTGCAGCACGCGGTGATGGGCGCGGCCAAAACCATATTCGGCGAGGATCTGGTCCGGGTCCGAAGTGAAGTCGCGATAGGCGAAATACATCAGCTCGATGATTGAGAAGTCGATGCCTTCGTCTGCCGTCACGGCGGTGCGGATCGGTTGGGCGGTTGCGCCGCTGCGTTGTGCCATGGAATTCCTGTCCGTCAATTTATGTCAGCACTGTTGACATAAATTAGGTGCGATGGTAATTTTTGCCAAGCTTTTCGGCGGATTGCGAACGAAAAGGCAAGGTACGGTGGTTTTTTCCGAAACATCGTGAGTTTGCTTTGGTATTCTGACCCGCCTACGCTTTATCCATCCGGCCCTTTTGGGGCCATCAAGAACGATACGAAACGATAGGCAGGCTCCCGCCTGCGGGAAGGTTTACCATGGCATCCGTTCCTTTCGACCAGCTCGATGGATTCATCTGGATGAACGGCGAGTTCGTCCAGTGGGCCGACGCCAAGATTCACGTACTAACCCATGGTCTGCACTATGCAAGCGCGGTGTTCGAGGGCGAGCGCGCTTATGGCGGCGAGATCTTCAAACTGACCGAGCACACCGAGCGCCTGCATGAATCGGCCCGGCTCCTCGGCTTCACCATTCCCTATTCGGTCGAGGTGATCGACGACGCTTGCCGCGAGTTGCTCAAGAAGCAGGGCTTCAAGGACGCCTATGTGCGCCCGATCGCCTGGCGCGGCAGTGAGGAAATGGGTGTCGCCGCCCACAAGAACCGCATCAATGTCGCCGTCGCCATCTGGCAGTGGCCGAGCTATTTCGACCCGGCGCAGAAGCTGAAGGGCATTCGCCTCGACATCGCCGAATGGCGCCGCCCCGACCCGCGCACAGCACCGTCGAAGTCCAAGGCCGCCGGCCTCTACATGATCTGCACGCTGTCCAAGCATGCAGCCGAGGCCAAGGGCTATGCCGATGCGATGATGCTCGACTGGCGCGGCCAGGTCGCAGAAGCCACCGGCGCCAACATCTTCTTCGTCAAGGACGGCAAGGTGCACACGCCGAAGGCCGACTGCTTCCTTGACGGCATCACCCGCCGCACGGTCATCGGCCTTGCCAAGGATCGCGGGCTCGAGGTCATCGAGCGGGTGATCATGCCCGAGGAACTGGCAGGCTTCGAGCAGTGCTTCCTGACCGGCACGGCGGCTGAAGTGACGCCGGTTTCCGAGATCGGGCAGTACCGATTCGAGGTCGGCGAAATCGCCAAGACGCTGATGAACGACTATTCTGCGGCGGTTCAGCCCAAGCACGCGATTGCTGCAGAATAACGAGTAGAATCAATATATTGATGTTGCGGAAGGGCGGTTTTCGAACCGCCCTTTTTGCTTGTTCTGCGTCCAATTTGACATTCCCCGATTTCGAGGTCTGATGTTGTTGTCGGCATACTGAGGGCCGGCATGCAATTTGGAGGGAATTGTTATGGAATCGCTTCTTCCTATCATCATACAAATTGTGACCGGCGTTATCGGTGGACAGGCCGTCGGCGCGGCGATCAAGACGGCGGCGATGGGGCAGGTGACGAAGCTGATCGCCGGTGGCGTCGGCGGTATCGCTGGCGGACAGATCCTCGGCAGCCTTCTCGGCGGTGCGGCTGATCCAGCAACGGCGGGTGCGCTCAGCGGCATTCTCGGCGACGTGGTTGGTGGTGCTGGCGGCGGCGCCATCGTGACGGCCATCGTTGGCGCGATCATGGGTGCCATGAAGAAATAATCCTCGCTTCAGATTGGAATTCGGATTGGGCGGCTGCGGCCGCCCATTTCATTTTAGGGATGAGGCGAGCCACCAGACCCACCCCACTGGCCGGCCCACCAGATTGTGCATGGACGAAGCGCTGATCAGTCCTTATGTCGAGGCCAACTCAACGCATCGGCCCGAAATCGGCGTCGATTTTTGAAAAGCACGATGCGCAGATTCACAGAGTTGCAGCGTCCTTTGTGCGTCCATTCGGACGCACGGCGCTCCAAGGAAAGGACCCGCCATGGGACAGCTCAATGCCGGGATCGTGCCGGTTACACCCTTCCAGCAGAACTGCACGATCCTCTTCGATACCGACGAAAAGACCGGCGTCGTGGTTGATCCCGGCGGCGATGTCGAAACCATCATGTCGGTACTCAAGCAAAACGTCATCAAGGTCACGGCGATCTGGCTGACGCATGGCCATATCGACCATGCAGGTGGTGCCATGGAACTCAAGGATGCGCTCGGCGTCGACATCATTGGCCCGCATGAGGCCGACAAGCCGCTGCTCGACAATCTGGTGACCCAGGCGCAGAAGTTCGGCATGGATGGGTCCGTGCGTAATTGCGTGCCGGACAGGTTCCTCACCGAGGGCGAGACGGTGTCGTTCGGCCCGCATGTCTTTGAGGTGCTGCATTGCCCCGGCCATGCGCCGGGCCATGTCGTTTTTTACAACCGCGAGGCGAAGTTCGCCCATGTCGGCGACGTGCTGTTCCAGGGTTCCGTCGGCCGCACCGACCTCTATGGTGGCGACCATGCAACGCTGATCCGCTCGATCAAGGAAAAGCTTCTGCCGCTCGGCGACGACATCGGCTTCATCTGTGGCCATGGCCCGGGCAGCCGTTTCGGCGACGAGCGCCGCAGCAATCCCTATCTGGTCTGATTTGCCATCGATCAGAGGTGACCGCCAAGCAGGCCACCTTGTCATGAAAAACGGCGCCAACCGCAGGGGGTGGCGCCGTTTTTGTCGTTGCTTCAGGCTTTGCCGGTGCGGCCGGGCAGGGAAGGCAGCTTCAGCTTGAGCCTGTGGCTGCGTTCAACGCATAGGCCCGAAATCGGAATCGATTTGCGGAAAGCGTGATGCGCAGATTCAGCGAATTAGAGCGCCCTTTGTGCGTCCATCCGGACGCACGGCGCTCTAATTGGCGGTGCAGAAGTGCTCCAGGCCGTCATAGCCAGTAAAGGTGCCGGTGCGCGGCTTGAAGCTGCGGTAGCGGTCCGAGCAGTAACTGTACCATTCGGGTGTCCACGGCTCCATGCCATAGCTTTCGCGATAGACCACGCGGCGCTGCACCGGGGCGGGGCGGTAGTAATCCTGGCGGTATTCCTGACGATAGACACGGCGCGGCTGCGGCTCGTAGTCGTAATAGTCGTCATAGACCGGCTGCGGGCGGTTGCTGCCAGCGATTACGGCGCCGGCGATCAGGCCGAGCGCGCCGGCAGCGACGATCGCGCCGGTGTTGTCGTGGCGGTTGTGGCGGCGCCAGCGCTCGCCGGCCTCGGCCGCCGGCAGGGCGGTCAGCGTGGTGGCGGCAACGGCTGCCGAAAGGACGATGGTTTTGAATAGGCGGTTCATGTCGGTCTCCTTCGCCGTCCGGCCCGTATCAAGGCCAGAAGTTAGCGTCGACAATATGTCTAGGGGGGCGAGCCTGAACGCAAGCTGAACGGATTTTCAGACGCAAAGGGTCAAACAACCACCACCGAAAAACGCCAATATGCGTTGCGGCGAATACAGCAGTTGCAAGGCCGAAGTGGAAAACTCCGGCCGCTTCGAAGGCTCTCAGCCGACGGTCAGATTGACGGCCTTGGGACCCTTGCCGCGCTTGTCCGGCTCGGTGTCGAAAGAAACCTTCTGCCCATCCTCAAGACCGGGAAGCCCCGACGCCTGCACGGCCGAGATGTGAACGAAGACGTCCTTCGCTCCGTCGTCCGGCGTGATGAAGCCGAAGCCCTTGGCATGATTGAAGAACTTGACGGTGCCGGTCTGCGGCATGGGAAACTCCTCTGATCCCATTATTTCAAGTCTTCGGGCCGGCAAATGCCCGAAGTGGAAATTTGTCGTTCATTTTTGGATCATCGGCAAGCGAAAGTTTTGCGCGCAGGCAGGGCCGGAAACGGCCACTTAAGCCCGGCAAGCGCCAGGCTTAAGTGGCCGTCGGCAAAGCGTTTCCGGCTTAGTATTCGCAGTAGCGGATCGGGCCGATCTGGATGCAGGACGGCGGCCGCGGACGATGCGGATCGAACCTGCTGAAAACGCGCACGCGGCAATTGGGGCCGACATGGCGGTGGGGCACGTTGCCGTAGCGTGGCAGGAAGTGGCGGCGCACCTCGCGATGGCAGTCGCGCACCTGCACCGGCGGGCGGACCCGGATTGGTCGGCAGTCGGGCCGGCGGTGGGCATGCCATTCAGTGCGGCCGAACTGCGGAACGTGGTGGCGCTGCGGATCGCCGTGGCAACCGCGGACCTGGATCACCAGCCCGCCTTCGGCCTGTGGCGCATTGCCTGCCGGCATGGCCGTTGCCGGGCCGCCATATCCAAGCCCTGCTGCCAGCAGGATTGCGCCCAGAGACTTCAGCAACTTCATGGTCTGCCTCCTCTGCATGGAAGCTTTTCTCGCTCCCGGCGCCGACTATGCCATGGTTCTTTTCGGCTCGCCAGAGCGCAGCCGGATGGCATCGTGCAGCTATCCCGTTGATTTGGCGAGAGATAGTGGCGGAGCCATCCACCAAAGAAGAAGGGCGCGGTGGTGATCCACCGCGCCCCTCTTCAAAGCATAAAACCTTGCGCGGCTTAGCCGGCGCGGAGGTTCACAGCCTTAGGACCCTTGCCCATACGGTCTGGCTCGACGTCGAAGCTGACCTTCTGGCCGTCGACGAGCGTGCGCAGGCCCGAAGCCTCGATAGCGGAGATGTGGACGAAAACGTCCTTCGCGCCGCCATCCGGCGTGATGAAGCCGAAGCCTTTGGTTGCGTTGAAGAACTTTACGGTACCGGTCTGGGTCATTGGGAGAACTCCTTCACCCGTTCAGTGGTCTGGACATGCCGACCGCCTGGCGTCGGCGGCACGTCGGTGGTTTTGCTTGGCGGTCATGCATTTGCGCATGATTAAACCCCCCGCCGAGTCACGGGGTCGTCAGAGATTCACAGTTATCGGGGAAAGGGTCGTACAAAACGTTCCAGTCTCCGGGTCAGCAAACGCCCGAACTGAGACTGATATTGCATGGAAACGCGTAGGTTGCAAGATGTGGGGGGCAAGCCGAAGGCACTTCGCAGCGTCGCATAAATATACGACATTTCTAAAAGCGCCATTGGCCAGATTGCCGCGCCTGTCGGGTCAAGATGCGCGGTTGACGATTGCATTCGTTGACAGAATCGCGAGGATCGGGGCAGGGGCTGGAACAATTCCCGCACGGGCGGGAACGAGAGGGAGCTATTTCCATGGTTTTTTCGGCAAAGACCTTTGCACGAAAAGCAACAGTGGCCTCGTTGCTGTCGCTGATGCTGGCCTCCTGCGTTGTGGTCGAGGACGGCCCCGGGCCCGGCCCGCGTCCACCGCGCCCGGATCCGGGTCCGCAGTTCTGCACGCGCGAATATGACCCGGTCTGCGCGCGGCGTGGCGGCGATCGTCAGACCTTCGGCAACTCCTGCATGGCTGAAGCTGCGGGCTACCGCATCATCCGTGGCGGCGAGTGCCGTGGCGGTGGCGACGATGGCTGGGGCGGCGGTGGCGGTGGTGGCCGCGAAGAGCAGTTCTGCACCAGGGAGTATCGCCCTGTCTGCGGCCGCCGCGGCGGCGCGCTCCGGACCTTCCCGAACGCCTGCGAAGCCGATTCCGCCGGCTACCGTGTCGTCGACGACCAGGGTCCCTGCTGAGCAGATCCGACCGGCACCTCCCGGCAGCCAATGCCGGGAGGTGTCGTCAGGCAAGCTCATTTGCGGACCGACAAGCTTCTCACCTCGCGAATCCGGCAATCGTCGCCGACATGGCGGTGCCTCAGCATGACGCCGTCGACACGGTGGGTGCGGACGTTCCGATGACAATCCGCCGAGGGCCGGTGGCGCGTCTCGCGCTCGGCGAAAACGCGTGGATCCATCCACGGTCTATATGCCGCCGCCGCCTCCGCTCGCCAAAACAGAGCCCGCGCCAACGGCAACAAGGCCGCCGAGCTTGTCGCGATTGACCGATGCGCGGGCGGTCAGCAGCCGTCTAAGGGTGAATAGCAACACCACAGGCATGGCGACCGCGAAAATGCTGCTGCCATCGTATGTAAACGCCGAGATTAGGAGCGTTGTGTGTTTCTAAGTGTTCACGTATTGTTCTTTTTTAGATTTGCATTCTTGGCAAGGGGACTACCTGATGATCAATGGAAGTTGTTGCTGCGGGGCAGTCAAATTCGAGCTGCTGCGCCAGCCGTCGATGATGGGCACCTGTCATTGCTCGAGGTGCCGCAAAGTCGGCGCGAGCGCCATCGTGTTTGTCAGGAAGGAAGACCTGAGGTGGGCCGAGGGACAGGAGCATGTCCAGCTGTTCAAGCCCAAGGCACCCTACAAATATGAACGATGCTTCTGCAGGATTTGCGGCACGTCGCTGGGCGAGATCCTGTCCGATATGGACAGCTTTCCGATCGCGGCCAATGCCCTCGACAGCGATGTGGAGGTCAGGAACAGCCTCCATGAGTTCGTCGATGAAAAGCCCTCATGGTACGAGATCTGCGACGATGCAAAGCAATCGACGGGGCATCCCGCCGGTTCGTAGCGGTATGGCTCAAGGCCAACGGCCGCTTTGTTGCCATAGCCGTCCTGTTCGGCCATGGATCCCGCTTCGAGATCCATGGTGGCATGTCGACTGGTCTCAGCTCTCGACACCATCCGGCAGGAAGCCGTTCTGGCCGGCGACGATCTTCCAGCCGTCTGACATCGGTGCGGCAATGTAGATCGTGAAGCCCCGCGCTCCTTCCACCGGGTTCCCGTCGTGATCGGTCGGCGTCTGCAATACGTTGATGACCAGTACGTTGTCGGCGATCGCCAGAAGATTGGTGATTGCGTATCGAACCTGGCTGTCGCCCATGCCGACGCTTCCGGTTAACGTTGGAACGGGTCACATTCCGGTGCCTGCTCTATAGTATTTTCTGCTCTACCATACGCGTCGCCACCTTTTTTCAATTGAGATGCACTGTCGATAGCTTCTGCTCGCCTGGCTCAGCTGCGGAGGAGGCCGAGATCGGCTATGCCGATTTATTGCGCTCGTCGTCTCGGGTTGCGAGGCATCAACCCTGCCGGACTATGGTGCCGATGACATTGACCAGAAGGCGCGAGGCGGTCAGCGCCGACAGGCCGTCAATGTCGGCGGGAGGATAGAGCTCGACGAGGTCAAAGCCTGCGATCCTGGCCCGCCGGCCAAGGCCCGCGATCAGGTCGATCACCTGCGTGTAGGTGAGGCCGCCGGGCGAGCGGGCCCCCACGCCCGGCATGATGCCGGGATCGAGGCCGTCGCAGTCGAGCGTGACGACGACGCGCGCGGCTTCGGGAATGTGGCGGAGAGCCGCTTCGACGCCGTTTGCGTGGACCTCGCGGGCGGTGACGAAGCGGCTACCATAACGCTGCGCTGCCTCGATCTCGCTGCGCCGCGCGCTGCCGACACCACGGATGCCGACCTGGACGATGCCGGCGACATGCGCCATCTCGCTCGCCCGGCGCATCGGGTTGGAATAGCCATAACGTTCGCCCAGCACCTCGTCGCGCCAATCAAGATGGGCGTCGATCTGCAGGATCCAGACCGGTCCGTGACCGGCAAAGCCGGCCAGGAAGGGGATGGGCACCGAATCGTCGCCGCCGAGCAGGATCGGTACCGCCGGCAACGCCAGGATCTCGCGCGTCCTGGCCTCGATAAGGGCCCGGTTGCCGGCATTGTCATGCATCGTGGCGGGGATGTTGCCGGTATCGATGCAGCAGGCCGGCTTGCCGTCGAACAGCGGGCCGCCAAGATCGAAATCCCAGTGTTCGACGAGCGCGGCATCCTCCTGGCTGGCAGCGCGGATGGCGTCGGCGGCCATGGCATAGCCGCTGCTGTCTTTGCCGGGATAAGTGGTGCCGTGACCGGCGGCGAAGATCACCGCACGGGGCGTGCCGCCGTCGGCGAGGTGATCGGGAAAGCCGAGGAAAGAAGGCGATGCGGTCATGTCGTGATGATCCCGATGATGGGCTGGGGGAACTTCAGTTGCAGGCTGCTTGCGTGTCGGCGGGGTCCTTGCCGCCGCAGATCAGGTCGATCGCTGCCTTGCTCAGCAGGTCCAGTGCCGCTCGTGGTTCGCCGGCGCGGGCGCGCACGGCCAGGGAATGCATGACGGCCGAGGCGACCGAAGCGAGGCCTGCCGCATCGGCGCCGGCGCCAAGCTCGCCTTGGGCAATCGCCTTGCGCAGGCGCTCCTCCAGTATGGCGTTGAACATGCCCAGGCTTTGCTGGAGGACCTGGCGCACCGCCGGGCGATGCACGGCCTCGACGGAGGCGGTGCCAATCAGCAGGCAGCCGCGCGCCGCGTCATCAGGTGCCAGATAGGAATCCGTCGACTTGGTGTAGACCTCGGCCAGTTCGGTTCGCAGCGGCCGCGCGGCACTCAAGATGGTGGTCATCGCCGCGGCGCTGGTGTCGCGGTAGCGCTCGAGCGTTGCGATGTAGAGCGCTTCCTTGTCACCGAAGGCGCCCGACAGGCTCGGCCGCGTCATCTCTGTCGCCTCGCTCAATGCGTCGAGCGAACTTGCTCCAAAGCCGACCGACCAGAAAAGGTCGCCCGCCCGCTGCAAGGTGAGGTCGCGGTCGTATTCGATCGGGCGTCCACGTTTGGTAATGCTCATTATATGCGGCCTCGCATAAAAATATTGACAGTCCTGATTAATATATGCGACATCGCATAAAAGTCGAGCCGCCAATCACGGTTCGTCGCGCAGCAGAAGATGGACCAGAATGAAGCTCTATATCCACCAGGCGGCGTGTTCGCTGTCGCCCCATATCGTTGCCCGGGAACTCGGGCTCGACGTCGAAATCATCCATGTCGAGCGGGCCACGCACCGGACCAGTGACGGCGAGGATTTTCTTGCCATCAATCCGAACGGCTATGTTCCCGTGCTGGTGCTCGACGATGGCGAGATCGTCATCGAAGGGCCGGCGATCGTCCAGTATCTTGCCGATCTCAAGCCGGAAGGCGGGTTGGCGCCACAGAGCGCGCAGGAGCGCCGGAAAATCCAGTCGCTGCTCAATTTCATATCAACTGAAATCCACAAGCCGATGGGGCAGATGTTTGCGCCTGCCTACGCGCCGGTGAAGGAGGTGCTGCACAAACATGTCGCAGCGAGGCTCGACTGGGCGGCGGCGCGGCTCGAGGACGGCCATCTGACCGGCGGCACGTTGAGCGTGGCCGACATCTACCTGTTTGTCTGCCTCAACTGGTCGCAATGGCTCGGCATCGACCTGTCGTGCTGGCCGCAACTGGAAGCCTTCATGAAAGCCATCGGCGCGCGGCCGAGCGTGCTTGAGGCACTCAAGGCGGAAGGTCTCTACCCCAGTTCGAACGGCGTCTTCTTTGCGCCGCGCTTTGCGGCCTGACCCAGGAAATGGAGCCCATCATGACAAACGGAAGTTTTTCCGACGCCGAGAGTCGGCAGACCGAAACGATCCTTGAGCGGTTCAACCAGGTGTTCCTGAGCCACGATCCCGCTGCACTTGACGATCTCGTCGCCGACGATTGCGTCATTGAAAACACGCAGCCGGCGCCCGACGGCTCGCGCCATGAAGGCAAGGCTGCCTGCATCGCGCTGTGGCGTGGGATAGCGACGATGCGAGGCGCGCATTTCGAACCGGAAAGCATCATCGCCCGCGGCGACCGTGGTGAGATCAGGTGGCGGCTGGTGTGGGGTGCTGACCACGCAAGTTCGGTACGCGGGGTCAATCTGATGCGCGTGCGCGACGGGCGGATCGTCGAGGCCCAGGGCTACGTCAAGGGCGCGTGAGGCCGGCAGGGCCGGCTCAGTCGGCGACGCGCCGCAGCGTGCCAAGTCCGTTGCCGTCGAGCGACTCGATCGTTACCGCCGATGCTTTGCCGCCGGGGCCGGTCTCGAAGCTGACGGCGGCAGGCATGTCGGGTAGCTCCGCATAAGGCAGGCTCAGGAACAGGTCGCGATCGAAATGGCGCAGCGGATAGGACTTGGCGCCATCGGGGCCGACCTTGAGCACGAGGCCGTCCGCGCTGGCGGTGACGACGGCATCGCCGACGAAGTCGTTGGTGTAGCGGCCGGCATAGGCCTCGCCTGAAAGGGCTGGCGTCGCCGGCGAGGGCGGCGTGGCATAGGTTGCCTTGGCTGCGGCGACCGCCGGTCCGAACAGGCCGGCATAGATCGCGTCCCAGTCCTTGACCCAGTCCTTTGCGACCTTGCCAGTGAATACGAGGTCGGCGAAGCTGTCCGACAGGCCTTCGGGCACGCCGGTGGGGAAGCCGTTGGCCAGGATGACGATGCCGACCTGCTGTTTCGGAAACAAGGTGACGAGGCTGCGGGCGCCAACGCTGAAGGCGCCGGCATGGCCCCAACTCAGGCCATGGCGGCCGAACTCGACATTCCAGCCGAGGCCGTAGAAGGACTGGCCGCCGCTGACCGGGTTAAGGCCGCGTGCCATCAGCGGGACATGGGTCTGGTCGAGTGCCGCGGCTGCGATCAGCCGCTTGCCGTCATGGCTGCCGTTGGCGAGTTCGAGGCGCAGCCATTGGACGAGGTCGCGCACCGTCGAGCTGACGCCGCCTGCCGGTGCCTGGGCGTCCGGCCAGCGCTCGACTTTGGCTGTCCAGGCGCCGTTGTCCTTGATGTGAAGTGCTGCGCGGTTTACGCGGCCGAGGAAATCGGCATGGCGAGAGCTTGTCGAGGCCATGCCGAGCGGACGGTAGAGCTTGTCCTCGGCGATCGTCTCCCAGGCCTTTCCCATCGGCTTGGCTGCGGCGACCGCCCCCTCGGTCAGGCCGAAATTGCTGTAGGAATAGCCGGCACGGAAGCTCGACGACGGCGATACGAACCGGAGGCGGCGCAGGATCTCGGCGCGGTCGTAGCCGATCTCCTCGAGATCGTCGCCGGCGGTGCCGGGAAGCCCGCTACGGTGGGAAAACAGGTCGCGGACGGTGAGCTCGCTGGTCGGATACGGCCCGGCAAGCCGGAAGGCCGGGTCGAGGTCCGAAATCTTCGAATCCCAGGACATGATGCCGTCGCTGACAAGGGCCGCCACGACAGTCGCCGAGATCGGCTTGGACATCGATGCGATCTGGAACACCGTGTCGGCATCGACCTTTTCGGCTTTGCCTGCTTCGCGGACGCCGAAACCCTTGAGGAAGACGACCTTGTCGTCGTGCACGACGCCGATGGCGAGTGCCGGCACGCCGCCATCGGCAATGGTGGCTTCGGCCAGCTGTTCGAGTTTCACCAGTGCTGCGGTGACCTGCTCGGCCGTCACGGTCTGGGCGGACGCGGGGAGGGGTGCCAGTGCGATGGCAGGCAGGAGCCATATCAGGCAGCGGCGGACGAACGACCTTGCGGACAGCTGCATGCGCCGGCTCCTCTGCAATGTGGCCTGCGCTCGAAGCTACAGCTTGCAGCGGGCGAAGCCAAGCATGGTGCCACCGTCCGGCTATCTCACTGAACCGGCTGGCTCCTTGCCGTCGAGATAGCCGAGGTCGCGGTTGAGGTGGGCCGACACGTCGCGCGGATCGAACCTGCCGCGACGCCGGCCGCGGCGTGTGCTCGTCACGAGCAACCTCAGCCATGTCTGGAGCGGCCTGAGAGCCGAGCTGATGGTTGTGCGGGTCATTTTCCTAATTTCCGTCGGTCAAATTCTACTGAGGGGTATCGCAACTTTCGCTTTGTTTTTGCTATGAATCCAACTGAACGTCGGAATGAGCGCATAAGGAAAACTTATGACAAAAAATCAACTGCCGCCGCTGACGGCGATCCGAGCATTCGAGGCGGCGGCGCGGCTTGGCAATTTCACCCGGGCGGCGGAAGAACTCGGCACGACGCAGGCCGCGGTGAGCTATCAGATCAAGCTTTTGGAGGAGCGCGCCGGCACGCCGCTGTTCCTGAGGCGGCCCAAGCAGACCGAGCTGACCGATGCGGGCAGGGCGCTGGCGCCGAAGGTCAGCGCTGCCTTCGAGATGCTGGGCGAGGCCTGGGGCGAAACCCGCGGCGGGGCGCGCGGGGTGCTGGTGGTCAGCACGCTGCCGACATTCGCTGCGAGCTGGCTGGCGCGCCACCTCGGCGCTTTCCAGATGGTGCAGCCGGACCTTGCCGTGCGGCTCGAGACGACGACACGGTCCACCGACTTCCGCACCGAGCAGGTCGATGTCGTCATCCGCAGGGATGACGGGCAGCTGCCGCCGGGACTTATGGGCCACCTGATCGTGGCGACCGATTTCGCGCCGATGCTGAGCCCGAAGCTCGCGGCAACCATCGGCGGCGTCAAGGAACCGAGCGACCTGCTCAGGCTGCCACAGATCGACCCCGGCGACCTGTGGTGGGGCCTGTGGTTCAAGGGCGCGGGCCTGCCGGCCGACATGCTGCCCCAGCGCCAAGCGCCGAAGATGGGCTCGCAGGCCTATGAGGCGATCGCCGCCATCGCCGGCCATGGCGTGGCGATGCTGACGCCGATCTTCTACCGCGAGGAACTTGCCAACGGCACACTGATCCAGCCGTTCGAACATGTCGGCTCGGACGGTTCGGGCTTCTGGCTGGTCTATCCCGAAGAGCGTCGCAACGTCCCCAAGATCAAGGTTTTTCGCGAGTGGATTTTAGGCGAGGTCGAGCGGACGCTGGGGCCGGGCACGAGGTTCTAGAATCTGAGCGTTGCCTCCGAAAATCGATGCCGGTCTTTGGGGCTCTGCCTTAGGCGCGCGGGACGAGGGCTTCGATGGCCTTCATCGCCATGTCGAGGCCATGCTCGGCGCCGATCGCCTGACCCATTGCAGTCGCCGCCTGGCGCATAGCAGGTGCATCGGTGACGGTGAATGCTGCAGCGAGCGCCGCTGCGGTCAGGGATTCCCGATCCAGTGGGGTGGGCCCCGCGCCGAGGTCGGCGACGCGGCGGCCCCAGAATGGTTGGTCGCCGAAAAACGGGCAGATGATCGTTGGCAAGCCGGCGCGTAGCGAAGCAGCGGTCGTGCCGGCACCACCGTGGTGCAAGGCGGCGCTCATCTGAGGCAGCAGCCGGTCATGCGGCGCCGCGGTCATGACATGGATATGCGCCGGGGGTGAGGGGACCTCGAGGGCGCCGCCGCCGAGCGCCAGAACGCCGCGCTTGCGGGTGCGGGCCAGCGCCTCGATGACATCGGCGGCCAGCTTGCCGGGGGCGAGACCGGGCATGCTGCCGAAGCCGACATAGATGGGCTTGTCGCCAGCGGCAAGGAATGCCCTGAGATCGGTCGGCAACTGCCAGTCATCCTCGTCGAGAAACCAGTATCCGGTGACAAGGACATCGCCGCCCCAATCGGTCGGCCTGGGGACGACGGCTGGGCTGTAAGCGTAGAGCGTCACAGCCGGCGCGCCGGGCCGATGGCCGGACGGAACGCCGAGCGACTGCGCGCGCCAACTCGCGAGTTCCTTCCGAAACAGCAGGCCCGGGCCGCGCGTTGCCAGCAGATGGCTGAGGCGGTTGAGCGGGCCTAGGTTGGCGAAAGGCAGGAGCGGGCTTGGAAACGCGGCGGTCGGCGTGAAGCCGGGCAGTGGCGAGGCGAGGACCGCCGGTCGGCCCAGTCGCGCGGCAATGTCTGGAGAGGCGATCGATTTGGGGTGATGAATGATGACATCGGGACCGAAACGGCCGATTGCCGCCCATTCGGCATCGAGCAGGCGGCGCATCAGTGGGCGGACATGCTTGAGCAGCTTCAGCCCGGCGCCGAATCCCCGACTTCCTGCAATCGCCGCCTTGCCCTCGGGCGTGTCCATCAACGCCAGGAACTCGCCCGGCAAAGGCCAGAAGTCGATGCCGTGGCGGGTGACCATCGCCTCGAACTGCTCGGGCGCCGCGAGTTGGACTTCGTGACCACGCCGCAAGAGGCCGCGAGCCAATGCAACATAGGGCTGGACGTCGCCCCGCGTGCCAAGCGTCTGGATGGCGATGCGCATAGGGCTCCCTGTGCAGACTGACCAGTAGTCAGTTATACCGACTGGCGGTCTGTAGCAAGGGGCGATAAGGTAGGAACAAGCGGCATTGGCGGTGAGTGGAGGTGAGATGCCCCGGATTGTCAGGCATCCTGAAGTAAGACGGGCGGAACTGCTTGCGGCGGCGGGTCGGCTGTTCAGCGCGCGCGGCTATGAGGCGGCATCGGTCGACGACATCATTGGCGAAGTCGGGCTTTCGAAGGGTGCGTTCTATTACTACTTCCCTTCGAAGGACGCGTTGCTGGAGGCGTTGGCACGTCAGGCCGCTGAGCGCGCCCGGGCCGAACTCGAGGCGATACTTGCAGCGCCCGCGATGAGCGCAGTCGAGCAACTCAACGCCTTCCTGCGCCGCGGCCGCGGCACTGACAGGGCGGCCGAGGCGATTGCCACCTTCGCCAGCATCTTCTCGCCTGAAAATATCGTGCTCTACCACCGCATGCACCGAACGGTGATGACCGTGATGGCGCCAGCGCTGGCGCGCATCATCGAAAAGGGCCGGCGCGAAGGCAGCATGGCAAGCAACGATCCTTTGATCTCGGCCGAACTGGTGCTGCTGCTCGGCGCGGTCACTCATGGCGCCGTGGCCGACCTGCTCGCCGCCGAAGGCGCCGATGCCTTGAGCCAAGCGATCGCCGCCTTCGAGCGCCGACTGGCCGAGCAGGGATTGGCCGTCGACCGCATTCTCGGCCTGCCCGACGGCACGGCACGGTTCGTGGAACCGGGGTTCGTCGCGGCGATGGCGGCAGCCAGGCCGAACCGGAACCCGCTTGGCGCGACCGTTGCCGCAGGCTAGTGCTTGGGTTCGGATTCGTCACCCAGGAGGCTGGGATATGCCACAGAAGGTTATCGGTCTTATCGGCGGGTTGAGCTGGGAAAGCTCGGCCGAATACTACCGCATCATCAACGAGCAGGTGCGCGCGCGGCTGGGCGGCCTGAATTCGGCGCGGATGCTGATGTGGTCGTTCGACTTCGCCGGGATCGAGGCGCTGCAGAGTGCCGACCGCTGGCAGGAGGCGACGCTGGAGATGATCGATGCGGCGCGGCGGCTGGAGCGCGGCGGCGCCGACCTCGTCGTCATCTGCTCCAACACCATGCACCGCATGGCGTCAGAGGTACAGGCGGCGATCGGCATTCCATTGCTGCACATCGCCGACCCGACCGCCGAGCGCATCCGCGCTGCCGGGCTCGGCCGCGTCGGCCTGCTCGGCACCGCCTTCACCATGGAGCAGAGTTTCTACAAGGGAAGGCTGGCCGAGCGCCACGGGCTGGACGTGCTGGTGCCCGATGCGGAGGACCGGGCCGTGGTACATCGCATCATCTATGAGGAACTGGTGCAGGGCCGCGTCGAGGCTTCGTCGCGGCAGGCCTATCGCGAGGTCATCGCGCGTCTCGTCGCCCGCGGCGCCGAAGCGGTGATCCTTGGCTGCACTGAGATCATGCTGCTCGTCGGGTCCGAAGACAGCGCCGTGCCGCTGTTCGACACCACCGGCATTCATGCCGAAGCGGCGGTGGCGTGGGCGCTGGGCTGAGCTAGCGGCTGGGCCGGGCCTTACTCGCAGGCAGATCGCCCGGCGAAGCGGCGCGTTTTGCACCGCAATTGACAAAGGCGGGCCGGGCGGGGCAGGATTTCGGGGCTGCGTAGGGCGCATCGGCGAGGGCCGAAAGGGCAATGCCCGCCTACTGTCAGGTATCGTCCAACAGTTGCGCCATGCCGAACCTCGAAAACCTCAAGAAGCAGGCCAAGCAGTATCTGCGCTGGCATCGCGAAGGCTATTACCCGGTCGCCGCCGAGATAAGGGCGGGCTTGCCGCGATTTCATCACCTCGACGACATCGAGGTGATGCAGGCTTCCTTCAAGCTCGCCGACGCACAGGAACTCGTCGCGCGACAGCAAGGTTTTGTCGGTTGGCAGGCGCTCAAATCAGGAGCTCCAGCAGTGAGCAATCCAGCCAAGCAGACCAAACCTCCCGTTCTCAGTTCGACCGCGGCGCAGCTGTTCGTTGCCGATGTCGTGGCGTCATGCGTGTTCTTTACCGAAAAGCTCGGTTTCGCCGTCGACTTCGTCTATGGCGAGCCGCCGTTTTACGGGCAGGTCGTCAGGGACAAGGCGCAGCTTGCGTTGCGGCTGGTGTGCGAGCCGGTGTTCGCAGGCGATGTCCGCGAACGCGAGCATCTGCTGTCGGCCGCAATCACCGTCGACGGTGCGGACGAGATCAAGCAGCTGTTCCTCGATTTCCAGGCAGCAGGCGTGCGCTTCCATCAGGCGCTGCGCAAGCAGCCTTGGGGTGCGAGGAATTTCATCGTTGTCGATCCCGACGGAAACCTGATCCTGTTTGCCGGCCCGGCCGACTGAGGGTCGGGCGATCGGGGGAGCCCGAATTCACGGCAATCTGAACAGCGGATATGCACAAATGCCGCCGCGACATGTATCGTATGGGACCAGCCTCATAGAGTTCTTTGACGCATAGCGTTTGACGGTGTCCGCGCGGACGCCAGAACAGGGAGGAACAGGACATGGCTTCAGTTTCGATACATCCGGCACTCGACGGCGGGATCAAACCCGGCAGCGCTGCCTTCAACGGCGGCACGCTTGTCTGCGCCTGCGCCGAACGGCCAGTGAAAGTGGCGATCAAGGGCCAGGTCGCCCACAATCACGCCTGCGGCTGCACCAAATGCTGGAAGCCCGAGGGCGCGAAGTTCTCGGTCGTGGCGGTCACCGCGCATGAGAATGTGACCGTGCTGGAGAATGGCGACAAGCTTGCGGTGGTCGACCCTTCGGCGCTGATCCAGCGCCATGCCTGCAAGGCCTGTGGCGTGCACATGTATGGCCCGGTCGAGCGCGACCACGCCTTCAAGGGCCTCGACTTTATCCACCCAGAGCGCTTCCAGGAAGCAGGCTGGGCCGAGCCCGGCTTCGCCGCCTTCGTGTCATCGATCATCGAGGCGGGTGTCGATCCCTCCGCGATGGACGGCGTGCGTGGCCGGCTGAAAGAGCTTGGGCTCGAACCTTACGATTGCCTATCGCCCGGGCTGATGGACTACATCGCGACCTGGACGGCGAAGAAATCAGGTGTGCTGAAAGCTTGAGACGCTGCTTTGACGAGCCGGGGCGGGCCTGTGTTGGGCCTGTCCTAGCTCCTAAAGCCTATGCCCGGCCTGCATCCAGCCACCGCGACCCGTGCTAGGGTGCCGGCGGGAGAAACGGCGGCAACGCCTGATGCGCCCGCACGCCTCCTCAACAGAGGGAGGTCAGCATGGCATATTATGTTTTCCTGACGAACTTCACGGACCAAGGCGTCAAGTCGGTACGGGAGACGACCAAACGGGCCGATGCGTTCCGGGCCATGGCCGATAAGAGTGGCGCCAAGGTTCACACGCTGTTGTGGACGCTCGGCAAGCATGACGTGGTCGCTATTGTCGAAGCGCCCGACGACCTGACGGCAACGGCGCTCAGCCTGTCCATTTCCGCGCTCGGCAATATCAAGACACAGACACTCAAGGCCTTCGATGCCGCTGACATGAACAAGATCCTGGCCAAGATGGCCTGATTTTCTTGCCCATAGCGGGGCGGGAGCCTTTCGTTTGCCAGCCCTTCCGGCTGCTGCCCCGCACTAGAAGTTCCCGCTTTTCTTCGAAACGCGGAATCTCTCTATGTTATTGTTTTTGCGCAAGTCCGGACGGAAACCATTGCACACTTTTCTGGAATTGCTCTAGTTCAGCGGATCATAATCGGGGATGTGCCCGAAGCGGTAACCTCGCTGCCTCAGTCCGTGAATGAGGGCGGTGAGATTGGCCGTGCCATCGAAGGTCTCCTGGAACATCTCGTCATGCATCAGCAGGATCAGCTTGTTTGGGCTGACAAAGCGGAGCTTGCCGCTGAACATATGGTCGATTTCGCTGACGAGCCTGGTGACGCTTTGCACCGGTTTGCCGGTGCCGTCATGAACCCATTCGTGGTCCCAGCCATAGAGCCAGAAGCCGGTGGCGGCGACGAACTCGTAGTCGGGCTGCTCGATGCCGATCTCGATCCGGTCGATCGACAGGTCGTTGGTCGAGATGTTGGGCAAGCGAAAGACGTTGCGGCCGGGCAGCCGGGCATGGGTAGGTGCTGCGAGCCCGAGCACCGCATTGGCCCGCACCATGTCGGCGACGACGGCCTCGGTGTCGGCGTAGAACTTGCGGTACCTGTTGTAGGCGTGGCTGTAGCTGTGGTTGCCGACGGTCACCAGCGGCATGGATTTGGCGCGGGCGACCAGCGCCATGCTTTGCGGGCTGGATTTGGCGTGCAGGCCAACCATGAACATGGTGGCGGGCACATTTTCCGCCTCAAGCACGTCAAGGATGTTGCCGGTGCCGTCGAGCGGACCGTCGTCGAATGTCAGGTAGATGGTGCGTTCGGCCGCGTGCGCCGGCCAGCACGCCATGGCGAAGGCGGCGAAGAACCACAGGACGGCAATGCTGAAGGCGGTGACGCCATGCCTTTTGCTTGCTGTAATCAGCATCGTTTCGCCTGTTCCTCCAACTGATGTCACCGGCGATATCGGTATCCTGTCATCGTCGGCTGTGCAAAGGGCGGCGGTACGGGCCGTGCTTTTCAGCGGCACGCGTGGCCGGCCGCGTGCTAAACGTCAGTGCATCATAACTTCAGGACCGGACATTGAATCACCAGGGTATTGGGCAAGACAGACAAACCGATGTCGCAGACTTCATCCGCGCCAACATGCATGTCGTGGCGGTGCCATCGGTTCCCGAGATCAGGCTCTATGCGGCGCATCCGGGCAGCGGGCTGTGGCGGCTCGCCGACGATGCCGAGGGTGACGATCCACCGCCGCCCTATTGGGCCTATCAATGGGCCGGTGGGCTGGTGCTGGCGCGGCATTTTCTTGACAGGCCCGAAGCGGTGAGGGGGCGACGCGTGCTCGACCTTGGTGCGGGTTCGGGGCTGGTCGGCATCGCAGCTGGTATGGCGGGTGCCAGTGCTGTGCTCGCGGCAGAAGTCGATCGCAACGGTGTGGCCGCGATCGGGCTGAATGCGATGCTGAACGGTGTCGAGGTCACCGCTGTCAGAGGCGACTTGACCGCTGATCCGGTGCCCGAGGTCGACATCGTTGCTGTTGGCGACCTGTTTTACGAAGCCGGCCTTGCCGAGCGTGTGACCGCCTTTCTCGACCGCTGCGTGAGCGCTGGCATCGATGTGCTCGTCGGCGATCCCGGCCGGGCGCACCTGCCGCACCCACGGCTAAAGACGGTTGCCGAATATGCCGTGGCGGATGTCGGCACCGGCAATGCCGCGACGACAAAGCCGAGTGCCGTGTTTTCGTTCGGCTGAGAGCTCAGCGAGCCCGGCGAGCTTTGGCGGTGGCGCTATTTCCCGAAGCTCCTGAGCATCCTGACGGTCAGGACGGTGGTCAGCACCGACAGCGGGAATTGGGCGATCCCGGTGATTTCGAAGAACAGGTTCTTGGGCATTTCGTAGGGCGGGGTCGGGAAGATGGCATGGAAGGCCGCTTCGCCGAAGCCGAAATAGACGATATTCTTGACGACGTGGTTGTAGCCGCCCTCGACATAGCCGACCAACACGATGGGCACGACGAAGACGACCGCCGCCGCCGCCCAGGTCAGCAGGCGCGCCGACCGCGCGGTATTGGCAACCCAGCCGGCGTAGAGCAGCACGGCAATGACGATCGCCGCCGGGACGACGAAAAGCAGGATATGCAGGCGCCAGGGCGTGCCGAAGGCCATGGCGCCATAGGCGTGATGCAGCGAGGTCAGTGCGAGCAGCAACAAGGCGCTGGTGGCGACGCGCAGGTGGGTGTTGACCGAGATCGCCGGCGTCGAAGGGGATGTTGTCATGGCAAATTCTCCTGGATTGACGGAATGCGCCCGAGTAATCACGATACCGAACACAGTGTTCGGAAATTGCCGGACAGCGGCGTGGCCAAAGTTCCGAAACGGACTGGTGACAGGTAACGTCCGGAAAAATCGGAGACGGGGATGGGCATCGATCGCCGGGTGGCGCGGACACGCACGGCGCTTTACGACGCGCTGGTGGCGCTGATCCGGCGCAAGGACTACGCCACGATCACCGTCGAGGACATCCTCGCCGAGGCCAATGTCGGGCGCTCGACCTTCTACGCGCATTTCACCTCCAAGGACGACCTGCTGCAGCGTAGCCTCGAGCGGTTGCGCGACCTGCTGATCGAGGTCCAGCAAGGCAGCGGCCACGGCGCCGATGCGACCGGCTGGGATCCGGCGCGGACGCTGTTCGAGCACGTCAGCGAATATGCCGACGTGCAGGCGGCCCTTGCCGGCGGGCATGGCGGCGCGGTGTTGCGCGAGGCGGTGGACAAGGTGCTGGCTGACGTGCTGCGCCAGGCGATGGGCACCGGCCTCGTCGGCGGGCTGCCGCGCGAATTGGTCATCCAGCATGTGGTGGCGACCTTCAACACGACGCTGCACTGGTGGTTCGAGCACCGGCCGGAGATGGCTCCTGCCGAAGTGGACGCGCTGTTCAGGCAGTTGTTGTTGCGTGGGTTGCCGGCGGGTGCTGCCGCGCCGTTTATCGTGATGGCCGATCCGGCCTAGCTCCGACAGCGACACACGAAGCTCTTGACTTGATCTCTATTGTGAGAATAATTCTCATATATGGGGAAATCATCACCTGACGAAACCGGCATCGACCGGCGTATCGCCCAGCGGCTGCGCTCGCTCAGGGCCGAGCGCGGCTGGCCGCTCGATGAACTGGCCAAGCACAGCGGCGTCAGCCGGGCGACGTTGTCGCGGCTGGAAAATGCCGAGGTCAGCCCGACGGCGAGCGTGCTCGGCAAGCTGTGCGCCGCCTATGGCCTGACCATGTCGCGGCTGATGCACATGGTCGAAGGCGAGTTCGCGCCGCTGATGCGCCGTGAGGCGCAGGCGATCTGGTCCGATCCGGAAATCGGCTTTCGCCGCCGTTCGATTTCGCCACCGGCGCAGACGCTGGCCGGCGAGGCGCTGGAATGCGAGCTAGATGCGGACGTTCAGATCACTTATGACGCGCCGCCGCGGCCGGGGCTCGAGCATCATCTGGTGCTGGTCGAAGGACAGCTAAAGGTGACCGTTGACGGCAGTGCCCATGAGCTCAAGCCCGGCGACTGTCTGCGCTACCAGCTGTTCGGGCCGAGCGCCTTTGCGACGTCAGCAACTGCTGGCGCGAAATACTATCTTTTTGTCGTGTGAGGCATCATGAGCGCAACCGTTTCCATCTTTTCCGCCGATGACATCGCAAGCCATCTCGTCGAGCTTGGCGGGCTGCTGCATGCCTGCGTGCATGATGGCGCGAGCATCGGCTTCGTGCTGCCCTATAGGCAAGGCGAGGCCGAGGCGTTCTGGCGTGACAAGGTGCTGCCAGGCGTGCGCGAGGGGACGCGGATCATGCTGGTGGCCAGCAAGGACGGGCATATCGCCGGCACCGTGCAGCTGGGCTGCGATACCATGCCGAACCAGCCGCACCGCGCCGACGTCAACAAGTTGTTGGTGCATCCCGACTTCCGGCGCCAGGGCATCGCGCAATTGTTGATGCGGGAGCTCGAGGCGCGGGCGCGGGAGCTCGGACGTCGCCTGATGACGCTGGATACGCGCACCGGCGACAATGCCGAGCCGCTGTATACGGCACTTGGCTACCAGACTGTCGGCGTCATCCCGGCCTATGCGCGCGATCCGTTCGGCAGCGACCGGCTCGATGCGACGACGGTGATGTACAAGCTGCTTTAATTCGCAAGCAGCATCCATGCGCCAGCGGCGATCAGCCCGACACCGGCCACCCGTGACAGCAGGCGGCTTGGACCGACGAGCTTTTCCAGCAGGATGAAGGCGGCGATCGCCGCGACCCAAAGCAGGTTCATGATGCCGACGGCGAACAGGATCGCCATCAGTGCCCAGCAGCAGCCGATGCAGTAGATGCCGTGCTCCGCGCCCAGGTTCATTGCACTGAGCGGGTCCGGGCGGAAGCCGCCATGGCGCATGATGAACTGCAGCGGGCTCTGGCAGGCCGACAAGCAGACGTCCTTGAGCAGGGTGCACTGGTAGACGCCGGCCACGATGAGCACGATGCCGCCGAGCGCGGGGCTGATGCCGGTCATCGGCGTCAGCAGCAGGGCGCTTTCGAGCGCCCATTGCGCCGATGTGGCGAGCATGGAGAAGGCTGTCCAGGCGAGCAGGTAGCCGGTGGCGAACCATGCCGTGGCGGCAAAGGGCTTGCCACGTGAGCCGGCCTGGCGCGCGACACCGGCATAAATGAGCAGCATCGGTGCCACTGAAGGCAACATCATGCCGACCATCATGATGGTCCACATGGCGAACATGAAGGCGAAATCACCGACGCTCCAGCCGCGCAGGGCAGGCGCGAGCGCGGTGCCCATCTCCATCCCCGGCATGGCCATCCCGGGCATTTCCGGGCTTGGCATGGTCATTCCAGGCATAGTCGTGCCAGGTATCGTCATGCCGGGCATGTCGGCGCCCGCAATGGGCGATGCCCCCATGTTCGCGGCAAACCAGATCACATAGACCCAAGCCAGCGTGGCAACGGCGGCGATGGCGCCAAGGATGACGGCCCGATCCCGCCTCAACATGAGTTCGAGGCGGGAGGTGCTCATTGGGTTGGGCGGACAACCCCGCTTTCGGTCATGTGCAGGTGGGCGAAATGCGCGTGCGAGTCGTTGAGGTCGAGCTCGATCGAGCCCGACGTCTTGACCCAGCCGCGCCCGACTTCGGCGATGGTGTATTCGAAGCCGTTGGGAAGATTGATGCGGGCGCGATGGGCTTCTGAAGTCACCGGGTTCAGGATCGGCTCGCCGCGTGCGTCCATCACGCCGGGAATGTTCACGCGGGCAGTGCGCCCGTCGATGTCGACCTGAATGTCGATCTTGGCAAAGACCGGGTCGTGGACCTTGTCGAAAGTCGTCGAAAAGACCTGGAAGAAGGTCGCGCCCGGCTCGGTATCTTCACCGCTCATGATCCGCAGCAGCGCTTCGCGCTGGTCGGGCGTTGCCCGTTCGTCGACGATCGCAACAACTTGCCCGTGGCCGTGATGGATGGCGCCGGGCCAGGCCACGATCATGGCGATGCGCAGGCCATCAAGCTTCGTTGTGCCATGATGACCCTGTTCGATGTCGATCGCGCCGATGGCGCGGCATTGGCCCTGGGTTGGCAGCGCATTGAACTGGCACGGGCAGCCATAGGCGCAGTTGCAGTGCAGGAATTCACGTCCCTTGAGTGTCCATGTGACGGCCGGCATCTTCACCTCCTTGCGTTTGCAAGCGCGGCAAGTCGTTTGTGGCTTCATTCCGGTGGCTGGAATTAGCCACACCGGAACGTTCGGCACCGTCCCCAGAAGTCAGGCAGTGTAACAGAAAATGGCGGTCGCCATAACCGCCCTACGGAGAGCTTGCCCCAGCAAGTCCTTCGCGTGATCAGGCAGGAACGTAGGTCAACCTGATGACGTCATCGCCAATCAGTTCGCTGGCCACAAAGCGAAGCCGTGGTCGCGCGGCGGGGAAGAATGGCTTGCCACGGCCGAGCACGACCGGCTGGAAGTAGAGTTGATACTCATCGATAAGGCCAAGGTCGGTCAGGCTTCGCGCCAGTCCCGGTCCGGAGACTGAAATCTCCCCAATGAGTTGGGCTTTGAGCCCGCGTGTCACCGCCTCGACGTCATCCGAAACGAGCGTGGCGTTGGGGCCAACCGACGTCAGCGAACGCGACACGACCCATTTCGGCTGGCTTCGCCACGCCGCCGCGAATTCGTGCTGCTCCGCGCTCCACTCGGGACGGCCTTCGTCCCAATAGCGCATGACCTCGTACATGCCGCGACCGTACACACTGCCGGCCAGGTCGCGCACTTGCTCTGTCCAGTGACGAAAGATGGTCGGGCCTGCCGACATTTCCTGGTGGTCGACGTAGCCGTCGAGGGACAGGTTCATCCTGAAAATGAGCTTTGCCATGCCCGAGATCTCCAACCAGGGTCTTCAAGATAGTTGGGGCCGCGGTTACGTAAAAGGGGAGGTCGGCGCAAACCGGGCTCTGCCGGCGGCTATCCTGATAGATGGCAGCTGATGTCAGTTTTTGCAGTGCAGCGGATTGACGGCGGGCGATTTACGTTTTACGAATGACGAAATTTGAAAATCGTCATTCGTAAAATCGAGCGGCCCTAGATGAGCGATGTAGCCGAAAACCCCGTGGATCTGGCGCGACAGGAGACTGTCGGGCGCATTCTCGATTCAGCCGAACGGCTGTTCCTGCACTATGGCTACACCAAGACCAACGTCGCCGATATCGCCCGCGACCTCGGCATGTCACCGGCCAACATCTATCGCTTCTTTGCCTCCAAGGTGGAAATCCACCAGGCGATCTGCGGCCGCATGCTTGGCGCCGTCTACCAGATGGCTTGTGAGATCCTGCGCGCCGAAGGCAGCGCCACCGAGCGCTTGCGCCGCTTCATCTACGCCCAGCATAATTTGACCGTCGAAACCATGCTCGACAAGGAAAAGGTGCATGAGATGGTCGTCGTCGCGCTGGAGCGCGATTGGCACGTCATCGAAAAACACATCGACCGGCTGCATGAGCTTATGGCGGAAGTCATCTCCGAGGGCATTGCCGCCGGCGAATTCTCCAAGCAGGACCCTCAGATAGCCGCGCGCTGCTTTGGTGCTGCAACCTCGACACTGTGCCATCCGCAGATGGTGTCGCAGTGCGTCAACAAGCCGAACCGCGCGACCTATAGGGAACTTACTGAATACGCCCTGAGGGCGCTGAAGTAGCAAGCGGCCAGCGGCCGGAATCCAGATCAACAGTCAATCGGGAGTGCGAACGATGATTTCGTTCAAAACCTTCAATGCGAACCTGCGTCCTCTTGCCAGCCTGGCTTTGGTGTCGCTGCTTGGCGTTGGCCTTTCCGCCTGCTCCGAAGCCAAGACCGAGACGGTCGAGGCGATCCGCCCCGTCAAGGTCGTCGAAATCGCCAGCATGGGCACGACCCGCGAGCTCGACTACTCCGGTGCCGTGAAGGCGCGCACCGAAATGAATCTCGGCTTCCGCGTCGCCGGCAAGATCACCGAACGGGTGGTCAACATCGGCGACAAGGTGAAGTCGGGCGACCTGCTCGCCCGTATCGATGCGACCGACTACCAGCTTGGTGTCAGCACGGCGGAAGCCAACCTGCAGGCAGCCGAAAAGCAGGTCGAGACGGCGCGCCTTGTCGACGATCGCGCCGCCCAGCTGTTTGCCAAGAAATTTGCGTCCGAAGCCCAGCGCGAGCAGGCTTCGCTTGCCTACAAGCAGGCCTCGTCGCAGCGCGACGCAGCGCTTTCTTCGCTGCGCCAGGCCAGGAATCAGGTCGGCTATGCCGAACTTCGTGCCGACCAGAACGGCATCGTTACATCAGTCAATGCCGATAGCGGCCAGGTGGTGGGTGCCGGAACGCCCGTCGTTGCCGTTGCCGTCGACGGTGACAAGGAAGTGCAGATCGCCGTTCCCGAACTGGAGATCGCCCAGTTCCAGCCCGGCAAGCCGGTCAAGGTGAGCTTCTGGTCCGACGACAAGCTGGTGCTCGACGGCACCGTACGCGAGGTCGCCGGAAGTGCCGATGCGCAGTCGCGGACGTTTTCGGTGCGCGTCAGCCTGCCCGACGACAACAGGGTGCTGCTTGGCATGAGCGCGACCATCGAGGCATCGGTCAACAACGGCAAGGAGTTCGTTTCGATCCCACTCAGCGCACTGGCCAAGCAGGATGGCAAGGACATTGTCTGGGTCGTCAACGACGAACAGGTGCATGCGCGCGGCATCAAGGTGGCGAGCTTCGCCGATGCCGGTGTCCAGGTCGCCGACGGGTTGAAGCCGGGCGACATCGTCGTTGCAGCCGGAACGCAGTTCATGGCCGAAAACCTGAAGGTCAAGCTGCCGACGCCGGAGCAGCGCGCCGCGTCGAACGAAGCCACAGCGGCCATTCGCTAAAGACAGTGCCTGCCGCGGGGGGGGGGGGGGGGCCGGCGGGGGGGCGCGGGGGTGGGGGGGGGGGGCGGGGGGGGCGGGTGGGGCGGGGGCGGGGGGCGGGGGGGGGGGCGGGGGGGGGGGGGAGGGGGGGGGGGGGGGGGTGGG
>NZ_JACZEP010000013.1 GCF_014863355.1 Aminobacter carboxidus | reverse complement strand
CCCGCCCACCCCCCCCCCCCCCCGCCGCGCCGCCGGCCCCCACCACCCCCCCCCCCCCCCCCCCCCCCCCCCCGGCGCGGGGGGGGGCCGCCCCCCCCCCCCCCCCCCGACGCCATTCAAAATTGAACCTGCGCTCAGCTGTGCCGGATACCGGTCGCGTGCGCCAGCGTGGAACCACGGCCATGGACAATTCCAGCCAGGACAAGAAGCCTTTCAACCTGTCGCGTTGGGCGATCGGGCATCCGAGCATCGCACGCTTCCTGTTCGGGCTGATCATCATTACCGGCGCGCTCGGCCTGATGCGCATGGGCCAGAGCGAGGACCCGGAGTTTACCTTCCGCGTCATGGTGGTGCAGGCGGTGTGGCCGGGCGCTTCGATCGAGGAGATGCAGGACCAGGTCGTCAACAAGATCGAGCGCAAGCTGCAGGAAACGCCGCATCTCGACTGGGTGAAGTCCTATACGCGCGCCGGCAGCGCCATCATCACCGTGCAGGTCAAGGGCGACACCGATACCGCCGAGGTCAAGGACGCCTTCTACCAGGTGCGCAAGAAGGTCGGCGACATCTCGAGCGAGCTGCCGCAAGGCCTGCTCGGGCCCTATTTCAACGACGAGTTCGGCGACACCTTCATCACGCTGCATTCGATATCAGGCGAAGGCTACAGCTATCCCGAGCTCAAGGCGCTGGCGATCAAGGCACGTGACATGCTGCTGACGACGCCGGGCGTCGAAAAGGCGGTCATCCTCGGCGACCAGCCGCAGCGCATCTACATTGACGTTTCGTCCAAGGCGCTGGCCGAACGCGGCCTGACGCTGAACGACGTGCGCAACACCATTGCCGGCCAAAACAACATCGACCCGGCGGGTGCCGTCGACACCGGCACGCATTCGGTGCGCATCTCGGTCGAGGGCGATCTGTCCAAGACAGCCGACATTCGCGAACTGCGCCTGCGCGCCGGCAACCAGGTTACCCGCCTCGGCGACATCGCCACCGTGACATCAGGGCTCGAAGATCCCTACCAGCGCAAGTTCCGCTACAATGGCCAGGACAGCGTCCAGGTCGGCGTGGTGATGGCCAAGGGCTTCAAGGTCACCGATGTCGGCAAGGCCGTCGAAGAGACCTACAAGCGCTTTGAGGAAGCGCTGCCTTATGGCGTTTCGGTCGACCAGATTTCCAACCAGCCGGAAGTGGTGACGGAAGCCATCGGCGAGTTCATGAAGGCGCTGATCGAAGCGCTGCTGATCGTGCTGGTGGTGTCGTTTCTGTCGATCGGCTGGCGCTCTGGTCTGGTCATCGCCATCACCATTCCGCTGGTGCTGGCCGCGACTTTCGCTGTGATGTACCAGCTCGGCATCGACCTGCAGCGCATTTCGCTCGGCGCGCTGATCATCGCGCTCGGGCTGCTTGTCGACGACGCAATGATCGTCGTCGAGATGATGGAGCGCAAGCTCGAGGAGGGGCTGGTCAAGGTCGAGGCGGCATCCTTCGCCTATTCGTCGACGGCGTTCCCGATGCTGACAGGCACGCTGATCACCACCGCGGGCTTTATTCCTGTCGGCTTTGCCGAGTCGACAGCGGGCGAATATGTGCGCTCGCTGTTCTACGTTGTCGGCATCGCTTTGGTGATCTCGTGGTTCGTGGCGGTCTATTTCACGCCATGGCTCGGCAACATGATCCTGAAGCAGCGCAACCATGCCGGCAGCCATCACGATGCCTTCGACACCAGCTTCTACCGCCGCCTGCGCGCGACGGTGAGTTGGGCCGTGCGCCACCGCATCATCGTGCTGGTCATGACGTTGGTGACGTTCTTCGGCTCGCTGTTTGCCTTCCAGTTCATTCCGCAGAACTTCTTCCCGCAGTCGTCGCGGCCTGAAATTCTCGTCGACCTTTGGCTGCCTGAGGGCACCTCCATCAAGGAGGTCGAAAAGCAAGCCGAGGCTGTGGAAGCCAAGATGATGGCCGATCCGGACAAGAAGTTCATCGCCACCTATATCGGCGAAGGTGCGCCGCGCTTCTTCCTGCCGCTCGACCAGCAGTTGCGCAACCCGAACTACGCCCAACTCCTGATCATGGCCAATGACGAGCCGGCGCGCGAACGGCTGATCGTCAAGCTGCGCGGCATCCTGGCCGAGGACTTCCCCTCGATCCGCGGCAAGGTTGACCGGTTGTTCCTCGGACCACCGACGGGCTGGCCGGTGCAGCTGCGCGTGACCGGTCCCGACAGGGCCGAGGTGCGCCGCATCGCCGACGAGGTGAAGGCAAAGTTCGCAGCGACGCCCGAGCTTGCCGCCATCCATGACGACTGGCTCGAACAGGTGCCGGCAATGAAGCTGGTCGTCGACCAGGACAGGGCGCGGGCGCTGGGCGTCTCGTCGCAGCGCATCCGCCAGATGCTGCAGGCAACGATGCAGGGCGCGCCGCTCGACAATTTCCGCGACGGCGAGGAGACCGTGTCGATCGTCGCCCGCGAGCCGGAAGCCAATCGTCATCTGCTGACGGCGGTCAACTCGGTCTACATCCCGACCGACTTCGGCGGTTTCGTGCCGCTGTCGCAGGTGGCCAAGGTGGTGCCTGTCATGGAGCAGGGCATCGAATGGCGCCGCGACCGGCTGCCGACGATCACCGTGCGGGCGACGCTGCCCGACCACATCCAGCCCAACGACGTGGCGGTGAAGCTCTACGCCGACCTCAAGCCGCTGCGCGACGGCCTGGCGCCCGGCTACAAGGTCGAGATCCAAGGCGGTGCCGAAGACGCGGCCGAAAGCCAGGCCTCGATCGCCGCCAAGGCGCCAGTGATGCTGCTGGTCATCGTGCTTTTGCTGATGGTGCAATTGCAGCACTTCGGCAAGGCAATGCTGGTGCTGGCGACCGGTCCGCTCGGCATCATCGGGGCGGCTGCGGCGCTGCTGATCTCAGGCGCGCCGTTCGGCTTCGTGGCGATCCTTGGCGTCATCGCGCTGCTCGGCATCATCATCCGCAACTCGATCATCCTGATCGACCAGATCGACCAGGACATCGCGGCGGGCATGGAGCGTTCAGAGGCGATCATCGGCGCTGCCGTGCGCCGCTTCCGGCCGATCGTTCTGACGGCGATGACGGCGGTGCTGGCGCTGATCCCGATTTCCTGGGGCGTGTTCTGGGGCCCGCTCGCCTATTCGATGATGGGTGGTATCCTGGTCGCCACCGTGCTGACCATCCTGGTGCTGCCGGCCGGCTATGCGCTGTTCTTTGGCCGTGAGCCGAAGACCAAGCCGGCCGAACCGCAGGCAAAGAAGGGCGAAAACATAGCCGCGGTCATTCAGCACCCGGCGCTGGCGGCGGAATAGGGGTCTACGCCTACTGAAGAAACGAACGGAGGTGCCCGGCGACAAGGCCGGGCGCTTCCCAATGCATATTGTGGCCAAGGCCAGGCAATGTGATCAGCTTTGCGCCACTGATCGCCGCCAGCATCTGAGATTGATGTTCTGACGTGGCGATGTCGTCGTGTTCGCCGCGCATGATGAGCGTCGGGGCGGAAATGTCCCGCAACAGTGGCAGCGGATCGTAGGCCGTCTGCTCATAGTAGACCGAATGCCAGATCCGGGCTGGAACCGCGGCGCATTCCCGACGGACATGAAAGAGGAATTCCTCTTCCACCGGCACCGGGCCGGAACACCATGCCCGCACGAAATCGCTATACGGATCAATGGGGTCGCCCAGTCCGATGATATTGTTCCAAAGCCAACCGGCACGTTCGCGCGGCATGGCGGATGTCGACATCAGCACGATCTTGCGAACGATTTGTGGCCAGCGCTCGGCAAGGGCTTGCGCAAGCCGCCCTCCCAGAGAATGGCCGACGATGTTGGCTTGCGCGATGCCGAGTTCGGCAAGGAACAGCCTGAGGTCATGGGCCAACTCGGGGATCGTGTAGCATCCGTCCGGCTTGTCGGAATGCCCATGCCCGCGCAAGTCAGGTGCGATGAGCCGCAGGCCGGCTGCAAGGTAGGGAGCAACCAGACTCCAGCTGCGCGCACTGTCGGTAAAGCCGTGCAGGAGCAGTACGGGCGTTCCGCCCCGCTCGCCCAGCTCGACATAGGCGAGACGGATACCGTTGGGCAGTAGGCAACCCTGCTTCGACAAGGCGAAATCGCTCTGGGACAGCGGTTTCATCGGTGATCGAGATCCATCGTGTCGAAGCATTTGCCTCGACGCGGACAGGATATCCACTTCGATGGCTCGCGGCTACGCCTTCGCGCGCGGTGCCTTTTGATCGATGCCGTTCTGGTGCAGCGTCAGGCCCGTGGCAGCGCCGTCGGAACCGACGTCGAAGGTCAGCTGGGCGTTGACGGCCTTGAGGAAGAACTGCGTCTCGTTCTCGGCAAAAATCTCGAGGCGGCCCTGGCCGGTCGCCTGGGCGAACAGGCCGTCACCTTCGCGCGTAATCGCGATCTCGAACTGCGGCGCAAGCCTGTAGGTGCCGACATAGCGGTCGTAGATCGCCGGATCGACGGTGATGGCTACACGTTCTCTTGGCGGTTCGGCGAGCGGGTTCTTGCTGTCGAGCAGGTGCCGGCCGATGTCGTCGACACCGGCTTCAGTCGAGGTGTTGGAAAGGGCAACGACCCCGACACCCTTGGCCGGCATGAAGCCAAGATAGGAGCGATAGCCGCCGGTGCCGCCATTGTGCCAGATGATCTGGTCGTCGCCACTGCCCGAGATGACCCAGCCAAGCCCGGTCTCGTCGCCTTCGGTACCGGTCGGGCGGCGGATGGCCAAGGTGGTGGCAAGGGCCGCATGAAGCGGCGAAGCGGGCGCATCCACCAGCATCTCGACAAAGTTCAGCATGTCGTCGGCGGTAGACAACAGGGCGCCGGCGCCCGCGAGCGTCGGCAGGTCCCAGTTCAGCACCGGCATCAGCTGGGCATCGTGGCCGTTGGCGAGCCGTGACTTCATGTAAACGGCTGGGGTGTCGGCGGTGGAGCGCATGTCGAGCGGTGCCAGGATGCGCTCGCGGATTAGCGCGCCGTAGCTCATGCCGGCCCGGCGGGCGAGCACATGGCCGAGCAGGCCCATGCCGAGATTGGAATACTCGTACTGGCTGCCGATGTCGCGGGGCAGCTCATAGGCGGCCAGGAATGCGTACATCTGCTCGACGCTGTAGTCGGCGTAGGGGTTGTCGTCGTCTGATGGCGCCATGTTTTCAGGCAGGCGCGGCAGGCCGGAGGTGTGCGTGGCGAGATCGGTCAGGGTGACCTCGCGACCGTTGCGCTGCGCCATGTGGACGGTTGCGGGCAGATGCATGGCGACCGGGTCGTCGAGCCCGACCTCGCCGCGTCCGGCCATCTCGGCGAGGAGCAGTGTGGTGAAGACCTTGGTGATCGAGCCGATCTCGAAGCCGGTGTCGGCATCGACCGGGCGAGCGTAGTAGGCGCCGAAATTGCCATGCGCGACAATGTGACGGCCTTCCTGGCCAAATGTGCCGACGACGATGCCGACGCTCTGGCGCTGCTCGTCGATACGCTTGACGAGGATACGCTTGATCTCGGCGATGGATGGAAGTGCGAGCTGAAGGAAGCTGCCGCGGCAGAAAAGGTCATCTCGAACGTGCCCTCATGTCAGACGTGGAGTGTGGCTGATACGAGGCGGACATTGCACTAGCATGGCGCGAAATGGAGGAAATTGGGCTGATATGGCGAAGATCGCGCTTGCCTGCTCCCACAAGGGGAAAAGGTGATGCGGCGGCGCCCGCAGAAGGGAACCCCCGTCACTTCCCCGTAATGGCAATATCTCCCGGCGTCAGCCCGACGAGCTCGCGGTAGCGGTCGGGGTCGGTGGCGCCTTCGGTGACGACGAGCAGCACGCGCGACGTGGCGTCGAGGCCGATGGCCGCGCGCATGTCGGGATCGCGGGCGGCAACGAGCAGGCCGGCGAGGCCGGCGCCGCCGCTTTCGCCCGCAACGACAACCGGGTCATGACCGAGCGGGCGGGCGAGAAGGGTCATGACTTCGACGGCGGTCTCGTCGTCGACGGTCATGAAGGCGTCGGCGACGCGCGACAGCACGCGCCAGGCGACCTGCGAGGGCTCGTAGCATTCGAGCATCGCCATGACGGTCGGTTCGCCACGCTGGAGCTTGACCGGCTTGCCTTGCCGCGCGGTCTCGAAGATGCAAGCGGCGCGCGCCGGATCGACGACCACGAAGGTCGGGCGCGCCTCGCCAAGGCGGCAGGCGAGGTAGCCCGAGGCTGCGGCGGCGATGCCGCCGACGCCCGACTGGATGAAGACATGGGTCGGTGTTTCAGGCAGCTTTTCAAGCGCTTCGCGGAAGATCGCGGTGTAGCCCTGCATGACGAGGCCGGGGATGCGCTCGTAGCCCGGCCATGACGTGTCGGAGACCACGGTCCAGCCGTTGACGGCGCAGACCCGCGCTGCTTCGGCGACCGAATCGTCATAGGTGCCGGCGACGCGCTCCATCACCGCGCCGTAGCGGGCGATGGCCGCGACGCGGGCATTGCTGACACCACCATGGACGAAGATCACCGAGCGGGCGCCGACAAGCTGCGCCCCTTGGGCGACCGAGCGGCCATGATTGCCGTCGGTGGCGCAGCCGAAGGTCATGGTGGCGGAGATTTTCGCGACGTCAGGGCTGTGCAGTTCGGCGATGTCGACAGGGCGGCCGAGCGTCTGTTTCGCCGCTTCCAGTACCAGGCGGATGACCGCATAGGCGCCGCCAAGCGCCTTGAAGCTGCCGAGGCCGAGGCGATAGCCCTCGTCTTTGAGGTGGATGGCGCCGAGGCCAAGCTCGCCGGCGAGCGCGGGCAACGAGCGCAGCGGCGTCGGCCGATGGTTGGGCCGGCGCGCCAGGAAGCGCTCGACGGTTTCGGCGGCGGCGACGCCGAGCGTCTCGGCATCGATCGCCTCAAGCGGCTTGCGGTAGTCGGGGTGCTGGTTGCGGATGAGCATTGCGGCAGTGTCTCCTCGATCTGCGCATTTATATTGCACCGGTGGCGAGAAATGCGCTCTTATCTGGCGGCATTGGCGCAAGTTTGTATCGTGAGGGATGGCGTTTTGCGGAAAGCGGTGAAGGCGGTCGATCTCGACGATTTTGACCTGAAGATCCTCGACATCCTGCAACGCGACAACGCAACACCGCAGCGCGAGATCGGCGAGGCGGTGCACCTGTCGGCCCCTGCCGTGCAGCGGCGGATCAAGCGCATGGAAGAGAGCGGCGTCATCTCGGCCAATGTGGCGGTGGTCGAGCCCGATAGGGTTGGACGGCCGATCACCATCATCGTCGAGATCTCGGTTGAAAGCGAGCAGATCGACCTGCTCGACGCCACCAAGGCGACCTTCGCGGCGGCGCCGGAAGTGCAGCAATGTTACTACGTGACGGGCGAGGCGGACTTCGTGCTGGTGGTAACAGTGGCCAGCATGGCCGAGTATGAGGCGCTTACCCGGCGGCTGTTCTTTGCCGATTCCAACATCAGGAAGTTCCGCACGCTGGTGGCGATGGACCGGGTCAAGGCCGGGCTGACGGTACCGCTGACATGAAAAAGCAGGCCCGCCGGAGCGGGCCTGTGAAGCGCTGGGGTTCGGCGCTGGAAACTGGCTGAAGTGAAAGCGGTCAGTTCGAGTTGGTGTTCGAGTTGCTCGATGAGTTGGTGCTCGTCGAGGTGCTGGTCGAGGAACTGGTGCCGGAATTGCTCTGGGAATCGCTGTCGGTGGTGCAACTGCCGTTGGAGCAGCTTTTCGAGCGCGAGCTCGACTTGCTTGTCGATTTCGAAACGGTCACCGACTTGCTGCCGACGAGGATGAGGCCATCGCTGGCGGAAAGGGCTGTTAGGTCACCCGGCGCAGATACCATCGGTGCCGCATCGGCGGCGGAAACTACCGCGACCGTTGCAAGGATGCTTGCTGCGAAGGCGAATGTGCCGAGACCTGCCATGGCACCGTGCTCCTTTCCCGCCGGCGGCCCGAAGCGGGCGGCCATCAGGGCATTTGAACACGGACGGGCGGCTCGCGTGAATTCGCCCTTTGGAGCTATTGTTCCGGGCTAGTGGCGGCCGGCATTGTCGTTTCCGGAGGTCGGGCCGAGGTTGAGCGTGATCTCGCAGGGCGCGCAGAATACGGCACCCGGCATGTGGTCGCTCTCGGTCAGGGCAAAGCGGACGGCCGAGTCCTTGTCGGCGAAGATGCCGCCGACCATGCCCAGTTCGTCGCTGACCACCCAGCGTCCGTGCGGATCGCGGCCAACCATGAAGCGGTGGCTGTGGAGGGCCGGGTGGATGTCGCGAGCCAGAGTGCCCATGATGGTGTTCCTTTCCTCAAGTTCCGGCAGCGGCGTCGCCGACGGCCGCGCGCGTGGTTCGGTGCATGTCATGATGTGATGTCCTCGCCATCTGAATTTGATTGGCTGAAAGGGACGGAAAAATTCGGATCTCATAAATGCCGGCTGGTGGAGGCGATCCGGGCGGCAAGCGGTACGGGACGGAGCGCACGCGCGGGGTGGGGATGCGTGTCCAGTACCGACAGCGCATCGCCGATGGCGGACGCGGTATTGGGCTCGACCTCGACCAGGGGCAGCCGGACATCTGGTGGCATCTTGCCCATCAGGTGCAGGGCATGCTTGACCGGTACCGGATTGGTCTCGAGTTCGAGCGCGGCAATGAACTTCGTGAGCCGATTGTGGATTTCGCGCGCCGCGTGCGGATCGCCACGCCGGCAGGCGTCGTGCATGGCCACGCAAAGGCGCGGCGCCACATTGGAAACCACCGAGATGGTGCCGCTGCCGCCCATGGTGTTGAAGCCGAAAGCGGTGGCATCGTGGCCGGACAGCCAGGTGAAGCGGTCGCCGAACCTTTGGGCGAATGCCATGGGGCGCGACAGGTCGCCGGTCGCATCCTTGAAGCCGATGATGTTGGGGATCGCAGCCAGTTGCTCGATGGTGGCCGGCGTGAGGTCGACGCCGGTGCGCGACGGAACGTTGTAGACGAAAACAGGACTGTCGACCTTGGCGGCGATGGTCTCGAAATGCCTGACGATGCCGGCCTGGCTCGGCCTGTTATAGTAGGGCGTGACGATCAACGCGGCATCGACGCCAAAATCGCGAGCGGCTGCAGTGAAGGCAACGGTCGATTCCGTGCTGTTGGTGCCGGTGCCGGCGATGACCGGCACGCGCCCGTTTGATGTCGCTACCGTTTTGCGGATCACCATGATGCGCTCATGCCAGGACAGGGTCGGGGCCTCGCCTGTGGTGCCGCAGGTGACGAGACCGTTGATGCCTTCTGCGATCTGCCATTCTACCAGCGCAGCGAGGCTTCTCAGATCGACTTCGCCGTTGCCGAACGGCGTGGGGAGCGCAGATATGGCGCCGAAAAAGCGTTGATGAATCCGCTCAGTGGTCACGGCTTTGGGTGTCATGGCTGTGGGCCCGATCATGCTGGAGGAAATTGCTGGCGCGGCGGCGGCGCGCCATGGATGGCTGCTGAAAGCTCGCCAGCAGCGCAGCGAGAACCGCGGCCGCTAGGTCTGCATGCCTGGCCGCGCAGGTTCGGCTGCCGCCAGTCGAAGCGTAGCGCATGGAACAGAGCCAGCGCCCGGCGTGGTTGCCGATGTTTTCGACCTGTCGCGGTGGCCCGGCGCTGGCGGCAAGCAGCAGCACAGCGTCGAGCAGTGCGTCGGCATCCATCAGCGCCCTGAACTTTCGGCGCTTGGTGCCGTCGAGGTCATCGAGGCCGAAAATGCCGGCGGCGGCCCATAGGTGATGCTCGCGCAGGATCCTGATTTCGGCGATACGGTCGGCCAGGGCTGCGATGTTTTCCTGATGCATGATGGAATAACAGATAGTCCACCCTCGTGTGTGAATTCGAGAGAGGGAGGCGGCCGGTTTTATAGGAATCGCATAGGGGCGACCTGCCTGGGGCAGCGAGTGCGGAAACGCATCAAAGGGGCACGCCAGTGCGAAACGAACTTGCGCCAGCGGGCGGCAATGAGAGCGCAATTCTCGCCGCGTGCAGGCTAGAACGGCGGAGCTACCTGCCGCCGGCCTGCACGGGAAAACAATGATCCTCTACTACCAGACCCATTCGCCTTTTGCCCGCAAGGCGCTTGTCTTCGCGCATGAGATCGGCTTCGCCGGCCAGCTCGATGTGATCCATCATGAAACCAGTCCGACCTTGTACAACGCGCGGGTCTATGCCGAGAACCCGCTCGGCAAGGTGCCGGTGCTGCTGCGCCCGGACGGCGGGCCGATCTTCGATTCCGACGTCATCTGCGCTTATCTCGACACGCTGCATGACGGTCGAAAGCTGATCCCGGATGAGGGTGAGGCGCGCTGGCAGGCGTTGCGGCTGCAGGCGGTGGCGCAAGGGCTGGCACAGACGGGTATCGGTTTGCGCTGGGAGACCGAGCGGCGGCCCGGGCATCTGCGCTATGCGGCGCTGGCCGAAGGTTTCACTGACAAGATCGAGGCGACCTATGACTGGCTCGAAGAAGAGCTGGATGACGATGCGCTGCATGTCGGACACGTGGCGCTGGCGACCGCGCTGTCGTGGATGGCGTTCCGCGAGCTGCCGTCGTTTCGCGAGCGGACGCGGCTGACAAGCTGGTTCGACGCGTTCGAACAGCGGCCGTCGATGCTGGCGACACCGCTGGCTGGTGAAACGCACGACTGATAGCCAGCGAAGTGCTGCGCGCCACAGAGGCGCGCAGCGTGGGTCAAGCCTGTCAGGCCGGCTTGACCGGTGCATTCATCGCCCAGGCGACACCGAACGGATCGCGCAGTTGGCCCCAGCGGTCGCCCCAGAACATGACGTCGAGCGGCACGACCACCTCGCAGCCGGCATCGACCGCGCGCTTCCACCAGGCGTCGATGTCGTCGCCGAGGATGAGCTGCATGGTGTAGCCCTGGGCCTTTTCGTGGGCATGGCCGTGCTCGGGATAGGCATCGGCCAGCATCATCGAGCTGCCGTTGATGTAGAGATGGATGTGCATGGTGCGGCCCTTTTCGTCGGGCGGGAAGGCGAAGGCCGTCTCGGCACCGAAGGCGCGCTTGTAGAATTCCGCCGCCTTGTAGGCGCCATCGACCTGCAAATAGGCGATCAGGCCACCAAGGACTTTCGGGGCGGGATATTCGTTCTGTGTTTCCGACATTTGTTGTCTCCGTTCCTCGCTTGAGCCAATCGCCGCGCTGGCGGCACCTGTTGCGGGCATCTTGACCACCGTTGGCCGATGCCTCGCCTCTAGGACGAGCGAGGCCGGCACGATCCGACATGGTCGACGAAGATTTTTGGCCGAACGCATTGTTGTCGGCGCAAGCGACCGGGCTACTTCCCCGGCCGTCCTGATTTGCCCGGCTTCTTTTTCGCACGCGCGGCTTCGGCCGGGTCCTCGTAGGAGCCGGCGCCGATCTTGGCGCGCTTGACCGGCTTGACGCCCTCGACCGGCTTTTCGGTGCGGCGAACGGTCATCTCGTCGAGGTCGTTCTTGCGGAACAGTGATTTACCGTCGTCGGGCACGCCGTAGTCGGCGCCGTGCGCCTCGTCGGCCGACTGTTTCTTGAACAGCGAACGCGAGATGGCGCCGGCGGGCGTTGCCATGTCAGTGCCCGGGCCCATGTCGTCGATGCCGGGCTTGGCAAACAGCGTCTTGCCTGCGGGAACCGCACCGTCGGCACCCATCTCGTCGAGCTTGGGCTTGCGGAACAGGTTGGTTCGCGCAGCCTTGGCCGCCTCCTCGGCGGCACGCGCCTCGTCGAGCTTGCGGAAACGTTCCTGCTCCTCGACCGTGCGATGCTTGGCGACGCCCTTGTTGTGCTTGCCTTTTTCACGGCCGGAAGCGGGGCTCTGGCTCTCGACGTCGCGGGCCAGAGGGTCGTCGGAGATGGCGAGCTCCATCTCGCGCAGACGCTTGATTTCGTCGCGAATGCGGGCCGCCTTCTCGAAGTCGAGATCGGTGGCGGCGTTGCGCATCTGCTTGTCGAGCGCTTCGAGATGGGCCTTGAGGTTGTTGCCGATCATCGCACCGGCCTCGTCGGTGAACTGCGAGATGTCGGCGCGGACGTGGTCCTTTTCGTAGACCGAGTCGAGGATGTCGGAGATGCGCGATTTGACGCTTTCCGGCGTGATGCCGTTGGCCTCGTTCCACGCCATCTGCTTTTCGCGACGGCGCGTCGTCTCGGCCATGGCCCGTTCCATCGAGCCGGTGATCTGGTCGGCGTAGAGGATGACCTTGCCGTCGACGTTACGTGCTGCGCGGCCGATGGTCTGGATCAGCGAGGTCTCGGAGCGCAAAAAACCTTCCTTGTCGGCGTCGAGAATGGCGACGAAACCGCATTCGGGAATGTCGAGGCCTTCGCGCAGCAGGTTGATGCCCACGAGCACGTCGAAAGCGCCGAGCCTGAGGTCGCGGAGAATTTCGATGCGTTCCAGCGTGTCGATGTCGGAGTGCATGTAGCGGACGCGGACGCCGTTTTCGTGCAGGTACTCGGTCAGGTCCTCGGCCATGCGTTTTGTCAGCACGGTGACCAGCGTGCGGTAGCCGGCCTTGGTCGTCTCGCGGATTTCGCCGACAACATCGTCGACCTGGGTTTTCGCAGGCCGCACTTCGACGGGCGGGTCGATCAGGCCGGTCGGGCGGATGACCTGCTCTGCGAAGACGCCGCCGGCCTCTTCCATCTCCCAGTTGCCAGGCGTCGCCGATACCGCGACCGAGAGCGGGCGCATGGCGTCCCATTCCTCGAAGCGCAGCGGCCGGTTGTCCAGGCAGGACGGCAGGCGGAAGCCGTATTCAGCCAGCGTCGCCTTACGCTTGAAGTCGCCGCGATACATGCCTCCGATCTGCGGCACGGTGACGTGACTTTCGTCGATGAAGACCAACGCGTTGTCGGGGATGTACTCGAACAGGGTGGGCGGCGGATCGCCGGGACGGCGGCCGGTGAGATAGCGCGAATAGTTTTCGATGCCGGCGCAGGAGCCGGTGGCTTCCAGCATCTCCAGGTCGAAGCGCGTGCGCTGCTCCAGGCGCTGGGCCTCGAGCAGACGGCCAGCCTTTTCAAGCTCTTGCAGGCGGTGCTGCAGCTCTTCCTTGATCGACTTGATGGCTTGATTCAAGGTCGGGCGCGGCGTGACATAGTGCGAATTGGCGTAGATTTTTACGCTCTTGAGGTCGCCGGTTTTCTGGCCCGTCAGCGGGTCGAATTCGGTGATCGAATCGATCTCGTCGCCGAACAGCGAGATGCGCCAGGCCGAGTCTTCCAAGTGTGCAGGGAAGATTTCGATGGTGTCGCCGCGCACGCGGAACGAGCCGCGGACGAAGTTGATGTCCTGGCGCTTGTATTGCTGGGCGACGAGGTCGGCGAGCAGCTGGCGCTGGTCGAGCCGGTCGCCGACCGCCATCTGGAAGGTCATGGCGGTGTAGGTTTCGACCGAGCCGATACCGTAGATGCACGACACCGAGGCGACGATGATGACGTCGTCGCGTTCGAGCAGCGAGCGCGTCGCCGAGTGGCGCATGCGGTCGATCTGCTCGTTGATAGTCGATTCTTTCTCGATGTAGGTGTCGGTACGCGGGACGTAGGCCTCGGGCTGGAAGTAGTCGTAATACGAGACGAAGTACTCGACCGCGTTGTCGGGAAAGAACTTCTTGAACTCGCTGTAGAGCTGGGCGGCGAGCGTCTTGTTGGGCGCCAGGATCAGTGCGGGACGCTGGGTCTGCTCGATGACCTTGGCCATGGTGAAGGTCTTGCCGGATCCGGTGACGCCGAGCAGCACCTGCGTGCGCTCGGCCGAGCTGACGCCTTCGACGAGGTCCTTGATGGCGGTGGGCTGGTCGCCGGCCGGCTCGAATTCCGACTGCATGACGATCTGGATGCCGCCTTCGGATTTTTCCGGGCGGGCGGGGCGGTGGGGCACCCAGATCTCGCCATCCTTGAACAGCGGGTTGCCGCTCTCGATCAGCGCCGACAGGGCGGCGACGGTGGCGGTGACGCCGGAATTGGATAGCGACGCCGCGTCTTCAAGCGAGATGTCGAGACCGGCGACCGGGCTGAGGCCCGCGGCGGCGCGATCCTTGGCCGAAGCCGCGCCGCCCATCGAGGTGCCGCGCGACGAGCGCGTGGGGGCCGAACTTTTCTCGGGGATCTTTTTTGGCTTGGGTTGCGGCTTTTCAGCCTCCTTGGCGATCTGCTCGGCCCAATCGGCGATCGAACCTGATAACGGCGCGCCCGTGAATTCGGCCTGCGGCGCTTCGCCGAAGCCCGGACGGTGCAGCGGCTCGGAGGCGTCGATGAAGTCGGTCACGCCATTGCCGCCGCGCTTGCGCTGCGCGGCACGGTTGTCGCTTCCCGAAGCGGGCGTTTTCTTGTCAGGAGATTTGGCCATGGACGAAATATGGGCGGTATCGGCTAAAATGGAAAGGGCGCGGATGCCGGAAAGCCGGCACCCGCGCGGACGGGCAATCGTGCTCCTGACATCAGGCTGTCAGGAGGATGTCACCTTGGGCAGGGGAAGCCGGGCGCGATCTTGCAGTTGGCGCCGGGTGGGCGCGGCCTTGGCGGACGTGGCTTGGGTGGGCGATTCCAGTGCGGGGGCCGGTTCCAGTGCGGCGGGCGGTAGTGGGGTGGCCGCACGATGATTGTCGGGGCCACGACCACGGCCGGCGGACGGCCGACATACTCGTCGAGATAGTTGGCCGAGACCCAGCCGCGCAGGCGGGGGCCATAGACGTTGCACCAGTTGCCTTCGCAGCCGCGCAGGTCGACGCGGGTGCCCTCGTAGAGCATGCCGAGCTTGGCGTAGCCTGTGCCGGGGCCGTTGCGGACATTGACGTTGCCGGTGGTGTAGGCTTCGGCGGCCATGGCAGTGACAGGAAGAGCCATCAATCCGGCCAGCAAGGCCGCAGCGGTGGCAAGTCTTCGAAACATCATGGGCAGTGCCTCCAGACCTGAATCATTCGAACTGCTTGAGATTACTGCCTATTGTCGCGCGCGCCAGTGTACTGCCGGCATTATCCTTTATGCCTGGGTAACAAAGGACGGCCGGCCCGAGGCGCGGCGATGTGGCGTGCACAAGCCGTGTATGCCGGAGCATCTGGGAATGTTAGAGAGCGTCCATCCAATTTTGAGACCTAAGCGGCAGATGAGCTTCCTGACCAACCGTTCGCAGCAGACGCCAGCGCAATGAAGATCGCGCATCTTGTCGGCCATGGCGCGCTGAACGGCGTTGCCACCAGTTCGCGGATCCTGATCCAGGCCCAGCTCGATGCCGGGCATGAGGTGATGCTGGTGCATTCGCTCGGCTCGTGGATCGAGCATCAGAAGTTCGACGGCCCGATCCAGATGATGGGATCGGGTTTCGCCACGACGCCAAAGGAGATTCGGCGCGTCGGCTATGCCATTCGCGACTGGGGCGAGGACGTGGTGCACTGCCACGGCAGCCGTGGCAACAAGTTCGGGCTGGTGTTCCGCTGCGCCGCCGGAACGCCGATCGTGATGACGGCGCATGCGCGCCAGTACCAGCTGCCGTGGCTGTTTGCCCATGAGGTCATCGGGCTCAGCCAGTGGACGGTGGACTATTACATCAGGCACTGGCTGGTTTCGCGCCGGCACATCCACCTGCTGCCCAACATGTTTGACGTCTCCAGGATCGAGCCGGTGTCGGCGGCCTCCCGGTCGCAAGCCCGCGCGGCCCTCGGCATCCGCGACGATGCGTTCCTGATCGGCTCGGTCGGACAACTGGGCGGGCGCAAGAACCAGATCGACATGGTGCGAGTGCTGCGCCGTCTGCTGGACAACGGCGTCGATGCCGAACTGCTGGTCGTCGGCTCGACCCAGCAGGGTAACGACATCATGGCCGAGTGGGACGGCGCGATCGCCGCGCCCGAGGTTAAGGGGCGAATCCATCTGCCGGGATTGCGCAGTGACGCGCTCGATTTGCTGCCGGCCCTCGACGTGTTTCTGATGACCTCGCGCGACGAGCAGGCGCCGATCGCGCCGCTGGAGGCAATGGCGGCGGTCTTGCCGGTGCTGTCGACGCGCGTCGGCAACATGGTCGACCTGCTGCCCGCAGGGCAGACATTCGAGGTCGGCGACGTCGCCGGTATGGCGGAGGCGGCGCTGGAACTGCGCGACGAAGCCAGGCGCCAGGCGGTGGGGCAGGCGGGACGGCAGGAGATCGCGCGCCAGCTCGACCCGCAGCGCATCGTCGGCGAGATCGACAAGATCTACCGTCTGGCCATCGACCGTTCGAGCAAAAAGCGCCGGCAAAAGTAACGTCTGCCTGGAACCGCCAGCTGTGCGCAATGAAATGCTGCTAGTGTGACGGCAATCAATTTCAGGCGCAGCGTGTCCAACTATCCTTTCTCCTACAAGATTTCCTGGCCGGCGCGGTTTGTGAAGCCGTCGCTGCGCGGTGCTGGTGCCGGCTACCTGCCCGATCAGGTGCGGTTCCTGCCTCAGCATGGCCAAAGCGTGCGCCTGGCTTTCGTCGGCGACATTTCCGCCGTCGCCAACCGCAGGCCGCCGGTCTTCGACCGCGAACTTGTGGCGCTGCTGGGGGCGGCGGATTTGGTGGTCGGCAATTGCGAAAGCCCTGTCGTTGCAAGTCCGAGCGCGCGGCTTGGGACGCGGCTTGGAACCCACCACGCGATGACGCGGGGGTTTCTCCAGGGCGCACTGGCAGCTGCTGCCATCGCGCCCAGTCGGCTGGTGCTGTCGCTCGCCAACAACCATGTGCTTGACCAGGGCATCGCCGGCTTCGAGGCGACCAAGGCGGCACTCGACGAACTGGGCATCGCCACCATCGGGACGACGACATCGGTGACGATGCGCACCATCGGGCCGGTTACACTCGGGCTTTGCGCGTTCACCCAATGGCGCAACGCGCCGGCTTCAGCCTTTGCCGGGCGGGTGGCGATGGCCGACGAGTTTGTTGCTGCCGCCGGCAACGGCCTTGCGGACGGGACCGACCTGGTTTGCGCCGTGCCGCACTGGGACTGGGAGTTCCGTCATTTCCCACGGCCTGACACGCGCGACCGGGCACGGCGCCTGGCCGAGCTCGGCGTCGGGCTCGTTGTCGGGCATCACGCGCATGTCGTGCAGCCGATTGGGCGCGTCGGCGACACGCTGGTTGCCTACGGGCTCGGCGACTTCCTTGGCACCGCCTTGGCGCGACAGCCATGGCCTGGTCGGATCGGAGCGATCCTGATCGTCGACGTCAGCGCCGATGCGGCGACGCGCGGCCAGATCGCGAGCTATCGCATGGCGCCGTTCATGCGCCAGCGTGACGGCGAGCGCGAGAAGATGGTGCCGCTCGACAAGGTCGCTGGCGAACTCGGAACGAAGGCGCGGGCGCGCTGGCAGGCGGTTTACGGAGCAGCCTCCCCAGGCTTCACGAGCTGAGTCCGGATGTTGCGCCATCCCCTTGTTTATGCCGCGACATTTGGCGAAAAGCCGCTATCATCGCGCCTGCTGCCGGCACCATGCCGGCGTGCTTTTGGGGGCGGATATGAGCGCAACTGGTTTCATGCCCGACGCGGCGCAGATTGCCGGCATCAAGAAGGAACTTGAAGCCTACCAGAGCGAGCGCACGGCGATCCGGCGTTCGACGATCTGGCGGGTGCCGCTCTATCTGGGCGGGCTGATCGTTGCCGTCTTCGCTCTGGCGTTGATCTTCAATCTTGCCGCCGATCCCGCCGAGGTCTGGGTGTCGACGCCGCATGTCTATCTCTATGCGGTGGCGTTCGTGGCGGCGTTCTTCGCCTATTTCCGGGCCGTGAAGCCGGTCGAGCTTGCCAATTCCTCGTTCCGCAACCGGCTGTTACCGATCGTCTTCGGCTTCATCGAGAACATGCGGCTCGGCAAGGGCGACGTGCCTGCGACCTTCGCCAAGCTGCCGCGCGAAACGATCGGCGACTACAGCGACAGCCAGTTCGACGACATCATTTCGGGTAAATACGAGGGCTTCACCTTCGAGCTTTATGAGACCGCGGCATGGCGGCGTGTGGAGAAGTCCGACGTCACTTTGTTCGACGGCATCATCGTCGCCTTCGACATGGCCAAGCCGTTTCCGGGTATACTTGTCGCTACGCTCAAGACCAACACCGTGATGGGCTTCTTCCGTGAAATGTTTGGTGGGATGCAGGAGATCAAGTCCGGAGGCGATCTCGACGAGGACTATGATTTCCGCAGCGACAATGTCGAGGCGGCGCAGCCGCTGGTGTCGGGGCAGATGGCGCAGGCACTGATCTGGCTCAAGGAAGCATGGCCGGGCGAGCCGGCGCGGATCGCGCTGTCGGGCAAGGACGGATTCCTGCTGCTGCCGCACAAGAAGGACTTCTTCGAGCTGCCCGCGTCGACTGAGGCGCTCGACTACAAGGCGTATATCGAGCCGATGATCGCCGACATGGCTACAATCCTGGCGACGGCCTCGCTGGTGCGCAAGATCGGTTCGTGAGGTGCGGTTGGAGCGCTGCGCGTCCGTTCGCAGAAGGACGCTCAAATACTTTGAAGCTCTGTATCGCGCTTTCCGAAAACCGGTTCTGGTTTTCGGGCCGGTCCGCTAACCGAAGCGCAGCTTGAGCCCGACGATGGCGAGGATGAACAGCAAGGTGACCGAGTTCGACAGGATCACCGGCAACGAGCCGAGCGCTACGCCATAGACGATCCACAAGGAGATGCCGGTGGCGAGCGCGGCATTGGTGCCGAGCGAAATGTCGCTGGTCTTGCGCTCGCGCAGAATCTTGGCGATCTGCGGCAGCCAGCACAGCGTGGTCAGGACAGCGGCGACGGCGCCGACGATTTCGAACAGGGGGTTCACGGGAGCTTCCCAAAAGCACAAATCGTGCGGCGCGAGCTATGCCAGAATCACTGGCGACTGTGAAGGTGACCGAGCCGACTGGACCAACGAAACGAAGGCGCAAAACGTCGCGGGAGGGTGGCGGCCCGCGCGGAAAAAATCTCTCCGCCCTAACGTCGAAAGGCGTTTCGTGATCGGCCGTTCTGGAATCCGGCCATGAGGTGGCGAGGCGGTGACAGTGGTGTGACGCCTCCCATCGCATGGCTGCCAAGGGCCGAAGCGATATCGAGGGGATGCCGAAGCAGCCGGTGATGGGGCGGTTACGGTCAAATACGGCAGAAATAAGCTTATGATTACGTTCAGTAATTTCATGCAACGTGATTTGCGCCACAGCGGTTCGCCGGTCAGTTTCCATCTCGTTCGGCGGGCCTTGCTACGAGGGCAGGGCCAGCCGGGACAGACCAGAACGGGAGTACCAGACATGAACAAGATCCTTGCAACGACCGTCGCCTCGCTCGCCTTCATCGGTGCCGCCTATGCTGCTGAAGTCCAGGGCACGGTCCAGTCGGTCGATCCGGCGACGCGCTCGATCACGCTCGACGACGGCAAGACCTATGTCATCCCCGAAACCATCAAGGTCGATGGCCTCGCTGCCGGCGCCAAGGTCAAGGTGACGGTGGACGACACCACGGGCGCCGTGACCGCGATCGAAGCGGCCTCGTAACAGCTGTTGCACATGCGCGCTGCCGGCAATGCCATGCGCCCGGCAGGGCGGGTGACGTTCTTGATACCCTTCCAGGACGCAAACCAAACTGCGGCCGGCCTCTTCCGAGGTCGGCCATTTTTTCAAGCAGGCAGGCTCAGAAGCCGATGTTCGCGGCGAGCCAGCTGGACGAGCGCTTCGCCACCGCAAGTGTGCCGTCGGCAAAACGATCGAGCCCCGAGCGAACCAGCGCGTAGCCATTGGCGGTGCGGTAGAGCACCGAGTCTTCGCTGGTGCCGGCATAGGCGGCAGGCAGGACCTGTGGCTGGACCGCGGGCGCGGCAGCGAGCTGCGGGTCGACGAAAGCGGTGGTGCGGCAGATGCCGGTCACCAGCGGGTAGGCATGATTGCCTTCGCGCAGGATGCGGCTCTTCATCGCCGTCTCGCAGTCGGAGACGGACGTCCACTGTGCCGGCGTTTCGCCGATATACTCGCAAAGCTTGGCGTCGCAGTCGCAACCAACGATGGTCATGGCGACAAGGGCAGACTTGATCACGGTCCGAATCCTCAGGGATTGTTGATGAAGCGATTTCTCCGCTCTGATCGCGGCGCCAGTTGGCCGCAATCATGGCATGACGGTGGCGCGGCGCATTCGCGGTTGCGTTGTGGCCTTCTGGCGGCATTTCTTCCCCGCCAGGCGGTCGACAGGATGTGAACTTTGCAACCTTTCCCTTGCGCATTTGGTGCCGCGGCTAACAATAAGCGGGGAGGCGGTGGCGCGTATGCTGCCGGGGAGGGTTTCGTTCGTGAAAGTCGGTGTCGTCAGGAATCCGGTAGCCGGCGGCGGCAGGCTGGACACGCACTGGACCGAGGTTGCGGCAGCGCTTGCCGCGCGCTTCGGCGAGGTGGAGTTTCGCGAGACTTCCGGGCCGGGAGACGGCGCGGTCATCGCGCGCGACCTGGTAGCGCTCGGCTGCGAGCTGGTGGTCGCTGCCGGCGGCGACGGCACGATCAGCGAGGTTGCCGACGGACTTTTGCAGATGCAGGCCGAAACAGGCGCTGCGGCGATCCTCGGTGTGCTGCCTTGCGGCACCGGCTCCGATTTCGCCCGCGGCATGGGCATTCCGGTCGAGATACAGGCGGCGATCGCGCGCATTGCCGAGGGCAGCGACCGGCTGATAGATGCCGGCCGCGTCTCCTTCGTCGAGGACCACGGCCGGCTGGCGAGCCGGCATTTCGTCAACATTGCCAGCCTCGGCATATCGGGCGCGACGGTGCGTGCGGTCAACAGCGACCGGCGCAAGCATTGGGTGCCGGCCAAGGCGCTGTTTTTCTGGCGCACGGTGACCGAGTTCGTGCGCTACCGCTTCCAGGACGTGCGCATCACCGTCGATGACGGCGAACCGGTCGAGGCCAGGGTGGCAATGGTGGCGGTGGCCAATGAGCGCTTCTTCGGCGGTGGCATGATGATCGCGCCCGACGCCGTGCCCGACGACGGGCTGTTCGACATCGTCATCCTGCGCGCCGCGAGCAAGCTCAAGCTGATCCTCGACCTGCGGCTGCTCTATGGCGGGCGCCACCGCAACCATCCCGCCATCACCATCCTGCGCGGCCGCAGGGTCGTGGTCGAGCCGCTGGGCGATCCACTTGCCAATGCCGCACTCGTCGACATCGATGGCGAGTCGCCGGGGCATATTCCAGCGACTTACGAGATGGTGCCCAAGGTGCTGAAGGTCAGGTGCTGATTCAAACGGTTGCGAGGTTGAGTCCGGGAAATGGCGTAAGCTGCTGAAATTGAAAGAGTGCCGCTTAGGCGTCCATTGCGCGGACCATCGCCTCGATCTTCGCGGCCTTTTCGAAATGGTCGAGCTTGTGTGTGCGGATCCACCATTCGGCGGCTTCCATGAGCAGTTCTGGATCGTCATTCTTGTTGGCGAAAAACGCGTAGAACGACAGCCCGACATCGGACCCCTTGGCGGCGATCTTGCGCGCGCAGACGTCGATTATTTTTGCCCTCAGGCTCGCCCGCATCGGAGAATCCTCCTCATGTGATGGCGAGAGCTATCTTGAGCTGGGGCCGGGTGTCAAAGGCGCGAGGATGGGCAAGCCGTGCCGGCGCTTGACCCTCTCCTTTGTGAGGAAGGTCGGCGCGAAGCGACGGGGTAGTTGGGCGAGCGCGGGGTACCTCCACCTCGCCTCGCGAACTTCACTTCGCTCTGCTACTCACCGACCCTCCCCACAACGGAGAGAGTAACGGGGCCGTCTCACAGTCTCGCTGGAAAGCCCGTCGCACGCAGATCAGTCTCCGTTGCGTCCTCGAGCAGCTTGACGATCATCGTCGACCAGGCGTCGCCGCCATAGGCCGCCTTGCCCTGTGCGAAGATCGCGGCGACGCGGGACGCGAGGTCGAGCGGGACACCGCTCTCATCCGCCATGGCGAGCGCGAAGCCGAGGTCCTTGAGCGCGAGATCCATGGTGAAGCCGATGTCGTAGGAGCCGTTGAGTACCAACTGGCTTTCGGTTTCGTGGACGAAGCTGTTGCCTGAGGAGGCAGCGATGGCGTGGTAGGCCTGGGCGAGGTCGAGCCCGCCTTTCTTCGCCAGCATCAGTGCCTCGCCGGCCGCGACGAGGTGGATGAAGGCCAGCATGTTGGTGATGACCTTGATGACCGCGGCCGAGCCGATCGGCCCCATCAGGAAGCCGCGGGCGCACATCGCCTCGATGGCTGCGCGGTGGCGCTGGTAGAGCGCGGCATCGCCGCCGACCAATGCTGTGATCTTGCCTTCGGCGGCGAGATGCACGCCGCCGGTGACGGGGCACTCCAGTGTGTAGACACCAGACTCGGCGGCGATGTCGGCAAGGCGCAGGATTTCGTCGCGGCCGTTGGTCGACATCTCAATCCAGGTGCCGCCCTTGGGCAGGCCGGCGAGCAGCCCGTCTGGCCCGGCCAGCACCGCCTCGCTGACCTGGGGCGAGGGCAGGCAAGTGATGGCGTTGCCGGCGCGGGCGGCGGCTTCGGCTGGGCTCGACGCGGCGAACGCACCCAACGTTACGAGGCGCTCGACGGCCTCGGCATTGCGGTCATAGACGACCACCTCGAAACCACCGCGGACAAGGCACGCCGCGAGGTTGGCGCCGAGATGGCCGAGACCGACGAAGGCGTAGGCGAGGGGCTGGGTCACCGTATTGCTCACGGCAGCAGCGGCGTTTGCACCATCTGCAGGTGCAGGTGGGGACCGTCATAAGGGTTGGCTTCGCAGACCGCCTCGTCGAGCTCGACGCCAAGACCTGGTTCCTTCGAGGGGATGACGTGGCCGTCCTGCCACTCGATCTTCTTCTTCAGTAGCGTTGCGTGGAAGCCGTCCCACTGCTTGAGTGATTCGAGGATGAGGAAGTTGGGCAAGGTGACGGCGAGCTGGATGTTGGCGGCGCCAACGATCGGCCCGCAATAACAATGCGGCGCGATCTGGATGTGATAGGCCTCGGCCATGGCGGCGATCTTCTTGGTCTCGAGGATGCCGCCGGAGCGGCCGAGGTCGGGCTGCAGGATGGTGGCGGCGCGGTTTTCGATGACCCGGGCAAACTCGAACTTGGTGGTCAGCCGCTCGCCGGTAGCGATGGGAATCGAGGTGCCACGCGCGACCTGTGCCATCACCTCGGGCATATCAGGCGGCACCGGTTCCTCGAACCACAAGGGATCGTAGGGTTCGATGGCGCGCGCTATGCGCAGCGCACCCGAGGCGGTGAACTGGCCATGGGTGCCGAACAGGATATCGGCGCGGGTGCCGACGGCCTCGCGGATGGCCTTCATCATGCGTACCGACAGATCGATGTCGATCAGCCTGGGCTGGTGGCCGTCATAGGCTGTCCACGGCCCCGCCGGATCGAGCTTCACCGCGTTGAAGCCTTGTTCGACATAGAGCGACGCGCATTCGGCGGCCATGTCGGGGTCGTTGTAGACGTTCTTCGGTGCCACGTCTTCGGTGTGGACGCTGCCTTGATGCGGGTAGAGATAGGTGTAGGAGCGCAGCGTCTCGTGTACCTGGCCGCCGAGCAGCTTGTAGACCGGCTTGCCGGCTTCCTTGCCGATGATGTCCCAGCAGGCCATTTCCAGCGCCGAAAAGCAGCCCATGGCGGAAACGTCTGGCCGCTGGGTGAAGCCGGACGAATAGCAGCGGCGGAACAGGTTTTCGATGTCGTGTGGGTCTTGTCCAACAAGGTAGCGCTCGGCCATGTCCTCGATCATCCGCGCCGTGACATGGGCGGAGAAGGTCGCGTTGTAGGCCTCGCCATAACCAACCACGCCGCCATCTGACGTGAGCTTGACGAAGATGAAATACTTGCCGCCGATGCCAGGCGGCGGGTTGTTGACCACGAAGGTCTTGACGTCGGTGATCTTCATCGATGCTCCTCCCGGTGGCGTGAAATCGTTGACGTCAGGCGCTGCCCCTCATCCCCTGCCGGACCTTCTCCCTTCGAGAACGGGGAGAAGGAGGCTGGCCGCGACGCTGGCGACCCATCTCCCCGTCCTTCATGGGGAGAGGGTAAGGGTGAGGGGCTGCGCGAGCTCTCGGAGCTGTTCACCCTGCATCCTCCAGCACCAGCTCCGCGCCCTTCCAGCCGGTCATGATCGTGGCGGCGTTGGTGTTGCCGGTGATATTGTCGGGAAAGATCGAGGCGTCGATGACGCGCAGGCCGGCGAGGCCGTGGACGCGCAGGCGCGGGTCGACCACCGAGGTCTTGGGGTCAGGCCCCATGCGGCAGGTTGATACGGGGTGGTAGACGGTGCCGGAGCGCTTGCGGAAATCCTCAATCAAGTCGGCGTCGGAAGTGATTGACGGGCCTGGCAAAACCTCGTCAGCGATAATCTCGGCGATGGCAGGCATGGCGGCCAGCTTGCGCAGGAATTTCACCGCATCGAGCATCTCGGCGACGTCGGCATCGGTCGCGTAGGCGTTGACAGTGATGCGCGGGTGGACGGTTGGCTCGGCGGAGCGGATCATGATCTCGCCGCGGCTCGACGGGCGGCAGTTGGACAGGCCGATGGAAAAGCCGGGGAAGGGATCGGGCGACAGGATCGGGCGCTCGCCGGCCTTGGGCAATACCGTGGAAAACACCTGGAAGTAGAGCTGCATGTTGGGGAGGGCGTGGGTCGGACTCGAGCGGAAGAAGCCGCCGCCCTGGTTCATGCTCATCGACAGCGGACCGGTGCGCAGCGCGAGATATTGCATGCCGGCCAGCATCTTGCCCCACCACGGCCGCAACAGCTGGTTGAGCGTCGGTACCTTGGCTTTCCAGGTGTAGTTGACGCCCTGGTGGTCCTGCAGGTTGCGGCCGACATGACAGTTGTCATGCAGTGCTGAAATGCCGAGTTCGCCGAGCACTGACGCTGGGCCTATGCCGGAGAGCTGCAGCAATTGCGGCGTGTTGACCGAGCCACTGGAAAGAATGACCTCGCGGCCGGCGCGGGCCGTGTTCTTGGCGCCGTTTTGCAGATATTCGACGCCGACGGCGCGTGTGCCTTCGAATAGCACTTTGGTCGCCAGCGCATTGGTTTCGACACGAACGTTTGCGCGCTTCATCGCGGGGCGCAGGAAGCCGCGCGCGGCCGACATGCGACGACCGTCCCTGGTGGTGATTTGATAAACGCCGACGCCCTCTTGGGAGGGGCCGTTGAAGTCCTGATTCAAGGCGAGGCCTGCCTGCTGGCCTGCAGCCAGGAAGCGGTGGGTGAGGGGATGGACGTTCTTCCTGTTGTCGGTGACGTGGATCGGGCCGCCCGTGCCGCGCAGCCCGGTGCTGCCTGCCTGATTGTCCTCGATCGCCTTGAAGGCGGGTAGCAGGTCGTCAAAGCCCCAGCCGGGATTGCCGGCATCGCGCCAGGCGTCGAAATCCTCGGGCGCACCGCGGATCCACACCATGGCGTTAATCGAACTCGAGCCGCCGAGGATTTTTCCACGCGGCCAGTGGTCCTTGTTGCCGGCAAGGCCGGGGTCGGCTTCGGCGGCGTAGTTCCAATTCACTTGAGGATCAAAGAAGGTCTTGCCGTAGCCCAGCGGCATCTGGACGAAGAAGCGGCGGTCGGTGCCGCCTGCTTCGAGCACCAGCACCGAAAAGCGTCCGCTTGCCGAAAGCCGCTCGGCCACCACCGAACCGGCGGAGCCTGAACCGACAACAATGAAATCGAACGTCTGCATGCGGGCGGCGGCCTGTCGGTGTTCCTCAATGCGGCCAGACTATCGCCTTAGCGAAAGGCTTCGGCGTCGGTTACGGCATGGCTTGTGAAAAATACGACCGGCCGATGCAACAGATGCGGCGTTGACGTGGCCGCCGCCGCAAAGTTACGGGTGGGGGACAGAATGCTTCGGGGAAGAGACACGATGGTTCAGTATGCCGATGGCCAGCCGACAGGCGAACTCACGCTGCGGACGCTGGCGATGCCCGCCGACGCCAACGCCGCCGGCGACATCTTCGGCGGCTGGGTCATGGCGCAGATGGATCTTGCCTGCGGCATTCGCGCCGCCGAGCGCGCGCGCGGCCGCGTGGTGACGGCGGCGGTCAAGGAAATGGCCTTCGCCAAGCCGATGAAGATCGGCGACACTTTGTGCATCTACACCCATGTCGACCGCGTCGGCCGCACCTCGATGACGCTCAAGGTCGAAGCCTGGGCGCAGCGCTATCTCTCCGACATGATGGAAAAGGTGACCGATGCCGATTTCGTCATGGTGGCACTGGACGGGCAGGGCAAGCCGAAGCCGGTGCCGGCGGAATGATGGTGCGGCCTTCGAGGCTCGCCCGCCGAAGCCGTCGATAGCCTCTGACGTTGTACCGGGCTCGCACTCGCACCTCAGGGTGAGGACGACCGTCTGCGCTGGCGACGCCGTTGAGCGGTATTCGTGAATGGCACTTCAAAGCCCGGTGACTACGAAACTCCGAGGGTCCTCATCATGAGGCGCGAGCCCACGCGCAGCCCCTGAAGCATCGTGCGCGGCGTTGAAGGGCGAGCCTCGAAGGACGCCGCGAAGATATTCCCCGCCTGCGTCTACTCCACCGCCGTGTCGAACTTCATCCGAGCCTCGGCGACACGGCGCTGGTTGAGCCGGGCCCATTCGCCAAGTGCGCCGACCGGTACCAGCAGTTCGCGGCCGAGATCGGTGAGTTCGTAGTCGACGCGCGGCGGGATTGTCGCGAAAACGGTGCGCGAGACGAAGCCGTCGCGTTCCAGCCCGCGCAGGGTGGTGGTCAGCATCTTTTGCGAAATGCCGCCGACAGCGTGGCGCAGCTCGTTGAAGCGCATGGCGCCGTCGCCGAGTTTGCCGACGACGAGCACCGTCCATTTGTCGCCGACGCGCTGCAGGATATCGCTGACGGCACGGCAATCCTCGGTGCGGTGCGGGTGCCTCGGTATCAAAAAAGTGCCTCCTTGTGCACGTGTTTTCCAGTCACCTATATAGCGTGGGTATCCATTAGTTACCAGTATCGCTTCGATACTCACGCCCGAAAGGTTGCTGCCATGTCCAAACCCAAGATCGCCCTCGTCGTTGGCTCGACACGCGCCGCGCGCTTCGCCGACACGCCCGTGGAATGGATCGCCAAGATCGCAAAATCCCACGGCGATATCGAGGTCGAAATCGTCGACCTGAGAGATTTCCCGTTGCCGTTCTTCGACGAAGTCGCCTCGTCCGCCTGGGTGCCGTCGCAGAACGAGGTCGCCCAACGCTGGCAGAAGAAGGTCGCCGAGTTCGACGGCTACATCTTCACCGCCGCCGAATACAACCATGGCCCGACCGCCGTGCTGAAGAACGCGCTCGATTACGCCGCCAAGGAATGGAACAAGAAGCCGGCCGGCTTCGTCGGTTATGGCGGTGTCGGTGGCGCACGTGCCGTCGAGCAGCTGCGCATGCACGCGGTGGAACTGCAGATGGCGCCGACCAAGGCTGCCGTGCACATCGTGTGGGCCGATTTCCTGGCCGTGCGCCAGGGCGAAAAGAAGCTCTCCGACTTCGACCACCTGAACCAGTCGGCAAACGGGCTGATCGAGGAGATCACCTGGTGGGCCAAGGCGCTGAAGATCGCGCGCGAGGCTGACGTGCTGAACGAAGAAGCCAAGGCTGCCTGAGCAGCGACTTTCCTCCCAAGGGATCATCAGGGCGGCCACGAGCCGCCCTTTTTCATGCTGCCTGGCATCTTGTTGTGCCGTTGCCCGACGATCTGGCTTTCGGCCACGCGACGGCGCTGATGGTGCAGGGCCTTGGCGGGAGCGCATCTGCTTCGGCAAAGTCCGCCACAGGGTAAGTCGATCCTCGTCACTTCTGCTTCCGGCGGCGTTGGCACGCTGTTGATCCACCTGGCCAAACGTGCCGGTGCCAGGCAGGTGATTGCCGCCGCCGGCACCCCAGTCAAGCTCGACTTCACCTCATCGCCGGGCGCGGATGCTGGCATCGACTACAGCAGGCCGGATTGGCCGGCGCGCGCAAGGAAGGCCAGTGGCGCTGCGGGCGTCGATATCGTCTACGACATGGTCGGTGGCGCGATGACGGCGGCAGCACTCGATGCCCTGGCGCCAGGCGGCGAACTGCTGTTTGGCGCGATGGGCAGGTTTGCGCTCGATGCTGCGCAGCTGGAGGCGATGCTTGCGGCCAACCAGTCGCTCAAGGGGTTCGCGCTGCTGCCGCTGCTTTCGCCGAAGCGGGTCCACAGTGATCTCGGCGAACTCTTTCGTATGGCTACGACAGGTGAGCTCAAGGTTATGCTGGGCGAGAGCTACCCGCTCGATCGCGCAAGTGAGGCGCACCGAGCGATCGAGGAACGGCGCTCGTCGGGAAAAGTCTTGCTGGTGCCATAGGTTGGCGGCGATTGCCGCCAACCACCGAGTCTGGCGTTGCTCCTACCGCGCCGGTTCGCGGTGGGTGCCGGGCAGGCGTGACGCCAGCACCTTGTCGATACGGCGGCCGTCGAGGTCGACGACTTCGAAGCGCCAGCCCTGCGCGTCGACGCATTCGCCAGTCGCCGGCAGGTGGTGCATGTGCGACAGCACGTAACCGGCGACGGTTTCGTAGTCGCGATTTTCGGGCAGGTCGATGCCGAGCAGATCGCCCATCTCGTCGGCCTGCATGTAGCCGGCGAGCAGCCATGTGCCGTCCTCGCGCTGGACGGCATTGTCAACGTCGTCCTCGTCGAGGTCGGAGCGGAACACGCCGGTGATGGCTTCGAGAATGTCGGCGGGCGAAACGACGCCTTCGAAATGGCCGTATTCGTCGTGGACCAGCGCCATCGGCACGTCGGACTGCTTGAGCGTGGTGAGCACGTCGAGCGCATCGGCCTGATCGTGGACGATCGGGGCGGTGCGGACATGCTTGCGCGGGTCGAAAGCGCGGCCGGCAAGCAGCGAGGCGAGCAATTCGCGGGTCTGGATGACGCCGACCATGGCGTCGACCGATCCTTCGCCGGCGGGCAGGCGCGAGTGCTGGGTTTCCATCAGCAGCTTGCGGGTGGCCGTTTCCTCGGCCTGCAGGTTGATCCAGTCGACCTCGGTGCGCGGGGTCATGACGGCGCGCACGGCGCGATCGCCCAGACGCATGACGCCGGCAATCATGCGGCGCTCGTCGGATTCGATGGTGCCGTGATGCTCGGCTTCGGCGACAAGCATCTTGATCTCTTCGTCGGTGACCTTTTCCTCGCTCTCGCCGCGTTGGCCGAGCAGCCACAGGACGGAACGGCCAGAAATGTCGAGCAGCCAGACCAGCGGCAGCGCGATCTTGGCGAGCAGCGCCATGGCGGGTGCTACGCGCGAGGCGACGCCTTCGGGGTCGCGCAGGGCTATCTGCTTGGGCACCAGCTCGCCGATGATCAGCGAGCCATAGGTAATGACCGCCACGACGATACCGACGCCGAGCGCGTCGGCGACGCCGGCGCTCGCGCCAGAGTTCGCAAGGACGATGCTCAGCCGCTGGCCGAGCGTGGCGCCTGAGAACGCGCCTGACAGCACGCCGACAAGGGTGATGCCGATCTGCACGGACGACAGGAACTTGCCCGGGTTGGCGCCGAGCTCAAGCGCGCGGCCGGCACCCTTGACGTTGCGGTCGATCATCGCCTTCAGGCGGGCAGGACGGGAAGAAACGATGGCAAGTTCGGACATTGCCAGAAGGCCGTTCACACAGATGAGGACGACCACGATACCGATTTCAGCGTATAACATGATTGTCGCTGCATAGCATTGCTTAAGCCCCTTCGGAAAGACGGCTCGAAAAATACTCTTCCGCTGCGACAGGGCGATGATGTCGCTATTTGGCCGGCACAAGTACCGCCATCAGCACCTTGCCGTCGGTGAAGTAGGGATCGCCCTCGCCATTGCGGCCGGTCTTGGTCAGGCCGATGCCTGGGATCGTCTTGACCGACTCGATATGTCCGGCAGCGGTCAGATCGCCGATCAGCGCATTGCGTTCGGCATCGATGTCGGGTCCGATATGGTGGGTGATCGCGCCGGTGTCGTGACTTATGCCTACGCCGCGATCGAAGCTCGCGGCACCGTACCAGGTCGGACGGCCATCAGGGCCCGGCGTGAATGTCAGCCAAAGGCGGACGTGGTGGCGGGTATCGGGGCTGTTGCCGACCGGCTTTTCGAAAGCGAGATTCTGGCTGCGGCCATTGAACAGCAGCGTGCTCACGGGCGCGTCGACATAAGGGCGGTCAAGCAGCACGCTTTCACCGATTTCAACCGCTGACTTCACCGACAGCTGATCGGCGGGGTCCCAGCCGGCGGCAGTGAAGGCTGCCACGACGTCCTGCTCGGTGCCGACAAGGCCGATGTTGATGGGGTCGCCGGGGATGCCTTGCTCGGTGGTGGTCAGCAGGGCTTCAGGCTTGAGGTCGCCGTGCAGGAAACGGAACGACCAGAATTCGGGGGCGGCGAAGTAGGCGAGCATGAGGTAGCCCGCGCATAAAGCGGCGAACCACAGGGCTGCCTGTCGCTGCAGTTTTCCCCGTAACATCGTACCCCGCTGCCGGTGGGGCGCACAGATTTGCGGCGCGAATTAAAACCATGGGTTGCATTAGCAAGATAAATATTAGCAGCAACTTTGGCAAAGCGCATCGTGCATTTGGCCGGGAGCATGGCCGGGCCGCCGGAGAAAAAGGCTAGCGGCAGGCGCGATAACCGTTGCGGCGTTGCTTGATGTCGAAGTGGAAATGGTTGCGGTGGTCGTAATTGTAGCCGGGGCCAAGCACGGTATTGAAATAGCTGCAGCCGTCGGCGCGGATGGTGTTGAGGAAGCCGCGCGTGCGGAAGGCGAACAGACCGGGCTTTTCGACGTCGATGTCGCGGCCGCTGTTGAGCTCGATGCGCATGATGTCGAGCGCGTTGCCCTTGCCGTGTTCGGAGAGCGTGCGCGAGCCGGCGATCTTGCGGCAGGAATAGCTCGAGCCCTGATGGATGGTCTTGACGCCGGAGAAGTAGCGCAGGCGCGCCGCAGGCACCAGGTCGCGCTTGGTCCAGGCGGCGAAGCTGGCTGCCATCTGGCAGGTGACGGTGGCCGCCGGCTTCATCTGCACCGAACCGATGGCCGAAACCTTGACCGGATAGTCGATGCCGCAGGCCGCGCCGTCACGGATCGGCGGCAGGTCGCGATAGGTGACGTCGAGTTTCTTCAGGTCGCTGCGGCAATCGACCTCGTCGGCTGGGATGACGGCGGGCCGCATCGGGGCGGACTGCGGCATGTTTGAGGGATCGTCGAGCTTGGGATAGGCGACCATGTAGGGATTGGACGGGACAAGCGTCTGCATGCCGCGCCCCTGGGCCGGGGCAAGCGAAGCGGTCTGGACCGGCTGCGGCGCGTCAGGCTGGATCTCCTCGAACTGAGCAGCCTGCGCATCGAGCGTCGGCTCGATCGCCGGATCGGCCTGGGCGACCAGTGCCGGGTCGGACTGCGGATCGACCATCACGGGGGCTGCGGCGACGGGACCCAAAGATGCTGTCTGCGAGCCGACATCGACGGCGGGCTGGAGCGCGAACACGTCGCCCGATGTACAGGAGCTGAGGCCGAGACCAGCCGCAACAAGGGCCGTGGCGAGCAGCAGCGCGCGCTGGCGCGAGGCACGCGGCGATCCGACCGGAATGGTGGCGCGCGAATCTGCGGCCATGCGAAGGCTCCTGTCCCCTTGAAGGCATGAGCCTAGTCGCCAAGGGTAAAGGAAAGATCAGCGGCCCCGTTTACGGCTGGGGCCGAATTGCGGCGCGAACGATGGTCGCTGCGGTCCAGCCATGGCCTACTGGCAGAAGGTGCCGCCGTTCTTGCGTGGCGCGAGGTCGAAATGCAGATGCCGGGCATGGTCGGCATCGCTGCCGGGGCCGAGCACGGTCTTGAACGGCCCGCAGGCGGCCTTGCGCACGACGCCGAGGAATTTTGCGTTCTTCTCCGGCGGAGTCGGCTCGACATCGATGGCTGCTCCCTTGGCGAGCGTGAAGCGAGCGATGTCGAGGGCATTGCCGAAGGCATGCTCGGACAGCTTCCTTGTGCCGTTGCGCGGGCGGCAGACATAGGCCGAGGCCTGTCCGACGACACTCAGTTCGTCGCCGAATTCGGCCTTTGCCGCCGGCGCGATGACACTGGTTGCAAAGCGGGCCGAGGCCTCGGCTGCAGCGCAGTTGATGACCGCGTCGGGCTCGATGTCGATGGAGCGGGACAGCCGCTTCAGCTTGAGCGGAAAGGGCAAGGCACAACCGTCCGCGTCACTTTGCGAGGCAAACTCTTCGAATTCGACGCCAAGCACCTTCAGGCGCGTCCGACACGCGGCCTCCTCGATCGGCATCGTTGCCGGACGCGGAGCGTTGGAGCGCTTGTCGGCCAGCATCCTCGGTGCCGGCGGGCCAAACACCTCCCGGTCGGGTTGTGCTTCGGCGCCATCGGGGCGGAACGGCGGGATCGGGACGGAGGCTGGTACTGCAGCGGCCTTCGCTGTGGTTTCCGGGATCGGCGGACCGAACATCTCCCGGCTGGGCGGCTGGTCAGGGCGCGGCTCGGGCGTGGGGATCAACACCTGCCCGGATCGCGGCGGCGCGACGGGTGACGGTGCGGGCATGGCCGGCGCCGGGGCCGCCTGTGGCAGCGGCGCTCGATCGGGCAGCGACGGCTTCGATTGGGCAATGCCGTGCGGGATTGCTGCGAATGACGCCAGCGGCAGGACAAGGATCAGGGAAAGCAGGCGGGACTTGCATGTGTGCATCGCCGGTGAACGTCGCTGACGGTCTGCGGGTTGCTTGTGACGGCCGCGAGACGTGATCAAATTCGGTGACGGCGCTGTCATCAGCCGGATGCGGCCAGGCTCACGCCCCCAGGGCCTCGAGACCTTCCTCAAGCCAGTCGCCCAGCATGGGCATGCCCAGCAGGTACTTGGCGGTGCGGCGGTTGCCACGCTGCCGCGCTTCGGCGACCGCGTCCAACCATTCGGCGGCATCGTAGTCGCCGCGCCCGACCCAGGCGAGCGCCACCAGTTCGGCGGCCTGGTCGACATTGAGGTCGGCGATCAGCCCGCGCAGTTCCTTTTCGGTGAGGTTTTCAGCCTCTTCCTCGGCGAGCCCGTCGTGACGATGGTTGTCGTGGGTGTCGCCGTCATATTCGACCTCGTGTTCGGCGCCGTCTTCGTAATCCTCGTTGACTCCGGCGCTGATCGCCTTGGCCTTGAGGATGAACAGCCGGACGGTGTCCGGGCCAATGGTCAGGTCCCACTCTTTTTCGCGCCGCTGCTGCACGAGCGTGCTCCTGTTGCCTTCCCCCCGACTGATGATAGCGCATTTGGCGGCAACGTCACTGCCTCGATGTTCGCGGTGTGGTTGTCGTGGTTGACACGGAGCAGCGCGAGGCAGAAATAGCCCGGCCTTCCTCGCTCCAAACGGTATCTCCCATGGCTTTTCTGCTTTCGCCCAAGGTTCTTCCCGTGCTGATGCTGATCGCGTCCAACGTGTTCATGACGTTCGCCTGGTACGGGCATCTGAAGTTCAAGACCGCGCCGCTCTACGCCGCGGTGATCTTTTCCTGGCTGATCGCGTTTTTCGAATACTGGCTCGCGGTGCCGGCCAATCGCATCGGCCACGAATTTTACACCGCAGCGGAACTCAAGACGATCCAGGAGGTGGTGACGCTCAGCGTCTTCGTCATCTTCTCGGTGTTCTACCTGAAGGAAGGCATCACCTGGAACCACGCCATGGGCTTCGCCCTGATCGCCGGCGGAGCCGCGCTGATTTTCCGCGGCTAAGGACGAAAGGCCTGCTCCGGTGCGTTTGCCTCGACGGGGGGACGCATCGGTGGAGGTTACCATGCAGATCCGATATCTGAGGCTTCTGGCCAGCGCACTGGTGGCGCTGCCGCTGTTTGCCATTCCCGTGATGTCCGCTGACGGCGGAGGAGGCGGTGGCGGTGGCGGTGGCATGGGCGGCGGCAGTGGCGGCGGCGGTGCCGACCCAGTGAAATGCCGCACGGGCCTCGTCTACAACAAGAAGACCAAGAAATGCGAACCGCCCAAGGCGGGCATGATCGATGACGGCAGCCTTTATCGGGCTGGCCGGGCACTGGCTATGGACGGCAGGCACGATGACGCGATCAAGGTGCTGGCGCTTGCCGCAGACAAGACCGATGCGCGCATTCTCAACTATCTCGGCTATTCGCACCGCAAGGCCGGGCGCATCCTTGTTGGCCTCGGCTATTACCAGGAGGCGATCCTCAACGATCCCGGCTACATGCCGGTGCGCGAATACATGGGCGAGGCGCATCTGACGCTCGGCGACATTGCCGGCGCGCGGTTGCAACTGTCGGAGATCGAAAGGCGCTGCGGCACCGGCTGCCGCGAGTACGGGCTTTTGAGAGAGCAGATCGACAGCTACCTGAAGGGCTGACCGAGGCCTGCCAGCTTGGCGCCGCAGACGCGGCCCCTGGCCAGTCAGCTGTTGAACAGGCTTTCGATGCGTCCGCGAAACGCATCCGCGGTCTTGCGGGTGCCAAAATGGCGCGTGTCGAAGCGGCTGCTGTCGCGCCCGACAATGGTGACGCGCCAAGTGCTGTCGCTTTCCATAGCAGGACATTCCAGGGTTTCGAAACGCTCGATCTGGCCGGGCTGGAAAACGTGGTGCTTGTCCCGCTGGAACGGGCGTTTCTGGACGATCTCGATTCGGCTGGGACCGACCGTCCAGTGGACTGCCGGCCCGGTCAGGCCGCCCCAGATCATCGGCATGCCGACCGACCAGGCGCCGAGAATGATGAACAGGAAGAACGGGCTCGTGGCATTGAGCGGCCAGACGCCCCGGTAAAGTTCCCAAGTGGCAATGACGACGACGAAGGCGCCGATGGCGACCAGCCCCGCGCGCAAGGCAGGGTGCGCGGGTATGTCATGGCGCAGCAACCCGTCACCGTCGATTTCGTCCATGCCGCAGCCTCCGCGCCGGAAAATGAGCAGCCGGGCATGAATGGATCGATACCGGACTTTCGTGCGGGATGAAAACCGCCTCGATCTGCGTTAGTCTGTCGATGGGCGCACTCCAGGAGGTAGCGATGCAGACCCGAATTGCGAAAGTGCTTGCAGGCGTTGTGGTGTCGCTGCCGTTACTGGCGGCGCCGGTGTTTTCGGCCGACAGTGGCGGAAGCAGCAGCGGCGACGAGGTGAAATGCAGCAATGGCATGGTCTACAATAAGGAGACCAAGAAGTGCGAAGCGCCCAAGGCGGGCATGATCAATGACGACAGCCTCTATTCGGCCGGTCGCGCGCTCGCCATGGACGGCAAGTATGACGAGGCGATCAAGGTCCTGACGCTGGCCGCCGACAAGACCGACCCGCGCATCCTCAACTATCTCGGCTATTCCCACCGCAAGGCTGGCCGCGTGCTTGTCGGCCTTGGCTATTACCAGGAAGCGCTGCGCAACAATCCCGACTACACGCTGGTGCGCGAATATATGGGCGAGGCGCATTTGATGCTTGGCGACGTCGCGGCTGCCCGCGTGCAGCTGTCCGAGATCGAAAAGCGCTGCGGCAAGGGCTGCCGCGAATATGGCATGCTGGAAGAGCAGATCGACGCCTATCTGCGCGCCGGCTGAGCCCCGACGATTACGAGCAATGGGCCGGGCTGGTTGCCCGGCCCATGTCGTTTCCGGACCGGCGTCACATGCGGGCGCTGAGAATGGCGGCGCTCTGCCAAGGCTGAGGCTCTGCGGCTTCTCCGTCGTGGCGCCGGCGTTTTCGCTCACGACATCGTTTGATCGGCGAACTCGAAAATCGCAGCTTTGATCACTATTTATGGCCCATCACCAACAAGGGAGAAGCCGCATGACGACCGAACAGGCAATTCTGGCTGGCGGGTGTTTCTGGGGAATGCAGGATTTGATCCGGCGCCTTCCCGGCGTCGTCTCGACCCGCGTGGGCTATTCGGGCGGCGACGTGGCGAACGCGACCTATCGTAACCATGGCAGCCATGCCGAGGCGATCGAGATCGTCTTCGACACCTCGAAGACGGATTTCCGCAACATGCTGGAGTTCTTCTTCCAGATCCACGACCCGACCACGAAGGACCGGCAGGGCAACGACCGCGGCGCGAGCTATCGCTCGGCGATCTTCTACACTTCGGAAGTGCAGCGTCAGGTCGCCGAAGAGACGATCAAGGATGTCGATGCCTCGGGATTGTGGCCGGGCCAGGTGGTGACCGAACTGGCCCCGGCCAGCGACTTCTGGGAGGCCGAGCCGGAGCATCAGGACTATCTCGAGCGTTTCCCGAACGGCTATACCTGCCACTTCGTTCGTCCGGGCTGGAAGCTGCCACGCCGAAGCGCCGCCTGAGAGTTTGTCGCTACTGATCAAGGAGGGGGACCGGGCGCTGCCCGGTCCCTTTTTTCGTTGGAGGCCTGCTGGTTGCCTAGTCGCCGCGCGACAGCCTGACGATGGCACCGTCGCCTTCGTCGGTCAGCAGCCAGATCGAACCATCAGGGGCGACATTGACGTCGCGGATGCGGCCGAAAGCACCATCGAGGATGCGTTCCTCGTCGAGGATGTTGCCCTTGGCGTCACGGTCGAGGCGGCTGAGAAGCTCGAATTTCAGCGAGCCGACCAGAAGGTCGCCTTTCCATTCCGGGAACATGTCGCCCTGATAGCTGGCGAGGCCGGAAGGGGCGATCGACGGATCCCAATAATACAGCGGCTGCTCGTAACCCTTGGCCGACGTGCCGACGCCGATCTTTTCGCCGGAATAGTCGCGCCCATAGGTGATCACGGGCCAGCCGTAGTTCTTGCCGGCAGCGGGGCGGTTCAACTCGTCGCCGCCCTGGGCGCCGTGCTCGACGGTGATGAGGCCGCCCAGCACCGGGTCATAGGTCGCGCCCTGAAGGTTGCGGTGTCCCTTCGACCAGATCTCTGGCGCCATGGCCTTGCCGTCGGGCGAGGGGTTGTCTGAGGGGATGGAGCCGTCGGCGTTGATGCGGATGACGGCACCGGCATGATCCTGCATGTCTTGGGCGCGATCGCCCTGTCCGCGGTCGCCGGTGGTGACGAACAGCGTGCCGTCGTCGTTGACGACGATCCGAGAGCCGAAGTGATGACTGGTGCCGGACTTGTGGTTCATCGAGAAGATGACCTTGACCTCGTCGAGCCGCGCCGCTGCACCGTCCCGGACCAGTTGGGCACGGGCAACTGCGGTGCTCGCGCCGCCAGGGCCGGGCTCGGAGAAGCTGAAGAAGATCGTGCCTGACGTGGCGAAATCACGGGCAACAGCGATGTCGAGGAGGCCGCCCTGGCCGCGAACCGCGACTTCGGGCACACCCGAAACCGGTTCCGACAGCCCGTCCGGCGACAGGATGCGAATGTGGCCGGTGCGTTCGGTGACGATCGCTTCGTTGCCGGGCAGGAAATCGAGACCCCAAGGATGGTCGAGATCACGGACAATGACGTCGGCGCGTAGCGTCACATTGTCCGTGTTGAAGCTCTGGCTTTGGGCGAGGGCCGGCGAAGCAGCCAAAACGAGCATGAAGGCGAATAAAGGTGTGTTGTTGCTCATCTATCCGACATAGGTGCAATGGCTGGCGTGGCAACCATGGTAGAGCATCAAAGCGCGACAGCTTCAATCACAAGCGGGTGAGTGGGCGTAGCGTCAGGTTCCGGATGCTGCAACGTCGATGGTGGTAACCGAATTTTTTGACGTGAATTCTGCGACAGGATTGCTATATTCGGTGGAGATAGAGGTGAGACGGTTCCGTTAGCCGAGGCTGCCGGACCGTTTTCTTTTTTTGTGCCTCGCGGCAGCATAAGGCCGCGCGGCAAAGGCCAGGAGAGGTCGACTATGAACAAGGTTCCGATGACGGCGGGTGGTTTCGTCGCGCTGAAGGAAGAGCTGCGCTGGCGCCAACAGGAAGAGCGCCCGCGCATCATCGAGGCCATTGCCGAGGCGCGTTCGCACGGCGACCTGTCGGAAAACGCCGAGTATCACTCGGCCAAGGAGGCGCAGAGCCTCAACGAGGGCCGTATCAACGAACTCGAGGACCTGGTCGCGCGCGCCGAGGTGATCGACGTCAGCAAGCTCAATGGCGACAAGATCAAGTTCGGCGCCACCGTGGTGCTGCTCGACGAGGACACCGAAGAAGAAAAGACCTACCAGATCGTCGGCGACCAGGAAGCCGACGTGAAGTCGGGCCGCATCTCGATCTCCTCGCCGATCGCACGCGCGCTGATCGGCAAGGAAGTGGGCGATGCCATCGAGGTCAACGCGCCGGGTGGCGCACGCGGCTACGAGATCGTCCAGGTCCAGTTCATCTGATGCAACAGGCGGCATTGGCTTTGGCGATGCCGAATCCGACACGATGAACAAAGCAGACAACCGCGCCGAACATGCCGGCGCGGTCGACATGGCGCGCACCGAGGTGATCGCGCCCAATCTCAAGCAGCGGCTTTCCGGCGTCACCAGCACCATCGTGCAGCTGGTGCCGGTGCAGGCGCGCGCGCTCGGCATTGCCGTGGTCGGGCCGGGCCTGCCCGACCACCTGCCCAGGATGCGCTGGTGGCAGCTGCCATCGCTGCTCAGGCGCCCGGCCTCTGGGCGGCCGCGCATCTGGCATGCCAGGCGCAACACCGAAATGGTGGCGGGGCTCGTGCTGCGCCACATTTTTTGGGCGCAGATCAGGCTGGTTTTCACCTCCGCCGCGCAGCGCGACCACCGGCCGTTCACCAAATGGCTGCTCCGCCAGATGGATGGCGTGATCGCGACCAGCCGGCTATCGGGGCGTTTCCTCGAAGTGCCGCACAAGGTGGTGATGCACGGGGTAGACCTCGACAAATTCCATCCGCCGCGCACCGCAGAAGATGAATTCGCCGCCACTGGCCTGCCAGGAAAATACGCCATCGGCTGCTTTGGCCGCGTGCGTCATTCCAAAGGCACTGACCTGTTCGTCGACGCGATGATCGCGTTGCTGCCCGAATATCCCGAGTGGACGGCCGTCATCACCGGCCGGGTCACCGCGGAGCACAAGGGCTTCGCCGACGAGCTCAGGCAGCGGATCGCGGCGGCTGGACTGTCGGAGCGCATCCTGCTGCTCGGCGAGGTGCCTGACGTTGCCGTGTGGTATCGCCGGGTGACACTCTACGTCGCGCCATCGCGCAACGAAGGTTTCGGGCTGACGCCGCTCGAGGCGATGGCCTCGCGCACGGCTGTCGTTGCCAGCGACGCCGGCTCTTATTCGGAAATCGTGACGCGTGGCGTGACCGGCGACTTCGTTGCGTCAGGCGATGGCGATGCGCTGCGCGAAGCGATCAGGCCATATCTCGCCGATCCGGAACTGGCCGAAACCCATGGTGCTGCCGGGCTCGACGACGTGTCGAAGCGATTCCGACTCGAAAACGAGGCTGCCGGCCTGCGCGCGGTCTATGAGCTGGTGTGGGCGAAGGGCTAGCGGGGCGGGATTGTGCGCCGGCTCGCCCTTAAGACCTTGCCGGGTTTCTCTAAACCCTAATGTAAGTACCCTCTTAAGTATTTGGTATTTCTCGCATCGAGATCGATTTGCTTTCCGTTCTTCCACCAGGGGCTGCAGCAAAACGTAATTTGTGCGGGAAAACACTTGGGTGCCTGAAATAGTGCTGAATCATTAGGCGTGGTTGCTCTATGTTGAGCCGTCATGCGCCCCCGGCTTGCTGCGCGCCCTCGCTTGCCTTATGGCAACCGCGGGCCGGGGGCACGATTATGGTAGAGATCGTGCTTTGAATATCTATTTTATCAACCTCGACCGGTCGCCAGGCCGGCTCGACTGGTTCATGGCGCAGGTTGCCGGCATGGACGTCACGACGGTCCGTGTGCCGGCCGTAGACGCCAAGCAACTGCCCGAAGAAGAATTCGAGCGCTTGCGACTGATGTCGTCGGGCGTCAATTCGATGTCGCCGGCCGAAATGGCCTGCCTGCTGAGCCATCGCAAGTCCTGGGCATTGGTGGCCGAAGGCGAGGACGACTGGGCGTTCGTTGCCGAGGACGACATCCACTTCTCGGCTGATGCGGCGAGCTTTCTGAGATCCGACCGCTGGATCCCGGCGGGCGTGGATATCGTCAGAGCCGAAACGGATCTGGCCCGGGCCGAATTGTCTCACAAGACCTGGGGTGAGCCTGCGGGGCATGAGTTGCGCAGGCTGAAATCAGCGCAATTGGGATCGGCAGGCTATTTCGTATCGAGGCGTGCTGCGCGTCGTCTGCTTGACTACACCGAGCGCCACTGCGAACCGGCCGACGTCATTCTCTACTCGCCGGAGCGTGGCACCCTTGAAGAGCTCGTCGTGCTGCAGCTGATGCCGGCATTCTGCATTCAGGACATGTGGGCACTGAACGCCACTGTCGGCGGCTCACTGACGAGCCAGATTGCCCAGGACCGACGCCAGTTTCACCGTAGCGACCCTCGTTCTGCACGGAGGCGTGGGATTGCAAAGGTCGCGCATGAATTCTGGCGAGTCGGGCGGCAGCTGGCGAATCCCTTCCGCATGGCCGTGCTGGCGACTGCCAGGCAGTCTGTCTTCAGAAAGGTGTCCATCGACTTGACGGTGCAATCAGACACGCAGCGTGCAGGGTAAGCGTAAGAGGGATGAAAATTTTTGTCATCAACCTAGACCGCGCACCGCAGCGCCTCGATCGCATGGCGTCATTGTTTGGCGAACTGCAGCTCGACTTCACCAGGGTGCCAGCGATCGACGGCCGTGATCTGGCGGACAGGCAGGCGAGTCATTCCCGGAAAGGCATGTACTACGACCTCGGCAGCGGCGAGATCGGCTGCTTTCTCAGCCACATCGAGTGCTGGCAAGCTGCCGAGAAGGAAGAAGCCGAATACAACGCGATCTTCGAGGATGACGTCCATTTCGGGGCCGGGGCACGAGAGTTGCTTGCGGATACAAGCTGGATTCCCGTGGATGCCGACGTGGTGAAGCTCGAAACGACACTCGTGCGCACGCTGGTCGACCGCGGCAGCACCGCCCGCGCAGGCGACCGCTCGGTGCGGCGTTTGCGCGACACGCATCCAGGGACGGGTGCCTACATCGTTTCGCGCAAGGGTGCGCGCAAGCTGCTCGAACTGAGCACTGATTTCGCCGACCCGGTCGACCAGTTCATGTTCAATCCGGTCTCCGTTGCCTGGAATGCGCTGACTATCTATCAGGTCGATCCGGCGATCTGCGTACAGGAGGTGGTCGTCGGCAAGGACGATTCCGTCGATGCGCTGGCCAGTGGGCTGAAACACGAGCGGCCCGTGCAGGAAAAAGCGCACGGCACGGAGAAGCTGATGAAGGAGATTGCCAGGCCGCTGGGACGCCTTGCTGCTTCCGTTGGGGCAAGTCTCCGCGGGCAGCGATGGGGCAAGGTGCGGTTCCGCTGACCGACCTACTGGGGCAAGACGTGAACGGTCGTCCAATGAACATCTACCTGATCAATCTGGATCGCTCGCCTGATCGGTTGGCTCGCATGGCCGCGATCTTCGGCGGTCTCGGCCTGGACTTCACAAGGGTTCCGGCTGTCGACGGCGCGAAGCTGATCGCCGAGGGCAAGCTGCGCCAGCCGGAGCGGGCAGGGCTTATCTACCAGCTCGGACCAGGGGAAACCGGCTGCTTTCTCAGCCATCGGGCGTGCTGGGAGGCGATCGCGGGCGCTGCCCCCGCGCATGGAGTAGTCTTCGAGGACGACGTCCATTTCGGATCTGGCCTCGCCGATCTGCTGAGCAACGACGGCTGGATTCCTGGCGACGCTGATGTGGTGAAACTCGAGACGACAAGGGTGCACACCCTACTTGAGAAACAGCGTAGCAAGATGGTTGGGGGACGTTTTCTCAAGAGGTTGCGGGCTACGCATACTGGCGCAAGCGGCTACATCTTGTCGAAAACTGCTGCACGGAAACTCATTGAATTAAGTGAGGATTTTGTCGATCCAGTCGATCAGTTTATGTTCAATCCAGCGTCTACGGCTTGGGCTGATCTTACGATCTACCAATTGACACCCGCAATTTGCATTCAGGACATGCTGGTGGGAGCAGGCAGCCAAGTTGTCGGTTTCGAAAGTACACTTGAAAACGAACGGCCTGAACTAAAAAGCCGAGGCGAGCAGATGAGCAAGCCGCTGAGAGAGGTCGTGAGACCCCTGCGGCAAGCATGGATGTTCTTGAACTCGCGACTACGTGGCCTAGAGCGGCTCAGGGTGCCATTTGCCTGAGTCTTGGTTTCCACTCCCTCAGATAGCCACCAGCCCGTCGTCCTTGACCTGACGAATAGTCAGCGCCGTGCGCACTGTGTCGACGTTGGGTGACGACGTCAGTTCTTCGATAACGAAGGTCTGGAAGGTGCCGAGGTCGGGGGCCAGGCAGTGCAGCATGAAGTCGGATTCGCCTGAGACCATCCAGGCGCTGCGGACGATCGGCCAGTTGCGGGTGCGATCGGCGAAGGCCTTGAGGTCGACTTCGGACTGGCGGTTGAGGCCGACGAGGCAGAAGGCGACGACGTCCATGCCGAGTGCCGGGGCGTTGAGCAAAGCGCGGTAGCGCTGGATGATGCCTTCGTCCTCGAGGCGCTTGACGCGGCGCAGGCATGGCGGCGCCGAGATGCCGACGCGGCGCGACAGCTCGACATTGGTCATGCGGCCGTCGTCTTGCAGCTCGCGCAGGATCTTCCAATCGATGGCGTCGAGATCGGCCTTGATGGGCATGTGTGCTCCAGGATTGACGCAAGAATCTTGCGCAATCACGTAATTAAACTACTCGCATCGGTTGGGGAACCCGAGCCACAGTCAAATGCATTTCATGCCGCATTCGGCGACGTGTCGGAGGTTGGGCAGTCAAGCTTTCGGGGGAGTAACATCTTGCCGCCTTGCGCGGGGTATGGGTGAACACCTAGATTAGGGACGATCCGCAGCCCGTTTGACGGGATGCTGCTTTTCCATTGACCACGAAGGCCCTTCGATGACCTCCAAACATGCGCCAGTTCTCATCATCGGTTCGGGTCCCGCCGGCTACACGGCGGCGATCTATGCGGCGCGCGCCATGCTCAAGCCGATGCTCGTTGCCGGCATGCAGCAGGGCGGCCAACTGATGATCACCACTGACGTCGAAAACTATCCCGGCTTCGCCGAGCCGATCCAGGGCCCGTGGCTGATGGAGCAGATGCGGGCGCAGGCCGAGCATGTCGGGACCGAGATGGTCAACGACATCATCACCGAGGTCGATCTCGACGTCAGGCCGTTCCGTGCCAAGGGCGATTCCGGCACTGTCTACACCGCCGACGCGCTGATCATCGCCACCGGCGCCCAGGCCAAGTGGCTCGGCCTGCCCTCCGAGCAGGTTTTCCAGGGTTTTGGCGTTTCGGCTTGCGCCACGTGCGACGGCTTCTTCTACCGTGGCAAGGACGTGGTGGTCGTCGGTGGCGGCAATTCGGCGGTCGAGGAAGCGCTCTATTTGTCCAATCTCGCCAAGACGGTGACGGTGGTACACCGGCGCGATCATTTCCGCGCCGAACGCATCCTGCAGGAGCGGCTGTTTGCCAAGGACAACATCAAGGTGATCTGGGACCACGCCGTCGAAGAGATCGTCGGTGCGCCGGCACAAAAGCCGCTGCCGCCGTCGGTCGACGGTGTCAGGCTCAGGAATGTCCATACCGGCGAAATCACCGAGATGGCGACGCATGGCGTGTTCGTGGCGATCGGCCATGCGCCTGCGGTCGAGCTGTTTGTCGGCAAGCTCAAGCAGAAGCCGAACGGTTATCTCTGGACCGAGGCGAATTCGACCCGCACCAACGTGCCGGGCGTGTTTGCCGCCGGTGACGTGACCGACGACATCTACCGCCAGGCGGTGACGGCGGCCGGCCTGGGCTGCATGGCAGCACTTGAAGCCGAAAAGTATCTGGCCGGAGTTGAAGTGCATCGCGAAGCGGCCGAATAGGCCACCAAACGCCTGACATAAGAGGGGAAAAATGGCGTTGGATTGGGATAAGTTGCGCGTGTTCCACGCAGCGGCGGAGGCTGGCTCGTTCACGCACGCAGCGGAGACGCTGAGGCTGTCGCAGTCGGCGATCTCGCGCCAGGTGAGCGCGCTCGAACACGACATCGGCGTGCCGCTGTTCCACCGCCATGCGCGTGGCCTAGTGCTGACCGAACAAGGTGAGATGCTGTTCCGCACGGCGCATGACGTCTTGATGAAGCTCGAGACGATCAAGACGCGCCTGACCGAGACCAAGGACCGTCCGTCCGGCGTGCTCAAGGTGACGACGACCGTCGGCCTTGGTGCCGGCTGGCTGACTGAGCGCATCCAGGAGTTCCTCGAGCTGTATCCCGACATCCAGATCCAGCTGATCCTCGCCAATGAGGAGCTCGACCTGACCATGCGCCAGGCCGACTGCGCGATACGCCTGCGCCAGCCGCAGCAGCCGGACCTGATCCAGCGCCGGCTGTTCACCGTGCATTTCCACCTCTATGCCTCGCCGACCTACGTCAACAAATACGGCAAGCCGGAATCGATCGCCGACCTCAAGAACCACCGCATCGTCACTTTCGGCGTGCCGGTGCCGACGCATCTGAGCGAGCTCAATTGGCTGGAAACGGTCGGTGACTTCGAGGGCGGCCAGCGCGTGCCGACGCTTCAGATCAACGACATCCTGTCGATCAAGAAGGCGGTGCAGACGGGCGCCGGCATTGCCATGCTGCCCGACTACGTCATCGGCAAGGATGCCGGGCTGGTGCAGCTGCTGCCTGAGACAGAGGTACCGTCCTTCGACACCTACTTCGCCTATCCCGATGCGATGCGCGAGCAGGCCAAGCTGCACGTGTTCCGCGACTTCGTCATCGCCAAGGCCCGCAGCTGGGCCTTCTAGGCTCGCATCCGCGACAATCATGCCTGCCGTGAACTGCCCTCGTCAGCGAGGGCAGGGCTGTCCTGCGGCCTGGGACAGCCACCGGAATCGATTTCGCCGCCGCGCGCATGCTGGCGCTTCCGATCGCCCTTCATTCAGCTTCATTGCATTCCGACCGGGACGCTGCCTTGGGGCGTGCCGATTGCGTTGGCATGGCCGTGCTGGCATCTGATGTGCAGGTATTTCCCTGCATGAGTTGACATGCAGGTATTTGCCTGCCTAATATGATTTAGAAATGAGCGAGACCGATGGACGCTGACAAGGTTTTCAAAGCGCTGGGCGACCCGACTCGCAGGAGGTTGTTGGATCTCCTGTGCGAACGGAACGGACAGACGCTCGGTGAGCTCTGCGACAACCTCGATATGGCCCGCCAGTCGGCAACGCAGCATCTCGAGATCCTGGAGGCAGCCAATCTGGTGAGCACGGTCAAGCGTGGCCGGGAGAAGCTGCATTTCATCAATCCCGTGCCGCTGCACGAGGTCTACGAGCGGTGGGTGCGGAAGTTCGAAAGTCAGCGGCTCAGCCTGCTGCACGACCTGAAGAAAGAGCTCGAAGGAGAATGACGATGACGCAAGAGAAGATCGGGACGCAAGAGAAGACAGGAACCCGAGAGACGACGAGCTTCGTCTACGTGACCTACATCGTCTCGACGCCGGACAAGGTGTTCGAGGCCATCACCAGGCCTGATGTTGCAAGGCGCTATTGGGGCCACGAAAACGTCTCCGACTGGAACGCGGGTTCGACATGGGAGCATGTCCAGGCCAGCGGTGAACGGGCCGTCAAGATTGTCGGCAAGGTCGTAGAGACCGCGCCGCCGAGCCGTCTCGTCATCACCTGGGCAGACCCGTCCGAGGCTGCAAATCCGGCAAGCTACAGCCGGGTGACGTTCGACATCGAAGAATACGACAACATGGTTCGGCTGACCGTCACTCACGACGAGCTCGAAGCTGGAGGCGGCATGGCGAAGGGCATCAGCAAGGGCTGGCCGATCGTGCTGTCGAGCCTGAAGTCTTATCTTGAAACCGGCCGTCCCCTCGACATTTTTGCCAAGCCGAAAGCGGCCTGATCAATTGTGGCGCCAATGAGAGCGCCGCGCGTGCCTTGCCAGGCGCAAGGGACGCTCCAGCACTATGATCTTGCGCAGGATTCTTGCCGAAGATCGGCACCGATCTTCGGGCCATGCGCCAACAAATCTGCCAGCAGGAGAATGACGATGACCAAGGTCTATGCCGGCGGCTGCGCCTGCGGCGCGATCCGCTATGAAACCAGCAACGAGCCGATCTTCGAGAACCACTGCCAGTGCCTGGACTGCCAGAAGCGTAGCGGTACCGGGCACGGATCGTACCTGACTTTCCCCCGCCGCGCCGAGATGGCGATCACCGGCGAAGCGAGCACATGGCGGGTCGCCGCCGACAGCGGCAACGAAAAGGTCCACGCCTTCTGCCCGACCTGCGGGACGCCGGTCTATCTGACATTCGTCGCCATGCCGGACCTGATCGCGATCAGCGCGGCCAGCCTTGATGATCCGGGCCAGTTCCATCCACAGGCGGTCACCTACACCATCCGCGGTCATGGCTGGGACACGTTGGACCCGGCGTTGCGGACGTTCGTGCGAATGCCGCACGGCTAGAGCATGATCCCGAAAAGTGGAAGCCGGTTTTCGGAAAAGATCATGCTCCAACAAAAAGTTAGAGCCTGTTCCATTCCGAATGGAACAGGCTCTAGGGAAGTCAGCTCCTGGCTCCGCGCCACGGCGTCAGGCGCGGCAGCCATCCCGGAACGTTGGTCCGGTAGGTTTCGTACTCGTCGCCATATTGCCTGGAGAGTACCGGCTCCTCGTAAAGACGGACAAAGGTCGCCATCACAGCGGCCATGAGCGCGGCATAGGCTGCGAGTGGCCAGTGCGCGAAGATCAGCGCCTGGCCGAGGATGATCGACAGCACGGCGACATACATCGGATTGCGCACATGGCGGTAGATGCCGCCGATGACCAGCCTGTCTGTCGGTGCGATCGGGGCAGGGGTCCGAGCCCCTCCAGCGCGAAATGCGCGAAGGCGTGGAGCAGCACACCGAGGCTGGCTGCGATGAGGCTCGCACCGGCAACGACCAGCGGCCAGGGCGCGAGCGGCAGGCCGTAATGCCGGCTCAGCAGCCAGGGTACGAGGCCGGCGACGACGCCAGGCGCGGCGATGAAGAAGACGGCGCTGCCGAGCATGGCGGATGGTTTTCGCAAAGCCTGCACTCCTCTTGATCTTTCAGGTCGCATTCAGGGCATGTTGCCTATTGGCTTTGCTTCCGCCGCAACAATGATCTTGTCGTGCCCGATTTTCCAGCATTGCCCGATGAAGGGCATTCAGGCCGGTTTCGGTACCCGCGTGAATGCCGAGTGTGCGCTGCAACATGCCCAAAGGGCGATTTTCGCGGTGAAAACTGGTCCTATCGCCATTCTAACATTGTTGGACCACAGCCTGTATGTTTTTGCATGCGTGCGTTGCAAAATAGATGCTTGTTTGTTGGGCAAGGAGAGCACATATATTGATCATCTCCAGGGCGCGTTCCTCCTCCCATTAGCGCCCTCGAGTGTTCCCCTCTGGAGGTTAGCCTTAATCGGCACTTCCAAACAAACTCAGCCGGATCTTCTTGGATCCGGCTTTTTTGTTGCCTGAAACAGGCCAAATCTCCCGCGTAACAGTGACATGTAACCCCTGGTAACATTCCCCGGACCCCGCGACGCGCCTAGTTTTTACATGGACGCGGTGATGGTGCGTCGGGAGATGGGGGCATCACCCGAACGTGCCGGGCTTAGGCAACGCGCCGCGTCCAGCAGATTGCCAACGACCCAAGACGTTGGCCACGTAGCGGCGGACCTGCCGTCCCGCCTCCCGCGGAACGGTCCGCAAAAAGCGGTGTCCGAGGATATCCTCGGGCGCCGCTTTTATTTTGTCGGCAGCCGAACAAGGCTGCGCGACATTGCTGCGAATCCATGTTTCGCGAAACAGGGCCGCAGACATCTTGGGGGTACTTCATGAGTAAAGCAGGTGTGAACAAGGCAAGCGCGGCCAAGGCCAAGGTCTACAGCGGCGGCTGCCTTTGTGGCGCGGTTCGTTTTGAGGCGATTGGCCTGGCCGGCAAACCGCATACGTGCTCATGCCGCATGTGCCAGCGCCACACCGGCGCGCTGACCGCTGCGTGGGTCGAGTTTCCAAGCGAACGGGTAACCTGGACCGGCCCGGGCGGCGCGCCTGCGGTCTATCGCCCGTCGGACTATTCCAGCCGTGCCTTCTGCCCGGCCTGCGGCAGCTCCTTTGGTGCGGTCGACGACGCGCCGGTCGTGGCTCTGCTGCTTGGTGTCTTCGACAAGCCGGGCGCGACCGAGCTCATGCCGACTGGCCACTCGTTCAAGGGCGGGCGGCCGAAATGGTGGCATGTCGAGGCAAAAGCCGACTAGGACGTGCGCGCGTCCAACTGGACGCGCGAGAACGCGGGAGCCTTTGCCCGAATGTTCACATGTAGAGCTTGGCGGGGTCCTTGCCGGCATAGAGCTGGCCGACCTCGGCCGCATAGCCGTTGAACAGCTGCGTCGGCACCAGTTCGCCGGTATGCAGCACGCGCTCCTTGGCCTGACTCCAGCGCGGGTGCGGAACCTCCGGATTCACATTGGCCCAGAAGCCGTACTCGCTCGGCTGGATCGCCTCCCACAGCCCGACCGGCTGCTCGGCGACGAAGTCGATCTTGCGGATCGACTTGATCGACTTGAAGCCATACTTCCACGGCAAAGCCAGGCGCAGCGGCGCGCCGAACTGCTTGGCCAGCGGCTTGTCGTAGGCGCCGGTGACGAGGAAGGGCAGGTCGAGCGCGGCCTCCTCGATGGTAACGCCTTCGATATAGGGCCAGGGATAGACGAAGTCGTTCTGGCCTGGCGCCATCGCCGGGTCGTTAAAGGTCTCGAAGCGGATGAACTTGGCGTCCGCCTTGGGGCTCGCCATGGCGACAAGCGCCTTCAGCGGAAAACCGCTCCACGGGATGGTCATCGACCAGGCCTCGACGCAACGGTGGCGGTAGAGCCGCGTCTCGAGCGGGAATTTCCGGATCAGGTCGTCGATGGCGAGCGTCATCGGCTTGTCGACGAGACCGCCGATCTCAACTTCCCACGGCCGCGTCTTGAGCTGCTGGGCGTTCGCCGCGATCTCCTTGTAGGTGCCGTATTCGTAGAAGTTGTTGTAGTTGGCGTTGATCTCTTCGGGCGTCAGCGCACGGTCGAGCTTGTAGGCCGCATTCGGCTTGGCCGGATAGAGATCAGCGGTGGGATCCGCATCCTCGGCGCGCGCCGCACGGGGCAGGGCGGCAGCGGCGAGGCCAATGCCCATGCCGGCGAGAATGCTGCGCCGGTTGAGGAACATCTCTTCGGGCGTGGCCAGGGCTTCTGAGATCGCCCAGGACCGGCGGCGGTGTATGAATGCCATGCTTGTTCTCCAATAGGCCGGCCGCAAGGTCGCGCCTGCGGACGGCGAAATCAACGCTGTCACGTTCACATACGCGTGGGGAGGGGCAAGTGTTTCTCCTGGTCACGGGAGTTTGATGGCATGTGAGCTGCCGTATTGCGTGGTCCGGGAGGACGAGGTCGGATTGTGTTGTCTGTTTGGTACGGGCTGTGGGGTGCGGGTAGTCCTGGTTCTCGGGGAAAGCCTCGCGCTGAAGGGGCACCGGCGCACCTTGGGCGCATCGGTCTGGACCGTGGCGGCAGCTCGACTTTCACGGCATAGATTCCCGACACTCACCGCTCGTTTCACTCGCTCACGAGGTCGGGAATGACGGATTGAAGGGTATCGCCTTGGCCAATCGTCAGCGTTGCGATGAGGCTCGTACCGAGCCTGTCAGTTACTGGTTTGTATCGGTCTGGGAAATTGGCTGCTAGGTTGGAAATGGCGGAGCGCTTCCCCGCCATCCGTCACCAGACAGCCACGCGACCACTGCCGAGCGACCCGAAGATCGCCCGGCAACGTAGTTCACGCTGCCTTGCCGCCCGACTGCATCGCCTCGTCGGCGAGGCGGCCGGTGAGTTCGGCCATGTGGTCGAACTCGGCGCGATAGGTGGCGGCACCGGCGGTGGCCGAGCGGAGCTCGATGATCAGGTCGCCGATCTCCGATTGCGGCATCGTCGCTTCGACGACGTCCCAGCCGGGCCAGTCGGCCCGCGCGTCGTAGCCGAGGATCTGGCCGCGGCGCTGCGGCACCAGCGCGATGATGCGCGCCGTGGCATCGGAGGGGGTGAAGATCTCGACCTTCATGACCGGTTCGAGCAGCACCGGCGAACAGCCCGGCATGCCTTCCTTCATCGCGATCTTGGCGGCCATCTGGAACGCCATGTCGGAGGAATCGACCGAGTGGTACGAGCCGTCCGACAGGTTGACGGCGATGTCAACGACGGGAAAGCCGAGCGGGCCTGTCTTGAGGAAGTCGCGCGCGCCGGCTTCGACCGACTGGATGTATTGCTTGGGCACGACGCCGCCGGTGATAGTGTCGGTGAACTCGAAACCGGAACCGCGCGGCAGCGGCTTGATCTCGATGACGACGTCGCCGAACTGGCCGTGGCCGCCGGACTGCTTTTTGTGGCGGCCGCGCTGCTGGACGGCCTTGCGGATGGTTTCGCGGTAGGGCACCGCCGGCGCATGGCCTTCGACAGCGATCTGGTTTCGGCCTTCGAGGCGTTCGCGGATCACCCTCAGATGCATCTCGCCATGGCCCGACAGCACCGTTTCGGCCGAGTCCTGGTTGTGATGCAAGGTGAGCGAGGGGTCTTCCTCGGCAAGGCGCTGGATCGCCGCCGACATCTTGACTTCGTCCTTGCGCTCCTTGGGGCGAAGGGCAAACGCATAGACCGGCTTCGGCGGCGCAAGGCTGACAAGCGGTTTGATGCCGCCCTTGGCCAAGGTCAGGGTCTGGCCGGTCGCGACATTTTCAAGCTTGCCGAGAGCGACGGTGTCGCCAGCGGTGGCGTTGGACTGCTTCGACTGGTCCTTGCCAAGCATGCGGTAGATGCCTGAGACCTTGGCGGTGTCGGTTGAGTTGAGCCAGAGCTCGGCGCCATCGGCAACCTGGCCGGACAGGATCCGCGACAACGACAGCTTGCCGGCATGCGAGGTGTGGATGGTCTTCATGACCTGCACCACGGCGGCGCTGCCGTCGGCAAGGCCGAGCCGCTTGCGCGTCGCCTCGATGTCGGGGGCGTCGTGGCGGATCGCCTTGAGCAGCCTGAGCGCGCCATTGCCCTTTTCGGCCGAGCCGATCAGCACGGGGGTGACGGCGCCGTCACGCAGGTCGGCGGCGAGGTCGTCGAAGACTTCGTCCTTGGGCGGTTCGATCTCCTCAAGCAGTTGCTCCATCAGCTGGTCGTCGTGGTCGGCGAGCGTTTCCAGCATGGCGAAGCGCGCTTCAAGCTCGCGCGCCTTCTCGTCGCCGGGGATTTCGGCGATCTCGCTCTCGGCATATTCGCGATAGATGTAGGCGCGCTCCAGCGCCAGATCGATCGAACCAACGACGACGCCGTCCTTGCGCAGCGGGATCTGGCGCAAAAGCAGCGGCGTGCGGCTGACTGGCTGCAGCAGCTTCAGCGTATCGCGCACGCCTGATGCAGCCTTGTCGATCTTGTTGAGGAACAGGATGCGCGGCACGCCCAGATCGTCGAGCTTGCGCATGATCAGCTGCAAGGCGGGGATCTTCTTCTCGTCGGGCTCCGCAACGACCACGGCAAGGTCGCAGGCGGCCAGGATGGGGTCGGCCTCGAAGGCGAACTCGACCGAGCCGGGGCAGTCGACGAAGGTGATGCTTTCGCCCATGAATTGGGTGGTGGCAAAGACCGCCTCGACGCTCATGGCGTGGGCCTTGGCCTCGGCGGAGTGGTCGGAGACCGTGTTGCCCGACGCGACCGGATGCTGCTTGGAGATGGCGCCCGTGCGGGCGAGAAGGGCTTCGAGAAGTGTGGTTTTACCGCTGGCGAAGGGACCGACGATGGCAATGCACTTCGGTCCCGTGCGTCTTCCTCCGGCGCGACTACCCATGAGAGCTGACCTCCACTCAGGCATTTTTTCCCTGAATGCGGCGGCCGGCCTGTTCGGCCGTCGCGGGCAACAACGTCTGTGGACTTCCTCCCCGTCGCCCACATCGTCACACGGCTTTGAAGGCAGGGCAAGAGCAACGCGATGGTGGGCGTGACGTTGGGGCAAGCAAAATGCGCCGCGCTCCAAAAGCGGCATTTGATGTCGCACCCAGTCCATTGGGTGGCGGATGCCCCACTCAATATTCCCTTGGGGAACCATGACGACATCAAGTCGCGCCCATCTGGAGGAACGCAGTCTAATGTCCAGTGAACTCGATCATCTCAGCCGCCTCGTTGTCAGCGGCCAGCTGTCGCGGCGCGACTTTCTCGGCCGTGCCGCAGCGCTCGGCGTGACGGCCCTGTCGGCCAACACGCTGCTGAGCGGTGCCGCGCTGGCGCAAGCGCCGGTCAAGGGCGGCATATTGAAGGCCGGCATGGTCGGTGGTGCCGCCACCGACAGCCAGGACCCGGCGACCTGGGCGAGCCAGGTGCCCTACACCATCGGCCGCTGCTGGGGCGAGCAGATGCTGGAAACGTCGCCGACCGGTGAGATCGAGCACAGGCTGGCCGAGGAGTACAGCGCCTCCGACGATGCCAAGACCTGGACCTTCAAGATCCGCAAGGGCGTGACCTTCCACAATGGCAAGGACCTGACGCCTGCCGATGTCGTGGCGACGCTGGAGCGTCATGCCGACGCCAACTCCAAATCGGCTGCACTTGCCTTCGTGCAGCAGTTCGACACCGTCAAGGCCGATGGCGACACTGTCATCATCACGCTGAAGGAGCCGAATGCCGACCTGCCTTACGTGGTCAGCGACTATCACCTTATGATCCAGCCCAATGGTGGCAAGGACAATCCGACCGAAGCCATCGGCACCGGGCCTTACAAGGTGGTGGTCAACGAGCCGGGCGTGCGCCATGTCGGTGAACTGCACAAGGGTTACTGGGGATCGGACAAGCGCGGCCATGCCGACCAGGTCGAGATCGTCGTCATCAACGACGCCACGGCCCGCACATCGGCACTGCAGGGCGGGCAGGTCGACATGATCAACCGCGTCGAACCCAAGATCGTCGACCTGATCAAGCGCGTGCCGGGCGTGACGATCCGCAACGTGCCGGGCAAGGGGCACTATGTCTTCATCGCCCATTGCAACACCGCACCGTTCGACAACAACGACCTTCGGCTTGCGCTGAAATACGCCGTCGACCGCGAGGAGATGGTGCAGAAGATCCTCAGCGGCTACGGCTCGGTCGGCAACGACATGCCGGTGACATCTGCCTATGCGATGTTCTCCGACGACATCGAGCAGCGCACATACGATCCCGACAAGGCGGCGTTCCACTACAAGAAGTCGGGCCACAGCGGACCTGTGCTGCTGCGCACCTCCGATGTGGCCTTCCCCGGTGCCGTCGATGCCGCACAGCTCTACCAGCAAAGTGCCGCCAAGGCGGGCATTACGCTAGAGGTCAAACGCGAGCCTGGCGACGGCTACTGGTCGGAAGTGTGGAACAAGCAGCCGTTTTCGATGTCCTACTGGACCGGGCGGCCGACGCAGGACCAGGTCTATTCGATCGCCTACCTGTCCAAGGCCGAGTGGAACGACACGCGTTTCCTGCGCGAGGACTTCGACAAGCTGATCTTTGCGGCGCGCGGCGAACTCGACCAGGCCAAGCGCAAGGATCTCTACCGCCAGGCGGCCGTGATGCTGCGCGACGAGGGCGGGGTCATCGTGCCGATGTTCAACAACTACATCGATGCGACCGGCACTCGGGTTCGCGGCTGGGTCGACGATCCGAATGGCGACCTGATGGGCGGCCACGCGCTGACCAAGTGCTGGGTCAACGCCTAGGCCAAGCCGGGCGACTGCCTGTTCCCCTGTGACAGGCCTCTGGCATCGAGTAGACAGCGCGGCGAGGGCTCGGCACCGGTGCGTGCCGGCCCGCTCGGCCCTAGCTCGGGACACCCCGGTAGGGGCTGCCGAACACCACCATCGTGACTCCGCCTCGATGACAGGCCGGGCCTGGGCGTGACCTGGATCGGTGCGCCGAGGTGTGCTTGTACCAGCACGCGATGTTGCTTGACCTGTCAGAGCGGAAATCGGAAGGAGGGCGCAGCGAAGCCCGAGAGCGAGCCGAATTCCTGATGACCGCCGTGCGTTCGCCGATTGCCGCCGTCATCGCCCTCGGCATCACCCAGATCATCGGCTACGGCACGCTCTATTACAGCTTTTCCATTCTCGCCGCTGACATGGCCAAGGACTTGTCGTGGCCGGTCGAGTGGCTGTTCGGCGCGCTTTCGGCGGCACTGCTCGTCGGCGGGCTGACAGCGCCCTGGCTCGGCAACTGGATCGACCGCTATGGCGCCGGTCGCATCATGACGGCCGGTTCGGCCGCAGCTGCAGCAGCCCTTGTCGCCTGCGCGGCAGCACCTGATACGATCAGCTTCGTCGTCGCGCTGGTGGCGGTCCAGGTCGCTTCGAACCTTGTCCAGTATGGCGCGGCCTTCGCGCTGCTCGTCCAGATCTCGCCACGCGACGCGCAGCGCAACATCACCTATCTGACCTTGATCGCCGGCTTCGCCTCGACCGCCTTCTGGCCGATCACCACGGCACTGCATGCGCAGATGTCGTGGCAATCAGTCTATCTCGTTTTCGCCGCCCTCAACCTCTCCGTCTGCCTGCCGCTGCATGCCTGGCTGTCGTTTGGCCGGACAGGACAAGGCCAGGTCGCTACCGAACCGCACCACCATGTCGAGGGCTCGCTTGCGGCCGCCGTGCGACCTGTCGGTTTCGCTCTGATGGTGATTGCCCTTTCGGTGCAAAACCTGGTGAGCGCTGCGGTGCTTGTCCACATGGTGCCGCTGCTCTCAGGCCTCGGGCTCGGCGCCAGCGCTGCTGTCGTCGGCACGCTGTTCGGACCCGCCCAGGTGCTCAGCCGCTTCATCAACATGGTGGTCGGTATCAACCTGCCGCCGCTGACGCTTGCAGCGATTTCGGCGGCGCTGATGACTTCAGGCGTCGGCGTGTTGGTGGCGACCGCGCCGTCGATCGCCGGTGCGATGACGTTTGCGATCATCTTCGGCATGGGCAATGGCCTGTTCAGCATCGTCACCGGCGCGCTGCCGTTGGCGCTGTTCGGCAGCGACGGCTATGGCAGGCTGCAGGGCCGCGCCATGTCGGCCCGGCTGATCGTCTCGGCGGTCGCGCCGTTCGCACTGGCATTCGCCATGGCCAAAATAGGCATTTCGTGGTCGCTGTCCTTCACCATGCTGCTCGGCGTTTCAGCGCTGCTGATCTTCGCCGCTATCGGCAGGCTGGCCGGGCGCCCGTAGCGCAAGGCCGGTGCGGTCAGGCTCAGGCAGCGTGCCAGGCCTGCAACTGGGCGAGCGATGCGGTTGCGCCGCCGCAGGCGATCATCAGCACGCGCTCATAGCGCGCCAGCGAAGCTGAATGCGCATAGGCAAGTGCGAGCGTCGCGCCGCAGGCCGGCTCGACCAGCACGCGGTGATCGTCGAGGAAGCGCAGGCATGCGTCGACTGCAGTGCGATCGCTGACCACCACACTCTCGACAGGCCGGCTCTGCGTCAGCTCGAAGGCGCGCTCGCTGACCATGCGGGCACCGAGCGAGGTGGCGATGCTGGTGATGGCGGGCAGTTGCACCCGCCGACCTGCCTCCATCGCGGCAGCCAACGACGCCGCGCCGTCGGTCTCGACGGCAACGATCGGGATGTGTTCCAGCCCGTTGCGCGCCAGTCCCTCGACCACGCCTGACATGAGCCCGCCGCCGCCGACCGACAGAACGACAGCATCGAAGGAAAGTCCTTGCGCGACGACCTCGTCGATCATCGTTGCGTGGCCCGTCCAAAGCAGGGGATCGTCGAAGGGGTGGATGAAGGCGGTGTCGGGGTCGAGGGCCGACATGGCGCGCTCATTCGCCTCCTGCCAGGAGGCACCGTGGATAATCACCTCGGCACCTTCCTGGCGGATCAGGGCCTTGGCCTTGCCGGTCGTCGTTTCGGGAACGAAGACCGCTACGGGGATCGACAGGCGGCGTCCGGCATAGGCGACCGCGATGCCGGCGTTGCCGCCAGAAGACGAGACGAAGCGGCGCTGGCCGCCCTTGGCATGATGTTCGCAGGCTGCACCGATGCCGCGGATCTTGAACGAGCCCGATGGTTGCAAGGCGTCCATCTTCAGCCAGATCGACCGCCCGGCGGCCAGGCTCAGCGGGCGGGATTCGAGCAGCGGCGTGTTGATGTGCAGGGGCATGGTGATCCGACCTGTGGAAGAGATGTCAGGTGCTTATGCGGCAATTCCAAAACCGGCGCCAGCAGGGCAGGAGGGGGCGCCGCACTCCCTCGGTCCACGTCGCGTCGCGCTCATGGGGTGATGTCGGGCGTGGCGGCCGGCATGGGGAAAGCGCGTAGAAACCTGTCGATGGCGGTCCTGTCGCCGGCTATCTTGGCGTCTCCAGCCGTCACTGCCGCGTCGATGGTCACGTTGCCGAACAGGATACTGTCGAGCACGCCCGACGTGCCGGAGAACATGGCCTGCGCGGCCTTCGATGTGTCGTCCCCGGTATGAATTTCGAAACCGTCCGGTGTGCCGGCAACTGTTGCCGTGCCGTCGGGCATGTCGAGGCGCACGCAGAAACCGCCATCGTTGCTCAGCGCATACATCGCCCGCATGGCCAGAAGCAGCCCGGCCCGGCTGATCGGCAGGCCTTGTTCCAGAAACGGTGAGCGCGCCGCCCATTTGCCCAGCGTCACGATGGTGTTCTCAAGATCGCTGCCCCATTCGGTCAGCTCATAGATCCACGAGGCGGCCGGCGGCGGCAGCTTGCGCCGGCGTACGATGCCTGTCTCCTCCAGCGTTTCCAGGCGCTGCGTCAGCACGTTGGGGCTGATGGTGCGCAAGTCGGTGCGCAGGTCGGTGAAGCGTTTCGGTCCGAAGAGCAGCTCGCGCACGACAAGCAGCGCCCAGCGCTCGCCGATCAGGTCCAGGGCATGGGCTGTCGCGCAGCCGTCGTCGTAGCTGCGGCTCTTGTTGGTTCTCATTAAAAACTCTATAGTTGCTTTTTAGGACTACGCAGTTCACTTATGTTCACATTGTCACGCCGACAAGTGACGATCAAGCGCGCCAGGGAGGCGATGATGGAAAAGCAGGGTGATTTGCCGCGGGCAGGGCGGCGCGAATGGCTTGCGATGGCGATCCTCGCTCTGCCTTGCCTGCTGTATTCGATGGACCTGACGGTGTTGAACCTTGCCGTGCCCGAACTCGCCGCCGACCTCGATCCAAGCCCGGCCCAGCTGTTGTGGATGGTGGACATATACGGCTTCATCCTGGCCGCGGCGCTGATCCCTATGGGCGTCTTCGGCGACCGCATCGGCCGCCGGCGGCTGCTCCTGTGGGGCGCCTTCGCGTTCGGCGCCGCGTCGCTGATCGCTGCTTTTTCCAGTTCCGCGCCGATGATGATCGCGGCGCGGGCGCTGATGGGACTTGCGGCGGCGACGCTCGCGCCTTCGACGCTGTCGATGGTCAGCAACCTGTTTCCGCATCCCGAAGACCGCAGCAAGGCGATCGGCGTCTGGATCGCCAGCTTCTCCGCCGGCGGCGCCATCGGCCCGTTGATCGGCGGCCTGTTGCTCGAATATTTCTGGTGGGGTTCGGTATTTCTGATCAACCTGCCTGTCATGGCGCTGTTGCTGGTCTGCGGTCCGAAGTTGCTGCCGGAAGCGCGCGACAGCTCCGCGCCGCGCCCCGATATGGCGAGCGCATTCGGCCTGCTCGTGGCGGTGCTTGGCCTCGTCTATGCGATCAAGAAGGTGGCGACGGACGGCTGGAGCGGCGAGGCCGGCATCGCGCTGACGCTGAGCATCGTTGCCGCTGTGCTGTTTTGCCGTCGGCAGCAGCGGCTGGCAGTTCCGTTCCTCGATCTCAAGATGTTTGCCTCGCCGCGCTTCTCGGCAGCGCTGACGATCAACATTTTGGGCTTCTTCGTCGCCTTCGGCATGTTCCTTCTGGTGGCGCTGTACTTGCAGTTCGGGCTCGGCCTGACACAGTTGCAGGCAGGCCTTGCTGCGGCGCCGTCGGGCATTGCCTTCATTGTCGGCGCGCTTGCCGCGCCGGCGATTGCGCCGCGCCTCGGCACGGCCGGACTCATGGCCTTGGGCTTCCTCGTTGCCGCCGGCGGCTTCGCGCTGGCTGGTGCCGCCGTCTCAAGCGGCGACCGCGCGCTGATGATCGGCGCCTACTGCCTGTTCTCACTCGGGCTCGCCCCGGTTTTCACCATGACGACCGATGTCATCGTCGGCTCCGTGCCGTCTTCGCATGCCGGTGCTGCCGCCGGCTTGTCCGAGGCGAGCACGGAGCTCGGCGGCGCCTTTGGCATTGCCGTGCTCGGCAGCCTGCTGACGCTGGTCTATCGGCTGGCGCTCGTCGACTACCCACAGCTCGCTGATATGCCGATGAGCGCGGCGCTGGGGCCGGACAGTTCAGGCGCGCAATTGGAGGCGGCGCGCCATGCCTTGGGCCAAGCGATCGAGATGGCGGCCTATCTGTGCAGCGCCATCGCCATCTGCGGCGCTGCGCTGACCTTGATCATCCGCAACCGCGACGGCCTGCAGACCGAAACGCAAGGCACCTGAGGCGTGGGTGCGGGGTATCGTGCGCAGCACATGAAAAGCCGGCAGGCGCGCGCCTGCCGGCTTTTGCTCCGTATGTCAGCGGTGCCGCATTCACCATAAATGAAATTGCCGGCAATGGTGGCAGTTGGTTCAAGTGTTCCCGCGTTGCCCTGATGTGTCGACTGTGAAATCGTATGGACGCCCCCTGTAGAGGCCAGCCTTAGAACTGCGATCCAACAGATTGAAACTGCAATGGCACCTGAAAGGACTGCGGACATGCTGAAATCGATGCGGCACGTACTTCTTGCTACCACCTTCGCGCTGGTCTTGGTCGCCCCCGCTGGCGCGCAGAGTGAAACGACCAATCAGACCATTGACCAACAACTAGGCGATCACACCAAATACGAGGCGGTGATCAAGGCGTTGCAGGCGGCGGTTGCGGCACATGATGCGGCGGGCGTGGCCGAACTTGTGAGCTACCCGATCGGCGTGCGCGTCAACGGCAAAGAAACCCATATCAAGTCGGCCAAGGCGTTTGCCGAAAACTATGACGCGATCTTCACGCCGACAATCGCCAAGGCGGTCACCGACCAGAAGTACGACGACCTGTTCGTCAACTACAAAGGCATCATGTTCGGTGACGGGCAGGTCTGGATCAACGGTATCTGCCACGACAATGCCTGCAAGGAATTCGACGCAAAGATCATCACGATCCAGGAAGGCCCCGGCAAATAGACCTGCTGTGAGCGCGACCTCGCCAATGGAGGTGACGGGCATTTGATGTCGTCGGTTTTGGTCCGTACCAAACCTCGCGCATCAATAGCTTAGGGCCCGCCTGCGCGGCGTACTTGCCCGAGCCCGGGCGCGTCCCTAGAAGTGCTCCATCGTGAGCTTGCGCGTGGAGGCCTTTGCAGCACCTTCGGCCAGCTCCGCCAGCGTGACCTTGCCGAATTTTGCCAGCAGGATCGTCTCGGCCTCGTTCATCGCCTCGGCGAGCGAGACGTTGACCGCTTGTTCGACGGTGCAGTTTGGGTTGTCGCCTGCGAGACCGATGGCGAAAAGTTGCGGCGCGCCGAGCGCCTTGTGGATGTCGAGTAACGTAATCTCCTCCAGCGGCCGCGCCAAGAGCCAGCCGCCGCCATGGCCTTTCTCGGAGCGGACATAACCCTGGTCGCGCAGTCCGGCCATGGTCCGGCGCACGACGACAGGGTTGGTGCCGAGCATGGTTGCTATGGCGTCTGACGTGGCGGTGCCCTCGTGGTGCTGCATGTGGATCAGCACATGCAGCATGCGGGAGAGGCGGGTGTCGGGTCTCATCATCTGTTCTTTCGGCACGGTTCGGTCGCCTTCGGCGGCTGAGCAGACCTAACAGATGAGCAATCACGCAACAACAGGAGTTGCGTGAACTTGACGACGTCAATCATGTAACATAATAAGTGGCGTGATATTCCGGGAAGGCCATCAGGCCTGTCGGGCAGGCGCAACGCATCAAGGAAACGAAACCATGAATTTCGACGTCGTCATTGTCGGGGGGAGTTATGCGGGGATTTCTGCGGGGCTGCAGCTTGCCCGTGCCCGGCGCAAGATCCTGGTGGTCGACGCCGGCGAGCGCCGCAATCGCTTCGCGGCGCAATCACATGGCTTCCTTGGCCAGGATGGGCGCGAGCCTGGGGCGATTGCCGCCGAGGCGCGGGTGCAGCTCGAGCGCTATCCCAGCGTGGCGTGGGTCGAGGGCAGGGCGGAGGGCGCGCGGCGGATCGAGGGTGGCTTCGCCGTCGATCTCGGCAACGGCCGCGTGAAAACAGCCCGGCGGCTGGTGCTGGCGGCTGGGGTCTCCGACAGCCTGCCTGATATCCCCGGCCTGCGTGAGCGCTGGGGCCGTTCCGTCTTCCACTGTCCCTATTGCCACGGCTACGAATTGGAGCAGGGCCGCATCGGGGTGCTCGCCGTGTCGGAGCACTCCATCCACCACGGGCTGATGCTGCCGGACTGGGGCACGACGACGCTGTTCACCAATGGCGTCTTCGTTCCTGATGCCGAGCAGCTACGACAGCTTGCTGCGCGCGGCACGACGGTGGAGCCGGCACTGGTCCGTGAGATCAGGGGCGAAAGCGCCGATGTCGTTCTGGAAGACGGCCGGGTGGTCGCACTGGACGGGCTGTTCACCATGCCCAGGACCTCGCTCCAGATCCCTTGGGTCGAACAACTGGGCTGCGAGCTGGATGCCGGGCCGATGGGGGCTTTCATCAGGACCGACGCGATGAAGCAGACAACGGCGAGGGGCGTGTTCGCCTGCGGCGACATTGCGCGGGCTGCCGGCTCGGTGGCGCTGTCGGTCGGCGACGGCGCCATGGCAGGGGCGGCCACGCATCGCTCACTGATGTTCGAGGCCGACTGAACGCTATGCGCCCAAAGAAAAAGCCCGGCAGGAGCGATCCTGCCGGGCTTCTTGTTGTCAGGAATGACCGCAATCAGTCCTTGGCGTTGAGGTTGGTTCCGAGCGTGTCCTTGACGAACAGCGTGCCGATGATCAGCGTCATGGCGGCAATCGCGATCGGGTACCAGAGGCCGTAGTAGATGTCGCCGGCCGCGGCACTCATGGCGAAGGCGGTTGCCGGCAGCAGGCCGCCGAACCAGCCGTTGCCGATGTGGTAGGGCAGCGACATGCCGGTGTAGCGGATCCGGGTCGGGAACATTTCGACCAGGATCGCGGCGATAGGGCCGTAGACCATGGTCACGTAGATGACCAGCACGGTGAGGATGGCGATGACGCCCGGCCAGCTCACTGCGGCCGGATCGGCGACCATGGCGAAGGAACCGCCGGCGGGGATGTTGAAGAAGCCGATTTCCGGAGCACTGGCTGCCTCTTCGGCGGTGACGATCTTGTCCTTGATCGCCTGAGCGGCAGGCACCGTTACCTTTTCACCGGCGCGGATGGCGGCGGCGTCGAGCTTGAGCTCGGGGTTGGCGGTGATGAAGGCGTCGAGCTTCTGGTCGGCAACCTTGGCCGCGCCGCGGACAAGCGGATAACCGCCAGCGTGGAGGGCGATGTTCACCGCTTTGACGAAGGCTGCGTCATTCGCCTTTGCAGCATCGCCAGCGGCGATGGCGTCATAGGAGGTGACGGTCTCGTTGCCGATCTTGACGCTGGCTGCGGTGCCTGGAGCCGCCGTGGTGACGACGTCATAAGGAACTGAGTTCTTGGTCAGGAACGAAGTTGCGATATCGCAAGAGGTCGTGAACTTCGCGGTGCCCACCGGGTTGAACTGGAACTTGCAGTCGCCAGGAGCGGCGGTGACAGTGGCGCGAACGTTCTGCTGTGCGGTGGCGAGTGCCGGGTTTGCGGCCCAGGTCAGCGCCTTGAACAGCGGGAAGTAGGTGACGATGGCGAGTGCGAGACCTGCCATGATGATTGGCTTGCGGCCGATCTTGTCGGACAGCCAGCCGAACAGCAAGAAGAAGCCGGTGCCGAGCAGCAGCGAGATCGCGATCATGATGTTGACCGCCTGCGAGTCGACCTTGAGCACGTTCTGCAGGAAGAACAGGGCGTAGAACTGGCCCGAGTACCACACCACAGCCTGGCCGGCGGTGAGACCGAACAGAGCGAGCAGGGCGATCTTGGCGTTCTTCCACTGGCCGAAGGCTTCCGACAGCGGCGCCTTGGAGCCCTTGCCCTCTTCCTTCATGCGCTGGAAGGTCGGCGATTCCGACAGCGACAAACGGATCCAAACCGAGATGCCGAGCAGGATGAACGATAGCAGGAACGGAACGCGCCAGCCCCAGGCGGCGAAGGCTTCCTTGCCGAGCCAGGTCTGCACCAACAGGATGACGACCAGCGACAGGAACAGGCCGAGCGTTGCGGTGGTCTGGATCCACGAGGTGTAGTAGCCGCGACGATCGTCGGGGGCATGCTCGGCGACATAGGTCGCGGCACCGCCATATTCACCGCCGAGCGCCAGGCCCTGCAGCATGCGCAGCACGATCAGGATGATCGGAGCGGCGATGCCGATGGTGGCCGAGCCGGGCAGCAGGCCGACGAAGAAGGTCGACAGGCCCATGATCAGGATGGTGACGAGGAAGGTGTATTTGCGGCCGACGAGATCGCCGATGCGGCCGAAGACCAGCGCGCCGAACGGGCGGACCAGGAAGCCGGCGGCGAAGGCGAGCAGCGCGAAGATGTTGCGCGTGGCCTCGGGATACGAGGCAAAGAAGGTCGCGCCGATGAAGGCTGCGAGTGAACCGTAGAGATAAAAATCATACCATTCGAAAACGGTGCCGAGCGAGGAAGCGAAGATGACCTTCTTCTCTTCTCGCGTCATGCCGCGCCCGCGGGCGTCGGCTGTTGCCGAAATTGCCATAGATGTCTCCTCCCAGAGTGCCGGCGGCAGGACCTGGAGAGCAGCCTCCACGCGAATCCGCCAACCTAACGACGACGAAGTGATAGTGCCGCGAGGCGGGCATTATCCATCGCTGCTTTGGGATTATGACTTTGGTCGTAGAGGCAAACGCGAAGTCGTTTCAACCATTCATGTTGCGTTGCAGACGACGATGCAGCGGCTTGACCGAGAACAGACGGGCCGCGAGCTTGGCGCGGCCCAAGTAGCTGGGGCCGCCGATTTCGGAACATTCTGGCAGATGCTGCCCGGCGCCGAGTTGCGCCGCCGGGCAGGGTAGAAGGGGAACGGACCTAGGCTGCCCGTTCTTCCTTTTCGACGAGGTAGCCGCGATCGCGCAGCCACCTTGCGATGATGATTTCAACCATCGACGACACCGAACGGTGGTCGTCCTTGGCTGCCTTGACGAGCGCCTCCTTGAGGTCGCGTTCGATACGGAATCCGAGAGGATGAGTCTTAGACATGATAATTCCTGAGACTGTTTCGGGAATGTCCCGGGGGGATGAGGGCCGAATGGCGACGACAGCCCGCAGGCGTGGTCGCGGTCATCCGGTCATGCGGCGCAGGTGGGGCGCGTTGCGCCGTCAGGCTTGCGCAGGTGGCGCGCGCGGCTCGCTGGTTCGGTAGCGCAGGAAGCTGAAAAACGGGTCGATCGACAGCAAACCGCTGCTCAGGTCGACGGCTGGAACGGCACTGGAGATGCGCAGCAAGGCGCCGTCGTCACTGCCATCGCCGCTGCTTTCGGCGACGGGCAGGCAGGTGTCGCTGCAGGCAGGAAGCGCAAACGGGTCGTCGGCGAGGCGATAGGAGCTATCGGCGGCCGACAGGCGTGCTTCAGGATGATAGCCGACAGCTTGAGCGTGGCTCGATGCAACCGAGGCCGTGAGGGCAGCAAAAACCGGCAAAAGCAACAAGAACAGGCGCGTGAGCAAACTTGTGCTCCTTCGTCCCTGCTGCTGCTGTCTGCGCTGATACAATTGCTGCCTCTGACTGCCTCTGCATACCTCCGTCCGACAGGGCGGATATAGTTATTTTAGAGTAACAGATTAGACCGGCACGGCAATATGCAAATGTATGACAGCGTATGAGATTCAGCAGGTTTCTGTTGATGTCTGCATACAATTTCAGGTTGCTTTATGCAACCGGTAAATGAAAACCCGGCCGAAACCGGGTTTCCGTTCACTCTGACGGGCTTGCTCAGGCAAGCGAGGCGGTGAAGCGCTGGATGCGCGTGCAGGCCTCTTCAAGCAGTGCTTCCGAGGTGGCGTAGGAGATGCGGAAGTTCGGGCCAAGGCCGAAGGCCGAACCGAACACCACCGCCACGCCTTCGGCTTCGAGCAACTCGGAGCAAAAGGTCTCGTCATTGTCGATGACCTTGCCGCTTTGCGTCTTCTTGCCAATCAGGCCAGCGCAGGACGGGTAGACGTAGAACGCGCCTTCCGGTGACGGGCAGGTGATGCCACGTGCCTGGTTGAGCATCGACACGACGAGGTCACGGCGATTCTGGAAGATCGCCTTGTTCTTGGCGATGAAGTCCTGCGGGCCGTTGAGCGCTTCAACCGATGCCCACTGCGCAATGGTGCAGGCGCCCGAGGTCTGCTGGCCCTGGATCATGTCCATCGCCTTGATCAGCGCGACGGGACCCGCGGCATAGCCGATGCGCCAGCCGGTCATGGCATAGGCTTTCGACACGCCGTTCATCGTCAGCGTGCGGTCGTAAAGTTTCGGCTCGACCTCGGCGATGGTTTTGAAGACGAAGTCGCCATAGGTCAGGTGCTCGTACATGTCGTCGGTCAGCGTCCAGACATGCGGATGCTTGAGCAGCACGTCGGCAAGCGCGCGCAGCTCGGCTTCCGTGTAGGCCGCACCCGACGGGTTCGACGGCGAGTTCATCAACAGCCACTTGGTCTTTGGCGTGATCGCCTTTTCGAGCTCTGCCGCCGTCAGCTTGAAGCCGTTGTCGATCGAGGTCTCGGCAAACACCGAGGTGCCGCCGCAGATCGCCACCATTTCGGGATAGCTGACCCAGTAGGGGCGGGGGATGATGACCTCGTCGCCGGGGTTCAGCGTCGCCATGAAGGCGTTGAACAGGATCTGCTTGCCGCCGGTGCCGACGATCGTCTGCTCAGGCTTGTAGTCGAGATTGTTCTCGCGCTTGAACTTCTTGGCGATCGCCTCGCGCAGCGGCACGATGCCTGATACCGGCGGATACTTGGTCTCGCCGCGGCGGATCGCTTCGATCGCCGCGTTCTTGATATTGTCCGGCGTGTCGAAGTCCGGCTCGCCTGCGCCCAGGCCAATGATGTCTCGACCGGCATTTTTCAGCTCGCGCGCTTTCTGCGTGACCGCGATGGTCGCGGAAGGCTTAACGCGGGAAAGGGCATCGGCAAGAAAGGCCATGACTTCAGGTCTCCGGTTCGGAAATGACGCGGTCGCGCGACCGCCTTTGCGCATCCAACGGAATGCGCGGCGCTGTAATGTCGCATGACGCAGGGAATCGCAAGCGGATTGACGTTTCCCGCACCCTGGATGTGCTGGTCCAGGGGCTGTTGGAAGCTTGTGCATAAACAGTCGGCTGGCCGGCGTTCGTTCAAGTTTGAGGCATTGCGTTAACCGCCGATCAAATCTTCGATGAGATTTTGGCGGAGCAATTTCGCAGCTTTCCGGAAATAGGACGGACCGTGTCGAAGAGCATCGGGCTCGCCCAAATCATCCGGCACGACGACGGATCTGCGTCCGGCGTCTGGGGCGTGCATGCCCTGCGCAGCGCGTTTCAACCGATTTTCGCCTTTCAGTCGGGCCGCTTGCTGGTCACCGCCTTCGAAGGACTGATCAGGCCGTTTCGCGGCGCCGAAGCCGTGCCGCCTGGCATCTTCTTCGCCACTGTGGACGGTATCGAACGGCTACATGTCGAAACGCTGACCCGCACGCTGCATCTGCTGAACGCCGCCGTGTTCCTGCCCAAGGAAGCGTCGATCTTCATCAACTTCGATCCCTCGGTGTTTCTCGACCGTTCGATCTCGGAGCACGCGCTGCACGACATCCGTCAGGTGCTCAACGAAACCGGCATCGATCCGCGCCGCATCGTCTGCGAGGTCACCGAGAAAAAGCCGGCGTCGGAAGACGCGCTGTTCGAATTTGTCAGGGCGCTCAAGGGCGGAGGTTTCCGCATCGCCGTCGACGATTTCGGCTCGGACGAGTCCGACATCAAGCGCATCCGCGACATCAAGCCCGACATCGTCAAGTTTGATGCCCACTGGATCAGCCGCCTGATGGAATCGGGTGCCGGCTTCGCGCTGCTCAAGGAGATGGTGGCGAATTTCGAGGACAAGGGCATCCGCACGGTTTTCGAAGGGCTCGAGGAAAGCTGGCAGCTGCAGCTGGCCGAGCGTTCCGGCGCCTCGATGGTCCAGGGCTTCGTTCTGGCTTTGCCGGAAATCGTGCCGGCGAACTTTTCCCACTTCGAACCGGTGGCGCCTGAAGCCGCCGGAGACCGCAGGGCGGAGCTGCTGCCCGTCGGTGTTGCCGATGCGGTTGCAGTGCGCACGCCGCGATCAAGCCGAAGTTTCGGCAAGAGGACATTGCATGAGTGACGCGTCTTTCGGGTTTGGCGAGCTGCCTCGGGATCTGACCGCCAGAATCGTCGCTGACGAAGTTGGATTGGAGTTTGCTGTCCACGGCGATTTTCGTCTGCGTTGTACGATACAGCCGATCTTCCGGCATGAAGACGGCCGCCTGACGCCAATCGCCGCCGACGCTCAGGTCGTGCCTTACCGCGAAGGGCGGTCCGTGACTGTCACGGAGTTCCTGGCCGAAGTGGCTGATGAAGACCGCGCGATCGTCGGTCGCGTCTGGGCGGTGCTGCCGCTTGCCAACGTTCACAATATGGGCGTTGAAGGTATTGCGCTGCTGTTCAGGCAGGACGTCAATGGCGAGGCGCCCGATCTTGATGATCTGGGCTTCATGGTTCGCCGCCTCAAAGGCGAAGGTTTTGAGGCTTCGCAGCTGATCTGCGAGATCGGCGGCGACGAAAATCTTGCCTGTTCGCTGCGCGCGCTCGGCATGCGCGTCGCCCTGGGCGATCATGGCGCAGCACAGCATGACGGCGACGCTGTCAAGCGCGTGATGCCTGACATTGTCAGGCTCGATCGTGCCGCGTTTGAACGTTTCTGCGCCGATGCCTCGACCGGGCGGCTGCTGCGCCCCGTGGTTTCGGAACTCAAGACGCTTGGTGCCGACGTGCTCGTCGAGGGCATCGACAGCGAAAGCCGTCTCGAGATCGCGCTTGGTGCCGGTGTCGACCTGTTGCAAGGCGACCTGCTCGAACCGGCAAAGCTGGTCGGCAGCATCTTTGCCGAAGGGCCGCGCGAGACCTCGCAATATCGCCGCGGCGAATGCGTGGTGGTGCCACTGTTCGGCTGACATCAGGGCGAAACATCACCAAAGCTGATGTCTCGCACCAGAACAATTCTCTGGATCGACGCACTCTGGGGACGATAATCGCTCACCAAACGGGGTGAATGCGATGATCACGATCTATGGAATGAACGACAGCGGCAACAGCTACAAGCCGCGCCTGCTGATGGCCAAGCTCGGGCGACCGTTCCGGCACGTCGAAACCAGCTCGCGCGACGGCTCGACTCGCTCGGCCGCCTACCTCGCCAAGAACGCCAACGGCAAGGTGCCGCTGCTGGAGCTCGAGGATGGCCGATTCCTGGCCGAATCCAATGCCATACTGTTGCACATGGCCGAGGGAACCCGGCTGCTGCCGACTGACGCCTACGAACGGGCGCTGGTCTATCAATGGCTGTTCTTCGAACAATACAGCCACGAACCCTTCGTTGCTGTCAGGCGGACGATGTATCTCTATCCCGAGCGCGCCGCTCAGGCGACGCCGGAACGCATGCAGGTGTTGCTCGATGGCGGCAACAAGGCGCTCGGCGTGATGCAGGTGCAGCTGGAAAAGACGCCGTTCCTGGCAGGCGATGCGATGAGTGTCGCCGACATCGCGCTCTATGCCTACACCCATGATGCGACTATGGGCGGCTATGACCTGGATACGTTTCCCGCCGTGAAGGCCTGGCTTGCCCGCGTTGCGGCCGACGCGGGCCACGTGCCGCTTACCTGGCTGCCCTGAGCTCGCGCCTCTGAATTAGAAAAGGCCCGAAGATCGGATTGATCTTCGGGCCTCTTTCTATGTCGCGTTCGGCGTCGAGATAGCGCAGTCGCCATGTCGTTCCTGGGTGCGAAAAGAAAAAGGCGGGGTGTAACCCCGCCTTCCGCTGTCAGCAGCTGATCCTGGTTCCACAGACCCGAGGCTCACGGCAATCTGCCGCATCGTCCTTCCAGGTCCCGGTTCCGGCGCGCTTGTCGCGCAGCCGCCAGTACATCCGTGACTTGCAACGCAATCGGAGCTTTCGCTCCTGCGCGCCTTAAATCAGACTGCCTTCAGAGCGCCAGCCGACGAACGGCCCGTGCGACGGTCCTGCTCGATTTCGAAGCTGACCTTCTGGCCGTCGGCCAGCGAGCCCATGCCCGAACGCTCAACAGCGGAGATGTGGACGAAAACGTCCGCGCCACCGGCGTCGGGCTGAATGAAGCCGAAGCCCTTGGTTGCGTTAAACCACTTAACGGTGCCAGTTGCCATTTTGAATATCCTTGTCGTTTGCAGTTATTCTTGACCAAGCGAGCATGCCTAGTCGTTGTATCGAGATTTTGGGGAGAGACGTCTGCAAACGCGAGAGTGTCGCGGGGCACGGATCTGTCGGCCGAAATATCAACGTGCCGGATATAAGGGCAATTGGCGCCAAGTGCAAGCCCTTCCAAATAGTGGATGCCTGAAACCGGCCCCAATTGGCATGCAACCATGGCGGGCGCAGGGTGTTATATTGCGTGGCGCTGTAGCATCGCAGGCGCTTTGAGGCGCACATGCGGCGCCTTGATGTACAATCGGCAGGTGGGCCGCCGCTTTTTGAAGTCCTGGGAGGTCGTCATGAAAACCATTTTGCTTGCCGCGTGCCTGACACTGCTGGCCGCCGAAGCGCAGGCCGTTTCGCGCTATGTGTCGACGAAAATGAGCTGCGCCCAGACGCAGAGCGTGGTGCGCAACCAGGGGGCCGTGATCCTGCGCTGGACGTCGCCGACATCTGGCGTGCCACGTTATGATCGTTATGTCGCCAACGACCACTTCTGCTCGGCCGGCGAAGAGGCGCGCCGGGCATATGTGCCAACCGCCGATGCGCGGTCCTGCCCGGTCTACAACTGCAAGCGAATCGAGCGTGACTTCTTCAAGCGCCGGCTGTTTCCGCTTCGCCACTGAACGCACTCAGGCCATTTTTCTTGAGAAGCTGGACGTCTTTTGCGCACTTGGTCGCAGCTTTGGGCTCATAGCTGCGCGGCTGCGGCGTCAGCTGCTTTTCAATCGCCGGTCAAAACCCGAATGATGCTTGAGTGGCCGGCGGTGGGCCTACACGCACGCCTTCGAGCACCAGCATCTTTTCCTTCATGTTCGACCCGCCCGTCGCCGAGAAGCCACCGATCTTGCCGCCGGCGGCGAGGATGCGGTGGCACGGGATAACAAGGGGAATCGGATTGGAACCAAGTGCCGAGCCGGTTTCGCGGAACAGCCCCTTGCGGCCGGCCTTTTCCGCCAGTCCGCCATAGGTGGTGGTCTCGCCATAATGAAGGTCTCTGGCGGCGGCATAGATGTCGCGGCGGAAATCGTCGACGCCGTCGAGATCGACCGGTACTGCGGAGAAGTCGACGTCGGCACCGTCGGCATAACGCCTGATGTCGGCGATCAGGGTGACAATCCATTGCGGCGGTGTTCGGTCGCCTGCCACTACGTCGTGACCGGCCAGGCGCAGCAGCCGGCGCTCTGCGGCGGCGTGGGTTTTTTCGGGCAGGCAAAGCCGGGTCAGCCCGGTGTCGCTCCATGCCAGCGCCATGAAGCCGAGCGTTGTTTCGAAGACGGCATGAGCGGGCAAGGGGTAAGAGATAGTGGTGTCCATGACCGTTCCTTTCGTCCTCGTGGCATCCGTGAATTCGGTACAAAGAGGGAACAATTTGGCATGATCTGCGACCGCATGCCACCCGAAAACCGCATTCGCCTGTGGATTGCCCGGGCTCATACGTTGTTGTAGAGAGGTTCGGGCGGGACGAAATCATTAACAGAGTGTGCATTTGCCGGCGATAAAGACCCACCTGCTGATCTCGGCGGCATTGGCGACGGCTCTGCTGTCGGGCTGCCAGACCAACACAGCGGCCCTCAGCACCGATCTGTCGACGGGCGCCGACGTGGCCTTGAGCGCCGACACGGCCCTTGCCTCATCCACCGCAGCCGACCTGGCGTTGCCTGAAACCGTGGCGGTGGTTCCCACCTCATACGCTTCGGCCGAAACGTCGGCGGCGACAGCCGTGCTGGCCGCTGCTGTTCCGGCAGCCGAGGCTGCGGATGTCGCGGTTGCCGCTGACGCCACGGCGCCGGCAGCCGGCGAAGCCGCTGCCGTGACCGTGGCTGCTGCGCCCGCCACCAGTACTGAAAAGAATGTCGCGGCTGCCCTGGCAGTGCCTGTTGCGGATGCCGCCAAGCCTGTCGCCGCCGCGGCAACTCAGCCTGTGTTTCCGGCTTTGGCCAAGACCCCCGTCGATCCGATGTCGGTGCCGATGGCCGGCGGCGATGTCGTCGTCGTTGCCGGCGCGCCGAAGCTGACGGGCGCGTTCCCATCCGCGCCGACGATTGCCGACTATGCCTTGCCGGCCAGCGCGCCGGTGCCGCGCAGCTACCAGGTTGCGTCGCTCGGCAATGTCGCGCCCGAAAGCTTCGCCACCTCGTCCTATGCCGCGCCCGACAGCCCGACCCTTGCCTCGCGCGGCAAGATCGACGAGCTGATCTCGAAATATGCCGCCCTCTACGAGGTGCCGGAACGGCTGGTGCGCCGCGTGGTCAACCGCGAGAGCACCTTCAATCCGCTGGCCTACAACAGGGGCCATTGGGGTCTGATGCAAATCAAGCACGCCACGGCGCGCGGCATGGGCTATGACGGCCCGGCGCGCGGCCTGTTCGATGCCGAGACCAATTTGAAGTATGCGGTCAAATATCTGCGCGGCGCCTGGATGGTGGCCGACGGTAACGAGGACCAGGCCGACAAGCTCTACCAGAGCGGCTACTATTACCACGCCAAGCGCAAGGGCCTGCTCGACGAGACCGGCCTGGGACGCGACCGCGTCCGCCATCGCGGCTAGCCTTGCCGATGCCGTCGCCGCAGGGGGAGAACGACGTTCGCCTGCGCCGGCTGTTGCCGGGCGACTTGCTGCCGGCGCGCTGGCCAGCCGGCTTTGTGATGCGGACCTTCCAGGCCTCCGACGCTGCCGCACTTTACGAATTGCTGGAGCTCGTCTTCGACGACGGCATGAATGGCTCGTTCGACCAGTGGTGGTCGCGCCTTGAAGCTGATTCCGAATTCGATCCCGAATTGTGTTTCCTCGTGTTCGATCACGATGGCCGGCTGGCTGGTGCGGCACTGAGCTGGACCAGCGGCTTCCTGAAAGACCTTGCTGTCGACCCCGCCTTTCGCGGCAAGGGCATCGCCGAGGCGCTGCTGTGGCACGTCTTTGCCAGTTTCGCCGCCCGTGGGGTGAGCCATATCGACCTCAAGACCAACCTTGTCGACAACGCCGCGGCTGTTCGGCTCTATGCCAGGCTTGGCATGGTCGAAGTCGATTGGGGTGGCTGAGGACGGCAACTAAAGCTGGCCTTCGATGCGAATGGTGATCGCCGTGAGCCAGGTGTCGTTTGGTACGTGTGGAAGGCAGATGGTGGTGGCTATTCGCCAGTGATGCCGCGCCGGCACCATTACGCGCCAGGGGCGCTGTTTACCCCCTTTATTTCCAGTGCCCATTCCCGCCCTTCATCCCCGCCCCAGAGTAGCCAGGCGATGTAGCCGGCTGAGGGGTTCTGCTCGTTGCCATAATTCTTGCCGCGCTTGTCGACCTCGTGGCGGGCGAAGTAGCTGACCATGCGCTTGATGGTGTGAGGCGAAAGCTCGGATCGGGCGACAAGCTCCTCGGCGCGGGCGACGCCGATCTCGGTGCCGCCGCGGCCGAACTGTTTTCTGAGCGCAAGCCCCTTGGCGGCGTTGTCGGCGACCACCTTCGGCGGAATCAGGCTTGTGCCCGATGCCTCGCGGCGGATCTCGTCGAACGGGTCGTAGGCGATGGGCATGCGGCGATTCCTGCTTTGGGGCAGGGTAGCGGGATGGCGTTGGGATGACGAGGGGGCGGCGCGGTGGTGGCGACGGTCAGTAACCGGCCTCCGTCCCCTAGCGGCTTTGAAGCTGCCAAAAAGGGCTGTTGTGGTGCCAGTCAGGAGGGATCGGCGGCTGTGCGCTGCTTCGGGCACCCCCACCCGATCCTCTTTGCAGATCGACCCTCCCCACGAGGGGAGGGGTAAGCGCGGCGCGCAGTCTCATTTCGAAGCGTAGATGGCGCAGTTGCCGGTTGTTTTCATCTTGTACTTCTTGCCGACCGAATTGCAGCGCTCCAGGGCCTGCTTTTCTGCCGCCGCCTGGGACGGCGCGTTGAGGGAAGCGCCGCAGTAGAAGGCTTCAACGGCGCCCAGATGCGTCTGGGCGTAGGCCGAGTGGCCGGCTGCGGCGACATACTTCTTGTAGCCGTCCTTACACGGGCCGGTGGTCTGGCCGAACTGCGCCGCGTAGCGCTTCTTGCCTTCGTTGCCGGCCAGCGAGCCCTTGTCCTTGGCGATTGCCGCGACCGGTACGGCCGCAACCAGAAGTCCTGCCAGCACCGATGCCAGTGCCAGCCGCATGGTTTTCAGTTTCATTCGCAAATACTCCCCACCTGACGGTGAGAGTTAGCTGCAATCTATGCGGGTGGAAAGATGGGGCGAGGCGTTTCGTGCAGTTTCGTTAAGACGAGGCTTGCGTATTTCAGTGCTGCCGTAGTGCTTTGCCGATAGAAAGCCGAAAGGCGCCTTGGGCGGGTTATGCGCTTGTGAGGCTCTTCTTCTGCGCTGCAGATGAATGCACCAAGTGGCAAGTGTGCCAGCGTTTCGCCGCCCCCATCTGCCTGCCGGCATCTTCTCCCCGTAAACGGGGAGAAGAGAAGCTGCAGCGACGTCCCGGCTTTTACTTGAAGTAGTCCTGCAGCGGGCGGACTTCGAGCGAGCCGGCCTTGAGGGCGGCGATGGCTTCGGCGACGGCCGCCGCGCCTGAGAGCGTGGTGTAGTAGGGCACCTTCTGCATCAGCGTGGCGCGGCGGATCGACTTCGAGTCCGACACCGCCTTCTGGCCGTCGGTGGTGTTGAAGACGATCTGGATCTGGCGGTTGCGGATGGCGTCCTCAATGTGCGGACGGCCTTCCAGAACCTTGTTGATCTTTTCGGCCGGGACGCCGTTTTCAACCAGGAAGCGCGCGGTGCCGGAGGTTGCCAGCACCCTGAAGCCGAGGCCTGACAGGCGCTGGACGGCACCCAGGATGCCGGCCTTGTCCTCGTCGCGGACCGAGACGAACAGCGTGCCCGAGCGCGGCAGGTCGACGCCGGCACCAAGCTGGGCTTTGGCGAAGGCGAGCGCATAGTCGCGGTCGAGGCCCATGACCTCGCCGGTCGACTTCATCTCGGGTCCGAGCAGGATGTCTACGCCGGGGAAGCGGGCGAACGGGAACACCGCCTCCTTGACCGCGATGTGGCCGGGATTGCGGGCATCTGGTTTGGCGCCATAGTGGGCGAAGGCCTCGTCGAGGCTCTCGCCCGACATGATGCGGGCGGCGATCTTGGCGATCGGCTTGCCGACCGTCTTGGCAACAAACGGCACTGTGCGGCTGGCACGCGGGTTGACTTCGAGCACGTAGATTGTGCCGTCCTTGATGGCGTATTGGACGTTCATCAGGCCGCCGACATTGAGCGCGCGCGCCATGGCCGAGGTCTGGCGCTCGAGTTCGTCGACGAGCTCGGTGGAAAGCGAATGGACTGGCAGCGAGCAGGCCGAGTCGCCCGAGTGGATGCCGGCTTCCTCGATGTGTTCCATGATGCCGGAGACGTACGTCGCCTTGCCGTCGCAGAGGCAGTCGACGTCGACCTCGATGGCACCGGAGAGATAGGTGTCGAACAAAAGCGGATTCTTGCCGAGCAGGGTGTTGATCTGGCCCGTCTTGTCGTTGGGGTATTTCTGCTTGATGTCCTCGGGCACCAGCCCCGGGACGGTGTCGAGCAGGTAGGACTGCAGCATGCCCTCATTGTGGATGATCTGCATGGCGCGGCCGCCGAGCACGTAGGATGGGCGCACCACCAGCGGGAAGCCGAGTTCGCCGGCGACGGTGCGGGCCTGCTCGACCGAATAGGCGATGCCGTTCTTGGGCTGCTTGAGGTCGAGCTTGTGTAGCAGCTTCTGGAAGCGGTCGCGGTCCTCGGCGAGATCGATCGCGTCGGGCGAGGTCCCGAGGATCGGGATGCCTGCCTTTTCGAGCGCGTCCGCCAGCTTAAGCGGGGTCTGGCCGCCGAACTGGACGATGACGCCGTGCAGCGTGCCGGCAGCCTGCTCGGCGCGTAGGATTTCGAGCACGTCCTCGGCCGTCAGCGACTCGAAATAGAGCCGGTCCGAAGTGTCGTAGTCGGTCGACACGGTCTCGGGGTTGCAGTTGATCATGATCGACTCGTAGCCGGCCTCGCGCAGCGCATAGGCGGCATGGACGCAGCAATAGTCGAACTCGATGCCCTGGCCGATGCGGTTGGGACCGCCGCCAAGGATGACGACCTTCTTGGCGGATGAGACCTGGGCCTCGTCCGCCACAGCGCCGGCGAAAGGCACTTCATAGGTCGAATACATGTAGGCGGTGGGTGAGGCGAATTCGGCAGCGCAGGTGTCGATGCGCTTGTAGACCGGGTGGACGCCGAGCTTTTGACGAGTCTTCTGAACGGCTTCGGCTTCGGTCTTCGTCAAGGACGCGAGGCGGGCATCGGAGAAGCCCATGGACTTCAGCATGCGCAGGTTTTCGGCATCCTGCGGCAGGCCGTGCTCGCGAACGCGGGCTTCCATTGCAATGATGCCGGCGATCTGCTCGAGGAACCACGGGTCGATCTTGCACATGGCGTGCACGTCTTCGAGCGAGGTGCCCATGCGGATCGCCTGGGCGACCATGCGCAGACGGTCGGGTGTCGGGGTGCCCAAGGCTGCGCGGATTGCGTTGCGGTCGTCGCCGCTGTCGCCATCGGTGCCGATGCCGGGGATCTCGATCTCGTCGAGGCCGGTGAGGCCGGTTTCAAGACCACGCAGCGCCTTCTGCAGCGATTCCTGGAAGGTGCGGCCGATCGCCATGACCTCGCCGACCGATTTCATCGCGGTGGTCAGCACCGGCGAGGCGCCGGGGAACTTTTCGAAGGCAAAGCGCGGGATCTTGGTCACGACATAGTCGATCGACGGCTCGAACGAGGCCGGCGTCGCACCGCCGGTGATGTCGTTTTCGAGCTCGTCGAGCGTATAGCCGACGGCGAGCTTGGCGGCGATCTTGGCAATCGGGAAGCCGGTCGCCTTGGAGGCAAGTGCGGAGGAGCGCGAGACGCGCGGGTTCATCTCGATGACGACGAGGCGACCGTCGGCCGGGTTGACGGCGAACTGGACGTTGGAGCCGCCGGTTTCAACGCCGATCTCGCGCAGCACCGCGATCGAGGCGTTGCGCATGATCTGGTATTCCTTGTCGGTCAGCGTCAGCGCAGGGGCGACGGTGATCGAGTCGCCGGTGTGCACGCCCATCGGGTCGATGTTTTCGATCGAGCAGATGATGATGCAGTTGTCGGCGCGGTCGCGCACGACCTCCATCTCGTATTCCTTCCAGCCGAGCACCGATTCTTCGATCAGCACTTCGGTGGTGGGGGAGGCGTCGAGACCGCTTTGTACGATGTCGAAGAATTCCTGGCGATTGAAGGCGATGCCGCCGCCGGTGCCGCCCATGGTGAAGGACGGGCGGATGATGGCAGGCAGGCCGACATGGTCGAGCGCCTGGGCACCGATCGCCATACCGTGGTTGATGTAGCGCTGCTTGCGGTCGCCCTCGCCGAGGTTCCACTGGGTTTCGAGCGCATCGAGCGCTGCATCGAGATCGGCGGGCGCCTCGGCCTTGAGGGCTGCGCGCTCGGCCTCGTGCTTCTTGCGGTCGGCGTCCTTGACGTCTGAGGCGTTGGCCAGCATCGAGCGCGGGGTTTCCAGGCCGATCTTGGCCATGGCTTCGCGGAACAGCGAGCGGTCTTCGGCCTTGTCGATGGCGTGCGCGTCGGCGCCGATCATCTCGACATTGTAGCGTTCGAGCACGCCCATGCGGCGCAGCGACAGCGCGGTGTTGAGCGCGGTCTGGCCGCCCATTGTCGGCAGCAGCGCGTCGGGGCGCTCCTTGGCGATGATCTTGGCGACGACCTCGGGGGTGATCGGCTCGATGTAGGTGGCGTCGGCCAGCTCCGGATCGGTCATGATGGTGGCCGGGTTGGAGTTGACCAGGATGACCCGGTAGCCTTCCTCCTTCAGCGCCTTGCAGGCCTGGGTGCCGGAGTAATCGAACTCGCAGGCCTGGCCGATGACAATGGGACCGGCGCCGATGATCAGGATGGACTTGATGTCGGTGCGTCTTGGCATGGCGTGCGTCCGTAAGTAGGCCTGCGCGAAGAACCGGGACGGGATATTCCCGGCCGGTGCGCAGTGAGATTCGAGTATCAGGCTAGGCGCGCCTTATAGGGGAAGGATGGGGAGTGGGGAACCCCGAAAAATGCTTTTCCTAACCCTGGATGCGGGATTGGGACGTGTCTGATCCGCGCACGGCCTGCCTGAACTAACGGAAGGGCAGCCGCCGAGGTCAGCGACTGCCCGTTTGGCCGGTGTTTCGGCTACGCTGCCTGGGTGATGCTGGCGCCGAATTCCTTGAAGCGCTTGATCGCATAGTCCGCTGCGACCAGCATTTCGGCGAAGTACAGCCCAGGTGGCGTCGGCGCCTTGCCATCGAGGCCGATCAGCCGCTCGACCGCCAAGGCAACGGCGAGTGCAGTGACCGGCGCCTGTCCCTCAGGGTGGACAAATTCGTAGCGGCTGCGGCCGGCGGTGCCGTCTTTCCTCTTGCCCGAGATGGCGATGGTGATCTCGGTGGAGAAATGCTCGCCGCGATGGCGGCTTGCGGTTTCACCGAGCGCGAAATCGAACCGTACCGTCTCGGCGCCGGTTGTGATCGGCAGGCTGAAGACGTCGAATGGTGAGTAGCTCAGACCGGGGACCTGCCTGCCGTCGACACTGGTCACGGTGCGGCCCTGTTCGCTGGAGGGCTTCCAGTGCCATTTGCCGTCATCAAGGCCCAGTGTGCTGGACATCATGGTGAGGCGGTTGAAGTCGGCTTCGGCGGCGGGGCCGCCCATGTCTTGTTCGTCGAGAAGGGCAGTGATTTCGACCGAATCCACCGTCTCGAACTGTCTGGCAAAATGCACGACGGCGAGGCTCGCGGCACCGCCGAGCCAGCTGCTGCCCAACAGGAATGGCGCGGTCGCCTTGTGGGCGTAAAGCGCTATCTCCGGTCCGATCTCCTGGATGCCGGTCGAGACGCCGAGATATGGCACCGCGTTGGTCTGGGCATAGTGCAGCGCGTTGATCGTGTTGTCATAGACGAACATGACGATGGCGCCGAAGCCTTTTTGCGCCGGTACGCCAAGGTCCTTGCGGTTGAGGTCGATGACGACTGCTTCGGCGTTGCCGATCTCCTTGGCGACTGCCTCGGCCTTTTCGAGATTGCGCCCGCCGATGGCGATGGGCAGTGCGGGATGCAGCTTGCGCAGCGTTCGGGCGGCGAGCACGCCGACGAAACCGGAACCGCCGATGATCAGGACAGGCTTGTGCGTGGTCATTTGGGCAATACTCCTCTGTGGCCGCGTTGAAGCGGCGCTGTGACGTCTGAAGCGGAAGGGGGGAAGGCGGCGGCGAGCGAACTCGCCGCCTTGGGGGTCAGGCGAGCTTGACCAGCATCTTGCCGAGGTTTTCGCCGGAAAAGAGCCCGATGAAGGCCTGGGGCGCGTTTTCGAGCCCCGAAACGACGGTGTCGCGGTAGGTCACGCGACCATCGGCCAGCCAGCCGGCCATGTCGGCGATGAATTCAGGCAGGATGTCGAAGTGATCCAGTACGAGAAAGCCGCGCATGCTTATGCTCTTGATGACCATCGCAGCGAGATTGTCGGGGCCGGGAACGGGCTTCTCGTCGTTGTAGCCGGAGATCATGCCGCAAATGGCGAAGCGGGCACGGGGCTTGGCGACTTCGAGCGCTGCCCTGAGATGGTCGCCGCCGACATTGTCGAAATAGACGTCGATGCCTTCGGGCGCGGCTTTTTTCAGCGCCTCGGTCAGGTCACCCGCGGTACGGTAGTTGATGACGGCGTCGGCGCCGAGTTCCTTGACCCATCGGGCCTTTTCTTCCGAGCCGACCGAGGCGACGACGCGGGCGCCCTTGAGCTTGGCGATCTGGACCGCCATCGAACCGACGGCACCGGCGGCCGCCGAGATGAACACGGTTTCGCCTGCCTTGAGCCCGGCGATCCGGAGCAGGCCGACATAAGCGGTATGGCCGGGAATACCCAACGGGCCGAGCCAGGCTTCGGCCGGCGCCTGGGTGGCGTCGATCTTGTTTGCCGTGGCGGCATCGACAAGAACGAGGTCGCGCCAGCCGGAGAAGTGGCTGACGAGATCGCCCGCCTTGAAATCGGGATGGGCGGACTGCTCGACGATGCCGACGGCGGAGCCTTCAAGCGGCTGGCCGATCTCGAAGGGGGCGATGTAGCTCGGCCGATCGGTCATGCGGCCGCGCATGTAGGGGTCGACCGACATGAACAGCGTCTTGACCAGCAATTGGCCCGCTGCGGGGGCTGGCAAGCTGCGTTCGACCAACTGGAAATTGTCAGCTCCCGGCAAACCGGCCGGGCGGCTCTTCAGGTGGATTTCACGGGCTGCAATGGACATTGAATTCCCCTATATGTGTAGTCATCTACCAAGTGTAGCTTACTCTTTGTAAGTTACTAGTCGTAACATAAGCGGCGTGCGGCGATGTTCAAGCCGCGGGCAAAAAAAATTCGAGCCGGATGCGAAGGCGATGACGACTGCAAGTTCGATGAAAAAACTGCCGAAGGCCGAGCGGCGCGCGCAGTTGCTGGAAGCCGCGCAGGAGATCGTGCGCGAAGAAGGCACCGACGCGCTGACGCTTGCCCGGGTCGCCGAGCGGGCAGGGGTGAGCAAGCCGATCGCCTACGAGCATTTTGGCACCAGGGCGGGGCTGCTGATGGCGCTGTTTTCCTCTTACAACGATCTGCAGCTGGAGACGCAGCGCGAGGCACTCGCCGCCTGCGGCAAGACACTGCGCGACGTGGCCGGCATTCTGGGCGAGGCTTATGTGCGCTGCGCCAGCCGGGCCGGGCCCGAAGCGGGCGCGATCTATGCCGCACTCTCGGCCACCGAAGAGATGGACGAATTTCGTCAGTCGTTGCGGGATGGCTATCTCGCCGAGTATCGCGACGCAGTTTCACGCTTCGTCGACCTGCCCGAGGATATCGGCGTCCCGGTGCTTTCGGGGCTTCTTGGGGCGGCCGAGGCCGTGTCGCGGGATGTCGGGTCCGGCCGGATTTCCCATGAAGCCGCCGTTGCCGCATTGACCGAGCTGTTCACCGCAACGCTCGAGCGGTTTCGCCGCTGACCGCTACGCTGGCGTTCCGGGCTGTCAACAAAACGTCGCTACCTCCCTATAGGTTCTCCAGTTATACTTGGGGTCTTCAGCAAGAGGGGGCGGGCATGGTTGATATCCAGACCTTCGGTGAAGTTGAACGTGTCGTTCGTGAAAGGTTGAAGAAAACAAGACCTGAAATAGACACATCGCTGGCGCGGATTGCCGAGGGCAACCCGCTGGCGGCCGAGCCGGAGCGCCGCCGCCGCGTCGAGCGTCTCCAGGTCAAGGCCGATCTCACCCGTGAACAGGCGGAGATGATCTCGACGGCGATCGAAGCCGTTGCCGAGCCGGCCAAAGCAGGGCGAAAGCCTGCGATGGTGGCTGCAAAGCCGATGGGACCCGAAGCGATCCAGGGTTCGACGCTGGATTTTGTCGGCGTTGCCTTTCTCGAGCGCGGGCGCCGCGCGGCCGATGCCGTCGGGCGGGTCGCCTTTCTCAACGAGATGCCGCAGGGCACCGGCTTCCTGGTCGGGCCGAACCTGTTTTTGACCAATCATCATGTCATCCACACGGCGGCCGACGCGGCGCGGTTCCAAGTGCAGTTCGACTATGAGCGCGACAAGCTCAACGAGCTCAGGCAGCCGACGTCGTTTTTCCTCGATCCGGATCTGTGTTTCGTCACCGACGACATCGACGGGCTCGACTATACGCTGATCGGGATCGGCCAGCGCCGCCGCGGACAACGCGCGCTCGACGAGTTCGGCTTCTTGGTGCTGTCCAGTGCCGGCGACAAGCATATGCTGGGTGAGATCGCCAATGTCGTCCAGCACCCCGATGGCCGGCACAAGGAGCTGGTGCTGCGCGAAAACCACCTGGTAGCGCGCAACGAGACGCTGCATGTGCTCCATTATGTTGCCGATACCGAGCAGGGCTCGTCGGGGTCGCCGGTGTTCAACAACGAATGGGAGCCGATCGCCCTGCATCACTGGGGTGGGCCGTGGCACGAAGTGATGGGCACCGACGGCAAGCCGCTGGCCAAGGAGATCAACGAAGGCATCCGCATCAGCGCAATCGTCAACGATCTCGAGACGCGGCTTGCCGGCATGGATGCCGCCAGCCGCGCGGCGGTGACGCAGCTGCTCGACATCTGGGAGGAGGCCGGGCGGCTGAAGCTGCAGCCGGTGCCGGAGGGAGCGGGCGAGGCGGACAGGACGATGGCGAAAACCGGCAAGGCGCAGGCCGTGACATCGGGCGGGGACCGCGAGCCCAAGGCACGGCTGGGCGAGGACGGCTCGGTGACCTGGACGTTTCCGATCGAGATTTCCGTGCGCGCGCCGTTGATGGCGCAGGCATCGACTGGCTACGCGCCGAGGTCCGGCGAGGGCGGTGTCAGGACGGGCGGTCCAGGAGCCGAGGCGGCGAGCTGGAAGACGGAGAATTTCGACGACCGTGGCGGCTATGAGCCGGGCTTTGTGCCCGGCTTCATCCTGCCGCTGCCCAAGCACGACCGTGCACCGGGGCGCGCCGCCAAGAACCTGCTGGCCAAGCCGGGCGACGACCCTTTCGAGCTGCCCTACCACCATTTTTCCGTCGTCATCAACGCCGAACGGCGGCTGGCCTATTACACCGCCTGCAACATCGACGGTTCCCGCATCAAGGCGGTCAACCGCGACGACAAGACGGTGACCGAGGATCCAAGCCTGAGCGAACTCGGGATCGAGTCGATCGGCGGGGCCGAAGCCAGCGACGATTTCCGCCCCGACCGCCGCGTGCTCCTCGAAGAACAGATGAACAAGCCGTTCTACGACGCGCAGAAAGTGGCGGGGTTCCCGGTTGCGACGTCGAACGAGCGCAAGGCGCGGATCTTCCAGAAAGGCCACATCACGTTGCGCGGCGACCCGGCCTGGGGCACCGATGCGGAAGCCGTGGCCGCCGAGCGCGACACGTTCTTCTACACCAACGCGGCACCGCAGCTCGGCTTCTTCAACCAGGGCAGCGCGCTCAACCGGCCGGGCTCGAAAGGCAAGCTGCGCTGGCGGGCGGTCGAGACCTATGTGCTGCGCAACGCGGTGACCATGCGCCAAAGGGTGACGGTGTTTGCCGGACCGGTGTTTGCCGACAGCGATCCGCCCTATCGCTTCGAAAGCAAGGTGCCGCTGAAATTCTGGAAGATCGCGGCGTGGAATGACGGCACCGAGCTGCGATCGATCGCGCTGCTCGCCGACCAGGGGCCACTGATCGAGGTGATGCCCGAGGGCATGGCGGAGGCGTTCGGCGATGCCGAGGAACTGGCGCGGGTGTCGGAGTTCCTGACGACTGTCGCCCATATCGAGAGCCTGACCGGGCTCGATTTCGGCGACACTCTGCGCGACGCCGATGTCCGCGCCGGGCAGGAGGCGATCGGCAGGCCGGCGATGACGCTGAAGGCGGAGGATCTGGCAAGGGATGGAACGCGCAAACCGGCGGCGAAGCCGGCGCGCTCGGGTGGCGTAAAGAGGTCGTCGAAGCCGGGGCGCCGGCGGAAGTAGGCGAGTCAGCCGCGAGCCAGAGCCGATGGCCGCAGCGAGCAGCCGGATCAGTCCGGCATGAAGCCGGTGCGTAGGGCATGCGCCCATTCCGGGCGGTCACCCTCTTCGGCGCGGCGGGCCGCGGCCTCGTGGTCGTAGGTGACGGCAAGCGTGTCGATGCCGGCGACGGCGCCTGTCCCATCGAGCTCGACGAGACCGTAGCGCGCCAGCGGCGATCCCTGTTCGGAGACATGGGTGGGTGCGGTGTCGTCGCTGTAGGCCGGAATGCCGACGCTGCCGGGATTGAAAAGCAGGCGCCCGTCGGAGAGCTGGACGAGATCGGCGCGGTGGCTATGGCCGGCAAGCAGCAGCCGATACTTCGGATCGATCCGCCTGAGGCGGCTTTCGATGACCTTCAGCGGCGCGCGTATGAGCTGGCCTTCGTCGATGACCTCGGAGAGGTAGCGCTCGTCGTGATCGGGGCGGGCGTGGAAGGCGAGCGCCGACGGGGCGATCTCCAGTGTCAGCGGCAGCGCCTCCAGCCAGTCGCGCTGGGCCTGCGACAGGCGGTCATGGGCGAAGCGGTCGGACGGGCCCATTTCGGCGAGCGGGTCGGTGGCGACGCGGCGGTCGTGGTTGCCGCGAACGGTCGGCCAGGCGAGCGCCCGCAGTCGCGCGACGGTTTCGCCGGGCCAGAGCGGGCCGGAGACGAGATCGCCGAGATTGACGACGAGGTCGGCGCCGCCACGGCGGGCGAGGTCGGCGAGCACCGCTTCCAGCGCAAGGATGTTGCCATGGATGTCGGCGATGACGGCGATACGCAAGGCGATGTCCTCAGGCCTCGTCGCGGAGGCGCTCGAATGCGGGGAGTTCCTGTGCCGCGGTGATAATCGAATCGAGCAGGCCTGGGAAGCGGCTGTCGAGGTCGTCGCGGCGCAGCGAGATCAGCCGGCTGGTGCCCGAGACCTCGGTGCGGGTGATGCCGGCCTCGCGCAGCTTGGCGAGGTGGTAGGACAGGTTGGTCTTGGAGCCGAACTCGGAAAACTGGCCGCAGCTCATCGCCACGCCCTCGTTGCGGGCGAGATAGCCGACGACGGCGAGGCGGGTCTGGTCGCCGAGCACTGATAGCACGTTGGCGAGGTTGATCTGGTCGAGATTGGGGTGCGGCAGGGACATTGTCGGAAGGTAGCTGTGCGGTTGCGGCGGTTCAAGGCTCGGTGCCGGCTGCTGACACCAGGCTGGCAGGAGCCGACGAGATGCAGATTGACATGCCGCGACGGGAAGTTCAATAGTTCAATATATTTTGAACTAAGGACCCCGTCATGGACAAGCGCCTTATCTGGCTGGCGGTCGGCTCGTTCGCCATGAGCACCGTCGGCTTCGTATTTTCCAGCCTGCTGCCGATGATCGCCGGCGACGCGCATGTTTCGATACCGTTCGCGGGTTACCTGATCATGGCGTTCTCGCTCGCTTATGCGATCGGTGCGCCTGTCTTGTCGGCGCTGGCCGGCGAGATCGACCGTCGCCGTGTGCTCGCCGCGACCATGCTGGTATTCGTCGCCGGCAATATCATCGCAGCTATGAGCAGTTCGTTTGCCGGGCTTATGGTCGCGCAGATCGTGATGGGCATGTCGGCCGGGCTCTATGCCGCCACCGCCCAGGCGACCGCCGTGTCGTTGGCCGGGCCCGAATACCGGGCGCGGGCGATTGCGGTCGTCGTCGGCGGCACGACATTCGCCGTAGCACTGGGCGCGCCCGTGGGCTCGCTGATCGCCACCATGTGGGGCTGGCGCGGCACCTTCGTTGCCATTGCACTGCTTGGCATCTCCTGCGCCGCCATCCTGTGGGTGCGGCTGCCCCGGGGCTCGCGCGGCATCAAGCTGACGCTGGCCGAGCGCTTCACCGCCATTGCCCGGCCGGGCATCCTGCCGTCGCTGCTGGTGACGCTGCTCTATCTCGCCGGTGGCTTCACCGTGATTTCCTATATCGCGCCGCTGGCGCTGGAAGGGGCCGGGCTGCCGGCGATCGCCCTTCCGGGTATGTTGCTGGCCTTCGGCGTCGGTGCCGTGATCGGCAACTTGTCGAGCGGCTATCTTGCCGACCGCATCGGCGCGACGCGCATGGTGGTGATCTCGCTGTTGATGTCGTCGGGCTTCTGCATTGCCATTGCGCTGACCTTGAAGCTCTTGCCGCACCACGTCGCCGGTCCCGTGCTGATCGCGCTGATGGTGCCGTGGGGCATCATCGGCTGGGCGTTCCCGCCGGCGCAGGCGAGCCGCATCGTCGGCTTCGGCCCTGAGATCGCGCATCTGACGCTGTCGCTCAACGCCTCCGCGCTCTATTTCGGCATCGCCTTGGGCACCGTCATTGGCGGCCGCGTGCTGGAATTCGCCCGGCCGTCGGACCTTGGCCTCGTCGCGGCGGCCTTTCCGCTGGTGGCACTGGCCGTGCTTGCGGCCAGCAGCAGGTCGATCCGGCACGCCGCCGCCCGGTGAGGCTGGCCTAACAGGCGCCGCTTTTCCCGCCGGCCGAACAGTCTTAGACGCGACCGGCCGGGATGGACGAGATGAAAAGCGACGAAGAGCATTGGACATGTGTAGCCTACGGCTTCAGGCTGATGGGCGAGGTGTCGCCGCCGGGCGGGCTGCTGCTGGCCGCGGCGATCTTTGATGATGCTCAGCTGCTGGTGGATGACGCGTTTCGTATATGGTCCGCTGGAGTGGCTGCTGCGGGCGGTGACGATCGCGGCGTGTGGCCAAGCTGGCGCAAGCAGGGAACGAGTGCCGCCGCTTCGCGTTAGCCTGAGCGCCGTGTAGTCGCGGCGCCTGGGAGGAAGCGAAAATGGCCATCACACAAGCCCCGACCGCCAAGGGAAAACAGGCCGCCAAAGGCCTGCGCCAGGCTGCGGCCAAGCAGGAGCGCAAGGTCGAGGCCAAGACTGGCCGCGAATTCGCGAAAGGCGAAAAGCGCTTCGAGGAGCGTTCCAAAAGCTCCGACGGCAAGAGCGCCGGCACTAAGCAGAAAAGCTGATTTTGCAGCGCCCGGCCAACGGGTGGCACAAGCAAAAACCCTGTGACTTGCCGCAGGGGTTAAGCTAATTGTCTGCAGTGAGCGGGGTCGCCCGCGACAAACATTGAGGGATACGCCTATGCGCTGGAGAGGCCGCCGCCAGAGTGACAATGTCCAGGATACGCGCGGCCAGGGTGGCGGAGGTGGACTGGGCGGAGGCCTCGGTGGCGGACGCTTGCCGATGGGACCGCGCATGTCGACCGGCGGTGGCGGGCTTTCCGGCATCATCATCCTCGTCGTGCTGTTCTTTGCGCTGCGTGCCTGCGGCATCGATCCGATGCAGATTCTGGCTGGCGGCGATGGCGGCCCGGTTTCCGGTGGTGGCCAGGTCAGCGAAGGCGGCGCTCCGGCCAATGACGAGATGACCCAGTTCGTCTCGACCGTATTGGCCGAGACCGAAGACACCTGGAACGGCATCTTCCAAGCCGAAGGGCTGAAATACCAGGAGCCGAAGCTGGTGCTGTTTTCGGGCCAGGTACGTTCGGCCTGCGGTTTCGCCTCGTCGGCATCCGGTCCGTTCTATTGCCCCGGCGACCAGAAGGTCTATCTCGACACCGCCTTCTTCGGCCAGCTGGCCAAGCAGTTCGGCGCTGCCGGTGATTTTGCCCAGGCTTATGTCATTGCCCACGAGGTCGGTCACCACGTCCAGAACCTGACCGGCATCCTGCCCAAATTCAACCAGATGCGGCAGCAGATGAGCGAGGCCGATGCCAACCAGATGTCGATGCGTGTAGAGCTGCAGGCCGACTGCTTCGCCGGCGTGTGGGGCCACTACACCGACCAGAAGGGCCTGCTCGAGCAGGGCGACATCGAAGAAGCGCTGAACGCCGCTCAGCAGATCGGCGACGACACGCTGCAGAAGCGCATGCAGGGCTATGTCGTGCCGGAGAGCTTCAACCACGGCACCTCGCAGCAGCGCCAGCGCTGGTTTGCCGCCGGCTTCAAGAGCGGCAAGCTGTCGGAGTGCGACACCTTCAACAATCCGATCTGATGACCACGCCGAAACGCATCGAACTGACGGCCGGTGGCCTGTCGCTGTCGCGGCTGGTCTTCGGCGCCTGGCGGCTGCTCGATGGCCAAAGCCCCGATGCCGATGCGGTGGCGCGGTTGATCGATACGGCAGTCGATCTCGGCCTGACCAGCTTCGACCATGCCGACATCTATGGCGGCTACGCGGTCGAGGAAGCCTTCGGCGCCGGGCTGGCGCGCTGGAAGGGCCGGCGCGACGGCATCGAGCTGATCTCCAAATGCGGCATCATGTTGGCCATGCCCAACCGGCCGCAGAACCGGCTGAAGCATTATGACACCGGTGCCGCCCACCTCGAGGCTTCGGTCGAGCGCTCGCTGAAGAACCTTCGCACCGACTATCTCGACCTGCTGCTGATCCACCGGCCCGACCCGCTGATGGACGCCGACGACACGGCGCGCGCCTTCGAGCGGCTGGTTTCAGCCGGCAAGGTGCGTGCGGTCGGCGTGTCGAATTTTACGCCCGCGCAGTTCGACCTGCTGGCCTCGCGGCTGCCATTTCCTCTTGTCACCAACCAGATCGAGCATTCGGTGCTGGAGACCTCGGCGCTGACCGACGGACGGCTCGACCATGCGCAACGGCTGGGTTACGCGCCGATGATCTGGTCGCCGCTGGGTGGCGGTTCGCTGTTCACCGGCGAGGGTGTCCGCGAGCAAAAGGTGCGGGTGGCGCTGCGGGACGTCGCCGCCGAGACCGGTGTCGGCGATGTCTCGACTGTCGCCATCGCCTGGCTGCTCAGGCATCCGGCGCGGCTGGTACCGGTGCTCGGCACGATGAAGCCGGAGCGGCTGGCCGGTCTGGTCAAGGCGCTGGACGTTGCGCTCGACCGGCAGCAATGGTTCGCCATTCTCGAGGCGAGCGAGGGCCGCGCGGTCCCGTAATGTTCCGCCGGATGACGTCCGGCTATGAACAAAATTGATATGTTCTTGTATTGTTCTTGATGGCTGCTTCGCTTATAAGCAGTTCTCCGCATGCCCCCGGCGGTTTGAGGCAGCGCCCGTGCATTCGTTGCAGGGTGCTGAATGGCTCGATTTGGCGTGACTTTCGGGATTCGAAGGGGCGCTTGTGGGTTCGACATGGTTGATGAAAAGACCGCCAGACGAGGCCTTGCGCTCGTCTTCGTCACATTGCTGCTCGACATCATCGGCTTCGGCATCATCATGCCGGTGCTGCCGGCTTTCCTGCAGGAACTGACCGGCGTCGGCGTCGGCGAGGCGGCGATCGAAGGCGGCTGGCTGTTTTTCGTCTATGCCGCGATGCAGTTCCTGTTTGCGCCGCTGATGGGCAATCTCAGCGACCGCTTCGGACGTCGGCCGATCCTGCTCGCCTCGGTACTCACCTTCGCCATCGACAATGCCATCTGCGCGCTGGCCTGGTCGTATCCCATGCTGTTCGTAGGTCGCGTGCTCGCCGGCATCAGCGGCGCGAGCTACTCGACGGCCGCGGCCTTCATCGCCGACGTGTCGAACGACGGCAACCGGGCCAAGAATTTCGGCCTGCTCGGCATCGCCTTCGGTGTCGGCTTCATCATCGGGCCGGTGCTCGGCGGCTTCCTTGGCGAATTCGGGCCGCGCGTGCCGTTTTGGGGCGCTGCGGCACTGGCCTTCGTCAACTTCGTGGTGGCGCTGTTTTTCCTGCCCGAGACACTGGCCCGCCACAACAGGCGCGCCTTCGAATGGCGCCGCGCCAATCCGCTCGGCGCGCTCAAGCAGATGCGCAAATACAAGGGCATCGGCTGGATCGGCCTGGTGTTCTTCCTGATGGCGCTCGGCCACATGATGTATCCGGCGGTGTGGTCGTTCGTCAGCAGCTATCGTTATGGCTGGAGCGAACGGCAGATCGGCTTTTCGCTCGGCGTGTTCGGCCTTGGCGGCGCGCTTGTCATGGCACTGGTGCTGCCGCGGGTCATCCCGAGGCTCGGCGAGTGGCGCACGGCAGCGCTCGGCCTCGGCTTCACCACCATCGCCGCCTTCGGCTACGCCGCCGCCTGGCAAGGCTGGATGATCTATGCGGTGATCGTCGTGACCTGCCTGGAAGCACTCGCTGACCCGCCGCTGAGGAGCCTGGCCGCGGCCAAGGTGCCGCCCGATGCGCAAGGCGAATTGCAGGGCGCGATGACCAGCCTGTTTTCGATCACCAGCATCATCACACCGCTGCTTTACACCGGCATCTTCGCCTGGTTCACCGGGCCGAGCGCGCCGGTGACGTTCGCCGGCGCGCCTTATGCGGTCGGCGGCATCTTCCTCGCACTGTCGCTGCTGGTGCTCATTTTCAAGGTCGAGCGGCCAACGCGGGATAAAGTCGCTGCCGCCGAAATGGAGCAGGTCAACTGATGGCACCGGTCTATGTCGATCCAAGCAAGGTTCAAGAATTCGTCGATGCCGCGCGTTTTTATGCCTGGCTAGGCCAGCACCACGACACCCAGGACGAGGTCTGGATCAAGGTCCACAAGGTCGGATCGGGGCTGAAGTCGATCACCCCGAAGGAGGCGATCGAGGTCGTGTTGTGCTGGGGCTGGATCGACGGCGTGCGCAAGGGCCTCGACGACAAGAGCTTCCTGCAGCGCTACTCGCCGCGCGGCAAGAAGGGCACCTGGAGCCAGATCAATGTCGACAGCGTGGCGCGCCTGATTGCCGAGGGGCGGATGACCGAGCATGGGATGAAGCAAGTCGCGGCGGCCAAGGCGGACGGGCGCTGGGACCGCGCCTACAAGAGCGGCAAGGACATGCTGATCCCAAACGATCTCCAGGCCGCGATCGACGCCGAGCCGGAGGCGAAGGCGATGCTCGGCAGACTCAGCGAGCAGAACCGCTTCGCGCTGGCTTTCCGCACCCACAACATGAAGACCGAAGCGGGGCGGAAGAAGAAGATCGAGACCTTCGTCGCCATGCTCAAGCGCGGCGAAACGATTTATCCGCAGGGCAAGAAGTGAGCTGCAACGGTGGAGCGCCCGACGCGCTCTGCTTCGTTCGCTCAGCTTCGTTCAATGAAGGCCGAACTCGCGCACGGCCGCGTCTGGCTGGCTTTCGCGGGCGCTTCACTCACGCAAGATGCCGGACGGAAGAGCTGCCGCGGGGGACGGCCTGTTCTTGTTGCACAGGCCGGAGACATTTCGTGCGACGTTCTCAACCAACTGGTTGACAACATTTTGGGTGAATGTTATTCAACCGTAAAGTTAACAACTTATGGGTTGAATAATGGCATGACCGATACTCTCTCCCTTACTTTTTCCGCGCTTGCGGATCCGACGCGCCGCGCCATCCTGGCACGGCTTGCCCAGGGGCAGGCCAGCGTCGGCGAACTGGCAGCGCCCTATGACATGAGCCTGGCGGCGGTGTCGAAGCACATCAAGGTGCTCGAAAACGCCGGCCTGATCGCCCGCGAGAAGGACGCGCAGTATCGCTACTGCAAGCTCCAGGCCGGCCCGCTCCAGGACATCGACGGTTGGGTCGGCGCCTATCGCGAACTGTGGCGCGACAATCTCGACCAGCTCGACTCTTTCCTCGCCGACATGCAGCGCGGCGACGACACCGCCAAGCAGTGAATTCACGGAACACGACAAGGAAAATGACATGAACAAGATGACAGTCGAGACGCCGGAAGGCGAACCCATCATCCGCATGAGCCGCACCTTCGATGCGCCGCGCGCGCTGGTCTGGCGGGCCTGGACCCGGCCCGAGCATGTGGCGCGCTGGTGGGGTTCGCGTGCCATGGGCGCGACCAGGGTGGTCAAGCTCGACGTCCGCCCTGGCGGCGAATGGCGCTTCGAGCAGACGACGCCAGACGGCACCGTCTTTGCCTTCATCGGCAAGTACATCGAGGTCGACGAGCCGGAAAAGCTGGTCAACACTTTCGCGCTCGAAGGCATGTTCGAAGACAAGAATGTCATCGAGACCCATCGTTTCGAAGAGAAGGACGGCAAGACCCACTATAGCGGCGTCACCCGCTTCGACAGCATCGACGACCGCGACGGCATGGTTGCCTCGGGCATGGAAGCCGGCGCCCAGGACAGCATGAACCAGCTCGAAGAGCTGCTCGGCGAACTCGTCTCCGCCTGATCTTCCGCCGGTCGCGGGACCGGCTTTCCTGCCATCGTCAGCTACGACCCAACCGGCCGCGAGGCGGCCGGGCGGGATCGCTCATCCTCTCAAAACAAGGTAATGACCATGAAACCGCTATCCATCGCGGGCGCGGCCCTGCTCGCGCTTTTTTCCGCCATCGCCCCGGCTGTTCTTTCGGCACAGGAGCCCGCACCGCTCGAACTGCATCACCAGGTCCACGGGGAGGGGCCACCGCTGGTTCTCCTGCACGGCGCCTTCATGACCATTGAGACCAACTGGGTAACAAGCCTTGAAGAGCTGGCCAAGTACAACAAGGTCATCGCCGTCGAGCTGCAGGGCCACGGCCGCACGGCCGACCGCAACGGTGAACTCGGCTACGAGACCATGGCCGACGACGTCGCCGGACTGCTCGACAAGCTGGGAATCGAGAAGGCGTCCGTGATGGGTTATTCGATGGGCGGCAACGTTGCCCTGCAGATGGCGTTGCGCCATCCCGATCGTGTCGATCGCATCGTCGCCGTGTCGGCTGCCGCCAGCGACAAGGGGCTGGCGCCGGGGCACAAGGAAATGGTGCAGCGCCTGACGGCAGATATGTTCACCGGCGCGCCGATGGTCGCGGAGTACCAGAAGCTCTCGCCCAAACCGGATTTCCCAGCACTTGTCGACAAGATCAAGCAGCTGGAGCTGAAGCCGTTCGACTGGACAGCGGAGCTCGCCAAGGTCAAGGCACCGGTGCTGCTGGTCGCCGGCGACGCCGATGTGGTGACGCTTGGCCATCTCGCCGACATGCACGCGGCGCTCGGTGGTCACGACAATGGCGACATTAACGGCCCGTCCCGCAGCCAGTTGCTGGTGCTCTCAGGCACGACGCATATGGGCATCCTCGCCGACCCGGCAAAAGCGCAGCAGGTTGCGGCTGCCGCCAATGTCTTCCTGAACGCGCCGGCGCCGAAGTAGGGCCGGCTTGCTTCGGCGCGCTGGCGGCTCCAAGCCACTCGCATCGGCAAAAGAAAGAGGCCCCGTTTTGACGAGGCCTCTTTGCATTGTTGACTGCCGACTGGCTCAGCGTTCGGCGAGCGCCGGTTCGCCCTGCCGCTCGCGGATCAAATTGGCGAAACGGCGGAAAAGGTAGTGCGAGTCCTGCGGGCCGGGCGACGCCTCGGGATGGTGCTGGACCGAAAACACCGGGCGGCCGGTCAGCGCGATGCCGCAATTGGTGCCGTCAAACAGCGAGACGTGGGTCTCTTCGACGCCTTCCGGCAGCGACCCGGCATCGACCGCGAAGCCGTGGTTCATCGACACGATCTCGACCTTGCCGGTGGTGTGGTCCTTGACCGGGTGGTTGGCGCCATGGTGGCCCTGATGCATCTTTGCCGTCTTGCCGCCAAGGGCCAGCGCCAGCATCTGGTGGCCGAGGCAGATGCCGAACACCGGCAGCTCGGTCTTGAGCAGGTCCTTGATGACAGGCACCGAATACTCGCCCGTTGCTGCCGGATCGCCGGGGCCGTTGGACAGGAAGATGCCATCGGGCTTCATCGCCAGGATGTCGTCGGCCGAGGTCTTGGCCGGAACGACCGTCACCTTGGCGCCGAGGCCGGCGAGCAGGCGCAAGATGTTGCGCTTGACGCCATAGTCGATGGCAACGACGTGCATGGTTTCTTCAGCACGCTCGCCATAACCCTCGTTCCAGACCCAGGGCGTCTCGGTCCAGGACGAGGATTGGCCCGAGGTGACTTCCTTGGCGAGGTCGAGGCCGACGAGACCGGACCAGGCGCGGGCCTGGGCCTTGAGCTTGTCGATGTCGAACTTGCCGTCGGGCGCATGCGCGATGACGGCGTTGGGCATGCCCTTTTCGCGGATAAGTGCTGTCAGCGCACGGGTGTCGACGCCCGACATGGCGACGATGCCGCGCCGCTTCAGCCACTGGTCGAGATGACCGGCGGCGCGATAGCTCGACGGGTTGGTGACGTCGGCCTTGAACACCGCACCGACCGCGCCGAAGCGGGCCGCTGGGTTCAGGTCCTCGATGTCTTCATCATTGGTGCCGATGTTGCCGATATGCGGGAAGGTGAAGGTGACGATCTGGCTGGCATAGGAAGGGTCGGTGAGGACCTCCTGGTAGCCGGTCAGCGCTGTGTTGAAGCAGACTTCGGCGACGGCACTGCCGGTGGCGCCCAGGCCTCGGCCGGTAATCACCGTCCCGTCGGCCAGAACCAGAACGGCGGTCGGCACTTCGGTTGCCCAGGGGGCGGTCTCTGCGGCCATGGCGATGCTCCTGCGTAACTAGGCCGCGACTTGAAAAATGGCTCGCAAGGGGCCATATCGCGCAGCGAAAAGCACGGACGACCACCGTCAGGCGGGCCCCGTGCACAAAACAAACAAGTCCTTGCAAGGCGCGGACAATAGGCGAAGGCCGGCATATGGTCAATGACTGGGCCGGGATTCGTGGCTAATTATTTTTCCTAGCAAAAACAGGAAGTTGGCCATTGTCATTCGGTTTGCCACTGTGGCAGGTCGGCGCTATTGTTTGCGACACGTTCAGGAGTAACGGCCATGCGCGAGACACTCGCCGAGGCACTGAAGACTGCATTGAAGACCGGCGACAAGCGCCGCACCTCGACGCTCAGGCTGATCCAGGCTGCCATCCAGGATCGCGATATCGCCCATCGCGGTGCCGGCAAGGACCCGGTCACCGATGAGGAAATCCTGCAGATCCTGACCAAGATGGTGAAGCAGCGCCAGGAATCGGCCAAGGCCTTCGAGGAAGGCTCGCGGCTGGAGCTTGCCGCCCAGGAGCGCGACGAGATCGTCATCATCAGCGACTTCCTGCCCAGGCAGATGGAGGAAGGTGCGGTGCGCGACGCCGCCCAGAAGGTGATCGCGGATGTCGGTGCCGATGGCCTGCGCGACATGGGCCGCTGCATGAACGCGCTCAAGGAGCGCTATCCCGGCCAGATGGATTTTGGCAAGGCGAGCGGCATCGTCAAGGACCTGCTGCAGTAGGCTCTTGTCGGCTCAGGCCAAATGAGCAAAAGACGCCCCGGCTGGCTTCAGCTTGGGGCGTTTTCTTTGGCGGTGTTCCGATGCCGGCAGGCGCTGGCGTGCGATCGCCGCGTGAAAGCGGGTGCCGTGGATCAGGGCTTCGTCATTGAAATCGAAGGACGCATTGTGCAGCGGCGCCGAGGCTTCGCCATTGCCGATATAGGCGAAGCAGCCGGGTACATGGTCGAGGAAGCGGGCGAAATCTTCCGAGGCGGTGACGATCTCGCCCTTGCCGTTGACCGCGCCCGTGGCAAACACCGAAGCGGCGGCTTCGACCGCGGCGGCCGTAGCCTCCGTGTCGTTGATCAGGGGCACGAATTCCCTGCTGTAGGCGACCTCAGCCGTGCAGTTGTGGGTCAGTGCCGTGCCTTCGGCGATGATGCGCATCTGCTTTTCGATCTCGGCGCTGACCTCGGGGCGGAAGCTTCTGGCATCGCCGAGAATGCGGGCGAAGCCGGGTAGGGCGTTGCGGGTGCCGTCCGTGATGAGTTCTGTCACCGAAACCACCGATATGTCGGCCGGGCTGAGCCGGCGCGAAACGATGGTCTGCAGGTTGGTGACGACGGCGCAGGCGGCGACCAGCACTTCGCGGCCAAGATGCGGGCGGGCGGCGTGGCCGCCCAGGCCGCGCAGCACGATCTCGAAATTGTCCTCCGCCGACATGATCGGGCCGGCCCGCGTCTCGAAATGGCCGACCGGCAGGCCGGGCATGTTGTGCAGGCCATAGATCTCGTCGAAGGGAAAGCGCGCCATCAGGCCGTCGTCGAGCATGGCGAGCGCGCCCTTGCCCCACTCCTCGGCCGGCTGGAAGATGAAGCGCACGGTGCCGTCGAAGCCGCCCTCGCTCGCGAGCAGCTTTGCTGCTCCCAAGAGCATCGTGGTGTGGCCGTCATGGCCGCAAGCATGCATGACGCCGGGATTTTGCGAGGCGTGGTCGTGGCTCGCCTGCTCGGTGATGCGCAGCGCGTCCATGTCGGCCCTGAGTGCCACGGCGCGGTTGCCGCTGCCGCGGCGCAGGGTGCCGACGACGCCGGTCCCGCCGATGCCCTCGACCACCTCGTCGAGGCCGAAGGTCCTGAGTTGGGCAGCCACAAAGGCGCTTGTGCGCTTTTCCTCGAAGCCGAACTCGGGATGGGCGTGCAGGTCGCGCCGCCAGGCGGTCATCTCGGCGACGAGGTCTTTCTGGTCGAGCGCGGCCATTTTTGCTGATCCCTGGTTTGGAGGGTGCAGCGTCGCCCGGATTGGCGGTGGCAGGCAAGGCTTGTCGGTGGGGCCAGGAATGGGGGTTCCTTCTGCCACAGCGAAGACGAACTGCGCAGCTTAGCTCGCCTTGAGGCGCGAACCACGAAGCAAGCCCTGTTCCTCGAGCACGGGATAGGCCATCGAGGCGAGCATCGAGTTGATCTGCTTGAGGTCGCGGATGGTATCGAGGTGGATCGAGCTCGTCTCGACGCTCTTGATGGTGCCGTCGCGCAGGCGCAGGAAGTGGCTCTGGCTGGTCTGCTTCTCGACATCGCGCAGCCTGTCCTTTTCGAGCACGAGCTGGCGGGCGGTGTTGGCGTCGCGGGAGACCAGCACGTTGAAGGCAAGGCGCGCATTAGCCATGACCGAGGCATGGAAAGAGGTCAGCTCGCGCCAGCCCTCTGGGGTGAATTCGAGGCCGCGATCGAGCTTCTTTTGCACATGAGCGAGCATGTTGCGCACGATGATGTCGCCGACCTGCTCGAGTTTGACGCAGGCGCCGAGCAGTTCCTGGCAACGCAGCGCCTCGTCCTCGGTCATCGGCCGGATCGTCGCCTTGGCGAGGTAGAGCTTGATCGCCGCATGCTTGCGGTCGACCCGGTCGTCGAGCGAGGCAAGTGCCTTGATCTTGTCGGCGTCGGGCTTCTCGTAGAGCTCGATGATGCGCTGGAGCATGATCTCGACTGTTTCGCAGACGCGCACGGTTTCGCGCGTCGCGTTGGCAAGCGCCTGCGACGGCGTGTCGAGGGCGGCTTCATTGAGCGCGCTGAGTTCGGCGATCGCCATCTCCTTGGCCGGATCGGTCTTGGTGCCCAGCGCCACGATCTTCTCCGAGGCGCTGTAGACGAGCTTGGCGAGCGGAATGCCGGCCACCAGGATGATGCAGTTGAACAGGATGTGGGCGTTGATGATCTGGTCGGGGCCGGTCGAGCCGAGGAAGGCGGTCGAGGGCTTGGTCCACAGGAATGCCACCAGCATGACCAGCGAGCCGGCGCCGCGCATCAGAAGATTGCCGATGGGCACGACACGCACGCCGGGTTCGGCGTTGCGGGTAAGCAAGGGCGCGATGATCGAGCTGCCGAGGTTGACGCCAAGCACCAAAACGATGCCGAGCTCTGGCGGAACGAAACCGCGGCCGGCAAGCGTGACGATCAAAAGCACGGCGGCGATCGAGGAGTGGAACAGCCAGGTGACGATGGCCGCAAGCAGGTAGGCGGTAATGGGGTCGCCGGCGAAATAGTCGATGATGACTGGCAGAAGCTTGCTTTCGCGCAGCGGCTCGGAGGCCTGGCCGACCATTTCGAGCGACAGCACGAGCAGGCCGATGCCGACAAGGATGCGACCGGTCTGCTGCCAGCTGCGCCGGTCGGTGGCCAGGAACATCGTCGTGCCGGCGACGAGGCACAGCGGAACCAGCAGCGACAGGTCGAAGCTCAGGATCTTGATGACCAGCGCCGAGCCGATTTCGGCGCCACGCACGGCAAGCTGGCCGGCGATGCCGCTGACGATGCCGGCGCCGGCGAAGGAGCCGACGAGCAAGGTGACGGCGGTCGAGCTCTGGAAGGCGATGGCAAGCGCGGTACCGGCGAGCACGGCGAGGATCGGGTTGCGCATGGTGTTGCGCAGCTTGTGGCGCAAAACGTCGCCATAGGCGCGCTCGACGCCGGTGCGCACCATGCGGGTGGCAAACAACAGCAGGGCGACAGCACCTGCGAGGTGTAGCAGGACGACCGAGCCGCTCATCGCGAGCACCCGATGGGCCTGCATCCAGGGGCGGTCGAGGAGGCGGCCGCGGCGGTTCGGGCGCGGATGCGAATCACTGTCATAAGCATGCCATTTAGATTAGCCGGATAATATTTTTCGTCCATAGTGCACACGTGTGCATAGGATCGCAAGATGCGATCGTCGATATAGTGATACGCGCGGCTTCGATTCCGGTTCCACAGCGACCGGCGGAGGGCGCAATCTGGATGTTTTCGCGGGCAAGGGCTGTGAACAGCGGGTATGGCGGCGATTAGGGTTAGTGTCCGACGAGGCGAGCGCCTATATCAGGATGAAACAAGCAGGACCCGATGCGCTTTTCCGACGGATTTTTGAGCGAGATACGCGACCGCGTGCCGATTTCGGCCGTGATTGGCCAACGCGTGACCTGGGACCGCAAGAAGACCAACACCCAGCGCGGTGATTTCTGGGCTTGCTGCCCGTTCCACGGCGAAAAATCGCCGTCGTTTCACTGCGAGGACCGCAAGGGCCGCTATCACTGCTTCGGCTGCGGCGTCACCGGCGATCATTTCCGCTTCCTGACCGAACTCGACGGCATGACCTTCCCCGAGGCGGTCGAGCGTATCGCCGAGATGGCCGGCGTGCCGATGCCGGCGCGCGATGCCCAGGAAGAGCAGCGCGAACGCGAACGTGCCTCGTTGCACGACGTCATGGAGCTGGCGACCACGTTCTTCGAGGACTGCCTGCAGACATCGGATGGAGCGCGTGCGCGTGCCTATCTGCGCGACCGTGGCCTGGCGCAGACGACGCAGCAGCAGTTCCGGCTCGGCTTCGCGCCCGACAGCCGCAACGCGCTCAAGGAATTCCTCGCCTCCAAGGGCATCGAGAAGGCGCAGATGGAGGCTTGCGGGCTGACCGTCTTCGAGGACGTTCCGGTTTCCTACGACCGCTTCCGCGACCGCATCATGTTTCCGATTCCGGATTCACGCGGCCGCATCATCGCCTTTGGCGGACGTGCGATGTCGGCCGAGATCTCGGCCAAGTACCTGAATTCGCCGGAGACCGAACTCTTCCACAAGGGCAACGTGCTCTACAACTTCGCCCGGGCCCGCAAGGCGCTGCAGAAGGGCGGGGCGGTGATCGCCGTCGAAGGCTACATGGACGTGATCGCGCTGGCCCAGGCCGGTTTTGAAAACGTGGTTGCGCCGCTCGGAACCGCGCTGACGGAAAACCAGCTTAGCCTGCTGTGGCGCATGTCGGGCGAGCCGGTGCTGTGTTTCGACGGCGACAAGGCCGGCCTCAAGGCCGCCTATCGTGCCGCCGACCTGGCGCTGCCGCTGGTGGCGCCCGGACATACGGCGCGCTTCGCGCTGTTGCCCGAGGGCAAGGACCCCGACGACCTGGTCAAGGCGGAAGGACCGGAGGCGTTCCGCACCGTGCTCAACGCGGCGCGGCCTTTGTCCGATCTGATCTGGATGCGTGAGACGTCGGGCGGGGTGTTCGACACGCCGGAGCGTCGCGCCGAGCTTGAAAAGACGTTGCGCGAGCTGACCAGCAGGATCAAGGACGAGAGCGTCCGTTATCACTACCAGCAGGAAATGCGCGAACGGGTGCTGAGTTTCTTCGGCAACCAGCGCGGCCGCCAGCAAGGGCAGGGCGGCGGCAAGGGCTCGTACAACAAGGGCTCATTCAACAAGGGCGGCGGTGAGCGCGGCCAATGGAACAAGGGGGGGGCAGGTGCCGCAGCCGGCCGGCTCGCAGTGTCGGACAGCCTGACGCGTTCGGCGATGGTCAAGCGTACCGCCGGCATCATGCCGCTGCGCGAAGCGGCCCTCGTTGTGGCGCTGGTCAATCACCCCTCGCTGATCGATGAGAATTTCGAGCATGTCGAGCGGCTCGACCTCAGCCATGGCGAACTCAAGCAGCTGCATTCGGTGCTGATCGACGCGATGGCGCATGGCGAGGCCAACACACGCGAGGCGGTGGTGGCGGCGATCGAGCGTGCTTCATGCGCCGAGATGTGGGAGCGTGCCGTGACGCTGGCGCGGCGCGCCCGGCAATGGACGGCGTTCGAAGACGCGGCGATCGAGGACGCCCGCGACGCCTTCGCACAGACGTTGCACTTGCACCGCAGCGCCCGCACCTTACATAAGGAGCTGAAACAGGCCGAAGTTGCGCTGGCTACAGATCCTACCGACGAAAACTACCGACATCTGGTGGAAGTTCAGGCGCAGTTTCACGACGTGCAGGCCACCGAAGCGCTTATCGAAGGCTTCGGGGTGTCTTCGGGCCGAAGCGGGCGTAACTGACGCTGCGGACCGAATATCCCGCAATTGATTCGCTTTTTTGGCGCGAATCATGCGAGAGGCGCTTGACCTTCCGCCGGAATGACGGAATCAGGTCGATTCGAAAAAGTTAACCGGCGGCCAGGTCGCCAGTCGTGTCGATGGCCTGAAATGCGGATTGGGACACTTGTCACTGGACAGGAAGATATTCCGCCACAGATATCACGGTTAATCTGGACTTAACACAGGTGCAGCTACTGGCAGTTCAGGCGCAGGTTCGATGAGCGCATCTGATTTGCACTGTCCAAGAGTTTAAGCGGCTGACGGGCCGCCTGGAGAAAGCGAAGAATGGCGACAAAAGAAAAGGAAGAGGTCGAGACCGAACGCGAAGGCGCCCCAGACGGACCTTTGCTCGACCTTTCCGATGACGCTGTCAAGAAGATGATCAAAGTCGCGAAGAAGCGCGGCTATGTCACCATGGACGAGCTCAACGCGGTGCTTCCGTCGGAGGAAGTGACCTCCGAACAGATCGAAGACACCATGGCGATGCTCTCCGACATGGGCATCAATGTGGTCGAGGACGACGAGCAGGGCGAGGAAGCCGAGGCCGCCGAAGGCGATGCCGAGGAAGATGCCAACGAACTTGCCGAGCAGACCGGCACGGCCGTTGCCGCGACCACGACCAAAAAAGAGCCGACAGACCGCACCGACGATCCGGTGCGCATGTATCTGCGCGAAATGGGCTCGGTGGAGCTTCTGTCGCGTGAAGGCGAAATCGCCATCGCCAAGCGCATCGAAGCCGGCCGCGAGACGATGATTGCCGGCCTGTGCGAAAGCCCGCTGACCTTCCAGGCCATCATCATCTGGCGCGACGAGCTCAACGAAGCCAAGATCCTGCTGCGCGAGATCATCGATCTCGAAGCGACCTATGCCGGCCCCGAGGCCAAGCAGGCGCCGATCGTCGAGCGCGTCGAAGAAGACGCCAAGGCCAAGGAAGAGCCAAAGGGCGGCCGCCGCCGCGGTGGCGACGAAGAAGACGACATCACCAATGTGGGTGGCGACACCCGTGGCGAGGATGACGAGGAAGACGAAGACGAGGCAAGCCTGTCGCTGGCTGCCATGGAAGCGGAACTGCGTCCGCAGGTCATGGAAACCCTCGACGTCATCGCTGACACCTACAAGAAGCTGCGCAAGCTGCAGGACCAACAGGTCGAGAACCGCCTTGCTGCCGCCGGCACGCTGTCGCCGAGCCAGGACCGCCGCCTCAAGGAGCTGAAGGACCAGCTCGTCAAGGCCGTGAAGTCGCTGTCGCTCAACAACGCCCGTATCGAGGCACTTGTCGAGCAGCTCTACGACATCAACAAGCGCCTGGTGCAGAACGAAGGCAAGCTGCTGCGTCTCGCCGAAAGCTATGGCGTGCGCCGCGAGGAGTTCCTGAAGGAATATCAGGGTTCCGAGCTCGACCCGAACTGGACCCGTTCGATCGCCAACCTGTCCAGCCGCGGCTGGAAGGAGTTCACCAAGAACGAGAAGGATACGATCCGCGACCTGCGCGCCGAGATCCAGAACCTCGCCACCGAAACGGCGATCTCGATCCTGGAATTCCGCAAGATCGTCAACCAGGTCCAGAAGGGTGAGCGCGAAGCCGCTATCGCCAAGAAGGAAATGGTCGAGGCCAACCTGCGTCTCGTGATTTCGATCGCCAAGAAGTACACCAACCGCGGCCTGCAGTTCCTGGACCTGATCCAGGAAGGCAACATCGGCCTGATGAAGGCCGTCGACAAGTTCGAGTACCGCCGCGGCTACAAGTTCTCGACCTATGCGACATGGTGGATCAGGCAGGCGATCACGCGTTCGATCGCCGACCAGGCCCGCACTATCCGCATTCCGGTGCACATGATCGAAACGATCAACAAGATCGTGAGAACATCGCGCCAGATGCTGCACGAGATCGGCCGCGAGCCGACGCCGGAAGAACTGGCCGAAAAGCTCGCCATGCCGCTCGAAAAAGTGCGCAAGGTGCTGAAGATCGCCAAGGAGCCGATCTCGCTCGAAACGCCAGTCGGCGACGAGGAGGATTCGCACCTCGGCGACTTCATCGAAGACAAGATGGCAATCCTGCCGATCGATGCGGCGATCCAGGCGAACCTGCGCGAGACCACCACGCGCGTGCTCGCCTCGCTGACCCCGCGTGAAGAACGCGTGCTGCGCATGCGCTTCGGCATCGGCATGAACACCGACCACACGCTGGAAGAAGTCGGCCAGCAGTTCTCGGTGACACGCGAACGTATCCGCCAGATCGAGGCGAAGGCGCTGCGCAAGCTCAAGCACCCAAGCCGCTCGCGCAAGCTCAGAAGCTTCCTCGACAGCTGAGGTTGGAACGAAAACAAAAAAGCCCGGGCATGTCCCGGGCTTTTTTGTTTGAGGGCCTAATCTTCCGGGTCGCCGGCGACAAGATTGTATTCGGCCCATTTGGTCTCGGGAATTGTCTCGCCGACGCTGAACGTGAAGGCAGTGACAGCGCCGTCGGTGACAGCGCAGGTGAATTTCACGCCGTACCAGCGTCGGGCGGACCGGAACGCTGCGCCATCCGCCTGGATCGAGTTGCTGTCCATTCTGAGGTTGCTGGTTGCGTAGGGGACCACGAGATCGGGGCGGAGTTCGGCTTTCCAGCGACGGATCTGTTCCATGGCCTCGATGTTGCACAACTGGATTGTGCGTTCGCTTGGGGCAAAGGTGGCGAGCGCCGCCCTGGCGCGACGGCTGCGCGGGTCGGCAAGCAGCTTCGCGGCGTAGAAACTGTGGGCCTCGACCATGGCGGGGCGCTGCGCCGCCGGCGCCTCGGGCCTTGGCATGACCGCAGTGCTGCGGGCAGGTGCCAGCGCTGCCGCAGGAGCGTCCGGCTGGCGCGGCAATGGGATGTCAGCTGGCTCGGGCCGGGGCGCGACCAGTTCGATCGGCACCACGTCTTCGGCCGGCAATTTGAACGGCTGCGGCCTGGGAGACAGCACGATGGCCGCCAGCAGCAAGGCATGCAATGCGAGCGAGGCGGGCCAGCTGGGATTCAGTTTCGCGGCAGGCGTCATGCAACCGGGTTCTTCTGATGCAGCCCGTTGGTTCGCCTGTCACTGTGGCGCCATTGCGGCGCCGGGTATCGGATCGGTGCACGACGCAATCGTAGGTGAAGCAGCTCCTGTACCGTGGAGGAACAGGCGAAAAAGCCCGGGCATGTCCCGAGCCTTTCCTTGGTGCCGCGCCTGCCTAGTTGCGCTTGCGCCTGTAGACGTAGACGACTGCCGGGGGCAGGTTGCGCCAGACACGGGGCGAGCGCGTGAACTCCAGGCCGAGGCTGTCGGCAACGCTCCTGCGCAGCGGCGAAAACAGCCCATAGGTGAACTGGATGTAGACGCCGTCGGGTCCGAGCCGCGAGAATGCGGCGGTAAGGATCGCCTGCTGCTGGGCCGCCGACATCGACAGCAGCGGCAGGCCTGAGACGACGGCATCGACCTGTTGCGGCCCGTGATACGCCAGTGCCTCGGCAGGTTCGTAGAAGACCGTCACGTCGGGATGGCGGTCGCGCAGCATGCGGCAGAAGACCGGGTTGACCTCGTAGAGGAAGAGTTCGCCCGGGTCGATGCCGAGCTTTAGGATTTCACGGGTGATGTTGCCGGTGCCGGGCCCGAATTCGGCGACCCGCCGCGCCCAGCGCGGGAGCTGGCCTGCCATCAGTTGGCACAGCGTCGGCGAGGAGGGGGCAAGGGCGGATACCTGACGGGGCCTGCGCAACAGCTGGGCTGCAAACGCATTGAATTCGGTCATGATTTTGGTTCCTGGCTGGGAGATGTGCGGTCAGCGGTCGCGCATGATGCGGTAGGCAAGCTCTGGCGAAAGCCGGTGCACGATGCGCAGCAGCTTCGTCTTTTCGATCCAGATCTCGTCGAGGCCGCGTTCGACACCGGCAATCAGGTCGGCGGCCGCGCGTACCGGCGGGTACTTCCTGAACGAGCCGGCGCGCGACAGCGTGGTGTCGACCAGCGTCATGACAGCTTCGCTGACCTGGATCGGCAGCTTCGACGCCCGGCACTGGTCACGCAGCGAGCGGGTGAAGCTGCGCAGGGCGGCCTTGCTGGCGCAGTAGACGGCGGCCTCGCGCTTTGGCGCGATGGCGAGCCCGGAGGTGATGTTGACGATGGCTGGGGCGGGGTGGGCGGACAGCACGGGCAGCATCGCGACCGACAGCTGCAGCGGTGCAGTCAGGTTGACCGTAATCTCGGCTGAAATAGCGGCGAGCCGTGCCGGGCTGTCCACCGTCAGGTCGGTGTGATGCATGATCGCTGCGTTGTTGATCAGGACGCTGCATTCTGGGCGCGTTTCGCGTACCCATTGTGACAGGGCCCTGGCACTGCCCGGGGTGCCGAGGTCGGCCTGCATGATGGTGACCGAACCATGGAACTGCATCGCCAACGCATCCAGCGATGCCGCGTCGCGTCCGATCGCAATGACGTGCGCCCCCTTGGAGACCAATTGGCGAGATAGTTCCAGGCCGATGCCGCGCGCGCCGCCGGTGACGAGCACCGTCTTGTTGTTGAAGTCGAAACTGTGGCGCATTCCCTGACCCGGTCGGCTTGCCTGTTGACCCGTGCTCGGGTGGAGGGAATATTGCGAATATTCGCTCGCCCCTCTACTCGCATCCGAGAACCCCTTTGAAATCCAGGCTGAACCCCCGCAAGACACCGCGGCAAGAGCGCAGCGCGGTCACTTGTGCCGCGATCCTGGAGGCGGCTGCTCGCATTTTGGAGACGTCGGGCAGCCAGGGACTCACCACCAATCATGTCGCTGCCCTGGCCGGCGTTTCTGTCGGCACGCTCTATCAGTACTTCCCGGCGAAGGAGGCGATACTGGCGGCGCTGGTCCGCCAGCGGCAGGACATGCTGGCCGATTTCACGGCTGCTGCGCGCGAGGCCGAAGGCAAGGATCTTGCCCACGCGGTCGATGCGATGGTGGCTGCGAGCATGCGCCATCATCTCAGGCGGCCGGCATTGGCGCAGGCGCTGGAGCGCGAGGAGCTCGAGCTCAAGCTCGACAAAGAGACGCTGGCGCTGAAGGCCGACATGCGCGACCTCGTCGTTGGCGTACTGCGCGACCACGGCATCGAACAGCCGGAGCGAACGGCCTTCGACCTGATGTCGTTGTCGCGGGGCATCGTCGATGCCGCCGTCCAGGCTGGCGAGCGTGATTTCGACGACCTCAAGGCGCGAATGCGCCGGGCAGTCGCCGGCTATCTCGGTATCGCTGCCTAGAGCTGCTTCTGCTGTTCTAGCTGCTCTTCGTCGGGTCGCCGGCCTCGGCGTTCAGCCGCACCGCTTCCCGGACCAACTTTTCAGCGCGTGTGATGTCGACCGTATCGCCTTCGCGAAAAGTCATTGTGGCGAGCTCGTACTTGCCGCTGGCCTTCAGCCGTGGCTCGATGCCGCGCAGCCGCTTGCCGCGCCAGAAGCCGAACAGCACGCGGGCGTCTTCCGCGCGGATAAGCAGCACCGGGCCGTTGGAAAAGCAGACGATGTGGCCCCATTTGATGCGCACCTCAGGATCGCCGCCGGCACGGACGGCGGTGCGCAAGGCCGCGACGATGTCGCGGCGCCAGCCATCGAGCGCTTCGACATAGGCGTGCGGGCTTTCGGCTGGAACTTCCTTGCGCATCATCCGGCTGTCCTCCCCGTGCCGGGAAGCTATCCCGATCGTGTCGCCCGCGCCATGCTGCCAGCGTTCAGGCCTGGCTGCCGCCGCGCCCCAGCGCGGGGCCGACATAGCGGGCACGCGGGCGGATCAACACCCCAGAGGTCAGCTGTTCGATGGCATGGGCGACCCAGCCGGTGGAACGCGCGATGGCGAAAAACGCCGTTTCGTAACCGATAGGCAGCCCGAACATGCGTACCATCACCGCCAGCGCATAGTCGATGTTGGGGTGCAGGCCGGTGGCTTCGGTGATCAGAGCCGGCGCCTCGACGGCCAGGCGCCTGTCGGCCCCGGCCCCGGCCAGGGCTGCAAGCAGGCTGTCGGCGCGCGGGTCGCCGTCGCGGTAGACGGTGTGGCCGAAGCCGGGGATGCGGTCGCCGATTGCGACGCGCTCACGGATGTTGGCGGCGACGTCGGTGGCGGCGAAATCGGCCACCATATGCGCGGCCAGCGGTCCGGCCCCGCCATGCCTGGGGCCTTTCAGCGCGACCAGGCCTGATATCAACGCGTCGTAGATATTGATCCCGGTGGAGGCTGCGCAGCGCACCGTCCAGGTCGACGGGTTGAGCTCGTGGTCGGCGAGCAGCACGAGTGCGCGGCGGAAGATCGCCTCGGCATGCGGATTGTCGGGTGCCCAGGCGCCGGCGACCTGCAGATGGACCGGGGCGGGCGAGGGGTTGGTGCCGAGGATGCCGGAAGTGAGCAATCGGACGGCCCGCGCCCCTACCTCGACGCGGCCCTGGCGCGAGCGGTTGAAGGCGCGTGAATCGTTGCCGCCGGCCAGCGCCAGCATGGCGATGGCGCGGGGAATGGGCGCTTCGCCAGCTGTGACCGAAGCCACCGCGCGCATGGTGTCGCTGACGACAGGCATGTTTGTGGCGGCGAAGGGATCGGCATCGTTCATGTCCCACAACAAAGTCGCTGCCTGCTCCAGCGTCGCGTGTTCGGCCAGCGCCACCGCCTGGACACCGCGATAGACCGAGCCTTCGCTTGTTATGGTCGAGATGGCGGAGTCGAGAACCGGCGCCTCGGTTTCGCCGGCACTAGCCGGGCCCGCAGGTGCGCGCCGCGCCAGGAGTGCGCGGACGTCGTCGGCGCGGTAGCGCCGGGCGCGGGCGTCGTCGGATGGTTCGGAACGGATCAGGCCTCGGCTGACATAGGCATAAAGTGTAGCCGGCGAGACGGCGAGCTCGCCTGCGGCCTCGCGAGCGGAGAGGTAGAGCGGTTCGGAGGCTTTTTTCATATTGATCAAGCTAATCAAGATTGATCAATATGAAAAGAGCCGCATCTTTCTGCAGTGCAGCAAGGAGCAAGCCCATGACACTTCATCAGACCACCGCCGGACTGGACGGCGTGACCGCGGCCATGACCGCGCTTTCCCATGTCGACGGCGAGGGCGGGGAACTGATCATTGCCGGCAGCCGCGTCGCGCAACTGGCCGCCGAGACGGATTTCGAAGGCGCCGCCGCGCGGCTGCTTTCGGCTGCGGGCAAACAGACCGACGCCAGCGAGTTGCGGGCGAAGCTTGGTGAAGCACGTCGGCGTGCCTTTGCGCGGCTGGACAAAATTCTGCCGGCGACGGAGGCCCTCGCACTCGGCGCAGGCTTCCGCGCGGCCATCGCGGCGATCGACCGGGAAGAAGGGCTCGACGACGAGGTCATGCTTCTGGGCGCGATGCCGGTGTTGGCGGCGGCACTGGCGCGCAGTGCGGAAGGCCTTGCACCGGTGGCGCCCGATGCCAGGCTCGGCCAGGCCGCCGACATGCTGCGGATGATGCGCGGCCAAGCTGCGAGCGACGCGGAAGCCGCCGCACTCGACGCCTATCTGGTGACGGTCAGCGACCATGGCATGAATGCCTCGACCTTCGCCGCGCGTGTCGTCGCTTCGACCCAGGCCGACCTGTTCATGGCGGTGACCGCTGGCTATTGCGCGCTGTCGGGCCCGCTGCATGGCGGAGCACCTGCCCCGGTGCTCGACATGCTGGAAGCAATCGGCAAGGCCGACAACATAGCACCGTGGATCGACGCGGCACTGGCGCGCGGCGAGCGGCTGATGGGCTTTGGCCACCGCATCTACAAGGTGCGCGATCCACGCGCCGATGTGCTGAAGCGGTCGGTGGGCACGCTGGGCTCCGAAGGCATGGATCTTGGCCTCGCCGCCGAGGTCGAAGGTTATGCCCGCGAGGCACTGGCCCGCGCCAAGCCTGGCCGGCGTCTCGACACCAATGTCGAGTTCTACACCGCGATCCTGCTCGGCGCGCTCGACATTCCGCGCGAGGCGTTCACGCCGGTCTTTGCTGTCGGCCGCACGGCCGGCTGGGTCGCGCATGCGCTGGAACAGCAGCGCACCGGCCGCCTGCTGCGTCCGGCCTCGGTCTATACCGGGCCGATGCCCGCCTGAGGCGGCCGGCACGAGCACTTCCGAAAAGCCCGGGCCCGAGCCCGGGCTTTTTCATTGGCAATTGCCTTTGCCTGGAGCAACTCTAGTTGCAGCGATTGGAGAGCAAGCTTGAAGGGAGGGCGCGATGCGGCGGTTTGTGGCAAGCTCGGCGGGACTGGCGGCGATGTCGCTGGTGATGATGGGGGCTGCGGCGGCACCGGCGCAAAAGCCCATCGGCATGGCCAATCCGGCCTCGGTGCACTGCGGCAACATCGGCGGCAAGCTCGAGATCCGCAAGGATGGGGCCGGCAACGAGACCGGCTACTGCCGCATGCCCGACGGCAGCATCTGCGAGGAGTGGGCGCTGTTCCGCGACCAGAAATGCGTGGCGCCGAAGGAGTGACCTAGATGTCGAAGCTATGAAGGTTGTTCATTCGAGGAGGGACTGAGAAGCTGGGGTTGCGAAGCCAACCAACCTTCAGTGGGGCTCCTCGAATGAACGTCCATAAGAATGCGCGTCTGACGCCTTCAGGTCGAGTGCTTTTGGTGCAACGGATTGAACAGGGCTGGAGCGTGCGGTGTGCTGCCGGTTCGGCCGGGGTTTCGGAACGGACGGCCCATCGCTGGCTCGGCCGCTACCGGGCCGGCGACCGGG
>NZ_JACZEP010000012.1 GCF_014863355.1 Aminobacter carboxidus | reverse complement strand
GCCTCATCGAACGAACGCGCCAAAGCCATTCACCACTGGGCAGCAAACTACAACCTAACGCGCCCACACTCTGCACTCGGCGGCATCAGCCCGTTCCAAAGACTGAACAACCTTCTTGGAAACGACACCTAGATCCGCTTGTCCAGCGTCCCGTTGGTGAGGAATTCGACCGGGAAATTCTTGACTTGATATCCAGCCAGACCGTTCGAGACATAGGGCGCGAAGATCTGGCCCTCGACGAACCTGGGCATTGGATATCTCAGGGATTGCTCCGACATGAACGCATCAATTTCCGGTATCTGGCCCTTTACCCATGGCGAGATGGCCCAGTCTGGCGAGCGCGCGGCTTCAATTTCCGCTTGGGTAATCCCCGAGATGAGCCCGATCTTTTCGGGCGGGACATCGAAGCCGGAGGCGATGGCTTTGTTGAGAAACTCCAGATGCGCTTCGGCTTCCGGTGTCCGGGGAGCGAGCAGCGCGCCGTCGACGACGTCGAGCACGCGTCCCCTGGTGGTGTTCAAGGTTCGGGCGATCGCTGTGAATTTGGCGACTGCCTTGGCTTTGGTCTCCGGCGACGATTGCTCGTATACGCCGGCGAATTCGCGTGGATCGCTTCTGCATGGAACCGGCGGGCTGCCTGCTGGGTCGACGCTCCAGATGTCCGGGCCGAACATGCGAACGGCCGCCCACATGGTGTCGGCCACGTCTTGCTCCACGCCTGCCGCCCTCATTCCGAGCCAAAAGGCATGGTGGGTCGTGTGGTACTCACGGTTCTTGGCGCAGCAATAGTAGTCGTGGATGATCGCGGCGTTGAGATACTTGCCGCTGAACGGATAGCCGACCAGAACACGGAAGGGCTTGGGTATGCTTGCGCCGTCAACGACTTCGCCCGCGGGAGCCGTCCAGACCAGTCCGCTCGGGTCGCGATAGACGAAATCGCGGCTCAGGCGAAACAGCTTGCCGGTTGGCCCGTCAAGAAGTTCGCCACTGGGTGCCCCTTCGAATTCACCAAAGCTCGTCTGGGCGCCGGCAACAGTTCCGACGAGGCAAAGGACAAGCGCTACAGCAAGCGGTTTCATGATCGCCCCCGACCATCCGATTTACATTAGTATAATTGCATGTGGTTCGATCTTGCACCAGATGTTTGGCTTCTACTGATGGAGCAGGCGGGGCAGATCGGAATTCCCTGCCCGGAAAGGGTAAAAAAAACTAGGCCCGCGCGACTTTCGCCGCGCGGGACGCAACGTCGATCATTCCTTGCCGACATACTCGCTGAGCAGCTTTTCGTTGCGGGCCTTTTCGATCTTCGCGGTCAGTTCGGCGGCCAGGCGGTCGTCCATGCGGTACTTGACCAGATTGACGAGGGCGCCGGTGAGCAGCAGCACGCCCATGCCCCAATAGCCCTTGGTGGAGAGGTCGACCGGTGCCAGCCACAGGGACAGCGCGAGCATGAAGTAGGCGACAACGACGGAAGCGGCGTTGAACAGGATGTAGGTCTGGTTCGGGCTCATGATTTCCTCCTGAGATCAATTGGTTGACGAGAGTTCGGGATCAATTGGATGACGGGATTCCGGTATTGACTGCGAGACGCTGAAGGACCTGGGCGGCGTCGACCCTGACCGGCCGGCCGTGGCCGGCGTTTGCCAGTCTTGCCCGGACCGCATCGCCGCTCAGTTCGTCGTCGATGGCGTCGATGACGAAGGCTTCCTTGAGCGGGTCGCTGCGGTCGTGGATGCGGGCGATGAGAGCCTCCGCCTTCTTGAAGCCGGTGGAGCCGCCGAGCGAGCGGTTGAGGCCGCGCTGGGCGCGATGCTCCGCGTCGAGCGCCCTTGCCGAGATCAGGCCCTGGTTGAGGTCGACGATCTTGGCATGGGCCTTTTCGATCGAAAGCCGCATGCGGGTGATCCGCTGTTCAATGGCTGCCAGTGTTGCTTGGCGAACGGCGCGTTCGTTCTCCAGTTCGGCAATGACGGTTGCGCCGTCATGCGCCAGCTCGCTGGCTCCGGCGTGAAGGGCGCTGGCGGTCCGCTGTTCGAGGTCACTGAGGCGCTGGACAAGGCGCGAGAGTGCTGCCTGTTCGCTCCGGTGCCTGATGACGATGGTCGCCAAGGTATGCTTGGCGGCGGTCAGGCCGGACTGGGCATTCCTGATGTGCTGTTCGATCAGGTCGATGGCAAAGCGATTCTCAAGACCGGTTTCAGCCTTGGCTCCCGCCACCGCCAGCAACGACTTGAAGACATTCCGTATCATGTTTCCCTCTTATGAACATTGTTCATATTTGAAGGCTACCACAAAATGAACAGTGTTCAAGTGGTATTTTGAACAATGTTCATTTTGGCTCGGTCGTGCTATCTGAATGGCAATGGCGGGCCCAGGAGACAGGCAGGAGACAAATGGCGCTGGATCGCGATGAGACGATGGAACGGGTGCTCGGCATCGCCGAGCGGCTGCTCAACCAGGGAGGGGCCGCCAAGCTGCAGGCGCGCACGATCGCCAGCGAGGCGGGGATTGCGGTCGGCTCGATCTACAATCTGTTCGGCGACCTGAACGGCATCCTGCGGGCGGTCAACACCAGGCTGCTGGAAAAACTGGAGGCGGCCGGCCAACAGGTGCTTGGAGACCTGGAGCGCAAGGGCGTGACGGATCCGGTCCGGCTGCTGCTGGCGCTGGCGGGGGTCTATCAGCGTTTCGTCGGCGACAATCCCGGAAGCTGGCAGTCGCTTCTGGCGACAGGTCTTGCCGGGCCGCCCTCCGACTATAGCAAGGCCTATGAGGAGCGGCTGTCCAGCACCTTCCTGCTCATTGCCGATATCCTGGAAAAGAGCGGCCTGATAACCGATCCGCGGCGGAGGGGAACGGCCGCCCATGCCTTGTGGTCCAGTGTGCATGGTATCGTGACGGTCGGTTATGCGACCGAGGACATCGAGGGCAGGCGAGGCGACGTGTCGGAGCAGATCACGCTTCTGGTGACGACCTTCGTCGCTGGCCTCAGACAGCAGACAAGCGCCTGACGGGAGGAGACCCGCGCGACTGATGCCGCGCGGATCGAACGGGTCACTTGCAAGTGGTCTTCAGCTTGCTCGCTTCAAGCGCCGTGCCGTTGAGCTTGAGCACCGAGCCGTCCGTCTGGGTCAGCGAGGTGCCCGACCATGCGCCCTGATCGGCAAGGCAGTTGAGCGGCGTGCCGACGACGGTGATATCGCCGCGGATGTTTTCGGCAGGGCCGGAGAAGTAAAGACCCGCCTTGCTGGCGCCTTCGACGCGCATGTTGCCGAAGTCTATGTTCTTGACCGGGCCGCCAAGGAAGTCCCACTCGCTGCCATAGATGTAGGCGCCATAGCTGCCGGCATTGGAGATGGTGACATCCTTGAAGCTGATGCCCGAGACCGGGTTGAGGAAGATGCCGGCGTTGCGGGTGCCGTCGATGGTGAGCCCGCGAACATTGACGTTGGTCGTCACGGCATCCTCAGGCAGGGTTGAGGCGGTGACGAGCATCAGGCCGTTGATGCCGCCCTTGAGTGTCATGTCGGTGATGGTGACATCAGAGGTGCCTTGGAGCACCACCAGATCCATGTCCAGGCCCTGTTCGGAATTGTCGATGGTGACCTTGTTCATGGTCACATCGTTGGCGGCGACGAGCAGGATGCCTTCGCGGCGTGACTTGCTGATCTTGACGTTGTCGATGACGATGTCCGTCGCAGCGTGGGTGATCAACTCAGGCCAGTCGCTCTGGTCGATGCGGCTGCCTGCAAAGATGCCGTAGGTGACGCTGTCGATCACCGTGTCGCGGACTGTCAGCCCCCTGGTGCCGAGCGCGGCGATGGCGGCATGCGGCGCGCGGTTCGGCCTGCCAACCGCGAACTCGCAATTGGTGTTGCTGCTGCAGATGTAGAGGTCGTTAATGTTGGCGCCTGAAATCGTGGCGCCCATCACGTTGTCGAGGCGGATGCCGTCGCCCGCGGTATTGGAGATGTCGACGTCACTGATCGAAAGGTTAGAGGCGCCGTTGCTGGCGATCGCGGCAAGGCCGCCTGATATCGCAAGGCCTGCGACTTCGCTGCCGATGCCCATGGTGACGACGTTGGCTGCCGTGTTGGTGCCTGTCAAGTTCGCTGCCTGACCGTCGGCGCGGAACGCCGCCTGGATGCGGCTGTTGGCGCCACGCACGGCGATCGATCCGCCGCCACCAAGCAGATGCTGGCCAGCACCGAGCTGCAGAGTCTGGCCAAGCGAAATGCCGCCATTGGCCAGCACCAGCGCGTTGGTGCCGGCGGTGGTGAGTGCCGCGTTGATGGCGGCCGCGTCGCCAGTTGCCGACGAGATCGAGACGACCTTGCCGACGGCCTGGCCGCCATGGACGAATTCGGCGGCCTCGATGACGCCGTCCCTGTCGGCATAGGTGCGTATGAAATCCGAACGCTCGACGTGCTGGAACATCGGGTCGAAGGCCGCCTTGCCGGTGCGGCTCGAGCCGCCAAGCGGTACGCGCAGGCGCGCGGTGACTCCGAATTCGGTGCGGTCTTCGTTGTCGTAGGAGACCGAGGCGCCGAGCGCCAGTGTCGAACCGGAGACGCCGGGCAGGCCGGAGAAGCTGACTTCGGTGCGTGCCTTGACGCCAAGGGTGTCGTCGAGGCCGCGTGCGCCGTCATACCAGTAGGCACCGCCAAAGACCTTCATCTCGGCGTTCATGCCTTCGGGGAAGACGGGCAGGCGCATGCCGGCTTCGGCGTCGGCGCCGGTGCGGGCGAATTCGCGGCCGGCCTGGAACTTGAGCTCGCTGCCGGAGACGAAGGCGTGGCTCAGGCTGGCGGCGACCTTGTCGTCGCTGAGCGGCAGATAGAGGTTGGCGCGTCCTTCATAGACCGGGCCGAGCGCTTCGATGCCGAAGGACAGCTGGTTGAAGGTGTTGCCGTGTTCGCTGTTGAAGACGTCGAGATAGCCATAGCCGCCAAGCAGCCAGCCGTTTTCGATGCGGTGGCGGTAGCCCATGCCGAACGAGGCTTGTCGTACCGAGCCTTCGACGAAGTGGCCGCGGGCATCGAAGAAGACGCCGTTGCCGCTGTCGAGCAGGAACGGCATGAAGATGCCGAGCCCGCCGGTTCCCTGGCCGTAGGCGAGGTTGCCTTCAAGTTCGAGAATGGGCTGCTGCGCTTGCGCGAAGACGTGGGAGGAGAGGGCGGTGCCGGAGGCCAGCGCCACAACAAACAGGCTTGGGAACTTCATGATGGGGTACTTCAAATTTCCGATTGATCGTCGGTGAGCTATGATAGTTGAATGAAAGAGTCCAGATTAATCCATGGATTGCGCGGCGCTGCCTGTGGACGACATTTCGCCATTTGTTTCAGTGCGTTGGGTCTAAATTAGACCTTGCGAGAGATGCATATGTTAGAATCGGCGGCGGACGCTGGGGCAGTTTGCTGCCGTTGCAAAGTTCGAGCCGTCGTCGCCACGCGCTTCGGCAAATTGGCTTTCTGTTGAGCCAGGCACCGGGCAGCTGTCGTGCCGCCCGGTGTGCTTCACGGCTAGTTGGCCGGAGGCGTGGCAACGACAAGCGCAACGATCCGCCTGACCAGCGGCAGGACCAGCAGCAGCGTCGGGAAGGCCACCAGCCAGGACAGCGCCCAGGCGGCGGGCCAGGTCGACAGGAAGTCAGGCGTTGGGCCCAGGCTTTTCAGTGTCGAGATCGCCGAGACCACCGACGACATCAGCACCGACAGGACCAGCGGCATGACGATGGCAGCGTAGCGCGCGGGCAGCTTGCCGCGCGAACGGGGATTGGAACGTAAACTCATAAGATCACACTTTGGAAGCGGTCGATCACTAGGGTGCAAGTCATGGCATTCCTCCCGGTGGCGACCGGTTGAATGCGTTGCTTGACGTGAGACGCTTACGGCATGCCGTGAAGGCAGCGCGGCTTAGATAGCTTTGCCGGCAACAGAATGCAACGGCGTCAGCTATAGCTTTTCGGGTGGCTTTTGCCTGATGTCGTCTTGCACTATGGTCGCCTCACCTTGAGGGAGGACCCCAGTGTCGATCGAATTCCTGCTGACCACGTTGATCATCGTCGCATCGCCCGGCACGGGTGTCGTCTACACGCTGGCGGCGGGGCTGTCGCGCGGCGGCAAGGCGAGCGTGCTTGCTGCCTTTGCCTGCACGCTCGGAATCGTGCCGCACCTGATCGCCGCGCTGACCGGCCTTGCCGCGCTGCTGCACACCAGCGCGCTGCTTTTCGAGATCGTCAAATATGCCGGCGTCGTCTATCTGCTCTACATGGCCTGGCAGAGCCTGCGCGAGCACGGTGCGCTCAAGGTCGAGGCCAATGCCGATCCGCGCAGCGCCTGGCAGGTGCTTGTCGACGGCATCCTGATCAACGTGCTCAATCCGAAACTGTCGATCTTCTTCGTCGCCTTCCTGCCGCAGTTCATCGCACCGAACGAGGCGAATGTGCTCGGACGCATGCTGGAACTGTCTGGTGTGTTCATGCTGGCGACCTTCTTCATCTTCGCCATCTATGGTCTGTGCGCTGCCGCCGTACGTGACAAGGTGACGGGCAGTCCGCGCGTCATGACCTGGATGCGGCGCACCTTTGCCGCGGCCTTCGTCATGCTCGGCGCCAAGCTGGCCTTGACGGAACGCTGAGATTGGCCCTGTCGGCCGGGTTGCCCGGCCGTCGCGGCTGCGCTTAAGTCAGGCTCGATGAAATTTTGAGCCGAGCCTGACGATATGCAATTCCGCATTGCCCTGGAAGACCCCGCCAGACCTGACGTGATTGCGCTTTTGGAAGCGGGCGATGCCTATGGTGCGTCGCTGTACCCGGCGGAAAGCAATCATTTCCTGCCGCTTGATGCGCTGCGCGGGCCGAATGTCCGCTTCGTCGTTGCCCGCGACGGGCATGGCGCAGCACTCGCCACGGGAGCCATCGCGCTGGCGGGCGATTTTGCCGAGCTGAAGCGTATGTGGGTGGTGCCCGATGCCAGGGGCAAGGGCATTTCAACGGCCGTTCTCGCCGACCTCGAGGCAAGGGCGCTCGATGCCGGCCATTCGCTGCTGCGACTGGAAACCGGCATCGACAACCACGAGGCTTTGGCGCTCTACGAACGCAAGGGCTTCGTTCGCCGCGGGCCCTTCGGCTGTTATCGCGAGGACCCGCTCAGCGTGTTCATGGAAAAGCACCTCGGCGACGTGGCCACGGCAGTTTGACCTGATCCGGAAGCAGTGCTGCCTATTTCGCGCTGGCCGGAAAGGCGGGCAGCTTGGCGATGTCGTTGGCATCGTGCTGGACGACGAGTGTGGCGTTCAGCGCCTTGGCCATGTCCTGAAGCCTGTCCATCGACGCCAGCGACTGCGCCCGGTCGACGTTGAACGGCGGCACACCGCTATTGGCGAACTGCTCTTCAAAATGCACGGTGTCGCCGCTCAACAGCACGGGCCCCTTGCCGGCGAGCCTGACCAGCAGCGAATGGCTGCCATCGGTGTGGCCAGGCGTCGACAGCATGACCACCGAGCCGTCGCCGAACACATCCTTGTCGCCTTCGACGGCTTCGACCTCGGCTTTGCCGTCGAGCCATGGCTTGACCAGTGCCGGGTCTACGGCGAAGGCCGGCGGCTCGGCCCGAAAGCCTTCGAGGTCGGCCTTGCCAATCAGCAGCTTGGCTTGCGGGAAATCGGTGGCTTGGCCGACATGGTCGAAGTGGTTGTGGCTGAGGCCAACGGTTTCGATGTTCTCCGCAGCGACGCCGATCTTAGACAGCTGGTCCTTGATCGTCGTGGCGAGACTCGGCTTCATGCCGCCGCCATCCTGCGATGCCCCGAGGAGCGCTGCCGGCAGGCCGGTGTCCCACAGCATGTAGGATGCGTCGTGGCGGATCAGATAGCAGCTATTGGTGAGCGTCCGTTCTTCGCCCTGATAGCGCAAGGTGTCGGAGAAGGCGGAGAGATCGCTGATCTTGATCGACCCGCAATCGAGGCGCCAAAGTTCGGTGTCGGCGGCCTGTGCGGCACCGAATGCCGGCAGCGCCAGCATGGCGGCGAGCAGATATTGTCTTGGGGTCATGTCGGATCTCCTTGAATGCGGCGATGGCGTCGGTTGCCGGTGCTGCGCCAAAATGGTCCGCTGAAGTCAGGCAGGCGTGCCCGGAACTGGCGCCATATGTGCCCGAAACGCTCAAACTGAAGTCGACAGCGCCTTGGCAGGCGCTACAGTGCCGGCATGCTCAAACCTGTCGAAGACGCCCACAGCACATTGTCGCGACGCCTGCTGCAATTGCTGCGACCGCTGGCGATGTCGAGCCGCACGGCGCGGGGCCCCGGCCTGCACACATTCGCCCGCCAGCTGTTCAGCTATTGCTGCATCGAGCGCGAGCGCCTCGTCAGCGTGGTTTCGGAAATGCCGAGGATCGGCATCGTGCTCAGCGGCGAAAAGGAGTTCTGGCTCGGCGATGCCGGCCAGCGCTTCGTCGCCGGCGACGTGTTCGTGCTGCCCGCCGGCACTGCGTTCGACGCTGTCAACATTCCCTCGGAGGCGAGCGGCCTCTACGAGTCGCTGCTGGTCGAGATTACCCAGGTGCCGAAATGGGTGCAGGAGATGCCGGGTGCCCGTCCGGTTGCCGGCTTCGACCTGCGCGTGCCGCTGTCTCAGGAACTCGTCGATGCGCTCGGTCATGCCGCAATCTCGCTCAGTGGTTCCGATCATGCCGCAGCACTTGCCGGCCATCGCCTCGCCGAGGTGCTCATCCTGCTGAGGAAGATGCCGGTGGCGCAGCCGCTGTTTGCGCAGTCGCTGGCCGAGCGAGCGGCCTGGCTGGTGGCGCGCGCGCCGGCGAAGCGCTGGACGGCCGAGGAGATCGGGCGCGAACTCGGGGTCGGCGCCTCGACGCTGCGGCGCAAGCTCGTCGAGGCAGGCACGTCGCTGCGCGGCGTCCAGGCGTCGGCCAGGATGCAACTGGCGCATGAGATGCTGGTGCGCGGCGAAGGCAATATCACCGATGCCGCCAACGCCGCCGGTTATGCCTCGAGGTCGCATTTCGCCCGCCGCTTCCAGGCGGTGTATGGCGCTTCGCCCGCCGAAATTCGGCTGCGCCAGACAGCGCTGCCGGGCTGATCACGGCCAGCCTTGCCGGAAGACCGGCAGGGGAGGATACTTCTCTGCGTGGATGCATTTGAGGGCGATGACCCGGATGCCCGCCCCGGCTTGGCTGCCGTGCTCCGTGGCACCGGAGGGAGGTGTGCCGTGACGACATACATCATGCTGATCAACTGGACCGACCAGGGCGTGCGCGACGTGCGTTCATCGCCCAAGCGGCTCGATGCGGCCAAGAAGCTGCTCGGCGACATGGGCGGCTCGTTCAAGCAGTTCTACCTGACAATGGGCGAGTACGACATGGTGGCGGTGGCCGAAGCGCCCGATGACGCCGTTGTGGCGCGCTTCGCGCTGATCTTGGGACAGTCCGGCAACATCAGGACACGCACGCTGAAAGCCTTCCCCGAACTCGCCTATCGCGAGATCATCGCCTCGATGGGCTAAGCGCCTGCCACGGCGCAGGCATGTCGCCCGCGCCGTGGCCACGCCGGGCCGAAACGCCTCGACTGAATCAAGATGACCGTCTAAGCTTCGGAAAAACAACGGGAAGAACCAGGATGTCGTTTCTGAAGAGGCTATTTGGCGGTGGCGGCGCAGCGGCAGAGACGCAGGCTGCGGCGGTCGCCAAGGAGATCGAATACAAGGGCTTTGCGATCAAGGCGATGCCCTACAAGGAAGGCGGCCAGTTCCAGACTTGCGGCATCGTTTCCAAGGATGTCGATGGCATCGTCAAGGAACACAAGTTCATTCGTGCCGACCGTTTCGCAGCCCTCGATGATGCCGTGGAAGTGTCGCTGACCAAGGGACGCCAGCTCGTCGACGAGCAGGGCGAGCGCATGTTCGGCTGAGGCCGGGTGTCTTCAACCAGGTTTCGTTCGCCTCGATGTCGGTCCATCATGTTGCCCTAATGCAACTTGCTGTCGCAATGCACGCTAGGTAATCACGATCCTGCCTTGCGCATCATTTTCATGAAACCCTAGGGTGTTCACATCCGATTCTGGGGACGCTCATGAAATCCGTTCTTCTCGCATCGACCATTCTCCTCGCCGCAACCAGCGCCGGCATGGCTGCTGACGCTGTGGCGTCCGACCCGGTGGTTGCGCCTTACACTTGGACAGGCTTTTACGCTGGCGTTCATGGCGGCTATTCCTGGGGCAGTGGTGATGGTGCTTATCCGGAACCTGGCGTCGGGCAGTACGAGACGGCTTATCCCGAGGCCCAGGGTGGGCTGTTGGGGGCGCAGGTCGGTTACAACCATCAGTGGGGGTCGTTGGTCCTCGGTATCGAGGGCGATCTGTCTTATTCCTGGGCAGATGGAAGCTCCAGAATTAATACGTTCCCCGATGGGTTGGACGCCGATGGCCGGACGGACAGTGAGTACACCTACCTGGCAAGCATCACCGGTCGGGCCGGTTATGCGCTGGACCGCACCTTGTTCTATGCCAAGGCTGGCATTGGCTTCACCCGGCTCGAAATCAACGATTTCGACGATCCCAATACTTTCAACGCACGCGGATCCGAGACGCTGACGGGCTGGACGATCGGCGGCGGCGTCGAGCATGCCCTGAACGACAAATGGTCGGTGAAGGGCGAGTATCAGTTCTATCGCTTCTCAGGCGATGTTGCCGTGAACGATCCCGTGGCCTTCCGCACCTACGAAGGCGATTTCGACGTGCACGCGATCAAGATCGGCCTGAACTACAAGTTCTGAGGTGGCATTGCTTTGCCATCAAACCCCCGGCTTCGCGCCGGGGTTTTTTTGTTCGCGGTGGGCTGCTGCCAAGACTATCCAAGCGACCTGACATAGCCGATGTAGCCACGCACGTCGTTGGCAGGTTCGGTGTAGGCATCGCCCAGCGATTTCTCCATCGCCGCGACATAGGCCTTTGCCCAGCCCGGCAGCGGATAGTCGATGACGGCGAGGAACTCCAGGGTCGCGGCAAGCCGGATGTCGGCGATGGAAGGCCTGTCGCCGCCGATGAAGGGCTTCTCTTTGATGTAAAAGGAGCGGAACACGTCGAGCGGCTCGGCGAGAGCTTCGACAGCCGCCTGGCGCGCCTTTTCCTTGGTCGGCGCATCGGCGTCGCTGTGGCCGACTTCACCCGGATATTGCGGGAAGTTGAGGGCCGGGTAGGTGGCGCGCGCCAGATACGGATAGAAGGTGCCAATGAGATAGAACATGGCGCTGTCGATCATCGCGCGCCGTTCGGGATCCCTTGGGTAGAGGTTTTCCAGCCCGTGCTTGTTGGACAGATACTGCATGATGGCGCAGCTCTCCCACAAAACGCCGTTGGGCAATTCGGAGGTTTCGATCATCGGCGTGAGATGGGCCGGGCATGCCGCGAGATATTCTGGCGTCCGGGTCTGTCCGTAGACGTCGTTTTCGGTGAAGCCGAGACCCGAGGCACGCAGGAACACGCGCGCGCTCATATTGTTGACGCTCGGCTTGATGACGTTGAGCTTGATGTCGGCCATGTCAGCTTCTCCCAGCTTCAGTTGTTGCGATAAGGGTCCTTGGGCTCGCGCCCGGCCGACAAGGTCGCCCGGCTGCGCTCGGTGAGCGCCTCGATGGCGTCGGCCAGATGGACTTCGGCGATGTTGTAGTCGCCGCGCGCGACCCTGACCTTGTGAGCCTCCATCAGCACATCGGCATGGGTGTGGCCCACCGGCGGCTCGAACCGGTAAGAGGCGAGTTCGATCAGAAGACCGAGCGGGTCTTCGAAATAGACCGAATCCATGAAGCCGCGATCCTTGACGCCGCTGTGCTTGATGGCGCGCTCGTCGAGGCGTTCGACGGCCTGCAGGAATGTCACTCTGGAGACTGCGAAGGCAATGTGATGCACGCAGCCGATGTCGGTCGGCGTCCGCTTCGGGTCGGGCTTGCGGTTCTCGTCGGTGAAGATTGTGATGAGGCGGCCGTCGCCGGGGTCGAAATAGAGATGGCTCTCGCTGGCCTTGTCGAGATTGGGCTGCTCAAAGATGAAAGGCATGCCGAGCAGGCCTTCCCAGAAGTCGATCGAGCTGTTCCGATCAGCACCGACAAGGGTGATGTGGTGTACGCCTTGTGCCTGGAGTTTTCGCATGTGCCATCCTCCGTTGGCAGCAGTGTCGCACAAGCCCGGTCACAAGCAATAGATCGAGAGGATTGCCCGGACCGGCGGCGCGCCGGTCCGATGCCCTGATGGCAGGTAGCTGGTCAGCTGCGGAGGCCGGGGGCTTCTTGGCCGGTGCGCTCGACATACTCGGTGTAGCCGCCGCCATAGGTGTGGATGCCGTCGGGGGTCAGTTCCAGCACCCGGTTGGAAAGGGCCGCGAGGAAGTGGCGGTCGTGCGAGACGAACAGCATAGTGCCCTCATACTGCGACAGCGCGGTGATGAGCATTTCCTTGGTGGTGATATCAAGGTGGTTGGTCGGCTCGTCGAGCACCAAAAGGTTGGGTGGATCAAATAGCATGATCGCCATGACGAGGCGGGCCTTTTCGCCGCCCGACAGCACGCGGCACTTCTTCTCGATCTCGTCGCCGGAGAAGCCGAAGCAGCCGGCGAGGGCGCGCAGCGGCGCCTGGCCGGCCTGCGGGAAGGAGTCTTCGAGCTGCTGGAACACGGTGCGGTCGCCGTCGAGCAGGTCCATGGCGTGCTGGGCGAAATAGCCCATCTTGACGCTCGGCCCGCGCGCGACCGTGCCGTTGTCAGGATTCGAGGCGCCAGCGACAAGCTTCAGCAGCGTCGACTTGCCGGCGCCATTGATGCCCATGATGCACCAGCGTTCCCTGCGGCGAACCTGGAAGTCGAGGCCTTCATAGATGGTCTTTGAGCCGTAGCTTTTGTGCACGTTCTTGAGCGTGACCACGTCTTCGCCCGAGCGCGGCGCCGGCTGGAACTCGAACGACACCGTCTGGCGGCGCTTCGGCGGCTCGACCTTGTCGATCTTGTCGAGCTTCTTGACCCGGCTCTGGACCTGGGCGGCGTGCGAGGCACGCGCCTTGAAGCGCTCGATGAAGGCGATTTCCTTGGCCAGCATCGCCTGCTGGCGTTCGAACTGGGCCTGCTGCTGCTTGTCGGCGAGCAGGCGCTGCTGCTGGTAGAACTCGTAATTGCCGGAATAGGCAGTCAGCGAACCGCCGTCGATTTCGACGACCTTGTTGACGATGCGGTTCATGAATTCGCGGTCGTGCGAGGTCATCAAAAGCGCGCCGTCATAGTTCTTGAGGAAGGCCTCGAGCCAGATCAGGCTTTCGAGATCGAGATGGTTGCTCGGTTCGTCGAGCAAAAGCGCGTCGGGGCGCATCAGCAGGATCTTGGCAAGCGCGACGCGCATCTTCCAGCCGCCGGAAAGGGCGCCGACGTCGCCGTCCATCATCTCCTGGGAGAAGCCGAGACCGTCGAGAACCTCGCGGGCGCGGCCATCGAGCGAATAGCCGTCGAGCTCCTCGAAGCGGCCCTGCACCTCGCCGTAGCGTTCGATGACCTGGTCCATCTCGTCGGCGCGGTCGGGGTCGACCATCGCCGCTTCCAGTTCACGCATCTCGGCGAGCAGTTCGCTGATCGGGCCGGCACCGTCCATCACCTCGGTGACCGGGCTGCGGCCCGCCATGTCGCCGACGTCCTGGCTGAAGTAGCCAATGGTGACGCCGCGATCGACCGAGACTTGGCCCTCGTCGGGTTGTTCCTGTCCGGTGATCATGCGGAACAGGGTCGTCTTGCCGGCGCCATTGGGGCCGACCAGGCCGACCTTCTCGCCCTTCTGCAGGGCTGCCGAAGCCTCGATAAAGACGAGCTGCTTGCCGTTCTGCTTGCCGATGTTTTCGAGACGAATCATGTTTTGTAGGACCCAGAGGATTTGTCGGGTCACCACGTCATCGGTTGCGCCCGTAAAGAGATCGCCCGTAAAGCATCCGGAGCCTTGGCGCGCAAGGGCCGCCGATGTCACAGGCACCGACGGAGCAAAGATAAAATCCGCCTTCCTAGCCGATCAGGTGGCGCAGCACGCCAGCGGACGCGATGGCGACGATGACGGTGGGCAGCATCGACAGCCGTGTCGCCGCCAGCACGGTGATCGCGAGTGCCGCAAGGTCGGCCGGATTGTCGGAGACGAAATCGGGCGCGATGACCGAGATCAGTACGCATCCGGGTGCCGCTTCCATGACGGCGGTGGCGCGCGGGCTGAGCGTGCGGTTGCGCAATATGACGTAGCCGCCAATGCGGGTGAGGTAGGTGACCGAAGCCATCAGGACGATGGCAAGAAGGTTGACCGGGTCGATCATGCATCACCTGCCAGGAAATAGGCCGCGACAAGCCCGGACAACGCGCCGGCAGCGACATACCAGGCGCCGGGGACGAGGAGATAGACGAGTGCTGCAACCACGAGGCTGACCAACCACGGCCTTGCGGCGGCGACGCCTTTCCACATGCCGGCGAGCAGCACCAGGAATACGGCCGGAAACGCCATGTCGAAGCCATAGGCCTCGACGTCGCCAAGCACGGGGCCGAGTGCTGCGCCAAGGCCGGTGAAGACGACCCAGGCGAGGTAGAAGGGGATCGAGGCGCCGGCGTAGTAGGGCAGGCTGAAGGCCGGGCCGATACCTGCCGCCGCACGTTTTCTGGCGTCGGCAAGGCCGAGCGCCCAGCTCTCGTCGCACATCAGAAACAGGGCCGGAAACACCTTGCGCCTGGGCAGGTGGCGCAGGAATGGCGCCAGGGCCGCGCCCATCAAAAGGTGACGGCTGTTGACCAGGAAGGTGATGGCAACGATGAGCAGCACATGCGGCGGCGAGGTCCAAAGCTGGATCGCGGCAAATTCCGAGCCGCCGGCGAAGTTCAGGCCGGTCATCAACGGCACCTCGACCGGGCTCAGCCCCTTCTGTGCTGCCTGGGCGCCGAGCACCAGGGCATAAGGCACGATGCCGAGCAGCACCGGCGTGCATGAGCGCATGCCGCGCCAGAACTCGGAACCGATGCCGCCTTCTGTCCGGTCGGACAATGTGGCTTGTGAAATGCTCATGAATTCATCCCCGCGCGCCTTGCGGCGCGCGCTTTCCCAAATGGCTCGAACTGATGGTGTCGAACCGCAACTTAGTCCAACTTCGGCGCAATTTGCTTGCGAAGATTGTTGAGTTTGGCACCGGTATGGCATCTGATGCGGTAGGTGATCGTAATATTGGAATCCTGAGCCATGAAGCTCGATGACATCGACAAGCGCATCCTGCGCGCGTTGCAGCGCGACGGCCGGATGGCCAATAACGATCTGGCCCGGGAAGTCGGGCTGACGCCGTCACCCTGCCTGCGGCGCGTCAAGCTGCTGGAGGAGGCCGGCGTCATCGACCGCTACGTCGCGATGCTCAATCCAGCCAAGATCGGCAAGGGACAGACCTTCTTCACCCGCATCTGGCTGAAAGCGCAGGACGAGGACACGATCGAGCATTTCGCAGCGGAGGTGGCGAAGTTGCCGGAGGTGCTGGAGTGCTACCTGATGCTGGGTGACTGCGATGCCATGGTGCGGGTCGTGGCGGCCAATATCGACGCCTACCGGCGGTTCCAGTCCGAACATCTCAGTCGCATCAAGGGTGTGCAGAACGTCAAGACCGACGTGCCGAGCCAGACGATCAAGCAGACGTCAGAGATGCCGCTGTAGCAGGGGCAGGCGGCTGCAGGGGAAAAAAGCCCCGGCTGTCGCCGGGGCCTTTCGCTCGGGTCAGGCCGGCTGGACCAGATTGGCCAGCAGGCGGAAAGCACCGGGCACCAGCTTGTCGAGCTGATGGTGCAGCACCAGGCTGGTATGGGTGTGGCGGCCCTTGCCGATCTCGGCAGACAACAGTGAGCCTTGCAGCTTGTCTTCGCCCTTGTCGCTCATTGCCAGCAGCGGCTTGTAGGCCTTGTCCCATTCCGAGGCGAAGTAGAGCCCGCGCTCCTTGTCCCAGTTGGCCCAGTCGTCCGGCCCGATCTTGTTGGGCTTGTTGAGCAGCGGGTGTTCCGGCTCGAGGATATCGACCTCCGAAGCGGCGTCGGTGACACGGTAGCGGATAGAGGGCGAGCCGATCTTGAGAAACAGCGGCGGCACCTTCTCGGCATCCCAGCCGTCGCTCGGGCGATGGTAGAGTGTGACCAGATGGCCGCCATCCTGCACCCATTTGTGCAGTTCGGGCACGGCCTTGGCGAGGTCCTTGCGCTTGCCGAAGGCGAAGATGCCGACGACGATGGTCTTGAGGTCGCGATAGCCACCCTGTTCGACGTCGGCGGGGCTGAGCTCGATGACGTCGATGCCAAGCCGCTTCATCCACAGCCCGACCTTGTCGTTGCCGCCGCTGATATAGCCAACCTTCAGCCCGGTCAGCTCGGCGCCCACCGTCTGCACCGGAACCGAGACCCTGGTCGGCACGACGGAGCGGCCGATATGCGGGTAGGTGAAGGTGTTGATGGCGTAGGCGTCCTTGCCGAGCAGCTGCGGCTCGATGGCAAAGCGCGTTTCTCCTGGCTTTGCCGGTGGCTGCAGGTCGAAGGTGCCTGACATATCAGGTGCTTCGCCAGACGGGTTCAGCGCCCAGCCCTCGGGCAGATCGAATTTGAGGTCGCCGACCTTGGCGTTGGCGACCGTCGCCGTCATCGCCACGGGGGCAAGGTCGGCAGCGGTGTTGAACACCACCGCGTCCGGCTTGAGCTCGAGCGATGCCGCGGGCACGACCCTGAGCGCGTCTTCGAGATCGACGTCGAGCACCGCCGAATGGCCGCCGATCTTGGCGGTCAGGCGCACGAAGGCATCGCCATTGCCGCCGAGCGGGTCGAACTGCTCGGTCAGCGGGTTGGTGAGCTCGGCGTCCGCCGCCACCGAGAGCTGGTCGTTGCTTGATGTCAGGCCCTTGCGGGCGATGATTTCGGCCGATTCAATGACAACGTTTTCAGGCGCTTCGACCAAGGTCTTGATGGTGATGTTGTCGCCCGGCTTGAGGTCTTCGCCGTCGGTGAAGGCCCTGATATGCATGCCGGCAGCGGTTGCCAGAACCAGGTCGATTTCGCGCGTCTTGCGTTCAAGGCGGTGGGCGACCTGGGCGCGCAGCTCTTGTGGCAGCTGCTTGCGGGCTTCGGCGATGGCCTTGGCGATTTCAACCGCCTTGTTCACCACGACTATCGGGTCGCCATAGTCGGCGATGGCCTCGTCGATCAGGCCCTGCGCGTTGCGCAGCGCGTCGGCCGAAGATGCGGGCATGCCGTCGAGCTTGGCGATGTCGCCGACGGTGGCGATCAGGCCCTCGCGGATGTCGCTTTCGCTCTTGGCCGGCTCGCCCTTGGCGACGCGGGCGAGATGCAGCTGCCACTCGGTCTGCGGCTCCTCGCGCCACTTGCCCATGCCCTGGGTCAGATGGCAAGAGCGCGACCACTCGCCCATCTGCGGGAAGGTGGCGCCGGAGATCTTATCGCGTTCGGGCGCGGTAACCGTCAGCGTAGTCGGGGGTGGAGGTGTTTCGTCGTCATAGACGCCACCGCCGCCGCCATAGGCCGGCGAATAGATCTTCGGCACGTTCCACGGGTCGAGGCCGGAGGCGATCTGGTCCGGATACTCCTTGGCGTCGCCCGAGATGTCAGCGGTGACGAAGGTGGCAACCACTGCGGCGCGGTGCTGGCCGTGCTGACCGGCCACGTCGAGGAAGCAGTTCATGACGATGTCGGGCTTGTACTGGCGGAAAGCCCAGGTCATGCGCTCGACGACACGGTTGCGTCCCCAGCGATCGATGGTGGCGTTGGGGTCCTTGGAGAAGCCGAAATCGTGCACCGAATCGGAATGGCCACGGCCGCCGAAGGCGAGTGAGGCGTCGAGCGAGCGTGAGGCTTCCTGCATCTCGCGGGTGCGCAGCACGCCGAGCACCGAGCCGCGCTCGGCACCGATGTTGTTCTGGCCGCCTTCGCCACGGGTGATGCAGTAGAGCACCGGGCGGATGCCGTAGACGTGGCGCAGGGCGGCAAGCAGGCCGCTCGGCTCGTCGTCCGGATGGGCGCCTGTCGTCATGAAGGTGAGCGTCGAGGTCAGTCGCTCGAGGCGGCGGTGCAGGGTCACGATTGCCGGCTCCAGCTTCTGCCGGGCGATCAGCTCGAGGTCGGTGGCGGGCGCGGCATGCGCGGCAGTGCGCATGGCCAGCAGGGCAGGCGGCAGCGAGGCGATGAACAATCGCCGGGTCATCGTGGACATGGAAATCTCCTCTCGTAATCAGGCGGCGCCTAGAGGTGGCAGCTCCCTCCCGTGGGCGCCTCCGCTGGCCAATGGGGCCAGCCATGCAGACTATGGCCAGCGTGATAAAATAACTCAAGTAAGTTTATGTAATTGAGCGAATGCTGTTTGAAGAGGTGAAGTTGTGGCGGCCCTGGCCGTTGGCAACGCCCGTCGGGCCGGTGTCCATATGGCTTTCGCCGGGGCGGTGCAGGGTGGGATTGGCTTCGGCGCGCAGTCGCGCGGCCGGTCTGGCCCGTCAACGAGCAGCAACTGGATCAACGCTGCGGGCGACGACAGCGATCCGGTAGCGAGAACGCGGTCGGGTCAGGCGTTGCCGTTCGGTTCGACCATCAGCCCGTCGATCAGGGCCGAGATGACCGCGACCTGGTCGGCAAATGGCGCGCCGGCATCGATCGCCAGTGCGGCGCGGTCGAAGGTGGCGGCGAGCAGGCTGGTGAGGGCTGCGAGCGGTAGCTTGCGCATCGCGCCGGCGCGCATGGTCGCTGCGAGGCCCTCGCGCAGCGTGCGGTTGCCGTGACGGTCGTCGATGGCGTCCATGCCGGGACGGCCAAGAACCGCCGGGCCGTCAAGCAGCAATAGCCGCGTCCGCCCCGGTGCCTGCATCGCCCGGAGATAGGCTTCGGTGCCGACGAGAAGCGCTTCTCGGGCGCCAAGTGCGGTGGGTGCCGCGCGTTCGACCTCTTCGGCGACAGCGTTTGCCTCCTGCTCGGCCACCGCCTCAAACAGCGCCTGCTTGTCGGTGAAGTGATGATAGAGCGCGCCGCGCGTGACGCCCGCCGCCGCCACGATCTCGGGCGTGCCGGTTTCGGCATAGGATTTTTCGGTGAACAGTTTTCGTGCTGCGGCGATGAGATCCCCGCGCGTTGCTTCGGTTCGGTCGCGGTTGGAGCGGCGTTCGCTTTTCACTTGCATACATGCAGCCTGTATGTTAGTTCACATTTACATGCAGACTGTATGTTGATTGAGGAGAGAAGGAAAGCCATGAAAACGACGAGCTACTATCCCGTGCTGATGACCGGCGATGTCGCCGGCACCGCCGCTTTCTACATCAAGCACTTCTGCTTCGCGTCTGAGTTTGACGCCGGCTGGTATGTCCATCTGCGGTCGACGGAAGACAGGCGCGTCGATCTCGCCATCGTCCAGGGCGACCACGAGACGATCCCCGAGGAGGGACGCGGGCGGGTCGCCGGCCTGCTGATCAATTTCGAGGTCAAGGATGTCGATGCCGTGCATGCAAGGCTCGTCGCGGAAGGGCTGCCGATCCTGCGTTCGTTGCGCGACGAGCCCTTCGGGCAGCGCCACTTCATCACCAGGGATCCCAATGGCGTGCTGATCGACGTCATCACGCCGATCCCGCCGAGCCCCGAGTTCCTGGCGATGTATGTGCCGGATAAGGTTGACGCCTGATACAAACGAAAACGGAGGCGCCACGAGGCGCCTCCGTTGAAATTCCACCAGTGCAACGCCTTGCAGGCAGGCCTAATCCTGGATGTAGCAGCGCTTGCGGACACCCGGCGCCGGATCGCCGAAATTTTCGTTGTCGCAATCGACGCCGTCGCGGAAGACGCCTTCCTCGAACTGGCTCATCGTGCCGTAGCGGACCCGCTTGCGGCCGTAGAACTCGCAATACTCGTTCTCGTTGGCGCAGGCCACCCAGCGTTTGCGGCGTGGTTCGCCGTAGCCGCCATCGCCATGATCGCGGCCGCGGCGGCCGCGCTCGACGATGTAGCATTCCTTGCGCATGCCCGGCGCGGGGTCGCCGAAGCTGCGGTTCGAGCAGCGGACCGCAGGCGCGTCGATGAAGCGCGAGGTCGTCCTGCCTTGCGCGCCGTAGACGACCTCGGCCGGATAAGGCAGGCGGCAGGTGCCGCCTTCCGATGCGCAACGGATCAGCCGTTGAGCCTCTGCGGGGGTCGGGGTGAAGGCGGACACGGTTGCCGCCAGTCCGGCGATGCAGATCGATGCGAAGGCGGTCCGCTTCGCAAGGGTTTGGGCGATTGACACGATAGATGTCCTCGAATCGTTGGAGGTCTCAACTTTAGCGGGCTTGGCTTGAACGCAAGATGAATGCGGCGTCTTGAAGAAAGGCTTCTGGTCCGGTCAGACAAGGCGCCCGTGGGGCAAGCAAATGGGCTCTGGGGCGACAAATCGGATCTGTCGCTCGTCGACCCAGCTTCGGCTGACCTGAGCGTTGTCAAGCTAAGCCTTGGCCGGACGCTCCTCTACTGGGTAGACGCGGTCGTAGGCCCAGTTGAAGACGAATGCGTAGACCATGTAGAACAGGGCAAAGGACGCGTCCATCAGCAGCGCCTGGAGAAGGCTTATGCCGAGATACCAAGCGATGAACGGCATCAGGACGGCGAGAAGCCCGACCTCGAACAGGACGGCGTGAGCGACACGCACCTTAAGCGATTTCTTGACGCTGCCTTTGATGGCTACAAGCAGGTGGTCGAAGCCGAGATTGAACAGGTAGTTCCAGATCGTGGCAATCGTCGCGCTGACGATGGCGACGACGCCGATGTCGCCCATCGGCATATCGAAGGCCCAGGCGCCGAGCGGGGTGACGAGCGCCAGCCCGATCAGCTCGAAACTTATGGCATGACGGACACGATCGAGAGTAGTGCGCATCTGCAACCCCTGGGGATTTCGGCCCGTTCCGAAAAAGCGTCCCAGATGGGGGAGATGGTCCTCGCTTCCAAGGCAAGATTAGTGAAGCGTGGCGGGCTGTTCAATACTGCCATGTCAGGCTGTTCAACGGTGCCAGGCACGGCGGGAGACAGTGGCAGGCTTGCAACTGCCTTCCTGCGTGAGCCAGTGTTGTCCGGCTACTTCCTGCGATTGAAAAGGATCGTTCCGGCGCCGGCGAGTGTTAGCACTGAACCGGCAATGAAGGGTGGGATGAATACGGCCAACGCCTCGCTGTCTTCCCAGCGCAGGCGGAAATCATTGCAGCCGGTGCCGCAGCCATAGGCGTTCAGCCAGACCCAACCGCCAAAGGTCGCGGCGCAGACCACGATTCCCAGGACCAACAATGCATATCCCAACAAACGCAGCGGAGCCTCCCGCGCAAATGAAAAACGGAGGTGCTTGTGCAGCACCTCCGTCCGTCGTTGTCAATCGACGGTACTCCAGCCGAAGCGTAGTCAATCCAGCGGGTTATCAGGCGCGGTTGAGAAAATGAGTCCGGCCAGACGATCCGTTCTAGAGGCTGGGACCGTCCTCGGCGGCGGCCTTCTTGTCGCCCTTCGACAGGCCCGTCAGGCGGTCGATGTAAGCGAGCAGCATCGCCGACACGACGAAAGTCAGGTGGATGATGGTCAGCCACATCAGCTGTTCAGAGGTGTATTGCTGATGGTTGAGGAAGACCTGGAGCAGGTGGATCGACGAGATCGCGACGATCGTGGAGGCGACCTTGATCTTGAGCGAACTGATGTCGATGGTGCCGAGCCAGTGGACCTCGCCATCATGGTTGTCGAAGCGGCTGACGAAATTCTCGTAGCCGGAGATGATGACCATCACCACCAGCGAGGCGACAAGGGCTGCGTCGATCAGGCCGAGCACCTTGAGGATGGTGTCGGTGTCGTCGAGCACCATCACCTTCATGACGAACTCGTAGAGCTTCTTGGCGAAGGATATCGCGTAGACGCCGAGTGCTACGGCGAGGCCGAGGTAAAACACCACGAGCAGCCAGCGCGAGGCGAGAATGATGGATTCGACGGCGTGTTCGAGGCGTTTCATGAGACGTCCGAAAATTGGCGATTGGAAATTGGCGGTGCCGACGAATGCAACAGCTTTGGGGATAAAACAAGGCCCGGCCGCTGGAGGGGGGATTCGGCCGGGCCTGATCTCCTGAAACGCCGGAGATGGGACGGGGCAGGGAACCACGTCACCCACAAAGTGGCATCAAAATCCAGCGATACAATGGCAAAAGCCGGGTGATCGCGTGATTGTTACCGGTCGATACCGTGTCCGGGCGGGTGTCGGCGATGGCTGTTGTCGATGGTCCGGGACACGGAAAACCCGACCCGCCCACGGGGCGGATCGGGTCTGTTTGCTATAGCCCGGCGCTAGTTGGCGCTGGCGATCGGGGCCACCAGCGGCGTGATGCGGCGGATGGCAACGCGGCGGTTTTCGCGCTCCTGCTTCTCAGACTTCACCTTGAGGTAGCGCTCGCCGTAGCCCTGGGTCGACAGGTTCTCCGGCGCGATGCCGAAGACATTGGTCAGCGCATCGGCCACGGCCTCGGCGCGGCGATCCGAAAGCGCCAGGTTGGCGACATCGGAACCGACGGCGTCGGTGTGACCCTCGATGAGGAAGGTTTCCGCCGGGTTCTTCTTGAGCAGCTTCTCCATCGCATTGGCGACGCCCTCAAGCTTGGAAATCTCGCTCTCGGGGATCGAGGCCGAGCCGAACTCGAAGCTCAACGTATCGAGATCGACGCGCCGCGCGATGTCGCGGACACGGGCCGAACGCTTGACCTCGTCGACCGAATAGAGCCGCTTGACGCGTTCCACCGGCGGACGCTCGAGGAAGTCGTAATAGGCGTCGTCATCCTCGACATATTGCGCGTCGAGAATGTACTCGTTGCGCGGAATGTGGAGCTGCAGCGGTGGCAGGTCGAGGCCTGGATCGCGCCACTGGTCCATACCCTCGTAATACTGGTCGTCGACATAGCTCAGCACGTACTCGCGGCCATCGGGCGTGATGCGCGAGCGCTGCACGATGTCACCGTAGCGGTTGCGGATGGTGATGATCTGGTTGCCATTCTTACGAATGATCACCTCGCGGGTGCGGCCGCGCGGCAGTTCTTCGTAATAGACCTCCTGAGCGTCGCGCGTGATGCGAGGCCGGTCGTTGCTCTCGACGATGATCTGGTTGTTGATCTGGATGATGATGCGGTCGCCGATCTCACGCACGACTTCGGTGCCCTCGGGGCGCGGCCTGCGCCGCAGGTCGACCTCGGGCATCTGCTCGATGCGGGTACCCTTCTCCGCTGTCACAGCCTGGATATCGACAGGCTGGGCTGCTTCGGTGGCCGTCTTGTCGTCGACCGGGGGCGGGCCCGGATCGACAGGCACCGGTACCGGCTGGGTGGTCTGTTCACCAGTCTGGCCTTCAGGCGCCGGCTGTGCGGGCTGACCCTCCTGCGCGGGCTGGCCTTCGACATCAGGCTGCTGGCCACCAGCCTGGGCGGGCGGCGTTTCCTTCTGGCTGTCGAGGAGCGGTGCCTCATTCGGGTTCACCGGCGGCTGGTTTGCAGGCGCTTCGCCCTGCTGGGCAGGCTGTTGCGGCTGCTCACCCGTTGCCGGCTGTTCGCCTGTCGCCGGCTGTTCACCGCTAGCTGGTTGCTCGCCCGTTGCTGGCTGCTGCGGCTGCTCTGCCGCAGGCTGTTCGCCCTGGGCCGGAGCTTCGCCTGAAGATGCGGGTGTTTCCGGCGCGGGCGTTGGGGCAGGTGTCTGCTCCGGTGTCGGCTCGGCAGGATTCTCCGCCGGCTGCTCGGCAGGCTGTTCGGCCTGCGGCTTCTGCTCGGGCTGGGCCTCGGGCTGAGGTGCGACCTCGGGCGTCTGGGCGGGTTGCTCGGCGGCTGGCGCCTGTTCCTTCGGCTTGGCTGCGGGCTCCTCGGCCTGCGGTTCGGGCTGCGGCGCTGCCTCCGGCTCGGCGGCCGGCTGTTCCTGCGGCTGCTCGGCGGCGGGCTCGCGCTTCTTGCGTTTGGGGGCTGGCTCTTCCACCTGCGGCGCGGGTTCGGCCTGCGGCTCGGGCTCTGCCTGGGGTGTGACTTTCTGCTCGGGCGCAGGCTCTTCCGCCGGTGCCTCGCGCTTCTTGCTGCGTGGCTCGGGTGCGGGTTCTTCGGCCTGCGGTGCCGGCTGTTCGGCCTGCGGCTGAGGTTCTGGCTGGGGCTCAGGCTGCGGTGCCGGCTCCGGCTCGGGGGCTGGTTCAGGCTGCGGCTCGGGCGCGGGGGCCTGCTGGCCGCCACTCTGGCGCGCGGCACAGGCTTCGGCCGATTCGCCTTCCTGGCAGTCCGACTGGACGCGGATCAGCGGCAGCGATGTGGCTGCGTCGGCCAGTGGGCCGTTCGGCAGCGGCATGGCGCCCAACGGCGCGGATGCCATGAACAGGCCGATTGCCGTGCCTGCGAGAATCCGTGGTTGGCGTTTCATCGTTGGAAATCTCCTCGAAGTGAACTTTGGTCCCGTCCCGGCCCAAACAGATGGAACCGTCAATGGTTCCGCTTGACGTGGCAGTCGCATCGCATCGGGGCGATTGCCCGACATCAACATGGCAATATCGTGGTTTCGCTGAACTGGCGATGAATGCGAACCGTGGCTTGACGTACCTTTGCATCGGGGCCAAATGCCTGACATGGACGATGCCTATTGGAAAACGACGCCGCTGGAGGCGATGAGCCCGACCCAGTGGGAGCAGCTTTGCGACGGCTGCGGCAAATGCTGCCTGTCCAAGCTTGAGGACGAAGACACTGGCGAAATCTACTGGACCAGCGTCGGCTGCCGGCTGTTCGACGGCGAGACGTGCCGCTGCGCCGACTATGCCAATCGCCTCAAGCGCGTGCCGGACTGCGTCGGGCTGACGCCTCAGAACGTGCGCACGATTTCCTGGCTTCCCAGCACCTGCGCCTATCGCCTGGTCGGCGAGGGCCATGACCTTTACTGGTGGCACCACCTTGTCTCGGGCAGCCCTGATACGGTGCACGATGCCGGTATTTCGGTGCGGGGCAAGCTGACGGCCTCCGAGGACGATCTGGCCGAGCCGGAAGACTATTTCGACCACATGCTCGAAGAAGAGCCGTAGGCGTGCCGATTCCGTTGAATTTGCCATATTAGCGACTCCTTTGGCAGGCCAATGTCCCCGCCGCACGGTGGGGCAACGGTTGTTGTGCGCAAATATTACAATTCGGAATCAATACGTTACCAGATGAACCGAAAATGAATGCACGGTTCGAAAACGGTTCAGCTTGAGCGGTGCATTGTCTGCCCATCGCTCAGGCACAGATGGCCTGACGCCTCTGAATTCAAGGAGAAGAGACCATGTTCGACAAGATCAAGACTGCGGCCCTCTCGGCTGTCATCGGCTTCAGCACGCTGGCCGCCATCCCCGCGACCGCTCAGGCCGACGGCCTCTATCTCAATCTCGGCCAGGGCTCGCCGAATGTTGGCGTCTACATCCAGGATCGCGACAACCGCAATGGCGGCCGCTGGGATAACCGTGACAACCGCCATGACAACCGCTGGGGCGGCCGTCCGGGTGGTCGCTGGGACCGCGCATGTTCGCCTGACCGCGCCCTCGACAAGGCCGACCGCATGGGCCTGCGCCGCGCCCGCATCGTCGACGTCAACCGCCGCTCGATCACGGTGAGCGGGCGCAAGTACGGCGAGCGCGTCGCGATCACCTTCGCCCGTGCCCCGAATTGCCCGGTCGTTCGCTGGTAGCGGGAGCCCCCTTCTCCAGGGAAGGGTGTGTGGCTCCAAAAAAAACCCCGGAGGCCTGGCCTCCGGGGTTTTTCATTGCTGCCGATCCGCTTGGCCGAACCTGCCGCGCGGATGCGCGGCAGGAGCTATCGGCTTAGGGTATGTTCAATTCGCCGTCAGTTCTTCAGTTCAAAGGTGACGTTGACCTGGACGCGGTAGGCGTTTTCGCCGGCCTCGACGGGGGCGGCACCGGCTGCACGGTCGAACGACTTGGCCTGCATCGGCATTGGCGGCGGCGCGTAGGACTGGTCGGTGATCTCGAGCACCTTGCCGACCTTGACGCCGGCTGCGTCGGCCAGGACCTTCGCCTTGGCGATGGCATCGGCCACCGCAAGCTTGCGCGCCTCGGAGATGACGCCTTCGGGCTTTTCGTTGGTGAAGGTGATGCCGCCGCCCTGGTTGACGCCGAGCGACACGGCCTTGTCGAGGATCTCACCGGTCTTGGCGATGTCGCGAACGCGCACCGACAAGGTGTTGATCACCTGGTAGGCGACGAGTTCGGCATCCTGCGAGCCGTCGGGCTTGTTGGTGTAGTTGTAGCGCGGCTGGATCTGGATGCCGGCGGTCTGCAGGTCGCGGTCGGCGACGCCTGAGCTCTTCATCGCGGCGATCACGGCGGCCATGGCGTCGTTGTTGGCGTCGAGCGCCTCACGCGCGGTCTTGGCCTCGCGCATCACCGACAGCGACAGCAGCGCCAGATCGGGCGCGACAGAGGCTTCGCCTTCGCCCGTGACAATGATGCGCGGCGACGGCTCGTTGTCGGCGCGGGCGGCAGCGGCGGGAAGTGTCAGTGCTGCTGCAAGTGCAAGCGCCATGTATTTGCGATTCATAATATAATCTCCGTTGTCCTGAGCCCTTCGGGAGTGTCCAATAGGAGCGGATTATGGGTGGATTGCGGCGGCGCGCAACAGATGCGCGAAGATGGCTTGTGCCAGCGCGCAAAACTGACTATCCAGCCGGGCGTGGGGCCTGTAGCTCAATGGTTAGAGCCGGCGGCTCATAACCGCTTGGTTGGGGGTTCGAGTCCCTCCGGGCCCACCATTTCGTTTAAAAACAATGCCGTAGCCCTTGGATTCTGCTGGTGGGATATCCAGGGGAGACATCGGCTTGTTCATTCCGGCGTATTTGCAGCTGTCCAGACATGGAGTCTGGTACCTGCGCTGGCCTATTCCGAAGGGCCTGCATCCGGGCTGTAGGCAGTCGACTGTCAAGGTGTCGCTGCGGACCCGCGATCCGAAAAAGGCGTTGCACCTCTCACGCTCGATAAGCCACATGGCCGAAACAGCTTCTTGATCAGACCAAAGATCAGATCGGTCGGTCGGGGCGCTACGAGATGGAACAGATGGCAGCGACCGGTGTTTCGCCGAAGGAAGTGCGCCAGCGCGCCGACGACGCCGGCATGTCCATCCTGCGCCTCGACTTGCTCAATACCTGGTCGCGGGGTCTGGCTGCCCGACAACATGGACGACGCTTACATAGCCACCGTCGACACCAGGCAGGATCGGGTATTCGCGCTGTGCGCCGAGCTCGGCTGCCGTTCAATCAGCCTGAACGCCACGTTCCCGCGCGGCTCGATGTCGATTGAGGCGATTATCGAGGACTACGCCAAAATCTGCGCCGCCTCGGCGCGTTTCGATCTCGACTGTTCGCTGGAGTTCATTCCGCTGTGGGGGGCGACGCTGGCTATGGCCTGGCAGTTCGTTCAGGGCGCCGGCGCCAGCAATGGGGGGCTGGTTTTCGACACCAGGCATTTCGTGCGTGGAAAATCCGACCTCGCCGATCTGCGCACCATTCCCGGTGACAAGATCCATTGTGTCCAGTTGAACGACGGACCATTGGTGCTGCCTGACGGCGTGACGATCAAGGACGATCGCTACGACCGAAAATTTCCAGGTGACCGCCAGTTCCCGAATGTCGAGATCGTGCGGATCCTTTCGGAAACTGGAGGGCTCAATCAGGTCGGCGCCGAAGTGTTTTCGCCGATGCTGAAGGACATGAGCTCCAAAAAGGTGGGAGAGATTTCGCGCACTTCGGTTGCAGTGGTGCTCAGGATAGCCATGGGAATGTGAGAAAGGACCTGTTTTTACGAGGACAGTCTCTCATAGACCTCTCGTTTCGGAGACGGCACTATCCACCCCTGGCTTCGGAGCTGACCGAGGCAGGTCCCGACCACGAGCAAAGCGCCTTTGGCGGCACGTGGGCGGGAGCATCCAGCTTCATGCTTACCGCGCAACGACGCCTATATTTTGCAGGCGCGGACCTTGCGTTGTGATAGGGATCACGGTTTGGAGTCGGCGGCGTCTCACTATGCTACCTCCGGCATATGCGGAGTTGGACAAGGAAATGGCATTGACACAACCGATACACCAGGCAGTGCTCATCGGATTGGGTTGGTCTTCCTTCTTTGGTGACCAGGTCGGCGAAGACGAGGCCAGCCTTGTGCCCGTCCGCATCTCCCATATCCATCGCGCGCGAATGAGCGGGCAATCCATCAATGGTGCGGTCGATCTCATTCTGCCGGCCAACAGTGCCAGCGGCGATTATGCGGTCGGCGATTTCGTGCTCGCCGAGCCAGGCGATTTCCTCGTGCGACGGCGGCTTGCTCGCCATTCGCTTCTCACGCGGCGTATGGCGGACGGCAGCACACAGCTGTCCGGCGCCAACATCGACACACTATTCATCGTCACCTCCTGCAATGGCGATTTCAACGTGCCACGGCTCGAGCGCTATCTCGCCATGGCAGGCCAGGCTGAAATCGCGCCGGTCCTTGTTCTGACCAAGGCCGACACCGCCGATGACGCCGCCCCCTTTCTCGCGCAAGCAGCCGAGTTGGCGCGCGACCTGCCGGTGGTGGTCGTCGATCCGCGAAAGCCCGACGCGATGACAAAGCTGCAGACCTGGTTTGGTCTGGGCAAGACGGTGGCGCTGACCGGGTCGTCGGGGGTAGGCAAGTCGACACTGGTCAACACGCTAGCCGGCTCGGGCGGCGCCACAGCCCAACTCACCGGCGCCATTCGAGTCCATGATTCAACCGGGCGGCACACGACGACGGCGCGCTCACTCCATCCGGTCGAAGGCGGCGGGTGGGTGCTCGATTCTCCCGGGATTCGCACGTTGCATCTAGGTGAGATGGCCGAGGGGCTGGATGTGGTGTTCGCCGAAATCATCGAACTGGCGACCCAGTGCAAGTTCAATGATTGCACGCACTCACACGAGCCTTCCTGCGCCGTGCTCGCCGCCCTTGCGCGTGGCAGCATCGATGCCAAGCGCTTTTCGCGCTGGCGTAAGTTGCATGATGAGAACACAGCCGGCAGCGCGCCGAAGCGTGGCCGGCGCTGAAGACGTCCTTCTAGATAACAATTCGTATGCTTCAACTATATTCTGGATAGCCGGACGGCGGCATTTGCCTCGCCGTGCACTCAAAGCCGACTGTCCGTTGCCTGTCAGTTTTGCGGTTGTCCGAAGCAGGCATGCTGGATCGGGCAAAGCCGGAGCCAAATCCTCGACATTGCCAGTCAGCTTCAAGAACACTGCGATCTTGTGCGCCTGCGAGAAGGCTCGGGCAAAAAATTGAGGTCGGTTGTCGGGAGACGCACTGGTCGTTCGTCCTAGGGGAGATCAATGAATGGAGGTGAACATGCCCAACACCATCAAATTGCACCGGGTCTTCGCCACGAAACCCGAAAAGATCTACCGCGCATTTCTGGAACCTGACGCGATTGCGAGTTGGCTCCCGCCCTTCGGCTTTACCTGTACGGTCCATGAGCTTGATGCGAGGCAAGGGGGCAAGCACAGAATGTCGTTCCGAAACTTCACCACCGGGCAAGGCCATTCTTTCGGCGGCACTTATCTGAAACTCGTTCCCAACGAGACGCTCGTCTATAGCGACGTGTTCGACGATCCGAACCTTCCGGGCGAGATGAAAGTGACAGTCACGCTGAGGGCTGTCTCAGTCGGAACGGAGATGACGGTGGTTCAGGAAAACGTGCCCGATCTGATCCCTGTCGAGGCATGCTACCTCGGTTGGCAAGAGTCGCTGCGCAAGCTTGCTAAACTCGTCGAACCCGAAATCACACAATGAACTGCCGGCGAAATCTCATCCAACTGCGACAACGAGGAATTCAAAAGTGACCATCCAGCAGATCACCATCGCCACCACGATTGCTGCGCCGATCGAGCGCGTCTGGGAGGCCTATACGACACCCGCTGATATCACGCAGTGGAACTTCGCTTCCGACGACTGGTGTTGCCCCAGCGCCGAAGCCGACCTGAAGGTAGGCGGTGTCTACAAGGCGCGGATGGAAGCCAAGGACGGCAGCTTCGGGTTCGATTTCGAGGCAGTGTACGAAGAGGTCGAACCATACAAGGTCATCACATTAGCCATGAGCGACGGTCGCAAGGCGCGTACGACCTTCGAAGCCGCCGACAATGGCACAAGGGTGACCACCATGTTCGATGCGGAGACGCAGAATTCCATCGACATGCAACGCGACGGCTGGCAGGCGATCCTGAGTAACTTTGGCCGTTATGTTGAAAAGTGACGCCATCCAGTTCGGTCGATCGACCTCCATAGCTAGCCCTTTCGGGCATTCTGGAGGTCCCCTCCTTCAGCAGGCGGATAGCGGCTGACGGTGCCCGCCTGATGAGGCGATCGGCAATTCACTCCAGGGCGCTCAGTTGGGCCTGTGGTGGCGCGGATAGGCGCCCGCATCGGGCGCATTGGCGAAGCTCTGCAGCGTCTGTCCGCCGTCCATAAGCCAGTCGACGCCGGTGATGTGGCGCGCCTCGTCCGATGCCAGGAAGGCGACTGCCGCTGCGACGTCCTCTGGCTGGCCGATGCGGCGCAGCGGAATGCGGTCGGCAAAGCGCTGGATTCCAGCGGCATAGGCTGCGCGATCATTGGCCGGAACGCCGAGAGTGGTCTCGATGACGCCAGGACAGATGGCGTTGACACGGATGCCGTAGGCGGCGGCGTCAAGTGCTGCGACACGGGTGAGGCCAATCACGCCATGCTTGGTCGAGGCGTAACCCGCGCCACCTGACAATACGTCCCAGCCGGCCATCGATGAGCCCATGTTGACGATCGAGCCTTCGGTGCCGGCAGCGATCATCGCCTTGAGTGCGGCCTGGAGCACCAGGAACATGCTGCGCAGATTGATCCGCACGATGAGGTCCCATTCTTCGACAGGCAGTTCATGGACCGGCGCTACCTTGCCGGATATGCCGGCGTTGTTGAACACAGCGTCGAGTTGGCCAAACGCTTCGACAGTCTTTGCAACGGCCTGTTGCGCCGCTGCCGCGTCGGAAACATCTGCGGTGATGGCAAGGGCCGTGTCGCCGAATGCCGATGCGACCTGTGCCGCGCGCGCGCCGTCGAGATCGACGACCGACACACGTGCACCTTCATCGATGAACCTGCGCACGGCCGCACTGCCGATCGCCCCAGCGCCGCCGGTGACAAGAACCACCTTGTTGTCGAAACGCTTCATGTCGGTCTCCTGCCTCAATTGCCGTAGTCGCGCCAGGAATGACGCGGCGCAAAGCCGAGCGTTTCCAGCGCATGCGTATTGTCGATGATTGCTTCATGTCCCGAAATCGGGCGCGTGATCGGCGTTGCCGGGAAGGCGCGCCGGACGAGCTCTTCGGTGATCTGTTTCGAGTAGGTATCGGCGGCGCTGAGGTAGGTGCGCACATGGCCATCGCCTCGCCAGTCCAACGCCTTGATGAAGGCATCGGCAGCGTCGCGCGCGTCGAGATAGCTCCACAGGTCGCGAGCCGCTTCGGCGAGTTCGCGGCGTGGGCCTATGCTGTCGAAGAAGCTCTCCGGTGTCTGGATCCATGGCATGCGCAGGCTGACGGCCGAAAAGGCGCGCCGGCGAACGGCGGCTTCGACAATTTCCTCACCCAGCCATTTCGACAGGCCATAGGCGTCCTGCGCGCCGATCGGGTGGTTGTGATCGATGGGCAGATAGGCCGGGTCGACGAAGTTTTCGGCGAAGGGATAGCCGAGCACGCTGAAGGACGAGGCGTAGATGAAGCGTCTGGCCTGCGAAAGGGCTGCTGCTTCAACGACGTTGTAGGCAATCGCCACATTGGTCTTGAACACCTCTGCCGGCGCCTTGCCGAGCGGTCGCGGGATCGCCGCGATGTGGACGACAGCGTCGCAATCGCGAATGAGCTGCAGCGCCACGCCGAGATCGGTGAGGTCGGCACTTACGTGCGCCCAATTGCCGTCGGCCGGGACGACGGCGTCAATGCCGAGAACGTCGTGGCCGGCAGCAACAATGGCTGCCGCGACGTGGCGGCCAAGCAGGCCACTCGATCCGGTAATGACGATTTTCATCTCGGCCTCCTGTTGGCGATCACGTGCGTCTACTTGGCAAATATCGTTGATGGTCAAACAATCGGACAACGCAAACAGCCCTGCTTGTCAATGCCTTTCTTGCGGCCGTGGATAAGCGCCCGTCATGGCCGCCAGCCGGATGGCAAGATGCCGTGACCCGCCATATTGTGACAAGCGACAGCGCAAGGATTGACTTGGAAGCCGTCACGGTTTTTTGTATGACCACCAACAATCGGCAACTCGCTGAGGAGGTAAGGTCGTGCCATTGGACAGCTTTTCGTCTCATCGCCAGGACGCCGGGATCAAGATCGATCCAGCGCGTGTAGCGATCATCGTCGTCGACATGATCAACGACTTCTGCAAACCGGGTGGCGCCATGGTGCTGCCGGGTTACGAGGCACTTGTCACTCCGCAATTGAGTGTTATCGAGGCGGCACGCGCCGCCGGTGCGCCTGTGATCTGGGTGCATGATGCACATCGCCGCAACATGCGCCGCGACCGTGAGTGGCTCAAACGCGCTCCGCATTGCGTCGAAGGCACCTGGGGCACTGACGTCATCGATGATCTCGGCGCCCGCAACGACGAGATCCACGTCATCAAGCGGCGTTATTCGTCGTTCTTCCAGACCGATCTCGACATGACGCTGAAGGATATGCTGGTCGACCAGATCATTGTCTTCGGCGTGGTCACCAACATCTGCGTGCGTTCGACCGTGCATGACGCATTCTTCAACGGCTACGAAGTCGTCGTGCCTGCCGACTGCTGTGCAGCCACCGGGCCGCGCGAGCAGGAAAGCACGCTCTACGACATCTCGACCCATTTCGGCGTCGTCTGCGATGCCGACAGCGTGGTGAGGGCCCTTCGCGAAGGTGCCTTCATCGAGAACACAAGCATCGCCGCATAGCCTCTGGGGTCGGCGAAATCTCAGGTTTCAAGCCAGGAGTTGGAAGCGCCGTGACAACCCTCGACGAAGCCCACAAATTCAAGCGTAAGGCGGCAGAGGCGGTCGATGAGCCGCTGAGCCGCGAAGAGATAATGACCCGATATACCAAGACCGGTTATGACCTGGACGTCCACCCAGCACACGTCGTACGCCGCGCCCATCAGCGCGCTACCTTGTGCTTTCAGCAGGTTATGGCCGGCGAGGATTTGTCACCGACGCAGTTCGCGGCCCTGGCAACGGTGCTCAAGCACGGCGAGGTTTCGCAGAACCACCTCGGCCGCATGACGGCGATGGACCCCTCGACCATCAGCCTGGTGGTCCGCAAGCTTTTGAAACAGGGCTTGATCAAGCGCAGCCCTTCGCAGACCGACCAGCGGCTCGCGATCATCGCACTCACCGACGAAGGCACACGCTACACGCTCGATCGGCTGGAACGCAGCGTCGAGGTTGGCCAGAAACTGCTTTCGCCTCTGACTGCGCCTGAACAAGCGACGCTGCTGAGGCTGCTGCAGCGCATCAGCGGCGACGAACCAGGCGGCGCCGAAGGCAAATGACAGGCTGACCTAACAACCCTTCAACAGACATTGTCCGAAACGACCGATCGCCGGCCATGAGCCGGGTCGGCCGCCTCATGCCCTACCGAGACGCAAGGAATTCCACCGATGTCGCCTGAACAGCAACACAAGATCACCGCAGACAAGCTCGTCATCCGCAACGTCGGCCTGATGCTGAGCGGCGATCTCGCCCGACCGGTTCTCGATGCTGATGCAATCATTGTCCTGGATGGCCGCATCGCTGCAGTCGGTATGGCCACCGATCTTGATCTCGCTGGTGCGACGAGTGTCATCGATGCGCAGGGTTGCGTTGTTACCCCTGGTCTCATCGATAATCACGTCCACCCGGTGGCCGGCGACTGGACGCCGCGCCAGAACCAGATTGGCTGGATCGATTCGACACTGCATGGCGGCGTAACCACCATGATCTCCGCCGGCGAGGCGCATTACCCGGGCCGACCGAAGGACATCATCGGCATCAAGGCGCTCGCCATCGCCGCCCAGCGCAGCTTCGCCAATTTCCGCCCGAGCGGCATGAAGATCATCGCCGGTGCCCCGGTGCTCGAGCCTGAAATGACCGAGAACGATTTTCGTGAGCTGGCCGACGCCGGCGTGACGTTGATCGGCGAGGTCGGGCTTGGTGGTGTCAAGGACGGCCCTACCGGCCGCCAGATGATCGCCTGGGCGCGCAAATACGGCATGACGTCGATGACCCATACCGGCGGTCCGTCGATCCCGGGCTCGGGGCGCATCGGCGCCGACGTCGTGCTGGAAGTCGATGCCGACGTGGTGGCCCATATCAACGGCGGCCCAACGGCGCTGCCCGACGAAGAGATCCGTCGCTTATGCGAGGAAAGCACGCGCGCCCTCGAGATCGTCCACAATGGCAACCTGCGCACCGGCCTGTTCGTGCTCGGCATTGCCAAGGACCGCAACATCCTCGACCGCGTCATTCTTGGCACTGACGGTCCGGCAGGGTCCGGCGTACAGCCGCTCGGCATCCTCAGGACCATCTGCCACCTTGCCTCGCTCGGCGACGTACCTACGGAAGTCGCCTTCTGTTTCGCGACCGGCAATACGGCGCGCGTGCGCAAGCTCGACGACCGCGGCATCATTGAGGCCGGTCGCGCCGCTGATCTGGTGTTCATGGACCAGGCAGCAGGCGGCATCGGCAAGGATTTCCTGGAGAGCCTTGCACTCGGCAACCTGCCAGGCATCGGCATGATCATGGTCGACGGCGTCGTCCGCACGGCACGCAGCCGCAACACACCGCCAGCTATTCGCGTGCCTCAGATCATTACGGCCTGATTCAGGAAGACGCCTATGAAAAAGCGGCTCTGGCGAGCCGCTTTTTCATTTTCAGTTCATGCCGTCGATACCGACGACCTTGTCCTTGGTGAGGCCGCCGACGCGTGGATGGGGGCGACCCGAATCGGTGACCGCGATCGCCACGACGATCTCATCGTCGCGTGGCGCGTCGGGAATGCGCACCTCCATGCCATCGAAGTGGCTGCGCACCTTGGCGGCGTCCTTATGGCCCAATGGAATGTCGAGAGGGATGCCTAGGCCACCACGCTTCTTGGAAGACGGGATCAGCGCGGCACCCTTGCCGAGTATGTCGCGGAACGGTGCGCCGAGCTTTGGGTGGAGGATTGCTGCTGCATGTTCCAACTCGCCATCGGCACCGACGGCGGCGGCCTTGCCGAAGCTCTCGACCTGGTCGCCCGGAATACCCAGTGCGGCCACTGCGCGGCGGGGCAGAATGTCGCCAAGCTCGGCACCGATCTCGCTGAGCATGGCGAGGTCGTCGACGAAGGTGCCGGCATAGGGATTGCGGATGACCGCGACCGCTGCGGCACGACGCGTTGGCGGGCTGACCGCCTTGTCGCCTTCGGTCCGCGTCTCTTCGACGATGGTGATAATTCGTCGGATTTCGACACTCATCGCAAGCCGTCCTCGCCCTTGACGTCCTTGGCGTCAAGGCCGCCGACGCGGGCATGCACGCGCGAACCGGTGGTCATGGCCAGGACGAGCACCAACTCGTTGCTGCGCGGCGCGTCGTTGATGCCGACCTCGATGGCATCAAAATGGCTGCGCACATAGGAGGCGTTGACGTGGGTGACGGGAATGTCGATGCGGGCACCGGGTCCGCCGACCTTCTTGCTCGACGGCACGATGGCCTTGGCGCCGCCCAGCAGTTCGCGCATCGCGTAGCCACCCGGATTGTGCCACAGCGCGCCGTGCTCGAGTTCGCCGCCGCCGCCGACGATGGAGCCTTTGCCATAGCCTTCGACCAGTGAGGCGTCGCCGCCGAGTGCTTCAAGCAGGCGGGACGCCATTTCGAGGCCGAGCGGCTTCAGATCTTCCATGAAAGGCTGGATATCCTCGACATAGCGGCCGGCATACGGATTGGCGATGACTGCCATCACAGTGCCGCGCTTGACCGGCTCGGCACGCACCGGCCCGCCCTCATGAAAAATCTCTTCGATCTGCACGATCAATTTCCTGACGACTACGTCCGGCATCGAATGCTCCACATTTCTGGCGGGCTGAAAACTTGTTAGAGTATCAACAATTATCCTTCCGGCATTTTTGTCAAGCCGGAGGTGTGAAACCGCAGCTGTCGTGATTGTTCGCTGCGTTGTTCGAGCGCTCGCAGGCCAATTGACAGTTCGTAGGACCACCCATAAAGTCATATGACCACCAACAAGTTTTGGCCATCGAGGATGAGCCCTACGGCTGGTGACAGGGCTTCAGATTGGGGAGTTGAGATGAAGAACGTATTCCGTAATTGCATTATCGCTGGCGCGGCCCTTGTAGCCTCGGTGGGTTCGGCCACAGGCCAGGACAAGGTCTCTGTCGCGGCAATCTCTGGTTATTTCGCCCAGGGCTTCGGCATCTCGATCGTCGATGGCTTGAACAAGGCCAAGGGCGAATTCGGTATCGATCTCAAGCTGGTCGACACCGGCAATCGAGCACTCGACTATGAAGAGCAGTTCGCCAACCTCGCAAAGGATGGCCAGTACGACCTGATCTTTGTGATGGGCTGGGAACTGGTGGATGCGCTGACCAAGGCCAGCGAAGCTTATCCCAACCAGCGCTTCGTATTCATCGACGGCGTGCTCGATTCGAAAAAGATCGTCTATGCCAACTTCGCCGAAGAGCAGGGCTCGTTCGTCGCCGGTGCGCTTGCCGGCATGATCGAAAACCAGGGCAGCGCCTTCGACAAGATCGGCGACGGCAAGGCCATCGGCTTCGTCGGCGGCCGCGATATCCCTGTTATCCGCAACTTCCTTGGCGGCTATGAGCAGGGCGCGAAATATGCGGCGCCCGAGGTGAAGGTGAACTCGGTCTTTGCCGGCACCTTCGATGATCCGGCCAAGGGCAGCGAACTGGCGCTTGCGCTCTACGGCCAGGGCGCCGACATCATCTACAACGTGGCCGGGCCGACGGGCGAAGGCGTCATGCAGGCGAGCGCTGGCGCCGACAAATATTCGATCGGCGTCGACATCGACATGTGCAGTTCTGCACCGGGCAACGTGCTCGCCTCGATGCTGAAGCGCGGTGACGTCGCCGTCTACAGCCTGATCAAGAGCGAAGTCGAGGGCAACAAGGTGGTTGCCGGCAGCACTCACACCTTCGATCTGGCCTCGGGTGGCGTCGAAGTGAAGGTCTGCGACGACATCGCACCTTCCATCCCGGCAGAGGTGACTGCCAAGCTCGACGAGATCAAGAAGGGCATCACCGACGGCTCGATCAAGATCGACCGCGCCAAGTAAGGCACGGCCCCCGGCCGGAAGCTGGCATACCGGCTTCCGGCATCATTTCTTCCAGGACTAGGTTAGAGATGTATTCGCCCTTGAGAGCAGGGCGGATAGGTCTGAAGCTGCGAGGCTATGTTGTCGACCACGTCGCCAGCCATGACGGCACGAGAGGCAGGTCCTGCCGAAACTGCTGTTGAATTGATCGGTGTCACCAAGCGTTTCGGCGCTTTCGTTGCCAATGAAGACGTCAGTCTCAGCGTCAAACGCGGCGAGATCCACGCCATCATCGGCGAGAACGGCGCTGGCAAGACAACGCTGATGAACATCCTGTTTGGCTTGCTGCAGCCCGATGAAGGCAAGATCGTGCTCAACGGCAAGGAAACAGTCGTCACCGACCCGGCGACTGCGATCGATGCCGGCCTTGGCATGGTGCACCAGCACTTCAAGCTGGTGCCTTCGCTGTCTGTCGCCGACAACGTCTTCCTCGGTATGGAAATCCGCCGCAACGGCCTGATCGACCACAGGGCCCAGGTCGAAAAGACGCGCGAGCTTTCCGAGCGCTTCGGCCTCAAGGTTGACCCGGAGGAGCGGGTTTCGCTGCTCTCGGTCGGCATCGAGCAACGCATCGAAATCCTGAAGGTGCTGGCGCGCGGTGCTCGCACCATCATTCTCGACGAGCCGACCGCGGTGCTAACTCCGCAGGAAAGCCGCGAGCTGTTCCAGACGCTGCGCGGCTTCGTTGCCGGCGGCATGACCGTCATCTTCATCTCGCATCATCTCGAAGAGGTGATGGAGGTTTCAGACACCGTGACCGTGCTGCGCCATGGCAAGCATGTCGCGACGCAACCGACGGCCGAGCTGACCAAGGCCGACATGGTGCGCATGATGGTTGGGCGCGATGTTAGCTTTGACCGGCGTCCGCGCGACAAGACCGGCGGCAAGGTCGTCCTGGAGGTCAAGAACCTGTGGGCGCGTGACGACCGACATCTGCCGGCTTTGCGTGACGCGAGCTTCACGGTGCGCTCTGGCGAGATCGTCGGTATCGCCGGTGTCGCAGGAAACGGCCAGACCGAGCTTGCCGAAGTTCTGTCGGGCCTGCGTCCGGCAAGCCACGGTTCGGCGCTGCTCAAAGACAGCGATCTGACCACGCTCTCGACTTCCGCAATCCGCCAAACCGGTCTTGCCCACGTGCCCGGCGACCGATTGGTACGCGGCGTCGATGGCAGCGCCTCGATCTCCTCCAATTTGCTGATGGGCCGGCAGTTCAAGGCGCCGTGGAGCCGCAACGGCGTCCTCGACTGGCGTGCGGCAGCCAACCAGGCCGTCGAGATGATCAAGCGTTTCGACATCCGCGCCCGTGGCCCCGAAGACACCGTCAAGCGGCTGTCGGGCGGCAATATCCAAAAGGTCGTGCTGGCGCGCGAATTCACCAATGACGCAGACTTCCTGCTGGTCGATCAGCCGACGCGCGGCGTCGATATCGGTGCGCAGGAGTCCATCCACGACGAGATCATGCGCCAGCGTGCAGCGGGCCGGGCCGTGCTCGTCATTTCGGTGCAGCTCGACGAACTGCTCACCTTGGCCGACCGCATCCTGGTGATGTTCAACGGCCGGATCATGGGTGAGGTCGACGGTGACAGCGCCGACAGCGAAAGGATCGGCATGATGATGGCAGGTCTCCAACCCGGCAATGCTTCCGATGAGGTGGCCTCGTGAGCGACAAATTGCGTGCATTCTCCGGCCAGATCGTCGCCGTTCTGATCGCGCTCGCCATGGGTGCCGTGATCATCATGCTTATCGACGAGAGCCCCATCAAGGTGTTCATGACCTTGATGCGCGGCGCCTTCGGCGACCAGGCCAAGATCGCCGGCACCTTGTTGCAGACCACGCCCATCCTGATCTGCGGCATTGCCGCCTGCATCGGCTTGCGTGGCGGCATGTTCAATGTCGGCATCGAGGGCCAGCTGTTTCTCGGCGGCTTCGCCGCAGCCTGGGTCGGCTTCGCAATGCCGCTGCCCGCCGGCCTGCACGTCGTGGTCGCTATGGCCGTCGCGGTGATCGCCGGTGCTGCCTGGGTTTCGATCCCCGCCTTCTTCCGCGTGCGCTACGGTACAAACGAGGTCGTCTCGACGATCCTTTCCAACTACGTCGCGGTGTTGCTGACCTCTTACCTCACCATCTTCCTGTTCAAGCGGCCCGGCGGATGGTCGGAGACCCCGCCGATACTGGCAACCGCCTATCTGCCCGAGCTGTTTGCCTTCTCGCGGCTCAACTGGGGCCTGATCATCGGCCTGGTGCTGGCGCTCTTCGTTGCCTGGTTCTTCCGCCATACCGCCAAGGGCTATTCGATCTCGATGGTCGGCTCTGCGCCCAAATTCGCCGAATATGGCGGCATTGATGTCAAGCGTCAGGGTTTCCTGGTGCTGTTGGCATCGGGTGCGGTTGGCGGTCTTGCCGGCGGCATCGAAACGCTGGGTGTACACCACCGCTTCATGGAAGGTTTTGCGCCTGGCTTCGGCTTCGACGGCCTGATCGCAGCACTGCTGGCCAACGGCTCGCCGATCGGTACCATCGTGACGGCGCTGTTCTTTGGCGCGCTGCGCAACGGTTCGCTGCTGCTTGAGACCGACACCAACGCTTCGCGCGAAATCATCACGGTGATCCAGGCGCTGATCATCCTGAGCGTCTCGGCTCAGGTTCTGATGAAGCGTCGCGGCGACAGCACCGCAGGAGAGCGCCGATGGAAATTCTAAGTCTCTTCAATGTCGCGCTGATCGTCGCAACACTGCGGATGACGGCTCCCATCCTGCTGGTCGCGCTCGGCGGCTCGTTCACCACCAAGGCCGGCATCTTCAATATCGGCCTCGAAGGCCAGATGCTTGTCGGCGCCTTCTTCGCCGTGCTCGGCTCGATCTGGTCGGGCTCGGCACTGGTCGGTGTGGCCTGCGGTGTCGCGGCGGCACTGGTGTTCGCGCTCGCCTTCGCCGTACTGGTCGTCAGCTTCCGCGCCAATGAAGTGGTGGTGGGTTTGGCGCTCAACATCCTCGCCGGCGGCATGACCATTTCGTTGATGAAGGCGATCTTCGGTACTCGCGGCTCGATCGTCGGCAAGGGCATCGTCGGCCTGCCCAAGGTGCAGATCCCCGGTGCCAGGGATCTTTTGGGGTCATGGGCGCCACTGATCAACGGCTTCACGCCGATGGTCTATGTCGCCTTCATCGCCGTGCCGCTTCTGGTGGTGTTTTACAAGCGCACGCGCCTTGGGCTCTACATCCGCGTCGTCGGCGAAAAGCCCGAGGCCGCCGAAGCGCTCGGCATCTCGATCACGCGCGTTCGCTATATTGCCTCGCTGTTGTGCGGTTTGCTCGCCGGGCTTGCCGGTGCGCACCTTTCGCTCGGCTACATCACCATGTTCACCGAAAACATGTCGTCGGGCCGAGGCTTCATGGCGGTCGCCATCCTGATCTTTTCCAATGGAAGCCCCTTGAAGGTGCTGGCGGGTTGTTTGCTGTTTGGCTTTGCCGATGCATTTTCGCTACGCCTCCAGACCTTCGGCTTTCCGTCCTACCTGATCCTGGCGGTGCCTTATCTGGTGGCGCTGACGGCACTGTTCGCGCTGTCTTATCGCAGCCGGCCGAAGATCATCCGCGAGACCCTGGAGAGCATGCGCAAGCTGCTTTCGGTCGAAAACAAGCCGGCCGAGACCGGCAAGTAACCTCTCACGCTGAAGGGCTGTAGCAAGGCATGGAACGCATAATTCTCGACGTGGATTCGGCCGGCGACGATATTCTCGCCGTGCTGTTTGCCGCGGCCAACCCCAACGTGAAGCTCGAGGCGGTGACAACCTGCACCGGTGCCGCCGGCCCCATCGAGCAGGTCACCAATGTCGTGCTCAATACGCTGTCGATTGCCAACCGCGACGACATTCCGGTTTATGCCGGTGCATGGCGGCCGATCGTCGGCCATTCAAAGGCGGCCATGGAAGCGCCTGTGCATTTCGAAAAAACGCTCACCGCCCGCTTCGGCGATCGGCTGAAGAAGTTCAACCCGCCCGCGCCCAAGCCGAAGCGGCAAGCGACACCGGGCCACGCCGTCGATTTCATCATCAAGACCGTCATGGCCAATCCCGGTGAGATCACGCTGGTCACCACCGGCCCGTTGACCAATGCGGCGATGGCGCTGCTGCAGGAGCCGGCGCTCGCCGGGGCGCTGAAGCGCTTGATCGTGCTCGGCGGCACCTTCACCACGCCCGGCAACATCACGCCGGTGACCGAATACAACGTCTGGGCTGATCCCGAGGCCTCGCGCATCGTGCTCAACGCCGAGGTCGACAAGATCCTGGTGCCGCTTGATATCTGCGAGGACAACCGCGTCGCCACCTCGATGCTGACACGCGACGACATCGCCGACATGCAGGACAAGGCTAAGGACAATCCGGTTCTCGACATGATCGCCGATGTATTCCCGATCTACATCGACATCTGGCGCGAGTTCTTCGGCCTCGTCGGCTTCCCGCTCGACGACGTCATCACAGTAGTGCTGGCCTTCGACCCAGATCTGGCGACGCTAACCGAACCGCTGTTTGTCGACGTCCTGATCGATGGCAGCGTTTCGCGTGGCCAGACGGTTGCCTATCGCGGCTTCCAGATCCTGCCCGGCGGTGGTCCCAAGACCACGCGCATAGGCACCGGCCTCGAAGGTCGCCGCTTCCTCGAAATGTTCAAAGAAACCATCGCGCGCTACGAGCGGGCAGCGTGAAGAGTGATATCATGACAGCTACACCCATTCTCTTCGACTGCGATCCGGGCCACGACGACGCGATCGCGCTGGTCATGGCGCACCGCTCGCCTGATATCGAACTGCTCGGCGTCACGACTACCTGTGGCAATGCCGAGCTCGAGAAAACCACGACCAACGCGCTGCGCATTCTCGAATACATCGGCGCTGGCGCCGTGCCGGTCGCGGCCGGCTGCCACCGTCCGCTGGCGCGACCGCTTGTGCTCGGCACCGCCGATGGTCCCAGTGGCCTCGAGGGCTCGCCCTATCTGCCGCAGGCAACCATCAAGCCGGTCGACCAGCACGCTGTCGATTTCCTCGCCAAGAAGTTGCTCGCATCGGCCGAGCCGATCCTGGTGGTCGCGACCGGTCCGCTCAGCAATATCGGTCTCTTGATCCTCAAGCACCCTGAGGTGCTGCCCAAGATCAAGGAACTGATCTGGATGGGCGGCGTCTTCTACCGGAAGAGCGAGATCATCACGCCAACCGAGTTCAACGCTTTCTGCGACCCTGAGGCGCTGAAGATCGTGCTCGATTCCGGCGTGCCGATCCTCATGGTCGGTCTCGACGTCACCATGCAGGTGCTGGTCGAGGAAGCGCAGTATGCCGAGCTTGCCAAAATCGACACGCCGCTCGGCAAGCTCGTCAACGACTGGCTGCTGTTTTACGAGAAACTGCACCGCAACTCGATGGGCGTTGGTGGCGCCATGCACGATCCGCTGGCCCTGGCGCTGGCGATCGATCCGACATTGGTCAAAATCCGCCCGGCCCACATTGCCGTCGACCTTACGGGCACCCATACCTTCGGCGCGACGGTCGCCGACTTCTGGGGCGAGCGTGGCGAGAAAAACAACGCCAGGATCGCCTATGAAGTCGATGCCGACCGCTTCTTCAAGCTGATGTTCGATCTCCTGAGGGATTGAGCGCAGCGTCGGACGTTGAAGGTGGGCGGCGGCGCTTTACCTGGCACCAGCCGCCGCCTGAACCAACTCAATTGCGAACCTAAAGGTCACGAACCGGTCAACGGGTCTACCATTTTGTGGCCCCACACGGTCTAGCAGCCAAGCCTTACACTAGGACCTAACTCTGCATGCGCTTCGGCGGCACCTGCCTGAGTGGCTGGCTGTTCTGCTCAATCATATGTAGGACGGTTGCGCATTGCCTACGTCTTTTCCGGGCTGATCTTTGCTGATCGGCTGCCGTCAGTCGCTACTTCTCAAGCAATGCGTGGCCCTGGCTCGCCAACGCGGCGAAGCCGTCAGAGCAGATGCGCAACCTGCGCCCCGGCTTCGTACCAGGCTTCTCGGCTCCGGCGAAATAGAGCTGGCGTCACATCGGAGACCGGCAGGGGCAGGTCGGCGTAGGTCTTCTCGCCTGCGATCAGCAGCGCGAGTTCGCGGCCGAACACCGTGCCGGGCGCGATGCCGCGGCCGTTATAGCCGGAGAAGCCGACGGCGTTCGGGCCGAAGGTGTGGAGCCTTGGCAAGGCATCGCCGGTCATGCCGATCTGCCCATACCATTCGTGTTCGAACGCGATGTCGCCAAGCTCGGGGAAGAGCCTGGACAGGGCACGACGGGCCCAGGCCTTGTGAACGGCGGTGCCGGAGTTGCGCAGGGCGCCGACGCTGCCGAACACCAGCCGGCCTGCGCGGTCGAGCCTGAAGGAGGAGAGGATGGTCTTGGTGTCCCACACGCCCTCGCGCCCGGGCAGGATCTTGCGCAACAGGTCCGGTGAGAGCGGCTGGGTCGCCAGATTGAAGTAGGGCAGGTGCACCTGTTCGGTACGCACCATGTGCCAGGGGCCGGTGCTGTAGGCGTCGGTCGCAACGACGACCCAATCGGCGTCGACAGTGCCGCCAGGCGTACACAGGTGCCAGCGGTCCGCCTTCCGTTCGGCTGTGGTGACGGGGCTCGAGGTGTGGAGCGTTGCGCCCGCCTTGACGACAGCGGTGGCCAGCCCGCGCGCATAGGCCAGCGGCTGCAGCGTGCCGGCGCGCGCATCATGCAGCGCCCCCGCATAAGCCGACGTGCCAAGCCTTGCCGCCGTCTCAACGGCGTCGAGCACCTTGACCGGCGCGCCGCGCCGTTGCCATTGCGCCTCGCGCTCCCTGATTTCGGCGAGGCCAGCCGGGCCGACCGCGCAATGCAGCGTGCCGTTGCGCTCCAGTTCGCAATCGATGCCGTGCCTGTCGATGAGCGCCATCACCTCGGCCGGTCCTTCGCCGAGAAGCTTGAGCAGCCGTTCGCCATGATCGGGTCCGAGTGCCGCCGACACGTCGTCCGGCGCCAACCACAGGCCGGCATTGATCAGGCCGACATTGCGGCCGGCGCCGCCAAAGCCGACCTCCTTGCCTTCCAGCAGCACCACCCGCCGGCCTGCCTCGGCAAGGTGCAGCGCGCAGGACATGCCGGTGTAGCCACCGCCGACGATGACAATCTCGGCCGAGACGTGGCCCTGAAGCGCCGTTGTTGCCGGTGCCGCGGGTGCCGTCGCTTGCCACAGCCCATGCGAGCGTGGCCCATGTGAATGCGGTGTTTGCAACGTGCTGAGCATCGGCAGGCGTCCGTGGCTTCAGGTTGTGGGGAAGGCCTACCCGGCTTGAACAGGTTCGCGCCGGGCTGGCTTAGGTAGATGCACGCCGCCCGCTTATGCGGACGGCGCTTGAAGTCAGGCGGCTGCGGCGTGGCCGATGCCTCGCCGCAGTTGGCGTCGTGCTCAGTCGATGTCGAACGACACGCCCTGGGCGAGTGGCAGCGCCTTGGAGTAGTTCACCGTGTTGGTGGCGCGGCGCATGTAGGCGCGCCAGGCGTCGGAGCCTGATTCACGGCCACCGCCGGTTTCCTTCTCGCCGCCGAAGGCGCCACCGATCTCGGCGCCAGAGGTGCCGATATTGACGTTGGCGATGCCGCAGTCGGAACCCTCGACCGACAGGAAACGCTCGGCTTCCTGCAGGTCAAGCGTGAAGATCGACGACGACAGGCCAGCACCGACGGCGTTGTGTTGCTCAAGCACCTGGTCGAAGTCGGAATACTTCATGACATAGAGGATCGGCGCAAAAGTCTCTTCCAGCACCGGACCGACCTGGCCGGGCATCTCGACCAGTGCCGGCTTGACGTAATAGGCGCCGTCATGGCCCTGGTCGACACGGGCGCCGCCGGTAATAGTGCCGCCGCTTTCGGCCGCGTGCTTCAGCGCCTTTTGCATGCCGTCGAAGGCGGCCTTGTCGATCAGCGGGCCAACCAGCGCCGAGCTTTCCAACGGGCTTCCGACCGAGACGCTGTCATAGGCCTTCTTCAGGCGCGGCACGAGCTGTTCGTAGACGCTGTCATGGACAAACAGCCGGCGCATGGTGGTGCAGCGCTGGCCGGCGGTGCCCATGGCGCCGAAGGCAATGGCGCGCAGCGCCATGTCGAGATTGGCCGAGGGGCAAACGATGCCGGCATTGTTGCCGCCGAGCTCGAGGATGGCACGGGCGAAACGCTTGGCCAGGCGCGGGCCGACGTCGCGGCCCATGCGGGTCGAGCCGGTGGCCGAGACCAGCGGCACCTTGGGATGGTCGACAAGCACCTCGCCGACGGCGCGGTCGCCGATCAGCAGCTGCGACAGGTTTGCCGGTGCATCAGCGCCGAAGCGTTTGGCTGCACGCTCGAAGATCGCCTGGCAGGCAAGGGCGGTCAGCGGCGTCTTTTCCGACGGCTTCCAGACCACCGAGTTGCCGCAGACTAAGGCAAGTGCTGCATTCCACGACCATACTGCGACCGGGAAGTTGAAGGCCGAGATGACGCCAACGACGCCGAGCGGGTGCCAGGTCTCCATCATGCGATGGCCGGGACGCTCGGTGGCGATGGTCAGGCCATAGAGCTGGCGCGACAGGCCGACGGCGAAATCGCAGATGTCGATCATTTCCTGGACTTCACCCAGGCCCTCGGACGGGATCTTGCCGACCTCGATCGACACCAGACGGCCGAGATCGGCCTTTGAGGCGCGCAGTTCCTCGCCGAGCAGGCGCACGAGCTCGCCGCGCTTGGGTGCCGGCACGTTGCGCCAGGCCTTGAAGGCGACATCGGCCCGTTCGATCGCCGCACCCGCCTCGGCAGGCGCGATCGACTTCAGCGCACCGATCTCATCGCCCGTCACCGGGCTGCGCACGATAAGGTCGCCGCCGCTGAAAGCAGTTGTGGCAACGCCGAGCTTGCCGAGCAGTTCGGCCGTTTCCTTCGCTATCGTCATCGTTTTGTCCTTCGGTTTTAGTTTCTGTTCAATTGCACTGCGTGGGTGATCAGCCCAGCCGCGTCGAGCCGAGGGGGCCCGGGGCGGTCGCCTGCTTGAGCTGTGCGGCCATCGATTTCAGTTTGGGTGGCGTGTAACGGTCGTAGAAATGCTGGTTGCGGCGGCCAAGGCCGTGTTCGGCGCTGAAGCTTGCGCCATGCGCCTCGACTGATATCGAGATCACGCGATCGCGCAGCGCGTCGACCCGCGCGGCATTCACCGAGCCGTCTGCTTCGCGCGGAACGACGAGATTGAAGTGCACGCCGCCGTCGCCGACATGGCCGAAGTCGCAGATCTCGACATCAGGGAATTCGCTGGCCAGGATTTCGCGCATCCGGGCGCGGAACGGCATCACGCCACCACGGCGGAAGGAGAGGTCGAGGCCGACGACATAACCGGCCGATTTCACGCCTTCCGACAGTGCGTGCCTGAGCGCCCACATCTCCTGCGGCGGCCCCATGAACGCATCGTCCAATGGCTCGTCAGAATGGTTCCAGACCTCGGCAAGAACCTCCTCGAGCACGGCCTCCAAAGGCTGCTCGCTCGCGCGGCGCGGCCAGGAGCGCGACACTTCGGCGAGGATGACGTAGTCGGGAACGGCACCGCCCGGGAATGGATTGCGCAGTGCGGTGACATGGCCAAGCGTGCGCTTGATTGCGGCGCCAGACATGCCTTCGAAGGCGCTGAGATAGGTGCCGAGCTGCTCTTCCATCGCGTTGAGCAGGACAGACACGTGTTCAGGCGAGCGCGGCACCAGATAGGCGGTCGCGGTCTGCTGTGGCAACCTTTCAAGGTTGAAGGTGCATTCGGTGATGACGCCAAAGGCACCCGCCGTGCCGATGAAGAGCTGCTTCCAGTCGACGCCGGTGTTGTCCTTGCGCAATCCTGCGCCGAGTTCGACTGTCGTGCCCGCCTCGTCGCCGAGCACCACCTTGAGCCCGAGCGTGTTGCGGCGCACGTCGCCGAAGCGCAGGAAACGCGCCCCACCGGTGTTGGTCGCGACCATGCCGCCTGCCATCGGGTCGGCGCCGAGGTCGATCGGAAAGAACAGTCCGTGCGGCTCGAGCCGCGCGTTGATTTCCGATAGGCGGAAGCCGGCGTCGACGCGCAAGGTGCGGTTATCGAGGTCGAGATCGAAGGTCGAGCGCAGGCGCTCAAGGCTCAGCACGCCTTCTGTGCCGCTGTCGTCAGGGGTCGACCCGGCGACGAGCCCAGTATTGCCGGACTGCGGCACCAGCGCGATCGCATGGCGTGCGCAATAGGCGACAACGGCCGAGACGGCTTCCGCCGTCGCCGGGCGTGCAACGAAGGCGGCGCGTCCGCTGTCATAGCGCGCGCCCTTCTCGTAGCCGGCCATGTCGGTGCGACCGGTCAGCAGCCCGCCCGCGCCGAGCAGGGCACTGAGGTTGTCGATGTGCTCGTTTGCCAGCATCCTTGTCAGGCCGCGTCCGAAAACGCCTTCAGCGTGGCCTGGCAGCGCTCGATCGATGCCCGCTCGATGCCGGCATAGTGTTCGAACTCGTTGAGAACGGCAGCACCGAGCGCCTTTTCGAACAGGCGCTGGTTGGGGCTGGCGGTGAAATCCTGCACCGCATCGTCACCGAGATTGGACTGGAAGATGCCGGCGGCGGAAACGGGCAGGAAATCTTCGTAGACGATGGGGTCGACACGCACCGCACCGACTGCGATCAGGGCCTCGATATCGCTGCCGCGCGCACCGGCAATTGCTTGGTCGACGGTGTAGAGGAAATAGCCGAGCCCGGCCTTGCGCATGGCGTTCCAGTCATCAGGGAAGGCGGCGAAACTCCGGGCGAGTGCGTCGCGATAGGCGTCGGCGTTCGAGCCGTCCGGGGCGGGGCGTACCGTGGCGCGGGCCTGGTTCAAGAGCCTGTCGTAGAGCGCGCGGCCCTTCGGCGTCAGCGCTATACCACGCTGTTCTATCTCGCCGAACCGCGCCGTATGCGAGCCCGTCTCTAGGTTGCCGTTTTCGTCAGGAAACGAAACGCGCTCCTCGACCGCCTTGAACGAGGTCTGGCGCAGAAGGATTGGGCAAGCGCGGCTGGGCGGGCCTTCGACGACCGCCTTGGGCACGATGCCGCGCAACGGCATCTGGACCTGAACGGCATCGATATCCAGCGTGCGTGGCGTCAGATGGTTGATGTGCGGTCCCTTGAACGAGACGACGTCGGCGATCAGGCGATGCGCATCATGCAGTCTGGTGTAGAGTGGCTGGTCGACCCTCGCCTCACTGTGCCAGCGGAAAGTGTCGAGCACCTCGGTGACGAACAACGCTGCGTCCTCATGCGACAGCCCGCCGTCGCGTTCGGCCTTGTCGACAAGTGCTACGGCGACGTCGGAAAAGATCTGCCTGCGAGCAAGCGTGATCTCGGCGGTGGCGCGCAATTCCACATCGGCGATCAGGTCGAGACGCAGCAGCGAGGTGAACACCCGGAACGGGTTGAGTTTAAGCGCCGCTTCGCTGACCGGCCGGAAAGCAGTCGAGTGCACCGGCACCCCGGCCTCGCTGAGGTCGTAGTAGCCGACCGGGAACATGCCCATGACGGCAAAGACGCGTCGCATCATCGCCAGCTCCGCTTCGGTGCCGAGGCGGATGGCGCCGTGACGCTCTTCACTGACGCGGTCGAGCGTCTCGGTCGCTTCCAGGGAGGCGCGCAGCTTCGGCTGGCTGGCTAGAGTCGCTTCGTTGACGTCGGCGACCAGGGCCATCAGCGTGCCATAGGCCGGTACTTCATCACGATACATGGCCGACATGGCCGCCGAGAAGGCGGCGCGGATCGCATCGGGCGACATGGAAGGAGACATTCGAACCCTCTGTTTTCACATTCGGCATGGGCGACTTCATGCTTCGACAGTGCTATATCCGGTTCTATCGGTGCTGAATTGCGCTGATTTCATCTAAGTTGATGCGAAAACAGAATGACCACTGCGCGTACGCTCCTTCCTGACCTGGGCAAGCTGCAGGCCTTCGAGGCTGCCGCCCGCCATGGCAACATCACGCTGGCCGGCTGCGAGCTCAATCTTTCGCAAAGTGCAGTCAGCCGGCAGATCCGCGATCTCGAGGCCCAGCTTGGCTTGCTTCTGTTCGAGCGCGTGCGCCAGCGCGTGGTGCTGTCGGCCGCCGGGCAGAAGTTCCTGCCCGACGCGCGCAAGCTGCTCGAACAGGGCGAGGCGGCGATGCTGCGGGCGATGGCAAGTTCAGGTGTGTCGCTGCTCAGCCTCGCCACCTTGCCGACATTCGGCAGCCGTTGGCTGGTGCCGCGACTGCCGGGCTTCCTGAAAACCCATCCCGGCATCGCGCTGAACGTCGTGTCGCGCGCCGAGCAGTTCGACCTCGAGGAGCAAGGGTTTGATGCGGCCATCCATTACGGCCAGCCGGTATGGGCAAATGCCGTGTGCCGCTACATCTGCAGCGAGGTGATCGTGCCGGCTGCCAGCCCGGACTTTCTCGCCGGCCGCGATATCGCGACGCCAGAGGCGCTGGCGCATAGGCCGCTGCTCAACATGGCGACGCGCCCCAAGGCGTGGGCGAACTGGTTTCAGGCCGCCGGCGTCGATGCGCAAGGTGCCTATCTGGGACACCGCTTCGACCAATTCACCATGCTGATCGAGGCGGCGGTGGCCGGCATGGGCGTGGCGCTGCTGCCGCGCTATCTGGTCGAAAGCGAACTGCGCGACGGCAAGCTCCAGGTCGTGCTCGACATGCCGCTGCAGACCGAAAAGAGCTACTACTTCGTCGTTCCGGAGCGAAAGACGGCGGGGCTTTTGACCAACCAGCTGTTCGACTGGATCGTCGGGCAGGTGACGCCGCAGGCCTGAGACTGCACGGAAGGCGCCGTCCCGGCCCGTGCGTTCGGTGTGCGAACGCCTGGGCTTTCAGGCAAGAAACCGGTCAATCGCCGACATAGCCGGTGATCTTGCCGTGCAGTTCCGAGACCCTGTTCATGCGCCCTTCGATGGCGACGCCCAGTTCGTTGAATATGCCATTGATCAGCAGGTTGCCGAGGCTGGCCATCTGCGCCGTCGATTCCCAGAACATGCCGAATTCGGTCGGCACGACGAACATTTCGTCGGCAAGGTCGCGGCCCCAGTCGCAGAAGGCGTCGGTGACCAGCGTGATCGGGATTTTCGCCCTCTTGGCTTCCTGTGCCAGAAGCAGGTTCAGGCGCGAATAGCGGCGGGCCTCGAAGATCACCAGGCAGGTGGATTTGGGCGGGTTGAGCAGGATCTCGCTGAAATTGCCGCCGGCGATGTCGGCGAGCTGGACGCCGGGGCGCAGGTATTGCAGCTGGTTGGCGAAGTACTGGGCGATGCCGCGCTCGGTCTGGAAGCCGGCGACGAACAGCTGGGGCGTGTTGGCCAGGCGCTTGACGGCGCGGGCCCACTCCTTGGTGTTGGCGATCTCGTAGATCCTGAGCAGTGCTGCGATCTCCAGCTCCAGGCTGCGCGCTAGGGCATCACCGTTCTGGCTGCGGTCGCGGAATTCCTTGAGCCGGTCGCCGGCCAGCCAGGGCTGCGTGCCGATGTTGTCCCTGAGGTCCTCCTTGAGGTCCTTGAAACGCGCATAACCCAGCGTCCGGCAGAAGCGCCCGACAGTTGGTTCGCTGACGCCGACCTTGGCGGCCAGGGTTGCCGATGTCTCGAACGGCACGCCGTTGAGATTTGCCAGCATGTAGTTGGCAAGGGCCTTTTCGGCGTTGGTCGCGGTGGCAAGGCTTTCGACAAGCCTTCGGCGTACCGATTCCGTCATTTGGTTCTCCGTGGCTGGGGTGGGATTTCTTGCAAGAATTCTATCATAGATTCGATTGACGTTTGTTTTTTTTCAAAATAGCTTGAACCCACCCTCGTTGAGGAGCGGGGAAGCAAAATGTTGCTGAGCTGCTGGCTGGAGTCAGTGACATACAGCAACCGTGAGGAAACGGCGCATAGTTGGGGCAGGTCATTGGACCGCGTCAGCTCGCGAATTCTTGTCTGTTGTCTAAATAATGCTGCTTCCGCGGCACGGCGAGCTTTTTCCAATTTTTCAAGGGGAGGTTGAACATGAATCGACGTGAGTTTCTTGCTTCGGTATCGGTGGTCACGCTGGCCGCAGGCCTCGGCCTGGCTGGAGGAAATTCAGCGCGGGCGTCAGAATCGGAGGCCGTATTTGCTCTCGGCAATGCCGAAATCGGCGCGCCTCATCACGATCCAATTCGGGCCACCTTGCTGAGCACCGTCGCGACCCTGATCTACGACCGCATGATCGAGCAGGACGCCGACCAGTCCTATCATCCCCATCTCGCCGAATCCTGGGAGAACAGCGCCGACGGCATGAACTGGACCTTCAAGTTGCGGCAAGGCGTTCGCTTTCATGATGGTGAACCGTTCAATGCCGCGACCATAGCGTGGTGGATCCCCAAGTTCAAAGGCAGCGTCAACGAGTACCTTGTCGACGCTGTCGATCGTGTCGAGGTAGTCGACGACTACACCGTTCGCTTCGTGATGAAACGGGCAGAGCCAAACTTGATCTACAATCTGGCGTCGTCCTTCATGGGCATCCCGTCGCCGAAGGCCTACGACGCGGCCGGTGACAATTTTGGCGTGACCGAGGCCGCTGGAACCGGGCCCTACAAGTTCGAAAGTTTCGCCGTAGGCCAGGAGACCGTGCTGGTCGCCAATGAGGACTACAATTGGGGCAGCGACCTCTCGGAAAACAAGGGAGCACCGTATATCAAGCGGCTTACCTTGCGCGAAATTCCCGACGCCTCGACGGCCTTCCTCGAACTGAAAACAGGCGGCGTCGGTTTGCTGCTCGGGGTGCCAGACCAATTCCTGCCGCAACTGCAAGCAGAAGAGACTTTGGGCTTTCGAAGCTTGCCTGGCTTCGGCATCACCTATCTCGCGTTCAATACGCTGGCAGAGCCCTTCGGCGATGTCGCTGTGCGCCAGGCAACCGCACTGGCAGTGGACCAAAGCGCGATCCTCAAGAGCGTCTTCAACGGCGTCGGCCTCGAGGCGCATCAGTTCCTGATCAGCACGCTGGCGGAATCGAAGATCGATCCCAAGCTGGAAATCCGCCACGATCTGGCCAAGGCCAACCAACTGCTCGATGCCGCAGGTTGGGTGCGCGACGGTGACGGCATGCGAAGCAAGGACAGCAAGCCGCTGAAGGTCAAGCTGACGGCGCAGTCGGAGACGGCGTTCAAACGTACGGCAGAGATCCTCCAGGCGCAGCTCAAGACAATCGGCATGGATGTCGAGATCGAAATCTTCGACAGCACGACGATCGTCGATCAGCTCAAGAAGGGCCAACATCAACTGGCGGTGCGGCAGTACGGCTGGAACAACGCCGACATTCTCGACTGGTTCTTCAGCACCACCAATATTCCCTATCCGAACTCCTCCGGCTGGCAGGATGAGAAATCGCAGGAGCTTCGCGACATTGCCATGCAGCAGTCGAAGACGCTGGACGAGCGCGTGGCCAATTTCAGGAAGTACCAGGAGAACCTGATCGGCAATTTCCTGTTCGTTCCGATTCACGAGCCGATTCTGAACTACGCATTCAACGAGACGTTGCTCGAAGTGCCGGAAAAGCTGCGCGGCACGCAGTTGGTGCAGGCAACCACCGTCGACATCAAGGTCGTTGGCTAAGCGGTCGGCGGGACGATAATGATCGGCTTCACCTTGAGGCGGCTTGTTTTGCTGCTGCCCGTATTCTTTGTCGTCTCGCTGGTGGTGTTCTTCATCATCCACCTGGTTCCGGGCGATCCCATCGACAATCTTCTGCGCGCCGGCTCGTCTCCGGAGCAACGGCTGCAGATAGCGGCGAAGTACGGTCTCGACCGCAGTCTCGTCGAGCAATATTTCACCTGGATGGGGCGGCTTCTGAGCGGCGATCTTGGCACTTCGATCATCCAGGGGCGCCCGGTCAGCGCATTGATCGCCCGGAACCTGCCCTTCAGCCTCGAGCTGGGTATTGCCGCGCTGCTGTTTTCGACGCTGACCGGCATTACCGCCGGCGTGATTGCGGCGAGCTACCAGGGCACACGCGTCGACGATGTGATCACTGGCTTCATCCTGCTTGGCTCCACCGTGCCCAGCTTCTGGCTCGGCTTGCTGCTGATCCTGGTTTTCGCGGTGTGGCTCGGCTGGGTGCCGGTATCGGGAGCGCGCGGCTGGAGTTCGCTCATCCTGCCGACGATCGCTGCCGGCCTTGGTGGCATTGCGCTGGTGGCGCGGGTCACGCGGATCGCCATGATCGAGACGTCGCGGCAGGATTTCGTGACGCTGCTGCACGCCAAGGGGCTGCCGCCCTTCATCATCCAGCTACGCCATGTGCTGCGCCACGCCATGGTTCCCGTCGTTACGATCCTCAGCCTGCGCATAGGCTGGGTGCTCGGTGGTGCTGTGACGATCGAATATGTCTTCGCCCGTCCCGGGCTCGGCTCGCTGCTGATCCGCGCGCTCAACCAGCGCGACTATCCGCTGGTACAGGGCTGCCTGCTCATGCTGGCCATGGCCGTCATCATCGGTGCCCTGATCGGCGACATCGTCCAGGCTGCGATGGATCCACGCCAGCGCGAGGTACGGGCATGAGCGGACATCGTGCATTGGCATTGCTCAAGGCCGTCTCGACCTTCAAGGGCGGCATTTCAGGGGCCTTTCTGCTGCTGCTGGTCATCGGCGCGCTGTTTGCGCCGTGGCTATCTCCATATCCCTACGACCAGCAGGACCTGGGCATCATGAACCAGGCCCCGTCGCTGACGCATCTGTTCGGCACTGACGAGTTCGGTCGCGATGTGCTGTCGCGGATGATCACCGGGGCGCGCACCTCGCTGTCTGTCAGCATCACGGCGATCGGCATCTCCGTGCTGCTCGGCCTGGTCCTGGGCGCCACCTGCGGCTATTTCGGCGGCACCTTCGATCGCGTCGTCATGACGGTGATCGACCTGACCTGGTCGTTCCCCGAAATCCTGATCGCGTTGATGCTGGTGGCTATCATCGGTCCGGGGCTGGAGGGCGTGGTGATTGCCATCGCCATCGCCTATCTCGCGCAGTTTACCCGGCTGACGCGCACCCAGATCATGTCGCTGAAGAGCGAGACCTATGTCGAGGCGACTGTCAGCCTTGGCGCCGGCCACACCCACATCCTGTTTTCGCATCTGCTGCCCAACGCGCTGGCGCCTGTGCTGGTGGCGGCGATGCTGGCGACGGGCGACGCCATCATCCTCGAGGCGACGCTCGGCTTCTTCGGACTGGGCGCGCAGCCGCCGACGCCAAGCTGGGGTGCGATGATGAGTTCCGGCACGGCACAACTGTTCATCGCCCCTTGGGTGATCCTGCTCCCCGGCCTCGCAGTGGCGCTGACGGTCGTCTTCATCAACCTGTTCGGCGACGCGGTCATCGCTGCGCTCGATGTCCGCGCCAAGTTCAGGGAGGCGTAACGATGCTGCTGGATTTGGAAATGCTGCGCATCAGGTTCGGCGCGTTCTCGCCGGTCGACCAGGTCACGCTAAGCGTCGATCGCGGCCAGATCCTCGGCATCGTCGGTGAATCCGGTTCAGGCAAGTCGTTGACCGCGACCGCGATCATGGGGCTTTTGCCGCGTATCGGCGGTCAGGTCGCCGCCGGCACTATCCGCTTTGACGGCACCGACCTCGTCGGGCTGCCAGAGCGGGAGATGCGTCGGCTGCGCGGCGGGCGCATCGCACTGATCACGCAGAACCCGATGACCTCGCTCGATTCCATGATGCGAATCGGACCGCAGATCGATCAGGCCGCGCGCCTGCATCTCGGTCTGAGCCGAAGTGCGGCGCGGGCAAGAAGCCTGGAGCTGATGGCCGACTTGCGCATCCCCGATCCCGCTTCGGTCTACGACCTGTTTCCGCACCAGCTTTCCGGTGGCATGAAGCAGCGCATCGTCATTGCCATGGCGCTTGCCGGCGACCCCGAACTGCTGATCGCCGACGAGCCGACCACCGCGCTCGACGTCACGGTGCAGGCGCAGATCGTGCAGATCCTTGTCGACCTAGCGCGGCAGCGCGGGCTGGGGCTGATCCTGATCACCCACGACATGGGCGTCGTTGCCCAGGCCTGCGACCGTGTGGCTGTGATGTATTGCGGACGTGTGGTCGAGTTGGCTGAGGTCGATGCGCTCTTCGAACACCCGCGTCATCCTTATACGCAGGCGCTGATCCGCTGCATCCCCCGTCACGACATGGCGCGCGGGACGATGAGCGCCATCCCCGGCATCGTTCCGAGCGCAGCGGCGCAGCCGCCAGGCTGCAGGTTCAACCCGCGCTGCGCCCGTGTCGCGGACCGCTGCCGCGTTGAAATCCCCGAGCTGCGCGTTGGCGCCAGCGGCAATGGCGTGGCCTGCCACGTGGCGGAGGCAGCATGAGCGACCTTCTTACCGTCAATGGTCTCAGCCGCCGTTTCAGCGACGGCGGGCTGTTTCGCAAACGCAAGGTGTTCCACGCCGTCAGCGACGTCTCATTCACCTTGAAGCAGGGCGAGATCCTCGGTGTCGTCGGCGAATCCGGCTGCGGCAAGTCCACTTTGGCCCGGCTGGTGCTGCGCCTGATCAACCCCAGCGAGGGGCAGGTGCAGTTCGACGGCGTCGACATGGCCTCGCTTTCGCGTGGAGACATGCGCCGTCTGCGCCAGCGCATGCAGCTGGTCTTCCAGGATCCCTATTCAGCGATCGATCCGCGCTACTCAGTCAGGGACGCGTTGCTCGAACCCTACCGCGTGCAAGGCGTGAAGCCGAAATCCACTGATGAGACAGTCGCATCGCTGCTCGACATGGTCGGCCTGAACTCTTCGCTCGCGCAGAGCTATCCGCACCAGTTGTCGGGCGGCCAGAAGCAGCGCGTCGGCATCGCGCGGGCGCTCGCGCTCAATCCGTCGCTGGTGGTGCTAGACGAGCCGACTGCCTCGCTCGACGTCTCGGTGCAGGCGCAGATCGTTGCGCTCTTGGAGCGGCTGCGCCAGGAACTCGGGCTGACATATCTGTTCATCTCGCACGACCTCGGACTGGTGCGCTATTTCTGCGACCAGATCCTGGTCATGTATCTCGGCCGCATCGTCGAGGTGATGCCGAGCGGTGCAGCGCCCGCGCATCCCTATACGCGCGCACTGCTCGACAGCACCTTCGAGCCCGATCCGAAACGCCGTCGTTCAATCACGCGGCTCGCCGGCGAAATCCCGAGCGGCTACGACCTGCCGCCCGGCTGCGCCTTCGCCAACCGGTGCCCGCGCGTGACGGATCTGTGCCGCCAGGTTCTGCCAACGCTCACGTCGCAAGCCAGCGGACATCAGGCCGCCTGTCATCACCCGCTCACTGCCGTGCCCGAGTTAGCAGTTGAGCAGAGGTCGGTCGCATGAACTCCATTCGCAGACACTGCCGTTGCAGGTGCATTGCACCGACGCTGACGGCTTTGAAGACCAGGAAATCAGCATGAACTTCAGCGAAGAACTCGACCGCTACCTGCAGTCGGAAGTCGAAAACAGCCAGGTTCCCGGCCTGGGCGTCGCCGTCGTACACGACGGCGAGATCATTCACCTCGCGGGCTACGGCCTTGCCAATGTCGAAAACCAAACGCCGGTTACGCCGGATACGGTTTTCCACTCCGGTTCGACCGGCAAGATGTTCACCTCGGCGTCGGTGATGTTCCTTTTGCAGGACGGGCGCATCACGCTCGACGACCCGTTGAGCCGCTACATTCCCGAGGGCCCGGAGAGCTGGGCCGGCATCACCATCCGCAACCTGTTGTCGATGATGGCCGGCTTCGGCAATTTCGACATCGTCTTTGCTGCGACGAGTGGCGGGGAGGCTGGGGCCGTGCCGCTCAATTTGTGGCAGGATCACAGCGACGAGCAACTGATCGATCTCGCGCGCCGCTCGCCGTTCATGTACCAGCCGGGCCAAGGATACCAGTACAGCAACACCGGATACATCCTGGCCGGGCTCGTCGTCGCCCGCATCTCGGGCAAGCCCTACTACGAGCTGTTGCGCGAGCGGTTGTTCGGGCCGGTCGGCATGGCCACGGCGCGCGAGGCGTCCTGGTACGACATCGTGCCGAATCGCGCCGCCGGCCACTGCATTCGCGACGGCAAGCTGGAGAACCGCTACTGGGCGGCGCCGACGCTGCAGCGCACCGGTGATGGCGGGCTCTATTTCTCGCCGCGCGACATTGCCCGTTGGCTGCTCGAACTGGACAATCCGACGGTGCTGCGCCCCGATACCATCGCGCTGATGTCCGAGCCGGTGCTGATGAAGAACGGTCAGCCGTCGTTCAACAATTATGCCCTTGGCTGGCAGAATTCCGTGACCCGCGGCCATCGCAAGATCCGGCATGGCGGCACCTGGGACGGCTTCCGTGCCGAGATCGCCCGGTTTCCAGCGCGCAAGCTGTCGGTCTGCGTGCTCGCCAATACGGACGAAGCCCAGGTCGCCCGGATCGGCCAGAAGATCGCCGGCATCGTCGATCCGGCGCTGGCGCCGTACGAGCCGATCGCCGATGGCAACGCAACTCAGACCAAACGCGACCATGAACTGCTGCAGGCAATTGTCGATCGTCGCGCGCCGCGCGAGAGCTTTGCCGAAGAGGCCTGGCGCTTGTGGAGCAATGGCTGGTTCGAACAGATCGCCTCAAGCGGCGTTGCGGTGACTGGGGTGCCGCTCGAGCTTACCCAGCAGGAAGGCGACGCCGCCGCCAGGCGCTACCGACTGGAGATGGGCGGATACCACCTGCATTGGACGATCAGCCGCGACGCTGAAGACCGGGTGAGCGAAATGCGCTTCCACATGGAGTAACCGCAACTGACCTGGGGCGGCCGCTGCCCCGCCGGCGCGGCCGCTGTTCCAGACACACCAAACCAATTTGCCCGCTCAGCTGCGCTTCCCTCGACGAGGCAAGCAACCGTTACGCGCGCCTGAGCGATCCGAAACGCCCGAATGTACATCTGGAGACCGACTATGAGCTTTCGTGTTCTAACCGCAGAATTCCAACATGAAACCAACACGTTCAGCGTGCGCAAGACCGGCTATGACGCCTTCACCGTCGAAGGCGTGATGTTCGGCGACGACGCCATCCGCGCGCGCGGCGAAGCCAACACTGAAATCGCCGGTTTCCTCGACATCTCGCGCAAATACGGCTGGGCCATCGAGCATGTGCTGAGCACCGGCGCCGAACCGGCGGGACCGGTGACGCGCGATGCCTTCGACCGCATCGGAGGCGCCATCGTCAAGGCGGCGGCCGCACGCAAGGGCCAGCTCGACGGCATCCTGCTTGGCCTGCACGGGGCGATGGTCACAGATTTCTCGCCCGATGGCGAAGGCGAATTGCTGGAGCGGCTGCGCGCCGTCGTCGGACCGGACTTGCCGATCGCCGTCACGCTCGACCCGCACGCCAATGTCACGGCCAAGATGTGCGAACTCGCCGACATCCTGATCTCGTTCAAGACCTACCCGCATATCGACATGCGCGAGATTGCGCATCACGCTGGCGAGTTGCTGCACAAGACGATGGCCGGCGAGATCCGCCCCAAGACGCTTCTGGCGCGCCGGCCGATGCTGGAGGAGGCCAATGCCGGGCGCACCGACATCGGGCCGATGGTCGAATGGATTGCAAGAGCCCGCGCTTATGAAGAGACGGCAGGCGCGCTCGCCGTCAGCATCAACGGCGCTTTCCCCAACGCCGATATCCCGGAAGTTGGCCCGACGGTGCTTGTCACCTATGACGGCGACCCGGCGCGGCACCAAAGCTTCGCCGAAAGCATCGCCGACGAGATCTGGGACAACCGCTTCAACGTGCTGAACACCTTCTATACGGTGATGCAGGCCGCCGAGATCGCGCACGACTACCGCGGCGACCGCCCGTTGATCATCGCCGACTATGCCGACAATCCCGGTGCCGGCGGCTATGGCGACGCGACGGCCCTGCTGGGGGCTCTTCTGCAAGTGGGTATTGGCGACGCCTGCTTCGGTCCGATCGTTGATCCGGAGACGGCCAAGCAGCTTCACAGCGCGACCGTCGGGGACACCGTCCAGCTCAGGCTCGGCGGCAAGACCGATCCCCGTTTCGGCGGCGACCCGCTTGAAGTGACCGGCAAGCTGCTCGTCATCAGCGACGGCAAGCTCATCGGCGACGGCGAGCAGCTGGGCGGGCTGGAGTTCAGCTTCGGTCCGACAGCCGTGGTGCAGATCGACGGCATCGCCGTGCTCGTCGTTACCGAGCCGTCGCAGATGCGCGATCTCCAGCAGTTTGGGGCCTTCGGCATCGACCCGGCGCGTCATCGCGTGGTCGGGCTCAAGTCGATGCAGCATTTCCGTGCTGCCTTCGAACCCATCGCCGGCAAGGTCATCGTCTGCGACAGCGGCGCGCTGTGCACCATGGACTATTCCCGAATGCCGTATCGCAACGTCGCGCGCCCTATCTTCCCGCTCGACCGCGACATGACACTTTGAGCGCATGGCCATGGCAGCGATGATGGAACCACATATCCAGCGAGCCGACGTCATCGTACTCGGTGCCGGGATCATCGGCGTATCGGCCGCGCTGCAGCTGCAGCGGCGCGGACGGTCGGTCGTCCTTGTCGACCGCCGTGATGCGGGAGAGGAAACGAGCTACGGCAATGCCGGCCTGATCGAACGCTCGAGCGTCGTGCCCTATGGTGCGCCGCGCGAGCTTTCGAAGCTGATGCGCTATGCGTTCAACCTCTCGGCTGACGTACGTTTCGACTGGCTGCAAATGCCGCGCATTGCACCCTGGCTGTGGCGGTTCTGGCGCGAGTCGGCGCCCAAGCCGCTGGCGCGGGCGGCAGCCGACATGCAGCCGCTGATCGAGCGTTCTGTGAGCGAGCACGAGGCACTGATGTCCGAGGCCGGCGTGTTGCCGCAACTGCGCCGGGCCGGCTGGCTCGAAGTCTATCGAAGCGAAAAGACGTTCGAACATGCGCGCGGTGCTGCCGCGGCCCTTCACCAATTTGGCCTGAATTACGAAGTGCTCGACCGCAAGGCGCTGCAACAGCGCGAACCGCATCTCTCCGACGGCCTGGTTGGCGCCGTGCATTGGCTCGATCCGGCCACCGTTGCCGATCCGGGCGCGCTGGTGAAAGCCTATGCCAGCCATTTCGTCGATCGTGGAGGGCTGTTCCTGCACGGCGATGCTCGACAGCTGCGGCAGGAGGAAACGGGCTGGAGCATCGTCACCGACAGCGGGCGCGTCGAGGCCGCGGAAGCAGTTGTCGCGCTGGGGCCCTGGACGGATACGATCTCCCGTTCGCTCGGCTACAAGATTCCGCTGGCAATGAAGCGTGGCTACCACGTCCATTTCGAAACCGATGCCGACGCCCGGCTCTATCATCCCATTGTCGATGCCGACGGCGGTTTCGTGCTGGCATCGATGGCCAAAGGCATCAGGCTGACCACCGGCGTCGAGTTCGCCTCGCGCGGCAGCCGGCCAAGCCCGATCCAGCTTGACAGGACGGAGCCGCTGGCGCGCCAGATCTTCCCGATCAGGCAGCGTATCGAGCCGAATCCCTGGATGGGATCGCGTCCGTGCCTGCCCGACATGCGGCCGGTGATCGGCCGGGGTTATCGCCACAAGGGGCTGTGGTTCGCCTTCGGCCACAACCATCACGGCCTGACGCTTGGCCCGATCTCCGGGCGCCTGCTCGCCGAGATGATGACGGGCAAGCCCACATTCACCGATCCTGCCCCTTATGCCATGGAGCGCTTTGGCTGAGGCGTATCGAAGCCTCGGTGTCTCGCCCCGAGGCCAATCGAAACAAACAATTAACAAAACCGGTCAGCTTGGCTTTACCATTTGCTGCTATCTGAAACCCGAAATTCGGGAGAGCGGCCAGGGATGGTTGGGGCAAGTCGCATCGCTGCACGTTTCAACCGCCTGTCGGTACTGGGGCAGGCTTGCGCGATCGTGGCAGCCGCGACGATCGGTGCCGATCTGCTCACGCTTATCTTCTACGCGATCTTCTTCTCCGACCGGCTGCTGCTCGATCTCGTGCTGACCAGCCTAATCGTCGTCGCGGTGGCGTTTCCACTGTCGTACTTTTTCATGGGCCGCAGCGCCAGGCTCGTCGAACTCGCCGCCGAGCTCGACCGGGCCAATCGCCTTGACGACCTGACCGGGCTGCTCAACAGAAAAACCTTCCTGCTTCAATCCCGGCTGGTTGTCGGCGCTGACGAAGGTGGAGAAGGCGCCGGGGTGCTGCTCTTCATCGATGCGGATCATTTCAAGGCGATCAACGACCGCCACGGCCATGCCATGGGCGATGCAGTGCTGCAGGAAATCGGTGCCGCGCTGACTGCGAGCATTGGCGAACAGGACATTGCCGGGCGGTTTGGTGGCGAGGAATTCGTCGTCCTGCTGCGCGGCGCGAGCCCCGAGAAGGCAGCGCAAGTGTGCGAACGCCTGCGGCGCAAGGTGAAGACGATTTCAGCCATTGTCGGCCTGAGCGGCCGCGAGGTCACCGTCAGCATCGGCGTGTCGAAACATCAGCCGGGCCAGGGCCTCGACGCGCTTCTGCTCGCTGCCGACAGGAACCTCTACGTCGCCAAGGCCAATGGCCGCGACCGCATCGTCAATACCGACGCCAAACTGGCCGCTGCCTGAGTAAGGTCGCTTCGCTCGTTTTGGACCTTAGCTGCTGGCGTGGGCGAGATGCTGGAAGCGCCGAACCATGCGCCAGCCCGAGGCGACCAGCCTGTCGGCCGGCGGTGCCACCGGCAGCACCGGCTGGGTCAGCATGCGGCGCAATTCGGCTGGCCCGACCTCGCTGGTCATGACGATACGCGACAAGGTGTACGGATCCTCCGTCGTCGAGGTCATGGCATGCCTGACCCGGCACGCCGAGGTGAAGCCGGCGCCGCGAACCAGCGCGCGCGTGGTGCGGCTCGAATAGCCATGCGGGTAAGCGAACCCGTGCACCGGCCGCTTCAAGCCGTGTTCGAGGGCAAGCTTGCTGTCATGGATCTCGCGCGCCGCGTCGCTTGCCGACAAGATATCCAACTGCGGGTGGCTGACGGTATGGGCCCCGATTTCGATGCCTTCGCAGGCCAGCGCCCGCAGGTCGCCCCAGCCGAGCATGGGGCGGTCGCCTTCGCCTGAAGTGGCGAGCCACTGGCTGGTTTTGCCGACGAGGCCCGAGACGACGTAGAGGGTCGCGGCAAAGCCGTGGCGTTCCAGCACGGGCATCGCGCCGGTGAGGAAGTCCTGCAGTCCGTCATCGAAGGTGATACAAATCGTGCGTGGGGGCAGGGGCCGCTTTTCGCGGAAGATCGTCGCCAGCGCAGAGATCGTCACCGGGCGGAAGCCGCCTTCGGCCAGCACCTGCATGTGGCGTTCGAACTCGTCGGGCAGCATCATCCAGCGCCGGTAGAGCGCAGCACAGCTGGTGTCGATGCTGTGGTAAACAAGGATAGGCACGGATGGGCGCATGGCTGTCGATCCTCCCTTGACGGCGACCTCGTGCCCGTTCGCCGATGGGGCGATGCCGGATGACGGGCTGCGTGCTGCGGCATAGCGGCTGCGCAAGTAGCCCGGAACGCCAGCGGCGATACCCAGCCTCTCGCGCCAGATCAGGTTGCTGGGATAGTCGCCTGGCAGGCGCTGGCTCTTGGGCGATGTCGGCCCGGCCATGTGAGCGATACCAGCCGGCATGGCGCGGGCCAGGCGCAAGGCTGCCGCCGGTTCGTCGATCACGACCTTGGTGAGATAGGCGCCTAGGCCCATGCCGTAACCGAAGGCCTGGCGGCGCATGCCGTCTTCGCCGCGGCGGTGATGGTGCCAGAGCAGGGCGCGCGGCTCGTAGATGAGCTGGAAACCAGCCTGGACCACGGCATAGAACGAGGCGAGGTCGTCGCCGCCGCGCGCCAGCGTGCCAGCGCCCAGCGCTGAATCGAAGCCGCCGATCTGGCGCAGCGCCTCGGTCCTGAATGCCATGTTGGCGCCCGAGCCGAACTGTCCGGCAGTGAAGGGAAAAAGCGACCCCGCCGGCCGATTACCGGCGAGATCGAAGATCTTGCGTGCAAAACCCTTGCCGAAGCCGCCATGGCGCTCGGTCCAGAATTGCGCGCGGGTGTCGAGTTCGGCCGGCAGGATCAGGCCGGTGACGCAGCCGACCCGGCCGTCGCGGTCGAAATTGGTGGCCATTGCCGCGACCCAGTTGGGATCGACCACGACGTCGTCGTCGGTGAACAGCACGAGTTCGGAAGACAGGTTGGCGAGCCCGGCATTGTGGGCGCGACCGAGGCCCGGCACGTTCTCCCTGACATAACGGACCGCGCGCGCGCCGCCGTAGCGGCGGGCGATGAGGTCGGCGGTCTGCGACGAGGACGGCGCGTTGTCGACGACGACGATGTCGAACGGCTGGTAGGTCTGGAGCAGCAATGAATCGAGGCAGCGCGCCAGGCTTTCGGCGCGGTCACGCGTGGCGATGACGACGCTGGCGAATGGACCTTCCTTCTTCGGCAGCGGCGCGTCGTGCTGGAATGTGCTGTCCTGCACGGCCTGGTTTTCGGAGATGCGGCGTCGCAATTCGAATGTGGTGAGCACGTCTTGGTCGAAATCGAATTCCATGATCGTCACCGGACGACCTTGGCGGCGGACGAGGCAAAAGACACCGCCATAGCGCTGACCGCTCGCCGCGTCGACCATCGGCACATCGCTCATCGGCCGGCAGACGTCGACGTCGAGAATCTTGATCGGGTGAAACTCGGGCGCGATCATGCATGCCTCCATGCGAGGCTCAGACGGGCGCCGACATAGCCCATCGTCGTGTAGCCGAGCCCGAAACAGATGCCGGCGGCGCGGGCCAGCCCCCACATGTCGAATTTGATCACGGCATCACCAAGCCCGCGCAGCACGCCCGCCGGCAGTACGCGCATGACGTAGCGCTGTTCGCTGGACAATCCGTCCAACGCGCCCACTGCACCGACAACTTGGGTCTTGGAGCGGCCTTCGGCAAGGCAACGCTTGCGGAAATAGCGCCAGCCGGCACGCTCGGCCGTCACCTGGTGGTGCACGCTCATCGCCGGATCATACAGGATGAGCGAGCCGGGAATGGCCTGCAGGGCGCGGATACACAGCTCCGTTTCCTCGCAACCGGCGGCATCGGCCGCAGTGCGGCCGATGCCTTCACGGAAACCCCCGGTCAGATCGAAGATGAAGCGGCGGAACGACATGTTGCAGCCGATGGGATTGCGCACCGGCTCGACTTTTTCGGGCTGGCCGCGATAGCTGCAGCCGACCACCCACTGGAATTCTTCGGGAAACCAGCGCGGACGATCGACCTGCCACATCGGCAGGACGCGGCCACCGAGACCGATGACCGACGGGTTGCGATAATGCGGCAGCATCCTTTCGAGCCAGTCGGGGGCTGCGACAGCGTCGTCGTCGAGGAAGGCCAGGACTTCGCCACTGGCCCGGCTGACCCCGGTGTTGCGGGCGCCTGACAGGCCGCGCGTGCCTTCATTGCAGATGACCAGCACATCCGGATAGGTGGCAAAGAAGTAGGCCCACAGCGGCATATTGTGGTCGATGACCACGATGATCTCGGCCGCCTTGGTGCGCTGGGCGACCACCGAGGCGATGGCGCGCTGCAACTGCTCGCGACGGTTGTCGGCGTAGGCGCAGATGATGACCGATACCGAAGTCGCCGACGCCGTCATGATCGCTCGCCTAGACGCTGGGTTGGTGTTGTTGTCCGGTTGCGTTGCGGGCGGGTACCGCCGGCCGTGCCGGGCGGGAGACGCCGAGGCGAACGATCGTCTTCAACACCCGCCAGCCGTCGGGGATGGTGCGCAAGTTGCTGACGCCATGGATGCGCGGGAACTCCTTGCTGGCCACCTCGAACACGTTGAGGTTGGCGCGCAGCGCCTGGACGTTCATTTCGGTCTCGATTTCGAAACCTGTCGCGTCCTCGATGTTGAGATAAGGCAGCACGTCGCGCCAAAACGCGTTGTAGCCGTAGCAAAGGTCGGTGAACTTGCCGCCGAAGCGAATGCGCACGAGCGTCAGCAATCCCCAGTTGCCGAGCCTGCGATACCATTCCATGTCGGTGGTGTTGCCGCCCTGCATGAAGCGTGAGCCCTTGACGAAATCGGCACCCGCCAGCAGCGCGCCGACAAAAGCGGGGATCTCGCCCGGATCGGCCGAGCCGTCGGCGTCGAGGGTGATGATGATGTCACCCCTGGCGGCATTGAAGCCGGTGCGCAGGGCCGCACCCTTGCCGCGCCTGTCCTGCTGCAGCACGACGATGTCGGGCAACAACGATCTGGCGACCGCGATCGTGTCGTCCGTCGAATTGCCGTCGACGAGGATGACTTCATCCACCCACGCAGGAATATGGGGAAGGACGTGTGGAAGGTTCTTGGCCTCGTTCTTGGCGGGAACCACGACCGATATGCGTGGTGTTCCGCCGACGGGCATTCCTGCCAGTTTGAAAATTTCCATAGCAGGCCGATGCGGGAATGCTGCCGCCGTCATTATGGTTACTCCAACCCAAAGGTGGCGGCACCCAATGACTACGCGAACCAAACACACCGGACGCAAAACAGCAGCCTGCCGAACACAACTTCGCAGGAAGGTTGTTTCCGAATAAAATCTGGACGCAAGTGTCTTGTTAGCCCCACTCGCCGATCAGAACTATACCATGCATTTACTTGTTGTAAACCATATGTAGTATCTGCATGTAGTAGGTTCGCCATTAGTGCTGATTCATAGATGTGGATTTGTATGAACCTGTTGGATTGATGACTTCTATCAGATAAATAATTGTTTATCTAAATTAAACTAGGCAATCAGCCTTGGACATTGCCCGGCATGGGGCATACATCAATTGATGCCCACCATATTAGGTTGAGCTTTAATATTAATTCTTTTGACTCGAAACCTCGGCTAACTCCGGCGTGCCGGGCACGAAACCTGATCGAAGCCCGTGCTGGTTGCACCTTGCGGCGTAACGCACCAGCCAGTCGCAACATTGTGATCAGGTTGAAAACGCGGAGTTTTGCTGCTCCGGAGGCGCGTTCGAAAGGTGCGGCTCATGGGCAACATCAATGCAGATGTTTGTTAGCAAGTGTGCAGATAAGGCCTCTGCATGAATGACGGCTGGGGGTGTTCATGTTAGGTTGCCCAAATCAGGAGGCGGGGGCCACCAGCACGATCAGCGGCGTTCGGACACAGCGCCTGTGACATGTTCCGTGCGCCCGATTGTTCGAGGTTTCATTTTGCCCAGCCCACAGCGACCCGAAACTCCTCTTGCCCCCGATGCTTTCGACGACTGGGTTGTCCTGACGACCAGGTGGGATGCGGCTTACAAGGACTATTTTGCCGTACGTAATGCGCGGGCTGCCGCCGAAGCCGCATCCGGCACGCCTGATCCGGAGTTGAAGCGTAGCGAGGACGAGGCGCTGGCCGTATTGGCCGTAATCAAGGCGGAGATGGACAAGGTCGTGGCCCATACGCGGCAGCGGCGCCGGCCTCTCGGCGGATCGCTCGTTATTGGCACGATCGGCAATGACGAAGCCGAAACCTCCTCCGGATCCGAGGACGATCCCGGCAAGAAATAGACGCGATCTGCACGGCTGCGAGGCGATCTGCTCATGCTGTCGCAGCAGCTACGCTTGCAACTGCCGTCTGTACGGAGTCGGCCAGGGCTATTTCCAGTCCCCGCGATTGCGGTGTATGAAAAACGGGTGAGAACGCGAGACGCCCAGCGAAGCGCATGTTTCTTGCCGGCCATTGTCGTGACATTGGCTTGCGCGGCGATGCTGTCGCTGTTCGTCGGTTCGGGCTTTGCCGCCGACTTTCCCGTGATTGAAATCGAGACGACGACTTCAAACGCCACACTCGACGGCGTGTTGCGCGCGGCGCTGAATACTACCGAGCTTGAGCGTGCCGCCGAGGGGAAGGCGCAAGGATGGCAGCCCGTCGTCGAAGCCGAGCGGCTGCGGCTGGAAGAACTGATGCGCGGCCAGGGCTATCTCGAGGCGCGGGTCGAGATGTCGGCGTCCACTGTGGAGGCAGGCGCTCCTGAAAAGGTCATCCTCAAGCCGCTGCCTGGGCCGCTTTTTCGCGTCGGCATGGTCGAAGTCGACGGTCTCGACGGCGTTGCCACCGATGCGGTTCGCGATGACGTTTCACGGCAGATGATGGAGGCCGCGGGCAGACCGGCGCGCGGCGACCTGCTGGCAACGCTCGAGGACGAGGTCCTGTGGCGGCTCCGCACGGCATCTTTTCCGTTTGTCCATGTCACGGATCGCCAGCTGTCGCCGATCCCGGGGCAGGCGCTGGCGAGGGTCCGGATCGTTGTCGATCCGGGCTCGCCAGCGACATTTGGCGCGGTCACCTACAGCGGCCTTGTCGGCCTCAAGGAAGAGGAACTCAACCGTCTGCAGCCCTTCACGCAGGGCGATCCCTACGATCCCGAGGCGCTCGACCGTTTCCGCGAGGCTCTGCTCGCTCACCCCTCGGTCAAGGCGGCTAGGTTGCGGCTGCCGGATGCCGTGGACGCTGGCGGGCAGTTGCAACTGCGCGCCGAACTCGAAGAAGGGCAAGTCCGCTCCGACGAGGCGGCCGGCACCTACCGGACCGGGCTCGTTGCAGCGGCATCTGCGATCGCGGCGCTGGCGATCAGGCAGGTTTCGGTCGCCAGCTTGCGTCCGGGCCGTTCGCGTTGGCCGCTCTGGCTGGAAGTTGTTCCGGTGCTGCTGCTTGCCGCAGCTTTCTACCTGATCGCACAAAGAATGCTGCTTCTGGCGTTCCCTGGCTGAACGCCGGCTCAGCTATCCTTGAAGCCAATGGTCCATTTCGCCGCGTGTCGCACGCGGGCGTCGACGGCTGTGATCGGCAGCTTCTCCAGGAAGTATTCGGCATGGGCGTGCGGGGTCGCGCCAAAGCGCTGCTTGTAGTGCGCGAGCGACGTCGAGGCGCCGGTTTCGCCGAAGTGATAGTAGCGGCAGCCGCTGTGGCAGGCCTCTTCTATGGCAAGTTTCTGGATCAGGTCGTTGGCGCCTGAACTGCCAAGCGCCTGGCGGTCGATCGCCCCGCGTGCGTCGTTGACATTGCCATATTGCAGCACGAAGGCGGCTGCCGCCGGCTTGCCGTCGACCCAGGCGACCCAGATGCGGCAGGCGTCGCCGAAATGCCTCGCTATCGAACTGAATTTGGCGATCGGATCGCGCCTACGGCCACGCAGATGCGCGAGCATCCTGGGTTCGTGCTGCTTGTCGGCCCAGCGGTCGAAGGATGTGCGCAGCAGCTGGTAGAAAACCGGCACCAGCTTGCCGGTGGTATCGCGCTCGACGACGATGCCGCTGCGCTCGGCCTTGCGTACCCGGGTCCGCGTCGTCTTTTTGAAGCGCGTCGACCAGACCGCGTCGAAACCGCCGTCGAGGTCGAGGATGTGGGCGAGGCCAGGCACTGAAGTGACGTGGTCAGGTGCAGCCGCGGCCCAAAGATGGGCATGGCGCGGATTTGGCCGGACCGAGATCCTGAGATAGGGCAGTCCGCTCAGGTCTTCGAAAATGGCGCGCAGATGCTCGACCTTCGGTGCGAGCGACGAGAGCACGCCGCCACGACCCCACGCATAAGGCATCGACTCGGCAATGGACAACCTGGCTGGCAGGCGCCTGTTGCGTACCATCGGCAGCACATAGTGGTGTCCGCCGGGAAAGCGGTAGGCACGGCTGGCGTCCTGGTACTTGCCAAGCGCGCACAGGCTGTCGAGCCAGGCCGGCGACTGGTAGGGCAGGGCTTCGGGATCGGCTAGCATGAGGCGGTGCCAGAGGTCGCGGGGTGCTGGGCTTTGCACGACGAAGCCCGCTGGCGCGCGTGCTGTGGCTTGCGCGTCCTGTAGTGCCCCGAAATCTGTCGGATCGGTGTCCGTCCGAAACCTCCCGCTTTCCACCTAATGTCGCAGGTTTTGTGAGATATCACTACCTTTGGTGTCGTGGCGTTGCTTTTCGAATTTCTGTTTGTTCCGAAATGGTTACCGCACTGCCATAAAGATATTGTTTATCACAATTTTGTTATTAATCCGTGATGGAGAACTATCTCCAACATTGCAATTCAAAGTCTGGACCGCATAAATAAAGCATTCCCGACAGATGGCGGCTATTTCGACAACCAAGTCGACATGTCCAAAATGCAAAAACATGATCTTGGATTTGACCCAGAATGCGCGGTGTCATTTACCGAGGTAGGCAAAACAGCTTGACGAGGCGTCTGCCAACCGTCCTAGTTAACAGATCGTAAGCGACAGATTTCCGGGCAACGGGCAAATGCGCGCGAACCGCCACTTTGCGGAACCACGCAGGCAACGGCCGGCAATCCTGTGTAGCGACGAGCCAGAGTAATCAGGCCTATTGGGTTGGTGCATGGGTAAGGGGTTGTGGGGTGCGGCGCTGGCGGGCGCCTGGTGGTTCGGGCATGCGAGCGCCTTGGCTCAAGGTATGGAGCCTCCCCTGATCAAGGGGCAATGGGAACGGATATTCACCGAAGAGTTCGACCAGCCCAAGCTCGACCGCAGCAAGTGGACCCGCTGCTACTGGTGGGACAAGGGCGGCTGTACCAATCTCGCCAACAAGGAACTGCAATGGTACATGCCCGACAACGTCAGCGTTGCCGATGGCGTCTTGCGCCTGACGGCGCGGCCGGAGACGGTGACCGGCCATGAAGGGCGAACCTTCGACTACACGTCTGGCATGGTGACGACAGGTCGCGATTATCTCGAGCGCGCCAAAGCAGACCGTTTCGCCACCAGATACGGCTATTTCGAAATCCGCGCCAAGATCCCGAAGGGCAAGGGGCTGTGGCCGGCGATCTGGCTGTTGCCGTCGACGCAGGAGCCGCGTCCGGAAATCGACATCCTTGAAGTGCTGGGCCATGCGCCCGACGTCTACGAGATGCACCTGCACTATCTCGACAAGAAGAAGGACTGGAAGAGCGAAGGCAAGAACGCCAAGACGGCCGACCTTTCCGCCGACTGGCATGCCTATGGCCTGGAGTGGAGCAAGGATGCCGTCATCTGGTATCTCGATGGCAAGGAGATGTGGCGCTACACCAAGCCCGAGGGCATCTCGCAGGAACCGATGTACCTGCTCATCAACCTCGCCGTCGGCGGCAACTGGCCCGGTTCGCCTGACGCCAAGACTAAATTCCCGGCCGATTTCCTGATCGACTATGTTCGTGTCTGGCGGCGTGCCGGGCCATGACGGCACACCCGCCCACCCTGCGGCACCATGAGCCTGCGGCGGCACGGGCGGGTGGAAGGCGTGGTGGTGGCTGGAGGTCACTCATTCCATCGGCGATGATGGGGTCGTCGCTGATGCGAAACGGCTATGCGCTGATCGCCAACAGCGGCCTCAGTGCCGTTCTGGGGCTGGCGTTCTGGTTCCTCGCCGCGCGCTACTGTTCGCAGGAGGCGATAGGCCTTGGCGGTGCGATCACCGCCACCATCGTCAACCTGTCCAACGCGGCCCAGCTCAATTTCGGTAACCTGCTGGTCCGCTTCGTGCCGACGGTCGGCGGGCGCGCGGGCCGGCTGATCCTGTTTGCCTATGCCACATCCGTCATCGCTTCGGTCGTCGTTGCCGGCGTCTTCCTGCTGGTCGTCGGCGCTTTCATGCCCAAGCTGGACGTGCTGACGGAGAGTGTGGGCGTCATCTTGTGGTTCGTGGCTACCGTCGCGGTCTGGTCGGTGTTTGCGCTGCAGGACAGCGCGCTGTCGGGCTTGCGCCAGTCCATCTGGGTGCCGGTCTCTAAGACCATCTACCAGATCGTCAAGATCGCCATGCTCATCCCGCTGGCACTCGCCGGGTTCGGATGGGAAGCCATCGCGCTGTCGTGGACAGCACCTGTTCTGGTCTTCGTTGTCGCCGTCAACCTGTTGATATTCAAACGCCTTGTTCCAAGCACCCAGGCTGTATCAGGGCATGCCCATCTGATCGACCGCCGTGCCATGGCGCGCTTCTTTGGCTGGGACTATATCGGCTCGGTGTCGATGATGGTGGCCTGGACGGCGACACCGCTGGTCGTGCTCAACCTCGTCGGCGCCGCCGAGAGCGCCAGCTTCTTCGTTGCCTGGACGATCTTCACCTCGCTCTATTATGTCGGCAGTTCGATGGGCCTTTCGCTGCTGGCAGAAGGCGCAAGCGACGCCGGCCGGCTGCGCTCGCTGGCGGCGGACGCGGCGGTCATGTCGGTGCTGCCGCTGCTCGGTCTGGTCGCACTGATGCTGGTGTTCGCTCATCCGATCATGTCGGTGTTCGGTGCCGCCTATGCCACCGAAGGTGCTTCGATCCTGCGCGTGTTTACGCTTGCCAGCGTCGTCTCCGCGGTCCTGTCCATCTATCTGTCGATCGCCCGCACCAAGGGCTGGATGCGTTCGGTGGCGGCCGCCGAATTCGCCATGCTCATCATCGCGCTCGGCGCCGGCGCCCTGCTTGTGCGCAGCGAAGGGCCGATCGGCATGGCGCATGCCTGGCTGCTGGCGATGCTGGTGGTGACACTTGGTGTCGGTGTGCTCGCCCTTGTCACCAGCCGTCGCCACAGCATGCATGACTGGGGTCTTGCGGTCGCCGCTTCGTTGAAGTCGCTTTCGGTCCAGTTTCTGCCCTTCGGCCGCAGGCAGGGGGTATCAGTTCCTGATGACGCCGAGCTCCGGCCGCTCCTGGCGATGACGGGAAGTTCCGCCGCCTCGGGCTGGCACGCGCTAAGGTCCGAACACGGACCTGAAGGAACAGAAATTGTCTATCTCGGTGAGCCGGTGCTGGACGACAGCGCGAGGCACGAGCCGGTTCGGTCGCAAGGTACATATGCCGTTCTGCGCAGTTCGCGCGATCCGGTCGCTGCCGCCTATCTCGAACGCCTGATCGACAATCTCGACCTGCTGCGGGCCGATCCGCGTCTCACGGCATTGTGGCCGATGCTGCCGACAAGGCTGGCCGTCACCCGGCTCGACGGCGCCGTCGACTGCATCGAGACCATAGCGCCCGGGACGGACGGGCGGGTGCTGCTGCGCGGCGCCTCCGAACGCCAGGCGGCTCTCGAAGCGGCAGCGCACGCCGTAGCCACGTTGCACGGCCAGACATCGGCCACGCGCGTCATCGACGGCGTCTGGTTCCACGAATGGGTCGAGCGCCCGGCGGCCAAGCTCTCAAGTCTCGGTGGATCGACGATGCTGGCTGCGACACGGCGACGGGCAATCGAACGGTTCGTTGCCCAGCAGCGCCGCTACTGGATTGGCCGGCAGGTGCGCCTCGGCTGGTGCCACGGCGACCTGCTGCCGCAAAACATCAACTTCGCTGCCGGGGAGGGTGACGCGGTCCGGCTTGCCTGCCTGCTCGAATGGGGCAATGCGCGATCCAACGCGCCAAGGGGCTTCGACGGCTGCGTGCTGGCGATTGCCGCGCGCATGATGGTGAGCTCCGAGCCACTCGGCGCGGTCGTTGCCGATCTGCTGTGGACGTCGCAATGGCGCGACGACGAACGGCAATGGCTTGGCATCGGGTCGGATGCGAAAGATGACTGGAGTGGCGATGGCGCAGCGGTCCGTGCCATGGTCGGCCTCGTCTGGTTGCATCAGGTCAGCGGGTGGGTGCGGAGCCCTGTGCATGCAAGTGTCGGCCGGCTTTGGATTGCTTCGAACGTCGATCGTGTTCTCAGGATCGTCTCCACCGATGGAGGCGCGATATGAATGTGATGACGAGGGAAGCCAGTCTTGCGTTGTCGCCGGCGCTGCGGTTGCCGCCTTTGGCCAAAGCCGGCCGCGCCTCGACAGTGTCGTCCGGCCTTTCGCTGACCTGCCTTTGCCTGGCCTTTGCCCTGTGGCTGGTCGTCCTTTTCATCACCGATCCAGCCGGCGTCGATGACTACGGTCTGATTTCGGTCCTGCCCGGCATCGTCTGGGTGGCCTATGCCGCCGTCGGCATCGGTTTTGCCTTCAGCCTGAAGCGCGGGGTCTGCGAGACCCGCATGCCGCTGCTGATGATCGTCATGCTGGTGCTTTTGCTGCACGGCACGCCGGCGATCGTCTACGACGAATTGCGTTACGCTTGGGCCTGGAAGCATGTCGGTGTCGTCGATTATGTCCAGCGGCACGGCCAGATCGACCCCAAGGCGCCGTTCCTTGCCGCCTACGCCAATTGGCCCGGCCTGTTCGTCGTCAGCGCTGCGATCGCCAACCTGTTCGACATCAAACCGATCCAGCTGGCTGATATCGCACGCTTTTCGCCGCCTGCGATCAACCTTCTCTATGTGCTGGTGCTGCCGCAGATCTATCGCCGCTTCACCGCTGATCCCCGGTTGGTCTGGGGCGGGGTGTGGCTGTTCGTCATCGGCAACTGGATCGGCCAGGATTACTTTTCGCCGCAGGGCGTTGCCTTCCTGTTTTACCTCATGCTGATCGCGCTTTGCCTCGGCCCGCTCAGTATCTCGCACCCCTGGGCCGACCCCAAGGGGCGCGGCCTTGACAGGATTTGCGGTCGCTACTTCGCTTTCGTCTCGCGCGGCCAGCCGCCGGTCAAGCTGGCCGTCCCGCCATATGTGCGTGTCGCCGCCTCGCTGGCGGCCATGGCGTTGATCGTGATGATCACCGCGACGCATCCGCTGACGCCGATCGTCGTGCTCATGGGCCTTGGCGGTCTGTGGGTCATCGGCCAGTTGAGCCTCGGCTACGTCGTCTTTGCCGGCCTCGTCGAAGTGGTATGGCTGCTGTTCTACGCCGACGGCTACATGGCGTCGGTCCTGCCCGAACTGGTCCAGCGCTTCGGCGACACCAACGAGATCAGCGAGCGTCTGGTCGACACTTCCATCGTCAGCGAGGGGCAGGTGGTGGTGTCCTGGGCGTCGCGAGCGCTGACCGGTGCGGTCGCTTTGGCAGCCGTCTTGGGCGGCATGCGCAGGCTTGTCGCGGGATATCGCGACGGGCCGGCCATCGTGCTGACGCTGGCACCCGCATTCATGATCGTCGCCACCTCCTATGGCGGCGAGATCGTTTTCCGCGTCTTTTTGTTCGCGCTGCCGTTTTTGGCCTTCTTTGCGGCGGCACTTTTCTTCCCGTGGTCCGGCACCCAGCGCGACGCCATCGCGCGGTTTGGGATCGGTGCGTTCGGTGCCGTGCTCTCGGTCGCCTTCGTTCTCGCCAACAATGGCAAGGACCGTCAGTACACCTTCTCGCAAGCCGAAGTGCAGGCGTCCGAATGGCTCTACCGCAACGCGCCGGCCGGGTCGGTCCTTGTCGAGGGCGCCCCGAACTATCCCGAGCAGTTCATGAACTACGAGAACTTCACTTACGTGCCGATCTCCAACGAGAGCAAGCAGTCCATTTCAGCGGTTCTCGCCGATCCGGCGGCGGAGTTGGGGGACTGGTTGCGAGCGGTGCCGGCAGGCTCTGCCTTCATCATCATCACGCGCAGCCAGAAGGCTTATGTCGACGATCTCGGCGTGATGCCGAAGGGCTCGCTCGACGCGATCGAGAAGGCCCTGCGCGGCTCGGCGCGGTTCCGTCTGGTCCGCGCCACAGGCGATGCGAGCGTCTTTGCGCCGAATGATCCGGGGATCGGGATGGGCGAATGGATCAAGTGATGGGCGCGCCGAAGTTTACGGATGAAGAAGCGGACGGGTACTGCCGAGGATACGGCTTCGTGAACGCCTCAGTTGAAGAATGCTCTTGCCGGATAAATGCAATGACTGTTTCATATTAGCTGCGGCGCATCCTTGGATGCAGTCCGCTGTTGGGAGCTTGGGCCCATGCGTATCGGCTGGTTGTTGGTTGCCAGCGTTGTTGTGTCGGGAATAGCTGAAGCCAGTCCCGCCGGACAGGCTCCAACCTCGCCGGCGCTGGGCCTGGCGTCACCTGCCGGACCCCATGCCATCCAGGCCACCAAATCCAAGGTAGACGCCCGCGACGGCTTCATGCAGGCACTTGCGGCGTCGTACATCGCGCTGGGCGACCTCTACCGCGACGGCAAGACGACGGCTGCGGCAGCCGAAGCGGCACTTGCTTATTATCGCGGCCTCGACAATCCGGGCCGGCCTGCCGCCATCTACGCGGTCATCTCGCCGTCGGACCTGATCGGCGTCGTCAAGGACGCACCGGCTGACCCGTACGCGGCATCCGAGCTTTACCTGCGGGCGGCGAGCATGGGCAGTTCGGAAGCCTTGATGCGGCTTGGCGACCTGTATCGCGAAGGCAGGGTCGTCGCCGCCGACCCGAAGCGTGCCTATCTGTTCTACGACCAGGCCGCCAAAGCCGGCAACCCCAATGGCAAGCTGCGTGTCGGCGAAATGCTGGCGCGCGGCCAAGGCGTTGCCCGCGACACCGGCAAGGGCCTCGCCATGATCGGCGCGCTCGCCGATGCCGGCAATCCCGAGGCGCTGGTGCTGCTTGGCGACCTGTACCGCCCCGGTGGTCAGGGCATGGTCGCGATGGAGCCGGAAAAGGCGCTCGGCTTTTACCGCAAGGCCGCAGCGCTGAGCTATGACGCCGGCAAGCTGCGTGTCGGCGAGATGATCGCCATTGGGCAGGGGGCAACGCAGGACGTCGCTGCTGGGCTTGCGATGATCGAGGAAGTGGTGGCGCGCACGCGCAACCCTGCCGGGCTGGTTCTGCTCGGCTCGCTCTACAGCCGCGCCGATGGCGGCGTCATCGCCATCGATCTCGGCAAGGCCTTCGGCTATTTCCGCCGTGCCGCCGACAGCGGCGACGAGACCGGCCTCCTGCGCACCGGCGAGATGCTGGCGCGCGGGCGCGGCACCAGCCAATCTTATCAGGCCGGGCGGACGATGCTGACCGGCCTTGCCGACCGTGGCGACACCTTCGCACTGATCGCGCTCGGCGACCTGCTCAGCGATGCGGCTGTCGCCCCCGTCGATATTGCTGCCGCCGTCACATCCTATGAAAAGGCGGCTTCGCTGGGTCACAGCGATGCGCTGGTCAGGCTCGGCGACCTCTATAGCCGCAACGGCGCGATCGCCTCCGATCCGCCCAAGGCTTTCGCCTACTATGTCAGGGCTTCGCAGGCCGGCAACTTGACCGGCAAGTTGCGCGTCGGCGAAATGACGGTTCTCGGGCAGGGCACCGATCGCAACGTCGTCGCGGGTTTGGCGCAGATGAATTCGCTCGCCGACGCGGGCGATGCCGACGCTATGAACCTGCTCGGCGGGCTCTACCAGCGCGGCATTGGCGGCCTGTTGCCGGCCAATGCGGCTACGGCCTTCGGTTACTACAGAAAATCCGCCGAAGCTGGCAGCGCGATGGGCGCGGTACATGCCGGCGAGATGATGGTACGCGGCCAAGGTACGCCCAGGGACGTCGCTGGCGGCCTGCAGATGGTCAAGGCGGTCGCGGACGCCGGCAACAGCGATGCGCTGATGTCGTTGGCAGCTCTGACGGGCGACGGCTCGACCGGCAAGGTCGACGCGTCGGGGGCCGTGCTGGCCTACGAGAGGGCGGCGGCACTGGGTCGCCTGGACGCGCTGGTGCGGATCGGCGACATCTATCGGCTCGGTGGGACGATACCGGCCGATCCTGCCAAGGCGTTCGATTATTACCGGCGGGCCGGTATGGCCGGCGACGAGACCGGCAAGCTGCGCCAGGGCGAGATGACCGCGCGGGGCGAAGGCACGCGTCAGGACATCGTTGCCGGGCTCGAACTGGTCAAGCAGGTCGGGCTCGGCGGCGATCCTTACGCCTATGTCGTGTTAGGCGATCTTCACCTGTCAGGTGCGCTAGGACCGGTCGACGGTGATGCCGCAGTCGCTGCCTATGAGAATGCCGCCCGCCAGGGGCGCGCCGATGCCTTGCTCAGGCTCGGCGACCTCTATCGCGACGGCAAGGGCGTTCCAGCCGACGGTGGCAAGGCAGCCGAATATTATCTGAAAGCGGTCGACGCGGAGAATCCGGCGGCTGCAGCGCGAGATGTTCAAAACTGAATGGCACCGGCGTCGCTCGCCCGACGCTGGTCTGGGAGTTGGCCCTATCAGGGAGTGGGAATTGTCGCGTATCTGCCAGGTGGTGTTGATGACAGTGTTCGCCGCAGTTTCGGCGGGCACAGCCATGTCGGCGGAAACCGCTCCCGAGGCCGGCCCACCAGCGATATCCGGCGGAGCCGCCACTGAGCGCGCCGTCAACGCCGATGCGCTGCTGCGGCTCGGCGATCTCTACAGCAACGCCGGCAATGCCAATCGCGATCCGGCGAAGGCGTTCGACTACTACCGTCAGGCGGCGGACGCCGGCAGCGCCGCTGCCCGGCTCCGCGTCGGCGAAATGCGCGTGCTTGGCGAAGGCACCGAGCGGGACATCAGCGCGGGTCTGTCGGCCATCGAGGAGGTGGCGTCCGCCGGCGATGGAGCAGCACTTGCTTCGCTAGGCGGTCTCTACAGTCATGTCGACAGCCGGGCGATCCCGCTCGACCTGCCGCGCGCCTACGACTATTACCGCCGTGCCGCCGCGGTCGGCAACGAAACCGGCATCCTGCGCAGCGGCGAGATGCTGGCACGCGGGCAGGGCATCGCCAGGGATAGGGAGGCGGGGCTGACGCAGATTCGGTCGCTGGCCGATCGCGGCAACATGCATGCGCTCGTATTGCTCGGCGACCTGATGAACGACGCCGATGCCGGTGCGCCCGACACTGAGCAGGCGGAAACCGCTTATGCCAAGGCCGCCGCCCTCGGGCATGCCGATGCCTTGCTGCGGCTTGCCGATCTCTACGGCAGCGGCCGCGCCGGCAAGCCCGACTATGCCAAAGCCTTCGAATTCTACCAGAAGGCCGCGGAGCAGGGACAATCCTTCGGCAAGCTGCGCGTCGCCGAACTGACGTTCCGTGGCCAGGGCACCCGCCAGGACGTCGATGGCGGGCTGGCCTTGATCAAGGGCCTTGCCGATGCCGGCGACGCAGAAGCGCTGACGTTCCTGGGCGACGTCTACAGCGGCATGATGCAGTCGCCGGTGGCGACCGATGCCGGCACTGGCCTTGGCTACTACAAGCGCGCCGCCGAATCGGGCAACACGCGCGCCGCTTTGCGGGCAGGCGAGATGACTGCGCATGGGTTGGGCACCTTGCGCGACGTTTCGGGCGGGCGCGACATCGTCCGGCGGTTTGCCGATGCCGGCAATCCGCAGGCACTGATCAGCCTTGGCGACCTCTTGCGCGAACCCGAGTCGGGCGATGTCGACGGCGATGCGGCGCTCGCTGCCTATGAGCGTGCCGCGAGCCTGAACGAGGCCGAGGCGCTGGTACGCCTGGGCGACTTCTACAGCGACGGCATGACCGTTGCCGTGGATCTGGCGAAAGCACTCGACTACTACCGCCAGGCTGCCGGGCTCGGCGATGTCATCGGGGCCGTCCGCGCCGGCGCCATGCTGGCGCGCGGCCAAGGTACATCACAAAATGTCGCAGCCGGCCGCGCCATGGTGAAGGCTGCGACCGCGAGCGGCGAAGCCGAGGCGCATGTCGTGATGGGCGACTTGCTCAGCCGGGGCGACGCCGGCCCGCCTGACATCCAGGCGGCAATGCGCGAATACGCCGAGGCAGCGTCGCTCGGACGGACGCAAGGATTGATCAGGCTCGGTGACCTTTATCGCGAAGGCAAGCTGTTGCAGAGTAACGGCAAGAAGGCGGCCGGCTACTATCGCCAGGCGGCAGAGGCAGGCGATCCCTATGGCTTGCTCATTCTGGGGTCGGCGCTGTCGGAGAGCCTGCTGCGCAATGCCGGCAAGCCGGCCGATGGGGTCGCTGCCCTGCGCCAGGCCCAAGCGACCGGGTTGGACGACGCCGTTATTCCGCTGGCCGACGCAATGCTCTACGGCATGGGCACCAAGCGCGACGCCAAGGCTGCTGTGGCGCTGCTCGAACAGGCTGCTGGCAGCGGCAATATCGCCGCAGCCCGCCACCTGATCAGTTATTATCGCGATGGTCGCCGCTACGGCCGCACGACCTTCATCAAGGCCGATCCGAAACGTGCCGAACAGTTGATCGCCGGCGTGTCGCCGTGGCTGTCGCGTGGCGACCGCCTTGTCGAGGAAATGCTGTTTGCTGCCGCAGGCTCCGGCCGCCAGGACTATCAGTCGATCGCCGCGCGCATTCCAGAACTCTCCGTCGAGCAGCGCCAGTCGCTGGTTCGGATGATGCGAACCACCCATCCGAATGGCTACATCTACCTGGCGCAGCAGCAGCTCAAGCAGGCGGGTTTCTACAAGGGACCGGTCACCGGCGTATTGAGCGGCACGACAACGCGTGCCGTCAATCGCTACTGCGCGGAGAAGTCGGTGCCTAACGCCTGCCGCTTTGGGCCGATGAGCAGCCAGGCGGGCGACGTCCTGTCCTACGCGTTCTAGTCCGGCCCGACAGCCCAGCCGTCAGTCGAAGTGGTCGCCGAAGATCCGGCTCCAATGCTCGCCAACGAGCCCGTTGAAGAAACCGTTGCCGGCCTGGAACTGGCGAACGAGTTCTGGATCACGGGAATGCACGACCGTCGAGTTGACGTTGATGAAGATGATCCGCCGGCCGAGCATCGCTTCCAGCAGTGCCGGCTGGGTTCTGCCTCTGATGCCGGCGAGGCCTGCGCCGGCGGCATGGTTGATCAGGCAATCGATCACTGCACCAGCCTGGCCGGGCAGGGCCAGAACCTGCAGGACGTGGCCGATGTCGCCAGGCCGGCCAAAGTAGATGAAGGCCCCGATGATCGCGCCGGTGCGCGCCGCCACGGTACAGCGGAAGATGTCGCCAAAATCCTTCTTGGCCGAGGCATCCGACATGATGCGAGACAGCGATTTCTCGTCCCACGCAGGGTGAACCGCCAGGCGCGAAGTGAACTTGTCGAGCTGTCCGGCGAAGCCGTCGGCGTCGATGTCCGAAACCGTGTAGCGACCTTGCGATGCCGTCGCGTCGCCGGCGCCGAACCAGCGTGAAAACTCGCCGCTGCGGCGAAGGCCGAGGCAGGCATCGACGGCGCGGGCCACTGGAGCTCCAAGGCGTGCGATGGGCATGCGCTGCTTGGCGCCGGCAACAGCGAAGGCGACCGGCCTGAACACCTTGATCCAGTCGAGGCTGTAATCCGGCAGGATCGAGCCGCGCAACGTCGTCCACATGCTGGCGGTGACGTCGCTCGCCGTCTCGCTGAACGACAGATCCTGCGGGCCAGCAAGAAATGCCTTGAGCAGCCTTGCGCCGGAAAGGTCGTTGCGCTGGTCCTCGTCGACCATCAGCGAGCCGCATATCGAGGCGTTCAGCTTCTTGTCGTTGAAACGCATGGGCAGTGAAGTGACACCGATGAAGCCCGATATGCGGCCATCGTCGGCGACATGGACAAGCGACGGCGATCCGGCCGTACCGTCGGTGGAGTCGAGATAGAGCCGCTGGAGGTAGCCGGGCAGGGACGCGGGCGTGGGTGTGCGCCGTTTGCGCAGCACACGCTGGAACATGTCAGCGACGACCGCGAGATCGGCGGCCTGCAATGGACGAATTTCAGGCATCGGGCGAAGCCTCGGTCATTTCACGGCAGCAATGGCTTAGGCGGGAAACATCTAGGAAGGGTGAAGTTCGAACTCCGGTCACGCGGGGTCGAGTTTGCGGGCGATGGCCACGCGCGGTGTCTTGGCGGCGTCGGCGACGAATTCGACCGGCGCATAAGCGCGGGCGCGGGCAAGCAGCGCGGCGACCTGGCGGTCCTGGCCCTCGCCGAATTCAAAGGCCAGCCATCCGCCCGGCTTCAGGAACGCCGCGGCGTCGCGGATCAGCCGCTGGTGGATGGAGAGGCCATAGGGGCCGCCGTCGAAGGCTTCCCTCGGCTCGGACTCAAGCAACTCGCTGCGGTCGCCCTCGAGGCGCGCCGACGAAATGTAGGGTGGATTGCAGACGACCAGGTCCATCGAACCGGCAAGATCGAGCCCTTCGAACGCGCCGAACAGGTCGCCCTGGGCGATGGTCACCCGGTCCGCCACGCCGAGGCGGTCGGCATTGCGGCGGGCGGTGGCCACAGTGCTGTCGGTCAGGTCGGCGCTCCACACCCGCGCGCCCGGCACCTTGCCGGCGATCGCCAGGCCGAGATTGCCGGAGCCGCAGCACATGTCGATCACCTTGATGCCAGGATCGCGGCCACCGAGGAGGCCGATCGCGGCACGACCGAGAATTTCGGTTTCCTCGCGCGGCACGAGCACGTCGGGCCCCAGTTCGAGCTCGATGTCCATGAATTTGTGCAGCGCAATTCCCGACTTGCCGCCGTTGTTCTCAACGATATGCATTGTTGCCCTCGCCAAGTCCTAAACCCTGCCCATGACAACCCTAGCGCCCCGGATCGTCAACCGATCAATGCTTTTGTCAGGCATCATTGTCATCAACATGACTTGTTCATACAAGTCATGACACAAAGAACCTTCTATCAATATCTACTACCGTATCTCCGGTCGCGAAACCGAGACTATCGGCTTTGTGATGTGTTTTGATATCGGAAGTGTGCTTTCCTAGCATTGGTTAACCTGCGCTAAACACGTGCGCTCGTCGCACTGGCGGAACAGAGTCCCTGCGTATGTGTGGATTTGTCGGGTATCTCGGAGATGTCGAGCCAGCGGCGGCTGAAAAGCTGCTGCAGCGCATGACAGGCAACATCGCCCACAGGGGCCCCGACGAGCAGGGCGTATTCGTCTGTCCGTCGGCCGGCCTTGGCCATGCACGCCTGTCGGTCGTCGGGCTTGGCGACGGCCAGCAGCCGATGGCCAGCGCCTCGGGCGACCTTCACATCGCCTTCAACGGCGAGATTTTCAACTATGTCGAGCTGCGCGACGAACTGAAGGCGCGTGGCCGCCGGTTCCGTACCGGAAGCGATACCGAGGTTATCCTGCATCTCTATGAGGAGATGGGCCCCGATTGCGTCGACGTGATGAATGGCGACTTCGCCTTTGCCATCTGGGACGCGTCACGCCAGCGCATGTTCCTGGCCCGCGACCGGATGGGGGTGCGGCCGCTGTTCTACACGCACGTGCGCGGCACCTTGTATTTTGCCTCCGAGGTCAAGGCGTTTGCCAAGGTGCCGGGTTTCGTTGCCGAGCTCGACGAGATCGCGCTCGACCAGATATTCACGATCTGGGCGCCGATCGCGCCGCGCACCGCCTTCAAGAACGTCTACGAGCTCGAACCCGCACACATCATGATCGCCGACAAAGGCGGATTCGTCACGCGTCCCTACTGGCAGCTCGATTTCCCCGATGCCGAAGCCGGCCGGGCGCCGCGCGATGAAGTGCAAGCGGCGGAGGAACTGAGGGCACTTTTGACCGATGCGACCCGCATCCGCATGCGCGCCGACGTGACCGTCGGCTCCTATTTGTCGGGCGGCCTCGATTCCTCCATCGTCTCGGCACTGGCAGCGCCGATGGCCGCCGGCGGGCTGCGCACTTTTTCGGTGACCTTCGATAGCGCCGAGCATGACGAAAGCGAGTTCCAGGAAGAAATGGCGCTCGCCATCGGATCGCACCACAGCGCGGTAAATGTCGGCCCCGGCGACATCGCTTCGATCTTTCCAGAGGTGATCAACGCCACCGAGCGCCCGGTCATCCGTACGGCGCCGGCGCCGCTCTACCAGCTCTCCGGGCTCGTCCGCGCCAAGGGCATCAAGGTGGTGCTGACGGGCGAGGGGGCCGACGAGGTGTTCGCCGGCTACGACATCTTCAAGGAAACGCTGGTGCGGCGCTTCTGCGACCGCCAGCCCGGTTCGACCAGCCGGCCGCATCTGTTCCGCAAGCTCTATCCCTACCTGCCAGGCCTGCAGAAGCAGTCTGCGGCCTATCTCGCCGCCTTCTTCGGCGCCGGCAAGGACAGCCTCGACGATCCGCTCTATTCGCACCGCCCGCGTATGCGCAACACCGCAGCAGCCAAGCTGTTCTTTTCAGCGGACCTGCGCGCCAAGCTCGCATCCTACGATGCAGCCGCCGAGCTCGCGTCCCGGCTACCCGAACGTTTCGCGCGCTGGCACCCGTTGCACCAGGCGCAATATCTCGAAAGCCGCTTCTTGCTGCCGGGCTACATCCTGTCGAGCCAGGGCGACCGCATGGCGATGGCGCATGGCATCGAGGGGCGCTTCCCGTTCCTCGACCACCGCCTTGTAGAGTTTGCCAGCCGGCTGCCGCCCGGCTTGAAGCTCAAGGGGCTGGTCGAAAAGCACATTTTGCGCGAGGCGACCAAGGACTTGTTGCCGCCTTCGATCAGCAGCCGGACAAAGCAGCCCTACCGCGCCCCGGATTCGCAATCCTTCGTCGGAGCCAGCGAGCCGGTGTGGTTGCGCGAGGCGATGAGTTCCGAAGCGATCACCGATTCAGGATTCTTCGACGTTTCAACGGTAAGGAAGCTGACCGAAAAGTGCCGGCAGCAAGCGGTATCGGGCTTCCGGGACAACGCTGCCTTCGTCGGCATCCTGTCGACGCAGCTGTGGAACCGGTCATTCGCCGGATCCAGGTCCGATGTCACCGAGGCTGCCTGACGATGGAGCAAAAGGAGAGAGCATGACGCAGCAGGTCAAAGACACAGTCAAAGCCTTCATCATCGACAACTTCCTGTTCGGGGACACGTCCTATGCGCTCGCCGACGACGTTTCGCTGATCGAAAGCGGGGTGATCGACTCTACGGGGGTGCTCGAGCTGGTGACCTATATCGAGGACCAGTTCGGGCTCGAAATGGCGGATTCCGACATCGTTCCGGCCAATCTCGACTCTTTGGTGCGGATCGCCGCCTTCATCGAGGCCAAGCAGGCGGCGCAGCCGATCAAACAGGCAGCTGGCGCCGCCTGAAGGCGTCCGGGAGGGGGCAATGCGACTGGAGCAATTCTTACGCGACAGTGCACGGTCGCGGGGCGACAAGACCGCGCTGATTGCCCGCGACGTGCGCCTTACCTATGCCGAGCTCGACCGCATGTCGGACCGGCTGGCGGCAGCGCTCGCCGATCTCGGCGTCGGCCGTGGCGACCGCGTGCTGGTCTTCATGGACAATTGCTGGGAAGCCGCGGTGTCGGTGTTCGCCATCGCCAAGGCCGGTGCCGTCTTCAGCCCGATCAATCCGTCGACCAAGGCCGACAAGCTCGACTTCATCATCGGCAACTGCCGCGCGCGCGCCGTGCTAACCCAGGCCCGGCTGCTGCCTGTGGTCACCGAGGCCGGCGATGGCAGCGAGTTGGTCGTCGTGTCGACGGCCGCCGGCGGCAAGGCGCCTGAAGGTGCCGTCTCGTTCGAAGAATGCCTGCAAGGCAGCGCCGAGCCGCCCCGTCATGGCGGCATCGATGTCGACCTTGCCATGCTGATCTACACCTCGGGCTCGACCGGCCGGCCCAAGGGCGTGATGATGACCCATCGCAACATCGAGGCAGCGGCCGGCTCGATCACCACCTATCTCGAGAACACATCAGACGACATCATCCTCAACGTCCTGCCGTTGGCCTTCGACTATGGCCTCTACCAACTGATCATGTCGGTCAAAATGGGTGCGACACTGGTGCTCGAAAAGTCGTTCTCCTTCCCGCAGGCGATTTTCGACGTCATCCGCACCGAGAACGTCACAGGTTTCCCGCTGGTCCCGACCATGGCGGCGCTGATCCTGCAGATGCGCGACATCAAGCCGGGCTTCCTGCCCAGCCTGCGCTACGTCACCAATACCGCGGCCGCCCTGCCGCCGGCGCATATTGCCAGGTTGCGCGAGCTGTTCACTGGTGTCCGCCTCTATTCCATGTATGGCCTGACCGAGTGCAAGCGCTGCACCTATTTGCCGCCGGCGGAACTGGACCGGCGTCCCGGCTCAGTCGGCATCGCAATCCCCAACACCGAGGCCTTCGTTGTCGACGACTACGGCCAACCGGTGCCGCCCGACACGCCGGGCGAGCTGGTCATTCGCGGGCCCCACGTCATGCAGGGCTACTGGGAGAACGCGGAGGCGACCAACCGCATGCTGCGCCCGGGCTTCAACCCTTGGGAAAAGCTGCTCTACACCGGCGACCTGTTCCGCCGCGACGCCGAGGGTTTTCTCTACTTCGTCGGGCGCAAAGACGACATCATCAAGACGCGCGGCGAAAAGGTCGCGCCGAAGGAGGTCGAGGCGGTACTGCATGCCTGTCCCGGCGTTGCCGAGGCGGTGGTGATCGGCGTGCCCGATCCCATCCTCGGCCATGCCATCGGCGCGCTGATCGTGCTGTCCGATCCCAACCTCAGCCAGCGTGAAATCCTGCGCCACTGCCAGGCCAATCTCGAGGATTTCATGGTGCCGAAGATCATCGAGTTCCGATCCGAATTGCCCAGGACCGACACCGGCAAGGTCAGCCGGCGTCTGGCCGCCGAATCCATGGAGCCGACGCAATGAACATGCCACTGGCCCAGACCGGCAGTTTCGGGACAGCGACGCTGACCATCGATCCGGAGGCCGAAGCGGCGAGGATCGCTGCTGCCCTGCGCAGCCAGCTGACAGGCACGCTGCGCCGGCGCGGCCTCGTGCTCGGCCTTTCGGGCGGCGTCGATTCAAGCGTGAGCGCGGCATTGGCTGTACGGGCAGTTGGCGCCAAGAACGTCTTTGCGCTGTTCATGCCGGAGGACGATTCCGACCCCGAAAGCCTGCGTCTTGGACGGCTCGTCGCCGAAACCTTCGGCATATCGGCTGTCGTTGAGAATATCGGCCCGACGCTCGAGGCGATGGGCTGCTACGAGCGTCGCGACGCCTTCATCCGCGAACTCGTGCCCGAATACGGCGCTGGTTGGGCTTGCAAGATCGTCATCGCCAACGCGCTGACCAATGAGGGCGGCTATAACATCTCGTCGCTGGTGGTGCAGGATCCCGAGGGCAAGCAGACCAAGCTGCGCATGCCGCCGCATGTCTATCTCGGCATCGTTGCCGCCACCAACATGAAGCAGCGCACCCGCAAGCAGGTCGAGTATTTTCACGCCGACCGGCTCAACTATGCCGTCATCGGCACGCCGAACCGGCTCGAATACGACCAGGGCTTCTTCGTCAAGAACGGCGATGGTGCCGCCGACGTCAAGCCGATCGCCCATCTCTACAAGTCGCAGGTCTACCAGCTGGCCGCGCATCTTGGCGTGCCCGAGGAGATCCGCCGGCGCCCGCCGACCACCGACACCTATTCGCTGCAGCAGACGCAGGAGGAATTTTATTTCTCCTTGCCCTACGACCGCATGGACCTTTGCCTCTATGGGCTGAACAATGGCATTTCGGCGGAAGAGGTTGGCCGTGCTGCGGGATTGACCGCCGAGCAGGTTGGTCGCGTGTGGACCGACATCGCTTCCAAGCGCAAGACGACGCGCTACCTGCACAGCGGCCCGCTACTGGTCGATGCGGTGCCGGAAATCTGAGAAGGAACTGATGCCACCGCCGGCGCATCTGTGTTGCCCGGCGGCGCCTGAACCTATTCCGGGCGCAGGAAGCGGCCGTTGACCCAGCCTTCCTGGCCGCGATAACGCACCTTGCACCAGTTGCGGTCGTCCTGGCAGCCGAGATTCCTGAGGCCGGTGGCGTCGAAGGGGATTTCGTCGAGGACAAAGCCGCGCGGTGAAGGGTTTTCCCTGAGGTTGAGCACATCATCGGTGGCAACGCCGACGACGCGCCAGGAGCGTGGGCCGGGCGCCGGCTCCGGATCGGGTGCCGGGCCGGGGCCGTCGCCGCGTCCGGCAATGCGGACGTCGAGCGAAAATGGCGCTGGCCGGTTGCGCCGTGCTTCGGCCCGGACCAGGTAGATCTGGATGGAGTAGACGCCGGAGACGGGCAGGCGACCGTCCCATTGCGTCTGCTCGCGCGCAATCGTCCGTCCGCGCGGGTCGAGCACGTTGAAATAGAGGAAGGTGTTGCGCGAGTTGAGGTTGAGGCTCATGCGCTGGCCGCCCCGGGCTTCGAGCCGATAGGACGCGCTGATGCGGCCGAAGACGATGCCGCGCACCGTTGTCTGCGTCGCCCCGGGACGCATGCGCAGCGTTTCGATGCGCTGCTCCTGCGCGCCGGCCGCGTGTGGAGCTGCCGGCGCCAACGCAAGCATCAGTGCCAGCAGAAGACTTTTGCGTCGCATCATAGCCGCTCCCCGAAAGCCAATCCTGCCGTCCATACTATCGCAACAGTTGCGGGAGGGAAGGCCGAGCTTACAGCTTGCAGGCTTCATGCGGGACAGGCACTAGCCGCCGCTGATCGCCGTGAGGACGAAGACCTCGACGCCTGGCCGCAGCTTCGTCTTCAGCGTGGCGCGCTCGCCTTCGACGAAGACGTTCATGTGCTTGCGGATGGCGGGGCGACTGTCACAGATGCGATCGCGCATGCCGGGCCAGCGTTTGTCGAGCTCGTCGACCATGTCGCGGACAGTCGTGGCCGGAACTTCGACTTGGCGCTGCGCCCCGGGAAACAGGTCGACCAGCACTCCGGGCAGACGCACCACCACGGTCGCCAGCGTTGCTTGCCGGCTTTCCGGGGAAGGGCTGTTGTCCATTGATCTCGGTTCCGTCAGCCGTCGACGACGAGCGTTTCCACCGACAGGATTGTCGGCAGATGCTGGGCGACATTGATCCAGCTTTCGCCTTCGTCGGCGCTGGCAAACAGTGCGCCTGAGCTGGTGCCGAAATAGACACCCGCTGGCTCCAGCCGATCGGTTGCCATCGCCTGGCGCAGCACGCCGATATAGGCGTTTTCCTGCGGCAGGCCGCTGCGCATCGCTTGCCACTCGCGGCCGGCATCGCGTGTGCGCCACACTGCCGCCTTGGCGTCCGGCACGTAGCGGCCGGCGCTGTCGCCGTTGAGCGGCACCAGATAGAGCGTTTCGGGGTCGCGCGGATGGGCGGCGGCGGGAAAGCCGAAGGTCGAAGGCAGGCCCTTTTCGATGCTGACCCAGCGCTTGCCGCCGTCGTCGGAGCGATACATGCCGCAATGGTTTTGTTGGTAGAGCCGGTCGGGCATGCCGGGCGCCATGACCAGATGGTGCACGCATTGGCCGAATTCGGGATAATTCTCGCCCTCGGGCATGAAATCGGCGCGGGTGCCGAGGTTGCGCGGCTCCCAGGTGGCACCGCCATCGCCGGTGTAGAACACGCCGGCCGCCGAGATGCCGATCCAGATGCGGTCGTGGTCATCGGGGTCGAGCACCAGCGAATGCAGGATGAGGCCGGCGCCGCCGGGATTCCAGTGCGGCCGCGACGGATGCTGCTGCAGGCCATCAATGTGCTGCCAGCTCTGGCCGGCATCGTCGCTGCGGAACAGCCCCGCCGGCTGCACGCCGGCATAGAGGCTGCCATTGCCCTTGGCGAGGCTCCACACCGCCTTGATCGGCTCCTCGCCCTCGGCATAAGCGAGCCCTTCAGAAGAATGCGTCCAGGTCTCACCGAGATCGGTCGATTTCCACACTGCGGGGCCGAACCATTCATTGCCGCCGGCGCCCCAGATGGTGCCTGTCGCCTGGTCGGCGACGACATGGTTCATCGGCCATGTCTCGCAGAATGGCCCGCGCAGCTTCCAGCTCCGCCGCGCCGTATCGCTCTCGGCGATGAAGGCACCTTTCTTGGTGCCCAGCAAGACAAGGACTTTCTCAGCCATGGTGTTCCTCCCACGCTGCCCGATCTTCAGAAATTGAATCTGGACCGGCGGCCAAGTTGTTCAAACAACTCAACTTCCCATGCCCGTCGTGCACCTTGTCTTGGCGTCTCGTCTGCCTGTGCAGCACTGTCGGGCGTTGTTGCGGTGCATGTTATCGGCAAAGCCAGATACCGAACAGCCGATCTCAGTGATCTACTGACAAAACGGCCCACGGCACTGGCCGACATTCGAGTTGACAGGGCGCCATAATTCAATACCCGTCGCGCTTTAGGCTAGTTACGTTCGCGTATTCGGGAGGAACCATCGGATGACCATCAACGTCGCACCAGTCGGCTTGGCGCGGGACCTCGTGGAGCGGCAGAAGTCGGGCAAGCCGATCCGCATCGGGCTGATCGGCTCTGGCGAGATGGGCACCGACATTGTGGCGCGGGTAGCGCATATGCCGGGCATCGAGGTCGGCGCGATCTCCGAGCTCAACTTGCCCAACGCGCATCGCGCCGTCGACATTGCCTACCAGGAGAAGGGCCATGCCCGCGAAGTCGGTAGCGGCTCGGCGCTGAACGAAGCCATCGAGGCCGGCAAGATCGCCGTCACCAATGATGCCGACCTGATCCTCAACAGCGGCCTGATCGACGTCGTCATCGATGCGACGGGTGTGCCCGCCGTCGGTGCCGAGATCGGCCTGCGCGCCATGGAGCATGGCAAACATCTGGTGATGATGAATGTCGAGGCCGACGTCACCATCGGCGCTTATCTCAAGTCGGAAGCCGACAGGCTTGGCGTGACCTATTCGCTCGGCGCCGGCGATGAGCCGTCGTCCTGCATGGAGCTGATCGAGTTTGTCTCGGCGATGGGCCACACCATCGTTGCCGCCGGCAAGGGCAAGAACAACCCGCTCAATATCGATGCGGTGCCGCATGACTATGCCGAGGAAGCCAAGCGCCGCAACATGAACGTGCGCATGCTCGTCGAGTTCGTCGACGGCTCCAAGACCATGGTCGAGATGGCGGCGATCGCCAACGCCACGGGGCTGGTGCCCGACAAGGCCGGCATGCACGGTCCGGCAGCGACCTTGCCGGAGCTCAACAAGGTTCTCGTTCCCGAAAAGGACGGCGGCGTTTTGACCAAGGTCGGCGTCGTCGACTATTCGATCGGCAAGGGTGTGGCGCCAGGTGTCTTTGTCATCGCCGACATGTCGCATCCGCGCATCCGCGAGCGCATGGAAGACCTGAAGATGGGCCATGGTCCGTATTTCACCTTCCACCGGCCCTATCATTTGACCTCGCTCGAGGTGCCGCTGACCTGTGCCCGTGTGGTTCTCTACGGCAAGGCCGACATGGTGCCGCTGGCCAAACCGGTGGCCGATGTCTGCGCCGTCGCCAAGAAGGACCTGAACCCCGGCGATGCGCTCGATGCCATCGGCGAATACACCTACCGCGCCTGGATCATGACAACGGGCGAAGCACGTGCGGCAAAAGCCATCCCGTGCGGCCTGCTGCAGGGCGGCACGGTCACCGCGCCGATCAGGAAGGGCGAGCTGATCACCACAGCCAACGCAGCGGTCGCGCCAAACTCGAAGATCGCCGAGCTCAGGGCACGTCAGGACCGGCTGGTGTATGGAGCATAAGGCTACGGGCTCGCCTAAAGGCGGGTGAAGTTTGGGAGGCGCGGCGTTGGCGGACGCCCGGCTCGCCCAAGACGATCATGGAAATGAGGACATGACCATGGACAGCAACAGCGGCTCGGGCGCGACGCCATCGCAACAGATCGATGCGCGGATCAGGGAACTGGGCGACTGGCGCGGCGACACACTCGCTCGGGTCCGCGCCCTGATCAAGCAGGCGGCGCCCGAGGTGGTCGAGGAGTGGAAGTGGCGCGGCGTTCCCGTCTGGGAGCACGCCGGCATCATCTGCACCGGCGAGACCTACAAGAGCGTGGTCAAGCTGACCTTCGCCAAGGGGGCGTCGCTGGAAGATCCGTCAGGCCTGTTCAACTCCAGCCTCGACGGCAACACCCGCCGCGCCATCGACATCCACGAGGGCGAGAAGATCAACGAGGACGCGTTGAAGGCGCTCATCGGCGCCGCCGTGGCGCTGAACATGTCTGTCAAGGCCGCGCGTGCGCCGAAGAAGGCAAAGGGCAGTTGAGATGCGCCAAGCCCGCCCCGGCGGGCGGGCCTACGCCTCCAGCGCGCCTGATCGCGCGTCGCTGCTGGGGCTGACGCCGACCAGCTTGACGAGATCGTCGCCGGCGCGCGTGGCGCGGTGCGAGCGGCGGGTCAGGATGTAGCCGTCCTGCGGCGCCAGCACCTCGACCCGGCCGCCGTCCTCGCCGGGTGTCTTGACGATCGTCGCGATGTGGGAGCCGGCCTTGACCGTCTCGCCCGGCATGACGTGGTAAAGGATGGCGCCGGCGCACGGGGCAGGCACCATCTCGATGTGGTCGATCGGCGCCACCACGCCCTCGAAGGTCTTTTTGGTCTCGGCCCAAGTGTCTTCGATCACGCCGCGCGCCACCAACAACCGGTACAGCCCCTGGGCGTCGGCTTCGGCTACTGTCGAAAAAACATCCGAGACGCCACGATACTCGACGGTGGTGACGACGCGGCTTTCAAGACGTGCCTCCTTGCGCGGCATCTTGAGATAAGGATGCAGCGAGGCTTCGTCGAAAGACGAGCCCGACTGGCCGCTCCACAGGATGACGGCATCGACGCCCATGTTGGCGGCGCAGTCGGCCATCGCCGGCCACAGCTCGTCGGGCACGTAGAGATAGGCGACGCCCTCGTCGTCGCAATGCAGGTCCAGCACGATGTCGTGGCCGAGCGACAGCTTGAGCAGGCGCGCCTTCAGCCGCTTGTCCGACGACATCGGCACCTCTTCGCCCGGCAACAGCGCAGCGTCGGGTCTGTCGAGCAGCGGGAAATCGCGGTTGTAGTTGACGCGAGTGCCGAGGTCGAAGCGACCCTGCGACGCCCCGAACAACAGCTGGTTGGCGCCGATCGGGTTGGCGCGCGGAACGATTGTCAGGTTGCCGCGCACGCGGCCCTCGCTTTCGGCCTTGCGCAATTTCGGCATCAGCGCGTCGATCGCAACGACTCCGGGCAGTTCGTCGCCGTGCAGGGCTGCCTGGATATAGGCCGAAGGCGCATCGGGCGAGGTGCCCGAAATGCGGTAGAGCGGCAATTCATAGGCGATGCCTTCGCTGTCGCCCCGGATCGTCTCGACCGATTTCTTCATCTCTAGTCCCTCGATGCTTTCCAATGCTGCCTAACCGCTCGGCTGGTGATTCACCAGAGCGGCAGCACCGTGTCGTGATCCAGCGCGGTCAAGCCAGCGCGCCAGTCGGCGGAGAACTCAGGCGGCCGATCCCCATTGTTTCATCAGCGCCGCCGAACGGGCAAGCTGCGGCGTTGCGTAAAAATCGTGGCCGAGCCTGGCTGCGGCGCGCCACGGCCAGCGCGGATCGGCGAGCAGTGCGCGGCCAAGCGCCACCATGTCGGCCTGGCCTTCACGGATGATGGTGTCGGCCTGGACAGGCTGGTCGATCATGCCGACGGCGCGGACGGGAATGCCGGTTGCCTTTTTCACCGCCTCGGCAAGGTGGACCTGGTAGCCCGGGCCGGTGCGCAGGCTCTGCTGCGGCGAGTTGCCGCCGCTGGAACAGCAGATATAGGCGATGCCCGCCTCACGATAGGACCTGGCGACTTCGATGGCCTCTTCGAGCGTGAAGCCGCCGTCGACCCAGTCGGTCAATGACATGCGGGCGCCGAGCATCAGGTTTGGCACAGCATCAGTGACGCGGCGGGCGATCGCCATGGCAAAACGCATGCGGTTTTCCAGCGAGCCGCCCCAGCGGTCGGTACGGTGGTTGGATAGTGGTGACAGGAACTGGTGCAGCAGGTAGCCATGCGCCGAATGCAGCTCGATGAAGTCGAAGCCGGCGCGCTCGGCCCGCTTCGCTGACTGAACAAAATGGCCGATCATCTGCTCGATCTCGTCCTCGTTCAGTGCATGCGGCACCTGCCAGCCATCGGCATAGGCAAGGGCGGAGCATGACACCACCGGCCATGCGTCCTCTTCCGGCTTGAGCGGGCCCGAGCCTTCCCATGGCCGGTGATTGGAGGCCTTGCGGCCGGCGTGCGCCAGCTGCACGCCGAACTTGGCACCGGGCGTCGCCACCCGCTTTGCCGCGTCGAGCGCCCGCTTTGCCGCCGCTTCGTTGGCATCGGAATAGAGCCCCATGCAACCATGGCTGATACGGCCGCGGCGTTCGACGTCGGTCATCTCGACGGTGATCATGCCGGCGCCGGACATCGCTAGGTTCATCCAGTGCTGCAGGTGCCAGTCGGTGGCCGAGCCGTCGTCGGCCGAATACTGGCACATCGGCGCAACCGCGATGCGGTTGGGGAAGTCGAGCTTGCCGAGAGTAATTGGCGAAAACAGATGGACGGACATGGGCGGCTCCTGGAGCTTGGAATGGCAACTGTAAGATGTTTGCAGCTGCCAGCAACCGTGTAGCATCGGGCCACGCCGTGTTAACAGAGTCGCCGCGACGGGCGTCAGGGTTCAGGTGGCGCGACGGATTTCCGGGAGCATGCATGACCGCGACAAGAGACAGGCTGGAGACGATCCTGGCGCGACTTACGACGCGCGCCGGCGACGAACGGGTGTTCGCCAAGCTCTATGGCGAGACCGCGCGGGCCGCGGCCGACGCCAGCGATGCGCGTCGCCGGGCAGGGCTAACGCTCGGGCCGCTTGACGGTGCCATTGTCTCGATCAAGGATCTGTTCGACGTCACTGGCGAGCCGACGCTGGCCGGTTCGGTGATGCGCCGCGACGCTGAGCCGGCGCGGGACGACGCGCTGGTGGTCAAACGCCTGCGCCGCGCCGGCGCTGTCATCATCGGCAAGACCCACATGACCGAGTTTGCCTTCACCGCGCTCGGCATCAATCCGCACTACGGCACGCCTGGCAACGCTGCCGACCCGAGGCTGATCCCCGGCGGCTCCTCGTCGGGCGCCGGTGTTTCAGCCGCCGAAGGCAGCTCAGACATATCGATCGGTTCTGATACCGGCGGCTCTGTCAGGGTGCCTGCCGCCCTGAACGGTGTCGTGGGATTCAAGCCGACAGCGCGGCGCATTCCGCTCGACGGCGCGTTCCCCTTGTCGCCGTCGCTCGATTCGATCGGTCCGCTCGCCAAAACAGTCGCGCAATGTATCGCCACTGATGCGGTCATATCAGGCAAGGAGCATTTTTCCTTGCAGCCCTTGCCACTTGCCGGCCTGCGCATCGCCGTGCCGCGTGGCCGCCTGCTCGACGACATGGCACCAGGCATGGCTGCAGGCTTCGAGCGCGCGCTGCACGAGCTCGCAGCAGCCGGCGCCATGATCGGCGACTGCCAGATCGACGACCTGCTGGCCGATTTTCGCACCGCGACAAGGACCGGCACGATCGCGGCGATAGAGGGTGCTTCGATCCACGCCGACTGGCTGGCCAATGGCACGTCTGCGCCTGTCGATCCCAATGTCAGCGGCGCGCTCGGCCGCGCCATGCAGGTGCCGGCGGTCAGCTACATCAGGACGATGAACCGCCGTGCCGAACTCGCCGCCGCCATGGACGCGCGGCTGTCGGCCCATGATCTCGTCGTGCTGGCGACGACGCCCGTCATGGCCCAGCCGATATCAGAACTCTTGGCCGACGGCGCGCATGCCAACCGTATCGAAGGGTTGTTGTTGCGCAACACCCAGGTCGCCAACCAGTTCGACCTCTGCGCCCTGTCGCTGCCGATGCCTGAAACCACACTGCCATCCGGCCTGATGCTGATGGCACGCCATGGCCATGACCGGCGCCTGCTGTCGGCCGGCCTGGCGGTCGAGGCGTTGCTGAAAGGATAGGCCATGACCGCCCTTATCACCGACGACGGCATCGTCACCCGATGGCCGGCCAAGGCAGCCGACCGGGTGCTGATCCTCGCCGCCAAGTTCGAGGCCGGTCGCGACTACAGCGAGTGCGAGGTCAACGATATCCCCAAGCGCCATCACAACTTCGGCGATTGGGCGCTGCTCAGGCGAATTGTTCGAAAGCGGTCGTTTCTTGCGTAACCCCTCACTGCCATCTATCGCCGCGTCGAGGCCCAGTAAGTCGGCTGTTTGCTGGCCCCCTTGCGGAGCCGCCCAGATTAATGGTCATCTGGTCTACAACGTTGCAGGCCGGAATCGGACGAGGAGTTTGCCATGCCATCGACAATGAAAGGTCCTGCGATCTTCCTCGCCCAGTTTGCGGGTGATACGGCTCCGTTCAATTCACTGAAATCGATTACATCATGGGTCGGAGGGCTCGGCTACAAGGGAGTGCAGATCCCGACGCCCGACGCCAGACTGTTCGACCTGCACAAGGCGGCGACGTCGAAAACCTATTGCGATGAGATCAAGGGCATCTGCGCTGATGCGGGTGTCGAGATCACCGAGCTATCCACCCATCTGCAGGGCCAACTGGTAGCGGTGCATCCCGCCTATGACGCGCAGTTCGACGGATTTGCGCCTGCTGCGGTCCACGGCAATCCCAAGGCGCGCCAGCAATGGGCAGTCGAGCAGATGAAGCTCGGCGCCAAGGCATCGCAGAATCTCGGGCTGACGGCCTGCGTCTCCTTCACCGGCGCGCTGGCGTTCCCCTATCTCTACCCGTGGCCGCAGCGGCCTGCGGGGCTGATCGAGGAGGCCTTCGTCGAGCTCGGCAAACGCTGGACACCAATCCTGGACGCCTATGACGAGGCCGGCGTCGACCTCTGCTTCGAGCTGCATCCGGGCGAGGACGCCTTCGATGGCGTCACCTTCGAGATGTTCCTCGACGCAGTCGGTGGCCACAAGCGCTGCAACATCAACTACGATCCGTCGCATTTCCTGCTACAGCAGCTCGACTATCTCGCCTTCATTGACATCTACCACGAGCGCATCAAGGCGTTTCACGTCAAGGACGCCGAGTTCAATCCCGACGGCCGCCAGGGCGTTTACTCAGGCTATCAAAGCTGGCTCGGCCGTGCCGGCCGCTTCCGCTCGCTCGGCGACGGACAGGTCGATTTCACCGGCATCTTCTCCAAGCTCGCCCAATATGGCTACGACAGCTGGGCGGTGCTGGAATGGGAATGCTGCCTCAAGCATCCTGAGGACGGCGCTGCCGAAGGTGCGCCGTTCATCGAAAGCCACATCATCCGCGTCACCGACAAGGCTTTTGACGACTTTGCCGGCGGAACGAGCGATCGTGCGATGCTGCGGACGATGATGGGGATTTGAACACAGCGCTGCCCCTCATCCCCCTGCCGGGACCTTCTCCCCGCAGGCGGGGAGAAGGGGCGAGCGGAGCCGTTGCGGTCAGCCTCCTTCTCCCCGTTCACGGGGAGAAGGTCCCGGAAGGGAGATGAGGGGCGGCGCCAACTTACCAAGGGAGGACAAAAATGGTCGGTGCATCGAAATCCGAGGCGGGCAGCGGCCCGATCCGCTACGGCCCAATCCGCTACGGCATGGTCGGTGGCGGGCAGGGCGCCTTCATCGGCGGCGTGCATCGCATCGCGGCGCGCATGGACGGCGATTTCCAGCTCGTTGCCGGCGCGCTGTCGTCCAATCCGGAGCGGGCGAAAGCTTCGGCCGCCGACATCGGCCTCGACCCGGAGCGCAGCTACACCTCATATGTCGAGATGGCGAAGGCCGAGGCGAAACGTCCCGATGGCATCGAGGCGGTCGCCATCGTCACGCCCAACAACGTCCATTTCCCCGCTGCCAAGGCCTTCCTCGAGGCTGGCATTCACGTCATCTGCGACAAGCCGCTTACGGCGACGCTTGCCGAGGCGAAAAAGCTCGCCCTACTCGTCGAGAAGACCGGCAAGGTCTTCGTGCTCACCCACAACTATACCGGCTATCCGATGATCCGGCAGGCACGCGAGATGGTCGCTAAGGGACAGCTCGGCGACATCAGGGTCGTCCAGGCCGAATACCCGCAGGATTGGCTGACCGAGAACCTCGCCGCGACCGGCCAGAAGCAGGCCTCCTGGCGCGCCGATCCGAAACAGTCGGGCGTCGGCGGTGCCACCGGCGACATCGGCACGCACGCCTACAATCTCGCCCGTTTCGTCACCGACCTCGAGCTCGACTCGCTGTCGGCCGATCTCGACGCCTTCGTGCCCGGTCGCCTGCTCGACGACAACGTCAACGTCATGCTGCGCTTCAAGGGTGGGGCGAAGGGCATGATCTGGGCAAGCCAGGTGGCACCTGGTCATGAGAACGGGCTCAAGCTGCGCGTCTATGGCTCCAAGGGCGGCATCGAATGGGTGCAGGCCGATCCGAACTATCTCTGGTACACGCCTTTCGGCCAGCCCAAGCAGCTGATCACCCGCGGCGGCGTCGGCGCAGGGCCTGCCGCGGCGCGCGTCACGCGCGTGCCCTCGGGCCACCCCGAAGGCTATCTCGAAGGCTTTGCCAACATCTACCAGGAAGCCGCCAGAGCCATCCGCGCGGCGCGCAAGAAAGGCGGCAAGCCGGCCAAGGATGTGATCTATCCGACCGTTCAGGACGGCGTAGAAGGTGTTGCTTTCGTCGAAGCCTGCGTACGCTCGTCGAAGAAGAACGCGGCGTGGACGAAGCTATAGCCGCTGCTTTCAGATAATCGGAACATACGGCGCTCTGCTGGGCAGGCGGGGCGTCCTCTGTATGCGCCTCGGTCGACGTTGTCGCGAGCGTGCGCCAAGCTTTATTCACACCCTTGAATAATTGTATACATATCGCACAACATCCGGCTTCCAAATCGTACACAATCTATGCATACATAGCCCCGCGACAGATCGGGGCTGTCCCCGTGCCGGGGGAGATTTGGCATGGCGGCCTGCGGTCACATCAAAGGGAGGGTAAGCATGAAACGTAAATTCCTGGCGCTCTGCGCCGCAACGGCAGCACTCATGGTGGGGGCAACCGCGGCACAGTCCGCTACCACGCTCGAAACCGTCAAGGCGCGCGGCAAGCTGATCTGCGGCGTCTCGCTCAGCACGCCGGGCTTCGCGGCGGCTGACGACAAGGGCCGTATGCAGGGTTTCGACGCCGACATCTGCCGCTCGATCGCGGCTGCCGTGTTCGGTGACCCCGAAAAGGTCGACTTCGTGCTGACCAACATCAACACGCGCTTCCAGGCGTTGCAATCGGGCGAGATCGACGTTTTGTCGCGCCAGACGACGGCGACTTTTTCGCGCGAGACGTCGCTCGGCATCGATTTTGGTCCGACCGTGTTTTATGACGGCCAGGGCCTGCTGGTGCCCAAGTCGCTCGGCGTAGCTTCCGCCAAGGAACTGACGGACGCCGCGATCTGCACCTTGCCTGGAACCACCACCTCGCAGAACCTGACCGACTTCTTCCGCACCGTCGGCGGCAAGTTCGAGCTGGTGGTCTTCGAAAGCCCCGACGAGAACCGCGCCGCCTTCTATTCCGGCCGCTGCGAGGCGATCTCGTCCGACCGTTCCGACCTCGCCTCGATCCGCGCGGTCGCCAACAACCCAGACGACTATGTGCTGCTGCCCGAAACCATCTCCAAGGAGCCGCTGGCGCCCGCCGTGCGCCAGAACGATTCCAACTGGCGCGACATCGTTTCGTGGTCGGTCTACATGCTGATGGCGGCCGAGGAGAAGGGCATCACCCAGGCCAATGTCGACGAGATGGCCAAGAGCGAGGACCCCGAGATCCAGCGCATGCTGGGCGGTGCCGACGAGCTCGGCAAGATGCTCGGTCTCGACAACAAGTGGGGCTACAACATCGTCAAGAGCGTCGGTAACTACGCCGAGGTGTTCGACCGCAATCTCGGCGAAAAGACCAAGCTCGGCATGACGCGCGGGCCCAACACGCAGTGGAACGCCGGGGGCCTGCTCTACGCGCCGCCGGTCCGCTAGCAAACCTCAAGGTCCGCGCCGCTATCAGGCGCGGACCTTTTTCTTGGTCTCCATGATATCGGCGCGCCCATGCTGTTTTTGAACGACACGCGGTTTCGCGCGGTCTTCTACCAATTCATCGCCATTTCGCTGGTGCTGCTCGCCGCCTGGGCGATGTATGCCACCGCGAGCGCCAACCTTGCCAAGCAGGATATTGCCACCGGCTTCGACTTCCTGTCGAGGCAGGCCGGCATCGCCATCAGCGAAAGCTCTATCGCCTACGGGCCGACCGACACAGTCGCCCGCGCCATCCTCGTTGGCCTGATCAACACCATCAAGGTGTCGTTCCTGGCAGCACTGTTCGGTACCATCATCGGCGTCCTCGTCGGCATCGGCCGCATGTCGACAAACCCGCTGCTCAGCCGGCTGATGCTTGCCTATGTCGAAGTGCTGCGTAACGTGCCGCTGCTGCTCTATCTGTTTCTGTGGTATTTCCTGATCATCCTGGTGTTTCCCCCGGTTCGTCAGGCGATCCAGCTGTTTCCCGGCTTCTTCCTCTCCAACAGCGGCCTGGCCATGCCAGCGCTCGAATGGCAGAGCGGCTTCTGCCTGACCCTTGCAGCGCTTGTGCTCGGCATCGCGGCAGCCCTTGTCGTGCGCGCTGTCAGCCAGCGCCGGCGCATCCAAAGCGGCAAGGCCAATGCCGGCTGGATCGCCGCCCTCGTTCTGCTTGTGCTGCCGGTGCTCGCCGTCTGGGCCAGTGGTGCGGTTTCGCTGTCGTGGAGCGCGCCGGAGGCCGGGCGCTTCCGCCTCACCGGCGGGCTGCAGATTCGACCGGAGTTCGTGGCACTGCTGGTCGGGCTGATGCTCAACCTGTCGGCCAGCGTCGCCGAAATCGTCCGCGCCGGCATTCAGGCGGTCAGCAAGGGCCAGTGGGAAGCGGCGCAGGCGCTCGGCCTGCCACGCTCACGCACGCTGAGGCTCGTCGTATTGCCACAGGCGCTCAGGGTCATCATCCCGCCTTTGACCAACACCTATCTCACCGTGTTCAAGAACAGCTCGCTGGCGATTGCCATCGGCTATCCCGACCTGGTGATGGTCTCCAACACCATCATGAACCAGACCGGCCAGGCGATGGAGACCATCACCATCTTCATGGGCATCTATCTCGGCCTGTCGGTGGCGATCTCGCTGTTCATGAACTGGTACAATGCGCGCGTCGCGCTGAAAGCGCGCTGAGATGAGCGATACCCAGATCCTTCCCGCCGCCATGAACGCCGTCGCCCGCCCGGCGCGGCGCTCTGAGTGGCGCAGCGCCTATTTCGGCACGCCGGGCAATGCGTTCGTAACGCTCGTCTGCGGCGCACTCATCCTGCTCTTGGCCAAGCTGGCGCTGGGCTGGCTGTTCCTGAACGCCGTCTTCGACGGCGGCGCCGATGCCTGCAAGCAGAGCACCGGCGCCTGCTGGCCGTTTCTCGCCGACAAGCTGCGCTACATGCTGTTCGGCTTCTACCCGTTCGAGGAGCAATGGCGCCCGCTTGCAGCCCTTTGCCTGTTCCTCGGTGGCTGTTGTGTGTCGATGATCCCGCGCGTCTGGGGCAGGGGCCTGCTGATCGCCTGGGCGATCGTTATCTTGCCCGTGCTCTACGTTCTGATGGCCGGCGGCGTCTTTGGCCTGACCGAGGTGCCGACGTCGAAATGGGGTGGCCTGCCGCTGTCGTTCATGCTGTCCTTCGTCGGCCTGGCCTTCGCCCTGCCGCTTGGCATCGGCCTGGCGCTCGCGCGTGCCTCGCACCTGCCGGCGATCCGCGTGCTGGGTGTCGGCCTCATCGAGCTGGTGCGCGGCGTGCCGCTGATCAGCATCCTGTTCATGGCCGCCGTCATGCTGCCGCTGTTCATGCCCGACGGCGTCACCATCGACAAGCTTTTGCGCGCGCAAGTGGCGATCATCCTGTTTGCCGCCGCCTACATAGCCGAGATCGTGCGCGGCGGCTTGCAGGACGTGCCGTCAGGCCAGTTCGAGGCCGGCCGGGCGCTTGGCCTGCATTACTGGCAGGTGATGTCTAAGATCGTGCTGCCGCAGGCGCTGAAGAAGGTCATCCCGGCGCTCGTCGGCCTGTTCATCGCGTTTTTCCAGGACACCACTTTGGTGACCATCATCGGCCTGCTCGATTTCCTCGACACGGTCCGCACCGCGCTGCGCGACCCAGACTGGCAAGGCATCGCCGTGCTCGAAGGCTATGTCTTCGCGGCCGCCGTCTACTTCGTGTTCAGCGCGCTGATGGGGGGCTACAGCCGGTTTCTGGAGAGGCATTTTAATACGTCGCATCGGTAGGGGCTGCGCCGCCAAAGCGTGACTGAATAGCCGACTGCCGCACCAGGCACGGAACCGTTTCGCTCCCCACCGGTTGTTAAACCATCAACCGAGGAGGTTAGTGATATGACGTTCCGAAGCACACTTGCTGTAACCATCTTGCTCGCCGGCACCACATTCGCAGTTGCCCAGACTGTGGTCGTAACTCCCGAAGAACAAGTTGTCGTCCGGGAATATGTCAAGACCAATCCAGTGGTCGTTGAACGTCCATCCAACTTTGAATTGGTCCTTGGGGCTATCATTCCCGACATTCTGAAGCCAGGCGCACTTGCTGACAACAAGTATCAGTATGTCGTGATGGACGGCCGTACTGTCCTTATCGACCCGCAGACCCGCAAGGTCGTCTACATCATGGACTGACCTGATGGGGCTCTTTGCTCCCGCCTAAAAACGGAAGTTTCAGTGAGGTGTCGGCGTCAGGCGGCGACACCTCGAATTTCTTTCCAACGGGCGGGCCGAAACGTGCAAGTCGCAGCCCCGAGTGCTCAGCCCTCGACGGGTTTCGGAAACACCTTCCAGCGCTTCGGCCTGAACGCCACCCGGCTTTTCTGGGCGGCGGGGTGGCCGACGGGGAGCTCGATCTCGATCCGCTCGCGGCCACCGCCGATTTCCAGTTCGACCCGGCGGGTGCCAGCCACGCGCCGGCTTGCCGCCACCGTGCCGGCAATGCAGCCGTTGCACTCGTCGAGCAACTCGATGTCGTGCGGGCGGAAGTACAGCGTTGCCTCGCCATCGGGGAGTTCGGGCGCGGTAAGCCCAATCGGCCGGTCGGATATCCAGACCTGGCCGTCCTCGACCTTGACCGGTAGCGAGCTCGACTCGCCGATGAAACCATAGACGAAGGGCGAGTTGGGCGTGTCGTAGACCTCGTCGGCGGTGCCGATCTGCTCGATGCGGCCCTGGCTCATCACCACCACACGGTCCGCGAGCTCGAGCGCTTCTTCCTGGTCGTGGGTAACGAAGATCGTGGTGTGGCCCGTGGCGTCGTGGATCTCGCGCAGCCAGCGCCTGAGTTCGCGCCGCACCTGGGCGTCGAGCGCGCCGAACGGCTCGTCGAGCAGCAGCACCTTGGGTTCGATCGCCATGGCGCGCGCTAGCGCGACGCGTTGGCGCTGGCCGCCCGAAAGTTGGGCCGGATAGCGCTTTTCCAACCCGGAAAGCTGGACGAGGTCGAGCAGTTCGGAGGCGCGGCGGCGGATTTCGGCCTTGGTCGGCCGCTTGGCCGATGGCCGCACCTTGAGGCCGAAGCCGATATTGTCGGCGACAGTCATGTGGCGGAACAGAGCGTAATGCTGGAACACGAAGCCGACATTGCGTTCCTGGATCGTGCGGTTTGACGCATCCTCGTCGCCGAAGAAGATGGTGCCGCGGGTCGGCCGTTCGAGCCCGGCGATTAGCCGCAACAGCGTGGTCTTGCCCGAGCCCGAGGGGCCGAGCAGCGCGATCAGCTCGCCCGACCTGATGTCGAGCGAGACGTCGCGCAGCGCCGGAAACCGGTCGAATTCCTTGCGCACATTGGAAACGCGAACTTCCATCAGTCGACCTCTGTCAGTGTCCGCGCGTGGCGGCGATCTCGGCGCCATAGCGGAGCTCGAGAAGGGTTTTCAGCACAAGCGTCACCAGGGCTAAGCCGGCGAGCACGGACGCCACGGCAAAGGCGCCGACGGCATTGTATTCGTTGTAGAGAATCTCGACATGCAGCGGCATGGTGTTGGTCAGGCCCCTGATGTGGCCCGAGACCACCGACACCGCGCCGAACTCACCCATGGCGCGGGCGTTGCACAACAGCACGCCATAAAGCAGGCCCCATTTGATGTTGGGCAGCGTCACATGCCAGAAGGTCTGCCAGCCATTGGCGCCGAGCGACAACGCCGCTTCCTCATCGCCCGTGCCCTGTTCCTGCATCAGCGGGATCAGTTCGCGCGCGACGAAGGGGAAGGTGACGAAGACAGTCGCCAGCACGATGCCGGGCACCGCAAACAGGATGACGATGCCGTGCAGCTTGAGCCAGGGGCCGAGCAGGCTCGCAGTTCCAAACAGCAGCACATAGACCAGGCCCGATATGACAGGCGACACCGAAAACGGCAGGTCGATCAGCGTGATCAGGAAGGCCTTGCCCTTGAACTCGAACTTGGCGATGGCCCAGGCGGCGGCGACGCCGAACACCAGATTGAGCGGCACCGAGATGACCGCTACCAAAAGCGTCAGCCTGATCGCCGCCAGCGTGTCGTGTTCGTTGATGGCTTCGAAGAAGGCGCCGATGCCGCGCGAAAACGCCTGTTCGAACACCACCACCAGCGGCAGCAGCAGGAAGATGGCGAGGAAGCCAAAGGCGAGAGCCATCAGTGCGGCGCGCGCCAGCGGCCGCTCGGTCACCGCAAGCGAGGCGTGCTCGTGATGGATGTCGGCGGGGTAAAGCTCGGGATCAGCCATAACGTTTGCGGGTCCGCGACTGGATGAGGTTGATGACGAGCAGCATCAGGAACGACAGCGCCAGCATGATCGTGGCGATCGCGGTTGCCGCGGCGTAGTCGTATTCCTCGAGCCGGATGACGATCAAAAGCGGCGCGATTTCCGACACATAAGGTAGGTTGCCGGCAATGAAGATGACCGAGCCGTATTCGCCGACGCCGCGCGCGAAGGCGAGCGCGAAGCCTGTCACAACGGCCGGCGCCAGGCCCGGAAACAGCACGAGGAAGATGGTCTGGAAGCGGTTGGCACCAAGCGTGGCCGCGGCCTCTTCGACCTCCTTGTCGATCTCCTCGATGATCGGCTGCACCGTGCGCACGACGAAGGGCAGGCCGATGAAGACGAGCGCGATGACGATGCCGAGCGGGGTGTAGGCGACCTTGATGCCGAGCGGCGCCAAAAGCGCACCCATCCAGCCTTTCGGCGAATAGAGCGTGGTCAGCGCGATACCTGCCACTGCCGTTGGCAGCGCGAAAGGCAGGTCGACCATCGCGTCGATGACGCGGCGGCCGGGGAAGCGGTAGCGCACCAGAACCCAGGCAACGATGGTGCCGAACACGACGTTGATGGCGGCGGCGATAAAGGCCGTGCCGAAGCTGATTTCCAGCGCCTTGACCGTGCGGCGGTCGGTGGCGATGGCGAAGAAATCGCTCCATCCCAGCGACGCCGAACGCCAGACGAGCCCCGAAAGCGGGATGAGGATGATGAGCGTGAGGTAGGCAAGCGAGAAGCCGAGCGTCAATCCGAAACCCGGAATGACGCTCGGCTGTCTGAACCGCCACCCCGCCTTGGCGGGTGCTGTGGTCATATCGTCCTGGTCTTACCTTGGCTTACTGGGCCGGCTTGTAGATCTGGTCGAATATACCACCATCTCCGAAGTGATAGGGTTGTGCTTTCTTCCATCCGCCGAAAATCGGATCGTCGATAGAAACAAGTTTCAGTTCGCGCTGCTTCTGCAGGTCGGCGGCCGGAACCAGCTCGGGCTTGGAAGGACGGTAGTGGTGCTTGGCGGCGATGGTCTGGCCCTCCGCCGAATAGAGGTAGTTGAGATAGGCTTCGGCGACCTTGCGGGTGCCCTTGGCATCGACATTGGCGTCGACGACCGCGACCGGCGGCTCGGCCAGGATCGATTGCGGCGGGAAGACGATGTCGAACTTGTCGGCGCCGAACTCGTCGAGCGCGAGATAGGCCTCGTTTTCCCAGGCGAGCAGGACGTCGCCCTGTTCACGCTCGGCAAAAGTCACCGTCGAGCCGCGCGCGCCGGTGTCGAGGATCGGCACATGGGCGTAGAGGTTGCCGACGAATTCCTTGATCTTGGTCTCGTCGCGGCCGAACTGGCCGTTTGCCCAGGCCCAGGCGGCGAGGTAGTTCCAGCGCGCGCCGCCCGATGTCTTCGGGTTAGGCGTGATCACCTGGACGCCGTCCTTGATCAGGTCGCCCCAGTCATTGATGCCCTTGGGATTGCCCTTGCGCACCAAAAAGATGATCGTCGAGGTGTAGGGCGAGGCGTTGTTGGGCAGCTTCGAGCGCCAGTCGGGATTGATCTTCTGCGACTTCTCGACGATCGCGTTGATATCGCTTTCGAGCGCCAGTGTGACCACGTCGGCGTCGAGACCGTCGATCACTGCGCGGGCCTGCTTGCCGGATCCACCATGCGACTGCTGGATCGTCACCGTCTCGCCGCTCTCGGCCTGCCAGTGCTTGGCGAAGGCCTCGTTGTAGTCCTTGTAGAGCTCGCGCGTTGGGTCATAGGAGACGTTGAGGAGCGTGGTGTCGGCATGGGCGAAGCCCAGGCCACCGAGTTGAACCGCGCTGGCCAGCAGCGCCGAGAGCAGAATGGTTCTGCGTGAAGTGGTCATTTCCGCCTCCGTTCGAATATGGTTCTACTCTATCGAACTGGTAGAAATTAGATGCGCCGAATGTTCCGTATTTTGCCCCGCATGGGCAAATTTCGTGCGAAGTGCCAGGCCGCCGGAATTTTTTTTGCTCGCTCAAAAATACCTGCGTAGCCGGCGCGATTGAAACGTTCGCCGCGAACGATGACAGCTAGGGGAGATGCAGGGCGCGGCAAGGGGGCGGTTGCTCTGGCCTGCGGTGACTGGTACCGGCTTCCCTTGCAGAAGCGTGGTTTGTGCTCCGTGCCGCCCTTCGTTGATGTCACGGCATGGGTTCCCGACACTCTCCGCTCGTTTCACTCGCTCACGAGGTCGGGAATGACGAACGTCTTTGGTGTTCCCGCCAATCGCCGAAGTTGGAGATTTACGGAAGCGTTCCGTCCAATTCGTCGCCTCCACCAATCACCGAAGTTGGAGATTTGCGGAAGCGCTCTCCACAATTCGTCATTCCCGACCTCGTGAGCGAGTGAAACAAGCGGAGAGTGTCGGGAATCTATGCCGTTGCGCTGGCAAAGTCAGAACCGGTCCAGACTGAAGTGAAGGCAGATACCGGCGTCGGCCAGCATTGATGCGAGCAAACACAGCCGAAGACGCTTACTGCACAAGCATCCTGACATTCGCAGCGCGACCTGCTGTGTCAATCACGGTCAGCGTCGAGAAGCCGGTACTGTCGGGGCTGCCACGTCTTCTCGCGGGGACGCGACGGCGCAGAATTGCGGCGCCGCGCAATGCTCCAGCATCAAGCACGTTTGGTGATGAGCGCTGTCCGGCCGGCCCAGAAGTCCTCGACGCCTTGCCACCAGAGCAGGCTTTCCTGGCGCAGCCACGGGCGGAAAGCCGTGGGATTGGTGGACGCGTGCAGTTTCATGTCCTGCAGGTCCTCGAGCAGTCCGACTGTCGCCGCCTCGCGAACATAGTCGTCGCCTTCGACATGCCAACGCTCCACCACCTCGAAGACGGTGTCGAAACTGGCCGTGTTGCCCGCTGCCAGTTGCGCGATGAGGTGCCGGGCCAGTGCGTTCAGCGCCAGATAAAGCGGCGGTTCCAGCTGGTCGCGCCATTTGTCGGAGAACGCGCGCCAGGTGCCTTCAAAGGTTGGATCGGCTTCGAGGATCGGGGCAAACATATCCGCGTGGGTGATCATCCAGTGGCCTTGGTCGCTGCGCGATTCGTCATAAGGGCAGTGTCAGCAGGCTACAGCTCGTTGCAAGCTGGGAGACGGACAAGCTGGGAGACGGAAATGTCGGGTATCAAGGGACATGCGCCCGTGTGAAAGCGGGACTTCCTACTCCACGAACACCCTGACGCTCGCCGCGCGTCCCGCCGCGTCGATCACAGTCAGCGTCGAAAAGCCGGTGCCGTCGGGCTGCCAGGTCGCCTCCCGGCGGCGGGCGAGGGCGTTCAGTGGTTTGCCGTTGGCGAGCCAGCGGAACGGCGCGCGGCCGCCTTGCAGCTTGAGCACCAGCGGCGAGGCGGCGGCCGACGATGCGCCCAGTTCGACGCGGGCGCCGTCGGGCGGGAAGACGATCTGCGGCGCCGGTTCGGTGATGGCAGCCGCCACCGTCGGCAGTTCGCTTGCGGTCGAAAAGCGCTCCAGCGTCACCGGCAGGTCGGCACGGGCGGTGCGCAGCGATCCGGCGGGCGGGCGCGGCAGCGGCATCGACGGCAGTCCGGAGCGGGCAAAGGCCTCGAACAGGATGGGTGCTGCCGAGACATAACCCGACAGGCCGGGCACCGCGCCGGCATCCGGCCGCCCGGCCCAGACGCCGAGCACGTAGCGGCCATCATAGCCGATCGACCAGGCGTCGCGGTAGCCGTAGGAGGTGCCGGTCTTGTAGGCGATGGCGCGCTTGGCCGCGCCCTCGGGCGGCTTCACGCCCGACAGGATATCGGCGATCTGCCAGGTGGCCTGTTCCTCCAGGATCGTGCCATTGGCGAGCGGGGCAGGCGTGGCTGGCTCCGCTCCATCGCGGAGGGCCTTGGCGCGGCCGCCATTGGCAAGTCCGGTGTAGAGCTGGACGAGGTCGCGCAGGGTCACGCCGACGCCGCCCAGGCCGATGGCAAGGCCGGGCACTTCATTCGCAGGCAGTTGCGGGACAACGCCGCCCTGGCGGAAGCGCGCGGTAAGCCGCTGCGGCCCGACCGCGTCGAGCAGGCGGATTGCCGGCACGTTGAGCGACAGCTGCAGCGCCTGGCGCACCGACACGTCGCCCTGGTAGCTCATGTCGAAATTCTTGGGCCGGTAGCCGCCGAAATCGGCCGGGCGGTCCTCGATCATCGTTTCCTGCGCCACCAGCCCCTGCTCGAAGGCGAGGCCGTAGATGAACGGTTTCAAGGTCGAGCCGGGCGAGCGCACGGTTCTTGTCATGTCGATCCAGCCCGACCGGGACGCGTCGAGGTAACTGGCCGAGCCGACTTCGCCGAGGATTTCGCCCGTCATCGCATCGGCCAGAACCATGGCGACCGAAATCCTGGGGCCAAGCCGGGTGGCGGCTTCGCGCGCCACCGCTTCCAGCCCTTTCTGCACGCTCTTGCGCAAGGTCAGCTGGTGGCTGACGAGCCCGGGCTGGCTGCGCAGCGCGGTGTCGGAGGCATGCGGCGCAAGTGTTGGCAGCGCAAGGCGGATTGAGGCGACGTCGTCGAGTGCCGCCCGTGCGGCCTCTGTTTCGTTCAGCAGGCCCGCCGTCACCATGCGGCCAAGCACGCGATCGCGCGCGGCCTGCGCGTTGGCGGGATTGCGGTCGGGCCGGCGCCGCTCGGGCAGCTGCGGCAGCGCGACCAGAAGGGCCGCTTCCGAAACCGTCAGCCGCTTCGGCTCCTTGCCGAAATAGGCGAGCGAGGCGGCGCGCGCGCCTTCGAGGTTGCCGCCGTAAGGGGCAAGCGTCAAGTAGCGCTCGAGGATGTCTTGCTTTGACAGCCGCCGCTCGATCTGGACGGCGCGGGCCAGTTGCCGAAGCTTGGACGTGAAGCTGCGCTCGGTGCGCGGTTCGATCAGGCGCGCCAGCTGCATCGACAGCGTCGAGCCGCCCGAGACGATCCGGCCGTTGGTGACGAATTGCTGGGCGGCACGCCCCAGCGCCAGCATATCGACGCCGTCATGGTCCCAGAAGCGCTTGTCTTCATAAGCGACCAGCATCTTCACCAACTGCGGGTCGACCTGGTCGAGCCCGACGCTGAGCCGCCAATGGCCCGAAGGTGTCGCATAGGCGCGCAGCAGCTGCCCGTCGCGGTCGAGCACCTCGGTGGAGACGGTCAGTTTTTCAGGCAGTGGAGGCGGAAAGGCGCGGTCGAGCGCGAACATGCCACCGACGGCGAGGGCGGTCAGGCTGGCAGCGCCTGTTGCCCAGAGGATGATCCTGCGCGTGGTTTTTGCCGAGAGCATTGCTCTGCCCCTCACCCTTACCCTCTCCCCGTAAAGGGGGCGAGGGGGGCGTCAGCGTTGCCGCTTGTTCCTTCTCCCCGTTCACGGGGAGAAGGTGCCGGCAGGCGGATGAGGGGCAGCGCGAACCGTACCGCCGAAGTCGATGCTGGACTGAAAGCAGACATCTTATTCCGCCTTCACCTCCATCATACCGGTCGCCGTGCGGGCAGAATATTGCGGACGGTACATGTCCTCGACGTTTGCCGCCGGATGCGCGTAGGTGCCGGGCGTCACTGCGCGCACGACATAGGCGAGCGTGAATTCCTGGTCGGCACCTTCGCCGCTGTTCATGGCGGCGATGAAGCGGTCGTTGCGAAACTCGAGATGGGCGGCTTCCGTCTGTTCCAGCCAGGAGAAGTTCGACAGATTGGCGCTGTTGACCAACCCCGGATTGTCGATCTCGAAGCCGGCCGGCAGCATGTCGGCCACCACCACGCGCGAAGGCCAGTCGTTGAGCTCGCTGATCTTGAGCACGACGACGAAGCGTTCATTCTGCTTGACCTCGGTGACGTTGGCCTCGCTGCCGTCGAGCCGGTAGTAGGTGCGCTCGATGGTGAAGCCGTCGCCGCCGGCGGGCAGCGGCTGCACCGGGGCGGCTACCGTCGTCACCACAGCCTGCAGGTCGTCCTTGCCGGTGTTGGCGATGACGATCGGGTTGGTCAAAAGTTCAGCCCCGTCGACGCGTTCGGAAAAAGCGCCGGTGTGAGCCGTGCCGTTGACGTCGAGGGCGATCGCTTCGTTGCCGGCTTTCAGCGCGCGCGCCGCAAGCAGCATCCAGGCGTCGTCCTGGGTGCTGGTCCAGCGTGCCTTGGCGCGATCCGCCGCCACCATCTTGACCAGTTCCGGCACCACCGAAGGCAATGGCTTGCTTTCGGCGGCAAGCGCCAGCATGGCAGCGCCGTCGCGCAGGCGCGAGCCGTAGTCCGAGCGATACCAGTCGTGTTCGGTCGTCGTCCTGGCGATCTGCAGGGCAGCACCAAACAGGTTTTCCGAGCGCTGGGCGTCGCCGTAAAGCGCCAGGCTCGCGCCGAGCTGGGCCACGGCCATGGCGCTGGAGAAGGCTTCCAGCTTGGTGTCGGCGAAGTAGCGCAGGTCGCCGACCGAGGCCTTCTTGTTGCGCGCCAGCACGTAGAGCGCATAGGCGATCTCCGAGCCGCGATCCTCGACATCGACGTCGTAGCCGATGGCGTTCTGCAAGTTGTTGAGCGCCTGCATCATCGCCTGCTGCGGCACGTCGAAGCTCTTTTCGCGCGCCCTGGTCAGGAAGTCGGTGACATAGGCGTCGAGCCACAGGTCGCCCGAACCCGGACCCCACAGGCCGAAGCTGCCCGAGGAGGCCTGGTAGTTGAGCACGCGGTAGATCGCGCCCTGGATGCGCTCGCGCAACGCAGGATCTTCGGCCATGCCGTTCTCGGCGCTGAGCTCGCTGACGTAGAGCAAGGGCAGCGCCCGGCTTGTCGTCTGCTCGGCGCAGCCATAGGGGTAGCGGTCGAGCGTCATCAAAAGCGATGGCACGTCGAAGGCGGACGCCAGCGACACGCCGACGCTGACATGGGCGTCGTCGAGCAGGCTTGCGGCCAGCAGTTCCTTGTCGATGCGCAGCGAGGCATTCGGCTTGAGGTCAACCACCATGCGCGTGGTGACAGGCAGCTGCCCAGGCCGAACCGGCATCGACAGTTCCTGCTCGACTTCGAGGCCGTCGGCATTGGCGAGCTTGATGGTGAGCCCGGCGGTGCCTGCAGTGAGAGGCATCAGCGGGATCCTGATCGTCTGCCGCTTGCCCGGTTCCAGCGTCAGCTCCTGTGGCAGAGCGGCGTCGCCGGTGGACAGGTCGCCGGTCGTTGCCACGGCAAAGCTGTAGTCACCGGCCGGGGCGTCGGTGTTGGTGATGTCGAGCGTCATCTCGGCGAAGTCACCCGGCGCCATGAAGCGCGGCATGCCTGCCGTCAGCACGATCGGATCGCGCACGATCACGTCGCCGGTGGCGTGGCCGACAGCATTTTTGGTCCAGGCGACGCTCATCACCCGCACCGTGCCATTGAACTGCGGGATGTCGAAATCGACAGTCGTCTCGCCGTCGGCGTCGAGCTCGACGATGCCGGAGAAGAAGGCGACCAACTTTTCCTTGGGCGGGCTGCCCTGCGAGGTCAGTGCCGCGCCATCGCCGCCGGTGCGCAGCCTGCCCATTGCACCCAGCGAGCCGTCGATCAGGCGGCCATAGAGGTCGCGCAGTTCAAGCCCAAGCATGCGCTGGCCGAAATACCAGCCCTCGGGATCCGGCACCTTGTAGTTGGTCAGGTTGAGGATGCCGACGTCGACGGCGGCGACAGTGACATAGGCCTTGTCGCCTGCCGCAGCCCCGGTCACCGAAACCGGGACCGACAGGGCCTTGCGCGGCTCGGTCTTCTCGGGCAGCGCCAGTGCTACGGTGAGTTTCCTGTCGGCCGGATCGACCGAAAGCCATTTCAGGCCGATGGCACGGGCCGGCATGCGCGATTCCTGCGCTTCGCCGGGGCGATAGAGCGTCGCAGTCACATAGGCGCCAGCACCCCAGTCGTCGCCGACCGGGATGTCGACGGTGGCACCGCCCTCGGGGATGCTCGCCGTAATGGTCTTGAGCAGCTTTTCAGCGCCGACGGTGACCAGAAGCTCACCGGCGAAACGCGGCGAAACCTGGAGTTTGGCCACTTCGCCTGATTTGTAGGTTTCCTTGTCGAGCGCGACTTCGAGGCCGTCGGGCGTCTCGGTCGAGGTTGCCGAGACATACCAGCCGGCGTCGAATTCGTAGCTGGTTGCCGGTCCGGCCGGATCTGCTGTCTCGACTTCGAGGCGGTAACGACCCCAGTCGACGGGCAGCGATACTGTGGCTTCGCTGTCTGCTGCGAGGTCGACCTGGCCCGTGGCGACCAACTTGGTGAAGGTCACCGGCTCGTAGTTCCACGAATTGCCGGAGCGGTACCACTGGTAGTTCCGCTCGACCTTGACCAGCGACCACTGCAAGCCCTTGAGATCTGTGCGCTTGCCGCCGGGTTCGGCGGCGATCAGGCTGAACTTGGCGGTGCCGCCCTGCGGCACTTCCTCGCCTGAGAAGTCGGGACGGATGCCGATCATCGTCGCCTGCGGGCGAATGCCGATGTCGAGCTTTTCCTCGACGGCGCGGCCACCGGTTTCGCGCATGCGCACCGTCAGCGCGGCGTTGACCAGCCTCGTCGTCGACGGCAACTGGTCGACCGACACGGGGAAGGTTGCCTTGCCGTCATCTCCGACGACGGGCATGTCGGTCAGCGGAATGCGGGTGGCTTCGCCTTCCTGTTCGTCGGCGAGGCCGAAATAATAGCCCTTGAAGCTGTCCCACTGGCGCTTGGTCGACAACGTCAGCTCGCCTTCGAGCGCCAGGCCCGCGGCCGGTGCGCCGTAGAGGAAGCGGCCGTCTACCGTGGCTTCCACTGTCTCGCCCGCCGCGATCTCGTTGCGGTCGGAGGTCAACGTGAACTCGATGCGGTCAGGCACGAAATCCTCGACCAGAAACATCTGGCTCGACACCGCCGGCTGCTTGGGATCGGTGTGGATAGCAAGCGTCCAGGTGCCACGCATCGCAGCGTTGGACAGCGGCAGGTCGACGCTATGGCCGCCTGCATTGCCGCCCTGGCTGACGACGCGCCGGTCCTCGACGCCGTCGGGACGGGTGAAGATGAAGGTCAGCGGCAGGTTGTCGACCCCCTTGGCGGTGTCGTCGCGTGCAAGCGCTGCCGCATGCACGGTTTCGCCGACACGGTAGATGCCGCGCTCGGTCCAGGCATAGACGTCCAGTGCACCGGGAGCAGCGCGGCCGGTGACGCCACGGTCGGACAGGTCAAAGCCGGCGCGGGTCATGTCGAGGAAGACGAAGTCGGCGTCGCCCTGCCTGGCCATCAGCACTGCCGGCGCCAGGCCGCCATTGCCGCGGGTCAGGCCCGGATTGAAGGTGGCGCGACCCTCGGCGTCGGTCTTGCCGGTACCAAGGATCTCGTTGTTGCGGGCAAGCAGCGTCAGCTCCGCGTCGGCGATCGGCCTGGCCGAGGCGAGCGAACGTGCGAACACATTGAGTCCGTCCTGGCCGGTGTAGGTCGACAGGCCGATGTCGGAGACGACGAACCATTGCGTCGCCTTGGTCGTCCAGGTGTCGCTCTTGTCGTCGACCGGCTGGGCGGTCAGCACATAGACGCCTGGCTTGCGGTTGGGCAGCGCCTCGTCGACCGGGAAGGAGGTCGTTACTTCCTTGTTGAGTTCGTTGGTGATCGCCAACTGGCCTTCCCAGACCGGCTCGCCCATCTGGTCGGCAATGCTGGACAGGTCATAGCCATCGAGCTGGCGCAGGAACTGATAGCCGGACAGAAGTTGCGCCAGCGAGCGGTCGCCGATGCGGTAGAGCTTCATGTCGGCGGCTTCCATGTTGACGGTGACAACAGGGATGCCGCGGCGGGCGGTCGAGGGCAAAACGAAGCTGTCGCCGGTGAAGCGGGCCGACTGACCGCGATCCTGGACATAGACCGAGAGAACGACGGGCGCCTCCAGCACCTCGCCGAGCGCTGCCGGCAGGCCGGAACGGAAGGTCACGCGGTAATGCTGGCCATGCTGCAGGCCTTCGACGCAGATCTGCTGGTCCTTGGCCTCCACGCTCTTGGGGGCGGCGTCGTCGACGGTAACGAATGGCGCATAGTCGACACCTGATTTGACCAGCGCTTCGGAGAACTGTGCGCAGACGCGTGGCGAGGTGGTGTCGGCGTCGATGGTGTGCTCGACGACGCGGAAGCCTTTCCGCGCCTTCAGGTCTTCGTATTCGGCGCGGACTGCGGCTGAATTGTCGAGCGCCAAGCTCGCCTCATAGGCCTGCAGCGAGGCGCGGAACATGTCGCGCTTGTCTAGACCGCGCGCCAAAAGCGAAAGCGTCTCGGCGCGGCCGCTGGCCGAGCGCGACAGCAAATAGGCGTTGTAGGCGGTGGACGTCGTGTCGCGCTGCAAGGAGGCGGTTTCTTCACCGTTGATCGGCGGCACGGTCGCCGTGGCGCTGGCGAGGCGCGTCCAGATCGCAGCGTCGTCGGGCAGGATGATCGTTGCGGCGCGGAATTTCTGCATCGCTGTGCGCCCGTCGCCGGCCAAGAGCGCCTGCTCGCCTGCGTCGATCAGCGCGGCGAGACCAAATGCCGGGTCGACCACGGTGTTGGTGGTCAAACCGCTGCGGAACTGGCGAGCTTCGTCGACCATCGAGGCCGGGAAGAACGTGAGTTCCGCCGGCGCGCCGATGTCTGTTTCACCGCTGACCGGCACGACCTTGCCGGCAATAGCACCGGTGAACGGCTTCATCAGAGCGAAATCGGATTTGAGGAAGCACCATTTCGCCTTGGTGTTGTAGGTGAAGGCGCGGCAGGACTGGTCGCCCATACACGACGTCTGGCACTGGTCGAGGCTGACATTCTGCTCCGAACGCAGGTCGAAACCGAAATAATCCGAGTTTTCGGTGGTCACGACGCGCCGGGCTTCGACCGCCGCCGCCCCGAATGTGTTGGCCAGCCCCAATGCCGTGGCCAGAACGAGAAGAACGAATACCGGAAAAGCCCGCACCGCACGCATCGTCAAATCCCTCCACCACCCTGATCGTCGCTCAAGACGACATGTTAAGCTTGCCACAGTCCAGTCAATACTGCAGCCGCCCAGGCCCCGCCCGGCACGTTAATACTTGTCTTGGACGCTGTGCGTGATATTGCCCGACCATGCGGATCGCTCCGATGACAACACCCGAATCCCTGGCCCGGCTGTCGCTCATTTGCCCAATGAATTCTGACATATCGAATGTGGCTGCTTTACGAAATGCCAGAAACTTCATTCCAATTTTAGGATTGGGAGTTACCTTGGCTTGATGTTTGTGCGGCGTTTGCGTGGATTCGACAGACCAACGATCGCCCGTGCGCTTCCGCGCGCGGCGGTTGCAATGCTGTTGTCTTCCAGCATCCTGGCCGTGGAAACCCAGCGCGCCGCCGCCTTCGAGATCTTCGGAATCAAGCTGTGGGGCTCGTCGAAGGAAGACGACGCCGACGTCGTCGACCCGCTCGACTATGCCGTCACCTTCGAGGTCGACACGTTGGACGACGACCTGAAGGAAGCGATCGAAAACGCCTCGTTGCTGAAAGGCGAGGAGGAGCGGCCGGTATCAGGCTCGCTCGGCCTGCTCGCCAAGGCGCGCAACGACCGCGAGCGCCTCGTCGCCGCGCTGTTTTCCAAGGCGCACTATGATGGTGTCGTCAACATTTCCATCGCCGGCAAGAATCTCGACGATCTGGCGCCTGACGCCGTCTTCGACGGACCGCAGCCGGTCCCTGTCACGGTCACGGTCCAGCCGGGCTCGATGTTCACGCTTGGCGATGTCGTGCTCAAGGGCGATGCCGCCAACATCAGGGGCGCCGATTTCGGCCTGATAGCTGGTGGCAATGCCGCCTCCGACGCCATCCTCAAGGCCGAGGCCGGCATCGTACGCGCGCTCAAGGAAGAGGGCAGGCCGCTCGCCAAGGTGACCAGCCGCACCATCGTCGCCGACCATGCCACCACCACGCTCGACGTCACCCTCGACGTCGCCGCCGGCCCGATCGCCGGTTATGGCGAAACGACGGTCGAAGGCACCGAGGCGGTGGACCGCGATTTCACCGTCTACATGACCGGGCTCGAGCCCGGCCGGAAATACTCGCCCAAGGAGATCGAGGAGGCGCGCAACCGCCTTCTGGCGCTCGAAGTGTTCAGCTCGGTCTCGATCAACGAGGCGCTGGCGCTCGATCCGACCGGCAATATCCCGATGGATGTCCGCGTCAGCGAGCGCAAGATGCGCTATTTCGGTGCCGGCGCCACTTTCTCCAATACCGAAGGCGCGGGCGTCGAAGGCTACTGGGGCCACCGCAACCTGTTCGGACGTGCCGAAAAGCTGCGCATTGGCGGCTCGATCGGCCGCATCAGCGATACCACCGAGCTTGGCAAGCTCAACTACAATGCCAGCGTCATGTTCGAGAAGCCCGGCGTCATCGGGCCGGCCTCGAAGTTCTTTGCCAACGCCAAGGTGTCGTTCGAGCACCCCGACGCCTATGACATCTTCTCGGTCAAGGGCAATGCCGGCATTTCCTACGAGCTGGACCGGCAGCAGACCGTCTCGGCCTCGCTCGCCGTTGACTACTCCGACATTGAGGACGCACTCAACCCGGAGGGCAAGCGCTACCTGCTGGTCTCGACGCCGCTGCAATACGCCTTCGACAACCGCGACGACAAGCTCAACCCGACGCGCGGCTTCAGGGCGCTCGCCTATGTCGAGCCGACCTATGACGCGTTGAACGGCAACGCCTTCGTCAAGCTCAAGGGCGAGGGCTCGGCCTATTACGGCCTCGGCGACCAGAACCGGTTCGTTCTCGCCGGCCGCGTCGCCATGGGCTCGATCCTCGGCGCCGGCCTCGACGACGTGCCGGCCGACCGGCGCTTCTACTCCGGCGGCGGCGGCTCGGTACGCGGCTATGCCTATCAGGGCATTGGCCCCGAGATAAACGGCAAGCCGACAGGCGGCCTGTCCTATGCCGAAACCTCGCTCGAGATTCGCTACGCAGTCAACGACAAGTTTGGCATCGTTCCGTTCGTCGACGCCGGCACCGTCTCGGCCAAGCAGTTCCCCGATTTCGGCACCGTCAAGGTCGGTGCCGGCATCGGCGTCCGCTATCTCACGCCGTTCGGCCCGCTGCGCGTCGACGTCGCCGTGCCGCTCAATCCGGGGCCGGGCGACCCCAGCTATGGCTTCTACGCCGGCGTCGGCCAGGCATTCTGACCGCGATGGTTATGCTGAAGAAAATCCTGCGCATCCTCCGCATCGCGGTTCTCGTCGTGCTGGCCTTCGTCATCGGCGCCACCGCCGTTTTCACGCTGACCGCCAAGGGTCGCGAAAACCTTGCCGGGCTGATCTCGAGCGTCGCCTCGACGCCCGACCAGAAGATCAGGCTGAGCGGGCTGAGCGGCATCTGGTCGGGCAATCTCCGGCTCGACAATGTGGTGATCGAAGACAGCCAGGGTGCATGGCTTGCGCTGCGTGGCGTTGCTGTCGACTGGTCGCCGCTGGCGCTTTTGTCGCGCACCTTCCGCGCCGACCGGATCGCCGCCGACCGCATCGAAGTCGCTCGCCTGCCGCAGGGCGGCACCAAGAAGGAAAGCAGCGGCGGCCTTTCACTGCCGGTTTCCATCGACATCAAGGCGATAGAGCTGCCCGAGATCGCGCTCGGCGAAGCGCTGGCCGGCACCGGCATCGCCGAGCTTGCCGCCAAGGGCATGGTCCGCGCCGACCGTTCGCCGCTCGGCATCGAGACCAAGCTCAACATCTCGCGCAGCGACGGCAAGCAGGGCGTCGTCGACGCCGACATCGCTTTCGCGCCGGCCGACAACCGCATCGCGCTCAACATCCGCGCCGCCGAACCTGCTGGCGGCATCATCGCCAACATCTTGAAACTTCCCAACCAACCGGCGGTCGAACTGGTCGTGTCGGGCGAGGGGCCTGCCGCCAACTGGAACGGCAACGGCACTTTTGCCGTCGACGGCAAGGTCGTCACCCGCATTTCCGGCACCCATCAGCTGACCGACAATGGCAACGTCATTTCGGCCAAGGGCGAGGGTGCGTTTGAGGATTTCCTGCCCGCGGCGCTCAAGCCGCTGCTCGCCGGCAACACCACTTTCGACGTCGCTGGTACGCGCACGACCACGGGCGGCCTCGACATCGAGCGCGCCACCGTCGCCAGCAGCGCGCTCACCGCCAACGCCGCCGGTTCGCTCAACCCGGAAGGCGCTGCTGACCTGTCGCTCGACGTCACGGCAAATGAAGGGCCGATCGTGTTGAGCCTCGGCAGCGATGCCCAGCCGGTCACCGTTGCCATCAATGCCGCCAGCCTGCGCGCCTTCGGCGACGGCAAGGTGCCTGCGGTCGATTTCAGCGCCTCGCTGGTGTCGGTCATCGCCGGCAACACCGAGCTACGCGACATCGCGGCATCGGCTCATTCCGAAGGCTTCGACATTGCCAACCGCAGCGGCCCGCTGTCGATCAAGCTGGGTGTTGCCGGACTCAAGACCGACGTCGCGACGCTCGCGCCGCTGGTCGCCGGCCGCGTCGCGGTCGACATGGCGGGTTCCATCGGCAAGGATCAGGTCGTCGTCGACGAGGGCACGATCCGCAGCGACACGCTCAACGGTTCGCTGAACGCCAAGCTCAACCTGGCCGACTTGTCGCTTGAACTTGGTGTCAAGGCCGATGTCGCCTCCAGTGCGCTGCCTGCAGGTGTCCGCATCGCGCTCGCCGAGCGCACGCAGTTTTCCGCCACCGCCAGCCGCGACGCCGAGGGCAGCTTTGCCGCCAATGCGATCGAGTTCACCTCGGGCGCTCTGACCGCCAGCGGCACGGCGCGCATGAAGGGCACCGATGTCGATGCGGACCTCAAGGGCTCATTCGCCGACATCTCGTTGCTTTCCAAGGATGCCAAGGGTTCGGTCGACTTCGCGCTGACCGCCAAGGGCGCGCGCACTGCGCCTGACATCTCGCTGACCGTCACCAGCGACCGCATCGAGGCGGCGGCGCGCGAGATCACCGGGCTCAGCCTGAAGGCATCAGGCAAGATCGACCCGGCCAACCCGGCCGCCAATGTCGCGCTTTCGGGCAACGTCGCCGGTCAGCCGCTTCAGGGCAGCGCGGTGCTCGCCACCGCCGACGGCAGGCGCGAGATCAAGGGCCTGTCGTTGTCGCTCGGTGAAAACAAGCTTTCCGGCGACCTGATCCTCGACCAGGATTTCGCCCCGCTTGGCACCGTCACCATCGACATGCCCGATATCGGCCCGCTCGCAGCCCTCGCGCTCGAAAAGGCCGAAGGCGACCTGCGCGGCAAGATCAACTTCACCCGCAGCGGCGACGTCCCGCAGGCGAGCGTCGCGGTTGGCACTGCTTCGCTCAAGCGTGGCGATCTCTCGGCCAGCGACGTCTCGATCAACGCCGAAATCCTCAACTATCTCAAGGCGCCGGCGATCTCGGGCACGATCAAAGCCAGGTCGGTAACCTCGGGCAAGACGGTCATTTCCGGCATTGATGTCGACCTCAAGCGCGACGGCGAATGGACCGGTTTCTCCGGTGGCGCCACCGTCGCCGAAATCCCGGCCAAGGCTGCAGGCCGCGTCAAGCTGGCAGGCGGCACCACGACGATCGAACTCGCCTCGGGCGAAGCCGTGATGCGCGGCATCAAGGCCGCCATTGCGCGTCCGACGACCGTTTCGATCGCTGGCGGCACGACGACGCTCGACCGGCTGACACTCAACCTCGGCGGTGGCACGGCGACAGTGGCTGGCACCGCCGGCTCGGCGCTCAATCTCAACGCCACGCTGGCCAATGTGCCGGCTTCGCTCGCCAACTCCTTTGCGCCAGGTCTCGGTGCCGCCGGCTCCATTTCCGGCACCGTCAAGGTGTCGGGCGCCGCCGCCAACCCGACCGTCAGCTACGACCTCAAGGTCGCGGGAGCTGCGACCTCGCAGACCACAGGTGCCGGCTTCGGTGCGATGAACATCGGCTCGACCGGCACCTTTGCCGGCGGCAGGCTCACCTTCCAGTCGACCATCGGCGACGGCGCTGGTCTGGCGCTGAAAGGTGGTGGCACTGTCGTCACCAATGCGCCGGTTGCGCTCGACCTCAATTTCTCCGGGCCTGTGCCATTCCAGTTCCTCGGCCGCACGCTTGCCGCCCAGGGCATGGCGCTGACCGGCTCGGCTGACGTCAACGTCCAGGTTCGCGGACCCGCCACGTCGCCGGTCATCGGCGGCAGCATCCGCGCCTCCGGCGCGCGGCTGTTGATTGCCCAGTCGGGCATTGCCATCAACGACATCAATCTCGACGTCGGCATCGCTGCCGGCGTTGCCCGCATCAACCGCCTGACAGGTTCGCTGTCGACGGGTGGCCAGCTCACCGCTAGCGGTACCGTCGGTACCAACGCGGCCCTGGGCTTCCCGGCCGACATCGCCATCAAGCTGACCGACGGCCGCTACACTGACGGCCGCGTGGTCACCGCAAATCTCGGCGGCGACATCGCCATCAAGGGGCCGCTGGTTTCGGCGCCGGTGCTGTCGGGAACGATCAACCTTGCACGCACTGTCATCAGCATCCCGGAGAAATTCCCCGGCGCACTGACTGCCGTCGACGTCAAGCACAAGAACGCGCCCAAGGCGGTTGTCGCCCAGCAGGAGGCTATGCGCCCGCCGGCAAAAGCAAGTGGCGGCAGCGGCGCGCTGATGCTCGACGTTACCATCAATGCGCCCAACCAGATCTTCGTCCAGGGCCGCGGCCTCGACGCCGAGCTTGGCGGCTCGCTGCGTCTGTCGGGATCGTCCGCGTCGCCGCAGGCCGTCGGCGAGTTCACGCTGCGCCGTGGCCGCCTGTCCATTCTCGGCAAGCGGCTCAACTTCACCTCAGGCTCGGTCGGCTTCTCCGGCTCGCTGGTGCCGACGATCAACTTCGCCGCCGAGACGACCGCCGGCGACGCTACCGTCACCATCGGCATCACGGGCGAAGCCAACAATCCGAAATTCGCCTTTTCCTCGGTGCCGGCGCTGCCTGAGGACGAAGTGCTGGCGCGGCTGATCTTCGGCCGTTCGATGTCCAACCTGTCGCCGCTCCAGATCGCCCAGCTCGCCGACGCCGCCGCCCAGATGGCAGGTATAGGTGGCTCGACGTCGCTTTTGTCGAGCCTGCGTGCGACGCTCGGCGTCGATGATATCGACATCAAGACCAACGAGCAGGGCGACACCTCAGTTGCCGTCGGCAAGTATCTGAACGACCGAACCTATCTGTCGATCGAGGCCGGCGACCAGCCGGGCTCGGGCAAGGCGACGATCGACCTGAATGTCGGCCGCGGCATCAAGCTGCGCGGCCAGGCCACCGACGCCGGCGAGGCCAAGGGCGGTATCTTCTACGAGAAAGAATATTGAGCGGACTGCCGCTGCAGTAACCCTTGCACTGACATATCAGCCGAAGTGTCGTGGCACTGCCGTAGGTTGTCGGAACCCGGCATATTAGCTTGGGGCGAAGATTCCGACGAATCCGCTGCGCACTACCATTTTTGCGCCAACTCTGTCGCTATCACGCGAACTGCCCACCTCCCAAAATTGCAAACTTACCTATGGGAACGATGACATCCGACCGTTTTGACAACGGCAATCGGATGCGAAATGGTAACGTTACAGCTTCAATGGGAGACGGAAATGACATTCTACAAGAGCAATTCTGATCTTGTTCCCGGCCACATTCGTGAGCTGGCGAAAAGTGCTGGGTCCGGCGAGATGGACCGTCGCGAGTTTCTGGCCCTGGCGAGCGCTTTCGGTGCCACGACGGCAATGGCCTACGGCATGCTGGGGCTGGTCGCGCCGACCGAAGCCATGGCGCAGGAGCCCAAGAAGGGCGGTGTCATCCGCGTTTCGATGTTCGTGAAGGATCAGAAGGATCCGCGCAGCTATGACTGGCCGGAAATGGCCAACGTCACGCGCCAGTTCCTCGAACCGCTGGTCAAGTACACCCGCACCTTCACCTTCGAGCCGGCGCTGCTCGAGAGCTGGGAAATCAACGACGACGCGACCGAATACAAGCTGAATGTTCGCAAAGGCGCGACCTGGAACAACGGCGACGAATTCAACGCCGACGACGTGATGTTCAACCTGCTGCGCTGGTGCGACAGTGCAGCTGAAGGCAATTCGATGGCCGCCCGCATGGGTGCGCTTGTCGATCCGGCGACGAAGAAGGCCAAAGAAGGCGCCATCACCAAGGTCGACGACTACACCATCGCCATCAAGTTCCCCGCACCCGACATCACCTTCATTCCCGGCGTGTCGGACTATCCGGGTATCATCGTCCACCGCGACTTTGAGAAGAACGGCTCCAACCTGGTCAGCCATCCGATCGGCACCGGGCCTTTCGAGCTGGTTTCCTACGATGTCGGCTCCAAGGCCGTGCTCAAGCGGCGCGAAAACGGCAAGTGGTGGGGTGGCGAAGCCTATCTCGATGGCATCGAGTTCATCGACTACGGTCCCGATCCGTCCGCTGCGGTCAACGCCTTCGAAGCCGGCGAAGTCGACACCAACTACGAGACCGTGGCCGACTATGTCGACATTCTCGACGGTCTCGGCCTGGTGAAGTCGGAAGTCGTGACTGCCGCGACCATCGTTGCGCGCTTCAACGTCAACAACAAACCCTACGAGAACCAGAAGGTTCGCAACGCCATGCAGATGGCGGTCGACAACGCGACCGTGCTGCAGCTCGGTTATGGCGGTCGCGGTTCGGTGGCGGAAAACCACCACGTGGCGCCAATCCATCCGGAATATGTCGAGCTGCCGAAGAAAGCGCGCGATGCCGCCGGCGCCAAGAAGCTGATGGAGGAATCGGGCCACGCCGACTTCGAGCATGACCTGATTACCACCGACGAGGATTGGCACAAGAACACCGGCGACGCCATTGCCGCACAGATCCGCGAGGCCGGCATCAAGGTCAAGCGTACCGTGCTTCCGGGCTCGACCTTCTGGAACGACTGGACCAAGTATCCGTTCTCGATGACCACCTGGAACATGCGCCCGCTGGGCGTGCAGATTCTGGTGCTCGGCTACAAATCAGGCGAAGCCTGGAACGAAAGCGCGTTCTCCAATCCGGACTTCGACAAGAAGCTGACCGAAGCTACGGCGCAGCCCGATGTCGAGAAGCGCAAGTTGCTGATGAAGGATCTCGAGCAGATCCTTCAGGACTCCGGCATCCTGATCCAGTCCTACTGGCGGTCGCTGTTCAACCACTCCGCCAAGTATGTGATGAACCACGGCATGCATCCGACCAATGAGCACGACTTCTACAAGGTCTGGCTCGACAAGCAGGCGTAAGCCGTCCACTGTTGAGGGGAGGGACGTTCACCGTCCCTCCCACTGTTCGCCAGGCAGTCCCGGTCATTCCGGGGCCACCTGATACGAAGCCCAACCCAACAGGCAGGGGGCGACAGTGCTTTCATTCATCCTCAAGCGCCTCGGGGTCATCGGGCTGACGATGCTCTGCCTGACGCTCGTCGTCTTTTTCCTGATCAACCTCGATCCGAATCTGAAGAAGCTGGCGATCAGCCAGACAGAGATGCGCTCGACCACCGAGCAACTGGAAAGCTGGCTGCAGCGCAACGGCTATCGGCAGAATTTCTTCGTCCGCTACGGCCAGTGGCTCGGCGTGATGCCGAAGCAGCCCAATGTCGACCCGGCTACCGGCCAGGCCGTGCCGCGCTTCTCCTTCTGCAACGAGCCTGCAGTGCCGCAATTCTCCGGCGTGCTGCAGGGCGATTTCGGCTGCTCGACCAAATTCAAGACCACGGTTGCGTCAAAGCTGTTTCCGGCACTCGGCGCCACCGGCATCCTGATGTTTTGGGTGATGGTGACGATGGTGCCGATCGCGTTGTTGATCGGCATCTTCGCCGGCATGCGCGAGGGATCGCGCACCGACCGCACGCTGTCGGTGGCCTCGATCGCCACCACGGCGACGCCCGAATATGTCTCCGGCGTCATCTTCACCGTCATTTTCGCCTCATGGCTGGGCTGGTTCAACGGCTCGGCGGCGAGCGCCACCTCGCAGGGCATCACCTTCTACAATTTCACCCTGCCTGTGATGACTATGGCGATCTATGGCATCGGCTACATCGCCCGCATGACCCGCGCCTCGATGGTCGAGGTGATGACCCAGCAATATATCCGCACCGCTCGGCTCAAGGGGCTTTCCTTCGGCAACGTGGTGGTCAAGCATGCGCTGCGCAACGCGCTGATCGCGCCGTTCACCGTCATCATGCTGCAGTTCCCCTGGCTGCTCACCGGCGTCGTCATCGTCGAGACTATGTTCCGCTACCAGGGTTTCGGCTTCACACTGGTCGAAGCGGCCGGGAATAACGACATCGACCTTCTGCTCGGCTGCTCGCTGGTCTCGGTCTTCGTCGTTCTGGTCACCCAGCTGATCTCCGATGTCGGCTACGCCTATCTCAATCCTCGCATCCGCGTTCAATAGGGAGACGGCCGCATGCAGATCGAATATATCGGCGGTTTCCAGGTCTTCCTCGGCGTGCTTGCCCGGTTCTGGCCGGTGTGGCTGGCTATGGCCATTGTCCTGGTCGCGAGCTTCAACTTCCGCAAGCATCTCGGTCTCTACGGCCAGCTCTTCGATTCCGGTGTCGGCATATCAGGCGTGGCGATCTGCTTCTTCTGGCTGTTCACGGCGATCTTCGCAGCCAAGGTCGCGCCATTCGACCCGCTCAGCCAGATTGCTGTGATGAAGGATGCGCTGCCCGGCGCTGTCGAGCCGGCATCCGGGCTAACCTACCTCTTCGGCGGCGACAAGCTGGCGCGCGACGTCTTCTCGCGCATGGTCTATGGCAGCCAGATCGTGCTGATCATCGCACCGGCCGCCACGATGTTCGCGCTGATGGTCGGCATCACGCTCGGCCTGCCCGCCGGCTATTATGGCGGCCGCGTCGACTCCGTGCTGTCATTCCTGGCCAATCTCGTCTTGGCCTTCCCTGTCATCCTGCTGTTTTACCTGCTGGTCACGCCTGGGATCATGGACACGCCCATCCCCTATGCGCTGGCCGGGTTGTTCTTCCTGTTCCCAATTATCTTCTTCTCGGTGCTGTTTTACACCCGCTTCAAGGACCGGCCCGACCGTCTCTATCTGCTGCTCGGCATCACGCTGGTGTTCGGCGGCTGGATCTATGCCGGCCTCGTCTTCAACGCCGATCCGTTCGGTATCGTCTCGATCGAGCCCAACCAGCTCAACATCTTCGTTGCCGTGGTCTTCGCATCCAGCCCTGGCGTGTTCCGCATCGTGCGTGGCCTGACCATGGACATCAAGACGCGCGACTACGTCGCCGCCGCCCAGACCCGCGGTGAGACGCCCTGGTACATCATGCTGTGGGAGATCCTGCCCAACGCGCGTGGACCGCTTATCGTCGATGCCTGCCTGCGCATCGGCTACACCACCATCCTGCTCGGCACGCTCGGTTATTTCGGCCTCGGCCTCGCGCCCGAAAGCCCCGACTGGGGTACCGCAATCAAGGACGCCAGCCGCCTGCTGCGCTCGTTCATCCACCCGGCACTGCCGCCGACTTTTGCGCTGATGTCCTTCGTGCTCGGCCTTAACCTCCTTGCCGATGCGTTGCGCGAACAATCGATGAAGGACTGAGCGCTTGATGTTCGGTCGCCCCCCACTCCGGCCCTTTGGGCCACCTCTCCCCCGCTCGACGAGGGAGAGGAAGGGGCGGCCGCAACGCCTTGCCTCCGACACCAATTCAAACCGTGCAGGACGAGATCCCTTTCCTCTTCCCCGTCGAACGGGGGAGAGGTGCCTCGCGCAGCGAGGCGCAGTGGGGGTCGACCATCCTGTGACAAGGCACCTCCACCAGGAGAGACGTCGATGAACGAAGCCGTGAGAAACGCCACCGCCCAAGAACCGATCCTCGAGATCGAAAACCTCTCCATCTCCTTTTTTACACGCCGCGGCGAAATCCCTGCCGTCATGGATTTTTCCTGCACCGTCATGCCCGGCGAGGCGATGGGCATCGTCGGTGAGAGCGGTTGCGGCAAGTCGACGGTGTCGCTCGGCATCATGCGCGACCTCTCCAACATCGGAAAGATCGTCGGTGGCCGCATCAGGTTCCAGGGCAAGGACATGGGCGACATGTCCGACGAGGAGCTGCGCTCTATCCGCGGCAACAAGATCGCGATGATCTACCAGGAGCCGATGGCCAGCTTGAACCCTGCAATGAAAGTCGGCCAGCAGCTAATGGAAGTGCCGATGATCCACGACAAGGTGTCGAAGGAGGAGGCCTACAATCGCGCGCTTGAAACGGTGCGCGCCGTCAAGCTGCCCGACCCCGAGCGCATGATGCGCTCGTTCCCGCACCAGCTCTCCGGTGGCCAGCAGCAGCGCATCGTCATCGCCATGGCGCTGTTGTCAAAACCTGCGCTGCTTCTGCTCGACGAGCCGACGACCGCGCTCGACGTCACCGTCGAGGCCGGCATCGTCCAACTGGTCAAAGGGCTCGGTAAGCAGTTCGGCACATCGATGATCTTCGTGTCGCACAATCTCGGCCTGATCCTCGAGACCTGCGATCGCATCACGGTGATGTATTCGGGCGAGGCGGTGGAGACCGGCTCGATCAAGGACGTCTTTGACCGCATGCGCCACCCCTACACACAGGGGCTGTTCCGATCGATCCCGCTGCCGGGCGCTGACAAGAACTCGCGCCCGCTGGTCGCCATTCCCGGCCAGCTGCCGCTGCCGCACCAGCGTCCCAAGGGCTGCAATTTCGGTCCGCGCTGCCACCACTTCGTCGAGGGCCTGTGCAACGCCGACGAGATCCCGATGATCCCGGTCACTGGGCATGACGGCCATTTCAGCCGCTGCGTGCGGTTCAACGAGATCGACTGGGCGGCGATGCCGCCGGGTGCCGAAAAGAAGCACGAGCCGGTCAAGCCGGGCGCGCCGGTGCTCCGGATCGAGGACCTCAGGAAATATTATCGCGTCGGCGGCAACGAGGTCTTCGGCTCGAGCGAGGGCCGGGTCGTCAAGGCCAACGAGACGATCAGCTTCGAGGCACGCGAGTCCGAGACCGTCGCCATCGTCGGCGAAAGCGGTTGCGGCAAGTCGACATTGGCCAAGGTGCTGCTCGGCCTCGAAACGGCAAGCTCAGGCAAGGTGCTGCTCGGCAACAAAGAAATCCAGTCGACCGGCATCGAAGACCGTGACGTCGCGACCGTGTCGGCGATCCAGATGGTGTTCCAGAACCCGTTCGACACGCTCAATCCCAGCCATTCGGTCGGCTCGCAGATCATCCGCACGCTGGAAAGGTTCAAGATCGGCAAGACTGTCGACGACCGCAAGCAGCGCATGCTGGAACTGCTCGATCTCGTCAAGCTGCCACGCGCTTTCGCCGACCGCATGCCGCGCCAGCTCTCGGGCGGGCAAAAGCAGCGCATCGGCGTTGCCCGTGCCTTTGCCGGCGAGGCCAAGGTTGTGGTGGCGGACGAGCCGGTGTCAGCACTCGACGTCTCCGTTCAGGCGGCTGTCACCGAGCTTTTGATGGACATCCAGCGCAAGTCGAAGACGACGATGCTGTTCATCAGCCACGATCTGTCTGTGGTGCGCTACATCGCCGACCGCGTGGTGGTCATGTATCTCGGCCACATCGTCGAGCAGGGCTCCACCGACCAGATTTTTTCTCCGCCCTATCACCCGTATACGGAAGCACTGCTGTCGGCGATCCCGATCGCCGACACGAGCGTCGTGAAAAAACACATCGTGCTCGAAGGCGACATTCCCTCGGCGATGAACCCGCCGTCGGGCTGTCCGTTCCAGACGCGCTGCCGCTACAAGAGCCAGGTATCGGGCAATCTCTGCGAAACACAGGTGCCGCCGGTGCGCGAGATGGGCAACGGCCACCAGATCAAGTGCCACCTGCCGCCCAGCGTCTTCGACGCCATGGAGCCGGTCATCAGCATGGGCAAGGGTGCCGTACCTGGCGCGCACGACATCACTCCGGAGGTGTGAGGGGCGGGGTGACGTTAGAAGGCTTTGGGCTGACGCTTCAGGGCTACTGACGATGGAAGTTTGAACGGTGAGGCGTGGAGAGGTTCTCCACGCCTTTGCGTTTTTCTGAACAACAATCGCCGCGCGGGAATTCTCGCAGCATTTGCCCAGTCGCGCTCCTTGGCACCGCCTCTGGCAGGCCAGAGGC
>NZ_JACZEP010000011.1 GCF_014863355.1 Aminobacter carboxidus | reverse complement strand
AATCGTCGAGACCTTCGCCGGCATGCTCGGCAACACCAGGCTCGAACCCGACCTCGACGACCTGCTCTGGTCCTTCGTGAACGTCTTCCATCGCGCGGCCGAGCGTGTCGCCCGCAACCTCGACCGCAACGAGGAGGCGCAGCGGTCGAGCCAAGGCGAGCAGGACGGCTCCGAGGTGAAGTCTGTCGAGCTGGAACGGCTCACGGCCGAGGGCATCACCTATATCGAGCGCCGCAACGTGCTGGAAATCATGCGCGACGAAGCCGCCGACCTCTACGAGGCGCAGACGGGATCGGCCTGGCGGCCGCGCACCGGCTCCAAGGTCAACCATCAGACGATGACGTCGGCGGTGATCGACTCGCGCGACTTCCTCGCCGCCCGCCGCCACGCCGAGGCCGAGGTGCTGGTACCCGCCGGCACCAAGATCGCCTTCGCCGGCGGACTTGACTGCAACGATCACGACCGGATTTGGGACGCGCTCGACAAGGCCCGCGAGAAGCATCCGGACATGGTGCTGCTGCACGGCGGCAGCCCGCGCGGCGCCGAACGCATCGCCGCCTGCTGGGCCGAGAACCGTAAAGTCACGCAGATCGCCTTCAAGCCGGACTGGAACCGGCATGCCAAGGCCGCCCCGTTCCGCCGCAACGACCAGCTGCTGTCGGTGATGCCCTACGGACTGATCGTCTTCCCCGGCTCCGGCATCACCGAGAACCTGGCCGACAAGGCCCGCCGCCTCGGCATCCCGGTCTGGCGGTTTACAGAGGCCGGCGCGTGAGCGCCGGTTTCCTTGGCGATGCGCCGACCACGGCGCGTCGCTCCTCGACAGCCGGCGCAGCGCATCATGTTGCTGTGCGCCAGAGGGAGAGGGGGAAGGCAGAGAGACGGGGGCGTTGCAGGAGAAAGGAGAGTCACCATGGCGATGATATTCATAGGCGGATCGCGCGACTTATTCGAGTTGCCGGAACACGCAGTTGCGCGCATCGGCGCGATCGTGGCGGCCGAGCACGGTGTGCTAATCGGCGATGCGCCCGGGGCCGACGCCGAGGCCCAAAGCCTGCTCGCCGGTTACGGCTACGAACATGTCGGCGTCTTCCATGCCGGCAAGGAACCCCGCAACAATCTCGGCGATTGGGCGGCCTATCGCATCCCGCCGCCCGACGGCGCTCAGGGTTTCGCCGTTCATGCAGCGAAGGACCGCGAGATGGCCCGGCGTGCCGACTTCGGCCTGATGGTCTGGGACGGCGCATCGCCGGGGACAGCCCTCAACGTGCTGCGCCTCGCCTTGAACGGATCGCCGTGCGTTGTTTACGACTTGATGCGCGGCATGGTGGCGACCATCCACAATATGGCGGACTGCAGCGCCATGCTGCACAATGCCGGCCCGGACGTTCGCAATGCGGTCGAGGCGCGCATGACGCCGGAGGAGCGGCTGGCGCTGCCTGCCTGAACGCGGCAATCCGCGGGGGCACCGGCGGCGCACGCCGCACGCCCTGACCCGGCCGAAGGCCGACCCTACGCCCCTGTCGCGTCCGACCATCGGTCACCGGTCCTTGCGGAGCAGGCCCGTTGCGGCACCTCCCGTATATTCCCGAGAGAGGTCTTGCCCATCGTCGCGCCGGCGGCAGGGCGGTTGCGAACCTGCAACGCGCGCAGGGGCACTTCGCCTGAACAATGGGTCGCCTGCCGGTGTCGGGGTTTGAAGGGTCCTGCCCGACGCGACCGCGAGCCCGGTTCGTTTGACGGAGGACTTGGGCGGGCAGGGCGTCCGATCGGGATGGTCGGGATCGGGCAGGGTGTTGGAAGGCGCGACGCAGCAGGACAACCCTCCTCCTCGGAACGCAGCGCCTGGCGGTGGGGAATGCGATGGCGACCGGGGAGCGTCGCCTTCGCTCACACCCGGACCATTCCCTTTTCATGTCGCCTTTGTAGAGGACCGCCTGCTTTCGCGGTCAACCCCCGTTGTGGGTACGCTCGACAAAAATTCAGGAAAATTCGATTTCGGTTCTTTGCTGCGGGCCAAGCACTTTCCTTCCCGCAAGCGGGGCCCTTGAAAGTGCGGTCCGCGGATTTGGGCAAATAGAATTTTCCAGAATTTGTGCCGAGTGACCGCAGCAGGTCTGCCCTCTCCTTCGACGCCATCGGGAATGGTCCCGATGCAACCGAAGGAGAAGTACCATGGCCACCACGATCGCAAACCTCACCGCCAAGGCCGACGGCTCGATGGAAGGCGTGTTCGCCACGCTGCGGGTCAACGCCCCGATCACCGTCCTGCCGAACGCCAACAAGTCCCGCGAGGACGCCCCCGACTTCCGCGTCCTCAACAAGCGCACCGGCTTCGAGATTGGCGCCGCCTGGAACCGGGTCTCCCAACGCTCCGGCGAGAACTACCTCTCGTTCAAGCTGGAGGCCCCCGAGATCGGCGTCGTCTTCGGCAACCTCGCTCCCGCACCGGGCGGCGACGAGAACAAGAAGGTGATCCTCTGGAACAACCCGGAGTGAACCGCGACGGGCCGGCCCCACAAGAGGCCGGCCCTCTTTGTGTTCCACACGAGCAGGAGGCTTCCATGAGCCGCTACACCGTCACCGTCACCAGCGACGACCTCGCCGATCCAGACGCCACGATCGGCTACGATGCGCCGCTGCGCACTTTCTTCCTGCAGGCGTTCCCCGACGAAAGCGGCGACGATCTCGCGCTGTGGCTCGGCACGAGCGACCGCGAATTCGAAACCATCGACGCGCTGCACATGGCGGCGTTTTCGAGAGGCTACAGCTTCATGCCGCTGCCCGAGGACGTCACGTCGCAACTCGTTGCCGACCTTGCAGCGGAGGCCGGCCGCCTGCCACATGACGGCCCGCTCGCCGCGTTGCTGCGACATCTGCAATCCAAATAGCCGACACAAAAGGCCCGCGCTGGAGTCCTCCGGCGCGGGCCTTTTTTTGTGCTTGCTTGCCCCTCACCTTAAACGTCGTCCCATTCCGCACACATCACGATAGCCACGTTGCCGCTTCACGCGCGACAGGGCCTCGCGCGCCGCCAGGGCTTCCTCTCCGGTTTCATAGAGGTCGATGCGGATACGCCCGGGCCTGCCGATCCGTCCCCATTCGCGCACGAGGCAGATATCGCCAAACAAGCTCAAGGTTGACGACATACGATAGAACCGCGCCATGTTGCGCGCAGGATCGATGCGGTGGAGATGGATCGCGTCTTCGGTCTGCATGACGTCATCGTTGCGTCCGAGACCGACGCCGTCCAACGCGTTTTATGAATCGATCGGTCTCCATCGATTCAGGATGCTGATGCATCGGCTGCAAGTGCGGCATTTGGGCGAGCCGGCCTGCGGCCGACCGGGCTCTATTCGCGTCGCTCGCGCGCCGCTCACGGAGCCCGCTGATGCGGTCTCCGCCTTCGGTAACGATCCCATCTCGCAGGGCATCAGAGACCGGATCGACCGGCCCCGATGCCACGAGGGGCGACCCCTCGCGCACCCTGCCGGCTGGTCGCCGGATATGGACGCATCCCCTGACGGGGATGCGGGTCTATCTCTCTGACGTCCCAGTCTACTGGCCGCTCCCATCGCCTCAAGGACGCGCGGTCCCGCCAATTTTCCGCCGACGCCCAGAAAAAGGGCGCCGACAGAAAATCGGGACCCCCACGCGCCGCCTCCGGCGGTCGCTTCGCGATCCTTGACCCGATGCTCGACTTGCCCGTCGCCGGGCCTCCGTCATCAAGATGAAGGAGACCATGACATGGCACACAACACTCTCATGCTTGTCGCGCAGCTTTCGGGCTTCCGCATCCTCGTTCTCGCCAACCGCCTCGGCTGTAACACGGACTTGGCGCGCAGCGTGCACGACACTCTCGCAGCGAAGCTTGCGAAAATGATCGACGCGCAGCGCAACATCCTCGCCGCCAATTGGGCGCGTGTCGCTGCGCGCGGGACGGAGGACGAAGAGGACGCCTTCTATGACCTGCACCACTACCAGACGGCGTACTACGAAACCTGGTTGGTCGAACCGATCGCGCTCCTCGACGAGTATCTGGTCGACGATCTCACGAATGAATATTTCGATTTCCACACCGGTCGCTGGCATCATCGCGATGGCGAGGTCCCGATCGCGGTGCCGGTGCCGGCCGACAAGCTCTGCGGTCTCGCAGCTATCATTGCCGAGATCGAGGACATCAGCGGCGCGCGGTTTAGCGTCGACAATGTCTACTACAGCGAGGCCGAAGCCGAGGCGGCGTGGTGGGAAAGCACCGGAGCCAATCCGGACGAGGTTTTCAGACTACCCGAAACCAGCGGCTCATGAGGCCAACGATCGAGGCGGTGCAAGCCGCTTCGATCTTGCATTTCTCCAACACGGGAGGCCGACGTTTTGTGTAGCCGCTCGCCGTCCGGTCGATATCGTCAGTTCCGCCTCCCGTGTCCGGTCAGCCCCGACGTTTCGTTTCCGGCTGCCTCGCCGCGTTCTGCGCCCCGCTGTCCGGCGACAGTTCCTCGACCAGCCTGAGCAGATTCTGTGCCGTAGCCGCCGGCAGGTCCAGCATGCGCATCACAAGCTTGAACCTCGTCTCCGCCTCCTGCTCGGTCTCGCCGAAGAACTGCGGAGCCGCCGCGTAGATCGCTTCGATTGGCGAGAAATCGAGCAGTTCGGCGAGATGCAGCAGCCGGGTTACCCTGAGCTTCGCTCCGGCGCGCTCGTGACGTGCATAGATCTCATGATGCAGGCCGACCATCATGCCAACCTGCTCGCGGTTCAGGTTCTGCGCATCGCGCCGCTCTCGCAGAAAGCGGCTCAGTTTCTCCTCGATTTCGAGAAGACCGCGAATGCCGCCAAATCCCGGCTTTCGCCAGATCGGTTTTCCAGCCTCAGAATCGTCCGTTTCGACAAGGCCATGCCTGTCGATGTAAGTCTGTACGTCCTTGATGGCCATTGTCTGGCTCGCTCGAACCCGCTCGCTGCCCCAACCCGCCAAAAGAGACGGGAAAATCCCCAATTTGGCTCCAAACCCCAAAAATCAGAGCCAAAACGATGGTGTTCCTAGCAGGGATTCGGACACAATATCAACTCGATTCTTGGCGTAGCCCCCTCTAGACCATACGTCGTCAGAATCCGTTCGCGTCCAGATAGTGTCGAATGGCCTTCTCCATGAGGGCCTGCATGGACGTGTCCAGGTTGAAGGACGCCAGCTTCAGCCGCCGCTTCATGTCGCGATCCAGATGGACGTTCACGAAGTGGCTTACCCCCTTCATGCGCACCCGTTTCATCTGGCGCAACGCCTTGCTCGCCTCGCTGGACGTCTCCCCCTTTTTCGGCTCTGCTCCTGCCGAGGGTTCCACGGCCTCCATGTCGGCTTGATGCTCGATCTCCGCGCGTGCGGGATTCACGGCAGCCGCCGGACGCTGTCGGCGCGGTGCGGTCGCGAATTCATCGAGGGTCAGCGTCTCTTTTGCACTCATGCCGCACGCCCCGCAGCCACCTCAGTCGTGAGCATTTCGTCGACCTCGCCGACCAGCGCCTGCGTTTCCCGCCGCGCCTTGGCGATCGCCTCCGTCACCTCCTGCATCTGGAGCGTTCCAATCCCGTTGTGGATGTCCTTATAGATATTGCGCTCGAACACCTCAGTGCGAAACAGGTAGGTCCCGACCTTGTCCTCGATGATCGGCCTGATCTTCCGATAAAGTTCCGCGTGTCGGACGGTCACTGTGATCCGGGTCCGCAGCACGCCGTGCCTGCAATTTCGGCCGAGCACGTCGTTAACGCGAAGCACATTTTCAAAGCTGTCGATGGCCCCGAGCACTTCACGTTTTGATGGCTGGATCGGCGAGATCACAAGATTGGCCGAGGCGATTACCGGATCAACGATCGACGTGTCCTCGCCCGGTGTGTCGATCAGCACGTAATCGAAGACGCCGCTGCTCTCCTCCATCCATCGCTCCAGCCCTCGTGCGGTCTTGTGGCTATAAACCTCGATGCCTTCTGGCTGGGCATCCTTCTCCTGGCAGTCCGACCACCACTTCATGAGATTGTTGCGGGCGTCCATGTCGATCATGGCGACGTGGCCGCCACGCAGGGCGTACTCGCCGGCGATGTTCATCAGCGCGGTGGTCTTGCCAGCGCCTCCCTTGCCGTTGATGGCGGCGATCACGACGGTCATCGGCTTATCTCCCATGAAGATGTGTTTCTACTGACACATGAATCCATTTCCGTGTGGTCGTGGATTCACATCGATATAGAAACACACGAACATGGAAAAACACAATGCTATTGATATTGAAAAATAAGACTAATGCGGGCGTGGGGCGCTAAACAACCATATTTTTGGTTGGCAGGATACGGAAAAATGTGATACATTTTTCCTGACGATCGAGGGACAGGCCCTCGATCCGCGGCCTGCAGAGGTATGGCTGGCGATGGTTCGCAGCATTTCCGAAGCGTCGAAACGGAAGGACAGGGTCGCGCATGTCCGCCTCTCGCCGGCCGAGTTCGATGCGCTGGAGGCGGCCGCGAGCGCCGCCGGGATGACCGTTTCCGCCTTTGTCCGGTCGCTGTCGATGGAGGGCGCCGGCGTGCGGCCGTTTCTCGGGGACGAGGATCGCATGGTGCTCGGCCTGCTCGCCGACGGCATGCGGGCGATCGGCGGCAACCTCAATCAGATTGCCAGAGCCATCAACACCGGCAGAGTCCCGACTGACGGCGACGTCACAGGCAGCATCAAGGATGCGCACAGCGTTGCGACCACGCTCGCTGCCGAACTCGCCGAGATGACACGGCGGTCAGCTGCAGCCCGACGCGGGGAGGGCGCCTGATGGAGTTCTTTCCCGGCGCCTTCGAACGGGAATGGGAGCGCCGTCGCGCCACACTGGTGCATGAAATGCAGCTCGGTCATATCGAAAAGAGCGACTGGGAAGAGCCGCGAAGGGGAGGGATCGCGCGGATCGGCGATGAGCGGCTGGACGGCTTCGGCCGAGCGCGGCGGCGGCAGGGCGAAAACGGGGCGCGGCGGTCGCGTGGTGGTGTGGGCGCGGCCGGCCGCTCGATGAGGACGCGCTTTGGTGCGCTGGCGCGCGGCAGTCAGCCTGCCGTAGTCAAGTTGGCCTCCTACGGCGGCGGCGGCCGTGCCGGCGCGATGATGAGCTATACGTCGCGGGGCGGTGAACTCGCCGTCGAGAATGAGCGCGGCGAAAGGGTGCTCGGAAGGGACGCGCTTGCCGAACAGCGCGCCGAGTGGGAGCATCTCTTCGACAATCGCACTGCCAGCCGGGATCTCGGGGTCTTTCATGTCTCGGTCGATGCAGCATCACTGCGTGATGATGTCGACCAAGATGACCAGCTGCGCGAGATCCTGCGCTCGGGATTTGGTGATCGGCGGTTCATCTACACCGCGCGGAAGCGATCCCCTGACGAGCTCTATGTCTCCGGTATCGTTGTACTGCGCGATGGGCCGGGCGAGCGGCTGACCGGCGACCGGAAAGCTGCCGAGATCGTCCAGCAGCGTTTTGAGGTTTCCGACGCCGGCCGTGATGTCGAGGCGAGCTTTCGGTTCCACGGTTACGGCAACGGCGTAGAGTGGGGCACGGCGCGTGTGCGCGAACTGCTCACTGGGACCGACACGGAAGTTCGTGACGACACCGGGCGGCTAATCGGGGATGCGGCGCTCGCCGGCGATCTTGTCCAGAAAGAATGGCGCAAGGAATTGCACAGCCGCAAGGGCAGGGACGTCATGCATCTGATCGTGTCGGCGCGGGCCGGCACGGATGGGGCCGCGTTTGAAGCAGCCGTTCGCGAGTTCCTGGGCGAACAGTTCGCGGGACATCGCTATGTGTTCGCCGTTCACGATCCGGCGCTCGATCCGAAGGAAATGACTGAGGGCGGCAAGCGGCCACACATTCATGCCCATGCGATCGTCACCATGCGCTCGGAGACCGGTGATCGGATCGTCACCAGCCCGCAGATGTTCCGGGAATGGCGCTCCGTGATGGCGGAAAAGGCGCGTGAGCAGGGGATCGACATGGAGCTGACTGATCGTCGCGAGTTTGCCAGCGCACCAGCGTACACGCGCAACCAGGTCCGGCCTGTCAGCTATCGCGGCCGCACCGAACACGAAGGCACGAGCTCAGCCGCGCATAGCCGCTATCGGGCAAAGCGCTCGAATGACATTGACTTCGCGACCACCGACCGCAGCCGGCAGTACGCGGCAACAGCGGCCGCGGCCTGGAGTGATCTTGCCAATGAGGCTGGCGGCTCGCGCGAGGGCGCCTTTGCACTGCGTCAGATCGGTCGCTTGGAAGGATTTACGGAGAACACCCAAAATGAGCGTATTTTCGTAGATAACCAAAGCGAATCTGTCAAAAACATAGCCAATATGATAGAGTTGGCTGAGTTCGTGAACGGTGAGGATGGACAGATGCGAGAGATGACGCGTCCGGAGTTCGAAGCCTATGAAAATCGTGTGGAAGCAGTCCTTGCCTCGGTGGAGCAGACGATCGACGCAACGGATCGCGCCGATTTCGAGGAGGTCGCCGCGGCGGCGCGCGAGGTGGTGGACATCCGTCGCGAGTATCTCGAATTCACCGAACGCCAAACCGATCGTGAGGGCGGGCAGGAACCGCGCGACTCGCGCGACGGTCAGCATGAGGATCCCAATGCCCAGTGGGATGCCGCGGTCGCGCGGTTCGGACTGGAGGCGGTCGAAACAGCGAACGAGGTTCTCGTCCAGGTTAGTCACTATCGCGAGGGGCTTGAGCGGATCGAAACAGGTGAGCTGCCGCAATCCTACACGGCGAGCTATCGGGCAGGGCTCGAGCGGGAAATCAACCGTGCCGCCGAAATGGCGATCGATGGCGACAACCAATATATGCGCGAAGTCGCGAAATCGGATCAGGAGCTGCAGCGTACGATCGATCAGATCGAGCTGTCCCGGGTCGAGAACAGGCGCAGCGACAGGGGAGAAAACAGCGATCAGAAAGCTGATTCAATCGACGCCGACGCGAAGCGCCGGAATGACGGCGCGCCTGGCGGGTTCCAAGGTGCTGCCGAAGCCGAGCAACATCGCGATCCGGGTCAGGAGGTCCGTTCGACGCCGGAGCACGATGACCAGATCGTCGAGCAGCAGGCGACGATGCCGTCCGAGCAACGAACAAGGCATCCCGATGATCGATTCGTTGAAAGGAAACCGACCCTCGACGTGGAACTTGCCAGATCCGATCCGCCGCAGCAGCATGTGCCGCGTCTTCGCCAAATCGAACTGGAACTCGAGGAGCGTCATGACCGCGATCGCGACGATCGCGAGAGGTAGGAGTTGGTCATGAAGAATGACAACTGGCCATATAAATACGGCCCGCCTCCAGACGAGTTGCCAGAAAACGACCACGGCTGGCCCGGTTCTTGGCTCTTGCTCGCCTTTCTGTTGATCGCTCCGCTCATTTACTTCGGGCCCCAGCTCGGCAGCGTCGAAGCGTGGATTGTCGATCTCTACCGTACGGTCGAAAGTTGGGTGGCTCCCGTCAGGGAGTTTGTGTTCAGCTAGGACGCCACGGCCCAAGCACAAGCCGCGTCCGAAGGCAATGATGGAACTAAGTCGCGAGCTGCACGAACTAGTCTGGTCGATGCCAATGACGGAGATTGCCCGGCGGTCCGGCGTGTGCGATCAACACATCGGGAGGCTTGTGACGGCGCGGAGGTGGCACGCCCTCTCGCTTGCTATTGGCAGAAGGTCGAGCACGAAAAACGCGTGACCTGTGATTATTCATGGAATGATGTCTGTTTGAAGGGTGATTTTCGTCCAAACGAGGCTCTGACGCGATCTCGATGATCATGCTGGTGCCGTCAACGTCGAGCGCCTCTTCCTAGTCCGGACCTTGGCGCCGTGGTCGAGCAACCGGTTGAGCCGCCTCGTCAAGACGCCGAAGTTGCATTTTCTCGACAGCGGGCTACTCGCGACATTGCGCGAGGATGAGGACGGAGCGCTGCAGCAGGATCGGACGCGCTTCGGCGCCCTGCTCGAAACCTTCGTCGTGTCGGACTTCCTTAAGCTCGCATCGTGGTAGGAGCGACGCGTCTCCTTCTCGCACTACCGGACCAAGGACCAGGACCAGGACGAGGTCGATGTCGTGATCGAAGATCGTCGCGGGAGGATCATCGGAATCGAGGTAAAGGCAAGCGCAACGGTGCGGGCGCAGGATTTTCGAGGCTTCGTCAGCTGCAGGAAGCGGTGGGCAATCGCTTCGTGCGTGGACTCGTACTCCATGACCATGATCGGGTGACGCCGTTTGGTGAAAAGCTGCAGGCCGCACCGTTGTCACTTCTCTCGCGGCCCAGACGGCGCAACCGCCTAGCGGCTACGTTTCGGGGAAGTTGGCGCGCAGATAGTCGTTGGCGGCCTCGGCGGTTGGGAATGTCCCGAGTTCTTGTGGTTCTTCGTCCGGCCGCTGCGATTGCCGGATCACCAAGACCTGTTCTGCGTCGAGACAGACACTGGGACGCTCACGGAACTTAAGCCACTCCGCCTGCTTGGCTTCCGCCAATGCACACGCCGCATCGTAGTTTTCGGCGACGCCGAGATATGTTGAACGGTCCCACGCCCCACCATTCAAGCACCGGACCTCGATTCGGCCGTCCGACAAGGTGATGCCGTAGGGACGATCCCACCACGCATCGAGTTGTTGATTGCTTCGCGTGTCGTTCGGGGTTGCGTCAAATGTCTTCGGCAGCTTGGGGTCCAGCGGAATCCGGTTCGACATTGTGTCCTCTGATCAGCGTGACATCGCCCACAGACCGGGCGCTAATGATTATGCAGCTTCCCGGACACTAACCTCGACATGCAGGCCGACCGCGACCAGCATATTGACGAGGGTGTCGAGGGCGAACAGGTTGATTTTGCCGCGCAGAAGATCGGACACGCGCGGCTGCGTCACGCCGAGTTGGCGCGCGGCTTCGGCCTGGGTCCAGCCCTTTGCCCGGATGTGCTGCTCCAGCGCCATCATCAGCGTGGAGCGGAGCTTCATGTTCTCCGCTTCGGCCGGCGTGTCTTCGATCGCGTCCCAAACACTTGCAAAAGTTTCGTTGCTCATTGGCCTAATTCCTTCACCAGATCGCCGTAGCGTTTCGCGGCAAGGTCCAAGTCCGACCTGCTGGTCTTTTGCGACTTCTTCTGGAAACAGTGTAGCACGTAGACGGCCTCAGCGAATTTGGCGACGTAGATGACCCGGAACGCACCGGCTTCGTCCCGAATCCTGATTTCCTGGACGCCCTTCCCGACGGTGCCCATTGGCTTCCAGTCGGCTGGGGCCTGCTCGTTCTGTACCTTGTCGAGTTGATAGCCCGCTTCACGCCGTGCCGACTCGGGGAAGGCGCGCAAATCATTGAGGGCGCTGCCCCGAAACCTAAGCACTTTCATCGGCGGAGTATACAAACTTTTGTATGCTTGGCAAGGAGCCAACTACGCGATCACCAAGAACGGCATGTTCGCGCTCTCCAAAACAGAACGCGATGAGAGTGGAGAGAGTCAGCTCGCCTCGGCCTCGGCGATCTCCAGTTCGTCTGGAATGGTCTCGTCGAACACGCGAGCCCAACTGCCTTGCTTTACACGCTGGTTTCCGGACCTGGCCGGAGCCTTGGTAAGAGCCTTCAGTTTCCGGGCGGCTTTTGCGAAACGAGCATCGAGTGGACCAGGCGTTGCTTTCGCTGCGGCCTCTGCTCGCAACTGTGCCTTGGCCGGCGCGACCGCTCTTGTTTGGCGCCTGTCGCCAACATCAGCGGGTTCGGCCCAAGCGGAAAGTTCTCGACCGGCACGCTTTGCCTTGTCCGGTGCCTGGGCACCCTGGACTTCAGTTTTCGAGATATTCGTGCCTTCGCCAGCATAGGCAGAAATTGTTGCCGGTACGGGCCGCTGTGGCAGGAACTCGGTTGTCGGCACGTCCGGCACATGTGTCTGTGAGAAGCTCTCCATCTCCCGGAATGGCATCGTCCGGAAGAAGCGCAACTTGTCGGCGAAGATCGGCCCTTGCCCTTCGGCCAGGATGACCATCTTGTCTCCCGGCATCTGCCGCACCTCCTGTGGCATCATCAGGTCGCGCTCGCGCAGTTGCTCAACCTTGGTGCGACGATGCAGGCCCATCAGCTCTATCGTGCGGGATTCGGTCTTGTAGCGGACGGTGCGTTTGCCCAGGCCTTTCGAAACAGCTTCGGCTGTTACCTGATCGTTGGCGCCGAAGACCAACTGGTAGCCGCAATTGCCCATGAGCGAATGCCGGGATGTCTCGCCATAGATCTCGTCCAGGTTCTTCAGGTCCTGAATGACGAAGGCCATCTTCATGTTGTACCCGGCCACGTAGGGCAGCTTGGTCGTGATCTCGCTCATCTTCTTCAACTGGCGGAACTCGTCGAGCAGGAAAAAGACCGGAACCGAACGCTCTGCTTTCTCGAGCATCAGCGTGTCGAGAGTCTGCTGCACGAACAGGGCGAGCAACGGTCGTAGCAGCGTGATGTCGGTGACATTGGGAGCGAGGTAGATCGAGATCGGGCGGCGCTTCAAAGCGCGCAGGTCCATGTCGGTCACCGATGTCGCTGCCACAACGCGCTCATTGCGGAACGGCCGCAGCGCTTTCTGGATGTCGAGGAGCGCCGAAGCGGCGGCCCGCTCGGAGAGGGCGATGTAGGCGTTGAAGCTCTCCATCGTAAAGCGAGACAGATAAGGCTCACGTTCCTTGATCAGCGTCATCATCGCCTGAAGGTTTGCGCCGCTGTTGAAGAATGACGTGATCTCGCCGAGGGTCCGGTGTCCTTCATAATAGATGCTTTCGTTGACGTAGCTGATTGCGCCGGCGATGACCTGCTGTGCGGTAGCCTGCCAGATCGAATTCTCGGATTCGGTGACTTCCGGGACGAGGATCGAGGCCATGTTCTGGATATCCGTGGTGCGGTCGCCGCGGTCCGGCCGGATGAAATCGAGCGGATTGTAGCGATGCGACCGTTCCGATCCCGGCGCGAACAGGAAGACCTGACTACCCCTGGACTTGCGATAGCCCGCTGTGCTGCGAAAAATCTCGCCCTTGAGGTCGGTGACGATCATCGAGCCTTCATGCGAGAGCGCGTTTGGGATGACGTAGCAAGCCCCCTTCCCCGAGCGGGTCGGCCCGATGATCAGGTGATGCCGATCGTCGTCTACGCGAAGGACCTGGCGACCGAAACGACCGAGGATCTTGCCCTTTTTCCTGAACCATCCATCACGATGGAGCGTCGTCGCGGTCTGGAATCGGGCATCCCCGAGGGGGCTCGAGTTCGGTCGAAAGCCTATATACGCGACGATCCCAGCGACAAGAGCCGCAGGCACAAGAGCGCCGAGCGCCACGACGCGCAAGACGCCGCTATCACCATAGATGAGAAGCTGCTGAAATGGAGCAAAGGGGTTTGTGGTGATGGTTGCCTGCAGGATCCGACCATCGCCATACAGCAACTGCAAACCAAGACCGTAAGCCAACAGCCAGATGGTAAAGGCGACGGTCAGGCAAAAGCCGAAATAGAAGACGCGGAGCGACCCGGTCATGCCGCATCCGTCCGTCCGCGAGCGAAGAAGATTTCAGAGACGCCGCGTCTGCCCCCTTCCCTGCGCAACTGGATCACGATCGGAATGACGCTCTGGATGTAGGAGATGAGATCGGCTTTCGGATAGGCGGCCGATAAGCCCGACTGCATCACCATCATGGCGAGCTGCTCGTAGGCGCCAAGGGGCGTATCGGCGTGCACAGTCGACATGGAACCTGGATGACCCGTATTGATCGCGCGCAGAAATGCGAATGCCTCCGATCCTCTCACCTCGCCGACAAAGAGGCGATCCGGTCGCATACGTAGCGAGGCCTCGAGCAAGGACTGGATCGTCACATTGGCCGTTCCCTGGTCGCCACGAGAGGCGAGCAAATGCACCGCATTTTTCTGCGGTGGGAAGAGCTCCCGCGTATCCTCCAACGTGATGATCCGCTCATGCGGATCGACCGATTTGAGGCATGCATTGAGGAACGTCGTTTTGCCGCTTGAGGTGCCGCCGCTAATCAGGACGGACACGCGATTGACGATAGCCGTTCGAATGAAACCGTAGATGTCCTTGGCTGACAACTGGTCGATCAAGGCGTGATCGGTCTCGCTTAGACCGCCGACGGCGACCGTCACCTGATCGAGCGATCCCTGATCGCGATAGTCGTCGAGCGTGAAGTTGCTGATGACTTGCTTGCGAATCGAAACGGCGCCGCCATTAGCTGCCGCGGGTGGCAGGACAACCTGTATCCGCTCTCCCGTCGGAAGGGCGGCGCTGAGAATGGGACTGGACCGGTTGATGAACTGATTGGTAGTGGCCGCGACGCGCTCGCCGATGTTGACGATCTCATCGGCCGTGAGCTCGGGCATCTCATAGTGTTCCATGTTGGCCGAGCCCAACCGCTCCACATAAACCTGGCCCGGCGAATTGATTGAGATCTCGACAACCTGGCTGTCATCGAGAAATGGCCGCAGCGGCTCGAGCGCCCGGTTCAGGAAATGGTGTTTCTGCTCGGCGGCGAAGTTAGTCGAGATTACGTTCACGACGGATCTCCCTCAGTGCCTCGGTGACGGGATCCTCGTACATGGCGGAAAAATCGAGGTCCTGGCGGACGAAGACGAAGATGCGCTCGCCTTGGCTGACGCTGATCGTCGGTGGAATTCGCAAGGAGTCTCCCAATGCCTGGTTGGCCATGTCGGAGAAGGTCTGCGCGAGGGTTTCACGGGCGAGCTCCTCAGCGTTCTGCGCATCGTCGCTGTCTCCCGCCGCCGCCTCGCTACCGTAACCGGTTAGGTAGCTGGCGCCGGCGCCGACGATTGAGAGCAGAATGGCTGCGCCGAAGCGCTCGCGAAACTTCTTGTCGACGCGCCCGGTCAGGCCGGCACGGCCCAGACTGTCGGCGCCGATCGAGTTTAGCCGGACCGACACGCCGTCATCGCGCAGCATGCGGGTCCAGACCACGAAAATTCTCGTCTGACCCCGCGTGATTTCGGACTGGTACTCACCGATGAGCCGGGTGCCGGTGGGGATCAGAATGCGTCGACCGTCAAACGAATAGACGTCCTGAGAGACGATCGCCCTCACCTGCCCGGGAAGGTCGCTGACGATAGCGGTCTCTAATATTCCAGGGATCAACGTGCCTTCAGGAACGAGTGCGTCGATACGTTCAATCTTTCTCGCCTTGGCGCCGCGGTCGCCGATGCTGGAGGCTGCGGCGAGGAACTTGCTGCTGCGATCCTCACCGGCGACGGTCAGCCCCTCTCCCTCGTTGCCGGTCAAACTGCCTTGTCCGCCGGCGGTCGCATTGTCGACCACGACCAGTTTCGAGCGGAAGCGCTCGGGGAATTCTTCAGCCGGCGCATCGACCGCTTCCGGCGGCGGCGGCGTTCCGGGAACGGGCGGCGGTGGCACCTCGAACTCGGTCGTATCGGCCTCTTCGGCCGGAGGAGGCGGAGGCGGTAGCGGCGGAATCTCGACGATCTCCGGCGCCGGAGGTTCCGGCTCGGGCTCTCCCTCGCGCACGAAGGATGGAGGACGAAACGTTGTGGTGGTGAACTCCTCGTCGCCATCGAGCATGTCGCGAACCGGCGGCTGCCGGCCGGCAAGAACCATATAGCCGGCGACGACGCCGAGCAGGAGCAGGACTGCGCCACCGACGAGCTGCTTTCGACGAACGGCGTTGTCGGCAATGACGGGGTCGTCGCTCTGACCAAGGGCCTCGAGTTCAGGGGAGCGCTTCATCAGTTTCCGCTCCGACGCCGGCGTTTGGCCTTGTCATCTTCGACTGGCCCGAGGATTGCCGGATCGGGCGCTGCGAAATCCGGCTTCCTGAGATTGAAGATACAGATCCACTGATCGCCATCACGCAGAGTGAACTGGGTCGCCGTCCCGTCGACGACGATGTACTCCCCTTCCCTGCGGAAGTTTCGAAGCGTTTCGGAGAAATCCGAATTGACCGCGAAGATCGCCGGCACGCGTCGGTCGAATTTGAAGAAGGTCTTGTTGCCGTCATCGAAGACCATAAGCGGCTTCAGGCGCGCATCACCCGAGAACGAATAGTCGATGTTGACGTTGGCCTTGTCGATGCCGGAGATGTTCGGCCAGGCAGCTCGTTGTTCGGCCTCCTGTCGCAAAGCAGCGTTGAGATTCTTCTCCGGGTAGTGGAAGCGGATTCCAAAAACCTTGCGGCCAGCCTCGGGCGCGAAATCATGCAGTTCGAGATAGTAGATGCGCTTGTCGGTGACGATGTTCATGTTCGTAACGACGTCCTTGGCGATCGGCTTGACGAAGAGGATGTTGCCCTTCTCGGCCGGGACGACCTGCCAACTTTCCGTGTCGCCGAGCGAAATCGTTTCAAACTTCTCGTCCTCGTCGAAGATGATCATGGTCGAGATGCCGTAGGTCGCGAAAACCTGGACGACGTTGTTCTCCTGGTAGGTGACGCTGGTCACGCGCGCGTCGAGCGAGCCGCCCTTTGGAGTCTGTGCTGCTAACGCCGGACAAACTGAGGCAACTACAATCAGCGCAGCCGTAAAAGAGCCACTCCTCATTGGGTATCCCCCGGCGTAACGGTCTCCTGGTCACGGCGATACGCGTAGACCTGGAAGCCGAGAGGGTTCTCGAAGCGCCATTCGTTGCGGACCGGTGTGTCGGTATAGCGGAAGCGCACAACGGAGATCCAATGACGGACGATCGATTCCGTGTCGCTCCGTTCGTTGGTGGAGAACCTGACGATCGCCGTGCTGGTGTTCGGGAACGTCACTGATTTGATCTCGACCAGGACCCGCTTCAGCCGCCCATAAACCTTTGTGGGGTTCTGTGCATTGGCCGCGCTGTGGAGGGTCTGCAGTTCCCGCGCCGCCTCGTCCGCGGAAAGGAGCGCCGCGATGCCAAAATTCTCGGTGATGGCATAGGGATCGTAGCCCTCGCGGGCGCGGATGTAGCGCACGACATTGGCCTGCGTGACCGCCTGCTGTTCGGTGAGATTGGCCGGCCGCGTCAGACCCGACTTGACTTCGATATAGCCTGTGGTCTGGTCGACGGTAACGACATAGGGCTCGAAGCTCTTCAGCGGCAGCATCAGCACCACGGCGAGCAGGCTGAGCAGGGCGATCCCGGCGAAGACGATCGAAAAGAACCAGGCGACGCGCGCTGAACGCTTCGCCCGCTTGATGATCTCCTGCTCCCAGATGTCGCCTTGCTGGAAATAGGACCGCAGCGCGGATTCGGATTTGTCTGCCATCCCTGCCCTTTTCTTTTTGTTCGGGATCCAACATCAACCTGCCGTCAGGTCTGCCGAGGCGTTCCATTTGACGTGATCGCGCGCTGCATGGAGGCGCCCGCGCCATCCTGCCGAGGTGAGTGGAGTCGGGCCTGGACGCGATGCACGGCAGCCCGTGTCTGGCGTGCCGATTGCCCAATCGCTTCGCGCCCGAGATAGACGCCGCGATAAGCATGTCGGCGCGACTCGTGACCGATGGCGGTTGCGAACGCCCCAACGATGCCTTGCGCTAAGGACTGTACTTGGAAAAGCACGAACGCGCCGGCGATGCACAGCATGATGAAGGCAGCGAAGTCGCTGAGCTTCAGTTCGCGATTGCCGGAGATGCTGTCGATCGTCGTCAGTTCCGGTTCCATCGCCGCGATCAGGAATGCGGCGATCACGTAAACGAACAAAGGAATCATCGCATAGAGCAGCGACTGATTGAGCCAGCCGACGGCATAGTTACGAGTCGAATCAAAGAAGAAGCACGAGATGAAAATCGGCGCTGTGCCGAGGAGAACCCAGAGGATCACCTTCGCAAGAACCAGAATCCCGAGGGCGATCGCGACGAAGATGCCGGCGAACAGCATGATGACGATACCTATTAAAGCGGGCAGAACGGACAGATAACCGGCCTGTTCAGAGAAGGCCGCTGCGGCGGTGTTCGCGGTTTTCCAGATTTGCGACAGCCCGTTCGTGGGTTCGGTAACGCCGGTACCCGACGCCGCCAGAATGGCGCGGCCGGCCGCCTCCGGCACCGTCGTCAGCCAGTCATAGACAAGATCGTTGAAGTTCGACCATGTGCCGACCAAAATGAGAATGACGAATACGCGCACCAGCCGACCAATGATTTCGGCGACGCTGAGGCGGGAAGTCCCGAGGAAAAGCTGCACGCCGTAGAACAGGACGGCAAGGACGAAGAGCAGGCGTAGAAGCGGCTCGAGATCCTGGCTCAGCGTCTCGTAGGCGCTCTGTGAGAAATTCTGCCCCGACGCATCGATCCGATCCAGCAGTTCGCCAATGAAGTCGTCCACCGCCCTGCCCTATTCTTCGTCGCCAGTCGCGAAGCCCTGGATCGCCGCCAATGCCGCAGCCCTGTCCGCGTTGACCGAAAACATCGGTCCGCATTCGTCCCCGGTGCTGGCATAGCTCGACAGATTGGCCGGTCGTGTGCACGGCGCCGTCTTCTCGCGCGGTGTGCCGCACCCGCTGGAGAGAACGGCCAGTGCGAACACCAGAGCGTTCGAGATGCACTGCCGCCCTCTCATTCGTACCGCAGCGCCTTTTTGGTGTTCGACATGTCGGTCAGCTTGCGCTGGTTCTCGGCGTGCAACGACTGCACGCCGGCGTTCAGCACGCCGATCATTTCGTTCAACGTCAGGCCCGTCTGGACCTGGAGCTGCGTGTTCTGGTCGATAGAGCCTTTGATATCCTCGGCCTTGCCGATGTCGCCGCCGGCGGTTTCGAGTGCGGAGCGGCGGGTTTCGACCGCAGCTTGAGAACCGGTAATCAGAGCCGACACGCCCATCACCGTTTTCATGAGCTCCTCATAGGATTTGTCGCTGGCCAGCGAGCTGTTGTCCTTGCCCGAAAGAGAGCGCACGAGTTGCAAGCCGTTGATGAAAAGCGTGGCAGCTTCGACCACTTTGGGATCGAGTGAGCCGAAATCGGCGATCCCACCCTTCAGGATGCTGTCGAAGGACGGCATGGAGGAGACGCTAAAACCGTTGCCGATCGCGATATCCTTCAGGGGACCAGCGTCGCCCCCGCGGTCGCCGGTGACCGCCTTCAGGGTCTCCTCGACCGTTGTGAGGATTTCCTTGTTCGTATCGAGAATCTTGCCGGTCTTTTCAGCGGTATCACGTGCGACCGCGTAGTTGGTCTTGTCGATGACCGGGATATCGGCTGCTGCCGGCGCTATGCCTGCGCCGACGAACGCCAGAATTGCCAACGAGCGTTTCATGTCGATCTCCATCATTGAATATCGAGGAGCAGCTGCGCCTGCGCGTCGATGTGTTGAACACATGCCTTCGCGTCGGCGTCCCAGACAAAGCCTTCGCGCCCGTCGCAGAAGCCAGCCACTGGCCGATCGTCGCCTTCGTTGCCCGTCTCATACCGGGTCGATCGGTTTGTGCCGGACAGGTCGCCTAGCGTCATGGCGTTGGTGGAATTGGTGAGATCGGCGAAGGCCGTACTGAGCAGGATCAGCCGATTGATGAGCTCGATGTTCGCGTTGCGCGCGCCCGAATTGTGATCCCAGCTGTCCTGGATCGTGCCCGAACTCATGTCGCCAAGTTGCGTCAGCCAGGACGTGACATCGCCGGACCCCTCTCCGATCGCCGCGGTCAGGCCCATTGCGATCATGGTGCTGGTCCGGGCGCCCGCATAGGCGCCGCCGCCGCCATAGTTGACCGGAATGCCCGATTTGTCGGAGCCGCCGAAGGCAGGCAGCCACTTCCGGGTTATGTTGGCGACATAGCCCTGCGTCTCCTTGAACGGCGGGATGCCGCCATATTTGTTCACGTTCCCCGCGCCGGCATTGTATGCGGCAAGCGCCAGCGAGACATTGCCGTTGTACTTTCGAAGCTGCTGCTTGTAGTAACGCGCGCCGCCGCGCAGGTTCTGATCGATATTGTAGGGATCGACGCCAAGGTCGCCGGCGGTTCCCGGCATAAGCTGGGCGAGGCCGATCGCCCCGGCACCGGACTTTGCACAAGGATTGAAACGGCTTTCCTGGTAAACGAGCGCCAGGAACTGGTTTTCGTCGACGCCTTCTTCCCGCGCGATCCGACGAACGAGGCCGGCGATCGCAGGATTTGCATTCGCCGCTGCCACCGGATCATCCTTTCGGCCTGGCCGGTACATTGAGCAGGTCACGCTCTGATTGTTGACGTAGCGCTCCTCGTCGACCTTCTCGATCTCGCTGGTTTTCCGGTCGCGATCCTCGCGCTGGTCGAGGACCGTATTGTCGATGGTCGGAATGTCAGCAAGTGCCGGTGATGCTGCAAACACCAGAAGCATGGAAACAGGCCGAATCATGCTGGAACCTCCCAGCCGCAGAAAACAGGCAGCCACTTCGCCGGATCGTCACCGAGTTGCGCGCGAAGTGCTGCGCATTGCTCGATCGTTTCCTTGCGGCCGGACATCACGCGAACGAGATCCGGCATGGAGGTGAGGTCGAGCCTGGCGATGACGGAGTCGTTGCCGTGTTTGACCAAAAATGTCCGCCGCTCGGGCGGAGTGTTGCGAATGAAGGCGTACTCCTTGGCGGTCAGTCCGAAGCGCCGGATGTAGCTTTCCTCGTCCGCGCGTGGATTGGGGAAATGTAGATTGGTCGCAGACTGCTCGATCAGCGTGTGCGATTGCGGCGAGCGTGCGATGTCAGCGGCCGACTGCGTCCCGAACCCGACGATTCCGTTGAGCTTTCGGATCGTCTTCATCTTGTCGACGATGTAATTGGAGAAGACCGGATCCTGCAGAAGCTTCCAGCCCTCATCCATGAAGATGAGAACCGGCTCGCCGGTGAGCAGCTCGTCCAGCCGATGGTAAAGGTACATGAGCGCCGGCGTGCGCACGTCCTGATTGTCGAGGATGTGCGTCATGTCGAAGCCGAAAATTCGGCGGCCCGAGAACGACAAGACGTCCTGCGGCGCGTTGAAGAGCCAGGCCTTCTCGCCCTCGAACCATGGACGCAGACGTGACTGGAGATCGTTGGCGTCGGAGCGTGCGCGGCCCATCAACAGGCCGGAAAGATTGGTTAGAGTGCGCTGCTCGACCGGCTCCTGGCAGATGCGCCCGATCGCCCGCTCAAGCGTGTCCTCTTCTTCCTGGCTGAACCCGTGGCCGTCGGCTGGGTCGAGCATGGCCTTGAGCAGGCGGTGCAGGAACTCGCGATTCGTCGCGTTGTTCTCGAGTTGCAGCGGATTGAAGCCGGTCGCCACGCCCGGCTGAAGCACCTCATAGTCCCCGCTAACCGCACGAATGAAGATCTCGGCGCCACGGTCCTTGTCGAAGAAAACGGCGCGGGGTTCCGGCGAGATCCGGAAGGCTTGCGCAAGCAGGAAGGTCAGCGCAACGGTCTTGCCCGACCCGGTCGGACCGGTCACCAGAAAATGGCCGATGTCGCGCTGATGGAAATTGAACCAGTAGGGCGTCTGCGACGTCGTTTCGAGGATCGAAATCGGCAGTCCCCAGTGGTTGCCGCGAATCGAACCGGTCGCGAAATTGTGCAGCGAGGAGAAGCCGGAAAAATTCGCGCTCGACAGCATGCAGGAGCGCGCAATGTAGGCGTGGTTGCCCGGCAGCTGCGCCCAGAACGAAGCCTCCATGTTGAGGTCTTCGCGCAGCCAGTTGATGTTCATGTCGGTGAGACACGAGCCGAGTTCGGCGACGGCCTTGTCGAGTCCAGCGAGATCGCGCGACAGGCACAAAAGGCTGAAATGATGATAGCCGAAGACGGCTTCCTGATTGAGCAGGCTGTTCAGCGCGAAATCGATATCGGTCTCGACGGTGCTGCCCGATTCATCTGACGCGTGGATCTGGCGCTGCAGCCGGGAAATGCGCTCCTGGGCGATTGGCTTGTCGGCAAGCGTGAACGACTGGGTGCAGATGAACTCGTGATTCATCTGCAGGAGACCGTCGAGCATCCCAGGTCCGGAGAAGGGCGGATATTCCTTGATCGACAGCATCGCGCCGAAGCGGTTCTCTGCCTCGGTCGGACCCTGCGCCTGCAGCGTCCGCTTCGAAAAATGCAGGCGCGACGTGCCGACATAGCTGCGGATGCCCATGCGCGGCAGGCGCATGTCGCGCGAGATGCCGCAGGTGAGCAGGGTGTTGATGAAGGCGCAGGGTTCCGAATAGGGCTCGCCATCCCGGTAAACGACGCCAAGCGGACGCGCGCCGTACTTTTGCAGCTCGCGCGTGACGTTGCCCACGATCTCTTCGAGTTCGTTGATGCGTTCGTGCAGGCGCTGCTCGAGGACCTCTTTTCCGGAGGAGCGGTCGAGCAGTCGCGAAAAACCTTCGGCGGCGCCGAGCGCGCCACGCATCCCGGAACGGACGATCGTGAGATAGAGTTCGTTGGTGAACATGCGCTTGTCGCGCAGCGATGCCATATAGCGCGTGTTCAGAAGTTCGCAGAACGGGTCGGAGAAGGCTCCGCCGATCGAGGGCTTGACCTCCTTGCGGATTACCGTCGACCAGAGCGAATAGCGGCTCGAGCCGAGCGCTCGGATCAACGTGTTCTGGACAGCCGCACGCATATTGAGCTCGGCCTGATCTTCCGTCTGGAAAAACAATCCATCTAGCTTGATCACCGACAGGATCGCACTGCTTTCGAGCCGGATGACGGTGTCGGCGACATGGCGCAGATACGGAATGTGGGTCGACATAAGCCGCTCGCGCCGGCGCTCACGTCCAAATCCCAGCTCTTCGGCGACGACGTTCAACATGGTCAGGGCCCGTATGAGTTCGTGCGCCAGAACAGCCGGTTCGGCGTGCGCGGTGTGCGGCGACCGACGACCTGAGCGAGATCGAGAATCCGGATGTCGCGGCTGCAGAAGGCGAAGAGCGCGAGATAGATCAGCGGCGCGATCAGCGCCGACCAGAAGCTCGTGCTCACGAGGAAGGCGATCAGCGTGAAACCGACGATGATGTAGAAGGCATTGAGAGGGATGCCCCACATCATTGGCGGCCGTGTCAGACCGATCACCAGCGGCGTCAGATGGGGTTGTTCGTCGGTGAGCTCGCCCATGGCTCAGTTCCCCACGGCCGCGATCATCTCGTCCACGATCGCCGGCGCGCCAAAGACGAGGCCAATGCCGAGCACGACTGCGCCGGCGGTGAACCAGGAAAGGCGGCCGGCGAAAGCAAGGAAGCCGAGCGCGATCACCGCGATGATGGCGAGAAGCCGACCGAACGGCCCGGTGATGAAGTCCACGATCATCTGGACTGCGGTTTCCAGCGGCGCAAAGGCGCCAGAGGATTGCGCCAATGCCGGCTCTGCAAACACCAGACAGATGGTCAGCATCGTGGCGAACGCAATCGGCATTGGCACTGACCCCGCAGCGGGCGAATAGGAAACGTCGTTCATGGTGGCCTCCGGCTAAAAATGCATGACACCGCCGACCCATTGGCGGCGTTCGCGCGACGTGATGACTCCGCTGGCGGGGCTTGATCGCTGCTCATCAGCAACGTCACGCGGCTTGCTCGCAGTCGCACCGCTTCCCTCAAGACCCATCTGAATGTTGAGGACTTCGGCGACATACCCGATCGTTTCCTTGAAAGGCGGAATGCCGCCATGCTCGCGCACGCGTTCCTCGCCGGCGTTGTAGGCAGCGGCGACGAGAAGCGGATTGCGGAATTCGTCGGCTAGTTCGCGCAGGTAGCGGACCCCACCATCAATGTTTTCTTCGGGATCGCAGATATGGGTCACACCGAAACGCTCGGCCGTCGCCGGCATGAGCTGCATGGGTCCACGCGCGCCTTTGGGCGAATTGCGCAGCCGATCGAGGCGGCTTTCGGCGGTCACAACCGCAACGGCGAATCCCGCATCGACATCGTGCCGTTCTGCCGCCTCGATCACGAGGCGGGTGATCTCAGCAGGCGTTGCCGGAGACGGCCCGCACTCCGGCGTGCCAGGCTGAATACCGCTATCAAAATGACTGCCGTCGGATTCGAGCCCGACGACCTCGGCTGCTGGCGCTCCGATCAGCTCCGGCGCCTGGTTTTGGGGAACTACTATCTGACCACCCTCTCCCAGCACGTAGTCGTCAGGCAGCCGCGCCCAGCGTGCTTCGGCTACGGCGTCAGCGGACGACGGAACATCATCATGTTGTCCATTTTCTCGAGCCTTTTGGCGCTCGAGAAGTGTGGACGCAGACAGTTCGGACGCCAATGCGGCCCGGCCCGGGCTAACGCATATGCTCGTGAGGATTGTCACGGCCAGAAGCGGCGCTATCGACGGTGATTTTGCTTGCGTCGCCATGGGTCCGCATCCAAGCCTTGACACGACAGATGCTCGAATGGTTAGGCGACAGAAAAAACAATGTCAATTTGATTGTGATTTTTCTTGCAAAATGGAAGGAGGCAGGTCAATGTCGAGCACGGCAACAACCTGGAGGCGACTGCAAATGAGACGAGCGGCCAGTTGCCTGGCGGCGATCGGCGCATGCCTGCCGGCCTATGCGGCCGGGCCGGTGGACGAAACCTATGTTCGTTCGCTCGCGGCACCCGGGAAGACCGTCCTGGTCATGGAATATTACGACGGCCAGGGGAACGTGTCGGAGCGCAAGGGCTATGCGTCGGCTTCCGGATTCAGGGCAGTGTCGCCTACTGACTTCCGCGTCGACGCGAATCTGAGGGTGCACCTCTACGGGATCGAGCCTTGCGCGGGCGACATGGTCAATCGCAAGGAAGGATTTGCCGGGTCCTGTGACGACTACGCTCGCCAGGGTCTGGCAACGCTGCTCCAGTCGCCCCGTGTGATCTACTGCCGCGCCTTTGTCAGCGAGACCGGCGCGCAGGCGCAGGACGCAACCTGCTACGGCTACTACAACTACCCGGGCAGTCTGGACAGCGTCGACATGTTCGAGGAGCAGTTGGTCTCGCTCGGCAGCCACCGCATAACAAGGAAACCTGACGGGACACCTGCAAGAGCCGACCTGAAGGAGGCCGAGGATATTGGCCGCCGCGGCTATGGCATGTGGGCCGACCCAAGGATCGCGAAGCAATGAAGTCCCCTGCCCTCCTCCTGGCGCTGACGTTCGGTTCGATGCCGGTGATGGCCGCACCGCCAGAGGGTTACTTCGAGCTGAAACCAGGCGTGACGCTCGACAGCGGAGACAGCTGGCAGGACAACGGCCGACGCTTCCGCCTCTTCGGCGCGCAGGCCTGCCTGCGCGGCACAGCCTATACCGATAAGTCCGCCGCTCGTCGCGACTGCGGGGAGGCCTCCTTGGCCGTGTTGGCCGCCTACATCGCAGATACGCATCCCGTCTGTGCGCAAGTCGCGCGATCGGCCGGAACGGTCTTCGTGTCCTGCTATGCAACGATCGGGACAGACCGGCTCGACCTCGCCAATCTGATGATCTCCTCCGGCTTCGCCTTCGCCTCCCTCGACGGACGCGGCCTGCCCCATCACCCACCCTACGCCGTGATGGAACAAGCCGCGCGGCAAAAGAAGGTGGGTCTCTGGCAATTCGACGATGTCCAGCATCCGGCGATCCTGCTCGGTCAAAATGCAACCGGCGGAGGCACGTCGCCGTGAGGTCAGCCGCCACATCGAGCGTCGTGGCTCTGCTAATGACCGCCCTTTCCTCTCCGGTCCATTCGGCGGACGTCCTGCGCGATCAGAGACGATCCTTCGTCGAAGCTGGATCGCTTCCCAAACTGGGTGAGGCAACAAGGATCTCCGGCCGGACATCTGTCATCGATGGGCGAACACTTTGGTTCCCAAAGGGTGGGCACAAGGTGCGGCTGGCATCGATCGACGTCTGCGAGCTCCCGCAATGGTCCTACGATCCTCGCCGCCACGGCGAAAGCATGATCCCGAAGCCAGTGCCATGCGGTCCTCTGGCGAAGGGGTGGTTGAAACGCACGGTTGGCAATGCACCGGTCGATTGCCGCGTTCGGGTGTACGATGCCGATGGCGCTCTTGTCGGCCGTTGCACGGTGCGCGGCCGCGATTTGGCCCTGGAGATGCTGCGCGTCGGTTGGGCTCGGGTGATGTCGCCGGCGCCAGCTGAATATCTCACATGGGAAAACCACGCGATGTCGGCCCGGTACGGCATGTGGGCCACCTATGTGCTCGACATGCCGGAGTGGCGACGCAAGGCGGTGGACCGGACGCTTGCAAGACGCCCGATCGCTGATTTCAACCTGCTTGCCGAACGCGAAAACGAAATCTCCCCACCGTTCGAGGATGCCCGCACGCGCCCGAAGCGAACAGATCGATAGGCTGATCGAAGGAGACGTTCCCATGAACCCTGTCAGGATGATCTCAATGGCGACGGTACTCTCCGCGGCGGCGTTTGCTTCGTTGACCGATCGCACTGCGGCGAGCGAATGGGGATGTGAGGTGCTCCTGTGCGCATCATCCTCGAACCCGGCCTGGCGCGGCGTGCCGGCGTGTCACCCACCGATGCAGCGGCTGATTTCGGCAATGGGCAACTGGGGATTTTCCTGGCCGACTTGCCCTGAAGCCGGGACCGGCAAGCCCGGCTACGAAGCCTATGACGAATGCCCTTCCGGATGGAGCGTCGGATCCAGCAACCAAGATCATGGCGGTGGTCAGAGCGACCTCTGTATTCAGGTTCGCAACAGGTGTCCGTCAGGCTATGGCGGCCGCGATGGTTGCCAGGAAACCGTAACGATGCCGCGCCCTGTGCGGGAAGATCCGTACTATTTCGACATCACGGCCGGCGATGGAAAGGTGACACGCCACTGGTTCAATCTGCGCAAATAGACAAGTCTGTGCTTTCAATTGCCACCACGTCCGAAATTGCAGGTTCGGCACGGTGCGTCACAACGGCGAATCATTGAAACGGTTTCTCCTTCTATTCAGGCAGCGAGCCAGTGTTCCTTCAAAGGGCTTCAGCGTCTTGATCGCGTCTGCGATGCCGATTGCATCCGATGTGGCCGGATCAGCCACGATCGCGGCTATGAGATAGACAAGTTTCTGACGGGCCTCATCGGCGTTTGCCGGCGCAAGCACGATCAGTTTGGAAAGAGCGCGCTTCTCGCGCCAGCGAAAGAAGATCAGCGCTGGATAACGCACAAGCTTCCATGCCGATGAAGACGGTTCCTCGGCCGTGACCCTTCCCTGACGCGCGCGCTTGTGGCGCGCAATGCTCCATGACATCGTTCTGCGATGCCGAAAAAGACTTCCCATCATCTTCATTCTTCCAGGAAGATACCGGATCTGGTTCCAGGCACGGGTCTGAAACGGCACTGCATCCCTTCCTGACATCCTCGACAAATTCGCTTAGCCCGGTCGCGCTTCGCTGATCCTTCGCGGGTTCATAAAAACGTTGATCGAGGACGAGCGCACGATAGGATACGAAGCCCAGCGAAACGAAACGAAGAGAGGGCCAATAAGTCGTTGTTTAGGAACGGAAAGTTATTTGTTCCTCCGCCGAACGACGGGAGCGATTTCAAAGAGTTGTTCAAACGGTTGGCGGCGGCAGGTGCTGGTCGGCCGCCGGGCGAGGACGGGTTTCCTGCAGGTCCATGGACGCCCGAGCTTCTTGCAGAGGCGATTTCACAGATTGATTCCAATCCGGTTGGAGTCGATCTGCGAACGGTGCAGCTTTGGTTTCAAGAAAATGAGAAGGGAGTAAGCACTGCCAATATTCGCTGGCTAGCGAGGATTTTTGGATGCGATGATCCTATCGCAACCAGCGAATGGCAGATGGAGCTTAGTACGGCGCAATCGAGGTTGTTGGCCAAGAGGCGAGAATGGAAGCGAGCCGGTAGCGGCATTGCGTTGGCGGTTCCAGATATGCCCCGAACCGCGTCCTCTGATGACGATTCCGGATACCAGGCAGCGCTAGCACGGGATACTGGCGCCAATCGGCCGAGGCAGCGCTTTAGTCTGGCAAGGAAATCGGAGGCGCTGTTTAGTCACGGATCTCCCCTGAATTTACCGGCGTCGGTGTTTGCCGGCATGACCGCCCTTGGCTTTTTGTCGTACATCAATGGTATCCACAACGTAACCTACGAGCGGGCGGACGGGCTCGTTAAGCAGGTTGGGTTCCTTTGGGCGGCAAATTGGACACTCGACTTCATGGTGTTTTTACCGCTGTTTTTCTTCTTCGTCATAGAGTTGCTGGCCTTCTGGAAAAGTGATGGGCGCAAAAAACTCGCAGCGCCTGGCGGTGAGGTGGATAGCGATGACGCCTGGATGCGCAACGTTGACGCTTCGTCGTACACGTATTGGTCGGTTTTTTTGATTTGCTTGCTGTTCGCGGGTCTTTTCCAGTGGGTCGGCGTGTCCTTGATCCCGTTGATGAAAGGCGGCGGCAACTATGCCATGGATTGGGGGAAAATAGCTCTCGTGCGTCCTGAGGTCATATCTGTCCCGGCAACGGTCGTTTTTACCGGGCTAGCTTACCTATACATGTGCCTGGTGTTTTATCTTTTCTTCGTAGGTCTCATTTTACTCTATACGATTGTTCATGATCTTTGGAAAATTGGAAACGGATTGAAGAAGCGGCCGGATGTTGATCATCAGCACGAGTTGAGTGAAGCCGGCCTCATAGTGATGCGAGGGGTTTTTCGGTGTGCTGTTTTGGGGATTCTGGTCGCCATATGGATGAAGGTCCAAAGCTCTTATCTGGCATCCAATGGTGAGAATATTGTCGCGTGGTTGGTCGGCGATATGTCTTCGATCTTCCAAAGCCGCAATGATGTGAGCACCGGGTTCCGCTATCGAATGCCGACGCATTACAGTAGCCTCCTTGTCGCCATATCGGCCTGTTTTGTATTTCTGTATGGCTCCATCCGATTAGGTGTCGGAAGTCGATTTCATGCGCCTTTGTGGAAGATGTCGGCGGTCGTGGCGTTACTTGTTGTCAGCTACTTGTTGATCGACGCGTTTGCCGGCTTTTCCACCCTTCTCGCCATTACAGTGCTGCTCGCACTATACGGCCTGATCGATCCAGGATTTGGTCGCTGGCGAGCGAGCGAGTTAGGAAACAATCAGAGTGTTTCATAGTTGGCTCGATCGTTGGGACGAACGCCGGGCCCTTCGCGGAGAGGAAGGGAAGAAAGCAACGGATTTCGTCCTTGACGCGGAACGCGCCTTTCCAGGTGCGAAGAGGATAACAAGTATCGAGGAATTCTGTGACCTTGCGGACCAGGCTGTGGCTGATCCAACCTTTTTCGATGAGCCCACTGCGAGCGATCAGGGCTTTGAAAGGGAAGGTGGGTGGCTCAAATTTCCATCGGACATCTCTACTGATGTAGAGCAGAACAATGTCGTCTTGGCGAAAATCACAGAAAGCGGCGCGTTCAATCAGGCGATGGTGATTTTTCACCATTGGAATGCAACCGCCTGGAATCGTCAGATTGCCAGCTATTTCTCGCAGCGTGGCATCACGGTTGTCGAGATTGCTATGCCCTATCACTTCGAGCGCAGCCGTCCCGGCTCCGCGCACGCCGACTATATGCTTAGCCCTAATCTCGGTCGAACGATCCAATCTGTAAGGCAGGCAGTGTTGGATGGGCGAAAACTCATACGTTGGTTGAAAAGCGAGGGCTATCGAGAGATTTCGGTTCTCGGAATGAGCTTAGGTTCCTGGGTTGCGGCCCTAGTCGCGGCACACGACCTGGCTGTGTCAAAAGCCTCGTTGTTTCTGACGGCGGGGAGTCTAGCGGATATGGTTTGGACGGGTCGCGCGACACGAACGATACGCGATAGCCTTGGGCCTGAGATTGAGCTTACCGATCTGAGAAGAGCATGGGGTTCACTTAACTTGGAGAATTACGCGCATAGTTTGGCACGGCCTGGTCTCGATCTTCACGTTGTGTTGGCTAAGAGAGACAAAGTGGTGTTGCCAGAGCTATCACAGAGGTTCATGCAAAGGCTGAAGGACGCCGACGCTCAGCCAAATATTCTTGAATTAAACTGTGGTCACTATTCGCTTGCCATTCCGCCCTACATTTTGCTGGCTGGTTTGAGCTTGAAACGGTTCCTGTCGAGGGCGCATTTCGGAAGATCCGGTCGCTAATGTCGGGACAGCGGCGCGACTGATTGGGTAGATGAGGGCCCCAAGCTCGCTGGGCCGTAACCGCTCGAAGCTGTCGCGATCGGCCGGCAACAAGCCAGCCACTGCCATCGTGTTCCCGAGCGAGCGCGGAGCGCCGAGTCGGGTCATGCGCTAACCGGCAGCTTGAGAATTCGCTCGAAACGGACATCGGTGCCCGTGACGATTTCGCGATAACCGTTAGTCGACCATTCGACCAATCGATGATCGTCACAAACATAGCGAGCGTCACGTGGTGTGCAGCAACCCCCCTGCCCTCCCCGCTTCCAGCGAGGTATAGGCGCAGAAGCGAGAACTTTCGACCATCGCTGCATGAGGGAGCAGCAGGCCCGGTCCGCTCGAGATCGGGAAACAGGACCAAGACCATGGTCGGCCCAGTCGCAGGCAGCAGAAACGCGTATCCCACCACGTGACGAGATGGTGTCGCTAGGATGTATGTGGGGCGTTTGGGATCGAATTCGTCGACCCCCTCCCCTGCCAAACTTCGATGTCTCATTCGACCGGCCTCGGGAGATCCAGATCCGCGCACGCAACAGGTGCATCGAGTCGATGAGGTCGTCGGCACCTCTGTATCCCGCCGTCGAGATCGCTAATACCCGCATCCGCTTTGCTCCGGTTTGGTTGGGAACCGGGGCAAGTGGCCCGATTTGGGCTAACCTCGCGACTAGTGAAACTATGAGTGATTCTGCAGCGTTTGGTCGTGACTCGACGGGCCGAGCACCGGCGGCAGGTGAGCGTACCCTAATAGAAGTGTGAGTGTGGACTTCGCCGCAGCAGTTCCCCTGAGTTTAGTAACGTATTGATATTTCTAGAAAATTGCGTTCCTTCTGAGTGCAGGCACGGGAGTGGGTAGGGTTGGCATTAAGGTTTCGTTAACGCAAATTCTCTTGCCGTATCGTAGGAATCGCACATACTGGCGCTAAATCGGCGCGTTGTCTCAAGTTGGCGCTATTTTCTCTTGCGACGGAAACGAGATGGACGCGCTGCCCTCCTTTGAGTTTGACGACAGGATTCTCGCCCAGGGCGCGGAGATCTCCCGCAAGCTCGATCAGTTGCGCATGGAGAAGTTTCCGCCAAATGCCGAGAAGACGTTGCGTCCGTTCGGCATGGCAGAAGCCGCTCACTATCTCGGCGTGACCCCCAACAATCTCAAACGGCTGCATCTCGAGGGCAAGGGCCCTACCCCACAGATCGGCGGCGGCGGGCGGCGCTCGTACACGGCACAACAAATTGTCGAACTGAGGCACTATCTCGACAAGAACGGCAGATCTGACGCCAAAAAATACGTGCCTGGCCGCAAGGCGGGAGAGAAGCTGCAAATCATTGCCGTTGTCAATTTCAAGGGCGGCTCCGGCAAAACGACCACGGCGACGCATCTCGCACAACACCTCTCGCTCACTGGGCATCGGATCCTTGCTGTCGACCTCGACCCTCAGGCCTCCTTGTCAGCCTTGCATGGTTTCCAGCCGGAGCTCGACAAGAATCCGTCGCTCTACGACTCAATCCGCTACGACGACCCAAGGCCGCTCACCGACGTTATCCAAGCGACAAATTTCCCGCTCCTCGACATCGTCCCCGCGAACCTTGAACTCCAGGAGTACGAGTACGAGACGCCGCTTGCGATGCAGACGTCACAGGAAGGCAAACGCTTTTTCACTCGACTCGGAAAGGCCCTCGAGACCGTCGATGATCGCTATGACGTGGTCATCATCGATTGTCCGCCGCAGCTCGGCTACCTGACTCTCACGGCGCTCAGCGCCGCGACGTCGGTCCTGATCACCGTTCATCCCCAGATGCTGGATCTCATGTCAATGAGCCAGTTCCTGCTCATGCTCGGCAACATCGCCAAGACTATCAAGAAGGCCGGGGCTAACTTCAACCTGGACTGGCTCCGATATCTCATTACCCGTTTCGAACCGACTGATGTGCCGCAGGCGCAGATGCTTGGCTTCATGCAATCCATGCTCGCCGAGGACATCCTCAAGAACCCTATGCTCAAATCGACGGCGATCTCGGACGCCGGCCTCACCAAGCAATCGCTCTACGAAGTCGAGCGCGCGAATTTCAATCGGGACACGTATGACCGTGCGATCGAGAGTCTCGACGCGGTCAACTTCGAGATCCAGGGGCTGATTCACCGGGCGTGGGGACGGCTATGAAGTTGTCGGCCGTAAAAACTCCAGAAAAGGCGAGAGCTTTCAAAGGGCTAGCTTCGCGACGTGAGAGCAATCATGGAGCGCCCGTTGCCAGCGTGGAAACCAAAATGGCCGCGTTGACGGCCGTAAAAAGCACTAAAAAGGCATGGCGGATCAATGCACTAACGGATTGGGGGTGCTAGATGGCACGAAAGAACCCGTTTGCAAGCCTGCTCACCAGCGATGACACGCCTCCCGAAAACCGCGCGGTTCTCGACTACGCAGCCAAGGGTGCGACCCGGTCCCTGTTGAGTTCGATAGACGAGATGGCAGCCTACGCCGGTAAGCTGCTCGAAGGCGAAACAATCGTCGAGCTAGACCCTGCGTTGATAGACGACTCCTTTGCCAAAGACCGCTTCTCTCTTGAGGGCGACGACTATCGAGACGAGCTTGAACGCGTCGTGGCGGCCGTGCGTGAGCGCGGGCAGGACACGCCCGTTCTGGTCAGGCCACATCCGCAACAGCCAGGCCGCTACATGCTGGTCTTCGGCCATTTGCGGCGCCTCTCGGCCGTCAGGCTCGGGCGCAAGGTGCGGGCCGTCGTCAAGCAGATGACTGACCGTGAACATGTCATCGCGCAAGGCCAAGAGAACAACGGTCGCGCCAACACCTCATTCATTGAGAAGGCAGTGTTCGCCGCAGATATCGTCAATCGCCAGTTTGATGATGACCATTCGACGGTCATGGCAGCCTTGGGTGCCGACAAATCTACGCTGTCAAAGATGCTCGCGGTTGCCAGTTTGCCCGAACCACTCTTGAAGGGCATTGGGCGCGCGGCCCGGATCGGCCGGGACCGCTGGTACGACCTCAAACTGCTGCTCGACAAACCGAGTAACTTGGACAAGGCGCTCCAATTCGTCACGTCGACGTCCATCGCCGCGTTGCCGAGCGACCAACGGTTCGAGGCACTAGCAACTCATCTCAAAGCCACCAGGGCTGAAACGGGCAAAAAACCCACCGTGGCCCGCAGTGCCTGGACGCCAGCAGATGGCCGCCTAGCAGCCGAGACCGTTGCTGAGGGAAAGAAGTTCACTCTTGCTCTGAAGGCAAGGGGACCCGACGCGCGAGCGTTCGGAGACTACCTGACGAAGCACCTCGATCGACTTTACGAGGAGTTCCGGCAGCAAGACGACACGAGAACCAACGGAGAGTAGCCCGCAAAAGAAAAAGGCCCCCGAAACAGGTTCCGGAAGCCCTTCTCATAGTGTCGCAACTGGAGAATCGCATTTCCGAGAATCACCGTCAAGAGTCTTCGTGACTCGGCGCCGTTTCGGCGAGCGGATTTCTTTTGCCTAACAAAAGGTAAAGGGAATGCAGACGCATACCGCAACGACGCCCTTTGGGCGGCGGCCGATGACGCTTGGCCTGATTTCAAGCCAGGTAACGGCCAAAAAGATAGATCAGGGCGCCACGGTTTCCAAATGGCGGGTGTTTAGGGACATTCGCGAGGCCAAGGAGGTGCTCGGTGCTACCGATCGCGCTCTCGCCATCCTCAACGCCTTGTTGACGTTCCATCGCGACGAGGAACTCAGCGGGGAGGGCAACCTGATAGTCTTCCCGTCGAACGAGCAGCTCATCCGTAGGGCCAACGGCATGTCGCCGGCCACGTTGCGCCGTCATCTCGCCAATCTGGTGACTTCGGGGCTTGTCATCCGCAGGGACAGCCCCAACGGCAAACGCTTCGCTCGGAAAGGGCAGGGCGGAGCGATCGAGCAGGCCTACGGATTCGATCTCGCGCCGATCCTGGCGCGTGCCGCGGAGTTTCGGGAGCTAGCAGAAGCCGTCGCTGCCGAGCGCAAAGCATTCCGGGTGGTCAAGGAGCGGCTGACCATCTGCCGGCGCGACGTGACCAAGATGATCGATGCCGGGATCAACGAGAACGTGCCCGGCAACTGGCGGGCCTTTCAGCGCCGCTATGAGGCAATCATTGCCCGGCTTCCGCGGACAGCGCCACGACAGGCGCTCGAGGCGCTCGCCGATGAATTGGAAGATCTATGGGCCGACGTCCACCAGACGTTGGAAACATTCGTCAAATCAGAAGATTCGAACGCCAATGAGTCTCATTCTGAGCGCCACATACAGAATTCAAACCCAGACTTTAATCCTACCGGTGAAATTAAAAGCGGCTTACGAAAAAAGAATGAAGCGAGCGGCAGCGCCGAGCATGCCGACAATGTGCGCAGCCTGCCAAGACGGGATCTGCCGTTGGGAATGGTGCTGAGCGCCTGCCCGGATATCGTGCACTACGCCGAGGGTGGGCAAATCCGGACCTGGCGAGATCTTGGCGCCGCCGCCGATCGAGCCCGGCCGAGCATGGGGATCAGCCCAAGCGCCTGGCAGGAAGCGGCCGAGGTCATGAGTCCGCAGCATGCGGCGATCGTGCTGGCCGCGATCCTGCAACGGGCCGAGCACATCCGCAGCCGTGGCGGTTATCTGCGCGATCTGGTGGAGCGTGCCCGCCAGCAGAAATTCTCAGTCTGGCCGATGATTACGGCGTTGCTCAATGCCAGGATGAGCGAGCTGGAAAAGGCGGCCGCGTCAGGCGCGGCTGGCGGCTCGCCTGCAGGGCAGGGCGCCGAACCCAGGGGAGACGCCGGTTCGCTGGAGATCAGCAGCGCGCTGCGTGACAGCATGAAGAAAAAGGGCTGGTGACGAGGTCCCAGCTACCCGGCGGATGCGCCCACGTTCGCGGCCGCGTCGGCGATGAGCCCCGATCGGCGCGCTCGGTCGATGAGGTTTTTGACGGAGGAGGGCGACCATTTCGACCCGCCGCGGGGAGTCCGTTCATGCAAGCGCTCGAGCTGGCCGGCGATCTCGCGCAGCGTCAGGGCCGGGTTCGAGGCATGGATGCCGGCCACCAGGGTCATCAGCCGGTCTTCGGGCAGGCGGGGAGGGGACTTCCTGAGCAGGCGAGCATCGGCGAGATGCTCGGCGACCAGCCACTTCACAGCGCGGCGGAGGCGTTCCGGCGTCCAGTCAAGACCGCGCTGCTTCAGCACTCGCGCAATGTCGTCCCACGTGTTGTCGGGCCGCATCCGCCGCACCGTGGGAAGCCACTGGCTGGCGGTGGCTTGAATGCGCGCGCCAAAGGCGGCCCTTTGGGCGGCCGTAACCTTCGCCAGCGCCTCCGGCCGACGCTCGCGGATTCCGGGATTGCCTGGAAGCTTGCCTTTCGCCTTCGCCGCGCGAATCCCAGCCTTGGTGCGTTCGGAGATCAGCGCGCGCTCGAGTTGGGCGACGGCGCCGAGGACCTGCAGCGAAAACATGCCCTGCGGCGTTGTGGTGTCGATCGGATCCCGCAGCGAGCGAAAATGGGCATTCCGGGCGGTCAGATCCTCAATCACCTCGAGCAAATGGCTGACCGAGCGCGCCAAGCGGTCGAGACGCACGACGACCAGGGTATCGCCGGCGGGGATTTCGCGGACGAGCCTGGCGAGGGCAGGGCGGGCGCGCGAGGCGCCGGAGCCATGCTCCTGGACGATGGTCTCGCAGCCGGCGGCACGCAGTTCCATCTCCTGCGCTTCGGTGGTCTGTTCGTCCGTGGAGACGCGCGCATAGCCGATAAGCCGGCCCTGTGGTCGACGGGAAGCGCGATTTTGCGTGTCAGCGGCCATCCGGAGCGCCTGAGAGTGTGTTTTCGGAGCAGCTTTTCCAAACACAGAGGATAAGGATAACCGATCATTTGTAAACGTCTCTTGAGGGACTTTGCACCATCGCTACCGGCCGGCAGATGCCGGAAATGCGCGGTTTTCGCGCTCCCCTCGTGTCTGGGCTGCGTGGCTGTACAGACCACGGCGGAACTCCTTAATGCATGACGTGGTGGTCGTCGAAATAATCCCCGACAGGTCAAGTTAAATGGGAACTGGCTTGACAATCGCAAATCAGATACAGCCAAAACAATGGCTTATGAAATCGGCAATCTGCCTCTGGAAGCCCTCATTCGGCCGACCGGAGAGGCAACCGCGACTTTGGTGCGCCTCGATGAGCGCCTGGCACGCTCGCCCGTGCGCGAGGGTTGGATCGAGCGCTCGCACTTCCACGACGCCACCGCCGCTCTATGGATCGAAGGCGAGCTCGTCCACCTTGAAGATCTGGTCTTCCACGACGCTCAGATGGATCAGCGTTCACCGACCCACGAACTGACCAGGGCACACGCCGTCTTGCGCAAGCGACGGCGTATCCTCTCCCAGCCCTGCGACTGGGTCTTCGGGCGGGAAGGCCTGCGCGAGCTGACGGGGCAGGATGGGTCCGGCGTGGACCTATCGGTAGATGGCCGGGAAGGGGAGGGGGGCGTGCTGACGAAAGCCGCGCCCGCGACGGCGGCTGAGGTGCCCGAAGACGATGCGCTGACCCGGGAATTCGCGGAGATCGATGCGTTGCTGGCGCGTTCGTCCAAAATCCTCAGCGGCGCCGCCGTGCCGCTGCGGCGGGTTCCGCAAGACGATAACCGGCTGTCGGTGTTTTTCGACGAGGATTGGGACGAGGGCGGCCGGCTCGCCGAATGGCGCGATGCGCTGGATCGGACGCGGCATCTGCCCGTCGTGCTGCGTGCCGCGCTGCTGCTCGATGCGTGGAACGACATAGAGGTACTTCAGCGGGGTGCCTGGATTGGACCTCTTCTGGTGGCTGCTCTGATGCGCCAGGAAGGCCCTGCCGTCCATCATCTGCCATGCCTGCATCTCGGCGCGCAAAAGATTCCCCGCGAGCGCCGACGCGCCCACAACCGAACCGATCGGCTTCTTGCCTGGATCGACGCCATATGCGAGGCGGCGAGCACCGGGCTGAAGGAGCACGACCGTCTCCTGCTCGCCAAGGAACAGATGGAACGCGTGCTCCGCGGTCGCCGCGCCACCTCGAAACTCCCCGCACTGCTCGACCTCGTGCTGTCGCGACCGTTGGTGTCGACCAGCATGATCCAGGAGGAGCTGAAGGTCTCGCGACAAGGCGCGCTCGATCTCGTCGGCGCGTTCAACCTGCGTGAGTTGACGGGGAAGGGGAGTTTTCGCGCATGGGGGATCGTCTAAGATGGTGAATGTGCACTCTTTCGGGCGGCACCCCTTCCGCGCTGACAAGGATCGCCGTCGCCGCCACAGCGCTTGCCAGCGGATTCGAAATGTGGGTGCACAACCAAATCGTTGACGTCCACCCTTATCGCTCCAACCTCACGCGCAGCCTTCGCGCTCGCTCCTGGAATGCGCCTTCGCCACCCTCTAGGATGTCGCAGACCGCCCTTCTGATATCTGCATTCTCCAATCCGCCCGACCTGTATGAGATCGGCGGCAGGGAGCCGTGCGGATGCGGTCCCGCGTCGGCGATGATGATCTGGTCCGCGTCGGTGTTGATCACGAGGTTTGCATTGTGCGTGACCATGATGACCTGGCGGTGGACCTTCGCCTCGATGAAAAGGTGGACCAGCTCATCGAAAACCGACTTGGGATCGAGGTTCTCCTCGGGCTGGTCGATCACCAGCGGCCGGTTATCGCTGTCGTCCAGCGCTAGATAGAGGAGCAGGAGCACGATGCCGCGGGTGCCCGGCGACAGCTTGCGGATGTCGACACCATCGTAATCGATCCCATAGCGGATCGCGATATGATCGGTGCTGAACAGCCATTGCGCAAAGCGCTTCGACCAGGCGCGGAATTCCGTCTGGTCAGTGTGCGCGACCGGGGAATGATCCAGCAGGTCCTTTTGATAGAGCCGTCGGAACTCCGCCATTGCGGCGACGACGGCGTGTGAATCCCCGGTCTCCCATGCGTCCTTCATCACCTCATTTGCTTTCTGCAGCAGCGTTCCCTTTCCCCGAAACGCGCCGGCTTTCCTGAGGTCTATCAGACCTGTCAATCGGCACCCAAAACTGACCCCGGATTGGAGTGGGCCCCTCGGGCCGGACGATTTCAGGCGGCGTTTTTGACCGGCGGCCGGGCGTGCTGCTTCTCGTACTGTTCTGGGCTCAGGTAGCCAAGCGATGAGTGAAGGCGCCTGGCGTTGTATTTCTCGATAAAGGCCGGGAGCTGCTCGGCGACCTCCTCGGCGGTTTCGAAGTCGAGCGGGTAGACGCCCTCGACCTTCAGCGTCTTCATCAGGCTCTCCATCATCGCGTTGTCGTACGGATTGCCGCGCCGCCCCATGGATCCGACGAGCCTCGCCTCGCGAAGGCGGTCGCGGTACTTCTCGGCTGCGTATTGCGACCCGCGGTCGCCGTGGTGCACGCAACCGGGCGGCGGCTGGCGCAGGGCAATCGCCGCGTCGAGCGCCGCCAGCGTCAGCCGCGCGTCGATCCGCCGGCTCATGGCGTAGCCGATGATCCGTCTGGACCAGGCGTCCATGATGACGGCGACGTAGACGAAGCCGACGGCTACGGCGACGTAGGTGATGTCGGCCACCCAGAGCTGGTCAGGACCGTCGACGATCATGTCTTTCGTCCTGTCCGGGAAGATCGGCTGGTCGTGGTCGCTGTCGGTGGTCGTGACGTAGCGGCGCCGGCGCCGGGCATTGAGCCCTTGCTCGCGCATCAGTCGCTTAAGCTTCTTGTGGTTCACGACCCATCCCTGCTGGCCGAGCGCCGCCTGCATCCGCCGCCATCCATAAACTTCGAACTCGTCCTTGAGGGCGTGCATCGCCTCGACCAAGGCGGTGTCGTCGACGGCTCGCTTCGGCTTGTCGTAGTAGGTGGAGCGCGCGATCCCCATCAGACGGCATCCTTCCGAGACGGAGAGACCGCGGGGCCGGCGACGACGGACATGGGTGCATTTCTCGGCCGTGGTCCGAAGCGTTGAGCCCCCTTTAGAAATTCCAGCTCGAGCGCCTGCTTGCCGACCAGGCGCTCGAGCGCGGCGATCCGCGCCTCGTAGGCCTGGACCAGGTCAGCGGCCTGTGCGTCGTCATCGAATGCGCCGGCCTCGTACTTGTCGACCCAGATCCGGATCAGGTTGCGGGAGATGTCGTGGCGCTTCGCCAAGCCATGCAAGGTCTCGCCGGCCAGATATTCCTGCACAACCTGCCGCTTGAATTCGACGCTGTGGGATCGGTGTCTTGCCATGGCTTCCATCCTTCGAAAGCCCGGCGCAGGGTCAAATCATTTCCGCTCTAATCGTCCGGCCCGAGGGGCCCACTCCAGATCGGCGTCCAATTTTGGCTCTGACGCAATCCCGATGATCATGCCGCGCCGATCAGTCTGGCTTGCAGGAGGTCGAGCTTTCCACGACCATACATCTGGCGCTTCACCAGCTTGAGTTTCGTGATCTGACCCTCGGTCTGCCCGTTCGACCAGGGTTCGATGATGGCGGCGCGGACGGCTGCGCGGTCGCGCGTGATGCCGCTTGCGAAAGACGCAATCAGGCTCGTGGTGGCCTCCGTTACCCAAGCGTCCAGGTCGCTCGCGGCCTTCGTCCGGATCATCGCCTGGAACCTGTCGATGAGACAGCGGGCCTCGACCAGCATGGGCACGCCCGCCCCGACGGCGGCCATGGTCACCGAGTCGGATTTGCTGAGGTGATCGCGAGCCGTTGTCATCAATCGCGCGATGGTTCTGGCCGACGGCACTTTGCGAAGTTGCTGTTCGGATGCCCGCTCGGCGCGGCGGCGGCGGGTCGCCCACTCGCCGACTACGCGGAGCGAGCCGCGAAAGCCCTTGGACGTCAGGCGTCGCCAGAGCTCGGCGCCATTGCGGCAACCCGCGCTCCACCACTCGTCGAGCATCGGCAGGTACGCTTCAAGCGAGCTCTGCCGAACCCGGAAGATATCCGTCCTCTCGCCGCGCATCACCTGTCGGACCAGTTTCCGGCTGTGGCCGGTGCGGCGCACGATCTCCTTGATTGCGATGCCTTCGCCTGCGAGCTTCATGATTGCGGTATTAATTTCCTCGCGTCGCAGGAATCCCTCGTATTGCAGCCTCTCCGCGCAGGTCAGCAAGTCGGGATCAATCGTGGCTGCGCCGATCGCGGCCCGGATCGGGCGCATCGATTTCCGCACGGCGTCCAGGAAGGCGGAACTTGCATTCTCCATGAGATGCCAGCGGTCGGCGACCTGAATCGCCTCCGGCAACGTCTTCGTCACCGCTTCGCCATAACCGCCGCCGCGGTCGCGCGAGACAATCGCGATTTCGGGATGATTGGCGATCCACGCCTGCACGGTAGCGATCTCGCGATCGGGCAAGAGCGTCACGATGCGCCGCCGCTCCAGATCGCATACTATGGTTCCGTAGCGATGATTTCGACGCCACGCCCAATCGTCGATGCCGATGACGTTCAGACGATCATAAGGCAGACCGGCACGACGCCGCACCACCCGCAACAGCGTGTCGTTGCTGACCGGCACCATCAGCCGCCTGGCAAAGCCGGCGGCCGGCCTACCGCCAAGCGCCAGCCCGAGATGATGAACGAGACACTCGAGACGCGACGTTCGCCTGGAGCGTTCGGCGACCACATCGTCTTCGAACCGCTCCGCGAAGATGCGTCGCCGACAGAACGTCGCCTCGCAAACGAAGCGGCGGGCGGTCAGCCGAAGCCTGACCTTCCTGCCGGCACATGGCAGGTCCGCGATGGTCCTGACGTATCGGCTGTGGACGCGGACGGAAACGCGCCCACAGAGTGGGCATTGCCGACGCGGCGACCGAACGTGCCGAAACCACCAACATCCCCTCCTCCTCGGCGGAACGCTCGACAACCAATCCGGCCGGGATCAGGGACGACAAACTCAATATGTTCGCCATGGCGCTGATTCCCCTCGTGAAACAGCACCAATCCGCCATGCAAAATCATCAAATCTGAGTCAGAGCCCAATTTTGACCCCCCTTGCAGAGCACGACGGTGAGCGCCCGACCGGGTGGAGCTGGTCGGGGTTGCGCAGCCCGGTCGGGCGCGTTTGTTGGGCGCCCCGGCTTTAGCTTTGAGATCGGTTCTTGAAGCGCCAGGACTCGTTGCCAGTCTCGATGATCTCGCAGTGATGGGTGATCCGTGGAGCGATAAGTTGTCTGGCCAATTTCTCGGCCGAGGCGCCGCGCTTCGTCAGCTCGGAGACGCTCGATAAGGTCGTCACGGGCTTGGTCCATGTCTGCTGCTTTCTGTACGATGGACGATGCTGCATGTTCATATTATGTTCTAGCAGATCGAGCGTTGCAAATCTCGGTCCATCTTCCTCGGCCCTCCGCGGCGGAGAAAAAACCGGGGTCGGCTTCCATGCTTCTGATTGAGGCGAGCGGACCACGGATGGAAAAGAGCTAAGTGCCAGTGACGACTATGCTCCTTCAAGGGCCTTGGCGCTCGATCTCCACAACGATTTTCCCTCTCTCGAGGGCGTGGCCTACCGATCGCGTCACAACAATGGGGAGATCTGCTATGCGCTGTTCGATCGCGTTCTGTCGTCAGATTTGATCGAGTTGCAGAGCCATCTCTTCGAGGACAACCGAATGGCTACGGCACGATGATCGTCGATCTGGAGCGCCGTCAGGTTGTCGACATTCTGCAAAACCGACGCGTAGCGAGTACGCCATCCGGCGCGGCGTCTTCTGAAGCGTGACCGATCTGACGACCGCCATCGAGGCCTACTTGGAGCATCACAATGCCGACCCCAAACCCTTCATCTTGACCGCTCAGGCCGTTGACATCCTAAAACCTCGCCCGAGGGCGTCGAGCCCTATTTGACTGCGGGATAGAGTTTACCCAGAACAGGCAGGAACCTGGCTCCTTTGAGCGCCAGGAAGTCGCGGAAGGCGCTTATGGCGGGCGTCACGATGCGATCGCTCCGGATTACTGAGAACCATTGTCGGCGAACTGGGACGCCGACAACGTCCAGAACGGCCATTCGTCCCGCTTCTACCTCGAATGCGACGGTATGTGCCGATATGAACGCAACGCCCAGGCCAGCCATGACCGCCTGTTTGATTGTTTCATTGGAATCCATCTCCGTCCCCGGCTCCTCCACCAGCCCCGGAATGTCGGCGAGAAACCGCTCGAACGACAGGCGCGTGCCCGAGCCCGCCTCGCGCACGATGAAGTGCTCTTCCGCGATTCTCGCCTTTGGTATGTCCCTCGCGCCCACTAGCGGATGGTCCGGGGGCGCAACAATCACCAGGGGGTGGTCGCCGAACACCCGGGCTTCGACCGGCAGGTCCGGCGGGGTCCGTCCCATCAGCGCGATATCGAAGACATGATCCTTTAGCTTGGCGATCGTCTCTGCGCGGTTTCCGATCACCAGCTTAAGGTCGATGTTGGGATACTCCTTCTTGAAACCTGCGATAATTTGTGGCGCGAAGTACTTTGCCGTCGAGACAGCACCGATGATGAGATGCCCCTTTCTCACACCCTTAACGGCATCAATCTCTTCCTGAAGCAGCCGCATTGTTTCATCGACAGCATGCGCGGCCTTAATGAAGACGAGGCCTGCGTCAGTCGGACGCATCCCGTGCGCGGATCGCTCGAAAAGTTGAATTCCAATCGCTTCTTCAACCTGCTGGAGCTGCAACGTCACCGCCGGCCCAGTTAACCCTAACGCCTTGGCTGCGCTTACGATTTTACCTTCCATGTGTATGGCGGAGACCATCCTGAAGTGGCGAAGGGTAACGTTGCGCATACCGAATAGTAAGCAAAACTAACTTCGGATGTAAATGGATTAAAGTTTACTCATCAAAATTCCTCTGATTGGGTGACGTCGATCTAGGCGGTGACCCATCGCTGATCGGGAGGAGAAGTATGAGCGCGCCGACACTCAACGCATTTCTGTTGTCGCAGGAAAGTGGCGGCCACAACGCCGATGTTCTCGCAACCGTGGCTGCGCTGGCCGATGCGGCAATCAAGATAAACCACGCAATTCGAACGGGTTCGCTCGATCGTGCCTTCGGCGGCAGCAAGGGAACCGTCAACGCGGACGGCGACGCGCAAAAGGAACTTGACCTCTATGCCGACGAGACGTTCATCGAGGCCATGCGGCACGCGCCGATACGGAGCGTCGCATCGGAAGAGCGAACAGATCCGGTCGCAATCAACGCCGAAGCCCACATCGCGCTCGCAATCGACCCCCTCGATGGGTCGTCCAATATCGACGTCAATGTCTCCATCGGCACTATATTCTCGCTCCTCCCTGCGACTGGCGCGCCGGATACCGATCCGGCCGCCTTCTTTCTTCAGTCCGGTAACCGACAGCTCGCAGCGGGCTTCTTCATCTACGGTCCGCAACTAGCACTCGTCCTGACGGTTGGCAGCGGCACCCATGTCTTCGTTTTCTCGCAGAGTCTCGGCACCTTTGTTCAGACGCGTGAAAGCTTAACAATATCCGAGCGGACACAGGAGTTCGCGACCAACGCTTCAAACTATCGCCATTGGGACGAAGCCGTGCGGCTCTATGTCGACGATTGTCTCAAGGGGGAAGATGGCCCGCGCGGCAAGAACTTCAATATGCGCTGGATCGCCTCGCTGGTTGCCGATGCCTATCGCATTCTGATGCGCGGCGGGATCTTTCTTTATCCTGGAGACGCTCGTCCAGGATATGGAAACGGGCGCCTGCGGCTCGTGTACGAGGCCAACCCGATTGCCTTGTTGATCGAGCAGGCTGGGGGCCGTGCCACTGACTCCGTGCGTGCAATCCTCGACATTACCCCCACCAGCCTTCACCAGCGCGTCCCGTTCGTCTTCGGTTCCGCCAGGGAAGTGGAACGCATCAGCCGCTATCATACTGAGCCCAGCACGATTGCCGATCGGGCGCCGCTGTTCGGCAATCGCGGCCTTTTCCGAGCTTGAGCGAGAAGAACCATGTCAGCCAAGCATCCCATCATCTCGATCACAGGCTCGTCAGGGGCTGGCACGACGTCGGTGAAGCGGATCTTCGAGCAGATACTCCGGCGCGAGAAGATCGAAGCTGCCTTCATCGAGGGCGACGCCTTCCACCGCTACGACCGCGCCGGCATGAAAGAAAAGGTCGCGGAGGAGGAGAAGAAGGGCAATCCCAACTTCACCCATTTCAACGCGGAGGCCAACGAACTAGCGATCCTCGAAGGCGTATTCGAGGAATATGGCCGTCGCGGCAGTGGCAAGACCCGCACCTACATCCATGACGAGGACGAGGCCAAGCTCTTTGGCGCGCCACCCGGCACTTTTACCGACTGGCGCGAATTTCCGGCAAGCGACCTGCTGTTCTATGAAGGACTGCATGGCTGCGCCGTGACCGACAAGGTGGATTTGGCCAAGCACGCTGACCTGAAGATCGGCGTCGTGCCAGTTATCAACCTAGAGTGGATCCAAAAGATTCATCGCGACCGCGCCACCCGCGGCTATTCGACGGAGGCGGTGGTAGACGTGATACTGCGCCGCATGCCGGACTATGTCCGCTACATCGTTCCACAGTTCGCGCTGACCAACATCAATTTCCAACGCGTGCCGATCGTCGACACCTCTAACCCGTTCATCGCGCGATGGATCCCTACGCCGGACGAGTCGATGCTGGTTATTCGCTTCGCCAATCCGCGCGGCATCGACTTCCCCTATTTGCTGTCGATGATCCACGACAGTTTTATGTCCCGCGCCAACTCGATTGTTGTGCCGGGCAACAAGCTCGACCTGGCCATGCAACTGATCCTGACCCCGCTCATCCTACAGCTGATCGAACGCAGGCGCCGAGTCGCTACCTGAGGAGGGAGCCCCATGAACACCAAAACCGTCATCCCGTCCGTCGCCAAACTGGCGGTCTCCGAAGTCGACATGGCGAATGCCATCCGTGCGTTAGCAATGGATGCAGTTCAGAAGGCCAGTTCTGGCCATCCGGGCATGCCGATGGGTATGGCCGATGTCGCCACCGTCTTGTTCAATCGTTTTATAACCCTTGACCCCTCTCAACCCGAATGGCCCGACCGTGACCGCTTCGTGTTATCGGCCGGCCACGGCTCCATGCTGCAGTACGCGCTGCACTTCCTGCTTGGCTATGAGGATATGCCTGTTGAGGAGCTGCAGCGCTTCCGTCAACTTGGCAGCCGAACCGCTGGCCATCCCGAATACGGTCATGCCCGAGGCATTGAGACCACAACCGGTCCTCTTGGGCAGGGAATTGCGACAGCTGTCGGCATGGCGTTGGCTGAGCGCATGCTGGCGGCTCGGTTCGGCGCGGAACTTGTCGACCATTACACCTATGTGATCGCCGGCGACGGCTGCCTGCAAGAAGGCATCAGCCACGAGGCGATCGATCTGGCCGGCCATTTGCGGCTCGATCGCCTGATTGTCTTTTGGGACGACAATTCGATTTCCATCGACGGCCCGACCTCGCTTTCCACGTCGACGGACCAGGCGGCGCGCTTTGCCGCAGCCGGCTGGCATGTACAGCGCATCGACGGCCACGACATGGAGGCCGTCGCCGACGCGATCGAAAAGGCGCGTCGCGCGGAACAGCCCTCGCTGATCGCCTGCCGCACGACGATCGGCAAGGGCGCCCCCAATCTCGGCGGCTCGGAAAAGACCCACGGCGCGCCACTCGGCGATGTCGAGATCGCCGCAACACGCAAAAACATCCGCTGGGCCCACGCGCCTTTCCAAATTCCTGACGAGATCTTGCGCAGCTGGCGCGCGGCTGCCGATCGGGGCCGAGCCGCTCGCGTGGCATGGGAAAGCAAGCTGGCGACATCGCCGCGCCGCCAAGAGTTCGAAAGCGCAGTGGCCGGCGAGCTTCCGGACGCTGTGTTCGAAGATCTCGATGCTTTCCGTAAGGAGCATTTCGAGAAGGCGACGAAAGTTGCTACGCGGAAGGCGTCGGAGCTGGCGCTTGCCGTCATCAACGCTGCCACGGAGCTAACAGTCGGTGGGTCGGCCGACCTGACCCACTCCAACCTAACGATCACCAACGGCATGGAGCGCATCGCGCCAAGCGAATTCTCCGGTCGCTATATCCATTACGGCATCCGCGAGCACGGCATGGCGGCGGCGATGAACGGCATCGCGCGGCACGGCGGTTTTATCCCGTACGGCGGCACGTTCCTTTGCTTCGCCGACTACGCACGCGGCGCGATGCGGCTCTCGGCCCTGATGGGCCAGCGGGTGATCTATGTGATGACCCACGACTCGATCGGGCTCGGCGAAGACGGCCCGACGCATCAACCGATAGAGCACTTGGCGATGTTGCGCGCCACGCCAAATCTGAATGTTTTCCGACCCGCTGATATCATTGAGACGGCGGAATGTTGGGAACTGGCGCTAGGGGAAAAGAAGCGTCCCAGCGTACTTGTGTTGTCTCGGCAAAACCTGCCGATGCTGCGCACAATCGTTCCCGAGGGCAACCGCTCGGCTCGGGGCGCCTATCTCATGCGAGAGTCGGTCGGGCGGCGTGACGTGACGCTGATTGCCACCGGATCGGAGGTCGAAATAGCCCGCGCAGCCGCCGACCTGTTGCACGACCAACATAAAGTCCGCGCAGCGCTTGTCTCGATGCCTTGCTGGGAGTTGTTCGAGGAGCAGGACGAGAACTACCGCGCCGAGGTCCTCGGCAAGGCACCGCGCATCGCGATCGAGGCCGCTGCCCGGCATGGTTGGGACCGCTGGATCGGCGAGAGCGGCGTATTCGTCGGTATGACCGGCTTCGGCGCTAGCGCCCCCGCGGCCGATCTCTACAGGCATTTTGGTATCTCGGCCGAAGCGATCGCCGAAGCCGCTCTCGCAATCATTCAGAAGGATTGAGGCATTGCCGGTCAGGGTTGCAATAAACGGTTTCGGCCGCATCGGGCGTAACATCCTGCGTGCCATCCTGGAATCGGGACGGACCGACATTGAAGTGGTCGCCATCAACGATCTCGGGCCAGTGGAAACCAATGCACATCTGTTGCGGTACGACAGCGTGCATGGCCGGTTTCCGGCGCGGGTCGTTGTCGAAGGCGATACAATGCGGATCGACGGCCATGCGCCGATCCGGGTCACCGCGATTCGCAACCCTGCTGAGCTGCCACATGCCGAACTTAGCGTCGACATTGCGCTCGAATGTACAGGACTTTTCACTACGCGAGAGAAGGCCTCCGCACATCTGGCCGCCGGTGCCAAACGTGTGCTGGTTTCTGCGCCGGCTGATGGTGCCGATCTCACCGTCGTCTACGGCGTCAACCATGACAGAATCGCGGCCGAGCACATCGTGCTTTCGAACGCGTCATGCACAACCAACTGTCTCGGGCCGATCGCCAAGGTTCTGCACGAGTCCGTCGGGATCGAACGCGGGTTCATGACGACGATCCATTCCTACACCGGCGACCAGCCAACGCTCGACACGTTGCATAAGGATCTCTATCGCGCCCGCGCTGCCGCGCTGTCTCAGATACCGACCTCGACGGGCGCCGCCAAGGCGGTCGGCTTGGTGCTCCCGGAACTGAAGGGCAGATTGGACGGCGTTGCCATTCGTGTTCCGACAGCCAACGTCTCGGTGGTGGACTTCAAGTTCGTGCCAGTGCGCCCAACGACTGTCGAGGAAGTGAACGAGGCGATGAAGACCGCCGCGCGGGGTTCGATGGCCGGCATCCTGGCGATTGTCGACGAGCCATTGGTCTCATCGGATTTTAATCACAGCCCTGCATCCTCTTCGTTCGCGCTCGACCAGACGAAGGTCATCGACGGGCAGTTCGTACGAGTGATGTCCTGGTATGACAACGAATGGGGTTTCTCCAACCGAATGGCTGACACGGCGGTCGCGATCGGCGGTGTCCTGTGAGCGCGCTTGTCGACATCGGCACGGCCGACGTCGCCGGTCATCGCGTCCTCATCCGCGCGGATCTAAACGTGCCGTTGCGCGATGGCAAGGTTGCGGACACGACACGCATCGACCGCTTCGCGCCAACCGTCGATGCATTGATCGACCGCGGCGCGAAGGTTGTGGTGATGACGCATCTCGGCCGCCCCGCCGGCGAGCCGAATCCAATCTACTCCACCCGACCGCTGGTGCCGGCACTGGCCGCGGCGACAGGGCGCAAGGTAGCCTTCGTACCGGATTGCGTCGGCACGGTCGCTGAACTTGCCTCGTCGCACCACGAGCAAGACACGATTCAGCTTCTGGAAAACCTCCGCTTCCACAAAGGCGAAGAGCAAAACAGCCGGTCCTTCGCGCTGCGTCTTTCGATCAACGGCGATATATACGTCAATGACGCATTTTCCTGTGCGCACAGGGCTCACGCTTCGACGCATGCCATCGCGCAGCTGATGCCCGCCTATGCCGGTCCTTCCCTGTTGGCGGAGGTTGCAGCTCTCCAGGCGGCGCTAGAGAGCCCGACGCGGCCCGTGGCGGCGTTGGTGGGCGGCGCCAAGGTGTCCTCGAAGATCGCCATCCTAGACCAACTGGTCACGCTGATGGACCATCTGATTATCGGTGGCGGCATGGCCAACACCTTTCTCGCTGCTCAAGGCTTGAAGGTTGGGCGCTCTCTCTATGAGCCAGACTGCGTCGATATCGCCAAAACCATCATGGCAAAGGCGGCGGCCAGCAACTGTAAGATCCTGTTGCCCGACGACGTAGTTGTAGCGACCAGTCTCGACAGTAGCGCCGCGCGTGCCGAGGTTTCCGTTGACGCCATCCCACCGGATAGAATGGCGCTGGATGTTGGAGCCAATACGATCTCCCGCATAAACGACCTGCTGGCTTCGTGCCGCACTTTGCTGTGGAATGGCCCCCTGGGAGCTTTTGAGGTCGAGCCGTTCGCTGCGGGTACATTCGCCGTCGCGCGCCGCGCCGCCGCTCTGACGCAAGCAGGCACGATGGTAACGATTGCCGGCGGCGGCGATACGGCCGCGGCGCTCTCAGCCGCCGGCGTAGCCGACCGGATCACTTACCTCTCGACCGCAGGCGGCGCTTTTCTGGAATGGCTCGAAGGCCGCAGCCTGCCCGGCATCGAGGTGCTACGCAACAGAGTTCCAAATCCGGAGATCGCCTGACATGGCCAAGATCACGCTTCGCCAACTACTCGACCATGCCGCCGAGCGCGGCTATGGGGTGCCCGCCTTCAATATCAACAACATGGAACAAGGCCTCGCCATCATGGAGGCCGCAAAGGCCTGTGATGCACCGGTCATCATTCAGGCGTCACGCGGAGCACGCAGCTACGCCAATGACATCATGTTGTCGAAGATGATGGAAGCGTTGGCCGAAATCTACCCAGACATTCCGCTCTGCATTCATCAGGACCATGGCAACAATGAAGCGACCTGCCTGACTGCGATCCGCCACGGCTTCACGTCGGTCATGATGGACGGGTCGCTGATGGCCGACGGCAAGACGCCGGCAAGCTATGACTACAACGTCGAGATCACGGCGAGTGTCGCAGAAATGGCGCACGCTGTTGGCGCTTCCGTCGAAGGCGAACTCGGCGTGTTGGGCTCGCTTGAGAGCGGCCATGGCGAGGCGGAGGACGGCCACGGCGCCGAAGGCGCGCTCAGTCACGACCAACTTCTTACTGACCCTGATCAGGCGGTCGATTTCGTGATGCGGACGAAGGTCGATGCGCTTGCGATCGCCTGCGGCACCTCGCACGGCGCCTACAAGTTCTCGCGCAAGCCCGACGGCGACATCCTCGCCATGCACGTTATCGAAGCGATTCACCAGAAGCTCCCCAACACGCATCTGGTCATGCATGGATCGTCCTCGGTGCCGCAGGATTTGCAGGATCTTATCAACGCCCATGGCGGCGAGATGCCCCAGACATTCGGCGTTCCTGTCGAAGAGATCGTGCGCGGCATCCGCCACGGCGTGCGCAAGGTCAACATCGACACCGATTGCCGCATGGCAATGACCGGTCAGTTCCGGAAGGTCGCCGCCACCAATCGCGCGGAGTTCGATCCTCGCAAGTTCCTGAAGCCAGCCATGGATGCGATGCGCGATCTCTGCCGTGCCCGCTTCGAAGCCTTCGGCACGGCTGGCAATGCCAGCCGCATCAAAGTGATTCCGATGGACGACATGTCAAAACGGTACGTCAACGGCCAACTAGATCCCAAGATTCTGGCTCCGCGCGCCGCCTGAGCCATCCTATTACCGAAGAAAGGAATGCACAAATGAATGCAGAACCTAAAGAACTGAAGGGCAAGGAGCGCTACAAGTCGGGTGTTATCCCCTACAAACAGATGGGGTACTGGGACCCGGACTACCGGCCGAAGGACACCGACCTCGTCGCGCTCTTTCGCATCACGCCACAGCCCGGCGTCGATCACGAGGAGGCGGCGGCAGCCGTCGCTGGTGAGAGCTCGACGGCGACCTGGACGGTGGTTTGGACCGACCGGCTGACAGCCTGCGAGCTCTACCGCGCCAAGGCGTTCAAATCCGAGCCGGTGCCGAACACAGGTCCCGGCACCAAGACCGAGCAGCAGTACTTCGCCTACATCGCCTACGACCTCGACCTGTTCGAGCCGGGCTCAATTGCCAACCTGACTGCATCGATAATCGGCAACGTGTTCGGCTTCAAGGCAGTCAAGGCCTTGCGCCTGGAGGATATGCGCATCCCCGTCGCCTACCTGAAGACCTTCCAGGGTCCGGCGACCGGCATCGTCGTCGAGCGCGAGCGGCTCGACAAGTTCGGCCGGCCGCTGCTCGGCGCGACGACCAAGCCCAAGCTTGGCCTGTCAGGCCGCAACTACGGCCGCGTCGTCTACGAGGCGCTGAAGGGCGGCCTCGACTTCGTCAAGGACGACGAGAACATCAACTCTCAGCCCTTCATGCACTGGCGCGACCGCTTCCTCTACTGCATGGAGGCTGTGAACAAGGCGTCGGCCGCCACCGGCGAAGTCAAGGGCCATTATCTCAACGTCACCGCCGGCACGATGGAGGAGATGTACGAGCGCGCCGAATTCGCCAAGCAACTGGGCTCCTGCATCGTCATGATCGATCTCGTCATCGGTTATACGGCGATCCAGTCGATGGCCAAATGGGCGCGCCGCAACGACATGATCCTGCACCTGCACCGCGCCGGCAACTCGACTTATTCGCGCCAAAAGAACCACGGCATGAATTTTCGCGTCATCTGCAAATGGATGCGCATGGCCGGCGTCGACCACATCCATGCCGGCACCGTGGTCGGTAAGCTGGAAGGCGACCCGCTGATGATCAAGGGATTCTACGACACGCTGCGTGAGGAGCGCACGCCGCAGAACCTCGAGAACGGCCTTTTCTTCGACCAGGAATGGGCGTCGCTGAACAAGGTGATGCCGGTCGCCTCGGGTGGCATCCACGCCGGACAGATGCACCAGCTCCTGCACTATCTCGGCGAGGATGTGGTGCTGCAGTTCGGCGGCGGCACGATCGGCCATCCGGACGGCATCCAGGCGGGCGCCACCGCCAACCGCGTGGCGCTGGAGGCGATGATCCTCGCCCGCAACGAGGGCCGCGACTATCTGCGCGAAGGGCCACAAATCCTCGAAGCGGCGGCAAAATGGTGCTCGCCGCTGAAGGCGGCGCTGGAGGTATGGAAGGACGTCACTTTCAACTACGAATCCACCGACACGGCCGATTTCGTGCCGACCGCAACCCCGAGCATGTGAGGACCAACGCCATGATGACCAATCCCGGAAACAAGGTCACGCAGGGGCAGTTCTCGTTCTTGCCCGACCTGACCGACACTCAGATATCGGCGCAGATCAAATACGCGCTGAAGAACAACTGGGCCGTGAGCGTCGAGTATTCCGACGACCCGCACCCTCGCAATACCTATTGGGAAATGTATGGCAACCCGATGTTCGACCTGAAGGATCCGGCGGGTATCCTGATGGAGATCAACAACTGCCGCAAAGCGATGCCGCACATGTACATCCGCGTTACCGCCTTCGATTCGACCAAGGGGTGGGAAGCGCCGCGCATGTCGTTCATCGTCAACCGGCCGCCGAACGAACCCGGATTCCGTCTGCTGAGGCAAGAGCGCGACGGACGCAGCCAGGGTTACACGATCATTCCCTATGCGACCGATCGACCCGAGGGCGAGCGGAGCTGAGGGAAGCTGGCTGATTGAATGCGTTCCCGGTCTTGCGAGGCGAGCGCGTGACCGGGAAGCGGTGAGCATATGGGAATGAACAATGGATACCATAGTTCTCTCCGACGACGCCGTCGTCGACCTCCAAGCGGAGTTCGAGGCCTCGAATATGGACGAGGTCATGACCAAGCTCGATCGCGAGCTAGTCGGCTTGAAGCCGGTCAAGACCCGGATACGGGAGATCGCAGCGCTGCTGCTGGTCGACCGGCTGCGCAAGAAGTTCGGCATCTCCACCGGAACGCCGACGCTTCACATGAATTTCACTGGCAATCCCGGCACGGGCAAGACGACGGTGGCGCTGCGCATGGCGGAAATCCTGCACCGCCTGGGCTATGTGCGCGAGGGGCACCTCGTCTCTGTGACGCGCGACGATCTGGTCGGCCAATATGTCGGCCACACGGCGCCAAAGACGCGCGAGATCATCAAGAAGGCGATGGGCGGCGTGCTGTTTATTGACGAGGCCTATTACCTCTACAAGCCCGAGAACGAGCGCGACTACGGCCAGGAATCCATCGAGATCCTGCTGCAATGCATGGAGAGCCACCGCGACGACCTCGTGGTGATCCTGGCCGGCTACAAGGACAAAATGGACCGGTTCTTCCTCAGCAATCCCGGCATGCGCTCACGCATCGCCCACCACATCGACTTTCCCGACTATCGTCCGGACGAGTTGCAGGACATCGCCATGCTCATGCTCGCAGAACAGAACTACCGGTTCAGCGACGGCGCGGCGCAGGCGCTTAAGGAATACATCCCGCTGCGCATGACGCTGCCGCACTTCTCCAATGCGCGCTCGATGCGCAACGCGCTCGACCGCGCAAGGCTGCGCCAAGCAAACAGGCTGTTCTTGGAGCGCGACCGGCCGCTGACGCGGCTTGACCTGATTACTATCGAGGAGCCCGACATTCGTGGCAGCCGCATCTTCGTCGAAGGCCGGTTGGAGGGCGAACCGGAGTTCGCGCCGGCGGGGTGAGTATCGGACAGCGGCGAGGGAGCAAAAGCATGCACAGACCGATGACTATCGCGCCTTCTGTATTGTCGGCAGATTTTTCGAAGCTGGGCGAAGAAGTCGAGACGGTCGTCGCCGCCGGTGCCGACTGGATCCATCTCGATGTGATGGACGGTCATTTCGTGCCCAACATCACCTTCGGCCCGCCGGTCGTCAAGGCGATCCGCAACCGCACCGACAAGATTTTCGATTGCCATCTGATGATTGCGCCCGCCGACCCCTACATTGCCGCGTTCGCCGACGCCGGCTGCGACATCATCACCGTACACGCAGAATCAGGGCCGCACCTCGACCGCTCGCTGCAGGCGATCAGGAGCCTCGGCAAGAAGGCAGGCGTGTCGCTCAATCCGTCAACGCCGGAGAGCGTCATCGAATATGTGCTCGACCGCCTCGACTTGATCCTGCTGATGACAGTCAACCCGGGCTTTGGCGGACAGGCCTTCATTCCGGTCGTGGTCGATAAGGTCAAGAGGGTCAAGGCCATGATCGGTAAGCGGCCAATCGATATCGAGATCGACGGTGGCGTGACGGCCGAGACAGCCCCACTAGTGGCGGCTGCGGGCGCCAATGTGCTCGTAGCAGGCTCAGCAGTGTTCAAGGGCGGTTCGGAGGACAGCTACCGGCGAAACATCGCCGCGATCCGCCAAGCCGCCGAGGGCGCTGTTGTGGGGGATGGGGCATGATGCAGGCCGGACATACACGGCTACGACGCCCGGCCGCCGTATTCTTCGATCTAGATGGCACCCTCGTTGACTCCGCGCCAGACCTTGCCGTCGCGGTCAACACCCTGATGTCGGCCTATGACTTGCCATCGCACACGCTGACTGCAGTTCGAGGGATGGTCGGCCACGGTGTCGCCAAGCTCGTTGAGCGCGCTTTCGCCGCGCACGGGATCACCCTGACCAACCGAAACCTGATCGACAAGTATCTGCAGATGACTGAGATCTATGCGCAGAACCTTACCCGGCTCACAACGGTACGACCGGAGGCTGGCGACGTCGTGCGGGACTTGCGCAAGGCCGGCATTGGTACTGGTGTAGTGACCAACAAGCCGGAGGGATTCGCCCGTGTCATCCTCAATCATTTCGGCCTTTCGCCGCACCTTGACATCGTCATCGGCGGCGACAGCGGCTATGCTTTGAAGCCGGAGCCCGAGATGCTGTTTGCCGCGTGTTCTCATTGTCGCTGTGAGCCGGGGGATGCGGTGATGGTTGGCGACAGCGGGGCCGACGTGGCAAGCTCGCGGGCGGCCGGAATGCGCGCTGTCCTGCTGCGCGGTGGCTACACCGAAACGCCGGCAGACAAGCTCGGTGCGGACTTCGTGATTGACGGTTTCAAAGATCTTCCGGATCTTCTTCTTTTGATGAGTGGTGTACGATGACGCTGCGGGCCGTGGTGTTCGACGTCGACGGCACTCTGGCAGAAACCGAGGAAACCCACCGCCAGGCGTTCAATCAAGCATTTAAGGAACACGGCCTCGACTGGGTGTGGGATCGTGCTCTCTACCGAGCGCTACTGAACGTGACCGGGGGGCGAGAACGGATTGCCGCGTTTGCGCATTCGCAGGGCGTAGAGGTCGACACTGCCACACTGCATGCTCACAAGAATGATATCTACAACAACAAGATCAGGTCCGGCAGCGTCGAGCTGCGTCCAGGCGTCGCCGACCTGATCCGGCACTGTCGGGAGAACGGGCTGGTAGTGGCGATTGGCACGACGACCAGTCGGGCGAACGTGTATTCGCTGCTAGAGGCGACACTCGGACAAGAGGCCGGGAACCTGTTTGCCAGCATCCGGGCAGGCGAGGATGTGAAGAGGAAGAAGCCCGACCCGGAGGTGTACGAACTCGTGCTCGCCGATCTGAAACTCGACGGACCGTCCTGCCTTTGCGTAGAGGATTCCTGCAACGGCCTCATCGCTGCCCGGGCGGTTGGCATGCGGACCGTGATTACTCCCAGCATTTATACCAGCGGCGACGACTTCGCCGGGGCTGATCTGATCCTGCGAAACCTTGGCCAACCGTGGTCGTCGCCCGAGTTCAATCCATACACTTCACTGATCAACCAGCCGCTTGACGTATCCCGCTTGCTGATGCACGCCGCTCGATCTGGGGGGTGACCAATCGGACGCCTTCGATCCTCGCTTCCCCGACGAGGTCGAGGAAGTCACTGTGCCAATAATCCATCTCGACAATACGCCAGCGGCCGGCAAAGACCTTCGCAACGCGGAATCCTGGCATGCCTGAGCGGGGCGCGGTTGAAGCGAGTGTTCTACCCTGCTAACTAGATAAGCAGAGTGGAAACACACTTTATGGAACATGCAAGCACGATTATTGTCCTTCCATGGGCAGGAAGCGACTGGTCCTCGGCTCTCGACGTGCTATCGGAGCGCTATGCCTATCGCGTTATCTCTGCAGGCTCGGTCGCCGAAGCCCTCACCACCCTGGGCAGCATCCATGTCGACTTAGCGATTGCCGAAGATTGTGCGGGGGAGGCGACAGGTCTGGATTTTCTCACGCGGTTGAGGGTTTCCCATCCCGAAATCATGCGAGTCTATGTCACTCCCGGCTCGGCCTTCGCTTCCGAGCAGGCGCTATCACAGGCTGCCATCTATCAGTTTATCCTGGCGCCGCTTGACGTAGTCCAGCTTGGCCTAGTCGTCGAACGCGCATTAGAGACCCGCGAGCTTGCGCGCCGGCACCGCATCCTCTCGCGGGAATTCAAGATCTCTGGTGGTTCATCCATCTTCGGCGATCGTAGCGGGCCAACCTTTCGCCAGGAAAGTCAGAGATTCGAAAAGCTGATCTATGTTGTCGATTTACACTTCAAAGTGGGACTCGGGCAGCTTTTGCGAAAGAGTTACACTCCAATTGAGACTCAGAGCAGGGGAGTCTCAATTGGAGTGTAACGCATGGACGGCTATGCGAACGCTGCTTCCTTTTCCAAGGCTGGCCTCCAAGATTCGATGCTGTCATCGGTAATACGTTCGGTACCGTCCTGTATGGCTTCGATTGCGAGTTCGTTGAGTATTCCGAAGACGCGTGCTGTGACGCCGTCTCCGAGACGAGAAAGATGTCGTAAGCTTTGGCTCGATAAAGCCGACGGAAGTCTCAGCGGCAGGCTGCGCAGGATCGCCGTCACCAACTCCTGGAATTCCTCATCTGCCTTCCATCTGGGCAGCACAAACTGATCCAGACGCCGAGCCAGTTGGGTGTCGCCGGCAATTGCGTCGCGCGCTTCCGACACGCCAAGGCAGACAAGCGAGGCTTTGATCTCGTTGCTCAGATATCGCAGAAGCTGGAGGATCACGCGCTGTTCCCTTGGGGTCCCAGCGAGAAGGTTATGGACCTCGTCAAACACCAGAACGCGTACATTGTTGCTTTTCAGCAAGAGGACGGTTCTTATCTCAAGTTCCATGAGGGTCAGGCGTTCGTTGATGCTGGCTCCCATGGCCATCAGCAACTGCCCATAGATTCGGCGTTCTGTCGGGCGCGATGTCAACGTGATTGCCAGCACCGGCATGCTCTCCACGCCGGTGCTATAGTTGATAGTCGGCGGATGATCGCGCTTGAACTTCTCCACGAGCATTGTCTTGCCCATGCCGCTATGACCATAAATCGCCAGACCGGGTGGACGTGTTGTTGGCGGATGGTCGCACAATGCATCAAGATGCCGCAATACCCGGCGAGCGCGATCGAAGCCGACCCAGCGATCGGATCGAATGGCGCGTATCCTTGTATGGTTCGGTCCATTTGCCAGTGTGGCAGCGCTGGGCGCCAGGTGCGGGAGTTCGATCATTGATCCCAGAATTCCGTATCGTCGTCTGAATGGGTTGGTTTTGCCAAATCGATAGATTGAACGGTACTGTGTTTTTCACTGCTCGGTTCAATTGGTCGCCGGGTAACACTCCGGCGAGCTTTTGCGCTTGAAGATGCAGCTATATCCTCGATCTGCCTCTGCTGCGCGATGGCCGCAAAGATAACGCCCTCATGCAATTCAATTCGTCCCTGGTCCCGAAGTGTCTTCTTGGCGTGCTTCCACTCCCACCAGGAAACAGGCGGGAATGCGAGATTGCGGTATCGCGCTTCAATAAACCGGCCATCGGATTGGCGAACGAATATTCGGGAAAGGTCTCGTGGGTCATATTTGATCTCGAGTTCGGCGCCACGACCAACATCGCGTGATAGTGCGTCAGACCAGTACCGGATCTTTTCCAGATGAATGCCGTCCTTCAGCAAGCGCCGCCGGTCACCAGGCAGGAAACTGGTCCAGAATGCCATTCGATCAGATGGCAGATTGAAGTCGACTTCACCTTGCCGCTCGCGCCAAATCGCCAGGGGAGGGCGCAACAGTGATGAGTGGATGCGCTGATGGTATTTGCCAACGATTTCCAGCGCGATCCATTTTTCCAACTCGCGCAATGTAAGATTCGCGCGTCCCTCCGAATTGTAGTCGCCTCTGATCTTCACATTGCTGAACGTCGTGCCGGGCAGCAGGTGCACTGCCCCCATCATTGTTCCGATCAACCGTTCGATATGGCCCCCGAAGCGGGGTGTGGCCGGCGGTCTGAACTGGAGTTTCATGCCGTATTCTTTGCAGGCATCGGCCAGCGCCCGTGACCTGAAATCTGCGCCATTGTCGCAGTGAAGAACCTCAGGTAATCCGGCGACGGGCCAGGGGATATCAATCCCCCGTTCATCCAGCCAGGCAGTCTTGTCGTACACCGCATGCAGAAGGCAGAGGCCAACGGACGTGCTTGATGGCGCTTCCAATGATAAATGGAAACCCGCGACCATCCTCGTGCAAACGTCAATGGCAATCGTCAGAACTGGTCGACCGATGGGTCGGCGAAACTGTTCATCGACAACAACGACATCGACGATTGTGTGATCGACCTGCCAAAGCGCGTTCGGTTTGGCGACATTGAACTGGCCAGGACTCGGTGTAGAGGCGGCTTCAATCTCGCGCTCCCCGCGTTTGCGTGCCGCTGAAATCGGTACCAGTTCCGATACTCTACGTTGCACGGTGCTCCGGTGAGGAGGGGACAGGCCTTCGGTGAGGCAGACTTCCCGAATACGCCGCAAGAGTGCAGCAAAGCTTGGCTTTTCTTTTTTGAGCCAGAAGCCATCCACTTGCTCGGCAATGACACGCTCGGTTCTCGGGTCAAGCCGGACTGCTCCTACTTGTGTGCCACGTTTCCTAGGGCGCAGACTGGATGTGCGTTGCGTCTTTCTGAACCGTGCGGCCAGCCGAAACAGTGTTGATCGCGGGATGCCAAACTTTTTGCGCGCAGCCGCGACAACCTCAGCGGTTACTTGCCCACCTGTATGGCGGAGCAGATATCGAAGGAATTCCTCCGGACAATCATCGTGATCGGGGTAATCTGGGGAGATCATGCGTGACACTACGGTCGATCGACCGGTCGATCAATCTCATTTTGAGTGTAATAACTGCCCCCTAGACTCTCTTTTGAAGCGTAAGGTCTTATACTTCAGTCTCACACAAACCATTGAAATCACTCAATGCGTGAGTCCCAGTTTCAAACGTAAATCGACATGAAGGACCACGATCGGCTAGCGCTGGCGAAGAACCAGATGGAGCGGCGGCTTCGCGAGAGACGCGCGAGCTCAAAGCTGCCTGACTTGGTGGAAATGGTGCTCTCGCGACCGCTGGTTTCGACCGGGATGATCCAAGCGACGCTGAAAGTGTCGAAGCAAGGCGCGCTCAATCTTGTTGGGGAGCTCCACCTACGTGAAATGACGGGCAGGGGGCGGTTCCGGGCGTGGGGGATCGTGTGAAGGCACCGGGTTTTCACAACGCAAATTGCTCAGATATCCTGTGCCACCAACCTGGCGTTTTACCTCCTTTCAATCGTCGGAAGCTGCTTCGGCCTGCGCCGTTGGCTTTGGCGTCCCGGCCGAGCGCATATATCCGATCACCAATTCTCGCAGGTAGTTTTGGCTGAAACGTCGCGTCCGCGCGTACGACAGGACCAGGCCGATACCGAGGACCGCGAGATACTTCCATCTGATCGCTCCCGCGTCGGGGAACAGCAGGGTCAATCCAATCGAAAGGATAAACGCAGACACCAGTCCTCGTCCCAGGCCGTACATCCTTAGCATGATGTCTAGCCTGCTGTTGCTGTCGTGCGCTCGCACCTCGGCCGCCATCTCGCCTCGCGCCGCTCGCCAATCGGAGGCGGACATTTCTGCTATGTCGCCCAAGCCCTTCTCTTTGAGCAAACGGCTTATCCGTTGAAACTGCGCTGCGCTTACGGGACCGGACCCGCGTTTCCTGAGAAGCTCGGACGGATTGAGGCCGAGCTTCGTTTCGAGCGCTTCAACCACGTTTCCGATTGACTGCAAGAGGAAACCCGAGACCAACGCCACCAGAACGATGACGCCAAACCCGCCGAGATCGATGCCATCCTTTGCGATCACGTCTCGAACGTCGGGCGACAAAAGAGTGAGAACGAGGGCGACGACTGAGCCCGGCACTACCAGGCTAACATATTCATATGGATCAAGCTTCATGGCAGCGTTTCCTCAAGGGATTCGATCGTCACGGCAGGCGTGGCGCCCGAGCGATCCGAATCCGCAATAACGCCGCGGATCGACCCCGGCGTCCGGATCATCAGCACGACCGGAAAGCGTTGGCCAAGCGCAAGCGCAGCGGCCGTTGCGAGATCGGTGAGCGAGGCTGGCGTATTCGCAAGGTGGTTGTGCCAAGTACCCACCGGGTAAAGTGTACCGCGGGTTCGATCGTTGTACGCTTTCAGTCGATCCCGGATACCCTCAACCCCCAAGGTAAACTCGGCCGCGGAGAACCGACTGTCTGGCGGAGGCTCGACGATATCGACGATATGGAAGCTGTCGGTCGCCTCATTGAAGCGTCCAATCAGGATGCCTCCCGTCTCAACATGAGGACGGTCGGCAATTGCGGAGTCGATAAGCTCAACAACCCTGTGAGAGATCGACGCCCTGCGGCCAGTCGAGCTGCGCAGCCTCCGAAAGGCGGGGACAGGGAACCGCTGCCACGACTGGTTCATCAGATCATCATCCACCCGTCCAATGGCCAACTCTCCGTCTTGCACCGGAAGTCCGCGTTCGAGGGCAGTGGAGAGATAGCGTGCCATGCCTGGGACGAAGCTCGAGAGCCTGGCATCTGTCATCTGCGCCGTCCGTGTCGAGCATCCCTGACCCACGACAACGACGTCGCTGGCGCTAGCCAGTGCAAGTTCGCGCAGCGTGTCGTCGTCGGCCATCAATCTGTAAGACTCGGCTTGAAGATCCTGGACGCTCGGATTGGCCTTCGGTCCTTCAATGGCCATATAGCTCACTGAGCCGCGGCCCAATAGCGAAGTCTCAACCACCCTTGGACGCTTGGCCTCCACTTGAGGGAGGCACAGAGCGTCAGTAACGGTTGGAGACCCGGTCGCGTCGACAAGGAGCTGGGTCGCTTTGGGCCATATCTGCTTCGGAGGCGGCGACGAGGCGAGCGCGACCGCGAGATCTTCGTGCAGCGGCGTCGCAGACTGGCCGAGACCCTGAATAGCTCTCGCTACGGCATCGGCCTTCCAATCAGGCACTGGAAACTGCGGTATCGGCACCAGACCATGACGAGCATAGTTGTGGGGAGCCATCAGAGATCGATCGACCAACGTGGTTGGCGCCCGTCCTTCCCTTGCTAAGTGAATCGCAAGCTTGGCGCCGACGCTTCCACAGCCGATTAGCGTCCATTGTGCTTCTTCAAGTGGCCGGGATCCAGATACGGACGCGAGCAGTTTCCGGCTGATCGCGTCACGCACCGCCGCGGGCCGTACCGGCACCTCGCTGCTGCCGCTGAAATCCGAGGCCGAGCGTACCTCAATGACGTAGGGCACGATCTCAAGCGGCGATCCTTGCCCTATCACATGGGCGGGTCGCCGAACCACGAGTAGCAGGGTCAGGATGAGGGGAAGCTTGTATGCCGATTTCCCAAATCGCGTCTGGAGAAGCCCGAATGCAGCGCGCAATTGCCCCTGGAGACCGTAATGCGCTGCGCGATCGGTGAGCTCAGCCATCGTCCGGACTGTTTCGGGAAGATACCTGTCCGAAACAACGGGGTCCCCAGAAGGGGTTTTTCCGCCCCAGACGATAACCGAAAGGCCGACCCCCGCGGCGTTTTCGATCACCTTCCTGAAGACGTCAGGTCCGAGGCTCTGCCGTTGAGCTTCAACTGAAATCGCATAGGCGTGCCCGCCGCTACGAAGTTCGAGACCAAGATGCTGCGAGACCGCGAACGCGGAGCCCCCATCGCGGTTGACAAACCCCCGGACGAAGTTTGGGTCCACTTCCACCCAATCGTTGATGAGGTCGCGGCGAACCGGCTCCCATCCTTGGCTGAAATCCATGAGGGCAGCCGCCGCAGCCTTCTCTAGCCAGTCGGCGACCTGGACCATGATGCCATCCATCCCGCGGTATCGGAGCAGGTCCTGGGGATCGCCCTCGAAATAGCAGGGCCGGGGAGGGTCCTCAGTCCGACCAGGCTGCACATGGGGATGGGATCTATTAAAATCCTGGCGAAGCTCGATGAGGGGCACTGCCAAGGGGAAGGAATCATCGAACGTGAACGTCACGGTCTCGACGGGTCGAACGCCAGCCGGGCTCTGGCCAGCACCGATCCAGCGGCTCGGCATCGGCACAACGAAGTCGACAGCCACCTTACTGCCATGTTCGTCCAACGTACGGATCTCGCGGACAAGAGGATGCCCCGAGACAACGTCAAGCGCGCGACGGATCGCCTTGGTTACGCCGGTCAAGGGCCATCCCTTAACCGTGCTTGAACGGCTGAGCGCCGTAGGCAGATGAGCTTCCCGCCGCCGCGCCTGCCAGACCGCCGATGATCGATGGCGCGGCCAGAGCGGTCGTCCTCGTCTTGATCTTCAGGCCATCGCCGGTGACCTCGAACTCCAGCGGCTCATCGCCTTTGAGCTCACCAAGGCATTCGAACGTCCCGTTGACGTCGCTGAGGATCTCCTTGTATTCGCGCTTGGCTCTGATGCAGGGTGGGTCCACATCGTCATCCTTGATAGGTTTGGAGCTCGAAATCACATAGGCGCCCGACAAGGCCTGACCGAGAGCCTTTCGTGCGTCGGGCGAAACTTCAGCCAATTCCTTCCAGTCCGACCAGCTGTCCCACGACAGGCTGTGCCACGAGCAATGATGGGGTGCGGCCAACAGGTCGTATTGGAGATTCTCCGGTGCATCCTTGTTGCGCTGCCAGAGGCGCTCCCAAATGCCGACTTCGGCATCGCCGCCAAACAGATAGCGGCTGGCTCCAGAGAGCGTGAACGTACCGAGCTCGATGTTCACGACGACGCTGGAATCATTCTTGCTCAGCTCCTCCTCTTCCTGCTCGTCATCCTGCGGCGGAATCGGCGCAATGAGACGGGCACGGAAGTCAATTTGGTACGAGCCGCAAATGCTCTGAAAAACGCTGTCTGTGCGGACCAGGATCGCTCCCAAACCGTCCGTTTTCCCGTTGATGTCCTCGCCAAGAATTAGAATGCGATCACCATCGCTGAGGTAGCCGAAATCGCGGAACCGCTTGACGCGACGGCGCGCTTCCGTGGCCCATGCGTTCGCGTCGTCGCACAATGTGTGTTGCTTCTTCGATGCGCGCCGGAAGACGATGGGCGACGACCACATCTCACGGATCACGATCTTATCGGCTTTGGCACTCCACTCCGAGACGGGGCCAAGGTGAAAGTGCTTCCAAAAGCCGCGGCAATGGTCCTGGTCGGGATGCGTCAACAGGAACGCGTCTACATAGAGATAGCCGGCGGGATCTCTCTTCAGCCGGGAGCGAAGCTGCTGGGCGACATCTGGAGCGTCCCCATCCGGATCGTCGGCATCGGAGCGAATGTTGCAGTCAATGAGAATGGTTTTTTCCGACGCTGTCGTCAGAAAATGCATGTCGCCGTTGTCGACTTTGAAGTGGGTGGAGCTGGCCGTCATGGTCAAGTATTCCTCGGAGTGTGTGCCGGCGTCGGTTTACAAACGTCAGCTCCTTGTTGAGTCTGTGCCACATTAGATGGGAAAACACGGAACTTTTGCAAGGGTTATCGGTTTACAATTTGCCTATCCAATCCCAAATGTGTAAACCGCTGTGAATTGTGGGGAAAGAAACATGATCGGACAGAAGCTGAAGCTCGCCCGCCTTGCGTCCGGTCTGTCACTGCGGGAGCTGGCGGCCCGAATCGACGGGCTCGTCACGGCGCAGGCGATTGGAAAGTACGAACGCGACGAGGACATGCCAAGCTCACGTGTTTTGATCGCGCTGGCAGGCGCGCTCGACGTGACCGAGGACTATCTTCTCAATGATGATGAACTTGTGCTTGAAGGCATAGAGTTCCGGAAGAAATCCGCGTCGTCACGTGAAGTGGCAACGATCGAGGCGCGCACGCTTCATCTTCTCGAGCGCTATCTCGCAGTGGAAGATCTGCTTCACTTGCGCAGTGTCGATTGGGAAAAGCCGCGAAGCGCGCCGCACCCTGTCTCGGATATCCGCGATGCGGAAGATGCTGCTCGGTCTGTCCGTGACGATTGGGGACTAGGAAATAACCCGATCCCTAAGCTCGCCGAGCTTCTCGAAGAGCGGGGTGTCAAAGTCCTCTCTTTGGATCTGGACGATATCGATGGCCTGGCTGCGAAGGTTCGCAGGAAGGACCGTGAGGCTGCCCGTGTGATCGTCGTAAAGAAAGATACGTGGTCCGAGCGAAAACGGTTCAATCTTGCCCATGAACTCGGACACATGGTCATGGCCCCAGGTCCAGGTGTCGATCCGGAGAAGGCAGCACATCGCTTTGCCGGAGCCTTCCTGATACCGGCGGACGCATTGCGTGCTGAGGTTGGCGCCAAGCGGTCTTCTATCAGCATTGGTGAACTCGTAGCACTCAAGCAACGCTTTGGCGCGAGCATTCAGGCAATTGCTTATCGCTGCAAGGATCTTGGCATTATCAGTGGGCCGGCCTTCTCGAGTCTCTATCGCGTTTTCGCGAGTCGCGGCTGGCGCTCCCCTCCGTACCAAGAACCGGGAACGATCCCGCCACAAGTGGAGGAACCAAAGCGTTTCGAGCGGCTCTGCTATAGGGCGCTAGCGGAGAAAGTGATTGGGGAGGCGCGAGCGGCTGAATTGTTAGGCATCTCGGTCCGCGAGCTTGGGGCACGCCTTGATCAGGGGGCGCTGTGACCTCGTGCGCGTTCTTGTCTCTGACACCTCGGTTATTATTGACTTAGAGCGAGGCAACCTGCTCGAGCATATATTTCGATTGCCGTTCGAATTCGCGGTTCCGGACCTTCTCTTCCATCGTGAACTCAAAGGACCCACAGGCGACGGCCTTGTCGCCCGCGGTCTCCGCATTGAAGAGCTTTCCTCGCACGAGGTGACGCGCGCGACCACCGTACAGCGCCGAAATCCTACGCTATCTTTTGCAGATGCGTTTGCCTTTTCCTTGGCTGAGATGCGGGGCTGGCTCCTCCTGACAGGAGACGGCGGTCTGAGACGTCTGGCGATCGCGGAGCGGCTGGAGGTGCATGGAGTACTGTGGCTTCTGGACCAGATGGAGGCGGGTAGACATTTATCATCTGTCGAGCTTCACGTTTGCCTCTCGTCAATCGCGTCCCACCCACGATGTCGATTGCCTGTTCCCGAGGTTCGCAGGCGTCTGGCGCGCTATCGATGATTTTGGTGAAGGCGCCTATAGTTGACGCCTTTCGATACTCAGGTCGCGGCCATCGACATAAGATGGATCCTGGTGAACAGGTTTCTTGATTGGGGAAGGGCGAAACTAACTTGAGATTTTCACTCTTGGTCGAATTTCAACGTCCGCTGAAACCGCCACATTTTGTGAAATTGCGGTTGACATATTTCAGCAGATCAGCCATTTTCAGCGGATGCTGAAATCGGGCGACTCATTGAAAAGCATTGAGCATCAAGCTGCGGACGCCCTGCGGACCGTCTTCAACGATATTCCGCACGTTTCCATCGAGAGTGTAGAGGTTGGAACCGACGCTTTCGATCGCGAAATCGATATTCTTGCGCATATCAGCGCCTTCGGGCGCACACATATTCTCGTCTGTGAGGTCAAGTCGAGCGGACAGCCGCGCCACGTTCACTCGGGCCTGCTCCAGGTGCGAAGGGCGGTAAACCACATAGGAAAAGGCGCAATTCCTGTGTTCATTGCGCCCTTTCTTTCTCCAGAAGCACAGGCTCTTTGCCAAGAAGAAAATGTGGGCTTCCTCGATTTCGAGGGAAATTGCCGGCTCGCTTTCGACGGCATATTTATTGAGCGTAAGGTTCCGACCCGACCCGCAATCGAACGCCGCGAGTTGAAGTCGATCTTCAAACCGAAATCCGCGCAGGTTCTGAGAGTGATGTTGCGCGATCCACACCATGCCTGGCGCGTCACCGAGCTTGCGGAAGCAGCCGGTGTCAGTCTCGGCCACGTCAGCAATGTCCGCGCTGCGCTTGTGGATCGGGAGTGGGCGAAAATCGGCGACGATGGCATGTCGCTTTTTCGGCCGGCGGCGGTTCTGGACGCTTGGCGGAACTCTTATGAGCCGCCAGCGGGTGATCGCCAAACCTTCTACACTACCTTGCACGGCAAAGCGTTCGACCAGGTCGTTCGCGATGTGCTTGGTGCGTCGAATCGAATTGACCGAGCGATCCTCGCATCGTTCTCGGCAGCGCAATGGATTGCGCCATATGCTCGGGTAGCCAGCCAGTTCTTCTACGCAGATAGTGGAGGTCTCGACCGTCTACGGCATGCCCTCAAGCTGTCGTCTGCGGCGAAGGGTGAAAACGTTGTGGTCACGATCTTGAAGGATGAAGGGCCACTGCTTGATACAAGCGAGCCGGCGCCCGGCGTCGTTTGCACAAGTCCTGTTCAAACTTACCTTGATTTGGCGATATCCGGGGAGAGGGGACAGGAGGCTGCTGACCATCTGCGGCAGGAGAAATTACAATGGCTCCAGTAGTACCGCCCGATCCGCAATCGGCTGCCGACTACGACGACCGCACCACCGCAGCCGTGAAATCGGTTCTGCTGGAAATTGGTCAGATACTCGGCAGCTTCAAAGGCAAGTTCGCCGTGATTGGCGGCGCGGTGCCTTGGCTCCTCCTAGAAAACGAAGAAATGCCGCATGTCGGAACTCTCGACGTCGATCTGGGCCTCGATACCGAGGCACTTGGAGATGGCGAATACGCCCGACTTGTCGAGGCACTTATGGGGAATGGGTATGAGCAGCGTGACGATCATCGTCTGTTCCAGCTTGTTCGGACAGTGCCTGTCGATGATGGTGGAGGTCCGATCGATGTGGTTGTCGACTTCTTGCGTCCTTTCGACGCCGTCTTCACAAAGAACAAACCGCCGCTGATCGAGCATTTTGCCGTGCAGCGTGCATCGGGTGCCGAATTGGCCTTACGGTTCTACAACCTCGTTGCGATTTCGGGCGAGATGCCGAATGGAGGCGCGAACCACGTCAACATCGCCGTCGCATCGATCCCCGCCCTCCTCGCAATGAAGGGGTACGCAATCGAGAACCGCCTGAAGAGGAAGGATGCGTACGACATCTATTACTGCGTTCGAAACTATCCAGGTGGCCCCGATGCACTTGCTGCGGATTGCGAGCCGGTTCTCGCTCACAAGGAAGGCAAAGAGGGCTTCGGGTTTATTGCCGGCAAGTTCGAGGCGGTTGATAGTTTTGGCCCCACTAGCGTCCGCCAGTTCGTGCAGGACACGCAAATTCTCGGGGAACGTACCGCCGACCAATGGCAGCAGGATGCATTTGGTCAGGTCGATGCGTGGCTCCGTGCACTTGGCTGGAGAGGGTAGGTGGCCGCGCTGCTGCCGTTCCTCGCTAGCAATTTTTCTTTTGGGAGTGCAGCGGGTTGAAGCGCGTAGCTGAATATCCTGAACGCTACAATGACCGTCTATTTTATCACTGAATTGGACAACAGCCTTGCCGGCCGCCTTTATGTGAAGGGCGGACGCTCGCAGGCGGTCGATCGCCGCATAGCCAACCTGCAGACTGGCAATCGCCGTAGAATTGCGTTGATGGGAGAAATTCGGACCGGATCGATTTCCGAAGACCGCGTGATCGAACGGCGGTTGCGCCTCATATTCGACCACAAAGCAGATTCGGGAGAATGGTTTTTCCTGTCGGCAGACGACGTTATTTCTGCCCTGAAGCTCTTTTCATCGAGGGCTTACATCTCTGTCGGACAAGATGCCTTCGAGATCATTTCCTATGATAGGGACGCGGTTCCGGAATATGCTAGTCCATGGCTATGGGGCGAGCTCGACTGCTATGAATTCTGCCCCAACTGCGGGTGGGCGGGTGGCTGGGCCTACACCCGGCTTCGGCGGTCAGGCCTTCATCCCCGCCGTGGTGGAAAAGGTGCGGCGCGTCAAGTCGATGATCGGCGACCGGCCGATCGAGATCGAGATCGACGGCGGGGTGACGCCCGAGACCGCACCGCTGGTCGCTGCTGCGGGCGCGAACGTGCTGGTGGCTGGCTCGGCGGTATTTAAAGGCGGCACGCCGGACGTCTACACGAAGAACATCGCTGCCATCCGTGACGCCGCCGACTTGGCGGTGCGGAAGATTGCATAACCCTTCGGGCAAAGGGACCGGATATGTCGGCGACAGCTCTTATTTGCGATTTCGGATGGCCCGCAGCGGACGCCATCCTGATCGGCGTAGACCGACGGAAGCACCGCATCCTGGACAACGCCGGGCCGCGCGGGCTCGTCGTCGCCTTCATTTGCAACCACTGTCCCTATGTGAAGGCGGTGATCGGCCGCGTCGTGCGCGACGCCCGCGACCTCAGGCAATACGGTATCGGTTTCGTCGCAATCAATCCGAACGATGCCTCCAGCCATCCGGACGATTCGTTCGCGAACATGGTGCGTTTCGCGCAGGAGCGGCAGTTTGATTTCCCATATCTGCACGACGCGGACCAGTCTGTTGCACGCGCCTACAACGCCGTCTGCACGCCGGACTTCTTCGGTTTCAACGCCTCGCTCAGCCTGCAGTATCGCGGCCGGCTCGACGCTTCGCGAAAGGAGGAAGGTCCGTCGGATCTTCGTCGCGATCTCTACCAAGCGATGGCCCAGATCGCCAATTGCGGGCATGGACCGGACGGTCAGATCGGCTCGATAGGCTGCTCGATAAAATGGAAAGAGCGGGCATGACGCCGGCCCGTCCGCTCGGAAATGTCCCGGAACGCCCCCGCGCCGTGCTGTTCGACCTCGACGGCACGCTGATTGATTCAGCGCCTGATCTGCGAGCGTCGATCAACATCCTGCTTCGACAATACGAGCTAGGGTCACTCTCCCTGGAGCGGGTACGGGGAATGATCGGCAACGGCATCAAAATGCTTGTCGAACGCGCCTTCGACAGTTGCGGGCATCCGCTTGTCGGCGAAGAGCTCGATGCGGGCTATGCCGCGATGCTCGATATTTACAGCGGTCACCTCACGACGTTCACCAGGCCGATGCCGGGAGCGCGCGCGGCAATCCGGTTGCTCCACGCGAAAGGCTTTCGCATGGGCGTCGTGACCAACAAGCAGCAGGCCGCTACCGAGCGCATTCTCGATCATTTCGCGCTGACACCCTTTCTCGGCGCGGTGATCGGCGGCAGTCCCGGGATGAATCCCAAGCCGGCGCCCGACATGCTTCTGCGCGCCCTCGACCGGCTCGGCGTGGAGCCCGGCGACGCCGTGATGGTCGGCGACAGCGGTATCGACGTCGAGGCAGCGCACAATGCCGGCCTGCCGGCTGTCATCGTTCTCAACGGATATATGCGAAGCTCGGAGGAGGCCGCGAAGGCCGCCGTCACAATCGCCAGCCTCGAAGAATGCCCCGCGGCTGTCGGAGCGATATGGATGTTCGGCCGAGAACGCCTGCCGCAGCTTGCCCGGCCTCAGCGGCCGACACGCGATTGAAGACAATGGTTCTTCCCATGGTGCCGTCGAAGCGACTGTCGCGATGGAAGACCGGACCGACTACCGCCGTATCCGCGGCGGTTCGTACGTCGACGTTGTGGCACATGGCGTTCGCTCGAGATCACAACTTCCTTCGGGCGCGCGCCGCCGCGAGGAAATCTCTTCTTTCGTTGGCTATGACAGCGCGCATCGCCGGGGCCTTCAGGCTGCGCATTGTCAATCCACACGAACCACATGTAAAATACCCGGCAGGGAGAGAGCGCGCGGCCGGGAGGACGTCTCGCGCGCCGGTACCGATATGTTTGTAGGGCACAACCCCTACCTGGTCGCGCTCTCGGTGGTGATCGCGATCGCGGGAGGATATACTGGCTTCGGTCTGGCCGCGCGAGTTCGCACCGCGCAGGGCGTGAATCGTCGCAAACTTCTTGCCTGGGCCGCCGGCTTTCTGGCGATCGGCATATGGACGATGCATTTCGTCGGCATGCTTGCCGCGCCGATCCCCGATGACACCACCTACCTCGTGCTTCCGACAATCATATCGTTCCTGATCTGCGCATTGGTGGTCGGCATTTCGCTTTTTTTCGTCAGCATAGGTGAGCCCTCCGAAGGACGAGTGACTGTCTCAGCGCTGCTTTTAGGCGTGGGCATCGTCTCGATGCACTATGTCGGAATACACGGATTGGCTGGCGCGTTTCATATCGAGCACCAGCACTCCATGATCATGCTTGCAGCCCTGATCGCGGTTGGAACGGCCTATGGAGGGCTCCGCATCTTCCTGGCGCGGCAGGTCGGAACCCGACTGGCGTTGAGCGCTGTTGCCTTCGGCATCGCTGTCTCCGGCATGCACTACACCGCAATGTACGGGATGCGTTTTCAACCGGCACTGGAGCTGGCTCATCATGGCGCGGACGGATTTGTCGCCTCTCCACAGGCACTCGCACTGGTGGTGTCTCTGTTGTGCTTCCTGATCGCCGCCGGCTTCCTGCTTTTCCTGATTCCGGAATCGCGCCCGCACGATGGTCTGGCGCTTTCGGGAGCGATTCCCGCGGCTCCAGGGCAGGACGCAGCCACCGCGATCGCCGTAGAAGACGCCGCCTCTGACCACGATACGACAATCCCGTTGCGCCGCAGGCCACTGCCCCTCGCCGGACTGGGCCAGCCGCGGCCCGTGCCTTCGCCACGCATACCCCTTGAAGGCGCCGACGGAGTACACTTCATCGACATGGCGGATATCAGGAGCGTGACGGCCAATACCCACTACTCGATGGTCCATGATGGCAGCCGCGAACGCATGTCGCCCTGGTCCATTTCGGAAGCGGAAGCGAATCTCGATCCGGCCTTCTTCATGCGGGTTCACCGCAGCCACATCATTGCCATCTCGCATGTCGCTTTCGTCCGCAAGGAAGGCGAGGGAGCGGTGGTCGAACTGGATGGGCCGGTTCGGCACCTGGTTCCCGTAAGCCGTGCCAGAACAGCGGAGCTCAGAGCCCGGTTGGGCCTTACCCGTCGGAACGTCGATCCGGCATGATCGCCGACAGGTCAGGATTGCTGTCACAATTCGTGCGTGAATACCGGTGTTTAGTGCGAAAGCCCAGCATTGGTGAGACTTAGCCGTCCATCTGCTTGCCTGACATAGGATGACCGCGACAGCATCCACCCAACATCCGTGCCTGTAAGACGCAAGGATGAAGGGAGGAAGCATGATACCGGGACACTTTACCTATCATCGTCCGGCTTCGATGGCCGACGCCATCAAGCTGCTCTCGGACCTTGGCGAAGAAGCACGTCCGCTCGCGGGCGGTCACAGCCTCATCCCGATGATGAAGCTGCGGCTGGCGACACCCGAGCATCTGATCGACCTTCACGCCGTCGAGGGACTGAAAGGCATTCGCCAGGAAGGCGACAACATCGTCATCGGCGCGATGACCACACAGCACGAACTGCTTGCCTCCGACGTGATCGCATCCTCCCTGCCCATCCTGCGAGAGACGGCACTGCTTATCGCCGACCCGCAGGTGCGCTATCGCGGCACGATCGGTGGCAATGTGGCGAATGGCGATCCCGGCAACGACATGCCGGCGCTGATGATGACGCTGGGCGCAACCTATCGCCTCGAAGGACCAGACGGCGTGCGAGAGGAGGCTGCAGGCGACTTCTATCAGGGCGCCTATTTCACGTCGCTGGAGCCGGGCGAAATCCTCACCGCGGTTTCCGTGCCAGCGCAGCCTCCCGGCCATGGCTACGCGTATGAAAAACTGAAGCGCAAGATCGGCGACTATGCAACCGCCGCTGCGGCCGTCGTGCTGACCATGAGCGGCGGCAAGGTGGCCACCTGCTCGATCGGTCTCACCAACCTGTCCGAAACGCCGCTACTCGCCGAGGACGCTGCGCGGGCCGTGATCGGTACGGTACTGGACGACGCGTCCCTGAAGCGGGCGGCGGAAGCCGCCATCACGATCATGTCGCCGGCAGGCGACGGGCGAGGTCCGGTTGAATACCGCAAACATGTCGGCGGCATCATGGTCGAGCGAGCGCTGAAACGTGCCGCGGCCAGAGCGGCCTAAGGAGGAAATCCAGATGGCAACCCAGGCAAAAAAGACCCAGGTGAGCATGAAGGTCAACGGCGTAGAGGTCGACGGCCTTGTCGAGCCGCGCACCCTGCTCGTCCACTTCATCCGCGAGAATTTGCAGCTAACCGGCACCCATATCGGTTGCGAGACGACGCATTGCGGCGCCTGCACCGTCGACATCGACGGATTGTCAGTGAAGAGCTGCACGATGTTCGCCGTGCAGGCCGACGGCTCCGAGATCACCACGATCGAGGGCATCGCCAATGCCGACGGCACCCTGTCGGCGCTGCAGGAGGGCTTCCGGCAGATGCATGGGCTGCAATGCGGCTTCTGCACGCCAGGCATGATCACCCGCGCGCACCGGCTGCTGCAGGAGAACCCTGACCCGACCGAGGAGGAGATCCGCTTCGGTATCGCCGGCAATCTCTGCCGCTGCACCGGCTACCAGAACATTGTCAGGGCGATCCAGTACGCGGCCGCCAAGATCAACGGCACGGAATTCCAGGAGGCAGCGGAATGAACGACATGACTCCCACGCGGGAACAGCGCGAAGCAAAACTGGAAGGCATGGGCTGCAAGAGGAAGCGAGTCGAGGACATCCGCTTCACGCAAGGGCGGGGCCAATACGTCGATGATGTGAAGCTGCCCGGCATGCTGCACGGCGACTTCGTCCGCTCGCCCTACGCCCATGCGCGGGTGAAATCGATCAACACCGAGAAGGCGCTGAAGGTACCGGGCGTGCTGGCTGTCATCACGGCCGAGACCCTGAAGACCGTCAACCTCGCCTGGATGCCGACGCTGGCCGGCGACGTGCAGATGGTGCTGGCCGACGGCAAGGTGCTGTTCCAGAACCAGGAGGTCGCCTTCGTCGTCGCCACCGACCGCTATACGGCCGACGACGGCATCAACGCCGTCGAGGTGGAATACGAACAGCTGGAGCCGCAGATCGACCCGTTCACGGCGATGGATCCCGGCGCGCCGGTATTGCGCGAGGATCTGACCGGCAAGAACACCGGGGCGCACGGCCCGCGCAAACATCACAACCACATCTTCGAGTGGACGGTCGGCGATAAGGACTTGACCGACGCCGCCTTCCGTAAAGCGGACGTGACAATCAAGGAGATGATCTCCTACCACCGCACGCATCCGTCGCCGCTGGAGACCTGTCAGTCCCTCTGCTCCTTCGACAAGATCAAGGGTGAATTGACCATCTATGGCACGTTCCAGGCGCCACATGTCGTGCGCACCGTGGTGGCGCTAATCGCCAAGATCCCCGAGCACAAGATTCATGTCATCGCGCCCGACATCGGCGGTGGCTTTGGTAACAAGGTTGGGGTCTATCCAGGTTATGTTTGTTCGGCGGTGGCCTCGATCGTTACCGGCAAGCCTGTGAAATGGGTCGAGGACCGCATCGAGAACCTGACGTCGACGTCGTTCGCCCGCGACTATCACATGACGACCGAGATCGCCGCCACGAAGGAAGGCAAGGTCACCGGCCTGCGTGTGCATGTGCTGGCCGACCACGGCGCGTTCGACGCCTGCGCCGATCCGTCGAAATGGCCGGCCGGCTTCATGAACATCGTCACCGGCTCGTACGATTTCCCCGTCGCGCATCTCGCTGTCGACGGCGTCTACACCAACAAGGCGCCGGGCGGCGTTGCCTATCGCTGCTCGTTCCGGGTGACGGAGGCGGCCTACTGCATCGAGCGGGCGATGGACATCCTCGCTCAGAAGCTCGGCATGGACCCGGCCGAACTCAGGCTGAAGAACTTCATCAAGGCAGAGCAGTTCCCGTACCAGTCGGCACTCGGCTGGGAATATGATTCTGGCGACTACCACACCGCCATGAAGCAGATGATGGAGAAGGTCGACTATGCCGGGCTGAGGAAAGAGCAGGCCGAGAAGCGCGAGGCCTTCAGGCGCGGCGAGACGCGGGAGATCATGGGGCTCGGCGTCTCCTTCTTCACCGAGATCGTCGGCGCCGGGCCGTCGAAGAACTGCGACATTCTTGGCATCGCCATGTTCGACAGCTGCGAGATCAGGCTGCATCCGACCGGGTCCGGCGTCGCACGCGTCGGCACCAAGAGCCAGGGCCAGGGCCATGAGACGACCTGGGCACAGATCATCGCCACCGAGATAGGCATTCCGGCCGACGACATCACGGTGGAGGAAGGCAACACCGATACGGCTCCCTATGGTTTGGGAACTTACGGCTCGCGCTCGACGCCGGTTGCGGGTGCGGCCATCGCCATGGCCGCGCGCAAGATCAAGGCCAAGGCGCAGATGATCGCGGCCTACAAGCTCGAAGTTCACGAGGACGATCTCGAATGGGACATCGACGGTTTCCGCGTGAAGGGCCTGCCGGAAAAGGTCCTCGGCATGAAGGACATCTGCTGGATCGCCTACAACGCGCCGCCGCCCGGCATGGAGCCGGGACTGGAGGCGGTCAGCTACTACGACCCGCCCAACATGACCTATCCGTTCGGGGCCTATCTCTGCGTGATGGACATCGACGTCGACACGGGTGTCTACAAGGTCCGGCGCTTCTATGCGCTCGACGATTGCGGGACCCGCATCAACCCGATGATCATCGAGGGGCAGGTGCATGGCGGGTTGACGGAAGCCTTCGCGATCGCGATGGGGCAGGAAATCCGCTACGACGACACCGGCAATGTGATGTCCGGCTCGTTCGTGGACTTCTTCATCCCGACTGCGGTGGAGACGCCGAAATGGGAGACCGACTTCACCGTCACGCCGTCGCCGCACCATCCGATCGGCGCCAAGGGCGTCGGCGAGAGCCCGAATGTCGGCGGCGTGCCCTGCTTCTCCAACGCCGTCAACGACGCCTTCTCCTTCCTCGGCTCGACGCACATCCAGATGCCGCACGATTACTGGCGCAACTGGCAGGCGGCCAAGGCGCTGGGCGTCGTAGGATAGGAACGATCGATGACCGCTCTTTCCCGTGACGAGATCGCCGCCCGCCTCGCCGATGCCGGCTACATCGCCGACCCGGATCTGGCGACTGCAATCTCGATCATGCAGTTGCTGAAGCGCCCGCTTCTGCTGGAAGGCGAAGCAGGCGTCGGCAAGACCGAGGTGGCCAAGGCGCTGGCCGCCGTCCACGGCACGGAGTTGATCCGCCTGCAATGCTATGAAGGGCTCGACCAGTCGGCCGCGCTCTATGAGTGGAACTACCAGCGCCAGCTTCTCGCCATCCAGGCGCATCAGGGCCGCGCGCCGGACGACATCGAAGAACGCATCTTCTCCGAAAAATACCTGCTGGAGCGGCCGCTGCTGGCTGCCATCCGGCGCAAGACGCCGCCGGTGCTGCTGATCGACGAGGTCGACCGCGCCGACGAGGAGTTCGAGGCTTTTCTCCTGGAGCTGCTTTCCGACTGGCAGGTGTCGATCCCCGAGCTCGGCACCGTGGAGGCGAAGAGCATTCCCCATGTGGTGCTGACCTCGAACGGCACGCGCGAGCTTTCCGACGCGTTGCGGCGTCGCTGCCTCTACCACTATGTCGACTACCCCGACGTCGACCGCGAGGCGCGCATCGTCGCGTCGCGGATTCCCGGCGCGACCGCCTCGCTGTCGTTGCAGATCGCGAGGATGGTAGAGAAGATTCGCAAGGAGGATCTGCGCAAGGTGCCGGGCGTGGCGGAAACGCTCGACTGGGCGGCGGCTCTTGTCGGTCTCGACGTCGCCGATCTGCACGACCGGCCCGAGATCGTGCATGCGACGCTGATGTGTCTCCTGAAGACCCATGAAGACAAGATGCGCATGGCCCGCGAAGTCACCGACCGCCTGCTGGGAAAGGTCGCCTGATGAGCTGCTGCGGCACGCCTCCCCCTCTCGATGAGCTGAACGAGGTCTCCCGTCTCGTTTCCACCAAGCTTGCCGCGTTCCTGAAGACCTTGCGCGACAACGCGTTCGCGGTAGGTCTGCGTGAAGGGCAGGACGCCACCACGTTGATGGCGTCCGGCTACGCGCAAAAGCCGGGACTGCTGCGCTCCGCATTCAAGCACCTCTTCTCGACCCAAAAGTCCGACTGGGAAAAGTTTGACGGTCTGTTCGATGCGTTCTGGCTGGGCAAACATGTCCGCTCGCGCTCGGCGGCCGCTGGTTCTGCCAAGGCGGGCGCAGACCCGAACGTCGCCGAGCTTCAAGGCAAGGCGGCCAACTCGAACGGACGTCCTGTGCTCGACCAGCTTCCCTCAGGCGGCGGGGCGGACGAGAGCGAACGATCCGGAGAGGGCCGCGCGGAAGGCGCTTCCCGCACTGAAAACCTCGCGGAAACGGACTTCCGAAAAATCGCCGACCGCGCACAGATGGAGGAAGCCCACGCCATCGCGGCCAGGCTGGCGAAGACGATGCGCACGCGATTGACCCGTCGCGATCTGGCCCGGCGCCGGGGATACCGCCTCGATCTGCGCCGCACGATTCATAGCAATATCAGCAATGGCGGCGTGCCGATCGCGCTGGTGCATCGGCAGCGAAAGGAAAAGCCGCTTCGCCTCGTCATGCTGCTCGACGCGTCCGGCTCGATGAACATGTATACGGGCGTCTTCCTGCGCTTCATCCACGGCGTGCTCGACGAATTCCGCGAGGCTGAGGCGTTCCTGTTCCACACGCGTCTCGTCCATGTCTCCGACGCGATGAAGGAACGCGACGCGCAGCGCGCGCTCGACCGGCTGTCGATGATGGCGCAGGGTGCCGGCGGCGGCACGAAGATCGGCGAGAGCCTCGCCACTTTCAACCGCTGGCATGCGGCGCGCGTCATCCATTCGCGCACCTGCGTGATGATCGTCTCGGACGGCTACGAGACCGGTGACGCGGCCCTTCTTGGCCGCGAGATGGAGCAGCTCGGCCGCCGCTGCCGCCGCATCGTCTGGCTCAACCCGATGATGGGCTGGGATGGCTACGCGCCGGAGGCCGCCGGCATCAAGGCGGCAATGCCTCATGTCGACCTGTTCGCGCCGGCGCATACGCTGAAAAGCCTGGCGGCGCTCGAACCCTATCTGGCGAAACTGTGACGGAGGCGACCATGAACGCCCATGTCGATGTTCTTGACCTCGTCTCCCGCCTGAAGGCGGCGGAGGAGCCATTTGCGCTGGCGACGGTGGTGCGTACCGTCTCGGTCACGGCGGCAAAAGCGGGCGCCAAGGCCATCATCCGGCCGGATGGCAGGATCGAGGCCGGCTGGATCGGCGGCGGCTGTGCGCGCGGCGCCACGCTGAAGGCCGCCCGCGAGGCGCTGGCCGACGGTCAGTCGCGACTGATCTCGATCCAGCCGGAGGATCTTCTCGCAGAGCTTGGCGTCAAGCCAGGCGACGATCGCGACGGCGTGAAGTTCGCAAAGAACATGTGCCCGAGCCAGGGAACCATGGACATTTTCGTCGAGCCGGTGATGCCGCGCCCGGCCCTGCTGGTGCTAGGAGCCAGCCCCGTCGCGCTTGCGCTCGCCGAGCAAGCCAAGCCGCTCGGCTTCCACGTCATGCTTGCAGCGCCGCTTGGCGACTTGTTGACTGCCCCAGAGGTCGATCGGCTGGTGGACGGCTTTGCATTCGACGTACCGCAGACTGTACGCCGCTTTGTCGTCATCTCCACACAAGGCAAGGGCGATGAAGCGGCGTTGAAAGCGGCCCTCGCGTTCGAGGCCGACTATCGCGGCTTCGTCGGCAGCCGCCGCAAGATGGCTTCGTTGCGCGAAAAGCTCCTCGGCGAGGGCATCGCCGGAACGGTGGTTGATAGCGTGAAGGCGCCGGCCGGGCTCGATCTCGGCGCGATTACGCCGGAGGAGATCGCACTCTCGATCCTCGCGGAAATCACGCTTGCCCGTCGCCAAGGGCAACGTGCCCAAGGAACAGAATCACTCACCAGAAAGGGGAACTAATCATGGACATGACAGGCACGGAGCGCATCGAAGCTCCGATCGGAACAGTCTGGCTCGCACTGAACGACGCGGAAATCCTGCGCCAGGCCATACCGGGATGCGAGACCCTCGACAAGAGTTCCGATACTGAGATGGCCGCCACAGTGGTGCTGAGGATCGGCCCGATCAAGGCCCGCTTCGAGGGGGCGGTGGAGCTGATCAATCTCAATCCGCCGCATTCCTATACGATCCAAGGCGAGGGCAAGGGCGGGATTGCCGGCTTCGCCAAGGGCGGCGCCGACGTCTCGCTGGCGGAAGACGGGCCGGACGCGACCATCTTGTCCTATACAGTCAAGGCGGACGTTGGCGGCAAGATCGCCCAGCTCGGGGGGCGGCTGATCGATTCGACCGCGCGCAAGCTCGCGACGCAATTCTTCAACAATTTCGGCGAGAAATTGCGCTCTCCGACTCTGGCACCGGAAAGCTGAAGGTTTCCGCCGAACCGACACCCGTCGCCACCCAGGCAACTCGGTTTGGAGAAAGTTCCATCATGGAAAACGCCCAACTGATCAATCAGCACCGCGATCCGTTGTCGATCGCGGAAAGCTGGATGAAGGAAGGGCGGCACGTCGCCCTTGCCACCGTTGTCGAAACGTGGGGCTCCGCCCCGCGTCCCGTCGGCAGCCATCTCGTGATCGATGCCGATGGCAATTTCCACGGTTCGGTTTCGGGCGGTTGCGTCGAAGGCACGGTGGTTTCCGAGGCGGCCGACGTCATCGCCAGCAGCAAGCCACGCATGCTGGAATTCGGGGTGGCCGATGAGACGGCCTGGCAGGTCGGACTATCCTGCGGAGGCCGGATCAAGGTGTACGTGGAGCCACTGGGCTGAGCGCCATGGACCAGCTTGTCCTCGAGCGTCTGAACCGCGAACGCCGCCAACGCCGGGCGGTCGTCCTTGTGACCGATCTCGGAGATGGAGGCAATCGCCTGGTGTGCAGCGGCGACATTGTCGCCGACCATGTGCTGGGCGAAGCCATCGAAACCGCCGTTCGGACCGGCAGGTCGGGCGTAGTTGAGGCCGTTGGCCGGAAGTACTTCCTCAACGTCCATGTCCCGGCGCCGCGCCTGGTCGTCATTGGCGCGGTGCATATCAGCCAGGCTCTGGCCCCGATCGCCAAGGTCGCCGGATATGACGTGGAAATCATCGATCCACGCACGGCTTTCGCCACGCCGGATCGTTTTCCCGGTGTCCCGCTTCACGCCGAATGGCCGGAGGACGTTGTGAAGACGCAGCCGTTGGACGCCTTCACCGCAGTCGCGGCGCTGACGCATGATCCCAAGATCGATGACTTCCCGCTGATGGCGGCGCTGGACGCGGGCTGCTTCTACATCGGTGCGCTGGGAAGCACCAAAACCCACGCCAGGCGCGTCGAGCGTCTGCGAACACTTGGTGCGTCATCCGATCAGGTAAGGCGGATTCACGCACCGATCGGCCTCGATATCGGAGCCGCGAGCCCGGCCGAGATCGCGGTCGCGGTGCTCGCACAGGTGATCAAGGCGTTGCGTTCGCGAGGATGCGACGGGGAAAGGGAGAAAGCGGCGTGAAGTTCGGCCCGGTTTGCGTCATCGACGCCGAGGGCGCGATCCTGGCCCATGCGATCGTCGCCGGTGCGGTCCGTCTGCGCAAGGCGCATCGCCTGACGGCCTGCGACATCGCCATGCTCGGTGAAGCCGGTGTGGAAGAGGTCATCGCCGCGGTGCTCGATCGGGATGACCTCGACGAAGACGCAGCCGCGTCGGCCATCGTCATGGCGTTGGAGACCTCCGGCGTCGAGGCCAAACCCGCGGCGACGGGCCGCGTCAACCTGCACGCCAGCCGGGATGGGGTCTTCACCGTCGACAAGACTCTGATCGACACGCTCAACCGCATCGACCCGTCGATCACCATCGCGACGCTGGCCGACTATACCGCAGTCGAAAAGAGCCGGATGGTCGCGACCGTGAAGATCATTCCCTTCGCGGTATCCGCGCCATTGATCCGAGAGGCGCGGTCGCAGCTACGAGACCGTGAAGCCTTCGCCGTCCATGCGTTTCAACCGAAGAAAGTTGCACTTGTGCAGACCGTGCTGCCGGGGACGAAGGATAGCGTGCTCGACAAGACGGCACGGATAACCCAGGAGCGACTTGCACGCTCCGCGAGCCGCATCGTTGCCGAGAAGCGCGTGCCGCACAACAGCCATGCGGTGGCGGAAGCGATCGGGAACCTCTCGGTCCACAGCGACATGCTCATCGTATTCGGCGCTTCCGCGATGTGCGATTTCGACGATGTCATTCCCGCCGCCATCCGGTTCGCCGGCGGCGAAGTGCATCGCGCCGGCATGCCCGTCGATCCCGGAAATCTCATCGTCACCGGCCGGCTCGGCGAAAAGCCGGTGCTTGGCGCGCCAGGATGCGCGCGAAGCCCCAAGCTCAACGGCTTCGACTGGGTGCTCGATCGGCTGATAGCCGGCATCGACGTCGACAATGACATGATCGCCGGCATGGGTGTTGGGGGTCTTCTCATGGAAATCCCCGCGCGGCCGCAGCCGCGCGAACCGGCGGTGCCGTCGCGGCAAAGAAAGGTCTATGCGATCCTGCTCGCGGCGGGCCGGTCGAGCCGCATGGGAGCGAAGAACAAGCTGCTCGCGGATTTCGACGGCGTTCCCCTGGTCCGCCGCATGGCGTCGCTCGTATGTGCAAGCAAGGTTTCGGGTGTTTTCGGCGTTGTTGGTCACATGTCGGAAAGGGTGCGACAGGCACTTGAAGGCGTGGACATGGAGCTTGTCGAAAATCCGCATCATGCCGATGGGCTTGCCAGTTCGATCAAGGCCGGGTTTGCCGCGTTGCCCGACGATGCAGATGGTGTGTTGATCATGCTGGCCGACATGCCGAGCGTGTCTGCGGCCGACATCGATCGACTGATCGCAAGCTTTCACAAGCATGAAGGCAGGACGGTTGTTCGCGCAACACATGGCGGCAAGCGAGGAAATCCGGTCTTGCTGCCACGAGTCCTCTTCCCCGAGATACGCAAGCTGACCGGCGACATCGGCGCACGTCACGTGGTTGAGTCTGGTCTGGTCGATATAGTCAATATCGAGATTGGCGCCGGCGCGGGGATCGATGTCGATACGCCGGAAGCGATGCTACGAGCCGGCGGGGTCTTGGTCGACTGAACCGAACATGTTCGAGTTGAAGAAAAAGGGTACCGCCAGCTAGCCGCGTTGATGCACGGCGATGAGTTTTTTGGCGGCCTGTATCGGCGATGTGGTCGCCGTTGGGTGCGTTTTCACAATGCTCATCAGGCGCCGGCGGTGATCCGTCGTGATGGCAGGCGGGGGTTTGCGAGTTGAGGTCGGCGGGTTCGTTTCGGGGCGTCTGCGCCCCATGGTTATGTAGCGAGCCGCGGAATGCGATCGAGGACGATGCGCAGGATGCGTTGGTCGGGGCAGGATGTCGGCAGGTGCAGGCGGATTTGCGTCTTCATCTCGACCACCCGCGCAGCGATCTTGATGAGGCGCAAACGCAGCGTGTCGAATTGCGCGACAGCGAAGCTGGAGCGTTTCGGCATCGCAGCGCGCAGGCCCCACATGAGCCAGTAGGCGCCGGCATGCAGGAACAGCCGGAACTGGTTGGCCGTCGCTCTTGTGCAGGAGGTGCGGTCGGCGGCGAGATGCGTCTTCCAGGACTTGATGTGGTTCTCGGCCGCTCCGCGCCGGCAGTAGACATCCTCGTAGAGCGCCTTGGCCTTGCCACCGGCGAGGTTGGTGACGATGAAGCGAGTGTCAGCACCTTGGGCGCCGACCTCGACCCGCGCGATGATGCGCTCGACGCGGCTCCAACTGGCGGCCCCCTCCAGGAACTCCTTGAACCTGCGGACCTTGTTCGTCTTCGGTGACGCTTCAAAGCGCGCCGTCGTGCGGGCTTCCAGGTCCGCGACATGCTTGCGCAGGGTCGTGGTGGGCGCCACACCGAGGATGAAGTCGACATCGTTGGCGCGGCACCAGTCGATGATCTGCGGGCTAGAATAGTGACCGTCGGCCCGGATCAGGATCCGGATGTGCCGATTCCGACGAAGCCGCCCCTTTGTTCCGACATGATTGCGCCCCCGGATTCCGAGATGATCTCGCCCCCTGGGGCTAGGGCTCTGCTGGCATTGATTGTTGTCATTTCGTATGTGTCGTGTGTCAAGTTTTTTGCGTCTGTTTTCGCCGCAGGCTTTCCCCCGTCAGATCGACGCGATGAGCATTGTGAACGAGGCGGTCCAGGATGGCGTCGGCATAGGTTGGATTTCCAATGACGTCATGCCATGCCGACACGGGAAGCTGACTGGTGATGATGGTGGAACGGCGGCCGTAGCGATCCTCGAGGATTTCGAGGAGATCATGGCGGGCCTGATCGTCGAGAGGCTCCAGGCCCCAATCATCGAGGATGAGCAGCTGAACGCGGCCCAGGGTTCGCTGCAAGCGTGCATAACGGCCGTCGCCTCTGGCGAGGGCCAGATTGGCGAACAGACGTGGGACACGTTGGTATAGAACGGACCGGTCATCCCGGCAGGCCTTGTGGCCGAGCGCACAGGCCAGCCAACTTTTGCCGACGCCCGATGGGCCGCAAATGGCGAGATTGTCGTGGGCATCGATCCAGTCGCCGGCGATGAGCTTGAGGAACAGGGTTCGATCGAGGCCGCGCTCCCCGCGATAGTCCACGTCCTCAGGCGTCGCCTGATGGCGCAGCTTTGCAAAGCGCAGGCGCGCACCGAGTTTGCGATCGTAGCGTGAACTCCATTCCCGCTCGAGAAGCAGCCCCAGCCATTCGGCATGCGATAACTGTTCGGCCTCGGCATTTGTAGCCAGTTCATCGAATGCCTTGGCCATACCGGTCAAGCCCATGGCGTTGAGCCGGTCGAGGGTAGGATGTGCAAGCATGTCGTTTTCCTTTCAGTGGTAATAGCGGGAGCCGCGGATATTGGGGTGGTCGATGGGCTCGCGAGGCGTCGCCTGGGGCGACGACGCCCGGTCGAGATGGTTGTCGAGGATTGAGCGGACGGAGCCATAAGTCCGGGCGCCGATCTCCAGCGCCCGGCCGCAAGCGGCATTGACGCGCTCGCGGCCGAAGCCCTTGACGAGCCGGATGACGCCGAGACAGGCGCGGAAGCCCTGCTCGGGATGCGGCCGGTCCGCCAATATCTTCTGGCACAGCAAGGCCGCATCGGGGCCGACCGCAGAGGCTTCCCGGGTAATCCGCTCGATCGTCCAATCGGCAAATGGCCGATGGGCGGAAGCATGTGATCCGGCACCGTCGTGTGCCGGCCATTGCCGCTGGAGCGCATATGGGCGGCGATCCGCTCGCCCTTGCGGAACAGTTCGATGGTGGTCGCCGTGATGCGCGTCTCGACCTGCTCACGCGCAAAGCGGTATGGCACCGAGTAATAGTGCCGATCGATCTCGACATGGTAGTCGAGGCCGGCGCGCCGAATGCGCCATTCGGCAAAGACATAGCGATCGGCAGGCAAGGGTCGCAGTGCTGGACGATCGATCTCTTCAAACAGTTGCCGCCGCGTGCAGCCGACACGACGCAGCATCCGGCGATCGTTCAGATCGGCAAGCAATTCACCGATCGCCGTGTTGACCTCGGCCAGGCTATGGAAGACGCGATAGCGCAGGCGGCCCAGAAGCCAGCGCTCGACAATCCTCACCGCCGCCTCGACTTTCGCCTTGTCGCGCGGCCGCCGTGGTCGGGTCGGCAGCACCGAACTGCCATAATGGTCGGCCATCCCCGCATAGCTGCGGTTGACCTGGGGATCGTAGCGGCAGGCCTTGATCACGGCGACCTTGGCATTGTCGGGAACCAACAGAGCCGGCGCGCCGCCGAACGCTTCCAGCGCATTGACGTGACACCCCAGCCAGTCCGGCAGCGTTTCGGTCCAGCGCGCCTCCGCATAAGATAGGCTCGACGCACCCAACACGGCCACGAACAGATGCGCTTGCCGCGTCTTGCCCTTGAGCCGGTCGACGACCACGGTCACGGTGTCGCCGGCATAGTCGACGAAGAGTTTGTCGCCGGCGGCGTGGTTCTGCCGCATCGTCACCGGCAGGTTGGATGCCCAGCCCCTGTAGAGATCACAAAAACGGCTATAGCGGTAACCATCGGGGTGATGCTCGATGTATTCGTCCCACAGGATCTGCAGCGTCACATGCTTGCGCTTCAGCTCGCGATGGATCTCCGCCCAATCCGGCTCGACGCTGCGGCGGTGCCCCGTCTTCTTTCCGGAAGCCTTGTAGAGCGCTGCCTCCAGAACCGTGTCCGTGACCGCCTCGCCGAGCGGCCATGTCAGCCCAGCGGCCGTGACGCGCCTGAGCGTCTCGCGCACCGTCGAGGGCGCAGCCCCGACCCTGTATGAGATCGCCTTGTGGCCAAGGCTCTCTTCAAATCGATATCTCAAAATCTCGCGGACACGCCGCATGGTCACTCTCTCCGCAGGCATTTCGTTCCTTCCCCTGGACAATCCAAAAGAAGGAACCATTCACCAGCAGAGCACCCGGCCCAAACACCGCCTCCAAGGGGCGGCATCATCTCGGAATCAGGGGGCGACTAATTCTCGGAACGAGGGGGCGAGATCATTTCGGAATCGGGGGGCGACATCACTCGGAATTTGCATGGATTGAAGGAACGCGGCGTTCCCATCGTCTGCATGGATGCTCGGCACGCCAATGCGGCCTTGAAGATGATGCCTGCCAAGACGGACCGCAACGACGCCATCGGCCTGGCGCAGATCGTTCGTACGGGCTGGTGCAAGAGTGTCCATGTAAAATCTACGGCAAGCCACGAAGCTCGGGCGCTCCTTGCCACTCGTAGCCAACTCGTGCGGACCCGCTGCGACCTGGAGAACCAGATCAGAGGCGTCCTTCGCACCTTCGGCATCCTGTTTGGCAAACGGGTTGGTGGGTTCGCCAAGCGTGCCGAGGAAATCATCGACGGCGAACTCCATGCGTCGCCGACTATCCAGGCCGTCGTCGAAGCACTGATGCGGGCACGTGCCAACATCCTTGAGCAAATCCGTCATCTCGAGGCGAAGGTTCGCTCGATAGCGCGGCAGAACAATGTCGTCAGACGGCTGATGTCGGTCCCTGGTGTCGGCGTTATCACTGCGCTCGGCTTCGTTGCAACGATTGATGATCCGGGACGATTCAAACGATCGTCCAGCGCCGGAGCCTATCTTGGACTGACACCGCGCATCTACGCTTCAGGTGAAACGATGAGATCAGGACGCGTGTCTAAACGAGGCGACGACTTTCTTCGACGCAGCCTTTACGAGGCAGCCAATGCGCTGTTGACGCGTATCCCACGGTTCTCCGCTTTGAAGAGCTGGGGACTGCGCATCGCCCGGCGTGGCGGCTATCGAAAAGCAAAGGTGGCGGTCGCGCGAAAGCTCGCCGTGATCCTTCACGCGATGTGGGTCTCCGGGGAACCCTTCCGCTGGTCATTGCAAGAGCCGAGTGAGCCGGCATGATTTATGCCAACACCCCCATAATGAGCTGATACCAGCGAAATCGTCCGGCCAGGACGATGGCGCAGTCAAGGCCGATCCCGGGAATGCGAGTGCTGGTTCGTCCAGATAACCGCGAACACCACATTGGTCGACTGAGCCTATCCAACGCCATGATGAGGCGGTCAAAGTGCCGACCTCGAAGAGAACCATGAGCCTGACCTGCGATGCCCGCTGCAACCAGCTTGACAACCGCGATTAGAGAACCTCTTGGGACACGATCGCTACGATGGCTCAAGTCGTTGAGAAGACGTCTTTTTTTCTGTGAGAAATAGTCGCTGATTCTCAGTCGAAAATCGACCTAAAATGGCTTGCATGGAGAACCTGGATTCGCCCATTTCTTCAATGGGGTAGGCAATCTTCTTTGAATTTCCTCTGTTTTTCCGCCGCGGGCGACCGTGGGTGCCATCTTTGTGCCCTGGTTTTCGGCCGACATAAACATGGGAGGAGCGGCAATTATTTCCGCTCCTCAACCTCCGGTTTTAAGTGCGCTATCTTGCATGCTGCGACAACTGACGCCCCCATTCAGGTCATATAGATCCGCAATGGGAGCGACTTCGACCGCTACCTCGGTAAAGGGTAACCCGCGCTTACGCGGCCTGTTTTTTCCCGAAGCTTCCGGCCTCAACAAGGGCAGAGACGATCACGCCGGCAACCAGGGCCCAGAAGGGTGCGCTGATGCCGAGGAGCGAGACGTTCGACATAGCGACGGCAAGGGCGACGAAGGCGCCGGTTTGATTGCTGAGCGACTTGCCGAAGGCGTTCTGGAAGGCCGACAGGAGCACGCTGATCATGGCGAGACCCGCGACCGTGCCGATGAGAGCGGGCGGCAGGCTGAGCACGATCGGAACGGCAGCACCCGCAATAAGGCCGAAGGCGGCGAAGAGCAGGCCGTTGACGACCGTCGCGGCATAGCGCCCTTCCTTGTTCTCACCAGCTTGTTCGGACGAGCATATGGCCGTCATCGGGCCGGCGATATTGGCATTGTGGCCGCCGAGGAAACCGGCCGCGACGCCGCCGATGCCGGAAATGATCGTCATCGCGTTGACCGGAGGGCGATAGCCTTCGGCCATAAGGACTCCGGTCGCCTGCGCGTTCTCGGCGCCGATCACCAGAAGGGCGAGTGGGATGGCGATCGCGAAGAATGCATCAATGGTGAATACCGGCATCGTGAATTCCGGTGCCGCAAAGGCGATGTTGGCGGCTCCGCCTCCGACCGCACCGGTGACGACTGCCGCGATCAGGCCGGCGACGAGGGCGGCCAGTACCGGCGGAATGCTCCTGGTCAGCCGCATCGAGACGAAGAAGGCCAGGATCGCGGCACCGGCGATCAGCGGTGCCGTGCCAAGCGCCGTCACGGCGCCTGTTGCAAAACGGATCAGCGCACCGGCGATCATCGCCATGACGATCGGCATCGGCAGCCAGCGCATGACCTTGCCGATGAGCCCGGTGACGCCGAGCAGCAGAACCAACAGCCCCGCCAGGATGAAAGCGCCGACGGCTTCGTTGAACGGAATGGTCGCAAGCGAGCCGGCGACGAGGGCAGCACCCGGGATCGAATAGGCGCCGTTGATCGGCTGCTTGTAGTGTAGTGCCAGCAGCATGCTGATAAACCCGCCGAGCACATAGATCGCAAACAGCCAGGCGACGGTTTGCCCATTGGTCAATTTGCCTGCTTCGGCGGCGCCGATGACGATGAGAGCCGGGCCGGAGCAGCCGAAGATGGCTGCGACGAGCCCGGCGCTCATCGTCTTGATGCCGAGATGTTTCGGCAGGTCGCGGAGACCCGACACGATGCCGGGTCCCCGTTCGATAAGGCGCTTTTCCTGTGTCATCTGCTGTGTGGTATCCATTCTCAATCCTCCCGAAGCGGTGACGAGGCCGCTTCCTCCTCCTGGAAAATGAAGCCGGGTTCCCGCCCGGCCAGTGGTCAGCGTCCGACGAAGGCCGGTGCGCGCTTTTCGTGGAAGGCGAGCACGCCTTCGCGGAAATCCTCTGATGTGCGAAGCCGGCTGTAGCAATGGCCCTCGAGCTCGATGGCCGTTGAAAGCGGAGCGTCGTCGGTATCGTTCAAAAGCTTCTTCGCCGTCCGCTGGGCCAGCGGCGAGAAGCCGATCAGTTCCTCGACCAGTGCATCGACGGCCTTTTCCAGATCGGCATCAGCAACGATCTCCGATGCGATGCCCCAGTCATAGGCTTCCTGGCCGGTAACCCGCTTCGAGCGCATCACGATGTTCTTGGTGCGGGTGACGCCGACCATCTTCTGAAGACGGGCCGAGCCGCCGGAGCCCGGGATCTGGCCGAGCTTCTGCTCGGGCAAGGCGTAGCGGGTGGTTTCGGTCGCGATGCGGAAGTCGCAGGCTAGCGACAGTTCGAAGCCGACGCCGAAGCAAAAGCCGCGATTGGCGGCGATGACCGGCTTTGAACAACGCGTGGGAGCCGCGATGTTCCAGGCGAGGTGCGAGACATGCTCCGGGCTCGCCTCGAGGAAGCCCTTGATGTTGCCGCCGGACGAGAAGTGCTCGCCCTTGCCGGCAACGACGATGATGCGCACGCGGTCGTCCTCGTCGAGGGCCTCGAAGACGAGACGCAATTGGTCGCGCGCCAGCATGGAGACGACGTTGTAAGGCGGACGGTCGAGCGTGATGTCAGCGCGCTGGCGAGCCGCATCGATCGTGACGGTGAAGCCGTCGAGTTCTGCGAGACGCGGGTCCTGGAATGTGGCCTGTTCGGGCATGGAATGTCCTTTCATGGGTCTTGAGGCGGTCTGGCCGCTCACTGGTGTTCGGGCATGCGTTCTTCGGTGTATTCTCCGGCCACCAGAAGGCGGCGCAGCAGCTTGCCGACGGGGGATTTCGGGATCGCATCGACGAAGACGAAGCGACGCGGGCGGCGGAAATTGGCAAGTCCGGAATCGCGGCAATGGCGGTCGAGGTCCTCGGCCGTGACATCCCCCCGCCGCTTGACGAAGGCGACGACGATCTTGCCCCAGCGCTCGTCGGGCAGTCCGACGACGGCGACTTCGGCGACGCCCTCATGCAGCGACAGGCAGCTTTCCACCTCGACCGGCGATACGTTCTCGCCGCCGGTGATGATCATGTCGTCGGCCCGGCCGGTGACGAAGAGATCGCCGTCCCGGTCGACGAAACCGGTGTCGCCGGTGAAGTACCAGCCGCCGTGAAGTGCCTTGGCGTCCGCATCCGGCCGCTTCCAGTAGCCCTCAAAGGCCTCGTCACTTTTCATCAGCGCGATGATTTCACCTTCTTCGCCGAAGGCTGCCCGCTCGTCCGGATTGCGACTGCCGAGCTTCACGACGCGGATCGTCTGGTTGATGCCGGCGCGGCCGGCGGAGCCGGGTTTCGCAGTCGCCGTCTGCTCGATCGTGAAGGTGTAGATTTCCGACGAGCCATAGTGGTTGACGAAGAGGTCCGGCCGGAAGGTCTGGTCCAGCCGCTTCAGCAATCCATCGGTCATCGAGGCGCCGGCATAGCCGAGCTTGGTCACGGAGGCGACGCGCTCAGGCGAGAATGCCTCGTGATGCACGAGGTCGTGGTAGAGCGTCGGTACTAGGTACAGATTGGTGATCTTCTCCTCTTCGATCAGGTCCAGCGCCTTTGCCACGTCGAAGCGCGGCAGGCAGACGAAGGTGCCACCGATCAGCGAGGATGCGATCAGGGAGCGCACGCCCATCGTGTGGTAGAGCGGCATGACGCCGAGCGTGCGCTCCCCATGCCGGTAAAGGTTCTGCGCCACATGGGCGACAGCGCCGGCGCGTTCGGCACGGTGGCGACGCGGCACGCCCTTCGGCTTCGATGTCGTCCCCGATGTGTAGAGCATCAGCGACCAGTCGGCAGGGTCGGCGACAGGCACCACATCGGGGGCCATTCTTTGCATGATATCGGCGAGCGCGTCGGCAGAGAATTGTGGCAAGTCCTCCGCCAGCCGCGACAGGCGCACGGCCTCTTCCGTCGACGCCTCGTAGAACACGGCCTTCGCGTCGGCATCCTCGATGCCGAAATCGATTTCATCGGCCTTCGCCCGCCAATTGAGCGGCGTGACGACCAGGCCGAGAAACTGGCAGGCCCAGTGCAGCGACGCGTTCTCCCAACGGTTCTGCATGGCAGTCAGCACATGATCTCCGCGCTTCAGGCCAGTCTCGTCAAGGGCCGCGGCAAGCGCCGAAATCTTGTCGTACCATTGGCGATAGCTCAGTCGCATCTCCTCATCGACGATCGCGAGCGCGTCCGGGTCGCGCTCCACGCTCGCCAGGAAGCTCGTTCCTAGATCAAGCATTGGGTGTCTCCTCCTTCCGTTGTTCCTCCGCGGCGGCGAGCGCCGCCTCGACGATGGTCGCGTAGCCCGTGCACCGGCAGAGATGGCCGGAGAGGTGTTCGCGTATCTCTTCCCGGCCGGCGTCCGGCTGCTCGCGCAAGAGCGCGTCGAGCGACATCAAGATGCCGGGCGTACAGAAGCCGCATTGCAGGCCGTGATGGCGGCGAAAGGCCGCCTGAAGCGGGGAAAGTTCGGCCGCACCGGGGGCCAGCGCTTCTACGGTCCGCACATCGCTGCCGCGCACCTGCTGGGCAAGCGTCAGGCAGGCGCGTGCCGGCTTTCCGTCGATCTGCACGGTGCAGGCGCCGCAGACGCCGTGCTCGCAGCCGACATGGGTGCCGGTCAGCCCGACTTCGTGGCGCAGCAGGTCCGAAAGCAGCATGCGGTTTTCGGCTTCTGCACGGATCTTCTGGCCGTTCAGCGTGAAATCGACCACATGCCTCTGGGCAGCGTTCATGCGCGGCATCGGCTTGCCTCCTTCAGGGTCTCGCGACCGAGATTGCGGACCAGTTCGCGCCGGTAGCGGGCGCTGGCGTGAATGTCGTCGCGGGCGTTCAGCGACCAGGCGATATCGTTGAGGGCATCGTCGAACTGGTCGTCGTTGAGCGCGGGCAGGGCGAAGACGCGCGGCCGGTCATCGACCCCGGCAATGCCGAGCCGCAATCCCTTGTCGTCGGCGACGGCAGCGCAGGCGACGATGGCGAAATCGCCATGCCTCCGGCCAATCTCGCGGAAGGCATAACCGCTGCCGGGCCGGGCTTTCGGGAAATGCACGGCTTCAATCATCTCGCCCTCGGCGAGATCGGTCGCCATCATGCCGATAAAGAAGTCGTCCGCCTTGACCTTGCGCTTCTGCTTGCGGCTGCGCAGGCTCACGGCACCGCCAAGCGTCACCAGGGACAGCGGCAACTCTGCGCTCGGGTCGGCATGGGCAACAGAGCCGCAGACCGTGCCGCGCGCCCGGGTCTGGACATGGCCGAGCCAGGGGAAGGCGGCGGCCAGAAGCGGCAGGTCGCGCGAGAGATTTGTCCAGGCTTCCAGTTCGGCCTGCCGCACGCCGGCGCCAACGGTGATCTCTTCGCCTGACGTTTCGATCCGGCGCAATGCCTCGAGCCGCATGATGTCGACCAGCAGGCCAGGACGGGCGAGCCGCATGTTGAGCATCGGCACCAGAGACTGCCCACCGGCGATGACGCGCGCTTCACCGCCGCCCTCGGCGAGCGCGGCAAGTGCTTCCTCCAGCGTGTCCGGGCAGAGGAAATCGAAAGATGCGGGCTTCATCTGCGCCTCCTGAAAAGGCTCAAAAGCCGCTGAGTGAAGCCGGCGGCGGCGCTGGGAGGCCCTCCGCCGCCGGCATGACGGGCGAGCGCCTGGAAGAACTGTCCGATCACCACGCGCGCCGCGCCGTCGAGAAGTCGGCCACCCACAGAGGCGACCTTGCCGCCGATCGCGGCCTCATATCGATAGTCGATGCGGGTGCCGGTCGCTGTTTCCGTCAGCGTGACGCGGCCCGTGCCGCGACCGGAACCGAGTGCGCCCTCCGTGCCACCGGACAGCGTGACCGCTTGAGGTGCCACCATGTCGGAGAGGCGGATGTCGGCGTGGTATCGACCCTTGACCGGACCGATGCCGAGCGTGACCTCGGCGCGAAAATGCGTGTCGGAGACCTTTCGGACCTCATGTGCGCCTGGAATGATGGCCTTCAGCGTGTTCGGGTCGAGCAGCATCGTCCAGACGGACTCACGCGTGGCCACGACGTCGGCCGAGCCCGAGCCGGTCAGCAAACGTTCTCCGGAAGCGCCGGTGGCGACGGGGGTCGAATCCTGAGGTTTCGACGGCGGGCGCTCCTCGCCATAGAGCCATTCGCTGACTTGGCTCGGTGAGAGCGGCAGCCGGATGTCCTCGACCCCGAGCGCATCGGCGACGGCATTGGCGATGCAGACCGGCGTTGACATGCAATTGCCCTCGCCGACGCCCTTTGCGCCAAGCGGCGTGAAGGGCGATGGCGTCTCGTGATGAAGGATCAGCGGCTCCGGCGTCTCCATGACGGTCGGGATGAGGTAGTCGGCGAGCGTACCAGTCAGGAAACTGCCGTCGCCGCCATAGGCATATTCCTCGTAGAGTGCGGCGCCTATAGCCTGGGCGAAGCCGCCGCGGACCTGGCCGTCGACCATGCCGGGATGCAGGATGCGGCCGCAGTCGTGCATCGTCACGTAGCGGTCTATGCGCACCTGGCCGGTCGTCCTGTCGATTTCCGCGCCGCATATGTCGAAGATGAAGCCATGGCAAAGTGAGGAGTTGATGCCGTCCGTAGCGGTCGGCGCCTCGAGTTGCTCCGGCGTCCAGAAAACCGTCTCGCGGATGGTCTGGCCGGTTCCATCAGGCAGGGTGCCTGGCGCCCAGTGGCTTGCAGCCGCCACACGCCCGAAGGAGATGGCATTGTCCGGATTGTCGCGATCGAAAAGCTTTCCGGCTTTGAAGTCTATGCGATCCGCCGTGACATTGAGCTGGCTTGCAGCGATCGCTGCAAGACGCTCCCTGATACGGTCGGCGGCAAGGGCCGCAGCGCCGGCGACGGCTGCAGCAAACCGGCTTGCATAGTTGCCCGAGGCAATCGACCAGGCGTCGCGCGCCGTGTCGAGTTCGGTATTGACGCGCACGGCCTCCAGGGGAAGGCCGAGCCGCTCGGCGACGACCTGCGCCAGAACGGTGCGATGGCCCTGGCCCTGCGGTACTGACGCGACCTTGACGGTGATGGAGCCGAGTGGATCGATGGCCACCGTTGCAACGGACTGGGCGCCGTTCTTCGGACCCGCTTTCGCTCTTTCCTCCGGCGTGAGCACCGTCGTGATATAACCCATGTTGGAGACGCTCGGCTCGACAACCGTCGCATAGCCGATGCCGTAAAGGCGCCCTTCGGCACGCGCTTGATCCCTTCGCAGCCGCAGAGCATCGAGACCGCCTTCGGCACAGGCGCGGTCGATTGCGGTTTGATAGTCGCCCGAATCCAGAAGCCCGCCGGTCGCTGTGCGATAGGGAAAGGCGTCGGCCGGCACGAGGTTGCGGCGGATAACTTGAAGCCTGTCGAGGCCAAGTTCGTCGGCGATCTTGTGCACGAGCCGCTCGAGCGCGAAATAGACCTGCGGTCCGCCGAAGCCGCGGTTGAGCCCGGTCGGCGTCTTGTTGGTCAGCACGACGCGGTTGCGGATGGCGACGTTCTCGATCGCATAGGCGCCGGTCATGTTGCCATGCATGCGGTAGAGGGTCGCCGGCTCCGGTGCGCGCAGATGCGCGCCGCAATCTTCCAGTTGATCCCAGCAAAGTGCTGTGATGCGGCCGTCGGCGGCAACGGCTGCCTCGAGCGTCGTGACACGGTTGGTCGCCGAAACGGAGGCCGTCAGGTGTTCGAGCCGGTCCTCGATCCATTTCACCGGCCGTCCTGCAACGCGGGCGGCGACGGCCGCGAGGATCACATAGGGAAAGACGCCCTGCTTGATGCCGAAGGAGCCGCCGGAATCGGGCGGCGTGCGCAGCCGCATGCGGTTGCCGGGCACGTTCAGCGCGCGGGAAATCACGGCATGGATCGAGAACGGTCCCTGAAAATTCGCCGTGACGTCATAGGCGTCCTCACCGGGATCGTATTCAGCGATGACACCGTAGGTCTCGATCGGCGTGCAGGAATTGCGGGGATAGGCTATACGGATGGCAATGCGGTGGTCGGCAGTCGCAAACGCTGCTTCCGGATCGCCATAGCGAAAGCTGCGCTCGTTGATGAGATTGGTGCCGAGCGAGGGATGCAAGACCGGTGCGTCTGTTGCGAGTGCCTTCTCGGGATCGACAATGGCGGCCAGCGTCTCGTACTCGACCTCGATCAGATCGAGCGCATCCTCTGCGACATAGCGGTTCTCGGCAACGACGAGGGCCACGGGTTCGCCGACATAGCGTACCCGGTCCCGGGCGATCGGCCAGCATTCGACATTCGCCTTGACCCCCACGGTCATGCTGCGGGTGAGCCGCCCAACGTCGTCCCCGGTCAGCACGGCGGAGACGCCGGGCAGGGCACTGGCAGCAGACGTATTGATCGCACGGATTTCGGCATGGCCATGCGGTGAGCGCAGGATCGCCAGATGGGCGGTGTCGCGCCGGACGGGCAGGTCGTCGATATAGCGGCCGCGGCCGGTCAGAAGTCCGGCATCCTCGACACGTTCCACGGTCCGACCGATCAGGCCGCCCGCCGTCTCCAAACTCTTCATGTGCTCCTCCCGCACCCGTTGGTTTCGGGGTGCCGTGGGGAGAAAGGTGAAGAAGGGACCGCAGTCGGGCGATACCGTCGCGTATCAGACCTTACCGAGGAGTCTCAAAATCGTCGCCTGAGAGGCGGCTTACGGTGCGAAAGTTGCTCGGCGAGGAGCCGGCGTGATCGTGGAAGAACCGCGAGAAGTGGGCCGGCACGGAAAAACCGAGCTGGTCGCCGATCGCCGCGAAGCTCTCCGTTCCGTCGGCAACGGCGGACACCGCCCGTTCCAGGCGCTGCACATTGAGAAAGACCCGAGGCGTCACACCCATCGAGGTCTCGAACAGCCGGAAGAAATGTGCCCGTGACAGGCCGATATCGGTCGCAAGAAGATCGAGATCGGCGATCTCGCCAGGTGCCGCCTTCATGCGCTCGACGGCCTTGCGGATACGAAAGTCGAGCAGTGGGCGTGCTGCGAGATCGCGAATCGAATGGGGCATGGCCCGCCAGTCGGCGAAGCGCTCGATGACGGCGACCATCAGCTCGCCGAGAAGCACCTCATGCACTTCGGCGCTGTTCGGGTCCTTCACCATGGCCTCCGCCAGCGTGCGTGTGCGCGAATGGATGTCGGGAGTGATCGAGCCAACATTCGAGGCGAAGAAGTCGGGGGCGTGGCTCGCCGCCCAATTCGGCCGGAAATGGCCGAGCCATTGCGGCTCGATATAGAGCGCGAGGATCACCGTCTTCGGTCGCGCCTGGTCATGCGCATAGGCATGCGGCTCCCAGGCGTTGATCAGAACGGCGCTTTCGTCCGTGAGAGGCGCGAGCCGGTCGCGCACCGAAAACTGCGTGTCTGCACCCTCGACCTTCAACAGCACATGGCAATGCGGATGCGCGTGTCGCACCAGGGGCCGATCCATATGCAGCAGCGCCACTCTCCCGAAGCGACCACGTGCGATGCGTAAGGCATTCGACATTGCTTAAATATTAGGTTGTTCCGCAGAAACTACAAGTTTGAAAGAGCTTGCCCGCTCAAGACGGGTGTTGATCGGAAGCCTTCAGGCCGACGAGCCTGAGCCTTCGGAGAACTTCCTGGGGTGCCGGCGCCCGCCACACGGTCTGGAAGCACTCCACTACATTGCTTGCGGTGACTGCAAGGCCGGGAAGCGCGACCCAGTCGGGGGCCGGCCTGCCGAGAAGCGCGGTTACGGTAATGGAGGCTGCGCTCTCACCCTGGCGGAACGGCTGCTGGGCGGCAATCGCGACGAGGGGATCGCTGGCAGCAAGCCCGATCGCCGCCGCATGGCCGAGATCTACGGTCGTCATTGGAATCTTGCGCCCGAGCGTTTTGAGAACGCCGGCGGCCATTATTGCCGGCGTGTCCCAGACGACAAAGAGGCCGGCGAGATCCGGATGGGCTTCGGCAAGCGTGCGCGTGGTTGCGGCAACTGCCGACAGGGCCGGAAACCGCTGGACTCGCAGCGTGACGTCCGGACGGTGGATCTGCATCCATTTCACGAAGGCGATTTCCCGCTCGTTGGTCGCGAAGAAATCAGCGTCGTAGCCGAGCACGCCGACCTCCGCGCCATCAGGCAGATGCGGCGACAAGCCTTCAGCCGCGATCTTGCCAAGGCCGAAATTATCTGCCGAGACGAGGGAGATGTAGTCCTTTCCTGGAAGAAGCCCGGTCGGTGCGTTGTCGAGCAGGATGAGCTTGATGCCCGTTGCAGACACGCGCGCATGCGCCGCTGCCACTTCCGAATTGGCGACGGGCAGGGATATGATGGCATCCGGTGTTTCTTCGATCAGCCGCCCGAGCGCCTCGATCTGGACCTCCGGCGTGAAGGCGCAGTCAATCACGTCAATGACAGCGACCCCGCAATTGCCGAGCATGCCGATGATGCCGGAAAGCTGCTGTTTGGCCCAGTCGCTCTCAAGCGTGTGCAGCACTACCGCGACCCGCAAGCCGCTGGCTCGCGCCCGCTCCATGTCCTCCGGCAGCAGCAGAACCCGCTCGGGCGCCGATGCCCGCTCCCCATGAGGGCCGAGACCCGCAATCGTCATTCAATCCTCCTCACATATCCGGCGGCCGGACCATATCCCCCTTGATGACCTTTCGCCGGGCAATTTCTTTTTTCATCTCCTGGAAAAGCGGATGCGCTCGAGGGTGCCCGGCCATGATCCAGTCTTTCAGCATCGGTGGTGCGAACAGCCCCTCGGACGCAACAATCGCAGCCCCCACAAGACCTGAAGAGCTGCCCATCTGGGAGCGGATAATCTGCATGTCGCGGCTGACAAGCGGATGGCAGGCACCGTAGATGGCCTCCCGCGCGGAGGCGAGAAGAATGTCATTCGTCTGCGCGATCGAGCCGGACAGCACGATGAGCGCGGGGTTCAGCATGTTGGCGAGCGTCGCGACCACCTGGCCGATCAGCCGGCCGCTCTGAGCCAGGATGTCGATGGCAGCGGCATCTCCCATCTGTGCGGCCTGGGCAACTTCCAGCGCCGTGATGTCGGCGCCGCGTCGAACGAGCTCGGCAAGTATCGGGCTGGTGCCGTTCTCTCCTGCAAGCCTCCCATCCTGGGCAATGTGGTCCGACCCCGCCATCGCCTCGAGAGTGCCCGTCCTGTCGCCGACAGTGACGGGAACAGAACCGATGAGGCCGACGGCCCCCTGTGCGCCGCGAAAGAGAACTCCGTCGCTTGCCAGCCCGGCCCCGATGCGTTTGCCGACCTTGACGAACATCATGGTGCGCTGATTGCGCCCGGCTCCGGCATGCAGTTCGCCCATCGTCATGGTCTCGACGCTGGAACGGAGCCAGACGGGTGCATCGAAGGCCGCAACGAGTGTTTCGACCAGCGGAAAACTCTCCCAGCCCGGCAGGACGCCGGGCGTGGCGCGTTGGAAAAGGTTCTCGGCACCATCAGAGACGGCGCCTGGAACCGAGATGGAGATGCCGTAGAGCTGGATGTCCGAATGCCGTTCCAGGATCCAGCGAAAAAGCGTGATCAGACGATCGGCGAGGGCGGACACCGGTTGGCTGAGTTCGGTCGATTCGTGATGCTCCATGAGCAGGGAGCCACCAAGATCGGCAATCCCGACGCCGAGCGCGGTTTGATCGAGCGTGGCAACGAGGATGCGGCCACGATCTGCGGCAAAACGCACCAGGCGCGGCGCCCGCCCACCGGATGCGGCCCCGAGTTCGCTTTCATCGACCAGGCCGAGTTCGCCAAGCGTACCCAAGCGGTCTGCAACGACCGCGCGGCCGAGTTCACTCTGGCGCTCGATTTCCTGGCGTGTGGTGGCCTGTTCTGTCCGCACCAGATTGAGAATTTCGACAAGGCTCGGCGCCGCGGTCTCGGTGACGCGCGGCCGGCCTTTGCGGCGGGGAGCGGCGTCATTCGCCGCAGTTGCCATCGTCGCCATGACTTCTTCCTTCCGGCGGATTCGCCCTCTCCATCCTTATTAAGGCTGAGGCTTCCGGCTGGCAACATCGATCTTTTGCATTAAATCAGCAAAAGTATGCATAGTTGTGCAGTTAAATAATTGACATACACTTTTTTTGGACGTAAGACAGCTCGCACATCAACACGGTCACTGGGAGGAGGCGCCGATGTCGAACTTCAAGCTCGCCTATCATGCGAACTGCTGGGGCAGTCTTGGCGGAGATGCGGTCGGCGTCACGTCGATCACCAATCTCGCCTACCGCACCTTTGGCGACATGCGCCGGGCCTTCGCGGATATCGCGTCGGCAGGTTATGAGGGCGTCGAGCTCTTCGACGGCAACCTTCTCGATTTCACCGTGAAGGAGATGCGGGCCCTGCTTGGCGACAACGGGCTGACGCTTGTGGCCACCTATGCCGGCGGCAATTTCATCTTCGACGATATCCTGCCGGAGGAGCTGGCCCGGGTGACCCGCGCAGCGGATCGCGCCGCCGAACTCGGCGCCCCGCACCTCGTTGTCGGTGGCGGCGCGAAGCGCTTCGACGGCATTCGGGAGGCCGACTATCACAAGCTCGCAGCCGCGCTCGACCGCGTGACGGAAATCGCCGAGGCGCGCGGCCTCACCGCCCACTACCACCCGCATCTTTCGACAATCGTTGAGGGGCCGGCCGAGGTTCGCAAGATCTTTGGGCTTACCGGCATTCATTTCTGCCCGGACACGGCCCATCTCGCCGCCGCCGGAGGGGATCCCGCCGCACTCATCCGCGAGCATGCGGCCCGCATTTCCTATGTCCATCTCAAGGGTTTCCAGAAGGAGCCCTTCGCCTTCACACCGATCGATCGCGGCGACGTGCCGACGGACGACATCATCGCAGCCCTTCGGGAGGTTGGCTTCGATGGCTGGGTCTGCACCGAGCTCGACTCGTGGTCTGACCCCCTCGAAGGTGCGAAGGCGAGCATGACCTATCTCAAATCGGCCTGATGGCCGCGACCGGGGCGAATGCCCCACTTTCGGGAGGAGAAAGTGATGATGAAGAGAAGAACCCTGTTAGGCACTGCCGCCGTGTTGGCGCTTGCCTGCACCTATGCAGCGCCGGCCTTCGCCGATCCTGACAGCGCCCTGGCCGCGCTCCAGCAGACGGTCCTGTCAAAGGGGCCGTCGGGCGAAGATCCCTCGCCAGCCGCCGACGTCACCCTGACCGACGAGGAACTGGCGAAGATCAAGGCCATGAATGCGACGGCCGCGATCGTCATGCACTACGGCGGCAACGACTGGTCCCGCGCCCAGATCAACGGTCTTCAGACCCAGTTCGCCGCGATGGGCATCAAGGTGCTTGCGGTGACCGATGCCGGCTTCAAGCCGGAAAAACAGGTCTCCGACCTTGAGACCATCATGGCGCAGAAGCCTGATATCATCGTCTCGATCCCGACAGATCCGACAGCGACGGCCGCGGCCTACAAGGCGGCCGCAGAGGCTGGCACAAAACTCGTCTTCATGGACAATGTGCCGACAGGCTTTGAAGCCGGCAAGGACTATGTGTCGGTCGTATCTGCCGACAACTATGGCAATGGAGTGGCCTCGGCGCATCTGATGGCGAAGGCGCTGAACGGGGAAGGTGATATCGGTCTCGTGTTCCATGCCGCTGACTTCTTCGTCACCAAGCAGCGTTATGATGCCTTCAAGGCGACGCTTGCCTCCGACTATCCCAATATCAAGATCGTGGCAGAGCAGGGCATCGGCGGACCCGATTTCTCGGGCGATGCGGAAAAAGCGGCATCTGCAATCCTCACCTCCAATCCGACCATCAAGGGTATCTGGGCAGTCTGGGACGTGCCGGCCGAAGGCGTGATGTCGGCAGCACGCGTCGCGGGCCGTGACGATCTCGTCATCACCACCATCGACCTCGGGGAAAACGTGGCGATCTCGATGGCCCAGGGCGGCTTCGTCAAGGGGCTCGGTGCGCAGCGGCCTTATGATGCCGGTGTCGTCGAAGCCAAGCTGGCCGGCTATGCGCTGCTCGGCAAGGACGCGCCGGCCTTTGTCGCATTGCCCGCCCTTCCGGTGACGCGCGACACGCTGCTGGACGGATGGAAGGCGGTCTATTCCACCGAGGCGACCGACAACATCAAGACGAGCCTCGGACAGTGATCCGCTGGATACGGGGTGCCTCTCGCGCCCCGTATCCGACACGATCCGGCTTTTGCCGGTAATCGAACTTGGCGCCCAAGGGGCGAGCGTTTTTCAGGAGAAAACCGATGACCAAAGTGATGAACGTCGCCATGATCGGTGGCGGCTTCATGGGCAAGGCGCATGCCATGGCCTATGCCTCCATGCCAATGTTCTTTTGGCCCGCACCGGCCATTCCCCACCGCAAGGTTGTCGTCGACGTGACCGACGGCATGGCCGAGGAGGCGCGCCTTCGCTACGGTTTCGACGAAGCGTCGTCTGACTGGCGCGCCGTCGTCAACCGGCCGGATATTGACGTCGTCGATATCTGCACGCCGAACAACGTGCATGCGGAGATCGCCATTGCAGCCGCCAAGGCCGGCAAGCACATCATTTGCGAAAAGCCGCTCGCTCGCACCGTTGAGGAAGCGAGGGCGATGCATGACGCGGTGAAAGCCGCCGGCGTCATTCACATGGTGGCCTTCAATTATCGCCGCACGCCGGCCGTGGCGCTCGCAAAGAAGTATATCGACGAGGGGCGCATCGGCCGGATCCTGAATTTCCGCGGCACCTATCTGCAGGACTGGTCGGCCGACCCGGATTCGCCCCTCTCCTGGCGCTTCCAGAAGAAAATCGCCGGCTCCGGCACGGTCGGTGACATCGCCACCCATGTCGTCGATCTCGCCCATTATCTCGTGGGCCCGATCGCCGAGGTGAACGCGATCACGACGACCTACAACAAGACCCGACCCCTGCAGCAGGGCGGCGTCGACAAGCTCGGTGCGGCGGAAAAGGCAACAGATGCCGAACGCGGCGAGGTGGATGTCGATGACGAGGTCATCTCGATGCTGAGATTCGAGGGCGGCGCAATCGGCAGCCTGGAAGCCACCCGCAACGCCTATGGCCGCAACAATTTCATCACCCTGGAAATCCATGGCACCAAAGGCTCGATCCACTTTAACTACGAACGCCGTGACGAGCTTCAGGTGATGTTTGCCGACGACCCGGCGGATGCGCGCGGCTTCCGCACCGTCTATACAGGTCCTGCCCATCCCTATGGCAACGGCTTGTGGCCGATTCCCGGCCTCGGTATCGGCTATTCGGAAACGAAGATCGTCGAATGCTATGATTTCTTCTCGGCCATCGCGAAGAACCGGCAGCCGAGCCCCAATTTCGAGGACGGCTTGTTGACGGAACTCGTCGCCGACGCCCTCATTCGCTCCGGTGAGACCGGGCTGTGGGAGAAGGTGGGATGACTGCCAACGTCGCTGCCGTCCGGATGACCGGCATATCAAAGACCTTTGGCGGCGTGCGTGCGCTGGACGACGTGTCCTTCGAGGTCATGCCCGGCGAGGTCCATGCGCTGCTGGGCGGCAACGGCGCCGGCAAGTCGACGATCCTCAAGGTGCTGAACGGAGTGCATCGTCCCGACAAGGGGACGATCGAGGTCGGCGGTGTGGCCCTGTCGAGCCATTCACCGGAGGCATCCCGGGCTGCCGGAATCGCCATGAACTACCAGGAAATGAGCCTCGTCCCGACGCTGACGGTGGCGCAGAACATCTTCCTGACGCGAGAGTACCGTGCCGGCACGGGGCTCATCGACGATCATGAGGCGGAAAAGCATGCGGCGGGCATATTCGCCATGCTCGACGTCTTTGTCGATCCGAAGGCCCTGGTTGGCGATCTCGGTGCTGGCCAGAAGCAACTGACGGAGATCGCCAAGGCCATATCGCAGGATGCGACCGTGCTGGTGTTGGACGAACCATCGACGGCGCTTGCCGTGTCCGATGTCGAGCGGCTCTTCGTCTTCCTGCGCAAGCTGAAGGCAAAGGGCGTGGCCATCATCTATGTCAGCCACCGCATGGACGAGATCGCCCGCATTGCTGACCGCGCGACGATCCTGCGCGATGGCCGGCATGTCATAACCGCACCGCTCAGTGAGTTGCCGATCGACACGATGATCGAGCACATCGTCGGCCGGCGCTCGAAGGGACTGTCGGACGTCGAGCGCGGCTTAGCCGTGAAGGGCGACGTGCTGCTGGAACTCGACAATGTCAGTGGCCGCCACAAGCCGGAGAACGTGTCCCTGACGCTGCATCGTGGCGAAGTGCTGGGGCTCGCGGGCCTGCTCGGATCGGGCCGCTCGTCGCTGGCGCGGGTCATGGCCGGGATCGACCCGGTGGCCAGGGGCGAAATCCGTATCCAGGGCCGCGCCGTCACAATCCGAAAGCCGGGCGATGCGATTGCCGCCGGTGTCGCCCTGGTGCCGGAAGCGCGCGCCACTCAGGGCATCATCCCCGACCATTCGGTCGCGTCCAACATGATCCTTGCCGTCATCGACAGGCTGTCCAAGGGTGGCCTTGTCGACACCAAGGTAGGCAACGACCTGACGGACGCACAGATCGAGCGCCTGCGCGTCAAGACGACGAGCCGTGACCATGCGGTCTCGACGCTTTCGGGCGGCAACCAGCAGAAGGTCGTCATCGGCAAGTGGCTTGCCACCGACCCCGACATCCTCATCCTCGACGAGCCGACCGCAGGCATCGATATCGGTTCCAAATCCGAAATTATCCGTTTGGTGCGGGAACTCGCCGCCGCCGGCAAAGGCATCATCATGATCTCGTCCGAGCTGTCCGAACTGCTGACCGCCTGTGATCGCATTCTCGTCATGGCTGACGGGCGCGTGCACCAGGATCTGCCGCGCGATGCGCTGGAAGATCCATCCGTGCCCGCCGATGACCTTGCCCATCGTCTCCAGGCCGCCGAACAGCGGCTTCAGATCGAAATCCAAAAGGCCCTTGCGGTTCAGGAGGTTTCCCATGGCTAACGCCTTCTTCGCCAACTGGCGCCAGAACATCATCTATATCGGCTTTGTCGTCATCTTTCTCGTCTTCGCGGTAACACTGGCAGACAAGGGGTTCCTCAACCCCAACAACCTGCTCAACATCGTGCGGCAGACCGCGATGATCGCGGTCATGGCGATCGCCATGACCTTCGTGCTCTCGGCGGGCGAGATCGATCTTTCGGTTGGGGCGGTCGCGGGTCTTGCCACGGTTACCGTCGCGATGGGCATTGCGGCAGGCGGGCCGATCGTAGGCGTCGGTGCAGGCATCGCCACGGGGCTTGCCGTCGGCATGTTCAATGGCTGGCTCACCACACGCATCGGTATTCCGTCCTTCCTCACCACGCTCGCCATGATGGGCATAGCCAAGGGCGTCGCCATGTGGATATCGGCGACGGCCGCTGTGCCTATCCTGTCGCCCGGCTATTCGTGGCTCTTTGGCGGCGGCAACCTTGGCCCTCTCCCTGTGCTGCTTCTGTGGATGGCAGTCCTCGGTGGTATCGGACATATCGTGTTGCGACGCTCGGGCTTTGGCCGACGCGTGCTGGCAACCGGCGGAGGCGAGACGGCCGCACGCTATTCCGGCATCGACACGAAGGCGATCAAGTTCAAGGTACTGGTCATTTCTTCACTCGCGGCAGCGCTCGCCGGGATGCTCTATGCGGGGCGTCTTCAATCCGGCCGCTTCCAGCTCGGGGAGGGGGATGAACTCTCGGTCATCGCTGCAGCGGTGCTTGGCGGCACCAGCCTCTTCGGCGGGAAGGGGACCGTCATAGGCACCATCGTTGGCGCCTTGATGATCGGCCTCATCAACAACGGCCTCATCCTAATGGGGCTCGAATTCAGCCAACAACTGATCGCCCGCGGTGGCATCATCATCCTGGCCGTCGCCCTTAGCCAGAAGCGGAGCTGAGGCCATGGTCGTCTCTCTCATCGCAACGCTGACGGCCCGCCCGGAAATGCGAGAGGAGCTTTTACGCCTTCTCACCGATCAGGTCGGGCCCACGCGCGCCGAACATGGCTGCATGGACTACAACCTGCATATCGATGCCAGCGATCCCTGCATCTTCGTTTTCTACGAGAACTGGATAGATGAGGATGCTTTTCAAGCACATCTTCAAATGCCGCATTTGCAGCCGTTGTTAAGTCAATCGGACACGTTGTTATCTAGGCCCATCGAGATACAGCGACTGCTCAGGTTGAGCGATCGACGCTGAACCTCGCGCATCTCGAAGTGCGAGATAGACTTGAACACATGGTATGGAGACCAGTGAGATGAAGACGATCAAGGGCCCAGCCCTGTTTCTCGCGCAGTTCGCCGGCGACGCGGTGCCGTACAATTCCTGGAAGTCCATTACCAAATGGGCAGCCGACATCGGCTACCAGGGCGTGCAGGTTCCCTCCTGGGATGCTCGGCTGATCGACCTCAAGAAGGCCGCGACCTCGAAGGACTACTGCGACGAATTCGCAGGCATCGCCCGGGAAAACGGCGTCGAGATCACCGAACTCTCCACGCATCTCCAGGGTCAGTTGGTGGCGGTCCATCCCGCTTATGACGAACCCTTCGACGGCTTCGCCGCACCGGAGGTGCGGGGCACTCCCAAGGCGCGCCAGGAATGGGCCGTCGAGCAGGTCAAGCTCTGCCTAACCGCTTCGAGAAATCTCGGCCTCGACGCGATGGCGACCTTCTCGGGCGCTCTCGCGTGGCCCTTCCTCTATCCCTGGCCGCAGCGCCCGGCCGGCTTGGTTGAAACCGCCTTCGACGAGCTGGCCCGCCGCTGGACGCCGATCCTGGATTTTGCCGATGAGCAGGGCGTCGATGTCTGCTACGAGATCCATCCCGGCGAAGACCTGCATGACGGGATCACTTTCGAGATGTTCCTGGAGCGTGTGAAGAACCATGCGCGCGCCAACATGCTCTACGATCCCTCGCATTACGTGCTGCAATGCCTGGACTATCTGGATAACATCGACATTTACAAAGAGCGCATTCGGATGTTCCACGTCAAGGACGCGGAGTTCAATCCGACCGGTCGCCAGGGTGTTTATGGCGGCTATCAGGGCTGGGTGAACCGCGCAGGCCGCTTCCGGTCGCTGGGCGATGGCCAGGTCGATTTCGGCGCTGTCTTCTCCAAGATGGCCGCCAATGATTTCGCCGGCTGGGCGGTAGTCGAATGGGAATGCGCGCTGAAGCATCCCGAAGACGGCGCCCGCGAAGGCGCGGAATTCGTCAAAGCCCATATCATCCGCGTCACCGAGAAGGCGTTCGACGATTTCGCCGGCGCCGGCACGGATGATGCCGCTAACCGCCGCATGCTGGGCATCTGAGGGGATAAGGCATGGCTATCGAAGGAAGTACGGAAAAGCGCAAAGCCCGCATTCGCTTGGGCATGGTCGGCGGCGGGTCGGGCGCCTTTATCGGCGCGGTGCATCGCATCGCCGCCCGCATCGACGATCATTACGAACTGGTGGCCGGGGCCCTGTCCTCGACGCCGGAAAAATCCCGCCAGTCGGGCGCCGAACTCGGCCTCGCATCGGACCGCATCTATGATGACTTCCGGTCGATGGCGATCCGCGAGGCCAAGATCAAGAAGGGCATCGAGGCCGTCTCAATCGTCACGCCCAATCACTTGCACTACCCGGCGGCCAAGGAATTCCTGCGCCGCGGCATTCATGTGATATGCGACAAGCCGCTCACCTCCAACCTCTCCGACGCCAAGAAGCTCCTGAAGGTCGCCCAGGAATCGGACGCGCTGTTCATCCTCACCCACAATTATACCGGCTACCCAATGATCCGGCATGCGCGGGAAATGGTGAAGTCGGGCGAACTGGGCGAGATCCGGCTGGTGCAGATGGAATATCCGCAGGACTGGCTGGCCGAGCCGATCGAAGAGTCCGGCCAGAAGCAGGCGGCCTGGCGCACGGATCCCAAGCAGTCCGGCGCGGGCGGCTCCACCGGCGATATCGGCACCCACGCCTATAATCTCGGCTGCTTCGTCTCGGGCCTCGAACTCGAAGAACTCGCCGCCGACGTCCACACTTTCGTGCCCGGCCGCGCGCTCGACGACAATGCCCATGTGATGATGCGCTTCAAGGGCGGCGCCAAGGGTATGCTCTGGTGCAGCCAGGTGGCGACAGGCAATGAAAATGCGCTAAAGGTCCGCGTCTACGGCACCAAGGCCGGCATCGAATGGTCGCAGCAGGACCCCAACTATCTCTGGGTCGCCGAACTCGGCAAGCCGAAGCAACTGATCACCCGCAACGGCGCCGGCGCCAATGCCGCCGCCGGCCGCGTCAGCCGCATTCCGGGCGGCCACCCGGAAGGCTATCTCGAAGGCTTCGCCACCATCTACACCGAAGCCGCCCGCGCCATTATCGCCAAGCGCAAGGGCGAGAAAGTGGAACCGGACGTGCTCTATCCGAGCGTCCAGGACGGCGTGAAGGGCGTGGCTTTCGTCGAGGCCTGCATAGACTCGTCCAAGCGCAATGGCGCCTGGGTCAAGGCTTGATTCGAGTAAACCCCAAAGTGTGAGACGTTTAGGGAGCTCGGCCCTAGACTCATATCGTCTTGATCCATATGCGAGAGCGATGTCATGCAAGTCGACGACGAGGGATTCCTACGCTTGTGTCGCATCAAAGCCGCGGCTACGGCAGGGGCGCATTCTCATTCAGGGCTCAAATTGAGTCTTTGCTACTGAGAGTTTAAAGTTCCATAATTAAATCTTACGCCGGACCACCGATCTGGACGCCAGTACTAGCAGTTTCAGCTATTTCGGGGGGGGCTGATGAATGGGGCGCAGGCTCGTGTCCGTTCAAGTGCGTTTGAAACTTTGCCTTCAACCCATCAGATCTTAAACAGCGCGGAGAGGTCACGCCGTCCGTCTACCACTCGGACGATCTCGACGGTATGAATGGGGCCGTCATCTGCGTCGGGCCTTGTCTCATAGAGGATAACATAGGGTGCTTTGACCAACATCCGAGCGGTTCGGAATACTTCAGGGTGGCGCTCGCCTATACCCGGGTGCTCGAGCAGCAATTCTGCCTTACGGCGAAGATTGGCGAAGTATCGCTCCGCGCTCCGCGGCTGCACTTTACCCATTTCGGTGTAGATGCTCTCTCCTCTAAGTGACGTTTTGGCGAACATCACTCTGGCACATTGCGATGCCGTCGGGAGGGAGCATCCACTCCATCAGCTCTCAGTGGAAATCAACAATTAGACAACCCCTCAGTTCACCTCCCGCCGGAAACCGGTTCTCTTCCGCTACCCCGCCTGAATGCTAGTCACTGTACGCTTCGATGCAGGTATGTTACGAAGTTTTCACACAGGCACGTCGGCAGTGGTTTCGCTCGGGGAGGAGTGGTTGCCGTCCGTGAAGGCAGACGAGCGGGGAGGATAATTGCAGATGCCGACTAACCCCCATACCAGCTACATCGCGCCAAACCCTGCGCGCGAAACCGGATTTCTCGGGTCGGCGAACAAAACTGGAGTCATGCTCGGCAGCAAATATGAACTGGGCGGCAGCAGGTTGATTGCCTCATCTGTTGACCGGGGGTGGGGTAGTTCGGTTACAGCGGAAGTTCGGCGGCACGAAGATCTCCACTGCACCGCCTTCGTACAGCAGGTGAACGAAGTCATCATAGCGCTTTCGGGCTTCGCCAAGATCAGAAGGCGGGCGGATGGACCGGAACAGAAGTTCCTTTCCCGGCCAGGATCCGCCTGCATCTGCCCGCGGGGTGTGGCAGTCAAATATCTCCATATCCACTCCGGCTCCTTGGAAATGCTCCATCTTTATCTGCCCCAGAACCTGTTCGGAAATCTGGAAAGTTCCGACAGCAGCTCGGTCGATTCCGCTCCTCGTTCGCTTCTTGTTCAAGACGAAGCGCCAGCATGGTTGCTTCCAGCCTAGGCAGAGCATTTCTACCGGTTGTGTTCAGTGCCGTTGATACCTATAGCTGGGTAAAACGGATGCTGGTGTGACATGGATCAAGACAAGTCGGTGCAAAAGCTGGTCCCGGCGGTCGAAAGGGCTGCCGAGATTTTGGATCTTGTGAGTTCCTCAAGGCGGTTCCTTACCGTTTCGGAGCTCTCCAGAGAGACGAACCTCCCCAAGAGCACCGTGCACGGCCTCTGTGGTACGATGGTACAGCTAGGTTTGCTTGTCCGGCGGGCAGACCAGACTTTCGTTGTCGGTCCTCATGTTCTGCGTTGGTCTAACGGTTTCGAGCGGCAGACGGATGTCGCCACTGAATTTGCCTTCCTTTGTGACGAGATCTCTATCCCGGAACACGCAGCAGCCTCTCTTTCGGTACCAGAAAATGCCGATATGGTCTTTATCGCCGCCCGACAGGCCGTCGCAGTCGGCAGCTTTGGCGTGATCTCAATTAAAACAGCGAAGCGCCCGATGGGTTGCACCGGGTACTTCTTTCTCAAAGCAACTCAAGATTACTTGGCAGCGAGGATGTCGAAATTGCGGACGTTTGCCACCACACCGTCGTCCCATCCGCCTGAGACCAACTCTGAAGCCTTTGCATTCAGGAGTCCGGCGACCTGTCCGGCAAAGTGCGCTTCGCGGCCAGAGTTGTCGGCAAAGATGTCGAAGATGGCAAAGTTGCTCTCGTCAATCTGCAGCGCCGCCCAGAACAATGTCTTGGGTTCGGTATCTGCGACGATGGGGCCGGCGGCGGTCAGCAAGGCTGCCAATTCGGGGCCTTTACCTGGAGCGGCTTCGAGCTTGATGTAAGTTGCGGTCGTTGCCGTGTAGAGATCAACCGGCGCCTTTGCCGACAGGACATCGGAGTTGTTGATATTCGCGACAACACCGTCGTCCCATCCTCCGTCGACCAACGCGTCGGCGTTTTGGTTCAGAGCCGCAGCAACCGCTCCTGAGAAGTGAGCGTCGCGTGCTTCTTCATCTGCGAAGATGTCAAAGATTGCGAGCGTATCGTCGGCTTGCAAAGCAAACCAAAGTACAGTGCCCGGCTCTGTTTCCCCCACGATGGGCGCGGCGCTAGTCAGAAACTCCGCGAAGGCTCCGGTCTGGCCTTCGGCGGCGGGCATGGTGATGTAGCTGGCAGCATGATTTTCCATTGGGCTGTCCTGTGCAGTTGAAGAAGTTGTGATTAGAGCCAGTGCGCCGAGTGCCTGAAGAATTCGCGTTTTCATGGTCGGCGTCTGCTTTGAAGTGCATCGTGCTTGTTCTCGATGCACTCTTGTCCCATGCCGGATACATCACATTCCAATTCCGAAATTCTATTCTTCGATAGACATGGACTATCGAAGTTGGTATGAGGTAGTGCCGGAGATGTGACGGAGAATGCGGCAATGGAAATGAACCAGATCAGGTATTTTCTTGCTGTCTGCGAGCACCGAAACTTCACCCACGCAGCCAGTGCTTCCAATGTCTCCCAGCCTTCCTTAACGACGGCGATCAAGAAACTTGAAGGCGAACTTGGAGGTGAGCTGTTTGTCAGAGACCGTGCGGGCTGCAGGCTGACGGCCCTCGGAAAACTCATGCGGCCGAGGCTCCAGAAGATATACGACGAGACGCGACGGGCGAAGGCCGAGGCGGTCCGTCATATGCGTTTGGAGCGGGTGCCACTCTCTGTCGGTGTCGGCGAAACGATTGGCCACAGCAGAATTTCGGCAGCTATGGAGCGTATGCGCAAGCGAGTGCCGCAAGCCGAAATCGAATTGATCGTTGCGTCATCCTCCGGGCTTCTTGCCGCGTTGCGAGATGGTGACCTTGACGTTGTCGTCACCTCGGACAAGGTCAGTGAAGACCTCTATCGTATAGATCATCTCTATGAAGAGGACTATAGGGTCGTCGTGTCAAAGTCGCATCCGTTGTCTGAACTAAAGACGATTTCTCTTTCGACACTTGCTGAAACTGACATGCTTGACCGACTGAATTGCGAAATGCGGGATACTTTGCATGGAGCCTGCGCGGATCATGGTCACGAACTTTACGCGGCCTATCGGTCAAATCGCGTGGATTGGTTAGTCGATCTTGCCCGGCAGGGATCGGGTGCGGTGATCCTGCCAGTCACAGCTATTCCTTCAGACATCGGCTTGGTGTCGAAACCCATCGATGGCCTTGAAATATCTAGAACTGTTTGGGCCCTTCGATATCGGCACCAAGCGACGAGAGCAGAAACAAACGATCTGATCCGCGAGATGATGCGAACGCAAGCGTAGTGAGTTCGGCAATCGACAGTCGCCCATCGTGTATCATTCTGCACTTAGGGCTCAGACTAGCACTACTTTGGCAGATTCGGGCAAGGCTAGTTTGAGATGATCCAAGCTCTCTTTCAGCGAGGGCGCGACATGACAGATTGGGAGACAGAGCTTTCAGAGTTTTTGCGGCCATTTTTGGAGAAGCTTGGACACAAGAAGCGACGGCAGATGTGCCCGCTTTATGTATCGGGGCTCATCGGTCCCGGTGACCGCAAGAGCATCGAGCCAATGGCGGAACGGTTCGCTCCAGGCCAGTACGACCGCCTCCACCACTTTATTTCCGATGGCGTTTGGGATGCAGCGCCTCTTGAGACCGAGCTTGCCCTGCAGGCTGACAGGATTGTTGGTGCATCCGATGCGTTTTTGGTGGTCGATGATACCGGCCTTCCGAAGAAGGGCGATCACTCGGTCGGGGTCGCGCCGCAATACGCCTCGACGCTGGGCAAGAGAGCAAATTGCCAGACGCTGGTGTCGGTGACGCTTGCGCGAGACGAGGTTCCTGTTCCGGTTGGCTTGCGTCTGTTCCTACCAGAGAGCTGGATCGGCGATCAGGAGCGCATGGCCAAGGCTGGGGTTCCGGACGGCATGCGGATATCTCGCACGAAGCCGGAGATTGCCCTTGCCGAGATCGATCGGTTGATCGTGACTGGTGTCCGGTTTGGCACAGTGCTGGCTGACGCAGGTTACGGCCTGTCAGCCGCTTTCCGGCAGGGGCTAAGTGGACGTGGCCTCACCTGGGCGGTCGGTATCCCTAAGCATCAGAAGGTCTATCCCGATGATGTCGGATTGATCTTTCCCGTCTCTGGTCATGGTCGTCCCCGCAAGCATTCGATCCCCAACACCCTGTCGGTTGCCGCCGAAACGATGTTGGCACCTGCGAGCTGGAATAAGGTCAGTTGGCGCCGCGGCACAAAAGGACGTCTGACCGCACGCTTCGCCGCACTGCGCATCCGGATCGCCGACGGCACGCCGCAACGCATTCTTGATAAGGGACAGCAGCACATGCCGGGCGAGGAAGCTTGGCTGGTCGGCGAATGGCGATCAAATGACGAGCGCAAATACTACCTGTCCAACTTGCCGGCCGATGCGACATTGAAAGTGCTAGCGGCCGCCATCAAGGCGCGATGGGTCTGCGAGCAGGCACATCAGCAGATGAAAGAGGAACTTGGCCTCGATCACTTCGAAGGCCGATCGTGGCAAGGACTGCACCGGCATGCTCTGATGACGATGATCGCCTAGACGAGCATCCACCAGCAGCCGTGCTCGCCTACGTGGCCGAGCAATTGGGCATAGACCCCCGGGAATTTGCCCTTTATTCGCGACGATCTCAGACCCGCTTCGAACACAGCCGCCATCTGGCGGAATATCTCGGTATGAGGGCTGCAACCCGCGAGGACCGCCGCGCCGCCCTCCTTGCTGCGATCGAAGCCGCCATGGTGGCGGATAAGGGCTTGCCGATCGCAACCGCTGTCACAAATGAATTCCGCAAGCGCAACGCGCTGCTGCCATCAGTTCACGCGATCGAAAAAATCGGACTGGCAGGACGCGCCATCGCCAGGCGGCAGGCGGAAACAGCCTTGCTTGCGGGATTTTCGGTCGACCAACTTGAGACATTCGATCGCCTCCTGAAAGTTGATCCGGTCATCGGTCAAACCCGGTTCAACTGGCTGCGATCGGCACCGGAGGCTCCAGGCGCCGACAACCTGTTGGGCCTGATGGACCGTCTGGAATTCCTGCGTACCCTGGCGGTAGATCCCCGCTTGCAAGGCCGCATCCACGCTGAGCGCTGGAACCAGTTGGTGCGAGAGGGCGATGCGACGCCTGCCTGGCTGGCGGCGGACTTCAATGCGGGCCGGCGCAGAGCCACGATCGTCGCGCAACTTGTCAAGCTGGGCCACGAGCTCACCGACGCCGCGGTCACAATGTTCAGCAAGCTGATCGGCCGCCTCTTTTCGCAGGCCAACAATCAGAAAAAGCAGCGTCATGGCGAAGCCCGCCGTGATACCGCCAAGGCGCTTCGGCTTTTCCGCGACACGTTGCGTGCCCTGGTCGCTGCCAATGAAACCGGAAAGGATGCGATTGACGTCCTCGATCGGGAAGTCGGCTGGTACAAGCTGTTGCAGGCAAAGCCGATGATCGAAGCCATGGTCAAGGATGCCGATCCCGATCCACTGATCCTGGCCGCCGAGCGCTATGCCAATGTGCGCAAATACGCTGCCCATTTCCTGCGAACCTTCAGTTTCCGCTCATCACGACGGCACGATCCATTGCTTGCCGCAATCGAGTTGTTGAAATCGCTGAATGAAGACGGTCGGCGCGTGCTTCCTGATCGCGTGCCGGTCGCTCACCTCGGCGAGCAGACCCGCAAACTGATCTTCAGTGAAGGCAGGCCCGACCGGCGCCTCTATGAAATCGCCACGCTGGCTGTTCTGCGCGATCGCTTGCGCTCCGGCGACATCTGGGTCGAGGGCAGTCGTGCATTCCGCCCGATCGACGCGCATCTGATGCCTCAGCCAGAGTTCGTTGCCCTGAAGGGTGCGGACGGGCTCGATCTCGGCGTGCAGAATGACGGCGCCACCTACCTTGCCGAAATCCGGCAATTCCTCGACTTCAATCTCAAACGGCTGGCGTACCGTGCCCGCAACGGAAAACTGGAGGGCGTGCGGCTGGTCGCCGGAAAGCTCATTGTGGCGCCGCTTTTAAGCGGCGTGCCCGCGGAAGCCGAGGAGTTGAATTGGGAATTGAACAGCATGTATCCGCTGGTCGAAGTCCCCGACCTTCTGACCGACATGCATGCATGGAGCGGCTTTGCGGATCACTTTACCCATGTTCGCACGACCGAGCCGCCGCGCAATATTCCTGCGATGCTTGCCGGCGTTCTCGCGGATGCCACCAATCTCGGCCCTAAGCGCATGGCCACCGCCTCCAAGGGTATCACCCCTCACCAGATCAGCTGGATGCGTATTTTTCACGCACGGCCGGAGACCTACCGGGCGGCGCAGGCCTGCATCACTAATGCCCATGCCCTTCACTCCTACGCCCGCCTGTGGGGCGACGGAACCACGGCATCAGCCGATGGGCAGTTCTTCCGAGCAAGCGACCGTGCAGCCAAGCTCGGCGACGTAAATCTGCATTACGGCAGCGAACCGGGCTCCAAATTCTACAGCCATCTCTCGGATCAGTACGGGTATTTCAGCATCCTGCCTATCAGCCCGACCGAGAGCGAGGCGGCCTATGTGCTCGACGGATTGTTCGATCATGACAGCATCCTCGACATCGAGGAGCTCTTTACGGACACTGGCGGCGCCAGTGATCACGTCTTTGCCCTGTTCGCTCTGATCGGAAGACGGTTTGCGCCGCGGCTGCGCAATCTCAAGGACCGCAAGTTCCACACCTTCGAGAAGGCCGATGTCTACCCTGTCCTCAAGGAGCACGTCGGGGTCCCAATCAACACCGGCCTTATTCTCGAATACTGGGATGAGATGCTACGCTTGGCGGCTTCTATCAAAGCCAAGACCGTCGCTCCTTCAACCATCCTCAAGAGGCTGGCCGCGTCACCGAATCCGAGCCAACTTGCCAAGGCATTGCGGGAACTCGGCCGTCTCGAGCGCACGCTGTTTATGATCGAATGGTATTCGAGCCCGGCCTTGCGCCGCCGATGCCAGGCCGGGCTCAACAAGGGCGAGGCCGCGCACAAGCTCAAGCGCGCCGTCTTCTTCCACGAACGCGGCGAGATCCGCGACCGCTCCTTTGACAGCCAGGCCTTCCGCGCGTCCGGCCTCAACCTGGTGGTCAGTGCGATCGTCCATTGGAACACGGTGTACCTCAGCCGCGCCGTCGAACATCTCCGCCAACGGGGACGAACTATCCCAGACAATGTGCTGAAACACGTCTCGCCTCTTGGTTGGGAGCATATCAACCTCACCGGCATCTATTCCTGGGGCGAACCTCGCGATCTCGTCGATGGATATATGCCGCTACGCCTGCCGAGGGGGTTTGCACGAGCGGCATAAGGCTGGACGTGTCGACATTCGGGCTGAGCCAAGTCAGTGTTCGTGGTCTGTTCGTCTTAGCGTGTCTGCGGGAACAGTTCTTGTTCTCGCCCCACCTTGGCCAGTGCATCGACCAGTTTCTTCTCGTATGCAGACTCGTAGGGAACCCAATTCTCAGCCACGACCATCAGCGCCATGTCCTCGACAACCGCGAGACCGGCAGGCGTGAGCCCGAACGTGGCGATCGCGATCAGGTGAGAAGTCTCATCCGCGCCCCACAGTGCCAGTTCGTTGTCGAAGCGCTCTTGCAGACGCCGATACAGACCTTCGTCGAGCAAGAACGGGAAGTCGGGCATGTGCTTGACGATCAGGCGGTAGCCGATGCGTGTCGCGACGAAGTCCTTGACCTCTCCAACCAGGATCATCAGCTTCCTCGCACCGATCTTCGGCGGCTGGGCTAGCGCGAGCGCGGCGGCCCGCCGCTGCTCGATCGCAGCTTTGTCCGATAATCGGAAAGGTTCCGGCACGTAAAGGACGTGATCCAATGCCCCGCCCTTTACGGTCATCTGACGGGCCGCCTCCATAAGGTGCCATCGAACAATCCACCAATGACGTTTGCCTGCCCATCGAGACATCCAGGCTGTCAATTCGGCCTGATGCCAGAGATAGTGCAGCAGGCTGCGCAGCGATAATTTCTTCGTGTCGCCGGCCACGCTTTCCTCGCTCATCGCGCCAGCAACAGGCGTTGCGCGTGCGCCCACTTTCGTTAGGCTGAAACCGACCTTGAGTGCCGACAGGCCGCTCTCTGGATCGACCTGAATGGCGCTGCCCATGAGCACGCCGAGCCCGGACAATTCGCTGGGCGGATCGTAAGACGGGCAGACGGTATCATGTTCGCTTCCCGAAAGCGGCATCCGTTTGACGATATACTGGTCGCCGACCTGTGCGATGTACATCGCAAGGCCGGTTCCCTTGCACAGGCACAAGGGCCGAATGCGATGCCGATACGCATTGGCAAGCGCATCCTGTAGATCCTGTTCTGTTTCCTCGATAAACCGGTCACCCAGCCTGAAACGTCGCATCGCCTCCGTCGCTCCGGACGCCGCCGCATCCCCTGATTTCATTGATTCACGATTTCACCAGCGAAGCAACCCTGAGGATCTTCGCGCGCAATCACTGATTTGCTGCGGCCAGGCCTGAGCTGCCCTCCTTCCCTGCGAACGATATTTGGCCCGGGCGCGCTGCCGCATCGCCCGCGCGCTTCACGCGCCGGCTGGGCGTGGCTAGAGGCAGAGGGAAGGCCGGGATGCGGTGGCGGGTGGAGGCCGGGAGAGAGGCTCCCGGCACCCGTCGCGGAGAACGATCATGACCCATATGGAAATTCAGGCGCGGACGCGCGCCGCACCCAACGGCTACAAGGTCGACGTCAGCCGAGGTCAGCGCATCGGCCGCGTGTCGTCGGAATGGTTCAACCGGCCAGACGACGAACGCTACCTGTCCCTCGCCGATCTCCACCACTCGGTGAAAAGGCGATCGGCACGAAGCAAGACCCGGATCGTGGAAAGCGAAGCAATCCGCGTGGAAGCCTCTCGCGACAACCCTGAACGGCTGACGTTGATGCTGCCGGACGCGCACGCGCCTGTCGCCCCGACGCATTGGAGTTTCGGGCAGCTCGCCAGCCTGGTCGGCGCGCCAGCGACCTATCTGCGCCAGCTTCCGGCCGCGCTCGCTGGCATCAATCTGCAGTATGGGCTTTCCACGCACCGCGCCGAGCAGGTGAAGACGCTTGAAATCGAGAACGGTCGTTTCGAGCTCCGAGCCGTGACCGGCCCGGATTACGGGAGAATTTTCGACCATGAACTCGTGGAAGCCGTACAGAAGATCGCCGGGAACGGCACCGGCGACACGCGATGGAAGGTACCGGGCGTACTGGACTGGTCGACCCACATCTACAACCCGAACGTCGATATCTCGAAGGACACGACGACACTTTATGCCTCCGACCGCGATATCTTTGTCTTCCTGGTCGACGATCTCAACCCGATCGAAGCCGGTCGGCTACCGAACGGCGAACCTGATCTTTACTTCCGCGGATTCTACGCTTGGAATAGCGAGGTCGGCTCGAAAACCCTTGGGATTGCAAGCTTTTACCTACGTGCCGTGTGTTGCAATAGGAATCTGTGGGGGGTCGAGGATTTCCAGGAAATCACCATCCGCCACTCCAAATATGCCGCGTCACGCTTTGCTCTCGAAGCCGAGCCGGCGCTGATCCAGTTCGCCGACTCCTCGCCCATGCCCTTCATCAACGGCATCAAGGCGGCGCGCCAGCGAATCGTTGCACGCGACGATGACGATCGAACCAGCTTCCTGCGCAAGCGTGGCTTCTCGAAGGCCGAGACCACGAAGATCATCGACGCCGTGCTCATCGACGAAGGCCACCCGCCAGAGTCGGTGTTCGACTTCGTTCAGGGCATCACGCGTGTCGCCCGCGACAAGCAGCATCAGGATGTCCGGCTCGAGCTGGAAGGCAAGGCAAAGAAGCTTCTCGATCTCGTCCACTGATCCTGCCCTGACAGCGATTTCGCACATCGCACTGTGCGGCTTTCGATCACCGCCACTTCAAGGCGCCGTCCTCCTTGCCAGGAGGGTGGCGCTTTTCGTCATGACGGGCTGCAAGATCGAAGATGGTCTTTCGGTCACCCGCTATGGAGCTCAACCCATGCACGATACCGCCAAAACCCCAATGCCGCTGCTGACACCTGATCTGCGCGATCAACTTCGCGCCAATGGCCGCCAGAGCGGCCGCGACCATGTGCCGGTGGTCAAGTTCTTCAATCCAGTCTGCATCGGCACCTGGCTCGCGACCGAGCTGACGCAGACAACGACACTTGCTTCGGCCTCGCCGACCTAGGCTTTCCGGAACTCGGGTCGTTCAGCCTCGAAGAACTCGCTACGCTTGAGCTGCCGTTCGGCATGCACTGCCGCTGTTCGCGGACATGATCGCCCAGGGTCAGCACAGCGTCGACGAAGAGATGGCGCGCCGGCACGTCTGGTGGGAGGAGCGCGAACGCGAGCAGCGCGCCCAACGCACCGCGCAATGGCGAAAAGCCCGCGATCGTCTGTTCGCGCTGCCCGCCGAACTGCGTCGCACGGTCCGACAGCTCTGGCGGGGTTGCCCCTATCCGGCGGATCCCGTCTATCTGCTCGACCTGCTGCACCAGATCGCGGTGGGTCGGGTCGACCCGCATCGGCCGCCTTAGGTTTTCGACGGCAAGCTCACGGCGCGCACGACGCCGAACCCCGAAAAATTCGACGAAGCCTTCCGCCAGATCGGTCATCGAAAAATTGGCGGCGGCCCCCAAGACTACGCCGGCCGACGAGTTTTTGTTCTGCGGCAATCTCGGTTCAGGCATCCTGTTTCTGCGCACCAGCGTTCGGCTCAACGATCCACACGTGACTTACTACACCTCATCCGGCCACCGGCTGCGCGACTCGCATGTCGGCCGGGCCGGTCATTGGATCGATCTCGAGGTACGCGGCGACTGCTCGGATACCGACCTCGAGTTGATCCGCCGCCTCGCCCAGGAGGCGGATACGCGGCCCGTCGTGGTGCGCCACGTCGCAAAGCTGACTTCTGCCGGACGACAGGAGGCAGGCCATGATGAGCCATCCTGAGGCTTGCACGGCGTTGACCAGAATGGAAGCAAGCCTGCGAGATACGCGGCACAATCTGTTCGAACTCGAACGATCGCTGCGAGATCATGCCGAAGAGGAGACCATTCGTGCACGCCCGAAAATGCGTCGCTACAGCCGCCGCATGTCCAACTGGACCGGCAAGGATGAGGAAGCCTATCTCCAGGTCCTTGATCGGCTGACCGACAGTGCCGCGGCCGATCTCGATCGGTTGCGGCGCAAGATCGAACGCCAGGATACGGCCATCGAGGCGCTGCGCCGAAAGTATAGGGTCAATGCCGAACGGCCAATCTTCACACCCCTGTAGGCAACAGCATCGCCATGGTCAGCCACCATACGGGTTTCCCGCCATCCCCTCGGTCGAGGGGATGGCTTTCCTCCTGACGGCTTTCCAGGCGGGACTTCTCCCGCCAGCCGTCGCGGAGACCTCCTCATGCTGCAACAGCACTTCACCACAGACTATTCCGCCGACATTGCCGCCGCTCTGGAGACGCCGGGAGGTCACCTCTCCCTCGGCCGCGGCGGCTTCATCCTCCACTACGGCTACGGTGCCATGCTTTCGGGCTATGACTGCGACTCGATCAAGACTCAATCTATCGCCGCCGGTCTCCCGGTGATCGACAGCCGGTGTATGGGGTTCGATGTCGTGGTGCAACTGACGCTGGGCGGCCCGTTGGTGGCCGTCGGCCGTGCGCCCGAGCCGGCCCCCTGGCATGGCCTCTCCTACGCGCCGTTGCACGCGGTCGCCATTCGCTACGCTGCCGCCGGCGCCGAGATCTGGAACATCCCCGAAGTCGAAAAGTTGCCCGCGCCCGCCGAGCGGAGGACTGGGCCATGAGCGGTCGGCCTCTCCTGCAACTCTATACCACTTTTGCCGAGTTCGAGGCCCTGCATGAGCGGCACGATCGCACACGCAGCACCAGCAAGACGGTCACAGTAGACCGACAAGCACTCGTCCACATTCTCATGGACCATGCCCGCATGCTCGAAGCTTTGCGCAAGGCAGGTCGGGTCGATGTCGCCGAACCGCATTGAGGCCGCCGGCCTGCGCCGGCGCGGCGCGGCGAGAGGCAGAGGGGGGAGGGGAGGGTTTCTGACGGGTTTGGAGGTTCGGGGAGAGGCCCCGCGCCGCCCGTCATGGAGACCCTGACCATGGCAAAAAGCGCCATTCAGAAGATCGCAATGAACGCTGCCGAGAACATCGCCTACGACAAGCTTGTCTTGTCGCAGGAAAATGTCCGCCGGGTAAAGGACGGCATCACCATCGAGCAGCTCGCCGCCGACATCGGCCGGCGCAAGCTCTTGCAGAGCCTGAACGTCCGTCCCGTCCTCGACGGAAACGGCGAGGAGACCGGCACATACGAAGTGCCCGCTGGCGGTCGCCGCTATCTCGCGCTCGGCATTCTCGTCAAGCAGAAGCGTCTGGCGAAGAACGAACCGATCCCCTGCATCGTCAATCGCAGCGGAACGACCTCGGCCGAAGAGGACTCGCTCGCCGAGAACGTGCATCGCGAGAACCTACACCCGCTCGACCAATTCCGTGCATTCAAGACACTGAAGGAGCAGGGTCTTGACGTGGAAGAGATCGCAGCACGCTTCTTCGTGTCTGCTGCGACCGTCAAGCAGCGGCTGAGGCTCGCTTCGGTGTCGCCTCAACTGCTCGAACTCTACGAGCAGGATGAAATCCGTCTCGAGCAGATCATGGCGTTTTCTATCTCCGACGACCATGTCCGCCAGGAGCAGGTCTGGGATCGCATCACCGGCAACCCGAATATGCAGGAGCCCTATTACATCAGGCGCCTGCTGACGGAGACCACGGTGCGTGCCGACGATCGCCGCGCAGTCTATGTCGGCGCCGAAGCTTATGAGGCTGCCGGCGGCGTCATCCTGCGCGACCTGTTCGAGCAGGATTCCGGTGGCTGGTTCCAGGACGCCGCTCTCCTCGAGCAACTGGTCTTCGAAAAGCTGAAGGTCGATGCCGAGGCCGTTCGCGCCGACGGTTGGAAGTGGGTCGAGGCGGCCATCAGCTTTCCCTATGGCCACACCTCCAGCATGCGGCGTGTCTATGCCGAGCCCGCGGAGCTGAGCGCCGAGGAGATCGCCCGCTACGACGCCGCGAAGGCCGAGTATGACGCGCTCGACGCCAAGTATGCGGAGATGGAGGAGGCCGACCAGGAGATCGAGGACAAGCTCGATCAACTTGGCGCCGAACTCGACGCGTTCAGCGATCGTCCCCAGGTCTACGATCCGGGGCAGAAGGCCATCGCCGGAGCGTTCGTGACCCTCGGCGCCAATGGCCAGCTTCAGGTTGACGCCGGCTTTGTCCGTCCCGAGGACGAGCCCCGGGCCGAGGTCGTCGATGATGACGGTGGGGCCGACCGCGAGGATCACCACCCATCGCAATCCGAAGAAGGCGGCGCCAACGCCGTCGTCGTGAACGGCCGGTCGACGAACGGCGGATCCGATGCAGCCGAGGAGCCCGAGGAAGAAGGCATCAAGCCTCTGCCGGAACGGCTCGTCTTCGATCTCACCGCGCAAAAGACGCTGGCGCTGCGCAACGCGCTCGCGAACGACGTGGACATCGCCTTCGTTACCGTTCTCCATGCCCTCGTGCTGCAGGTGTTTTACCGTTTCGCCAAGGACAGCTGCCTCGAGATCACCATGACCAGCAACAGCTTCGGTCAGGTCCAGGGTCTCGCCGAGACACCTTGGGCGAAGGAGATCGCCGAGCGGCACGAGGCCTGGGACAGGGATATGCCAGACAGCGACAAGCTGTGGGAATTCCTGCTCGGTCTCGACGAGGCGAGCCGCAAGGCGCTGTTCGCACACTGCGCGTCGCTCTCGCTCAACGCCGTGGTCGAGCCCTGGAACAAGCGGCCGGGCGCGCTTGCTCATGCCGATGAGCTGGCCGCTACGCTCGGCTTCGACATGGTCGAGGCTGGCTGGTCGCCCACGGTGGACAACTATCTTGGCCGCGTCACCAAGGCCCGGATCGTTCAGGCAGTCCGGGAAGCACGTGGCGAGGACTCCGCGCAGCTAATCGACCATATGAAGAAGGACTTGATGGCACGTGAAGCCGCTCGTCTTCTCGAGGGGTCGAACTGGCTGCCCGAGCCGTTGCGCCTCGAGGGCGACGACGCAGTTGGTGAAGGCGCCGAAGCGGTCGCCCCCGACGTGACGGACGAGACGGCGCTCGACGGCGAAACCGCCGAGTTGCCTGCCTACCTCGCCAACGATACCGGCACCTCCTCCGATGAACTGGCGCCCGACGCCGGCGAGGAACCCGACCACCTCCAGGCGGCCGAGTAATCGGCCTCCCGCTCCGCACCGGGCCCGGCATCTCCGCCGGGCCCTTTTTAGTTTTCCGACATGGAGACATACAGCATGTCCGCACATATCGTCTACGATTCCGCCCCGTTGGGGAGCATTATCCGCTACTTCGACGGCACCCCGAAACCGCCAGCCCGGTTCACGAGGAAGGTTGCCGACTGGGAAAAACGCAACGGCACCGGCCGATTGGTCAAGAAGGAGTCGCCGCGGTCGCGGGCGACCTACAGCTCTCCAGTCTGTTTCACCTTGCATGAAGGTGATTTCGGCCAAGGCGGCATCATCGTCGTCTCGGTCCGGCGCACCTGGTCCGTCGAAAGTGATCTGCGCTTCGAGATCGTCGAGCGTCCCAAAATCGGCATGGTCCGCGTTCTGCAGGATCTCGGCGACAGCCCGGAACTCCTGCATCTCGCCAGGGATCGCGGGGCCGCGGAACGCTGGCTCGCCAGCAACTCGTACAGTCGGGCCTTTCTTGAGGAGGTCTCGGCTGACGAAGTCGGCGCCGACGCCATCGAGGGCCGCACGGCCGCCTGACTTCCTCACTGCATAAACCAACCGATGACGGGCCTGGTGTCGCGCAAAGCGATCGCCGGGCCTGTTCCGTTTCATGGAGATCGACATGTTCGACTGGAACAGAAGCTGCTCCTACGACGAGCAGCAGAAGAGACGTTTTCACGCCACAGCCCGTTCGCGGCTGAAGAAACTTGCCGCCGAATTGGCGCTGCCGCCCGGCAGCTTCGAAGTCCGCTCGAACAGGGCGGGCATCGCCGTATCCGGTGAAGTCACCCTGCACCATGACCGAGCATACATTCAAGTCGGGCAGTTCGGTATGTCCTCGGGACACGGCATCCTGATCCGGACCTGCAAGGGCCGCAAGGACTATACCGGCGGGCCCAACCACTTCGTTGCGCTGACCATGCTCGACGACATTCCGGCGCTCGCAGCGGCTGTCCGCGCCATCACCGCCATCGGACGCGATGCCGAACGCCGGGCTGCGTGAATCCGGTCCACCGATCCCGTCACCGCCAACAGTCGCCCGCCACAGCGCTGCTGTGGCGGCGACCGGCCATTTCCGGAGAGCAGCCATGTCCACTCATCCCCCATTCCGAAAGGTGTTCGACGGCGTCGCAACGCGCGAGCAAATGTTCCAGCTCTTCAACCGGCACAAAGACACCCCGGGTATCGATCCAATTGCCGGCACGCCCTATGCCGGGGAGTATTTCGAGATTGCGGCCGAGCAATACCACTTCATGCTCGCGCTCCTGCCGCCGCTATTCCAGCGAACCGGCATGTTCGGCATGTCGGAATTCAAGGCCGGCAACGTCACCAGCGTGTTTTTCGCGATCAGGATCCGCGGTCGCGAACGGTGGTTCCACGGCTTTTGCGACCTCTCAGACAAACGCAGTCCAGACGCCATGCGCGCGGCGATCGTTGCCCATGAGACGGACGCCGTCGACAGCATGACCCGCGAGGAAAAGCTCGAGGCGATCTGGTCCGCGACCCATGCCGACTTCAAGGGCATCGCCGGCGAGGCAAACCCGGACGCCTGGCCCGTCGAACATCACGGCAAGCGGACCATCCTTGTTTATGCCGCCGCGCAGGGCACCGCTCTGAAGCTGCTGGAGGACCTGTCCGACGAAGAAATCGACAGCCGCATGCCGGACGTCCGCGCACGGTCGAGAAGGGGAGGGGCGAGCGATGCGGAGCCATCATAAGCAGTCCGCGACGGCCAAGCCCGTCTGGGAGGCGCACTCGACCTATACGGCCGAACTCGGTGTGCCCGATCGCCGCCGATACCGGCGCACGCCACCGGGTTCCCCGACCGTCGCCGATCTGGTCAGACCCGGCGACATGGTGTCGACCTCCTACAGCACCGGCGGCGTCGTGATCGAGGTAAAGGAATACTTTTATGCCGCGCCGACCGGCGAGACGATGTCGCATTTCACCATCGTCTATGTCCCGCCCGATCGCGCTGCAAAATACCGCGATTGCGATCATCACTGGATCAACGAGTGCGTCGCCGTCGGCGACCGTATCCTGGTGCTCTTCGAGGTAAATTCGGACGAAGTCTTCGTGGTCGACCGAATGCGACGGCCGACAGCCAATCGTCCAGAACCATACTGATCACATAGGGACCTTGACGCCGAAAGGTCGGCGACCGCGGGCCTGTGCTCCATCCGTTCTTCGAAAGGAACTCACCATGGCCAGAAAGCCTTCTTCGCCGCCTTCGTCATTGACGAAGAAGCATACACGCCCGAACCCGGTCCGGTGGATTGCCACTTTGTCGTTGCCGATCTCGCACAATCGAGTTTTGGCGAGCAGTCCGGCGTGTCGAACTTCATCGTCTGGGAATCCGCCGAGCATATGATTGCCGATCATCGACAGCGTGATCCGATCACGGTCGACTATCTGGTCGGCGATGAATCCGATCAAGGCATCTGCGACGACTGCGGGACCGATCTCAACGTGTCGAAGGTGGCGGTATCACCTTCCACAATCGGCCCATCATTCCGCGACCACCTTTCGCCCACGATGCGTGAGACGCTTGCCTTCGAGTATTTCGAGGTGAGGCCCTGCATCGAAGCCGATCATCAGGTGAGGTCCTACCGCGTTGAGGATGAGTTTACCGACGATCTTGCCAGGGCGCAGAAATCCGGCAGGGAGTTTCGTGCCTTCTGGTCCCTCTACGGCGTCGACAGAGGCGCCACCATGGCGATCGGCGATTTTGTCTCCAAAGATGCCGCGCACGAGGTGATGAACGCGATCTTGGCCATTCCCGCTGCGGTGTGCAACGCGATCAAGACGGAGAATCTCACCCAAGCCCAGAATAATACCGATGTCGACATGACGGCACGGTCTGTGGCCGACTGGCTCGACGACATGATCAACCAGTCCTCGAACAATCAGCGGATCTGACCGCCCGCCCTTCTCCGCCCCGCCTCTCAACGCCCGGCCTCGCCGGGCTTTTGCATTTTTTGGCTGCATATCCAGCCCCAGACAGGGAGAAACCACATGTCACGCCTGAATGATCCGGAAAACTTCCAGGGCCGCGTCAACTATGCGGCAAAGGTTATCGCCTACGGACGACGCCCGACCCGCGCCTTCGACAATTGCTTCGAAAACCATGATGGCGACGAGGTGGCGACGGTGATCTTGAGACGTTCCCGCAAGAATGCCCGGCTCGCTGCCAATCTCCAGCGTTATCTCAGTCTCAGCTCCATCGAAGCCGCCGCCGATCGGCTCGCCGAGGTTCCCACGCGGAAGCTGCCGGAAGTTGCCCGGCAAACGCGCGCACGCCGACGCCGCTCCCGACACAACCGACGCTGATGAGGGGAGCGCGCCATGATCCGCGATGCTGCCGAGACTTCCCATCCGATGCTCGTCGGCGTCGACTGCTGGTAACGAGGTCCTTTATGTCGCTAACCCGCCGACAACGCCATCGGCTGCAGGCCGCACTTGGGGGGACCGTCTCATGGCCGTCTGCTACGGCGCCGGCGTTGATTCCACCGCGATGCTGGTCGCCCTGAAACAGGCCGGCTTGCGCCCCGACGTCATCACCTTCGCGGACTTGTCTGCCGAGAAGCCGCCCACGCTCGGGCATCTCGGTCGCATGGACCGTGTTCTCGCCGAATGGTCATGGCCCTACCATCGTGCGGTGCCGGAAAGAGACGCTTCCCGGAACAGGCTATTCGGACCTCTACGGCAACTGCATTGCCAACGAGACGCTGCCGTCACTGGCCTTCGGCCTCAAATCGTGCTCGATCAAATGGAAACAGAAGCCGCAGGACCATGCGATCAAGGGCGCCAGATCGGGACCCAACGCTGCGCCGCCCCATCCCGTCTGGACAGAGGCACAGCGGCGCGGCGTTCGGATCGTCAAGCTGATCGGATACGACTGCGGCCGCGCGGATCTGCGTCGTTCTCGGAACCTGCCGGAAGCCGTTGCGGATTTCGACTACGCCTATCCGCTCCAGATTCTAGGCTGGAACCGCACAGATTGCGTGCGCGCCATCACCGATGCGCTCGGTGTCGACATGGTCCGATAAAATCGGCCTGCGTTTTTTGCCCGGCATCAAAGATCTGGGAACTGTACCTGGGCTGGCCGCACACCATCCCGATCTCCTCGAGCGCGCCTTGATTCTTGAACGTAATGCGCTAACCGGACGTCACAGCCGTTTCGATGAAGTCGAGTTCGGCGGCTCCTGGGACGAACTCGTCCGCACTGCCGATCGCTTCCCGAGCTCTTCGACCACGGTCGGTCTCGGACGCAGCTTTGCACGGAACCAGTGGGCGCGGGTCAATGGCGTCGTCGACGATGCCTTCCACGTGAAGCGCGGGGCCGACGAGCGCGCCCGCTTTCGCGCTATGGCAAATCAACTTCGGGGCGAAGACAATGCGCTCGACGTCCGCTCTGTCGCCTGACTAGCGACGCTAAGGCAAGCCAGGTCGTCCACGCGATCGAGCGCCCTCAACACATCTCACCCACGTCCGGCGCTCTAGCGCGCGGATATCGCACGTCTATGCCAGGAGGAATTGCAATGCCCAAATTCACTGTCGAAACCACCTACCGTCTGCCCGTATATCGGCATCGCACCTACGATGCCGCGACGCCTGCCGACGCCTGTCGCAAGGCCATCGGGGATGACGACTGGACCGCCGGGAAATGCGACTACGAAACGGCTGGTGAGACATACATCACCGGCATCTGGTCCGGGACGGATACCGCTTACCGCGTCGAGTCAACAACCGTGCCATCGCAGTTTCATGAGACGATCCAGCGCAAGGCCGAACACTTCCAGGCGCTGTTCGATCAGTTGGTCTATGTCGCCCAACCAGCAGGTCTATCCAGGGCGGACTTCGATCGTTGGCTGCCAAAAGCGATTGCGACGGTCGAGAAGGCAAAGGCGATCATCGAGGAACGCCGCGATCCCGATGTGCAGACAGAGCCGCCAGGGTCATGATCAGCACCAACGCAGGACCAGAATCCTTGCGGAGCAAACAGTTCGTCAGTTCAGCGACGAAGCGCTTTTGTCAGTCGACGTTGCCAACGCTGCCCACGTGGCAAAAAAAGTTCGTCGCGACGTCCGACACGTTTCGAGGCGACCGCGTAGGCTCCTCTACAGCGCCTTCCGTCTCGACCTCAGCGCGTTGCGCTTCTGCATGGTTTGCATCGGCAATGGCATACGCATCATGGTCTTCCGATGGCGACTCGATGGCGGAGCCGGCATTGCGCGCGCGCTCGACCTTGACAGCCGGATTGGGATCGTTCCCGACCGGCTCAGAGGTCAACCCGGTAGCGGCCAAAGGTTCGGCCGCCAAAGCCGAAAGGTCCAAATCGCCCCAGATCGACCGCGATTTTGCAGGACTTCCGCGCTTCTTCTTCACTTCCACGACGAAAGGTCGCGTGGGCCGCTTCATAGTCACGTTCCTCGGTAAGTATCGATCCGTTTGCGGGAATCCAGAGGTCGTTTACTTCGGTCCCGCGCAACCGTCCACCTCGCGATCAGCTCCAGGTCAAACGGGTTCGAGGTGAGTATGGTTCATGCCCTCACCTCGATGGCTTCTTGGTTGAGGCGCGAGACATCAACCGCGATGTCCTACTGACAAGCTCGCCTGACCGAGCCCTCATGTGACAAATCCCTCAAGAGATTCCTTTGGCTCCTCTTCGTCCACGTCGCTGGAGGGAGAGCGGGGCCGGGAGGAGTGCGGCCTTGCCGGGGCGCAGAGAGCGCGCCGGCGGGGCGGCCCTCTTTCTCGAAGGACAGCTCCATGAACATTGTCACGACCACGTCGACCGTCGCCCGGACGGTCGCTCCCCTTACCGCGCCGGCATCCCACGTCATCGACACCGCCCGGGCGATCCACCAGGGGGCAGCGTCGCTCTTGCCCTTTCTCGAACAGGGTACGCCAATCACGACCGCGGCACTGCGCACGGCCATGAGCAACAGCTTCGGCGGAACCGATGCACAAGGTTTCTGGCTCTGGAAGGCCGCCTATGAGGCGCTCGAAGCCGCCCAGGTCCTGTTTCTGCACCGCTTCGGCTCGGCGATCCTGTCCCGGTCGGCCTCGCCCGAGGGGACACTGGCGATGATGAAACGCATCGCCGACCTTGTTCCCACCCACACACGGCGCTCCGAAGAGAGCCAGGCCATGCAGCAACTGTCGACGCCGCTGCCGCTCGCCTTCGTCACCGCCCGCGCCGCCGCGATCTCATCTTCGGATCTCGTTCTTGAACCCTCGGCCGGCACCGGCTTTCTCGCCGTCCATGCCAAAATTGCCCGGGCTTCACTCGCCCTCAACGAGTTCGCCGCCACACGGGCCGATCTGCTCGGCCTGCTGTTCCCGCGCGCTCCGGTCTTCCGGTACGACGCCGCTCATATCGACGATCATCTCGACGCCGCCATCGAGCCCTCCGTCGTTCTGATGAATCCACCCTTCACCGTCGGCGCCTATGTCGACGGCCATGTTGCCGATGCGGCATGGCGGCACGTGTCTTCGGCCTTTGCCCGTCTGCGTCCCGGCGGGCGACTTGTCGCCATCACCGGCACCGGGCTTTCCCCGGAAAATCCCAAATGGCGGCCCGCCTTCGAGCGGCTTCAGCAGCAGGGCAGGGTCGTCTTCACCGCTGCGATTGACGGCCGTGTCTATGCTCGCCATGGCACGACGGCCGAAACCCGCCTCACCATCATCGACAAGACGCCAGCGTCCCATCCGTCCGCATTCGCGGCTTCGCCGGGTAAGGCCCCGGATGTCGAGACACTGCTCTCCTGGATATCCGACCTACCGCCGCGGATCCCGGGCAGCTTCCCCGACTCGATCGGCGCGCTGTCGAACGGGATTGTGCGCAACGCCACCACGCAGATGGCTGCACGCTCAGCGACGGAAACTGCGCCCATCGTAGCTCAGGCGTCGGTTGCGAAGACGATCCGGCCGGTCCCTCCCCTTGTCCGGGCGAAGCCCGCCCGTCCGTACGTCGCCGCCAGCACACCTGCCGTTCCGCTCGTCTACGAGCTGCGTGACTGGATGCCGGAGGAGGGCGGCCGGCTGACCGACACGATCTATGAGCCCTATGCGTTGCAGTCGATCGACATTCCGCGGGCCAAACCGCATCCGACACCGCTCGTGCAGTCAGCCGCCATGGCCGCGGTCGCGCCGCCGAAGCCGTCCTACCGGCCCCTGCTGCCGGATGCGATCATCGACGAGGGTCTGCTGTCCGACGCCCAGATCGAAAGTGTGATCTATGCCGGGGAGGCGCATTCCGGCCATCTCGCCGGAGCTTGGGCGGTCGACGAGACCTGCGATGTCGTGTCGGCCGCCCCCCAAGGCGCCGAGAACGCGGTTCGTTTCCGCCGTGGGTGGTTCCTCGGCGACGGCACCGGCTGCGGCAAGGGGCGACAGGTTGCCGGTATCATTCTGGACAACTGGCTACAGGGCCGACGCCGGGCGATCTGGATATCGAAATCGGACAAGCTGCTCGAAGATGCCCAGCGCGACTGGGCAGCACTCGGCCAGGAGCGTCTTCTCGTCCAGCTGCTCTCGCGCTATCGGCAGGGCACGCCGATCCGCCTTGCCGAAGGCATCCTCTTCACCACCTACGCGACGTTGCGCTCGCAGGAGCGCGAGGGCAAGAAGTCCCGGATCGCCCAGATTCTGGATTGGGTGAGGAAGGATTTTGATGGCGTGATCGTCTTCGACGAAGCCCACGCGATGGCCAATGCCGCCGGCGGCAAAAGCGAGCGCGGCGACGTCTCGCCATCGCAGCAGGGCAGGGCGGGCCTGCGCCTGCAGCATGCGCTGCCCGACGCCCGTATCGTCTACGTCTCGGCGACCGGCGCCACCGCCGTCGAGAACCTCGCCTATGCGCAGCGCCTCGGCATCTGGGGCAGCGAGGATTTTCCGTTCGCCAACCGTGCCGAGTTTGTCGCGGCGATCGAGGACGGCGGTGTGGCGGCGATGGAAGTGCTCGCCCGCGACCTCAAGTCGCTCGGGCTCTACACGTCGCGCTCGCTCTCCTATGACGGCGTCGAATACGATCTGCTCGAGCACGAACTGATCGAGGAGCAGATCCGCATCTACAACGCGTATGCGGACGCCTTCCAGGTGATCCACAACAACCTGAACGCCGCACTGGAGGCGGCTAACATCACAAGCGAGGCCGGCACGCTGAACCGCAACGCGAAGGCAGCGGCCCGCTCGGCGTTCGAGAGCACCAAGCAGCGGTTCTTTTCCCACCTCATCACCTCGATGATGACGCCGACCTTGATCGGCGCGATCGAGCAGGACCGCGCCGACGGTTATTCATCCGTCGTGCAGATCGTCTCGACCGGCGAAGCGCTGATGGAACGGCGGCTGGCCGAGATCCCGACAGAGGAATGGTCAGACCTCCACGTCGATGTGACGCCGCGGGAGTATGTCGGTGGTTACCTGATGCACTCCTTCCCCACGCAGCTGTTCGAGGAGTACTCGGACGCGGAAGGCAACACCTACTCACGACCCGTGCATGACGCCGACGGCAATCCCGTCCAATGCCGGGAGGCCGTGCGCCGGCGCGACGAGATGATCGAAAAGCTGGCCTCGCTGCCGCCGGTCGGCAGCGCGCTCGACCAGATCCTCCATCATTTCGGCACGGACACCGTTGCCGAGGTGACCGGCCGCTCGCGCCGCATCGTCAGGAAGACCGGCCGCGACGGCGTCGACCGGCTCGCCGTCGAGAACCGTCCGGGCTCGGCCAATCTTGCCGAGACTCAAAGCTTCATGGATGACGACAAGAGCGTGCTGATTTTTTCAGACGCCGGCGGGACCGGCCGCTCGTATCACGCCGATCTCGGGGCCAGGAACCAGAGGCTGCGCAAGCACTATCTGTTGGAAGCCGGCTGGCGCGCCGACAACGCCATCCAGGGTCTCGGCCGCACCCACCGCACCAACCAAGCGCAGCCGCCTCTGTTTCGACCCATGGCCGCCAATGTCAAAGCGGGAAAACGCTTCCTGTCGACGATTGCTCGGCGGCTCGACACGCTGGGTGCGATCACGCGCGGCCAGCGCCAGACCGGCGGAGCAGGACTGTTCCGGTCCGAGGACAATCTGGAAAGCCCCTATGCCCGCGCCGCACTGCGGCAGTTCTACATGCTGCTGCACCAGGGCAAGATCGAGGGCTGCTCGCTGACGGCGTTCGAGGCGGTCACCGGCCTGTCGCTCACCACCGACGAGGGCGGTTTGCGCGACGAGTTGCCGCCGATCACGACATGGCTCAACCGGCTGCTGGCGCTACGCATCGAAACCCAGAATCTGCTGTTCGAAGTGTTCGAGCAGCTGATGGCGGCGAAGGTCGAGGGCGCTATTGCCGCCGGCAGCTACGACAAGGGTCTGGAGACAATCACGGCGGAGAGCATCGTCGTCACCGATCGTCGCACCGTCTACACGCATCCGGTGTCGGGCGCGCAGTCGCATGTGCTGACCGTCGCGCGAAAGGACCGCATACGCCCGCTCGGCCTGGCCGACGCTCTGGCCATCGCCCGCGCGGAGCCGCAATCGGTCTTGCTGGCCAACACGCGATCGAACCGCGCGGCGATCCAGTTGCCGACCGCCAGCCTGATGCTCGATGACGGCGCGATAGAGCACCGCGTGCGCCTGCTTCGGCCCACCGACGAGCTGCGCTTCGGTCTCGACGCCCTCGCCGAAACCCACTGGCAGCCCGCCGACCGGAAACTGTTCTGCGAGCAGTGGCAGACGGAAGTCGCTGCCGTTCCGGAATTCACCACCAGCACCTTCCATATCGTCACCGGCCTGCTTCTGCCGATCTGGCGGCGTCTGCCTGACCATGATTGCCAAGTCTACCGCATCCAGACCGATACCGGCGAACGCATTATCGGCCGCCACATCGCGCCGACGCTGGTCGCGACCATGTTGCGCAATCTCGGGGTCGACAATGTGCCGACCCTCACGCCGGACGAGGCTTGGACCGGCCTGGTCGAGGGGCGGATCGGGTTGCAGCTGGCCGAAGGCCTGGTCCTGCGTCGCAGTCGCGTCATGAACGACTACCGCGTCGAGCTGATCGGTTTCACCGACGCGATGGTGCCGCGCCTGAAGGCGCTGGGCCTGAATTCAGAAATCATCTCCTGGAAATTGAGGCTGTTCATTCCAACGGGTGGGCAAGGCTGCGCCATGCTCGCCTCGCTTCTCGATCGCCACACGCTGGTCGGGGTCACCGACCGCACGGCGCAGCGTGAACAGAGGCGACCATGACCGGCTCGGCCTCCGAGCTGGCGCGCCGTCTGGGCGAACATGCCGAGGCGGTGTGCCGCGAATATCTCTCCAATGGCCATCGCTCCGGCAACCACTGGATCGTCGGTGATGTCCGCAACACGCGCGGTCGCTCCATGCATGTGCGGCTGAAAGCCAATGCCAAGGGCCCGCCGGGGAAGTGGGTCGACGAGCAAAGCGGGGAACATGGTGATCTGCTCGATGTCATCCGCGAAAGCTGCGGGCTCATCGAGTTCCGCGATGTCGCCGATGAAGCACGTCGTTTCCTCGCCATGCCGCGACCGCAGGCCCAAGATCCCGGCGCGCAGCGCCAGCCTGCCGCGGCACGCGGCTCCCCCGAAGCGGCGCGTCGCCTGTTCGGCATGTCGCGGCCGATCGCCGGCACGCTGGCCGAACGCTATCTGGCCGGTCGCGGCATCCTGCTCGCCGGACACGAGCCAGCCCTGCGCTTCCACCCCGGCTGCTATTACCGCGATCTCGTGACCGGCGAGATGCAGACCCTGCCCGCATTGATCGCCGCCGTCACCAGTCTGGACGGACGCATCACCGGCCTGCAGCGTACTTATCTGTCCTCTGGGCTCGATCCGAGCGGCAAGGTTGGCAAGGCGCCGATCGCCGACCCCCGTCACTCGCTCGGTCATCTCCTAGGCAACGGCATCTGGCTCGGCCTCGATCCCGGCACGCCCGTTCCGGTAATGGCAGCCGGCGAGGGTTTTGAGACGATGGCGTCGCTGCGCACGGTGATGCCGGCGCTTCCGGTCGCCGCGGCCACCTCGGCCAATCACCTCGCCGGCCTGACATTCCCGCCTGGCTGCCGTCGCCTCTACATCGCCGCCGATGCGGACGCCGCCGGCCGGCACGGCATCGAGCGTCTCAGCCAGCGCGCGGGCGAGGCCGGGATACTCGCTCTGGCGCTGGGACCGCAGCTTGGCGACTTCAACGACGATCTGCGCCATCTCGGCGCCACTCATCTCGCCGCATGGCTCGGCGATCAGCTCGTCCCGGGGGATGCCCGCCGCTTCCTGCCGTCCGGATGAGCAGCCCCGAGCCGGCAGGCGGGCAGAGCCGGCGTCACCGGAAGCTTCACGGCCATGGCGGCAGTCTGCCGGAGAGGCCGCGCCCGCGGCCTGCCTGAGAGGTGATCCCTGCCACCCCCCGGTCTCGGCCGCAACGGCTGCGCCGTCCTCCGCTTCGCTCCGGCCTTCGGTGCGGCCGCGCCCGGGGCGCGGCCGGGATGCGCTGTCAGGCCGCGATGGGCGCGGCCACAACCGACGGAGACACTCCATGACCTACGAGCTTCCCTTCGACGACGCCTACGAGCCCTACCACGCCTCCTCGCCGATCGACCGCGTCATCCTCGAGCTGCAGATGTACGGCCACCGACCGCATCAGGACGAGCCGGACCCCCGGCCGCTGCCCGACGATGAGGTGATCCGCGCCGGGCTTGCGGGAATCGTCGAGACCTTCGCCGGCATGCTCGGCAACACCAGGCTCGAACCCGACCTCGACGACCTGCTCTGGTCCTTCGTGAACGTCTTCCATCGCGCGGCCGAGCGTGTCGCCCGCAACCTCGACCGC
>NZ_JACZEP010000010.1 GCF_014863355.1 Aminobacter carboxidus | reverse complement strand
GGCTATCGCCCAACGCTCCGGATCAAAGAAATGCGCTATCATCGCTGTCGCGCGAAAGCTCATCACCATCCTCAACGCCATGATCCGCGACCAAAAACACTTCGCTTGAACACAGTTGCCATGCCGTTACCGGCGGCGACAAGGCGCTGTCTTCACGGACGCCTCGCCGCGTTGCGGCAGACCGATGAGACGACAGTCAAAGCGATGCCGGGATTTAGTTTGGGCTGCCCTCGATACGACGTCAGCATGGCGCCCGCGCCGGCTGGGGCTCGGCCCGGACGGGCGCAAGCTGTAGCCAGCGCGGCACCGGCCACGCGCCGCGAGGCCGGTGCAACGCCTGAGACGGTGAAGGCCTAAGGCTGCAGCAGCCGGGCGATCGCCGCCTTGATCAGCGCAAGCACCGAGATGAAGGCAAAGGCGCCGCCAAGCCCCCAGGCGGTCGCCAGCTGCAGGTCGCGCAAGGTGATGCCGTAGCTGTTGGCAACGATCAACGCGCCGAAGAAGCCTGTGGTGAACAGCAGCATGTTGCCGGTCGGACCGAAGCCGTCGTCCTTCATGATGGCGTCGAGTGCAGCGCCAAAAAAGAAGGCCATGACGGCGACGAAGGCGACTGCCATCATCAACCAGCCCGGATCGAGATTCCACAACATGCGCGGTCCTTTCAAAGGCCGTCTGTGCAGTTCTCCCAGGCCCCCTCCCAGGCAAGCGTCGTTCCGATCAGCTCGTCAGATCAGGTTCGATGATTCTATGGATCAATCGTTTCATTTTGCTTGTCCTAATGTTCGGCATTAGAGCGAACCGGGTAAGATTCCTTCCTCCTCCTTCCGGCCCGGCCGCGCGGAGCATCCCATGACGTCGTCTCCCAAGCGCCTGATCCCCGCCACCTTTGTGCTGCTTTGGGCAACCGGCTTCATCGGCGCGCGCTATGCCATGCCCTGGGCCGAACCGTTCACCTTCCTCGCCGTGCGCTTCGTGCTCGCCTTCCTGCTCCTGGGTGCTTTGATGCTGGCGCTCGGCTCGGCCAGGCTTTCGCGTCGCGCCGCCCTTCATGCCGTGCTGATCGGCATGCTGCTGCACGGGGTCTATCTCGGCGGCGTGTTCTGGGCGATCCACCAGGGATTGCCGGCCGGCCTGTCGGCGCTCATCGCCGGGCTGCAGCCGCTGGTCACCGCCGTTTTGGCCGGCAAGCTTCTGGGCGAAGAGATCAAGCCCAGGCACTGGGTCGGCCTCGCCATCGGTTTTGTCGGCGTGGTCATCGTCTTGTCGCCCAAGCTCGGCGCGCTCGGCGGCGGCGTGACCTGGCAGACGCTGACGGCATCCGTCATCGCCATGGCCGGCATCAGCGCCGGCACCATCTGGCAAAAGCGCGTCGGCGCCACAGGCGACCTGGTATCAGGCACGTTCTGGCAATATGTCGGCGCCGCTGTCGTGATGGCGGTCGCCTCGGTGATCTTCGAAACGCAGGCGATGACGGTCAATGGCGAGCTGGTCTTCGCCATGGCCTGGCTGGTCTTCGTGCTGTCGATCGGCGCGATCTTCCTGTTGCTGGTGATGATCCGCGACGGCGCGATGTCGAAGGTCGCCTCGCTGTTTTACCTCGTGCCGGCGGTAACCGCTCTCATCGCCTGGGCGCTGTTTGGCGAGCAGCTGTCGGCGATCCAGCTTGTCGGCATGGCGATCGCCACGCTCGGCGTCGGCCTGGCCACGGCTCAGCCGGGCCGGGCCACGGCGCAGCCGGGCCGGGCCACGGCTCAGCCGGGCCGGCCACAACTCAGCTCGGAACCCGGGCGCGGGCCTCGAGATAGCGGCTGATCGCGGCGTTGAGCTCGCCGCCAAGGATGAAGATCGCCGAGACGATGTAGAGAAACACCACCGCGATCATGATCGAGGCGAGGCCGGCATAGGTGGTGACGTAGGACGAGAACGTGTCGAGATAGGCGGCGAAGATCGTCGACCCCAGCACCCAGGCGATGAGGGTGAAGACGATGCCGGGGATGATGCTGAACAAGCGGCGCCGACCCGCCGGCAGCCACATATGCACGGCAAACAGGCCAAACACGATGACGCCTGAGGCGATGGTGAAGCGCCACACGGTGATGGTGCCCATATAGGGCTGGATCCATTCGAACCTGGCTTCGAGGAGGCGCGCGATGATCGGCGCGAACACCAAAAGCACCGAGATGGCAACGAAGCTGATCGTGGCGATGAAAACGAAAATCAGGCTCTGCGTGCGCCGGAACCAGATGGTGCGGGTCTCGGTGATGCGGTAGGCGCGGTTGAGCGAGGTGCGCAGCGCCTCGACCCCGTTGGAGGCGAAATAGGCGGCGAGCACCACACCATAGGTCAAAAGGTCGGTGCGCGGCACCGTCAGCACGTTGACCACCTCGCGCGCGATCGGGGCGGCGATCTGGTCGGGCCAGGTGTCGAAGACCAGATGCACGGCGGTTTCAGCAAAAGCGTCGGCGCCGAGGAAGCTGGCAAGCGTGGTGGCAAAGATCAGGAACGGAAACAGCGCCATCAGCGCCGAAATCGCCAGATGACTGGCCATCGCCCAACCGTCGTCGTCATGGAAATGGCCGGCTGCGTCAAAGAGCACGCGCCTTGTGGCGACGATCCTGCGCATCAGCTCCAGTTTACCACTCCGTCCGATTGTTTCTGAGGCGCGAATATGGGAAGGCTTTGCCCCAGTTGGCAAGTAGCGCATCGGCTCCAAAATCGGCAAGACCTTCGGCAACAACGATGCGAAGATTCGACAAAGTGGCGGCAACGAGGTGAACCCGATCAACGAGTTACGCACTGTCATCGTGACCGGCGCGTCGTCGGGCATCGGCGCTTTTTGCGCCCGCGCGCTGCATGCCGAAGGCTGGCGCGTCTTCGCCACCGCCCGCAAACCGGACGATCTGGCAGCCCTTGAAGCCGACGGGCTCGAAGCGCTTTATCTCGATTATGCCGAGCCGCACTCGATCGAAACGCTTGTCAAAACCGTGCTCGAACGCACCGGCGGCCGGCTCGACGCGCTGTTCAACAATGGCGCGCACGCCCAGCCCGGTGCCGTCGAGGACCTGCCGATGGCAGCATTGCGCGACCAGTTCGAGGCCAATTTTTTCGGCTGGCACGACCTGACGCGGCGCCTCGTGCCGGTGATGCGCGCCCAGGGCCACGGCCGCATCGTCAACTGCTCGTCGATCCTCGGGCTGACACCAGTGCCGTTCCGCGGTGCTTATGCCGCCTCCAAGCATGCGCTCGAAGGCCTGATGCTGTGCATGCGCCAGGAGCTGTCAGGCAGCGGCATCCATGTCGCGATGATCGAGCCCGGTCCGGTGACCTCGAAGATCGCCAGCAACGGGCTGACCTGGTTCCTGCGCTACATCGACCACGACAACTCGCCGCATCATGAGGCCTATCGCGCCCAGCTCGAAAGGCTGTCGGGCGGCGGTTCGAAATCGCGGCTGAAGCTTGGGCCGGAAGCGGTGCATGCGGTATTGCGACACGCCCTGCTGTCGCCGCGCCCGCGACCGCATTATGTTGTCACCACACCCGCAAGAATCGGCGTCATGCTCAAGCGGATATTGCCCGCAGCCCTGCTCTATAAAATACTGGCCCGCCAGGCCTGAGCGGCCGTCGACTGAACTGGAATCAACATGGCTACCGTCTTCAACATCCTCGCCGTCGTCTTCATGTTCGCCGTGGTCGTCGTTTTGATCCGCGGCCTGGTCAATCTGTTGCGCGGCGGCTCGGGCAACACCTCCAACAAGCTGATGCAGGCGCGTGTGCTGTTGCAGGCGGTGGCGCTGGTGTTCATCTTGCTGACGCTTTATTTCACCCGCGGCGGCTGAGCAAAGATGGTCAAGCTCAACAAGATCTACACCCGCACCGGCGACGACGGCACCACCGGCCTCGGCTCGGGCGAAAGGCGGCTGAAATCGGATCTGCGCGTCGAGGCCTATGGTGGTGTCGACGAGGCCAATGCCTGCATCGGTCTGGCGCGGGTGCATACGGCATCGCAACATCCCGACATCGACGCGATGCTTTTCCGCATCCAAAACGACATGTTCGACCTCGGTGCCGATCTGTCGACGCCCGACACCGGCAAGGATCTCGGCTACGAGCCATTGCGCATCATCGCCAGCCAGACCGCCCGCATCGAAGCCGACATCGACGCGCTCAACGCCGGTCTCGAGCCGCTGCGTTCCTTTGTGCTCAATGGCGGCTCACCGGCAGCGGCTGCCCTGCATCTTGCCCGCACCGTCGCCCGGCGCGCCGAGCGCGTCATGGTGGCGCTGGCGCAGGATCCGAACGAGCACGTCAACCCGGAGGGCATCCGCTACATCAACCGCGTCTCGGATCTGCTGTTCGTTGCCGCCCGCGTCGTCAATGACAACGGAAAAGCCGATGTGCTATGGGTTCCCGGCAAGAACCGTTGATTTGCAGATAGTCTGAATTGCGCGTCATTGCCGAAATCGCCTTCGATTTCGGGTCGATGCCATCGCTGGGGAGGCGGAAGCGAGCCGCATGTTCATTCCGCTCTACGATTCCAACCATCTGCGCCACATCAGGCTGCAATATGTCACCCTTGGCCTGATCGCCATCAACGTCGTCGTCTATCTCCTGACCTCGGTCGGCGGCGAGGAATTTGCCACCGCAGCCGTGCTCGGGCTCGGCTACATCCCTTCTGTCGTGCATGATCTGGCCGAGCTGTCGCCTGACCTGATCATCATTCCGGAGAAGTTCAGCTACGTCACCTATTCCTTCCTGCATGGCGACATCTTCCATCTCGGCGGCAACATGCTGTTTTTGTGGGTGTTCGGCGACAATGTCGAAGACGCGCTCGGCCATTTCCGCTTCCTGGTGTTCTACCTCCTGTGCGCCGCCGCCGGCGCCTTCCTGCACGGCTTCATCCTGCCGGATTCGCAGATGCCGCTGATCGGCGCCTCGGGCGCGATTGCCGGCATCGTCGCCGCCTATCTGATCCTTTACCCCCGGGTGAAGGTGTGGGTGCTGGCCTTCGCCCGTATCCCGCTGCGCATTCCGGCCTGGATCCCGCTGGTGCTGTGGGTCTGCTTCCAGTTCCTGATGATCGCCATCGGCGGCGACGACGAAGTCAGCTGGGCAGCCCATGTCGGCGGCATCGTTGCCGGCGCGCTGCTGGTGCTGGTGTTGCGCCGCAGCGAGGTGCCGCTGTTTGCCGATGCCGAAGAGGCGGTGCCAGGCGCCGGCAAGGCCGCAGCACCTGCCATGCCGGAGCCGGCGACAGCAGAGCCGCCGACCGCCCAGCCGACCACCCAGCCATCGGCCCAGACACCGGGCCAGACACCGGGCCAGCCGGGCACACGCTGGGGCCGGCAATAGCGGCCATGGGCACAGGCTTTTTTCAAACGATTTGAGCTTGAAGCAGATATTGACGCTAACGTTAGCCGCAACTACGGTCCCGCCGCTTGCGGCAGCCCTCCCGCCACCAAAAGCGCGAGATCAAGTCTGTTTTTCCGCCCAATATGTCGGCAATCGACAATTGGGTGGCCACAAGCGCTGCTATAGCGCGCACACTATCGCTGTTCAGAGAGGTACCAGCCCATGAAAGTTCTCGTCCCGGTCAAGCGGGTTGTCGATGCGAACGTGAAGGTGCGCGTGAAGTCGGACGGCTCGGGCGTCGAGCTCGCCAACGTCAAGATGGCGATGAATCCGTTCGACGAGATCGCGGTCGAAGAAGCGATCCGCCTCAAGGAAGCCGGCAAGGTCGAAGAGATCGTCGTCGTTTCGATCGGACCTGCCCAGGCCCAGGAAACCTTGCGCACAGCACTCGCCATGGGCGCCGACCGCGCCATCCTGGTCAAGACCGACGAGGCGGTCGAACCGCTCGGCGTCGCCAAGGTGCTGAAGGGCGTGGTCGAGGCTGAACAGCCCGGCCTGGTGCTGCTCGGCAAGCAGGCCATCGACGACGATTCCAACCAGACCGGCCAGATGCTGGCCGCCCTGCTCGGCTGGGCCCAGGGCACCTTCGCCTCGAAGATCGAACTCACTGGCGACAAGGCCAATGTGACGCGCGAAGTCGATGGCGGCCTGCAGACGGTGTCGCTGAAGATGCCGGCGATCGTCACTGTCGACCTGCGCCTCAACCAGCCGCGCTACGCCTCGCTGCCCAACATCATGAAGGCCAAGAAGAAGCCGCTCGACGAGAAGTCGGCTGCCGATTTCGGTGCCGATATCACCCCGCGCCTCAAGGTCTTGAAGACCGAGGAGCCGGGCGGCCGCAAGGCAGGCATCAAGGTCAAGACCGCGGCAGAGCTGGTCGACAAGCTCCGGAACGAAGCCGGCGTGCTCTGAGATTTGAGCTGAGGCCGGGCTGCAAATGGCGCCGTCCTGCGCTCACCGCGGCGACGTACGAAAGTACGCTCCGCTCCGGTTCTCGGACGTCACCATTTTCGCCACGGCCTGAGCTCAAATCAGGCAGCTGATGAATTAAGGGATAAAGAAATGGCAATTCTCCTCATCGCCGAACACGACAACGCTTCGCTCTCCGACCAGACCGCCAAGGCCCTGTCGGCAGCGCTCAAGATCGGCTCAGACATCGACGTGCTGGTTGCCGGCAAGGGCGCCAAGGCAGCCGCTGACGCCGCTTGCAAGCTCAAGGGCGTGCGCAAGGTCCTGCTCGCCGAAGCCGACGAGCTGACCGAGCGCCTGGCCGAGCCGATGGCGGCACTGGTCGTTGGCCTCGCCGCCAACTACGACACCATCGTTGCCGCGGCGACCTCGACCGGCAAGAACGTCGCCCCGCGCGTCGCAGCCCTGCTCGACGTCGCCCAGGTCTCTGAGATCGTCGAGGTCGTTTCGGCCGACACCTTCAAGCGTCCGATCTATGCCGGCAACGCCATCCAGACGGTGCAGGCACAAGGGCCCAAGAAGGTCATCACCGTGCGCACCGCCTCGTTCCAGGCAGCACCCGATGGCGGTTCGGCCGCTGTCGAGACCGTTGCCGCTGCCGCCAACCCCGGCCTGTCGAGCTTCGTCGAAAACAAGCTGTCGGCGAGCGACCGTCCGGAGCTGACCTCGGCCAAGATCATCATCTCGGGTGGCCGCGCACTCGGCTCTTCGGAGAAGTTCCAGGAAGTCATTTTGCCCGTCGCCGACAAGCTCGGTGCTGCCGTCGGCGCCAGCCGCGCTGCAGTCGACGCCGGCTACGCCCCGAACGATTGGCAGGTCGGCCAGACCGGCAAGGTGGTGGCGCCCGATCTCTACATCGCCTGCGGCATTTCGGGTGCGATCCAGCACCTCGCCGGCATGAAGGATTCCAAGGTCATCGTCGCCATCAACAAGGACGAGGAAGCGCCTATCTTCCAGGTTGCCGACTACGGCATCGTCGGCGACCTGTTCGTCATTCTGCCGGAACTCGAAAAGGCGCTTTGACGCCCAAACGCCTGCGGGATTAAAATATGATGGCCGGGGTAGACGAGTGCTACCCCGGCCATTTAGTTTGCATTGCACAAAACTAAAAAAGCCTGCGACGGGATAGGTGTGATGACGGGTAAGATCGAGACGATCGGCATTGTCGGCGCTGGCCAGATGGGCGGCGGAATTGCGCATGTCTCGGCGCTGGCCGGCTACTCCGTGCTGCTTTACGACGTGTCGCTGGACCGCATCGAAAAGGGCATCGCCACCATCAACGGCAACCTGGCGCGCCAGGTCGCTTCGGGCAAGCTCGAGGACCAGGCCCGCAAGGACGCCATGGCCCGCATCTCGTCGGCCCCTGCCATGGCCGACCTTGCCAGTGCCGACCTCGTCATCGAGGCGGCGACCGAAGACGAGACCATCAAGCGCAAGATCTATGCGCAGCTGTGTCCGCAGCTCAACCCGGAGGCGATCCTCGCCACCAACACCTCGTCGATCTCGATCACCAGGCTTGCCGCCCAGACCGATCGCCCCGAGCGTTTCATCGGCATCCACTTCATGAACCCGGTGCCGCTGATGAAGCTTGTCGAGCTGGTGCGCGGCATCGCCACCGAAGACAAGACCTTCGAGGCGTCCAAGGAATATGTCCGCAACCTCGACAAGACGGTGACGGTGTCGGAGGATTTCCCCGCCTTCATCGTCAACCGCATCCTGTTGCCGATGATCAACGAGGCGATCTACACGCTGTATGAAGGCGTCGGCACTGTCGAGGCCATCGATACCGCCATGAAGCTCGGCGCCAACCACCCGATGGGGCCGCTGCAGCTTGCCGACTTCATCGGCTTGGACACCTGCCTGTCGATCATGCAGGTGCTGCATGACGGCCTGTCGGACTCGAAGTACCGCCCCTGCCCGCTGCTGGTGAAATATGTCGAAGCCGGCTGGCTCGGCCGCAAGACCGGACGCGGCTTCTACGACTATCGCGGCGAGCACCCGGTTCCGACGCGCTGAGCCGCGTTCAGGCGGATGCGCCTTGTCTGCCGGTCGCCAGAAAAAACCTGGCTGCCGGCCAAAGGCACTGACCAGTGCCTTTTCAGCCTGGATGACATGCAGCCAGAGCAATTCCGGGAAAACTGCGCAGCGGTTTTCCCTCAGGAATTGCGCAAAAACAGGAAGCCTGAGCAATTCCGGGAAAACTGCGCAGCGGCTTTCCCAGGGAATTGCGCAAAAACAAAGAAAAGCGGAAATGCTCTAATGGCCACTCCCGGCTGCGAGGGTGGCCCCCTCCTTGTCATGTGTCGCCAGCTTTTCGACCATGGTGGCTGTCGCTTCGTTCATGCCAATGATTTCGACCGGGATGTCGTGGTGGCGGAATTTCAGCACCACCCTGTCCAGAGCGCTGATGCTGGTGATGTCCCAGAAGTGTGAGGCATGCAGATCAATGACAACACCCTTCAGATCCTCTTCGCGGAAGTCGAAAGCCGAATGAAAGGCCTCTGCCGTGGCAAAGAAGATTTGGCCGGTGACGTAGTAGGTACGAACGGCATTGGTGTCGTCGCGGGTTGAAGCGACCCCGAAGAATTGCGTCACCTTATGCGCGAAAAACAGACCGCTCAGGATCACGCCAAACAACACGCCCTTGGCCAGATCGTGGGTGGCAACCACGACGATCACCGTTCCGAGCATGACGAAGCTTGAGCTTTTCGGATGCGTCAGCAGTGCCTGGAGCGAGCGCCATTGGAATGTGTTGATCGACACCATGATCATGACAGCGACCAAGGCAGCCATCGGAATCTGAGCGACGTAGGGTCCGAGTACGACGATCAAGAACAGCAGGAATGCCCCGGCCCAAAGTGTCGATAGCCTGCCACGTCCGCCAGAAGACACATTGATGACGGATTGCCCGATCATGGCGCAACCGGCCATGCCGCCGAAGAAACCGGCCGTTATGTTGCCGAGACCTTGACCGGCGCACTCGCGGTTCTTGTCGGAGGTTGTATCTGTCATCTCGTCGATGATGGCCGCAGTCATCAGACTTTCCAACAATCCAACCATGGCCAGGGTGAGCGCATAGGGCAGGATGATCCGCAGCGTCTCGAGCGTGAACGGAACCTGCGGCAGCGCGAACCAGGGCAGCTCACTTGGCAACGCGCCCATGTCGCCGACGGTACGGATACCGAAGCCGAAATACATCGATACCGCCGTCAGCAAAACGATGGTCACGAGTGGCGAAGGCACGGCCTTGGTGAGGTAGGGGAAACCGTAGATGATCGCGAGACCAGCAGCGGTCATGAGATACACGTTTGGCCCCTGCCCCAGCAGCTCGGGCATCTGCGCCAGAAAAATCAGAATGGCGAGGGCATTCACGAAGCCGGTGACCACGGACCGGGAGACAAAGCGCATCAAGTTGCCGAGTTTGAGGACGCTTGCAATGAGCTGAAAAACGCCTGTCAAGATCGTTGCGGCGAAAAGGTAGCCGATACCATGCTCGCGTACGAGCGTGACCATGACCAAGGCCATGGCGCCCGTCGCGGCTGAGATCATCGCCGGGCGTCCACCGGCAAAGGCTGTAACAACGGCTATGCAGAAAGACGCATATAGGCCGACCTTGGGGTCGACGCCGGCGATAATCGAAAAGGCGATGGCCTCGGGAATAAGCGCGAGCGCCACAACGGTGCCGGACAGCAGTTCGCGTGTAACATTTGGAGCCCATTCGCTCCGAAGGTGAACCAGGGTCATGTGGAAGTAACTTTCATCGTCTCGCAGAAGCCTGGTTGAGGCATGCGAGGCTCGCAGCACGGAGAGCCGGCGTCTTCAGGGGAGCCGTATCCAGCGAGACCGTGAATTGAGTTGTCCGGCGGATCGGCGGCCGGAAGAGCCACCCGGGATTTCACCGGGTCCAGTTTAGTGGCCCTTCCTAGCCGCATTTCACGCTGCGTTGCAATAGCCTCTGACACCCAGACATGGAAACACAATGGGCTGCGAGCATGCGGTTTCGGGGGTCAAGAACATCTCGACACGCACGAACGAGAACGTGGAACGGGCGCCGGTGCCGACGCGCTGACAGCCGTCAGTTCACGTTTTCCGATGTGTCAGGCAAGGGTCCGATAGGTCGGGCTCTTTGTCTGCACGCCCGGTTGGAGGCGCCAAAACGCTCAGCCGAGCCGCCTCTGGATAAGCCCCTGGATGACCATCAGGATCGAGACGATCACCAGATAATAGATGAGTGCCGCGCAATACCATTCGACGAAGCGGAAGCTCGCGGCGATCGCGTCATTGACCACCGCCATGATCTCGCGCAGCGAGATGACATAGGCCAGCGGGTAGTGTCTCAGTTCGAATTTAGCAGTTGCGGATTCCCTCGAATAAGTTGACGCTACAGCATGTCGTTTGGGAGGGGGACATGCCAAGCGCGTTGCCGGTAATGGGTGAAGTCGCGGGCGCAGCCGCTGCTCTTGCTGGGTTCATCCTTGTCTTTCTTGGCGGGATTTTCGCCAGCTTCGATTCCTACGAAAGGACCGAGAAGAAGAGTGTCCTGCCACGCTTTCAAAGGCGCGCGTGGTTCGGCTTCGTTGGCTTCGTACTTGCTCTGGCATCAACCTTTTTGGCCCTTGTGGCAAAATGGCTCACAAATGAATGCACCGCCGCTGTCGCCTTGGTGTTATTGTTCATTGCCCTGATTTGGGTGCTGTACGCGACGCTCTCTGACGTTCGAGAGGTTAGCTGATGGCCCTGACTCTGGAGTCTGAGCAGCGCTTGGAAGAGGCTGGACTGATCGACTTCTACGATGAGCACGCGGCAGCGTGGCTCGACACCGCTAAGCAGACTAAGAAATTCGTCAAAGGGAACTTCCCCGCCGGGTCATTGATTAGGCGGGATGACGTAGCGAAGGCGCTTTATCCAATTGTCGAGGTCAATGAACTACTCAAAGACCAACTCAATGCGGACAAACTTCGTGGAAAATTTTGGATTCGCTACTTCGTGGATCTGATAATCGATCGAACCTGGGAGCAATTAGATGACGACGAACAAGCCGCTGAATAAATACGAAGAGTTCGTGTCGAACGTCCTTGCCCGGAATTTCAATCAAAAGATCGATGCTGAAAGCCTTCGCACGGCAGCAGAGAAGATGGCTGAGGCGGTTAAGTTGACTCAGCCAAAAGCGGCAGCTAACCGCGCTTCTGATACGGACCACGCTTACCGGGCTTAGGCGCTACCGCATCCATCATCCCGCATAGGTCGGCCATCGACCAAAGCGTCTGCGAAACGCCAGCGGCCATTGCCGGAGACATTTTCAGCGTCTTGTGGATGAGAATGAAATTGTACCAGACGGTGTACAGCGCGACCATGTGAACGTGGTTCTCAAATTTTTCCGAGAACGCATTCGTCAATCGCGTGAACCGGCGCATGTGCATGCGCATCGTAAGGTTCTGGCGCTCCACATACGACGTGCTGACGTGCGCCAGATCGGGCGATCCTTCGATCCGGTTCTCGACAGCGCCAGTGCAGACAGCGGGGCTGTAGCGACGTTCGGCGGTCGGCTTCTTGCCTTCCGGTTCGCCATACTGCTTCACCAGCATCGCGTAGTCGATATCCGCGCCGAACGTCTCCTCAACCGCGTTGAGATAGGCGCGATGCTCACCAGCGCCCTCAACCACGCTTTTCATGGCCGCAACGTTCTTCTGCTTGGCTGAGGTGAAGGACCAGATTTCATCGCACTGGACACGCTGGGACTTCACGTTGCGCACTTCACGGTCGTGCAGTTCGGCGCAGAACTTGCCCGCATCGACCAGCAGCTTCGAAACCGTATTGATCTACACATCGCAGATTCGGGAGATCGACCGCATGGACGATCCCTCACACAGCAGGGTGAGGATTTGGACGCGGGTTTTCAGGGGCCGCTTGTTCATGCCCCAAATATCTGAATTTTATGCTTAGTGTCACGCATATATGTTCGGTTTTAACCGTAGCTGAACGACGGTTTCACCGAAGAAGCCCTTTTCTGTCCCGCACAACATCTCAATATCCTGTGCATTCAAATTGAGGGCATCGACAATTTCCGCTTTGGTCCTCACCCCGTGCTTGATGAGCATATCTAAGGCTGCAACGAGGATCGAAGGTGCTTCCGTTTTGAATGCCGTATCAAGAGGCTCCCGTTTCCTCATGCCTTTTGCCGAAAGTTGCCGGTAGAGGTAGCTAACCTGCGTTGGGGAAAGTATCCCAAGCTCCTTGCAGCGGTATATCATCGCCGCTACCGATACCCGCCAGCGCTCTTTTAGCTTTAGGAAGTAGTGAACAGAAGTCGATACCACTTCACGAGAAAAAACCTCCCTCGGAAGCAAGAATGCGCCAGCGAAATAGTTCGCTTGGCGTTCGATCTTATTTATGTTTTCCGATGTAACGTCGACACCGTTGTGTAGCAAGATATGCCCAAGCTCGTGCGCTAGGTCGAAGTTGAACCTGGGCAATTCGTCCCTGTCAGCGCTGCATAGGATGAACGGACGTCCGCCTTGCCAACGGGAGACTGCATCCATGTCCTCGCAATCAACCGGCTCTTTTATGATGATGACGCCATTGGCCTCCAGTACCTTGGATAGATGGAAAACCGGCCCGCGTCCCAATTGCCAATGGTCGCGAACGGCCCCGGCAATACGCTCCAGAGCGTGTTCGTCTCCAGTTTCCCAGTCCCAATCAAAGACTGGCAGATTAACCTTTGGCAGTTCGATAAAGCCTTCGATGTAACTAATAATATCCCACGCCCATTCGAGGCGACGAGCAATCCTCAACCGATCAGGCTTGTTCATCCGCTTAAGGCCTCGCCAGAATGGCGAGCCAAAACTTCCAACATCGCGTGGCCTGTTTGTCGTGAAGAAGGATGGAGGCTGCCCGGTGGCCGCAATGATCTTCGACAGCGCCTCGGCAGAAGGCGCTATCTGACCAGTCTCGTATTGACCGACCGCCTGTCGCGTGACGCCGAGCATTTCAGCGAAGCTTTCAACTGTGTAGCCTCGGGCTTCACGGGCTTCGCGAATCCTCTCGGGCACAACACGCGGCGGCGTCGCCGGAGTCGTGCGAAAAATGTTCGACATAATATCTGCCTGCTATTTCTGCTTCTTCTTGTCAGACTTGGTGTCCATGAAGCGCTCGACAACATCGAGCTTGAACTTCATCGCCGTCGTCGGGTCAGGAGGTGGTGGCACATGCGGTTCTACACTCAACGTACCAGCGTTCCGCATGATGTTGATGCGGCCGAGAAACACCTTCCTATTCGCCTCAGGCATGCACCAACAAACATGCGTAAGGCCACCGGTCAGGTCTGCGTTGAAGGACAGCCACGCATAGTATTTGTCGGGCGCTATCTCATGGAAGGGGACGACCTTGCCGTCATTGAAAAGATCAAGTTGGTTGCTGAGGCTCTTGTCCTGGCGGATCGGGGCGTCCTGCGGAAAGGCCCCCTCCGTGTCTGTCCGAACGATGTGCGCTTCGAAGTCGGCAGCCGCGATGTTCAGAAGGTGCGAGCTCCCCGTTGTGTTGGGTACTTCCATCGCTTCGAATGGAAGGCTGCCGTTCAAGCAATCCTGGCGAAATTGCCACATCGCCGCTACGCGGCGAAACAGGCCTCTATGATCGTTGCCTATTGAGGTCGTAAGCCACGGTGTGTTGCGCCGCATGTCATCTGCAAGGGATACGCCAGTCGCAAGGGCGCGGACAACCGCGACATCTGTGCTCGCAGGGAAAGCGCCCCGCAATTGATCTTCAAACTCAGCCGACATCCGAAAATCCTTGTCATCGTGAGATGCAAGTCTATTACCAGATTCGGCAAGTCGCGCAAAGTGAATTCTACTTCTTTCCCCATCGGCTTTCCGCCGCCTTCCTAGCAATCTCGGCGCGCCGCTCTGGCGTCATATTCTCGGCGCGCTTCTTACCGCCCTTGGCACCAAGCGCCTTGGCGGCAGGGTCTTTGCCATCGTCTATTACGTCGTCGGCTTCTTCACCGGTAGCAATGCGCATGATCTTGACGGCGTTGCCGATCACGTCGGCGGGTCGCTTCTGGCCTTTAGGTCCGGTTGGCATCTTTATAGAACCACACAGCGTTGTCGTCGGGTCGATTGTCTATCCTAGCGTCATGTGCTCGGGCGAACTCGTATGCCCGCCCCCGCGCTCCATCGTCCGGCTCCCCCGGCGGGAAAAGCAGTTCATAGACATCATAGGGAACCCGGGCACCTTTGCCGGGCTCCAACCCTCCGAGTATCTTGCCGAGATCGTCGAGGGTCATCCTCACCTCCTACATGCTTTCCGCTAAGCATATAGGAGGTTCCGCCTTTGGGAGCAAACCGGCTGCGGCGGTTTCGCCTGAACGTCAGATTTCAAACTGAGACACTACCCGGCTTCCATCTCGGATCAAAAGCGGTGCAGCATCGGCAGGAGCCGATATCAGCTAACCGACCGTCTCTGCGACCTGATGACCTTCAGTTCAGGAGATTGGGCTGATACCAGCTCGGTGTCATCTCCGACGGCATCGCTGCGAGCTCGACACGGTTGCGTCCCGCGCCCTTGGCTTCGTAGAGATGCAGGTCGGCGACGCGGAACAGTTCTTCGAACACCACTGGCCGGTCGAACAACGCACCGCCGACGCTGACCGTCAGCACATGGCTGTTGCCGCCGGGCCTGAACGGCGCGTCGGCCACCGAACGGCGGATGCGCTCGGCGATGTCGGCGGCATTGACCGGCGTCACGCCGGGCAAAAACACCGCGAATTCCTCGCCGCCAAGACGGCCCAGCATGTCGTCGCCCCTCAGGCAGGGCTGGATCGCCGCAACGATGAGGCGCAGCGCCTCGTCGCCCTCGGCATGGCCGAAGCGGTCGTTGACCGACTTGAAGTGATCGGCATCGATGACCAAAAGCGCGCCGATGGCGCGCTTTCGCCGCGCGATCTCGCCGGCCAGCACGTTTTCGACCCGGGTCGAAAACGCCCCCCTGTTGAGGCAGGCGGTCAGCGCATCGGTCGAGGCGGCGACGACGAGCTTGTGGTTGACGATCGCCAGCTCACGCAGCTTGAGCGTCAGGTAAAAGAACAACGGCCCTGCCAGCAGGATCGGCACGACAGTTGCCTCGATCAGCCCGAGATGCAGCACCTCGGCACTGGCGTTGCGGAACACCGCATAGGTCACCGCAAGCGACACCGCGATGCAGCCCAGTGTGCCGAACACGGTCCATCCGGCGAGTTGCAGCCATGCGCTAGGCGAAAGCTTCTTCAACGATACCGGCAACCCTGCCACCTCCTTGATGCCTCAACCGATCATCGATCGTGCTGCATGAACAGGAGGTTAGCGCGGGGCGTCAAATGCGAGCGATCACTGCAACGAGTTGCGCTCGGCCGGTCGTGCGTCGGTTAGGATATGCCAATATCGGCCGGCCTCATCGGGCTGTCTTCGCAGAACGCACGTGCTTTTTGAAGCGCATCTTTGGCTGGCCAAGACCGCCTTCGCGCTCGTAAAAGCGGATCGCATCCCAATTCCGCAGCGGCGTTTGCCATTCCATCCGCTCCACCCCCGCTTCCTCGGCCACAAGACCGACATGGTCGAAGAGCTGCTTTCCAATTCCCTGTCCGCGCGCAGTCTCGTGCACGAACAAGCAGTCGAGGTGGGCAAACCGGCCGGCAGTCCACAGCGCGTAGTCGAATGTGATAGCTGCATAGCCGATCAGGGTTTTCTCATCTTCAGCTACGATAAGATGTGCAGGAGGTTCACGAGCATCGAGAATGGCGACGAGATCGGCTTCATTCACGCATGCGCTCGCCCGCTCGAAGAGCGCATGTTGCCGGATCAAGTCCAGCAACTGTGCGGCGTCTTTGGGCAAGGCCTTTCTGATTAGAACCGTCACGCTGTCTTGGAAGCTGCAAGCGCAAAGCCTTCGTCGAGCCATCCGGTGATGCCGCCCGCCATGATCTTGACGGGGCGTCCCAACTCAGCGAACCGCAAAGCGCCGCGTGCCGCGCCGTTGCAGTGAGGACCGGCACAATAAGTCACGAAAATCGTATCGTCGGGCCACTCGACCATCTTCGACCGAACGATCTTGCCGTGTGGAAGATTGATGGCGCCCGGTACATGGCCCTTGGCAAACATCGCTGGGCTGCGCACGTCGACAAGCACGAAGTCAGCGCCCTTGCCGAGCGCCTCATGAACGTCCCAGCAGTCGGTTTCAGAAGTAAATTCAGCAGCGAAATGTTGCCGGGCGAGCTCGCTAGGTGCGGGTGGGATAGCGGTAACTGATGTGGTCATATCGGTCTCCTTTCCCTTTGTGTCTACGATTTGGCCCCGTGCTTGCAATTGGCAAGAATGACAATATACGTAAAGATCATGCCAAAGTTGACTGGACCCCTGGTTGTCGCCCTCCTTTACGACGGGCTGTGTACCTTTGAATTCGGCATCGTCGCCGAAATCTTCGGACTCTCTCGGCCTGAATTGGGATCGGGATGGTACCGGTTCGCCAGTTGTGCGGTCGATGAGGGGCCGATGCGTGCCCATGGCGGGTTCGTCATCGTCGCCGACAACGGCCCGGAGGTCATCGAACAAGCCGACATTGTTGTCGTTCCAGGCTGGAAGGGTGCTGACGTTCCCGTCCCTGAAGCGCTGTGCCAGCAACTGCGAGCGGCTCACAGGCGCGGGGCCCGGCTGGCGTCCATATGTTCCGGCGCATTTGTTGTTGCTGCGACGGGTCTGCTTTCGGGTGGTGCAGCAACGACGCACTGGCGTTATGCCGACAAGCTGCGCCGAAATTACCCCGACATCGAGGTTGATGACACCTCTCTGTACCGCGCTCATGATCGTATCTACACATCAGCGGGAAGCGCGGCGGGGATCGATCTCCTGATCGAGATCGTCAGGCAGGATTTCGGGGCGGTTGCAGCGAACTCAGTCGCTAGACGTCTCGTGATGCCCGCGCACCGAACGGGGGGACAGGCACAGTTTCTTGAACGGCCTGTTCCGATCCGGGAAGGGCTGGAAATCGCCCCGCTTCTTGACCGCATACGGGCCGATCTTGCGACCAACTGGAGCATCGAACGGATGGCACATGAAACCCGGATGAGCATGCGAACATTTCTGCGCCGGTTTTCCGAAGCCACAGGAAAGACCCCGGGGGATTGGATCGCGGCCGAACGTGTCAGCGAGGCGAAGCGCCTGTTGTGTCAAGGCAACGCGAGTATGGAGGCGATCGCGTTGGCAGCAGGTTTCGGAAGCTCCCATACGCTTCGACATCATTTTCGGAAAAAAGTCGGGATAAGCCCGGGTGAATATCGCGCACGTTTTATGATCGAGATGCCCGATAAACAGATGGCATCGGCCTAAGGTGTCAGTTCGCCCGTACCGGAACTGACCCCTAACGCCCGCGCCCTAGAGCAATTCCAGGAAAAGTGCGCAGCGGTTTTCCGTCCGGAATTGCGCAAAAACAAGAAGATAGAGCGATTCCGCGATTCGAAGAAAAGCGGAAATGCTCTAGACCCGCTTGCCGTCGCTGCCGAAGAAATGCAGCTTTTCGCGCCGCGCAAAGATCGGCAGCTGGTCGCCGACCAGCACCTCGGTCCGGCCGGCCACGCGCACCACGATCTTGCCGCCGCCGGCGGCGCAATAGAGAAAACTCTCTGATCCGACCGGTTCGACGCCGTCGACCCTGGCCATCAGCCTGAGCCCGTCGCTCGAGGTCGCGCCATCGGCGCCGACCTCGCAATCCTCGGGCCTGAAGCCGATCATTGTCGCATTGCCTGACACTTCAGGCAGCGTGATGGCGTCTTCGAGCTGGCCGCCGCGCAGCGGCAGGAGGTTCATCGGCGGTGCGCCGATGAAGGAGGCAACGAAGGTCGAAGCCGGCTTTTCATAGATGTCGAGCGGCGCGCCGAGCTGTTCGACAAGCCCGGCATTCATCACCACCAGCACGTCGGCGAGCGTCATCGCCTCGAGCTGGTCGTGGGTGACATAGACCGAGGTGACGCCGAGCTTGCGCTGCAGGCTCTTGATCTCGACGCGCATCTGGCCGCGCAGCTTGGCATCGAGGTTGGACAGCGGCTCGTCGAACAAAAAGACCTTGGGGTTGCGCACGATGGCGCGGCCCATGGCGACACGCTGGCGCTGGCCGCCCGACAGTTCGCGCGGCCGGCGCTCGAGCAGGTGCTCGAGCTCCAGCGTCTGGGCTGTCGCGCGCACGCGCTTGTCGATCTCGTCCTTGGGCGTGCCGCGGTTGCGCAGGCCATAGGCCATGTTGTCGTAGACCTTCATATGCGGGTAGAGCGCATAGTTCTGGAACACCATGGCGATGTCGCGCTCGGTCGGGCCGATGGCATTGACCACCTTGCCGTCGATCGAGCAGGTGCCGGCCGAGATGGTCTCGAGCCCGGCGATCATGCGCAACAGCGTGGACTTGCCGCAGCCCGAGGGGCCGACGAGCACGCACAGCGCCTTGTCGGGAATGGCGATGGACACGCCCTTCACCGCTTCGACCCCGCCGGCATAGACCTTGCGTACGTCCTTGAGATCGACGGTTGCCATTATTTCTCCGTATCGACGAGGCCGCGGACGAACCAGCGCTGCATCAGCACAACGACCAGGATGGGTGGCACGATGGCCAGCATTGAGGTGACCATCACCAGATGCCATTCGGTATCGGCATCGGCAAACGAGATCATCTTTTTCAGCGCAATGACGATGGTGTTCATGTCGTTGCGGTTGGTGACGAGCAGCGGCCACAGATATTGCGTCCAGCCATAGATGAACAGGATGACGAACAAGGCCGCGATATTGGTGCGCGACAAGGGCAGAAGTATATCCTTGAAGAAGCGCCACGGGCCGGCCCCGTCGACACGCGCCGCTTCGACCAGTTCGCCCGGAATGGTCAGGAAGAACTGGCGAAACAGAAGTGTTGCGGTGGCCGAGGCGATCAGCGGCACGATCAGCCCGGTATAGGTGTCGATCAGGCCGAGATCGACCATCACCTTGTAGGTCGGCAGGATGCGGACCTCGACCGGCAGCATCAGCGTGATGAAGATCAGCCAGAAAAACACCATGCGCAACGGAAAGCGGAAGAACACGATGGCATAGGCCGACAGGATCGAGATGATGATCTTGCCGATGGCGATGCCGAGCGCAACGATGGTGGTGTTGAACAGAAGTGTCGTGACGCTGACCCCGCCGATGCGCCCGACCCCGCCGAACAGCGCTTCGGAATAGTTCTCGACAAAACGGTCGCCGGGCAACAGCGGCAGCGGCGGGCGCAGGATGGTCTGCAGCGAGTGGGTCGAGGCAACGAAGGTGTAGTAGATCGGAAACGCCACAATCACGATGCCGAGGATCAGGATGGCATGGGCGACATAGATGCCGGCCTTCGACTGGCCGATCATCAGCTTGTCGTGGCCGCTTGCGGGCGGAAGGGCTTTCGGCTCAGCCATAAGGGCCTTCGGCTCAGCCATAATGCACCTTCTTTTCGACATAGCGGAACTGGATCGCGGTCAGCGCGATGACGATGACCATCAGGATCACCGACTGTGCCGCCGAGTCGCCGAGGATCAGATTGACGAAGCCGTCATTGTAGACCTTGTAGACCAGCGTCTCGGTCGACTTGCCCGGCCCGCCGCCTGTCACGGCATGGATAATGCCGAACGTGTCGAAGAAGGCATAGACGGTGTTGACCACCAGCAAGAAGAAGGTGGTCGGCGCCAGCAGCGGAAAGACGATCGTCCAGAAACGCTTGTTTTCGCCGGCACCATCGATCGCCGCCGCCTCGATCAGCGTCTTGGGGATCGCCTGCAGGCCGGCGACGAAAAACAGGAAATTGTAGCTGATCTGCTTCCATGATGCGGCGGCAACCACCAGCGCCATCGCGTGCTCGCCGTCGAGCAGCGGGTCCCAGTTGATGCCGAGCCAGCGCAGGCCATAGGCCAGCGAGCCGATCGAGGGGTTGAACAAAAACAGCCACAGCATGCCGGCAATCGCCGGTGCCACCGCATAAGGCCAGATCATCAGCGTGCGGTAGAGGTTGCGGCTGCGCACCACCTTCTCGGCCATGACGGCGAGCAAAAGTGCGGTGCCCATGGCAACGGCTGCCACCGAGACCGAAAAGATCGCCGTGACCTGGATCGAGTTGAGGTAATTGGGGTCCGACAGCACCTTCTTGAAATTGTCGAACCAGACGAATTTCGACGACAGGCCGAACGGATCCTCGCGCAGCATCGACTGGCGCAGCGCCTGGCTGGCCGGCCAGTAGAAAAACACCAGCGTGATCGCCAGCTGCGGCGCCACCAGCAGATAGGGCAGGATCTTGTTGGGAAAGACGACGCGTGGGGACAATGAGGGCCTCTTGTTACGCGTTTGTCAGAAGCTGGATGGCATCGCTGCCGTCCTTCGGCCCAGCGTTGGCGCCGCCCCTCACCCTTGCCCTCCCCCGTAAACGGGGCGAGGGCGGCGTCCACCTTGCCGCTTGTCCTTTCTCTCCCCGTTCGCGGGGGGAGAAGGTGCCGGCAGGCGGATGAGGGGCAGCGCTACGATGGCATCAAGCTGATGTCAGTTGCCGATCGCTTCCTGGATCGCCTTGTTGCCGCGTGTCACCGCATTGTCGAGCGCCTGCTGGGCGGTCTGCTGGCCGGCGAGCATCTTTTCGAACTCTTCGTTCTCGATGTCGCGGACCTGCGGCAGGTTGATCAGGCGCACGCCCTTGGAGTTTTCGGTCGGCGCCTTGCCCATCATCTGCGTGATCGGAATCTCGCGGCCCGGGTTCTTGTCATAGAAGCCCGACTTCTTGGTTTCGTCATAGGCAGCAATGGTGACCGGCAGGTAGCCCGATACCTGGTGCAGGCGGGCCTGGATCGGCGTCTGCGACAGGAAAGTGAAGAAGGCTGCGACGCCCTTGTACTCTTCATCCGACTTGTCGCCGAAGACCCAGAGGCTGGCGCCTCCCGGAATGGTGTTCTGTGGCGTGCCTTCGAGATCGGGATAATAGGGCAACTGGCCGAGGCCATAGTTCATGCCCGACTTGATGACGTCGCCCAGGCCGCCCGAAGATTCGGTGAACAGGCCGCATTCGCCGGCGAGGAAAAGCTGCTTGGCCTCGGACGTGCGACCGCCATACTTGAAGGTGCCGTCCTTGGCGAGGTCGGCGATGGCCTGGAAGTGCTTGACGAAGGGCTCCGAATTGAACTTCAGCTCGACGTCTGTCCCGGCAAGGCCGTTTTCGTTGGTGCCGTACTGAAGGTTGTTCCAGGCGGCGAAATTCTCCAGGCCGATCCAGGTCAGCCAGGTCGAGGTGTAGCCGCAATTCGCAGCGCCGCTGGTCTTGATCTTCTTGGCGGCTTCGAAGACTTCAGGCCAGGTCTTGGGTGGATTATCGGCGTCGAGACCGGCCTTCTGGAAGATGTCCTTGTTGTAGTAGAGGATCGGCGACGACGAATTATAGGGGAACGACAGCATGGTGCCGTCGGGCTTGGAATAATAAGCGACGATGCCGGGCAGGTACTGGCTCTTGTCGAAAGCCTTGCCGCCCATCGACAGGATGTCGGCGACCGGCTTGATGGCGCCTTCGGCACCCATCATGACACCCGTGCCGACGTCAAAAACCTGGATGATGTGCGGCGCCTGCTTGGCGCGGAAAGCGGCGATGCCGGCGTTCAGCGTCTCGGGATAGGTGCCCTTGAAAACCGGAACGATCTTGTAGTCGCTCTGGCTCTCGTTGAATTCCTTGGAAAGCTGCTCGACGACCTCGTTGTTCGCGCCGGTCATGGCATGCCACCATGAGATCTCGGTGACCGCGAAGGCGGAGGTGCTGGACAACAGCGTCATGGTGGCGGCAATTCCGGCCGCGAAGCCTAGGGTCTTCATTGTCTCGCTCCCGTTCTGGTTGGCGAAATGTTTAGTTCCGCTAGGACCAGTATTGTCGGATTATGACAGCGCGACAACAGTTTTGTAGCGATCGTATGAAGGTCGCATTTGGCGCGCTTCGATTTCGCTTTCGCCACAACCTCCTGACAAGCTTTCGCTTTTTTAAAAAACGAAAGCAATTTGCCGAGAATTGGACTCGTCTCAACTGTCGGCAACGCCGGCTAATGAAAGGCCGGAAATGGAATATATGTGCCGCCAGACGCCCTTCGCGGAAAAAAACCGCGAAGATGGCGGCGCCTAAGGTGCAATCTGAAATTGCAGTTGCGCAGCGCTAAACGTGTGTGGACACGCAAGGCCTTGATCCCGGCCTTATTCGGCGAGTGCCGCCTCGATCAGCTTTTTGGCGTCGGCGCCGGCCCATTCGGCGGGGCCGTTCATGTTGGCGAGCAGGCAGCCTTCGCCGTCGATCAGCAGTGTCACCGGCAGGCCGAGCGCCAGCCCGCGCTTCTTCAGATCGTTGAACACGCCAAGCGTGTTGTCGCGGTAGTGACCGAGCGAGGCGACACCGGTTTCTTCGAGGAACTTCTTCGGCTTGGTGTCGTCGCCGGTATCGACATTGATCGCCACGACCTCGAACTCCTCGCCGCCCATCTCACGTTCGAGCGCGTCGAGTGCCGGCATCTCGGCGCGGCACGGCGCGCACCATGTCGCCCACAGATTGACCAGAAGCGTACGCCCCCCATGGTCGGCAATGGTCATCGGCTTGCCCTCGGGGTCGTTGAAGGCAAGCGTCTTCAGCGACTGCGGCGGATCGGCCGGCATCATTGCCGCGACATGGCCGGTGGCCGCCGCGCCCACGACCTTCGCCCTTTCGGCCTTCGCCGCGCAGAGCTTGTCGTCGGGGCTTGTTGCCTTTGTATCGGCAATGACGCTCGGCTGCGGCGTCTTGTTGCCAGGAAGGGTCGTGCTGACATATACCGCGACCGCGCCGGCGATCACGCCCGCAACGGCGGCAACCAGGATATGGCGTGGGGTTGGAAACATTTTTCTGCGGTCCGACATCTAATCAATTTTCTCCGGAGCCCGGGTATCACGATGAGCGACAAGAAGGCCAGCAACCAGATGTGGGGCGGACGTTTTGCCTCGGGCCCGGCGGCGATCATGGAGGCGATCAACGCCTCGATCGGCTTCGACAAGAAGCTCTACGCCCAGGATATAAGAGGTTCCGTCGCCCACTCCGAGATGCTGGCGGAAACGGGCATTATTTCAGCCGACGATCAACACAAAATCGCTCACGGGCTGAACACGATCCTGCGAGAAATCGAAGACGGCACATTTGCCTTCTCGACCCGGCTTGAAGACATCCACATGAATGTCGAGTCGCGCCTCGCCGAGCTGATCGGCCCGGCGGCCGGGCGCCTGCACACCGCGCGTTCGCGCAACGACCAGGTCGCCGTCGACTTCCGGCTCTGGGTCAAGGACGAGTTCCACCGCGTCGCTGCAGCGCTGAAGGGGCTGATCGCCGCTTTCCTCGAACGCGCCGAGCAGCATGCGGCAACCGTCATGCCCGGCTTCACCCATCTGCAGACGGCACAGCCGGTGACCTTCGGCCACCATTGCATGGCCTATGTCGAGATGTTCGCGCGTGATTTGAGCCGCGTCCGCGACGCCATCGAGCGCATGAACGAAAGCCCGCTCGGTGCCGCCGCCCTTGCCGGCACCGGCTTTCCGATCGACCGTTTCCAGACCGCCAAGGCACTCGGCTTCCGCGAGCCGACCCGCAACTCGCTCGACAGTGTCTCGGACCGCGACTACGCGCTCGAGTTCCTGTCGATCGCCGCGATCTCGGCCACCCACATGTCGCGGCTTGCCGAAGAGATCGTCATCTGGTCGACGCCGCAATTCGGCTTCGTGCGCCTGTCGGATTCCTTTTCCACCGGCTCGTCGATCATGCCGCAGAAGAAGAACCCCGACGCCGCCGAGCTGGTGCGGGCCAAGACCGGCCGCGTCAATGGCCATCTGATCGGGCTTCTGACCGTGATGAAGGGCCTGCCGCTGACCTATTCCAAGGACATGCAGGAAGACAAGGAAGCGGTGTTCGACGCTGCCGAGACGCTCGACCTGATGCTGGCGGCGATGACCGGCATGGTCGGCGACATGACCATCAACGACCAGGCGATGAAACGCGCCGCAGGCTCCGGCTATTCGACGGCGACCGACCTTGCCGACTGGCTGGTCCGCGAGATCGGCCTGCCCTTCCGCGAGGCGCACCATGTCACCGGCCGCGCCGTGGCCCTGGCCGAAAGCAGGAAGCTTGGGCTCGAAAAGCTTTCGCTCGAAGAGCTCCAGTCGATCCATGCCGGCATCACCGCCGATATCTTTTCGGTGCTGTCGGTGCAGAACTCGGTCAGGAGCCGGACCTCGTTTGGCGGCACGGCACCTGTCGAAGTGAAGAAACAGATCCGTTACTGGAAGAAGAGACTGACGAAAGCTTGATTGAGCCGGGGTGCAAAGCCCAAGAATCTCCGCTACAAGCGGCGGGGAAATTTTCTCGGATGGATGGGTCATGACCGCTGGCAGGATTTTGGTGACGCTCGGGCTGATGGCGGCGGTCGGCATGGCTTCGGCCTGCGGCCGCAAGGGCGACCTCGATACGCCTTATGACGCCGCCGTTCAGGCGCAGAAGGATGCGCAGAAGGCCGGCCAGCCGGCGACGGCAACGCCGCAGAAACCGGTCGCAGACAAGCCGTTCATCCTCGACCCGCTGCTCTGAGCCGCACTTCATTTTCGAAAGCATGCTGCCGTGAACCATTTCGACTATCGTGACGGCGTCCTGCACGCCGAAGACGTGGCGCTGACCGATATCGCCGCTGCCATAGGCACCCCGTTCTACTGCTATTCGACAGCGACGCTGACCCGCCATTTCCAGGTCTTCTCCAAGGCCTTCGCCGATCTCGATACGCTTGTGTGCTATGCGCTCAAGGCCAATTCGAACCAGGCGGTGCTGACGACGCTTGCCAAGCTCGGCGCCGGTGCCGACACGGTGTCGGAAGGCGAGATGCGACGCGCGCTTGCCGCCGGCATCCCGGCCAGCAAGATCGTGTTTTCAGGCGTCGGCAAGACGGCGCGCGAGATGGACTTCGCGCTTCAGGCCGGCATTTTGTGCTTCAACGTCGAATCCGAGCCGGAGCTCGAACTGTTGTCGGCGCGTGCTGTGGCCAACGGCAAGATTGCCCCGGTGTCGCTGCGCATCAATCCTGACGTCGATGCAAAGACACACAAGAAGATCTCGACCGGGCTTGCCGAAAACAAGTTCGGCATCCCGCGCCAGCGGGCGCGCGAGGTCTATGCTCACGCAGCCGCCCTGCCCGGCCTCAAGGTCACCGGCATCGACATGCATATCGGCAGCCAGATCACCGAGCTGCAGCCCTTTGACGATGCCTTCGCGCTGATGGCCGAGCTGGTCGAAACGCTGCAAGCGGACGGCCACGCCATCGATCATGTCGATCTCGGCGGCGGCCTCGGCATTCCCTACAAGACCGACAACAACCCACCGCCTTTGCCCGACGCCTATGCCCGGATCGTGCACAAGCGCGTCGGCAAGCTCGGCCTCAAGGTGATGTTCGAGCCGGGCCGGCTGATCGTCGGCAATGCCGGCATCCTGGTTTCGGAAGTCATCTATGTGAAGGAAGGCGACGCCAAGAACTTCCTGATCGTCGATGCGGCAATGAACGACCTGATCAGGCCGACGCTCTATGACGCCTATCACGACATCCGTCCGGTTGTGCAGGCTGGGGCCGACGCGCCGCGCATGACTGTCGACATCGTCGGGCCGGTCTGTGAAACCGGCGATTATCTCGGCCTCGACCGCGACCTGCCCAAGCTTATGGCAGGCGACCTGATCGCCGTCGGCACCGCCGGCGCCTATGGCGCGGTGCAGGCCGGCACCTACAACACGCGCCTGCTGGTCCCCGAAGTGCTGGTCGACGGCGAGCGTTTCCACGTCGTGCGCAAGCGCCAGAGCTATGACGAGCTGATCGGGCTCGATTCGGTGCCCGACTGGCTCGCCTGACGGCGCGACTTCGCCATCAGCGAGCCGACCTCAAGCCTAACCGCAGCATGGCTGGCCCTTATCAGGTCCGCAGCACGACGCCGCCTGGCTTTGCGCGGCCAGCCACCGATCCCTTGGCTTGCAGCTGGCAGCCCTTGGCACAAGCTGCACATCGACCCGCCCATTGCTGACGGTAGCGGTCGAGGCCTTGTGCAGCTGCATCGGCGCCAGGCCATCGCTGACCTCGAAGGTAAGCTTTGCGGCAGGATCGAGCGACAGATGCTCGCTGACCTTGCCAATGATGGCCGCGAATTTGCCTGACGGCATGTGCGTGCGCTCGCCCTCGTCGACATCCCACAGCTGAATGAAGATTTCGGTCCAGGATTCGGGATTGGCGCCGCAGTCCAGTGCGGAGAACGCTCCAGCCTTGACCTCGGTGACGTGGTAGCCGGGCTTCACCGCCCGCCCGTCATAGCTGAACACCAGGGGCTTATCCCTATGATCTGCGAGCAAGCCGAGCAGGTCGCCAATTGTCATTTCGTCGGGCGTCATGTCGTCGGTTTTCGTGACCTGCTCAAATTCCCGGTTGTCAGGCGTCAGCATGTCAGCTATTCCTCATTTCGACATTTCTAGGATTGTTGAAATATGGATGAACGTCAAGCACTGATCGCGTTCGGGGCGATGTCTCAGGAAACGAGGCTCAAGATCGTTCGCCTGCTGGTCAAGGCCGGCCCCGATGGCATGGCCGCCGGCAGCATCGCCGACGCCGCAGCCGTCTCGGCCTCGAACGTATCGTTCCACCTCAAGGAGCTCGAACGCGGCGGACTGGTCGCTGCCCGTCGCGACGCCCGCTCGATCGTCTACTCGGCACAATATGATGCGCTGAGCGGCCTGATCCGGTTTCTCATGGAGGATTGCTGCGCCGGCAATCCGGCGATCTGCCAGCCGGCACTCACCCCATCCTGCTGCGAGCCGGCGGAGATCGCGTCATGACCTTTCAGCCCGGGCAGGTCGCGCCTGGTGTGAATCGTGAACCGCAGCAAAGGCGCGGCCCGGCAGTCGCTGCAACCAGCCAATCAGCCAACCAGCCAATCAGCCAATCAGCCAATCAGCCAAGCAATCAGAAAGGACTGCATGATGGACGTCACCATCTACCACAACCCCCAATGCGGCACATCGCGCAACACGCTTGCGCTGATCCGCAATGCCGGGGTCGAGCCAACAGTCGTCGACTACCTCGCGACACCGCCGAGCCGCGCCGTTCTCCAGGATCTGATCGCCAAGGCGGGGCTGACTGTGCGCCAGGCCATCAGGCAGAAGGGCACGCCTTATGCTGAACTCGGACTTGCGGATGCGACACTCAGCGACGATGCGCTGCTCGATGCCATGCTCGCGCATCCGATCCTGATCAATCGTCCCTTCGTCGTCACGCCCTTTGGCGTACGCCTCAGCCGTCCCTCGGAGGTGGTGCTCGAAATCCTGCCGCTGCCCCAGAAGGGACCGTTCCACAAGGAAGACGGCGAGCTGTTGATCGATGCCGAGGGAAACCGTGTTGCCTGAGGAAACCGCGTTTTTGGAGGCAACCGCATTGCCTGACCTGCCCAACATCATGGCAGAGGCGCAACAGCCGCCTGACGCCAGCCGCCTCTTTGTGCCGGCGTCGAACCACAAGCCGCGCATTCTGCTGCTCTACGGGTCGCTGCGCGAGCGTTCCTACAGTCGTTTCCTCACCTGGGAAGCAGCCCGCCTGCTGCAAAATTTCGGCGCGGAAACCCGCATCTTCGACCCCAGCGGGCTGCCCTTGCCTGACGGCGCGCCGACAGATCATCCCAAGGTCAAGGAACTGCGCGACCTCTCGCTCTGGTCGGAAGGCCAGGTCTGGACCAGCCCCGAGCGCCATGGCGCAATCAGCGGCGTCTTGAAGTCACAGATCGACTGGATCCCGCTCGCTGTCGGGTCGATCCGGCCGACACAGGGCCGCACCCTGGCGGTCATGCAGGTGTCAGGCGGCTCGCAGTCGTTCAACGCCGTCAACCAGATGCGCGTGCTCGGCCGCTGGATGCGGATGCTGACCATTCCCAACCAGTCCTCCGTTGCCAAGGCCTATCAGGAGTTCGACCCTGACGGCCGCATGAAGCCGTCCTCCTATTACGACCGGGTGGTCGATGTGATGGAAGAACTGGTGAAATTCACCTTGTTGACGCGCGATGTCTCGGGCTACCTCACCGACCGCTACAGCGAGCGCAAGGAAGATGCCGAAAAATTTGAGGCACGGGTCAAGCTAAAGGCCATCTGAACCTGCCACTGTCGTTTCATTGTTATATTTCCGCAATTGCCGAAATACCGATTGACGGCTCCGACGGAGGCATTTAGCCTATTTCCATGAACATCGAAACAGCGGCAAGTCAGCTTGAGGCACTCGGCAATCAGACCCGATTGCGGGTGTATCGGGCGCTCGTTCGCGCAGGTGTCGACGGTCTTGCCGTTGGACACCTGCAAGACAGGATCGGCATCGCTGCATCGACCCTTTCCCATCACCTGCATCGACTGATTGCAACTGGACTGGTCACGCAGGAGCGGCATGCGACGACGCTGATCTGCAGGGCCAACTACGCTGCCATGAATGGACTGGTCGGGTTCCTCGCCGATGAATGCTGTGCCGACGCAAAGGCTCCCGCGCAGGACGACGCCGCTTAATTTTGGCTGTTAATTTCGATAATCCCGGAAAGATCGAATATGCCCCGTCCAATTGAGCAGCGTTACGGTGCCGTGATCTGGGGCCTTGGGCTGACACAGATCATTGGCTACGGCACGCTCTACTATAGCTTCAGCATGCTCGCGCCCGACATGGCCCACGACTTCGGCTGGTCTCAGCAATGGGTGTTCGGGATATTCTCCGTCTCGCTGCTGATTGGCGGCTTTGCGGCTCCAACTATTGGCCGCCGGATCGACCAGCATGGTGCAGGTCAAATGATGGCGCTCGGCTCCGTGGTCGCTGCCTGCGCGTTGACTGTGTGCGCAATGGCCCCTGGTCGCATTCCCTTCATTGCGGGAATGGTTGTCATGGAGATTGCCTCGGCTTTTGTCCTTTACAACGCTGCCTTTGCGGCATTGGTGCAGATCACCCCGCAAACCGGGCAGAGAAGCATTACGCATCTGACCCTTATTGCAGGCTTTGCTTCGACCATTTTTTGGCCAATTACGTCCGAGCTCCACAAGTATCTGACCTGGCGTGAGGTCTACCTCGTTTTTGCCGTCCTCCACCTCGCTGTGTGCCTGCCTGTCCACTATTGGCTAGCACGGGCGATGGCGGCTGAGAGCAAGCGACAGGACCCAGCGAAAGACAGGAAAGTCGCACCAGTAGAGGCAAGCATAGCTTTTTCCGATCGGCGGCGAGCCTTCGCATTGATGGGCCTCGGCTTCGCCCTCGAAGGTTTTGTTCTCTCGGCCCTGCTTGTCCACATGGTGCCGCTGCTCACGGCCGTTGGGCTTGGAGCCAGTGCCGTATTGGTGGGCACACTGTTTGGTCCTGCCCAGGTGTTCAGCCGTTTTATCAATATGCTTGCAGGACGTGGGCTTTCGCCTTTGATGCTGGCGGTCATCTCCGCAACATTGCTGGTCGCGGGCCTGACGATGCTGGTGGCCACAGCGCCCTGGTTCGCCGGCGCCGTGGTATTTGCCATTGTCTTTGGCTTGGGTTCCGGCCTGACCAGCATCGTCCAGGGCGCCTTGCCGCTGGCGCTGTTTGGTTCTGAAGGCTACGGCGCCATGCTGGGCCGGATTTCCGCCATCAGGCTGATCGTCTCGGCGCTGGCACCGTTCATTTTTTCCATGCTGATGGCCCATGTCGGCACCTGGGCCGCCCTTGCGGTTGCCATCGTGCTCGGCATCGCCGCAGCCCTCGCCTTCGCTGCCATCGGCTGGCGGCGCCGAGGCAGGTTACCGGTGCCGCAAGGCATGACGACAAAATAGCCGCATCGCCTTTCGGGCGATGGACATGCCTTTCGGCGTTCACGGCAATCGATCGGCAACTGATGCCAACGTGCGCAATCGCGCCCATCGAAAGGTCGTGCTACAGGCCCGGCGCATCTGCTGGCAGCGTGGCTGCCAAGCTTCACGATTACGTAGGTCGCCTCGCCTTCGCCGTGATTGATGCTATTCTGCCAAAAGGCAGGTGGCCCGCGCCACCCATGCGGAAAGGCCGATGACGGAACCGACAAGACCAGCTTTGCACCGCAAACTCGCCGCCAGCCTGGGCCGGACGCGCCTGGCCATATCGGCGGCCATGGTCGTCGAGCGCGGCTGGCCGCTGGTGCTGCCGGCAATCGTTGTCGTGAGCCTGTTCGTCAGCCTGTCATGGCTTGGCCTGTTCAGGGTGCTGCCCGACATGGCGCGGCTGGCGCTGGCCATTGCCTTCGGCCTTGCCGGGCTTGCCGCACTTTATCCGTTGCGCTTTTTCCGCTTGCCGACATGGGTCGAGATCGACAGCCGTCTCGAACGTGCCAACCAGCTGCTGCACACCCCGGTGCAGGTTCAGACCGACCGGCCCTCGGGCAAGCCCGACGGCTTTGCCGACGCCTTGTGGCGCGAACACCAGAAGCGCATGGCCGAACGGCTCGGCAGCCTTGGCGGCGACCTGCCCAGGACGCGTGTGCCCGAGCGCGATCCATGGGCGCTGCGCGCTGGGGCCGCCTTGCTGTTTGTCTCAGCCTTTGCCCTCTCGTTCGGTCCGAGCGGCGGCCGCTTGGGCGACGCCTTCAGGGCGCATGCGGCGCATGACCTCGTTCCGCCGCGCATCGACGCCTGGGTGACGCCGCCGACCTATACCGGCAAGGCACCGATCTTCCTGACCGCCGATGCCAGCAAGGATGCTGGCGTCGTCAGTGTGCCCGAGGGCAGTGAATTGTCGCTGCGTGTCACCGGCGGCTCGGGCGAAGAAACCCTCGCCTTCACCGATGCTTCAGGCACGGTGCGCGACATCGCCCCGATGGGCCCAAAAGCCGATCCCGCAGCACCCGTGACTTCGGGGCCTGTCGCCACTGTCAGGCAGTTTGCCGACAAGCTCACCACCGAGGGTAAGCTTACGCTGAAGTCCGGCGACGACGAGCTCGACAGCTGGGCCTTCACCGTCATTGCCGACACGCCACCCAAGATCAGCTTTGCCGGCGAGCCCAAGCGCGCCGTCAACGGCACGCTGGAGCTGAACTACACTATCGAGGACGACTATGGCGCAGCCTCGGCCAAGGCCGACTTCGCCTTGGCCGAACAACAGGCGCCGAATGCCCGCCCGCTCTACGGCCCGCCCGAAATGCCGCTGTCCTTGCCGCGCCGCAATGCCGCCAAGAAGCCCATCAAGGCGACACGCGACCTGACCGAGCATGTCTGGGCCGGGGCTTCGGTGAAGCTCACCTTGCACGCCACCGACGACGCCGGCCAGCAAGCCAAAAGCGAAACCAAGACCATCATCCTGCCCGAAAAACCCTTCACCAACCCCCTCGCCCGCGCGGTGATCGAGCAAAGGCGGCTGCTTTCGCTCGACGCCAATGCCAGGGCGCGCGTGCTCGAGCTGATGGACGCGATCACGCTCAGGCCCGAAGATACGATCGACAACCTGTCGCATTACCTCGCCTTGATGAGCGCCCGCACCCGGCTCAAGATGGCCGGCTCCGACGATCAGCTGCGCGAGGTCGCAACCTACCTCTGGCAGGTGGCGCTCGGCATCGAGGACGGCGACCTGTCGGCGGCGGAAAAGCGCCTGCGCCAGGCCCAGCAGGCCTTGCAGGACGCGCTTGAACGCGGCGCCAGCGATGAAGAGATCGACAAGCTGATGGCCGAGCTGCGCGAGGCGATGAACGAATTCCTGCGCGAATTCGCCGAACGCAACCAGCAAAACCAGACCACCCAGGACCAGTCGCCGGGCCAGGAGCTGCGCCAGAGCGACCTGCAGCGCATGCTCGACCAGATCGAGAACCTGGCCAAGTCGGGCAATCGCGACCAGGCGCGTGAGCTTTTGTCGCAATTGCAGGACATGATGAACAACCTGCAGGCCGGCAAGCGCCAGCAGGGACAGCAGGGCCAGCAGAATTCCGAGATGCGCCAACAGATGGACAAGCTCGGCGAGATCATGCGGCGCCAGCAGGAGATGATGAACGAGACCTTCCGCATGGACCAGATGCAGCGCGGCCAGCAGGGCGACCAGCAGAGCGATCCGTTCGGCGACAGCGGCGAGCCCGGCCAGCAGCAGCAACAGGGCGAGCAAGGCAAGGACGAGCAGGGCAAGGGCCAGCAGGGCCGGCCGATGACGCCGCAGGAATTCGCCGATGCGCTGAAGCAGTTGCAGCAGGGCCAGGGCCAGCTCGAAAAGGATCTCGAAGCGCTGATGAAGGGGCTCGAGGGCCTTGGCATCAAGCCCGGCAAAGGTTTTGGCGACGCCGGTGAATCGATGAACCAGGCCGAGGGTTCGCTCGGCAAGGGCGAAGGCGACCGCGCCGTCGGCCATCAGGGCCGTGCGCTCGAAGCGCTGCGCCAGGGCGCCCAGGACATGATGCAGCAGATGCAGGCGATGCAGGGCGACCAGGGCGGCAGCGGCGAAGGCGGCCGCCAGCAGAATGCCGACCGCGACCCGCTCGGCCGGCCGCGCGCCACCACCGGCCCCGATTTCGGCGACTCGACCAAGGTGCCCGACGAGATCGACGTCCAGCGCGCCCGCCAGATCCTCGACGCCATCCGCAAGCGCCTGGGCAACGCGCTCAGCCCCGAACTGGAACGCAGCTATCTCGAGCGGCTGCTGGAGCTGAGATAGGCGGTTTTAGCGGCGGCGGGAGCTGCCTTGATTCGTGCGCCCTTACTGCACCGGCGCTCTCCGTCCCACCCCTCTCTGGCCTGCCGGCCATCTCCCCCGCAAGGGGGGAGATTAATCTTGCCGCCGACGGCGCTCATCCTGTGACGACGTAGAACCAGCTTTGCGGCGTTAGTGATTGGCTTCGGCGCCGATGACGGCCTGATCTCCCCCCTTGCGGGGGAGATGTCCGGCAGGACAGAGAGGGGTGTGAAGAAGCGCGAGGCCGAAAGTGCAAGGTCCCGCTCTGCCCTTCAGCCGCCCCCTCCCTTCACCCCGCAACCATGCCCGCCTCTTGCGCCATGGCATAATCCTTCTGGCTGGCGCGCTGGAAGGCGGGGCGTGCTGCGAGGCGCTCGACATAGTCGAGGAACACCGGCTTTTCGGGCAAGGTCTTGAGCACGCGGATGCCGAAATTGATGCCGCCGCCGATCTGGGTGTCGGCCGCGGTGAAGCGGTCGCCGGCGATGTAAGGGCGCGAGGCCAGCGTCTTTTCGAGATTGGCGACCATCTCGCTGAACGAGCCATAGGAATAGCCGCCACCCATGAATTCGTGGCCATGCGCCTTGGCCGCAAGCGTAGGGTCGAACACCGCATCGGCATAGACCAGCCAGGTCAGATAAGGCGCGCGCATCTTGTCGCCGATGGCGGGCGCAAGGCCGGCTTCGGGAAAGGCATCGCACAGATAGGTGCAGATCGCCGCCCGCTCGGTGACCACCACGCCGTCATGGACGATCGCCGGCACCTTCTTGTTGGGCTGGATCGCGCGGTATTCTTCCGCCACCCCGCCAGGCGCGCGGATGTCGACAGTCTCGATCTCATAAGGCGCGCCGAGTTCCTCGAGCAGCCAAAGCATGTTGGACGCGCGCGACCAAGGGGCGTGATAGAAGGTGATCATGGCTCTCTCCTCGTTCTGAGGGTGCCAGAATAGCACCGCCATCCTGACACCATTTTGTCAGGAGCGTTGGCAGGAGGTCGATTCAGTTTCGCATTCAGCGCCGTTGATGAAACGCCTCGCGGATGGCATCGGCCATGGCGTCGACGGCTTCGCTGGTGGCGCGCGGATTGCGGTGCAGCACCACCCTTGTCGTGTCGATCGCCCCAAAACCTTCTGTTTCGGTCAGTTCGCGGCAGTCCAGGGGAATGTTGGAGCGCGCCATCGGCGCCACGGCAAGGCCGGCGGTGACGGCCAGCGACAGCCCGTTGGTGGTGTCGCTGGTGTAGGCGAAGCGGTAGTCGATGCCGCGCCGTTCGAGCGAGCGCAGCGCATAATCGCGCGACCAGCCATGGCGGGTGTACATGGCGATCGGCAGCGGCCGCAGCATGTGCAGATGATGATGGATCGAGGTCACCCAGACGGTCGGGTCGCTCATTAGCACTTCGGCGCCTGAGGGATGCTGCCATTCGAACACCACCGCCAGATCAAGCTCTCCCGCCGCAAGGGCGGCCAGCTGCGACACCGAATAACCGAAGCGGACGGTGACCTCGACCTGGGAATGGCGCTTGGCAAACGCTCCGAGCGCACGCGACAGCACGGGCTGGCCATATTCCTCGGGCAGGCCGATCCGCACCGGCCCGCCCAGCGGTGCCGCGCGCATCGCCGAGGCGGTTTCGTCGAGCAGGGCAACGATGCGGCGGGCATTGGCGACAAGCTCGGTGCCGCGCTCGGTCAGTGCGACGCCGCGTGCGCCGCGCGCAAACAATGTGTCGCCGACGATCTGTTCGAGCCGCTTGATCTGCATCGAGATCGCCGACTGGGTGCGGCCGACGCCTTCGGCCGCGCGGGTGAAATTGCCGCTCTCGGCCACCGCGAGAAATGTGCGCAACAGGTCGCTGTCGAGGCGGGCGGTCATGAAAACGTTTTCAGCCATGAAAAAATCTAATGACTGTCATCATTTCAATTCGTTTGCATCGTGTCAAACGGCGGAGAATAGTCCCGCTACCCATTGGAAGGTGGCCGTCAGATGCGGCTGCCGACTGGTAGTTACTCACCCGCCGCGACTTTGCCGGCGGGTTTTTTTTGGCTCGGCGCATCGTTTTTGGCCGAATGCTCCGAAGACCGGACGCCCGCCGCTGGCCCAACAGGCAGCGCCGGCAAGCGCTCTCGCGCCGCCCGATCTCAGGCTACAATCGTCAGGACGACCTCACAGCTGGGCACCCCCATAACATGCGCAACAGAACGCTTGTCGGCATCCTTTGCCTATGCCTGGGCGTGCTGGTGTTTTCGATCCAGGACGCGCTGATCAAGGCGGTTTCAGGCACCTACCCGGTCAGCGAGGCGCTGCTGATACGCGCTGTCGTGGCGCTGCCGATCCTGCTTGTGCTGGTGCATCGCGATGTCGGGCTGGCGGCACTGGCCTCGCCCAACTGGCGTTTCCTTGCCACGCGCTCGGCGATCCTGTTTGTGTCCTACTGCGCCTATTACCTGGCGATCCCGGCACTGCCGATCGCCGATGCGGCAGCCCTTTTCTTCCTCGCACCGCTTTTGATCATGACCATGGCCGGCCCCTATCTCGGCGAGCGCCTGCCGTGGCAAAGCCTTTGTGCCGGCACCGTCGGCCTTTTCGGCGTCATCGTCATGGTCAATCCCGGTGCCGGCATCTTCGAATGGGCAGCCCTGCTGTCGCTGGCCTCGGCGTTTCTCTACAGCTTCTCGCAGCTGATGGCGCGCAAGGTCGGCGTCAGCGAAAGTGCAACGACCATGGCCTTTTACCAGAACGCCGCCTATCTCCTCGGCGCGGTGGTCATCACCACGGTCTTTGCCGCCACCGGCTTCCAGCAGACCGGGCATCCCAGCCTCGATTTCCTGATGCGGCCATGGCTCTGGCCAAGCCTCAGCGATTTCCTGATGATGGGCGCCTGCGGCGTCATTGCCGCTGCCGGCATGGTGCTGCTCGGCCAGGCCTACCGGCTGACCCCGGCCAACAAGGCGGCGACCTTCGAATATACCGGGCTGCTGTGGGCGCCGTTATGGGGCTTCCTGTTCTTCGCCGAGGTCCCCGGCTCAGGCACTGTCATCGGCGCCTTGCTGATCGTCGGCGCCGGCATCTTTGCGCTCAATGTCGGGACGCGGCCGCCTCAGGCAGCACCGGCAAGCGCCACGCTCGACTGAGCGGCGAGCGCCAGCGAGACGCGGTCGCGGATCTCCGACAGAGTGAACGGCTTTTGCACGACATCGATGATGATCGCGTCGAGTTCCTCGGCGCGTTCGCGCTGGTCGGCATAACCGGTCATCAACAGGATCGGCAGGCCGGGATAGGCGCGCGCCGCATTCTGCGCCATCTCGATGCCGTCCATCTCCGGCATGCGGATGTCGGAGACGACGAGGTCATAACAGCCGCGCGCCTGAAGGATGCGGTCGAGCCCTTCAGCACCATCGCACGCGACATCGACCTTGTGGCCCAAGCGTTCGAGCGCGCGGGCAGCGAGGGTACGGACGGACTCATCGTCCTCAACGATCAGAAGTTTTGCCATGGCGGCGATATTTGCCGCGACTGGTTGACGATTTCTGAACGCCGCAAAATTTGTGATCGCCGCTCAGGCTTCGCCTTTGACCACGCCGACGAAAGGCAGCTCGCGGAAGGCGTGCGCCACGTCCATGCCGTAGCCGACGACGAAATAATCGGGGCAGTCGAAGCCGACATAATCGGCGTCGAGGTCGGTCTTGCGGCGCATGCGCTTGTCGAGTAGCACGGCGATCGAGCAGCTCTTGGCGCCGCGCGACATCATCAGCTCGCGGGTGAACTTCAGCGTCTTGCCCGATTCGAGAATGTCGTCGATCAACAGCACGTCGCGGCCGGCAACCTCGTTGTCGATGTCGCGCAGCACACGGACCTCGCCGCTGGTGGTGCCCGCGCCGTAGCTGGAGATGAAGATGAACTCGACTTCCGGCGACAGGCCGACATCGTGCATGGCGCGGATCAGGTCGGCGGCAAAGATGAACGAGCCCTTCAGCACCGAGATGACCAAAAGGTCGGTGTAGTCGTGCGCCGCGATGTCCTTGGCCAGTTCGAGATTGCGCCGCGCGATCGCCGAGGCGGAGAACAGCACTTCGATTTCCTTGTCGCGCACAACAGGCATGACAGCATCCTATTCCGAAAAAGCGACCGTGACGGTCTTTATCCCGTTCATAGGCACGTCGAGCCGGCTCGAAAAGGCCCAACTTGCGCCCGGCGCCACCGGAACGGCCCCTGTCCCCAGCCTGTAGCGCAAGGTTTTGCCGTCATTGCCTGTCACGGCCACGTCGATCGGCGGCAACAGGGCCGGGCTTTGACCATCGTTGAAGGCGGCACCGTCGACCAGCAGCAGCGGCCTGACCCCGGAGCTGTCGATGCGCGAACTGATCTCGGCGATGCGCAGATCAGGCGCCTGCCAGGGCAGCGGCAACGCTGCCGCATGTACAAGCTGGTGCCCGCCGGCGACCCAAAACGCCACTGCTGCCAAGGAGATACCGGCAAGCCAGAAGATCGGCCCCCCGCGCACCGGCCCGGCCTCAGGGCGCAGTCGCGCCGAACGCAACATCTCCATGCCGCCGACATTGGCGGACGGGTTGGCGAAAACGGGCTGGGCGGCAGATGATTCGTTTTGGCGCTCGGCAGGCGTCACGACCTCGAAATCGGCGTCGATGATGTCACAAGCATGCACGCGCTGGAGCTGGGCGGAAGTGTCGCGGCCGTCATCGGTCATGATTTCGCCGGAAACCGGGCGTGCTTTCCGCTGCTCAGCCATCAGACCCCTTAGACATTTTGCTGAGAGGGGGTAAACGGAAATGGTTAATGCTTCGCCACCGAGGTGCCACAGCGCCCCACCCCGGACGGAAACTTAACCGTCCGTTAACCATGCGGACCCATGGTCGTTTCGTAGAAACGGGCAGCCAGGGTCCCGATGAATCTCCGTGGATTCGCAAGTTCCCATGGTTTCGTAAGTTCCCGGGGTTTCGCCAGTTCCCAGGGTTTCGCCACTTCAAGGTCTGTTGCACGTGATCCGCTTCGAGAATGTCGGCCTCAGATACGGGATGGGACCGGAGATCCTTCGTGACATCTCCTTCCACATCCCCGAGCGCTCGTTCCAGTTCCTGAGCGGGCCTTCCGGTGCCGGCAAGACCACCTTGCTCAGGCTGCTGTTCTTGTCGCTCAAGCCGACACGCGGCCTGATCAGCGTCTTTGGCAAGGACCGCTCGCGCATCACGCGCACCGAACTGCCGCTGATGCGCCGGCGCATCGGTGTGGTGTTCCAGGATTTCCGCCTGCTCGACCACATGACCACCTACGAGAATGTGGCGCTGCCGCTGCGCGTGCGCGGGCGCGAGGAGGCCAGCTACCGCACCGACGTCACCGAGCTGCTCAAATGGGTCGGCCTCGGCGAGCGCATGCATGTGCTGCCGCCGGTGCTGTCGGGCGGTGAAAAGCAGCGCGCCGCGATCGCCCGGGCGCTGATCGAGCAACCCGAAATCCTGCTCGCCGACGAGCCGACCGGCAATGTCGATCCGCCGCTGGCGCGACGCCTGCTCAGGCTGTTCATCGAGCTCAACCGGCTTGGCACCGCCGTCGTCATCGCCACCCACGATCTCGGCCTGATGGACCAGGTCGACGCGCGCCGCATGATCCTCGCCGGCGGGAGGCTCGACATCTATGACTGAGGCCCTGACCGACACCCGCGCCCACGACGACGAACTCGAAGACGAGTTCGAAGACGAGTTGGGAGGCGCCGGCCAACAGCAGCCGGCACCGCGCTTGCAGCGCAAGACCGCGCCCATCGTGCCGTCGCAGAACATCGCCGGCCGTGCTTTGGTGCTGGTCATCGCCATCATGACCTTTTTGTCGTGCCTGACATTGGGCGCGGTCACTTTGGTGCGCGACACCGCCTCGGTGTGGGAGAACCAGATTTCGCGCGAGGCAACGATCCAGATCAAGCCGGCCGAAGGGCTCGACATGGAGGCGGCACTGGAGACGGCGGCCCGCATCGCCGGCGAGTTTGCCGGCGTAAGCTCGACCAGGATCGTCGACCGCGCCGCCACCGCCCGACTGCTCGAACCCTGGCTCGGCTCGGGGCTGAACATCGACGAGCTGCCGGTGCCGCGGCTGGTGATCGTCACCATCGACCAGACGAGCCCGCCCGATTTCGGCGCCATGCGCGCGGCGATCACGCCCAAGGTGGCGACCGCAACCCTCGACGATCACCGCACCTGGGTCGACCGGCTGGTGGCAATGGCGCGCACCACCGTCACCATCGGCACCGGCGTGCTGGTGCTGATGCTGGCGGCGACCGTGCTGTCGGTGGTGTTTGCAACGCGCGGCGCCATGGCCGGCAACGGCCACATCATCGAGGTGCTGCATTTCGTCGGCGCCGAGGCCGGTTTCATCGCCAGCGAGTTCCGCCGCCATTTCCTGCTCACCGGCATGAAGGGCGCTGCCGCCGGCGGCGTCGCTGCGGTGCTGGTGTTCATCATCTTTTCCTGGTGGTCGTCGCTCAACCTCGCCACACCAGAAGCCGACCAGGCGACAGCCCTGTTCGGCAACTTCGCCATCGGGGTGAACGGCTATCTCGGCGTCGCCGTCATCGTTGCGGTGATCGGCGCGCTGACGGCTGCGACCTCGCATTTCACCGTCGTCAACTATCTCGGCGACATCGACGTGCAGCATCCGGAGAGGATGTGATCACCGATGATGTCACAATGTTGCAGAATGTGCTTAGATAGGCGCTGCAAAAGCCTCAATCCCTGCGTAACCATGGTTTCGTGATGGGTCAGAACACGCTCGCCGCATCGGGATCGGTTTCGGAAAGGAAATTCTACCCGGCCGGGCTCAAGCCGCGCCGGAGAATGATTTTTTTGCGCCGCCTATTGTTCATCCTCGTCGCGGCCGCCTTCATCTTCACCGGCGGTTTCGCGCTGTTTGCCACCCATGTCAGCAGCCTGACCACGCCCGCCAACCCTGAAAAAGCCGACGCCATCATCGTCCTGACCGGCGGCCAGTCGCGGCTGGACGCGGCACTCGACCTGCTCAAGGCCGGCAAGGGCGACCGCCTGCTGATCAGCGGCGTGCACCCCGCAGCGACGCGCCGGCAGCTGCAGCTGGCGACGCGCAGCGACAAGTCGCTGTTCAACCGCGTCGACATCGACCGCGCCGCGCTCGACACCATCGGCAATGCCGAAGAAAGCGCCAAGTGGGTCGAAAGCCACGATTATGCCCGCGTCATCCTGGTCACCAACAACTACCACATGCCGCGCAGCATGCTGGAAATGGGCCGGCTGCTGCGCAAGGCCAGCCTCGAGCCCTATCCGGTGGTCAATTCCAAGCTTGGCGAGGGCCGCTGGCTGACCAAGCCCGAGGCGTTCCGCGTGCTGTTTACCGAATACAACAAGTACCTGCTGGCGCTGGCGCGTGGCATCGTGCCGGTCAAGCCGACGACAGACGGCATCGTCGTCGTCCAGGCGGCCGCCGAATAGCTTCCGCACAAGCGGGCCCGCAAAAGCCGGATCCTGTGCGCGCCGCCGTTTTCCTTTTTGGGCGGCTTGGTGTAACCAACGGCGACATTTAGTCCTCAGGCGCGCCTCACCCATGCTCATTATCCGCTCGCTGGCATTCAACTTCGTCTTTTATGTCAGCCTGATCGTCCAGATGATCCTGTGGACGCCCTACTACTTCCTGTCGCCGCGCCATCGCGCCTGGCTGGTGCCCAAGTTCTGGGCCCGTTCGAGCCTGTGGCTGCAGGAAAAGATCGCCGGAACCAGAAGCGAGGTGACAGGGCTCGAAAACCTGCCCGAGGGTTCGTTCATCCTGGCGCCCAAGCACCAGTCGTTCTGGGACGCCATCGCCTTTTTCCCCTATCTGCGCGACCCGCTCTACATCCTCAAGCGCGAGCTGATGTGGATTCCGTTCTTCGGCTGGTACATCGCCAAGATGAAGATGATCCCGGTCAACCGCGGCAAACGCTCGGCAGCGCTGAAGGCGGTGGTGGTGGCGACACGCCGCGAAATGCAGAACGACCGCCAGCTGATCATCTATCCCGAAGGCACGCGCCGCGCGCCCGGCGACGAACCGGCCTACAAATGGGGCATCGCCGAACTTTACGCCGCACTCAACATGCCGGTGGTGCCGGTCGCCCATGTCGCCGGCCTGTACTGGCCGCGCCGCAAGTTCCTGCGCTTCCCCGGCACCATCAAGGCGCGTTTCCTCAAGCCGATCCCGGCCGGCCTGTCACGCGAGGAATTCATGCAGCGCCTGATCTCGGAGACCGAAGCCGCCTGCGACGCATACCTGATCGAAGCGGCAACTTCGAAAAACCCGCCGCCAATGCCGCCGACGGCAGCAAAGCGACTGAAGGAACTCGGCGTAGAGGTCGCGAGCTAGCGGCTGGCTAGCGCTTCAGCCATCCGCCGCTCATGTTCGAGCAGCCAGCGCTTGCGCCACAGCCCACCGCCATAACCGGTGAGATCGCCGCTGACCCCGACCACGCGGTGGCAGGGAATGACGATGGCGATCGGGTTGGCGCCATTGGCGCGGCCAACGGCACGCACCGCAGCGGGATTGCCGATCTCGGCGGCAAGGCCCGAATAGGTCGCAGCAACGCCCGCCGGGATGCGCCGCAACCCGTCCCAGACCTGGCGTTCGAAGGCGGTGCCTTGCGGCGAAAGCCGGGTGGTGAACTCAGCCGTATCACCGGCAAAATAAGCCCCAAGCTCGGCCTCGATCTTGTCGATGGGGGCCGCCCGGCCGAAGGCGATGGCCGAGCCGGTGGCAGCCTTGAGCTTGGCGACCTCGCTCGCCAGTGCCTTGCGTTCGAGAAATTCGAGAATGTGCAGCGCATGCTGGTCGGCAATGGCGATCATCGGCCCGATCGGCGTTTCGATCCAGTCCGCCCAAAGCATGGTCTTGCCGCGCAATTTGGCTGGCGCCTCGCCAAGCAGCCTTGTGACAGCGGCACGAAAACCGCTGCCGGAATCAAAACCCGCCTCGACCTGCGTCTCCAAAACGCTGTCGCCGGAGGCCAGCCGTTGTGCCGCCTGCCCGAGCCGGCGCAGCCGCGCCATTTCGAGGAAACTCATGCCGAAGCGGCGCTTGAAGGCGCGGCGGACCGTCGAGGCATCGAGGCCCATGGCAATAATGTCGGCTTCGAGCCAGCGCCGCTCCGGCGCACGCTCGAGCGCATCGACCAGCGTCGCCACCAGCGGCTCCGGCTCGCCCGAGCCCAATCGGCCGGCAGCGCAGGCAGGGCCTGAAGCCGGCATGCAGGCATTCGACTGTCGTGTCGAAGAACTGCACGTTCTCGCGCCTGGGTTTGCGGGCGGTGCAGGTCAGCCGGCAGAAGATGCCGGTCGTGCGCACGCCGACATAGGCAAAACCGTCATAAGCTGCATCGCGGGTTATCAGTGCGTCATAGAGCGTATCGTCATCGGGGCGTTGAAACAGCATGGCTGATCCTTAGCGCCAAACCGTTCGCCGCGCCGCCGAAAATCGGGCGTCGATCTCGGCTGCTGACATCAGGCCTGCTGACTGATGCGCCGCGCCACCTCTTCGAGCCAGTGGTCGCGAATGCCGAGCGCCTGGAGATGTTCGACCGTCGTCAGCACATAGTCTTCGTTGCGGCCCGATTGGCCGACAGCGCCGGTGACGATTTGCGCGGCGTGTGCCGCGTCGAGATTGCCGGCATATTGGTGATGCTTGCGGTCGGCGATGTAGCACACCGCCTCGACCTTTTCGCCCCGGTCGAGCTTTATCGCCAATTGCCGTTCGAGATAGACGCTGGTGACAAGTTCGCGCGCGCGCAGATAGGCCAGCACCTCGTTCCGAAGATCACCGGGCACGCAAAAGGCGAGGCCGACGCAGGAGCCGCCACGGTCGAGGCCGAGCACCAGCCCGGGGCGCTTTTCGGTGCCGCGATGCACCCAGGAGCGGATGCACAAGGAACGGCGAAAACCCATCAGCCGGGCGCGGCGCGTCTCGATATGCGCGAAACCTGGCCGCCACATCAGCGAACCGTAGCCAAAAACCCAAAAATCGCCCATATCGCCAGCCTGTTGGTGATCGCGGTGAACATCACCGCGTTAGCGAGAGCCCGAGCATGCCGTCAAGTCAGCAACCGAAACCGAATTCCAGCCGCCGCTTCTTGTGGCTCGGGCTTTTCATCGTGCTTTTGTTCGGCGGCTACAGCGCCGGCTGGTTCTGGTTCGCCGGCAGGGCCGAGAGCGAGGTGCGCAAGGCGATTGCCGGCGTCAACCGCGACGGCGTGTCGCTCGAATGCGCCAACCCTCAAATCAAGGGTTTTCCGTTCCGCATCGGCCTGTTCTGCGACCGCCTCGACTATGAGGATTCGGGGCGCAGGCTTTCGGCCAGCGCCGGCAATTTCCGCACCGCCGCCCAGATCTACCAGCCGATGCACTCGGTGCTCGAGATCGACGGCCCGCTCAGGCTCAGCGCACCCGACCTGCCGCAATTGCAGTTCGACTGGGAGCTTTTGCGTGCCAGCGCCCGCATCGCCCGGCCCCTGCCCGAGCGGATCTCGGTCGAAACCAGGATGCTTTCCGGCAAGGCAGCGTTCATCGACGGCGTCGCCAAGCCCTTGTTCAGCGCTGACGAAACCCAGACCCATCTGCGCCCCAACGGCACCAATATCGATCTTGCCGGCACCTTCACCGGCCTCCAGATCGATCCGCAGGCGATCGGCGGCCGTACGCTGCCCAGGCTCGACGGCAGCGCCGACACCACGCTGAACAATGGCGTTGCCCTCATCGAAAGCAGGCAGCCGGCATTGCGCGGCCAGTCGGGCACCATACGCTCGCTGACGCTGACCTCGGGCGGCACATCAGGCGTGGCGCTGAGCGGCCCATGGTCGGTCGCAGCCGACGGACTGGTCGATGCCGACCTCAAGGTGACGATCCAAAACCCGCGCGAACTGTCGCGCATCCTGTCTGAGGTCATTCCCGAGCAGAAGAAGCAGTTCGAGACCGCATTCACCGGCCTCGCTCTGCTCGGCGACGCACCGACCCTGCCGCTGAAGATCGTCAAGGGCAAAGCGACACTCGGCTTCATTCCGCTCGGCATGGTGCCGGCGGTGGATTAGAGAATTTCCGCTTTTCTTCGAATCGCGGAATCTCTCTATCTTCTTGTTTTTGCACAATTCCTAGGGAAAACCGCTACGCACTTTTCCTGGAATTGCTCTAGGATACGCACTCATGAACTGCCGGCCGTAGTTGCAAGGTTCTGATTCAGGCTTCTTGACGGGAGCTGATGATGGGCCAAGCTCGCTACGAGTTGACGGATTTCGAGCGGTAGCAAACTCAAGCACCTTGGTGCCGCCGCCGCCCGCTTCGAAAGCACAGCGAAAGCTACCTTGCTCTCGTCAAACGCGCTTCAGCCAAAATCTGGATGCGCTTTACCAGCCGGTGAACTAGAAAGGCTCCTCGCACGCCCGGAAGAGGCGTTTCAGGCAGGAGTTCGACCATGATCAAGATGAGCGTCTACTATCGGGCCGATGGCGGCACCAAGTTCGATCACGACTACTACCGCACCCGCCATATGCCACTGCTCCAGCAACGGCTCGGCGATGCCTGCCTGCGCTACGAGATCGATAAGGGCCTTGCGGGTCGCGAAGCTGGAAGCGCGCCGGAGTTCGTCGCGGCGTGCCACGTCTACTCGCCTGACCTGGCGACATTCCAGGAGGCGTTGGGTCCCCACCGCGCGGAGATCGCCGCGGATGTCGCCAACTATACCGACATCGCCCCCATCGTGCAGATCAGCGAAGTCGTGGACTAAGGCAGTAGGGGATTAAGGGAGTAGGGCAGTATGTGAACAAGCACACATTGCTGCCTTACTGCCCTATGCCTTACTACCTTACTACCTTACTGCCCTAATCCCCTACCCCTTCACCGGATGCTCGATCGCCTCGCGGCCGAAGTTCGGCACGTCGACTTCCTGGCCGGCGTCGATGATCGAGCGGCGGATGGCGCGGGTGCGGGTGAACATCTCGAACAGCTTGTCGCCGTCGCCCCAGCGGATCGCGCGTTGCAGCGACGCCAGATCCTCGGAAAAGCGCGCCAGCATTTCCAGGATCGCATCCTTGTTGTGCAGGCACACGTCGCGCCACATCGTCGGATCGGAAGCGGCAAGTCGGGTGAAGTCACGGAAACCCGAGGCCGAATATTTGATCACTTCCGACTTGGTCACCGACTCCAGGTCGTCGGCGGTGCCGACGATGTTGTAGGCGATGATGTGCGGCAGATGCGAAACGATGGCGAGCGTCATGTCGTGATGCTCGGGGTCCATCGTGTCGATGTTGGAGCCGCAGCGGCGCCAGAACTCCGACAGTTTTTCAAGCGCTGCCGCATCGGTATCGGGCAGCGGCGTGAAGATGCACCAGCGGTTTTCGAACAGTTCGGCAAAGCCGGCGTCGGGGCCCGACTTTTCGGTACCGGCCAGCGGGTGGCCGGGGATGAAATGCACGCCTTCAGGGATGAAGGGCGCCATCTGGGCAATCACCGAAGCCTTGGTCGAGCCGACATCGGTGAGGATGGCGCCCGGCTTCAGTGCTGCGGCAATGTCGGCGGCAACGACACCCGACGAGCCGACCGGCACCGAAACGATGATCAGGTCGGCATCTTTCACCGCAAGCTTGGCGTCGGTCGCATAGCTGTCGCCGAGGCCAAGGTCTTCGGCACGCGCCAGCGTCGCAGCACTGCGTGTCGAAATGGCGATGTGGCGGGCCAGGCCCTCGCGCCGGATGACCCGGGCGAGCGAGGAGCCGATCAGGCCGATGCCGATCAGGGCGATCTTTTCAAACAGGGGTTCAGACATGGGTCAACTTTTCAGGAAATCGGTGAGTGCGGTTATCACGCCGCGATTGGCCTCTTCGGTGCCGATGGTCATGCGCAGCGCATTGGGAAAACCGTAGCCGGTGACCCTGCGCAGGATATAGCCGCGTGCCGAGAGATAGTCGTCGGCGGCAGCAGCCGTGTGCCTGGCCTCATCGGGGAAGTGCACCAGCAGGAAGTTGCCGACCGAAGGCGTAACGCGCAGGCCGAGCTTTTCGAACTCACCAACCAGCCACTCCGCCCATTGGGCGTTGTGCGCAACCGTGCGGTCGACATGGCCGCGATCTTCCATCGCCGCGACGCCGGCTTCGATCGCCGCGGCATTGACGTTGAAGGGACCACGCATGCGCTCGAGCACGTCGATAACGTGCGCCGGCGCATAGATCCAGCCGATGCGCATGCCGCCAAGGCCGTGGATCTTGGAGAAGGTCCGCGTCATGACGACGTTTTCATTGGCCGCGACCAGCTCGACACCCGACTCGTAGTCGTTGCGGCGGACATATTCGGCATAGGCCGCATCGAGCACCAGAAGCACGTTCTTCGGCAGGGCGGCATGCAGGCGGCGCACTTCCTCGAACGGCAGATAGGTGCCGGTCGGATTGTTCGGATTGGCGAGGAAGACGATCCTGGTCTTCGGCGTCAGCGCGGCGATGATGCTGTCGACGCTGGCCTTTTCGGCATCTTCCTTGGCAACGACCGGCGTGGCACCGGCGGCCTGGGTGTAGATCTTGTAGACCATGAAGCCGTGCTCGGTGTAGACGGCCTCGTCGCCGGGCGAGAGATAGCTCTGCGACAACAGCCCCAGCACCTCGTCGGAGCCGTTGGTGCACAGGATGTTGGCAGGGTTGAGCCCATGGGTCGTAGCGATCGCCTGCCTCAGGCGTGACGCCGACCCGTCGGGATAATACTCCATCTTATGCGACAGCCTCTGGACGGCTTCGATCGCATGCGGCGAGGCACCCAGCGGATTTTCGTTCGACGACAGCTTATGGACCTTGGCGACGCCTGCCGGAGCTGCACTCTTGCCGGGCACATAGGCTGCGATGTCCATGATGCCGGCGCGGGGTTCGGGGCGAATCTGCTCGGGTGCCTTGGTCATTTCGAAATATCCTGGATTGGCGCCTCCGGCCGGAGGCCGCAGCGGAAATACCGCCCGGTGCGTATAATGTCGAGGAAAACCGGCAGATACAGCTGTTGTGGCCGCACGATTGAGGCGGAGTTGACGCAATAGGCGCCCGGGCGTAAGAGCAGGGCATAGACCCGTGGTGATTTGGCCGGTCGGCTTGCAGCCACGTTAAACAAGTCGCTAAAGGGCCGTTTGCGATCCGTAAACCGGCTTTGCGACAGCAATGCCGGTTTTTTGTTTTTTGGAGTTCGCACAGTGCCGATCAAGATCCCGGATCAACTCCCCGCCCGCGAAGTGCTGGTCAAAGAGGGCGTGTCCGTCATGGACGAGCAGACCGCTCTTCGCCAGGACATCCGTCCGCTGCAGATCGGCCTGCTCAACCTGATGCCCAACAAGGTCAGGACCGAAACGCAGATCGCACGGCTGATCGGCGCAAGTCCGCTGCAGGTCGAGCTGACCCTGGTGCGCATCGGCACCCACAAGGCCAAGAATACGTCAGAGGATCACCTCATCGCCTTCTACCAGACCTGGGAAGAGGTCAGGCATCGCAAGTTCGACGGCTTCATCATCACCGGCGCGCCGATCGAGCTTCTGCCCTTCGAAGAGGTCACCTATTGGGACGAACTCAAGCAGATCATGGACTGGACGACGACCAACGTGCACTCGCCGTTCTTCATCTGCTGGGGCGCGATGGCAGCGGCCTGGCATTTCCACCGCGTGCCCAAGCACACGCTGGAACAAAAGGCGTTCGGCGTCTACCGCCACAACAACAACGCACCGGCCTCGCCTTACCTTGCCGGCTTCTCCGACGATTTCGCCATTCCGGTGTCGCGCTGGACGGAAGTCCGCGCCGCAGACATCCCCAAGGATTCCGGTCTCGAACTTTTGATGGAATCGGAAGACACCGGGCCGAGCCTTTTGTCTGAGGAAACCGGCAACCGGCTCTACATGTTCAACCACATCGAATACGACTCGACCTCGCTCAAGGAAGAGTACGACCGCGACGTCGCGGCAGGGGTGACCATCGCCGTGCCGCACGAATATTACCCCGACGACGACCCGCAGCGTAAGCCGCTCAACCGCTGGCGCTCACACGCCCATCTGTTGTTCGGCAACTGGATCAACCGGGTCTACCAGACCACCGAGTATGATCTGGAAACAATCGGCGAGGGTCGCTAGCCTCCCCGAACAGGACCGCGCTCGACGCCGGGCGCGGTCCTTTGATGCCCTGCTGGTCCTGGAAACCCTTCGTCTGCAGCCGGCGATGGACGCGAACTTGCCGTCATCGATATCGCTATGGCCGTCGAGAACGCGCACAACATCGGCAAGCAAACGGAAGACGCTTGATCCGATCGAGCACGCGCTGGCGGTGAAAGCCTGACGCTTGGTACCCGACGCCTAGGTCCCCGCGAATGTCAGCTTTTCCAGCTCCGGTTCCCTAGACTGAATTCGGCCCCAGAACAGATATCTTCGGTGACGTACCGCCAATCACTGGCGCGCTGCCGATGCTAAGCCCCAAAACCTCACTGAATGTCTGGATCAAGGGGCACCCGTTATGCGGGCGTGATGACGTTGCCGAGTGTCGCTATTATGTCTTGCTTGGCACCATGATAGAAAGCCGCGAGTTCATTTCCAGGATTATTGGCGTGATAGTTGCCGTAGCCACCGTGGTTATAACCATCGGCTGGCTTTTGGGACCTATAGGTTGGTTTCTGGTCGTGTGCTTTGCTTGCACCATCTGGTCGCCATCACGGCGCTGGCAAGAGATCGGCATCGGCAATATCATATTGTACGCGGCCTTCTGAAACGCTCGTTTGACTCATAAGCTTGAGGACGCAGGCTCAAATCTTGCCCCTGCAACCAGATCGAGGCGGACGGACGAGGCAAAGGCCCGTGAGGGCAAGGCTACGTGGCTACAAGTCGCCGTCCTCCCTCCGACACCCAGCGGGCCAGGCTGCCGTTGAGGTGCTGCATCGCGCGGGCTAAGTCTGCAGGCTTCACGCCTATGAGGAGCAGCTTGACCGCGAAGACCCCAATTGGAGAGGACAGCCAGGCCCTCGGCTACCTGGGAAACATCCAGGGCAAGATACATCTCTAGAGGCGGCAGGCATTTCGAACGCTTGTCTGTAAGCGCCCGAAATGCCGCAGCTAAAGAGGGTTCGAAATTCGATTCCTGATTCAACTCAATGGTTATCGCGTTGTTTCCATTTGGTGAAATAGGCTTCGACCAACGACACTAGGCTGAACAGTGACAAGCCGATCATGCTAAGAAGCAGGATTTGGGCAAAGACGCGGCCCACGCGTAGCTGGCTTGCGGCGATGCGCACCAACTCCCCGATGCCCTCGCCACCGCCCATGTATTCACCCACTACAACGCCGATGACACTCCACACCGCCGCCAGCTTTAAGCCTGCAAAGATGTAGGGAAGTGCGAAGGGAAGCTGCAGCTTCAAAAGGGTCTGCCATCGCTTGGCCTCGAGCGATCGGAACAACATGAGAAGGTCGCCACTCGTCGCTCCAAGGCCCGCAGCAGTGTTTATGGTGACTGGGAAGAAGGAAATGAACGCAGCCATCATGATTTTTGATTCAACGCCGAACCCAAACCAGGCGACAAACAGTGGCGCAAAGGCGACCTTTGGCATCGTGTTGACGGCGACCACGTAAGGCATGATTGCTTTTCGCCCGATCTCGGTCGCACCGATGATGGCTCCCAGGGTTAGGCCAATGACGCATGCCAGGGAGAAACCGAAGATAACTTCAACGACGGTGACAATAGTGGCATCAAGAACATAGCCTCCGCTGAAGAGGTTCGTCACTGTGAAGATGAGATCCTGCAAAACCTCATATGGTCCGGGGAGCACGAGTGGAGATACACCCGACAAATCGACCGCTGCCTGCCAGAAAGTGACCAGAATTACACCGAAGGCAAGCACCAGGACCCATTGAGGCGTCCTTTCCACGAAGGATCGATGAGCGTCATCCTCTTCGATCAACATTCCGGCCTGTTCGCTTGATGGGATTACTGAGGTTTCAGCCATGATTGGCCTCGCTGTTCCGCACGAAGAGGCAGTGGTGAATTTCGCGCACGTATTCGTTGAAGGCAGAACTGGTGACCATGTCAGGAGTTCTCGGTCGAGGGAGGTCAATGTCGATCCGCTTGGAAATGCGGCCAGGCCGAGGCGACATCACAAACACGACGTCAGATAAGAAGACGGCCTCTTGAATGGAGTGCGTTACGACAATTGCCGTTGCTTTCCGCGCCGAGCAGATGCGTTGGAATTCGACATTCATTTGTTCGCGCGTGAATTCATCGAGCGCGCCAAAGGGCTCATCCAGGAGCAGAAGGTCGGGCTCGTTGACGAGCATCCGGCAAACGGCAGCACGTTGCGCCATGCCGCCCGACAGTTCGCCAGGCAGCGCTTCTTCAAATCCGGTCAAACCAGCCATGTGAATGAGCGACTTGGCTCGTTCAGCGGCAAGTTTTGCAGCCGCTTTGCCCTGTCTGATCTCAATCGGCAACAAGACGTTGTCGGTCACCGTCCGCCATGGCAACAGGGTAGGCTGCTGGAACATGATGCCGACGCCCTTGTCGGGTCCAGTCAACCTCCTGCCGTCCAGATGAATCTCACCGCTGGAAGGCCGAAGCAAACCAGCGATCATCTTGAGAACCGTGGATTTGCCACAGCCGCTGGCTCCGACGAGAGAGGCCGTTTGGCCCCTCTCTAACTCGAAGGAAACATCCTTTGCGGCGTGAACCGGTTCACGTGCGCCTCGGTAATGCTTGTTGATGCGAGTGAGGGAAAGAAAGGGCTTGGCTGGGGTGTTACCAGCCACATTTGGCTGCTGGTTCATCACTCGCTTTCCAGCTTCTCGACAAATTCGTTTGTGTAGATTGCGGACAAATCCGCAATCGGCTTGTCGAGTTCTTTGGTCGCAAGAAGGCTCTCGTGCCAAGCTTGCCAACCGTCTTCCGGCAGGAAGCCCAACGCGTTCCCCTCAAAAGGCTTGTACTGCTCGATCACGCTGGCGAGAAGTGCCCTGGCATATTCCCGACGTTCGATTTCCTGCGGATTGTACGTCTCGCCATCATCGAGAACGCCTTCAGAGTTTTTCTGCCCCCAAAGGGACGCCTTGTGGATTGCCCGGGTGAAGGCGGCGACCATCTCAGGATTGTCGCGATAGATGCTTCCGCGAACAGCCAGACCATTGCCAAAAAGCTTCAGGCCCGGAGGTGTGAGGTCCACAATGTCGACGCCGCGGTCCTTCAGCACCGCAATTCCGGTGAATGAAGCAGCAAAGGCGTGGATTGTGTCGCGCTGGAACGCCGTAACTGCCATGCCCTCCTGCCCGATCGTGACAAATTTGTAGTCTTCGGGCTTCACGCCAACCGAGGCCAACGCCGAACGCGTAAAGGAGACCTCCGCACCGTCTGACGTGGAGACGCCGATCTGTTTCCCCTTCAGGTCGCCGGCACCCCCGAGATTGTCGCCGCGCTCCCCTGCCAGCACGAAGAGACCGCGGGAGAACAGATTGTAAAAATACTTGATATCTGCGCCACGAGCGTGTGCGTTGAGGGCTGGCCCAGGCCCAGGTGCGCCGAATTCGGCACGTCCTGCTTCCATCGCCTGAATGACGGCACCCGAACCGTCGAGGCTTTGGATTGAGACATTCAAGCCTTCCTCGGCAAAGAAGCCCTGCTGTTTGGCAACAATCATCGGGTACCAGGCAAGCGCCGAGGATCCCGGCAAGACAACCGTTACATCCTTGGTCTGAGCCTGAGCACCGGTCAGCCCCACCGCAAGGACTGTCGCCCCGATAGCTGCACCGAACAAAGTTCGGCGCGTCAAACGACTGCCCAGCAGCTTAATATTCCGAATGCTGAATTCCATGTCTTCCTCCCTTGGTGTGAACGAAAAAAGATGTTCGAGGTGCCTAGCACCGGACGATGCGATCAGATGCGAGCGGGCATGATGACGCCAACGCTTTCCCCAAATCCGATGGAGCGTGCGCCGGGGGCGTGGCACCTCCCTCGCAAGATCACTGTGTCGCCGTCCTGCAGGAATCTTCGCCGCTCACCGCTCAATTGCAGCTCTTGCGCACCCCGCCCAGTGATTTCCAGCAAGCTTCCCTGGGTACCGGGCTCTGATCCCGAAATCGTGCCGCTGCCCAGAAGATCACCCGTCTGCATAGGACAGCCATTCGAGCTGTGATGCGTAATCATCTGCGCAAATGTCCAATACAGCCCCCGCGCGTTGACGCTTGAAACGGGCTGGGCCTCGACACTTGCGGACCGCATGGCAACTGTTTGGATAAACGCTTCCACCTCGATGTTGAGGCCTGCTGACGACAGAGCCGCTCCATCGAGATAGGGCAACAGTTTCGGGTCGTCGGCGGCGCGATGAGCGGCAGGCACGCGGAAGGGAGCCAAGGCCTCCAACGTGACAACCCAACCAGAGATCGAGGTGGCAAAACTCTTCGACAAGAAAGGCCCCAGCGGCCGATATTCCCAAGCCTGGATATCGCGAGCACTCCAGTCATTGAGTAGGCAGATGCCGAAAAGATGGCTATGGGCTTCCTCCAGGCAGATCGTGTCTCCCAAAGCGGTGGGACCGCCCAAGAACGCACCAAGTTCGACCTCGTAATCCAGCATCGAGGTGGGGCCGAATACGATAGTCCCAGCCTCAAGCCGCTGGCCCTTTGGCCTTGTAACCGGAGTGCCGCTGATAACGATCGATGAGGAGCGACCATGATATGCTATTGGCAGGTTCTTGAAATTCGGGAGTAACGGCTCGTCCGGGCGAAAAATCTTGCCGACGTTGGTCGCGTGTTCGATCGAGCAGTAGAAATCCGTGTAATCGGGAATATCCACCGGAACGCTCAGATTGACGGCTGATCGCGAAATCAAGTGGGGTTCAAGCTCTGCTTGGAGAGCTGAACCTTCGCGGAGCGCCAAGCTCAGCCAGTTTCTCAATGTAGACCAGAACTTCGGCCCCTCGTTCATCAATGGGTTCAAGACCCGTGCCTCAAACACGCTCTCTTTGGACCCGTCCAGGGAACGAAGCAGGCCAGCTCGGTAACAAGACCGCAAATCCAGTGCGAAGTTTCCGATCGCCACCGCAATCCGTGGGTCAGGGTCTGATTCACCAATCGAACAAACGACGCCGAATGGCAGATTTTGAATCGGAAAATCCGCATGGTGATCGGCCGATGCCACCCAGCTTCGGAGAAGAGGATCGTGGGTGCTGTTGGCTATTTGCATGAAAGTCCCAATGGGTATGCGATTGTTAGCGTTCGTATTGCATGCAAACTTGCATGCGAATTTACATCCGTCAAGGAGTTCAACGCGGCCAAATTGTGTGCGATGGTTTGTCGAAGCGAACTCCGACGAAAGAAGATATTATTGATGGACGCGCCTGGGATGACGGAAGTCGACAAAGACTGGGTGATCCAAGGGGACGATAGATCTCTCGCCCCCCACAACACGCCTTGCACACGACCAGCCTGGATCGACACTCTTGAACGGGCTTTGATTTCGGGAGCTGACTTTTGGGAGACTATTCCGGCTATTGCCAAGGTTGCCGTCGAAGGTCGATCCAGCCAGGCATTCGCTGATGCTGCCTATCGTTGCCTGCATCTTGGCATTTCGATTGGATCGCTCGGAACTGGCATGCCGTTGATCGAGAATGACATCGCAGACGTCATGGGCGTCAGTCGGACACCGGTGCGCGAAGCGCTTCAAAGGCTTGTATCGGACGGTCTGTTGTCCCGTCGCAAGCGCGGTTGGGAAGTAAGGCGTCTCGACAGGGATCAATTGAGGGAAAGTTATGAGGTTCGGATGGCACTTGAAAGCTTTGCAACCGCGCAGGCTGCCATCCGAGCCACCGATGAAGACATCCGGGCCATTGTCGATGCAAACTCGCTAAGATCGGAAATCCAACACGGAGACGTCCTCGCCCGCCTGACGTCCAATCGCGACTTCCACAATCGGATATTCAAGGCGTCGTACAACGCCCGGCTGGTCTCGATGATACGAAAGCATACGCAGTATTATTTCTCTTACAAGTTCGCTCACCTGATTTCGGTTTCGGAGTCGACGCTGTTTCAGACAGAACATGATTATATCACCGCTGCCATTCAAAGCCGCGCCCCGTTGCTGGCTGAAAAGCACGCCAGAGCGCACATCGCCTCGACTTACGATGTTTACAGCAGGTTCTACTCGCTGCTTTGACAGGCCAGTTCGCATCAACAGCCGGTCTTCCGCATAAGCGTAAGAACCACGGCTTCTCATCTGAACGACGAGCGCATGAAAAGGCGGTTCCAGAATGACCGCTTGTTGGCCAGCTCATCCCGTAACCGGACGGTCAGGAACCGGCCCCGATGCAGCCGGAAATTTGACTGAGACGGTCCGCTCTTAGACTGGCTCTCGAATGAGCGGTCGCTTGAATCCTACGGCAGTTCGACAGCAACGCGATCCAATCGCGGTCTTGGCGGAAAATCCGACCCGCCAAAGTCAGGAATCCGCTACTTCTGCCTCAGAGCATCAACGACAATCCGGAATGCCGGCAGGTTCTGGTGACGGCTTGGGTAATAGAGGAAATAGCCGTCGAAGAAGGGCGACCAGTCATCGAGCAGAAGCACTAGTTCGCCCGATGCTACCAGCTGATCGGCCAGGCTGTTCGGCACGAAGGCGATGCCCAGCCCGTTCAACACCGCATCCATCATTGGCTCCGATTTGTTGAAGGTCAGCTGGCCATTCACGCGCACACGCAGTTCCTGGCCGTCCTTCTCGAACTCCCACGCATAGAGCCCGCCACGCGTCTCGTGGCGCATGTTGATGCAGTTGTGTCCAATCAGCTCCTGCGGGTGCTGCGGCGCGCCGTGCGCGGCGACATAGCCTGGCGCGGCGACGGCCACCATTCGCCAATCCGGCCCAATGCGGACGGTACCTCACGGCGCGCTACGGCAGCATCGGCGAAGGCAAGGCCATGCTTGGCGATCTCAACTTCATCAAGGACGCGTATAAGACGATGCAGGCGCGGCTGTACGCTAGGTAGCCGAACGTCTTCTATCCGCGTTGCTAGCGCAGGAGCCGACAGTCCGGTTTCGGCCCCAGAACAGATATTTTCGGTGACGTACGCCAATCACTGGCGGCCAGCCGATGCCAAGCCCCGGCATCTCCCTAGACTTCTAGTTCGAAGGGCATCCGTTAAGCGGGCGGGGTGATTTGTTCAGGACTTGGACTTTCGCCAACCTGCCGAGCGGGCTTCGCTTTCCGAGCAGAACCATCTCTCACCGAACTCAGGCCGGATGATTGTCTCGTCGTAATATTCTTGGCCGGGCACGTGAAATATACGCTCACCAGTGTCTATGCTTACGTTTCCATTGATATCGCAGTTGCGGGATAACCTAGTTGGCGCCGTCGCGAAGCTCGGAATGGAGATTTCGTCAATGAAGTATCCGACGCCGGCCGAGCCCAGGAGCGCCAAAGTGAACGGTACGCTGATCTGATGTCGTGAGCGTCTCATGGGCGCACCGTAGCGCGGCCTTGCTGACATATCGGCAAATACGGGTCGAGCAATTTTAACGATGGTGTAAGCTAGGGTGGGACGGCATGGTAGCCCGCTGCTCGATCCGTCCCATGCGGCCTTTCGCATATATCCGAAACCGCTGCCCGACAAGGCGGCATTACCCCAAAAGGGTGGGCATCCCGGTTCTCACCAAACGGCGTTTTCGAGCCTCCGTTTACAGTGCCGGAAGAAGCCTGCAATCGACGTGGAAGTGGCCAGCTGCCCATGGCCGAAAGGCTCTTGCCCAAGCTCATGGTGAGCCTGCCTGGCGGGGCTGTCAACGCTGCGATGAGAGTGGGTCAGCGGGCCTGAGCTATACGCGATTTCCGAATCGGCCATGGACGTTTCTGAATAAATTTCAGAATATCTGGATTATATGGAAGAAACTGGAATTTCTATTTTGTCTGACCAGCAGATCAGGTCGCGATCGACGCGACAGTACTCGTCAAGAATCGGCGTGATCAAGGCAATGCGGTTCGGCCTATTCGCGGTAATCAGCCTCGTTGTCCCGAACTTGGGATTTGCTGCTGACAGTGCCGATTGCTCCATTTTCGAGGATGCAGGATCGCCGATAGAAGTAATCATAGAGGATGAGGGTCCAAGGACTTCGCCCCCAGCATCGTCGGATCCCGCCTATAGCGTTCGACTTGTTTACCCCGGCGACTACCGCACCTTCCCAAGATCCGAAGGTGCTGGGAAAGCGGTCTTGTACCAAGATGGTGAGAACTTTTTGATGCGCTTGGATGGTGGGCCGCTGCCACTGTCCATGAGGCACACTTTGTCAGGCAAGCCAATCAAGCCACGTGACCTTCCCCCAACGGTCCGCTTTTTGCTTCATGACAGGTATAGCCTGGAAAAGCTGCTTGCAATCAGGGTGCGCATTGTCACAGGCCAAGTTTGGTCGTTCGAGATGGTCCCCATCACTACACAAGCTACCGCAATAGACGGGCTTGTTGAGATAACGAACAAGAAGATTTCTACATACGATAATAAGTATCTATTCTTTTCGGAATCTAATGGAAAGGTTACCGACATAATTGAGTGTCGAAAGCCAGATCCTGGCATATCTCCCCAATGCGAGCATTCTTTTGACCACAGAAATTTGGACGTAGACGTGTCCTATGACGCCGGTCTTGCGGGACGTTGGCGCGACATAAAAAATATGGTTCTGAAATTTACATCCTGTGCTTACGCGGAAGACATTCTTGAAAAAAAGGAAGGAAGTACAAGGTGGGACTGAGTTCAAATTAGCTGGGCTGACGAATGGCGGCTTACCACGAAATTCGTCTAAAAACCTGACTGTCCGTTGTCGGCCCCGACCAAGCCGGACGGCATCGTGCGCCAAATGGCAGTTTTTAGGAGTTCGCATTCTGGCCGGGAACGGCCGGAACGAGGTCGGGTCAGGCATCGCAAGTTCGACGGCTTCATCATCACCGGCGCGCCGATCGAGCTGCTGCCCTTCGAAGAGGTCACCTATTGGGACGAACTCAAGCAGATCATGGACTGGACGACGACCAACGTGCACTCGCCATTCTTCATCTGCTGGCGCGCGATGGCAGCGGCGTGGCATTTCCACCGCGTGCCCAAGCACACGCTGGTGGTGAAAGCCTGACGCCTGGTAGCCGACGCTTAGGGCAGGTCAGGAGTGGGTAGCGGCTGTCGGCTTTTGGAAGAGTCTCCAGGAAAAGCAGACATTGTGGGTTAGCGAATTAGGGGCCGAAATCGGACCGCGGTTTCTGGAGATTGTATTCAAGAAAGCAGAACAAGCGCGAGTTTCTGGCCGAACAAGCAGCTAAAGCGCCTTCATTCGCACCTGACGCGGACTCTTCCCATATTTGCGGGTAAAGCGATGACTGAAGTAGCCGGGATCGTTGAAACCGTTCGCGAATGCTATGTCCTGTATCGTCTGGCTGCGCTGATTTAGGCGTTGGAGCGCGCGGTAGCAGCGATCGAGACGCTCGTTTTCGATCCATTTATGAAGTGACGTTCCTGTGGCGCTGAAAAGCTTGTGCAGGTAGCGAACAGAAATACCCGCCTTTGCCGCAACCAAAGAAACCGAAAGCTCCGGATCCGAGAGGTTGACCAGCACGATGCTGCGAATGCGGCGGATGAGATGATCGTGGGATTGCGTGAGGTCATTGCCGCGCGATGAACCGTCATTGGGCTCGGAATCGGCTATGAGGTCGAGAATGGCGGCGGCCAGCGAGTATCCGGCCTGCGGGCCGACACCTGCGGGATCGGCAGCGAGCGAGCCAAGTATCTGGGAGGCTAGGCCGCTGGCACCGCTTTGCCCACGGAATACATGTCCGCACAGCCTGTCGGTACTCAGCCCCCGGTGGACGAACTCGTTGCGCGGAAACCGGACGACGATCCGCCGAACTGGACCGTCGAACTCGACAGAATAGGGCAGAGTGGCGTCAACGATGGTGAAGTCCCCGGGCGTCAGCCGGACATCGCGGCCTATGTGGCGGGTTACACCGCTCCCGTCTATCTGCAATGCCAGCAGATAATCCTTGCCATTGTCCCGCCCGATATTGGCAAGGCTTCGTTCGATCACGACGGATTCGCAGTCGACGAACGAACAGTCGAGGAAACCAACCCGGCTCTTTCGAATCTTGGCGTGGTAGGCGTCGGTTTCGGACCGATGCGCCGACAAATCAGCGATCTGGCAGATTGCCTGCTGGAAGCTCGTAAATCGGGCGGTCGGATCGACCGCATCGGTGGATAAGACAGTAATCATCGGCACCAACAACCCTGGATACGTTACCGCAGCGATTGGTCTCTCACAAGCCCGCAACGCTACCCATGGGAGTGCACAAACGCAGCATTTGTCGTGCACGATTGCACCACGACATTTGTCCGCGCCGACGCTTTACTAAGGCCAAGCAGTGGTGATCACAACCACGCATTGGGGAACAACGGGATGAACGGTACTTCACGGAAAATGACAGGAGTCGCGCTGATTGCGTTCGCATTGGCCGCGACCACCGCCTTGCCGGCCTCGGCCGTAGATCAGGGCGCCATCGATTTCGCCAGGAAGGTGGTCGATCAGGCCACCAACACGGTGATGTCGCGCGACCCGCTCGGTGCGGGCTCGTCGCGCTGGACCGGCGCCGAGACTTCACCGAAACCCGTGAAGGACGCGACGATCGCGGTTGTTCCATGTCCTCTCGCACTCTCGGTCTGCCAGACCGCTCTTGCCGACGCCACAGCCGCCGCCGAAGCCATAGGGTGGAAAGTCATACCAATAGATTCGAAAGGCGATCCCGCCGTCGCTCAAAAAGCCGTCGAGGCGGCAATCAACCGCGATGTGAGTTGCGTGCTTACCATCGGCTCACCTTCGCGAGATATCCGCGCCCAGATCCAGCGCGGGAAGGAAAAGGGGATTGCCTTCGTGACGGGCTTCGCCGACGACCCGAGGGAGTTTGGCGGCGACATCGGCTTCGGCATCGATCAGACCGCAGCGGGCAAGCTTCTTGCGGCTTATGTGGTTGCCAATGGTGGCGGCAACGTCGTCATGTTTACCGCCTCCGCCTTTCCGCAACTCGGGCAGCGTCTCCAGGGGTTCAAGGATTATCTCGCAGAACATGGCGGCGACGTCGCCAAGGTCGTGGAAGACGTGGAGTTCAATGTAGGCGCGGGCGCTTCCGACCTGATCACCAAGACACAGGCGCTGCTGACTAAGCATCCAAAGGATAGCATCCAGTGGGTGCTGGGACCGTATGACGAAGCGCTCGTTCCGGTGCTCGCAACCGCGCGGCAACGTGACCGGACCGAGATCAAGGCGTTGGGCTTCGACGGCGAACCTGTCGCGCTGGACTCGATCGTTTCCGGCGGCGGTCAGGTCGCGACGATCAGCTGGGGCCTGGAATGGGTGGCCTGGGCCGGTATCGACGAATGCAATCGCGCCATCAACAAGGCCGAGGTCGGCGTGAACAAGGACTTCCCGCTTCAACTGACCATCCAGTCGAATGCCGCGCCGGGCAAGCGCTACGATCCGGGCTTCGATTTCAAGGCGAAGTTCCGTGAGAGCTGGGCGGCGGCTGAGTAGCCTGCGGAACAGACGCGTCAGGGCCGTCGCGGCGGACATGCAGTCCGCCGCCGGCTTCATTCGCTCGCGGAGCAAGCATCGATATGTCCCTTCTCCAGTTCTCCAATATCTCGAAGACCTTCGGTGAGACCCGTGCACTGAAGGGAGTGGATTTCGATGTGCGCGAGGGCGAAATCCACGCGCTGGTCGGTGAGAATGGCGCGGGGAAATCGACTCTCATCCGCATACTCGCGGGAGATTTCCTACCTGATACGGGTTCCATGATGCTGGCCGGAAGTCCGCTGCGGCTCCTGCATCCCAGCGATGCGCTGGCTGCAGGGATCGGCTTTGTCCATCAGAGGCCGCCCTTCATTGCCGATCTTTCAATTACCGAGAACTTTCTCCTCGGCCTTCCATATCAACATCGTCGGGCCGGCCTGATCGACTGGAAAGCCCAGCATCGCGAGTGTGAGGCAAGCCTGGCGTCGCTGGGACTGTCCGTCGATCCGCGGACGCCTCTCGCCTCGCTGAGCGCGCATCAACGCCAGATGGTGGCATTGGCAAGGGCGTTGCTCCGCAAGCCCAGACTCCTGGTGCTCGACGAGATCACGGCGTCCCTGTCCGAACCGGAGGTCCGCACCCTCCTCGACACCATCCACAAACTGAGGCAGCGGGGCGTCAGCGTCATCTATGTCAGCCATCGCCTTGAAGAGGTCTTCCGGATCGCCGATCGCGTGACCGTGTTGCGCGACGGTCGGCGCATATCGACCACGCGGCTGGACGAGATGACCGAGGCCGGACTGGTGCGCGACATCGTCGGCTCCGACATGCAGGACCTGTTTGCGCGCGAAGACGGACCGGTCGGCCAGAAACGGGAAACGCTGGTTTCAGTTCAGGGGCTCAGCGACAACAGACTTACCGACATAAGCTTCGACATTGCCAAGGGCGAGATCGTCGGGATAGCCGGCCTTGGAGGCTCGGGCCGGTCGCGCATACTGCGGATGATTGCGGGCGCATCGCCGCGAACTGCCGGCGATGTCCTTGTTGAAGGCAGGCCTGCCGCAATCGGCTCGGTGCGGCAGGCGTTGCAGGAGGGCATCGCCCTCGTGACGGAAGAGCGCAGCCATGACGGTTTCGTCGAAACGCTGCCTATCTGGCAGAACGTATCGCTGCCTTGGGGAAGCCGTTTTAAAACAAGGGGCTTTTTGAACCTTCGCGTCGAGCAGCGCAAAACCGAGGAAGCGACGCGACGGTTCTCCGTACGGATGCCCTCGATGAACGCCTCGATGCTGGCGCTATCCGGGGGAAACCAACAAAAGGTGATCTTCTCGCGCTGGGTGCTGGGTCCGGTTCGCCTGCTCCTGCTCGACGAGCCGACGCATGGCGTCGATATCGGCTCGAAGACCCAGATCTATGGCGCCATTCGCGAGCTTGCCCATGAAGGGCGCGGCATTCTGGTGGTGTCTTCCGAACTGGAGGAACTGCAAGCCCTGTGCGATCGAGTCCTTCTGCTGAAGGACGGGACGATCATCGACGAACTCAGGGGCGCCGATATTTCCAAGGATGCGATGCTGCATCGCCTCCTGTCTTCCTCTGACAGCACAAAGGTCGCCGTATGACGATTCCCGAAATCACCGACACACCGCCCAAAACATCGGCGCGCTCGTCATGGATTGGCAGTTTTGACACCGCATCCGCGGCACCCGTAATTTTCCTCGTGCTGCTGATCGTCGGCTTTTCGATCGCCGAACCTGCCTATTTTCCCACGCGCGAAAATTTCGTGACGATCCTCAACGACGGAGCGCTGCTCGCCCTGCTTGCGTGCGGCCTGACGTTGGTCCTGATCGTCGGCGAATTCGATCTTTCCATCGCTGCGACCGCATCCTTGGCGGGCGCGCTTGCAACTGTCCTGATTACGCAGCTCGGATGGCCGGTCCCGACAGCGTTCCTTGTGGTTCTCGCCAGCGCGCTGATCATTGGAGCCTTCAACGGCATCCTCGTAACGGTGCTCGAAATCCCGGCCCTGGTTGCGACAATCGGCACGGCAAGCCTGCTTGACGGCGCGACCCTCTGGGTGACCGGTAATTCGGTTATTTTCATGGGCTTCACCGACGCATTCATATGGTACGGTTCCTGGCGCATCGCCGGGTTGCAGGCGCCCTTCTTCTATCTCCTGGCTTTGGCGATACTGATCGCCATAGCGCTGCGCTATACGGTGACAGGGCGTCATCTATACGCGACAGGCGGCAATCGGGCGGCCAGCCGTATGGCCGGAATTCGGGTCAACCGAAACGTACTTCTCGCCTTCGTTGCCTGCGCCGTCCTGGCGAGCATCACCGGCTTCATGTACACCGCCAGGCAGGGTTCGCTTACCCCTTTGTTCGGCACGTCGATGATGCTCCCGGCCTATGCCGCGGCATTCCTTGGATACGTGACCCTTGCCAACCGGCGCTTCCACATCCTCGGCACGGTAATCGGCGTTTATATCATCGGGACCGGAACGCTCGGCCTGCTTCTGATCGGCGCTCCGGCCTATTCGCAGCAACTGTTCGCGGGAGCCGTGCTTATCGCTGCGACCGGTGGCTCACGCGTCCGCCACCTGCTGCGCAAGTGAAGTCTGTCATGCCTGGTCTCGCTACAATCGAAACGAGTTTCGTCGGGTCATCGCCCCGGATAGCGGTGGAGAGCGTCGGCAAGGGAGAGCTTGTCGTCTTCATGCACGGCATCGGCGGCAACCGGCGGAACTGGCGTGACAATCTGCCGGTTTTCGGAGAGCATTTCCGCGCCGTCGCCTGGGACGCCAGGGGTTATGGCGACAGCGACGACTACGAAGCGGCGTTGCGGTTCAGGGATTTTGCCGACGACCTGGCCAGAGTCCTCGATCATTTTGGCGAGGAGCGCGCGCATATCATCGGGCTGTCGATGGGGGGGCGCATCGCTATGGATTTCGCTCATGCCTACCCTCACAGGCTTAGTACGATTACCTTGTGCGCGACCAACACTGGTTTTTCCCGCTTCACGCCGCAGGCCCGAGCGGAGTTCATCCGGTCCCGCAAAGAACCGCTGATGAGTGGCAAGGAACCAGCTGACATCGCCGAACCCGTAGCGCGATCGCTGATGGGCCCGAAGGCGTCCGAGGCGGCGTTGGCGCAACTCGTAGACAGCATGTCGAGACTGCACAAGCACAGCTACATCAAGAGCATCGAGGCGCTGGTGAATCTCGACACTCATGCGGGCCTCGACCACATGAGCGTGCCCGTCCATGTGATGTGCGGGGCGGACGATCCGCTCACCCCGCTCTCCATGTCCAAGGAGATCGCGCAGCTCATTGCGCATGCGACGCTGACCGTGGTGCCGGATGCCGGCCATCTTCTCAACATCGAGAATCCGGCAGCTTTCAACAATGCCGCGCTGAACTTCCTGCTTCGCCACAAGCAGACATAAAGGTCGGCCAGATCCACGCCAGAGAGCCAGGGGAAAAACGATGCCAGAACAAACAGCGAAATTCGGCGGGAAGACCGGAATCGACCCGAAGATCGCCGCCCGGATATCCGACGGAAAAGCCTGGGAACCGCTTCCCGACGACATCTTCGTCATAGATGGGGTAGCGCATACCTACAATCATGCGCCCGACAACCTGATACCCGGCTCATATGCCCCCATGATGACGCAGATGTTGTGGGGGATCCACGAGTTCTACACGCCGCGCGACACGCCCAAATGGCTTGTCCCGCAACAGCATCGGATCATGCAGGATGCCGATCTGATCGGCCATTCGCTCTTCGGCGAGAGCCAGGTCGATGCCTGCGTCTATCACCACCTGCCGATCTTCAACCTGTTCAAGGATGGCGGCGGTCCGCTCTATGTCGGCAAGGAGATGCGCGAGCGGTGGCCCGGACGCGTCGTCATCTATGGCGGTATCAGCCCCTATCACGACAACGTGCTGGATGAGATCGACCGCTTCCTGGACGAGGACAAAGTGTCGGGCTTCAAGTTCTACCCGCTTGATCTCGTGGGCGGCACGGTGCGCGGCACCAGGATGGACGACGAGAAACTGATGTTTCCGCTTTACGAGCGGATGCTCAAGCGCGGCATCAAGACCGTTGCCATGCACAAGGCAATCCCGTTCGGTAACGTCGGCCACGAGTATTTCATGGTCGACGATGTCAACGATGCCGCGACCAGTTTCCCGGAGATGAACTTCGAAATCTTCCACGGTGGCTTTGCCTTCCTCGAAGATACCGTGCTGAAGGCGACCTACAATTCCAACGTGACGATCAACCTTGAGGGCACAAGCGCCCTGATCTTCTACGCCCCGGAACGGCTGGCCCACATACTGGGGTCTCTGGTTCAGGCGGGCGCTGCGGATCGCATCGTTTGGGGAACCGGCGTGCCGGTCATCCATCCCCAGCCGTTCTTGGAGGCTTTCTGGAATTTCCAGATCCCGCTCAGCATGCAGGAAGGTTATGCCTATCCAGCGCTGACTCCCGAGATCAAGCGCATGATGCTTGGAGGGACACAGGCGCGTATCCTCAACCTCGACGTGGAAAATCTAAAGCGGGTTGCCGCAACCGACGAGTTTGCGAAACGCGACCGGCTCGCCGAACCGTGGACAAGCGGCAGGGGGACGAAATGATGGATATGCGTAGCGCGGTCGAGGACGCCCTGGATCAGATCATCGATCCCTGCAGCGCCGGCATCGGCAAGCCGGTCGGGCTTGTCAGGATGGGGCTGATCAAGGAACTCGATCTTGCGATGGAGGGCGACGCTGTAGCAGTAAGATTGCAGCTGCGCGTGACGTCGCCCTGCTGCATGATGGGCCCCAGCTTCACGGCGCAAGCCAAGGACAGGCTCATGAGCCTGCCCGGCATCTGTTCGGTCGAGGTGACCATCTCCCCGGAGATCGACTGGACCCCGGGCCACATGGCCCCGTCCTATCGCGCGACCCTCAGCGGTCCGCGGATTGGCTACCCGGAGGCATAGCAAGGTGCACTTCGAGGTCGACGTGCCTGTTTCGCTATCAGACCACGCCACGATCAACCCGGTGATCGTGTCAGCGCAGCGATCACAGCATCATGTATGGCGCATCAGCCCTTTGCGGTGCGCTTTTTCTTTTCCGGGTCGTCGAAGGTCAGCGTGTGGGCGATGGCACTGGCCTTGAGCGACTTGCCGCGCACCTCGAGCTTCACGCCTTGCCTGGCGTAGGGCACGTCGAGTCGGGCTATCGCCATCGAACGCTTGGTCAGCTTCGAATAGGACGGGCAGGTGATGACGCCGACCTTCTTTCCATCGGCCCAGACCTCGTCGCCGAGATCGGCCATCTTGTCGCCTTCGATCAGCATGCCGAAGATCTTGAAGCGCTCGTTGTCCTTCTGGCGGTAATGTTCCTCGGCACCGCGGAAGCCGGTCTTGCCAGGCGAAACTGTGAAGTCGAGGCCGAGTTCCCACAGGCTGTCGCCGGCCGGCTGACCGGGAAGCGGGTACATCTGCGAGTTGTCATAGGGGAAAAACAGCAGGTAGCTCTCGACGCGCAGCAGGTCGAGCGTGCTGAAGCAGCACGGAATGATGCCCATCTCCTTGCCCTCGGACAAGATGGTGTCCCAGACAAGGCGTGCATCCTGGCCGCGTACGAAGATTTCGTAGCCGCGTTCGCCAGTGTAGCCGGTCCGCGAAATCGTCACTGGAGCACCAAACAGCGTGGTGTGTATGTGGTTGAAATAGTTGAGGTCGCGAATGCCCGGCACGTGCTTGGCAAGGAAATCGACCGCCACCGGCCCTTGCAGCGAAAGATCGTGCAGATCGTCGTCGAACAGCACGGCGCAGTTGCGGCCTGCCGCCTGCTTGATGATCTCTTCATGCGCGGTGCCGGTGCCGGAGACCAGCATCCATGAGTTGGGGCCGTTGCGATAGATCACGCAATCGTCGATCAGATGGCCGCGCTCGTTGAGCATCGCGGCATAGACCGAACGACCCGGCTGGATCTTTGCGACGCTGCGCGTCGTGACGTATTCAAGAACCGCGATCGCATGCGGGCCAATCAAGTGCATCTTGCGCAAGCCCGACACGTCCATCAGGCCGGCCTTGGTACGGATCGCAACATGTTGGTCGAACGGGTCGGCATCGTAGGTCCACGCGGTGCCCATGCCGCTCCAATCCTCGAGATTGGAACCCAGCGCGCGATGGCGGTCGCCGAGGGCTGTAAAGCGCCAGCTCAAAGTCATTGTATCCTCCGGTAATTTTGCCAAACAGATTTCGTGCCGGCGCGGCAGACATGCGCCAGAACTTTCGTCCGTCGCTCCCCATGAGTATGGCCAGCGACAGAATTTCAGGGTTTTTTGTGGAGGCGATGGGCCTGAGCGCCCTCCAACGCTCAGGCCAGGCGGAGCGCGGCCGCGCCGGCTCCGCCGATCACCTGTTTCGACCGATCAGCCAGCCAAGCCGGCGGCCAGGGCAACGCCCGCTGCGGCGATGCCGCCACCGCCCACCTTGAGCGCGGAGCGCCAGGACAACCGAGCAATGAAGGACGCAAGCGAGAAGCCCATCGCATGCAGAACCACGGTCGAAGCGACAAAGCCCAGCCCATAGAGGAATGCATTGCTTGCGATAGGCAGCTCCTGACCATGGGCAAAGCCATGCAGGCTGCCAAAGACAACAGTTATCGCAAAGGCCGCGGCGAACGGCACTCGGCTGCCCAGTGCAACGATTGCCCCAAGCAGGACGACCGACCCGGCAATGCCCAGCTCGACGAAGGGAAGCGAGAGACCGGTCATGCCAAACACCGCGCCAACAATCATGCCGATGACGAAGCCAAGCGGCAGCCAACGGAATACCGGCTCGTTTTCGGCGTTCTGCCCGGCCCAGATGCCGACCCCGGCCATGGCAAGGATATGGTCGAGCCCGGACAGCGGGTGAGACAGTCCCGCTCCAAGGCCGCCGGCCTCGGGCAGAAAATGCGCGTAGCTCGGCATCGTCGATGCGACATAGGCAACAGCAACCGCTGCAGCGAACCGCGTCATCTTCTTCGTGTTAGTTGTCGTGTTCACCATCAACTCCTGTGGCCGGCCGCAGCCGGCCTTATCCAAGTGGTTGTCTGTTACTCTGCGGCGACAAGATCAGTGCGGCGCAGGTTGGCGTCGATCACGTCGCCATTTTGTGCCGCCAACGACGCCATCAACCGCATGATGACGCACGCCGCGAGCCGTGCCGCCGTGCCGCTGATGTCGAAGATCGGGCAAAGCTCGGTGAGATCGATGACGCTGACACTGCCTCGCTTGGCGATCATGTCGGCGATGCGCATCATCTCCCGCGACTCGATGCCGCCTGGTTCCGTCGAGGTGACGCCGGGTGCTGCCGACGAATCCATGACGTTGAAATTGAAGCTGAGATATTGCGCGTCGGTATCGCCCCAGACCCGCTCGATCGAGCGCTCGACCAACGGGTAGATGCCCCCATCGAACAGGTCGAACATCGAGTCGAACTCGAGGCCTCTCTCCTTCGACAGGTCGATATGGTCCTTCGGGTTCATGGCGTTGCGAGCACCCAGATGCGCGACATTCTTGATGTCGAGATTGGGCAGCTCTGTGATGCGGGCCATGGCGCAAGGGGCGAGATTGCGCTCGCCGGCCCAGCTGTCGGCCATGTCGAGCTGGGCGCTGAAATGCATGTAGCCCATCTTCTTGTTTGCGCCGATATGGTCGGAAAGCGCGCGCGCCGCGGCGATCGAGATCGAGCGGTCGCCACCGCAGATGATCGGTGTCAGGCCGGACTTCAGCACTTCGCGGACCGCACGATAGATGCGCTCGTGCGCCACTTCGGGGCTGACCTTCGGCATCGAAACGTCGCCGCAATCGACAGCCGCGCCGTGCAGGTCGACATTGTATTCGAACCAGTAGGAGAAGTATTCCTGCGAGACGAGGCGGAATTCGCGCGGGCCGTCCTCCGACCCCGGCTTGCCGACATTGCCTTCGTCGAAGGGCACGCCGACGAAGGCATATTTGGCGCCGCAGGCTTTCAGCGCTTCGGCGTTCAGCGGCACGTGGGCCGAACGCAGAAATGTGATCAGGCCGGGTGCCCGGTAGTTATCGCCGGCGTCGCCGCCGAGCGGCGAGAATAGATGGGCGTAGGATTTTGCTGGGTTCATGACTGTATCTCCTCCCTGAGAATTCTTACGGTTGCTTGCCCTGCTGGCGCAGGGTCTGAGCACGTGAGCCGAGATAGTGGTAGATCATGTTGACCGTCATCTTGGCGCTGATCTGGCTCGAGTCGAAGTAGGGGCAGAGCTCGACGACATCGAGAATGTCGCAGCCGTGGCGGCCGGCGATGCGCGCGAACTGGATCGCCTCCCGCCCCTTCAGGCCGTAGCATTCCGGCGAAGTCGAGCCGGGCATGCAGCTCATGTCGATCGAGTCGGTGTCCCAGGTGAAGTAGAGCGTGTCAGCGTCCTTCTTCACCCGTTCGAAGATCTCGTTGGCGCACACTTCAAGCCCGCGCTCGATCATCTCGGGCATGGTGACGACGCGGATTTCGTTGTCGACATAGAAATCCCACCAATCCTTGGGATTGAGGCCGTTGCGCGAGCCCATATGCGCCATGTTCCTGGCATTGCAGTTGGGCAGGTCGAGTGCGCGCGGCGCGCCGGAACAGTTGGTGATCAGATTGCCTGCCCAGTCGGGTCCGGCGTCGAGATGGCTGTCGACATGCAGATACCCCATCTTGCCAGCGCCGGTGAAACGCGACAGCGCCTTGGCGCCGGGGATCGGCAGTGAGTGATCGCCGCCGAACAGGATCACCTTGGCGCCACCTTCGAGGCATTCGGTGACGTAGTCGGTGGTATATTCCTGCGACTTGACGTTGTTGCCGGGCACTGTCGGCACATCTCCGCAGTCGACGATGCGGAAATAGCTCAGCAGGTCGACGTCGTATTCGAACATATAGGGGAAGTACTGCGTCGTTGCCTCACGCAGACCTGAAGCACCCTGCGAAGCGCCGGCGCGCACGATCTGGCCTTGATCCCAAGGCACGGCCAGAAAGCAGATCTTCGCGCCCATTTCGCGGATCTTGTGGCGGTCCGGCGGACAGTAGGGGGCGCCCATGAAGGTAGCGAGACCACGGGATTTGAACGAGCCGTTATGCAGCTTCGGGGAATAGATGTGGTCGTTCTCGCCGAACTGCTCGGCAGGGCCACGATGTTGATGTGGCGTGAACTGCCACTTCGCTATGTCTGCTTTTCGATCAAGCATGCTGTTCCTCCCAACAGGTAACTACTGAAGTGTTTGCCCAAGCGGGGCCAACGCCGGAATTGGAGCTTCTTCCTCAAGCTCGATGTGAGTCAGTTCCATCTCGCGCCCCGACAGCACCTTGCGTGAAGGCCTCCCGCAGTCGGGACAGCGAAGATTGGAAAGAGAGATCGGCGAGCGCGCCTCGGCGCAGTGCTCGCAGAATATTGTCAGCGGCACCTCTTCGATGTGCAGCTTGGCGCCTTCGCAAAGCGTGCCGCGCGTCGCCGGGCCAAAGCAGAAATAGAGCGAGCGGGCGATGCCGCACATGACGCCAAGGCGCACATGCATTCCGGTGACCCGCGCGCTGCCGTTGCGCGATGCGTGATCGCTGGCGAGATCGATCATGCTTGAGGCGATAGTGAGTTCGTGCATGACGCCAATCTCACGCGTGCAATGTGTTACGGATGGATGCGACCCGTGCCTGCAGGTCTCGCGCGAGGTCCTGCAATTGCTGTTGGCGGGCGCGGACAATCCAGTCGAGCCATTCCGTCATTCCCGTGCCGTCACGCGCCGAAACGACGATGGTTTCGATCAACGGGTTGACTTCACGAGCGCGAGCGATGCAGGCCTCGATGTCGAAATCGCAGTAAGGCGCCAGATCCGATTTCGAGATGACCAAAAGGTCGGCCGCGGCGAACGCCTCCGGATATTTGACCGGTTTGTCGTCGCCTTCGGTCACCGACAAGATGACCACCTTGTGCGCTTCGCCAAGATCGAAGCCGGCTGGGCACGCCAGATTGCCGACGTTTTCGATGAACAGTACTCCGCCCTGCTGCAGCGAAAGCGATGCAAGCGCGCGCTGGATCATGTCGGCGTCGAGATGGCAGCCCTTGCCGGTGTTGATCTGCACCGCCTGGGTGTCGGTGGCGCGAATGCGGTCGGCGTCGTTGGAGGTTTCCTGATCGCCCTCGATCACCCAGGTCGGGAACGTGCCTTTCAAGCGCTGCAGCGTTTCGACCAGCAAGGTGGTCTTGCCCGCTCCGGGGCTGGCGATCAGATTGAGCCCAAGCACGGCTTGGCCACAGAGTTCGCCTCGGACGGCGTCGGCAAACATGCCGTTCTTGGCCAGAATCTCCTGCTCGATCTGCACCAGCCGCTTCTGGCTCATGCCCGGCACGTGGGTCTTGGCAGCGTCCTTGCCGAAATGCAGGTCGCTGTGGCGCGGATTTTCGACTGGGCGGTGATCATGGTCGTGATGATGATCGCCATCATGACCATGATGATGGGAATGACCGTGGTCGTGCCCATCATGATGATGGTGATGCTGGTGCTCATGGCTTCCATCGAGCTCGACATCGCCCTTGCCATCGATGCGAATGTTCTCAGGCCCGCAGCCGCATACCTGGCACATGGCTATCTCCCGTTTTTGTTTGTGGACGAGCTTTTGGCGGAGGGATCGCCGGCATAGTGCAGCAGCCCCCAAGTCACCTCCTTGAGGTAGCGCATCGCCGCAGGGATCGGCGCTCCATGTGGCATGAAGCTGCCGAAGTAGATGCCGTCGATATTGCGCGAGATGAATGCAGCCATCTCGTCGGGATCCGGGCAGGCGAACATGCCGACCTCGACGCCCTTGCGGATGCAATCGGCGAGAACCCTCTTTTCGGACTCATAGAAGTCCTCGACGAAGCTATCGATGAACCTGGGGCCGGCGTCCTTGGCACCACCGGCATTGACGAACATGATGCGCACGAGGCTGCGCAGCGTCTCCGACATCTCGACATTGAGGTCCAGATAGGCGCTAAGCAGTTCGGCTGGGCTTTCATGCCGCGCGACGACTTCGCCATAGTTGGTCATCAGGCGGTCGAGCGCGTGAAGCACGGAGGACTGGTACAGCGAGTCTTTGTTCTTGAAGTAATAATAGATAAGAGAATGAGCAACACCCAGTCTCTTGGCGATAAGTGGGATCGTGACGCTCTCGTAATCTTCCTCGGCGAAGCATTCGAGCGCTGCTTCCAGCAGAGACTCCGCCCGAACGCCAGGATTGCGGAAGAAGCGCGTCTTGGCCCGTTTGACCGATTTCACGCGATCTTCAAGATGGATGAGAGCGGCGAATTCCATTGATGACTTCCTGACTTTGAGCATTGCCTGAAAGGCTCGACGCAGCAGCGTCGTTCAGCATCTGAAAGAAGGCCAAGTTGCCGCTTCAGATGTCGAGGTTGTGGGACAGTTGTTTGCTCTTTCGACCTTGACGCTACGTAGCTTTGACATCTGTGTCAACAGTCGTTTTTAGCCGTTTCGACGCTTCCAGGCGAAAACGGACCAACTGCATTCTGTCTGCTTTCGTCCTTTCGGGATCGGCAGAACATAGGCCGAAGATTTTCAAGTTATTGAAAATTCACGATTTAATGCCAAACTCGATCAGCTCCAGGCACACTGATCTCGCCATGCCATCCCCGTTCTCAGCTGCAATTTTCGTGGCCCCGATCAGATGCGCAGCGCCATCTATGTGCGTACCTGCTAATGTTTTTACAGCCATGTCAGGAAAAATGTTTGACACCGAAATCAAACTGCCGCACCGTAATGACCTGATGGGAGACTGCCTCGAATGAGGTGACGAGAGGCGTGCCGCACATCCAAAATCTGCCGGAACATGGGGTCGTTCAGATAGGAGAACCCCGCTTGCGAGTTCCCAACGGATCAGCTGCAAACTTCGGGCGGGTCCACTCACGCCCTAACGGGCGCCTGCGATTCCGATCTGCCTGGCACATAAGACTACCCCGAGCCCAAGCGTCGAAGTCACTTCGGCGCGAAAGCATCGGTATTCATTTAATCTTTGGAGGAGGATGAAATGACTATAGCTTCAACAAGCCCCGACAATGAAATGCGTCGGGAGTTGAACCGACGACTGAGCATCATTGCCGATCCGAAATATGATGATCCTGCGCGAGCCGACATATCGGGCCGCGAGATCGGCATCTGGTTTGCGGTCACATTAGCCATCCTGACGATCACGATCGCCATGTGGATCGGAGGCAACTGATGGCCTCCCCACCCAAATTTACCGGTGCAAGTGCTGCCTTCGGCACTCTTCCCGTACTGAAGGAAGAACGCGAACTCGGCTTCCTCGACCACTCCTGGATCAATATTGGCCTCGCTATCGCTACCTGGGCATTCTTGCTCGGTGGCAGCACAGCACTGGTCGTGGGTGCCCGCGACGGCATCTACGCGATCATCATCGGCAACGTGATCGGCGTGTCGATCATGGCCGTCAGCGTTTGCATCTCAACTGGAAAGTTCGGGATCGAACAATTTACCTTGATGCGCAGCGTCTTCGGGCCGATCGGCATTCTGATCCTGGTCGGGTTTTTCCTGGCCATCTATGGTGTTGGTTGGTCCGCCATATTGTCGATCATGTTTGGGCGAGCGATCAGCGGCGTCATGAACCAGGTCGGCAGCACGCATATCGGCGAAAACGACCTCGGGGTCACGCTGTTCGCGATCCTCGCGATCGCGATCTCGTGGCTCTTGCTGTGGAAGGGCCCAACCGCCGTCAAATGGCTCAACCGCTTTGTCGGCCCCGGCAAGCTCATCTTATGCTTCGGCATCCTGTTTCTCATCTTCAGCCACAAGAGCTGGAGCGACATCGCCAACGCCGCGCCTCTTGCCCCGTTTGATGACAAGCGGATCAACTTCATGATCGCGGTCGAATTCAATCTGGCCGCCGGTTTTGGCTGGTGGCCGGTGCTGGGCAACATCTCGCGCTTCACGCGCACGCCCCGTGCAGCACTTTGGCCCAATCTGATCGGCATCTTCGCCGCTGCCGTGCTCGGCGAACTGGTTGGATTGTTTGCCGCCCTCAGCCTGGGATCGCATGACCCGACCGCCTGGATGATCCCGCTCGGTGGAGCTTTCGTTGGGGTAACGGCACTGCTGTTTGTCGGACTGGCAAACATCACCGCCATCGTCAGTATCTTCTATGGCATGTGCCTGGCGATGCGGCAGGCTGGCGGACGCTACTTCGAAGGACTGCCATGGGGATTGTTGACCGGTGCGCTGTTTGTGCCGGTGATCGTCATCGCCTTCTTCCCGGGCCAGATCTACGACAACTTCTTCAAGTTCCTGGCCTGGACAGCACTCGGATTTGCTCCGCTTTCCGGCGTAACCGCAGTGGATTATCTGATCCTGCGCCGTGGTCGAATCAAACAATGCGACGTCTTCAACGACGGGGCCGATTCAGACTACGCTTTCTGGCGCGGCATCAACCCAGCCGCGTTCCTGGCACTGGCAGGCGGTGGGCTTGTCTACTACGGCTTGTTCGATCCACAGTCACTTGCCGCGCATGGTCCGTTCATTTGGATCAGTGCATCCGTTCCCGCCTGCCTGGTGGCGGCGCTCCTACACTATGTACTGACAAAGTCAGTTGTGATGCCGGCGAAGCTCGGCGGATATTGATCTTTACATGGGATGATCCGTCCGAGCTGACGGATCATCCCAGTTCGTTCTACCGCGGCGCGAGTGCGTATTTGCCTTCGCGGCCACAATGACCGTGATCCCCCAACCTCATCAAACTGCGACAGCCGTGAAAAAAGCCAGAGAACCATTGCTGCACAACGCAATTGGTCGGGAGGTCCGCGCCTTTCGAACGCGGCACGGCATGAAGGTCAGCGACCTGGCCGCGGCGACAAACCTGTCGGTTGGAATGCTGTCGAAGATCGAAAACGGCGGCATTTCGCCGTCATTGACAACCTTGCAGGCAATATCGCGCGGCCTTGCCGTGCCAATTACCTGGTTGGTGAGCCGCTTCGAAGCTGAGCGCACTGCCGTATTCGTCAGGGCTGGTGGACACAACGCTTCGGCCAGCCAGCGGCACAAGCATCTGGGCCACGGCGACATCAACGCCGGTGGCCTTCAGATCGAGCCCTGTTTGATCACCCTTACCCGTTGCACGGACGTCTTCCCGGCAGTCAGCAGTCAAGGCATGGTTTTCCTTTACATGCTGCAAGGTGAATTCGCGTACCGCCACGGCGACAGCCTCTATCGGATCACACCGGGAGACAGCCTGTTCTTCGACGCCGCGACCCAGCATGGTGTCGACGAACTGACCGAACTACCTATCCGCTGCTTGTCCATTATGACCTGCGGTCAAGGCAGATGATGCAAATAGGCGGGTAGCCCATCACTGGCAGCTTCGGCTTTCGTCAGACACGTTTTGGGGGCCGCGCTGCTTGGCCATTCTGCCTACACTATCACCGGCCGCTAAGTTCTCTTGGAGCCTCGCGATCCGAGGGTCACGCGTTATGGCCCGATAATCCGCTCGCAGGGCTGCTCGCCGCGCTACGCTAGACTAGCTGGGTTTGGAGCATTCGAGTGGCGACGAATGGGCGGATTTCGTCGGGATCAGAGAATAGGGGGTCTAACGCAGTTTTCCTTTTACCATGCTAAGCATGGTGCTCTCGAAGTAGTGTAGCGTCGTTCCACGTGTCCGTTAGCCAGGCGAACAAAAACCTTGGAAACATGAGTTTCCCAGAAGGAACGAATGGCCGCAAGAATCCAAGGGTGGGGCGGGACGTACAACGGCCCAGGGCAGGCAACACAGATTCCGAAAACCGTGCGGTCAAATGGAGCAACCTTGGCCGACACGTTTGCGAGTGCCAGGGCAGCACCGGATGCGTTGCGGCGTGCCCTCATCATGTCCTCACTTAGCAAGCAAGCGTTCGCGGATGCCTTTGCTGCGATATAGACTTGGCAAAGACCGAGCCATACCTTCGTTCAGTTGCACTGGCTCCTGCAATCTTTCTTCTCGGCTTGCACCGAGGTTGGCGCTACCGGTTCCGTAGTTTGCCAACCGTAGAGGTTTGCCAAAGCAAGCTGGCGAGATCAGTGGCCGTCCGCTTTGGGCGAGGAAGCCGCCATTGCTGGAGCGATGCGCTGACGGCTGAAATGGGGTCGGCTGCCGGATGGCGGGTTATTGCGAGAATTCGCCAAAACCGGACTGACCGCAAACGGCCAAGATGAGGTCGGATCTTGCCGGTCATCGCGGATCTGCCTGAGGTCAGATCGGGCTTTCGGCGCAAGGCGGAGCCTACGCGCCACGTTTGCCCGAGCCACAGCCAAGCTCGTTCATCAATGACTGGAAATCGAACGGCTCGGGCGCTCCGCTTTCGATGCCCTCGCGGATCGCCTGGCGCAGCGCCTCAAGAGAGGCCCTGGCCCGCCTTTGCCCGGTGCTCGTGGAAGGCGCAGGCAAGGATGCGCAGGGCTTCGCGCGAGCGCCGGTCGGTCAGCGTCGAGTGCAGCACGATCTCGGTTGACGGCACGTCGGGCAGGCCAAACTTGCGGCTGACCTCGACCGTGCCGGGCGGCGCCAGGCGGCTGGGGAAGACCGCGGTGGCAAGCCCGGCCGAGACGGCCGCGGTGACCAGCGACGAGCCGCCGCCGACAAACACCTCGACCCAGGCAATATTGGCATCGTCGAGCGCGCGCGTGGCGAGGTCGCGCACGCCGCACAGCCGCGACAGCGTTGCCAGCCGGATCGGCTCGCCGGGGCGATGATCGAATTCGGGTGTCGCAAACCAGCCGAAATGCTCCGGTCCCAGCACCTCGCCGTCGCGGCGGTCATCCTCGCGCCGGACGATCGCCGCATCGAGCTTGCCGCGGTCGAAGGCGTCGAGCAGCAAGGTCGAATTGTCGACCTGGACCTCGATGGTCAGGGCCGGGTCATGCTGGCTGAGGCGGGCGAGCAGCGTCGTCACCTCCGGTCCGGCGACATGGCCGGCAATGCCGAGCGTGAAGCGCCGCGCCGAACATGACAGGCCGGCGACCGCATTGTCATGCGCGGTCAGGAAGGCGCGCGCCGATTCGATGAACAGCGCGCCGTCGGCCGACAGCCTGACACGGCGCGGGGTGCGCTCGATCAGCTTGCGCCCGACCCGCTCCTCCAGCCGCTTGAGCTTGACCGAGACCGCCGCCTGGGTCGAGCCCATGGCGTCGGCGGCACGGGTGAAACTCTTGAGCTCCGCCACCATGACGAAGTTGCGGACGGCCTCGGCGTCGAGCCACAGCATTTCATCTATCCCAATTTGTTATCACTGATATAGGTTTGCATGGCATTTATGCATGAACAAGCTTCATCTATCTCAGCTGTTTCCAGATAACCAGTGGCACCGCTCACCGATGCCGCCAGCCGGAGACACGGGATGAAGTTGACGATGAGAGACAGTCTGGCGCTGGGGGCGATCTGCCTGTCGGCGCTGATGTTCGGCCTCGAGATCTCGAGCGTGCCGGTGATCCTGCCGACGCTCGAACATGTGCTGCAGGCCGACTTCAAGGACATGCAGTGGATCATGAACGCCTACACCATCGCCTGCACCACGGTGCTGATGGCGACGGGAACGCTTGCCGACCGCTATGGCCGCCGGCTGGTCTTTGCCATCACGGTTGGAGCCTTCGGTCTGACCTCGCTGATGTGCGGCCTCGCCCCCAACACCACCGTGCTGATCATCAGCCGCTTCCTGCAAGGCATGGCCGGCGGCGCGATGTTCATCTGCTCGATCGCCATTCTGTCGCACCAGTTCCAGGACGCCAAAGCGCGCAGCAGCGCCTTTGCCATCTGGGGCGTCATCTCGGGCATTGGCCTGGGTTTCGGGCCGCTCATCGGCGGCCTGATCGTCTCGCTGTCGACCTGGCAATGGGTGTTTTTGGTCCATGCGCCGCTCGCCGTGCTGTGCCTTGTCCTGACCTATGGCAGCGTCAGCGAATCGCGCGATCCGCAGGCACGGAAGCTTGATATCGCCGGCATCGTCATCTTGAGCGCATCGGTGTTCGGCCTGACCTATTACATCACCGGCGGCGCCGACCTCGGCTTCCTCAGCCCGGCCGCACTGGCCATCGCAGCAGCTACCATCGCCGGCCTGATCGCCTTCGTTGCCGCCGAGCGGCGGCATCCGCATCCGATGTTCGACTTTTCGGTGTTTGCGGTCCGCGATTTCTCCGGCGCCATCATCGGCTGCATCGGCATGAACTTCAGCTACTGGCCGCTGATGATCTACCTGCCGATCTATTTCACCGTCGGCCTCGGTTATGACAGCGCAACGACCGGGCTGGCGCTTTTAGCCTACACCGTGCCTTTCCTGGTGATGTCGCCTGTCGCCCAGTATCTCTTGTTGCGCTCCAGCGCCCGCACCATCATCCCGCTCGGCCTGTTCACCATCGGCCTCGGCTTCATCGTGATGTGGTTCGGCAGCACGCTCGGGCAGGCAGCTGGAGCGACGGTGCTGGCCGGCGCCCTGGTCTCGGGCATCGGACTTGGCCTGACGACGACGCCCGCCACCAACATGACCACAGGCGCGGTGCCGGCCAGCCGTGCCGGCATGGCCTCGGGCATCGACGCCAGCGCCAGGCTGATCGCCCTTGCCGTCAACATCGCGGTGATGGGCCTGGTGCTTGTCGAAGGCATTCTCCACACGCTGCGCCAGGCGCTGCCTGAAGCAACTGACGCGGCGCAGTTGCGCGGGCTGGCCGAGCGCATCGCCGCCGGCGGTGCTGCGACACCGCATGCGCTTTCAGGCCAAACGACGCTGGAGGTGCCAGCGGCGGTGGCGCACGCCGCACTCGTCGATGGCTTCGGCTGGACGCTGCTTTATGGCGGTGTCGGCGTCTGGGTCCTGGCCGCGCTCAGCTTCGTCATCTTCGGGCCGGCCAGGACAGTGAGCGGCGAGCCGCGACCGAAAACCGAGTCGCAGGTGATCTGACCTGTCAGAGCCGGGTCCGCATCGTGCAGGACCCACCACTGGCGATGAAACAGCCTTGCATTTTTGGCCCCGCGTTTCTTCCCGCCCCCCTCTGTCCTGCCGGACAGAGCGGGACGGGACGGAGTGCGTCGGTGCAGGAAGCGGGCATGGTTCTGAACCCCGGCCGCAGCCATTCGGTGATCAGGTCGAGCGTCAGCCCCTCGCGCAGCTTGAGCCTGCAGTGTCAGCCCTTCGGCACGAACACGTTGACCGATTTGGGCCTGATGCGGAAATGCGCCGGCGTCCATGTCACCAGCTCGCCGTCGGTGTTGACGGGGCGCGGCTGCTTGGTGCGGATCGTCACTTCAGTGGTCTTGAAGGCGCGGACGTCGTCCCACTGGCCGTGCGTGCCCTTACGCAAGCTGGGCAGAAGCCTGAGCAGCCGCCACCAGTGGTCAACCTCGAGGCTGTAGAGATCGAGCCAGCCATCGTCGGCGGTCGCGGTTTCCGCAACCGTCATGCCGCCGCCATAGTGGCGGCCATTGCCCACCGAGACCTGCATGGTGCGGATCTTTTCGGTGGTGTCGTCATGATCGACATAACAGGTGAACAGGCGCGAGCGCATCAACAGCCGGGCCGCGACGATGCCATAACCGAGCGTACCCCAGCGCTTCTTGGCATGTTCGGTCAGCTCGGCGGCCATGTCGGCGCTGAAGCCGATGCTGGCGACGTTGAAGAACAGATGGCCGTTGACCTCGCCGAGATCGACAGCCGTCTGGTGGCCGGCGGCGATCACTTCCGCCGCCTTGATCGGGTCCGGCGATATGCCCATGGTGCGGGCGAAATCATTGGCGGTACCAAGCGGCAGCACGCCAAGCGTCAGGCCGGTATGGGCAAGCCCGGCTGCCGCGTTGTTGAGCGTGCCGTCGCCGCCGCCGACGATGGCGATGTCGAAATGATCGGCGTTGCGCGAGATCAGCTCGGAGGCGTTTTCGTCCTTGCTGGTCGCCATCTCCTCAATCTGGAGGCCGGCATCGACGAGCACCTGGCGCGCGGCATCGATCGACCCGCCGCCGCGGCGGGCGCGCGGATTGACGATCAGCATCGCGCGCTTGCCTTTGGACTGCTGCACGGCGCGCTTTTGGTGGATAACGTCGGTCAGGAGGAAAATCCCTGTGATGTAAAACGGGTTGTTGCCCGCGTCATCTAGGGTGCAATCGGCACTATTTTAAGATGCGCCAGCAAACACAAGCTACAAAACCTACCTGTCGAGCTCGGGAAAATAAGGGTCGGAGTATCTCAGCCGGTCGCGCTCGCCGGCCATGCAGTCGACCGCGGCCCCAGTGTCGATCCTGATCACCGGCACGGCATCGGTGTCGCCGCTGACTTCGAGCACCAGCTTGCGCCGGATCGCGGTGGCGAACTCCGACGCCGCCTTGATCGGCAACACGAACGAGCCGGGGCCGCCGGTGACGCATTCGGCGTAATAACGGTCGAGCGAAGCTGCGGTTCGCGACGGCCTGATCAGGATCGGCAGGCCGTTGATGACGATGCCCTGGGCCAAGGCGGCATCACGCGCCGGGATCACCGGATTGCCGAAATTGTTTGGTCCGTCGCCTGAAATGTCGATGACGCGGCGAAAATCATCGGCATCGTTGTCGTCGAACAGGGACGCACCATAGGTGACCGCACCGGAGATCGAGGTGCCGCGATAGCCGCTGAACGGCCGCGTCTCGAGCCGGGCGGCAAAGGCTGCGGCACTTTGTGGCCCGTCGATGATCTGCCACGGCACCACCGATTCCGCGCGCACCGTGCCGGCCCATTCGAAATAGGTGATGGCGATGCGGCCATGCCGGCCCGACAGCACCGCATCGACGAAATCGCTGTGGCGCAGTGCCTCGACATAACCGGCGCGCTGCAGGGTGAATTCTTCCAGGTCCATCGACCTGGACACGTCGACCGCCAGCACCAGCTCGACATCGACCATGACACCGGCCACCGGCATGGCGACCGGGCCGGGCAGCTCGCAACCCAGACATGAGATAATGGCCAGCACGCCCAGCATCGGCAGGCTCTCCGCTCGGATCAGCCAGTGTCGCGGCCCAGTGTCACGGCCCAGTGTCACGGCCCAGTGTCGTCGCAATAGCGGCGGAATGGAAGTGGCGCCCCTTCACCCCTTCGTGAGGTCGGGCTCAGCCGCCGCTTTCGCCATTGCCGCGCCGCAGCGCCGGAAAGCCGCGCGAAGCGCCGCTCGGCGACAGCACCGGCACGAAGACGCGGCGCGAGGCGCGCTGCGCCACCGGAATGCCCTGGTAGACACGCTTTTGCGCCTCAACGACGATGACGCCGGAAAAGATCGGCCAGAAGCGGCGGCCGGCACGCTCGAACAGATGGTCGAACTTCATCATCCATTTGCGCCGCGACGGCGGGAAATGCAGCGCATCCGACCATGCCGAGACGGTGAAATTCGCCTCGCGCAACAGTTCGTTGAGCTGGCCCGACGAAAACGGTCGCCCGGTGCCGAACGGCGTATGCTCGAAACGCGCCCACACGCCGCGCCGGTTGGGCACGACGATGACGATGCGCCCGGCCGGCGACAGCACGCGCCAGATCTCCTTCAGCGTCTCGCGCGGGCTTTCGGCATGTTCGAGCGAATGGACGAGCAGCACCCGGTCGATCGACGAATCGACAAGCGGCAGTTCCTCGTCGAAGACAAGTGCCGTCGAGGACGGCCCGTTGGCCGGCCACACCACGGCTCCTTGCGTCGCCGGCATGAAGGCAAAGACACGCTCGGCATCGCTGCCGAAGCGGTCGAGCCAGGGCAAGGTGTAGCCGAGCCCGACAAGCCGTTCATTGGGCAGGCCGGCCCACACCGACGACAGCGCCATAGTGATCGACTGCTCGGCGAGGCGGCCAAGCGGCGTCGAGTAGAAGGAGCGAAGGTCGACGATGTCGGAATTCATCCGCAAAAGGTAGACGCGGCCGAGGCCGACTTCAACGACCCCGGCCCATTTGGCGTGACAGCCTTGGCGGCGCGCCCTATCGTTCCCGGCAAAATGGAGTCCTGTCATGGCTGTCGAGATCAAGCTTTTCATGTGCCGCACCGACAATTTCGGCGCCCTGCTGCACGACCGTGAAACCGGCGAGACGGCGATCATCGATGCGCCCGAGGAAGGCCCGATCCTGGCGGCGATCGAACAGAGCGGCTGGACGCCGTCGATGATCCTGACGACGCATCACCATGCCGACCATGTCGAGGCCAATGTCGCGCTCAAGCAGCGTTTCAAGCTGCGCATCGTCGGGCCCGAGGCCGAGCGCGACAAGATCCCCGGCATCGACGACACCGTCGAGCAGGGCTCGGTGGTTCCCTTCGGCAATGAGACCATCGAGGTCATCGAGACCCCCGGCCACACCGCCGGCCATGTCTGCTATTACCTGCCGAAATCGAAAGTGGCGTTCACCGCCGACACGCTGTTTGCGCTCGGCTGCGGCCGGCTGTTCGAGCGCCCGGCACCTGTGATGTTCGAATCGCTGCGCAAGCTCGCCGCCTTGCCGCCTGAGACGGTGGTCTATTGCGGCCATGAATACACGCTGTCCAATGCGCGTTTTGCGCTGACCATCGACCCCGACAATGCAGCCCTGCGCGCCCGCGCTGCAAAGATCGAGGCATTGCGCACCGAAGGCAAGCCGACGCTGCCCACCACCATCGGCGAGGAGCTCGCCACCAACCCGTTCCTGCGCTGGGCCGATCCTGGTGTCCGCAGGCACCTCGGCATGGAACAGGCGGCTGATGTCGACGTCTTTGCTGAAATCCGCAAGCGCAAGGACAATTTCTGACCATGAGGGCTCAACAGATCGTCGCCACGCTCGGCATGCAGCGCCACCCCGAGGGCGGCTGGTATGTCGAGACCTTTCGCGACAGCGCTGAAGGCGGGCCGCATGGTCGGCGCGGCAACCAGACGGCGATCTATTTCCTGCTCGAGCACGGCGACGTCTCGCACTGGCACCGTGTCAGGGATGCCGCCGAGATCTGGCTTTTCCATGCCGGGGCGCCGATCGAGCTCAGGCTGTTCCATGACGGCGGCGACATCGTCGCCCACACGCTCGGCATCGACATCACAGCCGGCCAGCGGCCGCAATGCGTGGTGCCGGCAGGCTGGTGGCAGACGGCACGCAGCCTCGGCGACTGGACGCTTGTCGGCTGCACCGTCTCGCCCGGCTTCGAGTTCGCCCAGTTCGAGCTGGCCGAGCCGGGCTGGGAGCCGGGTTAGGCCCCTGCCCGGTCAGTTGCCGCAGCCTTGCGGCCGCCAAAGATCAGCGACTTGGCCGCCAGCACCGCCCCCCCGGTGATCAGCACGCAGGCTGCGAGGATGCGCAAGCTCGGTTCAGCGAAACCGGCTGATATCAGCACCAGAGTCGACAGCAGCGGCGCGGCATAACTTGCGGCGCCGAGCACCTGGATGTTGCCGCGCTTGACGCCGATATCCCAGGCATAAAAGGCCGCACCGACGGGCATCAGGCCAAGGCCGAGCACGGCGAGCCACTGGCCGGCATTGGCCGGCAGCACCGTCTCCTCGAGCGCCAGATGGCAGGCAAGCGACAGGATCGACGTCGCCAGGCAGAACCAGGTGACAACAGTCGTCGGCACCGAGGGAAAGCGGCGCGACAACAGCGAATAGCCCGCCCACAAGAAGGCGCAGGCAAAGGCCATGGCGTAGCCGAAGGCATAACGCGGCTCGAAGGCCAGCCCGCCGCCCTTGGTGACGATCAGGAAGGTGCCGGCAAGGCCAAGCAAGGCGCCGGCGATGTGGTTCCAGCGCAGCCTTTCGCCCGGCATCAGTGCGGAGCCGAGCACGATGAACAGCGGCCACAGATAAGCGATCAGGCTGGCTTCGACCGCCGGCGCGTTGCGCAGCGCGGTGAAGTAGAAGAAGTGGTAGCCGAACAGCCCGACGATGCCGATGACCCAGACCTCGGCCGGGATCTTTGCAGTCGTCTCGGGTTTCGGCATGAACAGGCGGGCAACCAGGCCGACGCCGGTGCCGATGGCAAAGGTGATCGCCGACATCAGGAACGGCGGCACCGTGCCGGAGGCGTCGGTGAGCAGCGCCAGCAGCGCCCACATGGCGACAGCCGAAAACCCAATCAAAGTCGCGCGCCCCACACACCCCTCCCGGTTTAGTCGATCGCTTCGAAACGCCGGGCCTTGACGGTGATCGTGCCGATCTGCGTGCTGACCGTGGCATAGATGGGGGCATATATGCCGGTTTTGCCGAGCGGCGCAAACGTCACCATGATGCGGGAGCGGTCGCGCAGGAAGGTCAGCGCCTTCTTGTCGGTGCGGTAGCCCGAAACCGGCTGGAAGCCCATGCGGCAGGTGACCATCTCGCCGGCAAAGCCCTTGACCGCCATCGTCTTGCGCGACACCTCGGTCAGCTTGAGGTCGGCGCGCAATTCGCCGTCATACATCCTGATGGTGCGGCCGCAGACCTTGTCGAGGCTTGGCGCGCGGATGACGGTGGCGGCGATCGGATCGGCGACGCCGCTGAGGTCGTTGGCACCAAGCGGGATCCAGGTCGCGCCGCGCTTCCTGGGCGCCGGCACGACCTGGGTGCGGCTGACGCGATCGCCGGAAAAGCGGATGTCGACAAGCGAGCTGACCTTGCCCGAGACATAGTCGGCGCGGAAGGCGCGCGGTTGGCTGCGGCCGTCGCCAAAGCTGCCGCGCGACGAGATCGTGCCGCGCGTGTCGTCGAAGAAGGCAGCCAGGCCGGCACTGGAGACCTTGCCGTTAACGACGTAGGTGTCGCCCTCATAGCTGCTGTCGAAGGTTGCCTTGGCGACGGGAATGCCGAGGAACGACAGCGAATAGTCGCCACTGAAGGATTTTTTGGCGGCGAGCAGCGGCGATGGCAACAGGGCCAGGGCGGCGGCGAGCAGAACAGGTGAAAGGCGGGGCATTGCGGCAACACCTCATCGTCAGCGGAAGCTGACTTCGCGCTGTTCGTGTCCCTTGCGATCGGTTATAGAACCAATTCCGGCCATTCTGTGGAGTTGGGGACAACGCCCGGAAACCACCACGACGCTTGACGCGTCCGTGAAATGCAACTATGGAACGCCAACTTTTTCCATGAGGCCGCCTGACTGAGACCGCGCGCCATATCGGTGCGTTATCGTCGCTTGGTCCGCCAGAACTGAAGGTAAGTAACATGTCCCGCGCTTGCGAACTCACCGGCAAAGCCGTCATGACCGGCAACAATGTGAGCCACGCCAACAACAAGACCCGTCGGCGCTTCCTGCCGAACCTGGTCAATGTCACGCTCATCTCCGAGACGCTGAACCAGAACGTGCGCCTGCGCATTTCGGCCAACGCCTTGCGTACGGTCGAGCATCGCGGTGGCCTCGACGCCTTCCTGGTCAAGGCAGATGCCGAAGAGCTGTCGCAGCGTGCGCGCCTGCTCAAGAAGCAGATCGCCAAGAAGAACGCCGAGCAGGCCGCAGCCTAATCGTCAATTCAGGCGGGGGACACCGCCTGGAGCCTCCGACGGCCGCAAGGACGATGGAGGCTCCGCCCAATCCGCCCGGGCACTGCCCGTAAAGCTGGTTCCATTACCCAGGATAAAAAAATGAACTCCGGTTCAAAGTACCTGCCTTTCGTGGCGGCCATGGCGCTTGTCGTCGTCGCTTCCAACATTCTCGTCCAGTTCCCGATGCAGGGACAGGTCGGATCTCTGGCGCTCGCCGATGTCCTGACCTGGGGCGCCTTCACCTACCCCTTCTCATTTTTGGTCACCGACCTTGCCAACCGCCGCTACGGGCCAAGGCTGGCGCGGCGCATCGTCTTTGTCGGCTTCATGGCCGCCGTGGTCTGCTCGATCGTCGTCCCGCCGCTGCTGTTCCGCTACGGCCTGGTGCCCTTCGACACCGCTGCTGATCGCCTGGCGCGCATTGCCGTTGCCTCCGGTGCCGCCTTCCTGACCGCGCAGCTGCTCGACATCACCGTGTTCAACTGGCTGCGCCGGCAGAGCTGGTGGCGCGCGCCGATCTTCGGCACGCTTGTCGGTTCGGTGTTCGACACCGCGATCTTCTTCGGCGTCGCCTTTGCCGCCGCCTTCGTCTTCCTCGGCCCCGAGGACGCCTTTGCGCTGGAAGCAGCCCCGCTGTTCGGCGTGCTGTCGATGGAAGCGCCGCGCTGGGTCTCCTGGGCGCTGGGCGACCTCACGGTAAAGCTGTTGATCGCGCTGTTTGCGCTCATCCCCTACCGCCTGATCGCCGCGCGCTGGACACAACAGGCGCTGGCCTGACCCACACACAGATAGACAGCCCCACACAGATACGACAGCCGTCCCAGGAGCAGCCGACCGGCTGCTCTTGCATGTCGGGCGCCGCCGAATAGGCTGCCGGCTCGCGCCACGGCATGACAGGCAGATAATGGCTCTCGATTCGGTTGATCTTTTTCTCGAGGTCGTTCGCACCGGAAGCTTTTCCGGTGCCGCTAGAGCCACCGGCATCCCCGTCTCCACCGTCAGCCAGCGCATCGCAGCACTGGAAGCGCGCCTGGGCGCCACCTTGCTCAAGCGCACGACACGACGCCTCGCATTGACCGAAGCCGGTGCTGGCTATCACGCGGTCGCTGCGCGCGCGCTTGCTGAACTGCGCGGCTTCGAGGCCGAGCTGACCGACACGGCAGCGGGGCTGAGCGGCAAGCTCAAGGTGGCGAGCACGATTGCCATGGACGATGTGCTGGCGCCTGTCTTGAGCGGCTATCTCGAGGCCTATCCCAATATGGCGCTGGAGCTGCATTTGAGCGGCCGCAACACCGACCTGTTTACCGACGGCATCGACGTCGCCATCCGCGTCGGCGCCCTGCGCGACGATTCGGGCCTGGTTGCCCGTTCGCTCGGCGCTGCTGCGCTTAAGCTTGTCGCCTCGCCTGACTATCTCAAGGCGCATCCGCCGATCGACCATCCCAACGACATCGAGGCGCAACAGCTGATGTCTTTTGCCGGGTATGGCACAGCACAGCTCCACCATGCCAAGGGCGAGGCCTGCGAGGTCGACGTCTCGGGCCGTTTCGCCGGAAACCAGCTGTCGTCATTGCGGCATCAGGCCGTTGCCGGTCATGGCATCGCCTTGGTGCCGGCGGCATTCCTGGCGCGCGAGCTGGCCAGCGGCGAACTTGTCACGGTGCTTGACGACTGGCGCGGCGAGACGCAGCCGATCCACATCGTCTATCTCGCCCAGCGCATCGTCTCGAAGCGCCTGCGCACCTTCATCGACCATGTCGTTGCGCATTTTCCGCGCCGGCTTTTCGCCGACTGATCTTCCGTACCGCCGGAAGCTGCATCTGGAAATCCCCGGCTAATCCTGTCGTGCGCCCGTCCTTACCTTCGGCTCATCAAACCGGACAAAGGACAGCAAAGATGCAAGACACCAGGGGTTTCTACTCGATCATCGACTACACGGTGGATGGTCCGCAAACGCAGCTCGAGCTGATCGAGGCCTTTGCCGGCCTGCAGGAAAAATGGGTGCGGTTTTATCCCGGCTACAAGTCGGCGCATCTGTTTGCCAGCACCGACGGCAGCCGCGTCTACAACATCATCCACTGGGACAGCGAAGAAGCGCACCGCGAATTCGAGCGCGTTTCAGACAATGCCGCCCGCATCGCCGCGATCCAGGGCGCGATCGACAGCCTCAAGGGCAAGGCCGAGCCGAGGATGAGCGGTCCGCCACGCTACAGGCTGGTTCGCGAGGTGGCGCCCGGCCCGCGCCCGACAGACGCCTGAGCCGGGAGGATGTCATGCTGATCGAAATCCATGCCGACGTGCTGTGCCCATGGAGCTACATCGCCAAGCGCCGCCTCGAAGCGGCAATGGCAGTCCTTGGCGACACGCGGATCGGAATTGTCTGGCGCAGCTTCGAGCTTTCGCCTGAAGGCGGCGCGATGCCGGGCGAAAGTGCTGCCGACATGATCCGGCAGTGGCGTGGCGATGCGGCTGCGGCACGGATCGCCGAGATCATGGCGCTTGGGGCTGCCGAAGGCATCAGGCTCGATCTGGAAAATGCCCGCCCGGTCAACAGCTTCGACGCGCACCGGCTGATCCATCTCGGCGCGGCAAGCGGCAAGGCCGATGCCATGATGGAACGCCTGCTGCGCGCCTATCACAGCGAGGCACAAAACATCGCCGACGCAGGCGTGCTCGAGCGGCTTGGCCGCGAGGCCGGACTGGCGCCAAGTTCTGTAGCCGCGTTGCTCGCCGGCGAGGCCTTTGCCGACGCGGTGCACGCTGACAGGCGGCTTGCCGTCGAACGGGGCATATCGGGCGTGCCTGTCATGGTGCTGGCCGGGCAAGCCCCGACATCGGCGGTCAAGCCGGTCGCGGAGCTCGTCGGCCTGCTGCAACGGGCGGCGGCGAGCCAGCCGGGCGGCTGAGCCTATCTGTCGATGCGCGTCGACAGGATGATCGACGACAAGGTGCGCTCGACGCCTTCGAGCGCACCGATGCGGTCGATCAGCGCGTCGAGGTCGCGCACCGACGGTGCCTCGACAACGACGATCATGTCGAAATTGCCGCTGACCGAATGCAGCGTGCGCACCTCGGGAATGCGCTTCAGCACCGCCTCCACCGCCGCCGAGACCTTGGGCAAGGCGGTGACCAGGATGTGGGCGCGAACCAGGTTCTTCTCATAGTCGGGCGACAGCCTGACGCTGTAGCCCGCGATAACGCCACGCTGCTCCAGCCGCTCGATGCGGCTTTGCACCGTCGTTCTCGACACGCCGAGCTTGCGTGCCAGCTCGGCGGTCGAGGCGCGCGCGTTGTCGCGCAGCAAGGCGAGCAGGGCGCGGTCAGGGTCTGTCGTCATTTCGTCAATACCATACGTCGTTTTGCTCAAAACATATCGGCTTTTCGGCAATATCGATACTGCCTTTCGACGAGGCGCGGACATAGAATCCGCAGCGAAATTCCAGTTGAAGGGGACATGACCATGAAACAGATCGTTGTCGTAGGCGCAGGCAAGATCGGCTCGACGATCGCCGACATGCTGGCTGAAACGGGCGACTACCAGGTGACAGTGGTCGACCGCTCGCAGGCGGCACTTGATTCGCTCGAAACCGGCAACCCGGTCGAGACGCTGAAGGTCGAGATATCGGAAGCCGGCGCGCTCGACGCCGTGCTGGCCGGCAAGTTCGCCGTGCTTTCGGCTGCCCCGTTCCACCTGACCACGCGCATCGCCGAGGCTGCCGCCAAGGCCGGCGTGCATTATCTCGATCTGACCGAGGATGTCGCTTCGACCCGCATCGTCAAGGAATTGGCAACAACCGCCAGGAGCGCCTTCATTCCACAGTGCGGTCTTGCGCCGGGCTTCATCTCGATCGTTGCCAACGACCTTGCCAAGCGTTTCGACACGCTGGAAAGCGTGCGCATGCGCGTCGGCGCGCTGCCGCAGTACCCGTCCAACGCGCTCAACTACAATCTGACCTGGAGCACCGACGGCGTCATCAACGAATATTGCGAGCCCTGCGAGGCGATCGTCGAAGGTTCGCTGGTCGAGGTGCCGCCGCTCGAAGAACGCGAGGAGTTCTCGCTCGACGGCATCACCTATGAGGCGTTCAACACCTCGGGCGGGCTTGGCACGCTGTGCGAGACCTACAAGGGCAAGGTGCGCACGCTGAACTACCGCACCATCCGTTATCCCGGCCATGCCGCGATCATGAAGGCGCTGCTCAACGACCTCGGCCTGCGCCACCGCCGCGAAGTGCTCAAGGACATCCTGGAGAATTCGCTGCCGGCAACCATGCAGGACGTTGTGGTGATCTTCGTCACCGTCAGCGGCCGCAAGGGTGGGCGCCTGCTGCAGGAAAGCTACGCCAACAAGATCTACAGCCGCCAGATGGGCAAGATGGTGCGCAGCGCCATCCAGATCACCACCGCTTCCGGCATCTGCTCGGTGCTCGACATGCTGGCCTCCGGCGCGCTGCCGCAGCAGGGCTTCATCCGCCAGGAAGACATCGCGCTCGACGCCTTCCTCGCCAACCGCTTCGGCCACAACTACGCCCAGGCCGCGGCAAGCCATCTGGCAGCCTGATCACCCAACACCTTACGGGGAGGATACCCCGGAGGTCCGACTTTGCAGCGAGGGGTTGGGGGACCCCTCGCTTTCTTTTTGCCTGAATGGCTGTTGTATCTACCGTTTCAAGTCGATCAGATCGCCGTCATTGGCCCGAAGAAGCCGATGATGCGCGCGATGCGCTCCCCCTCAGGCGCCAGTTCGACAAAGTCTATGCCGTCGGGCAGCCGCGTGCCGTCGGCCTCGATGACGCACCAGCCGAACCGGGCAACGCCGTGATGAAGGTCGACCGCTGTGGTGCGAACGATTTTCGCGCCGGGGCGGCTGGCCCGGATCCTTGCGATATGCGCCAAAAGCTCGTCCGCACCGACAGTATCCGCACGCGGGTCGGTGTAGCGTGCCTGCTCGGCCCAGACGGCTTCCAGCAGCGCCTTGCGCTGCTCCTGGTCGTCTTCGTTCCAGACCGCGCAGTAGCGGTCGATGACAGCTGTGACATCGCACGACATGGCCGGGCTCCCGCATCGCAAGCGGCGAGCATAGCGGAAAATCGCCGCTCAATCGCCGTGCAGGATGAATTCCAGATAGAGATTGCGCTGCAGGATCGAGTGGTTGTCGTCGGAGACCAGCGACACCATCAGCGCGCCGTCGGCACGCTGCCAGACGTCGAGCCCTTCCATATTGTCGATCTGGTAGCCCATATTGGCTTCGAGCAGCACCGGACCGTCGGCGACCTGGCCCTTGGCGATGGTTTGCGAAGCGATGCGCCGAAGCCGCATCTTCACCCCTGACGCCATCGAAAAGCTGCGTTCGAGCAGCAGCAGGTCGCCATCGGGCAGGAAAGCGCCGTCGGTGATGTCGAACTCGCCATTGCGCTTGACCGTGAAGACGCCCTTGCCGGGACCCTCGAGCACCGCGGCGAAGATGTTGCCTGATGTGTCGAGGCTCTTTTCCGACACCACCACCAGCCCGCCTTTTTCAGCGGAATAGGCGACGGTCTCGAACCCGCGATTGGTCCGCAGCTCGTTGCGCGGCACCAGGAAATCGAGCTCGCGCAGCGGGCCCGCCATGTTGTCGGGATCGATCCTGTATTGGGCGACGCGGTGGGTGCGCTCGAAGCCGACGGTGGCGATGCCGTCCCTGACGGCGAGGCCTTCGGCATCGGCCTGCCATTTCTTTTCGATGCCATTACCGGAGCCGTCGCGCATCTGGACCATGCGGAAATTCTCGACGCCGGTCGGGCGCAAGGCGGAATCGCGGGCGATGCGGCCGAAATACCAGAAGCCGGTGTCGGCGACGCCGATGAAATCCGAGCCCGGCTTGAGGAAGCGGAACGCCGACAGCGCGCCCAGATTGCGCGACGGCGAGGTCATTTCGAGGCCGCCGACAAATTCGAGCGGGCCGAAGATCTTCTGCTCGAGGCCGATCTGGAAGCGCGCGATCGACCGGGCCGAGACCTCGATGCGCTCGATGTCAGGCTGCTCGGCCCGCGACGAGGCGCTGAGCGACGCCGAAAGCGCAAGCGCTGCCGTTGCAGCGCAAGCCAACTGCCGCAGTCGGGATAGAGACAAGATCATCCGGCGCGCCGGAAGCCGCCGCGGCGGGTCTCACGCGCGCTCTCTTCGCCAAACAGCGAAGCCAGCTGCTCGGTCATAGCACCGGCCAGTTCTTCGGCATCGACGATGGTGACGGCGCGGCGATAATAACGCGTGACGTCGTGACCGATGCCGATGGCCAAAAGCTCGACCGGCGAGCGTGTCTCGATCAGGTCGATGACGGCGCGCAGGTGGCGCTCGAGATAATTGCCCGGATTGACCGACAGCGTCGAGTCGTCGACCGGGGCGCCATCCGAGATCATCATCAGGATCTTGCGCTGCTCGGGCCGCGCGATCAGGCGCTGGTGCGCCCACAGCAACGCTTCGCCGTCGATGTTTTCCTTGAGCAGGCCTTCGCGCATCATCAGGCCGAGATTGCGGCGCGAACGCCGCCACGGCGCGTCGGCACTCTTGTAGATGATGTGCCTGAGGTCGTTGAGGCGGCCGGGATTCGCAGGCTTGCCGTCCTTCAGCCACTTCTCGCGCGCCTGCCCGCCCTTCCACGCACGGGTGGTGAAGCCGAGGATCTCGACCGAGACGCCGCAGCGCTCCAGCGTGCGCGCAAGGATATCGGCGCAGGTGGCGGCAACGGTGATCGGGCGGCCGCGCATCGAGCCGGAATTGTCGAGCACCAGCGTCACCACGGTGTCGCGGAACTTGGTGTCGCGCTCCTGCTTGAACGACAGCGGCTGCATCGGGTCAATGACGACACGCACAAGGCGCGCCGGATCGAGATAACCCTCTTCGAGGTCGAAATCCCAGGAGCGGTTCTGCTGCGCCATCAGGCGGCGCTGCAGCCGGTTGGCGAGGCGACCGACGACGCCAGACAGATTGGCAAGCTGCTTGTCGAGGAAGGCGCGCAGGCGGTCGAGTTCGTCCTCGTCGCACAGCTCCTCGGCGCCCACAGTCTCGTCGAAGGCGGTGGTGAAGACCTTGTAGTCGATTTCCCGCGGCAGGTTGGCGAACGGGTTGTCCTGGCGCCGGGCTTCGCCCGGCGTCTCCGAATCGACGTCATCGTCGTCGGACATCTCGTCGGAGGTCGCATCCGACGCTTCCATCTCGCCGGACTGCTCGTCCTCGGCGGCGGATTCGGCATCTTCGGACTGCGACTGGTCGGAGCCGGCATCGTCCTCGCCGCCCTCCTCGCTCTGTTCCTCGCCTTGCGGCTGGTCGTCGTCCTGGTCGTCGTTGTCTTCGGTTTCCTGGTCGTCGCCATATTCCTCGGCCATCTCGAGCGAGGCCAGCATGTGGCGGACGACGCGGGCGAAGGCCTGCTGGTCCTCGAGGCTGCCGATAAGCCCTTCGAGATCGCCGCCGGCCTTCTGGTCGACCCATTCGCGCCAGAGCGCGACCATGCGCTCGCCGCTCTTGGGCACCGGCTGGCCGGTCAGCTTCTCGCGCACCATCAGCGCCAGCGCTTCTTCGAGCGGCGCTTCCGACTGTTCGGTGACGTCGGCGAGATTGGCCTTGGCGTATTTGTCCTCGAGCATCGAGCTGATGTTTTGGGCAACGCCTGACATGGCGCGGCTGCCGATGGCCTCGACGCGGGCCTGCTCGACGGCGTCGAACACGGCACGCGCCTGCTTGCCCTCGGGCGCCAGGCGGGTGTGGATGCGCGCATCGTGGCAGGCGCGCTTCAGCGCCATCGAATCGCCAAGGCCACGGGTGACGGCAATGTCACTGGGCGAGGCCTTCTTGGGCAGTTCAGGCAGGCGGGCGCGATTGCCGGCAAGTGCCGGCCGCTCCTTGGCGAAGGCCACTTCAAGCCCGTTGTCGCCCGAAATGGCACGCATGCAAACGGTCATGGCGCGCTTGAAGCTGTCGGCTTCCGAGCCCGTCTTCGACTTGTTGCGTGTGTTGTCGCCCGGCCCCGCCATCTGAGACCGTTCTTATCCCAAAACGACGTTGGCGGCGGATTCCGGCAGGTCTTCGCCGAAGGCGCGCTGGTAGAACTCGGCCACCACGGAACGTTCGAGCTCGTCGCACTTGTTGAGGAAGGTCAGCCGGAACGCCATGCCGACATCGCCGAAGATCTCGGCGTTTTCGGCCCAGGTGATGACGGTACGCGGGCTCATGACCGTCGACAGGTCGCCATTGATGAAGGCCGAACGCGTCATGTCGGCGACGCGGACCATCTTGTTGACGATCTCCTTGCCCTTGGCGTCGCGGTAATGCTTGGCCTTGGCAATGACGATGTTCACTTCATTGTCGTGCGGCAGATAGTTCAGCGTCGTCACGATCGACCAGCGGTCCATCTGTGCCTGGTTGATCTGCTGGGTGCCGTGATAAAGCCCTGTGGTGTCGCCAAGGCCAACCGTGTTGGCGGTGGCAAACAGGCGGAAGGCCGGGTGCGGACGGATGACGCGGCTCTGGTCGAGCAGGGTCAGGCGGCCCGAGGATTCGAGCACGCGCTGGATGACGAACATCACGTCGGGGCGGCCGGCATCATATTCGTCGAAGCACAAGGCGACATTGTGCTGGTAGGCCCAGGGCAGGATGCCGTCCTTGAATTCGGTGACCTGCATGCCTTCCTTGACGACGATCGCGTCCTTGCCGACGAGATCGATACGGCTGACATGGCTGTCGAGGTTGACGCGGACCATCGGCCAGTTGAGGCGGGCGGCGACCTGCTCGATATGGGTCGACTTGCCGGTGCCGTGATAACCCGACACCATGACGCGGCGGTTGTAGGCAAAGCCGGCGAGGATCGCCATGGTCGTTGCCTTGTCGAACAGATAGTCCGGATCGATGTCGGGCACATGCTCCGACGAGGCCGAATAGGCCGGCACGACCATCTTCGAATCGAAGCCGAAGGTGTCTTTCACCGACACCGTGGTATCAGGCAGATTGGTGATGTCGCGATCGACCTTGTTCATAGCGTCTCCACGCGCGTGGCTTCAGGCCACGCCGGCAATCGAATTTTCTTCGGGGGCGGTCTTAAAGCCTTTTTTGACCAGATGAAAGTTGGAAAAAGGCCGCGGCCGCGGCTGGCTCAACACAATCCCGCTTGCTTGAGCACGCGATAGGCCTGGAGCACGTCCCTGAAGCGGTCCTCAGACCCCCGGTCGCCGCCATTGGCGTCGGGGTGGTGGCGTTTGACCAGTTCCTTGTAGCGCGTCTTGATGTCGGTCGCAGTCGCCCTGGTATCGAGCCCCAGCGTCTCCAGCGCCTTGGCTTCCAGCGGCTTGGCCTTGCGCTGGCGCGGTGCGCCCTGCCCGCCGAACACGTTGCTGGCGTCGCGCATGCGATTGTAGTAGCCGGCGCGGCCCGAGCGCTGCTGGGCAAAATCCGGTGCCGAGCGCGCCGCGCCGTTGGAAGCTGCGGACGCATTGGAACCGATGGTCCAGGTCGGCCGGTGGCCGGTCAGCGCTTCCTTCTGGAAGCGCGCGATGTCGCCGTCGGCGAGGCCGGAGAAATAATTGAAGCCCTTGTTGTACTCGCGCACGTGGTCGAAACAGAAGCGGAAGTACTCGCCTTCCTTCATCCGGCCGACAGGCGCCTTGTGCGTTCCCGGCTGCTTGCAGCCGTCCCACTGGCAGGCCGGGGCGTGCGACTTCACCTCCGCTTCCGGATCGGGCCGGACGCGGATCTTGTCGAAATATTTCGGATACGACTTCATCTGATTGTATTTACCGCCTCTTGGCGCGGCGAAACAAGAATTGACATTTCAAGGATGTTGGCCCTAACGCCTGATTTGCGGCCCAATTTTGCCCGAAGGCACGATTTGCCGCGGCGACACATGTGGTGAAAGGCGAGAGCGATGTCCATACAGGCGACCATCGAAACAAAGCTGAACCAGGCATTTTCGCCGGAACGGCTTGCCGTCCTCAACGAAAGCCACCTCCATGCCGGCCATCACCACGTCGATGGCGGCCACCATGCAACATTCGACGGCTCAGGCGAAACCCATTTCCGCATCCGTATCGTCGCACCCGCTTTTGCCGGCATGAGCCGCATCGATCGCCACCGCGCCGTCAACGAGGCACTTGCAGCCGAGCTCAAGGCCGGCCTGCACGCGCTCGCCATCGAACCGGCAGCGCCTGGCGAAAAGACGCGCTGGTAGCAGACCCTCGACGCCCGCTTTGAACGCCAGCGTTTGAATGATCGCGGCTAGGGCTGTGCCGTCATGTGGCTGTCACATATATCCATTACTCCGGATATATGGATGCAAATGACACGATCGACGCGCTCGCCGCTTTGGCGCAGCCGACCCGGATGGAAGCCTTTCGCCGGCTTGCCGCCGCCGAACCCGAAGGCATCGCCGCCGGCGAGCTGGCGCGCCGGCTCGACATTCCGCAAAACACCCTGTCGGCGCATCTGGCCGTGCTTGTCCGTGCCGGCCTCGCCGCCGGCGACCGCCACGGCCGCTCGATCATCTACCGCGCCGACCTTACTGCCTTGCGCAACGTCGTGCTGTTTTTGCTGCAGGATTGCTGCGACGGCCGGCCGGAAATCTGCGCCCCTCTGATTGCCGAACTGTCCCCTTGCTGCGTTCCACAGGAGTGATGCCATGACGCACAGGCCCTTCAACGTGCTGTTCCTCTGCACCGGCAACAGCGCCCGCTCGATCCTTGCCGAGAGCATCCTGCGCAAGGACGGCGCTGCCAACTTCAACGCCTTTTCCGCCGGCAGCCAGCCCAAGGGCAGCGTCAATCCGTTCGCGCTGAAGGTGCTCGAAAGCTACGACTATCCGATCGACGGCTTCCGCTCGAAAACCTGGGACGAATTTGCCGTTGCAGGCGCGCCGGAGATGGATTTCATCTTCACCGTCTGCGACGATGCCGCCGGCGAAGCCTGCCCGGTCTGGCTCGGCCATCCGGCCAATGCCCATTGGGGCATCGAGGACCCGAGCCACGTCTTGGGCAGCGACCTCGAAAAGGAAGCCGCCTTCGTCACCGCCTTCAAATACATGCGCAACCGCATCGCGGCATTCGTTGCCTTGCCGATATCAAGCCTCGACCGCATGGCGCTGACCTCGCATCTCCACGACATCGGCAAGATGGAAGGCGCAAGCGCCAAGGCCAGCGACACGAATACCGGCAGCGGCATTGATCCCAGCGGCAAAAGCATCGGCGACTCGGGCAAATGAGCATGCCGCTGGCACGACGCCTGTTTGCCGAATGTCTCGGCACCGCCTTCCTGCTCGCCACCGTCATTGGCTCCGGCATCATGGCAACGCAGCTTGCGGGCGGCAACGTCGCGCTCGCTTTGCTCTGTAACGCTGTGGCGACCGGTGCCATGCTGGTCGTGCTGATCACCATATTGGGGCCGGTTTCCGGCGCGCAATTGAACCCGGCGGTCAGCCTGGTCATGGCGCTCGACCGGCGCCTGGCATGGTCGCAGGTTGTGCCCTACATCGCCGCACAGCTCGCCGGGGCGATCCTCGGCGTATGGCTGGCGCATGCGATGTTCGATCTGCCGCTGCTGCAGCTTTCGACAACCATCCGCACCGGCCCGGGCCAATGGCTCGGCGAAGCCATCGCGACATTTGGCCTGGTGCTGACCATCCTCGGCTGCATGGCCCAGGCGCCGAAAACGACGCCGGTCGCTGTCGGCCTCTACATTCTCGCGGCCTACTGGTTCACCTCGTCGACGTCGTTTGCCAATCCTGCCGTGACCATCGCACGCGCGCTGAGCGACACATTTGCCGGCATAGCACCGACCGACGCGCCGGCGTTCATCGCAGCGCAGCTGGTTGGAGCCCTGCTCGGTCTGGCGGCGGCAAGACTGTTGTGGCCCGCCCCTCGATCCGCAGAGGAGGCCGCCACGGCGCGATGACTACCAGATGCTCTTCACGTGAGGGTAGCGCGAGATCCTGGTGTCTGCGCTAACCAGCGGCGCGCCCAGTTCTCTCGCCAACGCGACAATCATCCGGTCCGCCGGGTCGGCATGGAATTTGCCCGGTAGCGTCACACTCCGCACCGCCACCACATTGTCGACGGGAATGAAACGAAAGCCCTCGATTTCGCCGGCAAGATCGAGCCAATGCGAGACGTCCATTGAAATTTCCAGCTTGCCTTTCGCAACCAGCATGGCGATCTCCCAGGCTGAGATCGACGACGCGACGACGCCATCGCCACGCAGTCCGCTTTCGATCGCCTGCAGCGCAGCCTTGGACAGGCTGGAACTGCCATTGACCCACCAGACGAGGGCGTGGGTATCCAGGACGATCATTTCAGGACTTCCCAGTCCCCCTCGCCGACCGGCGCGAACGGATCGTCATAGCGCAGCACTGACCCCTTCAGCCTATCAAGCGGGTTGTGGGGCTTTTGAGCGATCCGCCTGATCTCCAGCTTCGGCTGGCCATGATCAGTGACAATAAGCGGCTCGCCGGTCGCTTCGATTTCACGAAACAACTCCAGCGCTTTTGCCTTGAACTGGGATTTCGAAACGCGCGCAACCATCGGTCGCACCTCCTGCATCTTCCGAAGATAGTGCAAAAATGACTATGGTCAATGACCATGGTCAGCGCGGCGATGGCGGCTCCACCACCAATGCCGGCCGGATCCTGATTCGCGCCAGCCGGTTCTTGTCGCGCTTCATGACGATGAAGCGCTTGCCGTGGAAGGTGAAGGCCTGCTTTTCCTCGGGGATCGACTGGGTCTCGTGGATGACCAGGCCAGCGATGGTCGTTGCCTCGTCGTCGGGCAGATGCCAGTCGAGCGCGCGGTTGAGGTCGCGGATCGGCACGGTGCCGTCGACGACCACCGAGCCGTCGGCCTCCTGCTTGACGCCCTGGACGTCGATGTCGTGCTCGTCGGCGATCTCGCCGACGATCTCTTCGATGATGTCTTCGAGCGTCACCAGCCCTTCGACCTCGCCATATTCGTCGACGACGATGGCGAAATGCGCCTTGCGCCGCAAAAAGGCGTTGAGCTGTTCCTGCAGCGTCGTCGTGTCGGGCACGAACCACGGCTTGGAGGCGACCTTTGGCACATCGACCCTGGAATAGTCGCCCTCGACGTCGTTGAGCGCGCGCAACAGGTCCTTGGCGTGGACGACGCCGACGATGTTGTCGATCGAGCCGCGCCACAACGGCATGCGTGTATAGGGGCTTTGCAGGATCTCGCGGACCAGCGCTTCAGAGGCGATGTCGGCATTGACCGAACGCATCGCCGTGCGGTGGACCATGACGTCGGAGACTTCGAGCTCGTGCAGGTCGAGCAGGCCACCGACCTGGTCGCGGTCCTGCTTGACGACATGGCCGTCGCGGTGGAAATCGTCGACCGCGCCGCGCAGCTCGTCATGGGCCGAGCGCTGCGGCGTCAGCTCAAAAAGCTCGTAGCCCAGCGATGCGAGCAGACGGTCGCGAAACACCAGGGCCAACAAGATCAGCCCCGCCAGAATGCCTGCGACGATCCAGCCAGCGCTCATCCCGGATGGTTCTCCTTGAGAAACGACACGACCTCCGAGGCCGGCACGTCCTTGGCGATGAAGGACTGGCCGATGCCGCGCGTCAGGATGAAGGTCAAGGCGCCGCGCGACACCTTCTTGTCCTGGGTGATGTAGCCAAACAGTGCCTCGGCATCGGGCAGCGCGCCGGGAATGTCGGCCATGCGCCATGGCAGGCCGACGGCGCGCAGATGCGCCTCGACACGCGCCGCATCGTCGGGGCTTGCCAGGTTGAGCCGGGCCGAGAAGCGATGCGCCAGCGCCATGCCGATGGCAACGCCCTCGCCATGCACCAGCCGCGCGCCGTCATAGGCTGTGGCGGCTTCGAGCGCATGACCGAAGGTGTGGCCGAGATTGAGCAAGGCGCGGTCGCCGGTTTCGAACTCGTCGCGGGCAACGACATCGGCCTTGGCACGGCAGGACTGGGCAATGGCCTCGATGCGGGCCGGACCGCCTGAAAACACCTCCTGCCAGTTGTTTTCCAGCCAGGAAAAGAAGTCGGGGCGGTCGATCAGGCCATATTTGGCGACCTCGGCATAACCGGCGCGGAACTCGCGCAATGGCAGCGTGTCGAGCGCTGCGGTATCGGCCAGCACCAGCCTGGGCTGGTGGAAGACGCCGATCAGGTTCTTGCCGCGCGGGCTGTTGATGCCGGTCTTGCCGCCGACCGACGAATCGACCTGGGCCAGAAGCGAGGTCGGCATCTGCACGAAATGCATGCCGCGCCTGACGATGCCGGCGGCAAAGCCGGTGAGATCGCCGATGACACCGCCGCCAAGCGCGATCACCGCATCGCCGCGTTCGAGCCGGGCGGCGATGATCTGGTCGACGACGGTTTCGAGCGAAGCAAAGCTCTTGGTCTTTTCGCCTGCCGGCAAGGTGATCACCGCAGGCGCATTGCCGGCAGCGCTCAGGCTTTCGACCAAAGGTTCAAGATGGGCGGCAGCGACGTTTTCGTCGGTGACAACAGCCGCACGCGCCTTGGGCAGGCGCTTGTGGATCAGCTCGCCGCCACGTCCGATCAGGCCGGGACCGATCAAAATGTCATAGGCGCGCTCGCCAAGTCCGACTTCGACAGTGACGACGCTCATTCGTGATCCTCCGAGCCTTCCGAAACGTGAATCCTGCCGGGCACGCCGAAATGGCTGCACAGCGCTTCGATGACCTCGCTGGCGATCGCTTCCTTGCGGTCGTCGCGCGTCGCCACCATGAGGTCTGCAAGGCCATAGACCGGGTAGCGCTCGTCCATCAGCTTGGAAAGCACGGCGCGCGGATCGGCGTTCTGCAGCAGCGGCCGGTTCTGCTTTTTGGAAACCCGTTCCATCAGCAGGTCGAGCTCGGCCTTGAGCCAGATCGACACGCCGTGGCCTGAGATCGCCGCGCGGGTCTGCGCGTTCATGAAGGCGCCGCCGCCGGTCGACAGCACCTGCGGACCGTTCTCCAAAACGCGGCCGATGACGCGCTGCTCGAGCGCGCGGAACTCGACCTCGCCATAACGTTCGAACAGTTCGGGAATGCTCATCCGCGACACGCTTTCGATCTCGTGGTCGCTGTCGATGAAGCCGAGCCCGAGTGCCTGCGCGACCTTGCGGCCGATGGCGGTCTTGCCGGCCCCCATCAGGCCGACAAAGACGATCGAGCGCGTGCCCAGCCGTTCAAGCAGGGCAGCGACGGAGCCTTCGGGAAATGGTGTCTGCGCGTCGGGTGTCATGGCGTGCCTTTCGCCGGCGTATCGACATGAAAAGCCCCGTTGCGTCAAGCGCATGAGGCCAAACGCGCCCTTGAATTGCCTGAAGCGGCGTCCCATAAGGGCACAGGATAGGACAGACGGGCAAACACATCGATGCCGACACTTTTCCGGTTCCTTGTCACGCTCGCTGTTCTGGCGGGCATCGCTTACGGCGCCATGTTTGCGCTGGTGATGTTCGTCGAGCCGAAGAAGGCCGAAATCACCGTGCGCATTCCACCGGAAAAGCTCGCGCCCAAAAAATGAAAAGCGGCGCGCGCATCGAGGCCTTCCTTGAAATGATGAGCGCCGAGCGCGGGGCTGCCGACAACACGCTTTCGAGCTATCGCCGCGACCTCGAAGACGCCTCGGAATTTCTGGGCGGCCGCCTCGCCGAGGCCGACGCCGCAGCGATCCGCAGCTATCTCGACGACATTGCCGGGCGCGGCTTCGCGGCGACCTCGCAGGCGCGCAAGCTCTCGGCGCTCAGGCAGTTCTTCCGCTTCCTTTATGCCGAAGGGCTGCGCAGCGACGATCCGACCGGCATCCTCGACAGCCCGAAAAAGGATCGGCCGCTGCCCAAGACGATGAGCGAGGCTGAAACAGGCCGGCTGCTCGACCGCGCAGCGACCGAGGCAAGTGAAACAGCCGATGGCGACAGCCTGGCAGCGACCCGGATGCACGCGCTTGTCGAGGTGCTCTACGCCACCGGCTTGCGCGTCTCCGAGCTGGTCAGCCTGCCGCTGACGGTTGCCATGCGCGACGAACGCTTTTTCGTCGTGCGCGGCAAGGGCGACAAGGACCGCATGGTGCCGTTGTCATCCAAGGCGCGCACAGCGATGCGGGCCTGGCTCGACCAGCGCAATCGTGATCCAAGGCAAGCCGACAGTGTGTTTTTGTTTCCCGCTTCATCACAAAGCGGCCACCTGCCGCGCCAGGTTTTTGCCCGCGACCTCAAGGGCCTTGCGGCGCGGGCCGGCATCGCTTCGGCGAAAATCTCACCGCACGTGCTGCGCCATGCCTTTGCCAGCCACCTGCTGCAAAATGGTGCCGACCTGCGCGCCGTGCAGCAATTGCTCGGCCATTCCGACATTTCGACCACCCAGATCTACACCCATGTTCTGGAAGAACGGCTGCTGAAACTGGTCAACGAGCATCATCCGCTTGCCGATTAGAGCCCATATCGCTATGTGAGTGCCACGTTCCACTGGCGCGGTGCCACATTCCCCGGCCCCCGGTGCCTCAAATTTTCAGCGTGGTAGTCCGCTCGCCAATGTACAATTACCTCGATTTCGAAAAACCGGTCCAAGATCTCGAAGGCAAGATCCTCGAGCTCAAGAAGCTTGCCGAAAATGGCGAGGCCGTCGATGTCGGCGACGAGATCAAGCGGCTGGAGAAGCGCTCGCGCGATGCGCTGCGCGACGCCTACAAGGCGCTGACGCCGTGGCAGAAGGTCCAGGTGGCGCGCCACCCCGACCGTCCGCATTGCCTCGACTACATCAACGGCCTGTTCACCGACTTCACGCTTCTGGCCGGCGACCGCAATTTCGGCGAAGACAACGCCATGGTCGGCGGCTTCGCCCGCTTCCGCGGCGAGCCGGTGCTGGTGCTCGGCCAGGAAAAGGGCAACGACACCAAGAGCCGCCTCAAGCACAATTTCGGCTCGGTCCGCCCCGAAGGCTACCGCAAGGCGGTGCGCCTGCTTGAAATGGCCGACCGTTTCAACATCCCTGTCGTCATGCTGGTCGACACCGCCGGTGCTTATCCCGGCGTCGGCGCCGAAGAGCGCGGCCAGGCCGAGGCCATCGCACGCTCGACCTCGACCTGCCTTGGCCTCAAGGTGCCGTCGATTGCCATCGTCATCGGCGAAGGCGGCTCGGGCGGCGCCATCGCCATTGCCGCGGCCAACCGCGTCTTCATGCTCGAACATGCGATCTATTCGGTGATCTCGCCGGAAGGTGCAGCCTCGATCCTGTGGCGCGACACGACGCGCTCCAAGGACGCGGCGACCAATATGAAGATCACCGCGCAGGACCTGCTCTCGCTCAAGATCATCGACAAGATCATCGAAGAGCCGCTCGGTGGCGCGCACCGCAACGCCGAAGCCGTCATTTCGGCCACCGGCGACCTGATCGCCAGGACGTTTGGCGAATTCAACGGCTCCAACATCGACTTCCGCGAGCAGCGGCGCGAGAAATATCTCGCCATCGGCCGCAGCCTCTGAGCATCGGCCCGAGGATCGCCAACGATTTTTCCGAAAAGGCGCGATACGCAGCCAGTGATTGCATAAACTGTGGCCTCGACGGGCCACGGCACGGTTTCGCCACAAAATTGCCGCCTCGCCCGGTTCAATGAACTTGCCGTGATTTTTCGCGCGTGGGACGGGCCAGGAACTTGCGGTAAGGATTTTTCAAGGTTAACGACCCTAAGGTCGAGGCAGTACCAGGACGGGCCGGTCGTTGGCGCATGTGCCATGACTGCAATCAGAGACGACATTTAGACCGATGATCGCCAATATCGCACGCGCCGGATTGCTTCTCGCTGCCCTTGCGGTAGCCGGCTGTTCGGAATCTTCCGTGACCGACTTCGTGCCGCAGCACGCCAACAGGCAGCTGCCGGCCAAGATCGTGGCCGAAATGAAGGCCAAGGGCATGACACGCACCTCGCCGGTCTTGGCGCGCGTGTTCAAGGAAGAGGCCAAGCTGGAAGTCTGGAAACAAAAGACCAACGGCCGCTACGACCTGATCGCCACCTACGACATCTGCAAGATGTCGGGCAAGCTCGGCCCCAAATTCACCGAAGGCGACCGCCAGTCGCCGGAAGGTTTCTACACCGTGCGTCCGGGCCAGATGAACCCGAACTCCAGCTACCACCTCGCCTTCAACATCGGCTATCCCAACAGCTATGACCGCGCCAACGGCCGCACCGGCTCGAACCTGATGGTGCACGGCGCCTGCTCGTCGTCGGGCTGTTTTTCGATGACCGATGCGCAGATCGAAGAGATCTATGCCTTCGCCCGCGACGCCTTCAAGGGCGGCCAGACCGAGTTCCAGGTCCAGTCCTATCCGTTCCGCATGACCCCAGCCAACATGGCGCGTTACCGCAAGGACCCGAACTACCAGTTCTGGGCGATGCTGAAGGAAGGCTACGACCACTTCGAAATCACCAAGGTGCCGCCGAAGGTCGACGTCTGCGAAAAGCGCTATGTCTTCAACCAGATCCCCGAAGCCGGCACAGCGTTCAATCCGACCGGCGCCTGCCCTGCGGTGACCCAGCCGCAGGCGCTGCAGACCGCCTACCAGGCCTATAAGAGCAAGTATGACGCGGCCTTTGCCAGCGCCACCGGCGCTGACATTCCAGCACCCAAGCCGACGATTGCCGGCCTCAAGGAAGCGGCCATCGTTTCCGACTGGACCAAGCGCCGCGCCCGTGGCGAGCGCGTGACCATCGAACCGCCTGCCATGGCCCAGGACGGCAGCATCGTCCAGACCACCGCACGCATGGGCCGCATCGATTCGGCCGAAGGCCGCCGCATGGCAGCGGCTGACGCCGCAGCGGACGCCAAGAAGAAGGCGGCCGAAGAAAAGGCCCAGGCCGTCGCTGCCGCCAAGGCTGCCAAGCTTGCCGCCCAGCAGGAAGTCGTGACCGCCACCGTGCCGCAGCAACAGCCTGTGGTAACAGAAGCGCCGACGCAGGCCGCCCAGGTCGCCCCTGTCGAAGAGGCAGGTGCCGCCACCAAGCTCAAGAAGAAGCTGCTCGGCCTGTTCGGCAGCTGACCAGCGTGAGCGAAACCACCGACATTTACGATCTCAGGGGGCTCAACTGCCCCCTGCCCGTGCTCAAGGCGAGGCGCCGCCTCGCCGACATGGCATCGGGCGAGCTGTTGTGGCTCGAAACCACCGACCCGCTCGCCGTCATCGACATCCCGGCCTTCTGCCAGGAGGCCGGCCATAAGCTGGTCGAAACGGCGCCGGTCACCGGCGGCCACCGCTTTCTCGTCGAACGCGGCAGCTGATTTTCGGCAAAATCTGGGAAACTACAGCCCGGCGATCGCCAGCGGGTTGTTTTCCATCGCCTGACGGTCCGGCGTGTCGATGGCAGGCTTGTTGACGAAGGCTGCAAACAGCCGTTCGACATAGTCGCGCGGCAGGTCGATGCCGATCAGCACCAGCCTTGTGCCGCGCACGGCATCGGGCCAGGACGGCAGGCGTGCCGGCGGATGCAGAAGCTTCTGCACGCCATGGATGACCAGCGGCCGCTCCCGGTCCTCCATCAGCTCGACGATGCCCTTGATGCGCAACAGCCTGTCGCCCTGGGTCGACAGCAAAAGGTCGAGGAACATCTCGACCGTCGAAAACGGCAGCGGCCCGGCATGGGTCAGCGAAAACGAGCCGATGCGGGCATCATGGCCGTGAGCGTGCTGATGATCGTGATCATGGCCGTGGTCGTGGTCGTGGTGGTGATGATGGTGATCGTGCTCGCCGTGATGGTCATGCGCATGCGCCTCGCCGAGCCAGCGGCGCACATCGGCGGTCTTGCTTTCGGGGTCGTAGAGCCCGCATTGCAAAAGCCTGGCCACAGCGGTGTCGACCGCGCGGATTTCGGCGCCCGGATTGATGCGCAGCAGCCGCGCCTCAAGCGCATCGAGCCATTCGGCATCGTCGACGAGATCGGCCTTGGTCAACACGATGCGGTCGGCCACCGCCACCTGCTTGACCGCCTCGACATGGGCGTCGAGTGTCGCTGAACCATTGACCGCATCGACGACGGTGATGACGCCGTCGAGCCGGAAGGCATGGAGAAGGGCCGGATGGCCCATGATCGACTGCAGCACCGGCACCGGATCGGCAAGCCCGGTGGTTTCGATCACCACCCGCGAAAGCCTGGCGATGCGGCCGGTCTGCAGCCGGTCGACGAGATCGGCCAGCGTGTCCAAGAGTTCGCCGCGTACCGTGCAGCACAGGCAGCCGTCGGACAGTTCGATGACCCCGTCGGAGGCCTTTTCGACCAGCAGGTGGTCGATGGCGACGTCGCCGAACTCATTGATGATGACGGCGGTGTCGGTGAGCTCGGGATCCTTGAGCAGGCGGTTGAGCAGCGTCGTCTTGCCGGCGCCGAGAAAGCCGGTCAGCACCGATACCGGGATCGGAAACGCGGCTAGCGAATTCACGAGCGCGCCTGGACGTTGGCAGCGAGAGGTGCTGCACCGACCGGGGCCGGCCGGTCGGGACGCCAGGTCGGCAGCGGCACGCCGGTGTCGACAACAATATCGCCGCCGCCCAACGCCTTGGGTTTCGGCCCGGTGGCGCCGCCGAGGCTGACGGTGACCCAGTTACGCTGGCGCGTCATTTCGGGAATGATCGAGACCTTGTCGGGCGCAGCTCCCGCTTCGGTCGGTGCCGGACCGTCTGAAGCCGCATGCTTGGCCTTGGGCGAGCAGACCTCCTCGCGCATGCTGGTCGCCACGTCGCGGCTGTCGCCATAAGGCGCAAGCCCTGTAACACTGACCGAGGCGCCGTTGCGGACAAAACCGGTCTGCAGCATCTTTGCCGCTTCTTCGGCGCGCTTGTCGGGTGAATCGGCACCAAGCACGATGGCCGCAAGCGTCCTGCCGTCGCGGGTGGCGGTGGCGATCAGGTTGAAGCCGGATTCGCAGACGAACCCTGTCTTCATGCCGTCGGTGCCGGGGAAGCGGCCGACCAGCGGGTTGAAATTCTTGAGCTTCGCCTTGCCGGCAATGATGCCTTCGATGTCGAAATAGGCGGCATATTCAGGATATTCGAGGCGGATCGCCCTGACCAGCACCGCGAGGTCGCGCGCCGTGGTGTATTGCTCGGGGTCATGCAGGCCGTTGGCGTTGACCCAGTGGCTGCCCGACATGCCCAGGCGCTGCGCCTCGGCGTTCATCCTGGCAGCAAACGCCTCTGGGGTGCCGCCGACATTTTCGCCGATCGCCGCTGCCACGTCATTGGCCGACTTGACCATGATGATCTTGAGCGCGTTGTCGAGCGTCAGCACCGAACCCGGCTTGTAGCCCATCTTGGCCGGCGGGAAAGCCGCCGCCTTCCTGGAGATCTTGATCGGCGAATTGAGCGCCAGCTCGCCGGCCTTAACGGCGCGGAAAGTGGTGTAGGCGGTCATCAGCTTGGTCAGCGAGGCCGGATGCCAGCGCTTGAACGCCTCCTGGTGCTCGATGACGGCACCCGAATTGACGTCGAACAGCATCGCCGGATTGGCCGACACGGGCGCAGCGCTGAGCACGGTTGCGGCCGCCAGGCCAAGGAGCATGCTTTTGACGAACCTAATCTTCATCATCAAATCCGAAATCGCCTCTTGCCGATCATAGCCGGCCGTCCATAAGATTTCCGTAAACCGGGATGGCAACGCGCTGGCCGGTACGAAAGACCATGGCCACGGCGTCGCCGCCGCTGCTAAATAACCTATGTGACGCCAAGATGGCAGAGCTTGGACGATCACAATTGCGAATCCGGACCCTGGTTCCACACCCAGTGGGTCCACCACACAGGAAGTCGAGACAACCATGCCGATCCTGAACCGAGCCGCCGAACTGCAGGACGAGATCGCCGGCTGGCGCCGTCACCTGCACCAGAAGCCGGAGCTCAATTTCGACGTCTTCGAAACCGCCGCTTTCGTCAAAGCCAGGCTGGAAGAATTCGGCTGCGACGAAATCGTCACCGGCCTGGGCAAGACAGGCGTCGTCGGCATCATCAAGGGCAGCCTCGGCGCCGGCGGCGTTGTCGGCCTGCGCGCCGACATGGACGCGCTGCCGATCGAAGAGATCACCGGCAAGCCTTACGCTTCAACCGTACCTGGCAAGATGCATGCCTGCGGCCATGACGGCCACACCGCCATGCTTTTGGGCGCTGCCAAATATCTCGCCGAAACCCGCAATTTCGCCGGCTCCGTCGCGGTCATCTTCCAGCCCGCCGAAGAGGGCGGCGGCGGCGGCAACGAAATGGTCAAGGACGGCATGATGGAGCGTTTCGGCATCCAGAAGGTGTTTGGCATGCACAACATGCCGAGCCTGCCGGTCGGCCAGTTCGCCATCCGTCCGGGCGCGATCATGGCGGCGACCGCCGAGTTCACCATCACCGTCAAGGGCAAGGGCGGCCATGCCGCCATGCCGCACCGCGCCATCGACCCGATCGTCGCCGGCAGCCAGCTGGTGACCGCACTTCAGGCGATCGCCTCGCGCAGCACCGACCCGGCCGAGGCGATCGTCGTTTCGGTGACCAAGTTCAACGCCGGCACCGCCTACAACATCATCCCCGAACAGGCGATCATCGCCGGCACCGTGCGCACGCTGAAAAAGGAGATCGCCAAGCTCGCCGAAGAGCGCATGAATGCCATCTGCCGCGGCATTGCCGAAGCCACCGGCACGGCGATCCATCTCGACTATGACGCCAACTATCCCGTCACCTTCAACCATGAAAACGAGACGGTGTTTGCCGGCGATATCGCCGCATCCGTCGCCGGCGAGCCGCAGGTCCACCGGGCGATCCAGCCCCTGATGGGCGGCGAGGACTTTTCCTACATGCTCGAAGCCCGCCCCGGCGCCTTCATCTTCATCGGCAATGGCGACACCGCCAACCTCCACCACCCCGCCTACGACTTCAACGACGAAGCCATCCCCCACGGCGTCAGCTACTGGGTCCGCCTCGCCGAAACCGCCCTGGCGGCCTGACCGTCGCCGCCCAAACACATCCATGGCCGCCTGCCGGCCCTGGACGCGGCAACAGCATTTGGCTAGGCCGGCCGCCGCCAAAACGTTTCACAACCGGCCCGCCAAAAACCGTTGGCGAATCCGCTCGAAGCCGCTATGTGTGCAGCCGAGTGGTCCCGTAGCTCAGTAGGATAGAGCGGCAGATTCCTAATCTGTAGGTCACAGGTTCGATTCCTGTCGGGATCACCACTCGAAAATCAAGAGCGCAGCGAATTTTTAGCCTGGTGATTTTCCGGGACGGCTACCAAGGCAATGCCATACGGTCTGATTGACCGACTTGGAATCGAACCGCTCGTAGCGCCGCAATGTCAGCAAGACCCGGCAAAAGCCTTGGAACAATCCAAGAACAGCCTTCCTAATCTTGGGCGGGAAGTGTATTCTGTCGGCGGCACGGTTGTGCTCGAGCGCTAACTGGCTTTACCCTGCGATTCGTTTGCCTGGGAAGCCGCTGCCGATCGAGGAAGACAATACTCGCGAGGCTGTATAGCGTGTGCAAATACATGAAGGCGCGTGGGGATATTGCCGGGAATGAGCCAATTTAGTTTTGCCGATTTATTCTCCGGTTGCGGCGGCCTTTCACTGGGACTGTCGCTTGCAGGATTGTCCGGGCGCTTCGCAATCGAGCGCGATCCAATGGCATTTGGTACGTTCTCGGCGAATTTTCTTTCGGGGCTCGGTAAGGCGGGCGACTTCGACTGGCCTGCGTGGCTCGAGCAGAAGGCCTGGGACATCGAGGAACTGCTCACCCTGCACAGAAGCGAGCTCATCTCATTGCGCGGTACGATCGACGTCCTTGCAGGCGGGCCGCCTTGCCAGGGATTTAGCTTTGCGGGCCGCCGTCAGGAGGAAGATCCTCGCAACCTCCTGTTCGAGAAATATGTGGAGGTCGTTCGCGCTATCAGGCCACAGGTCCTTGTGCTGGAAAACGTACCCGGCATGAAGGTCATCCATAGCCGGCGAAATGTCGTTGACCTTGTTCCTCACGCCGAGGAACCGGCGCGGCAGTCGTTCTTCGAGCGCCTTGTCGAGAGCCTCGACGGCGCTGGCTATGTCGTCGAGGGCGAATTGGTCGACGCCTCGCACTTTGGGGTACCACAGCGACGCAACCGGCTCATTGCAATCGGCATCCGCAAGGATCTCCTGGCCTGGGTTGATGGCGGCGTCCAGCGAGCCTTCGACTTGCTCGAGGCGGCTGGTGCGGCCCAACTCGCGGAGCTTGGACTCAGGGCGCCCGTGACCGCTGAGGAGGCGATTTCAGACCTTGAGCTCGCGCGGACGAGCATCTTGCCGTGCGACGATCCGGAATCCCCGCGCCACTTCAGCGAGGGGGCCTATCTCGCACCGCGCACCCGATTTCAAGAGCTGATGCACAAGGATGCGCCACGAAAGATGAACAGCATGCGCCTTGCGCGGCATCGCGATGACGTCCGCGATCGATTTGCAAGGATCATCTCGGAATGCCGGAAGGGCGTCCGCATGGATGACGCCAGCCGCAAGACCTACGGGCTGAGGAAGCACCGTATCTACCCAATGGCTGCCGGTGACGCTGCGCCGACCATCACAACGCTGCCCGACGACATCCTGCATTACTCCGAGCCGCGCATCCTCACCGTCCGCGAATGTGCTCGCCTACAGTCATTTCCTGACTGGTTCCGTTTCACCGGCAAGTTCACCACGGGCGGTGCCCGGAGGACCAAGGAATGCCCGCGCTACACCCAGGTGGGCAATGCAGTTCCACCCTACCTCGCCCGCGCACTAGGCATTGCGTTGAGTGCGCTGCTGCAGGAAATGTCCGAGCGCAGGCTAGCGTTCGAATGCGCGAGCACGAGACTGCCACTCGCGGCAACAGCGTAGCCAGGGGGTGGCATGACGGACGGGGAAGCAAGGGGGGAGTTCCCTGCAAAGCTAGTAAACTGGGCTGGCCATCGGGCAGGTGGTGTCCGGCGCCTGTTTGACGACGACAGTGGCCGGCCTGGCGACATCATATTCGAGACAAACCTCCTGCATCGCCTCGAGGCGTGGGCAGGCGCCTTCGGTAGGAAGGAGCCCGGTGTACCGCGAGTCCTGTTGCTCGTCGGTGGCCCAGGCAACGGAAAGACCGAGGCCATAGAGTCGACGATCCGCTGGCTCGATGCGTCGCTTGGCGCCGGGTCGAGACTGGTCGACGCCTTGCGGCTCGCCTTCTCCCCGCCGGATGGTATCGTTCCAAGAGTGGTCGACTTCAAGCTCGGCAACCTGCCTGGCCTCGATGGTCGCGGAAACCTGATCGTCGTACAAGATGCATCGGTCGTGACAGGCCGGGAAACACGCACGGCAGCGCAAATGCTCCTCGCGGAATTGAAGGCGACGATGTCGGACGATACGGGCGGCGTATATTTGTGTTGCGTCAACCGTGGTGTCCTCGACGATGCCTTGATCGAGGCGATCGACGCGGGAGCCGATTCTGTGCGTGACCTGCTGGAGGCCGTGTCGAGAGCGGTGGGCTTGTTCCCGGACGCCCCGCCATGCTGGCCCTTGCCGTCGTACCCCACCGTGGCGGTCTGGCCGATGGACGCCGAGTCTCTGCTCGTCAACCCTGTTGCGGGTGGCCCGGCACCCGCCAGTGCCTTGCTGCAGGTCGCGCTGGACGAGCGGAAATGGGCGCCCCTTGGCAGTTGCGAAGCTGGCCCGTCTTGCCCTTTTTGCTCGAGCCGGGAGCAGCTGTCTCGCGACCGCGAGCTTTCCGCGCTACTGAAGATGTTGCGGTGGTACGAGGTCGCGAGTGGCAAGCGATGGAGCTTCCGCGATCTCTTCTCGTTAGCATCATACCTCCTGGCAGGGCATCAGGCATCATCCCGGAATAGCGGGCTCGCGCCATGTAGCTGGGCCGCACGGCTCGTGCAGCTGGACGACCTTTCCCGGCGAAAGGGCAAGCCATCGAAGGATACCTCGTCCGCCTTGTTCCATCTGGTCGCAGCCCAGTACCAGCACGCGCTATTTCATCGATGGGACCGTGAGGCTGGTCCATCACTGCTGCGGGATATCAAGGAGCTGGGCCTCGAGGATGACAACACGGCGATGGGCCTGCACTGGTTCTTAATGTCACGGCGCGTGCAATATCTTCCGGCAACGATCGGCGTGTCGCTGGAGGGCATGGTTGACATCATGGATCCTGCTCTGACGGATCCCGACACTGAGGTCCAGGCAACCCAGCGAACGACATGGTGGCTGCGCGATATCGATGTGCGGTTCAGCCGGTCAGTCAGCGAAGGGCTGGAATATGTGAGGAAGTCCCAGGTAATGTCGAAGGTCGAGCTGGAGCTGCTGGACCGAATTGCCGCTCTGGACGCCGTCCTGTCCAACAGCGCGATCCGCAGGAAGCGCCCGCAGGCGGCGAGCCGGGTGCAACGGATCTGTCGTGACTTTGCATGCCGCATGGTCAGGCGCACCCTAGGAGCTCGGACTTCGTCAGTCCTCGACGCAGGTATCCTCGCCGACTTCCAGGCGGTCATCGAGGACGTTGGTGGGAACGACCTCTACGACGTTGCCCGGGAGGTGGAGCGGCTACTCAACACCAACCAGGATTTTGAGATTTCCCTCACGACGACGTTCGGCCAACCACTTCCCTCGCCGATGCAGCGCGCAGTGCTCGTTGTGCCCGCGCGACCAGTGAAGCCGCTGGACGAGGACCCTGTGGACCGACCACGCAATCCGATCTCTTTCCTCAAGGTCGGTGCCGGCAGGTCATCACGGCCGATCGCCCTGACTTACGACCTGTTCAAGGCGGTCAAGGAGCTTGAGCGCGGCATGTCGATCGCGTCGCTGCCGAGGACCGTGCTCGCCTTGCTCGACACGACGCGGGCGCGACTGTCTGGTTCGATCGTCCGAGACCGCGAGATTCTCGACCGGGCGCGCATCCGCATCGGATCCGGTGGCGTCGTGATCGAGGAACGGCGACTTGGCTTCGCCTCCCACCGAGAGGGGGCAAGCCGATGACGCTTGCCAAGTTTCGCGAAGAGCCGTGGAAGACGTCGCATCGCGTCTATTCCTCCTCGGCGCTGGCGATGACGCCAGCACCCGAATACGCTAGCTCGGAAGTCATCCTCTCGTCCCTGTACCGCGTCGTCGGCTTTCCCGGATTGTCCGAGGGTGCAGTGCCGCAAGCTGGCCGGGACGTTGACAAAGACATCCAGAAGTTCCGGAACAATCGCAAGGAGCGCAAGGGCGCGGCGCTCGATGCAGATTCCTTCCATATGATGCTGCACTCGGCGCTCGAGAGCCCTAAGTTGCCGAACCAGTCGTCGAAGCGGTTCCTGCAGGTGACGCCCCTGGTCCCCCAGGCAACGGCATTCTCGGGTTCTGCCCGCCTTGCGGGCAATCCCTGGTCTGCAGGTACGCTTGTGCGCCGGATGGTATGGCTCGGCGCCGCGAGCCCCGAAGACGCCCAGGCAATCTGGAGCGAGCTGTTCGCGGCACTGTCGGTCGATGCGGACGATGATGTGTTTGCGCGGTTCCTCCAGCAGGAGATAGCCGTCTGGACGTCAGGCTCGACATGGCGCGCGGCAGAGCCAGAAGAAAACGCGTCACTGGTCGACGCCGATCGCGACGGCCTGTCCTATCCGGCACGGCAATTTGCCAAGGACCTCGTTGCCGTGCTGCGAGCGAAAGGCGCAATGACGCGCCGGCAATGGACCAGCCTCCTCGAGGCGGTCCTCCGCATCGGCGCCGTGTCCCATGTCGTGTGGTTGTGCGAGCTACATGATCGCACTTGGTCGTGCCTTCGTGCATCGGCCGCCGGCAATGGGCCGCGCACGGTTGAAGAGGCACGCGTAGCCATGTTCCCGGGCGCATTTTCCTATCTCTCCTACGGCGACCGTGCCCTGCCGACCATCAAGGACTGGGCATCGTCGTTCCTTCAGGCTCGTGTTGGGATGAACGCGACCCTCTGGGGTATCCAGGAGGTCAGCGGCGATGTCGCAGGCGGCCTAGGATCGGCTGAGCAGTTGCTGGCTCTTTGCGATGCTGCCCGGAGCGCCGCAGGGGGGCTAGCCGCCCTTGGTATAGTCGACATCGTCGCGGAAATCCAAGAGCGGGAGAATCGGGCAATCCTTTGCCGGAAAGGCATCGGCTCGAACATCATGGAGTTCGCACGGCACGTCCTCGGACAGCGCCAAGCCGCTAGCGAGATCCTGCGGGGTTACGATCAGGGCTATGTCCTTCGGAAGAAGAACTCCAGCAAGTCGAGCCCCTGGATCGTCGGGCTTGGGCCGGTCGCCGTCCTGACGCTTGTACATTGCTCGCTCGCAGGAACGGCAGGACCGCGCTCGGTCCGGCGGCTTGCACAGCACCTTGCTGAATATGGCATTTCCATTGACCACCGCGACATCGCGTTCAACGACCTGGGCCACCAGCTTCGCATGCTGGGCCTTGTGCTCGACAGCCCCGACGCCGAGAGCGGGATGCTGCTCGTGCCCCCGTTCGTGGAGCAAAACGCATGAACCGCCTTGCCATGGCGTTGGCGGATATCATCCGCGGCAGGATAAACCGCGCAGCGGTCGAGGCGGGCGCCGAGGTCCGGTTTATCTTCCACGGACCGCCGCTCGAGATCTTGAGCCCGGCGTTCGACTTGCTTGTGGACGGGACGCTCGACGGCCGCCTACCTGTCCCGATCCTCCTGCAGGTCCCGTCACTTGCGCCGGACCAGGCGAATCCCGCGGTTGGGTCTGCAGGCCGCTGTGATGAGACGCACCTCCTCAACCTGCGGAATTCGCCGTCCAAGCCTACCTATATCGCGCTCGTTCCGCCCGGGCAGCATAGCAACAAGTCGGTTTCGAGCACGACCGACGAGTTCGGGATGCTCGCCTCGAACAACTCTGGCAACGTTCCCTTCGAGGACTGGTGGTCGGACGAGTTCCTCCAGGAGCTGGTTGGCATAGGCATCGCGCAAGCGGGCGTGCCAGAGGTGGATCGCGAAGGCGCCCGCGCGGTAGTCGAGCATGCCTCAGGGGCTGGCGACGAAGTCGACATCGACCGCACCCAGCGGGCCGCTGCCTGGCGTGTCGTATCGCGTCTTTTCTCGGCCAATCCCATTGGCGATGGCCTATCACCGGCTTCGCGCGTCAGCCTTGCTGTCGGCGTGCCACCGATGCGGGACGGCAGTCTTTCGTCCAAGGAGCAGTTAGCAACCCTCGACAAGATCGCGGATGCCCTTGGCGACGGCTTCAATGCGGGAATAGCGCGCGCGCAAGAAGGCGCAAGCGACGAAGACGCGGCAAACCTCGGTGAGTTCCTTGCGCATCTCAAGGCAATATGCGACCGCCCGACGGCGTTCGAGCGCGCCGCCGCTGCATATTATGCACCAGTTGGAGGCCTTGAGGTTGGCCCGGCACCGGACTGGTGGACCGCGCTGACTGTGGAGAAATGGTCCGAGCTGCTAGCCGAGGACGCCACGGCAACCGGTGACATCAACATGATTTGCTCGAATGGGATCATCCCGCTCGGCAAGGGTATGCCGGTGCTGGTCGAGTCCGAGGTTGCCCTTGAGTTCGAGACCGTAGGTCCCGATGCGTCAGACGCGGTCGTCACGATCGAGCGAACGCCAGGGGGGACGGCCGGCAAGCAAATCGGCCAAGTTCGCGCTGACAGCGGCAAGGCATTCCTCGACGCCGCCCCGCCGGTCCACCGAACCCCAATGCGCTATGTCGCGTCAGCGGAGCATTTCAAGCCTGGCGCGATCAAGGTCGTTTCCCTGGCAACCTGGGCTCCCGGGATCTTCGTGACATGCCGCCTTGCCCGCAAACTCACGCCCCCGAAGCGACGCAAGGGACGCGCCGGGCCCGAGTTCGAGGCGGGCTTGCTGCTCCCAGGCGCAGGGCGATACGAATTGCTCGTGTTCGCCTCGCCAGGTGTAGAGCTCGAGGATTCAGCCGCCGGCAACCCCGATGATGCTGCCGAACGCGGTGACGCGGCAACGGTGCTCGCGGTCCGCACGGTCAAGCCACGGCAGTTTCAGGTCGAAGTAGAGCTAGACGGTAATTATCAGGTCGATCTTCGATTCGACCGGGAGTTGGCCGACGGGAGGGTCTCGCGAGAAACCTGTCGCGTGTCCCTCTCGATCGAGGAGATCCAGCAACAGGGTTGTCGGAGCGAGTTCGAGCGACTAATCCGTGCCAACCGGCGCACGATCCAGCCTACCGAGGCGCGTGCAATCGTGCAGCTCAATCGTAATGCGCGTTGCTCGAGCCTCCAGGACTGGATGCTTTCGGCCGAGCTTGCCGACAGGTCGTATATGCCGATCATCATGGCCGACGACTATGTTGAGTCCTGGGTCCAGCCCAGCTGGACCGAGCCAGCAGGGCCAATCTTCTCGGGCGGCCGCTTCCTCAAGGATCCCCGGCCGGCGCCATCGGATTTCCACCCCCCCGCAGGGTTTGTCGAGGCACGGGTGGCGATCGCCGCACGGATCCGAGGTGGGGATGACGAAACAGGGCTTGTTGAATCTGCCCAGCTCGGCAAATGGCTGAATACGGACACCGAGTTCAGCAGGCTTGTCGAGCAATACCTGGGCGCCTATCAGTCCTGGCTGGCGGCCGAGCCCGATGTCGCGTGCTGGGTGGACGTCGTGGCGATCACGTCGCTCCAACAAGACGGTCGCACCTTGTCGCGCGTCCCGGATGCCATCTTGCTGTCGCCGCTCCATCCCGTGAGGATTGCTTGGCAAGCCATCGCACAACAGGTGCTGGTCGAAGCCGACGAGGCGGAGAAGCCTTGCCCGGCTGCAAGCGTGCTGGACCCAGACTGCGTCCCCGACATCCTCTCGATGGCCTTGCGTTCGCCCAGCGGGATCGACCATGTCGACTTCGTAGCGGTCGAGAACGGCACCGACTATTGGTCGGTCCTCTGGAATGGCCAGCAACTACGCGGCCTTCCCAAGCGGTCTCAGATGGCGCCGTTCGGCGACGGGTTTGGGATCTCGGTGGGCGGCATCTCGGTTGGCTTCAGTGCTGCCCAGGTAGGTCGCGCGCTTGATGACGTGTCGGATCTCCTGGCTGCCAAGCCAGTGATAGGAGTCGCGGTGACTAGCGCCGGTGGCACCACGGATGCCTGCAACGAAGGCCTTATCGGATGGTGTGGCGCCCGATACCAGCAGGACGAGCGACGTCCGGTGCGACAATCCGTCGGTCCTCGCCTGGTCAACATCTTCGATGATCGCGACTTGGCTTCCCGGCCAGACGACGCCCGCATCGCCAACCTCTCGGAAGACACTGGGAACAAGGTCCGATGGTTCGATGGCCAGCCGCCCGACATCGTGCCCGACCTCGGGATCATCGCCCAGCTCGATATGTCCGAGCCCGGCACCACAAAGGTCCAGAACCGCACTCCGCTCGGCCACGCGGCGCTGATCCGCCATCGTATCCGACGCCAGTTGCGCGGTGCCTTCATCAGTGAATCCCGCCAGGGGCAGCAACCTGGCATGTCCGGCGATCCGCTCGCTGACAAGCTCGCTGCTTGCGTAGCTGCGATGGAAAACCTGGGCCAAGAACGGACTGGGCTGAGTTTTGCGCCCAACGTGAACGCCATCCACGACATGCTGGAGACCCGCAAGACAGACTTCGTCGCAGTGTCTTCCTCGGCCATTGACCCGGCATGCTTCCTTGGCGGATGGCTTGAGGGAAGCTATCTCTGGGACTACGACCTGCCTTCCTATTCACACCGGGCGGGTGACACGAACGGATACTATCTGCTGTCGCGAGTGAAAGATGCCGACCGCGAGGCGCTCGCGAAGGCCTTGTCCCGGCTGCCCGGATGTGGGGATATGCCGCCTGGCAAGGTTCAGGACGTGCTCCTTGAGGTCGCGCGCCGTGGCATTCCGACCATCCGGGGGCTGGCAGGCGACGATTCAGGGGCGACCGGCGACCTAGGGCTCTTTCTCGCCGTCCGCCTGTTGCAGGACCGCTTCCGCGCAACGAGCGAGGTCGAAAGCCTTCTGCCCGTCATTGGCGGCACCGGCGACGATGCGCAAATCGCGATCATCGTGCCGGTCGATCCGTTTCGCGGCTACATCTCGGACATCGCACGGACATTGCGTAAGGGGAGGGAGACGAGTCTTGCGCGCCCGGACTTGCTTGTCATCGGCGTTCGCCTTTCCGGCGACAAGGTTCGCATCCACCTGACCCCGGTCGAGGTAAAGTGCCGCCCTGGATCCAGCTTCCCTGCGGCCGAGGTCGCCGATGCACTCGACCAGGCCAAGACCATGTCGCGGCTATTGTCATCGATGCTGCCGCATGAGGGGCAGCCGCGTGCGTGGTCCCTGGCGTTCCAGCACCTGCTCCTCTCGGTCGTTGGCTTTGGTATGCGCGTCTACAGCCAGCATCCCGATGTCGTGGATCAGGAGCTGTGGTCGATGTTCCACGAACGGATTGCCGCAGCCATTCTTGCAGAGGATTGCCCTGTCACGGTCGACCAGCGCGGTAGGCTCGTGGTCATCGATGACAACCCGCGTAGCAGCGCGCGAGACCGGGATGGCGACGGGTTCGACGAGACGATTACGATCGGCCTGGAGGACGGCGGCTGCATGGTCGCCGGCGCCCCGGCTGCCTTCTATGATAGTGTAAGGGCGAAGGTCGGCGAATGGGGCCTCTTGCCTTCGGTTGACAATCCCATTCCCCCGACCGCCAAGCTCGAGCAGACAGCCGCGCGCGATGCCCCGCAGGCGTCGTCACCAGCGGCCAAGCAGGTTCCGCCTAGCACCGGCGACGATGCTGTCACTGAAAACGTGGAGCCTACGCCAGCTGGGGATGCGAGGGGCATCGCGGTGGAGGTCGGCCGGACGGTCGACGGGTTCCAGCCGCGCGATATCGATCTGAATATCACAGACACCCGGCTGAACCATCTCAACATGGGGGTGGTCGGCGATCTCGGGACCGGGAAGACGCAACTCCTGAAGTCGCTAATCTTGCAGATATCGGCGGCGACGGAGGCAAACCGCGGCATCCGGCCGCGCTTCCTGATCTTCGACTACAAGCGAGACTATAGCAGTCCAGAGTTCGTGGCTGCCACCGGTGCGCGTGTAGTCCGGCCGGAACGCCTGCCAATTAATCTCTTCGACACGAGCATGATGGAAGAGACGACTGCGCCTTGGCTGCATCGCTATCGTTTCTTTGCGGACGTGCTCGACAAGATCTACTCGGGCATCGGCCCGGTCCAGCGCGACAAGCTCAAGAAGGCGGTTCGGGCCGCTTATGACTCGGCGCTGCCCGGACAGCAGCCAACACTGTACGACGTTCACGCCATCTACGGGGAGATGCTGGACGGCAAGTCGGACTCGATCATGGCGATCATCGACGACCTTGTAGACATGGAGGTATTCGCGCCAAATACGCGTGAGACGATCCCGTTCAACGACTTTCTCAACGGCGTAGTGGTGATATCGCTTGATGCGCTCGGCCAGGACGACCGCAGCAAGAACATGCTCGTCGCAGTTATGCTCAACTTGTTTTATGAAAACATGCTCCGAACGCCGAAGCGCCCCTTCCTCGGCACCGATCCGCAGCTACGTGCCATCGATTCCTACATGCTCGTCGACGAGGCAGACAATATAATGTGCTACGAGTTCGACGTGTTGCGGAAGCTCCTTCTTCAGGGTCGCGAGTTCGGCACCGGCATCATCCTCGCCTCGCAATACCTGCGGCACTTCAAGGTGAATGCGACCGATTATCGTGAGCCGCTGCTGACGTGGTTTATCCACAAGGTGCCGAACGTCACGCCAGGCGAGCTTTCCGCCCTCGGGTTGACAGGTTCGCTGGCGGACCTCGCCGAGCGGGTGAAATCCCTCCAGAATCACCAGTGCCTCTACAAGTCCTTCGACGTGCCAGGCGAGATCATACGAGGGCTGCCGTTCTTCGAGCTCGTCCAGCGACACGACAAGGGCTGAGGGGTGTGGATGGCCGACTTCCTCACACCTGCCGATCGATCGACCCGGATGTCGCGCATCAAATCGCGAGACACCTCGCCGGAAATCTCGTTGCGCAAGGCGCTGCATGCCTCTGGCCTTCGCTTCCGGCTCGATAATTGCAAGCTGCCCGGCAAACCAGACTTGGTGCTGCCTCGATACAAGGCCGCCGTCTTCGTCCATGGGTGTTTCTGGCACCGCCACGAGGCCTGCAAGGTCGCGACGACGCCCAAGTCGAATACGGAATTTTGGGTCCAGAAGTTCGAGCGGAACGTAGCCCGGGATAATCGAGTCATCGACGAGCTGCGAGCGCTCGGGTGGCGCGTGTTCGTGGCATGGGAATGCGAGCTCGATTCCGGCCGCAAGGCATCGGCCAAGGCGCTGGAGCTTGCCAGCACCATCCGTGCCTGCAGCCCAGGCTAGGGAATGGCACGGCCACTGGCCACTAGGTCTGTACTTCCTTTCGTGGATCCCACGCCTCGCGCGGCGTTGACATTCATCGACCTTTTTGCGCGCTGGCTGGGAATGTCTTGTGCGATCGAGCAGGATCCGCTTGCCTTCGCGACCAGCTTTTGCAAGGCCGCTTTCGTTGCATGCGACAGGCAAGCAGCGAAACGCTGACCACTTGCTGTAGAAATGAGGACTACGGTTGAGACGAAGAGCCAGGCTGGTAGACGACACAGTCGCTGGCGCATCCCGCGCTTACACGATCATCACGTAAGCCAACCGGACCGGCAGGTTTTGTGGCTTTGAGCAGGACTGTTCGACGACCAACTTGGGGCGCACAGCAGCCGCCAATCAGGCCTGACAAGACTGGAACTGGCCAGAAAGCCGACTGCTTCGTCGCCGAAGTGAACAGATCCGTAGGCGCGCCGACGCTGATCAGCCGTGACAGGTTCGAATCCTGTCGGGATCACAACTTTATTTGCCCCCGACGGATGCGGCGTGGCCCTAGCAGCCTCTTTCTGCATGCAATTTACCCTCCGTGCATGCAATCCCGCCTCCACCTATGCCAACCCCTCATACCCACCTGCCAAAAATTCACTTTTCTGACTGACCGAACTTTCCTCAACTGGCCAGGCTGGCCCGATGCGAGGGACCGGCGGCCAACCGTCGGGAGGGACGTCATGACACCTAGGATTATCGCGATCGGCTGTTCGGTGCTGGCGTTGACGGCCGGCGTGGCTGAGGCCGCCGACTGGGGCAGCAAGGTGCCGAGCGAGATCAACATCACCGACCCCGCCCTCAAGCAGTGGAACGCCTTGACCTATGACAAGGCGCCGCCGGCGCTGGAGCCGGGCAAGGATTATGGCATGGCGGAGGACGGCACGTTTCGCGCGCCGCGCGCCACGCCTTTGGGCGAAAGCCCAGCCTTTCCCGGCCAGCTCGAGACCTGGGACGACAACAGCTATAGCCACAATGTCGAGGAGATCGCGTTTTACCCTGGAGTAAGCTCGCCCTGGCATGCCTGGCCCGATGTCGCCGATTTCGACGGCAAGCGCTACATGTATGTGCACGACCGCGACTATATGCGCGTGCTCGACATCACCGACCCGGCCAAGGCGAAGGTCGTCTATTCCAAGGGCGGTGTGTGGGGGCCGGAGGGCTCGAGCGAGGACTGGGACGCCAAGACAGTCCAGGACTATTTCGGCGGCATCACCATCGCCTGGAGCGCGAAGCTTCAAAAGAATGTCGTCGTCGCCTCCTACGAGATCGGCCGCTTCGGCATTCTCGACAACAAGCGCACCCAGCCCGACATCGTCGCGAGCCTGCGCAACTACAATTCGCTCAAGGGCTTCAAGGTCTATGAGATGAACGGGCCGACGCCCGACGACTGGAAGCTGATCGCCACCCGCACCACCGACACCAAAAATCCCGATGCGCCGATCGGTCAGCAGCAGGGCTCGGGTTCGCTCGACGCGCCGGCCTGGTTCGGCGGCAAATACATGTATCTGTCGGCGGCTCCAGACGATTCCTACGCGCTGACCGAATATCCTGATTATCTGCACTCGCCCGGCTATCAGGTCTGGGACATGTCGGATCCGGCCAATCCGGTCTTTGTCAGCCAGGTCACGGTGCCCGGCCAGGTGGTCGGCGACAAGGCAAGCGAGGACGCGTATCTCAAGAACCCGCGCGCCGGCAATCGCACGTCGTGGATGGGTTCGCGCATGCCGCCGTTCCTGCCGACCCCTGTTGAAAAGGGCGGCAAGGTGGCCTTCGGCGCGATGGGCGGGCTCGGCCTCTACACCTTCGATCTTTCCAATCCCGACAGGCCGGAGATCAAGGGCCATGTGAGCACAGCGCCGAGCTTTGCCGGCACCGAGTTCGACAATGTCGACACCTCGCAATATGCCCGCACCGGCTATGTCTTTGCCAATGGCTATCCGATGAACTCGAACTGCTACGAGCCCTACAAGGACGTGCTGGTGATCGACGCCAAGGATGTGGCGGCCCCCAAGGTGGTGGCGACCTTGCCGCGCCCGACGCCGCCGAAGGAAGCGAAGTTCAGCGATTTCTGCCAGCGCAAGGGCAGCTTCGGGCCCAAGCGCTCCGGCACCACCCACCAGCCCGGCCATGGCCGCGACGGCATCGTGCCTTACGCCTTCTACAATGCCGGGCTGCAGATCTTCGACGTCAAGGACCCGGCACAGCCGAAGATTACTGGCTATTTCGTGCCGCGTTTCCCCACGACATCTGAAATGCCCGACTACACTTTCGACAATGCCAGCTTTGCCGTGTTCACCGAATATGACCGCAACATTATCTGGCTGTTTTCGGTCGGCGGCGTGCACGCGCTGAAGACGCCGCTGCTCGGCGAGCCCAAGATGGGCAAAAGCGACGAGGCCTGGCCGCCGCGCGACTGAGCCGATCGATCCGCTTTGGACTCAAACCCCGGCTTTATGCCGGGGTTTTTGTTTTGTCGTGCAAGCGCGCCCGGTCAGTGCCCGGGGTGGAGCGCGTCGTTGAGATACATGCAGGTCAGCATGGTGAAGATGTAGGCCTGGATCACCGCCATCAAAAGTTCGAGCGCGGTCAGCGCGACCGTCATGGCAAGCGGCAGCACGGCGGCGAAGATGCCGAGCGTGCCCATGCTGCCGAGGCTTGCGACGAAACCGGCAAAGACCTTGAGCGTGATGTGGCCGGCCAGCATGACGGCAAACAGGCGCACCGAATGGCTGATCGGCCGCGAGATGTAGGAGACGATCTCGATCGGCACGATGATCGGCGCCAGTGCCAGCGGCACGCCGGATGGCAGAAACAACCTGAAAAAACCGAGGCCGTTTTTCCAGATGCCGTAGAGCGTGACGGTGCCGAACACGATCATGGCGAAAGAGAAGGTGACGATGATGTGGCTGGTGACAGTGAAGGCATAAGGAAACATGCCGGCGAGGTTGGCGATCAGGATGAAGACGAACAGCGAAAACACCAGCGGGAAAAATGTCATGCCGCCCTCGCCGGCATTTTCGCGCAAGGTCTTCGACACGAACTCATAGATCAGCTCGGTGATCGACTGCAGCCGGGTTGGCACGAGCGCACGCGCGCTTGTCGACAAAAGCAGGAACAGCCCACCGAACACGGCGACGCCGACCATGTAAGCGGCGGAGTTGGTGAAGGCGATCTCCTGGCCGGCAAACTCGAACAGGGTGACGATCGGCTTGATTTCAAATTGTTCTATCGGTCCGGCCATGGCGCCTCTCCGGTCTGGGTGATGCGAATGCGAAAGCGCGCGCCCCGGAACCGAATCCGGAAGCCTGACAGGGTCGAGCGCACAGCGCAGTCCGCCGCGCGGCGGCTGCATGTTCTCGCGGTTTCAAGGGGTGAACAGGTTCGGGTGACAAGTCTGCGGCGCCATCTCTTGGATGGGGCCGTCCCCGAACGTACTAGACACTGGTCGTCCAGTGCGTGGGCTTGTTAGCCCAGCTCAGCTGATTGGGCAAGACAGTAAGGGACGCGGCGCAAGGCCGCGTCCAAATCGGGATAGGGCATCAGATGTGCAGCGCGTGGCCGAGCGTGCGCAGTGCTGCCTCGAGGAAAGCCTCGCTTTGGGTCGGATGGGCATGGATGGTGCCGGCGATGTCCTCCAGCCGCGCCCCCATCTCGATCGCCAGGCTGAAGGCCGAGGAAAGCTCGGAGACACCGGTGCCGACGGCCTGGATGCCGAGCACCAGATGGTTGTCCGCGCGGGCAACGATGCGCACAAAGCCGTCTTCGCCGAGCAAGGTCATCGCCCGGCCATTGGCCGAGAACGGGAATGACGACGACTTGATCTCGATGCCGAGCGCCTTGGCTTCGTCGGGCGAAAGACCCGCGGTGACGACCTCCGGATCGGTGAAGCAGACGGCGGGGATCGAACGTTTGTCCCAGCTGCGCTTGTGGCCGGCAACGATCTCGGCGACCATTTCGCCCTGGGCCATGGCGCGGTGCGCCAGCATCGGCTCGCCGGTAACGTCGCCGATGGCGTAGATGCCGCGCATCGAGGTGCGGCACTGCTCGTCGATGCGGATGAAACGGCCGTCGCGGTCGAGGTCGATCTCTTCGAGGCCCCAGCCTTCGACCAGCGGCTTGCGCCCGACAGTCACCAGCACCTTGTCGGCCGCAATCTTCTGCTCGCTGCCGTCGGCGGCCTCGACCAGAAGGGCATCGCCCTTGGCGGAAAGCCCCTTGGCCTTGGCGCCTGTCAGCACCTTGACGCCGAGCGCTTCAAGCCTTTTGGCGACGGGCCGGGTCAGCTCGGCATCATATTGCGGCAGGATGCGCGGCAAGGCTTCGATCACCGTCACCTTGGCGCCGAGCTTGGCAAAGGCGGTGCCGAGCTCAAGGCCGATATAACCGCCGCCGACGACGGCCAGCGCCTGCGGCACCTGCTTCAGCGCCAGCGCCCCGGTCGACGAGATCACCGATCCGCCAAAGGGCAGGAACGGCAGTTCGACAGGCACAGAGCCGGTGGCAATGACGATGGTTTCGGCGCGGATCACCTGCAGGCCGGTCTCGGTGTCGACCTCGACGGTCTTGCCGTCGCGGAAGCGTGCCCAGCCCTGCACCGACTTGACCCTTGCCTTCTTGAGCAGGCCGGCGACGCCTGTGGTCAGGCGGCCAACGATGCGGTCTTTCCAGGCGACGGTCCTGGCGAGATCGAGTGCCGGTGCCGACAAGGAGATGCCGAGCGGGCTTGTGCCCGACGCCATTTCCGAAACCTTGAGATATTCGTCGGCGGCATGGATCATCGCCTTGGAGGGGATGCAGCCGACATTGAGGCAGGTGCCGCCGGGCTTGACCGCTTCGACGATGACGGTGTCGATGCCGAGCTGGCCGGCGCGGATGGCGCAGATATAGCCGCCGGGACCGGCACCGATGATCAGAAGCTTGCAGGAGATTTCCTTCACAGCCTCAGCCCTCCACGAAGATCATTGCCGGTGCTTCGAGCAGCGCCTTGAGGCGCTGGACAAAGACCGCCGCGTCCCAGCCGTCGATGACGCGATGGTCGAAGCTGGACGACAGGTTCATCATCTTGCGCGGCACGAACTGGGAGCCGTCCCACATCGGCCGGATCATGATCTTGTTGACGCCGACGATCGCCACTTCCGGGTAGTTGATGACAGGCGTTGTGGCGACACCGCCCATCGCACCGAGCGAGGTGATGGTGATGGTCGAGCCGGTCAGCTCCTCGCGTGTCGCGGTGCCGGCCTTGGCGGCTTCGGCAAGACGGTTGACCTCGACAGCACAGTCCCACAGGTCGCGCGCCTCGGCATGCTTGACCACAGGCACCATCAGCCCGCCCGGCGTCTGGGCGGCCATGCCGATATGCACGCCGGCATGGCGATGGATGATGCCGGCATCGTCGTCATAGATCGCATTGAGCTGCGGCTGTTCGGCCACCGCCTTGACCAGCGCCCGCATCAGGAACGGCAGAAGCGTCAGCTTCGGCCTCTCCGGCTTCTTCGTGGCGTTGAGCCTGGCGCGCAACTCCTCGAGTGCTGTGACATCGATCTCTTCGACATAGGTGATGTGGGGGATGCGCGACTTGGCCAGCGCCATCTTTTCGGCGATGCGCCGGCGCAGGCCGATGACCTTGATCTCCTCGACCCCTGTCCTGGCCTGCAATCCGGCCACCGGGACCGCCGCACCGCGCGCGGCAAAACCGTCGAGATCTTCATGGGTGACACGGCCGGCCGGACCGGTGCCGGGGATCTGGCGCAGGTCGATGCCGGCTTCCTTGGCGCGCAAGCGCACGGCAGGCGAGGCAACAGGGCGTTCGCCTTCCGGCCTGGGCAGGCCGAGCGTTGTCGCACGTGGCACAGGCTTGAGTGCTGCCGCAGGTGCTGGTGGCTTTGCCGCAGGTTCGGCTTTCTTAGCCGGCGCGGGAGCTGCTTCCACAGCTGCCGGGGCCGGCTGCCTGGCCTCGCTTTTCGGCTCGACGGGTGCCGGTCCGTCGCCGGCAATCTTGATGCGCACGATCGGCGAGCCGACGGCGACGGTTTCGCCGATCTCGGCCCCGAGCCAGATGATTTCGCCATCGACCGGCGAGGGGATTTCGACCGTCGCCTTGTCGGTCATGACGGCGGCGATCACCGTATCCTCGCGCACGAGGTCGCCGATCTTGACGTGCCATTCGACCAGTTCGGCCTCGGCCACGCCTTCGCCGACGTCGGGAAGCTTGATGACATGTTCGCCCATGTTCAGGCCCCCATCGTTTCGATCAAAGCTTCGCCGACCCGCTTGGGGCCGGGGAAATAGTCCCATTCCTGGGCATGCGGATACGGCGTGTCCCAGCCGGTGACACGCGCGACCGGTGCTTCGAGATGGTAGAAGCAGTGCTCCTGCACCAGTGCCGCAAGCTCGGCACCGAAGCCCGAGGTCAGCGTCGCCTCATGCACGACGACACAGCGGCCGGTCTTCTTGACCGAGGCGATGATGGTGTCGAGGTCGAGCGGCAGCAGCGTCCTGAGATCGATGATTTCGGCATCGATGCCGGTCTCCTCAACCGCCGCCTGGGCGACATAAACCATGGTGCCGTAAGCAAGCACGGTGACGGCTGAACCGGCCCTGCGGATCTCCGCCTTGCCGAGCGGGGTGGTGTAATGCCCCTCCGGCACCTCGCCGAGCTCATGCTTCGACCAGGCCGTGACAGGCCGGTCGTGATGGCCGTCGAAGGGGCCGTTGTACAATCGTTTCGGCTCCAGAAAGATCACCGGATCGGGGTCTTCGATCGAGGCGATCAGCAGGCCCTTGGCGTCGAGCGGGTTCGACGGCACGACGACTTTCAGGCCCGAAACATGGGTGAACAGCGCTTCCGGGCTCTGGCTGTGGGTCTGGCCGCCAAAGATGCCGCCGCCGGTCGGCATGCGCACGACGATCGGGCAGGTAAATTCGCCATTGGAGCGGTAGCGCAATCGTGCCGCTTCCGAAACGATCTGGTCATAGGCTGGATAGACATAGTCGGCGAACTGCACTTCGACACAAGGCTTGAGCCCGTAGGCGGCCATGCCGATGGCAGCACCAACGATGCCGAGTTCGCTGATCGGCGCGTCGAAACAGCGCGAGCGGCCGTATTTCTGCTGCAGCCCCTGGGTGCAGCGGAAGACGCCGCCGAAATAGCCGACGTCCTCGCCAAAGACGACGACATCGTCGTCACGCCCCATGGCAACGTCCATGGCGCTGCGGATGGCTTCGATCATGGTCATGCGCGGCATGGTCTATACCCCCGCCTTCTGGCGCTGGCGCCTGAGATGCGGCGGCATCTCGGCATAGACGCCCTCGAACATGTCGCGCGTCGACGGCTTGCCGCCGGCATGCAGCGTGCCGTGGCTTTCGGCTTCCTTCTGCGCGGCGATGACGGTTTCGAGGATTTCGGCCTCGGCCTGCTTGTGGCGTTCGTCCGACCACAGGCCACGCTTGATCAGGTGGTTCTTGAGCCGGATCACCGGGTCGCCGAGCGGCCAGGCATCCGATTCGGTCTTGGGCCGATAGGCGGAGGGATCGTCCGAGGTCGAGTGCGCGCCGACGCGGTAGGTAACGTATTCGACAAGCGTCGGGCCGAGATTGCGCCGGGCGCGTTCGGTCGCCCATTTGGCCACCGCATGCACGGCGAGATAATCGTTGCCGTCGACACGCAGGGCCGCGATGCCAAAGCCAAGCCCACGCGCCGCAAACGTGCCGGAGCCGCCGCGGGCGATGCCCTGGAAGGTCGAGATCGCCCACTGGTTGTTGACGATGTTGAGCACCACGGGCGCCTTGTAGGTCGAGGCGAAGACGAGGGCGGCGTGGAAGTCGCTCTCGGCGGTGGCGCCGTCGCCGACCCAGCCGACGGCGATCTTGGTGTCGCCCTTGATCGCCGATGCCATCGCCCAGCCGACCGCCTGGATATACTGCGTCGTCAGATTGCCGGAGATCGAAAAGAAGCCGTGCTCCTTGGAGGCATACATCACCGGCAGCTGGCGGCCCTTCAGCGGGTCGCGCTCGTTGGAATAGATCTGGTTCATCATCTCGACCATCGGATAGCCGCCGGCGATCAGCAGGCCGGCCTGGCGGTAGGTCGGGAAATTCATGTCGCCTGGGATGAGCGCCTTGCGGAAGGCGCAGCTCACCGCCTCCTCGCCCATATGCTGCATGTAAAACGAGGTCTTGCCCTGGCGCTGCGCCATCTGCATGCGCGCATCGAAGGTGCGCAGCGTCATCATGTGGCGCAGGCCCTCGAGCTGCTCCTCGTCGCTCAGCGTGCCGGCCCAGGGGCCGACGGCATCGCCCTCGCGGTTGAGCACGCGGATGATCGAATAGGCCAGATCGCGGATGTTGCGCGGGTCGACATCGACCTCGGGTCGCGCCACCGATCCAGCCTTGGGTATAGGCACATTGGAGAAGTCGGGCGTCCCGCCCGGCCGAACCTCGGGTTCGGGCACGTGAAACTTGAGTGGCGAGGGATTGTCCGTCACGGATGTTCCTCCTGTCTCGCGCGCAGGCCAATCGGTCCTCCCTGCGCGGCAGACAATTTATGTCAGCAACGCTGACCTATTATCCCAACGCTTTCGAAACCGCAATGGCTGCTGAGGCGAGTTTGGCATTGTCGCGACAATATCGAAAGCCCGGTTGACAGCACCGGCCTTCCTCCCTCATGTTGCCGGCCTCACCAGGGGGGTCCCGACAAGGGGCTGAGATACTGCTCGCTAACGCAGCGCAGTGACCCGTTGAACCTGATCCAGTTCACACTGGCGTAGGGACGGTGCGAGGCGTTGCGGGTCGGGCATTCCGGCTTTGGCATTCGGGCTCATGCCCGGAGTCCCCCAGGCAAAACCTCACCTCCTCCTCATCGCACGAACTGGGTCTCCATGCGGCGCATCGCGTCCGAAAACCGGTTCTCGGTTTTCGGCAAGCACGATGCGCAAACCCAAGGACCCGGCGCGTCCTTGTGCGTCCTGCCGGACGCATGGCGCGCCGAAGCAAGGAGGCTCACTCATGAATGCCCACACCCCGACAGTTACATCAGGCGAACTTCCCGCATCGAGGAAGGTCCACAAAGCTGGAAAGCTCCATCCCGCCATCCGCGTGCCGATGCGCGAGATCTCGGTCCACCCGACATCGGGCGAGCCGCCCGTCACCGTCTATGACCCCTCCGGCCCCTACACCGATACCGCGGTCAAGACAGACATCGAGCGTGGCCTGGCCCGGCTGCGCGAGGACTGGATCGTGGCGCGCGGCGACGTCGAGCGTTACGAGGGCCGCGCCGTCAAGGCCGCAGACAACGGCTTTGTCTCGGGCGAAAGGCTGACGCCGGAATTCCCGGTCCGCAACGCACCGCTGCGCGCCACCGGCGGCCGTGCCGTCACCCAGCTCGCTTATGCCCGCGCCGGCATCATCACGCCCGAGATGGAGTTCGTCGCCATCCGCGAAAACCTCGGCCGCGAGCAGTTGCACACCAAGCTTGTGCGCGACGGCGAAAGCTTCGGCGCTGTCGTTCCCGACTTCGTCACACCCGAATTCGTCCGCGACGAGGTGGCGCGCGGCCGCGCCATCATCCCTTCCAACATCAACCATCCCGAAAGCGAGCCGATGATCATCGGCCGCAATTTCCTGGTCAAGATCAACGCCAATATCGGCAACTCGGCCGTCACCTCGTCGATGGCCGAAGAGGTCGAAAAGATGGTCTGGGCGACGCGCTGGGGCGCCGACACGGTGATGGACCTGTCGACCGGCCGCAACATCCACAACATCCGCGACTGGATCGTCCGCAATTCGCCGGTGCCGATCGGCACGGTGCCGCTCTACCAGGCGCTGGAAAAGGTCAACGGCATCGCCGAGGACCTGACCTGGGAGGTGTTCCGCGACACGCTGATCGAACAGGCCGAACAGGGCGTCGACTACTTCACCATCCATGCCGGCGTGCGCCTGGCCTATATCCACCTGACCGTCGATCGCGTCACCGGCATCGTCTCGCGCGGCGGCTCGATCATGGCCAAATGGTGCCTGCATCACCACAAGGAGAGCTTCCTCTACGAGCATTTCGACGAGATCTGCGACATCTGCCGGACCTATGACGTCGCCTTTTCGCTCGGCGACGGCCTGCGCCCCGGCTCGATCGCCGACGCCAACGACGCCGCCCAGTTCGCCGAACTGGAAACGCTCGGCGAGCTGACCAAGATCGCCTGGGCCAAGGATTGCCAGGTGATGATCGAGGGCCCCGGCCATGTGCCGATGCACAAGATCAAGGAAAACATGGACAAGCAGCTCGAGGTCTGCGGCGAAGCGCCTTTCTACACGCTCGGGCCTTTGACCACCGACATCGCACCCGGCTACGACCACATCACCTCGGGCATTGGTGCGGCGATGATCGGCTGGTTCGGCACGGCGATGCTCTGCTACGTCACGCCCAAGGAACATCTCGGCCTGCCCGACCGCGACGACGTCAAGGTCGGCGTCATCACCTACAAGATCGCAGCCCACGCCGCCGATCTCGCCAAGGGCCATCCGGCGGCCAAGGTCAGGGACGACGCGCTGTCGCGGGCGCGTTTCGAGTTCCGCTGGGAGGACCAGTTCAACCTGTCGCTCGACCCGGAGACGGCGCGCTCCTATCACGACCAGACCTTGCCCAAGGAAGCGCACAAGGTGGCGCATTTCTGCTCGATGTGCGGCCCGAAATTCTGCTCGATGCGCATCTCCCACGACATCCGCGCCGAGGCACAGAAGGAAGGGCTGGCGGCCATGGCGGCGAAATACCGCGACGGCGGCGACCTCTATATGGCGGTGGAGAGCGTCGAGCCGGTGGAGCCAGCGAGCCAGCCATGAAGGTGCTGATCCGCGGCGCGGGCGTCACGGGATTGACGCTCGCCCACGAGCTTTCATCGCGCGGCGCCGACGTCACCGTCGTCGACTCCAGAAGGCAGATCGCCGGCAATGCCTCATGGCAGGCCGGCGGCATGCTGGCGCCGTGGTGCGAACGCGAGAGCGCCGAAGAGGCGGTGCTGACGCTCGGACGCGGTGCCGCCGACTGGTGGGACGCCGCCCTGCCCGGCCATGTCATGCGCAACGGCACGCTTGTCGTGGCCGCCGCCCGCGATGTGGCCGAGCTCGACCGCTTCGGCCGCCGCACCTCTGGTTACCGCGCCATCGACGCCGGGGCGATCGCGGCGCTTGAACCCGACCTCGACGGCAGCTTCGTCAGCGCGCTGTTTTTTAATGAGGAAGCCCATCTCGACCCGCGCCAGGCGCTGCTTGGGCTGCAGCAAAAGCTTGCCCGGATGGGCGTGCGTTTCGAGTTCGGTTATGGCGCGGTGCACAGTCCGTCGGCCGATGTCGAGGCCGACTGCACCGGCATCACAGGCCAGCTTACAGGCCTGCGCGGCGTGCGCGGCGAGATGCTGATCCTCAGGACGTCGGAGGTGACGTTGGCGCGGCCGGTGCGGCTGCTGCATCCGCGCATTCCGGTCTATGTCGTGCCGCGCTCCGGCAATCTGTTCATGGTCGGCGCAACGATGATCGAAAGCGATGCCGCCGGTCCCATCACCGCGCGTTCGGTGATGGAGCTGCTCAACGCCGCCTATGCGCTGCATCCGGCCTTCGGCGAGGCCGAGCTTGTCGAGACCGGCACCGGCATCCGCCCGGCCTTTACCGACAATTTGCCGCGCGTCGAACGCGAAGGAAACACCATCCGCATCAACGGCCTTTACCGCCACGGCTTCCTGCTCGCACCCGCCATGGCGGTAAAGGCCGCCGCCATGATCCTGGGCACGGAGACGGAGAAGGAGCGCGCCGATGAAGCTCACCATTAACGGCGAACAGTGCGAGGTGACGGCCGCCACGCTCGCAGCGCTGCTCACTGAGCTCGACTATGAAGGCGGCTGGCTCGCCACAGCACTCAATGGCGAGGTCGTGCCGGCCAGGCAGCGCGACGGCTGCGCGCTCGCCGATGGCGACCGCATCGAAATCCTCGCACCGATGAAGGGAGGGTAAGCCATGCTCGAACTCTACGGACAACAAATCCCGTCCCGCCTGCTGCTCGGCACCGCGCTTTACCCCTCGCCCGCCATCATGGCCGAGGCGATCAAGGCGTCGGGCGCCGACATCGTCACTGTCTCGCTGCGCCGCGAGACTTCCGGCGGCAAGACGGGCGGAAAATTCTGGTCGCTGATCCAGTCGCTCGGGGTGCGCGTGTTGCCCAACACCGCCGGCTGCCACTCGGTCAAGGAAGCGGTGACCACGGCGAAGATGGCGCGCGAGGTCTTTGCCACCATCTGGATCAAGCTTGAGGTCATCGGCAATCACGACACGCTGCAGCCCGACGTGTTCGGCCTCGTCGAGGCGGCCAGGATTCTCGCTGCCGACGGCTTCGAGGTCTTCCCCTACACGACAGACGATCTGGTCGTCGCCGGGCGGCTGCTCGATGCCGGCTGCAAGGTGCTGATGCCGTGGTGCGCGCCGATCGGCTCTGCCCGCGGGCCGCAGAACCTCGACGCCTTGCGCAGCCTGCGCGGCCATTTCCCCGACGTGCCGCTGATCGTCGATGCCGGCATCGGCCGTCCCTCGCATGCCGCCACCGTCATGGAACTCGGCTACGACGCCGTGCTGCTCAACACGGCTGTTGCCAAGGCCAGCGACCCCGTCGCCATGGCTTGTGCTTTCGGCAAGGCGGTTGAAGCCGGACGGCAGGCGTTCCGCGCCGGCCCGCTCGAACCGCGCGACATGGCCGTTCCCTCCACCCCCGTCATCGGCATGGCAGCATTTTCATGAAGCTCGACCCGTTCTACCTGATTGTCGATTCCGCCGCCTGGATCGAGCGGCTGGTGCCGTTGGGCGTCAAGCTGGTGCAACTGCGCATCAAGGACATGGACGAGGCCGGCCTGCGCCGCGAAATCCGCGTGGCGAAAACCATCTGCGCGCGCCATGGCTGCCAGCTCGTCGTCAACGATTACTGGCGCCTCGCCATCGACGCGGGCTGCGACTACGTCCATCTCGGCCAGGAGGATCTGGCCGAGGCTGATGTGGCAGCGATCCGCCATGCCGGCCTGAAGCTCGGCCTCAGCACCCATGACGATGCCGAACTCGACACCGCACTTGCCGCCGCACCCGACTATGTCGCGCTAGGCCCTGTCTATCCGACCATCCTCAAGGCGATGAAGTGGGCGCCGCAAGGGCTCGACCGCATCGTCGAATGGAAAAAGCGTGTTGGCACCACACCGCTGGTTGCCATTGGCGGGCTCAATGTCGAGCGTATATCAGGCGTCTTTGCCCACGGCGCCGACATTGCTGCCGTCGTCACCGACATCACGCTCAACGCCGATCCCGAGGCGCGCACGCGTCAATGGCTGGCAGCGACGGCTGAGTGGCGATGAGCCCGCATGTGCCCCCGCATGTGCTTGTTGTCGCCGGCTCGGATTCGAGCGGCGGCGCCGGCATCGTCCGCGATATCGAGACGGTGTCGGCCTTCGGCCTGCGCTGCAGCCTCGCCATCACGGCGGTGACGGTGCAGACGCATCAGCGCGTCGAGCGTATCGAACAGATGCCGCCCGACCTTGTCGCCGACCAGATGCGCGCCGCCTTCGCCGCCGACCCTGTCGCTGCGGTCAAGATCGGCATGCTCGGAACGGCGGCTGTTATCGACACCGTCGCTTCGGTGCTGGCGAGCAGCCTGCCGGTGCCTGTCGTGCTCGACCCTGTGCTCGCCTCGAGCTCGGGGGGGCAGCTGCTCGACGACGAGGCCATCGACACGCTGAAGCGCAAGCTGTTTCCGCTGTGCACGCTTGTCACGCCCAACCTGCCCGAACTGGCGCTGCTGAGCGGCCGGCCGCTCGCCAGCGGCGAAACAGAGATCGTCGAACAAGCCGAAAAACTGTTCGCCGCCGGCGCATCCGCCATCCTGGTCAAAGGCGGCCACGCAACCGGCGCCACCGCGACGGACCTGCTGATCCAGCCGGGGCGCGAACCCGTCCGCTTCGACGCATCGCGCATCGCTGTCGCCATGCGCGGCACCGGCTGCATGCTGGCCAGCGCGATCGCGGCACATCTGGCACAATATGAAACGCTGGAGATCAGCATCGGCAAGGCGAAGCGCCATGTCTTCACCAAGCTGCTGGCGGCGAGGCCGTGACGGCGAGTTTCGCCGCTCAGCCAAGCCGGGCGGCGTGCCACCTCAGGTGATCGTCCATGAAGGTCGAGATGAAGTTGTAGGAATGATCGTAGCCATCCTGCATGCGCAAGGTCAGGCCGATGCCTGATTTCGTGCAGGCCTCTTCGAGCAGCCAGGGGCGCAGGCCCTCGTCGAGGAAGCTGTCGGATGAACCCTGGTCGACGAGGAATTCCGGGAAACGCTTGCCGTCCTCGATCAGCAACGTCGTGTCATAGGCGCGCCAGGCGGCCTCATCGGAACCGAGATATTTCTCCAGCGCCGGCTTCGACCAGCCCGCCGTCGAAGGCTGGGCGATGGGCGCGAAGGCCGAGCAGCTCTTGAAGCGCTCGGGGTGCTTGAGCGCGATGGTCAGCGCACCATGGCCGCCCATCGAATGGCCTGTAATCGCCTGGCGCGACATGTCGGCGGGGAAGTTTGCCGCGATCAGCGCCGGCAGTTCCTCGGTGACATAGGAATACATCAGATAGTTTTTCGCGAACGGCGCCTCGGTCGCGTCGACATAAAAGCCGGCACCCGAACCGAACTGCCAGTTGTCCTTCTCGTCGGCGATACCTTCGCCGCGCGGGCTGGTATCCGGGCAGACGATCATCAGGCCAAGCTCGGCGGCAAGGCGGCGGTATTCACCCTTGTCCATGACATTGGCATGGGTGCAGGTCAGGCCAGAGAGATACCACAGCACCGGCACCGGGCCGTCCTTGGCCTGCGGCGGCACGAAGACGGCAAAGGTCATGTCGCAGGCGCAGGCCGCGGATGCGTGCGCATAGACGCCCTGGATGCCGCCATGCGACTTCGACGTGGAAATGGTCTTCATCTGCTTAGCCTTCTCGTCAAACAATCCCGACCCGGCATAACGTCGGGATGCGGGACCTGCAACCGCTCAAAAAGAGATGCCGGCGGTGCGGACGAGGGTTGCAGACACCTCGGACGCACCGCCGGTCAACGCCATGACTTTGGGAACACGCGGGCCAAGCTGGGAGGCTTGAGGGCCGGCGAAAAGCCACAGCGTTTAGAGGACCGGCCATGGGAGCCTGGCCGGTCTTGGGAGCTCAGTAGACGGGGAGCTCAGTAGACCACGACGCTGCGGATGCTTTCGCCCGAGTGCATCAGGTCAAAACCCTTGTTGATGTCTTCGAGCTTGAGCGTATGCGTGATCATCGGGTCGATCAGGATCTTGCCTTCCATGTACCAGTCGACGATCTTCGGAACGTCAGTACGGCCACGCGCGCCACCAAAGGCAGTGCCCTTCCAGGTCCGGCCGGTGACCAGCTGGAACGGCCGCGTTGCGATCTCCTGGCCGGCACCGGCGACACCGATGACGATGCTTTCGCCCCAGCCGCGATGGCTGGCTTCGAGCGCCTGGCGCATCACTTTGACGTTGCCGGTGCAGTCGAAGGTGTAGTCGGCACCGCCGATCTGGTCGGCACCACGCTTGGTCATGTTGACGAGGTAAGGCACGATGTCGCCCTCGACCTCCTTCGGATTGACGAAATGCGTCATGCCGAACTTTTCGCCCCAGGCCTTGCGGTCATTGTTGATGTCGACGCCGATGATCATGTCGGCACCGGCAAGACGAAGACCCTGCAGCACGTTGAGGCCGATGCCGCCGAGGCCAAAGACGATCGCCGTCGAACCGATCTCGACCTTGGCGGTATTGATGACCGCGCCGATGCCTGTCGTTACCCCGCAACCGATGTAGCAGATCTTGTCGAACGGGGCGTCCGGGTTGACCTTGGCCAGCGCGATCTCGGGCAGCACGGTGAAGTTCGAAAAGGTCGAGCAGCCCATATAGTGAAAAATCTTGTCCTTGCCGATCGAAAACCGGCTCGAGCCATCCGGCATCAGACCTTGGCCTTGGGTCGAGCGGATCGCGGTGCACAGATTGGTCTTGCGGCTGAGGCAGGACGGGCAGGAGCGGCATTCCGGCGTGTAGAGCGGGATGACGTGGTCGCCCTTCTTGAGCGAGGTCACACCCTTGCCGACATCGACGACGACACCGGCACCTTCATGGCCCAAAATGGCAGGGAAGATGCCTTCGGGATCGGCACCCGACAAAGTGAACTCGTCGGTGTGGCAGATGCCGGTCGCCTTGATCTCGACAAGCACCTCGCCCTCGCGCGGCCCCTCGAGGTCGACCTCCATGATCTCGAGCGGCTTTCCAGCTCCGACGGCGACTGCAGCGCGGGTTTTCATTTTTTTCTCCCAGTATCAGGTAAATGTCGGGCGCTCGCCCGGCGAACTATCGAATTCAGGCAGCCTTGGCTGGTCCGGCCGGGAACACGCCCGACATCACGGCAAAACCCTTGATGCGCTTTAAACGGTCACACCAGCGACGGATCGCCGGATAGTCCTGTCTTGGTATGCCGCCTTCTTCCGACAGCATGATGTAAGGGAAGCAGGCGATGTCGGCGATCGTCGGCTGAGCCGCCGAGCAGATCCAGTTGCGCCCTTCCTGTTCGCCGAACCACAGATGTTCGTCGAGGATGCGAAACAGCCGATGCGCACCGGCCCGCGCCGCCTCGACGTCGAAGTCGTAAAACAGTGCATCATGTAGGCGCGCTGCCGAAGCCGTGCCGGTGATGCCGTCGGCAAAGGCCAGCCACTGGCTGATCTCGCCGAGCAGAGCTGGATTGTCGCGTGGGTACCACGTGCCGGACGCATCGTATTTAGAAGCGAGATAGACAAGGATCGCCTGGGCGTCGCGCAGGATGAGCCCGTCGTCGTCGATGACAGGCAGCTGGCCGAGCGGATTGATCTTGAGGAACCAGTCCGACTTGTGCTCGCGGCCGGGATAGAAGTCGACGGGAACGGTCTTCCACTCGACACCGAGCATGCCCATCAGCAGGCGCAGCTTGTAGCAGTTGCCCGACAGTTCGTAGTCGTAAAGCGTAATCATCGGTAACTCCTAGAGGTCGAGCACAAGCCGCGCCGACTTGGCACGCGACACGCAGGTCATGATCTTGGTGCCGGACTTGCGCTCGGCATCGTTGAGATAGACGTCCTGATGGTCGGGCTCGCCTTCGATGACGGTGGCCAGGCAGGTACCGCAGGCGCCCTGCTCGCAGGACGACGGCATGTCGATGCCGGCGTCGCGCATCACTTCGAGGATCGTCTTGCCGGCCGGCACCGTCAGCGTCATGCAGGAGCGCGCCAGCGCCACTTCGAAGCTGGTGGAGTCGTCGATGACATTGGTGTTCTTGAAATATTCGAAATGCACCGCCGTTTCCGGCCAGCCCATCTCGGCGGCGATGGCGCGCGCCGCTTCCAGCATCGGGCCGGGTCCGCAGAGATAGACATGCTTGTCGGGGCCATAGCCTGACAGGATCTCGCGCAGCTTCGCGCCGGTCTGGTCTGGCGAAAGCCCAAGATGCGGCTTGAGCGAGGCGCCAAGCGTCTTGGTCTTTTCGGGGAAAGCGAGCTGGGCTTGGTTCTGGGCGAAGTAGTGCAGCTCGTGGCCGAGGCTCTGGTTGTTGAGCGCCTGGGCCATGGCGAGCAGCGGGGTGATGCCGATGCCGCCGGCGATGAACAATGTCTGGATCGCATCGCGGCGCAGCGGGAAGTTGTTGCGCGGCTCGGAGATCGCCAGCACGTCGCCTTCGCGCACCGTCTCGTGCAGGCAGGTCGAGCCGCCCTTGGAGTCGCGTTCGAGCTTGACGCCGATGACGTAGCTGTCGCTTTCGCCCGGACCGTTGGTGATTGAATATTGCCGGATCAACCCGTTGGGCAGATGCACGTCGATATGGGCGCCGGGCTGGAAGGTCGGCAACAGGCCCTTGAGCGGCCTGAGTTCGAAGCCGGCAATGCCATCGGCGGCCGACCACTTCCTCGTAACCTGGACGCGGATCGTCGCCTTGCGGCCATGTGTCGTCTCTTCCGGCATCTCGGCCAGTTCTGGCGAGACCCGTTCGATGATCGGCTCCAGCGGGGCCGGTGCAGGTTCCCGCGCGGCCTCGGCTTCGACGGCGACCCGCAGGCGCGACAGAAGTTCATTGTGGTGGCGCAGCACGGCAAGACGGGCAGCGCCTTCGACCTCGCTGTCGAGCACGCCGCGGATCACCGAGCGGTTGGAATCGACCGGCTGGACGAACAACACGGCGAGTGTGCTGGCATCGCCCTCGCTCGAACGCAGCGCCACCGAAAAGGCGTTGGACGCTTCGACCGCGACCTTGGCTGCAGAGCCGTCGATGTTGCCGCTTGGCTGGAAGCGGTAGCCCGTAAGCTGCGCCGCCACCACGTCGGCGGGCGCGTTGACCGGAATGGCGCGCAGCGCCAGAAGCTTGCCTTCGGCAAACCCTGACACCTCGGGCACCTCGCCTTGCGGCTCTTCTGCCGACCACACCAGGCCGTAACGCTCGACGGCGGCAAAGGTGCGGTTGGTGATGGTGCGGGCCGGCGCATCGGCCGGGTGTGCCGGGATATAGGTGCAGCCGGCGGTGCGGTTCGAATAGCGCCAGCCATGGTACTGGCACTTCAGCTCGCGGCCGTCATTGATGCCGATCGACAGGCGCACGCCGCGATGCAGGCAGCGGTTCTCCCAGATGTTGACGTAGCCGTCGTCGGCGCGCCAGACGGCGAATTCGCGGCCAAGCAGCTGGCCATGAAAGACATGACGCAACGGAAGGTCGTGCGCCGCGGCGATGGGATGCCATCTGGATTTGGCTAGGTCGAGCATAGGTTCCTCGCTGATATCTTGTCGTTGGCGCCTTCAGGCGCTCAGGTGGCGGCCGGGATGACCCCGTAGGTCACGCCCTTCTGGCTCAGCCACCGGCGGTAGGCGATCGCCGACTTGTCGGCTCTGATGGGGGTCTCGGCGCGCGGATCGAGCGGCAGGCGCTTGGGGAACTGGTTCTCCAGGATCGGCTTGTCCTGGCCGAAGATCGTCTGCTGGAAACGCTTGATCACCTTGTCTTCATTGTCCTCGTCGAGCACGCACAGCAACATGTGCGCCCGGACATGTTCCTGGTCGACCGGCTGCAGGAACACGGCAATGACGTCGAGCCGCGTCTCGTCCATCGGGCTCGATTTGTAGAGCACCGAGCAATAGGGATGCGGCACGCGGTAGATATAATCGACATCGGCGCCGCCATCCGAAGTGGTCGATGCCATCGGCTGGAAAAAGCGGCAGCGTGTGGCCAGGATCTCGTCGCGGTCGACCGAGATCTCGACGTCGTATTCCTTCACTTCCGTGTGCGGTTCAGCACCGAGGATATCGGTGTGGACATAAGGGAAATGGCCCATGTCGAGGAAGTTCTCGATCGCCCGCGGCGCCGAGACATTGACCCCGAAGGTGGCGGCGTTGAGCTTGCGTCGGTCAGCTTCGGCATATTCGGGGATCGGGAAGATGTCGGCCGGCGGATTGCCGAGCGACGTCCAGACATAGCCATAGGCAAGCTTGACCGGCAGCGTGCCTGCGACCGCTGAAATGTCGACCGGCCCGTCGACAGGCAGATCGCGTCGCGAACGCCAGACGGCAACCTTGCCGGTGCCGTCGCAGGCCAGGCTGAGGCGCTCTTCGAGCAGGATGGTGCCGACCACCACGCCGGCCGGCACTTCGGAAAGTGCGGCAAGCGGGTGCCAAAGGTCGAGGATCACCTGATCCTTGCATCTCGTCTCGGTCATCTGAGGTTCCTCCTGAGGGCGCGGGTTCACATCCGCGCCGGTATCGCGCCGTAAGTGACTGATTTGTCGCGCAGCCAGCGCCGGTACAAGACAGCGACCGCATCGGCGCGGATCGGCGTTTCAGCACGCGGGTCGAGCGGCAGGCGTTTCGGCAGCTGGTTTTCCAGGATCGGTTTGTCCTGGGCAAAGATCAGCTGCATGAAGTTGCGGATTCCGGCCTCGTCGCTGCCGTCCTTGAGATAGCAAAGGAAGGGATGGGCGACGCAATTTTCCTCGTCGACGGGTTGGACGAACAAGGTGATGACGTCGAGCCGCTCTTTCTGCACCGGATTGCTCTTGTAGAGCGCCACCGTGTAGGGGCGGATCACCTTGTAGATATAGTCGACGACAAAGCCTTCCTTGGCCGTCGGCGACGCCACCGGCTGGTAGAATTTGCATTCGGTCGCGACCAGTTCGTCGGCAGCGGTCAGCTCGACCTTGTAGGGCGCGACTTCGGTATGCGGCTCCTCGCCGAGCCAGCCGGTGTGGACGAACGGGAAATGGCCCATGTCGAGGAAATTCTCGACCGTTCGCAGGCCTGAAACCTTGACCGCGATCGACCCGCCGGTGAGCAGGTAACGGTCTTCCTCCTCGGCCTCCGGCACGAACACGATGTCGCGCTCCGGCTTGCCGAGGCAGGCCCACAGGAAGCCATAACGCTTGGTCGCATTGACCAGCGCCCCGGTGTCGTTTCGCAACACTTCCTTGTTGTATCGGCCACGGCAATAGACGGTCAGGTCGACGCCAAGCAGCCGGGTCTGGAACGGCTCGTGCGCCGACAGGTTGGTCAGGTCGGCGATCACATGCCAATCGTTAAGAAGGACTCTGTCGCTACAAAGGGCAGCTATGCTCATCGCACCCTCCCTGGCTAGCACTTCCCCGTGAACCTAGCTCTGTTATGCCCATATTGGAACCACAGGATTGGATATCAATCAATGACAATTTGCATGTCAATGAAAGAATTTTGGTTGACAGCTTGATTTGATTGACTACCGATATGGGAAACGCAACTCGGGATATGCGGCACATCAGCTGTTGCCAACGCCGGTCGTGACCGCTGAGCAAGCCAAAGTGCGCAGGCGGGGGAGGAAGATGCCATGAGCAGTCGCTCGCAGGCCATTGCCGACATACTGACGCGGGCGATCATCGATCACCGGCTGGTGCCCGGCTGCAAGCTCGGCGAACGCGAACTGGCCGAGATTTTCGACGTCAGCCGCATCGTCGTGCGCCAGTCGCTGATCCGCCTCGCCGACGACGGCCTTGCCCAGATCGAGCGCAACCGCGGTGCCTTCGTCGCCCGTCCCAGCATGCAGGAAGCGCTCGAGATCTACGACGCGCTGACGCTTGTCGAGCAAGGTGTCGCCGCCCAGTTGAGCGACCGCCTCGGACCCGCCGGCTGGGCCGAACTGCGCCAGCATGTCGAACGCCAGCGCCAGGCGGTGGCATCAGGCAACGATGCGCTGGCTGACGTACTCGGCCAGGAATTCCACACCGTCTTCGTCCGGCTCAGCCGCAACAAGGTGATGCAGGAAATCCATGCCCAGCTGGTCCGCCGCACGACCTTGCTGCGTTCGCTGATCACCGCCGATTTCGACTACTGCAACCTGCTCGACGACCATGCGCGGGTCATCGACCTGCTCGAAAAGGGCCGGCTGAAGCAGGCGATGGAGCTGATCGACATGCATCACCGTTCAGTCGTGCGCGGCTACATCATGGACCGGCAGGTGTTTCCCGAGCTGACGCCGCGCGAAGCGCTCGAACCCTATCTCGACGGCAAGTCAGGCGAGCCGCCGAAACCGGCACCACGAAAAAAGGCCGGAGAAAACGGCGCGGCACGGGCACATGCCCATGTCCACGCCTCAAAATAGACCCGGCAACAAGCCGGGCGCATCCAACCAACAGAGGGTTACCACCATGTTCAATCTGACCAGACGGCAATTTCTGCAATATTCCGGCGCCGCGGGCGCCGCTCTCGGCACCACGGGCCTTGCCGGCATCGCCAGCGCCCAGGAGCCGCTCAAGATCGGTGTCGTCTATGTCTCGCCGATCGCCGACATCGGCTGGACCAAGCAGCACAGCCTCGGCGTCGACGCCATCAAGGCGGAATTCGGCGACAAGGTCGCGCTGACCGTCATCGACAACATCTTCATGCCGCAGGATGCCGAACGCGTGTTCCGCGAACTCGCCGCCTCCGGCAACCAGCTGGTCTTCGGCACCTCGTTCTCGCATGGCACGCCGATGCAGAAGGTGGCCCCGCGCTTCCCCAAGGTCGCCTTCGAGCATTGCTCCGGCATTGTCCATCTCGCCAATCTCGGCACCTTCGAAGCCAAATATTATGAAGGCACTTTCGTCGCCGGTGCCGCCGGCGCGCATATGAGCAAGGCCGGCAAGATCGGCTTCATCGGCGGCTTCCCGATCCCCGATATCGTCGGCCCGGCCAATGCGCTGCTGCTCGGCGCGCAAAGCGTCAATCCCGACGCCACCTGCAACGCCATCTTCCTCAATTCCTGGTTCGATCCGGGCAAGGAAAAGGAAGCCGCCAACACGCTTCTGTCGCAGGGCTGCGATGTCATCTGCTCGATGACCGACACCGCGACCGGTGTCCAGGTCGCCGGCGAAGGCGGCGCATGGTCGATCGGTTATGCCAGCGACATGGCCAAGTTCGGCTCGGGCAAGCAGCTCACCGCCTTCACGCTCGACTGGTCGAGCGACTATGTCGGCGCCGCCAAGGGCGTGGCAGCAGGCACCTGGAAGCCCGAAGCGCGCTGGGACGGCCTGGCCGGTGGCGTCGTCAAGATGGCGCCCTACAATGAGGCGATCCCGGCCGACGTCATCACCAAGCTCAAGCAGCTCGAGGCCGACATCGGCTCCGGCAAGATCCACCCCTATGCCGGCGAACTCAAGGACCAGGACGGCAACGTCAAGGTTGCGGCAGGCAGCGTGCTGGCCGATGCCGACATCCGCGGCATGAACTGGTTCGTCAAGGGAATGATCGGCAAGCTCGGCTGATCTTCGCTTACCCGCTAGCAAGGCCACCGGGGCTCTACAGCGCCGCATGATTCCGATCTCGGGGTCATGCGGCTCGCTCCGGTGGACTATGGCTGCGCACCGTCCAACCCTCACGGCAGGACCCGGCTATGCCCCCACGCCTCGAATTGCGCAACATCACCAAAAGTTACCCAGGCATCATCGCCAATGACGACATCTCGATGTCGATCATGCCAGGCGAAATCCACGCCGTGCTCGGCGAAAACGGCGCCGGCAAATCGACATTGATGAAGATCATCTATGGCGCGGCCCAGGCCGATTCCGGCGAGATCTTCTGCGACGGCAAACCCGTCGCCGCCCACACGCCAGCGACATCGCGGGCGCTTGGCATCGAGATGGTCTACCAGCATTTCGCGCTGTTTGAATCCGTCACCGTGGTCGAAAACATCGCGCTCGCCGTTTCGAGCACCTTCGACCTCGATGCGCTGGCCCGCCAGATCACCGAGCTGTCGAACCGCTACGGCATGCCGATCGACCCGCATCGCCGCGTCCACGACCTGTCGGTCGGTGAACGCCAGCGCGTCGAGATCGTGCGTTGCCTGCTGCAGGCGCCGAAGCTTCTGATCCTCGACGAGCCGACATCGGTGCTGACACCCCAGGCCGTGGTCAAGCTGTTCGAGACCTTGCGCCAGCTGGCCAGCGAAGGCTGCTCGATCGTCTATATCAGCCACAAGCTCGACGAGGTGCAGGAGCTTTGCGACACGGCAACCGTGCTGCGCAACGGCAAGGTGACGGGCACCGCAAGGCCCAAGGAAAGCACCTCGGCCCAGCTCGCCCGCATGATGGTCGGCGCCGAACTGCCCGAAATGCACGTCAGCCCCTCCGTGCCGAGCGACAAGCCGGTGCTCGAGGTGCGCGGGCTGACCGCCCCTGCCCGCGACCAATATGGCGTCGAGCTCAAGAACGTCTCGTTTGAAGTGCGCGGCGGCGAGATCGTCGGGCTTGCCGGCGTTTCCGGCAACGGCCAGGCCGAGCTGATCTCGCTGCTCAGCGGCGAACGCACCCATCCCAATGCGCTGGCGATCCAGATCGACGGCAAGGCCGCCGCCCATCTCAATGCCAGCGAAAGGCGCAAGCTCGGCATGGCCTTCGTGCCGGAAGAGCGGCTTGGCCGCGGTGCCGTGCCGCCGCATGCCTTGTGGCAGAATGCCGTTTTGACCGCCCACCGCGCTGGCCTGGTGCGCAACGGCCTCGTCGACCGCAAGCAGGCGAGCAGTTTCGCCGCTGGGATCATCGAGCGCTTCAAGGTCAAGGCCAACGGCCCGCAATCGATCGCCCAAAGCCTGTCGGGCGGCAATCTGCAGAAGTTCATCGTTGGTCGCGAGATCGCGCTCGAGCCCAAGCTGTTCCTCGTGGCACAGCCGACCTGGGGCGTCGACGTCGGCGCTGCCGCCTTCATTCGCCAGACAATTGTCGACCTGAGCCGCTCGGGTGCCGCGGTGCTGGTGATCTCGGAGGAGCTCGACGAATTGTTCGAGATCTGCGACCGGCTGCTCGTCATCTGCCAGGGCCAGGTCTCGCCGCCACTGATCAGGACAAAAACCAACCGCGAAGAAATCGGCCTGCTGATGACAAGGGTCGACCGCGGCAACGGTAGCAATGGGAGAGCCGAAGTTGCGATTCAGGATTGAACAAAGACCGGAACCATCCGCCAGGATGCGGGTGGCGGCACCGGTCATCGCGACCGGGTTAACACTTCTCGTCGGCTCGCTGCTGTTTGCCGTGCTCGGCTATGACCCGCTGGCGACGCTACAGGCCTTCTTCATCGCCCCGCTCAATTCGTTGAACGGTCTGTCGGAGTGGCTGCTCAAGGCCTCGCCGCTGATCCTCATCGCCTGCGGCCTCGCCGTCGGCTTCCGCGCCAATGTCTGGAACATCGGCGCCGAAGGCCAGCTGATCATCGGCGCCATCGCTGCCTGCGGCGTCGGCCTGTTTTACCCCGACCCCGACAGCATTCTGCTGTTGCCGCTGATGTTTTTTGCCGGCGCCATCGCCGGCATGGCCTGGGCTGCCATCCCCGCCTTCCTCAGGGCGCGGATGAACACCAACGAGATCCTGGTCACGCTGATGCTGACCTATATCGCCACGCTGCTGTTGTCGTGGCTGGTGCACGGCCCCTGGCGCGACCCGGCCGGCTTCAACTATCCGCAGACGGCCCTTTTGTCGGCGGCGGCGATGTTCGAGCCGTTCGACTATGCCTACCGGCTCAACGCCTCGGTGTTCATCACCGTGGTCGCGGTGTTTTTGATGTGGCTGTTCACCGACCGCAGCTTCCTTGGCTACAAGATGTCGGTCAGTGGTGCCGCACCTCTGGCCGCGCGTTACGCCGGCTTCCGCGAATCCGCTGCGGTGTGGACCGGCCTGCTTGCCGGTGGCGCTGCCGCCGGTATTGCCGGCATGGCCGAGGTCTCGGGCCCGCTCGGACAGCTGTCGCCGCAGATCTCGCCCGGCTACGGCTTCGCTGCCATCATCGTTGCCTTCATCGGCCGCCTCAACGCCTTCGGCATCGTCCTCGGTGGATTGCTGATGTCGCTACTTTTCCTCGGCGGCGAAGCAGTGCAAATGAATCTTGGCCTGTCGGCTGCGCTGACCCGCATCTTCCAGGGCATCTTGTTGTTCTTTTTGCTTGCCGCCGACTTCTTCATCTTCTACCGGCTTCGCCGCATTCCGGAGCATGCCTGATGGACTTGTTCATTGCCATTTTCACCGGCACCATCATTGCCGCAACACCTCTGATCTTCGCTGCGCTCGGCGAACTCGTCGTCGAAAAATCGGGCGTTCTCAACCTTGGCATCGAAGGCATGATGCTGATGGGGGCGGCCTTCGCCTTCTGGGCTGTCATCGCCGGCCTGCCGATGCCGGTCGCAATCCTCGCCGGCGCGCTTGGCGGGGCAGCCGCCTCGCTTTTGTTCGGCGTGCTGGCGCTGACCTTTTTGACCAACCAGTATGCCGCCGGCCTGGCGCTCGCCATCTTCGGCTCCGGCGTCTCGGCCTTTTTGGGCCGCAACTTCGGCTCGGCACCGATCGATGCGCTGAAGAAGATCTACATCCCCTATCTCTCCGACATTCCCGTCGTCGGGCCGATGCTGTTCCGCTTCGATCCGATGGTCTATTTCGCCATCGTCATGTTCTTCGTCATCAGCTGGTTCCTCTACCGCACCAAGGGCGGGCTGGTGCTGCGCACCATCGGCGAGTCGCCGGAGACCGCACATGCCATCGGCTATCCGGTGATCCGCATCCGCTATCTCGCCGTGCTGTTCGGCGGGCTGATGGCTGGTCTTGCCGGTGCTTATCTGTCGGTCGCCTACACCCCGCTCTGGGTCGAGAACATGACCGCCGGCAAGGGCTGGATTTCGCTGGCGCTGGTGGTCTTTGCGACATGGCGGCCGCTGCGTGTGCTGCTCGGCGCCTGGCTGTTCGGCGGCATGACCATCCTGCAGCTGCAGGGCCAGGCACTCGGCATCGCGGTTCCCTCGGAACTGCTTTCCGCCCTGCCTTATCTCGCCACCATCATCGTGCTGGTCATCATCTCGCAGAACCGCCAGATGCTGGCGCTGCATTTCCCGGCGTCGCTGGCCAAGCCGTTCCGGCCCGCGACCTGACCGGCAAAAGGCGAGGCCTTGCGGCCTCGCCCCTCACGCCCAGGGATCGCTGACCCGCGGCCAGACCGGACGGACAAGCTTGGTGTAGTTGGTGACGCGCGGATTGCTTGGATACGAGCTCGGCGCGTCGACATAGATGATCTCGGCCGCCACCGGCGCGAAACCGGCATAAAAATGGTTGGTCGACTTGACCAGCAAAATGTCCTTGCTGGCCAGCTCGATGCCGAGATTGGAAAAGATGTCGGGCTCGAAGGTCTGGGTCCGGTTGGTGTTGAGGATGACGTCGACCTCGGTGCCCAGGATGCGCACCAGCGCCGTCAGCCCGAGCGTGACGCGGCTTGGCCCGAAACTCTGCCAGCCTTCCTCGACCGCCTTCAGCACCTGCACTTTGGCATCGATCGGCTCGCCGGCCTGCGGCCCGGCCTTGCCGCCGAAACGCAGGTCGATCACCGCGCCCTCGCCCGCCGCATGGCAGAAGGTCACCGCGATCGGGTCCCAGATCGTCGCGACGCCAACCTTGTCGAGGCCACGCTCCAGCATCCGCCGCAGCATGAAGGTGCCGTCACCGGCGACGCCGCCGCCGGGATTGTCCCAGACGTCGGCGACAACAGCGGGCTTTGCCGGATTGGCCTTGCGCGCGGCGAGCGCCTGGTCGATGCCGGCGTCGGTGTCGACCATGGTCATCGCCGTCTTTTCGCGCATGGCATAGAGCTCGCGGCCGAGCTTTTCGGCGAGCGCATCGCCCTTGGCCTTGTCGTTGTCGCTGACGACGACGATGCGCGTTCCCATTTCGGGCACGTCGGAGGCCATGAAGCCATGGATCACCGACACCGACAGGATGCCGTCCTTGCCATGCAGTGCCTTGATGCGGTCGACGAAGCTCCGCATCGGCTCGCGGCTGGTCGGCAGCACGGTGATCATGCGGCAGTCGAAGGTCGAGATGACCGGCTTGATCTCGCCGCGCGCTGCCGCCAGGCCAAGCGCAACGACATGCTCGCCGCGCTCGTAGAAATCGGTGTGCGGAAATTCGAGGAAGGCCGCCAGCACGTTGCAGGCCGCGACACGCTTCGGCGTCAGGTGGCTGTGCGGGTCGAATTCCGCAGCAATCACGACATCGGGCCCGACGATCTCGCGCACCCGCGCCAACAGATCGCCTTCGCAATCGTCATAGCCTTGCGCCACCATCGCGCCGTGCAGGCCAAGCATGACGGCGTCGACCGGCATGGCCGCCTTGAGCTGGTCGAGAATTTCGTCGCGCAGCGCCTCGAAGGTCTGGCGTTGCACCAGCCCGCCCGGCTCGGCCCAGGTGGCGGTGCCTTCGATGACGGTCAGTGCGTCGGCAGCGGCGCGGCGGCGCAGCGCCACCATCGGCGACGAGCACAAGGTCGGTGTCTCAGGATGCTGGCCCGGCCCGGCGTAGAATGCCATCTCGAACGAGGCGCGGTCGGTCGGCACCGGCGAGAAGGTGTTGGTCTCGGTCGCCAGCGAGGCGGTGAAGATGCGCATGTCGGGTTCGTTTCTTTATCGTTGACGTCAGCGGGTTAGGGTCACTTGACGGCGCCGAGCGCCAGCCCGCGGACGAGGTAGCGCTGCAGCCAGACAAACAGGATGGCGACCGGCACGGTGGCGACGAGCGTGGCCGCCATGACGTAGTGCCATTCGACACTGTAGCGCCCGGCAACAAGTGAAAACACCTGGATCGGCAGCGTATAGCTTTCCTGGCTGCGCAGCATGGTCAGTGCGACGACGAATTCGTTCCAGGCATTGATGAAGGTGAAGATGGCGGTGACGGCAATGGCCGGCACGCACAGAGGCAAGAACACCTTGCGCAAGGTCAGCCAGCGGCTGCCGCCTTCCATCCACGAGGCTTCCTCGAGGTCGCGCGGGATGGTGTCGAAATAGCTCTGCAGCATCCACACGGTGAAGGCGATGTTGAAGGCCATGTAGACGCCGCCGACGGCATTCAGGCTTTCGACAAGGCCGAAGGAGGCGAGCAGCCGGAACAGGCCGAGCACCAGCACGATCGGCGAGATCATCTGCGAGACCAGCAGGAACTGCCGGAAGGCGCCATGGCCGGCAAAGCGGAAGCGCGACATCGCATAGGCGGCCGGGATCGAGATGACGATGGCGCCGACTGTGGCGATCACCGACACGTAAAGCGAATTGAACAGCGCCCGGCCGAAGCCGGCCTGCACCCACATGTCGTAGAAATTGCGCCAGCGAAACTCGCTCGGCCACCAGCTCGGCGTCAGCACTTCCTGCGCCGGCTTGACCGCGGTCAGAAACATCACCGCGAAGGGAAACAGCGTGACGACGACAAGCGGCGCAAGCAGGCTCCAGGCGATGATGGTGCGCTTGAGTTTGGGCGCGATCATGCGCGTTCTCCCCGCATGGCGAGCCTGATGTAGATGGCGGTGAACACCAAAAGGATCGCCAGCATGACCAGCGACACCGCCGACGCCTCGCCGAGTTTGCCGATGCGGAAAGCCAGCTTGTAGAGATGGGTGACGAGGATGTCGGTCGAGTTGGCCGGACCGCCCTGCGTCATCACCCAGATGATCGGGAACGAGTTGAAGACATAGATCGTGTTTAGCACGATGGCGATGTTGACGAAGGGCTTCAGCAGCGGAAAGGTGATGCGCCGGAATTGCTGCACCGGTCCCGCCCCTTCCAGTGCCGCCGCCTCGTAGAGGTCGTCGGGGATCGACGACAGGCCGCCCAGAAAGATGGTGGTGGTGAACGGCACCGTCACCAGGATGCCGATCATGATCTGCATCGGAAATGCGGTCGCCGCACTCGCCAGCCACTGGATGTTGTGGTCGGCAAGGCCGAGCCCGCGCAGGGCGGAATTCAGCATGCCGCTTTCGCCGTTCAGCGCCCAGCGCCAGACGATCGCCGTCATGGTCAGCGACACCGCCCAGGGCAGCATGACGATGACACGGGCGAGCGAACGGCCGTAGAAATCGGTGTTGAGGATCACCGCCACCGGGATCGACACCAACAGCGCGCCGCCGACGACGGCTGCCGTCCACACGCCGGTACGCACAAGCGCCTTGATGAAATCGGGATCGGCCACCAGCGCTGCGAAATTGTCGAGGCCGCTGAAATCGCGCAGCTGGCCGAAACGGCTGACCTCATGCGTCGAGATCTGGATCAGGTCGACGACCGGCCAGAAGATCACCACCGCCGCCAGGATCAGGCTCGGCAGCGTCAGCAGATATGGCAGGGCGCGATTGTGCATGGGAGCCGTGGCCTGGAGCGCGGGGCAAGGTGAAGGGGCGGCAGCGCAGCCTTGGATGCGCCGCCGCCTGAAAAAGCTACTTCTTCAGGATGCCGTCGGCCTTGGCAGCGGCTTCCTTGAGCAGGGCCTCGGGGTCGCCTTCGCCGAGATAGACCTTCTGGATGGCGTCAGAGGTGATCTGCGCGACCTCTTCCCAGCCCGGAATGATCGGCGCGAAACGGGCGTCGGGCAAAAGGGCGGTGAAGGCGGCCAGGTCGGCATTGTTGACGTAGTAGTCCATCTTGGCCTCTTCCTTGTTCACCGGCAGGAAGCCTTCGCCCTGGGTGAACTTGGCGCGCCAGTCGGTCTGAAACAGGAAGTCGAGCAGCTTCCAGGCCTCGTCCTTGTTTTTCGAATTGGAGAACATGACGATGGAATCGGTGACGCCATAGGTGCCGCGCGCACCGGTCGGGCCGGCGGGGATGGCGGCGACGCCATATTTCAGGTTCGGCGCTTCTTCCTTGATCTGGTTGGACAGGAAGGGCGCGGTGATCATCATGCCGACCTTGCCCTGCTTGAACAGGTTCTGCACGTCCTCACGCGCATAGGAGGTGACGCCCGGCTGGGTCAGGCCCTCGTCGATCAGCGACTTGTAGAGCTTGGCCGCCTCGATGGCGCCGGGGCTGTCGAGACCCGAGGTGCCGTCCTTGTCGAGGATCTCGGAGCCTTGCGACCACATCGCGTAATAATAATAGACGTCGGTCTCGATCTCCTTGCCCTGCAGGCCGAAGCCGTAATTCTCGCCGCCCAGCGCCTTGATCTTGGCGGCCGCATCCTTGAGCTCGGCCCAGGTCGCCGGCGGGTTGGCGACGCCGGCCTTTTCGAGCAGTTCCTTGTTGTAATACATCGCCCGCGCCGAAGCGGCGATCGGCAGGCCGTAGGTCTTTCCGTCCATCACCGAAGGCGACATGAAGGTGTCGATGAAGCGGCCCTTGAACTCGTCATTGATGTAGCCGTCGAGCGGCTCGGCGACGCCCTGCTGGACGAAGTCGATCAGCCAGCGCGTGCCGATGATCGACAGGTCGGCATTGGTGCCGGCGGTGATGTCGGTGGTCAGCTTCTGCAGCAGCACGTCCCACGGCACGACCTCGAACTTGACGTCGACACCTGGATTGGCCGCCTCGAATGCCTTTTCCACTTCCTGGAAATAGGGGCCGGTCTTTGCGCTGTATTCCGCGACCGTGACCCTGACTTCGCCGGCATTCGCCTGGGCGGCCAGTGCCAGCACGCTCAACCCGGCCAGAAGGCCAGTCTTCAACTTCGAAATCGCCATGTCGGTGTTCCCTTGCTCCCACGGGCCAAGGCCCGGTCCTCCGGCGCTTTAACGCGCCTCTTTGATTAAGTGACTTTCTTACATTATCCAGCAATTTCGCCATATCAAGCGATTTTCTTTGTTGCTTAATTACATTTTCGGCCATAGTCCTGAACACAGAAAGCGGCCAAGATCGCTATGGGAGCACATCGTTGAGCAGTGACAGCGAATTCAGCGGAAAGTCCGTCCTGATTACCGGCGCCGGTGGCGGCCTCGGCCGGGCGCTGGTGGCGATCTTCAATGAAGGCGGCGCCCGCGTCATCGGCTGCGACCAGTATATCGAGGCGATGGACGGTCTCGATCTCGCCGGGCGCCACAGCTTCGACCTGACCGATCGCCCCGGTCTTGCAACAGCGGCACGCAAGCTCATCGAAGCCGACGGCGTGCCCGACATCGTCATCAACAATGCCGGCTGGACCCGCGCCGAAACCCTGCCGGCGCTGACCCAGGAGCGGGTCGAGACCGAGATCGACCTCAACCTGACCGGCGTCGCCAGCCTGACCAACGCGCTGCTCAAGCCGATGGTGACGCGCGGCGCGGGCTGCTTCGTCTTCATCTCCTCGGTCAACGCGCTGTCGCATTTCGGCAATCCGGCCTATGCCGCGGCCAAGGCCGGCATCAACGCCTTGTCGCGCGCCATTGCTGTCGAGCATGGCCGCCAGGGCATCCGCGCCAACGTCGTCTGCCCCGGCTCGATCCGCACCCCGGCCTGGGACCATCGCCTGGCCAAGGATCCGGCCATTCTGGGCAAGCTGCAGCGGCTTTATCCGCTTGGCCGCATCGTCAACGCGCGCGAAGTGGCCGAGGCGGTCGCCTTCCTTGCCTCGCCACGCGCCTCCGGCATCACCGGCACTGTGCTGCCGGTCGACGCCGGGCTGACCGCCGGCTGCCTGCCATTCATCGACGACATATTGGGAGCGTGAAGACATGACCGGCGTAGCCTTCCGCAACCTCTCCAAGTCGTTTGGCCAGCACAAGGTGCTCGACGACATCAACCTCGACATTCCAAGCGGCGAGTTCGTCGTCCTGGTCGGCCCCTCCGGCTGCGGCAAGTCGACCTTGCTGCGCATGCTGGCCGGGCTCGAGCCGATCAGTCACGGCGATCTTGTGATCGGCGGCATGCGCGCCAACGAGCTGCCGCCGCAAAAGCGCAACATCGCCATGGTGTTCCAGTCCTACGCGCTGTTTCCGCATCTCACCGCGGCCGAAAACATCGGCTTCGGCCCCAAGATCAGGGGCGAGGCGCCCGAGGTCATCGACAACAAGATCAACAACGCCGCGGCGATCCTCAACCTGCACGCCTATCTCGACCGCTATCCGCGCCAGCTCTCCGGCGGCCAGCGCCAGCGTGTCGCCATGGGTCGCGCCATCGTGCGCGAACCCTCGGTGTTCCTGTTCGACGAGCCGCTGTCAAATCTCGACGCGCAACTGCGCGTGCAGATGCGCACCGAGATCAAGGCGCTGCATCAGCGCTTGAAATCGACGGTGGTTTACGTGACACACGACCAGATCGAGGCCATGACCATGGCCGACCGCATCGTTGTCATGAACCAGGGAAAGATCCTGCAGGTGGGTGCACCGCTCGAACTCTACGACAAGCCGGCCAACAAGTTCGTCGCGAGCTTCATCGGCTCGCCGTCGATGAGCTTTGTCTCGGGCAACCTTGGCAGTTCAACGTCGGGTACGCATTTCGAGACGGCGACCGGCGAGAAGCTGTCGCTCAACGGCGGCCGTGCCTCGGCCTTCGCAGGCGCTGTCGAGGCTGGCATCAGGCCGGAGCATTTCATCATCAGCGCCAGCGCGGGCGCGCTGCCGTTCAAGGTCGACGTCATCGAGCCGACGGGCTCGGAAACCCATATCTACGGCGCCATCGGCAACGAGCAGGTGCGCGCCGTGTTCCGCGACCGCGTTTCGGTGCGGCCGGGCGAGACACTGCCGGTCAGCGCCGATCCGAAAAACATCCACCTGTTCGACAAGGCGACCGGCCTGCCCGTATGAGCAACATCGCCGACATCATCACCCGGCTTCAGGTCATGGCGCAGGACGGCTCGAAGTCCGACAAGCGCCTGGCGAGCCTGGTGCTGTCGGATCTCGACTTCGCTTCCAAGGCCGCCATTTCGGAGATCGCCGCGCGCGTCGGCGTCAGCGAACCGACAGTCACCCGCTTCTGCCGCAACCTCGGCTGCGACGGGGTGCGCGATTTCAAGTTCTTCCTGGCCCAGGCCATCGCCATCGGCGGCCAATATCTCAAGCCCGAACCGCTCAGCCGCGACGCGCGCGAGCAGCGCATCGCTTCCGCCGTCACCGAAGCGGCGATCGTGGCGATCCAGCGCGCCTCGGACAATCTCGACATGGCGACTTTGGTGTCGGTGGCCGAGCGGCTGTCGGCCTCGCAGCACATATTGTGCTTCGGCTCCGGCGGCATCTCCTCGATGATGGCGACGGAGCTGCAGAACCGGCTGTTCCGGCTCGGCCTGTCGGTCGTCGCCCAGGTCGACGGCCAGTTGCAGCGCATGTATGCGGCGGTCGCCAGGCCCGAGACGACTGTCGTTGCCTTCTCCGTTTCCGGCCACGCCAAGTCGGTTGTCGATGCGGTCCAGGTCGCCCGGCAATATGGCGCCCGTACCGTTGCGGTGACAGCGCCGGGCTCGGCTTTGGCCAAGGTCGCCGACATCGTCATCCCGTTCCAGCCGATCGAAGACGGCAACATCTACAAGCCGACCTCGTCGCGTTTTGCGCTGCTTGCCATCCTCGACATGATCGCCACCGCCACCGCCGAGACCCGCGGCACCAACGTGCTCGAAGGCCTGCGACGCATCAAGCAGAGCCTCAGCATGCTCAAGATCGACGACCCCAGACTGCCTCTAGGTGACTGACATGACGATTGCCGAAAACCCGTTCCCTGGAGATGCCGACCGCGCCGCCATCTGGGAGATGCTGGTCGAGCGCGACATCGCTGCCTTCGTCGGTCAGGACTGGGCCATGGTGTCAGGCGACTTCGACGAGCAGCGCTTCCTCGGCATCCACGCCCACAATTCGGCCAATCCCGACGCGTGGGACGCCGCTTTCCCGACGCTTTCGGTCTATCGCAACGAGTGGCTGCGCCAGGCAGCCGAAACGGCCGCCACCCAATATGCCGAGCCGCTTGCCCAAGGCATCCACCGCGCGACACGGCTGACCGAGATCGACATATCAGGCGATGTCGCTGTGGCGCGCAAGAAGTTCGACGGCACCATCAAACGCGCCGACGGCAGCGACGACGTCCTGAACTGGCAGACGCTGTATTTCTGCCGCAAGACGGATGGGCGCTGGAAGATCACCGGTTTTGTCGGCTACATGAAATACATCTGAGGTTTTCGGCCACGGCCGTGCCCTGCCCTGACCGACACCCCGGCGCTCCCCGGAGCGCCTTTTTCATGTCCAACCCCGGCGCTGCAAGACAGAAAAGCCAATCTTGCACACGTTTGCACTTGACTGCAAGACATCTTGCATCATAAGAGTCGAGTGCAAAATGGATGCAAGATGATGACGCTGCTGGATCGCATCAAGAGCCATTCGACCCGCCTCACCGAGGCCGACCAGCGACTCGTCTCCGCCCTGCTCGAAAACGCCGCCGAAGCCGCTTTCCTGTCGAGCGCCAGGCTTGCCGAACGTGCCAGCGTGCATGAGGCGGCAACCACCCGGCTGGCCCAGAAGCTTGGTTTCAAGGGCTATCCCGAGCTGCGTTCGCAGCTGCAGCGCGAACTGGTCGAAAGCCAGGACGCCGCCGAACGCATGCGCCGCTCCGTCGCCAAGGTCGAGCACGGCGATTTCCTGCTCGACCTGATCGGCAGCGAGATCGCCGCACTCGAACATCTGCGCCTTGCCGTTTCGCAGGACAGCATCAACCGCGCCGCCGACATGATCGTCGATGCCAGGCGCATCTTCCTGTTCGGCCAGGGCCATGCCCAGTCGATCACCCAGTTCCTGCGCCGCCGGCTCGACCGCTTCGGCATGACCACCATCGTGCTCGAAGGCCGTGGCCGCGACATTGCCGAGCGTGTCGTCGGCATGGACAAGGGCGACCTCGTGCTGGCGCTGGCCTTCCGCAAGCAGCCGACAAGCTATGCCCCGCTTGTCGAGCACTGCCATGCGCAGGGCGCCAAAGCGATGCTGGTCACCGACCTCGCCGGCACCATGATGCAGCCCGAAGCCGACCTTGTGCTGGCCGCACCGCGCGGCCGCTCGGGCAGCGAGTTCCAGACGCCGACGGTGCCGTTCGCCATCGTCAACGCCATTTTGCTGACCATTGCCGGCCGGCACCAGAGCCGCGTCATGGGCGCGCTCGAACGCCTGTCGGGCCTGTTCGACGAATTCGATTGAGAAAAACCTGGGAGGGAAAAATATGCTCAAGTCGATGAAATGGACACTTTTCGCAGCAGTCGCCTTGCTGCCCCTGGCAGCCGGCGCTGCCGAACTCGACGCGATGAGCGTCAAGGAGCTGCTGCCACTGGCGCAGAAGGAAGGCAAGGTCACCGTCTTCTCGCTGTCGAGCCGCATCGCCAAGGTCGAAAAGGCCTTCGAGGAGACCTATCCAGGCATCGACTTCGTCGGCATCGACATGAGCTCGGTCAAGCAGATCGCCCGTGTCGTCGCCGAGCAGACCGCCGGCGTCAACGCCGTCGACGTGCTCTACATCGCCGACACGCCGGTGGTCTATGAAGACCTGGTCAAGACCAACCGCGTCGTGCCCTACATCCCGCCGCGCGTGGCGGGCGAACTTGCCGACGAGCACAAGACCCCGCTTCTGACCCAGCGCCTGTCGACCAAGGTGCTGATGTACAACGAAGCTGCCAATCCCAACGGCGCGCCGGTCAAGAACCTGTGGCAGCTGACGACGCCGGACTGGAAAGGCCGTGTCCTGATGGTCGACCCGCTGCAGCGTGGCGAATTGCTCGACCTGCTGGTCGAATTCTCGCTGCGCCCCGACGAGATGGCCAAGGCCTACGAGGCGCAGTTCGGCAAGCCGATCGCTGTCGACAGCGACCTGCAGGGTGCCGGCGAACAGTTCGTCCGCGACCTCTTTGCCAACGACCTCGTGCTGGTCCCCAACTCAGACGTCATCAACAAGGCCATCGGCGACAAGACCTCGGTCAATCCCCCTGTCGGCTTCGCCACCTATTCCGACCGCCGCGACAACGACAAGGAAGGCTGGGCGCTGCAGGTCGCCAACGACGTCGAGCCTTCCAATGGCATCCTGTTTCCTGCAGTCCTTGCACTTGTCGACAAGGCGCCGAGCCCAGCTGCGGCCCGGTTGCTGATCGACTTCATGATGGGCGACGATTCTGCCACCGGCGGACCGGCCTTCGAGCCCTTCAACGTGCCGGGCGACTACGCCGTGCGACCGACTGTCAAGGACAGCCCGGATTCCGTGCCGCTCAAGGAGCTCAAGGCCTGGCGCATCGATCCGGTGAAGACAGCCGCTGCCCGCAAGCGGATCGCCGACCTGGTGCTGACGCTGCAATGACTGCGGCCAGACCGGCGCCTTTGGGGAGGCGCCGGTCCCCACTCGCAGCCCGCCCGGCGCCTCGGGGAGGCTCCGGTCCACACTCTCAGCCCGCCCAGCCGCCTCGCCGCGGCCTGGTTGCCCCCGGTCTCTCCCCCCGGTC
>NZ_JACZEP010000001.1 GCF_014863355.1 Aminobacter carboxidus | reverse complement strand
GCGAATGGGCCTATGCCAGGCCATACGCCTCATCGAACGAACGCGCCAAAGCCATTCACCACTGGGCAGCAAACTACAACCTAACGCGCCCACACTCTGCACTCGGCGGCATCAGCCCGTTCCAAAGACTGAACAACCTTCTTGGAAACGACAGCTAAGACGGCTTACTCCGTCTTGGCCTGCTGCCACAGCGCTTCCATCTCGTCGAGCGTTGCCGCTTCCAGGCTGTGGCCGGCGCCATCAAGCGCCTTTTCGACATAGTGGAAGCGTCGGCGGAATTTGTCGTTGGTGCCGCCCAGCGCTGCCTCGGAGTCGAGCTCCAGGTGCCGGCCGAGATTGACCAGCGCAAACAGCATGTCGCCGAACTCGTCCTTGACCGCGGCCTTGTCGCCCTTGGCCATGGCCTCGCGCAATTCGCCGATCTCTTCTTCGATCTTGTCGAGGATGGGTGCCGCTTCGCCCCAGTCGAAGCCGACGCGGGCGGCCTTTTCCTGCAGTTTCAGCGCGCGCGTCAGCGCCGGTAGTGCTACCGGCACGCTGTCGAGAAAACCCTTGCCATGATCTTCGGGATCGACCCCGCGGGCGATGCGCGCGGCGCGTTTTTCCGCTTTCTCCTCGGCCTTGATCTTTTCCCACATGCCCTTGGCCGAGCGCGCCTCGCGCGCCTTGGCATCGCCGAAGACATGGGGGTGGCGGCGGATCATCTTGGTGGTGATGCCTTGCACCACATCGCCGAAGACAAACTCGCCAGCCTCTTCTGCCATCTGGGCGTGATAGACGACCTGTAGCAGCAGGTCGCCGAGCTCTTCCTTGAGATGATCAATGTCGTTGCGCGCGATCGCGTCTGCAACCTCATAAGCCTCTTCGATGGTGTAGGGCGCGATCGTTGCGAAATTCTGCTCGATGTCCCAGGGGCAGCCGGTTTCCGGCTCACGCAGGGCGGCCATGATCTCGATCAGGCGGGAGATGTCTTTGGAAGGTTGCATGACCGCGATGCTATAGCCCGCCAGGCCCGGACCCAACAGGGGCTTCGCCGGCGAGGCCCTTGTCCACATCTTGTTTCCTGCGCCGAAGCGGTCCGTTCTGGCCGCTCCCTATGCCAACTGCTACGCTTTGGCTATTGACCGGCTTTTCGCGCGCAGGCAGGAAATCCCGATGCTGCATCTATCTCTCGTTGCACTCGGCGGTGCCATTGGCGCCGCGCTGCGCCACCTTGCCAACCTGCTGGCGCTGCGCCTTGTAGGGCCGAATTTTCCCTGGGGTACGCTGGCGATCAATGTCCTGGGGTCGCTCGCCATGGGCGTGTTCGTCGGGCTTTTGGCGCGTCGGTTCGGCGGCTCGAACGAACTCAGGCTGTTTGTCGCCACGGGCATCCTCGGCGGCTTCACCACCTTTTCGGCATTTTCACTCGATTTCGCCACCTTGTGGGAGCGTGGATCGACATTTCCGGCGCTCGGATATGCGTTTGCCAGCGTCATATCAGCCATTCTGGCGCTGTTTCTGGGAATGTGGCTCGCAAGAAGCATCGGCTGATGCTATTGGGCCGCTTCGCAAAGGACGATTAAAATATGGCTGGCGTTGAACAGATCACGGTGGAAGCCGGCGAAACGGGCATGAGGCTCGACCGCTGGTTCAAGTCCCATTTTCCGGGGCTCGGCTTCGGTCACCTGCAAAAACTGCTGCGCTCGGGCCAGATCCGGGTCGATGGCGGTCGCGTCAAGGCCGACACGCGCGTCGAGCCTGGCCAGGTCATTCGCATCCCGCCGCTCGAAGTCGACAAGAAGAATGACGGCCCGCTGACCGCCCGCACCATGCGCGACCAGGACGATGGCGATGTGCTGGCCAAGATGCTGATCTATGAAGACTCCAAGGTCTTTGTCTTCAACAAACCGGCCGGCCTTGCCGTTCAGGGCGGTTCGGGCATCGTGCGCCATCTCGACGACATGCTCGAAGCCTGGCGCAACAAGAAAGGCGAGAAGCCGCGCCTGGTGCACCGGCTCGACCGCGACACCTCGGGCGTGCTGGTTGTGGCGCGTACGCGTCTTGCGGCGATGAAGCTCGCCGAAGCCTTCCGTGCCCGCGAAACCAAAAAAACCTACTGGGCTCTGGTCAAGGGCGCGCCGCCAAAGCGCGAAGACAAGATCTCGACCTGGCTGATCAAGGAACAGACTCCGGACGGCGACCGCATGCGTGTCGCCAAGCACGGTGAAAAGGGTGCCGACCACGCGGTTTCCTATTATCGTGTCCTGGAACAGGCGGCCCAGACCATGACCTGGCTGGAGATGGAGCCCTATACCGGCCGTACCCACCAGCTGCGCGTACATGCGGCCTATATCGGCTGCCCGATTATCGGCGATCCCAAATATTTCGAGCACGACACCAACTGGGAATTCCCGGGCGGCCTGCAGAACAAGCTGCATCTGCATGCCCGCCGCATCGTCATTCCCCATCCCGATCACGGCGTCATCGACGTCACCGCGCCAATGCCGCCGCATATGCGCCAGAGCTGGAACCTGATCGGCTTCGACGATGAAAGCGGGGAACCGGCGTGACGGCTGCGGGCAACGCCTCCGCAGCTCCGAAGCTCGTTCTTTTCGATTGCGACGGCACGCTGGTCGACAGCGCCGACATCATTCACGCCTCGATGGTGGCGACGTTCCGAGAAGCCGGACTGCTGGAGCCCGACACGGCTGCGACCAAGGGCATCATCGGGCTTACGCTCGACATTGCGATTGCGACACTGCTGAAGCGCGCCCCGGACGCCGAAAGCTCAAGGCTTGCAGAACGTTACAAGGAACATTTCATTGCATCGCGACACCTGCCGAGCTTTCGAGAGCCGCTCTATGACGGCATCGCCGAGCTGATCGAGGCACTCGGACGCCGCGATGACGTGCTGATCGGCATGGTCACCGGCAAGTCGCGCCGCGGCGTGGAGCGGGTGCTGGAGACCCACGGTTTCGGCAGGCATTTCGTGACCATTCGCACTGCAGACGACTGCCCGTCCAAGCCGCACCCGGCGATGGTGCTGGAATGCTGCGCCGAGATGGGCATCGACCCGGCATCGACCTTCGTCATCGGCGACGCCGTCTACGACATGCAGATGGCCCGCAATGCCGGTGCCCGAGCCATTGGTGTGGCCTGGGGCTACCACAACCGTGACGGCCTGTTTGCCACCGGCGCGCATGCCGTCATCGATACCCCTGGCGAACTGCTACACCTTATCGACTAGCTGGACCAAGTGGCGGCAGGCGTCGTGCGCTATGTTGCGACCCGCGCCGCGCGGCTGGAGTCTGGTCCGCTGCCGCCTGCCAGCCTGCCTCGCACCGCGGCATGGCCAGCCCTTGTCCATCAGCATCGCGCTCGATGAGCGTGGAGGTATTTATGACAGCCGTCACCCAGCCTTTGGAACGTCGCGACGCGATCGATACGGCAGCCGTCGTGTTCATGCTCATGCTGACGATGTCGTGGGGCATGAACGGCGTCGCCGCCAAGCTGGCGACGTCGGGTTACAACCCGATCTTCCTCAATGTCGCGCGCTCGGGCATCGCCGGCGTGCTGGTCTATCTCTGGTGCCTCTACCGCAGTGTTCCGCTGTTTACACGCGACGGCACCTTGTGGGCGGGGATCGTCGCCGGGCTTCTGTTCGGTGCGGAATTCATCCTCGTATTCGTCAGCCTCGAACACACGACGGTGGCGCGCAACTCGCTGCTGGTCAACACAATGCCGTTCTGGGTTCTGATCGGCGCGCATTTCTGGCTTGGCGAGCGCATGACACTGCAGAAGCTGTTCGGCCTGATCCTGGCTTTCGGCGGCGTCGCGGTGGTCTTTGCCGATAAGCTCAGCGCCATCGGCCCCTCGACGCTGGTAGGTGATCTTCTCGCACTGGTGGCCGGCCTGCTCTGGGCGCTGACCACGCTGGTGATCAAGGGTACCAGGCTGGCCAATGCCGGTGCCGAGAAGGTGCTGCTCTACCAGCTTGTCGTGTCGGCGCTCATGGCGGTTCCGCTCGTTTCGCTGGCTGGTCCGGCACTGCGCGATGTCTCGACGGTTGCCACCGGTGCCTTGCTGTTTCAGGCTGTTTATGTCGTCGCCTTCACTTATATTCTATGGTTCTGGCTGATGCGGCGCTATCCTGCGGCGGGCCTTTCCAGCTTTGCCTTCCTGTCGCCGGCATTCAGCGTGATATGCGGCTGGCTGGTGCTCGGCGAAGCTTTGACCTGGAACATTTTTCTGGCGCTCGGTCTGATCGCGACCGGGCTGATCATTGTAAATCGGCCATCGCGCAGGCGCGCGGCCGGAGCGGAGTAAAGATGCGAGAAATCCTGAGCGACCTCGAAACCAGCGACGGCCTGTCCGATCCCGATCCGATCCGCCGCGCGCAAAGCACGTTGCGCAAGCAGCTGCCCAAGCGCTTCTACCAAACGGCCGCCGTTGCCGCCGTCGATGATGGTCATGCGGTGCAACTCGACGGCAAGCCGGTACGCACGCCGGGCAGGGCGCTTCTTGCCTTGCCGACCGCGGCGGCGGCTCAATTGATTGCCGACGAGTTCGCGTCCCAGGTCGAGAACATCGATCCTTTCACCATGCCTGTACTGCGCCTGGTCAATACCGCGATCGACGGTGTCGCCACCGACCCGCAGGCGGTGCTCGAAGACATTTTGCGCTTTTCGTCCTCAGACCTTCTTTGCTACCGCGCCGATCAGCCCGAGCGCCTTGTCGAGCGGCAGGCCGAGGCGTGGGACCCGGTTATTGACTGGGCCCGGGCATCGCTTGGCGCGCATTTCGTGTTGGCTGAGGGCGTCATGCATGTCGAGCAGCCGCGCGCGGCAATTGCTGCCCTTGGCGTACACCTGTCGCAGCGCGCCGAGCCGATGCGGCTGGCGGCACTCCATCTGATGACCACGCTGACCGGCTCGGCACTTCTGGCACTGGCGGTCGAGATGGGCGAACTCGATGTCGAGGAAGCATGGGCCGCAGCCCATGTCGACGAGGATTGGCAGAGCGAGAATTGGGGTCAGGATTCGGAGGCCGTGGCCCGCCGCGCAAGCCGCAAGCGTGACATGCTCTCGGCGGTGGCGCTGCTTGAGGCGCTCGAGGCAGGCTGAGGTGCCCGGCAGTACGCGTCAGCCTGAGTCTTGGGCAGAATGTCAGCTATGCTGCCGTAGTTTGCCTGTTTTTTAAGCAATCACTTTTCCCGCCAACTGTCATCCCGTTGTGGAAGCTGGGATTCTCAAGTTGGCACGGGGCTTGCTTTCTCTCTTGTGACACTTCGGCCATCGCAAGGCCGGCAGGCACGACACTGAGAGGATAGCATGACGAAGTACAAGCTCGAGTACATCTGGCTGGATGGTTACACCCCGGCGGCCAATCTCCGCGGCAAGACCCAGATCAAGGAATTCGCGGAGTTCCCGAAGCTTGAGCAGCTTCCATTGTGGGGCTTTGATGGCAGCTCGACGCGCCAGGCCGAAGGCAAGAGCTCGGATTGCGTGCTGAAGCCCGTCGCCATCTATCCCGATCCGGCCCGCAAGAACGGCGTGCTGGTGATGTGTGAAGTGATGATGCCCGACGGTGTCACCCCGCATCCGTCTAACACCCGCGCCACCATCCTTGATGACGAGGGTGCCTGGTTCGGCTTCGAGCAGGAATACTTCTTCTACAAGGACGGCCGTCCGCTCGGCTTCCCGGAGGCCGGTTTCCCGGCACCGCAGGGCGAATACTACACCGGCGTCGGCTACAAGAACGTCGGCAGCATAGCCCGCCAGATCGTCGAAGAGCATCTCGACCTCTGCCTCGAGGCAGGCATCAACCACGAAGGCATCAATGCCGAAGTGGCCAAGGGCCAGTGGGAATTCCAGATTTTCGGCAAGGGCTCGAAGAAGGCCGCCGACGAGATGTGGCTCGCCCGCTACCTGCTTCAGCGCCTGACCGAGAAGTATGAGATCGACATCGAGTATCACTGCAAGCCGCTTGGCGACACCGACTGGAACGGCTCGGGCATGCACGCCAACTTCTCGACCGATTACATGCGCGACGTCGGCGGCAAGGCCTATTTCGAAGCGCTGATGGAAGCCTTCGGCGAGGCCCGCGAAGAGCACATCGCGGTCTACGGCCCCGACAACCATCTGCGCCTGACCGGCAAGCACGAGACGGCTTCGATCGACGTCTTCACCTGGGGTGTTGCCGACCGCGGCGCTTCGGTGCGCGTGCCGCACAGCTTCGTGCGCAACGACTATCGCGGTTATCTCGAAGATCGTCGCCCGAACTCGCAGGGCGACCCCTACCAGATCGCGTCACAGATCCTGAAGACCATCAACTCGGTGCCGACCAGCATCGAGACCAGGGTTGCTGCGTAAGCACTTCTGCATCAATGCCGAAGGCCCAGCGGGACCCCGCTGGGCCTTTTTGCTTTGGAGAATGGCAGCACAAGGATGCTGAGTTGAACAAAGGTCGGTGACTACGCCTCGGGCTGTTCGGCATCGCGCCGGCTTTTCAAGACAGCGTCTGCTTCCTGGAGCGTCGCAAAGGCGTATTCGAACTGATCTTCGGTGGTCTCGCCATACCAGATTTCTGGAACGATCCAGCGGAAACGCGTTTCGAGCAGATCGGCGAGCGCCTCGGTGTTGCCCATCCATTCCAGCATGTCGGCATAGCGGTTCATATTGCTGGGCGCTGGAAAGCGGGTGATGAGATCCTCAAAGCCCTGCTTCACCATCTCCGGATAGGCGCGAGGCGCTGTCCAAGGTAGAGGTTCGCTACAAGGTCACGTCTTCAACTGCCGACTCCGCAACAGTGAGGGCATGCTACGATTTCGAGGACGGGCCTGTCCTCAATCGTGAAATCTATCGCTTCGCAGACGGGCGCATCGCCGGCGCCACGCAAGTGCGTCTGGCCGACGGCTGCCGGGACTTCTGAGCGGGATTGCACGAGCAGCGTTGGGGGGACTGCCAGTGGCGAAAGAACCGGTTCTTATTGTCGCGACCAGCGGGGTCAGTGCCGTATCAGGCCGCGTAGCGCTTTAATGCAGCCACCTCGTCCGTGGCGGGCTTGTGGCCGCGCAGATAAAGGGCACATGTCGTGCGCAGCATCGAGGCGAAGTTGGGGATCTCGCCATTGATCTCAATCGCCTCGTCATAGAGCTTCGAGATGAATTTCGGCGTCGTCAGCTCCTGCGCGGCGGCGATCTCGTCGAGCAGGTCCCAGAACGTTGCCTCCAACTGGATACTGGTCGAATGCCCGGCAATCCGGATCGACCGGTTGATCTGGCGATAGCCCTTCGGATCCTGTCCGGCGAATACCTTGCACATATCAATCCTCCCGATGGCTTGCCCCGGCTGAAAGCACCGGTGCTGGCTCTTGAGCGCCATCATCGGCCCAACGGCACGCCATCGCAACCATGCATTCGTTTGCATTCGTCCCTGGGTAGCAAACTATGCCTAGGCAAGCGTGGTAACGGGCTGCCACCACTTGGGTCCGCGCCGATTCATAATCCTCCTGTTCCAACTGCCAGGAGGGCGAATGGCCAAGGCAATCCATTCCATGGTGCGTGTGCTCGATGAAGCGCGCTCGCTTTCGTTCTATCACACGGCTTTCGGTCTTGAGATCGCCGAAAGGCTCGATTTCGAGACCTTCACGCTGATCTACCTTAGCAACCCCGAGACCACGTTCGAGGTCGAACTGACTGTTAACAAGGGCAGGGCCGAGCCCTACGCCCTGGGCGATGGCTATGGCCATCTCGCCGTGTCGGTAGCCGATCTTTACGCCGAGCGCGCCCGTATGGTCGCTGCCGGGCTCAGCCCCAAGGACATCGTCGACTTTGCGCCGGGCGGCACCCCGCTCGCCCGCTTCTTCTTCATCGAGGATCCAGACGGCTACAAGATCGAGGTTTTGCAAAGGAGCGGCCGTTTCAAGTGACATGCCGCGGCGGAGGAGCGCCGCGCCAGCCAAGCGCTAAAGAGCGCATAGCAAGCAAGGGAGGAAATCATGGTGACGATCTACCAAGGCAGGGCCGGCCTGTCGCGGCGTGAACTGCTTAAGCGCGGCAGTGCCGCCGGCGCGCTGCTGATCATCAGCGGTACGGCGGTGCTCAGCACTGGCGAAGCCTGGGGGCTGGAAAGCACTGCGCTGAAACCCGAAACCGTGGCGACGCTTATCCAGTTGGCACGCGACATCTATCCGCACGACCAGGTACCGGACAGGTTCTACGCCATTGCAATCAAGAGCCATGACGAGTTGGCCGGGAAGGATCCGGCCCACAAGGAGCTGATCGAAAACGGCATCGCCGATCTCGACCGGAAGGCTGGTGCCGGCGGTTACACAGGCCTTGGCTGGGAGGACCAGCGCGTCTCCATTCTCCGGCAGATCGAGGACACGCCGTTTTTTCAGGCGATCCGCGGAGGCCTGGTCGTCGGGCTCTATAACCAGAAGGAGCTGTGGCCGATCTTCGGCTACGAGGGCGAATCCTACTCCAAGGGCGGATACATCGCGCGCGGCTTCGACGACATCGAGTGGCTCTGACCGGCCCCAGTCGCGAACGCAGCCTTTTCAGCATTCCCGGGAGGAAAAACATGCCTGCACCTTATGGTCTCAACGACGACAGCGTCGTCGTCATCATCGGCTCCGGCGCCGGTGGCGGTACGCTCGGCAACGAACTTGCCCAGAAGGGCATCGACGTCGTCATTCTCGAAGCCGGACCGCGCATCGAATATGACGACTTCATCAACGACGAATGGGATTCCTTCGGCCAGCTCGCCTGGCTGGACAACCGCACGACAGGTGGTGGCTGGCGCGTCCACAAGGACTTTCCCAATCTGCCGGCCTGGATCGTCAAGGCGGTCGGAGGCACGACCACCCACTGGGCCGGCGCGTCGCTGCGCTTTCAGGAGCATGAATTCAAGACGCTGACCAACTACGGCAAGGTCGAAGGCGCCAACCTGCTCGATTGGCCGCTCACGCTCACCGACCTTGAGCCTTACTATGCCAAGGCCGAAGACAAGATGGGCGTAACTCGGACCAACGACATCGAAGGCCTGCCCGGCAACAACAATTTCAAGGTATTCAAGGCCGGCGCCGACAAGCTCGGCTACAAGGAGTGCCATACCGGTCGGATGGCCATCAATTCGGCGGATCGCGACGGCCGCATGGGCTGCCAGCAGACCGGCTTCTGCTTTCAGGGCTGCAAATGGGGCGCCAAATGGTCGACGCTCTACACCGAGATTCCAAAGGGTGAGGCGACCGGCAAGCTGGAGGTCAGGCCTGGCAGCCATGTGCTCAAGATCGAGCATGATGACAGCGGCAAGGTGACCAACGTCGTTTATGCCGACAAAGACGGCAAGATGCAGAGCCAGAAGGCCCGCATCGTCTGTGTCGCCGGCAATTCCATCGAAAGCCCGCGGCTGCTGCTCAACTCGGCGTCGGCCAAATTTCCGGATGGCCTTGCCAACTCGTCAGGGCAGGTCGGCAGGAACTATATGCGCCATACCACCGGCTCGGTCTATGCGATCTTCGACAAGCCGGTGCATTTCTGGCGCGGCACCACCATGGCTGGCATCGTCCGTGACGAGGCCAGGCACGATCCGTCGCGCGGCTTCGTCGGCGGCTACGAACTCGAAACCCTGGCGCTCGGGCTGCCGTTCATGGCGGCGTTCCTCGATCCCGGCGGCTGGGGCCGCTCGTTCACGACGGCACTCGACCACTACGACAAGATGGCCGGGATGTGGATCGTCGGCGAGGACATGCCGCAGGAGCAGAATGCGGTGAAACTGCATGGCGAGATCAAGGACAAATACGGCATGCCGATCCCCGACGTCTGGTTCACCGACCATCCAAACGACGTCGCCATGCGCAACCATGCCTACAAGCAGGGCATGGCGATGTACGACGCCGTCGGCGCAACCAGGACCTTCCCGACGCCGCCTTATCCGTCGACCCACAATCTTGGCACCAACCGCATGAGCGAAAAGGCATCTGACGGCGTGGTCAACAAATGGGGCCAGACGCACGACATCAAGAACCTGTTCGTCTCCGACGGCAGCCAGTTCACCACGGGTGCGGCTGAGAACCCGACGCTGACCATCGTGACGCTGGCCATCCGCCAGGCCGACTACATCGCCGAGCAGATGAGCGCGAAGAGCATCTGATCGTTTGGCGACGCATCCTCCGCGGCAGGTCGCGACTTTGTCGATCGCAGCCACGCCAAACAAAAAAGCCCCGGATCGCTCCGGGGCTTTTTTACTTTATATTCCGTCTCTTACACTGAGTAGTACATGTCGTATTCGACCGGGTGCGGGGTCATATCGTAGCGCATGACCTCGGCCATCTTGAGCTCGATGTACGAGTCGATCTGGTCGTCGTCGAAGACGCCGCCGGCCTTGAGGAAGCCGCGGTCCTTGTCGAGGCTCTGGAGCGCTTCGCGCAGCGAGCCGCAAACGGTCGGGATCTTCTTCAGTTCCTTGGCCGGCAGGTCGTACAGATCCTTGTCCATCGGCTGGCCAGGGTGGATCTTGTTCTTGATGCCGTCGAGGCCGGCCATCAGCAGGGCCGCGAATGCGAGGTAGGGGTTCGCGCCCGGATCGGGGAAGCGGACTTCGACGCGCTTGGACTTCGGCGAGTTGCCGAACGGGATGCGGCAGGAAGCCGAGCGGTTACGCGCGGAATAGGCGAGCAGCACCGGGGCTTCATAACCGGGGACCAGGCGCTTGTAGGAGTTGGTCAGCGGGTTGGTGAAGGCGTTGATCGCCTTGGCGTGCTTGATGACGCCGCCGATGAAATAGAGGCAGCTTTCCGACAGGCCGGCATATTCGTTGCCGGCGAAGGTCGGCTTGCCGCCCTTCCAGATCGACAGGTGGACGTGCATGCCCGAGCCGTTGTCGCCGAAGATCGGCTTCGGCATGAAGGTGGCCGTCTTGCCATAGGCGTTGGCGACCTGATGCACGACATACTTGTAGATCAGCATCTTGTCGGCGTTGCGGACCAGCGTGTCGAACTTGACGCCGAGCTCGTGCTGGGCGGCCGCGACTTCGTGGTGGTGCTTTTCGACGCGAACGCCCATTTCGGTCAGCACGGTCAGCATCTCGGAGCGCATGTCCTGGCAGCTGTCGATCGGCGGGACCGGGAAATAACCGCCCTTGACGCGCGGACGGTGGCCGAGGTTGCCGGTCTCATAGTCGGTGTCGTCGTTCGACGGCAGTTCGGTCGAGTCGAGCTTGAAGCCTGTATTGTAGGGGTCGGCCTTGTACTTGACGTCGTCGAAGACAAAGAATTCGGCTTCCGGACCGACATAGACGGTGTCGCCGATGCCTTCGGCCTTGAGGTAGGCTTCGGCCTTCTTGGCGATGCCGCGTGGATCGCGGTTGTAGGCTTCACCCGAAACCGGATCGAGAATGTCGCACAGGATGACCATGGTCGACTGGGCGAAGAACGGGTCCATGTGGACCGTGTCCAGGTCGGGCATCAGGACCATGTCGGATTCGTTGATCGCCTTCCAACCGGCGATCGACGAGCCGTCGAACATGACGCCGTCGGCGAACATCTCTTCTTCGACTTCAGCGATGTCCATGGTGACGTGCTGGAGCTTGCCCTTGGGGTCGGTGAAGCGCAGGTCAACGAACTTAACGTCGTTGTCCTTGATCTGCTTCAGTACGTCTTTGGCTGTCGTCATGTGGGGTTTTCCTGTCTTGATGACGTTGAAACGAGAATTTTTCGCGAGGTCAGATGGCGTCGACGCCGGTCTCGCCGGTGCGGATGCGAACGACTTCCTCGATGTTGGAGACAAAAATCTTGCCGTCGCCGATGCGGCCGGTCTGGGCCGCCTTGCGGATCGCCTCGATGGCCGCCTCGACCGATTCGTCGCCGAGAACGACCTCGATCTTCACCTTGGGCAGGAAGTCGACAACATATTCGGCACCGCGATAGAGCTCGGTGTGGCCCTTCTGGCGGCCGAAACCCTTGGCTTCGGTGACGGTGATGCCCTGCAGGCCGGCTTCCTGGAGCGCTTCCTTCACTTCGTCGAGCTTGAACGGCTTGATGATCGCTTCGATTTTTTTCATGCGGATATGGCCTCCACTGCCGTAACTCAGGGGTGATGCACCCACTCGCGCAACTTCAAGCACGAAGCGTGCCAAGTCGAGTGGGTACGGCAACTTTGTTCGGTTTGCCCTGAAGGCAGCCGAAGACGTGGGCGATTGGAGCCGATTTTGACCGTCCGGTCGAGATGCGCACAAAAATTCATCGTTTTGCCGCCGGCCGGCATGCACAAAAATTCAGCAACATGCCTATGATTTGTACGTGACTGAAAGGTGGCACCACCGTTTGGGCGTAGCGCCTGCGGCGTGCTAACTCGCTTGTCAGGATTCATCCGGGAACACCGCCATGGCGTTTGAACTGCTGACCCCTGATGAGATGGCCGAGGCCGATCGGCTGGCCATCGCTGCCGGGCCGGTGGACGGCATCGGCCTGATGCGATGGGCCGGAGGGGCTGTCGCTGCTCTCGTGCTCAAGCGGTTTCCGGCTGTGCGAACCGTTCATGTCCTGTGCGGCCCAGGCAACAATGGCGGCGACGGTTATGTTGTGGCACGCCTGCTGGCCGAAACCGGTGTTGCCGTCAGGCTTGTCGCGACCGGCGCGCCGCGCAAGGGCAGCGATGCGGCGCTGGCCGCTGCCGAATGCGCCATCGCTGTGGAGCCATTGGCCGCCTTCGCGCCCGAAACAGGTTCGATCGTCGTGGACGCGCTTTATGGCGCCGGGCTGTCGAGGCCGCTCGACGGCGACGTCGTGCAGGCGATAACGCGAACCGCGGCAGCTGGCGTGCCGGTCGTCGCCGTCGATCTGCCTTCCGGCGTGTCGGGTGTCTCCGGCGAGGTGCTGGGCAATGCCTTCGCGGCGACGCTGACAGTGACCTTTGCCCGCAAGAAGCCCGGCCATCTGCTCTATCCCGGCCGGGCGCTGTGCGGCGAAACCATCGTCGCCGACATCGGCGTATCGGATGCGACCGTTGCCGCCACCGCCGCGCGTAGTTTCGAAAACGACCCATCCTGGTGGCGGCCGCATTTTCCGTCGCCGGCAAAAGATGCCCACAAATACAGCCGCGGCCATGTCGGCGTCTTCTCCGGCGGCCCGTCGGCCACGGGTGCTGCGCGACTGTCGGCGATGGCGGCGGCCCGGGCAGGGGCGGGCGCAGTGACGGTGTTGTCGCCGGGTGCCTCACTCGTTGCCAATGCGGCGCACCTGACCTCGATCATCCTCAGGCGTTCCGACACGCTTCAGGATGCCTTGGCCTTCTTCGATGCGCGCAAGCCCGAGGTGCTGGTCTACGGGCCCGGCCTTGGCGCCGAGCCCGAGGTCGGGCGGTTCGCGCTCGAACTGATGTCGGTCGCCGAGGGTCGCTTCGGCGCGCTGGTGCTTGACGCCGACGGCATCAGCTCGCTGTCGCACCGGCGCGCCGCGTTCTTCGAAGTGCGAAAGCGGGGGCAGCCGGCGCTGGTGCTGACACCGCATCATGGCGAGTTCGGACGCCTGTTTCCCGAGATCGCCGCCAACGGTTCGCTGTCCAAGCTCGAGCGAGCGCGGGCGGCGGCGAGGCGCGCGCAGGCAATCATCATCTACAAGGGCCCTGACACCGTGATTGCCGCGCCTGACGGGCGTGCGGCAATCAACACCAACGGCACCCCGCTGCTGGCGACCGCCGGGTCGGGCGATGTGCTGTCGGGTATCGTTGCCGCCCTTCTGGCGCAGCGGATGCCGGCATTCGAAGCAGCCTGTGCTGCGGTGTGGATGCACGCCGAGGCGGCAAGACGCTTCGGGCCCGGGCTGATCGCCGAGGACCTGCCGCTGGCGCTGAGGGAGGTGGTGGCGGGGTTGAGTGGGTGAGGGCGCGCTTTCTCCGGCGGATTGGTGACAGAATTGCTGACAAGTGGGCGTTAGGTGTCGTGCCCTTTGCCGTTGCGATCTTCCCACCCCCTCTGGGCGGCAGGCCTGAGGGGGGCGGAATGATGCGGGCCTAAAATTCGGAACCCGTATCAGTCGCGGCTGCTATGAAAGACGAAGTGCTTGGAAAACCTCTCCACGTCCGGCCACGCGCACCGCAAGGTGGCAGACGCAGAGAGCTGAGAGGAAGCACTTACGCGTTGGTACCGCCGTCGATGGTGAGGGCGGCGCCGGTGACGAAGCGGCCTTGCGGGCCGGCGAGCCATGTCACAAGGCCGGCGATGTCGTTTGGCGAGCCGAATTGCGGGATCGCCATCAGGCTGCGCTGGTAGTCGGCGACGTCACCCTCGGCGGGGTTCATGTCGGTTTCGGTCGAGCCGGGATGGACGACGTTGACGGTGATGCCGCGCGGGCCGAGGTCGCGCGCCAGCCCCTTGGTCAGGCCGACGAGCGCCGCCTTGCTGGCCGAATACAGCGCTATGCCCTCGAAAGGCACACGGTCGGCCAGGTTGCTGCCGATCGAGATGATCCGGCCGCCTTCATGCATAACGCCGGCCGCCGCCTTGGAGGCGATGAAGGGCGCACGGAAATTGACCGCCATGGTTTCGTCGAGCTGTTCGAGCGTCACCGTGTCGATGGTTCCGGCGTGCCAGATGCCGGCACTGTTGACCAGGATGTCGAGGCGCCCGAACGCCGCGATGGTGGCGGCAACGGCCGCCTCGACGGCTGCGGCATCTGCATTGTCGGCCTGGATCGCCAAGCCACGCCGTCCAAGGGCTTCGACCTGCCCGACGACGGCTTCGGCCTTTTCCGCAGAGCGGACATAGGTCAGGGCGACGTCGGCGCCTGATGTGGCGAGCTGGATCGCAATGGCAGCACCAATGCCACGGCTACCGCCGGTCACCAGGGCGACCTTGCCGGCCAGTTCCAGTCCGGACAATTTGAGCCCGGAGAGTTCTTTCGTAACGCTTGGGGAGGACATGATTTGTCTTTCTGTATTGAACGATACAAAAGAGATGGCAGTCTTGCCTGCATGCGTCAAGGGTATTATGTATCGATCATAACAGAAAGGTTTCAGATGTCTCAGAAGGGTCGTCCGCGCAGCTTCGACCGCGATGCAGCCTTGCGGCAGGCGATGCGGGTGTTCTGGAAAAAGGGTTATGACGGCGCGTCGCTTTCGGACCTGACCGTGGCGATGGGCATCAACTCGCCCAGCCTCTATGCCGCCTTCGGCAGCAAGGAAGCGTTGTTTCGCGAGGCTGTCGATCTCTATGGCGCCACGGAAGGTTTCGAGATCTGGGGTGCTTTCGAGCGGCCCGGCAGCGCCAGGGATGCGATCGCCGATTTCCTGCGCGCGTCGGCACGCGCGTTCAGTGAACCGGGCGACCCCAAGGGCTGCCTGATTGTGCTGGGCGCGCTCAATGTCAGTGAGACCAATGTCGAGGTGTTCCGTGATCTCAGCGAGCGCCGCATGTCGAGCGCGCGCGACTTGGCCGGCCGGCTGAAACAGGCGGTGGCTGCGGGTGAACTGCCCGAGACAGTCGATTGCGACGCCATCGCGGCATTTTTCCTCGCCGTGCAGCAAGGCATGTCGGTGCAGGCCCGGGATGGCGCCTCGCGCGAGGCGCTGCTGGCTGTCGCCGATGGGGCGATGGCGGCCTGGGGCGCACTGACGGCAGGCTCCGAACGCAGCGTCGAAGCCTGACGTTGCAAAACCTGCTTAGCCGTTGACCCTGTTCATGAACGCCATCGCGCCGAAAGGTGCGCGGACCTTGCCTTCGGTGATGAAGTAGACGAACACGTCGCGCGGCTTGACCGGTGCCTCGGTGCCCGGATCGGCGCGGGGCAGGTCATCTGGGGTGCCGCCGGCAGCCCAGACTTTCGCCCGCTCGGCCCAGGCATCGAGTGCTTCCGGCGTGTAGCAGTCGTGGTTGTCGTCGCTGCCCGTCTGCAGCCGCGCATAAACGAAATCGCCGGTGACGTCAGCGATCGCAGGATATTTGGCGTGGTCGGCATAGACGATGGCGACACCGTGCTTCCGGGCGAGTGCTGCGAACTCCGGGACGACGAAGGAATCGTGCCGCACCTCGACCGCGTGGCGCAGCGTCACGCCGTCCTGTTTTTCCGGCAGAAGCTTGAGGAAGGCGCCAAAATCGTCTTCGTCGAATTTCTTGGTCGGCGCGAACTGCCAAAGGATCGGCCCGAGCTTGTCGCCGAGTGCTGCAACGCCGGAGCCCAAAAACCGCATCATCGATTCGCCGGCTTCGGCGAGCACGCGGCGGTTGGTGACAAAGCGGTTGCCCTTGAGCGCGTAGACGAAACCGTCGGGGGCCTCGCTGGCCCATTTCAGGAAGGTTGGCTCCTTGAAGGACGAATAATAGGTGCCGTTGACCTCGATCGTCGGCACGTGGCTGCTGGCGAACTGCAACTGCTTCGCCTTGGACAGCTTTTCGGGATAGAAGGTGCCTTCCCAGGGCTCGAACGTCCAGCCGCCCATGCCTGCCCGGATGTTTCCACTCATCGATCTATCCCTTGCTGCGTCAGTGCGGCCTTTTCTAGCTGAAGGTGCAGGGGCGTCAAAGCCGCGAACGATATCAAGGGAAACTATCCTGACACAGCAACCCGGCGAAATCCGGTGCCGATCGTCTACGGATCGTGCCGACACCTCAGCCGGATTTACTGTTTATTTGCGAGGTAGCCGGCTAGGTGCCCGGACCGCTTGGACGACAATTCAATGTCAAGTATCTCGGCATCGTGAAAATGCGGCGCGAAGCCAAACCAATCGATTAGGTCGCGGGCACCTGGAATCTCCGCGAATGTCTCGCCTCGCGCGTGTTCACGTGGCTCGCTCGTTGCCATGGTGGTGGACTACTCCGCCGCCTCCTGCTTGCCGCGCGGGCGACGTTCGAGCAGTTCCTTGAGGAACTGGCCGGTGTAGCTGCGCGGTTCGGCGACGATGTCTTCGGGCCGGCCGGAGGCGACGAGTTCGCCGCCACCGTCGCCGCCCTCAGGGCCGAGGTCGAGCACCCAGTCGGCGGTCTTGATCACCTCAAGGTTGTGCTCGATGACGATGACGGTGTTGCCCTGGTCTACGAGCTCGTGCAGCACTTCGAGCAGCTTAGCGACGTCGTGGAAGTGCAGGCCGGTGGTCGGCTCGTCCAGAATGTAGAGCGTCTTGCCGGTTGCCTTGCGCGACAGCTCCTTGGCGAGCTTGATACGCTGGGCTTCGCCGCCGGACAGCGTGTTGGCCTGCTGGCCGATATGGATATAGCCGAGGCCGACCTGGTTGAGCGTCATCAGCTTGTCGCGCACGACGGGCACGGCAGCGAAGAACTCGACGCCTTCCTCGACCGTCATGTCGAGCACGTCGGCGATCGACTTGCCCTTGAACAGCACGTCGAGGGTTTCGCGGTTGTAGCGCTTGCCGTGGCAGACGTCGCAAGTGACATAGACGTCGGGCAGGAAGTGCATCTCGATCTTGATGACGCCGTCGCCCTGGCAGGCCTCGCAGCGGCCGCCCTTGACGTTGAAGGAGAAGCGGCCGGGCTGGTAGCCGCGCGCCTTGGCTTCCGGCAAGCCGGCGAACCAGTCGCGGATCGGGGTGAAGGCGCCGGTGTAGGTCGCCGGGTTGGAGCGCGGCGTGCGGCCGATCGGCGACTGGTCGATGTCGATGACCTTGTCGAGAAATTCGAGGCCCTCGATGCGGTCGTGCTCGGCCGGATGCTCGCGCGAGCCCATGATGCGGCGCGACGCCGCCTTGAATAGGGTCTCGATCAGGAAGGTCGACTTGCCGCCGCCCGACACGCCTGTCACGGCGGTGAAGGTGCCGAGCGGGATCTCGGCGGTAACGTCCTTCAAATTGTTGCCACGCGCGCCGACGACCTTGATGCGCTTGTTTTTCTTCAGCTCGCGGCGCTGGGCCGGGATCGCGATCTCGAGCTCGCCCGACAGATACTTGCCGGTGATCGAGTTCGGGTTGGCCATGACCTGCTGCGGCGTGCCTTCGGCGATGATCTGGCCGCCATGGATGCCGGCGGCCGGGCCCATGTCGACGACATAGTCGGCGGTCAGCACCGCGTCCTCGTCGTGCTCGACGACGATGACGGTATTGCCGATGTCCCTGAGGTGGCGCAGCGTGTCGAGCAGGCGGGCATTGTCGCGCTGGTGCAGGCCGATGGATGGCTCGTCGAGCACGTAGAGCACGCCTGTCAGCCCCGAGCCGATCTGCGACGCCAGCCGGATGCGCTGGCTTTCGCCGCCCGACAGTGTGCCGGAGTTGCGCGACAGCGTCAGATACTCGAGGCCGACGTCGTTGAGAAAACGCAGGCGCTCGCGGATTTCCTTGAGCACGCGGACGGCGATCTCGTTCTGCTTGTCGTTGAGCAGCGCCGGCAGTTCCTCAAACCACGCATTGGCCTTGCGGATCGACTGTTCGGTGACTTCGCCGATGTGCTTGCCGCCGACCTTGACCGCCAGCGATTCCGGCTTGAGGCGATAGCCGGCGCAGGCCGGGCAGGGCGTGGCCGACATGAAGCGCTCGATCTCCTCGCGCATCCAGGCGGATTCGGTCTCTTTCCAGCGCCGCTCGAGATTGGGGATCACGCCCTCGAAGGTCTTAGTCGTCTTGTAGGAACGCAGGCCGTCGTCATAGTTGAAGGTGATTTCCTTGGCGCCGGTGCCGCGCAGGATGGCTTCCTGCGCTTCCGTCGACAGATCGCGCCAGCGGTCGCCGATCTTGAAGCCGTAGACCTTGCCGAGGGCTTCGAGTGTCTGGGTGTAATAGGGCGAGGTCGACTTGGCCCAGGGTGCAACCGCACCTTCGCGTAGCGAGACATGGTCTTCCGGTACGACCAGCATCGGATCGATGGCGCGCTGGTTGCCCAAGCCGTCGCAAGCCGGGCAGGCGCCGAACGGGTTGTTGAAGGAAAACAGCCGCGGTTCTATCTCGGGGATGGTGAAGCCCGACACCGGGCAGGCGAATTTCTCCGAGAAAAGAATGCGTTCGTGGGTTTCGTTGGCGGACTTGTTGACCGAATCCGCGCCCGTCTGGCTGGCGTCGAGCGGCTTGTCGGCGAATTCGGCGACGGCCAGGCCCTCGGCCAGCTTGAGCGCGGTCTCGATCGAGTCGGCCAGACGCGTGGCGAGGTCGGCACGGACGACGATGCGGTCGACGACGACGTCGATGTCGTGCTTGTACTTCTTGTCGAGAACAGGGGCTTCCCCGATCTCGTAGAAGGCACCGTCGATCTTGACGCGCTGGAAACCCTTCTTCTGGAGCTCGGCCAGCTCTTTCTTGTATTCGCCCTTACGGCCACGGACGATCGGCGCCAGGATGAACAGGCGGGTGCCTTCCTCGACCGCGAGCACGCGGTCGACCATCTGCGACACGGTCTGGCTCTCGATCGGCAGGCCGGTGGCAGGCGAATAGGGCACGCCGACACGCGCGAAAAGCAGGCGCATGTAGTCGTAGATTTCGGTGACGGTGCCGACGGTCGAGCGCGGGTTCTTCGACGTCGTCTTCTGCTCGATCGAGATTGCCGGCGACAGGCCGTCGATCTGGTCGACGTCGGGCTTCTGCATCATCTCGAGGAACTGGCGGGCATAGGCCGACAGGCTCTCGACATAGCGGCGCTGGCCTTCGGCATAGATGGTGTCGAAGGCGAGCGAGGATTTGCCCGAGCCTGAAAGGCCAGTCATGACAATCAGCTTGTCACGTGGCAGGTCGAGATCGACGTTCTTCAGATTGTGTTCGCGCGCACCGCGAATGGAAATATACTTGTGATCGGCCATTGCCGCGCCGCCGCCTCAAATCTGGAATTGCTTGGGTGGCGGGTTAGCCCGGCCACCCCCTCATGTAGGTATTTTCGCCGCCCGGTCGAGAGGCACCGTAACCAAATGCGTTTAAGCGCCTTTGGCGGGCAGGGGCAAGTGGAAAGAACAAAGGCCGAACGCCCTCCTGACAACGTTATGGCAGGAGCATTGCTCGAAGCCGAGCTCGCGAATCCGGCCTTCGATCACATTTTTCCCGACTAACAATGTTGTGGTTGACGTAGCGGAATCAGGGATGCAGAGTGCTGATGTCGCCTGAGGCTGAGCCTCCTTGAGGGCTCCTCACCATGCTACGGTCGGTCTGCGAGACGCCGCAGACACGCGAGTTGAGCAGCAGGCGAACACATGGCGCAACTGACGAAGGAGCTAGGCATGACTCCACCGGACAGTCCCAAAGGGTTCCGCTAACAAGACGGAACCTCAGCAGGCGCAGGTGCTTGGCTTTCCCTTCGCGAAAAGCCTCATGCAAACCCCGACCTGTTGATCCCCCGACAATTTGAAACCATTGGTCGGATCGTTGGCTGAGAGCCACGAAGCATCCGAGAGAGTAAAGCCGGTAAACCACTCCCGGCGGTCAAGGGTATAACCCGACATAAGGCCCCGTGCGCTCCTGGGAGCGGCGGGGCCAACTTTCTGTTTTTTCTGCAGTGAGACCTGTTTCGGGTCTCGCCGGTCTGTGCTGCGCGGTTGCAATCACTCCCCTTGCACAATCGATCGATCATGCAGACTGCTTGTCGTCAGGCCGCCCGAGGCGATTGCCGGGTCGGCATGGCGGGAGATGGGGATCGAGGTTTCGTGGATTTCGGCGACGCGCATCGCTTTTGTCAGGATGGCGCAGCGATGCCCAGGACAATGGCGATCAGCATCAGCAGCGGTCCCGTCCACTTGAACTGGCGCACCAGGTTGGCGAGCCATGGCTGGTTGGGCGGCACCGGCAGCTCGACATAGCCAAGTCCCACAGCCGTCATCCACGCGCCGGCGCAAAGCATGATAAATTCGTCGATATAAGCGGCGATCAACGGATCCTCCTCAGTGAGTTGCCGTGGAGCAATGGCGACAGTTTTCGCGGATGCCCGCCGACGCCGCAAGCCGGTGCCGTCGACCTCCTGCCAAACTGGCTCGTCCACAAGACAGCGCAGGGCTTGCACCACCAGCCGCTCCAACCGGCTTCGACGCTGCATGACACCGACGTGATCTACCGCATCTAGCGCGAGAAGATGATCGAGGCACAATGCAAGCATCTCGATTTCTTCAAGGACCGTATGCAGGGCGAGGCGTAAGCCCTGTTACTGACACCGAAAAGCTGGCGGGCCGTCCGGAAGGGGCGGCCCGCTTGCATTTGATACGAGGCCTCTTGCCATTTTCAATCATTAACGGTAGAACAAAATAAGAACAAAAATGACTTGTGGACGGCATCAGGTTTTCCGCCAGCAGGGGGCGCGGGTTACGGGTGCTATGGGCTAGTGTACGCCCTCACATTTTCTGGAATTTGGTTTCGGACGAGCGCGGAGCGGTGTCATGGCAGGTAGCGTCAACAAGGTCATTCTGGTCGGCAATCTGGGCGCTGATCCCGAGATTCGTCGGCTCAACTCGGGCGAGCCGGTCGTCAACCTGAGGATCGCAACCTCGGAAAGCTGGCGCGACAAGAATTCGGGCGAGCGCAAGGAAAAGACCGAGTGGCACCAGGTCGTCATTTTCAATGACAATCTCGCCAAGGTCGCCGAGCAGTACCTCAAGAAGGGCATGAAGGTTTACATCGAAGGCCAGCTCCAGACCCGCAAGTGGGAAAAGGACGGCATCGAGCGCTACACCACCGAAATCGTGCTGCAAAAGTTCCGTGGCGAGCTGCAGATGCTCGACGCGCGCGGCCAGGGCGGCGACGCCGGCTACAGTGGTGGTGGCGGCGGTGGCCAGGTCGGCTATGGCGGCGGCCAGGGTGGCGGTTATGGCGGTGGCGGTGGTCGTTCCGACTTCGGCCAGTCGAGCCCGACCGACAGCTATGGCGGCGGCAACCGTGGCGGTGGTTTTGGTGGCGGCGGCGGTGGCAATCGCGGTGGCCAGGGCGGTGGCGGCGGTTCGCGCGACCTCGACGACGAAATTCCGTTCTGATCATGGTCAAGCGGGCTGGCTGTCGACATCGTCGAACGCCGGCCTCGACGGCTCGATGCCTGGCGCGCGAAGATCCCCGCGCCAGCGCCACGACACAAGGTTGTGCATGGCGTGACCGTGCCATGCTTCCTGGGTTCACCGCCGGCAGGTATGACTGGCTCTAGCCTGCAATGTCGCCGAGGCGGGTAATAAAGAACAGATAAATCGATCTTTGGATTTCGCGAGCGACTGTTCTCGCGAATCTTGCTGCGCCGCGTTACTGAGGCGAATGGGGTACGGGGTCTTCATTCACCGATCGGATTCGATTTACGACGACAGTCCGGCTGAACGGTATCAATTTCCAGCCCAGTATCTGGGTAGGGTGCGAGGCTGCATCGGCGACTGGATCATTTATTACGAGCCGCGCAAGGTCGCCGACACGCGAGGATATTTCGCTGTCGCCAAGGTGCAGCAGGTCATCCCGGATCCCGGCGCTGAGAGCATGTTTCTCGCGCTTATCGAAGCTGGAACCTATCTCGAATTTGCCAACCCTGTTCCGTTCAGTGACGCTGATGGGGTGATTGAACGTGGGGTCCTCAATGACGACGGACGAATTTCCGGTCGTGCCCAGGCAGCGGTGAGACCACTTTCGGCAAGCGATTTCAGTCGCATCGTCAGGTTGGGACTTGATCAAGCTGAGCTTCTGCTTCCCAGAGTCGATCCGGCGTTGCCAGTCAGTGGCTTCTTTGAAGAGCAGGCACCTTTCGTCTTTGAGGAGAGCCGCGAGCGAACTCAGTTGCTGACGTCCCGCATCGTTCGCGACCGCGTCTTCCGAAAGATCGTTCTGCGTGCCTATGAGGAGCGCTGCGCGATCACCGGATTGAAGCTCATCAACGGTGGCGGCCGAGCGGAAGTCGCGGCGGCTCACATTCGCCCCGTCGAGGCGGACGGGCCGGACGTCGTCAGCAACGGCATCGCTCTATCCGGAACAGCCCACTGGATGTTCGACCGAGGTCTCATCAGTCTGTCTGATGATCTTGATATCTTGATCTCCCGGCAGGCGAACGATCCCGATGGTATTAAGGGCATCGTCAATCGCTCCGGCCGAGCGATCGGCCCACAGCACCTGCGCGACCGTCCGCATCCGAACTTCCTGCAATGGCATCGCGAACACTGCTTCAAGCAGTAGGCAGCTCGGCGACGGCGGATCAGAATAGGCCCGTCCATTCATGCCCAGGGTGGCGCATGTCGAGACAATCCTTCAGCCAGGCGCGCTCTGATCGCTGCAGTTTCGGCAGGGCGTTTTCGAAGTTGGCTTCGTCTTTAGGGCGCTGGTACTTGGCCTTGAATAGCAGGACTGCAACCGGTTTGAGGTATGGAATATCGTTCGGCGTCGTGGCGACGATGTTGGCGCGCGGCACGGCGATGGCCGGATTTCTCTTTTAGACCCACAGGTCCTGCGTGCCGTCCTCGATCATCATGTCTACTCGCCAGCAGGGTCGCTCGATATCCAGGCACCAGATCTGCGAGATTTCGGCAGGCGGGTCGTTTTACAACGACAGATGCTCGACGACACCGCTTCCCGCGGTATGGAAGTTCATGCCGGTGAGGGCCTTGCGGAAAACGGGCAGGTCGCTGCGCAGAACGGTGAATTCCAGATCCTCGTGGTCGCGCTTCTGGTGGCCGTGCCAGAGGTCGAGTGCCCATCCGCCGACAATGCACCATGGCCGGGAGACGCCCGCGAGGCGGCTGGCCAGTCCCACGGATTCCGGGCGCACCATGCGCCGTGATAGATTGGCGTACGGTTGGTCATTTCGTGGGAATGCCTGCGAGGCGGCTGGGCAATTGTGCCAGATGCCAAGCGCACTGCGCGTCGTGGTCGATTGGCTTGGTCATTTCACGGATATGTCTGCTGTTGCCTTGGCGTTGCGCCACCACGAGTGCCGCTGACGTCGTCGGCGGCGAACTGTGGGCGTCACATCGCCATCAGCGCCTTGATGCCGTCGGCGACGAATTGCACGGCAAGGGCGGCGAGGATGACGCCGAGCAGGCGGGTGAGGATCGAGCGGCCGGTCTGGCCGAGGAACTGGTCGATGCGTTCGGCGAGGATGAACACCAGATAGGTCAGCGCCAGACAAGCCAGGATGATCAGCACCAGCGCTGCCTGTCCGGCCAGGCCCTGGAACGAGCCCGACAACAGGACGGTCGCAGAGATGGCGCCGGGTCCGGCGATCAGCGGGATGGCGAGCGGGAAGGCGGCGATGTTGTGGATGTGGTCGCGGGTGATTGCGACGTCCGAAATCTTCTCCTTGCGGTCCTGGCGCTTCTCGAAAACCATCTCGAAGGCGATGAAGAACAGCAGGAAACCACCGGCGACGCGGAAGGCCGGCAGCGTGATGCCGAAGACGGTGAGGATGGCCGCACCCGCCACCGCGAACACTGCCAGCACGATGAAGGCGATGATGCTGGCGCGCATCGACACCTGCAGCCGCTGCTCGCGGTTCATGCCGCGGGTAACGGCGAGAAACAGCGGCGCCAGGCCGGGCGGGTCGATGGTCACGAGAATGGTGACGAAGGCATTGAAAACACTGTCGAAAAACGGCATCCGATGTCTCCCCGGCGGACGCAGGCTAACCCGAGGCGGGCCGCAACGCCAGAGGTCTTGTTCGTGACTGCGGTGTCATGCGCTTGCAAAGGCTGGCGGAGCCGCCGGACAGACTGTCGCGGATCGACTGTTGGCGGCTATCCTGTTGATTTCGAGTGAAAAATCAGCGTTGGAAAAGCGCGCCCAGAATTGGTCAATCGCGGGCCGTTCCTATATAAGGAGCAAATGATTCCCAACATGCGTGATCAGAGTTGACCGACCAGAAATCACCGCGCGGACCTGACGGTCCCTCCGGCATCGAGCCGATTTCCATCATCGAGGAGATGCAGCGCTCCTACCTCGATTACGCGATGAGCGTGATCGTAAGCCGCGCGCTGCCCGACGTGCGCGACGGCATGAAGCCGGTGCATCGCCGCATCCTCTACGCCTCGCATGAGAGCGGCTATCACTGGAACCGCAAATATGTGAAGTCGGCGCGCCCCGTCGCCGACGTGATGGGTAAATATCACCCGCATGGCGACGCCTCGATCTACGACGCGTTGGTGCGTATGGCCCAGGATTGGTCGATGAGCGTCACGCTCATCGACGGGCAAGGCAATTTCGGTTCGATCGATGGCGATCCGCCGGCGGCGATGCGCTACACCGAAGCGCGCCTGACCAAGGTCGCCCACGAACTGCTCGAGGATATCGACAAGGATACCGTCGATTTCCAGGATACCTACGACGCCTCTGGTCGGGAACCGCGCGTCCTGCCGGCGCGCTTCCCGGCATTGCTGGTCAATGGTGCGGGCGGCATCGCCGTCGGCATGGCGACCAACATCCCGCCTCACAATCTGGTCGAGGTCTGCAACGGCGCCATCGCCGTCATGGAAAACCCGGCGATTGATCTGCCCGATCTGATGGAGATCATCCCCGGTCCTGATTTCCCGACCAGTGGCCTCATCCTGGGCCGGTCGGGCATCTACAACGCCTATTCGACCGGGCGTGGCTCTGTCGTCATGCGCGGCAAGGTCAACATCGAGCAGATCCGCAACGATCGCGAAGCCATCATCATCACCGAAGTTCCCTATCAGGTGAACAAGGCTTCGATGATCGAGAAGATGGCGGAGCTCGTGCGCGACAAGCGCATCGAGGGCATCTCCGACATTCGCGACGAGTCCGACCGCCAGGGCTACCGCGTCGTCATCGAGCTCAAGCGCGATGCCAATGCCGAGGTGATCCTCAACCAGCTCTATCGCTTCACGCCGCTGCAGACGTCATTCGGCGCCAACATGGTGGCGCTCAACGGCGGCAAGCCGGAAGTGCTGACGCTTCTCGACATGCTGAAGGCGTTCGTTTCCTTCCGCGAAGACGTGATCAGCAGGCGCACCAAGTTCCTGCTCAAGAAGGTGCGCGACCGCGCGCACGTCTTGGTCGGCCTGGCCATTGCGGTTGCCAATATCGATGAGGTGATCAAGCTTATCCGTACCGCGCCCGATCCGCAGACGGCGCGCGACCAACTGATGACCCGGCGTTGGCCGGCTTCCGACGTCGAGTCGCTGATCCAGCTGATCGACGATCCGCGTCACCGTATCAACGACGACGGCACCTACAATCTGTCGGAAGAGCAGGCGCGCGCCATCCTCGAGCTGCGCCTGCAGCGCCTGACGGCACTTGGCCGCGATGAAATCGCCGACGAGCTCAATAAGATCGGCGCCGAGATCACCGATTATCTCGACATCCTGTCGTCGCGGGCGCGCATCCAGCAGATCGTCAAGGACGAGCTGATCGCCGTGCGTGACGAATTCGGCGTACCGCGCCGTACCGAGATCACCGATGCCGGCTCGGACATGGAAGACGAGGACCTGATCCCGCGCGAGGACATGGTCGTCACCGTCAGCCATTCCGGCTACATCAAGCGCGTGCCGCTGTCGCTCTATCGGGCGCAGCGCCGCGGCGGCAAGGGCCGCTCGGGCATGTCGACCAAGGACGAGGATTTCGTCACCCGGCTGTTCGTGGTCAACACGCATACGCCGGTGCTGTTCTTCTCCTCGCGCGGCATCGTCTACAAGGAAAAGGTCTGGCGCTTGCCAATCGGCAATCCGCAGTCTCGCGGCAAGGCTCTGATCAACCTGCTGCCGCTCCAGCAGGGCGAACGCATCACCACGATCATGCCGCTGCCCGAGGACGAGGCAAGCTGGGCCGAACTCGACGTGATGTTTGCCACCACGCGCGGCACGGTTCGCCGCAACAAGCTCAGCGAGTTCGTTCAGGTCAACCGCAACGGCAAGATCGCCATGAAGCTGGAGGAAGAAGGCGACGAGATCCTCGGCGTCGAAACCTGCACCGACAATGACGACGTGCTTCTGACCGCCGATTCCGGCCAGTGCATACGCTTCCGCGTCGACGACGTGCGCGTTTTCCAGAGTCGCAATTCGGTCGGCGTGCGCGGCATCAGCATGGGCGAGGGCGACCGCGTCATCTCGATGGCGATCATCGAGCATGTCGAAGCAAGCCCGGCTGAGCGTGCTGCCTATCTCAAGCGTTCTGTCGCCGAGCGTCGGCTGGCCGCCGGTGTTGTGGCGGGCGAGGATGAGGACATTGCGCTGACCAACGAGGAAGTCGGCGAAGAGGCTGACATCTCCGAGGAGCGCTACCAGTTCCTGACCCAGCATGAGCAGTTCGTGCTGACGGTCACCGAATATGGCTACGGCAAGCGCTCGTCGTCCTATGACTTCCGCCTGACCAACCGCGGCGGCAAGGGTATCCGCGCCACCGACGTGTCGAAGGTGGCGGAGATCGGCAAGCTCATTGCCACCTTCCCGATCGGCAATGACGACCAGATCATGCTCGTCTCCGATGGCGGCCAGGTCATCCGCGTGCCGGTCGACGGCATCCGTACCGCCAGCCGCGCCACCAAGGGCGTGACCATCTTCAATACCGCCGATGGCGAGAAGGTTGTGTCGGTGGAACGGATTTCCGAACCGCAGGGCGAGGATGACGGCGACGAGGCTTCGGATGGCGAGGCGTCGTTCAATGGTACCCCGCCTAGCGGGACTGCCGACGGCGACGCTCCGGCGAGCGAGGGCTGATCTCGCCTGGACGCCGAACAGCAAGTCTGTTCAAGGCGTTAGGCAGGGAAAATGATGAAGAGAAAGAAGCGGCGCCGAGGCGCCGCTTTTGCCTGGAGGGGCAGAAACTGTTCAGCGCGGGGCGCGCCTATTGCGCCAGCCCGGAAGCTGCACGCGCGCGGTCTGCACCTTGGTGCGGACGCGATGGGCCTCCTGATGAAGGCTGAAAGCTGTGGCGACAAGCATGGCCAGAGTCATGGCCGCGGCGAGCATGTAGATCATCATGGCGCTGTTCTCCTGCTGGAAACAACGGACGAGACGCCGTTTGGTTTCATCTGTTATAGCGGCTATCTATTCACATCCGCTTGAACTGATCCTGAGATTGCCGTTCATCCCGCATTCATCTCGTAAACCAATTTCCGGCCGGTTCCGGGCCCAGTTGGCGGCAAAAAGTGCGCTTCCACCTTTGGCGCCGATGTTCTAGAAGCAGCCCATGACTGATCGCATTGCCATCTACGCAGGGTCGTTCGACCCGCTCACCAACGGCCATCTCGACGTGCTCAAGGCGTCGCTGGCGGTAGCTGACGTCGTTTATGCGGCAATCGGCATCCACCCCGGCAAGAAGCCGCTGTTTTCCTTCGAAGAGCGCGTCGTGCTGATCGAGGAAGCAACGCGGGCGGAGTTTGGCGCCGATGGCAGCCGCATCAAAGTTGTTGCCTTCGACGGTCTGGTGATCGACGCCGCGCGCAAGGAAGGCGCTTCGATTATGATCCGCGGCCTGCGCGACGGCACCGACCTCGACTATGAAATGCAGATGGCGGGCATGAACGAGACCATGGCGCCGGAACTGCAGACGGTTTTCCTGCCCGCAAGCCCATCGGTTCGCACCATTACCGCCACACTTGTCCGCCAGATAGCCTCGATGGGCGGCGACATTCGCCCGTTCGTGCCGGCGGCGGTCGTTGGCGCACTCAAGGCCAAGTTCGCGAAATAATCCCGGAGTATCCAAAAATGCAGCTCAGGAAGCTTGCCTCGTCTTTCGTTGTCCTCGCCGGCCTGATGGCCGGTTCGACTGCGGCCATCGCCGCCGAGCCTGATAATACGATGATCATCACGCTGAAGGGTGGCGACGTGACGGTGGCGCTGCGCCCCGACCTCGCGCCCAAGCATGTCGCCCAGATCAAGACGCTGGTGCGCGAAGGCGCCTATGACAACGTCGCTTTCCATCGCGTCATCGGCGGCTTTATGGCGCAGACCGGTGACGTCGAGTTCGGCGACATGAAGGACGGCTACAATGCTGGTCGCGCCGGCATGGGCGGGTCGAAGCTACCCGACATTCCCGCCGAGTTCTCGCAGGAGAATTTCAAGCGCGGCGTCGTCGGCATGGCGCGTTCGCAGGACCCGAATTCGGCAAATTCGCAGTTCTTCATCATGTTCGACACCGCATCCTCGCTCGACGGCCAGTACACCATCGTCGGCGACGTCGAGAGCGGCATGGAACTTGTTGACGCCATCAAGAAGGGTGATGCGGCCGACAACGGGTCGGTCAGCGATCCCGACCGCATGATCAAGGTCCGCATCGCCGCGGACGCCAAGTAACCGAAAACGAAAAGAAGGAATTTCATCATGGCCGAGATCAAGGACCGCGAAAACGCGCTGATCATGGAAACGACCAAGGGCAATGTGGTCATCGAATTGTTCCCGGACCTGGCGCCCGGCCATGTCGGCCGCATCAAGGAACTGGCGCGAGAAGGCGCTTATGACGGCGTTGTCTTCCACCGCGTCATCGAGGGCTTCATGGCCCAGACCGGCGACGTCAAGTTCGGCAAGTCGGGCGGCAAGGACTTCAACCCGTCGCGCGCCGGCATGGGCGGTTCGGACAAGCCGGACCTCAAGGCCGAGTTCTCCAACATGAACCACGGCCGCGGCACCTGCTCGATGGCCCGTTCGCAGAACCCGAACTCGGCCAACTCGCAGTTCTTCATCTGCTTCGAGGACGCCGGCTTCCTCAACCGCCAGTACACGGTGTGGGGCCAGGTCATCGAAGGCATGGACAATGTCGACAAGATCAAGCGCGGCGAGCCGGTGCAGGATCCCGACAAGATCGTGTCGCTGAAGGTCGCGGCCGACGTCGCAGAATAACTGATCATGGCTGGCGCTCTCTGGTCGCTTCTCGGCGTTCTGGCGGGCGCCTTCATTGCCATTCAGGCTCCCGTCAATGCGCAGCTGGCGCGCGGGCTCGGTGTGCCCGTCGCGGCGGCTGCGATTTCGTTTCTATCCGGCGCCATCGTGCTCGGCGTGATCACCCTGCTTACCACCCGCACGCAGGGGCTGGTCATCGACTGGAAGGCGCCAGCGCCCTGGCTGTTCGTAGTCGGCGGCGTGCTGGGCGCGTTCTATGTCACCTCCACGGTGCTGTTGACTCCGCGCATTGGTGCGGCCGCGCTGATGGCCTTCCTGGTGGCGGGCCAGCTGCTGGCTGGCATGCTTGTCGACAAGGCCGGCATTCTGGGCGTTGCCGTACGCGAGATTTCCATGGGTCGTATCGTCGGCGCCGTGCTGCTGCTCGCCGGCGCAATGATGATCCGTATCTACTGATGCGTGTTGACCTTTTCGATTTCGAACTGCCCGAGGAACGGATCGCGCTGCGCCCGGCCGAACCGCGCGATACCGCGCGCATGCTGGTGGTGCGGCCCGATGCTGCGCTTGCCGACATGAGCGTCGGCAACCTGCCATCGCTGCTGAACCCTGGCGATGTGCTGGTGCTCAACGACACGCGCGTCATCCCGGCACAGCTCAAGGGCCGGCGCGTGCGCGGCGAGGCGGTGGCGCATGTCGATGCGACGCTGCACATGCGCACCGCACCCGATCGCTGGCTCGCCTTCATGCGCCCGGGCAAGCGGGTCGCCGTCAGCGACCGCATCCAGTTCGGCCACGACGCCGAAGCCTGCATGATGGGTCAACTCGATGCCACGGTGCTGGAAAAGGGCGAGGGCGGCGAGGCTCTACTGGCCTTTGACCTGTCGGGTCCGGCGTTGGACGAGGCGCTGCATGCCGTCGGCCACATTCCGCTGCCGCCCTATATCGCCTCCAAGCGCGCCGACGACGAGCGCGACCGCAAGGACTATCAGACCGTCTATGCCCGGGAGGAGGGCGCGGTCGCTGCCCCTACCGCCGGCCTGCATTTCACGCCGGAGCTGTTTGCCGCACTCGAGGCGCGCGGGATCGATAAGCAGTTCGTGACGCTGCATGTCGGTGCCGGCACCTTTTTGCCTGTCAAGGCTGACGACACCGCCGAGCACAAGATGCATTCGGAAATCGGCTACGTCTCCGAAGAGACCGCAGCCGCGCTGAATGCGGCCCGGGCGCGCGGCAACAAGGTGGTTGCCGTCGGCACCACGTCGCTGCGCCTGATGGAAAGTGCTGCGCGCCAAGATGGCACCCTGGCCGCTTGGTCGGGACCGACCGACATCTTCATCACGCCCGGCTATCGCTTCAAGTTTGTCGACGCACTGATGACCAACTTTCACCTGCCGCGCTCAACGCTGTTCATGCTGGTTTCAGCCTTTGCCGGGCTCGAACGCATGCAGGGCGTCTATGCGCATGCCATTGCAAGTGGCTATCGCTTCTACTCCTATGGCGACGCCAGCCTGCTGTTCAGGGACGACCGATGAGTTCAGAGTTCACCTTCAAGCGGCTCGCGACCGACGGCAAGGCGCGGCGCGGTGAGATCACCATGCCGCGTGGCACCATCCGCACGCCGGCATTCATGCCTGTCGGCACCGGCGGCACGGTCAAGGCGATGTACATGGACCAGGTGCGCGGCGTCGGCGCCGACATCATCTTGGGCAACACCTATCACCTGATGCTGCGCCCTGGTGCCGAGCGCGTGGCGCGGCTTGGCGGCCTGCACGAATTCGCACGCTGGCCGCACCCGATCCTGACGGATTCAGGCGGCTTCCAGGTTATGTCGCTGTCGAAGCTGCGCAAGCTCAGCGAAAAGGGCGTGACCTTCCGCTCGCATATCGACGGTGCCGCCTACGAGATGTCGCCGGAACGCTCGATAGAAATCCAGGGCCTGCTCGATTCCGACATCCAGATGCAGCTCGACGAATGCACCGCATTGCCGTCGACGCCGAAGGAAATCCAGCGCGCCATGGAGCTGTCGCTGCGCTGGGCCGAGCGCTGCAAGACGGCATTTGGCAACCAGCCTGGAAAAGCGATGTTCGGCATCGTCCAGGGTGGCGACATTCCCGACCTGCGCGTGCGCTCGGCGCAGGCGCTGAAGGCGCTGGAGCTCAAGGGTTATGCGGTCGGCGGCCTGGCCGTCGGCGAGCCGCAGGAGGTGATGCTCGACATGCTCGATATCACCTGTCCGGAACTGCCTGAGGAAAAGCCGCGCTACCTGATGGGCGTGGGTACGCCTGACGACATCATCAAGTCGGTGGCGCGTGGCATCGACATGTTCGACTGCGTAATGCCGACGCGCGCCGGCCGCCACGGCCTCGCCTATACAAGGCGCGGCAAGGTGAACCTGCGCAACGCCCGCCACGCCGACGATCCGCGTCCCTTGGACGAAGAGAGCGATTGCCCGGCCGCGCGCGACTATAGCCGCGCCTATCTCCATCACCTGATCAAGTCGGGCGAGTCGCTCGGCGCGATGCTGCTGACCTGGAACAACCTGTCCTACTACCAGCAGCTGATGAGTGAAATCCGCGCTTCGATCGAAGCCGGCCGGTTCGTCGACCGGAGCGCCGAGATCAGCGAAGGCTGGGCACGCGGCGATATTCCACTGCACCAGGGCTGAGCTCAGAGCTCCTTTTCGGCCAGTTCGCGAAACGCGTCGGGCACCGAGCCGGCGCGCCCGAGCGCGACCGAGGCGTAGCCTACAGCTTCCCAGCCGAAACGCTCGCGGATGGCATCCATGGCGCGATCAGCGCTCCAGCGCGCCTGGCCTTTTCGTGTGCCCGGCCGGTGTTTTTCATCGACAAGGCCCAGTGGCAGCTCGAACTGCAGGCCGGCATGTTCCTCGAGATGCGAGACCGAAATCGCCAGCAGCGAGATGCTGCGCTCGTCCGGATACTGGGCCAGCACGCCGCGCACCAACTCCTCGGCGACCTCCGCAATCATCGATGTGGCCGAGATGGACGCGTCGAGGGTGATCGACCGCGTCACGGCGCGCATGTCGGCGAAGCGGACGCGGGCGGTGATCGTGCGCCCCGGACGCGACTTGGCGCGGAGACGCGAGGCGACGCGGTCGGCGAGGTGACGCAGCGCCGGAACGTAGATTTCGGGCCGTGCCGGTTTCATGCCCAGCGCCGACTGCGCGCCGGCCGAATGGGCGCGCCGATGTGGCTGCAGGCGGCGCGGGTCACGGTTCCAGGCAAGGGCCGACAGTTTTTCGCCGGCGGCGGGACCAAGCAGGCGTTCCAGCGAATGGCTGTTGGCGGCGGCCAACTGGCCGATGGTGACGATGCCTGCATCCGCAAGGCGCGTTTGGGTGGCCGGTCCGACGCCCCACATCAGCCTGACGGGCAGTTCGTGCAGGAAGGTGAGCTCGGTTCCCGGATCGACCACCACCAGACCGTCGGGCTTGGCCACCTGCGAGGCGATCTTGGCGAGGTGTTTGGTGCGGGCGACGCCGACGGAGATCGGCAGGCCGAGTTCGGCGCGAACCCTGTGCCTGATCTTCCGGGCGATCTCCTCGGGCGGACCGAAGAGATGGGTGCAGCCGGCGACATCGGCGAAGGCCTCGTCGATGGAAATGCGCTCGACCAGCGGGGTGAAATCGTCGAGCACTGCGATCGCTGCATCGCCAAGGCGCTGATATTCCCTGAAATTGCCACCAACGAAGATGAGCCCGGGGCACAGTTCGCGGGCGCGGCGGCCAGCCATGCCGCCATGGACGCCGAAGGCCTTGGCCTCGTAGGACGCGGCGAGCACCACCCCGCCGCCGACCGCGATAGGTTTGCCCAGCAGGCTGGGGTCGAGCAGCTGTTCGACCGACGCGTAGAAGGCGTCGAGGTCGGCATGCAGGATCGTGGCTGCGCTTTCCATCGTGGTGTTCTGCAGAGAGAGGTAAGAACATAAAGGGAACATATAGTTGAAAAGTCAAGCGCTGGCGCAAGCGGTGACGTCCGGTGCGGGCTTCTGGAAACAGCGGGCGTCGACTATGGTGCCGGCGATCCAAGGAGAATCCCAATGACTGTATCGCTGCGCGTTCCGACATTCGAAGACGTCAAGGTTGCGGCTGCGCGCATCGCTGGCGAGGCGCATCGCACCCCCGTGCTGACCTCGCGTACCGCCAATGCCAAAGTGGGCGGCGAACTGTTCTTCAAGGCGGAGAATCTGCAGCGGGCAGGAGCATTCAAGTTCCGCGGCGCCTACAACGCCGTCGCAGCGCTTTCACCGGAAGCCAGGCGGAAGGGCGTCGTCGCCTTCTCGTCGGGTAATCATGCCCAGGCGCTAGCCTATGCGGCGACACTGCTCGGCGCGCCGTCGGTGATCGTGATGCCCAAGGATGCGCCCGAGATCAAGATCGCAGCGACCAGAGGCTATGGTGCCGAAGTGGTATTCTTCGACCGCTACAAAGACGACCGTGACGCGATCGCGCGGAGCATCTCGGAGGAACGCGGCATGTCGCTGATCCCGCCCTTCGATCACCCCGAAATCATTGCCGGGCAGGGCACGGCGGCACTGGAACTGATCGAGGAAGTCGGGCAGCTCGATATCCTCATCGCCCCGCTCGGCGGCGGCGGGCTTTTGGCCGGCTGCGCGCTCAGCACCAAGGCACTGGCGCCGGCCTGCCGCGTCATCGGCGTCGAGCCGGAGGCCGGCAATGACGGGCAGCAGTCGCTGCAGAAAGGCGAGGTGATCCGCATCGCGCCGCCAAAGTCGATCGCTGACGGAGCGCTGACCACCTATGTCGGCGACCACAATTTCCCGATCCTGCAGGGCAAAGTCGACGCCATCGTCACCGTCAGCGACGCGCATCTGGTGTCGACGATGCGCTTCTTCGCCGAACGCATGAAGGTGATCGTCGAGCCGACCGGTTGCCTGGGTGCAGCTGCTGCGCTCAACGGCATCGTCGACTGCGCGGGCAAACGCGTCGGTATCGTGCTCAGCGGCGGCAATGTCGACCTCAAGGCGCTGAGCGGGTTTTTCGTGGACGCCTGACACGGATGCACCACCGGGTGCAAAAGCGTGCTCTTTGCGCCACAGGCTCCAAAGAACAACTCCGGTTGATGAGGCTTGCGGCTGGACGCTGCAAGCAAATCCGTCTTATGGCGCGCCAACTGCATGCCTCGACCAAAGGTCGTTCATGTAGTGAAAAGTCAGTGGGGCGACGTCGAATGAACAACAGATACGGAACTCTTGCCTCCTGGGTCTACAATCTCGACAAGCCGGTCGGCCGCTCGTTCGGCGACATCGAATATTATCGCGAACGACTTTCAAGCTGCGCGGGACCAGTTCTGGAACCTGCCGTCGGCAATGGTCGCTTCTTCGTTCCGATGCTTGAGGCGGGTATCGATATCAGGGGGTTCGATCCGTCCGAGGAAATGCTCGATTACTGCCGCAAGGCCTGTTCAGCGCGTTCGCTCGAAGGCCGCCTGAGTCGCCAGACCTTCGAGAGCTTCAGTTATGACGCCAGTTTCGCGGCGATCGTCGTACCACTTGGCTCGTTCCAGCTGACCACCGACGTGGCTGCGGCAAAGGCTGTTCTGCACCGGTTCTTCGATCACCTGGCACTTGATGGGCGACTGATGATCGATCTCGATGCCATTGGCGGCTTCCTGGGTGAGGGCGGCCGGGTGCGCAGCTGGACCACCGAAGACGGCGACTTGCTGACGCTGACCGACACGCGCGTTTCGACCGACTATGTCGCGCAGACGACGGTGACGCATCTGCGCTACGAGCTGTGGAAGGACACCAAGCTCGCCGACACCGAGCTGGAGCTGTTCAGCCTGCGCTGGTGGGGTGTCGAGGAATTCGCCATGGCGCTGCGCGAGGCGGGTTTCGTCGATGTCGTTATCTCTGGCGACTATCGATACAGTGAGGCGCCGGCCAAGGGCTGCGAGACGATCTCCTTCGAGGCGCGTCGGCCACAATGAGGTCGCCGGCTTGAACCAGCGCGACAAGCCGACTATGTAGTCGCCATCAGCAATTTCAACAGGATGTGTGCAGCAATGGATTTCAACCCGACAGCAACGCCGAACCGCTTTGCCATTGGGGAATTCCATGCCTGCATCCATCTCGCTGTCGAACATTGCCTGGTCCACGCCTGACGGCAGGACACTCTTTTCCGATCTGTCGCTAAACGTCGAGGCCGGCCGTTCGGGGCTCGTCGGGCGCAATGGCGTCGGCAAGTCGACGCTGCTGCATCTGATATCCGGTTCGCTGCAACCGCAGGCGGGCAAGGTATCAGTCAGCGGAACGCTCGGCCTATTGCGCCAGGCGGCGCAGGTCTCTGCCGATGAAACCGTTGCCGACCTGTTCGGGGCCGAATCCGGGCTCGCCCTGTTGCGCCGCGCCGAAGCCGGGCTTGCCGATATCGATGAACTCGTAGCCGCTGACTGGACGTTGGGGGCGCGTATCGAGGTGGCACTTGCCCGCGTCGGGCTGAGTGCCGAGCCCGCTACCCGGCTTTCGGCGCTGTCAGGCGGCCAGCGCACGCGCGCCGGGCTCGCAGCACTGGTCTTCGGCGAACCCGATTTCATCCTGCTCGACGAGCCGACCAACAATCTCGACCGCGAAGGCAGGAGGGCGGTGGTCGACCTCCTGGCCGGCTGGCGTTCCGGGGCGATCGTCGTCAGCCATGACCGCGAGCTACTCGATACGATGGATGCCATCCTCGAGCTCACCTCGCAGGGCGCCAGCCGCTATGGCGGCAACTGGAGCCACTATCGCGAGCGCAAGGCGATCGAACTGGAGGCTGCCGAGCACGATCTGGAAGACGCCGAACGGCGCGTCGCGCAAGTGGCCAAGGCCGCGCAGGCCACCGCCGAGCGCAAGGCGCGCAAGGACGGCGCCGGCAAGCGCAAAGCCGCCAGGGGCGACATGCCGCGCATTCTGATGAACGGACTGAAGAACCGCGCCGAGAACACGTCGGGCGATAACGCCCGACTTGCCGAGCGACAGCGCGCGTTGGCCGTGACAGATGCGGCTGCGGCACGCGAGCGGATCGAGGTGCTGCAGTCGTTTGCCGTCAAATTGCCGTCGACCGGGTTGCCGTTAGGCAAGGTGGTGCTGCGGATCGACCGCCTGACAGTGGGCCACGAGCCGGGTCGGCCGGTGATTTCAGGGGTTTCGCTCGATGTCGCCGGACCTGAGCGGATCGCGGTGAGCGGCTGCAACGGGAGCGGCAAGACGACCTTGTTGAGGGTGATCTCAGGTGGGCTAGCCCCTTGGGCCGGACGTGTCGAGGTCATGACTGGCCATGCCATGCTCGACCAGCAAGTGGGGCTGCTCGATGCCTCCATTTCGATCCGGGACAATTTTCGCCGCATCAATCCGGATACAGACGAAAACGCCTGCCGATCTGCACTGGCGCGCTTCATGTTCCGCGCCGATGCGGCGTTGCAGATCGTGGGCAGCCTGAGCGGCGGACAATTGCTGCGGGCAGGGCTCGCCTGCGTGCTTGGCGGCAAGGTTCCGCCACCACTGCTGATCCTCGACGAGCCGACCAACCATCTCGACATCGACTCGATCGAAGCGGTGGAAGCGGGATTGCGCGCCTATGACGGCGCGCTGCTGGTGGTCAGCCATGACGAGCGCTTCCTTGATGCAATCGGCATCGACAGGCGCATTGTGCTGGAGAAGGGATCGGCGATCGCGGGATGAGTGGGTGCTAGGTGCTCAGCGAGTTCGAGGCACGCAGGCTGACGCCGGTGATGCGCCAGACGCCGTCGGGCTGCAGTTCGAGCGTATAGACGGCTTCATAATCCTTGCCGTCAGCGCCAACGATGATCACCTGCTGGATGATCGCCGTCGGGCTCATCTCCTGGAACTTGCCGAAGGAAAAGCTCTGCGGGCGGTGCACCGGCTTGTAGGCGCCAGTGACCATGTTCATGAAGGTGTCGAGGGTCGGGAAGATGCGCTTCACATTGGGCGCGGCGTAACCGTAGGCCTGGGCATCGTCGCCGGAACGGAAGGCATGAAGCTGGCCCGAGATGCTGTCTTGCGCCGCCTTGATCTCGGCGTCGCCGGCGAGTGCGGGGAATGCCACAAGCAGAAAGACAAACAAGGCTGACGTACGGCGCATGACATTCTCCGCCTGAGATCGCCAACCATCAGGCGACGCTTGCAGACACGCTGGCGCGGCGAAATGGTTGCATGCAGCCGGGAGTTTATCAGATCAGCCGGTCATTGGCCTGCTGGATCGTGACACCGGTGATGCGCCAGACGCCGTCGCCTTGCAGATCGAGCGTGTAGAACGCCTGATAGGTGCCGCCGTCGGACCCTTCGATGATGACCTCCTGGGTGATCGTCGAGATGTTGATCTCGTCGACGGGGCCGAAGACGAAGGCCCTGGCATTGGCGATCGGGGGGAAGCTGTCCTTGATCAGCGCCATGTAGGAGGCGAGCGTTGGATAGTTCTCGCGCACGTTGGGCGCCGACAGTTCGTAGGCGCGCGCATGGTCGCCGCCGCGAAAGGCCGTGATCTGTTCGGTGATGGTCTTCTGCACCTCGTGGATCGAGAAATGATCGGCGCGTGCGGGCAAGGCCAGCACAAGCAATATGAAGGCGATTGCGGCGCTACGCATCAGGCGTCTGATCCGGTTGGGAGAGGACAGCTTTAGCGGTATTCGTCGGCGGAGCGTAAATTGTTACCTATGGAATGAAGTTTTTTGGCTTGTATACGACGCAGCGGCCACGCTTGAAAGGGCCGGCGCGTTCTGCGACAAGACGGACAACGATGGAACGGACGGTGCGATGAAGACCTTTTTCGTGCAGATCAAATGCGAACTCGGCAAGGCCTACGAGGTGGCGAGCGCATTGGCTGACGCCGAGATCGCCTCGGAGATCTATTCTACGGCCGGCAATTTCGACCTGCTGGCCAAGTTCTATGTCGATGACGAGGAAGACATCGGGCACTTCGTCAATGAAAAGGTCCATGCGATCGGCAACATCAAGGACACGTTCACGACCGTGACTTTCCGCGCGTTCTGAGCGCGGAAAGAGCAGGGATGCGCCCAAATCCCCTGCATCTTGCCGAAAATACGGGCAATTTCCCGATTGTTGAGCCGACTGCGCCTGAAACAGGCGATTGCGCTTGATTTTCTCTCCCGAGGTCATTTCACTGGCCATGAGGGGAGTTTGCCATTGGTCGCTTTCGACGAAATGCTCCCGGCCGAAGCCGGACTGAGAAGACCCTACGAAGCCTATGACGGCTGGCTCAAAAACCAGGACCCAGCCCGACTTACCGAGAAGATGCGCGATGCCGAGCGGGTTTTCCGCAAGACCGGCATCACCTTCGCCGTCTATGGCGAGCAGGAAGCATCGGAGCGGCTGATCCCTTTCGACATCGTGCCGCGCATCATTTCAGGCAATGAGTGGCGCAGGCTGACGCAAGGCATCGAGCAGCGCGTCCAGGCGCTCAACGCCTTCCTCGACGACATCTACCATCGCCAGGAGATCCTGCGGGCAGGCCGCGTGCCGCGCGAGCTGATCGCGACCAACGAGGCCTTCCTGCCTGAGATGATCGGGGTCAGGCCGCCGGCGGGGGTCTACACGCACATCATCGGCGTCGACATCGTGCGCATCGCCGAAAACGAGTTTTACGTGCTCGAGGACAATGCGCGTACGCCATCAGGTGTCTCCTACATGCTGGAGAACCGCGAAACGATGCTGCAGCTGTTTCCCGAGCTGTTCCAGCGCATCAAGGTGCAACCGGTCGAGAACTATCCGCAACTGCTCCGGCAGTCGCTGGCGGCGGTGCGGCCTAACGGGGTAAACGGGACACCGACGATCGCGGTGCTGACGCCGGGCAGCTTCAACTCGGCCTATTTCGAGCACGCGTTCCTGGCCGACCAGATGGGCGTGCAACTTGTCGAGGGCCAGGATTTGCGCGTCGTCGACGGCCATGTGGCGATGCGCACCACCGAAGGCTACAAGCGCATCGACGTACTCTACCGCCGCGTCGACGACGCTTATCTCGACCCGATGACCTTCAGGCCGGATTCGACACTTGGCGTGCCCGGCATCATGGACGTCTACCGCGCCGGCAACATCACCATCGCCAATGCGCCCGGCACGGGCATCGCCGACGACAAGGCGATCTATTCCTACATGCCGGAGATCATCGAGTTCTACACCGGCCGCAAGCCGATCCTCGGCAACATCCCGACCTGGCGCTGCTCGGAGCCGGACAGTTTGAAATACGTCCAGGAGCATCTCGGCGAACTGGTGATCAAGGAGGTGCACGGCTCGGGCGGCTACGGCATGCTGGTCGGGCCGGCCGCGTCGAAGAAGGAACGCGAGGAGTTTTCCAAGAAGCTCGCCGCAAGACCGTCGAACTACATCGCCCAGCCGACGTTGTCGCTGTCGACCTGCCCGATCCTGACCGAGAAGGGGCTGGCGCCGCGCCATGTCGATCTCAGGCCGTTCGTGCTGGTCTCGGACCGGATCCGCATCGTGCCGGGTGGCTTGACCCGCGTTGCCCTGAAAGAGGGGTCGCTGGTCGTCAACTCATCGCAGGGCGGCGGGACAAAAGACACGTGGGTGCTGGATGACTAAAGGAGGACGCTGAGACTTCATGCTTCTGGGACGCACAGCCAACGGCCTCTACTGGATGAACCGCTATATCGAGCGGACAGAAAACATGGCGAGGCTGATCGATGCCGGCCTGCGCATTGCGCTGACCCGCAGCCAGGATGCCTCGGAGGAATGGAACTCGGTGCTGTTGTCGGCTGGAGCTGCCAGCGCGTTTGCCGCCAAGCACAACGACTACACGGCGGAGAACGTCGCCGATTTCCTGTTGCGCGACATGTCGAACCCGTCGAGCGCGGTGGCAGCCATCGAGACGGCGCGCAACAACGCGCGCATGGTGCGCACGGCGCTGACCCGTGAAACCTGGGAGAGCATCAACGAAGCCTGGATGTCGCTGAAGCGCGTGCTGGCAAGCCCGATCGACCAGCGCGAACTGCCTGGCGTGCTTGATGCGATCAAGCGCGAAACTGCGCTGATCCGCGGCTCGTTCTACGGCACCATGCTGCGCAACGAGATCTTCGATTTTGCTCAACTCGGCACCTATGTCGAGCGCGCCGACAACACGGCGCGCATCCTCGACGTCAAATATTACGTGCTGTTGCCCTCGATTTCCTGGGTCGGGTCGTCACTGGACAACTATCAGTGGGAGTCGATCCTGCGTTCGGTGGCCGCGCACCGGTCCTATCGCTGGGTTTACGAAGCCGAGTACAAGCCGACGAACATCGCCGAATACCTGATCCTCAATGCGCGCATGCCGCGGTCGCTGTCGTTCAGCTACCGCTTCCTCGCCGAACACCTGAAGTTTCTCGGCGAGGATTACGGCGCCCGCCATCCGGCGCAGGAGATCGCCGAACGAACCTATGCCCGGCTGCGCGGCACCGAAATCAAGGACATCTTCGAAACCGGTCTGCACGAATTCCTCGCCGACTTCATCAGGGACAACAACCGGCTGGGCGATCAGGTTGCCCAGGATTTCGGTTTTTATTGATCGGATAGGAAGATGCGGCTCAAGGTCAGCCACCGCACCGAATACAGCTACGACGAGCCGATCCGCTACGGTTTGCAGCGGCTGCGCCTGTGGCCGGCGAGCGGTCCGGCGCAGACGATGCTGACCTGGGCGCTGCACATCGAGGGCGCGCGCGAGGAAGTGCGGTTCCTTGACCAGTTCGGCAACGACACGCGGTTGCTGTCCATCGATGGGGAGCCGCATGCGATCACTGTGGTGGCCGAAGGCGAGGTCGAGACCAACGATACGGCGGGTGTTTCGGGGCCACATCGCGGCTTTGCCCCGCTGTGGCTGTTCGAACATCCGACGCCGCTGACGGCGCCGGGCACTACGATCCGCGACCTGGCGGCAAGTGTTGGCAGCGGTGGCGACCTGGAGCGTCTGCACGGGCTGATGGCGCTCATCCAGCAGCGGATCGCCTATGTCACCGGCACGACCGACTCGCGCACGACCGCCGAAGAAGCGCTGGTGAAAGGCACCGGCGTCTGCCAGGACCACTCGCACGTATTTGCCGCCTCGGCCCGGCTGCTGGGATTTCCGGCACGCTATGTCAGTGGCTACCTGATGATGAACGACACCGTCGAGCAGGTGGCGAGCCATGCCTGGGCGGAGGCCTATGTCAGCGCGCTTGGCTGGGTTGGTTTCGACGCCGCCAACGGCATGTCGCCGGACGAACGCTACGTGCGCGTGGCGGTTGGGCGCGACTATCGCGAAGCGATGCCGATTGCCGGCATTCTGATCGGGCAGGCGCAGGAACGGCTTGCAGTCCACATCACGGTAGAGCAGTAATCCGGCATTAGAACATTGGCCGGAACTGGAATCGATGACTTATTGCGTCGGCATGAAAATTGACCGTGGCCTGGTGTTCATGTCGGACACGCGGACCAATGCCGGGGTCGACAATATCTCGACCTTTCGCAAAATGCGTATCTGGGAGGAGCCAGGCGAGCGCGTTGTCGTCTTGATGTCGGCGGGCAATCTCGCCACCACGCAGGCCGTGGTAAGCCTGCTCGACGAGCGGACCAAGGCTGTTGCCGAGCGCGCGCCGACGCTGCTCGAAGCGCCTTCGATGTTTCAGATCGCGCGCATCGTCGGCGATACGGTCAAGGAAGTGATCTCCCAGTCGGCACCAGCCGGACAGACGGCGGATGCGGCGTTCAACGCCTCGTTCATCCTCGGTGGCCAGGTCAAGGGCAGCGAACCCCGGCTGTTCATGATCTATCCTGAAGGCAATTTCGTCGAATGCAGCGATGACACGCCATTCTTCCAGATCGGCGAGACCAAATATGGCAAGCCGATCATCGTGCGCGCCTATGACCGCACGATGAGCTTTGCCGAAACGGTCAAGCTGTTGATGGTGTCGTTCGATTCGACGTTGAAATCGAACCTGTCGGTCGGCCTGCCGCTCGATCTCGCCTTCTACGAGAAGGATAGCCTCAAGATCGGCCTGAAAAGGCGGATCGGCGCCGACGATCCCTATTATCGCAGCGTCTCCGAGGGCTGGTCGGATGCACTGAAGGCGGCATTCCAGAGCCTGCCCGATTTTGTCGAATAGTCGAGCGCCAGGCTGAGGCTGGTGGCGGGGAAGGATTGCCATGGACAGCGAGGCGTTTCGCCATTGGTCGCTGAAGGCGGCCGAATGGGGCGTCGACTATCGCGATGGCTTGCGCGACAGGCCGGTGCGGCCGCAAGTCGAGCCGGGCCAGGTGCTAGCCTCGATCGAGGCCAGCCCGCCCGAGGCCGCCGAGCCGATGGAGGCGATCTTCGCCGACTTCGAGGCCAAGATCGTGCCCGGCATGACGCACTGGCAGCATCCGCGCTTTTTCGCCTATTTTCCGGCCAATGCTGCCCCGGTTTCGGTGGTGGCGGAGTATCTCGTCAGTGCCATGGCGGCACAATGCATGCTGTGGCAGACCTCGCCGGCGGCGACCGAACTGGAAACACGCGTCGTCGACTGGATGCGCCAGGCGCTCGGCCTGCCTGAGGCTTTCACCGGCGTCATCCAGGATTCGGCATCTTCGGCGACGCTCGCCGCGGTGCTGACGATGCGCGAACGTGCGCTCGACTGGCAAGGCAACAAGTCCGGACTGTCGGGCGCTCCGCGCATTCGCGTCTATTGCTCGGAGCACGTGCACACCTCAATCGATCGCGCGATCTGGATTGCCGGCATCGGCGAGGAAAACCTCGTCCGTATCCCGACCAAGGGGCGGTTTCGCGCCATGTCGGCTGAAGCACTCGATGCAGCCATCGTTCAGGATCGCGAAAATGGGTTGCTGCCGGCGGGCATCATCGCCTGTGTCGGCGGCACCAGCGTTGGCGGCACCGACGACATTGCCGCTGTCGTTGAGGTGGCCAGGCGCCACGGTCTCTACACCCATGTCGACGCGGCGTGGGCAGGGTCGGCGATGATCTGCCCCGAGTTCCGTCATTTCTGGTCCGGTGTCGAAGGTGCCGATTCGATCGTCTTCAATCCGCATAAATGGCTCGGCGCGCAGTTCGACTGCTCGATCCAGTTCATCCGCGACCCAGAAAGCCTGGTGCGGACGCTGGCCATCCGTCCGGAGTTTCTCAAGACGCATGGCCGCGACGGCATTACCAACTATTCCGAATGGTCGGTGCCGCTTGGCCGCCGTTTCCGGGCCCTGAAACTCTGGTTCCTGCTGCGCGCGCATGGATTGGAAGGGCTGCGGACGATGATCCGCAATCACGTTGCCTGGAGCGAAAAGCTGGCCGAACGGCTGCACGGCCTGCCTGATTTCGAGGTCGCCAGCGAGCCGATGCTGTCGCTGTTTTCGTTCCGCCATGTGCCGGCGGGCGTCGGAGATCTCGACCAGCACAACCTGGCGCTTGTCGAGGCGATCAACCGCGATGGGCGGATTTACCTGACGCAGACCCGCCTCGACGGTCGCGCCGTGATCCGTTTCCAGGCTGGGCAGTTCGAAGCGACCGAGGCCGATGTGGACAAGGCCTTCGAGGTCATCGTCGAGATCGCCCTCACCGCAGGATAGCCAGCAGCTGGCGTAAAAGAAAACCGGCCGGACCTGTCGTTCCGGCCGGCTTTTATTCAAGCGATGCGTCAGGTGCCGTGGATGTAAGGCAGTACCTCGATTGTGCCGCGATAGATCATCTCGCCGGCGACATAGAGAATGATGACCAGGCCGACATAGGCGATCCAGCGGTACTTTTGCAGCAGGTTGGCGATGAAGCTTGCGGCAATGCCCATCAGCGCGATCGACAGCACCAGGCCGAAGATCAGCACATTCGGATGGTCGCGCGCGGCACCGGCTACCGCCAGCACGTTGTCGAGTGACATCGACACGTCGGCGATGAGGATCTGCCAGGCGGCCTGGGCGAAGGTCTTGCGCGGCGCTGTTCCCGCGACCTTGCCGTCCTTGTCGATGTCTTCACCGGTCAGGGCTTCGACGCCCTGGGTTTCCTCTGCGTGGCTGTGGCGGAGTTCGCGCCACATCTTCCAGCACACCCACAAAAGCAGCACGCCGCCGGCGAGAAGCAGACCGACGATTTGGAGAAGTTGGGTCGTGGCAGCGGCAAAGCCGATACGGAGAACAGTCGCGGCGATGATGCCGACCAGGATCGCCTTGGCGCGCTGGTCCTTGGGCAGGCCCGCAGCCGCGAGACCGATGACGATGGCATTGTCGCCGGCCAGCACCAGATCGATCATGATGACCTGGAACAGGGCGGTTAAGGCCTCGGGAGTAAAGAATTCTGTCATATGGCACCCTTTGCTTTCAGCAAGGGCGGCGTGGCTTGCAGACATGACTTGCTGTGCCCGGATGGTATCCGGGTAGCAAGAATCAGGACGTGCTGAGTGGTGAGTACATTTGAGCCAGGCCGCCGGATTGGAACTCCAGTCCGACATCGCAGCCATCGTGGCTGCCAGAGGGGCCCGGCCTGGGTGGCAGCTTCCTAGTCGATCGCTGGGGCAAATTCAAGCTCGAAAGCGCGCTTGTTCCACATCCGGCGTCCGGCCGGATATCCAGCGAATGCGGCTTCGATGTGACTTTCGAAGCGCCTTTTCACTGCTTTCGTTTTCGCCTATCGTCGGTCAAAACGAAATTCGGGGAACGCCTGCAATGTATCTGTCGCCACGCCAGTCAGAGATCATCCAACTCGCCAAGGACAATGGGCGCGTGCTGGTCGACGACCTGGCGACGCATTTCCAGGTCACGCCGCAGACGATCCGCAAGGATCTCAACGATTTGTGCGACCAGCGTCTGCTGAGCCGCATCCATGGCGGGGCGCTGTTTCCCTCCGGCATCGAGAACCTGGAATATGAGGCGCGGCGCAAGATCGCCGCCGACGAAAAGGACGCGATCGGCCAGGCGGCGGCGCGGATCATCCCCGACAATGCCTCGCTGTTCGTCAACATAGGCACGACCACGGAAGCAGTCGGCAAGGCGCTGCTCGACCACAAGGGGCTGATGGTCATCACCAACAACATCAATGTCGCCAACCGGATGCGCGTCTATCCCGACATGGAGGTGGTGATTGCCGGTGGCGTCGTCCGCGGTTCGGACGGTGGCATTGTCGGCGAAGCGGCTGTCGACTTCATCCGCCAGTTCAAAGTCGACTACGCGGTGATCGGCGCCTCGGCGATCGACCATGACGGCGCTCTTCTCGACTTCGACTTCCGCGAGGTCAAGGTGGCGCAGGCGATCATCGCCAATGCGCGCCATGTCATTTTGGTGTCGGACCAGACCAAGTTCGAGCGCACCGCACCGGTGCGCATCGCGCATCTGTCACAGATGGACACCTTCATCACCGATCACTGCGACATCCCGAGCATCCGCAAGATCTGCGCGGAATCGGATGTGCAACTCGTCGAAACGAAGAGACCCGCGCCCCTGTGAGCTCGGGTCCCCCGTAAGTGCGGGCAATCGATGTGTCAGTCCAGAATCAGTAGGGCGAATAGCACTGCTGGCGCGGCCCGTTATAGGGCTGGAAGGTGTTGTCGGACGCGCGATAAGACCTGTAGCGGTCATAGCACCACTGCACATGCGAATTGCCGTAGCGGCTGGGCTGGACATAGCGTGGCTGCGGCTGGTTGGCCAACGCGCCGCCGATGATGGCACCCGCTATGAAGGCGCCGGCCGGGAACCAGAAGTCGTTGTGGCGGCGATAGCCGGGGCGGTAGTTGCGATAACCGCGATGGCCGTTGAAATAGACGACATCGCCGCGGTCGCGGTAGAAACCGCTGCGCGGTGCGCGGAAATGGCTGGCGCTGTCGCTGCGCATGATGCGGCGCTTCTTCCAGTAGCCGTCATACTGGACCTGCTGGATGGCCGTATCGGCCTGCGGAGCCTTGGGCATGTAGGCTGAAGCCGCCGCAGCCTCGGCCACCGGCATCATCGCAAACGATGCCGCGATGGCCGTCGCCATCATGCTTGAGATCACCTTGTTCATTGTCTTCTCCTCGTAGGGACGGATCGTTCCTTCATAGTCATAACGAGGCGAAGCGTTAAATGTTCCTGATGAGGGAACAGGTGACGAGTGTTTCTATGACGAGACTGATCAAGATTTGTTGGTGGGCGGGATGGGACTCGAACCCATGACCATTCGATTAAAAGTCGAATGCTCTACCAACTGAGCTACCCGCCCGACCGTACATAGCTGCTCTACCGGCTGAGCTACGCGCTCCCGAAGGCCGCGGGGCGACCTCGAAATTCCGGCGGAACATAGGGAGAGTGCCCCGGCGGGTCAACCGGAAAAACGCTGTTGCAAACAGCCTGTTAAATGCGGGCAGTTTGACTGCCGGCGAAGCGCATCCGGATGTCGTAATATTACCGGGCGGTGATATTGCTGCTGTCATGACCGACTGCTAGACAATGGTGCCCAATATCGGGCCGCCCATCGTTTTGGAAATTGATAAATGCGTATGCTTTTGAAACTTGCCGTTGCTTTCGTTGTCGCAGCTTCCGTTCTTCCCGCCGTTGCCCAGGCAGAAGACCTTGTCTTTACCCTGAAGAACGGCACGACTTCAGTACTGACAAATTTTTATGCCTCACCGGTCGGCGTCGACAAGTGGGAAGACGACATCTTCGGCCGCGACACGCTGGGTGCAGGCGAAAGCATGCAGATCACCATCGCCGATGGCCGCAGCGTCTGCGAATACGACATGCGCTTCGAATTCGAGGAAAGCTCGGATCTCGATACGACAGAAGACAAGCAGAACCTCTGCGAGCTCGGCGAATACACGATCCATGAGTAAGGTCGGCCACGAGTAAGGTCGGCCACGAGTAAAGCTGGCCATGAACAAGGCTGGTCTTGCCGCGACCGGGTTCGGCCCCGATCGGGTGTGCTTGCTTTCAACGCCCGGCATATGAGTGCCGGAGATGAGATGCTTCGGGCCGGCAGAAACCGGCCCGGTTGCCACAAAATGGTGATTGGTACCTGATTGCCGCTGCCGCTATAGCGGCCCCTGCATATCGTGGAGCGGCATGGAATGGCATTGGACGTCGGTTATCTCAGCGCATTGGGGGCGGGAGCCCTGTCTTTCCTGTCGCCTTGCGTTCTGCCACTGGTGCCGCCCTATCTCTGCTACATGGCCGGCGTTTCGGTCGACGACTTCCGGGCCGAGGGCGGCACGGCTACCGTTTCCCGCGCCCGTGGTGCGCTGCTGACGGCATCGGCCTGCTTCGTGCTTGGCTTCTCCACCGTCTTCATCGCGCTCGGTGCCGGGGCCTCGACCATCGGCCAACTGCTGCGGACCTGGCAGGAGCCGCTGGCGATGGCCGCCGGTGTGCTGATCATCCTGATGGGGCTCAATTTCCTCGGTGTCCTGCGCATTCCGCTGTTGTCACGCGAGGCGCGGTTCCAGTCGCAGGGCAAGCCGGCAAGCAATCTCGCCGCCTATCTGATGGGCCTGGCCTTCGCCTTTGGCTGGACGCCCTGCATCGGGCCGGTGCTCGGGCCGATCCTGACGCTGGCGGGCGGGCGCGAGACAGTCGGCGAGGGGGCGGCGCTGCTTGCGGTCTATTCGCTCGGCCTTGGCATTCCGTTCCTGATCGCGGCGCTGTTTTCAGGCGCGTTCATGCGTTTCCTGCAGAAATTCCGCGTGCATCTTGGCAAAGTCGAAAAGGCGATCGGCGCGCTACTGGTCGTTGCCGGCGTGCTGTTTTTGACCGGCGGCGTGCAGACTGCGTCCTATTGGTTGCTGGAGCGCTTTCCGGTGCTCGGCCAACTTGGCTGAACCTTCAAACCGTCGAAATCGGTGTGCATTGGAGGCGATTGCCAGCAATGCTAGAAAGGTGGCCGAATCCAGCCGCCTTTTTCCAATCCGGACGACGCCATGACCTCGAGAACCTGCCTGTCGATCATCCTTGCCGCCGGCGAGGGCACGCGGATGAAAAGCGCTACACCCAAGGTGCTGCACCAGATCGCTTGTTTGCCGATGGTGGCGCATGTCTCAAGAGCAGCTGAGCGGGCAGGTGCCGAGGCCGTTGCGCTGGTTGTCGGGCATGGCGGCGATGCGGTCAGGAAGGCGGCGGAAGGCTTTGCGCCCAAAGCAGAAATCTTCGTTCAGGCCGAGCGTCTGGGTACCGCGCACGCGGTGTTGGCGGCGCGGCAGGCAATTGCGAAAGGCCATGACGACATCCTGGTGATGTTCGGCGACACACCATTGGTCGAGGCCGATTCGCTTGAATTGGCGCGGCAAAAGCTTGCCGAGGGTGCTGCCGTGGTCGTCATCGGTTTCCGGCCGCCAAATCCGGCCGGCTATGGCCGCCTGATCGAGAAGAATGGTCGCCTGGCCGCCATCCGCGAGGACAAGGACTGCTCCGACGAGGAGCGTAAGATCGGCTTCTGCAATGCCGGGCTGATGGCGATTTCGGGCGCGCATGCACTGAAACTGCTCGACCAGGTCGGTAACACCAACGCCAAGGGCGAGTTCTACCTCACCGACATCGTCGAGATTGCCGACAAGGCTGGCCTCGCCGTCATTGCCACCGAAGCGAGTTTTGAAAGCGTGCTCGGCATCAACAACCGGGCTGAACTCGCCGAGGCCGAGGCGATCTGGCAAAATCGTCGCCGCCGGCAGGCGATGCTGGAAGGTGCGACGCTGATTGCGCCTGAAACCGTCTACTTCTCGCACGATACGGAAATCGCTACGGATGTGCTGGTCGAGCCCAATGTCTGGTTCGGCCCGGGTGTCAGGGTTGCCACAGGTGCGGTCATCCATGCGTTCAGCCATCTCGAAGGCGCCCATGTCGGTCCGCGCGCCGAGGTGGGACCCTATGCGAGATTGCGTCCGGGTGCCGAACTGCATGAGAAAGCCAAGGTTGGCAATTTCTGCGAGGTCAAGAAGGCGACCGTCGAGAAGGGCGCCAAGGTCAACCACCTGGCCTATATCGGCGATGCCCGTGTCGGTGCCGGCGCCAACATCGGTGCGGGCACCATCACCTGCAACTACGACGGGTTTTCGAAGTTTTTCACCGACATCGGCGAGGGTGCCTTCATTGGCTCGAATTCGTCGCTGGTGGCGCCGATCGTCATCGGGGCCCGGGCCTATGTCGCTTCAGGCAGCGTCATCACGGAAGAAGTGCCCGAGGATGCGCTGGCCTTTGGCAGGGCGCGGCAGAAGACGCTGCCCGGCAAGGGCAAGGAACTGCGCGAACGCTTTGCCTCGGCGGCCGCAGCGAAAAAGGCAGTTGCGAAGTAACGGCATTTCAATCCTGCCGTGCCATGGATGGTCCTTCTTGCCCGGCCGGGCGGCTGATACGTTGCGAAACGGAATGTGACTTCCGCTTGGCTGTTGCGCTGCCTAAAAGGCCGACAGGGTTTTGAGGGATTGGACGGGGCAAAATCATGTGCGGAATCGTTGGAATCGTCGGCCAGGCGCCGGTTGCGCCACTGATCGTCGATGCGTTGAAGCGGCTTGAATATCGCGGCTACGATTCCGCCGGTGTCGCCACCATCGAGAATGGCGAACTGGCGCGCCGCCGCGCCGAGGGCAAGCTGGTCAATCTCGAGCGCCGGCTCAAGGCCGAACCGCTGGACGGCAACATCGGCATCGGCCACACGCGCTGGGCGACACATGGAGTGCCGAACGAAACCAATGCGCACCCGCATTTTTCCAACGGCGTGGCGATCGTCCACAACGGCATCATCGAGAATTTTGCCGAGCTTCGCCACGAGCTTACGGCCGCCGGCTACGAATTCACCTCGCAGACCGACACAGAAGTGGTGGCGCATCTGATTGCGCGCGAACTGGCGGCTGGGGAAAAGCCCATCGATGCGGCGCATGCGGCGCTGAAGCGGCTTAACGGCGCCTTCGCGCTAGCCATCATGTTCAAGGGCGACGACGACCTGATCGTCGGCGCCCGCAACGGCCCGCCGCTGGCGATCGGACATGGCGACGGCGAGATGTTCCTCGGCTCGGACGCGATCGCGCTGGCGCCCTTCACCAATTCGGTCACCTATCTCGAGGACGGCGACTGGGCGGTGGTGCGCCGCAACGAATTCCAGATCTACGACATGGACCGCAAGCCGGTGGAGCGCCAGAAGCGCCAGTCGGTCGGCACCAGCTATCTCGTCGACAAGGGCAATCACCGCCATTTCATGGAAAAGGAAATCCATGAGCAGCCGGAGGTGATCTCGCACACGCTGGCCCATTATCTCGACTTCACCCAAGGCACGTCGAAGCCGCTCGACCTGCCGTTCAACTTCGCCGACATCGATCGCCTGGCGGTTTCGGCCTGCGGAACCGCCTATCTCGCCGGGCTGGTCGGCAAATACTGGTTCGAGCGCCATGCGCGTCTGCCGGTCGACATCGATGTCGCCTCGGAATTCCGCTACCGCGAGATGCCGATTTCGAAGAAGAGCGCTGCGTTCTTCGTCTCGCAATCGGGCGAAACCGCCGACACGCTGGCGTCGCTGCGCTACTGCCGCAAGGAAGGCGTGCCGATCGGCGCGATCGTCAACGTGCGCGAATCGACGATGGCGCGCGAATCCGACGTCGTGATGCCGACGCTTGCCGGCCCCGAGATCGGCGTCGCCTCGACCAAGGCCTTCACCTGCCAGCTTTCGGTGCTGGCGGCGCTGACCATTCGGGCGGCCTCGCAGCGCGGCACGATCACGGCGGACGAAGAAAAGGCGCTGGTGCGCAGCCTGTCGGAGACGCCACGCTATGCCGCCCAGGTGCTCAAGCTCGACAAGCAGATCGAGAAGGTTTCGCGCGAGCTCGCTTCCTACAAGCATGTGCTTTATCTCGGACGCGACACCAATTTTCCGCTCGCCATGGAAGGCGCGCTGAAGCTCAAGGAAATATCCTACATCCATGCCGAGGGTTATGCCGCGGGCGAGCTCAAGCACGGGCCAATCGCGCTGATCGACGAGAACATGCCGGTCATCGTCATTGCGCCGCATGACCGGATCTTCGAAAAGACCGTCTCGAACATGCAGGAAGTGGCAGCGCGCGGCGGCAAGATCATCCTGATCACCGACCAGAAGGGTGCTGCCCAGGCGACGGTGAAGACGATGGAGACCATCGTGTTGCCCGATGTGCCGGAGTTCATCGCGCCGATCATCTACGCCCTGCCGATCCAGATGCTGGCCTATTTCACCGCTGTGTTCATGGGTACCGACGTCGACCAGCCGCGCAACCTGGCGAAGTCGGTGACGGTGGAGTAAGGGTCCCGCCCCCTACGAAGATCGCTGTTCCAATGCACGGCGCGCTTGACTAATGTTGCGCTGCAAACAATGCGGCGGTGAGCGATGTCAGACGGCCACAAGACCTCTGGGATGACGCGGTTGAGGAACTATTTCCTCACCGGCTTCATCGTCTGTGCGCCGCTGGCACTGACAACCTACATCGTCTGGTCGTTCGTCGGCTGGGTCGATTCGTGGGTAAAACCCTATATCCCGCCGAGCTATAACCCGGACAACTATCTGTCGATCAAGATTCCCGGCTTCGGGCTGATCGTGGCGCTGGTGCTGATCACCCTAATCGGGTTCCTCACCGCCAACTTCATCGGCCGCGCCATTGTCGGGTTCGGCGAGCGGTTGCTGAACGGCATGCCGCTGGTGCGCGGCCTCTACAAGGCGCTGAAACAGCTGTTCGAGACGGTGCTGTCGAACAAGAACGAGATGTTCCGGACCGTCGGCATGGTCGAATATCCGCGCAAGGGGGTGTGGTCGCTGGTCTTTGTCGCCAACGAGAAGCAGACCGAGATCAACGAAAAGCTTGACGAGGAGGGCGACCCGCTGATCGCCGTCTTCATGCCGTGCACGCCTAACCCGACGACCGGTTTTCTGATGTATGTGCCGAAGTCCGATATCGTCGTGCTCGACATGAGCATCGAGGACGGTGCCAAGCTGATCGTCTCGGCCGGGCTGGTGGCACCCGAGGTAAGCAAGGCAGCGGCAAAGGGCATTGTCGTCGAGGGGCCGATCGGCAATCCGCCGGTGGGCACCTTGCCTCAGCCGGCTCTCAGCAAGCGCACCGCCTCATCCCTGCCGAACACGTAAAGCAGCAGCCGCAGCGCTTCGCCTCGCGGCGACATCAGTTCGGGGTCGCGAGCCAGGATCAGCCGGGCGTCGTCGCGGGCGATTTCCAGGAGGTCGGCATGCGCCTCGATGCGTGCGACCTGGAAGCCCGGCGTGCCGGACTGGCGCGTGCCCAGCAGTTCGCCTTCGCCGCGCAACTTCAGATCTTCCTCAGCGATAAGAAAGCCGTCTTCGGTGTCGCGCATGACAGACAGGCGGCGCTTGGCGGTTTCACCGAGCGGGTCCTTGTAGAGCAGCACGCAGGAAGACGGTTTCGAACCGCGGCCGACACGACCGCGCAGCTGGTGCAACTGGGCGAGGCCGAAGCGTTCGGCATGCTCGATGACCATGATGGTGGCGTCGGGCACGTCGACGCCAACCTCGATGACGGTCGTTGCGATCAGCACGCGCGTTTCGCCCGCCTTGAAGGCGCGCATCGCCTCGTCCTTCTCCGCGCCCTTCATGCGGCCATGGACGATGCCGATCCGCTCACCGAAGACAGGCTGGAGCGAGGCGAAGCGGTCCTCGGCCGACATCAGTTTGACCTCTTCCGATTCTTCGACGAGCGGGCAGATCCAGTAGATCTTCTGGCCCTCGGCGACGGCATCCCTGACGCGGCCGACGAGCTCGTCAATGCGCTCCAGCGGCAACGTGACGGTGCGGATCGGCTGGCGGCCGGCTGGTTTTTCGGTCAGCCGCGACACGTCCATGTCGCCGAAGGCGGTCAGCACCAGGGTGCGCGGGATGGGGGTGGCGGTCATCACCAGCATGTCGGGCGCCTGGCCCTTGGCGTTCATGGCGAGGCGCTGATGGACGCCGAAGCGGTGCTGCTCGTCGATGATGGCAAGCGCCATGTCGCGGAAGGCGACGGTTTCCTGAAACAGCGCATGCGTGCCGATGACGATGTCGATCTCGCCGCTTTCGAGCCCGGCCAAAGTCTGGACACGGTCGCGCCCCTTTTCGCGGCCGGTAAGCACCGCGACGCGCATGCCGACGCGCTCGGCCAGCGGGGTGATGGTCGCAAGGTGCTGGCGAGCGAGGATTTCGGTCGGCGCCATCAAGGCCGCCTGGCCGCCGGCTTCGACGGCGCGGGCCATGGCCAGCAGCGCGACGACTGTCTTGCCGGAGCCGACGTCGCCCTGGAGCAGGCGCAGCATGCGTTCCGGCTTGGCGAGATCAGCGTCGATTTCTTCAAGCGCAGTCTGCTGCGAGCCAGTCAACTGGTAAGGCAGGGCCGCGCGGAGCGCATTGACGATGCGGCCGTCGCCAGTCAGCGGGCGGCCATGCAGCTTGCGCACGCGGGCGCGAACCAGCGCCAGCGAAACCTGGCCGGCGAGCAGTTCGTCATAGGCGAGGCGGCGCCAGGCGGCGTTTTCGGGCGAAGCGTCGATCGGGTCGGCTGGGTTGTGGACGCGCTGCAATGCCGCTGCGAACGAGGCGAAGCTGTGCCGGCGCATCAATTCCGGATCGAGCCATTCCGGCAATCCCGGCAGGCGCTCGAGCGCCTGACCAATAGCCCGGCGCAGCACCTTGCCCGACAGTCCTGCCGTCAGCGGATAGACCGGTTCGACAAGCGGCAGCTTGTCGGCTTCGCTGGCAAGCGCGATGTGGTCGGGATGGACCATCGAGGGGCGGCCGTTGAACCACTCCATGCGGCCGGAGACAATGACCTTCTCGCCTTCGGGCATCGCCTTTTCGAGATAGGCGGCGTGGGCATGGAAGAAGGTCAGGGCGATCTCGCCGGTGTCGTCATGGGCAAAGACGCGGTAGGGCACCGAACGGTTGCCGCGCGGCGCCGGCTGATGGCGGTCGATGCGGACCTCCAGCGTGACGATGGCGCCTTCGGCGGCGAGCGCGATGCCGGGACGGTTGCGCCGGTCGATGACGCTGTTGGGCAAAACGAACATGAGGTCGCCGACGCGGGCAGCCCGGTCGCCGAGATCGGCAGGTACGACCTTTTCGATCAGCACGGCGACCTTCGGTCCAATGCCGGCAAGCGAGGTGATGGGTGAGAACAGGGGATCGAGCTGGGATGGACGCATGATGTCAGCTTATGCGCTGGAGCAGCCCGGGCAAAGGCTGACAGGGACGGCTATCCACGCTATATGCGCCTCGACATCAGAGGATTGCTGACATGACGGGATCGACACGCTCGAGCGAAGGGCTTGATACGCGCAGGCGCAAGCTGCTGTTCCGCTCCTGGCATCGCGGCATGCGCGAGATGGACCTGATCCTCGGCAGCTTTGCCGACGCCAACATCGACAAGCTGAGCGACGAACAACTCGACCACTACGAGGTGTTGCTCGACATCACCGACAAGGAGCTTCTGTCGTGGATCATCGGCGAGAATCCGGTGCCGGCTGAAGTCGACCATGACGTCTACCGCCAGATCGTGGCGTCGCGCGGCGCATTCACAGCCTGAGTGAAATCATGAGCCTGACCAAAGCAATCGGCCTGCCCAAGGGTCGCGCCGGACAGTTCATCGTCGATGGCGTCGCCGACGGCTACGAAGCCTTTGCGCTCGCCATCGCGGCCGCCGAGACGGCGCCTGACCGGCCGCTGCTGTTTGTCGCGCGCGACGGCCAGCGCCTGCCGCAGATCGTCGAGGCGCTGGCCTTCGTCGCGCCCGATTTGCCGGTACTCGAACTACCGGCATGGGACTGCCTGCCTTACGACCGGGTATCGCCGGGTTCTGATGCGGCGGCACGCCGGCTCGACGCGCTGGCGGCGATGATCGCGCTGCGCAAAGAGCCGCATCGGGCGATCGTTTTGACGACTGCCAATGCGCTGCTGCAGCGCGTGCCTCCATCAGCCGCCATCGAAGCACAGGAATTCCGGGCCAAGCCGGGCAACCAGGTCGAGATGAATCAGCTTGTGGCGCGGCTCGAACGCGCCGGCTTCGAGCGCGTGCCGACGGTGCGCGGCGTTGGCGAATTCGCCGTGCGCGGCGGCATCCTCGACCTCTATGCGCCGGGCGCTACCGATGCGCTGCGTCTCGACTTCTTTGGCGATACGCTGGAGACGATCCGCGCCTTCGACGTCGCCAGCCAGCGCACGACGGGCAGCCGCAATTCGGTGACGCTCCAGGCGATGAGCGAAGTGGCGCTGACGCCGGAGACGATCAGCAAGTTCCGCCGCAGCTACATCGAAGCTTTTGGCGCGCCCTCGCGCGACGATGCGCTCTATGCGGCGGTCAGCGAGGGCCGGCGATTTGCCGGCATGGAGCACTGGCTGCCGTTCTACTATTCACACCTTGAGACGATCTTCGACTATCTGCCCGACGCGCCCGTGGTGTTCGACCATCTGGCGCGCGAAGCGCTGGGCGAACGCCATACGCTGATCCTCGATCACTACGATTCGCGCCGCAAACAAGGCGAGGGCAAGGGCCTCAAGGATGCGGTGCCCTATAAGCCGGTGGCGCCGGAACAGATGTATCTGTCGCCCGAGGAGGTGTTCACGGCGCTCGCCGACCAGGTCAACGCGGAACTCACCCCGTTCGACACGCCGTTTTCGAGCGGACGCAAGGTGCTGCATGCCGGCTCGCATGCCGGCCGCAGCTTTGCCGAAGAGCGCGCCGACCCTAACGCCAACGTCTTCGACGTGGTGGCCCGCCACATAGCCGACCAGCGCGCCGCCAAGCGCCGCGTTGTCGTTGCTGGCTGGACAGAAGGTTCGCTCGACCGGCTAACGCAGATCCTCGACGAGCACCATCTCGGCAATCTCAAGCGCGTGTCGAACCTGGCCGAGGTTGAAGCCTTGAAGCCGGGCGAAGCGGGCCTCGCCGTCCTGCCGATCGAGGCCGGCTTTGAATCAGGTGAACTGGTTTTCGTTGCCGAACAGGACATTTTGGGCGACCGGCTTATCCGGCGCTCCAAGAAGCGCAAGCGCGCAGCCGACTTCATCGCCGAGGCCTCGGCACTTTCGTCCGGCGATATCGTTGTCCATGCCGACCATGGCATCGGCCGTTTTGTCGGCCTCAAGACCATCGAGGCGGCGGGCGCGCCGCATGATTGCCTTGAAATCCACTACGCCTCAGACGGCCGGCTGTTCCTGCCGGTCGAAAACATCGAGCTTCTGTCGCGCTATGGCTCTGACACAGCCGAAGCCCAGCTCGACAAGCTCGGCGGTGGCGCCTGGCAGTCGCGCAAGGCCAAGCTCAAGCGGCGCCTGCTCGAAATGGCGGGGCAACTGATCAAGCTGGCCGCTGAGCGGCATATGCGTGAAGCCCCCGCAATGAACCCGCCTGACGGTGTCTATGGCGAGTTCGCCGCGCGCTTCCCCTATGAGGAGACCGACGACCAGCAGAGCGCCATCGATTCCGTCATGGAGGATCTTGGCGCTGGCAAGCCGATGGACCGCCTGATCTGCGGCGACGTCGGTTTTGGCAAGACGGAGGTGGCGCTGCGCGCGGCCTTCATCGCGGCCATGGAAGGTTTCCAGGTCGCCGTGGTGGTGCCGACGACGTTGTTGTCGCGACAGCACTTCAAGACGTTCACCCAGCGCTTCGCCGGCCTGCCGGTGAAGGTGCGGCAGGCCTCCAGGCTGGTCGGCACCAAGGAACTGGCCGAGACCAAGCAAGGCATTGCCGACGGTACTGTCGACATCGTCGTTGGCACGCATGCGCTACTGGGGTCGTCGATTCAGTTCAAGAACCTCGGCCTGCTGATCATCGATGAGGAGCAGCATTTCGGCGTCAAGCACAAGGAACGGCTCAAGGAACTGAAAAGCGACGTGCACGTGCTGACGCTGTCGGCGACACCGATCCCGCGCACGCTGCAACTGGCGCTGACCGGGGTCCGCGAGCTGTCGCTGATCGCCACGCCGCCTGTCGACCGCATGGCGGTGCGCAGCTTCATCTCGCCCTTCGATCCGCTGGTCATCCGCGAGACGTTGCTACGCGAACGTTATCGCGGCGGCCACAGCTTCTATGTGGTGCCGCGCATCGCCGATCTCGCCGAGATCCAGCAGTTCCTGCAGGAATCTGTACCGGAGCTGAAGGTGGCGGTGGCGCACGGCCAGATGCCGCCGGGCGAGCTCGACGACATCATGAACGCCTTCTACGATGGCCAGTACGACGTGCTGCTGTCGACGACGATCGTCGAATCGGGCCTCGACATTCCGACCGCCAACACGCTGATCGTGCATCGCGCCGACATGTTCGGCCTGGCCCAGCTCTATCAGCTGCGCGGCCGTGTCGGCCGTTCCAAGGTGCGCGCATATGCGCTGTTCACGCTGCCGGCCAACCGGACGCTGACAACGACCGCCGAGCGGCGGCTCAAGGTGCTGCAGTCGCTCGACACGCTGGGCGCCGGCTTCCAACTCGCCAGCCACGACCTCGACATCCGTGGTGCTGGCAACCTTCTGGGCGAGGAGCAGTCGGGCCACATCAAGGAAGTCGGCTTCGAGCTCTACCAGCAGATGCTCGAAGAGGCGGTTGCCGAGTTGCGCGGCAGCGGCGAAGCTGTCGACACCGGCTGGTCGCCGCTGATCGCGGTCGGCACGGCGGTGATGATCCCGGAAAGCTATGTGCCCGATTTGCAGCTCAGGCTGGCGCTCTACCGCCGCCTCGGCGACCTGGAGAACACCGAGGAGATCGACGGCTTCGGTGCCGAGCTCATCGACCGCTTCGGGCCGCTGCCGGAAGAGGTCAAGCACCTGCTCAAGATCGTCTTCATCAAGGCGCTGTGCCGCAAGGCCAATGTCGAGAAGCTGGATGCCGGGCCGAAGGGCGTTGTGGTTCAGTTCCGCAAGCGCGAATTTGCCAATCCGGCAGGCCTGGTGCGCTACATTGCCGAGCAGGGTTCGCTGGCCAAGATCAGGCCGGACCACTCGGTGGTGTTCGCGCGCGACTGGCCAAATCCGGAAAAGCGCCTGGCTGGCTCGGCCGTCATCATGACACAGCTGGCCAAGCTCGCCGAACAGGCCGCCTGATACGAAAATCCCTCACCGTCACAGGGCGATGAGGGATTTGTCTCCTTGGTAACAGAAGGTCAGTTGAGCGTTGGCTCGCCCGCTGCCTTTTCGGCTGCGACCTGACGGATGGCGTCGGCAAGTGTTGCCGCATCCTGGGCGCCCATGACCGCATATTTGCCGTCGAGCAGGAAACACGGGACGCTCGTGATGCCCATGCGCGACGCGGTGACGATCTCATTGGTGACGTCGTCGCGATCGGCGTCGGTAGCGAGCAGCGACTCGACTACTGCCGCATCCATGCCGGCCGCGCGTGCGGCTTCGATCAGAACGGCATGATCGCCGATGTTCTTGCCCTGCTCGAAATAGAGGCTGAACAGCGAACGCGCGAGCTTGTCCTGGACGCCATATCCCGATGCCGCCGCCCAGCGGATGAGGCGGTGAGCGTCGAGTGTGTTGGGCGCAACCGTGATGGCGTCGAAATCGAAGGCGATGCCCTCGATAGCGCCAAGCGAGACCAGATTGGCATGGACTTGCTTCAGCCGGTTCTCATCGCTGAACTTCGCCAGCATGTAGGCCCTGCGCTCCTTGCCCTCCGGCGGGATGGTCGGATCAAGCTGGAACGGCCGCCAATGTACCTCGGCCTTGATGTCGGGCAGGCCGGCGAGCGCACTTTCAAGGCGATTCATGCCAAGAAAGCACCATGGGCAGACGACATCCGAGACGACGTCGATGGTGATGTGGTTCTGATCAGTCATGGAAAAGTCCTTAGCTCAGGCAGTTCGATTTAACCGCCCTGACTCCACCAGACCGGCAATTGATAGCCGAATATGGGTGTTTTTTCCGGATGTTTTAGTCTGTTGGCAAATGCCAGCCACTGCTCGGAGTTATGCTGGAATGGCACCATGTAGCTGCCGGAGATCAGCAGACGGTCGAGCGCGCGCACTGCGGCGACGAAATCTTCCTTCTCGCGCGCGTTGAGCATGGCCTCGATCATCGCGTCGACCGCGGGGCTTGCGACGCCGGCGAGATTGAACGAGCCCGGCTTCTGGGCGGCGGATGAGCCCCAGCGTCCGATCTGCTCGATGCCCGGCGACAGCGTGCCGGTGAAGCCGGTCACGCCGATCAACGCGTCGAACTCGAAGGCCTGCTTGCGAGACTGGATCTGGTCGGCCTCGAGCGCGCGAATGGTAACTGTGATGCCAAGCTTTTCCAGCGTGCGCTGATAGAGCGCGGCAAGGCGCTGTTCCGCCTCAGATGACGTCAGGATCTCGAAGGCGAAAGGTTTGCCTTCGGCATCGAGCATCTTGCCGCCCTGCAAGGTGTAGCCGGCACTCTTGAACAGCTCAAAAGCCTGTTTCATCACCTTGCGGTCCTGGCCCGAGCCGTCGGTGACAGGCGGGCGATACGTGCCGTCCATGACGTCGGGGCGGACCGCATCAGGGAAGGGCGCCAGCAGCGCTTTTTCCTTGTCATTGGCCGGCACGCCATAGGCCGACAGTTCCGAACCCTGCCAGTAGCTGACGGTGCGCTCGTACTTGCCGGCGAACAGGTTCCGGTTGGCCCACTCGAAGTCGTAGAGCATGCCGAGCGCCTGGCGGACCTCAGGATTGGCGAATTTCGGCAGACGGGTATTGAACATGAAGCCAGTGACGACGGGCGGCAGGCCGCTCTTGAAGGTCTCGGCGACGATGTCGCCGTTCTTGAAGGCGGGGAAATCGAAGCCGCGTTCGCGCTTGACCGGGTCGGCCTCGGTGAAGGTGTCGCAGATGCCCTTCTTGAATGCCTCGAACTGGGCGGCGGTGTTGAGGAAATACTCGATGGTGATCTGGTCGTAATTGTCGAAGCCGCGCTTGGAGGGGATGTCACGTGCCCAGTATTCGGGATTGCGCTTGAAGACGATGCGCTCGCCCGGCTTCACTTCGGCCACCGTATAGGGGCCGCTGCCGATGACCGGCTTCAACGTGGTCTGATCGAACGTGTCCTTGGAAAAGGCGTGCTTGGGCACGATCGGCGTCAGCGCGATGATCAGCGGGAATTCCCGGTCGGCCTTGTCGTTGAAGGTGAAGCGGACGCTGTTGTCGCCGGTCTTTTCGATCTTTTCGATCTTGGCCATGCGGTCGGAGTAGGGCGGACGGCCCTTTTCGGTAAAGACCTCATAGGTGAATATAACATCGTCGGGCGTGATCTGCTGGCCATCCGACCACATGGCATTGGGGTCGAGATTGAACTCGATCCATTTGCGCTCGGGGTCGATGTCGACCGATTTGGCAGTCAGGCCGTAGATGCTGAAGGGCTCGTCGGCGCTGCGCTGCATCAGCGATTCGAAGACGAGATTTCCGTAGATTGTGTCGATCATGCCGCGCGCGGTGGTGCGCAGGCTCTTGATGATGAACGGGTTGAGATTGTCGAAACTGCCGATGACGCAATAGGTGATCTTGCCGCCCTTGGGTGCGTCAGGATTGGCGTAGGGGAAGCTCTTGAAATCTGCCGGCAAGGCGGGCGTGCCGTGCATGGAAAGACCGTGAACCGGCTCGGCCAGGGCTGCGCGCGGGGCGATAAAAGCGATGGCAGCGGTGGCAACCAGCAGCGAAAGAGTGCGTCTCACGACGATTCTCCACGAATTCGGGGAAGCTTTGATGATTCGAAGCGTAGCGCAGGCGCATGTGACCCGTCCATTGTCGGCTCAAGGCACAACAAATGCATGGAAACAGGCTGGATTCGCGGCCCGCAGCAGTGTAACACGCGCGGCGAAGTCATGCTGTTGCCTCATTTGCCCAACAGGTAGCGTCGACACACGGCTTGGGCCGGTCCCGGGATTGTTTGAGAGGAATTCATGAAGATGACGAGCCAGAAATTCGACGGTCTCCGCCTGTCGGCCATGGCGGCTGGCGTTGCTGTTCTACTGGCGTCGGGCCTTACGCCTGCGGCTGCACAGCAGCAGCAGGTGCCGCAGGGCTGGTTCAAGGCCTGTTCCAAGCAGGCTGACGTCGACATCTGCAACGTGCAGAACATCCTGACCGCTTCCAACGGCCAGCTGGTCACCGGCATTTCGATGATCGAGCTCAAGGGCAAGGTCAATCGCAAGGTGTTCCAGGTCACCGTGCCGAGCGGTCGCCTCATTCCTCCGGGAATCGGCCTGCAGGTCGATGGCGCCAAGGCACAGAAGCTGGAATACGTGATCTGTTTCCCGGATCGCTGCGTTGCCGAGATTGCCCTGACCGACGCGCTCGTCGGTTCGTTCAAGAAGGGCACCGATCTGACGCTGACCTCGATCAACTTCCAGAATCAGCCTAACCCGATCAAGGTTTCGCTGTCGGGCTTCACCGGCGCCTTTGATGGCGAGCCGCTGAAGCAGTCGGACCTGGAAGACCGCCAGAAGAAGCTCCAGGAGTTCGTGTCGAAGAACAACGAGGACTTCGCCAAGAAGCTCAAGGAAGAGCAGGATAAGGCCAAGACGGCCAACTGATCGACCTGACTGATCTGAAATGAAAAAAGCGGGGCTTTGGCCCCGCTTTTTTGTTTGGCATCAAGTGGTTGCGTCTAGTGGCTGCTGCGTGCCTTGGGGGCGTAGTGGCCATCCGCGGTCTTGTCGAAATACTCGCCCACCTGCGGATGCCGGACCGGCTCGCCGGAACTGTCCTCAAGCAGGTTCTGCTCGGAGACATAGGCGACATATTCGGTCTCCGAATTCTCCGCCAGCAGGTGATAGAAAGGCTGGTCCCGCCGCGGGCGCACGGCAGCGGGGATCGCGTCGTACCACTCCTCGGTATTGGCGAATTCCGGGTCGACATCGAAGATCACGCCCCGGAACGGGAACACACGGTGGCGCACCACCTGTCCGATCGAGAACTTTGCCGTCTTCATGGGTCTCACCTGTGCCGCGCTCGATTTGCCAAATCACACGCGCTTTCAATCGCTTAGGTCACAATCGCGTTCGAAGAGGCTCTCCGGTCCCGCCAATTGTGCCTTCCAACTTCCTATTTGGCGCAGCAAGGCAGCTATTTCAATGGCATAGCGGCTTGACGGCTGGTCCGGCGGCACGATACCGGCTGGTTGTTATGCTCCGTCGCGCATCCGTCGCCGCCAGGCGGTGAACGCGCCTTTTCCAGCACGCCAAGCGGGAAAGTGCCGATGTCTGAGGTGATCGGTCTGATCTTGCCCTTCTTCGGGCTGATCTTCATGGGGTTCGTCGTTGCCCGGATCACCAGGCAGCCGCTGGAAGCGCTCGGCTGGATGACGACCTTCATCGTCTATGTCGCCCTGCCGGCGCTGTTTTTTCAGCTGCTAGCCAAGACGCCGTTCGAGCGGCTGACCGAATGGGGTTATATAACAGGAGCGGTGTTTTCGACCTTCGTCATCTTCATGCTGATGTTCACGGCGTCCTGCATCAGGGCGCGTGGCGAGATCGCCGAATCGACGATCAAGGGGCTGGCCTCCGCCTATGGCAATATCGGCTATATGGGCCCCGGCCTTGCGCTGCTGGCCTTCGGCGAGGAGGCGGCGGTGCCGGTGGCGCTGATCTTCTGCTTCGAAAACATCATGCATTTCACCATCGCGCCAATGATGATGGCGCTGGCCGGCGACGAGCCACGCTCGCCGGTGAGCGTAGCCCTCGACGTGGTCAAGAAGATCGCCCTCCACCCGTTCATCATCGCAACCGCGGTTGGCGTATTTGCGGCCTATGCGGAGTTTCAGCCGCCGCTGCCGGTCGAGCGGTTCCTCGAATATCTGTCACGCGCGGCAGCGCCTTGCGCCCTGTTTGCCATGGGCGTGACGCTGGCGCTCAGGCCATTGAAGCGGGTGCCGCACGAAATGGTGCCGATCGCGCTGCTCAAGCTGATCGTGCATCCGCTGCTGTGCTACGTCGTGTTGAGCTGGGTTGGCAATTTCTCGCCGGTATGGCTGTTTTCGGCGATGCTCATGGCTGCACTGCCGACGGCGACCAACGTCTTCGTCATCGCCCAGCAATATGGCGTCTGGGTCGAGCGCGCCTCGGCGAGCGTGCTTGTCACCACCTGCATCTCGGTGCTGACGGTCACCGGACTGCTGTACATGATCCAGCATGGCATATTGCCGCCGGATCTTTTCCCGTAAGAGACTGCGAGTTGTCGAACAGCCTCCGGTGCTCAGTCGGTGGAGGCGTCGCGCTGACTGCGCGGCGAACGCAGGCCAGATGCGATCGACGAAAAGCCGCTGCCCGGGCGCAAGCCTTCACGCATGAAGAAGGCGCGGAGCGGTGAGAAGCCGCCGAGGACGTTGAGCCCAGCACTGCGCGCCAGTTGTGCCGGCAGCATGTCGGATAACAGCGACGTGTTGAGCAGGTTGACCGCGCTGGTGCGGGCGAGAATGTCGGGGCGCCGCGCGGAATCATATGCCGCGAGCGCTAACACAGCACCTGTATCATCGTCACGGTATTTCGATGCTATTTCAACGAGCTGATCGACATCCCTAATGCCGAGATTGAGCCCTTGGGCGCCAATCGGTGGGAACACGTGCGCGGCTTCGCCGACAAGGGCGACGCGGTTCTGGGCGAAACGTTGCGGTAGCAATGTTGACAACGGATAGATCTGGCGTCCGCCTTCGACGGTGACGCGGCCGAGCATCGACTGCATCTGCTGTTCGACCCGCAACGACAGGGCTGCGTCGTCCAGGCTGGCGAAGTCCTTTGCCATTTCGGGCCTGAGCACCCAGACGAGGCTGGAGCGGCGGCCGGGCAGTGGAACCTGGGTGAACGGCCCGGTTTCGGTATGGAATTCGGTCGAGGTGAAGGCGTGGTCGCGGCTATGGGCGAAATTCAGCACCAATGCCGCCTGCGGCAGCGAACGCACCGATGCCGAGATGCCGGCAGCCTGGCGCGCCGGCGAATTCCGGCCATCGGCGGCGACCGCCAATGGTGCTTCGACCGATGTGCCGTCCGATAGCGCGGCATTCACCTTGTTGGGCTCAAGGGTCCAGCTGTCGACCATGGCGCGGCGCCATTCGATGCCGGCATGGGCCTCGACAGCCTTTTCGAGGACTGCGTTGAAGACGCGATTCTGGAAATTGAGGCCGAAATGGTCTTCGCCGATCTCGCCGGCGCGGAAAGTGACGATGGGGCTGCGGATCAGCCGCGACGTGCCATCGATGATACGCATCACCTTGAGGGGGGCCGCTTCGGGTTCGAGCGAATCGAGCACGCCCAGCTTTGCCAGGAATTTCAGCGCCGGCACCATCAGTGCCGTGGTGCGGCCATCGTCGGCGCGCGCCGACGGTCCGGCAAGCACGACGCCAAAGCCGGCCTCGGCAAAGGCTAGAGCAGATATAAGCCCCACCGGTCCAGTGCCGGCCACCACAACGTGGTTTGTCGTATCGACGCTCATCGGCTGCCCGTGCTGTTCTGGTGCCATCTGCGCACCTCAGTTATCCCGGTATATTGCAGGCCTAAGCCATTGATCAACGCGGCGATTCATCCCATTCGGTCGCAATTGTTCATCTCGGTGCAATTTCAGCCGGCTTGGGATGTTGCCGGACGCCAACGCCGCAGTGGATGAAGTTGTACTGGCACCGCAACTGGTCATTTTCGGCTTGGCTTTCGTCTTGTCTGGAAAGCGGTGCTGCTATTAAGTGCCGGAACGGCAGGGAGACTATCGGTGGCAAACAGGAGGGCGCGATGAAGGAAGAATTCGTGCAACCGTGCCGCAACAGATTGTCTCCATTGCTTGGTCATGTTCATCCATTCGGCTCAATTCTGCAAAATGATTGGCGGGAAACGTGAAGCCCAAGAAAGTCACATGGCCGCAGGCGCGGGCCTTTTCGGTCCATCTTCTCACCGCATCGGGATCGTTCCTTGCCTTCCTATCGCTGGTTGCGGCGAGTGAAGAACGCTGGACGGCGATGTTCTGGTGGCTGGGGCTCGCGCTTTTCGTCGACGGCATCGACGGGCCGATCGCGCGCAAGCTCGAGGTCAAGGAAATCCTGCCGACGTGGTCGGGCGAACTGCTCGACAACATCATCGACTATGTCACCTATGTGCTGATCCCCGCCTTCGCGCTCTATCAGAGCGGCTTCATGGGCGAGGGGCTGTCGTTCCTGTCTGGAGCGATTATCGTGGTGTCGAGCGCGATCTACTATGCCGACACCGGCATGAAGACCAAGGAGAACTTCTTCAAGGGCTTCCCGGTAGTCTGGAACATGGTGGTGTTCACGCTGTTCGTCATCGAGCCGGGGCAATGGGTTTCGTTCGCGGTGGTGGTCATAGCGGGCATCCTGACCTTCGTGCCGATGAATTTCCTGCACCCTGTGCGGGTCGTCAGGCTGCGGAACATCAACCTGCCGATGACGCTGATCTGGTGCGCCTTGGGCGGCGTGGCGCTATGGCAGCACATGGATGCCAGCGAATGGGTCAAGATCGGCATCGCCATCAGCGGCCTGTACCTGTTCTTCATCGGCGGCGTGATGCAGCTCTTCCCCAATCTCGGCGGCAAGCCGGCAACCGAGACAGAGAAAGACTGACGACGTGCCCAAAGCGATACGCGTGCATGCCCATGGTGGCCCCGAAGCGCTGACCTACGAAGAAGTGGAAGTCGGCCGTCCGGGCGTCGGTCAGGCGCTCATCCGCCACACCGCCATCGGTCTCAACTTCATCGACGTCTATTTCCGCACCGGGCTCTACCCCGCGCCAAACGGCATGCCTGTGACCCCGGGCGGCGAGGCGGCTGGCGTGGTGCTGGAATTGGGCGACGGCGTCGACTGGCTCAAGGTCGGCGACCGCATCGCCTATGCAGTACCCACAGGGGCGTATTGCGACGAACGGGTGATTGCCGCCGACCGTCTGGTCAAGGTGCCCGACGGCATCTCCGACGAGCAGGCGGCTGCCATGATGCTGAAGGGCATGACGGCCGAATATCTATTGCTGCGCACCTTCAAGGTGAAGGCCGGCGACATCGTTCTTTACCATGCCGCTGCCGGCGGCGTCGGCCTGATCCTCGGTCAGTGGGCCAAGCATCTTGGCGCGACTGTTATCGGGACGGTCGGCTCGGACGACAAGGGCGAGCTTGCCAGGGCGCATGGCTTCGACCACGTCATTAACTACCGCGAGCAGGATTTCGTCGCCGAGGTGGCTGCCATCACCGGCGGCAAGAAATGCGACGTCGTCTATGATTCCGTCGGTAACGACACGTTTCCCGGTTCGCTCGACTGCGTGCGACCGCTGGGAACCTTCGTCAGCTTCGGCCAGTCTTCGGGACCGATCCCGCCATTTTCCATTTCGCTTTTGGCACAGAAGGGCTCGCTGTTTGCAACGCGGCCGACGCTGTTTGCCTACAATGCGCGGCGCGAGGATATGGTAAAGTCTGCTGACGCGCTGTTCGATGTGGTGCTCAAAGGAGCGGTCGAAATCAGGATCAACCAGCGTTATGCGCTACGCGACGTGGCAGAGGCTCATGCCGATCTGGAAGGCCGCAAGACGACGGGGACCACCGTACTTGTCCCTTGAGTTTTCGCTGGAATTCTTGAAGCTCTTTCAACTTCTGACATGCTTTGCGCCGGGAGCAGGACGCGCCTACCATGCTCCCGGGAACATAATAAAGAACTGACAATGGGAGGCGTTGTGGACACAACCCCTTTAGCCAATGGTCGGAACCTGCTTGAGGTTCGCGGCCTGACGAAGATATTCGGCACTCTAAAGGCGTGCGACCAGATCGACCTGACCATCGCCAAGGGTGAAATCCACGCACTGCTTGGGGAAAACGGTGCCGGCAAATCGACGCTGGTGAAGATGTTATTCGGCTCGTTAGAGCCCAATGCCGGCCAAATCCACTGGAACGGCCAGTTGGCCAGGATCACCAGCCCGGGCGTTGCCAAGAAGCTCGGCATCGGCATGGTTTTCCAGCATTTTTCGCTGTTTGAAGCGCTGACGGCTGCCGAAAACATAGCGCTTTCGCTGGCCGACGACACGCCGATTGGCACGATCGCCGCCAAGGCGCGGGCGCTGTCTTACAGCTATGGTCTGCCGCTCGATCCAGACTCACTGGTCGGTGACCTCTCGGTCGGTGAACGCCAGCGCATCGAGATCATCCGCTGCCTGTTGCAGACGCCTGATCTGATCATTCTCGACGAGCCGACTTCGGTGCTGACGCCGCAGGAGGCCGACAGGCTGTTCGAGACGCTCGAGCGCCTGCGCTCCGAGGGCAAGTCGATCCTCTACATCTCGCACCGCCTCGACGAAGTCCGCCGGCTCTGCGACAGCGCCACGATCATGCGACACGGCAAGGTTGTAGGCCACTGCAATCCCCGGCTCGAGACGCCATCTTCGCTGGCGCGGATGATGGTCGGCACCGAGGTCAAGAACGCCGAGCGCACCACGGCATCGGTGCGCGGCGAGGAACTGCTCAGCATCTGCGGCATGAGCCGCAAGCCGGCCGGACCGTTCTCGACGCCGCTCAAGAACATCTGGCTGAGCGTCGCCGGCGGCGAGGTCATCGGCATCGCCGGTGTCGCCGGCAACGGCCAGGGTGAGCTATTCGAGGCGGTCTCGGGTGAGGCTTTGCAGGAAAGTGCTGACGCTATCCGCATCCGCGGCAAGTCGGCAGGGCGCATGGGCATTTCCGCGCGCCGTCTTCTGGGTGCTGCCTTCGTACCTGAAGAGCGCCTCGGCCATGGTGCTGCCCCGCGCATGCGGCTGTCGGACAATCTGCTGCTGTCGCGCCACGCCACTGACGGCAAGGCGTTCGTCGCTGGCCTCGGGCTGATCAAGTCTGGCGCGATCCAGAAGGCTGCGCAGCGCATCATCGATGTGATGGACGTGCGCAAGAGCGCGCCGGATCCCGAAGCTGCCGCTCTTTCGGGCGGCAACCTGCAGAAATTCATCATCGGCCGTGAGCTCGACCGCAACCCTGCCGTCATGGTCGTCAACCAGCCGACCTGGGGCGTCGACGCCGGTGCCGCGGCGCGCATCCGCCAGGCGCTGATCGAACTGGCGCGCAACGGCTCGGCGGTGCTGGTGATCAGCCAGGACCTCGACGAGCTGTTTGAAATCTCCGACTCGATCGCCGTCATGCACAATGGTGAGCTGTCCAAGCCGATCCCGATCGCCGACGCCACGCTTGAGCGCATCGGCCTGCTGATGGGCGGTGCCGAACCTGGTCACCTCGACCATGCGAAAGAGGTGGCATGATGCGCATCGAACTCGTCAAGCGCCCGGAGCGCTCCAAGCTTTTTGCAGCGCTTTCGCCCCTCATTGCGCTTGGTCTGACGCTGATTGCCGGCGCGATCATGTTTTCGCTGCTTGGCAAAGACCCGGTCGAAGCGCTGTATTATTACTTCATCGATCCGCTGCGCGAGGTCTGGTCGCTGCATGAGCTGGCGGTCAAGGCAGCTCCGCTGATCCTGATCGCCGTCGGTCTGTCGATCTGCTACCTCTCCAACAACTGGAACATCGGCGCCGAAGGCCAGTTCGTCATCGGCGCGATTACCGGCTCGATCCTGCCGGTGATGTTTCCTGACTTCCAGTCGTGGATCGTGCTGCCGCTGATGCTCTTGATGGGCATTGCAGGCGGTGCCGCTTACGGTGCAATTCCGGCCTATCTCAAGGTGCGCTTCAACACCAATGAGATCCTGACCAGCCTGATGCTGGTCTACGTCGCGCAGCTGTTCCTCGACTGGATGGTGCGTGGGCCGTGGCGCAACCCGGCGGGGATGAACTTTCCGGAGACGCGCACCTTCAGCCCGAGTGCTGTACTCCCCGAGATCTGGTCGGCTTCGGGACGCGCCAACTGGGGTTTTGTGTTCGCCATCGTTGCGGCGATCGCGCTGTGGTTCATGCTGTCGCGTACCTTGAAAGGCTTCGAGGTTCTAGTGCTGGGCCAAAGCCCACGCGCAGGGCGCTTCGCAGGCTTTTCGCAATCGAAAATGGTGTTCTTCGCCTTCCTGGTGTCAGGCGGTCTTGCCGGGCTGGCCGGTATTTCGGAAGTGTCGGGCGCTATTGGCCAGCTTAGGCCGACGATCTCGCCCGGCTACGGCTTTGCCGCAATCATCGTTGCCTTTCTCGGCCGTCTGAACCCGCTCGGTATCATTGCTGCGGGCCTGGTGCTGGCGCTGTCATATCTCGGCGGCGAAGCAGCACAGATATCGATCGGCGTGTCCGACAAGGTGGTGCGCGCGTTCCAGGGCATGCTGCTGTTCTTCGTCCTCGCCTGCGACACGCTCATTCTTTACCGCATCCGCTTTGTCGGCGCCTCCGCTGCAAAGACCGTGGAGGCCACGCAAAATGTTTGAAGATATCCTGATTACGATTGCGACGGCGGCAACTCCGCTGCTGATCGCAGCGGTCGGTGAAGTGGTCGTCGAGCGCTCCGGCGTGCTCAACCTCGGCGTCGAAGGCATGATGGTGATGGGTGCGGTGACCGGTTTCGGCGTCGCGCTGACCACCGGCTCGCCTTGGCTCGGCGTGCTTGCCGCGATCATCGTCGGTGCGCTGTTTTCGCTGCTGTTCGGCTTCCTGACGCTGACGCTGGTGACCAACCAGGTGGCGACAGGCCTGGCCCTGACGCTGCTCGGCCTTGGTCTGTCGGGCATGCTCGGCGAGAGCTTCGTTGGCCTGCCGGGCATAAAAATGGACTACATCCACATTCCCTTCCTCAGCGAACTGCCGTTCGTGGGCAAGCTATTGTTCGGGCAGGATCCGCTGTTTTACGTGTCTCTGCTGTTGACCGCAGGCGTCGCCTACTTCCTGTTCCGCACCCGGGCAGGGCTGACATTGCGCTCGATCGGCGATAACCACACCTCGGCGCACGCACTCGGCATCAAGGTCATCGCCATCCGCTACCTCGCCGTCATGTTCGGCGGCGCCTGCGCGGGACTTGCCGGTGCCTATCTGTCACTCGTCTACACACCGCAGTGGATCGAAAACATGACCGCAGGCCGGGGCTGGATTGCCTTGGCGCTGGTGGTGTTCGCTTCCTGGCGGCCGTGGCGGATACTCGCTGGCGCCTATCTGTTCGGAGCGGTTTCGATCGGCCAGCTGCATGCCCAGGCGTTGGGCATCGGCGTGCCGTCGCAATTGCTTTCTTCGCTACCCTATCTGGCAACCGTCGTTGTTCTTGTGCTGATCTCGCGCAACAGGCGACTGACGATGGTGAACACTCCGGCTTCATTGGGGCGGCCGTTTGTGCCAGATCGCTAAGACCATGGCACCGATTCGAAAGTCGTTTCGAACGGCATTCGAGGCGGACCATGTACAGGGACTACAAAAAGGATGGGATAGTGCCCCGGGCAACCAGTAAGAGGAACAAAGCATGAAGAAGACAATTTTGTCGTTTGCCGCGGCTGCCGCGGTGATGTCTTTCGGTACGATGGCGGCGGAAGCCGCGACCAAGGCCTGCTTTATCTATGTCGGCCCGATCGGCGATTTCGGCTGGTCCTACCAGCATCATCAGGGCCTCGAACACATGAAGAAGGAGCTCGGCGATAAAGTCGAGACCGCCTATCTTGAAAGCGTTCCCGAGGGCGCTGACGCCGAGCGCGCGATCGAACGTTTCGCACGTTCGGGCTGCAACATCATCTTCACCACGTCCTTCGGCTACATGGACCCTACCAACAAGGTCGCCGGCAAGTTCCCGGATGTGAAGTTCGAGCATGCCACGGGCTACAAGCGCGAGCATCCGAACGTCGCGACCTACAATTCGAAGTTCCATGAAGGCCGCTACATCCAGGGCGTGATCGCCGCCAAGATGTCGAAGGCGGGCGTCGCGGGCTACATTGCGTCCTTCCCAATCCCGGAAGTGGTGATGGGCATCAACGCCTTCGTGCTCGGCGCGCAGTCGGTCAACCCTGACTTCAAGGTCAAGGTGGTGTGGGCCAACACCTGGTTCGACCCTGGCAAGGAAGCCGATGCCGCCAAGGCGCTGATCGACCAGGGCGTCGACATCATCACCCAGCACACCGACTCGACGGCACCGATGCAGGTTGCGACCGAGCGTGGCATCAAGGCGTTCGGCCAGGCCTCTGACATGATCAAGTTCGGCCCGACCACGCAGCTGACTTCGATCGTCGATGATTGGGGCCCGTACTACGTCGAGCGCGTCAAGGCAGTCGTCGACGGCACCTGGAAGCAGCAGGATGTCTGGGGCGGCATGAAGGAAGGCCACGTCGTGATGGCGCCGTTCGCCAACATGCCCGACGACGTCAAGAAGCTTGCCGAGGAAACCGCAGCCAAGATCAAGTCCGGAGAGTTCAATCCGTTCACAGGGCCGATCGCCAAGCAGGATGGCTCGGAATGGCTCAAGGCCGGCGAAGTGGCCGAAAACGGCGTTCTGCTCGGCCTCAACTTCTACGTCAAGGGCGTGGACGACAAGCTGCCGCAGTAAGCCGGCGGGCATTGCCGGGCGCGTGTCTCGTGCTCAAAAAAAGAACCCCCGGTCTTGCCGGGGGTTTTTAGTTTTGGCACCTGACGAAACCGTGTCTAGTCCGAATGGACCTGTATGCCTATTGCCGGAGGGACATTTTTGGGCCGACAGCAGCCAGCCCCGGGAACATCATGAAATCACGCGAATACATCTGCAGCTCGCATACCGTCAGCGGCGTGATGCCGGGCGGCCCGGTGGCATCGCGCCATGGTTTTGGCGAGCGGGTCGAGGCATGTGCCGCGGCAGGCTTCACCGGCATGTGCCTGCATTTTCGCGACTATGCCGAGCAGCGGGCGCGCGGTTTTGGCGATGGCGAGTTGCGCGCCATCCTCGATGTCCATGGCATCAAGCATGTGTCGGTCGAGTTCCTGACCGACTGGTTCATGGACGGCGAGGCCGGGCTGGCCTCGCGGCGCAACGAGGAGACGGCGTTTCGCGCGGCGGCGGCGTTCGGCGCCAAGGTGGTCAATGTCGGACCTGACCTTGGCGAGCGTGGCATCTCGCTGGGGACCATGCAGGACAAGTTCCGTGACCTCTGCAGCAGGGCTGCCGAAAACGACTTTACGATCGCGCTGGAACTGGTGGCCTGGGGCAATGTGCGGGACGTGGACACGGCGCTGGCGATCATCGGCGACATTCCCAATGCCGGTCTGGTCATCGATTCTTGGCACATCTTCCGCGCCGGCGTGCCGCTGGGCGACCTCGGGCGGATTCCGGCCGACAAGGTGCTGTGCGTGCAGGTGAACGACGCTGATGAAGTGCCTGCCGGTCAGCTGTCAACGGAGACCATGAACCGCAAGCTGTGCGGGCAGGGCGGGTTTGACCTCGCAGGTTTCGCCGCAACGCTTGAAGCAACGGGCGTCTCCGTGCCGTTCAGTGTCGAGGTGATCTCTCCCGATCTCGCTGCTCTTTGCCTGAGTGAGGCGGCGAGCACATCGTTTGACACTGCCAGCACCTGTTTTTCCTGAACAGGGCAATGGATTCTGTTGGTCGATGACAGGGCTGAGGTCGTCGTCGATCGACCCTATCCGGTTCCCTTGAGCCAGGCGGCCAGAAGCTGCGTTTCCCTGCAATTGTCGTTAGTCCGTTCGAACGATGTTGCGGCCGTGGCTGGCACGCATAAGCTGACCTCAAAATACCCCTCCTCGTCGGTGTTTCGGGCTTGCCCGCGGTGCATGCAAGGCGGGTTCATAAGTGAAGTCAGGGAGGCGAGCTTATGCTCAGCGAAATACTGATCATCGTGATACGCGGGATCGCCATCGGGTCGATCTTCGCCACCATCGCGATGAGCTTCAATATCGTCCATGGCGCGACGAACATCTTCAACTTCGCCCAAGGCAACATGTTCATCCTCGGCGGCTTCGCCGCCTATTTCCTCGCCAACCAAGTCGGGCTCGGCCAGTGGAGCCTGATGCTGCTTTTGACGGGGCTTGGCATCGCCGCCGTCGTTGCCTTCCAGGGGTACATCACGCTGCTCCCGCTGCGTTCTTCGGTTGAGCAGGACAGCTGGCTGATCTCTACGGTTTCGGTTTCTGTCATCGTGGCAGCACTGCTGATGATCACGCAGGGGCCGTTCGCCTATTCCGTCCAGAGCGTCGTGCCCAGCTTCCGCATCTTTGGGACCCGCACCCCCGGCGCCTATGCGCTGGCCATCGCTGCAATGATTTTCTGGTTCTTCGCGCTGCGCTTCTTCTTGCGAAAGACCTTCATCGGCCTCGCCATCAGCGCGCTGTCGCAGGATTTCGACGCTGCGCGTGCCGCCGGCCTGCCGGTGCGCCGCCTGCAGCTCATCGCCTTTGCGATCAGCGGCCTGATGGTCGGTACCGTCGGCTTCCTGGTGGCGCCGGTCATCTCGGTCAGCCCTGATGCCGGCCTGAAATACGTACTCAACGGCTTCGTCGCGGCCGTTGTCGGCGGCATCGGCTCCAACGCCGGCACGCTGATCGGCGGTCCGCTGGTCGGCGTCGTGGCGATGTTGACCGCCTACAAAGTCGGCGGCGCCTATCAGGACCTCGCCTCGCTGCTGGTGCTGGTGCTGATCCTGATGTTCCGGCCGCAGGGCCTTTTCGGGCGCGTCGGCGCGAGGCGGGTGTGAACATGCAGGCGACCGCAAACGTACAGACCGGACCTGTTTCCATGGCCGAAACCAAGCCGAAAGGCCGCTTCAACTCAGACCTGACACAGGTCTGGATCGGCGTCGCCCTGATCGGGATCACCGGCTTCGGCCCCATGATTGCCGGCAATTCCTACTGGATCCACACGTTCCAGCTGGTCAACATCTACATCGCCGCCGCCATCTTCCAGAACATGCTGTTCGTCGATGCCGGCCAGAAGTCGTTCGGACAAGGCGCCATCCTCGGCCTTGCCGCCTATGTGGCTGCGATCCTCTTTGGCCTGCATGGCTGGTCGTTCGCGGCGGCATCGCTGGGTGGCCTTTTCGCCGCCGTGCTGGGCGGGCTGCTGTTTGCGCTGCCGGCGCTGCGTGTGCAGGGCTTCCACCTCGGCTTCGTCACAATGAGTGCCGCGATCGTCTTTCCGCAGTTGCTGGTGACCCTCGACAAGTGGACCAACGGCATCAACGGCATCAGCGTTTCAGTGCCGGCGCTGACCAATCCTGTCGTCTTCGGCATGTCGCCGCTTTCGATCGCGGTTGCCGTATTCCCGATGATCGCGCTGTTCGTCCACTATGGTGTCCGCCGCTCCAAGCTCGGCCGCAGCATGTTCGTGGCGGCACTCAGCCCCGAAGCTGCGCGTTCCCTCGGCATCAAGCCGGGCGTGATGCGCTTCCTCGCCTTCATCGTTGCCTCGATCGGCACCGGCATCTGCGGCATCCTCTATCTGCCGACTGTGGCCTTCGTCAGCCCGCAGGGCTTCAACATCGAGTTGTCTTTCGTCTTCTTCTTCGCCGTCGTCGTCGGCGGACGCGGGCAGATGCTCGGGCCCATCATCGGCATCTGGATCGTCTACATCCTGCCGAACATCCTGCTTGCCGGCTTCGTCGAATACCGCCTCTTGATGTATGGCTGCCTGACGCTTCTCGCCGTCATGGCTTTCCCCGATGGCATCGTCGGCTCCGCCGAGCGGCTGCGCGCCAAGCGTAAGCAATCAGGTGGTGGCGAGCAGGCCTTCCGCATCGACGGCTTCCTCGCCGATCTGCAAGCCGGCAAGACGGTGCGCGAACCAAGCGACGAGATTGCCGTCGAGGTGCGCAACGGCACCAAGAAGTTCGGCGAGGTGGTGGCCGTCAGCGCTGTCGATCTCAAGGTCCGCAAGGGTGAGGTCCATGGGCTGATCGGGGCGAACGGCTCGGGCAAGACCAGCCTGCTCAATGTGCTGAGCGGCCTGTCACGCCTGAACACCGGCTCGTTCATGATCAATGGCGTCGATGCCACCAACATGGCCGCCGACCGTATCGCCAATATGAGCCTCGGCCGTACCTTCCAGGCGCCGCGCATCTTCAGCCAGCTGTCGCTATGGGACAATCTGAAGATCGGCATGGACGCCCGCGTCGGCCCGGCCAGCGCCGATGTCACCGCACTCGCCAAGGCGATGGAAGAGAGCTTCGGCCAGGACAGCGCAACATTGCTGTCGCACGGCCAGCGCCGCTTGGTCGAGGTGATGCGTACGGTGCTGAAGGAAGCGACGATCGTCTTGTTCGACGAGCCGGCCGCCGGCCTGTCGCAGAGCGAGCGCACCAACTTCGCCAATCTCGTCAAGTTCCTGAGCCGCCAGATGGGAAAGACCATCATTCTCGTCGAGCACGATCTCGACCTGGTGTGGGGCATTGCCGACACCATCACGGTGCTGGAGCAGGGCCGGGTGGTTTCATCTGGCAAGCCGGACGTGGTCGCCAAGGACCCGGCAGTGCAGCATATGTTCGTGGGGTCGCGCCATGCTTGAGGTCAAGAATCTGGTTGCCGGCTACGGCACCATCCCGGTGTTACGCGACGTCTCGCTGACCGCCAAGGCGGGCGAAATCCTGCTCATCGGCGGCGAGAACGGTGCCGGCAAGTCGACGCTAATGAGGGCGATCGCTGGCTTCAACAAGCCCGACAGCGGCGATATCCTGCTCGACGGCAAGCCGATTGGTGGGACCGCGCCCGAGAAAGTTGCGCAGTCGGGCCTGCGTCTGGTGCTCGACGGGCACCGCGTATTTCCTGAGCTCAGCGTCTTCGACAATCTGCGCATGGGGGCAGCGGCCCGTCGAGGTGATCGCGCCGGCTTCAACAATGCGGTCGAGGAGATCTATGCGGTCTTCCCGATCCTCAAGGAGAAGCAGAATCTTTACGCCCGCGATCTTTCCGGCGGCCAGCAGCAGATGCTGGCGCTTGGCCAGGCCTTCATCGCCCAGCCCAAGGTGCTGCTTTGCGACGAGCCGTCGATGGGCCTGGCCCAGGCGCTGCTGCCGCCGATCCTCGCCTTCCTGCGCCGCTGGGCGCAGACAGGCACGGCGGTCGTCATCGTCGAGCAGCATCTGGCGGTGACGGCACCTTACGCCGACCGCGCGATGATCATCGAGCGCGGCCAGGTGAAGTTCTCCTGCCTCGCTTCGGAACTCGACGAGAAGCTGAACGCTCCGGCGGTAGCTGCGGTGTAAGGCTGATGAACGACGAGGGCGCGGTCGGGGACGAGGTTTTGGGCGCGAATGCCGGAGCTGCCGAAGACGCGCCGCGCCCCTACGTCAGTTTCCGCGGTAAGGTCGAGCCGCATTGGCTCGACGTCAACCGGCACATGAACGTGTCGTGGTACGACCACGTCTTCGACATCGCCGAAAGCGACCTATTCGAGGTCTTCGGCATCCATGACGAGTACATCAGGCGCACCAGCTACAGCTTTTTTAGGCTGGAAAAGAGCGTGCGTTACGAGCGCGAACTGATGCCCGATGCCAGGCTGGAGGCGCGCAGCGTCGTGCTGTGGACCGACCTCAAGCGCGTCCACCATTTCCATGAACTGTGGAATGTCGACCGGAATTATCGCGCAGCGTCAGTCGAGGGCCTGTCGATCCATGTCGACCTGCGCCTGCGCAAGGCGGCCCGGATCGTCGAGCGCGACGTGGCCGATCTGCTGACGAGGCTTTCCCATGAACATGCGCGGCTGCCTTGGCCGAAAGGCGTTGTGCGGCGCGACTTCAGGACCAGGACGTGAACTTCACCGCAGATCTCGAGTTCGACTACGTCGTCGTTGGCGCAGGCGCTGCCGGCTGCGTGCTTGCCGCGCGGCTGTCCGAGAACCCGAATGTTCGGGTTGCGGTCATTGAGGCCGGCGGGCTGGACACGGGCATGTTGATCCGCATTCCCGGCGCCAATGTCGTGACCGGCACGCACCCGGCCTACAACTGGAGCTACGAAAGCGAGCCGGTGGAAGCGCTGGGCGGGCGCAAGCTCTACTGGGCGCAAGGCAAGATTGTCGGCGGCTCCAGCTCGATCAACGGCATGATGTACATGCGCGGCCACCGCCGCGACTACGACAACTGGAAGGCGCTGGGCTGTGACGGCTGGGGCTATGACGACGTGCTGCCGTACTTCAAGAAGTCCGAGACCAATGAGCGCGGCGCCAGCGACATCCATGGCGGCAGCGGACCGATGCAGGTTTCGAAGGGGCAAGGTACAGCGCCGGTCTGCGACATGTTCCTCGATGCGGCGGCTGGGGAAGGCCTGCCGCTGACTGACGACCTCAACAAGGATGCGCCGGAAGCCTTCGGCCATGTCGACCTGACCATCGGAAAAGGCAAACGGTCGAGTACGGCCGCGGCCTTCCTGCATCCGGCGCTGAAGCGGCCGAACTTGACGCTGATCGCTAATGCGCCTGTGCTGCGCGTGATCATCGAGGCCGGCATCGCCACGGGCGTGGAGTTTGCGTATGAAGGCCGACCGCGTGTGGCGCGGGCGGTCAAGGAAGTGATCCTCAGCGGCGGCGCGGTCAACTCGCCGCAACTGCTGATGCTGTCGGGTGTGGGTGAGGAGCGTGGCCTGCAGGAACTCGGCATCAAGGTTGCCGCCGACCGGCCTGAGGTTGGGCGGAACCTGCAGAACCATCCGATGTACCGGCTGATGTACACGACGACCAAGCCGGTCAGCGCCTACACGCATGTCAGGCCGTGGGGCGCGCTGAAGGCGGGCGCGCAATACCTGTTCCAGCGTCGCGGGGTACTTAGCCGCGGGCTGTTCCCGACGTCGGGCTATTTCCATGCCGTCGAAGGCGATCCGGGCAGCGAGATCCAGGTCTGCATGGCACCGGCAACGGTGATCCGTCGCGGGCCCGGTGTGCTCGGCATCCTGCCGCGGGAACATGGCTTCACGCTGCTGCTCAACCACGGCTCGCCCTACAGCCGCGGGCAGGTGACGCTGAAGTCGGCCGATCCGATGGCGCACGCTGCGATCTCACCGAACTATTTCTCCGATCCGCGCGACCTGAGAATCCTCGTCGAAGGGGCCGACCGGACCCGCGCGATAGTCAACCAGCCGGCGCTGCGCTGCGCTCTCGACAAGGAGCTTCTGCCGGCGCGGCCGATCCGTTCGCTCGATGACATTGCCGAGGACATCGTCGCGTCGGCGGTGACGCATTACCATGCCGCCGGCACGTGCCGGATGGGCGCCGACCTAGATTCGGTGGTCGATCCGCAGTTGCGGGTGCGTGGCGTCGAGCGGCTGCGCGTGGCCGACGCGTCGATCATGCCGGTGCTGGTCAACGGCAACACCTATGCCGCGACGGTGATGATCGCGGAAAAGGCTGCCGACATGATCAAGGCCGCGGCTAGGCAGCTTGCCGACGAATTTTGATCGTTAGCGAATGAAAGCGATGGAGTAGAAGAGATGGAAAAGCGCGTTCTCGGCCGCACGGGCCTTGAGGTTTCGGTGGTCGGTCTCGGCTGTAACAATTTTGGCGGCATGATCAAGAGCCTCGACACCGACGCGACTCGCAAGGTGATCCATTCGGCGCTTGATGCCGGCATCACGCTGCTCGACACCTCGGACTCCTATGGCGTCAATGGCGGGTCGGAGACCACGCTGGGCGAGGTGCTCGGCGACCGCCGCAAGCAAGTGGTGCTGGCAACCAAGTTCGCCTCGCCGCTCAACCGCGAGAAGTCCAACCGCTACAATGGCTCGCGCGGCTACATCATGGGCGCGGTCGAAGACAGCCTGCGCCGGCTCAAGACCGATTACATCGACCTTTACCAATATCATTTCCCTGACACACAGACGCCGATCGAGGAGACGCTGAGGGCGCTGGACGACCTCGTGAAACAAGGCAAGGTGCGCTATCTCGGCTGCTCGAACTTGCCGGCCTGGATGCTGGTCGATGCCAGCTGGACCTCGCGCCACCACAATCTGCACGGCCTGCAGTCCACTCAGGCCGAATACAATCTCATTTCGCGCGCGGCGGAGACTGAGCTGTTCCCGGCAATGCGCCGCACCGGCATGACCCTGCTGCCCTATTTCCCGCTGGCGAGCGGCCTGTTGACCGGTAAGTACCGCAAGGGCCAGGTCATGCCCGAGGACACGCGCATGAACATGGCCTATTTCAAATCAGGCCTGACCGAGGCCAATCTCGACAAGGTCGAGAAGCTGATCGCCTTCAGCGCGGCGCACGGGCGCACCATCCTGGAACTCGCTTTCTCCTGGCTCGCTTGCCAGCCGATTGTCTCGAGCGTCATTGCCGGCGCCACCCGTCCGGAGCAGGTGGTGGCCAATGCTGCGGCTGCCTCTTGGAAGCTGACGGGGCCGGAACTCGCCGAGATCGACACGATCTGCAAGTGATTGTGCGGCGCACAACGCTGCTGGTGCGTTAGTCCCTTTGGACGATTGCACCCCTTGGCGGGGAACGTAGTTTCCCGTCAGCTACTGAGTTGAATCGTCAGCGGAAACCTTGAAATGAGCGATCTGGTTGAGCCGCGCACGGCAGACATCACCTATGAGACGGCCGAGCCGGTTCTCTATGAAGCCGAGGGCCCGATTGCCTGGGTGACGATGAACCGTCCGACGTTCAACAATGCCCAGAACTCGCAGATGACCTATGCGCTCGATGACGCCTTCAAACGCGCTGTCGACGACGATGCGGTCAAGGTCATCATTCTGCGCGGCGCGGGCAAGCATTTTTCGGCCGGTCACGATATCGGCACGCCGGGCCGCGACGTCAACAAGACCTTCGATCGCCGCCTGATGTGGTCCGACCACACCAACAAGCCTGCGGCCGAGATGCTCTATACCAGGGAGCACGAAGTCTATCTCGGCATGTGCCGGCGTTGGCGTGATCTGCCCAAGCCGACCATCGCCCTGGTCCAGGGCGCCTGCGTCGCCGGCGGGCTGATGCTGGCCTGGGTCTGCGACTTTATCGTCGCCACCGACGACGCGTTCTTCCAGGACCCGGTGGTGCGCATGGGTATTCCCGGCGTCGAATACTTTGCCCATGCCTTCGAGCTGCCGCCGCGTGTCGCCAAGGAATTCCTGATGATGGGTGAGCGTATGTCGGCCGTGCGGGCCGAACAGTACGGCATGGTCAACAAGGTCGTGACCCGCGACGAGCTCGAAGCTGCCGGCCGGGCGATGGCCGAGAAGTTGGCGCAGTATCCGCGCCTGGGGCTCTGGCTCTCCAAGCAGGCGATCAACCATGTCGAGGACCTGCGCGGCAAGCGCACCGCCATGGACGCGCATTACCACATGCATCATTTCGCCCATGCCCAGAACGACCTGACCACCGGCAACACGCTGGGCGGGCAGGACGCCAGGAGCATGGCCGCCGCCAACAAAAAGCAGGCCGGCGAGGCCTGAGCCCGCCGCTGCCGACCAACGGGAATTTCCAAGCGTGGATCTTGATTGCACCGACGAGCAGAAAGCCTTCCGGCAGGAAGTGCGCTCCTGGCTCGAAAATCATGTACCTGAAAAGCCGCTACCGTCCTTCGACGCCAGCCGCGAAGGTTTTGAGGCGCACCGCGCCTGGGAACGCGTGCTGGCCGAAGGCCGCTGGGGCATGGTGACTTGGCCGGAAAGCTATGGTGGGCGCGGCCTCGACCTGATCCAGTGGCTGACATTCGAGGAAGAATACTACCGCGCCGGTGCGCCGCTGCGCGTCAACCAGAACGGCATCTTCCTGCTCGGCCCGACGCTGATGGAATATGGCACGGATGAGCAGAAGGCACGCTTCCTGACGGCGATGGCTTCGGGTGACGAGATCTGGGCGCAGGCCTGGTCCGAGCCGCAGGCCGGTTCCGACCTTGCTGCCGTGCGCGCCAGCGCCGTGCTCGAAGGCGACGAATATGTGCTCAAGGGTCACAAGATCTGGTCCTCGCGCGCCGTCTTCGCCGACTGGGCCTTCGGGCTGTTCCGCACCGATCCGGCCTCGCAACGCCACAAGGGCCTGTCGCTGATCTTCTTCCCGCTTGATGCGCCCGGCGTGCGGGTGCAGGCGATACCGCAGATCGATGGCGAGACCGGTTTTGCCGAAATCTTCCTCGACGACGTGCGCGTGCCTGCCTTCAACCGCCTCGGCGGCGAGGGCGAGGGCTGGAACATCTGCATGGCGACGGCCGGCTTCGAGCGTGGCCTGATGCTGCGCAGCCCGGCGCGATTCCAGGTGGCGGCGCGCAAGCTGGTCGATCTCTACAAGGCGCATGAGGCCGAAGTCGAACCAACGGTTCGCGCAGCGGTGCTGCAATCGTGGATGGATGCCGAGGCCTATGCGCTGTCGATCTATGCCACCGCGTCGCGGCTCGCCGCAGGCGGCCATATTGGTGCTGAGGCCAGCACCAACAAGATATTCTGGTCGGAAATGGACATCGCCATGCACAAGGCGGCATTGTCGATCCTCGGTGCCCGCGCGGAGCTGCTGCGCCGCGCGCCGGAAGCCGGTGGCATCGGCCGCTGGCTGGACGGCTACTTCTTCTCGCTGGCCGGGCCGATCTATGCCGGTTCGAACGAGATCCAGCGCAACATCATCGCCGAGCGTATGCTCGGTCTGCCTCGCGCATAAGGAGGGACGACAGATGGATTTCCGTTTCTCCGAAGAACAGACGATGACGGCGGATGTCGTCCGCGAGCTGCTCGCCGATGCCTGCCAGCCGGCCGACCTGCGCCGATTGATGGGCGAAGGCGCTGCCCGCGACGAAGCGCGCTGGGCCAAGATTGTCCAGATGGGTCTCGCAGGCGCGCTTGTGCCGGAGGACAAAGGCGGGCTCGGCTTGTCCGCGATCGACTTTGTTCAGATCGCCGAGGTCTGCGGTTATGCCGGATTGCCGGAACCGCTGGTCGAGAATGCGGGGGTGGCGCTGCCGCTGCTCGCGGCCTTCGCCAGCAACGACCGCGCCGCTGCACTGCTGGAACGCGCTTTGGCAGGCGAGGTGACTGTCAGCGTTGCCCATCCGGCCAATCCCTTCGTCGCTGATGCCGACACGGCCGAAGCGGTGCTCGTTGTGCGCAACGGGGCGGTACATCTGGTCGAGGCCGCCAAGGCCAGGATCGTGGCGCAGCCGAGCGTCGATCCGTTCCGCCGGCTGTTCACGGTCGCGTTCGAGCCGAGTGCCGAAACACTGATCGCCGAAGCCAACGAAGCCGATGCCGCTCTCGCTGCAGCGCTCGACCGGGGCGCACTTTTTGCCGCCGCGCAGATGCAGGGCATCGCCCAGCGCTGCGTTGACCTCGGTGTCGCCTACGCCAAGGAGCGCCAGCAGTTCGGCAAACCGATCGGCTCCTACCAGGCGGTCAAGCATCATCTCGCAACCGCGCAGGTCAAGATCGAGTTTGCCCGGCCGGTGCTGCATGCCGCCGCCGCGCAGCTCGAACAGGGCGACATCTACAGCCGCGCCCGTATTTCACAGGCCAAGCTCGCCTGCACCGATGCTTCAGACGTCGCCGCCCGCACCTCGATCCAGGTTCACGGCGCCATGGGCTATTCCTGGGAAGTCGATGTCCACTTCTTCCTCAAGCGCGGCATCGCGCTGACCAACTGGTGGGGCGGTCCCGCCTTCCACCGCGAGCGCGTAGCAGCCCGCGTTTTAGCGCGTCCGCTCGGACCTGAACACACCTTTGCCAGAGAGGCCGCAAATGCCTGAAGCCTATATCGTCGACGCCGTCCGCACGCCGGTCGGCCGCAAGAAGGGCGCGCTCGCGCAGATGCATTCGGCCGATCTGGGTGCCCACCCGATCAAGGCGCTGATGGCGCGTACCGGCATCGACCCGAACGCGGTTGACGATGTTATCTATGGCTGCACTGACACGATCGGTTCGCAGGCCGGTGACATTGCCCGCACCTGCTGGCTGGTGGCGGGCCTGCCCGACCATGTGCCTGGCGTGACCGTCGATCGCCAGTGCGGTTCGGCCCAGCAGGCGGTGCATTTCGCCGCCCAGGCGGTGATGAGCGGCACGCAGGATCTGGTGATCGCCGGTGGCGTGCAGAACATGAACATGATCCCGATGGCGTCGGCCATGCTGGTCGGGCCGCAGTTCGGCTTCCCCGATCCGTTCAGCACCTCGCCGGGCTGGCTCGCCCGCTACGGCAACCAGGAGGTCGGCCAGTTCCGCTCGGCCGAGATGATCGCCGAGAAGTGGCAGTGCAGCCGCGACGAGATGGAACAGTTCGCGCTCGAAAGCCACCAGCGCGCGATTGCCGCCATCGACGCGGGCCGTTTCGCTGATGAAATCGTGCCCGTCGGCGACTTCGCCGTGGACGAGACGCCGCGCCGCGACACGACGCTTGAGAAGATGGCGACGCTGAAGACGCTGATCGAGGGCGGCCGCGTGCATGCCGGCGTCGCCAGCCAGAACTCGGATGCGTCGGCGGCCCTGCTGATTGCCTCGGAACAGGCGGTGAAAGACCACAACCTCAAGCCGCGCGCCCGCATCCACCACATCAGCGTGCGCGGTGACGATCCCGTCTGGATGCTGACCGCACCGATCCCGGCGACCCGTCATGCGCTGGCGAAGACCGGGCTGAAGATCGACGACATCGACCTGTTCGAGTGCAACGAGGCCTTCGCTTCGATCCCGCTTGCCTGGATCAAGGATCTTGGCGTGCCGCGCGACAAGGTCAACGTCAATGGCGGCGCCATCGCGCTCGGCCATCCGCTTGGCGCTACCGGCGCGCGCATCATGACGACGATGCTGAACGAACTCGAGCGCCGCAACGGTCGCTATGCGCTGCAGACCATGTGCGAAGGCGGCGGCCAGGCCAACGTGACGATCATCGAAAGGCTCTGACCATGCCGGTCTATAGCTTCGAGGGCATTGTGCCGGTGGTCGACCCGACCACCTATCTGCACCCGTCGGCCGTGCTGATCGGCGACGTGACCATCGGCCCGCGCTGCTACATCGGGCCGGGCGCTTCGCTCCGGGGGGATTTTGGCCGCATCACCGTTGTCGGCGATGCCAGTGTGCAGGACAATTGCACCTTGCACACCGGTGCCGGTTCCGACTGCGTCGTCGGCCGCGGTGCGACGGTGGGCCACGGCGCTATCCTGCATGGCTGCACGGTGGGCGAAAACGCGCTGATTGGCATGAATGCAGTGGTGCTCGACGGTGCCGTCATCGGCGACGACAGCCTGGTCGCGGCGCTCAGCCTGGTGAAGAACGAGGTTGTGACGCCACCACGCAGCCTGATCGCTGGCAATCCGGCCAAGGTGATCAAGGAGATGCCCGAGGCGGCGATCATCTGGCGCAATAATGGCGACGGCGAGTACCAGCGGCTGGCCGACCGGTCGCTTGCCGACCTCGTGGAATGCGAACCGCTGCGTGCGGCGGAGCCCGACCGCAAGCGCAATGTTGGGCAGGCCCGCGCCGTGCGACTGTCGACAAGGACAAAGTGAGAAGGACTGACATGGCAGGGATCTGCGAAAACAGGGTTGTGATCGTCACCGGCGCCGGCCGCGGCCTGGGCCGCGCCTATGCACTCGGCCTCGCGGCCGAGGGCGCCAAGGTGGTGGTCAACGATCTCGGCGTCGGCACCCACGGCGATGCGACCACGGAGACGCCGGCACAGCAGGTGGTTGACGAGATCAGCGCGATGGGTGGCCAGGCCGTCGCCAATTATGACGACGTCACCGATTTCGAGGCTGGGGGGCGCATCGTCAAGGCCGCAATCGACACCTTCGGCGACCTGCATGCGGTGGTCAACAATGCCGGATTCGTCCGCGACCGCATGTTCGTGTCGTGTACGCCTGACGAGTGGGACGCGGTGCTGCGCGTGCACCTGCGCGGCCATTTCTGCGTCAGCCGTCATGCCGTCGACTATTGGCGCGCCCAGCAGAAGGCCGGCAAGGCAGTCGATGCCCGCATCGTCAACACTTCGTCGGGCGCTGGCTTGCAGGGCAGCGTCGGCCAGAGCGCCTATTCGGCGGCCAAGGGCGGCATCGCTTCGCTGACGCTGGTGCAGGCGGCCGAGCTGCGCCGCTATGGCATCACCGCGAACGGCCTTGCACCCAACGCCCGCACACGCATGACCGAGACTGCCTTTGCCGATGCGATGCAGGCGAAAGATGGCGAGTTCGACATCTTCGCGCCCGAGAATACCTCGCCACTGGTTGCCTGGCTGTGCAGCGCGGCCTCAGCCGACGTGACCGGTCAGATCTTCGAGCTGATCGGCGGCAAGATCCGGGTTTGCCTTGGCTGGAACGACGGGCCCGAATTCGACAAGGGCAGCCGTTGGGATGCCGCGGCTTTGGGCGACAAGATCGGCGAACTGGTGGCAACGCGTCCGACGCCGAAGCCGGTCTACGGCTCTTAGCCAGCTAGCAGCAAGGACCTGAAAAGGGCGTCGGGCAACCGGCGCCCTTTTTGCGTTTGGATGAGGTCTCGCGATGCAGGCGGCGCGGCAGGGTCCGCCCAAAGAAAACGGCGCCGAAGCGCCGCAATCTTCCAGTCCGGATTTCTGTCGCCCGCCGCCTGATCGGAGGCAGGCGGCGGGAACTCAGGCCGGTTGGGGAGCCTCTTCGCGCAACAGGTTCTTGAGTACCTTGCCTTGCGGGCTGGTCGGCAGCGAGGGGCGGATTTCGACGCTGCGCGGGCATTTGTAATTGGCCATGTTGGCGCGCGACCAGTCGATGATCTCTTTCTCGGTCGCGTTCGTTCCCGGCCGCAGCACGACATAGGCCTTGCCGACCTCGCCGAGGCGCTCGTCTGCTACACCGATAACGGCGACGATGCCGATCGCCGGATGGGTGCTCAGCATGCGTTCGATCTCGGCCGGATAGCAGTTGAAGCCGCCGGTGATGTACATGTCCTTGAGACGATCCTCGATACGCAAATTGCCGTCGGCGTCGAAGTAGCCGACGTCGCCGGTGTGCAGCCAACCCTCTGCGTCGATGGTCTTGGCGGTTGCCTCGGGGTCGTTGAAGTAACCCTTCATGACGATGTAGCCGCGAACCACGACTTCGCCCGGCTGACCGTCGGGCAGGAAATTGCCGATGTCATCCATGATGCGGACTTCGACGCCAGGTGCTGCCTTGCCGGCGGTATTGGCGATGACGTCGTCGCTGTCGGTCGCCAGACACATGGTGCCATAGCCGCCGCATTCGGTCAGGCCGTAGCCGTTGACGACGCCGGCAATGCCGAGTTCCTCGCGCATGCGGCGGATCAGGACCGAAGGAACCACGGCGCCGCCGGTGACACCGAGGCGCAGGCTGGAGGTATCGAATTTCGCAAGTTCCGGATGCTGCAGCATACCCTGGAAAATGGCTGGCGGACCGGGGATGACGTTGATCTTTTCCTCCGAGACGCGCTTCAGGATCTCGCCGGCATCATAGGTGAGGTGCGGCATCAGAACGGCGCCACGCATCATCGCAACGATGGCACCCGAGCGGTAGCCGAAGGCGTGGAAGAAGGGCGGGATGACAAGGATGCGGTCATGCTCGCGGATGCCGACGCGGGTGGCCCATGCGTCGATCGCCTTGAGGCACTGCTGGTGGCCATACATGACGCCCTTCGGGTACCCCGTGGTACCGGAGGTGAAGAGCATGTCGCACAGGTCATCAGGGCCGACCGCTGCCTCGCGCGCGGCAAGTTCAGCGTCGCTGACGCTGTCGCCCGATGCAACGAAGCTGGCCCAGCTCCTGTCGTCGCCGCGCGTTTCGCCGATGACCACGACATGGCGCAAGGCGTCGCGCGTTTCGACCTTCAGCTGGTCCGGATAGTAGGTCCCCAGGAACGTGCCGGCAGAAAACAGCATCGAGGTGCCGCTGCGCTTGACCAGTTCGGCGATCTCGGTGCCCTTGAAGCGGGTGCTGGCGGGAATGAGCACAGCGCCTGCCGTCACCAGGCCGAGTGCTGTGGCGAACCACTGCCAGGTGTTGGGCGCCCAGATCATGATCCGGTCGCCTTTCTGCACGCCAGCGGCGATCATCGCCTTGGCGACGCGGCGGCGCATGGCGTCGAGCTCGACGAAGTTCAGCGAGACGCCGCCATCCTCGACCGCCGTTCGCGTACCGTAGACTTCGGCGGCGCGCGCGCAGAGATTTGGAATGGTGGTGAATTTCCAGTCGGCGTCTTCTGATATCATCTGGTTACCTGTCGGGCGCGGGCCGATGCGACGATTTGGCTGGGCGCTTGTGTGCCAACCGGGCTAGTTTGCCGGAACATAGGCATGGGAGGCGGCCCAGCATCGTCCGAAGGGACGAATAATCCCGCCAAAGATCGACTTAAAGCCGTGTAGAACTGCGCGCAACGGCAGATGCGCGACGACGCCCGAGCAGCCTGGAGTTTCGACATGAGCAACGCCCCGCAACCGGCCCCGGCGACCTTTGAGGGAAGGGTTGTTCTCGTCACCGGCGGCACCAAGGGCATCGGCCGGGCGATTGCCGAGGGCTTCCTGGGAGCAGGCGCCACCGTCGTCGTCTGCGCCCGCACCGAGCCCGACAGCCTGCCGCATTCCAACGGGCGCCGGGCGATCTTCATGCAATGCGACGTGCGCACCGCGCAGGCCTGCAAGGAACTCGCCGATCGCGTCGGCGAAGAACATGGCCGGATCGACGTTCTGGTCAACAATGCCGGCGGCTCGCCGCATGTCGACGCAGCCACAGTGTCGCCGCGCTTCTCCGACGCAATCGTCAATCTCAACCTGATGGCGCCGGTTTACCTGTCGCAAGCGGTCTATCATTGGATGGCCAAGCTGCCGGAAGGCGGTAACATCATCAACATCGCCAGCGTTTCCGGCCGCCGCCCGTCGCCGGGCACGTCGGTCTACGGCGCGGCCAAGGCTGGTCTGCTCAGCCTGACCACCAGCCTTGCCCAGGAATGGGCACCCAAAGTGCGCGTCAATGCCATCGTCGTAGGCCTCATTGAGACCGAGAAGGCCGACGAGACTTATGGTTCGCGCGAAGCCCAGCAGGCGATTGCCGCATCGGTGCCGATGCAGCGCATGGGTCGCGGCGACGACATCGCACGCGCCGCACTCTATCTCGCCAGCCCGACGGCGACCTTTGTCACCGGCGCGACGCTCGAGGTTCATGGCGGCGGCGAGACGCCGTTGTTCCTCGACCTGATCAAGCGTTACGCACCGGACGCGAACTGACCGTGGCCGATCGGGCGGAAGCTCCGGCCGTCGGACCCGCTCACGACCGGCTGGTCGAGTTGCTCTATGCCGGCATCAGCGAGGCCAGACCGTTCGACGGCTTCCTCAAGGCGTTGCGTGCGGCGGTAGATGCCGAGAGCAGCACGCTGATCATCGAGCGCCAGCGCCGCGACAGGCCGGGCGCCATCTATTCCGGCGCGGCGTCGGAAGAGCGCATCGCCCGCTACAACGCCCTCTACAGGCAGGATCCGTTCATCGACCTGCCGCTCGGCAAGGTGACGACGCTGGCCGAGCTCGTCGGCGAGGAAGGCTTTTCGCATTCGGAATTCATGACAAGCTTCATGACCGGTTCTGGCTGGATGCATGTCGTGGGCGCCGACATTGTGGAGGCGTCGGGTGCAAGGGTGCGGATGCGGGCAACGCGGGTGCTGGGTCGCGACAATTTCGGCACCAGTGAGCGCCAGACATTCCAGCTGCTGCTGCCGCATCTGACGCAAGCGATGAGCCTGTTCCTGCGGCTCAACGGCCTCGAATCCGAACGCGAGCTTTTTGCCGGCGCGCTGGGACGGTTGGCCGTCGGTGCGATCATCGTCGACAAGGAGTGCCGCATCCTGCAGACAACGCCGCAGGCCGAGGCGATCCTGGCCGAAAAGGACGTGCTGAAGAACGATCGTGGGCGGCTGCGCCTGCTTGATGAGGCAGGGCCAAGCGGCGCGTTCGCTGCGGCAGTCGCCGAGATCGCGGAAGCGGACCCCGCCTCCTTTCCCGGCTCGCGGGCGTTTTCAATCCATCGCTCCAGCGGCGAAGCGCTCGGCCTCGTCGTACGGCCGGCACCACATTCCGCCAAGCTGCATGCGCCATTACGCGGGGCGGCACTCGTCATCATCGCTGACGCCGGCAGCACGGTGGCGCCGCAGCCGGCGATCCTTGTCCGGCTGTTCGGGCTGACGCCGGCCGAAGCCGAACTCGCCGCACTGATGGGGCAGGGTCTCGACCTCTATGACGCCAGTGCAGCCCTCGGCGTCACCAAGAACACGGCCAAGGCGCATCTGCGCATGGTGTTTTCCAAGACCGGCGTTTCCAGGCAGAGCGAGCTGGTGCGGCTGCTTTTGCGCTCGGTCGACGAACTGAGCTAGAGCTTTTTCCGCTTTTCTACGAAACGCGGGAAAGCTCTAGCTTCTTGCCCTGACGCAACTCCGCACGGAAACCACGCCACACTTTTCCTGGAGTTGCTTGGCTCGCCCGTTCGAACGATGCCGCAAGGCGCCCTCTGCGCGATGATCCGTTCATTGAAGGACGTCGGCAGGAGGAGCGCGAAATGTCCGTTGAGATCAATGAGCTGGTGACGGATACCCGGGCGGCGATGCGTCGGTTGGCGAAATCGGTCGTCATCCTGACAACGAATTATCATGGCCAACGTCTGGCCATGGCGGCCACTGCCGTCGACAGCCTGTGCATGGAGCCGCCATCGCTGCTTGCATGCGTCAATCGCAGCGCGTCGATCTTTGAAGCCTTTCAGGCGAAGTCGCCTTTCTGCGTCAACATATTGGCCCGCAATCATGAAGCCCTGGCGCAACGCTGCGGCGGGCAGGTGAAGGGCGAGGCGCGCTTTGCCGAAGGCGACTGGCGCGAGCGTGACGGCATTCCCTATCTCGGCGACGCGCAGGCCAACATCTTCTGCGCCAATGACGGCGAGTTCTATTACGGCACCCACGGCGTGTTCGTCGGACGGGTCACCGACGTCGCACTGTTCGGCAGCATCGAACCGCTGATCTATGCCGACGCCCGCTATGTCGGGGCCCATCTCGCCATGTGACTAGGAATTCCCAGAATCCACAGAAACGAAAGGGCCGGCATCAAGTGCCGGCCCTTTCGTTTTGAGAGAGGCGACCGGCTGGATGCTCCGGTCGCTCGGACGGATCATTCGGCGGCGACACGCAGCTTCTTGCCGCGGAAATGCGGGATCACCTCGCTGCCGATCAGCTCGATCGTTTCCATGATCGCCTCGTGCGGTACAGTGCCCATCTGCGACAGAAACATGATCTCGTCGGCGCCAGCCTGGAACAGCCGCTCGACATAACGGATGCAATCCTCGGGCGTGCCATAGGCGTCGTTGATGTCGTCGAGATAGCCATAGGCCTGCGGATTATAGGCGATCTTGTCTTCGCCGAGCTTGGCAAACTTGTGCTTGCGCACCTTGTCGAGCGCAGCCAGATGTTCCTCAGGGCTCATGTCGTCGACCTCAGGCTTCGGACCGCCCTGGTACCAATGCGACAGCGCCTCGGCAAAGAAGCGCTGGCCACGCAGGCCGATGCGCCGGGCCTTGTCGCGATCGCGCATGACGATGGCCGGGCACAGCGCCGACAGGTGCTCGGTTGGGCGGAAACCGACCTGATCCTCTGCCTTGCGCTCGGCAAAAGCCTTGCGATAGGCGTCGCTCTTGGTCTTGATCTCGTCCGGCCCGCCGAAGCCCATGACCAGCGCGCCGAGGCCGCGCGAACCGGCGGTCACCACCGCCTCCCAGCGCGTGCAGGCCATGTACATGCGCGGATGCGGGTCCTGCAGCGGCTTGGGATGCACCGGGCGGGCGGGGAACTTGATGTACTGTCCGTCATGCTCGACGCTGTCTTCGGTGAAGAGGCGCGGTATCAGGTACATGCTTTCGTCGATCAGTGGCTGCAATTCGGCAAGCTGGTAGCCGAAGGCGCCGGCCTCCTGCTGACTGCCGCCCTTGCCGACGCCGAAATTGACCCGGCCGTTCGACAGAATGTCGAGCATGGCGACACGCTCGGCCACTTTGATCGGATGGTTCATCGCCGGTGGCAGACAGACGACACCATGGCCGATCTCGAGCTTCTTCGTCTGGCCTGCGACAAAGGCCAGGAACGTCTCGGGCGCTGACATGTGCGAATATTGCGTCAGGCCATGGTGCTCGACGCACCAGACGCCGTCGAAACCTTGCCTGTCGAGCTGGACACATTGTTCGGCCATTTCGCGAAATACCTGCTGTTCGGCCTCGCGATGGGTTTCGGCGATCTGTGCCTCGTAGATCATGGAAAATTTCACTGCAGGCTCCTCCGCTTGAGACAAATGCCCTTCTCGGCATGGGCACAAGTCTCAGGTGGGAGCCCCGGAAGTTCATCGTTCGATCGGGTGAGGGCGTTTCCCCAAGGTCGGCGCCTGTTGGGCCAGAACGGAAACGCGCTGGCTCAATTCAATGGTCCTTATGGACGATGTGTGGCAATCGCGTTAGGCCGAAACGGCGGCATCGATTTCCGTGGAGACCAGACTATGACTTCCAGCATTCGCAGCCGGCGCGCGCTCGTCGCCGCCCTGATGTCGTTCACCGCCCTGGCGGGTATCAGTACTGCCCAGGCCGAGGAGACTATCAAGATCGGCGGCATCATGTCGCTGACCGGCGCGGGTGCCTCGATCGGCAAGAATGCCGAAGTGGCGTGGAAGCGCGCCGTCGACGATATCAATGCGGCCGGTGGCATTTTGGGCAAGAAGGTCGAACTGGTGCTCGCCGACACCATGACAGACCCGACGCATGGCGTAAGCGAAATGCGCCGCCTGATCGAAAGCGAGAAGGTGCAGGCGGTTGTCGGCCCGGCGACCAGCCAGGAAACGACGCCGCTGATGCCGATCGGCACCGAGGCCAACATCGCTCAGATTTCCAGCGCCGCCTCAACGCAACTGACGCCGCAGGTTGGCCCGTATCATTTCTCGACTTCGCCGATCGGCGAGAACCAGATGATCCCCAACATCGCCTATGCGCTCGACATGCTGAAGCTGACCAAGCTGGCGCTGATCTCCGACAATGGCGGCATGTCGAAAGCTGCTGTTTCCGACATCGTCAACTACATGAAGTCCAAGGGCGTCGAGCCTGTAGCCGTGCAGGAATTTGCCTTCCGCACCGAGGACATGACCCCGCAGCTGTTTTCGCTGCGCAGCTCGGAAGCTGAGGCGGTGCTTCTGATCAATTCGATCGGCGACGACGCCCGCAAGATGCTGGAAAACCGCTACGACATCGGCTGGGACGTGCCGGTGCTGGCGAGCTTGACCATGACCAACTACGCCGTCGGCAACGCCGCCACCATCGGCAACGAACCGTTCGAAGGCGTCTATTCGGTGCAGTTCGAAGGCATGACCTACTGCCCGGGGGATGCGCTTGGCGAGAAGCCGTTCGCCAAATTCGCCGAGAAGGCCAAGGCCGACATCGCCGATCTCGACCGCATGGGCGGCCCCTCTGCGCTGGTGCCCTACTACATCCAGCCCTTCATCCTGGCCGCTGCCATGAACGGCTCGGGCAAGACCGACGGCAAGTCGGTCGCCGCCTGGATCGAAGCCAATGCCAGCGAGATCAAGACGTTGACGGGCAAGCTGGCGGCCAGTGCCGACAACCACTTCCTACCGTCTGTGGAAAGCCTCAAGGTCGTCAAGAACCCCTACCAGTTGCGCGAGGACGGCCTCGTTGAACGCGCTGACTGCGCCAAGTAGGCAGCGAACGGTTCATCTTACGAAGGCGCCGCCGGTATCCGGCGGCGCCTTTTTCGTCGGCTCACCCGATCGAACGATGCTGCAACGCCCCTGGCTGGCTTCAATCGAAGCCAGGTATCAGGGAGGAATTGATGGCCGAAATGAAGGGCAAGGTGGCGCTGGTGACTGGCGCTGCCAACGGAATCGGCCGCGCCACGGCACTTGCCTTCGCCAGTCGGGGCGCGTCGGTCGTGCTTGCCGACACGGATGAAGCCGGCATTCGTGCCCTGGCCAACGAAATTGTCCAGGCGGGCGGCGCGGCGATCGCGGTTTCGACCAACGTTGGCGAAGCCGAGCAGTGCCGAAACATGGTCGAGGCCACACGCAAGCGTTTTGGCCGCCTCGACATGGCTTTCAACAACGCCGGCATTTCTGGCGGTGGACCAGACCGCGCCGATGTCGCAACCTACGATCTCGACGTTTGGCGCAAGGTCATGGATGTCAATCTGTCAGGCGTTTTCTACTGCACCAAATACGAGCTCCCGCTGATGCTGGAGAGCGGCGGCGGGGTGATCGTCAATACGAGCTCGATCATGGGGTTTCGCAGCAGTCCCAACATCGCGGCCTATGTCGCGGCCAAGCATGGGGTGCTGGGCCTTACCAAGGTGGTCTGCGAGGAATATGCAGCACGCAACATCCGCTGCAACGCGGTTGCTCCAGGTGTCGTCGAAACGCCGATGACCAGCCGCTTCTTCGAAAATGCCGATATTGGCCGAGCGGCATTGGCAACGATCCCGCAATCGCGCTTCGGGCAGCCAAACGATCTGGCGGAAGCCGTCGTATGGCTGTGCTCGCCAGCCGCCGCCTACGTCAACGGCGTCTGCCTGCCGGTCGATGGCGGGTTTCTGGCCCGCTGAACAGAGCATCAAGCAACAAACATCTTGGGAACTTACCGGCACGCCAACGGGCTGCCGGGTGGGGGAAGTCGTAGACGCAATCATGCAAATTGGAGGAGTTGCAATGCCTGGAACCGCTTTTAGGAAAGCCGTGCTCGCACTTTTGTGGACAATGATGCTGGGTGCCGGAAGTGCCAAGGCCGAGGATACCATCAGGATCGGCGGCCTGGTGTCGGTCACCGGAGGCGCGGCATCGATCGGCAAGATCGCCGAGACCGCCTGGAGGCTGGCGATCGACGAGATCAATGCGTCGGGCGGTGTCCTGGGCAAGAAGCTCGAGCTGGTGATGGCCGACACGATGAGCGATCCGACACACGCCCTGAACGAGGCGCGGCGCCTGGTCGATAGCGAAAAGGTGGAGGCTGTGCTCGGCCCGGCGACAAGCCAGGAAACGGTGCCGACACTTGCTGTGACCACAGAGGGCAAGGTGACCCAGATTTCAACCGCCGCGTCGACGCAGATCACGGTGGAAATGGCGCCATATCATTTCACCACCTCGCCACGCGGTGCCAACCAGCTCATTCCCAGCATCGAATATGCGCTCAACACCTTGAAGGTCAGCAAGATCGGGTTGATCTCCGACAATGGCGGGGCGGCGAAATCGGCCATTGCCGACATCGTTCCCTACATGAAGGACAAAGGCGTCGAACCTTCTGGGGTGCAAGAATTCACCTTCCGCACCGAAGACATGACGCCCCAATTGCTGGGGCTACGCGGTTCCGGAGCGGAAGTCCTGGTGTTGATCAATTCGACCGGAGACGATGCCCGCAGGTTCCTCGAAAACCGGATGGATATCGGCTGGGATGTGCCGGTGCTGGCCAGCCCGACAATGACCACGACTGCCGTGGGCAACGCAACCGTCATCGGACACGACCCATTCGAGGGGGTCTATAGCCTGCAGTTCGAAGGGCTGACCTATTGCGATGGAGATCCGCTTGGCAGGTCGTTGTTCGCGCAATACACCAAGCGCGCCAAGGCAGCTGTCCCGGAGCTCGAACGTATCGGCGGGCCGGCTTCGCTTCAGCTCTATTACATCCAGCCTTATCTGCTGGCTGCTGCGATGAACGGCTCAGGCAAGACCGACGGACCGTCGCTGACGGACTGGCTGGAAAATAACGTCCAGACGGTCGACACCATAGTTGGCAGGCTGTCGGCCAGCACAAGCAACCATTTTCTGCCACCTGCAACCAGTCTGAAGATCGTCAAGAACCCGGACCAGCCACGCGAGGACGGCCTCGTCGAGCGCGCCGACTGCGCCCAGTAAGCCGCAGAACAGCTGGTCTGCGAAGGCGTCGCCGGCATCCGGCGGCGCCTTTTTCGTGGGCTCACCCGATTGAACGATGCGACGAACCGTAGGGCTGTCCTTCATTCGGCGGAGAAAATGCCGGGGAGGTTGGCGATGGACATGGCGCTCGATGCGGATATTGCTGCGATAGCGGAAATCATCGCCAGGCGGCCACCGCTCGACCTGGCCAATGTCGACATTCCAGCCTTGCGCGCGGCCGTGAATGCCGCGGGATGGCCAACCGAGCGTACCGAGATGGCCTCGGTCGAGGACGTCAGCATTGCCGGTGGAGCAAGGGCTATTCCGGCACGGCATTACAAGCCGCGCGGGGGCAAGAGACTGCCGCTGCTCGTCTTCTGCCATGGCGGCGGGTTCGTGCTGTGCTCGCTTGAAACCCATGACAATTTCTGCCGGGCCTTGGCCAAGGCGGGCGATTGCGCGGTGCTGTCGATCGACTACCGGCTGGCGCCCGAGCACAAGTTTCCGGCGGCCTATGAAGATGCGTTGGCTGCGCTTGAATGGGCCGCAGCCAACGCCTCCGCATTGGGCTGTGATCCGGAACGTCTGGCGCTGGCCGGTGACAGCGCGGGCGGCAATCTGGCGGCGGCGGCGTCACTCCATGCGTCGCCTGATGTACGCCGGATACTGCGGCACCTCTTGTTGTTTTATCCTGCCGCAGACCCCACGGCCTCTGGCCAAACCTATAAAACCTTCCCGCAAACGCTGTTCCTCAGTGCCGAGATGATGCGCTGGTACTGGCGCCAATATGTCGGCCAACCGGAGGAGTTGACCGATCCGCGCGTCGCATTGCTGCGGTCGGCCGATCTTGCAAAGCTGCCGCAGACGACGGTCGCCATGGCCGAATTCGACCCGTTGCGCAGCGAGGTCGAGTCCTTCTGCATGGCGTTGGCCGAGGCCGGCGTCGATGTCGAGGCGCGGCGCTATGACGGCGTCTCGCACGGCTTTGCCAGCATGGTTGGGCTGATCGGCAAAGCGCGCCAAGCCATCGACCATGGCGGCGCGCGGCTGCGCGGTGCATTTGCAGTGAGGGGGTGAGATGATGGAAGCACGGCTGGCGCGCGCCGAGGCCATGCTCGACCTTATCGCGCTGGAGGCGCGTTACGCCCGCGCCTGGGACAGCGGCGGCAATGGCTGGGCCGACGTCTTCACAGGAGATGGCGTGTTCGAGATCGCTGCGGTTGGTGATCGTCCACCGCTCAAGGTGGAGGGCAGGGACCAGCTGTCGGCCTTCTGCCGGGAATTCACCGCGAAATTCACCGGCGTACATGTACCGGGCCTGCCATTGCTCGACATCGATGGCGACGAGGCCTCAGGGCACCTGCATTTCCAGTTCGTCGCCATCGGCCGGATCGCGGCCAACCACACCATGAGCCGCACGGCTTGCGGCCGGTACGACGTGCGCTATCGCAAAACTGAAACCGGCTGGCGCATAGTGCATCGCCTCGAAAAGGCGTTCAGCAGCGCACGCTCTGAATTCTTCGATTTCTGAGAGTTCATCCTCGTTCTTCGAGGATCAGGTCTGCCGCGCGCCAGGCCAGCGCCATGACCGGGCCGTTGGTGTTGCCAGAGATCGGCGCCGGGATCACCGAGGCATCGACGACGCGCAGGCCTTTGACGCCGCGGGCGCGCAGGCGCTCGTCGACCACGGCGTTTGCGTCCGTGCCCATGCGGCAGGTGCCGACCGCGTGCAGGCCCGACACGAAAGTCGAGCGGAAGGCAGCCAACAACTCGTCGTCGGTCTGAATGGCCTTGCCCGGCCACAGCTCTTCCTTGACGAAGTGTCGCAAGGCCGGTTGTGCCACGAAGTCGCGCATGATGCGCATCATGGCAACGGCGGTGCGCCGGTCGTTTTCGGTCGCCAGCCAGTTCGCCCGGATCGAAGGCTTGTCGCGCATCTCGGCTGTGCGGATCGTGATCTCGCCGCGGCTTTCAGGTCGCAAAGCGTAGCCGATGATGGTGATGCCGGGCTTGTCCTCCAGATTCAGCCTGCCTTGCAGCAGCCCGCGGGCAAAGGTGTAGGGCGACAACGACAGTTGCAGGTCCGGAAAGGCGACGTCAGGCGAGGAGCGGACGAACCCGCCCATTTCTGACGCACCGAAGCTCATAAGCCCTGTGCCGGCGAGGTAATAGCGTATGACCTCGCCAATCAAACGCAGGCCGCTGAGCCTGGGGTTGTGGCCATGCATTCCGGCAAGGCGATAGGGCAGTGCCACGACAAGATGCTCGGCCAAGTTGCGGCCGACGCCCGGCAGGTCGGCGATCGTATCGACCCCGGCTGACAACATAACGTCGGGGCGGCCGATACCGGAAACCTGCAGCAGTTGCGGCGACTGGATCGCGCCGCAGGCGACGATGACCTCGCTTTCCGCCCGCGCGGTGCGTTGGCGATCGCCCGCGACATATTCGACGCCGACCGCTCGACGGCCTTCGAACAGGATGCGCCCGACCTGCGCGCCGGTGAGGACGACGAGGTTCTTGCGCCGCATCGCCGGTCGGAGGAAGGCGCGAGCCGCGCTCATGCGCCGCCCCTTGTGGTCGACCGTATGCGCGTAGGTGCCGACGCCATCTCGCCTGATGCCGTTGAGATCGTCGAGATGATCGAGGCCGAGCGAGGCGCCTGCGTCGAGGAACGCCTGGCCGAGAGGATCGGCTAGAGGACGAACGCTGACCTGCAAGGGACCATTGCCGCCCCTGATGGTATTGCCACCAAGCTGGTGGTTCTCGATCTTGTGGAAGACTGGCATCATCTCGGTCCAGCTCCAGCCCTTGACGCCGAAGTCGGCCCAGCCGTCGTAGTCCTCGGGCGCGCCCCGGCAATAGAGCATTCCGTTGATCGAGCTCGATCCGCCAAGCCCGCGGCCGCGCGCCCATGTCTCGGCTTCCGGCCGGCCCTCTTCCTGCTCGACAGGAAAGTTCCAGGAGCGTTTCGGATGCCTGGTCAGCTTGACCCATCCCCGGGGCATCCGGATCAAGGGATGAAGGTCTGATGGTCCGGCCTCGAGGACAAGCACCCTATGTCCCGGGTCCTCGCTCAGCCTGTTGGCCAGAACGCAACCGGCCGACCCGGCGCCGACGATGATTGTATCGAATTCGCTCATGCCGCGATGTCGAAGGCGAGGCCGGTAACTTGCATCCTGCAAACGAACTAGCCCAGGCGAAGGCCGAGGCGGTCCAGCCGTGCCAGCATATGCGCTAGTCCGCATGGACGATGTTCTGCCATGCCGCATCCTGTGATTTCTCCTTGAGGAGTCTCCGCGCCAACGGGCGTGGCGGCCTTGCGCGCATATGAGCGCCGGCGCGCATCCAGACCGGCAGCAAAGCCTACGTTCCTGGGGAGGAATGATATGAAAAAATCCATTCTTGCGGCAGCATTGCTGCTGTCGACCGCGCTGACCGCCGCCGCACAGGATGCCAGCGTCAAGCTCGGCGTGCTCAACGACCAGAGCTCGTCCTTTTCCGCGCTCGGCGGCACCGAAGTGACCGAGGCGGTCAAGCTCGCCATCTCCGATTTCGGCGGCGAGGTGCTGGGCAAGCCGATCGAGCTGGTGTCGGCCGACCACCAGAACAAGCCCGAGATCGCACTGTCCATCGCCCGCGAATGGCTGGAGCGCGACAATGTCGACGCTCTGTTCGACGTCGCCAATTCGGCGATCGCGCTTTCGGTCAACAACCTGCTCGGCGAGCAGAAGAAGCTCGGCTTCTTCGTGTCGCCGATGACCGACAAGATGACCGAAGCCGACTGCAATGGCTATGGCCTGGCCTGGGCCTACGACGCCTATTCGCAGGTGCGCTCGTCGGTCAGCGCCCAGCTCAAGGCGGGTGGCGAGACCTGGTTCATCCTGTCGCCCGACTATGAAGCCGGCAAGGTGCTGGAAGCCGGCGTTAAGACCGCCGTCGAGGAAGAGGGTGGCAAGATTCTGGGTTCGGTGCGCGCGCCGCTCGGCACTACCGACTTCTCGTCCTACATCCTGCAGGCGCAGGCATCGGGCGCCAAGGTTTTGGCGCTGACCGTCAACGGTCCCGAACTGGTCAATGCGCTGAAGCAGGTCCAGGAATTCGGCCTGATCGACCAGGGCATGCGCGTGGCGCTGACAGTGCTCCACCAGTCTGATGCGCGCGCAATCGGCCTCGAAGCGCTGAAGGGCATCCAGTTCGCGGCTGCCTGGTACTGGAACACCGACGACGCTTCCAAGCACTTCAAGGAAGAGATGCAGAAGAAAACCGGCAACGCGCCGGGCTGGGTAGCGGCGGGCGCCTATTCCGCGTCCACTAATTACCTGAATGCCGTCAAGGCCGCAGGCACCGACGAGCCGACCGCGGTGCTCGCCAAGCTGCGCGACGGCAAGATCAACGACCTGTTTGCCAAGAACGCGACGCTTATGCCCAACGGCCGCCTTGCGCACGACATGCAACTGCTCGAAGTGCGCGCGCCCGGCGAAGCGGCAGACGCGCAGGATGTGTTCAAAGTCGTGACCACAGTCCCGGCCGACCAGGCTTTCCGCTCGATCGACAAGAGCGCCTGCAAGCTGGGCAAGAGCTGATCCTCGATGCCGGACCGCCATTTCGCGGTCCGGCATTCGACTGGTGGGAGCAACGACGTGCCCGGCTATCTGATCTTCGAGATCGAGGTCACCGACGAGGTCGCCTGGGCGCATTACCGCGAGGTTGCGGGCCCGATCATGGCCGCCAGCGGCGGGCGTTTCGTCTTGTCGAGCGATCGCATCGAAAGCCTCGAAGGCGGCTGGCGGCCGGCGTCGATCTCGGTGGTCGAGTTTCCGACCGCCGAGGATGCCCGGCGCTTCTACCATTCGGCCGACTACCAGAACGTGGTGGCGCTGCGGCAGCTGGCATCATGCGGCAAGGGCATTCTCGTCGACGCATGACGGGCGACCCGTGCCGCGCATTTCCTAGAGAACGTGGAGGACAAGGTGCAACAAGGCACTGCGGACGACTACATCATCGAGGCGTCCGGACTGAGCCGGTATTTCTACGGCTTCGCCGCCGTGAAGGACGTCGACCTCAAGGTCCGGCGCAATACCATCCACGCCCTGATCGGCCCCAATGGTGCTGGCAAGACGACGACCTTCAACTTGATCACCAAGTTCCTTGCGCCGAGCGAAGGCACGATCCGCTACAATGGCGAGGACATCACCGCCCTGAAGCCTGAAGAGGTGGCGCGCAAGGGCATTGTCCGATCGTTCCAGATCTCGGCGGTGTTTCCGCGCATGAGCGTGCGCGAAAACGTGCGCATGGCGCTTCAGCGGCCGACTGGTACCTCCTACCGCTTCTGGCAAAGCGAACGCACGCTTGGCGTGCTCAACGACCGCATCGACGAGTTGCTCGATTCCGTCGGCATGCTCAACTATCGCGATCACGTCGCAGTCAACCTGCCATACGGGCGCAAGCGCGCGCTCGAGATCGCCACCACACTGGCGCTCGACCCCGAGATGCTGCTGCTCGACGAGCCGACCTCGGGCATGGGCCACGAGGATGTCGATCGCATCGCCGAACTGATCCGCAAGGTTTCCGCCGACCGCACCATCCTGATGGTCGAGCACAATCTGTCGGTGGTTGCTGCCCTTTCCGACACCATCACCGTGCTGGCGCAGGGACGCGTGCTCGCCGAAGGCAACTACGAGACCGTGTCGCGCGACCCGCGCGTAATCGAAGCCTATATCGGTGGCGCAGATGACTGAGACTTCCAAGGTGGTGCTCGACATTGCCGATCTGCATGCCTGGTATGGCGAGAGCAAAGCGCTCCACGGCATGAATTTCGACATCCGCGAAGGCGAACTCGTGACGCTGCTCGGCCGCAATGGCGCCGGCAAGACCACTGCGCTGCGCTGCATCATGGGCCTGGTTCGCAAGAAGACCGGTGTCATTACCTATCGCGGCGAAAATGTCGCGGCCCGGCCGCCCGAGATTATCGCCCGTCGCGGCATCGCCTACTGCCCGGAAGAGCGCGGCATCTTCTCCAGCCTCTCTGTGGCTGAAAACCTCGAGCTACCGCCTGTCATCGCCAAGGGCGGCATGACGGTGGACGAGATCCTCGAGCTGTTCCCCAACCTCAAGGCGCGCTGGCAGAGCCCCGGCACCAAGCTTTCGGGCGGCGAGCAGCAGATGCTGGCCATCGGCCGCATTCTGCGCACCGGGGCCAAGCTGCTGATTTTCGACGAGCCGACCGAAGGCCTTGCGCCCGTCATCGTCAAGCAGATCGCGGTTGTGCTCGAAAAGCTGAAGGCGAGGGGCTTCACCATCCTTCTGGTCGAGCAGAACTTCCGCTTCGCTGCAAAACTCGCCGATCGGCATTTCGTCGTCGACCACGGCAAGGTCGTCGAACGCTTCAGCCGCGATGAACTCGCCGGCAACGAAGCCAAGATCCAACACTATCTCGGGGTGTGATGGCCATGATGGACCTCATTGGCGTTCCGCCGGCACTGCTTTTCGGCCAGCTTCTCGTCGGCCTCATCAACGGCGCGTTCTACGCCATGATGAGCCTCGGCGTGGCGATCATCTTCGGCATGTTGCGCATCGGCAACTTCGTCCATGGCGCGCAATACATGCTGGGCGCATTCGGGGCGTGGTATCTCATGCGCCTGCCCGAGTTGTTTCCCGGCCTCGGCCTGCCGTCGATCGGCTACTGGTGGGCGCTGGTCATCGTTCCGCTGGTGGTCGCCGTCATCGGCGCGCTGATGGAGCGCATTTTCATCCGCCGCGTCTACGACCTCGACCATGCCTACGGCCTGCTTTTGACCGTCGGCCTCGCCATGGCAATCGAGGGTGCCTTCAACGTCTATTACGGTGCCGCCGGCCAGATGTACGGCGTGCCGGAGTCTCTGAAAGGCGGCATCAATCTCGGATTCATGTTCCTGCCGATCTACCGCGCCTGGGTGATCGCCGCGGCAATCGTCGTCTGCTTCGGCACCTGGTACATGGTCGAGCGAACCAAGCTCGGCTCCTACCTCCGGGCCGCGACCGAAAATCCCGATCTCGTCCGCGCTTTCGGTATCAACGTGCCGCGCCTGCTGATGCTGACCTATGCCTTCGGCGTCGGCCTTGCCGGTTTCGCCGGCGTCATGGCAGCCCCGATCTACCAGGTCAGTCCGCAGATGGGGCAGGGCATCATCATCACCATCTTCGCGGTCGTGGTCATCGGTGGCATGGGCTCGATCTTCGGCGCCATCGTCTCCGGCCTGATGCTCGGCGTGATCGAAGGTCTGACTAAGGTCTTTTACCCGCAGGCATCGGCAACGGTGATCTTCATCATCATGGCGCTTGTCCTGATCTTCCGCCCGGCCGGCCTGTTCGGCAAGGAAACGACGAGCCACTCCGTCGCCGACGTCTCGTCGGGACGGAGTGGCAGTTTCCTTGAGAACGGCCGCCTGTGGCTTGCGATCTTCACGGTTGGCGGCGTGGCGCTGCCGTTCCTCGTCTATCCCGTCATGGGCATGAAGATCCTGGTGCTGGCGCTGTTTGCACTCGCCTACAATCTGATCTTCGGTTACGTCGGCCTCCTCGCCTTCGGCCATGCCGCCTTCTACGGAGCGTCGGCTTATGTGACGGCGCATGCCGCTGCCGCCTGGGGCCTGCCGACCGAGCTCTGCATTCTCTTGGGCGTGGTGGTGGCAACCGCCATCGGCGCGTTGTTCGGCTGGCTAGCGATCCGCCGGCAGGGGCTCTATTTCGCCATGATCACGCTGGCGCTGGCGCAGATCATCTATTTCTACGCGGTGCAGGCGCCGTGGACCCATGGCGAGGACGGCATCCAGTCGGTGCCGCGCGGCACGCTGTTCGGCGTCATCGACCTCTCCAACACGCTGAACATGTATTTCGTGACGCTCGCGGTGTTCCTGGTCGGCTTCGCCTTCGTCTACCGCATCATCCATTCGCCCTTCGGCCAAACGCTGAAGTCGATCCGCGAGAACGAGCCGCGCGCCATTTCGCTCGGCTATTCGACCGACCGTTTCAAGCTGATCGCCTTCACCCTGTCGGCGATGCTGTCGGGTGTCGCGGGGGCTCTCAAGGCGATCATCTTCCAGCTGGCGTCGCTGGCCGACGTGTTCTTCATGACCTCGGCCGACGTGCTGCTGATGACGCTGATCGGCGGCGTCGGCACGCTGCTCGGGCCGGTGGTCGGTGCGGCGGTGCTGGTGACGCTGCAGCGCGAGCTGGCCACCCTCGGTGCCTGGGTCGTGGTGGTGCAGGGCATCATCTTCGTGCTCTGCGTGCTGTTCCTGCGCAAGGGCATCATCGGCACTTTGGAGGAATTCCTGGCGAACCGCGCCGAGCGCAAGGTCCAGCAGACGGCCGACCGATCCGAGGCCACGACCAGAATCAAGGTGGCGCAATGAGCGCGCCGTCAACTGTCGTCATCGGCATGGGGCCGGGCCTTGGCCAGGCGCTTGTGAAGAAGTTCGCGCGCGAGGGCCATCGTGTCGCCTTCGTCGGCCGCCGCGTCGAGGCGATTGCGCGCTACGAGCAGGAACTGGGGGCCGAAGGGCTCGATGTCGCCGGTTTCGTCGGTGACGCCGGCAAACCCGAAGATATGGACCATGTCCATGCGGCGATCCGCGAGCGGCATGGCGATGCCGAGGCGCTGATCTACAATGCCGCCATCGTCGAGCCGGCGCGGTTCGTCACGCCGTCGCGACTGGGCGAGGTAAAATATGGCACTGCCGACGGCTGGACGTCGCACGGCGAAGCAGCCAGCGTCGACTACGTCGTCGACGCCTTCAGGACGAACGTGGCCGGTGCGCTGCATGCGGCGCAGGCAGTAGTGCCAGGGATGTTCGCGCGTGGGCGCGGCACGATCCTGCTCACCGGCGGCGTGCTTGCCTTCGGGCCCTGGATCGAATGGGGCGTGACCTCGCTCGGCAAGGCAGCCCTGCGCAGCCTCGGACATTCGCTGGAGAAGGAGCTGTCCCCCGCCGGTATCCATGTCACGACCGTCGCCATCCACGGCACGATGCAGGCCGGATCGCCCTATGACCACGATCTCGTGGCCGCCGCCTACTGGAAGCTGCACGTGCAGCCGCGCGAGGAGTGGGAGCCGGACTTCCACTTCAAGCAGGACGTCGAAGACGGCGGGGATCCCGACGCATGAGCGCGCCCGCGATCAGGTTTGACGGCAAGCGGGTGCTGGTGACTGGCGGCGCCAGCGGCATTGGCGAAACGGTGGCAAAGCTGCTGTCGGATCTCGGCGCACGCGTGGTCATTGCCGACCTCAACCGCGAACAACTCGATCCGGCGGCACAGCGTGTTGGCGCGGCCGGTGTCGCCCAGGGTGACGTCGCCAGCGAAGCGGATGCCGAACGCATGGCAGGGGAAGCGATCGCAGTGCTCGGCGGGCTCGACCTCGTGTTCAACTCAGCCGGCATCGGCGACGATCTTGTGCCAGTGCACGAGCAGTCAGTGGAGCGCTGGCAGCGTGTCATCGACGTCAATCTGCGCGGCACCTATTTGATGTGCCGGGCTACGTCGCGGCCGATGCTGGCGCAGAAGCGCGGCGCCATCGTCAATGTGTCGTCGATCGTCGGGCTTGGCGGCTTTCCCAGGCGCTCGGCCTATGCTGCGGCCAAGGCTGGCATCAACCATCTGACGCAGACGCTGGCCTGCGAATGGGGACCTTCAGGGATCCGCGTCAACGCGATCGCGCCGGCCTATACGCGCACGCCGATGGTGCAGGCGCTGCTCGAACGCAAGGCGCTCGACCCGACGATTCTGGAACGACGAACGCCGCTCGGTCGGCTGGCGCTGCCGGAGGAAATGGCGAAGGCGTCGGTGTTCCTGCTGTCCGACTGGGCCTCCTACATCACCGGAACGGTGCTGCCGGTCGACGGTGGCTGGAGCGCCTTCGGCGGTGCTGGAGACGTTGCGACGGCCTGAATTGGCTGAACTAAGTGCGGACAACCGGCCTGGTTCGCAATAGATGGACGCGTATGCGCGGCCAGTTTATTTAGTTGGTCCCAGCCTCTACCTGTTCCTGAAATCGCCCAGACGGTTCTCGCGCAGCGCCAGCACCAGTTCGCGCTTGCGAATCTTGGCCGCCTCGACGGGCATGTTGTCGATGAAGTGGACGGCGCGCGGGGCTTTGTAGGCGGCAAGACTTTCGCGGCAGTAACGGATGAGATCTTCCGCCGTCGCGTCATGCCCCACAGCCCTGACGACGACGGCGACCGGGATTTCACCCTTGCTTTCGTCGGGTGCGCCGACCACCGCGCACATGGCGACCGCCGGGTGCTTGTAGAGCAGCGCCTCGATCTCGAGCGGATAGACATTGTGGCCGCCGGCGATGATGACGTCCTTCTTGCGGTCGACGATGAACAGGTAGCCATCCTCGTCGACATAGCCGAGATCGCCCGACTTCCAGCCGCCATTGCCGAAGGCCTCGGCTGATGCCTTTTCGTCCATCCAGTAGCCTTGAGCGACGCAATCACCGGAGATAATGACCTCGCCGATCTCGCCCTGCGGCACGGCGTTGCCTTCGTCGTCGACGATCGAAATGCGCGAGCTGCCGACAGGCAAGCCGGCTGAGCCTGGCTTGCGGATGCCAGCAGTGGGTTCCATGACGTTCTGGCCGCTGGTTTCTGTCGAGCCGTAGACTTGGGTCACCCGGGCACCGGAGAGTTCCTCGAAGCGGCGAATGACCGGCTGCGGCACCGGCGATCCGCCTGTCGTGCAGATGCGCAGCGACGACAGGTCGTGCCTGGCTGGATCGACCTCGTTGACCATGTAGACATACATGGTCGGCGTGCCGCCGAAATAGGTCGCCTTGTATTCGCCGATGTCGGAAAGCACACGCTGGGTGTCCCAGCGCTCGTGCAACACGATGGTGCCGCCGGTATAGAGGCAGAGGTTGAGCGTCACCGTCAGGCCGAAATTGGTGAACAGCGGCACGGCGCAGAGATAGACTTCCTCGGCAAAGCGCGTGCGGTGCGACACCATCATGTCGCGCAGCGTCGAGCACTGGTTGAACTGCGATTGCGCGGCACCCTTGGGCGCACCGGTAGTGCCGGAGGTGAAGAACAGGGCGCAGATGTCGTCGATATGGCAGGCAACGTCTTCGAATGTCGCGGGTGCTGTGGCCATCAGCGAGGTGAGGTCGTCAGTGCTGCCGTCGCCCGAAACGACCAGGCAATGGGCGAGATCGGCAAACTCGGCCCTGATCTCGGAAAAATAGGGCCAGGTCGAGCTGTCAGCGACGAGCGCCTTCATTCCGGTCTGGGCAACGATCTTGCGCAGCTCGGCGTGGCGGAACATGGCGCTGAGCGGGGCTGGGATCGCGCCGAGGCGCTGACAGGCCCAGAAGCCGATGGCCATCATCGGCGTGCTCGGCAGATAGAGCCCGACGCGGTCACCCTTGGCCACGCCGCGCGCCTTGAGCACATTTGCCAGCTGTGCCGTCAGTTCGGCGAAGCGCTCATAGGTGATCGTCGCCTTGTCGGTGACGATGAAGTTGCGCTCGCCGATCAGCCGTGCGTTCCGCGCCAGCACCTGGCTCAGGATTTCCATACTCGTATTTCCTGCAGTCGAAATTGGGATTCCGTGGCGACTAGAGAACTTGCCCGCGAAAGCGGGCATCGTCTGCACAGACTAAGCCAGTCCGGGCGCGCCGGTCACGAAATCAGGATGCCGCCGTCGATGGGCAACTGGTGACCGGTCATCTTCCGCGATTCGTCCGAAGCCAGGTACAGCGCTGCATTGGCGACATCGATGGGTTCGGCGATACCGAGCAGATAGGCGTCGAACTGTGCCTTGAGATGCGGTTCACGCTCGAAGAAGCCGAGCACACGGTCGGTGGCGACCGCGCCCGGCACCAGCACGTTGACGCGGATATTATCCTTGGCGAATTCCACTGCCATGGAGCGGGTGAGCGAGATGACGCCGCCCTTGGCCGCCGAGTAGGCGTCGCGGTTGGGGATGCCCATGGCGCCGACGATCGACGAGCAATTGATGATCGATCCGCCGCCCGATTGCTGCATCAGCGGAATCGCGTTGCGGCAGCAGACCCAGGTGCCGAACAGGTCGAGCTTGATGCAGCGCCAGAATTCCTCGAACGGCGCAACCGTCACCGGGCCGTCGGCAGAACTCGAGCCGCCGGCGTTGTTGTAGAGCACGTCGAGCCGACCCCAGCTTTCCATCACCATCCTGAACGCAGCCTCGACGCTGTCAGGCTCGGTGACGTCTGTCTCGACATAGAGTGCTGCGCCTCCCGAAGCATTGATAGAGGAGGCGATGGCTTCGCCCTTGTCGCGGCTGCGGCCGGCCACCGCCACCTTGGCGCCTTCACGTGCAAAGAGCCGCGCCGCGGTCTCGCCGATGCCGCCGGTCGCGCCTGTAATGAATGCCACTTTGCCTGCCAGACGGGCCATGATGATCTCCTCGAAACTGTAGCCGCGAACCTGCGCGCCCGGGCGCCTTCAACATCGTCCGAAGGGACTAAGATTGCCGGACATTTCAGCGGCTTGGCGGCCAAAATACCTGCAGCCTTGTGACTAGTCCCATCAGACGATGTTAGCGGTCTGCCCCTGTCCCATTCCTTGCTTCGATTGAAGAAATTGGCAGTGCCGAAATGGCAGCAACAAGCGGCGTATCGAAATGAAGGCAGTGATCTGCAGGGAGTTCGCCCCAAGGGCGGAGCTCAGCATCGAACAGATCCCGGAACCAGTGGTTAAGCCGGGCCAGGTGGTGATCCGCATCGAGGCATGCGGCATCAATTTCTTCGACGGCCTGATGGTCGAGGGCAAGTACCAGACCAAGCCCGAGCTGCCCTTCACGCCGGGCAGTGAAGCTGCTGGTGTCATCGTCGCGGTCGGCGATGGTGTCGAGCGTCTGAAGGCCGGGGCGCGCGTGTTGGCCTTTGCCGGCATCGGTGGCTATGGCGAACAGGTCGCGGTCGACGCCTGGAAGGTGTTTCCGATCCCCGCCGAGATGAGCTTCGTCGAGGCCGCCGGCTTCTTGATCACCTATGCCACGTCGCACCATGCCCTCAAGGATCGTGCGCAGATCAAGCCGGGCGAAACGCTGCTGGTTCTCGGCGCTGCCGGCGGTGTCGGGCTGACAGCAGTCGAGCTCGGCAAGCAGATGGGTGCGCGCGTCATTGCTGCCGCCTCCAGCGACGAGAAGCTGGCGCTATGCCGCGAATACGGGGCCGACGAGACGATCAACTATTCGACCGAGGACCTTCGCCAGCGGCTCAAGGAACTGACCGACGGGCAGGGCGTCGACGTGGTCTACGATCCTGTCGGCGGCGGCATGACGGAAACGGCGGTGCGTGGTCTGGCACTTTTCGGCCGTCTGCTGGTGATCGGCTTTGCCGCCGGTGACATCCCCAAGATCGCGCTCAACCTTTTGCTGCTCAAGCAGTCGGCGTTAATTGGTGTGTTCTGGGGCGCCTATGCGCGCTCGGCGCCGGAGAAGAATGCCGAAAACATCGGCGAGCTGATGGACTGGTTCGCCAAGGGCAAGCTCAGGCCGCATATCTCGGCCGAATATCCGCTCGATCGCTTCGCCGAAGCGCTCGACGTCGTCATGGAGCGCGCCGTCAAGGGCAAGGTCGTGCTGGTGACAGGCAAATCAGGACATAGCAAGGAAGGAGTGCCGGCATGACCGAGCTGCTCGCAACGACCGTTTCGGTCACCAAGCAAGGCAACATTCTGGTCGCGACCGTCGACAACCCTCCCGTCAATGCGCTGTCGCATTCGGTCCGGTCCGGGCTGATCGAGGCAGTGAAGGCACTGGAAAGCGATGCCGAGGCGCGCGCCATGGTCATCGTCTGCGAAGGTCGCACCTTTATCGCTGGCGCCGATATCCACGAGTTCAAGAAACCGATGGTGGCGCCGTTGCTGGGTGAGGTGATCGATACGCTCGACGCTGCAACCAAGCCCATAGTCGCCGCCATTCATGGCACCGCACTCGGCGGCGGCCTTGAAGTTGCGCTTGCGTGCAGCTACCGCATCGCGCTCGAAGGCTCGAAGGTCGGCCTGCCGGAAGTCAAGCTCGGCATTCTGCCGGGTTCGGGCGGCACGGTTCGACTGCCGCGCCTTGCCGGTGTCGAGCAGGCGCTGGCGATGATCAGCGAGGGTGGCCAGATTTCGGCACGCGACGCTCTGGAAAAGGGCATCGTCGACGAAGTCGTTTCGGGCGACCTCAAGGCGGCAGCATTCGCCTTCACGGGGAAGGTGATTGCCGACGGCGCCAGGCTGCGCCGCACCAGCGACCTGCCGGTGCCGGCATTCGACGCTGCCGTCCTGGAGACCAGCCGCGCGGCATTGGCCAAGAAATACAAAGGCTTCAAGGCCCCTCTTGTGGCGGTTGACCTGATGACGATGGTCACCGAAACGCCGGTCGTCGAGGCCATCGCGCTTGAGTACAAAACCTGCAAAGAGCTGCTGGTCTCGCCGCAGTCCAAGGCGCTGCGCCACATCTTCGCGGCCGAACGCGAGGCGCTGAAGATCGACGGCGTCGATGCCGAAGTGAAGCCGCGTGACGTAAGCAAGGTCGCCATCGTCGGGCCGGGTACCATGGGTCGCGGCATCGCCGCCTGCTTCCTCAACATCGGCATTCCGGTGACGTTGATCGGCCTCACGGACGAAGGCCTAGCCACCGCGGTCAAGGCCATCGGCAAGATCTATGAAGGCAGCGTCAAGCGCGGCAGCCTGTCGACCGAAGAGATGGAGCGCCGCATGGCGCTGCTGACGCCGACGACATCCTATGACGGCATTGGCGACGTCGACCTGGTGATCGAGGCGGTGACCGAAGACATGGCGGTCAAGAAGGACGTGTTCGCCAAGCTCGATGCCGTGCTGCGCAACGACGCCATCATCGCCACCAACACCTCGTTCCTCGACATCGAGGAGCTGGCCGGATCGTCGAGGAACCCGGCGCGCGTTGCCGGCATGCATTTCTTCAATCCGGCCAATGTCATGAAGCTGCTTGAGAATGTGCGCGCAGCCAGGACCGCCGCCGTTGTCCTGGCGACGATCACCACATTGGGCAAGCGGCTTGGCAAGGTGCCGGTGATGGTCGGGCGCTCCGAAGGTTTCGTTGCCAATCGCATGCTCTCCAAGCGCACGCGCGAGGCTCAGTTTCTGCTCGAGGACGGTGCGACGCCGCAACAGGTCGACCGCGTGCTAACCGCCTTCGGCTTCCCGATCGGCCCGTTCGCGCTGGCCGATCTCGCCGGCATGGACATCATGGCCGCAGCACGGGCGGCGCGCGTCGCCCGCATGTCGCCACGAGAGCAGCAGTGCAACATCGTCGACAGGCTGGTCGCGGCCGGCCGGCTCGGCCAGAAGTCGGGCGCGGGCTACTACGTCTATGACGAGAACCGCAAGGCTTCGCACGATCCTGCAGTCGACGAACTGCTCGACGCGCATCGTAGGGAACGTGGTTTCACCGCGCGCGCCATCAGCGACGATGAAATCCTCGAACGCTGCCTGTTTGCCATGGTCAACGAGGCGGCCAGGATCCTCGACGAGGGTGCTGCTGCAAGGCCTGGCGACATCGACGTCATCTGGACCAACGGCTTCGGCTTCCCGACCTATCTGGGCGGACCGATGTTTTATGCCGACCAGGTCGGCCTGCCGAAGGTCAAGGCGGCGCTCGACAAATATGCGGGCCTCGTGGGCGATCAATATTTCAAGCCGGCCGCGCTGATCGAGCGGCTGGTTGCCGAGGGCAGGGGTTTCTACGGTTGAGCCGTATCCCGCCGAACCAGAACGAAGAACAGACGGACTAGGATGCTATGAACAAGGAAATGGACCTGAAAGCGGTCGTCGCCCAGCTGCGCGACGGCATGAAGATCGGCTTCGGCGGCTGGGGTCCGCGGCGCAAGCCGATGGCGCTGGTGCGCGAGATCTTGCGCTCGGACCTCAAAGACCTGACGCTGGTCGCCTATGGCGGGCCTGAGATCGGCATGCTGTGCGCGGCGGGCAAGGTCAAGAAGCTGATCTACGGTTTCGTTTCGCTCGATGCGATGCCGATCGAGCCCTACTTCCGCAAGGCGCGCGAAGCAGGCGCGGTCGAAGTCTCCGAGCTCGACGAGGGTCTTCTTCTGCTCGGCCTGCAGGCTGCCGGCCACAATTTGCCGTTCGCTGCGACACGCGTCGGCCTCGGCTCCGACGTCATGAAGTACAACCCACACTTCAAGACGGTGAAGTCGCCTTATGGCGACGGTGAGACGCTGCTGGCGATGCCGGCGATCAAGCTCGACGTGGCGTTGATCCACGCGAGCCGCGCTGACCGTCTGGGCAACACCCAGACTGATGGTCCGGATCCATTCTTCGACGGCCTGTTCGCCCGCGCCGCCGACAAGGTGTTCGTCAGCACCGAGGTGCTGGTCGACCGTATCGACACCGAATACTCCGACCAGGCCAAGCAGCAACTGTTCGAACGTTGCCTGGTCACCGGCGTGGTGTCAGCACCGCTCGGCGCGCACCCGACCGCCGCACATGACGCCTATGGCTGGGATATGGGTCACCTCAAGGACTATGCCGTTTCGGCAGGCGAAGAGGGCGGCTGGCAGCGCTATTTCGACCAATATGTGAAGGGCGACGAGGCCAGCTACGCCGCGAGCGTTGGCGGCGAAGCCAAGATCCGCGCCCTGCCGCTCCCCATTTTCTGATCGGACACGATATGACGACTGCAAAAGAATTCACGCTTGCCGAACTGATCGTCGCCGTTGGCGCGCAGGCATGGGCTTCCGACGGCGAGGTTCTGGCAACCGGCATCGGGCCGCTGCCGCGTCTGGCGGCTGGTCTAGCCAAGCTGAGCTGCGCACCCGGCATCATGATGACCGACGGCGAGGCCTACCTCGTCGAGGACCCGATCCCACTCGGACCACGCGGCGACTACAAGCCGAAGCTCTCCGGCTGGATGCCGTATAGCCGCGTCTTCGACAGCGTCTGGAGCGGCCGTCGCCACGCGATGGTGACGCCGGTACAGGTCGACCGCTACGGCCAGGGTAACATCTCGGCACTTGGCGGCGAGTTCCAGAAGCCGAAGGTCGCCATGCTTGGTGTCCGCGGCTTTCCCGGAAACTCCATCTGCCACAAGAACTCGATGTTCCTGCCCAGCCATTCGAAGCGCACCTTCGTCGAGGGTGAGGTCGATGTGGTGGCGAGCGTCGGCTACAACGCCAAGAATTGGCCGGAGGGTGCCAGGCCCGCCGACGTCAAGCTCGGCGTGGTCATCACCGACCTCTGTGTCTTCGACTTCAATGGTCCCGACCATGCGGCCCAGGTGTTGTCGCTGCATCCCGGCGTGACCTTCGAACAGGTGCAGGACGCCACCGGCTTCCCGCTGCTGCGCGCCGAACGCATGACCACCACGGCAGCCCCGACCGAGGAGCAGATGGCGATCATCGGCAGGCTCGATCCCCACAATCTCCGCGCCACCGTGCTGAAGGGCAATCCTCCCGGCGTCCGCGCGGCGTGACGACATTGCCGCCGGCAGTAGTTTGCCGGCGGCTCCTTCCTGGAATGACAGTGGCGGACGCAAGATGGACTTCGAATACAGCGACAAGACAAAAAGCCTGCTCGATCGCCTCAATGCCTTCATGGACGAGCATGTCTATCCCAATGAACGCCGCTATCACGAAGAGGTCGAAGCCGACCGCTGGGGCCATCCACCTGTCCTCGAAGAATTGAAGGCCAAGGCCAAGGCAGTCGGGCTGTGGAACCTGTTTCTGCCGGACTCCTCCCACGGTGCAGGCCTGACCAATACAGAATATGCCCCACTCTGCGAGGTTATGGGCCGGGTGCACTTCTCGTCGCAGATATTCAATTGCTCGGCGCCCGACACCGGCAATATCGAGACCATCGAGCGCTACGGCACCGAGGCGCAGAAGGCGCGCTGGCTGCCTGCTATGCTCGACGGTTCGATCCGCTCTGCTTTCGCCATGACCGAGCCCGAAGTCGCATCGAGCGACGCGACCAACATCCAGAGTTCGATCGTCCGCGACGGCGACGACTACATCATCAATGGTCGCAAGTGGTGGATTTCCGGCGTCGGCGACCGCCACTGCGAATTGCTGATCTTCATGGGCAAGACCGATCCAGGTGCTGCCAAGCACCAACAGCAGTCGATGATCCTGGTGCCGATGGATACGCCCGGCATCAAGGTGCTGCGCCCGATGACGGTGTTCGGCTATGACGACGCGCCGCACGGCCACATGGACATGACTTTCGAGAATGTGCGCGTGCCTGCAACCAACATGCTGCTCGGCGAAGGCCGCGGCTTCGAGATCGCGCAGGGAAGGCTCGGACCCGGCCGCATCCATCACTGCATGCGCCTGATCGGCCTCGCCGAACGCTGCCTCGAACTGATGTGCCGGCGCGTGAAGAGCCGCGTCGCCTTCGGTCGTCCGATCGGCGAGCAGTCGGTTACGCTCGAGCGCATAGCCGAATCCCGCATCATGATCGACCAGGCCAGGCTTCTGACGCTGAAGGCTGCTTATATGATGGACACTGTCGGCAACAAGGCAGCGCGCGCCGAGATCGGTATGATCAAGGTCGCCGCACCCAACATGGCCTGCAAGGTCATCGACTGGGCGATACAGGCGCATGGCGCAGCCGGCGTGTCGCAGGATTTCGTGCTCGCCAACTACTATGCGCATGCCCGCAAGCTGCGCTTCGCCGACGGCCCCGACGAGGTGCATCGCAACCAGATCGGGCGTATCGAACTCGCCAAATACGCCGACTGACAGAGGGAGGGCAGGTCATGGATGCCAGCCGTTTCGTCGGCACCGAGCCGCTCGCCATCGACAGCAAGATCGATGTAACGCGGCTGCATGCCTACCTCAAGGCCAACATCGAAGGCTGCGAGGGTGCGTTGACGGTCGAGCGCTTCCGCGGCGGCCAGTCCAACCCGACGATGTTGTTGTCCTTCGACGGCAAGCGCAAGCTGGTGCTTCGAAAGAAGCCCGACGGCAAGCTGTTGCCGTCGGCACATGCCGTCGACCGTGAGTTCCGTGTCATCAGCGCGCTGCGCGACAGCGACGTGCCGGTCGCCGGGGCACGGCTGCTCTGCGACGACGAAAGCATCGTCGGCACCATGTTCTACGTCATGGATTTCGTCGAGGGTCGTTCATTCTGGGCACCTGCCTTGCCCGATCAATCGCCTGTAGAACGCAAGGCCATCTATCTTGAGATGAACCGCGTCGCCGCCGCTCTCCACACCACGGACTACAGGGTGGTCGGGCTCAAGGATTTCGGCAAGCCGGGCGACTATGTGGCGCGCCAGGTGACACGGTGGTCCAAGCAGTATCGGGCGTCCGAGACCGAAACCATTGAGGCGATGGACCGGCTGATCGAATGGCTGCCCGGCAACATCCCTCCTGAAACGCGCACGTCGCTGATCCACGGCGATTTCCGCATCGACAATATGCTCTTCCATCCGATCGAACCGCGCGTCGTGGCGCTCGTGGACTGGGAGCTGTCGACGCTGGGCGAACCGATGGCCGACTTCGCCTATCACATGCTGACATGGCGCCTGCCGAACAAGCCTTATCGTGGGCTGGGCGACCTCGACATCGCCGCATTAGGCATCCCCGACGAGCGCAGCTACCGCGATGCCTATCTCAAGGCGACCGGGCAGCAGGGCGTGTCGGACCGCCATTGGTACGCTTATCTTGCCTACAGCCTGTTCCGCGTCGCGGGCATTCGCCAAGGCATCATGAAGCGCGTGGTCGACGGCAATGCAGCAAGCGCGCACGCCCGTGAGGCCGGCGCCTTGGCACGGCCTGTGGCCGAGTTTGGCTGGCACTATGCCGAACTGGCGATGAAATCATAGGGAGGACGAAGATGAGCGGACTTTACCCGACTGAAGGAACGGCCATTGTCATCGGCGGCAGCGGCGGCGTCGGCGCCGAGATCTGCCGGGTGCTGGCGCGCGACGGCTGCCATGTCGCTCTGACCTACCACAGCAACCAGGCCAAGGCCGAGGCCGCAGCAGAGGCTGTTCGCGGCGAAGGCCGCAAGGCGTCCACCCACAAACTCAACATCGAGGACGTCGAGGCGACCCGCGCCTTCATCGACGGCGTAGCGGAAGCCAATGGCGGTATCCACACCGTCGTCTATGCCGCAGGACCGCTGGTGCCACTGATCCATCTCAGCAAGATCGAGCCCGAGCAGATGCGCAAGCATCTGATGCAGGACGCCTTCGGCTTCTTTAATGTCGTCCACTACGCCATCCCGCATCTGCGCAAGGCGCGCGGTTCGATCGTGGCCTGCCAGAGTTCGGCGCAGTACCGCTTCGCCGCCGCCGACGGCCTGTCGGTGGTGCCTAAATCGGCGGTGAATGCGCTGATGAAGGGCGTGGCCAAGGAAGAGGGGCGCTACGGTATCCGCGCCAATGGCGTGGCGCTCGGCATCATCGAGACCGGCCAGCACACCGAGCTCAGCAAACTCGGCTACATCGACGACAAGTACATGCAGGCGGCGGCCATGGCGACGCCGCTGCGCCGCAACGGCAAGGCGATCGACATTGCCGAGGCAGTGTCGTTCCTGGCCTCCAGCCGCGCCGGCTTCATCTCCGGCGAAGTCATCAACGTCGATGGCGGTTATCACGTCTGACCGCTTCTGCGGCGCGGTGTCCATCATCTGCGCCGTTGCCTCTTGTGCATCGAGCTTCGCAATCGATGCGTATCGCGGACCCGCCGTTAGTCTTTTCAGACGATGTTCGGCCGCCCCGTCGCTCCTAGCAAGTAGTTGGAAAACTTCGGTTCCAGGCGCTTCGCAGCAGAAAATGTCCTGCGCGTTGGCTGCCTGGTTCCCTGCCGAAAACAACTGTTCTGGAGCAGTCCTTTGCGTGAAGCCGTCATCGTTTCCGTTGCCCGCACCCCCATCGGCAAAGCCTTTCGTGGCGCCTTCAACGACACCGAAGCGCCGGCGCTGTCGGGCCATGCGGTGCGCGAAGCCGTCAAGCGCGCCGGCATCGCACCAGACGCCGTGGAAGACGTCATTCTGGGCTGTTCGGCCCAGCAGGGCACACAGGGTTACAACATCGGCCGCCTGACCGCTGCTGCTGCCGGCCTGCCGGACAGTGTGCCGGGTATGTCGATCGATCGCATGTGCTCGTCGGGCCTGATGGCGGTATCGATCGCCGCCAAGCAGATCATCGTCGACGGCATGGAGACGGTCGTCGCCGGTGGCGTCGAATCGATCAGCCTGACCCAGAACAAGCACAAGAACAGCTACCGCTCGCGTTCGCAGGCGGTGACCTCGCAGTGGCCGCACATGTACATGACGATGATCGAGACCGCCGAGATCGTCGCCAGGAAATACGGCATCAGCCGCGAGGCCCAGGACGAGTTCTCGCTCGCCAGCCAGTTGCGCACCGCTGCTGCCCACCAGGCCGGCCGCTTCGACGACGAGATCGTGCCGATGGCGTCGCGCAAGATGGTGGTCAACAAGGACACCAACGAGACCAGCTTCCAGGACGTGACGCTGGCGCAGGACGAAGGTTTCCGTGCCGACACCAATCTGGAAGGTCTGGCCAAGTTGAAGCCGGTCTTCGCCGATGGCGAGGTGATAAAGATTGGCGAGTACGTGACCGCCGGCAACTCGTCGCAGCTGTCGGACGGCGCGGCCGCACTGGTGGTCATGGAAGCCAAGCGCGCCGAGCAGCTCGGCCTCAAGCCACTTGGCGCCTATCGCGGCATGACGGTCGCCGGTTGCGCGCCTGAAGAGATGGGCATCGGGCCAATCTTCGCCGTACCGAAACTTCTGCAGAAGCAAGGCCTCAAGGTCGACGACATCGGTCTGTGGGAACTCAACGAAGCCTTCGCCAGCCAGGCCGTCTACTGCCGCGACACGCTTGGCATCGATCCGGAAAAACTCAACGTCAATGGCGGCGCCATTGCCGTCGGCCATCCGTTCGGGATGACCGGCGCGCGCACGGCCGGCCATGTGCTGATCGAAGGCCGTCGCCGCGGCGTGAAATACGGCGTCGTTACCATGTGCGTCGGCGGCGGGATGGGCGCTGCCGGCCTGTTCGAAATCTTCAACTGATCGCACACAGTTTCAAGGCATAGAAGCATCCTTGCGCGCCCTGATGGACGCACGGCGCTGCTTGGGAGGGGACGATGACCGCTGACCATCTCGGGTTTGCACAAGGATTGAAGCCCATTCTGGGCCCAGCCACCCAGCTTGGCTTTGTCGTCCGCGATATCGAGAAGGCGATGCAGCACTGGATCGACGTCTTTGGCGTCGGTCCCTTCATCTTCATGGAACGCGGCGTCAGCCAGCCGGTCAGCACCACCTGGCATCGCGGCCAGCCCGTCGAAGTCGAGCTGCGGCTCGCCTTCGGCTACATGGGCGACGTACAGATCGAGCTGATCGAGCAGACCAACGACGCCTCGTCTCCCTACACGGATTTCCTGGCGGCCGGTCGCGAAGGCCTGCAGCATCTGGGCTTCTGGGTGCATGACCATACCGAGGCGACCGCTCGCGTCGAGGCTGCCGGCTATGAGCGCGACTACGAGATCCGAGTCGCCGGCCAGGACCAATCGATCCTCTATTATCGCTCGCCTGATCTCTACGGGCCGATGCTGGAGATCGTGCCGCCGATGTGGCGCCGTTCGCGCCAGGCGGTGCTCGACCACATCCGGGCCTACACCGGTGCGGATCCGATCATTCGTTTCGACACCTATAGCGCCTTCATCCAGCACGCCGGCGTCAAGTTCGACTGATTTCCAGGAAACTGCTGTCAGACCGCGGCCGTCTGGTATCAGGCGGCCGCTTCTATTTGACCAGCTTTTCCAGCTCGTCGATCTGCTGCCGCAAGCCCGAAATGGTTTGGCGCACGGCTTCGGCATCGCGCGGCTGGTCGTGATGAGCACGCAGGCCGGCAAGTGCCATGTCGGCGATGATCTCGCCGATCTCCTGAGGTGTCTTGGCGCCTGCAGGCGAGTACCAGCGCGACGTCCAGTTGGCCATCCCGATAACCGCGAAGGCTGTCACCTTGGGGTCGACGGTGCGAAACTCGCCGCTGGCGATCCCGTCCGAGATGCAGCGGACATAGAAATCATAGATGTGGCGGCGGCCCTGGTTGTAGAGCGGGCCCAGCGCCTCGGGGATCTGGGTTTCGAGCCGCGACAACAGGATGAAGCGCGAGCCAGAAGACAGGCGGCGAACGATGCCGTCGACAATGGCGCGGCGCAGCCGCTCGGACGCCGACAGGCCGGGTTCGGCCATCAACTCCTGCAGACGGTGCGACGGTGTCAGCGCCTCCGATTCGACCAGAGCCGCAAGCATTTCTTCCTTGTTGCGGAAGTAGTGATAGACCGCCGAGCGGCCAAGGCCGAGCGCTTGGGCGATGTCGTTGATGCTAGTCTGGACATAGCCCTTGCTGTCGAACAGCTCGGCGGCAATGTCGATCAGTTGCTCGCGCACCAATTCCTTGCGCGGATTGGTCGATGCGCGAGCCGAGCCATCGCGATCAAGATATTCTGCGCCTGCGCCGCCGTCCATCTGTGCCATACGCGCTATCCTGCTCAACTCAGCAACTCCACGCTTTGGATACTCGCCGGGTCGTTCGACAACCGGGGGTCGAATCGCCCAAAGCCTGCGCTGCGGGTCGGAACGAATATAATACGGTTCGCGTTTCTGTAAGCCTGCCGCGATGCAGGATTTTTGTCGTCACGCACCGGTGTCATGAAAATGCCTCGACGGCCTCGCCGGAGATCGGCGCATATAGCGGTGCGCCGAACATCGCCCGGCGCGAGACGGGCAAGCGGCCGTCGGCATCGACAACGCCGTAGCGGGCGGCGAGTTCGGTCGAATAGAACGTGCCGCCGCTGAGGGTGCGCGCATCGCCCGCCGTATGGATGGCGGCCAGGACGCGTCCAACGAAGAACGGTGTTTCGATATGCGGCAGGCCGCCGGCGTTTTCACCGACAACCCCGCCGACGGCAATGCCCGCCAGCGTGCGTTCGGTTCCGATCAGGCCGGGCCACAGCGATATCGCCGCCACGTCGAACGGCCTCAGTTCATGTGCCATGTCGTGGGCCAGCTTGTCCTGGCCGGCCTTGCCGACGCCATAGGGCAGGCTGTGGCGATAGATCTTGCCGCCGGGGCCGGAGGTGTTGGCGATCAGCCCGGAGCGCTGGCGGACCATGATCGGGGCGGCGAAGTGACTCGCCGCATAGCTCGATCTCAGACCGACATCGATCATGTCGCGCCAGAGCGAGAGTGGACGTTCCCAGAAATTGCCGTCGGGCACGGCCCAGTCCGGCATGGCGAAGGCGTTGTTGACGAGCAGGTCGAGCCGGCCGCGCTCGGCATCGACGCGCTTGAAAAGTGCTTCTGTCTGACTGTCGTCGAGATGGTCGCAGATTGCGACGATGCCCTTGCCGCCGGCCTTGTCGATCGCTTGGGCTGTATCGCGGACAGTCCCGCCCCATGGGCCGATGGCCTGGCGGTCGCTGCGGCCGGTGCAATAGACGATGAAGCCGGCCTCGCCGAGAGCGATGGCTATGCCTCGCCCGAGGCCACGGCTGGCGCCGGTGACGACGGCGACCGGGCAGGAGTGTTCTGCGCTGCTCAAATCGGCTTCCTCGCATAGCCAAGGCCGAGTGGCTGCTGCCTGTCGGCCAGCTTCTCGGAGAAGGCAGCGCCAACCGCTTCATAGTCCCAATCGCCTTCGAGCACCGGGTCGGCGATCAGCGGATGGGTGACGAAAGACAGCTGCTTGCCGGCGATGCGCACGACCTGGCCATTGATCTCCGCAGCGGCGTCGGAAAGCAGGAAACTGACGACTGGCGCATTGATTTCCGGATCGGGCAGGGCGGCGTAATGAACCTCGCGGCTGGCTGCCTGCTCGGCCATCAACGCCTTGTTCTGGGCGGCCATTGCGGTTTCGGCCAGTGGCGACAGCGCGTTGACGCGCACGCCCGAGCCGCGCAGCTCCATCGCCCAGCTATAAGTCAGCGAAGCCACGCCGCCCTTGGTGGCGCCGTAGCCGCCGAGCGCGACGTCGCCGGCTTGCGAGCCCGAGGCAACATTGATAATCGAGCCGCCCTTGCCGGCGGCGAGCATGCGTCGCGCTGCGTGGCTGGCGCAGGCGGCGGTGCCGATCAGGTTGACCTCGACCATGCGGCGCATGTCGGCCTCGGTGAGGTCGAGGATCTTGCCGATGCGCAAGATGCCGGCATTGTTGACGATGCCGGTAATAGTGCCGAAAGCGTCGATGCAGGCATCGACCAGCGACTGGGCGTAGCTCCAAGACGAGACGTCGCCAGCATGCGCCACGGCCTTGCCGCCGGCAGCCGAGATCGAATCGACTGTTGCCTGCGCCGCCGGGGCGCTGATGTCGTTGACGACCACCGCAGCACCAAGGCGCGCGGCATGGCGCGCATAGGCTGCGCCCAGACCAGATCCGGCGCCGGTGATGACCACCGACTTGCCCTGAAGTGTATTCATTTCGTGTCCTCCCGGCCGGTCATCATGGATGGATCGGCTCAGGCGGGCATCCCACGTTCGGACGATGCCAGTGCGAGTCGTTTTCTTGGGCCGGAACACGGTCAGGCATCGCCTTTCACGCCGCTCGACAGCAGGTCGCGTGCCTCAGGCTGACCGTTGAGCAGCCGGTTGATGCGGTTCTGGACGCGCCAGCCCTCAGACGCGCGCACCAGTTCCCAACGATTGGCGCTGGCGCGTTCGACGCGCCAATGATCGCCCTGGTTGAGGTAGACACGCGAGTAGCCCGTCGCCACTGCCTTGTCTCCGTCGATCGTGACATGCGGCATGCTCAGCACGTGGGCGCAGCCGTCGGCGACATAATGGATATGCGGTTCGATATCGACCAGCGAGCCGACGATTTCGGCACCGACGAGCGGATCGCCGCCGAAATCATAGGCTCCGTCCTCGGCCCAGAGCGACGCGGTGATGCTACCACTTCGGCTGTCGACCGAAGGCCCGTAGGTGGCGAACAGCTGGTAGATGGCGAGTTGGTCCTCCAGCACTGCGATGCGCGCCTCGAGCACCGCAAATCTTGCTTCGATATCCGACATCCTACCCTCCGCATTTGCCGTAGCCTCCATAGCTGCCGGACGTGGCACGTCCGCCATCGTTCGTTTGGAGGATGAAGACGCTTTCATCTGACGCGACGGTGGCCCGACCTCAGGGAGGATGGGATGAACCTTGCAGATCGGATCGCTGCCGAGCACGAATGCGCCAAGCTTGTGCTGCGTTATTGCGTGCTTGTCGACGACTACAAGCACGAGGACCTGGTTGCGCTTTGGGCGTCTGACGGCTTGTGGGAAACCTGGAAGGGGCCGCTCAAGGGCCATGCCGAAATGCGCGCCTATCTCGACGCCAAGGCGCAGACAGACACCACCATCCACATGGCGCACAACATCGTCATCGATGTGATCGATGCCGACAATGCGCTTGGGGTGGCGACTTTCACCTACCATGGAACAAGTCGCGACGATCCAAAAGCGACGCTGCCACGCGTCGTCGGGCGCTATTTCGACCGCTTCGTCCGAACCCCTGATGGCTGGCGCTTCGCCCACAGGCGCACCGACATGACCTTCCGTGCCGGTTAGTCAGCCCACGGTTTGGGCGCCGTCCACCACCAGCACGGCGCCGGTAACGAAGCTGGCCTCGTCGGAGGCGAGATAGGCGAAGGCGCTGGCGATATCCTCAGGCTCGCCGCTCTCCTTGCCGGCGAGCTTGGGCGGCTTGACCATGATGTCGGGATCCTGGTCCTCGATGGGTTGCAGGCCGGTGCCAATCTCAGTGCGCACGCGGCCAGGACAGATGGCGTTGAAGCGCACGCCCTTCGGCCCATATTCCGTCGCCAGCGACTTGGTCATGGCGATGATGCCTGCCTTGGAGGCAGCATAGGCAGCCGCGTAAGCGATGCCCTGCAGGCCGGCTGTCGACGCCGTCGACACGACATTGCCGCGCGAGGCGATCAACGCCGGCAATGCCTGGTGCACGATATGGAAAACGCTTTCGAGGTTGATACCGAACACCAGCGACCAGTCGTCGCCGGTCTGGTTGGCGAAATGGTCGCGTCGGTAGATGCCGGCGTTGTTGATCAGGCTATCGAGGCGGCCATGCAGGGCCAGCGCATCATCTACCATCCTGCGCGCCGAAGGCTTGTCGGCCGCGTCGTAGGCAAGCGCATCGGCGCGGACGCCGTACTGTCTGCTGGCCGTGGCGCAGACTTGTCTAGCGCCTTCGACATTGCGGTCGGCGAGGATCAGCGTGGCACCTTCCGAGGCCAATCGCAAGGCGGTAGCGCGGCCGATGCCGGATGCGGCACCGGTGACCAGCACCACCTTGTTGTCGAAACGCTTGAGCCCCATAGTCGCCTCCAGTGCAATGCGCGACCGCTTCGCGTCGGCCGTCTCAGCCGAGTAGACTAGGGCGGGCCAAGCAGCAGCATCCCACATTTGGACGATGTTGCTGGTGCTGGTCGGTGGCATCCGGCATGAAGCGCTTCGGTTTCCGCATCACGCGCTACGTGCCGCTCAATCCGTGCCACAGGTCCGCATGCTCGAATTCACACCAGACCAGCAGATGATCCGCGAGGAGGCCCAGCGCTTCCTGCGTGAGCAGTCTTCCTCCGAAGCGATCAGGCGGGTCGTTGATGCTGGCGCGAGCCATGACGCCGGACTTTGGGCGAGCATTTCGCGCGAGCTCGGCTGGTGCGCCATGGCGATCCCCGAGGCGTTCGGCGGGTTGGGGCTCGGCGCCACCGAAGTGGTGATTCTGATGGAACTTACCGGTGCGCGCCTTGCCTGCGTGCCCTTCTGGTCGACGGTTTGCATGGCGGCACGACTCATCGAGGCGGCCGGTAGCGAGGCTGCGAAGACAAAGTACCTTGGCGCTATTGCCGCCGGTGAAATGGCCGTGACCGTCGCTTTGGGCGATCTTTCCGCGGCGAACCCGATGTCGGGCACTTCTGTCAGGGCGGTCAAATCGGCGGACGGCTACGTGCTGACTGGCAAGGTAGCGCAGGTGATCGACCTTGCCGCCGCTGATCTGGTGATTGTACCGGCCCAGCTCGAGGACGGTGCGACCGCCTTGTTTGCGCTCGAACGCGACACTGGACAGGTGATCCTGCCGCTCAAGGTGATCGACGGCACGCGCCCGGTCGCTTCGCTTGAGCTGGCTAGCGTCGCGGTCTCGACTACACAGCGGATCGACGCTGGCGGGCTCACTGACGCAGCAGCACAGTCGGCGCTGGCCTTCGCCAATCTCGGCCTGGCCGCCGAACAACTCGGCGCAGCGCAGGGCGCACTCGATGTCACACTCGCCTATGTCGCCGAGCGCGTGCAGTTCGGCCGCACCATCGCTTCGTTCCAGGCTATCAAGCATCGCTGCGCCGAACTCGTCGTCGACATCGCCGAGGCACGCTCGCTGGTTTTCGGTGCGGCTGCAGGTTTGGGCGGAATGGATGCGGCCGAAAGCGCGCTGGAAGTATCTGGCGCGCGAGTGCTGGCTTCGGACCTGCAGTTCCGTGCTGCCGAAGAAGCGATCCAGTTGCACGGCGGCGTCGGGTTCACATGGGAGTATGACCCCCATCTCTACTTCAAGCGCGCGCAGGCCAGTGCTGCGCTGCTCGGTTCGCGCGAGGCGCATCTCGACCGCATTGCCGCATCTGTCTTCGCTGATGGAGGCCTCAAATGAGCGGAGTCGAAGCTTTCCGCACCGAGGTGCGCGACTGGATGGCAATCCATCTCACCGGCAAGTTCGCCGAGCTGAAATTTCGCGGTGGCTCGGGTGAGGGCGATGCCCTGCCCGAACTGCGCAAGGAATGGGAACGCGAACTGGCTGCCGGCGGCTGGACCTGCCCGGGGTGGGCAAAGGAGCATGGGGGGCGCGGTCTATCGGTGGCCGAGCAGATCGCCTTCCAGGAAGAGTACAGTCGAGCCGGCGGGCCCGGCCGGATGGGCCATATCGGCGAAGGCCTGATGGGGCCGACGCTGATCGCCTTCGGCACGGAAGAACAGAAGAAACGCTTCCTGCCCGGCATCCTCAGCGGCACCGAATTCTGGTGCCAGGGCTATTCCGAGCCGAGCGCCGGCTCCGACTTCGGCAACATCAAGACCCGTGCCAAGCTCGACCCTGTAACAGGCGACTGGATCGTGTCGGGGCAGAAGGTCTGGACCTCGCTCGCGCATCTGTCCGACTGGATTTTCGTCGTAGCGCGGTGCGAGGAGGGCTCGATCGGCCGCAATGGCTTGATCTTCCTGCTGATGCCGCTTTCCCAGCCGGACGTCGAGATCCATCCGATCAAGCAGATCGGCGGCGGCGCTGAGTTTAATTCGGTGTTTTTCGATGGCGCGCGCGCCAAGGCAGAGGATGTGGTCGGCCAGCCCGGCGACGGCTGGAAGATCGCCATGGCCTTGCTCGGATTCGAACGCGGCATCTCGACGCTCGGCCAGCAGATGAGCTTCCAGCAAGAACTTGACCTGATCGTCGAGATCGCCAGGGAGAACGGCTCTGACCGCTCGCCTGCCATCCGCCAGCGCGTCGCGTATGCCTGGACCGGCCTGCGCGCCATGCGCTACCTCGCCATGCGAGTTTTGAGCGACGATCAGTCGGCGGAAGCGCGTCGCGAGGCGCTGACCTACAAGTACCAGTGGTCGAACTGGCACCGCGACCTCGGCCGCCTCGCCATGGACGTGCTGAAGATGGATGCCAACGTTGTAGCAGACGATCCGCGCCGCGAACGGCTGCAGCAGATGTTCTTGTTTGCCCGCGCCGACACGATCTACGGCGGCACCAACGAGATCCAGCTCAACATCATCGCCGAGCAAGGGCTCGGCATGCCCAAGGAGCCGCGCGGCAAGCTGTAGAGGCCGCGGTCGATTGGGGCATAGGTTTTGGGAGGACCTGCATGGGCATTCGAGAGGCGAACCTGAACGAACTTGCGGCGCGTGATGCGCTGCGGCGGCTGGTGACGGCCTATTCGCGCGCCGTCGACCGGCGCGATTTCAAGCTGCTGCGCAGCCTTTATCATGACGAGGCGTTCGAGGCGCATGGCGACATGTTCAGCGGCGGGCCGGACGACTATATGGCTTTCGTCGAGAAGGCCTTGTCCAGCTATGCCGCGACTGCGCACTACGTGGTCAACTCCAGCTTCGAGATCGACGGCGACCGCGCCGAGGGCGAGGTCTACAAGATCAACTATCACCGTACGCACGGGCCTGACGCCTATGAGGTGATCACCGGCAGCCGCAGCCTTGATCGCTACAGGCGCGACGATGGCGAGTGGCGTTTCCTCGGACGCTCGATCACGCTCGACTGGTCTACCAAGCGCGCCGTCGACGCCGACGCCTACAAGGATTTTGCTGCCGGCAGCCCGCCCGGCCAGCCGGGGTCAGACGACCTGTCCTACAGAGCACTGACGCTTTTCGACCGTCACGGCTGACGCCTCAACCAGCTTACAGACCGGGATTTCCGCAGGGAGGGAAAACATGACTGACCAGAGACAATTCGCCGGCAAGATTGCCGTGGTGACCGGCGCCGGCAACGGCATTGGCCGCGCGGCGGCGATCGCCTACGCCCAGGAGGGCGCCGATGTCGCGATCCTCGACCGCGAGGCAGAGGCACTCGCCGAAACCGCCGAGATGGTGCGCGCTCACAAGGTCAAGGCACTGCCGCTGATCGGCGACATGATGAACCAGGAGGTGGTTGTCGACAGCTTCGCCCGCATCAAGCGCGAACTTGGCCCGGTCGACATCCTGCTCAACAACATCGGCCAGACCGCGCGCGAGAATTACTCCGAGTTCTGGCAGGCCAAGCCCGAGACGCTGCAGTTCGTGATCGGCGTGTCGTTGATGACCACGCTGACCTGTACGCGCCAGGTCGTCGAGGACATGCGCGAGCGTCGCTCAGGCAAGATCGTCTCGATCTCCTCGGATTCGGCGATGAACGGTGACATCGGCACCGTCGACTACGCCTCGGCCAAGGCCGGCGTGCTCGGCTTTACCCGCGCACTCGCCCGCGAACTCGGGCCGTTCAAGGTCAACGTCAACGCTGTCTGCCCGGGACCGACCAACACTCGCGCCATGCAGCGCATCCCCAAGGATGCCTATGAGCGGGCCAAGAACATGATCCCGCTCGGCGAACTCAGCGAGCCCGAAGACATTGCAAACGCTGTGGTTTTCCTGTCGAGCGAGAAGTCGCGCTTCATCACCGGCCAGACGCTGATGGTCAACGGCGGACGCGTCTTCTACTGATCGTTTTCGTTAGTTCATTCAGACGATGTTCCACTTTGTGCGGCGCATCATTTGAAACGAGACAGTGCGATCGCCCAAAGCCCCAAGCAAGGGCGGTTGCCGGAACTTCAGCGAGAGAGAATGCCCATGTCCCTGCATACCGTATTGTGCGAACGCCTCGGCAGCCGCTACCCGGTCGTGCAGACGGCCATGGGCTGGGTCGCCGACGCAAACCTCACCGCTGCGACCTGCAATGCCGGCGGCTTCGGCTTCTTTGCCGGCGCCACCACCGAACCGGGCGACGTCGAAAACCAGATCCTCGCCATCAAGGCCAGGACTGACCGGCCCTTCGGCGTCAACTTCCACATGTTCCAGCCCAACGCCGAGGAAGTCATCTCGGTCGTCATCAAGCACAAGGTACGCGCCGTCAGCTACGGCCGCGGGCCCGATGCCAAGACCATCAAGCGGCTCAAGGATGCCGGAGTGGTGTGCATGCCGACCGTCGGTGCGGTCAAGCACGCGATCAAGGCCGTCGAGCTCGGCGCCGACATCATCACCGTCCAGGGCGGCGAGGGTGGCGGCCATACCGGCGCGGTGCCAACGACCATCCTGCTGCCGCAGGTGCTGGACGCGGTAAAGGTCCCGGTGGTTGCCGCCGGCGGTTTCTTCGACGGACGCGGCCTTGCGGCTGCCCTCAGCTATGGTGCCGCCGGCATTGCCATGGGCACGCGCTTCCTTATGACCAAGGAGTCGCCTGTTCCGCGCCCGGCGCTCGACCGCTATCTCGCCACCAAGGACCCGACGCTGATCCGCACCACGACGGCCGTCGACGGCCTGCCGCAGCGCTTCATTGAGAATGCCGAGATCAAGCGTCTCGAAAGCATGGGCCTGCCGGCACGCTTGGCGATGAGCATGAAATATGCCCGCCAGTGGGGCAAGGAGAGCGGGCTTGGCCCGATCGCCATGGCCAAGCTCGGCCTCAAGGTGCTGTCGAGCAGCGAAAACAGCTTTGCCCAGACCGTGATGGCGCCGAACTTGCCGATGCTGGTGCAGCGCGGCGTGGTCGAGGGCAACACCGAAGCCGGCCTGCTGCCTTCCGGCCAGGCTGCTGCCATGATCGACAAGCTCGAAAGCTGCGAAGAGCTGATCGCTCGCATCGTGAGTGAGGCGGAAGCGCGGCTGAAGGCCGTCTCGGCGCTCGTCGCCGCCAACTGATTGGAGAGAATTCGATGAGCGACCAATTCTGGACCAGGATCGAAGACGGCATTGCCGAACTGGTGATCGAAAACGCACCGGTCAATGCACTCGACAGCATCGGCTGGCGCATGCTGTCGCAGAAGATCGACGCGCTCAACGTCAATGCCGACGTCCGCGTGATCGTCATCCGCGCCGAGGGCCGCGGCTTCTGCGCCGGCGTCGACATCAAGGAGCTGCAGAAGCACCCCGAGCGCATCCCTGAGGTGAATGCCGGCAACTGGGAGACGTTCCGGGCGGTGCATCGTGGCCTGAAGCCGGTGATCGTCGCGGCTCACGGTTACATCCTTGGCGGTGGCATCGGCATCTGCGGCTCAGCCGACATCATCATCTGCTCGCCCGACGCCACCTTCGGTGTGCCAGAAGTCGACCGTGGCGCGCTCGGTGCCGGCGCGCATCTGCAGCGCCTGTTTCCGGTGCAGAAGGTGCGCCAGATGTATTTCACCGGCGAGCCAATCGACGCCGCCGAAGCCTACCGGCTCGGTGCCGTCGAGAAGATCGTGCCGCGCGAGGAGTTGCGCGACGCGGCGATCGAGCTCGCCAGGACCATTGCCGCCAAGAGCGCGATCATGATCCGCCTCGCCAAGGAAGCGCTGAACGGCATTGAGGACGGTGACCTCGAGAAGAAATACCGCTGGGAACAGGGTTTTACGGCCCAGGCCTACCTGACCCAGGAATCGCAGGAGGCGCGCGACGCCTTCGTCAGCAAGCGCGACGCCGACTTCAAGAAGTAACCAGACCAGGACGCCCCCGAGATGACCGCCACCAAGATCCTCCCCGTTCCGCCCTATGTCGAAGGCCACGGCCTGCTCAAGGGCCGCTCCGTGCTGATCACCGCGGCCGCCGGTGTCGGCATCGGCTTTGCTGCCGCCCGCAAGGCGATCGAGGAAGGCTGCCGTGCCATCATGATCTCCGACGTCCATGAGCGGCGGCTGGCGGAGGCCGTCGAGAAGCTGCGTGAGGTCTCGGCGACGGTCGAGATCCACAGCCAGCTCTGCAACGTCACCGACGAGGAGCAGGTGCAGGCGCTGGTCGACGCGGCCGAGGACAAGCTCGGCGGCATCGACGTGCTGATAAACAATGCCGGTCTCGGCGGTCTCAAGCCCGTCGTCGAGATGACCGACCAGGAATGGAACCTGGTGCTTGACGTCACACTCACCGGCACGATGCGCATGACGCGCGCGGCACTCAAGAAGATGCAGCCGCGCGGCAAGGGCGCCATCGTCAACAACGCCTCGGTGCTGGGGTGGCGCGCCCAGAAGGGCCAGTCGCATTATGCCGCCGCCAAGGCCGGCGTCATGGCCTTCACGCGCTGCTCTGCGGTGGAAGCCGCCGAATACGGCATCCGTATCAATGCGGTGTCGCCGTCGATTGCCATGCACGACTTCCTCAAACGATCGGCGCCACAGGAGCAGCTCGACGCGCTGGCGAGCCAGGAAGCCTTCGGCCGCGCCGCTGAAGTGTGGGAAATCGCCAACGTCATGATGTTTCTGGCCAGTGACTATGCCGGCTACATGGTCGGCGAGATCGTCTCCGTCTCCAGCCAGAGGTCGTGACGATGGGCCTGGTCTTTTCCTCGCCCGACGAGGCGATGGCCGCCATCGGCCTGAGCCTCGGTTCGACCGACTGGCTCGTCATCGATCAGGCGCGCATCGACATGTTCGCCGAGGCGACCGGCGACCACCAGTGGATCCATGTTGATCCCGTGCGCGCCAAGGATGGTCCGTTCGGCGGCACGGTAGCGCATGGCTGCCTGACGTTTTCGCTGATCAACGGCTTCCTGCCCGACCTTTTCAAGGCCGAAGGCATGAAGATGGGCATCAACTATGGCTGCGACCGGCTGCGCTTTCCCGCGCCTGTTCCGGTTAATTCCAGGGTTCGCGCCACCGGCGAGCTGGTCAACGCCGAGTTCCTGCCTGGCAATGCCGTGCAGACGACGGTGCGTGTGACCATTGAGGTCGAAGGCTCGGTCAAGCCCGGCTGCGTCGCCGACATGGTCGGCCGGTACTACTTCTGAAGCGCCCAGCGCTTCAGTCATCGGAGGTGACAATGGATAAGATGAGCGACGCGCAGGCTCAGATCCTGGCGCGGTTGGACCGGCTTGAGTCGCGCGACGAGATCCGCCAGCTGATCTCGAAATACTCGTTGGCGCTCGACATGCGCGACATGAACGCGATGGCTTCGCTGTTTGCATCCGACGTCAAGGTCGGCGGCGGCAAGTCGGGCAGGGCAGCCCTGCGCGACTGGCTCGACGAGACGATGCGCAAGCAGTTCGACGGCACCTCGCACCATGTCGGCTCGACGATCATCGAGTTCGTCGATGCAGATAACGCAGTCGGCGTCGTCTACTCGAAGAACGAGCATGAGTGCGGCGCCGAGTGGGTCATCATGCAGATGATGTATTACGACCGCTACGAGCGTATCGACGGCCGTTGGTTCTTCCGCCGCCGCCAGCCGCTCTACTGGTACGCTTCCGATCTCAACAAGCCGCCCGTCGGCTCGCGCAAGATGCGCTGGCCGGGCCGCGAGCCCTATGAGGGCTCGTTCCACGAACTGTTCCCATCCTGGAAGGAATTTTGGGCCCGATCCGGCCCGGATGAAGCGCTGCCGGAGCCGGCACCGCTCGAATCCTTCATCGAAACCATGCGTAAGGGCAATGAGATCCGTGGCAACCGTGTGCGCTGAAAATCTGACTGCCGAAGAGCTGATTGCCGACAAGCTGTTCCAGCCGATCAAGGTCGGTGGCCTCGAGCTCTCCAACCGTATCGCCATGGCGCCGATGTCGCGCTATTTCTGCGCTGACGGCGTGCCGCATGAGAAGGTGCAGGCCTACTATTCGCGACGCGCGCTAAACCAGGTCGGCCTGATCATCACCGAGGCGACCTATATCGGCCACCCGACAGCGCCGAGCTACGAGGGCGTGCCTTATTTCGCCGGCGAAGCGGCGTTGGCTGGCTGGGCCAAGGTCCGGACAGCCGTGCATGCCGCTGGCGGCAAGATCTTCCCACAGCTCTGGCACACCGGCAGTTTCCGCAATTCGGACATGGCGCCGCAGCCGGGCGTGCCGGGTGTCGGCCCGTCGGAAAACCTCAACGCTTTCACAGGTCATCCTGAAACCACCAAGGCGATGACCGAAAAGGAGATCTTCGAGGTCATCGAGGCCTATGCCGAAGCGGCCGAGGCTGCGCAGCGTCTCGGCTTCGACGGCGTCGAGATCCACGGCGCGCATGGCTATCTGATCGACGAGTTCTTCTGGGCGACATCCAACCGCCGCACCGACCGCTATGGCGGCAACCGTCGCGAGCGCACGCGATTTGCCGTCGAGGTCATCGAGGCGATGCGCAACCGTGTTGGCCCTGATTTCCCGATCTCGTTTCGCTATTCGCAGTGGAAGCAGCAGGACTACAAGGCGGTTCTCGGCGAAACGCCCGAGGAACTTGCCGATGTATTGGAGCCGCTGGTCGACGCCGGCGTCAGCATCATGCATTGCTCGACGCGCCGCATGTGGGAGCCTGGCTTTGCCGCTGAAAACGACATGACACTTGCCGGCTGGACGAAGAAGATCACCGGACTGCCCGTTATCGCTGTAGGCGGCGTCGGCCTCGACAGGCCGGGTCTCAACGCCGCCGAGATTGCGCCGCTCGACGTCATCGAAAAGCCACTCATGCGCGACGAATTCGACATCCTGGCTGTCGGCCGCGCATTGCTGGCCGACCCGGCCTGGGCGGTGAAGGTCAAGCAGGGCCGCACAAGCGAGGGTGTCGGCTACTCCAAGGAACAGCTGAACTCGCTGTTCTAACCAGACAAGCGCACCCGGCCGCAAGCTGGGTGCCCATCCTGATCCTGTCAAAGGGTCCCTTCCTCAAAGAACGCAAAAAGAAGCGCCGGGGACAGTGGATCCACGGCGCTTTAGCTTGGTCGCAGGGAGATGGGAGGATGACCGTCAGGCCGCCTGGCGCGGCCCGTGACCGAGGATGACAGCACTGTTTAGAACCAGGCGGACAAGTTCTGTCTGGCGCGTGATGCCGCTCTTGGAGAAGATCGAGCGCAGATGGGCGCGCGCGGTGTTACGGCTGATGTCGAGCGAGGTCGCGGCATCCTCGAGCGACAGTCCAGCCGTCAGGCGGCGGGCGACGGCGGCTTCGGCAGGCGTCAGGTCGAACAACTGGCGCACGAGATCGCCCTCGACCTCCAGGCTGGCCTCCGGGTCGCGAATGTAGATGGCGACAGCCGAGTTGGCTGCCGCTGCATTGTCCTTGCTGCCGCGGATCGGCCGCACGATGACGCCGAGATTGCGCGAACCCGACTGCTTGGTCAGCGACAGGCCGCGGGACTTGGTACCTTCGTCGTCGGCCGTGCTCTGCATGGCAGCCTTGACCGCGGTCTGGAAGTCTCGGTCCTCCTTGGCCGAGGTGGCGCGTAGCTTGTTGCCTTGGATCTGCAGGCCGTCGCGGGCTTCGAGCAGGCGCGTTGCAGCGTCGGAGGCGCGGACGATCTTGCCGGAATGGTCGAGGATGACGACGCCGACATAAAGCTTGTCCATGACGTCGGAATAGAGTCGGCGTTCGACTTCGGTGGCGCCCATGCGCCAGGAGGTTTCGACGCCGCGCGCCAGTTGCGAAACCAGGATTTCGCAGACAGATGCCGCATCGTCGTCGAACTTGGCGTCGGCGCGATCACGGAAGACCCAGAGCGTATAGCGGGCGGTGTCGTCAGCGGGGACATAGGTGGCCGACATTGGCTGGCAGCGCTCGGAGAGATAGGCGAGCTGCGCCGGGCGGGCGAGGGCGACGCCTGCGGCATCGATCATCTGCTCGTTGATTTCGGTGAAGGCATAATAGGTCTCGCCGGTGCGCAGGCGGTCTTCGATCACAAGGACCGCAGCATAGGCGCCGAACTGCTCGCGAATGAGCTCAAGCGGGGTACGCAACGGCTTGCCGTTCATCAGGCTGTCTGCGACACGGTTGAGGAAATGGCCGAATTCGACGATCGATCTGGCGTGAAAGGTCATGGCAGGAGCTCCCAATATCCGCCGCACGGGGGCGTGCGGGACCAATGCCCGGCGGCGCAAAGGGCACGCCGGGAGTGAGTTCGATTTGTGTTTGGCGAAAGCCGGATGTCGTTCCGGATGTCTGCGGATCAGGACGGGGGGAGGAATCCTCGTCGGGCAAGGTGCCGGACGGACGACGATCCAGTCGTCATGCTGCGTATGCTCGAACCGGTCATCGCGCTTCCTCCCGAATGCGAAATGAATAATGTCGACATGTATGTCATTAAATTGACACGTCGTCAAATTCGAAATGCATCGCGTAGAATTTTCGACACGGTGTCAGCAGTGGATAAGTCTTGAGCATTGTGCAAACGAAACGGGCCGGGTCTTGCGACCCGGCCCCTATACTTATGAGTGGCTGAAAGCCTCAGGCGCCGCAGTCGGCGCGCTCGACCAGGCCGTCTTCACGTGGCTTGTAGGAGTTCTTGACCACCTTGATCGACTCAGGTGCGGGCAGGAAGTGGCTCTTGTCGCTGGCCTGGATCGGGCCCGTCAGCATCTGGACGGTGGAAGCATTGGCCAACAGCCAGGCAGCAATCGACTCACCGTCGGTCTTGCCCGAGCCGTTGATCGCGGCCGCCAGCACGACCGGCTGGATGTAGTAGGGGATCAGGGCCGAGGCGCCGCCCATGCGGTCGACGTCGGGGACCTGTTCCTTGGCGCGCTTGACGAACTTGGCGAAGGCATTCTCACCGACAGCGTCGCTCGGGCAATAGGTCATGCCGACGAACTGGACGCTGTAGACGTCCTTGAATGCGTCCTCGCCGAGCACGGCAGCGTTGCCGACGGCGTAGTTGGTCATCGTCTGGTTGGCCAGAACCGGCACGTCCCAGCCGATGTCGGCACGGTTTTCGAGCAACTTGCGCGAGTCGTCGCCGATCGAGTTGATCAACAGGATCGCCTCGGCACCCGAGCTGCGCATCTGGAACAGCTGCGGGGTCATGTCCTCGGTGCGGAAGGCGAATTCCTGCACCGCGGTCGGTTCGACGCCCTTCGACTTGAGGTAGTCGACGATCTCGACCACGGCCGCCTTGGACATGCCGCCATTGTCCGAAATCAACGCCAGCTTCTTCAACTTGAGCACGTCGATGGCAAAGTCGATGTTCGGCTTCATCTGGTTCAGGCCGGTGACCGAACCCGAGAAGTGGAACGGACCCGCCTCTGGCGTCAGCTGGGTCGAGGCCGCCGACGAGACCTGGGCGATCTTCTTTTCGCTCGCCACCGGAACGACCGGGATGGTTTCTTGGCTGGTGGCCGGGCCGACGAGTGCCTGGACCTTCTCGTTCTCGATCAGGCGGCGTACCTCGCTCACCGCATGGGTCGGGTCGGTCATGGTGTCGCCGAGGACCAGTTCGGCCTTCTTGCCGAGAATGCCGCCGGCGGCATTGATGTCCTCGATCGCCAGTTTCCAGCCCACTTCGGCGGTTTTGCCGATCGAGGCGCCGCCGCCGGTCATCGACATGATGCCGCCGATCTTGACGACTTCCTGTGCCTGCGAAACGCCTGATGCCAGGGCCAGGGCTGCCACCGAAACCATTCCGATAGCCGTGCGACGTGTAATGGAACTATTCCATTGGAAGTTCATGCGTTTCTCCTCCGCTTACTTCGACAGACAGACAGTCACGGCCATGTGTCCGGAACATCGTCCGCTTGGACGATGGAGGAGCGGAGCAAACGAATTCGTTAGCGTAAGCTAACAAAAGGAGCATGGCTCAGCGCGGTGCGGCCTTGGCGACGACTGCATGCGCCAGGGCAGGCTCCGGCAGCTTGCGCCAGGCCAGCCATGCAAGCACCGCGCCCAGGGCCATCAGCGGCACGACCACGGACATGCCAAGGATTGCGTCGCCGAGGATACCGGCGGCGACCGTGCCCAAAAGGCCGCTGCCCATCTGCAGGAACCCGCTCAATGAGGCGGCGGCGCCGGCATTGTCGGGAAAGGCAGCGACTGTCGCCACCGACATGGCCGGCATGACAAAGGCATTGCCGAAAACAAACATCGCCATCGGCAGCATGACGGACACGAAGGTCGGCTCGTACAGCCCCAGGAACATCGCCATCGCCGCGGCCCCCCCGCTGCTGACCGCCAGGCCGACTGGCACCAAACGATAGGCGCCGTAGCGTGGCATCAGGCTGCGCATGACCAGCGCGCCTGAGATGAAGCTGGCAGACTGGAACAGCATCGCCAGGCCGAACTGTGCTGGCGTCAGGCCCAACCGGTCCATCAGGATGAAGGGCAAAACAGTTGCCTGCGTGTAGTAGGCGCCCAGCGTGCCGGCGATGACCAGGCTGGAGAACAGGAAATAGCCGCTGCTAAGCAGCTTGCCGTAGGTCTCGATCACAAATTTCGGCCGCACCCGGTTCGGGTCGCGTTCCACGGTTTCGACCAGCGCGAACCTGACAGTGACCAAGGACGCGACGCCCATCACGAACATGATCGAGAAGATGGCGTGCCAGCCGGCGACCTGCATCACCAATCCGCCGACCGTCGGTGCGATGGCCGGGGCGAGCGCCAGGATCAGCGTGATCAGGTTGAGGATGCGCGCCGACTGCTCATGGGCAAACAGGTCGCGCACGATCGCGCGCGAAAGTGACAACCCTACCGCCGCCCCCGCACCCTGCAGCAGACGCGACAGGATCAGCACTTCGATGGAAGGCGCAACCAGTGCACCCAGGCTGCCGAGCAGGTAAATGCCGAGGAAAGCCAGTGCCACCGGCTTGCGGCCATAGCCATCGGACAGCGGGCCACAGACCAGCTGGGTCAGGGCGAAGCCGGCGAAATAGAGCCCGAGCGTCATCTTCACCGCCTCTTCGGTGGTGCCGAAGGCATGGACGATTTCGGGCATGGCCGGCGTGAACAGCGACAGTGAGGCGGGACCGAGACCGGCCAGCATCGCGCCTACGATGGTGACCCGCCGCTCGCTCATCACGCCGGGGCGCTCGTCTTGCTGGTCTGATGTCATGGCGCAGGCCCCGGCTCGATGTATGGCAAGCGCCCATGCGGCAGAGTGCCTGTCACCAGATCGAACCGGTGCCGGGAAAGGTCATCCGTCATACGGACTAGCGCCGGGATTATTCGATTGCGTATCGGTCATACGAAAAGGGCCGCAAGATGCCGCCCTTCAGACTGCTGACAAACCTCCAAGGGTCTTGAAATCACTGAGGGGTTTGTAATCAATCTGAAGGGCCGCAAGATGCGGCCCTTGGTGAAGTGGTTTCGAGACGGATAGTTCAGACAGCCGAGCCGTAAAGGTCGTAGGCTTCGGCGCTGTCGATCTTGACGGTGACGATGTCGCCGACGCGCAGTGGGCGGCGCGACTGGATGTGCACCGAACCGTCAATCTCAGGCGCGTCGTATTTGGTGCGGCCCTTGGCCGAGGTGCCGTTTGCCTCGTCGATGATGACGGGCAGGCGCTTGCCGACCTTCTTGGCCTGCTGGGCGGCCGAGATCTTCTGCTGGCGCTGCATGAAACGGTGCCAGCGCGCTTCCTTGACCTCCTCGGGGACCTGCTCGAGGCCGAGATCGTTGGAGCGTGCGCCCTTGACTGGTTCGTACTTGAAGCAGCCGGCACGATCGATCTTGGCGTCGTCGATCCAGTCGAGCAGCATTTCAAAATCTTCGTCTGTTTCACCGGGGAAGCCGACGATGAAGGTCGAGCGGATGGCGAGATCCGGGCAGACCTCGCGCCAGCCGCGGATGCGCTCGAGCGCCTTTTCGCCGTGGGCCGGACGGCGCATGTTCTTGAGAACCTGCGGAGAGGCATGCTGGAAGGGTATATCGAGATAGGGAAGAATCTTGCCTTCGGCCATCAGCGGGATGACGTCGGCGACATGCGGGTAGGGGTAGACATAATGCATGCGCACCCAGATGCCGAGCTCGCCAAGTTCCTGTGACAGGTCGAGGAACTTGGCGCGGACCTCGCGCTCTTTCCAGACGCTGGTCGCATATTTGATGTCTATGCCATAGGCGCTGGTGTCCTGGGAGATGACGAGCAGCTCCTTGACGCCGGCATTGGCCAGCTTCTCGGCCTCGCGCAGCACGTCGGCAGCCGGGCGCGAGACGAGGTCGCCGCGCAGGTCCGGGATGATGCAGAAGGTGCAGCGATTGTTGCAGCCTTCGGAAATCTTGAGATAGGCGTAGTGGCGCGGGGTCAGCTTGACGCCCTGCGGCGGCACCAGATCGGTGAACGGGTCGTGTGCCGGCGGTGCCGCCTCATGCACCGCGGCCATCACGCTTTCATAGGCCTGCGGGCCGGTGATGGCGAACACGTTGGGGTGCTTTTCGCGGATGAGTTCTGGCGTGGCGCCCATGCAGCCAGTGACGATGACCTTGCCGTTTTCCTTCATCGCCGTGCCGATCGCGTCCAGCGACTCCGTGCGCGCGGAATCGAGAAAGCCGCAGGTGTTGACGACGACGAGGTCGGCGCCGTCATGCTTGCGGGCGATCTCGTAGCCTTCGGCGCGGAGCTGTGTGAGGATGCGTTCGGAATCGACAAGCGCCTTCGGGCATCCGAGGCTGACGAAGCTGACGCGGGGTGCTGCTGACATAGACAAGGTTCCAATGGACAAGGGCCGCAACCCAATTGGGCCGGCCCGGAAGTCTCGAATTTTCTCGATCTGTCGGCTCTGAAAAAAGAGCTCAATTCGGCCGGCGCATAGCACAGATCGGCGTCCAAGCAAACCGCCTGATCGTCACATGCGCAAAGGGCCGGATCGCTCCGGCCCTTTGTCGTCAACCGTCTCGGCCTCAGTGGGCGGGCGCGCTGTGCCCGCCGAACCACTCGCTCAGGAAGCCGAATTGTTCGGGAAACTGGTCGACAGCACCGTCGAGCAGCATCTTGAGCGCGACATAAAGGATGATGACGAGGCCGATATAGGCGATCCAGCGGTACTTGTGCAGCAGACGCGCCACGAATGAAGCGGCAAAGCCCATCAGTGCGATCGACAGTGCCAGGCCGATGATCAGGACGGTCGGGTGGTCCATCGCAGCGCCGGCGACGGCGAGCACGTTGTCGAGTGACATCGAGACGTCGGCAATGACGATCTGCCAGGCGGCCTGGGCGAAGGTCTTGCGCGGGCCCTTGCCGGCGATCTTGCCGTCCTTGTCGTAGTCCGCATCGGAGAGCGCCTCGGTGGCCTCATGTTCCTGCTCATGGCTGACGCTGAGTTCGCGCCACATCTTCCAGCATACCCACAAAAGCAGCAGGCCGCCGGCGATGAGCAGCATCGGCCCGATGGCGAGCAGCCATTGGGTGATGAGCGCGAAGCCAATGCGGAGGACAGTCGCGGCCGCGATGCCGACGAGGATGGCCTTCTTGCGCTGGTCTGCAGGAAGCCCTGCTGCGGCAAGGCCGATGACGATGGCATTGTCGCCAGCAAGCACGAGGTCGATAGCTATGACCTGCAGAAGGGCTGTGAAGCCTGCGGCAGTGAATATCTCCATCGGACGGGACCCTCTCCGTTCATTTCCAATGTCTTGATGTGGGCTATAACGCCCGACGCGTATGCGTCAACAGACAAGCGGCGCGTTTATGCGAAACGCCTTAAATCCGCGCCATCCCTGACGCGAAGCTGACGAAACGTGGTGATGGAGTCGATTTCATCTGCCCAACCAGCGCCTGATGAGCAGGCACGGTTACTCGCAAATGTATTTGACGCGACCTGTGGGGCCGCTTGCGGCGCGGCAGGCTATTGGCTTGGTGTTGCCAGTATCGGCTGCGCGGCTGGGTGCGCGCGTCACCGGGCGCGGGCCTGGTTGCTGTGTGGCGAAGCGGATCTCGGGGCCGGCTGGAAAAGCGCTGGCCTGCTGGCGTTCGGCGGCTGCGCGCCTGGCTTCATCGTCCTGCCAGAAGCGCCTGGAGTCCACCGTCTTGGGAATGACCACCGTGCCGTCGGACGAGCGACTGCAGCCGCCAAGCAGCGTGGCGGAGAAACCCAAGGCAAGTGCAAGCGCCAATGTCGAACCAAAACTCATGCGAATGCTATATCGCGCCCGGTGGCGTCGATAAAGTCCCTGCGTTCAAGTAGTTGGGATGAATGAGAAAATTCGTCTATGTCCGCAAGTCGGGAACATGAAAGCAGGCGAGTGGCTGCTCCTCGTTGGTGACAACAAGCAATTCCCCTGACGGATCGAGATCGAGTCCCTTGGGTCCGCCTTCCTCTGGGTTGTGCCTGCCTTTGTGAAAAGTCTCGTCGTCGAGGACCCGGACCGAGGTTACGGGGCCATGCTCGCCCGCCCAGTTGCCACGGTGTGGCTCGTAGACCTGAACATATGGCGTGCCGGCGTCGGCGACATAAATCCTGTTGCCGTCTGGCGAAAAGCGAAGTCCGTGCGGATAGCTGACGCCCAGGAGAGTTCCGACATGGCGCGATTGGCGGTTGAGGCGCTGCTTGTTGTCGAACACCAGCACGCTCTGCGTCATGTGGTTGCTGACGGCGATCCATGCCTTGTCAGGACTGATAGCAATGCCGTCAGGCACATCGAGGCCTTGTTCCAGCAGCACCGAGTTGCGCGGCAGGCTCCAGCCGCCATCAGTGCTGGTCACATGCCTGGTAATCCGATGTCTGTAATTGTTGCAGACGAGCAGTTCGCATCGGCCGTTCTCCATGCTGGCAACGCATACTGAGCCCGGGGAATGCAGGCGCGTCCCAAGACCTGCCCGCGTGATGGTTCGTAGCGGCGTGAGGTTGTGGATACGCCGTGCCGCGCTGCGAAGCGGGACGGCAAAAACCACAACACCGCCCATCCGATTGGCCACCACCAGCGTTCGATCATCGATGAAGTCGAAGCCGTGCGGTTCGTTCAAAGCGGCAGAATGCAGCTCCATGTAGTCCGTGACATGCAAGATCGGCCGGCTTCCCGAACGCCCGATCTCGACGTCGAGCAGCAGGCAGGTTCCCTTGGCGAAACCGGCGATCGCAAGATAGCGGCCGTTGGGCGAAAACCTCACGTCTTCGGTCCGCCCGAGGCGCGCCATTGCCAGATCGGCCTCCTTCGCCACGACGATATCCAGCCTGGCGCGGCTGTCGTCGATGATCCTGTCAGGGCTGGGAATGGCTATGTTCATGGGCTGGCTCGAAAATGCGATGTCTAAAGCAGGGTCAGGTCGGCGTCACAAATCACGTTGGCGGGCGGTCTGGCAAGTCGGCCCGGAGCAAGCTTCAGGACACGCGCTCATAGCGTGCTCGCAACCGAATTCAGCGTCGTGGCGATCGCCTGCTTGTATCTCTCGAATTCCGGCGACGTCTGCCTGACTGTCACCGGTGTCGGGGTGGAAGGCTGCGATGTCACGGCAGGCGCCCGCCCGGTCATCTTTTTCTCAGCCCAGGCAACGACATAGCTGGCGTTCTTGCCAGTCAGGAACGGATTGGCCTTGATGACGATGGCTCCGAGGACATCGGCAATCATGGCGTCACCGGAAGCCGACAGGATCTGGTGGGCGCCTTCCATGCCGAGGAAGTGACAGAGATAGAGCCGGCCGGCGGTGATCTGGTGGCCGCGCTGCTTGAGATAGGATTCGCCTTCACGCGCGAGGTTACGCACCATTTCGCGCGATATCGTCGGATCGAAGCGCAGTTCGAGCAATTCGGCGGTCGAAAGCGACCGGGCGAGATCGGGCCGGTAGGTGTTCATCATCCTGATCCAGGTCTTGCTGATGAACTGCCCAAGGCCCGTTGCCGACGACAGCGGATTCTTGGCGCGGGCACGGCCGCCGCTTTCGACGTGGATGATGCGGTTGGTCAGCACCTCGATGGCTGTATCGTCCGAGGAGGTCGTGACGCCGACCGATGTGGTTGTCGTCGTGGTCGTTGCCACGGCAACTGTGACCGTACCAAGCGGATCGATGGCCTGGCCGTCCTGGTAGAGTTCGAAATGCAGATGCGGTCCCGTCGACAAGCCCGTGGTGCCGATATAACCGATGACGTCGCCGGCCTTGACGGTGGTTCCGACGCTTATGCCGTCGGCGAAACGCTGCATGTGGGCATAGCGGGTTTCGCGGTTGTTGGCGTGGGAGATGCGGATGAGATTGCCATAACCCTTGCCGTCGCCCTCAAACACGACCTGGCCGTCGAAGGCAGCGGCGATCGGCGTGCCGATGGGGGCTGCCCAGTCGACGCCCTTGTGGATGCGGACGGTCTTGAGGATCGGATGCTTGCGCGGCCCGAAGGTCGACGTCATGACGCCATTGACCGGCGTGACCATGCCATTGGTCGTCGCCAGCGAGCGAACCTGGTCGTCACCGCTGACGCAGGAGAACTGCCCGTCGCTTTGCTGGAAGACGAAGCATTCGACCTTCTTATCGGTGCCGTGGACGCCGACATAGAGCACGCGGCCGGCGACGCCATCCTTGCCGCGCGCCGTTTCCGAATAGAGCAGGACCAGGCGCTGGTCTTCCGAGGCAAAGGCGTTCAGGTCCTGGCCGCGCGACAGATACATGATCGCTTCGCCGAGTACGCCTGTGGGCACGTTATTGCGGGCGGCAGTCGAATAGATCGCGTCGAGCAGCCGGTACTGGCGCTTTTGCGCGCCGGCCTGCGGCGCCCCGGAATAATTGAACAGGTCGTCGCGCACCCATGGGTCGACGCCCGAGACGAACTGGCCGGCGGCATTGCGGGCAAGCGTGCCGATGAACCTGTTCATGGCGTAGACTGAGACCTGCATCAAAGCCATTGCCGGCGCACCGCGTCGTGGCCTGAAGCCGCGCAAGGCGACGACATAGCCAGGTTCAAGATTCTCCCGTTCGAAGACGGTCTTGAGTGCGTCACTGACCAGCTTGGCTTCGTCGGTGGCGAAACGGGCCTCGAGTGCGACGCTTTCGAGAGTGCGGTTGGTGAGAATCTTGACGAAGACGTCTTCGGTTGCCTCGAAACGCTCGATCTCAGGCGTCACGGTCGCCACGCTGGTGTTGTTTTCGACTGCGGTTTTCTCGAAGGCGGGCAGGGCGGCCTCGCCCTGGTCGATGGTTTCGCCCCAGCCCGCTCCAAGATCGGAAGCGTCATCGCTTTCGGGTTCGATCTCGTCAAGATCGCTGGCCGCCGGCGGTGCTGGCTGAACGTCCGTTTGCTGCCCTGCCACCGGTTCGGCGACGGCGCGCTGCGCCTGGAAGAAGGCAAAGTCCTCCTGCGTCGAGGGGATGGCGGTCATGAAGCGCTCGCTGGAGCTCAGCATCGTATCGGAAAGGTATTCGATGCTGGGCGAGATTCCGTCCTCGACAAGGTCGGCAGGTCGGGACAGCGAACGGCGCTTGGTCTCGCCACCGGCCTCATGCGCCAGGTTGATCCACATCGGGTCGCCGGCGAGGTCGACGATGGCCGGCACGTAGACAGCGGCATCCTGAGGTACGATGTCCGCCTCCTCCGTCGGTTGGAGATCGCCTTCATATTCATCCGGCGACCAGTAGCCCGCGCCGAAATAGACGGCGACCGCAACTGTACCGAACAGCACAAGCATTCCGGCAATGAGCATGGCCTTCAGCCGGCGCTCACGTGAGCGCTTGGCCATACGTTGTTGTTTTTGCTGCTTAAAGCTCGCATCAATGCCATGCGTCATGGCGAACGACCGGTCAGGAAGAAGGTCCAGCGGGCCTGTTCGAGCGTGTCGACTTCATAGAACCGGGCAGCAATGTGGCCGCGTTGCCAGCATTCGTCGATGCCGCGCACGGTGAAGCGCTTGCGCTCGACGCACATGTCGGTCGAGCCGCTGAGGATCGCATTGCCGAAGACGTCGGTCGCGTAGACGTAGATATAGCGGTTGGTCAGTTCGTCGCGAATGACGTTGACGCACTGGTTCGCGCCGATCGTCCACCAGCCGTCGGTCTGGAAGGCGGCGTCGACCTCCTGGCCGACGGCGAGATTGACGACGTCGAGCGTCTGGTTGCAGACGGTGAACTCTGCTCGAGCTTGGCTGGGGGCAAAGAGCAACGACAGCAGTGTCAGGACGGCAAATAAAGCCGTACGTGCATCGGTTCGGTGGCCGATCCCGTTCGCATCGTTGTGCTGGCCGCTATCGGCCTCCCGCCAAAGCTTCAGAAGATGCACCGTCGGCCTCGCCCCGAATCCGCACCAGCACAATGGTGACGTTGTCCGTTCCGCCGCGCTCGAGGACCTTTGCCAGCAGATCCTCACATGCCGCCTGCGGGGTCGTCGAAACCACGGCCGCCTCGATCTCGTCGTCCGAGACATGCGCGGTCAGCCCGTCAGTACCCAGGATGAAGACATCGCCGGGCAGGAGGTCGCCCTGGCGGAAGTCGACGTCGATGTCGTCGCTGACGCCGATGGCGCGGGTAATGACGTTACGGCGCGGCCAGGTTTGCGCTTCCTCAGCCGTGATCGCGCCGCGATCGAGCAGTTCCTGCACTTCGGTGTGATCGTGCGAGACCTGCGAGATAGCGCCGTCGCGCACCAGGTAGACGCGGCTGTCGCCGAGCCACAGGCATGCGAATTTGCCGTCCATGGCGAGCAGGGCCGCGACCGTCGAACCCATCGTTGCGCCACGCGAGTCCGAAATCTCGCGAATGTCGGAATGAGCCAGTCTCAGCCTGTCGACGAAGCGCGCGCGCAGGTCAGGCGCTGACTCGGGAATGCCGATCGTCGACAGGTGCTCGACGATGCTGGCGGAGGCGACTTCGCCGGCGTCATGGCCACCCATGCCGTCGGCGACGACCCACAGGCCGCTGCGGGGCTCGATCAGGTAGCTGTCTTCATTGACCTGACGGACGCAGCCCTTATGGCTGACGCCGTAGCTTTCGAAGGGGAGGGCAACATTGTTCAATGGCCTCAAGCGCTTCTCGGGCGCCCCTCTGCGTTGCGTATCGACGCGCGCGCCGTTCAGTCTGCCACAGGCCCGTGCGTTAGAGTACAGAAATTAACATGGGCTGTTTCGCCTTGCTTCCTCACCGGTTCAAAGCCCCTTCGGGCAGGTGAAGCCGGAGAATGCGGCAAGCGAAAACGGATTGCCCGGAGGGTTGATCTGGACGGTGTAGGCGACATCGCGGCCGCCGATGACGTAGCGCAGTTCGAGCTTGTCGCCGTTGAGCGTCGACGTTCCGACGTCGAGCAGGCGTTTCAGGGCCCATGGGCCTTCGAACCTGATGGCGGACTCGCGCCCCGGAAGCTCCGGCGTCAGGCTGAGATTGGCCGAGCCGGCGGACGCACTGCCGGGCCAGGTGACGATGCCCGGGCTGCTGCCGTTCTGGTAGCTTTGCACGACCTGCCCGTTGACGTCGAGCAAGGCCATGTCGGCGTCGCCATGCAGCGAAAACGGCGTGAAGGTGATGTTGACCGCAGGCGTCGAGCCGCCAAGCGGAAAGAACGCATCGCGGATTTCGGCGGCAAGCTGGAACTGCTTCAGCGTCGACCTGGACAGTCCGCGCCCAAGGCGCGACTCCTGCTTCCATTGCCATTCCTGGCCTGACATGTCGGCGAAGGACGCCAGGTTCTGGGCAAAAAACCTGTCGATGACACCGCTGGGCGCAAAAAGCCGGGCGAAATCGCCGATCGGTACGTCCTGGCCGGCGCCAGTGCCGAAGGGGTAGCGGTTGGCGACCACTTCCTCGCACGGGCCGCTGACGGTTTCCTGCAGCGACTGGTTGAGTTGCGCCACAGAGGTTTCGGCGACGTCGCCTTCAAAGTCGTCGGCGGCGGCATGGACCATGCGCGACAGGGTCTTGGGCAGGCGCGAGGCATTGGCGCGGAGGTTGGATATCTGCAGCCGCAGATTGGCGTTGACGCGACCGGCTTGTGACGGGGCGGCGGCCGAGATCGTCAGGCTCTGATAGACGGCATGGAAATTCTGGATCAGGGCATCGATGGGGCGCTGGCCGGGGCGGCCATCGACGAGAAGCTGGAACGGCCGGAACTGCGCTTCGATATTAGCCCCGGGCACGACAGTCGGCGCATTGGCAAATGCCGCTCCCGCCCGGCTTGTCGATTTGCGGCCGGCCAATTCGATGCCGATGCGGGCGAGGCCCTCGGCGCCTGCGTCGACATCGCCTGTGGCTGCGGCCCCGGCAGTGCGGGTCAGCGCCGTTTCGCGGGCAATCGCCTCGAACAGTTGCGCCAGCGGTGAGCTGGGCGAACCGGCCGCCGATAGTGCCAGGTATTCGGGTTTGTCTGCCGACATCGGCCTGAATTTCAGCTTGTCGAGTACGCTGTTCCATGCCGATGAAAACTGATTGCTGTAGCGCTCGAGCATTTCGGGGCCGAGCCGCAGCAACTCCTGCTCGACATCGCCTTGCTCGCCGCCGGCGCCGATGACCCATTGCTCATCGACAAGCTTTTGCGCGATGCCGGCAAGCTGCGTCAGGTAGAAATCGGTGAAGCCGGCATGAGTGTAGAGGCCCGGAATGCGAAGCGCCGACAGGTCGCTGCCATCGACGGTTTCGAAGACCAGTTTTGCCTCCTGGCCGCCTTTCGTTGCGACGGCGAAGTCGTCGAGCGTGGCGGCAGACAGCGCCGAGGCGATCAGCGCTGCGGCGCGGTCGGCGACCGTCATGCGGCCCAGCGCGCGCTGCGCTGACTCGACGACGGGCCGATTGATCTCAAATGCCGGATCGAACTCGTCGTCGAGCGTGAGCATGGCCCGCAGGTGCTTTTCCAGGATGAGGCGGCCTTCGCGGTTTTGCGGACCTGGATAGCGGTTGTGCTCCCAATCCTGCTTCATCCATGAGACGATCTGTTCGTCATCGACCTTGGGCGCCTTGCCGCCGAGCATGAGGTAGATTTTCAGCGCTTCGTAGAGCGCGGCCCGATCGCTCATCTTCGCCTCGATCGTGCGTTCGAGGTGAAGCAGCAGGCGCGGGCGCAACATCCGCTCCAGCGCCAACCGATAGGTCGTTTCAGATGCCGAAAGCAGCCGTGCGCGCTGGCTGAGCCCGAGCGCTTCGCGGGCCGGCGTCGGCTGGTCGCGGTTCTCATAGCCGGTCGGCAGGCCGCTTATGCTCTCCAGTGCTTCGATGACGTTTTCAAGATCAACGTCGGATACAGTTTCCGCCTGGATCAGCGCGCCGGCGGATGCGGTGTAGCTTTCTACTACCTGGCTGGTCGCGGCGATCAGCGCCTTGTTGGCCGTGTAACTTATGGCCAACGCGCTCAGCGCGGCAGCAGTGACAAGGGTGATGGCGCCGATACCGGCATAGCGGGCGAACCTGGCGCGCCGGTCGGCGGCGTCATCGTAGGAAACCCAGCCGGCTTCGGCGAAGATGACCTTGGCTAGCAGGTCGTGCAGGAAGAAGCTCTTGCCTGTACCGGACAACTGCGCCTGGGAGCCGTCGCCGAAACTCCGGCCGATCGCGCCGAGCACACGATCGATCGGCGTGCCCTCCTGCGTGCCGGAGGAGAAATAGAACCCGCGCAGGATGGCGCTTGCCTGCTTCTTCGTCGGCTCAAAGACGCGGCCCAGGAAGGCTGCACTACGCTGCCTGAGCGAGGCGAACTGCGCGGCAAAGCTGAAGATCGAGATGCGCGCGACCGGGTCCGGCTCGCCTTGCAGACGATCCGGCACGTCCTCGGACAGGCGGCGCACGAGCGCGTCGAATTCGACCGGGACCTCGCCAACCATGTTCGCCTTGCGGTCGGCCCCCTGGAATGTCGCGCCCCACACCATACGCCGGCCGGCTTCGTCCAGGCTGCCGAAGCTTTCCATGAAACCGGCGATCAGGTCGGCCTTGGTGAACAGCACGTAGACCGGAAAGCCGATGTTCAGCGTCTCATGGATCTCCTGCAGGCGATTGCGGATGATGACGGCGTGGACGTCGAACTCCTGGTCGCTTGAGGTCATCACATCGGCGAGGCTGATGGCGACGATCACGCCGTTGATCGGCTGCCTGCCGCGATGCTTCTTGAGCAGCGACAGAAAGGCCAACCAACCCTTGCGGTCGTTTTCGGTGTCGGAATCCTGTGAGGTGTAGCGACCGGCGGTGTCGATCAGCACAGCTTCGTCGGTGAACCACCAGTCGCAATTCCTTGTGCCGCCGACGCCAGGCACAGGCTGGGCCGCGCCCGACACGGCGAGCGGAAACTTCAGGCCCGAATTGACCAGCGCTGTCGTCTTGCCGGCACCGGGTGGGCCGATGATCAGATACCAGGGCAATTCGTAGAGGAAATTGCGCTTGCCGCCGGCGCGCTTGAGCGCAGCGATGGCCTTGGTCATGCCTGTTTCGAGCAGGCGGGCGTCGCCGTCATAGGCACTGTCGCTGGCGACCGCGGCTGCGAGCGCCTGTTGCGCCTGGCGGGCATGCCAGACACGGAGCAAGGCGACGCCTGCGACCAGGGCCGCGATGAGGCCGATGACAGCCAGGCGCGCCCAGACAGGTTCAAGCGGCCGGTTGTCGGCCAGCACGATCAGGGGGCCGGCGAACCATACGGCTGCGGCAAATCCGGCCAGCGCTATGACACTGAAAATCCTGAGCAGCCACGTCATCATGGCAACCACGCGATGCGGCGGCGCGCGCTCACGGCGCATCCTCCTGCCGGATCATGACGTCGACACGCCGGTTCAAGGCGCGGCCGTCGGCGGTTGCGTTGTTGGCGATGGGCACATCCTCGCCCTTGCCTTCGACAGCGATCCGTGCGGCGTCACCGATGCCAGGCGCAAGGGCTTTGGCCACTGCCTCGGCCCGGGCAACGGAGAGATCGTAGTTCGACTTGTAGGCGCTGGACTGGCGCGGCTTCACGTTGTCAGTGTGGCCAACGATCTTGATTGGCCCCGGTTCGCCGGCGAAAGCCGCGGCGATGCGTGCTGCCACGGGTGCAAATTCGGGCTTTGTCTCGGCTTTGCCCGGCTCGAAGAGCAACTCGTTGTTGATCTCGACGACAATGAATTCGCCCTTGGCGGCGACGGTCAGCCCGCCAGCGCCGATATCCTGCGCGAGTGCCGCGCGGATGCGGTAGATCTGCGCCATGGTCGGGGCAGCCTCGAAAGGCTCGACTTTCTCAACCGGCTCGGCATGCTCGACGGGCAGGGCGAAATCGCTGCGTTCGATGACAACAGGTGTCGCGGGTGTCAGTGCCAGCAATGTCGCGGCAAGCGCGTCACCGTCGTTGGTGACGTCGCCGCGCATCCAGAAGAAGGCGGCAGTGACCAAGGCCAGGGCGAAGGCGGCGATCGCCCACGGCGGCAGCCGGTACGGACGCTGGCCCACGGTGGCTGCGAGCCCTTGCCAGTGCGGGGAAATACCGTCGTTGGCAAGGGGCCTGAAGTAGCGCAGCGCGGCGTAGATGTCCTGGCGAACGGGCTCCAGGCTCTGTTCACCGCCGACGGCGCCGCGATATGGGCCTTCGAAACCGAGCGACATACAGGCATGCATCAGTTCGAGCAGGTCGCCGCGTTCCGCCGGATCGGCCAGCACCGAGTTGAGCGCTTCGAAAAAGCCATTGCCTGGCGCATCGACGCCATAAAAGCGCGACAACATGCTGTGCTGGGCCCAAATGTCGGGCCCGATACCCGGCAGGTTGGCGACGATGTCGTCGGCTGTCTCGCAAAGGGCATATTTCGCGATATGCGCGTCGTCTTCGGTCACGCCCGCTTCGGCAGCTTTCCATTCAAACTCGTCGATGCATTCGCAGACATGCTGGGCCAGTACCGATGCGTCCGGCTCGACAGTCACCGTTCTCAGATGGCCCAACAGGATCAAGAGCGGCGTCGCCGCTGATATCAGCAGGTTGGCGCCGGCAACCTGGATACGCTCGGCGGCCTCGAACAGGGCCTCCTGCGACATGCCCCCCGTCGTCGCCTGCTTACGCTGTTTGTGACTGCTGGGAGCAGCGTCTGCAGGTCGTTCATTGAAGGGGCTGGCCTGGTAGATCACCGTGGCCGAGGCTGGCGCCTGGTGCTCGGGGCTGCCGGTGTAGATGATGGTCGGATCGGAAGCTGGAGACTGTGGCGAGGGTGGCTGGTCCGGTTGCGGCGCGCGGCGAGGCGATCCGCGAATGACGGTTCTGCCGTCGGAGCCGGAAGGATCGTCCTTCGAACTCATCGCCGATTACCCGCTTTCGCGCGACGGCTGCCATGCCATGACAACGCCGCAGGCGCCTCCGGTCACGTGTCAATCATGCATCGTAATGCAAGGAAATGTCGATGGGAACCGGGGGGCGGCCGGCAGGAGTGGCGGAGGCTCGACACAAGGATCGGCGTCCCGAGGCGGCGCTACTTTTTGTTCGCCGATTTGGCATAAGCTTCGCTGAAATAGGCCAGGAAGACATCGAGCATGCCGTTTTCATGCGCGGCCTCTTTGGCCTCCCACGTCGCGACGAACATGTCCCAGGCCCGGCCTTTCCTCGACACGAAGGCCGAGGCGGGAAGCTTCCGCTCGATGGCATCCGGCGACAGTTCCGAAAGAAGGCGCGACAGGGCTGCCTGCATCGCGGCATAGGTCGCAAGCTCATGGGTCTTGAGATCGCGGAATGCCTCCTCGACGCTGTGCCTGGCGTCGAGATAGCCGGAGCGGCGTTGGGCAAACATGATCTCGAGGATTTCGTCCGAACGCGGAATGAACTTCAGCGGGTTGTTGTCGACGCCGCCGATCATCGTGCGCTGGCTGCTCTTGGCGAGCGCCTTGGCGGCCGCACGTGCCTTGAGCAACAAGGCAAGCTCGTCGACGACCGCGCGCAGCACGGCGCCGACTTCGGCCGCGACGTCATGCGGATCGCGCTGCAGGAACACATCGGGAGAGACGCCGGCGCCCGAAGCGATGAGCCGGAGCAGTTCCGTGGCCTCCAGCCTTTGTAGTTGTGGCACAGGCACAGACTGGACCGGAACCGGATGCGGCGCGCGCATCTGTTGGACTGGCTGTCGCGACGCGACGCCGGCCGCTGCCTGGCCGTTGTTCACACCGCCGAAGAAGGGATCCGCGAGTTGCGGTGGGGGCTGGCCGACGCCTGCGACATGCCGGGCGGGCATCGGATTGCCCCAGTCGCTGTTCGCATCCAGATCCTCGACGGCGACCGAGACGATATAACTGCCGATCGAGAGCTGGTCGCCATTGGCGAGCGGATGCGGGTCGGTGGCGCGCTGGCTCGAGCCGTTGACGAATGTCCCGTTGCGCGAGACGTCGTAGAGCCAGAACGTGCCCTTGTCGTAGCGGATCTCGCAATGCAGGCCGGAGATGAACAGGTTGGGGTCGGGCAGGTTCCAGTCGCGGTTTTCGCGGCCGATGGCGAAGCTGCGACCATTCGAACTGTAAAACAGCGGTCCGCCATTGGGCAGCCTGTCGACATTATCGATGGTCAAAGTGATGAGCATCCGAATTCGCCCGCCAAACCTCTGTTCCCGGCAGCCTCGTCCAAATTCCTTATTATATTCTAGCAGTTTGCTGCGACCGCAGAACAGGGGCATTTGCGCACGGCAGGTTCGGCGTGTTCGCCGAGCCGGCTTTGGCCGGTTGAAAAACTTGTGCTAAGCTTTGCGCCAGATGTCCGGCCGTCCCCGCGGAGAGGCACGACGCCATGGCTAACGATCGCGCGACTGTGGTCCGGACACCGCTCGGCGAGACGTTGACTTTCACCCATCTGGCCGGCCGAGACGAGATCAGCCGCTGTTTCGCCTACACCGTCGGCTTCGTCAGCAGCGACCCTGATATCGATCCATTGAAGATGCTGGGCGGTGCCGTCTCGGTCGAGGGTGAGTCCGATCCGAAACGCTGGTTCAGCGGCCTGGTGTCGGATTTCCGCCTGACCCGCATCGAGGACCGGCAGATCTATTACGAAGCCGTCGTACGGCCGTGGCTGTGGTTTCTCGGCACGGCGACCGACTGCCGCATTTTCCAGAACATGAGCGTCGTCGAGATCGTCGAGAAGATTTTTTCGAAGTACGGCTCGGCGAAATTCGAAAAGCGGCTGCAGGGCTCGTATCCGCCGCGTGACTATTGCGTCCAGTATGACGAAACCGACCTCAACTTCGTGCAGCGCCTGCTCGAGCATGAAGGCATCATGTATTTCTTTGAGCATGGTGACGGCGAGCACACGCTGATCCTTGCCGACGCGATGAACAAGCTCAAGCCGGCGCCGGGTTACGAGACGGTGCCGTATCATTTCGAAGGCCAGGGCGCGCGCCGCGACGTCGAATACATCACCGAGTGGATCCCCGGCAGCTCGGTCAGGCCCGGCGCCTACACCCACACCGACTACGACTTCAAGAAGCCTGATGCCAGCCTGATGGCCAAGTCCGACCAGGCGTTCGGCCACAAGCTCGCATCAGGGGAAAACTACCGCCAGCCCGGCACCCACCTGGATGTCGGCCGCGGCGACAAGGTCGCCGCCATACGCCGCGAGGAACTGCAGGCCGTGCACCAGCGCATCGCCGCTGCCGGCACCGTGCGCGGCCTGTTTTCAGGCTGCACCTTCAAGCTCGACGGCTTTCCGCGCGACGACCAGAACCAGGAGTATCTCGTGGTCAGCGTCGAATACCGTATCTTCGACCCGGGCTATCGCAGCGGCATCGAGACGGCGGGCGAGAGCTTCACAGTCGTCCTCGGTGTTGCGCCGACAAGCCTGCCATACCGCCCGCCGCGAATCACGCCGCGTCCGATCATGCGCGGGCCGCAAACCGCACGTGTCGTCGGCCCGTCGGGCGAAGAAATCTTCACCGACGAATACGCCCGGGTGAAGGTACAGTTCCACTGGGATCGTCTGGGAAAGAAGGATCAGGACAGCTCGTGTTTTGTGCGCGTTTCGCAGACCTGGGCCGGCAGCGGCTGGGGCTTCATCCAGATCCCGCGCATCGGCCAGGAGGTGATCGTCGATTTCATCGAGGGCGATCCGGACCAGCCGATCATCACTGGCCGTATCTACAATGCCGCCCAGATGCCGCCCTATGGCTTGCCCGGAAGTGCAACGCAGTCGGGCTGGAAGTCGAACTCGTCCAAAGGAGGCGGCGGCTACAACGAGTTGATGTTCGAGGACAAGGCGGGCTCCGAACTGGTCAACTTCCAGGCCCAGAAGGACCACAACCTGCTGATCAAGAACGACCGGACCAAGCTGGTGCAGCACGACCAGTCCGACCGCATCGACCACGATGCCAAACATTCCGTCGGCCATAACCTCGATGAGGACGTCGGCAACAACAAGACGGTGAAGGTCGGCGTCGACCAGACGACCAACATTGGATCGAACGATACCGAGACGGTGGGCAAGAACCGGTCGCTGACCGTCGGGTCGAACGAGACCATCAGCATCGGCTCGAACTCGACGGAGACGATCGGCGCCAATCACGCGCAGACGGTGGCCATCGCCCAGGCGATCACGGTTGGCGCGGCGCGGGTGGATACGGTCGGCGCGACCGAGACGCGCACGGTCGGGTCCGCGCAAACCAACACGATCGGGTCGACGCGCGCGGTCACCGTAGGCGCTGCCCAAACCCATCAGATCGGAGCCGACGATAGCTGGAACATCGCGTCAAATCAGAACGTGACGATCGGTGGGGCGCAGAAGTTCAGTATCGCCAAAGATCTGAACAGCCAGATCGGCGCGGGAAGGCGTACGGAAATTGCCAAGGACGACGGCACCAAGGTCGGCGGTGCCTTCCAGCTGGAGATAGCCAAGGCCAGCATGACGCAGATTGGTGAGGACGGCAAAATCACCATTGCCAAGACATTTCTGGTCGAAGCAGGCGATGCAATCGCACTGAAATGCGGCTCGTCGTCCATTACAATGAAGAAGGACGGCACCATCACCATTGAAGGCAAGGACATCACGATCAAGGGGTCCGGCAAGATCAATGTGAAGGCCTCGAGCGACATCACGATGAAGGGCAGCAAGATCAATCAGAACTAGGAATGCCTGACATGACCAAGGTCCAAGAGCGCATCGAAGGTGTGGTGATTGGCCAGTTTCTTGGCTTCGATTCCGATTCACCACTGGTCGTTTTTCCCGGCAACCCAAATGACGCGGCGGTTCCCGCGCGCAGCCTGACTGAACTGACCTCGGCCATGATCGGGGCCGAAGTGGCCTTGCTGTTCCAGGAAGGGGACCCGGCGCGGCCGCTGATCGTTGGCCGGATCGTCGAGCCAGCCCGCAAGTCACCGACACCGCAGGTCATTCGCGATGGTGAACGGGTGACCATCATCGGCGACGAACGGATCGAGCTCCGCTGTGGCAAGGCGACGATCATCATGGAAAAGGATGGTCACATCACCATCCGCGGCACCTATGTGACGAGCCACGCCAGCGCCACGAACAGGATTCGCGGTGGGTCGGTGAACCTGAACTGATGCCCAAGATCGTCTTGCGCGAGATCGTTCGCCAGCATGCCGAAATGGCGGCATTCCTATGGACGGTCTACGACCACCACCTGCTGCATCCTGATGAAAATCCCGATATGGACGAAGAGCGGCTGGAGCGTCTCGTGGAGCGGCTTGACGCGCATGTGGATGGTCTTCGCGTCGCTGGCGAAGCAGGCCAAGAAATCGCAGAGGCGCTCTATGCCGAGTATCCTGAAGCTGGCGAGCTGTTTGTCCTGCGCATGCTCATAAAGGGCGCGCCATCAAGGATCGCGGAGCTCGACCTGCCCAAGGTGAGGGCATATCTGTCGACCAATGGTAGCCAGAAGTAGGTAAACTCAACGCTCAGGCGGTCACACCAGCCGGAATTCGTTGTCATAGACGAGTGTCAGCTTTTTCCATGCCTTGCCGTCGAAGCGCCAGGCGGCGTCGATGCCGGCGACATAGAGATAGTCGCCATCACTGCGCAGATCCGAGCCGATGCCGGTATCCTCGAAGGGCTGTAGCGCGTCTGCCGCTTCAACGCTTACACCCACCTCGTCGCCCCAATAGGCGCGTCCCTTGAAACTGCGCACGGCAAAGAACGTATGGTCGGGCGCCTCAAGCTCCGTCGCTTCCTCGCCGGCCACTCGGAGGCAGACACCGCTGTCTCCGGCAAGCCGGATCGTGCCGTCAGGCGCGACGTCGACGCCGCGAAACTGGTCGTGGCGATGAAGTTCCACCGGCTGCCAACCTGCGTCAGTCAAACGGTGAAGGCTACCCTGGTTGCCGCAGGCAAACAGGCCGTGCCGAGGCGTGCCGTGAACGTCGAAATATTGTATCGGGGCAGCGGGTGGTATCGGGTGCCAGGCAGCCCCCTGGAATCTGAGGGCCACACCTTTGCTCCCCACGGCAATGGGCCCATTCGGATCCTTCGCCCAGATGCGCCTGAGGCTGATGTCCGAGACCTTGTCACGCGACCAGTTGGCGCCGGCAAAGTGCCAAACCCGGGTGGTTGCCTCAAGCGCAAGGAGTTCGTCCGACGGCGTCGCGGAAAGGGACATCAGCCATGCGTCCGACAGCAGAATGCGCTTGGCGGAAGCCGGATGGAAATCATCCACGACGAAGACGACCGACACGGTGTTCTCGAAGTCGGGATCACTGACCAGGAAGAGGATTGCGGCACGGCCGCCGCGCATTGGCGCGACTTGAATGCACTGGTATGCCGTATCGCTCTCCAGTGCGAAGATCTCAAGCAGCTCTCGGTCCATTCTCATCTTGGAATCCCTTTCAAGTGCCGGCGCGTCGCTTGCACCCAACCGTTGGGCGTTGCTTCATTGCCTTCTCCACCTGCCGTGCAGAAACCGTCGTCTTTTTGAGCTTCTTCTTCGCAGCAGCCACCCGCTCTTCCTCCGCATAGGCGCGCGTGCAGGTTGAGTGGCACATCTGCTTGTCTTTCACCTCCTGCTCGCTTTTGTTCATGCTCTTTTTCAGATAATTCATGTTTGCGACTTCGAGACATTCGGTCGCGAGCGCAACCTGCGCTGGCGGGATGTCCAGATTGTCGACGGTTGCGGCAACGCAAGTGTTCACGAAGTCACCCAGCTTTCCCTCGGGGTTGTTGGCGATCCAGTTTCTTGCCTCAGCCGACTTGTAGTAGTGCGGTGTGTTGGTCGTCCTGCCGAGAACGGAACGTCCTTCAACACCTGCCGAACGCGCCGTTGCGCCTTCACCAGCGACCCACTTTGCCTTCATGCAGATGCATGGCGCCTCCCTGTCGTCGTACTTCTCGCAGCATTTCAGCACGAGGTCGCGCACGCCGCCGGCGGTAAAGAATTGGACCTCGACCGTATGCTCCTTCTGCTCGCCCGGATCGCATTTCAGCTTGTTGTAAGGCTTGATGCCAAGGAAAGCGCATCTGGGGTCGGATTCGTCGAGAATGCCGACCTTGGGCAAGGGCGGGCCTCCGGCAATGGGCGATGCATGGTCGTTCGACGAAATGTCGGAGAAGCGGCTGATCGGCTCGCCGTCCATGAACACGTTGCCCGACCAGGCGTGGGCATACTCCTTGCCGGTGTTCACAGACGTAATGACATTCTTCTTCGGCGCGCAGCCCGCTTCGTTGCCGGTGCATTTGGTGTAGTAGGATTTGTTCTTCTGGGTGACCGTCTTGCCACCGATCTTGACGGTGCTGGTCCCGCTGTCGGTATCGCTATCCGAGCCGAAGGTCGGGTAGGGCACCGGCACGCCCGGTGGTGTTGCCGGTGTCTGTGGGGGCGTGAAACAGACATAGGGGAATGCCGCGATGACCTGGTTTGCCTGCGCCTTGCAGGCAATCTCCAGCCCGTTGGCGAAGACGGTCATGCTGCGGTCCCCGAGCCGAACAGCGCGGCGCCGCAAGCTCCGGCGTCGGAAGAAGCTTCAATGAGGACCGGATTGCCGGCAGCGTAGCCTTTCCGGGCGGCTGTCCAGGCCATGCCGACCATCAACGGGACAACGGCAGCTCCAATGTTGCCCAGGGATTCGGCGGGTGACCAAAGATCCTGAAATTCATGCCGGCCACGCAGCAAACGCAGCGTTACCAGTGCAGCCTGCTTGAACCAGTATTGCTCGCCGACCAGATCGGAGATGCGATAGCCCAGGCGGCTCATGTCGATGCCCGTTTCCTGGAAGGCTGCGTCATAGGCCGATGTCATGCCGGACGCGCGCAGGGGCAGATCGTCCTTGTTGTAGATCGACGCCGCTTCGCGGGCGAGGCCAAGCCCGAAGAGCTGAAAAGATCCGCTGTTTGGACGTGTGCACAGCACGGCCGCGGCGGCCTCACCCGGGATGAACCCGTCAGAGTTGCCGGCCGTCAGCAGTCGGCCACCCATGAGATAATGGGTGATCGTTGCTGCGGTAAGGTAGCTGTCTACGCCGGCGATCATGACATAAGACACCTTGCCGGAAGCCAACAACCGCCGAGCGTGGTCGAAGGCGGCGTGCCCGGACGGACGTCCATGCGCCACAATGCGGGAATGATCGTGAGGCGCGAGTTGGATGATATCGCCAATCCGGCGCAACAAGGCCGAATTGTCGCGTAGCGGCCGGCCGGGCCGGTCTTCTTCCGGCAGGCAAAGGATGAGGGCGGTTTGGCCACGTGCCTGCGGCTCTGCCTCGAAAGCCTCGGAGATCGCACCGGCAGCGAGATGAGCCATGCGCTTCTCACCAATCCAGTTGCGCGGAAGCGGCACGGGCGCGCCAGTCAAGCGTGCGTCTGGCGACTGCTGAAAATGCGTCTCTTGAAAACCATTCAACCGCGCCCGCATCGCGGCACAGCTTGACGGGCCGTCAAGGCCAACGGCCGTCACCATGCCCACGGATACGATATCGAGGCTGGCACTCATGCCGCCTCCGCACCGTCGTCATCGCGTAACGGAGTGTCGAACTTGCGGATGTAGCGCTTGCCGGTCGCCCGGGCCAGCAGCATGCCGGGTGTCGGCGGGCCGATCCAGCATTCGGAGAAATCAAGGATGGTGCGATGCAGCCGCTGCGACAGGCGCCAGACCAGCGAAAACCGCCGGCGTTCTGGGTCGAATAGGATCGTGTCGGCGGTGACAGGCATGTCGACCACCTTCTTCCCATCCTTGAACAGCGCCATTGGCAGCGCCGTGTCCGGAAGCCGAAAACTCACCCGTCCTTCCGGCGTCAGGTTGACCAGTTGAACCTCTTCGCCACCTCTGGGGTGGTCTATCTGCTGGTCCGGCGGGGCCATCTGGAAGTAGCGTTCGTCGAAGTCCAGCGGCAGGAACGGGAATATGTTTTTGGTCCAATTGTCGTCGTAGGTGCCGCCATGTTCGATGCGGCCGGGCCAGCCGCGGCCCATCGGCCCGAAGCTCATCGGCGTGTAGTCGCCGAAGGGTGAGCGGACATCCTCGCCGACCTTCTGGGTGTTTGGCAGTCGCAGGCCCGGAATGAGGTGCTGGTTCCTGGTGCGCGACCAGCCGGTGCCGACCGGATTGGCAGCATAGACGCCCGGCATCTTGTCCTCGGGGTCCAACTTGTCGACGCCGCCCCAGGCGACATCATAGCTGATCGGCAACTTCAGGAAGGGTTGTGACGCCGTCGCGGTGAAGACGGGGCCGATCGCCCGCCATTCGCGGTGGCCCACCACCTCGAACAGTTTTGACCAGTGGCCTATCTTGATCCCGACAGTTACCCGTTCCGCCGCCCGCCCGCCCGGCGCGTAGGCACAGCCATTGGCAATCACGTCGCATCGGGGTTTGCGGAACGCGAAATCGGTTTCCCAAAGGGTGGCTGAATAGCCCGGCTTGCCAGTTTGCGTGTCGGCGAAAACCAGCGGAGCCTGCTCCGCGGATTTGCGCACCTCTGCGCCAGGCTTTGCCGGAAAATCGAACGTTGCCTTGACCACGACGACGAGCCAGTCGTGCCCAGCAACATCAGTGGCGGCAGTGAACTGGTGAGGGTAACCCATCTGGTTCAATATCTGCATCAACTGGTCTCCCAGCTTGCGGTGAGCAGCCGATCCAGAGCTACTTGCGGGGTCGCCGGATCGACGTCCACAGGCACCCAGGGACCGGCCCACAGGACCATGCCAAGCACTGACTTACCTGTCATGTCGAGCGCCGGAAAAGGCAAAGTGGCCAGACTGGCGGCGAACTCGTCGGCGCTGACATAGCCATAGCGCGCGGCGTCAGCCGCGATCTCGATGTCGTCGAACCATTTCGCCGCCATGTCAGCCACGCCGGTTGCGGCCACGGCGAGCGGTGCTGCGACGGTCAGCGGAAAACGGCGGCCGGCGCGATCGTTGCTCGTCACGACGATGCCGGCCATCGGGCCATTGGCATCAGGGCCGAGCAGAAAGCGCAAGGAGAGGTCTTCCGGCCAGGCGCCCGAGTTCTGCAATGGCGCCAGATAGCTCGCCACCCAGCGGTCCCACGCGCGCACGAAGTCGCCTGGAAGGCCTCGGCCGACGAAATCGCCGGTCGCCGGGATCTTGCCGTAGAAGCCGGTGCCTAGATGTTCTGCGGGCACGTGAACCTCTTGAACATCTGGAGGTTGTAGGGGTTCTCGACACTTGCCGCCTTGAGCTCGAAGTCGGCGTAAAAATTCTTGGCGCCCAGGCGCAGATTGTAGACGTCGGATAGCGATGTGCCGGTGAAGCGGCCCTTGGTCAAAAGCCGAAGCCAGGCCCAGCTGCCGGTTTCATTGACAATGACTTCGGGCGAGCCGTCGATGGGCTGAAAGGCCAGCGAGATGGTGCCGGTGCCATCCTTGCCCGGCCAGGTCATCGGCTGCGGGCGCGTGGCGTTGTTGTAGTAGACGAGGCTTTGGCCATCGAGATTGAGCGTCACCCGGGTGACGGTCGGCGACAGATCCTTGGGTTCGAGCGTGAAGCTCATCAGAGGACCGGTGCCTCCAGGAAACAGGTCGTCACGGATGCGGCGGGCCTGTTCGAAGGCGGCAAGGGCCGAGGAATCGAGACCCATGTCGGCACGCCACGTCCATGGCTGCTTGGCGGTGTCGACATAGCTGATCAGGTGGTCGTTGGTGAAGGCGTCGATCAGTCCGCCGGGGCCGAACAGTCGGGCGAAATCGCGGACATTGACGTCCACGGCACTTCCAGGGCTGAACGGATAGCGGTCGGTCAGCGCCGCCTGACAGAACGGCAGGATATCGGCGCGCCAGATGGCGTTGAGTTCTGAGGTGACGGCCTTTTCCGTCAGGCCGCTGGTGTCGCCGGCAATGCCGCCGAGCCAGTCGTCGATCGGGTCGGGCAGGATCTGCGCCTGACGGGCGACAGCACCGGTCAGCTCGGCGAGGCCGCCTTGCTTCTTGATCGCATCCTGCGGATCGGGATTGGCGGTGACCGTCTGCAGCACGTTCGACAATGCGGTGAGGGCAACGACTGCGGCGTCGAGCATGGGCGGCTGGCCGTCCACTTCGGCGACGGCACTTTTCAGCGGCTTGAAGTGCTCGGCCACGAGCGTTCCGGTCATGTCGACTTCGGCCGCCGAGCCGGCGCGCGGGAGCAGCTTTGCGCCCGCCTTGGCCAGCTTGCCGACTTTTCCAAGCTTGCCCAGAAGCTTGGATGCGCCTTTGTTGGCAGCCTTGTTGTCGCCGGCCGGCTCTTCGTCGGAACGGATGAGATCGGTCTCGTGGACGACGGCGGTGACGAGCCGCTTGAGCGCGGAATCAGCGCTCGACAGATCCTTCAGGTTCTCGCTGGCGACGTTGAGATCGGTCAGCGGCGCCAGACGGATGTCGCGCAGCAGGCTGTCCCACTGGGCAATGAAATCCTCGTAATAGAGCTTGAGAATGTCTTCCGACAGCGCCGACACCGAGGTCTCGGAATTCTCTTCGCAGCCGCCGGCAAAGACGGCGCGATCGAGTGCTGCCTGGGCTGCGACATCCTCCAGCCGGTCGAGGATGACATCGTGGAAGCCGGCGTAGGTGAACGCGCCCGAAATGCCGACTCGCATCGTCTTGTCAGACTGGCGGGCAAACACCTTGGAGCCGTTGGGGCCGGCAAAGTTCGCCGGAATCCATTCTTTCAGTTCGGCGACGGCGGGATCGGCCAGCAACTGCTTGTAGGCGCGTGCCGGCAGCGAAATGGTGCAAACGCTTTTCAAGGCCTCGGCGACCAGTGCCGGATCCGGTGCGACATAGCTCGCGTCGATCGTCATGCGGCGAATGGCGGCAAGCTGGTGCTCTTCGGCGTTGGGCGTCGGGAAGGGGGCGACGGGCGCGAATTCGGGCAGTTGGTTCACCCACCAGTCCTGGGCGAAATCCGCGTCCATCTGGGAAAGGCCGGTCATCATGCGGTAGGTCTTGAGCGCCCCCAGCATGAACTCCGGATCGCGGACCTGGCGCCACATCGTCGTTTCGAGCAGGGCGACCATGCGTGGTTCAAGGATGTTGCGCAAAGCGTGGTTGTAGCTGTCAGCCTGGGCGCGCAGCAGCTCCGGCGAAGCTGTCGGACCAACCAGGTCGCGAAAGCCGCTGGGCGGCGGTGTGCGGGCACTGGTGACTTCGTCCATCGCGGCTAGCGCGACATCGATGTCTGGTGCGTCGACCGGGGCGGGGGCTGCCGCAAATGGGGCAAGCGGCGCCTGCAGCGCCTCCAGCTGGCCGGCCTGTGCCGCGATGGCATTGCGGTTGTCGTAATAGGACAGCCCGAACAGAGAGCCGGCAAGCAGTACCGCCGCTCCACAGGCCGCGGCAGCTCCGCGCCAGATCCACGTCCGACGGCGCTGCGCCAGCGGATCGAACATGCCGAGCCCTGCTTCCCTGAAGATCACCTCGGTTAGCAGGTTCTTGAGGAAGAAGCTGCGCTTTTCGACGCGCGGCGACGACATGGCGCGCCGCGGCGGCAGGCCGAAGGATGACGAGAGCGCAGCGGTCAGCCGGTCGATAGGGGCGCCTTCCTGCGTTGCCGAGGTCAGGTAGACGCCGCGCAGCCAGGCGCTGTCTTCATAGCGGCTTTCACCGAATATCTGTTCGACCAAGAGGCGGATCGGTTCCGACAGGCTTTCGACCTGGGCCGGGAACCTGAAGATTTCGGCGCGGGCAGCAAGGCTGTCTTCGTCCTCAAGGCGAGGGACGAGGCGCCGCTCGAGCTCGGTCGCCAGCAGCGAGATCTCGCTTGCGACCATCTTGCCGTCGACACGTGCATCCGGCGCGAATGTCGTACCCCAGACCTGCTCGCGGGCTGAAGTCGACAGTCCGCCGAAGAAGGGCTCGAAGCCCTTGATCAGGTCGGCCTTGGTCAGCATCAGATAGACCGGGAGCCGGATTTCGAGGCGTTCGTTCAGTTCGGCAAGGCGGCGGCGGATCTTGCGGCCATGTGCCTTGATGGCTTCGTCACCCTCCGAGAACGCATCGATCGACAGCGCGACAATGACGCCGTTCAAGGCGCGCCGGCCGCGATGTTTCTTCAACAGGTCGAGGAAACCGAGCCATTCTGTAGCATCGACATCGGGTTGGCTTTCCTGCTGCACGTAGCGGCCGGCGGTGTCGATCAGCACCGCGTGCTCGGCGAAGAACCAGTCACAGTTGCGGGTGCCGCCAACGCCCTGGATGTCGTCGGTGAGGTCGATCGGGAAATTCAGGCCGGACTGGCGCAAGGCGGTGGTCTTGCCGGTGGCCGGTGGTCCGACGATGACATACCACGGCATGTCGCGCAGCAGCTTGCGGCCGCCGAGCTTGCGCCGCTTCATCTCGTCCATCAGACCCTGGAACTTGGCGCCGACAGCGGCAACGCTCTGCTCGCCTGCCGTCAGCGGTTTTTCGACCGGCGGCGCGGCGATCTCGGCGACGAACATGCGATTGGCGCGGATGGCGCGGCGCTGCGCCAGGATCAGCCAGATCAGCCACAGGATGACAAGGCCTGCGATGAGCGCCATGCGCACGGTTTCGGATGCAAACGGCGTGCTCTGGCCGACGGCGACGATCGGGCCGAAGACCCAGATGATCAGCGAAAGCAGCGTCAGCCCGATCAGTGTCCAGAGCCACCGCGATGTCAGTACCGACCAGAGGAAGCGCAGGATGAACATCTGTCACAGCCTCTTTTCGACCAGCACTTCGACACGACGATTGAGCGCGCGGCCCTCGCGCGTGCCGTCGTCGGCAACGGGGTCGGTGGCGGCGCGCCCCTCCGAACGCACGCGCTCGCGTGGAACGCCGTTCTGGACGAGCATGTCGGCAATGGTGGCAGCGCGGGCCTCCGAAAGGCGCTGGTTAGTGGAAAGCGGGTTGGTTCTCTGCAGAGGAATGCCGTCGGTATGGCCAACGATGGTGACGTTGCCGATCAGTTCCAGGTTCTCGACGATCACCTTGGCGATGGCTTCGACAAGCGGTTGGAAGCCATCGGTCAGCTCGGCCCGTGACGACTGGAACAGCTCAGGGTTGGAGGCCTGAATGACGAGGCGGGCCAGCGACACGCTTTCGGCGCCCTTGAGTGCGGGGCGCAGGCCTTCGGGTGTGGCTGCGGCGAACTCCGGCAGCAGGGCGAAATCGACGGTTTCAACCGGGGGTGCTTCAGCCTGGGGTGTCGTGCGCAAAACTTCCGCGCGATCAGCCGGCGGAAGCGCACGGACCAGCGCCGAGAGCTGGACGGCCTGATTGCTCAACCCAAGCGAAAAGCCGATATAGATCGCGGTGGCGAGCACGGCTGATATGACACCCATCACCCAGATCGGCACGGTGAAGCGCGGCGCCTCGTCGGCGGCGACGACACCTCGCCAATTCGGCGACAACGGTGCGTCCTCAGCGTCAGCGTCACGCAGGAAACGGGCAGCGGCGACACGCACGGCATTCAACGACCTGTCGCCTGAGCGGCCCGGCACCCGGTACTTGCCGCGAAAGCCGAGCGCCATGCAGTGGTATTGCAGCTCCAGCATTTCCTTGTCGCGGTTGGGGTGGCGCTCGAGCTCTTCCAGGCGCGAGAAGAACTGGGCGCCGGCATCGACGTCGCCGCGCAACATGACGACCAGCGGTTGCCGCGGCCAAGCGCTCGAACCGCCCCAGGGTGTGTTCAACGCGAGATCGTCGAGCAGGGCCGCAACGGACCACGCGGCCTGGTCCGCCCGCTCGATCGACGATCCAGCAGCGACTGCGGCATCACGACCACGCACGAGTTCTTCCTGCAGGCGGGTGCGAAGATGCTCCGGATTCTCGGGCGGCAGCGCATTTTCGAGTTCGGGAGCGAACTCCAGCAAGGCGGAAAACGCCTTGACCAGTGTGTTCGGATGGGCGCGCGTCCGCTTCAATGGCGCAGCCGAAAACGGCATCGGCATGCGCGGCGACGGCGTGCCGACCATGCGTATGCGGGTGCGCTCACGATCCTCCGACAAGCCGAAAGGATCGTCCTGGCTCATCGCGTCACCTGTTCACCGAATAGCAATCGACCTGCGGCTCGCTCGGCAGCACGCCGGAAACGCCAATGACGAATCCGGGTGCATCGAGGAGGGAGGCCCAGTGCTCGCTTCTCTGATCGAGTTCAAGGCAAAGACGGTCACCGTCATAGGGGATTTCGCGCGGTTGCGAATGCAGCGGCTTGAGCGGAATGCCCGGCAGGCGCGACTTCCACAGGCCTTCGAATTCGCTTGCCGCGCCCACCGTCGCCTGGTTGACGAAGATCTTGCGCAGCGCGTCCTCCGACAGCTCGGAGCCGACGCGAATGACGATGCGGCTGGCGACAAGCAGCTTGGGGTTGTCGATGCGCACCTTCCAGACATTGGTGGAGTGACGCATGACCGGCAGCGCCCGCGACTTCGGCTCGACATAGCGCAGGCTCAGGATCAGCGAGCGCAACGTGTCGGCAAGTGCTGAATAGGCCGGCCCGGGCGCCATGTGGTCGTATGTAGGCAGTTCGGCGAGGCGCCGCGAATTCGAGCCATAGGTCGCCATCGAGCCGGCAAGTCCGGCAAGCTCGAGATAGAGCTCGGCTGGATGGAAGATGTCCTGTGCCAGCATGTGCGCCAGGCGCGGCCGCGCCGCATTGGCCAGGTTGAGCATCAAAAGATCTTCGACGCTGCGACCGGGACCGCCGAGCACCATCTTGGCATGCGCTTCGGCGATCTGGTCGAGACCGGTGATGACTTCCTGGAGAAGCTGGGCGTACCAATGGACAGCACCTGTGGCGAGTGTCGGCGGCAGGAAGTTGCCGTCGACGGCAACACCACCGTCGGCGCGCAGCCCGGTGATCTCCGTGATCGGCAATGCGGTGTAGCCGCCAACCGATTTTCCGGGCGCGAGCAGCAGCGCCTGTGGCCGGGCGATCTCGATCTCCTCGGGATCCGATCCGCCTTGCACGGCATCGCGAACCGTGACGATGCGGCCGCGATAACGTGCACCGCTGGTTTCGGCATGCGCCGGATCGAAGCCGACGCCGCCGGGTGGTTCGAGCGGCACGGCGATCAGCACAGGACCGCCGCCCATGTCGGCTGTCACCGCGAGCGGCTTCGGCGCATCCATGGTGTCGGGAATGGCGAAAGGTGTGCCGTCAGGAAAGATGCCGCGCGCCGAGAGCACGGCGATCTGCCCCGCCTCGAGCAAGGCAGGGTCGAGGGTGATCGCGCGGAAGCCATAAGTGTGCAACGGCCCGGCCTGCAACGCGCCGCGCACCGTCGCCTCGAAAAAGCGGTCCTGTTGCTGGAAGTGCTGGGTCCGAAGGAACAACCCCTCGGACCAGAGCACCCTGTTTGCGTCGGTCATGCGGCAACTCTCTGCATCGCCTACTCCTGATGTGGCCGCCTCAGGCCGAAATGCCTCCGCTGCCGAGTGTCACGGTGATCGTCACCGTCGAACCCGGCGAAACCGATTTCGTCGTTCGCCAAGTACGGCCTGTCGGTTCGCGAACAAGTGCCACGAAGCCGAGCGCGGTTGCCTCCGGCTCGACGGTGATTGTCTTCGACGCCGCAGCACCGGGGCCGACCGAAAGCTGGTCCGAGCCGATGAGATCGCCGGCAAGTGCCGAACCCGCGTCACCCTGCAGGGCGAAATAGTCGGCCGAATTGAACTTGCCCGTGCTTTTCAAGCGCATGATCAGAACCGTCACCGGCCTGTCGCCGCCGTCGGGTCCGGGATTCATGCCGGCTTGACCGCTCACATTGACGGTGACGGTGGACGGTTTCGGTGGCCCGCTCTGGCAGGCGGTCACCAGTCCAGTAGCGCCGAGAGCAATAATGAAGTCGCGCCGGTCGATCATGCGTCACTCCTCTTCATATGCGTTGCGGAAATCAGCTCCTATTTCGCCCATGAAGCGCGTCTCGGCGCTCACGGCGATTTCGCGATGTCGTTTCTTGTAGAGATCCCAGAGCTTGGCGCTGCGGCCGCCGGCCAAAAGCTTCTCGATCGACGAGCTCGACTTCAGTTCCTCTTCGAGCGCGACGGGATCAAAGCGGTCGATCATGTGGCGAAGCGCGCCCTGCAGGCCGCGCCAGGCGCGAACATGATGATGGGCGAGGTCGCGTATCGCGTCCGCTATAGCCGGCTCGCCGGCGAGGAAGCCCGGGCTGCGCTCGGCCAGGATGGTCGCCAGCGCATCGTCGACGGTGGGCAGGAACTTGAGCGGGTTGACCTCGGACGAGCCGACGATGGTCTGCTCGATGCGGGCGTTGCCCTTTTCCTCGGCGCGCTTGCGCAGGAGCTGCATCAGGCCTTCGAGCATCAGGCGATACTCGCGACCGAATTTCTCCATTTCGGAAACCGGATCACGATTTGACGGACCGCTTTCATCAAGGCCCAGACCGCGCAGGAAGGCGGCGTGCAGCGCACTGTCGGAAGGTGCGGGTGCGGGAAGTGCGGCTGCAGGCGTTGCCGAGCTTGCTGCTGCTTGCTCCCGGGCTCTCAGCGACATTGGCGGCGGAGGCGCGGCATCAGGCAGGCGAACGGGCAGATCCCAAGGTGCCGGCGAGGCTGACTTGGCCGGAGCAGGGGCAGGAGCAGGGGCAGAGACGGGTTCGCGCGGTTTTGCTTCGGCGACGGGCGGAGGCTGTGCGATGGGCGGCAGGTCGAAACCGTCATTGAACGATGGCGATTGCGTTACAACAGGCTCCGACTTTGGCTTTGGCGGCGGCGTTTCGGCCGAAGCGAGGCCAAATGGATCGGCAAAGGCCGCCGTGCCGTTCGGGCTGCCGTCGGCATGACCATTCGAAGCAGGCGTCGCCACCGGATCGAGGCTGAACGGATCATCGAAGGCAGGCGAATTGCGCTCGGAGCCCCCGGCGCGCTCGTAGGCGCGAAATGCTCCGGGTTCTGGATGTTCGAACGGGTTCGGGAGATCCGCCGGGCGAGGGCGCTGAGGCTCCTCATCGGTCTTGAGCGAGAAGAAGTCATCGCCACCCAGGCCGACCGGCCCGCGCGATGCGGGTGGCGCGGGTTGAGGCACTGACGTCCTTGATGGAGCTGACTTCGGCTGTTGTGGCTGGACCTCGGCCGGGTGCAGCTCGACCGCAACGACATAGTCGCCAAGCCTAAGCCGCATGCCATGGCGCAGCCGCACCGAATTGCCCGAGCCAAGCGCGTTGCCGGCGTCGTCGATGAAGAGGCCGCTGCTCGATGTGTCGACGACGACGTAGCCGTCCTGTCCAGCGGTGATCTTGCAGTGGGCGCGCGAGACGAACATGTCGGGGTCGTCGATCTGCCAGTCCGCATCGGGACTGCGACCGATAACCAGTTCACCCTTGTCCAGCCGGGTCTGGCGCACTGCCTGTGCGCGTGGTCCCTGCTCAAGCGTGAGGAGCAAGCTCATGCCCCGACTCCCGCCATTTCTGGCCGCCAGCCGACGATCGTCCGCAGGCGCATATCCTCAGCATCGCCCCTTTCCGCAGGGGGCGCAAGCCACGCCGTTCGGCCAAGCTGCGCTGCGCCGATGCGGGCCGGTGGCACCTCTTCGCGGGCCAGCACGAGCCTGAGATCGACGTCGAGCAATTCTCCGATGAGATCGCTGATGGCGCGCTTCAGGACAGCCAGCCGCCTGCTGCCGGGAAGGAACGTCGCGTAGGTGGCGAGATCGAGCGGCCCAATGCGCAGTTCGACCCTGTTCTGGCGGCTGAAGCTGCGCGGCCCGATCGTCGCGCTTCTGCCCAGCGAAGCGCTGGCCTGGCCCAGCCTTGTCTGCAACGCTGCCGGGACTTCGAGCCAGGAGGCGACGAATTCCTTCAACTGGACCGGCACCTTGAACACTTCGGCGACGAACAGGGTCAACCGCTCCGGCCCATCGACCTGTCCGGCAAGTGCCGCCGCCTGGCGCAACTTGACCGCATCCACGTCTGGATCCTCGGAATTGTCGGTTGCTGGAAGTCCGATGCCCGCCATAGCCTCCAGCATCTCGCGGACGCGCCCACCAACGGCACGCTCGACCTGCACGCCCGGATGCGCATCTGCCCAGGCCCGATAGAACAGGGCGATCATGCGGTGCTGCAGGATGTTGACGAATTCGACGAAGGTCGTGTCGCTGGTCTGATGCGCGTCGGCACCAGCAAACCAGCGCTGCGACATCCGATCGAGCACCCACCGCGTCACATGCAGCGGCAGCGGCCCCTCCGGTCCCAGCAGGCCCAGATTGGCGACGGTGACGCGAGCGGCAGCCTTGTCGGCGGCCGCCTCGAACTTGACGACGTCCTGGGTCGAAAAGCCGAGACGAACATGCTGCCCGAGGCGGGCCGGCTCGCGATCCGGGCGCCCGGAATGGCCGAACAGGCGACCGCTCCGGTTTTCAAGCTGGCGCAGCAACTCGAAGAAGTCGTAGCTCTCCGTCAGCGTGTCGCGCGCCGCTAGATCAGGAAGCGGTTGCCGGGCGTCATCGGCCATGGCACGTCCTCCTGCTTCTGGAGCAGCCGCGTGCGGGTACGCACGAAGCCGTTGATACCGGCGTGGCGGGCAAACAGCCGCGCCAGAAGAGCGGAAAGCAGCAGCGAGCTTTGACCAGACAGCACCGACTGGTCGACATGGAGCAGGATCTCGGTGCCGCGGCCGAAACACATCGGCCCCGGAATGGCCAAGCGCTCGATCACCGGCTGGGAGTCTATGCGCACGATCGAGCGGACATGGCGCGCCAGGGCCGGATCGCCGCGATCGGCATAGAGATCGAGCAGCGCATGCAGCGGATCGACGCCACGCCCCTCCTTGGCAAGGCTGAGGAAGTTGAGCGCAAGCTGCGCCACCAGCCGCCAGGCAAGTTCATCGGCACGGGATTCGGCATCAGCGCCGGCAGGCAGCACGGCTGGAATGGAAGGCTGGGGCGCGCGCAAGGCACCGAGCAGGCGCACCGCCTCGACCGGGTCGCCGCTCTCCAGCGTCAGCGTCGGATTGTCGTCGAGGATCGGCAGGTCGCGGTTGGTGCAAAGGGCCGTGACCTCAATGCGCTTGAGCGGCCGGCCGATTGGCATAGCTGCCGGACGGGAGATCGCCAGAAACACGTCGTCGCCGGTATAGGAGGTACGCGTCATACCCTCGCGCCGCTCGTCTTCGGTGGCGCGGCGGGGGCGGCGTTCGGTCGAATAGACCCAGCCACTGCCCCGGTTTTGCCCAAGGCTGAAAAGTGCCGGTATTTCCGCATCCGCGCCCTGGGCGTCCGCGTCCTCGACATGGGTAATGCGGTAGATCTCGAAATCCCTGGGCCGGGTGCGATCGGCGTAAAGCACCTGCCGGGTCTTGCGGGCATCGAGTTCGATGACGTTGCATTCGCGTTCGAACAGGTTGATCACCGGTGTCGCGAACAGTTCGAAATCGGCTGGGGCAAGGTCGGCGAGCTCAGGCGCGGCCCGTCTCAGCAAGAAGACGACTTCGAGCCCGGCCTCGCAACTCCGAACGACCGGCAGCAGGCCTTGGACGCGGACGTAGTGGAAGCGCTCCGGCATCATGAAGTATTCACGCAACAGCCGGTAGCCTTCAAAGGTCGGACGCGTGCGCGGCATCAAGGCTTCGCTGTCGCTGATGCCGATCATCTCGGGCTGGGGCAGGACGGTGAGCTTGCCTGACTTGCCGTTGTGGCGAGCGCCCATTGCGGTGCAGACGCCAAAGATCGTGTCGAACAGCAGCGAAGCCTTGGTGCGCCCGGCGAAATGCAGGTCGAGCCGGTCGAGCGCCAGTTCGTTGAGCTTGCCCTTGCCTGACCTGGCGATGGTCACGCGCAGTGCCGCTTCGCAAAAGACGCCGCTGATCGGCGAGATGCCGGCTGCGGCCAGCGCGCTGCGGTCCTGGTAGTAGCCGACGGATGAAATCTCGATCGGCCACAAGGTGACATCCTGTGCCGTCGTGAAGGTGGAACGTGTCGAAAGACTGGGCTGCAGGTTGGCCACCAGCCGGGTGCCACGCTTGACGACATGGCCGGCATTCATTGTCTGAACCTGCTGGCCGGGCTTCAGCACCGCCATGGTGACCGCGGGTGCCTGCGTCAGCAGGTCGGGATAAAGCACCTCAAGCACGCTGCGGGCGAACCTCGAGCGCTCGGCATCGACCTTGAGCCGGGTCCGTGCGGCAAGGAAGGCGACGCCGTCGAGCAGACGCTCGACATATGGATCGGGGCAGGGTGCGGTATCGAGCGAGAGGTTGCGGGCGACCGCCGGGTGCATGTCGGCGAACTCAGCTGCGAGCGTGCGGATGTGGGTCAGCTCCTCCTCGTAATACTCCAGGAAGATCCGATCCATTCTATGCCTCGCCGTATTCGGTCCGCGCCAAGCCGTTGTCGAGGTTGATCGTGGTCCTGAGCCGCAGCCGTTCCGGCGTCGGCGTCATGATCAGCACCCCGTCGATTTCAATCTTGATGCCCATGCTCTTGTCGTTGAGCGTGACAGTGACCTTGGTCGCACTCTCCTTGAGGCGCGGCTCGAAATTGGCCAGGACAGTCTTGATTTCGCGTGCCAGCGCATCCTTGTCGAAGTCGCGGGACGAGCGGCCGGAGAACGAAGGCACGCCGTAATTGACCACGCTGCGCCGCACTTCCGGAAAATCGTCGAGATTCAGGCGGTTCTCGGCCGCCTGTTCGTCCTCGACGTCGGACAGCAATGGTGTGGCATCGAAGCGCTCGGTGTTGAACAGCGCTTCGATGTCGCGGCGCACCGCCTCGCGTAGCACGCGCGCCGACACCACGATGCCCCGGCTTTCAAGCTCGACCCGGTTGCGGTTCAGGAAGACGAGCCTGTGCAGGCGTTGCTTGTGGTCGGGCGTCAGGTCAAGGTCGGAATCGATCGCGCGCGCACTACCGCTCACGAACGCTTCGACACGCTCGCTGCCGAGTTCATTTTCCAGTGCCCGGTGCAGGGCTTCGATTTCCGAGCTTAGTCCCGGCAGGTCGTTCACCAGCCGGTCCCATAGCGATGGCTGCGACGCCTCTCGCCTTGCTTGCTGAACTCCACTGGCCTTCATCATGCAGCACCAGGGCGTCTATGCGGCGCGTCACAAGCCGGTTGCAACGCTCATCTCTTGCGTATGGTCGGTGTCGTAGACCAGCTCGATCGTCTTGTAAGCGAACTGCACGAAGTCCTCGAGCGTATCGCTGTTGGTCGTGCTGGCACCAAAACCATAGGAAACGACAGATGCCTCCTTCATGGTGATGACAAAGTAGTCGCTTGTCTCACCGTCGATCGTCCGGCGGCAGGAGATCACCACTTCGTCGAACTGCTTGTTTTCGTGGCATGCCTTGGCGAGATACGGCGACGACATGTCGACGTCCTTGGAACAGCTCACCGTACCCAGCGCGACACGCCCCTTGCGCGAAAGCGAATTGGGATCGAATGGGGCGACCATGTTGAAGGCGACGTTGAATATCTCGATCTCCTCGTCGTGGCCGTCACGGGTGCTCGGCCCCTTGATGTCGGGAACCTTTAGGAAGCCGTCGATCTTCGTTGCTTTTCTGAGATCGTCATCCGATGCCATTGTCTCTCTCCGTTACTGAACAGTTCAGGACTTGACCGAAGGCAGCTCCGACACGAGCCGAAGCGACGCGTTAATTCCTTCCAATTGGTAATGCGGACGCAGATAGAAGCGGGCGTTGTAGTAACCTGGACGCCCCTCGACGCTGTCGACCTGCACCTCGGCCGCGGCGAGCGGACGCTTGGCGCGGGCCTTGTCGTCGGCGAAGGCCGGATTGGCGAGCACGTAGCGGTTGATCCACTCCGTCAGCCATATCTGCATGTCGGCACGCTCCTTGAACGAGCCAACCTTGTCGCGGGCGATCGCCTTGAGATAGTGGGCAAAGCGCGACACCGGGAACAGGTAGGGCAGGTTGGCGCTGAGGCGTTCGTTGGACTGCGCGTCGGGATCGACAAGCCTGCCGGCTCGGGTTTCGTCGTCCTGCAAGGAATGGGCACCGATGAAGGCTGCGAGATCGGTGTTCTTGCGATGCAGGATCGGCATCAGGCCGAGCTTGGCGAGTTCCGCCTCGCGGCGGTCGTCGATGGCGACTTCGGTCGGGCATTTCATCGCGATCGAGCCGTCATCGGTCGGGAAGCTGTGCACCGGCAGGTTGATCACCGTGCCGCCGTTCTCGACGCCACGGATCTGGGTGCCCCAGCCGAACAGCTTGTGGCTGCGGTTGATGTTGACGCCCATCGGGAAGGCGGCGTTCATCCAGACATATTTGTGGTGGTCGCCCTGGACCTCTTCTTCGAAGGCGAAACCTTTCACCGGAACGGTGTCGGCGCCATAGGGCAGCCGGGCGAGGACACGCGGCATGGCCAGGCCGATGTAGCGGGCGTCCTCGCTCTCGCGCAGCGACTGCCACGAGGCGTAGGCCGGGTTGGAGACGATCTGCTGCAGGTCCTGCGGGTTGGGCAGCTCTTGCCAGCTGTCCATGCGGAACAGCCGTGGCGAGGCAGCGGCGATGAACGGCGTATGCGCGGAGGCGCAGACGCCCGAGATGTTGCGCAGCAGGCCAACATCGCGGGGATGGTTGGAGAACTCGTAGGCGCCGATCAGGCAGCCGAACGGCTCGCCACCGAACATCGAATACTCGTCGGTGTAGACCTTCTTGAACACCGGGCTCTGGTCCCACATCTGGCCTTCATAATCTTCCAACGTGTCTGCCAGCTGCTCCTTGGAGATGTTCATCACCCGGATCTTCAGCTTCTGGTCGGTCTCGGTGTTGTTGACGAGGTACCAAAGGCCACGCCAAGTGCCTTCCATCTCGCGCACTTCCGGCGCGTGCAGAATCTCGTTGAGCTGGATGGTCAGCATCTTGTCGATGCCCGAGATCAGCGACTTGATCGACTTGATGGCGTTGGAGGAGATGGTGGTGGTGTCCGAGCGGGATTGAGCGGCGAGTGCCAGGTTGCGCACGAGCTGCTGCAGCTTCTCGCTGTCATCCTTCCTGACCTTGAAGTCCTTCTCCAGGAGATCGCTGAACTCGCCGAGGTCGATAGCCTCGGCTTCGGCGACGGTGGGGCTTTTTTGCTGTTCGGCCATGGTCTTATTCCTCGACCTTGTCGCTGTCGTTGAGCGCCTGGCTGGCGATCTGGCCGAGCAGCGGCTCGTTGTTCAGCAACTGCGCGATGCGCTTTTCGGCGTCGGCGCGGCCGTCCATGAAGCCGAGCAATTCTTCGAGCTGGCGGCGCATCTTGAGGATTTCGGCAAGCTGCGGAACCTGCTCGGCGATCTTGTCGGGGGCGAAGTCGCCCATCTTGGAGAAGGTAAGATCGACAGCCATTTCTTCTTCGCGCTCCGCGCCCTCGGCCTGGGGCAGCGTGTTCTTCACCCGAGCCTTCACGCGCGGTCCGAGCGCTTCCATGAAGCGCGGGAACCTGTTGGCATCGGTTTCGACGAAGGTGCGGTCGAGCACCGTCTTTTGCGCTTCCTTGGTCTGCGACGAGCCGGCGAGATCCGCCATCACGCCCATCACGAAAGGCAGTTCGATCGTCGTCGGGCTGCCATAGGTCTCGACGTCATAAGCGATCTGCACGCGTGGAGCGCGATTTCGCTCGATGACCTTTGCTTTGCTTTCGGCTGGCATGCTTGGCTACCTTTCATCCTTCTGAGGCGTCTTCTTGTCGGTTACGCCGGCCAGGAGCCGAAACTCCTTCAGGCCGGAAGGGGCGAGATCTTCCATCAGTTCAACGAAATCCATGTGCACCATGCGGCGCACACGGCGGGCGAGATGCGGGATCGGGCTCGACGGCTCGGTCCGGTCGTAGAAGGCAACGACGAGGTCGAGGCATTTGACGACGTCGTCGCGCGAGGACAGGCGGTCGGGGAGGGCCATGGTCGGTCCCGCTTGGTTTGCCACCGGCTCGGGCGCGTGGCCGTTGGGCTGTGCCGCGACCGGTGTGGCCTGGGTAGGTTCGGGTTTTGCCACGCCGTTTGGCGCGGTTCGCGCGGTCGATCCGCGTTCGAGCGTCGTTTGCACGCGATCGAGAAACTTCTTCAGGTCCGGCACGGCCGGCCCGGTGCTTTCAATGCGCTTGTTGAGTGCGGTATCGACGGCACCGAGCGCCTGGGCCGCTGCGCGGGTATCGGCGACCAACTGCTCCAGCTGTGCGCCGGCCTGGTCGGCCTGGGCTGCGCACGCACTGCGCAACTTGGTCAAAAGCTGCTCGTGCGTGGTCGACAGCGCTGCGCGTTCGGCGTTGTTCAGGCCCTGTGCCGCTTCCTGCAACATGACGCGGTCGTCGAGCGCGCCCTGTTCGAGCTCCCGGCCGGTGATCGGGCCGAAACCGCGCGGTGCAAAAAACACCATCTGGCGGAGATTGGCGAGCAGCCCGTCCTGGCCATTCTGAAGGTCGAGCAGGGCGTTGATGCGGCGCAGGGCCGCTTCGCGCGGCGGCGCATTGGCGCGCAGCGCGGGATGCATGGTTTCCCAGTGTTCGTCGAAGGTGCGCGCAATCAGGGTGAGGCCGTCGGCCAGTCCGGCCAGTCCCTGGTCATTGGCCTGGGCACGGGTGACAAGGGTGATCAGGCGAAGATCGCGACCCTGGGCGCGCAGCTCTTCGGCCTTCTCAAGCACGACTGCCCACTCAACGGGAATGCTGACCTGCGATGTCGGCCGGTTGCGCTCGTCATGGACGACGTTGACCTGCGGCTCGATGAGGCGCTCAAGCTCGTGGAAGCGCGGATCGTTGCGCAAATCTTCCCCCGACGGGTTTTCACCGTTCAAAGGGTTGAGCCAAAGAGCAAGATCAACCACGCACCCCCCCACGCCATACTCAGGTCGGAAGTAGCCGGTATTCCACTCGACTTTGGTTATAGCACAATTCAGGCGGCGCTCAAAGTTGGACGCGACTAGCCCTTAAGCGTTAGTGACCGAGGTTGTGCGAATTGTTCCTGTCGTCATTGTACAGCGAGCAGAGCTCTTCGGGCCGCGCGCGCGCCCGGCTTTGTAAAGTCGCCGTTTGTGTGTCAAATTGCAGGGATCGCAGTCCGGCCATTGGAGACGCTCCATGGAACAAAAGGGCATGCAGCCGCGCAGGTCGTCTCAGGGCTTCAAGCGCAAGGAACTGGTCGGCAAGCTCAATCCCACCTGCTTGCGCGCCTTCAAGGCGGCGGCCGACGCGGCGAAGCTACGTGGTAACCCTTACGTCGAACTCGTTCATTTCATTGAACAACTTGTGCTTTCGGATCGCTCGGACGTCCAGATGATCCTGGCCGACGCCGGGGCGGACGCGGCCCGGATTGCCGGCGACATGACACGCGCCGTCGACAAGCTGCCTTATGGCGCGACGTCGATCGAGGAGTTCTCTGACCACATCTTTCACGCCATCCAGGAGGCCTGGAACCTGGCGACGCTGGAATTCGGCAGCGAGGAAGTGCGCAGCGCCCATGTCATCCTTGCCTGCCTGAAAGTTCCAGTCCTTGAAGGGCTGGTGTCGAAGATCAGCACCGAGTTCGACAAGATCGATGCGGACGGGGTGATCTCGCGTTTCGCCGATGTCGTCGAGGGCTCGCTTGAAGGATCCGCGACCAGTGCTGCGGCATCCTCTGCCGAGGCGCCGCGACGGCCATCGCCCGGAGGAGAGTCGGCGCTGGCGAAATACGCCACCGACCTGACCCAGCGGGCGCGCGACGGCAAGATCGACGCTGTCGTCGGCCGCGATCCGGAAATCCGCCAGATCGTCGACATCCTGATGCGGCGGCGGCAGAACAACCCGATCCTGACCGGCGAGGCCGGTGTCGGCAAGACGGCAGTGGTCGAGGGTTTTGCGCTGCGCATCGCTGAAGGCGACGTGCCGCCGATGCTGCAAGGGGTCAGCCTGCGCATGCTCGATGTCGGGCTGATGCAGGCAGGCGCCAGCGTCAAGGGCGAGTTCGAAAAGCGGCTGAAGGCAGTCATCGACGAGGTGCAATCTTCCGAGACGCCCGTCATCCTGTTCATCGACGAGGCGCATACGCTGATCGGGGCGGGTGGTGCTGCCGGCACCGGCGATGCCGCCAACCTGCTGAAGCCGGCGCTGGCGCGCGGCGAACTGCGCACCATCGCGGCCACGACCTGGGCCGAATACAAGCAGCACATCGAAAAGGACCCGGCACTGACCCGCCGCTTCCAGGTGGTCAAGATCGACGAGCCGGACGAGGCGGCCGCCATCCTGATGCTGCGCGGCGTCGCCGGTGTGCTCGAAAAGCACCACGAGGTGCAGATCCTCGACGAGGCCATCGAAACCGCCGTCAAGCTGTCGCATCGCTACATCCCGGCGCGGCAACTGCCTGACAAGGCTGTCAGTTTGCTCGACACGGCCTGTGCCCGTGTCGCCATCTCCCAGCACTCCAGGCCGGGCGAGGTCGAAGACCTGATGCGCCGCAGGCAGGCGCTCGAGGTCGAGCAAGGCATCATCGGCCGCGAGGCGGCGATCGGCATCGAGGTGGAGGAGCGCAAGGCGCGCGTCGAAGCGGGATTGGTCGAGACGGACGCGGCCTTGGCTGCCGCGCAGGTGCGCTGGGACAAGGAGAAGCAATCTGTCGTTGAAATCCTCGAGCTGCGCGCCAGGCTGCGCGGGCAGGGCGTGGCGCTCGACCCGGTCGTTGCGGAAGCACAGGGCGAGACGGCCGAAGAACCGATAGCTGCCAATGACGACGGTGCCGAACAAGGCATTGCCAAGGACGGCGCGGTCCAGGCCGGACCTGCCGAAACCATGAAACAGGCTGGACCGGCATCCGATCCGGAGGCTGATCTTGCGCGGCTCAAGGAATTGATGGCGGTGCTGGCCGAGGCGCAGGGCGAAACGCCGCTGATCCTGCTTTCCGTCGACCGCAACGCGGTGGCCTCGGTGGTGCAGGACTGGACCGGCATACCGACCGGGCGGATGCTGACCAGCCAGACCGAAAAGGCGCTGCGGCTGGCGCAGACTTTGTCCGAGCGCGTGGTCGGACAGGATCATGCGATGGAAATGATCGCCAAGCGGGTACAGACCAGCCGCGCCGGGCTCGGCGCACCGGAAAAGCCGGTCGGCGTGTTCCTTTTGTGTGGCCCCTCGGGCGTCGGCAAGACCGAGACCGCGCTGGCGCTGGCCGAAACGCTTTACGGCGGCGAGCAGAACCTGATTTCGATCAACATGTCGGAGTTCCAGGAAGCGCACACGGTGTCGACGCTGAAAGGCGCGCCTCCCGGATATGTCGGCTACGGCAAGGGCGGCATTTTGACCGAGGCTGTCCGGCGCAGGCCTTATTCAGTGATCCTGCTCGACGAGGTCGAGAAGGCGCATCCCGACGTGCACGAGATTTTCTTCCAGGTTTTTGACAAGGGCATGATGGACGACAGCGAGGGCCGGCGGATCGACTTCAAGAACACGCTGATCCTTTTGACCTCGAATGTCGGCTCCGAGGTCATCATGACCAAGACCAAGGGCGGCGAACTGCGCGAGAATGTCGAGAACCTCGATGCTGCCTTGCGCGCGCCTTTGCTCAAGGTGTTCCCGGCGGCCTTCATCGGTCGCGTCGTGACCATCCCGTATTATCCGCTGTCGGGCGAGATGATCGAGGCGATCACCCGCCACCAGTTCGGCAAGATCGCCCGCCGGCTGCAGATCAGCCATGGCGCCGAGCTGGTGATCGGCGATGGCGTGATGGAAATGATCAAAGCACGCTGCACCGAGATCGAGTCCGGCGGCCGCATGATCGACGCCATCCTGACCAACACGCTCTTGCCAGAACTGAGCCGAGGTGTTCTCAACCGTTCGCTCGATGGGCAAAAGCTGACGCGCGTAACAGTCGGCGCGTCAGGCGAGGGGTTCAGCTACGAGTTTGGGTAGATTATAGCAGGCAGCTACCAAGGGCTTCCACCGTCGCCACCGCCACCACTATCGCTTCTTTCGCTGCGTTCACTGCTTGGAGTCGCTGGCACGATCGGCTTCTTGACCACCCTTGGCTGGACCGGCGCCGCGACCGCGACCTTCCTCACTGGTGCCGCTTTCTTGACCTGCACCGGCTGTACGGGTTGAACTGCTGCCTGTTCTTCGACTTTCATCATCGAGCCGCAACCGCCCAGCGGCAGAAGCGCGGTCGCCATAAGAAGACTGATGGTATGCAGTCGCATGTAACGTCTCCCCTTCAAGAGCCCAGCATGTCCAGACGTGGTCGTGTTTCGATCCATTCCTTGTGCAGGAGGTCGCCCAGCAGTTCCCCCGGGTTGCGGGGGGCTGCCGTTCCAAGAACGCTACTTGCGGCTTCGCGGGTTCGTGGTCCGAGCCGACCATCAATTTCGCCGACATCCTGGCCTACCCGTTTCAGCGCCAGTTGCACTTCCTTGCCGATGGTCAGCGCGTCGACACCACCCAATGCCTTCTTCGCCTGGTCAGAGGCATCCTTGAAGTTGAAAGAGGCGGACAAGGCATATAGGCGCGCGATCTCGCCGCTGTCCTTCTGCAGTGTCGGATTGTCCTTCAGCAGCTCGGCAGCATAGAAAGCACCCCACGCGTCGCCCCTCTCGGCGCTTTCGCGGTACCAGCCCGAGACTGTCGCGGCGTCAGATGTATTCTCTCGCTGGGCAAGACGCGCAAGCAGCCGACCAGCGTAGGGATGTCCCATTGCGCGTGCCTTCTCAAACAATTCGGCCGCGTGCTTGGTGTCCTTCTGTACACCTGCTCCGTCGCGATAAAGGATGCCAAGCAAGACCATGCCATAGACATCATTGCGATCAGACGACTCCGTGATGAATTTCAGGGCGCGGGCTTCGTCCTTGGCGACATGCTCACCCGAGAGGTACTCGGTGCCCAGCATGTTCATCGCATAGGTGTGGCCGGATTCCGCCGCGCTCGCGACCATCGCCATGCCACGATCGATGTCGGGCTTTGCGCCGAGGCCCGTAACCAAGGCTCGTCCCAGCGCATATTGCGAATAGGGATCGCCACGCTTGGCGCCGGATTCGAACAGCGGGATTGCCTTGGCCGGATCGCGCTCGACCGCCGCGCCGAACTGGTAGAGCCGGCCGAGCAGGTAGCTGGCGCGGACGTGGCCGGCGTCGCTGGCGGCGTTAAGCTCGGTCAGCGCGTCCTTGAAATCGCCTTGGGCATAGAGGGCACGGGCATACTGGTACTTGAACCGGGCGATCTCGGGATGCTGCTCGGCGGCTGCCTTGCAGGCGGTCAGCGCCTTGGCCACGTCGATGTCGTTGGGCAGCCTGCCGTCGGCGACCGCCTGGACGTCGAGCGGTTCGGCGGCGAGCGTGTCGCATTCATTGACCGAGACGGCGACATTGATGGTGATCGGCGCCGGTACTGCGGTCTTGACCACCGGCATCAGAACGACAGTGCGCAACGGCTCCTTGGCAGGCGTCTTGTCGGCGGGCAGGGCGAGCGGTTTGACCTCCATGCCGTCAGTGCTGGTGTCGAGTTTGGCGGAACCGCTGCTGGTGTTCATCGCCACGGTCTCGGCCACCGGCTTGGCATCGTCTTCGGCACTGACGAGCTTGAGCGACGGGCGTATGCGCAGCTTGGTGATGTCTTCGGCCTTGATCAGGTCGCCCTCGGAAACGATCTGGCCGTCGACAGCCACCTGCGTTTCGGGATCGCGCTTTTCCAGGCGGAGCCAGCCGGTGGGCGCGGCACTTGTCGAGCGCACCACCTCTTCGGGCATGGCGGCGAAGCCGGTGCCGATGTCGGAGGCCATGGCGACAAGGATCGGCTTGGCCTGTTCGGGCGCTGCCGGCTTCGGCTCGTCGCCCTGCTGGATGTTGAGCGCCGGCTTGACCTGCGCTTCAGCGGCGGCCTGGGCATCGACGACGACGCGGACGATACCGCTGGCGCTGCGGCCGCCATCCGTGGTGACGGTGTAACGCACCTCATCGGTGGTCATGTCGGCGGAAGCCGGCTTGAACATGACCTCTTCGATGCTGTCGGCCGAGATCTTGCTGTCGAGGCTGAGCTGCTCGTCGCCGAGCCAGAGCGTACCCTGGTCGGGCAGCTTGGTGAAATTGACGGTCAATTCCGCATTGCCGCTGGTGATCGGCGGCGAGATACGCAGCGCCACTTGCTTGGTATCAGGCGGTACGCGAACCTCGCGCATATCCTCTATAATCAACAGGTTCTGGCGGGTTACGAAGAAAAAAGATGAGGTAAGGCTCGATGCGTCCCAAGGGGTCTGGCGCCCGTCGGTACGCTTGATAACTTCGGCGCGGATGTCGCTGAGCAGTTTCCTGACCTCGACATTGGGCTTCAGCGCATATTCGGCAAAGGTGCCGGTGAACGGGCTTAAGCCGCCACTGCCATCGAGCGCGACGCGGTCGGGCGCGGTCGAATAGACGATCAGCGTGCCGTCCTGGGGTGCGACCGAAGCGAGGCCTTTCTTGCCTTCGACCGCGACCTTGGCCTGGCCGACATAATAGGAATTGTTGGCGAAGGGATTGTCGCGGCAGGCGTCGAGGATCGCGATCTGCAGCGAGGAGGTCTCGCGCATATACTCGAGCAGGCTCGACATGTTGTAGGCCTGGACCTCGAGGTCATACGAGGTGGCAAGCGTCGCATCGACCGGCAACATGAAATTGTGGCCGCCGACCTGCACGGCGTGGCCGCTGTAATAAAACAGCGCGACGTCGCCGTCGTTGAGCGTCCTGAGGAAGCCGAGGATGGTTTCTTCAAGCCCCTGCTTGTCGAGGTCCTTGCCGAGCGTGACCTCGAAATTGGCGCGCTCCAGCACCTCGCGGATGCGATCGGCGTCGTTGGCGGCATTGGGCAGCTGGGCAAGGTGCTGGTAGGCGCTGTTGCCGATGACCAGTGCTGCGCGGCGGCCGGACACACCGTCAGCCGCAAAGGCCGTGCTCAAGGCAAGGAGCAAAATGAAAGCGCCGGCGGCCAATGCACCGGTCAGGCGCGGGAAAATGCCAGCATTGCGAGCAGGCAAGCAGCCTTCGCATACCATGAACTGCTCCTTTCGGACGCGCAGTCTTTACAGGCTTGGCACGGCTTGCATCTATTAGCGCTGAAGCATCCTCCTCACGCCGACCGGTGTCAACGTGGTCGACATAGATCAAACGGTCTATTGCCCCACCCATGCAAAGGACCTGCGAGCAAAAGTCCCCATCGCGAAAATCCGTGTTATTGTCAGTCGGGTGATCGAAAAATCGCAGGTGTGAAGCAATGGCCGAACGGCGCTCACGCATGGATGGAACCAGGTCATGACGCCGGAGGACAAGACACGTATCGCGCCCGATACGGGTGTCCATCAGGGCGTACAGCTCAACGGCATCTATGAGATCGACGAGCATATCGCCACGGGCGGCATGGGCGAGGTTTATCGCGGCCACAACATCCAGACCGGCGACCCGGTTGCGATCAAGGTGGTGCTGCGCGAATTCGCCCGTGACCAGGGCATCCTGGCGCTGTTTCGCAAAGAAGCATCTATCCTCAACCACCTCTCCAACGACGCCATCGTGCGCTACCACGTCTTTACCATCGACCCGACGATCGGCCGGCCGTATCTTGCCATGGAGTTCGTCGACGGCCAGTCGCTGGGCGAGCGCATCCGCAGCGGCCCGCTCGATACGCGCGAGGCGCGCAAGATGCTGGCCCGGGTCGCCTCAGGCCTGTCGGTGGCGCATGAGGCCGGCGTCATCCACCGCGACCTGTCGCCTGACAACATCGTGTTGCCTGGCGGCAAAGTGGAAAAGACCAAGATCATCGATTTCGGCATCGCGCGCTCGGCCAATGTCGGCGGCGGCACGCTGCTCGGCGGCAGTTTCGCCGGCAAATACAGCTTTGTTTCGCCCGAGCAGCTTGGGCTGTTCGGCGGTGAAATTACCGACCAGTCCGACATCTATAGCCTCGGCCTGGTGCTGGCAGCTGCCTTGCGCGGCAAGCAGCTCGACATGGGCGGATCGCCGGTCGAGGTGATCGAGAAGCGCCGGACCGTGCCTGACCTGTCGGGCATCGACCCGGACCTTTTGCCGCTGCTGCAATCCATGCTTCAGCCCGACCCGAGGGATCGCCCGGAAAGTGCCGCGGCAATCGTCGAATGGCTGCGCGAGACCAGCGGGGCGACGGCGCCGCCGGTTACGCTGCCCGGCGTACCCCCGCACGACCCGGAGCAGCGCAAGCCGTCCGAACTCGCCTGGCGGCCACCAGGATCGCCATCGAGCGGGCAAAAGCCGATGCCGCCGGAGGCGGTGCTGCCGCGCGACGCGCCGTGGCGCAGCGCCGGCACGACCGGCAGGCCAATGCCTGACATCAGGCAGAAGACAGCTCCCAAGGCAGCACCTGCCGCGACCGCGCCCAAATCCCGGCGTGGCGCGTTGGTCGGCACGGTCTTGCTTGCCACTGTCGCAGCGCTGGGCGGTGGCGCCTATTTTTCCGGACTGTTGGACGATTTCCTGCCGGGAGATACCAAGGTCACCTCGGGTGAAGAAACCGCAGGCGGCAAACTCACGCCTGCGCCGCCGGCACCCAAGCAGACGGCCCAGACGCCGGTGACGCCGTTGCCCTTGCCAGAGCCTCCACCCGTAACAGAGGCCAGGGCGCCGACGCCGACGGAGATCGTGACACCTAAACCGGCCGAGCCGGTCAAGCCGGTGGCCCTGCCGGCGCCGCCGAAGGCTGCGGTCAGCGCTGCCGACTGGTTCCAGTCCTTCGATGGCGGCCCTTGCTTCTACGCTTCGGTGGCCGACGCATCGGCGCCGAGCCCCGAAGTGGAGGGGCTTGCGACCTCGAAAGCGCCGTTCGACAAGCTCGCCCGCGACTTTGCATCGGCCTTCGGCAGCGGCCCCAAGGTCAATCCCAGGATGATCGAACGGGAGCAGTGCCCGGTCGCCGATTTCCTGGAGGCAGTACATCCTGATAAAGGCCAGGCCCCAACGCTGCAATTGAACAAGGACAACCTCAAGGTCGGGGATTCGCTGCAGGGCACGCTGAGCAAGACCGGCAGCCGCGACGTCAACCTGCTACTGATCGGCAAGGACGGCGTCGTCTACAATTTCGCCAGCCTGCTCAAGAAATCCGGGCCCGACCAGTCCAGCTTCAGCATGAAGCTGTTCCCCCTCAACGACCAGGAGGCCACGGCTCCGGAACCGCATCTTATCGTGGCGCTGGCGAGCGACAACGGCATCAAGGCAGCCGACATCAAGGATCCCGAGCTGGCCTCGGACCTGTTTCCGAAAATCCGCACGGAAATCGAAGCACAGCCGAATGCCGCCGGCGTCGCCTTCGGCTACTTCCTGTTCGACCGCTGAAGCTGGCAAGCGTTCAGCTCACTACGGTCACGGCCTGCGGCCAACGCTGCAGCGCTTCTCGTCCCGCCTCCGTCAGATCGTAGATGCCCCGATCGACGCGCACGAACCAGCCATAGACATTGTCGAGCAGGATTTTTGGCGCGCGCCCCACAGCCTGGCTAAGGTCGCGCGGCCGCTTGGGGCCGTCGAGCAGTGCCACGGCACATTTCAGCGCGTCCTGGCGATAGGCGGTCATGATCGGCGCGCGCGAGCCGCCGCCGACAACCGGGTCGCCCTGCCGGCGGCGATGTTCAGCAACGAGGCGGGAGCGCCGCTTGGGGTCGCGCCGGGGCGTGGGCGCCACCGGGCTGAGCAACACTTCGACCCGATCGTCGTCGAAGATGCCAAGCAGCCCAAAACCCAGCCGCCGGCACAAATTGCGAAAGCGCTTGTCGCTCTCGCGGCCCTTGCCACGTGGCGACATGCGCGCGGCGAGCCAGATCTCGTCGGCGGCGGCGGCACGGTCGACACCTTGCAGGATCAGCTCGAGATTGAACTGCAGCTTCAGTTCGCACACGATGACGATAGGCGGCGCGTCGTTGCTCAGCGCCAGCAGGTCGCAGCCGCCGATCTCGCCCTTGACCTCGAAACCGAGGCCTTCGAGGAAGCGTTTTACCGGGCTGTAGAGTGCCGTCTCGAGCAACAGGTTTTCTCACCACATTAACGCTGGGCCAACGCTGTGCCTCGTCGCTGGCGCTGGCCAGGTGTGCGTCGAATCATTCGGGACATCATGCCGATGCCACCGCCATAGTCGAGCGGTGGCATCCGGCATCGGGACATTCGACGCGGTCTGCGGTCAATTCGCCAGGACAGGCCTTAGTCCGAAACCCGGGAGATATCCTGCAATGCGGCCGCCGACAGCGTCCTCAACCTGATGCGGGAGGCGCGTTCCTGGTCGCAATAGACCATATTGCGGGCGACACGCTTGGCGCGGCCGCGGCCTTCCGGTGCGCCGGTGTTGGGATTGACGTCGAACTTGGGAAAATTGCTCGAGGATATGTCGAGCCGAAGCCGATGGCCCTTCTTGAACAGATTGGCCGTGGCAAAGGGTTCGATGGTGATGCTCATTACCTCGCCTGGGACGCAGGGTTTCGGCGCATCGAAGCCATCGCGGTATCGGCAGCGGAATATGCCGTCCGTCAGGATCATGGCGAAGCCGGTGGGATAGTCCTCGCTTGGTGGATAAACGTCGATCAGCTTTGCGGTGAAGTCGGTATCGGGTCCGTCAGTGGAAGCGAATAGCTCAACGATCACCGGACCGACGACGGCAATGTCTTCGGCAAATGGCTCGGTTTCGAACGAGAGAACGTCCAGCCGAGCCGAAAGCGGCAAATTGGTGTTGTCACAGCCGAAGAACCGCGCCTGCTCGCGCTGATCGAAGCCGCCGCCCTCGAACACCGGTTGGCCGCTGGTCAGCGCGCCGCCGATGGTCGGCACGGGGTGCTTCGGATCGAAGTCGTAGACGAACGGAGCTGCCGTCCGGGCAGGGGCTTCGGTCGACAGGCGGCCGTCTTCGTGGAGGTGCAGCACCGTTTCCTCGGCGGTCGGTACCGGCCAATCGGGCGCGGCGATCCAGCGCCCACCATGGTCGAGGCGGCCTTGTGGAGTCTTGCGGCCCGACCCACCGCCCATGACGAACAGCCGCGCGCGGGGTTCTTTGTCGACGTCATTGTCTGCGTTCTTCATCCAGCGGTCGAACCAGCGGCGGCGAAACTCCAGCCAGCTTTCGCTGACATTGCCGCCCAAGGGGGCGGCAGCACCGAACTCGACATCGCCAGCGAAGGTGGCGTTGCGGTTGCCGTGCAGATTGGGGCCCATGATGAGCGCCATCGGACGATCCCGGTCACGCGCCAGTCCTTCGTAATTCTCGAAGGTGGTTTTCACATAGGCATCGTACCAGCTCGACAACAGCGCGACCGGCACGTTCGGGAAGGTATCGTAGCTTTCGGCAGCATAGATGCCGGGCTGCTTCCAGTAGTCGTCGAAGGTGCCGTGACGCCACTGTTCGAGCAGATAGTCCTCGTATTCGGGGACCCAACGCACCGGTGAGCGCCCCTCGGACCAGGGCATGGCGTTGAACCAGCTTTTGACATCCTCCGCTTCCAGTGCGCGCAGCAGGTTGGGGTCGTGTTTGGCCGCGGTGCTCTCGCGGGCATTGTTGTACGCCCAGGTTGCCTGCTTCAATTCAAACGCGCCGCCCTGGCGAATGCCGCAGGTAAAGGCATTCGAGAACCCACCGGAGTCCATGACCATCGCAGCAAGACCGGGCGGGTTTAGACAGGCCAGCGCCATCTGGGTATGCGCGGCATATGAAAGCCCCATCGTGCCGATCTTGCCATTCGACCAGGGTTGCTCGACGATCCAGGCAAGCGTGTCGTAACCGTCAGGGCCTTCGGCGAGGTACTTGGTGAACGCGCCTTCCGAACCATGTCGACCGCGGCAATCCTGATAGATCACGATATAGCCGTGGCCGACGAAGTGGCTTGCGACTTCGGCCCGCGTCATCGGCCTTGTCATGCCGAGTTCGATTTCCGAGCGCGAGCGCTCATCCTTGCCGTAGGCGGTACGTTCCACGATGACGGGCAGGGCGTCTTCCAACACCCTGCCGTCATTTGCCGGACGATAGATGTCGGCCGCGAGCCGGACACCGTCGCGCATCGCCACCATCACATCACGGTGGACCATGACGCCGGGGCTCACCGGCTCGAGTGCGGGCAAGGACGCGACGCCCATCGTTTCGGCTACTGCTTTCATGACTGCCTTACTTCGTCGTATGGGCAAAGGTGGCGAGCGTGTCTTCGCCCTTGGAAGGGGTGAAGGCGATGCTGTCGCGGCTCGCCCAGGTGACCACCGGCCAGTAGAGCGGCATGATGGCGACGTCGCCGAAGGCGATCTCGGCAGCTTCGGCCAACAGCGCGTTGCGCTTGTCGACGTCGAATTCGGCCAGCGCCTCCTTCATCTTGGCATCGTAGGCGGGATTGGAATAACGCGCCCGATTGAAGGAGCCGGTGCCAGCTTCCTTGTCGAACGTCATCAGCACGTTGGTCATGCCAGGCGCCGCAGACGGGGTGGTTGTGCCGAAGGAGAATACGAAGGCCGAGAATTCCTGCTTGCCGGCCGCCGCGACATAGACGCTGTAGGGCTGGGTGACGACACCGTTGACCTTGAGTCCACCACGCGCAAACAACTGGCCGAGTGCCTGGCCGACATCGGCGTCGCCGGCAAAGCGGTCGTTGGACGAATGCACTGTGATGCCGAAACCGTCGGGATAACCCGCCTCGGCAAGCAAAGCCTTGGCGCCGGCGAGATCGATCGCTTCCGGCTTGAGATTGGCCGAGTGGCCGCCGATGCCTTCAGGCACGAGTTGGCCGGCGGCCGCACCTGCCCCCGACAGGATGCGGTCGATCAGAAGCTGGCGATCGACCATCTTCGACATCGCCTGGCGCACGCGAACGTCCTTGAGCGGGCTCGGCGCCAGCTTGGCGCCCGCCTTGTCGGTGACGAACGGGCTCTCGTCGCGCGCGCTGTCGAGTGCCAGATAGATAATCCGTGCCGAGGGCGTGGAATGCAGTGCGATGCCCTCGACGCTCTTCAGGGTTGCAACATCTGCCGGCGGCACGGCGTCGATCAGATCGACAGCGCCGGAACGAAGCGCCGCCACGCGCGCGGCGTTGTTGGAGATCGTGCGGAAAGTGACCTTTTCGAATTCCGGCTTGTCGCCCCAGAAATCGTCGTTGCGCTGAAGCACGAGGCGGTCGCCCGGCACCCATTCGACAAATTTGTAGGGGCCGGTGCCGATGGTCGCCGCGCCACTGTTGAAGTCCGCGATACCTTTGCCTTCGGAGGCCTTCCTGGAAACGATGTAGACCATGCCGGCCAGTTCCATGAACTGCGGCGTCGGCTTCTTGGTGGTGAAGCGGATGGTAGCAGGATCGACGATCTCCATCTTTGCGATGGAGCCGACATTGGCAGTGAACGGTGCCGGGCTGTTTTCGATCGTCGACACGCGTTCGAGCGAATAGACGACGTCCTCAGCGCTCAGCGGTGATCCGTCGTGGAACTTGACGCCCTGGCGCAGCTTCACTTCCCAGGTAAGCGGATCGGTATTCTTCCAGGATTCGGCCAGGTTCGGTTTGATCTGAAGGTTTTCGTCCTGCTCAACCAGCCGCCCGAAAATATGCTGGGCGGCATTCTGGTTGTTGCCGGTGCGCGAGAATTGCGGGTCGATCGCCGAAGGTTCGGCGGAAATGCCCACGGTAAGGTCGGCGGCAGATGCCGCCATGGAAAAGCTGCTGGCCAAAAGCAAAGCTGCGAAAGACGAACGGATGATCTGCATGGTCGTGTTCCCTTTTCTGTTCATGCAATTGCGGTTGTGGGGATGGCGGGCGAGGCCGCCTTGCCCGGCATCTCGTTGAGATGGCAGGCGCTGACGTGGCCCGCCGCGATCTCACGCAAGATCGGCCGCTCGATGCGGCAACGGTCGAAGGCGTGCGGGCAGCGCGGATGGAAATGGCAGCCCGAAGGCGGATGAAGCGGCGAGGGAATCTCGCCTTTCACCGGATTGAACTGGCGTTTGCGCTGCTTGATCGTCGGCACTTCGGAAAGGAGTGCGATCGTGTAGGGATGATTGGGCGCGGCGAAGAAGGCGTCCGCCGGAGCGCTTTCGACGATGCGGCCGAGATACATGATCGCAACACGGTCGGAGATATGCTTGACCACGCCAAGGTCGTGGCTGATGAACAGGTAGGTCAGGCCAAGTTCCTGCCTGAGCTCCATGAACAGGTTGAGGATCTGCGCCTGGATCGAGACGTCGAGCGCCGACACCGATTCATCGCAGATTATGAAGCGTGGATTCACTGCCAGCGCACGCGCGATGCCGATGCGCTGGCGCTGGCCACCAGAGAACTGATGCGGGTAACGGTTGAGATAGGACGGGTCGAGGCCGACACGCTGCATCAGCGCGGTCACCATTTCGGCAGCATCACGCCGCGCCACCATGCCATGGGCGACTGGCGCTTCGCCGATGATGTCGCGTATCGTCTTGCGCGGATTGAGCGAAGACATCGGGTCCTGGAAGATCATCTGCGAGGCAAGCCGCGCAGCCTTTGCCTCGGCACGGGGCAGCGCCGACATATCCTTGCCTTGCCAATTCATCACGCCATCGGACTGGGGCAGGATGCCAGCCATGATGCGGCCGAGCGTGGATTTGCCGCAGCCGGACTCGCCGACGAGCCCGACGACTTCGCCGGGGTTGATCGTTAGCGAGACGCCGTCGACGGCATGAACGACGCGCTCCTCTATATTGGCGCCAAGAAAGCGCGCAAGGCGTTCGGCGTAATCGAGCCCGCGCGTGAAGCGTCGAGAGATCGATGTGGCTTCGACAAGAGGCGTCATGCTGCCCTCGCGATCTGCGGGTGGAAGCAGCGCCAGCGGTGGCCGTCGGCTGCGGTTTCTTCTGGTTCGGTTTTGCAGGCTGCTGTGGCCGCAAAGCAGCGCAGGCGGAACGGACAGCCCGCAGGTCGCCCAAGCGGTGGCGGCGCCATGCCGGGGATGGGCGTCAGCGGTTCGCCCCGTTCGAGATTGGCTGGAACCGAACGCATCAGGCCGATCGTGTAGGGATGGACCGGATTGTCGAGCACGGTGTCGGTTTCGCCGGTCTCGACGATCCTGCCGGCATACATCACCGCAATCCGGTGGGCGAGGCCGGCGACAACGCCAAGATCATGGCTGATCCAGATCAGCGACATGCCGAAGTCGCGGCTCAGTCCCTGGATTACCGCCAGGATCTGCGACTGGATGGTGACGTCGAGCGCTGTCGTCGGCTCATCGGCGATGATGAGCTCCGGTCGGTGTAGCAGTGCCATGGCGATGGCGACACGCTGGCGCATGCCGCCGGAAAACTGATGCGGATAGGCGGCAAGCCGTTCATCGGGCGAGGGGATGCCGACGAGACCGAGCGCTTCGACGGCGCGAGCCCGCGCCTCGGCCTTGGAGACGCGGTCATGGGCGCGCACCGTCTCGACCATCTGGGTCTCGATCGACAGCACCGGGTTGAGTGTCATCATCGGGTCCTGGAAGATCATGGCGATCTTCTTGCCCCTGAGTGACCGCATCTCGCCCTGCGAGCGGCCGACAAGGTCTTCGCCGTGAAACAGGATTCTGCCGCCGGCGATACGTCCCGGCGGATCGACAAGGCCCAGAACTGAAAAGCCGGTGATCGATTTGCCGGAACCGGACTCGCCGACCAGGCCGAGGATTTCGCCACGGCCAACCTCGAACGACACGCCGTCCACCGCCTTGGCCACGCCGGCTCGGGTGAAGAAATAGGTGCAGAGATTTTCGACCTTCAGCGTCATCTCATCGCTCCGAAAGTCGGGGGTTGAGCACTTCACGGAGACGGTCGCCGACGATGTTGATGCTGAAGACCAGCGCCAGCAGCAGAAGGCCGGGATAGACCGATATCCAGTATTGGCCCGACAACAGCGTCTGGTAACCATTGGCGATCAACAGGCCGAGCGACGGCTCGGTGATCGGCAGCCCGATACCAAGGAAGGACAGCGTTGCTTCGGCTGAAATGGCGTTGGCCACCTGAAGCGTTCCGATGACGATGATCGGCGGCAGACAGTTGGGCAGCATGTGGCCGAACAGGATGCGCGGCTTGGAAAGCCCCAGCGATGCGGCGGCTTCGACATACTCCTTGCCGCGCTCGATCAGAGCTGCTGCACGCACCGCGCGGGCAAACTGCGCCCACTGTACGATGACCAATGCCAGCACCACCTTCCACACGCCCTGGCCAAGCAACGCCAACAGCATCAATGCCACCAGGATGGTGGGGAAGCCGAGCATCAGGTCGACAAGGCGCATGATCAGCGTGTCGATGCGACCGCCATAATAGGCTGCGGTGAGGCCAAGTGCCGTGCCGACAGCAAGAGCGATGACTCCGGAGAACAGGCCGACGCCCATCGAGGTCCGCAGGCCGTAGACCATCGCCGAGAACATGTCGCGGCCCTGGCCGTCGGTTCCGAGCCAATAGGTCGTGCCCGACATGCTGTTGGACATCGGTGGCAGGCGCGCGTCGAAGAAGTCGATCGCTGCGAGATCATACGGGTTCTGCGGCACCAGCGAGGGGCCGAAAATGGCCGTGGCGATCAAGATCAGGCAGATCGCGAGCGCGATCGTCGCCTTGGGGCTGCCGAGAATGCCGCGCAGCGAACGCGCCCAGAACGACTGGCTTTCCTGGAAACGGTGGGTGAGCGCTGTCATTGCGTTTCACTCAGCCGGATGCGCGGATCGAGCATCGAGTAGACGATGTCGACGGCAAGATTGATGAAGATGAACATGGTGACGACGACCAGCAGGTAGGCAACGACCACGGGCCGGTCGAGCACGGTGATGGAATCGATCAGGAGCTTGCCGATGCCGGGCCACGCGAAGATGGTCTCGGTCACCACCGCAAAGGCGATCAGCGAACCGAATTCCATGCCGACCACGGTGACGATCGGGATCAGGATGTTCTTCATCACATGGACGGAAATGATGCGGCGTTCGGACAGGCCCTTGGCACGGGCGAACTTGATGAAGTCGAGCGGCATCGTTTCGCGCACGCCGGTGCGGGTCAGCCGGATGACAAGCGACAGCTGGAACAACGCAAGGTTGGTCGCCGGCAAGATGAGATGAGCAAGCCCGTCCCAGCTAGCCAGGGACGTTGCGATGCCGAAGATCTCGCCGGTTTCGCCGCGCCCGGATGACGGCAGCCAACCGAGCCAGACCGAAAAAATCATGATCAGCATCATACCCTGCCAGAAATTTGGCAGGCTGAAACCGAGAATCGAACCGGTCATGATGGTTTCGTCCGTCACCGAACGCGGCTTGAGCCCCGCGATCAGGCCGAGGGGAATGCCGAGCATGAGCGCGATGGTGAGTGCTACGAAAGCGAGTTCGAGTGTGGCCGGCAGCCGCTGAAAGATGAGGCTGATGGCCGGCTGGTTGAAGACGAAGGAGCGGCCGAAATCACCGTGCAGCGCGTTGACGAGGAAGGTGCCGTATTGCGCGACCAGCGAGCGGTCGAGCCCAAGCGCGCGGATCGCCGCCTCGCGCTCGGCGAAGCTGGCGTCAGCGGGGATCAGGATGTCGACTGGATTGCCGATGGCGTAGACGCCGACAAAAACCAGAAGCGACGTCAGGAATACGACAAACAGGCTCTGGCTGAAGCGGCGGATGATGAAAATCGTCATCGCGGTTGCGCTCCTTGCATGACTTGCCTGAATGGGCTGCACCCGGTCATCACGTGAATGCTCTCCTCCCGGCGTCGGTTGCCGACTGCCTGTTGTCGTGCGACGTAACAGCGAGGGCGGCAGGCGCGCAATCTTATGAGTTTTGTGCATTACTCGATGCGAAAAGGGCCGTGCAGCAGCGTGGGGAACTGAAAGCTGAATGAACCTGAAGCAGTTGGACGTGTTTCGCGCGGTGATGCAGACCGGATCGACGATCGGCGCATCGGGCGTGCTCGCCTTGTCACAGTCGGCAATCAGCCGCCAGCTCACGAGCCTGGAGGAAGAGATCGGTTTTGAGCTGTTTCGTCGTGAGAAGGGCAGGCTGGTTCCAAAGCCTGAGGCAACCGCACTGCTCCAGGAGGTCGGCGAACTCTCGGACGTCTTGGCACGGCTGAAGCGCCGGACCGACGAACTCAGTGCCGGGCGCTCGGGCCGGACGCTGATCAAGATGGGGTTTCCGCACTCGCTGACCACGACGCTGTTGCCGAAGCTTGTCGCCGATTTTCTGGCGACGCAGGATCAGGTCAGTATCGAGCTGGTGGCCGGCCCCTACGATATGATCGAACGCGCGGTCATGGGCCGCAGCGTCGATTTCGGCTTTGTCCGGCTGCCGACCGAAGATCGTGGCCTCGTGACGATGCCGCTGGTGTCGAGCGGGCAGCTGTGTGTTTTGCCGGCCGGTCATCCGCTGGCTGCGCGCGAAACCATCAGCGCCGACGATCTTGCAGGCACCGATCTGGTGCTGCTCGGGCGACTGAGATCGAGCCGCGAGGACATCGAAGAGCGGCTGCGGCGTGCCCAGGGCGCGGTCCGTTGCCGGGTCGAAGCGCATTCGGTGGAGGCAAGTGTCGCTCTCGTAGCCGAGGGCATCGGCGTTTCGATCATCCCGGCGCTGATCGGCAGCCTGCTGAAGTCCGATCGCGTTGTCATGCGGCCATTCGCGCCGCCGCTGTGGAGCGACTACGGTATCGCCACGCTTCGCGAAGCGCCGCTTTCCAGGCCGATATTGATGTTCATCGCCATGTTGAAAGAGCGACTTGTCGGTGACGGCGTGCTTACCAAACCGATCTGAGTTGGGCCATAACAACATGCCTCGTGGTGGACCAACAACGCCCGCATTGATCAAGGATCGACTTTAAGAGATAGTCGGCCCGTTGGTTCAGGAGCCTTGGGCGTATGCGTACACCGGTTGCCAGCCAGATCAGGAAGCGCAGGGCCGTCTCCGACGCGCTCGGCCGCCACAAGGTATTCGTCAGTTCCAGACTGTTCCGCGGTGATGGTCAGACCGTTTCGCGGGTGCTGGTTTCGGGCCAGTATTATGACGTCAACGACGCCTTGCTCGGCCGGCTGATGGCGGGTGCCACCCCCAGGGAGCTGGAACTGGAACCCGCCCCGGAAGACGCGGCGCGCTAGGCCGGATGGCAGCGGAAAAGCTTCGCACCTACCGGCAAAAGCGCGATTTCTCGAAGACGCGCGAGCCGCGCGGCGTCGAGCAGGCGAGCGAGGGCAACCGCTTTGTCGTGCACAAGCATCATGCCACCGCCGACCACTACGATCTTCGCCTCGAACTCGACGGCGTGCTCAAGAGCTGGGCCGTGCCGCGTGGTCCCTCGCTCAATCCGGCCGACAAGCGCCTTGCGGTGGAGACCGAGGACCACCCGCTCGACTACATCGACTTCGAAGGACTGATCCCGGAAGGCGAGTATGGCGGCGGGCCGATGATCGTCTGGGACGCGGGCGTGTGGGCACCGATGGAGGATGCACGGACGTCGCTTGAGAAAGGCGCGTTCAAGTTCCGGCTGTGGGGCGAAAAGCTCAAAGGCGGCTGGATGCTGGCGCGGCTGAAGCCGAAGTCAGGCGAAGACAAGCGCAACTGGCTGCTGTTCAAGGAACACGATCCGGCGGTCGACGAGACGACGGACATTCTCGAAACCCGGCCCGAAAGCGTGAAGTCGGGGCGGCGCATCGAGGAACTGGCCGGGCCGCCGAAGACCTCGCCATCGAAACCCGGTGACCTCAAGCCCGGCAAGATTTCAGGCGCGGTGAAGGCGCCGATGCCGGCACGGATCGAACCGCAGTTGGCGAGCCCTGCGCCGAAGCCGCCGTCGGGCGACGGATGGCTGCACGAGATCAAGTTCGACGGCTACCGCACCATGGTGCATCTCGAGGGCGGCACTGCGAAGTTGATCACCCGCAGCGGCATCGACTGGACAAAACGCTATGGCAAGCTGGCTTCGGCCTTTCGCGACCTGCCATGCAGCGACGCCGTCATCGACGGCGAGATCGTCGTGCTCGACGACAAGGGCATCAGCCGGTTCGCCGCACTGCAGGACGCGCTGGCCAGCAGACACGACGAGCTTCTGGTGTTTTATGCCTTCGACCTTGTCCATCTCAACGGCTGGGACCTGACGGGTACGGCGCTTGCGAAGCGCAAGGGCCTGCTGGAGACGCTGCTTGCCGGCCATGTCCACGCCCAGTCGGCGCTTCAGCTCAGTGGGCACGTCGAGGGCGACGGGCAGGCGCTGTACGAACAGGCGACCGAGATGGGGCTCGAGGGCGTGGTGTCGAAACGGGCCACGGCGCACTACAACTCCGGGCGTTCGCACAGCTGGTCCAAGACCAAGGCGCAGAAGAAGGGCGATTTCTACATCGCCGGCTACACAACTTCGCAAGCTGCCGAGGGGCTGGCCGCCCTAGCGCTCGGCGAATGGGTCGATGGCGAGTTGCAGTATCGCGGCAAGGTTGGAACCGGCTTCGACGCCGAGACGTTGCAGTCTTTGCTGCACCGGCTGGAAAGCCTGCGCGAGGGTGCGGTGAAGCTCGACGGCGCGCCGAAGGAGATCATCTCAGTGCGACCCGTGCTCAAAGCCCATATCCACTTTGCCAATCGCACCACCGACAATGCGTTGCGTCACGCGGTGTTCAAGGGGCTACGCGAGGCGGAGCTGTCTGAAACTCCCCAGGCGCCTCGCAAAAGGCTGATCAACGACGCCGATCTTGCCGCCGTCACGATCACCAACCCGGAACGCCGGATGCTCGGCAAGTCCGGTCCAACCAAGCTCGACATCGCCGTCTATTACGCGGCCGTCGGCGATTTCATGCTGCCGCACATCATGGGGCGGCCGGTGTCGCTGTTCAGGTGTCCGACCGGCCAGCACAAGGATTGCTTCTTCCAACGTCACGCCTTTACCGGAATGCCGGCGACGATCGCGTCCTTCGAGACCAAGAACTCCGAGGACGAGAGCAAGACCTACATTTCGGTCGAGGACGCCAAGGGCTATCTCGCGCTGGCGCAGTTCGGCGTCGTCGAGTTCCACGTCTGGGGCGCGCAACGCAAGCGTCTGGACAAGCCCGACCGTGTCGTCTTCGACCTCGATCCAGGCGAGGGCATCGCTTGGCGCGAGGTCGTCGAGGCGGCCGTGCATGTCCGCGACGAGCTAACGAAGATGGGACTCGTGCCTTTCGTAAAGACCTCGGGCGGCAGCGGCATCCACGTCGTCGTGCCAACGACCGGAAAGCTCGGCTGGAAGCAGTTCCATCAGGCAAGCAGCGAAATCTCGTCGCGGATCGCCAGGACCGCGCCCGACACATTCACGACTGTGATGGGCAAGGACAACCGCAAGAAGCGCATCTTCATCGACTTCCACCGCAACGCGCGCAGCGCCACTGCGGCCGCCCCTTACAGTCTTCGCGCCCGCACCAACATGCCGGCGTCGACCCCGCTTAGTTGGCCGGATCTCGAGTCCATCGACGCTCCCGCCGATTTGAACTATTCTTCGCTTCCCGGACTTGTGGCCAGGTCGGGCGATCCTTGGGCTGAGATATCAGATCATGCCAAGGACTTGCCGGCCGAGGTCATCGCCAAGAGTAAGTCTTGACCAAGAGTATGTCTTGAATTGTATCGTGTAGGAGACAAGCATGGCACCAAGGGCAAGTTGGAAGGGGTATCTGAAACTCAGCCTGGTCAGCTGCCCGGTACGTCTGTACCCGGCGACCAGCACGAGCGAGCGCATCAGCTTCAATCAGCTGCACAAGGACACGCATAACCGGATCAACATGAAACCAGTCGATCCGGAACTCGGCCTTGTCGAGCGCTCCGACCTCGTCAAAGGCTACGAGTACGAAGACAAAAGATATGTCGTCATCGACGAAGCCGACATCGACAGCGTCAAGATCGAATCCAACCACACGATGAACATCGAGGCCTTCGTCGACGAAGATTCCGTCGATGTGATCTACCAGGATGCGCCCTATTATCTGGCGCCCGATGGCGCAATGGCCGAGGAAACCTTCGCCGTGCTGCGCGAGGCGCTGCGCAAGTCGGGTAAGCTCGCCATTGCCCGCCTCGTGCTGTCAAGCCGCGAACGCGTCGTGACCATTGGCTCGCGCGAGAACGGCATGTTCGTGTGTACCTTGCGCAATCCGAGCGAAGTGCGCGGAACATCGGAATATTTCGGCAATATCCCTGCCGGCAATCCCGATCCCGAAATGCTTGAACTTGCCGAAGCGCTGATCAAGCAGAAGCTGACGACGTTTGATCCGAAGAACTACGAGGATCGCTACGAGATCGCCTTGATGAAGATGATCAAGGAGAAGCTGAAGGGCCACAAGCCGATCATCGCTGCCGCTCCCGAGCGCGGCAACGTGATCAACCTGATGGATGCGCTGAAGGCCAGCCTCGGCCAGGCCAAACCGCCGGCCAAGAGCAAAACCAAGGCCGAACCGGCCGAGAAGCCAGCGGCCAAGGTGGCGGCAGTTGGCGGTGGCAAGGCGACGAAAGGCAAGAAGTGACTGCACTTTCGGGCAGGATATTCGGCCTGGTCGGAGCGCTTGCCGCGTTTCCCAGGCGGCTCGCCGTGCGCGAGGTCGCGCGCCAGGGCGGCGAACTGCAGCATGGCGTGACGCGGCGAACGACTGACGTCGTGGTCGGGCGGATGTTGTTCTCCAAGCTCGACGAGGCGCAACTGGAAGCGCGGCTCAACGTGGTGCTTGCCTCGGGCCGTCCGGTGCTCAGCGAGAACGGGTTTCTCCGAGCGCTCGGCCTGCTGGACCGGGTCGATGGCGCGGAAATGACCCGGCAGTCGCTGGTCGAGCAGTCACGTATTGCTCCCATGGCCTTCGACTTCCTGTCGCTGTTCGACGCCTTCGAAAGCGATAGCGAGCCTTATGCGTTCCGCGACCTGATCCTGGCCAGGAAGTATGCCGGCCTTTTGGCCGGCGGCGCGACCTGGAGCGCCATTGCCAGGTCGGTTCGCCGATCGGGCGCGGTGGCGTCGCTGAGCGCGATGTCGCTTCATGCCGACGGCAAGGATGCGATCTACGCCCGCCTTGGCGCTGATTTCGCCGAGCTTGACGGCCAGCGGCTGTTGCCGCTCGAACGAACCAGCGATGCCGAGTTGGAGGATATGTTCGGCCGCGCAGAGGAGGCGGAGGAGGGCGGCCGCTTCACCGAGGCGGCAACGCTTTACGCGCGCTGCCTGGCGGCCGACCCGAACGACAGCGTTGCCGCATTCAACCGGGCGAACAGCCTGCGCGCCGCCGGCCACAGCCAGGAGGCGATGCAGACCTATCTCAGGGCGATCAAGCTCGACCCGAAATTCGTCGAAGCCTGGTTCAACCTCGCCGGCTTGTCTGCCGCCGAAGGCAAGGTGCATACGGCACGGCGCCACCTCAAGAAGGCGGTGGCGCTCGACCCATCCTATGCCGACGCGATATTCAACCTCGCAAACCTCGAATATGAGGCCGGCGAGCTGGCCGAAGCCAGGCGCTGGTGGTCGCTCTATCTCAAACTCGACGGCACGTCCGAATGGGCCAGGACCGCGGCCAAGGGCATCCAGTATGTCGATCTGCATCTCAGGGAACGGACGGCAAGCTAGATGGCGGTGAACTTCCTTTTCGATGGGCCGGAAGATGCTGACATCACCGTGCTTTTGGCCCATGGCGCGGGCGCGCCGATGGATTCGGCCTCGATGACGGGGGCGGCGAACGCGCTTGCCTTGGCCGGTCTTCGCGTCGCGCGGTTCGAATTCGGCTACATGGCGGGGCGGCGCGGCGAAGCCGGGCGCAAGCCGCCGCCAAGGGCGGAAACGCTGAACCCGGAGTACAAGGCCGCCGTCGCGCAGCTTGGCGCAAAAGGCCCCCTGATCATTGGCGGCAAGTCGATGGGCGGGCGTGTCGCCAGCATGATCGCTGACGAGTTGTATGGGTCAGGAACGATCGTCGGCCTTTTGTGCCTCGGCTATCCCTTTCACCCACCAGCCAAGCCGACACAGCTACGCACCAAACATCTTGCCGCGCTCAGGACGCCAACTCTGATCGTGCAAGGTACGCGCGACGAGTTCGGCACTGTCGAGGAGGTGCCCAACTACGAACTGTCGGACCGCATTGAAGTCCTGTGGCTCGAAGATGGCGATCATGATCTCAAGCCGCGCAAGAGCATTTCCGGCTTCTCCGCCGCCGCCCACCTGAAAACGTTGGGCGACGCGGTCGCGGCCTGGTCGGCCCGGCTCACCTGACAGCGTCGCATGAAGATCGCCACCTTCAACGTCAATAACGTCAACCGCCGGCTCGAAAACCTGCTGGCGTGGCTGAAGGAGGCAAAACCCGACGTTGTGTGCCTGCAGGAGCTGAAGGCGGCTGACACGCAGCTGCCGCGCTCGGCGATCGAGCAGGCCGGCTATGGCGCGGTCTGGCGCGGCCAGTCGACCTGGAACGGCGTGGCGATCCTCGCCCGCGATGCCGAGCCGATGGTGACACGATGGGAGCTGCCCGGCGATCCCGACGACGGCCAGAGCCGCTATGTCGAGGCGGCGGTGAATGGCGTGCTGATCGCCTCGCTCTATGCACCGAACGGCAATCCGCAGCCCGGGCCGAAGTTCGACTACAAGCTCGACTGGCACGCACGGCTCAACACACATGCGGCAGCGCTGATCGCCGCTGATGTTCCGGCTGTCCTTGCGGGCGACTTCAACGTCGCGCCCGAAGCTCGTGATGTCTACGCCACGAAGTCCTACGACGACAATGCACTCGTCCAGCCGGCGAGCCGCGATGCCTTCCGGCAATTGCTCGAACAGGGCTGGACCGACGCCATCCGCAAGAAACTCCCCACCGACACCGTCTACAGCTTCTGGGACTATCGGCGAAACCGCTGGCCACGCGACGCCGGCATGCGTCTCGACCATCTTTTGCTCAGCAAGAAGATGGCCAGGCGCCTGACTGGTGCGGGTGTGGATCGCGACGTACGCGGCCGCGACGAGGCAAGCGACCACGCACCGGTGTGGATCAGCACGAAATAGGCGGCTCGCAGCTGCTCACGACGAGTCCCATGCGCTTACACCGCGTCCGGTGAAGTGAACCGGCGCCGGACCGCTCAGACTTTGTGCCAGTCGAATTTCAGCTCCTCGCGGAAGGCGAAACGCACGATATGATCGACCACGACCTGTTCCATGCGTGGCAGGTCATCGGCCTCGACATCGACGGTCAGGGTGCGGTCGTTGGCGCGCAGATCGACGACGCGGCCCTCGCCGAGGTCGATGCGTCCTTCAGTGGGTGAAAAATCGACAGCGAACTTGTGGCTCCAGTGCTTGCACAACTGCTGCAGGTAGCGGCTGGCGTGTTCGGTTTCGACTGCTGCGGTTGATTTCGGCATGGTTGTCCTCGGATTGCTTGTCGCCCTATGCGCGACAAAGCAGAAGTAGTCTCGCGATTCCGTCAAAAATGCGAGGCCGAGATGATGCTGCTGGCAAGTGAGCATTCAGACCCGCCGCAAGGACCTGCTGGTGGTGGACGAGGCGAAAACCGGCGAGCTGACGCTCGCAATCGACGGCGACGGACCCTGAGCCAGAGTTGGCCTCAGGCGAGATCGCACCGTGCTCAATGCAGCGAGGGATGGGACGGCGAGGGCCCTTGCCGGAGATGGGTGTATTCAATGCGATTACGCCCGTTTTCCTTGGCTGCCCGCATCTGGTGGTCGGCGGCGACAAGGAGATCGTCGGCGCTCGCTTCCGTTTCAAACAGGACGGCACCGACACTGACGGTCAAAGGCCAGGTCAATCCGCCTGCGACGGGTTCGAAGCTCGCTTCGGCAACCGCATGCCGGATGCGCTCGGCAACCTTCTCGGCATTCGCCTTGGTCGCCCCGGGCAGGTAGACGGAAAAGACGTCGCCGCCGATGCGCCCGACCAGATCGCCGCTTCGCACCGAGGCGCGTATGATTTCGGCAATGGCGCTGAGCGCCTGGTTGCCCGCGCCGTACCCGATTTGCTCGTTGAGCCGCCTGAGATGATCGATGTCGATCACCAGCAGCGCGCCCGTTCTCCGCCCGGACACCGAGGCAGTGGCGATGACGTCGATCGCCGCCGTATACAGCGGGCCGGTCAGGCATGACGTCAGGCTGTCATGAGCCAGTTCCTGGGCATATTTCTGTTTCAGCGAGGTATTTTCGATCAGTTTCGAGCCGAGCAAGACAAGCAGCGGCGCGACAAATATGATCGAAACAACGAGAGTGCCGAACGCCTCGCGCCAAAACATTCCGGCGTCCACTTGTTCGAAGATCGGAAATTGCAAGCCGAGCGAAATGAGTACGAAGGCAAAAGTACCGGCCAGAGTCAGAAGCGCAACCTGAACCCATTTGCCGTTTTTCAATGCACTAAGCTTGCTTAACATTCGCCCCCGCAGCCGAGAGTCTGCCTCAAGAATCCGATTACCTCCGGCATATCTGAGCGAGGTGTGCGGAGACAGGAGTTGCGACTGCGCACCCACAGTTACGAAGTGTTATGGTTAAGGGAGCGCTAATGGGGCTGGCGCAAAATCGTCAATGCGTTTCAGGCACCTGACCCAACAGCAGCATTCCGGATACTACGGGCACTACGGGAAGTGGCGGATAGAGCTGTCAACACGCGGACACTTGACCGGCTGTTTTCGACCCATGCCACCGTGGCCTTGCTGGTCATCCACGACGATGTATATGCGCCGATCTTCGACAGACTGGAATCCGAGATTGCAACCGAGGAAACCAAACTGATCGTCAATGATCCTGTCGCCTGCGCGAGGGCGATCGTGGCGGCGCGGAAGGCTGTCCGGCCACTCTAACCAGTTCTCAGGTGCGGCTTGGCGGCTTTCGAAAGGCCCATTGGTACAGCAATAGCAAGACGACTGCGACCGCTGGAGGCATAAGCATCCACTTGTAGATTGTCGGCCACTCTCTGCTAGAGATATACCCGCCAAACGGGTCGGCCATAAATATGTAGGCAAAGACAACTAGCTGCCAGCCAACCGCGACAGCAACGCATTGCTTGACGATGATCGATCCGCCGAAAATACGATCCACATCAATGGCCTTCATTGAGGCTGCAATCTGGCTAACGAGAACACCGACGCCAATTGGAAGCGCGATCCAGCCCAGACCACGAGGCACGAGCCGGTAGCCCATGTTGTGAGCAATCATTACGAGCACGAATTCAAGTGCGACGACTATCCCGGCCCCGACGATGAAACCGGCAATCCGAAGAGACCAAGCTGTTAAAGTGCTGCGCTCCATGATCGCTGCGATTCTCCACCGCTCCCATTACTGCGTGACCGCACAAGCACAATCAATGGGGCAATTGCGGCCAGAAGTTCGCTGGCGGTCTCCAGTGAGGCACCGTCGCCATACCGTTGCCGTCCTCCAATGCCATGGCCCATGAGATCGCGGCGCACTCGCTCATCAATCCCGGCCTTTAACATCCGGTCCTCGAATGAATGACGTAGGCCGTAAAGGGTATGTCGCTGGGTCTCCAGAAGGCCGTTCTCGCGCAGGAACTTGTTCACGGTGTCGCTGATCTTGTCCTTAAACCGATAGGTCGGGAAGCCTTCCGGGAACGCCCTGAACGCCTCCAGACTGATCCCCACCAATGGAATGTCCCGCTTCGAATTCCGTGTCTTGGGATGGCGGGCTGCACGGCCCCGCCGAGGGTGGCAGCGGCCTCTTTCAGGTCAGGAGTGCCGTTCGCGCTTGGTGACAGCTTCTATGCGTTCCAGAAGCTCGGCGCGGGGCAGGGTGGCGACCTTCTCGGCGGAGAGCCACCGGAAGCCACGGGCCTGAGCCAAATTATACGCCGCTGCGAATGCCCTCTCGGCGTCCTCGGCCAGCTTGGCGTCCCATGCGTTGATGAGATCGTTCCAGACCCGAGCCGCCTTCTGTTGCGCGATCTCGGCACAGTCGGTCTTCAAGCTGATCCATACTTACGCCTTCGGCTCGACCTCGGCGTAACGAACCGGAACGCGCTTGGCGATGTGATACGTGTCGCGGCGCTTCCGAATGGTGATTGCCTTACCCATGACGCTACCCCGTTGACGGCGCGACTACTCCATCAAAGAGGCGGCGAATGTAAGCAAAATACAGAGCAAAATGTTAGCAAAAGAAGGGCGCGGCGACTGGATGGCCGGGCGTACTCGGCCATTTACTGCATATTTTCCAATGCCTTCGGTAATCTTTGGCAGAGTGAGAGGTGGCGGAGGGAGTGGGATTCGAACCCACGGTGAGTTGCCCCACGCCGGTTTTCAAGACCGGTGCCTTAAACCGCTCGGCCATCCCTCCAAACCATTGCACCCCTTCGCCATTTGCCTGCGCCGACATGGTCGGGACGGCAGGCGCACGGGGCTTGCAACCATCTGGTCACGAGTGCCGCGTTTATAGCTGTCCTTGGCGCGGCGTCAACGGCGCCCGAGACATCTTTCCGCGCAATCGACGCCGCTGGCGCCGAGCAACAGGCTGATTGAAAGCAGCCGCGTCCACCTATCGAAAGCCGAGGGGGGGGCTGCGGGCCAGGCGCGGTGGTCTTTGCCTCAATTACGCCATAATCCTGCCTGTTTCGGACCACAGTCGATTAATAGGCTGGCAAGCATTAGCTGCGCAGATAGGGGACTGGGGATAGGTGCGCGAGCTAACTCCATTTTATGCGTGACGGCACTGCGATCGTTTGGCGGTGCCGGAGTAGACTGGCAGGGGACTTCACGACAATGCAGAACTCGACGCGGACGCGCCTTGGGCGCGCAGCCACGATCAGCATTCTCGCAGCGACCGCTGTGTTCATTGCCGGCTGCGCCTCCCAGAAGCCGACTTCCGTCGCCAGCAAGAAGCGCTCCAAGGAATATTTCGCCGAGTCCGAATATGGCGTGAAGGCAAGTCCGCGCGTGACGACGGCGATGTCGAACCTGCCGCGCGGCGGCGGCCGCGACCAGACCGGCAAGCCCTACAAGGTGCGCGGCAAGTGGTACTATCCCAAGGAAGACAAGAACTACGCCGCAATGGGTCGAGCCTCATGGTACGGTGACGCCTTCCATGGCCGGCTGACCGCCAATGGCGAAATCTACGACATGACGCATCTGACCGCAGCGCACCCGACGATGCCGCTGCCGAGCTATGCCCGCGTCACCAACACCAAGAACGGCAGTTCGGTGATCGTGCGCATCAACGATCGCGGGCCTTATTCGAACGACCGTGTCATCGACCTGTCCAAGCGCGCCGCCGAGATGCTCGACTATGCCCATAGCGGCACGGCCAAGGTGAAGGTCGAATATGTCGGCCGTGCACCGCTCGACGGCCGCGACGACCGGTACCTGCTTGCATCCTACCGCCCGGGCAAGGGCATGGCCGATCCGAGCAATGACGGCCTGCCAGCAGGCGTGATGATTGCCATGAACGGACCGACGCCGAACATTGGCGTCGGGCAGGCGGCGGCGTTTCCAGGCACGATGACCGATACAGCACCGGCCGCTGTCCAACTGGCCAGTGCTCCGGCCAACAGCCTTGCGGCTCAGGCGGTCCAGTTCGAGCAGCCAGCCATGGCGGCACAGGGACAGGGAATGATAGACGTGGTGCTGCCGGATTTCGGGCCGATCGCGCCGGAACGTCCTGACGGCATGATGGTTCCGCAGACCCGCGTGGCGCTTGCCACCATGGGTTACGCCAGCGAGACCGCAAGCGGAGCGACCAGGGCTTTCGCCGCACTGGAACGCAAGGCGATGACGTCAAGCGACATCGTCGATTCCTGGAAGCGCCTCAATCCGGGCCCGCGCGCCGAACAGAAGCTCGACACCTATGTCGCCGCCGGCACTTTCGAGGACGGCGCGGAAGCCCAGCGCGTCGCCAAGGCGCTTTCTGCCTATGGCCGCACCCTGGTCGAGCAGTCCGATATCGAAGGCAAGACCTGGTATTCGGTCGACCTCTACCCGGACGGCAAGACTTCGATCGACGCCATGCTGAAGGCAGCATGGTCGCATGGTGCGCCCGACGCCTTTGCGGTTCACGACTGAAGCACGATTTCGCGAACGAGGAGCTGTGGCTATCTGCCCGGCCACGGTTGATCCGGTCGCTTGAAGACTGATAGGTTCAAGACGCTCGACCGGAACGGGGCCGAACGGGGCAGTGCTTTCCATGATTTCCAGACTATCGACACCGCTCAAGCTCTTGATCGGACTGCTAGCGGCGCTTGCCTTTGTCGGGCAGGCTGAGGCGCAGCTGTTCGAAACCAAGGCAACACAAGCCTACATGATCGATGCCGAAACCGGCACGGTGCTGTTTTCGAAAGAGCCCGACAAGGCAATGGCGCCGGCCTCGCTGGCCAAGCTGATGACCATGGAGGTGGTGTTCAACGCCATCAAGTCCGGCCGCTACAAGCTCGACGACACCTTCGCGGTGAGTGAAAACGCCTGGCGCACCGGTGGTGCGGCATCGCGGGCGTCAACGATGTTTGCCGCGGTCAAGTCGCAGATCCGCATCGAAGACCTGATCCAGGGCGTCACCGTACAGTTGGCCAATGACGGCTGCATCGTGCTTGCCGAAGGCATGGCCGGCTCCGAGGCCAATTTCGCCCTGCAGATGACCGAACGCGCCCGCGAGATCGGCCTGGAGAAGTCGACATTCGTCAATTCGACCGGTTTGCCGGCGCCTGGCCAGACCACCACTGTGCGTGAGCTCGCCACGCTCGGCCTGCACATCTGGCGCACCTATCCCGAGTTCTACCGCTACTACAGCCTGCCGGAGTTCAACTGGAACAAGATCCTGCAGCGCAACCGCAACCCGCTCATCACCATGGACATCGGCGCCGACGGCATGGCTGCCGGCTTCACCGAAGGCGAAGGCTTTGCCATCGTCGGCTCGGTCAACCGCGAGGGCAGGCGGCTGTTTGCCGCGATGGCGGGGCTTGCCAGTGACCGCGAGCGCTCGGAAGAAGCACGCAAGCTGCTTGACTGGGGCATGCGCTCCTTCGAAAAGTCGGAGATCTTCACCGCCAACGAGCCGGTGGGCGAGGCGCAGGTGTTCGGCGGCACCAAGTCGCATGTCGCCCTGGTGGCCCAGAAGCCGATCTCGCTGTTTTTGCCGATGACCAATCGCGAGCGGCTCGTGGCACGCATCGTCTATGACGGCCCGGTGGCAGCACCGATTGCCAAGGGAACGCCGATCGGCTCGCTCAAAGTCTGGATCGGCGACACGCTGAGCCAGGAAACCCCGCTCTATGCCGCAGAGTCTATCGAAGTCGGTTCACTGCAAAGCCGCGCCCTCGACGCGGTCAAGGAACTCGCGGTCGGCTGGCTCAGATAGTTCAGGTGGACCTTTGCGGCTCTCGACGCTAGAGCTTCGGCACCTACATAAAGATATGCCGTGAGGCCGTTCGGACGGCGTAACTTGCGATGCACGGACAGAAAGGCATTGGATTGGCGCGCGGCTTCTTCATCACATTCGAAGGCGGCGAGGGGGCAGGCAAGTCGACACAGATCGAGCGCCTGGCCAGCAAGCTTCGCGACAAGCGCTACGACATCGTCGTGACGCGCGAACCCGGCGGATCGCCCGGTGCGGAAGCGGTGCGGCATGTGCTGTTGTCGGGCGCAGCCGAGCCTTTCGGGCCAGAAATGGAAGCGTTGCTGTTTGCCGCCGCACGTTCCGACCATGTCGAACAAGTGATCCGACCGGCTGTCGAACGCGGCGCCATCGTTTTGTGCGATCGCTTTCTTGATTCGTCGCGCGTCTACCAAGGGGTTACAGGCGATCTCGATCCCGACTTCATGGCGGCGGTCGAGCGCGTGGCGATCAATGGCATGATGCCTGACATGACGCTGATCCTCGATCTCGATCCGACCGAAGGCTTGCGGCGCGCCACCGCCAGGCGCGGACAGGATGTCGCCGACCGCTTCGAAAAGGAGACGGTCGACATCCACCAGCGCCGACGCGAGGCTTATCTGGCGATCGCCGAGAACGAGCCCGACCGCTGCGTGCTGATCGACGCGTCGAAGGCCCCCGAAGAGGTCGAGCATTCCATCACCGACGCTGTGTTCGCAGCCCTTGAAGCGCGCGCCACGGCGGGCAGCCGGGCGAGGGCCGACGCCTGATGTTCGAACGCCTCGCCCCCGAACAGCACGATACGCTCGACGGCGTGCCTGAGCCGGCCGAAAATCCGCGCCTGTTTGGCCACGAACAGGCGATCGTGATGCTGACCGCAGCCTATCGCTCGGGCAAGCTGCCGCACGCTTTGATCCTCGCCGGACCGGTCGGCATCGGCAAGGCGACGCTCGCCTTCCATCTCGCCCATCATCTCTTGCGTTATCCCGACCATCGCAACGCACCCGAAGAACTGGCCGATCCGGATCCGAAGTCTGGCCTGTTCCGCCAGGTCGCCACCGGCGCGCACCCTTCGGTGCTGCATCTGACGCGGCCACAGAACGACAAGACCAAGGGCTTCAAGTCTGTCGTCACCGTCGACGAGATCCGTAAGGTATCGCGTTTTCTGTCGATGACCTCGCATGATGGCGCCTACCGTGTCGTCATCGTCGATCCGGCCGACGACATGAACACCAACGCGGCCAATGCGCTGCTCAAGAATCTCGAGGAGCCGCCGGCGCGCACGCTGTTCATCCTGATCGTGCATGCGCCAGGCAGTCTGCTGCCGACGATCCGTTCGCGCTGCCAGACGATCCGGTTGACGCCACTCGACGACGACGCGTTGCTGGCTGCCCTTGCCGGCACCGATCAGCCGGCGCCCGATGAGCCTGAGGCGCGTGCGGCGCTGGTACAGCGGGCAGGGGGAAGCGCACGTGCCGCGATCCTGCTTACCCAGTATGGCGGGCTGGAGATCGCCGAAGCGCTGGACAAGATCGTGCAGTCGGGACGCAACGACATTGCCGCCGCGTACAAGCTTGCCGATGCGGTGGCGGGCAGGGACAGCGCGATCCAGTTCGACGTCTTCAACCGCCGCGCGCTCGACCTGCTGTCGGATACGGCAACGGAGGCCGCACGCAACTCGGATCTTTCGCGGGCCAACGTCCTGTCCGATGCTTGGCACGACGCGCAAAACGCGATATCCGAGACCGAGACCTACAATCTCGACAAGAAACAACACGTCCTGGCCATGATCGACCGCTTGAATGCCGCATTGCGAATGTGACGCTCGTCCGAACCGGATGGCTATCGCCATGCCGATGCGTTATCTGACCGCGACCCTTTCAATCCGACATTCATGACGGCCCATCCATGTCCCGCGAAAAATTCTACATCACGACCGCGATCTCTTATCCGAACGGCAAGCCGCATATCGGCCATGCCTACGAGCTGATCGCCACCGACGCGCTCGCCCGCTTCCAGCGCCATGACGGCAGGGATGTGTTTTTCCTTACCGGCACCGACGAGCACGGCATCAAGATGCTGCAGACGGCCAACCGCGAAGGCATTTCCGCGCGCGAACTGGCTGACCGCAATTCGAATGAATTCAAGAAGATGGCGACGCTTCTGAATGCGTCGAATGACGATTTCATCCGCACCACCGAAGAGCGCCACTACGCCGCCTCCCAGGCGATCTGGAAGGCGATGGCGGAGAAGGGCGACATCTACAAGAGCAGCTATGCCGGCTGGTACTCGGTGCGCGACGAAGCCTATTATGGTGAGGAAGAAACCGAGGTCCGTCCCGACAACATTCGCTACGGCCCACAGGGCACGCCAGTCGAATGGGTCGAGGAAGAGAGCTATTTCTTCCGCCTGTCAGCCTATCAGGACAAGCTGCTGGCGCTGTATGACAACCAGCCCGACTTCATCGGCCCCAACGAGCGACGCAACGAGGTTGCGAGCTTCGTTCGCTCGGGCCTGAAGGACCTGTCGATCTCGCGCACGACCTTTGACTGGGGCGTGCCGGTGCCCGGCGACGACAAACACGTGATGTATGTCTGGGTCGACGCGCTGACCAACTACATCACCGCACTCGGCTATCCCGATACAAGCGCCGAGAAATGGGCCTACTGGCCTGCCGTGCACATCATCGGCAAGGACATCGTGCGCTTCCACGCGGTCTACTGGCCGGCGTTCCTGATGTCCGCCGGCATCGAATTGCCGAAGCGGGTGTTCGGCCACGGCTTCCTGTTCAACCGCGGCGAGAAGATGTCGAAGTCGCTCGGCAATGTGGTCGATCCCTTCACCATGGTCGAGCATTACGGCCTCGACCAGGTGCGCTATTTCCTGCTGCGCGAGGTGCCGTTCGGCCAGGACGGCAGCTACAGCCATGAGGCGATCGTCAACCGCACCAATGCCGACCTCGCCAACGATCTCGGCAACCTGGCGCAGCGTTCGCTGTCAATGATCGCCAAGAACTGCAATGGCATGGTGCCGCAGCGCGGCGAACTGGCTGATGCCGACAAGGCGATCCTCGACCAGGCCGTGGCCGCACTGGCAACGGCGCGCAAGGCGATGGCGGAGCAGGGTATCCATCACGCCCTTACCGCGATCTTCGCCGTTGTTGCCGAGGCCAACCGCTACTTCGCCGCACAGGAGCCCTGGGCGCTGAAGAAGACCGATCCGGCACGTATGGAAACGGTGCTGTGGACCACGGCAGAGGTGATCCGCCGTGTCGGCATCCTGTGCCAGCCATTCATTCCGGCCTCGGCGGCGAAGCTGCTCGACCTGCTTGGCATCACCGACCGGGACTTCGTTCATGTCGATGCCGCGCATGCACTGGTGCCGGGTGCTACTCTGCCGGCTCCCCAGCCGGTGTTCCCACGCTATGTCGAACAGGCGACAGAAAGCTGAGGCCGGCAGAAATGTTGGTCGACAGTCATTGCCATCTCGACTTTCCTGACTTCACTGAGGAGCGCGCTGATATCATCGCGCGCGCCAAGGCGGCAGGGGTCGAGCGCATGGTCACGATCTCGACGCGCGTGAAGCGCTTCGAGCAAATCCTTGCGATTGCTGAGGAATACGACGAAGTCTATTGCTCCGTCGGCACGCATCCGCACAACGCCGCCGAAGAGCTGGACGTCACCACGGCGGATCTGGTCAAGCTGTCAGCGCATCCGAAAGTGGTGGCGATCGGCGAGGCCGGCCTCGACTATTTCTACGACAAGGCGCCGCGTGACGCACAGGCGCAGGGCCTGCGCGTCCATATCGCAGCGTCCCGAGAAACCGGATTGCCGCTGGTCATCCACGCCCGCAACGCCGACGATGACATGGCTGCTATCCTCAGGGACGAAATGGGGAAGGGCGCATTCCCCTTCATCCTGCACTGCTTCTCGTCAGGGGCCGAGCTGGCACGCATCGGCGTCGAGCTTGGCGGCTATGTCTCATTCTCAGGCATTTTGACGTTCAAGAACTCGGCCGAGCTGCGCGAGGTCGCCAAGGATGTGCCGCGTGACCGGCTGCTGGTCGAAACAGATGCGCCGTACCTTGCGCCGCCGCCGCATCGCGGCCAGCGCAACGAACCGGCTTTCGTGGCGCACACCGCTGCCGTGCTTGCCGAAACGATCGGCGTAAGTGCTGCCGAAATCGCCGAGATCACCACGGCCAACTTCTTCCGGCTGTTCACCAAGATGCCGAGGCCAGCCTGACGCCATGGCCGATGTGCTGCGCCTCACCATTCTGGGCTGCGGTTCGTCGCCAGGCACACCGCGCATTACCGGCGACTGGGGTGCTTGTGACCCCGAGAATCCGAGGAACAGGCGCACCCGCGCGGCCGCCATGGTCGAGCGCATTTCCAATAACGGCGTCACGCGCGTCATCATCGACACGGGTCCGGATTTTCGCACCCAGATGCTGACTGCGGGCGTCCGGCACATCGACGCGGTTGTCTACACGCACCCTCACGCCGACCATATCCACGGCATCGACGACCTCAGGGGCTATGTGCTCGAGCGCGGCAGCCTGATCGGCATCCACGCCGACCAGTTCACGCTGGGACGCCTGACGCAGGCCTTCGGCTATTGCATCGAAACGCCGCCGGGAAGCTCGTATCCGCCGATCGTGCGGCCACACATCATCGAGCACGATCAGCCGTTTGTCATAACGGGAGAGGGGGGTGCCCTCACCTTTCTGCCGCTGCCGCAGATCCATGGCGACATCATTTCGCTCGGCTTCCGCGTCGGTCCGCTGGCCTATTGTTCCGATGTCAGCGACTTTCCTGAAGCTACGGCGGCACTGATGACCGGCCTTGAGCTGCTGGTCGTCGACGCGCTGCAGCACAGGCCGCATGTCAGCCATCTGTCGCTGCCGGAAGCCCTGGACTGGATCGACAGGCTGAAACCGATCAAGGCCGTGCTGACGCATATGCATGTGCCGCTGGACTATGCCGCCGTGATGGACGCCACGCCGGCGCATGTCGAACCAGCCTATGACGGCATGATCATCGAAATGTCTTATCCGTCAGACTGATAAGGAAGCTGCTTGATGCAAGTCAGGCGTCAATTCTCGTCTCCGCGGCGCTGACGGGTTTGTGTCGTGTCTTGTGGCCGCCAGCTCGTGCCATGCTGGCTTCAACCGTGCAGATGCCATAGAAGCACAGGCAAATGGGCCGTTGGCCAGCTTGCCGACGGCCAGAGCAGAAGAACTGCAGCCAAACAGCTCTGTGGCACATCGTGCAAGTTCCATAATCTATCTTATGCGACTTATGGGCGTGCTTGCCAGCGGACACAAAACCATGTCCCCTTTGACGCGTCCGAGCCGTAACCGTTGGACGTGCAAGGATGATTGGAGCTTTGTCATGAGCAACGACCGGACCGCGCATTGGGAATCCATCTACCAGACCAAAGCGGCAGATCAGGTCAGTTGGTTCCAGCAGACACCCGAACCGTCGTTGATGCTGCTCGGCCTTGCCGGTGCCACGCCTGACACGGCAATCGTCGACATCGGCGCCGGCGCCTCGCATCTCGTCGACGCATTGATTGGCCAAGGTTTTGTCGACGTCACCGTGCTCGATATCTCGCAGGCAGCACTCGAGGCCGACCGCACGCGTCTCGGAGCGGAAGCAAATCGCATCCGCTGGGTCTGCAGCGACGTGACAGCCTGGCAGCCAAGCCGCAGCTATGACATCTGGCATGACCGCGCTGCGTTCCACTTCCTGACCGACGCTGCCGACCAGGCCGCCTATGCCACGGTCTTGACGCGGGCGCTCAAGCCAGGCGGCCATGCGATCATCGGTACATTCGCGCCTGAAGGGCCTGAGAAATGCAGCGGTCTGCCGATCGTCAGGCACGATGCCGACAGCATCGGCAAGCTGCTAGGCGACGGCTTCGAGTTGGCCGACACGCGCCGTCACGAACACAAGACGCCGTGGGACAGTGTGCAGCTGTTCCAGTTCAGCACGTTACGCAAACGGGGCTGACGACCACCCTACCCGTATATTAGCTGCCTCTGGAGCGCCTGATGTGCTGCATCACGCTGGCGCCGCAACGCGCCTGGCTGCAAGTGTCCTGGCCAACCACATGCCGACAAACATCATCGGCAGGAAGGCATAGGTGCCGGCCGATCCCAGCATGGCTGCCGTCAGTGCCGGCCCTGGGCAAAAACCACCAAGGCCCCAGCCGACGCCGAAAATGGCCGGGCCGATCAAGACCCGGCTATCGATCGCCTTGCTGGCGGGCAGTTGGAACGAGGCGGCAGCGACCGGGTTTTCACGCTTGAGCACAAGTCGGTAGCCGAAAAACGCCGCGATGACGGCTCCGCCCATAACGAAGGCCAACGACGGATCCCAATTGCCGAAAAGATCAAGGAAATTCAATACCTTGGCCGGATCGGACATGCCTGAAACGATGAGGCCGACCCCGAACAGCAGGCCAAGCGCGAGATTGACTGCAAATGACATGGTCAGCTTCCCCACACATGCCGAACGATGAAAACAGTGGTGAAGGCCGTGGTCATGAAGATGAGCGTCGCCGCCAGCGAGCGGACAGACAGCCTGGACAGGCCGCAGACACCGTGGCCGCTTGTGCAGCCATTGCCGTAGACCGAGCCGAATCCGACGAGCAAACCGGCCATCGCCATCAGCGGCAGATTGGATGAAACGGTCTGAAGCACCTCGTTGCCGGTCACCAGCAGATAGATCAGCGGTGCTGCGACCAGGCCAAGAACGAAGCCGAGGCGCGACTGTAAGGCATGATCGCCATAAGGCGGCAACAGGCGGCTGGCGATGCCGCTGATACCGGCAATGCGCCCTTCCCAGGCCATCAGCAGCACGGCCGAGAGGCCGATCAGGATGCCACCTACTGTGGAGGCGATGGACGTGAATTCAGTCATCATTCCTGCTTTCGTTTGGAATTGCCACAGCCTTCGGCGCGCAGAACATGCGGTAGAGCAGCGCAACGATCGCAGCGACCCGCTCGTCTGCAAGGCGATAGAAGACCGACTTCGATTCCTTGCGCCCGGCGATCAATCCGGCGTCGCGCAACTCGGCGATCTGCTGCGACAGGCCCGGCTGGCGGATGCCGAGACTGTCTTCGAGGTTGCGCACCGAACGTTCGCCGTCGACAAGGGCACAGACGATCATCAGACGGTTGGGATTGGCGAGTTTCTTCAGAAGCTCGGATGCTTCCCCTGCCCGTTCAAGCAGTTCAGACAGCGCCCTGTCGGGTTCGAGATTCACGACGTCAACCTTGGTTCGGGAGCACGCCTGTCCGGATCCCACCAGGTCAGGCGCGTGGCTTCACGACACTCACCGCAAACGCGGTAGTTTCAATAGTTACGTATATATGATTGCGTTTTTTTGCAATCGATAATCCGCAGTTGATTAACGCTGTCGAAGCGACTGTGCGACAGTACGTTTGTCACGTCAGAAATTGATCGGTGGTCGAGAATAATCGGCGGACAGATTGCCGAGAGTTAGTCGCCGGGCTGGCCGCGGTTGGCCTTGTTGCGCGCCCAGAACTCAAGCCGTTTCTTGATGTCGCGCTCGAAGCCGCGCTCGTTCGGCGCATAAAACTCCGGACGATTGGAGCCCGCAAGTTCATCCGGCATGAATTCCTGCCCCGAAAACGCATCGGGATAGTCGTGGTCGTAGCGGTAGCCCTCGTGGTAGCCGAGTTCTTTCATCAGCTTTGTCGGCGCGTTGAGGATGTGCTTGGGCGGCGCCAGCGAGCCGGTCTGCTGGGCCAGAGCTATCGCCTGGTTGAAACCCATATAGGAGGCGTTCGACTTTGGCGCCGTCGCCACATAGGTAATCGCCTGGGCCATGAACAGACGCCCTTCCGGCCACCCTACCCGCTCGAATGCCGTCCAGGCTGCAATGACCTGCGGCATCGCCTGCGGATCGGCCATGCCGACGTCTTCGGACGCCGCGCAAGCCAGGCGGCGGAAGATCGTGGCAGGAGATTCGCCGCCGACAACCATGCGCGCTGCCCAGTAGAGCGCTGCCTGCACGTCGCTGCCACGCAGGCTCTTATGGAAGCAGCTGAGCAGGTTGTAGTGCTCCTCCTGTCCCTTGTCGTAGACCGGTGCACGCTTCTGCACCGTTTCGGCAAGGCCGGCGACGTCGAGCACCTCGCCGGAAGGCAGCGCCAGCAACTCCTCGCAGAGGCCGATCAGATAACGTCCGTCGCCATCCGCCATGGTCAAGAGCGCGTCGCGCGCGTCGGCGTCCAGCGGCAGCTTCCTGCCGGCATGCGCTTCCGCGCGCTCGGCGAGGACGGCAAGATCAGGTTTTTCGAAGCGCTTGAGCGTGTAGACCTTGGCACGTGACAGCAGTGCCGCGACCAGGCTGAAGCTCGGATTCTCCGTCGTGGCACCTATCAGGACGATGGTGCCGTCCTCGACATGGGGCAGCAGCGCGTCCTGGGTGGTCCTGTTGAAGCGGTGGAGTTCGTCGACGAACACCACGGTCTGCCGCCCTGCTCCGCTGCGGAGCTGTTTGGCGGCTTCGACGACCTTCCGCAGATCAGCAACGCCGGAGAGGACAGCCGAGAGCTGGACGAAATCGAGGCCGATTTCCCTGGCCACCAGCCGGGCAATCGTCGTCTTGCCGACGCCTGGTGGCCCCCACAGGATGAACGACGAAGCCTTCTTGGACTTGACCATACGCCCGATCGGCCCGTCAGGCCCGAGAATATGGTCCTGCCCGATGACCTCGCTCAGGCTTTGCGGGCGCAATGTCTCGGCCAGCGGGCGCGGAACGACCTCGTCGAAAAGAGAGCTCAAGGAATGGCCCTCCCCGCGATCCAGTTACATGCCGCGACTTTCAGCATCGTGCCGGTGCTCAGTAGCGCAGCATCTGCCGCATGATGCGACCGTCGCGTTCGACGGTGAACCGCCACCAGCGCGTATCCTCCTCGGCAAGCTGCTTCAGCTTTTCGGCGGTGTCGATGGTTTCGCCGTTGAGCTCGCGCACGATGTCACCCGCCTGGAAACCGAAACCTGCAGCAGCCGAGCCGCCATCGACGCCGACGATCACCACACCTTTGGTGTCGGTCGCAACGCGCAGGCGCTGGGCCAGCCGCGGCGACAGCACGGCGACCTTGGCGCCGGCAAACGGGCTGCGGCCGCCCAGCAGGACCTCGTTGGTGCTGGCGCCTTCGGGCGCACGCTCAAGCGCCACCTCGACGGCCTTTTCCTCACCCTTGGTCAGCACCTGCAATGTCGCCTTGCCACCGATCGGCTGGGTTGCCAGGCGATAGTCGAGCGCTTCCATGTGCTCGATCGCGGCACCGTTGAACGACAACACGACGTCGCCAGGCTTGAGGCCCGCGCGTGCCGCCGGACCATTCTCGTCAATCGATGAGATCAGCGCGCCCGAAGGATGTTCCATGCCTAGCGACTCGGCGATCTGTGGAGTTACCGGCTCGAAGGAGGCACCGATGAACGGCCGCTCGAAGAACTCGGCACCGCCCTTGGCGGCTTCGGTGAACGCACGCACCATATTGGAGGGAATGGCGAAGCCGATGCCGATCGAACCGCCGGTGCGACTGAAGATCGCCGTGTTGATGCCGATGAGCTGTCCGCCCATGTTGATCAGCGCACCACCCGAATTGCCCGGATTGATGGCGGCGTCGGTCTGGATGAAGAAGCCAGAGTCGGACACGCCGATATGGGTGCGGGCCAGTGCGGAGACGATGCCGCTGGTCGTGGTCTGGCCGACGCCGAAAGGATTGCCGATGGCGAGCACAAGATCGCCGACCTGCAGCGCATCGGAATCGCCGATGGCGATCGTCGGAAACGGCTTGTCGGCGTCGATCTTCAGCACCGCCAGATCAAGCGTGTCGTCCTTGAGCAGGACCTTGGAGGTGAATTCGCGGCCATCCGAGAGCGCGACCTTCACCTGATCGGCGTCCTGGACGACGTGATTATTGGTGACGACGATGCCGCTTGCATCGACCAGCACCCCGGAACCGAGCGAAGAGCGGTTGCGTGGCGCACCACGACCGAAAAACTGTTCGAAGAACGGGTCGCCTTCAAAAGGCGAACGCGCCTTGACCTGCTTGGAGGCATAGACGTTGACCACCGCAGCGGCCGTATCCTTGACCAGTGGTGCGAACGATAGCTGCATCTCCTCGCGGCCGAAGGGCACGCGACGGTCGGGGCCTGCCGTCGCAGTGCCGTCCTTGCCGCCATTCAGCAGATCGGTCAGCACATCCGACAGGCCGGGATCCTCAGCGGGCTTGGTCGCTTCCTGGGCCGCGACACCACCTGCAACAGCCATCCAGGCGCCCAGCGCAAGCAGCAAATATCGTTTCGCACGCATTGCGAATCCTCCAACGTCTAAGTCGGCGCCATTGTCGTGACGATTGTGCAAATTGAAAGGCTGTATACGCGCGAAAGCGGTTATTTCCGCATAGTTGGCGCGAGATGCGCAAGAACCGCTGCAGCCTTGAGGCAATCGCCCAAAACAAAAGGGGCCACGAGGGCCCCTTCGGTTCAAAACAACGGTGCAGACAGCTTATGCAGCGTCAGCTTCGTTGGCGGCTTCGGCTTCGAGGCGAACGCGATCGCCTGCGCCCTTGGCCGAGGTGTCGCGATCGACGAACTCGATGACAGCCATCGCGGCGTTGTCACCGCGGCGGAAGCCAGCCTTCATGATGCGCAGGTAGCCGCCGTTGCGGGTGGCGTAACGCGGCGCAACGACGTCGAACAGCCGCTTCACGACGTTCTCGTTGCCGATTTGAGCGATCACCTGGCGGCGGGCATGCAGGTCGCCGCGCTTGCCGAGCGTCACCAGCTTCTCGACGATCGGACGCAGGTCCTTTGCCTTTTCGAGCGTGGTCACGATCTGCTCGTGTTCGAGCAGCGAGACGGAGAGGTTGGCGAACATGGACTTGCGGTGGCTTACGCTGCGGGCGAAGCGACGGCCTTTGAAACCGTGGCGCATGACTCTTTTCCTTCTTCATTTGTTCAAGAGGCCACGGCCTCTGATGGTTTTCCGCAAGGCCGTCGGACCGGAATATCCGGTCCTCGGAACCATGCTCGACTAGGTCTTCTTAGTACTGGTCTTCGTATCGCTTGGCGAGGTCTTCGATGTTTTCCGGCGGCCAGTCCTGCACTTCCATACCGAGGTGCAGACCCATCGCGGCCAGAACTTCCTTGATCTCGTTGAGCGACTTGCGGCCAAAATTCGGGGTCCGCAGCATCTCGGCTTCCGTCTTCTGGATCAGGTCGCCGATGTAAACGATGTTGTCGTTCTTGAGGCAGTTGGCCGAACGGACCGAAAGCTCCAGCTCGTCGACCTTCTTGAGCAGCGCCGGGTTGAAGGCGAGCTCGGTAACGGCCTCGGCTGCAACTTCCTTCTGCGGCTCGTCGAAGTTGACGAACAGTGCAAGCTGGTCCTGCAGGATGCGAGCAGCAAATGCCACTGCGTCCTCACCGGTGATCGAACCGTCGGTCTCGATGGTCATGGTCAGCTTGTCGTAGTCCAGAACCTGACCCTCGCGGGTGTTCTCGACCTTGTACGAAACCTTCTTGACCGGGGAGTAGAGGCTGTCGACCGGAATGAGGCCGATCGGAGCGTCTTCAGCACGGTTGCGTTCAGCCGGCACGTAACCCTTGCCGGTGTCGACCGTGAACTCCATACGAATCTCCGCGCCCTCGTCGAGCGTGCAGATGACGTGATCGGGGTTCAGGATCTCGACGTCGCCAACAGTCTGGATGTCGCCGGCGAGCACGGCACCGGGGCCCTGCTTGCGAACGACCATGCGCTTCGGGCCGTCGCCTTCCATGCGGATGGCGATTTCCTTGATGTTGAGCACGATGTCGGTAACGTCCTCACGAACGCCGCCGATGGACGAGAACTCATGCAGCACGCCGTCGATCTGCACGGCAGTGACGGCAGCGCCGCGAAGCGACGACAGCAGCACGCGGCGAAGCGCGTTGCCGAGCGTCAGGCCGAAGCCACGCTCGAGCGGCTCGGCGACGAGCGTGGTCAGCGTCTTCTTCTTGGACGAGAACTCGATCTTGTTTGGCTTGATCAGTTCCTGCCAGTTTTTCTGGATCATATTCGCTTCCTTCCGTAGCCCCGCCACCATCCAATCGTGACGGGCGACCTGGAAACCGCAAACGAGCGCCCAAGGCGCTCGCGCGGGGTGAAATATTAGACGCGGCGCTTCTTGCGCGGGCGGCAGCCGTTGTGCGGGATCGGCGTCACGTCGCGGATCGACGTGATGGTGAAGCCCGCAGCCTGAAGCGCGCGCAGAGCCGACTCGCGACCCGAACCGGGACCGCAAACTTCGACTTCCAGCATACGCATGCCGTGTTCCTGTGCCTTCTTGGCAACGTCTTCAGCAGCCATCTGGGCAGCGAACGGAGTCGACTTACGCGAACCCTTGAAGCCCTGCGCACCAGCCGACGACCAGGCAATCGTGTTGCCCTGTGCATCGGAGATGGTGATCATGGTGTTGTTGAAGGTCGAATTCACGTGGGCAACGCCCGACGAGATGTTCTTACGTTCGCGACGGCGAACGCGGCCGGCTTCCTTAGCCATGGTAGTCCTTTCAGTTGATCTCTTCACCGCCGTAATACCAGCGGCTACACCAGCCTGCGTTTAAGGTGTCAGGCCGAACACCCGCCCATAAAAGGCGAAACCGGCGGGCCGAAACCCGCCGGGAATGAAATTACTTCTTCTTGCCGGCAATTGCCTTGGCCGGACCCTTACGGGTGCGCGCATTGGTATGCGTGCGCTGGCCACGAACCGGAAGCGAACGACGGTGACGCAGGCCGCGGTAGCAGCCGAGGTCCATCAGGCGCTTGATGTTGATCGAAACTTCGCGGCGCAGATCGCCTTCGACCTGATAGTCGCGGTCGATGGTTTCGCGGATCGCCAGAACTTCAGCATCGGTCAACTGGTTGACGCGACGCTCGGCCGGGATGCCGACCTTCTCGACGATCTCAGCTGCGAACTTCTTGCCAATGCCATGAATGTACTGAAGCGCAATCACAACGCGCTTGTTGGTCGGAATATTAACGCCGGCTATACGAGCCATCTCTTCACTCCATTTGGGCCGGACAATGCCGGCGCTTCAAGTTGCCCCGCGTCCGGTGGAGGCCGGCCCATGCGGGTTTTCCGTATCAATATGACTTTGTACCCTAGTGGGCACACAACATCATGTCTGAATGGAAGACGGGCCGCCATACTCCAGTACGGCCCGTCAGTCAAGCATGGCAGCTATTTTTAGTGCGTGACCTCAGCGACAACAGCTTCGATCTGCGCGGTAACGTCGTCCATATCGGCCATGCCGTCGACCTGCTTGAGCAGGTCGTTGGCGTAGTAGTAGCCGATCAGCGGCGCGGTCTTCTTGTAGTACTCGCGCAGCCGTTCCTCGAACACCTCGGCGTTGTCGTCCTTGCGAACCGGCTGGCCAGCAGCATGGGCTTCCTCGGCCCGCTTCAGGATGCGGCCAACAAGTGCCTTGTCGTCGACGACGAGTTCGATAACGACGTCGAGGTGCAAACCGCGTTCGGCCAGCATGTCGGCAACCGCGTCGGCCTGCGCCAGAGTGCGTGGGTAACCGTCGAGGATGAACCCCTTGGCGCAGTCGTCCTGGTCGATTCGTTCGGCAACGATCGCATTGACGATCTCGTCCGAAACCAGCTCACCAGCGTCCATGACGGCCTTGGCGCGCTTGCCGACATCCGTCTCGGCCTTCACCGCGGCCCGCAGCATGTCGCCAGTCGACAATTGCGGGATGCCGTGCTTTTCGACCAGTCGTTGCGCTTGCGTCCCCTTGCCCGCTCCAGGCGGCCCAAGCAAAATCAGCTTCATCTTCCCCTCTTACCTCCACGGAGCTTCGACTTCTTGATCAGCCCCTCATACTGGTGGGCGATCAGGTGCCCCTGAATCTGCGCCACGGTATCAAGGGTTACATTGACCACGATCAGAAGCGAAGTACCACCAAGGTAGAACGGAACGCCGGTTGCCGAAATCAGGAACTCGGGCATCAAGCAGACAAAGACGAGATAGGCAGCGCCGATGACCGTGACGCGCGTCAGCACGTAGTCGATATATTCCGCCGTGCGCTCGCCGGGACGATAGCCAGGGATGAAGCCCGAATGCTTCTTCAGCTGGTCGGCAGTGTCCTTCGGATTGAACACGATCGCCGTGTAGAAGAAGGCGAAGAAGACGATCATCGCGGCGTAGAGCAGCATGTACAGCGGTTGGCCATGGCCGAGAGCTGCCATCATGGTGCTGACCCATCCGGGCAGCGTGGCGGTATTCGAGAAGCCCGCGACGGTTGCCGGCAGCAGCAGCAGCGACGACGCGAAGATCGGAGGAATGACGCCGGCGGTGTTGAGCTTCAGCGGCAGGTGCGACGTATCGCCCTGGAACATGCGGTTGCCTACCTGGCGCTTCGGATACTGGATCAGAAGGCGGCGCTGGGCACGCTCGAAGAAGACGATCAGGGCGATGACGACGACCGCAAGCACGATGATCGCGAGAATCAGGCCAGTCGACAGAGCGCCGGTACGGCCGAGTTCCAGCGTGCCGCTGATGGCACTTGGAAGGCCTGCGACGATGCCGGCGAAGATGATCAGCGAAATGCCGTTGCCGATGCCGCGGGCGGTGATCTGCTCGCCAAGCCACATCAGGAACATGGTGCCGCCGACAAGCGTAATAACCGTCGAGGCGCGGAAGAACATGCCCGGATCGGTGACGATACCGTTGCCGCCCTCAAGACCGGCCGAGATGCCGTAGGCCTGGACGACCGCAAGAAGCACGGTGCCATAGCGGGTGTACTGGTTGATGACCTTGCGGCCCTGCTCGCCTTCCTTCTTCAGCGCTTCAAGCGACGGAACGACCGACGTCATGAGCTGCATGATGATGGAGGCGGAGATGTAGGGCATGATGCCGAGCGCAAAAAGCGCCATGCGCTCGACCGCACCACCGGCAAACATGTTGAAGATGCCGAGGACGCCGCGGCTCTGCTGGGTGAAAGCCTGCGCGAATGCGTCGGGATTGATGCCAGGGAGTGGGATGTAGGTACCGAGGCGGTAGACCAAAAGCGCGCCAAGCGTGAACCAGATACGCTTCTTGAGATCTTCGGCCTTGGCGAAGGCTGCGAAATTCAGATTGGATGCTAGTTGTTCAGCAGCCGATGCCATTCAGGGTACTCCGCTTGGTCACGCCGAAATGCCGCGATGGGCGCGGCGCGTGTCACCGAAGCCACGAGATAGGCTCCGGACGGCAAACATGCAAGCGGCGGTATCTCTACCGCCGCTTACTTTGCAAAGCCTTTTACTCGGCGGCTGCCACTTCAGGCAGCTTCACCGATCCTCCAGCCTTTTCGATCTTCTCGATCGCCGGCTTGGAAGCGCCGGCAACGTCGAAGGCCACCTTGGCCTTGAGTTCGCCGTCGCCGAGGATGCGGACGCCGTCCTTGACGCGGCGAATCACGCCGGCCTTGACGAGGGCTTCCGCCGTCACGGTCTCTTTCGCGTCGAGCTTCTTGGCATCGATCGCGACCTGGATACGGGCCAGCGAAACGGTGTTGTAGCTCTTGGCGAAAATGTTGGTGAAGCCGCGCTTCGGCAGGCGACGATAGAGCGGCATCTGGCCACCCTCGAAGCCGTTGATCGCGACGCCCGAACGAGCCTTCTGGCCCTTGACGCCGCGGCCGCCGGTCTTGCCGGTGCCGGAACCGATGCCACGGCCAAGACGCTTCTTGGAGTGGGTCGCGCCGGCGTTGTCACGCAGATCGTTGAGTTTCATCTTCTATCTCCTGCGATCGGCCTACGCCTCGTCCACAACGCGGACGAGATGCTGGACAGCTGCGATCATGCCGCGCACGGAAGGCGTATCTTCCAGGGTGCGCTTGCGATGCATCTTGTTGAGGCCGAGGCCGACCAGCGTGGCACGCTGCTCCTTCGGCCGGCGGATCGGGCTACCGATCTGCTCGACGGTGACAGTCTTGGTTACTTTCTTGGCCATGGTCATTGTCCCTGGTCAGCTCGAGCGACTATTCTTCAGCCGCTACGGCGGTGCCGCGGCGGGCTTGAAGCGTCGAATACTTGATGCCGCGCTGTGCAGCCACATCCTTGGGATGCATCTGGCTCTTCAACGCATCGAAGGTCGCGCGAACCATGTTGTATGGGTTCGACGAACCCATCGACTTGGCGACGACGTCGTGCATGCCGAGCGTCTCGAAGACAGCGCGCATAGGACCGCCGGCGATGATGCCGGTACCCTGCTTGGCAGAGCGCAGCAGAACGCGACCAGCGCCCCAACGGCCTTCAACATCGTGGTGCAGCGTACGGCCCGAGCGGAGCGGCACGAAAATCATGTCGCGCTTGGCCGATTCGGTTGCCTTGCGGATCGCTTCCGGCACTTCGCGCGCCTTGCCGTGACCAAAGCCAACGCGGCCCTTCTGGTCGCCGACTACGACGAGTGCTGCAAAACCGAAACGCCGGCCGCCTTTGACGACCTTGGCAACGCGGTTGATGTGTACGAGCTTATCGACGAATTCGCTGTCGCGCTCTTCGCGGTCACGGCTACGGTCGCGACCACCTTCCCTACGTTCTTGTGCCATATTCCTATCCTTATTTTTTTCCGGAAGCACGGGGGTTAAAAACCAAATCCGGCGTCTATTGCGTCGCCGGATTTATTGCAACTGATCAGTGATGCGGCGCAGCGCCGCGCGCTACGCCGTAAACTGCATCAGAAGTTGAGGCCACCTTCACGCGCAGCTTCGGCAAGTGCCTTGATGCGGCCGTGATAGATGTAGGCGCCACGGTCGAAAACGACGTCCTTGACGCCAGCCTTCGAAGCGCGCTCGGCGATCAGCTTGCCAACCGCGGTCGCAGCAGCAGTGTCAGCGCCGGTCTTCAGCGAGCCCTTGAGATCCTTCTCGAGGGTCGAAGCGGCAGCGAGCGTACGGCCGTTGGCGTCGTCGATGACCTGGACGTAGATGTTCTTCGACGTACGGTGAACCGACAGGCGCGGACGGCCGTTGGCGACCTTCTTGATCTGGCGGCGGATGCGCGCCGAACGGCGCAGAGTGGTTTCTTTCGAAGCCATAATAGTGGTTCCTTGCCTTCTGAAACGGGCGCGGCCATCTGCGGTAAGCCAAAATGCTTCCCGCGACCGCGCACCGCGGCGTTGTTGTTACTTCTTCTTGCCTTCTTTGCGGACGATCTTCTCGCCTGCATAGCGCACGCCCTTGCCCTTGTAGGGCTCGGGACCACGATATTCGCGGATCTCGGCGGCAACCTGGCCGACCTGCTGCTTGTTGATGCCGTTGATCACGATTTCGGTCGGCTTCGGCACCGTGATGGTGATGCCTTCCGGCGTCTGGTAGACGACGTCATGGCTGAAGCCGAGTGCGAGCTGCAGGTTCTTGCCCTGGAGCGCTGCACGGTAACCGACGCCGGTGATCTCGAGCTTCTTTTCGAAGCCGTCCTTAACACCCGTCAGGATGTTGACGATCTGCGTCCGCGACATGCCCCACTTGGAGCGGGAGTCCTTCGACTGGTCGCGCGGCTGAACAGCGATCTCGCCATTTTCCATCGTGACCAGAACTTCGTTGTTGACCACGAACTTCAGCTCGCCCTTGGGGCCCTTCGCCGTGACGGTCTGACCATCAACGGCGGCGGTTACGCCCTGCGGAAGCTGAACGGGTTTCTTGCCAATACGAGACATAGTCCTCGTGCCTTTCTTGTTTCAGCCTACGCAGATCAGAAGATCTGGCAGAGGATTTCCCCGCCGACGTTCTGTTCGCGCGCTTCGTGGTCGGCCATCACGCCCTTCGGGGTCGAAAGGATCGAGATGCCGAGGCCATTGGCAACAGGCGGAATCGACTTGGACGAGACGTAGACGCGGCGGCCCGGCTTGGAGACGCGGGCGATTTCGCGGATAACCGGCTGGCCGTCGAAGTACTTCAGCTCGATTTCAATCTCGGACTTGCCGTTTTCGAAGTCGGTCTGGCTGTAGTCGCGGATATAGCCTTCCGCCTTCAGCACGTCGAGAACACGGGCGCGCAGCCTGGACGCAGGGGTCGACACTGTCGACTTCTTGCGGCCATAGGCATTGCGGATGCGGGTCAGCATATCGCCGAGAGGATCACTCAAAGACATGTCAAATGCTCCTTACCAGCTCGACTTGACCAGACCGGGGATCGCCCCGATCGAGCCCAGGTCGCGAAGCGCGATACGCGACATCTTAAGCTTGCGATAGTAGGCGCGCGGGCGGCCGGTCACTTCGCAACGATTACGGATACGGATCTTGGCCGAGTTGCGCGGAAGCGCGGCGAGCTTGAGCTGCGCGCGGAAGCGTTCCTCGATCGGCTTGGACTGATCCATGACGACGTCCTTGAGGGCCTTACGCTTGGCAGCGTACTGGTCCACAAGCTTGCGGCGCCGATTGTTCTTCTCGACTGAGCTGGTCTTTGCCATTTCAGATTTTTCCTTTTCTCGCTGCCGTTACTGCCGGAAGGGGAAGTTGAAAGCCTTGAGCAGAGCCCGGGCCTCTTCGTCCGTCTTGGCGGTCGTGCAAACGATGATGTCCATGCCCCACATCTGATCAACCTTGTCGTAGTTGATCTCGGGGAACACGATGTGTTCCTTGAGGCCCATAGCGTAATTTCCGCGGCCGTCAAAGCTTTTCGGGTTCAGGCCACGAAAATCGCGAACGCGCGGCAGTGCGATGTTCACGAGACGGTCCAGAAACTCGTACATGCGCTCCTGGCGAAGCGTGACCTTTGCGCCGATCGGCATCTGCTCGCGAACCTTGAAGCCGGCGATCGACTTGCGGGCACGAGTGATGACCGGCTTCTGGCCGGCGATCATTGCCAGGTCTTCAGCGGCAACGGCGGGCTTCTTCGAGTCCGCAGTGGCTTCGCCGACACCCATGTTGAGCACGATCTTGTCGATGCGCGGAATCTGCATGACGTTGTCGTACTTGAACTGTTCCTGCATCGCCTGGCGGATGGTCTCGTTGTAGACCGTCTTCAGACGCGGAGCGTTGGTTGCGTTAGCCATTGATGACTTCTCCCGAGCGCTTCGCGACACGGACCTTCGTGCCGTCCTTCTGGATCTGGAAGCCGACGCGGGTCGCCTTTCCGTCCTTGGGGTCGGCAAGCGCGAGGTTCGACAGATGGATCGGCGCTTCCTTGGTAATGATCCCGCCCTCTTGGGTCTGGGACTGCTTCTGGTGGCGGCGGATCATGTTCACGCCGCGGACAAGTGCCTTGTCTTCCTTCGGCTGGACAGACAGCACCTCGCCGGTGCGGCCCTTGTCCTTGCCGGCCAGAACGACAACCTTGTCGCCTTTACGGATCTTCTGCATTGTTCCGGCTCCTTACAGCACTTCGGGCGCGAGCGAGATGATCTTCATGTGGTTCTTGGCGCGAAGCTCGCGCGGAACCGGCCCGAAGATACGCGTGCCGATAGGTTCTTTCTTGTTATCGACAAGAACGGCCGCGTTCTTGTCGAAACGGATCACGCTGCCGTCCGGGCGACGAATGTCCTTGGCCGTACGAACGACGACCGCCTTCATCACATCACCCTTCTTTACGCGGCCGCGCGGAATGGCTTCCTTGATCGACACCACGATGATGTCGCCAACAGAAGCATACTTCCGCTTCGAGCCGCCCAGCACCTTGATGCACATGACACGACGGGCGCCGGAATTATCCGCGACGTCGAGGTTTGTTTGCATCTGAATCATGACTGGCCGCCTTCTTCTTCTCTAACGGGATGGGCTACCGCCCTCCCCGGCTTGTCCAAAATTCGTTGTTACGCCTGGTCCGGGGTAATGACGACCCAGCGCTTATCCTTGGAAATCGGCTTCGATTCCTGGATAGCCACCTGATCGCCTACCTTGTGGGCGTTGTTTTCGTCATGCGCCTTGTAGTTCTTCGACATACGCACGGTCTTCTTCATCACCGGGTGCGTGAAGCGACGCTCGACCTTGACGACGACCGTCTTCTCGTTCTTGTCGCTGACGACCGTACCCTGCAGGATGCGCTTTGGCATGGTTTTCGTCCTTAAGCCTTCTTGCCGGCCGATTTTTCGGCGGCGATGGTCTTGATACGCGCGATGTCCTTACGAACTTGCTTAACGCGCGCCGTCTTTTCCAGCTGACCAGTCGCCTTCTGGAAGCGCAGGTTGAACTGCTCCTTCTTGAGGCTGGCGAGCTCGTCGGTGAGCTGGTCCTGGGTCTTCGTCCTGATGTCCGAGGCTTTCATGATCAGCCCTTCCTTATTCTGCGATGCGCTGAACGAAGCGCGTCCTGACCGAGAGCTTGGCAGCGCCGAGACGCAGCGCTTCACGCGCCACTTCCTCGGAGACGCCATCGATCTCGAACATCACGCGACCTGGCTTAATGCGGCATGCCCAGTAGTCGACGGCGCCCTTGCCCTTACCCATGCGGACTTCGGTCGGCTTCGACGTGACCGGAACGTCTGGGAAAATACGGATCCAGACGCGGCCCTGACGTTTCATTTCGCGGGTGATCGCGCGGCGAGCCGCCTCGATCTCACGCGCGGTGACGCGGTTTGGCTCAAGCGCCTTCAGTCCGAAGCCGCCGAAATCCAGGTTGGTGCCACCCTTCGCGGTACCGTGGATGCGGCCCTTGAACTGCTTACGGAACTTTGTGCGCTTTGGCTGCAGCATCGTTCTAACTCCAAATTCCTATGCGTGTCAGGCGTTTTCGCGACGGCGGCGCTCAGGGCGCTCGCCAGCATGCGAATGCTCGCCTTCGGTTGCGCGACGCTCGGAAGCCATCGGATCGTGCTCGAGGATCTCGCCCTTGAACACCCAGACCTTGACGCCGCAGATGCCGTAGGCGGTCTTTGCCTCGGCAGTGCCGTAGTCGACGTCAGCGCGCAGGGTGTGCAGCGGAACGCGACCTTCGCGATACCACTCCATACGAGCGATTTCGGCGCCGCCGAGACGGCCCGAGCAGTTGATACGAATGCCCTCTGCGCCGAGGCGCATGGCCGACTGCACCGCGCGCTTCATGGCGCGACGGAAGGCGATGCGGCGCTCGAGCTGCTGCGCGATCGACTGAGCGACCAGCGTAGCGTCGGTCTCCGGCTTGCGGACCTCGACGATGTTGAGGTGCGTCTCGGACTTCGTCATCTCCATCAGCTTCTTGCGAAGCTTTTCGATGTCGGCGCCCTTCTTGCCGATGATCAGGCCCGGACGTGCAGCGTGAATGGTCACGCGGCACTTCTTGTGCGGACGCTCGATCACGACCTTGGAGATCGCGGCCTGCTTCAGTTCGGCTTCAAGATACTTGCGGATCTTGATGTCTTCGTGAAGCAGCTGGCCGTACTCGCCGGTGTTTGCATACCAGCGCGAGTCCCAGGTGCGGTTGATGCCGAGGCGGAGACCAATAGGATTGATTTTCTGGCCCATTATGCGGCCTCCCCTTTCTCTTCGACTTCACGAACGACGATCGTGAGGTGCGAAAACGGCTTCTCAATGCGGCTGGCGCGACCACGGCCACGAGCGTGGAAACGCTTCATGACGATCGACTTACCGACAAAGGCTTCCGCCACCACCAGTGCATCGACATCGAGGTCGTGATTGTTTTCCGCGTTGGCGATAGCCGATTCGAGGGTCTTTTTAACCGTTCCGGCGATGCGCTTGCGCGAAAATTCCAGATCCGAAAGCGCGGTCGCTACCTTCTTGCCGCGGATAAGCGCGGCAACGAGGTTGAGCTTCTGCGGGCTGACCCGGATCGTGCGGAGGACCGCACGTGCCTCGTTGTCAGCAAGCCTGCGCGGAGCTTTGGCCTTGCCCATGTTACTTCCTCTTTGCCTTCTTGTCCGCGCCGTGACCGTAGTAGGTCCTGGTGGGAGCGAACTCACCGAACTTGTGGCCGACCATGTCCTCGTTCACCGAGACCGGGACGTGCTTCTGGCCGTTGTAGACACCGAAGGTGAGGCCGACAAACTGCGGCAGGACGGTGGAGCGACGGCTCCACATCTTGATCACCTCATTGCGACCACCTTCACGAACCTTCTCTGCCTTCTTGAGCAGATAGCCGTCAATGAACGGGCCTTTCCAGACTGAACGAGTCACTGGCGTTACCTCTTCTTAGCTCTTGCGCTGATGGCGCGAGCGCAGGATGAACTTGTCGGTCGCCTTGTTGGACCGCGTCTTCTTGCCCTTGGTGGGCTTGCCCCACGGACTCACCGGATGGCGTCCGCCCGAGGTGCGGCCTTCACCACCGCCGTGCGGATGGTCGACCGGGTTCATGGTCACGCCGCGGTTGTGCGGGCGCTTGCCACGCCAGACCGTGCGGCCTGCCTTGCCGTCGTTGATGTTGCCGTGGTCCGGGTTGGACACGGCACCGACGGTGGCGATGCAGAGACCGCTGACGACGCGCTGTTCACCCGAGTTGAGGCGAAGGATCGCCATGCCCTGGTCGCGGCCGACGAGCTGGGCGTAAGCACCAGCCGAACGAGCGACCTGGCCGCCCTTGCCGGGCTTCAGCTCGATGTTGTGCACGATCGTGCCGACCGGCATCGAAGCGAGCGGCATTGCATTGCCTGGCTTCACGTCGACCTGCTCACCAGCGATGATTTTGTCGCCAGCCTGCAGACGCTGCGGAGCAATGATGTAGCTCAGCTCGCCGTCGTCGTACTTGATCAGCGCGATGAAGGCGGTGCGGTTCGGATCGTATTCCAGACGCTCGACCGTACCGACGACGTCGAACTTACGACGCTTGAAGTCGATGATGCGGTACGAACGCTTGTGACCGCCGCCGATGAAGCGAGCCGTGATACGACCGTAGTTGTTACGGCCGCCCGACTTGGTCAGGCCTTCGGTCAGACCCTTGACGGGCTTGCCCTTGTGCAGACCCGAGCGGTCGACGATGACCAGCTGGCGCGTGCTCGGCGTTACTGGCTTGAATTTCTTAAGTGCCATTGTCCTGTCCTCTCAGCCTAGCTCAGAGACCCGTCGCGACGTCGATCGACTGGCCGTCGGCCAGCGTCACTACCGCCTTCTTGACGTCGCTCTGGCGGCCGATCGTGCCGCGGAAGCGCTTCACCTTGCCCTTGCGGACCAGGGTGTTCACAGCAGTCACCTTCACGCCGAACAGCGCTTCGACGGCAGCCTTGATCTCGGGCTTGCTCGCCTTCTTGGCGACATTGAAGACGACCTGGTTATTTTCAGAAGCCATGGTCGACTTTTCGGTGATCGCCGGCGAGACGATCACGTCATAGTGGCGGAGATCCATCATTTGAAGCGCTCCTCGAGAGCCTCGACGGCGGCCTTCGAAAGGACCAGCGTGCCGCGGCGCAGAATGTCGTAAACGTTGATGCCCTGGATCGGCAGGACATCGATGTTCGGGATGTTGGTCGCTGCGCGCTTGAAGTTGACGTCAAGCTCGGCGCCGCCGATCACCAGGGCGTTGGTCAGGCCCAGCGTCGCGAAATTCGCGAGCAACGCCTTGGTCTTGCCCTCGGCGAGCGTCAGCTCGTCGACGATGATCAGGTTCGATGCCTTGGCCTTGGCCGACAGGGCGTGCTTCAGACCGAGAGCGCGGACCTTCTTAGGAAGATCATGCTCGTGGCTGCGAACGACCGGGCCGTGGGCCTTGCCGCCGCCGCGGAACTGCGGAGCGCGTGCCGAATGGTGACGAGCGCGGCCCGTCCCCTTCTGCTTGTACATCTTGGCGCCGGTGCGTGCGATTTCTGCGCGACCCTTGGCCTTGTGCGTGCCCTGCTGCTTCTTGGCGAGCTGCCAGCGCACGACGCGCTGGAGAACGTCTTCGCGCGGGTCCAGGCCGAAAATCTCTTCCGAGAGCTCAACCTTGCCGGCATCTTTGCCTGCGAGGGTTGTAATCTTGAGGTCCATTATTCCGCTCCCTCATTGGCCGCAGCCTTGTTGCTGGCAGCGCGGATCGCGGCCGGCTTCGGCGCGTTCTCAGGAAGCGCAACCTTTGCGGCGTCGCGAACCAGGATCCATGCACCCTTCGAACCCGGAACCGCACCGCGGATCAGGATGAGACCACGATCGGTGTCGGTCGAAACAACCTCGACATTCTGGGTCGTGACGCGAACGTCGCCCATGTGTCCGGCCATCTTCTTGCCCTTGAACACCTTGCCCGGATCCTGGCGCTGACCAGTCGAACCGTGGGTACGGTGCGAAACCGAGTTACCGTGGGTCGCACGACCACCACCGAAGTGGTGACGCTTGATGACGCCCTGGAAGCCCTTACCGATCGTCGTGCCCGTCACGTCGACCTTCTGGCCGGGGACGAAATGCTCGACGGTGATCTCGGAGCCGACATCCAGCATGTTGTCGGCGGAGACGCGGAACTCAGCAACCTTCGACTTCGGCTCGACGGAAGCGGCAGCGAAGTGACCGCGCAACGCCTTCGTCGTATTCTTGACCTTGGCCAGGCCAACGCCGAGCTGAACGGCGGTGTAGCCATTCTTCTCTTTGGTCAGCTGTGCCACCACCTGGCAGTTCTCCATGCGGAGAACGGTGACGGGAACGTGTTCGCCAGCGTCATTATAGACGCGGGTCATTCCCACCTTCTGTGCAATTACACCTGAACGCATCGGTTCGTTTTCCTTCAGAGGAGCCGTTTGGATCTGCTCGCGCGGCTCATGTTAGCTCTTAGAGCTTGATTTCGACGTCGACGCCTGCTGCGAGGTCGAGCTTCATCAGCGCATCAACGGTCTGCGGGGTCGGGTCGACGATGTCCAGCAGACGCTTGTGCGTGCGCATTTCGAACTGCTCGCGGCTCTTCTTGTCGACGTGCGGCGAGCGGTTCACCGTGAACTTCTCGATCCGCGTCGGCAGCGGGATCGGGCCGCGAACATTGGCGCCGGTGCGCTTCGCGGTCGACACGATCTCACGCGTCGAAGCGTCGAGAACCCGGTGGTCAAACGCCTTGAGGCGGATGCGGATATTCTGTCCGTTCATGGTCACTTCCTTGTTCTGGCGCGGCGCGGGCGTATTCCCGCCCGCGACAGATCGTTAATTCGGATTATTCTTTGATCGAAGCGACGATGCCGGCGCCGACGGTACGGCCACCTTCACGGATAGCGAAGCGGAGCTTCTCTTCCATGGCGATCGGCACGATCAGCTCGACGTCGACGGTGATGTTGTCGCCGGGCATGACCATCTCGGTGCCTTCCGGCAGCGACACGATGCCGGTCACGTCCGTCGTGCGGAAGTAGAACTGCGGACGGTAGTTGGTGAAGAACGGCGTGTGACGGCCACCTTCTTCCTTGGTCAGGATGTAGGCTTCAGCCACGAACTTCTTGTGCGGCTTGACCGAACCCGGCTTGCACAGCACCTGGCCGCGCTCGACGTCTTCACGGCCAACGCCACGGATCAGCGCGCCGATGTTGTCGCCAGCCTGGCCCTGATCGAGCAGCTTGCGGAACATTTCAACGCCGGTGACCGTCGTCTTCGAGGTTGCCTTGATGCCGACGATCTCGACTTCTTCGCCAACCTTGACGATGCCGCGCTCGACACGACCGGTGACCACAGTGCCGCGACCCGAGATCGAGAACACGTCTTCGATCGGCATCAGGAACGGACGGTCGATCGGACGCTCAGGCGTCGGGATGTAGGCGTCGACGGCAGCCATCAGCTCGCGGATCGCGTCTTCACCGATCTTCTTGTCCGAATCGTTGAGCGCAGCAACAGCCGAACCCTTGATCATCGGAATGTCGTCGCCCGGATATTCGTACTTCGACAGCAGCTCGCGAACTTCGAGCTCGACCAGTTCGAGCAGCTCGGCGTCGTCGACCAGGTCGACCTTGTTGAGGAACACCACCAGGGCCGGAACGCCGACCTGACGGGCGAGCAGGATGTGCTCGCGGGTCTGCGGCATCGGGCCATCGGCAGCCGACACGACCAGGATCGCGCCGTCCATCTGGGCAGCACCGGTGATCATGTTCTTCACATAGTCAGCGTGGCCGGGGCAGTCGACGTGGGCGTAGTGGCGGGCCGGCGTCTCGTATTCGACGTGCGCCGTCGAAATGGTGATGCCGCGGGCCTTTTCTTCAGGCGCTGCGTCGATCTGGTCGTAGGCCTTGAACTCGCCGAAATACTTCGTGATCGCCGCCGTCAGCGACGTCTTGCCGTGGTCAACGTGACCAATCGTGCCGATGTTCACATGAGGCTTATTACGCTCGAATTTACCTTTTGCCATGTGAGGTCTCCATTCTTGCTAGCCCGATAAGGGCGTTGAATTAATAAAACGCTGCAATTCGTTGGAATTACGCGTATTTCTTTTGAACTTCCTGAGCAACCGCGGTCGGGACCGCCTCGTAGTGGTCGAACTGCATCGTGTACTGGGCGCGGCCCTGTGACATCGAGCGCAAGCTGTCCACGTACTTGAACATGTTGGCCAGCGGCACCATCGCGTTGACGACGACGGCAATACCGCGGCTTTCCTGGCCCTGGATCTGGCCACGACGGCTGTTCAAGTCGCCAATGACGTTGCCGACATAGTCTTCCGGCGTCACGACTTCGACCTTCATGATCGGCTCGAGCAGCTGGACACCCAGCTTCGGAGCGGCTTCGCGAAGGGCGGCGCGACCGGCGATTTCGAAGGCCAGTACCGAGGAGTCGACATCGTGGTAAGCGCCGTCGATCAGCGTCGCCTTGACGCCGATCATCGGGAAGCCCGCGAACGGACCCGAAGACAGAACGCTGCGGAGACCCTTGTCGACGCCGGGGATGTATTCCTTCGGAACCGCGCCACCAACGATCTTCGATTCGAACACGAACTCTTCGCCCTCGGGGTTCGGTTCGAACACGATCTTGATGCGTGCGAACTGACCGGTACCACCCGACTGCTTCTTATGGGTGTAGTCCTGCTCGTGGGTGCGGGTGATCGTCTCGCGATACGCAACCTGCGGAGCGCCGACGTTCGCCTCGACCTTGAACTCGCGACGCATGCGGTCGACGATGATGTCGAGATGCAGCTCGCCCATGCCGGAGATGATGGTCTGACCCGACTCTTCATCCGACTTGACGCGGAACGAAGGATCTTCAGCAGCCAGGCGGTTGAGCGCGAGGCCCATCTTTTCCTGGTCGCCCTTGGTCTTCGGCTCGATGGCGATCTGGATGACCGGCTCGGGGAATTCCATGCGCTCGAGGATGACCGGGTGCAGCGGATCGCAGAGCGTGTCGCCGGTGGTCGTTTCCTTGAGGCCGGCCAGAGCGACGATGTCGCCAGCGAAAGCCTCTTCGATGTCGGAGCGCGAGTTCGAGTGCATCTGCAGCATACGGCCGAGACGCTCTTTCTTGCCCTTGACGGTGTTTTCGAGCGAAGCGCCCTTGACCACCTTGCCCGAGTAGATGCGGCAGAAGGTCAGCGAACCGACAAACGGATCGTTCATGATCTTGAAGGCCAGCATCGACAGCGGTTCGCTGTCGTCGGCATGACGCTCGATCTCGGCTTCGGTCTTGGCATCGATGCCCTTGATCGCAGGAACATCGAGCGGCGACGGCAGGAACTCAACGACGCCGTCGAGAAGCGGCTGCACGCCCTTGTTCTTGAAGGCCGAGCCACAGAACATCGGGAAGAACTTGACGGCGATGGTGCCCTTGCGGATCAGCGCACGCAGTTCGTCGTTCGTCGGCATCTTGCCTTCGAGGTAGTTCTCAAGAGCCGTCTCGTCCATTTCGACGGCGGACTCGATCATCTTGTCGCGGAACTCGGCGGCCTTTTCCTTGAGGTCGTCCGGGATCTCGACGACGTCCCAGGCAGCGCCCAGGCTCTCGTCGCGCCAAACCAGCGCGTTCATCTCGATCAGATCGACAACGCCCTTGAACTCCGATTCAGCGCCAATCGGCAGCTGGACGGCAACGGCAGTGGCGCCGAGGCGCGACTTGATCATATCGTACGAGCGATAGAAGTCGGCCCCGATCTTGTCCATCTTGTTGCAGAAGATCATGCGCGGGACATGATACTTGTCCGCCTGACGCCACACGGTCTCGGTCTGCGGTTCGACACCGGCGTTGGCATCGAGCAGCGCGATGGCGCCGTCGAGAACGCGCAGCGAACGCTCGACTTCAATGGTGAAGTCGACGTGGCCGGGGGTGTCGATGATGTTGAAGCGGCGCTGCTGGCCGTCACGGCCCTTCCAGAAAGTCGTGGTCGCAGCGGACGTGATCGTGATGCCGCGTTCCTGCTCCTGCTCCATCCAGTCCATGGTGGCAGCGCCGTCATGGACTTCGCCGATCTTGTGCGACTTGCCCGTGTAATAAAGGATGCGCTCGGTGGTCGTGGTCTTGCCGGCGTCGATATGCGCCATGATACCGAAATTGCGGTAGTCTTCGATCTTGTATTCGCGGGCCATGGGAGGTGCCTCTCAGTCGTTCGGTCGCGCTATTACCAGCGGTAGTGCGCGAAGGCGCGGTTGGCTTCCGCCATCTTGTGGGTGTCTTCACGCTTCTTGACAGCGGTGCCGCGGTTGTTAGCCGCATCCATCAGCTCGCCCGAGAGGCGGTCGACCATGGTGGTCTCGTTACGGTTGCGGGCGGCAGTGATCAGCCAGCGAATGGCGAGAGCCTGACGGCGCTCTGGGCGCACATCGACCGGAACCTGGTAGGTCGCACCACCAACACGGCGCGAACGGACTTCCACATGCGGCGCGACATTGTCGAGCGCCTGATGGAAGACGGTGACCGGCTCCTGCTTGGTCTTGGCCTGAACCTGATCAAGCGCACCGTAGACGATCGTTTCGGCGATCGACTTCTTGCCGTCATACATGACGGCATTCATGAACTTGGTGACAACCAGATCGCCAAACTTGGGATCCGGGTTGATTTCGCGCTTATCTGCACTGTGACGACGTGACATGGTTCTTGTCTCTCAAACTTGGCCGACGCTCTATTACGCGGAGAACCTCGCGCAGCGCCTAAATTGCAGAACCCGAATTACTTCGGACGCTTCGCACCGTACTTCGAACGGCGCTGCTTGCGGTTCTTCACGCCCTGCGTGTCGAGCACGCCGCGGATGATGTGATAACGCACACCCGGAAGATCCTTCACACGGCCGCCGCGGATCATAACCACGGAGTGCTCCTGAAGGTTGTGACCTTCGCCGGGGATGTAACCGATGACTTCAAAACCGTTGGTCAGGCGGATCTTCGCGACCTTACGCAGAGCCGAGTTCGGCTTCTTCGGCGTCGTCGTGTAGACGCGCGTGCAAACGCCCCGCTTCTGCGGGTTGGCCTGCATGGCCGGAACCTTGTTGCGCTTCACCGGCGCAATGCGCGGCTTGCGGATCAGCTGGTTGACGGTAGGCATTAAACCCTCTTGTCTCTCAATTCCGTGTCTCAAGCCCGTTCGGGGCGGCTTCAAGCGCAAAATCCATACGCGAATTCGGGCCCCAAACCGCGACTTGCGGTCTTGCCCGAACAAAGGCAGAGGAAGCGAATCCGCTTCATGCACGCCGGAAATGTCTTCTCGCTCGTAAAAAACGAACCCTGTTTGAGGTGAACTCCAAAGCATGTCGCTTCGGAAAAGCCAACCTCACATCGGCTCAGACGAGGCGGTATCTACTCGCATGACCGCGAACCGTCAAGCCCGTCCCCTTAAAAACCTTAACGAAACCGGGGCTTCGGGCGGTCTAAGAGGCTTAGAGCAACTTTATTGCGCCGCAACATAGTACCAACGCCGATTTGTGACACTGTTTGGCCTGTCTCGCATCCGCTCTTCATGCGAAAATCGTTGAAACCGGGGCGAATCCCCCCTCAAACGAATCTAACTGCAGGGAATCATCATGAACGACAACGACGAACGGCCAGTGACGATCATCACCGGCCGAGTCTGGCGCAAGAAGGGCGGCAAGCCCGAAGGCGCGCATATCATGCTCGTCGCACCAGACGACGATACCGCCGTTCGCATGGCGCTCGACGCGCTGGCCAAGGAAGGTTACGCCGAAGCCGAGCTCGACCAGATCGGCGACATGCAGGGCGAACCTGACGACGAGCCGCACATCTCCGCCTACCAAGGTGCGCTCGAAGGCGAAGTCTCGATCGTTACCTTCAACGAGCCGTTCTGACCCCGCATCCCATCCGGATGCACTGCGTTCAGTTCACCGGCCCTGCCCCGCCAATGTCAGCCATCTCAGGTTCGGCGGGCTTCTGCCCGGTGGCGCGGTTGACCAGCACGGTCACGAACCACAACAGCACCCCGATGCCGATCAGGATACCGGCGATCTTGTATTGAACAGGATCGCGCCCGGTCCACGGTCCGGCGAAGAAGGCGCAAGCCACGGCCCCCACGATCGGCAGCAGCGTCGGCGTCCGGAAGTGACCGTGGCCGACAGTATCCTTGCGCAACACCAGCACGGCAATGTTGACCACGGTGAACACGCACAGCAGCAGCAGCGCCGTTGTGCCTCCCAGTGCCGGAACCTCGCCAACGAAGCTGATCAGCGCGAAAGCGAGCAAGGTGGTGAAGCCGATCGCGATGTAGGGCGTGCGACGCGAGGCGTGAACCTTGCCGAGCACTTCCGGCAACACGCGTTCGCGGCTCATGCCATAGACCAGCCGGCTCGCCATCAACATGTTGATGAGCGCGCTGTTGGCGACCGCGAACATGGTGATGAAACCGAAGATCTCGACCGGGAAGTTGGGAGCGCCGGCCTGGACCACCTTGAGCAGCGGCGTCTCGCCCTCGCCCAGCTGTTCCGGTGGCACCAGTGTGATCGCAGAGATCGACACCAGCACATAGATGACGCCGGTGATCAGCAAGCCGGTCAGCAGCACTTTCGGGAAGATGCGCGTCGGGTCCTTGCACTCCTCGGCCATGTTGACCGAATCCTCGAAGCCGACCATGGCGAAGAACGCAAGCGTGGTTGCCGCGATCACCGACCAGAAGGCGCTGCGGTCCGGCGCCGAGTGGAACTCCATCACCCTGGAGACATCGCCCTCACCTGCTCCAATAGCCCACAGACCGATGACAATGATGATCATCAGGCCGGTGAACTCGACGCAGGTCAGTACGACATTGGCTTTGACGCTTTCGCCGACACCGCGGAAGTTCACTGCAGCGACAACCGCCATGAACGCCAGGCCGATGAGCGTGATGCCGTAGGTCCCGCTGAGGCCGAGATCGAACGCGCCCGACAGATTGGCGGCAAAGGCGCGCGAGGCCGTCGACGCCGAGGTGATGCCCGAGCACATCACTGCGAAAGCGACGATGAAGGTGATGAAATGGATGCCGAACGCCTTGTGAGCGTAAAGGGCGGCACCGGCGGCCTTTGGATATTTGGTGACCAGTTCGAGATAGCTGAAGGCGGTGATGACAGCGACGATGAAGGCGACGAGAAACGGTAGCCAGACCACGCCGCCGACCTGCTTGGCCACTTGACCCGTCAGCGCGTAGATGCCGGTGCCGAGAATATCACCGACGATGAAGAGCAAAAGCAGCCAGGGGCCCATCACGCGATGGAGGCTCGGCTCTACCGATACCCCCTGTCCTTTCGCATCGGAGGGGACGTCGGTCATCGGGCACTCCTCTCAAGGCTGATGCACTTCAAGCAGAAGGCTATTTTCGTAAGTTCACGATGTCAAACGGCGCAAATACATTAGACTTACCTTGCGGAAAGCGGTGCAGACCCGCCAAACCCGCGCCAGGCCACGGCATCGCAAAGAAATGCCGCCGGATCGCTCCGGCGGCTTTGCTACATGGGACCATGCATTTTGCGGCCAACAGCGCCGCGGCCAGATCAATTCGTGGCGGCGTCAAGTTTCAGCACGACGAATTGCGTGAACTGCTCCGGGTTGAAGTTGTTGTCGGAGGCAATGACCAACGTGCGCCGGCCGTCTATTTCGGGGCCCCACGTCACCGACTCGATGTTGTCAATGTCGAGCCCGAAATCACCCTCGCCGATCTTCAGCACCTTGCGCTTCGACATCGGCTTTGCCGTAACGTCCTTGATCGAGGCAACATCCTTGACGTCGGTCGCACCGGAGAAACTGGCCAGATAGAAGTTGATCTCGCTGCCGATGCCAAGCGCGAAAGCACGTTCGATCGTCAGAAGCTCGTCGGGGCCAAAGAGCAGGAATTCGGAGAGGCCGTTGTCATTGTAATACGGGTCCTGGGTCGCCTTGGTGAAGATCGGCCCGTTGTCATAGACGTGTTCGGCAGCGACAGTGCCGCTGGCGATGTCGAAGCCAATGACGCGCGATGGGCTGCCAGCCTCCAGCGTCGCCTTGTCGCCGTCCTGCGCCAGCGCGTTTTCGGTTCCCGCCCAAAGGGTCTTGCCGTCGGGTGAAATGTCGAGGCTTTCGAACGACAGGTTGCCGCGCACACCGCGCGTCTTGTCGGCATTGGGCAGATAGGCCTCGGGAATGGCGAAGCTCCTGACGTGGCTGCCGTCGGGTTTGGCTTCATAGATCGCCGGCCGGCCAGCAGCATCACCCTCGCTCGACCAAAAGATGCGGTTTGCCGCAGAGTCGAAACGGATCGACTCCGGGTCGATGTCCTTCTTGGCGAAGGCAGCACCTTCGGCGTTGCGCAATTCTGCGCTCGAAACGATGTCGACGCCGTGAACGCCCTTGCCGTCGATCGCGAGCTTGAGCGTGTAAAGCCGCGCCGGCGCACGTTCCGAGCGGTCATCCGAAATGGCGTAGAACAGCCCGCTGGCCGCATCAAAGTCGAGGCCGGAGATGCCGCCGAACTCGGTTCCCGCAATCTTCAGTCCGGTCGGCAAGACGACCTGGCCGAGCAGCGTCGCCTTGAACGGCGCGGGATCCTGCGCATGGGCGCTGATCACCGACGAAGCCAGACCTGCAGCGATAGTGGAGAGAACAAACTTCATGGTGCGGTCACCTGCAATGCGTGTTGAACCCGTATTGCTAGCGTCGGCATTTGACAGCGACATGAAGCCGAAGTGTCACCCAAATGAAAAAGGGGGCCGAAGCCCCCTTTCCCAGTTCTTTCGTACGACGCCCTTACTGAGCGGCGTTGACCATGTCAGTCAGGATCGGCTCGGCGACCTCGGCACCCGAGAGCTTCCGGCGCTCGTCGAGGATCAGTTCGTCGCGCGAGGTGGCGATGCGCCGGATCTGGCTCATCATGCCGCCCGTGCCGGCCGGGATAAGACGGCCGACGATGACGTTTTCCTTGAGGCCCTGCAGCATGTCGGTCTTGCCGGCGACCGCAGCTTCCGTCAGCACCCTGGTCGTTTCCTGGAAGGAAGCGGCCGAGATGAAGGACGGCGTCTGCAGCGATGCCTTGGTGATACCGAGCAGAACCGGCTGACCTTCGGCAGGCTTCTTGCCTTCCTCGATCAGGCGATCGTTGATCTCGTCGAACTCGATGACGTCGACATGATCGCCCGGGATGTAGATCGAGTCGCCCTGTGCGGTGATCTCGACCTTCTGCAGCATCTGACGAACGATGACCTCGATGTGCTTGTCGTTGATCGACACGCCCTGCAGTCGGTAGACTTCCTGGATTTCGTTGACGAGGTAGGAAGCGAGAGCTTCCACGCCCTTGATGGCCAGGATGTCGTGCGGCGCAGGATTGCCGTCGAGGATGTAGTCGCCCTTTTCAATGGCGTCGCCGTCCTGAAGATGGAACGGCTTGCCCTTCGGGATCAGGTATTCGACCGGTTCAAGCGTCGAGTCATGCGGCTCGATGATGATGCGGCGCTTGTTCTTGTAGTCGCGGCCGAAGCGGACCGTACCATCGATCTCGGCGATGATGGCGTGATCCTTCGGACGGCGGGCTTCGAAGAGCTCGGCAACACGCGGCAGACCGCCGGTGATGTCCTTGGTCTTCGCGCTTTCCATCGGGATACGCGCCAGAACGTCGCCAGGACGAACCTGGGCACCCGGCTCGACCGAAAGAATGGCCTCGACCGAGAGCAGGAAGCGAGCATCGCCGCCCTTCGACAGCTTGCCGACCTTGCCCTTGGAGTCCTGCACGACCATCGCAGGCTTCAGGTCGTTGCCGCGCGGGGTCGAACGCCAGTCGATGACCTCACGCTTGGTGATGCCGGTCGACTCGTCGGCCGTTTCCTGAACGGAAATGCCGTCGACCAGATCCTCGAATGCCACACGGCCTTCGATTTCGGTGAGGATCGGACGGGTGTAGGGATCCCACTCGGCGACACGCTGGCCGCGCTTCACCTTGTCGCCATCGTCCACGAAGATACGCGAACCATAGGTGACGCGGTGCGTGGCACGCTCCTTGCCGGCTTCGTCGAGGATCAGGATCGCCATGTTGCGGCCCATCACGACGAGGTTGCCATCGGAGTTGCGAACCACGTTGCGGTTGCGGATCTCGACCTTGCCTTCATACGAAGCTTCAAGGAACGAGCTGTCCACCACCTGCGCGGTACCGCCCATGTGGAAGGTACGCATGGTGAGCTGCGTGCCCGGCTCGCCGATCGACTGAGCGGCAATGACGCCGACAGCTTCGCCCTGGTTGACAGGGGTACCGCGTGCCAGGTCGCGACCGTAGCAGACAGCGCAGACGCCAACCTTGACTTCGCAGGTCAGGGCCGAACGGATGCGGACCGACTGGACGCCAGCCTTCTCGATGACCTCGATGTCGCGCTCGTCCATCAGCGTGCCACCCTTGACCAGCAGATCGCCAGTAACCGGATGGTTGATGTCGTCGAGCGACGTACGGCCGAGGATACGCAGGCCGAGCGAAGCGACCACCTGGCCGGCATCGACGATCGGCTGCATGGTGAGGCCCTTGTCGGTGCCGCAATCAACCGAGTTGACGATGCAATCCTGGGCCACGTCGACGAGACGACGCGTCAGGTAGCCGGAGTTAGCCGTCTTCAGAGCGGTATCCGCGAGACCCTTACGGGCGCCGTGGGTCGAGTTGAAGTACTCGAGAACCGTCAGACCTTCCTTGAAGTTGGAAATGATCGGCGTCTCGATGATTTCACCCGACGGCTTGGCCATCAGGCCGCGCATGCCGGCGAGCTGGCGCATCTGGGTGGGCGAACCACGCGCACCGGAGTGCGACATCATGTAGATCGAGTTCATCGGCTTCTGACGGCCGTTGTCTTCGAACTCCACCGCCTTGATGCGGGCCATCATCTCGTCGGCGACCTTTTCCGAGCACTTGGCCCAGGCGTCGACGACCTTGTTGTACTTCTCGCCCTGTGTGATCAGGCCGTCATTGTACTGCTGCTCGTATTCCTTGGCCAAAGCTTCGGTATCGGCGACCAGCTTCTCCTTGGTATCGGGGATCAGCATGTCGTCCTTGCCGAACGAAATGCCGGCGCGGCAGGCGTGAGCGAAGCCGAGAGCCATGATGCGATCGCAGAAGATGACCGTCTCTTTCTGACCGCAGTGGCGGTAGACGGTGTCGATCATCTTGGAGATGTTCTTCTTGGTCATCTCCTGGTTGGCCGTGTCGTAAGGCACGTTGACGTTCTTCGGCAGCAGCTCGCCGATGATCATGCGGCCAGGCGTCGTGTCGTGGATCTTGGACACGACATTGCCTTCGGCGTCGACCGTGCGGAAACGACCCTTGATCTTGGCGTGCAGCGTGACAGCCTTGGTCTCAAGCGCATGCTGGAGTTCGCCCATGTCGGCAAACACCATGCCCTCGCCCGGCTCATTCTGGTTGACGATCGAAAGGTAGTAGAGACCGAGAACCATGTCCTGCGACGGCACGATGATCGGCGCGCCGGAGGCCGGATGCAGGATGTTGTTGGTCGACATCATCAGCACACGTGCTTCGAGCTGAGCCTCGAGCGACAGCGGAACGTGGACAGCCATCTGGTCGCCGTCGAAGTCGGCGTTGAAGGCCGTGCAGACGAGCGGGTGCAACTGGATGGCCTTGCCTTCGATCAGAATGGGTTCGAAGGCCTGGATGCCCAGGCGGTGCAGCGTCGGGGCGCGGTTGAGCAGAACCGGATGCTCGCGGATGACCTCGTCGAGGATATCCCAGACTTCCGGCTTTTCCTTCTCGACCAGCTTCTTGGCCTGCTTGACGGTCGAGGAGTAACCCTTGGCGTCGAGACGGGCGTAGATGAACGGCTTGAACAGCTCGAGCGCCATCTTCTTCGGCAGGCCGCACTGGTGAAGCTTGAGCTCCGGGCCGGTCACGATGACCGAACGGCCGGAGTAGTCGACGCGCTTGCCGAGCAGGTTCTGACGGAAGCGACCCTGCTTGCCCTTGAGCATGTCGGACAGCGACTTCAGCGGACGCTTGTTGGCACCGGTGATGACGCGGCCACGGCGGCCGTTGTCGAACAGTGCGTCGACAGCCTCCTGCAGCATGCGCTTCTCGTTGCGGATGATGATGCCCGGAGCCCGCAGTTCGATCAGCCGCTTCAAGCGGTTGTTACGGTTGATGACGCGGCGATAGAGATCGTTCAGATCGGAAGTCGCAAAGCGGCCGCCATCCAGCGGGACCAGCGGACGCAGGTCCGGCGGGATCACCGGCACGACCTTCATGATCATCCACTCGGGACGGTTGCCCGATTCCATGAAGTTCTCAACGACCTTGAGGCGCTTGAGATACTTCTTCTGCTTCAGCTCGGACGTCGTCGTCGCCAGCTCGGAACGCAGGTCGCCAGCGATCTTTTCGAGATCCATAGAGGCGAGCAGGTCGTGGATGGCCTCAGCACCGATCATGGCGGTGAAGGAATCCTCGCCATACTCGTCAACTGCGATCTGGTACTCTTCCTCGCCGAGGAGCTGGTGCTCCTTGAGAGCGGTCAGGCCCGGCTCGGTAACGATGTAGTTCTCGAAGTACAGGACGCGCTCGATATCCTTGAGCGTCATGTCGAGCAGCGTGCCGATGCGGCTCGGCAACGACTTCAGGAACCAGATGTGGGCAACAGGCGCTGCGAGTTCAATGTGACCCATGCGCTCGCGGCGAACGCGCGACAGCGTCACTTCCACGCCGCACTTTTCGCAGATGACGCCCTTGTACTTCATGCGCTTGTACTTGCCGCACAGGCACTCGTAGTCCTTGATCGGGCCAAAGATACGGGCGCAGAACAGCCCGTCACGCTCCGGCTTGAAGGTGAGGTAGTTGATCGTCTCCGGCTTTTTGATTTCGCCGAACGACCAGGACAGAATCTTCTCAGGGCTGGCGAGCGAAATCCGGATGGAATCGAACACCTGCGCAGGCGCCTGGGGGTTGAAGAGATTCATGACCTCTTGGTTCATGCCGTTCTCCTTTTCGGGGCCCACGAAAGCCCCTTTTCATCTTGTGCGGGCCAGAGCGCCCGCCTGCTGTGTCGGCCGTCGCCGAAAAATTCTCATCGAACGAGCACGATCAGTACCCAAGCCTGGGGATCGTGCTCAGCGGCGACGCCGCGGGAAAATCCCGCGGCGCGCCTTTAGTGCTTACTCGGCAGCGTTTGGCAGCCGGTGGTTTTCGTCGACCTTGGTGTTCTCAAGCTCGACATTGAGGCCCAGCGAACGCATTTCCTTGACGAGAACGTTGAAGCTCTCCGGGATGCCCGCTTCGAACGTGTCGTCACCGCGCACGATCGCCTCGTAGACCTTGGTACGGCCGGCCACGTCGTCCGACTTCACGGTCAGCATTTCCTGCAGCGTGTAGGCGGCACCGTAGGCTTCGAGTGCCCAGACCTCCATCTCACCGAAGCGCTGGCCACCGAACTGCGCCTTGCCGCCCAGCGGCTGCTGGGTCACGAGCGAGTACGGTCCGATCGAACGAGCGTGGATCTTGTCGTCGACCAGGTGGTGAAGCTTGAGCATGTAGATGTAGCCCATGGTCACCTTGCGGTCGAACGGCTCACCCGTACGGCCATCGTACAACTGCGACTGACCGGAGGTGTGAAGACCCGCCTGCTCCAACATGATGTTGATGTCGGCTTCATGCGCACCGTCGAACACCGGGGTCGCGATCGAGACGCCACGCTTCATCTGCTCGCTGAGGCGAACGATGCTTTCGTCGTCATAATCACGGACCGGCTCGTTGCGGTCGTTGGCCGGAATGAAGCTCTCGAGCGTCTCGCGCAGCGGCTTGATATCGCCACCAGACTTGTACGCTTCGATCAACTCCCCGATCTTCTTGCCCATGCCTGCGCATGCCCAGCCCAGATGCGTTTCCAGAATCTGGCCGACATTCATGCGCGAAGGCACGCCGAGCGGGTTGAGCACGATGTCAGCATGCGTGCCATCTTCGAGGAACGGCATGTCCTCGACCGGAACGATACGCGACACGACACCCTTGTTGCCGTGACGGCCGGCCATCTTGTCGCCGGGCTGCATCTTGCGCTTCACCGCAACGAAGACCTTGACCATCTTCATCACGCCGGGCGGCATCTCGTCGCCGCGCTGCACCTTTTCGACCTTGTCCATGAAGCGCTGCTCGAGCTGCTTCTTGGAGTCGTCGTACTGGCCGCGGAGAGCTTCGAGCTCGCCCTGCATCTTCTCGTCTTCGACGGCGAACTGCCACCACTGCGAACGCGGATAGTCGTCCAGCGTCTCCTTGGCGACGGTCGAGCCCTTCTTGAAGCCCTTCGGTCCAGCGATCGCGTCCTTGCCGACGAGCATGTCGCTCAAGCGGCTGTAGACGTTGCGATCGAGGATCGCCTGCTCGTCGTCACGGTCCTTGGCGAGACGCTCGATTTCCTCGCGCTCGATCGCCATGGCGCGTTCGTCCTTCTCCACGCCGTGGCGGTTGAAGACGCGAACTTCGACGACTGTGCCGAAGGTTCCGGGCGGCATGCGCATGGAGGTGTCACGGACGTCGGACGCCTTTTCACCGAAGATGGCGCGCAGAAGCTTCTCTTCCGGCGTCATCGGGCTTTCGCCCTTCGGCGTGATCTTGCCGACCAGGATGTCGCCCGGTGCAACTTCCGCACCGATGTAGACGATACCGGCTTCGTCGAGGTTCTTCAGCGCTTCTTCCGAAACGTTCGGAATGTCGCGGGTAATTTCCTCAGGCCCGAGCTTCGTATCGCGCGCCATGACCTCGAATTCCTCGATGTGGATCGAGGTGAAAACGTCATCGGCCACGATGCGCTCGGAGAGCAGGATCGAGTCCTCGTAGTTGTAGCCGTTCCACGGCATGAACGCGACGAGCACGTTACGGCCGAGAGCCAGATCGCCAAGCTCGGTCGACGGACCGTCAGCGATGATGTCGCCCTTGTTGACCCGGTCACCCATGCGAACCAGCGGACGCTGGTTGATGCAGGTGTTCTGGTTCGAACGCTGGAACTTCATCAGACGGTAGATGTCGACGCCAGACTTACCCGGATCGAGGTCTTCGGTCGCACGGATAACGATACGGGTCGCGTCGACCTGGTCGACGATACCGCCGCGGCGAGCGCCGATGGCTGCACCAGAGTCACGGGCAACGATCGGTTCCATGCCGGTACCGACGAACGGAGCCTCGGCACGCACCAGCGGCACAGCCTGACGCTGCATGTTCGAGCCCATCAGAGCGCGGTTGGCGTCGTCGTTTTCCAGGAACGGGATCAGCGCGGCTGCGACTGACACCATCTGCTTGGGCGAAACGTCCATAAGGTCGACGTTTTCGCGCGGCGCCATCATCACTTCGCCGGCGTTACGGCAAATGACGAACTCGTCGACGAAGTGGCCATCCTTGTCGAGCTCGGCATTGGCCTGGGCAACGAAGTGCTTGGCCTCTTCCATAGCCGACAGGTAGACAACCTCGTTGGTCAGCGTGCCGTCGACGATCTTGCGGTACGGGCTCTCGATGAAGCCGTACTTGTTGACGCGTGCGAAGGTAGCCAGCGAGTTGATCAGACCGATATTCGGGCCTTCCGGCGTCTCAATCGGGCAGATACGGCCGTAGTGGGTTGGGTGCACGTCGCGGACTTCGAAGCCAGCGCGCTCACGGGTCAGACCACCGGGTCCAAGCGCCGAAAGACGACGCTTGTGGGTGATTTCGCTGAGCGGGTTGGTCTGGTCCATGAACTGCGACAGCTGCGAGGAACCGAAGAACTCGCGCACGGCGGCTGCCGCCGGCTTGGCGTTGATCAGGTCCTGCGGCATGACCGTGTCGATCTCGATCGAGGACATACGTTCCTTGATCGCGCGCTCCATGCGGAGCAGACCGACGCGGTACTGATTTTCCATCAGCTCGCCGACCGAACGGACACGGCGGTTGCCGAGGTTGTCGATGTCGTCGATTTCGCCCTTGCCGTCGCGCAGTTCGACAAGCGTCTTGACCACGGCAAGGATGTCATCCTTGCGCAGGACACGGACGGTGTCTTCAGCGTCGAGCTCGAGACGCATGTTCATCTTGACGCGGCCGACGGCCGACAGGTCGTAGCGCTCGCTATCGAAGAACAGCGAGTTGAACATCGCTTCGGCGGTGTCGATGGTGGGCGGCTCGCCCGGACGCATGACGCGGTAGATGTCGAACAGCGCGTCCTGGCGGCTCTCGTTCTTATCGACGGTCAGCGTGTTGCGAATGTAGCCGCCGACATTGATGTGATCGATGTCGAGGATCTTGATCTCTTCCTCGCCAGCGGCAAGCAGGACCTTCAGGGTCTTTTCGTCGATCTCGTCGCCGGCTTCGAGGAAAATCTCGCCGGTGGCGTAGTTGACGATGTCCTCAGCGAGGTAGCTGCCGAACAGATCGTCTTCGGTCGCCTTGATCGCCTTGAGGCCCTTCTCGGCAAGCTGCTTGGCCTGGCGAGCAGTAATCTTCTTGCCGCCTTCGACGACGACTTCGCCGGTGTCGGCATCAACCAGGTCGCCGACAGCCTTAAGGCCGCGGAAACGGTCGACCGAGAACGGGATGCGCCAGTGATCGCCCGACTTCTTGTAGGTGATCTTGTTGTAGAAGGTCGACAGGATCTCTTCGCCGTCCATGCCGAGCGCCATCAGCAGCGACGTCACCGGGATCTTGCGGCGGCGGTCGATACGGGCGTGGACGATGTCCTTGGAGTCGAATTCGATGTCGAGCCAGGAACCGCGATAAGGGATGACGCGCGCGGCAAACAGAAGCTTGCCCGAAGAGTGCGACTTGCCCTTGTCGTGATCGAAGAAGACGCCCGGCGAACGGTGCATCTGCGAGACGATGACGCGCTCGGTGCCGTTGACGATGAAGGTGCCGTTGGACGTCATGAGCGGCATGTCGCCCATATAGACGTCCTGCTCCTTGATGTCCTTGATAGACTTCGCGCCGGTATCCTCGTCAATATCGAACACGATGAGGCGCAGCGTCACCTTGAGCGGCGCAGCAAAGGTCAGATCGCGCTGACGGCACTCGTCGACGTCGAATTTCGGTGCTTCGAACTCATACTTGACGAATTCCAGCATCGACGCGCCGGAGAAGTCAGAGATCGGGAAGACCGACTTGAAAACGGCCTGCAGTCCTTCATCGGGACGGCCGCCCTTGGGCTCGTCCACCATCAGGAACTGATCGTAGGATGCCTTTTGAACCTCGATGAGGTTCGGCATCTCCGCAACTTCCGGGATCTTTCCGAAGAACTTGCGTACGCGTCTGCGGCCATTGAAAGTCTGGATCTGGGCCATCGTCGCTCCTTGCTGCCTTTCTTGGGGTGAGCGTCGCTAATGCTCACCTTGCATTTTCGCGCCGCCTCGGCGGCGGCCTATCCAAAACGGGCGAAAACCCGTTTCCTGAAAGCCGCTTGCGGCCATCAGGAAATAGGTTCCCCACAATCCCCCGGGTCACGGGAGCCGGTGGGCGGCCGTTAAGCTGCCCACCGAAACCGTGCTTACTTAAGCTCGATCTTGGCGCCAGCTGCTTCCAGCTGAGCCTTGAGCTTCTCTGCGTCGGCCTTGGAAACGCCTTCCTTGACCGGCTTCGGAGCGCCTTCGACGAGGTCCTTGGCTTCCTTGAGGCCCAGGCCGGTGATGGCGCGGACTTCCTTGATGACTTCGATCTTCTTGTCGCCGGCAGCTGCCAGGATGACATCGAACTCGGTCTTCTCTTCAGCCGGAGCAGCAGCAGCGCCGCCGCCAGCAGCAGCAACAGCCACAGGAGCTGCAGCCGAAACGCCCCACTTCTCTTCGAGGAGCTTCGACAGCTCAGCCGCCTCGAGGACGGTCAGGGCCGACAGGTCGTCAACGATCTTTGCGAGATCAGCCATTTTTCTATTCCTTCAATCAGTTCGAACGTGTGTTGATGATAGCGAGGAACGGCCTCATGCCGCCTCGTCCTTCCGGGCATAAGCGCCAATGACGCGCGCGACCGAAGCCGCCGGCGCATTGACGATCTGGGCGATCCGGGTAGCCGGGGTGGCGATCATGCCAACCAGCCTTGCACGCAGCTCGTCGAGCGACGGGAGCGCGGCCAAAGCCTTGACTCCGTCGGCGTTGAGCGAGGTCGTGCCCATCGAACCACCAAGGATGACAAGCTTGTCATTGGTCTTGGCGAAGTCGGACGCGACCTTCGGCGCTGCAATCGGATCCTCCGAATAGGCAACCAGCGTCTGTCCCTTGAACAGATCGATGATGCTTTCGGATTCCGTGCCCTGAAGAGCGATTTTGGCGAGACGGTTCTTCGCGACTTTGACGGTGCCGCCGGCCTGACGCATCTTCACGCGAAGATCGTTCATTTGCGCGACGGTGATACCGGCATAGTGGGCCACGACCACTGAACCTGCGTTCGAGAACGCGTCATTCAGGCCCGTGACGAGTTCGCGTTTTTCCGCTCTGTCCACTGCCTATCTCCAGTTGACCGCTTCCCATTTGCGGGATGTGCGGTCGGGTTGCCTTTTGCCGGGCGGCCAATCCAGAAATTCCAGATCACCCGAACGGCGCTCGAGGATCCTGCCCCCTTTCGCCACACCTGACGGGCTTGTGGCCCGGCGCGATGCGCAGACAAAAGGCAAACACGGTTCGAACCTTTCATTGGAGCAAAGGCTCCTTTGTCTGGTCTTCACCCGTCTCATGCAGGCCCATTCGAATTAAGGACCAAGGGTCGCCTGGACCGCCTGCAATCTCGGACAGGATTTTCGAAAGCTGTTTCCAGCTTCCGAAAATCCGGGCCCGGAGGCCCGGAATACTTCTCAGGATCCAGCCGTTGCCGGCCGATCCCAATTCAAATCATCAGGACGCTGCGAGCGTGCCGAGGTCGACCTTGAGGCCTGGGCCCATCGTCGAGGTGACGGACACCTTCTTGACGTAGACGCCCTTGGCGCCTGCCGGCTTGGCCTTGTTGACCGCGTCAGCAAAGGCGCGGACGTTTTCTTCCAGCGCCTTGACGTCGAAGGAGACCTTGCCGACGCCAGCGTGGATGATGCCTGCCTTCTCGACGCGGAACTCAACGGCGCCGCCCTTCGAAGCCTTGACGGCTCCGGCGATGTCGGTGGTCACGGTGCCGACCTTCGGGTTCGGCATCATGCCGCGCGGGCCGAGCACCTTACCGAGACGACCGACCAGCGGCATCATGTCGGGAGTGGCAATGCAGCGATCGAAGTCGATCTGGCCCTTCTGGACGATATCGACGAGATCTTCGGCACCAACGATGTCAGCGCCGGCGGCGCGGGCTTCGTCAGCCTTTGCATCACGTGCGAACACCGCCACGCGGACCGTGCGGCCCGTGCCGTTCGGCAGATTGACCACGCCGCGGACCATCTGGTCAGCGTGGCGCGGGTCGACGCCGAGGTTCATGGCGACTTCGATGGTCTCGTCGAACTTGACCGACGAGCGAGCCTTCAAAAGCTCGATCGCTTCGCCAAGGCCGTAAGCCTTGTTCACGTCGATGCCTTCGCGGGACTTGGAAACGCGCTTTGCAATCTTAGCCATGATCTCAGCCCACCACTTCCAGGCCCATCGAACGAGCCGAGCCTTCGACCATCTTGATGGCGGCTTCGATGTCGTTCGCGTTCAAGTCCTTCATCTTGACTTCGGCGATCTCGCGCACCTTGGCGCTGCTGATCTCGCCAGCCTTGATCTTGCCCGGCTCCTTGGAACCCGACTTGAGGTTGGCAGCCTTCTTCAGGAAGTAGGCCACCGGCGGCGTCTTCATGACGAAGGTGAACGACTTGTCCTGGTAATAGGTGATCACGACCGGGATCGGGGACCCCTTCTCGAGCTCCTGGGTCTGCGCGTTGAACGCCTTGCAGAACTCCATGATGTTGATGCCACGCTGACCAAGCGCCGGACCGATCGGGGGCGACGGCGTCGCCGAACCCGCGGAAACCTGGAGCTTGAGCTGGCCCGCAACTTTCTTAGCCATCTCTTTCCTGCTTTCGTTTTATGCCGGATGACCCGGCGGTTGCAGTTTGGTGGTGCGAAAAAGACAACCGGCTAAGCTGCCTCTTCTCCCACCATGCTTGCGCCAGGCCTGCGCCCGGCACTGCCCACCACCGAAACCGGTGACGGGCGTCTCGATCAGCCCTTTTCGACCTGACCGAATTCGAGATCGACAGGCACAGCGCGCCCGAAGATCGACACTTCCACCTTGAGGCGCGCCCGCTCCTCGTCCACTTCCTGGACGAAGCCGTTGAACGACGCGAACGGACCGTCGGAAACGCGAACCGCTTCACCGATCTCGAACGTGACGGACGGCTTGGGACGCTCGACGCCCTCCTGGACCTGGTTCAGGATGCGCTGGGCCTCAGCTTCCGTGATCGGCACCGGCTTGGAATCACCAAGGAAACCAGTGACCTTCGGCGTGTTCTTCACGAGCGAGAAGACGGCGTCGGTCAAATGGGCCTTCAGCAACACATAGCCCGGGAAGAACTTGCGCTCAGCATCGACCTTGCGGCCGCGGCGAACCTCAACAACCTTCTCGGTCGGAACAACGATCTGCTCGATCTGCTCGCTCAGGCCCTTCTGCTTGGCCTTGTGCTCAATGTCCTCGGCGACCTTCTTTTCGAAGTTCGAATAGGCGTGGACGATATACCAGCGCGCAGTCATCTCAGGAATTCTCCGTATTCGCAGCCTTAGCGGCCAATGCCCAAGATCTGCTCGACGGCGAATGCCATCAGCTGGTCAGCGGCAAAAAAGAAAATCATCGCAATAATCGCAAAGCCAAGAACCATGACCGTGGAGATCATCGTCTCGCGCCGTGATGGCCACGTCACCTTCGCCGTTTCCGACCTTACCTGCTGCAGAAAGGTGAAGGGGTTCGTGGTTTTCGCCATGTGCCGCTCTGCTCTCAACGTCCGTTGACCGGACTTCTGGATGATCCCGTGACCGGGAGATGCCATCACATGAACGATATCGACGCCGAATCAGCGCAACATTTCGCCCATGCAATTCGGACGCGTAAAGCCGGATCCCCAGCTCCACGCGCCGCGTGTCTGTTTCGCTTACATAAAACCGATTCTCTCTCCACGCAAGTGGCAGGAACAAGCTTTACGTTTAAACGCCGCGTCGGAACCATCCAGTCGTTCCGTTCCGGCTATAGAAGTCCTTATGCCTGAATTAGCGAATTCTGGCAAGACTGGCACGGGCAGCAGGGCTCGAACCTACGACCTGCGGTTTTGGAGACCGCCGCTCTACCAACTGAGCTATGCCCGTGCATCTCGCCGCGCATCATCTGCGCAGCACGGGCTTCCTAAGGATTTCCACGGCGTCTGTAAAGAGCGCAATGCGTGATGTTGCGAACATTCACAGGCGGAATTTTGGTCAGGCGCCCTCGCCTGCCTAGTGACGCACTTTGGCTCGTTGCCTGCACCTGACGGCGCTCAATGTGCAGGGTCTCAAGCGCGGCTTTCGCGCAGCTTGCGTTGCCTCAGCTGCCTGACGGCCAGCAACGCCGCCCAGGCGCAAATGACAAGCTCAAGCGCGAAGGTCCAGTGCAGGATGAAGCTCAGTACCCAGTGCGAATATCGGGCCGGTATGGTGACAAGCTCTACCGTGACGTCACTGAAAGGCATCAGCCACTGCATCGGGGTAGCGATCGAATCGAGCACCATGTGGGTCATGACGGCGGTGAAGAAGACCATGGCAGCCGCAAAGAGCTGCGGCCATAACCATTTGACAAGTGGCAGTGCGACAACGCCAAGCCCGGTCCAAAACAGCGGCCAGTGCGTGAAGTAGCTGTGGTGGTGCGTCTGCTGGCCGTCGATCAGATAGAAGTAGAACATGTCGAGATCGGGGGCGACGCTGCCCAGGAGTGCAGCCGGCATGATCGTGCGGGCACCACGTCCCAGGTCCCGGACCAGCGTTCCCAAGACGAAACCGGCCGGCAAATGCGCGATCAGCATGCAACGCTTCCTGTTCCACGGACACGTCCCGCGACATTGCGGCGGCCTTAGGGCCGGGGCATCGAGGTCCAGGCTTCAGGTCAAGATTTGGCCGGCGGCACGTAAGGCCCGCCCGGAACACCCCAGCCCCAGCGGGGCATCGGCTCGTGCAGTGCGGGCGCGGCACCGTCCTGCGAGTTCAGCTTGGCCAGGCGTGTGCCCCATTCGAGATAGGCGACGAACGCCGAACGGAATTCGGGATCGTCGGGCAGCTTCACCTCATCAGCGGCGTCGAGATGTTTGTTGAGGTGGTGGCTGATCATGGCGGGATGGCCGCCATGGATCTCGCTGTAGTCCTTCGGCCCGCCGAACACTTCGCCAATGAATGCAGCGACATGTGCGGGATGATCAGCGGACATGTTGCGGAATACCGGCTCGAGCAGCGGATCCGCGAGAACCTTGTCGTAAAACACCTCCGTCAGCCGATTGAGCGCCGCAGCTCCGCCAGCCCAGTCGAACAATGTCGGCACGTCTTTTTGCATCGTCTTCCTCCATTCGCGTTGAATGGCATATGGGGAGCGCGACCACGGCATGGAAGCCTGCAATTGCCAAGCCTTGGCCTGGTGCTGGCGATGAAACGGCGGTTGGGCGCGGGAACGCCTTACTGTTTCCGCGCAAACTCACCTTGAATGGCCAGCCTGCAATTGGCGGGAATGGGGATCAGCCGGCAAACACCGCCATCTATCAGCAGATCCACCGAACCATTCCGGGTCAGAAGGCCAGCCGCCTTGAGCCTTGTCTGATCGGTATAGACGACCTTGATGGGGGCGGCGTCGTCGAACGAATGAGCTTGCACCCCCATTTCGTCAAGATACGCCGCAAGTACGGATGCGGGCGGCTTGGCTCTCAGATACCAGCCAAATCGAGCACCATAGCCAACCAGCCTCGTCTTACCCGCCGCCAGCAGAAGGGTGCAATCGTTCAAGCACAGCCCTTCGTAAGAAACTGCATTGCCGAATAACGGCGACTTGGCTGGAGCCTTGCAGCCCTCATCGCGCGGCCGGCAGCCGCCAAATATCGTGCCCCCAACAGCAACGTCCAAACGCGCCTTACGGATCATCCTGCCCATTGCCATCGCCGTCTCGACGTCACCGCCTCTGGAGGACACCACCAAGGGAAGCTTTCGCCCGCCCAGCGCCTTGAGCGTCGCCTCAAGCCGCGACAGCGCTTTGGCATCAATGTCGCCTTCAGCCGAAATCCATTCGGGACAATTCGGTTCGCAACCAGCTTCGCTGGAGCGAACGACCACGAACCACATGCCGCCATCTTCGGGCACGACATGCTTGGGATATGAGCCCGGCTGCGGCTTGATGTCAGGCGCCAGGGAGCAATTGCCGGCAGGAGTGGCGCTCTTGCAGACCTCGATGCTGACCAGGACGTCGGTCGCATCTAGGCTGGTTATCAGGTTCATATTGAGCATCTCGACGGGTGTCAGCTGGCGCATCTCGGAGACGGGCGTGCTTTGCCCGACATCGTACATTGTCTGCTTGACCCCCATCTCCTTGAGATAGGCCACCATCCTGGCGTTGAACGCCTTTCCCATCTTGGTGGTGGTGTAGCTACCCACCGTCTTGCGCCGGACGACCTTGCGGCTCAGGGTCTTTCTCTTGCCTTTGACGACCCGATAGGTCTCGCGATAGGTGATCTTCTGCTGCGTCACGTAAGACGTCACCTGATGGACTCCCATATAGGCCCATTGCCCGACGTGCCTGCGCACGCCGCCGGCGAACATCATCGAACAGGCGGAAGCACAATAGGCTCCAGCCGAGTACAGCGCGCCCCGATAGATACCCCTTCTGGCCGGATCGAGCTGGCAACCCTTCTGCTCAGGGGCGCATTCGACAAAGCGCGTCAGCCCGACGCCGATGTCGAGTTTTCGGGCACGCAGGATGCGGCCCAACTCCAAGGCTGCCTCGACCCGGCCGCCGGGCGACGTCACGATGACCGGCAGCCGCTTGTCGCCGAGCTTCTTGAGAAACTTCTTGAACGCGGCAGGCGTCGCCGGCGTGATCGCGCCCTCGGCTGAAATCCATTCCGGACACAAGGGCTCACATCCCAGCGAGGAGCTGCGCACCACGACGAAGCGCATGGGTGGACCGTCATTCTCCGGAGGTTTGCTCTTGGCAGCCTCCGCCGAGGCGGGAAGCAACAACGCGGCAGCAATGACAAGAGCAAAAGACAGGACAAGGGCCTGCCAGACCGTCCGCGCACCCTTGCCCATGGCGGATTCCCCCAAACCAGCCGCTACCCAGCGCGATAGTACTGTCGGAACGGGGACTTGCAACGTATCGCGCAAACAAAAAAGGGCGCCCCGGAGGACGCCCTTGATGCACTCGACGCCGAAGCGTCGATTATTCTTTGATCGAAGCGACGATGCCGGCGCCGACGGTACGGCCACCTTCACGGATAGCGAAGCGGAGCTTCTCTTCCATGGCGATCGGCACGATCAGCTCGACGTCGACGGTGATGTTGTCGCCGGGCATGACCATCTCGGTGCCTTCCGGCAGCGACACGATGCCGGTCACGTCCGTCGTGCGGAAGTAGAACTGCGGACGGTAGTTGGTGAAGAACGGCGTGTGACGGCCACCCTCTTCCTTGGTCAGGATGTAGGCTTCAGCCACGAACTTCTTGTGCGGCTTGACCGAACCCGGCTTGCACAGCACCTGGCCGCGCTCGACGTCTTCACGGCCAACGCCACGGATCAGCGCGCCGATGTTGTCGCCAGCCTGGCCCTGATCGAGCAGCTTGCGGAACATTTCAACGCCGGTGACCGTCGTCTTTGAGGTTGCCTTGATGCCGACGATCTCGACTTCTTCGCCAACCTTGACGATGCCGCGCTCGACGCGACCGGTGACCACAGTGCCGCGACCCGAGATCGAGAACACGTCTTCGATCGGCATCAGGAACGGACGGTCGATCGGACGCTCAGGCGTCGGGATGTAGGCGTCGACGGCAGCCATCAGCTCGCGGATCGCGTCTTCACCGATCTTCTTGTCCGAATCGTTGAGCGCAGCAACAGCCGAACCCTTGATCATCGGAATGTCGTCGCCCGGATATTCGTACTTCGACAGCAGCTCGCGAACTTCGAGCTCGACCAGTTCGAGCAGTTCGGCGTCGTCGACTAGGTCGACCTTGTTGAGGAACACCACCAGGGCCGGAACGCCGACCTGACGGGCAAGCAGGATGTGCTCGCGGGTCTGCGGCATCGGGCCGTCGGCAGCCGACACGACCAGGATCGCGCCGTCCATCTGGGCAGCACCGGTGATCATGTTCTTCACATAGTCGGCGTGGCCGGGGCAGTCGACGTGGGCGTAGTGGCGGGCCGGCGTCTCGTATTCGACGTGCGCCGTCGAAATGGTGATGCCGCGGGCCTTTTCTTCAGGCGCTGCGTCGATCTGGTCGTAGGCCTTGAACTCGCCGAAATACTTCGTGATCGCCGCCGTCAGCGACGTCTTGCCGTGGTCAACGTGACCAATCGTGCCGATGTTCACATGAGGCTTATTACGCTCGAATTTACCTTTTGCCATTGTCTCTTTCCTTGAGCATCGGGACCTTGGTTCCGGTCGGATGCGGGGCGATTACCGATAAAGGCCGAAAAAGACAAGCGCCTTTTGCCCAAACGACCACGTCGAGGCCAAAAGCTGTGCTGCTCTTTCAGTGCTGGACGCACATATGGGGGCAAAGGGATGCAAATAAAAGGCTTCTTGCCTCGGAGAAAAGCCTTGGAGCGGGTAGCGGGAATCGAACCCGCGTATTCAGCTTGGAAGGCTGCTGCTCTACCATTGAGCTATACCCGCGCCCTGAGCGCCGCGCGCCTTATCAGGAGCGAAGCACGCTCTGGTATCTACCTTGTCACACAGACCTCTGAAAGATGAAATCACCTTTCGAGGCCAGCGTTATGGCTTCCGGGCCGGCAGTGGTGGAGGAGGTTGGATTCGAACCAACGTAAGCTGAGCTAACGGATTTACAGTCCGTCCCCTTTAACCACTCGGGCACTCCTCCAACTGCTTTGCCGGAGCCATGCTACGAGGCTTTTTCGATCCCGGTTCTGGGCGAAGCGCCCTGCCCCGAAATCTGCGTGGGCTTATGGCGACAAGGATTTGGCCTGTCAACCGGACAGCGTGCGTTTTCATGCGGATTATTCAAAGCGCCTGGCAACGGGCGGTATCCAAAGCCAGGTGGGGCCGCTATAGCAGGCGCATGAACGATACCAAAAAGCCCGGAACGCCCAAAGACAGCCACTACGCCAAGCTGAGGCGGACCTTTCGCGACCAGAAAAGCGGCGGTGCGCCTGAATTCCGACCCAAGCGCCATTTGCCTCCGGGTGAGAACGCGCCCGACGGCCTGGTGCGGCTTTATGGCCTGCATACGGTGCGCGCAGCACTCGACAATCCACGGCGCAAGATCCGCCAGATGTGGGTCACCCGCAATGCGCTTGAGCGACTGGAGATCGCCGACATCGGCGCCCTGGCCTTTGCCACCGAGATGGTCGAGCCCAAAGACATCGACAAGATCACCGGCACCGACGCCGTTCACCAGGGCGTGTTGATCGAGGCCGAGCCGCTGAAGGCCAAGGCACTGTCGGCGCTCGGCGATTCGCCACTGATTCTGGTGCTAGACCAGGTAACCGACCCGCATAATGTCGGTGCGATCATCCGCTCAGCCGTGGCTTTCGGCGCCGGCGCGCTCGTCACCACGCAGCGCCACAGCCCGCACGAAAGCGGCGTGCTGGCCAAATCGGCATCAGGTGCGCTCGAACACATCGACATGATCGAGGTGCGCAACCTCTCCGACGCGCTCGGCGAGCTGCACGAGGCGGGCTTCCAGACCATCGGTCTTGATTCGGAGGGCCCGGCGGAACTTGAAAAGACCTTTGCCGGCGACAAGGTCGCACTGGTGCTCGGCGCCGAAGGCAAGGGCCTGCGCCAGAAGACGCGCGAGACGGTGACGGCACTGGCACGCCTCGACATGCCGGGTGCGATCCACTCGCTCAACGTGTCGAATGCAGCGGCTGTATCGCTGTATGCGGCGCGGAAATTCCTGCGCTAACGCTCCCTGGCTGGCCGATAGGGCCAGCCACCCTGCACTGCAACGAAAACAACGTCGCGCCTCTTGACCTTCCACCTGACGGAAGCCGTAGCCTTTCGGCACAACGGAACCTTGTCATGACGCGCCAGCTCACGCTTTTCGCCCTCTTCTCAGCCAGCATTGCGCTCGTTGCTGTCTCCGCTGCATTCGCGCAAGCAACCAGCGTGGCCGAACTCACGGGCAAGACGCACATCCACGGGCTCGCCTTTGACCGTGCCGACCCTTCCACCGTCCTGATCGCCACCCATCACGGGCTGATGAAAGCAGCGCCTGACGGCAGCGTGGCGCCGGTTTCAGACAGCCGCGACGACTTCATGGGTTTCACGTCTCATCCGACCGATTCCGAGATATTGTTCGCCAGCGGCCATCCCCAGGGCGGCGGCAATCTCGGCTTCATCAAGTCGACGGATTCGGGAAAGAGCTGGGCCAAGATCGCGCCCGGCGTCGATGGTCCTGTCGATTTCCACCAACTTGCGGTCAGCCCCTCGAACCCCGACGTGCTCTACGGCGCATATGGCGCGATCCAGAGCAGCCGCGATGGCGGCAAGAGTTGGGCGATCGCAGGCGCAGCACCGGCCAAGCTGATCGACCTTGCCGTCTCGTCGTCAGACCCTGACATCGTCTATGCCGCAACCGAAGACGGGTTGATGGTGAGCCATGACGGCGCCGGAAGCTGGCTGCCACCCATTCTGACTGGCGTAGCGGTCACCACGGTGGAATTGACCTCCGACGGCACCATCTATGCCTTTGTGCCGGGGCGTGGGCTGTTACGGGCGACGGAAGCGAATCCGGCCTTCGAGAAGCTGGCCGAAGGACCTGATCCGGCAGGCTACATTCTTCACCTGGCGCTGGATCGCCTGGCGCCCGCGAGGATGGTCGCCGTCACAGGCACCAGTGCCATCGTCGTATCCAACGATGGCGGCGCCAACTGGACGGTGCTTGGCGGCAATTGATCTGCACGACTGACCCGCACGACGCTAGCCTAACGTTGAACGGGCTCGCTGCGCTGGCGCAGGAGCCCGTTCATCGACAGTGATGAGAAAGCTGCGGCGTTGGGAACTTCCGCCGCGCCCTTCCCTGCCTATGCCGCCTTGCCCTTTGTTTCAGCCACGTCGACGCCGACCTCGAAATTGGCCATGCGCTCCAGCGCGCGCACCAGCGCCGAGTGGTCTTCCTTGGCCCCGCCATTAGCGGCACAGGAGTTGAACAACTCCTGGGTCATCGAGGTGTTGGGCAAGGAAACGCCGAGCGCCTTGGCGCCCTGCAGCGCGAGGTTGAGGTCCTTCTGGTGCAGTTCGATGCGGAAGCCTGGCGCGAAGGTGCGCTTGTACATCCGCTCTCCATGCACCTCGAGGATGCGCGAAGCGGCCAGGCCGCCCATCAGCGCCTGACGGACCTTGGCTGGATCGGCACCTGCCTTGGAGGCAAACACCAGTGCTTCGGCGACCGCCTCGATGGTGAGAGCGACGACGATCTGGTTGGCGACCTTGGTGGTCTGGCCGACGCCATTAGGGCCGACGAGCGTAATGTTCTTGCCCATCTTCTCGAACACCGGGCGAGCGCGCTCGAATGGCTTTTCCTCGCCACCGACCATGATCGTCAACGAAGCCGCCTTGGCCCCGACCTCGCCGCCCGACACCGGCGCATCGAGATAGTCGCAGCCCAGTCCATTGATCTTGCTGGCGAACACCTTGGTCTCGATCGGCGAGATCGAGCTCATGTCGATCACGAGCTTTCCCTTGGAAAGCCCTGACGCAACGCTATTGTCGCCAAAGAGAACGTCAGCCACCTGCGGCGTGTCGGGCACCATCAGGATGATGATGTCACAAGCCTTTGCCAGTGCCTGATGTCCGGCGACAGACTTCAACCCCTTGCCCACGAGTTCCGCGGGCAGCGCGCCGCGATGGTCGCTGGCGACAACCTCGTATCCAGCGTCGAGCAGGTGACCCGCCATCGGCGCGCCCATGATGCCCAGGCCGACAAATCCGATCTTTTCCATTTCAATGTTCCTTCAATTCCAGAGGTGGGCGCGCGCTCAGGCGGCGGCGCTGCCCTTGTCGGCAAAACCCGCGAACCATCCAAGGCCTTCGACCGTACCGGCCTTGGGCTTGTATTCGGCGCCGACCCATCCGGTGTAGCCGATGCGGTCGAGGTGCTCGTAGAGGAACGGGTAGTTGATCTCGCCCGTTCCGGGCTCGTGACGCCCGGGATTGTCCGCCAGTTGCACATGCGCGATGCGGTTGAGGTTGGCCTCGATGGTGCGGGCTAGATCGCCCTCCATGACCTGCATGTGGTAGATGTCGTACTGCAGGTAGAGATTGTCAGAGCCGACCCTGTCGATGATGCCAAGCGCCTGCTTGGTGTTGGTCAGGAAGAAGCCTGGAATGTCGCGGGTGTTGATCGGCTCGATCAGCAGGCGGATGCCGGCAGTCTTGAGCTTCTCCGCAGCGAAGGCGAGATTCTCGACCAACACGTTTTCCAGCACGTCACGGGCGTTGCCGGCAGGCGCGATGCCGGCCAGGCAATTGACCTGCTCGCAGCCAAGCGCATGGGCATAGGTAATCGCCTTGGCGACGCCCTGGCGAAACTCGTGGATGCGATCGGGCAGCACCGCGATGCCGCGCTCGCCTGCCGCCCAGTCACCGGGCGGCAGGTTGAAGAGGGCTTGGGTCAGGCCGTTCTTCTTGAGGCGCGCGGCGACGGCATCGGGGGCATGGTCGTAGGGCGCGATGTACTCGACACCCTTGAAGCCAGCACGGGCAGCGGCATCGAAGCGGTCGAGAAAGTCATGCTCGCCAAAAAGCATCGAAAGATTGGCTGAGAACTTTGGCATTGGTGTTTCCTCGGAAAATCAGTCGAGCAGCATGATTGCGGTGGGCGCGTCTTCGTTGCTTTCGGCAAGCTCTTCGAACTCGACGACGTTGTCGATCTCGACGCCCATGGAGATATTGGTGACGCGCTCGAGAATGAACTCGAGGACGACCGGCACCTGATGCTCCTTCATGAGCTGCTTGGCCTGCTTGAAGGCAGCGGCAAACTCCTCCGGCTTGCGAACTCGAACCGCCTTGCAGCCCATGGCCTCGGCAACCGCGACATGGTCGACACCATAACCCGCTTCCGGGTCACCGGTTCGATTGATGTTTTCGAACGACAGGCTGACTTCGAAATCCATGGTGAAGCCGCGCTGCGCCTGGCGGATCAGGCCAAGATAGGCGTTGTTCACGACGACGTGGATGTAGGGCAGCTTGTGCTGGGCGCCGACCGCCAGTTCCTCGATCATGAACTGGAAGTCATAGTCGCCCGAAAGAGCAACGATGTCGCGATCCGGATCGGCGGCACGAACACCAAGCGCTGCCGGCAACGTCCAGCCGAGCGGGCCGGCCTGGCCGCAATTGATCCAGTTGCGCGGCTTGTAGACGTGCAGGAACTGAGCGCCGGCGATCTGCGACAGGCCGATGGTGGTGACATAGGTGGTGTCACGGCCGAACGCCTTGTTCATCTCCTCATAGACGCGCTGCGGCTTGAGCGGAACCTGCTCGAAGTGCGTCTTGCGCTTCATCGTCTTCTTGCGGGCCTGGCACTCCTTGGCCCAGCCGGACCAGTCGCGCAGCTTGCCTGCCGTCTTCCACTCGGTGGCGACGTCGAGCAGCATCTTCAGCGCCGCACCGGCATCCGAGGTCACGCCGAGATCGGGCGCAAAGACGCGGCCGATCTGGGTCGGTTCGATGTCGATGTGGATGAATTTACGGCCTGCCGTGTATTTGTCGACCGAGCCGGTGTGGCGATTGGCCCAGCGGTTGCCGACGCCGAGAACGAAGTCCGAGGCCAGCATGGTCGCATTGCCGTAGCGGTGCGAGGTCTGCAGGCCGCACATGCCGGCCATCAGGCGATGGTCATCGGGGATCGAGCCCCAACCCATCAGGGTCGGGATGACGGGAACACCTGTTATTTCGGCGAATTCGATGAGCAGGTCCGAGGCATCGGCATTGATGATGCCACCGCCGGCAACGATCAGCGGCTTCTCCGCCTCGTTGAGCATCGCCAGTGCCTTTTCAGCCTGGGCGCGCGTCATTGCCGGCTTGTGGACCGCGAGCGGCTCATAAGCGTCGATGTCGAACTCAATCTCGGCAAGCTGGACGTCGACCGGCAGATCGACAAGCACCGGCCCGGGACGGCCCGAGCGCATCAAGTGGAACGCCTTCTGCAGCGTCATCGGAACCAGATATGGCTCCATGACGGTGACGGCCCACTTGGTGACGGGGGCTGCGATCGCCGCGATGTCGACGGCCTGGAAGTCCTCCTTGTTCAGGCGGGCGCGCGGCGCCTGGCCAGTGATGCACAGGATCGGGATCGAGTCGGCCGATGCCGAATACAGCCCGGTGATCATGTCGGTGCCGGCCGGGCCTGATGTACCGATGCATAGGCCGATGTTGCCGGCCTTGGTGCGAGTGTAACCCTCGGCCATGTGCGATGCGCCCTCGACGTGGCGGGCAAGCACGTGACGGATCGAACCGCGTGCCTTCAAAGCTGAGTAGAGCGGGTTGATGGCCGCACCCGGCACACCGAAAGCACACGAAATGCCTTCCTTCTCGAGAACGAGGACCGCTGCATCGACAGCGCGCATCCTGGCCATGATCTTACCTCCAACTGGAAACTAATGTTGGGCAGATCGTGTCACCTCGGATCGCATTTTGCAATTTTTTCAAAATATTTTTTCATTAGTTGCCATGCACGCTTAGCAACTGATTTTATGATGCTTTTCATTTTTCGTTGCAGCGGCGCCCAATATGGATGAAAAAGTTTTTTAAAAGCAATCTGGAGCGATGGCATGGCAACAATGGAAAAACGGCAGCGGGGGCGGCCTCGCGCATTCCAACCCGCACCCGACGCTGGTTCGGTACAGTCGCTCGACCGGGCACTGCGCATCCTCGCCATTGTCGCGCATAGCGACGGCCTGTCGCTGAGCGAGATTTCGGCCGCCTCCGAGCTTGCCGCCGCAACCGCCTACCGCATGCTTACCACCTTGCAGAACCACGGCATGGTCGAGTTCGATCCTGATGGACAGCTGTGGTCGATCGGCGTCGAAACCTATCGCATGGGCGCTGCCTTCCTGCGGCGACGCAAGCTCGTCGACCGCGCCAGGACGGTGATGCAGGAGTTGATGGAGAAAACCGGAGAGACGGCCAATCTCGGTGTCGCCGAGGACGATTGCGTGGTCTTCGTCAGCCAGGTCGAGACACATCAGGCAATCCGGGCCTTCTTCCGGCCGGGCACACGCAGCCCCTTCCATGCATCGGGCATTGGCAAGGCAGTGCTTGCCCATCTCGACCGCGAGCGGGTCAACGCCATCGTCCGCAAGGCAGGCCTTGACGTCTACACGGAAAGAACGCTGTCGGAACCGGCGCTGCTTGCCCGCGACCTCGAGCAGATCCGCAACCGCGGCTGGTCTGTCGACGATGAAGAACGCTACCCCGGCATGCGCTGCATTGCCGCCGCCGTATTCAACGAATTCGGCGAACCCATTGGCGGCGTTTCGGTTTCCGGACCGACGGTGCGCGTGACACCTGAAAGGCTCGGCGAAATCGGCCCGATCGTCAGGGATGCCGCAGCTGAACTGACGAGGATGATCGGTGGCTCGCCTGACGGCACTTTGCCTGGCCTCTGAAAATGCAAGTGGGAGAAGGGTTTCCCCCTCTCCCACTTGGTGGTTTCGTTCGGACTACAGGCGACAGTAGCGCAGGCGGCCGTCATAGCCGACATAGGTGTCGGTACGCGGATCATAGCTGCGGTAGCGGGCGAAGCAGCGCTGGACATGGCTGTCATAGGGATCGGCCGGGTAATAGGCGTCATAGTAAGGTGCGGGCGCCGGGCGATGACCGCCGGCGATGATTGCGCCAGCAATGAAGCCACCGGCACCGGCAAGCGCTGCAGCCTCTGCCCTGGTCAGGCCGCTGGCAGAAGACTGCTGGACGGTGCCGATGAGGCCGGTTGCGACAACGGTTGCTGCGATAAGGCCCGAAATCATCTTGCTCTTGAAAGACATGGTGCTCTCCTTCGGTTGATCTGGGAGGCGTCCATCCGCCTCATACCAGTCAGTCGCGGCCAGCCTCCAAAAGGTTCACGCCACTGGAGAAAATTCTCATCGGAGGTTCAATAGGCCGTTCCGCGTGTGCCAGCGCCTGCGCTTGACAGCGGCTTGACAGCGGCTGAAGTCAAAAGTCTCATCGCAATGACCATCGCTGGAACGATTATGAGCCTGCAATCAGTCAAAGCCTTCTTCGCCGAACACGCCCCTGACATCGACGTCATCGAGACAACGTCAAGCTCGGCAACGGTGGCGCTCGCCGCCGAGGCGCACGGCGTCGAGCCCGCCCAGATCGCCAAGACCATCTGCATGCGTGTCGGCGAGCGGGTGATCCTGGTTGTCGCGCGCGGCGATGCACGCATCGACAACCGCAAAAGCCGCGATGCCTTCGGCGCCAAGCCACGCATGCTCGACGTCGAACAGGTGGCCGAACTGACCAGCCATCCCGTCGGCGGCGTCTGCCCCTTCGGCCTTGCAACGCCGCTCAAGATCTATTGCGACGTGTCGCTGCGCGCCTATGACGAAGTCGTGCCGGCAGCAGGTGCCACCAACGCCGCAGTGCGAATCGGGGTTGAACGGATGGCAGCTCTCGTCGGCGCGGAATGGTGCGACATATGCCAAGCCGCCATTGGCAAGACGGACGCGGAAGCGGCTGAATAGAAATAGCTGGCGCCCCATTGGGCATCCAGCTTAGCGTCCCCTATGGCAAAGCATCCCGCCAGAAGTCGAACTGATCGCGGTGCTCTATCAGTTGTTTGGGGATGAGGACTGGTCTTTCGAGCATATTGCACGCGAATGGCTCTTCGCCGGCGGCCATATTCAGCCGCGAAAGTACCTATTTTCGCAAGAGTTCCGGTACGCTATCGCCTAGCCACTGTTTGCCATCCTTCTCCCCGGCCCACGGATTACCGAACTCCTTGGGCGCCGGCGGTTCCTCGCCAGCTTTGACGACAGCCTTCACGGCGCGGCGCTCGCGCCGATGCTCGGCCTGTTTGAAAGGCTTGTCGCTCTCTGCCGTGGTCATGCCGACGATCGGGGTCTTGCGGCGGGATCGGGACATCATGACCTCCTTCATCCACTTTTTGCGAGCACACCTTGCCGCTGCGTTCAAGCAATGCCTGAGCGCGTTGGCCACCTGTCGGCAGGACGCTTGGACCGCTATGGACTAGCGACCCCCAAGCAACCGCAGATATCCGCCGATCTGGGGACGCCTCTGGATTTTCTCATAGGATGATATGGTGCCCCCGGCAGGAATCGAACCCGCGACCTTCGGTTTACAAAACCGCTGCTCTACCAGCTGAGCTACAAGGGCAATTTGCTCCGGTTAGCATATTTTGCGGCGCAGTAAAGACAATTTCGGGCGAGCTTCGCGGCTTCCCCAGATGCGCATAGCCCCCATGCCCTAAAACTCAAGCCATGTGCCTACTATATCCGGATCGCAGGCCCGCATGAACGGCCGCGCTGGAGGTGATGGATGATCAGGTTCGTGATTATTGCCGTGGTGGTGATTATCGCGTGGCTGCTGTTGCTCAAGCTTTTCCGGCAGATGAAAGAGGCGCGGGTCGACTGGACCGGCATCGCCACGATCATTGGCTTCATCGTGCTCGCCATCTACCTGCACTACGTCACCGGCATCGGCTGACATCAAGCATTGAGATCGCTAATCAGCCGGCATCACCGGTGCGGCGAACACCACGCGATTGCGGCCCTGCTCCTTCGCCTCATAGAGGCAGCGGTCGGCGAGGCGCATGAGTTGCGATGTCGGCTGGCCGGCCGATACGATCGCACCGATGCTGACCGTCAGGCGATGCCGATGTCTCTCTTCCGGATAGAATGCAAGCCGTTCGACCTCGACGCGAATCCGTTCGGCGACAGCGGCCGCCTCATCCTGACTTGTGGTTGGCAGGAAGACGCAAAACTCCTCGCCGCCGACACGCCCGACTAGGTCATGCTCGCGGATCGCTGCACGTAGCGCGTTCGAGATCAGCTTGAGTGCCTCGTCGCCGACAAGATGGCCAAAGGTGTCGTTGATGCTCTTGAAGTTGTCCGCATCGATCAAAAGCAGCGCGCCGGAATCGCATTTTCGCCTGGCCTGCTTCGATTTCTCGAAGAATGCCTCGCGGTTCAGCAGCCCGGTCATCTGGTCGTGCGTCGCTTTTGCCTTCAGCTGGATGTGGGCTTCCGACAGTTCGGCCAGCGCGCGGCTGAGTTTTTCGTTCTGCCAGAAAATCAGGAAGGCCGCAGGAAACGCCGTCATCAACGGCAGGATAGAGTTCATCGCGAAGACGAATGCCGTGAAAGACTGGCCGGCCGAATGACGGATCGAAAACGAAACCACCTGGGTCACGAGGATAACGGCGATGGTGACTAGGCCAGCCTTGAACGCGATCTTCCACACAGCGACGCCCCTTGCTCATTCGATCCGGCTCTTGCAAAGGATGCATAGTGTTTGAAGCTTAATGTTTCCAACCCGAGTATCTTGCCGTCAGCGCGCATTATCATGATCATTCGCTAATATAACGCCGGCCAAGGCCCCTGTTTCACTCCTGAAGCTGCATACTTGACCTCAGCAACTCCGACATCCGAGTATGCGCTCGAACAGAAACGGGCTGCGTTGGAGTAGCAAATGCTAAAAAACACCTTGCTGGCGTCGATCTTCACATTGGCCGGCATTTCGCTTGCCCAGGCGCAAACCTGCGAGAAAAACTTCAAGGTCAGCGGCATTCCGCTGGTCACGGCGGTATCTTACAAGAGCTCGCAGTCGTTTCCCAAGGTCAAGCAGGCCGAGGCGCTGAAGCGCCTGGCGCAGGCCGTCGCCGCCGAAGGCTTTTCCGGCATCACCGTCGACAAGAATCTCGGTGCCATCGACGCCCACCAGGAAACGTCCGGCAGCGGGCGGCCGCAAACACTGCGGGTTGTTGCCCGAAGCCAGGGTGGCGGCACGCTGGTCAATGCCGTGTTCAACATCCAACCAGGGCAAGTGACGACCAACGAGGTCGTGCGCAGCGGTATATGCACGATCATTCGCGCAGCTGCTGGCTGAGGCATCCCGTGCGGGCAACGCGTGCTGGCCATGCCGCTCCCTTTGCTTCAGCAAAACCTCATGCTACCCCGTTGCCGGCGGCCGGCACTGGCGTTTGGACCGCCGGCAGGGAGCACATGGACGCCAAGACGCTGACATTTTCGTTCGCATCCTCCGGAACAGTGGAGGCGGATGCCGCGGCCAAGCGGCTTTCCCAGCGCTATGGCCAGATGCCGTACGAGCAGGCCGACATTGTCGTCGCACTTGGCGGCGACGGTTTTCTTCTGCAGACGCTTCGTGAGACGATGAGCACCGGCAAGCGCGTCTACGGCATGAACCGTGGTACGGTCGGCTTCCTGATGAACGAATACCGCGAAGGCGCCCTGCCCGAGCGTCTTGCCGCTGCAGTGGCCGAAACCATCCGGCCGCTGGAAATGGTGACCGTTGACGATACCGGCACATCAAGGGAAGCGCTGGCGATCAACGAAGTGTCGTTGCTGCGCCAATCCTATCAGGCGGCTCGGCTGCGCATTTCAGTCGACGGCAAGGTCCGGCTCGACGAACTGATCTGCGACGGTGTCATGGTTGCGACGCCTGCCGGATCCACGGCCTACAATCTGTCTGCCCATGGCCCGATCCTGCCGCTCGATGCGCCGCTTCTGGCCCTGACCCCGGTCAGCCCGTTCCGGCCGCGGCGTTGGCGCGGCGCGCTGCTGCCTAAGACGGCGGTGGTTCGCTTCGACGTCCTGGAAGAGCAAAAGCGCCCGGTGAACGCGGTGGCCGACCATACCGAAGTCAAGTCGGTGGTGTCAGTCGAGGTCCGGGAATCGGCAAGCCACACCGCAACCCTGCTGTTCGATCCCGGTCATTCCTGGAGCGAACGCATCCTTGCCGAGCAATTCAAGTACTGAACATTGGGCCACAGCTGGAAGTAATCGGCTACAATCGCCGCGTGTGTGCCAGTTTGAGTTGACAAATCGCGCACTTACGCCTATCGCGTTGCGGCATATTGCAGGCGGTTTGCGCCTGTCGTGGCCAGCGTGCCGCGCCCTTGAACGAGCAAAGACAGCCAACAAACTTGTCCGAAGACACTCAGACCGCTCCAGAAGCGTTGACCTTCGCAGACCTCGGCCTTTCGCCGAAGGTCCTTTCCGCAGTCACCGACGCGGGCTACACCCAGCCCACGCCGATCCAGGCAGGTGCGATCCCGCACGCACTGCAGGGCAAGGACGTGCTTGGCATCGCCCAGACGGGTACCGGCAAGACGGCATCCTTCGTGCTGCCGATGCTGACGCGTCTTGAAAAAGGCCGTGCCCGAGCACGCATGCCGCGCACGCTGATCCTCGAACCGACGCGTGAACTCGCGGCTCAGGTCGAAGAGAACTTCGTCAAGTACGGCAAGAACCACCGGCTCAACATCGCGCTGCTGATCGGCGGCGTGTCGTTCGACGAACAGGAAAAGAAGCTCGAGCGTGGCGCCGATGTTCTGATCGCAACGCCCGGCCGCATGCTCGACCATTTCGAACGCGGCAAGCTTTTGCTGACCGGCGTCGAAATCCTGGTCATCGACGAAGCCGACCGCATGCTCGACATGGGCTTCATCCCCGACATCGAGCGCATCTGCAAGCTGATCCCGTTCACCAGGCAGACGCTGTTCTTCTCGGCAACGATGCCACCCGAAATCACCAAGCTGACCGAGCAGTTCCTGCACGCGCCGATTCGCGTCGAGGTCTCCAAGGCTGCATCGACCAGCACCAACATCACGCAGCGCCTCGTCAAGTCCGGCCCCAAGCCGTGGGACAAGCGCGAAACGTTGCGCAAACTGATCGATGCCGAAGGCGATGCGATCAAGAACGCGATCATCTTCTGCAATCGCAAGGTCGATGTGTCGGAATTGTTCCGCTCGCTGGTCAAGCACGACTACGACGCCGGTGCGCTGCATGGCGACATGGACCAGCGCGCCCGCATGGCGATGCTCGCCGGCTTCCGTGACGGTAAGCTGAAGCTGCTGGTCGCCTCCGACGTCGCCGCCCGCGGCCTCGACATCCCCGAAGTCAGTCACGTCTTCAATTATGACGTACCGATCCACGCCGAGGACTATGTCCACCGCATCGGCCGCACCGGACGCGCCGGACGCCTTGGCAAGGCTTTCACCATCGTCACCAAGTCCGACACCAAATATGTCGATGCGATCGAGCGGCTGACCGGTCTGCCAGTCGAATGGCACGATGGCGACCTGTCGACGGTCGTTGCCAGCGAAGGCGACGATGAGGCTCCGCGCCGTGGCCGTGGCGCGCCGCGCCGCGCCGGCAAGGAAAAGCATGGCCGCGAGCGCGACCGCAAGCCGCGCGAAGAAACGCCAGTTGCACAGGCAGTGGCAGTGGCGGCACCTGCAAGCCCAGCCCCGGTCGACAACGTCGTGTCCGACATCGACGAGCGCCGTGTGCGCAAGGAAGCGATCAGGAACGGCAATGCCGACCGCAAACCGCGCGAGCATGACGACAAGCCACGTCGTGACGACAATCGCGGCAACCGCCGTCATCAGCGCGAAGAAGACGACGATCGCACGATCGGCTTCGGCGATGACATGCCGGCGTTCATGCTGATCACCACCAACGTCTGAGCGCGCTATGCCTCAACGAAAAATGGCCCCTTTCGGGGCCATTTTCTGTTGGTGTCCGCGCGGCCTCTCGCTTCACCGAGACCGCGCTGTTTCATGGCGCCCAGCACCCTGTACCTGCCGGGGGCACCGAACGCTCCAAATGAAAAACGGCCCCGCAAGGGGCCGTTCCATCAGTCTGGCTGGCTGCCAGCCACTCAGGTGAGCGGCGACAGCTGGATCTCGACGCGGCGGTTCTGCGCCCGGCCATCCGAGCTGGCGTTGGACGCGATCGGACGGGTTGCGCCAAAACCGGTGACGGCAAAGCGACGCGAATCGACGCCCTGGGCGCCGAGGTAGTTGGCCACCGACAACGCGCGACGCTGCGACAGGTCGAAATTGTGCTGGTCGCCACCGGTCGAATCGGTGTGGCCGAAAACGTCGACTGTGGTCTGGTTGAACTTCTTCAACACCAGCGCCACCGAGTTGAGCGTGTCGTAGAAGCCCGACTTCACCGCGTCCTGGTCGGTGGCGAAGGTGATGTTGGACGGCATGTTCAGAATGATCTGGTCACCAGCCCGGGTGACGCTGACGCCGCTACCCTGGAGCTGGGCGCGCAATTCGGATTCCTGCCTGTCCATGTAGCCGCCGGCGAGACCGCCTGCGAGTGCGCCGACACCGGCGCCGATCAGCGCGTTGCGGCGATCATTGCCGCCGGCGAGCAGGCCGAGGCCCGCACCGGCAAGCGCGCCGATGCCAGCACCTGCTGCGGCGTTCGAAACCTTCTGCTGACCGGTGTAAGGATCGGTCGTGCAGGCGCCGACAAACATGCTGCCCGCCAGCGCGAAAATCACTGTCTTCTTCATAAGGAATGTCCCTCTCCGTACCGCGGAACGCAACGGCGCTCCGCGCAAAGCCCTTCACCGGCCTTGTAGCATGAAATACGGCGAAAAACGGAACGAAAGCAGTGCCAAGCGCGCAAACTACCACGCGCCTGCATGACATTTTTTGCACGTTACCAGAGGTTCTTGCCGTCGATCACCACAACCTCGATCTTGTCGAGGTCGAAGTCGTCAAACAGGCGCGAATTGACACTGACCTTGGGATTTTCGAAATCCGGCTCGCCGGTCGACCAGTCGGGCGTCTTGGTGAAGGTGCCGCAGCCGCAGATGGCGCAGAAGCCATGCTTCACCGTCTTTGATCCCCACTCATAGACCGAAACGTTTTCCGGCGGGCTGGTGAGCTTGAACTGCGATGGTGTGTAATAGGCCCACAACGAGCCGCGCTTGGAACAGAATGAACACGTGCACGACGTCACATTTTCCGGCGCCTCCGTCACTTCGAACGTCGTTGCCTTACAAGTGGCAGCTGCCTTTGATGACCATGACAAATCCCTCATATGCCTGCGCCGCCCCTGCGGCGACAGCACACAATATCCAAGTGCTCCTGACAAGCTGGCGTCAGGAGCCTCGTCAGCAAGGGGGCGTTCAGTACGACTTCGGCGGCACGAACAAGCAGATCGTCCGGCTGTCGTCGGCGCCTGCTATGGAGCACCAATGGTACTGGCCGTCGGGCGAAGCATGGATGCGCGCGTCCTGATAGGTGACGACTTCGCCCGTGCCTTCGATGACATAGCCTTGCGGGCGTTCGCTAATCGCTTTCTTCGGCACTTCACGGCAGTCGTAGCCAGAGCAGCAGGCGAAAGGATAGCTCCAGCCTTTCGGGGCATCGTGCGAAAAGGCAGGTGGCGTGATGAGCGAGATCAGCACGAGCGCTGACACTGCGAGGGCATATCGGCGCAAGCGGAGGTTTCCTGGACGCATGGCGTCATCCCCTGAGATTACCTCCCAAGCGAACCCTGCTCCCGCATGCTTAACGCAATGTTACCCGAAATGTTCCAGCGGCAGGCAACCCGGCCATCGCGCTTTGCGGATGGCCGGGGCTGGATGCCATAGAAGGCTAATCGAGGTCGGCGACTGCCTGACCTGCCCCGCCTTCGATACGCTGCGACAGCGACGCTTCCATGAAGTCGTCGAGGTCGCCGTCGAGAACGTCGGACGGGCTGGTGCTTTCGACGCCGGTGCGAAGATCCTTCACCAGCTGATAGGGCTGGAGCACGTAGGAGCGGATCTGGTGCCCCCAGCCGATGTCGGTCTTGGCCGATTCCGTCGCGTTGGCGATGGCTTCGCGCTTCTTCAGCTCTTCCTCGTAGAGGCGCGAGCGCAGCATTTCCCAGGCCTTGGCCTTGTTCTTGTGCTGCGAACGCTCGGCCTGACAGGCAACAGCGATGCCGGTGGCGATGTGCGTGATGCGCACCGCCGAGTCGGTGGTGTTGACGTGCTGGCCGCCGGCACCCGACGAACGGTAGGTATCGATGCGGACATCCGATTCCGAGACATCGATCTCGATCGAATCGTCGACCACCGGATAGACCCAGATGCTCGAGAACGAGGTATGGCGACGCGCGTTGCTGTCATAAGGCGAAATGCGGACCAGGCGATGGACGCCCGATTCCGTCTTCAGCCAACCATAGGCATTGTGGCCCTTGATCAGCAGCGTAGCCGATTTGATGCCTGCCTCTTCGCCGTCATGGACTTCCAGCACCTCGACCTTGAAGCGGCGGCGTTCGGCCCAGCGCGTGTACATGCGCAGCAGCATATTGGCCCAGTCCTGGCTCTCGGTGCCGCCAGCGCCGGCATGCACTTCGAGATAGGTGTCGTTCTGGTCGGCTTCGCCCGACAGCAGCGACTCGATCTGGCGCGCCCGGATCTCGCCGGCCAGCGAACGAATGGCGGTTTCGGCCTCACTGATGATGTCAGCGTCGCCTTCTTCCTCGCCCATTTCGATCAGGCCGATATTGTCGTCCAGCGCCTGGCTCAGCCCCTTGATGGCCTTGATGCTGTCGTCGAGCGACTGGCGCTCGCGCATCAGCTTCTGGGCTTCCTGCGGGTCGTTCCAGAGATTGCCGTCCTCTGCCCGCATGTTCAGGTAATCAAGCCGCTTTATCGCCTGATCCCAGTCAAAGATGCCTCCTCAGCAGGCTTATGGCCTGCCTGATTTCGTCGACGATGTTCTGCGTTTCCGCGCGCATGGAGATTGCTTCTTTTTGCTTGTTTCGCGCCCGAAGGCGGCTGTTGAATCCGCGCGGAACATAGGGATGAGGTCGCCCCCTGTAAAGCAAAATGGGCAGGCGCGATCAGCCCTGCCCATCAGCCTTACGACGGCGTCGACTGCCTAGCCGGCGTGCGCGGCTTCAAGCATTGCGACATCGATCTTGGTCATCTGCAGCATCGCCAGCATGACCCGGGCGGCCTTTGCCGCATCGGCATCGCCGAGCAGCCGAGGCAAGGCCTCAGGGATGACCTGCCATGAAAGCCCGAACTTGTCCTTGAGCCAACCGCACTGGCTGGTCTGGCCGCCTTCCGAGAGCCTGTTCCAGAAATAGTCGACCTCAGCCTGGTCCTTGCAATCGATGCTCATCGAAATCGCTTCGGTGAACTTGAACATCGGGCCGCCGTTCAAGGCGGTGAAATGCAACCCCTCAAGCTCGAATTCGGCCACCATCACGGTACCCGCAGGCCCGGGTCCCGCCTCGCCATAGCGGGTCGTCTTGCCAATCTTGGAATTGTTGAACACCGACGTGTAGAATGTCACCGCCTCTTCGGCCTGGTTGTCGAACCACAGGAACGGGCTGATCTTCTGCATCATCTTCTCCTCGCTGAAACCTCAACTGTCGCCGTCATCGACTGGCTGCTGCGCCAAGGATGCCTTGGCAGCGGTTTCGACACAGCTTCGGATTTTCCGCGCCATCACCCGTCGTTGCCATGCAACAATCATCAATAACCAAAAGGCTATATAACTCTTTGGATATTTGCAAGTGACATCAGCGCAAACAAAAATGCGCGCGGCGAGGCCGCGCGCATTGTCAGTTCATCGAGACGCCGGCGAATGCCGGATGATGTGCTAGTAGAGGCCGCCGCCGCCTTCGCTGATGGCCTTGCTGGCCTGTGGCGACAGCGCTTCGCCGTAGCCATTGGTGCCATCTTCGCCCATGCCGATGACCCAGTAGCTGTCGGCAGGTCCGGTGCCGGGCTTGAAGGCTTCCATGATGGTGCCTGGCGCGCCCTCACCCGCCTGCATGCCAGTCTTGCGGTCGATCGAAATCAGCTTCATGCCTGCGGGCACGACGAAGTCGCTCTTGGGCGTGCCTTCAAGTGCCACCGTCATGAAGTCCTTGAACACCGGTGCGGCGAGGCCGCCACCGGTGGTGCCCTTGCCGAGCCCCTGCGGCTTGTCGTAGCCCATGTACAATCCGACGACGAGGTTGGGCGTATAGCCGACGAACCAGGCGTCCTTTTCGTCGTTGGTCGTTCCGGTCTTGCCGGCGATGGGACGATTGAGCGACAGCAGCGTCGTTGCCGTACCGCGCAGGACGACGCCTTCCAGCATCGACGTGATCTGGTAGGCGGTCATCGGGTCGAGCACCTGCTCGGAATTGTCGACCAGCTCCGGCTCGGGCTGATTTGCCCACTCGGTGGCAACGCAGCCTTCGCAGCCACGCTCGTCATGCTTGAACACCGTTTTGCCGTAGCGGTCCTGGATGCGGTCGATCAGCGACGGCTTGATCTGGCGGCCGCCATTGGCCATCACGGCATAAGCCGAGACCATGCGCATGACAGTGGTCTCGCCCGCGCCCAGCGCCATCGGCAGATAGGGTGCGAGCTTGTCGTAGACGCCGAAGCGCTCGGCATATTCCGCAACCGTCTTCATGCCCATGTCGTTGGCCAGGCGCACGGTCATCAGGTTGCGCGAGCGTTCGATGCCGGCGCGCAGGGTCGAAGGACCAGCAGCCTTGCCGTCATAATTCTTGGGCGACCAGCTTACATTGCCCGACTGGATGGTAATCGGGCCGTCCATGATCACCGATGCCGGCGTGTAGCCATTGTCGAGTGCTGCTGCATAGACGAAGGGCTTGAAGGCCGAGCCTGGCTGGCGCATCGCCTGCGTCGCACGATTGAACTCGGACTGCGAGTAAGAGAAGCCGCCGACCATGGCCAGCACGCGGCCGGTATGAGGATCCATGGCGACAAGGCCGCCCGACACCTCAGGCACCTGGCGCAGCGCGTAGCTGTCGCCTTCATTCTTCTCGACATAGATCACATCGCCGGACTTCAGCACTTCGGAGGGCGAATTGGCCTTCACGCGCTTGCCATCGGCGACGTAGCGCATGGCAAAGCTCATGTCTTCCTTCGACACCGTGCTCGTCTCGCGGTCCTTGGACAGCGCGCCGGAGATCTCGCGTTTGGGCTGCAGTCCGATTTCGAGGCCGGTCTTCGAGCTGTCGAGCACGACTGCCAGACGCCATTCGGGGATGTCGTCCAGCGCCTTGACCTCGCCAAGTGCGGTGCCCCAGTCGCCCGAGATGTCGATATTCTTGACCGGACCGCGATAGCCGCGCAGGCGATCGTACTTCTCCAGACCCGACTGCATTGCCCTGCGCGCCATGGCCTGAAGTTTCGGATCGAGCGTGGTGCGCACCGACAAGCCGCCTTCGTAGAGCGCGTCCTGGCCGTAGCGTGCGATCAACTCGCGGCGCACTTCCTCGGTGAAGTACTCGCCAGCGAAGACATAGGTGCCGGTCCGGCGTGGCGTCACGCCGAGCGGCGAAGCCTTGGCCTTGTCGCCTTCTTCGCGCGATACGTAGCCGTTGGTGACCATCTGGTCGACCACCCAGTTGCGGCGCTCGATGGCACGGTCGGCATATTTGAACGGATGATAGTTCGACGGGCCTTTTGGCAGCGCGGCGAGATAGGCGGCTTCAGCCACTGTCAGTTCGTTGACCGACTTGTCGAAATAGGTCAGCGCAGCACCGGCGATGCCGTAGGCTCCGAGCCCGAAGAAGATCTCGTTGACGTAGAGCTCGAGAATACGGTCCTTCGAGTAGGCCTGCTCGATGCGGAAGGCCAGCACCATTTCCTTGATTTTGCGCTCGTAGGTCTGGTCGGAGCTCAAAAGGAAGTTCTTGGCGACTTGCTGGGTGATCGTCGACGCACCGACCTGGCGGCGGCCGGAGCCGAAATTCTGGAAATTGGTCAGCACGGCGCGACCAAGGCCAGTCACGTCGATGCCGGGGTGATTGTAGAAGTTCTTGTCCTCAGCCGACAGGAACGCCGCCTTGACGCGATCGGGGACCGCCTGGATCGGCAGGTAGAGCCGGCGCTCGCGCGCGAATTCGCCCATCAGCGCGCCGTCGGAGGCATGGACGCGCGTTGTGACCGGCGGCTCATACTTGGCGAGCACCTCGTAGTCGGGCAGTTCCTTGGTGAGTTGGCCGAGATAGAGCGCCACGCCAGCTGCAACGACGAGCGCAAGCGTCGTGCCGATGCCGAAGAAATAGCCGATAAGACGAATCATGCCCGCTCCAGTACAAGGTCCGGGGATTCCCTAAACCAACCCGCCATCATCGCAAGCTGCAGGTACTGTCCCGATCCGCTAACGGCCACCCATGTCGCGCGGTTGTGGACAAAATACGGCAACAGCCCGAACGCGCCAAAGATTCTGGCCGAAAATACCACAAATGCCTGTTCCGCGACCTGCCGGCAATGCCAGGCAAGAACACAGAGTAGTCCCTTTCAGCCGCCGGGAGCGCCCCTTTCGGCGACAAAGGCGGCCACTGCCTTGGAAATGCTTGTCGCGGCCTTCTCGCGCCAGTCGGCGCTGCGAAGCTGCTCTTCGTCCTGGGGATTGGAGAGGTAGCCGAGTTCGACAAGGACCGACGGCACGTCTGGTGCCTTGAGCACGCGGAAACCGGCCGAGCGATGCGGATTGTTGATCATGCCGACCGTCGGCGACAGCTCGCCGACCAGTGAGCGCGCGAACCGGGTCGAAAAGCCGTGTGTCTCGCGTCGGATCAGATCGACAAGAATATCCGATACAGCATGATCTTCTTCGGCAACGTCGACGCCAGAAAGCTGGTCGGACAGATTTTCGCGATCGGCCAGTGCCTGCGCGTCAGCGTCTGAAGCCTTGTCCGACACAGTATAGACGGTCGCACCGCGGATACCTTTGAGGCGGATGGTGTCGGCATGGATCGAAATGAACAGGTCGGCCTCTTGCTGGCGAGCGATACGCACGCGGTCGTCCAGGCGCAGAAACTCGTCGCCCTCACGGGTCAGGACGACCTTGTAGGCACTGTTAGAGGCAAGCTTGGCCTGCAACTCCTTGGCGAAGGCGAGCGTGACGGTCTTTTCGACAGTTCCGTTCAGGCCCTCGGCGCCACCGTCGATGCCGCCATGGCCTGGATCGAGCACGATCGTGAACGGGCGGTCGCCGCGATGCGCGATCTTGCCGAGCCTGTCGGTCTTGGGTGTTGTCGAGCCCGTCGTTTCGGCCTGGACCGCGAGTGCCGCATCGAACTCCCGCTCCGATGCGGCGGCGATGTCGGCAACCAGGCGATAACCTGACCCGCCTTCATTCTTGAGGATATCGACCTTCTCGACGTTGAAAGGCCCCTTCGACGTCACGATCAGCCGCGAGGCGCCCTCGCCCGACAGGCCATAACGTACGCTCTTGATCAGCCCCCGTGGCTTGAGGTCCTTGGCGTCGAGCGCGAGTGTTGCACCAGGCAGATCGATGACCAGACGATGCGGGTTGCGCAGCAACAGCCATTTCGGCTCCGGCTCCCGGTCGAAGTTCATCACGATGCGCATATGAGTCGCATCGCCGGCCATCTTGTAGTCGAGCGTCTTGATCGTTTCGGCGGCGCAAACGGGCTGGCAGTTGATGCCGGCAAACACGACGAGGCACGTCAAGAGCACAAACATTGCGCGACGTACCGCGCCGCCGGGCTGGATGCTCCCGAACGGGAAGCTCTTGCCAGTCAATGCCGCAGGCCCCATCTCAGTCTTGCCGCTCCAAAAAAGCAGGCGTGCAGTCATTGCACACCGTTACCAATCGCTGGCCGAATACGCGGCCCCTCGATTAACAACTGGTAACCAGAGAAGGTTAACCGAGTCTTTGTCGGAATGCTCCCCCTTGGGTTGTCGCACCCGCCTTTGCCGGCGTCGGAAATCGGGGTTGCGCTCAACCTCGCCAAATCATAAAAGCGACATTGGATCACTGCAATCCAGGGCCCGCGCCCTCAGCGCCTTCCGCTAGGGAACCACGCGACGAGCGATGGCCCGCCTCGCAATAGAGATAGATTTCAGTGATCGCGACGAGATTCGCAGGCGCGGCCCGTGGCGGGGTAGCGACTGCGTGAGAAAAACGGCCGGACACTATTCCGCGCCGGCTCTGTAAGAGCAAAGTAGCTGGTCCGGATTCCCGGGCTTAGATTTGAAACAAGGTTCCGCAAGGTCACGCATTGGCCACAGACGCAATCATGGACAGGTCCGCAGGTAACCGCGCCATCACGGCAGCGGGCGGTACCGCCATGGCGTTTTGGCTGCGACCGGCGGACGCAAAATCATCCGGCACTCCCTCATCAGCGAACCCACGGCGGCGGACGATTTCCCGCAGGCCACAGCTGACGGCTGCCGGGAGGACAAATAATGCCCAACAAGATGCTGATAGACGCCTCCCACCCGGAGGAAACACGGGTTGTCGTAGTTCGCGGTAACCGTATCGAAGAATTCGATTTCGAATCACAGGACAAGAAGCAGCTCAAAGGAAACATCTACCTCGCCCGCGTGACGCGGGTTGAGCCGTCTCTTCAGGCTGCCTTTGTCGAGTATGGCGGGAACCGTCACGGTTTCCTCGCCTTCAGCGAAATCCATCCCGACTACTACCAGATCCCGGTTGCCGATCGGCAGGCGCTGCTGCGCGCCGAGGCGGAAGAAGCCGAGAACGAGGACGACGAAGACAGCGAAGGCGACGAGAGCAAGAGCCAGGATCGCAACCGCGGACGCCGCAGGCGGCGCGGCGGTAAGAACCGCGGCCGCAATGACGAGAACAAGCCTGAGGGCTCGGGCGACGACGACAGCGCATCCTCCGAGGACGACGGCGAATCGATTGCCGCAAGCGATGCCTCCGATGCCAGCGCCGATGAGTCGGCTGCCGTAGAATCGGCAGATGACGACAATGGCGGTTCCGACGAGCGTGAGCCGACATCGATTGCCGCATCCGTCGATGCCGACGTTGTGTCCGAACGGGCACCCGAGCCGACGGTTACCGAAAACGAAAACGGCGGCGTCATCGAGGAAGTGCACTCGGCTAACCACGACGACCACGAGATCGAGTCGGTCGGCGCCGAAGACGCGCTTGAAGAGGTGCGCAACCGCCGCAAGCCGGTTCGCCGCCACTACAAGATCCAGGAAGTGATCAAGCGTCGCCAGATCCTTCTGGTCCAGGTGGTCAAGGAAGAGCGCGGCAACAAGGGCGCTGCGCTGACGACCTATCTGTCGCTTGCCGGCCGCTATTCGGTGCTGATGCCCAACACCGCACGTGGCGGCGGCATTTCGCGCAAGATCACCAACGCCCAGGACCGCAAGCGCCTGAAGGAGGTTGTTGCCGACCTCGAAGTGCCGAAGGGCATGGGCGTCATCCTGCGCACCGCAGGTGAAAGCCGCACCAAGGCCGAGATCAAGCGCGACTACGAGTACCTGATGCGCCTGTGGGAGAACGTCCGCAGCCTGACGCTGCAATCGACGGCACCGGCACTGGTCTATGAGGAAGGCAGCCTTATCAAGCGATCGGTGCGCGACCTCTACAACAAGGATATCGACGAGGTTCTTGTCGCCGGCGAAGACGGCTATCGCGAGGCCAAGGACTTCATGCGCATGCTGATGCCCAGCCATGCCAAGGTGGTCCAACCCTATCGCGACATCACCCCGATCTTCGTGCGCAGCGGCATCGAATCGCAGCTCGAGCGGATGGTCCAGCCGCAGGTGACGCTGAAGTCCGGTGGCTACATCATCATCAACCAGACCGAAGCGCTGGTTGCCATCGACGTCAACTCCGGGCGCTCCACCAAGGAGCACTCGATCGAAGAGACCGCACTTCACACCAACCTTGAAGCCGCCGAGGAAGTCGCCCGCCAGCTCAGGCTGCGCGACCTTGCCGGCCTGATCGTCATCGACTTCATTGACATGGAGGAGAACCGCAACAACCGTGCGGTCGAAAAGAAGCTCAAGGATTGCCTGAAAAACGACCGCGCCCGCATCCAGGTCGGCCGCATCTCGCATTTCGGCTTGATGGAGATGTCGCGCCAGCGCATCCGCGCCAGCGTGCTCGAATCGACGATGAAGCCCTGCCCGCATTGCGGCGGCACCGGCCATGTGCGTTCGGACTCGTCGGTTGCGCTGCAGGTCGTGCGCGCCATCGAAGAGTTCCTGCTCAAGGACTCGCGCAGCCACATCACCGTCAAGACGCCGGTGGCGACAGCGCTCTACGTGCTCAACCACAAGCGCACCACCTTGGTGGATCTCGAAAACCGCTTCGGGGTGACGATCACGATCGAGGCCGACGACAGCGTCGGTTCGCAGAACCACGCCATCTTCCGCGGCGCCATTGCCGAGAAGCCGGCGAACTTCGCCCTGCCCGTCGCCGCCCCGGCCTATGAAGAGCCCGAGGAAATCGAAGACGAGATCGTCGAAGAGGAAGAAGAGGCCGTCGTGGTCGAGGCACAGCCTGCCCGCGCGACGCAGCAGCCTGCTGCTGCTGCTGCTGCTGCCGAAGGTGGCGATCAGCACGACCGCAAGCGCCGCAAGCGCCGGCGTCGCCGTGGCGGCCGCGATCGCGACCGCGAGCATGGCGCTCCGCAGGATGGTGCCGTCGTCGCTGGCGAGGCAACCGAGTCTGAGGACGGCGAAGAAGACGTCGCCGCCGAAGCAGCCGTTTCCGAGGACGCCGGTGAAGTCGCCGCCGTCGACGCGATGGCAGCCGAAGATGCAGCGGCCAAGAAGCGGCGTCGCGGCAAGCGTGGCGGCAAGCGCAACCGCAAGGAAGACGATGAGCAGTCGGCGGAAGGCACCGAGCAGGTTGCATCCGAAGAGGCTCCCGTCGCCGAGACCGTTGCAAGCGAAATCGTGGCCGCCGAAGCGGTAGCGGTCGAAGTTGCCGCTGATGAGCCGGAGGCCGTCGTCGAAGCCAAGCCGAAAAAGGCGCCGCGCCGCTCGGCCAAGGCCAAGAAGGCGGAAGTCGAAGCTGAAGCAGCCGCGGAAGCTCCGGTCGCCGAGGTCGTTGCTGAAGCCGACGCGCCTGAAGCCGAAGCCAAGCCCGAGAAGAAGGCGGCAAAGCCGCGTGCGCCGCGCCGCAAGGCAGCCGCCGCTCCGGCCGAAGACGACGTCGTCTCCGAAGCTGCTGCAGCAGCCCCGGCCGCACCCGCGACACCGGTTGTCACTTCGGTCGTCGAGGCCAAAGAAGTCGCGTCCAGCGAAGCCAAGCCCAAAAAGGGCGGCTGGTGGCAGCGCAAGGGCTTTTTCTAATCTTCATTTATTCTAATATGAAAGACCCCGGCCAGCATTCGCTGGCCGGGGTCTTCAATTTGTGAGATTATTTTGCTTGCCGTCCGACACCATTTGCACCGATATACGGCTCGGCAAATGGTTAGACTCATAGTTTGCTTTTAATACTGCCCGGAGAGACGGCCGATGACGAGTGATAGCAAGATCGACATCCTAGGACTGACTGCCCATATCGTCAGCGCCTATGTAGAGAACAACAAGGTTCCTGCAACTGGCCTGCCAGAGTTGATCGCCAGCATCAACGCATCGATCTTGTCGCTCGACCAGCCGGCCGAAGAGCCCGCCGAAGCCCAGCAGCCGGCAGTGAACCCGAAGCGTTCGGTCCATCCCGACTACATCGTCTGCCTGGAAGACGGGAAGAAATTCAAGTCGCTGAAGCGCCACCTGTCGGTGCATTTCGGCCTGACGCCTGAAGAATACCGCGCCAAGTGGGGCTTGCCGGCCGACTATCCGATGGTCGCGCCGAACTATGCCGCGGCGCGCTCGCAGCTGGCCAAATCGCTTGGCCTCGGCCGCAAGGCTGCAGCCGCGTCTTCAAAGGCAGCGGCTGCACCCGCCAAGCCACGCGGTCGCGCCAAAAAGGCATAATTTCCGGGGTTTCAAATAAACGCGCTTCGGGCGCTCCCCGGAGCGCGTTTTCTTGTTAAGCAGCGACCACGTCTGCCGAAAAGCGCAGTTCACGCATCGGACGCACGCGCTGCGTCGTCCTGTCATAAAGCGGATGGGCCTTGTAGGCGGCAAGCGCAGCCTGGTCGGCGAACTCGGCATAGACGACAATGTCGATCTCATCCGAGTACGGGTCGACCTTGGTGTTGACGGTCACTTCGAAGACCGTGGAATGCGGAATGTTGCCAAGCGCCGACAATTCCTCACGGATCATCTCGACGTCCTGTTTCTGCCGCGCGCTGAAAAACACGATGTGCCGGATCAAGCCGCGATTCCTTCTGCTGCTTTCGCTGGCGCCTTTTGGGTCGGCTTTCGGCCGGCGTCAATCGGGCAAAAGGCAGCAGCACGGATCGCGCGGCAGATCCGTCAATCCGTGACCATCCTGACGACGCGATGCACCTCCCGCACCGCCTTGGCGGTGGCGTCGCCGTGGTTGTACAAGATGTCCCAGATGAGGAACAAGGCGACGCACATGATCGCGATGACGTAGCGAATTTGATGCCCTCCCCTTGGTGACGCCGGAAGCTGGAGACATGGCGCGAGCCACTGGCCTCACCTTAGAGCATTAGAGCTTTCTAATAACAAAGAAATTCGCTCTGATGACGGATTGGCTTCGACCCGGCGGCAGGACCCGCATCTGGCATATCAGCGCTTGCCAGATGTCACTTGAAGTTCGAGATTTTGGCGGTGAAGATCACGACAGATTCACCGCAGCACGCGGAAGTCTTGGCGGCGAAAGCCAAGTCCATCGCGAGCTGACCGGAGATGCGTCCGGCGGCGCGCCTCTGGCCAGACGAAGACAGCGGTGCAAGGTTTGGAGCAACGGGCCCGACACGCCGTACCGGGCAGCAACATTGGGACGTCGAGATGGCCCAGCGGAACTCGGACGGTTTCACAAATCACGGCGTGACGAGGCTTCACGAGGGCAACGTCGCGGACTTTGCCAGAGGTTTGCCGGCGCGTGTGCGTATGACGCTGTCGGCAGCATTGCACCTACCGCGCGGTTCGCTCAAGGTGAAGATGCCAGACGGGCGCAGCATTCTGGTCGGCGGCAAGGCCCCGGGACCCGAGGCCGAAATCGTCCTGCACAACTGGAAGCTGCCCTCGCGCGCCTTCAGCGGCGGCACAATCGGGGTCGCCGAATCCTACATCGACGGCGATTGGGACAGTCCTGACGTCACCAGCTTCCTCGAACTGTTCGTGGTCAACAGCGAAGCCGGTGAAGGTGTCGCAGGCGGCGCCAGCTGGTTGCTCGCCACCATCCAGCGCATTCGCCACTGGCTCAACGACAACACTCGCACCGGCTCGAAGCGCAACATTTCTGCCCATTACGATCTCGGCAACGCCTTCTACAGCCAGTGGCTCGACCCGAGCATGACATACTCGTCCGGGCTTTTCGCAACCGGCGCCAACGACCTCGCAGGCGCGCAGACCGAAAAATACCGGGCGCTGGCGCGCGATACCGGCATCGGACCTAACGATCATGTGCTGGAGATCGGCTGTGGCTGGGGCGGTTTCGCGGAGTTTGCGGCCCGCGAGATCGGCTGCAAGGTGACCGGGCTGACGATCAGCCGCGAGCAGTTCGATTTTGCGCAGAAGCGCATCCACAACGCCGGGCTTTCCGACAAAGTCGAGCTCAAGCTGCAGGACTATCGCGACGAGACCGGCCGCTACGACCGCATTGCCTCGATCGAGATGTTCGAAGCGGTGGGCGAAAAGTACTGGCCGGCGTTCTTCGCCAAGATGAAACAGTGCCTGCCCTCGGGCGGCACTGCGGGCCTGCAGATCATCACCATCAACGAGGCGGCCTACCCGCTGTACCGCAAGCGGCCGGACTTCATCCAGCGTTACGTCTTTCCCGGCGGCATGCTGCCGACGCCGACCTTGCTCAAGTCGCTCGGTGCCGAACACGGGCTCGACTATCTGCGCGAGCGTGTCTTTCCGCAGGACTATGCCCGCACGCTGGCCGAATGGCGCACCCGCTTCTGGTCGTCCTGGGAGCGTATCGTGCCACTCGGCTTCGACGACCGTTTCAAGAAGCTCTGGGAGTTTTACCTGCATTATTGCGAAGCAGGTTTTCGCGCCGAATACATCGACGTCAGGCAAGTGGTCTACAAGGCCTGACCGGCACTATTCAAACTGCAATGAACGAAACAACTGGTGCGTTGCCAGCAATGGCGCCGTTGCGTCACGGTTTTGTCTTCAAAACGCCGAATCCTTGGGCAGTCTCGTTTCTCGGGCTGGCCTCGGAGCGAATCAAGACATGCGCAAGCGAAACATCTTCCTTCTCGTTGCTGTGGCGGCGGCCGGAGCGATCTATCTCAACAACACGTCGCTGCTTTCCAACCGCCCGGACGGCAGACCTGTCGTCCTCGCTCATCGCGGCTTGGCCCAGGAATATGACCGCACCGGGTTGACCGGCGACACCTGCACCGCCGAACGCATGCTGCCTCCGCGGCACGACTATCTCGAAAATACCATACGCTCGATGGACGCCGCCTTCGCGCGTGGTGCCGACGTGCTGGAACTCGACGTGCATCCGACCACCGACGACAGGTTCGCGGTCTTCCACGACTGGACGGTGGATTGCCGCACCGAAAGCAGTGGCGAGACGCGCGGCCATTCTATGGCGGACCTCAAGAAGCTCGACGTCGGCTACGGCTACACCGCCGACGGCGGCAAGACGTTCCCGTTTCGCGGCCAGGGCGTCGGGCTGATGCCGTCGCTCGACGAGGTGATGGATCGGTACCCCGATCGTCGTTTCCACATCAACGTCAAAAGCAACGACGCCAAGGAGGGCGAAGCTTTGGCGGCCTTCCTTGCAGCCCTGCCCCCGGAACGCCGCGCCGCCCTCACTGTCGTTGGCGGCGACAGGCCCTTGCAGTCCATCAAGGCCGCCCTGCCCGATATGCGCACTCTCAGCAAGAAATCGCTGACGCGCTGCCTGTTGCGCTATGCAGGGCTCGGCTGGAGCAGCTATGTGCCGGAAGACTGCCGTGGCGGCACGCTGTTCGTGCCAATCAACATTGCGCCCTGGTTGTGGGGCTGGCCGAACCGCTTTCTCGACCGGATGGAAAGCGCCGGCACCAATGTCTATCTGCTCGGACCCTATCACGGCGGCGGATTTTCCGACGGCATCGACGATCCCGCCATAATCGAATCACTGCCGGCCGGCTATTCGGGCGGCATTTCCACTGACGCGCTCGATCTGGTCATCCCGGTCATCGAACGCCGTGCCAACTGATCGAGCCTCGTGCGAAAATGAAGGGGCGGCTGGATCTCTCCAGCCGCCCTGCCGATCCGCCAGATATCAAAGCGTGATGCGATACTTGGCAAAGCCTTCGGCACCATCGCCCGCCGGCTCGATCTTGACCGCCTTGACCTCCGCGATGTGGTCCTTGGCCTTGGGGCCGGTTTCGAAAATCACCGAGGCGCCCGCAACCGGGGCGAACGACCAGTTGGAGTCGGCCGATGGGTTGATGGTGCCCTGATCGACGATGTAGCGCACGATCACGTCGCGGTTGGTATCAGGGGCTTCGAAGACAAGCTTCGAGGCATTGATCTCGGGGAAATTGCCACCCCCGCCGGCGCGGTAATTGTTCGACGCGACAACGAATTTCGCTGCCGGATCGATCGGCTTGCCCTCGAACATCAGGTCGACGATGCGGTTCGAAGCAGCATCCAGCACCGCCCCCTTGGGATCGTATTTCGGCGGCTGCGCCAGGTCGATCTTGTAGGTTACGCCGTCGATGACGTCGAAATTGTAGGAGGGAAACTCGGGATTGATCAGCACCTGGTCTGCCTTGCCTGCTTCAATCTTGTTGAAGATGCCGGCCGACATCTCGAGCCACTCCTTGACCTGGGCGCCGGTGACCGCCACGGCCTGCACGGTGTTGGGGTAAAGATAGAGGTCGGCAACGTTCTTGATCGCGACAGCGCCGGCGGGAACGTCGGTGTAGTAATCGGGCCCGCCACGGCCACCCGACTTGAAGGGTGCTGCGGCTGAAAGCACCGGAAGGTCCTTGTGCTCGGTGTCCTTGAGCATGTCCTTGATGTACCAGATCTGCGCCTGGCTCACGATCTGGACCGAGGGGTCGTCGGCGACGAGAGCAAAGTAGGAGTAGAGCGGTGCCGAGGTCTTGCCGACAGGTGTGCGCACATAAGCGAGTGTTGCTTCATGCTCTTCCTTGGCAGCAGCTTCGACCGCTGCCTTGCTCTCGACTGTCGGCACCACCTTCTTGTCGACGCGCTTGGAGATCGGCCGCGCCTCGCTGGTAGAGCTGACCACCTTCCAGGCATTGCCGTCGCGCTCGAGCAGCAGGTCGATCAGGCCGAGATGCGAGCCCCAGAAGCCGCCCATCACGCCCGGCTTGCCGTTGATCGTGCCCTTGGTGTTGTCGAGACCCTCGACCTTGTCGAACTTCGGCCCGGGGAAATCGAGGTGGCTGTGGCCGGTGACGATCGCGTCGATGCCCTCGACGCCGGCAAGCAGGATCGAGGCGTTTTCGAGATTTTCCGCAGCCTGCGGCGTACCCATACCGGAGTGCGAGAGAGCAATGACGATGTCGGTACCCTGCTCGCGGATCTCCGGCACCCAGGCCTGGGCTGCCTTGACGATGTCGCGGGTCATTGCCTTGCCATGCAGATGGCGCGAATCCCAGGTCATCACCTGGGGCGGCACAAAGCCGATCAGGCCGATGCGGATCGGATGCTCGGCGCCCGAGCCATCCTTCACCTTCCTGTCGAGGATCACATAAGGCTTGAGAAACAGCTCGTCCTTGGTTGCGTCGGCGGCCAGTTCGCCCTTGGTCAGGTTGGAGCAGACGACGGGGAAGTTCGCGCCGGCCAGCACCTTGAACATGTAGTCGAGGCCGTAGTTGAATTCGTGGTTGCCCAGCGTCGAGCAATCATAGCCCAGCGTGTTCATCGCCTTGATGATCGGATGGACGTCACCATCCTTCATGCCGCGCTGATAGGCCATGTAGTCGCCCATCGGATTGCCCTGAAGGAAGTCACCATTGTCGACGAGGATCGAGTTGGTGGCTTCAGTGCGGATGGCGTCGATGATCGAGGCGGTGCGGGCAACGCCCATCGTGTCGTTGGGCTTGTCGGCATAGTAGTCGTAGGGAAACACATGGACGTGCAGATCCGTGGTTTCCATGATGCGAAGGTGCGCCTGGTTAGCCTGTGCGCGCGCCGAAAATGGGTGGAGCATCACAAGTGCACCCGCTGCAGCTGATCCCGCAAGGAAAGAACGGCGAGAAACAGGTTGAATCACGTTGGACATCTTCATTCTCCAGGAAATGAACTGACAGTATTTAGCCGGTGTCCCAAAGATCAAATGTTGCGCCAAAATTCATCCGAGTCCAGCCGACTCGTATGACAGCCTCGCGACATTCTGTGGGGAATGGATTGGTCCAGCGCGATGCTGCCGATTTCAGCCTGCTTTGTTCCCGCCTCAGAGCAGCTCCGGCCTTATCCCCATCACCGTGCGATCGACGATCTCGCGCAAGGCGAAGGACGAATTGATCTTGGTGACATGCGGCATCGCCGACAGCCATTCCTTGTGGATGCGCTCATAGTCGGGCAGATCGCGGGCAGCGATGCGCAGGATGTAGTCGTATTCACCCGACATCAAATGGCAGGACAGGATGTTGGGGCAGCGCTTTACCGCGACCTCGAAATCCGAAAGCGTCTTTTCGAACTGCCCCGACAGCGAAATATGCACGATCACCGTCATCTGGTGACCGAGCGCGACATTCGACAGGCGGGCGTGATAGCCACTGATGATGCCTGACTTCTCGAGGTTGTCGAGACGTCGCGAGCAGGCCGATTGCGACAGCCCGACTTTTTCGGCCAGTGCCGCATTGGGCATCCGCCCATCCTTCTGCAGCGCGTCCAGAATGGCGATATCGATCCTGTCCAACGGCATTCTTCGAATTTCCTTCGACGATACAGGGGAAGTGCGCAAAAATTAACGAACAACCCATGGTAGCGCAACCGTTTTCGCAAACATATTCGGAACGATTCGTGATTGACTTCGTCATCAGGGAGAAAGCCAAAATGGCTGCGGAGGAGCAGGAAGATGCGCGTAGGTTGCCCCAAGGAAATCAAGAACCATGAATACCGTGTCGGTCTGACGCCCGGTTCGGTTCGCGAATATGTCGCCCACGGCCACGAGGTCCTGGTCGAAGCAGGTGCCGGCTCCGGCATCGGCGCTGACGACAATGCCTATCGCGCGGCCGGCGCCCAAATCGCCAAGACCGCCGAAGAGGTGTTCACACGCTCCGACATGATCGTGAAGGTCAAGGAGCCGCAGCCCAAGGAGTGGGCTCAGCTGCGCGACGGCCAGATCCTCTACACTTATCTCCATCTCGCGCCGGATCCGGAACAGACCAAGGGGCTGCTTGGCTCGGGCGTTACCGCCGTCGCCTATGAGACCGTTACGGACGATCGCGGCGGCCTGCCGCTTCTGGCACCGATGTCGGAAGTCGCCGGCCGCCTGGCGATCCAGGCAGGTGCGACAGCACTGCAGAAGGCCTATGGCGGCCGCGGTGTGCTGCTCGGCGGGGTGCCGGGCGTGCTGCCTGGCAAGGTCGCGGTCATCGGCGGCGGCGTGGTTGGCCTGCATGCGGCTCGCATGGCAGCCGGGCTCGGCGCCGACGTCAGCATCATCGACCGCTCGATCCCGCGCCTGCGTCAGCTCGACGATCTGTTCGCCGGCCGCGTCCACACGCGTTACTCGACGGTCGAGGCACTTGAGGAAGAATGCTTCTCGGCTGACCTCATCATCGGCGCAGTGCTCATCCCCGGTGCCGCCGCACCAAAGCTGGTCAGCCGCGAAATGCTGTCGGGCATGAAAAAGGGTGCGGTGCTTGTCGATGTCGCCATCGACCAGGGCGGCTGCTTTGAGACTTCGCATGCCACCACCCATGCCGATCCGACCTACGAGGTCGACGGCATCATCCATTATTGCGTCGCCAACATGCCGGGGGCTGTGCCGGTCACCTCGGCGCACGCGCTCAACAACGCCACGCTGCACTACGGTCTGGCGCTCGCCGACCGCGGCCTCAAGGCATTGGCCGACGAACCGCATCTGCGCAACGGCCTCAACGTCCATCGCGGACGCATTACCAATCGCGCGGTAGCCGAAGCGCTCGGCTACGAAATGACGGAAGCGAAGTCCGCATTGGCTGCCTGATTCCTTTCGGGATGCGATCAGGAGCCCGCTGCAGCGATGCGGCGGGCTTTGTCGTCGGTTGATCGCTCTCTCGCGCCGCTTCCCAAAAATACTACCAAAAATAGTTTGCGCTTCGGCACGGATTTGCCCGCACGTGACATCTTAGCTGCATCAAACGCAGCGCAGGCGTGCCATGACTGCCTGGGGTCGTGACAATGGGCGTTCGCAAGACTTTCGAAATGCTTCTCCTGGGCAAGCCGGGTAGCGGCAATTGCTTTCGTCGGCAAAAGCCGCTGTGGAACAGCAGGTTTTGCTGCCAAGCCATTGGCGCTGGAAGACATTTCCTGGTCGCGGCGTTCATGCTGGGAATCCAAATTGCCTGTGGGTGTGACATTTTAGTTGCACCGCAAGCAACCTAGGCGTGCTAGAAAAGCGACATTGGGTAAGGTTGGGGTAGTATATTATGACATTTGGTAAGACTTGGCAGGCGCTGTTGCTTGGCGCTGTGTCGGCTGTTGCGATCAACTCGGCATCCTTTGCCGCGGATTCAGTAACGGAAGCACCGGCAGCAGCAGGCTTCAACTGGAGCGGTGTCTATGTCGGCTTCGGCGGTGGCGTCGGGGCAAACGTCCATGAAGTGAGTTCGCCGCTAACTGCACCGGGATTCTCCTTCAATGGTATCGGCGGCGAAGGCGTTTTCGGCGAAGTGACGCTTGGCTATGACTATATGATCTCGCCACGTTTCCTGATTGGCGGCCTGGTCGACGCGCATTTCGGCAACATCTCGACCAAGATTGACGCCGCGCCTTTCGCCGATGTTTCGATCACCGAGAAGTACGGCTTTGATGTCGGTCTTCGCGCCGGGTATCTCGTAACGCCCAGCACACTGGGTTATGTCCTAGGCGGTTACGCTTGGCAGAAATCTGAACTCGAAGCGAGCGGCGGCGGAGGCGACTTCAGCTTTGACTGGGACAAGGACGGCTACTTCCTGGGAGTTGGCGTCGAAACAGTGGTCGCCAGCAACTGGACGCTCAAGACCGAGTATCGCTACACGCGTTTCAGCACCGCAAACATCCTGAGCGAATTCGGCGCACCCGACGGCGTGCTGGACACGGATACGTCGCGGCACACCTTTAGCGTCGCGGCCAACTATCGCTTCGGTGCCCAGAACGGCGGCACGGCTGCATTCGAGTCGCCTGCCTATAGCTGGACCGGCTTCTACGTCGGCGGCAATGTCGGTGCCGGTGCGGCCGTTCACGAACTGGGTCTCGGCGGCGCAGCCTCCTTCAACGGCATCGGCGGCGAAGGTGCCTTCGGCGAACTCAATGTCGGCTACGACCATGAATTCGGCGGCAATTGGGTTGCGGGCGTACAGCTCGGAGGTCGCTACTCAGGTGTAACCAGCGAAATCAACTTCGGTCCTGGCAAGCTGAACCTCGATGCCGACTACGGTTTCGATCTTCTTGCCCGGGTCGGCATGAAGCTCAATGAATCGACGCTGGCCTACGTACTTGGCGGCTACAGCTGGCAGCATTTCGATCTCGTTGCCAGCGGCGGCGGCAGCAGCCAGTCGCTGATCGACTGGAATGCAGGCGGCTTTTCCGTCGGAGGCGGTCTCGAAGCAGCCGTCACCAACAACATGACGGTCAACCTCGAATACCGCTACGCGCAGTACCAGTCGGAGGATTTCGACAGCAGCGGCATCTTTGAAGTCACGCCGTCGTCACACACCGTCCGCGTCGGCGCGAAATACAAGTTCAACTGAGACCGTTTCAGGCAAACGGCCCCACCCGCCGCAGCGATGCGGCGGGTTTTTTGTTTGCAGTTCAGCTAGATACTGGCGCCGCTTGATCTGACCGGCTCGTCGAGCTCGATACGGCACTGGTAGCAATTGTTCTTCGCCGAACGCATGTGCACATAGGCGACATCGGCGCGCTCCAGCAGCTCGGCAGCGCGACCTGGGATCTCTGCTGTCGGCGTCACCGCCCCGGTGCCGTAGACGATCCGATCGTCCGCACCATAACCGCGCAGGATGTAGTCCCTGGTCCTGGTGAACAATACGGGCAATTCGCCGGTCTCCTGCGCACGGGAGCATTCCTCGGCATGCAGGAAGATCGGCCCGGTTTCGGCATAAGGCTGCAGTTCTGGAAATGGACGGTAGGCAAGGATGAGATAGCCCTCGCCGGCCGCGACATTTGTCAGGCAATGGCGGCACGGCACACCGTCGCCATCGGAGATCCTGCGCTCCGGCTTCATGCCATAAGCGTCGGCTCCGCCCTGCTGGAGTACCCTTACCGCCTCGGTTGGCAATGCCTGGAATATGATGCTCATCGCGACAATCCTCGTTGATCGACTCCCGCAAGCTATGGCGTTCGCAGATGCGCGCCACCCGATTTCCTACACCGCCCATTTCCTTAAACAGAAAGCGTTTCGTCCATCAGCGCATCGAGCACCCGGACAAGGCCGGTGAATTCACGGACCCGGCGAATGGCGAGCAGGGTGCCGGCGACATAAGGCACGGCCGAAGTGCCGGCATCGTGGCGGATGGTCAGGCGCTCTTCAGGCAGGCCAAAGACCGCCTCGCAGGACAGTTGATAGGACGGCAAGCGCAAGGAATGGACCTGCACCGCGGTTCCCTCGCCCATCGTCGCGCCGCGGGCTTCCGGGTGGCCAAAGATTTCGGAGGTCGGCAATGCCGTCGGCGCGCCGCGAATCTCCGACAGCGTCTCGGCCAGCTCGAGTGCTGTGCCCGAAGGCGCATCCGGCTTCCTCGCGCTGGCATAATCGATGATCTCGACGTCGGGCACGTACTGCGCCGCCATCAGCGCGAACTTCTTCATCAAGGTTGCGGTGATCGAATAATTGCCGGCGGCAACGACGCCGACCCCGTTGGCGCGGGCGGCCGCATTGATCTCGCGATAGTCGGCAGCCCGCAGGCCCGAGGTACCGATGACGACGTGACGGCCGCGCGAGATTGCGAGCATCGCGTGGTCCCTCACCGCAACCGGCTTGGTGTAGTCGACGACAACGTCGCAGGGTGCGGCCAGTGCCTCGGACAGCTTGCCACTGATCGCCTGGCCGGTTGGCTGGCCTCCCGTGGCGACACCGATGTCGTGACCTGCTGCCCTGCGTGCGACCGCGCCGACCAGTTGCATGTCGCCTTGCGCCAATATGGCGGGGATGAGTGCCTTGCCAACCCAGCCGGTGGCGCCGGCCATCACCACTCTGATCGTCATTTTTCATTCTCCCATTCGGTATACTGTATACTACATGGAGGAACGCAAATAAAGCCCGGCTCTCGCAAGCCGGGCTTCTGGAATTCGTTTTGCGCTTGGGGTTAGCGGATGAAGGCGTCGTAGCGGCGCAGCGTGACGCGACGGTTGCGCCAGTTCTCGTTCTGGGTCGGCACCAACAGGAACTCTTCGCCGTAACCTACGGTTTCCAGGGCATAACGCGGGATGCCGAACTCGCGCACCAGGGTCTGCTTCAGCGAAGCGGCGCGGCGCTCGGACAGCGCCTGGTTCGACCCGAACGAGCCGACCGCATCGGTATGACCTTCAATCAGCACACGCGCATCGGGATCGCGGCGCAGGATGCGGTCAAGGGCGTTGGCGATGTTTTCGACCTTGCCATACTGCGAATAGGGCACCTCGGCCGAACCGAAGGCGAAGTTGATCGACTGGATGTCGATCGACGGCGCCATCCGGCGCAGGTCGGGCCGGCGCTTGAATTCGCGGACGGTGACGCGCTGGTTGGGCTTGAGTTTGGTCGTCGGCGCGGCCTGAAGCTGACGCTCGATCTGCGACGCCGAAGGCGTCGTCGCCTGCGCGGCAGCGAGAGAAGGCGCGGCAAGCACGGCGATCAGCGCGGCAGCAAGCGTACGGCGGTTCAACATCTTCATTCTCCTTGCATAATTCGACCGTCAGGCCGGATCTGATGCGTGGAAAATGCCAGAACCAACCTGAAGAAGCGATGAACGGGTGGTTCAGCCGGGGTTGTGCGCCATCATGGCCGCATCACGCTTGCCGAGCGCTCAGCGAAGGTCATCGTGCGCACGGTCTCGGTCTTCTGCGCGACCGGCGAAAAGCCCATCTTCTGGTACAGCGGCAGTGCCGCCGGATGGTCTAGCGTGCAGGTCTGCACCGTCACCTTGTGCGGCCTGTAGGACCACGCGGCAGCGATAGCCGCGCCCAGGAACCAGCGGCCGATACCCTGCCCCGTTGCGTGCTCCATCATGCCGAAATAGGCGAGTTCGACTTCGTCGGGCAAATGCGGCTTGATGTCCATGAAGCCCGCCGGTGCGCCATCGAGATAGAGCACCCTGATGTCGCGATCCTCGCGGTGCAGACCTGCGGCCAGTTCGTCGTCATTGAGCCTGAGACTGTTGACCCAATGCCATTTGCGACCGACCCGGTCGGCGAGATAGCGATAATAATGCAGCGGAATCTCGCGCGTCCTGAGAAGCGCGATCTGACGGTTGACCGGCAGCGGCGGCGTGTAGGCCGGTGGGGTGTGCATTTCCAGAAAGGTGACCGTCACCTCGATGTTTTCGCTGCGGTCGACGGCCATGTTCAGGCTTTCCCCGTCACGACAGGCGTGTCGGACATCCCGCCCCATTCGGTCCAGGAGCCGTCGTAGAGCCTGACGTCGCCATGGCCAAGCGACTGCAGCGCGAGCGTGATGACAGCTGCGGTGACGCCCGAGCCGCAGGAGGTGACGATGGGTTTTGACAGATCGAGCCCTGACGCCTCGAGCGTTGCCTTCAGCCGGTCGAGCGGCAGAAGCTCACCATTCTCCGACAGCGTCACCGAAGGCACGCTGCGCGCGCCAGGCATGTGGCCTGAACGCAGGCCGGCACGCGGCTCGGGATCGGTGCCCTCGAAGCGCCCGGCAGAACGTGCGTCGGCAACCTGCGCGCTGCCTGATGCAACGATCTTGCGCATCTCGGCGAGCGAAACGACTTTGGAGGCGTCATAGTCGACGTGGAACACACCGGGTGCGGTCTTGGTTGGCTCGGCGGTCACCGGGCGCCCGGCGGCCTTCCAGCGGTCGAAGCCGCCGTCGAGAATGTAGACCTGAAACACGCCCATGATGCGGAACATCCACCAGACGCGCGGTGCGGTCTGGAAACCCGGGCCGTCATAGATGACGATGGTGTCGTCGGCCGAAATGCCCATCGACCCGACGAAACGGGCAAACAGCGACGGCGAAGGCAGCGTGTGCGGCAAGGCTGAATCAGGGTCGACGATCAGATCCTGGTCGAAGAACACCGCACCGGGAATGTGGGCGGCATCGTGCTCCGCACGCGGGTCGCGATTCTGCGCCGGCATGTACCAGGAGGCATCGACGAGCGAGAGACCAGGCGTACCCAGCCGCTTTTCCAGCCAATCCGCGTCGATGACGAAAGCGCTCTTGTCGCCCATGGCTATTTCTCCAGGTTCAGTTGGCGGGCATCGCGCCGAAGCGGATGCGGAAGCGGCGGTTCTCGCGCCCCTTTTTTTCGATCTTGCCGATGTGGATTTCGCCGATTTCGGCGGTGCTGGCGACGTGGGTCCCGCCACAAGGCTGGCTGTCGATCGAGGCATTGTCGCCGATGCAGACGAGCCTGATCTTACCGGTGCCGGATGGCGGGCGCACGTTTTTCGACTTCACCAGCGTCGGATTGGCTGCCAGCTCGGCATCGGAGATCCATCTGGTGTAAATCGGATGGTCGGCGCGGACGAGTTCCATCAGCTGGGCCGTCACATCTTCCTTGCTGAAGCCGGTGTCTGGAATGTCGAAATCGACGCGCGAATCCTCTTCGCTCACTGACGCTCCGGTGATCGGGTACGGACAAACCACCGTCAGAAGATGGCAGGCCGCATGCATGCGCATCAACAAAAGCCGCCGTGGCCAGTCGATCACAAGCTTCAACCGCTCGCCGACCTCGGCAATTGCCTGCTCCGGCGCCGGCACATGGATGATCTCGTCCTTGCTCTCGCCGGTTATCGTGGCCGCAATCGCAATCCGGCTGCCGTCTTCACGGATCAAGATGCCGGTGTCGCCAGGCTGGCCGCCCGACGTGGCATAGAAAATGGTCCGGTCGAAGATAATGCCGCCGCGGTCGTTGATACCCACGACGCTGGCCTCGGTCTCGCGCAGATAGGAGTCCTCGCGAAACACCGCCTCGGTCGAAAATGCCATCATGCCACCTGCTCGAACGGCACCGAAATGCTCGGTTCGGTCTCCATCCAGTCGGGTACCGGCAGGCTCTTGCTGCGCAGGAAATCAGGATTGAACAGCTTGGACTGGTAGCGCGTGCCGAAATCGGCAAGCACGGTCACGATCGTATGGCCCGGGCCAAGCTGGCGCGCAAGCCGGATAGCGCCGGCGATGTTGATGCCAGTGGAGCCGCCGACGCAGATGCCCTCTTCCTGGATCAGCCCGAAGACGATCGGCAGCGCCTCCTCGTCGGGGATCTGGTAGGAAAAATCGGGGGTGAAATCTTCCAGATTGGCGGTGATGCGGCCTTGGCCGATACCTTCGGTGATCGAGCTGCCTTCGGCCTTCAATTCACCTGAGGTGTAGTAGCTGTAGAGGGCAGCACCCAGCGGATCGGCGATTGCGATCTTCACCGCAGGGCTCTTCGCCTTCAATCCAATGGCCACGCCGGCAAGCGTTCCGCCGGTGCCGACCGCCGAGACGAAGCCATCGACCTTGCCTCCGGTCTGCTGCCAGATTTCCGCGGCCGTGGTGCGGATATGGCCTTCGCGGTTGGCAACGTTGTCGAACTGGTTGGCCCAGATGGCACCGTTCGGTTCGGACTTCGCCAGTTGCTCGGCCAGGCGACCGGAAACCTTCACGTAGTTGTTCGGGTTTTTGTAGGGAACGGCCGGAACCTCGATCAGTTCGGCGCCAAGCAGTCGAAGCGCGTCTTTCTTCTCCTGGCTCTGCGTGTCGGGAATGACGATCACGGTGCGGTAGCCGAGCGCCTTGGCGACAACCGTCAGGCCGATGCCGGTGTTGCCGGCCGTGCCCTCGACGATGACCCCGCCGGGCCGCAGCAGCCCGCGCTTTTCGGCATCGCGGATGATGAACAGACCGGCGCGATCCTTGACCGATTGCCCCGGGTTCATGAACTCGGCTTTGCCGAGTATCTCGCAGCCGGTTTCCTCCGAGGCCCGCTTGAGCCGGATGAGAGGCGTATTGCCGATGGCATCGATCACCGAGCGCATGAAGATTCCTTCCTAATTCGCCGGAGAACCCTAGAAATGTGAGCCCGCGCTTTCAAGGGATGAAATTCTCTGGACCAGTCGCATCTGCGCGTCAACGCGCGCGCTCTCGTCCTAGACCACGCCCTAAAACAGCCTTTCCATATGCATGCCACCCCGCTAGAGCTACGCGAGAAACTACTGCCCAGAGGTTTTAAGTGAGCACATACCGGGCCGACCCGGAACACGGGGTCGCGTGGATTACCGGCGGCAGCACCGGTATCGGACGTTGCGTTGCCCGATTGCTGGCAAGCGAAGGCTACACCGTTGCCGTCACTGTCCGGCCAAATGACCCGATCGACACGCTGATCGAAGAAACCCGTGGCATGGCTGGCAAGGTACTGTCGTTCCCGAGCGACGTGACTGACGAGGTCGGCATGGCGGCCGTCGTCGCTGCCATCGAATCCCAGGCCGGCCCGATCGTGCTCGCGATCTTCAATGCCGGCGCCTACATGCCCGTAACAGGCGAAAACCTGCGCATCGAGGCCTTCCGCCAGAGTTTTGCCGTCAATGTCTTCGGCGTCATCAACGGCCTGGTGCCGGTGACAGAACGCATGCGCAACCGCGGTCGCGGACATATCGTGTTCATGGGCTCGATCAGCTGCTATTTCGGCTGGCCGACGACGGCGGCCTATGGCGCCACCAAGGCTGCGGTCAACATCATCGCCGAAGCGCTGAAGTTCGACTTCGACAAGATGAACATCCGTACCCAGGTGATGAACCCCGGCTTCATCGACACGCCGCTGACCGAAAAAAGCGCCTACTACATGCCGGCGATGATGCCTGTCGAAGCCGCCGCAGAGCGTATCTGCAAGGCGATACGCAAAAGCGGCTTCGAGGTTACCTTCCCGCGTCGCCTGACCTGGGCAATGAAGCTGTTGTTCCTGCTGCCGCGGCCGCTCAGAGAAAAGGCACTGCGCGTTGCCACGCGCTGGACGGCGGAGCCAATGATCTATCTCAGGCGCTCAAGCTTCGACTGATTGCCGGTATCTGCCGTCGTCTCGGGCTTTGCATCGCGCGCCCAGAGGTAGATGATGATCGCTGCCCCCAGCATCAGCACGTAGAACCAGAACAGCGCCGAGTAGGCTGCCATCGGCTGGCCCGGCACCACATTGGCCGTAACCACGGCGCCTGTGGCAAACTGCATCAAACCCACGCCGCCGATGGAGAAGAAGTTCATCAGCGTCACCCCACGCCCGATCAGGTGCGGCGGCAGAAATGCACGCGCATGCGCCATCAGCAGGCCGTAACTGCCGCCTGATACGCCGATGATGACGAAGATGATCGTGACGGTGGTGATGTCCAAGACGACATTCAGCGCGAGATAGAGAATCGCCGCGAGGCCAATGGTGTTGCCGACGACGGCCACCCATTTCCGGGTGCGAAACATGGTGTCGAGCGGGCCATAGACGAAGGCGCCCGCCACCATGGCCAGCGCCATGAAGAACGTCACCTGCCCGATCAGCAATGCGTCGGCTCCGTAGACCTCAACGAGATAGGGACCTGACCAGAGACCTCTGATGCCTGTCGTCGGCGCATAGTTGATCGCGGTCAGCGGGATGATCGGCCACAGGACGCGCATGCGAAGCAGCTCGAGATAGCCGCCAAATCCTGCATTGCCGCTTTCCATGCCCTCCGGTGATTTCGGATCGCGCACCACAAAAAGCACGGCAAGTGCCGCAGCAATAGTGATGACGCCCAGGCCAGCCATCACCGGGCGCCAGCCGAACGCCTCGGCCGCCTGCGCCAGCGGCGCCGCGCCAATGACGTTTCCGGCGGTGCCGAAGGCGACCATCCATGAGGCGAGCACGGCAAAGCGGGCGATGGAAAATGTACGGGCGAAGATGAACAGCGACGACATCAGCACAGGCGCGCAACCGATGCCGATCATCGCCATGGCCGCGGTGACCATCCAGGGCGCTGTCGCCGAGGCGAAGACGAAGGCCCCGCCCCCGCCGCCGAGCAGAAGCAGCGTCGATGCGGTGCGCCGCGGGCCAAAGCGATCGAGCGAAACGCCAATGGCAAATTGCGCCAGGGCGAAGCTGATGAAGAAGGCGCCTGAGGCGAAGGACAATTGCGCCTTGGTGGCGCCGAGTTCGGCGGTGAGTGCCGGGGTCAGTACGGCCATGAACGAGCGATAGAACTGCGACAGCACATAAGCGATTGCGAGCGTCGCTATTCCGGCCATGCCGTCCCCTCAAACGAAAGGGCGGCCGAAGCACCGCCCCGACCGCCCTAACCTATTCATGCCATGTCAGCAAATGGACCAAGCCGGCCCGATCTGCTGCACAGATTACGCTGCGCGCGTATTCGGCTTGCGTGCGCCAAAGCGACGCTTGCCGCCCTTGGGTGCATTGCTATGCGGACGATCGCCCTTTGGCTTGCCGCCATTGTTGCCACGCGGACGCTGACCGTTGGGACGGCGCTCCTCGCGCTCACCACGATCGTTGGCCGCCACGAAACCGCGCGGTTCGCCAGCCGGACGTGCCGGATCGGGTTCACCAAGGTGGTCGGCGTCGATCGTCAGCTTCATGCGGATGATGCGCTCAACCTGCCGCAGCTTGGAGTTTTCCGAAGGATCGACCAGCGTGACCGCGACGCCGTTGGCGCCGTTGCGGCCGGTACGGCCGATGCGGTGAACGTAGCTTTCCGCCTCATCGGGCAGATCGAAGTTCACGACGTGGCTGATACCAGGAACGTCGATGCCGCGTGCCGCGATATCGGTAGCGACGAGGATACGGACTTTGCCGGCACGGAAGCCGTTGAGCGCGGCCTGGCGCGCGTTCTGCGACTTGTTGCCGTGGATGACGGCGGCAGGGAAGCCGTCGCGATCCAGATCCTTCACGACACGGTCGGCGCCATGCTTGGTGCGGGCGAAGACCAGGACCGAGGTCATGGCTTCGTCGGCCAGCATCTTCGCCAGGATCTGGCGCTTCTGCTTGGTGCGGGCAAGGATTATGCTCTGGCGGATTTCAGCTGCGGTCGTGCTCTGCGGCGCAACCTCGACGCGAATCGGATCCTTGAGCAGGCCCTGCGCCAGCTCAGCGATCTCAGCCGGCATGGTTGCCGAAAACAGCGCGGTCTGACGGTTGCGAGAGGTCGCCTTGGCGATGCGCTTGACGTCGTTGATGAAGCCCATGTCGAGCATGCGGTCGGCCTCGTCGAGGACAAGCCATTCGGTATCGGCCAGCACGAGGTCGCCTTCGCGGACGAGATCGGTCAGGCGGCCCGGCGTAGCAATCAGCACGTCGACGCCCGGAGCGATCTTCTTGACCTGCGAGAAACGCGACACGCCGCCGAGAACCAGCGCGGTCGAGACATGCGCGCCCTTGGCGAGGATCTTGATGGTATCTTCGATCTGCACGGCGAGTTCACGCGTCGGCGCCAGGATCAGCGCACGTGCCGTCTTGGGCCGGCGCTTGGTGCCGAGCGCCATGATCTTGGACAGGATCGGCAGCGAGAACGCCGCGGTCTTGCCGGAACCGGTCTGGGCGATGCCGAGGATGTCGCGGCCGGCCAGCTGAGCCGGGATCGACTCGATCTGGATCGGCTTGGGCTCGTTGAATCCGGCCATCTGGGTGGCCTTGAGCAGCGCGCCGGTAATGCCGAGTTTGGCGAAGCCGTTCAGCTCCGCATTGATTTCATTCGTCAATATCTTCTTCTTTCGTGCAACGGTTATCCGCCACAAACAACAATGGCGGCAGGGCGCAACCTGCCGGCCTGAATCTCTCGTGAAACGACAAGGCGGCGGACGACCGTCCGCTCGGCTGCGCTGTCGTGCCCGCTGGCCTCATGCCGCGGGTCTATTTCGCCGCCTTCCGTTACCGGAAAGGGTGAAAACAGACGCAACCAGTCTCTCTGAGGAGAAAGCCGTAAGCCCGGCTCAAGCGCCTATGACGCCGCATATGGATGATTTGGCAACAAATAGCAAGCCTCCCATGCTGCATTGCAACATCAGAGGATAGAAATGCCGGTGTCAAGCGGCTTCAGGCAGTGCCGACCACTTCGTTGAAAGTATCCAGGTCTACGTAGAATATCCTGGTGATCGCGATGATCAGATCGTCCCCCCAATAACCGTGCGATTTCAAGATGCTGACTGCGGTGAGTATGTCGACCGGTTCGGTCAGACGCCTCTTCATGCTTTCCTCGACAAACTGTTCCAACTGGCTGTTCCCTAGTCGATTGCCCAGACGCAACGAACACAGACCAGAACACGCAATCAGAGGTATGGATCGCAGCTTGCGCGGAACTTGCCGGCGCGAGCGGCAGCTCCGTCTTCAATTGGGATAACGCGGGCAAGGCGGCCGACTCACAAGGCCGCCATCAGGTTAGCATAGCCACGCAGGTGCGCTACCGCAGCCGCGAGCCGGCCTCTGCCGAGGTCGCGACGTCGAGGGCAAGGCGAACCATGTCGGTGAACAGTTCCTGGCGCTCTGTTGAATCCGTATCCTCGTGGTTGACCAGGCTGTCGACCACCGTGCAGATCGACAAGGCCCTGGCGCCAAAACGAGCAGCGACCGTGTACAGCGCGTTGGTTTCCATATCGACGGCCAACGCGCCATGGGCACGCACCCCGGCAAAACGGCCAAGGACATCGGGGTGATAGAACACGTCGCTCGACGCCGTCTGCCCGACATGGTGGACAAGGCCCATTTCCGCAGCCCGACGCGCGGCGCGACACAGCAGTTCGAAGTCGGCGCTCGGCGCGTAGTCGTAGACACCGAAAAGCTGGCGATTGATGGCGCTGTCGCTGCTCGACGATTGCGAAATGACCAGACTGCGCAGCCTGACGTGCTCAGCCAGGCCGCCGCAAGTGCCGACGCGGATCAGTGTCCTTGCGCCATATGTCTCGAGCAATTCATGGGCGTAGATGGCGAGCGATGGCGCACCTATCCCGGTGGTGTGCAGGCTGATCGGGTTGCCTAGATAGCGGCCTGTGTAAGCGAGCGCGCCACGCACCCGGTTCACGCAGCGGACGTCCTGCAGGAAGGTAGCGGCGATCCATTCGGTACGCTGGGGATCGCCCGGCAATAGAACGGTTTCGGCGTAGTCGCCTGGTTTCGCTTCGTTATGTGGCGTTGTCTGCATCTGTCATCCCCGACGACGCTTGCCCAGCATGATGGCATGATCGCCACATACGGGAAAGCTAATAGACGTTAGGGCAGAACTGAATACGTAGCGACTAGCTCTCGAGCACCTCTTTGACAACCGTCGCCAGTTGCTTGAGCGAGAACGGCTTGGGCAGGAAGCCGAACTGGGCATCTGCAGGCAGGTTCTTGGCAAAGGCGTCTTCGGCATAACCTGAAACGAAGACGAACTTGATATCGGGCTGGCGCTGGCGCAGTTCGCCAAGCAGCGTCGGCCCATCCATTTCAGGCATCACCACATCTGAAACGACGATGTCGATCTGGCCCTTGAGCTCATCGAATATCTCGAGCGCCTCGACGCCTGACGACGCTTCGTGCACGGTGTAGCCACGCGAGGTCAGCGCCCTCACCCCGCCCATGCGTACGGCATCCTCGTCCTCGACCAAGAGCACAGTCGCCGAACCGGAAAGGTCCTTGGCAACGTTGTTTTGTGCTGCTTCCGACTGCTTGGCGGCAACAGCAGCCGCCTCAGCGCCGGACTTCGCCTCTTCCACCGGCACAGCCTTGGCAACGTGGCGCGGCAGGAAGATGCGGAAAACGGTTCCCTTGCCGACTTCAGAGTCGCAATAGATGAAGCCGCCGGTCTGTTTGATGATGCCGTAGACCATCGACAGGCCCAGGCCAGTGCCCTTGCCGACTTCCTTGGTGGTGAAGAACGGCTCGAAGATCTTCTTCAGCACTTCAGGCGCGATACCGCTGCCTGTGTCCTCGACTTCGACGACGACATAGTCGGTCGGCACCAGTTCGCGATAGCCATAGGCCTTGCACTCTTCGAGCGGCACGTTCTTGGTCCGGATCATCAGGTCGCCGCCGTCAGGCATCGCATCGCGCGCATTGACAGCGAGATTGACCACCACCTGCTCAAACTGACCGATGTCAGCACGGACCGGCCAGAGGTCGCGGCCATGATCTATCTTGAGCTTGATGCTGTTGCCGACGAGGCGAGCCACAAGCGTGCGCAGATCGGCGAGCACGTCGGTGAGGCTCAGCACCTCCGGACGCAGCGTCTGCTTGCGCGAGAACGCCAGCAGCTGCCGCACCAGCGAGGCTGCACGATTGGCGTTCTGCTTGATATTCATGATATCAGGGAAAGACGGATCCGACGGACGGTGATTGGTCAGCAACAGGTCCGATGCCATGATAATGGCGGTCAAAACGTTGTTGAAGTCGTGCGCGATGCCACCGGCGAGTTGCCCCACCGCCTGCATCTTCTGGCTCTGCGCCATCTGGTTTTCGAGCGCCTTCTGCTCGGTGGTCTCGACCGCATAGACGATCGCTGCCTCTTCGGCGCCCTCAGCATCCGAACCATCGGCCACCGCATTGACGTAGAAGCGCATATGGCGCTCCTCGTTGTCGGGCATCACGGTGTCGATCGGGGCGATGTCGGCCTGGCGCTGATGCGCCTTTTCGAGCGCTGCCGCGAATGCAGCGCGATCTCGGTCGTGGATGACCGTGTCGAGACGGACCTTGCGGTCGACGGCATCCCGGTCGACGACTGACGAAAACAGCGACAGGAACGGCGCGTTGGTGCGCAGGATACGGCCATTGTGGTCGACGCCGGCGATCGCCATCGGTGTCGAATTGAAGAAGCGCGTGAAGCGCACCTCCGATGCACGCAACTGCGCCGACGAATCCTCGCCCTGGGTGCGGTTGAGCACGATGGTGCGCGTCGGCCCGTTGACGCCTTCGCGGCTTGCCGAGACACGGTGCATGAAGCGCACCGGCAGGGCCTCGCCTGCGATGGTCGCAAGGTCGAGATCGATGACGGCGTTGCGCGTCGTTCCTGGGTCGGCCTTGACCGAGCGAACAAGCGCCATGCCGTCGCCGGCGACGACCTCGTCAAGCGTTATAGCACCCGGCGTGAAGCTTGCCAGGTCGATGCCGAGCCATTCGGCCAAGGTTGCGTTGACGTAGGTGATGCGGCCATCCTGATCGGCCGAGAAGAAACCGGCCGGAGCATGGTCAAGGTGATCGATGGCCTGCTGCAGATCGAGGAAAAAACGCTCCTGCTCTGCCCTTTCAGGCGAAATGTCGGCGAGTTGCCAGGCATTCAGCGGCTGGCGCTGGCTCGGCACATTGAAGGCGCGGGCCCGCACGCGGTACCAGCGGGCACCGGGCGCGGCACCCGGGCGAATGGATTGCGCAAGGCGGAACTCACCATCGTTGGCCTCGCCATCGCGCAGGCCGGATGCCAGTTGCGAGATCGTCGCCGATGCTTCGGGCACATCCGACAACAGGCCCTCGACCGTCTTCAGGTCCGACGCCGTCGTCGCTCCGGTCATGTCCGCATAGGCGCGGTTGGCATAGACGACGCGGCCTTTGGCGTCGGTCAGGACGAGACCTTGCGACATCGAGTCGACAAAAGCCTTGGAAAGCCCGTCGGCAGGCGAGCGTGGCGCGATCTGGACGAAGCCGATGGCGGTCGCGAAGAGATAGCCAACGCCGACCATGGCCAGCACGCCGAGCATGCCCATCAAGAACGGGTCGCCAAGCCGCTCGCGGAAGATGCCGAAGACAATCGCCGCGCCGGTCAGCACGACGATGAAGATGATCAGCCGGGTGATGGCATCGGGGCGCGCTGCCTGATCGACGATCGGAACCGGATAGAAGTCGTTGCGCGTTTCCTTGGCCATGCCCCTGCGAGTCTCTCCGGCTCCCTCGTACCGGAGCGGTTGAATCACATTCTCCTTACCGGGAAAAGGCCTAGCCACAAAAAGGCGGTGCAAGCCCGGGGCAAGATCATGCGCTTAGCTTCAATCGTATCTGCAATGGGTGAATGGCAACTTGCCGTGCGCGACAGCTAAGAGTTAGTGTCGCCCCGGGCGCGGCACGGGGGTAAGACATGTTCGAATGGCTGGATAGCGTAGCAGGACCTGGATACACGGCAGCGGTGCTGTGGACCTTTGCCGCCCTTGTGCTGCTGGTCATCGTACTTGTCATCGTCAAGCTGGTCCGCAGCCTGACCTTCGGCACCTTCGTTGCCGGCGGCAGGAACAGGAAGACCCGCCTCGCCGTCATGGACGCGACCGCCATCGACAGCCAAAGGCGGCTTGTACTGGTGCGGCGCGACGACATCGAGCATCTGCTGCTGATCGGCGGACCGACCGACGTGGTGGTCGAGACGGACATCCGCATGACCGCTCCACGTCGCCCGGCACTGACCGGCACTGAAGGGACACAGCAAGCTCCCCAGGCGCCTCGGCCCCAGGCCACGGCAGCACCGCAGCCTGCTCCTCGCCCGACAACGCAAGCGCCTGCCAGGCAGCCGCAGCCAACGCCCCCGCTTATCCAGCCGCGCCCGGCGCCGCCCAAGATGCCTGTCGCTTCGGCGCCGTTGGTCGCGACCAGCCCGGATACCAAGACCTATGTCGCGCCAACCTACGCCACCCCGGCGCGGCCTGTGCCCGCCCCCGCCGCGGCACCATCGCCTCGCGACCTTATCGACGACACGTTGATGAAGGAGCTCGAAGTTTCGCTCGATGATAGACCGCAGGCCAAATCGGCCAAGGTCGCCGACCCATCGCTCGATGACGAAATGGCAAAGCTGCTCGGCGAACTGACCAGCCACAAGCGGTAACGACGCCTGCGGCCCAAGCTTCGGACAAGAAAAAGGCGGCCTGAGCCGCCTTTTTCATTGCTTCCGTATTCCGCGATCAGTCGTCGCGATAGACTTTTTCGCGGCGCTCGTGACGCTCCTGAGCCTCGATCGACAGCGTAGCGATCGGACGCGCGTCCAGTCGCTTCAGCGAAATCGGCTCGCCGGTCTCCTCGCAATAGCCGTAGGTACCCTCGTCAATCCTCTGCAGGGCCGAGTCGATCTTGGAGATCAACTTGCGTTGACGGTCACGTGCCCTGAGTTCAATGGCACGGTCCGTCTCGGATGATGCGCGGTCGGCAAGATCCGGATGGTTGGCGTTTTCCTGCTGAAGTATTTCGAGGGTTTCGCGAGCTTCGCGGAGGATGTCGTTCTTCCAGGCAACCAACTTAGCTCTGAAGTAAGACTTTTGCCGCTCGTTCATGAACGGCTCCTCATCGGAGGGCACGTAGCCAAGAGTAACGGTATCGTTCATTCGACTCACCCGACAACCCCGTTTTGGCGCCTATATATTCGCGGGCCAAGCCCCACACAAGCGTATTCATCGAAAAGTTTGCGCCACCCACAACGTCGTGATTCGTCCGTGGCAAGAGCGCAACTCTCCGCCTAAGGAACGCGCAACGGCATCGTCCGGTTGCAAGGCGCCCGGCGCTTGGCTACATCCTGAGACGACAGTTGGCGCAGGCTCGTCGCGAGATCGGGCTTCCAGGAGCAACATTTGGGCAAGCTCTACCTTCTCCGACACGCCAAGGCCGGCTGGGCACTGCCCGGTGTCAGGGACTTCGACCGCCCGCTCGACGCCACCGGCATCGCGGACGCCGAAGCGACCGGGGCGGCGATGCGCGCCAATGGTTACGTGCCGGAACTCACGCTCTGCTCCAATGCCCGGCGCGCCCGCGAAACGCTTGAAGGCCTGGCTGGCCATGCCGATACCGGACGGGTTGTCTTTACCGACGATCTCTACAGTGCCGACGCCGCCGGCTATTTCGACAAGATCCGCGAGAACGGCCGGCATGGCTCGATCCTTGTCATCGGCCACAATCCGATGATGGAAGACCTCGCCATGGCAGTTTCGGGCGACGGCGACCAGACGGCGCTGCATACGCTGCAGACCGGCTTCCCGACCTCGGGTCTGGCTGTCATCCGCTTCGAAGGCGAGCTTTCAGGCGCCGAACTTGGCCACGGCTATCTCGAAGCGTTTCTCACGCCGGCCGATCTTTGAAATCGACCGCCATTTCAAATCCCTGTGACGGCACCTATATCGGGTGCGACCGCATGGGGATCGACGATTGGCGTCTCTGACCACCTTCACCGACGAGGCGCGCATTGCGCTCGACACGTTCTCCGGCCGTGCCACGGGGCTTTTCTCGCCTTCACTGCGGTTGGGAGTGACCGGGCTATCGCGCGCCGGCAAAACCGTTTTCATCACGTCCTTCGTTCACAATCTGATCCATGGTGGCCGGCTGCCACTGTTCGAAGCGCAGAAATCCGGGCGCATTTCGCGCGCATTTCTCGAAGAACAGCCCGATGATGCCGTACCGCGCTTCCAATACGAGGATCATGTCGCCGCCCTCGTCGACCAGCGCATCTGGCCAGATTCCACCCGCGCCATCTCGGAACTCCGGTTGACCATAGAATTCGAGTCGGCTTCGGGCTGGAACCGCATGTTTTCAGCGGGAAAAATGTCGGTCGACCTCGTCGACTACCCTGGCGAATGGCTGCTCGACCTGCCGCTGCTGACAAAGAGCTACGACGACTTCTCCAGGGAGGCTTTTGAACTCGCGCAACTGCCGGTTCGCGCCGACCTGTCCGAGGCATGGCGTGAACTTGCAGTCACCGTGAAGCCTCAAGCGGATGCCGACGAGATGACGGCGCGGCGGCTTTTCGAGAGTTTTGCGGCCTATCTCAAGGCCTGCAAGGACGATGAGAGGGCCTTGTCGACGCTGCCGCCAGGGCGTTTCCTGATGCCCGGCGACCTCGAGGGCTCGCCGGCGTTGACATTCGCGCCGCTTCCCGGCCTCAGCCAGCGCGCCCGGCCTGGTTCGCTGCATGCGATGATGGAGCGGCGCTACGAGGCCTATAAGACGCATGTGGTGAAGCCGTTCTTCCGCGAGCATATCGCGCGGCTCGACCGGCAGATCGTGCTGATCGATGCGATGCAGGCGCTCAACGCCGGCCCCGGCGCCATTGCCGACCTCGAACGCGCGGTAACCGAAATCCTCGCCTGCTTCCGCCCCGGTCGCGGCAATCTCCTGACCGACCTGTTCTCGCGCCGCATCGACCGCATCCTGGTCGCGGCAACCAAGGCCGACCATCTGCATCACGAGAGCCACGACCGGCTGCAGTCGATCGTGCGGCGGCTGACCGACCGTGCCGTTGCGCGGGCCAATCTCTCCGGCGCCGAAGTCGACGTGCTGGCGCTTGCCGCTGTCCGCGCCACCCGCGAAGGCACCGTCAAGCAAGGTCGTGAGACGCTGCCCGTCATCATCGGAACGCCGATCGAAGGCGAGACCATCGGCAAGGAACGTTTCGACGGCAACAGCGAAACCGCGATATTTCCCGGTGACTTACCAGACAAGGCGGATGTCGTTTTTCAGGACTTTGGCACCAATCACCGCCAGGATGCGAACGATCCGACGATCCGCTTCGTGCGTTTCCGTCCGCCCAGGCTGGAGCGCACGGCCGAAGGCGTGACGCTGTCGCTGCCGCATATCCGGCTCGACCGAGCGCTGCAATTCCTCATCGGAGACCATCTCGCATGAGCGCTCCCAGAAGACCCGCTGCCTTTCGCATCGAACCGGAACCGGCAATGGAAGAGATCACCGCGCCCCGCACGCCGTCGGCGGCGGCTCCGCGCAAACCGCGCGCGCTGGCAACCGATGCGGTGATCGTCACGCCTGCCGAGTTCGACGTCTTCGACGAGGCCGACATCGCCGCCGCCGAACCACCGCCGGCAACCGCACCCACGCGCAAATCACGCATCGGCGCGATCTTCCTCACCGCGTTCGGCATCCTGATCTCGCTCGGTATCGGGCTCTGGACCGACAAGCTGATCCGCGATCTGTTCTCGCGCGCCGATTGGCTCGGCTGGCTGGCAGTGGGCGCTGCCGGCATCGCGGCATCAGCGCTTGTCGTCATCCTGACGCGCGAACTTCTCGCGGTGTTCAGGCTGGCTTCGGTCGAGCGCCTGCGCAACCGGGCCACTGATGCCATAGTGCGCAACGATCCGGGTACTGCCCGCAATGTCGTCGACGAACTGTCGAATCTGCTGGCGTCGAAGCCTGAGACGGCCGCGGGCCGGCGGGCGCTTGGAGACCTGCGCGGCGAAGTCATCGATGGCGCCGACCTTGTGCGGCTCGCCGAAGCCGAAATCCTGGCGCCGCTCGACGCGCAGGCCAAGATCCTGATCCTGGACGCCGCCAAGCGTGTGTCGCTGGTGACGGCGGTCAGCCCGCGTGCACTCGTCGACATCGCCTATGTCGTGTTCGAAGCCGGCCGCCTGATCAGGCGCCTATCCGAACTCTACGGCGGCAGACCTGGAACGCTCGGCTTTTTCCGCCTCGCCCGCTCGGCCCTTGCCCATCTCGCCGTCACCGGCTCGATTGCCGTTGGTGACAGCTTCGTTCAGCAGCTTGTCGGCCACGGCCTTGCCGCCAAGGTGTCGGCCAAGCTCGGCGAAGGCGTGGTCAACGGCATGATGACGGCCCGCATCGGCATCGCCGCGATGGAGACGGCCCGGCCCCTGCCCTTCGCCGCAGTCAAGCGTCCCGGCATGGGCGATTTCCTGGCCGCACTCACCACCTTCGCGACCAAAGACAAGGGTACCGAAAAGGCCAAATAGACGAAGCATTAACCATTCTTGGTCATGGTCCTCACAGCTAATCGTTCCAGTTTCTTGCTGTCGGGTGTGCCCATGAAGCGCTTGTTGTTGTCCGCTGTCCTGCCTGCTGTGGCCATGGCGCTGCCTTCCGTCGCGCAAGCCGACACGGTCAAGGCACCCGAGCGCGACAAGAAGTTCTTCAAGACAGTCGAAGGCGAATGGGTCGGCCCGGGCGAGATCGTCGCCGGAAAATACAAGGGCACCAAGTTCACCTGCAATTTCACCGGCTCGACGCCTGACGGCAAGGTCGGCATGTCGCTCGACGGCGGCTGCCGCGTCGGGGTGTTCACCCAGAAGATGTCGGCCACCATCGAGCAGAAGGGACGCAGCGGCTATCGCGGCAAGTTCCTGGACGGCTCCGAAGGCAAGGGCCTCGACATCATCTCCGGCAGCGTCGTCGACGGCCGCAAAGTCATTTTGTCGCTCAACCGTAACCAGCTCAACGGCGTCATGCAGGCGCGCATGCCCGACGACAATTTGATGCACGTCACCGTCTCGGTCCGAGTCGACAAGCAGTTGGTGCCGGTCATCGGCATGAAGCTGTCGCGTGTCGATGGCACGGCGGTCGGGGCCATCGCGAAGAACTGATTCTTCATCACGGCAAAGAAAAGGGCGGCACCGATGGTGCCGCCCTTTTCGTTTCAGCCTGACGAATCAGCCCTTGATGGCGGTCAGCAGGTCGTCATAAGCCTTGCAGGCCTCTTCAGAAGTCGTCGCTCCGGTGTACTTCGAGGCAACTTCCTGCACCTTGGCAGACAGCTCGGCAGCCTTGGCCGGATCCTTGGTGATGGCTTCCTGAAGCGCGGTCGCTACTTCCTGGCCCTTCTTGGTCAGAACTTCGGCGGTGCATTCCGGCGCCTTCGAGCAGGCCGAGAGACCAAGTGCGGCAACGCCAAGCACAGCAAACAGAATATTTCTCATGTCAGTCTTCTCCTCGTAGCCGGCAGAAAACGCCGGCGGCTGTTCAACCTCACGCGTGGTCGAAACCACGCCCGCTTAGCGGCAAGCCATGTCGCACGCAATGGCAGGTTGTGAGGCCAGCGCCAGGGCACCCCTATTCGACGACAATGTTGTGGCAAGATAATTCGAAAGGCCGGCCGGGCTGTTCGGCAGCGCTCGAAGCACCTATCTTGGCACTTTCCCACCAAGCGGCCGTCCGCCGCGCAAGCAAGGATCGACAAGGCGCATGGCAGCAGAGACAGCGGGTGTCGATCTGGTTCCGGTGGTCGCGCTGCTCGCTGCAGGCGTCGTTGCAGTGCCCATCTTCAAGCGCCTCGGTCTTGGTTCCATCCTTGGCTATCTCAGCGCGGGCGTGATCATCGGCCCGTTCGGCATCGGCATCTTCTCGGAATCGGAAACCATCCTGCATGTCGCCGAACTTGGCGTGGTGATGTTTCTGTTCATCATCGGCCTTGAGATGCAGCCGTCGCGGCTGTGGGGGCTGCGGCGCGAAATCTTCGGCCTTGGCGCACTCCAGGTCGGCGTCTGCGCGCTGCTGTTGACGATGATCGGACTGGCCGGAGGCTTCCTGGTGTCGCAATCCTTCGTCGCAGGCGCAGGCTTCGTGCTGACTTCGACGGCAATCGTCATGCAGTTGCTCGACGAGCGTGGCGAAATGTCGACGCCCAAGGGCCAGCGCATGGTTTCTATCCTGCTGCTCGAAGACCTTGCCATTGTGCCTTTGCTGGCTTTGGTGGCTTTCCTGGCCCCGGTTGCGGCCAACGATGCCGGTACCGGCTGGGCCGGACGGCTGACCGACATCGGTATCGGCATCGCGTCGATCACCGGACTGGTGATCGCCGGCCGCTATTTGCTCAATCCTTTGTTCCGCGTCCTTGCCGATTCGCGCGCCCGCGAGGTCATGACCGCAGCAGCGCTGCTTGTCGTCCTTGGGGCGGCCCTCGCCATGCAACTCGGCGGCCTCTCCATGGCGATGGGCGCATTCCTCGCCGGCGTGCTGCTGTCCGAATCGACCTTCCGCCATCAACTCGAAGCCGACGTCGAGCCCTTCCGCGGTATCCTGCTCGGCATGTTCTTCATCGCCGTCGGCATGTCACTCGACCTGACGGTGGTCCTGGCCAACTGGCAGATGATCGCCTTCTACGTCGTCGTCTATATGCTGATGAAGGGCCTCGGCATCTATGCGGTTGCCCGCTTCCTGAAGGCGGGGCATCGCGAGGCGCTGGAGCGTGCCGTAATCATGGCGCAAGGCGGCGAATTCGCCTTCGTGCTTTACTCCTCGGCCCTGGCTGTCGGCATCATCGACGGCGAGGCCAACGCGATCCTGACAGCCATCATCATCATCTCGATGGTGCTGACGCCCTTAGCGATCATGGTTCTGCGCCGCTTCACCCCCCAGGTCGAGCAGTCGCTCGAAGACGTTGATGTCGCAGCCGAACTCAGCGGCAGCGTGCTGGTCATCGGCTTCGGGCGGTTCGGACAGATCGCCAGCCAGCCTTTATTGCTGCGCGGCATCGACGTGTCGATCATCGACAACGACGTCGAGATGATCCAGGCCGCCGCCGATTTCGGCTTCAAGATCTATTATGGCGACGGCACCCGTCTCGACATCCTGCACGCGGCGGGTGCGGGGCGCGCGCGCGCCGTGCTGATCTGCGTCGACAAGGCGGACGTCGCCGTGCGCATCGCCGAGCACATGCGGGCCGAGTTCCCGCTGGTGCAGGTGCTGGCGCGTGCCTATGACCGCGGCACCGCGATCCAACTCATCCGCGCCGGCGTCGACTACCAACTGCGCGAGACGTTCGAATCGGCGCTGCTATTCGGTGGCTCGACCCTGGAAAAGCTGGGCGAGGATCCCGACGACGTCGTCGAGGTCATCGAGGAAGTCCGCCGTCGTGATGCCGCGCGCCTCGAAATGCAGTTCGCGGGTGATATCCAGTCCGGCCGCGACTATCTTCAGGGCAATGTTCCCAATCCAGCGCCGACGCCGCTGACGCCCCCGCGCCGCACTGCCAAGGCTCTCAACGAAGAAGCGGCTGACGTGATCGCCAAAAAGGCCACTCCCGCGGAACAAATCGAAAGGAACTGATCATGGTGGACAGGCAGCGTGCGTCCGAAGTTGTCGCCTTCTGGCGCGAGGCCGGCCCGGAAAGCTGGTTCCGCAAGGACGAGATGTTCGACGACAGCTTCCGGGGCCGCTTCGGCGACCTGCACATGGCCGCAGCCAAGCGCAAGTGCGACGCCTGGGCCGATGATGCCGAAGGCGCGCTGGCGCTGATGATCCTGCTCGACCAGTTTCCGCGCAATTGCTTCCGCGGCAGCGGCCACATGTATGCTACCGATCCGCTTGCCCGCCATTTCGCGCGGCAAGCAGTGGCCAACGGCCACGACATGGCCACGGAAGGCGCGATCAGGGTCTTTTTCTACCTGCCGTTCTCGCATTCGGAGACGCTGGCCGATCACGACATACCGCTCGAACGCTCGACCGCACTTGGCGGCGACTACCTCAAGCATGCCATCGGCCATCGCGACATCGTCGCCCGTTTCGGCCGCTTCCCGCACCGCAACTTCATTCTCGGCCGCGAATCGACCGAGCAGGAAGTGGCGTTCCTGGAAGCTGGTGGTTTTTCCGGCTAGCCGGCCGTCTCAGGTCTCAAAGCTCGAGGCGCATCAGCGGCCGGCCCGGTTTGCGCTCGATGACGCGCGCAAACCCTGCCTCTTCGAACACCCGCGTCGAGCCGACGAACAGGCTGACCGTGTTCTTGCCGTTCGATTGGTCGATCGGGCAGGCTTCGAGCATGCGGGCACCTGACTGACGCGCGAACGCGATCCCCGCATCGACAAGCCGGTGCGTCAGGCCATGGCCGCGGGCCTTGCCGCGGATGAAGAAGCACGAAATCGCCCAGACGGCAGGATCAATGGCGTCGCCCAGCTCAAGCGGTGCCGAGCCCCTGCCCGCATTGTTGAACTCCGGCACGTCGGCGCGCGGGCCGATCTGCATCCAGCCGACCGCCTGGCCATCTGCGAAGGCCAGCAGGCCCGGCGGCGGGCCGGCCGCGATTCGCGCCTTGATGTGATCCTTGTTGCTCTCGCGGTTGCTGTCCCGCCTTGTTGCCGGCGGCAGCCTGAAATATGTGCACCAGCAGCCGTAGCAGGCGCCTTGCTTGCCGAACAAATCCTCGAAATGCGGCCACAAATCCGGCGTCAGCGGCGAAATGGCATCAGTCATGGCATGGCTCCGTGGCGCAGCCTTGTCCCGACGGGGCAGCTGACCTAAAATCGCGCTTGTTCTCTTTATGTTCGCAGCGAAGGCAATGCCTGTCAACGATCCCAGCCACGGTTTTTGCCGCGACTGCCTTGCCCTTCAGCGTGGGTCGGGACCGCGCTGCCATGCCTGCGGCAGCCCTCGCCTGCTGCGCCATCCCGAGCTCTATAAATTGCATCTCGCCCATGTCGACTGCGATGCCTTTTATGCGGCGGTCGAAAAGCGCGACAATCCCGAGCTGAAGGACAAGCCGGTCATCATCGGTGGTGGCAAACGCGGAGTGGTCTCGACCTGTTGCTACATCGCGCGTATCCACGGCGTGCGCTCGGCTATGCCGATGTTCAAGGCGCTGGAAGCCTGCCCCGAGGCGGTGGTGATCAGCCCTGACATGGAAAAATATGTCCGCGTCGGCCGCGCGGTGCGCTCGATGATGCAGGCGCTGACGCCACTGGTCGAGCCGCTGTCGATCGACGAGGCATTTCTCGATCTCGACGGCACCGAGCGATTGCACGGTCTGCCGCCCGCACTAGTACTCGCCCGCTTCGCAGCCACTGTCGAAAAAGAGATCGGAATCACCGTTTCCGCCGGGCTGTCCTATTGCAAGTTCCTCGCCAAGGTCGCCTCCGACTTCCGCAAGCCGCGCGGCTTTTCCGTCATCGGCGAGGCAGAGGCGGTCGGTTTCCTGGCACAGCAGCCGGTGACAATGATCTGGGGCGTCGGCAAGGCCTTTGCCGCGACGCTGGAGAGCGACGGCATCCGCAGCATCGGCCAGTTGCAGCGCATGGACCGCGGCGACCTGATGCGGCGCTACGGCACGATGGGCAGCCGGCTCTATCACCTGTCGCGCGGCCAGGACGACCGCCAGGTCTCGCCCGACCAGGAAGCCAAGAGCGTGTCGGCGGAAACCACCTTCGACAGCGACCTCGCCTCATCGGCAGAACTCGTGCCGGTATTGCGGGCCCTGTCGGAAAAGGTCTCGGCACGGTTGAAGAAGGCAGGCATCGCCGGGCGGACGGTGGTGTTGAAACTCAAGACCCAGGACTTCAAGATCAAGACGCGTAACCGCCAGCTTGCTGATCCGACACGCCTGGCCGACCGCATCTTCCAGACCGGCATGCAGTTGCTGTCGAAGGAAACCGACGGCACCAAGTACCGCCTGCTCGGCATCGGCGTCAGCGACCTGTCCGACGACGAGCGCGCCGACCCGCCCGACCTCGTCGACGTCCAGTCGCGCAAGCGCGCACTGGCCGAAGGCGCCATCGACGTGCTGCGCGGCAAATTTGGCAAGAACGCCGTCGAGACCGGCTACACCTTCGGCAAGGGCCGCAACGCCCACCCGCCGGAACCGCTGGACGACTAGGCTGCAATGAGCCACGCCCGGTGATCAGGCCGGCTCACCCTCGATGATACTGATGCGCGGCCCGGCCTCGATCACATTGGTTAGCCGGAAGCCCGACGCGGCGAACAGCCTCGCGAATTCTTCCTTGGTCCTTTCCTGCCTGCCAGGTACCGCCAGCATGTTGAGGTCGGCGAACTTGGCGCCTGCGCCTTCATTGGGCGGCGCCAGAACGGCTTCCAGCACGACCAGCGTTCCGCCTTGCCGGACCGCCCGGCGACAGCTTTTCAGCACCGCGATCGAGCGCTCGTCGTCCCAGTCGTGCAGTATCCACTTCATGAGATGCGCGCGATGCGGCTAGGGCGCATGCTGGCGGCGCTTGCACCCGAAGACGCCGAAGTCCACGGCCTGGTCGCGCTGATGGAGATCCAGGCATCGCGATTGCCGGCCCGCACTGATGCTGACTGCCGGCCGATCCTGCTGCTCGACCAGTTCAGGTCCCGCTGGGATCATCTGCTGATCAATCGTGGCCTTGCAGCACTGGCCAAGGCCGAAGCCCTGCCACAACGAGGCCCGTACACGCTTCAGGCTGCAATAGCTGCTTGCCACGCCCGGGCTCACACGGCCGAAGACACCGACTGGCCACGCATAGCGGCTCTGTATGCTGCGCTTGCAGCGCTTGCACCCTCACCCGTGATCGAACTGAATCGCGCCATGGCGCTGTCGATGGCCTTCGGTCCAGCGGCCGGGCTGGAGCTCGACGACCAGCTCGCGCACGAACCGGCGTTACGCAACTATCACCTGCTGCCAAGCGTACGCGCCGACCTGCTGATGAAGCTCGGCCGCTTCGGGGAGGCACTTAGCGAGTTCGAACGGGCAGCGGCGCTTACCCAGAACGAGCGGGAGCGTACAATGCTCGTGGAGCGGGCGCAGGCCTGCCGTATTGAGCTGGCGGGCAAGAAGAAGTGACCGACGCCGACGAAAATCCGCCAGCTAAACCAGCTCAACCTCGACCACACCCGGCACCGCGCGCATGGCGGACGCAATCGACGGCGTGATGCGATAGCGTTCGCGCAGCTCGATTTCGATCTCGCCCTCGGCCTCGCCCTTGAGCACGATGAAGCTGACCTCGCCTTCGCCGCGCACCGTCAGCTGGTTGGACAGCATGTTGAGCGGTGCTGCGTCGCGCACGAAGATGCGCAAAGTCTTTTGCACCCGGCTCGCTTCATCCTCCAACGACTGCACCGTCTGGATGCGCAGGCTGACGCCTTCCGGACGGTCCTCGGCGGCGACCGTGACCACCACCGATTTGCCGGGCTCGCACAGGTCGCGGTACTGCGCCAGCGTTTCGGAGAACATCACCGCTTCATACTGGCCCGACACGTCCGAGAACTGGACGATGCCCATCTTGTTGCCGGTTTTGGTTTTGCGCTCCTGCTTGGTCGTCACCGTGCCGGCCAGACGGCCCGCGGTCGCACCACGTTTAACGGCGGCAGCAAAGTCGCCCCAGTTCTGGACGCGCATTTTTTCGAGCGCTGCCTTGTATTCGTCGAGCGGATGCGCCGAGAGGTAGAAACCGACGACCTGGAATTCGCGATGCAGGCGGTCGGCAGCAAGCCAGGCATCGGCGACCGGCAGGTGCAACGACGGCGCCTGCCCTGAGGCCGCGCTGCCGAAGATGTCGGACTGGCCGAGTGTGGCGTTTTCGTGGGCGCGCGAAGCAAGGCCCATCATGCGCTCGATGCCCGCCATCATCGCGGCCCGTTCGTGCCCGAAACAGTCGAGCGCGCCGGCCATGATCAGGCTTTCGAAGACACGCTTGCCGACCAGTTTCGGGTCGATGCGCTCGCAAAAGTCGGCAAGGCTGGCAAACGGCTTTTCCATGCGCTTGGCAACGATGTGCTGCACCGCAGCCTCGCCAACGCCCTTGATCGCGGCCAGCGAGTAGAAAATCTTCTTTTCGCCGACCTCGAAGTCGCGGAAGCTGGTCATGACCGATGGCGGCACGACATCGATGCCAAGGCGCATCGCGTCCTGACGGAAGTCGTTCAGCTTGTCCGTGTTGGACATATCGTAGGTCATCGAGGCCGCGAGGAACTCGACCGGGTAATGCGCCTTCAGATACGCCGTCTGGTAGGAGACGATGGCGTAGGCTGCGGCGTGCGACTTGTTGAAGCCGTAGTCGGCGAACTTGGCGAGCAGGTCAAAGATCGCGTTGGCCTGCGGCTTGCTGACCTTCTTGTCCACGGCACCGGTGACGAAGCGCTCGCGCTGCTTGTCCATCTCGGCGCGGATTTTCTTGCCCATCGCGCGGCGCAGCAGATCGGCTTCGCCGAGCGAATAGCCCGACAGCACCTGCGCGATCTGCATGACCTGCTCCTGGTAGACGATTACCCCTTGGGTCTCCTTCACCAGGTGGTCGATCATCGGGTGGATCGAGGCGATCTCCTCGTCGCCATGCTTGCGGGCATTGTAGGTCGGGATGTTCTCCATCGGGCCGGGGCGGTAGAGCGCCACCAGCGCGATGATATCCTCGATCTGGTCGGGCTTCATGCCGATCAGCGCCTTGCGCATGCCGGCACTTTCAACCTGGAAGATGCCGACGGTCTCGCCGCGCGACAGCATGGCGTATGTCAAGGGATCGTCGAGCGGGATCAGCGCGAGGTCGATGTCGACGCCACGGCGGCTGATGAACTCCAGCGCCTTCTGCAGCACCGTCAAAGTCTTCAGGCCAAGGAAGTCGAACTTCACCAGGCCGGCCTGTTCGACATATTTCATGTTGAACTGGGTGACCGGCATGTCCGAGCGCGGGTCTCGGTACATCGGGACCAGTTCGGACAGCGGGCGGTCGCCGATGACGATACCGGCGGCGTGCGTCGAGGCGTGGCGATAGAGGCCTTCGAGCTTCTGCGCCATGTCGAGCAGGGTCTGCACGATCGGCTCGCGCTCGGCTTCCTCGGCAAAGCGCGGCTCGCCCTCGATCGCCTGGCCGAGCGTTACCGGATTGGCCGGGTTCTGCGGCACCATCTTGCACAGCTTGTCGACCTGGCCGTAGGGCATCTGCAAGACGCGGCCGACGTCGCGCAGCACGGCGCGCGCCTGCAGCGTTCCAAAGGTGATGATCTGGCCGACCTGGTCGCGGCCATACTTGCCCTGGACGTAGCGAATGACCTCTTCGCGCCGGTCCTGGCAGAAGTCGATGTCGAAGTCGGGCATCGAGACGCGGTCGGGATTGAGGAAGCGCTCGAACAGCAGCGAGAAGCGCAGCGGGTCGACGTCGGTAATGGTCAGGGCATAAGCTACCAGCGAACCAGCGCCCGAACCGCGGCCAGGGCCGACGGGGATGCCTTGCAGCTTGCCCCATTTGATGAAGTCGGCAACGATCAGGAAGTAGCCGGGAAACTTCATGCGCTCAATGATGCCGAGTTCGTATTCGAGGCGCTCCTGGTACTGCTCGGGCGTGTAACCCGCCGACAGTCCGCGCGTCTCCAGCCGCATGACAAGACCCTCGCGAGCCTGGCGGGCCAGTTCCGCCGCTTCGGCAGCGACGGCCGCTTCGGCATCGGCGATATCGCCGCCGGTGAAGCGCGGCAGGATCGGGTTGCGATTCCTGGGATAGTAGGAACAGCGTCTGGCGATCTCGACCGTGTTGTCGATTGCTTCAGGCAAATCGGCAAAGATCTCAGCCATCTCCTTCTGGGATTTAAGGAAATTGTCTGGCGTCAGCCTGCGGCGATTGTCTTCGGCAACGACAGATCCCTCGGCGATGGCGATGAGCGCGTCATGTGCGTCGAAGTCGGCGCGCTTGGCGAAGAACGCCTCGTTGGTCGCGACTAGCGGCAGATAGTGCCGATAGGCCAATTCGATTGTTGCCGCCTCGACCACCCGGTCGTAACCAACCAGACGCTCGAGCTCGACGTAAAGCCGGTCGCCAAACATCTGCTTCAAGGTCAGCAGGCGGCTTTCGGCAATGACCGTGTGTTCGCTCTTGATGGCAGCGCCAATCGGCCCACGAGGACCGCCCGTCAGGCAGATGATGCCATCCGCGGCGGCGGCAAGCCAATCAAGCTTGGCATGCACGGGTTCGCCGTTCGGGGTTTCGAGATAGAGGCGGCTGACCAACCTGACGAGGTTGGCGTAGCCGGCTTCGGTCGCGGCAATCAAAACGACGGGAAACAGATCGAGCGCCTGCTTCCATCCCTGGCCGCGCTGGGTGCTGTCACCACCGTCGGCGAAGTCGACATCGACCTGGCAAGCGATCAATGGCTGCACGCCATCCTTGGTCGCCTTCTGGGCGAATTCGAGCGCGCCGAACAGATTGTTGGTATCGGCAACGGCGATGGCGGGTGCCTCGTCCTTGGTTGCGTGTCCGACGACCTTGTCGAGCTTGAGCGCACCTTCGAGCAGCGAGTAGGCAGAGTGTACGCGAAGATGAATGAACATCCGCTCGGAAGTCTCTGGCTTTTCAGCCCTTATGAGCGCTTCACGCTTCAGTGGATCGCGTGGGAGCCTGTCACTCGACATCGAATCGTCTGCCATCAATCTGAGAATTTCACCGGCATGTTCGGCCACGCCAGCCACCATGTCCATCCCGCAAGGGGTCGCGCCGGAAACCGCTTGTGGAGTATCATCGCAACCGCCGTTTTGCGACCGTCATGCGTCGCCTTGACGGTTGAACGCTTTGGCAAAACCTGAAACCTTGCCGCCGATATTTGCCCCCTGTTTGCTTGAAGGAACATCGCCATGAAAACCCGCGCTGCAGTCGCCGTTGGAGCTGGAAAGCCGCTCGAGATCATGGAGGTCGACCTCGAAGGGCCGCGCGAGGGCGAGGTGCTTGTCGAGATCAAGGCGACCGGCATCTGCCACACCGACGAGTTCACTTTGTCGGGTGCCGATCCCGAAGGCATCTTCCCTGCCATTTTGGGCCATGAAGGTGCCGGTGTCGTCGTCGATGTCGGCAAGGGTGTGACCTCGCTCAAGAAGGGCGACCACGTCATCCCGCTCTATACGCCCGAATGCCGTTCCTGCCCGTCCTGCCTCAGCCGCAAGACCAACCTGTGCACCGCGATCCGCTCGACGCAGGGACAGGGCCTGATGCCGGATGGTTCGAGCCGGTTTTCGATCGGTGGGGAAAAAATCTTCCACTATATGGGCTGCTCGACGTTTTCGAACTTCACCGTGCTGCCCGAGATCGCGCTGGCCAAGGTCAACCCGGACGCCCCGTTCGACAAGATCTGCTACATCGGCTGCGGGGTGACCACCGGCATCGGTGCCGTCATCAACACGGCAAAAGTCGAAATCGGTTCGACGGCGATCGTCTTTGGCCTTGGCGGCATCGGCCTCAACGTGCTGCAGGGTCTTCGTCTTGCCGGTGCCGACATGATCATCGGTGTCGACATCAACAATGACCGCAAGGCCTGGGGCGAAAAGTTCGGCATGACGCATTTCGTCAATCCGAAGGAGGTCGAAGGCGACATCGTGCCTTACCTCGTCAACATGACCAAGCGTGGTGCCGACCAGATCGGCGGTGCCGACTACACCTTCGACTGCACCGGCAACGTCAAGGTGATGCGACAGGCGCTCGAAGCGTCGCATCGCGGCTGGGGCGAGTCGATCGTCATCGGTGTCGCCGGTGCCGGCCAGGAGATTGCGACGCGGCCGTTCCAGCTGGTCACCGGACGGACCTGGAAGGGCACCGCCTTTGGTGGCGCGCGTGGCCGTACTGACGTTCCGAAGATCGTCGACTGGTACATGGAGGGCAAGATCCTGATCGACCCGATGATCACGCATACGCTCAAGCTCGAAGACATCAACAAGGGTTTCGACCTGATGCATGCGGGCGAAAGCATCAGAAGCGTGGTCGTTTACTGATGAGCACGATCGCATACGAGGTCGACGTCAGGGGCCTGGACGAGCTGTCCCCGCGCGCCCTCTATGCGATGTTGAAGATGCGCCTCGACGTCTTCGTCGTCGAACAGAAGTGCGCTTTCCCCGAAATGGACGGCAAGGACCCCGAGGCCCTGCACCTCAGGCTGCTTGCCGGCACGGAATTGCTGGCAAGCACGCGCATCATCGCCCCAACCGGCAAAGACGATCCGGCCTATATCGGCCGGGTCGTGGTGTCCCCCGATCATCGTGGCAAGCGGCTCGGCGACAAGCTGATGGCCGAATCCATCGCCGCCTGCGAGCGGCTGTTTCCGGGCCGGCCGATCGCACTGTCGGCGCAGAGCCATCTCGAGAAGTTCTATGCGTCCTTCGGCTTCGACACCGTGTCGGAGGAGTATCTGGAGGACGACATCCCTCACATCGACATGCTCAGGCCGGTCTCGTCCACAAGCGCCTGAAGCGCACGCGGCCTCATTCCAGCCAGGTCGTCTCAAAGCTTCCGGCGACATGCAAGTCGGTTGTCTCCAGCCGGCCGGGCCCGAGATTGGTGAACTTGTGCGGCGTGTTTGCCGGCGCGACCAGTATCTGGCCGGCCTCCGCCTCGATCGTCTTGTCGCCGACAGTGAACAGCGCCCGCCCGACGCGGACGATGAAGACTTCCGGATAGGGATGGGTGTGCAGCCTGGGGCCGCCGCCGACCTTGTCGCTTGAGAAGAACACCACCGAGACGTCCGCGCCATAGGCACCGCCCTCGAACTCGCCATGCCATGCGTCGGGCTTTTCGGCCCATTGTTCGCGATTGATCAGATGTGCCATGGTCGGCCTCCATTCGACGCGCTCGACCATAGCCAAAGATATGCTTTCCCGGAACCGTGCCAGAAATGTCTGAAAATGCCCCGCTCATCTATGTCGACGCCGACGCCTGCCCGGTGAAGGACGAGGTGGTAAAGGTCGCTGAACGGCTCGATCTCGTCGTGACCTTCGTGTCCAATGGCGGCCTTAGGCCGTCACGCGATCCGATGATCCGCAACGTCGTGGTGTCCAAGGGCGCCGACGCCGCCGACGACTGGATCGTCGAAAATGCCCGCGCCAACGACATCGTCATCACCGCCGACATCCCGCTCGCCGCCAGGACCGTCGCACTGGGCGCGCATGTGCTCGGCCCAACCGGCAGGCCGTTCACGCCGGAGACCATCGGCATGGCGGTCGCCATGCGCGATCTGAAGCAGCATTTGCGGGAAACAGGCGAGAGCAAGGGCTACAACGCGTCCTTCGCGCCACAAGACCGCTCACGCTTTCTCGGCGCGCTCGACCAGATCGCGCGCCGGGCCCTCAAGGCGGTCCAGGCGCCATGAAGCCGTTCGGCCGCCACTTCATCTTCCTGGCAAGTTTAGGCGTCGGACTTGTGGCGCTTGCTGCGGCCATGCTGCTCCAGCACCCGCTCAGCTACAGCATTGCCGCCAATGCGTTCTTCGCCACCTACATCTTCCTGGTGCTGCGCGAGATGCCGAGGCTGACGGCGGACTTCCTCAGCCGGCGCGCCCAACAGGCCGACGAGCCTATCTGGATCATCTTCCTGGTCACGATCGGCATCGTCGTGGTGGCCGTCGGCTCGCTGTTCGTCGTGATGAACGCAAGTAAGGTCCCGCATCCCACCTGGCTGGCGTTTTCGCTGCTGTCGCTGCCGCTCGGTTGGCTGACCATCCATGCCATGGCGGCCCTGCACTACGCCCGCCTCTACTGGAAAGGCGACAGCAAGACTGAAACCGCATCGACACGCAGCCGCAAGCCAGTCGGCGGCTTGATCTTTCCCGGCACCGAACGCCCCTGCGGCTGGGACTTCCTCTATTTCGCCGTCGTCATCGGCATGACGGCGCAGACCGCCGACACCAACATTTCATCGACGCATATGCGCAAGGCGGCGCTGGTCCATTCGATCCTGTCGTTCTTCTTCAACACCATCATCGTCGCCGCCGCAGTCAACCTGGTGGTCTCGCTGGCAAGCTGAAGCGGCTCACGCGAATATCATCGCGACAGCGAAACAATTCCCGGCGCCCAAGCGTAATCCTTTGCGAAGGGGCGTAAGATGTCGTCCCGCAACGGCCGATGCCACGGGAGATCAGCCGCGATGGAAAGCCAGGCACGATTGGTGCAGCAGGCGGATGACGGCTCGGCGCCGACGAGCGAAGGCACGCTCGTCTACCGGCAGTCAGGCTGGACGCGCCTTACGCATTGGATATGGGCGTTTTCACTGTTTTTCCTGCTGCTGAGCGGCCTGCAGATCTTCAACGCCCATCCCGCACTCTACATCGGCAAGCAGTCCGGCTTTGCCTTCAGCAACGACGTTCTGGTGATTGGAGCAGAGAATAGCTCCACAGGACCAGTCGGTTACACGACGATTCTAGGAAACAGATTCAACACGACGGGAGTGCTCGGCGTGTCGGGATCGACTGCCAATCCAAGCGCGCGCGCCTTCCCGGCATGGGCAACAATTCCCTCCGGCCAGGATCTCGCCACCGGCCGCGTCGTGCACTTCTTCTTTGCTTGGATGCTGTCTGCTACGCTGCTCGTCTGGCTCGGTGCCAGCCTGCTCAACGGCCACCTGCGCCGCGACCTAACACCCCGCGCCAATGATCTGCGTCGGTTACCCAAGGACATCGTCGACCACGCAAGGCTGAAATTCCACCACAGCCGCGACTACAACACGCTGCAGAAGCTGGCCTATGGCGGCGTGCTGTTCGTGCTTCTGCCGCTGATGATCATCACCGGCCTCGCCATGTCGCCAAGCATGAATGCAGCCGTGCCATTCCTCGCCGACCTGCTTGGCGGACGGCAGACTGCGCGCACCATCCACTTCGTTGCCATGGCGTTGCTCGTCGGCTTCTTCATCATCCACATACTGATGATCCTCGCGGCAGGCCCGATCAACGAACTGCGCTCGATCTTCACCGGCTGGTATCGCACCGATCCGCCGGCGGACGAAAATCACGAAGGAAGCGCCTGAGATGCCCAAGTTCCAGCTCAGCCGTCGTAGCTTTCTCACCGCCGCAACGCTCGGGGCGTCGACGGTCGCGCTCTCCGGCTGCGACGCCTTCGATTTCCTTGCCGATCGCGACAACGGGGTGCGCAATGTCCTCGAAGGCGCCAATGACCTGACCTACCACGTCCAGCGGCTGCTGGCCGGCCGCGACTCACTGGCCCAGGAGTTCACCGAGGCCGATATTCGCCAACCGCAACGCCCCAACGGCATCACCGCGCCTGACGACAGCGTCTACAAAAGTCTTCAGGCAGGCGACTTCGCCGATTGGCGTCTGGAAGTGACGGGTCTGGTCGACAAGCCGTTGTCGCTTTCGCGCCAGCAACTGATGAACATGCCCTCGCGCACCCAGATCACCCGCCATGACTGTGTCGAAGGCTGGAGCTGCATCGCCAAATGGACAGGCGTGCCGATGGCGCTGGTGCTGGACGCCGCCACGGTCAAGCCAAGTGCCCGCTACGTCGTTTTCCACTGCCTCGACACGATCGAGCGCAGCATCTCCGGCGAGGTCAAATATTATGGCTCGATCGACCTGATCGACGCACGGCATCCGCAGACGATCCTCGCCTATGGCATGAACGGCAAGCCGCTGCCCGTCGAAAATGGCGCCCCGCTCAGGGTGCGCGTCGAGCGCCAGCTCGGCTACAAGATGCCGAAATACCTCCACAGGATCGAACTGGTCGACGGCCTCGGTGCCATGGGTCTCGGCAAGGGCGGCTACTGGGAAGACCGCGGCTACGACTGGTATGGCGGCATTTGATCTCTCCGACTGAATTCAGTTATCGCCTCGCCTTTTCAATAGTTTGGCGCTTTTTCCGGATCTTGCGGTTGCGCGGCCGGCACATGTGGTCGATGCTCGCAGCCAGCCGCCAGACATTTTCTCGGCCCAAATCCAACCCACGACAGGAGGCCCCTCTGGTGTCCGACACCACGAATATCTATGAACAATCACCCGATCTCGACACCATTGGCGGACGCCTGTCACGGGCCCGCGAAGCCAGCGGCCTCAGCACCGGAGACCTAGCCTGGCGCCTCGGGATCAAGATCGCCACCGTCAACGCCTGGGAGCGCGACCGCTCGCAGCCCGGCGCGCACCGCATCACCAAGCTGGCCGGGCTGCTCGGCACCAGCATTTCGTGGATCCTGCACGGCATCGGCCCAGCGCCGCGTGAAGACGATCTCTCTGCCGCCTCGATCTCGCTGCAGATGGAACGGCTGCGACGGCTGCACCGCCAGACCGGCAACCTGATTGGCCAGCTTGAGCGCGACCTGCGCAAGCTGGAAAATGCAGGCGCCTGAGGCAGGCCACCCGGAAGTATTGGTTGGGACTATCCTTCCGGTGAATAAGCACTGCGCGTCTAGGTGACAAAGCGTCGTCATTGAGATATTGACGACTCGTCTGGGGCCTTTGCGGGCTCCACCTGTTTGCGGGAGAGAGCAGCGAAAGCTGACGCCGAAGGGGAAATCGCCCGAAATCTCTCAGGCAAAAGAACCGTAAACAGGAAGGACACTCTGGAAAGTCGGGACTTGCTCCCGCGCCGAAGGTGTAAGCGCTGCCGACAGAGTTCCGGAGCGCGAGTCTCTCAGGCTTCAGACAGAGGGGCACGGAATGGCCGCCACAGCGGCTGGACACGTGCGACTCTGGAGAAGACATGACGGGCGACCATACGAACCAACTACCCCTTGCAGACCTGCACGCCGCCGCTGGAGCGCGCTTTGGCGCCTTTGCCGGCTGGAACATGCCGCTGACCTACCCGGCCGGCGTGATGAAGGAACACCTTCACACCCGCGAGCATGTCGGACTGTTCGACATTTCCCATATGAAGCTGTTCCTGGTCACCGGACCGGGCGCTGCCGACCTCATCAACCGGGCCTGCCCGCTCGATGCGCGTGCGCTTGATGTCAAGCAGTCGAAGTACACCTTCTTCCTGACCGAAGCCGCCGGCATCATCGACGACCTGATCATCACGCGCCTCGGCGACGAGCGCTTCATGGTGGTCGCCAACGCCGGCAATGCCGCGACCGATGAGGCGCATCTGCGCACGCTTGCCAAGGATTTCGACGCCACGATCGAGCCGCTCGACCGCGTCTTCATCGCGATCCAGGGACCGGAAGCTGCTGCCGTGCTCGGCAAGGCCGGCCTCGCCACCGAAGAACTGTTCTTCATGCAGGGCTTCGAGCCGCGTGCCGACTGGTTCATGAGCCGCTCCGGCTACACCGGCGAGGACGGGTTCGAGATCGGCCTGCCGGAGGCGGACGCACGCGAACTGCTCGGCAAGATTCTGGCAGACGAACGCGCCATGTGGATCGGCCTTGCCGCCCGCGACAGCCTGCGCCTCGAAGCCGGGCTTTGCCTGCACGGCAACGACATCACCCCCGACAACGACCCGGCAAGTGCCGGTCTTATGTGGGCGATCCCCAAGGACCTGCGCGCTGACGGCGCCTTCATCGGCCGCGCGGCCCTTGCAACGATCCTCGCTGACGGGGCCAAGCAAAAGCGCGTCGGCCTGAAGCCCGAGGGCCGCCAGCCGGTTCGCTCCGGCGCCGAGCTCTTCGACGCGGACAGCAAGCTGATTGGCCGCGTCACCTCGGGCGGCTTCGGCCCGTCCGCCGGTTTCCCTGTTGCCATGGGCTACGTTTCGACACCGCTGGCCAAGGCCGGCACCCGCGTCTTCGCCGACGTCCGCGGCACCAAGGTGCCCGTCGACGTCCATTCGCTTCCCTTCACGCAGCATCGCTACCGCAAAGGATAATTTCCATGACCAAGACCTATTTCACCGAAGACCACGAGTGGATCCGCGTTGAAGGCGACATCGCTACCGTCGGCATTACCGACTACGCCCAGGAACAACTCGGCGATCTGGTCTTCGTCGACCTGCCGGAGTCCGGCCGCAAGCTCGCCAAGGGCGACGTCGCCGTCGTTGTCGAATCGGTCAAGGCCGCTTCGGACGTCTATGCGCCGATCGACGGCGATATCACCGAAGCCAACGCAACGCTCTCGTCCGACCCGGCGCTCGTCAATTCGGCTGCCACCGGCGACGGCTGGCTGTGGAAGATGAAGATCGCCAATGCGGGCCAGCTCGACGGCCTGATGGATGAAGCGGGCTACAAAGCCCATATCGGTTGACAGGATCGCCTGAGATGACCACCGCACCCTACCCCTTTTCGGCCCGCCACATCGGGCCCGGCCCAAAACAAACCCGCGCCATGCTCACCGCCATCGGCGTACCCTCCGTGGAAACGCTGATTTCGCAGGCCGTGCCGAAATCGATCCGGCTCGACCGCGCGCTCAACCTGCCTGCACCGGCGAGCGAACATGAAGCGCTTGCCGAGCTCGGCGAGAAGATGGGCCGCAACAAGGTGCTGAAGAGCTTCATTGGTGCCGGTTATCACGGCGTCAACGTGCCTCCGGTCATCCAGCGCAACCTGTTCGAAAACCCAGCCTGGTACACCGCCTACACACCTTACCAGGCCGAGATCAGCCAGGGTCGTCTGGAGCTCCTGTTCCACTTCCAGACACTGGTCGCCGAACTCACCGGCCTTCCCGTCGCTTCTGCCTCGCTGCTCGACGAAGCGACCGCCGTCGCCGAGGCCGTCGGCATCGCGCTGCGCCATCACCGCGACAAACGCAGCCGCGTCGCCATTGCAGGTGCAGCGCATCCGCAGGTCCTCGACGTCGTTCGCACCCGCGCTGAGCCACTGGGTACCGAGATCGACGGCGCAACCATCGACGACAACACGGCTGCGCTAATCGTTTCCTGGCCTGATACCAACGGCGTCTATGGCGACCACAAGGCGGCGATCGAGCAGGCCAAGGCCGTCGGCGCCATCGTCATCTTCGTCTCCGATCCGCTCAGCCTGACCGTGACCGACACGCCAGCCAGCCTCGGCGCCGACATTGCCACCGGATCGATGCAGCGCTTTGGCGTGCCGATGGGCTTTGGCGGTCCGCACGCCGCCTATTGCGCCGTCTCCGACAAGCTGACCCGCCTGATGCCGGGCCGCCTCGTCGGCCAGTCGGTCGACAGCAAGGGTCGTCCGGGTTACCGCCTCGCCCTGCAGACCCGCGAGCAGCACATCCGCCGCGACAAGGCGACGTCGAACATCTGCACGGCACAGGCCCTGCTCGCAAACATGGCGGCATCCTTTGCCATCTGGCACGGCTCGGTCGGCTTGCAGGCGATCGCCGAGCGTGTCCACGCGCTGGCGAGCCGTCTAGCCGAGAGCCTGAAGGCCGCCGGCCTGTCGGTGCTTGGCGACAAGCGCTTCGACACCGTCACCATCGCAGCCAAGGGCAAGGCCGAGGCCTTTGCCGCCGAGGCCGAGAAGACCGGCCGCCTGCTGCGTGTCATCGACGCCGACCATGTCTCGGTCGCCTTCGACGAGACCTCGACCGCTGCCGATCTCGAAGCGATCGCTACCCTGTTTGGCGCAAAGGTCGTAGCCGAAGCCAAGCGCTCGCTTCCGGGCAATCCGCGCGGCAAGGAATTCCTGACCCAGCCGGTGTTCCACCAGAACCGCTCGGAAACCGACATGATGCGTTTCCTGCGCAGGCTGGCTGACAAGGATCTGGCGCTCGACCGCGCCATGATCCCGCTCGGCTCCTGCACCATGAAGCTCAATGCCGCTGCCGAGATGATGCCGGTCAGTTGGCCGTCGGTCGCCAACCTGCATCCGTTCGCGCCGACCAGCCATTCGCTCGGCTATCGCGCGATGACCGATGACCTCGAAGCATGGCTGTGCGAAATCACCGGCTTCGACGCCGTCAGCCTGCAGCCCAATGCCGGCAGCCAGGGTGAATATGCCGGCCTGCTGGCGATCCGCCGCTATCACCATTCGCGTGGCGAGACGCAGCGCAACATCTGCCTCATCCCGTCCTCGGCGCATGGCACCAACCCGGCCAGTGCGGCGATGGCGGGCATGGACGTGGTGGTCGTGCACTGCCTCGAAGACGGCGACATCGACGTCACCGATCTCAAGGTGAAGGCCGAGCAGCACGCCGACAAGCTCGCGGCGTTGATGTTCACCTATCCCTCGACGCATGGCGTGTTCGAGGAAGGCGCGCGCGACATCTGCGACATCGTGCATGCCCATGGTGGCCAGGTCTATTTCGACGGTGCCAACCTGAACGCGATGGTCGCACTTTCGCGGCCGGCCGACATCGGTGCCGACGTCTGCCACATGAACCTGCACAAGACCTTCTGCATTCCGCATGGCGGCGGCGGCCCCGGCATCGGCCCGATCGGCGTCAAGTCGCACCTGGCGCCATTCCTGCCCGGCCACGTCGAAATCGGTAGCGCGCATGCGGTCTCTGCGGCCCCCTTCGGCAGCGCCTCGATCCTGCCGATAACCTGGATGTACATCCGGATGATGGGCGCTTCGGGCCTCAAGCAGGCGACGGAAACGGCGATCCTCAATGCCAACTACATCGTCAGCAAGCTCGAGGCGCACTATCCCGTGCTGTTCAAGGGCAAGAACGGTCGTGTGGCACATGAGTGCATCCTCGACACCCGCGTACTCAAGGAGCGTGCCGGCATTTCGGTCGAGGACATCGCCAAGCGCCTGATCGACTATGGCTTCCATGCGCCGACCATGTCGTGGCCGGTTGCCGGGACGCTGATGGTCGAACCGACCGAGTCCGAGCCAAAGCACGAGATCGACCGTTTCTGCGAAGCGATGATCGCCATCGCCTACGAAGCGGCAAAGGTCGAAAAGGGCGAGTGGCCGAAGGATGACAATCCGCTGGTCAATGCTCCGCACACGGCAACCGAAACGCTGGCCGGCGAGTGGAAGCATCCCTACTCCCGTCTGGAAGCGGCCTATCCCGGCGGCGATCCCGACACCGTCGCCAAGTATTGGCCGCCGGTGTCGCGCATCGACAACGTCGCCGGCGACCGCAACCTGGTCTGCGCCTGCCCGCCGCTGAGCGAATACCTCGGCGCCGCCGAGTAAACTGACCGGCGAACAACTTCATCGGCGGCGCACCTCACGGGCGCCGCCGATTTTATTCATACACTTGATTCAAAGGCTTGAATGCCTCGCCTCCGGCAACAAGCCGCCGCTGTCAGGCAAACAGCAGCTCGGGCTCGCGGTATGCCCCGTTGCCGGCGGTCTCGGCTGTGGCGACGCGATTGCGGCCTGCCCGCTTGGCTGCATAGAGAGCTGCGTCGGCGCCGAGCAGCAGTTGCTCCAGGCTTTTCGCCTCGTCGTCTCCGAAACAGACACCGACGCTGACGGTGCTCCTCAGTGGGCCAAGCTTGGTACCGACGACCTCGGCGCCAAAGGACGCGCCGATCTTGCGGAGTGTCTCGTAGACCTCCAGCGCACTCATTCCCGACAATGGCGAACTCCTCGCCGCCGAGGCGAAAGCCCTCGACGCCGTGCCGGTACTGGCGCCTCACGACATCGGCAAAGCGCTGCAGCACCCGGTCGCCTACGGCATGACCGAACACGTCGTTGGTGCGCTTGAAGTGGTCGAGGTCGACCATGGCCAGCGCCATGCCAGGGCCAAAGCGCGTGCCGTCGTGGAGAGAACTGAGCGCGCGCCGGTTCATCAGCCCCGTCAGCGGGTCGGTGAGGGTTTCCTCGGTCAGCCGGCTCTGGGTGCGCAAGTGATGAAAGGAAATGGTGAGCGCCCCGAGCGCGGTCATGCAGGCGACGACAACGACTGTGTTGACGTCCTCGGCCCAGTTTCTGGGCACGCCTCCCAGCACCCACTGCTTCTGCTGGACGATGACGAAAGCACACAGCGCGAAAGACACGGCGCTGCTGCCGGTGAGCAGCGAAACCGGGGCAAGCACCCGCCGGTCGACATTCTTGCTGGTCCAGAACGCGGTGGCGATCATGATCAGGATGCCGGTGACCGTGGAATAGGCGATGACGAAGCCGAGGCCGTCGTAGCCCGCTGCCGTCACAACAACCGTCAACGCGATGATGGCGGCGATCGGCATGGTGGCAGGTCCCGACCAGCCGCGTTCGATATACTGGTCGGCGGAGGTGAAGACGACGAAGAAGCCAGCCACCAGCAGGGAAAGCATGGCCTGCCCAAGCCATGGCGAGGCATATTGGCCATAGAGCCAAAAGGCGATGACATGAGAGACGAGAAGTAGTATCCCCACCGCCATCGTGAGCACGAAACGGGACTGACGCGCCGTCAGCCAGATCGCGACGAGCGTTCCGCTCAGACACGCGCCCGACAGGGCCGTGGCGAGCAACAAGGAACCGAAGTCAAGCACGGGGGCGCGGCCTTCCAGATGTCCGAATGTTCGGGCAGCAGTTATTGGACATTCCGGGTTAGCCGCAACCTTGCAGAGCCGCCGCAATCGCCGCCTGAGTGCTGCGACTTCGGATAGCGTTTACGAATGGTTGCGCCAATCCCGCCAATTCGCGCATATCGAACTGGCGGTGTACGAACAGATCAGGAACTGTTGCCGGACCGGCAAAACTGGCAAACTCGACAAAGTGATTCGCAACGCGGAATAACCGTATTGAGCATGGACGACAACAGCGACCTTTTCGGCAATCTCGGCCCCGAGCCAGCACGTCCCGTAGCCCGTCCGGTCGACCCGTTGGTCGCCGCCGCTGCAGCAGCCAAGCGCCCTGCTCCGGTAAAGGACGCAAGTGACAGCTACAGTGCGGCCGACATCGAGGTTCTCGAGGGCCTCGAACCTGTGCGCCGCCGTCCAGGCATGTATATCGGCGGCACCGACGAAAAGGCGCTGCACCATCTCTTCGCCGAAGTCATCGACAACTCGATGGACGAGGCCGTAGCCGGCCATGCGACCTTCATCGAGGTCGAGCTCGACGCCGAGGGTTTTCTCACCGTAACAGACAACGGACGCGGCATTCCGATCGATCCGCACCCCAAGTTCAAGAACAAGTCGGCGCTCGAGGTCATCATGACCACGCTGCATGCCGGCGGCAAGTTCGATTCCAAAGTCTATGAGACCTCGGGCGGTCTGCACGGCGTCGGTGTCTCGGTCGTCAACGCGCTCTCCGACCAGCTCGAAGTCGAAGTCGCGCGTGGCCGCCAGCTCTTCCGCCAGCGTTTTTCGCGTGGTGTCCCGCAAGGCGGGCTCGAAAGCCTGGGTGACGTGCACAACCGACGCGGCACCAAAGTGCGATTCCATCCCGACCCCGACATCTTTGGCAAGGGCGCGCATTTCCTGCCGGCCCGCATCTACAAGATGGCGCGCTCGAAGGCCTATCTGTTCGGCGGTGTCGAAATCCGCTGGAGCTGCGACCCGGCGCTGCTCAAGGAAAAGGATGAGACACCGGTCAAGGCGGTATTTCACTTCCCCGGCGGCCTCGGTGACTATCTCAAGGCCTCGCTCGGCGACGAGATGCAGGTCACCCGCGAAATCTTCTCGGGCAAGAGCGAGAAGCAAAGCGGCCACGGCTCGGTCGAATGGGCCGTCACCTGGTTTGGCGGCGACGGGTTCATCAACTCCTACTGCAACACCATCCCGACCGGCGACGGCGGCACCCATGAGATGGGTTTCCGCAACATTCTGACCCGCGGCCTGCGTGCCTATGCCGACCTCGTCGGCAACAAGCGCGCCGCGATCATGACCAGCGAAGACGTGATGATCTCGGCAGCCGGCATGCTGTCGGTGTTCATCCGCGAGCCGGAGTTCGTCGGTCAGACCAAGGACAAGCTGGCGACCGTCGAGGCGATGCGCATCGTCGAAACGGCGATCCGCGATCCGTTCGACCACTGGCTCGCCGACAATCCGCAGGAAGCTTCTAAGCTGCTCGACTGGGTCATTGCGCGCGCCGACGAACGCGTGCGCCGGCGTCAGGAAAAGGAAGTGTCGCGCAAAAGCGCTGTGCGCAAGCTGCGCTTGCCCGGCAAGCTCGCCGACTGCACCCAGAATGCCGCCGCAGGTGCCGAACTGTTCATCGTCGAGGGCGATTCGGCAGGCGGCTCGGCCAAGCAGGCGCGCGACCGCTCGATGCAGGCGATCCTGCCACTGCGCGGCAAGATCCTCAACGTCGCCAGCGCTGGCCACGACAAGCTGACCGCAAACCAGCAGATCGCCGACCTGATCCAGGCGCTGGGGTGCGGCACGCGTTCGAAGTATCGCGACGAGGACCTTCGCTACGACCGCGTCATCATCATGACCGACGCCGACGTCGACGGCGCCCACATCGCCTCGCTGCTGATCACCTTCTTCTACCAGGAAATGCCGCAGCTGGTACATGGTGGCCATCTCTACATGGCCGTGCCGCCGCTCTACAGCCTGCGCCAGGGCGGCAAGGTCGGCTACGCCCGCGACGACGCCCACAAGGAAGAGCTTCTGCGTACCGAGTTCAACGGCCGCGGCAAGGTCGAGATCGGCCGCTTCAAGGGCCTCGGCGAGATGATGGCGAGCCAGCTCAAGGAAACGACGATGGACCCCAAGAAGCGCACGCTTCTCCGGGTTGACGTGATCGACGCCGAAGACGCCACCAAGTCGACCGTCGACGCACTGATGGGCACCAAGCCGGAGCTGCGTTTCCGCTTCATCCAGGAACGCGCCGAGTTTGCGCAGACGGAAGTGCTGGATATTTGAGCGTCGCCGAAACGTGGACCACCGAGCGTCCGGTTGGACGCACAATAGGTGCCCTGGATCGTGAGGTGCCCTGGATCGTGGATGCGTCTTCCCGGAAATCGATTCCGATTTCGAGCCGCTAGGCGGCCGCAATTGCCAGGGCATGGCCGCGGGCGTTTTCACGCAGGGCCTCGAGGTGGATCGACTTCACCAATCCGGCCATTTCGCCTTCGGCGGCCTGGCCGCCCAATTCCTTGAGCATCAGCCAGCTGACTTCCTGCGCGCCGGCGACACGGCGGCCATTGGCCACCTCGCGCCAGACCTTCAGCGCCCGCAGGATGATCGCATGCGTCGCGTCCGCCAGACCAGCGGAGCGGAACAATGCGGTCAACGCAACATCCTGCCCTGCCGACAGCTGCGCCCTCACCCGTGGCTCGTCGCGGCCAGTCAGGACGACCAGGGCGGCGCCGAAGAAATCGACCTTGCCATGGGCGAGGATGCGGATGATGAAGCTCGCGGTCAGATCACCGCGCAAGCGCAGATGCTCGACAAGGGCCATGTGCTCGTTGGCACGGGTGCCTTCGATGAGTGTCAGAGAGGCTTTGACGCAGGCGTCGCGTGTCACCTTTTCCGCACGCGCTGCACCCATCAACGCCATGACGAAAGGCGATGCCTTCAAGGCTTCACCAAGCTTGACCAGCAGCAAGTGCCGGCAGTCGGACGGCAGGCGCGGATCGGCGACAAGTGCCTCGCGCACGCGTGCATCGTGGCCAAAGCGCTCGGCCATGCGGCGGAAACTCAGCGAGGCAATGCTGGCACCGTAGTTCTGCAGCAGGACGACGCAGGCTTCCGCCTCGCCGACTTCGGCGAGCGCGGCTGCAAGCGACATCGACACGACGGCCCGGTCGGCAACGAGCTTCTGGATGACGGTCGATCCCGATGCGACGCGGTCGATGAGATCGGCGTCGGTCAGCAACGGCGACCGCGCGAGCACCATGGCGGCGACGTCGGGCTGGTCGGCGGCAAGTGCTGAAATGATCTGGAGCGGCGCATGCACGCTCATCGAGAGCGCTTCGGCCAATGCCTGGCGCACCTTCGACGATGGATCGTCGAGCAGCAGGGTCAGCGCCGCTTCGGCAGCACAGCGATCCTCGAACGGCATCTCGCGATTGACGTAAGCGCTCGCCAGGGCGGCCGCAGCAGCCACCCGCTCGCTCACCTTGGCGGTGTCTATCCATTTCAGGAAATGCGAGACCACCATTCGTTTTTCCGCGCCCCCGACAACCCGTACCAAACCCCTGAAGCGACCCTAAGAAGAAAAGGTTTACGAACGGTTCACCATATCCGTTAACCCGCTTGCCGGGCGCCAAGGCAGCGCCTATCAAATCGGCACAACAGGAGGAGCTGTGGATGGCTGGTCTTTATCTTGAGGAATTCGTAGTCGGCCAGGTGATCCGGCACCAGCTCACCAAGACCGTCACCGAGAGCGACAACATGTTCTTCTCGACGATGACGCTTAACCCGCAGCCGCTGCACATCGATTTCGATTTCGCCGCCAAGAGCGAATGGGGCAAGCCGCTGGTCAATTCGCTGTTCACACTCGGCCTGATGATCGGCATTTCGGTGCATGACACGACACTCGGCACCACCATCGGCAATCTCGGCATGACCGAAACCACCTTCCCGCACCCGGTCTTTCATGGCGACACTATCCGCGTGGAGACTGAGATCCTGTCGGTGCGCGAATCGAAATCGAGAAACGATCGCGGCATCGTCGAGTTCCTGCATTGCGCCTATAATCAGGATGGCGCGCTTGTCGCCAAATGCCAGCGCCAGGCGATGATGAAGAAGAAGGCGGCCTGATGCGCTCCTTGCTGTTTGTACCAGGCGATTCCGAAAAGAAGCTCGAACGCGGCTTTTCGTCAGCCGCCGACGTCGTCATCGTCGACCTTGAGGATTCGGTCGCTCCCGACAACAAGGCTCATGCGCGTGGCGTTTCGGCCGATTTCATCGCTAGGCGGCGCGGTGAAACGCGGGCTTTGATCTACGTCCGTGTCAACGACCTGTCGACGGGGCTTACCGACGACGACCTCAGGGCGATCGTGCCGATTGCGCCCGATGGCATCATGTTGCCGAAGTCGAATTCCGGCGCCGACGTCCAGCATCTATCGACCAAGCTGCGTGTGCATGAAGCGGAAAACGGCCTGCCGGACGGAGCCATCCGGATCATCCCGATCATCACGGAAGCCGCAGCCGGCGTGCTGGCGACCGCAAGCTACGTCGGCGCAAGTGCTCGCGTCGCTGGACTGACCTGGGGTGCCGAAGACCTTTCGGCCGCCATCGGCGCACGTGCAGCGCGCGACAGTGACGGCCGCTACACCGATGTGTTCCGGCTTGCCCGGTCGATGACCGTGCTGGGTGCGGCAGCCGCCGATGTCGCGGCCATCGATACGGTTTTCGTCAATTTCCGCGATAGCGAGGGCCTGCGCGCCGAGTGCCTCGAGGCCGAGCGCGACGGCTTCACCGCCAAGATGGCGATTCATCCGGACCAGGTCGCCGTCATCAACGAGGCGTTCACGCCGACCGCCGAGGCGGTGGCCCGCGCAGCGTCCGTCGTCGCTGCTTTTGAGGAGGCAGGCAATCCGGGCGTGGTCGGCATCAACGGCAAGATGTACGACAGGCCCCATCTCAGGCTCGCCCAGCGCCTGCTGGCGCGGGCGCGCGCCGCCGGCGTCGGCGCCTGAGGCTCAGTCTTCCCAGCGCGGCCGGCGCATCGAAAAGACGGCATCGATGGTCGAATAATCCATGTAGCCGAGGCGCGAGACGTTGCCGGCCTTGACGACGTCGAACAGCCCGGCGGTCAGATAGGCTTCGTCGATGTGGACGCCGACGACCTCACCGATAACGACGATGGCGCCGGTCTCCTGGCCGTCCAGGCCCTTCGGCCGAAAGATTTCTGTGACCTTGCATTCGAGTGCCGCCGGCGCCTCTGCAACGCGCGGCGGCACAATCAGTCGCGATGGCGCAGGCGTCAGCCCGGCATAGCCGAATTCGTTGACGCCGCGCGGCGCGTTGACAGAACTCCTGTTCATCCTTTCGGCCAGGTCCCGCCCGACTATGTTGGCGACGAACTCGCGGGTCTCGTCGGCAAAGGTCGCGCTGTCCTTCTGGCCCTCTGAAGAAAACCAGACCAGCGGCGGCTTGCCGGACAGGGCGTTGAAGAAGGAATAGGGCGCGAGATTGACCGCGCCGTCCTTCCCGACTGTCGAGATCCAGCCGATCGGCCGCGGCGATACCAGCGCCTTGAACGGATCATGCGGCAGGCCGTGGCCATCCGACGGTTCGTAGAACACTTGGCCTAGCCCTCCCACGGCCCGGAGTAGTCGGCATAGAGCTTTGCCACGTCAGGACGCTGGCGTTCCTGGCCGGGACCATCATAGGAGCCGATGTGGATGAAGCCGACGACACGCTCATGCGGCGCCAAGCCCAGCAGCGCGCGGCCCTTTTCGCAATCCGAATACCAGTTGGTGATCATGTTGGTGCCGTAGCCGAGCGCGTTGGCCGCCGTGATCAGGTTCATCGCCGCCATGCCGCCCGACAGGAACATTTCCCACTCGGGGATCTTGGGGTGATCCTTGGGGCTAGAGACGACGCCGATGACCAGCGGCGCGCGCGAAAAGCGGGCGAGCTCCTGGTTTCGCCGCCCTTCCGGCAGCGGCCCTTCCCGGCGCTCAGCCAGATCGGCCAGCTTCTGGCCGATCTCGATGCGCGCCTCACCGCGATAAAGAATGAAGCGCCAGGGCTCAAGCCGGCCATGGTCGGGCACGCGGCTTGCGGCTGCGAGAATCGTCGCGATCTCACCGTCGGAAGGCGCTGGTGCGCGCAACTCGGGGATCGGCGCGGAATTGCGGGTAAGCAGGAAATCGATGATCGGCGATGTCACGGCGCGGGCACTCCTTGGATGTTGGGCTGAAGCGCCTGTCCGTAAATGGTGGCTGCTCTGGCATCGGCGCAGTGCGGTTGAGAATCCATCACGCCGGAATAGCCTTGAAATTGCCACCGCCTTGCGCTTCAAACAAGGCATGTCTAGGGGACGCTTCCGACTTTTCGTGCCGATTCTGGGTGCCGCACTGTTTTCGGTGCAGCCTGCGGCCGTTTTCGCGCAGGATGGCGCTGCCGCCATCGATGGATTGAGCCTTCCCGGCATTTCGAGCTTTGCCTCTCCGCGCGGCGACGAACCTCTGGCAACGAGCGCCCTTGGCGAGATCACTTTGACCGCGCAGCTGACCGACAAGGGCAGCGATATCGGCCGTGGCCTGGTCTGGCGGGTGTTCAGCCCCGAGGCCGGCCCGGACGGCAAGCTGCCTCTGGTGGCCTCGGCCCAGGGCGGCACCAGCATATTCCAGCTGCCACCCGGCAGCTACCTCGTCCATGCGTCCTACGGCCGTGCGGGCGCGACCAAGCGCATCACCGTCGGCAAGCAGGGCAAGCGCGAGGGCCTCGTGCTCGATGCCGGCGGGCTGAAGCTTGATGCGGTGCTTTCCGGTGGTGTCCGCATCCCGCCGGGCAAGCTCACATTCTCGATCTTCGAGGCTGACACCGGCAGCGACAGCGAACGTGCGCTGATCATCCCGAACGTCGCCCCGAATTCGGTGGTTCGGCTCAACTCCGGCACCTATCACGTCGTCTCGAAATATGGCGGCGTCAACGCCGTCATTCGCTCCGACATCCGCGTCGAAGCCGGCAAGCTGACCGAAGCAACGGTCGAGCACCGCGCCGCCGACGTGACCTTCAAGCTGGTGCGCGACGCCGGCGGCGAGGCCATCGCCGACACATCCTGGTCGGTGCTGACGGAATCCGGCGACCCGCTGGGCGATGCAGTGGTCGGGGCGTTCGCTTCGATGGTTCTTTCGGAAGGCGACTACACGATCATCGCCAAGAACCGCGACCGTATCTACCAGCGCGACTTCACCGTCGTTGCCGGCCGCAACCAGGACGTCGAAGTCGTCGCCTCGGAAGCTGCCGCGCTGGACCCGAACGAAGGCGCCGACTGAGCTCCTTCTCGGGCAATTACACGATCATCGCAAAAGACCGCGACCGCATCTGCAGGCGCGACTTCGCCGTTGTTGGTGCAACTGGGCGTCGAAGTCGTCACCTCGGAAGCTGCCGCGCTCGCCCCCCAACGAAGGCGCCGACTGAGCTCCTTCTCGAGTGACTACACGATCATTGCAAAGAACCGCGACCGCATCTGCAGACGCGACTTGACCGTTGTTGCCGACCGCAACCAGAGCGTCAAAGTCGTCGCTTCGGAGATCGATCCCAACGACTGTGGCGAAGTCGGTTTTTCGCTGTCGGGCGGCCAGGTCGGGTCATGGTCGGCCTCGGCCTTCTATGACGGTGTCGGCGACGATGACTTTGAATCCTGGGGGGGGAGGCTGAGGTTCAGCAAGTCGTTCTGATTTCTGAACCTCTGGGACGAAAAGGGCGGCATCGAGCCGCCCTTTTTGTCTGTCTCAGGCAATCGCGGCGCGGCGCCTGTCCGGCGTCATCGCTTCGTCAACAAGTGCTGCGACGGCTTCCTCGAGGCCCATCGACACTTGGTCGCGCGAACCGAGACGGCGCACATTGACCGTAGCCTCCTCGGCCTCGCGCTTGCCGCAGACGAGAATGACCGGAACCTTGGCCAGCGAATGCTCGCGGACCTTGTAGTTGATCTTCTCGTTACGCAGGTCGACCTCGGCCGAGAGGCCGGCCGCCTTGAGCTTGGCCGCGACCGATTTCGCATAGTCGTCGGCATCGGAGGTGATCGTCGTCACCACCACCTGCTGCGGGGCGAACCACAGCGGGAAATGGCCCGAATAGTTCTCGATCAGGATGCCGAGGAAACGCTCCATCGAACCGCAGATGGCGCGGTGCACCATGACCGGTTGCTTCTTCTCGGAATCCGAGCCGATGTAGAAGGCGCCGAAGCGTTCGGGCAGGTTGAAATCGACCTGCGTGGTGCCGCACTGCCATTCGCGGCCGATGGCATCACGCAACACATATTCGAACTTGGGGCCGTAGAAGGCGCCCTCACCCGGATTGATCGACGTCTTGATACGATTGCCCGACTGCGCCTGGATGGTCTTGAGCACATTGCTCATGATCTCCTCGGCATGGTCCCAGGCCTCGTCCGAGCCGACGCGCTTGTCGGGCCGCGTCGACAGCTTCACCGAAATCTCGTCAAAGCCGAAGTCAGCATAGGTCGACAGGATCAGGTCGTTGATGCGCAGGCACTCGGCGGCGAGCTGCTCTTCGGTGCAGAAAATGTGCGCGTCGTCCTGGGTAAAGCCGCGCACGCGCATCAGTCCGTGCAGCGCGCCCGACGGCTCGTAGCGGTGGACGTTGCCGAATTCGGCGAGCTTGACCGGCAGGTCGCGGTACGACTTCAGCCCGTGCTTGAAGATCTGCACGTGGCCCGGGCAGTTCATCGGCTTCAGCGCAAAGACGCGGTCGTCGTCGGTGTCATCGCCGGCGACCGTCACCTTGAACATCGCATCGCGATACCAGCCCCAGTGGCCTGAGGTCTCCCACAGCGACTTGTCGAGCACCTGCGGCGCGTTGACTTCCTGGTAACCCTGCTGATCGAGGCGGCGGCGCATGTAGCTGACGAGGTTCTGGAACATCTTCCAGCCCTTGGCATGCCAGAACACGACACCTGGTCCCTCTTCCTGGAAATGGAACAAGTCCATCTCGCGGCCGAGACGGCGGTGGTCGCGCTTCTCCGCCTCTTCCAGCATATGGAGATACTGGTCGAGCTGGGCCTGGTCAGCCCAGGCCGTGCCGTAGATGCGCGTCAGCATCGGGTTGTTGGAATCGCCACGCCAATAGGCGCCGGCGACCTTCATCAGCTTGAAGGCGCTGCCGATCTGGCCGGTCGAGGCCATGTGTGGGCCACGGCACAGGTCGAACCACTCGCCCTGCGCGTAGATGTTGAGGTTCTGGTCCTCGGGAATCGCGTCGATCAGCTCGAGCTTGTAGGCCTCGCCCTTGTCGCGGAACACCTGCTTGGCCTTGTCGCGCGACCAGACCTCCTTGGTGAACGGCTTGTTGCGGCCGATGATCTCGCGCATCTTCTTTTCGATCGCCGGGAAATCCTCGGGCGTGAAAGGCTCGTTGCGGGCGAAATCGTAATAGAAGCCGTTGTCGATGACGGGCCCGATGGTGACCTGGGTTCCCGGCCACAGCTCCTGCACGGCTTCGGCCAGCACATGCGCCGTGTCGTGGCGGATCAGCTCGAGCGCGCGCGGGTCGTCGCGGGTGACGATCTCGACCTTGCCGGACTTGCCGAGCGGGTCGGAAAGGTCGCGCACAGTGCCGTCGACGACATATGCCACCGCCTTCTTGGCCAGCGACTTCGAGATCGACTCGGCCAGGCCAGCACCGGTCAGCGCCGCGTCATATTCGCGGACGGAACCATCGGGAAATGTAAGGGAAACGGAATTCGACAACGTTCTTCTCCTATCCAGTCCCGCAAACGAGCGCGGGTGGTTAAAAACCGGAAGCGTCCGGCACGAGCGGTCTTTTAGGGGGAGTTTTCAAGCTCGTAAAGCCGGACAACGGCGCTTTGAGCGCCGCCGTTATCGGTTGATGGAGGCATGAGCCTAGTTGGCCGCTTCCATCAGCCCTGGCAGTTCCGCCAGGAAGTTGGCGCGTACCTTTGGCCCGAGCAGAACCGGGCTCTTGCCGCTGTTGACGAACAGCTTGGCAAACACGACCTTTCGGCCGCCCTTCTCGGCCCAGCCGACGAACCAGCCAAACGGCCTGTTGCGGTCGGTTGCGCCTGCCTTGTTGGTCTGCCAACCGGTGCCGGTTTTGCCCTGGACCTTCCAGTTGCCGGCGTCGAACACAGGCAGGATGGTTTCGGTCATTTCGAACGCCTTCGCAGAAACCGGAAGCTTGCGGTCGAGAATTCGCCTGATGAAGACAGCCTGCTCATCCGGAGAGATCTTCAGCGACGAGCTCAGCCAGGAATGCGTCAGGCCATCCTTCTTGCCCGGATTGCCTGTGATGTCGCCATTGCCATAGCCGAAGCCGCTGACATAGCCGCCAAAACGCTCGTTGCCGAGCTTACGGGTGATCTGCTGCGAGTACCAGACAACCGAATCCTTCTCCCATATCGTCGGGTCGACAGGCCTGTGGTCGCGCTTCACGGCGTTGAACCCCGGCTTGTAGTCCCAGCGCGGGGTGTGCGCGTCACTGAGGATGCCGGCATCGTAGCCCATCAGCGCCAATGGGACCTTGAACGTCGACGCGGGGCTTACGCGACGGTCGCAAATGCCGTCGCGGCGCAGCGTAGCGCCGCTTTGGGCGTCGACAATCAGCGTGCACTCGAGCGCCGGCTTCAGTGCTGCGGTATTGGCCCCTACCTGCGCTTGCGCGAAAGGCACTGAGGCAAGGAACGTAAAGATTGCAAGGAACGAAGATCGACGAAATGAAGCAGGCACTGTCGTGACATCCTTTGTCGGTTGGCGCCAAAGGACTATGGACGGCAATTGTCTCGAATATGGCTTAAACTCGACTAAGCTGTCTTAGCCTGATCAAATCGTAAACCGCCAAACATCTCGATTAACTGATATGCGTGATGCGCAGCACGGATCGCGTATTTTCCCGGCTCAGTGCCCTGATCGCCTGCGGCCGATCTGCCAGTAGCGCCAAGGCACGTACCAGGCATAGGGCTGGGCCAGCATCTCCGGCACGCGGTCGATGCCATGCGTTCCCCACGGGCCACAGCGCAGAACGCGAAACAGCCCCATCCAGCCGCCGGCCCACAAGCCGTGGCGCGCGATTGCCTCATGCGCATATTCCGAACAGGTCGGCATATGGCGGCACGAATTGCCGATGAAACCCGACAGCGTCAGCTGGTAGAGCCGCACCAGTGATGTTCCGAACACGCGTCCCGGCGTCTTGCGCCACGGCCCGGGCCAGTTGCGGCCGAGCGCTGCTGCGCCGTGTCTATGGTCGTGACCGTGGTCCATCGTCTCCGCCGGATCGGAATCTATTCGGTATAGATGTCCGTTCCGCCATGCAGACGCAATGTTCGGCATCTAGGACCTCGCCGCTGCGGCGCCGTGTCACGCATGCCAGCCAAGCTTCGCCCCGCGGTGGGGGCACCGTCGTTGCGGAGCATCGAGTTGAAGCCGGTCGGCGTCGCAGCACTTTGTTCTTTGGGTGACATGGTCGCCCTGGAATGTCGCGATGCGGAACATCTCCGCGTAAGCGTTGAAGAGCGTTGGCATGGTTTTGCCTCCTGGATGAGAGGATTAGACCGCCTCTAGCCGTGCTCTTCAAACGAGTATAACGTCCATCTTGGATAACCTGAGATTATGCGAATGAACCGCGGGCGGCTTCCGCTGACGGCACTGAGAAGTTTCGAGGCGGCCGGTCGGCACCTGAGTTTCAGCCGTGCCGCTGAAGAGCTGTTTGTCACCCAGGCAGCCATCAGCCGCCAGATACGCGAGCTGGAAACCTTCCTGCGCCAGCCGCTGTTCGTGCGCTACCATCGTCGCGTCGAACTGACCGAGCCGGGCCAGAAGCTGCTGCAGCAGCTGGTCAAGAGCTTCGACGACATCGACCGGCGGCTTTCGGAGCTGGCGACAAGGCCCGCCCTTTCAGTGGTCAGCGTCAGTGCCGAACCCGCGCTTGCCGCCAGCTGGCTTCTGCCGCGGCTCAACAAATTCCGCGAAATGCGGCCCGACATCGAGATCGCGCTCGATGTCGACCCGCGCCTGATCGACTTCCGCAGCGACCAGGCCGAGCTCGCCTTGCGCTTCAGCGCGCACAATACGGCATGGCCGCGCAGCGAGTCGCAGCTGTTGGGGCTGGTCGTCGATTCGCCAATTCTCTCGCCGGCGCTGCTGGCATCCGGCCCGCCTTTGGAATCCCCTGCTGATCTGCGCCGCTACACGCTGTTGCATGAGGAAAACCGCCAGGGCTGGGCGCGCTGGTTTGAAGCAGCAGGTGCCGACGAAGCTTCTGTCCCCGAGCGTGGGCCTTTGTTGGCCGACGCGGCGCTGTCGAAACAGGCGGCCATGCTCGGCCACGGCGTCGCCCTTGGCGACCTGCTGCTGGTGTATGAAGAACTTCAGGCAGGAACGTTGGTCAAGCCGTTCGAGACCAATGTCGTGTGCGGCGGCTACTGGCTGGTGGCCAAGAACCTAGCCAAGCTGTCCGAGCCTGCACAGTGCTTCGCAGAGTGGATCAAGGCCGAATTCGCCGAAAGCCTCGATGTCCTCGACAACTGCCTGGCTGCAGCCTACCTGCGCTCAATCTGACCGATCGCGTCGACCACGGCATCGAAGGTCAGCATCGTCGAGGCGTGCCGCGCCTTGTAGTCGCGCACCGGCTCGAGATACTTCAGGTCGCCGAACCGGCCCTCCGGCGGGGTCCCGCCTTCCTTGAGCATGCGCAGCATCGTTTCGCGTACCGCGCGCAATTCTTCGGCGCTGGCGCCAACGACATGCTCGGCCATGATCGACGACGACGCCTGGCCCAGCGCGCAGGCCTTCACTTCATGGGCAAAGTCGGTGACCACCCCGTCCTTCATCGCCAGATCAATCGTGACAGTCGATCCACACAGTTTTGAATGCGCCGTCGCCGTCGCATCGGGATGATCGAGCCGGCCAAGCCGGCCGATATTGCCGGCGAAACCGAGGATTTTCGTGTTGTAGATGTCGTCGATCAACTTTTTTCACTCTGAGTGCGCGTGACGAACAACTCTTGTCGCGGTTGCATCTTTCAATCGTCGTCGTCACCCATATATAATGGTGGCGCTCGCCTCCCGACAAGGCAGCAGAATCTGCATCGGGAGAAGAGCAAGATAAGCAGCTTTGGGTACGGCACTCTTGTTCCGGTGGTCCCTAAAGTGGCTGTGTCCGTTCAACTCGTCCCTGCTCTGACAGGGACTACTGGAGACGCCTGATATGGATGCCGTTGCCAAGAAGCTGATGCCGCAATCAGCCTATATGGACAAGCCTGCGACCGACCGCCCGACCGAGGCGGAGGTTGAAGCCGCAGTGAAGGTGCTGTTGCGCTGGACCGGAGACGATCCGCAGCGCGAAGGCCTGATCGACACGCCCAAGCGCGTGACCAAGGCCTTCCGTGAAATGTTCAACGGCTACGACATGTGCCCGGCCGACGAGCTTGGCCGCACCTTCGAGGAGGTCGCTGGCTATGACGATCTGGTCATTGTACGCGACATCAAGTTCCATTCGCATTGCGAGCACCACATGGTGCCGATCATCGGCAAGGCCCATGTCGGCTATCTGCCGGATGGTAAGGTTGTCGGGCTTTCCAAGATCGCCCGTGTCGTCGACATCTTCGCCCACCGCCTGCAGACGCAGGAAGCGATGACGGCGCAGATTGCCGGTGTCATCCAGGACGTGCTAAATCCGCGCGGCGTCGCCGTGATGATCGAGGCCGAGCATATGTGCATGGCCATGCGCGGCATCCGCAAGCAGGGTTCAACGACCCTGACCTCCACCTTCACCGGCGTTTTCCGGGACACTCCCGAAGAACAGGTCCGGTTCGTGACCATGGTGCGAGCCGGCGGCGGCGGGATCTGATCCCGCTTCGCCGGTGCCCGACTTAGGACCCCGGCGATGACCCTGCAGTTTCCACAAGCTTCCGAAGACAAGCGCGCGCTCGAAGAAGGCGAAGCGTTCACGCCGCGCTTCGACGCCAATGGCCTCGTCACCGCCGTCGTCACCGACGCTGGCGACGGCGTGCTGCTGATGGTCGCGCACATGAACGCCGAAGCCCTGGCGCTGACCATCGAAACCGGCATTGCCCACTACTGGTCGCGCTCGCGCGGTTCGTTGTGGAAGAAGGGTGAGACCTCGGGCAACTTCCAGCACGTCGTCGAAATCCGCACCGACTGCGACCAGGATGCCGTGTGGCTACGCGTAAATGTTACCGGCCACGAAGCAACCTGCCACACCGGCAGGCGTTCCTGTTTCTATCGGACGGTGGGGTACAAAAACGGCATGGCCACGCTCAGCGCGGACGGCAGTGCTCCTCTGTTCGATACAGACGAGACCTACCACAAGAAATCGTGAACCGGCTTGCTGTTCCAGAACACATAGATTCACGATTTTAATACGGGTCGGGAGTAGTCTGCTTCTGGGACAAGGGAGATTTTGATGCTCGAGTGGGCGTCATTTCATGCACGCGAAAACATCCGGGAAGCCAACGGCTTTTCTTCCGGCACGAGTTCGAACACGCCCGAAACGGCCAAGCAGAACGGCATCTCACTGGCACTTGGCGGCGGCGCCGCGCGCGGCTGGGCCCATATCGGCGTGCTGCGCGCGCTTGATGAGGCCGGAATTCGCATCAACATGATCGCAGGCACCTCGATCGGCGCCTTGGTCGGCGGCTGTTATCTCGCCGGCAGGCTCGACGAGCTCGAGGAGTTCGCCCGCAGCCTGACCAAGCGCCGGATCTTTGGCCTGTTCGATTTCAAGCTTGGCGGCAGTGGCCTGTTCGGCGGCATGAAGCTTGATGCCCGCATGCAGCATCACATGGGCTCCGTGAGCTTCGAAGACCTGCCAAAACCCTTCGTCTGCGTCGCCACCGAGATCCGCACCGGCCATGAGATCTGGCTGTCGAGCGGCTCGCTGATCAAGGCGATGCGCGCTTCATATGCCCTGCCCGGCGTGTTCGAACCGGTTACCTGCAACGGACGCGTGCTCGTCGACGGTGCGCTGGTCAATCCGGTTCCGGTTTCGGTCTGCCGCGCCAACGAACAGCCGTTGGTGGTGGCGGTCAATCTGCACTACGACCTGTTCGGGCGTGCCGCCGTCATCAAGCACAGTGCCGGCGAACTTGTGGTCGAGCGCCCGGCACGGCCTGGCGAGAGCTCGACACAGAGCGATCGCGAAACGCGGCTTGGCATCACCGGCGTGATGGTCGAGGCTTTCAACATCATCCAGGACCGTATTTCGCGCGCTCGTCTCGCCGGCGATCCGCCCGACCTGTCGATCCAGCCCAAGCTTGGCCTCATCGGCCTGTCGGAATTCCACCGCGCCGACGAAGCCATCCGCCTCGGCTACGAGGCGACCAAGGCGCAGATGGAGGAGATCCTCCGGCTCCAGGCGGTGCTGGGTTAAGGCCCGGCCAGCGACGCGTCGACGATCCTGAACTGGGCCGTGCGGCTGCCATTCCAGTGATTGACCGAAATCGAGCCGGCAACGTGGATCGCGCGGTCGCGATTGCGGAACAGGAAATCGCCAAGCGGCGTTTCTGCCGCCCTGAAGGCCATGGCTTGCACCCGGCCGCCGCTTTCCGAACGCAGATCGATACGGATATGCGCCGTGCCGACAAGCCGCGCGTCGGCGATACGGTGCCGGGGCAGAACGAAGACCGGCGGAACATGCCCTGCCCCGAACGGCCCGGCCTTCTCCAGCGCATCGACCAACGTCAGCGTCGCGCCTTCCGCAGCCAGGGCGCCGTCGATCTTGAGGCTTTCCTCGTCCTGTAGCCGGAACACGTCGGCTGCGGCGCGTTGCTCGAAAAAGGCACGCAACTCGCCAAGCTTGGCGCGCTCGACGGTGATGCCGGCCGCCATGGCGTGGCCGCCACCCTTGACCAGCAAGCCGGCCTCCACGGCCTCGCGCACGAGCCGTCCAAGGTCGAAACCGGAAACCGAGCGCCCCGACCCCGTGCCAAGGCCATTCGGATTGAAGGCGATGGCGAAGGCCGGGCGGCGGGCATGATCCTTGAGCCGCGAGGCGAGCAGGCCGACGATGCCAGGGTGCCAGGTCGTGTTTGCGGTGACCAGCACCGCCGGCCCGGGGCCGGCACCGATCTCGGCGTCGGCCTCGGCGCGCGCTTCGGCCAGCATCTCGGTCTCCATCGCCTGCCGCTCCTGATTCAGGCGGTCGAGCGTTTCGGCGATCGTTCCGGCCTCGACCGGATCGTCGGTGGCGAGCAGCTTGCTGCCCAAGGCGGCGTCGCCGATGCGCCCGCCGGCGTTGATGCGCGGGCCAAGCAGGAAAGCGAGATGAAAATTGTTGAGCGGTTCGCCGATGCGTGCAACGCGGGCGAGTGCGGTCAGCCCGGGATTGTTCTGCTGGCGCATCGCCTGCAGCCCCTTGACGACAAAGGCGCGGTTGACCCCGGTCAGCGGCACGACGTCGCAAACGGTCGCCAGTGCCACAAGGTCGAGCAGCGACAACAGATCCGGGCGCGGTGCATCAGGCAATTTTTCCCGCAACACCTTGGCAGTCTGGACCAGCGCCAGGAAGGTCACGCCGGCAGCGCAGAGATGGCCCTGCCCTGAAAGATCGTCGTCGCGGTTCGGGTTGACCACCGCGCGCGCATGGGGCAGCGGCCCGCCAAGTTGATGGTGGTCGAGCACCACGACATCGGCGCCGGCCTCGTTGGCAGCATCGATGGAGGCAGCACTGTTGGTGCCGCAGTCGACGGTGATGATCAGGCTGGCGCCCCGGCCGATGAGATCGCGCATCGCATCGGGGTTGGGGCCGTAACCTTCGAAGATGCGGTCGGGGATGTAGATCTCGGACTCGATGCCAAAATGCGTGAGAAAGCGGCTCATCAACGCCGAAGACGATGCGCCATCGACGTCATAGTCGCCGAAGATCGCCACCTTTTCCTTGCGCAGCACCGCATCGGCGATACGCTCGGCAGCCTTGGCCATGTCGGTCAGCGACGCCGGATCGGGCAGCAGGTCGCGGATCGTCGGGTCGAGAAAACGCTCGGTGTCCTCAGGCAACACGCCTCGCCCGGCGAGCACGCGGGCAACGATGTCGGGCACGCCATGCCCCTGGGCGATGGCGAGCGCCAGCATGTCCTGGCGTTCGGTCAGCCGGTGCTCCCATGAGACACCGGTGGCCGAACGCCGTACGCCTAGAAAATTACGCTTTTCAGTCGCCATTCAGTTGAGGTCCACCCGCTTCGGATCGACCATAGGCGAGACGGACAAGCGCGTAATCAGAATTTTTCCAGATCCTGGTGACGCGCCTTGATCTCACGCACCGTCTTTGACGACGAGCGCAGAACGATGGTGTGGGTGGTGATCGAATCGCGGCCGAATTTCACGCCGGCAAGCATGTTGCCGTCGGTGACGCCGGTTGCGGCAAACAGCACGTCACCGCGCGCCATTTCATCGATGCGGTAGACCTTCTTGGGATCGGTGATGCCCATGGTCGCGGCGCGGGCAACCTTTTCCGGCGAATCAAGCAACAGGCGGCCGAGCATCTGGCCACCGGTGCAGCGCAAGGCGGCAGCGGCCAGCACGCCCTCAGGCGCACCACCGGTGCCGAGGTAGATGTCGATGCCGGTTTCTTCAGGATCGGTGGTGTGGATGACACCGGCCACGTCGCCATCGCCGATCAGGCGGATGGCAGCGCCGGTCGCACGCACGGCTTCGATCAGCTTGGCGTGGCGCGGGCGGTCGAGGATGCAGGCGGTGATCTCTTCTACCGGCACGCCCTTGGCCTTGGCGACGCTGGCGATGTTTTCAGCCGGCGAAGCATCGATGTCGATGACGCCTTCAGGGTAGCCGGGGCCGACGGCGATCTTGTCCATGTAGACGTCAGGCGCGAACAGCAGGCTTCCCTTTTCAGCGATGGCGATGACGGCGAGGGCGTTGGGCAGGTTCTTGGCGCAGATGGTGGTGCCTTCGAGCGGGTCGAGGGCGATGTCGACATCGGGGCCGCCCGAGCCGACTTCCTCGCCGATGTAGAGCATCGGTGCCTCGTCGCGTTCGCCTTCGCCGATGACGACGGTGCCCTTGATGGCAAGGCGGTTCAATTCCTGACGCATGGCGTCGACGGCGACCTGGTCGGCGGCCTTCTCGTCGCCGCGCCCGCGCAGCCTTGCTGCGGCAACGGCAGCGCGCTCGGTGACGCGCACGAGTTCCATGGTGAGAATCCGGTCGAGGCCGGCTACAACGCTTTTCGCCATAATGCTGGGTCCTGAAGTCGATGGGTTCGGAGCGCCCAAACCGGGCCGGCTCTTATTGTCAAACCCGCATGACAACGGCAAGACCTGTTGCCCGCTTAATCGAAAGCGAAACAATATCAATCGATTGAAAGGGAATTGAGGCTTGACTGCCTGGCCGGGGGCACATTTGCGCCCCCTCGTCGAGGCGTCGGACTAGCCGGCGCGCTCGATACGGATGACCTGCGGCTTGTCGGTCAGGTGGCCGTCTTTGGTCACGCCGTCGACAGCCTTGCGGACGGCAGCCTCGGTGGTCTCGTGGGTCACCAGAATTACCGTCTTCTGCGCGGTGCCGCCTTCCGTGCCATTGGCGTGCTGAACGATCGATTCCAGCGAAATGTCGTTGTCGGCCATGCGCTTGGCGATGGCTGCGAAGACGCCGATCCGGTCGTGCACGGTCAGGCGGATAAAGTAGCCGCCGGCGTGGCTGCGCATCTGCGCCTTCTTGTAGGGCTTCAGTTCCTTGGCCGGACGGCCGAACACCGGGCCGTGCTGGAAGCCGGGGCGGCTCTTGGCGATGTCGGCGATGTCACCGACGACGGCCGACGCCGTGGCGTTGCCGCCGGCACCGGGACCCGACAGCAACAACTCGCCCAGAATGTCGGTTTCGATCGCCACCGCGTTGGTGACACCATGGACCTGGGCGATGACCGAAGCCGTCGGCACCATGGTCGGGTGCACGCGCTGCTCGATGCCGCTTTCGGTGCGCTGGGCAACGCCGAGCAGCTTGATGCGATAGCCGAGCTCAGCCGCTGCGCGAATGTCAGCCTGGGTGATGTTGGAAATGCCTTCGAGATAGATGTCGTCGGCCGCGATCTTCGAGCCAAAAGCCAGGCTGGTCAGGATGGCAAGCTTGTGCGCCGTGTCGTTGCCCTCGATGTCGAAGGTCGGGTCGGCTTCGGCGTAGCCAAGGCGCTGGGCGTCGGCGAGGCAGGCCTCGAAGGTCAGGCCCTCGGCTTCCATGCGCGTCAGGATGTAGTTGCAGGTGCCGTTGAGAATGCCGAAGACGCGGGTGACGCTGTTGCCGGCCATCGCCTCGCGCATCGTCTTGATGACAGGGATGCCGCCGGCGACCGCCGCTTCGTAGTTGAGCAGCACGCCCTTCTTCTCGGCGATCTCGGCCAGCGCCACGCCATGCTTGGCGAGCAGCGCCTTGTTGGCGGTAACGACGTGACGGCCAGCGTCCAGGGCGGCTCGCACGCAAGCGCGCGCGGCACCCTCGTCACCACCGATCAGTTCGATGAAGACGTCGATATCGGCTTTCTCGGCCAGTTCGATCGGATCGTCGAACCACTGGGCGCCGCTCAGGTCGACGCCGCGATCGCGCGTGCGGTCGCGGGCGGAAACAGCTGTGACGACGATTTCGCGGCCGCACTGCCGGGTGAGCTCGGCGCCCTTGTCGCGCAGTACGCGCGCCACCGAAGCACCGACCGTGCCGAGACCGGCAATTCCAACACGCAATGCTTCAGCCATGGTCGCGGCGCCTCTTACTTCAGTAGTTCTGGGAATGTGGCCGTGATGCCGCTCAGCGATGGGCTGCGAGCGGAACCACGTTGTTGGGGTGTTTGGCGGTGGTCTGCAGGAAGCGCTTGATGCTGCGCGCAGCCTGGCGGATGCGGTGCTCGTTCTCAACCAGCGCCAGGCGCACATAATCGTCGCCATGTTCGCCGAAGCCGACGCCCGGAGCGACAGCCACGTCGGCATGCTCGATGAGCAGCTTGGAGAATTCGAGCGAACCAAGATGCTTGAACGGCTCGGGGATCGGCGCCCAGGCAAACATCGTCGCCGCCGGCGCCGGGATTTCCCAGCCTGCGCGGGTGAACGAGTCGACCATCACGTCGCGGCGCTTGTGGTAGACCTCGCGCACTTCGGCGATGTCGGTGCCGTCGCCGTTCAGCGCTGCGGTCGCGGCAACCTGGATCGGCGTGAAAGCGCCATAGTCGAGATACGACTTCACGCGGGTCAGCGCGGCGATCAGGCGCTCGTTGCCGACGGCGAAACCCATGCGCCAGCCCGGCATCGAAAACGTCTTCGACATCGAGGTGAATTCGACCGCGACGTCGATCGCGCCCGGCACCTGAAGCACCGAAGGCGGCGGATTGCCGTCGAAGTAGATCTCCGAATAGGCAAGGTCCGACAGGATGATGATGTCGTTCTTCTTCGCGAAGGCGACGACGTCCTTGTAGAAGTCGAGCGAAGCAACATGCGCCGTCGGGTTCGACGGGTAGTTGAGGATCAGTGCCAATGGCTTCGGGATCGAATGGCGGACGCCGCGTTCGAGCGCCGGGATGAAGCCGTCATCCGGCTTGGCCTGCAGCGAGCGAATGACGCCGCCCGACATGATGAAGCCGAAGGCGTGGATCGGGTAGGTCGGATCCGGGCACAGCACGACGTCGCCAGGCGCGGTGATCGCCTGCGCCATGTTGGCGAAGCCTTCCTTCGAGCCGAGTGTGGCCACGACCTGGGTGTCGGGATTGAGCTTCACGCCAAAGCGACGGGCATAATAATTGGCCTGGGCGCGGCGCAGGCCGGGGATGCCGCGCGACGATGAGTAGCGGTGGGTGCGTGGATCGCGCACCACTTCGCACAGCTTGTCGACGATGGCAGTCGGCGTCGGCAGGTCTGGATTGCCCATGCCAAGGTCGATGATGTCGGCGCCGCGCGAACGGGCCGAGGCCTTCAGCCGGTTGACCTGCTCGAAGACATAAGGCGGAAGGCGGCGGACCTTGTGAAATTCTTCCATGTCAATTCCAGGTAAACGGGGGCTCGGCGATGCGTGCGCGATATACACTCAATTGCAGGCTGGGTCGATAGTCTCGCACTTGCCTTCGATGGCCTTCAGCGTGTCGTCGCCATGCTTTCGGGCCAGGGTGGTCATGGCGGCCGAGTTGCCGCCGCCCGCGCCCGCCTTGGCGCCCTGGCGCTGCTGCGCCGCCTGGAGCGAGGCGAGCTTGGCCGCCTTCTGCTCCTCGGTGAACTGCGCGGCGGCTACCTTCGGCGGAATGTTGAGATTGGGGTAGGTTCCGGTGTCCTGCGCGCCGCGTCCGGTGACTGGTGCAGCACTGCTGGCGGTCGAGGTCGTAGTGCTTGTGCAGCCGCTGGCGGCAACGGCCAATGCCAGCGCACTCGCTGATAACATCACGCGGGCACAGAAAAAAACATTCCGACCAACACTATATGTCATAAAGTTTCCCCGACAGGCGCGGTACAGCGCGTTGGACCCGGTAAGACGTCACATGATACTATGTCAACAATGGGCGCTTTGGGAGGACCTGCAAGAACCATGGCGAAGGTAGACGATTCGGACAAGCCGAGTGGCGATTCCCCCTCCTCCGTCGAGCAATACCTCGTCAAAGATCCGGAACGTTTTGCCCTCAACATGGCCCGCATGATCGAGCAGGCGGGCAAGGCCGCTTCCGCTTGGGCCGAACCGCGCGAGAAGGGCGAACTGCGCGACACCGTCGCCGAACCGATGGCCGACATGGTCAAGACCTTCTCGAAGCTCACCGAATACTGGCTGTCCGACCCGCAACGGGCGCTCGAGGCGCAGACCCGGCTGTTTTCGGGCTATCTAGATGTGTGGAGCAAGTCGATCCAGCGCATGGGCGGCGACGAGGTCGACGACGCCGTCAAACCCGACCGCGCCGACAAGCGCTTTCTCGATCCCGAATGGGGTCGCAACGCCTTCTTCGATTTCCTCAAGCAGGCCTATCTGGTGACGGCGCGCTGGGCCGGCGATCTTGTCGACCACGCCGACGGCCTCGACGAGCACACCCGCCACAAGGCCGGATTCTACGTCAAGCAGGTCGCCAATGCGATCTCGCCGTCGAATTTCATCCTGACCAATCCGGAGCTGTTTCGCGAGACAGTCGCCAGCAATGGCGAAAACCTGGTGCGCGGCATGAAGATGTTCGCCGAGGACATTTCGGCCGGCAAGGGCGACCTCAAGCTCAGGCAGGCCGACTATTCCAGCTTCGAGATCGGCAAGAACATCGCCATGACGCCGGGCAAGGTGGTCGGCCGCAGCGATGTCGCCGAAATCATCCAGTACACGCCCACCACCGACAAGGTGCTGAAGCGGCCGCTGCTGATCTGCCCGCCATGGATCAACAAGTTCTACATCCTCGACCTCAACCCGCAGAAATCCTTCATCCGCTGGGCTGTCGAACAGGGCCACACCGTTTTCGTCATCTCCTGGATCAACCCCGACCAGCGTCACGGCCTCAAGAACTGGGAAGCCTATATTCGCGAGGGCCTGCAATACGGTCTCGACACAGTCGAGCAGGCGACGGGCGAACGCGAAGTCAACGCGATCGGCTATTGCGTCGGCGGCACGCTGCTTGCGGCAGCACTGGCGCTTCTGGCCCAGGAGGGCGACCACCGCATCCAGTCGGTCACCTTCTTCACCACCCAGGTCGATTTCACCTATGCCGGCGACCTCAAGGTGTTCGTCGACGAGGATCAGATAAAAGCACTCGAAGGGGCGATGAAGGACAAGGGCTATCTCGACGGCACCAAGATGGCGACGGCCTTCAACATGCTGCGCTCGGGTGACCTGATCTGGCCTTATGTCATCAACAACTACATGCGCGGCAAGGAGCCGACGCCCTTCGACCTGCTCTACTGGAACGCCGATTCGACACGCATGGCAGCGGCCAACCACTCGTTTTACCTGCGCAACTGCTACCTCGAAAACAACCTGTCGCAAGGCCGGATGGAACTTGCCGGCCGAACCATCTCGCTCGCCGACGTCACCATCCCCGTCTACAATCTGGCGGCGCGCGAGGATCACATCGCCCCTGCCCGCTCGGTGTTCCTCGGCTGCCAGTATTTCGGCGGCGATGTCGACTATGTCGTGGGCGGCTCGGGCCACATCGCCGGTGTCGTCAATCCGCCTGCCACGGGCAAGTACCAGTTCTGGTCGAATGGCAAGCCGGTGGGCGACTTCGATGACTGGCTCAAGGGTGCCGTCGAGACTTCAGGCTCATGGTGGCCGCACTGGCAGAGCTGGATCGAAGCCAAGGACGATACCCTTGTCGCAGCACGCAAGCCTGGCATAAGCGGCCGGGTGCTAGAGGATGCCCCCGGCAGCTATGTGAAAGTTCGCGTGTAACCGGCTGTCACAGGCAGTGAATTGACGCCCTTTACCAAGAGGGCGAAAACGTGGCGGCTATCATGATCTCGCCTTAATTGACGCCTAGCCCGCTAACTGGGGTATCATTGCCGAAATTTTGAGTACCGCTTCTCGTTCAGGAGCGTGGTTGCGTAAACGTTCGATTTCAATCGCCAAGCGTAATCGTTGGCCTGCAGTGCATGAGAGGGGACCGGTTTGACGTCAGGAGCACTGCGATTCGCAGACCGGCGATGCGGCGTTGCGCTGACCGTACTGGTTTCGCTGCTTACTGTGTCTTGCTCGTCGACGGGCGAACCCAATTTCGACCTGGCAAATCCCGCGGCCAATGCTGCAACGACCACCGAAACAACCACGGCTCAATCGGCAACCGCCGCCGGCGCCCCAGCCGCGACCGTTGCCCAGGTGACGATGAGCCAGGCAGGCGACACCGCCCTTCCCGACCAGGTCGGGTATGTCCCGCTGGTCAAGCCAGGGGCCGAAAACGCAGCCGAAGTTGCCATCGCCAGTGCCGAACAGCAGCAGCAGCCCCTAACGGTGGCCGCAGCGGAGCAGCCGAAGGCGGAAGCTGACGCTGCCCAGACCGCGGACGCGAAAACGGCCAAACCGCCTGCACAGCAAGACACCGGCTTCATATTGACCAACGGGCCGGCGGCCGAGCCCGAAGCGCCCAAGAAGAAGGGGCTGTTTGCCTCGTTGTTCGGCTCTTCGTCCGCCAAGGCGGCACCTGCGCCAGCGGAGCAGAAGGCAAAGCCGTTGATCGCGATGGGCGACGAATCGTCCGACGCCAAACCAAAGGCCGCGGAAGAAAAAGCCAAGCCGATCATCACACTGGCCTCGGCGAAAGCCGAAGCAAAGCCGGTGGAGCTTGCTTCGCTGGGCGGCTCGTCAAGTGGCGATTCGAACTGGGCGCTGCCGGGCGTGCGCACCACCGACCTGTTCGAGATCAAGCGCAAGTCGGGCATTAACGACGACAGCGACGTCGACCTGCACGAAGACGAGGATCCCGGCCTGGAGCTGGCTTCGGCAGCCGGCATGGCGCGACTCGCGCCCAATGGCCTGCTCAAGCAGACCGAAAGCGTCGATGTCGCCTGCCTGAAGCCGTCGCTGGTGCGAATCCTGAAGGCGGCCGAGCAGCACTACGGCAAGAAGATGATCGTCACGTCGGGCTACCGCAACCCCGAACGCAACCGCCGCGCCCGCGGCGCCAAGAATTCGCAGCATATGTATTGCGCGGCGGCCGACATCCAGATTCCGGGCGTCGGCAAATGGGAACTGGCGACTTATCTGCGCGCGATGCCGGGCCGCGGCGGCGTCGGCACCTATTGCCATACCAACTCCGTCCACATCGACGTCGGCCCGGAACGCGACTGGAACTGGCGTTGCGGCCGTCGCCGTGGATAAGTAGAAAAAATTTCGCGACGCAGCAAAAAGACGGGTTGCCTGTCGCGAACAAGCCAATTATACACCGCCTCACCTGAGCGCGCCCATCGTCTAGCGGTTAGGACACCGCCCTTTCACGGCGGTAACAGGGGTTCGATTCCCCTTGGGCGTACCAGGTTTTTCAGCCATCTAGCTGACATTGTGCCAAGCTTTAGGGCAGCCAACAGGCGATCCGAGCAGGCCGATTCCGCTCGGCTCCATCGGGCTGTTCCAGCGGCGCTCGACATCTTCCATGACGGCCAACCGATCAGAACTGTTTCGGCGGGGCATGATTGCCGCCTGGCGCCCTTGGCCCAGCAATGTCGAGCCGCATGAGTGGGACGCGGATAGCTGAATCGGGCCGCCGTGGAGTGTCGATGGCAGCCCGACCGATGGCGCGGCGCGGGTCAGGTCGCCAGGTGCTCGAACAGCCGCGCGACCGCCTCGGCACCCGGATCGATGTGCCCTTCGAGTTGCTTTGCGTTGATGTAGGCGGCGCGGCCGGCCTTGGCGCGGGTAAGGGTCGCTGTGAAGTTGGCGCCTTTGCGGGCGGCATCAGCCGCAGCGACGAGGCTATCGTCGAGGGCCACCAGAGCGGGAGAAAGGGCATCTACCATTGTACGGTCGCCGATCTTGGCGCCGCCGATCTCCTGCATGCGCGCCAGCCCCGCCCGCAGTGCCTCCCGCATCGGCAGGCCGCTAGATGCCCCGTCGCCAGCGGCGGCAAAGAAGATGGCGAGCAGCACGCCCGAGGAGCCGCCCATCGTCTGGCTCAATTCCTGGCCGATGGCACGCAGCAGTTGCGTGTGATCCGACAGCGGCAGCCGGTCGATGGCGTTGATCAGGGCACGGGCGGCACCCGCCAGCGTCGAGCCGGTGTCGCCATCGCCCGACTTGGCGTCGAGCGCGTTGAGATCCTGCTCGGCTCCGATCAGCACGTTGCAGCAGCTGATCACGAAGGCGCGCGTCGCCGCATGGTTCGACGGCATCGGCGTGATCGGAGTCAGGCCGTCGGGCATGGGGGCGACCGTAATCGGGCGGGCCCGCGAGAGCCCAGGCCAGGCCGGGATCGCGACAGGCGCTTTGAGCAACTCCAGTTCGGCCGCATCCGCCGGAAAAACCGAGATGGAAAAGCCCTGCATGTCGAGCGACGTCATCAACGGCGAAGGCCCGATGGCATGACTGATCCTCTCGCCGATGGCCGACTGGAGCAGGTCATGGGCAAGCACGGACATTTCCAGCACTGAGGTGCCGCCGAGATTGTTGACCAGTGCCACATGCTGCCCCTCGCCCATCACCGATGCCAGTCGCTCGACCATGGTCGCGACGGAAGCACGGGCGCCAGCAAAGTCGATCTGCTCGACGCCGGCTTCGCCATGGATGCCAAGGCCGAGCTCGGCTTTGCCAAGGGGGATGCGATCTTCCTTAGGCGAACCCGGAACGCTGCAGGTGTCGAGCGACATGCCGATGGTGCGGGTGCCCGAGATAACGTGTTTCGCCGCCGCCGTCACCGTGTCGAGGTCGGCGCCCCGTTCGGCAAGCGCGCCGGCGATCTTGTGCACGAACAGCGTGCCGGCGACGCCGCGCGCCTGCGGCAAGTCGGGCAATGCGATGTCGTCGCCGACGATCACCATCGAAACGTTAAGCCCGAAGGCGCGGGCCCGCTCGGCGGCGAGACCGAAGTTCAGTCGGTCGCCGGTGTAGTTCTTGACGATCAACAGACAGCCGGCCGGCCCGGTCACCGCCAGGATGCCGGCGAGCACCGCATCGACGCTGGGCGACGCAAAGACGTCGCCGCAGACCGCGGCCGTCAGCATGCCTTTACCAACGAAGCCGACATGCGCTGGCTCGTGACCGGAGCCGCCGCCCGAGACGATCGCCACCTTTGACTTGTCCCAATCACTGCGCAGCACGACGCGTATATGCGGATAGCCGTCGAGGCGGGTGAGCGCGCCGCCCGACAGCGCAAGCACACCGTCGATTGCCTCGGTGACGACGTCTTCGCGCCTGTTGATGAATTGCGCCATGGAAATCTCCTCAAGCTATGCGCATGCCAGCCGCATCGAAATAGAGCGGCCGCGACGGTTGGATCTTGATGGTCTCGCCGCCCCGGAGCGGTGTGTGAGCATCGGTAACGGTGATAAGGTCGTGCCGCTTCAGGGTCAGGTGCAGGCGCGTCTGGTCGCCGAGATGCTCGACACGCTTGACCAGCGCCTCCTGCCCTTCGCCCTGCACGATATGTTCAGGGCGAAGGCCGATGCTTTTCGCGGCCGAAGGCGCGCCGGCGAACAGATCGGCCGGCAGCACGTTGATGCGCGGCTGGCCGAGGCGCGTTGCCGCATAGACGCTGACTGGCTGCTCGTAGACTTCGCGCGGCGGGCCGAACTGCACCAGCCTGCCTTCATTCAACACCCCGACATGGGTCGCCATCGTCATCGCCTCGATCTGGTCGTGAGTGACATAAAGCAGCGTCGCCCCCGATTTCGCCTGGATGCGCTTCAATTCGATGCGCAGGTCGGCCCGAAGCTTGGCGTCGAGCGAGCTCAGCGGCTCGTCCATGAGGAATATCTGCGGGTTGCGCACCAGCGCCCGGCCGATGGAGACGCGCTGCATCTCGCCGCCCGACAGCGCGGTCGCCTTGTTGTCGAGCTTGTGGGCGATCTGCAGAACCTCCGCGACCTCTTTCACAGTCCGGTCGATCAGGTCCCGCGGTGTCTTGAGCAGCGGCGATTTCAGCGGAAACTCGAGGTTCTGCCGCACTGTCAGGTGCGGGTAAAGCGAGTATTGCTGGAACACCATCGCGACGTTGCGCTCGGCCGGCGACATCCCCTTCACCGGCCGGCCGCCGATATGGACCTCGCCGCTGTCGGGCGCATCGAGGCCGGAGACCATGCGCAGCGTCGTCGTCTTGCCCGCGCCCGTGGGGCCGAGCAGCACGACGAATGAACCGTCGGGGATCGTCAGCGAAACATTGTTAAGCGCACCTGTGCCGCCAAAGGACTTGGTGACATTTTCAAGGACAACTTCAGCCATGTCCCAGCACTCCATCATTGGCGTCCGAGCGCAGGACCTTGCCGGTTTCGGCGTCGAACACCGACAGCGTCCGCGGGTCGAACTGGAGACCGACCAGCTCGTCTTCGCGAACCACCTGGTCCGATGGGACACGCGCCTTGAGATCGCCGTAGCTCGACCTCAGTGTCACGATCTGGGTCGTCCCCAGATATTCGACCGCGCTGACCCGCCCCCTGTATGCCGAGTCGTTCACGAACCTCACATGTTCGGGCCGCACGCCCAGTGTCAGCTTGCCGGCCCGCCCTTCGCGCAAGCCCGGCACCTCTATCTTCGCCTCGCCGAGATCGATTGATGTGCCGCCGATGCCGATCATGCCCTCGAACTCCAGGAAGTTCATCGGCGGCGAGCCGATGAACTGGGCGACGAACTTGGTCGCCGGCCAGTCATAGATCTGCTGCGGCTTGCCGAACTGCTCGACCACGCCGTGGTTCATGACAACGATCTTGTCGCCCATCTGCATGGCCTCGAGCTGGTCGTGGGTTACATAGACCGTGGTTGCGCCCATGCGGTCGTGCAGCGCGCGCAATTCCTCGGCCATGTGCTCGCGGAACTCCGCATCGAGCGCGCCGAGCGGCTCGTCCATGAAAAACGCCTTGGGACGGCGCACGATGGCCCGGCCGAGTGCTACGCGCTGGCGGTCACCGCCCGACAGCCCGCCAACCGGCCTGTCGAGGATGTTTTCGATCTTGAGGATGCGGGCAACCTCGTGGACCCGCGTCTTCACCTCCTCGCGCTTCATGCCCTGGCTGACCAGCGGATAGGAGATGTTCTTGCGCACGTTCATATGCGGATAGAGCGCAAACATCTGGAACACGAAGGCAATGTCGCGCTTGCTGGCCGGCTTCATGCCGACCTCTTCGCCATCGATGAAGATCTCGCCCGAGGTCGGCAGCTCGAGCCCGGCCATCATCCTGAGCGTCGTCGTCTTGCCGCAGCCGGAGGGGCCGAGCAGCATGAAGAACTCGCCATCCTCGATGGTAAAGCTCGAGGAGCGGACGGCGGTGAAGGCGCCGAACTCCTTGCGCACATTCTGGATTCTGATCTGCGCCACGGGCCTACTCCGGAAAATGGCTGACGATGATGAACGTCACCGTGCCCAGCAGGGTTACGAGGAAGGACCAGGAATAGAGGACCAGGGCGAAGGGCTGCATGAGCATGAAAACGCCGGCAGCGATCAGCACCGAGGCCAGCATCTCCCAGGCGCCGCGCCGGAAATGAAGCAATCCGTCGAAGAACCTGGTCATTTGCGCACTGCTCCGAAGGTGATGCCGCGCAGCAGATGCTTGCGCAGGAGGATGGTGAACACCATGACCGGCACGAGGAAGAGGGTCGCGCCCGCGGCAACTGCCGGCCAGTCCTGACCGGAGACGCCGATGATGGTCGGGATGAAAGGGGGTGCTGTCTGGGCATTGCCCGATGTCAGCAGCACGGCGAAGGCATATTCGTTCCAGGCAAAGATCAGGCAGAAGATCGCGGTCGAGGCGATACCCGTCGCCGCTTGTGGCAGCACCACCTTGTAGAAGGCCTGGAAACGCGTGTAGCCATCAATCAGCGCCGCTTCCTCATATTCGATCGGGATCTCGTCGATGAAGCCCTTGAGCAGCCAGACCGACAGCGACAGGTTCACCGCCGTATAGAGCAGGATCATGCCGGCATGGGTGTCGCTGAGGCCGAGCGAGCGGAACATCAGGAAGATCGGGATGGCGACCGCGATCGGCGGCATCATGCGCGTCGACAAGATGAAGAACATCAGATCGTCCTTCAGCGGCACCTTGAAGCGCGAGAAGGCATAGGCCGCAGCCGTGCCTAGCACGATGCACAGCACCGTCGAACCGAAGCCAATGATGACCGAGTTGGTGAAGCGCTCGGCGAAGCGCGAGGGACCGGAAATGACCAGGCCGTCCTTGCGCACCAGCCTGTCGTACCAGGTCTGGGGCTCTCCGACCGCCTGCAACTGCTCCTCGGTGAGACGGGTGCGCGTGGTGAAGACGTTGACATAACCTTCGACCGTCGGCGTGAAGAAGGTCTTCGGCGGATAGGCAATGGCGTCGGACGGGGTCTTGAAGCTGGTGGCGATGATCCAGACCAGCGGCAGGATGGTGATCAGCGCGTAGAGCACGACAAGGATACCAGCGAACCATTTCTGTCGGCGCGACGGCTCGGTGACGGAATAGCTGCTCATCTCTGTTTCACCTTGTTCAGGGCTTTGACGTAGATCGAGGCCAGGCCGAAGACGGTCACGAAGAGGATGACGGCGTAGGCCGAGGCATAGCCGGTGCGCCACTTCTCGAAGGCCTCGCGCTTCAGGTTGATCGAGGTAAGTTCGGTGATCGAGCCCGGGCCGCCGCCGGTGAGCTGAACGACGAGGTCGAACATCTTGAAGTTCTCGATGCCGCGGAACAGCACTGCGAGCATCAGGAAGGGCAGCACCAGCGGGATGGTGATGGTCCAGAACTGCCGCCATTTGCTGGCGCGGTCACATTCGGCCGCTTCGTAGATGCTGTCGGGAATGGAGCGCAGGCCCGCCAGGCAGATCAGCATGACGAAAGGCGTCCACATCCAGGTGTCGACGATGACGATTGCCCAGGGCGCCAGGGACACGTCGCCGATCATCGAGAAACTGGAGGGATCGGCGCCCGTCAGGAAGCCGACAGCGTAGTTGAACAGGCCGATCTGCGGCTGGTAGAGGAAGGTCCAGAAATTCCCGACCACGGCAGGGCTCAGCATCATCGGCAGCACGATGATCGTCGTCCAGAGGTCGTTGCCGCGGAACTTCTTGTTGATCAGGTAGGCGAGCGAGAAGCCGATCAGCACCTGAAGGACCAGCGTCCAGATCAGGAAATGGGCGGTCGCCTGCATGGTCAGCCAGATGTCCTTGTCGGACAGGATGCTGACATAGTTCTTCAGCCCGACGAAGGCGACCTCCGCATTGGGCCGGTTGACGCGGAAATTGGTGAAGCTCAGCCGGATCGTCCAGATCAGCGGAAAGATGTTGACCGCGAGCAACAGCACGATCGACGGCGTGACGAAGAGCCAGGCGAGCGAGCGATCGGACAAGCCCCTGAACCGTTTGGCCATGGCATGCGGCGTTGCCTCGGCAACCCGGTCCACTGGAGAGTGCAGCATTGATATTCCCCTGATTGGCGACTGGTGCGGCGACGGAGCCGGGCAGAACCCGGCTCCGTCCGCGCCATGACCCGCTGGGAGGCACGGGCCGAGGCTGATGACGGTCAGTACTTGCCTTCGTCGTCGAAGACCTGCGTCCAGTCCTTGGCGAGGCCGTCGAGCGCGTCCTGGGCGGAACCCTGCCCGGCGACCACATAGTCGTGGAAGCGCTTCTGTGCTGCCTGCAGCAGCGAGGCGTAGGACGGCTCGGCCCAGAAATCCTTCACGATCGCCATCGAGTCGAGGAAGGTCTGCGCATAGGGCTGGCTGGTCGCAAAGCCCGGATCTTCAACGACCTTGCGCAGTGCCGAATAGCCGCCCATCTGCCACCATTTCTGCTGGATCTCGGGCTGGGCGAACCATTTGATGTAGGCGAGCGCATCGTCCTTTTTCTCCGAGGCGGAGACGACTGAGATGCCCTGGCCGCCAAGCTGGGCGAAGGCCTTGCCGTCGGGGCCTGCCGGATTGGGGAAGTAGCCAGACTTGTCGCCACCGACATTGGCATCGGCATTGATGCCGGGCCAGGTGAAGGCGAAGTTCATGTGCAGGGCGACCTGACCCGACTTGTAGGCGTCGATGTCCTCCGACATGTAGGCGTCGGAGTGGCCGGGCGGCGTGCAGCAATCGTAGAGCTGCTTGTAGAACTCCAGCCCCTGCACCGCCTTGGCCGAATTCACGTAGCCGTCCAGTTCGTAGGGCTTGTCTGGGTTCTCATATTGGAAGCCGTAGCTGTAGAGCACGTCCATCACGCCCATGGTGATGCCTTCCGAACCGCGCTCGGTGTAGATGGCGGCACCGTAGACCGTCTTGCCGTCGATCTCGCGCTTCTGGAAGAACTCGGCGATGTCCTTCAGCTCGGCGAAGGTCTTCGGCACAGCGAGGTCGCGGCCGTACTTCTGCTTGAACTCGGCCTGCAGCTCAGGGCGGGCGAACCAGTCCTTGCGGTAACTCCAGCCGACGACGTCGCCGAAGGCCGGCAGTGCCCAGTAGTTCGGCGAGTTCTTCGGCCATTCGGCATAACCGACGACGGTCGCCGGGATGAAGTCGTCCATCTTGATTCCTTCCTTGTCGAAGAAATCATTGAGCTTGACGTACTGGCCGTTCTCGGCGGCGCCGCCGATCCACTGGCTGTCGCCGATCATGAGATCGCACAGCTTGCCGCCTGAGTTCAGCTCGTTGAGCATGCGGTCGGCGAAATTCGGCCACGGCACGAACTCGAACTTCATCTTGACCCCGCTCTTGGCCTCGAAATCCTTGCTGAGTTCGACGAGCGCATTTGCCGGATCCCATGCGGCCCAGCACAACGTCAGGTCCTTTGCGCTGGCCTGGCTTGTAGCTGCCACGCCGGCAGCCAAAACGGCACCGAAAGCGGCCAATGATCTAACATGGCGAAATGTCATGGCTGGGACCTCCCTCCCATCCTTCCGATCTCCATCGGAAGGTGAAAACGCCCTTTGCGGGCACCTGACGCGGAATGACCTTCCCGGCGGGCCAGTCTCCTCCGCGCCGCCTGCGTGGCTCGCTCAATCCTCCTGGCGACCACGATGAGAGTCATAATTGAGGTGCGCACCTCAATGCAAGCGAATTTTGAGGTGCGCACCTCAAAACTTGCTTTTCATCTGCTTTTGTTGGAGAAATCCGGTTCGAAGCTGGAATGATCAAACAATGCGGCCAACCACAAAAGATCTGGCGGAAGCCGCGGGTGTCAGTCTGGCAACCGTCGACCGCGTGCTGAACGAACGGCCGAACGTCAGCAATAAGGTGACGCTCAAGGTTACCGAGGCCATCGAACGCATCGGTTTCGTGCGCAATCCGGCAGCCGTGGCCCTGGCACGCAACAAGACCTATCGCTTCCGTTTTGTCCTGCCGACTTCGGGAGACCAGTATCTTGCCGAGCTGATCGCCCGGGTCAGCGAGGCCAGGGAGGCGTTGCGCGCCGATGCTACCGAGGTTGAGATAGCGCAGATTGCCATGAGCGACCCCCACCAGATCGCGAAATACCTCACCGGCATTGACCACGACGCAATGGACGGGGTGGCCGTCATGGCGCCGGAATCGCCACAGGTGCGCGATGCGCTGCTGAGGCTCGTTGAGCGCGGCGTCAAAGCCGTACAATTCCTGTCGGGCCAGGAGCGGCTGGAGAACGCCGACTATGTTGGCGTCGACAATTTTGCGGCCGGCGCGACAGCCGGCAAGATCGTCGGCAGCTTCACCGGCGGAAGGCCCGGCAAGATCATGATCGTTGCGGAAACCATGATGGCGCTCGACAGCATCCAGCGCCGCCTCGGCTTCGACAGCATCATCAACGCCCGGTTCCCTCATCTCGAGAGCCTGCCGTCGCTGGAAACCTATGGCGACGAAAAGCGCGCCGACCTCATCATTCAGCGTACCTTGCAGCACAATCCGGATACAGTCGCAGTCTACGTCCTGAGCTCCGAAGCACGGGTGCCGCTGACGGCTGTATGGAACACGCAAGGCGCCCGCGCACTGACAGTCGTCGCCCATGAACGCACCCCTTTCAGCGAGCAGGCGCTGATGGACGAGCGCATCGACGCCGTCATTGCCCAGGACCCAGGTCACGCTGTCCGCAGCGCGCTCCGCATCATGCGCGCCCGCTCCGACCACCGCGAACCCCTCGCCTCCCAGGAGCGCATCCGCATCGAGGTCCTGCTGAAGGAGAACCTGCAGTTCGAGTGATCCGGTGCGCGAAGAACGGCATCCAACTGTCGGAAGCAAGATGGTGTGCGCCAAGCTTTCCAATCACTTACAGTTCAACTGCAAGTCCACCCGCGACAAGAGATTCGTTAGACCACTCAACCGGAATTAGCACGATGCACGCTACGAGAGTAACGATCGCCCTGCTCGCCTGCCTGAGCGTGTCGGCCTGCGGCATGGCGAAAGCAGCGAGAACCAGCGGACAGACATTCGACAAATATGGCTGCCTGGCGCGGGACTTCAAAGGCCAACCGCCTTGCGATCCCGCCGAATCCAACGCGCCCAAGCCGTAAAAGGCACGGGGCCCTTTACGCCACCGCTTTGACAAACTACTCCCGCTGAAAATAGCGACTTGGCAGCGGAAGGAAGAGACATGTCTGACATCATCGTCAAAGACAGCAACGGCGCCCAACTCAACGAGGGCGATTCCGTCACCCTGATCAAGGACCTGAAGGTCAAAGGCACCTCCGAGACCATCAAGCGTGGCACGCTGGTCAAGAACATCCGCCTGACCGGCAACGCCGGCGAGATCGAATGCAACACCAAGCAAGTCAAGGGCTTGGTGCTGAAGACCGAGTTCCTGAAGAAGGCCTGAGGCATTTGGCCCGCGCCGCGCGGCAACGCCCCGCGTCAACGCGGTTTTAAGCACTGAGGTCCAAACTCAGTCCATGTCTGGATTCGCCCTTCCCAAATTGAGATGGCTGGTGCTCGGCGCGCTTGCTGCCGGCGGCTGGGCGATGACGCAGGATCTGCCCAGCAAGATGCGTTTCGACGAACGGCCAGCCAAAGCGGCAAACAAGCCCAAGACGGAAACTGCCGCCCGCAAAGCCCCTGACATCACCCGGCCGAAGGTCAATGTCGCGCCACGCCCGCAAGCTGAGGTGGCGCGTCCCAAGGCGAATGTCGAGCCGCGCAAGATGGCAGCTGCTCCCAAACCCAAAGCTGACGTTGCGTCTAAAAAGGTTGTGGCAGCAGCACCTGTCGCGAAGGAACGAGCGCCCAGCAGGCCTGCCGCGGAGATCGAAACGGCCTCGATTACACGCCCACCGACCCCCTTGCCGCGCCCGAAGTCAACCGCCAAGCAAGCGACAGCGAAATCCGCGAGCATCGGCGCTACCACCCTCAACGTGCTCTACACCAGCACGTCGGTCTATCTGCGCCAGCGTCCGAGCGTTTCGGCGCCCGTTACCTCTAGCCTCAAGCAGGGCGAGAGCGTCAGGGTGTTCGCCCGCGACGGCAAATGGACGCTGGTTTCGGCCTCGGGCCGCAAGGGCTGGGTTCATGGTGACCTGCTGCGGCCTGCCGACCCTTCAGCCCCTCGCCCCAAACAGACGCTTGGCCAGGCCGCCGACAGCGCAAACCCGGGCTGACTCGCCAAATTCGCCACCTAAACAGCCGATATCGCACCTGGCAGGGCTTTGCGGGTTGAAACCGAGCGCATCCGGTGCCAAATCTGCGGCTCGTCTCGCAGGTGTTGCGAGCACAAAGTTACCCGGTAGAGGTCAATGGTCAGCTATCTCGACGCCGCCACGGCGCCCCTCAGAAACACCGGCCAGATCCGCCTTTATGGCGCGGAGGCTTTCGAAGGCATGCGCAAGGCGTGCCAGCTCACCGCAAGCTGCCTCGACGAACTGGTCGACCGCGTTGCGCCAGGGGTTACAACCGACGCGATCGACCGCTTCGTCTTCGAATACGGCATGGACCACGGCGCGCTGCCGGCAACGCTGAACTACCGCGGCTACACCAAGTCGTCCTGCACCTCGATCAATCATGTCGTCTGCCACGGCATTCCCGACAACAAGCCGCTCAAGGACGGCGACGTCGTCAACATCGACGTCACCTACATCCTCGACGGATGGCATGGCGATTCGAGCCGGATGTACCCGGTCGGCACCATCAAGCGCGCCGCCGAGCGCCTGCTGGAAGTCACCCATGAGTGCCTGATGCGCGGCATCGCCGCCGTCCGCCCCGGCGCCCGCACCGGCGCCATCGGCGCCGCGATCCAGACCTATGCCGAAGCCGAGCGCTGCTCGGTGGTACGCGATTTCTGTGGTCACGGCGTCGGCGCGCTGTTTCATGACGCTCCGAACATCCTGCACTACGGCAACGTCAATGAAGGCGTCGAGATGCGCCAGGGCATGATCTTCACTATCGAGCCGATGATCAATCTCGGCCGCCCGCATGTGAAGGTTCTGTCCGACGGCTGGACGGCGGTCACCCGCGACCGTTCCCTGTCAGCACAATACGAGCACACCGTGGGCGTGACGGCGACCGGCTGCGAGATCTTCACCCTGTCGCCCAAGGGGCTCGACCGCCCGGGCCTGCCCGCATAATATCGCTTCGCCGGTTCGCACATCGGCCCGAATATCGGCAACGATTTTCGAAAGCACGATGTGTCGATCTTGGGAGACAGCGCGTCCTTTGTGCGTTCGTTCGAACGCACGGCGCTCTGATGCCGCGGGGGCGACATACTGGGCATGGCCAGCGACGAGCACGACGAGCGCGGTTTCTTTGGCGAGCGGCCGCTGCCGCCGCCCAAGCGCGAAGCAGCGCAGGAAAAGCCCCATTATCTTGGCCATCGCGAACGGCTGCGTGAGCGTTTTTCGACGGCTGGCGGCGACAATCTTGCCGACTACGAACTGCTCGAACTCCTGCTTTTCAGGCTGATCCCGCGCGCCGACACCAAGCCGGCAGCCAAGGCCCTGCTTGCCCGTTTCGGCACCCTGGCCGAGGTGCTTGGCGCCCCGGTCAACCTGCTGCAGGAAATCAAAGGTGTCGGGCCGGCCGTCGCGCTCGACCTCAAGGTCATCGCGGCAGCCGCCAGACGCATGGCGCGTGGCGAGATCAGCGGCCGCGAAGTGCTGTCTTCATGGAACCAGGTGCTCGACTATTGCCGCGCCGCCATGGCCTTTGAGGAACGTGAACAGTTCCGCATCCTGTTCCTCGACAAGAAGAACGTGCTGATCGCCGACGAGGTGCAGCAGCAAGGCACCATCGACCATACGCCAGTCTATCCGCGCGAAGTCATCAAGCGGGCGCTGGAGCTGTCGGCGACAGCCATCATCCTGGTCCACAATCACCCCTCGGGCGATCCGACGCCATCGCGTGCCGACATCGACATGACCAAAACCATCATCGATATCGCCAAGCCGCTCGGCATCTCGATGCACGACCACATCATCATCGGCAAAAAGGGTTTTGCCAGCATGAAGGGCTTGCTGCTGATCTAGCTGCAGCCGAAGGCAGCCGCCTATCCCGGAATCAAAAAGGCCGCGGGTTGCTCCGGCGGCCTTTCGATTTCATTCCAGGAGCGGTGCCTTACTCAGCGTCGGCTTCCTTGGCCTTCTTCTTCGGAGCGGCCTTTTTCTTGGGCTCTTCGCCCTCGGCCTTGTCAGCCTTCTTGGCCGAAGCCTTCTTGGCCGGCTTTTCCGACGCTTCGTCCTCGTCGTCGGCGAGCAGCTCTTCCTTGGTCACCTTCTTGTCCGTGACGGTGATCTGCGACAGCAGGTGATCGACGACCTTTTCCTCAAACAGCGGCGCACGCAGGTTGACCAGCGCCGACGGGTTGTTGCGGTAGAAGTCGAACACTTCCTGCTGCTGGTTGCCCGGGTAGCGGCGAACGGTGTCGAACAGGCCGCGCTGCAGCTCTTCGTCGGAAACCGTCACGCCGGCCTTTTCGCCGATTTCGGCGAGAACCAGGCCGAGGCGCACGCGGCGCTCGGCCAGGCGCTGGTATTCGGCGCGGGCTTCTTCTTCAGTCGTCTCTTCGTCGGCGAAAGTGCGGCCGGCAATCTCGAGATCTCGGGTCACCTGGCTCCAGATGTTGTTGAATTCGGCTTCGACGAGCTTGGAAGGCGCTTCGAACTGATACGAACCGTCGAGTTGGTCGAGCAACTGGCGCTTGACCTTCTGGCGCGTCATGGCACCGAACTGGTTCTCGATCTGGCCGCGAACGATGTCACGCAGCTTCTCGAGTGACTCGAGGCCGAGGTTCTTGGCGGTCTCGTCATTGACCTCGAGCTTGCCGGGGGCTGCGATTTCCTTGACGGTGACATCGAAGGTCGCTTCCTTGCCGGCCAGATGCGCGGCCTGGTAGTTTTCCGGGAAGGTCACGGTGACGAGCTTTTCGTCGCCGACCTTGGCACCGATCAGTTGGTCTTCGAAGCCGGGGATGAATTCCTTCGAGCCGAGCACCAGCGGTTGGTCGCCGCCCGTGCCGCCGTCGAAGGCAACACCGTCGATCTTGCCGACATAGTCGATGGTAACGCGGTCGCCGTCAGAGGCCTTGCCGGTCTTGGGCTCGTAGGTGCGGGCCGATTCGGCGACGCGGTTGACCTGCTCGTCGATTTCGCTTTCCGGAACGTCGTAGACGGGACGCGACACCTTGATGTCGGTGAAGTCCTTGATCTCGATCGCCGGGATCACTTCGTAGCTCAGCGAGAACTCGAAATCGACGCCGCCGGCGAGGATCTTCTCGGCTTCCTTCTCGTCCTCGGTCATCACGACGTCGGGCTGCATCGCAGCCTTTTCGCCGCGCTCGGCGATGATCGAGCGCGTCGAGTCGGTCAGGATCTCGTTGACCACTTCGGCCATGAAGGACTTGCCGTACATCTTGCGGATGTGCTGCATCGGCACCTTGCCGGGGCGGAAGCCGTTGATGCGGACCTTGTCCTTGGCAGCCGAAAGCCGCTTCTCGAGGCGGGCTTCCATGTCGCCGGCAGGAACCGAGACCTTGATCTCGCGCTTGAGGCCGGAGTTGAGCGTTTCGGTGACCTGCATCATCAAACCTTTGTTTTCACGTATGGCGCGGCTTGGACGGCGTCCTGCCGTTCAGCCTGCCGGAATTCGTTTGCCGGGGGTGGCTTCAAGTTCGCAAATCGCCATCCTGGCCCGCCGTTGCGGCCCGTTTGGTTTCGCCTTCTTCCAAAAGTCCGATAAGTTATTGTTTTTCCGACTTCTTATCGTGTCTTTGAAAGACGGTCCCTTGCGTCCCATCCTATTTGACAGGCCTTTTGTCACAGGCGGGGCCAATTTTCAACTATCTTCGCGGTTTCTCCCGGCCGGTGTCATTTCGGCTCCGAGATTGACAGAATGATGGCGGCATGGGATTGGCGGTCGCATGCGGATGTGGCGGAACTGGTAGACGCCCTGGATTTAGGTTCCAGTGCCGAGAGGCGTGTAGGTTCGACTCCTATCATCCGCACCAGATGCTCCCCTTTGGAGCACCGGCCAGCGGCCTTACTGCATCGCTTCCCGCCTACTCAGGCTCCACCGGGCAGTATCGCGACATGATTTTGGCAAGGCCGTCTTTGCCCGCTTGGCGCAACCGATGTTCGGCGGCAACCATGTCGCGCCGACGTTCGTCCTGCCCGAGCTTGAACCGAGCCTCGACGCGAGCAATCGGCAATTCGTAGCCGACAATGTTGGGAAGCCGGCGCTCGAGCCCCCCAGGCCCCAGTTCGCCCAGTTGCCACGGGTCCTCGCGGCCTTCTTCCATGTGCCTGACAAGGTCATGCAGATGCCTGGCGGTCTGCGCCTGCGACATCAGGACCGGCGTGCCGTGAATGTGCACGACCATGAAGTTCCACGTCGGCGCGCTGTCGCGGGCGGGTGCCGCCGGATACCACGAGGACGAAATGTAGCTGCCGCGGTCCATCAGGACAGCAACTGACGGAAGCCCATTGCGGATCAGGTCGGCGTGGCTGTTGTTGGCGGCGACATGTGAAACAAGGCAGTTCCGCGCCCGGTCCATCATGAACACCGGGTGCGAGATCGCCAAGCCGCCCTTATGCGGCGTGATCAGCGTGCCGAGCACGACACGGTCGACGAGGTCGTGGATCTCGGCCGCATCGTGCGGATCGAAATAGGGCTTGGTATAAAGCATTTGAAACCTCAAGCGTGGATCGACGGCCGGCGCTGCGACCATGGATAGGTGCGCTCGATCTCGGCAGCCACCGACAGCAGTAGCGCTTCTGCGCCATAGGGCGCCAGGAACTGGATCCCTATCGGCAACCCGTCGTCGCTCTGCTCCATCGGCACGCTCATGGCGGGGATTCCTGCCGCATTCGCCGGATGGGTGAAGACGCTCGCCGCCATGACGCTACCGATGAACGTTTTCCAGTCGCTGCTGCGCACGTCGAACGTGCCGAGCGGTTGCGGCAGGCACGGGGTGACCGGGCTCATCACCAGGTCGACGCCGGCAAAGACTCCGGCGAAGGCACGCGACGTGGCGTTGGCACGGCCACGCGCCCGCAACACATCGGTACCGCCAAGGCTGTGGCCATATTCGGCAAGGCCGATATTCACCGGTTCGAAATGCAAATCGTCGACCGGGCACGACATTTCGAGTGCGATGTCGTCGACCTCGATCGCGGTGTAGGCGGCGATCAGGTCGGTCACCGCCTGCGCGAGGGCAACGCTGTCATGGGCAAAGGAGACGGGCACGACCTTGTGGCCGAGCGTCTCGATCCTGGCCGCGGCACGTTCTAGTGCGGCGCGCACCTGCGGCTCCACTGCGATATCGAGGTCGGAGCGATCGACCAGGCCGATGCGAAGTGGTCCCGGGCGCCTGCCCGCCGCCGCAAGAAACGACTGGGCCTCGAAAGGTGCGACATAGAGCGATCCCGGCTCCTGGGCAGAGGTCAGGTCGAGCATGACAGCCGAATCCCTGACGCTGCGGGTCAGGACATGGTGGCAGACCAAACCGCCCCAGTTTTCGGAGGAAACGGGGCCGCACGGCGTGCGCCCCCGCGACGGCTTGAGGCCAAACAGGCCGGTGTTGGAAGACGGGATGCGGATCGATCCGGCGCCGTCATTGCCATAGGCGAAGGGCACCACCCCCGCCGCGACGGCCGCCGCGGCACCGCCCGAAGAGCCGCCGACGCTGCGGCTGAGGCTCCACGGGTTGAGGGCAGGCCCGTGCAATGTCGGCTCGGTGGCGATGTTGCACGACATTTCCGGCAGGTTGGTCTTGCCGACGACCACCAGCCCGGCCGCGCGGTAGCGAGAGACGATCTCGTGGTCCTGGTGCGACACATTTCCGCGCGCGGCGCGACAACCATACGACATGGCCGCACCGGCAAATGAGGGGCAATCGTCCTTCAGCAGGGTCGGCACCCCTCGCAGCGGCCCGGTTTCGGGCAAGGCCGCAAGCTGGTCCTGCGCGGCGTCACGCATTTCCAGGATCACGGCGTTCAGCACGGGGTTGACGCGATCGATCGCGGCAAATGCTTCAGCGACAGCCTCGGACGGTGTCAGCACACCGTCCGCGATTGCCTGTGCCACGCTCATTGCATCTGAGGTGGCATAGTCGAACGCGTGCAAGGACATTCCCTCTCCCTTTCCGACAAGTCAGTCGGCGACCTTGGTGACGCCCCAGAAGCGGTTGGTGCCGCCCTGCCAGCCGGCAAAGTCCTTCACCCCAGGAGAAAGCGCTGTCACGCTCGGGATATTGAACAGGCCGAGGATCGGCACCTGCTTGCCCATTTCCGCGTTCAGCTCCGAAAACACCTTCTTGCGCTCTTCGGGCTGGCGAAGTGTCGAGACCTTGGCGAGCAGTTCAGTGGCGCGCGCGTCGTCCCACATGCGGGTCGGCTCGGCTTTCTTGTCGCCGATATAGGACTGGTAGCTGAGCAGCGGATCGAGACGGGCCGAATAGGCAAAGACGGCGAGCTCGTATTTGCCGGCGCGATACTGGTCGAGTTGCGTCGCCCAATCGCGCACGTCGAGGCGGATCTTGATGCCGGCCTGCGACAGCATCGCCTGGATGATCGTCGCGACCTGCACGCGGTTCTGCCGATTGGCAACCAGCACGCTGATCTCCTCGCCCTTGTAGCCAGCTTCGCCTGCCAGCTTGCGCGCAAGTTCGACATCGTAGGCAGGCCAGGCGGCTGCCGAGTTGTCGTAGTAATAGGTGTCCTTGGCCAGAACCGACGGGTTTGGCGTGTAAAGCCCGCCACCGAGGGCCGCCGATAACTGCGTCAGATCGATGGCGTGGGCGATCGCCCGGCGCATCTTCGGGTCGGAAAGCGCAGGCGCCGTGGTCTGCAGCTGCAGCGTCATCCATGCCGGTGTCGGCTGAATGTCGACTGTCATCTTGGAGGTGCGCAGCGACTCGATGACCGATGGCTCGACCTCGTCGATCACGTCGATTTCGCCTGACTGAAGACCGTTCGATCGCGTGCTGGCATCAGGTACGACCATGAAGCGCACGCGCTCGAGATTGGCGGTCTTGTTGCCGACATAGCCGTCAGGCTTGCCGGGCAGTGCTGCGTATTCCTTGAAACGCACGAGATCGAGGAAGCGGCCGCTCTGCTGCGTGTCGAAGGCGAATGGCCCGGTGCCAACCGGCTTGGCGAAGGCTCCGTTTTCGTCGACGGACGAGCGGCTCAGGATCCACGGCGTGCATTGGATGGTCGCCAGCGTAATCAGGAAATTCGGTGCCGGTGCGTCGAAGCTGAAACGCACCGTCCCAGCATCCACTGCCTCGATCTTGGCGAGCTTCGGCCCGACCTGGCCGTCATAGCGCCCGACGCACTGGAAGGTCGTGGCTGGTTCGAGGTAGCGGTTGAAGTTCCAGACCACGTCCTCGGCGGTCAGTGGCTTGCCGTCGTGGAATTTCACCCCGTCCCGCAGCTTGAATTCATAGACGGTTGCATCGTCGTTTGTCGTCCAGCTGTCGGCGAGCATCGGCTTAACCGTCAGGTCGTCGCCGAAGCCGACGAGCCCTTCCACCACATGGGCGAGCACCATGTCCGAATTGGCGTCACGATTGACCCCGGGATTGAGGCTGGCGATGTCCGAATGGATGGCGACGCGCAGTGTCCCTGCTTCGTTGGCCAAGGACGACGTTGCCGAAGCGGCGGTTCCGAGCAGGATCGCGAGGACCGACAGTTGCTTGATGGTCTGCATTGCTTTGTTCCCCTAAGTCGTTGCTGTTATTTTGTTTTGCTGATTACGGTGGTGAAGAATTCCTCGGCCGGTCCGGCCATATCGAAGGGCGAGTGCGCAATTCCAGAGACGACGTCCCTGCGCACGCGAATTCCACCGGCCTCGAACGATCCGGCGAGCGCCTCGATGCGATCGAGACGGTTCTCGCCCTGCAATTCGGCGCCATCCATCCACAGCTTGCTGTCGCGCGGGATGGTGATCTCCCAGGTCTGGGTGTCTTCGCTGCCGATGACGGTCTGCACTTCCACGCGCCGCATCGCCTCGAGGTTGATGCGGTGGCCGAAGCGCTGTTCGATGTCGCGCACACCGACCCACCAGTCGTAGTCGGCATTGAGCAGCGTCACGACGCCGGGGGCGCCGATCGAAACGGCACGCAGCCGCTGCGGATGCAGCATGAAGAAGCGCTGGCAAAACTGCCCGCCGCCGGAATAGCCGTACATGAGGAAGCCATCGTCGCGGACGCGGTACTTGGCGCACACCTCGTCGACCATCGACAGCAGGATGTGATCGTAGCGGATGCCGTGAAAATCGATGCGCTTGTAGTTCGACAACTCGCCCGGCTCGATGATTCCCACCGGAAAGAGCGGCGCGAGAATGATGCAGTCATTGTTGTCGGCGAAATCCGCGAAGCGGTCGCGATACCATGTCGCGGTGCGCCCTGTACCATGGACGATGACCGCAAGATTGTAGATCTTTGCGTCCGTTTCGCTATATCCCTCAGGCACATGAAGGCAGTAGCTGAAGCGCTGATCCATCTGGCAGGCAAAGAACGGCGTCGCGCCAAAATCATAGTAGCTCAGCTTGATGCCGTGTCCCTGCCTCGACGTGCGCTGAATATGTCCAGCCATCGCTGTTCCCTCCCTGTCAGTTCATTGCATCGCGGCGTCGGCGTGACGCCACTTGAGGCGCAGGCCGCCGGCCGTCGTCGGTTCGAGCAGCGGGATCGCGCTCAGAAGCTTGCGGGTGTAGGGATGGCTGGGGTTGTCGAGAATGGCGTCGCGACTGCCCTCCTCGACGATCACGCCATCCTGCATGACGATGACGCGATCGGCGATCTGCTCGACCACGGCAAGGTCGTGGGTGATGAACAGGCAGGCGAAGTCGAGCTTCTTCTGCAGTTCGGCCAGCAGCGACAATATCTGGGCGCGTACGGTGACATCGAGCGCCGACACGGCCTCGTCGGCGATGACGAAGGCTGGGCGGCGCACGAGCGCGCGGGCAATGGCCACGCGCTGCCGCTGCCCGCCCGACAGCTCATGGGGAAAGCGGCTTGCCAGTATCGGATCCAGCGAGGCGTCGACGAGCGCCTCTTCGATGAGCCGTCCATGAGCGGACCTGGGGATCTCGGGCAATGCGCGCAGGCTCTCGCCTACCAGCGCGCCAACTTTCATGCGCGGGTCCAGCGACGAAAACGGATCCTGGAAGACCATGTGGCAATGCTTGCGATAGTCCCTGCGCGAGGCCGCATCGCCGTTTGACATCGCCTGTCCGCGGAACGTGACGCTGCCGCCCTGAAATGTCGTCAGTCCGGCGATCGCCCGGGCAAGAGTGGTCTTGCCGGAACCTGATCCGCCAACCACAGCAACGACCTCGCCGGGACGAATGTCCAGGCTGACGTTTCGCACCGCCGCCTTGGTGCTGGCGCGCTTGAACAGGCCGCCGTTCTTGCGGAACTCGACGACCAGCTTATCGACCGAAATCAGAGCGTCACCCTTGGCCACGGGCCGCGCCGGCCCGCGGGTAGGCAACGAAGACAGCAGCCTTTTAGTGTAGTCGTGCTGCGGCGCTGCCAGCAGTTCGGACGTTAGGCCCTGCTCGACGATCGAGCCGTTCTGCATGACGACGATCCGGCCGGCATAGCGCGCGACCATCGGTAGGTCGTGGCTGATGAGCATGACCGCGGTCTTGTGCTCGCGGGTCAGTTCGACAAGCAGATCCATGATATCGCGCTGAGTCACGGCGTCGAGCGCGGTTGTCGGCTCGTCGGCAACGAGCAGTGCCGGGCGCAGCAACATGGCGCTGGCGATCATGATGCGCTGCCTCATGCCGCCTGAGAACTCGTGCGGATAAGCACTCAGCAAGCGCTCGTCGGCGCCGATGCCAACCCGCTCCAGCATCGCCAGGACGCGCTTTCGCCGTTCCGGGGCAGTGATGCCGCCGTGCAGCGCCAGCCCCTCCTCCATCTGGCGGCCGATGGTCATCGACGGATTCAGCGAGGTCATCGGCTCCTGGAAGATCATGGCGACGCCAGTGCCGCGGATGGAGCGCAGTTCGGCTTCGCTCATCGATGAAAAAGCGCGACCGAGGTAGCGGATGTCGCCGCCGGCATGCTTCACCGGCGGTGGAGAAAGGCCGATTACGGCACGCCCGAGCATGGTCTTGCCGGAACCGGACTCGCCAACGATGCCGACGATCTCGCCCGGCGCGATGGCAATGCTTGCCTGGCGGACGATGGTGAGCCCGGCCGCAGGCACCGCAAGCGACAGGTTCTCGATCTCGAGAAGCGGGGCCGTGGTCATGCGCGGATCCTCATGCGGGGGTCGAGCATGTCGCGCAGCGCATCGCCCAGGAGATTGATGCCGAGCAGCGACGCCGAGATGGAAAGGCCGGGAAAGATCACCAGCCACACCGCCTGATCCAGGAAGGCCCGGCTGCCGGACAGCATATTGCCCCAGGTCGGCGACGGCGGCGCAACGCCAAGGCCAAGGAAGCTCAGCGAGCTTTCCGCCAGCATGGCCCAGCCGCAGATGGATGTGGCCAGCACCGTAAGCGGCGCGATGCAGTTGGGCAGAACGTGGCGCCACATGGTGTAAAGGCGCGAATTGCCCATCACGGCTGATGCCTCGACGAATTCCCTCGCCCGCAGTCCGAGCACCGTGCCCCGCACGACGCGAACGACCGAGGACATGTAGATCAGCCCGAGCGACAGGATGATGCCGCCTTCCGTTGCGCCCAGGACGGCAAGCAGACCGAGCGCGAACAGCAGCCCGGGAAAGGCGAGCAGCACATCGTTGAGGGTCATGATGATCCGGTCGGGCCAACCGCGCATGAAGCCGCTGACGACACCGAACAGCGTTCCGGCGGACACCGCCAGCAGCACAGTAAGGGCGCTGGTGCGAACGCTGGTGCCGGCTCCGGTCATCAACCGGCTCAACTGGTCGCGCCCGAACTCATCGGTTCCCAGCCAGTGGCTGGCGCTCGGCGGCGAAAGCGTGGCGGCGAAGTTCATCGCCAGCGGATCGTAAGGCGTCCAGACCATGCCGATCAGCGCCATGGCCGCGAGCACCGTGATGAGCACACCACCGATGAGGAGATTGAGCGGGAGCCGTCTCATTGCGCAGCAATCCTCGGGTCGAAGATGGGGTACAGCAGGTCAACCACCAGATTGACCAGGATGTAGATGGAGGCGATGAACAGCAGGCAGCCCTGGATGACCGGGTAGTCGCGGGCAAAGATCGCATCGACGAGCAGGCGGCCGAGACCGGGAATGGTGAACACGGTCTCGATGATCGCCACTCCGGCCAAAAGGTTGCCGAGGATGAGACCCAGCAACGTCCAGGTCGGGCCGAAGGCATTACGGAAAGCGTGCCGCCACATCACTGCACTTTCGGGCAGGCCCTTTGCCCGGGCATGGGTGATGTATTCGAGGTTGAGCACTTCCAGAGTCGAGGCGCGCGCCATGCGCAGGATCACGCCGACCTCGTGCAAGAACAGGGTGGCGACGGGCAGGATGAGATAGACGAATGCGGCCTTCGGATCCTCGGAAAAGTTGACGTAGCCAACCACCGGCAGCCAGCGCAGCTTCAGCCCGAACAGCAGCAACAGCAGCATGCCCATCCAGAACGCCGGGATGGACAGCATCAACGTCGCACAACTGACCAGCGATATGTCGCGCAGGCTGTTCTGTTTCCAGGCGGCAAACATGCCCATCGGCACGGCGACAAGGGTCGCCAGCAAAACAGCCGGAATGACGATCTGGACGCTGACTGAAAAGCGATCGAGGATGGTCGGCAGCACGTCCTGTCCCGAGACGATGGACTTGCCGAGATCGCCCTGGAGCAGCAGCGACGCCCAGATCAGGAACTGTTCGGGGATGCTGCGGTCGAGACCGAGCCGCTCGCGCAGCGCCGCCAGCCCTTGTGCGTCGGACGCGTCGCCGAGCATCATCGCCGCCGGATCGCCGGGGATGAGACGGATGAGCACGAACACCGTCACCGCGACGAGCAGCAATGTCGGTATCGCCATGGCCAGCCGTGCGAGCGCAAAACGCAGCATGGCTAGCTTCCAACCTGCAGCGACTCGGCCCGCGGCGCGGCGTCGTCGGGCAGCAGATGGGCATCGTCGAGGGCGTAGGTCCGGAAATTCTTGTTGAGCGCCGGCAGCGGCGCGATTTCCATGAAGCCCCGGGAGGAATCGATCACGATCATGGCGACCGTGGTCGAGATGTTGTTCGACTCGTTTTCCCGCGGCGGGCGGCATACGGAGTAAGGTGCGAGGAAGTCGTCGAACAGCGCGGCCTTCAGGTCGCCGCGCCCGAGTTTGTCGCCGCGCTCGTCGAGAATACGCTTCACCCGCCAGTCGCGATAATGGCTTTCCGGCACGTGCGGGATGCCGGTGTCGCGCAGCTTCGACAGGGCAACAGGGCTCACCCAGTGATTGGCGTGAACGAGAAGCCCATCCTGTGGGTAGAGGGGAAACGCTTCGTCCGGCGCACATTCGAAGTCGATGCCGAAGCCCGCGGACGACGCGATCATGATGTTGTTCGAGCACGACTTCGGCGTGGTGGCGACAGCCTTGATCGCTTTGGCGAAATGCTCGCCCTCCAGCACCTTGCGGCGGATGGCGCCGAGCGGCACGCCTTGCTGGGTGAAGTCGCGCTCACACTCGAGGTAGTTTGCCGTAATCGACGTTCCGGCCGCATTGAAGCCACTGCGGGCAAGGCCACCCGCCTCGACGAAGGTCAGGAAATCCGGACCCCGATCGCCGCTCCGGACGCGAAGCACGACACCCGTTTCCGCACACTCGACGCGCCAGTCCCAGTTCTGGGCGTGAAGCAAGGTGCCGGTCGTGCTGCGCTCCGGCATGACGATCACACCGGTGCAGCCGTCGTCGGGATCTTCGTCGACGCCCATCTCGGCGCCCGCCGCAGCCACGATCTCGGTCCGCGCGTTGATCATCACGATGTCTTCGAAGGCGATGCCCGAGCCATCGGCGATGCCACGCATTTCCTCGACATAGCTTTCGTCGAACTCGGCAATGCGATCGGCATAAGACCGGATAAGCGCGATGCGGCGGTCGTCGGCAAAGCCGATCTTCTCCAGCGCCCCGCCGTAAAGCTTAGCGCTGAGCGCGATCCTGCCCGTTAGCAGTGCGCCGTACTGCCGCCCGCGCTCATAGGCGCCACCCGACAATGTCACGAGAGGAAAGGGGTCGACTTGCATGCCTGCTCCGTAAAGTTCATTTCAGTTCTATATCGCTACAAAAAACCGATGTCCACACTCCATCGTTAATTTTATGGATTTTGCATTCTATAGGTACACTTGTTTTGCCTATGCCGCCGCCATATAGTCCATCTGGATGCAGCGCAGAACCGCTGCGGGATGGGCAGACGAGGCAGCATGGAGACGGAACCTCTGGAACACGCTGCGACGCTCAGCAATCTGCAGGCCGACGTGGCGCAGAAGGTGCTTGCACTGATCAACCAGGGGCGCTGGTCGGTGAAGGAGCGTATTTCTGAGACCGCGCTGGCGCGCGAGCTCGGCGTGTCGCGCACACCGCTACGACAGGCATTGCAACTGTTTGTGAACGAGGGGCTCATCGAACACTCGCCGACCCGCGGCCTGCAACTTGCCCGGGAACCTGGCAACGATGCCGTCGGCGAGATCATCGGCCAGTCGGAGACGGAAAACCTCTACAATCAGATCATGGAGGCGCGCGCCTCCGGCAGGATCGCCGAGGAAGTCTCTGAAACCGAGCTGCTGGAGCAGTTTTCAACGACACGCGGCGCTGTCAGGCGCACGCTCATGCGAATGTCGACGGAGGGCCTTGTTGCCCGCAGGGCCGGCCATGGCTGGCAGTTCGCGGAAGCCCTGGTCAGCAAGGAGGCCGTCGATGAAAGCTACGAATTCCGCCTGATCGTCGAATGCAACGCGCTGCTTGTTCCCGGCTACGCGCCGAAAATGGACCAGTTGCACGTGATCGAGCGTGAACAGACGGCCATGCTGAACCGCCCGATCCACGAGATCAGCCGCAACGAGTGGTTCACGGTCAATGCGCGTTTTCACGAAACCATCGTCTCGTGGTCGAACAACCGTTTCCTGGTGCAGAGCCTGCAGCGCCAGAACAGCCTGCGCCACATGACCGAGCTAAGCGACTTCTCGCATCTCAGCGAATCGCGGCTGCGCGAGTCCGCCGGGGACCATCTTTCGATACTGCGCGCGATCGAGTCGGGGGACTACAGCTTCGCCTCGGCCCTGCTCCGTCGCCACCTGATGCAGGCGAGTTCCGAGGGAGCGCTGTAGCTCCGCCAATCTGGTTACCCTCCCGATTGGAGGCATCGCTCAAATGGCAATGACATGTGCAAACGGCGGAATCAGGTGACGGCCCCTGCCGTTTCTGCTATTCGACCGCATCCAACTCGCTCTGCCCGGCGGACCTGAAACCTCTGAACGAGAGTGATCCAGCCGTGCACGCACCGACAAATCCCATAGGCGCCGCTACAACAGTCGACAGCAACAGTCTGTCGGCTTCCCGACGCACCCTGCTCGTCGCGTCCGACGCCGTCTGGCCGCCCGTCTCGGGCGGAGATCTGCGCAACTGGCAGAATGCCCAGGCACTGGCCACGCTTGGCGACGTGTTGGTGATTTCGGTGCGTGAAGCATCTGCACCGGCGAAGCTCGACGACAGCCGCATCACGACACTGGCCCTCACCAACCCCGCCGAGGCTGCGACTTCGCCGCGCCTCACCAAGCGCCAGACCCCCCTTGACACGCGCATCCCCCAAATTGCGCTTTCGCGCCTCTTGGCGGTGGCGCGCGACTTCAAGCCCGACACCATAGTCGTCGAGGGCATTCCGCTGTTTCCCCTGCTTTCGCATCTGCGGCCGCTGGCGCCGACACTCGTGCTCGACATGCACAACATCGAATCCGACCTTGCGCGGCAGATGATGCCGGAGTCCGGCTGGCTGGCCAGGCTGTTTTCGAAGAAGACCCGCCATGTCAGGCGCATGCGAGACATGGAGTTGCGGTCGCTGCGCTTGGTGGACAAGGTCTGGGTCTGCTCGGAGCAGGATCGCGAAAGGCTGCGCGGCTTGTCCGGCGGCCGTGCCAATGCCGATGTCATTCCAAATGGCGTCCCCCGGTTCGACCTCATCCCCGAACAATTGGCCGACCAGCCCGCAATGGCCCATGGCCAGCCGACGCTACTGTTCATCGGCCACCTCAACTACCCTCCCAACCTCGAAGCGGCGCGCAGGCTGGCAACGCAGATTCTGCCGCGGATGCAAACCGCACTCGGCGGCGTAAAGCTGATCATCGCCGGACGCAGCCCCCACCGCAGCCTTGCCGACGTGGCCGCCCTGCCCGATGTCGAACTCATCGCCAATCCAGACGATCTGGCGGAGCTTTATCGCCGCGCGCACCTGGCCGTCGTGCCGCTCGTCAGCGGCGGCGGCACGCGCCTCAAGATACTGGAAGCGATGGCCTGGGGCCTGCCGGTCATCGCCACCCGGCTGGCAGCGGAGGGCCTCGGTCTGGTTGACGGCGTCGACATCGACTTTGCCGAGACCGACGACGAACTCGCGGCACGCACAGTCGCATTGTGCAGCGATCCCGGCTGGCTTCAGGCGCGGCGGCGGCGCGCCCGCGAAACGGTCTCGCAACGCTTTGGTCCGCAAGCCATCGCGGCCGCCGTCAGGTCCAGTCTCGTTTGATCCGAGAAACCCTCGATAACAGCTTGATCAGCCTCGACTAATAATGTCATGACTCGCAGCATGACTGAAAGACGAGTTTGATCGGCATTGCATGACAATTCCCAAAATTCTTCACCAGACTTGGAAGACCGATAGCATTCCCGAGAATTTCCTCGCCTGGTCGAAGAGTTGGGAAAAACATAACCCGGGTTGGCGTCACATCTTGTGGAGCGACAGGATGCTTCTCGACTTTGTCGCCGAGCATTATCCCCAGTATCTGCCAACTTATTGCAGCTATTGGAATGGCGTTCAGCGCGCAGACGCCGCACGCTACATGCTGCTGCACCATTTCGGTGGCGTCTATGCTGACCTCGATTGCGAGTGCATCGGGCCTTTCGAAGCGATCATGCACGAAGATCGTGTCGTCTTGTGCAAGGAGCCCGATATCCATGCACAGGATCAGATCCGCGTCCGCAATCTGCCCTATTTGTTGTTCAACGGCACGATGGCGAGCCCTAAAGCGCATCCTTTCTGGGAGCATCTTATCGCGGGCTTGCCGGCGATGCGAAACGCTCGCGACGTGCTCGACGCTACGGGGCCGTGCATGCTCACGGGCGCTCAACTCAGCTATGCCGACCAAGGCGCCTTGACGATCCATCCCAGCGCCCTGTTCGCCCCAACCGACAGAAACGGCACCGCCGCGATTGACCCGACAGCCTCTTCGCCAACACTGTCGATCCACCACTGGAGTGGAACCTGGTGGATTCGCAGCAAACCACCATCGGTTCTGGAGCACCTAAGGAGCGCATTTTATCGCATTCGCCATGAGCTCACCAAGGGCGCGCAGATGGACATGGCGGCAGCTCAAGCCGCAGTGGACCCGGCAGTCGTCAAACGCCTGCCGCCTTCCGGAAAAAACCTTGCCATCCTTATCCCACTCAGAGACGCCGCCGACCATATCGGTCCAAGCCTGGCAGCGTTGGCGCGTCTGGAGCACCCTAAGGAGTGCATCAAGCTGGTGTTCTGCGAAGGCGACAGCACCGATGGAAGCTGGGAGCGACTGAAGGAAGCGACAGCGCCGCTTAAGGACCTATACCGCGACGTGATCTTGCTCAGGAAGTCTCTGGGCAAAAAACTAGATCGCTCGAAACGTTGGAAGCCCCACTTGCAACGCGTGCGGCGCGCTGGAATCGCCGCCATACGCAATCACCTTATTGAGCATGGCCTCGACGAAAGCGACGACTGGGCGCTGTGGATCGACATCGACGTATGGCGATACCCGACCGACATCGTCGCGCGACTGACCGAGACAGGACGGCGGATCGTGACGCCGGACTGCACAAAAGTCTCCGGCGAGGGCAGCTTCGACCTCAACAGCTTCGTCACCACCAGCCATCAGCGAGACTACCGCTACTGGCGGGCGATGCGAAACGGGCTCTATCAGCCTCCGGCCAAGGGCGGGCGGCGGTTGTATCTCAGCGATCTGCGCGACGTCGAAAGCGTCAATCTCGACGGCGTTGGTGGTGCAATGCTGCTTGTCGATGCAGCACTGCATCGCGGTGGGCTCAATTTCCCGGAAATTCCCTACAAGTTCCTGCTCGAGACCGAAGGCTTTGCGGCGCTTGCCAAGGATCTCGGCATCGTTCCGCTCGGCCTGCCCAAGATCGAAGTACTGCACGTCCCCTGGTAAAGCATCAGGGGCGTTGCTCTGTCCTAGTAAAGCGGCTCTACGAAAAGCATGGTGTCGCCGTCCATCAGCGCCTTGATCTGGCCGCTGCCGTCGCTCGCCACCGCTACCTTGATCCCGAAGCTGCGCAGTTCGGGCTCCGCGCCGGCGTTTCGCTTGCGCATCTCCTCCTCGATCGCCAGCCCCTCGCCTTCGGGCACGTAGAACCGTTCGATGCCGTAGTCGACACTGATGGTTGAACCAGGCGTCAGGCTCCAGCCATTGGAGACCTGGCCCAGCAGATCGACCTCATCATCTGGTGCGGGAGTCGTGGCCGCTCCGAGCCAAGCTGACGTCGCCCGCCAAAAGCCGTCGGCATCCTTTTTCAGGCGCACGATGATTGGGCCTTCCGCGGTCGCGGCTTCGCCCTGCGGCAGGTTGGCAATCTTTTCCACCTCTATGCGCGAAATGTCGTAGCCGAGCCGGACATAATCGCCGCGCAACAGGTCGCGCGGATCGACTGGTTCAACCTTGAGCAGGACCTCCTTGCCATCGCGCAATATCGCCGCGCGCCCAACGATCATCCAGCCGAGGAAGCCGATCTGCGCCAGTGCCAGTACGATGGCGGCGACAACGAGCTTGTAGCGGGCCATCATGCTGCTCCCTGAGCTGGCTGTGATTTCATGCGCCGTTCAATGCGGATGATCGCATAGGCGAGGCCGGCGAGAATGAGTGCAGCTGCGAAGAAGAAGCCCGCCGTGCCGAGCATGGAGCCGACCGTCACCAGGTAGATGACGGCAAGTTCGAAGGCGAAGCCGACATAGGCGATCCAGCGCAAGCCACGGCCCTCGCGGCCAAGAAATACAATCACTGTTGCAATGACCGCCAGCGCAACGGCGGCCGCGATGACAAAGCCGCCGTCATCGATCTGGTCGAGTTGCACCATGCCCATGCCGGAGAGGAATCCGATCAGCGCATGCAGGGGCAGTCGCCCGCCAAGCTGGGCAATATGCTCCGAGGCCGCAGGCGCAAGCGCTGCAACGGCAAGAAGTGCCGCCGAGACCAGCGCAAGCACCAGCCCGACCTCGAGCGACTCGTAGTGAAAGCCGAGCAGCACTGCATATAGAATGACCGAAAGCGCGATCAGATGCCGGGCAGCGCGGCTCTGCGTCCAGAACGACAGCGCCCAGAACACTGCCATGAATGTTATAAAGAGATGCGGGAACTCCGAGCGACGGAACAGCTCGAAGCCCTTCATCACCAGCCATGCGTCGGCGATGCCGACGGCGGCCACGGTCAGCGCATTGGAGCGCAGTGCCGCTGCGGCGATGGCTGTGCCGATGCTCCAGGTGACGACGGCCGAGGCCTCGTCGCCGGAAAAATGATACATCTGGCCGATCAGCGCGATGGAACCGCCAAAGGCCGCGGCACCGATCAGCCACAAGGCTTCGGCAAAGCCGCCATGGTCACGCTGCTTGAGCACGGCGCCGCCGACGTAGCCCACAAAGATCACGGCAAACAACGCGCATACGCGCGCAGCGCGCGGTATCGCTTCCCAATTGGCCGCGACGAGGATCAGGATCGCTGCCGCAAACAGCAGTGCCGCCATAATGGCGAGGATCGAACCGAAATTGAGCCCGTTGCGCTCGTTGGCCTCGACATCGCGAACAAGCGCGTCGCCGGTCGCGCGGTCGACAAGTCCGCTCTCGACCCAACGGCCGATGTCATTCTTCACCTTGGTGGCGTAGCTCGCCATATGTCGCTTCCCCCTGCCCGGCGGACCGTATCAAGGCCAAGCCGTTGTCATCATGGCGAATTTCAGATTCGGTCACAATTATGACCGAAGGCTTAATGCCCATTAATGTTGCAATGCACAAAACGCATTGCTGCCATGCGAGCATAGCGCTTCAATTTTAGGCAAGGGCATCCTATCTACGCCCCGTACACAGAAGAGAAAAGAAGACGAAGGGAAAACGAAGATGAACCTGATCCGCAATTACCGCAACTGGCGCCGCTACCGTGACACTGTCTCCGAGCTGAGCCGCCTGTCGAACCGTGAACTGACCGACCTCGGCATTACCCGCAGCGACATCCACTTCGTCGCTCGCAAGGCGATCTAAACCGAAGCCGATCTACCCGACCTACCTGTCCGAACCGAAAAGAGAACTAAAATGAACTTGCTCCGCACTTACCGTAACTGGCGCGCTTATCGCGAGACGGTGAACGAGCTTGGCCGTCTGTCGAACCGCCAGCTTGCCGATCTCGGCATCAATCGTGGCGAGATCCAGTCGATCGCCCGCCGCGCTATCTAATTCAGAGCTTCCGTCAGGGTCGACCTCCTCCCCGACCTGGACGGATCCGGTCAGCTTCTTCCTCCCGATGAGCTGACCACCTTAACACACCCGCCAGACCTCCTCCCCTGGCGGGTGTCGTTACCCCGGAGAGTTTCGCCCTCTTCGATTGGCGAAGAGAATTCAGCCTGCGTCGACCTCCTCCCCGACAAAGGCGAATAGGTCAGCTTCTTCCTCCCGATAAGCTGACCACCCAAAACGACACCTGCCGGACCTCCTCCCCCGGCAGGTGTTGTTACCCCGAGAGCCCAGTTCTCTTTGACTGGCGAACAGAATTCAGCCTGCGTCGACCTCCTCCCCGACAACGGCGAATAGGTCAGCTTCTTCCTCCCGATAAGCTGACCACCCAAAACGACACCCGCCGGTCCTCCCCCGGCGGGTGTTGTCGTTTTGGAGCCTGGTTCAGGCCTTCGACCTCTAGAGAAATCCGGTCTAGTTAAGCGCACCGCTTTCCAGCACGCCGCGTGACTTCCAGTCGCCGAGCCGAATGATGTCGGGCGCGCCACCCATTGGTGCATACCAGGAATCGACCACCCATTTGACGCCGTCGGGTGCCCGGATTACCGCCGTCCAGTGCGGATAGCGGCCATCGAGCAGGAAACCCCTGGAATCCCTGGCTTCAACCTTGTGGTGCCTGAGCAGGCCGCGACGCGCGAGATAGCGCAGCAGCGCATCAGTGTTGCTTGACTCGTCGACGCAATCCATCTGCCCCCGAATTTTCGAGGCGCCGAACTCCGAACGTGGCTGGTCGCGTACGCCGGTCACCTGTTGCGCCCGCTTCTCGAAATAGCTGACCGCCTTGGCGATCGCCTTGCGCTCGGCTTCGGGCGAAGCGCGGCCGGCAGAAAGGATCGACGCGAATTTTCTGTCTTCGCCGGCGCCAAGATCGAGGCGCGAACGAAACGCGCAGCCATAACCATGGCAGATGTCGATGGCCACTGCGGCAGCGGCACGATCCGTGGCTGGACCGCCGACCATGACGGAAACGAGGCCGGCAAACAGGGTGATCGAACGTCTCGTCATGGTGATATCCTAGTGACTGTCCCGCATCGGGTGCAACTCGCAAGCCGCCCCATCGTTGCATTCCCTTAGCCAAGGGATTATTCCGGCGCGATGAGCACAAAACCTATTCACATCATCGGCGGCGGTCTCGCCGGATCGGAAGCGGCATGGCAGGTGGCTTCGGCCGGGGTGCCGGTCATCCTGCATGAAATGCGCGGGGTGCGCGGCACCGACGCGCACAAGACCGATGGCCTAGCCGAGTTGGTCTGTTCCAACTCGTTCCGTTCGGATGACGCCGAAACCAACGCTGTTGGCCTATTGCACGCCGAAATGCGGCTCGCCGGCTCGCTGATCATGAGCGCCGGCGACGCCAATCAGGTTCCGGCCGGCGGCGCGCTCGCCGTCGACCGCGACGGCTTTTCCAATGCCGTCACAGCCCGGCTCGATGCGCATCCGTTGATCACCATCGTGCGCGAGGAAATCACCGGCCTGCCGCCTGAGGACTGGGATCAGACGATCATCGCCACCGGCCCACTGACCGCACCGTCGCTGGCCGAAGCCATCGCCGCCAGCACCGGCGCTGACGCGCTTGCCTTTTTCGATGCGATTGCGCCGATCATCCATTTCGACAGTATCGACATGAATGTCTGCTGGTTCCAGTCGCGCTACGACAAGGTCGGCCCCGGCGGCACCGGCAAGGACTACATCAACTGCCCGATGGACAAGGAACAGTACGATGCCTTCGTCCAGGCGTTGCTCGATGGCCAGAAGACCGAGTTCAAACAGTGGGAAGGCACGCCCTATTTCGACGGCTGCCTGCCGATCGAAGTGATGGCCGAGCGTGGCCGCGAAACCTTGCGCCACGGCCCGATGAAGCCGATGGGCCTGACCAACGCCCACAATCCGACTGTCAAAGCCTATGCGGTTGTCCAGCTGCGTCAGGACAATGCACTGGGCACGCTCTACAACATGGTCGGTTTCCAGACCAAGCTGAAGCATGGCGAGCAGGTCGACGTGCTGCGCATGATTCCGGGCCTGGAAAATGCCGAATTCGCCCGTCTCGGCGGCCTGCACCGCAACACGTACCTCAACTCGCCGACCTTGCTCGACCCGACTCTGCAGCTCAAGTCGCGGCACGGCCTGCGTTTCGCCGGCCAGATCACCGGCTGCGAGGGTTATGTCGAAAGTGCTGCCATCGGCCTCTTGGCCGGCCGCTTCGCTGCTGCCGAACGTCTGGGACAGCAAATCAGCGCTCCGCCCGTCACCACCGCCTTCGGCGCGCTGCTCAACCACATCACCGGCGGCCACATCGTATCGGACGATGAGCCGGGCAAGCGCTCGTTCCAACCAATGAACGTCAATTTCGGCCTGTTCCCGGTTATGGAAGCGCCAAAAGTCGAAGGCAAGCGCCTGCGCGGCAAGGAAAAGACCGTCGCCAAGAAAAAAGCGATGACCGGGCGCGCGCTCGTCGACTGTCGCGCCTGGCTTGGCATCGCCGAAGCGGCACAAGCGGCGGAATAGCAACGGGGCACAAGATGGTTCCTCCCGAGACCGCGCGTCTGATCTTGAGGGAGATGCAAGCTGGCGATTCGGCGGAGATCCTGGCGGTCTTCGCCGACGACTACGCCCGACACTTCTACCCCGAGATGACGACCGAAAGTGCCGCGGGCGAATGGATCGCAAGGAATCTTGACCGCTACCAGCGCGACGGGTTCGGCCTGTGGGCGATCATCGACAAGGCAAGCGGTGCGCTGATCGGTGATTGCGGTCCGACCTGGCAGGATATCGGCGGACCGCGCGCGCTCGAAATCGGCTACCATGTCGCACCGGCATGGCGCGGTCGCGGCATCGCACTCGAAGCCGCGCGCGCGGCGATGGCATACGGCTTTGCCGCAACGAACGAATTGGAAATCGGCTCGATCGTCGCCCCCGACAATGTCGCCTCGGCAAGCGTTGCCAAACGCCTGCATCGCGACGTCCGTTCCTACGTCAATGCTCGCGGCCTCGACCGCTTCTTCTTTTTTACCGGACGCGACCAGCACGCAGAAGGTGCATGACGCCGGCGTTAGCCCCCGGTCGCCACCTGCCTTCAGAAGCGCGTTCCAAATGGCATGCATGACCGCCGCCAGAAGCACGACGGGAAGGCTTCAACAGGCATTGCCATCGCCCCCCGAGCGGTGAGGCGCACAAAATGTGCATCAGTTCTTGAAGTAGTCAATTGTATCCGAGAGCGATCGTCTGGGTGGTGTCCCCTTTGGGTCGCAGGCGGCCTGCTACCCAGCGCCACGACGTCGCGCGTCAGCCGCTTCATCGGCAGCTCCAGAATCAAGCTCGCTTCTTGTGTTCCATCCCGGCAGCCCGGGCTTGCCGGCCTCTTCGGGATTGCGCCTGACATAGGCAACCTTCAGGCTCTCCGATGTTTCGCGCGAACCGTCATGGCTCCACCCCGGCGGCATGAACAGGTAGCCCAGCCGCTGCCGCAGGCTAAGCCCGGGCGCGGCCGCATCCTTGAACATGCCGATCCATTCGTGGAAGGCGACACGGACCGGATTGAAGGTGCCGATGTTGTGGACGATACCGTAGCGCGGCAGGTCCTCCTCCCTCTCCTCGACGAAGGTGCCGAACATGCGGTCCCAGATAATCAGCGTGCCGGCAAAGTTGGCGTCGAGATAGCGTGGGTTGGTGGCGTGATGCACCCGATGATGCGACGGCGTGTTGAAAATGAACTCGAACCACGCCCACATCCTGCCGATCGCCTCGGTGTGGATCCAGAACTGCCAGACGAGATTGAAGCCGAAGACGAAAGCGATGACCGCCGGATGGAAGCCGAGCAGGACCAGTGGTACCTGCAGGATGAACATGCCGGTGAACAACCCGGTCCAGCTCTGCCTGAGCGCGGTGGACAGATTGTAATGCTGGCTCGAGTGGTGGTTGACGTGCTCGGCCCAGACCCAGCGCACGCGGTGAGCGATGCGGTGGTACCAGTAGTAACGCATGTCATCGAGCAGGAAAGCGGCGATGAAGACCCAGACCGACAAGCCGAGGTCGAAGAACCTGAATTGCCAGACCCAGAGCAGCGCCCAGTAAGACACAACGCCGAGCAGCAAGCCGGCGACCACGTTGCCGGTGCCCATCATCAGGCTGGTCAACGTGTCACGGGTTTCGAAAGCGCCTTTCGCCCGCCCGGTGCGGACCAGCCAAAGCTCGATCAGGATCGCTACCACGAAGAACGGAATCGCAAGTTCCGTCACCTTGGGAAAGTCATAACTGTCCATCACCCATTCTCTCTGGTGCCATATGCGCCGACATGTCCCGAAAGCGTTGCCACTACGGCGCCGGCTGCCTCCGTATCTGCGAACCGGAAATCGCCGCCCTTCCAGGTGAAGTCGCGCAAGCGAAGCGAGACGGTCGTGTCGTCAAGGGCGCTGAGGGCGACGACGTCGGCCCCTGCCACGATGCGGGTGAGGAACTTGTCGCCGATGCCGCGGACGATGCCGACGGCGTCATTGTCGAGCAGCAGGAAAGCTGCCTCGCTGCCCTCGGTCAGGAACACCGCGCGGGTGGTGCTGTCAGGAAAATCCGCGGCAAATCGGTCAAGTGCATGGTCGGTGCCCGACAATCGCGCCTTGGCGCTACCGCCGCTGAGATGCACGGCGGCGACCACGGCGGCTATGCCGACGACGACCATCGCCACCAGAACTGACAGGCTCATGATACTAAATATCCTCCCGAAACCGCGCATTGGGGCGATTTCTTCGGCAGACTAGCATCGTTGACGTTTACGTCAACGACAGTCTAGCGCCAGCCGCGGGAAGCGGTCGCGAGTATGGTGAAATGCTTGCGCAGCGTGGACATGCCATCCTTGCCGCGCTCGACACGGTCGAGATAGGCAGGCGTCAGCGACAAGGGCAGGAAGGCCGGCCGCAACGTGGCCGGCAGCGCCTTGGCGCCCCGTTCAAAGGCGCGGAGATGCTCGCGCGCCAGGGCGATCATCGCCTGGACCGCAACCGCCGCTCTGGGATCGTGGCCGCCGGCGACGAACTCTTCCGGCGTCAGGCCGGCAGCAGCAAGGATGTCCTTGGGCACGTAGCATTGGCCGCGTGCGCGATGCTTCGGCAGCAGCCGCAGCAATCCTGATATCGCCTGGGCGCAGCCGGCATGGCCGGACAGCTCCGCGTGCCTCGGTGCCTCTGGCGCGTCGAGTATGAGGGCCGCCAGTTGGATCATCGCCGAAGCGGTCTCGCCGCAATAGCCCTCGAGATCGGTGCGCGAGGGCATCGGATCATCGTAGAGGTCGAATATCCGAGCTTCGAGATAGTTGTCGAAGGCCGCAGCAGGCAGACGATAGGTTTCGATCGCCGTCATCAGCGCTGTGGCGAGCGGATGCCCTGCCCCCAGTTGCTTGGTGCCTGACGCGATGATGTCGCGCCACCATTGCAGCCTGATCTCGCCCGGCATCGGCTCGCTGACGCGGTCGCGGATGGCCGCAATCTCGGCGTTGAAGGCGTAAAGCGCCAGAAGTGCCGGGCGCTTGTCTTCGGGTGCATAGAGTGCGGCGAGATAGCGGTCGCGGTCGGCAACGCGCACCGCATCCATCAGAGCCTTCGCCGGATCGTTCGCTTGGTGCACGTCAGTCGACAGCGATGAAAGCTGCCGCCACTGCGCGGTCTTCGGCAAGCAAGACGTTGTAGGTGCGCACCGCAGCCCCCGTCGACATCGGATCGGCCGAAATCCTGGTTACCTTCAGTGCGGTACGCAGTGCTTCCGGCAGCCGGCGTAACTCCTTGCCCATGCCGACGATCAGGATCTCAACATCGCCGGCTTCGGCGAACAGCCGTTCGAAATCCGCAGGCTGGAGTGCCAGTGGGTCAGCGGGCTGCCAGCCATAGATGCCCGATGGCAGACACAGGATCGATCCGCGATGCGACATGTCGGCGAAACGGAAGCCGCCGTCGCCATAGGCGTCGACGGGTGCCCGCCCGGGGAAATGCGCCTCGCGAATGATCAGTCCAGCCATCACTTACGACTTGGTCGGCTGGGCACCAGCCGGCACCGCCGGCTTGCCCTTGTCCTCGGACTCGAACCCTTCAGGCCGCAGCCTGAACAGGATGAGCAGCGGACCAGCGACGAAGATCGACGAGTAGGTGCCGACCACGATGCCGAAGATCATTGCCAGCGTGAAGGACCGGATGACCTCGCCACCGAACAGGTAGAGTGAAATCAGAGCGAGCAGCGTGGTCAGACCGGTCAGAACCGTACGCGACAGCGTCTGGTTCATCGACAGGTCAAGCAATTGCTCGATCGGCATCTTCTTGTACTTGCGCAGATTTTCACGGACGCGGTCATAGACGACGACGGTATCGTTGATCGAATAGCCGACGATAGTCAGGATCGCCGCGATACTGGTCAGGTTGAACTCGATGCCGGTGATGACATAGAGGCCGACCATCATGGTCACGTCGTGGATGGTGGCGAGGATCGCGCCTAGGCCGAACTGCCACTCGAAGCGGAACCAGATGTAGATCAGCATCGCCAGCATCGCGGTCACCACGCCGAGCGTTCCGTAGAAGGCGAGTTCGCTCGAAACCGTCGGTCCGACCGATTCGACACGGCGGAAGTCATAGTCGTTGGCGAGTTCGCCACGCACCTTCTCGACCACGCTCTGCTCGGCATTGTCACCGGCGTTCTGGCCTTCGACCCGGATCAGCAACGTGCTGGCGGAGCCGAATTCCTGGACCTGAACATCACCGATGTTGAGTTCGCTCAACCGCGCACGCACCTCGGACGAGTTGGCTTCACCGTTCTTGGCCTGGACCTCGAGGCTGGTGCCGCCCTTGAAATCGATTCCGTAGTTCATATCGACGGTGAAGAACAAGGTCATCGCCGCAACCGACGCCGCTGCGGACAGCGTAAAGGCGTAGCGGCGCAAGGCCATGAACGAATACGAGGTGTTGTCGGGAACGAAACGCAACAGGCCCTTGGGCAGTTCCTTGGGCTTGGCGCGGCGCAGCCAGATCGAAACCAGCCAGCGGGTCAGGGTGAAGGCGGTGAAGACGGTCGTCACGATACCGATAGCAAGCGTAACCGCAAAACCGCGAACCGGTCCTGAACCGAGATAAAACAGGATCAGCGCTGCAATGAAGGTGGTGAAGTTGGCGTCGACGATGGTCGCCAGCGCGCGCGAGAAACCTGAATCGAGCGACTGCACCAGCGATCGGCCGAGTTGCCGCTCTTCACGCACGCGTTCGTAGATGATGACATTGGAGTCGACCGCCATGCCGACGGTCAGCACGATACCGGCGATGCCTGGCATCGTCAGCGTTGCGCCGAGGATGGAGAGGATCGCGATGATCAGCGCCACGTTGGCGGCCAGCGCAATGTTGGCGATGATGCCAAGTGTGCCATAGGCAACCAGCATGAAGCCAATGACGAGGATGCCCGCGATTACGGAGGCGAATTTGCCGGCGGCGATCGAGTCGGCGCCAAGGCTTGGGCCGACGGTGCGCTCTTCAACGATCGTCAGGTCGGCTGGCAATGCACCGGCGCGCAGCAGCACGGCAAGGTCATTGGCGCTCTCGGCGGTGAAGCTGCCGGAAATCTGGCCCGAACCGCCGAGGATTGGCTCATTGATGCGTGGTGCCGAGATCACCTGGTTGTCGAGGATGATAGCAAACAGACGGCCGACGCCCTGCTGGGTGGCCTGGCCGAAGCGTGATGCGCCCTTGCCGTCGAAGCGGAACGAAACCACAGCCTCGGACGTACGCTGGTCGAAGGTCGCCTGCGCATCGGTGAGGTTTTCACCCGACACGATGACGCGGTTTTCGATCAGGTAGGGAACGGGCGGATCGTCTTGCGAATACATCACCGTCGAGCCTGCCGGCGGGCGGCCCTGCAGGGCATCCTGCGGCGACATCGACTGGTCGACCATCTGGAAGGTCAGCTTGGCGGTCTTGCCAAGAATTTCCTTGAGGCGTGTCGGGTCCTGAAGGCCCGGAACCTGCACGAGGATGCGGTCAGCACCGGCACGCTGGATGATCGGCTCGGTGGTGCCTAGTTCGTTGACGCGGCGGCCGATGACCTCGATCGACTGGGTGACGGCATTGTTGACGCGATAGTCGATGCCGGCGTCGGTCAGCGTGTAGCGCAGCAGGCCGGCCTCGGGCTCCTCGAGCGACAGCTCGCTCACCGTACCCGAGCCGAACATGCCCGACGAAAGCGGCGCCACCAGCGCGGCAAGTGCCGTCTTGGCAGCCTCGACCTCGGCCGGATCGGTGATCCGCACCTGTACGGTAGTGCCGGTGCCGGTCAGACCGGTGTAACCGATCTTGGCATCGCGCAGCAGTGTGCGGATGTCGTCGCGGGTCGCCTGGAGGCGCTCATCGACGAGGTCCTGCCGGTCGATCGAAAGCAGGATGTGCGAACCGCCCTGCAGGTCGAGGCCAAGCGTCAGCGCGCGCTTGGGAAACCACCCCGGAAGGGAATCGAGCTGAGACTGGGTCAGCATGTTCGGGATGGTGAAGATTATCCCGAGGAGCACGGCGGCCCAGATCGAGATTGTCTTCCAGCGCGAGAAATAGAGCATTTGGCCTCGTCCGTTAAGGCAAGAAAGCGGTGCGTGTCGCCTCGCTAGCGGTTATTTCTTGGCGTTCTGGTTGGCGATCGGCTCGCCCTTGACCCGAACGTCGGAAATCGTCGCACGCAGCGCCGTCACCTTCAGACCGTTGCCCAGGTCGATCTCGAGCTCATGGTCGTCGATGACCTTGCTCACCTTGCCGACGAAACCACCGCCGGTGACGACCGTATCGCCGCGGCGGATCGCCGAGAGCATCTCGCCACGCTTCTTGAGCTGCGTGCGCTGCGGACGGATGATCAGAAAATACATGACCACGAAGATCAGTACAAACGGCAAAATGCTGATGAGAACGTCGGGCGTTGCTCCAGCGGCCTGTGCGTATGCCGGCGTTACGAACATGAATGTCTCCTGAGAAAGTATCGGGATACCGCACATCGGAACCCCGGAAATGTGCGCGGAATATAGTCGCTCATGCCACCAATGCAACTACGCTTGGCCCAAGCCGCTGCGCTTTTCCGCGCAATTTGAGCGTGTTACAGCGTCGCGCACAGGTAATAGCTAGAGACTAACGGGATTGCCATGGAAAAGACCATCGAAGCGCTCAACTCCAAGCTGGATCTTCTGATCGCTGCGGTAGCCAGGCTGGCGCCTCCGCCCGTTCCCGAAACAGACATCAGCACCGCAGACTGCTATGTCTGGGCGTCCGATCCGGGCTTTCTCGAACCCGTACACCGAGTCAACCGCGTCGACATCGGCCTGATCAAGGGCGTCGACCGGGTCCGCGACATCCTCGTCGACAACACCGAGCGCTTCGCTGCCGGCCTGCCCGCCAACAATGTCCTGTTATGGGGCGCACGCGGCATGGGCAAGTCGTCGCTGGTCAAGGCGGCACACGCCTCGATCAACGCCTCGGGCAAGACGGCAGCTCCGCTCAAGCTGATCGAGATCCATCGCGAGGATATCGACACGCTGCCCAAGCTCATGAACCTGCTCAAGGCAGCGCACTACCGGTTCATCCTTTTCTGCGACGACCTGTCGTTCGACCATGACGACACTTCCTACAAGTCGCTCAAGGCAGCACTTGAAGGCGGCGTCGAGGGCCGGCCAGACAATGTCATCTTCTACGCGACGTCGAACCGCAGGCACCTTTTGCCCCGGGACATGATCGACAACGAGCGTTCGACCGCCATCAACCCGTCGGAAGCCGTCGAGGAAAAGGTCTCGCTGTCCGATCGCTTCGGTCTGTGGCTCGGCTTTCACAAATGCTCGCAGGACGAATATCTCGACATGGTCAACGGCTACGCCCGCTACCACGGCTTCGACAATGATCCCGAGACCTTGCGGGCCGAGGCGCTGGAATGGGCAACGACCCGCGGCAGCCGCTCAGGCCGCGTCGCCTGGCAGTTCATCCAGGACCTTGCCGGACGCCTCGGCAAGCCGCTCAAGGACTGAACCCTCCAAATGAAAACGCCCGCCCCTGACAGGGACGGGCTGATATGGCGGGACTGATGGAGGTCAGGGCACCTCGCTGCCGCATCGGCCCGAAAACAGGCCCGATGCGCAAACCTGGCATCGGCTATTCGAGGTAGCCGCTCGGATCGACCGGCGTGGAGTTCTTGCGCACTTCGAAATGCAGCTTCGGCGCATCGGTCGAACCGCTCATGCCTGAAAGTGCGATCTCGTCGCCACGCTTGACCTTCTGGCCGCGCTGGACCTTGAGCGAGCTTGCGTGACCATAGACGGTCACGAGGCCATTCTCGTGGCGCACCAGAACGGTGTTGCCGAATTCCTTGAGACCGTCGCCGGCATAGATGACGACGCCGTTTTCGGCAGCCTTCACCGGCGTGCCTTCCGGCACCGAGATGTCGATACCATCGTTCGACTTGCCGCCGCCCTTGCCGTAGTTGGCAACGACACGACCACGTACCGGCCAGCGCATACGGTCGATGCCGGTGGAGTTCGGCGCTGCTTCGGCCGATTCCTCGGCCTGCTGCACCAACTTGTCTTTCTTCGGCGGCGTGTAGGCAGCAACTGCGGGAGCTGCGGCTGCAGGCTTGGCTGCGGCAACGGCAGGCTTCGGAGCAGCCGTGGCAGCGGTTGCGGTGACCACCGGATCAACGGCGGGCGTGGCCTTGGCAACAGCCGAGGTCGCACCGGCACCCGGCACCTTCAAGGTCTGGCCGATGCGGATTCGGCCGTCCTGCAGGCTGTTGGCCTCCTTCAGTGCCGTCGTCGTCACGCCAAGCTTCTTGGCGATGCGGTTGAGCGTGTCGCCCTCGACGACCTTGTAGCCGCCGGCGCCTGCTGGCTTGGCGTTGTTATCCGCTGGCGAGCCGAGCTGCGCTGTTGCGGCTTCCTTGGTCTTGGGCTGCTGCGGCAGCACCGCGACCTTGTTGCTTGGCAAGGTGGCAGGCTGCGGATTCTTGCCCGGCAGCTTGAGTGTGTTCTGATCCGCCGTCGCCGGCTGAGCAACTGTACCGGTCGTGGTGCGATCGACGGCAGGCGCCAATGCAGGAGCCTGTGCCGTCTGGACGGGAGCCGGAGCAAGTGCCGGCGCCTGGGCGACAGGCGCCGGCAGAGGCTGCGACGACACCGGTTGCAGGCTGCCGCGGCTGACCGATCCGGCACTGGCCGACGCCATCGGGGCTGCCATCTGGGCGTCACCAGGGAACGGCTGCTGCTGTGGCTGATTATTGATGATCGAACGCTGGTTCGGCGTCGATGCGGTGAAGATGTCATCGACACCACCGCCGCCAAATCGCGACACTCCGGAACTGCACCCTGCTGCCATGCCGGCAACCAGCAGAACGGCGCCACCGCGCGCCAGAGAGCGTTTATTCGCCTTCAAAATACTGAAACGCATCGCACTGACCCGCGCTTTACCCGATACCAACTAGGCTTGATTAAAGCGCGTTAATGTTACTGGTCGGTTAAGGGGATCAAATAAATCAAATGCTTCGTCAGACGGTGAGCAGACGCGCGCCGAGGGCAGGCTGGAAGCCCGGCTCGCGCGCACATTGCCAAGGATGTAGTGGTGGCTGGCCTAGATGACGGCGGCGACGCCGCGGGCCAGCGGCTGCAGGCGGACGACGCCAAGATCCTCGCGCTCGAAGCGGCTGCCAATCTTGGTCAGCTTGCAAAGCACCTGCTCGCCCTCCTCCGGGCCGATCGGCGCAATCATGGTGCCGCCGCTCGACAATTGGTCGACGAACATGCGCGGATGGCTGTCGAAGGCGGCCCAGACGACGATTCGATCAAACGGCCCCTCACCCGGCAAACCGTTCGAGCCGTCGGCCTGGCGGACCAGCGCGTTGCCAAGGCCGAGCATCTCGAAGCGCTGGCGCGCCAGATCGGTCAGCGTCTTGAAGCGCTCGACGGTGACGACGCGGCCGGCCAGCCGCGCCATGACAGCCGCCGTGTAGCCCGAACCCGTGCCGACTTCGAGCACGCGGTTGCCAGGCTCGAGGTTGAGTGCGGAAATCACCGCCGTCTGCAGGTCGGCACCTTCGATCGCCTCGCCGCATTCGATCGGCAGCATGCGGTCCGTCCAGGCGATGGAATGGAACTGTCCGGCGAGAAAATCGCGCCGGGGTGTTGCCTCAAAGGCAGCGATCAGATTTTTCGGAACGATGCCGCGCCCGCGCAGGCGAAGAAGAAAGGCGGCGAAGCCTTCACGGTCGTCCGGCATCATGTTCATGCAATAGCCTTGGCCAATTGATCGCGCAGTTCATGCGCCGTCATGTCGAGCTTGAGCGGGGTGACCGAAATCTGCTTGTTGCGCACTGCATGCAGGTCGGTTCCGGGCTTCACTTCCGGCTCATCGCGTCCAAAACGCAGCCAGTAGTAAGGCAGGCTGCGGCCGTCGCGGCGTTCCTCGACCCAGATGCCGTAGGCCAGCTTGCCCTGGCTCGCCACCACAGGTCCGGTGACCTCTTCAGGTGGGCAATTGGGGAAATTGACGTTGAGCAGGACGCCGATCGGCAGTTCGGTGGCGATCAGCTTGCGCAGCAGCGCTGGCGCCAGCGCCTCGGCCGTTTGGTATGGCACGATGCGCTCGTCGTTTTCGTAGATGTAGGCCTGGCTCAACGCAATCGAGCGGATGCCGATCAGCGCGCCTTCCATGGCACCCGCCACGGTCCCCGAATAGGTCACGTCGTCGGCGACATTGAGGCCCGAATTGATGCCCGACAGGATCAGGTCCGGCGGCTCGGGCAGGATCTTGCGTGCGCCCATGATGACGCAATCGGTCGGCGTGCCGTTGACCGCATAGTGCTTGTCGCTGATCTTGCGCAGCCGAAGCGGCTCCGAGATCGACAGCGAATGCGCATAGCCCGACTGGTCGGTCTCCGGTGCCACCACCCAGACGTCGTCCGACAGCTGGTTGGCGATCCGCTCCAGGACAGCAAGGCCTTCGGCGTGGATGCCGTCGTCGTTGGTCAGCAGAATGCGCATGTCACTTCGCTTCGATCTTGGTCAGGCCACCCATATAAGGCAGCAGCGCTTCAGGAATCGTTACGCTGCCATCCTCGTTCTGGTAATTCTCGATGACGGCGATCAGCGCGCGGCCGACGGCGACGCCCGAACCGTTGAGCGTGTGCACAAAACGCGTGCCCTTCTCTTCCTTCGGACGGTAGCGGGCGTCCATGCGGCGCGCCTGGAAGTCGCCGCAAACCGAGCAGGACGAAATCTCGCGATAGGTATTCTGGCCGGGAAGCCAGACCTCGATATCGTGGGTCTTGCGCGCGCCGAAGCCCATGTCGCCGGTACACAGCACCATGGTACGGAACGGCAGGCCGAGGCGCTTGAGCACCTCTTCGGCGCATTCGGTCATGCGGTCATGCTCGGCGAGCGCGCTTTCGGCATCAACGATCGAAACCAGCTCGACCTTGTAGAACTGGTGCTGGCGCAGCATGCCGCGCGTATCGCGACCAGCCGAACCAGCCTCCGAACGGAAGCAAGGCGTCAGCGCCGTCATGCGCAGCGGCAGCTGCTCGTTTGCCAGAATTTCCTCACGCACCAGATTGGTCAGCGGCACCTCTGCGGTCGGGATCAGGCCGAGCCGGCTGTCGCCATGCGGCACGAAGAACAGGTCCTCCTCGAACTTCGGCAGCTGGTTGGTGCCGAACAGCACCTCGTCGCGCACCAGAAGCGGCGGCTGCACTTCCATGTAGCCGTGTTCCGAAGTGTGCAGGTCGAGCATGAACTGGCCGAGCGCGCGCTCGAGCCGGGCAAGCTGGCCCTTGAGCACGGTGAAGCGCGATCCGGAGAGCTTTGCGGCGCGCTCGAAATCCATCAGGCCGAGCGCCTCGCCGATCTCGAAATGCTCCTTGACCCAGTTCGGGCGCGGCAGCACCTTGCCGACCGTGCGCAACACGACATTGCCGGTTTCGTCCCGGCCAACCGGCACGTCTTCAAACGGCACGTTCGGGATCACGGCAAGGGCTGCGTCGAGCGCCTTGTCGAGCTCGCGCTCGCGGCCTTCGCCGTCCTGGATGAAGCCCTTAATCTCGGCGACTTCGGTCTTCAGCTTCTCGGCAAGGGCGGAATCACCATTGCGCATGGCGTTGCCGATTTCCTTGGACGCGGCATTGCGGCGCTCCTGCGCCTCCTGCAGCTTGGAGACATGGGCGCGGCGCGCCTCGTCCCTGGCAATCAGGTCCTCGACCGTCGACTTGGCCGCATCCGTCGATTGACCGCGCTTCATCAGCGCTTCGATCAGAGCTTCAGGGTTCTCGCGAATCCATTTGGTATCAAGCATTTAAAAAGGTTCCGGTCGCGGCAGTTGGTCGAACGACCGCGACGGCGGATCGGGCTGTCAGCTGGCGTTGGTGCCGCTGCCTGTGCCTTCGAGCGAGCTCGATGCTGCTTGCGATTGCTCTTCAGCGGCGCTTTCGTCCGCATCCTGCTTCTCGCGTGCCACACGCTCCTGCTCGCGCTTCTTTTCGATCATCCGGGCGGTCCAGATGGAAATCTCGTAAAGAAGGATCGTGGGAAGGGCAAGGCCGATCTGGCTGACCGGATCGGGCGGCGTCAGCACGGCTGCCACCACGAACGCAATCACGATCGCCCATTTGCGCTTGTCGGCCAAACCTTGCGAGGAGACCATCCCGACGCGCGCCATCAGCGTCGTCACCACCGGCAGCTGAAACACCAGGCCGAAGGAGAAGATCAGCGTCATGATCAGGCTGAGATATTCCGACACCTTGGGCAGCAGCGAAATCTGCACCTGGTCGTCGGTGCCGGCCTGCTGCATGGCAAGGAAGAACCACATCACCATCGGGGTGAAGAAGAAATAGACCAGCGACGCACCGAGCAGGAACAGCACCGGCGAGGCGATCAGGAACGGCAGGAAGGCGGCGCGTTCGTTCTTGTAGAGGCCGGGCGCCACAAACTTGTAGATCTGTGCTGCAATCACCGGGAACGCGATGACCAGGCCGCCGAACATGGCGAGCTTGATCTGGGTGAAGAAGAATTCCTGCGGCGCGGTGTAGATCAGCTCGACCTTGTGCGGGTCAAGGCCGGCCCAGTCTGTCGCCCATTTGAACGGGATGACCAGCAGGTTGAACAGTTGCTTGGCAAAGAAGAAGCAGACCAGGAAGGCGACGAAGAAGCCGCCGATCGACCACATCAGCCGCGTGCGCAGCTCGATGAGGTGCTCCATCAGTGGGGCCGAGGACTTTTCGATTTCGTCGTCTTCGGCGCTCACGAGGCTTTTCCTGCTTTGGTCGTCGACTTGGCAACGGTCTTCTTGGGCGCGGCAGCCTTTGCCGGCGCAGCCTTCGCTGGGCCGGGCATGGTCGGTGCGGCTGCCGCCTTGGACTTGGCCGGTGCTGCGCTTGCCTTGGCGGTGGGTTCTGGCGTTGCCTTGGGCTTTGCGGTCGCCTTTGGCTTGTCCACCACTTTGGCAGCGGCAGGCACCGGCGTGGCCTTGACCTCAGTTGCCGGGAACACCGGTGCTGCCGGCATGGTCTCGGGTCCTGAAACACCAGGCATGGCGGTTGCGCCATTCTTCAACGGCTCGGCCGGATGTATGACTTCCGAAACGGATTCGGCCGGCGGTGCAGCGGGCTTTGGCTTCATCGCTGTATCGAGACCGGCGCGCACGTCGGCGGCTGCCTTTTCAAACGGGTTCAGCTGCTTCCTGATCTCGTTCGCCGGATTGAGGCCGCGGAGCTCGTCGACCGATTTCTTGACGTCGTCGAGCTCGGCCTCTTTCAGTGCATCGTTGAACTGGCGCTGAAAATCGCCGGCCATGGAACGTGCCTTGGCCATCATCCGCCCCATGGTGCGGAGCATCTTGGGCAAATCCTTCGGGCCGACAACCACGATCATGACGACCGCGATCACCAGCATTTCGGTCCAGCCGATTTCAAACATGTCGATGCGATCCGGCTAGTGCAGGCCTCTCGAAAACCGTCGCCGGTTTCTGCAAGGGACCCCGCACAAATTCAAGAAGCGTACAGCGTGCCTTGCGCGTCCGGTCGGACGCGCAGCGCTGCATCAGGAGTAAGGGCCTCAGCTCTTGCCGGCCTTTTCCTTGGTCGAGTTCACTGTTTCATCATTGCGATGCTCGACCGTCTTGGAGTCATCGGCTTCGTCGTCCGACATACCCTTCTTGAAGCTCTTGATGCCCTTGGCCATGTCGCCCATCAATTCCGGGATCTTGCCACGACCAAACAGCAGCAGCACGACGACCAGGACGATCAGCCAGTGCCAGATTGAAAACGAACCCATTGAACTCTCTCTTGAACAGTTTCCCTGCGATTGATCTAGGCTCTTTCGCTTCCGGATTCAAACACTAGAACATCCGCTTTCCGAAGCGACAGCCATATATCACGTGCTTTTGCGGACAAAGCGCCGCAGCGTATGCGCGCCCTCACCGGCAGGTCGGTGCCCGGCACGGCAAGCTCGAGCAATTCCACAACGCCGAGATAGCGCCGCGAAATGATGCGTGCCTGGGTTTCGCCGGTGTCTTCACTGACATCGATACCGGTCAGTCGCACCGCCACCTGCACCTCTGCGCCCTCAGATATGTCGGTTTCGACCTCGCCCACCGGGGTCGCGGCATAACCATCGACAACCTTGGCCGCAAAGACATTGAGTTCGGAGAAGAAGCCCGCGACGAACAGGTTTGCGGGCCTGAGGTAGAGGTCGTCCGCCCTGCCGGTCTGCACCAGCTTGCCATCCTTCAATAGCGCGATGCGGTCGCCCATTCGCATGGCTTCTTCGGCATCGTGGGTGACGACGATGGCGGTCGCGCGGCTTTCGCGCAGGATCGCCAGCGTTTCGGCCCGCACCGAATCCTTGAGGCGCGAATCAAGGCCCGAAAACGGCTCATCCATCAACAGCACCGCCGGCCGTGGCGCCAGCGCCCGGGCAAGCGCCACCCGCTGCTGCTCGCCGCCGGACAGGGCATGCGGATAATTGTCGGCGTAATGCTCGAGGCCGACGCGCGCGAGCGCGATCAGCGCCTCGCGCTTGCCCTCCTCGCGAGACAGCGCGGTCAGCCCAAAGCGTACGTTGTCAAGGATCGTCAGATGCGGAAACAGCGCGAAATCCTGGAACACCAGGCCTATCGAACGCTGTTCCGGCGGCAGGAACACTGACGGCCCCGCGATCTCCTTGCCGTTCAGCAACACGCGCCCCGTGGTCTGCGCCTCGATGCCGGCGGCAATCCTGAGCAACGTCGTCTTGCCCGATCCGGACGGCCCAAGCAGACACAGGACCTCACCCGGCTCGGCGGCAAGGCTGACGTCGCGCAGCGTCTCCGACCCGTTGCCGAAGGAATGGCGGATGTTCTCAAAGGCCAGCCGTGCGGCAAAGGTCACACCCGCAGTAACCCGGGATGCCGTCTGGGCCTGATTTGTCGTCACAGGATGGACCTTCTGCTGCCGGTTCCACACCGGCGCGGGTCAATCATCTGTAACGCGGGGTGTCAACAGGCCAAGCTCTTCCAGATCGATGTCGGTGAGCGGGTCCTCGTCGTCGGTGAGCAGGTCTGGATCGGACGGCGGCAGCGGCACCGAGAAGCCGGCTGGCATGCGCGACGACAGCAGTCCTGCCCCCTTGAGCTCTTCCATGCCGGGCAGGTCGCGTATCTCCTCGAGGCCGAAATGATCGAGGAACTTGTCAGTGGTGCCGTAGGTGACCGGCCGGCCGGGCGTCTTGCGGCGGCCGCGCATGCGCACCCATTCGGTTTCCATCAGTGTGTCGAGGGTGCCCTTCGAGGTCTCGACGCCACGGATGTCTTCGATCTCGGCGCGGGTCACCGGCTGGTGGTAGGCGATCACCGACAGCACTTCGAGGGCGGCGCGCGACAGCTTCTTTTGCTGGATGGTGTCACGGCTCATCAGGAAGGCCAGGTCGCCAGCGGTGCGGAAGGCCCAGGAATCGGCAACCTTGATCAGATTGACGCCGCGCCGTTCGTAGATGCGCTGCAACTCGGCCATGGCGGCGGGCACGTCGATGCCTTCCGGCAGCCGGGCGACGAGCTGCCGCTCGCTCACCGGCTCGGCACTGGCGAAGACGATGGCTTCGGCCATGCGCACGGCTTCGGCCAGGTGCAGCCGGGCCGCAGGGTTGTGTTCCACGGTCTCGCCGTCCTCGTCGTCGAGGGAGAACGGGACGACATTCGATCCTTCGGTCATGACACACCTTCGGTCTGCGGGCCCGGGGCCCGGCGTTCGCGCAGATAGATCGGCGCGAACGGTTCGTGCTGACGGATTTCGACGCTGCCGTCGCGGACCATCTCAAGGCTTGCGGCAAAGGAACTTGCGATCGCCGTTGCACGCTCTTCCGGGCCAGTCATGTAGCGCAGCAGGAAATGATCGAGCGCGGTCCAGTCCTTCAGCTCTCCCACCATTCGGGTCAGGATGTCCCGCGCCTGCTTGAGCGACCAGACACCGCGCTTGGCGATCTGCACATTGGTGATCGCCTGGCGCTGGCGCTGGCCGGCATAGGCGCTCAGCAGATCGAACAGCGAGGCCGAATACTCGTTGCGCTTGTCGATGATCACCAGTTCGGGCGCACCGCGCTGGAAGACATCGCGACCAAGCCGGTTGCGATTGACCAGCCGCGAGGCGGCATCGCGCATCGCCTCGAGCCGCTTCAGCCGGAATTGCAGCACGGCAGCCAGTTCTTCGCCGCTCTCACCCTCGTCGCCCGGCAGCTTGGGGATCAGCAATTTCGACTTGAGGAAGGCGAGCCATGCCGCCATGACCAGATAGTCGGCGGCAAGCTCCAGCCTCAGCGCCCGCGCCTGAGAGACAAAGGTCAGGTACTGCTCGACAAGTGCCAGGATGGAGATGCGGGACAGGTCGACGCGCTGGCTGCGTGCCAGGTGCAACAGAAGATCGAGCGGGCCTTCGAAGCCGGCGACGTCGACGACCAGCGACGGATCGTCCGTCATGCGGTCGTCGGCGTTCTCCGCCCACAGACGGTCCATCGGTGCTGGCTTTTGCGCCTTGCTTTCCAATGCTTCCGCCAAAATCCGTGCCTTCTCCTTGAGAGGCTATGCAACTGCCTCGAAATAATGTCCGAATTCCGCCTGCGGCACGGTTTCAGCGCGCGCATGCAAGTTGCCGGCGATTTTGCAGTGGCCAGCGATTTTGCAGTGAAGGACAAGTTCGGCATCCGCCGCAAGGATTGCCGCGGTCTTTGCCCGGTAATCCCCAGAAAGCCGCGTCCCCAACGTGTCAGGCGGTGATTCGGTCATGCTGCCAGCTTAGCGCCTTTTGACCGGCGATAGAATCTTGCGCATTGCCGGGGCCTGAAAACGAAAACGGCGCAGCCTGGCTGCGCCGCTTTCCGATTTGAGTAAGGCTTGCCTACTTCGAAACGAAGCAGTTGCCGCCAGCGGCCTTGTAGCTTTCGCACAGGCTGACCGCGTCGTTGCGCGTGCCAGCCGGCACGCGAACGCGCCAGAACGTGCCCTTGCCGGCGATGTCGGCCTTGACGATGCTGACTTCGCGGCCGTTGAGCACGCTGCCATAGCGGCGGGCGAGATCGGCATAGGTCGACTTCGCAGCGGCTTCGCTCGGCTGCGAGGCAATCTGCATTGCCCAGGCACCGGAAGCGGCGGCAGTCGTCGGTGCCGACGGCGCAACGGCGGCGACCTGGTCAGGCTTGACCTCGCCAACGACATCAACCGGCTGCTCGGACGGGCGCTGCGGCGCGATCGGCGCGGTGGACGGGGTATTGGCCGATTGCACCGGCTTGGCGACCGGCGCCAGCGCGGGCTGGGCGGGCACGGTGCCGGTGGCTTCGCTTGCCGGCTCGGCAACACGCTGCGGTGCCGGATCGGTCGGCTCGGTCGCGGCAACTGCGGCCGGCGCCGGCTCTTCGCGCGGCACCAGCGTGCCATCTGGCCTCACCACCATGGTGCGGACCTTGCGAGGGGCGACAGCAGCGGTCTCGGTGGTCGCATCCGGCTGATCTGCCTGCGGTGCCTGGGCGACGCGCTCTTCCGACTTCGCGGTCGCCGGTTCGGCCGCAACGTCGTCTCCATTGAGCGGCATGTTTTCAGGCATGTTCGCCTCGGCATCCTGCGCCGCGAGGTCGACCGGCTCTTCCGCGTTGGTGACAAGCTTGTCCTGTGCCGGGGCACCGTTGGTCGAGCCGCCTGCAACACGGTCATAAACCTTGCTGTCCTGGTTCGGCACGGTAGCGCCGCCCGGATTCTCCGGCTTGACCTTGATCGGGCTCTCGTCGGCCTTGACGATGACAGGTGCACCTGCCCCCTCGCCGCCACCAAACGACAGCGCGAAGGCACCGATGCCACCGACAACGGCAACCGCACCGACGATTGCGGCAATCATCATGCCGCGACGCGCCGGACGGGGTGCCGCCGATCCGGGCAGCGCTTCCATCGCCTCGTCGAAATCGGGATCGTAGTCGAACTCGTCGGCCTGGCCCTGCTGGCGCGGCGCATTTGCCTGGCTGTGCTGCATGCCGCCGAGGTCGAAGCCACCCAGACGGTCGTCGGCCTGCTGGCGGCCGGCATACATGGCGGCAGCACCCGCTGCGGCAGCACCTGCCAGTTCGATCGGCTGCGAAACATCGCCATCGCGCAAAGTCTTGCGGTCAAAGCCGGTGGCGTAGGGGTTCGACTCATAGTTGGTCGACCCGAGTTGCTTGCTTGCCTCAGGCGCATTCATCTCGTTCATCAGGTTCGAGAATTCGCCGTCGAGATCGTCATAGGCCGGCGCCGGCGGCGCATCGTCCTCGAACGACAGTTCAGGAATGTCGAGGTCGTCGGCAAGCGCGACTGCCTTTTCCGGCACGTCGACGGTCTCGATATCGGGCGCATCGTCGAAGGACGACACGGCAGCGAAAAGCTCGGCTTCCAGATCGTCTACGGCAGGATCTGCCTGCGCATATGCCTCGGGTTCAGCCTGCTGTGCATAAGCTTCGGGCACATAGGCCTCGGGCTCGGCTTGCGGCATATAGGTCGGCGCCACCGGCACATAGGCATCAGGCTTCTCGATCGCTTCCGGCTGGTAGCTCGACTGGGCGGCTACGACAGGTGCTGCGACGCGCGGCGCAACCGGCGTGCCCAGACCCCAGCTACGGGCCTGCTCGTAGCGCGAGGCAGCAAGCGGCCGCATCGGGGCTGCTACAGCAGCGGCTGCGACAACGGCAACTGCGGGTGCTGCGACTTCAGCCACGGCACTGCGCTCAAGCGCCATGTCGAAGGCGTCGTCGTCGAAGCTGACATCAATGTCGGCCTGATGATCGTAGCTCGGCTCGGAATAGCCGGCATCAGCCAGGATGGGAGCCGCTTCCTCGGCGGTTACGAACTCCTCGACCGGCGCGTCGTAGGACGACGCATAGTCGGTGTCTTCATAGGACTGCACCGGTTCCTCGGCAGGCTGCTCGGGCGCCCACAGCGAGCTTGCGAATGTCGGCTCGGGTTCGACAGCGATCGGCTCGACGACGCGCAGCGGCACTGGCTCGGACAAAGCCTTGGCCTGGCTGCTCATGTTGCCGAGCAGCGCATTCAGTTCGTCTTCGAGGCTGGTGTCCTCGACGGCGGCAACCTGAGCGACCTCGGGTTCATGGACCGGCGCTTCGATCACCGGCTCAAAAGCCGGTTCCTGATAGGCAACGGCAGCTTCATAGGCCGGCTCTTCGTCGCGCAGCGCGTCCTGCAGGCGGCGCTCGAACTCGTCATATTCTTCGGCCTGCGCGACAGGTGCGGCAGCCGCTTGCGGCTCCTCGACAAGATCGGCCTGCGAGAACGCGACCTCGGGCTGGGCCGGCTGGTAGTCGCTGAGCGTCAGTTGATCGTCGGCCTCGGCTTCATAGGTTTCTTCTTCGACAGCCGCGAAATTCATGTCGACATCGGCAAGGGCAATGTCGAATTCGGCATCGAGATCGACCTCGCTCGAAGCGGCATAAGCAACCGGTGTTGCGATCTGCTCGGCAGGCTCCTCGGCCGCCAGCAGCTCGTCTTCCATCGCGAAGTCCTGCTCGAAGGACGCAGCGACCGCATCGTCGAAATCGGGTTCGGGCGCAAAAGCTGGCTCGGACGCGAAGGCAGGCTCCGGGGCAAAATTGACTTCAGGCGCCGGTTCGTAGGCAGGCGCTGCGGCATAAGCCGGCTCCTCGGAGCGAAGCAGTTCGTCCTCGAGCGAAAAATCCTCGAAGCTTGCAGCAACCGCATCGTCGAACGACGCAGCGGAAGCAAATTCCGGCTCATGGTCGCGATCGTCAGCCGGCGTATAGGCAACGGGTGCTTCTACGGGCGCGTAAGCGACGGGCTCATCGGCCTCGACGTAAACTGCTGGTGCAGTTTGCTCCGGCTCGGCGAGGAGATCGTCGCCAGCCAATTCGCCAAGCAGTTCCTTTTCCAGATCAATGCCAAAGTCGTCGTCAACAGTCGGCTCGACGCGGTCAGCGGGGGCGCCAACATCCTGGCGCACCACTGGCTGGCGCGGATCGAAGCCCATGATCCTCGTCAATTCGGCGAAGGGATCTTCGTCGGCGAAATCATTCTTGTCTGCGATCTTCAGCTGGGTTCTGTCTGCCATTCTTTTTCCCGAACTCTCGCACTTTTTTCGGACGCAATGAACGTCGCGTAAGGTTGGCCCTTACCAGCGCAATGTGGGCAAAAGGTGACATTCAGCTCCGGAAAACCTAGCGCATTTCGGTCGGAGCATCCGCTCCGATCAACGCCAGGCCTGACGTCAAAACGTCCGAAACAGCCTGCACCAGCCCGAGTCTGGCATAGGTCAATTCTGGATCGTTAACCTTAACAAACCGTAAGTCATGGTTGTCGGTGCCGCGATTCCAATGTCCGTGGAAGGTGCTTGCGAGGTCGTAGAGGTAGAACGCCAGCCTGTGCGGCTCCATCGACTGCGCAGCCGACTCGATCAGGCGCGGATACTCGGCGAGCTTCTTGACGATAGCGATCTCGCCTTCGTCGGTAAGCCTTTCGACAGCACCGATCAGGCCGGGGCGTGCGAATTCTGCTTGGCCGAGCTGCTCCTTCGCCTGCCTGAACACCGAGTGGCAGCGCGCAGATGCGTATTGCACGTAGAACACCGGATTGTCCTTGGACTGCTCGGTCACCTTGGCAAAATCGAAATCCAGCGGCGCATCGCTCTTGCGATAGAGCATCATGAAGCGAATCGCATCGCGACCGACTTCCTCGACGACCTCACGCAAGGTGATAAATTCCCCTGCCCGCTTCGACATGCGCACCGGCTCGCCATCGCGGAACAGCTTGACCAGTTGGCACAGCAGCACATCAAGCTTGACCGCACCGTCGGTCACGGCACGCGCCAGCGCTTCCATGCGCTTGACGTAGCCGCCATGATCGGCGCCGAGCACGAACACCAGTTCCTCGAAGCCGCGGTCGACCTTGTCCTTGAGATAGGCGACGTCGGCTGCGAAATAGGTGAAGGCGCCGTCCGACTTGACCAGCGGGCGATCCATATCATCGCCGACCTCGGTCGAGCGGAACAAGGTCTGTTCGCGGTCTTCCCAATCGTCGGGCTTTTCGCCCTTGGGCGGCGGCAGCTTGCCCTTGTAGATGTGGCCCTTCAGCGTCAGGTCGCTGATCGCCGAGCGGATCGCCTTGGCGTTGTCTTCATGCAGCGTGCGTTCGGAGAAGAACACCTCGTGGCGCACATTGAGCAGCGCCAGGTCCTCGCGGATCATCACCATCATCGCGTCGATGGTGCGGTCCTTGATGATGGAAAGCGCCTCATCCTCGGGCTTTTGCAGCAGGTCGCGGCCGAATTCCTTGGCCAGCGACTGGCCGACCGGCACGAGATAGTCGCCGGGATAAAGCCCCGCCGGGATCTCGCCGATCTCATCGCCAAGTGCCTCGCGATAACGCAGCATCACCGAGCGGCCGAGCACGTCGATCTGCACGCCGGCGTCGTTGATGTAATATTCCTTGGTCACGTCGTAGCCGGCAAAGCCCAAGATGTTGGCCAGCGCATCGCCGACAACCGCACCGCGGCAATGGCCGACATGCATCGGCCCGGTCGGATTGGCCGAGACATATTCGACATTGACGCGCTTCTTGTTGCCGTAGCCGGAGCGGCCATATTCGGTGCCGCGCGACAGAAGGTCGGCCAAATGCTTCTGCCAGAACGCATCCTTGAGCTTGAGGTTGACGAAGCCTGGGCCTGCAACCTCGGCCTTGACCACGTCGGCGTCCTTGGCGAGCTCGGCGACCAGCCGTTCAGCCAGCGCGCGCGGGTTCTGCCCGGTCGGCTTCGCCAGCACCATCGCCGCGTTGGTCGCGAGATCGCCATGGGTGGCGTCGCGCGGCGGCTCGACGGCAATGCGTGTCAGGTCGAGTGCACCGCCATCTTTTGGAGTCAATTCAAGCGCTTCGACGGCTTTGGTAATCCGCTCGCTGAAATCGGCGAAAATGTTCATGTGCTCGGCTCTGGCTGGCATTGCATGGCAACCGGCAAAATATGCCGGAAATTTCGCTCGGCCTAACTCAAATCGGGCGTATGGTCAAACAAGCGCCGGTGTTCCTTGATCGCATAAGTGTCGGTCATGCCGGCCAGAAAGTCGGCGACGGCGCGCGCCTTGATGCGGTCCTCTGCCCGATCGAGCCCCTCACGCCAGCCTTCCGGCATGGCACGCGGATCCGCGAAATAGACGTCAAAAAGATCGCGCACGATCTTGTCGGCATCGGCCCGCACCCGCATCACTTCGGAATGGCGGTACATGTTGCGGTACAAAAAGGCCTTGAGCTCCTTCTCCGACGCAGCCATCTGCTCCGAGAAGGTCACCATCGCCTCGCCCGCCGCCCTCACCTCGTCGGCACTCTGCGGCGCCAGAAGGGCGATCCGTGCGGTGGCGGTGGAAATCACGTCCTCGACGAAGATGGTGATCTGCCGCCGCATCAGCTCGTGGCCGGTGCGCATCGCGTCGAGCGCGGGGTAGCGCTCGCGCACGCCGCGCAAAATCTGCGCCGGCAGGCCGACACCGTCGAGCATGTCGAGCGTCAAGAGGCCGGCGCGTAACCCATCGTCGATGTCATGGGTGTTGTAGGCGATATCGTCGGCAATCGCCGCGCATTGCGCTTCCAGGCTGGCGAAGCGGTCGAGTTCGAGGTCATGCAGTTCGGAATAATCGCGGATCGCCTGCGGCACCGGGCCTTTCAGGCCCTTGCCGGCGGCATCGGTCAGCGGGCCATTATGCTTGACCAGCCCCTCCAGCGTTTCCCAGGTCAGGTTGAGGCCGTCGAACTCGGCGTAGCGGCTTTCGAGCCGTGTCACCACGCGCAGCGACTGGGCGTTGTGGTCGAAGCCGCCCCAGGCCGCCATCTTTTCGTTGAGCGCGTCTTCGCCGGTATGGCCGAAAGGCGTGTGGCCGAAATCATGGACCAGAGCGATTGCCTCGGCGAGATCTTCGTCGCAGCGCAAGGCGCGCGCCAAAGCGCGGGCAATCTGGGCGACTTCGATGGTGTGTGTCAGCCGGGTGCGGAAATGATCGCCCTCATGCGCCACAAACACTTGCGTCTTGTGCTTGAGGCGGCGAAAGGCTGTCGAATGGATGATGCGGTCGCGGTCGCGCTGGAACGGCGTGCGCGTCGGGCTCTCGACCTCGTCAAACAGGCGCCCGCGCGACCGTGCGGGGTCGCAGGCATAGGCGGCGCGCGGCCGGTAGCCGAAGCCGATATCGCCAAGTTGCCGTTCGCCTGCCATACTCCCCACCTGTTGACTTGCCCCAGGTGGCTTCATACCTATCATAAGAAACCGAAAGCAAGGTGACGCCGATGGGCGCTGATGCCAAGACTGCCATGAAGGTCGACATGACCGAAGCCGCCGCGAAGCGGATAGCTAAGATCGTCGCCGGCGATCCGGGCAAGATCGCGCTGCGAATTTCGGTCGAAGGCGGCGGCTGCTCCGGCTTTTCCTACAAGTTCGACCTCGTCGACGGCCGCAATGACGATGACGTGGCCATCGAGCGCGACGGCGCGACGTTGCTGGTCGATGACCTGTCGCTCGTCTACATGGGCGGCTCAGTCGTCGATTTCGTCGACGACCTGATGGGCCAGTCGTTCCAGATCAAGAACCCCAACGCGGTCGCCGGCTGCGGCTGCGGCACCAGTTTCTCCATCTAGCCATGCGCAGGCCGCAAGCGCTCCGTCAGGTGGCGCTTGCGGCCGGTCGCGACATCGACGCGACGCTCGCCTTCTGGCTCGATGTCCTCGGTCTGCCCGTACATGCCCGCTACGACCCGCCCGGCATCGCCTTCATCGTCGTCGGCGGCGTCAGGCTGTTCTTCACCGGCGGCATCCCCCAGGCGACAGTCTATCTCGACATAGACGACCTCGACTCCTTCTACGAAATCGCATCCGACAATGGCGTGGCGTTTACCACCGCGCCCACGCTCGTCCATCGCGATGCGGCGGGCGAGTTCGGGCCCGCTGGCGAATCTGAATGGATGGCATTCCTGAAGGATCCGGCAGGCAACACCATCGGTCTTGTCGAGCGCAGATAGGCTTGCGCCTTCCTCCGAACCATTCCATCTCGTCGCGATGCGCCGCTGCCCCCAGGCGTTCAAAGATTCTGAGCATAAGGGAAACAGCATGCAGATCCGTCGATTTGAACCGCGTGACTTCGGTGCCGTGGTGAACGTCATCCTGCCCATCCAGCGAGACGAATTCGGCTTTGACGTCACTGTCGACGACCAGCCAGACCTGCGGATAATCCCGGAGTTCTACCAGCGTGATCTCGGTGAATTCTGGGTCGCCGAGGCCGATGGCAGGATCGTCGGAACGATCGGCCTCGTCGACATCGGCGCTGGGCTCGCCGCCTTGCGCAAGATGTTCGTCGCAGCCGAATGGCGTGGCCACGAGCATGGAACCGCCGCGAAGCTGCTGGGTGTTTTGCTCGCCACGGCACGCGAACGCGGCATTCGGGCGGTCTATCTCGGGACGACCGACAGGTTCCTTGCCGCCCATCGCTTCTACGAGAAGAACGGCTTTGCAGAGGTGGCCAGGTCAGACCTTCCGGCAAGCTTCCCGGTCGTGTTTGTCGACACCAAGTTCTACGTTCATCGGCTGGACGCCTGAATTGCAAAGGGCCCCTCGCGGGGCCCTCGCCTTGTTTCAAGTAGCCAGCGCTATGCCTCTGATGCCATCGCCGCTTCGCGGATCTCGGCCTCATTGGCCTTGGTGCCGTTGAAGAAGGCGTTCAGCACCACCGCCGAAACCGACGCCAGAAGGATGCCCGACTCGATCAGCGGATGGATGTCGTGCGGCATCCACATCTTGAAGTCGGGGGCGACGAGCGGGATCATGCCGAAGCCGATGGAAACCGCGACCACGAACAAATTGTTGCGGTTGGTCTTGAAGTCGACATTGGACAGGATGCGGATGCCTGTCGCCGCCACCATGCCGAACATCACCAGTCCTGCACCGCCCAGCACCACGGTCGGAAGCGCTTCGACCAATGCACCCATCTTGGGCACCAGTCCCAGGATCAGCAGGATCACGCCGCCAGCAACGCAGACGAAGCGGCTCTTGACGCCGGTGACGCCGACAAGACCGACATTCTGCGAGAAGCTGGTGTACGGAAAGGTGTTGAACAGGCCGCCGATGATGGTGCCGAGACCGTCGGTGCGCAGGCCAGCCGAAAGCATCGGCTGGGTCACCTTTCTGCCCGTCATGTCACCAAGTGCCAAAAACATGCCGGTCGATTCGATCATCACCACGATCATCACCAGCACCATCGTGACGATGAGAATCGGGTCGAAGATCGGCATGCCGAAGCGAAACGGCGTGATCAGTTCGAACCAGCCGGCGGACGCCACCTTGTCAAAATGCATCATGCCGAGCGACGCCGTCAGCACACCGCCAATGACGATGCCGAGCAACACGGCGATGTTGGCCAAAAAGCCCTTGCCGAACCTGGCGATGATCAGGATCGAGGCCAGCACGACCGCTGAAATGCCGACATTGACAAGCGGCGCATAAGCGGCGTTCGGCGCGGTCGCGGCGAGCGCCAGCTTGGCCGGGATCGGCGGGATGGTGGAGCCGGTGGCCGCAGCCATGTCGGTCACCGCCTTCAGCCATTCGGCATGCTCGGGCGCAACGAGCCTTGGCGCGGTCGGGCCGAAAGGATTGCCAAAGATCCAGTTGATGCCGATGCGCATCAGCGATGCGCCGATGACAACGATGATGGTGCCGGTGACAACGGGCGGAAAGAACCTGAGCATGCGGCTGACCAGCGGCGCGATCAGGAAAGCCACGATGCCAGCACCTATGATGGCGCCGAAGATCATGCGGGCGCCATCGGGGCCTTGATTGGCGTTGGCCATGGCGACCATCGGGCCGACGGCGGCGAAGGTGACGCCCATCATGACCGGCAACTTGATGCCGAACCATTGAGTGGCGCCGAAGGATTGGATGATGGTGACGAGGCCGCAGACGAAAAGATCAGCCGAGATCAGGAAGGCGACCTGCTCCGGATCGAGCTTCAGGGCCCGTCCGATGATGAGCGGTACCGCGATTGCACCGGCATACATGACCAGCACATGCTGGATGCCGAGCGCGGCTAGGCGAGGCGCTGGAAGCACCTCGTCCACAGGATGAGTACTGTTAGACATGGCATTTGTTCCCCTTTTGCCAGCCGGTCCGAAGAATGCCGAAGAGGACCGGTTCCCTTCTCCCTAGGGATGGTGCAGGATCGTCTGGAACCGCCGTGCAGGCTATCAAGAATTATTTGAAATCATCGCGTGAAATTCATGAAGATCGTGACCTGGAACATCAATGGTGTCCGCGCCCGCATCGAAAACCTGGTGCATTGGCTTAGGGAAAGCGCCCCGGACATCGTCTGCCTGCAGGAAATCAAGACGGTCGACGAAGGCTTTCCGCGTTTCGAGATCGAAGCGCTCGGCTACAATGTCGAAACCCACGGCCAAAAGGGCTTCAACGGCGTCGCCATCCTGTCCAAGCTGCGCTTCGACGAGGTCAATCGCGGCCTGCCGGGCGATGCCGCCGACGAGCAGGCGCGCTTCATCGAAGGCGTGTTCTCGACCGACAACGGCGTGTTGCGCGTCGTGTCGCTCTACCTGCCCAACGGTAATCCCGTCGGCACCGAAAAATTCCCCTACAAGCTGTCATGGATGGCGCGGCTTGAGCGCTGGGCGGCGGAGCGTCTGGCGCTGGAAGAGGCGCTGGTGCTCGCGGGCGACTACAACGTCATCCCTGAAGCCATCGACGCCCGCAACATCGAGATGTGGCTGGGCGACGCGCTGTACCAGCCAGAGACGCGCCAGGCGTTCCGCCGGCTGGTGAACCTCGGCTTCACCGAGGCCGTACGTTCGGTGACCGACCAGCGTGACGTCTACACCTTTTGGGATTACCAGGCCGGCGCCTGGCAGAAGAACAACGGCATCCGCATCGATCACCTGCTGTTGTCGCCCGAAGCCGCGAACCGCTTTGCTTCGGCGACAATCGAAAAACACGTGCGCGCCTGGGAAAAGCCGTCGGACCACGTGCCGGTGGCTATCGACCTCAACCTTCAGGCGGCATGAGGCACTGCCAGAGCTTCGGCTCTGGCGCGCTTACAACATCATCTTCAGGAAATTAACGGGCGGCGCCCATGGCGGTCTCGCAGACGGGCGCATGCATTCCAGCCGCAGCAATCGCGCCGCCTACTGGTTGCCCTTGGTCAGGATGTCTTCGGCGAGCGAGATCGCGGTGCGGCGATCGGATTCGTCGGCAAGGGCAAACGCCTCTTCCTGCATGCCGCGGATCCAGGGCTGGTCGGAAGGTTGGGCGCGCTCGAGCGCTGCCGTCATCATGGCGAGGCCACGTACCACCTTGCCGCTCTCAAACAGCAAGTTGCCAAGCGTCGCCTGCGCGCCTGCATGGCCCTTTTCAGCCGCAAGCTGCAGCCAACGGCCGGCCTGCTTGACCGAAGCCTTCACGCCACCGTCCCCCTTGAGGAACATCTTGCCCATCTCGTACTGGGCGTTGGCATTGCGGTAATTGGCGGCCGCGCGCATGTAATATTCCTGCGCGGCGACCGGGTTGGCCGACACCGGGCTGCCGGGAATGCCATGTTTCATATAGCCGCCGAGCGCCACCAGCGCGTCGGAGACATAGCTCTCCTCGGGCGAGCCGGGCTCGACGTCCTGTTCGGCAATCTCGGTGAAGAACTTGAACGCCTCATAGTCGTTCTGGGCAACGCCGTCGCCTTCGGCATACATGCGCGCGAGCTTCCAGGTGGCACCGATCTGGCCGTTTTCGGCAGCGTAGCGATAGGCTTCGACGGCCTGGTCCTTGTGACCGCTCTTGTAGGCGGAAAAGCCGAACTGGAACACCGCCCAAGGGCTTGATTCCGGCTTCACGCCAGTCTTGTCGTCGAACACCTTGTCGTCGAACGCCAGCGCTTCGCCGGCGGCGCCCAACAGGGAGGCCGCGACAAGCGCCGAAAAGGCTGATGCTCTTACCAACTCAGATATGCGCATAGCAGTTCGTTTCTCTCGCCCACCTCGGTGGGTGACCGTGCCCTCGCCATGCGGCTCGGGCACAATTCCACATCGCGCCCGACTGATCAGCCGGACCCGGATTCCATTCTTTCGCCCTCTCCACGCTTTCGCAGTCGAACCGCGCCAGATCAGCCTCTGCGGCCATCGGCGCCAAGTCCACGACATCGATCACATCAAGATGCGCGTTGTTTTCGACCAAACTACGGCCAAGGCCCTGCAAGAAATCGTGATCGGCGGCCAACTGCGCGGACGTCGCCCGGGAGTGTGTGATGGCGCCAATACTTCCGCCGGCGAAGCGAACACTCAGAGCATGGCAGGAAAAGCGGCGTCCAATGGCCGATGCGGCCGTCTTTCGACGGCTGGGCAGCTTGGCCATGAAGGTCGCCTTGGCGTTCATTTCTGTTCCTGCCGCAACATCGCGGCCTTGCTGTTGGTTCATTGCCAGCCTGCCGCAACCGGGCGCTGGTCCGAAGACCCATTCGAGGTGCGCCGGGTTTATGGCGGGAAATTGGCAATGTCCCCGTCATGTTCATTAGCCGATAGCTTGATTAAAAAGTGTTGCCGATTCGTCACAACTGTTGCCGACTTGCCGCGCCATGGTTTCCAAAAGGCAAACGAGCAGTCCAGCAGCCCAGGCACAAAAAAGCCGGGCACGAGGCCCGGCTTGTTCTGGATCAGGTTGTGGAGGTTACCACTTCACGCTGTAGCCAGCGGAGACTGCGACGGACCAGTCGTTGCCGACGGCACGATTGAAGCCATTGCGCGGATCGGGACTGTTGGGAACGAAAGCATCATTGTACTGAGTTTCCTCTACAGCGGTTAGGTAGCTAAGCCCAACGCCCGCGCGGAGTTCGCCGCCAATCTTGTCCTTCATCGAAACGCCAGCGCCGACCGTATAGGTGTCGCTCTGGAGATCCCAACCGGTACCGACGCCACGATCCCAGGTCGCAAAGACGGTGCCGGAAATCGCATCGGTAAAAGCGTGGCCAATACCACCCGTGACCGTCCAGCCGTCCTGCCAATTGTAGGTATTAACTCGAGTGGTGGGAGCGGGATTGAACTTGTTTAGAACAAGCAAGAGCCGCTCGTTCACCGACCAGTCTGTCCACTTCACGCTACCGTATGCGAGCCAACCTGGAGCGATGCCGGACTGAACCTTCAACTCAACGCTCTGGGGAAGCTCCGCAAAGCCCTGCGCAACTGGTACTCCGTTGGTAGTACCCTCTGCTGCCACATCGGTACCGGAGCGGTACATCAACTGAGCGCGCAGTGCGATTTCCGGAATTTCGTATGCAAGTCCAGCACGCCAACCGATATCGTTGTCCTTCAGTTTAACTGAAACGGTACCGCTACCGCCAAGCAGAGTGTAGTCGACGTTTTCGACAAAAAGCCCGCCGAGGAACGATAGGCTTCCCTTGCCCAGGTCATACTTGAAGGCGCAGGTGGCGCCGTATTCCGTGACCGTAAAATCTTCTTCGAGCTTCGCCAGCGTTCCATTGCCCGGGGCACGATAGGTGACGCCACCGCCATAAGGCTGGCTCACTGTTCCCGCGCAGGAAAGCTGGTCGAAAAACTTGAACTTCACCGCAGCCGAAGGGACGACATAGGTGTCCGCAAAGTTGTAACCCGTCCCATCCGGATAAGGATTGACAGTGAATTCGCGGTTCGGCTTGACCACGACAACGCTGGTCCGCAGGTTAAAATTGCCCTGCTCAAACAGGATATCCGTATCGGCCGTGCCGCGCGAAAAGCCGCCGGCCTGAGCTGCGCCTGCCGCAACGATCGTCAGCGCCGTTGCCCCCAGCAGCGCTTTGAGACGCGAAATGTTCATGGTTGTCCTCTCCCGAATGCCTCGTGATGAGAATTGAACGAATTCATCCTGCTCACGCAACATTGATTTTTTGCAAACAATAGCCGCCCTGCGGCGGCAGCGTGGCAGGGCCATCGCCTTCCGCTTACGCAAACGTCAATTTCAGCCAAATCCGCGCCGATCGATCCTGAATTTCCAAGGAAATCCGGATCCCCAATGCAAAAACAGCCCGAAATCGGGCTGTTTTGGAGGCTTGTTACATTATGGCAACAATCGGGCGCAAAATAGTTACATTGGCCACAATTTACGCAGCGACATGCCATTTCTGGCAGCACAAGCAAAACCTGCCGCGACGTCATCGCGCGGCAGGTTTTGAGCTTCGAATCGTCAGCCGGCGTCGCGCACGCGCGACAGCGCGGTGTCGAGTTTTTCCTGCGTCCGGCGGTAGTCCTCGAGCTTTTCGCGCTCGGCCGCAACAATCTCCTCGGGCGCCGAAGCCACGAACTTCTCGTTCGACAGCTTCTTGTGCAGCCGGGCGATCTCCTCGGTCGTCTTGGCGAGCTCCTTTTGCAGGCGCGCCGCTTCCGCGGACAGATCGATCAAGCTGCCGAGCGGCAGGCAGGCCGTGGCCTCGCCGGCAACGATCTGCGCAGCGCCTTTGGGTGCGGCCGCCTCATGGGTGATCTCGCCGACACGGGCCAGGCGCGCAATCGCCGAATTGTGACGCTTCAGACGCTCCAGCGTCTCGTCGTTGGCGCCGACGAAGACCAGCGGCGCGATCGCTGCCGGCGGCACGTTCATCTCCGAGCGCACCGAGCGAATGCCTGAGACCAAGTCGACCAGCCAGTTGATCTCGGCAGCCGCATCCACGTCCTCGAAATCAGGCGCCGGCCAGGCGGCATGGCACAGAAGCGACGTGCGCTCCTTGCCCTCGCCCGCTGTGTGCGCCCACAGCTCCTCGGTCATGAACGGCATCATCGGATGCAGCAGCTTGTAGATCTCGTCGAGCACGAAGGCCGCGACCGCCTGGCTTTCCGTCTTGGCAGCCTCGTCGTCGCCCATGAAGATCGGCTTGAGCAGTTCGAGGTACCAGTCGCAGAAGGTGTTCCAGACGAAGCGATAGGCAGCGCCCGCCGCTTCGTTGAAGCGGTAGGTGGTGATCGCCGCCGTCACCTCACGCGTCGCGCGGGTCAGTTCGGTCAGGATCCAGCGGTTGACCGTCAGCTTGGCATCGTTGAGCCAGAACGCGTCATTGCGCGCAACACCGTTCATCTCGGCAAAGCGCGTGGCATTCCACAGCTTGGTGCCGAAATTGCGGTAGCCAGCGATGCGCGCCGGATCGAGCTTCACGTCGCGCCCCTGCGCTGCCATGATCGCCAGCGTGAAACGCAGCGCGTCGGCGCCATACTCGTCGATCAGTTCGAGCGGGTCGATGACGTTGCCCTTGGACTTCGACATCTTCTGGCCGTTCTTGTCGCGAACCAGCGCATGGACGTAGACCGTGTGGAACGGCTCTTCTTCCATGAAATGCAGGCCCATCATCATCATGCGGGCAACCCAGAAGAAGATGATGTCGAAACCGGTCACCAGCACGTCGGTCTGGTAATAGGTGTCGAGCTCCGGCGTCTTGTCGGGCCAGCCGAGCGTCGAGAACGGCCACAGCGCCGACGAGAACCAGGTGTCGAGCACATCCTCGTCGCGGGTCAGGATCTTGCCAGGCTCGAAATTCTCGAGGCGCTCCTCGACCCATGCCTTCCACGGGCCTTCAAGGGCCAGGTAGTGCTGCACGGCCGCATCGAGCGCTTCTTCTTCGCTGCGTTCGACAAAGACCTGGCCGTCGGGGCCATACCAGGCCGGGATCTGGTGACCCCACCACAGCTGGCGCGACACGCACCAGGGCTGGATGTTCTCCATCCAGTCGAAGTAGGTCTTCTCCCAGTTCTTGGGCACGAAGTTGGTGCGCCCCTCGCGCACCGAGCGCAGCGCGGGCTTGGCCATTTCGGCCGCGTTGACATACCACTGGTCGGTCAGGAAGGGTTCGATCGGCACGCCGCCGCGGTCGCCATGCGGCACCATGTGCTTGTGCGGCTCGATCTTGTCGAGGAAACCGCCCTCTTCCATGATCTGGACGACGAGCTTGCGCGCAGCGAACCGGTCGAGGCCATGCAACTGTGCCCACACGCCATCGCGCATTTCGGTACGTTCGACGCCTTCCAGGAACTCGTCGTTGTCGACGATGTTGATGTTGGCTTCGATGGTCAGGATGTTGATCTGCGGCAGGTTGTGGCGCTTGCCGACCTCGAAGTCGTTGAAGTCGTGCGCCGGCGTGATCTTGACCGCGCCCGAACCCTTTTCCGGATCGGAATATTCATCGGCGACGATGGGGATCTTGCGCCCGACGATCGGCAGGATGACGTTCTTACCGACGAGTGCTGCATAACGCTCGTCTTCGGGATGGACGGCAACGGCGGTATCGCCGAGCATCGTCTCGGGCCGCGTGGTCGCAACCGTGATGTAGGTAGCAGGGTTCTCCGGATCGTAGACCTCGCCTTCGACCGGGTAGCGGAAGTGCCAGAGATTGCCGTTGATCTCGTGCTGCTCGACCTCGAGGTCCGAGATCGCGGTCAGGAGCTTCGGATCCCAGTTCACAAGGCGCTTGTCCTTGTAGATCAGGCCCTGCTTGTGCAGCGTCACGAACACCTCGACGACGGCCTTGGACAGGCCCTCGTCCATGGTGAAGCGCTCGCGCGACCAGTCGCAGGACGCCCCCAGCCGCTTCAGCTGGTTGAAGATCATGCCGCCGGACTCGTCCTTCCACTCCCAGACCTTGTCGACGAACTGCTCGCGCGTCAGGTCGCGACGATGGATCTGCTTTTCCATCAGCTTGCGCTCGACGACCATCTGAGTGGCGATACCGGCATGGTCCATGCCCGGCTGCCACAGCACGTTCTTGCCGCGCATGCGTTCGAAGCGAACGAGGATGTCCTGCAACGTGTTGTTCAGCGCATGGCCCATATGCAGCGAACCGGTGACGTTGGGCGGCGGGATGACGATGGTGAACGGTTCGGCACCCTCGGGAGCGCCAGCGCCCGCCTTGAAGGCATCGGCATCTTCCCAGGCCTTGGCAATTTTGGGTTCGACGGTCTTGGCGTCGTAGGTCTTCTCAAGCATCGGAATTGGTTCCGTTTTGGTCCGGATTTGTTGGTCCGGTGTAAATCGGATGGGTGCGGCCAAGTCAACAGCGCGGCCAGCCGCAGCCGGAAACGAAAACGCCGCCCGAAGGCGGCGCTTTCATGTCGGCAGAGCCGAAATCACTGCGCGCCGCGCGCCACGCGTTCAATCTCTTCGCGTACCAGCCGTTCGACCAGCGTCGGCAGGTTGTTGTCGAGCCAGTCCTGCAGCATCGGCCGCAGCATCTCGGTGGCGATGTCGTCGAACGACTTGCGGCTGCGCGCCGCATAAGCGTCGTTGAGCTCGCCAAAGGCCGCTGAAACCTGGCGGCCGGCCTGCTCCGAAATGATCGCCGACTTGGGCGCCAGCGTCTCTTCGACGACAACGGGTTCCGCAGCGGGTGCCGCAACTTGTGGCTCGACCTTTTCGGCCTCGCGCACTGGGCCGGCCAGGCGCTCCATCTGCTCCACCGCAATGGTCGACTGCGGCGCCCAGCTTGCCGCCGAGGCGCGCTGTGCTGCCGGCGCTTCGACAACAGGTGCCGGTGCTGGCGTCTCGGCAACGGGCGCCCGCAAAGGCATTGCCGCGACGGACGACGCCTTCGGCTCCGCCGACGGCCAACGCGCGGAGGCAGGCTCGTCACGTCGGACGGTTTCGAGCTTGGCAGTTGCGGGCGTCACTTCGAGCGGCTTAGCTTCAGCGGGCTTCGGTGCCTGGAACTCGGCCCGGAATGCTTCGACTTCGATGATGTTGCGTTCACTGCGGTCGTCTTCAGGTTCCGGCCGCATCTGCTCGAAGTCGACGGCCGGACGGCGTCCGGTGTCGTTGTCTTCGATGATCCTGCGGATGGAAGCGAGTATCTCTTCCATCGAGGGTTCGCGCTGAGCGCTGCTAGCCTGGGCCATCGTCACATCCGCCGCCTTTGTGACAGGATACAAATGAGCCCGCCAAAACGGGCTTCGAATCAGAGCCCAAGCGTAGCTGACTGATTCCCCTTAGAGAATCCCCAATCGGGCACCCCCGGCGATTTCAACAGAATACAGTGTTCCGGCGACTTCTACTTGGTCGGCAAAACGAAAACGGGCGCCAGCTCCATCGGAGCAGGCACCCGCCTGATTCAGTAGCCGCTGAAGCTCAGCGGCCGTCCGGGGTCCGGAGACCGATCCACTTGTCCTTGACGGCGTTGTAGTGCTCTTCCGGCTTGTACTTGGTGACCTGCAGGTTGAGCCGCTCGACCGAGAGATAGCCGGCAGCCGACAGGATTGCGTAGCTCGCCACCACGACATCGCGCTCGGCGGTCGCCAGGTTGATCTGGGCGTCGATGACGTCGCGCTGCGAATTGAGCACGTCGAGTGTCGTGCGCTGACCGACATTGCGCTCCTCGATGACGCCGTTGAGCGCCAGCTGGGCTGCCGAAATCACTTCGCGGTTCGCCGCCACCGCTTCACGTGCTGCGGTGTACTGCGTCCAGGCGGAGGTTACCGCCTGGCGGACCAGGTCACGATTGACGTCGATTTCGATGCGGGCCTGGCCAAGCGACTCCTTGGACTGGCGCACTGTCGCCGACGCACGGCCGCCCTGATAGATCGGCACTACAAGCGTGGCGCCGATGTTGGCCGAAGTCGTCCAGCCGTCCGGCGAAGTGATGCTGTTGGGCGAATTGTCGCGATGCGTCTGGGAAATCCCCGCCGATGCCGACACCTGCGGCAGCAGTGCGCCCTCGGCCGATTTCACCGAAAAGCCCGCAGCGTCGGCCAGATGCTCGGTGGCCTGGATCGCCGGATGCTGTTCAGCCGCCAGGGCGGCCGCACTATCGAGGCTCTTGGGCAGAAGCTTGGCGAGCGGCGCTGCTCCCTTCAGGTTCTTCGGCTCCTCGCCGACGAGCTTGCGATAAGTGGCAGCGCTGGACAGAGCCGCAGCGCGGGCCGCGGCCAGTTGCGCCAGTGCCGCCGAACGCGAGGCATCGGCCTGCGCCACGTCAGTACGGGTGCCCTCACCCACGTCGAAGCGCGAGCGCGCAGCGCGAACCTGCTCGCCAAGGAACTGCAGATTGCGTTCCCGCAGCGCGGCGATCTGGCGGTCGCGGATCACGTCCATATAGGCGCTGGCCGCATCGAACAGGATGTTCTGCTCGGTGTTGCGCAGGCTCTGGTTCTGGGCGCGTACACGCGCTTCGGCAGCAGCGACATTGTTCTTGGTCTGGAAACCGTCGAACAACGACTGCTTGATCTCGATGCCGAACGAGCCGGTCGTCAGATGGCTCGTGGAGTCCCGCCGCGTCGTCGAATAGTCGATACTGGCAGAGCCATTGATCGTCGGGCGCCAGCCCGACTTGGCGATCGCCACGCCTTCATCGGTGACGCGCACACCCGCGCGGGCCGAATTGAGAGTGGAATTGTTCTGATAGGCCTTTGCCAAAGCTCCGAGGATCGTTTCCGCGGAGGCCGACAGCGGCGAAAGCGCCGTCGCGGAGACCAAGGCTACGGCAAACACACTTTTACGGAAAAACGACACGCGCGTCCCTCATTCATTCTGCGGCGAGCTGCCTGATGACAGCTATAGATGCCCCTCGCCGAAACCGACAACAAGCGACTATTCCAGACTCGAAAAGTCCAGAATCAATCACCCCCGTCCGCTCCTTAGATCATCACGACGCATTGCCCGCCGCAAGAAAAAGGAAGTCAGAACTCAAATTCGTGTGTGCGATTGAAGCCCGGTAGTGGCTTTACTGCCGCATTGAAAGCACGGCGCGCCGTTACTACGGAGCCCGCATTGAGAAAGACGCTGGCGACACCGGCATTGCCGCGCCCTTCGACGACGACCAGCCGGCCGCCTTCCTTGAGCTGGCCAAGCAGCGCCTCGGGTACCTGCTCGACGCTGCCGCCGACGAAGATGACATCGTAAGGCCCCTGCGAAGGATAACCAGCGGCGAGCGCGGAGGAAACCACCACGACATTGTCATAGCCAAGCGACGAAAGTGTCGAGCTTGCCTTTGCGGCAAGCGTTGTGTCGCTTTCGAGAGCGATCACCGAGCTTGCGAGGCGCGACAGCACCGCCGAGGAATAGCCCGTGCCGCAGCCGACATCGAGAACGAAATCGCCAGGCAGGATTTCGGCCAGCTGCGCCAGCTTGGCGAAGGGCGACGGCTCCATCAGATAACGCGGCTGATCGGCATCGGCCGTTACGCCATAGCGCAGGTCCTCATCGATGTAAGCGAGCTCACGCTGGCCATTATCGACGAATTCCTCGCGCGGCACCGACAACATGGCGGAGAGGATGGCAGCATCGGTCACATCAGTGGTGCGGACCTGGCCGTCCACCATCTTCACGCGACGTTCGGAAAAATCAGCGTTCATGTTCAACCGGGCCCGCCTTCGGCGCGTGATGCGCAAAATATGACTGTACCCGAATGGGTCCCCGGCGGCGGTTGCCGAGGAAGCTGGAGGCCTCGCCCGGAATCGAACCGGGGTGCAAGGATTTGCAGTCCTCTGCGTAACCACTCCGCCACGAGGCCTCGCCGCTTCGGGCGTCTACACGGCTCCAATAGGTTGCCAGGATTCCGCCGTCAAGCGGGGAAGAATCTTTCCCGGGGGTTTTGGTGAAGGCTGCGCCGCAGGATTCGATGAAACAGTGCCCACCGTGCGAATTCCTGGTGAGCGAGCCAACGTCCCCTGCACCAACATCCCCGGTACCAAAGCCCTGGGATACCCCGACCGGCCTGCCCTGCCCGAATCCCTTGGCGCGGGTTCCGGCGCCCCACGACCGACGGCGAATCCGTGCGGTTCGTCTGACGTTAGCTGGCGGGGCGCTTGCGCCGCTCCCACCAGATGATCAGCCTGCGGCGCACACGGCGCACGACATGGAATTCGTGCGACAAAACCAGAAGCCCGAGCGGAATCATCCAGAAGCCAAGCACCGGCAGGAAGCCCAGAAGGCCGAAGAAACAGAGCGCGACGCCGATGCCGATACGCACCCCGCGCGAGCGCGGCATGGCGAATTCGCGACCGAAGATGGAAATCTTGCGTTTGGGTGGCTGCTGGGGTCTGGGGCTTGTCATTATCCCTGCATATGTCCGGTGAAACCTGTGCGCCCGAATGCCGCGCCAAGCCGGCAAAAAGGCTTGGCAAAGCGGACATATGAGGCTGTCCCGGTGTGATTACCAGAAAGCTGCCTGGGAAAAACTCGCAAAAAGTTCGATTAGCGCTTTGCAAATCGGATTACCGTTGCTATACGCCGCCTCGTTCACACCAGAGCGCTGTTCCCCGGTAGCTCAGTGGTAGAGCAACCGGCTGTTAACCGGTTGGTCGCTGGTTCGAATCCGGCCCGGGGAGCCACTTCATTCTCAAAATGCATTGAAAGCTCAATAACTGTCTCGCCACGGCGAGGTCGCGGCTGCGGTACGCATCGCAGCGCAAATCCTTCCTGCATTCTCACACCTCATCCCTGGCGCGGATCGCGTGCATTTCGGCTGCTGCAGCGCCCATCAGTATTGATCGGTCTTACACACCATTGCGACTCAGGCTGTTCGCCCGCTAGGCTCTGCTCGCGGGAGTGTCGCCACAAGGCCCTGGAAGCCCTGCCCGTTCCTGCTGGCTATGCAAACGTCGAGCAGGGTCCCGTCGAGGTCGACGGCGAAAGTGCCCCTGCTCGTTCGCATGGAGCGCACCGACAAGCGCAATGCAGGCTTGGGCGGCGAGCTTATCAGTGCTGTATCGCCCCTTCCGGCAAGCTCAAGGGATTCGTCAGGATGGATCTCACCCTGCGCGGCGGCACCCTGCCCAGCCAGGACGAGGCGCGACATCGCGATGCGCTTCCAGTCGAATCATGCCGCCGACCTTCTGCCGCGCCACGAGATCAGTTCCATCGCGCCGCATGACGAGATGATCCGCGCCAATGGCGAAAGCACCACGCTGATCGGCATGAAGGTGAAATTGCGGAATCTCGCCGACGGCCGATGGTCATGGGTGATCGTCGGCGCGGACCGCGAGGTTATGGTGTTCGGGCGCGATATCGTCTGGGCCAACCTGAAAGGCCGCCGTCAGACCAAAAAAGTGGCTGCACGACAGCTGGCCGGCATGGACTGCTCAGCGCGAGGCGAAGATCGACCAGTTCATCCGCTTGGTCAGCCGTTCCAGCGCGATCGAGCCTAGCATCGAGTTGCCGCGCGCATTGAGCCCCGGTGACCAGACAGCGATCGACGCCACGCCGGGCACGATCGCCAATATGCCACCGCCGACCCCACTTTTGCCGGGAATGCCGACGCGGAAGGCGAATTCGCCCGAGCCGTCATAATGGCCGCAGGTCAGCATCAGCGCGTTGATACGGCGGGCGCGCTCGCTCGACACGATCGAATGGCCAGACGATTCGATGCGTCCAGCGTTGGCAAGGAATCGCCCGGCATTGGCCAACTGCAGGCAGCTCATGGCTACCGCACAGTGGTGGAAATAGACCCCCAGCGTCATCTCAGGGGCGTGGTTCAGGTTGCCAAAGCCTTTGAGGTAGTTCGCCAGCGCGAAATTGCGGAAGCCGGTGGCGCGCTCGGAATTAGCCACGTCGCGATCGATGATGACCGAGTCGTCGTCGGCCACGGTGCGCATGAAGCTCAGCACCTCGCCGATCGCCTCGCGCGGCTGATGTCCTGACAAAAGCACGTCGGAGACGACAATCGCGCCGGCATTGATGAAGGGATTGCGCGGAATGCCATGCTCGAGCTCGAGCTGGACGATGGAGTTGAAGGCCGTGCCCGACGGCTCGCGCCCGACGCGGTTCCACAGCTGATCGCCGACACGGCCGAGCGCCAGCGCCAGCGTGAATACCTTGGAGATGCTCTGGATCGAAAACGGCTCGTCGGCGTCACCGGCCGATGCCACCTCGCCGTCGTTTCCGACCACCGCAATGGCGAACTTGGCCGGATCGACCTTGCCGAGTTCGGGAATATAGGAGGCAACCGCGCCGCGCTCGGTCTGCGCCGCCATTTCGGCGACGATCTCGTTTAACGTATCCTGGAGGCTGGACATGGCACTTCCTGCAAGCTCTTCGTCCGGCTCGAACCGGAACGCCGTTCTACATCAAGTCGCGCGCGCCGCCACCCGTATCGCCCTTCATTGGCCCATCGGCAGAACCATCTGTTTACGGCACCGCTCGTGCCGCAGTCGCAACGGAATCGATAAAGATGTGCGCGAACTGAAACTTTTGTAGCCGCGATTCACGTATCCCTCACGTTGCGTCAACACGGGACTGTTACAAGCGACTTCTAATGTTCACTCAACCCACCAAACGGAGAAGTTGCGATATGCGATTTTCAGATGTGCGTGAGAGCCTGCGGAGCATCGGCGTGGTCATGAGCAAACGTGGGGAAACCATCCGCCTCAATTATTTCGGCGGCCTCGAAGATACAGCCAAATATGCAACCGATCTGCAGGAAGCACTGGCGCTCGGCAAAGAGCTCGCCGGCCCCCGCCGCCACAGTTCATCGGGACGCTGAATCATCACGAACTGGCGACGCGACCGGGGCATGGTCTGCTCATCGCGATCGCCAGGGCGATTGCCAAACCATTTGGCGTGTGAAGTAGGCCGCCCGATCAGATGACCCGTCAGAACGGCATTTCACGACTGTTTTGACGTTTCACTCACGCCGCAATCACCCCGCCTCCCTAACGTCCTACCGAAATCAGGCCGGAATCACCTCCGGCAAGAGTGGTGAGGAACGCTGGAATGCTGCAGGTCTTGCCCGGTGCCAAAAGCATACAAGCACGCGCACTTGCCGGAATGTCGTTGTATGATCCCGACGCAAGTTGCGAGGGCCGCGGGCGATTCGACCTGTGGTACCCTCTTTGGGGGCATGGACGACCTGCAGCGAAGGTCCGCACGATGGCTGGTGACGACGCCAGTACGCTTTGCAATATCTACCTGTTCGGGGCGCTGGCCGTCACCGATGCCGGCGGCGCTACGTGTACACCCAAGGCGCAGAAATCGCGCGCGCTTGTGGCGATGCTGGCGCTTGCGCCACGCGGCGCCCGCTCGCGCATCTGGCTTCGCGACAAGCTGTGGAGCGACCGTGGCGAAGAACAGGCCGCCGCGAGCCTGAGACAGGCGCTCGTCGACGTACGCAAGTCATTGGGCACGATCGCCGACAGCATCATCATTTCGGACAACCACACGATCTCGCTCGATCTCAACCGCGTGTCGGTCGATGCGCTGCAACTGCTCGACCCGTCGCGCCAGTCGGTGCCGAGCGAGGCCGAGCTCGAATCCTGGCCGGAGCTGCTCGAAGGCCTCGACATCGGCGACCCCGAGTTCGAGGAATGGCTGATGCTCGAGCGCCAGGTCTGGCAAGGCCGACTCGAAAGCGCGCTCGGACAGCGCGACGTCAGCCCCAAGGACAGACGCAGCAACGGCCTCATCCCGACACATGGCCAAAAGCCCGGCCCGGATTCCTCCGACGGCGGCAACCGCAAGTCCTTGCCATTGAACGGCGGCCGGACCGGCTGGTCGGTGGCGCTTCTGCCGCCGTCGATATCGGGTGACGCCTTCGAAGCGGAATCGTTGCCCGACATGTTTGCGGAGCTGCTTGTCCGCTCGCTGCTCGAAGGCGGCGAACTTGCCGTCTGCGATCTGTCGCGTCCGGATCTTTCCAAGACTCAGGAGCCGGATGCAGCATTCGAGTCGGTGGCGCTCGCAATGCAGGTCCGCTACCGCTTTTCGGCTCACCAGGCCTATATCAGCGTCAGCGTTCATCGCACCGCAGATCGCAGCCTGCTGTGGATGGGCGGTGCCACGCTCGAACGGCGCGCCGTCGAAGCGGGCGAAACATCCGCTGCCCATCAACTCATCAACGAAGCGATGGACGAGTTGCGCAAATACTTCATCGCGCGCTCCGAACAGACCGACGACGCCGTCGAGGCCGAGAGCCTCTATGCCGCCGTCAACGCCATGTTCCGGCTGTCGCGCAACGACCTCGTCATGTCTGAGGCGTCACTCCGGCGCATCATTGCCCAGCGGCCGTCATCGCAGGCCTATGCCTGGCTCGCCTTCCTGATGACCTTCCAGGTTGGCCAGCGTTTTTCCGACTCCGCCGTCGCCATCGAGCAGGCCCAGCATTATGCCCGCAAGGCGCTGGAGCTCGACTCCAGCAATTCGGTCACCCTGGCCCTGGTCGGCCATGTGCATTCGTTCCTGTTTGGCGAATACGACTACGCATCGGGGCTATTCGAGCGCGCCATCCGCGCCAACCCGACCCAGGTACTCGGCTGGGATCTCTACTCGATGCTGCATGCCTATGCCGGCCAGCCGGACAAGGGCCTCAGCCTTGCCAACTGGGCGCGCCATCTCGGCGCTTACAGCCCCTACCGCTACTATTTCGACACCTCGCGGCTGATCAATGCGACGCTCGCCGGCAATCACCGCGTCGCCGTCGAGGCGGGCGAACAGGCGCTGCGCGAGCGGCCCGACTTCAATTCGCTGCTGCGCTACCTCGTGGCGAGCCACGCCCAGCTCGGCGACGTCCGCGCGGCCCGCACGCTGCTTGACCGCCTCAACGTCGTCGAACCCAATTTCTCGATCAGTTCTCTGATCGACGCCCGTTACCCGATCATGCGCACCGAGGGCGGCGCCAATCTGATCTCCGGCCTGATCAAAGCCGGTGTCAAAAAAACATGACCGGCGCGCCGAGCACCGCAAAATTCGATCAAATCAATGGGGAATTCAGTGTCTGGCAACGACAGTATTGCGCCTGTTGAGGGCGGTTTTTCACACTTTCTCGATCAGTATCGTTTCAAGATCGCCGGCGACGACGTGCTGCCTTGCGCGGCCACGGATCGGCCTCCAATCGTGCTGGAAACGAAACTCGCATCCGGCGCCGAGGCGATGGTAATGGCGGCAGGCGTCGCCAGTGCCGTGATGAGCGCCGGCGTGCTGAACAAGGCCTCGCTCAACAAGAACAAGAACAAAAATAAGAACAAAAACAAGAACAAGGGCAGCGGCCTTCAAACAGGTTCGGGCAGCGGCTCACAAAGCAGCATGATCCCGGCCTTCGAGCTCAGGCGCCTGCACACTTCGCCCTCGCCGCATGCGTTCACGGCGGCGCGCAAATTCACCTGGGAACAACTCGACATTCTGCTGCCGCCCGGGCCCGACGTCACCCGGCTGGAAACGACGGTGCTGCTTTCACTCCAGTCGCGCGACCGCGAACGCTCACGCCGCAAGGAGGACATCGAGCGCGAAGCGAGCCTCGACGTCTCGGATTTCACCAAGCCGCTGGGCATCGACGGGATCAGCGGCTTCGACCAGACGGAAGGCCTGTTCCAGGCGATCCTGACGGCCTGCGAATATGTCGGGCTGATCTACAAGGCAAAGTTCAACCGCACCCGACCCAACCAGGTCGAGCCACGCCTGCGCCTGATGCTGCCCAATCCGGCGCACCAGGCCTATCCGAGCAACCACTCGTTCCAGTGTCATTCGATCGCGTTCGCCTTCAACGCCATCCTGCCCGAGCATTCGGCGACGGAAGAGCTGTCGCGCATTGCCCGCAAGGTGGCCGAAAACCGGGAATGGGCCGGTCTGCACTATCCGAGCGACACCAATGGCGGACGGGCGCTGGCGCAGCGCTTCCAGCCCTATCTCAGGGACGCTTTCATGGCGAATTATCTCGCGGCACAGCGCGAATGGATCTGAGGGGGCGATCATGGCAAACGGCAACCAGCAATTTTCCTTCCAGCCACCACAGTCCTATTACTACCTCTGGCACCTTACGGCCCTTGGCGTGATCGACGCCACCTTCGGGCCGCTGACACCGGGCGGCGAGACCGATCTTTCGTCACCCACCATCAACGGCACCGTCTGGGACACGATCACCGAGGCGTTCCCGGCAGCGACAACGCCCGCAACTGTCGCCTTGATCGACGTCGGCGTCAGTCGTAGCCATCCCAACCTCAAGAGCCGGCTCGACGCGGTGAAGTCCATCGACCTGGTGAGCCATCCCTATGGCGCCAAATACGTCGCGGCGCCTGCCGCGAGCCCCTACGACCCGGAGGTCAAGGCCGCCTTCTTCAGCGGACTGTCCACAGCAGGACTGGGCACGCTCAACCTGACCGGCCCCGAAACGGCCTATCTTGGCAGCCTGATTACAGAACTCGTGGCCTCCGAAGGCGTCCTGCACACGCTGATCGAGGGCGACGAGACCTTTGGCAGCCACGGCACGGCCGTCGCGGGCCTGGTCGTCGGAGAGCCTGCCGCAACCGTTGCGCCCAACCCTGCCATTGCCCTGCCCGACGTGCTGATCGCCGACGATGGCAGTGCCGTGCCAAACCCGAACCGCAACACGCTGCCCTATTTCGGCGTCGACCCGCTGTCGCGGCTGATCTCGATCAGGACCGGCTTCGAGCAGCAGCCAGACCAATTCATCGCGGCGTTCCTTTATGCCTTTGCCAATGGCGCCGACGTGATCCTGCTGCCACGCGGCATCCCGGATCCCGCGCGCAGCGTCCTCAACGCCAAGCCCGAATTGTCGCAAGACCTCGACGACCGGGCAAACTGGGAGCGTGCCGACCTCTTCGCCCGTCTCGAGGAGGCGACGCCGCCGGCAAGCGAGCTCAGGCCGCATGCGGTCGGCAAGACCGGCAATCGCGAAGTTGCCTGGAACATCCTGGCCAAGCTCATCGTCGCCATCAGCCGCAAAGTGCCGGTCGTCTGCGCGGCCGGCAACGACGGCGAAAGCCAGATGATTTACCCCGCCAGCCTTGCTGCCGCCAACAACGGTGTGATCGCGGTTGGAGCCGTTACGCCGAATGGCTACCGCTCGGGCTACAGCAACTACGGCGCCAAGCTGACGCTCGTGGCGCCTTCCGACGATTTCGAGATCTACACCCGCCACCAGTTGCGCGTCGACCGCACCGACCCGATGGTCGACCAGCACCACTACCATCCGGGCAAGGGCAAGGTGATCCCGCACAGCCATTTCTCGCTGCTGACCACCGACCTGCCCGGCACGTTCGGCTATGCCGGCGGCTCCGATCCCTACTCGTCGATCCTGCCGCCACTCGACAACCAGGGTATCGGCGGCGGCTACTACACCACCTTTGGCGGAACCTCCGGCGCGGCTGCTCTTGTAGCAGGCGTCGCCGCGCTGACAGCGCGTGCCCACAAGGCAAGACATGGCCCCATAGCCAAGCTCGACGGCATGGCGTCCAAGGCCAACCTCATCGCCGCCTGCGACCAGAACGCCGCGGTGAAGCCGGGGGCAACGCCGCTCACACCCGATCCGATGAACGCCGACAACGAACCGGCGAAGGGCAAGACGTATTATTTCGGCGCCGGCCTGCTCGATGCCGGCAAGGCGGTCGCAGCGGTGCTTGGTCCCTGACCGCTCCTTAGTACTCCTGTCGGAATGCGTTCTGTGGGGGTAACGGCATTCCGGCGCTCAGGCGGCAAAGCCCATCCTCCCCTTTGCCCCTGTCCGCCCCGTCGGTACGACCGACGGGGCGGTTGCATTTCAGCGCAGCCAGCGCTCCAGCCGGTCCATGGCCTCGATCATTTCGTCGTGGCTGCCGGCATAGGAGAATCGCATGTAGCGGTGGCCTGCGAGCGGGTCAAAATCCCTGCCCGGCGTCGCCGCGACATGGGCTTCGGCCAGCATGCGGCTGGCGAACTCCATGCTGTCATTGGTCAGCCGCGACACGTTGCAGAACGCATAGAAGGCACCGTCCATGGGAGCTGCGAAGTTGAAGCCCAGCTCCGGCAGCCTCTTGGCCAGCAACTCGCGGTTCCAGGCGTAGCGTGCCTTGATGACCTCGAGCTCATCGCCGACATTGAACGCCTCGATGGCCGCGACCTGCGACAGTTCCGGCGCCGAGATGTAGAGCGATTGCGCGATGCGCTCGACCGGGCGCACCAGCCGCTCCGGCAGCACCATCCAGCCGATGCGCCAACCGGTCATGCAGTAATATTTGGAAAACGAGTTGATGACGGTGACGTCAGTGTCATAGGCGAGCGCCGTCACGTCGGGCGCGCCATAAGCCAGCCGGTGGTAGATTTCGTCCGAAATCACCGCGATGCCGAGTTCGCGGGCGGTATCGACAAGCGCCTTGAGGTCGGCCGCCGGCACGACGGCACCGGTCGGGTTGGCGGGACTGGCAAACAGCACACCTTTCAGCGGTTTTTGCGCATGCGCGGCGCGCAGGTGCTCGGCATGCAGATAGGCAGCGCCCTCCAATTCGATCTCGACCACGTCAAGGCCGAGCGCGCCCATGATGTTGCGGTAGGCAGGATAACCGGGGGCTGCGATCGCCACGCGGTCGCCAGCGTCGAACATCGCGAGGAACGCGAGATTGAAAGCCGCCGACGAGCCGGTGGTAACGGCGATTCGCGAAACCGGCACGTCGATGCGGTAGTGCTCGGCGTAATGGGCCGATATCGCCTTACGCAGGTCAAACAGCCCGAGCGCATCCGTGTAGCCGATGCGGCCAAGCTTGAGCGCAGCGGCAGCGGCATCCCGCACCCGCTGCGGTGCTGGATCGGAAGGCTGGCCGACGGCCATCGAAATGACCGGCGCGCCCAAGGCCTTGAGCCTGTTGGCTTCGGCCAGGATGTCCATCGCATGGAAGGGTTCCACCTCGCCGCGCCGTGAAATCGCAACCGCCATTTTCGTCTACTTTCTACTGTCGCCCGCCAGGCAATGTGCCGCACAAATGCCTGATTGATATGGGGATCACAAGTTGATGAGTTTTTTGAACCAGCCTTTTCACAGCCCGATGGCTCGTTTACGAGTGTTCCCCGCCATGCAGAGCATCACAAGTCTTTCGCGTTTCATCGCAAGGTCAACGCGCGCGGTCACCGCACTTGCTTTGTCGGCCGGGCTTGCGCTCGGCTCGACCGGTGCTGCCCATGCGCAGAACGTGCCGATCGTGCGCGACGCCGAGATCGAAGCCCTGGTGCGCGACTACGCCCGGCCGATCCTCAAGGCTGCCGGGCTCGCCAATTCGAACATCAACATCATCCTCGTCAACGACCCGGCGTTCAATGCCTTCGTTGCCGGCCGGCGCATGTTCATCAACACCGGCGCGCTGATGACCGCCGAAACGCCGAACGAGATCATCGGCGTCATCGCCCATGAAGCCGGCCACATTGCCGGCGGCCACCAGGAGCGCCTGCGCGACCAGCTGGCGCGCGCCCAGACCATGGCCATCGTCGCCGCCCTGCTCGGTGCCGGCGCGATGGTGGCTGGTGCCGCCACCGACACCAGCGGCCTTGGTGCGGCAGGCGCAGGCGTCGTTGCCGGTGGTTCCGAAATGGCGCGGCGCAGCCTTCTCGGCTACCAGCGCTCGGAAGAGACCACCGCCGACCGTTCGGCGATGACCTATCTCAACGCCACCGGCCAGTCGGCTCAGGGCATGCTGAAGACCTTCCAGCGCTTCCAGACCGCACTGTCGCTGTCGGGTGCCAGGGTCGATCCCTACCAGGTCAGCCACCCGATGCCGCGCGACCGCATCGCCAATCTTGAGACGCTGGCGCGCGAGAGCCCGTTTTTCGACAAAAAGGACTCCGAGGCACTGCAGCAGCGCCACGATATGATGCGGGTGAAGATCGCCGCCTACACTCAGGGCCAAGCAGCCGCCTCGCGCCTGCTGCGCGGCACCGACGGGCTTGCCTCGCATTATGGCGACGCCCAGTCGACCTATCTGTTCGGCGACCTGCGTTCGGCGCTGACCAAGACCGATGCGCTGATCAAGTCGCAGCCCAAGAACGCCTATTTCCACGAGTTGCGCGGCGACATCCTGATGAAGTCGAACAAGCCCGCGGCCGCAGCGGAAGCCTATACCACGGCAGTCCGGCTCGATACGGCGAAGTCAGGCATCCTGCCGATCGCGCTTGGCCAGACCTACCTTGCGGTCGGAACGCCCGACGCGCTCAAAAAGGCCGTCGTTGAAATCCGCAAGGGCCTCGACCGCGACCGCGAGAACGCCTCTGGCTACCGCTATCTCGCCCAGGCCTACGGCATGCTCGGCGACGTCGCCGATGCCGACCTTGCCACCGCCGACGGCCATTATTACAGCGGTGCCTACCAGGACGCCAAAATCTTTGCGATGCGGGCACAGCAGAAACTTCAGCGCGGTTCGCCGGGCTGGGTGCGCGCGCAGGACATCATCAACTACAAAGCGCCGAGCAAGAAAAAGAAGTGAACCTTCTTTCGGTGGACAGCGACACACAGCGCCGCGCGACCCCTGGGCGCGCAAGGACACTGTGAAACTTTAAACCTGATGCATGACCCCGAAAATCGTTTCATTTTCGGGGTCATGCATAAGCCCCAAGGCTGGAGTTTAGAACCATGAAAAAAGCACTTCTTCTCGGCACGACGGGCATCGCTGTCGCCTTCGCCATGCTGGCCTTCGGCTACCTCGCGGGGTCACCAAACGCCGCTCATGCCGAAACCGCCGCTGCCCAGCCATCCGTGTCCGCCACTGGTAGTCTCGACAAGAAGCAGGTCGAGACGATCGTGCGCGACTACCTGCTCAACAATCCCGAGCTGCTTCTCGAAATGCAGGGCGCGCTGGAAGCCAAGCAGAAGGAAGAGCAGCGCATCGCCAGCCTCGACGTGATCAAGCAGAGCAAGGACGAGATCTTCAACTCGAAATACGATGGCATCGTCGGCAACCCTGACGGCAAGGTCACCATCGTCGAGTTCTACGACTACAATTGCGGCTACTGCAAACGCGCCCAGACCGACATGAACGCGCTCGTCAAGACCAATCCCGACCTGCGCTTCGTGCTCAAGGAGTTCCCGATCCTCGGACCGGATTCGCAAAAGGCTCATGTCGTGTCGATGGCGTTCCGCAACCTGATGCCGGAGAAGTACGGCGAGTTCCACGACAAGCTGATCGGCGGCGAAGGCCGCGCCAGCGAAGACAACGCCATCAAGCTCGCCGTCGATCTCGGCGCTGACGAAGCCAAGCTGCGCGAAGCGATGAAGGATCCCGAGATCGGCGAGGCCTTCAACCGCACCTACGAACTTGCCAACAAGCTGCAGATCTCCGGCACGCCGTCCTATGTCGTCGGCAACGAGGTCGTCTTCGGCGCGCTCGGCCAGGATGTGTTGGCAGAAAAGATCGCCGCGGCCGCCGCTTGCCAGGCAAATTCCACCTGCTGAACAAGGATTGTTCAGCGCGAGCCGTTGTGGACAGCGCAAGAAGTCGCTTGCGCTCTTTCCGCGACGGCTTATGCCGATTATAGAGGGTCCGCCGCGCCAGAGAGGATCTGGCGGGTGGAAAGGTCTGTAGATTGAAAACGGTTTTCGTCCTCAACGGTCCGAACCTTAATATGCTGGGCAAACGCGAGCCCGGGATTTATGGCGGCAAGACCCTGGCCGACATCGAAGCCGACTGCCATGCGGCAGCCGCCTCGCTTGGCCTTGCAGTCGATTTCCGCCAATCGAACCACGAGGGCGTACTGGTCGACTGGATCCACGAGGCCGGCGAGAAAGCCGCCGGCATCGTCTTGAATGCAGGCGCCTACACCCACACCTCGATCGCGCTGCAGGACGCCATTCGTGCCGTCTCGCCGTTGCCGGTCGCCGAGGTGCACCTTTCCAACATCCACGCCCGCGAACCGTTCCGCCATAAATCCATGGTGGCTCCGGTGGCCGTGGGCATGATCTGCGGCTTCGGGCCGCTGGGATACACGCTGGCGCTTCAGGCGCTGGCCGCCCGGCTCTGACCGGAAACAGGAAGAGAAAAGGCTTAAACATGGCGACGAAGAAGACCGACGGTGTTGATCAGCAGCTCGTCCGCGATCTCGCAGGAATTCTGAACGACACCAACCTGACCGAGATCGAAGTCGAGCTCGGCGACCTCAAGGTGCGCGTCTCACGCCAGACGCAGGCAGTGCACACGGTTGCCGCACCTGTCATGGCAGCTGCTGGAGCGGTGAACTCGACCCCGGTTGCAGCCGTCGCGGCACCCGCGGTCGTCGACATCTCCAAGAACGCCGTGCCTTCGCCGATGGTCGGCACCGCCTACCTGGCACCCTCGCCCGACGCCAAGCCCTTCATCGAGGTCGGCTCGGTGGTCAAGGAAGGCCAGACGCTGCTGATCATCGAAGCGATGAAGACGATGAACCAGATTCCCGCGCCACGCTCCGGCACGGTCACAGCTATCCTGATCGAAGACGCGCAGCCTGTCGAATACGGCATGCCGCTCGTCGTGGTCGAGTAAGCCGGAAGGCTGCGCGCATGTTCCAGAAAATCCTGATCGCCAATCGCGGCGAAATCGCCCTCAGAGTGCTGCGCGCGGCCAAGGAGCTCGGCATCCAGACGGTTGCCGTGCACTCCACCGCCGACGCCGACGCCATGCATGTGCGCCTCGCCGACGAGAGCGTCTGCATCGGCCCGCCGCCTTCGCGCGACAGCTACCTCAACATCCACCAGATCGTCGCGGCCTGCGAGATCACCGGCGCTGACGCCGTGCATCCGGGCTACGGCTTCCTGTCGGAAAACGCCAAGTTCGCCGACATCCTGGCCGCTCACAACATCACCTTTATCGGCCCCTCGGGCGACCACATCCGCATCATGGGCGACAAGATCGAAGCCAAGCGCACCGCAAAGCGCCTGGGCATTCCGGTCGTGCCCGGTTCGGAAGGCGCTGTCAGCGACGAGAAGGAAGCCAAGCGCGTTGCCGCAGAGATCGGCTACCCGGTCATCATCAAGGCCTCCGCCGGCGGCGGCGGCCGCGGCATGAAGGTTGCGCTCACCGAGGCTGACCTTGAAATCGCGCTGCAGACCGCACGTACTGAAGCGGGCGCTGCCTTCGGCGACGACGCCGTCTACATCGAGAAGTACCTGCAGAAGCCACGCCACATCGAAGTGCAGATCTTCGGCGACGGTGCTGGCAAGGGCGTGCATCTCGGCGAGCGCGACTGCTCGTTGCAGCGCCGCCACCAGAAGGTCTGGGAAGAGGCCAATTCGCCCGCCCTCAACGCCGAAGAGCGCTCGCGCATCGGCGAGATTTGCGCCAATGCGGTCGCCAATCTCGGTTACTCCGGCGCCGGCACGATCGAGTTCCTCTACGAAAACGGCGAGTTCTACTTCATCGAGATGAACACCCGCCTTCAGGTCGAGCACACGATCACCGAAGCGATCACCGGCATCGACCTCGTGCATGAGCAGATCCGCGTCGCCTCGGGCGGCGGCCTGTCGGTCACCCAGAACGACATCCGCTTCCACGGCCATGCCATCGAGTGCCGCATCAACGCCGAGGATCCACGGACCTTCGTGCCCTCGCCCGGCACGATCACCCATTTCCACACGCCCGGCGGCCTCGGCATCCGTGTCGATTCGGGCGTTTACTCCGGCTACCGGATCCCGCCTTACTACGACAGCCTGATCGGCAAGCTGATCGTGCACGGCCGCAACCGCGTCGAGTGCATGATGCGCCTCAGACGCGCGCTCGACGAATTCGTGGTAGATGGTATCAAGACGACGCTGCCGCTGTTCCGCGAGCTTGTCGGCAACCCCGACATCGCAAATGGCGACTACGACATCCATTGGCTGGAAAAACATCTCGCGAAAGGCGAGTAGAATGAGGGTCGCATGACCCGACCTTATGCGCCCGGCTACAGCATACCCACCGACCTTCTTCTGAAGGCCTATGCGTCGGGCGTCTTTCCCATGGCCGAAAGCGCGTCGGATCCGGAAGTTTTCTGGGTCCGGCCCGAGACGCGCGGCATCATCCCCTTCGACGCCTTCCACGTACCGCACAGCCTCGCCAAGACGATCCGGCAGGGCCATTTCGAGGTCCGCTTCGACAGCGACTTCGAAGGCGTCATCGACGCGTGTGCCGAACGGCGCGCCGGTCGGCTTTCGACATGGATCAATGCGCCGATCCGCGAGGCCTATACCCATCTTCACCGCATCGGCAACGCCCACTCGGTCGAGGCCTGGCGCGATGGCGAGCTGGTCGGCGGGCTCTATGGCGTTTCGCTGGGCCGTGCCTTCTTCGGCGAAAGCATGTTTTCGCGCGAAACCGACGCCTCCAAGGTCTGCCTCGTGCACCTCGTCGAGCGCCTCAAGCAGCGCGGCTTCCTGCTGCTCGACACGCAGTTCACCACCGATCACCTGAAGCGCTTCGGCGCTGTCGACGTGCCGCGCGACAAATACGAGAAGATGCTTGCCAAGGCTCTTGTTGGCGAAGCCACATTCATGCCCTGAGCAGCGCTGCTAGCTCTTCGCTTTGCCCGTGTCCGTGCCGGTCGGCGTGTGGGCATGGAACATCATCTTCCAGCCCTGCATCCGATGAACGTAGCCGGTGCTCACCAGCGCCTGATACGGCTCGCCATTGTCGCGGATCGCCTTGGCCTCATAGGTCAGCATGACGATATCGCTGCCGGGTTCGACGATGCCTTGCAGCTTGATCTCGAGGTTGCGCCAGCGATGCGGCTTGGTCGCGGTCGCGGCCAGTTCGGCATTGCTCATCACACCGGCCATTTCCGGGAACGCGACAAGGCATTCCCTGTCGGCGTTTTCGGCGAAGAACTCCTGGTTGCCGGTCCAGAATTCCCGTTCGAGCTCGAGCAATTCGTCACGGTTGACGGTCACGGCGCGATCCTCCCGTTGGCATTGTTCACGACGCCAAACGTCAGGGACCCGATGCGGTTCCGAAAAAGATCAGTTGGTCTTGGCAGCTTGCGGCGCGGGAACGTCCGACTTCTGCTTGCAGGCCTTCAGCCAGACGTCATAGACGGCGTGCTCGACGGCGTTGAGGCCGGGGCTTTCGGCAAACATCCAGCCGGTGAAGATGCGCCGGATCTTGCGGTCGAGCGTGATTTCGTCGACTTCGACGAAGGAATCCGTCTTCGGCTCTTCGTTCTCCGGTCTGGAGTAGCAGACGCGCGGCGTCACCTGCAGCGCGCCGAACTGCACAGTCTCGTCGACATAGACGTCGAAGGTGATGATGCGGCCGGTGATCTTGTCGATGCCAGCAAACTCAGCAACTGCATTCTTGATCCGCTGAGGCGGTGCCGCAACCTTCGGCGCAGGCTGTGCTTCGCCGGGAGCCTGTTGTGCCTCGCCGGGCAAGGGCTGGACATCGATGGCCGGAAGATCATCGCCCTGTTCGACCTGCTGGTCGAGCGGCAGCTGCTCGATGCTGTCCTGGGCCATCGTCTGGCCAATCCCTGCGCACAGCGCCGCAGCCACAAGCAGGGCTTTCGCCTTTGATCGTCCGCTCGACGGATTCCGGCCAGGAAATGTCATTCAGTCGTTACCGCCGTTGCGCCCGGAGTGTGTCCCACTCGCTGATTCCCACGCGCCAAGGCTAATCGCCTGACGCCAATGGGCAAGGAGTTAGCCGCCAATTGTGGCGACAAATGTCCGCGCCGTTGAGCTGTCTTATGCGCCGGGCGTCCAGGCGTCGTAGTCGCCGGTGACCTGCGGACGATGCGTATTGCCCAGCACCGAACCCTTCGGGCGGTAAGCGCCGCCGGTGCCGGTCAGGTTCGGCTGGTGCGACTTCTGCCAGTCGCGCGGAATATAGTTGTCGCTCGGCGGCGCCACATCGACGCGATGGTGCATCCAGCCGTGCCAACCGGGAGGAATCAGCGAGGCTTCCGAATAGCCCTTGTAGATCACCCAGCGGCGGGTGCGGCCTTCCGAATCCTTGCCACCTTCATAGTAGGTGTTGCCGAATTCGTCCTGGCCGACCTTGGTGCCATTGCGCCAGGTGTGAAAACGCGTGCCAAGGGTCTGGCCATTCCACCAGGTGAAAAACTGGACAAGGAAATTCTTCATCGGATCCTCGCGACAGGCGCGTAAAAGTCTCCTGCTTATGGCGTCAGGCTGGCCCGATGGCAAGAGTTTAGACGCTCCAACTTGCCGCCTGCGACGATTGGCAGAGGATCAATCAACACCTACTGTTCGCCATCAGCGTCAAATCGGACCGCAACCATGCCCTTCATGCAATTCCTTGAAATGCTGAGCATGCTGGTGACGATCTTCGGCTTGCCGCTGGCCATCTTCTTCTTCGTCTTCGAGCAGCGCAAGGAACGTGTCAACGAGGAGGAGGAAATCTACCAGATGCTCTCCGACGGCTACACCGACTTCCTCAAGCTGTCTCTCGGCCATTCCGACCTCAGGCTGCAGTCGCAGGATGCGACCATCAATCTTACCGGCGAGCAGCGCGACCGCCTGCTGGCAATGTTCGCCATCCTGATCGCCCTGTTCGAGCGCGCCTATCTCGTCGCCTATGAGCCTGACATGCCCGAGCGCAAGCGGCGGCGCTGGGCATCGTGGGAGGATTTCATGCGCGAATGGTGCCGGCGCGCCGATTTTCGCAACGCCCTGCCCCAGCTTCTGCCTGGCGAGGACCCGGAGTTCGCCGTCTACATCAGGCGTCTGGCGCAGGAAGAGGCACCGCCACGCTCGTCCTGATGGACGATGCCATCTCGCATCTGCTCACGCCTTCATCTCGCACTTGCAAAATGTTTAGCCGATCCGTAATGGAATCCGGCCCGTTGGGCTCTCGGACCGGCCAGGCCGGACCGTCGAGGGAGGAAAAGACATGGCTTCTGACGCGCCTGCGGCTGCCGGCCGCATCACGCCCGCCGCTCTCTTGGCCCGCAAGGGCAAGGAGCCCATCGTCTGTCTCACCGCCTACACCTATCCGATCGCCCGGCTGCTCGACCCGCATGTCGACCTGCTGCTGGTTGGTGACAGCGTTGCAATGGTGCTGCATGGCCATCCGAACACCCTGGGTGCGACGATGGACATGATGGTCGCCCACGGCCAGGCGGTGATGCGCGGCTCTTCCCGTGCCTGCGTCGTCGTCGACATGCCTGCCGGCAGCTACGAGGACACGGTCGAAAACGCGGTCGCCTCGGCCAGCCGCATCATGCGCGAAACCGGCTGCGACGCGGTCAAGCTCGAAGGCGGCGTGGCCATTGCCGCGCAGATCGCGGCGATCGTCGCAATTGGCATTCCGGTCATGGGCCACATCGGGCTCTTGCCGCAATCGGTCGAGAAGGAAGGCGGCTACAAGATCAAGGGCCGCTCCGAGGCCAATGCCGAGGCACTTTATGCCGATGCAAGGGCTGTCGAGGCATCAGGCGCCTTTTCGGTCGTCATCGAGGGCACCGTCGAGCCGGTCGCGGCCGAGATCACCCGTCGCATCAGGATCCCCACCGTGGGTATCGGCGCCAGCCCCGCTTGCGATGGCCAGGTTCTGGTCACGGACGACGCTATCGGCCTGACCGTCGACCGCGTGCCCAAATTCGTCAAGGAATACGCACACTTACGCGACGTCGTCACCGATGCGGCCGCAGCCTACGCCCGCGACGTGCGCAGCCGCGCCTTCCCTGGCCCCGAACATCTGTTTTCACTGACCAAGGACAAGGCATGACCGTTGTCGTCGAAACCATCGCCGCCCTCCGTTCCCAGGTGCGGGCATGGCGTGCCGAAGGCCTCAAGGTCGCGCTGGTGCCGACAATGGGCGCGCTGCATGACGGCCATGTCTCGCTGATGCGCGCAGCACTCGAGCGCGCCGACCGCTGCGTCGTCTCGATCTTCGTCAATCCGCGCCAGTTCGCGCCGACTGAAGACCTCGACAAATATCCGCGCCAGCTGGCGCTCGACCTCGACAGGCTGGAAAAGGCCGGCGTCCACTTGGCCTTCATACCCGGTGTCGATGAGGTCTACCCGCAAGGCTTTGCTACCTCGATATCAGTTGGCGGCCCGTCCGCCGGGCTCGAAACCGATTTCCGCCCGGCCTTCTTCGACGGTGTTGCCACCGTCGTCGGCAAGCTGTTCATCCAGTCGGAACCCGACCTCGCTGTGTTCGGCGAGAAGGACTACCAGCAGCTGTGTGTCGTCAAAAAGCTGTGCCGCGACCTCGATTTGCCGGTCGAAGTGCTGGGTTCGCCGACGATCCGCGACGCCGAAGGCCTCGCCATGTCGTCGCGCAACGCCTATCTCAGCGAGGAAGAACTTGAGATCGCACGGCAGCTCAACAAGCTGCTGCGCAAGGCAGCTTCGCGGCTTCAGTCTGGCGCCGACGAACAGGCGACGATGGCCGCGGCGCGCCAGGCTATTCTCGACGCCGGTTTCGATGTAGTCGATTATGTCGAGGCGCGCGAAAGCGTGACGCTGGCGCCCTGGCGGAAAGACCGTGACGGCCGCGTGCTCGTTGCCGCCCGCCTCGGCAAGACGCGGCTCATCGACAATGTCGAGATAGCGGCCAGCCAAGCCGGCCCGATCTAGCCCAGCTTCTTTTCGAGGATCAGCGCGGGAATGCCGGACTGTTCAGCACCGCAATTGGCGGTCTCGCCGGCGCGCACGAAGCCACTGGCAGCGTAGAAGACCAACGCCGGCGCATTGGCCTCCTCAACTTCGACACGCATCGTCCGTGCTTCGGGAAAGCTCTGCTCGACTTCGTCGAGCAACAGCCGGCCGACCCCCGCGCGCTGGTTTCCCGGGCGTATGTAGAGCTGGTGCAGCACAAGCACCTTGCCGTCGCTGGTCGCGGCGGCAAAAGCCATACCGGCAATCTTCTTGCCGTCGTCGGCAACCAGGAACTCGGAATTGGGCCGCGTCAGCCGCGCCTTGAGCGAGGCCAGCGAATGCCACTCGGCCGTGATCTCGTCGACACGCTCGACACCGTAGATGGCATCGTAGGTCGCGTGCCACGTCTCGGCGAGCAGCGCCTTGATCGTCTCAAGGTCGCGCTCACTCGCCGTCCGGACAAACACCGCTCTATTCCTCGATGCCGAGCTTGGCCTTGACCAGGTCGTTGACCGCTTGCGGGTTGGCCTTGCCGCCCGTCGCCTTCATCACCTGGCCGACGAACCAGCCGGCCATTGTCGGCTTGGCGCGCGCCTGGTCGGCCTTGTCGGGGTTGGCGGCGATGACATCGTCGACGGCCTGTTCGATGGCGCCGGTGTCGGTCACCTGCTTCATGCCACGGCTCTCGACCAGCTCGCGCGGGTCGCCGCCCTCGTTCCAGACGATCTCGAACAGATCCTTGGCGATCTTGCCGGAGATCGTGCCTTCCTTGATCAAGTCGATAACCGCACCGAGCTGGTCGGGTGATACGGGAGCGTTTTCGATGTCCTTGCCGGCCTTGTTCAGCGCGCCGAGCAGGTCGTTGATGACCCAGTTGGCGGCAAGCTTGCCATCGCGGCCCGCAGCCACCTTCTCGAAATAGTCGGCGATCGCCTTTTCCGAGACCAGGATCGAGGCGTCATAGACCGACAGGCCAAGCGACGTGACCAGGCGTTCCTTCTTTTCGTCGGGCAGCTCGACGAGGTCCTTGGCGAGCGCGTCGACATAGGCCTGGTCGAATTCGAGCGGCAAAAGGTCCGGATCGGGGAAGTAGCGGTAGTCATGCGCTTCTTCCTTGGAGCGCATCGAACGCGTCTCGCCCTTGTGCGGGTCAAACAGGCGGGTCTCCTGGTCGATCTTGCCACCATCCTCGAGAATGGCAATCTGGCGCCGCGCCTCGTATTCGATGGCCTGGCCAACGAAGCGGATCGAGTTGACGTTCTTGATCTCGCAACGCGTGCCGAACTCGCCGCCGGGACGGCGCACTGACACGTTGACGTCGGCGCGCATCGAGCCTTCGTCCATGTTACCGTCGCAGGTGCCGAGATAGCGCACGATGGTGCGCAGCTTGGTGACATAGGCCTTGGCCTCGTCCGACGAGCGCAAGTCGGGCTTGGAGACGATCTCCATCAGCGCCACGCCCGAACGATTGAGGTCGACATAAGACATCGTCGGATGCTGGTCGTGGATCGACTTGCCGGCGTCCTGCTCCAGATGCAGGCGCTCGATGCCGATCTCGATGTCCTCGAACTCGCCTTTGCGGTCGGGGCCGACCGAAATGGTGATCTTGCCCTCGCCGACGATCGGCTGCTTGAACTGAGAGATCTGATAGCCCTGCGGCAGATCGGGATAGAAATAGTTCTTCCGGTCGAAGACGGACTTGTGGTTGATCTGCGCCTTCAGGCCCAGGCCCGTGCGGATCGCCTGCTTGACACATTCCTCGTTGATGACCGGCAGCATGCCGGGCATCGCCGCATCGACAAGGCTGACATTGGCATTGGGCTCGGCGCCGAATGCGGTTGAGGCGCCGGAGAACAGCTTTGCCTCCGACGTCACCTGGGCGTGCACCTCCAGGCCGATGATGACCTCCCAGTCGCCGGTGGCACCGGGAATGAAGCGCTTGGCATCGGGCGTACGGGTATCGATGAGGGTCATGGCGGCCTGCGTCATTGGATCGAGAAGATGCGGATCGAGAAGGTGCGAGCGCATAGTTTAGTGTGCGCCTTCGCTAGTGCAAACAGCCAATCGAGGCAAGCGTTGCCTGCTCGGCGGACGCAGCGGCGAGCAATTCCGGCTCATCACTCAGGGATTTGCCTAGGCGGCGACAAGGCCTCTCGGCAAGTCGACCTTGACCACAAGTCCAGTCGGCCTGTTTTCATCAAGCTCGATCTTGCCGCCATGGCCATGCACGATGTCGGCGACGATCGACAGGCCGAGACCGAAGCCGCGCCGGGCGTTCGCACCCCGTGATGCGTCGACCTTGTAGAACGGCTCGAAGACACGTGCCCGCACGGTTTCGGGGATGCCCGGCCCGTTGTCGCTGACCTCGATGATGGCCGCTTCGTCGGTCGCGGTCAGCAGAACCTCGACATTGGGCGCGAACTTGACGCCGTTGTCGCAAAGATTGGTGATGGCGCGCGCCAGCGCGTTCGGCTTGCACCAGCCGGGCAGCCGGTCGGGGCCGGTGTAGGAAACCGAAAAGCCGACATCGGAGAATTCGGCGCACACCGTCTGCACGACACTTGCGATGTCGGCGCGCTGCAGTTCCTCCGTCGAAACGTCGTTGCGCAGATAGGTCAGCGTCTCGTCGATCAGCCCTTCGATATGGCTGATGTCGGACAGCATGGCGCCGCGCAGCACACTATCGTCCATGCGCTCGGCTCTGAGGCGCAGCCGCGTCAGCGGCGTGCGCAAATCGTGGCTGACGCTGCGCAGCATGCGGGTGCGGTTGTCGATCATCGCCCGGATGCGCGCCCGCATGCCGTTGAGCGCACGCGCCAGGCCGACCATTTCGATTGAGCCGCGCTCAACGAACAACGCGTCGCCATTGTCGATCTCGGCCGAACCAACCGCCGCCGAAATCCGGTTCAAGGGATCAGTCACGGCCCACACGGCAAAGAACGAAAACAAGACAAACAGAACGACCAGCGCCAGCAGGTAGTAGGTGGCGGGGCTGACGAACTGCGACGTCAACACCGTGTCGGGGGCGCCGAAGAGTGCCACGGCCGTCTTCTCATCGAGATCGAAGACAAGCGCTGGCTGATCTGCGACCAGCAGCCAGAGCCCGCCGAGCGGTGGCGCCCTGTCGGGTGGAAACAGCGCGGCAATGATACGGCCGAGCGCCGTACGCTGCTGCGGCGAAGACGTGCCGGCGACCTGCTCGCGGCTCAACAACTGGAAATCCAGCCCGGCCTCGTTCGCGGCCTTGAGAACTGCGCCCCGTTTGTCAGGCCGCACCTGGCGCAACATGGCTGCGACCACACCGGCACGTTCGGCAACGATCTCCATGTCGGGCACGTAGTCGGAATTGGTGATACGCTCGAAGGCTGAGCCGAGCACGATGACGACGAGCATCGCCACCATGATGATCGCCATCAGCTGGCCGCGCAGAGACTGCGGAACAAGGCGGCGAAGCAACGCTTTCATGCCTCTTCCACCGTGGCGGTGAACAAATAGCCGCCGAGCCGGACTGTCTTGAGCAGCACCGGGTCGCGGGCATCCTTTTCGATCTTCTGGCGCAGCCGGCTGACATGGACGTCGATGCTGCGCTCGATCGGCCCGGCCAACCCGGCATGGGTCACGCCAAGCAGCTGTTCGCGCGACAGGACGCGCCCGGCATTGCGGCAAAAGGCGAGCAGCAGGTCGAATTCGTGCGTCGTCGTTGCCACCCTGGCGTTGCTGGGGTCATGCAACTGGCGACGAACCGGATCGATGCGCCAGCCGTTGAAGCGCAGCATCTTAGGCCGCGTGCGCTCCTGCGCCGGATATGCCGTGCGCCGCAGAAGCGCCCTGATCCGCGCCGTCAGTTCGCGCGCGCTGAACGGCTTCGTCACATAGTCGTCAGCGCCGATTTCGAGACCGACGACCCGGTCGATCTCCTCGCCAAGCGCTGTCAGCATCAGGATCGGAATCGTTGTTTCCAGGCGCAGCCGCTTGCAGATGCTGAGGCCGTCCTCGCCGGGCAGCATGACGTCGAGCACGATGAGGTCGAACATACGGTAACGCAGCAGCACGTCCATCTCGGCACCGCTTTCGGCGATTTCGACGGCCATGCCGTTTTCGATCAGCGTTTCACTGAGCATCCTGGCGATCTCGAAATCGTCCTCGACGATCAGGATGCGCGCGCCGTGCCGGGCCTGCGCAGCCAAGTTCACGTCGCTGTCGTTGCCAGCAAAACCAGGACTGGACCCAATATCGGACATCGCGATCCCGCTGAAAGGTTATCTTGTGCTAGAATTTATAGCCGACCAGCAGCATCGCTGCAGGCTGAAGCTTTTCCATGACCACCGGACTGTCCGCAGCATCCCCCACCAGCACACCAAGCTGCGCTTCGCCGCGCACGATCCAGTTCTGATTGATACTATAGGTTGCGGAAAGCGAGAAATCGGCACGCTTCAAACCAGCACCGGCATCGAAGCGCTTAAGCCCCGAACGCGTTGCCTGTTCGGCGCTGACGCCAAAATAGGCCTGCATGTGGTTCTCGTCGGCAACCACAGCTGATGCCGAAGCGCCAAGAATGAGCCGTTCCGAAACCGGCTGCGTCACCTCGAGCCCAACCCTGCCGACGAGGCCTTCACTGCCGCCGATCGTCTTGTCGAGCTGCGCGAAAAGCTCGACCGGACCGAGTTCGACGGCGGCTTTTGCACCAATGGTGGCGCCAAAATCGATATCGCCCATGCCTCTGAGATGATCGGAGTCGTCCTCCTGCCTGCCCAGCTCATAGCCAAGCCGCGCGATGAGCGCGAAGGCGTCACGCTCGAAGACAGCAAGGGTCGCGCCGGTGGGATCGATGGTCAGCGTGTCGAACAGCGTCGCCGAGACGAATGGCACCGGCGTGACCTTGAACTTGTCGGATCCTTCATATTCAGGCTGGATCAGCGCGCCGCCACCGGCAACCACATGCCACTCCGCCAGCTTCTCGCCGATGCGGCCGAAGCGGCTGGGATCAGGTACGGCGGTCAGCTCTTCCGACGTCGTATCCGCGGCAAGCGCGCCGGAACATCCCCAAAAGCCGAAAGCCAAGGCAACCAACGATGTCCTGAAGGAAATCGTTGCAGAACCCATTTTCGTGAACATGTGCACTCCAAAGCCGTGAGATGTGAGCGCCCCCGCCCACCAGGCAGCGAACCCGGCGACACCACCCATCCCAGTTCGAGACCGCGGCCTGTATGAAGTAATGTTAAGTTTTGTTGCGGACCTTGGGGGCGTGGCGGTGTGACCGCCATGCAACGCGCGCCAGCATTTGCCGCTGCGGGCTGGCATTTCGCCGGGTTGCCCGCTATCTCAGACCCATCCCGATGGAGTGTGGATGTTTAACTTGGCTGAGTCCCGCTAAAGCCCCGACCTTCCTGGGAAGGCGGGGCGTGAAAACCTGAAACCCCGTGCCGCGAGCAATCGTGGCGGCGGATTTTTTGTTTTGGCTGCTTCAGCGCCTGCTGCCGCAGCCAGGTTTTCCAGGACTCATTCCAAAATGGACATATCGCGCATAGAGCAGCGCATCCTGCATCTGCTCGCCCAAGGCGGGCGCATCGAAATCGAAAAAGACGACAACGACAGGATCGAGGACGTGATCTGCCTCACCCGCGAGGGTTGGCGCTATCCCGGCTTCGATCTCGCACTGTTCCGGAAGCTGAAGCGAAAGAAGGCTGTCGCCTCGTCGCAAGGCGGGCCTTACCGCATCACCAGGGTAGGCTTGAAACTGGTTCGCCCGGAACTCGACAACAGATAGCCGAACCTGCGCTTGAGCGCCGTGCTTCCCAAAAAGCGGCACGGCGCTCGAATGCGCATAAGCTCAGGCCGTAGCGATGTAAGCCTTGATTTCCTCGGCCTCGCGCTCGACGTCTTCGATGCGGCGCTTGACGACGTCGCCGATGGACACGATGCCGTAGAGATAGCCGTCGCGCTCGACCGGCAGGTGGCGGAAGCGACCGACGGTCATGATCTCCATGACCTGGTTGACCGTGTGGTTTTCGTTGCAGATCTTGACCTTGGGGGTCATCACGTCGCGCACCGCCTTTTCAAGGGCGGCACCACCTTCCTTGCCGATGATGCGAACGACGTCGCGCTCGGACAGGATGCCGACGATCTTGCGGTCGCCATTGGTCACGACGAGGGCACCGATACGATGTTCGGCAAGAATCCGAACCGCTTCCGACAGATGTACATTGGGCCCAATGGTAAAAACGTCATGGCCCTTCTTCTCGAGAATTGCCTTCACAGTCATTGTGGCCTCCTGCTGCTGTCGATCAGTCAAATCACTCCACGCCGGCCCACCGGGCCAACTGCATGGTGCGCTGCATTGGGCCGCATTTCAAGTAAAACGCACTCAGGCGAATTCGCGTCTGCGGTCGAAAAACCTGATGCCCAGGAAGCCTGCCAGAAAGCCGCCGATATGGGCTTCCCAAGCGATCTGGCTGTCGTCGCCCGGGGTAAGTCCGACGAGCCCGGTGACCAGGTTGATCACCATCCACACGCCCAGGAACGTCAGCGCCGTGCGTGAGCGGAAGACATCACGGATCGGCAGCGGCGCCCCTGCGAAGGCCGGCTTGCCTTGCGAACGGTCGACCTGGAAGCTGAAGCGCGCCGCAGCCCCCATCATTCCTGAAATCGCACCCGAAGCGCCGACCAGCGGTGCTGCGTCATTGGAATGCAGCACATAATGCAACGCCACTGCCGCCAGCGTCGTAACGGCGAAGAACGCCGAGAAGCGGATGTTTCCAAGACGATTGGCAAGCGGCGAACCAAAGGCTGCAAGCCACACCATGTTGATGATCAGGTGAGCGAAACCGCCATGCAGGAAGGCATAGGTCAGCGGGCTGGTGAACGCCCAGATTTCCAGCGCGTATTGCCCCGAATAGCGAACCGGAATGAAAGCCGTGCGGACCAGCAGGGCAAAATCCTGGTCGGGGCTCAGAATGTAGACGCGGCTGAGATGGATCGCCACGCAGGCGCCAACGATCGCGATGACAATGCCGGGCAGGTTGAACATCGGCTCACGGCGCTCGGGCACCGCGTCAACAATTTCGTCCGTATTGTCGGTGGGGCTCGCTGGCTCGCTCATGCACTTCCGATCCGGGTTCGGGTCCGGCGTTCGCCAGCCTCGTCCCATCTAGAACAGCCCGGCCCAAAGCGCAAAAAAGAAAGCCGCCCAGGGTTGCCCCTGGACGGCTGGTCGAGCCCCCCTGCCCGTCCCCAAATTGACTCTTGACTGAAGTGCTGCCGACCGCGCCTGCGCGGCCACTTCATGGAGTGAATTGAACGTGCCACGTATGCCCTGACGCAGCAACGTAAACCCTTTGTTAACCTTAACGTATCCGACCCGTTAACAACTGTTACCAAGACTGGCACGCGTCCTGCTCCGCGCCTCATGTAGTCCTCAAGAATGAAGCGATTCTGTCCAGAGATGGCACATCAGGCACAGAAACGCTCGGAGCGGAGCAATATGAAACAGAAAGGATCGCTGGCACTGTTCCAATATTGGAACCGCCTTCGCGACGGCCGACCCGCGCCCAAACGTACGGAAGTCGAGCCGGCCGAGATCAAGGCCCTGCTTGCAGACACTTTCATCCTCGAGCGCGACGCCCGCGGCGAAGCGGTCTTTCGCCTCGCCGGCACCCGGCTGTGCGCCACTTTCGGCCGCGAGCTCAAGGGGTTTTCGTTCCCCTCGCTGTGGCGCCAGAAGGACCAGCGGCTGATGGCCCGCCTTGCCTATGGTGTGTTCCAGCAGAAATCGGTGGTGGTGATCAACTTCGAAGGCTTCACGTCGAGCCTGCGCGCGACGACCTTCGAGATGCTGCTGCTGCCGCTCGACGGCGGCGTCGAGAACCCGCGCAGCCTGGGCGTTTTGTCGAGTGTCGACCGGCCGTTCTGGCTCGGTTCCGACCCGCTCACCGACGCCTCGATCGAAAGCGTGCGTGTCGTCGATCCCGATCTCGAGCCGATGTTCCTCAGGAACCGCCCGGCGGTCACGGTACCGTCGCTCGCACCAAGCGACAGCTCCCTTTCGGGCGAACCGAGCCCGCTCGATGGCGCGCGCCGGATACGCCATCTGTTCGTTCTTGAAGGCGGACGCGAAGAATAGCACAGTCGGGCCGCTCGCAAGGCCCGCTGCAAGGCGTTTTGTTAACCTCTTTGGCGGTAGTTTCCCGCAATAGCTCCCCGATGCGGTTCGGCGGGAGTTTGCAGATATGAGGGTAACATGAGGCCAGCGGCGATTGACTACGCGCCGTCACAGGCGGAGCGGCGCAACTTCCAGCGCGTTCGCGTGAAGATCTATGGCCGGTTCATGCTCGAGGATCGCACCGAGCATGCCGGACAGGTCGTCGACATGTCACCTGGCAACGTTGCCTTCCGCACCGACCGCTCAGGTGCGCCTGGCGAAAAGGTCATCGCCTATATCGACCATATCGGCCGTGTCGAAGGCGTCGTCACCCGCACCTTGCCGGATGGCTTCGCCATGACCGTAATTGCGTCCGACCGCAAGAAGGACAAGCTGGCAGCACAGCTGACCTGGCTTGCCAACAAGCACGAACTCGACCTGCCGGAAGATCGTCGCCACGAACGCGTCGCGCCGCGCAACCCGATCAGCGCCCTGCAGCTCATGGATGGCAGGCAGTATCCCTGCCGCATCATCGACCTATCGCTTTCAGGGGCCGCGCTTGAAATCGAGGTCAAGCCGGCGATCGGCGTCCAGGTTACGCTCGGCACCATGCGCGGCCAGGTCGTGCGTCATTTCGAAGATGGCGTCGCCATCGAATTCGCCGTCATCCAGCGCCCGGAATCGCTCGATACCGAGTTCAACCGCCCGCGCACCTGACAGCCTCCAACGTTTCACCAAAAGGTACAGCCTGACCTTCGCCGAAGGTCAGGCTGTTTGCTTTGGCCCTGCTCACCTGGGGCCGGAGCCACGGTTCGATGCCGTTAGCACCACTACGACGCTCTGACGGTGCAGCTTTAGCCTCCACCGCGGCGCACCAGCACACCGGAACAAGACGGCACAACTGCCAGCAGGTGTTCCATTCCAGCACAGGTGAAAGCTGGGCCGCTAGGCCTATGACACATCCGCGGCTCGGCCTTTGGGTCCATACAGTGCAACGTGCTCTTTTTCGGCCTGTGGACAAGTATTTTTTGGCCAAGCCCAAGCAACAGCCAGCGCAAAGCTGCATCTCGCCTTCATTGCCCTGCCGGCCTTGTCAGTGTCGATCAAACGCCACAACAGCGCATCCGGCAACGAATCCTGAGAGCACCGATCCGTTCCGCCTTTGCCAAGTACTTATCCGGCGGCCGCGCCGCCCCCATTGCCTCGCGCTCACCCGCAAACAGACGCCCACGACGGCAACCACAGCCAATTCGATAAAATTGCAATCAAATTTTGCGAAAATTTTATTCTTATTCTATTCTTTGTTTACGCGAGTTCTCTTTTGTTTTTACTCAACATCTACTTCGCAGCTTTGCGTCAAATAAATCCGGGCCTGTCATTGTCACCTCGAACGGGGAGACAACAAAATGAACATGCGTCGGGGATGGCTGCTGCTTCTGGCCACGACAATTCAGGCAGGCACCGTGAGCGCCGCCATGGCGACACCTGCCATCATGCAGACCAACGGCCGCACCACCCAGCCGGTCGGCCACTATGAACTGTGCAAGCGCTCGCCGATCGAGTGCAGCGAAAAGACCGCCAGCAACAAGCCGGTCGAGCTGACCCGCAGCCTGTGGAAGGCGATGATCGCCATCAACGACAAGGTCAACACCGACGTCGCGCCGCGCACCGACATGGAAATGTGGGGCCAGGAAGAAGTCTGGTCCTATCCTGACACCGGCGCCGGCGACTGCGAGGACTATGTGCTGGAAAAGCGCCGCAAGCTGATGGAATTGGGCGTTCCCGCCGGCAACCTGCTGATCACGGTTGTTCGTCAGCCCAATGGCGACGGCCATGCGGTGCTGACCGTGCGCACCAGCCTCGGCGAATACATCCTCGACAACCTCGACACGCGGGTCCTGGCCTGGGACGAGACCGAATACACCTATCTCAAGCGCCAGTCGGAGCGGAATTCGGGCGTCTGGATTGCGATCAACGACGGCCGCGCCGACGCGGTGGCGTCGGTTCGCTAGGAGCTGCAGCGCCGAGCGCGCCCATCGGGGCGCGCGCGAAGGCAGCAGCACTTGAAATCGGTGCATGGCCCTTTCGAAAATCGGTATCGGTTTTCTGGGGTCATGCGCTGGTGAGAAACCCGGTCGCGTCCCCACCCTCCCCGTCCCCAACGACCGGGTCTAGGAGCCGGCCCATCCCCGGGCCGGCTCCGCCTTTTCTGGCGGAAGCCTTGGTGTCAATCCGCAATCGGCTTGAGGCCGGCGCTAAAGCGCCGCTGGTTGGCGACATAGTCGTCCGCCGACTTGCGCAACCGGTCAGCCGCGGCATCGTCGAGCGTACGGATGACCTTGGCGGGCGATCCGACAATCAGAGAGTTATCGGGAAATTCCTTGCCTTCGGTCACCAGCGCTCCGGCACCCACAAGGCAGTTCTTGCCGATCTTCGCGCCATTGAGCACGATTGCGCCCATGCCGATCAGCGAATTGTCGCCGACGCTGCAGCCATGCAGGATCGCCCTGTGACCGATGGTGCAGCCGTCGCCGATTGTGAGCGGAAAACCTGGATCGGTGTGCATCACCGTGTGCTCCTGGACATTGCTGCGGGCACCGATGGTGATCGGTTCGCGATCGCCGCGGATGGCGGAACCAAACCAGATGCCGACGTCGCGCCCGATCCTGACATCGCCGACAACCGCGGCATCCGGTGCGATCCAACTGCTGGCGCGGTCCTCGAACTGCGGCTCGACCCCGTCGAGAGCGTAAAGCGGCATCATAAAATCCTCTTCTTTTGCGCGCGCAAACTATGGAGGGCATCGCCACAAGGCAAGCGCGCAGCACAGCCTTAACGAGCCATTAACCATGCACACGCAATGTCGGTCAGATATCGGGCTCCTGAAGGCACGGAGCAAACGCTACCAACGCTGCGAAGTCCGATGCTCGAACGCAATTGCGAGCCCCGGCTGTCCTGGAGACATCTCATGAAGCAAGAGGCGACCGAAAGTTCCGGTTTCGACGTCGTCGATTCGGCGCTGATGATGAAGGTCTTCTACGGTTTTGCCGTGTTTGCCATACTCTCGGTGGCGATCAGCCTCGGCGGCCGCTGGTTCGGCCACACCATTGCCATGGCCGGCTATACCGATGACGTCGCAACGCGCGAAATCGTCATCGGCAACGACGTGGTTTCCGCCCCGGCCAACATGATCCGTTTCGAAAAAGCCCGCCGCGACGGCATTGCCGGGCGCCTCGACCTCTATCTGCGCTGGCCCGAGATGGACGGCTACAGCGAGGCGGCGCGGCCGGCATTCAACAATCTCGAAGGCGACAAACGCATCGTCTTCCTCAGTCTCGAACCACGCATGATGACGCGCGACATGAGCGGCCGCCTTGCGCCGATCTACAGCGAACTGACTGTCAAGCCGGGCGTGCCCGGCCCCGACGGCATGACGCTGTTCGGCTTCACGGAAAATTCGGGCTATCTCAACGAGGTGCTTGCTGTCGCCTCGCGCAGCGGCGAGCAGCCTTTTGTCGCCCGCTGCCTCAGCGGCACAGAAGCAGAAGAATCGCTCGCGCCTTGCGAGCGCGACGTCTTCGTCGGCAAGGATTTGAGCCTGACCTACAGATTTCCACGGGAACTTCTGGGAGAGTGGCGTGCGCTGGACCGGGCGGTTATCGCCAAGGCGAATGCCATGCTGCACATCAAATAGCAGCCGCGCGAAGTTCGCCGCGCGGCGCAAGGGCCGACCGATAGATCAGGCCAGGTCGACGTCGAGGATCGCCATCGAGAAATTGTAGTCACCGTCGTCCTCGTCCTTGAAAACGATGCCGAGGAATTCGTCGCCGATATAGACTTCAGCCGAGTCGTCCTTGCGCGGACGTGCCTTGACCTGAAGGTTGGGGTTCTGGAACTGGCGCTTGAAATAAGCGTCGAGTTTTCGGATTTCTTCCGGCTTCAACTGGCTTCTCCGGCTTGTCGTTAAGAGACGCGCTTCTGACACGCCAACCATGGCGCTGTAAAGGCGAGGCTTGGCTTTTACCCCGGTGCAAATCGCACGTGGTGCCCGTCAGGGGCGCTGGCACCCAACCTCAGATATCGAAGCTGACGACGTGATCCATCGTCTGCGACGGCAGCAACTGGTCCATCTGGCTCGATGGGCGGTCGCAGCCGGTTTCGCCGACGACGCGCGCCGGAACACCGGCGACCGTCTTGTTGTGCGGCACAGGCGACAGCACTACCGAACCGGCGGCGATCTTCGAGCAATGGCCAACCTCGATATTGCCGAGGATCTTGGCGCCGGCGCCGATCAACACGCCGTAGCGGATCTTGGGATGGCGGTCGCCGCCGGCCTTGCCGGTGCCGCCGAGCGTCACGCCATGCAGGATCGAGACGTCGTCTTCGATGACGGCGGTTTCACCGACGACAAGCCCCGTGGCATGGTCGATAAATATGCCCTTACCCATACGCGCGGCCGGGTTGATGTCGGTCTGGAACACCGAGGACGAGCGGCTCTGCAGGTAGAGCGCGAAATCCTTGCGGCCACGGTTCCACAGCCAATGCGCCAGGCGATGCGTCTGGATGGCGTGGAAGCCCTTGAAGTACAGCACCGGCATCAGATACCGGTCGCAGGCGGGATCACGGTCGTAATAGGCCTGGATGTCGGTGCGCACGGTGTCGCTCCAGTCCGGCCTGTCTTCGAGCATCGCGTAAAATGTCTGGCGAATGAGGTCGGCGCCGAGATCCTGATGCGCCAGCCGCTCGGCCAGGCGATGGATCACCGCTTCTTCAAGCGTGTCCTGGTTCAGGATCGTGGCGTAAAGGAACGCCGCAAGCAGCGGGTCGCCGGCCACCGCGTCCGTCGCCTCGTCGCGCACCGATCGCCAGATCGGATCGACCGGCTTCACCGAGCTTGGGCGCGCTGCGGATATGGTGTTCATCGACGGTCTCCGTTCACTGCCGGCTTGTGCAATCCCGCGCGGGACATATAAGCCAGATGTTAGCACGATTGAACTCAATTTTCCTTAGTGCTCGATCAAGTGGATTTGGTTTGCGGAAATTCAAGGCGCCATGGAAACTGAACCTTTGCTGGTCACAACGGCCGATGGCGTAGCCACGATCACCATCAACCGGCCGGCGCGCAAGAACGCCATCACCCAGGCCATGTGGGTGGAGTTGGCCAGCCATGTGCTTCGGCTGTCATCCGAGCCCGGCGTCCGCGTCATCGTTCTGCGCGGCACGGGCCAGGATTTTTCCGCCGGCGCCGACATCTCCGAGTTCGACACGCTACGCGGCGATGCCGACAGCGCACGTGCCTACGAGGCGACCAATTCGGCAGCCTTCGCGTCCTTGCGCAACTGCGCCATCCCGGTGATGGCAGCGATCCGCGGCATCTGCTTCGGCGGCGGTTTTGGCCTGGCAGCAGCCTGCGACCTGCGCATTGCCACCTCTGATGCACAGTTCGCCGTGCCTGCCGCGCGTCTTGGCCTTGCCTATCCGCAAGATGCGATGGGCGACATCGTCTGGGCCGCCGGTCCCCAAATGGCACGCTACCTCACCTACACCGCAGGTCGCATCGATGCGCCGGCTGCACTTGCAGCCGGTTTCCTGCTCGAAATCGTCGAACCCGCGCGTTTCGACACCCGCATCGACGAGACCGCCCGCACAATCGCCGACAACGCGCCGCTCTCAGTGCGCGCCTCAAAGGCGGCGATCCGCGCGGCATTAAGCTACGACGCTGGCGAAATCGCCCTTGCCCAGACCGCCGGTGACGCCACCTTCTTCAGCGACGACTATGCCGAGGGCCGCGCCGCCTTTGCCGGCCGGCGCACACCCGTTTTCAAGGGCCAGTGACATGTCTCTTCTGGATGACGCCACCAAGGCGGAACTGACCGCTCTCTACCGAGCCGACGACCGCCACTATCACGGCATCCGTCACATCGAGGCGCTGCTGGGATTGCTGGCGGAGTATCACGCCCAATTCGCCGATCGCGAGGCAGTCGAGGCCGTCATCTGGTTCCATGACGCGATCTATGACAGCCGGCGCAAGGACAACGAGGCGCTAAGCGCCGCGCTTGCCGCCGAAAGGCTCCACGGCCATGTCGACGCCCCACGCCTCGCCCGCATCGTCAAGATGATCGAGGCGACCGCCACCCACCAGGTACCTGACTTCGACGACGCGACAGCGAGGAATGACACCGCCCTGTTGCTCGACATGGACCTGTCGATCCTCGGCGCCCCTGCGGAAACCTTCGACGCCTACGAAGATGCCGTCAGGCGCGAATATGGCTGGGTCAGCGACGCCGACTGGCGCGCCGGACGCGGCGCCGTGCTGCGCAATTTCCTTGCCCGGCCACGCATCTTCCACACCGACATTTTCATCGCTCGCTTCGAAGCCCGGGCCCGAGCGAACATGGAACGGTCACTGGCAAAGCTGAGCGGCTGACGCTCAGATCGGATGCGCGGCCAAAAACTCCAGCATCCGCTTCTTGAACGTCCGGTCGCCGACCGCCAGCATGTGGTCGCGCCCTTCGATGTCGAAGCTCTCGCCATGCGGCAGCAGCCGGGCAAGTTCGTGCGGCGAGCCGGCAATGTCGTCCCTGGTGCCGACGGCAACCAGGACCGGTTGCATGATCCGCCTGACGTCGTTGTCGGTCACCAGTTCGCGAGAGGTCGAGATGCAGGCGGCGAGCGCTCGTCTGTCACTGCGCGTCTGGTCGGCAAAGGCGCGGAACATCTTGGCCCGCGGCTGCGTGATGACAGCGGGATCCTCGGCCAGCAGTGCGGCGGCGATCGGGTCCCAGTCACCGACACCATCGACCATGCCGATGCCAAGGCCGCCGAACACCAGTGTCGCCACGCGCTCGGGAGCTTCCAGCGCCATGAATGCCGAGACACGCGCGCCCATCGAATAGCCCATGACATGGGCACGCTCGATGCCGAGATGATCGAGCAGGGCTACCGCATCAGCGGCCATCTTGCTCGGTGTGTAATCGGCCTCGTTGTAGCTCTTGGTCGAGCCGCCATGGCCGCGATGGTCGAAGGCGATGGCGCGGTATCCCGCCTCGGTCAGCGTCTTGAACCAGCCCGGCGACACCCAGTTGACGAAGTGGCTGGAGGCAAAGCCGTGGATCATCAGGACCGGCTCGCCACTGCCCGCGCCCACCGGCGGCAAGTCCAGGAATGCCAGGTCGAAACCTTCATGGGAAAAATGATCGAGTGCCATCGTCGCTCCGAAGTCTTTGGCCGAGATCTCGCCTCAGCCTGGATTGCCGGCAACCGCGGCGATCGCGCGATGCCTGAGCATGACGCCGTCGGCCATGCCGATCCTGGCTGCCGTTCCAGCCTTGAGTTCGAGCACGAAGCGCGCCGGTTCGTCAGGCGCGATGACGGCTTCGGAAAACGGCGTGCCCGGCAAAACGTCCAGCACCTTGCCGTCGGGACCGACAAAGACCAGATCGAGCGGCAGCGGCGTGTTCTTCATCCAGAAGCCGACCGGCTGGGTCTGCTCGAACACGAACAGCATGCCCTGGTCGTCGGCGAGATCCTTGCGGAACATCAGCCCCATCGAGCGTTCGCCCGGTTCGTCGGCGATCTCGATGCGGAAAGGCACGTCGCCCTTGGCGGTGACGGCGATCAGCGGCTCGGCATCGACCGGCAGCGCCATCGCCTGCTGAGCGACAGCAGGGCCGGTCAGGGCAAGCGAAACGACAAAAGCCGGCGCCGCAAGCATTGCAGCACCGAGCGCTCCGGCTATCAATGATTTACGTGTAGTCATCAAATCCATCTTCGGGGCGCGTTCGCGTTTGTGGTCAGGCCGATCCGAAAATGGTGGATTTCGAGAACCGAAGCGGAGCGGACATTGAGTCCGTCAGCACCGGAAGCGCAGAAAGCCGCCATTTGCAGGCCGGCTTCACCTGAAACCTAGTGCGAAACCGGCAAGGTCCCTAGATCGGGGTGAATTTCGGCAGCCATAAGGCCTTTGTCGCCCTTGCCGAACCGAACCAGCACCACCTGTCCCGGCCGGAGCTCGGTGACGCCGAAGCGGCGTAGCGTTTCCATGTGGACAAAAATGTCCTCGGTGCCTTCGCCGCGCGTCAGGAAGCCAAAACCCTTGGTGCGGTTGAACCACTTGACCAGCGCGCGCTCAAGCCCGCTTTCGGGCGCAACCGAGACATGGGTGCGTTGCTCCTGCATTTCAGCGGGATGCACGGCGGTCGAATTGTCGATGGAGAGCACGCGGAAGGCCTGCAGGCCGCGGTCGCCCTGCTTGACCAGGCAAACCACGCGGGCACCTTCCAGTGCCGTCTGGAAGCCGTCGCGGCGCAGGCAGGTCACGTGCAGCAGCACGTCGCTTCCAACACCACCGTCGGGGAGAATGAAGCCGTAGCCCTTGGCCACATCGAACCATTTGATGGCGCCTGCAAGCTCGACCAGACCGACGCCGTCAGTGTTGTCATCGAGCTCGAAAGCGTCACGGCCAGTGCCGTTCTGCACCGCGAGAGAGGCCTTTTCCCCCATCAGAACGCCCCCTTTCCTTGCAAACGCCATTACTGATTCTTGATATAAGATTAACACTTCCGTTCTGGACTTACGCAAGGGCCGACCGGCCATTTTTCGACTTGCCCCCCGGATAGACACAAGCTTCGCACCAGTTCCCCGGAAAACGCGACGCCAAGGTTGCCGAGCATGGCGGCCCCGCCCTATGTATCGCCCGAACCCCAACCCAAGGAACAGCGATGCGCTATCTGCACACCATGGTCCGCGTCAAAGACATCGACGCCTCACTGGATTTCTATTGCAACAAGTTCGGCATGAAGGAGGTCCGTCGTTCCACCAACGAGAAGGGTCGCTACACGCTGATCTTCCTTGCCGCCTCGGAGGATGAAGGCACGGGGGCTTCGTCGCAGGCGCCGCTGCTCGAACTGACCTTCAACTGGGATACGGAAGACTATCAGGGCGGCCGCAATTTCGGCCACCTCGCCTATGAGGTCGACGACATCTACGCCGCCTGCCAGGACCTGATGAACAAGGGTGTCACCATCAACCGTCCGCCGCGCGACGGCAACATGGCCTTCATCAAGTCGCCCGACGGCATTTCGATCGAGCTCTTGCAAAAGGGCGAGCGCAAGGCGCCGGCGGAACCCTGGCTGTCGATGCCGAACACCGGCAGCTGGTAACCGCTTCGGCCCGAAGCAAGGACCGGTTTCGGCAAGCTCGACGCACTGGGGGCGAAAAGCCGTCAGGCCTTCTGGGCCATCTCCAGCAAAGTCAGCACGGTGCGCCAGTTGCGCATCGTGCCAGGTACCTTGAGGGTGCGCGGCAGGATTTCGGCGAATTTCGATTTGCCCAGGCCGTCGGGCGTGTGGAGGTAAAGCACATCGCCCTTGACCACGAAGCGTTCGGGCCCGGTGCAACGCTCGGCAAGCCTCGCGACTTCTTCTGACGTCGGCGCGCGCTCCAGGGCGCTCGCATGCAGCTTGGTCGGATCGCCGGCCATATCAGGATAGGGATTGTTGGCCACCAGCGCCTCGATCCAGCCGAGATCGCGCACCATGATGCGCGAGCGAAAACCCCAGCGCTTTTCGAACCCAGGCTCGATCCGCTCAGTCAGAGCACGAACGCCGGCAGCCTCAGCCTTGAACACCACATTGCCGCTCTGGATGTAGCTTGCGATATCGGCAAAGCCGAGTTCGTCGAAGAACGCCCTCAGTTCAGCCATCTTGACGATGCGATTGCCACCGACATTGATGCCGGAAAACAGCGCAACGAACACGCTCATATGATGAAGCCGCCCAACGTCTCGTTGTCGGTAATGTCCTGGTACTGCACGCCCTCGACATCGAAGCGCGCCTTGAGCAGATCGAAGTTGCGCCGGTCCTTGGTCTCGATGCCGATCAGCACCGAGCCGAAGTTGCGCGCCGACTTCTTGAGATACTCGAAGCGGGTGATGTCGTCGTCGGGGCCCATAAGTTCGAGGAAATCGCGCAACGCGCCCGGCCGCTGGGGAAACCGAATGATGAAGTACTTTTTCAAGCCCTCGAAGCGCAGCGCGCGCTCCTTGACGTCGGGCAGCCGCTCGAAGTCGAAATTGCCGCCCGAGACCACCGCGACCACGGTCTTGCCCTTGAGCTCTTTCCTGGAAAAATCCTTGAGCGCGTCGATCGCCAGCGCGCCGGCAGGTTCCAGCACCACGCCCTCGACATTGAGCATCTCGATCATCGTGGCGCAGAGCCGGTTTTCCGGCACCAGCCTGACCGTGTCGGCGGCGAAATCCTTGAGCAGGCGCAGCGGTTCGCGGCCGATCTCGGCGACGGCCGCGCCATCGACGAAATTGTCGACCTTGGCGAGCTTCACGCGCTTGCCGGTGGCGAGGCTGTCGCGCAGGCTGGGCGCGCCAGCCGGCTCGCAGAAGACGAAACGCGGTGTGCCGCCAGTTTCGGCAAAGTAGCGCGTCACACCGGCAGACAGTCCACCGCCGCCGACCGGCAAAAGCACGATGTCGGGCATGCGTCCATTCGGCATCTGCGCCATAATCTCAAGGGCGACCGTCGCCTGGCCCTCGATGATGTCCTTGTGGTCGAAGGGCGGCACCATGTGGCCGCCGGAGCTTTCGGCGAACTCCAGCGCGGCGCGATAGCAATCGTCGAAGAAGTCGCCGACAAGCTTGATCTCGACGAACTCGCCGCCGAACAGCCTGGTCTTGTCGATCTTCTGCTGCGGCGTCGTCACCGGCATGAACACCACGCCCTTCTTGCCGAAATGCCGGCAGACGAAGGCAAAACCCTGGGCGTGGTTGCCGGCCGAAGCGCAAACGAACAACTCCGCCTCGTTGCCGGCGGCAAGGGTCTTGCGAAAGAAGTTCAACGCGCCGCGAATCTTGTAAGAGCGCACCGGCGTCAGGTCTTCGCGCTTCAACAGCACGCGCGCGCCAGTCTTGCGCGAGAGATAGTCGTTCTCCTGCAGCGGTGTTTCGGGAAACAGTTGCCTCACCGCCGCGGCTGCCAGCGAAACCCTTTCGGCAAAACTGGTCATGGCAAAGGCACTCCTGAAATCGACCGCGCAAATGCTGTGGCCCGCGCTCCCGCGCTATTGCATATTCGGCGTCACGAAGCCACTGTCCGGCTCCCGCCGCCAGGTCCAGGCCGACAGATTGGCTCGCCGCGATACATTTGGGGATACGTCTCGGTGAACAGAATTGCCGTCCGCGCCGCGATCCACATCGCAGCCGTCTTTGCCATCTACCTGTCTGTTGCGATGCTCCTGCCGGCGGCGGTCGACCTCTACTACGGCAATGACGACTGGCGTTCCTTCGCCTTCACGGCCCTGTTCATGGGCGGGCTTTCGCTGGCGATCGCGCTTGCCACGCAGGGCCGCGTGCCGCCGGCCAACACCCGCTTCGGCTTCATACTGGTCAATTTCCTCTGGATCACGCTGGCGATCGCCGGTGCCGTGCCATTCATGACCTCGTCGCTCGGCCTGAGCGTGACCGATTCCATCTTCGAATCGGTGTCCGGCGTCACTACCACCGGCTCAACGGTCATCAATGGCCTCGACGCGGCGCCGCCCGGCATTCTACTCTGGCGCTCCCTACTCAGCTTCATGGGCGGGCTCGGCGTCATCGCGCTCGGCCTGTTCCTGTTGCCGTTCCTCAATATCGGCGGCGTGTCCTATTTCAAGATCGAATCCTCCGACATCGAAGATCGGCCCTTCGAGCGCTTCCACACCTTCGCGCTCAGCCTGATCGGAATCTATACGGTGCTGGTCCTTGCCTGTGCCATTTCCTATGCCGCTGCCGGCATGGATGGTTTCCACGCTGTCAACCATGCCATGTCGACAGTTGCTACCGGCGGCTTCTCAACCCACGATACGTCTTTCGTTCGCTACGCTGACAACCCCGCGGTCCTGTGGACCGGCATCGTCTTCATGTTCATCGGCGGGTTGCCGTTTTCGATCATGATCCTGTTTGCCGTGCGGGGCAGGCTCGATGCGCTGCGCGACCCGCAGATTCGCGTCTATGCCGGCTACTGCATCGTCTTCGCAATCGCCGTTGCCATCTACTTGCGTGTCAACATGGGCATTCCGTTTTTCACGGCGCTTACCCATTCGACGTTCAACCTGATGTCGATCATCACCACAGCCGGCTTTGCCAGCGACGACTACGGCCGATGGGGACCGTTCGCTATCGGCTGCATCTTCGTCGCCACCTTCATGGGCGGCTGCTCCGGCTCGACAACCGGCGGCATCAAGGCCTACCGTTTCCTCATCCTGTTCGAGCTTTTGGCCAACGGTCTGCGCCGCCTGATCTATCCCAACACCGTCATACCGGTGCGTTATGGCGACCGCACCGTCGCCCCTGAAATGCAGAGCGCGGTCGTGCTGTTCATCGCCTCCTTCATGGTGCTGTGGGCCATCACCATCGTGCTGTTGAGCGCCACCGGGCTAGACTTCATCACCGCTGTCACCGGCTCGTTGACGTCGCTCACCAATGTCGGTCCCGGCCTCGGTCCGATCATCGGCCCGGTCGGCAACTTCTCGTCATTGCCCGATGCCGCCAAGTGGATCTGCTCGGCGGCAATGCTGCTCGGGCGTCTCGAAATCCTGGCCGTGCTGGTGATCTTCACGCCAACTTTCTGGGGTCGCTAATTCCGTGAACTGGAATGCGGAAGTCCTTGTTTCCGCCACAATTTCGGCAATCCGGCAACACTCGCCAGGCGATGTCCACTTGCGCTGTTCTTTTCGACTGGACGCGACTTACTTCCGCCACTATCAGGCCGTCCCGAGGGTGGCACGCTGAACGCCTTGCCCGTCAGAGAGATCATCAAAAGTGTCGCCGTCCAACTATTGCATCGCCATCGCCGCCCTCCTTTTGTCCGGTTGCATCGGGCAGCCGTCCGGCGCGCTGTTGACCGGCGCGGTCGTCAACGTCCCCGTCTCGGAGATCGCTGGCAACCATGCGATCTTTGTCGCCTCGACGCGCCAGCATGCCGCCGACGACAAACAGGTCTTCGATCGCGACCGCTCGGCGACGCTCAATTTCGCTCGCGTCGACGTGACCGTGCCGAAGGTCCACAAGACCGGCCAGATCGAGCTGCGCAACCGCAAGGACCCCGATCCGACCAAGTTCTTCACCGCCACCAATGCGGTCGGCTACCAGACTCAACCTGAATTCTCCAAGGCACTCAGCGCCGACATCGCCGCGCGCGGCGGTCGCGCCATGCTGTTCGTGCACGGCTACAACACATCCTTCGATGCCGGCGTCTACCGCGCCACCCAGATCGCGCACGACTCGGGCTACACCGGCACCCCGGTGCTGTTTTCCTGGGCCTCAGGCGGCAGCACGACCGACTATGTCTATGACAGGGAAAGTGCCGCGGCCGCCCGCGACCAGCTCGAAGTGACGCTGCGCATGCTCGCCCAGTCGGGCGCGCGCCGCATCGATATCGTCGCGCATTCGATGGGCACCTGGGTGACCATGGAAGCGCTGCGCCAGCTGGCGCTGACCGGCGACCGCGACCTCGGCGGCAAGCTCGGCGACGTCGTTCTGGCTTCGCCTGACATCGATGTCGACGTGTTCAAGAGCCAGATGCGCCGCTACGGCAAGCCGAACAAGCCGTTCTTCCTGATGACCTCGGGCGACGACCGCGCGCTCAAGCTGTCGGGTATCCTGGCCGGCTCCAAGCCGCGCCTCGGCGACTACAAGAACGCCGGCGACCTCGCCGAATACGGCGTGATCGTCGTCGACCTTTCCGACGCCAAGAGCGGCGACTCGTTCAATCACACCAAGTTCGCCGACAATCCCGAGATGGTGAAGCTGCTTGGCCAGCGCCTGCGCGCCGACGACGGTTTTGCCAGCGACCGCGAGGTCACCGACCGCATCAACATGCTCGGCGGGCTACAGTAGACCCGACGGCAGGAATGAAAAAGGACGCCTTGGGCGCCCCGCTATGCGGGGCTTTCTTTTGCTAGCCAGACGAGCAGCGGCCCGGTTCAGAGAAACAGCTCGACCTTTTCAAACGTCGTCACGTCGACCAGCCCGACATCGGAAATCCGGAGTTCCGGGATGACCACCAGGGCCAGCAGCGAATGCTGCATGTAGGCGTTGTTGAGGCTGCAGCCCATGTCGCGCATCGCCTGGACCAGCTTGTCGGCCTTGGCGGCAACGATTTCGGCACGCTCGTCCGACATCAGGCCGGCGATCGGCATTTCGACCATCGCCAGCTCCTTGCCTTCGGAAAACAACACCACGCCGCCCCCCACCTGCCCGAGCCGGTTGGCGGCCAGCGCCATGTCGGCCTTGTTGGTGCCGACGACGATCATGTGGTGGCTGTCATGCGCGACCGTCGAGGCGAGCGCGCAGTCCTTCATGTAGCCGAAGCCTGACACGAACGCATTGGTCACCGTGCCGGTGGCGCGATGACGCTCGACGAGCGCGATCTGGCAGACGTCGTTGCGACGGTCCATCGCCACCAGCCCGTCTTCGACGCCGAGATCGGCCTCCAGCGCGCGCGTCGGCGCCTGGTTCTCGATGACGCCAATCACCCGCACCCGTACCTCGTTGGCGCCTTCCGGTGCCTTGATGTCGAAGTCGACGGCCTTGAGTTTCTTGCCCAGCTTGACCGTTTGCTTGGCTTCGGCGGGATAGGCATAGGCAGGAATGTCGATATCGAGCTTGCCGGCTTTGGCCACCCGCACGCCGCGCGCATAGACCTCGTCGATCTTGAGTTCGGCCAGATCCGAGACGATGAGCACGTCTGCAAGCCGGCCCGGCGTGATCGAGCCAAGCTCGCGTTCGAGGCGGAAATGCTGGGCGGTGTTGATCGTCGCCATCTGGATCGCCGTCACCGGCTTCAGGCCCTGCTGGATGGCGTGGCGGACGACGCGGTCCATGTGCCCTTCGTGCACCAGCGTGCCCGAATGGCTGTCGTCGGTGCACAGGATGAAGCTGCGCGGGTCGATGCCCTGCTCCGTCACCGCCTTGATCTGGCTGGCGACATCGTACCAGGCCGAGCCAAGCCGCAGCATAGCCTTCATGCCTTGCCGTACCCGCGCGATCGCGTCTTCGGCGCGCGTGCCCTCGTGGTCGTCCTCGGGACCGCCGGCGACATAGCCGTGGAACGGCAGGCCGATATCACGCGAGGCATAATGCCCGCCGACCGTCTTGCCGGCCTTCACCGTCTCGGCGATCTCGCCCGACATGACCGGATTGTTGGCGGCGACACCGGGGAAATTCATCACTTCGCCCAGGCCGATGATGTTCTCCCAGGTCATCGCCACGGCGACGTCCTCGACCGTCAGCGCAGCCCCCGCATTCTCCAGCCCCGGGGCCGACGGCACACAGGACGGCATCTGCACGTGCACGTTGATTGGCATCGCCAGTGCCTCGTCATGCATCAGCCTGACGCCGGGCAGCCCGAGCACGTTGGCGATTTCGTGCGGGTCGATAAACATCGACGTCGTGCCATGCGGGATCACCGCGCGGCAGAACTCGGTCACCGTCACCATGCCGCTTTCGACATGCATGTGCGCGTCGCACAGGCCGGGCACGAGATAGCGCCCGCCGGCGTCGACGACCTTGGTGCCCTGACCGATGGCGTGGCTGGCGTTCGGGCCGCAATAGGCGAAGCGCCCGGCAACGATGGCAATGTCGGTGCCGGCAATGATCTCGCCCGAATGCACGTTCACCCAGCGGCCGTTGCGGATCACGAGGTCGGCCGGCTTGCGGCCCATGGCGACGTCGACCAGTTCAGGGGCGGTCTCGGTCCAGGGGCGCGGTTTGGCGAAGGGCGACGTGTTGGGCATTGCATGGAATCCTGTGCTCTTTCGCAACGACTGTAGCGAAAGCCACGCCGGAAAACAGCGCCTTGGTTGTGCGGCATGGCCGCCCCGCTATACTTGGCGGCAAGAACGGGTTCGGGCCGCGTGATGCAGCATCTTCTTTTTGGTCGCCGCTGGGTGTGGCCGGGGCTTGCCCTGGCGGCGCTGGCGCTTGCGATCGTGGTGTTGGGTGGACGGCTCGCCACGCGCGCCTACATGGACGAGGCCGAAGCGCGCGGCCAGACCACGCTCAGGCTCGCGGTCTCCGCACTCACCGGCCAGATCAGCCGCTACAAGTCGCTGCCGCAGCTGATCGCCGACAATGACGACATCCAGCTGTTGCTCGCCTCGCCCGACGACCAGGCGCTGCGCGATGTCGCCAACCGCTATCTGAAATCGATCAACGGCCTGCTCGAATCGTCCGACATCTACCTGATCAAACCGGGCGGCAACACGATCTCGGCCAGCAACTACGATCTGCCCACCACCTTCGTCGGCGAGAACTATTCGTATCGCCCCTACTATCAGGACGCCATCCGTGGTGGCATCGGCCGCTTCTTCGCGCTCGGCGTGATGTCCGGCATGCGCGGCTATTATTTCTCGGCCCCGGTCAAGCTCGGCGACCAGATCGCCGGCGTCGTCGTGCTCAAGGTCCATATCGAGGAGATCGAGGCCTCCTGGCGCGGCGGCGACTTCGAGCTGACCGTCACCGATCCCGAAGGCATCATCTTCATGAGCAGCCGCCCCGGCTGGCTCTATGCCGGCATGCAGCCGCTGACCGCCGACATGCTGGCCCGCACCACCGCCTCGCGGCGCTATTCCGACGCCATACTGCGCAACCTGCCGGTGTCGCGCTTCATGGCCGACGGCCGCGAATTGCTTGCCATCACCGAGCGCGGCAACACCCGCGAGTTCCTCGAGGTCGCCGAGACGATGCCCGAAGCTGGTTGGACGGTGCATGTCCTGGCCGACACGGGTTCCGCCCGCGCCCAGTCCCTGACGGCGGTCGTGCTTGCCCTGCTGGCGCTGGGCCTCGCTGCGCTTGGCAGCGCGATCATCCTGCAGCGCCGCGCCCGCCTGGCCGAGCGCATGCAGATGCAGCAGTCGGCGCAACAGGAGCTCGAACGCCGCGTCGAGGAGCGCACCGCCGACCTGGCGCTGGTCAACAGCCGGTTGGAAACCGAGGTTGCCGAACGCCGCACCGCCGAGCAACAGCTGCGCCAGACCCAGGCCGACCTCATCCAGGCGGGCAAGCTGGCAGCCCTTGGCCAGATGTCGGCGGCACTGTCGCACGAGTTCAACCAGCCCCTGGCGGCGGTGAAAACCTATGCCGACAATGCCGCGATCCTGATCGATCGCGAGCGCGTCGCCGAGGCGCGCGACAACGTCTCGCGCATCTCCAGCCTCGCCGACCGCATGGCCTCGATCAGCAGGCATCTCAGGAACTTCGCCCGCAAACCAAACGAGAAGCTCGGACCGGTCGATCTGGCCGAGGTGGTGCACGATACCCAGGAAATCGTCGCCTGGCGCCTCAAGGCGGCTGACGCAGAGCTGCTCGTCGAGCTCGGGCCAACTCCGTTGACGGTCAAGGCAGGCTCGGTGCGCTTGCAGCAGGTGCTGGTCAACATCGTCACCAACGCCGCCGACGCCGTGGAAGGCCTGCCCCACCGCCGCATCGAGTTGGTGGCACGGCGCAAGGCCGGCAAGGTCACCATCACGGTGCGCGACCACGGTCCCGGCGTGCCTAAGGCGATTGCCGAACGCATCTTCGACCCGTTCTTCTCGACCAAGGGCGTGGGCAAGGGCCTTGGCCTTGGTCTTTCGATTTCGTACAACATCATCAAGGACTTCGGTGGGAGTCTTGGCGTCTTGAATCATCCTGAAGGCGGGGCCTTGTTCACAATCGAGCTCGATACGATGCGCTCCGCCATGCGCGAGGCCGCGGAATGAAGCCGCCCGTCGTGCTTCTGGTCGACGACGAGGACGAGCTGCGCCGCTCCACCGCGCAGTCGCTAGATCTCGCCGGCCTTGCCGTGCAGGACAGCCCCAGCGGCGAGCGCGCCCTGGACTTCATCACCCAGGGCTTCAACGGCGTCGTCGTCTCCGACATCCGCATGCCGGGCATGGACGGCATGACGCTGATGGGCCGCATCCACGAGGTCGATGCCGACATCCCCGTCATCCTCGTTACAGGCCATGGCGACGTCCAGCTTGCCGTGCGCGCCATGCGCGAGGGCGCCTACGATTTCATCGAAAAGCCGTTCACATCCCAGCACATCGCCGAAATGGCGGCACGCGCCATCGATCGGCGCAAGCTGGTGCTTGAGAACCGCGAACTGCGCGCCGCAGCCGGCAAGAACGACGACCTCGAGGCCCGTCTACCCGGCCGCAGCAACATCATGGTCGAGCTGCGCTACAAGCTGCGCGCCATTGCTGCCACCGACGCCGACGCGCTGATCATCGGTGACACCGGCACCGGCAAGGAAGTGGCGGCACGTGCCCTGCACGACATCTCCAGCCGCGCCACAAAACCCTTCGTCGCCATCAACTGCGCCGCCCTGCCCGAAACGCTGATCGAAAGCGAACTGTTCGGCCACGAGGCCGGCGCCTTTCCCGGCGCGCTCAGGCCGCGCTACGGCAAGTTCGAGCATGCCCGCGGCGGCACCGTGCTGCTCGACGAGATCGGTTCGATGCCGGCGGACCTGCAGGCAAAGCTTTTGCGCGTCATCCAGGACCGCATCATCTTTCGCCTCGGCTCCAATGAGCCAATTCCGCTCGACGTGCGCTTCATCGCCACCAGCAAGGCCGATCTCGACGCCGAGGCGGCCGCCGGGCGTTTCCGCGCCGACCTGCTCTACCGCCTCAACGTCGTGACGCTGCGCATGCCAGCGCTCACGGCGCGACGCGAGGACGTGCCGCTGCTTTTCCTGCAGCTGGTGCGCGAGGCAACTGGCCGCTATCGCCGCGAGGCGATGGAGGTGCCGCCGCGCGTCGTCGCCGACATTGCCCGGCTTGACTGGCCCGGCAATGTCCGCGAGCTGCGCAATGCCGCCGACCGCTTCGTGCTCGGCCTCGACATGCAATCCACCGACGACGGCTCTCCCGACGGCGACGAACGCCTCGCCGAGCGGGTCGCCGGCTTCGAGAAGAATGTCATCCAGGCGGCCCTTGTCGCCCATGGCGGCAGCCTCAAGCCGGTCTACGAGCAGCTCGGAATCTCGCGCAAGACGCTCTACGAGAAGATGCAGCGCTACGGTCTCGACAAGAATCAGGCCGGCATGGCAGACGCCCCCGAGCGCTAGACGCCACTGATTGTGTGGAATTCCACACACTGGAAAAGGCTGATGTCACCTTTTCCACCCATCGACCAGCTCGCCAGGGCATTTTAGCCGACGACCATGGCCATGCGACGTTGCGGAACGGTCCCTGCTGCTGCCCTATCGGTTATCCAACGCCGGCCCCGGAGGAGCTGTGGTCATGGCGGAGGTCGAGTTCCGATATCTGGGAGGATTCCGTGAAGAAACTTATCGCGTCGCTGGCGACGGCTGCCGCCGTTGCCATTTTCCCGCTTGCCGCTGGCGCTGCCGGCTATCCTGAGCGCACCATCACTGTCGTCGTGCCGTTCGCGGCCGGTGGCCCGACCGACACAGTCACCCGCCTCGTTGCTGAATCGATGTCCAAGGACCTCGGCCAGCAGGTCATCGTCGAGAACGTCGGCGGTGCCGGTGGCACGCTCGGCGCCGGCCGTGTCGCTGCCGCCGATCCGGATGGCTACACGCTGCTTCTCCACCACATTGGCATGGCCACCAGCGCCACGCTGTACCGCAAGCTCGCCTATGACACGCTGAATGCCTTCGAATATGTCGGCCTGGTCACCGAAGTGCCGATGACCATCGTTGCCAAGAAGGATCTGGAGCCGACCGACCTCAAGGGCCTCGTCGAATACGCCAAGGCCAACAAGGACACGGTCACCGTCGCCAATGCCGGCATCGGTGCTGCTTCGCATCTGTGCGGCATGCTGTTCATGAGCGCCATCGGCACGCCGCTGGTCACCGTCCCCTACAAAGGCACCGGTCCAGCTATGACCGACCTGCTCGGCGGCCAGGTCGACATCATGTGCGACCAGACCACCAACACCACCAAGCAGATCCAGGCCGGCACGATCAAGGCCTATGCCGTCACCTCGCCTGCCCGCCTCGACGTCCTGAAGGACGTTCCGACCACCAAAGAAGGCGGTCTCGATGGCATGGAAGTCGGCATCTGGCACGGCGTCTATGCGCCCAAGGGCACGCCTGCAGAAGTGACCGAGCGTCTTTCGAAGTCGCTCCAAGTCGCGCTCAAGGACCCCAACGTCGTTGCCCGCTTCGCCGAGCTCGGTACCATCCCGTCGTCGGAAGCTGACGCCACCCCGGCTGCGCTCAAGGCCAAGCTCGAAGGCGAAATCGCGCGCTGGAAGCCGATCATCGAAGCCGCCGGCCAGTTCGCCGACTAAGCCCAGCGGCAATGGAAACCGGCCGCGCAGCGCGTGGCCGGTCCGACAGCCACGCCTTCTCCTCTCAAACGGGGAGAAGGCAGCTTGCCGAAAGCTCCTGCCTCCGAAACTTCTTGCCTATTGCCGGCGCTGCGCGATCATGCGGCGTTCGATGCTGGCTTGCTCCGCCACATCAGGAGAAGTCCGAAGCAGGCGGATGACGGCAGCACTTCACCTCGACATCAGGCGCTAGCAGAGGGCCTCGCATGAAAAACCTCGCCATCGATCCGACCAACGGAGCCTGTGGAGCGATCTTCGTCGCCACCGGCGCCTTTTTCGCCATCCAGTCGCTCGGCCTCGACCTCGGCACCACGTTCCGCATGGGGCCGGGATACTTCCCGCTCGTGCTGGCCCTGGTGCTGATCCTGCTCGGCGCCATCGTCATCGTCCAGGCCACCAAGGTAGCGGGCGAACCGCTCGGCCCGATCGCCTGGCGCGGCATGGCCTTCATCCTGCCGGCTCCGGTCTTTTTCGGCCTTACCGTGCGCGGGCTCGGCTTCGTGCCGTCGATCTTCCTGACCTGCCTGATCGCCGCCTTCGCCTCCACCCGGATGAAGCCGCTCGCCGCCGTCATCCTCTCTGCCGGGGTCACGCTGTTTTCGGTTATCGTGTTCAGCTACGCGCTGGGCCTGCCGTTCCAGCGCTTCGGCCCCTGGCTGCCATTCTGAGGGGGATGAGATGGAACTCTTCGACAATCTCGCGCTCGGCTTTTCGACCGCAACGACACTCGCCAATCTCGGCTTCTGCCTGATCGGCGTCTTGCTCGGCACCCTCATCGGCGTGCTGCCCGGTATCGGCGCCACCGCCACCATCGCCATGCTGTTGCCGATCACCTTCCAGATCGGCGATCCCGTCTCCTCGCTGATCATGCTCGCCGGCATCTATTACGGCGCGCAATATGGCGGCTCGACCACGGCGATCCTGATCAACATGCCGGGCGAATCCTCGTCCGCCGTCACCGCCATCGACGGCTACCAGATGGCGCGCAAGGGCCGCGCTGGTGCCGCACTTGCCATCGCCGCCATCGGCTCGTTCTTCGCAGGCACGGTTTCGACCTTCCTGGTCGCCATCTTCGCGCCGCCACTGACGGCGATCGCGCTGCAATTCGGTGCCGCCGAATACTTCTCGCTGATGGTCGTCGGCCTGGTCTCGTCCATTGCGCTTGCCCACGGTTCGATCATCAAGGCACTCGCCATGGTCGTGCTCGGCCTGCTGCTCGGCCTCGTCGGCACCGACATCTACACCGGTACGCCGCGCTTCACGCTCGGCATCCGCGAATATGCCGACGGGCTCAACTTCGTCGCAGTCGCCGTCGGCGTCTTCGGCATCGCCGAGATCCTGCGCAACCTTGAAAGCGAAAAGACCCGCGAAGTGCTGATGGCCAAGGTTTCAGGCCTGATGCCGACACGCCAGGATTTCCGAGAGATGGCAGCACCCATCCTGCGCGGCACGGCGATCGGTTCGGCGCTCGGCATCCTGCCCGGCGGCGGTGCGATCCTGGCAGCGTTTGCCTCATATACGGTGGAAAAGCGCGTCTCCAAGCACCCTGAAGAGTTCGGCAAGGGTGCAGTCGCAGGCGTCGCCGGCCCGGAGTCGGCCAACAATGCCGGCGCCCAGACCTCGTTCATCCCGATGCTGACGCTCGGCATCCCGGCCAACCCTGTCATGGCGCTGATGATCGGCGCGATGATCATCCAGGGCATAGTGCCCGGGCCCAACGTCGCCACCGAGCAGCCGGCGCTATTCTGGGGCATCATCGCCTCGATGTGGATCGGCAACCTGATGCTGATTATCCTCAACCTGCCGCTTATCGGCCTGTGGGTGAAGCTGCTGACAGTGCCCTACTACGTGCTGTTCCCGATCATCATGGCGTTCTGTGCCATCGGCGTTTACAGCGTCAACTCCAACGTCTTCGACCTCTATGCCGTCGCCTTCTTCGGTTTCATCGGCTACGTGCTGGTCAAGCTGCGTTGCGAGCCGGCACCGCTATTGCTCGGCTTCGTGCTCGGGCCGCTGCTCGAGGAAAACTTGCGCCGCGCCATGATCCTGTCGCGCGGCGACGCGACCACCTTCGTCACCCGCCCGATCAGCGCCATCCTTCTGGCACTAGCCGCGGGCGTGCTGATCGTCGTCCTGCTGCCTGCGGTGCGCAAGAAGCGCGACGAGGTCTTCGTCGAGGAAGAAGGCTGAAGAAGCCCAGCAACTCGCAGCAAAACCAACGGGCGGATTTTCCGCCCGTTGACTTTTCCGGCGCATTGGCAGTCACTTGCCGCACGAAACGGGCGGAGGCGGGCATGCGTTCTTTCTGGACTGCTGTTGTTATTGCTTTTGTTTCATTGTTCTCCATAGCCGTGGCGAGTGCCGAAGAACGCTGGCTGACGTTGCCGGAGCCGGTGCCCATGCCGGCATCAACCGAGACCGGCTACGCAAAGGTCAACGGCATCGACATGTATTATGCCGTCTATGGTGCCGGCGACCCGGTGCTGCTGATCCATGGCGGTCTCGGCCATGCCGAAATCTGGTCGAGCCAGGTAGTAGAGCTGTCCAAGACCCACAAGGTGATTGTCGCCGACAGCCGCGGCCATGGCCGCTCGAGCCGAACCACCGATCCCTTCGGCTATGAATTGATGGCATCCGACTATCTGGCGCTGCTCGATCACCTCAAGATCGACAAGACCGCGATCGTCGGCTGGAGCGACGGCGGCATCATTGGCCTCGACATCGCCATGAAGCACCCGGAGCGCCTGACAAGGCTTTATGCGCAGGCCGCCAACGTCACCACCGATGGTGTCGATCCCGGCGTCGAAACCAACAAGACCTTTGGTGCCTACATCGAACGCTCCGGCCGGGACTACGCCAAAATGTCCAAGACACCGGCAGAGTACGAAGCCTTCGTCGCTCAGATCAGCGAGATGTGGAAGACGCAACCGAACTGGACCAAGGATCAGCTGGCCAAGATCACGGTGCCGACGGCGATCGTGCTCGGCGACCATGACGAGGCGGTGACGCGCAAGCACACTGACTACATGGCCTCCATCATCCCCGGGGCCGAACTGATCATCCTGCCCAACACCAGCCATTTCGCCATGCTGCAGGCGCCCGACGAATACAACAAGTCGGTACTGGAGTTCATCGAGCGGAAGTAGCGTCGTTGGGGCGGACACCGGCCCGCAACAATGTCCGCAATCACGGCCGGCCAGTCGCCGGACGGCATGTTTGGCTGCCAATGGCCCTTTGGGCAGACAAATCGTGTATGGAGAGCCAAAGCCGCTGACTCGGCACGATGAAACGACGGACATCAAGCATGGCAATCAAGTTCACTGAAAAGGCTACAACAGTCGCGGCGAAACCGGCCAAGGCAACGCCCCAGGCGGCCGTTCCGCAGGATGCGGCGACTGCCATAACCAAGGATGCCGCCAAAAAGCTGGCCAAGAAAGCGCCGCGCAAGGCACCGAAATCGAATGCCGAAACGCAGTCCCCTTTGCTCGATTTCAACGAAACGAAGTAGCCGCAAGCTGTTGCCGGGACTTGCAATATCGCCCGGCTGCTTTACCAGTTCGGCTCGAGCGGACGTGGCGAAACTGGTAGACGCAAGGGACTTAAAATCCCTCAGCCTCGGCTATGCGGGTTCGAGCCCCGCCGTCCGCACCAGCAACGAACCTTCCCAACCCCGCGCCAGCGAATCGGGCCCCGCTCGCAAGCATATCCGGCTGCCTTTGAGCGTGACAAAATTGCCACGCTCGCGCTCTTTCGTCACTGTACAACCACGCCGGAAAATTGCGGATTGTTTCAGAGTGAAATACAACTTCACCGCGTGGGGAGTGAGTGGGGAGCTGAGTACATGCACTACAATTGGGAACGTGCGCCATATTTCTGGGAAAAACACCGTAGCGCCTGCCTCGGACTTGCTGCAGCGGTTTGCGGTGCCTGGGTGGTCTTTTCCATCGTCCCTCTCTGAACCAGACCAGCTAGCGCCGCCACGCGGCATGCAACCATTTGCCCCCGAGGACGTTTGAGCGGGCATGGTCGCATTCGAATCCTTTGCGCGCCTCGCAACCGCTGTGGCTCCGCAGTCGCTCCACGGCCGCCGTCGCCTGACAACCGCACCGGCGATGCCTTCAGGTGACTGCCGCCGGGTCGCAGGCTACACGCCGCTCTCGTGCATCAGACATGCCAGCACGGGCGTCAGTCCATCCTTGCCGCGGCGCGCGGCGCATTCCATGCGGCTGAACGGCACCCGGAGGTGCTAACCAACGCATTTGCTTCCAGCGCCAGCGAGGAAACCCATGGCCAAGCTCGTCTATGAAGTCGTCCAGCACGATGGTGGCTGGGCCTACAAGGTCGGCGGAACGTTCTCCGAGACATTTCCCAACCACGAAGACGCCCTGCGCGCCGCCGAAACCGCGGCAGCCGAACAGCGCGTCGCCGGCTCGACCGACGGCATCCAGTATGAAGACGCTGAAGGCCGCTGGCACGACGAACTCGCCAAGGGCGACGACAGGCCCGATACCGAGGTTTCCGACTAGCCTTCCCCCAGGTGAGAAAATGGGCCGCGCGCGTGAACTTCTTGCCGTGCCGGCGACACTTATCGGCAACCCGGCCATGCGCCGGATACCTCAGCGGAGGCCGGACGATGTCGCTCAAATCAGTGCTTGCGGGTAATTCAGCTTTTTCAGCCAAAGCCGCGCTTTCGGCGGCGGCAATCGCTGCCGTTACGGCAACGTTGACGATCGGCATCGCGACACCGGTGCAGGCGCAATATTGCGAAGGCACCGTGCACGGGCTGTCGAGCACCTACAATCTCGCCCGTGGCACGGGCTTCCTCGCCATGCGGGCGCGCCCAAGCGCTTCGTCACCCATGGTGCACCAGCTGTTCAACGGCGACACCGTCGAGATTACCGATCGGCGCGGCAGCTGGTACTTCGTCGGCGGCGACGGTTTCGAAGGCTGGGCCCATCGCAACTGGATGAGCAATTCCTGCCGTTAAGGCAGTTCCGGGAAAAATGCGCAGCGGCTCCGTCCGGAATTGCCTAAGATCACTCTATCCGACGAGCTTGTCAGCCGGCGTCCCAAAAGCCCTGGCGGCGATGCGCCTGACCAAGCCCGCCACCCGCTTCGCCTCGACGAATTGCGGCATGTGGCCCAGGCCATCGACCAGGTCGAGCTCAAGATCCTTGATCCGGCCGGCCAGGGGTGCGCCGTGCAGGCGGAAGTCAAGCACGCGGTCAGCCGTGCCGAACATCACGCCGACCGGCAGATCCAGCTCGCCATAACGCGCCTGGATCGCGCCAAGATCGCGCTCGATCGCCACCATGTCGGCCGAGGTTGCGTAGAAGTGGCTTGGCCTGAGCCCGGCAAAACCGCCGCCGGCGGTGCCGTAGTCCTGGGGTGCTGCCTGCGGCGAAAACAGGAAGGCCAATGTTTGCGGCGCATATTTCAGGCTTGTCGGCACAGCCAGCGTTTCAGCCATCAGGCGGCGCTTCAGCGACGACTTGATGTAGAGCGAGCGGAACTCGGGCCGCAGCTCGTCTTCCAGATGAGTCAGCGGCGACAGCAGCACCAGCCCCGAAACCGTCTCGGGGTGGTTTTCCGCCAGTGCCAGTGCCACGGCACCGCCGAGCGAATGGCCAACGACAAGCGGCTTCTCCAGCCCAAGTTCGGTAATGAAGCGTGCGACCAGATCGGCCTGCTCGACAAGGCCGCCGGAAAAGCTGACCGGCCGCGCGGAATAGCCCGAGCCCGGCCGATCGAGCGCGACGCACCTGAAATCAGCGAGTTCGGGAAACAGCGGGTGGCGGAAATGGTGCAGTTGCGCGCCAAGTCCGTGGATGAACAGGATCGGGCGGCCCTCGCCCTGGTCGACATAGTGGATTCGGTGGGCACCTAGTGTCATGAACCTGCCGCTCGCCGGCACCGCGCGTTCGGCCTGCGCCGAAATCCTGCGCGTTGCCAGCACGAAGTAGCCGCCGACCAGCGCCATGGCCAGAAAGGCGATGCTGGCCACCCATCCGAGAATCGTCGCAGTCGCCATCGAACCTCCTGCAGGCAATGTCCGCAGCTTAGCTGCGCCTGTTGGCGGCGCAAACCCGGGGTATGCAAAACGGGCGGCCTTGCGGCCGCCCGTTCACAAAAATTGTAGCAATCAGAAGCTGTTATGCGACTTCCTTGACAGCATTCGTGCCCTTGCCATGCAGGCGAATGGCGATCTCGGCCACGCGCTTGCCCTGGAAATGGGCGCCTTCGAGCTCCTGCGCCGACGGCTGACGCGAACCGTCGCCGTCCGAGGTCGTGGTCATGCCGTAAGGCGCGCCGCCGCGGACCACGTCGTTGCCCATCTGGCCCTGGTAGGCATAAGACAGCGGCACGATCACCATGCCGTGGTGCTGCAGGTGGATCTGGGCGTTGATCAGTGCGAGTTCGGCGCCACCATGCTGGGTCGCGGTCGAGACCATCACCGAACCGACCTTGTCGAGCAAGGCGCCCTTGGCCCAAAGCGGGCCGGTCTGGTCGAGGAAGTTCTTCATCTGCGAGGCCATGGTGCCATAGCGCGTGGCGGTGCCGATGATGATGCCGTCATAGTCGGCCAGTTCGAGCGGATCGGCGATCGGCGCTTCCTGGTCGAGCTTGTAGTAGGCAGCCTTGGCGACGGCCTCGGGGACCAGCTCGGGAACGCGCTTGATGGTCACGTCGGCGCCACCAGCGCGTGCGCCTTCGGCAGCGGCCTTGGCCATCTGCTCCATATGGCCCCAGCTCGAATAATACAGAACAAGAATCTTAGCCATTTCATCTCTCCAAACGGGAAATCTCGTTGCGCCGTCTTGGGTCGGCGGCTGGGATAGATGTAGTGGATTGGCCGTTCAATGAAAGCGTCCCAATACGTGACGCATCGTTCACCAAACGGCGACCATTGCCCGCTTGTCCGTGCGCCTGTATCTGACTGAGCCGACAACGGAGCTTCTGATATGGCCGACATCGTCACCGCAGCAATGGTCGTCATCGGCGACGAGATCCTGTCCGGCCGCACCAAGGACAAGAACATCGGTCACCTCGCCGACATGATGACCGCCTCGGGCATCGACCTCAGGGAGGTGCGTATTGTCGCGGACGACGAGGACGAGATCGTCGCCGCGGTCAATGCGGTGCGCGCCCGCTACGACTACGTCTTCACCACCGGCGGCATCGGCCCGACCCATGACGACATCACCGCCGACTCGATCTCCAAGGCCTTCGGCGTGCCTTGCGAATACGAGCCGCGCGCCTATGCCATGCTGGAAGCCAACTACGCCTCGCGCGGCCTGGAATTCTCCGCGGCACGCAAGCGCATGGCGCGCACGCCGCGCGGCGCCGACCTGATCGAGAACCCCGTCTCGGTGGCGCCCGGCTTCCGCATCGGCAACGTCCACGTCATGGCCGGCGTGCCGTCGATCTTCCAGGCGATGCTCGACAATGTCATGCCGACGCTCAGGACCGGAGCCAAGCTGTTATCGACAACCGTGCAGTGCCCTTATGGCGAAGGCACTATCGGCGGGCCGCTCGGCGATATCCAGAAGGCGCACCCCGACACCATCATCGGCTCCTACCCGAAGTACCTCGACGGCACGTTCTGGACCGAGCTCGTGGTCCGCTCACGCTCGCAGGAAGCCATGGACTCCGCGCGCATCGCCATCGAGGCGATGCTCGCCGACATCGCCAAGGCCGCCTGAGCGGCCGCGAACACTTGATCCCGAACACTTGAGCCCAAAGGCTGATCCCAAACACTTGATTCAAGTCACATTGGAACAAGTACGGGCATGTCAGTGTTTCTTTGGCAGGGCAGAATTCAGCTCACGTGAAGGAGGGAGCCATGCCGTTCAAGACAATCGTTGCCATTATCCAGAGCGAACGCGACGTCGCCCGGGTTCTCGACGTAGCGATCCCGTTTGCCGACCGGCACGAAAGCCACCTCATCGGCGTCCACGCCGAGGCACTCGCGATGCCCTACACGACCGCTGTCGGCTTCCCCGACACCGAATTCATCCAGGCCAATGCCGATCTGTGCAAGGAGCGCGCCGAGAAGGTGCAGAAGGCGTTCCTGGCGCGCATCGAGTCATCGGGCCTGTCGTTCGAATGGCGCAGCTTCGAGAGCTTTTCCGGCGACAGCGCGCTGTCGGGCGTGGAAAGCGCGCGTTGCGCCGACATCGTCATTGTTGCCCAGTCCTCGCCCGAGGCTCGGGATTCGGTTGCCGCCGATATCGACTCGCTGATCTACGAGGCCGGCCGGCCGGTACTGGTGGTGCCGCATTCGGCGCCGCTGATCTCGACCTTTCGCCGCATCCTGATTGCCTGGAACGGCAGCCGCGAGGCCACGCGCGCCGCCTTCGACGCCCTACCCTTCATCGTCGAGGCCGACACCACCGAAATCCTGGTCATCGACCCCGTCGAAACCGCTGACCAGACCATGGACGCGGCAGGCGCCGAAATCGCCTCGGCCTTCGCCCGCCACGGCGCCAAGGTGTCGGTCAGCGTCGAGGCCTCGCGCGGGCACACCGTCGACGCCGTCATCCATAACAAGATGGTCGAAACCGGCTCCGACCTTCTGGTGATGGGCGCTTACAGCCATTCGTGGATCCGCGAGTTCCTGTTTGGCGGCGTCACCCGCAACGTCCTGCAGGCCGGCGACACCGCGATCCTGCTGTCACGGTAAGATTACCGCCTGATTTACTGACCGCTCCTGGCGCCCCGCCCTTGCCAAGGACGGGGCTTTCCGGCTAATTCCGCCTGCATTCCCCTATTTCCGCGCCAGGTGGCGCGCCGAGCCGGAGTGCGCGTCACATGTCCCTTCCCGAAAAAGCCTTTCCCGTATCCTGGGATCAGTTCCACCGCGATGCGCGCGCGCTCGCCTGGCGCCTCGCCGGCGTCAATCCGCAGTGGAAGGCGATCGTCTGCATCACCCGCGGCGGCCTCGTCCCGGCGGCGATCATCTCGCGCGAACTCGGCATCCGGCTGATCGAGACGATCTGTATCGCCTCGTATCACGACTACACCTCGCAGGGTCAGTTGCAGGTGCTGAAGGAGATCACGCCATCGCTGCTCGAAGGCGAAGGCGAAAACGTGCTGATCGTCGACGACCTGACCGACACCGGCAAGACCGCCGCGATCGTTCGCGCAATGATGCCCAAGGCGCATTTTGCCACCGTCTATGCCAAGCCCAAGGGTCGGCCGCTCGTCGACACCTTCGTCACCGAGGTATCGCAGGACACCTGGATCTATTTCCCCTGGGATCTCGGCTTCACCTACCAGAAGCCGATCGCTGAAGACCACATGGGCTGACCGTCCGCCCCACAGTTTCTGCCATTCCCAACGCCCGGCCTTCATGTCGGGCGTTTTGTTATCAATCTATTTACTTTTGTTACGGAGGATTAACCCTACAATTCGTGATGCGGCGCATGATTCTACAGGTCAGGTAGGGCTGCCGATGCTGATGAAGCCAGTCTATCACAACCATCTGGTCGAGCGGATACGCCGACTGTTCGGCGCTCCAGCCTGCAGGCTCCAGGTTGCCGCCCTGCCCTGGCACCGCACCGCCACCGGCATCGAAATCATGCTCATCACCAGCCGCGACACCGGACGCTGGGTCCTGCCCAAGGGCTGGCCGGAAACCGCCGAGCGGCTGTGCGAGACCGCGGCGCGCGAGGCGAGCGAAGAAGCCGGCCTCAGCGGCTCGGTCGATACCCATGAAGCCGGCCGCTATTTCTACCTCAAGGAGCTTTCGAGCGGCGAACAGGTCGCCTGCGAGGTGCTGGTCTATCCGCTCGAAGTACGCAAGGTCGCCGAAAAGTGGAAAGAGCGGCGCCAGCGCACGCGCAAGTGGGTCTCTCCCAGCGAAGCTGCACGCATGGTCAACGAACCCGACCTTTGCCGGCTGATCTCGTCTTTTGGTGCCGCGCACGCAAAATTCGCCGCCTGAGCAATACCAACCCTCACCACAAGGCGGCTCGCGGCAGGCATTTTTAGCCTTCGCCGTTGTTGCGCCGGCTTCGTCCGCGCAGCAAGTTCTCCCCGTTATCCACATTAGTGACACACAAGATGTTGGGGTCACAAAATCTACAAGAACGACTCCTTGACGTTGGCTGCCGAGTCGCCTTTTATGACTCAAGCGCGCTTGTAGAGTGTGCGGCCGGATTGTTAAGAGCCCGGTCTTTTTCCCAGATTTTGTGCGTAGCTGCTCGCATTTACCCCCCGCCCTGCGGGGCGCCGAAGCGTGCGGTTTCTGGATGTCCAAGGGGTTGGATGGTAAAAATGTGGGACTGGCGGAAATCTTCTGTTAACACTATATTTAGTGTTTGCAGCCAACCTGACCGCTAGATAGTGTGAGTAGCCCTCCATGAGGGAATCGCAGAAAAAGTTTCAGTTTCAAGGACCCGCAACGGTCCGCAGGTTGATGGGAACAGGCTCCGGAAGGAGTTTTCCAGGTCAGGCCGCGGGATAGGCGGGATAGGGCAACCGGCTGTTCAGGCCGCCGGTTCAGACGGGCTTGCGTCTTTCGCATCAGCAACGGGAAATTTCCCGCGAAAGACGCTATATATAGACAAAAGGAAATCGACCGATGCGCATCGAGCGGCGTTTCACCAAGGATGGACAATCGGCCTACGCGGAGATCGAGTTCCGCAAGGCCCTTTCCGAGATCAAGAATCCGGACGGCTCGGTGGTCTTCCGGCTCGACAACATTGATGTGCCGGCGCAGTTCTCCCAGGTCGCCGCCGACATCCTGGCGCAGAAGTATTTCCGCAAGGCCGGCGTGCCCGCCCGGCTGAAGAAGGTCGAGGAAAACGACGTCCCCTCGTTCCTGTGGCGCTCGGTGCCCGACGAGGCCGAACTCGCCAAGCTGCCCGAAAACGAACGCTACGGCTCAGAAATCGACGCCCGTCAGGTCTTCGACCGTCTCGCCGGCACCTGGACCTACTGGGGCTGGAAGGGCGGCTACTTCAAATCAGAGGACGACGCCCGTGCGTTCAAGGACGAATTGTCCTACATGCTCGCCACCCAGCGCGTCGCACCCAACTCGCCGCAATGGTTCAACACCGGCCTGCACTGGGCCTATGGCATCGACGGTCCCGGCCAGGGCCATTTCTACGTCGACCCCTTCACCGGCAAGCTGACCAAGTCGAAGTCGTCCTACGAACACCCGCAGCCGCATGCCTGCTTCATCCAGTCGGTCGCCGACGACCTCGTCAACGAGGGCGGCATCATGGACCTGTGGGTACGTGAAGCGCGCCTGTTCAAGTATGGTTCGGGCACCGGCTCGAACTTCTCGCATCTGCGCGGCGAAGGCGAAAAGCTTTCGGGCGGCGGCCGTTCATCGGGCTTGATGAGCTTCCTCAAGATCGGCGACCGCGCAGCAGGCGCCATCAAGTCGGGCGGCACCACCCGCCGTGCCGCCAAGATGGTCGTCGTCGACGCCGACCACCCCGACATCGAGGCCTATATCGACTGGAAGGTGAAGGAAGAGCAGAAGGTCGCCGCTCTCGTCACCGGCTCCAAGATCGTCAAGCAGCACCTCGCCAAGATCATGGCCGCCTGCGTCAACTGCGAAGGCCAGGACGACGATTGCTTCGATCCGGCGATCAACACCGCGCTCAAGCGCGAGATCAAGGCCGCCAAGAAGAACGCGGTGCCGGAGAACTACATCTACCGCGTCATCCAGTTCGCCAAGCAGGGCTACACCTCGATCGATTTCAAGACCTACGACACCGACTGGGATTCGGAGGCCTATCTCACCGTTTCGGGCCAGAACTCCAACAATTCGGTTTCGCTCAAGGATGATTTCCTGCGCGCCGTCGAACAGGACAGCGATTGGCAGCTGACCGCCCGCAAGGACGGCAAGGTCATGAAGACGCTCAAGGCCCGCGACCTGTGGGAAAAGATCGGCTACGCCGCCTGGGCGTCGGCTGATCCCGGCCTGCACTTCAACACCACGATGAACGATTGGCACACCTGCGCCTCGGCGGGCGCCATCCGTGCGTCGAACCCGTGTTCGGAATACATGTTCCTCGACGACACGGCCTGCAACCTGGCGTCGATCAACCTTTTGCCCTATCGCAACACCGACGGGACAATCGACATCGCGGCCTACGAGCACACCGTGCGCCTTTGGACCGTCGTGCTCGAAATCTCGGTCATGATGGCGCAGTTCCCGTCCAAGGAAATCGCCAAGCTGTCCTACGAGTACCGCACGCTTGGCCTCGGCTACGCCAACATTGGCGGCCTGCTGATGACCTCAGGCATTCCTTATGACTCCGACGAAGGCCGTGCCATTGGCGGCGCGCTGACGGCGATCATGACCGGCGTCGCCTATGCCACCTCGGCCGAGATGGCCTCCGAGCTCGGCGCCTTCCCGGACTATGACCGCAACGCCGCAAACATGCTGCGCGTCATGCGCAATCACCGCCGCGCCGCCTATGGCGACAAGGACGGCTACGAAAAGCTGTCGGTCCATCCCGTGCCGCTGGTCGCTTCCGACCTCAAGCAGCAGGACCTGGTCAGCCACGCCCGTGCTGCCTGGGACCGCGCCATCGAACTCGGCGAGGAGCATGGCTACCGCAACGCCCAGGCAACCGTGATCGCGCCGACCGGCACGATCGGCCTGGTCATGGATTGCGACACCACTGGCATCGAGCCCGACTTCGCGCTGGTCAAGTTCAAGAAGCTCGCCGGCGGCGGCTACTTCAAGATCATCAACCGCGCCGTTCCGGAGGCGCTGCGCACGCTCGGCTACACCGAGGCCCAGATCGCCGAGATCGAGGCCTATGCCGTCGGCCATGGCAACCTCAACCAGGCGCCCGGCATCAACCCCGGCGCGCTGAAGGCCAAGGGCTTCACCGACGAGAAGATCGAGGCGTTGAATGCCGCGCTCAAGAGCGCCTTCGACATCAAGTTCGTGTTCAACCAGTGGACGCTTGGCGCCGACTGGGTGAAGGAGACCTTCGGCTTCACCGACGCGCAGCTCAACGATTTCTCGTTCGAGATCCTGCCGGCGATCGGCTTCTCCAGGAAGGACATCGAAGCCGCCAACATCCATGTCTGCGGTGCGATGACGCTCGAGGGCGCGCCCTTCCTCAAGGACGAGCACCTGCCCGTCTTCGACTGCGCCAATCCGTGCGGCAAGATCGGCAAGCGCTATCTTTCGGTCGAAAGCCATATCCGCATGATGGCGGCGGCCCAGCCCTTCATCTCGGGCGCCATCTCCAAGACCATCAACATGCCCAACGAGGCGACGGTCGAGGACTGCAAGAGCGCCTACATGCTCTCGTGGAAGCTGGCGCTCAAGGCCAACGCGCTCTATCGCGACGGCTCCAAGCTGTCGCAGCCACTCAATGCCTCGCTCATCGCAGATGAGGACGAGGATGAAGATGAGGCCGTCGAGGCGCTGCTCGCGGCCCCTGCCGCAGCCAAGGCGGTACAGGTCACCGAAAAGATCGTCGAGCGCGTCATCGAGCGCCTCTACCGCGAACGCGAAAAGCTGCCGAACCGCCGCAAGGGCTACACCCAGAAGGCCGTCGTCGGCGGCCACAAGGTCTACCTGCGCACCGGCGAGTTCGACGACGGTCGCCTCGGCGAGATCTTCATCGACATGCACAAGGAAGGCGCTGCTTTCCGCGCGATGATGAACAATTTCGCCATCTCGATCTCGCTCGGCCTGCAGTATGGCGTGCCGCTCGACGAATATGTCGAGGCCTTCACCTTCACCAAGTTCGAGCCGGCCGGCATGGTCATCGGCAACGATGCCATCAAGAACGCCACTTCGATCCTCGACTATGTCTTCCGCGAGCTCGCCGTCAGCTATCTCAACCGCCACGACCTCGCCCATGTCGACCAGTCGGACTTCGACAAGACGGCCCTCGGCAAGGGCATCACCGAAGGCAAGGCCCTGCCCTTCTCCAAGGGCCTGACCCGCGGCGCCTCCCCGCTCAAGGTCGTCTCCGGCGTCGCCGGCAACGATCCCAAGGGCTCGGCTGCCACTCCAAGCCCGGCGCGCGCCACGCCCGTGACCGCCTTCTCCGGCTCCAACGTGCTGTCGCTGGCACCAAAAGCCGCGATCTCGGTCGAGGAATCCACCGCCTACAAGCGTGACTACGAGGAGCGTGCCAAGGAACTGGTCGAAGAAATCACCATCGAGGAGACTTCCGAGACGGTGACGACCTCGCTGTTCACCGACGCTGCCGCCCAGGAAGCGACCGAGGCCAAGAAAGTCGCCGCCGACCGCCGCGCCAAGTCGATGCTGCAAGGCTACACCGGCAATTCCTGCTCGGAGTGCCAGAACTTCACCATGGTCCGCAACGGCACCTGCGAGAAGTGCGACACCTGCGGAAGTACATCGGGCTGCTCATAGTATGCCGACCGCATAGTTGGCATACTTTCTTTTTTCGGCTGGTAAGAAAGCAGTCGGGGGCGGCGCGCCCTCAATAGCGCCGTAGCCGCCCCCGACTGCGGCTGCCTGGCAGTACACTGGTGTAGAAGGCGAAAACGCGGGTGCTAGGCTCCCTTGCCCCGCCGCAGGCGGCTTTGAGAGCCGCACGAAAGGCCATAATTTTCTCCAACACGATACCTCGCAGATTATCAGGCACCGCCAAAGCCTCTGCCTGCGAGGTGTGAGGCTGTCGAAGCCCCCGGGAAGCCTCTCCCAGGCTAGATGGCATTGACGATCATTTCGAAGCGTGCGGCCGCTCTGTAACCGAACAGTTCCTGCCGGAGGCGTAGACGCGGCTCGGGGAACCCAACCCGCGGTTTTCGCCGATCAACGGGCCTGCAATTGAAACCCGACCTTCTTGACCACCCCTTTGCGAACTCGCATCGCCGGCCCGCTCGATTTCGTCTCCGCCAGAAATTCGATGCCCCACGCTTCGAGCGCGACCTGCACGCGCATGCTGGTCTCGAGTCCGACGGGTTCACCGGCCTCGATCCGGACGATCGAGCGGGTGCTCACCCCTGCCTTTTCGGCGAGGTCTTTCGCGCTGATATCCAGAAGAGATCGGGCGGCGCGGAGGAAGTCATAGGATGCCTGCATGCCGGATTTCTAACCCGTTGAACTTGAGAACACCAGCATCGTAGAGCGACGTCCGGACGCCGACGGTGGCGTGTGGACGCCGACCCGTCGACGCCGTATGTCTGCCTGGCTGATTCCTTCGAATCACAGGATCCGACTGCATCGGATCCTTGGCCGACAGACGGAGATCCCGATGCTGCTCTTCAACCCAGGTGACGATCAAGGTCCCGAATTCGTGAGAGGGATGGAGCGAATGCTGTCGCTCGCTGCCGATATGGAGCGCATTCAGCGTGGCGTGCGGCCGGAAGCCATGGCCGGAAACGAGGTTCCGATCCTGGACCGCTGGGTGCTGACGAAACGACCAGCCCCCTGCCTGGCCGGACTGTCGACGGGACATCCGAAGCTCGTCGGAGAGAACCGGGCCATCGGCACCTCGGATCTTTGGATAATCTCCGTCGACTTCGAATGGGCGCGAACGCTTTCGCGTTGGTATCGGCTTGGTCGGCCAGCCAGCCAGTTCGGCCGGGATGCATAGGTTCTTAGATGTCGGTGAAGGACCCAGCGCACCTTCGACATTTCAAGCGTCGCGAAAAGGCGGCGGTGGCGGGGCTCCACCTGCCGACCGAGGATGAACTCTTGCGGGGAATGAGCTTCTTCAGGGATAGTGTCAGCGAGGACATTCGGGAGTACGCAATTCGGCTTTCGGGGGCACTCAAGACACGGTGTGATCTCGGGCTTGCTGGCCTCATCGCGGCCCTCGACAGGCTCACCGTTGATCAGAACGAACATACCGTTCAAGACCTCATGACAGCATTCGGCGCGTTGGAAAGCAGGTCGCACGCCTCGTTCGAGTCAGGCGGCGTTCGCTGTCAGTTCTACCTAGCAGTATGGGGCCATCCGGATGCGGCTGCCAGGATTGCCGGGGACATCGCCACGCTGGCGTTGAACGACCTTCACAGATCCGATGACCTGGAACTGCTGTGGCGGTCGCTGGCTTGGAGCGCTTTCTCCAGTTCCATCCGGTCGCAGGGATATGGTCTCTCGACGTGGCACAGGTCAGGGCAGCTCCGCGAGAAGAACAGCTTTGAATACCAGTTCCAGACTGCAATCCTGAAGCGACAGGCTTCCCCGCGGCCCGAAGCATTCGAACTGACTGTCGACGAGCTTGAAAAAGCCGGAACCGGGGAGCCGGAGAAAGCTCAATCGTCGTCCGGGTCCGTGGTTGTCTTCAGGTCCGCTGGAAACGAGACCACCCCGGACGGAAGGAAGGTCGAGAAGGAGTTCAGGGAATTCTTTGGGAAGCCCCTGCCTCTGCCGGCCGCACCGGACCTGGCCTTGGTGCGGACGAGGCTGGTCGCGGAATTCCCATATGCGGTGTCCGCAATCGACACGATTCTCAGGAAGGTTACTGGCAAGCGTCACGCCTGGCTGCGGCCGACGATCCTTCTTGGACCGCCCGGAGGCGGGAAATCCAGATTTGCTTGGCGACTGATGGAAGAACTCGGGCTGCCGTATGAAATGGTGCCCTGCGGCGGGATCAGCGACAGCGCCATCGGAGGGACTGCGAGACGGTGGTCCACCGGCGAGCCGAGCATGGCCGTGATGGCAATCCGCCGCCATAAATGCGCAGGCCCGGCGATCATCCTCGACGAACTCGAGAAGGTGGCGACGAGCCGTCACAACGGCAATGTCCATGACGTCCTTGTGGGACTTCTGGAGAAGGAGACCTCCACCCGCTGGTTCGACCCCTACCTGGAAGCCAGTTGCAATCTGTCGCACGTATCCTGGCTGATGACCGCCAACGAGGTCCGGAGCGTCCCCGCCGTGTTGCTGGACAGATGCCGAATCCTTCAGTTTCCCCTGCCGGGGCCGGACCAACTCATGTTCCTGGCGCCCCGCATCCTCGAACACCTTTATGTCGAGCTCGGCCACGATCCCCGGTGGGCGACTCCACTCGATCAAGTGGAGACCGATGCTCTCGCCTCCGTCTGGCCCGGCGGTTCGATCCGGAAGCTTCACCGTCTGGTCGAGAAGCTCGTTGAAGTGCGTGAAGACCTCCGAGGTCGGCAGTGAAGTCGCACCCGTTGAGCGGATTCGCTGGAGGGCATGCAATGGGTAGAAGGGCGCTTATGGGATTCGCTTCTCATCCAGAGACCGCCGCCTGTTTTGTCAACAATTGCAGGACGGACCCGCCATGAGGGTCTGGGTCCTGTCGGACCTCCACCTCGAGTACGCCGACCTGCGGCAGCCTCTCCGGATACCGAACGCCGAGGTCTGCATGATGGCCGGAGACCTCTGCCGCGCTCCGGCCAACGGTGTCCACTGGTTGGCGAAACACATCGCCCCTTCAATGCCGTGCGTTTACGTCGCCGGGAACCACGAGTTCTATAAAGGGGCCATAAGGGAAGGAATCGAAGACGGTTTCGGGGCAGCGGAAGCATTCCCGGACGTGCATTTCCTCGAAAACACGTCCGTCATCATCGATGGAGTCCGCTTCCTGGGCACCACCCTGTGGACCGATTACCGCATCGAGGGTCATCCCCAGATCGCGATGCACCACGCCCGTGGCCGCATGAACGACTACAAGCAGATCGCTCGGCAGCGGAATCCTTGGCAAAGGTTTGTGCCGGAGGCCTCGTACAGGATCCATCAGCAGTCGCGGACTTTCCTGGACACCGCCCTGAAGGATTCGTCCAGAACGGTCGTGGTCACACACCACCTGCCGCACGCGCTTTCCATTCCGCCGCGGTTCAAAGGCGATCTCCTGAACGGCGCGTACGCATCCGACCTGACCCCTCTGATCGAGGATGGACGGCCCGCTCTCTGGGTTCACGGACACACCCACGACAGCTGCGACTACACGGTTGGGGAAACCCGGGTGGTCTGCAACCCGCGGGGATACGAGGACGAGAACAGCAACTTCGATCCGGCGTTGGTGGTGGAGGTGTAGGCGCCGAGGAGTTCGTCGGTGTTTGGTCTGGCAGGGGTTGCCACCCTGTCCGTCGGCGGTGACCCTTGCTGAAACGGACCGCTCCCGTCGGCCGTTGGACGTGCAATACGGCTGAAAGCCGGCGTTTCGCGCGCCGAAAGCAGAGCAATCCAATGGATTAGGTGAGGTGTCTACAGCATGCCGAGTAAAGGATTCATGGTATCAAGGATTTGAGGATAATGATCAGACGATAGGGCCGATAGTTCGTCAACGAGCTCGATCACTTCCCCGTCTTCAACCTTCTGATCGTGAAGGCCAACCGTCCCGAGGATTGTCTGGCCGTTGTCCGGACGGCTGCTCATGATGAGGGCAATCATCGCCGCCACGTTGGTCGCGTCCTGATCCTGCTGGTTGGGGCTGTCGATGATCATCGGCGCCGTTAAGGCGGAGGAGAACCGGAAGACGGTCTTCATGAGCGCGAGGTGGTAGGCGAGGACCGCCCGCGGTTGGTCGCTTCCCGTGTCGTTGACCTTACGGACGATCTTGATCGCGCTATCCAAATCGATCCTTTGAACGTTGAGGGTCCGCAGGAAGCCGGTCATGAGCTCGGCATAGTAGGCCTCGATCTCCTTCCTGCGTTTCTTGTCGTCCAGCGTCTTCACCTCGGCGTCGATCTCGACGATCTCCCCCGCCCTCTTGTCGACTTCCGCCTTGATGTCCTCGAGCTGCGCATCGAACAGCCCTCTCGCCATGTTTGCGCTGGCGTTCTCGATGACCTCTTTGAGCGTGAGGTCCCCTTCCTTTTCAACAAGGGTTCCCGACACCTTCTCGATCAGGGCGTCCGTACCGCTAAGGCGCGCTTCCACTTGTTCCGCCCTTTTCCGGATATCGACCAGGCGGTCATCCTGGTCGCGAAGGAACTGCGCGCACGCTTCGCGATCATCGAGGATTGAGAACTTGTGCGTGAAGTCGTTGTGGTGGCTCGTCCCGCAGGTCGGGCAGAATATCTCAGCCTCGGCCTTCGACGCGTAGGCATAATCCTTGCCCAGCTCCTCCATTGCGAGGCGGGCGATCCTCATCTGCTCACTCACGAGTTCACGTCCGTCTACGAGGTCGGCAAGCTCGGCGGCGCTTTTGAGCCGTGCAGCCCGAAGGTCGCGAAGCTCCAAGAGAAGGCGATCCACGGACTCCCGATGCTCGAGCTCGGTGAACTCCGTTCCGGTGAAGGCGGGCTGCAGGTTCAGCTTGGCGACCGCCTTCTCCAGCACCTGCCGGTCGCGGCCAAGTTCGGTAATCTCCAATTGGACGGCGGCTTTCCTCGCCTGGAGCACGTAGTACCTGTTCGGCCTGATGCCGGAATGAAACTCCACCACGGCTTTCCGCGGGTTCTTGTACTGCCCGCGGTTGTCGAAGGATTCGAGCGATTGCCTCCAGCCGCTATCCTGGTCGATATAGAACGGCATGAACATGTAGGCGGGCGGCGGCGTCTCCGTAACGCCGGACTTGTTCGGCAGCACTAGACCAAAGTCGAGCAATTTCGCGAGGAACGGGCCCAACTCGGACGTGACGCTCCTTGTCGTGATCAGGAGAGCGCCCTTGTCGTCGAAAACGCCGAAGGCTGTGCCGTCCCTGACGATCGAGAAGCGATCACCGTCGATGGTGAAGGACACGCGGGCCTTCACCTTCGCTTTGAGCCACTCCGGATGCATCCTGACCGGAGCGCCGAACGCCCAGTAGATGCTCTTTATGATCGAGGATTTGCCGACGTCATTCTCGCCGGTGATCACCGTCAGTCGGGGATGGAACTTGACCGTCCTGCCCTTGCGCTCCGTTGTCGACAGGAGTTCTAACTTCTCGAAGCGCAAGTTTTTCATGGTGCTTCAATCTGAGATTTCTGACGAGTTGCTGAAAGCGTTCGCTGCTAGACATCGTGGAACTCGTAAAGGATGACGGCGCGAAGGTAATCGTCGCTCACGCTTTTGTCCCAAAGGTCTGCGAGCGGCCTGACTTCCGGAAGAGCAGCGTCCACCTCCAACATTAGATCGCGGGCTCCAGTGATGTGGTTCGCAACGACATCCTTGACGGCCTTGCGGAATCTCTGTGGTCCGGGTCCGTAGCGGGAGCGGCGGTCGTTGACGTAGAGTTTCCAACCCGCCCCAATGTCTCGGCGGCGAACGATGTTCGTAATGTACGGAGCGATTCCCGACCACTCGACCGCCTCCGCCCGCTTCCTCTTGAAGTCCTCGAGGCGATCGTCGATCAGCTTTCGTGTTACGAAGGATTCCGACATCTGGGCAAAGCCGCTGAAGTCGACGTCCATCCGCTCCCGCTGGCGGCATTCTTCGAGAAGCATGAGGGCGAATGCGTAGGTGCTGGTCTCCGTCATTCCGGTCTGCTCGATCACGAACTTCTGGACGGCGCCCATAATCGTGTCGCTGAAGCTGGCGAGGTTCATGGTGGAGCAGCAGAAGTGGAACAGCTTCGAGTGCTCGTCCTGAAAGTTTGGATCCTGTTCCTTCAGGCGTTTCCGGAAGGATTCGATCTTTGCCGCCGCGGCGGTGTCGAACTTCGCCTCGTCATGACCGGCTGCAAGATCAGAGCACATCTGATTGGTGACGAAGACCAGTCTCTCAGTATGGTTCGGAAATCGCTTGTAGTTGTCATACATTTTCGCCGCGAAGGACAACTTCTTCGCCGGCGGCGCATCGCCCCGCTTAACCGTGGTCTTCTTCAGTTTGGCACCAGATGAAGCCGAAATGCTGGAAAGCGTCCATGTGCCGGATTTCTGCGTCTTCACTTGGAAGAATGTGATCTTCGTGGGATTGCTTATGCTGTCGAGTTCGAGGACGTCGTCGTGGAACTCGAACGCGACCCCGAAGTCCGCGCCACTCTTGTAAAGCTGGAGTATCCGTGACAGCCCCCAAGCTGCCTGGTATTCAAATCGTTCTACCGCAAGCTTGCCACCCTGCTCGCGCTGAGGTTCCTTCAGGAGGGTTTGCCTTATATCCAATTACTGCGCCCGAATCGACAATATCCCCGCATCCTAAGCATGTTGTGCCGGAGCCGATACATACATCCATTCACTAAACGCGTGTTGGCCGCGTCTGCCCGCGCTGGGGGCTCTAGACTTGCAACCACATCAAATCATGTTCGTCCTCCCTCCAATCCCGCATGACGGACTCCGTAAGTTGATCAATAGGTTCCTTTCCGTGCATGGTGTCCGGGATTCGTTCCGGGGGGACCATGACCAAGCCATTCTATGCGGAACCTATCCTCAATTCGCCCTATCTGCCGCCGACGCGGCATCATGCGCTCGGTGATGACGGCCAGCCACTGGAGCATCCCCCGATCGAAGGGCGGCGACGGTCGAAGTACATTACGCCGGTGCCCAAGGCACGACGGTCGAAATCCGGCGCGGGCCGAAGCCAGGCGTCCCTCGCCTTCGATGCTCCTGAGGGCGGTGAAAGCGGCTATAACCCGACGCCGATCATCAACGAAATCCGCGGACACATCGAATCCTGGCGCGCCCTGCCGAATCCCAACGACTGGGGCGTTACGCCCGTCACGCAGCGCCTTTTGCAGCATTGGCGACACCACGAATTCTCCAATCAGCGACCCTTTTTCTGCCAGATCGAGGCAGTCGAGACGGCGATCTGGCTGGCCGAGGTAGCGCGCGGGCGCAAGCAATATGCGCATATCTTCCGTCATCTCGAGGAGGCAAACCGAGACGCCAATCCGGATCTGTTCCGGCTTGCGTTGAAGCTGGCGACGGGCGCTGGCAAGACGACGGTCATGGCAATGCTGATCGCGTGGCAGTCCATTAATGCCGCCAGGCAGCCGAATTCGTCGCTCTTTTCCAGAGGCTTCCTGCTGGTGGCGCCGGGTATCACGATCAAGGATCGGCTCCGTGTCCTCAACCCATCCGACACCGACAACTACTACCGCACTCGTGAACTGGTCCCCGCCGAACTGATGAATGATCTCGGCAAGGCCAAGATCGTGATCACCAACTACCACGCCTTCCAGCGCCGCAAGGCGCACGACCTCAATCCCGTCGGCGAACGGCTCATGCAGGGCCGCACGGGGCAGCCGATCGAGAAGCAGGAGAGCGAAGGCGAAATGCTGGCCCGCGCCTGCGGCGAGCTTCTTCCCTTGAAGAACATCGTCGTCATCAACGACGAGGCGCACCACTGCTACCGCGAGCGGCCCGGCACCGACGACGAAGCCGAGGCGAAGGGCGAGGACAAGGAAGAAGCGAAAAAGAACAATGAGGCCGCCCGTCTCTGGATTTCGGGTCTCGAGGCGCTGAAGCGCAAGGTTGGCCTGCGCGCGGTCTACGATCTTTCCGCCACGCCCTTCTTCCTGCGCGGTTCCGGCTACGAGGAAGGCACGCTGTTTCCCTGGGTCGTTTCGGATTTCAGTCTCGTCGACGCCATCGAATGCGGCATCGTCAAGCTGCCGCGTGTTCCGGTGGCGGACAACGCGGTCAATGCCGAGACACCCGTCTATCGGAACCTTTGGGATCACATCGGAAAACAGATGCCCAAGAAGGGCGCCTCCAAGTCCGGCGAGCTCGACCCCCTGTCGATTCCGGCGCAGCTCCAGACGGCGCTTATCTCCCTCTACAGCCATTACGAGAAAGAATTCGAGGAATGGCGGCGCGCCGGCATTTCGGTACCGCCCGTCTTCATCGTCGTCTGCAACAACACGGCGAGTTCGAAGCTCGTCTATGAGTGGGTGTCCGGCTGGCAGCGCGAGCGCGAAGGCCAGATGCAGACCATCCATCACGGTCATCTTGGGCTATTCGGCAACTTCGACAAAAACACCGGGGAGCCTTTGCCCCGCATGAACACGCTGCTGATCGATTCCCAGCAGATCGAATCCGGCGAGGCGCTGGACTCCACATTCCGCGAAATGGCCGCGGGTGAAATCGAGCAGTTCCGCCGCGAGAAGCAGGAACGCGAAGGCGCCGCCGCCGGAAACATCTCCGACAGCGAACTCCTTCGAGAGGTCATGAACACGGTCGGGCAGAAGGGCCGCCTGGGCGAGCAGATCCGGTGCGTGGTGTCCGTGTCCATGCTTACCGAAGGATGGGACGCCAACACCGTCACGCACATCCTCGGTGTACGCGCTTTCGGAACTCAGCTGCTGTGCGAGCAGGTGATCGGCCGCGGCCTGCGCCGTCAATCCTACGAATTGAATCCGGAGACCCAACTCTTCGAGACCGAGTATGCCGACATCCTCGGCATTCCGTTCGATTTCGCCACCGAGCCCCAGGCCGTCACGAAGAAGCCGCCGAAGCCCGTGACCCGCGTTGCCGCCATCCGCGAGCGCGAGCGACTATCGATCCGCTTCCCGCGCGTGGCCGGCTATCGCACCGAGCTTCCGCCGGACCGCATCTCCGCTACGTTCAACGCGGACTCGACCCTGACCCTGACGCCGGAACTCGTTGGCCCCTGTGAGACGCGGCTTGAGGGGCTGGTGGGCGAAGGGCACGACATCTCGCCGGATGCGCTCGACGAAATGCGTCCGAACTCCGTAGCGGTACATCTGACCAAGCGCCTCGTGGAGCGCTACTTCCGCGACGGCGACCAGGACCCTCCCTATCACCTCTATAACCTCATCCAGCCCATCACACGCCGTTGGATCAGGGATCACCTGAAGACTGTCGGCGGCACCAGGATCGGCATGCTGACCTACGCCGAGATCGCCGACAAGGCAGCCAACCTCATCTATGCGGGCATCGTGCGCGAGGCGAGTGCGGACGGCGCGCCCATCGTCAAGGCGATGCTCGACCCCTACAATCCGCGCGGTTCCACCAACCACGTCGCATTCAGCACGACAAAGCCCGTGCAATGGACGGCACCGGACAAGTGCCACGTCAACGCGGTGGTGCTCGATTCCGATTGGGAGGCGGAGCTCGCCCGGGTCGTCGAGAGCCATCCCGCCACCATTGCCTATGTAAAGAACCAGGCTCTCGGCTTCGAGGTCCCTTATCTCGCCGGCTCGGTGACGCGCCGATATCTTCCAGATTTCATTGTTCAGGTAGATGACGGACACGGAACGGACGACCCTCTCAACCTGGTGGTGGAGGTGAAGGGGTTCCGTGGCCTCGACGCGCAGCTCAAGGCCCAGACCATGGAGACGCTCTGGGTGCCGGGTGTCAACAATTTGAGGACCTTCGGACGCTGGGAGTTTGCCGAATTCCGGGATGCGTTCGCGATTCAAGAAGAATGGGGAATGCTGATGAAGGGTTTGGCGGATAGAGCTGGGGGACGGCTTCATGTTTGACAGCACCAAGCAGACGCTCAAGACACTCCTGGAACAGGTGTGTGACGGCAAACTTCAGCTGCCGGATTTTCAGCGGGGATATGTCTGGAACGAAGATGCCGTCGTGAGCCTTCTCGCAAGCATAGCTAAAGGCTATCCGGTCGGCGCGCTGCTGACGCTGGAGCGCGGTGGGCAGGTAAATTTCAAGTTTCGGCCTGTCGAAGGCACGGCGACTGAAAACCCAGGGCCGGAAGCATTGCTACTGGATGGTCAGCAGCGCATGACTTCACTCTTTCAGTCGATATACTCCGATCGCCCGGCAAAGGTGAAAAATTCACAATCGGATATCGTTGAACGATACTTTTATCTGAACATCCAAGAAGCTCTGGCCACCGGCGATTTCGAGGAGGCGATCGAAACGGTTCCGGCCACTCGTATCCGCATGAAGGCTTTCGCTCGCGACGTGGACATCGACGTGTCTTCATCGGCGCTGGAATACGAGCAGCATCTGTTTCCGCTAAATCGGTGCTTCGACGAGAAGGATTGGGTTTATGGCTGGCGCGATCACTGGAAGGCGAAGGGCGTCGACATCTATGAGATGGACAAGGCCTTCGATCGGCAAATCCTTGACCGCATCCAGCGCTACGAGATGCCCATCATCAAGCTGACCAAGGACAATGGAAGAGAAGCCGTTTGCACGATCTTCGAAAAGGTGAACGTCGGAGGGGTCAAACTGGACGCTTTCGAGCTGGTGACCGCCATCTTTGCAGGCACCGGCGAAGGCTTTGATTTGCGCGAAGACTGGTGGGGTACGAAATCCCAGCACGGACGCCTGGGACGCATCCGCGTCCAGACCAAGCCGGACGGGGTCTTCGCAAAGCTCGCAAGCACGGACTTCCTGCAGGCTTGCACGCTGCTTCATACGATGGAAATTCGTCGGCAGCGCGAGGAGCACCCGATTCCTGGGACGCAGCTGCCGCAAATTACCTGCAAAAGGGATGCTCTTCTTGCTCTGCCGCTTGCTGGCTATCTGGGTTATGCCGACAGGGTAGAAGCTGGATTTATCGAGGCTGGCAAGTTCCTTGCAGAACAGAACATCGTATATCAGCGCGATCTGCCCTATCCGCCGCAAGTGGTTGCCCTGGCGGCGCTCTTCGCCACCCTGCCAGCCACATCCACTAACAATGCGACGGTGCGGGCCAATCTGTCGAAGTGGTTCTGGGCGGGAGTGTTGGGAGAACACTACGGCGGGGGCACGGAAACAAAGATTGCACGCGACGTTCCCCAGCTGATTGCCTGGCTCGAGAAAAGCCAGGCCAGCCCATCCATTTTCGAAGACGTCACGTTCGTCTCCAACAAGCTGACGCGCCTGCGTCGTCGCCAATCAGCTGCCTACAAGGGCTTCCACGCTCTTTTGATGCGGGAAGGATGCCGAGACTTCGTATCTGGCAAGGCTTTCGACCTGATGACGCTCTGGAGCGAGGCGGTCGACGTGCACCACATTTTCCCGCAGTCTTGGTGTCGTAACAATAACAAAGTGGTCGAACAGTATGATTCCATCGTGAACAAGACTCCGCTTTCGTCGGCAACCAATCGCTATATCGTACGAGGGGACGCACCCTCGGTTTATCTGAAGCGGATCGAGCAGGATCATAAGATTGGCGCGTCCGAACTCGACGCAATCCTGAAGACACACCTCATCCCGGTCGAACATTTGCGAGCGGACGATTTCGAGGCCTTCTTTGATGCGCGAGTTACTCTCCTCGCCGGCTTGGCAGGAAGGGCCATGGGCAAGGCCAGCGTCGATGCGGCCGCCTTTGAGGAAACGACAGCCCCCGACGACGCACTGATGGATGAGATCGAGACTGCCGATGCCGCATGAGCCTTTACAGGTTGGGACGCTCGGCGGAGGTCTCTCCAAATGACCCGTGCCGAAACAGGAAATGTCGATTTCGTCGAACAGGAGCGTGCGCGCCAGTCGGTGTTCTTCCGCGCGACCTTGCCGGACGAGTGTGGATTTGACGGGTGCGACTACCGCCTCCCCCCAGGCAACCGGCTGTCGAATCTCAATCCCGAAATCCGGGAAATTGCCGCGCGCTACTTCGACGACAACAACATCGCCTGGCACCAGCATGCTGCCCACGGGCTGTCCTCGCAGGTTTGCTGCCTGAACTTCCTGATGCCACTGGCCACGCGCCCGGATGTACTGTCCAAGCTCGTCCAGCAGGCGATTGGCGGCCCGCTTCCCGACATGCTGGAGGTCGAGACGGGGCCCGACGGCAAATCCTGGTTCGTCGGCTTCGAATGGATCGGCCGCAAGGACTATCTCAACGAATGGCCCCGGACCGGCGTGCCGAAACGCGGCGCCAACGTCACCAGCGCCGACGCGATCCTGCGATTCCGCCAGGCCGGACGGATCGAAACCTTGCTGGTCGAGTGGAAATACACGGAGTCCTATGGAACTCCGCCCGAGCAGAAGCGCGAGGCCGAGCGCCTTCGCCGCTATCAGGGCATAGCCTTCGCGCCGTTCGGTCCCGTCCGCAGCGATACCCGCCTGAAGCTCACCGACCTGTTCTGGGAACCGTTCTATCAGCTCTTCCGGCAGCAGATGCTGGCCTCTCGCATGCAGGGGGAGAAGGAAGACGGCACCGAGCGCGTCCGCGTGCTCCACATCGCCCCCGCCGGGAACAGGCGGCTGACCCGCGTCACCTCGCCTGCGCTGCGGAAGCTTGAGCTCGGCGAGAACGCCTTCACGGTCTACCGCTCGCTTCTGGTCAACCCGGACGACTTCGTCAGCCGATCGACCGAATCCCTGTTCGCGCCGCTAATCGCCGATGTGCCGGACGGCGACGGCTGGGCGGACTACCTCCGCGATCGCTATGCCTTCCTTGCCCATCCCTCTGACGCAAAAGACGAGAAATCCTGATGGCCAAAACGCCCATCCAGAAGGCGATCGACGCCCTCACGCACGACGCGGCCACGCGGATCAACAATCCGACGGCCGAGATGGCGTCGTTGTTCGAGCAGCAGGCGGAGATGCTGGGCGAGAGCGAGCGCTCGATGTCCCTGCACCGCCCGCGGCCACTGGCCAACGGCGAGACGCGGGATCGCGATGGAGATATCGATCCGCAGATCGTCTGGAACGGCGTGAAGATCACGATCACGAAGGAGCAGATGCGGAAACTCGCCGAGACGGGCGAGATCGAGATCGGCGACGCGCAGCTTGTCTGGAAGGGCAAGGACACCCAGGACTGGTCCGACCTCGTCGTCAACGCGCCGCCGATCTACGTGCAGGAGAAGGTGCATCCCAAGGCGATCATCGACGAGTTGAAGCGCAGCACCAGTGCCAAGCGCGCAAGCGAGACCGACGCGCCGGACCTGTTCGCCGATTTCAACGGGCTGACAGATCCGGAGGCGCGGGCCGAGTTCTACCAGCACGCCCAGCACTGGACGAACCGCTTCATCCTCGGCGACAGCCTGCAGGTGATGGCGAGCCTCGCGGAACGGGAGGCGATGCGCGGCAAGGTGCAGAGCATCTATTTCGACCCGCCCTACGGTATCAAGTTCAACTCGAACTGGCAGGTCTCGACACAGTCCCGTGACGTGAAGGACGGCAAGGCGACCGACGTGTCACGCGAGCCGGAACAGGTGAAGGCGTTCCGCGACACCTGGAAGGACGGCATCCATTCCTACCTCACCTATCTGCGCGACAGGTTGATGGTCGCGCGTGAACTGCTCACTGAAAGCGGCTCCGTCTTTGTGCAGATCGGCGACGAGAACGTGCATCGCGTCCGGGCGCTGATGGACGAGGTGTTTGGGGAAAAAAACTATCAGAGCACCATCTATTTCGTGACGACCGGCGGGCTTGCTACAAGCGGCCTTAGTCGTGTTGGTGATTATGTGATTTGGTATTGCAAGGACGATACGAAGAAGAAATTCAGGCCTCTCTACTTTGAAAAGAAAGGCGCGGACGACGAGTCCAGCGCCTATAAGAGCGCTGAGTTCGCGGTTGGGAATAGAAGACGGCTTTCTGTAAATGAACTCGCCAACTTGGATGCACTCCCTACCTCGGCTCGGATATTCCGGATCAGCGATCTGTGCGGCCAGGGTCCTTCAAAGGAACCGACACCGTTCGACTTTCAAGGCAGAACATACCACCCCACGAAAAGCAGCCACTGGAAACCTAGATATCCAGACGGCCTCCGCCGTGCCTCTCGTTCTGACAGGATTTATGGAACAGAGAACACACTGAATTACGTTCGGTTCCTGAATGACTATCCTGTTTCTCCGTACTCTAATTTCTGGCCGGATACCGGACATTCGGGATTTGCTTACGATAAGTTGTATGTCGTGCAAACTGGAACCAAGGTCATCGAGCGCTGCATTCTCATGACCACCGATCCAGGAGACCTTGTGCTTGACCCGACCTGCGGCTCCGGCACGACGGCGACGGTCGCTGAGCAATGGGGGCGGCGTTGGATTACCATCGACACGTCGCGCGTGGCGCTTGCGCTCGCCCGGACCCGTCTGATGTCTGCCCGCTATCCCTTCTATCACCTGGCCGACAGCCCGGAGGGCCGCGCGCAGGAGCAGAAGGTGTCCGGCAAGATACAGCCGCATGGATCGACATCCGGCGATGTCCGGCAGGGATTCGTCTACGAGCGCGCGCCGCACATCACGCTGAAATCCATCGCCAATAATGCCGAGATCGACGTGATCTGGGAGCGTTGGCAAGCAGTGTTGGAGCCGATGCGCAGCGCACTGAACGAGAATCTGCAGACCGCCTTCGCGGAATGGGAGATACCGCGCGACCTCGACCTGTGGCTCGAGACGAAGGACGGTGCCGCGAAGGCCGGACTGGCCAGCGCTCGTGTTCGTGAGTTGCACAAAGGCTGGTGGGAAGGCCGCATCACGCGGCAGAAGGAGATCGACGCTTCGATCGCCAAGGCTGCCGATGTCGAGATGCTCTACGACCGTCCCTATGAGGACAAGAGCAAGGTGCGCGTCGCCGGACCGTTCACCGTGGAGAGCCTGTCGCCGCACCGTGTCGTCACCGCCCGCGACGACACCCTCGCTGCCGAGATCAGGGCCGGTGAAGGCGGCCTGCAGCCAGCTCCCGCCAACGTGCCGGAGATCGATTTCGGCCAGATGGTTCTGGAGCATCTGCGCACGGCAGGCGTCCACCAGCAGGAAAAGCGTGACACCATCCGCTTCAACTCGGTCGAACCCTGGCCGGGCAAGTTCCTCGCGGCGGAGGGCCGCTACAATGACGGCGACGGCCGCGAGAAGCGCGCGGGAATCCTTATTGGTCCCGAGTTCGGGACGCTCACCCGCAGCGACATCACCGCCGCCGCCCGCGAGGCCTCCGACGCCCGCTTCGACGCGTTGATCGCCTGCGCCTTCAATTTCGAGGCCCAGGCGAGCGACCTCAACCGCCTCGGGCCGCTGGCCGTCCTGAAGGCCCGCATGAACCCCGACCTGCACATGGCCGAGGACCTCAAGAACACGGGCAAGGGCAACCTCTTCGTCGTATTCGGCGAACCGGATGTCGATCTGATCGAGACGGCGGACGGGCAGTTGCAGGTCAAGGTCAACGGCGTCGACATCTTCGACCCGTCAACAGGCGAGATCCGCTCTGACGACGTGAAGGGCATCGCCGCCTGGTTCATCGACACCGACTACAACGAAGAAAGCTTCTTCGTCCGCCACGCCTATTTCCTCGGCGCCAACGACCCCTACAAGTCGCTGAAGACTGCGCTGAAGGCCGAGATCGATGAGGACGCCTGGTCGACGCTGTATTCGGACACGTCACGGCCCTTCCCGCGCCCGAGCACGGGCAGGATTGCTGTGAAGGTGATCAACCACTTCGGGGATGAAGTGCTGAAGGTGTTTGGGGTTTGAGATGGGGCGTGGTCACAACCACTATCCGAGTTGCGGGTGCGGTTGGTGTTCCAGCACATGGGGCAACGTCCGGATCGATCGCTCCGAGTTGCGCAGATCGATGCAGATCCGCGACGCTGAGCGCATCTTGCGTGACGAACGAGCCAGCCGAGGCTATTCGTCTTGCTTCGTAAACCCCAATGCAAAATGCCCGGTCTGTAAGGAGACGGTATTTTACTACCAGAACGGCCGGGGTAGCCGCGTGTTCTTTGACGACTTGGGACCGCCATGGCCGAAACACGGATGCACAGATAATCCGAGATTGGCGGTAAGCCCTACATCGGAACGTCCTCAGCCGCGTTTGCGGGGCGTTCGTCTCGAACTGGCAGAGGCAGCCACGTTCATTGGGATCTACGATGGCGGCCGCTACCACCAGTCCGGGTACGCGATTGATTGGCAGATGATTGAAATCGTGGCCGTCGATCGAAAGGGGTGGGAGCTCTTTATAACCGGACGGTTGATCGAAATGGCTGACGAGCCGATCGTCCACTTTGCTGTCACCTGCGCTGACGACATCATTGTCGTCGGCGACGTTGTGAGTGGCTCGTTTTTAAGCGTTAGTGCATTTCATACCGATAGACTTGAGCCGCGCTCTTACCGAGTAACCTGGTATGAAAGCGATCGCTTTCGCACTATCGTATCGACTGGTGATCACGTCTTGAGGCCCCTCCGCACGCATCCTCCCAAGCCTGAGCTGGTGCGCGATGCTTTGGGGGTCGCAACGACCTTGATCCGGCGACGTGATCTACGTCGACCGAAACCTAAAGCGCCTGCTGTCCTCCCACGAGAGGCAAAAGCCGCTAAAATCAAGGCGCCAAAGGAACGCGCATCTAAACCGAAGGCCAAATCTGCAAATCAAGTGAAGCGCGAGGACATGCTCGCGAAACTTGTCGTTGAGCATCGTCGGGACCGCCTGTCTCGATCGCCAAAAGACGAAAAGTAGTCGCTCCGATGCCGACCATACTTGCCGACAGCTTCACCGCCGCCCTCGCCAAGCTCGCCAATGACGAGCAGAAGCAGGCGAAGCTTACGGCGTTCGACCTGCAGGCGAATCCAGACCAGCCCGGGCTACAGTTCCATCGCATCGACAAGTCCAAGGATCCGAACTTCTGGTCGGTGCGGGTGTCCCGAGACATCCGCATCATCGTCCACAAGACAGGCGCAAGCCTGATGCTTGCCTATGTCGACCACCATGACGACGCCTATGCCTGGGCGGAGCGACGGCGGATCGAAACGCATCCGGCGACGGGTGCGGTCCAGATCGTCGAGGTGCGCGAGCGGGTGGAGGAAATCGCACCACCCGCCACGACCAAGTTCACGCAGCCGGACCTGCCGTTCGATACGTCTTCCGCGCCACAGGGCGCTGCCCCTCAGCCGCTGATCTTCGATCGCCTTGCCCAAGCCGAATTGCTTTCCATTGGCGTCCCCCCGGACTGGCTGAACGACGTCGCAACAGCCACCGAGGAAACCTTCTTCGCGTTGGCCGCCCACCTGCCCCAGGAGGCGGCCGAGGGACTTCTCGAATACGCGGCAACCGGAATCCTGAAGCCTGCCGCGGCTCCCGTCGCGGACCCCATGGCGCATCCGGATACGCTGCGCCGTTTCCGGGTCCTGGAGGGGATGGACGAGTTGCAGACGGCTCTCGACGCACCGTTCGAGAAGTGGGCGGTGTTCCTGCATCCGCTGCAGCGAGGCGTCGTCGAGCGAGAGTATTCCGGACCCGCGCGTGTGGCCGGCTCGGCGGGAACGGGAAAGACCGTCGTGGCACTGCATCGGGTGATGCGCGTCCTCCGGCTCGATCCCGACGCCCGCATCTTGCTCACCACCTTCTCCGATCCTCTGGCCGCGGCCCTGCAGCGCAAGCTGGCGGTGCTGTCGGGTGGCCGCTCAGACATCGAGAGCCGGGTCACGGTCGCTTCCTTCCGGAAGATCGCCGAGGAACTCTTCGCACTCACCACGGGACGCAAGGCGCATATCGCGGATCGCGACACGGTCCGTGGAATCGTTGAGAAGGCGGCGAACGATGTGAAGACTGGCTTCTCGTTGCGGTTCATGATTTCCGAGTGGGAGAACGTCATTGACGCCTGGCGCATCGACAGCGCCGACGCCTATGCTGATGTGCCTCGAATGGGGCGCAAGAACCGCCTAGGCGCGAAACAGCGTGAAGCGCTATGGCAGGTCTTCGCGACCGTCCGGCAGGTCCTTGGGCAACGCAGCTTGTTCACCCAGGCGTCGTTGTTCGCGGCGGTGACGGAAACCTGCTCCGGCAAGACCGACAAGCCCTTCACCCACATCGTCGTCGATGAGGCCCAGGACCTCGGCGTGCCCGAACTGCGTTTCCTTTCAGCGATTGCTCCGAACCGGTCCGACGCGTTGTTCTTCACCGGCGATATTGGGCAGCGCATCTTCCAGCAGCCCTTCTCATGGAAGGGACTTGGGATCGACGTGCGTGGCCGCTCGATAACGCTTAAGGTCAACTACCGAACCTCCCAGCAGATCAGGGCGATGGCGGACCGCCTGCTGCCGCAGACCGTAAGGGACGTCGACGGCCTCGAGGAGGACCGCCGTGGCACGGTGTCGGTCTTCGAGGGCCTCGACCCAGAGGTCATCATTGCCGACAGCGAGGACGCGGAACGGGTGGCCGCGGTGACCTTCGTCCGCATGGCGCTCGCCGACGGCATCCCTGCCGACCAGATCGCCATCTTCGTCCGCTCGGCGGATGAGCTGCCTCGCGCCCGGGCGATCGCCGAGGCGGCGGAATTGCCGTACCGAACAATATCCTCCGGCAAGCTGCATACAGAGGCGTCGGCGCTCGTCGGCACAATGCACCTCGCCAAGGGTCTCGAGTTTCGGGCGGTGCTCGTCGTAGCCTGCGACGAAGGCGTTCTTCCGCTTGCAGCGCGCGTGGCCGACGTCGCTGACGAATTCGAACTCGACGAGGTCATCGCGACCGAGCGGCAGCTTCTCTATGTCGCCGCGACCCGAGCTCGGGACAGACTTTTCGTATCCGGAGTTTCGCCCGGCTCGGAGCTGATCGAGGACCTGATTCGCCTCCCAAGCTGACGGTCCGAGCGATTCCGACGTTAACCCGGAACCGAGCGCTCCTCAGGGTGCTCGGAGCGCTCCACAGCTTGTCAACAGGTTGTCCACAGGCCTGCGGAAATCTTCGGCATCGCATCGTTGGGGCAAGGGAAGCCGCAATGAGGTGCCCCCAAAGGACTCCCGCGCCCATTTTGCCAAAGCAGTCCTTTGACGAGGAAACGAGTCCTTTTGCCTCGAAATCCTTGGGTTTGACGGCTTTTGGGCAATCCACAGGCGGACGAAATTCCCCCGCACGCCATCCTTAGGCCGCACCGTTGACCAGCGCCCCGCGACGCCCCAGGCTCGCGCGTATCCACAGGAGGCAACCGATGGTCACTCACAAACAAAACGTCTTGGCGACACTTTTCCACGCCGCCGCAGAAGGGCATTGCCTTCTCGAACGCCCAGACAGCTGCTACGCGGAAGGACGCAATCCAGAGTGTGGCGCTTGCCGTCACCACGTCGTTGCTGCGCCCCGTCCGACGGGATCGATCGTCGGATATTTTCGAGCGACACGTCACGACGACATCCAGCTCACATCAACCTACCTGCGGAAACGACGGGATCGATCGGAATAGCGGCGAGAGCATCGATCGCGATGGCGACGCTGTATTATCCGGACGCGAAGCGGCTTGGTCGGTTGGGTTTCGACTCAGTCGCTGGTGTGCCCGCGCTCTTTGATCGAGCGGGGCGGTATTGCCGAACGCACAATCGATATCTTCGCGAACGCGCTCTGGGCGAAGCGGGGCTCGGGCGGCCTGCTCCTTGGGATGCAGAGAAAGTGCCGTCAGAAAAGACGGTCGAGAACATTGCGCGGCATCTCGGCGTGTTTGTCGATTGGTGTGATCATCGCAAGATCGATTGGCGGGACGTATCTTACAAGAGTGTTCTCCGCTTTCAGAATGACATGGCTCTGGGACGCTGGTCCCTTAGCGGTCGGACACTAAAGCCGAGAACGGCCAATCATCATGCTGACGAGTCGACAGCATTTCTAGCCTGGGCGGCCGACCGCGGCTTACGGCCTGCATTCGATGTCAAGTACAAGGTGGTCAGCAGGCCCTCGGGCGCGCAACTCCCCGGACAAGCCACGGCCCTCGTTCGATCGCGGCAAGGAAGGCGTCCGGAATCTGACTCAGAAGACGTTGAGAAGGTCAGCTACCTCCCAAAACCGCAGCAGGTGGCAAGCTGGCTGCAAGCCGTTCGGCAGAAGAAGGGTTACCCAAAGTACCTCGCTTCGCGTTTCGTTCTCGAATCGGGAACGCGTCTTTTCGAGACCGTTGCGATCAAAGAGCATCAGATCCCCTCGAAGGAAACGTTGCAGAATCTATCTTTGGCAGGCCAGGTCAGCGGACCAGTCACTCTGGTCGTGACGAAGGGCGGTAGACCACGCACGATCTCCATTGCGATCCCATTCCTAATGGAGATCCGAAACTGGCTGGACGGTGGATGGTTGAGGCTCCGCTACCTATGGCACAAACGTGAGAACAGCCCGCCGAAATCGCTAGTTTTTCTCTCCGATGCCCGCCACTACGAGGGTACGCCGGTCTCTGAGGCGCGGCTGTACGACTGCTTCCATACGGTAGAACCACGCCCTGCCCGATGGACTACGCATTTCGGCAGGCATACCTATGCATGCTTCTACGTGCTCTATGCGCTCGAGCATGAAGCCACGGCGGCCGGCCGGGCGTTATCCGATATGGGCGCAGACTGGGTCGTAGCGCGAGGCGCTTGGTATCTGAAAACGCTGCGAAAACAGCTAGGGCACGTAAGCGAAGAAACGACTGATCTGTATCTCCGGTGGCTCGTGACGGCCTCTGGCTTGGCAGAAGCAGCGGCCGGTTGGCACACCTTTCTTTTGCTCTGAACCCCGAAAACTGGGCCGTTCGGAACTGGAGTTTTCCGCGGTAACATCCCTTGGCTGGGAGGAGCGGAAGACGATGAAGGCATCGAAGTTTTCGGACGCGCAGAAGGCGTTCATTCTGAAGCAGGGCGCGGACGGGATTCCGGTCGCGGAGATCTGCCGTCGGGCGGGGATCAGCCAGGCGACCTACTTCAACTGGAAGAAGCCGTCCGCCCGAACGACGTCTGGGCGATGGACTTCGTCCACGATCAGCTCGCTACGGGCAAGAAGATCCGCGTGCTGACGGTCGTCGATACGTTCTCCCGCTACGTGCCTGTGCTCGATCCCCGGTTCAGCTATCGGGCCGAAGACGTGGTCCGCGCTTTGGAGCATGTCTGCCCGAAGATCGGCTATCCGAAGACGATCCGCGTCGACCAGGGCTCCGAGTTCGTCTCCCGGGACCTCGACCTGTGGGCTTACACCAGAGGCGTCACGCTCGACTTCTCAAGGCCGGGGAAGCCGACTGACAATGCCTACATCGAAGCCTTCAACGGCCGCTTCCGGGCGGAGTGTCTGAACGCCCATTGGTTCCTGACGCTTGCGGACGCGGCTGAAAAGATGGAGGATTGGCGCAGATACTACAACGAGGAGCGCCCACACGGGGCGATCGGGCATAAGGTCCCGATCTCGTTGCTCAATCCCGATGGCGCAGCCAGCCCGCCATCGTGAAAACGTCGGGAAACTCTACCTTCCGGCGGTCCAAAGAATGGTATCGGAGCACTTTCCGGGGAACTCGACCGTCAGGTGACCGCGTGAAGCAGCGCCGGTCCAACAATATCGCTGGTGACGTCGCACTCCAGTTTTGGGTTGAGGCCCATGATGGCTCGTACTATCCGGTGGATCTGACTGAGTTTGCCGAGGGACGTAAACGGGAGGATGTGCCCCCACAGTTGCAGGCCAGATGGCCAGCGGATTTTCAGGGGAGGCTCGGTTTCGCGCTCGGTCTCTCAGAGGTTTTCCAGGCGCTTTGTCCTCCAGAGAGTTACGAGGCAGACTTCAGGTCGTCCTGCCGTCAACTTTTGCGTTTCCTCGACAGTATCGACCCCGATCAGTCGGTAAAGTGCTTTGCCGATCTGAAGGATGGCCATGGTATTGCCCTAGCAAAATGGGCTGAAGCGAAGGGCTTCACCGGAAGCGTCTACAAGCACATCAAGGGCCTGGTAGACGCGGCAAGAATGACAAGTGGTTCCACGCCGTTATTCTGGCCCGCACGCGAGCGGGATCCGATAGTCCATAAGGATGATGTCGACCTGAAAGCATACCCGCGGCTGTACAACGCCTTCAAAAAGGAGGCGATGTCGATCAAGGCCATGTTTCAGGAAGGCGAGCGCTTAGCCAATGGTGGAAGAGACCCTCGCGGACTTCGATCAACTCGAGCAAGTGCTGCGTGGGAGCAGAGAGAAAACCACGCTTGGCTAGTCCGCAAATTGACCCGAAATACCTTGCCCTCGAAGGAGGATTTCTACGCTGCAGGCGCCCGCGGTCTTAATAAGGCGAACAACGTCCGGACACAAAAACACAATGGTCCGGAGTACCTCGCCCCAGGTATGACCGAACGCGCAAGCGAAGGAATAGTAGGTAAACTTCGGTGGTTTCATCCCAGCTACCAAGACACAGCCGTTTTCTTCTGGCTCTTTCTCGTTGGCACAGGTTGGAATCTATCAACCGCCATTGGCATCGACATCTCCGACGAAAAACACTGGTGGGAGCCTCATCCTCAGAAACCCGAGTTCTGCGTGCTTCATAGTTTCAAAGGCAGAGCGGACAAGCACGTGTTCATCCCTTGTCTGCGCAAGCCCGAGTGGCATCCATACCGTATCATCGAGTTCATGATAAAATGCACCGCTCCCCTCAGACGCACGGTGCTTCAGCGATTGGCCGATGCACGCGCCAAGTACCTGAGTGACGGTATGCCAGAGACGGCTGCCGAGATCGTGCGACTCGAGACGATGTCTCGGAGCCCATGGTTGTTCCACGTAGTCAACAAGGTGGGCGAGGTAGGCTGCCTTCATGGCGACGACTCAAGCCACCTAAACGAAATTGCTAGGTTGGCAGCGCAGAAGCATGGGCTGTTCGAGGACCACCCTGCGTTGGCGGCGCTCGTGACGGGGGATGCCCGGGATGCCTGGATCGGCCACGCCTACATAACCAGCGGCAACAACATCCTCATCGCGCGGCTTGCTGGCCAGCATGAGGACTACCGTTCACTCGTTCACTACCTCCGCCGTCGGCGCTACCGCGCTCAAAGTGAGGGACTCGTCCGTGCCTTCCAAGACGTAACATTCGGCGAGATCGAGAGCGGACGGGTACTCGACGCAACCCGGATCCGACTGAAGCTGGAGCGGGGGGAGATTACTCTGGAGCAAGAACGTCGGCTGTTAGACCGGCGGCAGCGGACACGGCTGGGAATGGGCTGCCTCCAGCCAGATTCTCCTCCAAAGAACGTATCCCCCGATCACGTCCCCGGTGCAATCTGCCGAGTGCAGCGCTGCACCGGTTGCATCAACGGGATCGTTTTCGAGGAGAGCCTCGATCCGCTCACGCGCGCAAGAGCCGAACTCATCTACATCCAGCGCACAATTCCTTTAGCGGCGTGGACTGGATCGTCATTCGAGGAAGAAGCAGCATCCTTGGACGCCACATTGATGGATTTCGCGAAGGAGTCAGTTGGGGAGTCGACTCAGCTGTGGCTGAACAAGCTGTTGTCAGGGGAACTCCAGGTTCATGATACCTTTCCAGCTTACTAGTCCCACCGAAATCGCGCGCCCTGAACGCTGGGGAGAGGCGCTCTCTGTTGCCATCGGGGACTATGCGTCGCTGGGCGCGCGGACCTGGGAAGAGGTGAGTCTTCTAGAGATCTTCCCAGGGGTACGGGTTGGTGACGATATCTGGATTGTTCCTGAGACCTGGTTGCCACCTGGAACCCTGAGACGATTAAGTAGCAGAACTCTCACGACCTCATGCTTTCCCGACAGTCGCAACGCAACGGCCGCTGTACCGCTTTACGATCAGAGCCTCCGAAAGTCCCTCCTGGCATTGGCTCTACCCCGCAGAACTCAATCAGGTGTTAGACGGGTTAAGGTCTCCACTTGGTTGGGAAGAGCGCGATGGCTGGTAAAAATGGCTCGATGGTCCGCAGGCGATCATTCAGCGCTGGACAGCCAGCTTTGGTCACATTTGCAATCAGTTGACTGGAAGAGAATGCGCTCGGCGCTTTCGCCGAGCTCCGGGTCGCAGATCACAATCAGCACTGTGATCAAGAATCTTGCCGAACTTGGCGGGCGTGGCGTCTTGTCGGATTTCCCCCTCAGCATACATTCGACTGAAGTCGAAACTGTCTCAATTGAGCCCTCTATTGAAACCACACGTCGCGGGCAATCGCCACCCAGCAAGCTGAAGCAGAAAAAGGGCAAGGTTACCGAGCCTTATAGCGAGCCCTTCGTTACGGAAATTGTTGGCCGAGCGTTGTGGCTACAAGACAATCTCGGCTCCGCGATAGTCGCCTGCTGGGCGGAGCTTCGGGCCCACGCAGCACAGTCAAAACGTAGCACGAGCCATCCCAAGACGATCGAAGAGCGAAGAGCCATAATAGCCAACTTCCCTTGGCGGGACCCCACGGGAAAGCGAGTGACTCAGCTCCCCTGGACCATGACTTGGGCGAGAGAGAAGAGAACAACCGCCGCATGGCCACCCCGCGATGCGATTAGTATCAACATCATGGTGGGCGTGATCCAAGCAATGAATTATTGCGTCCATAGTTTCTGTACCGGAGGCCGATCAAGCGAGTCGCTCGACGGCACTGACGGGTCTTTGGATCCGCACGGGACAGGTCGCTACGTAGCTAACACATTCAAGCTTGCCGAAGGGGAACGCGGTCAAGAACGCGATTGGCCCTTGCACCCTAGGGCCCTCAAGGCACTCCAGCTTCAACAGGAGATCGCGCGTGTCATTCGCCCTGAAGGCGAGGCACATCTCTGGGTGCTGCTTCAGGATGGAGCTGAACCGGCCGGCTCTCCCCTTCGGAATGTAAACGAGCCGGTGGTCCAGGCCGTGTCACAGTTGGGGTTAAGCCACCTCACGGGAAGTAGCAGACCACATTCGCACAGATGGCGTCACACCGTGGCGCGGTTAATAGCGCTGTGCGTGGCGGCGGCACCTCAAGTGCTGATGGATCTCTTCGGGCACAAGGATCTTGAGATGACATTGCAATATATGCTGTCTGATCCGGCCATCGCCCAAGACGTAAAGAAAGTTGCCGCCGAGATCGCATATGCGGTCGCCGGAGAGGCGCTGGCTGACGTTGAACTAGGGGCAGCGGCTGGCCCGGCCGCAGTATCCCTTCGGGTCGGCCTGGCTGACTTTAAGATGCGCCGCGGGGAGCATGCACTCGGAACAGACAGCATGTCCGAAGCGATCAGGATTTTGACCTTTAACGGCCGCCTTTGGGAATTGGTACGGCCAGGCGTCCTCTGCACCAAAGGCCTTGGGCAGTTCGGGCCGTGCACGCAGGGACGGGGATCACCAGATGCGGGTGCGTGCCGAACGGACTGTGATCACAGGCTTGAAATGGCTCGTGCCAAAGCGGATTGCGCCGGGGTGTTGGCGAGGCTGCTTGATGAACATGCCGCTGCCTCAGAAGAAGGCGCAGACCTGCTTGTTGCGAATATTGAGGGGCAAATCCTTGCCAATCTGTATCGCTGGGAGGACGTGCGGGAACGCATACTCGCAAGCAGCCACTCCGCGAGCATGATTTGGTCCAGCCGCAAAGCCGCGTAGAACCGGGATGGTAGATGTTCGCAAGCGACACTCCCGAGAAAAAGCTCCAAAGCTGAGGCCATCGGCTGGCCTCGCAGAGCAAGGGCGAAAAGCAGCTAGCCGAAAAGCCGCGACGACCCTCATCAAGATTGAACGCGCCAAACGGGCTATCGAGCTCGATCTCGAGCGATATGGTGGCCTGTATCCTTATGCGGAAGGAAGACTAACCGCAGAGGAAGTCCTGAGGCGCGCTGGCCTTGATCGCGCGCTCCTTCAGAAACCACGGCACAAGGACCTGAAAGGCAAGGTCAATGATTGGCTTAAGGCAATCAAGGAGAAGCAACTCAAGGGCAAGAAGGTTATCCGAAAGGCGGTTACGGAAAGGGTCGACAATGCCGAGGATAAGACTGACCTGATCAGGCAACAATGGGTCCAGGCCGAGCTTGAGTTCGTTGAGCAAGCTAACGAGATTGCTCGCCTTAATCGAAGATGCGCCGAGCTGGAGGAAGAGATTCGGGGTCTTCGATCCGCGATGTGAATGGTCCGTAAGTCATCCTATCTCGGGTCGGTCGGGAGCCAACTGAGTTGGTAGTGGCGACCCTCAACACCTCCGCTACCTGAAGGGAACATCCGGTTTCGAGGCGAACGCAGCGGAGATCATTTCGCGAGCAAAGCGGAATCGAGTCCCTTGCGGAAGCCCATTCGGAAATCGCGCACGGCGATTATTGCGGATATCCGGCTAAGGGTTTGAACACCCTTTCCGGAGCCCGCTTCAAGGTTGGGTTCCTTTCGCAGATAATTCGTGCAACCTAAGGTGGGGAAAAAAGGGTGGAGAATTGGGCGGAGAATATTCCGATCTGTCGTCTTTGCTAGACGAGCAGCTCGCCGAGATGTTCCAGCAGCGTCGGGATGACTTACAGTTTCTGGAAATTCTGAACCAGGAACTAAAGAGCCGAACAAGCGATGATGCACTGGAACTGCAAATAGAGGTGGTGACGCTACGCCGCGCTGCCCGCACAAGCGGGTGTGCAAGGATGGCGTCAAAACCATTGTCGTCGGGCCCTGTTCGCGAATGGCTCCGCGCTTATCTTGGCGCGAGAGGGCTGCCGCAGCCGAATGGCGAGCCCCTTTATCGCTACCGCATGGTCGACGCCGAATATGGTGCAGCGAAACGAATCTTGCACGAGCTTTCCAGCAGTGGTCGGCTGGTAACGCCGGACCGGCGCGCCGGCGCCCTGTTCGTCGCATTCTGCGCCGAGTGGTTCAGGCGTGAATCCGAGTCGACTTTTCTCAGATGGAATGAACTGGCCCCCGATATTTTCCCATCGGTCCCCTATCCGAGCAAGCAAGAACTCACACTCCTTGGGCTCGGATATTGGCGCCGCGAGCTTCGGACCAGCGACAACGCCCGTGAATTCCTCTTAACGCTGGCTCTCGAAGGCGGATTCCCGGTGCGAATCCTTACTGAGAACGAGCGAGGCTGGCTCAAATTCTATCTCCGGACGATAATGCGCCGTGCGATCACCCATCGCCTCGACACCCACCAGGATATCCTCGCGATCGCCGACGAAGAACGTGGCCGGATGCGCAAGAGCTATCAGCGGGACGACTTCATCGAGCTGTGTGCAGAACTCGCAGCACGCCTCATTCAGCTACGACGCGAAGCCGAAGACATAGGAGGCGGCAAAATCGCCAACTCGGCGGTTCTAGATGTCAAGCACCCTGGCTGGCTGGATGAGCTTCCTCTGTACGTCGCGGCCAAGGATTCCGGACTGGTGTCTGGCCTTTTGACCGATCTTCTCGACGAGAAGTTAAGCGGGCTGGCCACAGAAGGGGTGGAAGCCCGTCGGTTCCTTGTCAAACAGGATGGCCAATGGCGACCTGCCGTGCAAATCCTGGCCGATGGCGAGGTTTCAGTCTCCCGTCTCACAGCCCCCTCTATGGGAGCAAGGCTGCGCGCAATTCCGTCGGGCGAACTTGGCAAACATTATGGCGGCGAGCTTGCGCTGCTGGAGCCCCCGATCGGAGAGCAGCGGCGGTGGAGGATCCATCCGTCCTCGCGCGTCGCAAGACTTCTGGTTGACTACCCGTTCGTGGCACCTGTCACTGTCTCTCTTACCGCACCCGAGGGAGCCCCCACGCTCTGGACATGGCCAAGGGGAGATGCACTAAGGTCCGACGTTCTGGTGTTCCAGGAGGATGAGGGGTCGACGCCAGATCGGACGATTCTACGGTTTATTCGAGCAGGCTCCGTGAGCTCTCCGGCCAAAACGCTCCATGTGCTAGTTCCAAGGGACTGGACGGTGGAAGCTGGGTCAGAAGGTGTCATCGCCGAGATCGAAGATGTGCCGACGATCGCTTGCAAGCTCATACGTCTCAGCGGCACCGCCTATTTCCGGGCGAATGAACACGAGTCAGTCCGCTTCAGGATAGAGCCGAACACCGATAGCCGAGAACAAGAGCTCGAACTGACGACTATGGCAGGCCCCGGCTTCGAACTCGCCGACGGCCGGTTTGAGCTCGCGTTGTCTCCTGTCGCGCCCATGATCCGTGAGGAGCGAGGAAAGACGCGGCAGCCGAGACCGGGAGAACTCTTTCAGCGACGTCCCGGGGGCAAATGGCAGCCTCTAAACGGAGCCTTGCGTGGATTAGGATTGTTCGAGCTATCATGGCGGGATCCCGAAGCAGGCATACAGATCGAGAAGCGCCTGCTGTCGCTAATCCCGGAGAATGCGGCCATCCGGGGCGCGATGACCGCAATGCAAGCAGGTGAGATTCGCCTCAACAATTTGCCTGGGTGGAAAGTCTCGAGTGGAGATCCGTGCCGCGAGATGCACGAGATCGAGCCTGGCAGGCTGACGATCCAATTCCCCGGGCGACCGATCTACCGCCTACCTCTCACATTGCAGCCACCGGGCGGACCCGCGTTCGACATTGTTGTCCCGCTCGCAGGGAGAGAGGCCGGCATTGTCCTCGCGGACGGCGGGGTCATTCAGCCGGGGACTCGTATTGATCTGTCTCAATTGCGTGGCGCAATCGCAATCGCCCCGCGGCAGACGACGCTTCAGGTCGCGCCTAAGGGCTCAAGGTCGGGTTTCAAGAAAGAGATCGATGGCGAGCTGCCCCTCGGAATTCTACGGGCTGCGATCAGCGAGACCTTGGCTACCTTGCCGAACCAGGACGACCTCGTCGAGCTAGACTTCCTCGGCGATTTCCGCCTGCCGATCCGCGTTTCTCGCTATCGTTACGAGCAGCTCAGCATCATTGACGGAAAAGTCAGCTGGACGTCTCACAATGGTGCCGGGGTGCGCCTCGTTGGACGGATGCTCCTGAAGCCGGCGTACGAACATGAACTCGAACTCGATGTTTTCGGGTTGTGGCGTTTGCCGGAACGCTGTTTCGGGCCGTGCTTAGTCTATCTGAGGGAAGGAATCGATGTCGTTTCCCGACCAGCTCCCCTAAGCCGAACAAGTCAGGCAGGGCTCTCGTCTAGAGGCCTGGCCGCCTGCATTTCAATCTCCGACTATGAGGAGCGGCGCCAAGCGCTCGTCATCGCCTTGCGGCATTGCGGGCAGGGAAAGGATGAGACCGAGGACCTCGAATGGCTACTTGACGCCGCTCTCAACCTGAACGGCCTGCCAGCCAGCGCATTTGATGCCCTGAAGCTGCTACCCGAGGTTCCGGAGGCCGCGCTTCGCCTTCTGGTCAGCGCTAGAGATGAGGGTGACCGCAGCGTTATCTGGGCACTGCAGGACGAGCTCCCCTTTCTGTGGATGGGGTTGCCGCTGAAGAGCTGGGCGACGGTGTTTCATGCTGAGTACGCTGCGGTCCAGGAGGCTCTAGAGCCCGTTCTCGGGGCTCAGAAAGCGGCAGGTGCGGCGCTCGGGCGGCTGACGTCGCTTCGTGATGGTCTATTGGCGCTGGAGCCCGCTCTCATTTCGATTTTTGCACGCATCGGATTGCCATCCGCCGTCTCGCCCGGCAGGCCATCGCTCAAGGAATTGACCAGCAGTTACGTAGCGGCTCAATTTCACCGAGGCAGCGAGATGCCGAACGACATTGCGTCATCTCTGGCATCGCGAGGTATACGTATCCACGAGGACATTGCGTCGAAATCTCACGAGTCCTTTGCCGGCCTCTTTGCACCTGCTTTGCTCGCCCTTGGCGTCCACGAAAAATTCTCGGTAGACCGAGAGCAATCTCTGATCGTTCGGCAGGCGCTGCGCTCGGACCCAGCATATGTCGCGGGCGCATGGTCCCATTTCCTAGATTATTACAGCTGATGGGATCCCAATGACCCCTTTTGAAATTCTTGAAGAGGTAAAACGGCGAACGGCCGAAGCCATTATTGCACAGTCTGGTCTGGCACATGACGGCCTGCGTCGTCATCTGCGAGAGTTATTGGCGGGAAGCAGCCGGACCGGCTCGCTCCTGCAGGAGCCTGTTCTGGAGGGTGCCCATCCGTTCGTCACCTCGGCCGAAGCGATGGTGGCGCTGTCTGGAAAACTGCTGCATCACGATCTCGTCGAGGCGCTGGACGCCCTTCCTGAGGGCCACGACTATCGCTTTCCGAAGAGTCGCAAGCCGTTCCGGCATCAGACAGACGCCTGGCGCTGTCTCACCATGCCAAATCCGCAATCGGTTCTCGTGACGTCCGGAACGGGTTCAGGAAAGACGGAGTGTTTCCTCCTTCCGATTCTGAGCGACCTGGCGGCCCAAGCTTCAGCCGGGCGTGGATCGCTCGAAGGTGTTCAGGCCATCATGCTCTACCCGCTTAACGCGCTCATCGAAAGCCAGAAGGAGCGGCTGTCGGCGTGGACGAAACCTTTCGGGGGCAAAATTCGGTTCTGTCTCTACAACGGAGATCTGCCCCAGGACGCTAGGGATTCCGCGCGACGGAACACGCCCGAGCAGGTCATCGATCGCGTGCAACTAAGGACGAGTCCTCCCCCCATTCTCGTCACCAACGTCACTATGCTCGAATACATGCTGGCGCGTCGGGAAGACCAGCCGATCATCGAGACATCCAAGGGCAAGATCAAATGGATCGTCCTCGATGAGGCTCACGCGCTGGTCGGCGCGGCTGCGGCGGAGATCGCACTGCTTCTTCGACGTGTCCTTCTGGCATTCGACGTCAAACCGGATGAGGTGCGCTTTGTCGCGACCTCGGCCACGATCGGATCGGGCGAGAAGGTGCGCGAACACCTGCAGAGGTTCCTGGCGGATGTCGCAGGCATTCCGGACAGCCAGGTCCATGTGATCGAAGGGCATCGCATGATGCCCGCTCGTCCTCAGGATACCGTTTCCGAAGGGAAGACGGACATTCGGCAAGCTACCCCATCTCAACTCTTCGATACTCTGGGGCGAGATGCAGAAACCTGGCGCCTGGTGGAAAGGCTGTTTGCAGGCGGCGTTCCCTTGGCTGCTTTCGAAGCGCCGGCGCGACGCTTTGACGTGACCCCACCGGATCTTGTCACGGCGCTGTCGAGAGCTGCGCGCAGCAACGACATCGGTGAAGAGGTACGCCTCGCTCCTATCCGCCTCCACGCATTTGAGCGGGCTGTCGCAGGCGTTTGGAGTTGCATCAATTCCGGTTGCGACAGGCGGCCACCGGATTGGCCTTTCGGAGACATCCTGCCAGACCGTGCGGACAAATGCCCGTGCTGTGGCGCGCCAGTGCTGGAAATCGTGAGTTGCACGGAATGTGGCGAAGCGTATCTCGAAGGAACCGAGAGAGGTTCGCGCCTTGCAGCGCCGCTTCGCAACCCGCCGCGGGACGAGTTTGCTTTCGACCGTGCCCGGGAAGGCGACGACGGTGAGGCAGATGAATCCGAGGATCCCGACAGCGACGAGCGGGCGGATGATGAAGACAGCCAGTTGGAACTAGACCGCCTCTTTGCCGCCAATCCAACGCCTGCGGCGCGCAGTTTCTGGCTTGATCGACAAAAAGGGTGGCGTGTCGTCGATGCGCCTGCCGAAAACGGCCTCACACTGCATTGCGAGGATCATTTCGGCAGCCGTGCATGCCCACATTGCAAGCCCCGGCCCGGGAAGGATCACGAAGCGAGGCGGCTGAGGCCTCTGCGCTTCGGCGCTCCGTTCATTCTCGGCAACGCCGCTCCAATCCTGCTTGAGGGGGTGGAGCCCGCCAAGGCGTCGGAGGGTGTCCAGTTGCCCAGCGGCGGACGGCGGCTGCTCTCCTTCACTGACAGCAGGCAGGGCACCGCGCGCATGGCGGCCAAGCTTCAGGTGGAGGCCGAACGCAACTTCGTGCGTTCCTTCGTCTATCACCAGGTGCAGGCATCGATGATGCCTGCACCTGGTGCTGCCGAGGAGATTGCGAAGGTCGAAGCGGATCTCGTCGGACTGGAGACCGCTTTCGCTCAATCTCGTGTTCCCGCCCTCCAAGGCATGATCGCTTCTCACAAGGCACAACTGAAGGCCCTCGCAGCGGGACGCACGGATGGTATCGCCTGGCCGGAGCTTGTGAGCCGACTGGCCGAGCGGATCGAGGTATCGGAGTGGATTCTGCCGATCTGGCAGTCGAGAGATGAAGAACTCTTCACGAGCGCACACAAGACAGCCGAATTTCTTCTGCTCCGCGAGTTCTCTCGACGCCCGAAGCGGGCGAATTCCGTCGAGACGCTTGGGCTTGCCCGGCTGCGCCACCCAGCTGTCGATCGCCTCACGCCATCCCAGCTTCCCGACGCATTCCGGCGACGTGGCAAGACGATCGAGGAATGGCGATCCTACCTGGACGCGGTCCTCACGCATTTCGTGCGCGCCAACGGCTTCGTGGCGATCGATCAGCAGATGCACCACTGGATCGCACACAAAAGCCACCGACATTCGCTGGTCGGACCGGAAGACGATACATACGGCGACAAAAGGCTGCGCGCCTGGCCAAACGGCCACTTTCGTGCAAACCCAAGGTCGCGGCCGGTCGCTTTCTTGCTTCAGGGCCTCGGACTTGACTTGGGTTCGGCGACCGATCGCGCCGATCTCGACGAATGCCTGCAGGCGGCCTGGCGGCAAGTTCTGTCGACATTTTCGGCCGATCCAGAGCGGCGCATCTTCGATTTCGACAAGGCTTTCGTCGCGCCCCTGATCCAGGGGTTCCATTGCTCCGTGACGCGGCGCATCCTCGATGCCGCGCCCTTTGGATTGACACCGTACGGACTGGACAATGGCACAGAGGATCGGCGTCATGCCCTCCCGATATCCCTGCCGCGTCACCCGTCCCCGATGCTTGGCCGCGTCGATCTCGAATCCTTGCGAAAGGTTACTCGAGAGTGGATCGAAGCCGATCCGACAATCAATGAACTAAAGGGCAAGGGACTCTGGCTCGCCTTCTCCGATCGAATAGCGCTGTTTGCCGACTACGCACGTTCGGCGGAGCATTCCGCTCAACAAGACAGCCGCCGCCTGCGTCGCTACGAGCAAGAGTTCAAGGACGGCAGGATCAACATCCTGAATTGCTCGACCACGATGGAGATGGGCGTCGACATCGGTTCAGTTTCGTCTGTGATGATGACGAACGTGCCGCCATCCATCGCAAACTATCGTCAGCGTGTCGGCCGCGCCGGTCGCCGCGGCCAGGCTGTGGCGCTCGCCTTCACCTTCTGCAAGGATCGGCCGCTCGATCGGGAGGCTTTCCGCGACCCTTCAGGTTTCCTGCTGCGCTCGATGGCTGCGCCCAAGGTGACGTTAAGCAGCCGACCAATCGTGCAACGTCACGTGAATGCATACCTTCTGGGCGCCTTCATGCGCGAGCGGGCCGGCGATGCACTAAAAATGCAGATCGGTGCGTTTCTGGGATGCCCTGCCGACATCAAGGAGTCCCGGCCGTTGAGGGCGGATCGTCCGGTCGAGATCTTCGTGGAGTGGCTCGAGCGACCCGGAACGGCGCAAGCCCATCAGGAAAGGATCAATCACCTCACGAAGCGGTCGATCCTGGAACGCGACTTGACGCTGATTCAGAATACCCGGGACGCCATTGTCCAGGCGACGAGGACTTTCGTTGCAGACTGGGAGGGACTCGTCGCGCTCGCCAAGGACGAAGGCGTCAGGGAAGCAGGCCAGACGCGTATGACCGTCGAACTCAAGCGTCTTTGCGGCGAGTTCCTCTTGAGCGGACTGGCCGACAGGGGATTTTTGCCCGGGCACGGCTTCCCAAGCGATGTCGTGACGTTTCTCCCGGGCAAGCAGTTCAAGTTGCCCGACGAAACCACTCCGGACGGAAACCGTCATCGGAGGGCGGTCGGCCCACAGCGTTCTCTCGATCTCGCTATTCGGGACTACGCCCCCGGTTCCGAAGTCGTGCTCGACGGGCTTGTCCATAAGTCCGCCGGGGTCACGCTGAACTGGAAGAGGCCGGCCAGCGAAGAAGGCATCGCCGAAATACAGAGCCTGCGCTTTCATTGGCGCTGCGCGGAATGCGGTGCGTCAGATACAAAACGTGGTGGACGACCAGATTGTTGCCATGTCTGCGGTGCCGAGAAACCGGAGACGATCGAGTTTCTCCGTCCGGCGGGCTTTTCCGTCGACCCGCGGGAGCGGGCCCATGCAGAAACCGACACGCCTACCTATGTGCCGCCGGAAGACCCTATCGCATCGACGAGAGGGACACCGTGGGGCAGTCTGCCGGTTCCGGAGCTCGGTCGCTTCCGCTGCAGCAGCGAAGGTTTGGTCTACTATTCCAATCGTGGCGGCGGAAGCGGATATGGCTACGCGATCTGCCTGCATTGCGGGCGGGCCGAAGCCGACATGGACAATCACGGACTAGCCACTCCGCCGCCCGCCTTGGTCGGTCACAAGCCGTTGCGCTACCGAAAGGGTGAAGATTTTTGTCCGGGCAATGAGCGTCCGTTCGCCATCAAACGGAATGTGTCACTCGGCCACGAGATAACGACTGACGTCCTGGAACTGCAGCCACAGCATCCGCTGCGGCGTGCGGGTGCCAATGCGCTCGTGATCGCACTGCGCGAGGCCCTGGCACAGGAACTCGGGATCGAAGCCGACGAGATGGGATTCGCGGTCACCAGGAGTCGTAATGGACTGGGCGCGGACGCAGTCTCGCTGTTCCTCTTCGACCGTGCTGCCGGCGGTGCCGGTTTCGCCACGTCGTTCGAATTTATGATGCGTCCTGTCATCAAGCGTGCGGAGCGAATCCTCGATTGCGAAACACCGGGTTGCGAGTCAGGCTGCGCATCCTGCGTGTTAACGTCGGACGCGCCGGACGGAAAAGACGAACTCGATCGCCGCGCTGCACTTGATTTCGTTCGGAAGCATTTCAGCTTTCCCCTCGACCTCGACGACCGGGACAAGTTCGCACCTGATGCCGAGCTTTCTCTGGTGCCGATTGATGAAATCCACCGCGAGCTTGGCCGCGCCGCCCAGTCCCAGCTCACAATCTTCCTTCCGCAATGGCATGCCACATCGGCAGCAACCGACTGGGGTCCGAAGCAGCAATTCCTGTCCTGGTCTTTGAAAGGGCATCGAGTGCGCCTGGCGTTGCCTAAGGCAAAGCTAATGCAGCTCAACTCGGCCGAGAAGCTGGCGCTCCGTGATTTTGCTCTACGCTATCAGATATCCCTTGTGTCAGCAGATGCGCCGCTGTTCGAAAACGGTTCGGTCGCCATTGCAGCGGTGGAGGGAGACGCGTCTTGCGCTGTTTGGACATCGTCTGAGGAGGACGCATGCGCCATGGGGCCGACATGGGGCCGCCCCATACACCGCCCCTTAGCGAAGGCGGCCATGCCGATCGAGGCCCCAACTTCCGCTATTGATCTCGAAGACTTGCTACCTCCACCCGGTGCGCAGTTGATCGAGGTCGGAACCGAACTCGACCTCGACCTTTCAACTTTCGGCGCGCGTGCAGCCGGACTCCTAGGTGATCTGCTGGAGAAGTGCGGGGCATGGGAGAATGTCCCCATTTCGCGGATCGTCTATCAGGACGGGTATGTTTCTTCTCCGCTCGTCGCCCGCTTGTTGATCGAAACCGTAAGCCATCTTGCTTCCAGTTCCGGATCCACCGAAGCGGAACTCATTGTCGAAACTCGTCCGCCGCGTGTTCTCGAGCAACGGGGCGATCCGTGGCAGCTCTGGCACGACTGGCGGGAAGCTGCCGATCAGCACGATGTGGTGACGCTTCTGGGCAGACAGCGAGGACTTCGCGCCTCGCTGCAGCATAAGGAAGTACCTCATGGTCGTTACCTGAGGGTCGAATACGAAAACGGCGCCCGCGCGACAATTGTCTTGGATCAAGGATTTGGAGCCTGGACGCCGCCGCGCAACCTTCGTGTGCGGCACGACTTCCAGGCAGATGCGGCAGCCCAGGCCCGTCAGCTCGCCGCGATCAATGTGGTCCTGCAAAGGAAGGGGAGCGGAGGTACATACGTGGTTGCGATGCCTGGCGGGTAGTTCGGTCCGCAAACATGGCGGCGTTCGGTATCCGAAGATTCGCAGCTAAGCTTCATCACGCTGTGTTGGGTTGGATGACGGGCCCCCGGCATACTCTTTTCAGGTATGCCAACAATCAAGATACTGTTTCCCCTAGATAAATATGCCGACCCCTAATTCCTTTTGTGGGGCGACGTCAGGCTGTAGCTGAGTTTGGCCCACGCCATTCACGCATTGAGTTGAAAAATAGGCCGCCTCAGTGCGGCCTATTCTTTTGAGGGGTGCAGATGGATCGCAGGCGCCGCCGGGGCAAGCCCGAGGATGACGAAGTGGAGGACCGCTCCAACAATCACCACCCAAGACCGCGAAACAGTTCGTGCCACTCGCTGCGCAGAATTCACCCGCGAAAGCGCTCGTACTCAATCCGCCAACTTTCCTGCGCGTTCGTCGGTCAGTGGGCTCACCCTTCACGCTGTGGCGTTCTGGTACCTCGTCTACCGGGCGGCGACCGCAGTGATTTCCACACCGAGATCAGGATAAGCGAGCCTGGATTCGACCGTCGCCCTCGCCGGCGCCTCGCCGGCAATGACCCATCTGTCCCAGGCCTCGTTCATCTGGTCGAAGTTCGACATATCAGCCAGATAGATCTGCACCATGGCGAGGTTCCTCTTTGTCACCCCAGCCTGCGCCAACGTCTCATCGAGCAACTGGAGGACTTCCTCCGTCTGTTCGCGCACCGATTGGCCTCGCGTCTTCTCTGCGGTGTGGCCAGCGACGAATATCAGGTTGCCAACGACAACCGCGTCACTCCACCGGGCATCGGGATTTATTCTTTCAAGCATCGGATCATCCTCTGTCGCGACTCCGCCACACTGCTATCCTTGATAGGTCGCCTGAGGGCAAGAGACGTTCGTCGATGGCAAATGGCTGCTCCATCCGGCGCCGACGTCGCTACTCTTCGATCGCGTTCGCTGAGGCCCGAAAGCGCCCCAGCACTCCGCCTCAATTCGCGGCGCAGTTCGGCAGCGCGATGGCGTCGCCGGTCGATGTCGGTCGACGGCAAGAAAGGCGGAATCCGCGTCGTACTCGTCCGCTGCCACCCTTCACGCTTGAGCTCGGCTCCAGCCGCTCCATCAGACGAACAAGCTACATCAACCCATCCAATGAGCTAATTGTCTCTGTGCCACCGAAGGGCGTAGATTCGAGCTTGGGAAGGTGGGGTAGTGCGCCGGCGCGGTGCCTTAAATCCTAGGTGTGAGTATTGCGTCGGCTGCCCCACCCCAACGCCCACCGCGCAATGCAGACGGCCCGACTTGGCTAAGTCCAAGCGGGCCGCTCTTGCATGCGCTGTCCGCCCAAGCCAATCAGTCGCCCAGGCTGTACAGCGCCGATGTCGTGGCAGCACCCAGGACCAGAATTCCGAGTGTCGGGAACCTTGGCATCCAGGTCAGGATCGCGGCGGACGCAACCGCGATTGCTGCGGCCACAAGGCCACCGCCGGAAAGCCGAAAAATGGAGATCACGCCGGCGATGACCAGCCCGACGCCAACCGGCGCAAGGCCCTCGCGCATGGCCTTGTGCCACCGCTTCGCCTTGTGGGCGTTGGACACCTTGATGACGCCGTAGCAGAGCAGCGAAGACGGCAAAAACAGCGCCAGGGATGCGGCGAGCGCGCCCCACCAGCCGGCGACTTTCCAGCCGATCAGCGTCGCCAGCATCGTGCCGGGCCCGGGTGCCGCGCGGGATATGGCGAACAGGTCGATGAACTCGCGGCTGCTGATCCAGCCGTGAACGGCGACGGATTCGTGCTGGATGCCAGCGATGATCGCCGAGCCGCCGCCGATCGACAGCAGCGAGAACGGCACGAAAACCGCGATCAGGGTGACAAGGTCGTCGTCGCGCATCTCAGCTCCTGCGCCAGGCAAGGGCGACGCTGACCGGCGCAATCACGAGGACCAGCGGGATCAGCGGCAGCTTCAACAGGCCGACGGCAATTGCCACGGCGGCGATGACGACAAGGCCGGGCGGGAACTTCGTCGCACGCTGCACACCCTTGAGGCAGATCACCAGCAAGAGCCCGAGCGCGGCGTAGGCCACGCCATTCGACGCCGCCTCCAGCATGGTGACGTCGGGCAGGCTGTCGAACAGGGCGCTGAGCGCGATCACGGCAAAGAACGGGCCGACGAGGAAGCCCAGCACGCAAGCGACGCTGCCGGCCAGACCGCGCAGTTCGTCGCCCATGCAGATCACCAGGTTGACGACATTGGCGCCGGGCAGCATCTGCGAAATCGCCAGCGAACTGGCGAAATCCTCGTCGCTGATCCAGCGGTTGCGCGCAACGAACTCTTGGTAGAGCCAGCCGGAAAGCCCTCCGCCAAAGCTCAGCAAGCCGATCTTCAGGCAGGTCAGGAACAAGGCGCCCAAGCCCGGCGCGGGCCGCGCGGCGATGGCTACCGGCAGTTCGGCCGTGGGGTCGGGAACCGCCGTCATCTCAGGCCGCCAGCGCGCCCGGATGCACTTTGCTCGCCGCCAGCAGACGCCTGGTGTAGTCGTGCTGCGGGTTGCCATAGACCTGTTCGGTCGGCCCCTGCTCGACGATCCGGCCCTGATACATCACCACCACCGAGGTGGCGAAATCCCTGACCAGCGCGAGGTCGTGAGCAATGAAGACGTAGGACAGGCCCATCTCGCGGCGCAGTTCCTTGAGCAGGTCGATGATCTGCGCCTGGATCGAGACGTCGAGCGCCGACACTGCCTCGTCGCAGACGATCAGCTCCGGTTGCAGCGCCAGCGAACGGGCAATGGCGATACGCTGCCGCTGTCCCCCCGAGAACTGGTGCGGGTAGCGCTCGGCATGTTCGGGCAGCAAGCCGACCTTGTGCAGCAATTCGGCCACGCGCTGGCCCCATTGCTGCTTTGGCAGCACGCCCGCATGGATCGCCCATGGCTCGGAGACGATCTGCTGCACGGTCATGCGCGGATTGAGCGAGGCGGTCGGGTCCTGGAACACGAACTGCATGCGCCGCCTAACCTTGAAGGTCTCGGCCGCAGACAGCTTGAGCAGGTCCTTGCCGTCGAAGTCGATCGAGCCCGCCGTCGGCACGTCGAGCCCGAGCAGCATGCGCGCCAGCGTCGACTTGCCTGAGCCGGACTCGCCGACGATGCCGAGCGTCTCGCCCATGGACAGGGTGAAGCTCGCGTCGTCGACGGCGCGGACCTGCGGCTGCGGCGCGCTCGAAAACAGCTTGAGCCGGCCGAAATAGACCTTGGAGACGTTGCGGACCTCGAGCAGCGGCGTCGGCCCAGCCTCGGCGGCCTTGTTGACGCTGAAGCCATGGCGGCCCGGCACCGCATCGAGCAGGCGCTGCGTATAGGGATTGCTCGGCTGCGACAGCACCTTGGCCACCTCGCCGGCCTCGACGATGCGACCGGCCTGCATGACCACCACCTTGTCCGCCACCTTCTCGACCACGCCGAGATCATGGGTGATGATGACCATGCCCATGCCGCTCTCGCGCTGCAGCTCTTTCATCAGGTCGAGCACCTGCGCCTGCACGGTGACGTCGAGCGCACTCGTCGGCTCGTCGGCGATCAGCAGGTCTGGCTGCAGCGCGATTGCCGACGCGATCATGATGCGCTGGCGCTGGCCGCCCGAAAACTGGTGCGGATAATCCTGCGCCCGGCGCTCGGGGTCGGATATGCCAACACGGCCAAGCAGGTCGATGGCGCGCCGGCGCGCCGTGTCGGGCGCGATGCCATGGACAAGCATCGTCTCGGCAATCTGCCAGCCGACCGGATAGACCGGATTGAGGGCGGCGAGCGGGTCCTGGAAGATCATCGAAATGTTCTTGCCGTTGACCAGCCGTCGTTGCTCGACACTTGCCTGCAGCAGGTCGCGGCCACGAAACAGGATCTGTCCCGACGAGATGACCGCCGGCGGCGTGTCGATCAGGTTCATCACCGCCGAAGCGCTGACGCTCTTGCCCGAGCCGCTTTCGCCAAGGATCGCCAGCGTTTCGCCCTGGTCGACCGACCAGCTGACGTCGTTGACGGCATGGACGATGCCCTTGCGCGTCGGGAACTGGATGCTGAGGTTCTTGACCTCAAGAAGGCGTGGTTCTGACATTGTCATTCCGCCGATGTTTGCAGGCGCCAGCGTTCGACCGGATCGGTGGCGACGCGGAGCCAGTTCGAGAACAGGTTGAGCGACATGGTGACGAGCATGATCGCCAGGCCCGGCCAGAACGCCACCCACCAGGCCGAGCCGATGTAGTTGCGCCCGTCCGACACCATTAGGCCCCAGGTGATCTCGGGCGGCTGGATGCCGATGCCGAGGAAACTCAGGCCGGATTCGACGAGCATGACGAAGGCCATTTCAAGTGCTGCGAGATTGATGACTGTCGGCAGCACCATCGGGGCGACATGGCGAAACAGGATGCGCGGGGTCGAAGCACCCATGGCGCGGGCCGAGGTGACGAACAGGCGTTCCTTGAGCTCTAGCACCTCGGCGCGCACGGTGCGCAGGAAGATCGGCACGCGCGAGATGGCAAGCACCAGGATGACGTTGGCGACGCCCGGCTCGAACACGAACAGCACGATGACGGCCAGAAGCAGCGACGGAAAACTCATGATGGCGTCCGCCAGGCGCAGCAGGATCGCGCCGATGGCACCGCCCTTGAAGCCGGCAACAAGCCCGAGCGCACCGCCGATCACCAGCGAGGTGAGCACCGCGGTACCGGCGATCAGCATGGTGTTCTGGCTGGCGACGATGATGCGGGCAAGCACGCTGCGCCCGAGCGCATCGGCGCCGAGGATGTAGAGCCAAGGACGGTCGAGCGAAAACGGTGCGGCGTTGCGCTGCATCAGGTTCATGGCGCGGGCCTGGTCGGCGAGCAGCGTCGGGCCGACGACGACGCAAATCATGACGACGACGAGGAAGGCAGCGGAAACCAGGGCCACCTTGTCGCGTGCGAGGCTCGACGCAATGTCGCGGAATGCCGACGGCGCTGCCTGTGCGGGCCTGGCCATCTCAGCTGTGCCGGATGCGTGGATCGACGAGCGCATAGGTGATGTCCACAACGATGTTGATGATGAAGACGGCAAGTGCCGTGACGAGGACTGCGGCCTGGATGACGGCGAAATCGCGCAACAGCACGGAATCGATCATCAGCTTGCCGATGCCGGGGAAACCGAACACGGTTTCGACGATGACCGCGCCGTTGACGATGCCGGCAGCCTGGTCGCTGGCGACCGTGATGACGGGCAAAAGCGCGTTGCGCAGCGCATGGACGAAGACGATGGCCCTGGAGCGCACGCCCTTGGCGCGCGCCGTTTTCACATAGGCCGACGACAGCGCGGTGATCATCGACGACCGCACCACCTGAACCAGCACGCCTGTCGGCCTGAGGCACAGGACAGCGATCGGCAGGACCCAGTGCCACGGCGTGCCGGTCCCGGAGGTCGGCAGCACACGCAGCCACACGGCGAAGACGATCACGCCGACAATCGCGATCCAGAAGTTCGGCGTGCTCGCGCCGATCAGCGAGATCAGGCTGGCGATACGGTCGAACATGCCGCCGGGACGGAAAGCGGCGAGCGAGCCGGTGACGATGGCGACGGCGATGACGATCGGCATGGTGATGGCCGCCAGCATCAGGGTCGTCGGGAAAGCCTGGAGCACGACCTGGACAGCGGGCTTGGAGTACTGGATCGACTCGCCGAGGTCGAACTGCAGCAGGCCAACGACGAAGCGGCCGAACTGGACATAGACAGGATCGTCGAAACCGAAGCGCTGGTTGAACTGGTCGCGCATCTCCTCGGTGGCGTCGAGCGGCAGATAGAGGTCGGCGGGAGAGCCCGTCAGCCTGGCCAGGAAGAAGACGAGGATGATCAGCAGCGCCAGCGAAAGCAGGCTTTGCAGCGACCTCTTGTAGATGAAATTGCCCATGCTCCGCCTCCTCCGCCGGATACTGGTACGTGGAACGGTAGGTTGGCGCCGGCGAGCGGCCGGCGCCGTCCCAAAGTTATGAAGGCGACTTTACGACCAGCTTGGCAAGCTGCAGCTCGACTGCGTTGGCAATGGTCGGAGTGAAGTCGAGGCGCTTGCCGACCCGCATGTAGTTGACCATGTGGAATAGCGGCGCGTCGGCGACCAGATCCTCGTAGATGTAGCGGAAGGTCTCCTGGTAGAGCTTGGCGCGTTCATCGCCCGAGGCCATGCCCGCTTCGGTGATCAGCTTGTCGACCTTGGCGTCGTGGAGTTCGCTCTGGCGGCCATCGCTGTGGTACTTGAAAAACGCGGTGAACTGGGCGTCGCCGCTGTTGTTGTCGTGCATGGTCAAAAGCGCGTTGGCTTCGCGGTTGGCAGCAAAGGGCTTGTTTGCCGCTTCCAGCCACTGCGTCATTTCGAGATTGTCGAGCTTGATCTTGAAGCCGACGGCGCGGAGCATCTCGGCAGCGGCCTCGACGAACTCGTTGGAGTTGGCGAACATGCCGGGGCGGCCGATCATACGAATCTCGGTGTCGACGGGCACGCCCGCCGCCTTGGCTTCGGCGAGCAGCGCCTTGGCCTGCTCGGGATCGTAGGGCCACGGCACCAGCTTGGCATTGTGGCCGAGCACGCTCGGGCCGACCTGCTGGGTGGCAAGTTCCGCCTTGTCGCTGATGACGCTGCCCAGGAATGCCTTGCGGTCGATCGCCAGGTTGAAGGCCTTGCGCACGCGGATGTCGTTGAGCGGGGCGATGTCTGCGGACAGCCGGAACATGGCGCTGTCGGAGTTCGGGTAGACCTTGTCCGTATCCGGATTTGTCGCATCCTGCGGCGCGATCGAGAAGGCCAGGTCGGCTTCGCCGGTTTCGACCATGGCCGCGGCCACGGACGATTCCGTGCGCCAGACATAAGTCGCCTCTGCGATCTTCGGCGCCTCGCCCCAATAGCCGTCGAAACGCTTGATCTTGACGTTCTCGCCCTGGGTCCAGCTGACGAAGTCGTACGGCCCGGTACCGATCGGGTCGGCCGTGTACTCGCCCTTCGGCGTCTTGGCCGATGCTATCGCCAGCTGCGCCAGCAGCGTTGGCAGGATCGGCATCGGCGTCTTGGTGGTGAAGACGACGGTATTGTCGTCGACCGCCTTGGCGGTGATGTCGACGCCGCCGAAATATTTGGTGCGGGTGATGCAGGTCAGCTTGGGATCGAGCGTGCGCTCGAGCGAGTAGACGACCGACGCCGCATCGAACGGCGTGCCGTCATGGAACTTCACGCCCTTGCGCAGGTTGAAGCGCCATTCGGTCGGCGAGGTCTGCTCCCAGCTCTCTGCCAGGCGCGGCACGGTGGTCTGCTTGGCGTAGTCCAGCTCGACCAGTGTTTCGACGACGTTTTGCTTGATGATGCGGCCGATGACCGAGCGTGGAGTCTCGCATGGATCGAGACGGTCCGGACCGCCCGGCAAGACGATGGTCACGGCATCGCCCGACTGGGCCATGGCCGCTGGCATCGGCGACAGAAGCAGCGCCGTCGAAAGCCCTAGTGCGGTTTTCCTGAATGCGTTCATTTCAAACTCCTCCCGAGTTCTAGTTGATTTCGTGAATTCCGTCGCTGCTAGACGGCGCGCAGGCGCGCACCCGTCCTGAAGCCCTCCAGCTTCAGTCGTTCCTTCTCCTCCTGGGCACGGATGCCGGGCAGGATGTCGGCCGCCACCTTGGGCGAAAGGGCGACGATGCCGTCCTCGTCGCCGACGACCAGGTCGCCCGGATGAACGACGAGGCCGCCGATGGCGACGTCGACGTTGATGGCGCCGGGGCCATTCTTGTAGGGACCGCGATGGGTGACGCCGCGGGCGTAGCAGGGCAGCTTGCTGGCCCGGATTGCAGCGACGTCGCGGATCGACCCGTCGATGACGAAGCCGGCGACACCGATGGATTCGGCGTGGGCCAGGATGATCTCGCCGATCAGCGCCTGGCTTGTGTCACCACCGCCGTCGACGACGATGACGTCGCCGGGGCGGGCAATGCGCAGCGCCGCATGGATGGCGAGATTGTCGCCGCGGCGCGTTCGCACCGTCAGCGCCGTGCCGACCAGCTGTCCGCCGGCATGATAAGGCAGCAGACCCACCGCGCCCGGAAGACGGTCCAGATTGTCGCTGACGATCGACGTCGCGACATTGGCGTATTGCTTCAGCAGTTCGTCTGAAACGGGCGCCGCGGACGGCAGTTCGGTGACGGTCATGATATCTCCTCCCTTGGCGACCGCGGACCAGCGGCCTCCAGTCATCAAAGGGATAGGAGTGTCACCTCCTGAAGAAAAGCGATATTAATGCATCAGAAGACATCGCCATTCTTCATATCAGGAGGAATTCATGTTCACGATCAAGCAGATGGAAGCGCTCTACTGGGTCAGTACGCTGGGCAGTTTCGAGGCCGCGGCCGACTATCTGAACATGGTCCAGTCGACAATCTCCAAGCGCATCGGCGAACTCGAGGCCAAGTTTTCGACGCCGCTTTTCCACCGCACCGGGCGCAAGCCGGTCCTGACGACGAAGGGCGAGGAGATCCGCACCATCGCCGAGCAAATGTTGCGCCTGAATGATCGCCTGAACTCGCTGGCGAAGAAATCGTCGGTACCGTCGTTCCGCTTCCGCCTCGGCGTCACCGATCTGGTCGCGCTGTCATGGCTGCCCGAATTGCTGTCGGGCATCCTCGACCGCTATCCGATGATCACGCTCGAACCCGAGATCGACCTCACCGCGTCCCTGCTCGAGCGCCTGGTCGACCGCCGCCTCGACTTCGTCATCTGCCCGCGCGTCATCCAGGAGCCACAATTCGTCAGCACGCCGCTTGGCGCCATCGAACTGGTGTGGATGTGCAGTCCGAAGCTTCTGGGCGGCAAGGACAATGCGACACTGAACGACCTCACCAAGCATCCGCTGCTGATCCAGACGACCGGCTCGATCCTGCGGCCGATCCTGCACAGCGTCATCGACAACCCCAACCTGCCGTTCAAGCGGACGATTTCGTGCAACAATATGGTGGCGCTGGCCCATCTGGCCGCTCACGGCATGGGCGTCACCATCCTGCCGCACGCCTTCTTCAGGAACATGATCGCTGACGGCCGGCTCTGCGTCGTGCATACCGAGATGGAACTGCCCAACCTCGAATACTTCGCAACGTTCCGCAACGACTACCACGTCCAGTTCTGCGAGGAGGTCGCCGCCATCAGCGCCGAGATTTGCGATTTCAGGCTGCAGTGAAGAGCCATGCCGCCGTAGCTGGCGGCAGCACGCGACTTGCACCGGGCGTCGGATCCGGCCCAGCGATGGCCGGCATCTTGGCGGCTACGACACCTGCCGCCTCGCAAGCTCCCTCAACACCGCTTCACCCCGCCTCGCCTGGCGCAACGCCTCGGGCCGCCCGCGCTCTGGTCAGCGACAGCGGGCCCCGCGTCTGCGTCTGATATGCCGTAGCGCTTGTAGAATTCGGCATTGTCGCGTTCGATCTGCGCGCGCATCAGCTTGTCGTGGCGGATGATCATCGCATCGCGCCCGGCCCGGCCCGCTGTCGTGGTGACGAGGCTGATTGCGCCCATCGGAAGCATCGAGGCCGCGGCACCCGCCACCCCTTGCGTGGTACCAAGGGCTGCCGCCTCCGCCATCATCCGCTTTTCCAGCTTGCGGGTGTCGTCGGAATAATCGGGGCCTTCGAAGCTCGACTCGGTGGCCGTCGTGCAGGCCACAACCTGCGCCGCCATGCAGATAGACCGCACCCGCATTCGAAACCTTGCGTTTCCTGCCATTCGCCAACCTCCGCGCGAGAGCCGACAAATGCCGGCGGCCTGGTGGGCCGTTGAGACGCCAGCCCCAGACCTCTAGCCGGGCGGAAAGACCCCGTCTTGGAGGCAACGGAACGACCTATGCGTGGACGGAACAACAAGCGACCAATCACAAGGCGCCAGCCGCGCAATGCTGCGGTAATGCGCCATCCCTACTTGCTCGCGCGGAATGGTTGCAAAGGAGAACTTATGCAAGTTTCCGTGGTTTTGCTGGCGCTTGTTGCCGCGAGTATTGTCTACGTCTACCGGTTCCGCGGCGAAGCCCGCTACAAAAACCTGTCCGAGTACATTCGCAAGGGCTGGCCGATCTTCACGCCGTTCAATTGCGTGTTGTTCATGACCACGCTGCCGCGTGGTTCAAAGGCTGTTCTCGACCCGGTCGAGTTCCCCGAAACAGACCTGCTTCGCCAGAACTGGCAGACCATCCGCGACGAAGGACTGGAGCTCGTGCGCCAGGGTTACTTCGACGCCACAAAACGTCCGGGCACGGCAGGCTCTTACGATGTCGGCTTCCGGACGTTCTTCAAATATGGCTGGAGCCGATTCTACCTCAACTGGTACGGCTACACGCACCATTCCGCGAGACGGCTCTGTCCCAGGACGGTTGAGATACTGCAGCAGGTGCCTGCAGTGCATGGCGCGATGTTCGCCTTCCTGCCGGCGGGCGCGCAACTCACCAGACATGCCGATCCTATTGCCGTATCCCTGCGCTACCATCTTGGCCTTGCCACACCCAACTCGGACGCCTGCTTCATCAATGTCGATGGCCGCAATCAGAGCTGGCGCGATGGCGAGGTCCTCATGTTCGACGAGACCTACCTGCACTATGTCCGCAACGACACCGACTCCGATCGCCTCATCTTGATGTGCGACGTCAAGCGCCCGCTCAACCCAATCGGAGCGCTGTTCAACTTCTTCTATCAGGGAATAACGCGCGCCTCGGTGGTGCCCAACACGCCGGAAGACAATCGTGGCCTGGCCAACAGGGTCTTTGCCTGGCTTGCGCCACTGCTGGCACGCAACAAGGCACTAAAGTCGACCAACCGGCCATTGTACTATTTCATCAAGCGGTCGGTGAACATTCTGCTCGTGCTGCTGTTGCTGGGGCTGGTTACCGGGGTGACCCAGTTGCTTGGCCGACTGGTCTGAACGCACGACACGACGGAACAGCCTGAGCGCCAGACGCAACCGACCGCGGTTGCGTCTGGCACTGGTTGCAGCCACACTCGGCAGCAACGACGGAGGCTCAGATGAACATTCGCACCGCTGCTTTTGCCGTGGCATTGCTGATACCAGCGCTAGTGCGGGCCGAAGACATAAGATGGTTCGGCAATGCCAGCGGCGATGGCGGGGCGTCCCTCATCTACGGGACTCCGGAGAGCGACTATGCCCCGTTGTCATTCTCCTGCGAGAACCGAAGCAAGGAGGTGGTATTCACCTATGAATTCGAGCCAGCCAATAAGAGCGGGCCGGTCGTGGTCACCCTCCGCGCGGGCGACATCGAAGTCCCCATCAACACCAAGGCCGAGCATCTTGAGGAAGCCGATCTGCACCTGTTGATCGGCAAGGCTGTGCTCGACGAGCGGCTTGTCGACCTGCTTACGTCCCGGACCAAGCTTCGGGTCGTCGTCGGGGACGGTTCCGCGGAGTTTCCGCTCGACGGCACGCGCGAGGCGGCGAAAGACCTGTTCGCCACCTGCAAGGCATAGGGCCCGCCTGCCCCGACTGACGGCCGGAACCCCTCCACCGATCAGGCAGCCTTGCCAGGGCCGCTTTCGCGCTCAGATCGCCGGTGACGCCTTGATGCCGGCGTTGGGGATGTGGATGTCGATTTCCAGCGTCGAGGTGGTGGCGCCGCGATCCATGGTGATCTTGACGTCGTCCTGGTTGACCTGGACGTGCTTGGCGATCACCGCGATGATCTCCTCGCGCAGCACAGCGACGAGATCGGGCTGGTTGCGGTTGTTGCGCTCATAGGCGAGCAGCACCTGCAGGCGTTCGCGCGCCACCGGTGCGCTGCCGCCGCGCTTGAAAAAATCGAGTAGCTTCATGCGACCCTCCTTCCCAGAAGACGGTTAAGGAGACCTTTCTTCTCGACCGGCGTGACCATCGGCACGTCGTCGCCCTGCAAGCGCCTGGCGGCGTCGGCATAGGCACGAGCCGCCGCATTTGTCGGCTCGTTGAGTGTCACCGGCGAACCGACATTGGAGGCGCGCAGCACGCCCTGGTTCTCGGGGATGATGCCGAGCAGCGGCACCGACAGGATTTCCAGCACGTCGGCAATGCTGAGCATTTCGCCACGGGCGGCGCGGCCGGCGTCATAGCGGGTGACCAGCACGTGCTTGGTGACGCTTTCGCCCTGCTCGGCCTTCAGCGTCTTGGAATCGAGCAGGCCGATGATGCGATCGGAATCGCGCACCGAGCTGACTTCGGGATTGGTGACGATGACCGCCTCGTCGGCAAAGCGCATGGCCAGTTGGGCGCCGCGCTCGATGCCGGCGGGGCTATCGCACAAAACGTAGTCGAACTTTTCGCGCAGCGTGTTGATGACGCTGGCGACGCCTTCTTCGGTCAACGCGTCCTTGTCGCGGGTCTGCGAGGCCGGCAGCAAAAACAGCGATTCGACGCGCTTGTCGCGGATCAGCGCCTGCGACAGCTTGGCCTGGCCTTGGGTGACGTTGACGAGGTCGAAGACCACGCGGCGCTCGGCCCCCATCACCAGATCGAGGTTGCGCAGGCCGACGTCGAAATCGATCAGCACCACCTTCTTGCCGGACTGGGCCAGCACGGCGCCGAGAGCGGCCGTCGAGGTCGTCTTGCCGACGCCGCCCTTGCCAGATGTGACGACCACTACCTTGCCCATGATGCTGTCTCCGTTTGTCAATTGAGGGGCGCGACCTGAATGGCGTTGTCTTCCAGGTGGACCTGGATCGCCTTGCCATGCATCGACGGCTCCATGTCCTCGGCTGTGCGGTACCAGCCGTCCACCGCCAGGAGCTCGGCCTCGTTGCGACGGCAGAAGATGCGCGCGCTGCGGTCGCCCCAGGCGCCGGCAAAGGCGCGGCCGCGCAGCGTGCCGTAGACGTGGATCGAGCCGCCGGCGAGGATTTCGGAGCCGAAACTGGCCGAGCCCATCACGATCACGTCGCCATGCGGATGCACGATCGACTGGCCGGAGCGCACGGGCTGGTCGACGATCAGCGTGTTCGACGGCGACTGCGCCGTCTTGGCCTGCTGCTCGGCCTGTGCCAGCGCTTCGGCGTCGACCTGTTCTTCCTCGATCATCGTCTTCCTGGCACCGGCCAGCATCGGCGGCAGATCGTTACCGAGCGAATCGATATGGTCGGCCTCGATCGCATAAGTCCTGATGCCACGGTCGGCGATCAGCGCCACCAGGGCGCTGATTTCGCCGGCCTGCGGCTTCAGCGTATTGAGGTCGAGCACCACCGGCCGGCCCTTGAAAAAGCCGGGAGAATTCTCGATCCAGCGGTCGAGATCCAGCAGCCACTGCTCCAGCGGCGCCTCGGGCACAAGCGCGAAGGCGACGAATGAACGGGCGCGAAAGCGGATGGATTTGTTCTGCATCTGGGCGCAAATCACCGGCGGGGCTTCAGGGAGGTCGCGGTGTAGGCGATGGTGAACGAAACGTAAACCGCAATTTGCCTTACAGCTCGTTATGCTCGACGCGTATCGCATTTGCACAACGGCGCGGTGACCCTCGCCTTTGTTGCCTTCCCGCACCTTACGTTCCGGTAACTGGACAAACCGTCGAAAACATTGGCTTATCCTGGCATCGGCAGCACGAGGGGAGCGCGCGGCATGGATACGGCAACACGCAACAGTGCAGCGCTCTACTGGCTGTTCGCCATCTGCGCGGTCCTGGCCATTGTTGGCAGCCTGATCGCGCCAGACGACACATCGCCCTGGCGCTGGCTGCATTACCTGACCAAACCGACAGCGACGCTGCTTCTGCTTGTCGCTGTCCTCCGCGGTATGGGCGCGCGCGCCTATGGCGTGCCGATCGCAGTTGGCCTCGGCTTCGCCGCGGCCGGCGATTTCTTCCTGATGCTGCCGGGCGACTATTTCCTTGCCGGCCTTGTTTGCTTCCTGCTCACCCACTGCGCCTATATCTGGGCACTGACCCGCGATTCCAGGTTCGGCAGCCACGTGGCGATCTTCGCCCTGTTCGCGATCCTTGCGGCTGCCGTCTTCGCCGGGCTGTGGTCGCATCTGCCTTCACCGATGCGCATTCCAGTGGCGATCTACGCGCTGGTGTTGGCCGCCATGGCCGCCCAGGCGCTGTCACGCGACCGCCAGCTTGCCGGAACGCCAAGGCAGCGGGCCGCGCGCCTTGCCGCGCTCGGCGGCCTGTTCTTCATGGTCAGCGACACCGTGCTTGCTTATTGGCCGCTTCCGCTGGAACATTCCCTATAATGCCATCTGGGTGCTCGGCACCTATTATGCCGCGCAGTATCTCTTCGCCCGCTCGACGGAAAACGATGCTGAAGGCTAACGACAGCCAGCCCGATATCGGGACTACCTTCGAGACGCTGCGCGCAGCCTGGCTCGAAACGCGGCCGGCCTATGCCCAGCGCGTCCAAGACCTCAAGCGCCTGCAGCGCGCCTTCACCGTGCGCCTGGACGAGATGGTCGAGGCCATCAGCGCCGATTTCGGCCACCGCTCCCGCCATGAGAGCCTGCTCGGCGAGGGCAGCGTCGTGTTGTCGGAAATCAGGCACACGCTGCGCAAGCTGAAATCCTGGATGAAGCCGGAGCGCCGTTCGGCCGGCTGGAAGCTTCTGCCGGCCAGCGCCGAGATCCGCCACGTGCCGCTTGGCGTCGTCGGCATCATCGCGCCGTGGAACTATCCGGTGAACCTGGCGCTGGCGCCGCTGATAGCGGCCATCGCAGCAGGCAACCATGTCTTCCTCAAGCCATCCGAACACACGCCGCGCACCGCCGTCTTCCTGCAGTCGCTACTGGCCGAAGTCTTCCCGGCGTCACGCGTCGCGGTCGCCACCGGCGGTGCCGAACTGTCGGCCGCCTTCTCCGAACTGCCCTTCGACCACCTGTTCTTCACCGGCTCGACCGCTGTCGGCCGCAAGGTCATGGCCGCTGCAGCCCGCAACCTCACGCCCGTCACGCTCGAGCTCGGCGGCAAGTCGCCGGCCATTGTCGCCCCCAGCGCCCATCTCGAGCGAGCGGCACGGCGAATCGCCACTGGCAAATTCTTCAATGCCGGCCAGACCTGCATCGCGCCCGACTACGTGCTCGTGCCGAAAGACAAGCGCGACGAGTTCGTCCGCCTGCTCAAGCAGGAGGTCAGCGCCCGCTACAATGCGCGCCAGGGTTTTGACGACTACACCTCTGTTATCAACGACAGCCAGTACGCCCGCCTGACAGGCCTGCTCGACGATTCGGCGACGCGTGGCTTCGAGCAGGTTCCCCTGCTCGACACGACCTCGCTGCCTTCAGGGCGCGTGCGCCTGCTTGCCCCGACGGTGGTGCTGGATCCCGCCCCTGACAGCGCCGTTATGCGCGACGAGATTTTCGGTCCGATCCTGCCGGTCATCGGCTATGGCTCACTCAACGAGGCCACCGTCTACGTGCTCGGGCGCGACCGGCAGCTGGCGCTCTATTGCTTTGGCGAAGACAAGGCCGAGATCGAGGCGATGTTACAGCGCATCGTTGCCGGCGGGGTCTGTGTCAACGACACGCTCTACCAGTTCGCCTGCGCCGACCTGCCCTTCGGCGGCGTCGGCGCCTCCGGCATGGGCCATTACCATGGCCGCGAAGGTTTTCTCACCTTCTCCAAGGCGATGCCGGTGCTGCGCAAATACCAGCCGTCGGCCAGCGACCTGATCCGCCCGCCCTACAAGGGCCTGACCGACTGGCTGGTCAGGCTGGTGACGAAGCTGCACTGAGCACTGCAAGCGTCAGCGCGGCCGTCGGTGATACGTCAAGGCCATCGCCAGGCAGATCGCCAGCGGTTCTGTCGGCAGTGGACCGGATGCGTCGAGCAGGATCGCCCTGTTGCCCTGATAGGTGAAGACATCTCCGAAATGCGCCCGGAAATGCTCGACCAGCGTGGTGCGGCAGTTGACGAACACCGCACATGTTTGCCCTTCTGGCTTCGGCCAGCCGAGGCGGATGGTGGTGCCGCTTCCGCTGGCTTCGGTCAGGTAGGCAGGTTCGCCCCATTTCAGCGTTTCGGTCAGCGGCCCGACACCTGGGGTCTGGGCCGCCGTGGCAAGGATCAAGGCGCGCACCTCGAGCAACCGCGCCCGCACCGGTGACGGAAACGCATCGAAGGCTGCCGCAACCGCGTCGGGCATGGCTGTCAGTTCGCGCACAACGAAACCCTCGCCGCAAGAGCATGGAGCATGGCCGCACCCTGTCTCATTGGCCTCGCCACAGTGGCGATGCGGTGCGGATAGTGGCACGAACGGCTTTGACAAATCCTGCTGAAAACCGCGCTCGCCGCACCCCAGCCTCATTTCATGAACAGCAGCGCCATGCCGGCAACCACCAGTGCCGCACCCGCCCAGGCGCCGCCGGCGGGGCGTTCACCGGTCCGCGCCCACAGCATCGGCAGGATGATGACAGGCGACGTCGCCGAAAGCGTCGAGACGATGCCGACCTTGCCGCCAGACAGCGCAAACAACAGCAGCGTCATGCCGACGGCAAGCGCGATGAAGCCGGTCAGCGCCGTCAGCAACGCCACCTTCCAGGTCAGAGGCCCCTTCGGCTTCACCGCGGGGATCGGCAGTTGCAGCAGCACCGTTAGGCAGAAGGCGGCAATGCCGACGCGCAGCATCGATGCCAGGAACGGGTCGATGCCCGTCGCCATGACGGGCCGCGCGATGATCGAGCCGATCGCCTGGCCGGTCGCGGCCCCGAGCCCCAGCGCCACGCCGATCCACAGCGGCCCCTTCACCGTTTCCCAGGCATGCAGCTGGTCGCGGCGCTTGCCAAACAGGATCGCCAGCAGCACGCCGGCGACCGTCAGGCCGATGCCGGCTGCGGCCTTGGCGGAAAGGTCTTCGCCCAGCATCAGCCAGCCAAGCACGGCGGCAATCGGCGCGTTCAGGGCAAACAGGATGCCGGAGCGGCGAGGGCCGAGCCGGTTCAACGCCGCAAACAGCAGCGTGTCACCGGCGAAGATGCCGATCAGGCCCGAAAGTAACAGCGGCCCGGCAACGCTGGCGTCGAGTTCGCGCCATGTGCCGGTCGCCAGCACATAGAGTGCCAGCAGCCCGGTGACGAAGAGCTGACGCAGCCGGTTGAACGCCGGCGCGCCGAGATGCCCGGCTGGCCCCGCCGAAATCAACCCGGTGATGGCCCAGCATGTCGCCGCACCCAGTGCTGCAAGCTCATAAACAGGCATTGGCGACTCGACTGGCAAGAGGAACGGAGGCCAGAGAGATACCAGACGCCAAGGTGGCGTGAAATGCGCCTTGGACCGCCCAACCAGACCCGCAGCGGCGCCCACCGGAAAATCTTGCCAAACCCAGACAGACTGGCGTAATGCAAGAGCCCAATCTATGTAAGCCACCGAGAATCAAGCAGGCCGTTCCGGCTCTACTGAAATTCGGAAAGGCTTGCAGCGCTGGTGCTAAATAAGCTCATCGAGATATACAGAAAGTCCGCCTCTGCCATGGCGCTGGTTACTGCCAGCGACAGCAGTCATGCGCGCTCACTGCTCAATCTGCTGGCGAGCGCGCGCCAACACGAACCCACGACATCAGTCATTGTCTACGACCTCGGCCTGACAGCGGATCAACGAGCGTCCGTTACGGACCTTGGCTGCGAGCTCAGACGGTTCGATTTCGCCAGCTACCCCGCTTTCGTCGACATCCACAACTCGGCTGGCCAATATGCATGGAAGCCGCAGATCATCCGGACTGTTGCCCAGGAAAGGCCCGGCATCGTCTGCTGGATGGACGCTGGCAACATCATCGCTGAGCCGCTGCTTCAGTTACGCCGGGAGACCGAGCGGTTCGGCTACTACAGCGCCAGTTCCTCAGGAACGCTTGGTGCGTGGACGCATCCTGACATGCTCCGCTATCTCGGCCTGCCGGCAGGTTGGAAGTCCGAAGCGGCGAACCTGAACGGGGCATGCATTGCCTTCGACACTCGCAACCCCTTGGCCACGGATCTGCTCGAGCGATGGGCGAACCTGTCCCTGATCAAAGAGTGCATCGCACCCCATGGATCCGATCGGAGCAATCACCGCCAGGACCAGGCACTTCTGACCGTCCTTGCTCACATGGCAGGGTGTCGGGCCAAGGCATCGAAAAAGCTCCTGGGATACCGGATCCACCAAGACGTTGAAGAAGATCAGGTCTCTGCCTGAAAATCATCGGCTTTGCCTATGAAGCGGTTTTGGCGAGCGGTCCGAGCCCGTTTCAAGGCGATCGAGTTCAAGCCACGCACTGGCGGAACCTAGGCACCGCGACAGCCGACAAGCGCGTCAGCAACCTGCGCTCCAACCAATCACTCCAATCGAACGATTCAAACGATATTACGCGTTGGATTGATCAGAAGTCGACGCATAGCTTGCACCTGAAATCGACAGGTCCAAGTCCATGAACGCTCTCGCCCGCACTGAAACCCCAATCCCGGCTGGCCCCAGCCAGACGCGGCGCCAGGCGGCGCGCGATGATCGCGACAGTGCCAGGCTGCTACCCGGACTGCTGCTTGCTGCAGGCATCGCCGCCCTCGCCTTTGCGCTGCGCCATCTGCCGGGCCTGTCCTCCTTCAGCCCGATGATCATCGCCATCGTCCTGGGCATCGCCTTCCACAATCTTGTCGGCACGCCTGCGGCAGCGAGGCCCGGCGTGGCGTTTTCGATGCGCAAGGTGCTGCGTTTTGCCATCATCCTGCTTGGGTTGCAGCTGACCGCGAGCCAGGTCGCCGAGGTCGGCGCTACCGGCATCGCCATCATCGCGGCAACGCTTGTCGCCACCTTCACCTTCACCGTGCGGCTCGGCAGGCTGATCGGCGTCGACCAAAAGCTCGCCGAACTGATCGCCGCCGGCACCTCGATCTGCGGCGCCTCCGCCGTCATCGCCACCAACACGGTGACCAAGGCGCCCGACGAGGATGTCGCTTATGCGGTTGCCTGCGTCACCGTCTTCGGCTCGATCGCAATGTTCGTCTACCCGCTGTTGCCAGGGCTGCTCCAGCTCGGACCGCATGCCTATGGGCTGTGGGCCGGCGCCTCGATCCACGAGATCGCCCAGGTCGTCGCCGCGAGCTTCCAGGACGGCCAGCAGGCGGGCGAGTTCGGCACGGTGGCAAAGCTCACCCGTGTCATGGTGCTGGCGCCGGTGGTGATCGCGCTCGGCGTGGCCGCCCGCCAGCGCGCGAAGTCGTCGCGCGCGGCCCAAAGCAGCCCTTCTGCCCCGATGCCCTGGTTCGTGCTCGGCTTTGTCGCCATGGTCGGCATCAACAGCCTCATCGACATCCCCGCCGAGGCAAAGGCGTGGATCGTCTCACTCACCACTTTCCTGCTCACCATGGCACTGGCCGCCATGGGCCTTGAAACCGACATCCGCAAGCTCCGGGCCAAGGGGCTGCGTCCACTCTTTCTTGGCCTTGCCGCGTTCCTTTTCATCGCGACTTTCTCTCTAATGCTGGTCAAGCTTCTGGGCTGAGACCGAAAGGAAAGCCGTGACCCTCGAACAGCTCAGGATCTTCGTTGCGGTCGCCGAACGCGAACATGTCACCCAAGCGGCCCAGGCGCTGAACCTGACACAGTCGGCGACGAGTGCCGCGGTCTCGGCTCTGGAAGCACGCTACCAGACAAAACTGTTTGACCGGGTCGGCCGCCGCATCGTGCTTACCGACGCCGGCCGCATCTTCCTGTCCGAGGCACGCGCCGTGCTCGCCCGGGCGGGCTCAGCAGAAGTGGTGCTTGCCGACCTCGCCGGGTTGAAGCGCGGCTCGCTCAAGCTTGCCGGCAGCCAGACGGTCGCCAATTACTGGCTGCCTATCATCGCCCATGGTTTCCAATCGCGCTTTCCCGGCGTCGCGCTTGCCATCACCATCGGCAACACCGAAACGGTGGCGGCGCAGATCCATGACGGCTCGGCCGATCTCGGTTTTGTCGAGGGTGAAGTCGACGACCCGGCACTTGCCATCGAACCGGTCGCCGAAGACGAGTTGGTGCTGGTCGCCGCCCCTGGCCATCCATGGACCGTCGTGCCACCTTCCACGTCTGAAGACCTCAAGTCGCAGCGTTGGATCGTGCGCGAGCAAGGCTCGGGCACACGTGCCCATTTCGAAGCAATCAGGGCGCTACGCGGTGTCGAAACCGGCAGCCTCGACATCGCGCTCGAACTGCCATCGAACGAATCCGTGCGCGCCGCGGTGGAAGCAGGTGCCGGCGTCGCCATCATGTCGCGCCTCGTCGCCCACGCCTCGCTCAAGGCCGGCACGCTCGTCGCCATCGACTTCGCCCTGCCAACCCGCAGCTTCTTCGTGCTGCGCCACAAGGAGCGATACGCCACCCGCGCCGCGCGCGAATTCCTCGCTCTCGTCAGGGGCGATGCCGGCAACAGCTGAGCGCTTCGACATTGCGCAATGCTGGCGTCATCATCTTCCCCGAGATGTCGCGCATGCCCATGATCATCGCTATTTCCGGGATTTCCGGAGCCGGAAAGACTACGCTCACACGCGCACTGGTCGATCGTTTCAGCAGCAGCCATCTCTGCTGGGACGACTTCGACAGCGTATCGAGCCATCCCCATGACTATCTTGCCCATGACTATCTTGAATGGCATCGCAACTGGCGCGACTACGGCGCCTGGGATTATCGACAGCTGGCAACGGCTCTCAAAGCCCTGAAGCGGGGCGCGGCCATCGCTCACCCGGTCACACAGGATCGGCTGCTTCCAACAAAACTCGTCTTCTTCGACGCTCCGTTTGGCCGCCTCCATGCGCAGACCGCCCGATGGATCGACCTCGCCCTGCATGTCAGCCTGCCCAGGGACGTCGCGCTGTGCCGGCGGCTGGTCCGCGACTACGCCGCCACGGACGGGCTTTCCCTCGAGGATCTGTTCGACGACCTCAGTTTCTACGCCGATGGCGGGCACGAAATGTTCGACGACAAGGAACTGATCGAGGCCGCCGACATCGTGCTCGACGGAACCTTGCCCATCGCCAGCCAGATGGAAAGGATCGAGCGTCCGCTGCGCGAACTGGGCGAGATGGAAAGCGCGGGCCGTGGTTGAGGTCGCCCGGCCCGCGCCGTTGGTCAGTTCGCGAACTTCAGCACGGCTTCGACTTCGTCGTCATAGGCCTCGCCGGTGGTGACGAAACCGAGGCGCTTGTAGAAGCCTTCCGGGCTCGCCTCGCCGAGGCCATAGCTGGTGAACAGCTCGGCAAAACCCCGTGCCTTCATCTCACGCGCGACGAGCACGATCGCCTTCTCGCCGAAGCCCATGCGCTGGAAGGGGCCGGCGATCATGAAGCGCCACAGGAAGGCGCCGGGGCAGTCGATGACGTCGTGGTCGGAGCCGATATGCAGCATGACGAAGCCGATTGGCGTGTCGTCGGCATAAACGGCGCGAAACCATGCGTTTTCGGAAAAATGTGCCTCGGCGATCGAGGTGCCATTGTCGGCCACCTTGTTGCGCTGGGCTTCGCTCAGCGTCTCGCTGAGTTCGCAGACTTCATAGACGGTCCGCGAGGAGATGCGTCGCAATGAGACCTCGGAGGCCGAAGATATCTGTTCGGTCATGGCAGTTCCAAAAGTTTGGATTTTTGACCCGGCGAATGCCGGCGCGGTTCGTGTCGTCCGCCAACGGGTTGGGCTGTTGCCCAAGCCGCACATAGTTTCGGATTTCCGGAACGTCAAGCAACACACAGTGCAAATAATGTATTCCACCATGTGCATAAATAACAGTATGAGCCGCGCCCCGATGCAAGATCTGCTTGCTTCGCAACATACAGCAATAGGTTCGGCATACATCCGGACCGCACTAATTTATTGTCCTGGAATGGAGGGTCGAATGGCGCGCATCGCAACAATCACGATCACGATCACGATCGAGACACTCACCATCTCAACAGGATATCTGCTCCGTGAAAACACGCACAGAAAACTACATCGATAACGTCATCACCTGGGCCATGTCCCAGCTTGGCAACGAGGACTACTGCTTCCGCTGCCTCGCTTTCGTCGAGGACGCCTATGAAGAGAGCAACGACATCGAAGTCTTCGGCGGCGACTCCGCCAAGGAATCCGCGGACGAATATGGCGTCAAAGGCACTCCATCAGGCGAACCGCCGCGCGGTGCCTTCGTCTTCTTCGACATGAGCGGCGAGTTGTTCGACGCCAGGACCAATTACGGCCATGTCGGGCTTTGCCTCGGCGATGGACGTGTCATCCATGCCTGGGACGAAGTGCGTATCGACGACATCCGCGCCGTCGAGGCACTGGAACCCGCCGAAGGCTGGACCCAGCCGCGCTATATCGGCTGGGCACCCGTCGAGCGCATCCTGCAGGGCCACCAGGTCAGGTAAAACAGGCATCCGCGGCCACGACCCCCTTGCCGCGGATGTTTTCTTCGACGCCATAGGCTTCTTGGTCCTCGTCCTGTCGGCACGCAGTGCCGGCAGGAACAGAGCTGAGCACCTAGGCCGGTGCTGCCTCGGCAAATTGCGGCAGGCCGTCATCGAGCTTGAGCCAGAGCTGCTTCGACGACACCCAGATATGCACCGTCGGGCGGAACAGGGCGGGCTCGTCGAGCGAGCCCGAGGTCACCGCCAGCACACCGGCCGCCTCGCGCCCAGACAGCACGGTGGTGCCGCATTCGGCGCAAAAGCCACGCTTCACGCCCGGTGACGAAAACGCCGTCTTCACCGGCCCGGTCAGCTCGACCTCGTCGGCACGGAACATCAGCCGCGCGTTGAACGCGGCACCCACAGCCTTCTGGCAGCTGCGGCAATGACAGATGCGTTCGTTCAGCGGTTCGGCCTCCACGACATAGCGCACGGCACCGCACATGCATCCGCCTTCATATCGTTGCGCCATGGCAAAGCCCCTTAACCCAAATACCGCTGATATCGGTATCAGGCATAAGGTGCAGTACTATCGATTGTCGAGGGTGAAAGGTGGGTGACTGCCTGCGGCGGCAGTCACATCGCCGGTTGCGGCTTCACGCGCAGAGCGACGTGCACGACGCGGTGGCTGTGCGGAGAAGCAGACGGTTCTGCCGGCGAGCACTGGCCCGCGAGGATACGCTTTCCCAGACCTGTGCGCCCGAGGTCGCGTGATGTGCCAGAAGACGGATGTCTTCGGGGCAATAGCCGTCGCGTTCCATTACCTTCAGGATGATCGGATCCTGCAGCAGGTCTTCCAGTGTCAATTCATGCTGGTCGTCCATAGTCGCCTCCATCCGTGACCATTTCGACATTGCTCAACATAGCCCCGAACCATGACCGCCTAATGGCGGATCGGTGACACGAAGCGGGTATTTTCCCGAACGGCGAAAAAACCTGTCGCACCCGATTGAACGGCCCTTCCCGGCCGCCCGGTCCGCCGCTGGCTCAACGGCCCAAGCGGCAACAGGCCTCATCATTCAATGACTTGCGTCAAACGCGCGCGTCCTCTCACGCCCGTCCTTGTGCCATCACCAGCTGATGCGGGCCTGCGGCATGCCATACATCAGCCGCGAAAACTCGTCGCCGCTGACATGCACCAGCGTGCGGTGATCGCCGCCTTCGAAATAGACGTCGCTGCCGCGGCGCAGCTGCTCATCGACCACGCAGGCCACCCTGTAGGGCACCCCCAGGATCGGCACCGCGCCTTCGTCGCAATCGGGAAACAGCGAACTTGCCTCTTCTTCGGTCGCCAGCCGCACCTTGTCGCCGATGATCTCGCGCATCCGGGCAAGATCGACATGGCGCGTCGCCGGCAGCACGGCCAGCACATAGCCGTCGTCCCATTTCAGCACCACGCCCTTGGCGAGTGCGCTGCCGGGCACGTGGCTGGCTTGCGCCGTCATCATCGAGCAGCCAGTGCGGGAATGCTTGGCGGCGTCGTAGCGAATGTGGTTGTCTTCGAGATATTCCTGCATCGTCAATGAGATAGCCATGACCACTCCCTTTCGTGGCATCATCGCGTCACTACGGCCTGCATGTAGAAGGCGGCATCAACTGCCGCGCGGCAAAATTGGCCGCATCATCGCCAGCTCATTTTCGATCAGTTGCTGGCCGCATCTCAGACACCCTGCAAGGGGCATTCTCAGCGTGGGTGGACGATACCATTCGAAGCCGTGGTCCGGCAAGGAAATTGGCCGGGCGCCGCCGATTTCCGGAGGCGCCCGGTCATGGAGTTACTGCGATTCCTTGACCTGCTCGTCCCAGGTCTTGACCTTGGTCTCGCCATTGAGGAACGGCAGCACGGTCGTTGCCAGTTCCGGTGCGAAGAACACGTCATAGTGGGTGCGGTTCGGGATGATCGCCAGTCGGTTCTGCGACATGTTCTCGCGCATCCAGCCGGCATCCTTCAGCCCGCCGCCGAGCAACTGGTAGAATTTCACGATATGCTCGGGCCGGTACATGTCGCTGTCGCCATAGACCAGCATGACCGGCATCTTCAGCGTCTTGACGTCCTCGGCCCAGTCATAGGGCTGGCGCATGAACTCGCCCATCTGGTCGAGCAGTTTCGGAAAATCCTCGACCTTCGGAGCCACCGCCGCATAGGCCTGGTACATCGGCGTCTGCTTCATCATCTCGGCCATGCCGGCGCCGACCTGCGCCTGCATCGGCAGCATTTCGGGGTAGAAGCCATCCTGGGCATAGGCGGCGGAAACCAGTGTCAGCCGGCGCACCGTCGAGGGATGCTGCACAGCAAGGCGGAAAGCGACGCCCGAGCCGAAGGAATAGCCGAGCGCGTCGACCTTGTCGTAGCCGAGCTTCTTGACCAGCCCTGCCATGTCGTCGCCCATGTCGATCATGCTCATCTTGCGCTCGGTCAACGCAGTGCGGCCATGTCCGTAAAGGTCCACCGCAATGACCTGCCGGTTCTTCGACAGCGCCGGCAGCACCGGGCCGAACATGTCGATCGAGCCCAGGCCGCCATGCAGCAGCAGCAACGGCTCGCCTTCGCCGCGTATCTCGTAATAATAGTTCACGCCGTTGATCTCGGCATGGCCAGCCTTGACGCCGACTTCCGTGGTCTTGGTCGTCTCGGCCATCGCCGCTCCTCCGGTCACAACTGCAAATGCCGCCGCCGCCAGCATGGTGATGAAACTGCGCTTGTTCATGTCCTCGTCCTCTTTGTCCAAGCCTCATGGCTCTTGCCTCTAGGACGAACGATATGACCGCATGCCGACACTGTGGGAGAATTTTTCCACGGGTGGGAGAGATTCATGCGAGGGACACGTGCGGTTCCGCCAACTCTGGACGTTCACTTGGCGTAGCAACTATGCCCGTCTCGTTCCTTCGCACCCCCTCTGGCGTGCCGGCCATATCCCGCACAAGGAGAGAATGGTCGCGTCGCTGCGGCGCCCTTTCTGGAGCCCCGCAAACGGTTCCCTTCTGCTGCTTCGTAAGTACTATCTGGCGATACGTCTTGAAGCGCAGCGCTCCGTCCAGCACTCCTTATTCGCCCCTTCTGGGCACCTGCTGCCACAAGGAGACAAGGAAGAAAGGCGCTCCCAAAGCACAAAGGCCAGGGCACGGTAACCCGGCCTGGCCTTTGTGTTCACAGCGTTCTGCTTCAGAGCGTCTTTGCCAGTGCTTCCATCTGGTCGGCGCATTTGCCCCAGCCTTCATGAAAGCCCATCTTTTCATGCGCTTCGCGGTCCTCGACCGACCAGTGCCGGGCAACTGCGGTGTATCTGGTCTTGCCGCCGCCGATGTCCTCGAAGGTCACCGTCGCCGCCATGAACGGCTTTTCGGACGGCGTCCAGGCTTCGGTGAAGGCGTCGGTGAACACCAGCTTCTCGTTCGGCACGACTTCGAGATAGACGCCCGAGCTCGGGTAATCGACGCCCTCGGGGCTGCGCATGGTGATGGCACTGGCGCCGCCGGCGCGCACGTCGAGCTTGGCGCTGGCCGTCGTCCAGGGCAGTGGCGCGAACCATTTCGGCAGCAATTCGGCGTCGGTCCAGCAACGATAGAGTTTTTCGCGCGGCGCATCGACGATGCGGGTCAGAACCAGTTCGCGGTCGTTGGAAGAAGTCATTGCCAGTCTCCTCGTTGAATTCAGCTTTCGGACCTAGGACGAGCCAGCCGCGCTCGATCCGACAGCCGCGTCAGAAAAAATCCAGCTAGTGCTTTCGCGCCTGCACGAGATAGGAATCGATGTCGGTCTCGCCCAGCCAACGCGCCGCCTCGAGCCGGTGCAGGCCTTCGACCAGCACGTAGCGCTTGCCGTCGTGGCGCACCTGGATCGGCGTCTTCATGCCGTTCTCGACGATGTCTTCGGCCAGGTGGCGCACGGTTTCGGGATGCAGCGTCTTCTTGCGCGCCGTCGGCACATAGATGTCGTCGAGCGGTATCTTCTGGACTCTGAGCATGGGACCTCCCGGCAGTGCGATGCAGCGTCCCGTAGATAGGACGTCTTGCTGCATCGGCCAAGCGGGGCAGCGGCCGGACCGGGATCAAGACTGGGGCGGGATCAGCTCTTTTTCTTGGCGGCGCGACGCTTGGCGTCGTCGATCATCATGTTGGCGAGCTGCATGCGGACCATGGCGCGCTGGCGCAGATGCGGCGCCACGCGGTCGGGATGGTTGGCGAGCGCAAAGATGCGGCGCAACTTGGCGAGATCGGCGGGCTTGGCCTCGCCAAGACCGAGTTCGGCGGCAATCGCCTCGGGATCTATCGACGGCGGTTCGGGCGCCTCGGGTTCAGCAGGCCCCGTAGCCGCCTCGACGGCGTCGGCCACGGCCTTGGCCCTGACCATGTCGAGCAGGGACACGAATTCGTCCTCGAGCGCCTCGCCCACCTCGCGATAGCCGGCGGCGGCGGTTTCGCCCGAAACGCGGATGCGGCCGGAATGCAGCTCCTCGGCGACGGCGAGATAGTCGAACGGGATGGTCGGCGCGGGCGCGATCTCACCAGGCTCCGAAGCGACAAAAAGGTCGTCGAGCAACGAAGCAAAGTCGCGATTGATCTCGGTGCCCATTCAAGGCCCTCCGCACGAAACCGCATGATACGGCAATATTCGCCGGAACCATAATCAGGCTCGGTTAAAAATCGTTTCGAAGCTTCGATGGCATCTTCAAAAAAGTTGTCGAAAAAAAATCGGGCCGCATGGGGGTAATATGCGGCCCGAAATCGCCTTGCGGCGAGGAAAGCCAGCAATGCCGGTATTTGAGGTACGTGACCAAGGGCAAGCTCGTTACGTCCCTCGCGAAAGATTTCTGCAGCCTGCATGGCAGCCATGCTTATGCTGCACTGCACAATTCGGATGGAATCACCTATATCTCACCATGGGAGGACCAACTGGAGCCTGAGTGATGGGTTTCTATACTGAATTGTTCGCCCGCCCTCGCCCCAAGGAACAGGTCCGCTACCGTGCGGCGCTTGCCTTGCTGAATGCGATGAACAGTGCTGACCGCGCTGATATCGGCATCAAGCCGGCCGACTTCCCCCGCATCGCCCGCGAAATGTCGACGCGCCAAGCATGATGGTCCCGCGCGTCACTGCGCTGCCGCAATCGATGATGCATCATTGCGGCAGGCAGGAGATTCGCAATGAGGACTTTTTCGAAACGGGGCGCAGCCACCGTCGCCTTGACCACCCTGTGGCCGTTCCAAGCACTGGCCGCCGAACTGCCTTATCTCGATGACCGATCCGACGCGGCCGCTGTCGTGCGCTCGCTCTACAATGCCGTCAGCCGCAAGGAATACGCCCGCGCCTGGGATTATTTCGGCGAGGCCAAGCCCGCCAAGGATTTTGCCGAATTCGCCAAGGGATACGACAAGACCGAGCGCGTCGACGTCGAAACCGGCGCGGTAAGCTCGGAAGGTGCCGCAGGCTCGATCTTTTACAACATCCCCGTCGCCATCCGCGCCATCGACAAGGACGGCAGCGAGAAGGTCTTTGCCGGCTGCTACAGCGCCCGGCAGGTCAACGGCTCCATCCAGGAGCCGCCCTTTACCCCGATCCAGCTCGAAAAAGGTGCGCTCAAGCCGGCCGAAGGCGATCTGGGCGACGCGCTGCCCAAGCAATGCGGCGATGCGCCGCCTGCCGAAACCGATGCGGTGTTCGACCAGGCCAGGAAGCTCTTCGCCGAAAGCCATCAGGTGCAATGCGATACCGCCAAGGAGGGCGACGACGCAGCGCTGAGCTACAAGATCTCGTATCACAACAAGGGCGATGCCGCCGACGCGCCGGCCAGCGAAGCCCGGTTGTTCCGTTTCTTCTGCCAGATGGGCGCCTACAACGAGACCCACGTCTATTATCTGTGGAACCAGGCCGACGGCCTCAGCGAACAGCATTTCGCCACGCCCGAACTCGACATCCACTACGAGGGCGACAATCCCGACGGCAAGCTCGAAAGCGTCAACGTCATCGGCTACCGCTCCGAAAACGCGCTGGTCAACTCGTCCTTCGACGACAAGACGATGACGATCCTGTCGCACTCGAAATGGCGCGGTGTCGGCGATGCATCGTCTGATGGCACCTGGCTGTTCCGCGACGGCGCGTTTGCGCTGGTCAAGTACGACGTCGACGCGTCCTATGACGGCGAGATCAACCCGGAGACTGTGCTCGACTACAATTCGGGGCCATGAGGCCTACTTGGCAGCCAGCATCCAGTTGAGCGCCTCGCGCCAGTCGGTCATGCGGATCGGCGTGCCGTGGGTGCCGGTCTCGAAACGTACGAAGCGCGCGGGGTAGCCAGGCTTTTTGGCGAGGATCGCGCGGAAGAACGCCTCCTGCTTGTCGATCGGGAAGACCGGGTCCTTGCTGCCCTGGCCGAAAAACACAGGCACCTTGGCTGTGAAGGCCGGCGACTTGAGGAAGCCGTCGTCCCACAGCGAGCCGAGCAACATCAGGCCGCCCAACTTCTTCGCTGCCTTGGCGTCACGTGCCAGCCCCCAGCACAGCGCCCCGCCCATCGAGCCGCAGGCAACGACGATCTTCGCGGCAGGCGACTGCACGGCGTAGTGGTCGATCAGGGCCGCCACCTCTGAAACGCCCTTGTTACCAAAGTCGGAGAAGTCGGGCGACAGATAAAGTCCGCCATTGGCGACCATCAGGTTCTTGATGCGGTTGAAGTTGCCGCCGAAGGTGAAGTCGTCGACGCCTTGTTTGCGGCTGCCGCCCTGGCCATGGAGGTAGAGCACGATGACCGAAGCGCCCTCAGCATTGCCGACCGCGACGTGCCTGATGTCACCGGCGTCGATTTTCAGCACCAGGTCCTGCTGGACCTTGCGGACGCCCGTCGAGACATACTTGGCCTGCACCCTGCGCTCCGGCACCTGGTCGCGCTCATCGATGTCGCGCATCTCCTGGTAGTCGACGACGCGGTAGGTCTCGCCCTCGGACGAGAGGATACCAGGATAGGCGAAGAGATCGTCCTTGTAGGGCGCGAGGGTTTGGGCATGGGCGGGAGCGGAGACAACGACAGCAAGGGAAATGACAAGCGAGTGGAGGCCCGCTTTGCAAAGCTGCCACGTGCTGACTTCATCCACGCCTCGACCGATCTGCATCGGTGCAGTGCGAGAACCCGCCGGACAAACGCTGATGTCCCCCCTTGAGGGGGAGATCTCCGGCAGGCCAGAGGGAGGCGTGGAGGAATGAGACATTGAATCGAGCGACATGACGTAGGGTTGGCTGGACGATGGGCGGCTTGTCAACCGTATCAGTCTTGCAGCATCCCGCCGGCAGTCTCCAGCGCCTCGGGCGTGTCGACGTCGATGGCAGCGCCCGCGCCGAGTTCGATGTCGATGACGTCGACGCCTTCGCTCTCGATCAGATGCCTCGCACCGGTGTCACCTTCAAGATGGGCGACGGCCGAAAACAGCGAGCGGGGCAGGATCACCGGGTTGCCGCGCTTGCCGTCATGGCTGGCGCGGACGACGGCGCGGCCTTCGGCCCGCTCGAACGCCTCGATCAGCCGGTCGAGATCAGCCGGCAGCACCTCGGGCATATCGCCGAGAACGATCAGCGCACCGGCGGCATCTTCGGGAAGTGCTGAAACGCCAGTCTTGAGCGAACTGGCGAGGCCCGAAGCAAAATCGGCATTGTGGGCGAGAGGGATGTCGAGCCCGGCGAGCGCCTCGCGGATGCGGCTGGCCTGATGTCCCGATACGACGACAGTGCTTTCGGCTTTCGAGGCAAGTACCCGCTCGGCGGCGCGGCGCACCAGCGGCTTGCCCTCAAACAGCGCCAGCAGCTTGTTGGGCCCGCCCATGCGGCTCGAGCGCCCGGCGGCGAGTAGCACGGCATGGACCTTCGGCACGGACGGAATGGCCGACAGGTCGCGCGGCTGTGGCCGTGTCGGGATTTCCATCAGCAAGCCACCAACGCCCATGCCGGCAATGTCTGCCCCCGTCACCTCGAGCCCTGCCATGACCCGGTCGAGCACCCAGTCGAAACCGTTCTCCTTGGGGCTGCGCGCGCAGCCCGGCGCCCCGATCACCGCCGTGTTGCCGATATGGCCCAACACCAGAAGATTGCCCGGATCCACAGGCATGCCGGAGCGGACGACGATGCCGCCGGCGGCACGGATCGCTGCGGGAATGACATCGTCGAAATCGCTGAGTGCCGAAGCGCCGAAGATCACGACCATGTCGTGGTCGCGGGCGAGCGACTTCGCGGCCTCGGCCACGGCTGGCACTTCGTGAGGCGTGCGCCGCTCGGCCGTCAGCCGACTGCCCGAGCGGGCCAACCGGTGCTCGGTCAGGCGAGATGTCTTGTCGAGCACGCTTGCCTTGACGCTCGGCAGCACGGTCTGGACCATGCCGACGCGTTTTGCCACGAACGCATTGACGACGAAAATTTCGCTGAAAGCACACAGTCCGGACGCCTGCTGTACCAGATGACCGGCAACCGCGAAGGGAATGATCTTGACGGTCGCGACCATCTGGCCTTTCTCGACGGTCGCATGCTGGGCGAGCGTGGCAACTGTGATCGCTGGGTCGATGGCGTTGATGGCATCGATCAGGCCGGCATCGACGGTGAAGACACCGGCCTCGCGCGCATGCAGATTGACCCGGCCCGTCGCTGCCGGTTTCACCTCGACATGGCGGTGCCGCATACTTGCCGCGATCGCCTCAGCGGCCTCGTCCTCGCCAAGGTCGTCCGGCTCTAGCACGGCGACGACAACCTCACTTAGGCCCGAGGCAGCGAGGATGGCGATGTCTTCGGCACCGAGCCGATGGCCTTTGCGGTAGCGATGGTCGCCGGCGCTGGTGGAATGCGCAAGCACCGCACCCTTGGCCTGTGCGACAGGGATCGCGCCAAATTTCACGCCGCCTCGCCTCTTGCGCTTGCGCCAAGCCCGCGCGAACGGAACGCTGATATGACCTGGCCGAGAATGGCAACTGCAATCTCGGCCGGGTTGGCTGCACTGATGTCGAGCCCGATCGGCGCATTGATACGCTCGATCTGCTCGGGCGTGGCACCCATCGCCAGCAGGCGCTCCACCCTTTTGGCATGAGTTTTTCGGCTGCCGAGCGCGCCGACATAAAAGCACCCGGCATCGAGCGCGGACTTGAGCGGCCAGTCGTCGATCTTGGGATCATGGGTGATGGCTGCGAGCGCCGCATAACGGTCGAGCGGACAATGCTTCAGCACGTCCTCGGGCCATTCGGCCTTGTGAATGACATCGGGGAAGCGCTCGTCGCTGGTGAAAGCCGTGCGCGGGTCGATGATTTCAAGCGGAAAGCCGGCAATCTTGGCCATCGGCGCTAGCGCCTGACTGATATGCACAGCACCAATCACCACCAGCCGCGGCTGCGGCAAATGCACATTGAGGAAAAACTGGCGTCCTTCGGCATCGACTGCCCCCGACAGGCCGGTGCGGAACGCCTTGGTGATGGCGATGCCGAGATCGCCGGCAACGGCATCGCCCTCCTTGACAACCCGGTCGCGGCCATCGCCGAGATCGGTGACAAGGATTGCAGCACGGCGGGCGCGGCGCTCTGCGTTCAGGGTCTTCAGTGCAAACGGATCCATCGCCTCACCCAAGCCGTTCGACATAGACCCGGATGCGGCCGCCACAGGACAACCCGACCTGCCATGCCGTCTCGTCGGCGACGCCGAACTCCAGCATCTTCGGCTTGCCGCTGCCGATGACGTCGAGGGCTTCGGAAATCACCGCGCCTTCAACGCAACCGCCGGAGACCGAGCCGTGGAAGGTGCCCCCTGCGTCGATGACGAGGTGGCTGCCGACGGGACGCGGCGCCGAGCCCCAGGTCTCGACCACGGTGGCGATGGCGACATCCTTGCCGTCCTTCATCCAGCCTTCCGCGATGATCAGCGGGTCGCGGGCGTCGTCGAGAAACGTGCTTGGCATGGAACCTCCCTCCTCGACCTTACGCCGCCCGGCGCCGGCCGTCGATCATCCACAGTCTGGGGTCGCTTTGGCGCGATGCAGGCGCGCCGAGCGAGGCGCAGAGATCGCCAAGCGCGTTGAGATTGTGCACTGGGCGGAACTCGTCGACATAGGGCAGCATGGCGCGAACACCGCGGGCGCGGGCCTCGAAGCCGTCGAAGCGCAGCAGCGGATTGAGCCAAATCAGCCGCCGGCAGGATTTTTTCAATCGCTCCATCTCTTCGGAAAGGCCGGCGACATCATCGCGCTCAAGCCCGTCCGTAATGAGCAGGACCACGGCGCCCTGCCCCAGCACACGACGCGACCACAGCCGGTTGAACTCACCGAGCGTATCGCCGATGCGGGTGCCGCCAGACCAGTCCTTGACCGCGGCGGAACAGTCGGCAAGGGCAGCATCTGGATCGCGATGGCGCATCTGCCGGGTCAGGTTGGTCAGCCGAGTGCCAAAGACGAAGGTGTGCACACGCCTGCGCTTTTCGGTCAGCGCATGCAAGAAATGCAGGAAGATGCGCGTGTACTGGCTCATCGAACCGGAAATGTCGGCGAGCACCACCAGCGGCGGGTGGACTTCGCGGACGGAGCGAAATTTGGGCAGGATCAGCTGGCCGCCGGTACGGGCAGCCGCGCGCATCATGGCGCGCGGATCGACCTTGGTGCCATGCGGATCGGGCTTGAAGCGGCGGGTTCGCACGGTGTCGAACGGCAGCCTGAGCGCTGCGATCTCGCGGCGCGCGTCCGATATTTCGCTGGCTGTCATCTGCGCAAAGTCCTTGCCGCGCAGCATCTCATTGCCAGACACGGTGAAACGGGCGTCGACCTCGACCTCGGGGATTTCGCGCGGCGGCTGGCTCTTCTGGTGGCCCTCGAACATCGCCTGGCTGACGCGGTTTTCGGCAGCCCGCGGCTTCTGCTTCTCGCGCTTGTCGGGTGCGACAGGCGAAAACATCGCCAGCATCTTTTCGATCAGCTCGCGCGACTTCCAGAACAGCCGGAACGCCTCGTCGAAGGTGGCGTGATCCTCGTGCCGGCTGACCAGCACGGCGTGCAGCGTCCAGTAGAAATCATCGCGCGAGCCGATGCCCGAAGCCAGCACGGCTTCGATGGCATCCATGACCGAGGCGGGGCCGACGCACATGCCGGCCTTGCGCAGCGCGCGGGCGAAATAGACGATGTTGTCGGCGATGCGGCCTTCGGGTTGGGCAGAGCTGGAACGGAGCGCTTCCATCTTTACTCCGCCGCAGCCAGCTCCGCCTTCACCTCGTTGAGGATGCGGCGGCCCTCGCCCAGTTCGATGCGTGCGATGTCATCCTGGTATTTGAGCAGCACGCCGATGGTGTCCGAAATCGTCTCGGGATCGAGTGCCACCTTGTCGAGTTCGGTCAGCGCGGAAGCCCAGTCGATAGTTTCGGCAACGCCCGGTACCTTGAACAGCTCGACCTCGCGCAGCCTCTGGATAAAACGGACGACCTCCTGCGAAAGCCGCTTGTTGGCCTGTGGCACCTTGCGGCTGACGATCTCCAGCTCGCGCTCGGCATTGGGATAGTCGACCCAGTGATAAAGGCAGCGGCGCTTCAGCGCGTCATGGATTTCGCGGGTGCGGTTGGTGGTGATGATGACGATCGGCGGCTCTTCGGCCTTGATCGTGCCGAGCTCGGGCACCGTGACCTGATAATCGGAGAGGATTTCGAGCAGGAACGCCTCGAAGGCTTCGTCGGTGCGGTCGAGTTCGTCGATGAGGAAGACCGGTGCTGCACCCGTCTTGCCGGTCAACGCATCCAGAACCGGGCGGCGGATCAGGTATTTTTCGGAAAAGACGTTCTTTTCCATGTCGGAGCGGTCGACCTTGCCGACAGCCTCTTCCATGCGGATCTCGATCATCTGCGCCGCATAGTTCCATTCGTAGACGGCGGAAGAAACGTCGAGGCCTTCATAGCATTGCAGCCGGATCAGCCGGCGGCCGAGCGCACTGGCCAGCACCTTGGCGATCTCTGTCTTGCCGACACCGGCCTCGCCTTCGAGGAACAGCGGCCGGTTCATGCGCAGGGACAAAAACAGCACCGTCGCCAACGCCCTGTCGGCGACGTAGTCCGCACTGGTCAGCATTTCCAGCGTCTCGTCGATCGTTTGCGGGATGGGACGAGGCGTGCGGTCGGTCATGGCGTTTCCGGAAAGGCGGTCTACAGCACGTGGTAGCTGCGACCGTGATAGATCAGCGGGCGAAGGTTATCGCCGATGCGAAGGCCTGTCACCTTGCCAAACATGACGCGATGGGTGGCCAGTTCCTTGGCGTCGACGAGTTCGCAGTCAAACACGGCGACGGCGCCGATGAGAGCCGGTGCGCCCGATGCCAGGACCTCCCACTCGCCAAGCGCGAAACGCTGTTCGGGCGCAAGGCCGGTAACACCGGAAAAAGCCACGGCCAGCGGCTCGTGCTTCGCAGCCAGCGTGTTGAGCGCGAAGTTGCCGTTCTTGACGAAAAGTTCGTTGTTGGGGTTCTCGCGGTTGACGCAGACGAGCACCATCGGCGGATCGTCCGACACCGAGCAGGCGGCGATGACGGTGGCGCCACGTTTTCCCGCCGGGCCGTCGGTGGTCACCAGATGCACCGCGCCGGCAAAATGGCTCATCGCATCCCGGTAGGCCTGCGGCCCGACTTCAAACTTCTTCAACACCGGATTTTCCTGCAACAAGACATACCAGCTATATATGGCCGCGTCGTCCGCCTCACAAGCTGACATGGCACAAGCACGTTGCGCTTGGCCGGGCCAGGCAGTAGGTCAGGTAAACCGCGCAAACTTAGGCGTATTGAGGATTTTTCGGAGCGAATGCGAGCCGCAACGGCCATCACCACCTTGCTTGCCGCGTCGCTGACGGCGCTTGCCGCCCATGCTGAGCCGGTCAAGATCGGCGTGGCGGCACCGTTGTCGGGCCCGTCAGCGCTCCTTGGCGAACAGGTGAAGGCCGGTGCGCAGCTGGCAGCCGCGAAGGGGAAGGCCTCGCTGGTCGTCGCCGACGACCGCTGCACGGCCGAAGGCGGCGCTAAGGCGGCGCAAAGTTTCGTCGACGCCAAGGTGTCGGTTGCGACAGGCTTTCTCTGCACCGAAGCTGCCGAGGCTGCCCTGCCCGTGCTCAAGAACGCCAACATTCCCGTCATCACCGTCGGTGTCCGCACTGACAGTTTGACCGATCTGCGCGACAAGACCGGCTGGCAGGTGTTTCGGCTCGGGCCGCGCGGCGATGGCGAGCGCAACGCCGCTGCGTCGATCCTGACACGGCTTTGGAACGACGAGCTGTTTGCCATCGTCGACGACGGCACGATCTATGGCCGCGAACTGGCCGAGAGTTTTCGCGCCAGCGCCGAACAGGTCGGCCTGAAGCCGGTGTTCTTCGACACCTACCGGCCGCAGCTCGACAACCAGGTGGCGCTGATTGGCCGGCTGCGCAAAGCTGGCGCCACGCATGTGTTCGTCGGCGGTGACGGCGAAGACATCGCCGTGATGGGGCGCGACGCCGCCTCGCTCGGCGTCGATATCGTCTTTGCCGGCGGCGAGACGCTGCGCAGCGCCGACCGCGCAGTGCCCCCGGCAGAGGGCACACTGATGATCGCGCCGCCGGAATGGCCAGCTTTCGCGAGCCCCGAGGTGCGCGCAACATTCGAGGCCGCCAAGACCGTGACCGACGGCTACGGCTTGCCTGGTTATGCCGCAGTCGAAATTGCCAGTGCTGCGGCTCGGCTTGCTTCGTCAAACGGAAAGCCTGTCGCCGACGCGCTGACTGGCCGGGCCTTCGATACCGCCATCGGCAAGATTCGCTTCGACGCCAAGGGCGACCTCGCGGAAAACCCGTTTCGGCTGTTCCGCTTCGACGGTACCAACTACCTGCCTGTAGAGACCCAGTGATGCTGCCAGCAACGTTAAGAGCCGGACCGCTGAACCTGATCACCGACGTCGCCGGCCTACGCGTCGGCAATGCCCAGGACGCAAAGATCAAGTCGGGCGTGACGGTGGTTGTCTGCGACAGTCCGGCGACGGCGGCTGTCCAGGTGCTGGGCGGCGCGCCCGGAACGCGCGAGACCGACCTGCTCGAAGCGCACAACACAGTCGAGACCATCAACGCAATCGCGCTGTCGGGCGGCTCGGCCTTCGGCCTCGATGCGGCGTCGGGCGTGCAGGCGGCAATGCGCGAAAAGGGCATCGGCTTTGCGATACGCGATCAGGTGATCCCGATCGTGCCGGCGGCGATCCTGTTCGACATGCTGAATGGCGGCGACAAGGATTGGGGGCGCTTTCCGCCCTACCGCGAGCTTGGTTATGAAGCAGCATTGGCCGCGGCGCACCAATTCGCGGTCGGCACTGTCGGCGCCGGCACCGGCGCGCTGACGGCGGGCCTCAAGGGTGGGCTGGGTTCGGCATCGACTGTGCTGCCCAACGGCGTGACGATAGGGGCGCTGGCGGCAGTCAATGCCACCGGTTCGGTGACCGTCGGGCGCTCCAGGCATTTCTGGGCGGCCCCTTTCGAGCTTGGCAGCGAGTTCGGCGGGCTGGGTTACCCCTCGCCGATGCCCCCGGACGCTTCGCGCGTGTTCAAGAAGTACGAGGAAGAAAACAGCGCCGTCGCCAACACGACGATTGCCGTCATCGCCACCGATGCGGTGCTGACCAAGGCCGCCGCCAAGCGGCTGGCGATCTCGGCGCATGATGGCTTCACCCGCGCCATCTGGCCTGTGCACACGCCGTTCGACGGCGACCTGGTGTTCGCTTTGGCAACCGGCGCAAGTGGCATCGAGGTCGAGCAGGCTGACGTGGTCGACTTCTTCGCCGCTGCTGCCTCGACAATGGCACGCGCGATTGCACGGGGCGTGCATGCGGCGACCGCCGTATCAGGCGACATCATGCCTGTGTGGTCGGCGCGCAAAGACTGAACAAAGCCGTTTGTTGACGGTATGTTGGCGCCATCGTTTGAAAAATTGATTCAGCTGGAAAGAGGGGCCGCCGCGATGAAAGTGATGAAGCTTCTTTGCCTCGCAGCCATGTGCGCCGTCTCCTCGGCAGCTCAGGCGGGCGACAGCGCCGAACTCAACGTGCTCGGCTTCAGTGCCGACGGCAAGGTGTTCGCCTTCGAGGAATACGGCATCCAGGACGGCTCGGGTTTTGCCTATGCCCACCGCTTCTACATCGACACCACATCGGACAAGTTCCTGCCCAACACACCGGTGCGCGTGCAGATGGAGGACGAGAGCGTCGGTCTTGATGCAGCGCGCGAGGAAGCCCGCAATCGTGGTGACAAGATCATCAAGGACGAGGAGCTTGCGGCCAATCGCGGCCGTCTCGCCGGCTTCAACGCGGTAACGGAGACAAGTGCTGACCCACACAGGATGACGGTCAATCCGCGCCCGGTGTTCCCGCCCATCGATCCGCAACTCGAGTTCAAGCTTGAGGAGATTTCGCTCGGCGAGATCGAACGCTGCCCCGGTATCGGCCCGGTCAAGGGCTTCAAGCTGGTCCGCGTCGGTGATGGCGGCAAGACCGAGGTGCTGCAGGACGACAAGGACGTGCCGCTGAGCCGCGGCTGCCCGACCGGTTATCGCATCGGTGGCGTGCAGAGCTTTTTCGGTGCAGGCGGGGCAATGACCTATGCCGTGCTGGTATCGGTCGTCCGCCATGGCTTCGAAGGTCCGGATCATCGCTGGATCGCCGTGACGGGGCGAATGTGAGCGACACGATTGCTGCCGGCGCGGCGCGGACCACGAGACCGATGCGCATGCGCCACAAGCTAGGCCAGTCCCTGCCGTCGTTGCGGCTGGCGATCCTCGGTGCGGCTGTCTGGGGCTTTGCCATGGGCGCCAGCGCGTTCCTGACGGTGCTGTTCGACCATTGGGAAACGCCGGTACGCGTCCGCACGGTAGTGTTATTGTTCGCGTTCGGCGGTGCTGTCGCATTCCCGGCCGGCTGGACGCTGGCACGCCTGCTGTCGCATAGCCGAGGCCGCGAGACGGCGTTCGCAGCCGCCTTCGTATCTCTCGGGGTGATGACGGTCGGTCTGACGGCACTGCTCTACGCGCTGCAATACCGTACCTACTATGCCGAGTGGCACGCGCCGGCCTTCACCATCACCTGGGCGTTCCAGTTCGTCTTCACCGGGCTCGTCGCGCTCTATCAATTCGCCGTTTTGGGCCTGCGACTGTACTTTCCCGGGGGATTCTTAGCCCTTTTCGCCGCAGCTTTGTGGTTTGCCTGCCGTTCGCGTTGAGCATTGCGCCCACCTCTGTTAGGGAGCCGCAACGAAACTTCAGCAGGACGAGCCCCGCCATGATCCCTCGCTATTCGCGGCCCGAGATGGTCGACATCTGGTCTCCTGAAACCCGGTTCCGGATCTGGTTCGAGATCGAGGCCCATGCCTGCGACGCGCTGGCCGAGATCGGCGTGATCCCCAAGGATGCGGCAAAGACGATCTGGGAAAAGGGCGGCGCTGCCAAGTTCGACGTCGAGCGCATCGACGAGATCGAGCGTGTCACCAAGCATGACGTCATCGCCTTCCTGACGCATCTGGCCGAATTCGTCGGCCCGGATTCGCGCTTCATCCACCAGGGCATGACCTCGTCCGACGTGCTCGACACCTGCCTTTCGGTGCAGTTGGTGCGCGCCACCGACCTCCTGCTTGCCGATATCGACGCGCTTCTGGCCGCGCTCAAGCGCCGCGCCTTCGAGCACAAGGACACCGTCACGATTGGCCGCAGCCACGGCATCCATGCCGAGCCGACGACCTTCGGCGTCAAGCTGGCGCTGGCCTTCGCCGAGTTCACCCGTTGCCGCGAGCGGTTGGTGCATGCGCGCGAAGACATCGCCACCTGCGCCATTTCGGGCGCGGTCGGCACCTTCGCCAATATTGACCCGCGCGTCGAAGAGCATGTCGCGGCCAAGCTCGGCCTCAAGCCGGAGCCAGTGTCGACGCAGGTCATCCCGCGTGACCGCCACGCCATGTTCTTTGCCACGCTCGGCGTCATCGCCTCGTCGATCGAGCGCGTCGCCACCGAAATCCGTCACCTGCAGCGCACCGAGGTGCTGGAAGCGGAAGAGTACTTCTCGCCGGGCCAGAAGGGCTCGTCGGCGATGCCACACAAGCGCAACCCGGTTCTGACCGAAAACCTGACCGGCCTCGCCCGCATGGTCCGCTCCTATGCGGCACCGGCCATGGAGAACGTGGCGTTGTGGCACGAGCGCGACATCTCGCACTCGTCGGTCGAACGCATGATCGGTCCGGACGCGACCGTGACGCTCGATTTCGCGCTGGCGCGTCTGACCAACGTCATCGACAAGCTCGTCGTCTATCCCGACAACATGCTCAAGAACATGAACAAGTTTCGCGGCCTGGTGCATTCGCAGCGCGTGCTGCTGGCCCTGACGCAGGCTGGCGTTTCCCGCGAGGACGCCTACCGCCTGGTCCAGCGCAACGCCATGAAGGTTTGGGAAGAAGGCAAGGATTTCCTTGAGGAACTTCTCGCCGACAAGGACGTGACGGCTGCCTTGCCCGAGAGCGAAATCCGTGAAAAATTCGACCTCGGCTACCATACCAAGCATGTCGACACGATCTTCAGCCGCGTATTCGGCTAGCAATGCAGGCCCTAGGCCCGCATGAACAAAAAGGCCCTCGCGGCAGATCGCCGAGAGGGCCTTTTGTTCTCGGAATCCGGCGATGGGTCGTCAGGCCACGAACGCATTCATCAGGGTGAAGGTCGCGTCCTGCCGCTGATGTCTGTTGATCAGCGGCACCAGCCGGGTGAAATGCTCGGTCCGGCAATGGATATCCAAAGCCGAGCGATCGGGCCATTCCTCGATGAAGACGAAATGCCCAGGATCCTTCTGGTCGACATACAGATCGTAGGCGATGCACAGCGGTTCGAGCTTGGTCTTTTCAACAAGCTCGGCATAAAGCGGCAGCACGATTTCGATGAACTCAGGCTTGATGAAATCCTGAGCGATGACCTTCAACATGAACGACCTCGATGATGCACGGCGAAAAACGAACCTGCCCGATCGGCAGGTTCGTTCCGCTTAGCACATGCCGCGGCCAGGCGATGTCAGGAGCAAAGCTCAGCCCGGCTGGCCAGGCAGCGCCCGGATGACGGTGCCCCACGGATCTTCGTAGGTCGACGCAGCCTTGGCGTCGGCCGAGCGCATCTCGACCCAGGCCAGGCCGGTGCGTGAGAGGTCCCGCTTTCCAGCACCCGGGCTCTGCCAGGAATTGGCGCCGATATGGTGGTGATAGCCGCCTGAGGACAGGAACACGGCGCTGTTGCCGTATTTCGCCACCGTGTCGAAGCCGAACTGTGTCTTCCACCAATCGGCAGCCGAAGCCGGTTCGCCGACGCGCAGATGAACGTGGCCGACGATGCTGTTTTCCGGCATGCCCTGCCAGCCGCCATCACTGCCGGGCAACTCGGCGACGATCGAAGGGATATCCAGTTGATCGGTGGCCATGGCGACCTGCGAACCGGTCCATTTCCAGCTGTCATGCGGCCGGTCGCGATAGATTTCGATGCCGTTGCCTTCTGGATCGGTCAGGTAGAGCGCCTCGCTGACCAGATGGTCGGAAGCACCGTCGACAGGAATGCGCTTGTCGATGGCGTGCTTGATCCAGCGCCCGAGATCGGCACGGCTCGGCAACAGGAAGGCGGTGTGAAACAGGCCGGCACTGCGTGGATCGTCGGGCTGGGCCGCCTTGTCGGACTCGATGTCCAGCAATGCGCGGCTGCCAGCACCCAAGGTGATGGTTTCGCCATCGCGGGCGAGTTCCTGCAAGCCGACGACGTCACGATAGAAATTCGCCAGCGCCTGGGCGTCTCTGGCCTTGAGGCCGACGCGGGACACGCTGACCGGGGTCGTGGCGGCAAAAGGTAGGTTGCTCATCGTGGGCTCCGTATGGCCGGGCCGCACCCCAGCGCCCAATGCGAGGAGGGCTGCGCTGCCAACCAGTTTGCGTCGTGTCAGTTCCAAAATCCATTCTCCGGCCAACACCGCTGTCTGTCTCGTCATAGATCGGCTGCGCGTATCGTTCACACAAGTCAGCAAAGACCGAACACCGCGTTCAACGATTCGATATCAATCGACCACTTCCGGCTACTGGTAACGGCCAGGTTTGCTGGGGTTTGATTGTACCAGCGGCCCATCGCCGGAGACTTTTCCAATGCCGAACGCTAGCTGTTTGGTTGCTGAATTTGATCCAGGTGCTTTTCATGAGTGAACATACATCCCTGAGGCCGGCACGCCGTGGTGACGGGCAAGCCGCGTTTGATGTCACGCAGGCTTCCGTTTGCGAGCTGGCGAAGGGCCACTACTCCGCCGAGCAGATCGCCGGATGGATGGGTCGACGCACGGCAGACACCTACGAAGAGATGATCGCCAAAGGGCTCATGGTCGTTGCCGAGCAAGACGGCAGGATCGTCGGTTTTGTCGATTCCGAGCCGGGCGAGGTCACACGGCTGTTCCTATTGGCCGATGCCGCAGGCTCGGGCCTAGGCAAGAGGCTGCTGGAAATCGGTATCAAGAATGCGCGGCAGGGTCACGACGGGCCGATCAAGGTTGAATCGACCGTCAATGCCGAGGGCTTTTATCGCCGGCATGGCTTTCGTAAGGTCGAGCGGGGCTATTTCTCCCACGGCAGCGGCGGCGTTCCGATCGAGATCGTGCACATGGAACTGTAGGCCGCACCGGCTTGCACCGGCGAGATCGGATCGCTACATCCGCGACATGAAGGTAAAAGACGCCGATATCATCATCGTTCCCGGATACACCAATTCGGGGCCATCCCACTGGCAGAGCCGCTGGGAGGAAAAGCTGTCGACCGCGCGCCGCGTCGAGCAGGACGAGTGGTCGAAGCCGGTGCGCGAGGACTGGACGGCCAAGGTCATCGCCGCCGTCAACGCCGCCGAACGCCCGGTGGTGCTGGTTGCGCACTCGCTCGGCATCCCGACCGCCATCCATGCCATTGCCGGCTTCAAGAAACATGTGGCGGGGGGCTTCTTCGTGGCGCCCCCGGACGTTTCCAATCCGGCGATCCGGCCAAAGCACCTGATGACGTTCGGCCCCTACCCGCGCGACCCGTTGCCGTTCCCATCCGTCGTGGTCGCCTCCAGCAACGACCCCTATTGCAAGCTCGACGTCGCCGAAGACATTGCCGCCGCGTGGGGCTCGCTGTTCGTCGAGGCCGGCGAAGCCGGCCACATCAATGCCGATTCCGGCTTTGGTCCCTGGCCCGAGGGATCGATGGTGTTCGCGCAGTTCCTGTCGCGCCTGGAAGGCTGAAAGCCTTTCGATCTGAGATATCGGTCACGCGCCCAAGCGGACGCGGGCCTGCTAGCCGAGTGACTTCTTGAGATCGGCAAGCAGGCCCGCAGCGCCAGCCGCGATCAGCTGGTGCTCTGAGCCCGTCGCCAGTAGCTGGTAGCCCATATCGACGAAACGCCCCGCGATCTTTGGATCGGTGACATAGATACCGGCATGCTTGCCGGCGGCGCGGGTTCGCCTGCCGACGTCGGCGACAGTTGCCATCATGTCCTCGAGCGTCGAATTGATCGTCTCGCCCTTCGTCCAGGCGATGGAAAAGTCGCCCGGCCCAAGGAAGATGCCATCAATGCCCGGCGTCGCCAGAATACCGTCGAGCACGGCGACCGCGGCATGGGTCTCGACCATGGCGAAGGAGACAGTGCGTGCGTTGCTCTCCTTCAGCCATTTGACTGGATCCTTGCTGCTATGACGTGGCGAAGCAAAGGTCGGGCCCCAGGAACGCTCGCCAAGCGGCGGGTATTTCATCGCGGCAGCGAAGCGCCTGGCGTCCTCGACCGAATTGACCATCGGCGCGATGACGGCCTCGGCACCGAAATCGAGCGCCCGGCTCGCCATGTCGAATCGGCCAACCGGAACCCGCACGAGCGAGTGCTTCCCGGCCCGCAGCACCGGCGCGATCGAGCGCAGCACGCTGTCTTCATTGTGTCCGCCATGCTGCATGTCGAGGGTGACGGCATCAAAGCCCTGCCCGGCCAGGATTTCGACGGTCAACGCATCCGGCACGCCAGACCAGGCCGTGATGATGGTCTCGCTGGCATGCAGTCTCTCGGCAAGCGACATTTTTTCTCTCCCTCCCTGAGCCCTGTCCATTCCGATGCATCGGAATGAGGCTCTATCCACTTGTTAGAGCACTACCTATCCGAAAACCGGTTCCTACCTTCCGGGATCATGCTCTGGCCGGTACCCATTTCAGCCTGAAGCCAGCATCGGCGCAAACAAAAACCGCCCGGAATCCGGGCGGCTCGTTGGTCCAGCAAAACTAGGGTCCGGCTAAATCAGGTGTTCTTGATCTGGTCGATCGCCTGCGCCATCAGTTCATCCATGGTGCGGCGGATCTGATGGTCGGACTGGTCGACGCCGGCCTTGTCGAAATCGGCGCGGATCTTGCGGAACACGTCATGATCGCCGGCTTCCTCGATGTCGGAAACCACGACTTCCTTGGCATAGGCATCGGCATCGGCGCCCGACTTGCCAAGCTTTTCGGCAGCCCAGAGGCCGAGCGCCTTGTTGCGCCGCGCATTTGCCTTGAAGCGCAGTTCTTCGTCGAAGACGAACTTGCGTTCAAAACCTTCTTCGCGGTCCTTCATGTTGCTCATGGCAATCCTCCAGGGAGTGGGAAAATCGATTCGACTTCCGGTGCATATGATATCGACTTCCTCAAACCAAAAGCCCGCCGCCCGGTCAATATCTCTCTTTTGCACCATTTGCGTGTGCGGTGCGGCATTTCCGCAGCAAAAGGCGTTGATTGGCGGGAAATGATGATTGAGCAATTGGCCCGATTAAGATAGAGACCGGCCTTGAAACCCACAGCCGCCGCGGCTTTGCGGCGTGAGAAAGGGACCGGTAGCTTGCCGTCCACCCTTCCAACCAGAGAATCATTCAAATGAAGAATCGCCGCCGCATCTACGAAGGCAAGGCCAAGATCCTTTATGAAGGCCCGGAACCGGGCACCCTTATCCAGTTTTTCAAGGACGACGCCACTGCCTTCAACAAGAAGAAGCATGAGGTCGTCGACGGCAAGGGCGTGCTCAATAACCGCATTTCCGAGCACATCTTCAACCACCTGAACCGCATGGGCATTCCGACCCACTTCATCCGCCGGCTTAACATGCGCGAGCAGCTGATCAAGGAAGTCGAGATCATCCCGCTTGAGGTCGTGGTGCGCAACGTCGCCGCTGGTTCGCTGGCCAAGCGTCTCGGCATCGAGGAAGGCACCGTGCTGCCGCGCTCGATCATCGAGTTCTACTACAAGGCCGATGCGCTCGACGACCCGATGGTCTCGGAAGAGCACGTCACCGCCTTCGGCTGGGCAAGCCCGCAGGAAATCGACGACATCATGGCTCTTGCCATCCGCGTCAACGACTTCCTTTCCGGCCTGTTCATGGGCGTCGGCATCCAGCTCGTCGACTTCAAGATCGAATGCGGCCGCCTGTTCGAAGGCGACATGATGCGCATCGTGGTTGCCGACGAGATCTCGCCGGACAGCTGCCGCCTGTGGGACGTCGCCACCCAGGACAAGCTCGACAAGGATCGTTTCCGCCGCGACATGGGCGGACTTGTCGAAGCCTACCAGGAAGTGGCACGCCGCCTCGGCATCATGAACGAAAACGAGACCCCGCGTCCGACCGGACCGGTTCTCGTCAAACACTAGACAGCAACGGGCGCGACCACAGTCGCGCCCGAATCATTTCCAGTCGACACTTTCGGAGTGAAATGCCCGTGATCAAGGCCCGCGTCACCGTCACCCTCAAAAACGGCGTCCTGGACCCGCAAGGCAAGGCGATCGAGCATGCGCTCGACGGGCTGGGCTTCGGCGGCGTCGGTTCCGTGCGCCAGGGCAAGGTCTTCGACGTCGAAATCGAAGGCGCCGACAAGGCCAAGGCGGAAGCTGACCTCAACGCCATGTGCGAGAAGCTTCTGGCGAACACGGTGATTGAGAATTATAGCGTGACGCTTATCTGAGGTTGCACCAGAGGGTGTAGTGGCAGAAGTCACCAACGACCTGATGTACGAACTGCTGAAGCGCGTGCATGGCGATCTCCCGGAGATGAAGTTCGACCTTCAGGAGATCAAGACAAGTATGACGGGTGCGGAAGAAGCGCTGGCTGGCGTCAACCGCAGACTTGACCGTCACGACGAATGGCTCGAGCGTATCGAGCGTCGTTTGGAACTGCGCGAACTCGCCGAACCTCAGAGGCCTTACGAATCGAAATGAAATCAGCAGTCGTTCTCCTCCCCGGCCTGAACCGCGACCGCGACATGATCGCGGCGCTGACCAAGATTTCGGGCAAGGCGCCCGTCACCGTATGGCAGACCGACACGGAAATCCCCGATGTCGACCTGATCGCCATTCCGGGTGGCTTCTCCTTCGGCGACTACCTGCGTTGCGGTGCGATCGCCGCCCGCATGCCGGTTATGCGCGCCGTGGCCGAGAAGGCCGCCAAGGGCGTGCAAGTCGTCGGTGTCTGCAACGGCTTCCAGATCCTGGTCGAGGCGGGCCTGCTGTCCGGCGCCCTGATGCGCAACGCCTCGCTCAAGTTCGTCTGCCGCGAAGTGAAGCTCGAGATCGCCAACGCCAACACCGCCTTCACCCGCAACTACGCGGCCGGCCAGGTCATCCGCTGCCCCGTAGCGCACCATGACGGCAACTACTTTGCCGATCCCGAGACGCTCGCGCGCGTCGAAGGTGAAGGCCGGGTCGTGTTCCGCTACGCCGAGGGCACCAACCCGAACGGCTCGGTCAACGACATTGCCGGCATCATCAATGACAAGGGCAACGTGCTCGGCCTGATGCCGCACCCGGAAAACCTGATCGAGGCAGCGCATGGCGGCAATGACGGCCGCGCACTGTTCGAGAGCGTACTCGGGCTGGCCAAGGCAGCCTGAGCGCACCGGAAACTCCTCCCCTCATCATCTGAAAAGGCGGGCATCGGCGCATGAAGTCTCTGCGGATTCTGGCGGCAACGGCCGCGGTCATCGGCCTCGCCGCCTGCAATTCCAGCCCGAAGACGCCGCCACCGTCGTCGTCGTCCGGCAAGAGCGCATCGCTTCGTTCCATGGAACAGGTGGCGATTGCGGCTCACAAATGCTGGTTCGCCAGCAAGGATCCGGCCTTCAAGAAGTACCAGATGGCCAACGAGCTGAACAATTTCGGCGGCACGCCACGCTTCCTTCTGGTGCCTGCCAAGCAGTATGGCGCAAGGCCGCTGCTGGTCGTTCAGGCGCAGGGCAATTCGAGCCAGGTCCAGGTTTTCGGCCCGCTGATGAGCGAGGCGCTCGGCGCCCGCATCGGCTCGGATATCAATCGCTGGCGTACTGGCGATACCTCCTGCGGCGCTGCCGCCTGACAATTCCAGACGGAAAGATCGCCGCCTGCCCGCCCGTTGGCAAAAGAGGTGGAGGCACAGGGGCGCGCCTCCACCCAAGCCGAACCGTCCGTGGGTCGTGACGGCTCGCGACCATGGGAGTAGTCAATCGTAGAAGGGACGAAGCCCTTCGCGATAAGCATCGCAGCGCGAAATTCCGATATCGGCGAGTTGGTCGTCTGTAAGCTCCAGCAGCGCCAGCCTGGTGCGCCGCCGCTCCACGCAAAACGCCAGCCAGTGCACGAAGCGACGAAGACCGCTACGTTTCGTGTACGGAGATGCAGCTTCGGCAGCTCCGCCAATTGCATCAATTGTACTCATTTTCTCTGTCCGCATTGTGTCTATTGGTAACAAGAAATGCTATGAATTGACTCAGTGATGATAGCAATTTAGGAATTGTCACCATGACAATTTGGCTTCCCGACCTTTCATCCGGCTCCGGCCCCCTTTATTTGCGGCTGGCCGAGCGCATCGAAAGCGACATCGACAGCGGCGTTCTGGCCTCGGGCACCAAGCTGCCGCCACAACGCAACCTCGCCTACGACATCGGTGTGACCATAGGCACAGTTGGACGCGCCTATGCATTGTTGCGCGAACGCGGGCTGGTCAGCGGCGAAGTCGGTCGCGGCACCTACATCATGGAGCGGGACCGCGAACTGCCGGCACCGATCGCCCCGGCGCCCCTGCCCCACGAAGGCTCTCGCGCGGTGGAAGCGCCGCCGGGAAAGCTGCATTTCGACAGCACGGCTGCACCCAATGTCGGCCAGAGCCGCGCAATCGAAGCAATGCTCGCTGCAATCAGCCGCGAGCATCCCGACGACATGACGAGCTACACCAGGACCTTTCCCGAGCATTGGTTCGCGGCGGGCAGCGCATGGTTGTCCCGCAACGGCTTCCGTCCGGCGCCCGAGACGATCGTGCCGACGCTCGGCGCCCACGCCGCGGTCATGGCGATCATCGCCGCCGTCACCTCTCCTGGCGACCACGTCCTGTTCGAACACGTAACCTACACCCAGATCGCCCGCAGTTCCGGGCTGATCGGCCGGCGCATGGCGCTGGTCAATTCGGACGTGCACGGCATCGACCCCGACGATTTCGAGGCCGTCTGCGCCCAAAAGCACCCCAAGCTGGCATTCATGATGCCGACCGCACAGAATCCAACAGGCGTGATCATGCCAAGCGAGCGCCGCGCGGCGATCGCCGAGATCGCGCGGAAGTACAATGTGTTGCTGGTCGAGGACGACCTTTACGGGGCATTGACCAACGATCACACGCCGCTGCTGGCCGAATTCGCCCCCGAACGCGTCTTCGTCGTCGGTGGCCTGTCGAAGTCGGTCGCCGCAGGCGTGCGCGGCGGCTGGCTGTCCTGCCCGGCGCATTTCCGGCACAGCATCCGCGTCGCCCACAAGATGGTCACCGGCGGCATGCCGTTCCTGCTCGCCGAACTGTGCGCACGGCTCGTGCTGTCGGGCGAAGCGGCGGCTATTCGCGCCCGCTCGATTGCCGAGATCAGCGCCCGCCTCGACATCGTGCGCAAGGCGCTCGACGGCTGCGACTACAACATGACTCAAAACATCCCGTTCATCTGGCTGGCACTGCCCGACCCCTGGAACTCCGGCACCTTCAAGAACGCCGCCTATGGCCAGGGCGTGCTGATCGACGACGAAGATGAATTCAAGGCCGGACGCTCCGATCAGGTATTCCACCGCGTCAGGATTGGCGTTTCGGCGCCGCGCACACGCGGCGACGTCGAAAAGGGGCTGAGCAAGGTGCGGCGCCTGCTCGACGAGGGCAGCGCAGGCTACGACAGCTTCGGCTGATCGCCACGCATCCTCAAGCCAAAGGCCAATTCCAGCCATAAAGGGTGACTTTCTGGCCATTGGCGGTATATCCCAGCGCAATCATGCGCTATGGAGCCACCAACGCCTCCCCCAACGGATTCTGCGATCTACGATGACCATTCAGAATGACGTGAAGATCACCGGCGAACTTATCGCCGCGCACGGGCTCAAGCCGGACGAATACCAGCGCATCCTCGACCTTGTCGGGCGCGAGCCGAGCTTTACCGAACTCGGCATCTTCTCGGCGATGTGGAACGAGCACTGCTCCTACAAGTCGTCGAAGAAGTGGCTGCGCACGCTGCCGACCAAAGGCGACGTCGTTATCCAAGGCCCCGGCGAAAACGCCGGCGTGGTCGACATCGGCGACGGTGACTGCGTGGTCTTCAAGATGGAAAGCCACAACCACCCTTCCTACATCGAGCCCTATCAGGGTGCGGCGACCGGCGTCGGCGGCATCCTGCGCGACGTCTTCACCATGGGCGCGCGCCCCGTCGCGTCGATGAACGCCCTTCGCTTCGGTTCACCCGACCACCCCAAGACCCGCCACCTGGTGTCGGGCGTGGTTGCCGGCGTCGGCGGCTATGGCAACGCCTTCGGCGTGCCGACAGTCGGCGGCGAAGTGAATTTCGACGCACGCTACAACGGCAACATCCTGGTCAACGCCTTTGCCGCCGGCCTTGCCAAGACCGACGGCATCTTCCTATCGCAAGCCAAGGGTGTCGGCCTGCCGGTCGTCTATCTCGGCGCCAAGACCGGCCGCGACGGCGTCGGCGGCGCGACCATGGCCTCGGCCGAATTCGACGACAAGATCGACGAGAAGCGCCCGACCGTGCAGGTCGGCGATCCGTTCACCGAAAAATGCCTGCTCGAAGCCTGCCTCGAGCTGATGGCTTCTGGTGCCGTCATCGCCATCCAGGACATGGGTGCGGCTGGCCTGACCTGCTCGGCCGTCGAGATGGGCGCCAAGGGCGACCTCGGCATCGAGCTCGACCTCGACAAGGTGCCGGTGCGCGAAGAGCGCATGAGCGCTTACGAGATGATGCTATCGGAGAGCCAGGAGCGCATGCTCATGGTGCTGCGCCCCGAAAAGGAAGAAGAAGCCGAGGCCATCTTCGTCAAGTGGGGCCTCGACTTCGCCATCGTCGGCAAGACCACCGACGACCTGCGCTTCCGCGTCCTGCACCAGGGTGTCGAAGTCGCCAACCTGCCGATCAAGGAACTCGGCGACGAGGCGCCCGAATATGACCGTCCGTGGGTCGAGCCGGCCAAGCGCGCGCAGCTGGCCGCCGAAGACGTGCCGCAGGCGGACGTGGCCGACGCATTGCTGAAGATGCTCGGCGGTCCCGACCTGTCGTCGCGCCGCTGGGTCTACGAGCAGTACGACACGATGATCCAGGGCAACACGCTGCAGCGCCCCGGTGGCGACGCCGGGGTTGTCCGCGTCGAAGGCCACGAGACCAAGGCGCTGGCGTTTTCGTCCGACGTGACGCCGCGCTACTGCGAGGCCGACCCGTATGAGGGCGGCAAGCAGGCTGTGGCCGAATGCTGGCGCAACCTGACCGCCACTGGCGCGCTGCCGCTGGCCGCGACCGACAACCTCAACTTTGGCAATCCCGAGCGGCCCGAGATCATGGGCCAGTTCGTGCGCGCCGTGACCGGCATCGGCGATGCCTGCCGCGCGCTCGGCTTCCCGATCGTATCGGGCAACGTCTCGCTCTACAACGAGACCAACGGCCAGGGCATCCTGCCGACACCGACAATCGGCGGCGTCGGCCTGATCGACGACTGGTCGAAGATGGCCAAGGCCTGCTTTGCCAAGGAAGGCGAAGTGATCCTGCTGGTCGGCGGACCGGCCCGGTGGGGTAGCCACCTTGCCCAGTCTATCTACATGCGCGACGTTCACGGTCGTACCGACGGCCCGCCGCCTTCGGTCGATCTCGAACACGAGAAGAAGGTCGGCGACTTCGTGCGCAAGCTGATCCGCAGCGGCACGGCAAGTGCCGTGCACGACCTGTCCGATGGCGGCCTTGCGGTTGCGCTCGCCGAGATGGCCATGGCCTCCGGCATCGGCGCTGTCGTTCCAGGCCTCAGCGGCACCAATCCGATCCCGGTGTTTTTCGGCGAGGACCAGGGCCGTTACCTGGTCACCGTCAAGCTTGACCCCAAGTCGGCCGAGATGCAGGAATTGTGGAACGAAGCCAAGGCGCTCGGCATCCACGCTCCGTGGATCGGAACGACCGGCGGCGAGGAACTGAGGCTGGGCGAGGCACGGGCCGTGGCGATCGACGAGTTGACCTCGGCTCACGAATCCTGGTTCCCTCGCTTCATGGACAACTGAGCGGGAACGACAACATGGCAATGGACGCACACGACATCGAACGGATGATCAAGGACGGCATTCCGGATGCCCGGGTGACCATCCGCGATCTCGCCGGCGATGGCGACCACTACGCCGCCGAGGTCGTCTCGGAAAGCTTCCGCGGCAAGACCCGGGTGCAGCAGCACCAGATGGTCTACGACGCGCTGAAGGGCAACATGGGCGGTGTGCTGCATGCGCTTGCCCTGCAGACCAGCATTCCCGAGTAAGGTCTGCGCTCCGATGACGCGGCGCCCGGATGACAATCAGATAGGGCGCCGCGCCTACTCTACTTTCGCTGACCGCTACGATGCGGCCGCCCCGACCAAGCCCCACAACGCGCTTTACGAGCGGCCGGCTTCGCTGGCCCTGCTCGGCGACGTCACCGGGCTCGACGTGGTCGATGCCGGCTGCGGCTCTGGCATCTGCTCGCAGAAGCTGGCACGGGCAGGTGCCAAGGTCCGCGCCTTCGACATTACGCCTGAAATGCTTGAACTGGCGCGCAAGCGCTGCGCGGGTCTCGACGTCGAATTCCACGAAGGCGACCTGGCCAAGCCACTGGACTGGCTGGCGATCGCTAGCATTGACGCGATCCTGTGTTCCCTCGCGCTCGACTATGTCGAAGACCTCAAGCCTGTTTTCACCGAGTTCCACCGCATCGCGCGGGCTGGCGGCCGGCTGGTCTTTTCGATGGGCCACCCGATGCGCGACTGGGGTGATGCCCGCGCCCGCGGCAATGCCGACTATTTCGCGACGAACCGCTGGGGCCTGCATTGGGGCGGCTTTGGCGAGCCCAACCCTTATGTCGAATCCTACCGCCGGCCGCTGCAGGACATACTGAACGGGTTGGCCGATGCCGGCTGGCGCCTCGACCGTTTCGTTGAGCCGTTGCCGGTGGCTGAAATGGCCGCCGTTGATCCTAGGCATTTCGCCGAGCTCAACCGTTCGCCGGCGTTCATCTGTGTGCGAGCGATCAAGTAGGCCGAAGGCCTCGACATCGGTTGCCCGATCTTTTATCCGGGAAACTCCACAGAACGGGAAGCTGGCGCTCATGTCATTGATCAACGATTTGGTCCAAGGCGTCGTCGACGGCGTGCTCAAGGACATTCTGAAGAAACCGTCGAGCACGTCCAAGCGGACCCGCCGGCGCAAGCGCACGACCTCTTCGAATTCGGCGACGCTGCGCCAGATCGAGAAGCTTTTAAGGCCAGCCAAGAAGCAGACGAGCCGCAAGCGCACCGTGCGCTCGCGCTCGAAGGCGCGGCGCAGCACCTGACGGCGCAGCCAAGGGCGACGCGAGGCGGCAAAAAGGTCACATTTCCGGATTTCGGGTCGACGCGACGCTTGGAATGCTCGACTGTTGCAACCACATAGTGGCAGATGCTAGCAGTCTAACGAACATTGCCGGTCCGCCGGCCAGATCTGAGGTTTAGGTGCGCCATGAGCGGAATCAACGAATACATCGATAGCGAAGTGAAGAGCCAGGATGTCGTGGTTTTCATGAAGGGCACGCCCGGCTTTCCACAGTGCGGCTTTTCCGGCCAGGTCGTCCAGATCCTCGACTACCTCGGGGTCGACTACAAGGGCGTCAACGTCCTGACCTCGAACGACCTTCGCCAGGGCATCAAGGACTATTCCAACTGGCCGACGATTCCCCAGCTCTACGTCAAGGGCGAGTTCGTCGGCGGCTGCGATATCATCCGCGAGATGTTCCAGGCCGGCGAGTTGCAGTCGTTCCTTCAGGAGAAGGGCGTGAGCGTCAAGGGCGCCGCCTGACATAAGAATTACCGGCTCCGGCCTGTTCCGGGGTCCCGTTTGTGGCAAATGCGCCGGCTTTCCGGCGCATTTCCGTTTGAATTGGATTCCGCATGGAACAGAAAGTCTCTCCCAGCGCCCAACAGGGCGTGTTCCCGATTCCGCGTTGGGAATTCATCGCGCTGGCCGCCGCCCTGATGGCCGTCAACGCGCTGGCCGTCGACATCATGCTGCCGGCGCTGCAGCAGATCGGTGCGGCCCTCAATGTCGAGAGCGAAAACCACCGCCAATATGTGATCACCGCCTATTTCGCTGGCCTCGCGCTGGCGCTTTTGGCCTACGGACCGATCTCCGACCGGTTCGGCCGGCGCAAGCCGCTGCTGTTCGGCCTCGGCATCTATGTGCTGGCGGCCTTTGCCGCGGCCTTCGCGCCGAGCTTTGAAACCTTGCTTGCACTACGCTTCGTCCAGGGCATCGGTGCCGCATCGACGCGGGTGATCGCGGTCTCGGTGGTGCGCGACCGCTTCGGCGGGCGACAGATGGCCGAGATCATGTCGCTGATCTTCATGGTGTTCATGATCGTGCCCGTGGTGGCGCCCGCCATGGGCCAGATCGTCATGCTGTTTTCGGAATGGCACATGATCTTCATCGTCATGGCGGTGTCAGCGCTGGCGATCACGCTGTGGGCGGCGATCCGGCTGCCCGAAACGATGCACCCCGACGACCGGCGGCCGCTGTCGATCCTGTCGATCGCCAAGGGGTTTCGTACCGTGCTCACCACGCGCATGTCGCTGTGGTACACGCTCGCCTCGATGACGATCTTCGGCGCCCTGTTCGGCTTCATCAACTCGGCCCAGCAGGTCTATGTCGGCCTCTACGGGCTCGGCGTCTGGTTCCCGCTGGTGTTCGCGGCGATCGCCGGCATGATGTCGGTGTCGTCGTTCCTCAACTCCCGGCTTGTCGGCAAGCTCGGCATGCGCAAGCTGTCGCACGGCGCGCTGATCGGCTTTTTGCTGGTGAGCATGATCTGGCTCTCCTGGTCGCTGACCGGGCCGGTGCCGTTCGCCGCCTTCATCGTGCTGTTTGCGCTGGCGATGTTCCAGTTCGGCTGGATCGGCTCGAATTTCAATTCCATCGCCATGGAGCCGCTCGGCCATATCGCCGGCACGGCGTCATCGGTGCAGGGCTTCATGCAGACGCTGGGTGGCGGGTTGATCGGCGCGGCCATCGGCCAGTCCTTCGACGGCACGACAGTGCCGCTGGCCATCGGCTTCTGCGGCGTTGCCGCCATCGGCCTGGTGATGGTGCTGATCGCCGAGAAGGGCAAGCTGTTTCGCGGCCAGCACGATCCCAAGCCGGTAGTAGCTGAGGTCCACTGACAGCGGGAGCGAGACACAGTCTCCGAATACGAAAACAGCCCGAAAAACCAAGCCGGTTTTTCGGGCTGTTGTCTTGATGGATCCGTTGATCCTAGCCAGCCATCAAGCCGGCAAAATCGAACAGCTTGCGGTCGAGCAGATGCGACGGGCGTGTGTTGGCCAGCGCGCGCAACATCGTGTCCTTGCGGCCCGGCATGCGCTTTTCGATATCGTCCAGCATCGCCTTCATGGCATTGCGCTGGAGCCCTTCCTGGCTGCCGCAGAGGTCGCAGGGAATGATCGGAAACTTCATGCCTTCGGCGAACTTGGCCATGTCTGCCTCAGCACAGAAGGCCAGCGGCCTGAGCACCATGACGTCGCCGTCGTCATTGAGCAGCTTCGGCGGCATGGCGGCAAGGCGGCCGCCATGGAACAGGTTCATGAAGAAGGTCTCGAGGATGTCCTCGCGATGGTGGCCGAGCACCAGCGAAGAGCAGCCCTCCTCGCGCGCGATGCGGTAGAGATGGCCGCGCCTGAGCCGTGAGCACAGCGAACAATAGGTGCTGCCCTCCGGCAGTTTCTCGGTGACGATGGCGTAGGTGTCGCGGTATTCGATGCGGTGGGCAATGCCGTTCGCGTTGAGATAGTCAGGCAGCACGTTCTTGGGGAAGTTGGGCTGGCCCTGGTCGAGATTGCAGGCAAGCAGTTCGACCGGCAGCAGCCCGCGCCATTTGAGATCCATCAAGACAGCGAGCAGGCCATAGGAATCCTTGCCGCCCGACAGCGCCACCAGCCAGCGCTCGCCTGGCCTGGCCATGGCGTAATCCTCGATCGCCTGGCGGGTCAGCCGCAACAGCCGCTTGCGCAGCTTGTTGAACTCCACCGACGAAGGCGCATCGCGATAGAGCTGGAAGTTGAGGTCTTCCGGCTCGGCCAGCGCGTCCTGCTCGTGAATGCCCATCGGCACGGTCCTTCAAATCCACAGCGCCGCGAAAGCACGGCCACTGCCCATCGACGCGGTATTTCGTACTTTTCCGCACCATGCAAGGCGCGACCGTCCGGTTGCCAGCGCGCACAAACGAAAAGAGCGGCCGTTTCCGGCCGCTCTCTGCAATTCGATGCTGATCCGAGGATTAGCGCGAATAGAATTCGACGACGAGGTTCGGTTCCATCTGCACTGCGTACGGAACGTCCGACAGGCCGGGAACGCGAGCAAAGGTCGCGACCATCTTGTTGTGATCGACTTCGATGTAGTCAGGAACGTCGCGCTCGGCGAGACCAACGGCCTCAAGCACGATGACCAGCTGCTTCGACTTCTCGCGGACTTCGATCACGTCGCCAGCCTTGCAGCGGTAGGACGAGATGTTGGTGCGCTTGCCGTTGACGTTGACGTGGCCGTGGTTGACGAACTGACGGGCAGCGAAAATGGTCGGCACGAACTTGGCGCGGTAAACGACCGCATCCAGACGCGACTCGAGCAGGCCGATCAGGTTCTCGGAGGTGTCACCCTTGCGGCGGTTTGCCTCTTCGTAGGTCTTGCGGAACTGCTTTTCCGAAACGTCACCGTAGTGACCCTTCAGCTTCTGCTTGGCGCGCAGCTGCAGACCGAAGTCCGAAAGCTTGCCCTTGCGGCGCTGACCGTGCTGGCCGGGGCCGTATTCACGCTTGTTGACCGGGGACTTCGGACGGCCCCAGATGTTTTCGCCAAGACGACGATCGATTTTGTATTTCGCGGATTCGCGCTTGCTCATCGCATTCCCTTTCAAAACGATACACCCGAAACCTCGTGTTTCGAGTGAAGGAAACGCGCCCTCCTCTGGCCCCCGTTTTCGGAGCCTGACAGGACCTTCCACGCACGCTTTGCGGAAAAGGTCCACGGGACACGTCAAATGAAACACCGGGCGTTTCGGCCCGGCGTTGGCGGCTAACTAGGCGAAACATCATGCAATGTCAACGCTGGGAGCCAAAAGCCGGCTCATTTCGCGTCGTGGAAGATAACGCCCATCGTGAAGCGCTCGCCTCTGTGAATCCGGCTGACGCCGTGGCGCATCTTGACGCGATAGTCGCCGCGCGTGCCGGCCTTGGGCCGGTCGTTGACGGCAAACAGCGCGCCTTGCCCGATGCCGAGCGATACCACTTCGGCGCGCGACTGCATACGCGGACGCTGCTCGGTCATGACGAAATCGCCGCCCTCGAACTCGGATTGCGGATCGGAAAGCAGAATCACCAGCTGAACCGGAAAGAGGTGAGCGCCATAGACGTCCTGATGCAGGCAGTTGTAGTCACCGGCGCCGTATTTGAGCAGAAGCGGCGTCGGTTTTGTCTGCCCGTCGGCGTGGCACTCGGCAAGGAAGGCGTCGAGACCGGCCGGATAGCGCCTGTCGAGCCCCATGCGTTCGTTCCAGCCATTGGCGAAGGGTGCGAGGCGCTCGTAGAAGCCTCGGCGAAGGCCGGCGATCATCTGCGGAAGCGGGTTGGCGAAGTACTTGTATTCGCCGGAACCAAATCCGTGCCGCTGCATGACGATGCGGCTGCGAAAATGCTGGTCCTGATCGTAGAGCGCCCGCAATTCGAGGCAGGTTTGCCGATCCAGCAGCGGGCCGGTCGGTGCGACACCGAACGCATCAAGGTTGCGAAGTATCGAATCCCAGTCCAGCTTCGAAACAATGTCGTCGGCATTCATCGCGGCGCTCCATTTCAGGTTGGAGCCGAGGCTAGGCCGTCACGTCCGTCGACGCATTCCGATTCCTGCGCGCTCAGGTGTCGAGATCGAAGGTCTCCCTCGCCTGGCGCATGCGGTCGCGATTGCTTGCAGCCCAGCTGCCGAGCGATGCGATCGGCACGGCGATGGACTGCCCGAGTTCGGTCAGCCCGTATTCGACCTCCGGTGGCGTGGTCGGCCGCACCGTGCGTGTGACAAGCCCGTCGCGTTCGAGCGAGCGCAAGGTGACCGTCAGCATGCGCTGCGAAATGCCTTCGATGGAGCGCTTCAGAGCGTTGAAGCGCACCGAATGCTCCTGGAGGTTGATGATGACAAGGATGCTCCAGGTGTCGCCGACGCGGTCCAGCACTTCGCGAATGGGGCACGTGTTGCCGCCATCGGCTTCGAAGCCGGGCGTGGTGTGAAGCAGCGGCACCGCGGCGGATGCCTTCGCTGGCGCGTTCATGTGGTTCTCCTGAGGTAACCTGGGCACGAAATCATGCGTTCTTTTCGCATCCGTCGGTTCGATCTATATAGTTATCGTTGGTAACTTGATTACAGATCATACCTGCTTTTGCCACGGAAGGCAAAACAGACCGAACAAGGAGAACAGTCATGAAAATCGCTCTCATCGGCGCATCCGGCTTTGTCGGCACCACCATCCTCAAGGAAGCGACCTCGCGCGGCCATAAGGTTACGGCGATTGTCCGCAGCCCGGAGAAGGTCGCGCAGATCGACGGTGTCACCGCCGTCAAGGCCGACGCCAGCGACATTGAGGCGCTGAAGGCGGCGATCTCCGGCAGCGACATCGTCATCTCGGCCTTCAATGGCGGTTGGGGCGATCCCGAGATCTATTCGAAGCATCTCGCCGGCTCGAAGGCGATCGTCGCCGCAGCCAAGGCCGCCGACAAGCGCGTGATCGTGGTTGGTGGCGCCGGCAGCCTCGAAATCGACGGCAAGCAACTCGTCGACGGCCCGCACTTCCCCGAAGCCTACAAGGACGGCGCACGCGCCGCCCGTGATGCACTCGCAGCACTGCGTTCGGAGACTGACGTGGAATGGTCGTTCATCTCGCCGGCCATCATGATGGCTCCCGGCGAACGGACAGCAAAGTTCCGCATTGGCGGCGACCAGCCGGTGTTCGACGCCAAGGGCGAAAGCCACATCTCGGTCGAAGACCTGGCGGTCGCCATTGTCGACGAGGCCGAAACGCCCAAGCATACGGGCAAGCGCTTCACCGTCGGCTACTGACCGGACTGCCGGGGCTCAGTGCATGCCCCGGAAAATCGGAATCGATTTTCGGCACAGAGTGCGCGTCCAATTGGACGCGCGGCTAGTGCTTTGTCTTGTGCTCCGGCAAGCCCTTGTGCTTGGTCTCGGCGACCTCTTCGAGCTGCTTTTCGGTCATCGACTCATACATTTCCTTCGATGCGCCGACCAATTCGCTCTTCTTGATCTCGCCGCGCTTGGCGGCGAGCGCCGCTCCTGCGGCCTTCTGCTGAGCTCTTGATGTTGCAGGCATGGCGTTTCTCCTCACCTCTCGTGTTTGGGAAACGCCTGCCGCGCCGTCATGTTCCTTCGACAGCCAGCCCAAATCCCTGCATCAGCCGGCGCGTGGCGAAGTCGGTGCGTTTCGAGGTGAAGACCGCGATATCGGGACCGGCGTCGTCGCGCCGGCCGCGTGAGCCATTGAGCAATGACAGAGCCCGGCGCGCGATCGCCTCGGCGGGGTCGATCCAGTCGACCGGCCAGGGTGCGGTCTTGCGCATGCGATTAACCAGGAACGGGTAATGCGTGCAGGCGAGCACGACGATGTCGGTGCGCCGGTCGTCCTGCTCGATGAAGCAAGGGGCGATCTCGTCCTTGACTGCCTGCTCGTCGACAAAGCCGTCGCGCATGTAAGTCTCGGCCATCTGCGCAAGCCTGTCGCTGCCGACCAGCCTGACATGGCACTTGGTCGCCCATTGGGTGATCAGGTCGCGCGTGTATTGGCGCTTGACCGTGCCGGGCGTTGCCAGCACCGAAACCAGCCCCGACCGCGTGCGTTCAGCGGCCGGCTTGATCGCCGGCACGGTGCCGACGAAGGGATGGCCGGGGAACGCCTGGCGCAGCGCATCGATGACCAGCGTCGACGCCGTGTTGCAGGGAATGACCGAGATTTCGGGATCGAAGCGCTCGAGCAAGCGGCCGAACAGATCGAGGATGCGCGCCTTGAGCGCCGGCTCTTCCCAGGCACCATAAGGAAAGGCCGCGTCGTCAGCGACATAGACGAAGCGGCGCTCGGGCATCAGCACGCGCGCCTCGCGCAGCACTGTCAGCCCGCCAATGCCTGAATCGAACATCAGGATCGGGCGGTCAGTCATTGTCGAGCCCCCTGCCGCCGACCGGCGGTGTGTCGTCCTCGTCAGCGCCCGCGCCGCCGGAATGGGCGGCGTGATCGACCTTCGCCTTGCGATCGGGGTAGCCAGCGCCGCGCGGCTCCTTGGGCGAGAAATAGTCGAGAGAGGCGACCACGCCACGCAGCACCTTGAGCTCGGGCGCGAAGAAGCCGGCCCGGGTCAGCACCGAGCGCAGATTGTCGACCATCTTGGGCTTCTTGGCCGCCGGGCGGAAATAGCCGCGCGCGTCCAGCGCCGATTCAAGATGATTGAACAGTCCGTGCAACTGATCCTTGGTCGCCGGCGCCATTTCGGGGCTGGTGAAATTGGTCTGGGTCTCATCTTCCAGGCCGGACTTCATCCACTCATAAGACATCAACAGCACCGCCTGGGCGATGTTGAGCGAGGCGAACCTGGGATCGACCGGGAAGGTGACGATCTCGTCGGCAAGACTCACCTCTTCGTTGTAGAGGCCGAAGCGCTCGCGTCCGAACAGGATGCCGGTGCGAAGCCCCGAAGCGGAATGGCCGCGCAGCGTGCGCCCTGCTTCGACGGGCCCGCGCACTTCCTTGAAGCCGTCACGCTCGCGCGCGGTGGTGGCAAAGACGAAATTGAGATCGGCCACGGCCGATGCGAGATCGGGAAAGACCACCACGCCGTCGATGACATGATCGGCGTTGCTGGCGGCGGAACGCGCCTTTTCGTTCGGCCAGCCGTCGCGCGGATTGACCAGCCGAAGCTCGGCCAAGCCGAAATTGGCCATGGCACGTGCCACCATGCCAATGTTCTCACCGAGCTGGGGCTCGACGAGAACGATCACCGGTGCGGTGGGCTGAGCGGGGATTGAAGTGTCTGACATCGTTGCGATTGAACCGAGAATTGCGCCTATTGCGCGTCCCTGACATATTTGCGCGCGAAAATGAAGTTCCGGTAAGGGCCAGCCATGGTGGACCCCCTTGCAGACCAGATCCGGACATTCATCGGCGAAATCCGCATGTTCGGCGGCACCTGCTTCACACTCAACGGCAACATGATGGTCGGCACCATGAAGGATGGCGGCCTGCTCGTGCGCGTTGGCGAGGATCAGGAGGCGGCGGCACTCGCCCTGCCCGGCGCGACCCGCATGAACTTCACCGGCCGCGAGATGAAGGGTTTCATCATGGTGGCGCCGGGCGAACTCGGCGACGATGCCATCAAGGGCTGGATTGCCATGGCCTCGCGCTTTGTCGGGCCGATGGCGCCGAAAAAGCCGACAAGGAAATGAATTGCGCGGCTGCGACCACATATGTCGGCCGGGGACGATTCATACATTGTCAGCAGGCACGCCCAAGGTAGCAAGGGCAATCATTTGCGCGCTCCGATTCGCTTTGGTATAGGGGCCGCACTCCCAATCGTGAACCCTCCGGAACCGGCTGGTTCCAAGGCAAGAAGAGGCATTTTCCAATGGCGAAGATCAAGGTGGCCAAGCCCGTCGTCGAACTCGACGGCGATGAGATGACCCGCATCATCTGGCAGTTCATCAAGGACAAGCTGATCCACCCCTATCTCGACCTCGACCTCGAATATTACGACCTCGGCATCGAGCATCGCGACGCCACCAACGACCAGGTGACGATCGACGCCGCCAACGCCATCAACAAGCACGGCGTCGGCGTGAAGTGCGCCACCATCACACCTGACGAGCAGCGCGTGGAGGAGTTCAAGCTCAAGAAGATGTGGAAGTCGCCCAACGGCACGATCCGCAACATCTTGGGCGGCACCATCTTCCGCGAGCCGATCATCATGAAGAACGTGCCGCGCCTGGTTCCGGGCTGGACAAAGCCGATTATCGTCGGCCGTCATGCCTTCGGCGACCAGTACAAGGCGACCGATTTCAAATTCCCCGGCAAGGGCAAGCTGTCGATCAAGTTCGTCGGCGACGACGGCCAGGTGATCGAGCATGACGTGTTCGACGCACCGGGCGCCGGCGTGGCGATGGCCATGTACAATCTCGACGAGTCGATCCGCGAATTCGCACGCGCCTCGCTGAACTACGGCCTGCTGCGCAATTACCCGGTCTATCTGTCGACCAAGAACACCATCCTCAAGGCCTATGACGGCCGCTTCAAGGACATCTTCCAGGACGTCTACGAGAAGGAATTCGAGGCCGAGTTCAAGGCACGCAAGCTCTGGTACGAACACCGCCTCATCGACGACATGGTGGCTTCGAGCCTGAAGTGGTCGGGCGGTTATGTCTGGGCGTGCAAGAACTATGACGGCGACGTGCAGTCGGACACCGTGGCCCAGGGCTTTGGCTCGCTCGGCCTGATGACCTCGGTGCTGATGACGCCGGATGGCAAAACGGTGGAAGCCGAAGCCGCCCACGGCACCGTGACGCGCCACTACCGCCAGCACCAGAAGGGCGAAGAGACCTCGACCAACTCGATCGCCTCGATCTTCGCCTGGACCCGTGGCCTCGCGCACCGCGCCAAGCTCGACGACAACGCCGATCTGAAGCGCTTCTCCGAGACGCTGGAGCGCGTCTGCATCCAGACCGTGGAAAGCGGCTTCATGACCAAGGACCTGTCGCTGCTGATCGGCCCGGACCAGCCCTGGCTGTCGACCACCGGCTTCCTCGACAAGATCGACGAGAACCTGCAGAAGGCGATGGGCTAACCGTCAAACATCCAGGGCCGAACCCAGTGCGTGCCGTTCATGTGACGTTTGCGACCGCGAATTACTCGCAGGCCGGCAAACTGCTTGCAAAGACGGCGCGCCGGTTCGGCCTTGATACCGTTGTCTACACACCGGACCATCCAGTGCTGCGCGATTTGGCGCAGCGACATCCATCCATCATGAGCGCACGGCGCGGTGCCGGCTATTGGCTGTGGAAGCCATTTGTCGTCATGGATGTCTTGAACAGCGTGCCGGATGGCACGCCGGTGCTCTACACCGACGTCGCCATGACCTTTATAGCGGACCCGGCTCCACTCATCGCGTTGGCGCAAAAGCACACGGTCAGCCTGTTTCAGATGGGCGGTTCGATGCTGCAGTCGATCTGGACCAAGCGCGACTGTTTTGTCGAATTGAATGCCGATACGGAAGAATTCTGGTCACTGCCGCAGCTCGTCGGTGGGATCCAACTTTACCGGGCCGGACCGGAAGCAAGGCAATTTGTGTCGCGCCTGTCCGAAGCCATGGCGAGCGAAGCATGTCTCACGGACGCTCCGAATGTACATGGCCTGCCCAACCTGCCAGGGTTTGTTGACCACCGTCACGACCAATCGGTACTGACCATCCTTGCGAAGAAACACAACGCAGCACTTTTTCCCGATCCATCGCAATTTGGGCCCTGGCACGCAGTGCAGTCCGGCGAAATGCCTTTTCGCCAGACCGTCTTTCTCCATCGCCGGCCAAACCAGCCGATCCACAAGTGGGTGATCCGGCGGCTTCGCCGTCAGTACACCGGTGGCCGCGAGTTCATCTGACGGCGACCTGATCTCACGCCGCCCGCGTCACACCAGGGGCAGATGAATGTCGGTCAGGAGTTCGGCGGGCGCCACATCGCGCGGATGGTTGAGGTATTCCTCGAACATGAGGGCATCGCGCAGCTGGCGGCCCGATTTTGGCAGCCATTCGGCGTAGAGCCATTTGTAGGCCATGTGCATCTCTGCATAGGGGCCCTTGTGGCGCAGAACGGCATACTCACCGCCCGAGATTGCGCGACGCTCGAGCGGTGCGGCGGCGAGTGCTGCGGCATCGGTACTGACGCAGGCAACCGAGCGCAGCTTTTCCTCGGAAACGAGATCGGGATCGTCAAGATAGATGCCGATCATGCGCATGTCGGGGCGCGCCTGACCGCGGGCGTAGAGAGTGCCGAACAGCTGCTCGAAAGCCTGGCCGATCTGCAGGTAGGAGCCCTGATGGGCGACGCCGACGAGGCTGGTTTCAGAAATGTTGCGGATCTGCACGTCGAACATGTGGGAAGCCTTTCCTCTGTTGGTTTCGAAGAGCTTGTGGCTTCCCTCCCTCCGGTAGCGCGCCGGCGGCATGCCGTAGGCGGCCTTGAAGATGCGGTTGAACGACTGGACATTGGGATAGCCAGACCGTTTCGCAATTTCGCTGACACTCAGATTCGTCCCGACGATGTCTCCGGCGGCACGGTGCAGCCGCAGTCTCTTGACCGTGGCGGCAAGTGTTTCGCCGTAGATGGCACGATAGATCCGATGCCAGTGATAGCTCGACATGCAGGCGATTTCGGCCAGGCGGTCCATATCCAGCTCCTCGTCGAGGTGCGCGTGGATATGGGCCGAAACCCTTCTCAGGCGGGTTTCATAGACCGCCCATGCCGTCTCACCGTTCATGCCAAACCTCATGCAAATCGATCGGCTGGACAGAACCATAGCCGAATTTGACAAATCCTGCTGACTTGCGGCGGCGTGTCCGAAGCAACGACGAAGACCAAGCCCGATGCACTTTCAAGTCTGCACCATACAGATACTCCGGCTTTCGCCGCCCGTGGTCTGCAGCACTTGCGGACCGCACAATTGCTGAGACGCTATGGATGGCGGCCGGGCAACTGACGCGATAAAAGCTCAGTCTGCGAGGCAGCCGCTACGGGAAACAGGCCGATGCTCCATCATGTCGAGATTTATGTTTCGAACCTGGATGTCTCGCATGCCTTTTGGGCGCCTCTGCTCGCGCAGTTCGGGTATGAGGACGGTGGCCGCTGGATGGCTTCACGCTCGAGCATGGCAACGATACCTACCTGACATTCGTGCAGGTCGCGGAGCAACATGCCCTTCGCCCCGACCACCGAAGCGGCGTTGGCCTCAATCATCTGGCATTTCGCGTGGAAGACCGTGCGACCGTCGACAGTCTCAGGCATTTCTGCCGGGAAAACGGCGTCACCTGCCTCTATGACGAGCGCTATCCTTTCGCAAATGGCGGAAGCGACTTTTACGCGCTGTTCATTGAAGACCCTGATCGGATCAAAGTCGAATTTGTCGCCGGCTCCGCCGGACGCTGAGCCATCGGCCTATCGCCCGCTAGGCGGCGACACGTTCAAACGAAAAGGGCGGAAGCCGAAGCCACCGCCCTTCAAACTCCGAAACTTATGCCGGATCAGCCGGCCATCGCCTGGGCGACGGCCTCGACGGCCTCGTCGGCCTTGGTCGCATCGGGGCCACCGGCCTGAGCCATGTCGGGACGGCCACCGCCGCCCTTGCCGCCAAGAGCTGCGGATGCGACGCGCACCAGATCGACAGCGCTGAAGCGGTCGACGAGGTCCGCCGTGACAGCCACGACGGCGCTGGCCTTGCCATCTTCGGACACGCCGATCAGCGCCACCACGCCCGAACCCAGGCCGGCCTTGCTTTCGTCAGCCAGCCCCTTGAGGTCCTTAGGGTCTACGCCAGAGACAACCTTGCCGAGATACTTCACGCCAGAAATCTCGCGCGCGGCCTCGGCCGAACCGCCCTGCCCGCCACCCATGGCGAGCTTCTTGCGCGCGTCGGTAAGCTCGCGCTCGAGCTTCTTGCGCTCCTCGACAAGCGTTTCGACCCGCGCCAGCACGTCGGCGGGCGCAACCTTGAGCGATGACGCGACGGCCTTCAGGCGACGGTCCTGTTCGTCGAGGTGACGGCGAGCCGCCTCGCCGGTCAGCGCCTCGATGCGGCGGACGCCAGCGGCAACTGCGCTGTCGGCGACGATGCGCACCAGGCCGATGTCGCCGGTTGAACGGACATGGGTGCCGCCGCACAGTTCGACCGAATAGGGCCGGTTGGCTTTAGTGCCGTGGATGCCAGTACCCATGGACACGACACGGACCTCATCGCCGTATTTTTCACCGAACAGCGCCATCGCACCTTCGGCAATGGCGTCGTCGACGCTCATCAGGCGCGTGGTAACAGGGCTGTTCTGGATGACGATCTCGTTCGACATGCGCTCGACTTCCTCGAGCTCCTCGGCCGAAATCGGCTTGTTGTGCGAGATGTCGAAGCGCAGCCGCTCGGGTGCGACCAGCGAACCTTTCTGCGCCACATGCGTGCCGAGCACCTCGCGCAGCGCCTCGTGGATGAGGTGGGTAGCCGAGTGGTTCGAACGCAGCCGCGTGCGCCTGTTGTGGTCGACCTTCAACTCGACGACGGCACCGGTCTTGAGCTTGCCGCTGGTCACCTTGCCGTAGTGGACGAACAGGCCGTCCACCTTCTTTTGGGTATCGGTCACCTCGATGACAAAACCCTCGCCCGACATCAAGCCGGTGTCGCCCATCTGGCCGCCAGATTCGCCATAGAAGGGCGTCTGGTTGACGACGATGGCAACGGTATCGCCTGCCGCCGCGGTTGCGACCTCGGCACCGTCCTTGATGAGGGTCAGGATCACGCCTTCGGCCTGCTCGGTCTCGTAGCCGAGGAACTCGGTTGCGCCGTTCCTGTCCTTGATGCCGAACCAGACAGTCTCGGTTGCGGCTTCGCCTGAACCGGCCCAATTGGCACGGGCTTCCGCCTTCTGGCGCGCCATCGCGTCGGTGAAGCCGGCAAGGTCGACCGAGATGCTGCGCTGGCGCAGTGCGTCCTGCGTCAGGTCAAGCGGGAAGCCGTAAGTGTCGTAGAGCTTGAAGGCCGTCTCGCCGTCGAGCATATCGCCGGAACCAAGTGTTTCGGTGGCATCGGCGAGCAGGCCAAGGCCGCGTGCCAGCGTCTTGCGGAAACGGGTTTCCTCAAGCTTGAGCGTTTCGGTGATGAGTGCTTCGCCACGGCCGAGTTCCGGATAGGCCTGCGCCATCTCGCGGACCAGCGCCGGCACCAGCTTCCACAGCAGTGGTTCGCTGGCACCCAGCAGCTGCGCATGGCGCATGGCCCGACGCATGATGCGGCGCAGCACATAGCCACGTCCTTCGTTCGACGGCAACACGCCATCGGCGACGAGGAAGCATGACGAACGCAGGTGATCCGCGATCACGCGGTACGAACCGACATTGCTGGCATCCGGGCCGCGACCGATCGCCGACGATGCCGCATCGATGAGATGGCGGAACAGATCGGTCTCAAATACGGTCTCGACGCCCTGCAGGATCGAGGCCATGCGCTCAAGGCCCATGCCAGTGTCGATGGACGGGCGCGGCAGATCGATGCGCTCCTCCTTCGTCACCTGCTCGTATTGCATGAAGACGAGGTTCCAGAATTCGAGGAAGCGATCACCATCCTCCTCGGGGCTGCCGGGAGGTCCGCCCCAGATATGGTCGCCGCGATCGATGAAGATCTCCGAGCACGGACCGCAAGGACCGGTGTCGCCCATGGCCCAGAAATTGTCCGACGTGGCGATACGGATGATGCGGTCGTCGGTGAAACCGGCGATCTTCTTCCAGTAGCCGGCCGCCTCGTCGTCGGTGTGGTAGACGGTGACGAGCAGCTTGTCCTTGTTGAGCCCGTACTCCTTGGTGATCAAGTTCCAGGCGAGTTCGATCGCCTGTTCCTTGAAGTAATCGCCAAAGGAAAAATTGCCGAGCATCTCGAAGAAGGTGAGATGGCGGGCGGTGTAGCCGACATTGTCGAGATCGTTGTGCTTGCCGCCGGCGCGCACGCTCTTCTGGGCGGTCGCCGCGCGTGAATAGGCGCGGCTCTCGAGCCCGGTGAAGACGTTCTTGAACTGCACCATGCCGGCATTGGTGAACATCAAAGTCGGATCGTTGCGCGGCACGAGCGGACTTGAGGCCACGACCTCGTGTCCGTTCTTCTTGAAGTAGTCGAGAAATGTCGACCGGATCTCGTTCACGCCACTCATATTGCCGCCTTTGATCGCCGCTCTGAACAGATGCACCCCGCCTGCGCAGGCGGAAATTGGAACTGGCCTTTTAGCGGCCCACCTTAACCCTGTCCAGAAACACCGAACCGGCAAAAGCCCGCAAATCCGCCGTCCGGATCGTCAAAGCCGGCTGCACAAACGCAAACCGCCGGCACGATGGCCGGCGGTCGCATGGATTGGCTGTCCTGGACTTGGTCGATCCAGCCAGTGGCGCTGTTACATCGCCCCGGCTTCGTCCTCACTGTCATCCTCGCGCGAGCCGTTCTCCAGGAACTTCTCGGCGATCAGCCCGGCATTCTGCCTGAGCAGCTGTTCGATTTCGCGCGCCGCGTCTGGATTGTTGCGTAAGAACAGCTTGGCGTTCTCACGCCCCTGCCCCAGACGCTGCGAGTTGTAGGAGAACCAGGCGCCCGACTTCTCGACCACGCCCGCCTTGACGCCGAGATCGACGAGTTCGCCGGTCTTGGAGACGCCTTCGCCATACATGATGTCGAACTCGACCTGCTTGAAGGGCGGCGCCAGCTTGTTCTTGACCACCTTGACGCGGGTCTGGTTGCCGACGACCTCGTCGCGGTCCTTGACCGAGCCGATGCGGCGGATGTCGAGGCGGACCGAAGCGTAGAACTTGAGTGCGTTGCCACCCGTCGTGGTTTCGGGCGAGCCGTACATGACGCCGATCTTCATGCGGATCTGGTTGATGAAGATGACCATGGTGTTGGAGCGCGAGATCGAAGCCGTCAGCTTGCGCAGCGCCTGGCTCATCAGGCGGGCCTGCAGGCCGGGCAGCGACTCGCCCATCTCGCCTTCGATTTCGGCACGCGGCGTCAACGCCGCCACAGAGTCGACGACCAGAACGTCGATGGCACCCGAACGCACCAGCGTGTCGCAGATTTCAAGCGCCTGTTCGCCGGTGTCGGGCTGCGAGATCAGCAGGTTTTCGAGGTCGACGCCAAGCTTGCGGGCATAGACCGGGTCCAGCGCGTGCTCGGCATCGACGAAGGCGCAGATACCGCCCTTCTTCTGGGCTTCGGCAACAGTGTGGAGAGCCAAAGTGGTCTTGCCCGAGCTTTCCGGTCCGTAGATCTCGATGATGCGTCCACGCGGCAGGCCGCCAACGCCGAGCGCAATGTCGAGGCCGAGCGAGCCGGTGGAGACCGTACCGATCTCGACAACCTGCTCATTGGCACCGAGACGCATGATCGAGCCCTTGCCGAAGGCGCGTTCGATCTGCGACAGCGCCGCGTCCAGAGCCTTGGATTTGTCCACCGAATTTTCCTCTACAAGCCGCAATGAATTCTGAGCCATGATACATCACCCCGTAGTCGTCAATGAAGGCCGGACTGTCCGATGCCGATATAAATTTGTACCGGTTTTGTTCACATTTGGCAAGAGAACTCAACCGATTGAAATCGAATGACATTCCTTGCCATGTTCTTTTTTTGTTTTCAAACTGTGCATAATTGGATGCCGCCTGAGCCAAACAGCCCGTTGCCTGGCAGAACCCGTCTTGGCGAATCGCTGGCGGTTGCCGCCTCCCGCATGGAACACTAAGTTCGCCGCCTTAATCGCCCACCGGACAGCCTCAGCATGAAGTCACCCAAGATCCTCGCCGTCGGCGGCGCCCATGTCGACCGCCGCGGGCGCATGACAGCACCATTCGTGCCGGGCGCCTCGATCCCCGGCGCGATGAGCGAGGAGGTCGGCGGTGGTGTCTTCAATGCGCTGCGCGGCGCAGTGCGACGCGGAGCTGCCGGTTCGCTGATGTCGGTGCGGGGTGGCGATGCCGCCGGTGAGGCTGTGGCCGCGGAGATTGCGAGCAACGGCATTGCCGACCTGTCGGCGGTTTTCCTCGATCGGGCAACGCCGAGCTACACGGCCCTGCTCGACCGCGACGGCGACGTGGTGGCGGCGCTTGCCGACATGGGGCTCTACGAGCTCGCCTTCCCCAAGCAGATGCGCCGCGCCAAGCTGCGGGAAGCCATCGGCACAGTGGATGCCGTGCTTTGCGATGCCAACCTGCCCGAGACAGCCCTTTGGCGCCTGGCCGAAGTGGCCCAGCCAATACCGTTGTTTGCCATCGCCATTTCGCCGGCCAAGGCGGTGCGACTGACGCCTGTCCTCGACAAGCTGTCTTGCCTGTTCATGAACCGGCGCGAGGCGGCGGTGCTCGCCGGCACCGGCATCGACGCAGAGCCGTTGCAGATCACGCGGGGCTTACGCGAAGCCGGCCTAAGGCGCGGCGTGGTGACCGCCGGCGGAAGTGCTGTGTTCGCCTATGACAGCGACGGCCTTTCGATCATCGCACCGCCTGCCCCGCGACGGGTCGTCGATGTCACCGGCGCGGGCGACGCCCTGGCGGGTGCGACAACGGTGGCGCTGCTGCGTGGCGACAGACTGGAGACAGCGCTAAGACATGGCATTGCGGCTGCGGTGCTGGCGATCGAGAGCGCGTCGGCCGTGCCCGATCTCTCCCCGGCAGCCTTCGCCGCGGCGCTGGCCCTTGTGCCGAACGCCTCGGAAATGGCATGACGCGGTCCAAGGAGAACAACATGACGCCTGAAACCGCCCGCCCCTTCATCGACATCCACGCACCTGTCGCCGCTGCACTTGCCGCCGGCAAGCCGGTCGTGGCCCTCGAAAGCACCATCATCACCCATGGCATGCCCTATCCCGACAATTCGGCGATGGCGGCCAATGTCGAAAAGATCATCTCCAACGAAGGTGCCGTGCCGGCAACCATCGCGGTCGTCAACGGCCGCATCAAGATCGGCCTGTCGGACGGCGAGCGCGAGTCGCTGGCGATGACCGGCGGTGCTATGAAGCTGTCGCGCGCCGATATCGCCTTTGCCGTTGCCGAAGGCCGCACCGGCGGCACGACGGTCGCGGCGACGATGATCGCGGCGCAGCTCGCCGGCATCAAGGTGTTCGCCACCGGCGGCATCGGCGGCGTGCACAAGGGTGCGGAAAAGAGTTTCGACATCTCCGCGGATCTCGACGAGTTGGCCCGCACGCCTGTCATCGTGGTGTCGGCTGGCGCCAAGGCGATCCTCGACATCGAAAAGACGCTGGAAGTGCTGGAGACGCGCGGTGTGCCGGTCGTTGCTTACGGTTCCGACATCGTGCCGGCCTTCTGGTCACGCAAGTCGCCCTATGCTGCGCCGCTGAGGCTCGATGCACCGGAAAAGATCGCGCGCCTTTATGAGACGCGGGCCGCGCTAGGCCTGGATGGCGGGTTGCTGGTGGCCAATCCGGTTCCCGAAAGCGACGAGATCGCGACCGAAGAGATGGCAGGCTACATCGAGGCTGCGCAGAAAGCGGCCGAAGCCCAGAACATCTCGGGCAAGGCGGTGACGCCGTTCCTGCTCGCCAAGATCCTGGAGCTGACCAACGGCGCCAGCCTCAAGACCAACATCGCTCTGGTTGAGAACAACGCCCGATTGGCAGCCAAGATCGCGATTTCGCTGGCCGGCAAGCGCTGAGAGCCCAACCGGTCGAACACAGGCCTGAAATAATTAGCAATGGCTAGTATAATTACTGCGCAGTCGTCGTAGGCTCGGTCGGCCCGCAGATGTGGGTCGGCCGATGGGTGCGCGATGACTTTCGCTCTCCGCATGTGCAGGCAGCGTGGTCCGCGGCGCCACGGCTGCCAGAGATGCGCGTTGCTGGTGATCGCCAGCTTCGCCGGCACGCCGCTCTCGGATGCGCATAAATCAGCCTCAGGCTGGGGCGTATCCGCCGGCCTTGCTGCCATGGTGACATCGAACACGGCGAGTGCCAGGCTATCCCTGAAAGAGCGGTGACGGAGCATGGCGGCGGCTGGTCGATCGTGCTGGTGCCCGGCGACCACCGCAAGGTTACGCACCGAAATCGTTACTTCGTCCCTTATGGTTCGGAGATTCCGTCGCAGGACGGCCGATTCCACACCCGACCGAAGAGCACGAGAACTGCTTCTTCGTGCCGCCCGACGCGATGTAAGGGCTACTTCCTGGTACGAAGTGCCGCCTCATAGGCCTTGAGCGTCCACACGGCGAGCTCGTCCGGGTCGTCGACGGCGCTTTCGGGAATGGTCCAATAGGGCATGTTCACCGGCCGGCCGCCGGCATCGGTCCAACGCTTCGCGCCTGAAGCCTCGAAATCGGGCGCGCTCACCGCATCGGCCTTGAGCAGGATTTCGCCGCGCACCTCAACGCCGACGATAAGGCCGTCATGGTAGATGCCCTTGCCGCCGAACATCTTGCGGATGGTGACCTCGCCGAGGCCGGAGAAGGCCTCGCGAATGGCGTCGTCGCTCATTGGCTTATCCTCACCCTATCCGCCATGCATCATTGCTGCCCAGCGCTCGATCTGGGCCGGTTCGATCCCGTCGCGCTGGGCGACGAACAAGGGGTGATCGGTCTCGTGCAGCGCCACGCGTGGCCGAAGCCCGTCGGGTTGAAACCGGACATCGGCATTGAAGTATATGGTTCCAGGATATTCTGGAACGTCGTGCATGAGATAACCGAAACAGCCGCCTTCGGCATAGACGCCTGACACAAAACCCGCGCGGTAGATATCCCAACTGCGCTCCGACACCGACATCCAGACGCCCAAGCGGAATTCGGCGGACATTCTCGGCACGACAAAAGGCAGAAGGCAGCGAATGAAGCGGTCGACCTCACCGGTCGAATAGCGCACCTCGCAGAAATCGTCGTCGAGGCTCGACGCGGCCCGCGTGGCATCGTCGAGCGCGTCCCAATCGACGGGCTCGCCGAACATCATGTCCATCGGCAGGCCGACATGATCTTCGCCGCAACATGAGCACCGCCAGCGATACGCTTCGGCGCTCATCAGGAGCAGCTACACTGCGCTTTGCGCGCGCGCCTCGGCCAGGGCTTTGAGGTCGGCAGGCTTCAGTTCGACCGATTCACCGCAACCACATGCCGAACTCTGGTTCGGGTTGGAGAAGGTGAAGCCGGTGCGCAAAGTCGTGGTTTCAAAGTCCATCTGGGTGCCGAAGAGGAACAAAGCCGCTTCCGGCGCGACATAGACATGGGCGCCGTCGCGCTCGATATGGTCGTCCTTGGGGTTCGGCTCGGCCACCAGATCGACCGTGTATTCCATGCCGGCGCAGCCGCCTTTCTTGATGCCGAGGCGGATGCCTTGCGCGTTTTCGCGCGTGGCCATGATCTCGCGCACGCGCTCTGCGGCCCTGTCGGTCATCGTGATGACGGCGAAACGTCCCATTCCAGTCTCCATTCGTCGCCGGGTTCAAGGCCCGCGGAATGATTCATTCCAAGCTAAGATGGTGAAGATTGCATGTCCATGCAAGCACCACCCGTAGATGGCTCAATACCAGCCGACCGCGACCTGGGCCTCTTCCGACATTCGGTCGGGGGTCCATGGCGGATCGAAGGTCATGGCAACCTCGACGCCCGACACACCTTCGACAGCGCCGACGGCGTTCTGCACCCAGCCAGGCATCTCGCCGGCCACCGGGCAGCCTGGGGCTGTCAGCGTCATGTCGATCTTGACGGTGCGGTCGTCTTCGATGTCGATCTTGTAGATCAGGCCGAGCTCGTAGATGTCGGCGGGGATTTCCGGGTCATAAACCGTTTTCAGCGCCGAGACGATGTCGTCGGTCAGCCGCGCAAGCTCGTCGGCCGGGATAGCCGAGGCCGAAACGATACCCTTACCTGCCGTATCCGGCGCGGTGTCGTCAACTGTAGCGGCGATAGCGTCTTCCATGGTGCTCACCCGAAGAATTTACGCGCTTTTTCAAGCGCTTCGGCCAAAACGTCAATCTCGGCCTTCGTATTGTACATGCCGAACGACGCCCTGCATGTGGAGGTTACGCCGAAGCGTTTCAACAGCGGCTGGGCGCAGTGCGTGCCGGCACGCACGGCAACGCCCTGGCGGTCGATGACCATCGACACGTCGTGGGCATGAATGCCCTGCAGCTCGAAGGAAACGATGGCGCCCTTACCGGGCGCATCGCCGAAGATACGCAGCGAATTGATCGAGCGCAGCCGCTCATGCGCATAGTCGCGCAGCATCGCCTCGTGGGCGGCGATGCGCTCGCGGCCGATACCGTCCATGTAGTCGAGCGCTGCACCCAGGCCGATCGCCTGGACGATCGGCGGCGTGCCGGCTTCGAAGCGGTGCGGCGGCTCGTTGTAGGTGACGATGTCTTCGGTCACCTCGACGATCATCTCGCCGCCACCCTGGAACGGGCGCATGCGCTCGAGCAGTTCGCGCTTGCCGTAGAGCACGCCGACACCAGAGGGGCCGTAGAGCTTGTGGCCGGTCATGACGAAGAAATCGCAGTCGAGGTCCTGCACGTCGATGGGCATGTGGACCGCACTCTGGCTGCCGTCGACCAGAACGGGGATGCCGCGCGCATGCGCAACACGGCAGATCTCCTTGATCGGCGTCACCGTGCCGAGTGCGTTCGACATATGGGTGATCGCGACCAGCTTGGTGCGGTCGGTCAGGCGACTCTCGAATTCCTCGATGTGGAAGGTGCCGAGGTCATCGACCGGCACCCACACGAGCTTGGCGCCCTGGCGCTCCCGGATGAAATGCCACGGCACGATGTTGGAGTGGTGCTCCATGATCGACAGCACGATCTCGTCGCCCTCGCCGATACTTGGCATGCCGTAGCCGTAGGCGACGGTGTTGATCGCAGACGTGGCGTTGGAGGTGAAGACGATTTGGTCGACATCAGGGGCGTTGAGGAAGCGGCGCACGCTCTCGCGCGCCTTTTCATAAGCGTCGGTCGCGGCATTGGACAGGAAATGCAGGCCGCGGTGGACGTTGGCATATTCGTTGGAATAGGCGTTGGCGATGGTGTCGATGACCACCTGCGGCTTCTGGGCCGAGGCGCCGTTGTCGAGATAGACGAGCGGCTTGCCGTAGACCTCGCGCGACAGAATCGGGAAGTCGCGCCGGATCGCCTCGACGTCATAGGTGCTGTCTTCGACCTTCTGATCCATCAACAAATTCCCATGCCTTCATTCGCCTGTCGGCGGCTTCTCCCCGCGAACGGGGAGAAAATCCCGGTCAGGCGTGCGCCGCAAACCAGCTGTTAAGCAGCTCTTCCAGCGGCTCGACGACTGTCTCGTCCTCAAGCTCCTCGATGACCTCGGCCAGGAACGCCCGGACGAGAAGGCCGCGGGCGGACTTTTCGTCGATGCCGCGCGCCATCAGATAGAACAGATGGTTGCGGTCGATCTCGGTAACTGTCGCGCCGTGGCCGCAAGCGACGTCGTCGGCGAAGATTTCGAGTTCGGGCTTGGTCGAGAACTCGCCATCGTCGGACAGCAGCAGCGTGTTGCAGGCCATGCGGGCGTCGGTCTTCTGGGCGATCTGGTGCACGTTGATGCGGCCCTGGAACACGCCCTTGGCGCGACCGGTGACGACGTTGCGCACGACTTCGGTCGAAGACGTATGCGGCACGGCGTGGTCGAGCACCATGGTGACGTCGACATGGCAGTCGCCGGCGAGCAGGTTGACACCGCGCAGCTTGAAGTCGGCGCCTTCGCCTGTTGCCTTGACGATGACTTCCTGGCGCACGAGCTTGCCGCCGGCGTTCATGACGAACAGCGTCAGCTTGGCGTTCTTGCCGAGCTCGGCCTTGAACTGGGCGAGATGGGTCGCAGTCTCAGGCTGATCCTGGACGATCAGCCACAGCACCTCGGCATCATCGCCGAGCAAAAGCTGGCTGACCGAGCTGACGAGGCCAGCGCCCTCGCCGGTCTGGCGCTCGACGATGGTTGCCTTGGCGCCAGCGCCGACGCGAACCGGCAAGCGGACATGGACCTGGCCACCGGCCTGGATGTTCTGCAGCTCGATCGGCTTTTCGACCTGGGCGCCGTCTTCGATGTCGACGAAATAGCCGTCGGCGACAAAGGCCGTGTTGAGCGCGCCGACAGCGTCGTCGCTGCCGTAGGTGACGAGCGCCGGCGCATAGCTGCCGTCGACGAGCTTGTCGCCGAGGCGCTGGAACGTGACACCTTCGACGGAAGGCGTTGCAGCCGACACACCGTTGACGATCGACAGCAGGCTCGAGCCTTCAAGCAGAGGCGCTATGGTCTTGGCGGCGGCACTGGCATCGAAGGCGGGCACGGAGGCGAGAAGGCGACGCAGGTCGGTGTAATGCCAGGATTCGACGCGGCGGGTCGGCAGGCCGGCCTTGATCTGCTCGATCGCATCGTCGCGCTTGACCATGACCGCGCCATCGCCGGGCAGGAGCGAAAGCCGCTCGCCGAAGGCGTCGATGATCGCCGCCTCCGCCGGGGTACGCTGTATTTCAGCACGCATGTTCATCGTCGACACCTCAAGCCGCCTCTTCGATGATCCCGGCGTAGCCGTTCTCTTCGAGTTCGAGTGCCAGCGACTTGTCGCCCGACTTGATGACCTGGCCCTTGTAGAGCACGTGCACCGTATCCGGCACGATGTGGTCGAGCAGGCGCTGGTAGTGAGTGATGACGATGATGGCGCGGTCAGGCGAACGCAGCGCATTGACACCGTCGGAGACGATCTTGAGTGCATCGATGTCGAGGCCGGAATCGGTCTCGTCGAGCACGCACAGCTTTGGCTCCAGCAGCTTCATCTGCAGGATCTCGGCGCGCTTCTTCTCGCCGCCGGAGAAGCCGACATTGACCGGGCGCTTGAGCATGTTGAAGTCCATCTCCAGCGTACCGGCGGCCTCCTTCACGCGCTTGATGAAATCCGGAACCTTGAGCGGCTCCTCGCCACGCGCCTTGCGCTGCGAATTCATCGCGACCTTGAGGAACTCCATCGTGGCAACGCCGGGTATCTCCATCGGATACTGGAACGCCAGGAACAGACCCTTGGCGGCGCGCTCGGCCGGATCCATCTCCAGGATCGACTCGCCGTTGTAGAGAATGTCGCCCTCGGTCACTTCATAATCGTCGCGGCCGGCGAGGATGTAGGACAGCGTCGACTTGCCCGAGCCGTTGGGGCCCATAATGGCAGCGACTTCGCCGGCTTTCACCGTAAGGTTCAGGCCGCGGATGATTTCGGTGCCGCTCTCGGCGATACGGGCATGCAGGTTCTTGATCTCAAGCATTTTCTTCAGCTTTCTTCACTTCTGGCGCCGAGGCAGGCGGCGCAATTCCTGTCACTGACGTTGACGGCGCGACGTCGGGATCTCAGATCCCGAATGTGCGCCGCAGCAACGGCAAAAGGGCTGCAGCGATGATGCCGGTGATGGTCCCGACAACCAGTCGCGCCGGGCGCGACTGGAATGACGGTGCTGTCGCGGCGAGCCCGCCGCAAACGACCGCGTAAAAGACCATCGACACCGGGTCCATCAGCCAACGCTTCCTTCAAGGCTGATGCCAATGAGCTTCTGCGCCTCGACGGCGAACTCCATCGGCAGTTCCTGGATGACTTCCTTGACAAAGCCGTTGACGATCAGCGCGATCGCTTCCTCTTCGGGAATTCCGCGCTGCATGACGTAGAACTTCTGGTCGTCGGAGATCTTCGAGGTGGTCGCCTCGTGCTCGAACTGCGCCGACGAGTTCTTGGCCTCGATATAGGGCACGGTATGCGCGCCGCATTGGTTGCCGATCAGCAACGAGTCGCACTGGGTGAAGTTGCGCGCATTGGTCGCCTTGCGGTGGGCCGAGACCTGGCCGCGATAGGTGTTCTGCGAAAAGCCTGCGGCGATGCCCTTGGAGATGATGCGGCTCGACGTGTTCTTGCCGAGGTGGATCATCTTGGTGCCGCTATCGACCTGCTGGTAGCCGTTCGAAACCGCGATCGAATAGAACTCGCCACGGCTGTCGTCGCCGCGCAAGATGCAGGACGGATACTTCCAGGTGATGGCCGAACCGGTTTCAACCTGGGTCCACGAGATCTTCGAGCGGTCGCCACGGCAGTCGCCGCGCTTGGTGACGAAGTTGTAGATGCCGCCCTTGCCCTGGGCATCGCCCGGGTACCAGTTCTGGACGGTCGAGTACTTGATCTCGGCATCGTCGAGGGCCACGAGCTCGACGACTGCGGCGTGAAGCTGGTTTTCGTCGCGCTGGGGTGCTGTGCAGCCCTCGAGATAAGAGACGTAGGCGCCTTCCTCGGCGATGATCAGCGTGCGTTCGAACTGGCCGGTGTTCTTCTCGTTGATGCGGAAGTAGGTCGACAACTCCATCGGGCAACGCACGCCCTTGGGCACGTAGACGAACGAACCGTCGGTAAAGACGGCCGAGTTCAGCGTCGCATAGTAGTTGTCGGAGGTCGGCACGACGGTGCCGAGATACTTCTTCACCAGTTCGGGATGCTCGCGGATGGCTTCCGAGATCGAGCAGAAGATGACGCCGGCCTTGGCCAGCTCATCCTTGAAGGTGGTGACGACGGACACCGAATCGAACACGGCGTCGACAGCGACACGGCCCGATTTGTAGACATTGTCGCCAGCCTCTTCGTCCGACAGGCCGTCGATCGGAGCCGCTTGCTTCTGCACGCCGGCAAGAATTTCCTGCTCGCGGAGCGGAATGCCGAGCTTTTCGTAGACCTTCAGGATCTCGGGATCGACTTCGTCGAGCGAGGTCGGTCCGGGCGTGCTCTTGGGAGCGGCGTAGAAGTAGATGTCCTGGAAGTCGATCTTGGGATAGTCGACGCGCGCCCAGTTCGGCTCTTCAAGCGTCAGCCAACGGCGATAGGCACCGAGACGCCATTCGAGCATCCATTCCGGTTCGCCCTTCTTGGCCGAGATGAAGCGGACAATGTCTTCGCTCAGGCCCTTGGGGGCCTTGTCCATCTCGATGAACGATTCGAAGCCGTACTTGTATTGGTCGACGTCGATCTTGCGGACCTGCTCGATCGTTTCCTGCACAGCAGGCATAAGCGTTCTCCATCCACGCCGGGGTCAAGGCCCGACAGTTTTCAAACTATGGCACCGCTGGAGCGGCGTAAGTTCCATATAGTGTGCTTTTGCCGGGAATTCACCCGGAAGAACGCCTTCAGCGCCCCTGACACACCCGTTCACCGGCCCTTGGGCCAAATTTCCCGCCGATCAGGCGGCTTTCGTACGGTCCGCGCGGCGCGAAAGAAGCGCTGCAAGAGCCGTCTCGAATTTCTCAACGTCCGCCTCGGCCGTGTTCCGGCCGATCGACACGCGCAGCGCGCCGAGATTGTCGGCAAAGCCCATCGCCTTCAGCACATGGCTGGGACCGACCTTGCCCGACGAACACGCGGATCCGGCCGAGAGTGCTACGCCCGCGAGATCGAAGGCGATCTGTGCCGTCTCGGCCTTGACGCCCGGAATAGCGAAGAATGTCGTATTGGCAAGCCGTTCGGCTGCCTTTCCGAAGATTTCCGCATCGGGAACGAGCCGCATGATCGTGTTTTCGATGCGGTCACGCATGGTGCGAACCGCGTCGATCGCGGCCAATCCGGCCAGAGTGTCGCGCGCCGCAGCGCCAAATCCTGCAATCGCCGGCAGGTTCTCAGTGCCACCACGATGGCCCTTTTCCTGGCCACCGCCAGTGACCAGCGGCGCGGGCATCATCAGGTCGGCAGTGGCGACGATCGCTCCCGCGCCTTTGGGTCCGCCGATCTTGTGCGAAGAGAGAATCAGATAGTCGGCATAACCCTCTGACATGTCGAGAGGAATGCGCCCTGCAGCCTGGACCGCGTCGAGCACGAGCACACCGCCCGCCGCCTTCACCAGCCTGGCGATGTCGCGGACGGGCTGGATGACGCCAGTCTCGTTGTTGGCGGCATGGATCGCCACCAGCGGCAGGCCATCGGACTTGTCGTGGGTCGCGAGCGCTGTTTCCAGGGCGGCGAGATCGATGATCCCGTTGCCATCGACACCAAGCCTAGTGACCCGCTCAGCCGGGAAACGGCCGCCGTTCAGCAGACACGGATGATCTGCCTCGGTAACATAGAGCCTGGACATGCGCACAGCACCGCGGCCCATGCGCCATTCGGGCGAAAGCAGCGTGGTCGCTGCTTCGGTAGCGCCCGAGGTAAAGACGACATGCTCAGCCTTGGCGCCGACGAAGGCGGCGACGTCGCGCCTGGCATCCTCGATGATCTTGCGGGCTGCCCTGCCCTCGCTGTGAACCGACGATGGGTTGGCTGCAACATCGAGCGCCGCAACCACAGCCGCGTGCGCTGCCGGCAGCAGCGGCGCACTGGCATTGTAGTCGAGATAGGCGCGCGATCCGGCCATTTCCGTTCAATCTGCCCTGTCAAATCACGTTTGGGTGTCGGGACGCGCAATTTCCTTGAAATTCCAAGGCGAGCCGTCCTATCTACCCGCTTTGCCAAACGGGCGGTCTCGCCACCCAGTTTTGAACAGTTCTAAACTAGCTTCTAAGAAGGCGCGTCCCTCGCGTCAAGGCTGGCCACAGGATTGTTTCATCGGCTTTGCGTCAAGTGGAGTAGTTTATGCCAGAGGTCATTTTCACCGGTCCGGCGGGTCGCCTGGAAGGTCGTTATCAGCCGTCCAAGGAAAAGAACGCGCCGATCGCCATCATACTGCACCCGCACCCGCAGTTTGGCGGCACGATGAACAACAAGATCGTGTACGACCTCTTCTACATGTTCCAGAAGCGCGACTTCACCACGTTGCGCTTCAATTTCCGCGGCATCGGCCGCAGCCAGGGCGAATTCGACCACGGCACCGGTGAATTGTCGGACGCGGCCGCAGCACTCGACTGGGTGCAGTCGCTGCATCCCGATTCCAAGAGCTGCTGGGTTGCCGGCTATTCCTTCGGGTCATGGATCGGCATGCAGCTTCTGATGCGCCGGCCGGAGATCGAAGGCTTCATTTCGGTCGCGCCGCAGCCCAACACCTACGACTTCTCGTTCCTGGCACCGTGCCCGTCGTCAGGCCTGATCATCCATGGCGACGCCGACAAGGTGGCGCCGCCGAAGGATGTGCAGGGCCTGGTCGACAAGCTGCACACGCAAAAGGGCATCACCATCACCCAGAAGACGCTTGCCGGCGCCAACCATTTCTTCGGCAACGATCCGGAGCTGGTGATCGAAGAATGCGCCGATTACCTCGACCGTCGCCTCGCCGGTGAGCTTTCGGACCCGCGTCCGAAGCGCCTGCGCTAAAAGGAGCTCCGCGCATGTATCAGCCTCCGCTGTTTCGCGAGACGCGGCCGGACGTTTTGCATGCGCTGATCCGCAACCACCCGCTTGGCCTTCTGATCAGCAACGGATCGGAAGGCCCGGTGGCCAATCCGCTGCCATTCCTGCTCGACGCCGATACCGGGCCCAACGGCAGGCTGCGCGCCCATCTGGCGCGGGCCAACCCGCAATGGCGGCTGCTGGCCGAAACGCCTGATATGCCGGTGCTGGTGGTGTTCCAGGGCGAGGACAGCTACGTCACCCCGTCCTGGTACGAGACCAAGCGCGAAACCGGCAAGGTTGTTCCGACCTGGAACTATGCGACCGTGCAGGTGCGCGGCACGGCGCGGGTGATCGACGACAAGGACTGGCTCGCCGGCCAGATCGCCGAGCTTACCGCCAGCCAGGAAGCCGGGCGGACGGAGCCCTGGCAGGTGACCGATGCGCCTGACACCTACATCGCGGCCCAGATCAAGGGCATCATCGGGCTCGAAATCGACATCACCGCCATCGACGGCAAGTGGAAGGTCAGCCAGAACCGGCCCGTCGGCGACCGCATCGGCGTGGCCGAAGGCATCGCGGCCGAGCAGAAGCCGGCCGGCGGCATGGCGCAACTGGTCCGCCAATATGGCGGGCTCGCGGGCGAATAGCCCTTCCGACCTGGAGCCTCTCTCGTGAACATCCGTCCCCGCATCGCGGCCGACAACGCCGTGCTCGTTGCCATCTGGGAGGATGCAGTGCGCGCCACGCATGACTTCCTCAGCGAAGACGACATCCAGTTCTTCCGCCCGCTCGTCCGCGACAACTACCTGCCGGCGCTCGAAGTGCTGGTGGCCGAGGAGCACGGCACGCCCCTCGGCTTCATCGGCCTGGACGGCCAGAAGGTCGAAATGCTGTTCGTGGGCGCCAGCCAGCATGGCAAGGGCATCGGCAAGGCCCTGATCGAGCATGTCGGCCGGCTGAGGGGGCCGCTTGAAGTCGACGTCAACGAGCAGAACCCGGGTGGTGTCGCCTTCTATCTCAAATGCGGTTTCAAACAGATCGGACGCTCCGACCTCGACAGTCAGGGCAAGCCCTTCCCGCTGCTGCACCTGTCGCAGGCGTCGTAAGACGGGATGGGCGAAATCAGCTTCCGGCCGTTTCGCAACGAAGACCTTATGGCCTATGCCGCGTGGTTCGATGACGCCGAGGTGTCGCGGCGCATCGACGTCCCCAGCGCCGGCTGGGTCGCCTATGTCTTGGATCCGGCAAGCCCCGCCCATGCGGTCGTAGCCACGCGCGACGAAAGCGCCTCACTTCAGGCCGAAGCACCGGACGACGGGCTCCTGTTGTACCGCAAACTACTTGGCGCCGGAATTTGACAAAGTGAATCCGGGCCGCAAGCGCAGCCCGGATCTGTTAAGCTCAAGCAGAGCATTACTTGGCCTTGAGGAATTCGCCCACTTCGAGCAGCACGAACTCGTTGTCGTCGGCCTTATCAAGCGAGCGGCCAGCCGAGAACGGCAGGTTGTTGTCGTCGCCGACGACGATGTGGGTGTCGTCGACGAGATCGACGTTCTCGATGGTGTTGAAAGGCATGTCGTAGAAGCCCTCGCCGCCGCCCTGGCGCTTCTTGTTGTCGGGATCGGCGATGTTCATCAGGTCGATGTAGCCGATCTTGCGGACCGCACCGCCGACATTGGCGTCGGACATCTCGATCTTGTAGATTCGCTTGAACAGAGCCGGGTTGGCGAAGCAGTCCGGCTGCGGGTTCTTGGCATCGACGCATTTCTTGGCAGCTGTGCCGACGCCCTGGTCGCGCTCGATGACGAGGGCGGTGGTGGCATCGATCATGTTGAAGTCGCCGATGGCATCGCCGCCGGCCGACAACGGATAGAGCCAACTGCGGCCGGTCCATTCCTTTTTGGCGACGTCGAACTCGACGACACGTAGCGCGCGGTTGCCTTCGGCCTGCTCCATGGTGCCGTCTTCCTTGAACAGCGCGCCTTCGAGCAGGCCGTAGAGCTTGGAGCCGTCCTTCGACTGGGCGAGGCCCTCATAGCCGCCGGAGCGCTTGAGTTTGAAGGCCGGCATCGGCAGCGACGGGTTGGCCTGCAGCGTCAGCGTCGGATGGTCGGGCGACTTGACCGGCTTGCCATCGACGACGGTGCCGATGACGTCGGTCAGCTTGCCATCGAGATCGAACTTCAGCAGATAGGGGCCGAACTCCTCGCCGACCCAGAAGCCGTCGGCAACCGGCTGGATCGACTCGACGTCGAAATCACCGCCGGTGAGGAAGCGGGTGTCGGAGCCTTCGAGCACGATCGGGAACGGTGCCTTGCGGTCGGGATCGGTCAGGAACAGGGTCTTGATGCGGTTCATCGTGCCCTTGTCCCAGTCAAACGAGATGTGATGCAACATCAGTGCTGCGTCGGTGGAGTTCAGCTTGTTGCCGAAGCCATTGTCCGACAGCGACCAGAACGTGCCATCGCCGACTGCCTTGATGCCTGAGAAGCCCTGCACGGGCTGGCCGTCGAAGGGCAGCGAGAGTCCGGTCAGGCGCACGCCATCCTTGCCCGGTACGGTGCCGAGGCCTTCGGCCCGCTTGCGGTCGGGGGTGGTGAACTTGCCCGACGTCCGCAGGTGCTCGGGCGCATTTTCAGGCGCTGCGATGATGGTGTTCGCCGGCAGGATCGCGTGGCCGGCGAGCGTTGCCTTGAATTCCGCCTCGTCCGCGAAAGCGGAGGCGGTGGTGAGCGCAACAACGGCTGCAGCCAGATAGAGAGAGCGTCGCATGGTGGACCCCGATTGGTTGAAGGAACGCCCCCCAGCTAGGTCCACGCCATGTCGGGCGGGTGACGCCTGAATGAAACTTTGATGAAGTCCCTTGATCAGAGCCCGGCTGGCAGGCCACCGGTCGCAGGTACAGCTGCGTCGGCGCGGCTCATCGCATAGACGCGAGCCAAAAGGCCGTTCATCAGACCGGTGTGCTGGTAGCGCATGCCGATCTTTTCCAGCACCTTTAGCGAAGCGGCATTGTCGACATGGGCAAAGGCGATGAACTCGTCCCGGATGTTGCGGTCGAAGACCAAACCAGGCAGCGCTGCGGCTATCTCCGTGGCGTAGCCCTGCCCCCAGAATTCTGGCGCGATCGCGTAGCCCAGCTCGAACTGGCCGGTGGCTGCAAACAGCGAAAAACCGGCACGGCCGATGAAGCGGCCGTCTTCTTGGCGCACAAGCTTCAGCTTGGTGATGCCAAACTGCCGATATTCCTCGACCCAGCCCGCCATCCGCGAGGCTGCTTCTTCACGCGTCCAGGGCTTGCCGTCGCGTGAGAGGTAGCGCGAGGCGTCGACCTGCGAATGCAGCCAGACGTGATCGTCCAGATCCTCGTCACGCCAGGTGCGGAGCAGCAGACGTGGCGTTTCCAGTATGGTTTCTTCGGCCATTACACCCTCAGTTCAGCCGCCGACGGCGTGACGCAGGCCAACGGGTCGATGCCTGCCGACCTCTCGCTCATCAATCCGATTGCATTGATTGCCACCATCGACCCGCCATCCTTGTGATTCCCGCGCTTCAGATGCTAAAGCCCTCGCGTCGCCGATCCAAAGCCGGATCGACTGTACCAATCGTCCGCCGAGAGAGAAAACCAATGTCTGCCTTCAAGTCCGATTTCCTGCGCACCCTTTCCGAGCGCGGCTTCATCCATCAGACCTCCGATGATGCCGGCCTCGACGATCTCTTCTGCAAGGAAACCGTGTCGGCCTATATCGGCTTCGACCCGACGGCTTCGAGCCTGCATGCCGGCGGCCTGATCCAGATCATGATGCTGTACTGGATGCAGAAGACCGGCCATCGCCCCGTGCCGCTGATGGGCGGCGGCACCGGCATGGTCGGCGACCCGTCGTTCAAGGACGAGGCGCGCAAGCTGATGACGCCGGAGATGATCCAGTCGAACATCGACGGCATCAAGCAGGTGTTTTCGAACTACCTGACCTTCGGCGACGGTCCTCGCGACGCAATGATGGTCAACAACGCCGAGTGGCTGTTGCCGCTCAACTATCTCGAATTCCTGCGCGATGTAGGTCAGCATTTCTCGGTCAACCGGATGCTGAGCTTCGATTCCGTCAAGCAGCGCCTCGACCGCGAGCAGTCGCTGTCGTTCCTCGAATTCAACTACATGATCCTGCAGGCCTACGACTTCGTCGAGCTCAACAAACGCTATGGCCTGCGCCTGCAGATGGGCGGCTCGGATCAGTGGGGCAACATCATCAACGGCATCGACCTTGGCCATCGCCTCGGTACCCCTCAGCTTTACGCACTCACTTCGCCGCTGTTGACGACCTCTTCCGGCGCCAAGATGGGCAAGTCGATGAACGGTGCTGTCTGGCTCAATGCCGACATGCTGTCGCCCTATGATTTCTGGCAGTACTGGCGCAACACCGAAGACGCCGATGTCGAGCGCTTCCTCAAGCTCTACACGGCAATGCCGCTCGACGAGATCGCGCGTCTGGCGGTGCTTGGCGGCTCGGAAATCAACGACGCCAAGAAGGTGCTGGCGACCGAAGTGACCGCGATGTTGCACGGCCGCGACGCTGCCGAGCAATCGGCTGACACCGCACGCAAGACCTTCGAGGAAGGCGCGCTCGCCGACACGCTGCCGACGGTTGAAGTCGCAGGCGACGAGCTGACGGCAGGCATCGGCCTGCTGTCCCTGGTCGTTAGGGCCGGACTTGCCGCGTCCAACGGCGAGGCACGCCGGCACGTTCAGGGTGGCGCTGTGCGTATCAACGACCAGTCGGTCAATGACGAGCGCCGCGCGGTGACGACGGCAGATCTGACGCCGGAAGGCGTGGTCAAGCTGTCGCTCGGCAAGAAGAAGCACATCCTGGTGCGCCCGGCCTGACGGGCGCTCCTCGCAGGATAGCAAAATGGCCGGCATTGCCGGCCATTTTCACGTCTGGGCCGGCCATTTTCACGTCTGGAGACCAGCGCCTTTTGCGCGCTCAGTACTCGAAGATCGCCCTGAAGATGCCGGGTGCGATAACCGACAACGGGTTGACGTGCAGCTTGGGTGCATTGGCGTCGCCCGACAGCTTGTAGGTGACGCCGATCAGGCCGCGGTCGCGGCCGTTACCCAGGATGACGCCGACAAGCGGCAGCTCGCCGAAGATGCGATTGAGGCCATAGGCCGGCATGAAAGTGCCGGTCATGTTCATCTGGCCCTGCTGGTCGTAAAGCACGCCCTGGAAGGTCGTTCCGATCAATGGCCCACGCAGGACGCCGTTTTCCAGAGCCAGATATTTCGAGCGCTTGTCGATCTCGGCAAAACCACGCTCAAAGCGGACACGCGAGGTGTCGATGTCCTTGCGCACGGCTTGGCTGAGGCTGCGATTGTCGCCGGCCGGCTTGCTGGAGACGATCGATGCAAGCCGCGGTTCGTCGACGACGACGAACTCGCGCACGTCGACCTGGCCCTTGAGCGGCCCCTCGCCTGCCGATTCCAGCGCCAGCGCCAGCGATCCACCCTGCATGCGCGCATAGACATCGAGGAAGCGTAGGATCGCACCGGCATCGGCAGATCGGACGTCCAGACGGCGCCCGCCACCTTGCAGTGTGTTGCTGACGGTAATCAGCCCGCCGGAACTGGCGGCCGCGCTGACCTTGAGCCCGCCGACCTTCGAGCCAGCGCCCGAATACTCCAGGCTGACATTCGAGAGCTTCTCGTTGCTGAAACCCACCAGGGTATCGACATTGGCGGTGACCGATATGGAATTCGACCCCGTCGATTTCGTCGCGCTGTCGACGTCGGACATGAATTGCTTGATCAGCGCGCGCGCATCGAGCGAATTGCCTTTGACCTGGACCGCATAGCCCTTGCCGGAACGCTTGATGGTTACAGCGACATCGTCGCCACGATTGAGTTGCACCTGAGCGAAGCGGGCAGAAGACAGGCTGCCATTGGCGAGCGCGACGTCACCCTTGATAGCGAACGTCTTTCCATCGAGATTGAAATCGGACAGCGTCGACCTGCCGCCGTCAGTCGTCATGGTGAATGACACCTCGGCAGCGATGCCAGGCCCCTTGCTCCATCCTACCCAGGGAAGGTCGAGCTTCGCCGCGGTCAGATCGGCAGTGATGTTGCGCTTGCCCTGCTCGGGCTGCTCGACATCGACCTTGATGGTTCCCGAGAGCATGTCCGACAGGCCGGGAATAAGGGCATTGCGCGCCTTGTCGTCGAGCACGAACTGGACATTGCGTTGCTTGTCGACGTCGTTGTCGCGCAGCGGCTCGACAAGGTCGAGTTCCGCCGGAACGCCATTGAGCTTTCCCTTGGCCACGATGACGGCCTTGTCGGGCGTGACAGTAATGTTGCCGTCAGCTTCCGACAGCTTCTGGCCGTCGAACTCCTTGGCGACGGCCAGACCGTCATAGTCAAGCGCCACCTTCCAATCGAGCTTGTCGGTGTCGATGCCGCTGGTCAGCGGGATGTCGGCCTTGACGTTGCCGGTGACGTCGCCCGTCAATTCCTCGGGCAGGATGCCGACGTGGCGCATTGCATTGATGGGCTCGTAGGATGCCAGTTCGGCGATCGCATCGGCGCTGCCCTCGACATCGATGTCTAGCGAACCGATAACCGGCATGACGTTGGCCTTGACGACCTTGAGCTTGCCGTTGCTCGCGGCAACCGTGCGGCCGCTGGGCATGAAGACCGTGCCTTGGGACAGCGATACGTCGACGTCGTTGCCATGGAATTCGACGATGCCCCTCGCGTCGCGGATCGGCGGAATGCGGCCGGCCGTATCGAAGCGCGAACCATCGATTTCGAAACGGCCGAACACTTCCTGTGCGTTGAGCGGCACGCCATTGCCGAGCCGGTTCGGCTTGACGTCGAACTGGACGTTGCCGTCGACGACGCGCCCGCCATAGAGGTTCTGCAACACCCAGAGCCGGGCATTTCGCGCCGAAAACCACGGCCACAACTGCTTCACATGCGCGACCGACATGTTGTGGATGTTGAAGGCGACGAAAATGCCTGGAGCCTTGCCTTCGACGAACTGGACCGCTGCCTTGCCGAGCGCCTCGCCGCCTGGTCCAGACTTCAGGCCGATCTGCTCGGCGGACAGCGTCTTGGTGATGATGTCATAGGTTCCGGCAACACGCGCCAGGAAATTGAGCGCAGGCTCCGGCGATTCACCCGGTGCCAGCTGCGAATCGCGACTGATCAGCTCGAACCGGTAGGCGGGATTGTCGCTGGCGACACCCGTCGCCGGGCGCGGGCCGATCGCTCCTCCAAAATCAAACGTCGAACGGCCGGTCGAGACAAGCAGTTTGCGGATGTCGAGCTTGTTGTCGCCGCTGGCGAGACGCAGGTCGACGGTGACGTCACCGACAAGCTGGCCGCGCTCGTGAAGATCCAGCGTCGACTTGCCGATCGATCCTCTGGCGATCAGTTCGGAGCCGTCACCGTCGACGCCTTCCTTGCCGGTGATGACCAGTTCGGCCGAGCCGATGCGGCTTGCCTTGGCAGCCGGAATGTCGGTCTTGCCAGCGAACGGGTCGGTCATCGAGACCGTCGCATCCAGTGCCGCGACCCGGTTGGTGCCGTTCTCGCGGGCAGCCGAGGCGGACAGTTCGACGTCGCGGCCGTCAATGTCGAAGTTGGCTGCGACACGCAGCTCGCCCGTTCGCGTCTTGGCCAGCGAGGCGTCGATGACACGCACGATGTTGACCTCACCGCCCGAAGGCAGGACGAAATCGACGTTGCCGAGCGCGATTTCGCGCATGGCGTCATACTGGACCGCGTCAAAGCCGCGGCGAATCCCGCGGAATGTCTCGTCCAGCAGTTTCTGCGGATCGACGAGGCCGTCCTGGTTGCGCAGGGCAGAACTCCAATCGGAACCGCCGCCGGCCGGCATCGCATCGACGACGATCCGCGCATCGGAAATGCTGGCGTTGCCGAGACGGACATTGCCTGTGAGCAACGGCAGAAGACGGATGCCGAAGCGCATCAGGCCTGCTTCGGCCATCGGCGAGCCCTCGGCGCGCGTGAGCTTGACGTCGGGAACCTCGACCGCGATCAGCCTGAGGCCATCGAGCGTCAGCCGCGCCTGCCCCATCGAGACGTCGACATCAACGCCGGCCAGGCCTTCGATGGCATGCTCGGCCTCTGCGCGCAGCCGGTCCTGGCCGAAACCGGAATAGCTGAGCGCTTCGATGGCGATGATCGCCAGAAGCACCAGCGAGCCAACAACCGCGACCGCGGCAAGGACGCAATGACCCGCGCGCCGCCGCACGGACGGACGTGGACGCGGCAGCTCCTGGCCCGCAGCCGACGGCAAGGCGCCGAGATCGGTAATCTCATCGCGCCTGAACCGGATTTTCTCGTGCCGGGGCACTTCCTGATCCACGCTATGTCCCGTAGTCGTTTCGGTCGTGGACGAATCCAAGTCCGGCATTATTAACCTGACATCCTTGCCGGCTCACCCCGTAACTTCAAACAAGGGTATCGATATGTCTGAACTCGACACAGGCCAAACCGCCCCGCAATTCACGCTGCCGCGCGACGGCGGGGGCATTCTGACGCTTTCCGACTTCGGCGGCAAACCTGTTGTCCTCTATTTCTATCCCAAGGACGATACATCAGGCTGCACGGCCCAGGCGATCGACTTCACCCAACTCAAGACCCAGTTCGAAAAGGCTGGCGCGGTGGTCATTGGCGTTTCGCCCGACAGCGCCAAGAAACACGACAAATTCAAGGCCAAGCACCAAATTGGCATCGACCTTGTCGCCGACGAAGAGCGAAAGGCGCTCGAGGCCTATGGCGTATGGACCGAAAAAACGATGTATGGCCGCAAGTATATGGGCGTAGAACGCTCGACGTTCCTGATTGGCGCCGATGGCAAGATCGCAAGGATCTGGCGCAAGGTGAAGGTGCCCGGCCACGCCACCGAGGTACTGGAGGCCGTGAAAACGCTCTAGCTAATATCGCATTGCGGAACCGATGCCCTCTCCCGGCGTTTCTGTCCGGACGACCTTATTTGGAGAAACAAGATGTTCCGCAGCATCATCCTCTGGATGATCGGCATTCCGATCCCGATCATCATTCTTCTTTGGCTATTCCTTCGCTAAACAGCGCGGTTTGCCGATGCAACTACGTCATATGTCTTCATGTGACTGTAAATACGACAACCAAGTAACGCGCCAGAAAGTCTTTTACAAAGAAATCCTCGCCATTATTTTCCTGGCGAGGATTTTTCTTGGCCGACGCTCAACGCCTCGGATTGGCATCGCCCCGGCAGCGCAAAGCTTTGTTAACCCTAATAATGTGTAATCGGATCGTCGCTGTCTCGTGATGAGAGTTCGGTCCGGTGAAAGCAGCAAGTCAGTCCGCCGTGTTCGGCAGGCGTAAAGAACCCCATACCGTCATCATTGCACGCGGCAACGAGATACGACATTTCACCGTGCGTCCCTGGGTCGCCGCGGCCGCCGGTTCGGCGCTCGCCGCCGTCGCCATCAGCTACCTCCTGGCCACCTCCTACCTCGTGCTGCGTGACGACCTGATCGGCGCTGCGACCGCGCGCCAGGCACGCATGCAGCACGCCTACGAAGACCGCATCTCGGCGCTGCGCGCCCAGGTCGACCGCATCACCAGCCGGCAATTGCTCGACCAGCAGTTGATGGAAACCAAGGTCAGCGAATTGCTGGAGCGGCAATCGCAGCTCAGCCAGCGCAACGGCAGGCTCGGCCCGATCCTCGACAAGGCGCAAGCGTCCGAAGTGACGGAACCCGTTTCTGACGGTAAGGCAGCCGACGAGCGCGCCGACATCTCCGTTCCAACAGGGCAGCCCCTCGCCTATGCGGCGGCTGACGCCGCGGCCGTGCGCCCATTCTCGTTCTGGTCGACAAGGTCGGCCGAGCCCGACAGCGAAAGTCGGGCTGACCGTGCCGATAAGCTGTTCGTCGCCATCAACAAGTCGCTGCGCAGCATCGAGGACGACCAGGTCGAGCGCATCGATGCCCTGGCCGACAATGCCTATCAGACCGCAGGCGCTATCACCGACGCGCTCGAGAATGCCGGCCTTCCCGTCTCCGCGGATTTCGGCAAGTCGGGTGTTGGCGGCCCGCTGGTGCCGCTCGACAACCCGATGGCCTTCGACAGTAAGGTCAAGGAGCTCGACGAGGCGCTCGACACGCTCGACCGGCTGAAGAAGGAGGCGCGTAAGCTGCCGCTCGCCAATCCGGCCGCCGGCCGTTCGATCTCCAGCACGTTCGGGGTCCGCACCGATCCGCTGATCGGCACGCCGGCTTTGCATTCGGGCATGGATTTTCGCGCCCCCTACGGCTCGCCCGCGCGCGCCACGGCTGCCGGTACGGTCATCAAGGCGGGCTGGAACGGCGGCTATGGCCGCATGGTCGAGATCGACCATGGCGGCGGCTTCACCACGCGCTACGCCCATCTCAGCAAGATTCTTGTCGCCCCCGATCAACAGATCGCGGTTGGCGACGAGATCGGCGAAGTTGGCAGCAGTGGCCGCTCGACCGGCCCGCACCTGCACTACGAGGTGCGGCGCGACGGCGAAGCGGTCGACCCGCTTCGCTTCATCAAGACCGGCAAGAAGCTCGGCCAGTACCTCTGAGCCACGCGGCCTGAGGCGGCGCCCGGAAACGTCATCCACAGGTTCAGATATCTGTCGCGCGCATCGCATGTTCTGGAACGCAGGCCGCTCTGCGACTCTGCGTGATGCCGGAATCATTTTGCAAAACAGCGCGCGAACAAAAAAATGACAGACGCCCCACAGGAGGCATCGCCTGCCAGCACGAATCATCAACGGCGGACTTTTCCGGCAACGCGATTCGCGACTGCATGCTGCGAACAATGGCAGCACGAACATGTTTGGAGATTTGGAGAAATCTGTGTTTCCCAACACCATTCGGCGCTCGGGTAAAACTTAACCTAGAGGATCAGTCGGCAAAGGCTAAGCCTTTGAAAAACTGGCGCGAGTGACGGGGCTCGAACCCGCGACCTCCGGCGTGACAGGCCGGCACTCTAACCGACTGAGCTACACCCGCGCTCTGGACGTTGGCGCTGGGCGCCGCGTCGTTGGCGGTGAATTACGGGGTTCGATGGGAGGTGTCAAGCGACATCGAGGAGATAATCGACAAACTTTGTCGTCTATTTTTCGATGTCCACAAAACCCGGCTTTCTGACCGCTTCACCTGCCCCAGCGGCATGCATTTGAACTTGCGGATCACAGGCGAACCGCTTATTGGTCCGCGCGGTTGGGGCGATTAGCTCAGTTGGTAGAGCGCTTCGTTTACACCGAAGATGTCGGCGGTTCGAGCCCGTCATCGCCCACCAAACTCCCTCTGATATTGCTTGCCGGCATGCGCCTCGTGGTGTTCGGGACAGCTCTTGCCTATGTGACGGGCGGCGTGCATCTGTGCGATGGCCACTTACCGCCGCCGGATATCCTAGGTCGCGTTGATTGAGGACGGCCAGCGCCCCCCTGCCGCCAAATCCTTATGACATTTTGATTTTCCAGCCGTCGCTGTCACCTCGAAACCCTATGTGTCGAGACGTATTGGTGCCACGCAAGCCGGCGCTCCACGCGTTGGCGCCATTGGGTGGCGAACGAAAATGTGGCTCAGCGCTATTGATCACGGATTGCAGTGGTACGACCGACTGCAGGTCTTCTCATCGGGGGATCCGTTCGAGCGGTTCGTGCCACAAAGGGTAAGCACGTCCGGCATCGAGACCGTCGCCGCCATATTCATGGTGGTGTCGATCATAGGTTCGGCCGCCGCGATCCTCGCAAAAATTGTACTTTGAACCGCGGGGACGCCAACTCACTGGCCCGATTGCGGCGCAGCGACAAGCGCTCCATAGTCGCCGCCATCATTGCAGTGCCCAGTTCGGAATCGTCATGCGCCGCGTTTTGCCTTCGCTACCCTCGCTGACGATCTTTGAGGCGGCGGCGCGTCATTCGAGCTTTACCCGCGCCGCCGAAGAGCTGAACCTGTCGCAGAGCGCGGTCAGCAAGCAGGTCCAGTCACTCGAATCATTCCTCGGCCTGCGCCTGTTCGAACGCATCCGGCAGCGCATCGTTTTGACCGAGGCCGGGCAGCTCTATCTCGCTCGGGTGCGCGAGGCCCTCGAGATCCTCGAATCGGCGACGATGGAGGCACTTGCCTTCCAGGGCGGCGGCGGCATGCTCAACATCGCCACGCTGCCGACCTTCGGCTCGCGCTGGCTCGCCTCCAGGATCGGCCGCTTCAGGGAGCGTCACCCCAGGATCGCGCTCAACCTGACGGCACGAACATGGCCGTTCGACCTGGTCGAGGAAAACATCGACGTCGCCATCTATTTCGGCGAAAAACCATGGCCCGGCGGCATTTCCGACCGGCTGATGGAGGAAGAGGTCGTTCCGGTCTGCGCGCCCTCGCTGATGGCGCCGAACGGACCGGTGAGCAGCGTTGCCGATCTCGGACGGGTCGCCCTTTTGCATCATCGAGCCCGGCCGCGCGCCTGGAAGGACTGGCTGCAAAGAGCAGATGACACCTCGGTCAATCCTTTCCACGGTGTCCGCTTCGAACAGTTCGAAATGATCATCCAGGCAACCATCAGCGGCATGGGCATGGCGATCGTCCCAAAGTTCATGATCGAGGTCGAGCTGGCCGACGGCACGTTGGTCGCGCCTTTCGGCCGACCGATGAAAAGTCCGGAATCTTATTTCCTCGTCTGTCCGGAACGGAAAAGCCATTTGCCGGCGGTGCAGGCCTTCAGGCAGTGGCTCTTGGACGAGGTGGCGGCGTCCAAACGGCCACCCACCATTGGCGACCAGGCACCACGTCGACCCGAAACGACAGTTCATTCCGTAGAGGAATGATTTGACGCGATCTTATCGTTTGAACGACCGTCGCCGGCCACTCTACTCTTCAGCTCACGACGCCGGACATTTCGATCTCGGTTTTGACGCCAGGCCGTTCCTTTCAGGGAAGCGGCTTGGCGCTGACCGAAGCTTTGCCGGAACGGCGTCCAACGACAACGGGGAGTGAGTTAATGGGAATGATCGGAAAACGAGCGGCCGGATGCATGCTTTCGCTCGCATTGGCAACGACGGCCGCCATGGCGCAGGAGCCTGATACGGCTGTGGTCCTGCGCATCAGCGATGCGGACCGCTACGATCCGCAGCGCTCCACGGCGCTCGCCGCAGCCGAAATTCTCTACATGGTCGGCGAAACGCTGGTGACGCTCGACCATGATCTCAAGACCCTCCGCCCCGGCCTGGCCGAGCGTTGGGAGGTCAGCGCCGACGGCCTCACCTACACCTTTCACCTGCGCCGCGACGTAAGCTTCTGCGATGCCAAGCCTTTCACCGCAAAGGCAGTGGTCGGCACGATGGATCGCTGGCTCAATCCGGATTTCCCGGGCGTCAGCAAATGGAAGGCCGGCAAGGTCGAAAGCGTAAAGGCGCTCGACGACTACACCGTCGAATACAAGTTGAAGGAGCCCTATTCGGAACTGCTGTACCAGATGACGCAGTTCAACTTCATCATCATCGATCCGGACCAGGCGACCGCACTGAAGGATGATTTCGGCGTCGCCGCCTTCAACGGCACCGGAGCGTTCTGCTTCCAGTCGTGGACCCCGCGCACCCAGACCGTTTTGACCCGTCACGAGGGCTATCGCTGGGGGCCTTCCTTCATGACCAATCCCGGACCGGCAGAGGTGGCGAAAATCGTCTGGAAGATCGTGCCAGAAGAGGCGACCCTTGCCGCCGCCTTGCAGACCGGCGAAGGCGACGTGTCCTTCGCGGTGCCCGCCTGGGCTATCTCACAGTTGCAGGCGACACCTTCGATCCAGTTGCTGCGGCCCGAAGCCGGCTTCCGCACGCATTATGTCGGCATGAAGATCACGCGCCCCGATCTGGGCGACAAACGCGTCCGCGAAGCGCTAAGCTTGGCAATCGACCAGAGCGCCATCGCCGATGCGATCTTCTTCGGCGAGGCCGAGGCGGCCAAGTCCTATTATTCCGAGGCCGCGCGCGACTTCAATCCTGACATGAAGCTGGACGCATTCGGCTATGATCCCGAAAAGGCCAAGGCGCTGCTCGACGAGGCAGGCTGGGTCTCCAAGGACGGCGGCGTCCGCATGAAGGACGGCAAGCCTCTGTCGTTGATCTTCTATGGCTTCACCGGCGATTCAGACAAGCAGATGGCCGAGACCATCCAGGGTGATCTGCGCAAGATCGGCGTCGATCTGAAGGTCGAGCTCTACGATCCGACGATCGTATGGGGCAAGCTGAAGACCCAGGATTTCGACCTGTATCAGATGAGCTATCCGTATCTGAGCGCGGGCGACGCCATGAACCTGTACTTCCTGTCGTCGAACATGCCGACGCCCAACCGGATGAACTGGAACGATCCCAAGACCGATCAACTGATCGACGCCGGCAACCGCGCGACTTCGGCGGAAGCGCGCTTTGCCGCCTTCGCCGAGGCCGGAGCGATCATCCACGACGCCGTATTGTGGAAGCCTCTGGTCAACGAGAAGCTGGTGGTGGTGGCTGGGTCGCGCGTTGCGCCGTTCAAGCCGCATGGCATCAGCGGTGCGCCCCTATACAACGGGCTGGACCTCAAGCTGGCAAAATGACGGCGACGGTCCACCGCGCCCGGCATGACTGCCGGTGCGGTGGACCGCTCGAACGCCAGGATTCGGGCCAGCCCCGAAACCTTGAAATGATGCCCGCTTGGGAGAAGACAACGTGACGCGACAGCTCCTTTGGCGCTTGTTGACCTCGATACCTGTGCTGCTCGGTGTGCTTCTGGTCGGTTTCCTGATGCTTCAGGTCATCCCGACAGACCCCGCCACCATTATCGCCGGACCGTCGGGTACGGCTGCCGAAATCGAAGACATCCGGCGCCAGCTCGGCCTCGACGCCCCGATCATGATGCAGTTCTGGTTCTATCTGCTGCGTGTCATGCAAGGCGATCTCGGCCGGTCGATCATCAACAACGCGCCGGTCGCCGGAGAGCTTATGACGGCGCTTGGGCCGACCATCGAACTGATGGTGGCAAGTCTGATCTGGGCGGTCCCGCTTGGCATCCTGCTGGGCACGCTTGCTGCCATGCGCCGTGGGCAGGTCTTCGACCGAGCCGTCACCGCGCTGTCGGTGGCAGGCGTCTCCGTTCCTGCTTTCTGGGTCGGGCTTCTGCTGTTGCAGTTCGCCGCGTTCCGCTGGCAGCTGTTTCCGCTGCAAGGCCGGGGCGGGCCGCTTTGGACGCTCAGCGGATTGCACCATGTCGCACTGCCGGCGCTGACGCTGGGGCTCATCTTCATCGGGCCGGTGGCGCGGATGACCCGCACCGCGGTTGTCGAGGTGCTGGGTGCCGACTTCATCCGCACCGCCCGCGCCAAGGGAGCATCTGAGTTCCGCGTCGTCACACGACATGCGCTGCGCACGGCGCTGATACCTGTCGTGACGCTGATCGGCCTGCAGATCGGCTCGCTGCTCGGTGGCGCGGTTATCGCCGAAACCATCTTCGGCTGGCCCGGCATCGGCCGGCTGGCGGTCGGCTCCATCGTCTCCAGCGACTTTCCGATGGCCCAGGGCTGCATCCTCGTGCTGGCCTGCGGTTTCATCGTGGTCAACTTCGTTGTCGATGCGCTCTACGGCCTGCTCGATCCCCGCATCCGGAGCAAGGTCCGATGAGCACCGACACCACCGCCCTCCAGACGGCAAACACCGCCGGCGCTTCGCGACCGCATCTGCTCCGGCACCTCGCCCGCGATCCCCTGGCCCTCATCGCCCTGATCTTCCTGGTCCTGATTGTCGTTGCGGCCATTCTGGCACCCGTTCTGGCGCCGTTCGATCCCTACGACACCAATCTCAGGATGCGGCTCCGCCCGCCGGGTGGCGACCATCTCCTGGGCACCGACACCCAGGGACGTGATCTGCTGACCCGACTGCTTTACGGCGCTCGGACGACACTTGCGCTTGGCTTTGCCAGCATCGTCGTCGGCAGCCTGATCGGCACCAGCATCGGCCTGGCCGCCGCCTTCTACCGCAGGCTCGAAGGACCACTGATGCGGCTGGTCGACATCCTTTTGTCGTTTCCATCGATCCTGTTTGGCCTCGCTCTGGCGGCCATGCTGGGCGTTGGCATGGACAGCCTGGTGATTGCGCTGGGCCTGTCTGCGGCGCCGCCCATCGCCCGCGTTGCCCGTGCCACCGCCGCCTCGGTGATGCAGGCCGAATACATGGATGCCGGCCGCGTGATCGGCCTTTCCGACAGCGCCCTGATCCGGCGTTACCTGTTGCGCAACTGCGCCGCGCCTATCGTCGTCTACTGCTCGCTGCAATTCGGCGAGACGATCCTTCTGGCCGCAGCCCTTGGCTTCCTCGGCCTTGGATTGCAGCCACCGACGGCGGAACTCGGCAGCATCGCTGCCGAAGGCCGCAGCTTCATATTCCTGGCACCGCATGTCTCGACCGCAGCCAGCCTGCTGATCTTCATGATCGTGCTTTCCTGCAACCTGCTGGGGGATGCGTTCCGCGACCTCACCGACCCGAAGCTGCAGCGATGACCCAAGACATACCCCTGATCGCGGTCCGCGGCTTGCGGGTCGGCTTCCATACCGCGGGCGGCACGGTGGCTGCCGTCGACGACGTCAATTTCAGCGTCCGTGCCGGCGAAACGCTGGCGATTGTCGGCGAGTCCGGCTCGGGCAAGAGTGTCATGTCGCTTTCGCTGCTGCGACTGGTCCCAAGCGCAATCACAACAGGCGAGATCCTGTTTCGTGGCGATGACCTGCTGACCAAGCCAGCCCATGCGATGCGTGACTTTCGCGGCGGCCGTATCGGCATGATCTTCCAGGAGCCCAACACATCGCTCAATCCGGTGCAGACGATCGGCGACCAGATCGTCGAGGCGATCCAGTTGCACGAGGCGGTCGGCAAGGCGGCAGCGCGCGCCCGTGCGGTCGAAGTGCTGGAATTGACCGGCATCCCCTCGCCCCGTGCCCGGATGAAGAGTTATCCGCATGAACTCAGCGGCGGCATGCGCCAGCGCGCGATGATCGCCATGGCGCTGGCCTGCCGGCCGGAGTTGCTGATCGCGGACGAACCGACGACCGCGCTCGACGTCACCGTGCAGGCCCAGATTCTGGACCTGATGCGCGAGCTCAAGGCGAATAGCGGTGCGGCCATCATCCTGATCACCCATGATCTCGGCGTGGTTGCCGAGATGGCCGACCGCGTCGCTGTGATGTATGCCGGCCGCATCGTCGAGATCGCGCCGGTCACCGATCTCTTCGACGGTCCGGAGCACCCCTACACGATCGGGCTGCTCAGTTCGATGCCTTCGATCGACGGCGACAGCGAAACGCTGACGCCGATCGAAGGCAGCATGCCGGATCCGCTGGCGCTGCCCGCCGGTTGCCGGTTTCAGCCACGCTGCCCCTTCGCCATCAAGCGTTGCGCGATGGAGGCGCCGCCGCTTGAGACCGTCAGGCCGGGCCATTTGTCCGCCTGCTGGCGCGCACCTCTCCTGGAAACCCTGACCCGGGGAGGACAACAATGACGTCGCCCACTGATGCATCTGCCCCACTTCTGAAAGTCGAAGGGCTGAGCAAGACGTTCAGCGTCGCAGGCGCCTGGCCATGGCAGAAGCGGACGCTGAGCGCCGTCAATGACATCAGCTTCGGCATCGCCCCGGGCGAAACCCTCTCTTTGGTCGGCGAAAGCGGCTGCGGCAAGTCGACCGCCGGACGCATGCTGGTCGGGCTGGCCGCGCCGAGCTCGGGCCGGATCCTGTTCGAGGGCCGGGAGCTGTCCGGACAGACCGCCAGCGAACAGCGCGCCATGCGCCGGCGTATCCAGTTGATCTTCCAGGACCCCTACGGCTCGCTCAACCCACGCATGACCGTGGGCGAACTGATCGCCGAGCCTGCGCTGCTGCATGGCCTGGCCGACCGCAACAGCGCCAATGACAGGGTCGCCGAACTGCTTGGCCTGGTTGGCCTGGCAAAGCGGCATGCCGGGCGCTATCCGCACGAATTCTCCGGTGGTCAGCGCCAGCGCATCGGCATCGCCCGCGCGCTTGCTGTCGAACCCAGGCTGATCGTCTGCGACGAGCCCGTCTCCGCGCTCGATGTCTCGGTTCAGGCACAGATCGTCAACCTGCTGCAAAGCCTTCAGGATCGCCTGGGCCTGAGCTACCTGTTCATTTCTCACGGCCTCTCCGTCGTCCGCCATATCAGCCATCGCGTTGCGGTGATGTATCTTGGCAATATCGTCGAGATCGGGCCGAAGGCGGCGATCTTCGACCAGCCGTCGCACCCCTACACCAGAGCGCTCCTCGCCGCCGCACCTGTGCCGCGGCCGGGCGCCCGCCAGGCCAGCGTTGCGCTGGCCGGCGACATGCCAAGTCCGCTCGATCCACCTTCGGGGTGTCGCTTCCACCCAAGGTGCCCGTTTGCGATCGAGCGCTGCCGACGGGACATCCCGGCCCTTTCTCCTGGCGGTGATGGGCGGCTGGTGGCTTGCCACCGCTGGCAGGAAATTCCCGCCTTTCAGGCAAACGCACCCGGCGCGCAGCACGCGCCGAAAACAACCCGGCTGCTGGCGCTCTACCGCCAGGCGGCCGCCAATTCCAACTCCCGCATGAGCAGCAACTGAAGATGTCGACGCAAATCTGGACACGGCTGGACTATGAACGAACGGGCAAGCAGATCGGCAATCTGCATTTCCCACACTCGGTTCATCGCTCCGCTTATGGCACGATCACCATCCCGGTCGGGGTCGTCGCAGGCGGCAAGGGGCCGACGATGCTGCTCACCGCCGGCACCCATGGCGACGAATATGAAGGCCAGATCGCTCTGACCAAGCTGCTGCAGAGCATCGATCCCGCCTCGATCAACGGACGGCTGATCGTCCTGCCGATGCTCAATGCGCCGGCAGCCCTTGCCGGCAGCCGTGTGTCCCCGCTCGACGGCGGCAATCTCAACCGCGCCTATCCGGGCGATCCCCTGGGCGGACCGACAGCAGCCATCGCCGATTATGTCAGCTCCGTGCTGCTGCCTCTTGCCGATTTCTATCAGGATTTCCATGCCGGCGGCTCGTCGCTGAACTATCTTCCGTTCGTTTCCACCCGCCGCAGCGGCGATCCGGACCTCGACAGCCGCGCTTTGGCAGCGGCGCGGGCCTTCGGCGCCCCGCACCTGCAGGTCTGGGGCTACAGTCCCGATCCCCGGCTCTCGACATCGGAGTCGAATCGCCAGGGCATCATCTCGCTTGGTGGTGAGTTCGGCGGCGGCGGGACGGTGTCGAGGCAAGGCCTGGCGCTGATCGAAAACGGCATCCAGCGCCTCCTCGCCCATTTCGCCATGGTGGAGCAGATGTTTGACGCTCCTTCACCTCCCGCGATCGAGTTCGAAGTGCTTGGCCGCGACTACTATGTCTATGCGACCGAGGACGGCGTGTTCGAACCCATGACCGATCTCGGAGATCGCATCGAGGCCGGCGCCCTCTGCGGCATGGTCCATGCGGTGGACGATCCAGCGCGCCCTGCCACACCCCAGCATTTCGACATCTCCGGCATCGTCGTTTGCCAGCGGCATCCGTCACTGGTCGTGCGCGGCGACTGCCTTGCCCATCTCGCAACACCAAGGATCTGACATGGCCGAACCCATCAACATCACGCAACTTCTCGATGGCCACGAAGCACCGCAGGGGGTGCCGGCTGCCATGGCGGAGCACCTTGCGGCAATCCAGTCGGCGCGCGGCCGTATCGTCTTCATGGCGTACCGCGGCCATGCCATCGTCGGGCTGCTGATCGGGCGCCGGCGGCGCACGTCAACGATGCTGCGGATATCCCATTTCTGGGTCGATGCCGATGACATCGACCGCAACGCCGTTGGCAGCGAATTGGTGTCGGCAATGGATCAGTTGTCCCTCGACAGCGATATCCTGACCTGGCGCATCGCCACGGTCCCGGGGGAGGATGCCATCTCGACCAACTTGAGAGCGATTGCCGGCATCGCTGCCGCGCGGTCAGGTGCACCATATGCCGAGCGGCGACTGCGGAACGACGGGCCAACGGCAAGCTCCAGGACGCCGATCTACACCCAGACAACCGGGTTCACCTGTGGCTCTGCCTCGCTGATGATGGCCTTTGCCGGCCTCGATCCTTCGTCCGGCATCGACCGTCTTCTGGAACTGGCGATGTGGCGCGAGGCGACGACGGTGGTATCGATGGACGGCCCTGGCGGCTGCGACCCTTACGGCCTCGCACTTGCGGCAAACTCGCGCGGTCATGCAGTGAAGGTGTTCATGAGCACGTCGGAAGCGATCCTCATCGATCGCGGCAATACCGAAGCCAAGCGCGACCTGATGAAATTCGTCCAGGCCGACTTCAAGAGCCGTGTGCTTGAAGCCGGCATCGAGGTCGAAGCGCGCGCCTTCACCATAGCCGAACTACGTAGTGCCGTGGCAGGCGGTTCGATCGCCGTGGTTCTGATCGACCAGAGGGAAACCCACGGCCGCACCGCACCGCATTGGGTGGTCGCCCATGCGGTGAGCGAGGAGCACTTCCTCGTCAACGACCCATGGTTCGAGGTCGATGCGCTCGAAAATGCCGCCGATGTCGTCGACCTGCCGATCCGCGATGCCATGCTCGATCGCATGGCCTGGTACGGAGAACCGGCCTATCGCGCGGCTCTTATCATCGGACCGCGGGCAACTTGCGCCTCAGACGATGCCGACCGCTCAGCGCACCAGCGGCGCGACGGCGTTTTCGATGAGGCGTACGAGGCTGAGCGCGGTCATCTCGGATGATTTCGGATTGGTCTTCAGCGCCTCGTTCTCCAGCCTAAGGTCGAGCTTGCCGAACGCGCCGATGGCACTGACCTCATGGATGTTGCGCACGGCTGCCGGATCGGCCACCAGCACGACCCGCGTCCGGTCCAGGCCGATGCCCGACAGGGCCGAGATGACGGCGACATTGGCATTTTGCGGAAACGCATCCGCCGCCTGACGCGCCGTGCCGGCGAAAAATTCGGTGCGCCTGGCAAGCCTGTCGAGGTCGATCATCTCGGCAGCCCGCGTGCCCTGCCAGGCGAGCGGCGGCTTGACGATGGTGTGTCTGACCTCGTCGATCGGGAGGACCGAAGCGGCGGCGAGCGCGCCAAGGTCGCCGAGCGCGCCCGAGGGAACGACTATGCGGCTGCCCGCTTCGTCTGCGACGGCAAGCAGCAGGCCGAGCATCGATTCGTCAGTGAATGCACTGACCGAAGACACCACGAAGCTTGCCGCATGCCGCAGGGCCGCCTCGCCCCAGATGGCGACCGCAGGGCGGCCAGCCACCTCGATCACCATGTCGATGTCGAGCCCGGCGAGTTCGTTTGGCCGGGTGATCAGGCGCGCGCCTGTTGGCATGCTAGGCCGCCCGATTTCGGGATCGCGCACTGCAACTGCCACGATCTCCACGCCGGCCGGCTGCCGCTCGGCGAGCAACTCGCCTACACGCGAGGCAATGGCGCCCCAACCGACGAAGCAGAGCCGTAGGCGGCGTCGCGGTCTAGAGGCCGACATAACGCTGCACCAGCTCGGCGTTGTTGGTCAGGTCCTCGCCTGTGCCGGACCAGACGGTGCGGCCCTTCTCGAGGATGTAGTGGCGGTCGGCCAGGCGCTTCAGCACGTTGAGGTTCTTGTCGATCAAAAGGATCGACTGCCCTTCCGCCTTGAGTGCCTCGATGCAACCCCAGATCTCGGCGCGGATGACCGGCGCCAGACCTTCCGTGGCCTCGTCGAGGATGAGCAGCTTGGGATTGGTCATCAGCGCGCGTCCGACAACGAGCATCTGCTGTTCGCCGCCCGACAGCGTCCCGGCAGCCTGCCCCGCCCGCTCCTTCAGTCTTGGAAACAGCGCGTAGACGCGCTCCAGCGTCCACGGATCCTTGCGGCCGAGACGATTGGCGGCGGTGGCGACAAGGTTTTCGCGCACGGTGAGCGTGGAGAAGGCCTGGCGGCCCTCGGGCACAAGGCCGACGCCAAGCCGCGCCACGGTTTCAGGCGTGGCGCCGCGCACGTCGCGGCCGGTGAAGCTGATTTCGCCGGACAGCGGCTTGAGCAGGCCCATGATCGACTTGACCGTGGTGGTCTTACCCATACCGTTGCGGCCAAGCAGCGTGACGACCTCGCCATCGCCGATTTCGAGCGCGACATCGAAAAGCACCTGGCTGCGGCCATAGGCCGACTGCAGTTTGGCGACGCTCAGCATAGCTCGTCTCCTTCGCCCAGATAGGCGGTGCGGACTTCCGGATTGTCCCTGATCTCATCGACGGTGCCGGTGGCAATGATGCGGCCATAGACCAGCACCGAGATGCGGTCAGCCAGCGCGAACACCGCCTCCATGTCGTGCTCGACGAGCAGCATCGAGACCTGGTTCCTGAGGCCCCGCAGCATCTCGATCATCTGCTGGCTTTCGACGTGGCCGAGGCCTGCCATCGGCTCGTCAAGCAGCAGAAGGCGCGGCTTGGTGGCGAGTGCCACCGCAAGCTCGAGCTGCTTCTGCTCGCCATGCGACAGGTTGGCCACCAATTCGCCGGCCCGGTCGCCCAAGCCCACTGCATCAAGGAAGCCACGTGCGCTTTGCCGCAACTCCTGCGCGTGGCGAACATTGCCCCAGAAGCGGAAGCTGTGGCCCTGTCGCACCTGGATGGCGATGGCGACGTTGTCGAGCACCGTGTAGTCGGGCAGCAGGCAGGTGATCTGGAAGGTGCGCGCCAGCCCCATCGACACACGCTTGGCCGTCGGCAGGCTGGTGATCGGCACACCGTCGAGCTCGATCGTGCCCTCGTTCTGCCTGAGCTCACCCATCAGCTGTGAAATCAGTGTGGTCTTGCCGGCTCCATTCGGGCCAATCAGCGCATGGATCTCGCCTGGATTGACGGTGATATCGACATGGTCGGTGGCAAGCAGGCCGCCGAAACGCTTGACCATGCCCTTGACGTTGAGGACCGGCGTCATGCGCGCCTCCCGAGCAGCCTGCTACCGAGCCCCTGGACGCCGCCTTGGGTGTAGAGCACCACGAACAAAAGGATAAGGCCAAGACCGAGCTGCCAGTTCTCCGTCCATGAGGCGAGGATCGATTCAAGCACGATGAAGACGGCGGCACCGAGCAGCGGGCCGAACAAGGTGCCGACGCCACCAAGGATGACCATCACCATCAGCTCGCCAGATTTCGTCCAGTGGATCATGTCGGGGCTGGCATAGCGCAGGAAGTTGGCCATCAACGCGCCGGCAAGGCCGCAGCCCATGCCCGAGATAACGAACGCCATCAGCTTGTAGCGATAGGCCGGCAGGCCGATCGCCGCCATGCGCTTCTCGCTCTGGCGCAGGCCGACGATGACGTTACCGAAGCGCGAATTGACGATGCGCCAGAGGATGAAGAAGAACGCCACGGTGATTGCCAGGCAAACGTAGTAGACGGTCTGCTTGTCGCGCATGTTGAGCCCGGGCAGCTCGTTGGCCCTGCGGATGATCAGGCCGTCGTCGCCGCCATAAGTCTTGAGCGAGACGAACAGGAAAAACAGCATCTGGGCGAAGGCGAGCGTGATCATGATGAACTGCACGCCCCCGGTCCGTAACGACAGCGCGCCGATGAGTGCCGCCATCAGACCGGAAACCACCAGCGCCACCGGAATGGTGATCAGGAGCTGGTTGGTGCCAGGGATGAAGCCGAACAGCGGCTCGCCCAGCGAATAGTGCTGGTAGAGGATTCCGACGACATAGCCGCCAATGCCGAAGAACGCGGCGTGGCCGAAGCTGACCATGCCGCCATAGCCGAGCACGAAATTGAGGCTGGCGGCGGCAATACCGTAGATCAGCACGCGGGTTGCGAGCGAGGTCAGCGCGGCATAGCCGGTTGTGTCGGCGACCGTCGGTAATGCGATCAGCGCGATCAGAACGCCGGCAAGCAAGACGGGTCGCTTGAGTGTCTTTTCCATGGGCCAGTCAGCGCCTAGTTCAGGAATTTCGGATGAACAGGCCCTTCGGCCTGATGAGAAGGACGATCGCCATCAACAGATAGATGCCCATCGACGAGATGCCGGCACCGAGCGCGTCGGCTTCCGGGCCGACCATGACCTGACGCAGCAGGCCCGGCAGATAGGCGCGCAGGCCGGTATCGACGACACCGAGGATGAGGCTGGCGAAGAAGGCGCCCCGGATGGAGCCGACGCCACCAATGACGACGACGACGAAGGTGGTGATCAGGATCTGCTCGCCCATGCCGACCTGGACCGCCAGGATCGGCCCGGCCATGAAGCCGGCAAGACCGGCCAGCAGCGCGCCGAGGCCGAAGACCAGCGTGTAGAGCAGCCGGATGTCGACGCCGAGCGCGCGCACCATCTCGCGGTTTGTCGAGCCGGCGCGGACCAGCATGCCGATGCGGGTCTTGTTGATGAGCAAATAGAGCCCGAGCGCCACGAGCAGGCCGACGGCGATGATCGCGATGCGATAGACCGGATAGACCAGCCCCGGCAAAAGCTCGACCGATCCGCCGAGCACATCAGGCATCGACACGAACAGCGGCTGACGCCCAAACAGGATGGTGATCGTCTGGTTGAAGATCAGGATCAGGGCAAAAGTGGCGAGCACCTGGTCGAGATGGTCACGGCCGTAGAGCCGCCGCACGACAAGGAACTCGATCGCCGCACCGGTGACGGCAGCGGCCGCAAGGGCTGCCGGAATGCCGAGCCAGAACGAGCCGGTCTCGGCTGCGACCCATGTACCGGCATAAGCGCCGATCATGTAGATCGAGCCGTGCGCCAGGTTGATGACGCCCATGATGCCAAAGATCAGCGTCAGGCCGGCCGCCAGCAGGAAGAGCATGACGCCGAATTGCACGCCATTCAGCATTTGTTCGAGGAAGAGCGTCATAGCCTGTCGCTTCGATTGGAAAAACTGGAAAACTGGCGAGCGGCAGCCTTGCCGCCCGCCATGGTGAACCGGTCGAGATTACATCTTGCACTCGGCAGCGTAGGCATCGCCGTGGTCCTTGAGGACCTCGCCGACGGTCTTCAACATCGGCTTGCCGTCGTCGCCCTTCTCGACCTTCAGCGCGTACCAGTTCTGCACCGGATGCTGGTTAGGGCCGAAGGCGAACTTGCCGCGCACGGATTCGAAGTCGGCCTTGCGCAAAGCTTCGCGGAAGGCATCGGCGTCGTCGAGGCTGCCGCCGGTGGCCTTCAGTGCCGAGGCGTAGGCAAGGGCTGCGTCATAACCCTGGCTTGCGTAATAGGTTACCGGACGGTTGTAGGCCTTGTTCCAGGCCGCCATAAACTGCTTGTTGGCGGCGTTGTCGAAGTCCGAGTTCCAGTGGCTCGTCACGTTGAGGCCGATGGCGGCATCGCCGACCGCGGCAAGGGTGACGCCATCCATCGACGGCTCGGCCACGACCATCGGGACTTCCTTCATCAGCCCCGACTGCTCGTACTGGCGCAGGAAGGTGATGCCGAGACCGCCGGGATGGAACTGGAACACGACGTCGGGCTTGGCCGCGCGGACCTGGGCGAGCTCTGCGGCGAAGTCGGTCTGGTCGAGCCGGGTGTAGATTTCGCCCGCGATCTCACCCTTGAAGTAGCGCTTGAACCCGGCGATGGCGTCCTTGCCGGCCTGGTAGTTCGGGGCCAGCACGAAGGCCTTCTTGTAGCCAAGGTTGGTAGCGTTCTGGCCGGCACTTTCATGCAGGCTGTCGTTCTGCCAGGAGACGACGAAATAGTTCGGGTTGCACTCCTTGCCGGCCATGTTCGACGGCGCGGCATTGGGGCTGACATAGAAGGCGTCGTTGTCGACGATGTCGGGAACGGTGGCGCCGGCGACGTTGGAGAAGACGATGCCGGTGAACAGCTTGATGCCTTCCTCACCCATGAAGCGTTCGGCAATCTGCTTGCCCTGGCCGGGCTTCAGGCCGTCATCCTCGACCACCAGTTCGACCGGCACGCCGCCGAGCTTGCCCTCTTCCATCGCCAGCATGAAGCCGTCGCGGATGTCCTGGCCGAGATAGCCGGCCGGGCCCGACAGCGTTGTGATCATGCCGATCTTGACGGGATCGGCGGCAATTGCCGGAAAAGCCGCAAGTGCTGCGACCGATGCAACTAGAAGGGTTTTCCTCACATTCATCCTCAGTTCTCCTCTGGTCGGCGCATTTCAGCGCGCATTGTTGATTGCCGGTTAGCTGTCGGCTGGCCGGGTGCCTCGATATCGAGAGGCACGAACCGGAACGAAGCCGCCTCTGCCGTCAGCCGGCCGAAGACAGGGGCGGGAAAATGGTAGGGCGCCAGCACGGTGCCTGTGGCAGTGGCCGCACCGAGCAGACCGAGCCGCGTCGACCGAGCCTGAATTGGGTCCTCGCAGAAATTGCAGACGATGCTGTCGTCGCCGAGCTGCAACGGGTGATGGACAGCGTCGGCCAGGAACAGCACCTCGCCCTCACCGGTGTCGAGCGACACGACCACCATGCCGGGCGAGTGCCCCGGCGCTGGCTTCAGCCGCAGCCCAGTCGCGACCTCGGCATCCGAAGCAACCGCCTCGAAGCCGACGGACTGGATGATGGGCAACACGCTATCCGCAAAGGCGCCATGCAGCGTGTTGCCGTCGACCGAGGCCGCGTGGACCTTGGTCCAGTAGGCAAGCTCGGTCTCGGCAACGACGTAGCGCGCATTGGGAAAGGCCGGCCGCCAGGTTTCGCCTTCCCGCCTTGTGTTCCAGCCGACATGGTCGGCGTGCAGATGCGTGTTGATGACGATGTCGACGCGCTCGGGCGAGATGCCGATCGCTTCGAGCGTGTCGAGAAATCTTGTCTCGCGGCGATGCCAGGCAGGCCGGTGTGGCCTTTCCTTGCCATCGCCGATACCGCCGTCGATCAGCGCCACGTAATCAGGCGTCTTGATGACATAGCAGTTGAAGCTGAGCGCAACCGTCTCGCCTTCCGGATCAACGGTGCCCTCGGGCGAACGACCAGCCGCGGCTTCCAGATCTTGGCGCGAAAGGCCCGCGAAGATCGCCTTTGCCGGCCAGGCGACATTGGCCATGTCGGGGATGCAGGTCACCAGAACGGGACCAGCCTCAAGCTGCTCCAGTTCGATGTCGAGCCCCGAAAAATGTCGCCTGGTGACCTTCATGCTCCTAGAGCTTCACCCAGCCTTCCGGCGGGGTCTTGCCCGGATGGAGTGCGCCGCATTGCGGGCAGGTGCGCGCCTTCTCGTCAGCGTAGAACGCCTGGTAGATCGGCGGCAGGTCGCGGACGATGCTCTTCAGTGTGACTTCGACACGCTTGACCAGCGCGTTGCAGTCGAAGCAGTACCATTCGAAGGCATCGAGCAGACCGTCATTGCGCTTCGGCTCGACGACGAGGCCAATGGAGCCTTCCTGCGGGCGCTGCGGCGAGTGGCGCACATGCGGCGGCAAAAGAAAGATCTCGCCCTCACGGATCGGCACGTCGTAGAAATTGCCGTTGTCCACCACCTTGAGCATCATGTCGCCCTTGAGCTGGTAGAAGAATTCCTCGACCGGATCGTCGTGGTAATCGGTGCGCTTGTTGGGCCCGCCGACGACAGTCACCATCAGGTCGGCGTCCTCCCAGATCTGCTGGTTGCCGACCGGCGGCTTGAGCAGGTGGGCGTGCTCGTCGATCCATTTCGAGAAGCTGAAGGCCGAAAGGCGTCTGGTCATTGTCGTTCCTCCTTTGGGTCGGCGCACAGGCGTCGGATTGATCGGCAGTCGTCAGGCTGAGGTCTTCAGGCCGCAGGTTTCGAAGGCGGCGCGGGTGGCGCGCTTTTCCGCCTCGGTGAGTTGCAGCAGCGGCGGGCGCACGCGTCCGCCCGTCTGCCCCAGCAGCTCCTGCCAGTACTTCTGGTGCGAATGCGGCTTCTCGGGCGGGCGCGTGTCCTTGAGCGCAGCGCGCACCGGGTCGAGGCTGTCACGGATGCGGTGCGCCTCCTCGGCTTTGCCGGCAAAAGCAAGGTCGGTGTATTCGCGCATGCGCTTGTCGTGTTTGGTCTGGATCAGATAGGGCGGCGACGAGCACAGATAGAGCTGCCAATTGAGCTCAAGGATGTTGTCCAGCCACTCCTCCTCGGAGGCGGTGCTGACGAGAATGCGGTCGCCCGCAAGCCTGGTCAGTTCGGAGTACATCGGCCGCGGCACCGAGTACTTGATGGCGACGACGTTTTCGATGTCGGCAAGCTTGTTGCACAGCTCGGGGCTCATCAGATAGCCGCTGTCGGGATGGCTCCAGAGTGCTATGCCGATGTCCACCTTGTCGGCGATGGTGCGATAGTAATTGAGCAGAGTCTCGTCCTGCTGCTTGAAGAAATGCAGGATCGGCGCGTGCACGACGATGTAGTCGGCGCCGCACTTCTGGGCATGTCTGGCGAGGTCGATGACCACATCCATGTTCTGGTCGGAACAGGACATGATGGTCTGGGCGCGGCCGGCGCAGGCATCGACAGCAAGGTCGAAGCTGCGCTTGCGCTCGTCGAGCGACATCGAGAAGAACTCGCCCTGCTTGCCGGCGATAAAAAAGCCGTCGATGCCGAGGTCGCCGATCCAGTGGTCGACATTGCTGCGGAAACCGTCTTCGTCGATCGACAGGTCATCATTGAACGGCATCAGGCCGGCGGCCCAGATGCCCTTCATCGTCGCCCTCGAATGGGCCTTGGCTGTCTTCTTGTCGTATTTCATCGAATTGCGAACCTTTAGGAGGCGATTGCGGGCTTCGGCTAGATTGCCATGCGGTGCGAGACGTTCTTGGCCACCATGTAGTGCAAGATGCCTTCGACGCCGCCCTCGCGGCCGAAGCCGCTTTCCTTGACGCCGCCGAATGGCGTCTCGGCGACCGAGGCCTCCAGCGTGTTGATCGAGACGTTGCCGGCTTCCAGATCGTCGGTGATCTGGTCGACATTGGCGGCCGAGTTGGTGAAGGCATAGGCAGCGAGGCCGAAAGGCACGCCATTGGCCTTTTCGATCGCCTCCTCGAGCGAGGAGACGGGATTGATCACCGCCAGCGGGCCGAACGGCTCTTCGCGCATGACACGAGCATCGTCGGGCAGGTCGGCGAGGATCGTCGGCGGATAGAAATAGCCGCTATTGCGGGGCCGCTCGCCACCAAGCAGCAACTTGGCGCCCTTCGAGACGGCGTCGGCGACCAGCATTTCCATGGCCTCGACGCGGCGATGATTGGCCACCGGGCCCATCTCGACCCCCTCTTCCAGACCATTGCCGACCCTTACGGCGCGGGCACGCTCGATGAAAGCTTCGGTGAACGACTTGTAGACGCTCTCATGGACGAAGAAGCGGGTCGGCGAGGTGCAGACCTGGCCGGAATTGCGGACCTTGCGGATGGCCGAGGCGATGCCGGCCTTCACCGGATCGGCGTCGTCGCAAACGATCACAGGTGCATGGCCACCGAGTTCCATCAGCGTCGGCTTCACGTAGCGGGAGGCAAGGCCGGTCAAGGTCCTGCCGACGGCGGTCGAGCCAGTGAAGGCGATCAGGCGAACCTGCTCCTGCGGGATGAGATACTCGGAAATCTGCGCCGGAATGCCGAAGACGAGGTTGAGCACGCCGGCGGGAAGGCCGGCATCATGGAAGGCCCGCGCAATGTGCAGGCAGCCGGCAGGCGTCTCTTCCGCCGCCTTGATGATGATCGAGCAGCCGGCGGCCAAGGCACCGGCGATCTTGCGCGCCGGCTGGCTCATCGGGAAGTTCCACGGCGAAAATGCCGCCACCGTGCCGATCGGCTGGTGATGGACGATGTAGCGGATGCCCGGCTCGCTAGGGATGACGCGACCATAGGTGCGTTGGGCTTCGCCGGCGTCCCATTCGAAGAACTCGGCGCCGCGAATGACTTCGAGCCGGGCCTGCTGGAACGGCTTGCCGTGCTCGCGGGTGATATCCCTGGCGACCTCGTCGATGCGCTCGCGCAGAAGTGCTGCCGCCTTGCGCAGCACCTCGGCGCGGCGGGCGGGCGAGGTCTTGCGCCAGACGGCAAAGCCGCGCTCGGCGGCTTCGAGGGCCGCATCGAGATCTCCGGTGGAGGCCACAGGAACGGCGCCGATCACGCTCTCGTCGGCCGGGTTGATGACGGGCAGCGTTTCCGCAGTCCGCCGCCAGGCGCCACCGATATAGAGCTGAAGATCGGGGTAGTTGGACATCGGGCGCCTCGGCTTCGCAATTGGCATTAAATTCGACAGCGCCGGGCAGCGGCCCGTGCCGTCTTGGTGCCAACATCGGCGGAAACCATTATATCGACAAGATGGATTTATCTGATAAATTAAGACTGTTTTCTGTATAAGTTAGCGACGAAATGGCCAAGCCGTCCAAGCCTGCGCCGCGGAGACCGCCGTGAAGATCACGATCAAGCAAATCCAGCAGTTCCTGGCGGTCGCCGAGCTCGGCAGTTTTTCGCGCGCCTCGAAGCGGCTTGGAACCGCGCAGCCGGCGCTGTCGCAGGCAATCCGTGATCTCGAAGCGGAATTGTCGGTGCGCCTGTTCGACCGCACCACGCGCCGGGTCGAACTGACCGATGCGGGACGCGAGTTCCAGAACTCGGCAACCAAGGTGATCGAGGAACTGGAGCATGCCGTCGAGGGCGTGCACATGCTGGCGGAACGCCGGCGCGGACGCCTGCGCATTGCCGCCCCGCCGCTGCTCGCCTCGGTCGTGCTGCCGCAGGCCATCGCCGAGTTCCAGAAGAGTTATCCCGGCATATCGGTGCAACTCGCCGACGTCGGCACCGAGCAGATCGTCGAAAGCGTGCGCAGCGGCCAGGCCGATTGCGGCCTCGGCACCTTCTCGCCTGCTGAGGACGGCATCGAGCGGCTGTCTCTGGTGCGCGACAGCCTGATGCTGTTCTGCGACCACGACAGCCCGTTTCATGGGGCGGAGACCGTCAAATGGGCCGCTCTGGCGGAACAGCCGTTGATCACGCTGACGCGCGACAGCGGCATCCGGCTGCTCGTCGAAGTCGGCTTCGAAATGGCGCAGATCCCATTCAAGCCGGCCTATGAGGTGACGCAGGTGACAACGGCGATCGCCCTTGTCGAGGCAGGCCTCGGCATTGCCGTCCTGCCCACCTATGCGCTGGCGGCGGCGCGTTTCAGGAAGGTCGCCGGCAAGCCCTTGGCCGAGCCCACCATCTCGCGCGAGGTGTCGCTGATCCACGCCACCGGGCGCTCGGTGTCGCCTGCCGTCTCGGCCTTTGCCGGCGTGGTGCGCCGCTATGCCCAACAACTGACGCCACGCGAAGCCAACTGACGCATAGAGCGGCTACGCTTTTCTTCGAATCGCGGAACAACTCCATGCTCCTGTTTTTGCGCAATTCCGGACGGAAAACCGCTGCGCACTTGTCCTGAAATTGCTCAGCCCTTGATCAGGCGGAGCAACGCCTGCGACAGGACACTATCCTCGGAGGCAAGGTCGAACAGCACGTCGAAATGGTTGCGGGCGGGGATTTCCATCAGTTGCGAGGCAAAGCCCGCCTCGCGCCACATCTGGTCATATGCGGTCGACTGCCGCCGGAAGCCGTCAGGCTCGCCATCGGCATAGGCAACGACGATCTGGCAGCCGATCCGTGGCAGGTTCGCCGCCGGGCTCAGCCGTTCGACCGCCGCCTCGTCAAGCTTGATCCAGTCCTGCACGAACGATCTTGCAATCGGCGCAAGATGGAACAGGCCGCTGATCGGCAGCGCCCCCTTGATGACATCTTCCGGCACGCCAGCCTCGACGTGCCAGCCGCCCGAGAGCACGGCCCCCGTCAGGTGCCCACCGGCGGAGCTGCCGCCGACATGAATGCGTTCGGGATCGATGCCGAACGATCGGCCTTTCTTCCACAAGAAGCCGATCGCTGCCCTCACCTCGCGCACGATCTCGTCGAGCGACGCCTCGGGCGCCAGCCGGTAATCGACCACGGCGGTGGCGATGCCATTCTTGGCCAGCATCGCCGCCATGAAGGATGAATCGTGCTTGGACAGCATGCGCCAGTAGCCGCCATGGACGAAGACGAAGACCGGCCGCGGCTCGCCTGAGGTGCCATAGATATCGATCGTCTGGCCGCTCTGCTCGTCATAGACGACGTCGAGATGCGTGGCATGGTCCCGCATCTCGACGGAGCGGCTTCGGTAGTCACCCATCGCCGCCTCGAAGACCTCAGGCGTCACGGAAGCCCGCGCGCCATAGTCGCGGTCGAGGACGTCACGCGGCCAGTTGGCTTCTTCGGCAAGCACGCTCATGCGCCACTCCTGTCAGGCGACGAAAGCACGGATGGTGTCGGCCACCACCTTGGGCTGCTCGAGCGTCGGGAAGTGCGTCCTGCCGGGCAGCTTGTTGGGCTGGTACCAGTCGTTGCCGGCGGCGAAATCGAGCTGCGCCTGGGCATATTCGGGCTCGAAGGGCTGCGAATAGATGTGGGTGATCGGACGCTTGTCCTTGAGTGCTGCCATGCGCTGCATCGGATTGCCCCATTTGCGATAGGCCTTGCCGATCTCGCGGCCGGACCGCGCCCACATTTCGAAGCTGTATTTGGCCATCTCGTTGTTGACGTGATTGACGATGTCCTGGTTCTCGGTGTCGCCGATCCAATAGTTGAAGAAATCGCCGCGGCCATTCTCCCAGTTTGTGCGATCCTGGATGTGGTCGATCATGCGGAAGAAGTCTTCGTTCGGCGTGGTCTGGATCCAGTCGATGACGACGGTACGCGGGATGCGCGCCACCCCCAGACGGTCGGTCACCTCGATGTTGGCCCAGCCGCCATGCGAGGTCGAGACCGGCACCAGCCTGTCGATGTTCATCTTGTCGAGGAAGGCGACGACGTCGGACGCCTGGTCGTCGACGGTGAAGTCGCCGTCATGTTCTCGGTGCTCGCCATGGCCGCGCCAGTCCAGGCGAATGACGCGATGGGTCCTGGCAAGCTCGGGCGCCAGCGTCTTGAACAGGCGGTGGTCCTGGCACCAGCCCGACAGAAGCAGCAGCACCTCGCCCTCGCCGGCCTCGTCATAAGAAAGCGTGTTGGCGCCGATCTGGATGGATTTCATCTGAGGTCTCCGAAATCTGGGGCGCTTCGCGCCCGATTTTCACTGGTCACGCAAGCGGCTCGGTGGCGGTCGGCGCATGACGAGCAGTCTTCATGCGCTCAGCGCCGAGTTCGCGGCTCTTGCCGGTAATCTTCATCACTTGCGAGCGCAGATCGTCAGGCCAGAAATTCATGTCCCCGAGGCGTTCGGCGGTGTCCTGGGTGTGCTCGGTGATCGGCCGTTCGCGCTCTTCCCAGGCAGCCAGCGCCTGCTCGATGTCGGCCGCATTTGCAACGGCGGCGGCGAGCCCAAGGCCGTTCATCAGCGCACAGCCGCCGCCCTGCCCGAGATAAGGCGGCATGGCATGCGTTGCATCGCCCAGGATCGCCGCGCGACCCTTGCTCCACTTCTTGAGCTTGACCACCTCGAACGCATCCCAACGACCGGCGTCTCCAAAACGCGAGACAAGATGGGCGAGATGCGGAAAGGATTCGGTCCACAGCGCCCGGTCGGCCGGAACCTTGAGCGCGGCAGCGTCATCGGCGGCGCAGCACAGCGCGACATAGAGGTCGGTGGCGCTGGCCGGGGTGTAGAGAATACGACGGGTGCCGGTGAAATATTCGATGTAGCGGTCGCGGTCCTCTGCCGGCACATCGGCATCGTCGCGGCCGATCAGCATGCGGATCGCGCCATAGCCGAGATGCTTGCGGTACATCATCAGGTCGAGCGAGTCGCGCACCTTTGAGTTGATACCATCGGCGCCGACGACGAGGTCGGCCTTGCGTCGCGCACCGTCGGCCAGCAGCAACTCGCCCTCTGACGTCGCGCCCACCGCTTCCGAATTGGTCATGATCTCGACACCGCTGCGGCGGCAGGTGTCGACCAGTGAATTGATCAGCTGCTCGCGCAGGATGGTGATCAGCCTGGCGTCACCCTGAGCGTTGATGGGGATTTCCTCCATCGTGGTGTTGTGGTGGTCGCGAGTATGGAACTGCGGTCCGATATGGGCGCCGACGACGGCCTGCTCATAGGCGCCGATCGCCTTCAACACGCGCAGACCGTTGCTCCAGATGTAGATGCCGGCGCCGAAGGTGCGCAGGTTCGGCGCGCGCTCATGCACTGTCACCGACCAGCCACGCTGGGCCAATGCGGCAGCCGTGGTCAGGCCGCCAATTCCAGCGCCTGCGATCTCCGCGTGGCGCCCGGCTCCGGTTCTCTCGGTCATGTCTGGGTTGTCCTCCCCGTGCGGCAAATCCTGCCGACGTCTGGGGCCCGGCCGCAACGAGGCGACTCGAGCCGAAATGCCTCCGCGCGCTGGCAACGCCCCGCACCGCCAACACGCCTCCTCACGGCAAGTTTCCAGTGATTGGACATTCAGACAAGTGAATTCTCTGGAAATTCCTATGAGGATTTGGAATATCAACTTGGACGCAAACGACTTGAAGGCAAGGCTCCGATGAAACTCGTCACCAGCCGTCTCACCATCCGCCATCTGCGCATGGTCGTGGCAATCGTCGAAGAGGGCAATCTGGTGCGCGCCGCCAAGCGCCTGAACATGACCCAGTCGGCGGTGACCAAGGCGCTGCAGGAAATCGAGGCATTGACCAAGGCGAGGCTGTTCGACCGCACCAATCGTGGCGTCGTGCCGACGATGTTCGGCGACACGCTGGCCGAGCACGCGCGCCTCGTCATCACCCAGCTGGCGCATGCCGAGGAACATCTCGCCGACCTGCGCGACGGCACCGGCGGGCGCGTCGCCATAGGCACCTTGCTGTCGGCGTCGGCCGAATTGCTGCCGACGGCCATCGCCCGCCTGCGCAAGGAGCGGCCCAAGCTCGTGGTCAAGATCGTCGAGGGCACCAATGACGTCTTGATCCCGGCACTGCGCGCCGGCGAACTCGACATGGTGGTTGGGCGCCTCTCCGAACAGCGCGATCGGCTGAATGTCGTCCAGGAGGTGCTGATGGACGACATCGCCTGTGTCGTGGCGCGTCGCGGCCATCCGCTGGCCGAGCGCAGCCAGCTCAACCTCGCCGACCTGATCGGCTGGGAATGGATCCTGCCGCCGCAGGAGACCAGCCTGCGCCGACAGATCGACATCGCCTTCCGCGAGGAAGGGCTGGAACCGCCGTCGCATGCGGTGGATTCCGTCTCGCTACTGACCAACAGGGCGCTGTTGATCGACGCCGACTATCTCGGCGTGTTTCCCGCCCAGGTCGCGCGCCGCGAGGCCGCCGCCGGCGCCATCGTCATACTGCCGGTAACCTTGCGCGCCACGGCCATGCCGATGGGCATCACCACCCGGACCAATGCGAGGCTGTCGCCGGCTGCCGAAGTGCTGGTGGAAACGCTTCGACGGACCGCCGCCGACTTGGCGCGCCATGACGTATAAGTAATCGCTGCACGATTGATATTCCCGCCCGTCATGGCTGGATGACGAGTTTTCCATTTACCGGAATGCTGGTTGGGCCAAGCTTGGCCGATTGGACAACACTGCGGAGGAGCAGCTGTTGCCTGCGGTCTCTACCCCGGAAAGCTGGCGCGTTGATGCCCCAGCCCCGTGGAAGCGCGCCGCCTGCCCCGCTGCACCTCCCTTTGAAATGTCCGCTGCAATGGCAAGCACACCGCGCCGGAGCGGAGGCGAATTTTGGGGAAGAGGAATAAATCTGATGCATTTCAAGGGAATCTTGTCGGCCGCCGTCATGGCACTGTCGGTCAGCGCGGCTTATGCCGAAGACCCGCTCAAGATCGGCATGATCACGACGCTTTCGGGTCCGGCCGGCTATCTCGGCCAGGACATCCGCGACGGCTTCCAGTTGGCCATCGACTCCAACAAAGGACAGCTTGGCGGCAAGGCCGTCGAACTGGTTGTCGAGGACGACAGCCTGAAGCCGGGCAACGCCAAACAGATCGCCGACAAGATGCTGTCCGAGCAAGGCATCAAGCTGTTCACCGGCATGGTGTTCGCCAACGTCGCCTTCGCCGCCCTGCCCGATATTCTCGACGGCGATGCGATCTATGTCAGCGCCAACACCGCGTCCGCGACCTTCGCCGGCAAGGAATGCCACCCGAACTACTTCGTCAGCTCCTGGCAGGACGACAGCCAGGGCGAGAGCGCCGGCGCGCTGGCCCAGTCTCTCGGCTACAAGAAGGCCTTCCTGATCGCGCCGAACTACCAGGCCGGCAAGGAAACGATGGGCGCCTTCAAGCGCTTCTACAAGGGAGAGGTCGTCGGCGAGACCTATACCGGCCTCGACCAGACCGACTTCGCCGCCGAGATGGCACAGATCCGCGCCGCCAAGCCCGACGTCGTCTACGAGTTCGAGCCGGGCGGCCTCGGCATCGCCTTCATGCGCCAGTACCAGCAGGCCGGCCTGCTCAAGGACATCCCGATGGTCGTCCATCCGGCGTCCCTCGACCAGGTCATCGTCGGTGCCGTCGGCGACGCCGCGCTCGGCGTGAAGGTCACCAGCCACTGGAACGACGACTTCGACAATCCTGTGAACAAGGACTTCGTCGCGGCCTGGAAGGCCAAGTTCGGCGACCGTCCGATCACCTATTATGCCGCCCAAGGCTATGACGCAGCACTTTTGATCGGCACCGGCCTTGAAAAGGCAAATGTCGACGACCTGCCGGCCTTCCGCAAGGCGCTGCTGAGCCAGGAAATCCCGTCGGTGCGCGGTTCGTTCAAGTTCGGCCCCAACCAGCACCCGGTGCAGGACTGGTACTCGCTCAAGGCGGAAAAGGGCGCGGACGGCAAGATGGTGCTCAAGACCGACACCAAGGTGCTGACCGCGCACAGCGACAGCTACGCTGCCGACTGCAAGATGCCGGCGGACTAGGAACCAAAGGAGACACGCGTCTCGGGCGGGCGGTCCCGGGACGCGTACTTGACCAGGATGCGCGAGGGGCCCGCAGCCCCCGGCAGCAGTGGCCAGCCACTCCTCCGGGCGACTGGCTTCAGGCAGTTGCAGCGTGGCTGCCGACGTAGAAGACCTCTCGGTCAAGCAAAGCGATGCCCTTGGTATCGATGCTGCTTCCGGGGCTGTTCAGCATTTCCCCACACGCGCGTCCGCCCATTCTTGCCAGCCCGGCGAGACAGCTTTACCCATCGTCACGCGGTAATCCCCTTCGGCATGTGGATTTTCTTGGCTTTGCAGGCCAATAACCATCAAACACTTGATGTGATGACGGTCGGCGGCAGGCGATTGGGTGTTGACCTTTGATCCATCTGGCTTTCCGATTGCAGCCGGAAATCGACGAAGGGCAAGATGCTGAAGACATCAGGGGCAGACACGGAAGGCGCAGCGGAGCGTCGCGCAATCAGCGCGGATCTGATCGCTGTGCTCGTCGCAGCCCCCAACGGCAACCCGGTTGTCCTGACGGTCAAGGACGGCACCACCCTGCCCTCAGGCCCGTTCGCGCTTGGTCACCGTTCGTTGCAATCGGGCTTGCGCGACTGGGTCGAACAGCAGACCGGCCACCCGCTGGGCTACATCGAGCAGCTCTACACCTTTGCCGACCGCGACCGCAGCATGGAGGAAGCCGCCCGCCGGGTGATTTCGATCAGCTATCTCGGGCTGACGCGCGAGGAGCCCTCGCATCGCACACCACCAGGCAGTTGGCGCAACTGGTACGAATTCTTCCCCTGGGAGGACCATCGCGCAGGCGCGCCGGCAATCATCGACGACATCATCGTGCCGCGCCTGTGCCAGTGGGCCGACGAACAACAAGACAAGCGGCAGAACCGGCTGCGCCGCGCCGCCAGCGCTTTCGGCTTCGACGACCGGCACTGGAATGAAGAGCTGGTGCTGCAGCGCTACGAGCTGCTTTTCGAGGCAGGAATGGTCGAAGAAGCGGTTCGCGCAAAAGCCGGGACCGGCAGTTCGGCCGTGCCCGGCAGGACTATGACCGGCGACCACAGGCGGATCCTGGCCACCGGCATCGGCCGCCTGCGGACCAAGATCAAGTATCGCCCGGTCGTGTTCGAGCTGATGCCGCCAGCCTTCACGCTGTTGCAGCTGCAGCGCGCGGTCGAAGCACTGGCCGGCGTGACTGTGCACAAACAGAATTTCCGCCGCCTCATCGAGCAGCAGGATCTGGTCGAGGAAACCGGGGAAATGAGCGCCGACACGGGCGGACGCCCAGCAAAACTGTTCCGCTTCCGCCACGCCGTGCTCGACGAACGTCAGGTCGCCGGAACCAAATAAGCGAAATCGCGCTTGACAGAGCTTATGCTCATGCTAAGCATATGTCCTTATTATACTCAGTTCGAGCATAATAAGGATGGCAAAATGTCTGGAATGACCCTCTCCGCCGCCTCACTCTATGACCGCGTCCAACGCGTCATTCCCGCCATAGAGTGGCCGGTCTTTTCCGAAGACATCGATGCCATCTTGAGGCTTAAGCGCGAGCGCAACGCCGTCATCCTGGCCCATAACTACCAGACCCCGGAGATCTTCCACTGCGTCGCCGATATCGTCGGCGACAGCCTGGCACTCGCCCGCAAGGCGATGGAGGTCGAGGCCGACGTGATCGTGCTCGCCGGCGTGCATTTCATGGCCGAGACGGCCAAGCTGCTGAACCCGTCCAAGACGGTGCTGATCCCCGACATGGGCGCCGGCTGCTCGCTGGCCGATTCGATCACGCCCGAGGACATTCGACTGCTGCGCCAGCGCTATCCCGGCGTGCCCGTCGTCACTTACGTCAACACCTCGGCCGCGGTGAAGGCGGAATCGGACATTTGCTGCACCTCGGGCAATGCCAAGGCGGTCGTGGAATCGCTCGGCGTGCCGCGCGTGCTGATGCTGCCGGATGAATATCTGGCACAAAACATCGCTGCCCAGACCGATGTCGAGATCATCGCCTGGAAAGGCCATTGCGAGGTGCATGAGCGCTTCACGCCAGAGGACATCCGCGAGATGCGCGCCGCCCATCCTGGCGTTACCGTGCTGGCTCACCCGGAATGCCCGCCCGAGGTCGTTGCGGAATCCGACTTCGCCGGCTCGACAGCCGCGATGTCCGACTATGTCGGCCGCGAGAAGCCGGCTCGCGTCGTCTTGGTGACCGAATGCTCGATGAGCGACAACGTTGCGGTCGACCATCCCGACGTCGAATTCATCCGGCCGTGCAATCTGTGCCCGCACATGAAGCTGATCACGCTCGGCAATATCCGCGCGGCACTCGAGCACAACCGCCATGCCGTGACCATCGATCCCGCTATCGCCGCCCGCGCCCGCCTCGCCGTCGAGCGGATGCTCGCGGTATGAACGACATCGTTCGCCTGGCTGGCCGACCGGTCGTCATCGGCGGCGGGCTGGCCGGCTTGATGACGGCGCTCGAACTGGCACCCGAGCCGGTCATACTGCTGTCGGCGGCCCCTCTGGGCGGTGAAGCATCGAGCTCCATTGCGCAAGGCGGGCTCGCGGCGGCGATCGGCAGCGACGACTCGCCCGAACTGCATCTTGCCGACACGCTGGCTGCCGGCGACGGCCTATGCGACGAAACAGTCGTCCGGCGCATCGTCGGGGCGGCGCCAGTGGCCATCGAGAGGCTCGCGGAGCTGGGCGTCGCCTTCGACCGTGATGCCAGCCGTGCCTTGTCGCTCGGGCTCGAGGCTGCCCATGCCCGCAGACGCATCGTGCATGCCGCAGGTGCTGCGACCGGGCGCGAACTGATGCGCGCGCTCGTAACCGCCGTACGGAACACGGCGTCGATCACGATTGTCGAAGGCTTCGCTGCACGCCAGCTGCTCGTCGAAAACGGTGCGATCACCGGTGTGCTCGCCGCAGGCAGCTCCGGCATCATGGCGTTTGCCACCAGCCGCGTCGTGCTCGCCTCGGGCGGTGTCGGCGGACTGTTCCGCGACACGACGAACCCGCTCGGCTGCTTTGGCCAGGGCCTGGCACTCGCGGCGCGCGTCGGTGCGGCATTTGCCGATCTCGAATTCATCCAGTTCCACCCGACCGCGCTCGACGGCCTGCTGCGGCCGATGCGGCTGGTCAGCGAGGCGGTACGCGGCGAAGGCGCGGTACTGATCGACGAGACGGGCAAGCGCTTCCTCGCCGACCTGCCGGGCGCCGAACTTGGCACTCGCGATGCGGTTGCACGTGGCGTCTATCGCCATCTCGCCCGCGGCCACAGGGTGTTTCTCGACGCACGGACGTGCCTGGGCAAAAGCTTCGCCGAGCGCTTTCCGACGATTGCTGGCTACTGCAACGAGGCGGGCATCGACCCTGCGCGCGACCCGATTCCGGTACGCCCCGCCGCGCACTATCATATGGGCGGCGTGGCTGTTGACCTCGAAGGCCGCAGCACCGTGCCGGGCCTGTGGGCTTGCGGCGAAGTCGCCTCGACCGGGTTGCACGGCGCCAACCGGCTTGCCAGCAACTCCCTGACCGAAGCCGTTGTCATGGCCAGTTGGGTGGCAAGAAGCGTCGCCGCCTCCCCTGAGGCGAACCGCACGGTAAGCGCCTTACCACAGGCGCCCACGCGCCCCGATCCCCGCGAAGCATGCGACATTGTCTCCTCCTCATTGGGCGTTCTGCGCGAGGGCACAGGCCTGCGCGCGGCGGCGACAGCACTGCTTCCGATTGCCAGCGGCAATTCGCCCGCCGCCGATCCGGCTGCGGTAGCGCTGATGATGGCCGTTTCGGCGCTTGGCCGCGAGGAAAGCCGCGGCGCCCATTGCCGCAGCGACTTCCCCCTGCGAAGCGGGGTCGCGCGCCGGTCGCGCATCACACTCGACGCGGCACTGCAGGCCGCGGCCTCGCTAGACACCTCGCCTATCGCCCGGAGCGCATGATGAACCTTTCGCCCTTGCCGCAGATCATGATCGAGCCGCTGGTTCGCGCTGCCTTGCTCGAAGATCTCGGCCGCGCCGGCGACATCACCACGGACGCCATCGTACCGGCGGGTCATCAGGCGGCGGTGGTGCTGGCAGCGCGTCAGGCGGGTGTCGTGGCCGGGCTCGACCTCGCAGCCCTGGCCTTCCGGCTGATAGACCCTTCAATCGAGATGACGGTCATGAAACCGGATGGCGGCCGGCTCGCTGCCGGCGACATCATCGCCAGGCTCAGCGGCCCGGCGCGCAGCCTGCTGACTGGCGAACGCGTTGCGCTCAATTTCCTGTCCCATCTCAGCGGCATCGCCACTGCGACAGCGGGGATCGTCGATGCCGTCGCCGGCCACAAGGCGCAAATCGTTTGCACACGCAAGACTACGCCCGGCCTGCGCGCGCTGGAGAAATATGCCGTGCGCTGCGGCGGCGGCTCCAACCACCGCTTCGGCCTCGACGACGCTGTGCTGATCAAGGACAACCACATCGCCATTGCAGGCGGTGTTCGCCCGGCCATCGAGCGCGCCAAAGCCAATGTCGGCCACATGGTGAAGATCGAGGTCGAGGTCGACACGCTGGAGCAACTTGCCGAGGCACTGGGGCTCGGAGTCGACGCCGTGCTGCTCGACAACATGACCCCTGACATGTTGGCCGAGGCAGTCCGGATGGTCGGCGGGCGCGCCATCACCGAGGCTTCGGGCCGGGTAAACCCCGCGACCGCCCCCGCGATCGCCGCCAGCGGTGTCGACTTGATTTCGGTCGGCTGGCTGACGCACAGCGCGCCGATCCTTGATATTGGACTGGACACAGCCCCCTGACCGGGGCAATGGTCCCGCCCCGAGTGGGATGGCAAGGACACGTCTTGGCAATGGAGAGCGCATGAACGCCGATTTGCACCTGAACGCAGCCGCAACTGGGATCAATGGCGCGCTGCCGCAGTGGAGCCGCGCAGAAGCCCAGGCGATCTACGATTCGCCCTTCAACGACCTGCTGTTTCGGGCTCAGACCATTCACCGCGAGAATTTCGACCCCAATCGCGTCCAGCTCAGCCGGTTGCTGTCGATTAAAACAGGCGGCTGCCCCGAGGATTGCGGCTATTGCAGCCAGTCATCGCGGCATGAATCCGGCCTCAAGGCCTCCAAGCTGATGGAAGTGCAGCGCGTTCTGGCCGAAGCCAAGAAGGCGAAGGACGCCGGCGCCACCCGCTATTGCATGGGCGCTGCCTGGCGCAGCCCCAAGGAGCGCGACATGGATGCAGTCGTCGCCATGATCGAGGGCGTCAAGGATCTCGGCATGGAGACCTGCATGACGCTCGGCATGCTCGATCTCGGTCAGGCGCAACGCCTGAAAGAGGCCGGTCTCGACTACTACAACCACAACATCGACACCTCCGAGCGCTACTACAACGAGATCATCACCACCCGCACCTTCGCCGACCGGCTGGATACGCTCGCCAATGTCCGCGACAGTGGCATCAAGGTCTGCTGCGGCGGCATCGTCGGCATGGGCGAGGAGAAGGCCGACCGCGTCGACATGCTGGTGACGCTGGCAAACCTGCCCGAGCATCCCGACAGTGTGCCGATCAACATGCTGATCCCGATCGAAGGCACCCCCCTGGGCGAGGCCGATCCGATCGAGCCGATCGAGTTCGTCCGCACCATCGCCCTTGCCCGTATCATGATGCCGAAGTCGCATGTGCGCCTGTCGGCTGGCCGCACGGCGATGAGCGACGAGATGCAGGCGCTATGCTTCTTCGCCGGCGCCAACTCGATTTTCGTCGGCGACACGCTTTTGACCGCCGAAAACCCCGGCGAAGACAAGGACAGCGCTCTGTTCCGCCGCCTTGGCATCCAGCCGATGGAGCGCGGCGAGTAGTGAGCGAGCGGGCTTTGCTCGACCGCTACGAGGCCAGCCTTCGCGGGCTGGCCCGCAAGAGCCGGCTGCGTTTGCTGAGCAGCCGCGCTGGGCTCGACTTCGCTTCCAACGACTATCTCGGACTGGCGGGCAACAAGCGCCTCGCCGATGCGGTTGCTGCGGCACTCGCCAATGGCACGCCAGTCGGTGCCACCGGCTCGCGCCTGTTGCGCGGCAACGACCCCGAGCATGAGGCACTGGAAGCAAAAGCCGCCAGCTTCTTTGGCACCGAACGTGCCCTGTTCTTCGGCGGCGGTTATGTCGCCAACTTCGCCGTGCTCACCACCCTGCCCCAGAAAGGCGATTTGGTCGTGCTCGACGATCTCATCCACGCCAGCGCCCATGAAGGCGCGCGCGCCGGCCGCGCCGCGGTGGTGGAAACCAGGCACAACGACGCCGACGCCATCGACCACGCCATCAAGGCCTGGCGCGCCAATGGCGGCGCCGGCCGCGCGTGGATCGTTGCCGAAAGCCTCTACAGCATGGATGGCGACCGCGCCCCGCTGGACGCTCTGGCAGAAGTGGCCGACCGGCACGAGGCTTTTCTGTTCGTCGACGAGGCGCATGCGACAGGTGTATACGGCCCCGACGGCCGTGGGCTGGCGCATCACCTCGAAGGCCGCGACAATGTCGTTGTGCTGCACACCTGCGGCAAGGCCCTTGGCGCCTCCGGCGCCCTAATCACCGCGCCAGCCGTGCTGTGCGATTACCTCGTCAACCGCTGCCGGCCCTTCATCTATGCCACGGCGCCGTCGCCGCTGATGGCGGTTGCGGCTGCGGCTGCGCTCGACATTGTCACCGACGAGCCGGAACGCCGCGAACAGTTGGCGAGGCTGGTGGCGCTGGCGGGCGAAAAGGCTTCGGCACTGGGCTTTCCGCCGAGCGGATCGCAGATCTTGCCCATCGTCGTCGGCGACAATGCGCGCGCCATGGCTTTGGCCGAAGCGCTGCAGGCGCGCGGCTTCGATGTGCGCGGCATCCGCCCGCCGACCGTGCCCGAAGGCACGGCGCGGCTCAGGATATCGCTGACGCTCAAAGTCGGCGAAGACGATGTTTCGGCGCTGTTTGCAGCGCTTGCCGAGGAATGCTCCGGATGATGGCACAGACACCGGCCAAGATTGTGGTGACCGGCACAGACACCGGCATCGGCAAGACCGCGTTCGCGGCTGGTCTCACCGCCCTGCTGGACGGCATCTACTGGAAGCCGGTGCAATCGGGCATCGAGGAGGAGACCGACAGCGAGATCGTCACGCGGCTCGCCACGCTGTCGCCAGAGCGCGTCCTGCCAGAGACATGGCGGCTGAAGGAGCTGCTGTCGCCGCATCGCGCCGCCGAACTCGACGGCGTCGAGATCGATGCCGAGGCGCTGGCCTTGCCGGCCACCGAACGGCCGCTTGTCATCGAAGGTGCCGGCGGACTGATGGTACCGGTCAACCGGCGCGCGCTCTACATCGACGTCTTCGCACGCTGGGCAGCCCCCGTGGTGCTCTGCGCCCGCACCGGCCTCGGCACGATCAACCACACGCTCTTGTCCATCGAGGCGCTGCGCAGCCGTTCGGTCCCGCTGCTGGGCGTGGCCTTCATCGGCGACGAGATGGCCGATACCCAGCGCACCATCGCCGAGATGGGCAACGTGCGCGTACTCGGCCGCCTGCCGCGCCTCGACCCGCTGACGCCGCAGGCATTAGCCGAAGCCATGCGGGCGAACTTCAATGCGGCCGACTTCCTGGAGGCCCAGTTCTTCGAGACCAAGACATGAGCCGCTCCGCCGTCTGGCACCCCTTCACCCAGCACGCGACCGAGCCTGCAGCGCCGCTGATTGCGCGCACCGAGGGCGCCTATGTCGAAACGGCCGACGGCAAGCGCATCCTTGATGCGATCTCGTCGTGGTGGGTCATCACGCACGGCCACAGGCATCCGAAGATCGTCGAAGCGATCCGCAACGCCACCGAAACGCTAGACCAGGTGATCTTCGCCGGCCTGACGCACGAACCGGCGGAGCAGCTAGCATCCGCCCTGGTCGAAATGGCACCTGCGGGACTCGACTGGGTGTTTTATTCCGACAGCGGCTCGACCAGCGTCGAGGTGGCGCTGAAGATGGCACTTGGCTTCCACCGCAACAACGGCGATGCCCGCACGCGGCTGGTGGTCATGGAGCACAGCTACCATGGCGACACCATCGGCACGATGAGCGTCGGCGCGCGCGGCGTGTTCAATGCCGCCTACGATCCGCTGCTGTTCGAGGTCGACACCATCCCCTTCCCCGCGCCGGGTCGCGAGCAGGAGACGCTCGACCGCTTCGAGGCATTGACCCGCGACGGCAAGGCAGCAGCCCTCATCGTCGAGCCGTTGGTGCTCGGTGCCGGCGGCATGCTGATGTATCCAGCCCAGCGGTTGACCGAGCTCAAGCAAATCGCCGAGCGATCGGGTACGCTTTTGATCGCCGACGAGGTAATGACCGGATGGGGCCGCACCGGCACCATGTTCGCCTGCGAACAGGCCGGCGTTTCACCCGACATTCTGTGCACCTCCAAGGGCCTGACCGGGGGCTCGATGCCGCTGGCGGCGACGCTCGCCACCGAGGCGATCTTCCAGGCGCATCTTTCCACCGACCGCGCCAAGACCTTCTTCCATTCAAGTTCGTACACTGCGAACCCCATCGCCTGTGCTGCGGCCCTTGCCAATGTTGCGCTCTGGCGCGACGAGCCGGTGGCCGAGCGGGTGGCGGCACTGTCGCGCATGCAGGCGGACAAGCTCGCGCGCTTCAGAAACGATGAGCGTTTCGAAAACCTGCGCACGGCTGGCACCATCTCGGCGCTTGACCTGCGCGTCGGCAAGGCAGGCTATCTCGCCGAGGTCGGGCCGAAACTGCGCGCCTTCTTCCTCGAGCGCGACCTGCTGGTCAGGCCGCTCGGCAATGTCATCTACGTGCTGCCGCCCTATTGCGTGACATCAGGCGAACTCGACCGGCTCTATGACGCCGTAGACGAGGCCGCCGAACTTGCCGGCGGCGGCGGATGAACCGCACGGCACGCATCGCCGGCTTCGGCCACCATGTACCAGGCCGCAAGGTGGAAAACGCCGAGATCGAGGTGAGCCTCGGCCTCGACGCCGGCTGGATCGAGGGTCGCACCGGCATCCAATCGCGCTTCTGGGCCGAACCTCAGGACACGCTGTCGGGATTGGCCGCGAAGGCCGGGGAGATGGCGCTTGAGGCCGCCGGCATCGATCGAAAAGATGTCGGCCTGCTGCTTCTCGCCACCTCGACACCCGACCACCTCCTGCCGCCGAGTGCGCCGCTGGTAGCGCACAAGCTTGGGCTCGACCGAGCCGGTGGCGTCGATCTCGCCGGGGCCTGCGCAGGCTTCATCTATGCGTTGACCTTCGCCGATGGCTTCGTGCGGTTGCACAACAAGCCGGCAGTCGTCATCGCAGCGAACATCCTCAGCCGCCGCATCAACTCGGCCGAGCGCGCAAGTGCGGTGCTGTTCGCCGACGCTGCGGGGGCTGTCGTGCTCAAGCCTTCCGACGACCCCGGCCATGGCATTCTGGGCGCCTCGGTCGATGCCGACGGCGCGGGCTACGGGCTGATCCAGATCCCGGCCGGCGGCAGCAACCGGCCTTTCTCCGACGAACTCGACATCGCCGAAACGCGCATGACCATCGCTGATGGCCGCGCCGTGTTCGCCAAGGCAGTCGAGATGATGAGCCGCTGCTCAACGGAAGCGCTCGCCGCAGCGGGGCTTGATATTTCTGATATCAGCCGCTTCGTGCCGCACCAGGCCAACGCCCGCATCTTCAACGCCGTCGGCAAGTCGCTCGGTATCGCCGACGACAGGATCGTCAAGACGATCGCCGACTATGGCAACTCGTCGGCGGCGACGATCCCGCTTTCGCTTTCGCTGGCGGACCGGGCGGACCCGTTCCAGCGCGGCGAAAAGCTGCTGCTTTCGGCAGCGGGCGCCGGCATGACCGGCGGTGCGCTGGTGATTGGAATGTAACTTCGCGCCGTCCGGCGTATCAGGGAGGAAGAATGCGCAAGATCGTCGCCGGCAAGCTGCACGGTATCCACGTCACCGAAGCCAACCTGAATTACCACGGCTCGATCACGCTCGACCCCGACCATTGCGAGGAAGCCGGCATCCTGCCGATGGAGTTCGTCGAAATCTGGAACAAGAGCTCCGGCGCGCGGATCTCGACCTATGTGATCCTCGGCGAGCGCGGCTCGCGGTGCTGCATCCTCAATGGCGCTGCCGCCCGCACCTGTCAGGCCGGCGACCAGGTGATCATCTGCAATTCGGTCTATGTCAACGAGAGCGAAATCACTGCGCTCAAGCCGCGCGTGCTGACCTTCGACAAGGACAACCGCATCGCCGACCGGCTGACCTATTCGGTCGAGCGCGACCCAGTCGGCCGCTACAGCTTCTCGATCCTGGACGAGGCCAGTGCGAAACTTTCCATTCCTGCGCTGGTCAGCAATCACTAACTGCTTCGCCATTGCGACAAGGCAATAGCGTTTCGCCTGATTGCGCAGGCACCGCAGCTATGCCGCGTCCCATCGATTGCAACGCGACTAATATTCCCGCAAAAATGGAACACTAGGCATATGCGGGGGGATCGTCGGTACAGCATGCATGGCAAAGCGGGGGAAACTGTCAACTTCGTCTGGATCGGCGCCAAGCTTGGCGGATTGCACGCTGCCTGTATCCGCTCTTTTCAGCGACATGGGTATCGCGCCGTGCTGCACACGTTCGACCCGCCTGCCGACATTCCCGACGATGTCGAGATTTTCGACGCCTCGCAATTGCTATCAAGGCACGAGATCGTTGCCTACAAACGCGAGAAGAGCCTGGCGCTAACCGCGAACATTTACCGCTACAGGCTGCTTGAGGCCGGGCTCGGCCTTTACGCAGATTGCGACGTCTACTGCTTGCGGCCGTTTCCTCAGCAAGAATGGCTTTTCGGCTGGGAAACGAACGGCGTCATCAACAACGCTGTCCTCAAGGCACCAGCAGACAGCGATCTCGTGAGAAGCCTGGTCCAGAGCACCACCGGCCGGCATTTCATTGCGCCGTGGTGGTCGCCGAGAAAGAAAGCGGCATACAGCCAGCTCAAGAAGCTCGGGCTTGGGCGCGATATCAAACACACCAAATGGGGGACGACCGGCCCCAGGCTTCTGACCTATTTCATCAAGGAGTACGGCTTGGGAGACAAGGCGCTTCCCATGGATTCGTTCTACCCCATCCATCAAAAGATGACCGATCTGCTCTTTGACAGCGAGCTCTCGATCAAGGACATAACGACGCCGAGGACCTACGCGATCCATCTGTACAACAACTCGATCGCGCCAACCGTCACCCCACCGGCAGGCAGCCCACTCGCCGAAATCCTCGCGCCTTCTTAGGAGCCCTACCGTTTTCAGATGACCTGCCGTTTATGGCTATCCACCGGCACAAGGGCGCGCCGGTGGATGGATTGTCAAACTCGCCTCCAAACGACGATTGACGGCTTAGCGGCGTTCGAGGTGCTCGACGGCGAGGAAGGCGGCCTTGGCGGCCAGCGACAGCTGCTTGGCGGCTTCGACGCGCAGCGGCGTGTAATAGTGCTCCTCGTGCAGCATGTTGACGGTGCCGAGCATCGTGTCGCCGACAAAAACCGGCCAGTTGAGCACCGAACCGCAGCCGAGCGACCAGATCAGCTCGTGATCCGGAAAGACATCGGCAATGTCCTTGATGGTGTTGGCGACGAAGGGTTGGCGCTGGACGTGGATCGTCTCGAACCAATGGGTGCGGTTGATCGGCTTGGTGCCCGAGACGGGATAGGCATCCGGATGGCTGGTATAGGTGCGGCCCGAGACCTCGGTGGCCCAGTCGAGCTTCATCACGGTGAAAAGCTTGGCGCCAACGACGACGTCGGCCAGAACCTGCAGCGCTGCCCACACGCCCTCGACCTCTGATGTGGTCGCAATGGCGGCATCGAAGGCGGCCAGCGCCTCGGCGAAATTGGTCTCTGTCATGATGTACCTCTATTTCAAGTCTTGGGAAGCGACGCGCTGAAGCTGGTCAGTTCGCGCGAATAGGGATCGACAAGCGCGCCGTGCTTGAGCTGGTCGACACTGGCGACCTCGACGACGCGGCCATGGCGCATGACGGCAAGGCGGTCGCACAGGAACGAAACCACAGGCAGGTTGTGCGTGACCATCAGATAGGTCAGCCCCTGCTCACGGCGCAAGCGCTTGAGCAGGTTGAGGATTTCCGCCTGCACCGAGACGTCGAGCGCCGATGTCGGCTCGTCGAGTAGCAGCATCCGGGGCTTGAGGATCAGCGCACGGGCAATCGCCACACGCTGGCGCTGGCCGCCCGAAAGCTGGTGCGGGAAGCGGAAGCGGAAGCGGCGGTCGAGACCAACCGACTGCATGACTTCGTCGACGCGTTCGCCGCTGTTGCCGATGCCGTGGATGGTCAGCGGCTCGCTCAGCGTCGCGTCGACAGTCTTGCGCGGGTGCAGCGAGCCGTAAGGATCCTGGAACACCATCTGGCACTGCTTGGCGAAGGCACGGTCGATGCCGTGCGTGCGCGGCTCGCCAAACACCGAGATCGAACCGGTCCAGCTCTTGGCCATGCCGGCGATGGCCTTGAGCACGGTGGTCTTGCCCGAGCCGCTTTCGCCGACCAGCGCGAAGCTCTCGCCCTCGGCGACTTCGAAGCCGATGCCGTGGGTAACTTTCGAATCGCCATAGGAGATGTCGAGATTGTCGATCGCCAGCGCGTTCATGTCGAAGCCCCAGTACGTTCGAGGACAGGGAGTTCGTCGCGGCTTTCGTCGATGCGCGGGATCGAAGCAAGCAGACCGCGCGTGTAGGGATGCTTGGCGTTCTTGAGCTCGCCGGCATCGCACTCCTCGACCACCTCGCCGCTGCGCATCACCAGGATGCGGTCGCAATAGGCCGAGACGAGATCGAGATCATGGCTGATCAAGATCAGGCCCATGCCCTTGCGCTTGACCAGATCGTCGATGATCTCGAGCACCTGGGCCTGGACGGAGACATCGAGCGCCGATGTCGGCTCGTCGGCGATCAGCAGATCAGGCTCGGGGATCAACATCATGGCGATCATGACACGCTGGCCCATGCCGCCCGACACTTCGTGCGGGTAGAGCCCAAGCACGCGCTCGGGATCGTTGATGCGCACGGCTTCAAGCATGGCGAGCGTGCGATTGCGGATATCGCTGCGGCCGAGCTTCTGGTGGGTCAGCAGCGCTTCGGCGATCTGGTCGCCGATGGTCATGACCGGGTTCAGCGAGAATTTCGGATCCTGCATGACCATCGAAATGCGGGCGCCGCGGATCGAGCGCATCTGCTTTTCGGACAGCGAAAGAAGATCGGTGCCGTTGAAGGTCATCTCGTCGGCGGTGACCTGGCCGGGCGAACGGATCAGCCGCAGGATCGAGCGGCCGGTCATCGACTTGCCGGATCCACTCTCGCCGACGATGCCGAGGCGTTCGCGGCCAAGCGTCAGCGACAGGCCCTTGACCACGTCGACCGGACCACGTGCCGTCGGGAACGTGACCTTCAGGTTGCGGATTTCAAGCAGCGCGTTCATTGCCGATCTCCATGCTTGGGGTCGAGCACATCGCGCAGGCCGTCACCGAGGAAACAGAAGCCGAGGCTGACGATGACGATGGCAAAGCCGGGCATCGTCGCCACCCACCACTGGTCGAGGATGAAGGAGCGGCCGCGCGAGATCATCGCGCCCCATTCGGGCAGCGGCGGCTGGGCGCCGAGGCCGATGAAGCCGAGGCCGGCGGCCGTCAGGATGATGCCGGCCATGTCGAGCGTGACGCGGATGATCATCGAGGACGTGCACAGCGGCAGGATGTGGTTGACGATGACGCGGAACGACGAGGCGCCCTGCAGTTCGACCGCCGAGACAAACTCGGAATTGCGGATCGTCAGGGTTTCAGCTCTGGCGATGCGGGCATAGCCCGGCCAGGTGGCGATGGCGATGGCGATGATGGCGTTCTGGATACCGGGTCCGAGGGCCGCGACAAAGGCCAGCGCCAGGATCAGCTTGGGCATCGACAGGAAGATGTCAGTGATGCCCATCAGGATGCGATCGACCCAGCCACCGAAGTAGCCGGCCACGGCACCGATCACCAGTCCGACAGGGGCGGCAAGGACTGCCACCAGCGCAACGATCATCAGCGTGATGCGCGCGCCGTAGACGACGCGGCTCCAGATATCGCGGCCAAGTTCGTCGGTACCCATCCAGTTGTCCCAGCTCGGCGGCTTGAGCCGCATGGCGAGATCCTGGCCAATCGGCGAATGGGTGGCGATCCAGGGTGCAAACAGCGCCACCAGGATCAGCGTCGCCACGATGATCGCACCGACCATGGCCAGCGGATTGCGCGAAAGCGCGCGGGCCAGCCGGTAGCTGCGGCCAAGGCGGGCCTGCAGGCGCGAGGACGGCGAATCGTCGAGAAGCCAGTCACGTGTCGTCGCCATCAGCGTGCCCTCGGGTCGAGGACGCGGTAGAGCACGTCCGAAATCTTGTTGATGCCGATGAAGACGGCGCCGATGACCAGCGTCGCGCCCAGAACGGCGTTCATGTCGGCGTTGAGCAGCGCCGTCGTCAGGTAGTTGCCGATGCCGGGCCAGGAGAACACCGTCTCGATCATCACAGATCCTTCGAGCAGGCCGGCATAAGACAGGCCGATGACCGTGATGAGCGGAACCAGGATCGGCCGGAAGGCATGGCGCCACAGCACCAGCCGTTCGGATACGCCCTTGACGCGGGCGGTGGTGACATACTCCTGTGCCAGCTGGTCGAGCATGAAGGAACGCGTCATGCGCGCGATGTAGGCAAGGCTGAAGAAGCCGAGCACGGCGGCCGGCAGCGCGATATGGGTCAGCGCATTGACGAAAATCTCGATATCGCCGGCAAGCAGGCTGTCGATCAGCAACAGACCGGTGACCGGCTCGATGATGCCATCATAGAAAATGTCGATACGGCCCGGACCGCCGACCCACTGCAGCTTGGCGTAGAACAGCGCCAGGCCGACAAGGCCGAGCCAGAACGCCGGCACCGAATAACCAAGCAGGCCGACGACACGGATGACCTGGTCGACGAGGCTACCCTGGCGGCTTGCGGCATAGACACCCATTGGCACGCCCAGCGCCACGCCGATGATGATGCCGATCGTCGCCATTTCGAGGGTTGCCGGAAAGACGCGGGCCAGATCCTCGGCGACGGGCCTGCCTGTTGACACCGACATGCCGAGATCGCCCGTCAGCACGTTGCCGACATAGTGGAAGAATTGGACGATCAGCGGCTTGTCCAGGCCCATTTCAATACGGACGGCCTCATAGACGGCGCGCGGGGCGCGATCGCCAACGACAGCGAGGACCGGATCAATCGGTACGACGCGGCCGATGAAGAAGGTGATGGCAAGGAGGCCGAGGAAGGTGAAGGCTACGGCGACGAGGACGCCAAGCACGCCTTTGACCGTTTTCCAGGCGTGCCGCGCATTGCGCGACGAGCCGCCAGGCCCTGTTGGAAGCGCCTTGGCGGCGGAGTCGATTTCTGATGCCACGCGGTCTTTGTTCCTACCACATTGGCCGCGCCGCGGATGCGGCACGGATGTTTTCTGTCGAGCAAAATTCTGCTTGGACTATACAAATAATTTTGCTTAGATCAAAAAAATTTTGATGGGAGCAAAAAAGCGTGTCCTCGGAGGCTAGCAAAAATACGCCGGCGAGCCAGCCCAAGGTAGGCGCGCTGATCCGTGCCCGCCGCCGCCAGCTGTCGATGACATTGCAGGAATTGTGTGACGAAGCAGGCATTTCGGTCGGTTACCTCAGCCAGGTCGAACGCGATCACGCCACCCCTTCACTGGGCACCCTCGCCCAGATCGCCCGCAGCCTCGACGTGGGTGTGGATTACTTCATCGCCACGCCCAGCGCGGAGGACGGATTGACCCGCGCGGCCGAGCGCAACCGATTCTCCGTCGACGGCTCGTCGATCGTCTACGAGCGCATCGCCGCCGACTTCACCGGCAACGTGCTCTCGTCCTTCGTGCTCAACGTCCCGCCAGGCTACCGTTCAGAGACGGTCAGCCATGAAGGCGAGGAAATCCTGTTCATCCTGGAAGGCTCGATCACCCAGCGCCTCGAGGATGAGGAGATGGTGCTTTCGGCCGGCGACAGCCTGCATTTCCGCGGCAATCGCCCACATTCCTGGTCGAACGACACCGAAAAGTTCGCGCGCATGCTGTGGACCGGCACCTTGCCGATGTTCAGGTCGCGCACGGAGCATCCGGCCCTGCGCGGTTCAAGGGCCGAAGAGAAGACAACGGGAACCAAAAAGGAGAAAAGATGATGAAACTGTTCAAGGCCGCGCTGCTCGCCGCGGCGCTGGCGATGCCGATGACGCCCGCAATCAGCCTTGCGGCAACGCCGGCAGGCATTCTCGTGGTGGCGCAAAACATCGACGACATCGTCAGCATCGATCCGGCTGAGGCCTACGAGTTCTCGTCGGGCGAATATGTCTCCCAGACCTATGACCGCCTCATCCAGTACGACGCCACCGACACCAAGACGCTGGCCGCCGGTCTCGCCAAGGAGTGGACTGCCGACGACACCAGCAAGACCATCACCTTTACGCTGCGCGACGGCGTCAAGTTTACCTCGGGCAACCCGCTGCGCGCCGAGGACGTGGTCTATTCGTTCAAGCGCGTCATCGTGCTGAACAAGGCGCCGGCCTTCATCCTGACGCAGCTCGGCTGGACCCCTGAAAATTTCGATTCGATGGTCAAGGCCGACGGCAACAAGGTCGTCATCAAGTATGAGGGCAACTTCGCGTCGGCATTCGTGCTCAACGTACTGGCTGCCCGCCCGGGTTCGATTGTTGATGCGGTGACGCTGCAGGCCAATGAAGCCAATGGCGACATGGGCAATGCCTGGCTGAAGTCGAACTCGGCTGGTACCGGTCCGTTCGTGCTCAAGGCGTTCCGCCCCGGCGAGCTGATCAACCTGACCGCCAACCCTGATTATTTCAACGGCGCACCCGCAATCAAGGGCGTCATCATCCGCCACGTCGCTGAAGCCGCGACCCAGCAGCTGTTGTTGGAATCGGGTGACGTCGACATGGCCAAGAACCTGACCTCGGACCAGATCGCAACGATCGCGGGCAAGGACACGCTGGTTACCGAGACCTATCCGCAGGCCGCCGTGCACTTCCTGTCGTTCAACCAGAAGACCGAAACGCTGACGCCGCCGGCCGTTTGGGACGCGGCCCGCTACCTGGTCAACTACAAGGGCATGACCGACACCTTCCTCAAGGGCCAGATGCAGACGCATCAGGCCTTCTGGCCGTCGGGATTCCCGGGTTCGCTCGACGAGACGCCCTACACCTATGATCCGGCCAAGGCCAAGCAGATCCTGGCCGACGCCGGCATCAAGACGCCGATCAAGGTGACGCTCGACGTCATCAACTCGACGCCGTTCACCGACATGGCGCAGTCGCTGCAGGCAAGCTTCGCCGAAGCCGGCATCGACTTCGACATCGTGCCTGGCACCGGCTCGCAGGTGATCACCAAGTACCGCGCCCGCACGCATGAGGCGATGCTGCTGTACTGGGGCCCAGACTTCATGGATCCGCACTCCAACGCCAAGGCCTTCGCCTACAACGAGGACAATTCTGACGGAAACTACCAGTCGACCACCACGTGGCGTAACAGCTGGGCCGTTCCGGAAGAGCTGAACAAGGAGACCAAGGCGGCACTCGCCGAGCCGGATCAGGCCAAGCGCAGCGCGATGTATGTCGACCTGCAGAAGAAGGTGCAGGAGAAGTCGCCGATCGTCGTCATGTTCCAGGCCGCGACCCAGGTGGCGCGTGCCAAAAACGTCGAAGGCTACGTCAACGGTGCGACCTCCGACTTCGTCTACTACCGTCTGGTCAAGAAGAACTGACGAACGGTACCGACAAGGACCGCCCGATTACGGGCGGTCCCATTGCCCCTACCTCACACCTTACCCCTCCCAACTCCAAGAAGGCAGAGACGATGTACGAAGAGCGGATGGCGCGGCTGCGCGAGCGCATGGCTGAAACGGGAACCGACCTTGTCGTCGTCGGCCCCTCTTCGCACCTTGTCTGGCTTGCCGGCATGTCGCCGCATGGTGACGAACGCCCAGTGCTGTTGATCGTCGCCAAGGACCATGCCGGCTTCCTGATGCCGGCACTCAACGTCGACAGCCAGCGCCCCTTCACCCAGTTGCCGTTCTACCCGTGGAGCGATGCCGATGGCCCCGGTGCCGCACTCGCAAATCTGCTCAAGGATTGCGGCGCCGACCAGAGCAAGCCCAGGATCGCGCTCGACGAAACCATGCGCGCCGATTTTGCGCTGCTGGTCATCGACGCCCTGCCCGGCGCCAGCCGCGGCTTTCTCGCCGATACCGTGAGCTTCCTGCGCGGCCAGAAGGACGAGGCCGAGTACGCACTGCTCAAGATGAACGCCGTGCTCAACGACGGCGCCATGCGCGCCGGCTTCGCCGCGCTCAGGGAAGGCGTCACCGAGCGGGAAGTGGCACAGGTGATCCGCGACTTCTACGCCGCCAACGGCGCCAAGCCGGAGTTCACCAGCGTCTGCTTCGGCGAGAACGGCGCCTTCCCGCACCACCACACCGGCGACCGCAAGCTTAAGGCGAACGAGGCCGTGCTGATCGACATCGGCGGCCGCAAGGACGGATATCCCTCCGATATGACACGCGTCGGCGTGTTCGGCGACAAGCCGGAAGGCTTTGACGAGGTGCATGGCGTGCTCGAACGCGCCGTGCAGGCAGCAATCGCCGCCGCCAAGCCCGGCGTGGCCGCCAAGGAAGTCGACAAGGCAGCGCGCGACGTCATCACCGCCGCCGGCTATGGCCCGAACTTCCTCCATCGTACCGGCCACGGCCTCGGCATCGACATCCACGAGCAGCCCTACATCACAGGGACCTCAGAAACGATCCTCGTGGAAGGCAACGTGTTCTCCATCGAACCGGGCATCTACCTGCAAGGCCGTTTCGGGCTCAGGCTGGAAGAGATCGTGATCCTGCGCGGCAACCGTGCCGAAGTGCTGTCCGATCTGTCGCGTGAAGCATTCCGCTTGAAGGCCTGAACCAGGCTGGGCGGGCGGCCTGGCAAACCTTTCTCATCGAGAAAACCAAAGGGGCCGCGGTTTGACCGCGGCCCCTTTTTTAGTGCGATGCAAACGCAACTGGCAAAAAGAAAAGCCGGGCAAGCCCGGCTTTTCAGTCATTGCGTCGGTCAGAAAGCGATCAGTTGACCGCGTCCTTGAGGCCCTTGCCGGCCGAGAACTTCGGGACCGTGCGAGCCGGGATCTTCACTTCCGCGCCGGTCTGCGGGTTGCGGCCGGTCGACTCCGCGCGTTTTGACACGGTGAAATTTCCGAAACCGACAAGCCGGACATCGCCGCCATTCTTCAGTTCGCCGGTGATGACGGAGAACACCGCATCAACTGCGGACTGCGCATCGCCCTTGGAAAGCTTGGAAGCTTCGGCGACGGCGGACACTAGTTCGTTCTTGTTCATTCAAATTCCCTTCCATGAGAAAACCGGGACATTAGACTCAGCCGGTAGGACACGGACTTTAGAAAAAAGCTTCGGCACAACCAAGTCGAAAAGGCTCACAAAGCCCGGAATTCTGCGGTTTTTCACATGAAAAAGCCGGGCGGGTGCCCGGCTTTTTCGTTTTCACTGCAACTTTAGATGCAACTTAATGAGCAAAGCCCTTGCCGGCATCGTCGCCGGCGTCAGACTTGGCTGCAGGCACATCGACCGGTTCGGTCCATTCGATCGGCTCAGGCATGCGCACCAAGGCGTGGCGCAACACTTCGCCAACCCGGGAGACCGGGATGATCTCCATACCGCTCTTCACGTTCTCCGGAATGTCAGCCAGATCCTTGGCGTTATCTTCCGGGATCAGCACCTTCTTGATGCCGCCGCGAAGTGCTGCAAGCAGTTTTTCCTTGAGGCCACCGATCGGCAAGATACGGCCGCGAAGCGTAATCTCGCCGGTCATCGCCACGTCGGCCCGAACCGGGATGCCGGTCAGAATCGAAACGATGGCGGTCGCCATGGCGGCACCTGCGGACGGACCGTCCTTTGGGGTGGCGCCCTCCGGCAGGTGGACGTGGATGTCGCGCTTGTCGAAAAGCGGCGGCTCGACGCCGAAATCGAGCGCCCTGCTGCGGACATAAGATGCCGCCGCAGAGATCGATTCCTTCATGACGTCGCGCAGGTTGCCGGTGACGGTCATCTTGCCTTTGCCGGGCATCATCACGCCTTCGATCGTCAGCAACTCGCCGCCGACCTCGGTCCAGGCAAGCCCGGTGACGACGCCGACCTGATCCTCGCCTTCGACCTGGCCGTAGCGATAACGCGGCACGCCGAGATACTCGTCCAGGTTGGCGGCGGTGACCTTCACCGACTTCTTCTTGGTCTTGATGATCTCGGTGACGGCCTTGCGCCCGAGCTTCATCAGCTCGCGCTCGAGGCTACGCACGCCTGCTTCGCGGGTATAGAGCTGGATCACGGAGCGGATCGCATCTTCTGAAACCGAGAACTCCTTGGGCTGGAGCGCATGGTCGCGCACCACCTTCGGCATCAGGTGCCGCTTGGCAATCTCGACCTTCTCGTCTTCGGTGTAGCCGGCGATACGGATGATCTCCATGCGGTCCATCAGGGGCGCAGGGATGTTCAGCGTGTTTGCCGTCGTCACGAACATCACGCTCGAAAGGTCGTACTCGACCTCCAGATAATGGTCCATGAACGTTGCGTTCTGTTCCGGATCGAGCACCTCGAGCAGCGCCGACGAAGGATCGCCACGGAAATCCTGGCCCATCTTGTCGATCTCGTCGAGCAGGAAGAGCGGGTTGGACTTCTTGGCCTTTTTCATCGACTGGATGACCTTGCCGGGCATCGAGCCGATATAGGTGCGGCGGTGACCGCGGATCTCGGCCTCGTCACGCACGCCGCCGAGCGCCATGCGCACGAATTCGCGGCCGGTCGCCTTGGCGATCGACTTGCCGAGCGAGGTCTTGCCGACGCCGGGAGGGCCAACGAGGCACAGGATCGGCCCCTTCAGCTTCTTCTGGCGGCTCTGCACGGCGAGATACTCGACGATGCGGTCCTTGACCTTGTCGAGGCCGTAGTGGTCGGTGTCGAGCACCTCCTGGGCAAAGTTCAGGTCCTGCTTGACCTTGGAGTTCTTGCCCCACGGGATCGACAGGATCCAGTCGAGATAGTTGCGCACGACGGTCGCTTCAGCCGACATCGGCGACATCGAGCGCAGCTTCTTGAGCTCGGCATCCGCCTTTTCGCGAGCCTCCTTCGACAGCTTCGTCTTCTTGATGCGTGCCTCGATCTCGGCGGACTCGTCGCGGCCGTCTTCGCCTTCGCCGAGTTCCTTCTGGATCGCCTTCATCTGCTCGTTGAGGTAGTACTCGCGCTGCGTCTTCTCCATCTGCCGCTTGACGCGGCTACGGATGCGCTTTTCCACCTGCAGGACGGAGATTTCGGCTTCCATGAAGCCCATCGCCTTCTCGAGCCGCTCCTTGACGGACAGCGTGCCGAGCATTTCCTGCTTCTCGGTGATCTTGATCGCAAGATGCGAGGCCACCGTATCGGCGAGCTTGGAGTAGTCCTCGATCTGGCTGGCAGCGCCAACCACTTCGGGCGAAATCTTCTTGTTCAGCTTGACGTAGTTTTCGAAGTCGGACACCACCGAACGGGCAAGCGCTTCAACCTCGACCTCTTCCTCTTCGGGCTCGCTCAGGACGAGAGCGTGGGCCTCGTGGAAATCAGGCTTGTCGGTGAAGGACTGGATCTTGGCGCGCGTCGTGCCTTCGACCAGCACCTTGACGGTACCGTCCGGCAGCTTGAGCAGTTGCAGCACATTGGCGAGCGTGCCGATGTCGTAGATGGCATCGGGCTCAGGATCATCGTCGGCGGCATTCATCTGGGTCGCAAGCAGAATCTGCTTTTCCTGACCCATCACCTCTTCCAGGGCCTTGATCGACTTTTCACGCCCCACGAAGAGCGGGACGATCATGTGCGGGAACACGACAATGTCGCGCAACGGCAGGACTGCGAAGGTACCTTCGCTGGAAGAGCGGGATATTTTGGCCATTGTCCAACCTTTCATTTCGCAGCCGCGCGAGCGCCAACCGCGAATCTCATATTAACGACCATGGACGGTTCCGCCTACCGCCGATTACCGCGCGGTATTACAGCACGAAAACGCACCCATCGCCTCTTCTCCGTTAGTTGGAGCTTCGCCGGGTAAACATCAAGGCCAATCACGCTAGTGTATGCCCCCCGAAAATCGGAATCGATTTTCGGAAAGGAACATGCACCGCTTCAAAATTCTACAGCGTGCTTTGCGCATCCGAGGATGCGCCGCGCCGTATCATTTGCTGGCCAGAATGAGGCGAGGCCCCAAATGCCAACGGCGCCGCAGGGGCGCCGTTCGCTGGAGCGGTTCAAAGCTAAACTGCCAGGCCTCAGGCGCTGACGTTGCCCTTCTTTTCCTTCTGCTCGGAGTAGATGTAGAGCGGCCTTGCACTGCCAGTCACCACCTCTTCCGAAATCACCACTTCCTGGACGCCTTCGAGCGCTGGAAGCTCAAACATCGTGTCGAGCAGGATCGCTTCCATGATCGAACGCAGGCCGCGGGCGCCGGTCTTGCGCTCAATAGCGCGCTTGGCGATCGCCGACAGTGCGTTCTCGTGGAAGGTCAGGTCGACATTTTCCATCTCGAACAGGCGCTGGTACTGCTTGACGAGCGCGTTCTTTGGCTCGGTCAAAATCTGGATCAGCGCCGGCTCGTCGAGATCCTCGAGCGTTGCCAGGACCGGCAGACGGCCAACGAACTCGGGGATCAGGCCGAACTTCAGCAGATCCTCTGGCTCAACGAGGCGGAACACTTCACCGCTGCGCCGGTCTTCCGGCGAAGCGACAGTGGCGCCAAAGCCGATCGAGGTCTTGCGGCCGCGATCCGAGATGATCTTGTCGAGGCCGGCAAACGCACCACCGCAGATGAACAGGATGTTGGCCGTGTCGACCTGCAGGAATTCCTGCTGCGGGTGCTTGCGGCCACCCTGGGGCGGGACGGAAGCGACAGTGCCTTCCATGATCTTCAGCAGCGCCTGCTGGACGCCCTCGCCGCTGACGTCGCGAGTGATCGAAGGATTGTCCGACTTGCGCGAAATCTTGTCGATTTCGTCGATGTAGACGATGCCCCGCTGGGCGCGCTCGACATTGTAGTCGGCCGACTGGAGCAGCTTGAGGATGATGTTTTCGACGTCCTCGCCGACATAACCGGCTTCGGTCAGCGTCGTTGCGTCCGCCATGGTGAACGGCACGTCGATGATGCGGGCAAGCGTCTGGGCGAGCAGCGTCTTGCCGCAGCCGGTCGGGCCGATCAACAGGATGTTCGACTTCGCCAATTCGACGTCGTTGCTCTTCGAAGCATGCGCCAGGCGCTTGTAGTGGTTGTGGACAGCCACCGACAGCACGCGCTTGGCGTAGGGCTGACCAATGACGTAGTCGTCCAGAACCTTGAGGATTTCCTGCGGTGTCGGCACGCCCTCGCGCGACTTCACCATCGAGGTCTTGTTCTCCTCGCGGATGATGTCCATGCACAGTTCGACGCATTCATCGCAGATGAAGACGGTCGGCCCGGCTATGAGTTTGCGTACCTCATGCTGGCTCTTGCCGCAGAACGAGCAATAGAGCGTGTTCTTGGAGTCGCCGCCGCCGTTGCTGACCTTGCTCATCTTGTCCAAGTCCTTTCACTGCCGCCCGGCCGAAGGTCTGGCTCCGGGGCGCATATGCAATCTAACGACGGACGCCGCCACCGCCATTCCCTGGCCGCCGCAACGAGCTCCGTACACTCACATTCCAGAAGTCGCTGCAACGAGTCGCGGCACCCTTGAACAACGCTAAGCCGTCGAAGCTCAACGCCACCTTAACGTAGGCCGACGCTTCCACGGAGGGAACAGCAAAATGTGTCCGAAATGCCGCAGGGCACCTCAAAAATGCGAGATGTGGCCCTGCAGGCAGGTCGCAGCGTCCAATCACGAAGCCGTGGCACCCTCAACTGGGTCGCGGCTGGCGATGACCTTGTCGATCAATCCGAAGTCGCGGGCCTCGTCCGCCGTCATGAAATGGTCTCGGTCGAGCGTCTTTTCAATGGTCTCGTAGTCCTTGCCGGTGTGCTTGACGTAGACCTCGTTGAGACGGCGCTTGAGCTTGATGATGTCCTGGGCGTGACGCTCGATGTCGGAGGCCTGGCCCTGGAAGCCGCCCGAAGGCTGGTGCACCATGATGCGGGCGTTCGGCGTGGCGAAGCGCATGTCCTTGTGGCCGGCGCAGAGCAGCAGCGAGCCCATCGAGGCGGCTTGGCCGATGCACAGCGTCGAAACCGCCGGCTTGATGAACTGCATGGTGTCGTAGATCGCCATACCAGAGGTCACCACGCCCCCGGGTGAGTTGATGTAGAGGTTGATCTCTTTCTTCGGGTTCTCGGCTTCGAGGAACAGAAGCTGGGCGCAGACGAGCGTCGCCATGCCATCTTCGACCGGACCGGTGATGAAGATGATGCGCTCCTTGAGCAGGCGCGAGAAGATATCGTAGGCGCGTTCGCCCCGGTTGGTCTGCTCGACCACCATCGGAACGAGGTTCATGTATGTTTCGACGGGGTTCTTCATCGACTATCCCTTTATCGTGAGGGGATTCCGGCGCCGGACGGGCAGAATCGGTTCAGAGGCTTTGCCCTGTAAATAGGATGCCGCCTCACCATTGCGCAAGGCCGGTGAACACGCATGATTTCAGCTGCCGCTAACTTTCGCAGCAACAGCTGGCTCAATGGTCGGCACTGGCGCTTTCCGCACCTGCTGCGGTAGGGAAAATGATGCCCGCCCGTCAGATGAGCGAATGCCTGGGGCCTCGACAAACAGCCAGGCCTCAGCTCGCAAGCCAGTTGACGGCCCTTTTCACGGAAAGACAGATGCCGGAGCGATCGTGTCGGAAGCCAAGGACAGCGAGACAATCAGCTTCTACTCAAACGAGGCGGAAGCCTACACGACCAGGGGGGTCGCGGCGAGCGACCGCCAACTCCACGCATTCATGGCTCGGCTGCCGAGTGGTGGCCGCGTGCTCGAACTTGGATGCGGCGCAGGACAAGACAGCGAAGCCATGCTCGCCGAAGGCTTCGACGTCACGCCATCGGATGGCACACCGGAGATGGCAGCAGCGGCTGCAAGACGTCTTGGCCGAACCGTCAAGGTCCTTCTGTTCGAAGACATCGAAGAAACCGACGCCTATGACGGCGTCTGGGCGAACGCCTGCCTGCTACATGTGCCGCGAGCGCATCTTGCGGGGATCATTGCACGTGTGCAGCGGGCGCTGAGACCGAGAGGCGTGTTCTACGCGAGCTTCAAGGCTGGCGAAGCCGAGGGACGCGATCGCTTCGGCAGGTACTACAACTACCCTTCCCCCGACTGGCTTGCAGACGCATATGGCGACCGCGGCTGGAAAGGGCAGATCGAAATCACCAGTCGCAAAGGCAGCGGCTATGACGGCCTGCCGACGGACTGGCTTTATGTGTTCGCCACCAAGGCCTGAGCGGCTGGGTGGCCTGAGGATGTTTACACGATGACAAACGATACCAAACACTGGTCCAAGGTTGAGCTGCTGCACGAGACGGTCAGGAACCCGAACATCCACATTCGCGGCACGCACAGCTACTACAGCGATGCCTGGACGGGATCGTTCGAGGAGAGCGTGGTGCGCTATCTCTATGGCGACGACTACAGCCTCAAGGCATGGCAGCCAGCCTGGCCGATCGATCAGCTCCATATCGGCGATTATGTCTGCATTGGTGCCGAGGCGGTGATCCTGCTCGGCGGCAACCACACACACCGGACGGACTGGTTCAGCCTCTATCCGTTCCCTGAGTTCATTGTGGATGCCTATGCCGGCAAGGGCGATACGATCATCGGCGATGGCGCCTGGATCGGCATGCGTGCCATGATCATGCCCGGCGTGAACATCGGCGAAGGCGCGATTGTTGCCTCAGGCGCCATCGTTACCAAGGACGTCGCGCCCTACACGATCGTTGCGGGCAATCCGGCCGTTCCGATCAAGACGCGTTTTGCCCAGAACGTTGTCGGCAGGCTGCTGGCGCTCAAGGTCTACGAATGGCCGGCGGAAAAGTTCGAGGCGCTGAAGCCGCTGCTGTGCGCCAACGAGATCGACGCACTGACGCTGGCGTCCGAAAAATTCGACGCCGTGAGAAGCTGAGGCTCAGAGCCGGATCACATATTCCTTGCGAGTCGTTTCAAGCACTTCCCAGCTTCCCCTAAAGCCGGGCCTGAGCACGAAGCTGTCGCCGGCGCGGACGGTGCGGGCTTCGCCACCCTCCTCCGTGATCACCGATACGCCCGACAGGATGTGGCAAAACTCCCATTCATCATATTCGATGCGCCACTTGCCAGGCGTCGATTGCCAGATACCGGCATAAAGCCCGCCATCGGCCTCCTCGGCATTCCAGGTGCTGAATTTCGGGTCGCCCGAAATCAGGCGGTCGCTCGCCGGAGCGCCTGCTTCCGGCTCGATGCCATTGACGTCGATGGTAAGAAATCTCGGCAAGATCGAACTCCCAAACAGCAAAAGACCCCGGCAGCGCAATCTGCCGGGGTCAACTCTTGCATGGCCGATCAGGCCTTGGCCAGCGCCTGTTCGAGGTCAGCGATGATGTCGCTGACATCCTCGATGCCGACCGAGAGGCGGACGACATCAGGTCCGGCACCTGCAGCGATCTTCTGCTCGTCGGAGAGCTGGCGGTGGGTGGTCGAAGCCGGGTGGATGACCAGCGACTTGGTGTCGCCGATATTGGCGAGGTGCGAAAACAGCTCCAGGCCTTCGACGAACTTGACACCTGACTCGTAGCCGCCCTTGAGGCCGAAGGTGAAGACAGCGCCCGCGCCCTTGGGCGAGTACTTCTTCATCAGCGCATGGTTCTTGTCGCTCTTGAGGCCGGGATAAGCCACCCATTCGACCTTGGGATGGTCGGACAGCCAGCCGGCGACGGTCAGCGCATTGTCGCAATGGCGCTGCATGCGCAGCGGCAAGGTCTCGAGGCCGGTCAGGATCAGGAACGAGTTGAACGGCGAGATCGCCGGGCCAAGGTCGCGCAGGCCGAGCACGCGGGCGGCAATGGCGAAAGCGAAATTGCCGAAGGTCTCGTGCAGCACGACGCCGCCATATTCAGGCCGCGGTTCCGACAGCATCGGGTACTTGCCCGACTTCGACCAGTCGAAGGTGCCGCCATCGACGATGACGCCGCCGATCGAATTGCCATGGCCGCCGATGAACTTGGTCAGCGAATGGACGACGATGTCGGCACCATGCTCGATCGGGCGGATCAGATAAGGGCTTGCCAGCGTGTTGTCGACGATCAGCGGCAGGCCGTGCTTGCGGGCGATGTCGGCGACCTTCTCGATGTCGACGAAGGTGCCGCCGGGATTGGCCAGGCTCTCGATGAAGATCGCCTTGGTCTTGCCGTCGATCTGCTTGTCGAAGCTCGCAATGTCGTTGGTGTCGGCCCAGCGCGCTTCCCAGCCGAAATTCTTGAAGGCATGGCCGAACTGGTTGATCGAGCCGCCATAGAGCCGGGTCGCGGCGACGAAATTGTCGCCCGGACGCATCAGATTGTGGAACACGAGCAGCTGAGCGGCATGGCCCGAGGCGGTTGCCAGCGCTGCGGTGCCGCCTTCAAGGGCTGCTACGCGCTCCTCGAGCACGGCCTGGGTCGGGTTCATGATGCGGGTGTAGATGTTGCCGAAGGCCTTGAGCCCGAACAGCGACGCGGCGTGGTCGGCGTCGTCGAAGACATAGGACGTCGTCTGGTAGATCGGCGTGGCGCGAGCGCCGGTTGCCGGATCAGGCTTCGCGCCGGCGTGGACCGCAAGTGTGTTGAAACCAGGAGCGCGCTGGGACATTTGTTCCTCCAAGGACATGCAAGGTGAATTCGGCCGCCATCTTTGGCGGAGCCCGCGCCGGAAAGCAAAGACGAATGTTCCAGCCGGACCGATACTTCCGGCACGATTTTCCAATCGGGTCAGGCTGAAGCGAAGCTGCCGCTATTATTTTGCGCGTATGCCGAAGCTCTGGAAACCCTCGCGCATCACCGGGCGCTTGGAGGAGAGCACGCCGGAGTTGACCCCGGTCCAGCCGATTTCGCCGGCGAGCCGCGCGTACTCGATCTTGGGACAGCGGTTCATGACGACCTTGATGCCGGCGTCTTCGGCGCGTGCCGCCGCTTCATCGTTGCGCACGGTCAATTGCATCCAGATGACCTTGGGCAACGGATCAAGGTTGAGCACGTCGTCGACGATGCCGGGAACAGCGCCTGACGCGCGAAAGACGTCGACCATGTCGACGGACGCGGGGATGTCGGCGAGGCTGGCATAGGTCATGCGGCCGAGGATTTCCTTGCCGGCATGTCCCGGATTGACCGGAAAGACCTCGTAGCCCTTGTCGATGAGGTACTTGGTGACGAAGTAGCTCGGCCGGACGTCATTGGCCGAAGCGCCGACGACGGCGATCGTCTTCACCGAATTTAAGATGCCAGCGATGTAGGTGTTGTCGTAGCTGTCGTGGTTCATGGCCGCCTCGTTCGACGGCCTTTGGATACCGGCTTTCGCCAAGGCGCGCAAACGCCGCACAGCTCACGGCAGCGAGATGCTGCCATCCTCGGCGATCGGGAAATCCGGATTGTGGGCCACCTCCCACAAATGGCCTTCGGTATCGGCGAAATAGCCGTACCAGCCACCCCAGAAGGCGCGCTGCGCGGGTTTTACGATTCGGCCGCCGGCTTTCTCTGCGGTAGCCAGCACCTCGTCGACTTCGCCCTCCGAGCGCGTGTTGTAGGCAAGCGACACGCCGGAAAATCCGCCCTTGCCACCTGGAATGCCAGCGTCGCTCGCCAGTTGCTCGCGTCCCCAAAGGCCGAGCACGATCCCACCCATCTGGAAGAAGGCGACACCGTCGGTGATCGACTGGTTTCGTCTGAGCCCCATCGCTTCATAGAAGCGCACGGCGCGACCGAGATCGTCGACCGCCAGGGTGACAAGCGAAAGGCGTTGTTCCAAACTTACTTTCCCTTCCATTCGGCTTTGCGTTTGTCGATGAAAGCGCCAATGCCCTCCTCGGCATCGCGTGCCAACATGTTCTCGACCATCACCCGCGACGCATGATCGTAGGCTTCGGCCAGCCCCATCTCGGCCTGGGCATAGAACGCTTCCTTGCCGATCTTCAGCGTCAAAGGTGATTTCGAAACAATGGTTTGGACGTATTTGGCAACAATGTGAGTCAGGTACTCGCGTGGCACCACGCGGTTGATCAGGCCGAAGTCGCGCGCCGTGGTCGCGTCGATCGTCTCGCCGGTCAGCAGCATCTCCATCGCCTGCTTGCGCGAAACGTTGCGCGACAGCGCCACCATCGGCGTCGAGCAGAACAGCCCGATGTTGACGCCCGGCGTGCAGAATGTGGACTGGTCCGAGGCAATCGCCAGATCGCAGCTGGCCACCAGTTGCAGCCCGGCGGCGGTTGCCAGGCCATCGACCTCGGCGATGACCGGCTTGGGGTGGCGCACGATCGACTGCATCAGGGCCGAACAGCGTGACATGGTGAGTTCGAAGAAGGCGCGGCCGCGATCAGCGTCACTCCTGTGCGCCGTCACTTCCTTGAGATCGTGGCCGGCGCAAAACACGCTGCCCGAAGCCGCAAGCACGATCACCCTGACGTCGCTGTCCTCACGAGCGCCATCGAGTTGCGCCTGCAGCGCCGCCATCGTGTCGATCGACAAGGCGTTGGCGGGTGGGTTGGCGAGGACCAGGCGCAGAACGCCATTCTCCAGACTGGACCAAACAGGTCCTTCCGGTGTGCTGCGCTTGATGGCAACGATTTCTGCCATAGTGTCCCCCAACGTGAACCAATGCGGCGAAAGACGAATCGCCGGCGTCGAGCTTGAGCCATATACGTTTGCACACAAACATTGGTTCCCAACTATGTGTCGCGGGCGACCGCACAGGTTCAAACGCAGTCGGAATGACGCCCCCGGAAATGTTGCCGCAAGCCAACGGAAAGAGCTGATGCCCGAGCAGAATGGATTGAAGCCGCTAATGGCCGCGGCCGAGGTCAACGCCCTCCTCAAGGAGGTCTACCCGCAACTCAACGAGCACTATGATTTTTACCAGGTGACGGATGTCTTCGCGGGCGGCTGCACGGTCAGGCTCAATGCCGACGAGCGCCACCTCCGCCCCGGCGGAACGGTGTCGGGGCCATCGCTATTCACCCTTGCCGACATAGGCGGCTACGTCTGCGTGCTCAGCCACGCCGGGCCCGACGCCTTGTCGGTGACGACCAACCTCAACATCAATTTCATGCGCAAGGCACAAGCGGGGCCGATCGACGGCCATTGCCGTATCCTAAAGCTCGGCAAGAGCCTGATGGTGTTCGACATCGACATCGTGGCCGGCCCAAACCAGCAGACGGTGGCGCACGCAACCGGCACCTATTCCATCCCGCCAAAGCGCTGAACGCGCCGCAATAGGTTAGCCATTGCCGCCGGCGGAGGTGCCAAACCCGGGGTCGATTCAAACGACGGGAATGCGGTAAAATAATACCGCATATCTATGTCTATGTTTTCTATATCTTTTTCGTCCTAGCGCTGGATTGCAGATGCTTGACGATGCGAAGACCCTCGCCTATAAGTCCATCCAAAGCAGCGGCCCGCATTGGGTCGCCGTTTTGTTATTGGCTGGGGCTTCGGTCTTTCGCCAATGAAAGCAACAAGAAACGCCTTCTTTTGAAGGTCCGAACCGAAAGCATATAACCATGACAACCTTTTCGCAGAAGCCTGCGGACGTGGTGAAGAAGTGGGTGCTGATCGACGCCGAAGGTCTCGTCGTCGGCCGTCTCGCCTCCATCGTCGCCAACATCCTCCGCGGCAAGAACAAGCCGACTTTCACGCCTCACGTCGACGACGGTGACAATGTCATCATCATCAACGCCGACAAGGTCGCCTTCACCGGCAAGAAGTTCACCGACAAGGTGTACTACTGGCACACCGGTCACCCAGGCGGCATCAAGGAGCGCACTGCTCGCCAGCTGCTCGAGGGCCGTTTCCCCGAGCGCGTCCTGGAGAAGGCCGTTGAGCGCATGATCCCGCGTGGTCCGCTCGGCCGTCGCCAGATGAAGAATCTCCGCGTCTATGCAGGCGCCGAACATCCGCATGTCGCTCAGCAGCCAGTGACGCTCGACGTCGGCGCGCTGAACGTCAAGAACAAGAAGGCCTCGTAATCATGGCTGATCTCAGCTCGCTCGCAGAACTCGGCACCGTGACCGCTTCGGTGCAGCCTGCCGCTCCGGTTCACGTCCAGAAGCTCGACAAGAGCGGCCGTGCGTACGCCACCGGCAAGCGCAAGAACGCCATTGCTCGCGTCTGGATCAAGCCGGGCACCGGCAAGATCATCGTCAACGGCAAGGAATTCGCGGCTTACTTCGCGCGCCCCGTGCTGCAGATGATCCTGAACCAGCCGATCGTCGCTGCTGCCCGCGTCGGCCAGTACGACGTCGTTGCCACCGTCGTTGGTGGCGGTCTTTCGGGCCAGGCCGGTGCTGTTCGTCACGGCGTCTCCAAGGCGCTGACCTACTACGAGCCGACGCTGCGCGGCGTGCTCAAGAAGGGCGGCTTCCTGACCCGCGACAGCCGTGTCGTCGAGCGTAAGAAGTACGGTAAGGCCAAGGCCCGCCGTTCGTTCCAGTTCTCGAAGCGCTAAGCGTTTCGCAGTTCAGAATTTGGAAAGGCCGCCTTCGGGCGGCCTTTTTCGTTGTGGCAAGGGAGACATCAGTTCATCGGAAAAGTCAGTTCGTCGGCTGGCCGGACAGTTCGGCTGCCGCCTGCCCGGCGACCGAAACCACCGGTTTCGCCGCTTCGGCATAGGGAACTCGATAGCCATTGGCGGCCAGCCAGTTGATCGCAGCCCTTGGTTCGTCAGTCTGGATCATCGTCGCGCCCCGTTCAGCCCAGAAGCCAAACACCTCATTGGGAAAGCCGGCAGCAACCGCCAATTCGTCACCGCGGCCGCCGGAGAGATAGCCGCCGGGCTTATTGACGATGGCGTGGGTGTCGACCCAGATGTGCCAGTTGCCGCGTACGGCAGCAGCCTTCACCTTCGCCGAAAACAGCGGCCCACCTGTGTCGGTCATCTTCTCGGTATCGCCGCGCCAGGTGATCATCTCCACCGCATCCGCGGCAAAGGCCTTGCCGGCGGCTGCGACGAAGGCAGGGTCGCGCACGGCGTCGTCGGCCATGATCGGCATGAACTGGAACCCCCGCCCGACGCGCGCCATGGTCGCCTTGACGGTGGCGACGCGCTCGGCACTCCACAGGTTCGCCTTGACCACGACCTGCTCTTCCATCTCCATGGCGCGCGCCAGCGCAACCATGTCGACGAGGTCAGCGGTTTCGAGCTTGTTGTCGAGATTGACCAGGATTTTTCCCCTGGCGACAGACAGATAGTCCCGCAGCGTCGGCACCGGCTCGGCCGTGACATCGCCGGTGCCCTCGACAGCGAGCCGGCATTTCCTGAGTTCAGTCATGGTGTAGCCAAGCACCTCGCCCTTGCAGTCGGTGGTGCGGTCGAGCCAGCTGTCGTGCATGACGATCAATTCGCCGTCGGCAGAGCGTCGGATATCGATCTCGACCATCTCGGCGCCAAGCATGATCGCATCGCGCAGGGCGGCGATGGAATTCTCGGCGAAGCGCCGTTTGCCGTCCTGCAGGCCACCTGCCCTGTGCGCCACGACCATCACATGGTCTCGCCACTGGTTGGCATTTTCGAAGCGTTGGAGGATCTCTTCAGCGCGGGAACCCGCATGGCCCGATGTCGCCAGGCCAAGCGCCAGGAAGAACGAGGCTGTGCCTGCCAGAACAGTCCGCATGGGAATCGCTCCATGGCTGAAGTTGCCGGAAACGATCTAGGCGGCGGCGATGACATGGGCGTGAAAGCCGGATGACAGCGCGATGAATGCAGGTGTCACACGCCTTTCGCCTTGGGGCTGGCATGTTGTCGAATGCTTCTGTAGTTCTTGCGCCTCGAAATTACGAAAGACTGAAAAAGGAGTTTGCCTATGGCCTCTTCGTCGATCGATCACGCCTTCAACGCGCGCACCCCAAAGGGGCGCTCGGGTGATCCGACCTATGCAGGGGCTTTGTCCTTCATGCGCCGCAAATACTCGAAGAACGTCACTGGGGCCGATGCCGTCGTGTGGGGCATCCCCTTCGACGCCGCGGTCACCAACCGGCCCGGCGCGCGCTTCGGCCCGCAGGCCATCCGCCGCGCCTCGGCGATCTTCGATTGTGATCCGCAGTATCCGTTCAACCGTGACCTGTTCGACGACCTTGCCGTCATCGACTATGGCGACTGCCTGCTCGACAGCGGCAACCACCAGAAGACGCCGGCAGCGATCGAACGCGAGGCGACCAAGATCCTCAAATCTGGCGCTTTCCTGCTCACCTTAGGCGGCGACCACTTCGTCACCTGGCCGGTGCTGAAGGCCCATGCCGCAATCCACGGTCCCATGGCGCTGGTACAGTTCGACGCCCACCAGGACACCTGGCCGGACGACGGCAAGCGCATAGACCACGGCTCGTTCGTGGCGCGCGCGGTCAAGGACGGCATCATCGATCCCGACCGCTCGATCCAGATCGGTATCCGCACGCATGCGCCCGACGATTGCGGTATCAAGATCCTTTACGGCCACGAGGTCGAGGAGATGCGTGCCGCCGACATCGCCTATGCGATCGCCGAACGCACCGGTGGCAAGAAGACATATGTCACCTTCGACATCGACTGCCTCGACCCGGCCTATGCGCCCGGAACCGGCACTCCGGTGGCCGGTGGTCCATCATCAGCCAAGATCCTTTCGGTGCTGCGCCAGATGACTCAGATCGATATCGTCGGCGCCGATATCGTCGAGGTTGCACCCGCCTACGACCATGCCGATATTACGGCCATCGCAGGCTCGACGGTCGCGATGCACTATCTCGGCCTGCTGGCCGAGAAGAAGGCGCGCGACAAGGCTTGAGGCACTGAATCAAGAGCTTGCGGACGTGAGTCCGAATTTGGCCATAACCAACTGAAATAACGAATTTTTCGACGGACGGCATACAATGAAACCAAAAATTTTCATCGACGGCGAACATGGCACGACGGGCCTCCAGATCCGCACTCGGCTCGCCGCCCGCGACGACCTCGCCGTGCTGTCGATCCCGGAAGCCGAGCGCCGCAACGTCGACCTCAGGGCCGAGCGGCTGCATGAGGCGGATGTTGCCATCCTCTGCCTGCCCGACGATGCGTCGAAGGAAGCGGTGCACATCCTCGAAGGCAACAACTCGACACGCATCATCGACACGTCGACCGCGCATCGCGTCCACCCCGACTGGGCCTATGGCTTTGCCGAGATGGACGGCGCCCAGCGCCGGCGCATCGCCGATGCGCGACTGGTCGCCAACCCCGGCTGCTATCCCACCGGCGCGATCTCGCTGATACGTCCGCTGGTCGCGGCCGGCATCCTGCCCGCCGACTATCCGGTCAGCGTCAATGCCGTCTCCGGCTACACCGGCGGCGGCAAGCAGATGATCGGCCAGATGGAGGACGCGTCCCGTCCCGACCACATCGCCTCACCGCATTTCCTCTATGGCCTGCCGCTGATGCACAAGCATGTCGCAGAGATGAAGCAGCACGGCCTGCTCGAACGGCGCCCGATCTTCGCACCGTCGGTCGGCCGTTTTGCCCAGGGCATGATCGTCCAGGTGCCGCTGCATCTCGCCGACCTCAACGGTTCGGCGTCGATCGACGCCATCCACGCGACGCTCACCGCACATTACGCCGGACAGGACATCGTCGAGGTCGTGCCGCTGGCCGTCAGCGCCAAGCTCGACCGGCTTGACCCGACCGAACTTGCCGACACCGACGGCATGAAACTCTACATTTTCGGCACCGAAGGCCAAGGCCAGGTCAACCTCGTGGCGTTGCTCGACAACCTCGGCAAGGGTGCATCGGGCGCTGCCGTCCAGAACATGGACCTGATGCTCGGGCTCAAGCACTAGGATGGATCAGGCTGTCGTTCCTGGGCCAGATCGTTGGCCGGATCACTGGAATGTCAGCGACCCCGAACTCATTGCCGAGACGTTCTCCAGCCGCATCTGGAAGGTGCGGCTGGCCGACGGCAAGCCTGCCGTGGTCAAGGCGCTCAAGCCGTTCGACGATGTTGCCGACGAGTTGCGTGGTGCGCATTATCTCAGCTGGCGCGACGGCATAGGAGCCGTGCGATTGCTCGGTTTCGAGGGCCACGACATGCTGCTCGAATATGCCGGCGACAGGCTGCTCGTCGATGAATTGAACGAACATGGCGACCGGCACGCTACCGAAATCGCCAACGAAGTGATGGCCAGGCTGTTTTCGCCGTCCGACGCCCCTCCTCCCGCCGATCTGCAGCCGCTGCGGGAGCGCTTTGTCAGCCTGTTCAACAAGGCTGAGCTCGATCGCAATGCCGGGCTGCAAAGCCCCTATCGCGACGCCGCAACCATTGCGGAGCGCTTGCTGTCAAATCCGCACGAGTTGCGCGTGCTGCATGGCGACCTGCACCACGACAACATCCTGCTCGGCGAGCGCGGCTGGCTGGTCATCGACCCCAAGGGCATCCTTGGCGATCCAGGTTTCGACGCGGCCAACTTCTTCTACAACCCGCTCGACCGGCACGATGATCTCTGCGTCGACCCGCAGCGCATCGCCTACATGGCAGAGATGTTCGCCAAGACGCTGGGCCAGCGCCCTGACGCCATCCTGGATCACGCCATCGCCTGGGGCTGCCTGTCATCGTCCTGGCATGCCGAGGACGAAAACGACGAGGAGGAGGCGAGCGAACTTGCTGTCGTGGCGGCCGTCAGGGCGGTACGCGCTAGCTTCTGACGGCGACGTCGTTTTCGAGCGGATAGGCCCCCTTCGTCGCGCGCCAGTGCGCGGTAGCGAAGATCAGCACGATCAGCGCAAAGCCCTGATGCAGCAGCGCCCAGTGCATATGCGCCTGCATCAGCAAGGTGCCGACGCCGATTGCAGCCTGGCCGACGATCAGCACAGCCAGCACCCAGGCACGGCGCGAATGGGTCGTGCGCGGCGCCTGCGTCATGGTCGAAAAGGCGTGCCAGAGCGCAACCACCAGCACCGTATAGGCGAACATGCGGTGGACGAACTGCACGGTCTTGGGGCTTTCGAAGAAATTGCGCCAGACCGGTTCGATGACCAGCAGGTCGCCCGGGATGATGGCGCCGTCCATCAGCGGCCAGGTGTTGTAGGACAGGCCGGCATGCAGGCCGGCGACCAGGGCGCCGAGATAGATCTGGAACATCACCAGAAGCACCATGACGCCCGCGAAGCGCTGGATGCGCCGGTCTGCCGGCGCCTCGGAATAGGTCGCAAGGCCGCGCGCGATGTAGGCGACCGATGTGACGATGATGCAGGCAAAGGTGAGATGGATCGCCAGCCGATACTGGCTGACCGAGACGCGCTCGGAAAGCCCGGAAGCGACCATCCACCAGCCAATGAAGCCCTGGAAGCCACCCAGTGCCAGGAGGCCGACAAGACGCGGCTTCAGCCTCCGCTCGAGACGGCCCGAGATCCAGAAGAAGGCGAGCGGGATGGCGACGAGGAAACCGACGCCGCGGGCGAGCAGGCGGTGCGCCCATTCCCACCAGAAGATGCCCTTGAACTCGTCAACGGTCATGCCCTTGTTGATCTGCTCGTATTGCGGGATCTGCTGGTACTTCTCGAACTCTTCCTGCCATTCGGCCTGGTTGAGTGGCGGAATGACACCGTGGATCGGCTTCCATTCGGTGATCGAGAGCCCAGAACCGGTCATGCGCGTGGCGCCGCCGACCATGACCAGCGCAAACAGGACCAAAAGCACGACATAGAGCCAGCTACGAACGAGCGCGCGGTTGCGCAGCTCCCTGTTTCGCTCGGCAAGCGGTGCGGCAGTGTTGGTCATGGCTGACATTACGATCGTTCCCGGCTCATCGAAACCGCGGGACTGGTGGACCATGACGGCCCCGCTGGCAAGTTCGGCTCACGCGACAAGCAGTCGCGCCGACCATCCTACCCGGTTGCACCGGCTGGCAAGAGCGACTATGCGAAGCCTCGACAGAGGATGAAGAAATGCCCGTGCGCGTCAAGAAGCTGATCGGAACCGTGCTGCTGGTGCTCCTGGTCATCGTCTACGCGCTGATCGCGACCATGGTGGCGGTGGCCCAGCTGTCGCAGTCAGGTCCGGTCGTGCACCTGCTGTTCTTCTTCCTCAGCGGCCTTCTATGGATCCTGCCGGCGATGTTGATCATCAAATGGATGGTTAAGCCGTCCAGGACCGCCAACCGCTAGAGCCTACACCGTAACGAGCCTGCGACCGCCATTGGCCAGCAGCGTCGTCGCGCCAGACAGCATGGCACGCGTCGCGGCAAGGTCCTGATGACGGCCGTTGACTGACAAGCGTGGCAGCGCGTGCAGGTGCGTCGCATGGTTGGGCAGCAGGACACCGTGTCGGGTTGTAACCGCCGACACGAAACCGGCCTCGCGCGCCAGATGGGTCTCGCGCATTCCAGCGGCGGCGGCATAACCGTAGGGATAGGCGAAGTGCAGCGGTGCTTCGCCCAGCTCGGCCTCGATCAGGCTCCGTGAACGATGCATCTCGCGCAACGCCTTGCCGGCTTCGAGGCGCTTGAGATTGCAATGATGGACAGTGTGGGCACCGATCGTGACAAGCGGGTGGCTCGCGGCCTGGCGGACCTCGCTCCAATCCATCAACAACACCCGGTTGGTATCCGAGGCGTCGACGCCGACCTGTTCGGCCAGCCCCCGCAGAACCTGCCGCTGTTCTTCTTCCGTCACCTCTGATGTCAGCCACTCGGACAGTTCGAGGAAAGCGCTCTTGCGGGCCACTGGGGTGGCGCATTCGAATGTGCGCTGCTTGCCCATGATCGTGGCCGTCACTGGCCTGCCGACCTCAACGATCTCATCGAGAACCTCCCACCACAGGTCAGCGGCACCTGACGTGAGCCCCGGCGCGACATAGATGGTGATGGGCGCGCCTTGGCTTTCGAGGACCGGTAGCGCCTCGACGAGATTGTCGCGGTAGGCGTCGTCGGCGGTGAGTGCCGCGAACGGCCCGGCATTCCGGCCAGAGCGGAGGCGAGCCACGACCTCATCCATCGAAACGAAGGCATAACCGAGCCGTTTCATTTCGCCGATGAGCAGGTCGAGGAAGTCGGGCGTTATCGTCAGATGACGGTTGGGACCGTCGGGCCGATCGAGAAATGCGGTGACCCTGTGCAGCATGAGGATGACACCGACGCCGCCCACCAGCGGCTTGGCCAGTGCGCCAAGACCGCCATATCCGATCAGCAGGAAAGCCAGCTTTCGGGCTATGTCGATCATTCCTTCACCTTTGGCGCTTAGGCTCGGTGGCGTCGAGCATACCGAGGAATGCTCAACATGTGCCGATCAATAGCCGGCAAGGATTGAAGTATGGTTGACGCTACTGCCCCCAGCGAAAACAACGCCTTGCTTCGTCACGCTGCCACCACCGGCAACGCGACAAGCGCAGCCGTCCTGTCGGCTTCAAGTGAAGCGTTGAGCGCCTACGGCAAGTTCGCGCACATTTACGCGCCGGCCCAGAGCCCGGAATGGGTCTCGACCTGGATCGATGCCAGCAAACCCGACGCGGTGCTCGCCACCTTGAGCGCCAATGGGCGTCCGGTGATGTCAGTTGCGCTTGAAGTCGGCCGCGAAGGACCGTTCCGCATCGCCCGTTTCCTCGGCGGCAAGCATGCCAACGGCAATTTTCCGGCCGTCGACAAGAACTGGCTGGCCACGGCGAGCGCCGGCGACATCGACGTGCTTGTGCGCGCGATCGGAAAAGCCCGGCCGGACATCGACCTTGTCGCCTTCGACCGCCTGATCGGCGATTTCAAGGGCCTGTCCAATCCATTGCTCAAGCTGTCGTCGTCGCCGAGCCCGAATGTGGCGCTAGCCGTCGATCTCGACGGCGGCTTCGAACGCGTGCTGACGCGGACCAACGGCAAGAAGAAGCGCAAGCGACATCGCAGTCAGGAACGAAAATACGAAGCCGTTGGCGGCGCTCGGCGCACGATGGCGCACACGACTGCCGAGGCCAACGCCATGCTCGATGCGTTCTACGCGATGAAAGAGCAGCGCTTCGGCGCCATGGGCATCACCGATGTGTTTGCCGACGCGGAGGTGCGCAATTTCTTCCGCAAACTGTTCGTCGACGCGCTCGCACAGGAAAATCCGTCCTTCGTGCTGCACGGGCTCGAAGTCGGCGGCAAGTATCGCGCTGTTACCGGCTCGAGCCGGGCCGGAAACCGCCTGGTCTGCGAGTTTGGCGCCATATCAGACGACGAGTTGGCCTATGCCAGCCCAGGGGAATACCTGTTCTTCGACAACATTTCGGAAGCTTGCGACCAGGGCTTCGACATCTACGATTTCAGCGTCGGCGACGAACCTTACAAGCGCCAGTGGTGCGATCTCGAGATCCTGCATTCCGATGTGCTGGTGCCATTGACGGTCAAGGGACGCATCTATGCGCTCGGGCTGAAATCGCTGTCGCGTGCCAAGGGCACGATCAAGAACAATGCCACGATGTGGGCGCTGATCAAGCGATTGCGGTCAGGTGTGCGCGGCAAGCCAGCCGCAGTACCAGTCGAAGACGACTAGAGCGTTTCCGCATTTCTTCGAATCGCAATTCCGGACGGAAAACCGCTGCACACTTTTCCTGGAGTTGCTCTACCTCAGGCAGCCGACCGCGTCGGTTGCGGCGTCGTCGGCAAGTGGTGGCCTACCGGGGTCACCAAGATGACGTCCTCATAGCCACCGGCACGCAGGCCATCGGCGACATAGGCAATCTCGTCGTCGTGGTGGAGGAAGCTGACCAGCACCTCGGTGCCATCGCCGACAAGACGCCTGATTTCGCCGGCATCGGCTGGCCCACATTCAACGACGACGAGATCATAGGCGGTCGTCAGCGATTCCATGATGATCGGCAGACGATCGGCGGCACGCATGGCGCGCGCCGGATCTGCAGTGCCCACCGGCATGACATCGCAATCCGAATAGTGGTCGGCACGGATGACATCGGTGAACTGGGCTTCGGAAGCCAGAAGGTTGGTGATGCCGGGATAGCGGCCACCGTCGAGCATCGGCCCTGCCGCAGCACCTGAGGCCGTCAGATCGAGCAGCAGCACCCGCAGACCAGAATCGGCGACCTCGCGGGCAACCAGCACCGCGGTCGCTGCAGCGTCATCGCCTTCTGGCGACACGAAAATGGCACGGGCAGCGCCGCCGGCGATGAGTTTCTCGGCGGCAGTTTCGATGCTGATACCGCCATGCGTCGGCGCAGGCGCAGCTTCCAAGGCTGGCTGCTCTGCGGCAGCCACGTAATCTTGCGCATCGACCAACATCAGCGGCTCGCCATCGTCGTCGGCGAGCGGCACAGCAAGTGCAGGCTCTTGCTCTTCGACCCACGCCTGAGGCGCGTCTTCTTCCGGCAAGTTTGCGGCGCGGCGCACCGGCATCGCCACCTGCTCGACTGGCGTGACGCGCGCGCCGGCTGCAGGCCGCATGGCGCGGCCGGAGAACAGCTCCTTCAGCAGCGTGAAGATCGCCATCACGAGTAGCGAGCTGACAAAGGCAGCGCCGACAATCGGGATGATCTTCGGGAAATAGGATTCGGAGGGCACGATCGCGGTCGAGAACACCCGCGCGTCGACCGGCAGATAGTTGCGGTCCTGACGCGACGCGGCCTCACGGTAGCGGGTGAGATAGGATTCAAGCAGCGCTCGCTGTGCAGCGGCCTCGCGCTCGAGAGCCCGCAGTTCGACCTCTTCTTCCGATACGCGTCCTGATTCCACCTTCAGCCTGTTGAGGTCGGCGACAAGCTGCTTTTCGCGAAGGTCGGCGTTGCTGGCCTCGTTGACCAATCCAACAAGAACCTTTTCAGCCTCCGAGCGGATTTGCGCGTCGAGGTCAGAGAGTTGCGAATTCAGCGCCTTGATGCGGGGATGATTGGGCAGCAGCGTGGTCGAAAGATCGGCGATGTCGGTGCGTAGCTGGATCTGGCGCTCACGCAGGCGCTGGATGAGACCCGACGACAGCACCTCGGGAATGGCGTCGATCGAACCGCCACCCTTCAATGCCTGGCGCACGCTCTGGGCTGTCGCTTCGGCCGCCGAACGGCTGGCACGGACACGCGACAGCTCGCTGGAGAGTTCGGACAGCTGCTGGGTGGCGAGCGCGGAATTGTTCTGCCCGACGAGCAGGTCGGACTGCGAGCGGAAGCTGGCGACCTTCGCCTCGGCATCCTTGACGCGCTTGTTCAGGTCGGCGATCTCGGGCTTCAGCCAATCCGTCGCCTCGGTGCTCGACTCAAGTTTGGAGCCGCGCTGGAAATCGAGATAGGCCTCGGCGATCGCATTCGGCACGGCTGCGGCGAGCCTGGGATCGGCCGAGGAGAATTGGATGACGATGACGCGCGATTTCTCGACCCGGTAGACGGTGAGTTTTTCGCGAAACGCCTTGAGCACGCGCTCCTCGGGCGGCAATTCGCTTGGATCGCTCTTGAGCCCGGCAATGACCAGGAGACGCGAAATCGTCGACATTTCCGAAGCGGCATCGAATTCCGGCAAGCTGGCCAGATCGAGTTTCTTGGCAACCTGCTTGAGGATATCGGTCGAACCGATGACCTCGACCTGGCTCGTCACGCCCTCCTCGTCGAGGATGGGCCGCTCATTCTCGCCGCTGCCGTCGGGTCGCGTGAAGACCGACTCGCGCGTTTCGATCAAAAGTCGGGTCTCGGCGCGGTATTGCGGCGTCGCCAGCGAGGCCAGCACGAAGGCAAGAGCGGTGACGGCAACCGAAAACAACACCAGGCGCAGCCAGTTCCTCGCAAGACTGGCGAAGAGCTGGCGCAGATCGACATCGACATCACCGGCAGTGGATTGGACGCCAGACATGCAGTTCCTACTCCGAGGCTGAGCAGACTGCATGGTAAACAAACATGGTAACCCATGCGTTAACATCGCCGCGCGAGATACAACCTCAGCCTCGCAAGATGAGCGTGTCCTTTACCGGGCATTAACCCTAACAAGTCGATAACTGTCGCGAACCGATATTCCGCTGCGTGGCGGCAAGCAGTCGAAGGTGTGTCTGCCGAAATGAAAAGCTCCCTTCCCCTTTGCCATGCGCTTCTCGCAGCCATGCTGGTCGTCAGCGGCTGCTCGAGCTATCGCCCAGCGCCTGCCGCCTTTCATGAAGTGCTCGACCAGCCCTACCGTCTCGGCGCCGGCGACCGCATCCGGGTCACCGTCTTCGAGCAGGAAGGCCTGACCAACACCTACAGCGTCGACCAGTCGGGCTACATCTCCTTCCCGCTCGTCGGTGGCGTGCCGGCGCGCGGCTCCACCGCGCAGGAAGTCGAAAAAGCACTCGCCGCCAAGCTGCGCCAGGGCTACCTGCGCGACCCCGACGTTTCGGTCGAGATCGATCGCTATCGGCCGATCTTCGTCATGGGTGAAGTGGGTGCTGCCGGGCAATATTCATATGTCCCCGGCCTGACCGTGCAGAAGGCGGTGGCAATGGCCGGCGGCTACAGCGCCCGCGCCAACCAGGGCAATGTCGACATCACCCGCGACATCAACGGCAAGGTGATGACCGGGCGCGTGCTGACGACCGACCCGCTTTTGCCCGGCGACACGATCTACGTCCGCGAGCGGCTGTTCTGAGTCGCCGTGCAGCAGACCCCGCCCCGCCAACTCAGGATTGTCCACTGCTTCAGGTCGCCGGTCGGCGGCATCTTCAGGCATGTGCGCGACCTGACAGAGGCCCAGGTGGCTGCCGGCCACCAGGTCGGAATCATTTGCGACTCGACCACCGGCGGCGAGCATGAGGAGCGCCTGTTCGAGGCGATCCGGCCAATGCTGGCGCTTGGTATCAGGCGCACGTCGATGCAGCGCCATATCGGCCCCGGCGACATTGCCGATGGCTGGCGCACCTACAAGATCATCAAGGAATTGCGGCCGGACGTGCTGCACGGGCATGGCGCCAAAGGTGGTGCTTATGCGCGTGCGTTCGGCTCACTGTTGCGGGTTTCAAGGTATTGCGTGGCCCGCCTCTACTCGCCGCATGGCGGCTCGCTGCACTATGACGAAAAGACGATGACCGGAAAGCTGTTCTTCGGGCTTGAACGCCTGATGGAGCACTTCACCGATCATCTGCTTTTCGTCTCCGACTACGAGCGCCGCACCTTCATCCGCAAGGTCGGCAAGCCACGCGTCCCCAACAGCCTGGTCTATAACGGCCTCAGCGACGCGGAATTCGAACCGGTGGCAGCCCAGCCTGACGCTGCCGACTTTCTCTATATCGGCATGATGCGCGACCTGAAGGGTCCCGACCTGTTCATCGACGCGTTAGACGCGGCGCGGCAAAAGCTCGACCGCGACGTCACCGCAGTGATGGTCGGTGATGGCGATGACCTGCCGCGTTACCACGCGCAGGTCAAAAGGCTCGAACTGGTCGGCAATGTCCGCTTTCTGACGCCAATGCCGGCGCGACAGGCTTTTGCCCTTGCCCGCTTCGTTGTCGTGCCGTCGCGTGCCGAGGCGATGCCCTACATCGTTCTTGAGACGCTTGCCGCCGGCAAGCCAATCGTCGCGACGTCAGTTGGCGGCATCCCCGAAATCCTCGGGGCCCAATCGCTTGCTCTGGTAAATCCGGATTCTGGTGAAATAAGCCTTAAGATGATCGAGGCCTTCCAGTCGCCGGCAAGCTATGCCGCAGCAATGCCTGATATCATTGAACTGAAAGCGCGTTTCGGCGTCGAAGTGATGGCTCGCGAAGTCGAGAAAGCATACTTCTCCGCCTTGCCGTCGCGTCGCGCCTGAACTGCGCTACGAGACAATTTTCTTGTTCAAGGGTTTCTTAGCTCATCTTTGATATGTCAATCTGGCAATCGGGCGACCGGCCAACAGATCGACGACGATGAACAATTTCGACCCAAAGCGCCGCTTCACCCCGGAAGCCGTCAAGGCGGCTGATGGCGACAGCAAGCCGTCGGACAAGGCCAAGCTGAGCAGCGTCGCGCAAGAGGTGGCCGCTCAGTACCGTCGCGACACCATGTCCCCTGTCATGCTCAGCGGCATCCTGCGCCTGACCGAATTCGCCATGCTGTTTGTCACGGGCCTGGTGCTCTACGCCTATCACGTCGGTTTCCTCGGTCACCTCAGCTGGCAATACCCGCTTGTCATTCTGGCCGCCGCTGCGGCTGCGATCGTCTTTTTCGAAATCATGGACTGCTACCAGCTGCAATCGCTGATGCGGCCGGGCGTCTCGCTGGGACGGATGGCGCTGTGCTGGGCGACCACCTTCGCCCTGATGGCGGTCACCGCCTTCTTCATGAAGGTTTCGGCGGAGTTTTCGCGACTGCTGTTCGGCGGCTGGTTCGTTGTTGGGCTGGCGCTGCTGGTTTGCCAGCGCCTGATCATGGCGCGCGTCATCCGGCGCTGGGCCCGCAACGGGCGCATGGAACGACGGGCGGTCATCGTCGGTGGCGGCAAGGCCGCCGAGGTGCTGATCCGCTCCATTGAACAGCAACCCTACAACGATATACGCATCTGCGGCATCTTCGACGACCGTGACGACAGGCGTTCGCCGCCGATCGTCGCCGGCTATCCCAAGCTCGGCACCGTCTCCGAGCTGCTGGAATTCGCGCGCATTGCACGCATCGACATGCTGATCGTGTCGCTGCCGCTGACCGCCGAAACCCGGGTGCTGCAGTTGCTCAAGAAGCTGTGGGTCCTGCCTGTCGACATCCGCCTGTCGGCACATTCCAACCAGCTGCAATTCCGGCCGCGCTCTTATTCCTACATCGGCGCCGTGCCGATGCTCGACATCTTCGACAAGCCGATCAACGACTGGGACTCGGTCGCCAAGCGCGCCTTCGACATCATCTTCAGCCTGCTCGGCATCATCGTCTTTTCGCCTGTGATGCTGGCGACTGCGATCGCCATCAAGCTCGACAGCAAAGGCCCGGTGTTGTTCAAGCAGAAGCGCCACGGCTTCAACAACGAGGTGATCGAGGTCTACAAGTTCCGCTCGATGTTCACCGAGCTGTCCGACCCATCGGCGAAAAAGACCGTGACCAAGAACGACCCGCGCGTCACCCGCGTCGGCCGTATCATCCGCAAGACCTCGATCGACGAGCTGCCGCAGTTCTTCAATTCGCTGTTCGGCAGCCTGTCGCTGGTCGGCCCGCGCCCGCATGCGATCGCGGCCCAATCACACAACCTGCTCTACAACGAAGTGGTCGATGGCTACTTCGCCCGCCACAAGGTCAAGCCCGGCGTCACCGGCTGGGCTCAGATCAACGGTTGGCGTGGCGAGATGGACACCGACGAGAAGATCCGCAAGCGCACCGAGTTCGACCTCTATTACATCGAGAACTGGTCGCTCTGGTTCGACATCAAGATCCTGTTCCTGACGCCGATCCGCCTGCTCGACACGGAAAACGCCTATTGAGCACGATCACCTATGAGCTGCCGCGAGCCGCGATCAACGCCAAGCTGATCGGGCTCATTTCCACCGGTGCCATCGCGCTGGGCGTGCTGCTGTCGGGCTTCGTCATCCGCGAGCCCGCACCTTACGAACTCTACATGGCCGGGCTGATCGCCGTGTGGTCGCTCTTCGGCCTGCGCATTTCAAGCGCCATCACCCCGCTGGTCGTGCTGATCGTGGCGTTCAACATCGGCGGCATGCTTGCGATGACGCAGATGGCGGACCTGATGAACACCCCACTCTATCTGGCGGTGTCGCTGTTTCTCGGCTTCACCGCGATCTTCTTCGCCGCGGTCACCGAGGCCGACCCCAGATTGTTCAGGGTCATCTTCCTGGCCTGGGTGACATCCGCGGTCTTCACTTCCGTACTCGGCATCCTTGGCTATTTCGGAGCGGTGCCGGGCGCCGAGATGTTTACCAAATTCGGCCGCGCCGCCGGCGCCTTCCAGGATCCGAACGTCTTCGGCCCGTTCCTCACCTTGCCCGGCATCTACCTGCTTTACCGTGTGCTGACCGGCAACCCGCTCAAGATGGCGATCTATGCCGTACCGCTGCTCATCGTCACCGGCGGCATCTTCTTGTCGTTCTCGCGCGGTGCCTGGGGCTTGTTCGGCGCCTCGGCGATCCTGCTCACCGGTTTCCTGTTCCTGCAGAGCGACAGCGGCAGGTTCCGACTGCGGATCGTGGTGATGAGCATCGCGGCTGTCGCGCTGTTGACCGTGGCGCTGCTGATCGTCCTGCAGATCCCGAGTATCGCCGAACTGTTCACCACGCGTGCCCAACTCGTGCAGGATTATGACGGCGCGCGCCTTGGCCGCTTCGCCCGTTACGCCATCGGTTTCCTTCTGGCAACGGAGAAACCTTTCGGCATCGGCCCCCTGGTGTTCGGCCAGATCTATGGCGAGGACACCCACAACATCTGGCTCAAGACGCTGATGGACTATGGCTGGCTTGGCTTTGCCAGCTACCTGACGCTGATCGTCTGGACTGTCGCTGCCGGGTTCCGCATCCTGCTGCGCGACAGGCCGTGGCAGCCCTATCTGCTGTCGGCCTATGTCGTTTTCCTCGGCCATATCGCGCTTGGCACTGTCATCGACACCGACCACTGGCGCCACTTCTACCTGCTGCTCGGCCTGATCTGGGGTTCGATCGCTCTTGAAGCCCGCCACCAGCAAGCCATGGCTTTGCGCACAGCCTGACTCGCCCGCCGTTGCACACAAGATTCCCGATTTGTGAACGGTCCGGCACCGGTTTGCCGGCTCAACTCAGCGTGACCGCTTTGTGAATCAGAGTGACCGATCGGCCTATGGCAATCGGAAAGGTAGGCGCCTATCTCACAGTGGTCAGCGAGACGGGAAAACAAAAAACAACCGCCTCGCTACCGAAAAAAGAAAGGACTACCTCCATGAAAAAGATCATTCTCGCCGCCTCGGCTCTCTCTTTGATGTCTGGTGCAGCACTTGCTTCGTCCGCTGAAGGTGTTGTTGCCAAGTTTGACCCAGCCGTACGCGTCATTACGCTCGAAAGCGGCCAGAGCTATTCGGTTCCGCGTGACGTTGCTATCCCGTCGATCCAGACCGGCGAGAAGGTATCGATCCAGCTCAATGACGAAGGCGACAAGGTCCAGGGCGTCCTCCGCTAAGCGGAACCGCCATACCCTTCAACTGCCTTTACCTCCGAAAAAGCCACGGGCCCTCCCACCCGTGGCTTTTTTCGTTTGTGACGCAGCGCACATTTGGCAATCCGCCGTCGGCTCCACAATGCGCCCCGCGCTCCATCCAACGCCGCATTGCCCAGCCAGCGCGATCGAGCAACCGACCTGCATCCAGATGCAGGCTCGCTCCTGCACACTTTCACTGTCCTCCACGATAGACCGGGCTCGCGTCTCACTGCAGCGAGCAGATTCGTTTTCCCGCCCGGGGGCGTTGCGCACAGTTGCGCCGATTTGTGAACGGTCCGGCACCCGTTTGCCGGCTCAACTCAGCGTGACCGCTTTGTGACTCAGAGTGACCACCCAGCCTATGGAAATTCGAAAGATAGGTGCCTATCTTTCAGTGGTAAGCGAAACGACAAAACAATTAACCGTCTATTCGCTACCGAACATTGAAAGGACCAAAACAATGAAGAAGATCATCCTTGCCGCTTCGGCTATCGCCATGATGTCTGGCGCTGCATTTGCTTCGTCTGCAAACGGCGTTGTTGCCAAGTTCAACGAACAGGCACGCGTCATTACGCTCGAGAGCGGCCAGAGCTACACCGTTCCGCGTGATGTCGCCATCCCGGCGATCCAGGCTGGCGAAAAGGTATCGATCCAGCTCAACGGCGAAGGCGACAAGGTCAATGCCGTTCTACGCTAAGGCGGATCAGCATTGATGGTCCGACTTACCCCAAGCCGGCCTCACCTCGACAAAAAGCCATGGGCCCTCCCACCCATGGCTTTTTTGGCGTTCCAGGACATGGCGATGCCAAATCATCGGCATTGAAAATGCCCCGCGCGAACGGCAACTCGCCACCAGAGTTTCACCGCCGCGCGGCAAGTTCACGTGATCAAAACGTGTCTAGAGTTTACCTGTTGGCGCGTAACAAGCACCGACGTCGGATCGTAGTTGATGGTGTCAGCAAGGTGTCCCGCAACAAGCAGCACCTCGCATAACCCCATCAGGAGAACGATCATGAACAAGCTCATCCTGGCTGCAGCCGCATTCGCACTCCTCTCCGGCTCCGCCCTCGCCTCGGACGCCAGCGGCGTCGTCACCCGCTTCAATGCCGACACCCGCGTCATCACGCTCCAGGGCGGCGGCAGCTACACAATTCCACGCGATGTCGCCCTGCCGTCGGTCAAGGTCGGCGAAAAGATCTCGATCCTCTTCAACGACGAGGGTGATGTCGTCCGCAACGTGCTGGCCGGCCCGCAGATGATGTAGCGCCGCCACAGCGAAAAGACCTGAAGCCATGGGCGCGCCACGCCCATGGCTTTTGCGCATCCGACCTGACCGCTGCCAATCTCAGCCTGCAGCTGACCGCGCTGCCAGAAATTCAAGACAGTGCGACACCGTGACAACAGCAAAAGCGCGTGAGCTATTTGTGTTTGTTGTTTACCGAACCAAATTAACAGCAGGATGTTTCTTCTCCGCACCAAGCAATTGGCATCTCCCTCCCGGATCCGATCCTTGGTCATAGAGCGATAGGAGAAGTACAATGAGAAAGCTCATCCTTGCAGCATCCGCTCTTGCCCTCATGTCGGGCGCAGCCCTTGCTACCGAAGTCGATGGCGTCGTTGCCAAGTTCAACCCGGCGGTCCGCGTCATCACGCTCACCAATGGCGAGAGCTTCACCATCCCGCGCGACGTCGCGATCCCGCCGCAGCTGGCACCCGGCAAGCTGGTGGCAATCGACCAGCATGACAACGGCGCCAAGATCGAATCCGTGATGGTGGGTTCGGCCAGCTAGCATCCTGCGCCGGCATCGGCCTTGACCTGAGACAACGCCATGGACGCCACCCAGCGTCCATGGCGTTCTTCATTTAAAGAAGCATGCACCGCGAGCCAGCAGAACAAGGATCACCGCCTTGCGGCGGCCGGCGAACCGTTCAGAACTCTGGTGAAATTTAGGGGAAGGGAAAAATGGTCGGAGTGGCCGGATTCGAACCGACGACCCCTTGACCCCCAGTCAAGTGCGCTACCGGGCTGCGCTACACTCCGGACCGAGGGGAGGCATATATATTCGGGGTTTACGGCGCAAGACCTAAATCGCTCGCGGAGATCATAAGCCGATCATTTTCGGCAAAGCAGCGCGAAGCCAGACGAAAAGCCCCACAGTGTTGCGGGTCGTTCTGTGGATATCTCATCCTGCCGCTCCCGAATCGGCCGTCTTAAGGGAGACACTTCATGAACCACCCGTGGGCGACATGGCGGAAGTGGCGCTTCGTTTCTACGTTTGTATATCTGTGGCGTTTTGCTTGCCGATTGCAGTGTCCTCAACAGCGAGGAGAAGGAATGAGTCAGGCCAGCAATCATTGGGGCGTTGAAATCAACGGCGCCGACCAGGACAAGAGGGTCTGGCGCGCATTACTAAAGCCGCCGTTCGACCCATTCGTCGAAGAGGTCAAGAACGACGCAGGCGATTACCTGGTCCTGCGATCTACAATATTTGACGGAATTGCCAGCAGCGGAGAGGTGCATAACCTTGCCGAACAGCTGTTCAGTACGCTCAACGTAGCGATGTCAAAGAACGCGGATACCGACCCCGTCACAGATGGAGCTGTTGTCGATTTTTCTCACGGGGGCCAACCGCGAAGGCACCGCTACATAAAGGCGGAGGGCACCGCAATGCGAATTCGGGGCGGCATGGCCGAACTAACTTTGACTGACGCGCAAGGCAAAGTAGTCCAACCCCAACCTACACCATCCCGAGCACAACTTTGGATGCGGGCCGCCACGCTAAACCCAGAAATCGGCAGTGCTCTTCGCTACTTGGAGGGGAAGCCGGGTTGGTTCGAGCTGTACAAGGCTTTTGAAGCGCTTGATGGATTGCCTAACGGCGGGATAGCGAAAAAGGAAATTAGCCGGTTTACCCAAACGGCAAACGCTGGAGAACGACATCATCCGAACGCACGTACAAGGCCCCACCCAAAGCCAATGGAGTTGTGGGAGGCGTGCGCCCTGATCACTCGATAGGTTTCGGCAGCGATCAGCGACGTCCTCGCCAACAACCCATGAGGTCCCTCCTGCCTTCCCTCGCGCAGGCGCTTTGGCTCTCGCCGGCAAGCCATCAACCCGTTTCGGCAGCTTTCCCGTCAAACTTCTTCATTCCCGAGCAGAATATTTTTTGTTGGCCTTACCGGCCTCAGCGAACCTGGTCGAGCAGGCGCTTGCATTCGAGCAGGTCGAACAGCGCCTCCTGCAGCAGCGCCCGGTTGTCGCGGGAAAGCTTGCCGGAATCAGCTGCCACCGGCCCCTCGTCATCGCCCTTGCCCAGGCCGAAGAAGCGGCGACTGGGCTTGGCACGCGCCTCGCCCACCAGCATCTCCTCATCGGGACCGCGCGGCTGCGCTGCCGGTGTCAGGGGCGCTTCAGCCTGCTTGCGCTGGGCAATCGCCTCGACGGCCTTCATGTCGCCGCTGCCAATGGCAACCAGGAACTGATTGCCATTGTCGCGCAACAGCTTCTGCACGCCCTTGATGGTGTAGCCCTGCTCGTAGAGCATGTGGCGGATGCCCTTGATCAGCTCGACATCCTGCGGCCTGTAATATCGCCGGCCGCCGCCACGCTTCATCGGCTTGATCTGGGTGAAACGGGTTTCCCAAAAGCGCAGCACATGCTGCGGCAAATCAAGATCTTCAGCAACTTCACTTATGGTGCGGAAGGCGTCGGGGCTCTTGTCCATGGTCGCCACTTTCGCAAAAAACGATTCGTGATCTATTTCAGCGCTTTGGGCAACAACATTCAAGCCCGGTGCGAATCACGCACCAGGCTATCAACCGGATAGTCGAAGCAAATTGGCTACTTGGCGGCCTTGGACTTGCCGTTCTGATGAGCGCGCAGGATGCGGCTCTTGAGAACGTTGGATGCCTTGAAGGTCATCACCCGGCGCGGCAGGATCGGCACTTCTTCGCCGGTCTTGGGGTTGCGGCCGACACGTTCGTTCTTGTCGCGCACGTGGAACGTGGCGAAAGACGACAATTTGACCGTTTCGCCGCGCACGATTGCTTCGCAGATTTCGTCGAGAACGGTTTCGACCAGTTGCGCCGATTCCGTGCGCGAAAGGCCGACTTTCCGATAGACGGATTCAGCGAGGTCGGCACGTGTCAGTGTCTTTCCCCCCATGCGACGGGCCCCATCCTCAATATCTGAAATCCAGCAACGCGCCGGAGGTTAAGTAATTGATCCGTCAAGGTCAAGGACCGATCCCATGACCTTTCCAAGACGTTGCGCGGAGGCCGAAGCCTACGCGATCACCACCTCACGAGGACGGCGCCCCAGGTGAAACCGCCGCCCATCGCCTCGAGCATCACGAGGTCGCCCTTCTTGATGCGTCCGTCGGCCACGGCAGCCGACAGAGCCAATGGCACCGAGGCGGCGGAGGTGTTGCCGTGCAGATGCACGGTAACGACCGCCTTTTCCTCGGAAATGCCCAGCTTCTTGGCCGAAGCATCGATGATGCGCTTGTTGGCCTGGTGCGGAACGAACCAATCCAGGGTTTCGGCGGAAACGCCTGTCTGGGCAAAAACGTCCTCGATCACGTCGGTGATCATTCCGACGGCATGCTTGAAGACTTCCCGACCTTCCATCTTGAGATGACCGACAGTGCCCGTCGTCGACGGTCCGCCGTCGACGTAAAGCTTGTCTTTATGCGTGCCGTCGGAGCGCAGGCTGGCAGCCAGCACGCCGCGGTCGGCGATGGTGCCCTGCCCCTCCTGGGCTTCCAGCACCAGCGCACCGGCGCCATCGCCGAACAGCACGCAGGTCGAGCGGTCGTTCCAGTCGAGAATGCGCGAGAAGGTCTCGGATCCGATGACCAGCACGCGCTTGGCAAGGCCGCCCTTGATGTAGAGGTCGGCGGTGGTGACGGCATAGACGAAGCCGCTGCACACCGCCTGCATGTCGAAGGCGAAGCCATGGCGCATGCCAAGCCTGTTCTGGATTTCAACCGCCGTCGCCGGGAACGTGTTGTTCGGCGTCGAGGTGGCAAGCACGATCAGGTCGATGTCGTCAGGCGTCAGACCGGCGTTTTCAAGCGCTGCGCGGGCTGCCGCCTCGCCAAGAGAAGCGGTCGTCTCGTCGTCGGCAGCGATATGGCGCTGGCGGATGCCGGTGCGCTGGACGATCCACTCGTCGGAAGTCTCGACCATGCCTTCGAAATCGGCGTTCTTCATGATGCGGCGGGGCAGCGCCGAACCAATGCCGCGCACAACTGATCTGATCACGTTGAAAAAATCCTATTCCTGATCTTCGACCGCGGCCGCCGGGCGGCCCATTGCAGCATGCGGGTTGCGTGCGTGAAACAGGTCGAGGTCGGCTTCGATGCGGTCGAGCAGCCGGTTCCGGACCATATCATAGGCCATTTCGATGGCAGCGGCGAAGCCGTCCGAGTCGGCGCCGCCATGGCTTTTCACCACGATTCCGTTGAGGCCGAGGAAGACGCCGCCATTGGCGCGGCGAACGTCCATCTTTTCGCGCAGACGGTCGAAAGCGCCCTTGGCGAAGATGTAGCCGATCTTGGCCATCAGCGTGCGGCTCATCGCTTCGCGCAGGTAGCCGGCGATCTGGCGCGCCGTGCCTTCGGCGGTCTTGAGCGCGATGTTGCCGGAAAAACCTTCGGTGACGACCACGTCAGTGGTGCCCTTGCCAAGGTCGTCGCCTTCGACGAAGCCCTGGTAGTTCATCGAGGCCATGTTGGCCTCGCGCAGCATGCGCCCGGCTTCCTTGACCTCTTCCTGACCCTTGATCTCTTCGACGCCGACATTGAGCAGCCCGACGGTCGGCCGGTCGATGCCGAACAATGCGCGTGCCATGCCGGTGCCCAGAATGGCGAAATCGGTGAGCTGGTGCGCGTCCGCGCCGATGGTGGCGCCAACGTCGAGCACGACGCTCTCGCCGCGCAACGTCGGCCACAGGGCCGCGATCGCCGGGCGGTCGATGGTCGCCATGGTGCGCAGGCAGAATTTCGACATCGCCATCAGCGCGCCGGTGTTGCCGGCGGAGACGCAGGCATCAGACGTGCCCGACTTGACGGCCTCGATGGCCTTCCACATCGACGACTTCCAGCGACCCTGGCGCAATGCCTGGCTCGGCTTGTCGTCCATGCGCACCGCGACCTCGCAGTGCACGAACTCGCTGACGGCAGCGAGCTTAGGCTGCTTGGCAAGCTCGGGACGGACCACTTCTTCGCGGCCATAGATGATGAAGCGAATATCGGTACGCCTGGTGGCGACCTTGGCCAGGGCAGGAATGATCACGGAAGGGCCGTGATCGCCACCCATGGCATCAATGGAAATCTTGATCACGCGTCGGTCATCTCACTGTTGGCGTAGCTGGGCACGCAAAAGTCCGGCGAAAGTAACGGTTTTGGATAACCGCACAACCGGGATTACGCGAAACGGTGGGCGTTTTCAAAGCTTCTTGGATATTAGGCGGAGCTTTTTCTGGAATTCGCTCTCGACCGGCTCGACGTCATCGTCATCAGTACTGGCGACTGCGACGCCGGCCTTGCGGGGATAAGGATCGATGGCGAGGCCAAAGAACTCCTCGGCCAGCGCACCTGCATCGATGGTGTCGCCGGTGAAGGTTTCGGGCGCGTCCGGCCCTTCGGCGTCGAGCAGGATCTCGCCAGCCGCGTTGAAGCCCAGCCTGGCAAGCTTGGAATCCTCGGGCAGGAAGACGCCGTCGACATCCTCGTCGATCACAGACGTAACGGGTTCGAGGGTGACGACGCATGCCTGGGTGATCTCGGCCTGGACCCGGCCGCGGATCTTGATGCCATTGCGCTTCCACTTGGTGACCAGCAGGTCCGCCTTGTAACGCTCGACCGACGACAGGCCATGGGCCTCGGCCAATGCAGCACGCTGGGCGACACCGGCATCGACAATGACAGGCATGCCTTTCTGGGGCAGTCTGGCGACGTTGATCTTGAAGGAAACCGGGCTCGGTGTCTCGTCAGGCATCATGGGGTGGCCTCCTTCAGGCTGCCAGCGGCGCCGGATATGTCAGTTTGCCGGCACATATGTCTTCCGAGGGCTGGTCGGCAAGGGCGCGATTCGCCGCAAAGACATATTCGGCAAGTGCGGCAGCTTCCGGCCATTCCTTCATATCCGGGCGGACATTGCGCAAAAGTGCCGCCGCGAGCGCTGCGCGGTCATCTGCTTCAAGCGCGTTCTTGTAGGATTCGGTACGGCCGTAGAACATCTTCGCCAGTTTCTTCATACGCTTGGGAACGCCGACGTCGCTGATGCCTAGCTCGCGCAGCGAATGGTCGACGTCGAGAAAGAACTCATCGATCAGACGCTGGGCAATGTCGGCCGACGCCCCCGGTTCGCCGCGCAGACGGTGTTGAAACAGGAACATGTGCAGCGAAAGCATCTCGAAGCGACCAAGCGGCGTGTCGGGAACATTCCATGCGGAATAAAATGGTTCCTGCCGCGCGGCTGCCACGATTCGTGTATAGAGCGCCTCGGTGATGGCGCGATTGGCTTGGCGTTCACGGCCAAACAGACGCTGGAACATTTTGAGGGCGGTCTCCCGGGGACCCGTTTCGCTTAGTGGCCTTGTTGCATCGGCGCGCAAGCTGGTTTACCGGTTTTGCGGCTTCGCGCAAGCAGGGGCTCTGGCACGACAGGATGGAGTTGTTGTTGCACTCGCTGAAATTCAAGATGCCATTCTCGTTGCGTCCGGCTGGGGCCGTGTCGCTGATCGTGGCCGCTGCCGCCTTGTCGGCATGCAACACCTCGAAGACATTCGGTGACCTGACCCCCAGCGAGACGCTGACCCAGGGTTATGTCATCGACCAACAGTCGATCGACTCTGTGCCGGTGGGCTCGAGCCGCGAGCAGGTTCTGCTGGCACTCGGCACGCCGTCCACGACCGCGACCTTCGACAATGAGGTGTTTTACTACATCTCGCAGACGCGCAGGCGCGCTGTCGCGTTCGCCAAGCCGAAGCTGATCGAACAGCGCGTGCTCGCCGTCTATTTCGGCGCTGACGGACGCGTCTCCAACATTGCCAACTACGGCATGCAGGAAGGCAAGGTGTTCGACTTCATTTCGCGCACGACGCCGACCGGCGGCAAGGACCAGAACTTCCTCGGCCAGCTGCTTTCGGGCGCGGGCAAGATGGGTTCGAGCGCGGCCAGCAGCATCTTCGGCGGCAGCTGATCCGCCCACGCAGTTTCAAAAATCTCAGGCAACAGCCCGCGGAAGCAATTCCGCGGGCTTCTTTTTGGCGAGCCCCATCAAGCAAAAAACCCCGCCCGCGCAAAGCGCGGACGGGGTAATCGTGTGCCTGATAAACTTGGCGGGCGTAGCCGCCCGCCAAGTCTGATCAGCTATGTGCCAGCACGGCGAGCAGCAGAAGTGCGACGATGTTGGTGATCTTGATCGCCGGGTTCACCGCAGGGCCCGCAGTGTCCTTGTAGGGATCGCCGACGGTGTCGCCGGTAACCGACGCCTTGTGGGCATCGGAACCCTTCATGTGCTTGACGCCATCCTTATCGGTGAAGCCGTCCTCGAACGACTTCTTGGCGTTGTCCCAGGCACCGCCGCCTGAGGTCATCGAGATGGCCACGAACAAACCATTGACGATGACGCCGAGCAACGAGGCACCAAGGGCGGCAAAGGCCGAAGCCTTCGAGCCCGAGATCAGCAGCACGCCGAAATAGACGACCAGCGGTGCCAGCACCGGCAGCAGCGACGGGATGATCATTTCCTTGATCGCTGCCTTGGTCAGGATATCGACGGCGCGGGCATAGTTGGGCTTCGAGGTGCCCTTCATGATGCCCGGATCCTCGCGGAACTGCTTACGCACCTCCTCGACGATCGAGCCGGCTGCACGGCCAACTGCGGTCATGGCGATGCCACCGAACAGGTAGGGAATGAGGCCACCGAAGATCAGGCCGGCGACGACGTAAGGGTTGGACAGGTCGAACGACACCGTGCCGATGTCGGCGAAGTACGGGAACTGCGCGCTGTTGGCTGCGAAATACTGCAGATCGTAGCTATAGGCGGCAAACAGCACCAGCGCACCGAGACCGGCCGAACCGATCGCGTAACCCTTGGTGACAGCCTTGGTGGTGTTGCCAACGGCATCAAGCGCGTCGGTAGACTGACGCACTTCCTTGGGCAGGCCGGCCATTTCGGCAATGCCACCGGCATTGTCGGTGACCGGGCCGAAAGCATCGAGCGCCACGATCATGCCGGCGAGGCCGAGCATGGTGGTGACGGCGATTGCCGTACCGAACAGGCCGGCAAGCTGGAAGGTGGCGATGATGCCGCCAACGATGACGATCGCCGGCAGCGCTGTCGATTCGAGCGACACCGCAAGGCCCTGGATGACGTTGGTGCCGTGACCGGTGACAGACGCCTGGGCGATCGAATTGACCGGGCGCTTGTTGGTACCGGTGTAGTACTCGGTGATGACGACGATGAGCCCTGTCACCACGAGGCCGACGAGGCCGCAGAAAAACAGGTTCTGACCGGTGATCACGACACCACCGCCTGTGCCGATCTCGCCCCAGCCGACGGTCCATGACGTTGCCGCGGCAAGGCCGACGATCGACAACAGGCCGGTAACGATCAGCCCCTTGTAAAGCGCGCCCATGATCGAGCCGTTGGCGCCAAGCTTGACGAAAAAAGTGCCGATGATCGAGGTAATGATGCAGGCGCCGCAGATGGCGAGCGGATAGAGCATCACGTTGGACAGCACTTCGGTGCCGCCAAAGAAGATCGCGCCGAGCACCATGGTGGCAACGACCGTCACCGCATAGGTCTCGAACAGATCGGCGGCCATGCCGGCGCAATCGCCGACGTTGTCGCCAACGTTGTCGGCGATGGTCGCCGGGTTGCGTGGATCATCCTCGGGAATGCCGGCTTCGACCTTGCCAACCAAATCGCCGCCGACATCCGCACCCTTGGTGAAGATACCGCCGCCGAGACGGGCGAAGATCGAGATCAGCGAAGCACCGAAGCCCAGTGCCACCAGCGAATCGATGACGATGCGATCAGCAGGCGCATGGCCCATCGGGCCAGTCAGGATGAGGTAGTAGACGGAGACGCCGAGCAGAGCGAGACCAGCCACCAGCATGCCGGTGATGGCGCCAGACTTGAAGGCGATGTCGAGGCCGGCAGCCAGACTGTTGGACGCCGCCTGTGCTGTGCGCACATTGGCCCGGACGGAAACATGCATGCCGATGAAGCCGGCTGCCCCCGAAAGCACTGCCCCAATCAAGAAGCCGATCGCCGCGGTCGCGGAAAGCAGCCACCATGCGAGCAGGAACACGACGACGCCAACGATGGCGATGGTTGTGTATTGGCGGGCCAGATATGCCTGCGCACCTTCTCGGATGGCGGCGGAGATTTCCTGCATGCGCGCATTGCCCTGGTCGGCTGCGAGAACCGACTGAGTCGCCCATATGGCGTAAAGGACAGATAGCAAGCCGCAGGCGATGACGACGTAAAGCATTGTCATTGCCAATTTCTCTTCCCTGATTGCGCCCGGAATTCCCCTCCCCGGGCTAGTGAACGAGACCGGCAGCCTCTACGCGGTTTCCGGCCTCTGGCGAACAATCCGAAACAGGGCAGCGCACGTCAAGATATCGAAAAGGTGTTTCTCGGCTTTCGCCGCCCCGTTGTTGAAGACAGTCGAGCTTTAGAGCGCCGTGCGTCCGGAAGGACGCACAAAGGACGCTCTAAATCATAAGACTTACGCATCGTGCTTTCCGAAAATCGATTCCGATTTTCGGGCCGATGCGCTGGATCAGGCCAGATCGCGATCCGGCTGATTGACGAAGATGAGCACGGCCAACATCGACATGTAGAATTTGAACGCGGCTTCCTGTCCGTTCCAGGTACTTGACTGCCACATGGCGAACCATTCGCCGCCAACGACCATGAAACCGAGGAACCAGACCAGGAAACCCATGGTCGCGCCGATGACGACGAAGCCCTTGGCGTCGTCGAATTGTCGGCCGGAACCCTTGCGCGCCTGCCAAAGCTTCAGCGCGGCGATCAGGAACAGGATACAGGTCAGCGCCTCGCCGCAGATGATCAGCCAGTAGCCGACGGTCCAAAGCGTCGGGCTGGTGATCGAGCGATACATCAGGGCATTGCCGGGGAATGTGGTGTCCATGCTCAAGACGTGCTGGACGAAAGCAAAGTTGGAGCCGTAGTCGGTGATATTGCCGAACGCGACAAGAAAGGCGAAAGCTGCGAGACAAAGACACATCACGATCTTAGAGAGACGCCAAACCATGGCAAAAACTCCTTCAAAAGACGTATCGGGGCATCAGCCAGATCAATCACCGAGTCTCGGCAGCGGTGCAACAGGCCAGACGGCCGATGTCGCGTTGACAGGTTCTGCCAAGATCTATGCCGGCAAGGCCGGGCTGGACGGTGTGCTCAGTGGGCTGGCGCTCTCGCCGGAATGCCAGACAGGCGACGTCGTGACCGTTTCGGCAACCGGCACCAGCCATGATTTCGCGGTGCTGCGCCGCCGCTGGATCGTGGGTGCAACCGGCAACCGGCTCGAAATCACCCTCGATTACCCTGTGCGTGGCCGGTAGGGCTAGGCAGCCTGCGCCACCTGCCCCATGCGCCTTGCCGCCATGCGTTCAAGTGCAGACAACGCGTCGTAGATCAGCACGGCAAGGGCCGCGACGATCAGGCCGCCCTGCAGCACGAAGGCCAGGTTGTTGGATTGCAGGCCAGCGATGATGACTTCGCCGAGCGTCTTGGCGGCGACCGTGGAGCCGATGGTGGCGGTGGCGAGGCTGATGACCACGGAGAGCCGGATCCCTGCGAGCATGACCGGCACGCTGAGCGGCAGTTCGACCTTGAGCAGGCGCTGCCAGCCGGTCATGCCGGCACCACGGGCGGCCTCGACAATGTTGGCCGGCGTGGTGGTAAGCCCGGTCAGCGTGTTTTCGAAGATCGGCAGAAGACCGTAGAGGAACAAGGCAATCAGCGTCGGCTTCTCACCAAAACCGACGGCGGGAACGGCAAGCGCCAGCACCGCGACCGGCGGAAATGTCTGGCCGATGTTCACCAGAGAGCGCGACAAGGGCAGGAACTCGGCGCCGACGGGCCGGGTGACCAGGATGGCGAGCGCGACCGCAACCACCATCGCCGCAACGGTAGCAATGGCGACTGTGCGCAGATGCAGCAGCGCCAGCGACAGCAGGCTGCCCTGATTGTAGATCGCGGGCGCGCCATTCTGCGTCAGCGGCTTGAGCAGCGGCTCGAACCACAGTGGGTTGGTCAGGAACGCTATCAGCAACACCAAGAGGCAAAAGCGCAGTAGGAGCGGAATCCAGGCCTTCATTGCGGCCTCGCGGCACGTTTCAAAAGGCCCTCGACCGTGACGCGGCCAAGGGCTGAACCATCCTTGGCAGTTACAGGCATTGCGGCGCGTCCCGACCACAACAATTCGGCCAGCGCGTCGCGCTGGCTCGCCTCGGCCCGAATCCCCTCGCCCAAGGCCTGGCCGGGTTCGACCGCTGCGCCGACAGTGCCCAGCGACAACAGCTTGAACGGGCGATCGCTTGCGCCAATCAGCGTCTCGACGAAGTCATTGGCGGGTCTGGCAAGAATCTCGGCGGGTGTCGCGTACTGGATCAGGCGACCGGCATCCATGACGGCGATGCGGTCGCCAAGATGCACCGCCTCCTCCATGTCATGTGTGACGAGGATGATGGTGGTGCCGAAGCGCTTCTGGATCGCCAGCAGGTCTTCCTGCGCCTTGGTGCGGATGATCGGGTCGAGCGCGCCAAACGGTTCATCCATCAACAGCACATTGGGTTCGGCGGCGAGCGCGCGGGCTACGCCCACACGCTGCTGCTGGCCACCCGACAGTTCATGCGGATAGCGCGGACCGAAGGCTGCGGGATCGAGCTGCAGCAGCGACAGCAACTCGTCGACACGACCATTGATGCGCCCGGTATCCCAGCCGAGCAGCGCGGGAACGGTGGCGATGTTCTGCGCCACGGTGCGGTGCGGGAACAGACCATTGCCCTGGATGGCGTAGCCGATGCTGCGGCGAAGCTCGTGGCCAGGCACCGAGCGATTGTCGGTTCCGTCGAGCTTGATCGTGCCGGAGGTCGGCTCGACAAGGCGGTTGATCATGCGCAGCAGCGTCGTCTTGCCCGAGCCGGAGGTGCCGACGATCACCGTGACCGTGCGCGGCTCGATGACCATCGAGACGTCGTCGACAACAGTCGTTTCGCCATAACGCTTGGTGACGTGTTCGATTTCGATCATGCCAGAGCCACCTCAGCGGATTTACGGGTCGCGAGGTACTCGACCACCGCGTCAAGGATGATGGCCGCGGCAAAGGCCAGCGCCACCGTAGGAACCGCGCCGAGCAGGACAAGGTCCATCGCCGTCTGGCCGACGCCCTGGAAAACGAATACCCCGAAGCCGCCGCCGCCGATCAGCGCGGCAATGGTGGCAAGGCCGATGTTCTGGACCAGGACGATGCGGATGCCGGTGAGAATGACTGGAAAGGCGAGCGGGAATTCGACGTTTGTGAGCCGCTGCCAGCCGGTCATGCCCATGCCGCGTGCCGCGTCGTTGGCTGCGCGCGGCACGCCGGCCAGGCCGACGACCGTGTTCGCGACCACCGGCAGCAGCGAATACAAAAACAGAGCGACGAAAGCCGGCGCGGCACCGATGCCGCGAATGCCGAGCGCCGAGGCACCTGGAATGTTGGCCGCGACCCAGCCGAGCGGCGCGATCATGATGCCGAACAGTGCGATGGAGGGGATTGTCTGGATAATGTTGAGCACATTGAGTACCCCGTCCCGCAACACCTCGACACGGTGACACAGGATGCCGAGCGGCAGGCCGACAATGGTGGCGGCAACCAGCGAACCGAGTGCGAGTTGGACATGGCGCTTCGCCTCGTTCCAGAAACTGTCGGCGCGGTTGGCGTATTCCTTGAGGATCGACAGGCTGTCCCATTGACCGGAGGCAAGCAGCAACCAGATCGCCACAGCCGCCGCCACAAGCACGACGACACGCCCGACCGGCGAAAGCTCGAGCCGGGTCAGGACATCGGCAAGCAGCAAAGTGAAGGAAAAGATCAGAAACCAGAAGCCGGAGGCCGGAGATATCCGGGCGAAGGTGTTGCCTTCAGGGGTCAGGTGGCTGCCTGCAAGGCCGATCAGCAGTGCCAGCGAAGCAAGGGCCACAACGCTTCCACCAAGTCGGGCACCGAGGGGCGTCTTGAACAGTGCAACGAGGCCAGCGGCAACCAGAATGGCCAGAAGAACCAGGCCCAGCGGTTGCGGCAATGCCTCGATGATCGAGCGCGGTTCGCCAGCCACGATACGATTGGCGCGAAAAGTGGCAAAAGGCGCCACGAAAGCGCCATAACAGGTGATCGCGGCGATCGCCACACCCAGCTTGTCGAACCTGATGCTCACGACCGCGATGCGTCCCCGGTTCCGTCGGCGCGCCCCTAAAGAGGCGCGCCGGGGAAGCTTACTTCAGAAAGCCGTTCTTCTTCAGGAAATCTTCAGCGACTGCCTTGGCCGGCTCGCCACCAACCTGAACGCGGCCGTTGAGTTCCTGCAAGGTGACAAGGTCGAGCTTCTCAAACACCGGCTTGAGCAGGGTCTCGATCTCAGGGTGCTCCTTGAGCACGGCCTCACGGATGATCGGCGCCGGTTGGTAGACCGGCTGCACGCCCTTGTCGTCGTCGAGCACGACGAGGCCGGACGGCGCGATACCGCCGTCCGTGCCATAGACCATGGCGGCATTGGCGCCGTTGGTCTGGTTGGCGGCCGCACCGATGGTGGCAGCCGTATCACCGCCCGAAAGCGTGATCAGTTGCTCGGGCTTGAGCGTGAAACCGTAGGTCGTCTGGAAGGCCGGGAGTGCCGCAGCCGAATTGACGAATTCAGACGAGGCCGCGAGCACGACAGTGCCACCGCCGGCGACATATTTGCCGAAATCACTTAGCGTTGCGAGTTTGTTGGCCTCGGCAACGTCCTTGCGCAGGGCGATCGCCCAGGTATTGTTGGCCGGCGACGGCGACAGCCAGACGATCTTGTTGGCGTCGTAGTCGAGCTGCTTGGCGGTCTCGAAGCCCTTGGCGGCGTCCTTCCAGAGCGGATCATCGGCCTTTTCGAAGAAGAAGCCGGCATTGCCGGTATATTCGGGATAGATGTCGATTTCACCAGCAGTGATCGCCTTGCGCACGACGGGCGTCGCGCCGAGCTGGATGCGATCGGTGGTGGCGATGTTGTTGGCGTCAAGCACGGCCTTGATGATGTTGCCGAGCACGCCGCCTTCGGTGTCGATCTTGGAAGAGACCACCACCTGCGCGCTCGCGGCACTGGTGGCGAGGCCGAGCGCGATGATCGCTGCGGCGATTGTTGTGGTGTGACGCATAGTGAAACCCCTTCTCGTTCCCGGAATTCGGTGGCCGCATAAGAGCATGGCGACCTAACGTTCGTCGGGGCATACGGTTTCACAATGCGCAGTGCTTGCGCAATATTTTTTTGTGGTCCGAAGAAATCGGCGGCCAATGCTGCCGACAGCGTTCTGTCAGGTGGCTTGTCGCCGGCTTGTCAGTGACAGAGTCGCAAGTGCCCCCAGGCTCACGGCGCAGACCGGGAAGACGATCCAGTTGAGCATTTCCCAGCCATAGGCGTTGTAGACCGCACCGGACATCAGCGAGGCGAAGGCGACAGCACCAAACAGGACGAAGTCATGGAAGCCCTGGACCTTGCCCTTTTCCGACGGGCGATAGGTGTCTGCGACGATCGCGGTCGAGCCGATGAAGCCGAAATTCCAGCCAAGGCCGAGCAGGATCAGCGCGGTCCAGAACTGCCACAAGGCAATGCCTGAAAGAGCAACGACAGCGCAGCAGATCAAGAGCAGCAGGCCGAGCGCCACGATGCGTTCGGCGCCGAAGCGCTGGATCAGCCGGCCGGTGAAGAAGCTCGGCCCGAACATCGCCATGACATGCCAGGAAATGCCTAGGGTCGCTTCGTCGGGCGAGAAGCCGCAGCCGACCATTGCCAGCGGCGCGCCGGTCATGACGAAGCTCATCAGCGTGTAGGTGCCGACGCCGCAGATCAGAGCCGCGGCGAAACGTGGCTGGGTGACGATTTCCATCAGTGGGCGCGCGTCGGCCATATCCACGGCAGCAACGGCACCAGCACTTGCCTTGACGCGCAGAAAGGCGAGGATCACCGCGCCGACGGCCGAAAGCCCGATGATCGAGGCAAAGGAGCCGGCGAACATGATGGGGGCGAACATTTCGCGGGTGAAGATGACGATCTGCGGCCCGAGGATGGCGGTGATGATGCCACCGGCCAGCACGAACGAAATGGCGTTCGCCTTGAATTCAGGCGGCGCATTGTCGGCGGCGGCAAAGCGGAACTGCTGCACGAAGGCGTTGCCGACGCCGATGACCAGCAGGCCGAAGGCAAACAGCCAGAATTCCGAGCGAAACAAGGCGAGCGTCGCAATCGCGCCACCGGCAGCGGTGACGGCGGTGCCGAACATGAAGCCGCTGCGCTGGCCGAGGCCGCGAATGATCGCGGCAGCAGGCAGCGCGCCAAGCGCCATGCCGACGCTGAAACCGGTGACAGGCGCTGTCGCCAGCGACTTGTCGGTATCGAGCAGATAAAAACCGGCGAGCCCGCCAATGGACAGGGCTATCGGGGCAGCGGAACCGATGATGGCTTGCGATGCGGCGAGAATATATGCTGTTCGCCGCGCTTCGCGTTCGCCACCGATCATAGCGCGTCCTTGCCCTTACCTTCGCCGCGCAGCTTACGCGAGACACGGTCGAGCACCGCATTGACGAGCTTGGGCTCGTCGTCGGCATAGAAAGCCTTGGCGATGTCGACATATTCCGAGACGATCACCGCCACGGGCACGTCCTGGCGCTTCATCAGTTCATAGACGCCGGCACGCAGGATGGCGCGCAGCGTCGAATCGAGCCGCGACAGTGGCCAGTCCTCGGTCAAGGCCTCGCGAATGACGGGATCGACAAACTTCTGGTTTTCGACGACGCCGGCGAGGATGGCGCGGAACCACTGGGCATCGGCTTCGCGGTAGAGCGCGCCGTCGACTTCCTTGCCAAGGCGAAACGCCTCGTATTCAGCGGTGATTTCGAGCAGGCCGCTGCCGGCGACGTCCATCTGGTACAGGGCCTGGACGGCGGCCAGGCGGGCAGCACCGCGCTTGTTGGCGTGGCGGACGGGCGGCTGGCCGTTATCTTCAGGAGACGTCACGAGCGGGCTGCTCCGAGTTTTTCGCGTATGGCGATCATAGTGAGGGCTGCACGCGCGGCAAAGCCACCCTTGTCACCTTCGGTGCGGCGGGCACGTGCCCAGGCCTGGTCGTCGTTTTCGACGGTCAGGATGCCATTGCCAACTGCGATCGATTCCGCGACCGACAGGTCCATGATCGCGCGGCAGGATTCATTGGCGACGATGTCGAAGTGATAGGTTTCGCCACGGATGACGGTGCCGAGCGCGACATAACCGTCATACTCGGTGCCTTCGTCATCGGCTGCATCGAGCGCGAACGAGATCACAGCCGGGATTTCGAGCGCTCCGGGAACGGTGACCACGTCGTAGGCTGCGCCGGCAGCGTCGAGGGCGGCCTTGGCGCCGTCCAGCAGCGCGTCCGAGAGGTCGTCGTAAAAGCGCGCCTCGACGATGAGGAGCTTCAGTTTCTTGTCGTTGGCCATGTAAAATCTCCGGCAGGAGCGGCTGACTTAGGCCGAACCGGGTGAGTTCGCAAGCGGAGTGTTAAGCACTGTGGCAGGAAACCGCTGTCCAAAAGACCCGCGGTTGGTGCCTCGCGTCAGAGCCCTTCCCTGGCCGCCTCGGCGAGTCGCGCCGCATAACGCGCCATGGTATCGATCTCGAGATTGACCCGGTCGCCGACCTTGCGCTCGCCCCAGGTCGTCACCTGCAGCGAATGATGGATCAGCAGCACATCGAAGCGGGTGCCTTCGACCTTGTTGACGGTCAGTGAGGTGCCATCGAGTGCAACCGACCCCTTGGGCGCGATGAACCTGGCCAGTTCGCGCGGCGCTTCCAGGCGGAAGCGTACCGCCTCGCCTTCGTCCTCGCGCGCGACGATCTCGGCCATGCCGTCGATATGACCCGAAACGATGTGGCCGCCGAGCTCGTCGCCGATCTTGAGCGCGCGCTCGAGGTTGATCTTCTGTCCCGCCTTCCATTCGCTCGCCGTGGTCAGGCGCAGTGCCTCTTCCCAGGCCTCGACCTCGAACCAGCGGGCATTGGACGTTGCTTCCGGCAGCGTGACCACAGTCAGGCAGACGCCCGAACAGGAAATCGAGGCACCGATGTCGATGGTCTTGGGATCATAGACGGTGTCGATGCGCAGACGCACGCCCTGGTCAAGCTGGGCTGCAGACGCGACTGTACCCACGTCGGTGACGATCCCGGTAAACATCAGATTTCCCTTATCCATTCGGCGAAGCTGTCCTCGCCGTAGCGCGCCTCGCGCACCAGCTCGAACCCTGCCGGTATATGGTCGCGACCAATGGGGGCTGCAATACCATCGGAGCCGATGGCCTCGGGGCCGTAGAACAGTGCGATGCGGTCGACCATGCCCTCGTCGAGGAAGGCACGCGCCGTGTCAGCACCGCCCTCGACGATGATCCGCGACATGCCCTGGTTGCCCAGGTCCTCGAGCAATTCAGGAAGTGCGACGCGGCCGCCATAAGTCTCGGTCGCCAGGAGTTTCACGCCGGCGCGCTCCAGTTCGGCCTTGTTGGCGGCGGGGCTCTCCGAACAGGCGGCGACCAGAACCGGCACGTCACTGGCCGAGCGCGCAAGCTTCGAGGTCGCAGGCAGCCGTGCGAGCCTGTCGAGCACGATACGCGCCGGCGAACGGCTACGCATTCCGGGCAGCCGAACGGTGAGCTCGGGATCGTCTGATATGGCGGTGCCGATGCCGATCAGGATGGCATCGCATTCGGCGCGCATGACATGGACCTGGCGCCGGGCGATCTCGCCGGTGATACCGATCTGTCCCTCGCCGCGGCGGCCGATCATGCCATCGGCGGAAAGCGCAAGCTTCAGAATCACTTCCGGACGCTTTCTCATCGAACGATTCATGTAGCCGGCAAGCTGATCGGCGGCTTCGCGGGCAAGCACGCCTTCCTTGACCTCGATGCCGGCACTGCGAAGGATTGCGTAGCCCTTGCCGGAAACACGCGGATCCGGATCTGCGGCTGCTCCGACGACGCGAACAATGCCGGCAGTGACCAGCGCATTGGCGCAAGGCGGCGTGCGGCCGTGGTGGGCGCAAGGCTCGAGCGTGACATAGGCAGTGGCGCCGCGCGCCAGTTCGCCCGCTTCGGCAAGCGCTTCGGCTTCAGCATGCGGGCGCCCGCCAATGGCGGTGACGCCGCGCCCGATGATGACCGGGCCATTGCCGTCGTCGCGGACGATGAGGGTGCCGACTGCCGGATTGGTAGAGGTCAGTCCGAGATGCTTGCGCGACAGCCTGAGGGCAGCTGCGATGTAGCGGCGATCAATCCTGTCTTGTTCAAATGCACTGCTGCTGGCCATCGTTCAACCGGCGTCCTCGTCGCCCTTGAGCTCCCCCAGCACATCATGGAAATCCTTGGCCTCGCGGAAATTGCGATAGACCGAGGCGAAGCGCACATAAGCGACATCGTCGAGCGTCTTCAGCGCCTCCATCACGAGGCGGCCGATTTCGCCGGACGGAATCTCGGTTTCGCCGGAGCTTTCAAGTTGGCGCACGATGCCGGTCACGGCGCGCTCGATACGTTCGGGATCGACATTGCGCTTGCGCACCGCGATCTCGACCGAACGGGCCAGCTTGTCACGGTCGAACGGCACCTTGCGGCCGGTCTTCTTGAGCACGACCAGGTCGCGCAGCTGGACACGCTCGAAGGTGGTAAAGCGGCCACCGCAGACCGGGCAGATGCGCCGGCGACGGATCGCCGCCCCGTCCTCTGCAGGACGGGAGTCCTTCACTTGCGTGTCTTCAGACTGGCAATAGGGGCAACGCATCGTTCAGCCTTGTCATTCGAATCCTCGACCGGGAAAGGCTTAATGCATCATCCCCAAAAGCAGAAGCCCCATGCCGGGACGACCAGCATGGGGCTTCGAATTGTGAAGGCCTTTTCTGGCCCCCGCCAAGCTAAGGGATGCTTAGCCGAGATAAGGATAGAGCGGGAAGCGATCGGTCAGGCTGACGACCTTCTGTTTGACCGCCGCTTCGACGGCTGCGTTGCCTTCATCCGAATTGGCGACCTTGAGGCCGTCGAGCACTTCGGTGATCAGCTGGCCGATCTCGCGGAACTCGGCCTCGCCGAAGCCACGCGTCGTACCGGCCGGGGTGCCGAGACGGACGCCCGAGGTGACGAACGGCTTTTCCGGGTCGAAGGGAATGCCGTTCTTGTTGCAGGTGATGTTGGCGCGGCCAAGAGCTGCCTCGGCGCGCTTGCCGGTGGCGTTCTTGGGACGCAGGTCGACAAGCATCAGATGGTTGTCGGTGCCGCCTGAAACGATGTCGAGGCCGGTATCCTTGAGGCTCGCGGCCAGCGCCTTGGCGTTGGCAACGACATTTGCCGCGTAGGTCTTGAACTCAGGCTTCAGCGCTTCGCCGAAAGCAACCGCCTTGGCGGCGATGACGTGCATCAGCGGGCCACCCTGCAGGCCAGGGAACACGGCCGAGTTCATCTTCTTGGCGATGTCTTCGTCATTGGTCAGGATCATGCCGCCACGCGGGCCGCGCAGCGACTTGTGCGTGGTGGTGGTGACGACATGGGCGTGCGGCAGTGGCGAGGGATGCACGCCGCCGGCAACCAGGCCAGCGATGTGGGCCATGTCGACCATCAGATAGGCACCGACCTCATCGGCGATCTCGCGAAAGCGCTTCCAGTCCCAGATGCGCGAATAGGCGGTGCCGCCGGCGAGGATCAGCTTCGGCTTGTTCTCGCGGGCAAGGCGCGCGACCTCGTCCATGTCGAGCAGATTGTCATCTTTGCGCACGCCATAGGAGACGACCTTGAACCATTTGCCGGACATGTTGACCGGCGAACCGTGGGTCAGGTGGCCGCCCGAATTCAAGTCGAGGCCCATGAAGGTGTCGCCCGGCTGCAGCAGCGCCAGGAACACCGCCTGGTTCATCTGGCTGCCGGAGTTCGGCTGGACGTTGGCGAACTTGCAGTCGAACAGCTTCTTGGCGCGCTCGATGGCGAGCTCCTCGGCGACGTCGACGAACTGACAGCCGCCATAGTAGCGCTTGCCCGGATAACCCTCGGCATATTTGTTGGTCATGATCGAGCCCTGCGCCTCGAGCACAGCGCGGGAAACGATGTTTTCCGAGGCGATCAGCTCGATCTCGTGGCGCTGGCGGCCAAGCTCATTGCGGATCGAGCCGAAGATTTCCGGATCGGCCTCCTCGAGCGGGGTTCCAAAGAAGGATTCGAGTTGTTTCGAAGCGGCCATGGCGAAAGATCCTTGCTGTCCGGAGGGGGCATCGGGGAGGTTCGGCGCGCATTAACACACTTGCCCCAGCGTCGCCACGTTTGCCGCGCGAAATTTCATGGTCGCTTTGCGCCAAAAGAATAGCCGCAACGAAAAAGGCCGCCCCGTAGGACGGCCTTTGACTGTTCGCTATGGCTCGATCAGAGAGCCGAGGTGATCTGCAGCTCGTCGACGCCGTCGAGGCCATAGATGTCGTCGCGGAACTGCACGACACCATCGCCCGTCGACCAGGCCGAGACATAGGTGAAGTAGACCGGCACCGGGTTAGTGACAGGAATCGGGGTGTTTTCGCCCGACTTGATCGTCTGCTCGAAGTGCGAGCGGCTCCAACCGGGCGTGTCACGCAGGATCCAGGTGACCAGGTCGCGCACGTTCTGGACGCGGACGCAGCCCGAGGAGTCGAAGCGCATCAGCTTGCCGAACAGGCTCTGCTGCGGCGTGTCGTGCATGTAGACGCCATCCGGGCTCGGGAAGTTGATCTTGACCGAAGCCATGGCGTTGTTGGCGCCGGGATCCTGGCGGAAACGGTACTTCGCCGCCTCTTCCGTCGACCAGTCGACATTCATCGGATCGACTTCGCTGCCATCGGGCGCAAACAGGCGGATCTTGTTGTCGGTCAGATAGTTCGGATTCTTTCGCATCAGCGGAATGATGTCCTTGCGGACGATCGACACCGGCGCATTCCAATACGGGTTGACGACGATCTCGTTGATCTTCGAATTGACGATCGGCGACTGGCGGTCGACCTTGCCGACGATCGCCGTGTGGCGCAGCACGACGCGGTCGTTTTCAACCGCTTCGACCTGGGCGGCCGGAATGTTGACGTTGACATAACGCTGGCCGAGCGTGCCGGCCTGCGCCTGGATGCGACCGAGATTGGTCTCAAGCTGGCCAAGGCGAATCTGGGCGCTGATGTTCATCGCCGCATAAGTGTACTGGCCCATCACGCCGTCGTCCGGCAGACCGTGGCGTGCCTGGAAGCGCTTCAAGGCGGCATCGACATAGGTGTCGAACGAATCGGAAAGGCCCGCGCGCGCCGACAGGTCGCCCGATACCATCAGGCGCTTGCGCAGCACCTGGACATCGGGATCCTCGACGCCGAGCCTGAGCTTCTTGGTGGCCGGAACGATCGGCCAACCGCCCTGGGCGACGATGTTCTGATACTGGCCTATCGCCTGCTGGGTGAAAGCGGCGGTCTGCGACGTGAAAACCGGCAGCGTGCTGGCAACCTTGGCGCCCTGGCTGACGCGGGCATCGAACTGGTCGTCCCAATTGCCGCGGCGCGACGAACCGAGAACTTCGCCGATCACGTCCTGAGCGCTGGCGGCACCCGACAAGGCTGCCATGGCGATCGCGCCGGCACCGGTGAGAAAGAAACGGCGGCTAGTTTTCATGGACGTTCCAGACATATTCGCGCAACTCAACCGGCAGGAAATCTCCCGCGACGATATGACGGCCATGCTTAACAATTAGCCAACCATAACCCGGCATCACCAAGGCGTGAAACGCGCCTTCATCGCACGGGTTGCTGACGGCCGAACAGGCAGATCTGGCACATCACAGCTTCCCGTTAGTCATTCGAATATGGCGGCAACATGGCTGGGCCTGCTTCTATCGCCATGCCTTGAGCTAAAAAAGGAAGAGCCGGTGCATTTCTGCAACCGGCTCTGCGACTGGAGGTCGTTCCTTTTCAGGCAGAAATGCTCACATCCGGTAAGCGATGGTGTCGTTCCAGAAGCGGTCGAGGCGCTGCAAGGCGCGGTTCATCTGCTTGAACTCGTCGGTATTGATGCCGCCGACATGCTCGATCGAACCGACATGACGGTCATAGAGGCCGGCAACCACCTCGGCCACATCCTGGCCCTTCGGCGTCAGGCTGACACGGACCGAGCGGCGGTCGATGCGCGAGCGCTGGTGATTGATGAAGCCGAGCTCGACTAGCTTCTTGAGGTTGTAGGAGACGTTCGAGCCGAGATAGTAGCCGCGTGAGCGCAATTCGCCGGCGGTCAGTTCTGCATTGCCGATGTTGAAGAGCAGCAGAGCCTGGATCGCATTGATGTCGCTGCGGCCGTTGCGATCGAACTCATCCTTGATAACGTCAAGAAGACGACGATGAAGTCTTTCAACAAGCTGCAGAGATTCCATGTAAAGCGAACGGATCGCTTCGTTACGGTCCTCGGAAACCATGGCGGGCTTGGCCACCTGACGCGAATTGATCATTGTCTTTGCCTCTCTGTTTTCGCCTGGTGACTTTTTTGTTTGATGTCACCTTGATCGCGAACTTATCGAATACCCATAAAATTCGACTTAAACGTCAGGCTTAACAAGGGCTTACCAGCCACTGGTTTCGAAAGAGGGTTAATGAAAACCCTTCCGAGTAAGAATAATTAACCTTGTATTTTACGGAGTGCCCGCCAACGCGCTGAAAGCATTGCTAGTGCGCGGCGCGGCGCCTTTTCAGGTGCAGGACAATGCGGAAGGCCGCATAGATCAAGGCCACCACGATGTGGGAGACAACGATCAGTGGCCTGTTGCCGAACAGTTCGGGGAAACCTGCATACATCGCGACTTCGGTCATGGCGCAGATGAACCAGATGACCGGCCCCCAGGATGACAACATCCACAGGCCAATCGCGGCGAAGGGGAAAAACGCCGACAGTGTCACCGCCGCGACCTGCCAATGGATCGGCATCAGGTCGAAACGCCAGAGTGGGCCGTCATAGACACCGATGAGACGAACCCAGTAGAGGATGCCGAACAGCAGGCAATAGCCAGCCACCACGCGCAGGAACAAGGCGAAGGCGCTCTCGATCGCCGAAGGATGCATCTCGCGCAGGTGGCTTGCACTGTCACTCACAGGGCAAGTTCCCTGTCGCCAAGCGTTTCGAAGTAGCGACCGATGTCGAGGGGATCGACATCTTCGAGTCGCGCCGGCTGCCATTGCGGGGTCGAACCCTTGTCGATGAGCACGGCGCGGATGCCTTCATAGAAGTCGCGACCGGCCAGCATCCGGTTCAGGATGCGGAACTCCATCCGCATGCAGTCGTCCATCGACATGGTCAGGCCCGCCCTGACCTGCCGGAAGGCGACGGACAGGCTGGTGGGCGAACGCGACAGGATGGTCGCAAGTGTCTTTTTGGCGAACTCGCTGGCGTCCGTTTCCAGGCTTGCGATGACATCCGACAGCGTCGGAGCGGAAAAATGCCTGGCGATGGCCTCCAGTGTTTCCCGCTCGGTCTCGCGCTTGGCTGGACGGAAGAAATTGCGCAGCATCGCTTCGGGCTCGCCGGTTTCGCACAGGCGCTCGAGAAGCCCGACCTGCCCGTCCGCCGAAATCGTGTGCGTTGCGAGGCCTGACCACAGCGCGTCGCCATAGCGGATCCTGTTGCCCGTCAGCGCCAGATACATGCCGAAATGGCCGCCGAGGTCGGGCAAAAGATGGCTGCCGCCGACATCGGGGAAAAAGCCGATGCCGACTTCGGGCATGGCGAACTGCGCATTTTCGGTCAGCACCCGATGCGAGCCGTGAAACGAGAGGCCGACGCCACCGCCCATGACGATGCCGTCGATCAGCGAGAGGTAGGGTTTCGGAAAACGCTGGATCTGGGCGTTGAGTCGGTACTCGTCGGCGAAGAAGTCGACTGGCGGGTTGCCGGCGAGACCGGCGTGATAGACATGCAGGATGTCACCGCCAGCGGAAAACGCCCTGCCCTCGGCCTTGACGATGACGATGACGACGTTTGAGTCGGCTTGCCATGCGGTGAGCGCCCGCGACAGCGCCAGAACCATCTTGTGGGTCAGTGCGTTCAACGCTTGCGGCCGCGTCAGGGTGACGATGCCGGCGGCTCCGGCGCGCTCGAAGCGGATTTCGTCGTCGCCGCCAAAGTCGATGTCCACTGGAATCCCTCACATTCAGGCTGGGTGTGCAGAGCTAATGTGGAGCGCATGGGTGCGTCAATGCCGCAGGTCCCATCCGGCATCTTGGTCTTGGGCAAACCGGTATGCTAAAAACTGCACAATTGCCGGAGAATGCCGATGAACAAGTTCACCCCAGCCAAGCCAGCCGGCGCCCGCAGCGTCGACGAGATCACTGGCAGCCGGCGTCTGCGCCGGATGCGCAAGGCCGACTGGTCGCGCCGCCTCGTGCAGGAAAACCGCCTGAGCGTCGACGACCTGATCTGGCCGATCTTCATCATCGACGGCGAAAACCGCAAGGAAGCGATCCCGGCAATGCCCGGCGTGTTCCGCATGTCGGTCGATCTCGCGGTCAAGGAAGCGGAACGCGCGGCAAAGCTCGGCATTCCAGCACTCGCCACTTTCCCCAATGTCGAGATGGGCCTGCGCGACCAGACGGGCGCGCATATCCTCGAGCCCGACAACATCATCAACCGCGCCACCCGCGCGATCAAGGCGGCGGTGCCGGAGATCGGCATCATCACCGACGTCGCGCTCGACCCGTTCACCAGCCACGGCCATGACGGCATCCTGCGCGATGGCATCATCGTCAATGACGAGACGGTGGCCCAGGTGGCTGCCGCAGCCGTGCTGCAGGCCGCGGCCGGCTCCGATATCATCGCTCCCTCCGACATGATGGACGGCCGCATCGGCGCCATCCGCGACGCGCTCGACGACAACGGCTTCCACGACGTGGCGATCATGTCTTATGCGACCAAGTTCGCTTCGGCCTTCTACGGCCCTTATCGCGAGGCGATTGGCACGCAGGGCCTGCTCAAGGGCGACAAGAAGACCTATTACATCGACCACGCCAATTCGGATGAGGCGGTGCGCGAAGCCGAGCAGGACCTGGCCGAGGGCGCTGACATGCTGATGGTCAAGCCCGGCCTGCCCTATCTCGACATCATCCGCCGACTGAAGGACGAGTTCCGCGTGCCGACCTTTGCCTACCAGGTGTCGGGCGAATACTCGATGATCAAGGCAGCAGGTGCCAATGGCTGGATCGACGGCGAAAAGGCGATGCTGGAAAGCCTGCTCGCCTTCAAGCGCGCCGGATGCGACGGCATCCTGACCTATTTCGCGCCCGAAGTGGCGCAGATTCTCAAGGGCTGAGCCTGCGCTCTCTGTGAGAGGATTTGCGCCAGATCGCGCCGGAATTCTTGAATCCGGCGCCGCAATTCCCATTTGCAGTCCTGCGCGGACAATCTCGTCCGCCAATTGAGGAAGCTATGACCGCACGAGTTCTGGACGGCGAAATCATCAACAGCAGGCTCGACGACAGCCGCGCCTATGACGGCGTGCGCACGCGTCGCATCCTGGCGTTCCTGATCGACTATCTGATCGTCGGTCTTCTGATGATCCCTTTCGCCATCGTCATCTTGTTTCTCGGCCTCCTGACGCTCGGCCTCGGCTGGCTGCTGTTCGGCGTCCTGTTTCCTGCAGTCGCCCTGCTTTACATCTGGATGACGCTCGGCGGGCCGAACCAGGCAACGACCGGCATGCGCATGATGGGCATTCGCCTCGACCGCCTGGACGGCAGGCCAATCGATGGCCTGTTGGCGGTGGTTCACTCCGTCTTGTTCTGGGCCGGCAACGTCGTTTTGACGCCGCTGGTGCTGCTGGTCACGCTATTTTCCGACCGCAAGCGCACGCTGCATGACCTGCTGCTCGGCACCGTGGTCAGCCGCAGCGACAGCTAAAATTGCCATTCGGCGAGTCAAAACGGGCACTTGCGCCAAAATGTGAAGGCAAAGAGTCTGCCTGCCTTCACATTCATGTTGAATTTTTCGCCGGCAGCGCCAAGCTAGGGAACATTGATTGGGAGTCTTCCTGACGCTCGATGACGCAGCATCCGACCCATTCTCCGCAATTCTTCCTGACGGCGCCGTCCCCCTGCCCCTATCTTGAGGGGCAGTTCGAGCGGAAGGTCTTTACCCACCTCGTCGGCGACAAGGCGCCGGAGATGAACGACCTGCTGACGCAGGGCGGCTTCCGGCGTTCGCAGAACATCGCCTATCGCCCGGCCTGCGAGACCTGCCGTGCCTGCGTTTCCGTCCGCATCCTGGCCCAGGAGTTCAAAGCGACGCGCAACATGCGCCGGGTGATCGAGCGCAATTCCGACCTTGTCGGGGCCATGCACAACGCCGAGCCCTCGACCGAGCAATATTCGCTGTTCCGTTCCTATCTCGATGCCCGCCACCGCAAGGGCGGCATGTCCGACATGACCGTGCTCGACTACGCCATGATGGTCGAGGACACGCATGTGATCACCAAGGTGATCGAGTACCGCCGCCGCGGACCCGACACCTTCATCACCGGCCAGGGCCAAGGCGAACTGATGGCGGTGGCGCTGACCGACCAGATGTCGGACGGCCTGTCGATGGTCTATTCCTACTACAATCCGGAAATGGACGAACGCTCGCTTGGCACCTTCATGATCCTCGATCATATTGCCCGCGCGCGCGCCATGGGCCTGCCCCACGTCTATCTCGGCTACTGGGTCAACGGTTCGCGCAAGATGAACTATAAGGTCCGCTTCACACCTCAGGAGCATCTCGGCATGAAAGGCTGGGAGCGTTTCGAAGGCGACATCTGAGCACGTCCGGCCCGTTTTCCACGCTGCCGTCGACCATCTGGCAGGGAAGCACGTGGCAAACACTCAATCGAACCACTCAAAAGGTCTGCTGCTGACCGGCCTCGGCGGGTTGGCGCTTACCGTCGACATCCCGCTGATCAAGCTCGCGGACGGCAACAACTGGTCCATCCTGCTGATGCGCAGCGGGACGACTTTCATCGCCGCCATCATCATTTGGCTGGTCTGGCGCTCGCTGAGCCCAAAGGCACCGCAACTCATTCCAGGCCGCGCCGGCCTCGTCGTTGCCGGTCTCTACGGCATCGGCTCGATTTCATTCATCACCGCCGTCTACAGCACGTCCACCGCCAACCTGGTGTTCATCCTGGCCTTCAACACGGTGTTCGCGGCCGTGTTGTCGTGGATATTTCTCCGGGAACGGCCGCGCCCCGCGACGATGCTCGCCATGCTGGCGATGGTCTGCGGGGTTCTGGTCATCGTCAGCAGTTCGATCGGCACCGGCCACTTGTTCGGCGACCTGATGGCGGTGTGCTCGGCCTTCTGCATCGCATCGGCGATCACCATTTCACGCTCCAGCGACAAGGACATGGGCTTCACGGCACTTGTCGGCGTGCTCCTGCCGGGGCTGGTCGCGGCGTTCATGGTTTCCAAGACTGGCTTTCACGTCGAAGCGCCTTGGTGGATCATCTTCAACGGCGCGGTGATCATGCCGATTTCGTTTTTCTGCCTCGCCAACGGGCCGAAATACATCTCCGGACCGGAAGTCGCGATGTTTTACCTGCTCGAGACGGTGCTGGCGCCGATCTGGGTGTGGATGATCTTCGCCGAGGTGCCGACAACCAACAGCCTGATCGGCGGCGCCATCCTCATCATCACGCTCGTCGCCCACTCGGTCTGGCAGTTGTCCGAAGGGCGCAGGCGCAGGGCAGCCCTCGCAAGGCAGCCGGCGTAGCCTGCTGCCTTTTCCCGGATCGGGCCTGCCGGGGCCGCTTGCCCCCTAACCGACCCGTTTGGCCGGCACGTCCTCGGTGATGGCTTCGATCGTGCGTGGCGTGTCATTCTCGGGCAGCGCATTAGCGGCTGCTAGCATCGCCGCCTCATCGTTCAGTTCGACTTCATGCAGCCATTCGCGCCAGATCGCGACAAGAAGCGCCATCAGTACGGGGCCGATGAACAGGCCGAGAAAGCCCATCGTCTTGACGCCGCCGATGAGGCCGAAAAAGGTCGGCAGGAACGGCAGCTTGATCGGACCGCCTACAAGCTTGGGGCGCAAGGTCTTGTCGACGATGAACAGCTCGATCGAACCCCAGGCAAACAGGGCGATGCCGGCAATTGGCGAGCCGCTGGCAACCAGATAGATCGACACAAGCGTGAACGACAACGGCGCGCCACCGGGGATCAGCGCCATGAAACCGGTCAGCACACCGAGCGTCACGGGCGAAGGCACGCCGGCAACCCAGTAGGCAAGCCCGAGCACCACGCCTTCGCCGATGGCGATCAAGGTCATGCCGGTGACGGTGGCGCTGATCGTCTTGGGCACGACCCGCGAAATCCGCTCCCAGCGCATCGGCAGGATGCGTTCGCCCAGGCGGTCGAGTTGGCCAACGAAGGATTCGCCGTCGCGATAGGTGAAGAACAGGGCGATCAGCATGAACAGCAGTGTCAGCAGGATGCCGAAGGCGCTGCCACCGGCAGCAAGCACGCCGCGATAGATGCTGCCGATATTGGCACCGCTGAGAAGCTGGGCCAGTTCGCCGATGGCGCCGGGATGGCCGACGTAGCGTGTCCATTGTTCGTTCAGCCACTCGCCGACGACCGGAAGGTTGTTGATCCATTCCGGCGTTGTCGCACCATGGCGATTGGTCTCCACCGCCCAACCGACCCAATCGCGGATCTCGTTGACGGCGTAGGTCGCGGCAAAGGAGATCGGCACGACGAGGAAGGCGATGATGAAAAGCAGCGCAAGCGTCGCGCCAATGGTCCTGTTGCCGTCGACCGCGACCAGCAGCCGCCTGTACAGCGGCCAGCTGGCGAATGCGATGACGAGTGCTGCCAACACCGGCACGAGGAAGCCATGGAAGAAATAGATGCCCGCGGCGACGATCAGCACGAGCAGCCAGCGCGCGGCCGAAAGCGGTGGCACCAGGGCCGCACGCATCGGCTGGGCCGGGCCGAACAGCCTCTGCTCTCGCTCCGGTTTACGGGGATTGGTCACGTTCAAGAGCCTGGATCTCCTCGGCCCTGAAATGGACCCGCTTAGTCGCCGGCACTCAGGTCAGCGCCAACGGGCAGATCATAGAGCCTAACGCGGTGCCGCGCATCAAAACTTTGCCGCACCGCACGCGCTCAGCCGTTACGTCGCACTCAGCCAAAGCGGCCCGTACGTGGGAAACCCTTGGGAACCATGCGCCCGGCGGTGGCGCGTGTGCCGATCCATTCGAGCAGTTCCTCACGCGACCGGGTGAAGGTGCGTTCCGCCGAATCCAGCCAGCTGAGGCCGCTCTCCATGGCGAAGGTCTTCACGTCGAGCACGCCGCCGTCCTTGTACTTCTGCAACCTGACGCCCTTGCCGCGCGTCATCTCCGGGATCTGCTCGAGCGGGAACACCAGCATCTTGCGGTTCTCGCCGACGATGGCGAGATGGTCGCCCTGCAGCGGAATGCAGCGCTTGGCTTCGTCAGGTGTCTTGACGTTCATCACCTGCTTGCCCTTGCGGGTGTTGGCAATGACCTCTTCTTCAGGAACGGTGAAGCCGTTGCCTTCGTGGCTGACCAACATCAGCTTGCGCTTGGGTTCATGGACGAAAGCGGTGACGATGTCCTGGTCGTTGTCCATGTCGACGATGATGCGGATCGGCTCGCCATGGCCGCGCCCGCCGGGAAGACGGTCTGCACCGATTGTGTAGAACTTGCCGCCTGTTGTGAAGACCAGGATCTTGTCGGTGGTCTGGGCGTGGAAGGCGAGCTTGAGGCTGTCGCCTTCCTTGAAGGTGAGCAGCGAGAAGTCGGCCAGATGCCCCTTCATCGCGCGCAGCCAGCCCTTTTCCGAGACGACGACCGTCACCGGCTCCTTCTCGATCATGGCATGCGCGATGTCGGTCAGGTCATGATCGGGTGCTTCGGCGAATACCGTGCGGCGGCGACCGAGCTTGGTCTCAGGGCCGTAATGCTTGCGGACCTCGCTCACTTCCCACTTTATCGTCGACCATTGCTTGGCATCAGACGCCAGCAGTGCCTCGATCTGCTTCTTCTCGATGCTGAGCGCGTCGTGCTCCTTGCGAATCTCGAATTCCTCGAGCTTGCGCAACGCCCGCAGGCGCATGTTGAGGATGGCTTCGGCCTGGTTGTCGGTCAGGTCCCAGCGCGCCATCATCGTGCGCTTGGGCTCATCCTCTTCGCGGATGATGCGGATCACCTCGTCGATATTGAGGTAGGCGATCAGATAGCCGCCGAGGATTTCGAGGCGCTTTTCGATCTCGCCGAGACGGAACTTCGAGCGACGGACCAGCACCTCGCGGCGGTGATCGAGCCATTCGCGCAGCACGCTCTTGAGCGACAGCACGTTCGGCACCTTGCCGCGCGACAGCACGTTCATGTTGAGCGGGAAGCGGCTTTCAAGCTCGGTGAGCTTATAGAGCGATTCCATCAGCAGGCCGGGGTCGACGGTACGGCTCTTGGGCACCAGAACGACGCGGATGTCTTCGGCCGACTCGTCGCGGATGTCCTCGAGCAGCGGCAGCTTGCGGGCGATCAACAGCTCGGCGATCTTTTCGATCAGCCGCGACTTCTGCACCCCATAGGGGATTTCAGTGACGACGAGATTCCACGTACCCCTGCCCTGGTCCTCCTGCTGCCACATGGCGCGCATGCGGAAGCCGCCACGCCCTGTCTCGTAGGCGTTGACGATCGAGTCCCAGTCATCATCGACACTGCCGCCGGTGGGGAAATCCGGCCCACGCACCTTGCAGCCGAGGCGAAGCTCGGCATCGTCCTTGATGCGCTCCCACTCGCCCGGCGAGGTCATCAGGTCAGTGACCGAGGCATCCGGGTTGTCGATCAGGTAAAGCGCGGCACTGCACAGCTCGGCTGCATTGTGCGGCGGGATCGATGTCGCCATGCCCACCGCGATGCCGGACGAGCCGTTGGCCAGCAGATTCGGAAACGCTCCCGGCAGGACGACGGGTTCTTCGTCTTCTTCGTTATAGGTCGGGCGGTAATCGACGGCATCTTCCGTGATGCCTTCGAGCAGCGAGACCGACACCTCGGTCATGCGCGCTTCGGTGTAACGCATGGCAGCGGCACTATCGCCGTCGATGTTGCCGAAATTGCCCTGCCCGTCGACAAGCGGATAGCGGACCGAAAAATCCTGCGCTAGACGCACTAGCGCGTCGTAGATCGACTGATCGCCATGCGGGTGGAACTTGCCCATGACCTCGCCGACGATGCGGGCGCATTTGGCGAATCCCTGGTCAGGATTGAGCCTGAGCAGGCGCATGGCGTGCATGATGCGGCGATGGACCGGTTTCAGTCCGTCGCGTACGTCAGGCAATGCCCGGTGCATGATGGTCGACAGCGCATAGGCCAGATAGCGCTCTTCGAGCGCCTTCTTCAGATCGACCGGTTCAATATTGTCGCCGCTACCGTTTCCGGGCGGCAAAAGCCCTTTTCCCATGGGTTTGGACTAGCGGAACGGCTGATTCGCGACAAGCCTTATCGCCGAATGCAAGGTCTGCCGGGATCACACTGCGACAAATCTGCCCGCTCGCTAAAGTAGCAATTACGCGATCAGTGGCTCATTCACCATTTTTGCGCGCGTTGCTCACCAGTGATTGCCTTTTGGCTCGAATTGCGGCCATTGTCGTTGCGTCGCCTTCTTCCGGTCCAGTTCATGGCGGACGAAAGGCTGAGCCATTTCACAGTCTCAGGGATCTATGATGACGCAACACCGCTCTGCATTCCGCAAGCTCGCACTCACGACCTTCCTGTTTTCGCTTCCGCTCAACGCAGCGCTGGCACAGGATGCCACCGCGGTCGCCGAGCGGCTCAAGTCGGTGCTGGCCGGCCAGAACCTGACGCTCGCCTGGACCAGCGTAACCGGCGATGCTTCCGAAGCCGTGCTCGAGGGAACGAGCATCCAGATGGCTGGCGAAGGCAAGCCGTTTTCCATCGGCAAGCTCACGCTCAGCGGCATCACCGAAGAAAATCGCGGCTTCAAGATCGAGACGATCACGACCGAGCCCTATAGCCTCAACGAAGGCCCGACCAAGGTCGAGGTCAGTCCGCTGACGCTCGGCAATGTCACGCTGCCGGCCTCCGACTCGACCGACCTATTGGCCTCGTTTCTGATGTACGAGACCGCGAATCTCGACAATGTCAGCGTCAAGATCGGCGACAAGCAGGCCTTCCAGATGACCAACTTCGCGGCCGAGGTGACCCCGCCGGCCGACGGCAACGCCATGGAGTTCACCGGCTCGGCCGAGAAGTTCACCGCCGACCTGACCCTGGTGGAAGACCCACAGTCGAAGGCTGCGATCGAAGCGCTCGGCTACCAGAACATATCAGGCGATTTCCAGATGGAAGGCACCTGGCAGCCGACGGACGGCCGCATGGCGCTGTCGAGCTACGACGTCACCGTCGACAATGCAGGCACGCTCGGCATGACCTTCGACCTCGGCGGCTACACCGTCGAGTTCCTGAAGTCGGTGCAAGAACTGCAGAAGAAGATGGCTGCCCAGCCGGAAGGCACTGACAACTCGGCCCAGGGCCTGGCCATGCTCGGCCTGATGCAGCAGCTGACCTTCAACGGCGCGACCGTCCGCTTCGACGACGATTCGGTGACCAACAAGGTGCTCGAATACCTCGGCAAGCAGCAGAACATGACAGCCAAGGACATCGCCAACCAGGCCAAGGCGATCGTGCCGTTCCTGATGATGGAACTGAACAACCCCGAGCTGGCGACGCAGGTCACCGCAGCTGTCACCGCCTATCTCGACGCGCCCAAGTCGATCGAGATCGCCGCCAAGCCAGCCTCGCCGGTTCCGTTCGCATTGCTCGCAGCCAGCGGCATGTCGAACCCCAAGGACCTGCCCAAGACGCTCGGCCTGACGGTTACGGCGAACCAGGACTGATCCTGGCCGCCACCTCCCGAAACGAAAAAGCCCGGCAGCGATGCCGGGCTTTTTTTGTTGAGTCGCCGAGATTTTTTTGAGTCGAAAGAGTCGCTTGCGCGGATTGCTTAAGCTTCTTTCTTGGCCACCGCGACGCGCAGCGACAGCTCGCGCAATTGCTGCGGCGTTGCTTCCGACGGCGCGTTCATCAGCAAATCCTGTGCCTGCTGGTTCATCGGGAACAGCGTCACTTCGCGCAGGTTCTTGGCACCGACGAGCAACATGATCACGCGATCGACGCCGGCCGCCATGCCGCCATGCGGCGGCGCGCCGTACTGGAAGGCGCGGTAGAGACCGCCGAACTGCTCCTCGACCTCCTCGCGCGACTTGCCGGTCAGTTCGAACGCCTTGACCATCAGCTCTGGCAGCTGGTTGCGGATCGAACCTGAGGCGATCTCGAAGCCGTTGCAGACCATGTCGTACTGATAGGCCTTGATGGTCAGTGGGTCCTGGTTGTTCAGCGCATCCAGGCCGCCCTGCGGCATCGAGAATGGGTTGTGGGCGAAGTCGATCTTCTTTTCTTCTTCCAGCCATTCGTAGAACGGGAAGTCGATGATCCAACACAGCTCGAAGCGATCACGATCGACGAGGTTGAGTTCCTCGCCGGCGCGGGTACGGGCAGCACCGGCGAAGGAGACGAACTTCTTGGGATCGCCAGCGACGAAGAAGGCAGCGTCACCATCCGACAGGCCGAGCTGCTGGCGGATCGCTTCGGTGCGCTCCTCACCGATGTTCTTGGCGATCGGACCGGCGCCTTCGAGCTTGTCGCCTTCCTTGCGCCAGAAGATGTAGCCGAGGCCCGGCTGGCCTTCGCCCTGCGCCCAGGAATTCATGCGGTCGCAGAATGCACGCGAGCCACCAGTCTTGGCCGGGATGGCCCAGACCTCGACCTTTGGGTTCGAGGCGATCATGCCGGCGAACACCTTGAAGCCCGAGCCATCGAAATGCTCGGTGACAGGCTGAATCTCGATCGGGTTGCGCAGGTCCGGCTTGTCGGTGCCGTAGGTGCGCAGCGCCGTGTCGTAGGGAATGCGGCGGAACTGCTGGGTAACCGGCTTGCCGTCGGCAAACTTCTCGAACACGCCGCGCATCACCGGCTCCATCGTGTTCCAGACGTCTTCCTGGGTCACGAAGCTCATTTCGAGGTCGAGCTGGTAGAATTCGCCCGGCAGGCGGTCGGCGCGCGGGTCTTCGTCACGGAAGCACGGCGCGATCTGGAAGTAGCGGTCGAAGCCGGCGACCATCAGCAGTTGCTTGTACTGCTGGGGGGCCTGCGGCAGCGCGAAGAACTTGCCCGGATGGATGCGCGAAGGCACCAGGAAGTCGCGCGCGCCTTCCGGCGACGAGGCCGTCAGGATCGGCGTCGAATATTCGGTGAAGCCCTCGCCGGTCATGCGGTTGCGCATTTCGGCGATGATCTTGGTGCGGGCAACGATGTTCTTGTGCAGCGTTTCTCGGCGCAGGTCGAGGAAACGGTATTTGAGGCGGATGTCTTCAGGGTACTCCGGCTCGCCGAACACCGGCAGCGGCAACTCCTTGGAAGCAGACAGAACCTCGATTTCCTGGGCGAAGACTTCGATCTCGCCGGTCGGCAGGTTGCCGTTGACGGACTCGGCCATGCGCGCCTTGACCTCGCCATCTACGCGGATGACCCACTCGCCACGCACGGTCTCGGCGACCTTGAAGGCAGGCGAGTCGGGATCGGCGACGATCTGGGTCAGGCCATAGTGATCGCGCATGTCGATGAACAGCAGGCCGCCGTGATCTCGGACGCGATGCACCCAGCCGGACAGGCGAACGGCTGAGCCGACGTCGGATTTCCTCAATTGAGCGCAGGTGTGGCTGCGGTAACGATGCATGGCAAATTTTCCGGTTCAGGCTGTTTTCACGTCACGCCGGGGCGACAGCTGCACCCGGGCCTAAAATTTGGCGCGAAAAGCGCATGGGTGCCCGGTTTTGTCAAGGTAAAGCCACGGCAGGCCATACGCTCGGCCGCCTAAAAGCGCTTCTTCAGCCAGACCCTGGAGTGCCCGGCCGGATAATCGTCGATGCGGCCGAACTCCTCATATCCCAACCGCTTGTAATACTCCGGCGCCTGGAAGGTGTACGAATCGAGGTGAACACCGATACAGCCACGCTGCCTCGCCGCCGTCTCGGCCCGCGCGAGCAGCTGCTGGCCGAGACCCTCGCCGCGTTTTGCACTGCTGATCCAGAGCCATTCGATAAACAACCATGTGTATTCCGACGAACCCTTGAGACCGCCTGCAACATGACCGTCGTCATCACGGGCAACGATCCAGAGATCCTGGTCGTTATGGGGGCCGCCTGCCTCGTAGTTGTAGGCGTTGAGCCCCTCGCCGATGAACCGGGCGGTCTCGTCGTCAATGCTGGTGCTCACGGTCAATGTCGTCATCGCGGCCTCGTTGGTCCTTGGCAATCCAGCCAGCGGCCGGAGCCAAGCGCGCAAGCTAGCCGCGTCCGTGACAACGACGTTGGCGCAGCCGACGGAATATGTCGCACCAGTGGCTGACTGCCATTGACCGATCGGGCAAACTGTAGCCACCTCAGCTTTTGTATCGCGTTGCCTGATGTCCTCCATACGCCCCCTCATCCCGCTCCTGATCACTGCCGGCATTCTGCTCGGCGGCAACGGCCTGCAAAGCACCTTGATTGCGCTGCGCGGGGCGCAGGAAGGATTTTCGGCGTCGACAATCGGCTTGATGGGTACAGCCTATTTCATGGGCTTCCTGCTCGGCTGCATTTTCATCACGCGCATCATGAAGGCCGTCGGCCACGTCCGCGCCTTCGCCGCACTCGCCGCCATCGCCGCCTCGGCGACGTTGACGCTGGTTCTGGTCATCGATCCGGTGATGTGGTCGGTGATCCGCTTTGCCACCGGCTTCTGCTTCGCCGGACTGTTCACGGTGATGGAGAGCTGGCTCAACTCGGGCGTTTCCAATCATGACCGTGCCCGCATCCTGGCGATCTACCGCATCATCGACATCGCTTCGGTGACAGGCGCGCAGTTCATGATCCCGGTCTTCGGCGCCGGTGGCTTCACCATCTTCGCCATCATGTCGATCATGATCACGCTGTCCTTGGTGCCGGTCTCGCTTGGCGACCGCTCCAATCCGACGCCGCCAGAAGACGTCAAGCTAGACCTCAAGCGCGCCTGGCAGATATCGCCGCTCGGCAGCATCGGCTGCATCTTCGTCGGCGTCACCAACAGCGCGTTCCGCACACTGAGCCCGATCTATGCCGAGCAGATCGGCCTGTCGGTCACCGACGTCGTCACCTTTGTCAGTGTCGGCATCATCGGCGGCGCGCTTGTCCAGTACCCGCTCGGCTACATGTCCGACCTGTGGGATCGGCGCAAGGTGCTGCTCGTCACCACGATGGGTGCGATGGCTTCGGCGCTGATGCTGGTCTTCCTCGCCGGCGACTCGCCGCTGGCCAATTTTGTGTTCGTCTTCATCTTCGGCTCGTTCGCCATGCCGCTCTATTCGCTGTCGGCGGCACATGCCAACGACCGCGCCGAAAAGGGCGAGTTCGTCCTGATCAATGCGGCCCTGATGCTGTTCTACTCGGTCGGCGCCATAGCGGGTCCGTTCGTGGCCTCGGTCGTGATGGAGCGATATGGCCCGCATTCGCTGTTCAGCTTCAGCGCTGCTGTCTACGTCGTGTTCGTCGGGGTGATCATCTACCGTATGGGCTCGCGCTCGCCGGTTCCGGCCGGTCATCGCGGTCGCTTTATCGCCCTGTTGAGGACGTCACCCATTTTCGCCCGTCTTGCCGGCCGAAATAGCCCCTCCAACGGCACTGATGAGCGCTAGACATCCCCGTTGGACGTGCAAGCGCTTGACGAAAGGGCGCCCGGCTGAAATGGAAAGATAACGCGTTCTGATAAAAGCAATATTATGCATGTAATAACGACCCAGGACGAACTCGAAACCGTCGTAGCCGCTCTCGAAAAATCCAACTTCGTCACGGTAGACACCGAGTTCATTCGCGAAACCACTTTCTGGCCCGAGCTCTGCCTTATCCAGATGGCAGCACCCGGTGTTTCCGCGTTGGTCGATCCTCTGGCGCCGGGCCTCGATCTCAAGCCATTCTTCGCGCTGATGGCCAACGAGGCGGTGACCAAGGTTTTCCATGCCGCCCGTCAGGACATCGAAATCATCTTTCATCTCGGCGCACTGATCCCGCACCCGGTGTTCGATACCCAGGTCGCCGCCATGGTCTGTGGTTTCGGCGACAGTGTCTCCTACGAGCAGATCGTCCAGAAGATCACCGGCGGGCGCATCGACAAGTCGTCGCGCTTCACCGACTGGCGCCACCGGCCGCTGTCGGAAAAGCAGCTCGACTACGCACTGGCCGACGTCACCCACCTGATCGATGTCTACAAGCATCTCGTCACCGAGCTCGAGCGCGAGAACCGCGCGCACTGGCTCAACGAAGAGATGGAGGTTTTGACCTCGCGCGAGACCTACGACCCGCATCCAGAAGATGCCTGGAAGCGGCTCAAGATGCGGCTGCGCAAGCCGCAGGAACTGGCCATCGTGCAGGCGGTGGCAGCCTGGCGCGAGCGCGAGGCGCGCGAGCGCAACGTACCGCGCGGACGCGTGCTCAAGGACGACGCGATCTACGAAGTCGCCCAGCAGGCGCCACGTGATGCCGCGGCCCTGTCGCGGCTGCGCACCACGCCAAAGGGCTGGGAGCGGTCATCCTCGGCCACGGCACTGCTGACCGTCGTCAACGAGGCGCTGGACATGCCGCGCGAGCAGATGCCCAAGCTGCCCAAGACGTTCCAGCCGCCGGAAGGCTCAAGTGCGGCCTCCGAACTACTCAAGGTGCTACTGCGCCTGGTGTCGGAAAAGGAAGGCGTGGCACCCAAGGTGCTTGCCTCCGGCGACGACATCGACCGCATCGCCGCCGAAGGCGAAGCCGCTGATGTCCCTGCCCTTCAGGGCTGGCGCCGTTCGGTGTTCGGCGAAGCAGCGCTGAAGCTCGTGCGTGGCGAACTCGCCATCCGCTTCGACAAGCGCAAGATCGCGGTGTTCGAAGTCGAGGCTTGAACGGTCTGTTCGGCGTTGCTCAGACCGCGCCAGCAAGATGCAGTGCAAACCATATCCAAAGCAGGGCCAGCAGCAGCGCGCCCAGAATAAAGGCCCTGCTGCGATACTTGATCCTGTTGTGGGTCAGGTGGAACCAGGCATGCGCATAACGCAACGCCACGAACAACCACGCCAGCACGAGCGCTACGTAAGAAATGCCTGACGTCACATAGAGCGACAAGCACGCGACGTAAAACAGCACCGGCAATTCGAACTGGTTGATGATGTTGTTGGCTGCGGTCACGCTCGATTCGGGCTCGGTGGCCCGCGTCTTGAACTGGTTGACACGTGCCTCGCCCGAGCGAACTGCATGCCTGCGCCGGGCAGAAAGTACGGCATAGACGACGTAGACCAGCAGCACCTGGGCAAGCATGGGCCAGAAAATCACAGCCTGGTTCATAAGCATCCCCTCAAGCAAAGCCGAATAATTACAAGATCATCTGCCACACACTTCATTCGTCCTAATTGAGAGTTTACTTAGGTGGACGAAATTATTGGCGTGAAGCACAATCCCATGATCGGTCAAACATGATGCTCCCTGCAACTGCCAATCGCTACTAACCGGCCCTGGCCATCATTCAGGCCGGCACGTTTGCGCGCGAACGTGCGGTGCGCGCTCGAAGAAGCCTCTGACGCGCCCGAAAAGCTCCGTCACGCATTGGAGCAAGCCCTGGCCGTAGGCGGAGCGCGCACTGCGGACAGCACCCAGGCTGAGCGGCCAGAGCGAAATTCCACCGACCGCCTCGTCCATGCCATCGGATGACAGCCAGGTCGGCGAACTGGGCGTTGACGTCACTATCGCTGGTAATGACAATGCGACTGCCCCCGACCGGCGCACCTATGAGCTTCGCGGCATCCTCGTTCACTATCTTGAATTCATCGACGGGTCGGCCTTCGACAAAAAGCAGAAATTCGCGACACGGCTTTGATCTGATCAGCCTTTGAAGCGGTGTCCGACGTCTCGTGGAAGCGCCCGCTTGCGCAGCGCCGCAAGCAAAAAGGCAGCGATGGCGATCAACGGAATCGCCAGAAGTGCAAACTTCGTCACGATCAGTGATGAAGCCAGCGACATCGACTTCGCTCCGGCCGATGGCGGGTCGGACAGGATGCGTGCGACGACGATGTTCTGGGCGTAGTCGGCAATCGTGTAGGGCAGCGCCAGGGCGAGCGCGACCGCCGCGCGCATCGTCTCCGCCATGGCTGCGAAGCGCGGCAACCGATCGCCTGATTTCAGGATCAGGCTGACCAGCGTCGCCGACAGCAAAGCCGGAAAGACCAGGTCGAACGTCAGGTAGTGCCAGACGAGAATGATCTCGGCGCCAGGCCGCCCTAGTGCTGCGACCCAGGCGAATCCCTCACTCTCGGAGAAGCCCAGGAAACGCAGGTCGAGCGACGCCAGGCCACCGCTCAGGCCGCGGAAATAGAAGAACTCCAGCAGCGTCATGGCGGCGAAAACCGCCGCCGCAACGAAGCTCAATGCGGCCGCGTGACGCCGCAGCCGTCCGATCATCGACCTCACATGCCGCCGGGATAGTTCGGGCTTTCGCGGGTGATGGTCACGTCATGGGCGTGGCTCTCGCGCAGGCCGGCATTGGAGATGCGCACGAAGGTGGCGCGCTCGCGGAAATCAGCAAGATTGCGGCCGCCGACATAACCCATCGCAGCCTTGAGGCCGCCGGCAAGCTGGTGCAGCACACCGCCAACCGCGCCCTTGTACGGCACCTGGCCCTCGATGCCCTCGGGCACGAGCTTGAGCGTATCGCGAACCTCGGCCTGGAAGTAACGGTCAGCCGAGCCGCGTGCCATCGCACCGACCGAGCCCATGCCGCGGTAGGCCTTGAACGAGCGGCCCTGATGCAGATAGACCTCGCCCGGGCTTTCCTCGGTGCCGGCAAGCAGCGAGCCGATCATCGCAGCGCCCGCGCCAGCAGCAAGCGCCTTGGCCAGATCGCCCGAATACTTGATGCCGCCGTCGGCAACGACGGTGACGCCTGATTTCTGGGCAGCCTCGACCGCCGACATGATCGCCGAAAGCTGCGGCACACCAACGCCCGCGACGATGCGCGTGGTGCAGATCGAGCCCGGTCCGATGCCGACCTTGACGGCGTCAGCACCTGCGTCGATCAGCGCCTGGGCGCCATCGGCGGTCGCGACATTGCCGGCCATGATGCGCACGGAGTTGGAGATCTTCTTGGCCCGCGCGACGGCGTCGAGAACGCGCTGCGAATGGCCATGCGCCGTGTCGATGACCAGCAGGTCGACACCAGCGTCGATCAGGCGCTCGGCACGCTCGAAGCCGTCATCGCCAACGCTGGTGGCGGCGGCAGCTCGCAGGCGTCCCTGCGCATCCTTGGAGGCGTTCGGGTTGAGCTGCGATTTCTCCATGTCCTTGACGGTGATGAGGCCGACGCAATTGCCGTGCTTGTCGACGACGAGCAGCTTTTCGATGCGGTGCTGGTGCAACAGCCGCTTGGCCTCGTCCTGCTCGACCGTCTCCTTGACGGTGATCAGGTTCTCGCGCGTCATCAGCTCGTAGACCTTCTGCGCCGGGTCGGAGGCAAAACGCACGTCGCGGTTGGTCAGGATGCCGACAAGGCGGCCGGTCTTCTGGCCACCGGTGCCACCATTTTCGACGACCGGGATGCCTGAAATGCCGTGCGTGCGCATCAAGGTGAGCGCATCGGCCAGCGTGGCGTCCGGGCCGATGGTGACAGGATTGACCACCATGCCCGATTCGAATTTCTTGACCTGGCGGACCTGTTCGGCCTGTTCGACCGGCGTGAAATTGCGGTGGATGACGCCGATGCCGCCAGCCTGAGCCATGGCGATGGCTAGGCGCGCCTCCGTCACCGTGTCCATGGCCGCCGAAATGATCGGCACATTGAGGTCGATATCACCGGCAATGCGCGTGCTGATGTCGGTTTCGCCGGGCATGACCTCGGAATGGCCGGGCTGCAGCAGCACGTCGTCAAAGGTCAGCGCCAGAGCGCCGGTGGAGGATTCAATGATTTTTGCCATGGCCAACCTCGGAATGCGTGAAAGGACGCTGGAACCATTGGTATGCAGCGTCGACTCGTCTTTTCCCTTTCAGGATTGGCGCTGGCTGGTACCACGTCTTCGGACCGATGAAAAGCGGTCGATCAAGGCCAATCGACGCAGCCGTGGCCAGCGATACTTGCGCCGACTCATTTTCTCGGCAAGGTGCAGCAAAGGTGGGATGCAGCCGCAAATTGCAGGGGCAAACGCACGATGAACGACATGCCGGCAGCGCAACCGCAGACCGCGCCGAACTATGCGATGCGACGCGAACCCTTCACCTTTACCGGCACGACTCGCGAATATTTCGGCATCTGGATCGTCAACGTACTTTTGACCATCCTGACGCTTGGCATCTACTCGGCCTGGGCCAAGGTGCGGCGGCAGCGTTACTTCTACGGCAACACGCATCTTGCCGGCGCCAGCTTCGACTACCACGCGCTGCCATGGCGCATCCTTGTCGGGCGCATCATCGTGCTGGTGCTGCTCGTCGCCTACAATCTGACGCTGCAGTTTCTGCCTGTGCTGGGGCTTTTCATCTTCATCGCCCTGATGTTTGCCATCCCTTGGTTCATCATGCGCGGTCTTCGTTTCAACGCGCGCGTCACCAGCTATCGCAATGTGCGTTTCGATTTCACCGGCGGCTACTGGGGCGCGTTCCTTGCCTATATCGTCGGCGGCATGCTGATCTACGGTTCGCTCGGCCTGCTTGCACCGCTCGCCTCGCGGTGGATCTGGAACTACATGCTCGGCAACCTGCGCTATGGCGGCCGGTCGATCGACTGCGACCCGCGCCTCGACAGGCTTTACGGACAATGGTGGTTGCCGGCCTTCGTGTTTGTAGGCGGCACGGTGCTCGCCGGCGCGTTGGCGTTCGGCCTGCTTTTCGGGCTGGATTTCAAGCCCGTCGATCCTGCAAGTGCCAGCGGCTGGTCAATCGGCGTGATGATGATCACGCTCTATGGCGCGATGATCCCGCTATTACTGGTGTTCATGCTATCGTCCCTGCTTTATCGGGCTGGCACGCGAAACGTCGCGATGAATGAAACCGTCATCGATGGACGACACATGCTGGCATCCTCCATCGGCAGGCGGCGCTTCGCCTGGATATCGGTCAGCAACCTGTTGGCCACGATCTTCACCCTTGGCCTTGCCCGCCCTTGGGCTGCCATTCGGATGGCCAGCTACATGGCCACGGTAACAGCATTGGACAGCACGGGATCGCTCGACGCCTATGCGAGCGCCCTGCAGAACGAGGGCACGGCGACGGGTTCCGAGTTCCTTGATGTGGAAGGGTTCGACCTTGGTTTCTGAGCCGGCAGCCGTTTCTGGGCTCTGGCGCAAGGCCGGAGAAGCCCGCGCCGTCGATGCGCTTTTGACCATCGCCACCGATGGTGCGACCGCAGTCACCGACAAGGCCGGCGTGCAACTCGCAGCCTCACCCTTTTCGGCAGTCACGGTTTCGGACCGCGTCGGCTCGGTTGCCCGCCAACTGACATATCCCCGTTCTGGTGTATTCGAAACCACAGACAATGACCGCATCGACGCGCTCATTGCACCGCATTCGGGCAAGCGCCCCGGCTTGATCCACCAACTCGAGCGCTTCCATCCGCGCTTGCTGGTGTTTGTCGCCGCAACGGTCATCCTATGTGCCGCGCTCTATCGCTACGCTGTTCCGGTTCTGGTCGAGGTGGCCGTTGCTGTTACCCCGCCGTCGGTGACGGCCCTGATGAGCAAGAGTGCACTTGCCTCGCTTGATCAGGCAATCTTCGAACCGAGCAAGCTCAGCCCCGAGCGCCAGAAGCTGCTGAGCGACGGCTTCGCCGGGCTCGTGGCGTTGACACCACAGGCCAAATACGAGGGGCCGGCCTACACGCTGAACTTCCGCGCCGGCGGTGCGATCGGTCCCAACGCCTTTGCCCTTCCGGATGGAACGGTCGTACTGACCGACGAACTCGTCGAGCTTGCCGGCAAGGACGACGAGATGATCCTGGGCGTGCTCGGCCACGAGATCGGCCATGTCGACCACGAGCACAGCCTCAGGCAGCTCTACCGCGCGGCAGGCGTGACCGCTCTGATCATGCTGATCGGCGGCGACATCGGCTCCGGCACCGAGGACTTGCTGATCCAGGGATCGGCGCTGATGTCGCTGTCTTATTCACGCGGCGCCGAAGCCGAGGCGGACCGGTTCAGCGTCGAGCTGATGCACAAGGCAGGACGCGACCCGACTGCCATCGCCCGCTTCTTCGAACTGCTGCGCGACAAGTATGGCGACAAGGATGAAACCGACTTCCTGTCGACGCACCCGGCGACACCGGAACGCATCGCCGAGACTTTGCGTTATGCCCGCGAAGTCGGCGTCTCGAAATAGCTGGCCCTGAAATGCAAAGGGCGCTGGCAGCGGACATGCCTCGGCATCCGTGATAACCCTCGATTGCGGCCCAACCAGAGACCGCATTGCGTCTGACTTCCTGCCCCCCGGACTTGCCCCGCGTGAACAGAACCACCCCGCTGATCCTTGCCGTTGCCCTGTTCATGGAGAACATGGACTCGACGGTCATCGCTACATCGCTGCCGGCGATCGCCACCGACATCGGCACGAGCCCCATCGCGCTCAAGCTGGCGCTGACAGCCTATCTGGTTTCGCTCGCCATCTTCATCCCGATCAGCGCCTGGATGGCCGACCGTTTCGGCGCCAAGCTGGTCTTCCGCGTAGCGATCGGCGTGTTCATGCTGGGTTCGGTCGCCTGCGCCATATCGGGCTCGCTCGGCGAATTCGTGCTGGCGCGGTTCCTGCAAGGCATGGGCGGATCGATGATGACGCCGGTGGCGCGCCTCGTGCTGGTGCGCACGACGGAAAAGAGCGGCCTTGTCGCCGCAATGGCAACGCTGACGATACCTGCGCTGGTCGGTCCGTTGATCGGCCCGCCCGTCGGCGGCTTCATCACCACCTTCTTTGCCTGGCACTGGATCTTCCTGATCAACATTCCGATCGGCGCGCTTGGCATCTGGCTGTCCGGGCGCTTCCTGCCCGAGATACCGCCTGAAGCGACACGACCGATCGACGTGCCCGGCTTTTTCTTGTCGGCGATCGCTGCGTCGGGCGTGGTCTTCGGCCTGTCCGTTGTCAGCTTGCCGGCCTTGCCGCCAATCATCGGCGCAATCACCATCGCCATCGGCCTTGGCGCCGGCCTGCTCTATGTCAGGCACGCCCGCACAGCGCCCTACCCGCTGCTCGAACTCAAGCTGTTTGCCAATCCGGTTTTCCGCACCGCCATTTTCGGCGGCTCGCTGTTTCGCGTCGGTGTCGGTGCATCCCCCTTCCTGTTGCCGCTGCTGTTCCAACTCGGCTTCGGCCTGTCGCCGTTCCAGTCGGGCATGATCACCTTCGCCACCGCCGCGGGCGCACTGTCGATGAAGTTCGTCGCGCCGAAGATCCTGCGGACCGTCGGCTTTCGTTCCGTGCTGATGATTGCATCAGTGGTGTCGGCTGGCCTGATGGCTGCCAATGCGTTTTTCACACCGCAGACGCCATATCTGGTGATGCTGGCGGTACTGTTCCTGGCAGGCTTCCTGCGCTCGCTGTTCTTCACCTCGTCGAACGCGCTGGTGTTCGCCGACATCGAGGCGGCACAAAGCGGCCAGGCCACCGCGATCTCGGCGGTGGCGCAGCAAACCTCGGTGGCGCTGGGCGTTGCCGTCGGCGGCGGGGCGCTCGAAATCTGGTCGCTGGCCACAGGCCAGGCGATCGGCGGCGCAGGCTTCACCTTCGCCTTCCTGACGGTTGGCATGATCGCGCTGGTTCCGGCGTTCATGTATGCGCGCATGGCGCCGGACGCCGGCAAGGCGATCTCCGGTCATCGCCTGCCTCACAACCCCGCTGACGAACCGCAGCAACTATGAGGTTTCGGGTTCGGCCTTGCCCTTGAAGTCTTTGGCGAGCAGGTAGAGCTCGGCCGATTCGTCACGCGACGCTGGCGGCTTGACGTGATGGACGCTGCGGAAATTCTTCTTGAGCAGGTTCAAGAGATCGGCTTCGGTGCCGCCCTGAAACGTCTTGGCGAGGAAATGGCCGCCTGGCTTGAGCACCGAGATGGCGAAATCAGCGGCGACCTCGCACAGGTGCATGGTGCGAATGTGGTCAGTGCGGCGATGCCCGGTCGTCGGTGCCGCCATGTCGGACAACACCAGGTCGGGTGCGCCGCCAAGCGCCTCAGACAAGCGTGCCGGCGCATCGTCGTCGAGGAAATCCATCAGCAGCACGGGCGCGCCCGGAACCGCGTCCATCTCAAGATAGTCGATGCCAAGGACATGCGGGTTCTCGGCGGTCGAGCTGGTGCGGGCGGCCGCCACCTGGCACCAGCCGCCGGGCGCCGCCCCGAGATCGATGACCTTCATGCCGGGCTTGAGCAGATGGTGCTTGTCGTCGATCTCGATCAGCTTGTAGGCGGCGCGCGAGCGGTAGCCGTCGGCCTTTGAGCGCTGGACGTAAGGATCGTTCATGTGGCGCTCGAGCCAGCGACGCGATGATTCCTTGAGCCCGTGCTTCTTCTTGATCTTGGTGCGCAGCACGCGGGTCGCGCCTGCCGCAACTCCCGGCTTTGTCGGCTTCTTGGTCATCTCAATTGTCCGTTCCGCCAGTTGCGGCGCCACACGCCGTCGTCGGCCATCAATTCGCTCAAAATGCCTTCGCGCAAGCCCCTGTCGGCGACGCGCAGCCGTTCCGACGGCCACACGGCCCGAATGGCCTCGAGAATGGCGCAGCCGGCCAAAACGAGGTCGGCCCGGTCGGCGCCGATGCAGGGATTGGCCACGCGCTGCTGGAAATCCCAGCCGAGCACCTTTTCGACCATCCGATCGACGCTCAAGCCGTCCATCCACAGACCGTCGACACGGCGGCGGTCGTAGCGGTCGAGTTCGAGATGCACGCCGGCGAGCGTGGTCACCGTGCCCGAGGTGCCCAAAAGATGGAACTTCGGACCCGACACGATATGACCGAGACGGTCACGCCCGTCGAACGAGCGCAGCCGCGTCGCGACGTCCTCGACCATCGCGGCAAAGATCTCGCGCGTCACCGTGCGGCCACCAAAACGCTCGGCGAGCGAAACAACCCCAACCGGAAGCGACGTCCACGACACGATGTGATTCGCCAGGCGAGGCGAACGATGGCGGGAGACGTCGATCAGGGCGATCTCCGATGAGCCGCCGCCGATGTCGAACAACACCACGCCGTCGGTATCGCGCTCGACCAGCGAACCACAGCCGGATACGGCAAGCCGCGCCTCGGTCTGACGGTCAATGATCTCGAGCTTGAGACCTGCTTCGCGCTCGACGCGGTCGATGAATTCGGCACCGTTTGCCGCCGTGCGGCAGGCTTCGGTGGCGATCAGGCGCGCCTTCTTGATCTTGCGGTTGCGCAGCTTGTCGCTGCAGACCTTGAGCGCCTCGACCGCGCGGTCCATCGCCGGCTGGCCCAGCCGCCCGGAAGCAGACAGCCCCTCGCCCAGCCGCACGATGCGCGAAAAGGCATCGATGACGCGGAATTGTCCGGGCCGGCCAGGCACGGCAACCAGCAGCCGGCAATTGTTGGTGCCGAGGTCAAGCGCGGCAAAAACCGGCAGCTCCGACATGGGAACGCGACGCACCTGCTCGGTCTGCTCTGGGATTGCCGCGGGACCTGGTCTTGCCGCGGGCATGTTCGGCTTGAGCGACGCTGGCGGGCGGGCTGTTTCAGCCTGTCCGCCGTCAACCACGGGCTGTGCGCCATCGCGCGCAAAAACTTTGCGGCCGCGACGGCGCTTACGCCTTTTCCTGGTCTTTGCCTTGTGTTGCGCAGCGTCCCCTTGGCCGTGACCGTTGGCCGGTCGTGCGGCGGCCTGACGGCCCTTTTGAGATCGGCCGGCGCCATGACGCGACGGCCCATCCCCGGAGACACCCGCATCCGACGCGTCAGCGCCGGGCTCGCGGTCCTTCACCTTGCAACTTCCTTCTGGCGCCGCGCGAACCTTTCGGACGCTGCACGCGCATCTCATCTTGTGTTGAAACCAGACTATCAGCGCGCGCGCGGATCACCAAGGCCGCCTGCGTCGAAATTTGCCTCGCGGCGTCCCGGGCGGCAGGCCTCCCTATAGAAAACCTTGGCTCGGGTTGAATAGCCGGCTTCGATGGGGCAAAGCTGGCACCCCAGCCGGTCGTGCGAGCGGACGCATAACCACAACGCGAGGTACTGAAACGCCAGACCGAAAGGAGCGGGCAAGCGCTGCCGCATGAGAATCAAGGACTTCATCTGGCCCGTCATCGGATTTGGCGCCGTCGCCGTTTCCGCCTGGCTGCTCTACAATGAGTGGCGCGAAATCTCCCTCGACGACGTCTGGAGCGGCCTTGCCGCCATCCCGCTACATGGCTGGATCCTGTCGGCGCTGAGCTCGGCCGTCGCCTACGCAGCCCTTGCCGGCTATGACCACATCGCGCTCTTGCACCTGCGCAAACGGGTGTCGTGGTTCTTCGTCACGGTATGCTCGTTCACCACCTACGCCTTGTCGCACAATATCGGCGGCTCGGTGTTTTCGGGCGCCGTCATCCGCTACCGCGCCTATGCCACCAAGGGGCTGAACGGCCAGGATGTGGGCGTGCTGGTCGGCATCTGCTGGTTCACCTTCGTGCTGTCGAGCGTCTTTGTCGGCGCCGTGGTGATTCTACTCGAGCCAGGCCTGCTCGACCGCTACACCGAAGGCAGCCACGAAGGCTGGTGGGTCGCGCTGGGCATCGCCATGCTGCTCGCCGTCGCCGCCTATATCTTCGGCAGCTGGCTGCACCTCAAGCCGCTCGCCATCCGCAGCTTCCGCCTCTACTACCCGTCCCTGCCCATCGTCGCGCGCCAGCTGATCATCGGCCCGCTGGAGATCCTGGCTGCCGCGGCGATCATCTATTTCGCCCTGCCCACTGAGAACAATCCAGGCTACCTGATCGTCCTCGGCATCTTCCTGATCTCGTTTGCGGTCGCCCAGGCATCGCATGCGCCGGGCGGCCTGGGCGTGCTCGAGGTGGTGTTCCTCACCGGCCTGCCGGAGATGGATCCGGCCACCGTGCTTGCCGCACTGCTGGTTTTCCGCTTGTTTTATCTGCTCATTCCACTCGTCCTCGGCATTGCCGCGGTCCTTGCCTTCGAGCATTCGCAATTCGGACGCAGCGGCAAGCTCGACGAGCGCTGAAAACCGAAATTGCCGTTGCCGATGGGGTTGACTATTTCCCGGCGGCGGCTAAAAGGCGCGCACCGGCGGCGTTGTCGAGACAGCGTCGCGGCCGAACCAAAAAATCGGCCTTGCTGGGGAATAGGTTAACGGTAGACCCACGGACTCTGACTCCGTTAGTCCTGGTTCGAATCCAGGTTCCCCAGCCACACCTCTTTTTCATATATTTTTCAAGCACTTAAAAAACATTAGCAAACGCTAAGTGTTACAGATTCGTGGATGCCCCACGTGGACTTAACCGGCTCTTGAATGCATGTCCGCGCAAACCTACGTTGGTCGCAGTCGTCTGACGACTCGCGGGATTTCATAGGGGCTATTTTGAGACCTTTCAGGATCAAGCTTCTATCGGGCACCTATTTGCTGAAGGGTGATCTTCAGAAGCGCCTTGAGGACGAGACGCATTTCATCATCTTCGCCGCGAACAAGGCCGACGCGCAGGGGCTCGCGTTTCAGTTCGTTGCCGAAAAGATCACGGACTCCTCCCCGCACGTTGTCCACGCCGCGTTCGACCAAACTGCAGACCTTGTTGAATCGCTTGAGCGCGATGATCCGCGCTACAAAGACCTGTGCGACGTGCTGAAGGAAGCCGCACTATATTCAGGGTCCATCTCCATCGGCGGGGCCGTGCTGGTGTGTCCCCAACATGAAGCAGGAAACACGCTAGTCGTTCCCCTATCGGAAGGCGACCGGAAGCGGGTTCTTTTGGAAATCATCTATCAGATGGACAAGGCAGAAGGCGGGCTCCAATGGAGCGATGAGAAGCCGCTCAACGGGGTCGCGCTCGCCAAGGCCGTTCAAGCGCTGTTCTGATACGGCTTGGGTTTTAGGTGACGCTGGCAGGATACTTGCGCTTGGTGGATGGTCCATGTTTAGCTTTTAGCTGCTTCACATTCCCGCTGAGAGATGCTGCGCCCACGCCGAGACAGTCTCGGCTACAGCCAAGAGCTTCGCATAGACCTTATCCGGGCCGGCAAGCACCCGAGCCGCTCCAACGGGCATGGCCCACTTAATTGCGCTATCAACGGCGGTATCAGCCTTGCGTCCCAACCAAGCGAGAATCGAACCTGCCACGGCTTTGAGCTTTGAGGCCTGCGCTTCAAGTTTTACTGGGTCCGGCTGAGCCTGTGCAGCTTCTGTCCGTAGCTCTACGGTCACCTGCACCACCATACGAATCTCGACGGGTGAAATCGGGTCCGGCTCCACAAGCTCCGGTGGATTGTTATGGCTTCGTGGCGGAAGGTTGTCTCTATACGTTTGAAGCGAAGCCTCTAGGCTTTCAACTTTTGCCAGTAGCTCTTGATGGAAATCTCTCGGCGCTTCGCGGGCGGCGGACCGCTCAACGGGGCGACCTATCACAAGCCTGCGACCTTGCGCATCAGTAAGAAAGCGCCCGGCTCCATCGGTCAAATATGCCTCTCCTTCTGGGGACAAGTCTGTCTGTCGATTGGCTGTTCTGGGGTCCTCCTCACGAGCACCAGTCCTCATCGTCACCCGACAAATTCAAGTCTTCGTCTTGCCAGTGGTCTTCTCGCCTCGCTTTAGGTGCCCAATCGAAAAGCCCGTCGCTGGTAACTATAGCTTTTAACTGCCGATCTTCATCGAATGCCAATGCCATGCCCTACGGTTCGCGCACTGCCCTATCTGGAACGCGGTGTCTTTAGCCAAGTATAGAAAACCATGATCGCAAATCCGACAAGCGACGCGATGCCCGCGACCGCCCATAGCTCGTAGCGCTTGCCCATGAACGGTATCTTGATTGTGCCGAGAGCCGGGATGAAAACACCCCAAAAGAAAAGCAACATGCAGGCGCATAGGGCGAAGATGAAAGTGGTCTCTATCGGTGAGGCTGCAAATTCTCCGAACAGGCTCTTTCTGAAATCGGATTGCGTGAAGAGCTTGTAGACACCGACAGCCGCAAAGCAGGTGATCATAAGCCCAATGATCGCTCCCATCGCCTTTTCAGTCCCGCCGGACGCCGGTCTGTAAGCGAGCCGTGGCGCGATAGTCGACTTGCATCAATAGATTCCCTGCCTACGCCCGATTGTGCCTCTGTCCCAGAATATAGACAAGAAAAACCCGCCGATGGTCGTCGGCGGGCCTGTGAAAAACTGGGGAGGTTGCCTCCCCGCCAGTCGTGCGCCGTGTCCCGACGAGGGGGGGGCGCGCTAAAAGGGGAAATGTCGATCCGGCTTCTTTTGCTCACATACCAATACGTCGGTCCAGTCGATCATGTCGGTTTTTCCGACAAGGACAGGGGGATGACCCGACAGGTAGTAATTTCGCTGCTTTTTGAGGTCTTTCCCGATCAACGCCTTTGGGCAGTTGCGCAATCAGCTTCCGACCAGGGCGGCCGTCTACTCAACTCAAGACGGGATAGCTCGGCGCGAATATCTCCGACACCGGCGGATGCTGCCAGCTCCTGTCGGGATATTTGGCGATCAAGCCCTCGAACTGTCGCTGCGCGCGGGCGCGTGCGGCACGAATGTCAAAGCCGGGGAGCTTGCCGTCGAGCATTGACAGCCGCCCGTCGACGAACACGGCCTGTGTGACTTTGCCCGAACCGCCTGTTACCACAGTGGTGATCGGATCGACTGTCGGCGTCATGTGGGGGTCGTCGAGGCGGAACACCGAGATGTCTGCCTTGGCGCCAGCGGCGAGCCGGCCGATGTCGGTGCGGCCCAGCGCCTTGGCGCCGCCAAGCGTGGCTGCATCATAGAAGTCCTTGCTCAGCACGGCATCCGACGCCTTTTCGCTGATGCGGCAGGTAACCAGGCCCATCAACAGGTTCATCAGCATGTCAGGCGGCGAGGTGTCGGTCGCCATGCCGATGTTGATGCCGAGCTTCCTGCACGCGGCAAACGAGTGCAGCATGCTGCCCATGCGCGCCGACACCAGTGGCGAATGCGCGATGGAGACGCCGTTCTCGGCATAGAGGGCCAGGTCGTCGCCCGAGGCGTGGGTACCGTGCGGCGTGATCAGCCGCTCGCTCAGCAGGCCATGATCGGCCATCCAGCGCGGACCTGACACGCCGTGGAGCGTTTGCATGGTTTCGAGCTCGAGCTTGCCCTGGGCCATATGCAACCGCACGCGGCAATCGAGGTCGCGTGCCGCCGCCATGGTCCGTTGCAGGACCGCGAGCGTGCAGGTCTCGACCCTGTCGGGCGCCAGCATGCCATTGACCAGCCCGCCATGCCGGCCGTGCTGCCGCTCGATGAAGGCAATCGCATCGTCGAGCCCGGCAAGGCCCCTCGCCTCGTCGAAGTCGGGCACGATCTTGCCTGGCGCCTCAAGCACCATGCCGCCCGAGCGATAGGCAGGACTGAGGAAGACACGCAGGCCAAGATCGCCGGCGGCATCCGCGGCCGCGTCGAACTCGGCGACCGTCTCGCCCCATTCGCGATAATAGAGCGAGGCGATGGGCGCTGCCGTGGTGACGCCGTTCAGCAGCGACAGGCCGAAGGCGAACTTCTTCTGGAAGGCCAGCTCCTCGGGCGAATACATCTCATAGGGCCCGCGCTCGACATAGGAGCGCGGCCAGATACGGCCCTTGGCCCATCCGGGCTGGTTGTCGGTGACGAGCACATAGGTGTCGATGTCCGACAGCGCATCGAGATCGATCAGGCCGGGGCTGATCAGGGCTGCGCCGAAGTCGATGCGCCTGGCAACCTCGCCATCGAAGCGGCGGCCGGCGAAGACGACCTCGCCTCCCTCGATCACCAGTTCGCCGCGCGGCACCAGGCAGTGCCCCTCGCCGTGATAGGCAAGCAGCCAGTCGGCAGTCATCAGCGTACGGCCGGCGGGCCGCTGGCCGAGGGTCAGCTCTTTGGGACGTGTCATCGCCAATCCAGTCGTCTGAAGTCATCGCGCCGGCCGGCAGACGGGCGCAGTTAAAGAAAGGGCGCTTCACCTTTCAGGATGAAGCGCCCAGGTCTTCTTGGGAGTTATCGTTGGGCTGGGCTTAGTCGCCGGCCATCTGCGTCAGCCAATGGCGTGGCTTGTTGTCCGAGCGGAAGTCGACGCTCTTGACCTTGGCCTGCGTCGCCCAGGCGATCGGCTGCTGGTGCAGCGGAACGAGGATCGTGTCGTCCTTGGCGATCTTGAGGGCAGCTTCTTCCAGCGCCAGGCGTTTGGCGACGTCAGGTTCCTGCACGGCCTGCGCAACCAGCTTGTCGAGCTCTGGATACGACCATCCGCCATAGTTCGACACGCCGACCTTGTCGTTCTTGCTGGAGAGCACCTGGGCAAGGATCGAGTAGGCGTCGAGCGTCGGCTCGTTGGCCCAGCTCAGATTGAACATATCGGCCTTGCCCTGCGTGCGCTTCGGCGACTGGATGGCCCGCGGCGCGATGTCGATCGAGACGTCGAAGCCGGCGCGCTTCAGCATGTTGGCGATGCCGGCGCAGAAGTCCTCCTCGTTGATGCTCTCGTCGTTGGAGCACATATAGGTGAACTTGAGACCTTCCTGGCCAGCCTCGGCGAGCAGCTTCTTGGCGCGTTCCGGATCGGCCTTGCTGTAGGTGTCGAGCGACTTGGCATAACCCGCAATCTCGGGCGCGATCAACGAGCCGGACGGACGGGCAAGCCCGCGCATCACCTTGGCATTGATCAGATCGCGGTCGATCGCCGCTTCCACGGCTTCACGAACACGCACGTCGTTGAACGGATTGGGGCGTCCATCCTCGAGCCTGTCCTTGCGGTTGAAGCCGAGGAAGACCGTGCGGAACTCCTGCTTCTTCAGGACCGTCAGGCCCGGCGAGCTTTCGAGACGCGGCAGATCCTGGATCGGCGCGGAATCGACAAGGTCCACTTCGCCCGACAGCAGCGCTGCGACGCGGGTCGCCGGCGAGGCGATTGGCATGTATTCGATGCGGTCGAGATTGTGCTTCTTCTCGTCCCACCACAGATCGTTGACGAGCAGCACGGTCTTGCTGTCGGCCACGCGGCTTTCGAGCTTGAACGGCCCCGTGCCGTTGGTGTTGTGGGTTGCGTAGCCTTCCGTCTTCGTGTCGACGGCAGTCGGCTTTTCGGTGTTGTTGGCCTTCAGCCATTTGCCGCTGAACATGAAGATGTTCGTCATGTCGTTGAGGAACAGCGACGTCGGAGCCGAGACCTCGACATCGACGGTGTAGTCGTCGACCTTCTTGCTGCTGACGTAGAGCGGGATGTTGCCGCGCAGCGGCGAGGACGGATCGGCAACGCGATTGAGCGAGGCAATCACGTCGTCGGCAGTGAAGTCCGCGCCGTCATGGAACTTGACGCCCTTGCGCAAAGTGAAGCGCCAGACCTTGTTGTCGATGAGCTTCCACTCGGTCGCCAGCGCCGGCTCGATCTTGAAGTTCGCATCGTAGCGGACCAGTCCCTCATAGATATGGTTGAGGAACGACAGGTTGAACGTCGACGCGATCGAGTCGGGATCGAGCGAATAGATATCGGCTCGGCCGCCCCAACGCAGGGTTTCCGCGCTGGCCGGTGCGGCCAGGGCGACTGCCGCCACCGCGCCAAGAATAATCCGTTTCAAGCGAGACATGTTACCTCCCCATATCCTGTCGCTTCTCGATCTCCACCATCACGATGGTCGACGACATTGTCAACAATATCGTTGACGTAAAGTACCCAAAACGGTAGCAAAATTGGTATGCGCGTCCTTATCCGCCGCAGGACGCTCACCGCTTCGGAAGACACTATCTGGGCTCAACCACTTGACTGGAATGGACAAAATCGCATGAGCGAACTGCTGTTGCTCCATGGAACCATCGTCACCGTCGATGCCGAACGGCGGATCATCGAGGACGGCGCGGTCGCCATATCGGGCGACAAGATTGTCGACATTGGTTTGGCGAGCGAACTTGAGCCCCGACATCAAGACAAGAAGGTCGTCGACTGCCGCGGCAAGCTGATCATTCCGGGCCTCATCGACGCGCATGGCCACGCCGGCCACGTGCTGATCCGCAGTATCGCAGCGGACACCAACTCCATGTGGATGCAGATCGTCACGCCGACCTACTACCACTACACCACCCGCGACTACTGGTATGCGGACGGACTGGTTTCCGGCCTCGAGCGCCTGCGTGCCGGCGTCACGACGGGTGTCAGCATCATCTCATCCATGCCGAGGAGCGACGATCCGGTCTTCGCCAGCAACCATGCCAAGGCCTATGGCCAGATAGGGCTGAGGGAAATCATCTGCGTCGGCCCGGCAGGGTTGCCCTGGCCACATCCGGTGACACGCTGGGAGGGCGGCAAGCCGGAACGGCGCAACGTCTCGTTCGAAGAAATGATCGAGGGAGCGGAGGCAACCATTCAGGAACTGAACGGCGATGCAGAAGGGCGCATCAAGGTGTTCCTGACGCCTTTCACCATCGTGCCGTCGCTTGATCCCTCCAACACGACGACGCCGGACCGGGCGGTCAAGCTCACCGACAACGACCGCATGCAGGCTCGCCGCGTGCGCGAGACGGCCCGCAAATGGGGCGTGCGCATCCATTCCGACGCCTTCGCCGGCCAGATCCGCATGGCCTTCCAGGACAAGGAGAACGCCCTCCTCGGCCCTGATGTTCATTTACAACACTGCTGGGGCATCTCGCATGAGGAAGTCGATATCCTGGCCGAGACCGGCACCTTCGTCACTCACGCACCGCCCGGACGTTCGACGCCGATCCTCGACATGATTTCCAAGGGCGTGCCGGTGGCCGTCACCTCCGACGGCGTCTCGCCAAGCCGCCACTTCGACATGTTCCAGATGGCGCGGCTTGCCCAATACACCCAACACCTCTTGCACAACCACGACCGCTACCTGCTGCCGCCGGGCAAGATGTTCGAGATGATCACCATCGACGCCGCGAGAGCGCTCGGCATGGACCACGAGATCGGCTCGCTCGAGATCGGCAAGAAGGCTGACATCGCCATCATCAACATGCGCCAGCCGCATCTGACGCCCAACTGGATGGTCGTTCACCGGCTGGTTCATCAGGTGCTTGGCAGCGACGTGGACACCGTCATCGTCGACGGCAAGGTGTTGATGGAAGGCGGCAAGGTGCTGACGACGGATGTCGAACAGGCACTCGATTTCGGCGAGCGGGAAGCGCAGGCTCTTGTCGACCGGGCCGGCCTGCAAGCGCATATGCACGACCCGGCCTGGGGCAAGCTCTATCGCACCTTCGAGGAACCTGTGGTGCCACCGACACCGCCCATGTAAAATCCCGCATCCATCGCGGCCTGCCGAAGTAAGCCGCCACCATGCACCAAGGCAAAGGGGCCCAACGGCCCCTTTTTCTTTTCCGGCTTCATCTGTTCGCCGCCCTCAGCAGCAGGTCGGCATCAGCGATCGCCGGCCCCTTCTGGCGCGGAAAATCATAAGCGTTGACTTTCGACGTTATGTAACCGGCGCCGACAAGCGCTTCGGCGATCTTGAGGGCTGCGGTCACCCCGTCGATGACAGGCACGCCCGTTGCCTTGGCCAATCGGTCGCACAGGCTCGACATGCCGGCGCAGCCGAGGATTATCGCCTCGGCACGATCATAGAGCTTTGCGCGCTCGATCGTCTCGATCAGCAGGCGCTCGGCCGTCTCGGGGTCTTCCTCAAGGCCAAGAACCGGCAGGTCGATGGCATGCACGGCGCGGCAATGATGCCCCGCGCCATAGGCCTGGACGATGTCTTCGATGATCGGCACCGATCGCGGCAAGGTGGTCACCACCGAAAAGCGCCGGCTGATTGTCATGGCCACCTGCACGGCAGCCTGGCAGATGCCGATAACCGGCCCCTTGGCGACTTCGCGGGCAGCATGCAGGCCCGGATCGTCGAAGCAGGCGATCACATAGGCGTCGACGCCCTGTTCCTCGCCCTTGCGGATTTCCGACAGCATATCAGGTACGGCCAGAGCCTCGTCGGCGCTGCCTTCGATGCTGACAGGCGTCCGGGTCGGGTTGACGGCGCTGACATGCGTTCCCGCACTTGCCACGCGCAGCGCGCTTTCAAGCGCCTGGTTGGTCATGGAAGCGGTCGAATTTGGATTGATCAGGCGGATATGCACTTTGCTGGATCCTACTCGCCGCTTTGGTTTGCCTTGAGCACATCCGCCATCGCCGGCGCCTTGAGCACGAACTGGCGGTCGGAGGTGATGTAATTGTCCGCATGAAGTCGGGCGATCGGCTGATAAACTTCAGGGTTCACGTAGCGCCCGGCCTCGTCGAGACAATCGCGGCGGACGTGCATGTGCACCACTTCGCCCAACACGAGCACGCGACGCGGGTACTCGATCAGCCGCTCAACGCGACATTCGAAGGCGCACGGCGCACTGGTGACGTATTCGACATCGAGCTGTGCCCCCTTGGCGGTGGGCAGCCCGGCCATCTCAAGCTCATCGACATCGCTGTCGAAGCCTAAGCCACAGACGAGCATCTGCTGAGACAGCGCCATGTCGACCATGTTGACCACGAACTCGCCGGTACGCCTGATATTGACCATGGTGTCCTTGTCCTCGCCGGAAAGGCGCGGCTGGATACCGAGAACCACGATCGGCGGTTCATGCGAGAACACGTTGAAGAAGCTCATGGGTGCTGCGTTGCTGTGCCCGGTGGCCGAGCGGGTGGTGACGAGCGCGATCGGACGCGGACCAATGAAATTGGTCAGCAGGCGATAGCGGCCGTCCATCTCCAGCTTGGTGAAATCGAACTCCATAAGCCCTCTCAGTTCCGAACTATTTGGTACACAATTTTAAACTAAATTGTCGGCAAAATTGGTTTCGGAAAATTTATTGGAATGTTGACTTTTAGTTGGCCATGACGAATGTCGGCCTTTGTAGGAGGCATCGCTTCATGACCGAACAAGCAAGCGTTTCGACGCAGCAGATTGTCGAAAAGGTATGGCTTTCGATTGCCGAGCGCCGGCTCCGTCCGGGCGTCCAGCTCAAGGAAGGCCATCTCGCTGAAATCTTCGACGTCAGCCGCGCGCGCATTCGCCAGGCGCTGACGGCGCTTGAGCGCGAAGGCCTTGTGACGATCATACCAAATCGCGGTGCTTACGTGTGCCAGCCCTCCGTCGACGAGGCCCGCGACGTGTTCTTCGTGCGACGCTCGGTCGAGCGCTGCGTCGTCGAGCGCATCTGCAAGTCGACGTCGAAGGCCGATGTCTCCAGGTTGCGCAGCCATGTCGCCCGCGAGAGGGTGGCGAACGCGAATGACGCGACCACCGACATCATAAAACTGTCCGGCGGCTTCCACCTCTTGCTCGCCGAGCTCTCCGGCTCGGACTTCCTCTTCGGCATGATGCGCGACCTGATCTCGCGCACGTCGTTGATCACCGCCGTGTACCGCAACACAGCACGCTTCAACTGCGGGCCCGACGAACATGACGAAATCGTCGAGGCTATCTCCGCTGGCGACGGCGAAAAGGCTTTGCGGTTGATGCAACATCATCTCGATCATGTGGAGGCCGAGCTGGACCTTAGGGAAGTCCGCGACATGTCGCACGACCTCAAGGCCGCCCTGGCATAGCCTACATCCGGCATTGTCATCACTCGGCCACAAGGTGGCAGGCGACACGCGTTCCGCCTGCCAGCGTGCGTATCGGCGGCAGTTCGGCCGAACAGCGCGCGGTAGCGATCGGGCATCTTGGATGGAACGGGCAGCCTGACGGAGGCTTGAGCGGGCTCGGCACCTCTCCACCGGCAACGATGCGATCCCGGTGCGGATGCTTGACGTTCGGGATCGTCTCCAGCAGCAGTTGCGTATAGGGATGGCGCGGCTTGGCGAACAGATCCTCGGTGTCGCCTTCCTCGACGATGCGGCCGAGATACATGACAGCAATGCGATCGGACATGTGCCTGACCACGCTCATGTCATGGCTGATGAACAGATAGGTCAGGCCGAATTCATCCTGCAACCGCCGCATCAGATTGAGCACCTGGGCCTGCACCGACACATCCAGGGCCGAGGTTGGCTCGTCGCACACCAGGAAACGTGGCTCGCTTGCCAAGGCACGCGCGATCGAGATTCGCTGCCGCTGCCCGCCGGAAAACTCATGCGGGAACTTGTCGCCGTCTGAAGCCGACAGGCCGACGGTCTTCAGAAGCTCCACCACCCGCTCGTTGATCTCGGCAGCGGAGTTCCGCAGCTTCAACTCGCGCAGCGGCTCGGCGATGATGTTCTTCACGCGCCAACGCGGATTGAGCGAGGCGTAAGGATCCTGGAAGATCATCTGGGCCGATAGCGGCTTGCCATCCGCGCCCAGCGCAAAGCGCATCTCGCCGCTATTAGCCCTGTAGAGCCCGGTTACCAGGCGCGCGACGGTCGACTTGCCGCAGCCGCTTTCGCCGACAAGGCTGAGGCAGCCCCCCAGTGGAACCTCGAAGCTGATGTCGCTGACCGCCTGCAGATACTGGCGCGGCTTGCGCTCGACCACCCGGTTGAGCCAGGGCGCCGATACGTCGAAGGACTTGACGAGCCGGTCGACGCTGAGCGCCGGCGTCTTCTGTACTGTCATGGCGGTCATGCTGTTCCTCCCGCATTCAGCCAGCAGGCGCTGGCGCCGGCGCCCACCGGCAACAGGCCCGGCCGCTCTCGCAGGCAACGCGGCCCGGCCTCCTTGCAGCGCGGATTGAATGCGCAGCCGGCCGGAACGGCATCGAGCCGCGGCATCGAGCCATCGATCTGGTTCAGGTGCTTGACGCGTGCGCCAAGCTCTGGAATGGAAGCCATGAGCCCTCGTGTGTAGGGATGCGTGGGCGCGCTCAGCACCTGCTCCACGGGCCCGATCTCGACAAGGCGACCGGCATACATCACGGCAATCCGGTCGGCAGTCTCGGCAATGACGCCCATGTCGTGCGTGACCAGCATGACCGCGGTCCGCTTCTCCTTGCACAGGCGACGCAGCAATGACGTGATCTGGGCCTGGATCGAGACGTCGAGGGCGGTGGTGGGTTCGTCGGCGATGATCAGCTTGGGTGCGGCCGCGAGTGCAAGGGCAATGACCACGCGTTGGCGCATGCCGCCGGAGAACTGATGTGGATACTGGTCGAAGCGTTCCTCGGGCGACGGAATGCCGACGTCTTTCAGCAGCGAGATTGCCCGTGCCCTCGCCTCCCCCTTCTTCAATGTGAGGTGCTGCCGTATCGTTTCGGTCAGCTGTGCGCCGACTGTGAAGAGCGGATTGAGCGAGGTCAGCGGGTCCTGAAAGATGGCGCCGATCTCGCGGCCACGAATTTTCTCCATCGCGCGGTCGTCGAGATTGTCGATGCGACGATCGGCGAGCCAGATCTCGCCTTCGGCGATACGACCCGGCTGTTCGAGCAGGCCCTGGATCGCCAGCCCGGTCATCGACTTGCCGGCGCCGGATTCGCCGACGACCCCGAGGATCTCGCCCGGCCGGATCGACAGGCTTACGTCGGAAAGCGCGGTGGCCACGCCCCGGCGACCCGGGAACTCAACCCTGAGATTGCGGACATCGAGTACTGGTTTGTCGACTTCAGCCATTGGGTTTATCCTCGATCGGATAGCTTGGCGGAAAAATCTCCGAAACAGGTGGGTTATCCCAGCTGCGTTCGGGATACTTTGCGATGAGGCCGTCGAACTGGCGCTGGGCGCGTTGCCGTGCGGCCTTCATGTCGATGCCGGCGACCTCGCCGAAGCGCATCGACATGCGCCCGTCGACAAACACGGCCTGCGTGACCTTGCCCGAACCGCCTGTTACCAGCGTGGTGATCGGATCGATCGACGGGGCCATGACCGCATCGTCCAGTCCGAAGACTGCGATGTCGGCGCGTGCGCCCGGCGCAAGCCGCCCGAGGTCGTCGCGACCGAGTGCCTTGGCGCCGCCAAGCGTTGCCGCATCGAACAGGTCGGCGCTGCGAACGCGATCGGGGGCCTGATCGTTGATGCGGCAGGTGATGAGGCCAACGAGCAGGTTCATCAGCATGTCGGCAGGCGTCGTATCAGTGCCCATCGCGATGTTGATGCCGCGCTCCTTGCATTTCGAGAACGAGTTGAGTGTGCTGCCGCCGCGGGCCGAGACCAGCGGGCAATGAACGATCGACACACCGTTCTGAGCATAGAGCCCGAGGTCTTCCTCGGTGGCGTTGGTGGCGTGCGGCGCGATCAGCCTGTCGCTGAGCAGGCCGGCGCGCGCCAGCCAAACAGGAGCCGTCGAGCCATGCAGCTTGCGTACGGTTTCGACCTCCATGGCGCCCTGCGCCATGTGCAGGCGGATCTTGCAGCCGAGCTCGTCGGCCGCGGCCTGCGTCTGGCGCAGCAGCGCTTCCGTGCAGGTCTCGACGCGATCCGGCACCAGCAGGCCGCGCACAAGGTCGCCATGGCGACCGGTCTGAAGGCCGATATAGTCGACCGCATCGCGCAAGCCATCGAGACCGCGCTTCTCGTCGAACACAGCTTCCATCCGGCCCGGCGCCTCAAGCACCATGCCGCCGGCGCGATACGCCGGGCTGAGATAGACGCGCAGGCCAAGGTCCCCGGCCGCATCCGCCGCAGCATCAAACTCGGCGACCGTTTCGCCCCACTCGCGATAAAACAGCGAGGCAATGGGCGCCGCCGTGGTGATGCCGTTCAGCAGCAACTGGCCAAAGGCAAAGCGCTTCTGGAACGCCAGTTCTTCCTGCGAGTACATCTCGTAGGGCCCGGCCTCAACATAGTGACGCGGCCACACCCGACCCTTGGCCCAACCGGGATGATGGTCGATGCCGAGAATGGTGGTGTCGAGATCCGAGAGCGCGTCGAGATCGATGAAGCCGGGGCTGACCAGCGCATTGCCGAAATCGATCCGGCGAGCGACCTCCCCAGTGAAGTCAGTGCCGACAAAGACCACCTCGCCGTCTTCGATGGCGACCTGGCCGTTTGGAACCAGCCTATGCCCGCCATCGCGATGACCGAGCACCCAGGCTGCGGTGATCAGCGTCCGCCCGTCGGGACGCTTGCCGAGTTCGAGTGTGTCGAGAACCTGTCGTGTCATGGCATTTCCACCGTGGCCTGGCCGTTGCGCGCGGTAACGCGGCCGCCTTTGATGACCAGCGGACGTGGCGCGACGTCGACGACCGCATGGGCCAGCGTCTCGCCCGTCAGCAGCGTGAGATCTGCATTGCAGCCTTCGGCGAGGCCGTAACCGTCGATGCGCATAACATCCGCCCCGCCTTGCGAAACGACGTGCAGCACGTGGGCCAGTTCGATGTCCGAGCGCAGGCCGTTCTTCATGCCAACCACCTTGGCGCGGTCGAGCATGTCGGGCTGGCCCCATGGCCCCCAGGTGTCACGAATGCCGTCGCAACCGGCACCGACGCGCACGCCGGCCTGCTTGAGGCGCATGATCGACGGCACAGTCGCCGACGGCGCACCGGTCGTCAGGATCGCGACGTCGAGTTCGGCGATCTGTTCGATCAACTGGCCGACGCGGAGGTAGTCGTTCATGCCGAGCGCGAAGGCGTGGCTGATCGCGACCTTGCCTTGCATGCCATTGGCGCGGATGCGCTCGAACATCAGTTCCATGGTGAAGGCGCCGAGGTCGCCCGCCTCGTGCAGATGGATGTCGATCGGCTTCTGGTGCTTCAGCGCAAGCGCGAAGATGGCGTCGAGCTGCCCCTTGGGATCGCGGTCGATGCCGCAGGGGTCGATGCCGCCGAGAACCTCGCAGCCCTGGCTAAGCGCTTCGTCGAGCAGTTCCAGCGTGCCCGGCATGACCATCAAGCCCGACTGCGGGAAGGCGACGATCTCAATGTCGATGACGCCCTTCAGCTTCTCGCGAGTCTCCATGATGCCGTCGACGAGAGCCAACTTGTGGACCGGATCGATGTCGACATGGCTGCGGATATGCGTCGCGCCGTGAGCGGCAAGGCCGATCGCGTGGCGCATCGACTGGCGGTGCGGGTCGATGCCGATCTCGATGCGGTTCTCGCGCTCGAAGTCGATGCGCTCGCGCAGCACTGCACGGCGGTTGTTCTCGTGCCAGGGCATGCCCCAGGTGGTCTTGTCGAGATGGGTATGCGCGTCGATCAGGCCCGGAATGGCGATAGCACCCTTGCCGTCCTCGACCGGCATGCCGGGGTCCGCCTCGAAACGGCCGATGCCGGCGATCCGCCCGTCGCGTATCAGCAGATCGGAGTTCGCACCGCCATGGGGGCGCACGTTGCGGAGCAACAGGTTGGTCATCACGCTTACCTCAGTTTCGGATTGAGAACGTCGCGCAGCCAGTCACCCAGGATATTGACGACGACGACGAGCAGGCAGAGCTGGATCACTGGAAAGAGCACGATCCACCACGAGCCTGAGAACAGGAACTGGTTGCCGATGCGGATCAGGGTTCCCAGTGATGGCTGTCCCGGCGGCATGCCAATGCCGAGGAATGACAGCGTCGCCTCGGTGAGGATCGCCATGCCGAAATTCAACGTGGCGGCGACCAGCACCGGCGTCAGCGTGTTGGGCAGGATATGGTACGCCAGGATGCGACGGGCGGGCACCTTCAGGAGCCGAGCCGCCTGAACATACTCCTTGTTACGCTCGACGATGGTCTGCGCACGCACCGTGCGCGCATATTGCACCCACGCCGATAGCGAAATGGCGAGGATGAGCACGGCCGAAGCCCCGATTTCGCGCAGCTCGCTTGGCAGCAGCTGCCGCACCACGGTCGAAACGAGAATGGCAATCAGGATCGTTGGCATCGACAGCGTGATGTCGCCGATGCGCATCAGGACGTTTTCGATCATGCCGCCGAAGAAGCCGGCGACCAGACCTGCCGTCATGCCGATCAGCAGCGACAGGGCAACCGAGGCGAGGCCGATGACGATCGATATACGGGTGCCGTAAAGGATCGCCGACAGCATGTCGCGACCTTGCGTGTCGGTGCCAAGCAAATAGGGCCACTCGCCGCCCTCCTGCCAGACCGGCGGCAACTCCGCCTTCCACATGTCGAGCTGTGCTGCGTCATAGGGGTTCTGCGGCGCAATGAGCGGCGCAAAAACCGCCGTGAGGATCAGCACGGCCAAAACCGTGGCGGCGATCATCGCCGATTTGCTGTGCGTGAACGACCACCAGACGTCGCTGCCTCGCGCACGCTGCAGCATGGTGGTGGGCTGTGCCGCGCCCGGCTTTGAAGTATCGCTCGTCATCGAGACGCCCTTGTGGTCAGCGTGCGTTGCGCAGGCGCGGATCGATCACCGCGTAGGTGATGTCGACCAGCGTGTTCAGCGCGACGAAAATAAAGGAGATGATGCAGAGGTAGGCCGCCATCACCGGGATATCGAGGAAGGTAACCGCCTGGATGAACAGCATGCCCATGCCTGGCCACTGGAAGACAGTCTCGGTGATGAGGGCAAAGGCGATCAGCGAACCGACATTCATGGCCGTCATCGTCACCACCGGCATCAGGCAGTTCCTCAGCGCGTGGCGGAAATAGATGCGCCAGCGCGGAATGCCTCTGGCGCGCGCAAACTTCACAAAGTCGGAACGCAGCACTTCCAGCATCTCGGCGCGGACAAGGCGCATGATGAGTGTGATCTGGTAGAGCGAAAGAGCCACGGCGGGCAGGATCAGCGCCGCGCGGCCCGAGGGCGTGAGCAAGCCCGTCGACCACCAACCGATCTGGATGACCTCACCCCGACCGAACGATGGGGCAATCCCAAGTACAACCGAAAAGACCAGGATAAGCAGGATTCCGACGACGAAGCTGGGTAGCGAGACGCCGATAATCGACAGGAACTGCAACGACTCGGTATACCATCGCCCTCGCTTGATGGCTGTAAGCACCCCGAGCGGCAGGCCGACCACCAGCGAAATCAGCGTGGCCACAAGAACCAACTCGAGCGTTGCAGGAAAGCGCTCGCCGATCAGAGTCAGAACGTCCTGGCCATTGCGGTAGGAGATGCCGAAGTCGCCCCGCGCGGCATTGGTGACGAAGCGCACGAACTGCGTTGCGGTGCCGTCATTGAGACCGAGCCGCTCGCGTATGTTGTCGCGATCCTCCTGGGTCATCTGCTCGTTGACCATCAGCTCGACCGGATCGCCCGCAAGGCGGAAGATCACGAATGCGAGCATGGCCACGGCGAGCATGACCATGATGGCGTTGGCGATGCGGCTTATTGTGAAGACCAGCATGTGGAGCCTCGCAGGGTGGATGGAGCCGGAGCGCCTGCCGCGCCGGCTCCATGTGGATGTTTACTGCGCGAAATGTGTCAGCCAGTGGCGCGGCTTGTTGTCGGCAAGCTGCGTGATCCCATCGATCTTGTTGCTCATGACCCAGGCCATTGGCTGCTGGTGCAGTGGCAGCATGATGAGGTCGTCTTTCGCCATCTGCAGCGCCTTGGTCTGCAGCTCGAGACGCTTCGTCCTGTCCATCTCTGTCGACGCCTGCTCGATGAGCTTGTCGATCTCCGGGTAGGTCCAGCCACCCCAGTTGAAGACGCCGGCCTTGTCGGTCTTCGTCTTTATCATCTGCAGCAGGATGGAATAGCTGTCGAGCATCGGCTCGTTCGCCCAGCCGATCAGATAGACGTCGGCCAGGCCACCGGCGCGCTTGGGGGTCTGCGCCGCGGCCGGGGCGATGTCGAGCTGCGGCTTGAATCCAGCGCGGGTCAGCATATTGACCAGGCCCTGGCACAGCTCCTCTTCGTTTACATAGGCGTCATTGGTGCAGACCAGCGTGAACGGAAGATCGCTGGCGCCGGCTTCGGCCAGCAGCTTCTTGGACAGATCCGGATCAAAGGGAAGCACCGAATCCAATGCCTCGACATAACCTGGGATCTCAGGTGCGATGATCGCGCCTGCAGTCCGCGATTTGCCGCGCATGATGCGCTTCTGGACCAGTTCGCTGTCCAGAGCGTGGGCAAAGGCCTGGCGCACGCGCAGGTCGTTGAACTTGTTGTCGGCGCCATTCGCCAGCTTCGGCTTGCGGTTGAAGCCGACCATGATCGTGCGCAGGTCGGTACGCTCCATCACCTTCAGATCCGGCTGCGCGACGAGGCGCGGCAGGTCCTGGGACGGCGCGTTTTCGGTGAAGTTGATCTCGCCGGACAGGAGCGCTGCAACGCGGGTCGCCGCCGAGGTGATCGGCGTGAATTCGATGCGGTCGATGTTGGATTTCGATGCGTCCCACCAGCCGGGGTTTTTCACCAGAACGGTCTTGCTGTCTGGAACCCGGCTTTCCACCTTGAAGGCGCCGGTTCCGTTGGCGTTGTAGGTTGCATATCCCTCGACCTTGGCGCCGACATCGGTCGGCTTCAGCGACTTGTTGTCGGTCAGCCAGGTCAGGTCGAAGACGTGAATGTTCGTCAGGTCGTTGAGCAGCAGCGGATAGGGGCCGACCAGCTCGATGTCGACAGTGTGATCGTCGACCTTCTTGGCGCCCTTGTAGGCCGGGAGGTTGCCTCGCAGCGGCGAAACCGGATCGCTGACGCGGGTAAGCGAAGCGATCACGTCATCCGCGGTGAAATCCGCGCCGTTGTGGAATTTTACGCCTTCGCGCAGATGAAATCGCCAGACCGTGTCTGACACGGTCTCCCAGGACGTCGCCAGCGCCGGCTCGATCTCCAGATTGGCGTCGTAGCGGACAAGGCCTTCATAAACGTGGTTGAGGAAAGACAGCGTGTAGCTGTCGCCATATGAATAGGGATCGAGCGAGTAGATGTCGCGCGAAGAACCCCATTTGAGGGTCTCCGCAAGGCCGGGCGTCGAAAAACCCGCAGCCACGATGGCCGCGAGGGTCAGTTTCCTCAGCATGTCAGTTCTCCCATTTCTCTTTGTTACCCCAGTCCCCTTGGCGGGGATCTTGTACGTGAAGCGACGGTGTACGAAGGCCCTTAATCCGATCGCTGTATCAACCAGCAGTGCTGTCTGCGCCGGAACCTCAAGGCGTTGTCGACTGGCGCTTGCTTCTTTGTCATTGGCGCCTGCTTCCCAAAAGCTACGAAGTCACCCCTGCCTTGTCAACCATATTGTCGACAATGTGGTCCATTTTTGCCAACATATCTGGACGATCATATTGACCAGGTCCGTCGGCAACTGGCCTGACTATGGGGCAGCAACCTGTCAGCATGCAGTCTGGCCCCAAAGGGTGCCAGGGGGCACACAGGCGGCGAACGTTGCGAGAGTGGGAAAATTTGGCTGAAAGGCGCTTGAGCAAGCACCACTGGGCTGCGATGTATCGCAGCCCGCAGCAATTCGAGGATCAATATCTTGACAGACGGCAAAAGCGGAGCCTGATCAGCGGCCCCATCCAAGAGGCAGACCCGGCATTGCGGCAAATTTGATTAGGAGCCGGCAGTGCGCTCTTTTGAGATAGGGGCTCAAACGCACTGCCGGCAGACGCCTGGAGTTGGGAACACGCGGCGCGCCGGGAGTGGTAGCGCGCCGCGGAAAACCAGGCGTTTCTATGCGACTGGATCAGGAAGCCAAGGCAGCAACTCGTGTTGCCGCAACCTCGGCCTCGAGCAGGGCCGACCGCTTGCCCCGGTGCAGATCCTTGGCAAACACGCAAGCCGCATCGTGTCCAGGGGACAGCTTGAAGGCAGGCGGCACCTGCTGCTTGCAGTCGTCGACCACCATCGGGCAGCGGGTGCGGAACCTGCAGCCGGACGGCGGATTGGTCGGGCTCGGCACCTCCCCCACCATCAGCGGGACCTTGCGCTGTCTCTCGGCGATGGGGTCAGCCTCGGGCACCGAGGCGAGCAACATCTGCGAGTATGGATGGCTGGGATGGTCGTAGAGTTCCTGCGACGGTCCATGCTCGACGATCTTGCCGAGATACATGACATAGACGCGCGAGGCGGCCTGCCTGACGAGTTCGAGGTCGTGGGCAATGAACAGGCAGGCCACACCCAAATCCTTCTGCAATCGCAGGAACAGGTTCATCACCTGGGCACGGATCGAAAGGTCCAGCGCGCTGACCGGCTCGTCGCAGATCAACACCCGTGGATTGACCGCAAGTGAACGCGCAATGGCAACACGCTGGCGTTGGCCACCGGAGAGCTCGCGCGTATGGCGATCCTTGACTACATCGGCCAAACCGACCTGGTCGAGAAGCTCCTTGGTGCGGCGGTCGCGGTCGGTCCGGGATCTGATCCCATCAATCTGGAGGGCTTCGTCAAGGGCCTCCCCGACCGTCTGGCGATCGTTGAGCGACGAATAGGGATCCTGGAACACGTATTGCAAAGCGCGACGGCTGTCGCGGAGTGCTCCGCCTGAAAGCGTGCTGAGGTCGACACCATCGAGCAGCACCCGCCCGGATGTTGCTTTCTCGAGCCCGACGATCGTGCGCCCGAGCGTCGACTTGCCACAGCCGGACTCGCCGACCAAGCCAACGATTTCACCCGGATAGAGTTCGATGGAAACGTCGTCGACCGCATGCACAAACTTGCCGCGCTGGACGCTCTTGAACCTGGTTTGCAGATTTTCGACTTTGAGAACGGGTCTGTGCGTCATGCTGCTGCCCTTCCTTCGTTGACGACGGGACAAGCGACAAAAACCGAACCATCCGCCGAAGGCACCAAGGGAGGCCGGCTGGCCGTGCATGTGGGAACCGAGAAGTCGCAGCGCGGCGCAAAGGCGCAACCCTTGAACGGAGCTCCGAGCGTCGGTGGAATGCCAGGCAGTCCACGGAACTGCGAGCCGATCGGGTCCTCCCGTTTCGGAATCGCATTGATAAGGCCTCGCGTGTACGGGTGGCGAGGCTTGACCAGGACCTTGTCCACCGGCCCGCGTTCTGCTGCCCGTGCCGCATACATGACGACGATGTTGTCGGCAGCGCCTGCGACCACGCCCATGTCGTGAGTGATCAGCACCATGGCCATGTTGAGCCGGCGCTGCAGGTCCTTGAGCAGGCGCAGGATCTGGGCCTGAACCGTCACGTCGAGAGCGGTCGTCGGCTCGTCGGCGATCAGGAGCTTGGGTTCGCCCGCCAGCGCGGTGGCAATGACGATGCGTTGCCTGAGGCCACCCGACAGCTCGTGAGGATATTGGCGCAGCCGGGCGGCCGGATCGGAGATGCCGACGAGCTTGACGAGTTCCAGCGCGCGCGCCTCTGCCGCACGCGGTGTCATGTCGAGGTGAAGCTCCGCCATCTCGGCAATCTGGCGACCGATGCGCCGCACCGGATTGAGGGCGCTCATCGGATCCTGGAAGATGAAGCCGATGGACTTGCCGCGTATCTTGCGGACTTCCTGTTCCGGCAGTCCGATCAGCTCACGCCCGCCAAAGCGCACCGACCCGGACAGGCTCGTCGTCACGCCCGTCGGCATGAGACCGAGAGGAGCGAAATTCATCACGGTCTTGCCGCTGCCGCTTTCGCCGACGATGGCAAGGCACTCGCCCTGGCGTACGGTGTAGCTGACCCCGTCTACAGGACGGATGGCGGATTTGGCCGTCAGCAGATCGACAGTCAGATTGCTGACGTTCAGAAGCGGTTCGTCATGCATCGGAATTCTCCTTGCCCCAGCCGGCAACTTCGATCCGCCGTATGGCCAGCATGCGGCGCGTCAATGGTTTGGGGATGCGATTGAGCGCGATAGCTTCGCCGAGCGTGTTGAAGCCAATGACCGCCGCCGTCAGGGCCAGGCCAGGCAGGATGACCTGTCGCGGATCGGACTCGAGATAAGGCAGCGCGTCGACAAGCATCTGCCCCCATTCCGGTGTCGGCGGCTGGATGCCCAGGCCAAGGAAGCTGAGCGTCGCGACGGCAAGCGCGGCCGTGCCGGCATCTGCCGTCGCATAGACCATGACCGCGCCGATGGTGCCGGGCAGCAGATGGCCGAAATAGATGCGCCAGGGGCTGGCGCCAAGCACACGCAGGGCCTCGATATGCGGCTTGCTCATGATGCTCACCGCAACCGCCCGGCTGATGCGACCGCTCATCGGCCACCAGGCAAGCGCAAGTGCCAGCACCATGGTCCAGTAGCCGGGGCCGACAATACCAATGACCGCCAGCGCAACAATCAGGCTGGGGACCGACAGGCCGACGTCAACGACACGCATCAGCAGATCATCGACCCAGCCACGGTGATAGCCGGCGATCGTGCCCATCAGGATGCCGATCGTCATCGCAATGATGAGGACCGAACCGACGCTGACCAGCGAGGTGTTGGCGGCAATGATCAGGCGACTGAGGGTATCGCGCCCGAGATGGTCGGTGCCGAGCCAGTGGGCGGCACTTGGCCCGGCACTTCCCTCCAGCAGATTCTGCGCGCTAGGGTCCTGTGGGGCGAGCCAGGGGGCAAAGGTGCCTAGGGCAACGAACAGGCAGATGACGATCAGCGCCGCGCGGGGGAACTTGTTCAGTCGGGCGAAAAGTGGATTGAGTTTGTCCATGATCAGCTCCATTGGCGCCGGATGCGGGGATCGGTCATCAGGACCGCTAGATCGACGACGAGGTTCACCACGATGAAGAAGGTGAGGAAGATCAGCAGGCATGCCTGCACGACCATGAAGTCGCGGAAGCGCACGCCGGCGAGGAAGTAGTCGCCAACACCCTGCCAGGCGAAGAGCGGCTCGACGATGATGCCCGTGGCCGTCATCAATCCCACCTGGGTGCCAAGCGCATTGATAAAGACAGGCGTGATGTTTGGCAGCGCTTCGCGGAACAGGATGGCGGTGCGCCCCAGTCCCTTGCTTTTGGCTGTCAGCACGTAGGGGCTGGTCATGGCCTCCTCCAGTCCGACACGCACGACACGGCTGAGCACGGCTGCCGGCAAGACCGCAACGGTCAGCCATGGCAGCACCCAGCTGATTGGGCCGTTGAACCCGAAGGACGGGAACAGCTGAAAGGTAACGGAGAAGCCGTAGATCATCAGCGCACCGACGAAGAAAGTCGGTGTCGACGCCCCGATGAGCGCCAGACCGCGCGAAACGCGGTCTGGCAGTTTGTAGGGCCAGAAGGCACCGAGGAAGCCGAGAAGCAGGCTGAGCAGGGTCGCAATCAAAGCGCTGCCCGCGATAAGTGTCCCGGTGACCATCATGCGCTGTGGCAGGTCCGCACTGACCGCCTGGCCCGTCCTGTAGGAGATGCCGAAATCTCCTGTAACGGCATCACCAAGCCAATCCACGTAGCGCATCAGCAGTGGCTTGTTCAGTCCTATCTCTTCGGCGACCTGAGCGACGTATCCCGGGACGGCAACCGCGCCGCGCAGTTCGGCAATCAGAACCGCGACGTTGCCCGGGGCCGAGACGACGAGCGTGAAGCAGACCACGGAAGCCAGAAACAACAGCACCAGGGAATGCTTCAGCCGCTTGCTGATGAAGTGGATCAAAGCACCCTCCCTTAGTCGGCCAGGACGATTTTTTCGTACGGCATGTCGTATTCGGTGACCGGGCTGGTGAAGCCCTGGACACGCTTGGAATGCGCCCAGATGCTGGGAACGTAGACCAGCGGCGCGATCGCGTCGTTGTCATAGAGCCAGTCGTAGACCTTCTGGATCGTCGGTTCGATCTGATCCCCGCTCGCCGCCGTCGCCGCATTGATCAGCGGGTCCAGATTGGCAGCGTCAGTGACCAGCTTGCCTTCGACGTCGTTCTTGAAGGTCGACAGGCAGAGTGCCACAACAGATCCGAAAGGATCATAGGGAGCGCCATAGGTCAGGAAGAAGCCGAGATCGTATTTCTTCTCGAGCATGTCGGTGTGCTTGGAGGCATGGTCGACGGAACGAACGACGAGGTCGATGCCGATCTCCTTCATCTCGGACTGGATCACCTCGGCGATCACGCGAGAGCCGGGAATAGCATCAGGGCTGACGACCATCTCGAGCGTCAGCGACTTGCCATCCTTGGAGCGGATGGGACTGCCCGTCCAACCCGCCTTTTCCAGCAGCGCCGAAGCAGCAGCCACGTCGCGTAAAGGAGCGTCGTGCTGCTTGCCTGCATAAGGCAGCGCCGACGAAAACAGGTTGCCGGCGGGCTTCGCATAGCCGTGGTAGAGAGCCTGGGAAATGGCCGCCCGGTCGACGCCGATGCTGATTGCCTTGCGAACCTGCTGGTCCTTCAGCGCCTCCGCACGGTCGGGGTTGAAGGCCATCACCAGTGAGACGTTGCCCGGGTCGATGGCGACGTTGAAGCCTGCCGCCTCGAGTTGCTTGCCCTCCTCCGGGGTCAACGGCGCGATCCAGAAACCGCCGATCAGGTCGATCTCGCCGGCGCGCAGTGCCGCAACCCGCGACCGCGCGTCCGGGATGACCTTGGCTTCGAGCCGTTCATAAGACGGCATCTCGCCCCAATAGCCTTCGTGGTGCTCAAACACACTCTGGGTGTCGTCGGCACTGACCTGGCGCCATGGCCCGGTACCGACCGGTTCGCCGAATTTGCCGTCGGCGCCGACAGACTTCGGGCTCAGGAAGCGGACGGGGCGAGTGTAGGAGAGCTCCTGCATGAGCGCGAGGACTGGCTCCTTGAAATGGAGAGTGACGTGATAGTCGTCGACCACATCAAGGGAGTCGAAGTACTTGGAGCAATTCATCCAGCTGAACTGTTCCTTGCCCAGCCAGCGATCGAGATTCCACTTGCACGACGCGGCATCGAACACCGTGCCGTCCTGGAAGGTTACGCCCTGCCGAAGCGTGAGATGAAGGGTCTTGCCGCCATCCTCGATCTTCCAGTCGGTCGCAAGGCAGGGCTCGATCTGACCGCCCTTGCCGTACTTGACCAGCGGCTCGAACATCAGGTCCTGGATCGCCCAGATGGCGTAGTGGCTCTGTGGATCGAGATTGCCCGCAGGCTTGGCAATCGCGACGCGGAGCGTGCCTGCTGCGCCCTCGGCATAGGCGATCCTGGCGAATGCGGCCTCGGCCATGACCAGCCCTACGGCCGCGGACGAGACCTGCAAAAATGAACGCCTGTTCAGTGTCATTGGGTAGCTCCTCTCTTTGCTGTCGTTCCCTGGCGCCTTGAAACTTCCGCAACGGAAATTGGCGCTCACTTGTATAGACATATCATTCTAGGCATGTATACAATCTTTCGTCAATATCGTATTTTTTGAAATGAAGTTTCGTGAGCGAACTATCAGTGCGGCAGCCACTTGGAAGGGGTGCCAGCTCACGCCAATGAGGCGGATGAACGAAGTGCGAAGGATTGGAAGCCTTCAGGCTCACGCTGGGACTTGGCCTAAAATCGCCTGAATTTCGGAGCCTGTCCATGTCGCAACGGAGCGGAACGCAGTCATCGACACGGATACGGAAGCGAACACTCCCGTTCGAATGTGAATACGCATTGTGCACAATACCGTATACTTTAATGGAGAAACTGATCTCCAATTAAGCTGATGAACCCCGATACCGCTGCATCGATGACCGAGTTTATGGGCGAAGCAGAGCGGCTCCACGTGCCGGTGATCGACGGCGTGGCCGCTGCAATCAAATTTGCCGAGGCAATCGTGGGCATGCGGCTGCGCACGGCCAAAGCTGGCGACTGGCGTATCCGCTCCCCCGACTGTACCTGGACAAGCTCACCGCCTATGCGCCGGCAACGCTGTTTCCAGCCAAGGAGCGCGAGGGCCCCGCCTGTCTAGCGATCCGGCGGAGCTGACCATGGATCTCGATTTCGCCAATCTGCCCGAGATGGCGTCCCCCACGTCGATGGTTCATACGGCAACGACAACCGCCACGGGTGGTTCCCGTGGCGGTTGTCTTGTTGGTGGCTTGGCCGTGCCGACTAATACGACTTCAGCACCGCAGTCACACGGTCCCCTTCGCCGTTCAAGATGATCGACACCTTCTCGCCGGCCTGGAGTGGAGGCAAGGCAACGTCGCGCGGCACTGTGTAGCTCTTGCCGTTCTCGAGCGTGATGACGCGTACGTCGTGGTTGTACTTGGCAACAACGCCGTCGGAGGAGGATGCGATTGCCGCGCCAGCAAGTAAGATGAGAGGCGAAGCGATGAGGAGGATGGTCTTCATTTTGGGTGCCTTCAGTTTTTGGACAATGGAGGGGCGCTACCCGGCATCACTCGATGCTGGGCCGTCCACGCCAGTGCTTTTCATAAAGATTTGACTTCGGTCTGATGACCGGTGAAGCGGGCTCGCAGCTTGGCCGCAAACCGTGTTCGACTATCAACAGGGCATTTCTGCCTCCTTCCTGGTTGACGGCTTTTCGAGCCGTTGTTGAAGGCTGCGCGTTCCAGTTACTGGCAAGTCAAGCGTGGTGATGGGCGGCTTTTTCCGATGGCTTTGCCGGCAGAAAACTCGGCACCGCGCGTCACTCTGGAGCGTGCAGGGTGGTGGCGCGTTCGGCAGAAACCTCTCTGCAGATCAGCACCAAGCACCGCGATGCGAGGGCATCTGGCCATTTTCGTGAGGATGCGAGCGCGGTCGATTCGTTGCCGATCAGAGGTTTGTTGCGGCAATCCATGCAAATGGGTTCCAGCAACAAAAGACGGTTGACCTTCCAGTCACCGGAAACCCTAGCGTCGCCGAAAATCATCCAGCGGTGTCGTCGCAGACGCCGCATTATTGTCGACGGGATCGTATCGAATGACTGGGAAGACGAGAACAATACTGCTGGCCGCGGCAGCGTTCGGTGGCGCCGCATGGTTGGCATACATCGATGGCGTACCAGCCTATGTCAGGCAGGCTCTGGCCTCGGAAGAGGCAACCCAGCCCGTCTTAATGCCCCCTCCTCCGCAGGTGCCGGTGGCAGAAGTGGTCACCCGTGAGCTTGCACCGTCGTCGGAGTTTACCGGCGTCGTTGCAGCCGCCAGGACCGTCGAGCTCCGCTCCCGCGTCGGTGGGACAATCGAAACGGTGAGCGTTCCCGAAGGAGGACTTGTCGATCGCGGCCAATTGCTCTTCCAGATCGATCCCAGGGCTTTCGAAGTCGCGCTCCAGAATGCGGACGCGCAGCTGCAACGGGCCGAGGTTCTGCTCTCCCGGGCCGAGACCGACCTCGATCGGTCGCAGCGGCTGCTGCCTAGCGGCGCCATCGCCAGCAAGACCTATGATGATGACGTGTCCGGCAAGCAGGAGCGGCAAGCGCAGGTGCTGGAGGCAAAGGCCGCAAGGGCCGCAGCCAGCCTCGACCTATCCTATTCCCGCGTGATCGCCCCGATCGCCGGACGCGTCGACAGGGTACTCGTGACGGAAGGAAACCTCGTCACCGGCGCGTCAGGAGCCGCGGCGACATTGCTCACCACGATCGTTTCGGTCGACCCGGTTCATGTCTATTTCGATATCGATGAATCGACCTATCTGAGCTTTCTGAGCCAAACCCGCCCGGAGGATGTCGGGCGCAAGGGCGTCTCGCTCCCGGTCGAGGTCGGGCTTGCCAGCGAGAGCGGATACCCCCATTCGGGCACCTTGGACTTCCTCGGAAATCGGCTCGATCCAGGCACCGGGACGATCCGCGCCCGAGCCGTGCTGGCCAACCCCGACGGCCGGCTGACACCGGGCCTGTTTGCGCGGGTGAAACTTGCCACGAGCGCGCCCAAAGAGACCGTTCTCATCGACGATCAAGCAGTCGGGACCGATCAGGGACGCCGCTACGTCCTGGTGCTGGGTGCCGGTGACATGGTCGAATACCGGCCGGTCGAATTGGGCGCGATGAACGCGGGGTTGCGCGTCGTAAAAAGCGGCCTCAACTCTGGCGACACGATCATCATCAAAGGGCTCGTCCGACCTGGCATGCGGGTTGCCCCGAAACGGATCGCGATGACGCCCGACCGGCGTTCGGTCGACGGCGTTGCCAATGGCAATAGCCAGGAGGCACGTCGATGAGCCTGCCGCACTTTTTCATCAATCGCCCGATCTTTGCGATCGTGCTGTCGGCTCTCATGCTGATCGCCGGCGCGATGGCGCTGTTCCGGCTCTCCCTGAGCGAGTATCCGTCCGTCACCCCGCCCACCGTGCAGGTGTCGGCAAGCTATCCGGGTGCCAATCCCGAGGTGATCGCCGAGACAGTCGCATCGCCGCTCGAACAGTCGATCAACGGCGTTGAAGGCATGCTTTACATGAGCTCACAGGCCGCGACCGACGGCCGGATGACGCTCACCGTTACCTTCGCACAGGGTACAGATCCTGACATGGCTCAGATCCAGGTGCAGAACCGCGTGTCACGCGCCCTGCCCCGCCTGCCGGAAGAAGTTCAACGCATCGGCGTCGTCACCCAAAAGACGTCCCCCGACATCTTGATGGTGGTGCACCTTGTATCGCCCAACAAACGCTACGATCCGCTCTACATCTCCAATTTTGCTACTCTCCAAATTCGCGACACTCTTGCCCGCCTGCCCGGGGTCGGCGATGTCATCATCTGGGGTGCCGGCGAATACGCCATGCGCGTCTGGCTGGACCCCGCCAAGGTTGCTGCACGTGGCCTGACGGCAGGCGATGTCGTCGCAGCCATTCGCGAACAAAACGTCCAGGTCGCAGCCGGCTCGGTTGGCCAGCAGCCATCGGAGGCGGCCAGCTATGAGGTCACTGTCAGTACACTGGGGCGGCTGTCCAGCGAGGAGCAATTCGGCGAGATCGTCGTCAAGACAGGCGATGACGGGCAGATCGTGCGGCTGCGCGATGTTGCGCGAATTGGTCTTGGTTCCGACGGCTACGCATTGCGTAGCCTGCTCGACGGTGAACCGGCCGTTGCATTGCAGATCATCCAGCGCCCCGGCGCAAATGCGCTGGACGTTTCCAACGCCGTGCGCGCCGAGATGGAGCAATTGCAGAAAGGTTTTCCAGAGGGTCTGGAGTACCGGGTGGCTTACGATCCGACCGTCTTCGTACGCGCGTCCCTGGCCGCCGTCATGACGACGCTGCTCGAAGCGATCGTTCTGGTCGTCATCGTCGTCGTCCTGTTCCTGCAGACGTGGCGTGCCTCAATCATTCCGCTGGTTGCCGTGCCCATATCGCTCGTGGGCACGCTTGCGGTGATGTATCTCATGGGCTTTTCGCTCAATACCTTGTCGCTGTTCGGCCTGGTCCTTTCGATCGGCATCGTGGTCGACGACGCCATCGTTGTGGTCGAAAATGTGGAACGACACATCGGCCTTGGCGAAACGCCGAAGGAAGCGGCCCGCAAGGCGATGGATGAGGTGACCGCACCGATCATCGCGATCACGTCGGTTCTTGCCGCCGTGTTCATTCCATCCGCATTTCTGTCGGGGCTACAAGGTGAGTTCTACCGCCAGTTCGCGGTGACGATCGCGATTTCGACGGTGCTTTCGGCGATCAATTCGCTGACGCTTTCGCCGGCATTGGCCGCCATGCTCCTGAAACCGCACCACGGCGGTGGCAGCCGCGATTGGCTGACCCGTGGCATCGACTTCATGTTCGGAAGGTTTTTCCGGCTGTTCAACCGCTTCTTCGACCAGGCGTCGAATGCTTATGTCGGAACCACGCGTCGCGCCATCCGCATCAGCAGTGTGGTGTTCGTCATCTATGCGGGGCTGCTGGGAGCGACCTATTTCGGGTTCCAGAGCATCCCGAGCGGCTTCGTGCCGGCTCAGGACAAGTACTACCTCGTCGGCATCGCGCAGTTGCCCTCTGGCGCTTCGCTCGACCGCACCGAAGCTGTCGTCAAGGAGATGTCCAGGATCGCGCTGGCCGAACCCGGAGTCGAAAGCATCGTCGCCTTCCCCGGCCTCTCGGTGAACGGCTTCGTCAACCTGCCCAACGCCGCCGTCGTCTTCGCCATGCTCGACCCCTTCGATCAGCGCAAGGATCCGTCGCTTTCAGCCAGCGCCATCGCCGAACGCCTGATGGGCAGATACAGCCAGATCCCCGACGGCTTCGTCGGCATCTTCCCGCCGCCGCCGGTCCCTGGGCTCGGCACGACAGGCGGCTTCAAGCTTCAGGTCGAAGATCGCGCCGGCATGGGCCTCGGGGCCCTGGCCACGGTGCAGGGCGAGATCATGGCAAAGGCGGCCGCCGCACCTGAACTCGCCGGCATGATGGCGAGTTTTCAGGTCAATGCCCCGCAGGTCCATGTCGATCTCGATCGCGTCAAGGCAAAGACGCAGCATGTTCCGCTGACGGGGATCTTCGAGACCCTTCAGGTCAATCTCGGCTCCCTCTACGCCAACGACTTCAATCGCTTCGGCCGCACCTATCGCGTCATCGTACAGGCCGATGCTCCCTTCCGCGCCGAAGTGGATGACATCGCACGCCTGAAAGTTCGCAACGCTGCAGGTGAAATGGTGCCGCTTGCGGCACTCGCCACCATCACAACCAGCTCAGGCCCCGACCGTGTGATGCACTACAACGGCTATCCGTCGGTGGACATTACCGGAGGGCCGGCGTCAGGCTATTCGTCCGGGCAGGCAACGGCTGCAATTGAACGGATCATGCGCGAGACGCTGCCGGCTGGCATGGCCTTCGAATGGACCGACCTGACCTTCCAGGAGAAGCAGGCTGGCAACACGGCCATGATCGTGTTCCCGCTAGCGGTCCTGTTGGCCTTCCTGATCCTGGCAGCGCAATACAACAGCTGGTCCTTGCCTTTTGCTGTCCTGCTCATCGCGCCGCTGGCGCTGCTCTCGGCCATCGGCGGCGTCTGGCTCTCCAGCGGCGACAACAACATCTTCACGCAAATCGCGTTTGTCGTGCTTGTCGGGCTTGCTGCCAAGAACGCGATCCTCATCGTGGAGTTCGCCCATGAGAAGGAAAAGAAAGGCCGGGATCCTCTGGCGGCGGTACTCGAAGCCGCACGCCTGCGCCTCAGACCGATCCTGATGACGTCGCTTGCCTTCATTGCCGGCGTCGTGCCTCTGGTCATCGCGACCGGCGCTGGCGCCGAGATGCGCCATGCCATGGGCATCGCCGTGTTCGCCGGCATGCTTGGCGTTACGGTATTCGGACTGGTTCTGACGCCGGTCTTCTACGTCGCGATCAGACGGCTGGTGCTGCGGCGTGACCGCAGCACCAGAGAGGCGATCGCCGCCTCCGAAAGCGATCTCGTTCGCTAGATGGAACACGATGCCATGCCACATCCATGACCGGCGCGTGGAGGCCTGCCTCTGTTTCGGTTTGGCCGACACTGCCTGCGCGTTCCCGAGACGTGCCACATTGTCATCGCCAACGAAGGGGTCCTTCTTTGGCGTAGCGGGTGGCTCAGCTAGAACGCATGCCGACATTCCGTTCAGGAATTCAAGTGATCCGCCCCCGCGCTGCCACCGGCTCCGCCCGGACATAATAATCGCCCCTGACGAGATGCACGGAATCGACCATGTTGCTGACGACGCAGGCGTGGTTGGGAACAATGCGCAGAAGTTCGCCGACGACAGACGCCTGTTCGCCGGCGTACTCGATCCGTCCATGTTCCTCGTTGAGAGAAATGACCGCGCAATCTGGACGCTCCAGTACCATGCCGTAGCCGCTCATGCCGAAAAGGTCGGAAGTCAGCACCTTTGTCCCTGCGTCTACGATGGCACGCCCATCCGCCGGCGCGCTGATGACGGTGGTGAGAACCGTCAGCGCACAATCCTCGACGCCGCATGCGCCGGCGTTAACGAGTGACCTATCGTTGTAGATGTAGCTGCCCGGCCTGTATTCGCTCAGACTTGTGTGTCGTTTCATTGCATAGAGATCGGGGGTCCCACCGCTGGATACGGTCCGGGTCTCGATGCCCGCCTCGCGAATGAGGCGCGCGGCATGGTCTAGCCATTCGCAGGCCGCGTTGCCCTGTCCTGGAGCCGGATACGTCATCACGCCGGCGAAGCGCAAGCCCGGAGAATCCGAGATCAACCGGGCGAGATTGAGGGCTTCTTCCGGCGTCAACACCCCGCAACGGTGCATTCCGGTATCACATTCTACCAGAACGTCGATTTCGCTGCTGGCATTGGCGAATGCGCGGGCCAGCCCCTCGATGACTGAAGCGCTATCGGCAACCACCGACAGGCGGCACCTTTCCGCGAGACGTCTGAGACGCTCAAGCTTGCGCTCACCAACGATGTTGAAGGTAATCAGGATGTCATCGATACCCTCGTTGGCCATCACCTCAGCTTCGCCGATCTTCTGCGCGGTGATGCCGATCGCTCCAGCCGCCAGCTGCGCGTGGGCAAGCAGCGGCAACTTGTGCGTTTTGATATGGGGCCTGATCGCAACGCCCAGCCGATCACACTGATCCTGGCAGCGCCTGATGTTTCGCTCAACGACATCGAGATCGATCAGGACCGCCGGTGTTTCGACAACCTCGCGCCAGCGCAAAGCTCCGGCCGCCGGCAGCTTCAACGGGTTGTCGCTCATTTCAGTCCATCCATTGGCTTGACGTTGCGCAGATAGTCGAGAACGAGCTCCGTCATATGCGCGAGCCGCTTCTCCTCCGCTCCCTCTGCCAGAAGATCACGATTGAAAACCACGCTGAGTGTCCATCGATTGGACAAGAAGAAGTAGCCCAGGCCAACTATCGAGATGTAAAGCTCAATAATATCGACGTTTGCCCGGAAGATACCCTGTTCCTGGCCACGAGATATCAATTCGCCAAGGCGATGGGAGAGCGGCGCAAACATGCTGCGGACACTCTGCGATCTCTCCAGGTGTTGGGATTTCATCAGATTTTCGGAGTTCACCAGCACGATGAATTCCGGATGGTTGACGAAGTAGTTGTATGTGTGAGCGATGAGTTCGCGGATGCCGGCTTCCGGCTCGAAGTCATCGAGAACCAGAGCCTCATTCTGCGAGCGAAGCTCCAGATAGATGTCCTCCAGGACGGCCACGAACAGGTCGTCTTTCGAATTGAAGTAGTGATAAAGCACGCCCTTGCTCATGCCAGTACGGACGGCGATGCGATCGGTTCGCGCACCATCGTAGCCATTTTCGGCGAATTCCTCGCGAGCCGCCTGGATGATCACGAGCCTTGTACGCTCGGCGTCACGCTTCTTGCCAACCGGCTTTGCGTCGCTTGCGGAGTCGCGCTTGCGCTTTTCTACCACCGGATACGCTCCTTCGTGTCAGCTGCGAAGAGATGGAGGTTGGTCGGGTCGAAGACGAGCCCAACGTTCTCTCCTTGTGTGAGATGCTGGCGGGTCCGGGACTGGACCGTCCACTTTTCGGAACCGACTGAGAGGATAACATTGGTTTCGCACCCGGTATGCTCGACGAGATCGACCGTGCCGGTGAGCTTGACGCCCTCGGGAGAAACAACTTCCAAGTGTTGTGGCCGCACCCCGGCCACAACCTCCTTGTGGGGCGATGGCGGTACGTTGGCAAGGTCGATCGGACCTGAACCGGCATGGAATTCGAGCGTGGCTGATCCGTCTTGGGCCGCCAAGGTTGCGTTGCCCAGGTTGATCGTCGGAGAGCCAAGAAACCCGGCGACGAAAACATTTGCCGGCTTGTCGAAAAGTTCGAGTGGCGTGCCGACCTGCTCGACCTTGCCCCGGTTCATCACCACAATGCGATCGGCCATGGTCATCGCCTCGATCTGGTCGTGCGTGACATAGATCGACGTGGCGCCCAACGACTTGTGCAGTTGCCGGAGCTCGATGCGCATGTGGTGCCTGAGTTTCGCGTCGAGATTGCTCAACGGTTCGTCGAAAAGGAAAGCCCGCGGCTCTCGCACCATCGCCCTGCCCATCGCGACGCGCTGGCGCTGTCCCCCCGACAGGGCACGCGGCTGCCGGTCAAGAAGCGCATCGAGATGCAGCGTGTTGGCAACCTCGGCGACAGAACGACCAATTTCGTCCTGGCTGGCGCCGCGCAGCTTCAGGGGAAAGCCGATGTTCTGCGCTGTCGTCATGTGCGGGTAAAGCGCATAGGTCTGAAACACCATCGCAAGATCGCGTCTCTGCGGCCCGATGTCGTTCACGACCTCGCCGTCGATGGCGATGGTGCCTGCCGAGATGGTTTCCAGTCCAGCGATCATCCGCAAGAGCGTAGACTTGCCGCATCCGGACGGACCGACCAGGACGACGAATTCGCGATCCTCGATTGCGATACTGACGTCGTCTATGATTGTGACCGCGCCATATTGCTTGCGAATATTTGTGAGATTGATCGAAGCCATTCAGCTCCTCCTACTTGACCCCACCAAGCGCCATTCCCCCGATGAGATAGCGCTGGATGGAAGCAAAGACGATTGCGACGGGCACCGACGCAAGCAACGTCGCGGCCATGATGAGATGCCATTCAATTTGGTAGAGAGTGCCTGTCAGGAATGCGATCTGAACCGGCGCGGTCTGCTGGGTGACTTGACGCAACAGCGTCAGCGACATCGCATATTCGTTCCAGGAATTGACGAAGGTGAAGATTGCCGTGACGACGATCCCGGGAAGGCACAGCGGCAGGAAGACCCGGATGAAGGCGCTGAACCGGCCGGCTCCGTCGATCCACGCTGCCTCCTCGAGATCCTTCGGAATAGTCGCGAAATAGCTCTGCAGCATCCACACGGCAAATGCCATGAAGAAGGCGCTGTGTGCGATGATCACCGACAGCAGGCTGTTGACCAGGCCGAAATAGGCAAACATTCGAAACAGGCCGACAATCAGGACGATCGGTGAGATCATCTGGGTGATGAGCAGGTAGTTGGTCAGCGCCCCCTTGCCGGGAACTCTCATCCGGGTGAGCGCATAGGCGGCAGGTATGGCCACGGCCAACGACAGCACGGTCGCCCCGACACTGATCGCCAGCGAATTCGCCAATGCCCGTCCAAAACCTTTCTCGAAGATGAGTTCCGCGAAGTTGCCCAGATAGAGCTCTCGCGGCAACCAGGTGCGATGGAAGGTGAATATTTCGTCCTTCTGCTTCAACGAAGTCGACAGCATCGTCGCGTAGGGAAACAGAACGACCAGCAGGAAAGGCGAAAGAAGCGCCCAGCAAACGAGACTTTTCTTCGCCTTAGTCATCGTTTTTCGCTCCCTGTGCTCTGGTCAGAAACAGATAGACGATGGCAAACACCAGGAGAATCGCGAACATGACCATGGAGCCGGCGGCTGCATTGCCAAGTTTGCCGAATGCGAAAGCCTGCTTGTAGACGTAGGTGATCAGAATGTCGGTCCGGTTGGCGGGACCGCCATTGGTCATGATCCAGATGATCGGGAAAGAATTGAAAACATAGATGACGTTGAGGACGAGCGCGATCTGCATGAACGGCCACAGCAGCGGCAGCGTGATGTAGTAGAAACTCCTGGTAGATGCCGCTCCGTCGATGGCGGACGCCTCGTACAAGGACTCTGGAATGGACGTCAGCCCACCGAGCAGAATGGTCACGGTAAATGGCACCGACACCAGAATTCCGATCAGTATCTCGATGAGGAATGCCATTCTGGCATCGGCCAACCACGGATAATTCTCGAATGGCAGGCCAAGTGCGGCCAGCGTCATGTTGAGCGTGCCGAAATCACCATTTACGACATAACGCCAGACCACCGCCGTCATCGCCAGCGAGATGGCCCACGGCAGCAGCACGATCGTTCGGGCGATTGTCCGGCCGTAGAAATCCTCATTGAGGATCAAGGCAATCGGCACCGAAACCAGCAGCGTTCCTGCGACCACGCAAACTGTCCAGATCACTGTCTGGCGCGCGGCCTGCAGGAAAACCGGGTCGGCGAACGCCTTGGCAAAATTGGCCAGGCCAGAAAACTCCCTGACGACACCCGTGCGGCTGACGTCAAAGAGCGACATGCGGATCACGTCGAATATCGGATAGCCGATCACGGCGACCGAAAGCAGCAGACAAGGCGCAATCAGGATCAGCGCGAAAGCCGGCCCCGGCAGCCCCATCTTGCTCGACCGGCCTGCGCTTAAGGCCCGTCTGGGAGCGGTCTTTTCAATTCCCGGCATACGCGCTTTACCTTTGAGGAAGGCGGTGGCGTGGTCGTCACGCCACCTCAGTAGATGGGATCGCTCGCAGGCGATGATTTCAGGATCTATTCTTCTTCTGCGAGAATCGCGTCCATCTTCGCGGCGGCCTGCTTCAGCCCCTCCTCAGCCGAAACCTCACCCGCGTAAATCCTGGACAGTTCGGTCTTGAGGCCATCCGCCATCTCTTCCCAACGCGGGAACAGCGGCGCGAACTTTGCCACCGATCCCATTTCCAGAAACACCGACATGTTCGGATTCTCGGTGAAGAAGGGCTCGGTCGATTCCGCCTTCAGGACCGGCACGAAGCCTTCGAGCTTGCCGAATTCAAGCCGGTTTTCCTTGTTGAAGATGAACTCCAGGAACTTCATCGCCTGCGGCTTAACCTTCGAGGATTCAAGGACCGCGATGGTGTCGGTGACGCCATAGGTCGCCTCGGTCGTGGCAACCGGGATTCGGCTGATGCCGTACTCGACATCCTTGCCCTGTTCGGCGAGCTGCGCATTGAACCAGGGACCCGACAGGACCATGCCCATCTTTCCGGCGGCGAAGAGATTCTGCAGGTCCTCGCGGCTGGAACCGGTGACGCCCGGCTGGGTGACATTCGCCTTGATCATGCGCAGATAGTTGTTGGTCGCCGTCACAGCCTCAGGCGAGGCGAACCCGCTCTTGCCATCAGGCCCCAGGATGCTGCCGCCATGGGTCCAGAGGCTGTAGAACCAATAGCCTTCAGTATCGAGGTCCCGCCCCTGGACGCCGATGCCGTAGACCCCCTCGCCCAGCGCATCGATCTTCTTGGCCGCCTCGAATGCCTCGTCCCAGGTTGCCGGCGGATTTGCGACCCCCGCCTGCTCGAGCAGCTTCTTGTTGTAGAACAGCCCCCGCGCGGATGCAGCAATCGGCAGCCCCCAAGTATGGTCGCCCTGCTTCTGAAGGTCGAGATAGGTCGGCACGAAGGTGTCGGCGAAGCCGGGCGACATCAACCCCTCGATCGGGGCGAGTGCCCCGTCCTTGGCAAAACCCGCCATCCAGCGCGTCGCCATATGCGAGACATCAGGCGCGGTGCCGGCGGAAATGTCGCTCACCAGCTGCTGCTGCATCTCCGGCCAGGGCAGATGCTCGATCTTGACCTCGATGTCAGGATTGGCCGAATTGAATTTTTCCGCCAGGCCCTGGAAAAACGGCCCCGTCTTGGTGCTGTATTCCGCAACTCTGACCCGAACCGTTTCCTTGGCCCAAGCGCTACCAGAATGCAGCGATGCCGCTGCGGTGGCCGTACCAACAATCAACGCGGCCAAAAACTTCTTGCCCATAAGTACCTCCCATATGGCGCTGCAGATGTCGAATGACGCAGCCATCTGGAATGAAAATGGTGCCGTTGTCAATATTGACTGACCAGTCAGTATGTGCTTTTTTGCCGACAGATCGCTGATCCATTTGAACGGCCCGAGCCCACCTACAGGTGCAGCAAGAGGGCCCCACCGGAGACGAACTCGCCAATGGCACGACGGACAATTCTACAGGGCGGCCATGTCTTGGCCTTCGGCGACACACCGGGTGCAATTGCCGACGTCGCCATCGCCGACGGTCGCATTGCCGCCATCGGCACCGACCTGTCGCGCCCGGACGATGTCGTCGTCGATGCGCGAGGTGCAATCGTCCTGCCGGCGCTGACCGACATCCACACGCACATCTACTGGGGCGCCACCTCGCTGGGCGTGCGGCCCGAACTTGTTGCGCATCGATCCGCGACCGGTACCTTCGTTGACGCCGGTTCGGCCGGAGCGGGAAACTTCGAAGGCCTGAAAACCTTCATCTTCGAACCCCTGCCCTTCCACGCCTTTGCCTTCCTCAACATCTCGTTTCCGGGAATCTTCGGTTTCTCCAAGCGCGTGATGGTCGGCGAATGCTGCGACATGCGCCTCGTCGATGCTGAAAGCTGCATCGAGGCGGCGCAGGCCTATCCAGAGCAAATCGTCGGCATCAAGGTGCGGGCCGGCCGCAAGGCTTCCGGCGAAAATGGCGGCGCAGCGCTCGAAATTGCACTTGAGGTGGCCGAGCGGCTCAACCTGCCGGTGATGTGCCACGTCGACCTTGACCCTCCGAGCATCGAGGAGGTCCTGCAGCGCCTGCGTCCCGGTGACATCATCACCCATTGTTGCAGGCCGGATCCGAATGCCGCGACTGAAAATGGCCGCGTCCGAGATGCGGTATGGCGGGCGCGCGAGAGCGGCGTACACTTCGACATCGGCCATGGCATGGGCGGCTTTTCCTTCCGTGTCTGCCGCGAGATGTTGGCCGAAGGCTTTGTGCCCGACCTGATCAGTTCGGACATCCATTCCCTTTCGGTCAACGGTCCTGCCTACGACCTTCTGACCACGATCAACAAGATGATTGCGCTCGGCGTGGACCTGACGACCGCCCTTGCCGCCGGCAGCACCAACCCGGCGAAGGTCATCGGCCGTCCCGACCTCGGCCGCATCGCCGTCGGCGACGAAGCTAATGTTGCCGTGCTGAAATGGCGCGACGAGCCCTGGACCTTCAGGGACGCGGCCGGCGAAGGCCTCGACGTCTCCACAAGGCTGGTATGCGATCGCCTGATCGTGAAGGGTCGCCAGATCGACCCGGCGGGCGGCAGCCATCCCATGCAGTCCCAGTAAGAATCCAAGCGGAACAATGACGATGCAACACAGCGTAGTTCAGGCGCACCATTTCATAGCGGGCAAGTGGACGCCCTCGCACAGCGGTCAAACGTTTGAAGCGCGGTCACCTTACGACGGCAGTCTCCTGGCAGTGCTTGCCGAGGGCGACCGCTCCGACGCGCAGGATGCGATCAAAGCGGCTGAAGCCGGTCACAATGCGTTGTCGCAAATGTCGGCATGGGATCGAGCACGTCTCTGCAATCGCGTCGCCGATGTCATCGAGAAGCGACGTGGCGAACTCGCCCTTATCCTTGCCCGCGAACAAGGCAAGCCGCTGGCGTCGGAGGCTTATGGCGAGATCGATGCCGCCGCTACCGGATTTCGGGAAGCTGCCGAACTGATCAAATGGCTCGAAGGCGAGTTCATCCCGGTCGAGACGCCCGGCAAACGGGCCATAAGTTTCCGCCAGGCACGCGGCGTCTACGCGATCGTGACACCTTGGAATTTTCCGATCAACATTCCAGTCGAGTACCTCGCCCCCTGCCTAGCCGCAGGCAATGCGGTGGTGTGGGTGCCTGCGCCGACGACATCGCTTTGTGCCGTCAAGCTGATGGAATGCATCGCCGAAGCTGGCCTTCCCGATGGGGCGGTAAACCTTGTCCTCGGCCCCGGCGCGATTGTCGGCGACGAGATCGTCTCCAACCCCGGCACGCATGGTATCGGGTTCACCGGCAGTCCGCAGACCGGAAGCGCCATCGCAAAGCGTGGAGCCGGCAAGCCAATGCTGCTGGAACTCGGCGGCAACGGACCAGTCATCGTGCTCGATGACGCAGATCTGGATCGTGCGGCGCAGGCCGCCGCCTTTGGCTGCTTCTTCAATGCCGGGCAGGTTTGCGCTGCGACCGGCCGAATTCTCGTCACCGAAAAGAACCACGACACGCTCGCGGCCCGCATCGCAGGCATTGCAGAGACGATCCGTCTTGGCGATCCGCTGCTCGCCGAGACGACGATGGGGCCGCTGAACAACCCCCAGGTGGTCGCCAAGGTCGAACAGCATGTGGCGGACGGCTTGGCTCGCGGGGCAAACCTTCTCACCGGCGGAAAGAAGGGGGCGGGCCTGTTGTACCACCCCACGGTGATGGGACGCGTCGACCGCCAGGCGCTGCTCAACACCTCCGAGACCTTCGGTCCCGTGGCGCCACTGGTGGTTTGTGCCGATGACGCCGACCTGCTCGACACCGCCAATGCTTCGTCGCACGGTCTCGCCGCCAGTGTGTTCACTCGCGACTTGAGCCGCGCCTTTTCATTCGGTGAAAAGCTGCAGGCCGGTCTCGTCAACATCAACAGCGCGAGTTGCTACTGGGAACTTCACCTGCCGTTTGGCGGCGCCTCCGGCAAGGCCAGTGGCCTGGGCCGCCTCGGCGGCAAGCACACGCTGCGCGAAGTCACCGACGTCAAGACGATCACGTTCGACATCAGCTGAGGAACAGGCCGGGCGGCTGTGTCCACCCGGTCCGCCATGCCGACAATCAAACTCGCGCCGGCATCGCGCCGGCCACCCGGTTCCCGGACCAAACTCCAGCCAATCGCAGTGAGGAACGATGCGAATTTGTAGTTATCTCCACAACGGCCGAGCCGGATATGGCGTGGTGGCGGACGACCGCGTCATCGCCATCAGCAGCGTCCTTGGCGACAGCTTTCCAACGCTGGCTAATCTGTTGGTCGCTGAGGACTTCCTTGGCATCTGCGCGCAGGCCATCGGCCGCAGCCCCGAGCTGCCGCTTGCCGGCATCGTGCTGCAGGCGCCGATTCCCAATCCGGGAAAGATCATCTGCGTCGGGCTGAACTACCACGACCACATGGTCGAGACCCGCCATGCGCCGACACAGCATCCGACCTTGTTTGCCCGCTTCGCCGATTCCCAATGCGCGCATGGCGAGCCGATGTTGATGCCATCGGTGTCCACCCAGTTCGACTTCGAGGCGGAACTCGCCGTCATCATCGGCAGAAGCGGCCGTAACATCCCTGCTGATGCAGCGTTGGATCATGTCGCCGGCTACTCGTGCTACAACGATGGCTCGGTTCGCGACTGGCAGGTCCACACATCGCAGTTCTTGCCGGGCAAGAACTTCCCGGCGACGGGCGCGTTCGGACCGTTCCTGGTCACATCAGACGAAATTCCGGACCCGCAGGACCTTGCGATCAGCTGCCGCTTGAACGGCGAAGCCGTCCAGATGGCGTGCACCGGCCAGATGATACATTCCGTGGCTCAGCTGATTGCCTACATCTCGCGCATCACCCCGCTCTCCCCCGGCGACGTGATCGTAACAGGCACGCCCGGCGGTGTCGGCTTCGCGCGCGTACCGCCCCTGTTCATGAAGGAGGGCGATCTTGTCGAAGTCGACATCGAAGGTGTCGGACTGCTGAGCAACAAGGTTGCGCGGGAAACCGTGCCAAGCGCCTAGCGGCAATGCGTGCAAGAAGACTGTGACTGCCGTGTCGGCTCAGCCCGGCATTTGGCGAGGGGTGCGTTTGTTTATCCCGATGGCGACAGGCCCATCTGGCATTTTCATTTTCAGGAGAGACACTATGGGCGAAGTGATTGAATTTACGTCTGGCGGCTACCGGTTCATCAAGGGTGTGTCGCAATATTCGGGCGGCGTAGCGGCATTACCCGGCTTTCGGCTGGAACGCGTGCGGTTTACCCAGCCATTGCCTCTTGCGGAAGGTTTTGCCGAGATCGAGAAGATCATCACGGCCGCAGACCGCCCCCTCACGGCATTCGCCGCATGTGAACTGCGCTCGCCGGCACCGTTTAGCGAAGAGGGCTTTGTTGCCTTCAACAGCAGCTACACGAAGACGCTGAAGGCGTGGGGCCTGCTTGAGACGGGTCACAATCCCGTGGCGCGCAGCAATGTCTGTCCCCAGATCGCACCGCCGCCGGTGCCGTCGATCTATGCGTTCTCGTTTACGGTGCCGACCACCGAAGCCACGCCTTCCTTCGTCATCTCCGGATCCGCCGAGGTGCCCGAAGGCCATGCGGCCTATCGCGAGCATATCGTCAGCCGTGGCGATCTCTCCGCCCACGGCTTGCGCACCAAGGCACAATTTGTGCTGGAGGAAATGGAGCGTCGTGCCGCCACGCTGGGCTTCGGATGGGAAAACGCGACGGCGGTCCAAGTCTACACCGTGCACAATCTCTACCCGTTCCTGGCCGACGAAATCGTCAAGCGCGGTGCTGCGCGCACCGGCCTGACCTGGCACTACAACAATCCGCCCGTCGTGGATCTGGAATACGAGATGGATCTGCGGGGCGTTGCCGCGGAACATGTCGTCTAAGAGCGTTCATGGGATGACCATGCGTACTGACATCGGCAGCTATGACTATGTCATCGTCGGGGCCGGCTCGTCCGGTTGCGTGTTGGCAAACCGGCTGAGCGCCGATCCCGGCAAGCGCGTGCTGCTTCTGGAAGCCGGCGGTTCGGACAACTATCACTGGATCCACATCCCGGTCGGCTACCTCTACTGCATGGGCAATCCGCGTACGGACTGGGGCTACCGGACAGTGAAGGAGCCCGGCCTGAACGGCCGCTCCCTCGCCTATCCACGCGGCAAGGTAATGGGCGGCTGCTCGTCCATCAACGGCATGATCTACATGCGCGGCCAGGCCGCCGACTACGACCACTGGCGCCAGCTCGGAAATCCAGGCTGGGGCTGGGACGACGTGCTGCCGCTGTTCAGGAAGTCGGAAGACCACCACGGCTTTTCCGGTCCGTTTCACGGCCAGGGCGGCGAACTCAGGGTCGAACGCCAGCGACTGAGCTGGCCGATCCTCGACGCCGTGCGCGAGGCTGCCGAAGAACTCGGCGTGCCGAAGGTCGAGGATTTTAACGACGGTAACAATTTTGGCTCATCCTATTTCGAGGTGAACCAGAAATCCGGTTTCCGTTTCAATGCCGTGCGCGCCTTCATCAAGCCTGTTCGGCACCGCAGGAACCTGACCATCCTCACCCATGCGAAGGCCGAACGCATTCTGTTTTCCGGTCGTCGGGCCACTGGGCTCGAACTGCGCCTCGCCGGCAAACCTGCCCATGTGAAGGTAACCGGTGAACTCATCCTGTCAGGCGGTGCCATCGGCACGCCGCAGCTGCTGCAGCTGTCGGGCGTGGGGCCAGCCGGCCTGCTCGGACGTCACGGCATCGAAGTCGTGCACCACTTGCCCGGTGTCGGCGAGAACCTCCAGGACCATCTGCAAATCCGGACGGCGTTCAAGGTTTCGGGAACAAAGACGCTCAATGAGCGCCAAGCAAGCCTTGCCGGCAAGGCACTGATTGCGCTCGAATATGCGGTCAAGCGTACCGGCCCAATGTCCATGGCGCCGAGCCAGCTCGGCATCTTCATGAAGTCGGACGCGCGCTTCTCGACACCCAACATCGAGTTCCATGTCCAACCGCTGTCGCTGGAAGCCTTTGGCCAGCCGCTGCACAGCTTCCCGGCGATCACCGTCTCGGTCTGTAATCTCAGGCCTGAGGCGCGCGGCCATGTGCGCATCGTCTCACCCAGACCCGACGATCATCCAGAGATAGCCCCTAACTATCTCTCTACCGAAGGAGACCGCGAGATTGCGGCTGCGTCGATCACGATCGCCCGCCGGTTGATGGAAACCCGACGAATGGCCCAGTTCCGCCCGGAGGAATTCAAGCCGGGCGCCCATATCCAGGCGCCCGAGGAGCTCGCCCGCGCCGCCGGCGACATCGCTACGACGATCTTCCATCCCGTCGGTACTGCACGAATGGGCCGCGACGACATGGCGGTGGTCGATCCTCAACTGCGCGTGCGCGGGATCGATGGACTCTACGTTGCCGATTGCTCGATCATGCCGACGATCGTCTCCGGCAACACCCACGCTCCGGCGGTGATGATCGCTGAAAAGGCAGCTAAGTTGATCGCGTGAATTTCTGGCTGCGGTCGAAGATTGGATAAGCCGCATGACGTGCTGGCGCCGATGAAATTCTGCGGCGAGAGAAGAAAGATGTTTAGGTCGTTATCGTGACCGAGGCACGGCTCCCGATGAAGGCGGTTTGCGGGATCCTGAGAGCGACCCTTGTGGATCGGACACTACATAGACTTCATCCGCGCAAGGTCCTCAGCTATCGTTCAACGCGTGAGTTCATCATGCACAAACCCAACCCCAACGTGGCTGGGCTCGAGGCACTGACATTGTTGTGCCGAATTGAACCGGATCACACCTCGTTCCCGACGTCGACCCGCCATATGCGAATTCTCCACTGGGTTGCTGAGTCCTTTATGTGAGCTATGCCCGACATCGTGCATAATTTGTCTTTTGGCTGCGTCGTTGACGCAAACATCCAAACGAATGTAATGATGTACGTAACTCAAATATGGAAGTCGCAATGCGCCCCACGGTCCATGACGTCGCCCACGCAGCCGGCGTCAGCCTCGCAACGGTCGATCGTGTCATCAATGGCCGGGAAGGTGTTCGGGCCTCGACAGTGCAGCGCGTGGAAGCAGTCATCCGACAACTTGGCTTCGTCCGCAACCAGGCGGCGGCCAATCTGGCCAAGGGCCGCGTCTACCGCATCGTCTTCATCATACCCGAAGGCGCAAACACCTTCATGCGCAGGCTCGAGAGCGAAGCGCGCGAAGCCGGTCGCCAGATGGCGCCAGACGGGATCGAACTTTGCGTCGTCACGGCGCCCGCCTTTGACGGGCAGGCACTGGCCGACATCCTCAACGGGCTGGACCCCAACGAGATTGGCGGCGTGGCGTTGGTCGCAACCGAAGCGCCGCCGGTGCGTCAGGCCTTGGCGCGGCTGCATAGCGCGAATGTTCCCGTTGTCACCCTTGTCTCCGATGCGCCGTCCTTTCAGCGCCATCGCTATGTAGGCATCGATAATGTCGCGGCGGGACGCACGGCGGCGAGCCTGCTCGGGCGCTTCCTGCGCGGCGTGAGCGGCAAGATCGCGCTGGTCGCCGGCTCCATGCTGGTGCGCGACCATGTGGAGCGCCGCATGGGTTTCGATCAGGTCATCCGCACCGAGTATCCCAATCTGGAAGCGCTGCCGGTGGTCGAGGGTCGGGACGACCGACCCTCGACACGGCGCATTGTGGAGGAGTGCCTGGATCGCGACCCGGATATTGTCGGCCTTTACAATATCGGCGCGGGCAATCTCGGTCTGATCGAAGCGTTGTCCGAACGGCCAACCGAAAGGCGTCCGATGGTGGTGGCGCACGAACTGAGCGTCCATACGCGAGCCGCGTTGGAAAGCGGCTTGTTCCACGCCATCATCAATCAGGATGCCGGCCATGAGGTCCGCAGCGCCATTCGGACGCTCCGTTCGCTGACCGATCAGCGGACCCTCATTGAGGGGCAGGAGCATATTCGGATCGAGGTATACCTGCGCGACAATCTACCCTGATCGGCGGATTCTTGGCTGCGCCCTCTGGCGCGCTCGATCATTCCTGATATACGTACATCAGAAATTGCAGAAATGGGACCGAACAGGACATGACCACCGGATTTTTTGGTGACATCAAGCCGATCCAGTATGAGGGGCCGGACTCGGCAAGTCCCTTGGCCTACCGCTTCTATAACAAGGACGAGCTGGTACTCGGCCAGCGCATGGAGGACCATCTGCGCTTTGCCGTTGCCTACTGGCATTCCTTTGCCTGGGAAGGCGGCGACCCCTTCGGCGGCCAAACGTTTGACCGTCCCTGGTTTGGCCCCACCATGGAACACGCCAAACTGAAAGCAGATGTCGCTTTCGAAATGTTTTCGTTGCTCGGCACGCCTTACTACTGTTTCCATGATGCTGACGTACGTCCCGAAGGCGACAGCTTCGCCGAAAGCAAGGACCGGCTCGACGAGATCGTCGACATTTTTGCAGAGAAGCAGGCCCAGAGCGGCGTGAAGCTGCTTTGGGGCACTGCCAATATGTTCTCCAACCGGCGCTGGATGGGGGGCGCAGCGACGAACCCTGATCCTGACGTCTTTGCTTATGCGGCAGCCACGGTTAAGGCCTGCTTGGATGCCACCATGAAGCTTGGCGGCGAGAACTATGTTCTTTGGGGCGGGCGCGAAGGTTACGAGACGCTGCTCAACACTGACCTTAAGCAGGAGCGCTTGCAGGCCGGCCGCTTTCTCTCGATGGTCGTCAACTATAAGAAGAAGATCGGCTTCAAGGGGACCATCCTGATCGAGCCGAAGCCGCAGGAACCGACCAAGCACCAGTACGACTATGACGTCGCGACGGTATATGGTTTCCTGAAGGACTTCGGACTGGAGAACGAGGTCAAGGTCAATATCGAGCAAGGCCACGCGATCCTCGCCGGCCACTCGTTCGAGCACGAACTGGCGTTGGCCGGCTCGCTTGGCATCCTTGGTTCGATCGACATGAACCGCAACGACTATCAGTCGGGCTGGGACACAGATCAGTTCCCGAACAACGTGCCGGAAATGGCGCTGGCCTATTATCATATCCTCCAGGCCGGTGGCCTGAAGACGGGCGGCACCAATTTCGACGCCAAGGTTCGCCGCCAATCGCTCGATCCGCAGGATTTGCTGATCGCCCATATCGGCGGCATGGACGCTTGCGCCCGCGGCCTCAAGGCTGCGGCGCGCATGATCGAGGACAAGGCTCTCTCAGGGCCTTTGGCCGAGCGCTATGCCGGCTGGAAGACCGCCGAGGGTGAGGCCATGCTGTCGGGCAAGCGCACGCTTGAGGAAGTGGCCGAGCGCGTCGTCAAGGAGAGGATTCAGCCGCAGCCCAAGTCCGGCCGACAGGAACTGCTCGAAAACATCGTCAACCGCTACGTGTAAGGTGCAATAGACGGTGTCACACGCGCGTATGCGAGCTGGCGGCATGGAAGGTGAAGGTGGGTCGCAGGCTTTAGGATGACATCAATTCCGCTCGCAGGGTGAACTGGGCATGCTGTCCCAATCTGGAGCGAGGTTTCGGCGCGAGCGCGCCACGGGAGGAAGTTCATGAAGACGATCAAGGGCCCCGCCATTTTCCTGGCGCAGTTCGCCGGCGACGCAGCGCCGTTCAACTCGTTCGACTCAATCTGCAAATGGGCGTCTGACCTTGGTTACAAGGGTGTCCAGATTCCGACCTGGGATGCGCGGCTGATCGATCTGAACAAGGCGTCAGACTCCAAGGGTTATTGCGACGAGATCAAAGGCGTCGCCGCCTCACATGGTCTGGAAGTGACAGAGCTCTCAACCCACCTGCAAGGTCAGCTTGTTGCGGTTCATCCCGCCTATGACACCGCATTTGACGGCTTTGCGGCCCCGGAGGTTCGTGGCAATCCGAAGGCGCGTCAGGAATGGGCGGTTGACCAGGTCAAGCGCGCACTGCGCGCCTCCAGGCATATGGGGATCAAAGCCCACGCCACCTTCTCTGGCGCGCTCGCCTGGCCCTATGTCTATCCCTGGCCGCAGCGTCCGGCCGGTTTGGTCGAGGCCGCGTTCGATGAGTTGGCCAAGCGCTGGACCCCGCTGCTCGACTATGCCGACGATAATGGCGTTGACGTCTGCTACGAAATCCACCCGGGCGAAGACCTGCACGATGGCGTCTCCTTTGAGATGTTCCTCGAACGCGTCAACAACCACGCCCGCGCCAACCTGCTCTATGATCCCTCGCATTTCGTGCTGCAGCAGCTCGACTATCTCGACTACATCGACATCTATCACGATCGTATTCGAATGTTTCACGTCAAGGACGCCGAGTTCAACCCGACGGGTCGGCAGGGGGTCTATGGCGGCTTCCAGAGTTGGGTCAACCGCGCTGGACGGTTCCGTTCGCTGGGCGACGGCCAGGTCGATTTCGGTTCGATCTTTTCCAAGCTGACCGCCAACGATTTCGACGGCTGGGCGGTGCTGGAATGGGAATGCGCGTTGAAGCACCCCGAGGACGGCGCGCGTGAAGGCGCCGAGTTCATCAAGGCGCATATCATCCGCGTCACCGAACACGCCTTTGACGATTTCGCCAATGCCGGCACAGACGACGCCGCAAATCGCAAGATGCTCGGCCTGAGCTGAGGGGAGCGCGACATGGCCATTGAAGCAAGTAACAAAGAAGCTGGCGGCGGCCGCATTCGCCTGGGTATGGTTGGCGGCGGACAGGGCGCTTTCATCGGCGCTATCCACCGCATGGCCGCGCGGCTCGACGACCAGTATGAACTGGTCGCCGGCGCACTGTCGTCCAGCGTCGAAAAGGCGAAGGCCTCGGCTGCCGATCTCGGCCTTCCCGCCGACCGATCCTACGGTTCGTTTGAAGAAATGGCCAAAGCAGAGGCTGCCCGCCCCGATGGCATAGAGGCCGTCTCCATCGTGACGCCGAACCACATGCACGCGCCTGCTGCCAAAGCCTTCCTTGAGGCTGGTATCCATGTGATCTGCGACAAGCCGATCACCACCACCGTCAAGGAGGCCGAAGAACTCGCCGCGCTGGTGAAGAAGTCGGGCAAGCTGTTTGTATTGACACACAATTACACCGGCTATCCGATGATACGGCAGGCGCGCGAAATGGTCGCCAATGGCGACCTCGGCGAAATCCGCGTCGTGCAGGCCGAATACCCGCAGGACTGGCTGACCGAGCCCGCGGAACGCTTAGGCTCCAAGCAAGCCGAATGGCGCACCGACCCCAAGCGCTCCGGCGCTGGCGGTGCGATCGGCGATATCGGCACCCACGCCTATAACCTGGCGGCCTTCGTAACCGGGCTGAAGAGCGAACAGGTGCTAGCGCAACTGACCTCCTTCGTCGAGGGCCGCCCTCTCGACGATGATGTGCAAATCCTGCTTCGCTACCATGGAGGCGCGCGCGGCATGCTGTGGGCAAGCCAGGTGGCTGTCGGCAACGAAAACGGGCTGAAGTTGCGAGTATACGGTACAAAGGGCGGCCTGGAATGGACGCAGGCCGACCCGAACTATCTCTGGTTCACGCCCTTCGGCAAACCGAAGCAGTTGTTCACCCGTGCCGGGTCCGGCGCGGGCCCCGCTGCGACCCGCGTCACGCGCATTCCGAGCGGCCACCCCGAAGGCTATCTCGAAGGTTTCGCCACCATCTACGCAGAAGCAGCCCGCGCCATCCGCGCAGCGCGCGAAGGCAATAAGCCCGACGCCGATGTGATTTACCCGACCGTCGACGACGGCATTGACGGTATGAAGTTCATCGAAGCCTCCGTCGCCTCATCGAAAGCCGGCAACGTGTGGACAAAGATCGGATGACCATGTCCGTCGTCTCTCCGTCGCAGGACCACAAGGGTTTCATGGCCGGACATGGGCTGGCTAAGACATTTGGTGGTGTTGAGGTGCTGAAGGACATCTCGCTCGATATCCGCTCCGGTGAAGTGCACGCCATCATCGGCGAGAACGGCGCAGGCAAATCCACCCTGCTCAAGATCCTCGCGGGCCATCTTGCGCCGACGCGCGGATCGCTCACCATTGACGGCGAGACCGTCGCCTTGAGCGGACCGGTGGACGCCGAGCATCGTGGTATCGTGCTGGTGCATCAGGAAATCCTGCTGGCGCCGGACCTGACGGTGGCGCAGAATATTTATCTTGGTCGCGAGATCAAAAAGGGCTTGAGCGTCGACGACAAGGCCATGAATGCGGGTGCCGCCAAGGCCGTGCGCAACCTCGGCGCCAATATCGATCCGAAAACCGTCGTCGGCCGCCTTTCGATCGCCCAGCGCCAATTGGTGCAGATTGCCCGCGCGCTTTTGGTGCCGCACCGTCTGGTCATTTTCGATGAGCCGACGGCGTCGCTGACGCCGATTGAAACCGATGCGCTGCTCAAGGTGATTTCAGATATCAGCAAATCGGGTGCGGCGGTCCTCTACATTTCCCATCGCCTGCCGGAAGTGAAGACCTTGGCCGACCGTGTCACCGTGCTGCGCGACGGCAAGCTGGTCACCACTCGTGAGGCAGCCGGCCTTGAACCGCTGGACATGGCGCAGTTGATGGTGGGCCGCGACGTGTCCAAGCTATATCCGGATCATGTCGCGCCTGAGGGCGAGGACTATGTCCTCGAAGTCGAGAACATGGATGTGCCCGGTTATGCCCGCAACGCCTCGTTCAAACTGAGGCGCGGCGAGATCCTCGGCTTCGCCGGCCTTGTCGGCGCCGGGCGTACCGAATTGATGGAGGGCATCGTCGGCCTGCGTCCCGCAAAGGGCAAGATCCGTCTGAACCGAAGGCCGGTTTCCTTCGCCAATGCCGGGCAAAGCATGAAGGCGGGCATCGTCTATCTTTCCGAAGATCGCAAGGGCAAGGGCTTGCTGCTGCAAGAGGCCCTCGGCGTGAACCTGACGCTGGCCGGCCTGAAGAAATTCGTGCGCGGCATAATGCTTGACCGCAAGGCGGAACGCGCCGCTCTCGATCAGGCGATCGCCGAATTCGACATTCGCACCCGCAACAAGGACCTGCTGGCCGGCCAGCTTTCCGGCGGCAACCAGCAGAAACTGCTCATCGCCAAGATGATGCTGCTGAAGCCCAACATCGTCATCATCGACGAGCCGACGCGCGGCATCGACATCGGCACCAAGGAGCAGATCTACATGTTCATCGCCGACCTCGCCCGGCAGGGCAAGTCGGTGATCGTGGTCTCTTCCGAAATGCCAGAACTGATCGGCGTCTCTGACCGCATCATTGTGATGCGCGAGGGCGTGATCGCCGATGAGGTGAGCGGCAAACACATGAACGAGCGAGAGATCGTCGTGCTTGCGACGGGCGTAAAACCTTCTGAGGCGGCTTGAGACATGACTGACACGACGACCACCACTCCACAAAGGCGCAACCTCTGGCGGGATGTGGACCTGCGCGCCGTCGCGCCCTTCATCGCGCTGGCGCTGCTTCTGGTGCTGGGCTCGTTTGCCCACGACAACTTCCTGACGGCCAACAACCTGCTGAACGTCATGACGCGCTCGGCCTATATCGCGATCATTGCGATTGGCGCGACCTTTGTCATCACCGCCGGAGGACTTGATCTCTCTGTCGGCGCAATGACCGCCTTCATCGCCTCGCTCGCTATCATGTTCATGAATTCGGACGGCATCGCCAATCCGTTGACGATGGTTCTGGCTGCCACGGCGCTGATGCTGGCAATCGGCATGGCCTGTGGGCTGACCAATGGACTGGTCATAACCTTGGGCAAGATCGAGCCTTTCATCGCCACGCTTGGCATGATGGGCATTTATCGCGGCCTGACCACCTGGCTTTCACAAGGCGGCGCGATCACGCTGCGCAATCCGGATGTGCAGGCGATCTATCGCCCGGTTTATTTCGGCAATCTTTTCGGCATTCCTTACCCCGTGCTTGCAATCTTCGTCACGGCGGCCATTGCGGCATTCATCCTGTACCGCACCTCGTTTGGCCGCCATGTGATCGCGGTCGGCTCCAATGAGGACGTCGCGCGCTATTCTGGCATCTCGGTTGCGCGCGTGCGCACCATGACCTACCTGATCCAGGGGCTATGCGTGGCGGGTGCCTGCCTGATCTATATTCCGCGCCTTTCTTCCACCACGGCCACGACGGGCACTATGTGGGAACTGAACGCGATCACGGCCGTCGTGGTCGGTGGCACCGCCTTGCGTGGCGGCGTAGGTCGCGTCTGGGGAACCGTAGCCGGCGCCTTCATCCTGGAAATCATCGGCAACATCATGCTGCTGACGACATATGTCAGCGAGTATCTGCTCGGCGCGATCCAGGGAGCAATCGTCATTGTCGCGATGTTGGTGCAGCGTTCGCTGACGCGAAAATCGTGACGTAAATCGGGGCTGCGGGTCGCCCGGTCGGTACAAGACAGGCCTGCATTTTTGGGAGAGAGATGAATGCGTAAAATTCTACTGGGACTGGCGGCCGTTGCGCTCGCCGCGACCATGGGCACAGCCCTGGCGCAAGACAAAAAGACCATCGGCGTCTCGATCCCCGCCGCGGACCATGGTTGGACCGCTGGTGTGGTATTTCATGCCGAACGCGTCGCCAAGAAGCTGATGGAGGAATATCCGAACCTGAACGTCGTGGTGAAGACTTCGCCCGACCCGGCGTCGCAGGCCAATGCCGTGCAGGATCTCGAAACGCAGGGCATTGACGCGCTCGTGATCCTGCCGACCGATCCCGATCCGCTCGTCAGCGCGATCAAGGAAATCAAGGCCAAGGGCAAGTTCGTTGCGCTCGTCGACCGTGCGCCCTCTAGCAATGACGATTCGGTCCGCGACCTCTATGTTGCCGGCAACAATCCGGCGCTGGGCGAAGTCGCCGGCAAGTACATTGCCGCCACCACCCCGAACGCGGAAGTCGTCATTGTGCGCGGCATGCCGATCCCGATCGACCAGCAGCGCCAGGATGGTTTTGATAAGGGAATTGCCGGCTCCGGTGTCAAGATTCTCGACCGCCAGTTCGGGAACTGGAACCGCGACGACGCCTTCAAGGTCATGCAGGACTACCTGACCAAATATCCGAAGATCGACGTGGTCTGGGCGCAGGATGACGACATGGTCGTCGGCATCCTCGAAGCCATCGAACAGGCCAAGCGCACCGACATTCAGTACGTCGTCGGCGGCGCCGGCTCGAAGGACATGATCAAGAAGGTCATGGACGGCGACAAGATGGTCCCGGTTGACGTTCTCTATCCACCGGCGATGGTTGGCACCGCGATGGAACTGACGGCAGCACAGCTGTTCGATCAGGTTCCGGTTCACGGCACCTACATCCTCGACGCCACGCTGGTGACCAAGGACAACGCCGCCAACTACCATTTCCCGGATTCGCCGTTCTGATCGACGGTTGCAGGAGATAACTTGTGCAACGGGGAGGCTTAGCCTCCCCGTTTTGCTTTGGCCCTATAGGTGCCCAGATGACCCTTCACTGGTGATGGACGTGATCGACCCGCGAAGCTGGTGAATGCGGCTTGTTTCTGGGCCCGCAGCTTTCCTTGTTCGAGCATCAGAAAGGTACGCGCAACAAGGTAGGCTGATGCGAGGCGTTTCCTGCGAACCTTCCAGAATCTGCCGCGCTGAGCTTGCGCACTGCGGTCAGCAAGATTCCAATCTCCTCACGGACGATCCAGCGATTGGGCATGGCGCTGACGCAAGGGCGCAAAGAGGATATCCATGTTCTTTGCGACACTTTGGGACAGTCGCCGCTCGCCGCATATTTCCATGAGGCGCAGATATCGGAGCGCGAACGACACACGCCTCGCTCCATTCATCGCGCCCGCCGCTATCTGGAAGAAAATTTCGCGAAAGAACTGACGGTTACCCATGGCCGGCAACTGCTCCTTCACAGCGATCTGCCGGTGATGGAAATAGCCGAGCGGTGCGGTTACAAGAACCCCTACCATTTCTCGCGTCAGATCAGGTTGCACTTTGGCAGGTCGCCGACGGAGCTTAGGCTTCGAGAGGGCTATGGGATCTCGACGGTTGAGAACGCGCGAGAAGCTTGATTGGCCCAACCTTACCTGCTTCAGGCAGTGGCAATGGTCTCATCAATGGCCAGCATTGCAGAGCGTCCACGGCGTGTTTGAGTGCCCCCGAGAAGTCGTCAGGGTGTGAGAATTGTCGATCGGCAAGCTTTGCCCGTCTCACTAAATGACCTATCGGTAACCATCGTCGTCTGCGTTTTGAATGGCAGCAATGCGCCCCAAATCGCCGTAAGCGATGCCGCCCGCGGGTCTGGGCACACAGTTCATAACGATTTAGCTAAGGCATTGCATTTGTCTGGCTGGGAATCATGGTTCCCCAGCCAGACCTCTACCGAAAAAGACAAGATCGAAGCGCTCTTCCGCACCGAAGCGGAATAGCTTGCCGTCCCTCCGTTACACGTGCTCGGCGATCACCGAAAGGAAGGCGGGGCCGTAGCGGTCGAGCTTGGCTTCGCCGACGCCGGGCACGCTCGCCATCTCGGCGCGCGAGGCGGGGCGCGCCGCTGCCAGCTCGATCAGCGTCTTGTCGTGGAAAATCACATAGGGCGGCACGTTCTGCAGGCGCGCGATTTCCGTGCGTTTCCGCCGCAATGCCTGAAACAGGTCCTGATCCGCATCGGTGACGGCTGTTTGCGCCGCACTGCGTGCGACCTTGCCACGTTTGGCGCGCGCTGGCGCCGGTACGCGCAGCATCAGGGTCGGCTTGTCACGCAGGAAGTCACGCCCGGCGGGCGCGATCGCCAGGCCACCATGACCAGTGAGATCGACGTCGATGAGCCGCAGCGCGATCAGCTGGCGCAGGATCGCCCGCCATGTACGGTTATCGTGCTCGGAGCCGATGCCGAAGGTGGAAATGCTGTTATGGCCGAACTGGGCGATGCGCTCGTTTTCCACGCCCAAAAGCACGTCGACAATGTAGGCTTGGCCGAAACGCTCGCCGGTGCGGTAGATGCACGACAGCGCCTTTTGCGCCGCAATGGCGCCGTCGAACAATTTTGGCGGCTCCGCGCAGGTGTCGCAATTGCCGCACGGTTCGCAGTGATCGCCAAAATAGGACAACAGAACCTGGCGGCGGCAGCTTGCCGTTTCAGCCAATCCCAGCAGCGCGTCGAGTTTCTGCCGTTCCATGCGCTTGCGCTGGTCGGGCGCCTCCGACTCCTCGATGAACCGGCTGCGCAACGCGATATCGTCATAGCCGTAAAGCATCAGCGTGTCGGACGGCAGGCCGTCGCGCCCGGCGCGCCCGGTCTCCTGATAGTAGGCCTCGATGCTGCCCGGCAGGTCGATATGGGCGACGAAGCGTACATCCGGCTTGTCGATGCCCATGCCGAAAGCGACGGTGGCGACCATGATGACCGCCTCGCCATGCTGGAAGCGCATCTGGTTGGCCTCGCGCGCTGCCTTGTCCATGCCGGCATGATAGGCGAGCGCATCGTAACCGAGACCCTTTAGCCAGGCGGCGGTTTCCTCGGTCCGGCGTTTCGACAGGCAGTAGACGATGCCGCTCTCGCCCTCGTAGCGCTTGAGGAATTCCTTGAGCTGGGCGCGCGGATTGTCCTTTTCCTCGATGGCGTAGCGAATGTTGGGCCGATCGAAACCGGCGACGAAGGCGTCGTTCTCGTCGATGGCGAGATGCGACAGGATTTCGGCGCGCGTCGGCTCGTCCGCCGTGGCCGTCAGCGCCATGCGCGGGGTGCCGGCAAAGCGCGAAACGATCGCGTCGAGCTGGCGATAGGACGGACGGAAATCGTGTCCCCACTGCGACAGGCAGTGCGCCTCGTCGATGGCGACCAGCGAAAGCTTCACGCCATCCAGCAGTTCCAGAACATCAGGCCGCAGCAGGGTTTCAGGTGAGACGTAGAGAAGGTCGAGCGCACCAGCGCGGATATCGCGCCACAGAGCCCGGCGGTCGTCAAGAGACAGGTCGGAGTTGAGCCCGGCCGCCCGCACCCCCGCCTGACGCAGAGCTGCCACCTGGTCGGCCATCAGCGCCAGCAGCGGCGAAACGACGAGGCCCATGCCGGGACGGACGATCGCGGGAATCTGGTAGCAGAGCGACTTGCCGCCGCCCGTCGGCATCAGCACGAAGGCGTTGTTGCCGGCGATGACATGCTCGACGATGTCCGCCTGCGGTCCCCTGAACGCATCGTAGCCATAGACGGTCTTGAGGATTTCGAGGGCGGTCATGGTCATCGGCTGCAGAACGGAGAATCATGGAAACGTCTTTCATAGCAGCTTCGCCGTGCTAGCGATGGTTGACGCGCCGTGTATCCGTCTCCTTGCTGCAGAAAGCCGAACTGGACGATCGCCGTCGCCTGACGAACACGGATTTCGTCAGGCGAATGCTAAGGATTGACGATGTCTATCGGCAACGACCATGAGGTCGCGCCCGAAGCTTGGACGTGGATGATATGCGGACCAGCCAGAAGCCCATCACACCGCCGGCTTGCCCAGCCGGTCATTTACCAGCGTCGTCCAGTAGCGAAGGCCGTGGACGATGGCGTCGTCGTTAAAGTCGTAGGCAGGGTTGTGAAGCCCGGCGGAGTCGCCATTGCCCAGCCAGATGATCGCGCCGGGGCGCTTTTCGAGCATATAGGAGAAATCCTCCGCGCCCATCGTGCACTGGCATTCGCCATTGACCTTGTCGGTTCCTGCGACATCGGAGGCAACCGCGATCGCTGCTTTCGTCATTTCCGGGTCGTTGACGGTCACCGGGTAGCCCGGGCGCCAGTCGATCTCGGCCTGGGCCTCGAAAAGGCGCGCGGTGTTGGTCACGATATCCCTGAAACGCTGCTCGACGGCCTTGCGCGTTTTCGTATCGATGGTCCTGATCGTGCCACCGACTATCGCCGTTTCCGGAATGACGTTCAGCGCAGCTTCACTGCCGCCGGCAAGATAGGTGACCGACACGACGACCGGGTCGAATGGATCGACGTTGCGCGAGGCGATCGACTGCAGCGCCGTAACCAGATGCGCTGCAATCAGAACGGGGTCGCGCGATTCATGCGGCGAAGCGGCGTGCGAGCCCTTGCCATGCAGCATCACAACGAAGCGGTCGGCGGCGGCCAGCATCGGGCCTGGCCGAATGGCGAACGAACCGACAGGCAGGCCGGGCTCGTTGTGCATGCCGAAGACCTCCTCGATGCCGAAGCGCTCGAGCAGCCCCTCCTCGAGCATGACGCGCCCGCCGGCACCGCCCTCCTCGGCCGGCTGGAAGATGAGCACGGCCGTGCCGGCAAAATCCCGCGTCGAAGCAAGGTGAAGCGCAGCGCCGAGCAGCATCGCGGTGTGGCCGTCATGGCCGCAGGCATGCATCTTGCCCGGGTTTTTCGAAGCATGGGCCAAATTGGTCTGTTCGGCGATCGGCAGCGCATCCATGTCAGCGCGCAGGCCGATGGTGCGGCCGGCGCCCAGCTTTCCCTTCACCACCGCAACGACACCGGTCTTGGCAATGCCGGTGACGACCTCGTCGCAGCCGAACGACCGCAGCTTGTCGGCGACGAAGGCCGACGTCGCGGGAAGATCAAACAAGAGTTCGGGATGCTGATGGAGATGGCGGCGCCACTGCCCGGCTTCTTCCGCAATCGTCTCGATCGTCTCTTGTACTGGCATCTTTTCCTCTTTCAGGCGTCTATCAAATCTGGATGCGTCGGCGCGCGACGGTCGGTCGGCCGACGCCTGCGTTCACATCTTCGAGGCCTAGGACGAAACGCTTGCCTTCACAAGGCGCCAGTGCCAGAGACTGGCCAAAGCCAAAAATGACGGTCCACCATGCCTGTGATTGAACAGATTGCCCAGTTCGCCGACGATCTCACCGCGATACGCCAGGATTTCCACCAGCATCCCGAACTCGGCTTCGAAGAGCATCGCACCTCCCAGCGCGTGGCGGATCTGCTTGCAAGCTGGGGTGTCGCTGTCGAGCGCGGCATCGGCGGAACCGGCCTTGTCGGCATCATCGAAGGCGCGCGGCCAGGGCGCAGCATCGGCTTGCGCGCCGACATGGACGCACTGCCGATGGATGAACTGACCAACCTGCCCTATGCGTCAAGAAACCCCGGCGTGTTCCATGGCTGCGGCCATGACGGGCACACCACCATGCTGCTCGGTGCCGCGCGCTACCTCGCCGGCAATCGCGATTTTTCCGGTCGCGCCGTGCTGATCTTCCAGCCGGCGGAGGAAGGTCTCGGCGGCGCCCGGGCCATGCTGCGCGACGGCCTGTTCGACCGTTTCCCCTGCGACGAACTCTATGGCATGCACAATTCGCCCTACCAGGGCCATTCCCAGCTGACGATCCGGCCGGGCAAGGCACAGGCAGGCGCCAGTTTCTTCGACATCACGCTGCATGGCCGCGGCAGCCACGGCGCCATGCCCCAGGCCAGCCGCGATCCGATCACCATCGGCTCCGGCTTGATCAAGGAGATGCAGGAGATCGTCTCGCGCAACATGGACCCGACGCATCCCGCCGTCGTTTCGGTCACGCAGTTCCATGCCGGCTCCGCCTACAACGTCATCCCGGAAACCGCTGTGCTGCGCGGCACCTTCCGCTATTTCGACGAAGCCGACGGCGTGATGATCGAAGACCGCATCCGCAAGCTCTGCGCCGGCTTCGCCCTTGCCCACGAAATCGAGATCGTGGCCGATATCCGCAACATCTTCGACGTGCTGTCCAACGATCCGGAGCGGGTCGGCAACCTCATCGAGGTGGCGCAGGAGATCGTCGGCGACAAGGCGCAACCGAGCGCCGACCTGACGATGGGATCGGAGGATATGGCCGATCTGCTGCGCGTGGTTCCAGGTGCCTTCTTCAATCTGGGGCATGGCGGAACCGTTCCGCTGCACAATTCCGGATTCATTTTCGACGACACGATCCTGCCCGTCGGCGCCAGCCTTCTGGCCCGGCTCGTCGAGGTACGCGGCGCCGCCTGAGGCGACTGCGCCAATAAAATCAAATTCTTGATCTGAGGACTTCGCTCGATCCCGGCATAGCTGCCGGGATGGGCGGAGCATTGCCTTTGCGATCCGCGATGCCGCCTGCCCGGCGGCATCGGGAAGTCGGCTCATTTTTGAGCTTGACCGAATGAACAGGCGAGAGCATTAGTTGCATAAAGTGGAACTCAAGTTCCATTTAATGGAACGACTCGGAGGAGCAATGTCGGTCCTGAACAATGCCGCGGATGTGCTGAGGTGCTTCGGCAACGACTGTCCCGACCTCACGGTCTCGGACGTCGTGAGGCTGCTCGGCATGCCCAAAGCCAACGCCTCCCGCCTGCTGAAGGCGATGCGCGAGGCGAACATGCTGGAGACCATCGGCGACAGCCACCGGCATCGCCCGGGCCGCCTGATGCTCGACCTCGCCGCGGCCTACCGACGTTCCTCGCTACTGATCGGCCGCGCCAGCGAAGTGGTCGCCGAAGCCAGCGCCACCTATGGCCACACTGGTTACATCTCCGTCCGCGACGGCAAGGAAGTGACCGCCGTTGCTGATTTCCAGGGCACCAATGCACTGCGCGTCGTCAGCAATATCGGCCGGCGCCTGCCCGCCCATCTCAGCGCGACCGGACGGTCGCTGCTGGCGAGGCTAGGCGAGGAAGCAGTCCATGCGCTCTACGCCGGACACGGCGCACTTACCGATCTCAGCGAACAACTCTCGAAAGTACGGCACCAAGGCTTCGCCTATTCGAGCCAGGAGGCGACACCTGGGGTGGACGCCATCGCCATATCGGTCGCCGACCCGCGCACCGACGAAGCCGTCAGCCTCTGCATCGTTTACCCCCACGCACTCGTGGACACCAAAGGCCGCGACGAGATGATCGCCGCCCTCGCCAAAGGGGCGGCCCGCATCGCCGAGGACCTGGGCGACAGCGCCTTCGTCGCCCCCCGGATTTGAAGAAAAGGACATCAGTAATGAGTGATCTGCCCAACCGCTGGCGCGTCGGGTTCGACATTGGTGGAACCTTCACCGACTTCGTGCTCTATGACAGCCAGAACCATTCCGTCACGCTGCACAAGCGACTGACAACGCCGCACGATCCGTCCCAGGCAGCGCTGCTTGGCCTGCAGGAATTGCTGGATCTGCAGAGCATCAAGCATAGCGACGTCAGCGAGATCGTCCACGGCACGACGCTGGTCACCAACGCGGTCATCGAGCGCAAGGGCGCGCCTGTCGGCCTGATCACGACGCGCGGCTTCCGCGACCTGCTCGAAATGGGAACCGAGCAGCGCTACGACATCTATGACCTGTTCGTCTCGTTCCCCGATCCGATGGTCAGCCGCGACCTGCGCCTCGAGGTCGACGAGCGCATGACCGCCTCGGGCGACGTGGAAACCGCGCTCGACGAAGCACAGGTCCTGCTGGGCGCCAAGGCGCTTGTCGCGCAGGGCTGCGAGGCGGTGGCCATCGCCTTCATCCATTCCTATGCCAATTCAGCGCATGAGCGCCGCGCCGCCGACATCATCCGCGCCGCATTCCCCGAGCTGTCGATCTCGATTTCAAGCGAAGTCGTCGCCGAAATGGGCGAATACCAGCGCACGGTCACCACCTGCGCCAACGCCTTCGTGCAGCCCCTGATGCACCGCTACCTGACCAAGCTCGAGAGGTCGCTGCGCGGCGCGGGTTTTGCGGGTGCGCTGCGGCTGATGCATTCCGCCGGCGGCCTGATGTCGCTGGAAACCGCACGCGACTTCCCGATCCGGCTGCTGGAAAGCGGCCCGGCGGGCGGCGGCCTCGCCACCGCGCTGTTCGGCAAGGCTGCCGGCCTGTGCGACGTCATTTCCTTCGACATGGGCGGCACCACCGCCAAGGCCTGCATGATCGAGGACGGCCGCGCCGAGATCTCGCCGATGATGGAGGCCGCGCGCGTCCACCGTTTCGTCAAGGGCTCCGGCCTACCGATCAAGGCCCCTGTCATCGAGATGATCGAGATTGGCGCCGGCGGCGGTTCGATCGCCGCCATCGACGACGTCGGCCTGCTGAAGGTCGGCCCTCATTCCGCCAGCTCCGACCCAGGCCCGGCCTGCTACGGCATGGGCGGCAAGCAGCCGACAGTCACCGACGCCAATCTCACGCTTGGCTACTACGATCCCAACTTCTTCCTCGGCGGTCGCATGAAGCTCGACCTCGAGGCGGCACGCGCTGCCATTGCGCGCGTGGCTGAGCCGTTGAACCTGACCATCGAAGAAGCTGCACTCGGCATCCACAAGGTCGTCGTCGAGAGCATGGCCTCGGCGGCGCGTGTGCACCTTGTCGAGCGCGGCAAGGATCCGCGCGAATACTCCATGGTCGGTTTCGGTGGCGCCGGTCCGGCACATGCAGTCGACGTGGCGCGTGCCATGGGCATCAGCTCCGTCCTGATCCCGCCCGCATCGGGCGCGGCATCGGCGCTCGGCTTCCTCGCAGCGCCCCTGTCCTTCGAAGGCGTGCGGTCGCTGCGTGTCGAGCTGAAGACAGGTTTTGACGCGCAAGCCGTCAATGGCGTGCTGACGGCCCTCGAAGATGAGGGACGTCACCAGCTTACCCGTTCGGGTATCGCGGCAGCCGATATCGTGGTCGAGCGCAGCGCCGACATGCGCCTCGTCGGCCAGATGCATGACATCAGCGTGCCGCTCCCCGCCACCACGCTCGGCGAAGCCGACCTGCCCGCCATCCGCGAGGCCTTCGTTCGCGCCTATTCCGCCCGCTATGCCGAGCCTTTCGAGGGCGCGCGCTTCGAATCAGTCAACTTCCGCGCACGCGTCGCCGGCCCGACGCCGCAGCTTTCGCTCACCGGCGCCACCGGTGGCGGCGATACGGCGGCCCGGATCAAGGGTCACCGCATCTGCTGGTTCGACGAGGGCAGGTTCGAAACGGCAGTCTACGACCGCTACGCGCTGCGCAGCGGCGACATCATTCCCGGCCCTGCGATCATCGAAGAACGCGAGTCCACCACCGTCGTTGGTCCATCCGACAGCGTCACGATCGACGCCGGCCAGAACCTCTGCGTCCAGGTCGGTGCACTCAAGGCCGCCGATGCGTTCGTCACCGACGACATGACCCGTGCCGAGGCGGTCGCCCGCATCAAGGGCGACCCGATCGGCCTCGAGATCATGTGGTCGCGCCTCGTCAATGTCGTCGAGGAGATGTGGCTTACCGTCTGCCGGACTGCATTCTCGCTCGTCATCGCCGAGGCGCAGGACTTTGCCTGCGAACTGCTCGACAAGGACGGCGAAACGCTGGCCCACAGCCCGCGCGCCATGCCGGTCTTCAACCTGACGCTTCCGCGCGCGGTCAAGGCGCTGCTGGCACGCTATCCGGCCGAGACGCTCAAGCCCGGAGACGTGTTGATCACCAACGATCCGTGGCTCTGCGCCGGCCATCTGTTCGACATCGCCATCGTCACGCCGGCCTTCCGCAATGGCAAGCTGGTGGGCCTGATGGGCACTGTCGGCCACGTCTCCGACATTGGCGGCACCAAGGACTCGCTCCATGCCCGCGAGATCTACGAGGAAGGCCTGCAGATCCCGCCGATGAAGATTTTCGAGGAGGGACGGCCCAACGAGACGCTGATTCAGCTCATCCGCCAGAACGTCCGCAACGGCGAGCAGGTGCTGGGCGACATCTTCTCCTTCGTCGCGGCCAACAAGCTCGGCGCGGAGCGGCTCGATGCCTTCATGCATGACTATGGCATGCATGACCTCGGCGCCCTTGCCGAAGTCGTCCAGGGTCTGTCGGAAAAGGCGATGCGCGACGCAATCCGCGCGCTGCCCGATGGCGAATACCGTTCGGTCATCACCAACAACCCGTTGGGCGAGACGATCAGCTACCCTGTTCTGGTCAAGGTCGAGGGCGACAGCATATCAGTCGACTTCGCCGGCGCGCCACCGCAGCTGCCGCAAGGTGGTCTCAACTCGACGCTGAACTACACGGCGGCCCATGCCACCTACCCGCTGAAATGCATGCTGACGCCAGCGGTGCGGGGCAATGCCGGCTGCTATCGTCCGTTCACGGTGACCGCGCCCGAGGGTTCGATCCTCAACCCGACCTACCCGGCTGCCGTGAACCTGCGGACCCGCACCGGCTGGTATCTCGCGCCCAACATCTTTTCGGCGCTCGCCTCCGCCTCGCCCGACATGGTCCAGTCGTTCACCGGGCTCGCGGTCGCGGCAAATGTCTACGGCCAGACCAAGGACGGGCAGTTCTACTCGGACATGCTCTTCTGTGGTGGCGGCCAGGGCGGCTCCGAACGCGGCGACGGTCATTCCTCGCTGCTGTGGCCAACGTCCGCGGCCAACACCTCCATCGAACTGATGGAAAGCCGGGTACCCGTGCTGGTGCTGGAAAAGGCGTTCCGGGCCGACAGCGGCGGCGCAGGCAAGACGCGCGGCGGGCTTGGCCAGGTCGTGCGCTTCCGCAAGCTCGAAGAAGACGGCCTTGAGATGCTCGTCTCCGTCTATCCCGAGGGCGTCGACAATCCGATCGACGGCCTGTTCGGCGGCAAGGCCGGCGGCGGCGCTCGCGGTCGCGTGCTGTCAACCGACGGTCGCGTGCTGCGCGATTGCGGCACCGGCGAGCTGGTGTCGCTGCACCGCACCGATCAGGTGGTCGAACTCGTCCTCGCCGGTGGCTCCGGCTACGGCAACTCCGCCGAGCGCGACCACGCTGCGATCTCCCGCGATCTCGCGCTCGGCTTCGTGACGCCTGATCACGTGGCGCTCAACTACCGCAAGGAACCAGGCACACCTGGAACCGTGGCGCCGCAAGAGAACGTGGCCTGGGCGTGAGCCCCTCCGAGATCCGGCGGCGCCCGACCAACCGGCGCCGCCCATTTGCAACGACGACCAGACATTCGACAGGAGCAATGCAATGACCTCTGACCAGTTCAACATCTCGCGGCGCGGCCTGCTGGCCCTCGCCGGCGTGGGCCTCGCCACCACGGTTTTCCCGCGTCAGCTCTTCGCCCAGTCGGGCGGCGTCCTGATCATCGCGGCCGGCCAGGACATCCCCAATTTCGACCCGCACACCGCGACCGGCTATTCGGCCTCGTTCTTCATGCGCAACGTCTATGATCCGCTGGTGCGCATCTCCGGCAACCCGCCGGTGCCGGCACCTGGCATCGCCGAGAGCTGGACCGTCAGCGCCGACGGCACCGAGTACACCTTCGTGCTGAACAAGGCCGCCAAGTTCCACTCCGGCAGTGCTGTCACCGCCGACGACGTCGTCTACTCGTTCGCCCGCGCGCTGAAGCTCGCCAAGGGCAATTCGTGGATGATCCGCGACATCGTTACCCCGGAAGGCGTGACCGCCGTTGACGCAGGTACCGTCAAGTTCAAGCTCGCAACGCCGTTCGCGCCGTTCCTGCAGGTGCTGCCGTGGATATTCATCGTCGAGAAGGCGGTGGTCGAGGCCAATCTCGGCAGTGACTCAGGCGAAACCTATCTCATGACCAATGCTGCCGGCTCCGGCCCGTTCGCCGTCGCCCGCTTCGAGGTCGGCACGCTCTACCAACTGGCCCGTGCTCCCGAAGCCTGGCAGGCCGGCGGCGGCAACCTCGAAGGGGTGATCTGGCAGATCGTGCGTGAAACGGCCACCCAGCGGCTCATGATCCAGCGCGGCGAGGCCCATATCGCCACCGACCTTACCAGCGAGGACATGGACGCGCTGAAGGATGCACCCGGCGTCGTCAGCGTCATCGAGCCGGAATACCGCACCTTCTCGATCAAGATGAACACGCAGCACGGTCATTGCGCCGACATCAACCTGCGCAAGGCGATCTCATACGCCACCAACTACAAGGCGATCCTCGACGCTGCGGGTTATGCCGACCCGATGAACGGCCCGTTGCCCAGCGGCATCCTCGGCTTCGACGCCAATCTCGTCGCCTATGGCACCGACATGGCCAAGGCGAAGGAATACATGGCGAAGTCGGCCAAGCCCGAGGGCGGCTTCAAGCTCAAGATGTACCATGTCTCAGGCCTTGAGCAGCAGCGCCGGTGGGCACTCATCATGCTCGACAGCCTCAAGCAGCTCAACATCGACCTCGAGATCGTGCCGATGAACTGGCCCGACATGGTGAGCGCCTGCAAGTCGGCCGAAACCTTCCCGGACCTGTTCCCCGTCTACCAGACGGCGAACTACGGCGATCCAGACAACATCGCCTATGCCGCCTACCACTCGTCGCGCAACGGCGCCTGGCAGAACGCCGTCTACAAGAACCCGGAAGTCGACGCTCTCATCGAGGCCGGCCGCAAGGAGATCGACCAGGCCAAGCGCGTGGCGATCTACGGCGAATTCCAGAAGAAGGTCGTCGAGGACGCACCTGATGTCTTCGGCGTGCTGGAGCGTCGCAAGCTCGCCATGCGCGACAACGTGAAGGACTATCACTTCACGCCGGTCGCCTCCAACGCGATCGAGGCCTGGGGCCTGTCGCTCGGCTAAGTCGAACATTTGGCGGGCCTTCGGGCCCGCCAAAGCTCCAAACAGAGGACATCGGCAATGCTGCATTTCATCCTGCGGCGGCTTCTGCTGCTCATACCGGTCATCGTCGGACTGACGATCATCATGTTCGCCATCGCGCGCCTTCTGCCGGGCGATCCGGTGGCGCTCGCCGCAGGTCCGAACGCAACGCAAGCCGAAATCGCCGCACTTGCCGTGGAGTACGGCCTGGATCAGCCGATCTGGGTGCAATACGGCCATTATGTTTCCGGCCTGGTCCATGGCGACCTCGGCACGTCGCTGCTGACGCGCCGCCCCGTCGCCGCCGATATCAAGGCCTACCTGCCTGCGACCCTCGAACTCGTCTTCGCGGCGATGTTCATCGCGGTCGCGGTCGGCATCCCGCTCGGCCTCGTCACCGCAGTGTGGCGTAACCGCTGGCCCGACTATCTCGCCCAGGTCGGCGCCATCGGCGCGATCTCGATGCCGCGCTTCTTCCTCGGCCTGCTCCTGCAGCTTTGCTTTGCCATGTGGCTGATGTGGCTGCCGCTCGGTGGCCGCCTGCCGATCGTGGTCATCCCGCCGCGTTTCGTCACCGGCTTCCTAACCATCGATTCCTTGATCGCAGGCAACTGGAATGCCTTTTTCATGTCGCTCCGCCACCTGGCACTTCCGGCCATCGCCATGTCGCTGTCTCCGCTTGCCACGATCATGCGCATGATGCGCGCCTCGACGATCGAGGTGATGCAGCAGGACTATGTGATGACCGCACGCGCGCTCGGCCTGCCCTCTCGCAAGATCATCACCAAATACGTCGCCCGCAACGCCGTCTCGGCAACGCTGACCGTGATCGGCCTCTATTTCGGCTGGCTGCTCGGCGGCACGGTGCTGGTTGAAACGGTGTTCGACTGGCCGGGCCTCGGCCTCTACGCCACCAAGGCCATCGTCTCGCAGGACATGATGCCGGTGATCGGCGTCGCTCTGGTCATCGGCCTGCTCTTCGTCTTCGCCAACCTCGTCATCGACCTGCTCTACGGCGTCATCAACCCCAAGGTCCGCTACTCATGACCACGACCGAGCACAACAGCGCGGACGACTTCGCCACGCCGCGCCGTGACAGGCTGCGCCGCGCCTTCTTCCGCTTTTCACAGAGCAAACTGTCGATGCTGGGGGCTGCCATCGTTGCGGTGGTGATCTTCTTCACCGTCTTCGGCGCCGTACTTGCCCCCTACCCCAATCACGTCGCGGGTGGCGTCGACACCGCCTCACGCTTCATTCCCCCATCGGCCGCCCATCCCTTCGGCACCAATGAACTCGGCCAGGACGTACTGTCGCTGGTTATGGCCGGCACCACCGTTTCGGTGCTCGCCGGCTTCGGCGTCGTGCTCATCGGCTCGGTGATCGGCACGCTGGTCGGCGCCGTCGCCGGCTTCGCCCGTGGCTGGGTCGACGAGGTGCTGATGCGGCTGACCGACCTCACGCTGACCATTCCCGGGCTGATCCTCGCCATGGCGATTGCCGCCGCCCTTGGCTCGGGCTTCGGCAACATGGTCATCGCCATCGCCCTCTCATGGTGGCCCGGCTATGCCAGGCTGGTACGCGGCGAAGTGCTGGCAGCGCGCGAAGAGGTCTACGTGACCGCCGCCCGCGCGCTCGGCGCCACGCCCAAGCGTATCCTCTTCCGTCACATCCTGCCCAATGTCGTCTCGCCGATCATCGTCAAGATGTCGCTCGACATGGGCTTCGCCATCCTCACCGTTGCGGGCCTCGGCTTCATCGGCATCGGCGTTCGCCCACCGACGCCGGAATGGGGCACGCTTTTGTCCATATCGCGCTCCTACATGCCCGATTACTGGTGGACGGCCATGGCCCCTGGCATGGCGATGTTCCTTGCGGTGTTTGGCTTCAATCTGCTCGGTGACGGTCTGCGCGACATCCTCGATCCGAAAGCGAGGCGCTGAGATGACCGCCCCTCTCCTTTCAATCCGCGACCTGCACCTCAGAATGTCCAGCTTCGACGGCCGGGCGCATGTCCTGAATGGCATCAATCTCACGGTGAACCGGGGTGAGATCTGGGGCCTCGTTGGCGAAAGCGGCTGCGGCAAGTCGCTCACCGGCCTGTCGGTGTCGCGCCTGCAGCCGACGCCGCCGGCCCATTACACGGCGGGCGAGATCCTGCTCGAAGGCCAGGATCTGCTCAAGCTCAGCCCATCCCAGATGCAGCGCCTGCGCGGCAAGCGCATCGGCATGATCTTCCAGGACCCAACGACAAACCTCAACCCGGCCTTCCGCATCGGCGAGCAGTTGGTCGACGTGGCGCTGGCTGCGGCTGACCGCGATCCTGAGGTGATCGGATGCGCGCCCAATGCCGGCCGGCGCGAATGCCGCCAGGCCGCGCGCAAGCTGGCCGGCGAGATGCTGACCCGCGTCGGCATCCCCAACGCACTGGCGCGGCTCGACGACTATCCGCATCAGTTTTCCGGTGGCATGCGCCAGCGCGTGCTGATCGCCATGGCGCTAATCGGCCGTCCGGACCTTTTGATCGCCGACGAGCCGACGACGGCGCTCGACGTGTCGGTCCAGGCGCAGATTCTTGAGCTGATCAAGAACAGCGTCAAGGACTTCGACATGGGCGTTGTGCTGATCACCCACAATCTCGGCGTCGTTGCCCAGACATGCAGCCATGTCGCCGTCATGTATGCCGGAAACATCGTCGAAAGCGGCCCGGTCGCGGCCGTCATCGGCAACCCGGTCCATCCCTACACACGCGCCCTGATGTCGGCGATCCCGACCCGCGAGACCAGGCGCGGCGAGCTTCGCGGCCTGGCGGGTTCGGTGCCGAACCTGATCACGCCGCCGCCGGGCTGCCGCTTCGCCCCACGCTGCCAGTTTGCCCAACCCGCCTGCACCACGGCCATGCCGGCGCCGGTTTCGGTCGGCGACAACCATGCTGCCGCTTGCATCCGCGTCAATGAAATGGAGGCGCTCGTCGATGACTGAGATCATGCTTGAGATCGACAACGTCTCGAAAATCTACCCGGGGCGTCGCGGCATCTTCGGGACATCGCCAGAAGTCCACGCGCTGAAAAACGTCTCGCTCAGCGTGCGCAAGGGCGAGAGTTTTGGCCTCGTCGGCGAAAGTGGCTCGGGCAAGACGACGTTGACCCGCTCCATTCTGCATCTGGAAACGCCGACTTCGGGCAGCATCCGCGTGCAAGGCCAGGACCTCGGCAAGCTTTCGGAGGCCGAACTGCGTCGCCTGCGCTCGCGCGTCCAGATCGTCTTCCAGGATCCTTATGCGTCTCTCAACCCGCGCATGTCGGTCTACGATATCGTCACCGAGCCGCTTGTCATCCACCATGAGACCCTTGGCCTGACGAACCGGCAGCGCAGCGACCGCGCCGCAGAGTTGCTTTCGCTCGTCGGCATGGGCTCGCAGCACCTACACCGCTATCCGCATGAATTCTCCGGCGGCCAGCGCCAACGCATCTGCATAGCGCGCGCCCTCGCATCGGGCCCGGAACTGCTGCTTCTCGACGAGCCGACTTCGGCGCTCGACGTCTCGGTGCAGGCGCAGGTGCTCAATCTTCTGTGCGAGTTGCAAGATCGCCTCGGCCTGACCTACTTTTTCATCAGCCACGACCTCGCCGTCGTGCGCTACCTCTGCGACCGGGTGGCCCTGATCAACCGCGGCGAAATCGTCGAACAAGGCGATTGCGCCCAGATTTTCGACGCGCCGAAAAGCGAGTATGCCCGCATGTTGATCGGCGCGATGCCGGAGGTGAAGGTACCGGCGTAGGGCTCGCGACGGTTAGATCAGGCCGGTTCAGCAGCGGAAGTGGATTTCGGCGAGATGGTCGCTACTTCGCCGGAGCCGCAGTTGAGCCGACGCTTACTGCAGTAGATGGATGCGCGGCGCGACGCGCTCGTCGCCGCGGCCGAGGTCGTGCTGCTTGTCGAGCGCATCTCCAGGTCGCATGCATCGGCGGTCGACACCGCCGGCTGCCTCGACGTCCATCCGAGTTCGCGCAACGTCGTACCCGGCCAGGTCAGCATGACCGTCGACCTGCGCCACCCCGAAGACGGCCTGGTTGAAACCATGGAAGCCATGCTGCGGCAGGAGATCCACGCCCGCTTCGACGGACGCCTCACCTGCAGCCTGACCGAGATCTGGCGCAGCCCGGCCGCCAAGTTCGACGGCAGGTGCATCGACGCCGTTGCGTCGGGCGCGGCGGCCGCCGGCTACAGCAGCCTGAGGCTGCATTCCGGCGCCGGTCAAGACTCCGCCTACATCGCCCGTGTCGCACCGACATCGATGATCTTCATTCCTTGCCTCGACGGCCTCAGCCACAACGAAGCGGAGTCGTCGACGAAAGAGCAGTGCCAGGCCGGAGTTCAGACACTGCTTTATGCGGTGCTCAAACTGGACAACAGCTTGTAGCCCTCGGGACGCGCCCGAACGTGTCCCGAGGGGTTCCTCCTGATTCAGCGCGAGCGCAGGAACTCGGGAAGGCGAACCAGGACGATCTCGGCAACCATGACAGTCACCGCACCGACCACGATGGAATGCGCAAGCATCTCGCCGAGGATCTGCGGCAACCCGCCCGACAGGGCTCCGGCCAGCGCAGGAATGCCCAGCCCCGCCATCAGGCCGAGCGGAGCCACCATGTTCTTGACAGGTGAACCCCGGTCCTGGCTCGCCATCTGAATGCCGGTCATGACCACGGTTGCCGCCGCCGGCAGGAACAGCCCGCCGACAACCGCCGCCGGTGTCGCCACCAGAACCGCTGCGACCTTGGGCAGGAATGCCAAGGCGATGAAGATGAAGCCGGTGACGCGGACGACATGCCGGCTGGCAACGCCGGTCAGCCTGATGACGCCGAGATTCTGGGCGTATGCAGTCGTACCGAAACCGCCGATCAGCGCAGCCAACATCGAACCGCCGGCTTCGCCGGCAATGCCGGCGTTGACGCGGCGGTCGTCGAGTTCGGTGCCAGTCAGCCGCGCCGTCGCCTCATACATACCCATTGCCTCGACGACGGCAACGACGAAGACGATGCACATGGTGATGGTGATCGCCGGATCGAAGGTCAGCGCGCCATAGGGCAGCAGTTTCGGGAAGGCCAGCCAGGGCGCCTGGCCGACGCTGGAGAAATCGAGCAGCCCAAGGCCAAGGGCAAGCACATCGCCTGCTATGAGCGCCGTAAGAAAGCCGAACATACGAAAGGTGCCGCCGACGGCGGCGCTGACCAGCACGACTGCCGTCGTCACACAGGCCAGGAACAGGCTCGATCCTGTGGCAAAGCTTGGCGAACCGATGCCGCCGAAGAACTCCATGAAGGTGAAACCTGCCAGCGCGACCCCCACCAGGGTGATGATCGTTCCGGAGACGGCCGGCGACAGCAGGCGCCGGAGCTTGGCGAACTGGCCGCAGACGGAGGCAAGGAAGACGAGTGCGGCGCCGATGATCAGGCCGAGGCTTGCCGCGGAGATCGTTCCTGCCTTGTAATAACCGATGGCCAGTGGCGAAAAGGCTGAGGACGGCCCCTGCACCACCGGCAAGCGGACCAGCCTGGTGCTCTGCACGACGGTGACCACGCCTGCAGCAAGGAAGGTGGCGGTCACCAGATTTGTCGCCAGCGTGGCGGAAAAACCCGCCACGGAAGCGATGAAGATGGGATCGAGCCAGGCGTTCGATACGAGCGCCTGCTGAAGTCCCAATGCGAAGCGACGCTTGGCGGGAATGACCTCCTCGACATCCCCGACCGCGCTGTCGACCGCTTCAAGCTCGCCCATATGGGCATGAACATGATCAGTCATTGATATACTACCTCCTCCCAGAAGTATGAGCCGCCTCCGCGGCATCAGGTGAAATGAGCGGGTGACGATCAGGCCTCGAGGCACTGCATGCGGCGCGAATGGCGGGCATGCTCGCGCAGCACGTCGCCGAGCTCGGTCATGACAGGACGGCAGTCCTCGACGAGCACCTTGCCTGAGACGACGGTGGTGCCGGCGACTGCGGGACCGCAGCGCAACCAGGCCTCGACCGGATCGCTATGGGCGCCGGCAAGCGCCACATCCGACATGCTCCAGACAACAAGGTCGGCGCAGGCACCCGGCCTCAGATGGCCGATCTCATCCTCCCAGCCGAGACAGGCGGCGCCGCCCCGCGTGGCGATGTCGAGCGCATCGCGCGCCGACATCGAATGGGGGCCGTTGCGATAGCGTCCGAGCAACAGTGCCGTGCGCGCCTCCAGCCACATGGAAGCATGGTCGGTTGAAGCCGAGCCATCGCAGCCAAGGCCGACGCGCATGCCGCGGGCGCGAAGCCCCATGGCGTCGGCCGAGCCGCCGCCGATCAGCATGTTCGAACAGGGGCACTGGGTGGCGCAGACGCCGGCATGTGCGAGGCGTCCGATCTCGGCATCAGTCGGATAGATGAAATGCGCGACCCAGGAGCGCTTGCTGGCCCAGCCGACACGCTCGAAATATTCGGTCGGCGTACAGCCATAGACCTCGGCGCAATATCTGTCCTCCTCAGGGTCCTCGGCGAGGTGGGTATGGAGCCTGAGATCATATTTGTCGGCCAGCCGCGCCGATTCCGACATGATCCGCTCGGTCACTGAGAACAACGAGCAAGGCGCGAGCGCCACGCGCGTCATCGCGCCCGGCCCGGCATCGTGGTAGCTCTCCACCAGCCGGACGCTGTCTTCGAGGATGTCGTCCTCGCGCTGCACCACCGAGGCAGGCGGCAGGCCGCCATCCTCGACCGAACGCGTCATCGACCCGCGTGTCGCATAGAAACGGAAGCCGATGTCGGTGCTGGCGCGGATCTGGGCATCGATCAGCCTGGGCCTGGGATGGACATACATGTGGTCCATCGAGGTGGTGCAGCCACCCATCAGCAGCTCGGTCATCGCGACATAGGTGGAGGCATAGACCGATTCCTCGGTCAGCCCGGCCCACATCGGGTAGAGCCCGGTCAGCCATTCGAACAGCGAACCGTTGGTCACCGGCGCGTAGGACCGCGTCAGGTTCTGGTACATGTGGTGGTGGGCGTTTATCAGGCCCGGCGTGACCAGCCGGCCGCGCGCCGAGATGGTCTTTGCGGCGACCGGCTCGTCGCCGGCCTTGCCCACGGAATGGACTCTCTTGTCTTTGACGGCGATCCAGCCGTCGGCGATTTCCCAGCCGCGATCGACATACACATATGCATCACGGACGAGCAGGTCTACGGACATGCAGCTTCTCCAGGTCGGTTCTCATTCACTCCGACGAAGCTGGCATTCAGCTTCGACGCGCTATGAGCCCTGTCCCTGGAATTGCGAGTTCCGGATCGTCATCGACTGGTAGGTTGAGCGGGCTGCTCTGATCATGCACTGCGGGAGATCGGCCCTGTTGCGGCATCTCTCCCCGCCTGAGCGAAAGCTCGCGCATTCGCATCATCAGGCATGCCGATGCAAACGCAGATTTGCCTTCCTGTCAAATTATTTTCACATCAGGAACCGATGCGCAAAATCCCTAGCCGCCCGAACGCGTCTTGAGGATCGCCGAAAAGCGCGGGTCGAATGCGCGGCCGATCGGCTCGGCGGCAGCGCCAAGGGCGATCGACCAGGGGTCGGTGATGCCGAGCTGCAGCCGCGGCAAGCTCCGCTGCGGACGGTCGGCGATCGACGACGGCAGCGGCAGCATCGCTTCAAGGATCAGCCGCGCCAGGGCCTCGGGCGCACCACTGGTCAGGATCACCGTCTGCGGGTCGAAAAGCGTTTCTATGAGCTGGACGCTCCAGCGCAGGTCCATCGCCGCGTCCCTGACCCAGGCGAGCAGCGCCGGATCATCGGCCAGGGCCAACGCCTCGACATGTTCGTAAAGGCCCGGTTCGGACGGGTCGAGCTCCAGATGCTGGTAGAGCGAGGCAAGCGAGGCCCGGTGCTCGAGCACCGCGCCGTCGCTGCCGCGCGGCGAGAGCAGCGCCATGCCGATTTCGCCGGCGTTGCCGTTGCCGCCCCGGTAACTTTCGCCATTGAGGATGAGGCCGGCGCCGATGCCGTAGCCGACATAGAGGCAGACCGCGTGATCGAGCCCATGCGCGGCACCTACCATGCGCTCGGCGATGGCGCAGGCGGCAGCGTCGTTCTGCAGGCTGACGTCGAAGCCGGTGCCGGCGGCAAGCGTCTCCAGCAGTGGATATTTCTGCCAGGCCGGCATCATCCACTTGTTGTCGCCGAACTCTTCCAGCCCGAATGGGCCGGGCATGGCCACGCCCAGGCCGACGATGCGCCTTTCGGATTGCGCCGAGATCGCCGCGAGGTCGCGCCTGATGCCCTCGATGACGCCGAGAATGATCCTGACGCCGCCATGCGGATCGTCAGGCGGCAGATTGGCCTCGGCACGCACCAGTACGGTGCCGACGAGGTCGACGGCGACGGCGCGTGTCAGATGGCGGTCGATCTGCAGGCCGATGGCAAACGCTCCTTCGGGGACCAGCCTGTAGGGCGTCGAGGGCTGGCCCCTGCCCTTTCTCACCGCGTCGAGCGAGACGACGAATCCGTCGCGCTCCAGCTCGTCGATGATGTTGGAAACGGCCTGTTTGGTCAGTTGCGTCGCCCGCGCCAAGTCGGCCCGCGACAGCGCACCGTTGAGCCGCAATGCGTCCATCATGACACGGCGGTTATGGGCGCTCGTGCCCTCCTGGTTGGTGCCGCTGGTGGCTCTGATCGGACTGATATCGCTCAACTCTTTTTCCCCTCTTGACTCAAATAGATAATTGCAGAAGTAATAAGTCAAGTCAGTTGACTTAATAAGGAACCGCGAGAGTTCCGGGGAATGATTGGCGGCTGGAGCCGCCGCGCCTTTCGACCAGGACACCCGCTTGCGACAGACCGCGAGGCCGAGGCCCAGCGCTCTTTCCAAGCGAGACGGCAGCGTGAAGCGCGCCGTCGAACGGCTTTTGCATAAGTCAAAAATGGAGGATCAAATGTTGAAATCGATTAACAGGACATTGCTCGGCGCGGCTTTCGTCAGCGGCGCCTTCATGCCCCATGCCTTCGCCGAAACCGCGATCAACGCGCTGTTCATGGCCCAGGCCGCCTATAGCGAGGCGGACGTGCGGGCGATGACCGAGGCCTTCAGCAAGGCCAATCCCGACATCAAGGTGAACCTCGAATTCGTGCCTTATGAAGGCCTGCACGACAAGACCGTGCTGGCGCAGGGTTCGGGCGGCTACGACGTAGTGCTGTTCGACGTCATCTGGCCAGCCGAGTATGCGTCCAACAACGTGCTCGTCGACGTTTCCTCGCGCATCACCGACGACATGAAGAAGGGCGTGCTTCCAGGCGCCTGGACCACCGTCGCCTATGACGGCAAGTCTTATGGCATGCCCTGGATTCTCGATACCAAATACCTGTTCTACAACAAGGAAATCCTTGAGAAGGCCGGCATCAAGAGCCCGCCCAAGACCTGGGATGAACTGGCCGAGCAGGCCAAAATCATCAAGGACAAGGGCATCCTGGCAACGCCGATCTCGTGGAGCTGGTCGCAGGCGGAGGCCGCGATCTGCGACTACACCACTTTGGTCAGCGCCTATGGCGGCGAGTTCCTCAAGGACGGCAAGCCCGCCTTCCAGAGCGGCGGCGGTCTCGATGCGCTGAACTACATGGTGACGAGCTACAGCTCGGGCCTGACCAACCCGAACTCCAAGGAGTTCCTCGAGGAAGACGTGCGCAAGGTGTTCCAGAACGGCGAAGCCGCCTTCGCGCTCAACTGGACCTACATGTACAACATGGCCAACGACCCCAAGGACAGCAAGGTCGCGGGCAAGGTCGGTGTCGTGCCGGCACCCGGCGTTGCGGGCAAGAGCGAGGTCTCGGCGGTCAACGGCTCGATGGGCCTCGGCATCACCACCGCCAGCAAGCATCCCGAGGAAGCCTGGAAGTTCATCACCTTCATGACCTCGCAGGAAACGCAGAACCAGTATGCCAAGCTCAGCCTGCCGATCTGGGCCTCGTCCTATGACGATCCGGCGGTCACCAAGGGCCAGGAAGAGCTGATCGCCGCGGCCAAGCTCGGCCTTGCGGCGATGTATCCGCGCCCGACGACGCCGAAGTACCAGGAGCTGTCGACGGCGCTGCAGCAGGCGATCCAGGAAGCGCTGCTCGGCCAGGCAAAGCCCGAAGACGCCCTCAAAGGTGCTGCCGAAAACAGCGGCCTCTAAGGTTTCTGCCCCAAATTTCCGGGCGGCTGCGGCCGCCCGGCCCTTTCGTTTCAAGTGACTTTTGGGCGGCTGCCGCCGCCCAGCCCGTTCGTTTCAAGTAGACTTCTGGGCGGCTCCGACCGCCCGGCCCCGTCGTATCAAGTCAAAAGGCGCCTCATGTCGGGCTCATGGATGACGACCCGGGCATGGCTGCTGATGCTGCCGCTGCTCGCGGTCATGATATCAGTCATCGGCTGGCCCCTGGTCGACACGGTTCGCCTGTCCTTCACCGATGCCAGGCTCGTCGGCACCGAGGGCAGCTTCGTCGGCCTCGACAACTACGCCAGGATGCTGTCCGGCGCGAACTTCCAGCGCACGCTCGTCACCACGACATGGTTCGCGGTCATTTCGGTGGCGGCGGAGATGGTGCTTGGCGTGCTCGCCGCTCTGCTGCTGAACCAGCAGTTTTACGGCCGCACCGTCCTGCGCGCGCTGATGATCCTGCCCTGGGCGTTGCCGACAGTGGTCAACGCGACGCTGTGGCGGCTGATCTACAATCCAGAATACGGCGCACTGAACGCTGCCCTCACCCAGATCGGCCTGCTCGACGCCTATCGTTCATGGCTCGGCGAACCCAACACCGCGCTTGCAGCGCTGATCGTCGCCGACTGCTGGAAGAACTTTCCGCTGGTCGCACTGATTGCCCTTGCTGCCCTTCAGGCCGTGCCGCGCGACATCACCTCAGCATCGATGGTCGACGGTGCCGGGCCGATCGCGCGGTTCCGCTTCGTCATCCTGCCCTATCTCGTCGGGCCGCTTCTGGTGGCGCTGGTGCTGCGCACCATCGAGGCGTTCAAGGTGTTCGACATCATCTGGGTGATGACCCGGGGCGGCCCCGCCAACTCGACGCGGACGCTGTCGATCCTCGTGTACCAGGAAGCATTTTCGTTCCAGCGCGCCGGCTCGGGCGCGTCGCTGGCGCTGATCGTCACCTTGCTGGTCACTGTGCTGGCGGTCGCCTACGCCGCGCTTGTCCGGAAAGCCGCGGGGAGCAACGCCTGATGGAACGCAAGAGCCTGCCTTTCACCATTTTCATCTATGCCTCGGCGCTGCTGCTTGCGGTGGTGATCCTGGCGCCGGTGCTGTGGCTGTTCGTGATGAGCATCTCGCCGGCGGCCGACCTGTCGGCCAAGCCGTTGCGCTGGTGGCCGCAACAGGTCGACTTCTCCCGCTACGCCTTGCTGCTTTCGACCGTCGAAAACAGCGCCGGTGCTGCCTTCGTCGCCTCCCTCTGGAACAGCCTGAGGATCGCCGGCATGGCGACGATTGCAGCGATTGCGCTTGCCATCCCGGCCGGCTGGGCGGTGTCGCGCACACCCGCCGTCGGCTGGTCGCTGTCGGTGGTGATCGCCACCTACATGCTGCCGCCGGTGGCGCTCGCCGTGCCGCTCTATATGGGCCTGGCCTATTTCGGCATGCTCAACAACATCTTCGGCCTGGCGCTTGTCTATCTGACCATCCTCGCCCCCTTCACCACCTGGCTGATGAAATCGGGTTTCGACGCGATCCCGCGCGAGATCGAAGCAGCCGCGATGATCGACGGCGCCAGCCTGTTCCAGACGCTGCGCATCATCACCTTGCCGCTGGCAGCACCGGTTGTCGCCACTTCGGCGCTGTTTGCACTGCTGCTCGCCTGGGACGAGTTCTTCTATGCGCTGTTGTTTACCTCCGACCTGCGCGCCAAGACGCTGACTGTCGCCATAGCCGACCTCGCCGGCGGCCGCGTCTCGGATTACGGTCTGATTGCCACGGCAGGCGTGCTGGCGGCCTTGCCGCCTGTGCTGATCGGGCTCGTCATGCAGCGTGCCCTGATTTCGGGCCTCACCAGCGGCGGCGTGAAAGGATGACGACCATGACCTCACCAAAGCCCAGACCTGCCGGCCTCTTGGCCATCGACCGCGAAATGGCGCGCCAGCATGGCGACGCGCTGGCGTCCTTCGCCGAAAACGCCGGGATGGCAGCCCGGGTCGCCGCTTCCCTTGAAAAGACCGGCCAGTTGCTGCTGCTGGGCATGGGCGGCTCGCACGCCGTCGGCCGCGCCGTCGAGCCGCTCTATCGCGCGCTCGGCATCGACGCCATCGCCGTGCCGCTGTCCGAGCAGCTCGGCCAGCCGCTTGCGCTCGACGGCCGCACCGTACTGATGACATCGCAGTCGGGCGAGAGTGCCGAGGTCGTGCGCTGGTTCAGTGAAACCGGTGGCAACGCCGAAACCTTCGGCCTGACGCTGGAACCGGGATCATTTCTTGCCCGGACAGCACCCTCGCTTGTCGGCGTCGGTGGCACCGAACTCGCCTTCGCCGCAACCCGCAGCCTGACCGTCAGCTTTGCGCTTCACCTTGCCATCCTTGCCGCATTGGGCGAGCAGCCGAACGGTGCCCTCGTTGCGCTCCAGGCGCCCGAAAGCGTCGACATTCGATCAGCCCTCGCTGCTTTGGAAAAGGTCAGTAGCGTCGTCACGTCAGGGCGCCGCTTGCAAGGCGTTGCCGAAGCACTCGCGCTTGGCCTGACCGAGCTGTCGCGCCGGCCGTGCTTTTCACTCGAAGGCGGTCAGTTGCGGCACGGGCCGATGGAAATGCTGGGGCCTGACATCGGCGTGGTGCTGTTCCGCGGCAAGGATTCGACCGCTCCGCTTGTAACAGCCATGGCCATTTCGGCAGTCGAGACCGGCGCACCTGTTGTCATCTTCGATTCCTCTGATGAAACGCCGGTGGCGGGCGCGACGACGCTTGCCTTCAAGCCAGCCAGCGGGATGGACGCCATCTTCGCCATGCTGCCGACAGCGCAGCGCCTGATGATCGCCTTCGCCGACGCCCGCGTCGACAATGCCGGCACGCCAGTACGCTCGACCAAGATCACGCGGAGCGAATGAATGCGTCCGCTTGCGGTGATTGGCAACGTCAATGTCGACCTCATTTTGGGCCCTACCGCACCTTGGCCCAAGGCCGGTACGGAGATCATCGTCGACCACGACGAATTGCGGGTCGGCGGCCAGGCTGGGAACTCGGCACTCGCCTGGGAAGCGCTTGGGGTCGATTTCGAGATCGCGGCCAATGTCGGCAACGACCAGTTCGGCCTGTGGCTGCGCGATGCCTTCGGCGACCGAGCGGCCAGATGGCCGGTCAGCCAGGAGCGCACGACGCTTTCTGTTGGCATCACCCATCCCGACGGCGAGCGCACCTTCTTCACCACGCATGGCCACCTGCCCCGCCTCAGTCTTGCCGGCACGCTTTCGGTGCTCGATGGCAGTCGCCTTTCTGGCGGCTATGCCTTGCTGTGCGGCGCGTTCCTGACCACCGATCTTGCCCGTGAATACGACGCCTTTTTTGACTGGGCGCATGGCCATGGCATTTCAGTCGTGCTCGATACCGGCTGGCCGCCCGATGGCTGGACGGAGCAGAACTGCGCCTTGACGCGGGCGTGGCTTTCGCATTGCGACTGCGCCTTGTTGAACGAGGTCGAAGCAACGACCCTGGCCGGACTCGGCAGCCCGGCGGAAGCCGCCGCCGCCTTGTGGCCGAGCATGCCCACTGGTGCGACCCTGGTCGTCAAATGCGGGCCGGATGGCGCCATCGCCATCGGGCCTGACGGCGCTCTGGTCTCGGCGGCAGCGCCAGCCGTCACGGTCATCGATACGATTGGCGCCGGCGATGTCTTCAACGCTGCCTTCCTTGCGGCCCTTGCCAACGACCAGCCGCTCGCCGCTTGCCTTGCCGCGGGGGTGCAGGTCGCGTCACGCGCCATTTCCACCTTGCCCCGCAGCTATGGCAGCCTGCCGGATCTTAGGAACGACATTGCATGAGCGCGCTTGAAATCCAGAATATCCGCAAGAGCTATGGCGCGGTAGAAACGCTGAAAGGCATCGACATCGCGTTGCAGAGCGGCGAGTTCCTGGTGCTGCTCGGTTCGTCAGGCTGCGGAAAGTCGACGCTGCTCAACATCATAGCCGGGCTCGCCGAAGCGACCAGCGGCGATATCCGGATCGGCGACCGTTCGATCCTCGGCGTTCACCCCAAGGACCGCGACATCGCCATGGTGTTCCAGTCCTATGCGCTCTACCCCAATCTCAGCGTCCGCCGGAACATCGGTTTTGGCCTCGAGATGCGCAAAGTTCCTGGCGCCGAGCGCGACAAGGCCGTGCAGGAGGCAGCCAGGCTGTTGCAGATCGAGCCGCTGCTCGACCGCAAGCCGAGCCAGCTCTCTGGCGGCCAGCGCCAGCGCGTCGCCATCGGCCGGGCGCTGGTACGCAAGCCGCAGGTGTTCCTGTTCGACGAACCGCTGTCGAATCTCGACGCCAAGCTTCGGCTCGAGATGCGCACCGAGCTCAAGCGCCTGCACCAGATGCTGCAGACGACTGTCGTCTATGTCACCCACGACCAGATCGAGGCGATGACCCTGGCAAGCCGTATCGCGGTGATGAAGGATGGCCGCATCGAACAACTCGGCACGCCTGATGAAGTCTACAACCGTCCCGCCACGCTCTATGTCGCCGGCTTTGTCGGCGCCCCGCCGATGAACATCCTCGATGTCCAGGTCGACAACGGCTCACTTGCCATATCAGGGTCCGATGTGCGGCTGCCTTTGCCGGAACGGTTCAGGTCGGTCGTCTCCGATGGGGAGCAGCTAGCGCTTGGCATAAGGCCGGAAGCCCTGAGGCTGTCGTCTGACGATCGAGCGGGCGGTCACGCCTTGCAGGTTCACATCGAGGTGCTCGAACTGACAGGGCCCGAACTCGTCGCCACCGCCCGTGTCGGCCAGCAAAAGCTTACCGCATGCCTTGCGCCACGCGCCAAGCTCGGACAAGGTGACGTTGCGGTACTGCTTGTCGATGACGATGCGCTGCACCTGTTCGACAAGGCTTCCGGGCGGGCGCGCCTCGCCTGACGACATCGTCCGAACCGGCTGGATCCATCAACAAAAACGCGAAACTGCTTCTAGCAACTGCCACTTGTGCGACGGCAGCAACGGGCAGAAGTTAGCCGGGTTTGCTCAAGGCAGTCGTGTCTTGCGTCAGATTATCGGTCACGGTCGGCTTGGGATGGACACGCTGGGACAGCGTCAGAGCCGACAGGTGTGAGGAGCAGCAACGCTCGGCAAGGCCACGGGTTCTTTGATCCACTGGAGATCATGGACCAGTGCGGCCCTGCGCGTGGCGGACGGCCGCTCCCGCACCGCATGGGAGGAAGCAAAGAGTGCTCGAGAAGTATTTCAACCTGAAGGAACAAGGGACATCGGTCCGGACCGAAGTGATCGCCGGTGTCACGACCTTCCTGACGATGGCCTACATCATCTTCGTCAATCCGGAGATTCTGTCGTCGACCGGCATGGACCGCAATGCTGTGTTCGTCGCCACCTGTCTCGCCGCGGCAATCGGCTCGCTGATCATGGGCCTGGTGGCGAAATGGCCGATCGGCATGGCGCCGGGCATGGGCCTGAACGCCTTCTTTGCCTTCACCGTCGTCGGCGCCATGGGTTTTTCCTGGCAGCAGGCGCTCGGCGCCGTCTTCATCTCCGGTGTCATCTTCCTGCTGTTGACGATCAGCGGCGTGCGCAGTTGGCTGATCGCCGGCATCCCGCATTCGATGCGCAGCGCGATCGCCGCCGGTATCGGCCTGTTCCTCGGCATCATCGCCCTGAAAAGCTCGGGCATCGTCGTTGCGAGCCCCGCCACGCTGGTGACGCTGGGCGACCTCAGCCAGACCGGTACGCTGCTTGCCATCGCCGGCTTCTTCATCATCGCGGCACTCGACGCGCTCAAGGTGCGCGGCGCCATCCTGATCGGCATCCTGGTCATCACCATCGCCTCGATGGCGCTCGGCGTCAGCCAGTTCAACGGCATCGTCTCGATGCCGCCATCCATCCTGCCGACCTTCCTGCAGCTCGACGTCATGGGCGCGCTGCATGCCGGCCTGGTCCATGTCATCCTGGTGTTCGTGCTGGTCGAGGTGTTCGATGCCACCGGCACGCTGATCGGCGTCGCCAAGCGCGCCGGCCTCATCGAACCGGGCAAGCCAAACCGCCTCGGACGCGCGCTTCTGGCCGACAGCACCGCCATCGTCGCCGGTTCCCTGCTCGGCACCTCAAGCACCACCGCCTATGTCGAAAGCGCCTCGGGCGTCCAGGCTGGCGGCCGCACCGGCCTCACTGCCCTGGTCATCGGCGTGCTGTTTCTCGCCGCACTGTTCTTCTCGCCGCTGGCGGGTTCGGTTCCGGCCTATGCGACGGCACCTGCCCTGCTCTACGTCGCCTGCCTGATGATGCGCGAGCTCGTCGAAGTCGAATGGGCCGATATCACCGAGGCAGCGCCTGCTGCGCTGACCGCACTGATGATGCCGTTCACCTACTCGATCGCCAACGGCCTGGCCTTCGGCTTCGTCAGCTACGCCGCGCTCAAGCTCTTGACCGGCCGTCCCGGCGAGGTTCATGCTGCGACGTGGCTGGTGGCAGCCTTGTTCATCATCCGCTTCGCCTTCTTCGCCCACTAAGGCCAAACATCACAAATCGCCGGAGGCTATGTCCGCAGCCTCCGGCGATTTTTCTTTGCCTTGGCCGCTGTGCGGACACGGTCTCACATAAGTGGCCAGCGACTTCAGTTTCCCCGCCGTAAGCGGCGACACAGTCGTCCGGAGTGCCAGCGCAATCGATGCCTGCGACATCGCTTGCCCCTCGTTGCGACTTTGTTGCCGCCCCCCCGCGCGCCGCCACTCCCCACTTGCCATCACTGGTTTCGACCAGCAGCCGCCGCTGGCTGCGCGATCCCACCAATGACAGCCCCGATTGCCTGCTGCGAACGCTGCTCAAAAGGCACATCTGCAGCCACATTATCGCGCTTTCGTTTTCGCCACTCAATACCGAAAACGAACATCGCAACCGGGAATTGTCCAGCAATGCCCGTGAGGTTCCCGGTTTCGTGATCAAAAAGACAGAAGATTCTTGCCATTTCTGGGCATTTGGCCGCCGAAATTGGTGGATGCATGCCAAAATCCGCCATCTGACACAACGTCACCTCAAAGCCGGCAATCATCGATATATTTCGTTTGACATTCGTTATACGTTCGAAATAATCACGATCGAGCTTCGAAAATTGCTTAAATTGCTGCAGTGCGAAAAGGCGACGAAGGCGTGAGCAGACCGGAAATCCACGATATCTTCGTCATCGGCGGCGGCATCAATGGCTGCGGAATCGCACGCGATGCGGTCGGCCGCGGCTACTCCGTCTACCTCGCCGAAATGAACGATCTTGCCTCCGGCACGTCGTCCTACTCCACCAAGCTGATCCATGGCGGCCTGCGTTACCTCGAGCACTACGAGTTCCGGCTGGTGCGTGAGGCGCTGATGGAGCGCGAGGTGTTGTGGAAGAATGCGCCGCACATCATCTGGCCGATGCGCTTCGTGCTGCCCTACGCAAAAGGCCTGCGCCCGGCATGGCTGATCCGGCTCGGCCTGTTCCTCTACGACCACATCGGCGGTCGCAAGCTCCTGCCGCCGACCAGGACGCTCGACATGCGCAGCGACGTCGCCGGCAAGCCGCTCAAGCCGATGTTTTCGCGTGCCTTCGAGTATTCCGACGGCTGGGTCAACGATGCGCGGCTGGTGGTCCTCAACGCCCGTGACGCCGCCGACCGGGGCGCCGCCATCCGTACGCGCACCAAGGTGACGAGCGCGCGCCGCGACAACGGCCACTGGAACATCCGCGTCGAGGACCTGCGCAACGGTCAGGTCGAAGAGGTCAAGGCGCGGCTGATCGTCAATGCTGCCGGACCCTGGATCGACCACGTGCTGACCGAAACCGTGGGACAGAACAACGTCCACAACGTCCGCCTGGTCCAGGGCAGCCATATCGTGGTGGCGAAGAAGTTCGACGACCCGCGCGCCTATTTCTTCCAGAACAAGGATGGGCGGATCATCTTCGCCATACCTTACGAGGAAGACTTCACCCTGATCGGCACCACCGACCAGGACTATGATGGCGATCCGCGCACGGCCAAGATCAGTCAGGCCGAGATCGCCTATCTCTGCGATGCAGCGAGCGAGTATTTCGCCGAGCCGGTGAAGCCAGCCGACATCGTCTGGACCTACTCCGGTGTGCGGCCACTCTATGACGACGGCGCCAGCAAGGCCCAGGAAGCGACACGCGACTACGTGCTGAAATCCGAGGGCAGCGAAGGCCAGGCGCCGATCGTCAACATCTTCGGCGGTAAGATCACCACGTATCGACGCCTTGCCGAATCCATGCTCGACATCATCGAGAAGCACCTGGGCAAGAAGGGCAAGGCCTGGACCGCGACGGTCGCCCTGCCCGGCGGCGAGTTCGAAGCCAACGGCTTCGACGCGGAAGTGATGAAGCTCAAGGCGGCCTATCCGTTCCTCGACATGCGCCTCGCCCGGCGCCTGACCAGGCTCTACGGCACGCGCGCCAGGGTCCTGCTCGGCCTGGCCAGATCGGAAGCCGACCTCGGGCGGAACTTCGGCGCCGACCTCTACGAAGCGGAAGTCCGCTATCTCGTTGCCAATGAATGGGCGGTGAGCGGCGAAGACATATTGTGGCGGCGCACCAAGCGGGGCCTGAAGCTCAGCAAGGAGCAGGCCGCGTCACTCGATGAATTTCTGCAAGGAATGAGCCCAGGCGTGCACAACGCCGCGGCAGAATAGGCAAAACCGCCTGCGTCTGCCTCTGGGAGGAGGATTTATGCTCGAACTGCGCAACGTAACGAAGACGGTGGCCGGCGCGGATCATATCCGCGACGTCTCGCTGACGCTTCAGCATGGCAGCCTGAACGTGCTGCTGGGACCGACGCTGTCCGGCAAGACCAGCCTGATGCGGCTGATGGCCGGGCTCGACAGGCCGACCTCAGGCTCGGTCTGGTTCGATGGCGTCGATGTCACCGGCGTGCCGGTGCAGAAGCGCAACATCGCCATGGTCTACCAACAGTTCATCAACTACCCGGCGATGACGGTCTACGAGAACATCGCCTCGCCGCTGCGGGTTGCCGGCGCCGACAAGGCCAGGATCGAGCAAGAGGTCAAGCGCGCCGCCGATCTGCTCAAGCTGACGCCCTATCTCGACCGCACGCCGCTCAATCTTTCCGGCGGCCAGCAGCAGCGCACCGCACTCGCCCGCGCCATCGTCAAGAATGCCAAGCTGGTCCTGCTCGACGAGCCGCTGGCCAATCTCGACTACAAGCTGCGCGAGGAGCTGCGCGCCGAATTGCCGAAGATTTTCGCCGAAACCGGTGCGATCTTCGTTTATGCCACGACCGAACCGCACGAGGCGCTGCTGCTCGGCGGCAATGTCGCGACGCTGTCGGAAGGCCGCATCACGCAGTTCGGCCCGACGATCGAGGTGTTCCGCAAGCCGAACGACCTGATCACGGCGCGGACCTTCGCCGACCCGCCGCTCAACACCATCGTGTTGAAGAAGAGCGGCCGCAGTTTCCAGCTTGATGGTGGGGTGGACCTCCCGGTGCCGGCGGAGCTCGCCGGCATTGCCGACGCCAGCTATACGATCGGCTTCCAGCCCCACCATCTTTCTTTTGAGAAGCGCACCGCGGATGCCGTGGGCGTGAAGGCGAAGGTTTCGGTGACCGAAATCACCGGCTCGGAGAGCTTCGTTCATCTCAACTACGCAGACGCGCGCTGGGTGATGCTGTCGCATGGCATCCACCAGTTCGAGCCCGATGAAGCCATCGAGGTCTTCATCGACCCGCGCCACGTCATGGTTTTCGACGCGAATGGCCGCTCGGCCGCTTCGCCATCGCAGCTGGCAGCATAGGAGGGCGAGATGGCACGCATCGACCTGAACCACATCCGCCACGCTTACGGCGCGAACCCGAAATCCGACAAGGATTATGCACTGAGGGAAGTGCATCACAGCTTCGAGGATGGCGGCGCCTATGCACTGCTCGGTCCGTCCGGCTGCGGCAAGACCACACTGCTCAACATCATTTCAGGCCTGCTGCATGCGTCGCACGGGCAATTGTTGTTCGACGGCAAGGACGTGACACGGCTGTCGACGCAGGAGCGCAACATCGCCCAGGTGTTCCAGTTCCCGGTCATCTACGACACCATGACCGTCTACGACAATCTCGCCTTCCCGCTGCGCAACCGCGGCGTGCCCGAAGCCGATGTCGATCGCAAGGTGCGCGAGACGCTGGACATGATCGATCTCGCCAGCTGGGCCAGGCGCAAGGCGCGCGGGCTCACCGCCGACCAGAAGCAGAAGATTTCGCTCGGCCGTGGCCTCGTCCGCTCCGACGTCAATGCCATCCTGTTCGACGAGCCGCTGACGGTCATCGACCCGCATATGAAATGGGTGCTGCGCTCGCAGCTCAAGCAGCTTCACCGCCGCTTCGGCTACACCATGATCTACGTCACCCATGACCAGACCGAAGCGCTCACCTTCGCCGACAAGGTGGTGGTGATGTATGACGGCGAGATCGTCCAGATCGGCACCCCGGCCGAGCTGTTTGAGCGCCCCAAGCACACTTTCGTGGGCTATTTCATCGGCTCGCCCGGCATGAACGTCATGCCGGTGGCCGTCGAAGGCAAGCGTGCCAAGCTCGGCGAGCAGGTGATCGACTTGCCCGGAGCGCCCAAGGCTGAAGGCAATGGCATCGAACTTGGCATCCGCCCGGAATATGTGCGGCTCGGCGCCAAGGGAATGCCCGTAACGATCCGAAAGGTCGAGGACATCGGCCGCCACAAGGTGGTGCGCGCCAGCCTTGAGGGCCGTGAGATCGCGGCGATCCTCGGCGAAGACGATCACGTGCCGGCCGATCCGCACGTCACCTTCGATCCCGCCGGCATCAACCTCTACGACAAGTCCTGGCGCGTCGAGATGGGAGCGTAACCATGGAAAAGACCTGGAACAACAAAGCCTGGTTCATGGTGCTGCCGGTGCTCGTGCTGGTGGCGTTCTCGGCAGTCATCCCGCTGATGACCGTGGTCAACTATTCGGTGCAGGACACGTTCGGCGGCAATCAGTTCTTCTGGGCCGGCGCCGAGTGGTTCGAAGAGATGTTGCACTCCGACCGCTTCTGGGCGGCGATGGGCCGTAACCTGATCTTTTCAGCGATCATCCTGGCGATCCAGATCCCGCTTGGCATCTTCATTGCGCTCAACATGCCGAGGAAAGGCTGGGGCGTGCCGGTCTGCCTGGTGCTGATGGCGTTGCCCCTGCTCATTCCGTGGAATGTCGTCGGCACCATCTGGCAGGTCTTCGGGCGCATCGACATCGGCCTGCTCGGCTACACGCTGCACGCGCTCGGCTTCGACTACAACTACGTCAACGACCCGTTCGACGCCTGGGTGACGGTCATCATCATGGATGTCTGGCACTGGACCAGCCTGGTCGTGCTGCTCTGCTATGCCGGCCTGGTGTCGATCCCCGACGCCTTCTACCAGGCAGCCAAAATCGACGGCGCCTCGCGCTGGGCGGTATTCCGCTACATCCAGCTGCCCAAGATGCAGCGCGTGTTGCTGATCGCGGTGCTGCTGCGCTTCATGGACTCGTTCATGATCTACACCGAGCCCTTCGTCGTCACCGGCGGCGGTCCCGGCAATTCGACGACGTTCCTGTCGATCGACCTCGTCAAGATGGCTGTCGGCCAGTTCGACCTCGGCCCGGCGGCGGCGATGTCGATCATCTACTTCCTGATCGTGCTGTTGCTGTCATGGGTCTTCTACACCGTCATGACAAATTACGACGTGGAGAAGTGAGATGGCGGGGACAAGGGAAGCCGTCGCGGACAAGGACAAGATGATGCGTGATGCCGCGACCACGACAGGGGCTGTCCACGGCGGTGTTGTCGACGAAGCGCTTGCCCGGCGGATGCGGCGCCGCGGCGAGGAATCGCGCTTCTGGTGGGTGGTGCCGACGATCTACATCATCTTCCTGATGCTGCCGATCTACTGGCTCATCAACATGAGCTTCAAGTCGAACCAGGAGATCCTGGGCGCCTTTTCGCTCTGGCCGCAGAACCCGACACTGCGCAACTACGCTGTGATCTTCACCGATCCATCCTGGTACAAGGGCTACATCAACTCGATCATCTATGTGGTCATGAACACGGTGATTTCGATCTCCGTCGCCCTGCCCGCGGCTTACGCCTTCTCGCGCTACCGCTTCCTGGGCGACAAGCACCTGTTCTTCTGGCTGCTCACCAACCGCATGGCGCCACCGGCGGTGTTTGCCCTGCCCTTCTTCCAGCTTTATTCGGCCTTCGGCCTGATCGACACACACATTGCCGTCGCACTGGCGCACTGCCTGTTCAACGTGCCCCTGGCTGTGTGGATACTCGAAGGCTTCATGTCGGGCGTACCGAAAGAGATCGACGAGACCGCCTATATCGACGGCTACTCGTTCCCGCGCTTCTTCGTGAAGATCTTCGTGCCGCTGATCGCAAGCGGCATCGGGGTCGCGGCGTTCTTCTGCTTCATGTTTTCGTGGGTCGAACTGCTGATCGCCCGCACCCTGACCACCACCGACGCTAAGCCGATCGCCGCCATCATGACGCGCACCGTCTCGGCCTCGGGCATGGACTGGGGCGTGCTTGCCGCGGCCGGCGTCCTGACCATCATCCCGGGCGCGCTCGTCATCTGGTTCGTCCGCAACTACATCGCCAAGGGCTTTGCCCTGGGCCGCGTCTGAGGGAGCGTTTGTGATGGATTTTTCATGGATGGCCTGGACGCTGCCGACTGCGGCGTTCTTCATCACCATCTTTCTGATGCTCGTAGGCATGGGCGTGTGGGAATACTTCTCGCCAGGCGGCAATCCGCGCGTCGGCATCCTCCGCTTCGAAACGACCCGGGGCGACAGGCTTTTCGTTTCGCTGCTTGGCAGCGCTTTCATTCATCTCGCATGGCTGGGCCTTATCGGGCCCAACCTGTGGTGGGCTCTCGCTCTCGCAGTGGTCTACGCGATCGGCGTATTCCGCTTCGTCTAGAGGGGGAAATGTTGGGCCGCCGCAAGCCCGCGGCGGAGCCAAATGGCAATGCAACCTTGTTTGGGAGGAAATTAATGCGACGCCATATTCTAGCATCAACAAGCGTGATCGCCCTGCTTTTGGGATCAAGCAGTGCCTTTGCCGGCATGGACGAGGCGAAAGCCTTCCTCGATGCCGAGATCAAGGACATGTCGGCGCTCGACCGCGCCGGCCAGGAAGCCGAAATGCAGTGGTTCGTCGATGCGGCGAAGCCTTTCGCCGGCATGGAAATCAAGGTCGTCTCGGAAACCATCACCACGCACGAATATGAATCGAAGACGCTCGCCAAGGCGTTCACCGACATCACCGGCATCAAGATCACACACGACTTGATCGGCGAAGGCGACGTGATCGAAAAGCTGCAGACGCAGATGCAGTCGGGCGAAAACATCTATGACGCCTATGTCAACGATTCCGACCTGATCGGCACGCACTGGCGCTATCTGCAGGCACGCAGCCTGACCGACTGGATGGCCAATGAGGGCAAGGACGTCACCAATCCGAACCTCGACGTCGCCGACTATATCGGCACCAAGTTCACGACCGCGCCTGACGGCAAGCTCTACCAGCTGCCCGACCAGCAGTTCGCGAACCTCTACTGGTTCCGCTACGACTGGTTCAACGACGAGAAGAACAAGGCCGACTTCAAGGCGAAATACGGCTACGACCTCGGCGTTCCGGTCAACTGGTCGGCTTATGAGGATATCGCCGAGTTCTTCACCGGCCGCGACGTCAACGGCCAAAAGGTCTATGGCCACATGGACTACGGCAAGAAGGACCCCTCGCTCGGCTGGCGCTTCACCGACGCCTGGCTGTCGATGGCCGGCAACGGCGACAAGGGCCTGCCGAACGGCCTGCCGGTCGACGAATGGGGCATCAAGGTCAACGAGAAGTCGCAACCCATCGGCTCCTGCGTCGCGCGCGGCGGCGACACCAACGGACCGGCCTCGGTCTATTCGATCGTCAAGTATCTCGACTGGCTGAAGGCCTACGCGCCGCCGGAAGCCCAGGGCATGACCTTCTCCGAATCCGGCCCGGTGCCGGCCCAGGGTGCGATTGCCCAGCAGATCTTCTGGTACACCGCGTTCACCGCCGACATGGTCAAGCCCGGCCTGCCTGTCATGAACGAGGATGGCACGCCGAAGTGGCGCATGGCACCTTCGCCGCATGGCGTCTACTGGAAGGACGGCATGAAGCTCGGCTACCAGGACGTCGGTTCGTGGACGATCCTGAAGTCGACTCCTGACGACCGCGCCAAGGCGGCTTGGCTCTATGCGCAGTTCGTGACCTCGAAGACTGTGGACGTGAAGAAGAGCCATGTCGGCCTGACCTTCATCCGCCAGTCGACGCTCGACCACAAGAGCTTCACCGACCGCGCACCCCAGCTCGGCGGCCTGATCGAGTTCTACCGTTCGCCGGCCCGCGTTCAGTGGTCGCCGACGGGCACCAACGTGCCTGACTATCCGAAGCTGGCTCAGCTGTGGTGGCAGGCCATCGGTGATGCTTCCTCGGGCGCCAAGACGGCCCAGGAAGCCATGGACTCGCTCTGCGCCGAGCAGGAAAAGGTTCTTGAGCGCCTCGAGCGCGCCGGTATCCAGGGCGACATCGGCCCGAAGATGGCGGAAGAGCACGATCTCGCCTATTGGAACGCCGAAGCGGTCAAGGCCGGCAATCTCGCGCCGCAGCTGAAGATCGAAAACGAGAAGGAAAAGCCCGTCACCATCAACTACGATGAGCTGGTGAAGAGCTGGAGCAAATAAGCGTTCGGGCGGACAATCCGCCCGGCCAACTATCCGGGGAGACGGCACAGCGCCGTCTCCCCTATTCATGCAAGTGACTGCGGAGGGGAAGATGAGCGGCTTCATTCTGGCAATCGACCAAGGCACGACGTCGAGCCGGGCGATCGTGTTCGACGCGGCGATGAAGGTCGCCGGCGTGGGCCAGAAGGAATTCACCCAGCATTTTCCCGCATCCGGCTGGGTCGAACACGACCCGGAAGAGATCTGGGAAAGCGTGGTCTCGACCTGCAAGACGGCGCTGAAGAAGGCAGGCAAGGACGCTGCCGATATCGCGGCCATCGGCATCACCAACCAGCGCGAAACCGTTGTCATCTGGGACAAGGTATCAGGCAAGGCGATCCACAACGCGATCGTCTGGCAGGACCGGCGCACGGCACCACTCTGCGCCAAGCTGAAGAAGCAAGGGCTTGAACCGCGTTTCACCAAAAAGACCGGGCTGCTGCTCGATCCCTACTTTTCCGGCACCAAGATCGCCTGGCTGCTCGACAAGGTGAAGGGCGCACGCAAGCGGGCTGAGCGCGGCGAACTGCTTGCCGGCACCATCGATTCCTTCCTGATCTGGCGCCTGACCGGCGGCAAGGTGCACGCGACCGACGCAACCAACGCTTCGCGTACGCTGGTCTACAATATCGAGAAGAACGCCTGGGACGCCGAACTGCTTGATATCCTGAACATCCCTGCCTCTCTGCTGCCCGAAGTGAAAGACTGCGCCGACGACTATGGCGCGACTGAGAAATCCCTATTCGGCTCCGAAATCCCGATCCTCGGCGTTGCCGGCGACCAGCAGGCGGCGACCATCGGCCAGGCCTGTTTTGAGCCGGGCATGATGAAATCGACCTATGGCACGGGCTGCTTTGCCATCCTCAACACCGGCAGTGACATAGTGCGCTCGAAGAACCGGCTGCTGACGACCATTGCCTATAGGCTCGACGGCAAGACAACCTATGCGCTCGAAGGCTCGATCTTCGTTGCCGGCGCTGCCGTGCAGTGGCTGCGCGACGGCATCAAGGTGATCGGCAAGGCCGAGCAGAGCGGCAAGCTGGCGGCTGAAGCCGACGACACCCAGGATGTCTATCTGGTGCCGGCCTTTGTCGGGCTCGGCGCGCCACATTGGGATGCCGAGGCGCGCGGCGCGATCTACGGACTCACCCGCAACACCGGGCCGGCCGAATTTGCCCGCGCAGCACTCGAATCCGTCGCCTACCAGACGCGCGACCTGCTCGACGCCATGAAGAAGGACTGGAAGACCGGAAACGGCAAGACGGTTCTGCGCGTCGATGGCGGCATGGTCGCATCCGATTGGACGATGCAGCGCCTCGCCGACATCCTGGACGCGCCGGTCGACCGGCCGACAGTGCTCGAAACCACGGCACTCGGCGCTGCCTGGCTTGCCGGTTCGCGCGCCGGCGTCTGGCCGAAAGCCAAGCAGTTCGCCAAGGCCTGGGCGCTCGACCGGCAGTTCAAGCCGGTGATGGAGCCGGCATTGCGCACCGCCAAGCTGAAAGGCTGGCACGACGCCGTGCGCCGGACGCTGACGCCGAAGTAGGCGATGCCGTTGATGACGGCCTAACGGGCGAAGCTGGCCAGCAGCGCCTGGGTCTCCTCGGCAAGCGCTCGTGTCAGCTCGGCTGCCGGCATGTCGCGGCCGAGCCGCGCCGCCTGTCCCGACCACAGCGACATGAAATCGCCCGAACCTTTCGGTTCCGACGCCGCCCGCAGTGGTGCCAGTGCCCCGCCTGCCAGCGGAAATGCCGGTGCATCCTGTGACAGCGGGCCGACCTCGCGCATGATACGGTTGACGATGCCGCGCGCCGGCCGGCCAGTGAAAAGGTTGGTCAATGCGGTATGATCGTCCTTGGCCGATCGCAGCGCTGCCTTGTGCGGTGCTGCCACCTTGGCCTCGGGGCAGAACAGATAGGCCGTGCCGACCTGCACCGCCGAGGCACCGAGCACGAAAGCCGCAACGATGCCGCGTGCATCGGCGATGCCGCCAGTGGCAATGACCGGCACTTTCACGGCGTCGACCACCTGCGGCACCAACGCGAAGGTGCCGGGCTGGTTGGCGACGCCGTCGGTCAGGAAGATGCCGCGATGGCCGCCGGCCTCGGCACCTTGCGCGATGATCGCATCGCAGCCCCTCGCCTCCAGCCACACGGCCTCGTCTGCCGTCGTTGCCGACGACAGCACCTTGGCACCTGTCGCTTTGACGCGGTCGAGCAGGGCCGCATCCGGCAGGCCGAAATGGAAACTCACCACCTCCGGCCGGAACTCCTCGACGATGTCGCAGAAGGTGTCGTCGAATGGCGCACGCGCCGAGCGCGGCACAGGTGCCTTGGGATCGAGGCCGAGCTCGATGTAATAGGGCTCGAGCCGCTTCTTCCACGCGGCTTCGCGCTCCAGATCCTCTTGCGGGGGGTTGTGGCAGAAGAAGTTGACGTTGATCGGCCGCGACGTGCGCTGTCTGATGATGCCGAGTTCCGTGCGGGCCCTGTCAGGCGACATCAGCGCGCAGGGTAAACCGCCGAGGCCGCCGGCCTCCGAAACGGCGATCACCATCTCGGAATCGACGGGCCCGGCCATCGGCGCCTGCAGGATCGGAAGTTCGAGGCCCAGAAGATCAAGAATTCGACGATCGGGCCACATGATGTCTTCCTTCCTTATAGGAGCCGTCAGGCCTGCTGGCGCTCGGCCCTCCGGGCAGCAATCTGGCGCATGGCAACGACACGGCGGCGCCAGATCTCGGTGCGCATGGCCATTAGATGCAGAGTGAAGAACAGAAGGGTAAAGCCAAGCGCCATGGTCATGAGGGGCCAGAGCATGCTCGGATCGATGGTCGGGCCGTCCATCCGGAAAACCGAGGCCGGCTGGTGCAGCGTGTTCCACCATTCGACCGAGAACTTGATGATCGGAATGTTGATGAAGCCGACCAACGTGATGACGGCGGCTGCCCGGGCCGAACGCGTGGGGTCATCGAGCGCGCGGGTGAGCGCGATGATGCCGAGATACATCAGGAAAAGCACGAAGACCGACGTCAGCCGCGCATCCCACACCCACCACGTCCCCCACATCGGCTTGCCCCAGATCGAACCGGTGAGCAGCGCGAGCGCGGTGAAGACGGCGCCGACCGGCGCTGCCGACTTCAAGGCGACATCGGCGAGCGGATGGCGCCAGACGAGCGTTCCCAGGGCGGCGATCGCCATCACCGAGTAGCACATCATGGCGAGCCAGGCGAAAGGCACGTGAATGTACATGATGCGGACGGTGATGCCCTGCTGGAAATCCGCAGGTGCTGCAAAGGCCAGATAAAGCCCGATCGCCAGCACCAACACTGAGGCGCCGCCAAGCCAGGGCACGATCTTGTCCACCAGCGAGATGAAGCGAGTTGGATTGGCCAGGTCGCTGAAACGCCAAGCCTGCGAGGTCGTCTGTGTCATGGACGCTAAATAGCCTTGGGCGCTCTTCTTCGCAATCTGTTCCAGCGTCGCGGACAAACGCAAACGGGGCGCCAAGGCGCCCCGTTCAGGTCAGGTTCGAAGCAAAGTCTAGGCCGCGGCCTCGACATGGGTGACGCGGCGGACTTCCTCATCATTGAGCAGACCACCGGCGCGCAGCAGCGAAGCGAAACGGCCGTTGCGGGTAGACAGCTCGTTGAAGCCACCCATCTCGACGACATGGCCATGATCCATGAACACGACAAGGTCGGCATCGCGGACAGTGCTCAGGCGGTGCGCGATGATGAATGTCGTGCGGCCGTCACGCAGCATGTCGATGGCGTCCTTGACCCGGTTCTCGGTCTCGACGTCGAGCGCGCTCGTCGCCTCGTCGAGCACCAGGATCGGCGCGCTCTTCAGGATGGCGCGGGCAATCGCGATACGCTGGCGTTCGCCGCCGGAAAGCTGGCCGCCACGCTCGCCGACATTGGTGTCGTAGCCTTCGCTCTTGGACAGGATGAAATCCTGCGCCGCGGCCGCGGTGGCGGCAGCGTGCACTTCCTCGTAACTCGCGCTGGCGCGGCCGACGCGGATGTTGTCTTCGATCGAGCGATTGAGCAGGCCGGCGTCCTGGAAGACGGTGGCGATCGAGTGGCGCAGCGACTTCTTGGTCACGGTGCGGGTATCAATGCCGTCGATCAGGATGCGGCCATGCTGCGGCGTGTGCACACGCTGCAACAGGTTGATCAGCGTCGTCTTGCCGGCGCCGGTGGGGCCAACGATGGCGATGGTCTGGCCGGCGCGCACTTCGAAAGAGACGTCGGTGACGCCCTGCCCCGAGTTGGGGAACTCGAAGCCGACGTTTTCGAAGCGGACATGACCGGTGACGTTTTCCAGCTCGCGCAAGCCTTCCGGCTCGCGGTTCTCGCCGGCCGCGTCCTCGAGGCGATAGAACTCCTCGAGCTTCGAACGGGCGTCGAAGATCTGGTTGGCGAAGTTCGAGACCTGGTCGAGGCGGCTGATCAGCAGGGCTGCGAAACCGGTGAAGGCAACGATGTCACCGATGCGCAACTGGCCCTTGCTGACCAGATAGGCGCCGATCAAGAGCACCACCATCATCGAGATCGTCGAAGCCAGGCGGTGCATGGCCGATGCCAGCGCCCACCAGTCGAGCACCGGGTTCTGCGTAGTGATCAACGCCTTCACATAGGCACGAAGCGATTCCGTCTCCTGGCCGACACGGTTGTAGCTCTGCAGCACGGCGACGTTGCTGACCGAGTCCGAGACGTGGGAGAAAACCTTGTGATAGTGGCGCTCGACGGAAGCCTGGCCTTCCTTGGTCTTGCGCATGACGAGCCGGCCGATGGCGAGATAGAGTGCGCCAAGCACGATCAGCACCAGCGACATGCGCGCGTCGAGCGAAAACGCCGTCGGGATCAGCAGCAGCAGGGCCACCGCCGTCGACAGATGGGTGCGCATGAATTCGAGCCACAGGCTGAACAGCGCTTCGACCGCGCGCAGCAAGGTGTGCAGCGAATGCGACGTACCGCGCTGCTGGTGCCAGGAAAGCGGCATGGTGATGACGCGTTCGAACGACTGGCACAGCACCTCGCCGCGGCGCGCATGCGCCAGGCGGTCGGCACCGCGTGCAACCAGAACGAAGGCGACGATGTTGAACGCGCCGAAGCTCGCCCACAGCGCCATTGTCGGAACGACTTCCGTCTTTCCAGCGATGGCATCGATGATACGCCCGAAAAGAATCGGTTCAGCAATGGTCACGATTGCCAACACGACGTTGGCTGCGCAAATCAGCCCGACCTTCTTGCCGTCGGCGGCAAGATAGCGGAGGGCTCTCCAATAAACTTCAAGCAACGACACTTTGGTACCCCTTGAGTCCCGTTCGTCCCTTTATTGTGCACTGCACCATAGCCGACAAATAGCGGTCATGGGTCCGCAAGACAATGCGCAGATAGCCGCTCCGTTCAAAAAAATCGAACAACACATGGCTACGACCGTTAATCTGCTGTGATCCGATAAGGAATTGAGAATTAACGAAAAAAGGCATCGTTGCGGCAAAATGATGACAAAGCCGGCAACCAAGTTGACGCAGGGGCATCCCGGCTAGGCCGGGATGCGGATCACAACGTCGACTTCGCCGCTGTCGCGCATGGCAAAAGATGCGTCCTTGCCCTTCACGCCATCGACCTCTGCTTTCGCAGCTTTAGCGGCTTTGTCCCTCACCACACGCAACCTGTAGACGGCACCACCCAAACGGAGCGTCGCCGAATAACCTTCCCAATGCTTGGGAATGGCCGGTGCGACGACCAGCCTGTTGCCGCGCTGGCTGATGCCGAGGATGCTCTCGACTGCCGCGCGATAGAGCCAGCCCGCCGAACCGGTGTACCAGGTCCAGCCGCCTCGGCCTGCCTTGGAGGAGTCGGCATAGACGTCGGCTGCAACCACATAGGGTTCGACCCTGTAGGTCTCGGCAGCGGCCTCGTCGAGCGCATGGTTGACCGGGTTGAGCATCGAGAAGCAGCGATAGGCCTCGTCGACCTGCCCCATTTCCGCCAAGGCAATGACAAACCAGGTCGCGGCATGCGTGTACTGGCCGCCATTTTCGCGCACGCCAGGCGGATAGGACTTGATGTAGCCCGGCTCCTTGTCGGTCTTGGAGAATGGCGGGGTGAACAGCTTGATCAGCTTCAACTCGTCGTCGACCAGCATTCTGGTCGCTTGTGCCATGGCCGTGCGCGAACGTGCGGGATCGCCCTCGCCGGAAATCACGCTCCACGACTGCGCGATCGAGTCGATCTTGCATTCGTCGGAGTTGCGCGAGCCGAGCGGCGTGCCGTCGTCGAAGCTGCCGCGGCGATACCACTCGCCATCCCAGGCCGCATTCTCCAGGGCGCGCTTCAATGCCGTGGCGTGCTTGTCCCAGGCGTTGGCGCGTTTTGAATCGCCCTCGGCCTTGGCCAGCGGGGCGAACTCGCCCAGCGTCCGCAATAGGAACCAGCCAAGCCAGACGCTGTCACCCCTGCCTTCTTCGCCGACACGGTTCATGCCGTCGTTCCAGTCGCCGCCGAGGATCAACGGCAGGCCGTTCTTGGCGGTCCGCTTGATGGCAAGGTCGAGCGCACGGGCGCAGTGCTCGTAGAGCGAGGCCTTCTTCTTGGAAAGCTCCGGCGTGAAGAACGCGTCGTGTTCGCCCGGGTTCAGCTGCTGGCCTTCGATGAAGGGCAGTTGCTCGTTGAGGATCGCCGCGTCGCCGGTGACCGTGACGTAGCGCGCGGTTGCGCTCGCGAGCCAGACGACGTCGTCGGAAATCATGGTGCGCACGCCGGCACCTGTGCGCGGCAGCCACCAATGCTGGACGTCACCTTCGGCAAACTGCCGGCCGGCGGCGTTCAGGATCTGCCCACGGGCGAGGCTTGCATCATGCATCAACAGCGCGAGCGTGTCCTGCAACTGGTCGCGGAAGCCGAAGGCACCGCTTGCCTGGTAGAAGGCCGAGCGTGCGCGAATGCGGCAGGCCAGGCTCTGGTAAGGCAGCCAGTTGTTGACCATGGCGTCGAGCGCCTTGTCTGGCGTCTCGACCTCGATCGTGCCCAGAAACGAACGCCAGTTGCGCTCGTTTTCCGCCAGCCTCTGGTCGAAATCGACCTTTAGGTGACGGGAGACCAGCGCACTCGCTTCCTCGTCCGACCCGGCATCGCCGAGCAGCCAGAGCAATGAAATCGAGCCGCCGGCGGGCACTTCGACATCCCTCGATATCGCCGCGCATGGATCGACACCCGCCTCGACGCGTCCGGTCAGCTCGGCACCGAGGGTCACGGCGCGCGGTGACTCGACGTTGCCGCCGTTGCCGATGAACTCATTGCGGTCAGAGGTTACCGAGGTCGCCTTGCCATCCATGGCCATGAAAGCAACGCGCTCGCCGAAATCGAGGCCATAGGTGTTACGGGCGAAAAGCGCACCTGTCGCCTCATCGAGCGACGAGACGATGTTGGGGGCCGTCTTTGCCCGGCTGTTGCCCAGCACCCACTCGGCATAGGCATAGACCTTGAGCTTGGCCGGCACCGCGCCCGAATTTTCGATCTTCAGCCGCGAAACGCGAACCGGATCGTTCGGATCGACCAGGTGTGTCAGCTCGGTTGCCAGCGTGCCGCGCTTCGAGCGGAAGGTCGAGAAACCCTGGCCGTGGCGCGCCTCGTAGCTTGCGCCCGCTTCACGGGCGACGGCCGCAATCGGCGAGTAGGTCCTGCCGCTGGCACGATCGAAAATGTAGATCGCCTCGCCCGGACGGTTGGTGACGGGGTCGTTCGACCACGGCGTCAGCTGGTAGTCGCGGCTGTTGCGGCTCCAGGTGAAGGCAGCGCCTTCGGCCGAAGCGTGGAAGCCGAAACCGGCATTGGCGATGACGTTGATCCAGGGCTGCGGCGTCGACCGTGTGCCGTTGAGACGCACGACATAGTCGCGGCCCTCGGCGTCGAAGCCACCGAAACCGTTCCAGTACGACAGACCGTCACCGCCGCTCTTGCGGGCGCCGCGCGAAGGCGAGGTTTGCAGCGCGGAGGTTTCCGACCGGTCGGTAGCCTGGGCAGCAGCAAGCGCGTCACGGGCCTGAAGCGCTGCCGCCTCGGCGCGTTCGATCTGATCGAAGATGGTGCCGTTGCGGGTGTGCAGGCACACCCGGGCGACCGCGAGCAAGGTGCGGTACGACGCCTCGTCCATGAGGTCACGGCGGACGGCGAAGATATGCTGGCGCGGTCCGAGTTCCTTGCCGCGCAGGCGGCTGTTCTCGCACAGGTGCTCGATCGCCTGCTGCAGGTCCTGGACATAGGACGACGCCTGCTCATTGACGATGACGAGATCGGCAACGAGGCCGCGGGCGCGCATGTATTCCTGGAAACGCAGCGCCTGGGCGACGATCTCGATGTCGGCGACGTCGCCGATTCTGATCGCCAGGATCGGGAAATCGCCCGAGATCGCCATCGGCCACAGCGCCGACTGCCGGCCAAGGCCGGAAGCGATGGCGTCTGCCGACAGGCGCAGGAACGGGTCGGGATAGATCAGGAAACGCGCGAGCTTCTGCACATTGGCGGCATCGGCAAGGTTGAGGCCGAGATGGCGCGTCTGCACCTGCGAACGGGTCCAGGACAGCATGGCCTGGCGCTGGAAGCCTTCGGGATGGTCGAGCTTGGCGACCGTTTCCTCGACCTCTTCGCGCGTCGAGCCGACGATCGTCCAATAGGTCAGCGTGACCTTCTTGTTGGCCGGCACGCGGACGCGGCGACGCAGGGCAGCGACTGGATCGAGCGTGAAGCCGGCGCTGCCAGAAAGCTTTGCGCCCGGATCGAACGCCGCCGGATCGGCGATGGTGCGGCCACGACCGATGAAGGCGCGGCGGTCGGTCTCGGCCTCGGTGTCGCGCACAAAGCCCGACTGGTCGGTGACGAAATGCGCCGCAACGACCGACGGCTCGTTGGCGGCACGGGTGCGCCGCGTCGCCAGGATGGCGCTGCCATTGTGGGTGATCTCGGTCTCGACGAACATCTTGGAGAACGCCGGATGGGCGTTGTCATTGGCCTCCGGCGCAAGCACCAGTTCGGCGAATGAGGTCACCTCGATGTGGCGGTCGACGGCAGCGTCGTTCCAGATGGTGACCTTGCGGGCCTCACCATTGCCTTCGGAGACGACGATGCATTCGACCTCGCTGCGCAGCGTGCCGACCGTCTTGATGAAGCTCGCCTTGTCGTCGCAGAACAGGGTCTGGGTCTGCTCGCCGGTGGCGCGCTTCGGTTCTGAAGTCGCGGACCACCAGTCGCCGGTCTCGGTGTCACGCAGAAACAGGTAGGTGCCAAGCCGATCCTCGGTCGGATCCGGCTGCCAGCGCGTGATCGCCATGTCGTTCCAGCGGCTGTAGCCGGAACCTGTTGCAGTCACCATGACCGAGTAGCGGCCATTCGACATCAGGTTTGTCGAACGCAACGCGCGCATCGGATTGAGCACAAGGCGGGTGTCGGCGCTGTGATCTGCGGTCTCGTCCTTGGTGTGTTCGGCAACTTCGGTGCGGACGGTGGCGACAGGGATGTCGCGCGGTGCCTTTTCCTGAAGCAGCAGCTCGGCGGCCTCGATCACGGGATCGCTGTGGAAGCGGTCGCGCATGCGGCCTTCGAAGATCGCATTGGCGATCGCCACGATCGACATGCCCTGGTGATGGGCCATGTAGTTGTAGACGACCGCATGATCGGTGCCTTCGGGCACGCGTTGCGGGGTGTAGTCGACGGCATCGTAATAGCCGTAGCGGCCAAGCGCGCCAAGTTTGCGCAAGCGCCTCAGGTTCGCCGTCGCCTCGCTCGGCAGGAACTGCGCCGCCAGCACCGTCGCGTAGGGCGCAATGACGGTGTTCTGGCCAAGGCCACGCTTGAGGCCAAGGCCCGGCACGCCAAAGTTGGTGTACTGGTAGGTCAGCTCCCGGTCGCGGCCATTGTAGGCCGCTTCCGAGATGCCCCACGGAATGCCCTTCGACCGGCCATACTGGATCTGGCGGTGAACGATGAGCTTGTTGGTCTGGTTGAGGATGCCGCCCTGCGGCTCCTTCATGACCAGCGGCGGCATCAGGTACTCGAACATCGAGCCCGACCACGACATCAGCGCGCCCTGGAAGCCGATCTCGACGATCGGGCGGCCAAGCCGGAACCAATGCTCGGTCGAGATGTCGCCCTTGGCGATGCCGAACAGGCTGGTCAGCCGCGCCTCGGAGGCCAGCAGGTCGTAGCAGCTTTCGTCGAGCTGATGCTCCTCGACGCGGTAGCCGATCGACAGAAGCTTGCGTTCGTTGCGCATCAGGAACGAGAAGTTCATCTCGAAGGCGAATTTGCGGGTGCGCTCGCGCAGTTCCATCAGCTTGGTGCGCAGCGCCGCCACAGCCTGGTCGTCGCTGTGCGCGTCATGCACATGCGCCTCGCAAGTGATTTCGAGTGTCCTCGCCCAATCGGCAAGGACATCGCTCTTGGTCGACGCCGCCTCGGTGTGGATCGCGCCGGCGAGCTTGCGGATTTCACCCGACAAGACGGCAAGGTTGATGGTGCGGATCGAGGCCATTTCCGGCTGCGACTTGATGGTTTCCACGGCACGGCGCATGCCGTCGATGCGGTCGATCAGCCGCTGGCGCAGCGGCCTCAATTGGCGGCGATCATCAGGCAGGTCGGCAACGCTCTCCTCGATGATCGAAACGATGTCGAGAATGCCTTCGAAGTCGCCCTGGAGGTGCACCGACGGCGCTTCCGCCCATTCGGAGCAGGCGGCGGCGACCGCCACGAGATGACCGGCGAGATTGCCACTGTCGACGCTCGAGACATAGAGCGGATAAAGCGGCCGGAGACTGGTGGTTTCGTACCAGTTGTAGAGATGGCCACGGAAACGCTCCATCTTCTCGATGGTCGAAACGGTGGCGTCGATGCGCGACACCGCATCGGCAAGGCTGATCCAGCCGAAGTCGCGGGCCGAGACGACCGACAGAAGATAGACGCCGATGTTGGTCGGCGAGGTGCGCGTGGCGATGACGCCGGTTGGATTTTCCTGGAAATTGTCCGGCGGCAGGTGGTTCTGTTCCGGCGTGACGAAGGTCTCGAAGTAGTGCCATGTGCGGCGCGCCACGGTGCGCAGCGTGTGGACGTCCCAGGATGCGACGTGCAGCCGGTCTTCGGTTTCAGCCGAGCGGCTGATCAGCCAGGCGAAAGCCGGCGAACCGGCCCAGAAGATGGCAAAGGCGAAGGCGACAAATGCGCCGGTCGAATCCGTCATGACAGGCAGGACCAGGCCGACCGCCGCGATGATCGCGGCGCCATACATCATGCGGTAGTAGGCAGCCAGATCGTTGCCGCCCGATTTGTGTGCCTGCGAGGCCGTGCGCCACTCCAGCAGGTTCTCGCGGCTGACGAAAAGACGATAGAGCGTGCGGATGATCGCGTCGCCCATCATCCAGGCCAGATGCGCCATCAGCACGACCTTGAGCGCCACCATCGCCGTCCCAAAAGCGAGGTCGCGGCCCAGCGCGCTGAAATGGCCGCGCGGAGTCGCTTCGCGGTTCTTGGGCAAGATGGCATCGATGATGTCGAATGTCGGCGCCATGAACAGGCTGAGGATCAGCAATGCCTGCCACTGGGCGGCCTGGGTGAATGGCAGCAGCGTCCAGCCGGCAATCGCCGCCATGACCCAGAAGATCGGCGTCAGCGAACGACGCAGGTTGTCGACCATCTTCCAGCGCGAAAGTGCCGGAACACCCGACTTCGGGTCGAAGATGTAGCCGAGCAGCTGCCAGTCGCCACGGGCCCAGCGATGCTGGCGCGAGGCGTCGACCGAGTAGCGGGTTGGATAATCCTCGACCACTTCGACGTCGGTGACCAGCGCCGAGCGGGCAAGCGCGCCCTCAAGCAGGTCGTGCGAAAGGATGGTGTTCTCGGCGATGCGCCCCTTGAGCGCTGCTTCCATCGCGTCGACATGGTAGAGGCCCTTGCCGGTGAAGGTGCCTTCGCCGAACACGTCCTGGTAGAGGTCGGACACGGCAAAGACGTAAGGATCGAGGCCACGATGGGCCGAAAACACACGCTGGAAGAACGAGGCCTCGTCACCCGTCGTCAGCGATGGCGTCACGCGCGGCTGCAGGATCGCGTAACCTGACGTCACCAAACGCTTGTCGGCGTCGAACTCCGGCCGGTTGAGCGGGTGGCACATCTTGCCGACCAGCTTGGTGACCACGCCGCGCGTCATGCGCGTGTCGGCATCGAGCGTCATGACGTGGACGATGTTGTCGGGCAGCGGCGTGTCGGTCGGCAGGAAGGTGGTGTCGGCGTCGCCGCGGAGCAGAAGGTTCAGTTCGTGCAGCTTGCCGCGCTTGCGCTCCCAGCCCATCCAGCAGCCCTGTGCCGGATTGTAGAGCCGGCGGCGATGCAGCAGGTAAAACAGCGGCGCGCCCTTGCTCGGGTAGCGCTGATTGAGCCTGGCGATCTCGCGACGGGCGTAGTCATAGATCTCACGGTCGCCGACCGATATCTCGGCCTGGCTGTCGGGCCAATCCGACAGCACGGCGAAATGGATCTCGCCCGACATGTTGGCGAGGTGATGGACCTCGATGTTGCGGATGTTTTCCTCGACATCGTCGCGCGAGCCGATCAGCGACGGCACCACGACCAGTGTCCTGGCTTCGGCCGGAACGCCGTCCTTGAATTCGTAACCGATGAGGCGGGTCGGCTCGAGGAACTTCAGCACGATGGTGTTGAAGAAGGCGAGCGCGCCCTCGCTGGCCGGCACCGAAAACAGCACCAGCATCACAACGACGGCTGCCGTAGGCAGGCCAAGTGCCGCCAGGGCATTGCCGGCAAGGAAAAGCAGCAGCACGGTCAGGGCAAAGACCGGAAGGGCGATGCCGAGCCAGTTGGTCTTGCGGAAAGCGCGGTTGGCGATGCGTCCGATGGTCGGGCGATAGCCGATCGACTGCTCCAGTTCCTGCCGGCGCGGACCGACGAGGAAGAAGCCGACATCAGTGCATTCCTTTTGCAGTCCGGCACGATCCTCGGTGGAAGACGGTGTTTCGGTGAGGGCGAAGTCGGTTGCCTGTTCGGCGACCTGGAATTCCGACAGCTTCGAGTGACGCGCCAGTTCCTCGATAGCGGTGCGATACTGGTCGCGCGATGCGAAATCGAGCTCGGCGAAATTGGTGCGCTCGCGCAACAGCGTGTCGACGCGGCTGACGTCCTCGAACCAGACGGTCCAGTCCTGGTCGTTGATCAGGCGCAGGCCACGAATGATGTTGCCGGTGGTGACGTTGCCGCTCGACAGCGTGTGGTGTTCGCCGATGATGATCTCTTCGGCGTCGCTGCCCGACTTCTCAAGCTCGTTTTCAAGCCAGATCAAGGCCTTGCCGGCGTTCTGCGAACCGTCGCGCAAGCGATAGAGCAGTTGCGTCGCAAAGGTCGTATCGCGGGCGTGCGCCGCATAGGCCCTGAGTAGGGCAAGGCCGTCGTCCTGTTCCTGCACGCTCTGCAAGCGGTCGGCGACGTCGTTGGCAATGGCCCGCATCTCGCGCGCCCGGTTCACCCGAACGGCGATGCGGCGCAGGTTTTCGACCAATACGAACCGCAATAGCGACGGCAGCGCCCACAACTCGCCAATGTGCAGCGGCTCGACGGCCTGGTAGCCCTCGACGATCGCCTTGAACATCTGCGCCGAAACGGTGCTGTCGGAATGCGCGACATAGACCCAGGCGATGGCGAGCGCGCGGGGCACCGACTGGCCGTTGCCGAGGTCGATGGTCGGCAGTTCGCGGTAGAAGCGCTTGGGCAGGTCGCGCTTGACCTGATAGATCGTCTCTTCGACCAGGTAATTGTTGTCGAGCAGCCATTGCGCGGCCGGCGTGATAGGCTCGCCCCTGCCCTGCGCGGCATTGGTGTCGCGATAGACCTGCAGAATCTTCTTGGCGCTCTCGCGGATGCGGGCGTGGAAATCGAATGCCTCGAGACCGAAATAGGAGCGCAGCTCCTTGCGGGCCATGCTTTCGCCCGTCGTGCGCAGCCGGTCCTCATGCAGGACCGTCGCCCTGATAGGCTGTTCGGCCACGGCCGGAAAGCTCGGCACTACTTCTTTGATCCGGCGCGGGTCGGTCTGAATATTCATGTACAGCATTTCCGTCTGACAGAAAGTCCGCAGCGCCTGCCGGCGTCGCGGACCTGCCACATAAACCGTTTCAAACAAGAATTGGTTGCATGCAACCAACAGGTCGATTGATCGCTCTTGCACTGCGATTGAGTGAAAATATGGCGTCATCGCCGCCAATCTCCCCCCGCGCCTCATAGCAGTGCCGGGCGAAGAGCGGAACGCAAGGATTGGGGCTTTTTCGTGTTCGCATGCTGAATTTTAGCCATATTTCAGGCGGTGCGCGCCAACCATCGTTGTACAGGGGTTTTCGCTTCTAAATTCCGAACCCTGCAGCGACCAGAACGGCTCCGAGCGGCTCACCCGCCTCGTGGCAACACAGTATAGACCCTGACCACAAAGGCATGGAATTCGGCCATGTAGTTCTTGAGGAAATCGGCGGTGCCCTCGTTGGTCACCTCGCCGTCGTCGGTGATCAGCCCCGGCTTGAACTGGATGTAGGCTTCGGGTGCGTTCATCTGCGGCGAGTTGCAGAAACTCAGCACGCTGCGCAGGCTTTGCTGGGCCACCGCCGTGCCGATCGCGCCTGGCGAGGTGCCGATGACGGCGGAGGGCTTTCGAGTGAAGGAATTAGTCCCGTAAGGCCGGCTCGCCCAGTCGATGGCGTTCTTCAGGCCGCCGGGAATGGAACGGTTGTATTCGGGCGTTACGAACAGCACGGCATCGACGCCGGCAAGTGCCTTCTTGAAGGCACGCGCAGGCGGAGGGAAGTCGGCGTCGTAGTCATAGCTATAGAGCGGCAGGTCGCGAAACGAGATCTCTTCCATTTCGAGATGCCTGGGCGCGAGCCTGACCAGCGCCTTGGCGAGCTTGCGGTTGATCGACCCTGCGGCAAGGCTGCCGATGAAATAGCCAACCTTGTAGGTGTCCATGGCACATCCTCCACTTCGCCTGGCGATATCGATCGCCGGCCTGACCTACCCATCCCCCAATGGATAGTTTGCCAGTTCCAGACGGATGTCACGACGAAATTGGAGATTGCCCTGTTATATCAGGCGAATGGAGACCAGCAACAGCGACAGAGGCTCAGTCGGTTCGATCTTCAACGTAGCCGTGCCGTCTTCCTGGTAGAGCGTGTCGAATGCGGCCACCGGTTGACCGCCGATGCGCGCCGAGCCGGAGGCGACGAAGACCAGGCTGATCCCCTCTCCCTGGGCAATTTCGGTCGGCTTCGAAAATGCCAGCCGTTCGACCGCATGGCTGATGCGGCCGCGCCGGGTCATGACGTTGAAGTCGAGGACCGGCCCGTCGATGAGCGCTGCCTCGGTGCCGACATCGCCGGGGAAAGCATAAGGCTGCGATTGCGGAGAAAGTGCCACCGGCGCGGCGTCGCCTGCTGTCAGCCGCATTGTGCCGGCGAGAACCGTCAGCGTCCGGTCGATGCCGGCAAAGACCGAAAACGGCCCGCCGCTGGCCACCTGCGCCATGGAGATGCGCCAGTCGAAGGCGTCGAGCCCGGCCGCGGGTGGCCAGGCCAGGATTTCGGTCGTCACGCCGCCGCCGTTCTTCCACGGCATGGGGCGGCAGTCGGCGTGACGGATGATGCGCGCTGCCATTACGCCAGCCAGCCCATGCTGATCGCCAGCCAGGCGATCGGAGCGGTGACCAGGATGCTGAGAGCGGTGCGGATATACCAGATGACGATCAGGTCCCGGAAGGACAGAGGGATGGACGTTGCCAGCACGCACGGTATCGATGCCGACAAAAACAGCACCTGGCTGACCGACACGACCGCGGCAACGAACCTCAGCCCGAGATCGGCTTCCTTCAGCAGGATCGCCGGCAGGAACATTTCCGCCAGACCGGCGGCCATCGACTTTGCGGCAAGCATCGGATCGTTAAACTGCGCAAGCCAGGTGAAGGGATACAGCGCCAGACCGAGTATGTCGAAGATCGGCGTGTATTTGGCCGCCAGCAGGCCGAGAAGCCCGACCGCCATGATGCTGGGAAGGATAATCGATGCCATGCGCAGGCCGTCGACGAAGGTGTCGCGCAGCAGCGCGTGCAGCGGCGGAGCCGCCTGGGCCTGGTCGAGACCGACATCGATCGCCGTCTGGATGCGGGACTTTCCGGCCGGTAGCGGCTGGTCGCGGTCAGCGGGATGATCCTTGCCGGTGATCGGCCAGATCCGGGCGGTGATTGCCGAAACGACGAACGTCACGACGAAGGTGGTCCAGAAGTAGAGGTTCCAGCTGCCCATCAGGCCGAGGGTCTTGGCGACGATGATCATGAAGGTTGCCGAAACGGTCGAGAAGCCGGTGGCGATGATCACCGCCTCGCGGACGGTGTATTTGCCTTCCTTGAAGACACGGTCGGTGATCAGCAGCGCCAGCGAATAGCTGCCGACAAAGGACGCAACCGCATCGATGGCCGACCAGCCCGGCGTCCGCCAGACCGGGCGCATGACCGGTTGCACAAGCACGCCGGTGAACTCCAGCAGGCCGTAGCCGACGAGGAAAGCGAGCGCCAAAGCGCCGATCGGCACGATCAGCCCGACCGAGAGCACCAGCTTGTCGAACAGGAAGGGCAACATGTCGGGGGCAAAGAAAGTCTCCGGCCCGACCCCGGTGAGATACATGACCGAGAGCCCGAGCCCGAGGACACGCAGGGCCGAAAAGATCGCTTCGGTGACGTTCCTGTTCCAGGAACCGCGGACGAACGGGCCGATGGCGCCATAGGCGATCAGCAGACAGACGAAGGCAACCGCCACGGGGCGCAACTGGACTGCCAGCGCGGTCGCAGCATGATCAAGGAGGATGGTGGATTTAGTGCCGATCGTGACCGGTACGAAAAAGAAGATGATGCCAATGAGGCTGAAAAGCACAAGTTTCAGGCCGGCGCCGGCCCGCGATCCGCCTTCATGGCTGGTGATATCGGTCATGAGGGTCCTCCTCCCAGTAAGCCAACAAGAAGCGAGTGACACGGGGTGCCGCCTCGCAAGGTCGATCAGTTTCAAAGGATGCCGGGCAGGTTGAGGCCCTTGTCCCTGGCGCAGTCGAGCGCGATGTCGTAGCCGGCATCGGCATGGCGCATGACACCCGTCGCCGGGTCGTTCCACAACACGCGCTCCAGCCGGCGGGCGGCATCCTCGGTGCCGTCGGCGCAGATGACGACGCCCGAATGCTGCGAGAAGCCCATGCCGACGCCACCGCCATGGTGCAGCGACACCCAGGTGGCGCCTGAGGCGGTGTTGAGCAGCGCGTTCAGCAGCGGCCAGTCGGAGACCGCGTCCGAGCCGTCCTTCATCGCCTCGGTCTCACGGTTCGGCGACGCGACCGAGCCGGAGTCGAGGTGATCGCGGCCGATGACGACGGGCGCCTTGAGCTCGCCCTTGGCGACCATCTCGTTGAAGGCGAGGCCGAGGCGGTGGCGGTCGCCGAGGCCGACCCAGCAGATGCGCGCCGGCAGGCCCTGGAAATGGATGCGCTTGGCGGCCATGTCGAGCCAGTTGTGCAGGTGCTTGTTGTCGGGCAGCAGTTCCTTCACCTTGGCGTCGGTCTTGTAGATGTCCTCGGGATCGCCCGAAAGGGCTGCCCAGCGGAACGGTCCGATGCCGCGGCAGAACAGCGGACGGATATAGGCCGGCACGAAGCCGGGGAAGTCGAAGGCGTTCTCGACACCCTCTTCCTTGGCGACCTGGCGGATGTTGTTGCCGTAGTCGACGGTCGGAATGCCCATCTTGTGGAAGTCGAGCATCGCCCTGACGTGCACGGCCATCGAGGCGCGGGCTGCCTTTTCGACCGCCTTGGGGTCGCGCTCGCGCTTGTCTTCCCATTCGGCAACGGTCCAGCCGATCGGCAGGTAGCCGTTGACAGGGTCGTGCGCCGACGTCTGGTCGGTCACCGCGTCCGGCTTGACGCCGCGCTTGACGAGTTCGGGCAGGATCTCGGCGGCGTTGCCGAGAAGTGCGACCGAAATCGCCTTCCTTTCCTTGCAGGCGCTGTCGATGATGGCGAGCGCATCGTCCAGATCCTTGGCCTGGACGTCGACATAACCGGTCTTGAGGCGCATTTCGATGCGGCTCGCCTGGCATTCGATGGCAAGGCACGCGGCACCGGCCATGGTCGCAGCCAGCGGCTGGGCGCCGCCCATGCCGCCGAGGCCGGCGGTCAGGATCCAGCGGCCGCCGAGGTCGCCGCCGAAATGCTGGCGGCCCATCTCGACGAAGGTCTCGTAGGTGCCCTGAACGATGCCCTGGCTGCCGATATAGATCCACGAGCCGGCGGTCATCTGGCCGTACATCATCAGGCCCTTCTTATCGAGGGCGTTGAAGTGGTCCCAGTTGGCCCAGTGCGGCACCAGGTTGGAGTTGGCGAGCAGCACGCGCGGCGCATCCTTGTGGGTGCGGAACACGCCGACCGGCTTGCCCGACTGGATCAGCAGCGTCTCGTCGCCTTCGAGCTTGCGCAGGGCGGCAACGATGCGGTCGTAGCTGTCCCAGTCGCGGGCGGCACGGCCGATGCCGCCATAGACGACGAGCTCGCCCGGCTTTTCCGCGACCATCGGGTCGAGGTTGTTCATCAGCATGCGCAGCGGCGCTTCGGTGAGCCAGCTCTTGGCGGTGAGCTCGGTGCCGGTGGCGGCGCGGATGACGCGGGCATTGTCGATGCGGGAATGTTGGGTCATGCGAAAACCTCCTAGGAGTGTCGGCTGCCCGCCCAGGCGAGCGCGGTTTCGAGGATCTTGGTGAGCGTCGCGCGCATCGGCGCGGCGAATTCCGGGTCGTAGCGGGTCGGCCAGTTGGCCGGCTCGACCTTGCCTTCCGGCTCCAGCATGTAGCCGCGGCAGGACAGCTCCATCTGCAAGGCATGGACGCCCTGACCCGGCTGGCCGTGCCGGCGGGTGATCCAGCCGCCCTTGAAGCGGCCATTGACCACCCACGGCCTGCCGCTCGCAGCCATCAGTGCGGCGACCTGCTCCTGCAAGACGGGATCGGCGCTCTTGCCGGAATTGGTGCCGAGGTTGAACAGCGGCAGCTTGCCGTCGAACAGGCGGGGAATGACCGAGCGGATCGAGTGGCAGTCGTAGAGAACGATCTCGGGGTGCAGGGTCCTGAGACGAACGATCTCGCCTTCCAGCGCGGCGTGATAGGGATCATAGTAGCTCTCGCGACGCCTTGCGACTTCGGCCTCGTCCGGCTCGAGCCCTTCCCGGTACAGCGCCTCGCCGTCGAAGGTCGTGGTCGGGCAGAGTTCGGTCGTCGCCTGGCCGGGATAGAGCGAGGCGCCCGAGGGATCGCGGTTGACGTCGATGATCGAGCGCGAAACCGTCGTGCGCACCACCGTTGCCCCGAGGCCGGCGGCAAAATCGTAGAGCTGCTCGATCCACCAGTCGGTGTCGCGCCGGGCCAGCCAGGGCGAGACGAAGATATCGTCGAGCCCGGCCAAATCCGTTCCGGTGTGGGGAATGCTGACGAGCAGCGGAGCGTCGCCCCGCTGGATCGTCAACCAAGAAGTGCCGCTCATCTCTCGCCACCCGAGATCTCAGGTAGGCCAACGCCGGCGATTGCATCGACGACCGCCCCGGTGCGAACCAGCGCGATGGCCTTTTCCATGTCGGGATGGAAATGGCGGTCATCGTCGAGATGTGGCACCTGGGCGCGGACCAGCTTGCGCACAGCCTCGAGTGCAGCGCTCGACGCCAGCGGCGCATGGAAGTCGCAGCCTTGGGCGGCGGCAAGCAGTTCGATGCCGAGCACGCCATTGGCGTTTTCGATCATGCCCAGCAGCCGGCGTGCGCCGTGGGCGGCCATCGAGACGTGATCTTCCTGATTGGCGGAAGTCGGGATCGAGTCGACGCTGGCCGGATAAGCCTTCTGCTTGTTTTCGGAAACAAGGGCAGCAGCGGTGACCTGCGGGATCATGAAGCCGGAGTTGAGACCCGGCTTCGGCGTGAGGAAGGCAGGCATGCCCGACAGAGCCGGGTCGACCAGCATGGCGATGCGGCGCTCGGACAGCGAGCCGATCTCGCAGACCGCCAAAGCGATCATGTCGGCGGCGAAGGCCACCGGTTCGGCGTGGAAATTGCCGCCTGACAGCGCAGTGTCGTCTTCGGTGAAGATCAGCGGGTTGTCGGTGACACCGTTCGCTTCGGTGCCGAGCGTGTCGGCAGCCTGTCGCAGCAAGGTCAGGGCAGCGCCCATCACCTGCGGCTGGCAGCGCAGGCAGTAAGGATCCTGCACACGCTCGTCGCCTACGCGGTGGCTTTCGCGGATGGCGCTGCCCGCCATCAGGTTGCGCAGCGTGTCGGCGGTCTCGATCTGGCCGCGGTGCTTGCGCAAGACATGAATGCGCGGGTCGAACGGCGCATCCGAGCCCTTGGCCGCATCCGTCGACAGCGCACCGGTCACCAGCGCCGACTGGTAGAGGTTTTCCGCTTCAAACAATGCGGCCAGCGCATAGGCGGTCGAGAATTGGGTGCCGTTGAGCAGCGCCAGGCCTTCCTTGGCGCCGAGCGTGATCTGCTCAAGGCCGTGTGTGACGAAGGCGACCTTGGCCGGAACGATTCCATGCGGGGTGTGACAGTCGCCGACACCGATCATCGTTGCCGTCATGTGCGAAAGCGGTGCCAGATCGCCCGAGGCGCCGACTGAACCCTGCGCCGGAACGACCGGGATGACATCCCTGGCAAGCATTTGCTGCAACAGATCGATGGTCCCGGGCCGGACGCCCGACGCGCCCTGGGCCAGGCTGGCGAGCTTCAAAGCCATCATCAGGCGCGTTACCGCGACGGGCATGGCCTCGCCAACGCCGGCGGCGTGGCTGAGCACGATGTTGCGCTGCAGGGTTTCGAGATCGGCCGCCGGGATGCGGACGCTGGCGAGCTTGCCGAAGCCTGTATTGATGCCGTAGACCGGCTCGCCCTTGGCGACGATCCGCGCCACTGTCTCGGCGCTGGCCTTGATTTTGGGGCGGCAGGCCGGATCGAGCTCGGGAACGGCGCCGCGATAGATGGCGCGCCAGTCGGCAAGCGTGGCATTGCCGGGGTTCAATACAAGCGTGGTCATTTCCCTCTCCAGATACGGGCATGGAGCGGGTTGAACCCCATGCGATAGACAAGTTCGGCCGGGCTTTCGATGTCCCAGATGGCAAGGTCGGCCCATTTTCCTGCTTCAAGCGTGCCAGTTTCGGCCTGAAGGCCGAGCGCGCGGGCTGCCTCGCGGGTCACACCGGCGATGCATTCCTCGACTGTCATGGCAAACAGGGTCGCCGCCATGTTCATGGTCAGAAGCAGCGACGTCAGCGGCGACGTGCCAGGATTGTTGTCGGTAGCGACAGCCATTTTCACGCCGTGCTGGCGGAACAGCCCGACCGGCGGCTTTTTGGTCTCTCTGATGAAGTAGAAAGCGCCGGGCAGGATGACGGCGACCGTGCCTGCTTTCGCCATGGCGGCGGCACCCGCTTCGTCGGTGTATTCGAGATGGTCGGCCGACAACGCGCCATAGCTTGCGGCAAGGGCCGCACCGCCGAGATTGGACAGTTGGTCGGCGTGCAGCTTGACCGGAAGCCCTTTTGCCGTCGCGGCGTCAAAGACACGCGCCATCTGCTCTGGCGAAAAGGCGATGCCTTCGCAGAAGCCATCGACGGCGTCGGCGAGGCCTTCGGCCGCGATTTTGTCGAGCATCGGGCCGGCAACGAGGCCGATATAGGCGTCCTTGTCGCCATTGGCTTCCGCCGGCAGGGCATGGGCGCCGAGGAATGTCGTGCGCACTGTCACCTGCCGCAACTCGGCAAGTTTCCTAGCCGCGCGCAACGATTTTGCTTCATTCTCCAAGTCGAGGCCGTAACCCGACTTGATCTCGACCGTAGTCACACCTTCAGCCATCAGGGCGTCGAGGCGCGGCAAGGTCTGGGCGACTAGATCGGCTTCGGAAGCGCTGCGTAGCGCCTTGACCGAGGAGACGATGCCGCCCCCTGCCCGCGCCACTTCTTCATATGTCGCGCCCGCAAGCCGCATCTCGAACTCGTTGGCACGATTGCCTGCGTGAACGAGGTGGGTGTGGCAGTCGATCAGGCCCGGCGTGATCCAGCGACCATGGCAATCGATGATCTCGGCGCCGTCGCGCAGAGCCCGAGGCATATCAGCCTCAGCTCCGGCGAAAACGATGCGGCCGTCACGGGCAGCAATCGCGCCATTTTCGACAACGCCGAGATCGGCCGCAGCTTCAGCCAGCGTCGCCAGCCGCGCATTGCGCCAGATTCTTGCCGATGTCGCCGATTGCTCGCCAGCCATGATGTTTTTCGTTTCCTCCAACCGCGATTATGTATATACATATCAGGAACGCGATGCAAGTGCTATCGTGCGACACGAAAGAGGTGAGGAGATTCTGGTGGCGACGATCTTTGCGGAACAGGCGCTTCTGGCCGACGGCTGGCAACGCAACGTGCGGATGACACTGGCCGGGGGCCGCATCGACACGGTGGAAACAGGCACGGCAGCACAGCCAGGCGACGAGCGCCACGCGATCGTCCTGCCCGGCATGCCCAATCTGCACAGCCACGCCTTCCAGCGCGGCATGGCCGGCCTCGCCGAAATCCGCGGGCCCTCGTCCGACAGCTTCTGGTCCTGGCGCGAGGTGATGTACCGCTTCGCGCTCAACATGACGCCCGAACAGGTCGAGGCGGTTGCCGCACAGCTCTATGTCGAAATGCTGGAGGCGGGTTTTTCCCGCGTCGGCGAGTTCCACTATCTCCATCACGACCGAGACGGCAGCCCCTATGCCAACATCGCCGAGATGGCCGAACGCATCGCCGCGGCCTCCGTCGACACCGGCATCGGGCTGACATTGCTGCCGGTGTTCTACGCCCATTCCGGCTTTGGCGGCGCACCTGCCAATGACGGCCAGCGTCGATTCATCAACGATACGAATCGCTTCGCACAGCTTTTTGAGAAGTGCGACGAAGCGCTGAAGGGCATCGACGGCGCGGTTCTTGGCCTTGCGCCGCACAGCCTGCGCGCCGCAACGCCTGACGAACTGGCCATTGTCACCGCCCTGACCACGGGCCCGATCCACATCCACATCGCCGAACAGGTCAAGGAAGTCGAAGACTGCGTCGTCTGGTCCGGCGCTCGGCCGGTCGAGTGGCTGCTGCGCCACGCCGATGTCGACAGGCGCTGGTGCCTGATCCACGCCACCCACATGACCGAGGCAGAGACGATCGCGATGGCCAGGTCTGGCGCGGTTGCTGGCCTGTGCCCGATCACCGAGGCCAATCTCGGCGACGGCGTCTTTGCAGCACCGCTGTTCGTCGAGCATGGCGGCAAATATGGCGTCGGCTCGGATTCGAATGTCGAGATCGGCGTCGACGGCGAACTCAGGATGCTCGAATATTCGCAGCGCCTCGCCCATCGCGCCCGCAACGTGCTCGCGACCTCAGGCCAGTCGACAGGCCGCGCCCTGTTCGATGCGGCGCTTGGCGGCGGCGCCCAGGCGCTTGGCGCAGGTTCGGCAGGACTTGCAACGGGCTCGGCTGCCGATTTCGTCTCGCTCGACCCCGCCCAGCCGACGCTTGCCGGCAAGTCGGAAGACGCCATCCTCGACGCCTGGATCTTCGCTGGAGGCGGCAAAGTCGACTGTGTCTGGACAAATGGCCGCAAAGTCGTGGCCGACGGCGCACATTTCCGCCGCGATGCTATTGCGGCCAGGTTTCGTAATGTGATGATGGAGCTGACTGCGGCGTAACAGGAGCGATTGGTGCCCGATTCGATAGCGGAGGTTGTTGAAGAGCCGGTCGGCGTCGATGCATCGACATCGCTCTACCAGCGCATCCTCAACGACATCAGGGACCGCATCGTCTCCGGCGAGTGGGAGCCCGGCTACCGCATCCCGTTCGAGCATGAGCTGACCGCCGAATATGACTGTTCACGCATGACCGTGAACAAGGCGCTGTCACAGCTCGCCAAATCCGGGCTGATCGAGCGCCGCCGCCGCTCCGGCAGCTTCGTGCGCCGGCCGCAATCTCAGGCAGCGGTGCTTGAAATTCACGACATCCGTATTGAAGTCGAAGCACTCGGCCTGCCCTATCGCTATGAATTGATGGCGCAGACCAAACGACGAGCCACAACCGTCGACCGCGAAAGGCTCGGACCTGGCCCTTCGGTTGCGGGGCAGGTTCTGGCTTTGCAGTGTCTGCACTATGCCGGTGTCCGGCCGTTCTGCGTCGAGGATCGGCTGATCAGTCTCGCCGCCGTGCCTGAAGCGGCCGACCAGGAATTCCTGAAGTCGGCGCCCGGACCGTGGCTGATCGGACAGGTGCCATGGAGTGCGGCCGAACACGTCATTCGTGCCGCGGCAGCCGACAGTGAGACAGCCGCCGACCTTGGCCTCGCCAGCGGCGCGCCGTGCCTGATCATCGAACGGCGGACGTGGAGCGCCGAGCGCCCTGTCACCCATGTGCGATTCACCTATCCGGCCAACGCGCACGCCGTGGTGGCCCGCTTCACTCCGTCAGACAGCTAGGCGGTTTTGACAATTTGAGCAGTATCCAGCAGCGGCAAGATGCAGTTCAGTCGTACCTCGCTAAAACGGGGCTCACGCCAATCAGGTTCGATTGTCGCCGTTGATGTCGCGTGTCTAAATGCACCTCATGAAAAACATCCAAATCATCGACGGCGCTGAGAACACTACCTTTAGCGTGTTCCAGGCAACCGAGGAGGCGTTTGCCGCCATCTTCCCGGCCGGACGCGATATGGAGTTGGTCGAAGACCTGATCGAGCGGCTTGGCAAGAAAACCGCAGGCTCAGTCTTGGCGCAGCTTTGGAGCCGCCCCGTCCTGAAGCGCGATGCCCTCGGAATCCATGGCACCTTGTTCTACGACAATCAGCATCGGCGAAACCATATGCCGCTGTCGAAGCGCGAAATCGATTGGGACGATGGCTCGGTCAACCAAGCTCAGCGGGACCTGTTCGCCAGACACCGTTAGTTTGTCCACGCCGCCCAGGTCCGGAAACAGAAACGCCGCGCTTCCCTAGGAAGCGCGGCGTTCATTTGTTGGCATCAAGCCCGACAATAATCGCTTATGCGGCGGCCGTGACGATGATCTCGACTTTGTATTCCGGACCAGCCAGCTTGGCTTCGCCGGTGGCGCGCGCCGGCGTGTTGCCCTGGGGCACCCAGCCGTCCCAGACCGAGTTCATCTCGGCGAAGGTCGACATGTCGTCGAGCCAGATGATCGCCTGCAGGATCTTGGTCTTGTCGGTGCCGGCCTTGGCCAGCAGCGCGTCGATCTCGGCCAGGATGGCCTTGGTCTGCGCGGCAACGCTTTCGCCTGGGGCGCCGACCTGGCCAGCCAGGTAGACGGTGTTGTTGTGGATAACGATCTGGCTCATGCGGGGGCCGACATCGATACGACGAACGCTCATGGGTGGTCTCCTTCCGTTAGGGGTGGCGCCTTCTTAGATTTTGCTGACCCCTCGGCGCAAGGCCGCAATGGTCGAATTCCATGGACCAGTCGCCTTGCTCACCGGGTTTGCCGCGCAAATCCACCGGATAGTGCCGCTGGCGTCGTTGACTAATGTAATAACATCACATATCCAATGACGACTTCGCAGCCGCAGAGCATGACGAGCCGATGACCGACGCCTGCCTGACATTCAAGGACCTGACACTTGGCTACAACAGCCATCCGGCTGTGCATCACCTGACCGGTTCGATCAGGTCCGGTTCACTAACGGCAGTCGTTGGCGCCAACGGCTCCGGCAAGTCCACTTTGATGAAGGGCATTGTCGGTGTGCTGAAGCCGATGGCCGGAATTTGCACGGTCACGTCAGGCAAGCGCGTCGCCTACCTGCCGCAGCAGTCAGAGCTCGATCGCAGCTTTCCCGCCCGCGTCGTCGATCTGGTTTCGCTAGGACTATGGCCCCGGCGCGGCCTGCTTGGTCGCCATTCCAGGGAAGACCGCGAGTCCGTCTCCAAAGCCCTGATGGCCGTTGGCCTTGAAGGCTTCGAAAAGCGCGCCATCGACACGCTATCAGGCGGCCAGCTCCAGCGCGCCCTGTTCGCCCGAGTGCTGGTGCAGGACGCAGACCTGATCCTACTCGACGAACCGTTCAATGCGGTCGACGCCAAGACGGTCGGCGACCTGATCAAGCTGATCCAGCGCTGGCACGGCGAAAACCGCACGGTGATGGTCGTCGCCCACGATCTCGAACTGGTGCGTACGCACTTTCCCCACACACTGCTGCTTGCCCGCAGGCCTGTTGCCTGGGGCGAAACCCGAGAAGTGCTGCGGCCGGAAAACCTGCTCAGGGCCCGTCGTTTCGATGAGGCCTGGCACGACGATGCGCCTTGGTGTGAGCCGGACGACGGTCACGCGCATGCGCATTCACACGCACATGGGCATGACGAGCATCACCATCATGATCACGGCGAAGTCCACGATCATCCAGACCACGAATCCGGTCCCCGGGCAGCGTGAATTTCGCCATGTATGATTTCCTGATCGCTCCCTTCGTCGAATTTGGCTTCATGCAGCGCGCGCTTGCCGGCTCGCTGATGCTGGCGCTGGGCGCTTGCCCGGTCGGCGTCTTCCTCATGCTTCGTCGCATGAGCCTGACTGGTGATGCCATGGCACACGCCATCCTGCCCGGTGCCGCCGCCGGTTTCCTGCTTTATGGCCTGCAGATCGTGCCGATGACCATCGGCGGGCTGATCGCCGGCGTCATCGTGGCGCTCGGCGCAGGTGCGGTGTCGCGCTTCACAGTTCAGCGCGAAGACGCCTCGATGGCGGCGTTCTACCTGATCTCGCTGGCGCTTGGCGTGCTGATCGTGTCGCTGCGCGGCTCGAGCGTCGACCTGATGCATGTGCTGTTCGGCACCGTTCTGGCGCTCAACGACGACGCGCTGACGCTGATCGCGCTGATTTCGGGCCTGACGCTGCTTACGCTCGCCATCTTCTGGCGCGCACTGGTCGCTGAATGCCTCGATCCGCTGTTCCTGCGCTCGGTCAGTCGGCTCGGCACGCCAGTCCACTTCATCTTCCTCGGCCTCGTCGTGCTCAACCTCGTCGGTGGGTTCCAGGCGCTCGGCACGCTTCTTTCGGTCGGTCTGATGATGCTGCCGGCGGCGGCGGCGCGCTTCTGGACCGCGCGCGTCGAACCAATGTGTGCGCTGGCCTTCAGCTTCGGCGCCATCTCATGCGTTGCCGGGCTGCTGGTATCCTATCACGCCTCCCTGCCCTCGGGCCCGGCCATCATCCTGTCGGCCGGCGCGATCTACCTCGCGTCCATCCTTTTTGGCACCCGCGGCGTCTTCAACACCCGGCTTCGCCGCCACCGCCACCGCACCGCCTGATCCGCTTCAACATGGAGAGACATATGCTCAGGACAATTGGCTTCGCCTCGCTGATGAGCGTTATAACATTAACATCCTTGAATGCGACTTCGGCTACTGCCGAACCGCTGAAGGTCGTGGCAAGTTTCTCGATCATCGGCGATTTCGCCCAAAATGTTGGTGGAGACCGCATCGAACTGACCACGCTGGTCGGCCCGGATGGCGATGCCCATGTCTACGAACCCTCGCCTGCCGATGCGGTGAAGATGTCGAAAGCCGACGTCGTGCTGGTCAACGGCCTGCAGTTCGAAGGTTTCCTGCAGCGCCTCGTCGAGGCGAGCGCCACCAAGGCATCGGTCGTCGAACTAACCAAGGGCGTCGAACCGATCAAGATGAAGGAAGAGCATGAACATGCAGCCGAGGCAGGTGGCGATCACCACCATCACGGCGACCTCGACCCGCACGCCTTCCAGTCGATCGCCAACGCCAGGATCTACGTGAAGAACGTCGCCGACGCCTTCTGCGCTGCTGATACCGCCGGCTGCGACGCCTACAAGACCAATGCCGATGCCTACACCGCCAAACTCGACGCCGCTGAAGCCGAGGTGAAGGCTGCGGTAGCGTCGATCCCTGAGGCGAAGCGCACTGTTATCACCTCGCACGACGCCTTCGGCTACTTCGAAAACGCCTATGGCCTGACCTTCCTGGCACCCGAGGGCATTTCCACCGAGGCTGAAGCCTCCGCTGCCGATGTCGCAGCACTGATCTCGCAGGTTCGTGGCGACAAGGCTTCGGCGATCTTCGTCGAAAACATCACCAACCCGCGCCTCGTCGAGCAGATCTCAGCTGAAACCGGCGTGAAGGTCGGCGGCACGCTCTATTCCGACGCGCTGTCCAAGGCCGATGGCCCGGCCGCGACCTACATCGACATGATGAAAACCAACATCGCCACCATCAAGGGCGCGATCCTCGGCAGCTAGCCAGACGCCATCAACGGGGGCTGCCTCGGCACCCTCGCCAACCATCTGTACCCATCAACCAGCCTGCGTGAAGGCGGGGCCAAGAACCTCGCCGTTTCTCTAGCCCTGCTTGTTATGTAATAACATTATATGAGGAAAACATGAAACACCTGCTCGCCACGACATCTGCGCTTGCCGTTCTGCTCGGCCTCGCCGCTGCTCCAGCCTTCGCCGAGGAACAAACGGCATGGCGGCTGTTTGTCTCCGATCATGCCGCGCCGGTCGTGCATGCCCTCGACATGGAAACCGGCAAGGCGATCGAGACCTTCAACGTCAAAGTGCCGACAAGCCTCTATCGTTCCGACAGCGGACGCACGGTCTTTGCCGTCCAAGGCAAGGGCGACACGATCTCGGTCTTGTCGAGCGGCATCTCGTTCGGCGACCATGGCGACCACGGCGACATCAAGGTCGAGGCGCCCAAACTGCTCGACGTCACCTTCGAGGGCAAGAAGCCGTCGCATTTCGTCGACCACGGCGGCGACATCGCCTTGTTCTTCGACGGCGAAGGCGTGGCCCGCATCGTCAGCGAAACCAACGTGCTCGAAGGCAAGCCGGCGGTGCGCGAGGTTGCCACCAGCGCGCCTCACCATGGCGTTGCGGTCGCGATCGGCGACTACGCACTGACGACCGAACCGAACTTCGAAAAGCCTGATGAACTGCCTGTTGGCATCCGCGTCACCGACCGTTCGGGCGCGACGGTGGGCGACGTGCATGCGTGCCCTGACCTGCATGGCGAGGCGGCTTCCGGCAATCTCCTGGCCATCGCCTGCGCCAAGGGCTTGCTGGTGGTCAAGGAAAGCGGTGGTGCGCCGTCGATGGAGATGCTGCCATACGGCGAGCGGCTGCCGGCTGGCAAATCGACGACGCTCGTCGGCGGACGTGGCCTGCAGTATTTCCTCGGCAATTACGGTCCAAGTGCTGTCGTGCTGATCGACCCGAAATCCGAGGATGCCTTCCGGCTGATCGAACTGCCGACGCGCAGGGTGCATTTCACTGTCGATCCGGTGCGGGCGAAATTCGCCTATGTCTTCACCGAGGATGGCCAGCTTCACCGCATCGACGTGGTCGCCGGCAAGATCGACGCGTCGCTCAAGCTGACGGAGCCCTACAGCATGGACGGCCACTGGAGCGATCCGCGCCCGCGCATCGCAGTCGCCGGCAGCCGGATCGTCGTTTCGGACCCGCTCAAGAGCGTGCTGCACGTCGTCGATGCCGAAAGCTTCAAGCGGGGCGACGACATCGCGCTTGAAGGCAAGCCCTTCAACCTCGTTGCCGTCGGCGGTTCTGGCGAAACGCACTGACCAGCGCTGGTCCGGCGGCGGCATCCGCCGACGGACCGTTCCTCCATATCCTGGCCGGCGGGGGCGTCCATCGCCGGACCATTCCACCCACATCGAAGGGAGTGACAAATGCCCGTCCCAAACAAGCCGGCGCGATTGCCCGTAACAGTGCTCTCCGGTTTCCTCGGTGCAGGAAAGACCACGCTTCTCAATCACATATTGAACAACCGCGACGGCCTTCGCGTGGCCGTCATCGTCAACGACATGAGCGAGGTGAACATCGATGCGGCACTCGTTCGCGATGGCGGCGCCGATCTTTCGCGCACCGACGAGCAACTGGTCGAAATGACCAATGGCTGCATCTGCTGCACCTTGCGCGACGACCTGCTCCAGGAGGTGCGTGCGCTCGCCCGGCAGAACCGCTTCGACTACCTGCTGATCGAATCGACAGGCATTTCCGAGCCCCTGCCCGTCGCATCGACCTTCCAGTTCCGCGACGAGAACGGCGACAGCCTGTCGGATGTCGCCCGCCTCGACACGATGGTGACGGTTGTCGACGCCGCCAACCTGCTCAAGGACTACGCGTCATCCGACTTCCTCAGTGATCGCGGCGAACAGGCCGGCGCCGGCGATGATCGTGCCTTGGTCGACCTTCTCGTCGAGCAGATCGAGTTTGCCGATGTCGTCGTGCTCAACAAGGCGTCGGCCGCCAATGCCGCTGACCGCGACGCCGCGCGCAAGATCGTCCGCGCCCTCAACCCCGATGCCCAGCTGATCGAAACCAATTTCGGCCGCGTGCCGATCGACAATATCCTTGGCACCGGCCTGTTTGATTTCGACAAGGCCGAGCAGCATCCTTTGTGGTTCAAGGAATTGAACGGTTTCGGCGAGCACATTCCCGAGACCGAGGAATACGGTATCCACTCCTTCGTCTATCGCGAAAGGCGGCCTTTCGACCCGGTGAAACTGCACGGTTTCATCAACCGGCAATGGCCCGGCGTCGTCCGCGCCAAAGGGTTCTTCTGGCTTGCCACCCGGCCCGATTTCGTCGGCGAGATCAGCCAGGCCGGGGCGCTGGTGCGCACCGGCAAGCGAGGGCTGTGGTGGTCGGCTGTGCCGCGGGGACAGTGGCCTGACCATCCTGAATGGCACGCGGCGATGAAACCCTATCTCGATCCCGCCTGGGGAGACCGACGCCAGGAGATCGTCTTCATCGGTTGCCATCCAATGAACGAGGTGCGGATCCGGGCCGAACTCGATGCCTGCCTGGTCGAGGCATCGTCCTTCACGCCCGGCAAGTGGCGCGATCTCGCTGACCCCTTCCCGTCCTGGCATCGCCCGGCTGCCTGACACCAGAGCCCAACAGGAGTTGCCCCGCAGCGCCAGCAGTGGCAAGACTGGCGCCGACACGCCGCCAGAGCGGCCAACAAAACCTGCGAGGACGAAAATGGAATACCGCCAGATCACCGACGACTACTCGGTTTCCGGCCAGATCACGCCAGAAGAGGTTGCCGCCATCAAGGCCGCCGGCTTCAAGAGCGTCATCTGCAACAGGCCCGACGACGAACAGCCCGGCCAGCCTTCCGCTGACAGCGTCAAGGCTGCTGTCGAAGCCGCCGGCCTCGCCTTCCGCTACATCCCCGTCATCAGCGGCGCCATGACCGGCGACAATGTTGCCGACATGGCCGACGCGCTCGACGAGATGGACGGCCCGGTCTTCGCCTATTGCCGTTCGGGCACCCGCTGCACCAATCTCTACATGGCGATCCAGCAGAGCAAGGGCTGATCGGCCAACCGGCAAGACGCGGTCACCGACACGCGTCTTGCCCTGCTAAATCCCCAGCCGTTCGACCTCTTCGCCCCTGAAGCGCAGGTCGTAGTCGAGGAAGAACTCGTCGAGCTGCGGCGGGGCAACCGATGTGCCCGATAGCATCGCATGGACCTGGCCGCGATGATGGATCTGGTGGATGAACAGATGCGCCAGCAGGTCGCCGATGCGTTCGGGGATCTGGCCGGCCTTGCCGCGATCCGACAGCACCCGCCTGTCCAGATCGGCTGCGCCCAGACCATCACAACAGGCGACCAACCGCCGGTCGAATTCGGCCTGTGCCGCAGCAAGGGCCTGCGCCGTGTCGTAGGCAACGTATCGGTCGAACAGCTTCTGGCCCTCGCCGCCCTCCTCGATCATGTCGAGATAGAACAGGTCGACTTCCAGGATGTGGTTCAGCGTCTCCTTGAGCGAAGGGAAAAAGCTCGTCCGCCCGGCATTGAGCTCGCCTGGCTGCAGGGCCAGCACAGCGCGATAAATGCGGTCGTTGGACCACAGATTGTTCCGCGCCATGCGGCTGAAATGGCTGGTCAACTCCATCCGGGCAGCGGCTTCAGGCCGGCTCGAACCTGCCGACCTGGCGTTCGATGGCGCCGAAGATCGAGTGGCCGGCCTTGTCCTTCATCTCGACGCGCAGCGTGTCGCCGAGCGAGACCGACAGCGTTTCGACCGCGCCCCTGACAATGGCACCGGTGCCGATCGCGCGGGTTGCGGCCGCTCCCGCGATCAGCTTGGGAAAGCTGGTCCAGACCGAGGTGACGTTGCGCGCGCCGGCAATCAGCGGCAGGTGCACCGCCCCGTCCCATCCGTCTCCCAGCTCATCGGGCGTGACCGCGACAGGTGACAAGGCTGAGGTACCGGCCTGGCCGCCATCCAGAATGGTATCAGTGGAAAGCACGATCAGCGCCACCGCGTCCTTCGCCGCCTCTTCGGTGGCCGCCATGGCAACGTCGCCGACGATGACGGCGACAGCGGCTTCGATACTGGCGTCACGGATCTTGCCGGGCAGTTCGATCGGGTCGCGCGGACCGGCAAAGGCATCGCCGCCGCCAAGCCGCTGGTAGGCGCGCGGCAAGGGCGAGTGGGCGTCGTGCTCGTGGAACCGCGACGACGGCACCGCGCCGATTTCGAGCGAGCCGGCCAGGGCCGCGAGATGCGGGGAGATCCGGCGCCAGTCGTCGAGCGCCGCCTGCAGGTTGGGTGCCAGGAACGAGGCATCGGTGTATCGCGTCAGGTCGCGCGAGACGATGACCAGTTTCCCGTCACGCGAACCGTTCTTCAGCGTCGCCAGTTTCATGCACGTCCTCCCGGTTAGGGGGCGTCTTCGCCCTTGTCAGTCACAACAAGCCCGTCGCGGCCAATCGTCAAGGGACCATTCCATGTTTTCCTGACAGCTTCGACCCAATCGGCCTCGCCGATGTCGGGATCGTCGGCCGGAATGAGGTGGTTGAGCACCAGGCGGCCGACGCCGGCACGCGCGGCGATGGTGCCCGCCTCGCTCGCCAGGCTGTGGCTTGCCATCAGATGTTCGCGCAACCGCGCGCCGTTGCCGGTGCGTGCCACGAGGCGCTCGACACCTTCCGCCAGCATCGCTTCGTGCAACAGGATATCGGCGCCGCGCGCGAAATCCGCCAATGGCGGGAAGAATGCGGTGTCGGCGGAGAAGACGATGCTCGTGCCCCGGTTCTCGAAGCGCAGGGCAAAGCACTCGGTCACCGGCGGGTGGTCTACGCGCAAGGCAGTGACCGACAGATCACCGTCATGCAGGACATCGCCCTCGCCGAATTCCACGACCTCGACCAACGCGCGCAGGTCGGGACGTCCTTCGTCGAGGATCCGGATTTCGATGTCGAATTCAAGCGCTTGTACGAAACTCTGCCAGTATCGATTCAATCCAACAGGCCCGAAAAGCCTGACCGGCGTCGCAAGCCCGGCCGTCCAGGCGGTGTGGATCAATGGCCCGAGCTCGAGCACGTGGTCGGAATGCAGATGCGTGACAAAAATCAGGTCGAGCGCCTTGAGACTGAGACCCGCGTCGGTCACTCCACGCGTCACGCCGAGCCCGCAGTCGACAACGATCATGCGGCCGCCGAGCTCGAGCAGCGTCGATGTCGGCCATGGCCCACCTGGCCTGATCGCCGGGCCGCCCTTGGTGCCGAGCAGGACGAGACGGTCGCTCATGCGCAGTAGCCAGAAAGAACAGCTGTGATTTGGATTTCAAGCCTCATGCGATACCCCATGCCTACCTTGCGCCCAAGCTAGAGCGCCGGCGATGGCCGAGGCAAGATCAAAGCGTCAATCGACGCGGCGCGGATATTGCGCGCGTGGCGGGATCCAGTGATGGACAAGCGCCAGCAGCAGCAGGCTGATGCAGCTCAACAACACGACGATGAACAGCGTGCTGCCCTGATAGGGCGCGGCTGTTGCAACAAGCGGGATGGCGCCTGCCGGCGGGTGGGTGACTCGGAACATCAGCATCAAGGCAATCGAAACACCGACCGCCACGGCCGAGACTTCCCACAGGCCGGGGAAAGCCATCGCGGCCGCGACGCCGATCAGCGTGGCAATGAAGTAGCCGGCGAAAATGTTGATCGGCTGCGCCAGCGGGCTGGCCGGTTGGCCAAACAACAGAACCGCTGTTGCGCCCAGCGGCGCGATCAGCATCGGCAGGCCGGTGACCGATGCCAGGCCGCCGACAGCCGCCAGGCCGACAATCGCGCCCGATCCCGACTTGACGTGCGAGATCATCTGTCCTTTCGGCTCATGCCGGGCAGTAAGGGTGCGTATGTGACGGCGCATCTGTGTTTCCAGGCCGAAGGGCCCGCTTCAATAGCAAATACCGGCTTCGGCTGGCAACGTGGCTTTATTCGGTTTTTTCGCTCCACAGTGAAAAATCTTTCCCGATCAGTCTCACTACCAATCCATGACAACCTTGCCGGAATTGCCGCTGCGCATGGCGTCAAAACCGGCCTGATAGTCGTCGATGCCGATGCGGTGGGTGATGAGGCCGGTGACGTCGAGCGGCCCTTGGACCAGCGCGATCATCTTGTACCAGGTCTCGAACATTTCGCGCCCGTAGATGCCCTTGAGATGCAGCATCTTGAAGATGACCTTGTTCCAGTCGATCTCGAAACCGGTCGGGGCGATGCCCAGAATGGCAATCTTGCCGCCATTGTTCATGGTGTCGATCATGTCGCGGAAGGCGACAGCCGAGCCCGACATTTCGAGGCCGACGTCGAAGCCCTCGGTCATGCCTTCCTCGCGCATCACGTCGCGCAGCTTTTCCCTGGAGGCGTCGACGACGTGATGGATGCCCATCTTGCGGGCCAGCGCCAGCCGGGTCGGGTTGATGTCGGTGATGACGACCTTTCGGGCGCCGACGCATTGGGCGACCAGCGCGCCCATGATGCCGATCGGCCCGGCACCGGTGACCAGTACGTCCTCGCCGACGAGATCGAAGGACAGCGCGGTGTGTACCGCATTGCCGAGCGGGTCGAAGATCGCGGCGATCTCGTCGGAGACATCGTCGGGGATCGGCACGACATTGTGCTGTGGAATGGCGACATATTCGGCGAAGGAGCCCGGCCGGTTGACGCCGACCCCAAGCGTGTTGCGGCACAGATGTCCCCGCCCGGCCCGGCAATTGCGGCAATGGCCGCAAACGATATGGCCTTCGCCCGAGACGCGCTGGCCGACCTTGTAGTCCTTCACCTCGGCGCCAAAATCAGCGACGGTGCCGACGAATTCGTGCCCTGTCACCATCGGCACCGGCACGGTCTTCTGCGCCCATTGATCCCAATTGTAGATGTGCACGTCAGTTCCGCAGATCGCCGACTTCCTGACCTTGATCAGCACGTCGTTGGGGCCGACCTCCGGCACCGGCACTTCCTCCATCCAGATACCCGGTTCAGCCTTCGCCTTTACCAGCGCTCGCATCATGTTCGACATCGTCTTGTCCTTGGAATCGCTTGATCCGGAATCGCTTTTGACCGTTCCGCTGCCTTAGGAAACCACCCCGAGCTCACGCCCGACCTCGCCAAACGCCGTTATCGCGCGGTCAATATCGGCTGTCGAATGCGCCGCCGACATCTGCGTGCGAATGCGCGCCTGGCCCTTGGGAACCACCGGGAACGAAAAGCCGATGACATAGATGCCGCGCTTCAGCATCCGGGCGGCCATCTCCTGGGCCACCGTCGCATCGCCGAGCATGACCGGGATGATCGGGTGGTCGGCGCCGGCGAGCGTGAAGCCGAGCTTGCCCATGCCCGAGCGGAAGTGCCGAGCATTGGCATCGAGCTTTTCGCGCAAGGCCCCGCCCCCGGCGATCATGTCGAGCACCTTGATCGAGGCGCCGGCGATGGCAGGCGCAAGCGTGTTGGAGAAGAGATAGGGCCGCGAACGCTGGCGCAGCCAGTCGACGACCTCGCGTTTGGCCGCGGTGTAGCCGCCGGAGGCGCCACCGAGCGCCTTGCCGAGTGTGCCGGTGATAATGTCGACCCTGCCCTCGACGCCGCAATGCTCGGGCGTGCCGCGGCCATTTCTGCCGACAAAGCCGACGGCATGGCTGTCGTCGACCATCACCATTGCTCCGTATTTCTCGGCGAGGTCGCAGACACCTCTGAGATTGGCAATGATGCCGTCCATCGAAAACACACCATCAGTGGCGATCAGCTTGAAGCGACTGCCCTCGGCCTTCCTCAGCTCCTCCTCGAGTGCGGCCATGTCGTTGTTGGCGTAGCGAAAGCGTTTTGCCTTCGACAGGCGCACGCCGTCGATGATCGAAGCATGATTGAGGGCATCGGAGATGATGGCGTCGTCTTCGCCGAGCAACGTCTCGAACAGGCCGGCATTGGCATCGAAACAGGAGGAATAGAGGATCGTGTCCTCCATGCCGAGGAAGGCTGACAGCTTCGCCTCCAGTTCCTTGTGCTCTTCCTGGGTGCCGCAGATGAAGCGCACCGAAGCCATGCCGTAGCCATAGCGGTCAAGCGCCTTCTTGGCCGCGTCGCGCAGTTCATGGCTGTCGGCAAGGCCGAGATAATTGTTGGCGCAGAAGTTCAGCACCTTTTCGCCGCCGACTTCGATCTCGGCACTCTGGGTCGAGGTGATGACGCGCTCGGACTTGTAGAGCCCCGCAGATTTCAGTGCCTCAAGTTCGGATGAGATATGGGAAAGAAAATTGCCGCTCATGCGCATCTGCTCCCTGCTTGCTGCCGGAAATTCCGCCGAAGCTGGAAGAAACGCTATCACAAATACGACTTGGCCGCTCGCCGCTTCCCTCGCTTCGGGACTGTCGATCGCGCGCTAAGCTCAATCCGATTTTCTGGGCCATTCGTGGGAAACGGCATGAACGACGCTGCAATTTCGACCATCCGACTGTTCCGGCAATGGCAGCCGTTTCGCGACGGCACCTATCGCTGCTCCGGTGGACGCAGTGCGGAAGGTTTCGATTCGACCATCGTCGAGACCACCAGCTTTGACGGCGCCAGGGGCTATGGCGAGATGGCGCCGCTCGGCAGCTTCTACGATCCCGCTTTCGCCTCCGGCGCCCGCGAGGCGATGAAGGAGTTGGCGCCGCAACTGCTCGGTTGCGACGCATCTGGCATCGAGGCGCTGAACCGGCGCATGGACCTGCTGCTCAAGGGGCATCCTTATGCCAAGTCGGCGATCGACATGGCGCTGTGGGACCTGGCCGGAAAGCGGTCCGGGCTGTCGCTGGCAGCCCTGTCGGGCGGGGCCGAAGGCGAAAGCCTTGAGCTCTATCGCTCCATCGCCCAGCAGGCACCGGACGCCATGGCGGCACGGGCACAAAAATACATCGCTGAAGGCTATCGCCGCCTGCAGGTCAAGGTCGGGTTGGGTGTCAATGAAGATATCGCGCGGCTTGAGGCTGTACGCGCATCGGTTCCCGCCGACACTGTGCTGTTCTGCGATGCCAATGCGAGTTGGGACACGGCCGAGACGCGACGTTTCCTGATGGCGACGAGAAACCTCGACTACACGCTGGAACAGCCATGTGCGAGCTATGAGGAGAACCTGGCCATCCGCCGCGCCACCGACCGACCGCTGGTGCTCGACGAAACCATCGACGGCGCTGACGTGCTCATTCGGGCGATCGGCGACGGCCTTGTCGACGGCATCACCGTCAAGCTGGCGCGCGTCGGCGGCCTGACCAAGGCCAAGCTGTTACGCGACATTGCGATAGCCAAGAATCTAAAGGTGACGATCGAAGACACTGGCGGCGCACAGATCGACACGGCGGCCTACTCAGGCCTGCTACTGTCGACGCCCCAACATCTCAGGCAGCACACAGTCGACTTCCACAACTGGGTGACGGTCTCGAACGCGCGCGGCGCGTTCGCCATTGCCGATGGCATGATGGCCCTTCCCGGCGGACCGGGTCTCGGTCTGGAGGTCGACCCTGATGTGTTCGGCGAACCGCTGTTTGCCTGCAACGTTTGAAGAGATGGCTGGACGGACACGCCCCCGCACCCGCCCAGCCGGGTGTCGGCGCTATGGTAGCGCGGCGCCGACGACCTCGATGTTGTGTTGCGCGCAGGTTTCGAAGAAACGCTGCGTTGCTTCAGGCGTACGCTCGGCCCTCGGCGGCAGGCTCTCTGCCGGCAGGCTCATCTGACGAACCATCTGCTCGAACTCGCCACTCTGGGTGACGATGAGGCAAGTGGCGCCGTCGGTGGATTCGACCTGAAAATTGTGCGGGAGACCCTTGGGAGCCATCACCGTCTGGCCGGTATGGGCGGCGAAGGCCTTGCCGTCGACGTGAAACCGCATCGTGCCTTCGAGGATGTGAATGACCTCGTCGCCGCTGAGCGTGACATGCAGCGGTGTGGTTTCGCCTTGCGGCATGCGGCATTCGATAACGCTGATCTGGTCGTCACCGGCACTCGCCGGCACGCGGATGGTCATGAGATTGTCGCCGAACCACAAGATCTGGTTGGCGTTCTCAGCCTTGGTCTGGGCGCTCACAGATTGTTCTCCCCGCAACCCGGCGAAACAGCCGGCCAGAATGGGAGTTATCGGCGCGATGTAACCGTTTGAGGTCGGCAGCCGGGGCTACTGTTTCAACCCAATGAAACAATTCGCGCGTAAGTCGAAATATATTCGCAACCACTAAACCTAAAAGCGAAGTTCGTATTGCGCTCGAATACGGTTCGCTACCCAAAAAGAAAAGCGGCCGCAAAGCGTTGCTTCGCGGCCGCTTGAAGCGGTTTCTGAATGTGGCTGAGCCCTAGAAGAAAGCCTGCAGGCCGGTCTGGGCGCGGCCCAGGATCAGCGCATGCACGTCATGCGTGCCTTCGTAGGTGTTGACCGTCTCCAGGTTCTGCGCGTGGCGCATGACGTGGTAGCCGATCTGGATGCCGTTGCCGCCGTGCATGTCGCGTGCGACACGCGCGATGTCGAGCGCCTTGCCACAGTTGTTGCGCTTGACGAGGCTGATCATTTCCGGAGCGAACTTGTGCTCGTCCATCAGGCGGCCGACGCGTAGCGAACCCTGGAGACCAAGCGCAATCTCGGTCTGCATGTCGGCCAGCTTCTTCTGGTAGAGCTGCATGCCGGCCAGCGGCTTGTTGAACTGCTTGCGGTCGAGGCCATACTGGCGGGCACGATGCCAGCAGTCTTCGGCAGCCCCCATGACGCCCCAGGAAATGCCGTAGCGAGCGCGGTTGAGGCAGCCGAACGGCCCCTTCAGGCCCGAAACGTTCGGCAGCAGCGCGTCTTCGCCGACTTCGACGCCTTCCATGACGATCTCGCCGGTGATCGAGGCGCGCAGCGACAGCTTGCCGCCGATCTTCGGCGCGGAAAGTCCCTTCATGCCCTTTTCGAGCACGAAACCGCGGATCTGGTTGTCGTGAGCGGCAGACTTGGCCCAGACGACGAAGACGTCGGCGATGGGCGCGTTGGAGATCCACATCTTCGAGCCGGAAATCTTGTAGCCATTGGCGGTCTTTTCGGCGCGGGTCTTCATGCCGCCCGGGTCGGAACCGGCATCCGGCTCGGTCAGGCCGAAGCAGCCGATCCACTCGCCCGAAGCGAGCTTGGGCAGATACTTCTTGCGCTGCTCCTCGGAGCCATAGGCATAGATCGGATACATCACCAGCGACGACTGCACCGACATCATCGAGCGATAGCCCGAATCGACGCGCTCGACTTCACGGGCGACGAGGCCGTAGGTGACATAGCTGGCACCTAGGCCGCCATATTCTTCGGGAACGGTGATGCCGAGCAGCCCGGCCTCGCCCATTTCGCGGAAGATCGCCGGATCGGTCTTCTCGTCGAGATAGGCTTCCTCGATGCGCGGGGCGAGCTTGTCGGCAGCAAATGCGGCCGCACCATCGCGCACCATACGCTCGTCTTCAGTCAGCTGGTCTTCAATCAGGAACGGGTCGGCCCAGACAAAGCTGCCGCCGCCGGCCGGTGTGGATGCGCTCATGGTTCCTCCGGAGAATGGGTGATTTCCGGCCATCCTAGACTGCTTCAGCGCTTTTCGCTAACAAGTAATCTCGCATAGTTTATGCGTAAATTCGATCAACTCGACCTGAGGCCAGGCGATGCGCCGCAGCTACGTCCCAACGATTGCAGAGCTTGAGGCGTTTCGCGCCTGCGCCAGCCTCGGCACGACAATTCGTGCTGCCGATCAGCTCGGCCTGACGCAGAGCTCGGTTAGCCGCTCGATCGGCCAACTGGAGGACCGACTCGGCGTGGCGCTGTTCCACCGGGTAAGACAGCGGCTGGCGCTGTCCGACGCCGGCCGACGCTTCGCCCGCGATGCCGAAACCATCCTCGACGCCCTGCACCAGGCAGCGGTACGCACCATGGCCTTCGGCGGCCAGTCCGACGTGCTGAGCATCGCTGTGCTGCCGACGCTGGCCGACCGCTGGCTGATCCCCAGGCTTGCCGGCTTCCACGCCGCCCACCAACAGGTCGCCATCGACCTTGCGGTCAGGCTCGAGATGGTCGACCTCGAGACGGAACCCTTCGACGCCGCGATCCAGCGCGGCCCGGCGGAGCCGGGACAGCCGGGTGTCGTGCGCCTGTTCGACGAGGAACTCGTCGTCGTGGCTTCACCGACCCTGCTCGACGGACGCGCCGCGCTCGACGATGCCGAGCTTGCAGCCCTGCCCCTTTTGCAGCAGTCGACCCGACCGACGCTGTGGCTGCAGTGGTTTCAGGCAGCCGGCATCGACCCGCGCACCACATTGCGCGGCCACCGCTTCGAACAATTCTCGATGGTCGTCGAGGCCGCGGTCGCCGGCCTCGGCGTCGCCCTGGTGCCGGAAGTGCTGGCCGAGCGCGAACTCGCTTCAGGCAGACTGGTCATGGCTTCGCCCAACCGCCTCGCTGGCGAAGTGCCCTACCGGCTCGCTTTCCGCCCCGGCAGCGAGGATCGCCCGGGCCTTCGCGAATTCGTCCGCTGGCTGACTTCAGAGGCCCAGCCGGTCAGATCCTGAGGCCGAAGCGGATGCCGTCATAGATGGCGGCGTGGATGTTGCGTGCCTGCACGGCATCGCCGATTCGCAGCAGCAGGAATCGGCCGTCCGGGTTCTTGTCTGGAAAAATGTCGCCGCCATGGATCAGGCGCTCGTAGTCGATGGCGCCAACGTTCTTCGACAGCGGCTTCAACTCGACATAAAGCTCGTCGAGCGGCAGCGTGCCATGCTCGACGACGATCTGGTCGATCCGGCGCTCCTCGCTCCAGCCCTTGGCGAAGTCGGACGACAGCGTCGCCACCAACTGGTTGCCGTCGCGCCGGACCTGTTGCAGCCGCGTGTTGATGGTGATCTTCACGCCGTTGCGATGAAAAGCCTCCATGTAAGGCACATGGTTCATGCCGCCGATCTCCGGCGCGAAGAAGCGCTCAGGCGTCAACAGCTCGAGTTTCGCGCCGGCCTTGCCGATCAGTTCGGCCGCGGTCATGCCCTGATGGCCACCATTGTCATCGTAAAGCAGCACGTTTTCCGCCGGTTTGACACTGCCGGCGATGATGTCCCAGCTCGATGTCACAAGCTCGCCGCCGGCATCGAGCGGCGGGTTCTGCGGCAGGCCGCCGGTCGCGATCACCACTGCGTCGGGATCGAGCGCCAGCACGTCGTCGCTTCCTGCCCAGATGTCGTAGCGGATTTCGACGCCGAGGCGCTCCAGCTCGGCGAGGCGCCAGTCGACGATGCCGATCAGCTCGCGCCGGCGCGGGTTCTGGGCGGCAAGCCGCACCTGCCCGCCGGCCTGGCTCGCGGCTTCAAGGACGGTCACCTTGTGGCCGCGCTCGCCAAGGACCCGTGCCGCCTCCAGCCCGGCAGCGCCGGCGCCGACCACGACGGTTCTGCGCAGCGGCCCGTCGGTGCGGGAAATGACATGCGGGATCGTCGCCTCGCGGCCGGTGGCGGCATTGTGGATGCAGAGCGCGCCGCCGCCCTCATAGATGCGGTCGAGGCAGTAGGTGGCGCCGACGCAGGGCCTGATCCGGTGCTCTTCGCCTGCCATTACCTTGGCGGTGATGTGCGGATCGGCGATATGGGCGCGTGTCATGCCGACCATGTCGAGCTTGCCAGCCGAAATCGCATGGCGAGCGGTGGCAACGTCGGAAATACGCGCGGCGTGGAACACCGGGAACTTCGTCGCGGCCCTCACCTCGCCGGCGAAATCGAGATGCGGCGCAGAGGCCATACCATGAATAGGGATCACGCCGGTCAAGGCCGCATCGGTGTCGATATGGCCGCGGATGATGTTGAGGAAGTCGAATTTTCCTGACGAAGCCAGCCGCTGGGCGATCTCAACGCCCTCGTCGCGCGTAAGACCCTTGTCCATGTCCTCGTCGGCGACCATGCGGATGCCGACAAGGAAATCCGGCCCGACGGCCGAGCGCACCGCATCAATCACCCGCCAGGTGAAGCGCAGGCGATTGTCGAGGGAACCGCCATAACAGTCGTCGCGGTGGTTTGTCGCCGGCGACCAGAAGCCGTCGAGCAGATGGCCGTAGGCCTCGAATTCCAGTCCGTCGAGCCCGGCCGCCTGCATGCGTTGGGCGGCGGAGGCATAGTCGGCGACGATGCGGTCGAGGTCCCAGTCCTCGGCGGCCTTGGGAAATGTGCGGTGGGCCGCCTCGCGCACCGGCGAGGCGCTGAGCACCGGCAGCCAGTCGGCCTTGTTCCAGGCGGTGCGCCTGCCGAGATGGGTGAGTTGGATCATCACCTTGCAGTCGTGCTCGTGACAGGCGTCGGCAAGCTCGGCCATGTAAGGCACGATGGCATCGTCATAGGCATGCAGGTTGCCGAAGGCAGCCGGACTGTCGCGCGAGACGATGGCCGAACCAGCGGTCATGGTCAGAGCCATGCCACCCCTGGCCTTCTCGGCATGGTAGAGCCGGTAGCGCTCCTTGGGCATGCCGTCCTCGGAATAGGCCGGCTCATGGCTCGTCGACATGATGCGGTTCTTGAGCCGCAGATGCTTGAGCTGGTAGGGCTGGAGAAGCGGATCGTTGCTGGTCATTGCCTTCCCGCATTGTCAGGCGCTAATACACGCCACTCGAAAATCTGACCCAGGCAGTCTGGCGCATGCCACTGTCCCGGCAATGAGCCAGGCCACTTCAGAAGAGCCACCCAATGACCATCACCGACACCCTCACCCAGCTTGGAACCCATGTTCAGACGCCGGCGTCGCCCGAGACCGCGGTGCTCGAAACCGTGCCTTATGACCGCATCGGCGGCCCGCCCGCCATCGTACGCTTCACCTGCCCGGAATTCACCTCGCTGTGCCCGGTGACCGGCCAGCCGGATTTCGCCCACATCGTCATCGACTACGCCCCAGACAAGCTTTTGGTCGAATCCAAGTCGCTGAAGCTGTTCATGGTCTCGTTCCGCAACCACGGCGCCTTTCACGAGGATTGCACGGTCATGATCGGCCGCCGCGTCGTTGCTGCGACCAAGCCTTTGTGGCTGCGCATCGCCGGCTACTGGTATCCGCGCGGCGGCATCCCGATTGACGTGTTCTGGCAGACCGGCAAGCCGCCGGAGGGCGTGTGGCTGCCCGAAACGGGTGTTGCGCCCTATCGCGGACGCGGCTGAACGCATCGAACTGGTCTGGGCGCTCACTGGCATTGATACTGGCTGAGCGCCCATTCGTTGGTCACCGACAACAGGTCGGCGACCTTCCATTCGCCATCGACCTTCTTCAGTTTCCACTGCATGCGATGCGGCTCGCCCGCCGCCGTGAAGGCAGCGACCACGATTGCTGAGTCGCCTGTTTCGGACCCGATGATCTTCAGGCTCTTGTCGAGCTCGGCCTTGTCGTAGACAGCACTGTCAAGCGGCATGTTGGCATCAAGGCAGTCACCCTGCTCCGATTTCTCAAGCTGGTCGCGCGCGTCAAGCACCGCCTTGGCCGGATCGACGAAGCGGCCGCGTTCGGCCGGATCGAGTTCGAGCCCGACATGGTCATAAAACGGCTTGACCGCCTCGACGGCAGTGCCGGCAAGTGCCGGGGTGACCAGCAAGGGCAGGATGGCAGTTGCAAAAGCAGCTTTCATGGCGGCCTCGGCGTTGGGTTGGCTGGCCTCAATAGCACGCATCATCGACCGCTGCCTTGCCGTGCTAACGTCATCTTTCACCTCGACGCGCATGATCCTGCCGTCGGCGTCGAAAAACACTGTCTCCTCGCCCGACCTGAGGAGGCGAGCGCCGGTGACGGCATGCGTCGCCTCGAGCCGCCAGCGCGCCCAGGCGGAGCGCTGTGACAATGCCGCCACCTGCTCGTCCTTGGAGACCTGGTCGCCATAGCAGGCGAAATAGCTCCGAAATGCCGCCAAGATCGCCTCGCGGCCGACAACGGTTGCACCGACACCATCGGAGACATAACAGGCAGCAGGCGCGAAGCAGGCTTCGATGGCGGCGAAGTCGAGCACGTCGATTGCCGCGTGGTAGGTTTTCAGAGCAGCGAGGGGATCGAAGGCCGTGTCCTGCATAGGCTGCGGCCCTCAATACCAGGCGTCTTCCATCGACGCCTTCCTCCGCGTCATGAAGTCCTGCAGCGCCTCGTCGATGCCTTCATCGAGCGGCGGCGCCTGATATTCGGCGAGCATCGTCTTCCAGCGCCCGTTGGCGCGAGTGGCGGCATCGACCGAGCCTGCGGCCTGCCATTTCTCGTAAGGCTCGTTGTCGGCGATGGCCGAATCCCAGAAAGCCGTCTCGTAGTTCTGCATCGTGTGGGCGCAGCCGAAGAAGTGGTTGCCGGGGCCGACTTCCTTGAAGGCGCCGAGCGCCAGCTGGTTGTCGTCGATCTTGACGCCGTCGAGATAGGTGTGCAGCGCGCCGCAGAAATCGGCGTCCATGACGAACTTCTCGTAGGACATGGACAAAAGCCCGTCGAGGAAGCCGGCGGAGTGCAGGATGAAGTTGGCACCGCAGTGGACGGCGGCCAGCATCGACATGGTGCCCTCGTTCATGGCGTGGGCGTCGGGCAGCTTGGAGGTGGTGAAATTGCCGGAGCAGCGCAGCGGCAGATTGAGCCGGCGCGCCAGTTGCCCGATGACCATCGAGCCGATCGCCGGTTCCGGTGTGCCGAAGGTCGGCGAGCCAGAGCGGAGCGACATGGACGACAGGAAATTGCCGAAGATGACAGGCGCGCCGGGCCGTTCGAGCTGGGTCAAGGCGCAGCCGGCCATGGTCTCGGCCAGCGACTGGGCGATGGCGCCGGCATTGGTCACAGGGCCCATGGCGCCGCCGAGGATGAAAGGCACGATCACCGCCGCCTGGTTGGCGCGGGCATAGGCACGCAGCGCGGTGGTCATGGTCGCGTCCCAGACCAGCGGCGAGTTGACGTTGACGTTGCCGAGGATGACGCAGTTTTGGTCGGCGAACTGGTCGCCGAAGACGATGCGCGCCATGTCGATCGACTCTTCCGCCCGGCCTTCCGACGTCACCGAGCCCATGAAGGCACGGTCGGAATAGCGGATGTGGCTGTAGACCATGTCGAGGTGGCGCTTGTTCACAGGCACGTCGACCGGCTCGCAGATGGTGCCGCCGGAATGATGCAGCCAGGGCGATGACTGCGCCAGCTTCACGAAGTTGCGAAAGTCCTCGATGGTGCCGTAGCGGCGGCCTTTGTCGAGGTCCATGACGAAGGGCGAGCCATAGGCCGGTGAAAACACCACGCTCTTGCCGCCGATCTCGACCGAACGTTCAGGGTTGCGCGCATGCTGGGTGAAGGTCGCCGGCGCTGTCTTCAGCACTTCGCGCAAAAGGCCAGGCTCGAATTTGACCAACACGCCCTCGACCTTGGCCCCTGCCCGCCGCCAATGGTCGAGCGCCACAAGGTCGTCACGGAACTCGATGCCGATTTCGGCGAGGATACGGTCGGCTGTCTGTTCGATGCGGACCAGGTTCTCCTCCGACAGTATGTCATATGTCGGGATATTCCTGACGATGTAGGGCCGGCCATGCGCCTCGGGACCATGCGAGCGCTGCTCCCGGCGGGCATTGCGGCCGCCGCGCTCGCGGCGCTTGGCGGGCTCGCTCGGGGTTTCGGCTGTGGCAACGCTCATGTCTGGCTCCAGATCGCTCTGACATGAAGCTAGCCTTTGGATCGCGCGCTGTGACGCTTGAAAATCCTCATCATTTGCATAAGCATGACTTATGCAAAGCTTGCGCCACCTGCTGCCCTCCGCCGGCAGCCTGATCGTCTTCGAAGCCGCCGGCCGGCTGGCGAGCTTCACTGCAGCCGGCCGCGAGCTCGGCATGACCCAGGCCGCCGTTTCCTACGCGATCCGGGGACTTGAGGATCAGTTCGGCGCCAAGCTGTTCCAGCGCCGCCACCGGCAGGTGCTGCTGACGGAAGCCGGCGAGCGTTTCCATGCCGATGTCACGCTCGGCCTGTCGCATATCCGCAAGTCGGCGGAGGAACTCAGGGCACGGGCGGGCGGCATGCACGTCACGTTGTCGGCCTCCACCGCCTTTGCCTCGTTCTGGATGATGCCGCGCCTGCAGAAATTCCGCGATGACCTGCCCGGCATCGACCTGCGTATCCAGACCGCCGATCGCGATCTCGACCTGGTGGCAGAAGGCATCCCGTTGGGCATTCGCGGCGGCGACGCCGCCGACTGGCCGGATTATGAACTTTTGCCCATCGCCAGCGAAGAGATTTATCCGGTCGCCGGGCCAGCCTATCTCTCACGCGCCGGCACACCGTCTACACCGGCGGAAATGACCCTGCATCACCTGATCCATCTCGAAGAACCCTATCGTCCGGCGGCGACGTGGAACGAGTGGTTCCAGTCGGCGGGGCTCAACGGTGCTGTCGCCAAGCGTGGGCTGGTCATCAACGACTACGTGCTGGTCATCCAGGCTGTCATGGAGGGCCAGGGAATCGCGCTGGGCTGGCGCCATCTCACCGACCGGCTGATATCGGCTGGGCTTTTGGTCAGGCTTTCCGATCACGTGATGACGACCAACAAGGGTTTCCACGTGGCGTGGCCAAGGAACCGCGCGCTGAACGAAAGTGCAGAGAAGGTGCGCGACTGGCTGGCGACACAGAGCTGACGACCGGTCGCGACATGCCACGATTTCCCACCGATATTGCGTCTCCACCGCTGTCCCGCCACGACCGAATCCCGCTATAGTCTTGCCATGCCCATTCGCCAGCTATCCGAAACGATGATCAACCAGATCGCCGCAGGCGAGGTCGTCGAAAGACCCGCCAGCGTGGTCAAGGAACTGGTCGAGAATGCACTCGACGCCGGGGCCTCGCGCATCGAGGTGGCGACATCAGGCGGCGGGCTCAACCTGATCCGCGTTGTCGACGACGGTTCGGGCATGCCCGAAGACGAGCTTTCGTTGGCGATCTCACGCCATTGCACCTCAAAGCTCGGCGAAGATATCCTCGACATTCGCTCGCTCGGTTTCCGCGGCGAGGCCTTGCCGTCGATCGGCTCGGTGTCGAAGCTCGCCATCCGCTCGCGCACGAAGGCTGCCGACAGCGGCGCCGAGATCTCGGTCGAGGGCGGCCGTGTCTCGGCCGTGCGGCCGGCGCCGAGCAACCGCGGCACCACCGTCGAGGTGCGCGACCTGTTCTTCGCCACGCCTGCCCGGCTCAAGTTCATGAAGACCGAGCGCGCCGAGGCAACGGCAATCGCCGACACGGTCAAGCGCATCGCGATTGCCTTCCCCGCCGTGCGGTTCACGCTTTCGGGCACCGACCGCTCGACGCTGGAGCTGCCGGCGACCTCAAACGACGTCGAAGGCAGGCTCGCCCGCATCGCCCAGGTGATGGGCACCGATTTTCCTGACAATTCGATCACCATCGATGCGGCGCGGGAGAGCGTTCGGCTCGAAGGCCATGTCTCGATCCCTTCCTACACCAGAGGCAATGCGCTGCAGCAATATGCCTATGTCAACGGCCGGCCGGTGCGCGACAAGCTGATCGCCTCGGCGATCCGTGGCGCCTATGCCGACGTCCTGCCGCGCGACCGCCATGCGGTAACAGTGCTGTTCCTGACGCTCGACCCGGCCTATGTCGACGTCAACGTGCATCCGGCCAAGGCCGACGTGCGCTTCCGCGACCCCGGCCTGGTGCGCGGTCTGATCGTTGGCGCCATCCGCCAGGCACTGGCCAATGCCGGCATCCGGCCGGCGACGACAGGGACGCAGGCGATGATGGGGGCGTTCCGGCCGGGGCCGACAAGCTACGGCCACCCCGGCCCGGCCAATGGCCATCGCGCCTACAATCCGGATTTCCGTGCCGCCACCTCGGCCAGTTACGATCCGCAACGATCGCCATTCCGGCCGCTCGACACGGGCTTTGCCGAGGCAGCACAGGCGAGCTTTGACACCGGACCGCTGCACAGCGCCGATGCCCGCGCCGGCCAGGCTGAGGTGGTTGAAGCGCTGCTGCGGACCGAACTGGGTGCCGCCCGGGCACAGGTGCATGAAAACTACATCGTCGCCCAGACCAGCGACTCGCTCGTCATCGTCGACCAGCACGCCGCCCATGAGCGCCTTGTCTATGAGGCGTTGAAAAACGCGCTGCATTCGCGCCCGATCCCCTCGCAGATGCTTTTGCTGCCCGAAATCGTCGATATGCCCGAAGAAGACGCCGAACGGCTGGCGCTGCATTCGGAGACGCTGGCCCGCTTCGGCCTTGGTGTCGAGCGTTTCGGCCCCGGCGCTGTCGCCGTGCGCGAAACGCCCGCCATGCTTGGTGAAACCGACGTCACCCAGCTGGTGCGCGATCTCGCCGACGAGATCGCCGACAGCGACACCGCTGATACGCTGAAGGAGCGGCTGCATGCCATTGCCGCAACGATGGCCTGCCACGGCTCGGTGCGGTCGGGGCGCCGACTGCGGCCGGAGGAGATGAACGCGCTGCTGCGCCAGATGGAGGCGACGCCGGGATCGGGCACCTGCAACCACGGGCGTCCGACCTACATCGAGCTCAAGCTCGCCGACATCGAAAAGCTGTTCGGCCGCAGGTAGCCTGTCAGCGCTTGAGATTGACCAGCACCACGCCGGCCAGCGCCAGCGCGCCGCCTGTTATGCCGAACAGGCCGGGCGTCTCGCCGAGCCAGACAAAGCCGATCGCAACAGCCACCGGTGGTACGCAATACATGAAGTTCGAGGCCCGCGACGCCGGCAGGCGCGACAGGGCCACCGACCAGCTGGCATAGGCAACCAGGCTCGGCACGATGCCGAGAAAGATGACCGACCAGAATGGTTCGGCTGCGGCGACCGACATCTGGGCGAGGCCGTTGGGCAGTGCGGGTGCGAGGAAAAGTGCGCCGAGGATCATGTTCCAGGCCGAGACGGTCAGCGGCCGATGGCGGCTGTACAGGCGCTTCTGGACAATGCTGCTCAGCGACGTGCACAACGCCGATCCCAGGATCAGCAAGGCGCCGGTGTTGAAGGTCAGCCCCTGCCCCTCGCCGAGCGCGATGATGCCGATGCCGGCAAACGACAGGAAGGTGCCGACCCAGGCAAGCACCGGGAAGCGCTCGCCGAGCAGGATCATCGCCAGCACCGCCGTGATGATCGGGTTGACGTTGATGATGAAGCTCGCCGCACCCGCCGAGACAGTCATCTCGCCATAGTTCAGCAGCACTGTGTAGAGTGCGATGAAGACCGCGCCGCCGAAGGCAAAACGCCACAGTTCGTTCAGTGCCGGCAAGGCCGGGCGCAGGACCATCAGGTAGATCGCAGACGGCACCGCCGCGATGGCAAAGCGCAGCGCACCCAGTTCGATCGGGTCGATGGCACTCAGCCCGGCGCGAATGGCCGGAAAGGACGAGGCCCAGCCGACGATCGTCACGATCACCGCGAGGATGGTCACGGCAGAAGACGCCTGTGTCGGATTCAACGTGCTGGTCTGGGCGGTCATGGCTAGGCCTCGTCAGTTTGGGTCTGCGGGCTAGACTTCTCCGATACCGAGCTGATTGACAAACGAATAAATCGAGGCTCAGCTGTGAGCATGGATCACAGCTCAGAACAGATGCTCCCTCTCGAAACCTTGCGCGCCTTCCAGGCGGCAGCGCGCAGCGGCAGCTTCTCGGCGGCAGCCGAAAAGCTCAACATGACCCATGGCGCGATCAGCCGGCAGGTCGCCAAGCTCGAGGACTGGCTTGGGCTCAGGCTGTTCGAGCGTGGCGCGCGCGGGGTAACGCTGACGCTCGAAGGCCAACGCCTGCATCTGCGCGCCAATGAAGCGTTCTTGCTGATATCAGATACCACCGACCGCTGGGTCGAGCCGCGCGGCGCTGCTGTCGTGCGGCTGACCTCCATCCCATCCATCGCCGGGCTGTGGCTGATGCCGCGCCTGTCGGAACTCGAAGGCGGCACCCCAAGACTGCGCGTGGTGCTCGACATCGACATTCGCCAGGCCGACCTCGCCGACGAGGGCATCGACCTGTCCATTCGCTGCGGACGCGGCAAGATCCCGGGCCGCATATCGACGCAGATGTTCGAAGAGCATTGTTTTCCCATCGCCTCCCCGGAGCTTGCCGCACGGATCGGCAGCGGCAGCGCCGAAAGGCTGCTGGACTTTCCGCTGATCCACGATTCCGACGCATCGAGCTGGCGTTCCTGGTTCAGCACGCATGGCCTCGACTATCGCCCTCGCCCGCAGGACCGGCGCTTCGAGGACTACAATCTGGTGCTGTCGGCGGCGAGCCACGGCTTGGGCATCGCTCTCGCGCGGCCGCCGCTCACCGAAAACCAGCTGAAGGCCGGTCATCTCGTCGTCGTCGACGAGCATCGCGCGCTCAATCCGGTCTCCTATTGGCTCGACCGCCCCATGGGCCGGCCCAGGAGTGCCGCGGCTGAACTGGCGCGTCGCATCGGTCACCATGCCGGGCTGGCGCCCGAGACGGTCGAACGGTTCCTGTCCGAAGAGAGGTAACTTGACCCAAGACATTTTGTGACCGTAAAAGCCGGGCACTGCACGGCACGCCCTTCTTAACGGGCCCAAGAAACTGTAGATTTCGGATCGCTGTTGATTTCGGCAAGCGATGCGGCTGGCGATCGGCACCAGGAGATTGAGCGAAAACCCATGATGAACCGTTTCGAAGGCCCCGGCTCGCGCGAAGCCCGCATCCGCTATCTCGACGGCGATTTCCAGGTGACGAGCCCCGGTTCCTTCGTGCGCTGCGCGGTGACAGGTGAATCGATTCCGCTGGATGAGCTCAAATACTGGAGCGTCGCGCGCCAGGAGCCTTATCGTGACGCTGCCGTATCGCTGGCCCGTGAAATCGACATGAATCCGGACCTGCGCAAGCGCAAGTAAGGCGCCTCAGCCTGATATCTTCCGGCGGCGCCAGGCTTCCAGCGCTTCGCCGATGATGCGCTCCGGCGCATTCTCGACGTCGAAGACCGCGTCGATCTCCAGCACGTTCAGGTTTTCCAGGAATTCGGGCGAAGCTGCGCCATGGCGCAGCCTGGCGGCATCCTTGGACGTGGTGACCAGTTCGAGCTCGCCGGCGCGGGCGGCAGTTGCCAGGTCCTCGAGCTCGTCGGGCAGGTAGAAATGATGGTCGGCGAACGGATGCGCCAGGACCACCGTCGCGCCGGCTTTGGTCAGAGTGTCGAAGAACTTTTCCGGATGGCCGATACCGGCGAAGGCGAGGAAGCGGCGGCCAGCGAATGCCTTCTTGCCACGCGGACGCGCAACCGCGGCAAAGACCGGCTTGCCGGCACGCGCCGCCTGACGCACCACCGCATCGGCCTTTTCGCCCTCGCCCATCTTGAGGACGGCGTCGGCGAACCTGAGCTGATCGATCAGCCGCGCCCGCATCGGCCCGCCTGGGATGACGTGTCCGTTGCCCAAGCCGTAGCGGGCATCGACGACGATCAGCGCATAGTCGATGTGGATGCGCGCGCTCTGGAAGCCGTCATCCATGATGAGGAAGTTGCAGCCGCGCTCGATCAGCATCCGCGCGCCGGCGGCCCTGTTGGCCGAGACCGCGACCAGCGCATGTTCGGCCAAAAGCAGCGGCTCGTCGCCGACATGCTTGGCGCTGTCGTGATGGGCGTCGACGATGTGCGGTTCGGCGAAGCTGCCGCCATGCCCGCGCGACAGGAAGCCGGGCACCAGCTGCATGCGCTTGGCCTGCCTGGCGAGTGCTATGGCAATAGGGGTCTTGCCGGTGCCGCCGACGGTGAAGTTGCCGACACACAGCACCGGTGCGTCGATCTTTTCGCGCCTGGCCGCCTTCATGCGCCGGCCTGCCACCAGGGCATAAAGCGCCGACACCGGATAGAGCGCGTAGGCGCGCCAATCCGGCTTTTCCCACCAGAAAGGAGGCGCTTCGCTGGCCAGACCTACCTCCCGCCCGCGCCCTTAAGGCGCGACTGCACGATCAGCGGATGGATATAGGGTTCGAGCGCCTTCAGCGTCCGGGCGAGCGCGCCGCGCATTTCCTCGACGGTGGCAGCACCGGCCGACATCATGTCGTGGCGGGCGATTTCGTTGCCGAGCAGGAAATTGACGGCACCGGCGAGCATGTCACGGTCGCGCACGATCTTGGCGCCGCCCTTGTCGATCAGACGCTGGTAGGTGTCGCGGAAGTTCTGGACGTTGCGCCCGGCGAGAACCGCGGTGTCGAGCATCGCCGGCTCGAGCGGGTTCTGGCCGCCCTGCGCGGTCATCGAGCGGCCGACGAAGGCGATCTCGGTCAGGCGCAGATAAAGCCCCATCTCGCCGATGGTGTCGCCGAGCAAGATGTCGGTGTCAGGCGTGATGCGGTCGCCGGTGCTGCGGCGGGCGACATTCAGGCCCATGGCGGTCAGCTCCGCCACCAATGCCTCGGCACGGTCGGGATGGCGCGGCACGATGATGGTCAGCAGGCTGCGGTGGCGGCTGCGCAGCATGGCGTGCACTTCGGCAGCCATCACCTCTTCGCCGTCATGGGTCGACACGGCTGCCCAGGTCGGGCGGCGGCCGATCTGGCGCTGGATCGCGTACAGGGCGGCTTCGTCCGCCGGCGGCGGCGAAGTATCGACCTTGAGATTGCCCGATACGGTGACGGGGCGGGCGCCGAGCGCGCGAAAACGCTCGCCGTCGACCTCGGACTGCGCCACCACATGGGCCATGTTTTCAAACAGCGCCTCGGCGATGTAGGCGCGCTTCTTCCACGACTTGAACGAGCGGTCCGAGAGCCGTCCGTTAACCAGGATCTGCGGCACGCGGCGCGCGCCGAGTTCGAGGATCGTCATCGGCCAGATTTCCGATTCGGCGATGATCGCCAGGTCGGGGTGCCAGTGATCGAGGAAGCGGCTGACGGCCGGCTTGAGGTCGAGCGGCACATATTGATGGATGATCCGGCCACCCAGCCGCTCTTCCGCGACCTGCGCCGAGGTGACGGTACCCGTCGTCAGGACGACATGGATGCCGTAGCCAAGGATCGACTCTATCAATGGCACGACCGCGATCGTCTCGCCGACGCTCGCCGCATGGAACCAGATCAATGGCCCATCGGGCCGTTCACGGCTCGGCACGCCATAACGTTCACGGCGGCGGTTGTGGTCTTCCTTGCCCTTGGAGGCGCGCCAGGCGACATAGGTGCCAACCATCGGATAGGCAGCGGCACCTGCGTAACGATAGGCTCTGAGGAAGGCGCGAGCCCAGCGTTCGCTCATGTGCCACTATCCAATCTGCCACTGGCCACTTTGCCGCCATCGACTTTGCCGCCATCAACCAGGCGATAGGCCTGTTCGGTGGCATGGTCGATGGCCGCGGTCAGTTCCTGGCGCTTGCGCTCCATCTCGGCGTCGTCGGCATCGGCCGGAACCTCGATCAGCGGGGCGACGAAGATGGCGCAGCGGCCGAAGGGCAGATTGATCGTGGTCTTGTCCCAGCTGCCTTCCAGCACTTTGCGGCGGCTGGTGGCAATCGCCGCCGGCGCGATCGGGCGCCCGGAAAGCCGTGCCAGGAGCACGATGCCCATGCCGGCGTCACGCGGCGTGCCATGCGGAATGTCAGCGATCATGCAGACGTTCTTGCCGGTATCGAGCGCCTTTTTCAGGGCGATCAGCGCGGTTGCGCCACCTTTTTCGTGCTTGCGCCTGGTTTCACGCCCGCCGGAGCCGCGCACCGCCTCGATGCCGAACTTGTTGATGACAAGCGCATTGAGCTCGGCATCGGCGCTGCGCGACACCATCGCCACCAGGCCGCGCTTGCTCGGATAGAGCGCCGGCGCCAGCAGATGCTGGCCGTGCCACAGCCCGACGATCAGCGGCTCGCTGTCGGCATGGCTGCCGCCGGCCAGCTCATAGGAGCCCTTGACCAGCGGATTGGTCAGCCTGATGAAGCGCATCGCACCGGCAAACAGGCTCGCCACCGCACCCTTGGCGAAGCGCGATTTGGCAAGCGGCTCGCGAATGCGGCGCCAGAACGTCTTCGACGCTGGCTGCTTGACGCGCTTCTTCTTCGTCGCGGGCCTCACGGCCGGCGACGCCATGCGGGGTTGCTCCATCAGTTCTGACCGGCAGCCTTTGTGTCGGGCTCCAGCAACCGATGCAGGTGAACGACGAAGTAGCGCATATGGGCGTTATCAACGCTTGCCTGCGCCTTTGCCTTCCAGGCCAGCTCGGCCGACTTGTAGTCGGGATAGATGCCAACCATGTCGAGCGCGTCGAGATCGCGGAACTCGGTTCCACCGAGCTTGGTCAGTTCGCCGCCAAACACCAGATGCAGGAGCTGCTTTTTTCCGTTTTCTTCGGACATCTGTTTCCTTGATTCATCATCTCAGGGCTTGCCTGATCTAGACCAAAGCGCGCCGTTTTGGAACAGTCGGTAAAATCATCACCCGTCGTGGCTGGCGAGAACCCCGGCCATGACATCGAGCAGCGTCCCGCTGCCGGCCATCAGCGCGCCGTGAACGATGTCCTCGCCGGCAAAGGAGAGCCGGCTGCCATGCCGGTCGAGCAGCTTGCCGCCCGCCTCGGTCAGGATCAGCTCGGCAGCGGCGATGTCCCAATCATGGGCATTCGGCTTGACGAAAGTCGCATCGAGCACCCCGTTGGCGATCATCGCCACGCGATAGGCCAGCGAGGGAATGTAGGTCTCGCGATCGAGCCTGCCCTGCCAGCCCACAGGCATCCTGTCGATCATCGGCTTGGGACCGGCAATACGCATGCGTTCGCCCGGTTCGCGCACCTTCAGGGGCTGGCCGTTGAGAAAGGCGCCACCGCCTTTGACCGCCCAGTAGGTCTCTTGCCGCGCCGGGCATTCGAGCACGCCGGCGAGCGAACGGCCGGCCTCGACGACGGCAACGCTGACGCACCATGCCGTGCGCCCCTCGACGAAGCCGCGCGTGCCGTCGATCGGGTCGACGACGAAGGTGCGGCGCGCGCCGAGCCGGTCGGGACTGTCGGCGGTTTCCTCCGACAGCCAGCCATAATCGGGCCTGGCCGCCGTCAAGGTTTCACGCAGATAGTGGTCGGCGGCGTAATCGGCCTCGCTGACCGGCGAATTGCCGCCCTTGAACCAGACTTCCGGGCTCTGCCGGAAAAAGCCCATGGCGATCCGCCCGGCCTCGGTGGCAGCAGCACGCAGCAGGTCGAGCTCGGCCTTCAGGTCGGAATTGTCGATGTTGTCAGTCGCCTGCAAGGGTCATGCCTTCGATCAGAAGCGTCGGCGCGGCAGTGCCGAAATTGCGGTCGATGTCGCTTGCCGGCACCATGCGCAGGAACATATCCTTGAGGTTGGAGGCGATTGTCACCTCCGACACCGCCCAGGTGATCTCGCCATTCTCGATCCAGAAGCCGGAAGCGCCGCGGCTGTACTCGCCCGTCACCATGTCGACGCCCTGGCCGAACACCTCGGTGACATAGAAGCCGCGCTTGAGCGAGCGGATGATGTCCTCGGGCGAGCGCTCGCCCGGCTCGATGCTGAAATTGGTCGACGACGGCGACACAGACGAGCCGCCGCGCGCGCCACGGCCATTGGTGACGAGCCCGAGTTCGCGCGCCGCCGATGTCGACAGGAACCAATGGTTGAGCACGCCCTTGTCGACCATCTTGAGCGTCGCACCTTCGATGCCCTCGCCGTCGAACGGCCGCGACGCCTGGCCACGCAGCTTCAACGGCTCGTCGATGGCGGTAATGGCGGCGGAAGCCACCTGCTTGCCCATCATGTCGCGCAGGAAACTTGTCTTACGGGCGACCGACGCGCCGTTGATGGCGCCCGCGAGGTGCCCGGCGATGCCGCGCGCAACACGCGGATCGAAGACCACGTCGACGGGCCCGGTTGCCGCCTTGCGCGCGTTGAGCCGCTTGACGGCACGCTCACCGGCCTTGCGGCCGATTTCGTCAGCCGCATCGAGGTCGGCGAAGTGAATACGTGACGAATATTCGTAGTCGCGCTCCATCGACGTGCCTTCGCCGGCGATGACACTGGCGGAGCGCGAGAAGCGCGAGCCGACATAGTGGCCGACAAAGCCGTGCGACGTTGCAAGCACCAACCCGCCAAGACCGGCGGCGGCACCCGCGCCGGACGAATTGGTCACGCCCTTGACGGCGAGCGCTGCCTCTTCGGCGGCGAGCGCGTCTTCCTTGAGGCGCTCGGCGGATACAACGGTGTTGTCGAACAGATCGAGGTCGCGCGGTGCATGCGTCAGCAATGATGCATCAGCCAGGCCCTGATAGGGATCTTCGGGCGAAACCCTGGCCATGGCCACGGCGCGCTCCGCCAGCACTTGCGGATCGGAGGCGGCAGTCGCCGAAACGCTGGCGACGCGCTGGCCGACGAACACTCTCAGCGACATGTCCTCGCTCTCCGAGGCCTCAGTTGCCTCGACCTTGCCGAGACGCACCGAAACGCTTGTCGAGCGGCCGCGCACCGCAACCGCGTCGGCGGCGTCGGCGCCGGCCCTCTTTGCCGCCTCGACGAGGCTCGCCACCCGGTCGGCCAGTTTCGCGGCGTCGTTGGTATCGTTCATTGGCATGTTCCGATTGCTAACCGCCCGTTGGTCGCGGCCCGTACCACCCCATCTATTGTCCCCAACCCGCTTGTGCAATGGGCGGGTGCATGGTCAAACGACCATGATGCGGCGCTTCGCTGCCGAAATCTCTAGGGAAATCGCATGTCCACACAGGCCTCGGCGGCGGCACCGGCAAAATTCACCACCGGTTCGACCATGCGCCATGTCGTGGTCATGACCGGCACCGGATCGGTCGGCCTGATCGCCATTTTCATCGTCGACGCGCTCAACCTGTTCTACATTTCGCTGCTCGGCATCGAAGAACTGGCCGCCGCGATCGGTTTTGCCTCGACGCTGCTGTTTTTTACTCTTTCGATCTCGATCGGCTTCACCATCGCCTGCGGTGCGCTGGTGGCGCGCTGCCTCGGCCGCGGCCAGCGCGAAGAAGCCCGACGCATGGGCGGGGCATCAATGGTGTTCATGGGTGTCGCAACGCTTGTCATGACCCTTGCCGCCATGCCATTCCTACGCCCGCTGCTGTCGCTGCTTGGCGCCACCGGCGCCACGCTCGACCTGTCGACACGCTTCCTGCAGATCGTGCTGCCGTCATTTCCTATTATGGCGCTCGGCATGTGCACGACTGGCATCCTGCGCGGCGTCGGCGATGCGCGCCGGGCGATGTATGTGACGCTGGGCAGTGGCATCGCTGCGGCCATTCTCGATCCGATCCTGATCTTCGGCTTCGACCTCGGCCTCGATGGCGCCGCGATCTCGACGGTGCTGACGCGTTTCGTGATGCTGGCCATCGGACTGCACGGCGCCCATGTCGTGCACAAGCTGATCAAGATCCCCGATTTGAGCGGGATGCGCGAGGCTGTTCGTCCATTCTTCGCCATCGGCGTTCCGGCAATGCTGACCCAGGTCGCGACCCCCGTCGGCAACGCCTATGTCACCATCGAAATGGCCGCTTTCGGCGACCAGGCGGTGGCGGGCTGGGCGATCATCGGACGCCTCGTCCCGGTCGCCTTCGGCGTCATCTTCGCGCTTTCAGGCGCGGTCGGGCCGATCCTCGGACAAAACTACGGCGCCCGCAAATTCGACCGCCTGATCACGACGATGCGCGACAGCCTGCTGTTTACCATCGTCTATGTGCTGGCCGTCTGGGCACTGCTGGCGATCTTCGCCAATCCGATTGCCAGCGCCTTCGGGGCCGAAGGCATCGCCCGCGAACTGATCGTGTTCTTCTGCCACTTCGCCGCCGCCAGCTTCCTGTTCAACGGTGCGATCTTCGTGTCGAGCGCTGCCTTTAACAATCTCGGCTATCCGACCTACTCGACTGTGTTCAACTGGGGCCGCTCGACGCTTGGCGTCATCCCCTTCGTCTGGATCGGCGCCCATTACTGGGGTGCTATCGGCGTCATCGCCGGCTGGGGCCTGGGCGCGGTCGTGTTCGGGGTGGTGTCGATGTTTACCTGCTTCCGCGTCGTCAACGCGATCGCGCGCGAACCGCAGCCTCAGGACCAGCCGGCGCCGGCGCCGCCTCCGGCGGCGCAGTCGCCCTTCTCCACCGGCAAGGCATCGACCCTGCAATAGGCGGAAACTGTCGGCCCATTCGGCCTATTGAAGGATCTCGTCCACAGCGCGTTTGAGTTCGTCCTTGATCGCCACGGTCTCGGCCATCACCTGGTCGATCTTGAGGAAATCAAGTGCCCGGAAGCGCGACACCGGCGGCCTGAGGAAGATGTCAGGCGGGTTCTGGCCGAGCTTGTTGGCGATGATCGACTGCATCATCAACTGGCTGGCGCCGAACATCAGGTCGATGGAGTTGGGCTGCTTGCGCCCGTTTTCGAATGGCGCACCGACGACGTCGATGGCAATGACATGGTCGGCCAGGCCCTCGAGCAGGTCGAACGGCACCGGATTGTAGATGCCACCGTCGATATAGAGGATGTTGCCGCGCGTCACCGGCTTGAACACCGCCGGGATCGCCGCCGAAGCGGCAAGGGCTGAAAACAGCTCGCCCTCCTCGAACACCTTCAGGCAATGGCCGTAATAGTCGGTTGCCGTCACCTTCAAGGGCAGCTTGAGTTCCTCGAACGTTGCCGGCACGCCGTCGGGCAGGAACGATTTGAGGATGCGCTCGACATTGAACTGGGTGACCCGGATGCCGCTTTCGACCATCTCCGACAGCGTGCCCGGCCGGGCACGCCACATGCGGCTTGCAACCTCCGCCGGCCGGCCGAGCACGGCCCGGGAGTGCTCGTGGATTTCCTTGCCGGTCAGGCCGGCGGCCATGCCGGCACCCATCACCGCGCCGATGGAGGAACCGGCGATTGCCACCGGCTTGATGCCAAGCTCGTCGAGCGCCTCGATGACATGGATATGAGCGAGGCCACGCGCCCCGCCGCCGCCGAGCGCCAGTGCGAAGGTGGCGCTCATCCCTTGCTCTCTCCGAATTTCGGACCGAGGATCATGATCGCCGGTTCGACCGACAACAGCTTGCGTGCCGCCGCCCTGACGTCGTCGAGCTTGACCGCGTTGATCAGGTCGATGCGCCTCTGCATGTAGTCGATGCCGAGCTTGTCGGTCTGCAGGTCGACAAGCGTGCCCGCGATGGCGCCCGAGGAATCGAGATTGTTGATGGCATAGGCGCCGAGCATGTATTTCTTGGCCGCGTCGAGTTCGGCCTCGGAGGGCCCCTCCTCCGCCATCTTGCGGATCACCTCGCGGATGACGCCGAGCGTCTCGGCTGCCCGGTCCGACCGTGTCGCCGTGCCGATGATCAGCGACGACGAATGCTCCTGGTTGATCAGCGCCGAGCTTACACTGTAGGCCAGCCCGCGCTTTTCGCGCACCTCGTCGAACAGCCGCGACGAGAATGTGCCGCCGCCGAGGATATGTTCCATCAGTGCAGCGGCGAGGAAGTCCGGCGCCTCGCGCGCAACGCCCGGGTAGACCAGTTGCAGCGAAGTCTGCGGCAGCGGGTACTCGATGTGCATCGTCTGGTCGAGCTTTGGCTCGACGCGTTCGACGGAACGCAATTGAGCTTTTTCCGGCAACTGGCCGAACACCTCGTCGAGCCGCGTCTTCAGCGTTTCGGCATCGATGGCGCCAACGACGGCGACATGGATGTTCTCGCGGGCGAAATTGGCCTTGTGGAAGGCGCGCAGGTCATCCGCGGTGATCGTTGCCAGCGACTTCTCGGTGCCCATGTCAGGCCGGGCATAAGGATGCGTGCCGTAGATCGCCTCGGCCCATTTGCGCGCGGCCTGGGTTTCGGGATCACGCGCATTGGCAACGATGCCGTTGACGATCTGCGAACGGATGCGGTCGATCGGCGCCTGGTCAAAGCGTGGCTTCTCGACAGCCAGCTTCAGCAGCTCGAACGCATCGTCCTGCCGCTCGGCAAGCATGCGCATGCCGCCTCCGACCGCGTCATTGCCTTCGTTGAAGCCCATTTCAGCGCCGGCCTCGTCGAGCTTGATCTGGAAGGCATCGCTGTCGAGATCGCCAGCACCTTCGTCGAAAAGCCCGGTCATCAGGTTGGCGAGCCCTTCCTTGCCGATAGGGTCCTGCGTGCTGCCGCCGTCGAACAGGAACTTGATGGCGATGATCGGCACCGAATAGTCCTCGACCAGCCAGGCGGTGATGCCCTTGTCGGACTTGACCTCCTGGATGCGGACTTCGGCGCGCGCGGCAACCACCGCCGGCAGCACCAGAAACACCAGCGCCAGCATCAGCGTCGCCGCTGAAATGACGACCTTGAAGCGAATTGCTGTGAGCATGGTCATGTGGGTCATTTCTCGACGGACTTCGCCGGCAGCAGATAGCCTGCAACCGAGTGGTCGGGATTGAGATATTTGGCGGCAACCGCCTTGATCTGGTCGGTGGTGACAGTGCGTATCCGGTCTGGCCACTGCTCGATGTCGGTGACCGTGCCGCCGGTCGCCAGCGTGCTGCCATAGATGTTGGCCATGCTTGCCTGGTTGTCGCGGGCAAAGATCATCGAACGGACAAAGCGGTCCTTGGCCTTTTCAAGCTCGTCCGAGGTCACGCCGTCCTTGATGATGCGGCGGATTTCGACATCGACCGCGGCTTCCACCTGCTGCAGGCCGGCTTCGCCACGCGGCGCGCCATAGACGGTGAAGCTGGTGTCGTCGACCATCGTGCCCTGGAAGAAGGCGCCGGCGGACGAGGCTATGCCGTCCTTGACCACGAGGCCCTGATAGAGCCGGCTGCGGCTGCCACCGCCGAGGATTTCCGACAGCAAGTCGAGCGCTTCAGCCTCGCCCGGCTCGGCCGTCTGGTAGGACGGCACCACCCAGGCCTTGGAGAAGCTCGGCACGCTGACCCGCTCGTCGGTCAGTTCGACGGTGCGCTTTGTGTTCTGCTCCGGCTCGGTCGGGCGGACGCGTGGAGGAAGATTCGGACCACGCGCGACCTTGCCATAGGTCTTTTCGGCCAACGCCTTGACCGTATCCGGCTCGACGTCGCCTGCGACGATCAGGATCGCGTTGTTGGGCGCGTAGTACTGGACGTAGAAGGCGGTCGCGTCGACGCGGTTGAGCTTTTCGATCTCGTGCATCCAGCCTATGACAGGCGTTCGGTAAGGCTGGTTCTGGAACAGCGTCGCGTCGACTTCCTCGTTGAGCAGCGCGCCGGGGTTGTTTTCGATGCGCGAGCGGCGCTCCTCCAGGATGACATCACGCTCGGGTCCGATCACCGCGTCGGTCAAAACCAGATTGCGCATCCGGTCGGCCTCGAAACTCATCATGGTCTCAAGTGCGGCGGGTGTGACCGTCTGGTGATAGGCGGTGTAGTCGTAAGTGGTGAAGGCGTTCTCGCTGCCGCCGATTTCGGCGACCTTCTGGCCGAACTCGCCAGCCTTGTGATTGGTGGTGCCCTTGAACATCAGGTGTTCGAAGAAGTGGGCGATGCCCGACTTGCCGGGCATCTCGTCGGCGCTGCCGACCTTGTACCAGACCATGTGCGTGGCGATCGGCGCGCGGTGGTCTGGGATGACGACGACCTGCATGCCATTGGCGAGCGTGAAGCTGGTGACCTTCCAGTCGCTGCGCGGCGCTTCGGCCAGAACCGGTGCCGTCCAGGCGAGACCCAAGGCAAATACGGTTGGCAGCGAAGCTTTCGCCCGCAAGAATCTCAAGATCATCGACTGCCTCTGAATGTGGACGTGGCCGCCTTATAGGCTTGGGCACAAAGCGGCGGGAAGTGAATTGTTCGTAATCTTCCGGTCCGAAAGAGGCCGAAGTCGGGCGCCGACAGCTATTCGGCTTCGATGAATCGGATCACCGTCTCGCCATAGGAACGTTCGTCTAAGATGGAGAAGCCGGGCCCCGGCTCGAAAGCCGCAGCGGCCGCCTCTTCGACAACGCACAGCGCACCGGGCGCGAGCCAGCCGCCGGCGCGGGCCGAGCGCAGGGCTTTCTCGCCCAGTCCCTTGCCATAGGGCGGATCGGCAAAGACCAGACCGAAGGGCCCAAGGGTCCCCGCATCGCCCAGACCAGTCGCATCGCGGCGGAAGATCTTGGTCCTTCCGGTCAGGCCGAAGCTTTCGACATTGGTGCGGATGAGCCCGCGGCCTTCCGCTGATTCCTCGATGAACACGCAATAGGCAGCACCGCGTGACAGCGCCTCGATGCCAAGCGCGCCGGTGCCGGCAAAAAGATCAAGCACCCGCACGCCTTCGAGCCTGCCGCCGAAGCGATGCGCAAGCATGTTGAACACCGCTTCGCGCGTGCGATCCGTGGTCGGGCGAATGGCGTTGTCGCGCGGCGTGGCCAACGGCCTGCCGCGCAATTCGCCACCAACAACCCGCATCAGCCGCGATCCCGGCGTGGGCCGCCGGGCCGTCCACCACGCGGGCCATCGCCCTTAGGCTTGTCGAAGCGAGGCTTGTCAGAACGCGGCTTGTCAAAGCGCGGCTTGTCGCGCGGCGGCCTCGCTGCTGCTTCGGCCTTGGCCTTTTCGCTCTGCGGACGCGCGCCAGGCGCCATCCAGACATTGGCCTTGCGGGCACCAGGGGTTTCGAACGGCTTCTTTTCGCGGTCGTCGCCCTTCTTGCCACCGAACTTCGGCTTGTCGCCGAATTTGGGCTTGTCGCCAAATTTGGGCCGATCACCGAACTTCGGCTTGTCGCCGAAGCTGGGCTTGTCGCCAAACTTCGGCCGCTCGGTCGACAGGCGGCCAAGCACGTCCTCGCGATGACGCTCGTTGGAGCGCTTGCGGTTCTTGATCAGACCGCCCTCGCCGATACGGCCGCGTTCTCCGTCGCGCTGGAACTTTGGACGCTCCGGCTCTTCGACACGGGGCGGCGTTGCATTGCGGAAGGTCGGCTTGTTGGAGAAGGGCTTGACGATGTCGGCGTCGAAATTGGCGCCCGACTCCTCGATCAGCCGCTCGCCAAGCTGGTCGCGCAGCATCTTGCCCTTGATCTCCTGGACATGGCCCTCGGGCAGCTCGCCGAGCTGGAACGGGCCGTAGGAGATGCGGATCAGGCGGTTCACCTCGAGGCCGAGCGCGCCGAGGATGTTCTTGACCTCGCGGTTCTTGCCTTCACGCAGGCCGATGGTGATCCAGGCATTGCTGCCCTGCTCGCGGTCGAGCGTCGCTTCGATCGAGCCGTAGAATACGCCCTCGACGGCGATGCCGTCCTTGAGACCGTCGAGCGTCTTCTGCTCGACCTTGCCATGGACACGCACGCGGTAGCGGCGCAGCCAGCCGGTTGCCGGCAGTTCGAGCACGCGCGACAGCCCACCGTCATTGGTCAGCAGCAGCAAGCCTTCGGTGTTGATGTCGAGGCGGCCGATGGTCATCAGGCGCGGCAGCTCTTGCGGCAGCACGTCAAAGACGGTCTTGCGGCCCTCGGGATCGCGGTTGGTGGTGACCACGCCTGCCGGCTTATGGAACAGGAACAGGCGGGTGCGCTCGATCGGCGGGATTTCCATGCCGTCGAGATGGATGATGTCATCCGGCATGACGTTGACCGCCGGAGACGCCAGGATCTTGTTGTTGACCTTGACGCGGCCGGCAGAAATCAGCTCCTCGGCATCGCGGCGCGAAGCGAGGCCGGCACGTGCCAGGCGCTTGGCGATACGTTCGCCCGGCTCCGGTGCATCCTCGGAAGCACGCGGGCGCGGCTTGAAGCCCTCGCTCGACGGGCGACGGTCGCCATCCGGCCTCGGACGGAACGTCCTCGCCTCGCCGCCTTCGCGCTTCTCGTAAGGCCTGCCGCCTTCAGGGCGCGGGCCCGAACGGAACGGGCGGTCGCCACTTGCGGGACGGGCCTCGCCGTCGCGCGGGCGGAATTCACGATGCGGGCGCTCGCCGCCTTCGGCGGGACGCGCACGGTACGGCTTGTCGCCACCAAAGGAGCGGCCACCTTCACGCTTTTCGTAGGGCTTGCCTTCGGCACGCGGGCCCTTGCTGAACGAGCGCTCGCCGCTTGCCGGGCGCGCTTCGCCGTCGCGCGGACGGAACTCGCGCTTGGGACGTTCGCCACCCTCGGCACTTGCGGCTGGACGCGCACGATAAGGCTTGTCGCCACCAAAGGAGCGGCCGCCTTCGCGCTTCTCGTAGGGCTTGCCTTCGGGGCGCGGACCCTTGTTGAAGGTGCGCTCGCCGCTTGCTGGACGCGCTTCGCCGTCACGCGGACGGAACTCGCGCTTGGGACGTTCTCCGCCCTCGGCACTTGCGGCTGGACGCGCACGATAGGGCTTGTCGCCACCAAAGGAGCGGCCACCCTCACGCTTTTCGTAGGGCTTGCCCTCGGGACGCGGGCCCTTGTGGAACGTGCGCTCGCCACTTGCCGGACGCGCGTCATCGCGCGGACCGAAATCGCGCTTGGGACGATCCGGGCGATCGCCACCGCCTGCACTGGCAGGACGCGGTGAATACGGCTTCTTCGCAAACGGCTTGCCAGCACCTTCGCTGCGCGGCTTGCCGAATTTCTTCGCACCGCCGTCACGGCCGCCTGCACCAGCCGGTTTTGACCCGCCCTTGCGGGGGAATTTCTTACGATCGTCGTCCATGGTGGCCTTTGCCCTTTTCGGCGGCTAGATAACAGGAAGCTCGGGGGTTAGCGAGGGGTAACAGGATGGATGAGGCGTGAAACGGCCCGATTACATGGCATTGGCCTTTGCCGAGGCGGAAGCTGCGGCCGCACGCGGCGAAGTGCCGATCGGCGCGGTCATCGTGCATGGCAACGAAATCGTCGCCCGTGCCGGCAACCGGACCCGCGAACTCAACGATGCCACCGCGCATGCCGAAATACTGGCGATCCGCCAAGCCTCCGAGCGGCTCGGCCAGGAGCGCCTGACCGGGCTCGACCTCTATGTGACGCTCGAACCCTGCACCATGTGCGCCGCCGCGATCTCGTTTGCCCGCCTGCGCCGGCTCTATTTCGGCGCCGTCGACGACAAGGGCGGCGCGGTGGTCAGCGGTATCAGCTTCTACGCCTCCCCCACCTGCCATCATGCACCCGATGTCTATGCCGGCATCGGCGAAACACGCGCCGCCGAGATGCTCAAGAGCTTCTTCAAGGACAGGCGCGAGGACTAGAGCGTTTCCGCTTTCTTCGAACCGCGGATCCTCTCTATCTTTTGTTTGCGCAATTCCGGACGGAAAACCGCTTCACACTTTTCCTGGATTTGCTTCTCTTTTTTGTTTTGCGCAATTCCTAGGGAAAACCGCTTCACACTTTTCCTGGAATTGCTGTAGGCCTCAAAAACGAAAACGCCCTGAACCAGTCAGGGCGCCCGGTCAGTCTGCAACTGTGGCCAGGATCAGAACGGCCACCAGCTGGTGCTCTTCTTGGCGAGCTTCTTCTTGCGGCGTTCCTTCTTGATCTCGTCTTCGCCGAGCTCATCCTGGGCAGCGGACGCTGCCGCCTGGCGGTAGGCCAGCGGCGGTTCGCTCAGATATTTGCGGGTCGTGGTGCTGCCCTGCTTGTTCTCGCGCAGGCGGCGTTCGATCTCGATCTTGCGCTGGGCCGGGGTCCACTTGCTCATGTCGGGGCCGTTCAGCGCCGACATGTCGTTGACAACCTGAGGCTCGAAGTTCGGATTGTCGCGATTCTTGGTCGCTTCGTCGCGGATGCGGGCGCGGCGTGCCTCGGGCGATTCGGGCCAGTCGGCGCTTGCCGTGGTGACGATGTTGTCCTGCGGCGCCGGCAGTGCGGCGACCTGGCCGGTCTTCGGCTTCACCAGCTCCGGACGCGGCTTGTATTCGATGCTGTTGGTCTTCGGCTTCAACGACATGATGTTGGTCAGGTCGGACGCCAGCTGGGTCGTCGCCGACTTGTCGGTGCCGTAGGTGGGCGCGCTCATGCAGCCCGTAAGCGCCAGGCCGGAAACGGCGAGCGACGCAAGCAAAGCTCCGCGCGCGCTGATGCGGTCCGTCATGCCAGTAATTTTCACTCGAACGCCTCTCGCTAGATGCCGGCCTTGAGCCGGGTCCCGGTCCGTATGCTCATCCGACGGAATTCCGGCGACAATTTGTCTGCCGGAGTTTCGCGCTTTTACCTTAATGGGCCGTCAAGGGCAACGACCGGCCGGAGATGTCCGCCGGTCGTTGCATTTCAGCACCTGTTAGAGGCGGCCAAGCGCCTGCAGTTCGTGCAGTGCGGCGGCATCGCGCGCCGAGACGTCGGCAAAGGCCGCGTCCGCGCCGACATCGCCGGTGTAGCGCCAGGAACGCGCGCATTTGACCAGTCCGCGGTCTTCCGCCTTCTCGACGACGACGGCGACACCGGGGACTTCGCGCAACACGAAGGAATCGGCCGGCGCCGCCCCATGCGAGATGACGAGATCGCTGGTGATGCTGATCTCGGCCAGATCGATGCCCGCCAAGGCTTCTTCCAGCACCGCGTCGCTCATATGGACGACCGGCACCGCCTCCAGCGACGAGCCGATGGTCTTCTTGGCCCGTTCCAGCTCCAGCGCGCCCGTGACGACGCTGCGCACCTGACGGACCTTGCGCCACTTCTCGGCCAGCGCTTCGTCGCGCCAGGCAGCGGGCACCTCGGGGAACTGTTCGAGATGCACCGACTCGGCTGCGGGGTTGCGCTCGAGCCATGCCTCTTCGGTGGTGAAGGGCAGCATCGGCGCCAGCCACTTGACCAGGCAGTTGAACAGTTCGCGTACGACCTGGACGGCTGCCTTGCGGCGGGTGCTCGACGGCGCGTCGCAGTAGAGCACGTCCTTGCGGATGTCGAAGTAGAAGGCCGACAGCTCGACGACCATGAAGTCGATCAGCGCGCGGGTGATGCGCTTGAACTCGAACTCGTCATAACCCTTGCGCACCAAGGCATCGAGCTCCGACAGCCGGTGCAACATCAGCCGCTCCAGCTCCGGCATCTCGGTCTGCGCCACTTCAGCGCCGTCGTCATGGGCGAGCGTGCCCAGCATCCAGCGGATGGTGTTGCGCAGCTTGCGGTAGGCGTCGATATTGGTCTGCAGCACGTTCTTGCCGAGGCGCTGGTCTTCCCAATAGTCCGTCGTCATCACCCACAGGCGCAGTATGTCGGCGCCCGACTGCTTCATGACGTCCTGCGGCACGACGGTATTGCCGAGCGACTTCGACATTTTGCGGCCTTCCTCGTCCATGGTGAAACCATGGGTGACGACCGTGTTGTAGGGCGCGCGGCCGCGCGTGCCGCAGCTTTCAAGCAGCGACGAGTGGAACCAGCCGCGATGCTGGTCCGAGCCTTCGAGATAGACGTCGGCCGGCCATTTCAGGTCGGGGCGATCCTCCAGCGTGAAGACATGGGTCGAGCCCGAATCGAACCAGACGTCGAGGATGTCCATCACCTGCGTCCACGCCTCGTTGGCGCGCGCCCCCAGGAAGCGCTCGCGCGCCCCCTCGGCGAACCAGGCATCGGCGCCCTCCGCTTCGAAGGCCTCGACGATGCGGGCGTTGACCGCCTCGTCGTTCAGCACGTTGCCGTCGGCGTCGGCGAAGATGGCGATCGGCACGCCCCAGGCGCGCTGGCGCGACAGCACCCAGTCGGGGCGGTCCTCGATCATGGCGCGCAGCCGGGTCTGGCCGGCGGCGGGAACGAAGCGGGTGTCGTCGATGGCCTTGAGCGCGCGGCTGCGCAGCGTCGTGCCGTCGCCGAGCTGCTTGTCCATATAGACGAACCACTGCGGCGTGTTGCGGAAGATGATCGGCTTCTTCGAACGCCAGCTATGCGGGTAGCTGTGCTTGAGCCTGCCGCGCGCAAACAGCGCGCTTGCCTTGATCAGCTCGTCGATGACGGCCTTGTTGGCGTCGCCCTTCTTGCCGTTGTCGTCGATGACGCGCGCCGCACCGCCCTCGCGGTCGGGACCGAAGCCCGGCGCGTCCTTGGTGAAGAAGCCGCCATCGTCGACGGTAAACGGGATCGCCGGGTCGATGCCGCGTTCGCGCAGATCCTTCGCCGCATCCATCCAGGCTTCAAAGTCCTCGCGGCCGTGGCCCGGTGCGGTGTGCACGAAGCCGGTGCCGGCATCGTCGGTGACATGATCGCCGGCGATCATCGGCACGGCGAAGCCGTAGCCGCCGCCGAGACCCTTGAACGGATGCGAAAGTACAAGCATTCCAAGCTCTTCGCCCGAAAGGCTGCGGATCAGATTCAACGTCACCTTGGCCTTGGCCGCGGCCTCGTCCGCCAGGGCCGCGGCAAAGATCAGCTTCTCGCCCGGCTGCGGGCCGAAATCGTTCTCGGCAGCGGTGACCTCATAGAGACCATAGGCGATGCGCGGCGAATAGCTGACGGCGCGGTTGCCCGGGATGGTCCAGGGCGTGGTCGTCCAGATCACGACATGGGCGCCGGCCAGGGCTTCCGAACCGGACGCCACCGGGAATTTCACCCAGATCGTGTCGCTCTCATAGTCCTGGTACTCGACCTCGGCCTCGGCGAGTGCGGTGCGCTCGACGACCGACCACATCACCGGCTTGGAGCCGCGATAGAGCTGGCCCGACTTTGCGAACTTCAGCAATTCGCCGGCGATCCGCGCCTCGGCGTGGAAGTTCATCGTCGTGTAAGGGTTCTTGAAGTCGCCGACGACGCCAAGGCGCTGGAACTCCTCGGCCTGGATCTTGATCCAGCCGGCGGCGAATTCACGGCATTCCTTGCGGAACTCGTTGATCTCGACCTCGTCCTTGTTCTTGCCGGCGGCGCGGTATTTTTCCTCGATCTTCCATTCGATCGGAAGGCCGTGGCAGTCCCAGCCCGGCACGTAGTTGGAGTCGTAGCCGCGCATCTGGAACGAGCGGGTGATGACGTCCTTGAGGATCTTGTTCAGCGCATGGCCGATATGGATGTTGCCGTTGGCGTAGGGCGGGCCATCGTGCAGCACATACTTCTCGCGGCCGGCCGCACTTTCGCGCAGGCGCTTGTAGAGGTCCATCTTCTGCCAGCGCGCCACCGTCACCGGCTCCTTCTCGGGCAGGCCGGCGCGCATCGGGAATTCCGTCTGCGGCAGGTAAAGGGTCTTGGAATAGTCGATCTTTTCGAACGTATCGGTCATTTGTCTTGCCATCTTGCCCGGCAAAGCTGCCACGGGCGTTCAACTGTCATGATCTGGAAAAGGCGCCGGTGGGCGCAGGCAAAAAGTCCCGGACTTGCGGACAGCCTCAGGCCACCCGGAAGGCCGGGCCCGTAATTCGTATCGACGTCGCGAAGACGGGCGCGAAAAATCTCATGGCCGCGCTTTTAGCGGAGCCGGAGCGCGGAATAAAGCGCCTAATTCGCTTGCGATCAAAGCTTGAAGTCGAAGCGATAGCTGGTCGACACGCCGATCATCAGCTGGTCGCGCGAACCGCGCTCCTTGACGATCGTCGAATCCGCCGCCGATCCCATCAGACGCGAATATTCGGTGAACAGGCTGGCGGTGACGTTGTCGGTCGCCTTCCAGGTGATCGCGCCGCCGACGCCGGCCGAACGCATGCCGCCGCTCGGATCGTACTGGCTGATGCCGGAGGCCGCCGCTTCCTGTGCGCTGACGCCATAATAGGTGTCGAAATAGTCGTCGGAAGCAAAGGAGACGCGCGGGCCGCCTGACACCCTGATGTCGGGGGTGACGTCGTGGAAGGCATCGACGGCGATATCGGCGACGATGCCGCTATGGGCGCGGATGCCGTGGCGAACCTCGGCGCGGGCGCGCATCCAGTCGGTGGGATAGAATTCGAAGAAGCCGCCGATTTCGCCGCCCCAGCGCACGTCGTGCAGCCCCTGCAGCTCATGCTCGGCGTCGCGGCCGAAGATGATCTTGCCGTTCAGGCCGGCGCGGACACCGCCATCGTCGATCAGCGCCAGCGAGATGTTGTCGTTGCGCGAGGAGAAGCGCACGTCATTGCCGGCCTTGCCGAGCGAAATGATCGGCTGGGCGCTGAACAGATACTTCTTGGAGCCCTCGAAGCGGGGCGCAACCATGCCGGTGGCGCCGAGCGTCAGATACCAGTCGCCGGAGAGAAAGCCGAAAGCGCCCTCGCCTGCCATCGCCGGTCCACTGACCAGAGCAAGAGCGGAAACCGCTGCGGAAATACGACCGAAAGACCTCATCACAACCCCGCGTACGCTACGAACCCAATCGCCAGGACCATTCGGTTTGACGCAAACAATGTAAAATTTGAATTAAATTCGATCCTTCGCACTGACGTTTATTTCCCTCTCCGGTTGCCCGCCACTGGACCGACTCGTCTGCCAAGACTAGCCTCCCTGTCAGGCGCAGTGCCACCGTTATTGAGACTTGTTCAAATCAGGGAGACGGGTTCGATGGCAATTTCCGATCAGATGCCGCAAGGCGACGTCGCCGCGTTGCGCTCCAAATGGGGCTGGTTCGTGCTGCTCGGCGTAGCACTCACCGTGCTGGGGGTCGTCGCTGCCGGCAACCTGATGATCGCGACCGTTGCGTCGGTCTATTTCGTCGGCTGGCTGATGATCCTGGCCGGCGTCTTCGAAATCATCCACGCCTTCGGCATAAAGAACTGGGGCGGCTTCCTGCTCTGGCTGCTCGGCGGCGTGCTCTACATCGTTGCCGGCTTCCTGGCTTTCAGCAACCCGCTTTTGGCGTCGGCCATCCTGACATTGTTCCTGGCCGCCAGCCTCGTCGCTTCGGGCCTGATGCGCATCTGGATGGGCATCAAGGGAAGAGGCCTTTTGTCGAGCTGGGGCTGGATCGTCGCCGCAGGCGTGGTGACGTTGCTCGCCGGCATCGTCATCGCCATCGGCTGGCCGGTGAACAGCCTGATCGTGCTGGGCGCCTTCCTGGCGATCGATCTGATCTTCCAAGGCATCAGCTACATCGCCTTCGGCTTAGGCGCGAAGAACGCCAACGGATAGAGCCTTGTTTTTGCGCAATTCCGGACGGAAAACCGCGTCACACTTTTCCCGGAATTGCTCTCTCTTTGCGCAATTCCGGACGGAAAACCGCGTCACACTTTTCCTGGAATTGCTCTCTCTTTGCGCAATTCCGGACGGAAAACCGCGTCACACTTTTCCTGGAATTGCGCTAGAACGCCATCGCCTGATCGAGCTCGGAGAGCGGGCGCACGCCTTGCAGCAGCGCCCTCGCCTCGGCCTCATCCTGCTTCATCTGGACGACGAGCGCATCGAGGCCGTCGAACTTGACCTCGCCCCTGAGGTAGCCGAACAGCGACACCGCAGCGACCTCGCCATAGAGGTCGCCGGAAAAATCGAAGACGAAGGTTTCAAGCAGCGGCGCGAGATTGTCGCCGACCGTCGGGCGTCGGCCAAAACTTGCCACGCCGTCATGCAACGAGCCGTCGGCGCGGCGGAAACGGACGGCATAGATGCCTTCCTTCAAGCCGGTCTCGGCAGACAGCCGCGTGTTGGCGGTCGGAAAGCCCAGCGTGCGGCCAAGCTGCGCGCCGCCGACGACCTCCGCCTCGACGGTGTAGCGATAGCCGAGCAGACCGGCCGCTTCCGCCGCCTCGCCCTGCGACAGCAACTCGCGGATGCGGCTCGACGAGATGATCTCAGTGCCTTCGTCGCGGAAGGCGTCGACAAGCGTCACGCCGAAGCCATGACGCTCGCCCGCCTCCATCAGGAAGGCGGGTCCGCCCTGGCGGTTCTTGCCAAAGTGGAAATCGAAACCGGTGACGACGTGGCTGATGCCCAGCCGCTGTTCTAGGATGGAGGTTACGAAATCCTCAGCCGACAGGCTGGCGAATTCGCGCGTGAACGGCGTTTCAACGACGCCGGCAAAGCCGAGCGCCTCGATCAGCCGCGCCTTGACCGGCGGCGGCGTCAGAACAAACAACGGAACCTCGGGCAGAAACACCTTTCGCGGATGCGGCTCGAAAGTCAGCACAAGGGCTGCCACGCCGCGTCGGCGCGCCTCTTCAAGCGCACGCTCGAGCACGGCCTGGTGGCCACGATGGATGCCGTCGAAATTGCCGATGGCAACGACGCTGCCGCGCAACCACGCAGGCAACGGTTCTTCCCCCGAAATGCGAAGAAAGCTCTGGTTCATCGTTGTGCTTACCGCAGCCTGGGGATGGTCGCCACTGGCGAATAGCCATGCTTGTCGAGGAATGCCGCCAGCATTTCGGGGTCGGGCGAGTGCGCTTCGCCATAGTCGCGGGCATGGATGCCGCCCGAGACATAAAGCACGTCGATACCGTTGTCGGCCGCGCCCTTGACGTCAGTGAACATGCCGTCGCCGATGGCCAGCGCATCAGTCAGCTTGACCTCACGGCCAAGCACTTCGCCCGCGGCCGCCAATGCTGCCTCGTAGATAGGCCGATGCGGCTTGCCCGACACCAAGGTGCGCCCGCCAAGTTGGCCATAGTCGCGGGCCAGGGCACCGGCGCACCAGATCAGCTCGTGGCCGCGCTCGACGACGATGTCAGGGTTGGCACAGATGAACGGCAAGTTGCGGGCGCGCAGACGGCGCAGCATCTCGGCATAATCGTCGGGCGTTTCGGTCTCGTCGTCGAAAAGTCCGGTGCAAACCACAACCGAGGCCTCGAACTCCTCGACCAGATCCACATCGAGACCATCATAGATCGGGAAATCGCGATCGGGGCCAATGTGGAAGACGCGGCGCGGACCCGAGCGGATCAGGTCGCGTGTGACATCGCCCGAGGTCACGACCCGGTCCCACGCGGTTTCAGGCACGCCAAGCGTTGCCAGCTGAGCGATCACACCGGCGCGCGGACGCGGCGCATTGGTGATCAGAACGACGGCGACGCCCTTCTCGCGTGCTGCCTTGAGCGCCGCAGCCGCTTCCGGGAAGGCGTCGACACCATTGTGGATGACGCCCCAGACATCACAGAGCAATGCCTGATAGCGGCCGGTGAGCGCTTCGAGCGACGCGATTGATTGCGGCAAGCCTGCCATTGTCTGTCCTTCGATCAATCCCAGCGGGAGACTTTGGCTGAACGGCCAAGCAGCCCGGAATTATCCGAACCGGCCCGTCCTGTCACCAGCTTTCACCTGAGCCACCTACGTCTGAGAGGCATCGCCGATCGCAGCAGTCGGCCCCTGTGACCACGCACGGTAAACGAACGCCTAACCCGGACCTGCGATTTCTCGGTAGATTAGGAACCGCAAATTTAATGGTTGTGTGCGAATTTGCCCCGGTTGAGCTCAGGGGCACCATTCCATGATCCGCAATTTCTTGCGCGACCGGCGCGGCAGCTATGCGATCCTCACAGTCGCATCAATGATACCAATCATGGGTGGGCTGGCCCTCGCCATCGACTATTCGGAAATGTCGCGCCAGCGCGAGATCACTCGAAACGCCCTCGATGCGGCGGGCATAGCAACAGCCCGGCGTATCATCGAGGGTGCTACCGACGACCAGCTCAAGGCCTATGCCAACGACTTCTTCAAGGCCAATCTCGGCCCGGTAAAGCCATCGAACACCACGCTCGTGGTAACTCTGCCCAACAACAATTCGGGCGGCGGCACGCTGAAGCTGGAGGCAAATCTCAAATACGATCCGTACTTCGTTCCGGCAGCGGCCGCATTGCTTGGCAAGGGCAGCGGGTCGAACCAGATGGATTTCTCCGTAAAATCCGAAATACGCCTGAAGAACACTCTGGAGGTTGCCCTTGTCCTCGATAATTCGGGATCGATGAGCTATCTGGGATCAGGTACCGGCCAGAAGCGCATCGACCTGCTCAAGGCAGCGTCCAAGCAGTTGGTCGACAAGATGGCCGAGCAGGCCGCCGCGATGAAGCAGATCGACAAGCCGGTGCAGTTCGGCCTGGTGCCTTTTGCCGCCTCGGTGAACATCGCGCCTGACAATGACGACCAGTCGTGGATGGACACGAACGGGCTTTCGCCCGTCCATCACGAGAATTTCGACTGGTCGAAGATGACACAGGCCAACATGACCAGCGCCGACATTGCCCAGATCGGCGAGAAGTTTGCCGAATATTCGGGCGGAATGTGGCGCAAGAAAGGGACCGGCTGGGGAGTGCAGGCGGGCGAGCCGCTCACCCGGTTCAGTCTGTATCAAGACATGATCGCGCAAACGGACCGCGAGGCTATACCAAACACCGTCAGGCGCGTTTGCAAGCGCTACAGTAGCGGCAGGTGCCGCGAATACACCAACGAACCAGAGTACGAATTCACAGTTACCCAGTATACCAGCTGGCAGGGTTGCGTCGAAGCACGGCCGGGGCCCTACAACACCAACGACGCGCCAGCAATTTCGACAAATCCGGAAACGCTTTTTGTTCCCATGTTTGCGCCCGACGAGGCAAGGCATCTGTGGACCGACCTGAATGATGACGGCATTCCCGACCTGAACACCGACAACTGGAACTACGACAACGACTGGTGGGCGGACTGGGAAAACACGACGACCAAGCCCAGGCAGGCCGACATGCGGAAGTATTTTCGCATCAAGCCCTACGACGCGGCGGCCGCCCCTGACGGCAATGGTCCGAACTACTCCTGCACAACCAATCCGATCACCCCGCTGACTGACATCAGCGTGACCGGCGGCAAGGACGAGATCAAGAAGGCCATCGACGAGATGGGACCGTCGGGCAACACCAACGTACCGGAAGGAACGGCCTGGGGCTGGAGGGTCGTCTCGAGCACTGCTCCTTTCACCGGAGGCAGGTCGGAATCGGAAAAGGGCAACGACAAGGTGGTGATCGTGCTGACCGACGGCGCCAACACCTACAGTCCCTTCGGCGACTCGAGCTATGCCAACAACCGCTCGACCTATGCCGCCTATGGCTATGCCGGCAAGGGATATGACGGCGGAACCACCTCGCGCATCTTCATGGGCACCAGTTCGTCTGTGAGCAAATCGACCTATGCCAGCGACAACTTCCAGGCGGCGATGGACGAGCAGATGCAGAATGTGTGCGCCAACGCCAAAGGCCCGAATGCCCGCAAGGTGACAGGCGAAGGCAATGACGCCGTCGTCGTCATGACCGTTTCACTCGACCTCAGCGAAAGCAAGACCGCCGAAAAGAAGGCGATCGACGCGATGAAGGCCTGCGCGTCCTATTCCCGCACGACCGTCGGCAAGAAGCTCTATTGGAACGCCACCGGCGCCAATCTGATGCAGGTGTTCAAGGAAATCGCCGACGAGCTGTCGAACCTGCGCATCGTCGGCTGACCGGCGGCACTGAATGGAGATGATAAAAGGCGCCAGCCCTTGAGGACGGCGCCTTTTCCTGTCAGTCCATATGCGCTGCCGGAGCCCCGCCTGTTACCTGCACCTTTGGCTTGCGCAGCAGCAGCGCCAGCGGAATGGCACATAGCGACACGATCATCATCAGCTTGAAGTCGTCGATGTAGGAAATCATCAGCGACTGGATGTTGACCAGCCCGTCGACTTGCGAAAGCGCTGTCGGATTGCCCGCCACCGCTCCCGGCGACAACGCCATGAGGTTGGGGTTGAACGGGGTGATGTTCGTCGACAGCTCGGCGTGGTTGATCTGGACATTGCGCGTCAACAGCACCGTGACGATCGAAATGCCGATCGACGAGCCGATGTTGCGGACCAGACTGAACAGGCTCGCGGCGTCCGTGCGGTGCTGCGGCGCCAGCGTCGCGAACGCCACCGTCGACAGCGGCACGAATACAAGCCCCAGTCCCAGCCCTTGAACGACACCGGTCGAGACGATCAGGAACGCATCCATCTGCGGCGTGAAACCGGTCATGTAGTAGAGCGAAAGTGCGGTCAGCAGCAGCCCGGCGACGACCAGGTAGCGGTTGTCGACCATGCGCACCAGGCGCCCGACGAGCAGCATCGAGATCATCGTGCCGACACCGCGCGGCGCCATGACCAGGCCGGTGGTGATGGTCGGATAGCCATAGATGCGCGAAAGCATCGGCGGCAGCAGCGCCAGGCTCGCCAGCAGGATCACGCCGATGACGAAGATGAACACCAGCCCGGTGACGAAGTTGCGGTCGGTGAAGATCTTGGGGTCGAGGAAGGTATTCTCAGACATCGCCATATGGACGGCGAAGACCCAGAAGCCGGTGATGGCGAGCCCGAGTTCGATCCATATCTCGACGGCCGAGAACCAGTCGACCTCGCCGCCCCGGTCGAGCATCAGCTGGAGCGCGCCGACGCCGAGCGACAGCATGGCAAAGCCGAAGAAGTCGAAACCGCGCAGGCGCTTGCCGATGGCCGGCAGATAGGCGGCCGAGCCCAGGAACGCGACGATGCCGACCGGCAGGTTGATGAAGAACACCCAGCGCCAATTGAAGCTCTCGGTCAGCCAACCGCCAAGCGTCGGGCCGATGATCGGGCCGACCATGATGCCGGCGCCCCACAGCGCCATGGCCTGGCCGTGGCGCTCCTTGGGATTGATGTCGAGCAGAAAGGTCTGGCTCAGCGGCACGATCGCCGCGCCAAACACGCCCTGGAGGACGCGGAACAGCACCATCGTCTCAAGGCTCCAGGCCACGCCGCAGAGCATCGACATGATGGTGAAGCCGACGACCGAAACAAGGAACAGCTCCTTGCGGCCGAAACGATCCGACATCCAGCCGGTCAGCGGCGTCATGATGGCGGCGGCGACGATGTAGGAGGTCAGCACCCAGTTGATGGTGTCCTGGGACGCGCCGAGATCGCCGACCATCGAAGGCAGCGCGACATTGGCGATGGTTGTGTCGAGCACCTGCATCACCGTCGCCAACATGATGGCAACGGTGATCAGGCCGCGATGCGGCACCTCGGTGAGGGATTTTGCTGCTGACTGGCTCATTCGACCAACCCTTGGGACCTGGTGGTCGTCAAGCGGCGACCAGAAGCCGGAGTGCCGGCCGCATCAGCGCGGCCGGATCGACTTCAAAAATTCACTTAGACATTGAGGTGACGGCGCCTATTCCGCTGCCACCGCGTGACCGAAAATGCTGCCGAAGCCGCGCGACACGCCGGTGTCGATCGACACCGAGGCGCTCATGCCGGTACGCATGGCGAGGCCTGCCTCGGCGGTATCGACCTTGATCCTGACCGGAATGCGCTGGGTGACCTTGACCCAGTTGCCGGTGGCGTTCTGCGCCGGCAGCAGCGAGAACTCCGCGCCCGTACCGGCACCGATTGCCTCGACCGTGCCGTGGAAGGTGCGGTCCGGATAGGTGTCGAGCACGATCTCGGCTTGCTGGCCGGGCTTCATGTGGGTCAGCTGCGTTTCCTTGAAGTTCGCCTCGATCCAGGTGTCGCCGGTTTCGACGAGGCTGAACAGCGCGGTGCCGGTGCCGACGAACTGGCCCACCTTGAAGGATGCGGCCTGTGAGACCACGCCATCGGCGGGCGCGCGGACGGTCGTCTGCGCCAGGTTGAAGGCAGCGTTGTCACGTGCGGCAAGCGCTGACAGCACCGTCGGATGCTTGTCCGTCTCAATATCGGGATTGCCGCCGAGCGCGGCCTTGGCACTGGCGATGCCCTGGACCGCGGCGCTGTGCTGCTCCTGCGCCTTGTCGAGGTCCATACGGGCCTCGTCGAGCGACGACTTGGTATTGACGCCCTTGTTGACCAGACCGTTGCTGCGATCGAACTGCGACTGGGCATAGTCGAGGCCACTCGCCGCGACCCGCTCCTGAGCCACGGCCTGGCTGTAGGCGGCGCGCAGCTGCTCGACGTTGAGCCGGGCCGCAGCAAGTGCTGCGTCCGACTGCGCCAAGGCGATCTTGTAGGGCTCGGGATCGACCTCGAACAGAACGTCGCCTGATTTCACCGTCGTGTTGTCGGCAACGTCAACCTTGACGATGCGGCCCGCGGCTTCCGAGGCGATGTTCACCTTGGCCTGGCGCAGGTTGGCATTTTCGGTTTCCTGGTAGCGGCCGCCGGTCACCCAGAAGTAGCCGCCGCCGACCACCAGGGCCAAGGGCAATGCCGCCATCAGCACAAGCCGGCCACGCTTCTTCGGCGCGGGCGCAGGTGCCACCACCTGATGAAGCTGGGTTGCAGCCGTGCCCTCGAGCTCGACCTTTGCGCTATTCTCGTTCACTTTCGCCACCGCGTTCATTTCTTCGTCTCTCTCAAACAATTCGCATCCGCGGGTTCGCCAGCGGAAAGGTTGTCGACAATGGTGCGCAGGCCATGGACCGTGGCGAGGCGCTCTTCGTCGGAAAGTCCTGCCAGCGCCCGCTCGTACACTTCACCGGCAACGGCCTTGACCTTGGAAAAGGCTTCCAGCGCCTTGCCGGTCGGAAAGATCATCCGCACCCGTCTATCGCTGCTGCCCTGGCGGCGCTCGATCCAGCCGCCCTCCTCCATCCTGTCCAGCAGTCGCGAGACGCTGATCGGCTCGATTTCGAGTAGTTCGGCGAGGCGCGCCTGCGCCACCCCCTCTTCCTTGACCAGCCTGACCAGCAGACGCCATTGCGCCGCCGACAGCCCGAACTCGCTACCGCGCTGCTCGAAATTGCGCCGCATCAGCCGCGCCGCGTCGTGGATAAGGAATCCCAGCCTGTCGATACCTTCGTTTTTCATGAGCTGCATATATTATAAGCATGCTCACCAATCAAGCGGCATTTTTGCATTGCACACCTGCATTCACGTCCCAGCATTCACATCATCGTGTGCCGACGCGGCGATTAGGCGACTGTTAATCATGCGCGCTCATCGTCTAGGAGATCGCCACGAAAAACAGGATCGATCGCATGCCGGACCGGTCGCCCAACCGGCGTCATATCCTCAAGGTTATTGCAGGCTTCGGCGCGCTGGCGCCGCTGCCGCTCTGGGCCAACCCGATGCCGACGGTGGAAGAGGTCGCCTTCGACCCCGACATTCCCGTGCTCGGCAATCCGGATGGCGACGTGACTGTCGTCGAGTTCACCGACTACCAGTGCCCCTACTGCAAGCTCAGCTTCCTCCAGCTGTCGGACGTCATGAAGGAGGACACGGGCATTCGTCTCGTCCTGCGCGACTGGCCGATTTTCGGCGAAGTCTCGCGCAATGCCGCACTGCTGACCCTGGCCTCCAACAGCCAGGGCCGGTACGCCGATGCCGTGCATACGCTGATGACGACACGCGACCGCCTGACGTTCCGCAGCACCGCCAATCTGCTTGGCGAAGCCGGTGTCGACATCGACATCGCCCGCGGCGACCTCGAAGCAAGGCAAGACATGCTGGTCGGCCTGCTTTCACGCACCGAGGCGCAGGCCACCGCCTTCCAGCTCCAGGGCACGCCTGGCTTCCTGATCGGCAAGGCACTTTACAAGCGCGGAATGACGGCCGACGACTTCCGCAAGGCCATCGCCAAGGCGCGCGCCTAGAAACCCCAGAAAACTCGCTGTCGCAAAGCTGTCGTTCCCTTGACAGCCGAGGGGTGGCGGACTATCTCAGCGGCACGTTAGCACTCGCCTGAAGTGAGTGCTAACCAAGTCCGGTTCAGCCGGACCAGGGTTCTCAATCGTTCACCGAGGAAGTTCAAATGGCAAAGTCGAAGTTCCGCCCGCTTCATGACCGCGTGGTCGTTCGCCGGGTCGAATCCGAATCCAAGACCGCCGGCGGGATCATCATCCCCGATACGGCCAAGGAAAAGCCGCAGGAAGGCGAAATCGTCGCCGTCGGCTCTGGCGCTCGCGATGAAGCCGGCAAGCTCGTCCCGCTGGACGTCAAGGCTGGTGACCGCGTGCTGTTCGGCAAGTGGTCGGGCACCGAAGTGAAGCTCAATGGCGAAGACCTTCTGATCATGAAGGAATCCGACATCATGGGCATCATCGGCTAATCGCCACCCATCCGCACCATCCATCTGAAAATTCGGGCCCTAAAGGCCTATCGAGGAGCTTAAAATGGCTGCCAAGGAAGTAAAATTCTCCCGCGACGCCCGTGAGCGCATGCTGCGCGGTGTCAACATCCTCGCCGACGCGGTGAAGGTGACCCTCGGCCCCAAGGGCCGCAACGTCGTCATCGACAAGTCGTTCGGCGCCCCGCGCATCACCAAGGACGGCGTCACCGTCGCCAAGGAAATCGAGCTTGAAGACAAGTTCGAGAACATGGGCGCGCAGATGGTCCGCGAAGTTGCTTCGAAGACCAACGACATCGCCGGCGACGGCACCACGACCGCGACCGTTCTGGCCCAGTCAATCGTTCAGGAAGGCCACAAGGCCGTTGCCGCCGGCATGAATCCGATGGATCTGAAGCGCGGCATCGATCTGGCCGTGGCTGAAGTGGTCACCCACCTCGTCAAGAGCTCGAAGAAGATCAAGACTTCGGAAGAAGTCGCTCAGGTCGGCACCATCTCGGCAAACGGCGAGAAGGAAATCGGCGCGATGATCGCGGAAGCGATGCAGAAGGTTGGCAACGAAGGCGTCATCACGGTTGAAGAAGCCAAGACCGCCGAGACCGAGCTCGAAGTCGTCGAAGGCATGCAGTTCGACCGCGGCTACCTCAGCCCCTACTTCGTCACCAACCCCGACAAGATGGTTGCTGACCTCGAAGACGCCTACATCCTCCTGCACGAGAAGAAGCTGTCGAACCTCCAGGCCATGCTGCCGGTCCTCGAGGCCGTCGTGCAGACCTCGAAGCCGCTGCTCATCATCTCGGAAGACGTCGAAGGCGAGGCTCTGGCCACGCTCGTCGTCAACAAGCTGCGTGGCGGCCTGAAGATCGCTGCCGTCAAGGCTCCGGGCTTCGGCGATCGCCGCAAGGCCATGCTGGAAGACATCGCCATCCTGACCGGTGGCCAGGTCATCTCCGAAGACCTCGGCATCAAGCTCGAGAACGTCGGCCTCAACATGCTCGGCCGCGCCAAGAAGGTGTCGATCTCCAAGGAGAACACCACCATCGTCGACGGCGCCGGCAAGAAGGCAGAGATCCAGGGCCGCGTCGCCCAGATCAAGCAGCAGATCGAAGAGACCACGTCGGACTACGACAAGGAGAAGCTGCAGGAACGTCTCGCCAAGCTGGCAGGCGGCGTTGCCGTCATCCGCGTCGGCGGTGCGACCGAGATCGAGGTCAAGGAGCGCAAGGACCGCGTCGACGACGCGCTGAACGCAACCCGCGCCGCTGTTGAAGAAGGCATCGTTCCCGGCGGTGGCGTGGCTCTGCTGCGCGCTTCGCTCGCCATCAAGGCAACCGGCGAGAACTCCGACCAGGCCGCCGGCATCAACATCGTCCGTCGCGCTCTGCAGGCTCCGGCCCGCCAGATCGCTTCAAACGCTGGTGCCGAAGCTTCGATCGTTGCCGGCAAGATCCTCGAGAACAAGACGGCGACCTTCGGCTACAACGCCCAGACCGGCGAATACGGCGACATGATCGCTTTCGGTATCGTTGATCCGGTCAAGGTCGTTCGTACGGCTCTGCAGGACGCTGCCTCGGTTGCCGGCCTGCTCGTCACCACCGAAGCCATGATTGCCGAAGCTCCGAAGAAGGACTCGGCTGGCGGCGGCATGCCCGGCGGCATGGGCGGCGGCGGCATGGGCGGCATGGGCGGCATGGACTTCTAAGAAGTCCATAAGCACACCCATGAGCTAAAGTTACTCAAGCCCGCCAAGCGGGATTGAGTGGCGGCATGGATTTCTAATCCAGCCATCTGGCTCAAGCTTACGGAAAGGGCGCCCACGGGCGCCCTTTTTCGTTACAGCAGTTGGCGCTGAGCAATCGGCTCTTTACCGGGGCGCACGACCGAAACGCCGGCGTTTGCGAATACGGTGATGGGCTCGCCATCGAGTAACAGAAGTGTTTGCCGCCTGACTTGCGGATACCTGCCGCGGGCGTCTTCGGGCGCCCTTCTTGCCCCTGTCAGCAAGGCGCGCCCGCGGACCTGGATTGACAGCGTGCATCCACAGGCCTAGTGAGCGCCCGGGGCATGAAGGGCCCGCCGCCCGCAGCGCAAGCACGGTAAAGCCTTCGCCATGTCAGTCGAAACCGACGCATCAGACCAATGGCAATGCGGGCCCCATTTGATCTCCGTTTGATGCGCTATCGGAGACGACGAGATGACCTCCCTCGACCCTAAGGGCGCGAACGCCTTCCTGCATGCCCCCTTGCCCGGCCTTTTCCTCAGGACGGCGGCACCCATCATCCTGATCATGGCCACCAACGGCCTGCTCGCCATCGTCGATGCCTATTTCCTCGGCGCCTATGTCGGGCCCGACGCGCTTGCTGCCGTCACCCTGATGTTCCCGGCCTTCATGCTGCTCGTTGCCTTGTCGACGCTGGTCGCAAGCGGCATGGCGAGCCAGCTCGCCCGCCTGCTCGGCGCCGGCGACCTCGACAAGGCGCGGGCGACATTCCTCGATGCGCACGGCCTGGCCCTGCTCGTCTGCGCGCTGGCGATCGCTGCGTTCCTGCTCGGCGGCAGGGAACTGGCCTTGCGGCTCGCCAACGGATCGCGGCCGCTTGCCGAGATGGGCTACAGCTACATCTCCATCCTGGTCTGGGCTGCGCCACTGATGTTTGCGCTGTCGCTCAATGGCGACGGGCTGCGCAGCGAAGGCCGCCTCGGCATCGTCGCGGCGGCCAACCTGCTGACGTCGGTTGCCAATGCCGGCTTGAACTACCTGCTCATCGTCGGCTTCGACTACGGTGTATCAGGCTCGGCGGTGGGCACCGTGTTGGCCCAGCTGATGGCCGTCGCCTTCATCGTCGTCTACAGGCTGCGCGCCGGCACGGTGCTGCAATATGCGCTGGTTCCCTCGATGCGCTGGACTGCCGCCTGGCGGCAATTGCTGTCGCTCGGGGCGCCGCAGAGCCTGAGCTTCATCGGCATCTCGCTGTTCGCCGCTTCGGTCATCACGGCGACGCAGCTGTGGGAAGGCGAGGCCTATGCCACGACCGTTGCCGCCTACGGCATCATCACCCGCATCATGACCTTTGCCTTCCTGCCGATGCTCGGGCTGAACATGGCGATGCAGACAATCGTCGGCAACAATTTCGGCGCCGGCCTGTGGCTGCGCTCGGATGCCGGCCTCAAGCTCGGCCTCGTGCTGGCGCTGGGCTATTGCGCGCTGTTCGAGGCCGCGATGCTGCTGAGCCATGGCAGCCTGGGCGCGATCTTCGTCGACGATCCAGCAACACAAGGCGAAGTCGCCCGCATCCTGCCGATGACGGTGTCGCTCTACATCCTGGCCGGGCCTGTGATGATGCTGTCGGGTTACTTCCAGGCCATCGGCGATGCCCGCCGCGCCCTGCTGCTCAGCGTCGCGCGCACTTATCTGTTCGCCATCCCGCTGACCATCGGCCTGCCCTATATGCTGGGCGAACGCGGCATCTGGCTGGCCTCGCCCATGGCCGAACTGCTGATGGTGCTGGTGGTCTCGGCGCTGCTGTTGCATGCAAGGGCGAGAACCGGCTTCGCCTGGGGCCTGTTCCGGGCCAAAGCCGCCATCGCCTGAGACGGCGTCGAAAAAACATCGAAGTTTTTTTCGAAACCGGCGGAACCTTTCTGCCGCCCGCGCATTGATGTGATGTCGTCGGTACCGGAAGAAGCAATTCAGAAGGAACATCGAACGGCGAAAAGGACGCCTCCAGCACTCTCAAAGGTGCGGGAGGCGTTCTTTTTTGTGCCTTCGGCGAACGATCGCTTTATGCCTTCGGCGAACCAGCGCAATGCTCGCGGCTCAGTTCGCGCCGCCCAAGGCGACCTGCTGTTGGCCAAGCACGTGGTCGAGCACGCGGGCATGGCGGCGGATGTCGGCGACGGCCTCCTGGAAGCTGTCATTGCCCCGAAGCGCCTCGCGTCCTGCCGCAATCGTCAGGTCGACCTGTTCGACGGGCAGCTTCAGCCGCGTCGGCACGCGGTTCAGCTTTGCCTGGGCCGCAGGGTCAAGATCGGCAAATGACAGATGTTCGAGCACGAGCCGCACGTCGCGGCAATTCCAGCCGGCCAGCGAACCGCGATAACGCCTGACCGTTTCAGCCGACAGGCTGCAGCGATAGTGGATCAGTTCGCCGCGCCACTCCCCCACGGCAAATTTGAGCGCATCGAGCTGATCGCGGACCGCGGCTGAGAAGGTCGTGTTGGTCACCGCCTCGAGCAGGTCGCCGAGGCCCGGACCGCGAATGGTTTCGCCCCAGTCGACATCGTCCTCGCGACCGGCATCGGCAACGATGAACAACAAGGTCCGCAACTTGACGGCCGCCGCCGGCGACAGCGGACCGTAGGGCGTGCCGGCCGACGAGCGCTCGATGGTGAAACCGGTAATGCCGAGATTGTCGGTCAGCCCGCCGTCGAGCAGCTTCACATAGTCGAGCCGGTCCTCGTGCTGATAGGTCTGCAAGGCGCCGGCATAGGCCTTGAGCCGCACCGAGGCGTCGGGATCGGCAAGCGCGCGGCTCAGCCACGCAGGCTGGCTGTACCCGCATTTCGGCATGGTCGCCGACAGGACGACCGGCGCAAAGACCACGGGAACCGCGGCTGACGCTGCAACGGCATCGGACAGCCTGACCTTGTCGAGATCGCTGCACAGGGCGGCGAAAGTGTCATAGGTGAACAGGAACGGCGTGCGGTTGTAGATGTCGGAGGCGTTTATCCAGACGATCGGGGCATCGGGTCGCCTGAAATTCGCATAGGTCGCGCCGTTGAAAAGATTGTCCTCGAGCCATCTGGCGAAGCCGTTGCGGTCGTTGACGCCGCCATTGAGCGCGCGCGCCAGGTTGACCGGCGATAGCGTCGACGTCCTGAGATAGGCTTCGGCGTCCTTGACCAGGAAGCGCTCGCGGAAATCGCGGTAGTCGTCCCGCCCCCTGTAGCCGAAATAGGATGCCGCCACCGCCCCGCCCGAAGCGCCCGATATCATGCGGATATCGTCGACGAGGCTGCGCGTCACCGGATGTTCGTCGATGATGGTGTCGTCGAGTTCGCGCAACACGCCATAGGCGAAAGCTGCCGCCCGCGTGCCGCCGCCGGAAAAACTCAAGCCCACCACCGTCGAGCCGTCATCGCCGATATCGGGGATGAATTCCGGCGAGGCTTGGCCGACATGGGCTGTCAGCGTGTTGATCGGGCCAACGTCGCTGGCGACGCAGCCGGCTGCCGACAATCCCGCCATCACGGCCCATGCCGCGCGAATTGCCAACCGCATCCCCATCCCCGGTGCCGACAAGATCGCCCCCCAATGCCAGCAAGATCCGGCTGAGCCTAGCGGCATTGAAACAGTGCAGCAACTTGGGAAACAGCGCATCAACCCGGGAAACAGCGCAGCAACCTGGGACGCGGGAACCGGAACGCATCCAAAACGTTTTCAAGCGCCACATAGCCACAGGAGATGCGAAATGGTGAACAAGGATCAGGTCAAGGGCGTTGCCAAGCAGGTAACCGGCTCCGTCAAGGAAGCGGCTGGCAAGGCCACCGGCAACAAGACGACCCAGGCCGAGGGTACCGCCGAGAAGATCGCCGGCAAGGTGCAGAAGGCCTATGGCGACACCAAGGAAAAGATAAAGAAGGCCCTTTGACCACGAGTGCCTGTGAAGAGCGAGGCGGCTCCGGCCGCCTTTTTCATGTCCCCACTCCAGTCTTGGGCGCCGATCCTCAAACGACATCCCAGTTGAACCGATTAGGATTCCGGCACGCCCCAATCTCCGCTTGAAGCCGTGTGTGCAACGCGATAGGCCGATGCCCGCAACGAGATTTTTCGGAGACCTGATCGTGACAGCCCAGAAGACCAGAACCGAGACAGACACCTTCGGACCGATCGAGGTCGCTTCCGACCGCTATTGGGGTGCGCAGGCGCAGCGCTCGCTGGGCAATTTCAAGATCGGCTGGGAAACGCAGCCGCTGTCGGTCGTGCGTGCGCTCGGCATCGTCAAGCGTGCAGCCGCCGAAGCCAACATGGCGCTTGGCCGGCTCGATCCCAAGATCGGCAACACCGTGGTTGCCGCAGCGCAGGAAGTCATCGACGGCAAGCTCAACGACCATTTCCCGCTGGTGGTCTGGCAGACCGGCTCGGGCACGCAGTCGAACATGAACGCCAATGAGGTAATCTCGAACCGTGCCATCGAGATGCTGGGCGGCGAGATGGGCTCGAAGAAGCCGGTCCATCCCAACGACCACGTCAACATGAGCCAGTCGTCGAACGACACCTACCCGACGGCCATGCACATCGCCTGCGCCGAGCGCATCGTCCACGACCTGTTGCCGGCGCTGAAGCACCTGCATGCCGCCCTCGACAAGAAGGCGCGCGAATTCGACCACATCATCAAGATCGGCCGCACCCACACCCAGGATGCGACGCCGCTGACGCTGGGCCAGGAGTTCGGCGGATATGCCGCCCAGGTCGCCTCGTCGATCAAGCGCATCGAACTGACCCTGCCCGGTCTGCAGGAACTCGCGCAGGGCGGAACTGCTGTCGGCACCGGCCTCAACGCACCGGTCGGCTTCGCCGAAAAAGTCGCCGAGAGCATTGCCGCGATCACCGGCATCGCCTTCGTCACGGCGCCGAACAAGTTCGAAGCACTTGCCGCCCACGACTCGATGGTCTTCTCGCACGGCGCCATCAATTCGGCTGCCGCCGCCCTGTTCAAGATCGCCAACGACATCCGCTTCCTCGGCTCGGGCCCGCGCTCTGGCCTTGGCGAACTGTCGCTGCCGGAAAACGAGCCGGGTTCGTCGATCATGCCGGGTAAGGTCAACCCGACCCAGTGCGAAGCGCTGACCCAGGTCTGCGTGCAGGTGTTCGGCAACAACGCCGCGCTGACCTTCGCCGGCAGCCAGGGCCATTTCGAGCTCAACGTCTACAACCCTGTGATGGCCTACAACTTCCTGCAGTCGGTGCAGCTGATGGCCGACGCTGCGGTCTCCTTCACCGACAACTGCGTTGTCGGCATCGAGGCGCGCGAAGACAACATCAAGGCGGCGCTCGACCGCTCGCTGATGCTGGTCACCGCCCTTGCCCCGACCATCGGCTACGACAACGCCGCCAAGATCGCCAAGACCGCGCACAAGAACGGCACCACATTGCGCGACGAAGCGCTGGCGACCGGGCTGGTCAGCGCCGAGGATTACGACCGCATCGTTCGTCCCGAGGACATGACCCGTCCGGGCTGATCATCTGGCAGGTCGATTTCCATCACGGCGTGGCACTCACCTGCCGCGCCGTGCCGCGCGTCGTCCGGCCGGCGGTTTCGAGCAAACCGTTTCTTTGGAGCGGTTCCGCTCCATCATTTGTTTTTCCGCAATTCCGAACGGAAAACCGCCGGACACTTTTCCTGGAATTGCTTTAGTGAACGATCTGTCGACATATTCGCACCTTTAGTGAACAGTCCGAATCCACTAGGTGTTGGGCATCGATTTCAACGGAGCCTCACGCCCATGTCCAATGCTTCCATTGCCACCGCAAAGTCCGGCCTCAGCACCAATGCCTCGGCCCTCACGCTTGCCGGCCGCGTGCTTTTGTCGGTCATCTTCATCCTCGCTGGCTTTGCCAAGCTGACCGCCATTTCCGGCACCGCCGGCTGGTTTGCCAGCATCGGCCTACCGCTGCCGACCGTTACGACCGTTGTCGTCGGCCTGGTTGAACTGGTTGGCGGCATCGCCATTCTCGTCGGATTGCAGACCCGCATCGCGGCGATCGTGCTCGGCGTGTTCACCCTGGCGGCCACCGCCATTGCCCACACCGACTTCGCCGATCCGAACCAGATCATGTTCCTGCAGAAGAACCTCGCCATTGCCGGCGGCCTGTTCGTGCTCGCCGCCTTCGGCGCTGGCGCCCTGTCGATCGACGGCCGCCGCCGCTAAACTTCAGAAATTCCCCTTGGAATGGCCCGGGTTCGTCCCGGGCTTTTTTTGTGCGCTGCCGCCTCCCGCAGGCCGGATACTGATGACATCGGGGGTGCGCCAGTGCATCTTGCGGCTGCGAGGATGTGCCGATGCTCAACAGCCTGTTGCTGCTGGTCGCCAGAATTCTGATCGCGGCCCTGTTCGTGCCGGCGGGCATCAGCACGCTGTCCAACATTACCGTGACCGCCGGCTACTTCGCCGGCCTCGGCTTTCCCTTGCCAACGATCGTCGCTTTGGGTGTCGGGCTTTTCGAGCTGGTTGGCGGCATGCTGGTGCTGGTCGGCTTCCAGTCGCGCATCGTGCCCGTCCTGTTGGCGGCCTTTGCGCTCGCGGCCGGCTTCATCGGTCACTACGGCCAGGGCGGCGGCGACGCGGCGATGGCCTTCATGCACCAGCAGGCGCTGATGAAGGATATCGCCACGGCAGGCGGATTGCTGGCGTTATCGGTGGCGGGCGCAGGCGCGATCTCGCTCGACCGCATGTTGCTGCGCCAGCCTATTTGACCGCGATACTGGGACCGTCCTCGACCGCCAGCACCAGCTTGCGGCCGGTGACCTTGGCGAGTTGGGCGAGACGTCCAGCCGGACGCTCGCCATAGAGCTGGCCGAATTCCCTGGGGATGACCAGCGCCAGGACGCCATTGCCCCGGTCTTCCCAACGCAGCTTGGGCATCACGCCGGGCATCGAGGCCGAGAGCAGGTAGACCACCCGCATCATCGCGCCAAGGATGCGGGCACGCTCAAGATAGCGCGGCGTCGCCAGTTCCTTCAGTTCCGGGGCAAAGCTGTCGTTGAAAACGCCATCATGGCGAAACAGGTTGGCAAGCGCCAGGAAAGCGCGGCCCGGGTGATCGACGCCGATGAACGATGCGTGCGCGATGATGTTGAGCGACTGGCGGCCACGATATTCGGGATGCGCGCGCCAGCCGATGTCGGCGAGCAGGCAGGCAGCGTGGCGATAACGTGCCTCTTCTTCTGTCTCTTCGATGCCGAAGGCGGCGAAAGAACTGCGCGTCCATTCGACAAGCTCGTGCGCATGGCGCACCGACCGTGCCCGCAGCACCGCCAATTCCTCGGCAGCCGAAATCAGTGGATCGCCGCGCTGCTCCTGCTCTTCGAGCAACGAAAACAAAAAGCCCTCGCGCACGCCGAGCGCCGAAACGACGATCTTCTCTGGCTTCATCGCCGTGATGATCTCTTGCAGCACCAGCGCGCCATAGGGCAGCAGCGAACGGCGGTTCTTGGACACGCCTTCGATGCCCTTGATCTTCTCGACCTCGCCACGCGCCACCTGGCGCAGGAATGGTACGAGACTGACCGGGTCCATCTGGTAGTGATGCATCACTTCCAGCGGGTAGTTGGTCGCGTTCATGTGCAGCCGGGCAAGGTTTCGCCAAGTGCCGCCGACGGCATAGAAAGTCCGCCCCTGCCCGCCCTTGAGCAGCTTGGCCCGGGCCAGTTCGGCCTGCGCGATCTTGGCCGCAGCCACCGGCGAGCCCTTGGCCATGTCCTGCAGCCTGAGCCCGCCCAGCGGCAAGGTGATGCCTTCGCCGATCTCTTCGCCCCGGACGTCGACAAGCTCGAGGCTGCCGCCGCCAAGGTCACCGGCGATGCCGTCGGCCGGATGGAAGCCGGAGATCACACCTAGGGCGGAATAGTGGGCTTCTTCGCGGCCGGTCAGCACCTGGATCTTGGTGCCCAGCACATCTTCGGCGCGCTGGATGAAATCGGGGCCGTTGATGGCTTCGCGGGCGGCAGCGGTTGCCAGCACATACATCTTTTCGGCGCCGGCCTGCTCGGACAGTGCGCGGAAGCGCCTGAACTCCTCCATCGAGCGCGTCACGCCCTCGGGATCGAGCTTGCCGGTGGAGACGATGCCGCGGCCAAGGCCGGCCAGCATCTTTTCGTTGAACAGAAGGGTCGGCGAACGTGCCAACCCTTCATAGACGACGAGACGTATGGAATTCGAGCCGATATCGATGATCGACAGCGGTCGGCGGTCCTTGAGCCGGCCCTGCGAAAGCTGCGCCATCAGGTGGCCGCCGCCTCCGCCTTCTTGCGGCGCTTGAACTGGGCAATGCGTTTGGGCGCGTGAGACTTCAGCGCGTCACCCCGTCCGGACAGGCTCGGATTGGTCATGAAATATTCCTGCGCATTGAACGGCTCTTCGCCCTCGTCGAGCGTTATCCGCCGCGAGGTTCCATCCGCCAATACTTCGAAACTTTGCTGGTTGTCCATGATATTTCCCAGCATGACCTGGCCAAGCACCTGCTCGTGCACGGTCGAGTGCTTGGCGATCGGCACCATGCATTCGACGCGGCGATCGAGATTGCGCGGCATCAGGTCGGCCGAGCTGATGTAGACGATGGCGTCGTCCGACGGCAGGCCATGGCCATTACCGAAGCAATAGATGCGGCTGTGCTCGAGGAAGCGGCCGACGATCGACTTGACGCGGATGTTCTCCGAGAGTCCCGGAACCTGCGGCCTGAGGCAGCAGATGCCGCGCACCACCAGGTCGATCTCGACGCCGCTGCGGCTGGCATCGTAGAGCGCGTCGATCACGTCTGGATCGACCAGCGAGTTCATCTTCATCCATATCTGCGCCGGCCGGCCGGCGCGGGCATGCTCGACCTCATCGGCGATATGCTTGAGGATGCGGCTGCGCAGCGTGTAAGGCGACAGCGCAATGCACATCTCGTCGGCAGGTTCGGCATAGCCGGTGATGAAATTGAAGATATGGGCCACGTCGCGGGCAATCGCCGAATCGGTGGTGAAGAACGACAGGTCAGTATAGATGCGCGCGGTGATCGGGTGATAGTTGCCAGTGCCGAGATGGACGTAATTGCGCAGACGGCCGTCCTCGCGGCGCACCACCAGCGACATCTTGGCGTGGGTCTTGAGTTCGAGGAAGCCGAAGACGACCTGCACGCCGGCGCGCTCGAGATCGCGGGCCCAGCGGATGTTGGCTTCCTCGTCGAAACGGGCCTTGAGCTCGACGAGCGCGGTCACCGACTTGCCGGCCTCGGCGGCGTCGACGAGCGCGCGCACGATCGGGCTGTCATTGGACGTGCGGTAGAGCGTCTGCTTGATCGCCACGACCTCCGGATCGACTGCCGCCTGGCGCAGGAACTGCACGACCACGTCGAACGATTCGTAGGGGTGATGGACGACGAAATCCTTCTCCCGGATTGCCGCGAAGCAGTCGCCGCGGTGATCGCGGATACGCTCGGGAAAGCGCGGATTGAAGGGCGGGAATTTCAGATCGTCGCGCGGGATCGAGACGATCTCGGAAATCTGGTTGATCGCCAGCGGTCCGCTCAGGATGCTGACACGATTGGCCGAGACGCCAAGCTCTCCGGCGACGAATTCGCGCAGCTCGGCCGGCATCTGGCTGTCGAACTCGATGCGGATCACCGACCCGCGCCGGCGGCGCTTGAGCGCGGTCTCGAACAGCCGCACCAGATCCTCGGATTCTTCCTCGACCTCGATATCGCTGTCGCGGATGATCTGGAATGTGCCCGAGCCCTTGACCTCATAGCCAGGGAATAGCTTGCCGATGAACAGGTTCACCGTCTCCTCGATCGGGATGAAGCGCACCGAGCGCTTGCGGTCGGGCAAGCGGATGTAGCGTTTGAGCGCCACCGGCAGGCGCAGCAGTGCCGTCATTTCCTCGCCGCTCTTGCGGTGGCGCAGCTGCAGGGCCATCGAGAAGCCGAGATTGGGGATGAACGGGAACGGGTGCGCCGGGTCGATGGACAGCGGCGTCAGGACCGGGAAGATCTGCTCCATAAAGTGATCTTCAAGCCACTTCCGCTCTTCCTTGGTAAGGTCGTTCGCCGATATGCTCTCGACACCTTCGGCCTTGAGCAATTCCATCAGGCTCGACAGGCTCTTCTGCTGGTCTTCCTGAAGCCGCTCGACCTCGAGCAGCAGCTGATCGAGCTGCTGCTCCGGCGTGCGGCCGTCGGCGCTGCGGACGGTGATGCCCTCACGGACCTGCCCGGCAAGGCCAGCAACGCGGACCATGAAGAACTCATCGAGGTTGCCGGCAGAAATCGACAGGAAGCGGACGCGTTCGAGCAGCGGATGGTTCGGATTTTGCGATTGTTCGAGCACGCGCCGGTTGAATTGCAGCCAGGAAAACTCGCGATTGACGAAGCGATCGGGGTTGCCGTCGATGGAACCCGTCGGCGACTTGTCGTTGACGAAATCGGTATGGACCGGCTTCAACTGATTCATATGCAAACCTTCCCCACTGCCGCGTTCCGCCGCTTATCCGGCTCAACTTATCCTCTGACAGGCAATTGCGACAGTTTCATTTCAGCATCTTGCAAACCGGTCGCATATGATACAAACGCTCTCCAATAAGGTTCCTTAGAAGGGAAAATACCATGGCCGGTGGCTCCATCCCCTACTTCCAGAACGATGCTGGACATGCCGTGATCGAGATCGGCGTGAAGGAATTCATGTGCGTGGGCGCCAAGGCTCCCTTCGACCATCCGCATGTGTTCCTCGACATGGGCGCAGACGCCGAAAAGGTCTGCCCGTACTGCTCGACACTGTTCCGCTATTCCTCGAAGCTGAAGGCGACCGAGACCCAGCCGGCAGGCTGCCTCTACGTCATCGACCGCGCTGCCTGACGACAAAGCCGCGGTCATGCAATCGCGGCATGTCGTGATCGCGGGTGCCGGCATCGCCGGGCTCACTGCGGCACTTGCCTTCGCCCGACACGGTATCGGCGTTCGCATCTACGAACGTTCGCCGGTGCTCGAAGAAGTCGGCGCCGGCCTCCAGCTCTCTCCCAACGCCACCCGCATCCTTGACCGTCTCGGCGTGCTCGACCTCGTCAGCGCCTCGGCTGTGCGGCCCGAAGCTGTCGTCCTGCGCGACGCGGCAACCCTTGTCGAGCGCGCCCGTGTGCCGCTCGGCACCGCGGCCGAACGGCGCTGGAAATCGCCTTATCTCGTCGCCCATCGCGCCGACCTGCAAAGCGCCCTGCTGGCGCGCGTTACCGAAAACCCGCTGATCGAGATCGCGACCGGAGCGACTGTCGACGCTGCCGTTCCTCAGGCAGACGGACTCACCGTCTCAGTGACGCAAGGCGGTATCGGCTCTTATGAGCAAGCCGGGCTATTGGTTGCAGCCGACGGCGTCTGGTCGGCCAGCCGGCGCCTGGTCGGCCCGAATGAAAAGAGCAGATTTTCCGGCGAACTGGCCTGGCGCACAACCATCCCCGCCGACAGCGAACTCGGTCGACAATTCGCCGGAGTGACCTCGCTTACGACGGTGACGACGTTCCTGCACCCCGGCTTCCACCTCGTCGCCTACCCGATCCGCGCGGGCCATGCGGTCAATCTCGTCGCCTTCACACCGGGCACGGCGATCGCCGAGCAATGGTCGGGAGAGACCGACGCCGGCGCGTTGAAACGCGCCATGCATGGCACGGCCCCTGCCCTGTCCAGGCTTGTCCAAGAGGCCGGGCCGTGGACCGTGTGGCCGCTGCACACCGTCGACCCATCGCGGCCGTGGACGTCCCCAGCCGGCATCGTGCTGATCGGCGATGCGGCGCATGCCATGACACCGTTTGCCGCCCAGGGTGCCGCCATGGCGATCGAAGACGCCTACACGCTGGCTGACGCGATCGTTGTGGCCTCGAACATGGCGGAAGCGCTGGCGCAGTGGGAAGCGGCACGAAAGGCGCGCGTTCTCAAGGTAACGCGGCGCGGCGCGCTCAACCATTTCGCCTGGCACGCCGCCGGACCGGTGGCCTTGGCCCGCAACCTGTTCCTTCGGCTCAAATCGCCGGCAAGCCTGGCTGCCGACATGGACTGGCTCTATGGCTGGACGCCCCCGGATTGGACGAGCGGCCGGTTGTAGAGGCCGAGCGACCAGTTCAGCGTCGCCGGCAGCGGGTTCCACCAACCCGTGGTCAAACCGGCGTGCCTGAGCGCTGCCGCGGTCCAGGTGTTGCAGCCGGCAAGTGCGTTGAATTTGCCGTGGGCGTCAAAGAAGCCGTCATAGTCGCCATAGGCAACTTCGGGAATGCGTTCAACGCCAGCCGTGCCCCGCACAAAGCTGCGGTCGATGAAATCTAGCATCGCAACAAAACCTTTCTCGCCAATCTCAAAGCGGCGGACGGCGGGCTGCGGCAGGGCGATATCACCGGCGAGATCGACATGCATGACCGAGTCGTCGAGCGTCAGCGCCGCAAACACCGGGCCGGGTTTGAGTTCGGACCATGTCGGCGTGCCTATATAGAACGCCTTGCTGCCCCATCCGAACACGAGGTAACGCGCCGTCGACAGATCCGCCTCGATGCCCGCGTCGAGCAGGAAGCCGAACTTTTCCAGCACAGCTTCGTCGATCGGCACGGCGATGTCGGTGTGGATCGGATTGGTGAAGACAAGGATATGGCGCGGCGTTGCTTCATCGGTGGCGCCCCGGAAAAGCGGCCGCGGCACCAGCGTGCCCAAGACAACCGTTGCCACCAACACAAGCACGACAACGCCCAGCAGACGTAGAATTCTTCTCACCGACACGCCGTCCCCAATTTCGGTGCGCCTGCTCCAACAAAAAAGCCCGGCCGTATCTCGACCGGGCTTTCTTGATTTTCAGGCGCCGACCCTAGTGGAGGATCTGGCTCAGGAAGAGCTTGGTGCGCTCATGGCGCGGATGGTCGAAGAACTCGCTCGGCGTGTTCTCCTCGACGATCTGGCCCTGGTCCATGAAGATGACGCGGTTGGCGACCTTGCGGGCGAAACCCATCTCGTGGGTCACGCACAGCATGGTCATGCCTTCTTCGGCGAGGCCGACCATTGTCTCCAGCACTTCCTTGATCATCTCGGGATCGAGCGCCGAGGTCGGCTCATCGAACAGCATGATGCGTGGGTTCATGCACAGCGAACGCGCGATCGCCACACGCTGCTGCTGACCACCCGAGAGCTGGCCCGGGTACTTGTTGGCCTGCTCGGGGATCTTGACCCGGCGCAGGAAGTGCATCGCCTGCTCCTCGGCCTGCTTCTTCGGCGTCTTGCGCACCCAGATCGGGGCGAGCGTGCAATTCTCGAGGATCGTCAGGTGCGGGAACAGATTGAAGTGCTGGAACACCATGCCGACTTCGCGGCGGACTTCGTCGATCTTCTTGAGATCGTTGGTCAGCTCCTTGCCGTCGACAATGATCTTGCCCTTCTGGTGTTCTTCCAGCCGGTTGATGCAGCGGATCATCGTCGACTTGCCCGAGCCGGACGGGCCGCAGATGACGATGCGCTCTCCGCGCATCACCCTGAGGTTGATGTCCTTGAGCACGTTGAACTCGCCATACCACTTGTGCATGCCGACAATGTCGATCGCCACGTCGGTATCCGAGATGTGCATCTTCGCCCGATCGACCTTGATCTCGTCGGCGCTGACTGCGTTTTCTATGGCCATGGGCCGTTCCCTTTTGTTGTTCGTTATCGCTTGTGCCCGGTGTCGAGACGATGCTCCATATAAATGGAATATCGCGACATGCCAAAGCAGAACATCCAGAAGATCAGCGCTGCAAAAACCAGCCCTGACGATGGGGTCTGGGGCGAAGCCCAGGCCGGATCCGAAAAGTTCTGCCTGACGACCCCGAGCAGGTCGAACATCGAGATGATGTAGACGAGGCTTGTGTCCTTGAACAGGCCGATGAAGGTGTTGACGATCCCGGGGATGACCAGCTTGAGCGCCTGCGGAAGGACGATCAGTCCGGTCTTCTGCCAATAGCTGAGGCCGAGCGAATCGGCCCCCTCATACTGGCCCTTGGGAATCGCCTGCAGGCCGCCGCGTACCACTTCGGCCATATAGGCCGAGGCAAACAGCGACACACCGATAAGCGCCCGCAGGAACTTGTCGAAGCTGACGCCCGCCGGCAGGAACAGCGGCAGCATCACGCTCGCCATGAACAGCACCGTGATCAGCGGCACGCCGCGTACTGTTTCGATGAAGATGACGCTGAGCATCTTGACCACCGGCATCTTGGAACGCCGTCCGAGCGCCAGGAGGATACCGAGCGGCAGCGATACGACGATGCCGACATAAGACAAGGTCAGCGTCACCAGCAGGCCGCCCCAAAGCGGGGTCTCGACATGCGACAGGCCCAGAACGCCACCGATCAGCAATATCCCAGCGACAACCGGGAATACCAGCAGGAACAGGACCGCATTCAGTCCCTTGTAAGGTACGCGCGGCATCAGCAGCGGCACCAAAAGTGCCACGAACATGATCGCCACGAGTATGACCCGCCAGCGCTCGTCGAACGGATAGCGGCCGACCATGAACTGGCCGAACTTGGCGTTGACGAATGCCCAGCAGGCGCCGGACCAGCCTTCCGGCTGGATACCGCCTTGCGCCACCGTGGCGCAGAAGGTCCGGTCGGTTCCGGTCCATTGCGCCTGGATCAGCGCCCAGTCGATCAAGGGCGGCAGGATCATCGCGACGATGAGCATGCCGATGATCGTCAGCACCGAATCGAACGGATTGGCGAACAGGTTCTTGCGAATCCAGGCCACCGGCCCGCGCTCGCGAAGTGGCGCTGGTTGCGGCAGCGCCATTTCGGTGCGGACGTAATGAAGGTCGTTTTGCGACATGTCCGCCTCCTATCTTTCCACCAGGGCCATCTTGGCGTTGAACCAGTTCATGAAGCCCGACGTGATCAGGCTCAGCCCGAGATAGACGACCATCCAGATCACCACGATCTCGATCGCCTGCCCGGTCTGGTTGAGCACCGTGCCGCCCACAGCCACAAGGTCCGGGTAGCCGATGGCGATTGCCAGCGACGAGTTCTTGGTGAGGTTGAGGAACTGGCTGGTCAAAGGCGGAATGACGATGCGCATCGCCTGCGGCACCACCACCAGCCTGAGCGCCTGGCCGGAACGAAGGCCGAGCGCCGACGAGGCCTCGGTCTGTCCCTTGTTGACCCCGCGAATACCCGCCCGCACGATCTCGGCGATGAAGGCTGCGGTATAGAACGACAGCGCCAGATAGAGCGAGAGGAACTCAGGCTTGATCTGAAGACCGCCGGTCAGGTTGAACGTCGACTTCTGTGGAAAGTTGAAGCTCAACGGAAAGCCGGTGGCGACGAGCGCCAGAACCGGCAAACCGACGATCAGGGCCAAGGAGGTCCAGAAAACAGGGAATGTCGCACCCGTCGCCATCTGCCGCTGCCGTGCCTGTCGGGCGACGAACCACGACATCGCTATGCCAAGTAGCAACGCCACCGGCACGAGCATCGACCCCTCGCCCCAGATCAGCTTGGGGAAGTAGAAGCCGCGGCTGTTGAGAAATGAGCCGAACGGCAGCTCGATGCTCTCCTTCGGCAAGGGCAGCACGGAAAGTACGCCGAAATACCAGAAGAAGATGACCAGAAGCGGCGGAATGTTGCGGAACAGCTCGACATAGACCGTGCAGATCTTGCGGATCAGCCAGTTGTTGGACAGCCGTCCGATGCCGATCAGGAAGCCGAGAATCGACGCCGTGATGATGCCGGCCGCGGCCACGACCACGGTGTTGATCAGGCCGACGAGCAAGGCGCGCTTGTAGGTCGAATCGGAATCGAAGGCGATCAGCGTGTCGCTGACGTCGAAACCGGCACGTCCGTTGAGAAAGGCAAAACCCGAGGCGATGTTGGCGCGCTTGAGGTTTTCGACCGTGTTGCCAATGATCCAGTAGACGAACGCTGTCAGCGCAACGACCACCAGGATCTGGAAGAAGATGCCGCGCACCTTCGGATCGTAGAGAAGCGACGCGCGGCCGCCCCCTACGTCATGGGGAATGTCCTGCGTAGCCATCGGAAGTCCCTTCAAAAGAGGAACCGGAAGGCGGCATTACCGCCCTCCGGATGAGACTTCGGATCAGCGGATCGGCGGTGCGTACTGCAGGCCGCCCTTGGTCCAGAGCGCATTGATGCCACGGGCGATCTTCAGCGGGCTGCCCTGGCCGACATTGCGTTCGAAGACTTCGCCGTAGTTGCCCACAGCCTTGACGATGTTGACGACCCAGTCGTTGCCGAGGCCGAGATCGGTGCCGATCTTGGTGTCGGTTTCGGTGCCGAGCACGCGCTTGACCTCGGGGTTGCCCGACGCCTTCATCTCTTCGACATTGGCCTGGGTGATGCCGAGCTCTTCAGCGGTCAGCAGCGCGAAATAGGCCCATTTGACGATGTGGTACCACTTGTCGTCGCCCTGGCGCACGGCAGGTCCGAGCGGCTCTTTCGAGATGATCTCGGGCAGCACGACGTGATCGTCCGGCGAACCGAGCGTCAGGCGGATACCATAAAGGCCCGACTGGTCGGTGGTATAGACGTCGCAACGGCCGGCGTCATAGGCGGCATTGACCTCTTCGAGCTTTTCGAACACGACCGGGTTGTACTCCATCTTGTTCGCCTTGAAGTAGTCGGCGAGATTGAGCTCGGTCGTGGTGCCGGTCTGCACGCAGACGGCGGCGCCCGAAAGCTGCAGCGCGGAATTCACGCCCGGCAGTTTCTTGGCGTTGATCATGAAGCCCTGGCCGTCGAAATATGTGACGCCAACGAAGTTGAGGCCGAGTGCGGTATCGCGATTGATCGTCCAGGTGGTGTTGCGCGACAGCAGGTCGATTTCGCCCGACTGAAGTGCGGTGAAACGCTCCTTGGCGGAGAGTGGCGTGAACTTGACCTTGGTGCCGTCACCGAACACCGCGGCAGCCACCGCGCGGCAGAAATCGGCGTCCAGACCCTGCCAGTCGCCCTTGTCGTTCGGCGCCGAGAAACCGGCCAGGCCGGTGCTGACGCCGCATTGCAGGAAGCCCTTTGCCTTGACGTCCTCAAGGGTGCCGGCAGATGCGGCGGTCGCCACCATGCCGAGCGTAGCTGCCCCGAGAATGCCTGAAATGATGTACTTCATGACCCACGAACCCTTCTGTTTATTACAGGCTTTTGCCTGCCTTTTTGAATTGTGAACTCAGCATCCCCTATCCGGCCCAAATCCGGATTGCGCGTCCTGTCCGGCGCGCTTTGCTGCAGTCCGGTCCACGGGATGCATCGAAGGCGATAATTCTTATTAGGTCAAGCAATAAAGGCCCCGCGCTGCCGGCTGCGCCTTTAGTATTAGAAATCAGGAAGGACGATTGCTGAGGCTCGTGTCGGGCTCGACTTCGAAGACGTTAGCCGGCAGCGCGTTTTCGTCTGCCAAAGCCTGTCGCTACCGGCAGCAGCTTTCCCGGTGCGAGCTTGAAGCCAACCCGGCGCACGGCAAAGAATCGCGCTGCAACGATGGTCACGATCAGGCCGAACAGGAAGCCGGCGGTGACGTCGGATGGATAATGCGCCGCGGCCGGAATCCGCAAGGCTGACAGCATCAAGCCGACGATGCCGATCAGCAGCCAGTGACGCGGGAACCAGATCATCAGGATAGCCGCCGCCGTGCCTATTGTCGTCGCGTGGCCGGAGGGAAAGCTCGAGGAATAGCGCGTCACCACGAACGGGTCGAAATGATAGGCGCCGTACTCGCCATAGAAGGCCGGCCGCGCGCGGCCGAAGAACAGCTTGACGATGTTGACCGCAATGCCTGTCAAGGCGACCATGCCAAAGACGAAGGCGGCCTGGCCGAACAACGTTACCAGCCGAGCCTTGAGGCCGTAGCCGACACCGCGCCAGTCGGCAGCGGCGGTCGCGAGGTAGACCAGCAAGGCAGGGACGAGATACCATTCCGACCTGCCGATATCGCTCAGCCAGGCCAACCAGGCAGTGAACTCGTTGCGGTTGCTGAGCATGAAGTTCATCACCGCCGAATCGACGGTGAACAACAGCGCAACTGCTACGGCACCGCAAAGCAGCAGCAGCGTCAGCCCGCGCGACCACACCGGCTGCGGCGAGCCAATCGGACGGCGCCGGAGGCGACGCGAGGAAAACGCCACCGTCTCCCAGAGACGCCCGGCAAAACCCTTAGACCAGATCTGGCCCAGCCGAACGGGCCCCTGCGGCGGTTGCACGGGTCGTGCCGTCGCACTATGGCTGGCGTCTTCACTGAAAGGGTGCGGATTCATGACTCGAGACAACGGCAGGATCAAAGGCGTCAACACGCGGCTCGCGCATTCCGGGCACGATCCACACGGCTTTCATGGCTTTGTCAATCCGCCGGTCGTGCACGCCTCGACAGTTCTCTTCCCCAACGCAGCGACGATGGCCGCACGTGCTCAAAAGTACACATATGGCACCCGTGGAACGCCCACCACCGATGCCCTGTGCCATGCAATTGACGAGCTCGAAGGGTCGGCCGGCACCATCGCCGTGCCCTCGGGGCTCGCGGCGGTGACGATTCCCCTGCTCGGCTTCCTGTCGTCGGGCGATCACATCCTGATCACCGACTCCGTCTACCTTCCGACCCGCCATTTCGCCGACACCATGCTCAAGCGCCTCGGCGTAGAAATCGACTACTACGATCCGCATTTAGGTGCCGGCATTGCAGCCCTGATCAAGCCGAACACCAAGGTGGTGTTCACCGAATCGCCGGCGTCCAACACCTTCGAAATCCAGGACATCCCGGCGATCGCCAAGGCGGCGCACGCCGCAGGCGCCATCGTCATGATGGACAACACCTGGGCGACGCCGCTCTACTTCAAGGCGCTCGACTTCGGCGTCGACGTGACGATCCACGCCGCGACCAAGTATCCGGCCGGCCATTCGGATGTACTGAGCGGCACGGTTTCGGCCAATGCCGCCTGCTGGCCAAGACTGCACGACGCCTTCGTCACGCTGGGCTGCTGTGCCGGTCCCGACGACGTCTACCAGGTCCTGCGCGGTCTGCGCACCATGGGCGTCAGGCTTGCCCACCATCAAAAGAGCACGCTCGAGATCGCGCGCTGGCTCGAAGGCAAGCCGGGTGTCGCCCGCGTGCTGCACCCGGGTCTCGAAAGCCATCCCGACCACCAGCTCTTCAAGCGCGACTTCTCCGGTTCGAGCGGCATCTTCTCGGTGGTGCTTGCCGGCGGCGGCACGCCAAAGGCCCATGCCTTCCTCGATTCGCTCGAGATCTTCGGCCTCGGCTACTCCTGGGGCGGCTACGAAAGCCTGGCGGTGCAAGTCAGCCTCGCCGACCGCAAGATCGCCAACGGCCCCTATGAAGGCCCGATCATCCGGCTGCAGATCGGACTGGAAGACGTGGCTGACCTCAAGGAAGACATCGCCGCGGGCCTGCAGGCGGCGAACGCGGTGGGCTGATGGCTGGGCATCGCGCGCATCAGGCAAGGCTGCTCTGCCTGGGCTTGGCCCCGATACCTTGTCCCGCCATCTCATATTGACAGGCGGCGTCGCCATCACAACGTTTGCCTTCCGGACCTGGCAAGCTCTTCGGGGAGATCGACATGACTGCATCCTGCCGCCCTTCCGAAATCGTCCACTGGACCGAGGTCGAAAAGCCCGACGGTGAAACCTTCATTGGGACCTCGGAGCTGCGGGGGTTCGGCGCGCCGCTTGCCGTCCATTTCGGCCTCGAGCGGCTCGGCATCCACCACGTCAGGCTTCCGCCGGGCCGGCGCACCTCGTTTCCGCATGCCGAAAGCATGGAGGAGGAATTCGTCCACGTGATTGAGGGCGAACCCGACGTCTGGCTGGACGGGGTGCTGCATCGGCTGAGGCCAGGCGATTCTGTCGGCTTTCCTGCCGGCACCGGCCTGGCGCACAGCTTCCTCAACAACACCGACAGCGAAGTCCGCCTGTTGGTGGTCGGCGAAGCCAACAAGGACGAGAACCGGATCGTCTATCCCGTCAACCTCGAGCGCAAGGCAATCCGCGAGGACTGGTGGCACGACGCACCCAAGCGCGAGCTCGGCGATCATGACGGCTTGCCAGATCGGGTTCGTGCGGCTCGGAACAAGAAGTGAGAGGAGGCTGGAACCGTCGATCTGCCGGGGCCGCAGCTTACCGCACAGCGAATCGCCAAGCGCTTGATATTATGGCGATCCCGACAGGATTCGAACCTGTGACCATCGGCTTAGAAGGCCGGTGCTCTATCCAGCTGAGCTACGGGACCGCTGGCCGGCCTGTGACAGGCCGGCATGATCGTGCCTCGGGACGTCAGTGCGTCCAGGGCGTCCTGCGGTCATAACGGAAATTGTCGGAGTAGGAAATCTGCCGGCGCTTGGCTTCCTTGGGCTCCTGGACACGGAAGGCGATGCCTTCCTTTTCGGCGTAGGCGACAGCCTCTTCGCGGGTCTCGAAGGTCAGCCTGATCTGGCTCTTCATGTCGCCGGAGCTGGTGTAGCCCATCAGCGGGTCGATCTTCTTCGGCTTCTCAGCGTCGAATTCGAGCACCCAGTGCCCGGTCTTGGCTTTGCCCGACTGCATGGCGGTCTTGGCAGGGCTGAAAATTCGCGCGGACATAATTCCCTCATTCGTGAGTCCGCGGCAGGCGCGGACGTCCAGATGCGCCCGTCATTTACTTCGCAATCGCCATTGCTGCAAGGCGAAAGCCGGTTTCCGCTTTTTTGCCCTTGCCATGTCGAGCGGAAGCCACTAGGCACGGCGTCGAAATGTGATCTCGGAGTGTAGCGCAGTCTGGTAGCGCATCTGGTTTGGGACCAGAGGGTCGGGAGTTCGAATCTCTCCACTCCGACCATTTTTCCCCTGAGCATCGAAGTCATCCGCAGCCGGTCTTGGTCGGCCGAGCCGCAGAATGGCATCGACAAGTCATGGGTCGCGTCGAATCGCCTTCGACAGAGTTGACCGCTCAGCCATGCGGCCACATCAGTCCTTACCTCCCAGTCGGCACGACGCAACGGACAGGAAACGGACGGGCAATTTCAGCAGTTGATCCGGCCCATGCGGCGATGCTGCGTCGAAGAACAGGCTGTCGCCTGGCGACATGCCGTAGAGCCCAGCGCCGTGGCGGTAGGCTATCTCGCCTTCCAGCATGTAGATGAACTTCATGCCGGCATGCTGGAGAAAGGCCGGCCGGCAAGCTTCTTCGGCGAGGGTGACGAGGCAGGGCTCGACGGATACGCTGCCGGGGGCCGACATGATGTAGCCCAGCATTTTGTTTTGCTGGCTGACGCGCGTGCCGCACCGCTCCACCGGGATGCCTGCGCCAGCTTTCACGAACATGGCCTCTCGCACCTCCACCGGGCGCTTCAGCAGCGAGGTCAGCGGCACGGCCAAGGCGCGCGACAGTTGATGCAGCGTGGTAAGCGACGCCGAGATGATGCCGTTTTCGATTTTGGACATCATGCCGAGCGACAGGCCCGCGGCACGTGCGAGTTCCATGATCGACATACCATGCTTGTGCCGGCACGCGCGCACCTCCCGGCCGATCGCAATTTCGAGATGGTTTCCCGCCATCTGGCGCAAAGCATGCGGGTTCTGACGCAACGCCGCAGCGTCTTCGGACATGTCTCGCAATTGCACGCCACACTCGTGGCCGGTCGTTCTCATTTAAGCCACCTCCGTCGATGCCAACTTCGTTGCAATTACGGGCCGGTCGCGACCTGCCCGAACCGAGAATTCTGGCGACCAGCTACGCCTTCATCGCGTCTTGGGAGACCTGACACAGCCCGCCACGGACGGCCCAGGCCGCGTTCAAGTCCGAAACGCAAAAAGCTCCCGGCGGAGTAACCCGCGGGAGCTTTTTTGCTCTGCTAACGGCCCGCTTCGATGCGGGGCCGATGGATGAGAGCGTGTGAGATTTAGGGCATTCTGTCAATGACAAGTTGCCAATCGCCGCCGTTCACACGCTTGAGGTCGGGCCGGATGGCGTCTACTCGGTGGACCCGAGGACTGCATCACCTGCGGCCTACGCAACGTCTGCAGGCTCACTCATCGGCAGCTTGAGCACGTCGCTGGCGTTGATGATCGCGAGCGCAATCGCCTCGATCGTGGTTCGCTTGTTCATCGCCTGCTCGCGCAAAGTTTCGTAAGCTACCTGCTCCGACACCTTGTTGGTAGACATCAGAATTTCCTTGGCCTTGTCGATGTCGCGATGTGCCTTGAGTTTTGCCGAAAGCCGCTCGACACGGATGCGCAGCCGCTCCTCGCGCCGGTGATTATTGACGCTCAAAAGTATGTTCGCCAGGATTCCGAATGTCCGCAGCGGCAGGCCGATCACCGCCTGGGCCCGCAGGCGCAGCACCTTCTCGACAATGATCGGGTTCTCGTAGTCGACGATGGCGATCAGCACGGCCGGCGGATCGTCGGCGTTCCAGTTCCAGGTGATGCCGCCTTCGACCAGCGGGCGGATGAAGGCGAACACCACGTCGATATTGGCGGGAATTTCGGCTGGCGGCGGCCAGTTGGTCTGGACCTGGCAGCCGATGCGGTTGAGGTGCTGCCAAAGCTCCTCGCCCTCGCTGCTCTTGGGCTGCAGCAACAGCACACGCAGCGACCGTATGTCCTTGATCTGGATCGGCGCTGATCCGTCATGCGGCGCCACGTGGGGGCTACGTGATACCATTGTTCCTCATTACGGCAATGTCGTCGGTTGCAACGCCTGCCTTTGGTGTCGTTCGGTTTCTTGTTCCCATGCCCCTCGGCACGGGGTCATAAAGAATGCATGGCCAGGCGCTCCCCCCATTCCTCGGGGTTGTAGCTGGCGAGATAGGGATCGGGCCTGATCGCCGTTGCCGATTTAGACAGGATCTCGAACTGCCCGTCCTCGCGCGCCCGTGCGACCCGCGGCCACACATAGGTGTGCGCGTTGTCGGGGTCGATGCGGATGCGCCCTTGGGGTGCATCGAACTCCGAACCGAGAATGGCTGGCCGCAACGCCTCGACATCGTCGGTCCTGGCTTTGCGCAGCGCATTCGCCACCACGTGGACCTGGAAATAGGCGGCTTCCCAGCACATATTCGTCACGGCATCGTCGCCGAACTTCTTTTTGTAGCGCTCGACACAGCGTTCGTTTTGCAGGCCCCCGACAGACTGGAAATAGGTGGCTGACGTCATGTGCCCGGCGCCCACGTCGATGCCCATCGCCTGGATGTCGGACTCGCTGGTGGTTAGGCTGGCGATCGGCATCGACCTGGCATCGAGGCCGGCTTCGGCGAAGGCCTGGTAGAAATGGACGATGCTTTCGCCGACGAAATTGCAGAAGATCACGTCCGGCTGCTTGCGCTTGATGTCTGATATCAGCGGCTTGTAGGCAGCCCGCCTGGCGTCGAGCTTGAGGTAGCCCCGGCCGACCACCTCCCCACCATGCTTCAGCACCATCTCGTTCATGATGCGGTCGGACTCGCGCGGCCAAATGTAGTCGGAGCCGACCATGTAGAAGCGCTTGCCGACATGGTTGAGGAGGTGTTCGCCCAGCTGAACGCTGTTCTGGTTCGGGGCGGCGCCGCAGTAGATGGCATTGCGCGAGTATTCGAAGCCCTCATACTGGGCGGGGTAGCAGAGTAGCCCATTGCGGTGCTCGACCGCCTTCAGCACGGCCTTGCGCGTGCTCGACATATAGCAGCCGAAGATAATCCTGACGCCGTCCTCGACCAGCAACCGATTTGCCAGGCGATTGTAGGCAACCGCGTCGGAAGCCGGATCGTAATGGACGGCGACGAGTTCACGTCCGTTGATGCCGCCTGATACATTGACCTCGTGGATCGCAAACAGCGTGGCATTCAGCATGCTGCGCTCCATCACCGAAGTGACGCCGGTCTGGGAGAACAATACGCCGACCTTGATCGGCTCTTCGGTTCTTGTCGCCATCAATTGCCAACTCCGTCAGATTGTTCATCCGCGAACTCGACACAAAAAAAGCGCCCAGCGCGGGGAAACCGCAGCAAGCGCCTTTGCTCGACCGTTAGGGACATCGCTGTCCTTACGTAAGTTGTGCCTGAAGCGAGGTAGTCCGTCAACTCGCGAGCGCGTCGGCAGGCAGCATTCGTCTTCGACACGGCAATGCGACTATGAGATCCACTGCAAAGTGCGTTGTCGAACAACTCCAGCGGAGCCGGCAAACCGCCTAAATCCAAGACATTCCCTGGCATTGGACGCATCGCGCGAATTGCCAGTTGACAGAAATCCTGAACTCTCGGATGATCATCGACATCAGGCCTGCGACGCTGCGGGCTGAGAACAGAGCAAAAAGGCTCCCGCGGGTACCTCCGCCGGAGCCTTTTTGCGTTTCATCACCAGTGCGCTGCGTCCGACTTTTCTTCGGCTCCGCAGGCAGCAACGACGCTGACAATACCCATTGCCGCTTGGAGCAACGCAAGTCGCTCTCAAACAAAAATCACCGGGATTCCCTTGGGAACTCGGACATGCGGAGCTTTGTCAAAACAATCCGCGTGGTGGGAACTTCGAGCAAACATCAGCCTGAGGAGGAACTTGACGTGAATAAAGTAGAGACGTTTGGCACAGCGGTGCGTGTGGCCTGCGATGTTGGCGGCACATTTACCGATGTATGCATCCTGAACGAGGCTTCCGGCAAGATACACGTCGCCAAGACGCCGACGACACCGGATCCGATCGACGGCGTGCTCAAGGGCATCGAAGCGGGCGGCGTCGCCCTTCGCGACATCATCCTGTTCTCGCACGGCACGACGCTGGCAACGAACGCGCTGATCACCCGCCGCTTCCCGCCCGCCATCATGGTGACGACCAAGGGCTTTCGCGACGTCATCGAAATCCGGCGTGGCACGCGTGACGACCTCTGGGACACTTACAAGGAAATGGCTCCTCCCTACCTGCCGCGCCGTGACCGGCTGGTGGTCACCGAGCGCATCGACTACTCCGGCAAGGTCATCGAAGGCGTCAACGAAACCGAGGCGCGCGAACTCGCCCGCGTCATCAGGAAGCGCAAGGTCAACAACGTTGCCATCTGCTTCGTCAATTCCTTCGTCAATCCCGAGAACGAGCAGCGGATGCGCGACATCCTGCTCGAGGAACTGCCCGGCGTTTCGATTTCGCTGTCGAGCGACATCATGCCTGAGATCTTCGAGCATGAGCGCTTCAACACCACTGTCGCAAACACCGTCCTTGGGCCGGTTGCGGGACTATACGGTGCCGAGCTCGAAGGCCGCATGCAGCAAGGCGGTTATGCCGGCGATGTGCTGCTGCTCCACTCCGGCGGCGGCGTGATGACCGCCAAGGGCGCGACGAAATTCGCGGCACGCCTTGCCGCTTCCGGTATCGCCGCCGGCGCAATCGCCAGCCGCTTCATCTCCGAACTGGCCGGATACAAGAACTCCATCAGTCTCGACATGGGCGGCACGAGCACGGACATCAGCCTCTGCTCCGACGGCCACCTCCACGTCACCAACGACTGGCATGTCGAATACGGCTATCCGATCCGCTTCCCAAGCATCGAGGTCCTGACCATCGGCGCCGGCGGCGGCTCGCTCGCCTGGCGCGACGCGGCTGGCGCGCTTCGCAACGGACCACAATCCGCTGGCTCGACGCCGGGACCGGTCTGTTACAACCAGGGCGGAACAGAGCCGACCAACTGCGACGCCAACGTCTATCTCGGCCGCCTGGGAACTAAGCTCGCCGGCGGCAAGGTCGAACTTGACGTCAAGCTTGCCGAAGGTGCCATCAATCGCGTCATCGCCGAACCTTTCGGCATGGACACGGAGCAGGCAGCACTTTCGATCCTCAAGGTCGCGAACGCCAACATGGCGGATGCCGTTCGCCTGGTATCCCTGCGCAAGGGCTACGATCCACGCGATTTCGCCCTGGTCGCCTTCGGCGGCGCCGGCGCGTTGCACGGCGTCGCACTGGCCAGGGACCTGTACATCCCCGTCGTCCTGATCCCGCCAAATCCGGGCGTCACCTCGGCCATGGGCTGCCTGCTTGTCGACATCACCCACGACATCACGCAGATGTACACCGACACGGTCAGCGCCATCGACATGGCCGAGCTCAACGACGCCTTCCGCGTCCTCGAAGAAGACGGGCACGACCGCCTGTTGAGCGAAGACATCTCGCCTGAGCAGATGCTGTTCCAGCGCTACATCGACATGCGTTACCTCGGCCAGTGGCGGTCCATGTCGATCCCGGTCAGCGCCGACATCACCAACCTCGACGAGGCGGTCAAGCAGTTCCACGAGGAGCATGGCCGCGAGCACAACTACTCCCGGCCCGATGCCCCGGTTGAAGTGTGCCGCATCCAGGTCAAGGCCACCGGCCTCAACCGCAAGGCAGAGCTCGCCAAGCACGAACTGCGCAAGGCCCCGCTGCCGGCTCCGGTTGGCGAGCGCATGGTGCGGTTCGACGAAGCGCCCGAGCGCATCAAGACGCCGATCTACGACCGCTCGACCCTGCATGCAGGCGCGGTGGTCGTTGGTCCCGCGATCATCGACCAGCTCGACTCCACCATCGTGGTGCCGCCCGGGATCAAGGCCGAAGTGGACGAGTACCTGATCATCAGGATGCACGTCCCGCAGCAGTCCTGAACGACGCACCTATCGCCACACAAATTTGAATTGGAGATTGGAAATGGCACCGAAAAAAGATCGCCGTACGCTCGATCCAGTTACCTTTGAAGTTCTGAAGAACGCCTATGTCAACATCGTCGACCAGATGGCGGAGCAGATCCTGCGCACCTGCTACTCGTTCGTCATCTACTCCCGCGACTTCTCCTCGGCATTGTGCGACCCGACCGGGGACACCATCATGCAAGGCAGCGGCGATATCGCCGCTCACGTTGGAACGCTTCACCTCACCGCCAAGGCGGTGATCAAGAAGTTCGGCAACGACGTTCATCCGGGCGATGTCTTCGTCATCAACGACGTCTACCAGGGCGGCACCCACTTCAACGACACCCGCCTGTTTGCGCCGATGTTCTATAAGGGTGAACTGCTTGGCTACGCCCAGGCCAACGGCCATTGGGCGGATGTCGGCGGTGCCGTGCCCGGTTCCTTCAACGTGAATGCGCTCGATCACATGGCCGAAGGCCTGCGCATCACACCGGTCAGGGTCTATAGCAAGGGCACGTATCTTTCCGACGTGGCCGAGCTGATCGCCCACAATACGCGCGCGCCAAGCGACATCATCGGCGACCTCCAGGCACAGGCCGAAGCCTGCCGGCTGGCGGAGCGCGAGATCCAGCGCCTGTGCGACAAGTATGGTGTCGACACGATCAAGAAGTCGTTCAACGAGGTTCAGGACTACGTCGAGGACATGACGCGCCAGCGCATCTCCGATTTGCCTGACGGCACCTGGGAGACCATCGACTACATCGACGTCGACCCTGACCTGGGCGAAGGCCTTGTCCCCATCAAGGTCAAGATGACCATCGATGGCGACCGCGTCCATTATGACCTGACCGGATCGCATCCCAAGTCCGTCGGTTCGTTCCTGAATTGCTGCTATGGCGGCGCGTTCGCGGCAGTTGTTGCCGGAACGAAAATGCAGTCACCTGATATTCCGATGAACTCCGGCTTTTACCGCGTGGTGACTGTCGACGCCGGTCCGTTGGGTTCGGTCGTCAATGCCGAATGGCCGACCCCGGTCGCCGGTTTCGCATCGGGTCCGTTCGAAAAGATCATGAACGCGGTGTTCGAGCTTTGGGCAGAGGTTCTGCCGGAGCGCGCCATGGCCTGCACTTTCAACCTCGACTATCTGTTGATCGGCGGCCGCGACACGCGCCACGAAGGCAAGCCGTACTTCATGTGGTACGACTGGATGGTCGGCGGCTGGGGTGCGCGAAACGGCCGTGACGGCTGGGCTGCCACCGGTCCGGTGTTCGGCGTCCAGCTCGGAACGCAGCCCTTCGAAGGCCAGGAGCGCCTGTCGCCGGTGCTGACTACCTGCCACGAGTTGATGACCGATTCCGGTGGCCCTGGCGAGTTTCGCGGCGGCCTCGGCGTCCAGAAGGGCGGCACGCTTTACGCCTGTGAGCGCACCGTGGTGTCTTACTGCTGCGACCGCGAACGCTCGATCACCTGGGGCCTGTGGGGCGGATTGCCCTCCATCCCGCATGGTGTGTGGGTCAATCCCGGTCAGGAAACGGAGCGCTATCTTGGGTCGCTGTTCTCCGGCGTGCCGCTCCAGCAGGGCGACACGGTCCAGCGCCCCTCGGCCGGCGGAGGTGGTCTCGGCGATCCGCTCAAGCGCGACATCAATAGCGTGCTCAGTGACGTGGTCGAAGGCTACGTTTCGGTGGAGCGGGCCAAGAAAGACTATGGCGTCGTCGTCCATGTGGTCGACACTGATCTCGACGAGTACAAGATCGACGAGAACGCCACGCTCGCGGAAAGGGCGCGCATCGCCAGCCACCGCAAGGAATGGCTGAACGAGGATGCCGAGAAGATCGCGGCGCTTTATCGCGACAAGAAACTCAACATGCTCGATCTGATCCGGCAGTACGGCGTGATCGTCGACTGGGGTTCGGGCGAGCTGCTTCCCAAGACCACCGCTGAGTTCCGCGAGATGCTGAAGCGCCGGACGGTTCCGTACTGGACTGCCTCGGGCCAAGCCGCCAACGCGACCCTCAAGGTCGCCTGATCAGGGAAGGCAGCAGGCTCATGTCACGGGCTTGCTGCCTTCTTCGCCAACGGGATTTGCACGATCAGAAGCAGAAGTCTGGCAATAATCAAAAAATCTGGAGATGAACCATGTCTGGAAGTCTCGATGTCGCAGGGGAATTAGACTATTCGCAACGGCCTGTCCCACCCAGTGGACGCATGCCGAAGATGAACCTCACTATGGCGTTTTGGGCGATCTGCAGCGCCATGTTCTTTCTCATCATCTCGGCTACGCTCGCCGAGATTTATGGTACCGCCAACACGATTATTGGCCTGATACTGACGGTCATTTCGTACTCGGCGATCAATGCGGTCATCACCAGATACGCGATCAGGACCGGCCTGTCGGTGTCGCTGTTCTCCAGGCTTTTGTTCGGCCGCTACGGATCGGCGATCGCCACCTTCATCTATGCGGTCAGCAGCATCTATTACGCCGTGTTCGAAGGCTCGGTCATCGCCATGGCTGCGACCTACTATTTCGAAGGCCTGACCTTCGCAGTCGCTGCCCTGATCGTCTGCATCTACAGCGTGCCGCTGATCCTCGGCAGCGTCCAGCACTGGCTCGACAAGTTCAACGGCTATCTTTTGCCGCTCTATCTCGTCGGCCTGATGGGCACCGTGATCTATGCCATCTCGCATTACGGCTATTCCAACGCCTGGCTGACCATGACGCCGGAAGGCGGCGCCCCGCCCTATGGCTGGATCAACGTCTTCATCGCCTTCATGGGCGTCTGGTGGATGATGATGTGCACCTTCGACTTCGCCCGCTTCGGCAAGAAGGAGGACGAGACCTACCACGCCGTGTTCAATTTCGGCCTGCCCTTCTACACGCTGACCTATTTCGTCAACGGCCTGGTCGGCATCTTCCTGGTGCAGACGATCCCGCTCGAGGGCGCAACCTCGGAGGTGTCGGTCGTCAAGGCGCTGATCGTGATGATGGGCGCGCTCGGGCTGCTGTTCGTCTGGATCAGCCAGACGCGCATCAACACCACCAATTTCTACCTGTCGACAGTCAACATGCAGGCGTTCTTCCGGCTGGTGTTCAAGCTGGAGATGCCGAAATATGTCTGGGCGATCATCGTCGGCATCATCGTCTATTTCGTGATGCTCGCCAATATCTTCCAGTATCTGCTCGTCGCACTCGCCTATCAGGGCATCTTCGTCGTCGCCTGGGTCGGCGTGGCGCTGGCCTACATATTGTGCGGACAGCATGACGGCAGCGGCGAGGAAAGTGCGCGGGATGACGACGATTTTCCGGCCTACTACGCGCCCGGAATGGTCGCCTGGTTCGGCGCGGTCGCGATCGGCATCATACTGCTCGCCATTCCGCATCTCGAACTGCTCTCGGCGCCAGCAACCGTCACCAGCAGCTTCCTTTTGTTCTGGGCGCTGTCGTCGCGGGTCAGAACTGTCGCCATTGCCTCCTGAGCCTGCCGGGCGCGGTCGCGTTCTCGAAAACCACCATCGAGAGCCGATGGCGCCCGGATTTGTTTCCCTTTGGCGCGAGTCAAACCGCGCCTCTCAGCCTGACAATCTCACTCGCCCGCCGTCATCGCCCTGCCCCCAGCCCATGCCGCCTGGATCGCCTGCCTGAGCTCGGCTTCCGAGATCGGCTTGTGCAGTATGCGGCTGCCGCTGGTGTTCACCTCCTTCAGCCGCGACGGCGAGGTGTCGCCGGTGATGATGATCGACGGCACGGCGTGACCGAGATAGGCACACAATGTCCGGATCGCTTCCAGGCCGGTTGCGCCATTCGCCAGGCGATAGTCGGAGATGATCAGGTCGACCGGCGCTTCGCCGCGCATCGCAGCCGCTGCGTGTTCAGCCTGAGCCTCCGCTGCCGATCGTCCCGCATAGACACGATGCCCTTCGATCGTGAGCAGTTGCTCCATTGCCTCGAGGATGTCGTTCTCATCTTCGACCACCATGATGCCACCAGTGATGGCCTCGCCAACCGTCTCGCGCTGGAGGATCGGCGCCCTCGCCGCGTGGACTTCGGGAACCGTGATCGAAAACATCGACCCGCGCCCGGGCGAGGATTTCAGCTTTAGCGGGTGCTTCAACAACTCGGCGGTGCGGCGAACGATGGCGAGCCCCAGGCCGAGGCCTTGAGTGCGATCCCGCGCCGGGTTCTGCAATTGCACAAACTCCTCGAAGATCGCCGTCTGCTGGTCGGCTGGAATGCCGGGCCCCGTGTCCCAGACCTGGATCTCGACGTGATTGCCACGCTTGCGGCAGCCGAGCACGACACCGCCCTCCTTCGTGTAGCGAAAGGCATTGGTCAGCAGATTGTTGAGCACGCGCTTCAGCATCATCGGGTCGCTTTCAACCTTAAGATCGCTGTCGACCACCCGCCATTTCAAGCCACGCTGCTTTGCCTCGGCGCTGAACTCCTCACGGAAGTCGCGGAAGAGTTCGCGCAGTCCGACCGTTTCACGGGCGACGGTGACAATGCCGGCATCGAGTTTGGAGATGTCTAGGAGCGCGTTCAACAGACCACTGAGATTGCCGATGATCGATTTGGCCCGGCCGGCGAGACCACGCGCCTGTTCTGCCGGCACGTTGCCGCGTTTCGCCAGCACGGCAATCGTCGACACCAGCAGGCTGAGCGCATGGATCGGCTGGCGCAGGTCGTGGCTCGCGGCGGCCAGGAAGCGGGTTTTGGCGCGATCGGCGTTCTGTGCGCGGTCGCGCTCTTCCTGCAGGTGCTCGACAAGCCTTTCGTTCTCCAGGCGCAGGCTGATCGTCTCGCGCAGCATGCGATAGGTGATGCGGCAGTAGTAGAAGTTGATCGCGACAAGCGAGGCGAGCAGAAAAAGGAAGCCGGTCGAAATCGCGCTGCCGCTGGTGATGACGCGCGCGGCGACCGGCAGAACCGTCGCGAGGATCGAGCCGACAAGCGCCGGTGGAAAGGCCGAAAATGAAGGCACGGTGCCGCAAACGAGACCTGTCAGCACCACAATGGTGAAAGATAGCAGAAGCGGTGTTTCGGGCAGGAAACCGACCCAGCCGAATATCCCCCACAACAGTCCCGAAACCCAGGACAAGACCGCCGCGAGCCACGCCCATCGCATGATGGACACCGAATCGTGCGGACGGCTGAAGAACCGGCGGGACGCGAGAACACGCACCGCCGTCAGCGTGTACAGCGCAGCAAGCCAGCCGGCCAACCAGGCCGTGGAAACGCCATTGCTCAGCACGTAGACGGCGGCGAGGGAAACAACGATGTTGGAGATGACCACGCCATACGAATTGCGGTAGAGAAGCTCAACGAGAGCCTGGCGTATCTTGTCTTCCTGCATCTGAGTCCCCCAAGTGCCGGATGAAGATCGCACAAGCTGTCCTCATCAGGGACAGTTGATCTACCGGCAATTTATTTCCCATAAGTTGGCGTTCTACCAACTTGCACCGCTTGACCATGAATGGTGACCATATGAACCGCCCTCTCACCTTCATCATCGCGGACGACCACGCGCTGGTGCGCGAAGGGCTGAAAATGCTCATCTCGACGATGGACAACATGTCGGTGGTAGCCGAGGCGGCTGACGGCGAAGCTTTGCTGGCGCAGGTAGCGAAGACACGCGCCGACCTTTTGATCCTCGACCTCGGCATGCCGGGCGTTGCCGGGATCCAGTTCATCTCCGACATCAGGGAGCTTGTGCCCCGACTCAAGATCGTGGTCCTGACCGCCAATATCGAGCCGAGGACGGTGCGCGCGGCGCTCGAGGCGGGCGCCAGCGGTTACCTGACCAAGGACGGTGACCCCGAGGAACTTGGTGAGGCGATCGAGGCGGTCAGGAAAGGCGGAACCTACCTCGCCCGAACCGTACGCTTCGCGATCAGCGAGCCGAGCCGAAACAGCAGGCCGTCGGCTGCAGCCGATATCCTTTCGCCGGTGCCGCTGACGCGGCGCGAACGCGAAATCCTTGCCTTGGTGGCGCAGGGGCTTACGGCGCGCGAGATCGCCGAGCGGCTCGGCATCAGCCCGCTGACGGCGCGCAAGCACCGGGAAAACCTGATGGGCAAGCTCAATCTCCACAGTGCCGCCGAACTGACCGCCTATGCGGTGCGCTTGGGATTGCCCACGGCGTGACAGCCGCGCACCGGCGTCGCCGCGGGCAACCCTCGAGTAAATATCTGCTTAACCATCAACAAATTAGCCAACACCCAGCGCGTTCCAAATACGGCATCTGTCGTATGTTTTCACGTCAGTGACGGGCCTACTCCTCTCCGCGATCGCATCATCCGGGAGGAGCCAGACATGCCATCGCTGCAACTGTGGATTCCCTTCGCCGCCGCAACGCTGGCCTTTGCCTGCATGCCTGGGCCGGCAATCCTCTACATGACCGCGCAGACCGTAGCGCTCGGCCGCAGGGCCGGGCTGATGGCAGCTTTTGGCGTCCATATCGGCTGCTATGTCCATATCCTCGCCGCCGCCATCGGCCTGACTTCGTTGATCGAGCAGGCACCGATGCTCTTTGCGGCGATCAAGCTTGCCGGCGCCGCCTATCTCGTCTGGCTCGGGCTCTCCATGTTCATGGGCTGGGGCAAGTCGACAAGCAAGGCCGCCAGCCCTGCTTCCCAAACCTTGCGCGACAGCGTCATCGTCGAGATCCTCAATCCGAAGACCGCCCTGTTCTTCCTGACCTTCCTGCCGCAATTCGTCGATCCCGCTGCAGCTTTCCCGTTGTGGCTGCAGTTCCTGCTGCTTGGCATGTTCGTCAATCTGGTCTTCTCGATAGCCGACGTCGCCGCCGTCGGCATCGCTTCGGTCACTCTTGCCCGCGTCGCATCCGGCGACGCCGGCTGGATCGTGCCCAAAGCCTGCGGCTCGATCCTCATCGGCCTTGGCGTCGCCCTCGTCGGCCACCAGGTCTGACCCGGCACCGGACCGATCCATGCATTCGCATCGGCCCCCCTTGACTGGCAGGCGCGACAAGCTACGCTAAAACGAAATACCGGCCCCGACTGCCGGGTGGCAAACATGCCTCGTATGCCTCGCCTCTTGGCGGTGGCTGCGGGGCATTTTTGTTTTTGGGAGGATTTATTGAAGTCGCGCATCGAAATCGGCGTGCTGTATTCGCGCTCGGGCAGCTATGGGCTCGTCGCCAACGCGTGTCACGCCGGCACGATGCACGCCATATCAGACATCAACGCCGATCCCACACGCGGCATCGAGCTCGTCGCCATCGAACGCGACCCCGGCGGCAACATCGACCGCTATGCCCCGCTCTGCGAAGAGATCCTGCGGCAGAGCAAAGCGCGTCACGTCGTCGGCGCCGTCACCTCTTGGAGCCGCAAGGAAGTCATTCCCGTCCTCGAAAAGGCCGGCGCGGCGCTCTGGTATGCGTGCCCCTACGAAGGCTTCGAGGCAAACGAGCATGTCGTCTACATGCATGCGTGCCCGAACCAGCACCTGGTGCCGTTGCTTGCGCATGTCGTGCCGCGCTTCGGCGCTGACGGCTTCCTGCTCGGCTCCAATTACATCTGGGGCTGGGAGACCAATCGCGTCGCCCGCGACCTGATCGCCGACGCCGGCGGCAAGGCGCTGGGCGAGCGCTACTTGCCGATCGGCGAGACCGACGTCTCCAGGCTGATCGACGAGATCAGGGTAACCAAACCGTCCTTTGTCCTCAACAATCTGATCGGCACCTCTTCTTACGCCTTCTTCGCCGCCTATTCCGAACTGGCGCGCACCGATCCGCATTTCGGATCCGAGCGCTGCCCGATCCTGTCGTGCAACCTGACCGAGGCCGAGCTGCCGGCGATCGGCGAAGCCGGCCGAGGGCACCTGTCCGTCGGGCCCTATTTCCGTGACGGCAGCAGCGCCACATCAGATACACCGGCTTCCTCCTTCGAGGCTTCGGCCTATGCCTCGGTCATGGTGCTGGCAAAGGTGCTATCGGCCAATCCCGGGGCAGGCTTCGCCGAACTGTCCACCGCCTTTGCCGGGGCCAGCTTCGCGACGCCATTCGGCAACATCGCCGTCGACCCGCGGACCCAGCACGCGACCCTGCCGGTCGAGATCGGCCGGATATCAGGGCTCGGCTTCGAGCGCGTGAGCCACATCGAACGCGTTGCTCCGGACCCGTATCTTTCGCGCTACGACCGTACAAAAACCTTCGGCCGCCAACGACTCAAGGTCGTGTCATGAGCCGTGTCTCGCACATCCCCAATCTCGGCGGCGCCAGGGCATTCGTGCTGCATCGCCCCCATGCCACCGTCAGCGCGATCGCGCGGCAGCTCGCGGCCATCGGCCTCCAGGTGGTCGATTGCTGGCCCGAATTGCCGGCCGAGGCACTGGCGGCTGATTTCGTGTTCTTCGACGTCGACCTCGGCTTCGACCAGCAGTTTCCCTGGCCGCGCGGTGCAGCACCCATGCCGACGATCGCACTGATCGGCTCGGAAGCGCCGGGCCGCATCGAGTGGGCCTTGTCGCACAAGGCCGACGCGCAACTGTTGAAGCCGGTCGGCAATGCCGGGGTCTACAGCGCCCTGCTCATCGCCCGCCAGAGCTTTGCCGCCCGCCGTCGGCTGGCCGACGAGGTCGCGGCTCTGCAATCGCGCGTCGCCGAACGCCAGACGATCGTGCGCGCGGTCACTGCCCTGTCTGGCCAGGGCTTCGACGACGAACGCGCCTACGCGCAATTGCGCTCGCTCGCCATGAACTGGCAGGTCAGCCTCGAAGAGGCAGCCCGGCGTGTCGTCGCCATGACCGAAAAGGAGGGCGGCGTTGACCAGTCCCATCGCGCCTGAGATCCCCGCCATCGCGCCACCGGCAAGGCCGCGCGCCGGAGTCTGGAGCCGCCTCGCCAAGCGGCCACTGGCACTGACCGGTCTGGTGATCATCGCCGTCACCGTCGCCGGCGCGCTGCTTGCTCCATATCTTACCGGCTACGATCCCAACGAACAGCTGTTCGACGGCCTGACGCTCGAGGGTGCGCCGCTGCCGCCCAGCGCCACTTTCTGGCTCGGTACCGACCTGCTCGGCCGGGACCTTTTGACCCGCATCCTCCACGGCGCACGCACCTCGCTGATCATCGGCATCGTCGCCAACGGCGCGGCACTTTTGATCGGTACACTTGTCGGCATCACGGCCGGCTACTTCCGCGGCTACATCGGGGCTGCGCTGATGCGCTTCACCGACCTGATGATGGCGTTTCCGGCGTTGCTGCTCGCCATTTGCCTTGCTGCCGTGTTCCAGCCCAGCCTGTGGATCGTCGCCATGGTGATCGCACTGGTCAACTGGGTGCAGACAGCCCGTATCATCTTCACCGAGACGAGCTCGCTTGCCGAACGCGAATTCATCGACGCCGAGCGCACCATCGGGGCGAGCACGGGGCGCATCCTGTTCCGCCACATCCTGCCGCATCTGCTGCCGACGATCATCGTCTGGGGCACGCTCGGCATCTCGACCACGGTGCTGCTGGAAGCCACGCTTTCCTATCTCGGCATCGGCGTGCAGCCGCCGACGGCATCATGGGGCAACATCATCTTCGAGAACCAGACCTACTTCCAGGCGGCTCCCTGGCTGGTGTTCTTCCCAGGTGCTGCGATCCTTGCGCTGGCGCTCGCCTTCAACCTTGTCGGCGACGCGCTGCGTGACATTCTCGACCCGACGCAAAGGGGCCGGGCATGATCGCCTACCTCGCCCGCCGACTGATCCAGGCAGCGCTGATCCTGCTCGGCGTATCGCTGATCACCTTCGCCCTGCTCTACCTTTTGCCCGCTGATCCGGTGCGCCAGATCGCCGGCCGCAGCGCGACGCCGCAAACCGTCGAAAGCATCCGCCAGCAGCTCGGGCTCGACCAGCCCTTCATCGTGCAGTACTGGCGCTATCTCACCAACCTGCTCAGCGGCGATCTCGGGCGCTCCTACATCCAGCGCTCGGAGGTCAGCGAGCTGATCGTCTCGCGCCTGCCGGCCAGCCTGCTGCTCATGGTCGGCGCGATCCTGTGCGAACTGGTTATCGGCTTGAGCATGGGCCTTATCGCTGCGGTCAAGCGCGGCACCGCCACCGACCAGGCGCTTATGGTCGGCTCCTTCATCGGCGTTTCGGCACCGCAATTCGTCGTCGGCCTGCTGTTGCTCTACGTCTTTGCCGTCAAGCTCGGCTGGTTTCCGATCGGTGGCTACGGCACATGGCGGCACATGGTGCTGCCGTCGCTGACGCTCGGCATCCTCGGCGCCGGCTGGTACTCACGCATGATGCGCTCGTCGATGATCGACGTGCTGCGCCAGGACTATGTCCGCACGGCCCGTGCCAAGGGTCTTGCCCAGCGCGCCGTCCTGTTTGGCCACGCATTGCCCAACGCCATCCTGCCGGTCGTTGCCATGATCGGCATCGACATAGGCCTGTTCATGGGCGGCATCGTGGTGGTCGAAAGCGTGTTCGGCTGGCCAGGCATCGGCCAGCTTGCCTGGCAGGCGATCCAGCGCGTCGACATCCCGATCATCATGGGCGTCACGCTGGTCTCCGCCTGCGCCATCGTGCTGGGCAATTTGCTCGCCGACATCGTCGCCCCATTCATCGATCCGCGCATCAAGCTGCGCTGATCCAAAGCCAGATCAAAAGACTGCAAACCAAAAAGAGAAGGGAACCTCACATGAAACATTGGCTCACAACGACCGTCGCCGCGTCAGCGCTTATGCTGGCGCTCGGCATGGCTTCGGCCGCAGCGCAGGAAACGCTCGACCAGAAAGCCAAGCAGGGCGGCGCCATTACCATCACCTACAAGGACGATGTCGCCACCCTCGATCCGGCGATCGGCTACGACTGGCAGAACTGGTCGATGATCAAGAGCCTGTTCGACGGGTTGATGGACTACGAGCCGGGCACGACCAAGCTGCGTCCCGAACTCGCCGAAAGCTACGAGATTTCGCCTGACGGCAAGACCTTCACCTTCAAGCTGCGCAAGGGAGTGAAGTTCCACAATGGCCGCGAGATGACGGCAGACGACGTCAAATATTCGCTCGACCGTGTCACCAATCCCAAGACCCAAAGCCCGGGCGCCGGCTTCTTCGCCTCGATCAACGGCTATGAAGACGTCGCCGGCGGCAAATCGGAGAGCCTTTCGGGGGTATCAGTCGTCGACCCTTCGACCGTCAAGATCGAGCTGTCGCGGCCCGACGCCACCTTCCTGCATGTCATGGCGATCAACTTCAGTCATGTCGTGCCGAAAGAAGAGGTCGAGAAATACGGCGCCGATTTCGGCAAGCATCCAGTCGGCACCGGCGCCTACAAGATGGCCGAATGGACGCTCGGCCAGCGCCTCGTCTTCGAGCGCAACGCCGACTACTGGAACAAGGGCCTACCCTACATCGACAAGATCACCTTCGAGATCGGCCAGGAGCCGATCGTGGCCCTGCTGCGCCTGCAGAACGGCGAGGTCGACGTGCCGGGCGACGGCATTCCCCCGGCGAAGTTCCAGGAAGTGATGGCCGATCCCGAGCAGAAGGCGCGCGTCGTCGAAGGCGGCCAGCTGCAGACCGGCTATGTCACCATGAACACGACCATGGCGCCGTTCGACAACGTCAAGGTGCGCCAGGCCGTCAACATGGCGATCAACAAGGACCGCATCGTCAAGCTGATCAACAACCGCGCCGTGCCGGCCAACCAGCCGCTGCCGCCATCGATGCCCGGCTATGACAAGGCCTTTACCGGCTATGCCTTCGATGTCGAGAAAGCCAAGGCGCTGCTCGGCGAAGCCGGCCATCCCGAGGGCTTCGAGACCGAACTGTTCGTCATGAACACCGATCCCAACCCGCGCATCGCCCAGGCGATCCAGCAGGACCTCGCGGCGATCGGCATCAAGGCCTCGATCCAGTCGCTCGCCCAGGCAAACGTCATTGCCGCCGGCGGCGAAAAGGATGGCGCGCCAATGATCTGGTCCGGCGGCATGGCCTGGATCGCCGACTTCCCCGATCCGTCCAACTTCTACGGCCCGATCCTCGGCTGTGGCGGTGCCGTGCAGGGCGGCTGGAACTGGTCGTGGTACTGCAACAAGGAGCTCGACGAAAAGGCGGCGGCAGCCGACTCGATCGTCGATCCTGCCAAGGCCGAGGAACGCGCCAAATTGTGGAGCGACATCTACGCCAAGATCATGGCCGACGCGCCTTGGGCACCGGTGTTCAACGAGCAGCGCTTCACCATGAAGTCGCCACGCATGGGCGGCGACGACAAGCTCTATGTCGACCCGGTCCATATCCCGATCAACTACGACTATGTGTATGTGAACGATGTGCAATAACTGCAACTACACCATCCACGGACGCCATCATCACTTCGGCTGGGACAATTCATTTGCCCCAGCCGAACGGGTGGCGCCCGGCTCGACGATCGAGTTCGAATGTCTGGATTCATCGGGCGGCCAGCTCAAGGCCAACAGCACCGTCGGCGACATCGCCAAGCTCGACTTCGACCAGATCAACCCGGTGACGGGTCCGATCTATGTCGAAGGCGCTGAAGCAGGTGACGCGCTCAAGGTGACCATCGAGGCGTTCAAACCGTCCGGCTTCGGCTGGACGGCCAACATCCCGGGCTTCGGCCTGCTCGCCGACGACTTCAAGGAGCCGGCGCTGAACATCTGGAAATATGACGCGACCTCGCTCGAGCCGGCCTTGTTCGGCAAGAACGGCCGCGTGCCGCTCAAACCTTTCGCTGGCACCATCGGCAACGCGCCGGCGGAAATGGGGCACCACAGCGTGGTGCCGCCACGACGCGTCGGTGGCAATCTCGACATCCGCGACCTCGCGGCCGGCACGGTGCTCTACTTGCCGGTGGAAGTTGCCGGCGCGCTGTTCTCCGTCGGCGACACGCATGCCGCCCAGGGCGACGGCGAGGTCTGCGGCACGGCGATCGAAAGCCCGATGAACGTCGTGCTGACCCTCGACCTGGTCAAGGATGCCAGGCTGAAGACGCCGCGCTTCACCACGCCGGGGCCGGTGACGCGGCATCTCGACGCCAAGGGTTATGAGGTGACGACGGGCATCGGCCCCGACCTGATGACCGGTGCCAAAGAAGCCGTCGCCCAGATGGTCGACCTGCTGTCGGCGCGTTACCAGATGGACCCCGTCGACGCCTACATGCTGGTGTCGGTGTGCGGCGATCTCCGCATCTCAGAGATCGTCGACATGCCGAACTGGGTGGTGTCGTTCTACTTCCCGCGTTGCGTGTTCGAATGACCACTGCGACGGATGCCAAACGCGACGTCGGGGCCCCTGCCCCGATGTCGGACAAGCCGGTGCTCGACGTTGCCGGACTGACGATCTCCGTGCGCGGCGAAGACGGCGAGCGCGCAGTGGTCTCCGACCTTTCCTTTGCGCTGGGACGTGGCGAGACGTTGTGCATCGCCGGTGAATCCGGTTCGGGCAAGTCGATGACGTCGCTGGCAATCATGGCGCTGCTGCCGCAGCCGGCGGCAAGGATCTCCGCTGGCTCGATCAGGCTCGGCGACACCGACCTCATTGATCTCGACGAACGCCGCATGCGCCGCATCCGTGGCAATCGCATCGCCATGATCTTCCAGGAACCGATGACCTCACTCAATCCGGTGCTCTCCATCGGGCGCCAACTGATCGAAGCGATCGAGGCCCATACCGGTGTTTCGCGCGTGCAATCGCGTCAGCTCGCCATCGAGGCGCTGACGGCCGTGCGCATTCCCGAGGCCGAGAGCCGGCTGAAGCAATATCCGCACGAACTGTCCGGCGGCATGCGCCAGCGCGTCATGATCGCCATGGCGCTGGCCCTGAAGCCGGACGTTCTGATCGCCGACGAGCCGACCACGGCCCTCGACGTCACGGTGCAGGGCGAAGTGCTCGAATTGCTGCGCGACCTGCAGCGCCAGCACGGCACCAGCGTCATCCTCATCACCCACGACATGGGCGTGGTCGCTGAAATGGCCGACCGCGTCATCATCATGCGCAACGGGCGCATGGTCGAGCAAGGCAAGGTCGCCGACATCTTCGAGCGGCCCGCGGTCGACTACACACGCGAGCTTCTGGCGGCGGTGCCGCGCATGGGCACTGGTGCTGCGCGCCAGGGCTCGAGCGAAACGACCGAGGACGCAAAACCGGCCGCGGTCGCGGTGGCGCAAGATCTGCACGTGCGCTTCGACCTGCATGGCGGCTTCTTCGGCCGGGTCAATCGCCGGGTGCATGCCGTCGAGGGCGTCAGCTTTTCCATCGCGCCCAACGAAACACTGTCGCTGGTCGGCGAATCCGGCTGCGGCAAGTCGACGACGGCCAAGGCCCTGGCCGGGCTGGTGCCTTACAGCGGTGAGCTTGCGATCGGCGGGCGCAACCTGTCTGGGCTGGGTCGCGACGAGCGCAAGGCGGTGCGCCGTGACGTCCAGATGATCTTCCAGGACCCCTACGCTTCGCTCGACCCACGCATGCGCGTCGGCGATCTGGTCGCTGAACCGCTGCTGATCCACAACATCGGTACGCCGCGCGAGCGAACCGAGCGGGTCGCCGCCTTGTTCGAACGCGTCGGCCTGTCGGCCGACCAGATGGAGCGCTACCCGCATGAGTTTTCCGGCGGCCAGCGCCAGCGCATCTGCATCGCCCGCGCCCTGGCGCTCAGGCCCAAGCTGATAATCGCCGACGAGAGCGTGTCGGCGCTCGACGTTTCGGTGCAGGCGCGCGTGCTGCAATTGCTGAAGGAACTGCAGCGCGAATTCGGCGTCGCCTACCTGTTCATCTCGCATGACATGGCGGTGGTGGAGAACATCTCCGATCGCGTCGCCGTCATGTATCTCGGCCAGATCGTCGAGATGGGCACGCGCGACCAGATCTTCTCCAATCCTCGCCATCCCTACACCAGACGGCTGATCGAGGCGGTACCGGTTCCCGATCCTGTCCGGCGCCGAACACGCTTTGCGCGCATGGACCGCGAAATCCCGAGCCCGGTGCGCAAGCTTGGCGACGCGCCGAAGAAACTCGTGCTCGCCGATGTCGGCGGCGGCCACCTCGTCGCCGAATCAGCGGATCGCTGAGCCCGCCGGTGCGGGCAGCGGCCACGGCGCTCCTACATCCGTCTGATTTCACTGCCTCCGGCATAGATTGTGGAAAGATCACCTGGGAATACGCCGTTGCGACGTTTGTGCGCGGCAGCCAGCATTTGATGAATCAAAGTGTAGTGCTATCGTTCTTTCAAGCATGGTCAACAAAAGCTAAATTACAGCGATACGTTCCACCAAGCTTGGGCCTGGCGGATCCGCTCGCCGGCTTGTCGCCACGGGCGAATGACTTTGAAAATCCGGTCGCGGGCCAGGGTGGGAGTGGCAACGATTGGCGGAGCTATCCGAACAATTCATCGATCAGATCTACGAAGCATCCTTCGTGCCGGAGAAATGGCCCGCATTGCTTGACGGCCTCGCCAAGGCGGTCGACGGCATGGGCGGCTATCTGTTCACCATCAGCCGTGGTGCTTCCGCCTATGTCGCCTCGGACGCCGTCGCCTCCCATGTCGAAGCCTTCATGCACGAAGGCTGGATGACGGTGAACGGCCGCGCCGCGCGCGCCGAGGCGCTTGCCTATCCCGGCTTCATCACCGATCTCGATGTCTTCAGCCAAGACGAGCTGGAGAGCGAGCCGATCTACCGCGACTTCCTCCGGCCACGGGGCATGGGTTGGGCTGCCGGCACCCATATCCCGATCCCGACCGGCGACGTGCTGTCGTTCAACCTCGAGCGCGCAACCGCACGCGGGCCGTTCGAACGGTCCTATGTCGAGGCGCTCGACCGGCTGCGGCCGCATATTGCGCGCGCGGCCATGGTCGGCGCACGGATCGGCCTGGAAAAGGCGCGCGCAGGCGCCGATGCGCTGGAGGCGCTTGGCCTGCCGGCGGCGGTGCTGGGCGGACGCGGCCAGTTGCTCGCCTGCAACCAGCTGATGGACAGGCTGATCCCCGACATGGTGCAGGACGGCACGGCCCGCGCCCAGATCACCGACAGGAAAGCCGATGCGCTGCTCGATCAGGCACTTGCCGCACTCGCCGTCGGCACCCGGCGCGGCATCGTCCAGTCGTTCCCGATCAAGGGCGACGACGGCAAGCCGTCAGGCGTGGCGCATCTGTTGCCGGTGCGCGGCTCGGCCAACGACGTGTTCAGCCGCATGAACAGCATCCTGGTCATCATGCCGCTGCCCGGACCGGGTGCACCGCCAGCGAAGGTACTGCAGGCGCTGTTCGACCTGACGCCGAGCGAAGCGCGCATTGCGTCGGCGCTTGCTGACGGCCGCACCATCGATGCCATCAGCCAGGATTTCGGCATCGCCCGGGAAACCGTGCGCTCGCATCTGCGCTCGATCTTCGCCAAGTCGGGCGTTTCCAAGCAATCGTCGCTGGTTCGGCTGCTGCTCGGGGTGACGCTGCCGCGGCCGGGCAGCTAGACCATAGGCTTACTCGACAGTTCGCATGCGACCTGCGCAACTGGATTGGGGAGGAACGACAATGCCTTATCTCGACATCTATCTTGCCCAGCTGACCGACCCGTTCCGGATTGGCATGCTGATTGCGCTTGTGTTGACCGCTGCCAACACCGCGCAGGCGCTCAATCGCTGGATCCCGATCGCACTTGGCATCGTCTTCGTCGCCGTGCTGATCCCGTTCAGCATCGGCGCGAGCGCAACGGTCGACACAACGACCGCCGTGCTCGTCGGGCTTGTCTCCAACGCCACGATCCTTGCAGTGCTGCTTGCGGCCAAGGCACTCTATTCGCGCCTGGCCCGAGGTTAGAGGTCGGGGTTAGAGTTCGAACTCGCCCTGCCCTGCGTCGAGCGCACCGATGGTCTCGGCGGCAAGCGCCCGGGTAATGCGGCTCTTCTGTTCAAGCGCGGCACGGTCGAGGCGCTCGACGACGCGAATGGCCGTCGACAGCGAGCGCTCGATGCGGCGGACCAGGAACTGCACGACATGCGGCTCGACCTCGACCTGGCGGTCGGCGAACAGCTTGGTGATGACGCCGGCCAGCAACAGGTCGTCGGGCTCGTCGATCTCGACGGTTGCCGCAGCCTTCAGCCGCGAAGCGAGATCAGGCAACGTCACAGCCCAGGCCGCGGGAAAGCTGCGCGCTGTGAGCAGCAGCTGCGCGCCTGAGCCGCGAACGGTGTTGATGAGGTGAAAAAGCCCGTCCTGGTCGATCCTGCCCTGGTCGGCATCGTCGATCAGCACTGATGCCGCACCAACCTCGCCGAGATGAGCTGAAATGTCCGAGACTTCGAGCTGAAGTGCCTCGGCATGGTCGCGCCAGATCGCCGCAAGATGCGACTTGCCAGATCCGGCAGGCCCGGCAAGCAGCACGACAGGTGCGGGCCATTCGGGCCAGCGGTCGATCAGCGAAACGGCCTGGGCGTTGGCTGCTGATACGACGAGGTCGTCGCGCGAAAACCCCGGGGAATGGCCGAGATCCAGCGGCAGCTGGCGCGGTTTGATCGGCTCGCGCGACACGGTCATTTTTCCGGTTTCTCGCCGCTCGGCTTGCGCGCCTGGACTTTTGCGCCGCTCGCCTCGACTTTTGCGCTGCTCGGCTTACCGGCCTCAATCTTTGCAGTGCTCGGCATTCGGGCCTCGACAGGCTCCAGGGCATGGCCATGATAGAGCGGGGAATCGAGGTAGCGGCCGATGGCAAAGCGGACCAGCACGGCAACGGCCGCCGCCGACGGCACCGCCACCAGAAGGCCGACGAAACCGAACATCGCGCCGAAGGCGACGAGCGCGAACATCAGCCAGACCGGATGCAGGCCGACGCTCTTGCCGACGAGGCGCGGCTGCAGGATGTTGCCCTCGATGAACTGGCCGATGAAGAACACCGCCGCCACCGCCGCGACCATGGTCCAGTCCGGCCAGAACTGGACGAAGGCGACGCCGATCGACAGCACCAGGCCAAGCAGCGAGCCGACATAGGGAATGAAGCTGACCAGGCCGGCAAACAGGCCGATCAGCACGCCGAAATTCAGCCCGGTCAGGGTCAGGCCGGCGGCATAGAAGATGCCGAGGATCAGGCACAAAGTGCCCTGCCCGCGGACGAAGCCGGCGATCGCCGTGTTGATGTCGCGGGCGATCTGCCTGACGGTGACGACGTGATCGCGCGGGATCCAGCTGTCGACGACCGCGACCATGCGGTCCCAGTCGAGCAGCATGTAGAAGGCGACGACCGGGGTGACCACGAACAGGCTGGCGATCGAAAACAGCGCGACGCCCGAGCTCCAGATGCCCTGGAAGATGGTGGTGACGAAGCCGAAGCCCGACTTGATCAGCGAGTTCAGCCCCTCGCGCAAGCCTTCGGCATCGACGCCGAAACGCTGTTCGAGCCATTGCGGATTGAAGTCGGTGATCAGCTGCTGCAGGCGTTCGAGATAACCCGGCACCTTGGCGGCGAAGTCGGCCATCTGCGAGGCCAGCACCGGAATGATGATGACAAGGCCGAGAACCAGAAGCACCAGGAAGCAGACCAGGATGACGACGGTTGCCATCAGCCTGGACAGGCCGAGCTTCTGCAGCCGGTCGGCGACCGGGTCGAGGAAATAGGCAAGCGCCATGCCGGCGACGAAAGGCAGCAGGATGTCGCTGAACAGATAAAGGAATACCGAAAACAGGACGGCTGTGATCAACCAGAAGCGGATCTGCTTGCGGAATGCCGCCGCAGCAGCTTCTTCGGCCGCTTCGTTATCGGTTGGGAGTTTCGCCTTCGCCATAACCGCTCATGTGCCTCAGCCAGGCCACGAGATAGGCTGCCGCGGAAGCGACGGTCAAGAGGCCGGAAATGGTTATCAACGCCGGCCGGACCGGGCCGAGCGCAAAGCTGAAGGCAAGTTCGGCCAGCACGACGGCCGCCAGCACGATCTGGACGGCGGTGTTGACCTTCGACACCATCAGCGGGCGCACCTTCACCGGATGCGCCATGATGGTCGACAAAAGCACCGCGCCGACGATCAAGGCGTCGCGCGACACCGCCAGCACCACCAGCCACAGCGGCAGATGCCCCATGATGCCGAGCACGACGAAGACGCTGACCAGCAACAGCTTGTCGGCCATCGGGTCGAGATAGGCGCCGAGTTCCGAGCGCTGGTTGAAGTGGCGGGCGATGAAGCCGTCGACGCCGTCCGAAACGCCGGCAATGACGAAACCGGCAAAGGCCCAGTCCCACTCCCCCGCCAACATGGCGTAGATCACGCACGGCACGAGGATCAGCCGCATGATCGTGATCATGTTCGGAATCGTCACGATAAGCATTCCGCCCCGGCCGTTGCCATTACGCTTTGTCTTTTCCCGACATTTTGTCTTTAGTCGATAAATGGGCGAGACTTCACGACATCGCAAGGGAGTGGGCGGCTGCGCAAGGGAGTGGCCGTGATGCGCGTAGCGGTCCGGGCAGCCCTGTCCACCGCTTTGGCGGCCGTTTCGGCGGCAATCCGGCTCTCTCGCTTGCGGGAACGGGCCGTTCATGCGAATAGCGCCCCAAAAGCGCACGACATCAGGAATTGGCGATGAGCGAAGGCAAGAACGGTCTCACCTATGCGCAGGCGGGCGTCGACATCGACGCCGGCAATCTGATGGTCGAGAAGATCAAGCCGCTGGTGCGCTCGACGCGCCGGCCGGGCGCGGATGGCGAGATCGGCGGCTTCGGCGGCCTGTTCGACCTCAAGGCCGCCGGTTTCAACGATCCGATCCTGGTCGCGGCCAATGACGGTGTCGGCACCAAGCTCAAGATCGCCATCGATGCCGGCAAGCACGACACGATCGGCGTCGACCTCGTCGCCATGTGCGTCAACGACATCGTCGTCCAGGGCGCCGAGCCGCTCTTGTTCCTCGACTATTTCGCCACCGGCAAGCTCGATCCCAACCAGGGCGCCGACATCGTCTCCGGCATCGCCGAAGGCTGCCGCCAGGCCGGCTGCGCGCTGATCGGCGGCGAAACCGCCGAAATGCCCGGCATGTATCATGGCAACGACTACGATCTCGCCGGCTTTGCCGTCGGTGCCGCCGAACGTGGCCGGCTTTTGCCGACCGACGACGTCGTCGAGGGCGACGTGCTGCTCGGCCTGGCATCCTCGGGCGTACATTCCAACGGCTATTCGCTGGTCCGCCGCATCGTCGAGGTCTCCGGCCTGAAGTGGAGCGACCGCGCCCCCTTCGCCGATGGCCCGACGCTGGCCGAAGCGCTGCTCGAACCGACGCGCATCTACGTCAAGTCGCTGCTCAAGGCGATCCGCGAGACCAACGGCATCAAGGCGCTGGCCCACATCACCGGCGGCGGTTTCCCCGAAAACATCCCCAGGGTGCTGCCCAAGGAATTCTCGGCCGAGCTCGACCTGTCGGCGATCGAGGCACCGCGCGTGTTCTCGTGGCTGGCTGCCACAGGCGGTGTCTCGCCTGAAGAAATGATGCGCACCTTCAACTGCGGCATCGGCATGATCGCGGTGGTTGCCGCCGGACAGGCAGCACAGGTCGCCGCCGTGCTGCAGGAGGCCGGCGAGACCGTCACGCCGATCGGCCGCATCGTGCCGCGCCGCGACACCGGCGTCATCTATCGCGGGTCGCTCGCCCTATGAGCCTGCAGCGCAAACGCACCGTCATCCTGATTTCCGGCCGCGGCTCCAACATGGCCGCGCTGATCGACGCCGCCGCCGACCCGGCATTCCCCGCCGAGATCGTCGGCGTCATCTCCGACAAGGCCAACGCGCCCGGCCTCGGCATCGCCGCCAGCCGTGGCATAGCCACCAAGGTGGTGACACGCGCCGACCATGCCAGCAAGGAAGCGCATGACGAGGCGATTGCCACGGCACTCGACACGTTCGGCGCCGAGATCGTGGCGCTAGCCGGCTACATGCGTCTGCTGACCACCGGCTTCGTCGAGAAGTGGCAGGGCCGGATGATCAACATCCATCCGGCACTGCTGCCGTCGTTCAGGGGGCTCGACACCCACCAGCGCGCGCTCGACGCCGGCATCCGCGTGCATGGCTGCACCGTGCATTTCGTCACGCCCGAGATGGATGACGGCCCCATCATCGCCCAGGCCGCCGTGCCGGTGCTGATCGACGACGACGAGCCGACACTGTCGGCCCGCGTGCTCAAGGCCGAGCATCGGCTCTATCCGCTCGCCCTCAGGCTCTTCGCCGAAGGCAAGGTGCGCATGGAAGGCAGCCGCACGGCCTATTCCGGCTTCGCCGACAGCATCGGCACCGACGAGATCGCCGCCCCTAACCCGGCACGCGACGAGATCGATCTCGAGCAGCTCGCCCGCATCACGCCCTGAGCCGAAAGACCTGCATGGCAATAATCAGGCACCTGCTTCTGCTGCGCCATGCCAAGTCGAGCTGGGACGATGCGGCGCTTGCCGATTTCGACCGGCCGCTTTCGCCGCGTGGCCTCGAGGCTGCGCCGCGCATGGGCGCGGAAATCGCCAGGCGCGGCTGGCTGCCCGAGCTGGTCTATATCTCGCCTGCCATGCGCACGCGCCAGACCTGGCAGCTGGCTTCGGCACTCTGGCCGGCGCCGCTGCCGAAAACCGCGCTGCACGACAGCATCTATGGCGCCCTGGCAAACGACCTGTTCGCGCTGACCAGGGCTGCGCCCGACGAGACCGGCGCGTTGCTGGTCATCGGCCACAATCCGGGGCTTGAGATCTTCGCCGCCCAGCTGGCCGGCCCCGCTTCGAGCAGCGATGCGGTCCAGTCGCTGGAAGAGAAACTCCCCAGCGGCGCACTGGCCCGCTTCGAATTCGAAGGCGACTGGGACGAACTGCGCCCCGGCATGGCGCGCCTGACGCATTGCCTCAGGCCAAGAGAGCTGGCCTGAGGGCCCAACCTCGCGGCAGAGACCGCCGAGGCAAGCCGCCCGCCGCATTCGACCATCCCGCAACGATATCCGCCTGCCACGCCCCTGCCCGGTCGTGTCCTTTCCGGCCGCCGGTCGAAGCCCGTCACCCCGCCCGGCCGCGATTTTTCAGACAGCGACAAAATAATAATTGCATATGCAACTACTAATGCCTATGTTGGCGTCATGTTCGACCGTTGCATCTACTTCAACACCACAGCCCTTGCGCGCCAGCTCGACCGCGTCTGGACGGCGGCGTTTGCGCCGTTCGACCTGACGCCGCCGCAAGGCTTCATGCTCAGGGCGGTGCTGGCGCGGCCGGGCCTTTTGCAGAGCGAACTGGCCGACGAACTGAAGATCGCCCGGGCGACCGCGACACGCGGCCTCGACGGGCTGGAAGCCAGGGGCCTGATCGTCAGGACCAAATCCACCGGCGACAAGCGCGAATCCCTGATCACGCCGACGGCGGCGGCGCTCGAAATCAAGGATGCGCTGAACGCGGCCAGTGCTGCGGTCACCCAACGCCTGTCAGGCCTTTTCGGCGACCAGGTCTTTGCCGGTTTTGTCGAGCAGGCCAAGGCGATCGCCGCAAAGCTGGAATGAGCCGGTCAAGACACACAAGCCACTCACAATAGTTGCATAGCTAACCACTGGAGACCGACAATGCCTATCCTCACCGTCAAGATATCAGCCCAGCGCAGCGACACGCTGACCGACCAGGTGGCGGCGATGCTCGCCGAACACACCAGCGCCATCCTCGGCAAGAAGCCCGAGGTGACGGCCATCGCTATCAGCTACATCGACCCGCGCGACTGGATCATCGCCGGAAAGTCATTGCAGAGCCACGGCAAGTCGAGCTTTGCGCTGGAGATCAAGGTCACCGACGAGACCAACACCAAGGACGAGAAGAAGCGCTACATCGCGGCGGTGTTCGCAGGCTTTACCGCAATTCTCGGCGACATCCACGAGGAGAGCTACATCCACGTGCACGACGTGCGCGCGGCCGCCTATGGTTATGGCGGCAAGACCCAGGAGTTCCGTTACCAGCACCCCTGATGGCAGCACCCCTGATGGCCGCATCCGTGATGGCGCCATAACGCACGGCGCCATTTCAGGCCTTGGGGCGCGCGCCTGCCATGGGGTGCGTCTTGGGGCGCCTGTCTTCCGGGCGCGTCTTCTGGGCGCGTCTTGGGGGGCGCGCACGTCTTGCCGGGACAGGCGCGCCGGCCGCCTAGCGGAATTTGCGCGTGAGCAGAGACACCAGCCTGGGCGCCGCCATGATCAACACCGCGCCGACCAGCCAGACCACAACAACCAGCGGCTTGAGCACGGCACCGACGAGCGCGAAAAATCCGCCGAGCATGCCCGACGTTTCGGCGCTGCCGACCACACCGACGACTTCCGAGCCGATGCCGGTCGCAGCCGCGGCATCCCGACCGGTCTGCACCAGGGCGCCGGCATTGCTCGACGTCCAGGCAAGCACGCCGTCGACGAGGCTGTAGCCGCCCCAGGCGAGCAGCGTCCACACCACCAGCACGACCAGCGCTGCCGTGCTGCCGAAGCCGGGCATTCGCGAGCGGGGCGCTGCTTTCACCGCCGCCGCGCGCCCGTCGCGCCCGAAGGCCCCCGATACATTGCCCGCCGTCCCGTGCCCGCCGGAACTCGCGGCGCCGCGATGGCCGCCTGAGGCCTTGTCGCCAAACCTCTTGCCGACCTCGCCAAGAACGGCGCCGAGCAGGCCGTCCTTGCCGCCCCTGTTACGGTCCTTGCCGCTGTATTTGTTCCTGAAGTCGCCCATCGATGCTCTCCGCTACAGTTGCGCACCGAAGACTCATCGGGCCGGCAAGACATAGGCACTCCGGCTGTTAGAGATAATGGGACAGATTGCTGACATGTTGACGCAGGCACTGTCAGTGGATGCGCTCCAGCGGCGCGCAGCTGACCCGCTCCATCTGCAATGTGGTGTGGTGCAGGTCGAACTTTTCCTGCAGCCGCACCTCCACCGCCCGGCGCACCGTCTCGGCATCGGCGCCCTCCTCCAGCACCACATGCGCGGTCAGCGACGCCTTGCTCTGGGTGATCGCCCACAGATGCAGATCGTGCACCGAGGCCACGCCAGGCACTGTTGATATCGCCAGCTCGACCTCGGCCAGCTCCATATCAGGCGGCACGCCTTCGAGCAGGATGTTGATGCACTCCTTGAGCAGCACCCAGGTGCGCGGGAAGACCATGAAGCCGATGCCGACGGCAACGACGGAATCGACCCATGACCAGCCGGTCAGCCAGATCAGGGCAGCACCGGCGATCACGCCGATCGAACCGAGCATGTCGGCCCAGACCTCGAGATAGGCGCCCTTGACGTTGAGGCTGCCATCCTTGTGGCCGGCCAACAGCCGCATCGACGTCAGATTGACCAGAAGCCCGATGACGGCGATGCCGAGCATGCCGAGCGAGGCGATGTCCTGCGGCTGGAACAGCCTGACATAGGCCTCGTAGAGAATGTAGAAGGCGACGGCGAGCAAAAGCAGCGCGTTGAAGGCCGCAGCCAGGATCTCGAAGCGGGCGTAACCATAGGTGCGCAGCAGGTCGGCCGGGCGGCGGCCGACCTTGATCGCCACCAGCGCGATCGCCAGCGCCATGGCGTCGGTCAGCATGTGCGTGGCATCCGATATCAGCGCCAGGCTGCCGGTGACGAAACCGCCGATCACCTCGGCCACCATGAAGGCGCTGGTCAGGCCCAAGGCCATCCACAGCCGTGTCTCAGGCGTGTTCTTCATGTCGCCGTGATCATGGTCGCCGCTCATCATGGCCTCCCCTCGGGATCTGCTTGCCACAAGCTAAAGCAATTGCGGGAACAGTGTGAAGCGGTTTTCCCTGGGGAATTGCGTAAAAACAAGTAGATAGGTCGAGACGGGCGGGGGCGCGACAGACGAGAATGATCGAGCCGCGGCGGCATGGCCCCGGATAAAGAAACGCGGACCGTCGCAAGGCACTGAAATGGACGCTGGAACGGCTCGCGGCTAGGCCAGCAGAGCACGACGGCGGTTCATAACTTCGAGGCTGGCAAGAACTGCTTCACTGACAAGGCCTTCGCTTCGTTGAGGCTAGTCCTGAACTGTAGACTTCCAGACCTGTTGCTACCCGTCGAGGAAGCCCCGAGGAAATTGCAAGCGAAGCGGAAATCTTGGCATCCCTCCCCGCATTGAGGGCTTGAGCGACATCTTCATCAGTGTCGCTTGTACGGAGATCATGAACGCCGTGGATGGCAAGCGAGGCGGATTAAGACAAGCGACGACTGATGATCAACCATCACCCGCCAATCCCCACGGTGTAGCAAAGCCATCTATTTAGATATCTCCGCCACTTTGTGCTTGATGACGATGGTGGAGTATAGCGGTGCGACTGCGCCGGCCGCTTCGATAAAGCCGGATACAGTTTCCTCGTTTCGCGAAGCAAAGCGCGGCTTGATCTGGTGACTAATCGTCAGTTCGTGCCTCCGCCCGCTCCGAGACACGTCGCATTTCGTTCATTTCTTCGGAAATTTCGCATATGTGGCGATCAACTTCGGATCTTCGAAGTCTCCATTAACTGCATCGCCCTCTCGTACGAAAGCAACGACCAGGTGCTTCTGCTGGCGAGTCTTTCCGCGAGCCGCTTAGCGTGAACCACATCGCGCGCGACAACTGGAGTGGTCCGCTCCGCGCCGCGCTTACCCGGCTGGTAACTCTGGACGATGTACATTGCACTCATGCTCGCAATGGCGTCTTTGCTTGATGCCTTCATAGGAACACTGTCCTATCGAAAGAGCCAAGAACGAAAGAGGAACGATGGTAACTGCTTTCGCTTCCCCCGCGCCTCATTGACATCATGCCAGTTTAGGCATATTTTGATCTACATAGTTGAGGGGAATTTGGAATTTTTCGCGGGGGAGCAAAAATAAATGACCAAACATAAGCGGGGACGCTGTGAAGACGGTTTTCTGGATCGGCTCAAGCCGTGAGACTGTAAGAGACTTCCCGAAGGAAGTGCGCCAAGAGGTTGGATTTGCATTAGAGACCGCACAATTGGGCGGTAAAGCAATTAATGTCGTTCCGCTAGTTGGATTTAGCGGAGCGGGCGTTCTCGAAGTTATCGCGAATGGCGAGGGTGGCACATATCGCACGGTTTACACCGTTCGATTTCAAGAAGCCGTCTATATCCTACACGCATTCCAAAAGAAATCGAAGAAAGGAATTGCAACTCCGCGGCAGGAAATTGCGTTGGTTAGGCAACGCCTGAAAGTGGCGGAGAAGCACCATGAGAGAGAGCTTAAAAAGAAAGAAGCGGAGATGAAAAATGTCAGACATCCGGGATAATGAGATACTCATCGAACAAAGCAGCGGTGATGTATTTGCGGACCTGGATATCGAACTCGATGCAAAGGACCGCATGAAAAATGCGATAGCCCGCGAAATCACCCATCTGGTGGAATCTCGTGGCTTAACGCAGACGCAGGTTGCCCAAATTTTGCAAACCGATCAGGCTAAAGTGTCGAACATCACCCGAGGCCGGCTGGCTGGCTTTAGTGTTGATCGGCTGGTCAATTTCCTGATCTTACTTGGATACGATGTAGATATTCACCTATCCAAAAACTCTTCAGAGAAAGGGCGGGTGACTGTCCACTCGCCCGTCGCCATGTATGGGTAACATGATCCAATCGCGTGCAATGAAACCCCGGCGCTAAGCCGGGGTTTTCGTTTCAGCGCTAGTGAAAGAAGTACTGCGGGGTGTCGATTACGCCTACGTCATTTCTTTGGGGACACCTGGTCTAGTGGCGCAAGCTCAGTTGCCAGAGCCTCCACGAGGCGCAACGTCTAATACGACAGATTCAGCGATAGTAAGAGGCGCATGCGGTGAGTGATTTGTTTCAAATTGCCTGGGCAACATACAATACTCAGTTCGTGTCATTCGGCCTTACGATGCTGGCTGCGTTTATCTTTTGGTTGGTCCAAGGAAAGGCGAAAGTTCGGTGGGGAGTGCAGCATGGATTTGCGCACAAAGTTAAAAACCAATCGGCGGGCGCCGCTCCCGCTCCTGCAACTTTGGTTCACAGCGCCGCAATCCTATTTACAAACTCCGGAAGAGTGCCGGCAAAGAAAGTGGAAGTGACGATCAATTTTGAGCCGGATAGCCTAGCAATTTGGCCGCAGCGCCAGTATTCGCGTGAGAAAAACCCTGACGGTCGTTTAGTACTTGGTTTTGAGAGCTTGGCACCTCAAGAGCAATTGACCGTGAATCTGCTGACAATTGGAGCCAATGGTCCTGACGTGCTTAGCGTCCGTGCTGAAAACAGCAACCCGAAGGAAATCGCAATTGGTCCCGCTCGCATTTTTAGCAAGCCTATGAACGCCGTGTTTGCAGTATGGCTACTGTTGGGCCTACTGGCAGCAATCTACATTACGATTAACTTGATTGCGTGGTTCGCTCGTATTGGCAGCTGAGATACCTTGACCTCAATCCCCGCCTCGGCTCGGTTATGCCTTGGACTCGGAGAAGACCGAGCAAAGGATGCTACGAGCAAAGGATGCTACGAGCATCAGGACGCGCACCCCGCCTCCGCCGTGACCATGCATAATCTCAGCGGATCATGGCGCTTTTCCATTGGCCGAGGTGGCGTCACGCGACGGGTTCGGACTGCCGTGGTGGCTTGTGCGCCCCTCTGGTTGTTTCTTCACGGCCGACCAGCAAGCCCTCGTCATGTGCGTGATTGCGTCTTTCCTAGCGCCACGCCCCGCGCAGGCGACGCCTAGCTTGCCGGCTGGGCATCCTTTTCGAGCAGGAAGTCGATCACCGCGCGCACCGCCGGCAGCTGTCCGCGCTTGTGCGGCGTCAGGATGGTCGTGGTCACCCGCCCGGCGGTCCAGTCGGGCAGAACCCGCACCAGCCTGCCCTGCGCCACTGAACTGGCCGAGATCAGCTCGGGCAGGCAGACGATGCCGAGGCCGGATTCGGCAGCGATCAGCAAAGGCACTGACTCATCGGCATGGAAGCGCTGCCGCGGCGCCATTTCGACGAGGCGGCCTTGGCCATCTCGCAGCCGCCAGCTCTTTGCCGTCATCGAGCTCATCAGTCCGTCATGAGAGGCGAGCGCCTCCGGCGTTTCAGGCGCGCCATAGCAGGTGAGATAGGACGGTGCCGCCACCAGCGTGATCGCATCCTCGTTCATCCGCCTTTGCACGAGGTCGGAATCGGGCAGTGGCGCGAAATGGCTGCGCAGCGCGATGTCGAAGCCGTCCTGCACCAGGTCGACGAAACGGTCGGTGACATGCAGCTGGATCAAAAGCTTGGGATAACGGCGCGCCAGCACGGGCAATCGATGCGCCAGCCGGAACTGCGCATTGGGAACCGAGGTGGTGATGCGCACGATGCCGCTCGGCTCGGCCAGCCGCCGCTGCACCACCGCCTCCACCGCCTCGGCCTCGATGACCGCAGCCCGGGCATGGTCATAGACGTCGCGGCCGACGTCGGTCAGCGTGAAGCTGCGCGAGCTGCGGTGGATCAGCAACGCGCCGAGCGACGCTTCCAGTGCTGCCACCCGCTTGCTGACCGTCGATTTGGGACAGCCGAGCCGCCGGGCGGCGGCGGCAAAGCCGCCATGGTCGACCGCTGCGGCGAAGAAATGGAGATCGTTGAGGTTCAGCATCAAAGTCTACGTTTGTGGACATTTGGTTTCAAATTGCCCGACTACAGGATCAAAGTCCACATCGATACATCGGGGTCATCAACAATGGAGAGCTGACATGACAACCACCCCGATCCTCACCTCCGGCTTCCCGCTCGGCTCGTCGGCCGGCCTCGTCGCCGCCTTCGAATGGCTCGGCCAGCCCTACCGGCTGACCCGCGTCGACATGCTGGGCGAGATGCGCAGCGAAGCCTACAAGCGCTTCAACGGCCGGGTCGAAACGCCGGTGCTGGTCACATCAGACGGCCGCGTTTTGACCGAGACCATGGCAATCGCGCTCTGGCTCGAAGCACGCGACCCCGAGCGCCGCATCAGCTTTGTGCCTGATACGCCGGAGGCCGACAGGATGCACCAGATGATCGCCTTCCTGAACACCGCCTTCACCGGCGCCTTCGGCCCGCTCTGGGTGGCGCTCGAAGCCGAAGACGCCAGCGAAGCGGAGCGTGAGACGCTGCGCAAGTTCGGCCGCGACTTCGTCGCCACCCGCCACGCCCAGTTCGAGGCGATGATCGGCGACAGCGACTATCTGCTCGGCGATCACCCGACGCTGGCGGATGCGGTGTTTTCAGGCGTGGCCCGCTGGACCGACTTCCACAAGGCGGTGAACCCGGCCGACTACCCGCGCATCCTGGCGCTGCGCAACCGCATCGAGGCCGACCCGGCCTTCCGCTTCGCGGTGGCGATCGAGGACGGCGACGTCACGGCCAAGGGCAGCGGCGCGATGAAGGGTCTGGTGCCGCTCGCCGACGTGCTGCGCGACACGGCTGCCGCGCTGGCCGCCTGAGCGGTCAGGGAGAAAGGGCTGCGCGTCATCCGGCGCGCAGCCCGTTTCGGTGCGGGTGGAAAGACGACGTTCGATATGGTCAATTCCAGCAATGAGCCGATCTCGAACACCAGGCAAAGAGCCACTGTTTCGTCGCGTCAACACACGCACGCACAATGTCCGCCACGACTTTGGTGGCGAGCATCGATGGTCGCCACGACGCAATACGAGCTTGGGCCAAGAGAGCCTGGACGATGAGAGCCTGGGGGACGAAAGCCTCGGCAACGAAAGGCTGGAGGGTCGAGGCTCCATGCATGCTGGAAAACGGCGTGGGCGGGACTACACGCCGCTGTTCCGTTTCCTGCTGTCACGCGTCGGCAAGGACTGGACGCAGGTGCACAGCGAGGCTGTGTCACGGCTCGATGACGAGGAACCGATCTTCTGGCTCGTCGCCCGCACCGAGGCGGAGCAGCGACCTCAGGTGTTGATGGGCCAGAACTCCTATTACAGCGGCTTGTATGTCGACGATGACAATCGCCTTGCGAAAGTCGATCCCACACTGTCGGTCGAGCAGATGGAGCCGTCATGTTCCTGCTGCACGCACACATTCAACGGCATCCCCTTCACGCGACCATTCACTGGGCTCACGCCTAGCACGCGAAGCCATAATCTGAGATGACCGGTGCGGGGGTGGGATGCTGACAGTCCCCATCTGGAAATCTATTTTTTGCGATAGCTGTCGTTGCCGACGTGCAATCATTGATAAACTCCAAGAAGGCAGGAAAACCAGCGCAGCAACATTGATCAAGGAACTGACAATGGGTAATTTCAGGTACTGAGATCTAGATCATTATTGTCGGGTTCGATACCCTGCAAAACCCTCATTATTCAAGGATTTCAACTTGCCACTTCCTATTGATCTTCAATTGTCCGGTGCGAGCATACCCGTCGAACTGCGTGCCGGTATGTCGACGATCATTGTCGGCGCGAACGGCAGTGGGAAGACGCGCCTGGCAATGGAATGTGAACTGCAGGCTGATGAAGCCGCTCACCGTATTTCCGCGCAACGTATGCTTGCGCTTGATCCAGCTATCGCGAAGGTCGGGGAACAAGCAGCACGCAGTCAATTGCGATACGGAATCGTCGATCCAGTGAGGAATTACGGCAGCGTACGACAGGCGCGTGAGAATACCCGATGGGGTCAAGCTCAGCCCAGATTTATCCTCGATGACGCTGGACCGCTGACCCAGGTGCTTTTTGCAGAACAAGCAAACGTCGGGGTAGCAGTAAACGACGCGGCGGCAGCCGGAATGCCAGTGGTTGGCCGTGAGACCGTACTGCGCAAATTAACAGCGATCTTCCACCGAGTGCTGCCAACGCGTTGTCTCGCGACGACAGCCGACGATATCACAGTAACAGCCCTTGATGGGTCAGGTGCGACGAGCACGCCGTACAGCATCACACAGATGAGCGATGGCGAAAAGGCCGTCTTCTACATGATTGGACAGGTTTTGGTTGCCGATGCCGGTTCTGTCTTGATCATGGACGAGCCTGAAATCCACGTTCATCGCTCAATTCTAGGTCGGTTGTGGGACGAGTTGGAGGCGGCGCGACCAGACTGCGCGTTTCTTCTGATAACGCACGACCTGGAGTTTGCGGCGTCACGGGCAGGCAGAAAGTACGTTGTACGGAACTACTCCCCGGCGATGGGCTGGACGATCGAGGACGTGCCGGAGGCGGAAGGTTTCAGCGAAGAACTGGTCACGCTAATTCTCGGTAGCCGAAAGCCAGTGCTTTTCGTTGAGGGCGAGCAGCAGGGCAGCCTCGACATCGCCTTCTACCGCGCCTGTTATCCGGGCTGGACGATTATCCCGCGAGGCGGATGCGAGAACGTCATTCACTCAGTCGCTACGATGCGGCGTAACGCGGCCTTCACCCGTATCACCTGCGCTGGCCTGGTCGATGCGGACGGGCGCGACGCGGACGAACGGGCATATCTCGCCGGCATCGGCGTGTCGGTGCTACCCGTCGCTGAGATCGAGAATCTGCTGCTGTTGCCCGCTGTGTCGCAAATCATTCTGGCGAAGAATGATTTCAGCGGCGCTGAGTTGGAGACGAAGCTAGCCGAGGTGAAGGCGGCAGTGTTCGCTGACGCCATGGCGCCGAAGAACGTTAATGAAGTGGTACTCGGATACTGCCGCCGGCGCATCGATCAGATGTTGAAGCGGATCGACTTCTCGGCCGACAAGTCGATCGGCGACCTCGCAACCAGCTACGCCACACAAACGGGCGCGCTCGACGTCGCCGCAATCGCCGCCGGGATCGAAAAGAAAATAGCCGACGCAATAGCCGACGACGACCTACCAGCACTGCTCGCGATCTACGACCGCAAGAAACCGCTGCTGGCACTCGCCGCGCGGTTGCGCGCTGGCAGCGTCAACGAGTTCACCGCCTGGGTCACGCGCGCCATTCAGAGCAAGGAAGATGACAGGCTGCGAATGGCAATCGCGGCTGTGTTGCCGACGCCTTCGGCGGCGTAGTGTGTGGCATCGTCGTCCGATCGAATGTCCGCTTCCGGGCAAGCGCAGTTCGTATTGGATTGGCGAGAAAGCTGGCTGCGCTATTGCCGCTTTCACGTTGCGTCGTTCGGCTCGCGATCGGCTCGACCGATAAATGCCGAGGCGTCGTCGAAACTCGGCGTGATCTGCATCACGCTTCCGACAGGTCGATATTGGCCATGTCGTAGGCGACGAGCTGACAAGGCTCACCTTTCGCGCAGATCGAACGCCACACCGCCGTTGCCACCTTCCTGTTCGATCCAGGTTCGCCGCCGGTCCGCTGGTCAGGCGCTGCGCAGGCTGCCGACGATCAGCTTCGAGAACACCGTCCTGGCTTCGGCGTCTGTTACCTTGCCTGCCTGCAGTTCGCGCGCGATGGCCTCCGCCGCGCCCAACAGGCCAGTGCACAACAGACGAAGCTTCTCGCCGGAAACAGGAGAGAAGGGTTGCAGCGCCAGGGCGACGATGGTCACGTATTCCCCCAGCATGCGTGACTGCTGGAGCGCTATATCAGGGCTGCCCTGAAGTGCCGCAAAGATGGCAGGCCCTTCCTGGCCCATGTTCGACAGGCAGCTGAAATAAGCCGCGGCAATGGCGTCGGCCACGGCGGCAAGCTCGCCCGGCATTGCGCTCAGCTCCTGGCGAAGCTGTCTGACGTAATTGTCCTCCAGCCGCTGAAACAAGGCGAGCAGGAGGCCCGCGCGCGTTGAAAAATGGTCGTAGACGACGGGCCGGCTGACATCGGCTCGCAGGGCGAGCGTGCCCAAGGTGAGTTCATCGGCGCCCTGCTCCCGAACGATCTGGAGGGCCGTATCAAGGAGTTGGCTGCGACGGCCATCTCTCGGCAGCTTCACGATTTTCTCCTCTGCTTGACACCTACAATTTGTAGGTTACACTTTGTATGTTCGCAGTCAAGCAGGAGATGGACATGGGTGACGTCACGGTAATCGGCCTGGGTGCGATGGGCACCGCATTGGCGCGCGCGTTCCTTTCCGCCGGCAAGACGACCGTGGTCTGGAACCGGACCTCGGCAAAGGCCGATGATCTGAGAGACAGAGGGGCCAAGGTCGCGCTGACCGCCGCCGAAGCGGTCGCCGCCAGCCCGGTCCTAGTCATGTGCCTGTCGGACTATGCAGCGACGCGCAGCATTCTCGAAGACAAAGCTTTGGCCGGGATCGTCGGCGGGCGGCTTGTCGTGCAACTGGCCTCCGGCACATCAAGGGAAGCCCGAGCCATGGCGGCGTGGACAGCACAGCGCGGTGCGGAATATCTTGACGGCGCAATTTCCGCGTGGCCGAGCCAGATCGGAGGATCTGATGCCGCCATTCTGATTGCGGGCCCTGAGACGACCTTTGCCTCGGCCAGCCCCCTTCTTCAGGCGTTGGCCGGCAGCCTGGTGCATGTGGGCCCCGATGTGGGCCATGCCAAGGCGCTGTTCGGCGCTGCCCTGGCCTATTACGCCGCCCATTGGATCGGCTTCAGTCACGGCGCAGCCATCTGTGAAGCCGAAGGGCTCGATCCTGCTCGGTTCGGAGAGTTGATGGCGGGCTCGGCACCGTTCTTCGCAGACGACATGCGTCGCATGGGCCGGGTCATCGCCACCGGCAGCTTCAGCGAGCCTGAGAGCACCATCGGGTCCGTGCGCGCAGATATCGCGCGTCTCGTCGAAGTATCCGACAACCTCGAGATCGGCGCCGATTTTCCGACCTTTGCGACCGGGGTTTTCCAGCGCGCGGTGGACGCGGGTTATGGGGCGGAAGAACACTGCGCGGTCACAAAAGTGTTGCGCAGCACCTCGCCGCATCAGCGGCGACCTGTTCAAGGTAGCTCTGTCTAGGCCCGTCACAGTTGGAGGCTCGTTGGCCAGCCTGCATCGCTCCGCTTGCAATATGCAATCGGAAAGCGTAAGCCCAATCCAGTTGCAAAGTGCAACTGGATTGGCGAGCCAGTTTGGACCATCGCTCTGTCGATCAACCTGGCAACGCAAATGCCCGGCGTCGCTCCGACATCACCGTCTTGCGCGACGTGATGTTTGGGGACCGACGTCCTCTCGGCGGCGTGCGCAAAAGGCGGGCCGGCTTTGCCCGGGGCCTTCATGGCTGGGTTCGGGAACGACATTTCGGCGTTTCGAACCCCGATCGCGGCCCGTCAGTGTTGGCACGGTTGCAGGCGGCCGATGACGGCGACAACAGACCGCGCGACATCACCAGGACCTGAAAGGAGGTTGCATAATGCCCAAGTTCCTCACCATCGGATATGGCGACCAGGCCGGATATGACCGGACCTCACAACCCGTCCGCGACGCCGCCCACGCGCAGGATGCAAGGCTGCGCGCGGAGGGCGCATTGATCGGAATCGCTGGTGCGCCTGTGCAGGTGCGCAATCCCGAAGCGACGGGTCCGGAGACGCGGGATGGCCCGTTCATGTCGTCGGCCTTGCCGGTTGCCGGCTTCGCCATCATCGAGGCTGCGGATATGGCGGAAGCGGTAAAGAAGATCTCGGGCGTTCCCTGTGCCGTTGCGCATGGCGTCGTCGAAGTGTGGCCGTTGGAATAGGCAAACCGGCTCCCAGAGCCGACACAGAGGAAATGCGCGCCCGCCTCGGCCGCCGCCGCCGCTATCTGGCGCTGCCGAGATATTGGAGCTGACAGGTGCGGGGTGGAAAGCGCCCTAACCGTTTTCAGCCTGATGAAGCGGCCATTCGGCATCGCAAAGGTCGGTCGCGCAGGACCGACCTTTGCACCCGACCTTTGCGACGGAAATTCCACTGAAAATCCGGCGCGGCTGGTGTGCTCGCAAAACTCAGTGCGACAGCTGCGTTCCAGTTTTCGATGCGATTTGTCAGCGCAGTCTCAGAAGGTACTCCAAGCCCCGCGTGAAGCCACGCGGCGCGACGGTGAGGTGATCCTCGTCGTCCAGGACCGCCGACTTCAATTGCAGGTTCGGATACTTTCGGCTCTGCAACGCTGCTTCCAAAGCCCGGTTGTCGGCGACCATATCTACCGTCTGGTTGTAGCGCCGGTCGCCTTTGCGCTGCGCCTCATAGGCGCCGACATAAAGATAGACCTTGGCCGGCAGGTCCTTGTTCTGCGTGGCGTAAGCCGTTTCGAGCTTCAAGGTGTGGCGCTTGTCGTACCATAGAGAGGGGCTACCCAGGATATAGCCGCTAAACAGGCCAGGTTCGGTGAACAGTATCTGTGCGCCAAGCAAAGCGCCGTAGGAGTGGCCAAGGAAGAGCGATCTGGCGGAATCGGTCCGATAGCGGCCGGCGATAAATGGTTTCACCTGATCACCCAGATATCGCTGATAGGCCCGTCCCTGCCCATGGATCGCACCAGCTGGTGCGCTCCTCGGACCGTTCGACGTAGGGGTGTAGTCGCGCTGACGGCTGACCTTGCCATCCTCACCCTTTCCATAAGACAAACCGACAAGAATGAACTCCTCGATCCGGGGCCCTTCGACGTTCAGACGGCGGCCGATCTGCCGGATGATCGGGAAAGCGTAGTCAGCATCGGTGACGTAAAGCACGGGGTAGCGCCGCTGTGGTTCCTTCGCATAGGACGGCGGCAAGGCGACGAAGACCTGGTAGGCGCGACCGGAAACCGGATCGGGCACATCCCACACTTCGCTATCGATGATCTCGTATGCGCGCCCCTCTCCCAACTGAGCTTTTGGAGTCGACTGGGCGTATGTGAGCGTCGCACCACCAAGGACGCTGAAGCCGGCGATGACAGCTATCAGCAGGGCATTCAGAAAACAGCGTCGCATGTGAAGTCTCCGCGCGTAGGGATTTTTATGGTGTCGACCACTAATGGCGTACCCGCGCGGCATTAAGACTAAAATTTTATCGAATGGATTCGTACTTAACTAAACGTAAGGGCTGAGATTGATGGTTTCGGCTTTCAGCCAGCCAAGCTGTAATCTGTCCGTAATCTGTCGCAAAAATCCCGAAACCTGCGACAGATATGATTCAAGATGACAGGGACCTACATGGGCCGCTGTGGTCGTCTTCGTCTCCTGTCATCGAACGGACGCAATCGGTCGGCTGCAGAATGGCCGCTTTCATGTTGCGCCGTTCGGTTACCGATGTCTCGACCGGTAAACTGCAAGGCGTCAGCGAAAGATGGCGCAATCTGCCAGGCGCTTTCTCAATGTCGGTCAAGCAGCGGCACGAGCCGGTGTATCTGACCGACTCCGGCGGGGTGACTCTGCTCCCCGACAAGCGAGCAGCCAATTCCGCGCCATCACCCAACCGGCTTCAATGCGGCTGTGGCTTCAAGAGCCTACGCCGCCCTTACCCAGACCTTGTTGTCATGCACGGCAGCACCGCCATAAGGTGCGGGGGCGTCGGCGCCGGTCAGCACGTTGATACCCTCGCCGCGCTCATGGTCGGAGTTCGGCCAGATGCCTTCGGCGATGACGACGCCGCGCTTGATCTTGTCGAACAGGCGGGCATGCAGCACGACCTCGCCGCGCATATTGCCGATCTCGACCCGGTCGCCTGTCGCTATCCCGAGTTCTGCCGCGTCCTCGGAATGGATCAACAGTTCGGGCCGGCCCTCCTTCTCGCGCGACACCGGCGTCTCGGCGAAGGTCGAGTTGAGGAAGTTGCGCGCCGGCGACGTCGCCAGGCGGAACGGATGGGCCGCATCCGCCACCTCGATCAGGTCGACATGATCGGGGAATTCGGGCAGCTGCGCGACCGGGCCGAAGATGCCCATGCTGCGCGGCGGCTTGTTGGGTGCGGCACCGCCATTCCATTGCGGCTTGAAGCGGAACTTGCCGTCGGGATGGCCAAAACCCTTGAGGAAATGCGCGCTGTCGAATTCCGGCTGCATGTCGGCCCATTTCTGGTCCTTGAAGCTGTCGAAATTGCCGAGGCCCTTCTTCTCCAGCATGACGTCGATATGCTGGCGTTCGGTCATGCCGAAGCCCGGCATATCAGACACGCCAAGCCGCTTGCCCAGTTCCTCGATGACATAGTGGTTGGTGCGCGGCCCTTCCGGCGGGTCGATCAGCTTCGGCCCCAGCGTGATGTGCTGGTTGCCGCCGCCCTTGTAGATGTCGTCATGCTCGAGGAACATCGTCGCCGGCAGGACGACGTCGGCGAGCCTGGCCGTGTCGGTCATGAACTGCTCGTGCACGGCGGTGAACAGGTCGTCGCGCAGAAACCCCTTGACCACCAGCCGCTGCTCGGGCGCGACATTGGCCGGATTGGTGTTCTGGATCAGCATCGCGGTGACAGGCGGGCCGCCGTAGAGCGCGTCCTCGGCATTGGTCAACACCGGGCCGATGCGCGAATGGTCGAGGTAACGGATGCTGGGGTCGCGGAACCTGGTGCCTTCGAGCAGCTCGCCATTGAGCTTGAAGATGCCCGAATTGGAATGGAAGGCGCCGCCGCCCTCATATTGCCAGGCGCCCGTCACCGCCGGGATCGACAGCGCCGCATGCATGTTGACCGAGCCGTTGCGCTGGCGCGAGAAGCCGTAGCCCAGGCGGAAGAAGGTCTTTTTGGTGGTGCCGACGAGCCGGGCAAAGGCTTCGATCTCCTCGACCGACAGACCGGTGATTGCGGCCGCCCATTCCGGCGTCTTGTCGGCGAGATGCGCTTCGAGGCCCCTGGGATCGTCGGTGTATTTTTCGAGATAGGCGCGGTCGGCCATGCCGTCGCGGAACAGCACATGCATGACCGCGCAGGCGAGCGCGGCGTCGGTGCCGGGCTTCAGCACCAGCCCCATGTCGGCCTGCTTCAGCGTCGCTGTCTCGTAGATGTCGATGACGACGATCTTGGCGCCGCGTTCCTTGCGCGCCTTGATCGCATGGGTCATCACATTGACCTGGGTAACCACCGCATTGGTGCCCCAGATGACGACGCAGTCCGACTTGCCGATCTCGCGCGGATCGGTGCCGCGCAGCGCACCTGTGCCCATGACATAGCCGGTCCAGGCCAGATTGGTGCAGATCGAGCCGAAGAAGCCGGAATATTTCTTGGCGTGGCGCAGCCTCTCGATGCCGTCGCGCTGCACCAGCCCCATCGTGCCGGCGTAGAAATAGGGCCAGACGGTCTCCGAGCCGTAACGCTCCTCCGCCGCGATGAATTTTTCCGCGACGAGGTCGAGTGCTGCCTCCCAGCTGGCTTCCTTCCAGTTGCCGTCGCCCTTGGCGCCCGCGCGGACCAGCGGCTTCAGCAGCCGGTCGGGATGGTGGACGCGGTCGGCATAACGGGCGACCTTGGCGCAGATGACGCCTGCCGTATAGCTGTTGGACTTGGCGCCATGCACACGCCCGATGCGCTTGTCGTCGAGCAGCTCGACCTCCAGCGCGCAGGTCGAGGGGCAGTCATGCGGGCAGGCCGAATGGCCGATCCTGATCTTGGCGTGCTGGTTCATGGCGCCCTTTTACCCTGATGTCGGCTTGCCGTGTAGGGCCAGTGTGGACCGCTGCATGACCCTCCCCACGTGGGGAGGGTCGCCGAGCGAGCATTGCGAAGCAAGGCGAGTAAGGCGGGGTGGGCGGCAGTCTCGGCCACCGGTCACCGCCACCCCCGAACCTTCGGTCAGACCCTCCCCTCCCCGGACCTTCGGTCCGAACCTCAACAGGTGGGAGGGTGGAATGCCCTACTCGGCGACGCCTTCCTCATATTCGGCCGACATGGTCAGCCACTTTTCCTCGTTCTGGGCGAGCTGGGCTCCGAGCTGCGACCGCTCCTTGGCCAGCTGCGTCGCCGTCGTCGGGTCCTTTTCATACAGCTTGGGATCGGCAAGCTGGTCCTCGATGCCGTCGATGCGCTTGCGGATGCGGTCCATCAGCGCCTCGGTGGCGCGGATCTCCTTGGCCAGCGGCTCCATCGCGGCGCGCCGCGCCGCGGCCTCGCGGCGCCTGTCGGCCTTCGACGCCTTGTCGGCCTCGCGCTCCTTGCGCCGGTCGCCCGACACGCCTGTCACCAGCGTCTTGTAGTCCTCGAGATCGCCGTCATAAGGATTGACCGAGCCGTCCTTGACCAGCCACAGCCGGTCGGCCGTCGCCTCCAGCAGGTGGCGATCGTGGGAAATCAGGATGACGGCGCCCGGGAACTCGTTGAGCGCCATGATCAACGCCTCGCGGCTGTCGATGTCGAGGTGGTTGGTCGGCTCGTCGAGGATGAACAGGTTCGGCCCGTCAAAGGCCGACAGCCCCATCAGCAGCCGCGCCTTCTCGCCACCGGACAGGTCCTTGGCGGCGGTGTTCATCTTTTCGGTCGGCAGGCCGAACTGGGCGACACGCGCCCTGACCTTCGATTCAGGCGCCTCCGGCATCAGCCGGCGGACATGCTCATAGGCGTTTTCCTCGGGCCGGAGATCGTCGAGCTGGTGCTGGGCGAAGATCGCCACCTTGAGCCCGGGCGCGATCGTCACCGAGCCGGTCTCGGCCTTGAGCCGGCCAGCCAGAAGCTTGGCGAAGGTCGACTTGCCGTTGCCGTTGGCGCCGAGCAGGGCGATGCGGTCGTCGGCGTCGATGCGCAAGGTCATCTTCTTGAGGATCGGCTTGTCGGCCTGGTAGCCGACGCTGACGCGGTCGAGCGCGACGATCGGCGAGGCCACGGTCTTGACCGGCTCGGGGAAGCTGAACGGGCGCACATTGTCCTCGATCAGCGCGGCGATCGGCTTCATCTTCTCCAGCGCCTTGATGCGCGACTGCGCCTGGCGTGCCTTGGACGCCTTGGCACGGAAGCGGTCGACGAAGGACTGCAGGTGCTTGCGTGCCGCCTCCTGCTTGACGCGGCCCTTTTCCTGCAGCTCGCGCTGCTCGGCGATCTGGCGCTCGAACTGGTCGTAGCCGCCGCGCCAGAAGGTCATCTTCTTCTGGTCGAGATGGACGATCGAATTGACGGCGCGGTTGAGCAGGTCGCGGTCGTGGCTGATCAAGAGCACGGTGTGCGGATATTTCGAGACATAGTTCTCGAGCCACAACGTGCCTTCGAGATCGAGATAGTTGGTCGGCTCGTCGAGCAGCAGCAGGTCGGGCTCGGAAAACAGCACGGCGGCAAGCGCCACGCGCATGCGCCAGCCGCCCGAGAATGACGACGCCGGCCGCTTCTGCGCCTCGTCGTCGAAACCGAGACCGGCGAGGATGGTGGCGGCGCGGGACTCGGCCGAATGGGCGTCGATGTCGGCAAGGCGGATGTGAATCTCGGCAATGCGGTGCGGGTCGGTGGCGGTCTGCTCCTCGGCGAGCAGTGCGCTGCGCTCGACATCGGCCTTGAGCACGATGTCGATCAGCGGCTCCTCGGTGCCGGGCGCTTCCTGCGCGACCTGGCCGATACGCGTGTTCTTGGGCAGGCTGATGCTGCCGGTTTCCGAGCTGAAGTCGCCGGTTATCGCCTTGAACAGCGTGGTCTTGCCGGTGCCGTTGCGGCCGACAAGGCCGGCCTTGGTGCCGGCAGGCAGGGTCAGCGACGCGTGGTCGAGAAGCAGGCGTCCGGCGATGCGGAGGGAAAGGTCATTGATGATGAGCATGGCGTGGCGGTTTTGGCCGAGAGTTGCGGCAATGGCAAGAGCGCGCCGCAGCCATTAGCGCGGACGCATGATGGAAAGGGCCGTTGCCTGGCGATCAGGCGAAGGCCGGCCTGTGGCTGCGGTGCAGCGCTTCGCCTGCGATCTCGCCTGTCGCATCGATCGCCGCGCCGTCTGACGTTGCAGGCGGCGGCGCGGCGTGGCCGATGGCAAACAGCACAGCACTTCCGGCGGCCAGCATGGCAAACAGCATGAACATGCCCTGCCCGCCAAAGGCGCCCAGCGCCAGGCCGCCAAACAGCGGGCCGATGAAATTGCCGACCGAACTCAGCGAATGCGCGCCGAAATAGGCGCCGCGATTGCCGTCATTGGAGATCCTGTCGACAAGCACATATTCGGCCGGCACGACCAGCACCTCGCCGATGGTGAACAGCACCATGAAGCCGATCAGCATGGCGGCGTCGGTGGAGACGGCAAAGCCGAGTTCGCCGCCGAGGAACAAAAGGCAGCCCAGCACCATCGCCCGCAACGGCCCGATTCTCTCGATCACCATACGCGCCGGTGCCGTGGCCAGCACCACCACGGCGGCGTTGGTGGTGACCAGCCAGGCGAAGATCTTCATGCCGTCTGCGACATTGGTTGTCAGATATTGCGACAGCGTCACCGACCACTGGCCATAGACCGCCATCAACAGCGTGCCGCCGCCGACATAAAACAGCAGGCGGCGGTCGCGCAAAGCGGCACCGAGCCGACGCAGCCCGGGCGCCTGTTGCACATTGCCCTGTCCGGCGGGTTCGGCCAGCGCTGCCGGCACGACGGCGAAGATCGCCGCGGCAAAGACGAAATGCACCATGCCGGCAATGACGAAGGGCAAGGGCGAATTGGCGCCGATGGCCAGGCCGATCATCGGCCCGACGGCCCAGCCGGCATTGATGACGAGGTAGCGCCACGAAAACATCTTGAGCCGCAGTTTCTCAGGCGCCGCATCGCTCATCAGCGCCCGCGACACCGGCTCGTAGACCGCAGCCGAGACCGACGACACGATATGCGCCAGCGCAAAGGCCGCGACCGACTGCGCCAGGCCGAGGCCGACGAGCCCAAGCCCGGCAAACAGAAGTGCTGTGACCAGCACCACGCGGCGGCCGATGCGATCCGAAATGGTGCCGGCAAACGGGCTTATGGCAGCGCCGAGCAACGGCCCGGTGCCGATCAGCACGCCGATCCAAGCCGGGCTCAGGCCGAAATCGCCCTGCAGGCGGATGGCCAGGAAGGTCAGGCTCATGCCCCGGGCGATCGCCACCATGCCGGAACCGGCAATGAGCAACAGCACGATGGCCTGGCCGGTCTTGTCGCCAAATGCGCGCACGGTGGCTGATCCTGAAAAAGAGATGGCCTGCAAAAAGGCGACCGGCGCCCGGAGCGGGCAGAGTCACTGCCTCGTCTGGCCGATATCATGATCGAAGACAAGGCAAGTCACGCTGCCCAGACGCACCTATCCGATGATCCAGACAGCTCATGACAAAGACCGGGGCAGACAACAATCGGGCCATGACAATGACAAGAACCGGGGCGTCAGACGTACCGGGTCGTCACACGTACCAAGTCATCACACGTACCGGGCCGGCTGCCGGCTGGAATCGAAACGGCCCGCAGATCGCGGGCCGTCCGAAATTCTCTGCCTGATGTCAGCTTTGCCTGACGTCAGCGGCTGGCGGTGCGCAGCAGCTTGCACAGTTCGCGCAGGTCGCTCTCGAATGCCATCGGGTTGGACAGCACCATCTTGCAGCGCTTCACATAGGCAGCGACCTGGGCTTGCGACATGCCGCCGATGACGCCTGGGTTGATGCCGGGGCCGCCAGGGCCACCAGGACCACCAGGTCCACCGGGACCGCCAGGACCGGCAATGCCGGGTCCGCCGATGTTGACGCCGATATCGGCGAGCGTGTTGCCGCCGAGGCCGACATTGGCCTTGACGTCGGCGAGGCCCTGGGTGCCGGCGACATTGGCGCCGACATTAGCGGTCAGGCCGCTGCTGCCGCCGACCGACGCGTTGGCCTTGGCGTCAGCCAGGCCCTTGCTGCCGCCGACATCCGCGTTGACGTCGGCATTGACGCCGCCCGATCCACCGACGGTTGCGCCGACGTCGAGGCCAAGTCCACTTGAATTGCTGTTACCAATGTCGACAGAGACGCCGAGCCCCTTGCTGCGGTCGCCGATGTCCAGGGCGCTGGCTGGCGCGCAGAGCGCCGCAAAAACGATACCACCCGCCAGTGTCTTGGCTATTGCCTTCGATATACTAGTCATGGATGTCTCCCTGTGGTTGCCTATCACAGCACCCAGCCTCGAGACTGGCTGCTGGCGAAGTAACGCAATCACGTGGCAATAAGTTTCACCTTCCCTCCAGACATCTTCAACTTTTTTACTGACCACCTAGAATTGCATTACATGCAGCAGTAGACGATCGAATCCTTTTAATTGTGTTTTCTGGAAGCATAAAATTTTATGCAACTTCAAGCGAATGCCCTGCCGTCTTCGGTGCGCTGGAAATAGATCAGGTCGAGAGCTACGGATGGGCGCCCGAGAACTGTCAGGATCATGTGCGCCTGGCCGCGATGATGCGTCTGGTGGTTGAAAAGATGCATCAGGGCCGGCGCCAGCCGCTGCGAGATGGTGCGCATGTCGGTGATGGTCATGTAGGTGAAGCGACCGGCGAACGCCTTGTCGGCGAGCGAGCCGATCCACTCGACAATGCGCCTGTCCTCGGCCTGGCGCGCGGCGCGCAATCTGGTGAAGTCGGCATGGATGATCGCATCGAGCTGAGATGGCGCATCGCCCTCGCCGGTGAAGCGCTTCAGCCAGACACGGTCGCCGACCAGCAGATGATTGAGCGTTCCCTTCATCGACTTGAAGACGGCGCCGGTGTCGCGCTCATAGTCTTGCGTTTCGAGCTCGGCTGCTGCGTCATAGATGCGCTCGTTGGCCCATTGATTGTAAGCGGCCAACATCATGAAATGCTGTTTCATCAGATATCCCTGAGTGCTTCGAAAATCGTATTCTTACTACAGCCCATCGGGAACAGCCGCCAATGACCATTCTCCTCTACGACCTCGTCGGCAGCGATATGACGCGCCCGTTCAGCCCGCATTGCTGGAAGGTGGCGATGGCGCTGGCGCATAAGGGGCTCGAATACCGCACCGTGCCGACGCGGTTTCTCGACGTCGCAACGGTCGAAGGCGGCATTTCCAAAACCGTGCCTGTCATCCGCGACGGCGATCATGTGGTCGCCGATTCCTTCGCCATCGCGCTCTATCTCGAACATGCCTATCCGGATCGTCCGTCGCTGTTTGCCGGCGCCGGCGGCGAGGCCCATGCCCGCTTCGTCGAGCGCTGGTCGCAGCTGACGATCCATCCCTATATCGGTGCTGCCGCGCTGACCGCCCTTCACGCCATGCAGGACGAGGCCAATGCCGCCTATTTCCGCGGCAGCCGGGAGCAGCGTTTCGGCAAGACGCTCGAAGAGGTGACGGCAGGGCGCGATGCCGGGCTCGCCAGCTTCAGGGCATCGCTCGAGCCGCTGCGCAGCATGCTTGCCTACCAGCCCTTTGTCGGCGGCGACGGTCCGCTGTTTGCCGACTACATCGTGTTCGGCGCGCTGCAATGGGCACGCATCGCCATGCCCTACCGATTGCTCGACGACGCCGACCCGGTCGCTGCCTGGTTTGGCCACTGCCTTGCCCTGCATGGCGGCCTTGCTGCCCGCGTGGCTGCGGCGGCCTAGCCCCTTGGCAATGCGGCGGGCGGCCTGTATAGACCCCGCCACACTGCAAATCCCAGAGATCACAAGGACCAGACATGGCGATCGAACGCACATTTTCGATGATCAAGCCGGACGCAACCCGCCGCAACCTGACCGGCGCCATCACCAAGATGCTCGAAGACGCCGGCCTGCGCGTCGTCGCTTCGAAGCGCGTCTGGATGAGCCGTCGCGAGGCCGAAGGCTTCTACGCCGTCCACAAGGAACGCCCCTTCTTCGGCGAGCTGGTCGAGTTCATGTCGTCGGCTCCGACGATCGTCCAGGTCCTCGAAGGCGAAAACGCCATTGCCAAGAACCGCGAAGTGATGGGCGCCACCAATCCGGCAAACGCTGCCGAAGGCACCATCCGCAAGGTCCATGCCCTGTCGATCGGCGAAAACTCGGTGCACGGCTCGGACGCTCCCGAGACCGCCGCTGAAGAGATCGCCTACTGGTTCTCGGGCACCGAAATCGTCGGCTGATCCAGCCGTCGAACAGCGGCTGACAAGTCGCTGATCCAGAATCGAAAAGCCGGGGTGCGAGCGCCCCGGCTTTTTCTTTGGTTCTCTGCCGCTGGCCTTGCCTGCCCGCCAGACATTTCAATGACTTGGCGGCATTTCAGGCGAAACTGATTCAATCAGCTTGCCGCGGCGAAACGCAATATGTCCTTGCCGTCCCTGTCGGCCAGCACAAGCTTGCCCTCAACGATCCTGAAGCTGGCAGCGCGCTCGAGCGCCTGGTGGAACCTGTGCTCCTGGTCCATCACCGCCTGCTCGCAGGCCATCTCGGTCGAGCCCATCTGGCCAAAGGCCACCTTGTCGCCGTCGACCTTGGCGCTGCCGAAGAAGCCGTTGCAGCCGCCGCGACCCGACACCTTGCCGTCCGTGCCGATGCGCAGCGTCGGCTTGGCCTTGTCATGCGCGGCCGCGCCGTCGATGTCCTCGGCCACCCAGTCGCGGTCGAAAATCGTGACCTCCGCGGTGGCGGCGGACTGGCGGACCATCTTGACCTGGATCGTCTGTGGTCCCGCCGTCAGCGGATCGAGCGTATGGCTGACGTCATTGATGAACCAGAGCTGGTCATCGACGCTGATGCGGGCCTGCAAGGCGTAGGTCATGTTGGTCTTGATCGCGGTGGGATCGAAGGGGATGGCAAACCTGATCGGCACCTGGCCTGCCGGATCGATCTTCTGCTCGCCGAGAATCCGGGCCGGCGCGTCGGCGAGCGAGACATCGGCAAGCTGCACCGAAAGCACCGCATTCGCAGGCAGGGCGATGCGCTCGCGATAGAGCACCTCGCCGGTGACCAGGGTCTCGTCAGCCGTTGCCACGGCAGGAACCGCGAGCATGCCGACGACCAGCGGCATGAAGCCGAACATCAGAAATTCCGCGAGCTTGCCGAGCAAGGCAGCCTCCCCGTTTCAGTTGTTGCCAAGGCGCGCGCGGCGCCGTCCGTCTGTTCCCGAAGCCGCGAAGCCGCGGGGCATCAGCGCCAAAACTACGCCAAAACCACGAATGCCAAAACGACAAAGGAATACGGTGGCTCGATGGCCGCCGTGAGCAATCGCGGCCGCTATCAATCAGGACTTCGCCCAGCGGGCAGCGGCGGCGTCGTCGCTTTCCTTGGCGTCGACCCAGCTGCCCTCGCTGCCGTCGATCAGGTGTTCCTTCTTCCAGAACGGGGCGCGCGACTTGAGATAGTCCATCAGGAAGCTTGCCGCCTCGAAGGCGGCCTGCCGGTGCCTGGAGGCAGCGACGACCAGCACGATGTTTTCGCCCGGCCTGATCTTGCCGAAGCGGTGGATGGCGGTGATGCCGGCCAGCGGCCAGCGCGCCAGCGCCTCGTTGGCGATGCGCGTGATCTCGGCTTCGGCCATGCCGGGATAATGTTCGAGTTCAAGCGCGGCCAGGCTGCCGGCCTCGTCACGGCAGAGACCGGTGAAGGTGACGACCGCACCGACATCCGCTCTGCCCTGCGTCAACAGCGCGATCTCGGCGGCAACGTCGAAATCGGTCGCCTGGATGCGCACCATCGGCACGACGGCCATCTGTTTCAGCCGCCCGTCATCGGCGGAAACAGCGCGATCTCACGCGCGCCGCCGATCGGCTCGCGGTGATCGACATGCTCCTGGTTGATCGCAACCCGGATCACCTCGGGGTGCTGCAGGGCGCTTTCGAATTCCTCGCCGCGCGACTTGAGCCACAGCAAAAGCTCCCGCACCGTCTTGACGTCGGCGGGCAGCTCGACCTCTTCCTCGGCCTTGCCGATCCGCTCGCGCACCCAGGCGAAATAGATGAGCTTGGTCATGGTCTCACTCGTCCATGATGTGCTTCAGGCCGGCGCGGAAATAGTCGTAGCCGGTATAGAGCGTCACCAGGGCTGCGATCCACAACAGCACGAGGCCGACCTGGGTGGTCAGCGGGAAGACCTTGTCGCCGGCCGGGCCGGCGAGCAGGAAGGCGATGGCCACCATCTGGATCGCCGTCTTCCACTTGGCAAGCTGGGTCACCGGCACGCTGACCTTCAGCGCGGCGAGATATTCACGCAGGCCCGAGACCAGGATCTCGCGGCACAGGATGATGATCGCCGCCCATAGCGACCAGCCGGCGATGCCGCCGCGATGGTCGGTATCGGCGGCAAGCAACAGCAGGCAGGTGGCGACAAGCAGCTTGTCGGCGATCGGATCGAGCATGCGGCCGATATTCGAGGTCTGCTTCCAGGCGCGCGCCAGGTAGCCGTCGAGATAGTCGGTGACGCTGGCGGCGATGAAGATGACGAGCGCGCTCCAGCGGGCGAAGTCGCTCGACTTCAACGTGCCCTCGAGGAAGAAGCACAATACGACCAGCGGCACGGCCACGATGCGCGCGTAGGTCAGCATGTTGGGCAGATTGAATGCGCGCTGGGCCATGGTCTCTTATGCTCTTTCGTCTGCCGTAGTGAAATCAGAACGGGGGCGTGGGGGTCAACTGTCTATCGATAGCCCGAGCGGACGCCGGACGACAATTCTCATGATCACCCATTATCGTGAAAATGGTTGTAAACAAGGCGCGCGATCGATTCCGAGATGCCCTCGACGGCCATCAGGTCGTCGACAGCCGCCCGGCTCACCGCCTTTGCGGTGCCGAAGGCCAGAAGCAGCGCGCGCTTGCGACTCGGCCCGATGCCGCCGATCTCGTCGAGCGGGTTCTTGACCATCTCCTTCTTGCGCCGTGCCCGGTGCGAACCGATGGCGAAGCGGTGCGCCTCGTCGCGCAGGCGCTGGACGAAATAGAGCACGGGGTCGCGCACCGGCAGCGAGAACGAATCCTTGCCCCTGACGAAGAAACGCTCGCGGCCCGCCTCGCGGTCCTGGCCCTTGGCGACGCCGATGGCAATGACGCGGTCCTCGATGCCGAGCTCGGCCAGCATGGCGCGCACCGCCGTCATCTGGCCCTGGCCGCCGTCGATCAGGATGACGTCGGGCCATGCCGGAAACGCCCCTGCATCCTCGATATCCGCATCCTGATCCATGGCGGCCGCTTCCACCGGCTGGTCGCCGCCATGCTCCTTGAGCAGGCGCGAAAAGCGGCGCGTCATCACTTCGCGCATCATGCCGAAGTCGTCGCCGGGGGTGATGTCGGTCGAGCGGATGTTGAACTTGCGGTACTGGTTCTTGACGAAGCCTTCGGGGCCGGCGACCACCATGCCGCCGACGGCATTGGTGCCCATGATGTGCGAGTTGTCGTAGACCTCGATGCGCACCGGCGGCTTGTCCAGCCCGAAGGTCTGGGCAAAGCCTTCGAGCAGCCGCGCCTGGGTCGACGTTTCCGCCAGCCTGCGGCCGAGCGCCTCGCGGGCGTTCTGCACGGCGTGGTCGACGATGTCCTTCTTCTCGCCGCGCTGCGGCACCGAGATCGCCACCTTGTGGCCGGCGCGGGTGGAAAGTGCTTCGGCGAGCAGTTGCTGCTCCTCGACGGCATGCGACAGAAGGATCGCCCGCGGCGACGGCTTGTCGTCATAGAACTGGGCCAGGAACGAGCCGAGCACTTCGGCTGCTTCCAGCGACGGGTCGGCCTTGGGGAAATAGGCGCGGTTACCCCAGTTCTGGCCGGTGCGGAAGAAGAACACCTGGATGCCGGTCTGCCCGCCCTCCTGATGGATGGCGAAGACATCGGCCTCGTCGATGGTCTGCGGGTTGATGCCCTGATGGCTCTGCACATGCGACAGCGCCGCCAGGCGGTCGCGATAGACGGCGGCGCGCTCGAAATCGAGATCCTCGGCCGCCTGCTGCATCTGGCCCGAAATCTCGGTCTTCACCTTCTGGCTGCGGCCGGAGAGGAAGTCCTTGGCCTCCTGCACCAGCTCGTCATAACCCTCGCGCGAAATCTCGCCGGTGCAAGGGGCCGCACAACGCTTTATCTGGAACAGCAGGCACGGCCGGGTGCGGTTGTCGAAGAACGAGTCGGTACAGCTGCGCAGCAGGAAGGCGCGCTGCAGCGAGTTGATGGTGCGGCCGACCGCCTGCGCCGAGGCGAACGGCCCGAAATAGTCGCCGCCCTTGCGTGAGCGCGCGCCGCGATGCTTGTAGATGCCGGGCGCGGTGTGGTCGCTGGTCAGCATGATGTAGGGGAACGACTTGTCGTCGCGCATCAAGACGTTGAAGCGCGGCCTGAGGCGCTTGATCAGGTTTGCTTCGAGCAGCAGCGCCTCGATCTCGGTGCGGGTGACGACGAACTCCATCGTCGCCGTCTCGCGCACCATCTTGCCGATGCGGTTGGTGTGGAAGCGCCCCTGCGCATAGTTGGTGACGCGCTTCTTGAGGCTGCGCGCCTTGCCGACATACAGCACGTCGCCGGCGGCATTCATCATGCGGTAGACACCGGGCGCATTGGGCAGCCGCTTGACCAGCGTCTGGATCACCTCGGCGCCGACCATGCCGTCGGCGTCGCCGGCATGCGCGGTCCAGTCTATGGCGGTGAAAGGCAGGTCCGGACCGGCCGAGACGACGATCTCTTCCGCCGCCTCGTCGTCATCGAGTTCGGCGTCGGGCATGTCTTCGGCAGCCTTGCCGCCCTTGCGGAGGCCGGTGCCGGTATCGGAATGGCGTGGACTCATTCCACAATGCCTGTCACGTCGGGCGTCTGCCAGGCAAGATGCTGTCCGCCGTCCAGCGCGATCATCTGGCCGGTCACCGACCGCGACTGCCAGAGATAGCGGATCGTCGCGCCGAATTCGGCCAGCGCCGGCCCGTGCTTGAGGATCAGCCCGTCGAGCTGGGCTGCAAAGGCGGCGGCATCCTGGCGCGAGCTCGGCAGCGTCGGGCCGGGTCCGATGGCATTGACGCGAATCCTAGGCGCCAGCGCCTGCGCCATCGTCCTTGTCGCCGCCCACATCGCCGCCTTCGACAGCGAATAGGAGAAATATTGCGGCGTCGGCTTGAGCACGCGCTGGTCGATCATGTTGACGATCAGGCCTTCGGCGCCCTCGGGCAGTGCCGCGGCGAAATTCTTGGCCAGCAGTGCCGGCGTCTTCACATGCAGGGCGAAATGCCTGTCCCACACCTCCCAGCCGAAATCGGTGACCGAATCGACTTCGAAGGCCGACGCATTGTTGACCAGCAGCGAGATCGGCCCGAGCCTGGCTGTGGCATCGGCGACAAGGCCGTCCACATCAGCCATGTCGGCGAGGTCGGCCTCGACGACGACGGCCCTGCCGCCGCCGGCATTGATGGTGGCGGCGAGATCGTCGGCGGCCTTGCGCGCATGGTTGCAATGGATGGCAACGCCAAAGCCATGCGCGGCAAGGTCTTCGACGATGGCGCGGCCGATGCGCTTGGCCCCACCCGTCACCAGCACGTTGCCTGCCATGTCAGCCATCCAGTCGTCCTCTCCTGCTATCCGCCAGCTTCCGCAAAGCCAGGCTTCGGCTACCTCTTGGTAACCTCTGTAAAAAGCCGTTCATCGATCTGGCGGCAATGTGGCGAATGCCAACGATACCGCCCGAAAACCTGCCGGCGAAGCAGGCCGGCATGCGAGATATAGAACGCCCAACCCCTTGTACCAAGCGGCTTCAGGCAAATGGCTGGCAAAGCTCCTGACACGGCTGTTGCACGCATGCAACGTCACGCTTCAGCCTCATTTGCGCCGGGCAATCACCCAACTTCAGGTTCGGTTCAGCCGCATTTCGACACGACATTCGGAACTGTTCGGCGCCCAGCCCGTTTCTCCCCCCGGACGGGCTAGGGGCGCCAGTTAAAAAAGAGCCAGTGTGTAGTTGGCTTAAGGAGTAAAACAATGACTGCCATTCTCAAGCACGCTCGTCCGCTTGCAGCGGCGTTCGGCCTGGTCGCGCTGGCTTCGATGCCTTCGTTCGCTGCCGACGTCGTCATGGAAGAGCCGCCGGCACCTGCCGCGCCGATGGAACAGCCGCCGGTCAACACCTGGTCCGGCCCCTATGCCGGTGTGACGCTCGGCTACGGCTTCAGCGGCGAAGCTGACGCTGCCGGCAACAAGATCAGCACCAGCGGCTTCCTCGGCGGCGCTTTCGCTGGTTACAACTACCAGATGGAAAACTTCGTCCTCGGCGCTGAAGGCGACCTCGGCTACAGCGGTGTCGAAGGCGACAACGCCGGCACCTCGGTCAAGAACGGCTTCGAAGGCTCGCTGCGCGCCCGTCTCGGCTATGTCGTGACCCCTGACATCCTGCTCTACGCTACCGCTGGTGGCGCTGGCGCACAGGTCAAGGCAACGCAGGGCGGCATCGAAGACAAGAACACCATGCTCGGCTGGACTGCCGGCGTCGGCACCGACGTCAAGCTCACCGAACAGGTCTTCGGCCGCGTCGAGTACCGCTACACCGACCTCGGCACCGACACCTTCGCCCTCGGCGCAGGCAACACCGAGATCTCGAACAAGGATCACCGCATCCAGTTCGGCGTCGGTATGAAGTTCTGATCCCTGGGGATCAGCACACACGAAAAAGCCGGGCTCGCGCCCGGCTTTTTTGTAGTCTTTTTTTCCCGGCGGGGCGTCGTTTCCTCTAGCCGCGACGCTCCCTGATGCTGTCGCTGAAGCGGCGGATGGGGCCGAACAGGCTCTTGCGCAGGAACAGCTGGTCGCCATGGTTGGGCGGCCGCCGGACTTCGATGAAGCCATGCTGCCTGAGGAACTGACGTAGCTCCGGCTGCAGCACGCCGCCGTCATAGAAGCGCTGTAGGGACACTTCGACGATCACCGCCTTGGCTTGCGCCAGCAGGCCGGTTGCGCCCTTCAGCACCATCAGTTCCGCACCCTGCACGTCGGCAGCCACCAGGTCGGCGTTGTCAAAGCCGTTGACCATGGCGATGTGGTCGAGCGTGTCGGTGCCGACCTCTTCCGAGCCGCCGGTTTCGCCGACCTCCGGCCATGTCTGCCGAAACAGATCCGTCGCCGCAAAGATCGAGCTCGACGCCCCCTCATTGCTGAACTGGCGCAGCACGACCTCGTCGCCTGCCTTGTCGGAGGCAAACGAATTCACCGCGACATGGCGCGTTCCGTGTCCGCTAGGCTTTGCCAGGCGCTCGAGGAGTTCCCTGTAGACGCCTGTCGAGGCTTCGACCCACAACACATCGGTCAGCCCGAGCGCCTCATAAGCCTCACGCTCCTCGCCATAATGGGCCCCGACATGGATCGCCGTCTTCAGCCCGAGGCGCGCGCACAAACCTTCGCGCAGCAGCACCAGCGGCTCGCGGGGCCTTTCGAGAACACCAAACTGGCCGAGTAACTGTCGGAACATTGTTGCCCCTGTGCTGGCCGGCGACATTACAACGCCTGCCTCGATCGCCCATTAGACGAGACCTTGCCGGTTGGATACGGCGGCGGCGAGACGGCTGTGCAGAAGCTGGTCGGTGGCCCCCTTCCCGCGCTTGCGGATTGTCCGAACCGTCATTTGGCCGACACGGACGCCCCCCGTCCTTCGTCATCCTAGGGCGGAGCAGGAGCGCAGCTCCGTCGCGGAGACCCTGGGATCCATGCCGTGACCTTGCAGCCGGGCTCAAGCGGTCAAGAACGCGGCCTCTTTCTGCACCGTCCCACATTTCCTCGCCCTCACGGCATGGCAACTGTGTTCAAGCGAGCAAACAGTTGATCCTTCTTCTGCCCTCTCCGCATTCCTCACCTTCACGGCATGGATCCTAGGGTCGCCGCGACGGAGCTTCGCTCCTGCTTCGCCCTAGGATGACGAAGGGCGGGGGCATCGTCGCGGGCTTAGGTGGTGAGCCGGTTGCCGCGAGCGGCCTCTTCGCTTCGTCATCCTAGGGCGGAGCAGGAGCGCAGCGACGCGGAGACCCTGGGATCCATGCCGTGACCTTGCGGCAGCGCACAGGCGGTTCAGGCCTGCTCTTTCTTCACCCGCATCACGCTCCTCACCCTCACGGCATGGCAACTGTGTTCAGGCGAGCAAACAAGTGCTCTTTCTTCTGCCCTCTCCGCATTCCTCACCCTCACGGCATGGATCCTAGGGTCAAGCCCGAGGATGACGAAGTCGAGAGACATCGCTCGGCGACGAAGTGGGGAGACGGCGCTCGGCAATCGGCGGCGACGCCCCCACCCCTTCGTCATCCTAGGGCGGAACAGGAGCGCAGCTCCGTCGCAGCCGCTTCGAATTTGATTTCCGCTGCCGCCGCTGGCACTAAGCGGCATGATTTGCATCGGCCAATACACATGACACGGCACATCGTCAGCACGATCTATGCCGGCCTGGGCAACCAGATGTTCCAGTTCGCCATGGGACGTGCCATGGCGCTGCGCAGCCAGAGCGCGCTGCTGCTCGACACCAGGTGGTTCGAGGCGTCGGCTTCGGTCACCTTCCGGCTCGGCCATTTCAACATCGGTCCGGCCGTGACCGCCGGCACGCTGCCGCCGCGGCGGAGGCAGGAGCGGCTGCGTTATTATCTCTGGCACGCATCGGGGCGGTTCCCGCATCGCGTCAAGGAGAACGGCCTCGGTTTCGACGCGACGATGCTCACCCCGCGCAGCAATCTCTGGCTCGACGGCTACTGGCAGTCTGAGCGCTATTTCGCCGACTGCATCGACACGATCCGCAACGATCTGCGCATCGTCACGCCGCCCAGCGCCGAAAACGCCAGGCACCTCGCCGACATCGCCGCCTGTCCGGCGATCTCGCTGCATGTCCGGCGCGGCGACTATCTTTTGCCGGAAAACCAGGCGCTGTTTGCCGCCTGCTCGCAGCAATATTACGCAAAGGCCGTCGATCTGATGGCCTCGAAGATGCCGCAAGAGCCCGTCATCTACGTCTTCTCCGACGATCCCGGTTGGGCCCGCGACAACCTCTCCTTCCCGGTGGAGAAACGGGTGATGGGCCATAATGGCCGCGACGCCGACTATGAGGACATGCGCCTGATGAGCGCCTGCCGCCATCACATCATCGCCAATTCCAGCTTTTCCTGGTGGGGCGCCTGGCTCAACCCGGCGCCCGACAAGATCGTCATCGGGCCGGCGTCGTGGTTTGCCGATCCGTCCGCCAGCAATCCCGACATCCTGCCCGAGAGCTGGCTGAAGCTGTCCAACCAGGCCTGAGCGCCAGGCCCGAGCAGAGGCGACCGGAAGCCGACCCGGCGGCACGTCAGCCTTGCGGGATGATCGCCTTGAGCTCCGGGAACTTCTCGTCGAAGCGGGCGGCCCAGCGCTTGAGGCGCGGGCGACCCTTCTCCCACTTGCCGGCAAAGCGCAGGTCGAGATAGCCGATCGCCGCCCTGAGCGCGATCTGGCCTGCGCTGATCGCCTTGGGCAGCTTCGGCGGGTTGGCGTTGAGCAGGTCGAGCGCGCGCGTCGCCTTGGTCCACTGCTTGTCGATCCAGGGCTGGTGGACGATCTCCTCGGGACGAGCGCGGCGTTCGTAGACGATCGCCAAGAGGCAATCGCAGATGCCGTCGGCCAGTGCCTCCAGACGTTCGGCATCGAGGCGCTTTTCGGCATTGCGCGGGAACAGCTTGTTGCCGGAAAGCCGGTTCAGATACTGGGTGATGACGCGGCTGTCATAGATGCTCTGCCCGTCGTCGGTGATCCAGACCGGGATCTTGCCGAGCGGATTGACGTCGGTCAAAAGCGCCGGCTGCGGCCCGGTTTCGACGGTGACGGATTCGACCGCGATGCCAACGTAAGCGGCCGCCATGCGGACCTTGCCGCTGTAGGGCGAAGCGGGAGAATAGAAGAGTTTCGGCATGGAGGTCCCCTTTGCGCCGGCGACCATAGCAGCACGCGCTGCCGCGGCAACACGGTGCCGGTAGAATCAGTGGCCAACAGAACCATCGGGCGGCAGATTCAGGCGGCCGGCAGAGCACGCCGCTGGCAAAATCAGCGGGCACGCACCGGCGGCATCACCACCCTGTCGAGGCGGCAGCTGCGGCGGTCGATCTCGGGACAGGCGCGGAAAGCGAGATCCTTGCCCATGCAGATGCGCACCTCGCGCAGTAAGCGCCGGTCGCAGGTCACCGCGACCGAAGCGGCCGACATCTGAGGATTGGACTGCAGGAAGGCACGCTCGGCCTGATCGGGCGACAGCGTGCGATAGCTCTCCAGGCTCTTGAATTCCTTTGGAATTTCGATCTTCTCGCGGGCCGCCCGCAGCACCTTGAAATAGTCGTCCTGGCCGAGCCCGCTGCAGCTGCCGTGCTTGCGCCACTGGTGGCGGATCAGGCCGGCCGAGGGTATCAGGTCGTAGAGGCTGCGCAGCCTGTCGCTCGAAACGTCGCTGTTGCCGGTCGGGCAGCTCTCGGGAAAGCCGCGCTCATATTGCGGCCACAGCCCATGCACGACGAAGCCATAGGGGCGGCCGGCGCGGCATTGCTGGCCATTGGCCTGCTCGCCCTCGGCCTCGCAATAGCTCGGCGACCACGACAGAGCCAGGACGTAGAAGTCGAAGCCCTCGCCGCGCGGGACGACCGCGGCCGCCTGCTTGGTTTCGGTCGATGTCTTGTCGGAGGGCTGCGACTGCTCGGCCGGCGCACAGGCGGCCAACAAGGCAAAGGCCGCACTTGTCAGCGCGACCCTCAGGACGTTGCGGATCATGTCAGCCGAGCCGGCCTCAGCGCAGGACGCGGCAGCGGCCGTTATAGACATACCAGCGGTCGAAGCCCGAGACGCAGAACTCGACATTGTCGCCGATCGAGGCAAAGCCCATGCCTTCCTCGATCAGGTACCAGATGTCGCGGTCGGCGCCGTCAGAAAGAACCACGGTCGCGCCGCAATAACGGCGGCCGATCGGATGGCTCTCATCGGCCGGCTCGTAGCGGTGTTCATGGATGCGCTGGAAATCGGTGATGGCGACCTGCGGAAGGTTCGGCACGTGGCGAACCTGGTAGCTGAAGCGGCTGGTGATGCGGTTGAGCACCGCCGCATTGCCGCAGATGCCCGGATCGGAATAGTCGGCGCCGACCGAAAGGTCGGCTGCCTGCGCAGAGCCCGCGCCCGACAGGGCCGCTCCGAGGCCGATCATGGCGGCAAAGATGGTGCTGGCGACGCGACTCATGGTTCCCACTCCAAGGCTTGTGTCGCGCAGTTTGCGGTTTCGCCGCCTTGCGGTCAAGCAGCCGCGGCTTCACCTGCAAGCCACTCGACCGACCAGCGCGCGCCAGGCCCTTCGGCCAGCAGCTTGCCGAGCGCCGGCAGCATGGTCTTAAGCTCGGCCTCCAGCTGGTAGGGCGGGTTGACCACCACCATGCCGGTGCCGTCGAGCCTGGGCTCGGCCGAGGGCTGGCGGATGTAGAATTCGATGTCCATGATCTTGGGGATGGCAGCGTCGGCGAGCGCTGTGCGGAACGCCGCCACCGCCTTGCGGTCCTTGACCGGATACCACAAGGCGAAGATGCCGCCCGGCCAGCGCCGGTGCGCCTTCTTCAGCCCGTCGACCAGCCGGTCGAACTCGCCGCCGATCTCGAAGGGCGGATCGACGAGCACCAGCCCGCGCTTTTCCTTGGGCGGCAGATGCGCGCCCAGCGCCAGCCAGCCGTCGAGTTCGGTGACCCGGGTCTGGAAGTCGCCTTCGAACTGCTGGGCCAGCGTCCTTGCGTCCTCGGGGTGCAGTTCGATCGCCGAGAGGCGGTCCTGCTTGCGCATGAGATGCCGCGCGATGACAGGCGAGCCGGGATAGCGCTCGATCCGGCCCTCGGCATTGACCGCCCTGACGGCGTCGAGATAGGGCGCCAGCAATGCCGCGGCATCGACAGGCAATTGGGCCTCGATCAGGCGGCCGATGCCGTCATGCCACTCGCCTGTCTTTTCGGCCTCTGCCGATCCGAGGTCGTAGAGCCCGATGCCGGCATGGGTGTCGATGACGCGAAACGCCTTGTCCTTGCGCTTGAGATATTCGACCAGCCGGGCGAGCACGGCGTGCTTGACCACGTCGGCAAAATTCCCGGCATGATAGGCGTGGCGATAGTTCATGACTTGTCGGCGTCCCTGCCCCAGCGCGGCGCAGGCTGCCGAGAATTTGGCTGCTGCGAATTGGGCGCCTGGGAATTTGGATTGTCGGGCCGGCTGTCCTTTTTGCGGCGCAAAGACAGCACCAGGCCGACGAAGCCAACGGCCAGCAGCGACAACCCGATCGGCTGGGCGCGCTCGTCGACCTCGAGGCCGCCCGAACGCAATATGAGATCGACGCGCTGGATCTGGATGTTGTCGGCATCGCCCTGCTCGATGACGAAGCGATAGCTTCCCGGCTGGACTTCGCGGATCAGCCCGGCATCGTCGCGGAACACCGGGTCGGGCAGCTGCGGGCTGCGCTCGCGCGGGGTGGTGTCGTAGAAATTCAGCGCCTCGGCCAGCACGGTCTGGCCGCGCGTCGAGGCGGTGATGGTCAGCACGGCACTTGCCGGATTGACCTGCGGCGGCGCCAGCGTGGTCAGATCCACCAGCACGCGCACCGGCGCATCGCTCGACGCCAGCGCGACCTCGACCGGGCGATAGCCGCCTGACCGGTCATAGGCGCGGTAGGTGCCGATCTCGCGACCGGCAAAATTGGTCGCCGCCCAGGGGTAGAGGATACCGAGACCGGTGCCGGCAAGCAGGATGATCAGAAACAGGAACCGCATGACGCTCGAAACTCTATGTCGCTTGGAAGTCTGTGCCGCTTGGAAGTCTATGTCGCCTGGAAGTCGGGCCGGAAACAGCAACCGCCCTTGACGGACGACGCTCCCCTACTACGGCTTTTGCGCCATGCCGGAAAGGCCGGGCCGGCCATTGCCGGCAACTTCCCGTTCCAGCGGCATGTCGAGGCCGAAGGTCCTGCCAAACTCGAAGACTGCGCCGACCGCAGCCACATGGGGAAAGTCGCGCCGCAATTGCGCGTCATCGACGTCACCGCCGACGCGCCCCTGGCATAGCCTGCGGTCGACCCAACAGGCTTGGCAGGGCGCGGCGGCCGTTTCGGTGCGCAGCGTCGTTCCGTTGCGCAACGGGTCAGGCCTTGCGCTCCCAGCGCCGGTCGGGCGTCTGCTGCCAGTAGGTCACCGCGTGCCCGGCGGCCTTCATCGTCTTCCAGTGTTCGCGCGCGCCCTCCAGCTGTGCCGCATCATGGCCGTCGAACAGGAAGACGGCGCGCTGATAAGGCGCGATGTCGGGCGGCGATGCGCCGTCGACAAGGAAGCGGATCTCGGCGGCGTTGGGGTTGCCCTCTGTCACCGTCAGCACCACCGGCTGATCGACGGCATGGGCTTCGCGGTCGCTGCCGTGCGCCAGGAACGAATCGTCGCGGAATGTCCACAAATGCTGGTCGAGTGCGTCGCGTCGCTCTTCGCTGCCGGTCTGCACCACAGCCTTCCAGCCTTTCTGCAGGCTGCGCTCGAGCAGGCCCGGCAAGGCATCCTCAAGCGTCGATTCGGTCAGATGGTAAAAAAGGACTTCGGCCATAACTCAGTTGCTGTCCCGGAGGCTTGGAGAAATTCGGCCCGGCGCGCCATATGGAGTGGTTTTCGAGAACCGCAGCGCAGCGGACACGTGGTCCGTGAGATCAGGAGCGGAGAAAACTGCTTCAGATGGCCGCCGGGGCGGATTTATCTAGCCTTACCCCTCGTAGTGGTCGCGCACCAGCCTATCAAGCAGGCGCACGCCATAGCCCGAGCCCCATGACTGGTTGATCTCGTTGCTCGGCGAGCCCATCGCCGTGCCGGCGATGTCGAGATGCGCCCAAGGAGTCTCCTTGACGAAGCGCTGCAGGAATTGTGCCGCGGTGATCGAGCCGCCATAGCGGCCGCCGATGTTTTTCATGTCGGCGTTCTTGGAATCGATCAGCTTGTCGTAGTCCGAGCCAAGCGGCATGCGCCACAGCTTCTCCTGGGTTGCCGTACCCGACGACGTCAGGCGCTCGGCGAGTTCGTCATTGTTGGAAAACAGGCCGGCATGACTCTGGCCGAGCGCCACCATGATCGCGCCAGTCAGTGTCGCCAGATTGACCATGAACTTCGGCTCGAAGCGCTGGTTGCAGTACCAGAGCGCGTCGGCCAGCACGAGACGGCCTTCGGCGTCAGTGTTCAGCACTTCGATGGTCTGGCCCGACATCGAGGTGACGATGTCGCCCGGACGCTGGGCGTTGCCGTCGACCATGTTTTCGACCAGGCCGATGATGCCGACCACGTTCGCCTTGGCTTTGCGCGCGGCTAGTGTGTGCATCAACCCGGTGACGGCGGCAGCACCGCCCATGTCACCCTTCATGTCCTCCATGCCGGCGGCCGGCTTGATCGACACGCCGCCCGAATCGAAGACCACACCCTTGCCGACGAAGGCCACCGGCTTGTCCTTGGCCTTGCCGCCGTTCCATTGCATCACCGCCAGGCGCGGCGGGCGCACCGAACCCTGGGCAACGCCGAGCAGCGCGCCCATGCCGAGCTTTTTCATTTCCTTTTCGGTCAGGATCTCGACCTTGACGCCGAGCTTCTCCAGTTCCTTGGCCTGTGCCGCGAATTCGACAGGGCCGAGCACATTGGCCGGCTCGTTGACGAGATCGCGGGCAAGTACGACGCCGCCAACGATGGCTTCGGCGTCGGCAAAGGCCTTCTTTGCCGCCGCCGGATCGGCACAATGGATGGTGACCTTGACCGACTTCTTGTCGTCGACCTTGCCGTCGCCATTGTCCTTCTTGGTCTTGTACTTGTCGAAGTTGTAGCTCCTGAGCAGGATGCCGGCGGCAACGCCGGCGGCCGCCGCGCCATCAACTTTCAGGCCGGTAATGTCGAGGATCACCGCCACTTCGGCTGCCTTGCGCAACTGTGCCGCAACCACCCCGCCGAGCTTCAGCCAGGCATATTCGTCGAGCCCCGAGGTCTTGCCGACTCCGATGGCGACAAGCCGGTCGACCGCTGTGCCTTCCGGCGCCAGCACCTCGACGACGCCGCCAAACTTGCTGTTGAAGTCGGCAACGGGGAAAGCCCGATCGAGCGCCTTGGCCGGATCGTTGGCACGTGCAACATCGCTCAGCCCGCCATCGTCGGCGGAGAAGACAACGACGCTGCCCTTTTTCGGCGTGCCCGGCTTGGCGAAACTGATCGACGGCTTAGAAGTCATGATATCCTGCTTTCGGATCCCGTTCAGATGGTGCGCGACATTTCGTCGTTTTCACAAGTTTGGCAAGCCTCCCGTCATCTTGGCGCATTATGGCTAAAGCTGAAAAGCTACGGGAAACCTTGCGTTAACCACCTCTGTTCGACGTTTCTTAGCCATTAGCGACCAGACTCCGGAGCGCGGGAGACAGTGTTGGCGGCGTGACGGGCAGTTGTGCCGGCTTGCCTTGGACTATACCTTAGACACCCACCGGCCACGCGACATCCTGTCGGCCGGCCAAGTCGGAAACACGGAATCCTGGTCATCGATGAAGGTTGTTGAGCGCTACATTCTGCGTCGTGCGTTCGCGGTTTTCATCGCGGCATTGACGTGGACATTGGCGATCGTCTGGACCACCCAGGTGCTCGGACGCATCGACCTTGTCACCGACAGCGGCCAATCGGCGCTGACCTTCTTCGAGGTCGCGGCCCTGATCCTGCCGACCGTCATTCCCATCGTCGTTCCCTTCGCCGTCATCATCGCCGCGGCGTTGACGCTGAGCACGATGAACAGCGATTCCGAATTGGTGATCCTCAACGCCGCGGGCGCCTCGCGACTCACCGTCATCCGGCCGATTCTCATCCTCGCGGTGTGCGCCGCGATGTTCTCCTTCATCGTCGACAACGTCGCCAACCCGATGGCGCGCCAGCGTAACCGCGAGCTGATTGCCACGTCGCGCGCCGATCTTTTGTCGCTGATCATCCAGGAAGGCACGTTCCGCAAGGTCGATGATGGCCTGTTCGTGCAGGTCGGCGAGCGTCTTCCCAATGGCGGACTTGGCGGCATCTTCGTTGCCGATTCGCGTGAGCCCAATATCGATCTCGTCTATTACGCCAAGGACGGCTCGTTCATCGAACGCAACAAAAAGCAGATGCTGGTGATGAACGAAGGCGTCATCCACCGCAAGGCACCGGGCGGCGAAGTCTCGGTCATCAGCTTCGATTCCTATGCCTTTGATCTCAGTGAGTTTTCTGCTGCGGCCAACGAAGTCACCATGCAGCCGAAAGACCGCTCGACGTCCTATTTGATGCAGCCGCAGCACGACGACAAATTCTACCAGCGCAACCCGCGCCTGTTCGACGCCGAGCTCAACCGCCGCTTCTCCGACTGGCTCTATTCGATCGCCTTCGCCTTCATCGCGCTGGCTGTCGCCGGCGATGCGCGCTCGCACCGCGAGGCACGCATCCATCCGCTGGTGACGACGGTGACGATCGCGCTGTTCTTCCGCTGGCTCGGCTTCTTCGCCAACAGCAAGGCCGAAGCAGCGGCATGGATCGGCTACGTCGTCTACGCCATTCCAGTCGGCGCCTCACTGTTTGCCCTCTGGTTCATCCGCGGTCACCGCACCATGGAGTTGCCGGTTTCGGTCGCCGATCGCTTGACGGCCTTCGCGGCGCGGCTGCGCGACGGCTTTGCCGCATTCCGCCAGCGCCTTACCGGCCGCGCTTCCGGCCAGGGAGCGGCATGATGGGCTGGACGCTTGGCCGCTACTTCCTCGTTCGCTACGCCGTCATCACGACGTGGTTCTTCATCGGCATCTACGCGCTGATCTTCATCATCGATGTCACCGAATTCTCGAGCAATGTCGGCGGTTTGCCGGGCTTCAAGTTTTCGATCGCAATGACGGTTTCAGCGCTTCGCGTGCCGATGATCATGCAGCAGACGGTGCCTTTCGTGGCCCTGTTCAGCGCCATGGCGACGCTGGTTTCGCTCAACCGGCGCTATGAACTGGTCATCGCGCGCGCCGCCGGCATCTCGGCCTGGCAGTTCCTGCTGCCGTGCTGCATCGGCGCGCTGCTTTTCGGCGTGGTCACTGTCGGCATCCTCAACCCGATCGCCGCCTACGGCTTCTCACATTCGGAAACCATCGAATCCGAACTGCGCTCGCGCCAGTCCAATTCGGTTTCGGCGTTTTCAGCACCCTGGCTGCGCCAGAAGGCCGACGACACCGAAGTCATCATCGGCGCCCGGGCCGTGCTCAATCAGGGGCTCGAGCTCTCGGACGCGGTGTTTTTCATCTTCGACGCCAATGGCGACATGGTCGAGCGCAAAGATGCCGAACGCGCCTATCTGCGCGACGGCCACTGGGAACTCGTCAACGTCCGCAGCATGAAGGGCGGCAAGAATTTCACCTCGCAGCCGATCGATCAGGTGCCGACAAACCTGAAGCCTGAATTCGTTCAGGAACGGCTGGCGCGGCCCGAAACGATTCCCTTCTTCGAGCTGCCTTCGAAGATCGAAGTGGCGCGTTCTTTCGGCCTCAGGGCCAACGCATTCGCCATGCAATTTCATTCACTTGTCGCCCTGCCCTTCCTTTTGGTTGCAATGACTCTCATTGCTGCAACAGTGTCGATGCAATTTGCACGTATGGGGCAGTCTGCAACGATGATTTTGGGTGGCGTCGTCGCCGGCTTTCTGCTTTATGTCGTTTCGGTTCTGGTCAAAGCATTTGGCAATGCGGGATTCGTGCCGACTTATATTGCGGCATGGTTTCCAGTAGTGGTCGCAATGTTTTTCGGGGTGACTTTCCTGCTCTACAAAGAGGACGGTTAGGTGAGGGGCGCAATGGCCAACCGCAGGGCCCATATGGCAGGCCTTTTGGGTGCGACTGCGCTCGCGTGCCTGTTTTCGGTCGCGTTGCCGTCCGCACCTGCTATCGCACAGACTGTCGCCGACCTCGCACCCAGCGTGCCCGAAGGCTCGCAGATGCTGCTCGAGGCGGACACGCTCGTTTATGACAACGACGCCAGCACCGTGACTGCGGTCGGCGGCGTTCAGATCGACTATGCTGGCAACCGCCTCGTTGCCCAGCGCGTCACCTATGATCGCAAGACTTCGCGTCTGGTGGCCAGCGGCAATGTCGAGGTCGTCAATTCGGACGGTACCAAGATCTTCTCGCAGGAGATCGACATCACCGACGACTTCGCTGATGGCTTCGTCAACACGCTGCGCATCGAGACCGTCGACAAGACCTATTTCGCCGCCGAAAGCGCCAAGCGCGAAGGCGGCTTCCTGACGACGTTCAACAACGGCGTCTACACGGCCTGCGAACCTTGCGAGCAAAAGCCCGACAAGGCGCCGATCTGGCGCGTCAAGGCACAGAAGATCATCTGGAACGGCCAGAAGAAGACAGTGCGCTTCGAAAACTCGAATTTCGAGTTCTTCGGCTTCCCGATCGCCTTCCTGCCAGCCTTCGAGATTGCCGACCCCACGGTCAAGCGCAAGAGCGGCTTCCTGATGCCTGGCGTCAGCTACAAGAGCGAGCTCGGCGTCGGCGTTTCGATCCCCTACTATTTCGCGCTTTCGCCGACCTACGACCTTACAATCAAGGGCACCGGCTACACCCGCCAGGGTTTCCTCGGCGAGGCCGAATGGCGCCAGCGCTTCAACAATGGCCAATATAGCCTGAAAATGGCCGGCATCTACCAGATGAACCCGGACAAGTTCGACCTCAATACGGTCGATCGCGGTCCGGCCGGCGACGAGAACAAGCTGCGCGGCATGGTCGGCACGAAGGGTCATTTCGACCTCAATCCGCGCTGGGCCTTCGGCTGGAACATCCTTGCCCAGACCGACAAGAACTTTTCGCGCACCTATGGCATCGACGGCTTCTCAGGCAGCACGCACCGCTCGGAAGTCTATCTGACCGGCCTGAACGATCGCAACTACTTCGACCTGCGCGCCATGCGCTTCCAGGTCCAGGAAGAGGCGCTCGACAGCGATCCGAATGCGCGCGCAGACAAGCAGCCCTGGGTGCTGCCGTCGCTGGACTATGCCTATATCCCTGATACGCCGGTGGCCGGAGGCGAGCTGTCGTTCGACCTCAACGCACGTGTCATTCAGCGTTCGGACCTCGACGCGGGACTGACAGCGCCGAACGGACCAACGATCCACGGCATCGAAGGCACTTCGAGCCGCATCACCGCCGAAGCCGAGTGGAAGCGGACCATCATCACCGATGGCGGCCTGCTCGTCACGCCGATGCTCGCCTTCCGCGCCGACGGCAGCTACGTCGATGCGTCGGCAGCATCGCTTGCTGCCATCAACACCATGGCCGCCGATCCGCGGATCAACGTTGCCGACGACGTGCGCTCGTCGCTGTTCCGCTACATGGCCACCCTTGGCCTGGAGCTGCGCTGGCCAGTGCTGTTCTCGTCGACCAGCTCGACCCATGTGCTTGAGCCGATGGCCCAGATCTTTGCCCGCCCGAGCGAGAGCCACATCAATGCCCTTGGCATTCCCAACGAAGACGCCCAGAGCTTCGTCTTCGACGCCGCCTCGCTGTTCGAGCGCGACAAGTTCTCCGGCTACGATCGCATGGAAGGCGGCACCCGGGCCAATCTCGGTCTGCGCTATTCCGGCAGCTTCAACAATGGCTGGACTACCAACGCGCTTGTCGGCCAGTCGTATCACATTGCCGGCGACAACTCGTTCGCCGCACCCGATCTCGTCAATGCCGGCGCCTATTCCGGCCTCGAGACCGACAAGTCCGACTACGTCGCTCTGGCCGGCGTCGCCAGCCCGAACGGCTTCTCGGCCTCGGTCAGCGGCCGTTTCGACGAGCGCACCTTCGATGTTCGCCGCGCCGAGATGAAGGTTGGCCTCGATGCGCGTCCGCTCGCCGTGTCGGCGCGCTACGCCTACATCCAGGCGCAGCCGCTCTACGGCTTTGCCGACGACCGCCACGAAGTGACCCTCGGCGCCACCGCCCGTTTCAACGACGAATGGCGCGTGTTCGGCTCGGGCACCTACGACATCAAGGGTGATCTGCTCGTCAAGAATGGCCTCGGCTTCGCCTATGACGACGAGTGCTTCACCTACATGATGTCCTATTCCGAAAGCCGCGATCACAATAAGCCGGACGATGTCTCGCGCACCGTCGGCTTCAACATCTCGTTCCGCACGATCGGCGACTTCGGCAACGCGACGAGCGCCTTCTAAGGCAGCGACAGAATGGCGGCGGGGGCGGCCTGACATCGTTTTGCCGCATAGCGCGGCCAATGACGGGGCACGTATCCGGGCAATGTCCGGATCTGGGGTTTGAACGGGACTTATAGCAATGCGCAAGCACCTCTTTTCAGCAGGTCTGGCCCTGCTCGTGGCGGCGACGTCGCTTTCGATCACCGCCTACGCGCCTCCGGCCCAGGCCAGTGAAATCAAGTACATCGTCAACGATGTGCCGATTACCAGCTTCGACATCCAGCGCCGTGCGGCTTTCCTCAAGCTGCAGAAGCGCAAAGGCGATGCCGGCCAGGAAATGATTGAGCAGACACTGCGCGTCGCCGAGATGAAGCGGCTCAACATCCGCATCTCGGACAAGCAGGTCGATGACGCCTATGCGCGCTTCGCCGGTTCCAACAAGCTCAAGCCCGCGCAGATGGACCAGATCCTGGGCCAGGCCGGCGTGACCTCAAGCCACTTCAAGGACTACATCCGCGCCCAGATGGGCTGGAACCAGGCGCTCGGTGCCCGCTTCCGCTCGGCTGACGGCGGTGGTGGCATGTCGTCCGAGCAGGACGCCGTACGCCGCATGCTCCAGCAGGGCGGCGCCAAGCCGAGCGCCACCGAATACATGCTGCAGCAGGTGATCTTCGTTGTCCCCGCCTCCGAGCGTGGGACGATCGGCAAGCGCAAGCGCGAGGCAGATGCCATGCGCGGCCGCTTCAATGGCTGCGAACAGACGCGTGAATTTGCCAAGGGACTGCTCGACGTCACCGTCCGCGACCTTGGCCGGGTCATCGCCCCGCAGTTGCCGCCCGAATGGGCAGACGAGATCAAGAAGCTCAAGGTCGGAGGCGCGACACCAGTGCGCGAAACCGATCGTGGCGTCGAGTTCATCGGCGTCTGCAGCTCGCGCGAAGTCTCCGACGACAAGGTCGCCCAGATGGTCTTCCAGGCCGAGGGTGCAGGCAAGCAGGGCGACGCAAAGGCCGAAGAGCTCAACAAGAAGTACATCGAAGAGCTGCGGGCCAAGGCTCGCATCGTCACCCGCTAGGCCGTGGCTGCCCATAGGCTGCCTCTGGCGCTGACGTCAGGCGATCCATCAGGCATTGGCCCCGAAATCGCTGTCGCCGCCTGGCGGCAGCGCGACGCGGCCGGCGTGCCGCCCTTCTATTTGCTCGCCGACCCGAAGCTGATTGCCGCGCGCGTGCGCGCCCTGGGTGTCGACATAGCCATCGTCGAGACCGATCCCACTGGTGTAGCGGCCGCATTCGCAAATGCCCTCCCGGTGGTTCCGTTGGCAGCAGTGCTTGTCAACACGCCGGGCCAGCCTGACAAGCGCAACGCCGCCGGCATCATCGAGGCCATCGATCGCGCCGTGGCCGACACATTCGAAGGTCGTGCGGCAGCCGTCGTCACCTGCCCGATTGCCAAGAAGCCGCTCTACGACGCCGGCTTCCGCTTTCCCGGCCACACCGAATATCTCGCCCATCTGGCGACCGCCAGGACCGGCGTCGACACTGTACCAGTGATGATGCTGGCCGGGCCTGAGTTGCGCGCCGTGCCGGTTACTATTCACATTGCGCTATCAGAGGTGCCGAAGGCGCTGACGACAGCAGCCATCGTTGAGACCGTACGCATTACGGCGCATGACCTGCGCACCCGCTTCGGCATTGTGAAGCCGCGCATAGCCGTCTCTGGCCTCAATCCGCATGCCGGCGAAGGCGGAGCCATGGGCCAAGAGGATGAACGCGTCATCCGCCCTGCCGTCGAGGCGCTCAAGGCGGAAGGCATCGAGGCTTTCGGCCCCCTGCCCGCCGACACCATGTTCCACGCCCGGGCGCGTGCCGGCTACGACGCAGCCATCTGCATGTATCACGACCAGGCACTGATCCCGGCCAAGGCACTCGCCTTTGACGAGACGGTCAACGTCACGCTCGGCCTACCCTTCGTGCGAACCTCGCCCGACCACGGCACCGCATTCGACATCGCCGGCAAGGGCATCGCCCGGCCCGACAGCCTGATCGCCGCACTGAAGCTGGCGCGGCAACTTTCAGACATCGAGGCGAAGCCGGCATGAGTAACACAACCAGCATCGATGGCCTGCCGCCGCTTCGCGACGTCATCGAACGCCATGGCCTCCAGGCCAAGAAGGCGCTTGGCCAGAATTTCCTTCTCGACCTCAACCTCACCGGCAAGGTGGCGCGTGCTGCCGGCGACCTCACCGGCGTCACCGTCATCGAGGTCGGACCGGGCCCCGGCGGCTTGACCCGAGCATTGCTGATGCATGGCGCGAAAAAGGTCATTGCCATCGAGCGCGACGAGCGCTGCCTCGCCGCCCTCGCAGAGGTTTCCGACCACTATCCGGGCCGGCTCGAGGTCGTGTCGGGCGATGCGCTGAAGACCGATTTCGCAACCCTCGCCGGCGGCGAACCAACCAAGATCGTCGCCAACCTGCCTTACAACATCGGCACCGAATTGCTGGTCCGCTGGCTGACCGTGGAGGCCTGGCCGCCGTTCTACCAGTCGCTGACGCTGATGTTCCAGCGCGAGGTTGCCGAACGCATCGTGGCGAAGCCGGCGAGTTCCGCCTTTGGCCGGCTCGGCGTACTCGCTGGATGGCGCACCGATGCGCGCATCGCCTTCGACGTGCCGCCGCAGGCCTTCACGCCGCCGCCCAAGGTCACGTCGTCGGTCATCCACTTGGAGCCGCGCAGGGAGCCGCTGGCGGCCGATGTGAAGGTGCTTGGCCGTGTCACCGAAGCCGCCTTCGGCCAGCGCCGCAAGATGCTGCGCCAGAGCCTGAAAAGCATGGGCGGCGAAAAGCTGCTGGAGGCAGTCGGCATCGACCCGACGCGCCGCGCCGAAACGCTCAGCGTCGAGGAATTCGTCGCGCTGGCAAAAGCCGTCTGAACTTCCTTCTCCTCCAAGGGGGAGAAGGTGGAACCTCAGATCTTCTCGTCGAGCAGTTTCGATACGAAGTCGAACAGGCCCGGCCGGCGGTCGCGGCGCAGGCGTTCGGCGGCGACGATCGCGCGGACTTCGGCAAAAGCGCGGTTGAGGTCTTCGTTGATCACGACATAGTCGTATTCACCCCAGTGCTCGATCTCGTCGCGGGCATTCTTGAGCCGCGTCTCGATCACCGCGTCCTGGTCCTCGGCGCGACGCTTGAGACGGGCCTTCAGTTCGCCCATCGAGGGCGGCAGGATGAAGATCGAGACGATGTCGCCACGCATCTTTTCCTTGAGCTGCTTGGCGCCCTGCCAGTCGATGTCAAACAGCATGTCGCGGCCCTGAGACATTGCCAACTCGACCGGCTCGCGTGGCGTCGCGTAGAAATTGCCGTGAACCTCGGCCCATTCGAGCAACGCGTCGTTGTCGCGAAGAAGTTCGAACTCGCGCTTGCTGGTGAAGTGATAGTGGGCGCCGTCGATCTCGCTGCCACGGCGCGGACGGGTAGTGACGCTCACCGACAGCTTCAGCTCCGGATCGGTTTCGATCAGGTTGCGCGAAATCGTCGACTTGCCTGCGCCCGAAGGCGACGACAATACCAGCATCAAGCCGCGACGCTTGATGGCTATTGATGGGGTCTCGGCGCTCATGCGCTACTCCAGATTCTGAACTTGCTCGCGGAACTGATCGACGACGGCCTTCAGTTCCAGCCCGACGGCGGTCACTGCGGCGGCATTCGACTTCGAACACAGAGTATTCGATTCGCGGTTGAATTCCTGCGCCAGAAAATCGAGCTTCCGGCCAATTGCACCACCGCCCGCAAGCAAGGCGCGCCCCGAAGCGATATGGGTCTTCAGCCGGTCGATCTCCTCGCGGATATCGGCTTTGGTGGCCAGGAACGCCGCTTCCATGTTGAGCCGCGTCTCGTCGAGCGCCGGCGATGCCTCAAGCAGCAGGCGCACCTGTTCGGCGAGGCGCTGGCGGATCTGCGCCGGCTCGCGCGACGGATCGGCTTCGGCTTGCAGGGTCAGCGTCTCTATGGTCGCGATGTGATCCGACAGCAACGACCGCAGTGCCTCGCCCTCGGCCTTGCGCGCCTCGACAAGACCAGCCAGCCCGGCTTCCAGGCCGTTCATGATCACCACGTCGATCGCCGCCCGCTGCTCCTCGGTCTCGACAGCCTCGGGCACGTCGAACACGCCGCGCAGCGCAAGCAGGCCGTCGGCGCTGGCGGGAGCTGCGCCATATTGCTTGACCAGGCGCGTGGCGAGTTCGGCCACGTCGCGCAGGAACACTTCATTGATCACCGGCTGCACCATAGCGCCGGCGGTGCGGCTGACGGTCAGCGTCGCTTGCACGTTGCCGCGCGAAAAGCGCTTCTGGATGGCTTGCCTGACGCCAGGCTCGAGCCGCTCGAACCCTTGCGGCAGGCGCAGGCGCACGTCGACGCTCTTGCCGTTGACCGACTTCACCTCCCAGGCGATCGCCGTCCCGTCGTGCTCGGTGGCTACGCGGGCGAAGCCTGTCATGCTCTGCAGGTTCATCTGGCAGCGCGTCCCTGTTTGCAGCGTGCCCTGCACCCGTCGGGGGCAAGGCGAGGCTTGTTCTTACTTCTTGACGGCGTTGGTTGTGGCTGCGTCTTTCTTGGCCGGATCGGCTTCGCCTGCCGCCTTCTCGTCCTCAACGACCTTGCGCTGGAAGGCGCGCCAGCGGGCAACGTTTTCGTTGTGCTCGTCCAGCGTCTCGGCAAAGACGTGCCCGCCCGAACCGTCGGCAACGAAGTAGAGGTCCTTAGTCTTCGACGGGTTGGCCACGGCCTCCAGCGAAGCCTTGCCCGGATTGGCGATCGGCGTCGGCGGCAGGCCCTTGATCGTGTAGGTATTGTAGGGCGTCGGCTTGTCGATGTCGGATCGATAGATAGGCCGGTCGGCTGGTTTACCCTTGCCGCCGAAGATGCCGTAGATGATCGTCGGATCGGACTGCAGCCGCATACCCTTGTTGAGGCGGTTGATGAAAACGGCCGCGACGCGCGAGCGCTCGTCGCCGCGCGCGGTTTCTTTCTCGACGATCGAGGCCAGCGTCACGAACTCGTTGACGTCGGCCAGCGGCAGGTCGGGCGAGCGCCGGGCCCAGATGGTCTCGACCAGATCCTTCTGATCGGCCAGCATCTTGTTGACGATCTGCTGCCTGGTCAGGCCGCGGGTGAAACGTTGCGTGTCGGCGGCAAGCGCACCCTCAGCAGGCATCTCCGCCGGCATGTCGCCGCTCAGCGCTTCCTGCTCGGCGATGCGTTTCCACGCCTGCTCGACAGTCAGTCCCTCCGGGATCGTCAGCGAATACTGCACCGACTTGCCGCTCTTCAGCAGTTCCATGATCTCGTGCATTGAAGCACCAGCCTGGATCTCATATTCGCCGGCCTTGAGCGCGCCGTCATTGCCGTAGGCGCGCACGCCCATGCGGAAGATGCGCGCGTCGCTGATCAGGCCGCGCCGCTCGAGCTGGTCGGCAATGTCCTGCACGCCAGTGCTCGGCTTGACGAGGAAGGTCGCCGGTACCGTCGAAGGGCCTGCGCCGCCAAACTCCTGCTTGCCGAAATAGAGGGCTGCGCCGCCGGCGAGGATAACCAGCACCGCCGTCGACATCATGAAGTTCATGAACACGACGATCTGGTTGCGCGACGCGCGCGAACGCTTGGAGGGCGGCGGCGTACCGGCTTCGGGCCGCAACGCTTCCTGCGCGGTCTTTGGAACGATTGGATTGGCCGGTGCGGCGCGCGGCGCGCCTTCTCCCTGACCTGGCGTATTGATGCTCATCTTGCCTCGCCTTTGCGTCGAATCCCCGCCGGGAGACTAGGCTTGAATGTGGCAAAAATCACGGCAAAGGGCCCTCAACGGGCCCCTTCCCACAACCTATCAGCCGTTGAAGCGCTGGAATACCAGCGAGGCGTTGGTGCCGCCAAAGCCGAAGGAGTTCGACAGGGCGACGTCGACCTGCCGGTTGCGCGGCTTGTTCGGCACCAGATCGATGGCCGTCTCGCGCTCGGGATTGTCGAGGTTGATCGTCGCCGGCACGATGTTGTCGCGGATGGCGAGGATCGAGAAGATTGCCTCGGCAGCACCGGCAGCACCCAAGAGGTGGCCTATCGACGACTTGGTCGACGACATCGACACCTTGGAGGCGGCGCTGCCGACGAGACGCTCGACAGCGCCGAGCTCGATCGTATCGGCCATGGTCGAGGTGCCATGGGCGTTGATGTAGTCGATGTCGGCAGGCGTCAGATTGGCGCGCTTGAGGGCGGCCGTCATGCAGCGGAACGCGCCATCGCCATCCTCGGCGGGTGCCGTGATGTGATGGGCGTCACCGGTCAGGCCATAGCCGACGACTTCGGCGTAGATCTTGGCGCCGCGTGCCTTGGCGTGCTCGAGTTCTTCGAGAACGACAACGCCGGCACCCTCGCCCATGACGAAACCATCGCGGTCGCGGTCATAAGGGCGCGAAGCCTTTTCCGGCTCGTCGTTGCGGTCGGTCGATAGCGCCTTGCAGGCAGCAAAGCCGGCAAGCGAAAGACGCGTCACAGGTGCTTCGGCACCGCCGGCCAGCATCACGTCGGCATCGCCGAACATGATCAGGCGGGCAGCGTCGCCGATGGCATGCGCGCCGGTCGAGCAGGCGGTGACCACGGCATGGTTCGGGCCCTTGAGCCCGTGCCGGATCGAAACCTGTCCGGAAACCAGATTGATGATCTGGCCCGGAATGAAGAAGGGGCTGATGCGGCGTGGGCCGCGTTCTTTCAGGATCAGGGCGTTTTCAGCGATGCCGTCTATGCCGCCGATGCCCGAGCCGATCATGACGCCGGTCGCGTACTGCTCTTCCGGTGTCTTGGGCTGCCAGCCCGAATCCTTCAATGCCTCGTCGGCTGCCGCGATCCCATACAGGATGAAGTCGCCGATCTTGCGCAGTTCCTTGGGCTCAAGGAACGCTTCGGGATTGAAGCTATTGTCGCTGCCGTCACCCCTGGGGATGACGTTGGCAATCTTGCAGGGGAGATCTTCGACCTCGAACTCCGAGATGCGCCTTGCGGCGCTACGGCCGGAAAGAAGTTCTTTCCAGCCGTGCTCGTAGCCCATGCCGAACGGTGAAAGCAGGCCAAGGCCTGTGACGACCACACGCCTCATCGCGGGCATCCCTGACAATTCGCGATCGCTCAGGCCGAAGCCTTGTCGATGTACTTCACGGCGTCGCCAACGGTGAGGATGGTCTCGGCCGCGTCATCGGGGATCTCGACGCCGAATTCTTCTTCGAAAGCCATGACGAGCTCGACCGTGTCGAGGCTGTCCGCGCCCAGGTCGTCGATGAAGCTCGCAGCTTCCGTCACCTTGTCGGCGTCAACGCCAAGATGTTCAATGACGATCTTCTTGACGCGCTCTGCGGTGTCACTCATGTGGGCATCCTCAGTCTGGTGTTGTTAGGTCTTCGTTAGCGGGCGGATTGCCGCTAATCAAGCTGTAATCTGCGCTTTCCCAAGCGCTCGGGTGGCGGTCCGGTGTCGGCCCGGCCACCTGATGGAGCGCGGCAATACACGAAAAATTCACCGCGTCCAAGGCAAAAGGCCCGGTTATCCCGGCCAATCGGCCCAATCAGATCATCGCCATGCCACCATTGACGTGAATTGTCTGGCCAGTGACGTAGGCGGCTTCATCCGAAGCGAGATAGGCGACAGCCGAGGCAACTTCCTTGCCGGTGCCCATGCGCTTGGCAGGGATCGCGGCCATGATCGCCTCTTTCTGCTTGTCGTTGAGCTTCTCGGTCATCGCCGATTCGATGAAGCCTGGCGCCACGCAGTTGACGGTGATGTTGCGGGTGGCGATCTCCTGGGCCAGCGACTTCGAGAAGCCGATCATGCCGGCCTTGGAGGCGCAATAGTTGGTCTGGCCGGGGTTGCCGGTGACGCCGACGACCGAGGTGATGTTGATGATACGGCCATGGCGGCGGCGCATCATCGGGTGAGTAAGCTCGCGCGTCAGGCGGAACATCGCCGTCAGGTTGATCTCGATGACCTGATCCCAGTCGGCATCCGACATGCGCACGAACAGGCCATCCTTGGTGATGCCGGCATTGTTGACCAGAATGTCGACGCCTTCGAGATCGGCCTCGGCCTTTTGGCCCAGCGCCTTGACCTCGTCGCGGTCCGCAAGATTGCCCGGGAACAGCTTGACCCGATCGCCGAGCTCATTGGCGAGGGCCTCGAGCTTTTCGATGCGGGTGCCGTGCAAACCGACGATGGCGCCCTGCTTGTGCAGGATGCGGGCGATTTCTTCGCCGATGCCGCCGGATGCACCGGTAACGAGTGCCTTGCGGCCGGTCAGATCGAGCATTTTGCTACCTTCCTTGAAGAGCGCACCCTTCACGCGGGTGGGGTCGTTTGAATTGCTCAGGCGAGCGCGGCGATTGCCGCGTCGACGTCCGCCGGATTGTTGACCGCAGCCGTCGCGATCTCCTTGTTGATGCGGCGGGCGAGGCCCGACAGCACCTTGCCGGCGCCTACTTCATAAAGCGTGGTCACGCCATTGTTGCCGAACCACTCGACGGTCTCGGCCCAGCGGACGCGGCCAGTCACCTGCTCGACGAGGCGGGCGGCGATCTCTTCAGGGGCGGTGATCGGCTTTACCGTGACGTTGGCAACGACAGGCACGATCGGGACGTTCTTCTTTACGCCCGCCAGCGCCTCACGCATCTTCTCGGCGGCAGGCGCCATCAGCGCCGAATGGAAGGGAGCGGAGACCTGCAGCATCAGCGCGCGCTTGGCGCCCTTTGCGGTGCAAAGTGCCGCGGCGCGTTCGACGGCCGCCTTCTCGCCGGAAATGACCAGCTGGCCACCGCCATTGTCGTTGGCGATCTGGCAGACCGAACCTTGTGCGGCCTCGGCACATGCGGCGTCGACATCAGCCTGTTCGAGGCCGATGATCGCAGCCATGGCGCCCTGGCCTGCCGGCACTGCGGCCTGCATGGCATTGCCGCGGATGCGCAGCAGGCGCGCTGCATCGGCGACCGAGACAAAGCCAGCGGCAGCAAGAGCGGAATATTCACCGAGGGAATGGCCAGCGACGTAAGAGACCTTGTCCTTGAGCGACAGGCCACGCGATTCCAGCGCGCGGAAGGCAGCCATCGACACCGCCATCAGCGCCGGCTGCGCGTTGGCCGTCAGCGTCAGCGTCTCTTCAGGCCCTTCCCAGATCAGTTTGGACAGCTTTTCACCCAGCGCATCGTCGACTTCCTCGAACACGCGGCGTGCCTCCGGAAAGGCATCGGCCAGTTCCTTGCCCATGCCGACGGCCTGGCTGCCCTGCCCGGGAAAAGTGAATGCAATGGCCATGTTGGTCTCCTGGCTGCTTGCCGCATCGGCCCAAACCGGAATCGGTATCAGGGGGCGCGATGCGCAGACTTATCACGTGGAGCGCCTCTTGCACCTTCGGGAACAAGCAGCGCGCCATATCGTTGTGCCTCTGGCGCAATGGATACCGCGAAGTCAAGCCTTGAGGCCTTTGGGACCCGTTTGGGGCAAATAATCACAGAGAATTAACGCGAAACACGTTTTGTTTGCCCCGTCCTTCTCAATTTTGCCATATGCGCTAGGTTTTCGATGACAGTTTCGTGACGGTTGCGTGACGCGGCTGTCCAGCGTTCGAGGAAGTTGAGTTGGCAAAGCTGTTCGCGACAGGCAAGCCCGTCGCACACGACGAGGAAAACGAGGCTGAAGTACTCGGCCGGCGTGCCTATGCCCTGGGGGTCCTGCGCTCGGTGATGATCACGCTCGCCGTCTCGGCGGTCCTGGTCTTCGCCATCGAATTCGTAGCGCGCGGCTCGTTCGTCGACACCCTCAACTTTTTCCAGCAGCCATTCAAGCCGAGCTGGACCACGGTTGCCCTGTTTGCATTGCTGATCATCGGCTTCGACGCATTGCTTGGCCGGCCCTACAACGGCCTTTTGATCGTCGCGCCTGTGGCGCTGATGCTCGCCTTCGTTGGCCACCAGAAGTCGCTTTATCTCGGCGATCCGCTCTACCCGACCGATTTCCTCTATGCCCGCCAGATCGTCGAGCTGATGCCGCTGCTCGTCCGCGAGCGGCCACTCGCCGGCATCGGCATCGTCGTTGGCCTCATTGCCGGCGTCTCGCTGCTGGTGCTCGCCTGGCGCTACTGGCGCCGCCGCATGCCGGCGCTGTCGTTCTGGGCGCGCATGTCGCGCCTCGCCATCGCCATTCCAGCACTCGCCTTCTTCGTCTCGATCATGGACTACGCGACCTTTTCGTGGACGCGCGACCGCCTGCAGATCATCCCGATGATGTGGGACCAGAAGGAAAACTACGCCTCGAACGGCTTTGCCATCGCCTTTGCGCTCAACGTGCCGATGGCCAAGGTCAAGGCGCCGCAAGGCTATTCCGACAAGGCCATCGACGCCATCGCCAAGCCCGAGCTAGCGGCCGCAGCGCTACCTGAAGAAAAGCCAGACGTCATTATCGTGATGAGCGAGTCCTTCTGGGATCCGACGCGGCTGCCTGGCGTCAAGATCACGCCCGACCCGATCCAGAACGTGCGGGCGTCGCAGTCCGGCCACGTATTCTCGCCGGAGTTCGGCGGCATGACCGCCAATGTCGAGTTCGAGGCGCTGACCGGTTTTTCTAATGCCTTCCTGCCGGCTGGCTCGATCCCCTACCAGCAGTATGTCCGCGCGCCGGTGCCATCACTCGCCACCTTCTTCAAGAGCGAGGGTTACGAGACCAAGGCCATCCACCCTTTCGGCGGCTGGTTCTGGAACCGCGCGCTCGTCTACAAGGACTTTGGCTTCGACACCTTCCTGTCGGAAGAAAACCTGCCGCCGCTGGAAAAGCGCGGGCCCTTGGTTTCCGACGCTGCACTGACGGAAGAGATCATCCGCCAGGCCGATGCGACCGAGCATCCGTTCTTCTTCTTTGCAGTCTCGCTGCAGAGCCACGGCCCCTACGAGCCGAACCGCTACTCCGACACGACCCACAAAGTTGATGCAGCGACCTCGCCTTGGGTGCGCGATTCGATCCTGACCTATTCCGAAGGCGCTTCCGACGCGGACCGTGGCCTGAAACGCCTGATGGACTGGGCCAGCAAGCGCGAGCGCCCGACCGTGATCGCCTTTTTCGGCGACCACCTGCCGCCGCTCGGTCCGGTTTATGTCGAGACGGGCTTCATGAAAGAGCCGGTGGCCAAGCGCAAGGCGCCAATCGACGAGATGCTGGCGCAACACGAGACGCCGCTGGTCGTGTGGTCGAACCGCACTGGTGCCGCGCGCGACATCGGCTCGATCAGCCCGGCCTTCCTGCCACTGCATGTGCTTGAGACCGCAGGCATCAGCCACCCCTACTACACCGACTTCCTCGGCAACCTGCATGACCGCTACAGGGTCGTCGACCGCAACATGCTGATGCCGCGGCAGGGCGAGTCGGTGTTCGACTGGTCGCGCCAGAAGGAACTCGACCCGGCGATCCGCGATTTCCGCTGGCTGCAATACGACATGATGTTCGGCAAGCGCCGCGGCGCCAAGGGCTTCTTCCCCGAGACCGTCGACAAGGTCGTCGCCAACCGCACGCGCTCGCCGCTGTTCCTCCGCGACGAGGCCTTTGGCTGAGCCAAAAATCGGCCGGAAAAGGCCGGTTTTCCTGAGATTCTGGGCCCTACCCCTTGCCTTGGCGGCGCTTAGCATGTAGACGCCCGCCATCTGCCGGTCCCAGCTGGGGGCTGAACGGAGGGCCGGAGGCTTCCCTGGAAGTCGCCGTGTGAAGCGAAAACGCTTCCGCCTCCCGTGTCTCCGCTCTCGACCGTCTCGTCGTGCTCCTTTCTTCCCCTGAGGAGGCCGTAAGGCCCTCGAAGGGTCAGGGAAGTCGCAGAGGCTCTAGCCGCCGGGACCGGAAGATGGAAACGAAGAAAGGCAAAAACTATGGCTCTTTATGAACATGTGTTTCTTGCCCGCCAGGACCTCTCGCAGCAGCAGGTCGATGCACTTGTCGAACACTACAAGGGCATCATCACTGCAGCTGGTGGATCGGTTGGCCGGGTTGAGAACTGGGGACTGAAGTCCCTTACCTACCGCGTTAACAAGAACCGCAAGGCGTACTACACGCTTATGGACATCACCGCTCCGTCGGCTGCCGTCAAGGAAGTCGAGCGCCAGCAGGGCCTGTCCGAAGACGTTCTGCGCTTCCTGACCATCAAGGTCGATGCGCATGAAGAAGGCGTCTCCGCCATGATGCAGAAGCGCGAAGAGCGCTCCGAGCGTGGCGAACGCGGTGGCTTCGGCGACCGTCCGCGCAGCTTCGGCGACCGCGACCGTGGTGATCGTGGCCCGCGCAGCTTCGGCGACCGCGATGGCGGTGGTGACCGTGGCCCGCGCCGTCCGCGCGAAGGTGTTGAAGGGGGTGCAGAATAATGGTCGACATCAATCAGATCCCGACCCGTCGTCCCTTCCATCGCCGCCGCAAGACCTGCCCGTTCTCCGGCGCCAACGCTCCGAAGATCGACTACAAGGACGTGCGTCTGCTGCAGCGCTACATTTCCGAGCGCGGCAAGATCGTTCCTTCGCGCATCACCGCCGTCAGCCAGAAGAAGCAGCGTGAACTCGCCCAGGCGATCAAGCGCGCCCGCTTCCTTGGCCTGCTGCCTTACGTGGTGAAGTGATATTCGTTCCGGCCCGGCGGCATCCGCCCCGGGCCGGAATATCTCCCCCCGCGACGGGCGCGGTCGGGTGAGCCTCAAATCCCGGGTTGGATTTCTGCGGAGATCCTAACTGCCGCGACAGGCAGGACAGCGAAACCGGCGCTCGGCGCCAAGATTGCTTCCTTGCCCGTTGAACCCAATTTGCTGCCTTTGCAGCCAACGAAAGGACAAGGACAATGGACGTCATTCTTCTCGAACGTATTGCCCGCCTCGGCCAGATGGGCGACATCGTCAAGGTCAAGGACGGCTTTGGCCGTAACTTCCTGCTGCCCAAGGGCAAGGCGCTCCGCGCCAACGAAGCCAACAAGAAGAAGTTCGAAGGCCAGCGCGCTCAGCTCGAAGCCCGCAACCTCGAGCGCAAGTCGGAAGCACAGCAGGTCGCCGACCAGCTCGACGGCAAGTCGTTTGTCATCGTGCGTTCGGCTGGTGAAACCGGCCAGCTCTACGGTTCGGTCTCGACTCGCGACATCGCCGATCTGCTGATCGCCGAAGGCTTCACGGTTGCCCGCAATCAGGTCGAGCTCAACCAGCCGATCAAGAACATCGGTCTGACCAACGTGGCGATCGCGCTGCACGCCGAAGTCGAAGTCACCATCACGCTGAACATCGCGCGCACGGCCGACGAAGCCGAGCGTCAGTCGAAGGGCGAGACGCTGACGACCGCAGAAGCCATCTACGGCGACGACATCAACGAAAACGCCCGTCCGGACAGCTTCTTTGATCCGAACGAAGACGGCGAAGGCGACGAGGGCTGATCTAGGCCCCCGTCCCAAACTAGTTTTCTGGACCAAGCCCGGATGGCAACATCCGGGCTTTTTTTGTGCCAGGCGTGGAACTTGGCAGCGTCGCTCCTATCTTCAAGATCGGACTACACGACTGACCTTTTCGCGAGCACGCCATGAATATGTTGTTGCAACGCATCGTCGGGAAGCTTGTGCGCACCGGCAGCCTGACAGTCACCGGCCCCAATGGGCGGTCGCATCGTTTCGGCGATGACACAGGCGATCCAGTACATCTCCTGATCAAGACACGACGCGCTGAAAGCGCGATCACTCTGGATCCGATGTTCGCTTTGCCCGAGGCCTATATGGACGGCGATCTCGACATCGTCGAAGGCGACGTGCTCGGTCTGATGCGGGTGGTGTTCCAGAACCTCGGCAACGGCAGCATCGACACCGCCTGGACCAAGGCACTCGACAATCTGCGGCTTGCCTTCCGCCGCTTCCAGCAGGTCAACACCGCCGCCCGCGCCAAGCGCAATGTGCAGCGCCACTACGACCTGTCGGGCGATCTCTACCGGCTCTTCCTCGACACCGACATGCAGTATTCCTGCGCCTATTTCGCCGATCCCGACATGACGCTGGAAGAAGCACAGATCGCCAAGAAAGCGCATATTGCCGCCAAGATGCGGCTGCGGCCGGGCCAGTCGGTGCTCGACATCGGATCCGGCTGGGGTGGGCTCGGGCTCTATCTCGCCCGTACCTTCGAGGCCCAGGTGCTCGGCGTGACGCTATCGACCGAGCAGCACGCGGTCGCCACAGAACGGGCTCAGGCCGAGGGGCTTGAAAACCAGGTTCATTTCGAGATCCGGGACTATCGCGACCTCGTGGAACGTTTCGACCGCATCGTCTCGGTCGGCATGTTCGAGCATGTCGGCGTCAACCACTATCGCACCTTCTTCGACAATGTCGCCAAGCGGCTCAAGCCCGATGGCGTGATGGTGCTGCATTCGATCGGCCGCGCCGGTCCGCCGGCCTCGACAAGCGCCTTCATCCGCAAGCACATCTTCCCCGGCGGCTACATTCCCGCTTTGTCCGAAGTGCTGCCGGCGGTCGAGAAGTCGGGACTGATGGTCACCGACGTCGAGATCTTACGGCTGCACTACGCCGACACGCTGAGGCACTGGAGCCTGCGTTTCCAAGCCAATCGCGACAAGGCCAAGGCGATCTATGACGAGCGCTTCTGCCGCATGTGGGAGTTTTATCTCGCGGCATCCGAGGCTGCTTTCCGCTGGCAGGACCTGATGGTCTTCCAGATCCAGCTCACCCACCGCAACGACACGCTGCCATTGACCCGCGACTATATCGGCAAGTGCGAAAAGGCGCTCGCCATGCACGAGATGGCGCACCGCCAGACCGAGCTTGCCGCCGCCGCCGAACCTGCTGGCAAGTCCAGCCGCCGCAGGAAGGTTGCCGACAACGAATAGCGTCGCGACAGGCAAACGTCGGGCCTTGCGCCTGATGCGCCTGCCGTAGGAAAAAGCCCGTCTCCACGAGCCGGGCTTTTTTCATGACCTATGCCATCTACGCCACTGCTGCCCTTGCCGAGATTGCCGGCTGCTTTGCCTTCTGGGCGTGGTGGCGGCTCGAGAAATCGCCGCTCTGGCTCTTGCCTGGTGTCGTCTCGCTCGTCGCCTTCGCCTGGCTTCTGGCGCTGGTAGAAGCCAACGCCGCCGGCCGCGCCTATGCCGCCTATGGCGGGATCTACATCGCGGCGTCGCTGTGCTGGCTATGGCTCGCCGAAGGCATCCGCCCCGACCGCTGGGACCTGATCGGTGCCACCATCTGTATTCTCGGCGCCTCGATCATCCTGCTCGCGCCAAGGAGCGCGTGAGTTGCCCCTGCCCCCCTTGGCCTGGTCACCATTTGACCTGCAGGCCGACATTGCCTTCGAAGAAGCGGCTGCGCTCCCCGCCAAGATTGAAGGTGTAATCGACCACAGCAAAGGCGCTGACCTTGTCGGTGAAGGCATGGGTTATGCCAGCGCCGAGTTCGAGCCTCGTTCCGCCTGTCTCGACCCGGATCGCGTCGCTGTCGAAATAGGTGACGTCCTCGCCGTCGAAGCCGTGCCAGAGATTGGCCTTGAGATAAGGCTTGAGCTGGCCAGACGCGGTATCGAAGGTGCCCTGCAGGCGCGCGCCGATGCGTCCGGTGACACCACGCCCCTCGTCGAAATGGACACCCGACAAGGTGTCGTTGGCGTCATCGAAGGAGACATCCTGCCAGATGATCTGAGCCTGCGGCTCGAGTGTCCAGCTCTGGCTCAAGGCGATCGGGACGCCCGCTTCCAGCGAGGCAGTCACCACGCGCCCGTCAGCGTCGATGCCGATGGAGCGGTCCGAGCTGGCATCGCCACCGAACCATGTTCCCATCAGCACGGCATCGAGATACCAGCCGTCGGGTCCGACATGGGTGTAGTAGCCGCCGACGCTGTAGGCATCGAGATCGAGTTTGCCGGCGGCGAGATCGGCCTCGCCCTGGACCGCGCCACGGACATCGGCATTGAGACTGGCGTAGCCGAGGAACAGGCCGGCGACATTGCGCCCTCCCGTCTCGGTCTCTCCGCGCCAGAAATCCAGGCCGGCCTGGAGGCCCAGTGTCGTGCTGTCGGCCGAAGGCGACACCGTTCCCGACCAGTTCTGCTTGGCGCTGGAGCCGAAAACCCGTCCCCATGTCGTCGAAAAATCATCGCCGGCGGCAAAGAATCCCTGCTCGCCCCGGCGCTCGTGGAAAGTGCCAAGCGTCGCCATCGCGACGTCGCGGGCCATCAGCGGCATCACCGAATAGACAGCCGTTTCAGGCCGGATCAGCGGAATGCCCGGCTCCGCTGGATCGACCGGATTGACCAGCTCCGAGCGCAGATACCAGTTCTCGCCAAGCCCTGCGGCGTCGCCTCGAAACAGCAAGTACTCGTAGGCGCCATAGGCCACAGGGCTGGCAAGCGTGAAGGCGCCAGCATCGGTCGTGCCGCCTGATGTCGTTTCGACGACCAGGATACCGTCGGCATTGGTCTGCTGGCCGGTGCCGCCGAAATTGACCACGACAATGCCGGTCGAACCGCTGGCGTTGCCACCTTCAATGACCAGCTTGTCGGACGGCGCGCCATCGCCTGAAACAACCGTGTCGAGCCGGAGATAACCGCCGGCGCCGAGATAGTTGCCGACGATGGTGAAGGTGCCGGCAGCACTTGCCACGCCATTGGTCAAGTCAACGGTGCCGGCATTGGTCACTGTCACCGCGTTGCCTGAAGTGACGGCGCGCACGGAGGCATTGACGCCTGCGCCGGCAAGCAGCGTGCTCGACGCGTCGATGCTCAAGCTGCCGGTGTTCGACAGCGCGTCGCCAAGCACTAAGTCACCATCTAGGCTGAATTCGGAGCCTTGGTTGAGGTTGACGGTTTCCCAGTTCACATAGCGCGCGACAGTCGACGAGCTGGTGCCCTCGAACGTCAGCGTGTCGACGCTGCTGGCGCTCGTCCCGCCATTGATGACCTGGCCTGCCGCAAAGCTCGCCTCGGTCAGGTCGCGCAGAAGCGCCGTATCCTGACCAGTGCCCATGATGACATTGCCGCCGATCGAGCCGCCGCCCAACCAGCGGAAGGTATTGTTGCCATTGCCAAGGTCGATGAACGTACCAATCGACGCAGTGCCGGACACTTCCAGCAGATCATTGCCCTGGACCGCCTCAATAGAAGTATCGATCGTGCCTCCCGACATCCGCATCTGGTTGTTGGCCTGCTCCAGATCCACATTGCCGATGCGCCCGCCGGTCATGGTGACGAAATCGCCGGCGAAAAACTCGCCGATAATGCGGCCGCCGCTGATCGTTGCGGTATCAAGGGCGCTGCCCTGATTGAGCGAGTTGATGACGCCACCGGTCATAATGAACACATCGGCGCCGCCGCCCTGGTTGACCGCGCCGTCAATCGTGCCGCCGTAAATTTCGACGCGATCGACAAAATTTCCGAACACGACGTCACCGGTGATGGCTCCCGTACCACCTCCCGGCATGGTCAGCGTGTTGGTGCCGTCGGTGTCGGTCAGCCCTCCACTCGCCCCGCTGTCGCAGACATAAATGCTGTTACCGGCGGTCGGCGTCAGGTCGCAGGCGGCAAAGCCGGCCTGCGTCGAACCCAACAAAACCATGGCGGTCGATGCCAGCCAGCCGATCCGAGCCGGTGCAGGGCGAAGAATGTGCATGTTGCCTCCTCAAGCAGATGAGGCAATGCCGCTAAAGCGCGCAATCGCCCCCGGGGACCCTCGGAACATATGCATCGCCATGTGCCGCATCGCGATGAACAGGCCGTTGGAAAGTCAAGGATCACCGAATACTCAAGTAAAATCAACAAGCCAATGTATACAAATTGCCCCTCTATTGTGCTGGACACCTTCTTGGTAAATTCGCGGTCTGGCCAAATTTTCCCGTTTTGTTCCTATCTGTATGCAGTTAGAATCGTTGCGATTCGCGTCAACCGGTTTCGTCATCGCGCCTTCCGTCCCTGTGGACGAGTGTGAATAGTGGGCGACAATTGAATTGACGGTGGGCGGCCAGTTGCCCGGCTGTTACTGCAGGTGCTCGGCAACGGATTGGGGACGACATTGGCAGAGGCAGCGCGCAAGTTCGAAGTGGCGGAAGCGACCCCGCTCTATCGGGAAGCCCCCAACAACATCGAGGCCGAGCAGGCCCTGCTCGGCGCCATGCTGGTCAATAATGACGCCTTCTATCGCGTCTCCGACTTCCTCAAGTCGACCCATTTCTACGAGCCGCTGCACCGCAAGATCTTCGAGGTTTCCTCCGAGCTCATCCGCATGGGCAAGATGGCGAACCCTGTGACCCTCAAGACCTTCCTGCCCGCCGACGAGAAGGTCGGCGACATGACGGTCATGCAATATCTCGTCGCCCTTGCCGCCAACGCCGTTACCGTCATCAACGCATCCGACTATGGCCGCGCCGTCTACGATCTTGCAACTCGCCGCGCGCTGATCACCGTCGGCGAGGACATGGTCAACATTGCTTATGACGCCCCGGTCGACATGTCACCGGGCGAGCAGATCGAGGATGCCGAGAGGCGCCTGTTCGAGCTCGCCGAGACCGGCCGCTACGATGGCGGCTTTGAAAGCTTCTCCGACGCGGTCAAGACCGCCATCGACATGGCCAGCGCGGCCTACATGCGCGACGGCCATCTCTCCGGCGTCGCCTCCGGGCTGCTGGACCTCGACAACCGCATGGGCGGCCTGCAGTCCTCCGACTTGATCGTGCTCGCCGGCCGCCCCGGCATGGGCAAGACCTCGCTCGTTACCAACATCGCCTTCAACGTCGCCCACGCCTATGTCCCGGCCCAGCAGGCCGATGGCTCGTTCAAGGCCGAAAACGGCGGCGTCGTCGGCTTCTTCTCGCTCGAAATGTCGTCTGAGCAGCTCGCCACCCGTATCATTTCCGAGCAGGCCGAGGTGCCCTCGTCCAAGATCCGCCGTGGCGATCTCACCGAGGCCGATTTCGAAAAGCTGGTCAGCTGCACCCAGACGCTGCAGAAGATCCCGCTGTTCATCGATTCGACCGGTGGTATCTCCATCGCCCAGCTTGCAGCACGCGCCCGCCGTCTCAAGCGCCAGCGCGGCCTCGACCTCATCATCATCGACTATATCCAGCTGATGCAGGGATCTTCGGCCAAGGCCTCGCAGAACCGCGTCCAGGAAATCACCGAGATCACCACCGGCCTCAAGGCACTGGCCAAGGAACTCAACGTGCCGATCATCGCGCTGTCGCAGCTGTCGCGACAGGTCGAAAGCCGCGACGACAAGCGCCCACAGCTCTCCGATCTTCGTGAATCGGGCTCGATCGAGCAGGACGCCGACGTGGTGATCTTTGTGTATCGCGAGGAATACTACCTCAAGAACAAGGAGCCGAAGCCCGGCACCGACGAGTACCTGCAGTGGGAAGCCAACATGAACGACGTGCGCGGCAAGGCTGAAGTCATCGTCGCCAAGCAGCGTCACGGCCCCACCGGCACCGTCAGCCTCGGCTTCCAGGGTGAATTCACCCGCTTCTTCGACCTCGCACCCGAGCATCATCTGCCCGACAGGTTCGGAGAAGAGTAGGCTTTGTCCAACGCTTCGCTTCTTCGCGACCTTTCCCCACCAGCATTGCAGGGCTTCCGGCATGGCTAAAGCCCGCGTTCAATTCATCTGCCAGAATTGCGGTTCAGCGCATCAGCGCTGGGCCGGCAAGTGCGATTCCTGCGGCGAGTGGAACACGCTCGTCGAAGAAGGCACGTCAGGCGGCATCGGCTCCGGCCCCGGCTCGCTCAAGAGCGCGCGCAAGGGCCGCCCCGTTACCCTTACCTCGCTCGACGGCGACATCGAAGATGCACCGCGCATCGTCTCGGGCATCGGCGAACTCGACCGGGCCACCGGCGGCGGCTTCGTGCGCGGCTCGGCGCTGTTAATCGGCGGCGATCCCGGCATTGGCAAATCGACGCTTTTGACCCAGGCAGCGGCAGCACTCGCATCGCGCGGCCACCGCGTCGTCTACGTCTCGGGCGAAGAAGCGGTGGCCCAGATCCGGCTGCGCGCACAGCGCCTCGGCGTCGCCTCCTCGCCGGTCGAACTCGCCGCCGAGACCAATGTCGAAGACATCCTGGCCACCATCGCCGAGGGCAAGCGGCCCGACCTTGTCATCATCGATTCGATCCAGACGTTGTGGACCGACCTCGCCGATTCGGCACCGGGCACGGTGACCCAGGTGCGCGCGGCATCCCAGGCGATGATCCGCTACGCCAAGTCGACAGGTGCTGCCGTCGTGCTTGTCGGTCACGTCACCAAGGAGGGCCAGATCGCCGGTCCCCGTGTCGTCGAGCACATGGTCGACGGCGTGCTCTATTTCGAGGGCGAAGGCGGCCATCATTTCCGCATCCTGCGCACCGTCAAGAACCGCTTCGGCCCGACCGACGAGATCGGTGTCTTCGAAATGTCCGACAAGGGCCTGCGTGAGGTCGCCAACCCGTCCGAGCTGTTTTTGGGCGAGCGCCACGCCAAGGCGCCGGGGGCTGCGGTCTTCGCCGCGATCGAAGGCACGCGGCCGGTGCTGGTCGAAATCCAGGCGCTCGTTGCTGCCTCGACGCTGGGTACGCCGCGCCGCGCCGTCGTCGGCTGGGATTCTTCGCGCCTGTCGATGATCCTCGCCGTGCTCGAAGCCCATTGCGGCGTGCGCTTCGGCCAGCATGACGTCTATCTCAACGTCGCCGGCGGTTACCGCATCTCCGAGCCGGCCGCAGATCTCGCTGTGGCTTCCGCACTGGTTTCATCGCTCACCGGCCTTGCCCTGCCCGCTGATTGCGTCTATTTCGGCGAAATCAGCCTTTCAGGCGCCGTAAGGCCGGTTGCGCATGCGCAGCAGCGCCTTAAAGAGGCCGAAAAGTTGGGCTTCGGAAGGGCAGTGCTGCCCTCCGGCAGTGGGGAGCTCGCAGGTGGAATCGGAGCCGGATCGTTCCAGCCGACCGCACTCGCGGATCTGGTGGCGCGGATAGCCGGCTCAAGGCGAAGCCGCGCGGAAGAGACGGACTGAAACCGTCGCCATGGAGTGAGTGGACACGATGCCGATTACGCTGCTTGACGGAATTCTTGTCGGCTTCACCCTGGTCTCGGCGATGCTCGCCATGGTGCGCGGCTTTTCGCGCGAGGTGCTTTCGGTCGCCTCCTGGGCCGCCGCTGCCGCTGCCGCATTCTTCTTCTACAAGCCGGTGGTGCCTTACGTTCAGCCCTACATCGACAACGAAAAGATCGCCATGGCAGCTGCTGCCGGCATCGTTTTCATCATCGCGCTGATCATCGTCACCATCGTTACCATGAAGATCGCCGACTTCATCATCGACAGCCGCATCGGCGCGCTCGATCGCACGCTCGGCTTCCTCTATGGCGCTGCCCGCGGCATCCTGGTCGTTGCCGTCGGCCTTTTGTTCTTCAACTGGCTGGTCGGCCCCAACGCGCCTGCCTGGGTGTCCGAAGCCAAGTCGCGCCCACTGCTCGAGAGCATCGGCACGTCGATCGAGAACCTGCTGCCCGAGGATCCCGAGAACTCGATCCTCAAGAAGCTCAATCCGCAGGGCGGCGAGCCAGAGGCCGGCACGGCCACGCCGCCGGCCGAAGCTCCTGCCGAAGGTGACACGCCCGCCGAACCGGCGCCGACCAACAACTGATTTCGCCTGAGGCGGGATGGCGCGTTGCCCTTCCCGCCTCATCGCACTATATAGCGTTTTTGCGACAAGAGGCCGCCCCCGATGGCAGACGCAGCTGACGTGCTTTCCGCGGAAGCCGATGATCATTTCCACGACGAATGCGGTGTGTTCGGCATTTTTGGCCGACAGGACGCCGCGGCAATCGTCACGCTGGGGCTGCATGCGCTCCAACATCGCGGCCAGGAGGCCGCCGGCATCGTCAGCTACGACGGCAGCCAGTTCCACGTCGAGCGCCATGTCGGCCTGATCGGCGACACCTTCACCAAGCAGCGCGTCATCGACAGCCTCAAGGGCAACCGCGCCATCGGCCATACCCGTTATGCCACGACAGGCGGTGCAGGCGTGCGCAACATCCAGCCTTTCTTCGCCGAGCTCGCCGATGGCGGCTTCGCGGTTGCGCATAACGGCAACCTGACCAATGCCATGACGGTACAGCGCGCCCTGCAGAAGCAGGGCTCGATCTTCTCGTCGACCTCCGACACAGAGACCATCCTGCACCTGGTCGCCACCTCGAAGGAACGCGACCTCAACGCCCGCTTCATCGATGCGGTGCGCCAGGTCGAAGGCGCGTTCTCGCTGGTCGCGCTGTCATCGAAGAAGATGATCGGCTGCCGCGATCCATTGGGCATTCGCCCGTTGGTGCTCGGCGACCTCGACGGCGCCTGGATTCTCGCCTCGGAAACCTGCGCGCTCGACATCATCGGTGCGCGTTTCGTGCGCGACCTCAAGCCCGGCGAGATGGTCATCGTCACTTCCAAGGGTATCGAGAGCATCTTCCCGTTCGAGCCGCAGAAGTCGCGTTTCTGCATCTTCGAGTATGTCTATTTTGCCCGTCCCGATTCCTCGGTCGAAGGCCGCAACGTCTATGACGTGCGCAAGAGCATCGGTGCAGAACTTGCCATTGAAAGCCCTGTCGACGCCGACATCGTCGTGCCGGTGCCGGATTCCGGCACTCCAGCCGCTATCGGCTTCTCGCAGCAGGCAGGCATTCCTTTCGAGCTCGGCATCATCCGCAACCACTATGTCGGCCGGACCTTCATTTCGCCGGGCGATTCCATTCGCCACATGGGCGTCAAGCTCAAGCACAATGCCAACCGCCGCATGATCGAGGGCAAGCGCATCGTGCTGGTCGACGATTCCATCGTGCGCGGCACCACCAGCCAGAAGATCGTGCAGATGGTGCGCGACGCGGGCGCCAAGGAAGTGCACATGCGCATCGCCTCGCCGCCCACCCGCGCGTCCTGCTTCTACGGCGTCGACACGCCGGAAAAGTCGAAGCTCCTGGCCTCGCGCATGACGGTCGAGGAGATGGCCGAATTCATCCGCGTCGACTCGCTCGGTTTCCTGTCGATGGACGGCCTCTACCGCGCCGTTGGCGAGACGAGCCGCAACGCCGAGCAGCCGCAATATTGCGACGCCTGCTTCTCCGGCCAGTATCCGACCCGCCTGCTCGACCTCGAAGGCACCGACAACGTGCGTTCGCTGTCGCTGCTGGCCAACGGCGGCGGTTGATCCCCTCGCAGCAGCGCCCGCATCAGCGGGCGGCTGCCGTCTCCTTCCACAGTATGCCCAGGCGCACGGCCAGCTTTTCGCCGGGCCCGTGGACGGCTGCAAACAGCAACCCGGCCAGGAAAGTGAAGTGGTCGACGAAAAAACCGAACTCGGCCTGGTTGCCCTGCCAGAGCGACGGGCCGTGGAAGGCGAAAGCCAGGAAGATCACATAGGCCCCGGCGAGCAGCGCGGCTTCCGAAAAGAACGCGCCGGTCAGGAAGGCCAGCACGAGGCCCGTCTCGAAGATGGCTGCGAACCATGCCAGCAGCAACGGGAACGGAAAGCCGGCGGCCTCGATATAGGCGGCGGTGTCAGCCATGCCGGCAAACTTGAACACGGCTGCCATGGCGAAGGCACCTGCAAAGATCAGCCGGGCGATGAGGATTGCAACGGTTCTCATGGGTTGCCCCTTGTGACTATGACGCTCTCAATCCAGGACGCCCGAGAGCCGGCAAGTCCGACAGCCAGGCACGAAAAAACCCAGATGCGGCACCGAGTCGACGTTCAATCTCCCTTGCGGGGTTTTGTTCCTGATAAAATCGTCCTATCAGGCTGCGGACCGACAAGATCGAACTGGATGCCATGATGACAACCACTCCCGACCTCTCCGGCCGCATCGCGCTTGTCACCGGCGCATCGCGCGGCATCGGCTACAACACGGCCAAGCAGCTTGCCGCGGCGGGCGCGCATGTGATTGCCGTGGCGCGTACGGTCGGCGGGCTGGAAGAACTCGATGACGAGATCAAGGCGGCGGGTGGCCAGGCGACACTGGTGCCGCTCGACCTCACCGACATGGCCGGCATCGACCGCTTGGGCAGCTCGATCAACGATCGCTGGGGCAAGCTCGACATACTGGTCGCCAATGCCGCCGTGCTCGGCGTCATCGCGCCTATCGGCCATGTCGAGGCCAAGGTTTTCGACAAGGTCATGGCCGTCAACGTCACCGGCACCTGGCGCCTGATCCGCTCGGTCGATCCGCTGTTGCGCAAGTCGGATGCCGGCCGCGCCGTCATCGTCAGCTCGGGTTCCGCCCACTCGGCGCGCGCCTTCTGGGCGCCCTATGCCGCCTCCAAGGCAGCCGTCGAAGCACTTGCCCGTTCATGGGCCGACGAGACCAAGAACACCGCCCTGCGCGTCAACATCTTCGACCCGGGTACCAGCCGCACCGCGATGCGCGCCCTTGCCGTGCCCGGCGAGGATCCGGCGACCGTCGCCCATCCGTCCGAGACGGCAAGCCACATCCTGCAGATGGTCGACCCCGCCCTCACTCGCACTGGCCAGATCTACCAGATCCGCGAACAGCGCTGGGTTTCCCACCAGAAGCCTGCCTGAGCGCAGCGCCCGGACGAAGTAGCCGGCGGCACCGCCGCCGACGAAGCAACGATATCGCGGTTGTCGCGTTGACCACCGCCTGAGCGCATCGCACCGGTGCGGGGACTGGAAGTAGTTGAAGCGTCCATCCGGGCGCGCGCCGCAATGTGGGGACATCGGCCGCATGACCACCGACCAGATGATGTCTTTCGCCGTCATTGCGTTGATGATGGCGGCGTTCGTCTGGGGCCGGTTCCGTTATGATCTGGTCGCCTGTGGGGCATTGATCGCAGCCGTTGCGATCGGCATCGTGCCGCAGGCTGAAGCCTTCAGCGGCTTCAGCGACGACATCGTCATCATCGTCGGCTCAGCGCTGCTGGTCAGCGCCGGCGTCGCGCGCTCCGGCATCATGGAATATGCCATCCAGCGCTTCGCCCCCGAAGTCTCGAGCGTCAGGGCGCAACTGGCGCTGCTGGTCATCATCGTCACTATCCTCTCGGCTTTCGTGAAGAACATCGGCGCGTTGGCGATCATGATCCCGATCGCCTTCCAGTTCGCCCGCCGCTCCAACACCTCGCCCTCGGTGTTTTTGATGCCGATGGCCTTCGGTTCGCTGCTCGGCGGGTTGATGACGCTGGTCGGCACCTCGCCCAACATCGTGGTGTCGCGCGTGCGCCAGGAGATGACCGGCGAAGCCTTTTCGATGTTCGATTTCACCCCGGTGGGTGCCGCGCTTGCGGTCTCCGGCCTTGTCTTTCTGGTGCTGTTCTACTGGCTTTTGCCAATCCGCACCCGCGCCTCGGCCTCGATCCACGAGGCTCTCGACGTCAACAACTATGTCACCGAAGCCCGGCTCGTCGGCGATTCCACCGTCGTCGGCAAAACCTTGGCCGACCTGCTGAAGCTCGGCGGCAGCCGCGCCGTGGTCACTTCGATCCTGCGTTCGCGCGCGCTCCATGTCACGCCGTTCCCTGACGTTATCCTGCGCGAAGGCGACATCCTGTTGATCGAAGGCGTGCCCGAGGCGCTGGACAGCATCGTCACCCAGGCAAAGCTCAGCGTCACCGGCAGCCGCGACTCCGCCGGCGGCAAGCATGCCGCGGCCGCCGTCGAGGCGGTCATCGGCGAGAATTCGAGCCTGATCGGCGGTTCGGCGCAGCGCCTGGCGCTGTACGACCGCTTCAACGTCAATCTGCTGGCTGTCAGCCGCAAGGGCGAACGTATCCAGGAGCGGCTCGGTGCGGTTACGCTGCGCATGGGCGATGTGGTGGTGCTCCAGGGCAATCGGCAGACGCTACCCGACATCCTGCGCGAGCTCGGCTGTTTGCCGCTGGCCGAAAGGTCGATCCTGCTCGGCAGCGTCCGACGCGGCATCGTCCCGCTCGCCATCCTCGTCGCCGCCATGGGCGCCACCGCCCTAGGCTTGTTGCCGGTGCCGCTGGCCTTCTTCACGGCTGCGGTCGCCATGGTCCTGTTCCGCGTCATCCCGTTGCGTGAGGTCTATGGCGCGATCGACGGCCCGATCCTGGTGATGCTGGCCGCCCTCATCCCGGTCAGCGACTCGCTGCGCCGGACCGGCGCCACCGACATCATTTCCGCCTGGCTCGCCGAGTTCGCCTCGACGCTGCCGCCTGCCGGTGCGCTGACGCTGATCATGGTCGTGGCGATGGCCGTCACCCCGTTCCTCAACAATGCCGCAACCGTGCTCGTCGTCGCCCCCATTGCTGCGGGATTTGCCACGACGCTCGGCTATCGCCCGGAAGCCTTCCTGATGGCGGTGGCGATCGGCGCCGGCTGCGATTTCCTCACCCCCATAGGCCACCAGTGCAACACGCTGGTGATGGGCCCCGGCGGCTACCGCTTCTCCGACTATCCCCGCCTTGGCCTGCCGCTATCGCTGCTGGTCATCCTCGTCGCGGTGCCGATGCTGATGCTGGTCTGGCCGATGTAGGCGACACGCAAGCGTGATTGGCCGGTGATTTCGGCCAGTCCTAGCTTTGCGGCCCTCAACCAAGAAAATGAGGGAGGAACATTCGATGAAACGCATTCTTCTGATGTCTGCGGTGCTGTTTGCCGGCCTGTCGGCGGCCAGCGCCCAGGACGGCACGATGAGCTTCTTCGTCACCAGCACCGGCCTCGGCAAGGGTGCCAATCTCGGCGGCCTCGCGGGTGCCGACGCCCATTGCCAGAGCCTGGCCGAAGCCGCCGGCTCGACCGGCAAGACTTGGCACGCCTATCTCTCGACCAGCGACACCGATGCCAAGGATCGCATCGGCAAGGGCCCATGGGCCAACGCCAAGGGCCAGAAGATCGCCGACGATGTCGCCTCGCTGCACAGCGATGCCAACAACATCAACAAGGAAACCGCCCTCGACGAGAAGGGCAACGCCATCAATGGCCGCGGCGACCAGCCCAACAAGCACGACATCCTGACCGGATCGATGCCCGACGGAACCAAGGCCGCCGACCAGTCCTGCAACAACTGGACCAGCGACGGCGAAGGTACGGCGATGATGGGTCACCATGACCGCATGGGCCTCGACGATTCGGCGGCGGCCAAGTCGTGGAACTCCTCGCATGCCTCGCGCGGCGGCTGCGGTCAGGAGGCCCTGAAGGGAACCGGCGGCGACGGCCTGTTCTACTGCTTCGCCGCCAATTAGGTCCTGAGCCCTAACGTTCAGCCGAAACCGACAGTTCCGGCCGGACGTTAAGCGTCTGGAACACCACGCAATAGCGTTCGGTCAGCTTGATCAGTGCATCGATGCGCTCCTTCGGCTCGTCGGTGTCGAGCTTGAAGACAAGCCGGATGGCACGGAAGCCGACCGGCGCGTCCTTGGCAACACCCAGCGTGCCGCGGAAATCGAGATCGCCTTCAGCCGAAACCACGGCTTCGCCGAGGCGGAACTCCAGCGCCGTCGCCACCGCCTTCAAAGTCACGCCGGCGCAGGCCACCAGCGCCTCGAGCAGCATGTCGCCCGAACAAAGCTCCATACCACTGCCGCCTGTCGCCGGATGCAGTCCTGCGATAACGATCGCGCGGCCCGTATCGACCTTGCAGGAAATCGACTGATCGTCGACCGCGCCGCGTGCCCGTAGCGTGATCAGCGCGCGCCCGGCATCCTCGCGATAGGCATCCTTCATCGGCGTCTGCAGCGCCTTCAACTGTGCGGCATCCATTATTCTCCTCCCTGATCGAAGCAGTTCCGCGCCATCCCAGCACGCCTGTCTCCTGACAGCAGGCTGTCAGTGGCACAGGGATAGGCTACGCTACTGCCTGGGAGGCCAAGATGTCGACAGCAACCGAAACCGCTCAGCACCGCCTTGGCATGCTGCTCGTCGCAGCCTCGGCCGCCGTTTTCGGCCTTGCCGGCATCCTGACAAAGTCTGTTGACGCCGACCCGCTGACCATCACCTCCTGGCGCGGGCTGATCGGCGGCGTGCTGATCTCGGCCTATGTCTTGTGGCGACGGCGAAACGGCGCCGGCGAAAGCCTGCATCTCGGCTGGCAGGGCTGGCTCCTCGCCATCCTGGGCACGATCTCCAGCATCGCCTTCATAGCCGCCTTCAAGAACACCTATGTCGCCAATGTCGTGGTCATCTACGCCACTGTGCCGTTCGTCGTCGCGCTGTTCGCCTGGCTGATCGTCGGCGAGGTGTTCCGGCGCCAGACGGCGCTGGCCGCAGCCGTCTGCCTCGCCGGCGTCGCGGTCATGGTCTGGTCCGGGCTCGGTGGAGGCCATGCCTTCGGCGACACCCTGGCACTGCTGATGACCTTGCTGTTTGCGCTCTATGCGGCACTTGTTCGCCGGTTCCGCGACGCTTCGGTCGTATGGGCCGGGGCCGTGTCGGCCTTTCTCGGCGTCATTCCCGCTTGGTTGGTGGTCGATCCGCTCGCCGTGTTGCCAGACAGCATTCCGCCGCTCGTCACCTTCGGCTTCACCTTTGCCCTTGCCGTCATACTGTGGACCGAGGGCGCGCGCCGCATTCCCGCCGCCGAAGCCGGCCTGCTCGGCACTGCCGAAGTGCCGTGCGGCATCTTCTTTGCCTGGCTGTTTCTGGCTGAACTGCCGCCGGTTGCGAGCCTTATCGGTGGGGCTATCGTGCTTGCGGCGGTGTTCTGGCACGCCTGGCGCGACTGGGCCAACGCCCGCGGCACGGCCACTGCCACCCGCCTGATCGAAAAAGAATCGCAAAAGCCTGATTGGCTCGGAACCAAATGCTAGTGACCGCGTTCTTGTGCTCAGGACGGGTTGCCCCATCCCCCATCCCCTCCACCCGTCCCTTAGCTTCAAGCCGGTCGCAAGACCGGCTTTTTCCTATGCTGATGCCAAGGGATGAGGGAATGACGATGCGCATTGACCTTGCGCCGTCATCGTCTAGTTTCGGTGCGCGCGGTGGGCTTCGCGTGCATTGGGAGGTGCGGCATGGTCCTGGCCAGTGCAATTGTGCTCGGCTTAATCGCGGCATGGATGTTTGCCGCCGGCGTTTTGGCGCACGGACGCGGTATCCGCTTCCGCCAGGCGCTGCTCTATCTGCCGCTCAAGCTGATCTACCGGATCCAGGACAGCGCTCTCAGCCAGGTGCGCGACGCCGATGCCCCTGTCATCTATGTCGTTTCGCACCAGTCGCGCCTCGAACCGGCGTTGATGCTGTCGCTGCTGCCCGAGCAGACGCTGCACATCCTCGACGACGACTCTGCCAAGGCCTTCTGGCTCGAGCCATGGCGTGAACTGGGCCGTACCATCGCATTCAATGCCGAGCATGTCTTTGTCAGCCGCCGCCTGGTGCGGGTGCTGCGCGGCAAGGGCCGCCTCGCCGTCTACCTGCCCGACACCGTCGAGCCCGACGTGAAAGCCTTCCGGCTGTTCCGCGCCGTCGCCCGCATCGCCATGCAGGCCGATGCCCGCATCGTGCCGATCTTCGTCGGCGGAGCTCGCCACCTGCCGTTTTCGCTGACACCGGCCGATCGCGCCCCGCGCCACTGGTTCCAGCGCCTCAGGATCGCCGCCCTTGCCCCCATGACCGTGGCCGAATTGCTGCAGCGCGCCGGCTATAGCCAGACCACCACGGCCAACGCCCTGTTCGACCGCTTTGCCGAAGCGCGCCTTGCCGGCACCGATCTCAACCGGGGCGTATTCGGCTCGATGGTCGACGCTGCCAGCCGCTACGGCCCTTCGCGGCTGATCGTCGAGGACGTCGTCAGTGGCGTCTTGAACTACCGCAAGCTCCTGACCGGGGCGCGCGTGCTCGGCAAGCGTTTCGAAGCCATGTCCAGCCCGGGCGAGGCCGTCGGCATCCTGCTGCCCAATGCCAACGGCGTGGTTCTGGCCATGCTCGGCCTGATCTCAGCCGGCCGTGTCGCTGCGATGATCAACTACACCGCGGGTGCTGCCAACGTCGGCTCGGCCGTGACGACAGCCGCGATCAAGACCATCGTCTCCTCGCGCGCCTTCATCCAGAAAGCCGATCTCGGCGACGTCACCGCCGCCGCCGAGCAGGCCGGCGCAAGGATCGTCTGGCTGGAAGAGCTGCGCGATAGCGTCACGACCTCGGAAAAGCTCATTGCAGCCCTGCAATGGCGGCGCCCGCTGTACCAGCAGGACGCGTCGAAGCCCGCCGTCATCCTGTTCACCTCGGGCTCGGAAGGCACGCCGAAGGCCGTGGTGCTGTCGCACCGCAACCTCGTTGCCAACGCTATGCAGGCCGAGGCCCGCATCAGCATCTCGCCTGAAGACAAGCTGTTCAACGTACTGCCGGTATTCCATTCCTTCGGCCTCACCGGCGGCACCATCCTGCCGCTTTTGACCGGCATCAGGCTGTTCCTCTACCCCTCGCCGCTGCACTACAAGATCATCCCCGATGTGGCGCGCAAGATCCGCCCGACGATCATGTTCGGCACCGACACCTTCCTCGCCGCCTACGCCCGCACCGCCGAGGACGGCGATTTCTCCAGCCTGCGTTTCGTCGTCGCCGGTGCCGAGCCGGTCCGGGCGGAGACGCGAAAGGTCTGGCGCACCCGCTTCAACGCCGAGATCATCGAGGGCTTCGGCCTGACCGAGGCCGCCCCCGTCGTTGCCGTCAACTCGGCGACGCATGGCCGCGACGGCACTGTCGGGCGCCTCTTGCCCGGCATGCGCATGCGGCTTGCAGAGGTCGAGGGCGTTGCCGAAGGCGGCCAGCTCTGGCTCACCGGCCCCAATCTGATGATGGGCTACATGACATCAGACCGGCCGGGCGAGTTGCAGCCGCTCGAAGGCTGGCTCGATACCGGCGACATCGTTTCGGTCGACCGCGAGGGCTTCATCACCATTCGCGGACGCGCCAAGCGGTTCGCCAAGATCGCCGGCGAAATGGTTTCGCTGGGCGCGGTCGAGATGCTGGTGCAGGCGCTGTGGCCGGAACAGCGCCACGCCGCGGTCGCCGTTCCCGACAAGCGCCGGGGCGAGCGCATCGTGCTGGTCACGACAGCCGGAAATGCCGATCCAGAGGCGTTGCGCGTCTATGGCAAGCAGGCCGGCGCTACCGAGCTGATGGTGCCGCACGACATCATCAAGGTGCACGAGATCCCGGTGCTCGGCTCGGGCAAGACAGACTATGTCGCCGCCCGACGCCTGGCGCTCGACCAGCTCGGGCTGGCAGCCTGACGCGGGAACAGCGCGAGCGCTTTTGCGTCTGCATTGCGTGAAAGCGGGAAGATGGAAGGGTTCCGCTTTTCCAGGAAAGCGGAACCGGACTAGGCCTTGGGTTCGGCCTGTGTTTCAGCCGCTTCGGCCGCAGCCGCTGCGGCGGTAGCTTCGATCTTGGAGCGGCGCGCGTAGGCGCTGGCACTGAGCGGCAGGAACAGCAGATATGCGCCGACCGAGGCGGTCAGCGTCTGCCAGGGATAGACGGTCAGAAGCAGCACGTAGAACACTGCCAGCAGCATCACCGGCAGCAGGTGCTCGCGTTTGATCTTAAGCTTCTTGCCGGAATAGACGGGCAAGCGGCTGACCAGCAGGAAAGCGACGAGAATGGTGAAACCGGTGCCGATGTAGGCCACGGTGCGGGTGCCTTCGAGACCGAGGAAGCCGAGATACATCGGCAGCATCAAGGTGATGGCGCCGATCGGCGCCGGCACGCCGACGAAATATTCGGCCTGCCAGGCGGGACGATCGAGATCCTCGTCGAGCACGTTGAAGCGCGCCAGCCTCAGGCCCATGGCGATGGCAAACAACAGCGTCGCGATCCAGCCGAGCGAGCCTGCCTTGTCGAGCAGATAGGCGTAGAGCACCAATGCCGGCACGACGCCGAAATTGACGATGTCGGCGAGCGAATCCATCTGCGCGCCGAAGCGCGATGTCGCCTTGAGCATGCGGGCCAGGCGGCCGTCGATGCCGTCGAGGAACGCCGCCAAAAGCACCATCACCACGGCCGATTCGAAGCGACCTTCGAAGGCGAGCCGGATGCCCGACAGGCCGGCGCAGATCGCCAGCACGGTGATCAGGTTGGGCAGCACCATGCGCAGCGGGATTTCGCGAATGCGCGGGCCGCCGCTGCCATGCGGTTCGAAGGGCTTGAATGGCGCGACCATCAGGAGACCCGCACCAGCGGCGGATGGCTGGCGCCGCCAAATTCGGCGAGGATGGTTTCACCCGCAACGGCAGTCTGGCCGACTGAAACGCGGGCGACCGCATTGGTCGGCAGGAACACGTCGACACGCGAACCGAAGCGGATCAGGCCGAAACGCTCGCCAACGGCGATGTTGCCGCCGACATCGGCCCAGCACAGGATGCGACGGGCGACGAGACCGGCGATCTGCACGGCCGCCACCTGCCCGTTGGGGCTGTCGATGACAATGCCGTTACGCTCGTTTTCCTGGCTTGCCTTGTCGAGCTCGGCGTTGAGGAATTTTCCAGGACGGTGCTCGATGCGGACGATCTTGCCGCGCACCGGCGCACGATTCACATGCACGGAAAAGACGTTCATGAATACCGAGATACGGGTCATCTCGGCAGTGCCGAGATTGAGCTCGCGCGGCGGTACCGCCGGGCCTACGGCCGAAACCACACCATCGGCGGGGCTAACCACCAGCCTGTCGTCGACAGGCGTCACGCGTTCGGGGTCACGGTAGAAATAGGCGCACCAGGCGGTCAGGATCGCGCCGATCCAGAACAGCGAAGTAGAAAAGAAGCCCAGCAGGACGGCGACAGCCGCAAATCCGGCAATGAAGGGATATCCCTCGCGATGGACCGGAACGAAGGCGTTGCGGATCGTGTCGGCTATGCTCATGAAGTGGAGGCCGTTGCTGTTGAAGTCCCGGAGTGCTTACCGGAAACGACCGCCAGCCGCAACGCGGCATTGCCAGCGCCCACCGCTATCGCAGGCCGCAAGCGGCGTTATCGCCGCTCGCATAAGAATTGATCATGTAAGCCGGTGGCCTGGCAGGCCGCTTATTCCACGTCGTTGGTGACCTCCGGTGTGCGGCGACGCACGACGACACCAAGCTCGTCGCCCTCGCGCGCCTGGCGCAGGCGCTCCTCGGCCTCGGTCGCTTCGCGCTGGCGATCCCACATCGAGGCATAAAGCCCGCCATGTTCCAGCAGATCGGCATGGGTGCCGCGCTCGGCAATGCCGCCATCGGCGAGCACGATGATCTCGTCGGCGGAAATCACCGTCGACAGGCGATGGGCGATGACGATCGTGGTGCGGCCCTTGCTGACCAGGTCGAGCGCGCTCTGGATCTCCTGCTCGGTCTGGGTGTCGAGTGCCGAGGTCGCCTCGTCGAGCATCAGGATCGGCGGTGCCTTGAGGATGGTGCGGGCAATCGCCACGCGCTGCTTTTCGCCGCCCGACAGCTTCAAGCCGCGCTCGCCGACCATCGCCTTGTAGCCTTCCGGCAGGCGCTGGATGAAGCCTGATATCTGCGCCAGTTCGGCTGCCTTGCGCACATCCTCCTCGTCGGCGTTCACGCGGCCGTAGCGGATGTTGTAGGCGATGGTGTCGTTGAACAGCACGGTGTCCTGCGGCACCATGCCGATCGCCCCGCGCAGGCTTTGCTGGGAAACGTCGCGAATGTCCTGGCCGTCGATCAGGATCGCGCCCTGCTGGATGTCGTAGAAGCGGAACAGCAGCCTGGAGATCGTCGACTTGCCGGCACCTGACGGCCCGACGATCGCCACCGTCTTGCCGGCCGGCACCTCGAAGCTCACGCCCTTCAGGATCTGGCGGGCCGGATCATAGGCGAAATGCACATCGCGGAACTCGACCCGGCCGGTGCCGACGACAAGTGCTTTGGCATCCGGCTTGTCGATCACTTCCTGGCTCACATCGAGCAGGTCGAACATCTGTTCGATGTCGGTCAGGCCCTGGCGGATTTCGCGGTAGATGAAGCCGATGAAGTTGAGCGGCACCGAAAGCTGCATCAGCATGGCATTGATGAAGACGAAGTCGCCGACGGTCTGGGTGCCGGCCATGACTTCCATCGCCGACATGGCCATGACGATGGTCATGCCGATGCCGAAGATCACGCCCTGGCCGAAATTCAGCCAGCCGAGCGAGGTCCAGATACGGGTTGCCGCCGTCTCGTAGCGTGCCATCGAGCGGTCGAAGCGCTCGGCTTCCATGGCCTCGTTGTTGAAATACTTCACCGTCTCGAAGTTGAGCAGCGAGTCGATCGCCTTGGTGTTGGCGTCGGTGTCGGAATCGTTCATCTCGCGGCGGATGCCGATGCGCCAGTCGCTCGCCCACACCGTGAACCAGGTGTAGAGCCACACCGTCACCGCGACGACAGCCACATATTTCCAGCCATAGGCGAAGCCGAAGATGCCGGCGGTCAGCCCGAACTCCAGCACCGTCGGTGCCGTGTTCAGGATGGTGAAGCGGACGATCGTCTCGATGCCCTTGGTGCCGCGCTCGATGATGCGCGACAGCCCGCCGGTACGGCGTTCGAGATGGAAGCGCAGCGACAGCTGGTGCATGTGCACGAAGGTGCGGTGGGCCAGCTGGCGCACCGCATACTGGCCGACGCGGGCAAACAGAGCGTCGCGCAGCTGGTTGAAGCCGAGCTGCACGATGCGCACGACATTGTAGGCGATCACCAGCATCACCGGCGCCACCAGGAAGGCCGGCAGCGGCAACGGCGTACGCTGGTCGCCGGCGAGCGCATCGGTAGCCCATTTGAAGAAGTAGGGTCCGGCGACCAACGTCAGCTTGGCAACGAACAGGAAGACTGTCGCCCATATCACGCGCGCCCTGAGGTCGGGCCGGTCTTCCGGCCACATATAGGGCCAGAGGTTCCTGATCGTGCTGAAGGTCGAGCCGCGTTCGGCGGATACGGTTTTGCTGGCCACTGTGCTTGCCTTGATTAGATGTTCGCGCCTTCGACGGCGCAGCAGGTCTCGACGAGCGCCGCTACCGACGCGGAAACGGCGGCCAGTGCTGCCTGGTCGATCTCATAGCGCGACCGCTGCCGCTCCGGCGCGTAGCGCACCAGACCGGCTTCGACGAGGATTTTCAGATGTTGCGAGACTGTCGACTGGGCGAGGTCGAGATGCTCGACCACTTCCTTGCAGCAGCAAGACCTGCCGCCAGCCAGGCATCTCAGGATTTCAAGCCGTGCTGGATGCGACAGCGCGGCAAGCTTCTGGGTCACGTCCTTGACGGGCGCGCAGCAGGATGAGGTGTCGGAGATAGAGTTCATCGTTTATCGACGATAGACGATGAACTCTTTCCAGGCAACCCGGAATACCCGGAAATGCGTTCCAGCAACTACGGCTTGGGTGCGGGCATCGCCTGCTCGCCCATGGCCCCCATGTCGGCGGCCTCGCCTTCCTTGGACTTCTCCGGCACGCGGAACACCTGGCCCGGCCAGATGCGGTCGGGATCCTGAATCTGGTCCTGGTTGGCGAGATAGATGTTCGAGTAGCGCACGCCGTGGCCATAGACGCGGCGCGAGATGCGCCACAGCGAATCACCGCGACGGATAATGACGGCACCATCGACCGCCTCGAGCTTGGGTGCCGTCGTTTCAGGCGCCGCAGGTGAAGCGGCCACTTCGGCCGGCTTGTCTGCCGTTGCAGCCGGCGCGGCTGCCTGGGCCGATGCTTCCGCCGCCGGCGCGGTGGAGGAAGGTGCTGCCGGCACTTCGCCCGACATCGTTGTCTTGGCTTCCGCCGTCGGCGCGGTACCGGCAACGACAGGAGCCGCTGATGCAGCCGGCTGCGGCGCAACCGCTGCCACGGCTTCGCCCGGCTCGCGCTGGAACGGCACGGCGGCGCGCGCCACGACCTTGGCGCCATTGGGCTCAAGCGCGTCGACGCGGATGATGTAGTCGCCGACAGGCAATTCGCGCTCGGCCTCGATCAGGAAGCGGCCTTCAGGCGAAGTCAGGGTCTCGCCGATCAGGATCTCGTTGGCATAGGCACGCACCTTGCGCCCGGCATCGGCCGAACCGGCGATGAAAATCTTCCTGCCTTCGATCTCGACGGCTTCGACGGCGACCTTGACCTGCGCAGCCGGCGCGTCGGATTTCGCCGGCGCGGGCTCTGCGGTGGCAGGCGCCGCCGGCGTTACCGCCGGCGTGCTGGCCTGCTGCTCGGGAGCAGCGGGGGCCGAGGGCGCCTCGGCCGGCTTGGGCACGGTGATCAGTTGGGCCGGTTTGCCCGGTTCCTCGACCAGCGCCAGTACCTGACCGCCGGGATCCGACGGTACCGAAACCACGGCGGTTTCGGTCGACGTCGCCACGACATTGTCGGGAGCCGTCGCCCGCAGCACGATCTGGTAGTCGCCCGGCTTCAGCGGATCGTCGAGCACGACGGCGAAATCGCCGTCGGCGCCGGCAACCGCAGCACCTATGACCTTCGAGCCGGTCACGATCTCGACCTTGGAATTGCCGGCGGCCTTGCCGGCGATGACCACGGAGCCGTTGTTTTCGACGCGCACGACGTCAAACGACGGCGCAACGACGGCAGCCGTCGCCGCCGCAGGCGCGGCAGGAGCTGGCGCCGCTGTGGTTGTCGCCTCAGCTCCGGTCGGCTTGTCGCCCGTCGGAGCCGCCGTTGTCGGCGTCGGCAACGATGCTATCGCGGCGGGTGGCGCAAGATACGGATCCAGTGCACCGGACACATATGCAACAGTCGCAGCAGCGGCCGAGCCGCCCGCTGCGAGTAGGAAGATTTTCAACGGATTAATTGCCATATTTCCCTGCCCCTAGCCGCGAAACGGGTCTACCTTGTTTTGCCGGCAGCGACAAGAAAAAGCCCGGTGTGGGCTTGACCCTGCCCGCAGACGCAATACCCAATCAGGCCATGAACAAGATTCGATCCATCTGCGTCTATTGCGGCTCCTCGCCAGGCCGCGATGAGGTCTACATCAAGGCCGGTCATCTGCTTGGCCATTCGATCGCCAAGGCTGGCGTCAGGCTTGTCTATGGCGGCGGCACCAAGGGCATCATGGGCGCGGTCGCCGATGGCGCGCTGCGCGCCGGCGGCAAGGTTACCGGCATCATCCCGCGCTTTCTGATGAACAAGGAAGCGACCGAAAGTGCCCTGACCCGGCTCGATGAACTCGTCATCACCGACAACATGCACGAGCGCAAGCACATGATGTTCGAGAAATCGGACGCATTCGTGGCATTGCCCGGCGGCATCGGCACGGTCGAGGAGATCGTCGAGATCATGACCTGGGCTCAGCTCGGCCATCATCGCAAGCCGATCGTGTTCGCCAACGTCAAGGCCTTCTGGGATCCGATGCTATCGCTGCTCGATCACATGAAGACCGAGGGCTTCGTCCACACCGCCCATCTCGTCCAGCCGCTGGTGGTCGACGAGCCGGAAGCAGTAGTCTCGGCGATCATGGTCGCCGCCGGCTCCGACTCGACGCCGACCGAAGGCGTGCAGTCGCTTATCGACAAGATGTAGGTTTTCGCGTCGAACCGGAAGCACGCTCGGCCGTTTCAGGCCAGGCCGAGCCTAAGAGGCCTACATTCGGCAACGCGAGCACCAGAAGTGCAGATAGCCGACCTTTGCGGGCCGGCCTCACCTGAAACTCAGCCGTTCCTGGCACGCTCCGAAAACATCGACCAGGTATAGATCGCCAGTGCTGCCCAGATCAGGGCGAAGGCGACCGCGCGTTCGCTTGAGAACGGCTCCTTGAAGATGAAGATCGCAATGACGAAGATCATCGTCGGGGCGATGTATTGCATGATGCCGATCGTCGACATGCGGAGCAGCTTGGCACCGTTGGCAAACAGGATCAGCGGCACGGCTGTCACCACGCCGCAGCCGAGCATTAGCCAGACGTCGCTCATCCCGGTGGTGCCAAAATGGCCGACGCCGGTCGCCTGCAGGTAGACGATGTAGGCGAGCGCGGGGATGCCGAGGATCAGCACCTCGAGGAAGAAGCCCTGTGCCGGGCCGATCGGCAGTGTCTTCTTGAACAGGGCGTAAAAGCCCCACGACAGCGCCAGCACGATCGAAACCCAGGGCAAGCCGCCCGTTTCCCAGGTCAAAAGCGCAACTGCAACGGCCGCCAGTGCGATCGCCACCATCTGGGCCCGCGTCAGCTTCTCGCCCAGCACGATGGCACCGAGGAACACGGAAAACAGCGGATTAATGTAGTAGCCAAGCGCGGTTTCGAGCGCCCGGTCGTTGCCGATGGCCCAGACATAGACACCCCAGTTGATGGTGATCAGCGTCGCCGTCAGTGTGCCCATGGCCAGCGTGCGCGGGGTGCGCAGGGCCGTCCCGATGTCAGAGGTTCGGCCAAGCCACCACAGCAGCAACGCAGCGATTGGAATCGACCAGGTGATGCGGTGTGCGATGACCTCAGGTGCGGGAATGTGCGCCACGGCCTTCATGTAGAAGGGCAAGAAACCCCACATCAGATAGGCTGACAGGGCAAACAGGAAGCCGCGGGTGGCTTCGTCCTTGGTAATTACAGGCGTGTTGATGCTCATGGCGCGAACCTATGCGCCCGCCCGACAACGCAAGCCATTTCAAAATACTGATGGTCCAGCCGCTTTTCATTGATGGATCAATCGACAGGGCCAGCCGTTGCTGCTGGCTCATGCCGGCTGGCGGCGCTTACTCCGCGGCGACCAGTCCCGCCATCTCGCGGTTCTTCATCAGCTTGTAGATGATCGAATCCATCAGCGCCTGGAACGAGGCATCGATGATGTTGGTCGACACGCCGACCGTCCACCAGCGCGCCCCAGTGCTGTCGTGCGATTCTATCAGCACGCGGGTTATCGCCTCGGTGCCGCCATTGAGGATACGCACCTTGTAGTCGACCAGTTCGAGGTCGCCGATCTCGTCCTGGAACTTGCCGAGATCCTTGCGCAACGCGATGTCGAGTGCGTTTATCGGCCCGTCGCCCTCGGCCACCGACATCTTCTCCTCGCCGTCGACCATGACCTTCACTACCGCTTCCGAAACGGTCTTGAGATTGCCATTGGCGTCGAAACGGCGTTCGACAAGGCAGCGGAACGAGGTCACGCGGAAGAACTCCGGCACGCTGTGCAGCATGCTCCGCGCCAGAAGTTCGAAGCTGGCGTCCGCGCCTTCATAGGCATAGCCCTCGGCCTCGCGCTCCTTGACAACCGCGATCAGTGAATCGAGCCGACGGTCGTCCTTGGGCACGTCGATGCCGCGCCGCCTGAGCTCGGCGATGAAGTTGGCCTTGCCGCCCTGGTCCGACACCATCACCTTGCGGCGGTTGCCCACCGTTTCCGGCGGAACATGCTCGTAGGTCTTGGGTTCCTTGACAATAGCCGACGCATGGATGCCTGCCTTGGTGGCAAAGGCGGATGCGCCGACATAAGGCGACTGCGCTTCGGGCGCGCGATTGAGCAATTCGTCGAACGCCCGCGACAGCCGTGAAATGCCCGCCAAAGCCTCGCCCGAGACGCCTGTTTCGAAACGTTGGGCGAAATGCGGCTTGAGCGCCAGGGTCGGGATGATTGTCACCAGATTGGCGTTGCCGCAGCGCTCGCCGATGCCGTTGATCGTGCCCTGCACCTGGCGCACGCCGGCTTCGATGGCGGCCAGCGAATTGGCCACCGCCTGGCCGGTGTCGTCATGGGCATGGATGCCGAGATGCGCACCCGGAATGCCCGAAGCGATCACCTTGGCGACGATCTCGCGCACTTCCGACGGCTGGGTGCCGCCATTGGTGTCGCACAGAACCACCCAGCGCGCGCCGGCGTCATAGGCTGTCGTGGCGCAGGCGAGCGCATAATCGGGATTGGCCTTGAAGCCGTCGAAGAAATGCTCGCAATCGACCATCGGCTCCTTGCCGGCGGCACCTGCCGCCTCGACCGAGGCGCGGATCGACTCCAAATTCTCCTCGTTGGTGACGCCAAGCGCGACGCGGACATGGTAGTCCCAACTCTTGGCGACGTAGCAGATGCCGTCCGACTTGGCCTGGAGCAGCGTAGCAAGGCCGGGGTCGTTGGACGCCGACACCCCTGCCCGCTTGGTCATGCCGAAGGCGACGAACTTCGCCCGCTTCGTCCGCTTTTCCTGAAAGAAGGCAGTGTCGGTCGGGTTGGCGCCGGGGTAACCGCCCTCGACATAATCGAGCCCGAACTCGTCGAGCATGGCAGCGATCGCGATCTTGTCCTCGACGGAAAAGTCGATGCCCGGCGTCTGCTGGCCGTCGCGCAGCGTCGTGTCGAAGAGATAGATGCGTTCGCGTGCCATAGTCATTTCCCTGCGAACCTGTCGGTCGCCCTGACCAGCTGGTTCAATATGCCCGGTTCCGAGTATGCGTGGCCGGCACCCTCGATCAGGTGGAACTCCGCCTGCGGCCAGGCCTTGTGCAGTGCCCAGGCATATTTGGCCGGGCACGGCATGTCATAACGCCCATGAACGATGACACCGGGAATGTCATGCAGCTTGTGGGCGTCGCGGATCAGCTGGCCCTCGTCCATCCAGCCGGCATGGACGAAATAGTGGTTTTCGATACGGGCGAAAGCCACGGCGAAGTCGTCCTCGCCGAACTTGCCTGACGTGTCGGGGTCGGGCAGAAGCGTGATCGTCTCGCCTTCCCACAGGCTCCATGCCAGCGCCGCCTCGACCTTCGCCTTGCGGTCGTCGCCGACGAGGCGTTTGCGGTAAGCGCCCATCATGTCGCCGCGTTCGGCCTCGGGGATCGGAGCGACAAAACGCTCCCATTTGTCGGGGAACATCTCGGAGACGCCGAACTGATAATACCATTCGAGCTCGGCACGGGTCAGTGTGTAGATGCCGCGCACCACGAGTTCGCTAACCCGCTCAGGGTGCCTCTCGGCATAAGCAAGCGCCAGGGTCGAGCCCCACGAGCCGCCGAACACCAGCCACTTGTCGTGGCCTGCCATCTCGCGCAGCCGCTCGATGTCGGCCACAAGATGCCAGGTGGTATTGGCGTCGAGCGAGGCATTCGGCACCGATCTGCCGCAGCCGCGCTGGTCGAACAGCATGATGTCGTACAGCTTGGGATCGAACAGGCGCCGATGCTTGGGCGAGGTCGCGCCGCCCGGGCCGCCATGCAGGAACACCGCCGGCTTGCCACCCTTGGTGCCTGAACGCTCCCAATAGACCTGATGGCCGTCGCCGACATCGAGCATGCCGCTGTCGAAGGGCTCGATCTCGGGATAGAGTCCGCGCAGTTCGTCGCTCATAGTTTCAGTCCATGCTCGGGCCAGTTGGCCGTCTCTTCATCTGGATGCTGGAAGGAGATGATCTGCTCCTGCCGCTTGTAATAGTCGGCGTTGTCGTGGACCGGCTGGTCGAAGATCGTCTCGACCCATGGCAGCCGGGAGCCATGGTTGATCTGGATCGTCGGCGCGAGATCGGAGCGGTCGTCGAAGGCGCCGATGGTGATTTCGAGCCCGTCCGGCTGGCGAAAGGTCATCGGCGTGCCACAGCGCTGGCAAAAGCCACGTTCGATGTTCACCGACGAACGGAAGTAGCTCGGTTCCTCGTGAGTCCATTCGACACCGTCGGCCGGAACGCCGACAAAGGCGCCGAAAAGTGAACCGAAGTGCTTCTGGCACATGCGGCAATGGCAGATCGAGCTGCGCCCAAGCGCGCCGTGGATGCGGAAGCGAACGGCGCCGCATTGGCAGCCGCCTGTCCTCACAGTCTCGGTCATGACCTTTTCTCCGCTGGCCATTGTTCAGTGTCGTGGTCCGGATGCTGGTGGTTCGAAGGGGCGACCGCGGCATACCAGGCCGTTTCGTCCGCCGACAATTCCACCGTGTCGAGCTCGCCGAACCATGGCATCTTCTCAGCCGACCCGCACTGGAATGTCGGCTTCACCGCATCCGGATCGTCGAGCGCACCGAGCACGACGTTGATCGTGTCGCGCGCAACGACGTCGAACAAAAGCGGCGTGCCGCAGTCGCGGCAGAAGCCGCGCCGCACGATGTCGGACGACTGGAACCAGCCGACCTCGCCGCGCGTCACGGCAAAACTGGCCTTGGGCGTGCGCGCCAGCGGCTGGAAGTAATTGCCGGAGGCCTTCTGGCACATGCGGCAATGGCAGATATGCGCATTCTCCAGCGCCTGGTCGATGCGATAGCGCACCGCCCCGCATTGACACCCGCCGGTCATCACAGTCATTTGCGCTCCTTCGGTGGCCATTGATCGGTGTCGTGGTCGGGATGCTGGAAAGAGACGATGTCGTTGACGAAATCCGCCGCTTCGGGGTCCTCCTCAGTCGAATAGCCCTTGAGCTCGTGGACATGGTCGACATAGGGCAGCTTGCCCTCGAGCCCCCACTGCACGGTCGGCGCGATCTCCTCCGGCTCGTCGAAGGCAGCGATCGCCAGCGCCACCCCGTCGGGCGCCTCGAAGGTCAGCGGCGTGCCGCAGTCGCCGCAGAAACCGCGCACGCCGAAGTTCGACGAGCGGAACTTCTTCGGCTCGCCGCGCGTCCAGGTCAGTTTCGCCTGCCGCACCGAGACCAGCGGGGCATAGAAATTGCCGAATGCCTTCTGGCACATGCGGCAATGGCACACCGACGCATCGCCGAGCGCGCCCTCGACATGGAAGCGCACCGCACCGCACTGGCAGCCGCCGGAGTAGACAGGCCTGTTATCGAGGCTCATCGCAGCGTTTCCTCATGCCGGCACATGGCACACCGCCTCGATGTTGTTGCCATCGGGATCGAAGACGAAGGCGGCGTAATAGTCGGGATGATAATGCGGCCGCGGTCCCGGCCCGCCATTGTCCTTGCCGCCGGCTGCTATCGCTGCCTGATAAAACGCATCGACCTCGGCGCGGCTGCGAGCGGTGAACGCATAGTGACGTCCCGGCCCGGCCGGCGCTTCGTGCAGCCAGAACACCGGCCGCTCGCGGCCATAGCCACCAACCTTGACGCCGCCAGTGTGTTCGCCCGGCACCATCATCAGCAGCGACGCGCCGAGCGGCGCGAAAGCCTTGTCGTAAAACGACTGCGCCTTGTCGAAGTCGGCGACTGAAATTCCAGTGTGGTCGATCATTGCACGAACTCCTCCTTCATGCGGACGGCCGTTCCGGCCGAGATCACGATGTGCTGGCAGACCTCATCCATATCGCGAACAACGTCGTCATTCCAGAACCGGAGGATGGTCCAGCCGTCCTGCTCAAGACGAAGCGTGTACGCTGCCCGACGGGGCCGAAGGGGCGAACTGCCATCCACACTCGGCCCCGCCAGCATCAGCGCTTCACTTCCCAGGTCGTCACACGTTCGCCACTCACCGGGTCCTTGCCGTCCTTCAGCTGCACGCCCTGGGCCAGAAGCTCGTCGCGGATACGATCTGCCTCGGCCCAGTTCCTGGCGTTGATCAGCTCCAGCCGGCGCGCGATGGTTGCGGCGACCGCCACCTCGTCGACCTCGGCCGCCTCGAGCCCGAAGCCGAGGAACAGCAGCGCTGCCTTGAGTTCGGCTGCGGCGGTGACGTTGCCACCGGCTTCACTGGCCAGCTGCGACAGGCCCTGGAAGACACTCGACGTGGCAAGATCGTCGCTGAGCGCGGCAATCAGCGACGCGGGCACCTGACCTTCGGCATCGCCGGCGCTGTCGGCCGCGCGCTTCCATTTGCGCAGCGTGTTCTCCGCCTCCTCCAGCTTGCGCACGGAAAAGTCGATCGGCTCGCGATAATGCGTCATCAGCATGGCCAGGCGCAGAACCTCACCCGGCCAGGCGCGGCCGCCGAAACTCTCGGTCGCCAGCAGTTCCTGGATGGTGAAGAAGTTGCCCAGGCTCTTGGACATCTTCTGGCCTTCGACCTGCAGGAAGCCGTTGTGCATCCAGTAATTGGCCATCACCTCGGTGCCGTGGGCGCAGCGCGACTGGGCGATCTCGTTCTCATGATGCGGGAAGATCAGGTCGAGCCCGCCGCCATGGATGTCGAAGACCTCGCCGAGATAGGCCGACGCCATCGCCGAGCACTCGATGTGCCAGCCCGGACGGCCGCGGCCCCAGGGGCTTTCCCAGCCCGGCTCTTCCGCCGAGGATGCCTTCCACAAGACGAAGTCGCCAGGGTTCTTCTTGTGCGCCTCGACCTCGACGCGCGCGCCGGCCTGCTGTTCGTCGAGATTGCGCTTCGACAGCTGGCCGTAGTCCTCCATCGAGCCGGTGTCGAACAGCACTTCGCCTTGCGCTTCATAGGCATGGCCGCGTTCGATAAGACGTTGAATCAACGAAACCATATCTGTCTTGCCATCCGGCCGCGCGAGCACGAACTCAGTCGCGCGCGGCTCCACCGTCGGCTCGAGGCAGCCGAGCGCCTTGACGTCGGCCTGGTACTGGTTCGCCGTCTTTTCGGTGACGCGCCTGATTGCCTCGTTGAGCGGCAGATCGGGAAAGTCACGCAGGGCGCGTGCGTTGATCTTGTCGTCGAGGTCGGTGAGGTTGCGCACATAGGTGACGGCACGCTCGCCATAGACATGGCGCAACAGCCTGAACAGCACGTCGAATACGATAGCCGGGCGCGCATTGCCGATATGGGCGAAGTCGTAGACCGTCGGCCCGCAGACATACATCCGCACGTTTTGCGGATCGATCGGCACGAAGTCTTCCTTCGTGCGCGTCAGCGTGTTGGTAAGGCGAAGGCCCTTGAATGCCCCGGACTTCATCGATGCTTCAGACATAGAACTCCCCGTGTGCATGACCCCGAAAATCTCCGATTTTCGGAAAGGATCATGCACCCAATTTTAGTTTCACGGCGTCCTTTGCGCGTCCAAATGGACGCGCGCCGCCGTGGCCTGCTGGCCTGGGCGTTCAACCTGTCTTTGGTGAAGATGAGGCGAAAACGTCCTGACCAGCGCGAACGCTAGCCAATAATGCAAATGCCGGAAATGGCGAAAGACGTTTTCATCACGGGCTTTATCGCCTCACGAAGCTGTTGCCGTCAAGACGCATCGATATGAAACTTTACCGCGCCGACCGGAACGGAAGCAGTACTGAAACACTTTGTTAAACATCCCGGCACCGTAATGAAACATCGCCCGGATAAAAGGCGCCGCACTGCCACGAATTCGACCGAATCCGTAAGCAAATGCAGCCGCTCTCAACAGAGCTGACTTTAGGGAAGAGACCGATGAAACGAAAACAATCCGATCAGGACCGAGCGCGTAGCCAGTACGCCGAACTGACCAAGCACTACCGGGCCATCGGCCCCGCCGCCATTCTCGCCGCGCTGATCTGCGCGCCGAAGAAAGAAAAGACGCCGCTCAAGCTAAACAAGGCGGCTTAGCAGGCTCAGGCCGATCGCGGCCATCACCAGGCCGATCAGGACATCGAGCACGCGCCATGCGGCAGGCCGGGCAAACACCGGCTCGAGAAGCCGGGCGCCGTAGCCGAGCCCGAAGAACCAGACAAACGACGCCGACGCAGCACCCAGGCCATAGGCCAGGCGTGCCTGTCCCTCATAGGCGGCCGAAAGGCCGCCCAACAGCACCACCGTGTCGAGATAGACATGCGGGTTGAGGAAGGTGAAGGCGAGACAGGCGGCGATCGCTGGCCACAGCCTGGCTTCGCCTGACTTGGCTGCCTGCAGCACTTCGGGCTTCATCGCGCGCCGGAAGGCGATGACAGCATAGGTGAACAAAAACAGCGCGCCGCCCGCCGTCACCGCCGTGATCAGGCGCGGCGACTGGGCAATCAGCGTGCCGAGCCCGGCAACGCCGGCGCCGATCAACAGCGCATCCGAGGTCGCACAGATCAGGCTCAGGATGAACACGTGCTGGCGCAGCAGGCCCTGGCGCAGGATGAATGCGTTCTGCGCGCCAATCGCGATGATCAGCGAGGCACCAAGCAGGAAACCGGAGATGGCGGCGGAGAAAATGGGCGTGGACACGCCGCTCTTCTAATGCACCGCCTGGAAAATCGAAATCGGTTTTTGGAAGGCAGGACGCATGGATTCATGATGCCAGCGCGTCCGTTGAGCGCCGAAGTGGACGTGCGGCGCCCTGGTGCCTGTCAGGGCAGGCTCAGTGCCCGTCAGAACAGCTTCATCTGGCCATCGTCCGGCTTGCTCTTTTCCACCTTCGGCTTCGCTGCCCGCTCAGGCGCAGCTACGGGCAGCGGTTCGACCCGTTGCTGGGTCTCCGGCCCGACATTGGCGACCTTGTTGACCAGCTCCGACACCGGGATCTGCTCGAAGAAATCGGGCTGTGCTGGACGCATCAGTTCAGCGACGTCGCGCGGCTCCTGGGTGCGGCAGTCGAGCCAGCGGGCAAAGTCCTCGGGCTGGATCACCACCGGCATACGATCGTGGATGTGCAGGATGTCGGCGCTCGCATTGGTGGTCAGGATCGCCGCCGTATCCATTTCCGATCCGCCCGGCTCGCTCCACGTCTCCATCAGCCCGGCCAGCGCCACCAGCCCGCCCTTGCGCGGCTTCAGCCAATAGGCCTGGCGCCGGTTGCCCGGCAACTTCTTCCACTCGTAGAAACCCGAAACCGGAATCAGCGCCCGGCGATGGCGCATCGCGGTCTTGAACGAGGCCTTTTCGATCGCCGATTCGGAACGTGCGTTGAACAGAAGCGGCATGTCGGCGGGATTCTTGGTCCACGCCGGGATCAGGCCCCAGCGCGCCAGCAACGCCATGCGGTCCGGCAGGTTCGAGCCCGGCCGGCGCTGCGGCCCTGCCATCACCACCAGGATCGGCTGGGTTGGCGCCACATTGTAGCGCGGCGGAAAGCTTTCGAGATCGCCAACACCCAGGAAGGCGGAGGTCTCATCGGGCGATGCCAGTACCGCTATGCGTCCGCACATCAGGTCAAGTTCCGGTTCATCGCCTGAAAGTGGCGATGGATCGTACCCGCCGCAACCGCTAAAGCGGATATGGTCGGTTGTTCCACAATGGAACGCGTCCCCTAGGCGGAAAATTTGATGATCGATGCAACCATTGTTCCTGCCGTCTCGGTCGCGGTCCTGCGCGACCGCTCGATCATGCTCGTCCGCCGCGGCCGGGCGCCGTCGAAGGGCCTCTACGCCTTCCCCGGCGGGCGCGTCGAACCAGGCGAAACGCTCGAGGACGCCGCCCGACGCGAACTGATGGAAGAGACCGGCGTCGCTGTCGGCGCGCTGGTGCCATTGCGCGAACTGCTCATCGACAGCCGTGCCGAGGGTGCCTCGGTCTACCTGCTCACCGTGTTCGGCGCCCGTCACATCAAGGGCGAACCGGTTGCCGCCGACGATGCCGACGATGCCGCCTATTTCGACCTCGCCGAGATCGAGCGCCTGCCGTTGACCGATTCGACGCTCGAAATCGTGCTCGAACTGCTCGGTGGACAGGTCGCGCTGCCTGCATAGGGGAATTCCGGGAAACGTGTGCAGCGGCTTTCCCTCCGGAATAGCGTAAGACAAGAAGCTCTAGGCTTGGGATAGCCGCGCCTGCGGCCTTGCAGGCGACAAATTGTTTCGTCACAAACAGTTATGATGCGCGCTTCGACCTACATCATGGCCATGACGCTTGCCGCGAGCACGATGCTTGCAGCGCCGGCGCGCGCAGTCGAAGCGCCGTTCGAGCCGGGTCTGATGCGGCTCGCCGAGGTTCTGGGCTCGCTGCATTTCCTGCGCAACCTGTGCGGCGAAAAGGGCACCCAGTGGCGCGGCGAGATGGAAAAGCTGCTCCAGGCCGAAAACCCCTCGCCCGAGCGCCGCGCCCGATTCATCGCCAGCTTCAACCGCGGCTACCGCTCCTTCGACGGCACCTACACCGCCTGCACGCCTTCGGCGACCGAAGCGATCAGCCGCTACATGAAGGAAGGCGAGGCGCTCAGCCGGGATATCGCCTCTCGCTTCGGTAATTAACAGGCTATTTACTTTCCCGGCATTGCCTGCCGTACACGGACGGGCGATTGTGCTAGGTGTCTTAACGGGACATTAAAGGGATAGCTCAAGTTGATCCGAATCATCGGTTCACTGGGCAGGGTGAAAGACCGCAATGGAACAAAGCGTAAGCGACATCGACGCCCTGGTTCGGGAAGAAAAGCGCCTGACCGCCGTCGAGAGCCACAATGAGGCGTGGGCCGAAGGCCTGTCCGCCGGCATCGAGCCGGAAATCATCGCCGAAGCAGCCCTTGCCACCGCTTTTGCCGAGATCGTCGCCGCCAATGGCGAACGCGCGGCGCTCGCCATGCTCGAGCGCATGCGCGCCAGGGTGGAAGCCGGCGACTTCGAGCCGGTGCGCCTGCGGCATTGAGCGCTGCCCCACTTCTTTGACTAGCCGACACGGTTTCGGCATCATGCTGGCACATTAACGGTGTAACCACGCGCTACCGGAACAGGTTTCCGGGCGGGGTTAGGCGGATTGAAAGCGTTGCAGCGTCGGCCCGAGAGGGGGCATGCGCTTGGGAATACCGGAGCCAGGGATCTGATGCGGCCAAAGACTGAAACTGCGCCCCGCGGCGCATTGCGACTTGCCGTGATCGGCCTTGCCGCCTCGCTCGTCCTGCCGCTTTACGCCTCGACGGCGTTCGCGCTCTCCGAAATCAAGCGTGAGGAAATCCCCGCACCGGTCTTGCCGCCGAAGCCGGTCACCGAAGAGAACGCTACGCCTGAAAAGTCGGTGCCGATGCCCGACCCGATCCAGACGCCGACCACCACCCCACCGGCAGACACCGAAGAACCGTCTGACGAGCAGCCGGCCGAGCCGCAGGATGCCACGCCCACCGAACCGGGCGGCGCCACGGGTCCCGCAGCACCCAATCTCGATCCGGAAGGCCCACTTCCCGAAATCGTCTACGATCTCAGCCGCCTGCCCGAGCCGGTGGCGCGGATGCGCACCTTGCTCGTCGAGGCCGCCAAGACCGGCGACATCGAAAAGCTGCGGCCGCTTGTCGGCCAGGGCGAGGCGATGCCGCAATTGTCCTTCGGCGACATCGAGGGCGACCCGATCGCCTTCATCAAAGGACTGTCCGGCGACGGCGAAGGCCAGGAAATCCTCGCCATCATGGAAGAGGTGCTGAACGCCGGCTACGTCCATCTCGGCGAAGGCACCGACGAGGACCTCTATGTCTGGCCCTATTTCTTCGGCATCCCGCTCGACAAGCTCGATCCGCGCCAGAAGGTCGAACTGTTCAAGATCGTCACCGCCGGCGACTACGAAGACATGAAGCAGTACGGCGCCTACGTCTTCTACCGCTTGGGCATCACGCCCGAAGGCCGCTGGGCGTTCTTCGTGGCGGGGGATTGAGCACTGCCGCTTCTTCTTTCGCCCCGTTTACGGGGAGAAGGTGGCCCGAAGGGCCGGATGAGGGGCAGCTCATTCATCTGTGAGGCTGGCTCCGCCCCTCATCTGCCTGCCGGCATCTTCTCCCCGTGCACGGGGAGAAGAAAGCTACCGCACCACCGCTTCCGAAAACTCCACCGCCCTGCCCTGTGACGGCGTGGTGATCTCGCCTTGCCACATCACGCGGATGCCGCGTATGATGGTGCCGACCGGCCAGCCGGTCACCTGCTTGCCATCATAAGGCGTCCAGCCGGCCTTGGAGCCGGCCTGGGCGTTGGTGATGGTCTCGGTGCGCTTCATGTCGACGACGGTGAAATCGGCGTCATAGCCGGCGGCGATTCGGCCCTTGCGCGCCATGCCAAAGATGCGGTTCGGGCCGTGGCTGGCGAGATCGACGAAGCGTTCCAGCGTCAACCGACCTGAGTTCACGTGGTCGAGCATGATCGGCACCAGCGTCTGCACGCCGGTCATGCCGGACGGCGAAGCCGGATAGGCCTTGGCCTTCTCCTCGAGCGTGTGCGGTGCATGGTCGGAGCCGAGCACGTCGACGACGCCCTGGCTGATGCCGTGCCAGACGCCGTCGCGGTGACGGGCTGCGCGCACCGGCGGGTTCATCTGCAGCAGCGTGCCGAGCCGGGCGTAATCGTCCGAGCTCATGGTCAGGTGATGCGGCGTCGCCTCGCAGGTGGCGACATCCTTGTGATGTTCGAGGAAGGCGATTTCTTCCGCCGTCGAGATGTGCAGCACATGGATGCGCGCACGCGTCTCACGGGCAATGCGCACCAGCCGCTCGGTGCACTGCAGGGCTGCGATCTCGTCGCGCCAGATCGGGTGCGACGACGGGTCGTTTTCGACGCGATAGCCAAGGCGCTCGCGCAGGCGGAACTCGTCCTCGGAATGGAAGGCAGCACGGCGGCGGGTGTTGCGCAGGATCGAGGCGACGCCCTCGTCGTCCTCGACCAGAAGATCGCCCGTCGACGAGCCCATGAACACCTTGATGCCGGCAGCGCCAGGCAGGCGCTCCAGTTCGGCGACGTCGCCGGCGTTCTCACGCGTGCCGCCGACCCAGAAGGCGAAGTCGCAATGCATGCGCGCGGTGGCACGGCTGACCTTGTCGGCAAGGGCGGCCTCGCTCGTCGTCAGCGGGTTGGTGTTGGGCATTTCAAAGACGGCGGTTACGCCGCCGAGCACCGCCGCACGCGAACCGCTCTCCAGGTCTTCCTTGTGCTCGAGGCCGGGCTCGCGGAAATGCACCTGGCTGTCGACCACGCCGGGCAGGATGTGCAGGCCTCGGCAATCGATGGTCTCGCCGGCGGAGCTGCCGCCCAGATCGCCGATAGCGGCGATCCGGCCATTGGTCACGCCGACGTCGCGGACGCCGGTGCCGTCATGATTGACGACCGTGCCGCCCTTGAGGATGAGGTCGAAGGTGGTAGCCATATCGCGCGTGCCCTTGTCTGGGAATTGCCTGCGGCTTACGTAATGGCTCTCCGAAATGCAAGATCAGGTCCATGCCGACAGCCATCCTCGCAGACCGCGCCATTATCGATGTTTCCGGCCCCGATGCCGAGCATTTCCTGCAAAACATCCTGACGCTCGACCTGGATGCGCTAGGTCAGCACGAGGCCAAACCGGGCGCGCTGCTCGCCCCGCAAGGCAAGATCATGTTCGACTTCCTGGTCTCGCGCAGCGGCGACAACGCGCTCAGGCTCGAATGCCGGGCCGACATATCAGATGATTTCGTACGCCGCCTGATGCTCTACCGGCTGCGTGCCAAGGCCGATATTTCGAAGCAGGATCAGGCGCTTGTCGCCGTGTCATGGCAATCTGATTCAGCCGCTTCGCAAACTGATTCAACAACGACTGTCCGCGACAGCCGCTTCCAGGCGCCGGTGTTCCGCCACTATGGCGCTGCACCCGCCGCCACAACAGGCGAAGCCGACTGGCATGCCTTCCGCATCGCCAGTGGTGTCGCCGAAAGTGGCCCCGACTATGCGCTGGCGGACGCCTTTCCGCATGACGTGCTGCTCGACCAGATGGGCGGTGTCGGTTTCAAGAAAGGCTGCTTCATCGGCCAGGAGGTGGTGTCGCGCATGCAGCATCGTGGTACCGCGCGCCGCCGCGTGCTTCTGGTCACCGCGGGCGCAGACCTTCCCGCCGCCGGCACCGAGCTCAGGGCCGACGGCAAGGTCGTGGGTGCGCTCGGTTCGGTCGACGGCAAGAACGGTCTCGCCATCGCCCGCATCGACAGGGTCAAGGCGGCGCTCGACGCCGGTAGCGAGATCACTGCCGGCGACGTCGCCGTGTCGCTCGAAATTCCTGCCTGGGCCAGCTTCACCTACCCCGAAGCGGCCAGCGCGGAAGACGCCTGATGGCTGACCGTCCCGGCGCCCCGCCGCGCGCCTGGCAGCGCATGCTGTCGGGCCGACGCCTCGACCTGCTCGACCCCTCGCCGCTCGACGTCGAGATTTCCGACATCGCCCACGGCCTCGCCCGTGTCGCGCGCTGGAACGGCCAGACCTCGGGCGACCACGCCTTTTCGGTGGCCCAGCATTCGCTCCTGGTCGAGGAGATCTTTCGCAGGATCGTGCCAGCTGCATCGCCGGATGCGTTGCTCGCCGCGTTGCTGCACGATGCACCCGAATATGTCATCGGCGACATGATCTCGCCGTTCAAGTCGGTTGTCGGCGGCGGCTACAAGTCGTGCGAGGAGCGGCTGCAGCATGCCGTCCATCTGCGCTTTGGCCTGCCGGCCGAAATCGGCGTGGGGCTGAAGAAGGACATCAAGCGCGCCGACCAGATATCGGCCTATTTCGAGGCGACTGCGCTCGCCGGCTTTGCTGTGTCAGAAGCGACCGAGTTCTTCGGCCGCCCGCGCGGCATCGCCGCCGACGGGCTCGATCTGGCGCCGCAGCCGGCAAAACGCGTGCAGGATGCCTTCCTCAAGCGCTTCGCTGCGATCGAAAAGCAGCGCCACGGCCGACCATGATCCCAGGAAGTGGCTGCAGGTTTTCCGGCAAGACCATGCTCCACTAAGTCTCAGGCCGGCGGGATGAACGCCTGGCTGATCTGCTGGAACACCGGCATCGCCTCCAGCCGTGCGACATCGGCGGCGAGCGCCGGGAACTCGGCCATATCAAGCAGGCCCTGGTGCGCATCGTTGATGAAGCGCAACACCGCAACCACGGCGATGTCGGCATGGCCGATGCGATCGTCGAACCAGTAGGTCCCACCCCTTTTTGCCCGCTCGGTTTCCAGCACCGCGAGCACCGAGGCGATCTGCGTGCGGCAGCGCTCGACCCAGACCTCCGACACCTGCGCATGCAGCCGCTTTTCGTAAAACAGGCTGACCGCCTTTTCGCCGACGCCGGTGGCCAGCGTCGTGATCTTCAGCGCCTGATGCCGCGCCGGCTCATCCCTCGGGAACATCGCTTCGCCTGAAGGTGCCAGGCTGTCGAGATAATCGAGCATCATGTGGCTGTCGATCAGCACCTCGCCATTGTCGAGCACCAGCGTCGGCACCCGGGTCAGCGGGTTGTAGGCGCGGATCTTGTCGGCGTCGCCGAATGCCGACCACGGCTCGTGCCTGAACGGCAGGCCATAGAGCCGAAGTGCGATGCCGACACGGCGAACGAAAGGGCTGTCATACTGGCCGATGAGGATCATGATGTGCGTCCCGGAGCGAAACTTCTCCGGGATACTACACGAGGCAGTGTCCCGATCCAGAAGCCTGGCCGCTCCGGTTCTTCGTCCAGCCGCTAATGCGCCTGATGCCCGCTCGGCTGGCCGCGCAGTTCGAGGATCGTCACCAGCACCATCACCACGGTCGTCGCCGCCCCGATCAGCAGCGGTGACATGTGGCTGGCGAAGGGCAACATGGCGGCAAGCAGCCCAAGGCCGATGATGTGCGAGAGCGGCGCGCGGCCGACGACATAGAACTTGAACAACAGGTTGCCGACCAGATAGAGCGCGGTGCCGCCGATCGAGGTCCAGATCACGGCTGCTTCGGCGTGGCCGAGCGGATGGGCAAGGACCAACTCGTCCGAGACGGCCACCACGATGATGCCGGCGACCAGCACCACGGGAATGTAGGTATAGGCGACGCGGGCGATCCGCCCCTTGTCGGCGGCCGACGAGATACGATGGTGCGCCGCCTCCTGGCCGACGTTGAAATAGATCAGCCACATCGCCACCGAGGCGAAGAAGGTGGTGAGGAAAGCCGCGAAGTTGACCCAGTTCCATTCGAGTTCGGCGAAGGTCGCGCCCGAAACAAGGATCGATTCGCCCAGCGCGATGATGATGAACAGCGCGCTGCGCTCGGCCATATGGCCGCCATCGACATCCCAGTCGGCGGTCGTGGAAGCGCCATGCCACGGTGTCCAGAAGCCGAGTGCCGGCGAAATCAGCTCGATGGCAAGCGCGATACCCCAGAGAAGGAACCGGCTTTCGACACCTGCCATCCCGCCGGCAATCCAGAAGACGCCGGAAAGGGCTAGCCAGAATCCGATGCGCACGAAGTTGGCATGATTGTCGGGATTGTGACGCTTGAGCGCCCACAACATGAACAGCGTGCGGCCCAACTGCATGAAGACGTAGGCCACGGCAAACTGCAGGCCACGCCCTTCGAATGCTTCAGGTATCGATGTCGACAGCATCAGCCCGGCCAGCATCAGCATGAAGAGCATCGCCCGCACCGGCGCCTTGGTCGGGTCGAGCCAATTGGTTACCCAGGCGGTGTAGTTCCACACCCACCAGACGGCAGCGAGCAGAAGCATGCTTTCGGCCGCACCCTTCAGCGTAAGGTCGCGCAGCAACAGATGCGACAGCTGGGTGATCGCAAAGACGAAAACCAGGTCGAAGAACAGCTCGACGAAATCGACCCGCGCCGCCTCGCCTATTCCCCGCTTGCGCTGGTAGTTATGAACCGCCGCTCCGATCATGCCCGTCCCCGTTGCTGTTTGGCGTCAGCATTCACGTCGCCAGGGCTTTGCGTCAAGCGGGCAACGGTGCCGCTGCTGCCACGCACGGTGGTCGCGCCCATTCAGCAGGACATCGCCGCTCAGAGATGGGCGGTCAGCCCCGCCACCGTGTCCTTGCTCGAGGCAACGGGCACGATCTCGAAACCGACGAGATCGGCCCATTCGACGACCCAGCGCTGAAGCAGCGTCACGTCATCGGCCTCCACCAGCATGAAGCAGCGGCTCATGTCGCCGGCAATCCAGCTGTGATGGACGATGAAGCCCTCGGGCGCCAACCGTCCCTTGTCGCGGAAACGGCGATAGATCGCCTTCGGGTCGCGGCCGCGAAAATCCTCGATGACAAAGAAAAGCATGTTGTCCGCGTCCCCCGCTCTTATGGGAGAAGATCAGGGGCGGCGGAAATTGGCAAGGCTGTGGGTCAGTCGACCAGCGTGCCGCAGCTCAGGTTGGCGATAGCACCCGTCATGGCCCCTGCCCGATCCGAGGCGGCAAAGGCTGCGAAATCGCCGATCTCGGCCAGCGTCGGGAAGCGCCCGAGCAGCGGTCCGTTGGCGGCGCGGGCAGCGAGCATTTCGTCGACCGACATGCCGGCCCGGCTGGCAAAGCCTTGGAAGGCGGCGCGCGCATGCGACACCGCAAGCGATTCGGGGATGGCGTCGGGGCGCAGGCAGATCACCCTGATGCCGCTCCGCCCGAGTTCGCCAGCAAGGATGCGCGACAACGCCTCCACCGCCGCACTTGCAACGCCATTGCCGAGAAAGCCCACACCGGACATGCGCGCGCCTGGCGTCGACAGGGTCAGGATCACGCCCTTGCCACGCATGTGGCGCGCTGCAGCTTTGGCGGTCAGGAAGTTGGTCCTGGTGTAGGCGGCGACAGGCGTTTCGAAATCGGCAAGCGAAAGTTCCGCCAGCGGCGTTCCCTGCACATGGGCGACACCGACGGCGTTCAGCGCGATGTCGATGCCACCTGTTTTCGTCGCCACTGAACCGGCGTGGCGTTCGACGGCTTCCTCATCGAGCGCATCGACAATAGCGATCTCCGCGAATCCGCCATCGGCGCGAATGTCGGCCGCGACAGCTTCCATCCTGGGGCGCGAGCGCCCGGCGAGGAAGACGCGGGCGCCATCGCGGGCGAATGCCTTTGCCGCAGCGCCACCTATCGCGCCACCACCACCATGGACCACCGCAATGCGGTTGTGGAGCAGCATGTCACTCTCCAGCCTTTGCAGCGGTCTGCGGCCTGCCAATACGCTCGGCATATTCGCCGACCAACCGGGTGTGGGTGCGCCAGAAGCCGTCGGGCTCGCGCCCCTCGAGCCTGGCGGCGAGGATGCCGAGATGGGTGTGCCAGCCCGCGGCGACATTCAGCATCGCGCCAGGGTCGGTGAGCTGGCGATGGGTGACCGTCAGCAACACCTTGTCGTTGCGCGGCTCAAGTTCGAAGCGCACTTCGGAGCTTTCGCCCGTCTCCGCCGCACCGCCCCAACTGTAGGCGAGCAGATAAGGCGGCTCGCAGGCGATGATCTCACCAGGCACGCGATGCTCGGCGAGAGCCGCCAGATGCGCCGGCGGCGGATCGTCGTTGCGGGTCAGTTCCGAATTGCGGAAGACGTTCTCGACCTGTCCACCTGCTCTCAGTTCCATCGCTCCGCCGGCGAGCCACTGGCTGCGCTTGTCGGAGTCGGTGAGATAGCTCCAGATCCGTTCGGCCGGGCCAGGCAGCAGCCGCTCGATGCGCACCGTTCCCGGCTCGGTGACGACGCCGTAAGAAGTATGGATAGTCATGGCTTGCTCCCTTTCTTCTTCGCTTCAGTACCGGTTTTGGAAGGCTTGTTCGCCGCGGCCTGGTCCTCGGCCACGAGCAGGGCTTCGAGAGTGTCGAGCTGCTGGCTCCAGAATTTCTCATAGTGACGCATCCACTCGACCCCGGCATGCATCGGCATCGCGTCGAGGCTGCAGACATGGGTGCGCCCCTGCACGCTGCGGCGTACGAGCCCGGCTTTCTCCAGCACCCTGATGTGCTTGGAAGCGGCAGCCAGCGACATGTCGAACGGGGCCGACAGGTCGCCGACATTGCGCGGCCCCTTGGCCAGACCGGTGAGCATCGCCCTTCGGGTCGGATCGGAAAGCGCGTGAAAGACCGCGTCGAGATGTTCTGAATCTTCAACCATAAGGTTGAACGTATAGCCGCAAATCGGAATAGTCAACCATTAGGTATAATGATTTTCGAGGCTATTTGCCGTTGCGCTCCAGCCGGTCGAGGAACCACTGGGTCAGCCGCATCCAGACCTCGTCCTTCTCGCCGGAATCCTCGACGCCATGGTCGAGGTTCGGGTTGTCGTTGACCTCGATGACGAAGACGCCATCCTTGGTTTCCTTGAGGTCGACGCCATAGAGCCCGTCGCCGATGCAGCGCGCGGCGCGCACGGCGGTGTCGATAACATGGGCTGGGGCATGCTTCAGCGTGAACGTCTTGATGCCGCCCTCGTCGGGCTTGCCGGCGCGGTCGTGATTGACGATCTGCCAGTGCTTCTTGGCCATCAGATAGTGGATGGCAAACAGCGGCTGGCCACCGAGCACGCCGACGCGCCAGTCATACTGCGTCGGCATGAACTTCTGGGCGATCAGCAGATCCGAATCCTCGAGCCAGGCGGCCGCGAGCGCCTTCAGCTCGTCGAAGTTCGATGCCTTCTTGACGCCGCGCGAGAACGAACTGTCGGGGATCTTCAGCACCAGCGGAAAACCAAGCGTATCGGCCGCCACCTGCAGGTCCGACAGGCCGGCGATCATGACGGTCGGCGGCACCGGCACGTTGTTGTAGGCCATCAGTTCGTTGAGATAGACCTTGTTGGTGCAGCGGATCATCGACAGCGGGTCGTCGATAACCGGCATGCCCTCCTGCTGGGCGCGGCGGGCGAAGCGGTAGGTGTGGTTGGAGATCGACGTCGTCTCGCGGATCAGCAGCGCGTCGTAATTGGCAAGCTTGGCCAGGTCCCGCTTGGTGATCGGCTCGACCTCGACGCCCATCTTCTCGGCGATGCGGGCCCAATAGCGCAGCGACGAGATCTCCGACGGCGGCAGTTGCTCGTTGGGGTCGATAAGCGTGGCGAAGGTATAGCGCGAAGGCGTACGCGCCTTGGTGTCGCGCCATTCGCGGCTGGTATAGGCTTCGAGTGCCGCAACGAAACGCTTCTTGTCGGTGGCGTCCAGACGCCCAAGTGCTGCAAAGCCGATCTTGTGGATCGACGCCCATTCGCCGTCCTTGATCGCGACCTCCAGCGCCGGCGCGCGGAACCAGTCGAACAAAAGCCGGGTGAAACGGTCCCAGGCCTTGGTCGGGCCGACGCCGAAGAAAATCGTCACCTTGGCCGGGAATGCCCCGCCCAAGTCCTTGCGGCACTTGTTGAGCGCCAACTCGAGTTCAGGCAGCGCATTTTCGTAGAGCTTGCGTTCGGACAGGTCGATCATCGTCTCGACGGTCGGGATCACCTTGTGGCCGCGCGAACCGGCCAGGAGCGAAGCATAATAGCCCCGGCTCTGGTAGGCATAGCGGTTCGACAGGTTGATGATCTTCGGCCGCTGGCCGCGAAACAGCGCCGGATGGGCGAGATAGTCGCGGTTGGTGATGATCTTGTGCGGCGTCGCGGTCTGGTCGAGGTCGCTTTGCCGGCCGGTGAGAATGACCCAGGTCATCGTTTCGAAGGCTTTCCGAGAGTGATTGCGGCGCGCAGGCCGTCGCGGCCGAACTGCGCCATGCGCATGAAGATGTCGTAGGGAACGGGTATGTTGGCGGCGTCCGACGCCGTCTCGCGCTGCTCGTCCTCGATCCACGGGTCATGGATCAAGATGTGGCCGCCATCGTCGCCGATGGCCAGAACCCAGTGCGGCACCTTCTTGCCGAACATCAGAAAGCCCGAGATCAGCACCAGCACCAGCTTGCCCTCGGCCAGCTTGCCCCTGATGTCGTCGAGCGCGAACGGGCGGTAGGTCACGGGGATCGCGTATTTTTCGGCGCGGGCGCGGAAATCGGCCTGCGCCAGCTCCATCACTCGGCGTTTTTCGGCGGTGCGGACGGACTGCAGAAACAGCGCGCCCTCGGCGGATACGAAGATCTCCGCGCCAAGCCCCGCCTCATGGCCAGCCACCGCCAGCCCGAACGGCTCGCAGCCGCCCGGCCCCGACATCATGAAGATCGTCGTCGCCTCGCGCCAAAGCCTGACCTCCATCACCGGGTCCGGCACGAACTTGCGGTCGAAATTGGCCATCGCCATCATCAGGCAGCACGGCCCGCAGGTGAAATCGCAGGTCTGGGCGTAGAACGGCACCTTGGTTGCCACCGGCACGTCGCCGCGCAGCGTCTTTTCGTAGCGCAGCGCTGCCATACCGTCTTCGTAATAGTCGGCCTCGTGGCCGATCCTGCGATAGCCGTTTTGCTCGTAGAGCCGGATAGCGCGTCCATTGTCCTGGCGTACCTCGAGCCGCAGCATCATGCGGCCATGCTCGTAGGCGACGTGCTCGGCGGCATCGAGCAGGCTGCGGCCGATGCCCTTGCCGCCAAAATCGGGTGCAATGGCGAAGGAATAAAGCCGCGCCACGCCGCTGCCCTTGCGAAACAGCACCATCGCATAGCCGGCAAGGCGGCCGTTGCTGTCAGCGACAAGCGCCTGCGCGGTTTCGTGATCGATCAGTTGGCGGAAGGAGCGGCGCGAAATCCGGTCGCCTTCAAAGACGGCGTTCTCGATGGCGACAAGCGCATCGACATCTTCAGCGCGGGCCGTACGAATGTCGGCAGCCATCTGGTCCTGAGAACCTCGTCTGGGCGAGAGGAGCCCTGAAGGAATGTCCCTGCGAAGCGCTGGCGCGCCCGCGTTTGCACTGCGCAGTCACGCCTCGATTCGGGCCTTATTGTGACATGGCCGGGCACTGCTCGGGCATATGAATCTCATAGGAAAGGGCGCCGAAAAACGTCGAGCCTTCAGGTCCTGTTGCGCTCGTGTTTCCGGATCTGGGTAGCCGGTGCTTGCTGCCGAGTCTTGGCTGGCTGCAAGCACCGGGAAGCTTTTGGACACGGCCCGGCTACGTACCCCGGTTCCTTATGGCTTGTGGCCACTCTGCTGTCGCGGCATGGATTCCCGACACTCTCCGCTCGTTTCACTCGCTCACGAGGTCGGGAATGACGGGCTGGAGGTGCCGTCTCGGCCAACCTTCAACATAGCTCCCGGGGCAAGGTATCCGTCAGTCACAGTGGTCGGAGATTGGCGAGACACCCACACGATCCGTCATTCCCGATCTCGTGAGCGAGTGAAACGAGCGGAGAGTGTCGGGAATCCATGCCGTGGCCGCCCAATGGCCACATGCCATCAGGAAAACGGCGGAGCTCCGCAACTTGGGAGCCAAACAGGGCTAAGCAGCGGGCTGCCCAGCTACCCAAGGTACAGAGGTGCAAGCAGTACAAGCAGCGCCCCCGCGAAAGAGCCACTGCCTACGACCGCGCCAGCCCGGCTCCCGCGATCAGCTGCTTGTAGGCGTCCTTGGCGACCACGCCCATCTGCTCGGGCGGCAACGTGCCGACGATGGCGCAGCCATAGCCTTCGTCCTGCCAGTAGACCGCCTCGGGGCCACCGCTCGCCAGGGTGAAAGTACCCTTGGAGCGTTCAGTGCCTTCGGCGACGACATAGACCGAGATGCGGTTGCCCTCGGCGTCCGCATAGAGCATCAGCGCCGCCGTGCTGCCATTCGCCGGCACTAGGCGCCCGCCCAGCAGCGTAAAACCGTTCTTGGTCAGGTCCGGCGCCACAAGCGTCAAGCCGGTTCGCTTGGACAGCCAGCCGGTCAGATAGGCCTGGTCGCTGCCGTCGACTTCGACCGGCCGGTTCTTGTCGGCGGCGAATGTCTGGTGCGCCGCGATCGCCAGTTGGGCCATGCGGTCGTCGGAATCGGCTCCCATGCCGATGCCGCTCATCCCGGCAAGATATCCGCCGACCCCGCCTGCGATCAGCAATGCCGCTGCAGCCGCCATTCGCCACCACGGCGTCGCCTGCTTGCGCCTGGGGCCATCGCCATTGACCGCTGTTACCAGCCGCGACGGCACCGGCTCTTCGAGCACACCAGCAAACAGGTTACGCAAGGCGGCGTTATCGGCCGCAAAACGCAGGCTTTTGGCCTTCATGTCGGGATTGGCTTCGAGCCACATCTGGTAGGCGGCGCGCTCGTCCTCCGGCAGCTCGCCGTCGAGGGCCAGGTGGATGTCACGGTCGGTAAAGCTGCGCGCGGTCATTTCTCGACGATCCTTATCGCCCGCCGGCGTGCCTGGTCGTCAAGCAGCCCGCGCAGTTCCTCGCGGCCGCGCGCGATGCGTGACATCAGCGTGCCGGCCGGCACACCGAGCATCGTTGCGGCCTCGGCATATGAAAATCCTTCGATGGCAACCATCACCAGAGCGGCGCGGCGGTCGGGGCTGATCTGCTGCAACGCATCGACGATCTCGCGCGAAGCGACACTTTCGGTCTGCGTCGCAGGGGTCGCCAGCGCCTCGGTCGCGTCGAGCGACAGGATCGACGCCTCGCCGCGCCGGCTCACCTTGCGCATCTGGTCGATGAATAGATGGTGCATGATCGTAAACAGCCACCTCCTGGGGCTTTCTCCGGTTCGCCAATTGTCCATGCGCACCAGCGCGCGCTCGAGACTGTCCTGGACGAGATCGTCGGCGGAATCGCGGTCGCGCAAAAGCGCGCGCGCATAGCGGCGCAGCCGGGGGATTTCCTGAAGTATCGCTGCCTTCTTTTCGTCCATGACCGCGGATCGCAAGTCGTCCTCTTTGACGTCGATTGAACGCGCCGAATCGGCGCGACGCAAGCAGCTGACTGAACCCCAGTCACCCAAGCGCACAACTAACGACTGGCGGCATCGTTCTATTCCCGACACATCAGAAATCTTGAACCTTTTCCCTAGTTCAATTGATTTTGAACATCGCTGCGGATCGGGTAAAAACATTCCACTCACGGGAGATCTGACGATGACGGCAGCGGCGGTGAACACTAGGTCGGGGTCGAAAATACCTTGGCTCATCATTATTTGTGGCTGCCTGATTGCGGCGCTGACCTTCGGCCCGCGCTCGGCGATGGGCTTCTTCCAGCTGCCGATGCTCGCCGAAAAGGGCTGGGACCGCACCACCTTCGGTCTCGCCATGGCGATCCAGAACCTGTGCTGGGGCCTCGGCCAACCGATCTTCGGCGCCATCGCCGACCGCTTCGGCAGTTGGCGCGTGCTGACACTAGGCGCCGTGCTCTATTCGGTCGGCCTCTATCTGATGGCCCATGCCGACAGTGCCGGCATGCTGCATCTCAGTGGCGGCGTGCTCGTCGGCCTCGGCGTTGCCGCCGGCTCGTTCAGCATCGTGCTCGCGGCCTTTGCCCGCAACACCAACCCGCAGAACCGCTCGATCGTGTTCGGCATCGGCACCGCCGCCGGTTCCGCCGGCATGTTCGTCTTCGCACCGATCAGTCAGGGGCTGATCGACGCATATGGCTGGTCCGACACGCTCGTATACATGTCGATCGCCATGCTGGTGATCCCGGTGCTGGCAATCCCGCTTGTCGGTAATTCGCGCTCCGGCAAGGTCTCGCAGGCCGAGATCGAGCAGACGCTCAGTCAGGCGCTGTCCGAGGCCTTTGCCCACAAGAGCTATCTCTTGCTGGTTTCTGGCTTCTTCGTCTGCGGCTTCCAGGTCGCCTTCATCACCGCCCATTTCCCTGCTTATATCAGGGACATCGGCATCGATGCGCGCTACGCCGTCATCGCGCTGGCGCTGATCGGCTTTTTCAACGTCATCGGCTCGCTCGCCTCCGGCGTCATCGGCCAGAAATATTCGAAGCCGCACTTCCTTGCCTGGATCTACATTGCCCGCTCGGTGCTGGTGACGGTGTTCCTGCTGGTGCCGCAGACACCGACCACCGTCGTCGTCTTCGCCATCATCATGGGCCTGCTGTGGCTGTCGACCGTGCCGCCGACCAACGGCCTCGTTGCCATCATGTTCGGCACCCGCCACCTCGGCATGCTTGGCGGCATTGTGTTCTTCTCGCACCAGATCGGTTCGTTCCTCGGCGTCTGGCTCGGCGGCTATCTCTACGACCATTTCGGGTCCTACAACCCGGTCTGGTGGCTCGGCGTGATCCTTGGCCTGTTCGCCGCGGTCGTCCACTGGCCGATCAAGGAACGCCCGGTCGCCCGGCCGGCGGTGCTGGCCCCGGCGGAGTGATCCGCCTGTTGGCCTGGCGAACCTGCCAGACCAAGTTGGCCAGGCCGGATCGGTCAGGCCAGATCGGTTCTGGAAAAGTCGCTGCCCTTGTAGAGCAGCTTCGCGCCCAGCGACCGGGCGCAGGCATAGGCAAAACAATCGCCGAAATTGAGGTCGGCCGGATGGCCGACCGCCTAGCCGTAGCGCATGCCGGTAGCGATGGCGAGCGAACCGACATCGCCTGAGATCGCCATGTCCTGCGCCAATCTCGACAATGAACTCGTCGACCAGTTCGCGAGCGCGCGAGAATACGGATGGCAGCAGTGTCAGGACGAGCCATCGGGCTCTCCAATTCAGGGCTTGAAAGGATTTTGGATTTCGAGTTCAGTGCGTACTATGCGCGGATTTATACTTGCACTAACCAGCCTCACCGCCCTGACAACTTCTGCCAGAGCAGATGGCTCGGCATATGTGATGTGCATGCGGCAAAATGCCCAGTACTATGGCGCTTATTGCTTTCCGCTGGATGCCATCGTCGAAGCGGTGATCGGTGTTTGCCGGCCAAAGGCTAAGGAATTTCTCTATGAAAACCCGAACTTATCATCCGGTGAGAAGGCTGTTCTGACCGAGAAATTCATCGACACAATGCGCTCCTCTACGTATCGCGAGATATTGGACTTCCGCATCGAGCAGAAAATCGACTGCGGCCAGTACAACAATGCGCTGGGCCCGGAAGGTGTAAAAGGCATTGCCAAGTGATTGATCTAGGTTCGACTTATGGCTGGGGGCAGTCGTCGACCAATGCCGTCGCTACGGGGACAGCGTCAGAAGTCCGATAGTTGTATTCGACCTCGCCACCCAGTTGCACGAATGCGTTGGTAGCAAACTGACCGCATATCATTGACTTCGTTTGCCACCCGACTTTCTCGACCAGTTGAGCCTTGGTGATCCCACCTGCCTCCAACATCGTGGTCAATTCAGCGTTCGACTGAGCCCAAACTGCATGAAAACTTAAGCGGCGCCCGAAGACTAAAGCGCTGTGCACAGTGACATTATCGCTGACCTGCATCGGCAGTGAACTGGCGAACTTCTGCTGGATTCTCACAGCAGCCTCGCAAATATTGTAGCCCCTTGCCGTAAGGCACTCGTCGGCAGCAGATGCCACCGTCATCGTAGCGAAGGCGCCGACCGCTACCAATAGCTTCATTAGCATATCACCGGGTTGGAACGACCATCCCAGTCGATATAGCAGTTCTTCGACTTGGGCGCAGCCATAAGAACAAACAGCCTAGAGCGAAAACCCAGACTGCCATGCATCCACGGCAATAACGCTGAATAGAGAGCCGAAGCGCTCACCCCTAGCGACAGTAGAAGCGGCGGCCACCCTCGCCGATGAAGGTGTTGCTGCGGCGGTCGTAGCCGTAGCGGCGGTGGCACGGGCCGCTCCACTGGTCGCGCTGTCGATCCCGGGAATTCTGCTCGGCCACCGATCCGGCAACGATGGCGCCGACGGCAAGGCCGAGGATGCCGAGGCCGATGGCGGCTTCGGTGTCCTTGTCGCGCTTGTGGCGGTCGCGGCGATCCTGTCTGTCGCGCCAGCGCTCGCACTGGCGGCGCTCGTAGCGATCGCGCGGCCAGTCGCAGTCGATGTCGTCATCGTCGTCCCAATAGCCGCCGCCGACCAGCAGCACCGGCTCGTTGCCGGTGCTGCTGCCGCGGGCCTGTGCCGGCAGGCTAATGAGCAGGCTGGCGGCAATCGCGCAGGCCAGGATCCGTGACACAGACATGAGACATCCTTTCCGGGCCATTGCCCGATCATCGAAAACAGGTCGATTGGGAGCTGAACCTGCCTTCGATGTGCTGGCACACCGTCGCCGGCGCGGCTCGCGTCCTCCTGGAGGACAGGGACGCAGCCAGCGCCTTGACGGGCAATCTCCTCCCGAGCGACGTGAGCGCCCGGAAAGTGCTGGTCAGAAGCCGTAGTTCAGGCCGAGCTTGACGCTATGGCTGGCAAGGTCTTCGCTGCGGCGGCCGCCGCCCTTTACCACCGCGTTCACGTCGCCATAGTTGACGTAGTTGTACTCGACGCGCCCTCTGAGGCCGCCATCGAAGGCCTGCTCGATACCGCCGCCGACCAGGTAGCCGCCTTCCCACTTGTCATCGGAAATGACGTTGCCCTTGCCCTTGAACTTGGCCATTGAGTAGCCGGCGGTGCCGTAGATCAGCGTGCGGTCGAGGGCGACGCCGGCGCGAACCTTGGCAGCACCGTTCCAGGTGCGCTGCAGCTCCGCACCGCCGCCGAGATTGTACTTGGAGCCCTTGGAGTAGCTGCCTTCGAGCTCGGCGCCGTATACCATCGAGCCGGACTGGAAGTTGGTGCCGACCTGGCCGCCGAGCTGCCAGCCGCTCTTGTCGGCAAACGGGTTTGGCAAGCCCGAGGAGGCCGAGCCGAGATGGATACCGGCATAGGTGCCAGACCAGTCATAGGCCTGATTGGAAAAATCCTGCGGCGCCTCATAGTTCTGGGCGATGTCAGCGGCCATTGCAGGCATAGCGAAAGGCGCGAGGCCAGCGAATACGACGAAAAACAGATTCCGCGTGGACATGTTAGTTCTTGCTCCGACATTTGCGTGGGGCTGCGAAGCAGAAGCCTCGCAGCCCATTGACGGGGCCTCGACGTGGCGGGAACGGGGGGAGAAACCCGCCGGCCAAGTCCCGTGCACCATATCATTGGTTGCGAGCGTAACTTGCCCCTTGTGCATTGCGGCAACATTGCATCGAGTATAATAAAATCAAATATTTAGCGGTAATCTTTCGGTAACCTTCATTAAGCCTTCCTTGCGCTGGCCTGCTGTCTGGCTCCGCCAATCTCGCCCCCCGCGCCACTCCCGGCCCTTGTCGGCATCGACCACAGCTGCCCTGCCCCACCGCTCCCGGTACGGTCCCTCAAGACGGCGGCAAGGAAGAGCTGAAATCCCGCCCGCTCAGAAACCGGTTGACTCGTCTTAATTAATTTCTAAAGTTTAGAAAATAATAAGGGAGGAACCGGATGGGCGTGCACCATGGCCATATCCTGCGCATCTTGCGCGACGAGGGGCCGCAATCACGGGCAGACCTGTCGCGCCGGTCGAAGCTGTCGGCGACAACACTTACCCATGTCACCGCCGCACTGCTGCGCGACGGCTCTATCCTCGAAGGCGACATCAACGGTCCCAACGGAGTGGTCGGACGACCGGCACAGGCGGTGAAGCTTGCGCCCGAGGCGCGCAGTGTTGCCGGGGTCCATATCGGTGCCGGCAATGTCCAGATCGCCATCACCGACCTCCTCGCCCGGCCCAAGGCCACCACGGCATTCGCGTTCGACATGGGGGCGGCCGATCCCGACGAAATCGTCGGCCAGGTTGCCCGCAAGGTCACCGAATTGGCTGCCGAGGTGCAGATCGAGACCAGCAAGCTGCTCGGTGTCGGCATCGGCGTGCCCGGCCCCGTCGATCCGGCGCGGCGCGCAGCCCTTGCCTCGCTCAATGTCGGCTGGCGCAACGTGCCGCTCGCTGACAAGCTCGAGGATGCGCTGAGGCTTCCGACAACCGTCGAGCACAATGTCAGCGCCATGGCGCTCGCCGAAAGCCGCTACGGCATCGGCAAGAACGTGCCGGCCCTGCTCTACATATATCTGCGTACCGGCCTCGGCGCCGGGCTGATGGTCGACGGTGCGCCGTTCAGGCCGGGCGGCCATGGCGCCGTCGAGCTCGGCCACATCCAGATAGCACCAGAAGGCAAGCGCTGCGCCTGCGGCAATGTCGGCTGCCTCGAAACCTTCGTCTGCGAACGCGCCTTGATGGATGCGGCCGGCCTTGAGGGCGTGGCGCCGGACGGCCTGCTCGGCCACGTCGAACGCAATTCCCAGGCCTGGGACGTGGTGCTGCGGCACCTGACCACGGCCCTGGCCAGCGCGGTCAACATACTGAGCCCGGACCTGATCGTCTTCGGCGGGCATCTCGGCGAGGCGCCGCAATCCCTGTTCGAGCGGCTGGAACGTGATCTGCCGCCCCGCATCATGCCGCACATGCGCGACATACTGAACCTCAAGCGCGCGACGTTCGGCGCGCAGTCCGGCGCCATCGGTGGCGCGGCCGTCGCGCTTGACCAATTCTTCTACTCGGGAGCACTCCATTGAGCGCCGCGCCTTCGACGGCCGGCGCTCCGGGTACGCGTTTTTCGCGCCTCGGATTGCACCTGCCCGGCCTCGCGCTCAACGCCGTGGCATTTCTCGCCGGCCTTGCCTTCTGGTGGGCCATCACGGCGGCCAAGCTCGTCGTCCTGCCCGGCCCGCACGAGGTCTTCGTGCGCGCCATCGAACTTGCCGTCAACGGCCAGCTGGCGCTCGACATCTTCTCCAGCCTCAAGCGCGTGCTCACCGGCTTCGTGCTCGGTGCGGCACTCGCCATCCCCGTCGGCTTTCTGATGGGCTGGTACAAGATCGCCCGTGCGCTGATCGAACCCTATGTCCAGTTCTTCCGCATGATCCCGCCGCTGGCGGTGATCCCGCTCGCCATCGTCACCATGGGCATCGACGAGGCGCCCAAGATCTTCGTCATCTTCCTCGCCTCGTTCCTGTCCTGCGTCGTTGCCACCTACCAGGGCGTCATCAGCGTCGACCGCACGCTGATCAATGCCGCCCGCGTGCTTGGCGCCAGGGACAGGGTGATCTTCCCGCGTGTCGTCATCCCCGCCTCCATCCCCTTCATTCTCGTCGGCGTGCGCATCGGCCTCGGTTCGGCCTGGGCGACGGTGGTGGCGGCCGAACTGATTGCGGCGCAATCGGGCCTCGGTTTCCGCATGCAACAAGCCCAGCTCTACTACGACCTGCCGACGATCTTCGTCAGCCTGATCACCATCGGCATTCTCGGGCTGGTGATGGACCGTCTGCTCCAGGCCGCCGAACGTCGCCTCACCAGTTGGCAGGAGCGCGCCCAATGACCCATTCCAAGCTCTCCTTTCGCAATGTCAGCCGCCGCTTCGGCGAAGGCGAGAAGTCGTTCCTGGCGCTCGACCGGCTCAACCTCGAGATCGCCGACGGCGAGTTCGTCACCGTCGTCGGCCCATCCGGCTGCGGCAAGTCGACGGCGATGAACATCGCCGCGGGCCTGATGGGTGTGTCGGACGGAGAGGTGCTGGTCGACGGCAAGCCGGTCAGTGGTCCGGGGCCGGAGCGCGGCGTCATCTTCCAGCAATACGCACTGTTTCCGTGGCTGAGCGTGCGCCAGAACGTCGAGTTCGGCCTGCGCATCAAGGGTCTGCCGGCAGCCGAACGACGCCGCATCTCAGATCACTTCATCGGCCTTGTCGGGCTGAGCGACTTCGCCGACGCGCTGCCCAAGACGCTTTCGGGCGGCATGAAGCAGCGCTGCGCCATTGCGCGTGCCTATGCCGTCGACCCGACAATGCTTTTGATGGACGAACCCTTCGGCGCGCTCGACGCCCTAACCAGGGTGCACATGCAGGACCAGTTGCTCGACACCTGGAGCCGCGAGCGCCGCACCGTCTTCTTTATCACCCACGACGTAGACGAGGCAGTCTATCTCGCCAACCGCGTCATCGTCATGGCTGCCCGTCCCGGGCGGCTGCACAAGATCATCCCAGTCGACCTGCCGGCCGAGCGCAACGAGGAGGTGCGCCTGTCCAAGGAATTTGCGGAGATCCGCAACCAGGTCTGGCACTCGGTCTACCACCAGAAGCCACTGATAGAAGCCTGACAAATCACAGGGAGGAACAACATGAAGATCAACCTGACAAGACGCGGCTTTCTCGCCGCGTCGGCAAGCGCGCTGGCAGCACCGACGGTGCTTTCATTCGGATCGGCCGCGCGCGCCGAGGCCAAGGCGGTGCGTGTCGGCTACATCGCCGACTATTTCGGCACCAGCCTGACCGCTATTGCCAGCGACCAGGACCTGTGGGCCAAGCATGGCCTCGAAGCCGAACTCAAGGTGTTCACCAACGGTCCGATCCAGGTCCAGGCGCTTGGTGCCGGCAGCCTCGATTTCGGCTATGTCGGCCCCGGTGCGCTGTGGCTGCCGGCCTCGGGCAAGGCCAAGATCGTCGCCATGAACGCGCTCGGCCTCTCCGACCGTGTCATCGCTCAGGCCGGCTTCAATTCTATGGCCGACCTCAAGGGCAAGAAGATCGGCGTTCCCGAGGGCACTTCCGGCGACATGCTGCTGCGCCTGGCCCTCGCCAAGGCCGGTATGCAACTCACCGACGTCGAGGTGGTCAAGATGGACCCCAGCACAGTGGTGTCGGCCTTCGCCTCCAAGCAGATCGACGGTGCCGGCATCTGGTACCCGCTCGTCGGCGTCATCAAGAAGACGGTTCCCGACCTGGTCGAAGTCGCCCAGAGCGCCGACTTCTTCCCGGCCAACTCTTTCCCTTCGGCTTTCGTCACACGAAACGAGGTTGCCGCGCAGGATCCGGACACGGTGAAGAAGATGATCGCCGTGCTGAAGGACGCCAACGACTTCCGCGCCGCCGACGTGCCACGTTCCGTCGAAATCACCGCCAAGTTCCTGGGCGTGCCGGCCGAGCCGCTGATCACCGAGAGCAATAACGGCAAGTACCTGACCAGCGCCGAGCTGATCGCCGCCACCAAGGACGGCAGCGTTGCCGGCTGGCTCAAGGGCCTCAACCAGCAGTTTGTCGCTTTCGGCAAGCTGAAGGACCCGCTCGATCCGAAAGACTACTACCTCGGCGATCTCTACGCCGGCTGATCGAGCCAACTTGCCTCGCCGCTTTGGCGGCGAGGCCTTTCCCGACAACTCCCATCCAAGCGTGATCCCATGAACGTTCTCTACATCGACATCGACAGCCTGCGCCGCGACCACCTCGGCTGCTACGGCTACCACCGCAACACCTCGCCCGTGATCGATGCGCTGGCAGCCGAAGGGATTCGGTTCGAGAACGTCTATGTCTCCGACGTGCCCTGCCACCCCTCGCGCACGGCGCTGTGGAGCGGCAGGCATGGGCTGCGCACCGGCGTCGTCGGTCACGGCGGCACGGCGTGCGAGCCGTTCAGGGAGGGTGCCGAGCGCGCTTGGGCCGGTACCTTCTATGAGGAAGGCTGGATGAAGGCGCTGCGCGACCTCGGCTACCACACCGCGACCATTTCGTCCTTCGGCGAGCGTCACGGCTGCTGGCACTGGTATGCCGGCTTCAACGAGATGTTCAACCCGGGCAAAGGCGGCATGGAGAACGCCGACGAGGTCGTGCCGGTGGCGATCGACTGGCTGCGCCGCAACGGCAAGGCGAAGAAGTGGTTCCTGCATGTCAACGTCTGGGATCCCCACACGCCCTATCGCGTGCCGGAAAGCTTCGGCGACCCGTTCGCCAACGACCCGATCCCGTCGTGGATGACACGCGAGGTTCTGGCCGAACAGACGAACGGTTTTGGGCCGCACAGCCCGATGGAGCCGCGCGGCTATGACGCCGACCCGTCCGGCTATGCGCGCATGCCGGTGCCGATCGACGATCTCGACAAGGCGAAGGCCTGGTTCGACGGCTACGACACCGGCGTCAAATATGCCGACGATCATGTCGGCATGCTCGTTAAGACACTGAAGGAACTCGGCCTGTTCGAAGATACCATCATCGTGATCGGCGCCGACCACGGCGAGAACATGGGCGAGTTGAACGTCTGGGCCGATCACCAGACCGCAGACGAATACACCTGCAACGTGCCGCTGGTCATGCGCTGGCCGGGTGCCGCCGACATGCGCGGCGTCAACGAAGGGCTGCACTATCATTTCGACTGGGCAGCGACGCTGATCGACAAGCTCGGCGGCAAGGTGCCCGATGTCTGGGACGGCAAGTCTTTCGCGCCGGCACTTTCGGCCGGCGAGCAGGGCGGGCGCGAGTTCCTCGTCCTGTCGCAGGGCGCCTGGGCGGTGCAGCGCGGCGTGCGTTTCCGCAGCGAGGACGCCGACTGGCTGATGCTGCGCACCTATCACGACGGCTACAAGGACCTGGAGCCTGTCGAACTCTACAACCTCACCTACGATCCGCACGAGCAGCACGACCTTGCCGACGCCAGGCCCGATATCGTCGCTCATGCGAGCAAGCTCTTGGAGGACTGGCGCTCCGAAACGCTCGCCAGAAGCGAGACCGACGTCGATCCGCTGGTGACCGTCATGCGCGAGGGTGGGCCCTATCACTGCAAGGGCGAGCTGACCGCCTATCTCGAACGCCTCAGGGCAACGGGCCGCGCCCACCACGCCGCCACGCTCGAAACCCGCCATCCCGCGCCGCAGGCAAAGACGGCAACGACACGATAGGGGTGTTTCATCGACGGTAGCGGCCGTCCTGTCTTCAGGACGGTATGCCCGACCGCCCTCGGCGCCGGCGTGAGCGATCGCGCCGGCACGCATTTGGTGCGATCCTGCAAACTTTACTGGGCTGCGGTGGCATTATTTGCGATCTGCCCACCGCCACGGCCACGCATGGCACCCTGAACCAAGCGACCACAGGCCATTGCCAAGGCCGACGTTCTGCGACGATCATGGTTCTGGACGGCATCTGCCGGCCTGTTGCGCTCCGCAAGCGGAACATGTGACGGTGGCAAGGCTGACATCGTCAGCCAGCAGTGCAGGCCAGGAGGCTTCAGGTGGTCGAGATCAGGAAAGACCGGGGCTTGGCAGGCCAGATTTCATTGCAGCCGGCTGCGAAGACCACATTGCCGCCCTTTGCCGCCACCGCGGCCATGGTCGCCATCCTCTATTTCGCGCGCGACGTACTGCTGCCGCTGGCAATCGCCATACTGCTCACCTTCGCGCTCGCGCCGATCGTCAGCTGGCTTCGTCGGCTCGGCGTGCCCAGGCTAGTTTCGGTCATCGCCTGCGTCATGGCCGCCTTTGGCATGGTCGCGGTATTCAGTTTCGTCGTAGCGTCGCAGATCGGCGAAGTTGCCCAGAACCTGCCGACCTATCAGTCCAACATCCTTGAGAAGGTGCGCTCGCTCAAGGAGACCGGCGGCGGCAACGGCATCATCGACAGGCTGAGCGGGGTCATCGAGCGCGTCGGACAAGAGATCGACAAGCCCGAAGGCGAAACAGTCGGGCCGAGGCAGCCATCGCAGCCGGACCCGCTGCTGGTCGAGATCTTCACGCCCCAGCGTCCGATAGAAACCCTGAAGAACCTGATCGCGCCGCTGATCGGCCCGCTTGCCACCGCCGGCCTGGTCATCGTGGTCGTCATCTTCATGCTGCTGGAGCGCGAGGACCTGCGCGACCGCTTCATTCGGCTGGTCGGCTATGGCGACCTGCATCGAACCACCGAAGCGCTTCAGGATGCCGGCCGCAGGGTCGGGCAGTATCTGCTGATGCAGTTGGTCGTGAACGTTGCCTATGGCGTGCCGATCGGCATCGGGCTCTGGTTGCTGGGCATACCGAACGCGGTGCTGTGGGGCCTGCTGGCGATCGTGCTGCGCTTCGTGCCCTATATCGGCCCGGCGATCGCGATGATCCTGCCGCTTTTCCTTGCCCTGGCGGTGGCGCCGGGCTGGTCGCTCGTCCTGTGGGCGGCGGCACTGTTCATCGCCATGGAACTCATCATCAACAACATCATCGAGCCATGGCTCTACGGCTCCCGGACGGGCCTTTCGCCGCTGGCCATCATTGTCGCCGCGATCTTCTGGACCTGGCTGTGGGGACCGGTCGGGCTGGTGCTGTCGACGCCGCTCACCGTCTGCCTCGTCGTGCTTGGCAAGCACGTTCCGCAGTTTGCATTCCTCGAGGTCCTGTTCGGCAACGAGCCGGTCCTCGATCCCAAGGAGCGCCTTTACCAGCGTCTGCTGGCCGGCGACCCGGAGGAGGCAACGGACCACGCCGAGGAGATGCTCGAGACCGAATACCTCGTCGACTTCTATGGCAGCGTGGCCGTTCCGGCATTGCTGCTCGGCGAACGCGACCGCGCGCGCGGCGCGCTGACCGACGAGCAGCGCCGGCGTGTTGCGGCAAGTGCTGCGACGCTGGTCGCCAACCTGAACGAGATCGCCAATGAAGAAGCGGAGGAAGAAGAAGACGTCGCTGCGGAAGATAGCGAGCCGGACGAAAGCCCGGAGGGCGACGAACTGCCGGACGGATCGGGAAAATCGGTGCTTTGCATAGGCGGGCGCGGCGATCTCGACGACGCCGCCGCCGCCATGCTCGCCCAGGTCCTGACAGTTCAGGGAGCCTCGGCGGCGACAGCGAGCCATACCGATGTCGATCCTGCCAACATCCGCAACCTGCCGCTCGGCACGTTCCAGACCGCGATCGTCGGCTTCCTCAACTCCGACTCGGTGAACCATGGCCGCTACGTCGTGCGCCGGCTCAAGCGAGCCGGAAAGAACCTGCGCGTCGGCATCGTTCTCTGGGCCGACGCGTCACCAGGCCGCGATGCCGGAAAACTCGCCACCGAGCTGAACGCCGACTTTGTCGCATACGACATGACGGCCGCAGCGGCAGGGGCGCTGTCGGACACGCCTGCGGTTCCCCTCAAGGCGCCGAAACGTATGGTCCGGCGCCAGCCTTCGCCCCGCGGCAAGCCGGCGGCAAAACCGAAGGCGCCAGCCGGCTGAAACCTGCAGTGCAGCACCTGTTGTGCTGTCACCATGCCTTCTCGGCCGGGTTGGCAACCGCGGCTTGCGGCGCTAGCGCGCCGCCCGCGTCAGCAGGCGCTGGTAGAACAGGCCGATGCCGATCAGCACGCCACCCAGGCCGATGAAGGACAGCGCGCGCAACACGCCTTCCAGTTCGGACATGTCGAACAGGAAGACCTTGGCCACGGCGACCGAGATCAATGCTGCCGAGGCGATGCGCAGCACCTGCGATTTCAGCGTCACACCGGCGACCAGCAGGCCGACGCCCATGGCCAGCCAAAGTGCCGAATAGCTGTAGGTCTCGACCTGCCCGAGCCCGGCCCACAGGCCGATATGCTCGCCCTGGAACAGCCGCCGGACCGACAGCGTCGCATAGGCGAAGGCCAGCAGTGCAGCGACCAGCGCCAGCATCGCCGAATACCATTGCGGCCGCTTGCCCCGGGCGTAATACGCCAGCGCCGCCGCTGCCGCCGCCGGCAGCAGATAGGCGAGGAACAGCAGGTTGAAGAACACGATGCCGCCGGTACTTTCGTTGGTGAACAGCGGGTTGAGCACCAGGAAGTGCTGGCCGACGATCGACAGCACCGACACCACGCCGATGCCGAGCGAACCGTAGCGCAGCACCGGGCTCGGCGAACGCATGTCGAGCGCCACCAGCATGGCGCCGCCGCCGAGTGCGATCAGCGTGTAGATCGCCTGTTCGGCCAGCGTCGGCACGTCGGAGGTGATGACGCCGCCATTCATCGCGTGGCGCACCAGCATCGCCAGCGTCAGCAGTGAAAACAGCGCTGCGACGGCCTCCATGACCAGACGCGGCCGCCCATTTGTGGTGCGGGCCAGCTGCCAGGCGGCAAGGCCGAAGGCAAGTGCCGGAATGCCATAGCCGGGCAGGAGCCAATTGAATACCGGAGTCTTGCCGAGCACGTCGGCGCCAACGATGGTCGGATCGAACGCTACCCGGATCAGCACCGCAACCGCTGCCGCGACGCTCAGCCAGCCGAGCACCGGATAGCTGCGCTGCCTCGTCGCCAGAGCCGGAACTGCCGCAGCCAAGCCAAGCAACACGGTGGTGAAGCCCGAGCCGAAGCCCATATGCAGGGCCAAAAGCAGCGCCACCCCTGCCCCGCCGAAGGCGAAGGATACGGCAGGGCCGCCGGTCAGCTGTGGCTGTTCGTTGCGGGCGATCCATTCACCACCGGCGACGAAGCCGGCGACAAGAACAACTGCAATGAGCGCGCGCAACAGATCGCGGTCGGGGTTGCCATAAGCGATCCAGAGTGAAAACAGCACCACCAGCGGCACCGCCACGCCCCAACCGGCCCAGGTGGCGGCACGCCAGGGTGCGGTCGTCACCTGTCGCTGCGCGCTCCACAAGCCCGCTCCGGCAAACACCAGTCCGAGCAACCAGCCGATGCGGGTCAGCGTCGAGCCGGCAACCTCGATCGGCAGCCCTTCGACAGTGAGCGCGCCGATCGGCAGATCGAGATCGAAGGTGCCGCCCAGTGCATTGCGCAGGTAGACCAGCACAGCGGCAAGGCCCGCTGCAAACAGCAGCGACACGGCCGCCGGACGGTAAAGCGCCACCGCCAGCATGCCGACCAAAAGGATGGTCCCGCGCAGTGGGCCGCCCAATGCGGCATAGGTCGGATGGATGAACAGCACCACCGATGTCATGGCGACGAAGAAGGCCGGCACCATCGACGGCCAGTCGAGTGAGGCCGGCTCGTCGTCGCGGCCGAGCCACAGCAGCGCCAAGGCCGCAAGCGTAACGGCGGAAATGAACAGCACCACCGCAAAACTCGCCAGCGGCGCGTCAGCGAGGTAGAGCAGCGTCCACAGGCCGGTGCCGATGAAGGCAGCACCCATCAGCAGCGACCACCTGCGGGTGCGGGCAACCCCCGCCGTCGCCACCAGCACGATGGCGAGGTAGCCGAACAGCGCCCAATAATTGGGCGCGGTCGATGCGACCAGCACCGGTGTCACCATCGAGCCGAGCAGGCCCAGGCCGGCCAGCGCCTGGCCATGGGCCAATGCGGCGGCAATGGTGGCGACGCCGACAATGCCCAAAAGCACGAAGGCCGGGCCGGCGCCGATGAAGCCATAGATGCCGTGCGCGGCATAGATGGTGCCGAACAGGGCGAACGCGCCCGCCGCCGTCAGGATCGCCGGGATGTAGGCGGTGGAGCCGTTCTGGATCGGCACACGGTAGCCGGTGCGGCGGATGAACTCACCGCCGCCGACCAGCACCAGCCCGAGCAGGGCGGCCATGCTGAGCCGCAAGCCAGGGCCGAAGAAGCCGGATTCGATGGAATAGCGGATCAAGAACACCGCGCCGAAGGCCAGCGCCAGACCACCGACCCACACCGCCCAGCGTGTGCCGAGCGCTGTCTCGATGTCGGGCGTCGCGCGCGCCGCAGCCTGTGCCGGCTCGGCTGCCGCTGGCGTAGCGCTCCACGGCCCCGACGCGGCTGCATCCGCCTCGGCATTCGCCGCCACGGGCAATTCTTCGACTGGCGCGGCCTCAGGCGTCGCTGACGTTTCTGCGACAGATTCCGCTGCGGTTGTCTGGTCGGCCAATTCTGCCGCCAGCGCCGCTGGCAAGGCTGCCTCGCTCACCGTCTCCGCCTTGACCTCCGCCGCTTTGGCGGTTGGCGCCGGCACGGCGCCTGACAGCACCAGGCTGCGCAGCGCGCCCAACTCGCGCTCGAGCAGGCCGAGCCGGCTCTGCTGCTTCGAAACGATGACGATCAGCGCGACGATGGCGATGACGCCCAACAGGCTCTCAAGCATGGCCGTTCCCCCTCAGATTGGCCGGCTCACCGCGCCGCCAGATTGGCGACGGGAAAGATCGAACATGTTTCGGTGCCGAAGGCGAGCAGCTTGCCGTCCTTGTCCTTCAGCGTCGCTTCCGACACGGCAAGCGTGCGGCCCTTGTGGATCACCCTGCCTTCGCAGACCACTTCGCCTGTTTTAGGCGTGATCGGCCGAGTCAGGTTGACCTTGAACTCGACGGTTGTGTAGGCCTCGCCCTTGTCCAGCGTGCTGTGCACGGCGCAACCCAGTGCCGAATCGAGCAAGGTCGCAGCCCAGCCGCCATGCACGGTGCCGAGTGGATTGAGATGGGGTTCGCCGGGCAAGCCACGAAACACCGCGCGTCCCGCTTCCACTTCGGTCAGGCCAAAATTCATCACTGCTGCGATCGGCGGCGCCGGGTAGAGCCCGTCGACGACACGCTGCAGCAATTGGGCGCCGGAATAGAGATGCACGTCCTCATGCGGAATGGTGCCCAGGCCAAGCGGAGACACGAGGCCGGGGAACAGTTCGACTTCGCTCATGCGGCAGTGTCTCCATGGGAAATCGCACGGGGGGAAATCGCTTGGGCAGCGTAGAATTTCCGCAGCGCCATCAACAGCCCGCTGCGCGCGTCCGGCACCTCGATGCCGCGCGGTTCGTAGACGTGGCGGGCGAAGAAGAAGCTCGACAGGCGAAAGGCATCTTCGATGGCTTTCAGGTCAGCACCCTGCCGCGCCCCGCGCTGCAGAAAGACGGGCAATGGCAGCAGCTTGTCGCGCCAAGGTTCGCCGGCTGTGCGCGACACCGCACGGCCCGATTTCGGCGAGACAAAGGTCAGCTCCTCATGCGCGCCGGTGGCGGCGCATTCGGTGAGATCGAGGCCGAAGCCGAGTTCTTCCAGCACCAGCAACTCGAACCGCACCACCAGTTCGCCAACGGCATCCGCCTGGCTTAAATGCTCGATCAGGATCGCCAAGGTCTCGTAAAGGGCGGCATGTGGGTCGCGCTCGGGCAAAAGCCTGAGATGGGCTGCCAGCGTCTGCAGCGCGTAGACGGCAATCGCGCTGTCGATCAGCCTCGCGGCATTGAGCTCGATCGGCTCGGCCTGGAAGGTGCCGAGATGTTCGTCGAGGCGCGCGCGCCAGATCAGGTCGACGCGGTTGCCCGCCTGCAGCAGCGGCTGCTGCTTGCGCGAGCGGCCGCCACGTACCAGGCCGAGATGGCGGCCATGGGCACGTGTCATCACCTCGAGCACGGCGGAGGTTTCGCCATGCTTTCGGGTGCCAAGGATGATTCCTTCGTCGCGCCACTCCATGGCCGGACCATCAGCCGGTTAGGCGGCGAAATCAAGAACTATGGCTGCCGCCAAGCTGGTGTCCCTGCCCAGCCGGCTCAGCGGTCCGGCAATGCCGGGATCAGCGCCAGCAGCAGCAACGCGCCGAGCACCAGAGCCGCCGCCACCGCGGCCAGCGGCAACAGGCCGAGTGTGATGAAGGGCGCAACCAGGGCCGTGCCGACAGCGGTCGTGCCGAGGATGGCGACGACGACGAGGGCAGCGCCGCGTGCATCATCGCCATGCGAGGCGACCACCGCGCGGTGGAAGCCGGGCGGGCCACGAAAGCCGAGGCCGAAGTTGAACGGCACGAACAGCGCCGTCACCACCAATGTGTTCGTCCCACCGGCCAGCGCGTAGCCCAGCATCGAAAGGCCTCCGAGCGCCGAAAGTGCCGTGCCGAACCAGATCATGCGCTCGGCGCCGAAACGCGCCGTCAGCCGGCCGGTGAGGTTGGCGGCAACGATGAAGGTCGCAATGCCGGTGAGTTGCATGACGATGAAGTCCTTGAGCCCTGCGCCAAGTGCCGCGACGAACACTGTCGGTGCTGCGAACACGATCACCAGCAGCGCGCCGAGCGTAAATGCGTGGCTCACCGCGTAACGCAGAAACACCGGATTGCGCAGCAGATGCGCATAACCACCGCTGCGGCGTCCGCTGACCACGCGCGGCAGGTGCCTCCCAAGTGCTGCCACCGCTGCGGCGAGCATCAGCGCCAGTACGGCGATGACCTCGAACGAGGCGTTCCAGCCGGCGACGGAGAGCAGCCAGACACCGGCGACGGGTGCCAGCGCCGGTGTCAGCGACTCGATGCTGCCCAACAGCCCGAGCTTGCCAATGGCGCGTTCGTCGCCATAGAGCGCGCGGATCATGCCCGGCGCAAACACCGCCGCCGCAGCGCCCGCCGCGCCCTGCAGAAAACGCAACGCGATCAGCATCTCGAGCGAGGTGCTGAGGCCAGCCAGCGCCGAGACAAGGCCATAGGCCACCAGCGAGCCGACCAGCAGGCGGCGCTGGTCGAAGCGCGCACCGAGCGAGCCGAAGGCGAGCAGGCCAAGGGCTGCTCCGGTCACGAACGCCGCCAGCACGAACTGCGCCCGCGCATAGGTGCCGCCCAACACCTCGGGCAGGCTCGGCACTGCCGGCAGCACGAGATCGGTGCCGGCGATGCCGAGCACCGTGCTGGTCACGATGAGTGCGAAAGCGATGCCTGCATGGCCGCCATGCTTGCCGGTGGTCATTGTCTTGCCAGTCTTGAGGTTGGGCCAGTCTCGAGGTTGGGCCAGTCTTGAATTGAGCGCTTTTTCGGGACGGCGTCAGTGCCCCAGGACCGGCCACGGGTCAAGCAAAGCCGGTTGGTCCAGTTATCCAGCCCTCGCCATGCCCTGTTACGGACAGTCGCTGTCGCGGACGAAACGCGCCTTGACCCAGCCCTTGGTGGTGCGGTCGCCATTGTAATGCGTTACCGGGCACCAGCGGCTCGCCCAGGGTTGGCTTGCCGGCCGGCAGGCGGCGTCGAGATGGATGATGCCGTGGGTCTGCGGCGGCAGCACGTCGACGATGCGGGCATTGGCCGACGGCCGCGCCCGCATGTTGAGCGCATCATTCCCAGCGACATTGACGACGACCAGGCACCCGGGTCCCGAGGTCGCCATCACCGGCGCAACGATGGCAAGCGTGAAAAATGCGGTCAGCGCGATCTTGAACATGGCCTGTCCCCCTCGCCGTTCCAGGCAGCGACGCGGACTTCCGCGCCAGCCCTATCACCGATGATAGCGGCCTTGGCCGACAGCGCCAAGACGATGGCCACGCACAGCAATGAAGTTGGCCGCCGCGTCGCCACGACGGCCTTTTCGGCTCAGGCGAGCTGTGGCCTGAACAGGCGCGTTGCCAGCCAGTCGAGGGCGAGCATGACCACGAGCGAGATGCCGACGAGCGGAAAGGCGATGCCGCCAATGGCGAGGATCGCGATCAACCCGCGAAACACCTTGGTATCATCGGGCAATGGCGGCACGCCGAGCGAACCGGCGGGACGGCGCTTCCACCACATCACGCCGGCCGAGACCGCCAGAAGCACGATGCCGATGCAGGCCGCGAGCATCACCAGCTGGTTGGCCAGCCCGAATTCCTGGCCCATATGCACCGAGATACCCCATTCCATCCACTTGCCGCCCAAACCGTAGTCGGCAAAGCCCATGTCGATCAGCGGCTTGCCGCTGTACTGGTCGAGATGGATCACCCGCTGCTCGGCCGCGTCGTCGGGATAGACCGAACCGGTGTAGACGCCTTCTGGCTTGCCCGGAATGGCGACCGCATAGCCGCGATGCAGCCCTAGCTCGTCGAAGGTCTCGACTGCCTTGTCCAGCCCGATCGGCGTGCCGGCAACGCCTGAGGATTCCGGCAGCTTGGCCTGCTCCAGCGACCACGACGTCTTGGAGACATGGTCGAGATGTTCGCCCGACATCGGTACGTCGACGCGCACGCCCGAGGGGTAGCCAAAGTTGCTACCGTTGGCCCATTCATTGACCTGCTCGCCCCAGACGCCCGACCAGGGCATGCCGGTGATCGCCAGGAAGGCGATGAAGAACCCGACGAACAGGCCGGTCACCGCATGCAGATCGCGCCAGAACATGCGGTTTTTCGGCTTGCCGCGTACGCTGACGACACCACCCTTCTTGCCGCGCGGCCACCACAGATAGATGCCGGTGCCGACCATCAGGATCGACCAGCCGCCGGCAAGCTCGATCAAAAGCCGCGCCGTGTCGCCGAAATATTTCAGGCTGTGCAGATAGCGGATGGTCCACATGATCGTGCCACGGTCGGGCAAGGCGCCCAGCACCTGCCCGCTATAGGGGTTCACATAGACGGCCAGCTTGCCGAAATCGGCGGTGGTGACAGTGATTTCGGCTGAGCTCTCAGGTGTTGCCGGGTCGAGATATTTCACCGCCGTGCCGGGATAGTTGGCCAAGGCCGCATCCACCATGACTTCCGGCGACACCTTGCTCAATTCGACGGCGACGCGCTTGAGGTCGGAATAGATGGCAGTGTCGATCTCGTCCTTGAAAAGATAGAGTGCGCCTGACACGGCGAGCGTGATCATGAAGGGCAGAACCATCAGGCCGGCATAGAAGTGCCAGCGCCAGACGGCGCGGTAAAGGTTGGACGCGGAGCGCGCAGCTACGGCGCTGCTCTCCCGTCCGAGGGTGATTTCAGACATTTTTGTCTCCAAAGGCGTGGAATGTCAGGCCGCGTGAACGGCCCTGATCGGTTCGACGTCAGATGGAGATCGCAGGTGGCGCCCGTGCTTCGGCGATCAAGCCGCGCAGGCCTTGCCGAACCGGCACTGCCTGCTCAGCAACGACGACGCCATGCGCCTCGGGACGGTCAAGAATGAAGGCAAGCTGTTGCCCCGGCAGGCCGGGCGTGGTCGCCACGGCCAGCTGGCAGAGCGTGCCGCAGGGGCAGTCGGCGGGACTGCGCGCGGGCTGCTTGTCGCCGCCTGCCGGTCCCATGCCGTCCATGGTGCAGATGACGCCGAGCGGGTCGGCGGCAGAGGCAGCCATGGCGCCGGATGCGGCACCCGAAAGCAGCGCCTGGAACAACAGCATGAAGGCGATCATGCCGGCGATGGCGCCAGCCGACAGCCTGTCCCGCAAAAGGAGCCGCATGCTCTTCATCCTGGCGCCATGCCACATTGCCGCCGCAAAGTCACTGCGGCACGAGCGCTTGGCGCGTCAGCCGTGGCGCGGCCATTGCTGGTGCAGCGTGTCGATGACGAAGCCATGCGCGTGCCGCTGCCCAAGGCGATGCCCGCCCTCCGCCCAGTGCGGATCGTCCTCGTCGAGATCGTCATGGTGATGGCCCAGCACATCGGGATCGGTCGCCGGCCACATCGCGCAGGCCGCCGCCAAGGATGCGGCCGCGATCCCCGCCATGATGACGAAGGTCTGGGAAATGCCAACAGTCACGCCGAGCCAGCCGGCCAGTGGATAGGTGATCAGCCAGCAGGCGTGGGACAGCGCGAACTGGGCGGCGAAAAGTGCAGGCCTGTCTTCGGCATGCGACGAGCGCCTGAGCAGCCGTCCCGCCGGCGTCTGGGCGATCGAATAGCCGAGACCGAGGATGAACCACAGCGGCAACAGCGTATTAAAGCCCTGCACCAGCGCTCCGCACACAAGCCCGACAGCCAGCAGGGAAATGCCCGCCAACATGATCGAGCGGTCCTGCACCCGGTCGAGAATCCTCGGCAGCATCAGTGCCGCCACCATCGACCCGCCGCCATAGGCCGCCAGCGCCATCGCCGCCGCCTTCTGCGTCAGGCCATACTCGCCCTGCACGATGACGACGGTATTGACGATCACCATCGCGCCGGAAGCCGCGACCGCCATGCTGACCGCCAGCAGGCCTTGCAGCCGTGGCGTCGCAAGATAGATCCTGAGGCCCCGTGTCGTCCGCTCATAGATGCCGCGCGGCGCCGACAGCTTCGGGCTCGGCAACGTCACCGAGACCACCAGGGCGGCCGAAGCCAGAAAGCCGATGACGGTGCCGGCAAACAGGCTGTGGAAGCTGATCACCGTCAAAAGTGCAGCGGCTAGCACCGGGCTGACCAGGCTTTCGAGATCGTAGGCGAGCCGGGTCAGCGACAGCGCGCGGGTATAGTCCTTCTCATCAGGCAGCACGTCGGGGATCGTCGCCTGAAATGCCGGGGTGAAGCCGGCCGAAGCCGATTGCAACAGGAAGATCAGCACATAGACCTGCCACACCTCGGTGACGAAGGGCAGAAGCAGCACCACCGCCGCGCGCACCAGATCGAGGCAGACCAGCATCGTGCGTCGCGGCAGCCGCTCGGCGAAGGCAGCCGCGACGGGCGCAACGGCGACAAAGGCGATCATCTTGATCGCCAGTGCCGTGCCGAGCACGACGCCGGCATCCGGCCCGGCCAGTTCATAGGCCAAAAGCCCGAGTGCCACCGTGGCAAGGCCAGTACCGATCAGCGCGATCAGCTGCGCCGCAAACAGATGGCGGTAGGTGCGATTGGACAGGATGTGAAGCATTTCTTGTCGGGCTCTGGCGGGTGTCAGGCACTGTGGGGCGGAGCGGTCGCTGGCGCGGCATGGCCGTCAGCCAGCGGCATGTTCAAAGGTACTTGGTGATTTCCTTGAACTCGTCGATCGACTGCCGCTGCGCGCGCGGCAAGGCACCGACAGCATCCTCCAGGCAATGGTCGAGATGATCCTGGATCAGCGTGCGCTTGGCCTGGCCGACGGCCTTTTCCACCGCATGAAGCTGTTGGGCGACATCGAGGCAAGGCCTGCCCGCCTCGATCATGGCGATGATGCCGCGAAGATGGCCCTCGGCGCGCTTCAGCCGCTTGATCGTATCGGGATGGGAGGCATGGACGTGAACGTGGTCTGTCATTTCCATATACTATCCCCCAGGGGGGTATATGGTCAAGTTCGCGTCGCCACCTCGAACAGGTCTTCGACGCCAGCCTTGCTCCCGTGCGAGCACCCTCGGTGGGCATGTCAGGCGTTCAGCGATAGCCCGTCGTATCGGCCGGCTTGCCGGCATCCTGCACCTCGACCACATAGGGCCAGGCATTCGGCCGCGAGCCATCGAGGTCGGTGAAACCATAGACCTGCGCCAGGGCGCCGCTAGATAGCGACTGGCCGTTCCAGCGCGCCACATCGGGATCCGCCGCAATGGCGGCCACGGCACGGCCAATGAAGCGCGGCGTCTCGGAAATGGCGAAATGCGGGATGGTCTTGGTCGCGTCGCGCCAGTTGGCTTCGGTGACGCCAAAATGCTCCAGCATCATCTCCGAGCGCAGCCAGCCCGGCGTGATCGCCACCGATGTCGCGCCATGCGGGGCGAGATCCTTGGCATGCGCCCAGGCCATGCGCAGCACCGCCGACTTGCACAGGTCGTAGAACGGCGACAGGCGGTAGTTCACCGCATTGTATTCGGCGGTGCCGTCGGTGACCTCGACCAGCAGACCGCCGGGCTTTTCGATCATCAGCGGCAGCGCGTGGTGGGCGGTGATCAGATGCGTGTCGATGGAAAGCCTCAGCATCCTCAGGCCATTGTCGAGATTGTGGTCCCACACCGGCTTGTTCCACTCGAACAGCTTCTCGCCGCCCCAGATGTCGTTGACCAGCACGTCGAGCCGGCCTTCGTCCTTGCGGATGCGGGCAACGAGATCGCGCACGTCATCCGAAACCAGGTGGTCGACGCGCACGGCAATGCCCTTGCCGCCGAGCGCGTCGATGGCTTCCGCTGTTTCCTCGATCGTTTCCGGCCGCTGGTACTCGGACTGCTGGTCGCGCGTCGTCCGCCCGGTGACGTAGACGGTGGCACCGGCCGCGCCCAGTTCCAGGGCAATGCCCCTGCCCGCGCCGCGGCTGCCGCCGGCGACGAGCGCTACTTTTCCTTGCAGTGTCATCGATCTCTCCCGAGAGTGTTTCTTTCGCAGGCTGGTCATCGGCTTCGAAGCGATATATAAATAAATATTCGTTTATAAATAAAGGTCAAGATGCCCCGCCGCAAAACCCTGTCCGACGAAGAGGTCCTGGTCGCCGCCTCGCGGCTGCTGCATGAGCATGGCCCCGACGCCCTCACCTTCGAAAGCCTGGGGCGTGCCTGCGGCCTGTCACCGGCGACACTGGTGCAGCGCTTCAGGACAAAGGCCAAGCTCAAGCAGGCAACGCTTCTGCATGCCTGGGACGGGCTCGACGCCAAGACAGCGGCGCTCGCCGCCTCGACGCCGAAAACGCCCGAGGGTGCAATCGCCTTGCTTGTCGGCCTGTCGGATTATGGCGGCATCGAAACCTATGCCGAAGGCCTTCTGGTGCTGCGCGAGGATCTGCGCGATCCAGCACTCAGGGCGCGCGGTGCTGCCTGGAAGGCGGCGTTGTCGGCCGCCCTCGACGAGCGCTTCACAGCTGTTGCCGCAGCGCCCCAAGGCATCGGCCTGTTGATGGCCTCGCAGTGGCAAGGCTCGCTTTTGTGGTGGGGCTTCGACCCGCAGGGCCGGGTCGAAGATTTCGTCGCCGCCAGCTTGCGCGGTTTCGTGGCGGCGTTGCTGGCCGAACCGGCAACGGCGACATGAGAGGGCCGGCATGGCAGCCCGCCGCAGCCTGCCGCGTGCCTGTTCCGCCACGTCACAAGCCTCTCCATAGCGCAGGGGCGCCAGCATTGACGCTAGGTTATTTTAGACTTAAAAAATTTAAGCTCAAAATAAACTGAGTGCTGATTGGGAGGACCTTTATGAGCCATTCCGGTTCCACGGACAGCGGAGCACCTGCATCGAAAATCGGCCGTCGCGGCTTTCTGAAAGCAACGCTGGTCATGGGTGCCGCCGCTGCCGCGCCCGTCGGCAGCAGTGCGCAGACCCAGGGCGCTGCAGCCGGAAATCCGGCATTGGGCAACGAGTTCGTCATTCGCGCCGGTCACATCCTGTCCATGGATGGGGACGTCGGCGATTTCGCCAGCGGCGAGGTTCACGTCAAGGACGGCCGGATCGTTGCGGTCGGCGAGAATCTAAGTGTCGCGGGGATCGAGGCGGTCGATGCCACCGACATGATCGTCATGCCTGGCTTCGTTGACTCACATTCCCATCTCTGGAACGCCTTCCTGCGCGGTTCGATAAGAGGCGACGATCCGGTCCGGGGTTACTTCCCGACGACCAATAGGGCAGCCCCACTGTGCACGCCGGACGACGCGTCCGCCTCGGCAAGGTTCGGGCTTCTGGAAGCGCTTCTCTCCGGCACCACCTGCATCAACAACTTCTGCCACAACACCCGCTCGGTCGAGCACGCCAACGCCGAGATACGCGCCTCGATCGATCTCGGAGTCCGCACACGGTTCTCCTACGGAACGCCGGGCCGCGGAGAACGCCTAGACACCACCGGCGTCGAAGCGGTGCGCAAGCAGTGGGCCACAGGACACCCCCTCATCACGGTCGGCGTCAACCTCCAGACGCCCGCCCCGGACATCCTGAAAAGCGGCGGCGACGACGACAAGTTCGTCGCAGAAGCACGGTTTGCAAAAGAGCTCGGATTGCCAATTTCGCTCCACTACGGCAATACCGCCCACGGGCTGGTCGCCTTCATGGACAAGCACGACTTGCTCGGCCCCCATATCCTCTTCATCCATACCCAGGGACTGACCGAAGAAGAGCGCAACACGCTCGTCGCCAAGAACGTGCAGTTCTCGATGTCGCCAGCGATCGAGATCCCCTACTCGACGGTCAGGAACGGCTACATTCAGTTCGCCGAGCTCGAGCAGTTGGGCGCGAGCCTCAGCCTGTCCGTCGACGCGTCGAGCGCCATGGCCACCGCCGACTTCTTCACCGTCATGCGGGCGCTGCAATGGTCCCACAAGCAGCGTGCCGACGTCGACCGGGCGATTGAGCCGAAACGGATCCTTGAAATCGCTACGCTCGGAGGCGCCAAGGCCCTCGGCCTCGATCGGGAGATCGGCTCGCTGACGCCGGGCAAGAAGGCCGACATCATTCTGGTCCGCAAGACCGACCTCAACATCGCGCCGGTCATCGATCCGTATTTCTCCCTGGTCTTCTCGGGAGGCGCGCGCAACGTCGACACCGTCATCGTTGACGGCGTCCTGGTCGTGAAATCTGGCCAGCATGTCCGGGTCGACGGCTCCGACGTGGTGGCGAAGGCCGAACAGGCCGGGCGTGCCATGCACGAAAAGCTCGAGCATATCATCGCCAACACGAAGGAAAGCGTCGAGCAACTGAACAAAAAGGGATAGTGCGGGCCGGGCGCAGGTTTCGCCTGCGCCCGGATGCCTGATCTCGCAGCCAGACGAATGTCCAGCAGACGGCGACAGCTACTTGTCGCCGGGCTTCCTCTTGCCGCTCAACAGCGCATAGACGGCCATCGAGTGGCCATGGCCGAGACCGAATTCGTCGCGCAACCACTCGACGATTTGCCCGGCCTTGACGCCAGCTTTCAGCTTGCCGGCGTCGGAAAATCCCTTGCCGTCGGCGAGTGCTGCCAATTCTTCCGGTCCCTTGCCGGTCTTGGTCTTGATGGTGTCGAGATAGGCCTGGAAGGACATGATGTTTTCCTCGTTGAAGATTGAATTGATCAGGCGCGCTTGCGGTTGGCCAGCACGCCGCCGGCGATGATGGCCGCAAGTCCGGCGACCGAGAGGGTGGTCAGCACGTCGTTGAACAGCAGTGCCGCCAGAACCACGCCGAAGCCCGTACCCCAATAGCCGAGCTGGCTGAAGAACACCGGCCCGCCGATCTCCTGCAGGCGGAAGTTGAGCAGGTAGGACGAGGCTGAGGTCGCAACCATGCAGCCGATCCAGAACAGCACGTCGCGGTCGAAAAAGACCCAGCTCGATGGCGCTTCGAAGAACGGCGCCACCAGCGCCACCATCAGGCTCGAGCTCAGCAGGATGCCGCAGGAAAAGGCGAGCGCCGACGAGCCCTTGGGCCAATAGGCCGTGCGGATGATGTTGCCGGCGGCAGCACAGGCCGGGACGATGATGCCGAGCAGCACCCAGACGGTCTGCGAGAAATCGATCTCGGATATCTGCTGCTGCACCAGTGCCGCCATGCCCGCAAGCCCGATCAGGATGCCGGCGAAGCGCCTCAAATACATGCGCTCGATGCCGAGCCCGGCAGCAAAGCTCATCGTCAAGAGTGGCGACAGCGAATAGACCGTCGAGGTGTAGGCCGGCCCGACGCGATCGACGATGTAGTAGCCGAGCACCGTCGGCACGGTGAAGCTGACGATGCCGAGCACCAGATAGAGCAAGATATGGCTGCGCTCGCGGGGAATGCCCTGCCCGGAGGCGGCGAGCAGCGGCAACAGCACCATGCCTGCGCCGACATTGGCGACCAGCGCCAGCTGGAATGGCTGCATGCCTTCATTCAGCGCCGCCTTCGAGATCATGATGCGCGTGGCGAAGACGAGCCCGCACAAGGCAAGCAGCACCAGCGGCGAGCGCGCCACATACGACACTGGCAGACGGAGAACTTCTTGTTGCGTCATGGCTGACCTCGATATATCTTACTGTTAAGATAAATAGTGGAATTATCTTAGTGTCAAGACATCTCGACGAAAATAATGGGGAACCGGCCGGCGACGGCCTGCAGGACGGCATCGACGCGCGCCGGGCGCAGTGGGCCAAGGAACTGCCCCATCTCGACACCCGTGGCATGGCCATCCTCGGCCGTGCCCGCTGGATCACGCTCGCCGCGCGGCCCAAGATCGAAGCGATCTTCGTCTCCTACGGGCTCGACACCGGCGAGGCGGACGTGCTGTTCACGCTGCTGCGCTCGGGCCCGCCTTATCGGCTGCGCCCGACCGAGCTCTACAAGTCGATGATGATCTCGTCGGGCGGCGTCACCAACCGCATCGTCAAGCTGGTCAAGGCAGGCTTGGTCAGGCAGGTCGCCTCCGACGGCGACGGCCGCAGCCTTCCGGTCGAACTGACAGAGGAAGGCCGCGCCCGCGCCCGCGAGGCTTTCGAGGCCGACATGGCGGTCGAGACGCTGATGCTCGAAAGCCTGACCTGGGACGAGCAGGCGCAACTGGCGGCACTGCTGCGCAAGCTGGCGCTGTCCCTCGGCAGTTCGCCGGTGATGGAGTGACGGGGCCGACAAGGATCCGGCTCCGCTCGCCCTGCCCTCAGGACTTCGGCCTTCGGGCCAGCTCCAGGTCGATCTGACCGATCTCCCTGCCCGCCTGCTCCAGTTTCAGCGTGCAGCCGAGGATGCGGCTCTGCACCTCCCTGACGGGGCCGCTGATGCGCGCGGCGTCCAGTCCGCCCATGCCCAGGCGCAGCAACTCATAAGCGGCGATGGCCAGGGACAGGCCGCCGGTCAAGGGCGAGGCGATGATCCCGATCACGAAGATGGTGCCATCGGCGGCCAGCCACAGGCCAGCCGACTGCAGCTCAGCCTTGCGGAGCTTCAGCTCGGCTTCGAGCTGATCAAGCTCGGCGGAAATGGCAGCGACTTCCGCCCTTCTGGCAGCCCGTTCTCTCAACAACTCTGCCCGGGGAAGTCCGGCAAGGCGGGACATGATATCAGGTCAGCCGCCTGGAGAGGCGTAACCGTTTCCAGCCTCCTCCTCTTGCCCAGCCGATGCCGCCTCGCGACGCCCGAGCGATGAATGAATGCGTGCAGCCTCCAGCCTGGCGGTCACGAGGCTTACCCCCGCGCTTTCGATGTCACGCCTGTCGGCAAGCATGCCCTGCAGCCGCACCGCCAGCACCGCGGCTCCGATGATGCAGAGCCCCACCACCACAGCGCCATGCAGTATGGCCGCGTCGGGGCCAAACAACCGGGGAAGGTTGATGCCCAAGCCGGGCGCAGCGATCATGGCAATGAGAAGGACGACGGCGGCAGACAGCGAAAGCAACGGCCATGGCTGCGACTGTCTCCTGTCGCCTTCAGCCATCAAGACGGCCGCGGGAATGGGGTCCGGCTCCGCAACCGGCGCAGCCTCGGCCTGAGGGGCGCCGTCCGTTGCCACCTCGCCGCCGAAATCGGGCGCGACATCGGGCGATCGCTCCAACACGCCCTGAAACGATTTCGGCACGTCCACGACATGGCCGGCCTCGACAAGGACCTCGAGGGCGACGATCGAGCCGGGCTGATAGTTCCGAAGCCCCTGATCGACAGGCAGCAGCTTGATTGCCGCTCTGCCCAGCAGCCTTTGCAGTTCGGAAACCGCTTCAGGTCCGGGCTCTCGCCCCGTCACGTCGCGCAGCACGGTCTGCAAATTTCTCGCCCGCTCCGGCAGTGTCGATCGTTCGAACGCGCCGAGGCTGACGCCGCGGACCACAGGCGGGTCGCCGGGCCGACTGAAGTGAGCAACGAAGCCGATGACTTCGCCTATCGACAGCAGGATGGATGTATCCCAGGTCAGAACGAAGTTCAGACCATGGGACCCGCAGTATCTGCGAATCTGTGCGAGACTTTCGAGCACTTCATTATCGGTCACAGTGCGCCCTGCGCCCCACGAACAACTTGGCTGCACAACATTAGCAAACTCACATCAGAGAATACAGCTCGGCTTGTGGCTCCGGAGGCTCCGTCAGCCCTCGGCGTGCCACGCCGGTGGCACCCGTAGAGAGGCAGGCCACGCCACGGACACCGCTGGCCAGACTGTTGCGCAAACTGGCGCTATCCCTCGGCAGCACCGCCGCACCAGAGTGACGCCAACGAATCGTGCCGCGGGCGCACTGCCGCGTGAGGAATGGAATGAACCGAAAAGAGCTTGTCGAACTTGTCCAAGAGCAGCAAATTCCGCTGGCACTCTACGCCACCGGCATGGGCGTGGAGCGGCCCTGGGCCACTGCATCAGGCATGGCCGACGAACAAGCCGGCCGGCCGATGTCGGTCGACACGCCGCTCAGGGTCGCCAGCAACACCAAGACCTTCGTTGCCGCAACCATCCTTCGCTTCTGGGAACGCGGGCTCATCGATCTGGACGGCCCGATCGCACAGCAGATCGACCCGCTGTTCAACGCGTTGCTCGCTGCCGCCGGCTACCGCACCGAAAGGATCACCGTTCGCCACCTGCTGAACCACAGCGGCGGGCTGGTCGACCACACCGACGACCCCGAATTCTTTGCCACCGTCTCACGCGAGCCGCAGCGTTTGTGGACGCGCGAAGAGCAGGTTCGCCTGGGCGCCAAATTCTCGGCGCCGCTCAGCGAACCGGGCACGCGCTTCAGCTATTCCGACACCGGCTACATCCTGCTTGGCGACATCGTCGAGCGCATTTCGGGCACGACGCTTGCGGCAGCCGTCCGGCGCGAGATGAAGTTCGACCGGCTCGGCCTGACCTCGTCGTGGTGGGAGATATCGGAGCCGCAGCCGCCGCACAGCCAGCCGCGGGCGCGCCAGTTCTTCGGCGATGTCGATGCCACGGGGATCAGCGCCTCGATGGACCTCTATGGCGGCGGCGGGCTGGTGATGTCCGTGCGCGACCTCGCCACCTTCTTTGCAGCGCTGTTCGAAGGCCATGTCTTCGACAGCCCCGACACGTTGCGCGAAATGCTGTCGCAAGGCAGGCATGAAGGCGCCCATGGCTATCGCCTCGGCATGGCAGTCGAAACCGTCGGCGGCGCGGAGGTCTATTCGCATCTCGGCTTCTGGGGCACCGCGGCCTATTACGCGCCTGCCCAAGGCATCGCTGTCGCCGGCTTCGCCATCAGGCGCGAAGCGCGCGACACGCTGGTGTCGGTCATCCGCCAGTTGCTTGCCGCCGAAGGCTGGCATGGCTGACCCCTCCGCCGGCTGCGAGCCATTTTACCAGAGCCGACGGAGGCCGGGCTGGTCCGCTTGCGCTAGCCGGCCAGTATGAGGATCGGCGCCGGGATCAGACGGCTGAATCGGGCGAAACCACCTCCCAGGTGCCGAACAGTTCGAGGCCCGCCTTGCCGGCAAGCAGGATCGACGCCGCATTGTCGAGCTGGCATCGGTATTGCGGCTCATATCCCAGATCCCAGGCGTGCCGGCTGATCGAACGCACCACCTTGCGGGCGTGGCCCTTGCCCCGGAACGGCTCCAGCGTCAGCACGCCGAGATCGGCGACGCGACCGTCCATCCAGGGATACATGCTGCCGGCGCAGACAAGGCGATCCTGCTCGAAGGAACCGAACACCAGCCAGTGGTCGAGTTCGACCGAGGCACCATCGAGGTCCTGCTCCGACGCCTGCGCCCGGAAGCCTGAGAACAGCGCCTCGTCCTCGCTGCTCAGCCGCCTGGGCCCGGCGTCCGGCTCATCCAGCGCCAGTCGCTTCTTTTCGGCCTCGGTAAAATGATAGACGCGGTCGGCACCATGCAGTGTCACGCCCGCCTCATCGAGGGCATGGCGGAATGCAGCGATGGACAGGCCCTGCCGTTTGCGCAGCCCGGCCCTGACCGCAAGCTCTGGCGTCAGCACCGCCATGGCCCGTCCATCTATAGTCTCCAGCACCATGACACGGCAGTCCTCGTCGAGATCAGGGTCGGCGGCGACAGTAAAATTGTCGTCGCTGTGGAGAATGTCGCCGTTGAGAAACTGCGCCCGCCAAAAATCTACGATCGTCTGCGAAAAATATGACATGCGGAATACTCGGTCTCGTCTGGACGAGTGTGAGCGCGGAAAGTGCAGCCTCGCGATTCTCACGACTTCGTGAAGCAAGCCGTAGCCAGCAAAAACCGGCAAATGTGCGGCATAACAGCGCTTCGCGATCGCTGGACCAAATATAGGCCGGGCTGGCCGACGGGTTTCGCCTACCGAACGGCCACGCCCTGTGCGAATTTGCCGGCATTGGTCGCGCAATATCGGGCGCGACGGGAGCCTGCCATGCCATCAGCCGAACTGTTGATCGCCTTTGTCGCCACCACCGCGATCTTCGCCTTCATGCCGGGCCCGGCCATGCTCTACGCCGCCGCCCAGACGCTGGCGCGCGGGCGCTGGTCGGGACTGATGGCGGCACTCGGCATCCATCTTGGCGGCTATGTCCATGTCATTGCCGCCGCCGCCGGCCTGTCGGTGCTGTTCCATGCCGTGCCGCTGGCCTACACGATCGTCAAGCTTGCCGGGGCCGGCTATCTCGTCTGGCTTGGCATCTCGCTGTTCCGCGCCAAGACGCAAGGCGACGGCGACCTGCCCGCCATCGAGCCGAAATCCGCCCGGCGCGCCTTTGTCGAAAGCATCGCCGTCGAGGTGCTCAATCCCAAGACGGCGATCTTCTTCATGGCCTTCCTGCCCCAGTTCATCGATGCTTCGGCTGCCTTTCCGGTCTGGCTGCAGTTCGTCATCCTGGGCACGGTGGTCAACGCGATGTTCACCACAGCCGACGTTGTCGGCGTCATGCTGGCGGGTGCGATGATCGGCAGGCTCAGGCGTTCGCGCCGCGCCCAGCGGCTGATGCAGCGCGCCGGCGGGGCGGTTCTCGTCGGCCTTGGCGTCCACGTCGCCCTGCAAAGAAGCTGACCGGCTCCGACACCCAGCCAATCTCACGACAACGCCTTCGAAACCCATGCCAGCCGACCAGCACACCACCTACCTCGCCGACCAGTTCGCCCACGGACAGCGCTCATTCAAAGGCCTGCAACTGGCCGGCAGTGATCTGGCGCGCCTCGACCTCAGCGCCTGCGCGTTCGCCGACTGCAACCTGACGGGTGCCGACCTATCGGCCTCGACCCTGACCGACACAAGCTGGGTCAGTTGCCGCATGGCGGGCGCCAAGATTGGGTCGATCGATGGCGTCGATATCAGGTTTCACAATTGCGACCTTTCCAACACCGACTGGACCCGGTCGCGGCTCAACGCCGCGAAATTCAGCCAAAGCAAGCTGACCGGGGCAAACTTTGCCGATTGCACGCTGATCGGCGCCGACTTCCAGGAATGCCGGCTGGTCAGCGCCTTCCTGCCTGCCGTCTCGTTCCGACGCAAATCACTCAGCAATCTCGATTTCAGCGATGCCGAACTCAGGGGCTGCGACTTCCGTGAGGCGATCTTCGACGGCTGCAGCCTGCGCGGCGCCAGCTTGCGTTCCTGCCGCTTTGAAGGTGCCGACCTGCGCGGCTGCGACCTGGGCCCGCTGAAGCTCAATGAGGCCTCGATCCTGAAGGGCGCGGTGATCTCGAAAAGCCAGGCAACCGACCTGTTGCGCAATCTTGGCCTCCAGGTTCTGTAGCTGCGCTCACGCCGCCTCGATCTGGCTGAGCCTGGCTGCTTCGAACAGATTGCGGCCGATGGACTGCGCTGCTTCGAGATGCTGGGCCGGCCCCTGCGTTTCCGTGTCGAGCATAAGCTCCGAGGTCGCCACGGGCGCGCCGACATAGTCGAAGATGCCGTGGTCGATCTGCGTCTTCATCGCCCCAAAATAGCCATGCCGCGCATAGGTGCGCGTGGTGGCGCCGCCAATGGCCACGAGATGCACCTTGAGATGGCGCAACCGTTTGACCGGCTTGATGCCGGCACCTTCGTCATAGGCCCATCCATTGGCGAAGACGCGGTCTATCCACCCCTTGAGCAGGGCCGGCATCGACCACCAGTAGACGGGATAGACCAACACGAGCGTGTCGGCACCATCGATCCGCGCCTGCTCGGCGGCAATGTCGGCTGCCGGCGCCACCTCCCTGCGATGCACGGCAAGATCGGCGGCGGTGTAGCGCGGATCAAAACCTTCCGCCGCGATGTCGGCAATCTCGAATGTATGGCCTGCCTTTGCAACGCCTTCGGCAAGGCGCGTGGCAACGCCGTGGCTGAGCGACTTCGGATCGGGATGGGCGACGACGATAAGCGCGTGCATTGGAAATTCCTGTTTTGTGGTTGCGGACAGCGGTCACAGCTTATATACTTTTTGTAACCTACTAACAGTATATACTTTTGGTATATTATGACGTCAAGCACTGAAATGCTGGAACAACCCGTGCCGCCGCGCCGCCGCCTGTTGCGCGAGGACCGGCGCCGGCAGCTCGTCGATGTCGCCTGGCAAATCATCCGCGAGGAAGGCACCGAAGCGCTGACGCTGCCCCGGCTTGCCGAGCAGGCGAAAGTGGCAAAGCCGGTCGTCTACGATCACTTCGCCACCCGGCCCGCCTTGCTCGCGGCGCTTTACCAGGAGTTCGACACGCACCAGACCGCGCTGATGGACGCTGCCTTCCAGGCGAGCGAACCGACCCTGCCGAGCAGGGCCATGGTCATCGCATCGTCTTATGTCGACTGCGTGCTCGAACAGGGCCGCGAGATCCCGGGCGTGATCTCAGCGCTTGCCGGCTCGCCCGAACTGGCCAAGGTCAAGCGCGACTACGAAGCCATCTTCATGGAGAAGTGCCGGTCCCTGCTTGCCCCATTCGCGCCGGCCGGCACCGTCGCGTCGTCGGGGCTTTGGGCGATGCTCGGGGCGGCAGAAGCGCTGTCCTTCGCCGCCGCGAACGGCGACCTCACGCCCGAGCAGGCAAAGCACGAGCTGTTCGAAACCATCCTCGCCATGGTCGCCAGACCCCCGCGCTGAGTCGCGGCGGCGGCGGCACCGCCGCTCGCCGCTTTTGCGGGCAGGTTCGCGGACAGCCTTCAGCGCCTGCCGGATCGGGCTATTGCTGCGCCGCCCACGGCGCCGGCTGCAATGGCCATCGCCGCAAGCAGCAGGGCGATGCCGCTGAACAGCGCTTCATAGCCATGGCCGGCAATCAGCGGCGTGACGAGAAGCGGCGAAACGAATTGGCCGATGAAGATCGACGCCGTCAGGATGCCGCCGCTTACGCCCCGGCGCCGCAACGGCGCAAGGTTGAGCGTGAGCGCAACGAAGCTCGGCGAAACAAGCGCATAACCCGCGCCGATGGCCGCTGCCGCCGCAAACAGGATGGGCGTCGTCCCGGCGAAGACAAGCAGCAGGAAGCCGAGCGCCATCCCGGCATAGCCGAGCAGGAAGATGCCGGCATAACCCGTGGCGCGTTGCACCTTCGGATAGAGCAGCGCGAAGCTGCCTCCGGCCAGCATCAAGGTGCCGAGAATGGCGCCGGTCATGACGGCGCCATCATAGCCCTTGGCTTCGAGGAAGAACGACATCTGCGTCGGCATGACGAAGAAGATCATGTTGGTGACCGCCTGGAGCAGTACCAGCAACGACAGCAGCAGCACCCAGGACGGATGCGCTTCGGCCTCGTCCACCGCCCTTGCGCCCACTGCCTGCAAGCGTCGGGGCGGATCGACGACGACCATCCACATCAAGGGCAGGAAGACCATGGCGAGCCCGTAGATGGCGAATGGCCAGCGCGGCGACATCGCCGCCGCCCATCCGGCGAGCGAGATGAAGACCAGCCCGCCGAAATTCCGCGCCGAAATCTGCAGCCCCGTCATCGCGCTGCGCTTCTCGCCGGTGAAATAGTCTCCGACCAAGGCGGTCTGCGCCGTCATGATGAGCGCGACTGCGACACCGAGGACGAGGCGGCTGGCGAAGATGGTGGGCAGGTCAGGAAGGAATAGTCCGGCGCACCCAGAGACCGCAAACAGGATCACGCCGACAAGCAGCAGCAGGCGGCGTCCGAATCGGTCTGCCGCGATCCCGGCAAAGGGCGCGAACAATGCGACACTGAGCGACGGCGCCGGCACCAGCAGACGGGTCAACATCGCCGCGTTCGGGTCGGCGGCGAACAGCCGCTCGAGTCCGGGGAGTGCCGGGCTGATCGTCGCGTTGGCCATGGTGGTGAGCGACGCGGCGAGCAGCAGCGCGACCGCCCGCCCGTCCATCCAGACCGGCCTTTCCATTGCATTCTGAATGCTGTGCATGACTTTTCCTCTTGCTGAAATCGACGTTTCGGCAGAGCGTACGACTTCAAGCCAACTTGAGGTCAAGCATGCTTTTTCTGGATATCGGCGAGGTCGTAGAGCGCACCGGCGTGCCACCGTCGACGCTGCGCTACTACGAGGAGATCGGCCTGATCCGCTCGCTTGCGCGACATGGCCTGCGGCGGCAATACGATCACGACGTGCTGCTGAAACTGTCGCTGATCAGCATGGGCAAGGCGGCCGGCTTCTCCCTGCCGGAGATATCAGGCATGTTCGGCCGCGACGACCGGCCCGACATCCCGCGCGCCCAGTTGCATGCCAGGGCCAAGGAGCTGGAACGGCAGATCATCGAGCTCAGGATGCTGCGCGACGTCATCCGCCACGTCGCCGACTGCCCCGCGCCTTCGCATCTGGAATGCCCGAGCTTCCGCAAACTGTTGAAGTCGGCAACGAACAGGACAACGAACCGCGCTCCGCAAGCTGCGGCAAGACGGGCAAAATCAGTACCACAGCGGTAGTCCGCGGTTGATGGCCAGCGGCCGCACATGCTGGCCGTCCAGCGCACAACCGCGCGCCCTCTTGAGACGCAACATTGGCCCGGGCATTTCTCGACTTTGCCAATCAGCCAGGGAGCAGGCTGGCAAGCATTTCGGCCAGTTGCTTGTCAATGAACGGCTTCTTCAGCAGGGGGCGGTCGCGGTAGCCATCCCTCACGTGGTGGCCGCTGTAGCCCGTCGAGAAAACGAAGGGCACGCCGCGCGCAGCGAGCGCGTCGGCCACGAAATAGGTCTTATCGCCGTTCAGGTTCATGTCCAGCATGGCTGCATCGAAGTCATGTGCTTCAATGAGGGCGATAGCTTGCTTGACCGTGGCGGCAGCGGTCACCGACTCGCATCCGATGTCGGCCAGCATGTCTTCGATCATGATGAGCACGAGCATTTCATCCTCAACGACAAGGATACGACGATCGGAAAGCAGCCTATTCATCCCGGACACCGTAGGTGACAGGAAAGCTTATCGTGCAAACAGGGCCTTCCACCGTGTAGTCGAGATCGACCGCGCCATCGAGTTCATGTGCCAGGTCGCGCTCCAGGACCCGCGAGCCAAACCCTTTCCGCGACGGCGGCATGACCGGCGGACCGTCCTTCTCTTGCCAGCGCAGGGCTAGCCGATCGCCCCAGGCGACAGCTCGAACGTCCATGAAATCAGCACGGGCCCGAAACTGTTGGAAAACGCGCCGTATTTCACTGCATTGGTCGCGAGTTCATGGAAGGCGATGCCGAGGGCCAGGGTAACTTTGGGCGAGACGCGGATGTTGTTGCCGGTGATGACAAAGTGTTCCGACCTGCCATTTGTAATTCCGAACGGCTCCAAGGCCGCCTTGATCAGATCGAGCAGCCCCGCACCTTCCCAGTTTTCACGGGTCAGTAGGTCATGCGACCGGGAGAGCGAGACCAGGCGCGACTCAATGGATTCCCTGATCACTTCGGGATCGGAGGTATTTCGCAAGGCCTGCCAGGGAGGCAAAGTGCTGCACCACATCGCCGTGCTCATCCCTGACCGGGCTGATGAGAATTGCCGACCAGAATTCGCTGCGGTTCTTGCGCCGGTAGCAGATTTCCGATCCGCCAGTGACGGCGCCCGCAAAAGCGGCTTCGATGCGCGCCAAAGAATCGAGATCGGTGCCGCGCGCCATCAGGAAGTTTAAGCTTTGACCAAGCAATTCGTCGCGGGAACATCCGGTCAGACCAAGAAAGGCGTCATTGGCGAAAATGATCGGATTGCCGGGCTCTTTCGCATCGGTGAAAACCATCGCCATGCGTGTTGTTTCAGCGCAACGACAAACGGCCCAAGATCCCTCCGAAAGCTTTCGACCTCAGCTTCGGCGACTTTTTGGCCTTCGGATTTGATTACTGGTATGCCTCAGCTTCATTCGATTGGCCGGCAGGCCGCAGCTAACCAGAAACGGTTTGAGCCGTGCGAGTTGTTAGACGGGCGGCACGACTTACGTCCAGACGTCTTGCCTAACGAAAAGCGGCAATATTTGGCTCAACGCTCGCTCTTGAAAGCTTGATTAATACCAGCGGCCGCGTCCGAACCAGCCGCCGCCCAGCAGAACAAGTACGATAAGTATGATGAGAAGAGTGGTGGTATCCATGTCTGTCTCCTGCGAGTGCTCTTGAGCTCCCGCCACTCTTTTCACGGAGCGGTGGATTGCCTGTTCATCGCACTCCAACTCTAAACAACGCTCCACATCCTTTCCTGTTCCAACGAAGCAGCGACTTTGGAGCTCTATTTCACGCGGGGTCAGCTTCCAACCGGCAACACCGCGGCTGCTGGATCACGCCTTCCCAAACATAAGACCATCCTTTATTCGCTGCTTGCTTTTAGAGGATATGTTGGATCGAGACATGATCAGGCCGGCCGACTTGATGGATGCTTCCAGCCTCGCCGCGATCGGGCTGGAAGTCTGGCTGAACACCTACGTCCGCAACGGCGTCAACGCATTCTTCGCCGGCTATGCGCTGGAGCACTTCACTGCCGCCCGTTTCGAAGAGGTCCTTGCGCGGACAGACCAGACCGTCCTGGTCTCGCAAAATTCCGCCGGCCTGGACGGATTCATCCATATCGCATCGGGAGCCCCCGCACCTGTGCCTGATTGTTCCGACCTGGAAATCGCCAAGCTCTACGTCCAGCCCCGCCACCAGGGCTCGGGCGTCGGCGGCAGGCTTCTTGCGGCGGGGCTCGACGTGTGCGCCGACACCGGCCGACCCGACGTTTGGCTTGCAGTCAATGCCGAAAATCAGCGCGCCACGGAGTTCTACCTGAGGAAGGGGTTTGCCAAGGCTGGCGAAACCCGGTTCCAGATCGACGACCAGTCCTACCCCAACCACGTGCTACGTTACGACCTCACCCGGGCCTAGAGTATCCGTGTTGGTCAAGGAAGGGATGGCGCTCATTTACGACCATCTCTGATGAGCGCGTTTGCGAGCACGATCAGCTTTCGCATGATGGCTGTGATGGCCTTCCTGCGCTCGAAGGCCCGGTGGTAGGCGCCGGTTGGCTCATAGACGACACGCCGGTCGCTCCCACCCAGGCGGTGAATGCCGCGTGGCCGGCCTTGTGTCGTTGGCGAAACGGCGGCTTGCGCCGTCGCTCATGCGGTGGGCGTCGAGATGGTCTTTCGAGATGTCGACCCAGATGGTATCGTTGATCATCCTTCGCTTGTGCTGTGCTTGTCGTCCGCAGCCTGGCTGCGGGTATCCGTTCAGGCCTCAAGGGAAAGACGAGGGCGATCCAACTCTAGCTCGACCCGTCAAACGGTCAGCGTTTCACCGATCCGACCCTCGCCGCCGACGAGAGGGCTGGCACCCTCTCCCGGCGGTCCTTCTTCGCCCATTCGGCAGCGAAAGTCGTAAGACAAGCGTTTCTGCTTTTTATCTTGCTGTTTTTGCGCAGTTCCTGATGGAAAACCGCTTCACGCTTTTCCTGGAATTGCTCTAACTCGCCCGCGCCAGGGCCAACGCGTCCGGCCCAGCCGGAAAGCGCAGCTGTGCCGATGCATCGTTCGCGGCCAGCCACACGGCTTCGGCGACGTCGATCTCTTTCGTCACCAGTGCCGGCGTCGCAAAGCCGGCAAAGATCGGGCCAGCGAAGGCGGCATATGCCTCGGGGATGAGATCCTCGACGCGCAGTTCGGTGTTGTGGGCAAAGCGCGTGCTGGGCGCATAACCTGGTTCAACCAGTTTCACCCGCACGTCGAACGCGCCGAGTTCATGAGCCAGCGACCCGGTAAAGCCCTCGATCGCCGTCTTGCTTGCGGTGTAGGCGGCAGCGAGCGGCATCGGGGCAAGTGTTACGCTGGAGGTGACATTGACCACCACGCCTGCCCTGCGCGCCCGGAACTGCGGGATCATCGCCTGGGTCATCGCCATCACTCCGAAGGTGTTGGTCTCAAACAGCTTGCGCACATGCGCCATCGGCATCGCCTCGAAGGCGCCGACAAGGCCGATGCCGGCATTGTTGACGAGCACGTCGATCGGGCCGCTGGCGTCGAGCGCTGCGGCAATGCTCTCGTCATTGGTCACGTCGAGAGGCAGAACGTGCATCCGCTCCGAGCGCGGCAGGATGTCCTGGCGCGGATTGCGCATGGTGGCGACGACGTTCCAGCCCTGGGAATGAAAGTGGCGGGCGGTTTCGAGGCCATAGCCTGACGAGCAGCCGGTGATCAGTACGGTTTTCATGAACTTTCTTTCCTGATTGATGTTGACGCCATGAAAATACCGTCCAAAATCAGGACTATCATCAATCATGAGTACGCTATTCATTGGCAATAGTCCTGAAATGCCCGACCCCCTCGCCCAGGTCATCGAACTGCTCCAGCCGCGCACCGTGTTCTCCAAGGGGATCAGCGGCGCCGGACGTTGGGGCGTCCGCTATTCCGAGTTCGGCCAGCCCGGCTTCTGCGCCGTCATCGAAGGCAGTTGCCGCCTCGCCGTCGACGGCGAAGTGCCTGTTACACTCGAACAGGGCGACTTCGTGCTGTTGCCGGCGACCCCTGCCTTCACCATGTCCGGCTTCGAGCCGGTGACGCCGAGGCATATCGATCCCAAAACAACGCCGGTGCCGACGGAGGAGGTTCGCCACGGCCGACAGGACGGCCCGGCCGATGTCCGCCTGCTCGGCGGCTATTTCGTCTTCGGCTCGCCCGATGCGGCCCTGCTGGTGTCGCTGCTGCCGGCGATGGTCCACGTGCGCGGCGTCGAGCGGCTGTCGACGCTGGTGCGTCTCGTCGGCGAAGAAGCGAGCCAGCACAATGCCGGCCGCGATCTCGTGCTCGGCCGCCTCGTCGAAATCCTGCTGATCGAAGCGCTCAGGGCAAGCCGGGCAAAAGGCTCGCCGCCGGGCTTCCTGCGCGGGCTGGCCGATGCAAGGGTGTCAGGGGCGATACGGCAGATGCACAGTGATCCGCAGCGGCCGTGGACGGTGGTCGAACTCGCCGGCGTGGCCGGTCTGTCGCGCTCGGCCTTCTTTGACCGCTTCACGCGCACCGTCGGGCTGCGGCCTATGGAATATTTGCTCGCCTGGCGCATGGCGCTGGCGAAAAACCTGCTCGGCACCAAGGAGATCGCGCTCGACGAGGTCGCGCGGCGGGTCGGCTACGGCTCGGCCAGCACCTTCAGCACGGCCTTCAGCCGCCATGTCGGCCAATCGCCGGGCCGCTACGCGCGCAGCGACCGGGCGTGAAGAGGGATCTGAAAAAGCCGGGCTGACCGCTATGCGCTCAGCCCTGCCCCCGCCTAATGCGGGAAATCCAGCCCCATTTCGCGGTAGCGCTCGGGATCGTCGCCCCAGTTCTCGCGCACCTTGACGAACAGGAACAGGTGCACCTTCTGTTCCAGGATGCCGCCGATCTCCATGCGCGACGCCTGGCCGATGGCGCGGATGGTTTCGCCCTTGTGGCCGAGCACGATCTTCTTCTGGCTGTCGCGCTCGACGAAGATGACCTGCTGGATACGCACCGAACCGTCGGGCAGCTCTTCCCACTTCTCGGTCTCAATATGCGACGAGTAAGGCAGTTCTTGGTGCAGACGCAGATAGAGCTTTTCGCGGGTGATCTCGGCGGCGAGTTGGCGCATCGGCAGGTCGGAGATCTGATCTTCGGGGTAATACCACGGGCCTTCGGGCAGGCGCTTGGCCAGGAAGTCAAGCAGGTCCTTGCAGCCCGAACCGGTCAGCGCCGAAACCATGAAGGTGCGCTCGAAATTGACGCTCTCATTCGCCGTCGCCGTCAGCTTCAGCAGCTTTTCGGGATCGACCCGGTCGACCTTGTTGAGGATCAGCACCTTGGGCTGGCGCACGTCCTTTAGCCGTTCGAGGATGGCTGCGGCATCACCCTTGATGCCGCGCTCGGCATCGATCAGCACCAGGATCAGGTCGGCGTCCTTGGCCCCGCCCCAGGCTGTCGTCACCATCGCGGTGTCGAGCCGGCGCTTGGGCTTGAAGATGCCGGGCGTGTCGATGAACACGATCTGGGCGTTGTCGTGGGTGGCGATGCCGCGGACGATGGCGCGCGTCGTCTGCACCTTGTGGGTGACGATCGACACCTTGGCGCCGACAAGCTGGTTGACCAGCGTCGACTTGCCGGCATTCGGCGCGCCGATCAGCGCAACGAAGCCCGAACGGGTGGCACGCATTGCAGGCGTGGTGGTCTCAGGGGCATCAGTCACGATGCGGTCTCCTCGTTCTTCCATACGCCCTCACGCACCAAAAGGGCGGAGGCTGCGTTCTGCTCGGCCTCGCGCTTGGAGCGACCGGTACCGGTAGCGGGCAGAAATTTGCCGACCCGCACGCTCACCGAAAAGACGGGGTCGTGATCCGGGCCGGTGCGGCTTTCGATCTGGTAGGCAGGCACTGCTGTCGACGCCTGGTGCGCCCATTCCTGCAATTCGGTCTTGGGGTCGCGGCGGGCAGCGCCGGCGGCCTCGGCGCGTGGCTTCCAGTACTTATGAATAAAGCGCTTCGCGGCATCCAGTCCACCGTCGAGATAGATGACTGCGATCAGCGATTCCAGCGCATCTGCCCGCAGGTTGACGCGCTTGCGCTCGGCGAGATTGCGCACTTCCGAGCCGGCGCGGATCAGTTCGGCGAGGCCGATCTCGTCGGCGATCTGGGCCAGTGCCTCGGCATTGACCAGTGCGTTGAGGCGCACCGAAAGCTCGCCTTCGGGCGCATTGGGAAAGTCGGACAGCAGCATGTCGGCGACAGCGAGGCCCAGCACCCGGTCGCCCAGGAACTCGAAACGCTCATAGTCGACGCCGGCATTGGCGCTGCGTGCGCTGCCATGCGTCAGCGCCCGTTGCAGGCGCTGGTGATCGCGGAAGATATGGCCGGTGCGGAGTTGCAGCGCGTCGGCGAGTTCCGTGGCGGTGAGCCGTTTGCCTGCCATGCCTATCGGACGAAGTTGAACAGGCGCGAGGCGCGCATCTCGGTCGGCCACTTCCAGATTTCCAGCGGGCTTGCACCGCTGGCGATCGAGAAGAAGATGATGTTGGCGCGGCCGACGAGGTTTTCGCCCGGCACGAAGCCGACATTGAAGCGGCTGTCGGTCGAGTTGTCGCGGTTGTCGCCCATCATGAAGAAGTGGCCTTCGGGCACGATGAATTCACGCGTGTTGTCGCCGATCGAATCCGGCGTCAGATCGAGCGTGTCGTAGGAGACGCCATTCGGCAGCGTCTCGCGATAGACGTCGACCGGACGATTGACCTCGGTGACGTCAGGATTGTCGATCTGGCCGACCTTCTCGCGCGCCACGGCGGTGCCGTTGATATAGAGCTGGCCGTCCTTCATCTGGATGCGGTCACCGGGCAGGCCGACGACGCGCTTGATGTAGTCGAGCGACGGATTAGGCGGGAACTTGAAGACGACGACGTCGCCGCGCTCCGGATCCGAGCCGAAGACGCGGCCCGAAAACAGGTTTGGCGACAAAGGCAGCGAATAGCGCGAATAGCCATAGGCCCATTTGGTGACGAACAGATAGTCGCCCTCGAGCAGCGTCGGGCGCATCGAGCCCGACGGGATCGAGAACGGCTGGAACAGCAGCGTCCGGATCACCAGCGCCAGCAGCAGTGCCTGGACGATGACGCTCACGGTCTCGCCGAGCCCGCCAGACTTCTTCTGTTTTTCAGCCACGCTCATGTCGTCCTCGATTGTAGGTCGCGATGGGTATAAGGGCTCGCCGTCGCCGGGGCAATGTCTCAGCCGCCGCCAAAACCCTAAGATAGTGGCGGTTGTTCGACCGGCAGCGCCTCGATGATCACAAAGGCTTGCGCGAGCGGAAAATCGTCGGTGATCGTCAGGTGAACCACGGCGCGATGCCCTTCAGGCAGCATCGTCGCCAGCCTTTTTGCCGCTCCGCCGGACAGTTCCATCGTTGGCCTGCCGCCCGGCAGGTTGATCACGCCCATGTCGCGCCAGAACACGCCTTCTGATATGCCGCAGCCAAGCGCCTTGGAACAGGCCTCCTTGGCGGCGAAACGCTTGGCATAAGAGGCAATGCGCCCGCGCCGGCCTTCGGCACGTTCCTGCTCGACCTCGGTGAAGATGCGCTGGATGAAGCGCTCACCGTGGCGGACGATCGATTTTTCGATCCGCCTGATGTCGACCAGGTCGCTACCGATGCCGAGGATCATACTTTCCCCTCCACGCTGCCACGCCCAAGCTGCCGATCTTCCCCCTTGCGAGGGAGATGGCCGGCAGGCCAGAGAGGGGTGGCCGGGTGCACCATTCCTAGATGTTCCGGCTGCCGGGCTTGATCGCCGGGATCGCCGCCAGCTCCGGCGGCAGTTGGTCGGCCGGATAGGCCGGAACCTCGTATTCGGCGAGCGCCACCAGCGGCACGCCAACGTCGCTCTTGCCGGCCGAACGGTCGATGATGCAGGCAGCCGCCACGACCTCGGCGCCAAGCTCGCTCAGGCACGCGATGGTCTCGCGGATCGATAGGCCGGTGGTCACGATGTCCTCGACGATGACGACGCGTGCGCCCTTTTCGATCTCGAAGCGGCGCAGCCGGAACGTGCCCTGCTCGCGCTCGACCCAGATCGCCGGCACCTTGAGATGCCTTGACGTCTCATAGGCAGGGATCAGCCCGCCGATCGCCGGTCCGACGACATAGTCGATGTCGCCCGCAACTTCGGCACGGATCTTGTCGGCCAGCGCCTTGCACAATGCTTCGGTCTTGTCGGCATGCATGAAGACGCGTGCCTTCTGCAGGAACACCGGGCTGCGCAGGCCCGACGTCAGGATGAAATGGCCTTCGAGCACGGCGCCCGCCGAGCGGAAAATGTCGAGAACGTCTTTTGTCTGCATCGTCGTCTTTCCTCGTCGTCAGTCCAGCGCGCTATAGCATGATCCCGAAAAGTGGTGACCGGTTTTCGGAAAAGATCATGCTACAACAAAAAGATAGAGCCCCATTCCGATTCATCGGAATGTAATAGGCTCTAGCCATTGACGCGGCGGGCATCACTGACACTGGAGTTGTCCTTGAGCTGGGAGATCAGCCGGTTCAGGTGCTTCAGATCCCAGACTTCGAGATCGAGCAACATTTCGGTGAAGTCGGGCGCTGTGCGGATCATCGACAGCGTGTGGATGTTGGCGTCGTTGGCCGCCACCACCTGGGCAATGTCGGCGAGCGAGCCCGGCGCGTTGATCGCGGTAACCGAAAGCCGCGCTGGAAAGCGCTCCTTCGAGCCTTCGTCGAGGTCCCAGCGCACGTCGATCCAGCGCTCCGGCTGGTCGTCGAAGGCCATCAGCGACGGCGACTGGATCGGATAGATGGTGATGCCCGAGCCCGGCTGCATGATGCCGACGATACGGTCGCCCGGGACCGCGCCTTCGGGCGCGAAGCGCACCGGCAGGTCGCCGCTGACGCCGCGGATCGGCACGGCGCTGCCTTGCGCCCTTTGCTCCTTTCGCGGCGGGGTCGACGAGCGCCCGGGGATCTGGAACAGCATGCCGGCCGCGTTGCGGATCTTCGACCAGCCCTCTTCGCGCGGCTTGGCGGCGGCGGGCGTGACGCGCTCTTCCTTGTAGTCGGGGAAGACGGCACGGACGACGTCGTTGGACGACAGCTCGCCACGGCCGACGGACGCCAGCACGTCCTCGATGTCCTTGCGCGCCAGCCGGTGCAGCACCGACTTCAGGCTGTCCTTGGAGAATTTCTTGCCGGCGCGCTCGAAGGCGCGTTCGAGGATGCGGGCGCCGAGGCCCGAATACTGCTTGCGGATGGCATTTTTGGTGGCACGGCGGATCGCCGAGCGCGCCTTGCCGGTGACGACGATCGATTCCCACGCCGCCGGCGGCACCTGTGCCTTGGAGCGGATGATCTCGACCTCGTCGCCGTTCTTGAGCTCGGTCATCAGCGGCATCACCCGGCCGTTGACCTTGGCGCCAACGCAGGTGTCGCCGACGTCGGTGTGCACGGCATAAGCGAAGTCGATTGGCGTCGCGCCACGCGGCAGCGCGATCAGCATGCCCTTGGGCGTGAAGCAGAAGACCTGGTCCTGGAACAGCTCGAGCTTGGTGTTTTCGAGGAAATCCTCGGGATTATCGCCCTCGGCGAGTTGCTCGATCGTCCGCCTCAGCCAGCCATAGGCGTTGGTTTCCTTGGAGATGGTGTGGCCACCGCCATTGGTCTTGCCGGCATTGTCCTTGTAGATCGAATGCGCGGCGACGCCATATTCGGCGATCTTGTTCATCTCGCGGGTGCGGATCTGCAGCTCGATGCGCTGGCGCGACGGACCAACTATTGTGGTGTGGATCGAACGGTAGTCGTTCTGCTTCGGCGTCGAGATGTAGTCCTTGAACCGCCCCGGCACCATCGACCAGGTCGTATGGATGGCCCCCAGCGCGCGGTAGCAGTCCTCGACGCCGTCGACGACGACGCGGAAGCCGAAGATGTCGGACAGCTGCTCGAACGACAGCGCCTTGGTCTCCATCTTGCGGAACACCGACCACGGCTTCTTCTGCCTGCTCTTCACCGTCGCCTTGATGTCGTACTTCTCGAACTGCGCCGACAGCGCCTTTTCGATGTCGGCAAGCACGCCCATGCTGCGCTCCGACATCTCCGCCAACCGCTCGGTGACGGTGCGGTACGCCTCGGGATTGATGTAGCGGAAGGCGAGTTCCTCGAGCTCCTCGCGCATGCCCTGCATGCCCATGCGACCGGCCAACGGCGCATAGATGTCCATCGTCTCTTCGGCGATGCGCTGGCGCTTGCTGTCGGGCACATGGTGCAGCGTGCGCATGTTGTGCAGCCGGTCGGCGAGTTTGACCAGCAAAACGCGCACGTCCTCGGAGATCGCAAGCAACAGCTTGCGCAGGTTCTCCGCCTGCTCGGCCTTCTTGGAGACGAGGTCGAGCTTCTTGAGCTTGGTCAGGCCCTCGACCAGCCGGCCGATGTCGGGACCAAACAGCTCGTCGATCTCGGCGCGCGTGGCACTGGTGTCCTCGATGGTGTCATGCAGAAGCGCGACCGCGATTGTCGCCTCATCGAGATGCATGTCGGTGAGGATCGCCGCCACTTCGAGTGGATGCGAAAAATAGGGATCGCCCGAGGCGCGCTTCTGATGGCCATGCTTTTGCATGGCATAGACATAGGCCTTGTTGAGCAGTGCCTCGTTGACGTCAGGCTTGTAGCGCTGGACGCGCTCGACAAGCTCATACTGACGCATCATGGGCGGCTTCCCGGAACTCGAAATGAATCATGCGCCGCAAGGGCTTGCGACGCATGTCATAGATAAACACTGATGTGGCGGCGCGGAAGTGCCGATTGGCCGGTTTGGCGCGCGTTTTAGCGCGACGCGAGACCTTTTTGAGAATTCGCCCTGCCGAGTCAGATGGCGTGGCTTGCGAGAACCGGAGCGGAGCGGACTTTCGGTCCGTGAGCACCGGAAGCGGAGAAAGCCGCGTCAGGTGGCCGGCAGGGTAGAATTCTCAGCAGGTCTCAGTAGTCGTCGCTCTTTTCGGGCGCCACCAGGCTCTCGATGCCGGCGAGCAGGTCTTCTTCCGACATGCGGTCGAAGTTGATGTTTTCTTCGGCTTCGTCGGCGTCGACGGCGGAAGCAGTGGTCTGGTCCGCCGGCTCGGGAGCTTCCGGCTCCGGCTCGTCGACTTCGACATGCTTCTGCAGCGAATGGATCAGGTCTTCCTTGAGATCGTCGGGCGACAGCATCTCGTCGGCGATTTCGCGCAGCGCCACGACAGGGTTCTTGTCGTTGTCGCGCGGCAGCGTGATCTGCGCGCCCTGCGAGATCTGGCGGGCGCGGTGGCCGGCGAGCAACACCAGCTCAAAGCGGTTGTCGACCTTGTCAATGCAGTCTTCAACGGTTACGCGGGCCATGAAATGCCCCTTTCATGCATGGATTTGACGGAAAGCTGACGCGTGCCATAACCTGAACGGCCACGCAATTCAAGCATCAAGCCTGCTTTGCCACCGAAGCGTCGGAATCCGGACAGCCGTCCACAAACGATTATTTTACTGCTCAGCCCCTGCCCCCCCTTGGAATGACTCAACGCGAGCGATATTTGCCGCAATGGGGTAAGTCATTGATTTGGGGGAACGGGCGCTCGGTTCAGCGTATTTGGCGTCAGCCTATTTCAACAAGGAAATTTTCCTATGTTTGATCCTCGCGAGAAAATCGCACTTTTTATCGACGGAGCTAATCTCTACGCCACTTCGCGCTCCCTCGGCTTCGACATCGACTACCGAAAACTGCTTTCCAGCTTCCAGAAGCGTGGCTACCTGCTGCGCGCCTATTATTACACCGCATTGGTCGAAGACCAGGAATACTCCTCGATCCGCCCGCTGATCGACTGGCTCGATTATAACGGCTTCAAGGTCGTCACCAAGCCGGCCAAAGAGTTCACCGACGCCACCGGACGGCGCAAGATCAAGGGCAACATGGACATCGAGCTGACAGTCGATGCGCTCGAGCTCGCCGATGTCGTCGACCATTACGTCATCTTCTCCGGCGACGGCGATTTCCGCACGCTGGTGGAAGCGCTGCAGCGCCGCGGCCGCAAGGTTTCGGTGATCTCGACCATGGCCTCGCAGCCACCAATGATCTCGGACGACCTGCGCCGTCAGGCCGACCATTTCATCGACCTGATGACGCTGAAGGCCGAGATCGGCCGCGAGCCTTCCGAACGTCCGGCGCGCAAGGTCGACCCGGTCGAACCTCCAGCCCAAGACATTTGATGCCCAGTCTCCAGCCAGCCCTGACGGTCGATCCCGACCGGGATTGTCCGCTTTGCCCGCGCCTGCACGATTTTATCGCGAGCTGGCGCGCCCGCGAGCCGGGCTGGTACAACGCGCCCGTCCGCTCCTTCCTTCCTCCCGAAGGCGAAGAGGCGGTGCGTTTCCTGATCGTCGGATTGGCACCGGGTGTGCGCGGGGCCAACCGCACCGGTCGCCCGTTCACCGGCGACTATGCCGGCGAGCTGCTCTATTCGACGCTGAAGCGCTTCGGCATGGCCCGCGGCGAGTTCGAGGCGCGGCCCGACGACAGCCTCGAACTGATCGGCACGGCGATCACCAATGCGGTGCGCTGCGTGCCGCCAGACAACAAGCCGGTGGGTGCAGAGATCAACACCTGCCGCACCTTCCTGGTGCCGACCATCGCGCGCTTTCCCAACCTGAAGGCGATCCTGACGCTCGGCTCGATCGGCCACCAGTCGACGGTGCGGGCGCTCGGCGCGCGCGTCGCGGCGGTGCCGTTCAAGCACGGTGCCCGTTGCGACGTCGGCGATCTCGCGGTGTTTTCGAGCTATCACTGTTCGCGCTACAACACCAATACGGGCGTGCTGACGGAAGAGATGTTCGTCAACGTATTCCGTGACGTAGCCGAATTCCTGCAGAAATAGTTTCCGCGCAGCCCGGCTCTTCGCCGTTACGTTTCCCATAAAAAGGCCCGGTTGCGCTGTGGGGCGACAACCGGGCAAGGGGCACTTGGCAAATGGAGCGGCTGGCTTCTCGCGGCGAAGCGTCAGCCGTGAGGTCACGGGAGCGGCATCCCGAACGGCAATTTCGCCTGCGGCCGATCGAAAGCGGCCTTCGGCAAGGATCATGCTCAATCAGGATTAGAACCCGCCCAAATCTCAGCGGCGATCGAAAAACGAACTCTTTCCCGGGCCTTTGCTACTTGAGGCACCACCCTTGGTTGGCTTGTCGTTACCCTTGACCAGCAGGATCGCCCCGCCCTTTGTCGTCTGGCTGCTCAGCGCAGGCTTGGACACTGTCTTTGCCGCCATCGGTGCTGCGGCGAATGCCGCCGGCGACAGCATCAGCCCTGCCATTGCTGCTATCATGATCGTCTTCATTGGTTCACCTCCTTCATTGGCCATCCGGCCGTCGCGTGACGCAAATGGCACCGCCCCCGCTTGGTGCCGGACCACGCCTGCGCCAAAAACGCGGTCTGCACGGAGAAATGGAAGCAAACTCGGGACTTTGGCATACGGCAGATGCCGTATTTCGACGCCGGCCAGGCCTGGATTGCGGCGACTTGGTTAGCCGATGGTTTACGGAAAACTTGCCTTGCCCCGGCTTGCCGCCAGTGAAAAAGCCCGGTTGCGCTGTGGGGCGACAACCGGGCAAGGGGCACTTGGCAAATGGAACGGCTGGCTGCGGCGCCAGCCGCAAGGTTCTGGTCAGGCCATCATCCATCTTGAGGACGGCACGGCTTGGCAAATGCCCGAGCCGGCCAACCACTCGGATTGGATGATCCCCTCAGTGACAGCCTCAACCGGCAAAGCCCTTGCCCGCCATGAAGCCTTTGCCGCGCGGAATGGAGATGGTTCCGGTACGATTGGGTCCGGCGGCCAGCAGAACGGCTCCGTCTTTTGTAGCCTGGCTGGTGGCAACGGCGTTTGAGGCCGCGTTTGCCGCAACTGGCACCGCGGCAAATGCCGCCGGCGCCAACATCAGCGACACCGCCGTTGCTATCAAGATCGTCTTCATCGATGTGTTCCTTTCACCGGATGTCCGGCCCAAGACGCTCTGGCGCCGCCTCCGGTGCCGAACCACGCGGCGCCAAATCGTGGTCTGCGCCGAGAAATGACCGAAAGACGCCGATTTTGGCATACGGCAAATGGCGTATTTCGACAGCCGCTGAAGGCCGATTCGAGGCGTTGGTTAACTCACGTTTGCACCGACCTTCGCACCCCAGGATTGGCCCGGTCGCGCTCCTTCGCACCCCCCTCTGGCCTGCCGGCCATCTCCCCCACAAGGAGGGAGATTAATCTCGTCGCCGCCGGCGCTCATCCTGTGATGCCGCAAGGATTAGCCTTGCTACGTCGATGATTGGGCGAGGCGCCGACGCAGGCGTAATCTCCCTCCTTGCGGGGGAGATGGCCGGCAGGCCAGAGGGGGGTGCGAAGGATCGGGACACAGAAGGTCGGCGTCGCAGGACACCATCGCCCATCAATAGGTGCCTGGTCTCGCTGCGCTCGCCCAGGATGACGAGCGCTCATCCGCCCTGCTGTCAATCTTCTCCAACTTGGAGAAAAAGGATAAGCGCTCCCTAGCCGCGTTCCTTGAGCAACCGGCCCTTTTCGCGATTCCAGTCGCGCTGCTTTTCGGTTTCGCGCTTGTCGTGCAGCTTCTTGCCGCGGCTGACGGCGAGCAGCATCTTGGCCATGCCGCGGTCGTTGAAATAGATCTTGAGCGGAATCAGCGTCATGCCTTCACGCTCGATGCTCTGGGCGAGCTTGGCCATTTCGCGCTTGTTGACCAGCAGCTTGCGGCGGCGGCGTGTCTCGTGGTTGAAGCGGTTGGCCTGCAGATATTCCGGCACGTAGGAATTGATCAGCCACAGCTCCCCGCCCTCGAACGAGGCATAGGAGTCCTGGATGTTGGCTTGCCCCAGGCGCAGCGCCTTGACCTCGGTGCCGCTCAGCACCAGGCCGGCCTCGAGCGTGTCGAGAACCTCATAGTTGAAGCGCGCCTTGCGGTTTTCCGCGGCGACCTTGTTGTTGGGGTCGGATTTCTTGCCCTGGCTCATGACGTCGCTACGTGTTTGGTGCGGCCTTCACGGCTTGCCGTTCGGGTTTCGAGCCTCGGGATGGGGAAGCAGCACACATCCAAAATCATGCGCGAATGGCGCAACATGATTTCAGCTGCGGTTGCTGATTTCCTTCATCGCGAAGTGCGAAGCCGAAGGGCGAGCCTCGAAGGAGGCACAATTCCTAGAGCGCTTACATGGCTGCGAAGTGGCAATTCCGCAACCCTTGGGCACTCAGTTGATGAGGCCGGCAAACTTCATCGCCGCATCGATCTTCTCGGCGGTCGACTGCTCGATCGTCACCAGCGGCGAGCGCAGCACGTTTTCGATACGGCCAAGGCGCGACAGCGCGTATTTCGCGCCCGAAGCGCCCGGCTCGATGAAGATCGCCTTGTGCAGCGGCATCAGGCGGTCCTGCAGTTCGAGCGCCTTGTCCTTGTCGCCGGCCAGGCTGGCGATCTGGAACTCGGCGCACAGACGCGGCGCGACATTCGAGGTGACCGAGATGGCGCCGACGCCGCCATGCGCGTTGAAGCCGAGGGCCGAAGCGTCCTCGCCCGAGAGCTGGATGAAGTCCGTGCCGCAGGTGATGCGCTGTTCGGAGACACGCTCGACCTTGCCGGTCGCGTCCTTGACGCCGGCGATGTTCTTGAAGTCGTGGGCCAGGCGGCCCATCGTCTCCGGCATCATGTCGATGATCGAACGCGGCGGGATGTTGTAGATGATGACAGGCAGCGTCGTTGCCTGGGCAACGGCGGCGAAATGCGCATAAAGGCCGCGCTGCGTCGGCTTGTTGTAATAGGGCGTGACGACGAGGACGGCGTCCGCGCCGACGCTCTCGGCATACTTGACCAGGCCGACGGCCTCTTCGGTGTTGTTCGAGCCGGCGCCGGCTATGACGGGCACGCGGCCGCGGGCAACCTCGACGCACATCTTCACGACATGGCGGTGCTCGTCATGGGTCAGCGTCGGCGACTCGCCTGTCGTGCCGACCGGAACGAGACCCGTGGTGCCTTCGGCGATCTGCCATTCGACGAGTTCGCGAAAGGCTTTCTCGTCGAGACGGCCATTCTTTTCGAATGGTGTCACGAGCGCGGTAAGTGAGCCTCTCAGCATGTCGTCCAACTCCAGGAACCCTACGGTTTCGCGGTCATTTTGATGTCGCCGGCTTTCTAGCCGAAAGCAGGGCCGCGCACCATAGTCTCGACACCAATTTGCGGCAAGTGTGGCCGCACCCTATATCGGGCCGAATCGAACGACCGCGCTAACCTTTCATTAACCCGCTCTTCACCACATGAACCTAGGCTCGAAAGCCCCGCTCCTGATCGTAAGCTGCAAGGATAAGGAATGACCAAGATCATTCCGGCTGCCAGGCCGCATCATATTGCGCTGTTGAGCGCCTTCATTGCCCTGGCACCCCTCCCCGCCGGGAGCTCTGCGCTCGACCCGCAGGCAACGTCGGCCATCCCGTTTGCCTCGATCGGCAAGGCAGATGCGGCCCGCGCCGCCTTCGGCGCCATCGACCAGCTCAAGAGCGGGCTCGACGCCCTGTCGAGCGGCGATCTGGCGCAGGCGCGTGCCGTGCGCGACGCCTTGCCCGCAACCGCGCTCGACCGCCACATCCTGATGTGGGCGATCGCCCTCAATGGCGGCGACCAGGTGCCGAGCGCCGATATCGCGGCCGCAGCACGGGCCCTGCCCGGCTGGCCCGGGCTCGCCACGCTTCGCCGCAACAGCGAACGTGCCATGGCGCGCGAAGCGCCAGGTCCCAACGTCGTCGTGCAGGCCTTTGCCGGCAGCGAGCCGCAGACGATCGAAGGCGCGCTGTTGCTCGCCCGCGCCCAGATGCAGCTCGGCAATGCCAAGGTGGCACTGGCCACGTTGCTGCCCTACTGGCGCAATGAAAAGCTAGACGCCAAATACGAGCTCGCCGTCCTCAAGGATTTTGGCGGCCTGATCCCCGTCGCCGACCATCGCATTCGCATGGAGCGGATGCTTTATGCCGACCGGGTGAATTCCGCTGCCCGCGTCGCCGACCTTGCCGGAGCAAAGCCGCTGGCTGACGCCTGGGCAGCCGTCATCAAGGGCGACAAGAAGGCGGCAGCACTGCTCGACGCGGTTCCCACAAGCCAGCGGTCGGCCGGCTATGTCTTTGCCAAGGCGCGTCTTCTGCGCAAGCAGGAGAAGTTCACCGAAGCCGCAGCCGTCATGCTCAAGGCGCCGAAGGACCGCGCCAGCCTGATCGACCCCGACAGCTGGTGGGTCGAACGCCGCGTGCTTTCGCGCGAACTGCTCGACAAGGGCGACGCCAGGACTGCCTACCGGATCGCCGCAGCACACTCGGCCGAAAACGCAACGAATGCCGCCGATGCCGAATTCCACGCCGGCTGGTATGCGCTGCGCGGTCTCAACGACGCCAAGCTGGCTGCGGGCCATTTCGAGCGCATCGCCAAGATCGCCGGCAGCCCGATCTCGCTGTCGCGGGCTTATTACTGGCTCGGCCGCTCGGCCGAGGCAGGTGGGCCCGGCAATGCCAAGGACTATTTCGCCCGCGCCGCCACCTATGGCACCAGCTTCTACGGCCAGCTTGCCGCCGAACGAATCGGCCGCAAGGCGCTCAACGTCGCCTATCCCGCGCCGACCGCTGCCGACCGCCAGACATTTGCCGGCCGCGAAGCCGTCAGCGCGATCACCCGGCTCGAGGGCGCCGGCTACCCGGCATACGCCGAGATGCTCTATCGCGATCTCGCCTCGCAGCTGAACAGCCCGGGCGAACTGGCGCTGCTCGCGGTCATGGCCGAGAAGCAGGACAACCACTATCTGGCCCTGCGCGTCGGCAAGATCGCCGCCCAGCGTGGCCTCGACGTCGGCGCCTTGTCGCATCCGATCGGGGTCATTCCCGGCTCGGCCAATATTTCAGGCTCGGGCAAAGCGCTGGCCTACGCCATCGCGCGTCAGGAAAGCGAGTTCAAGGTCTCGGCCGTCTCAAGCGCCGGCGCGCGTGGACTGCTGCAGCTGATGCCGGGGACGGCTAAGGATCTCGCGAAAAAGGCCGGCATGGCCTTTTCGCAGGAACGCCTGACCTCTGACGCCGGCTACAACGCCACCTTGGGGGCGAGCTTCCTTGGCGAGCAGCTCGGCCGCTTCAACGGCTCCTATGTGCTGACCTTCGCCGGCTATAATGCCGGCCCGCGCCGCGCCGACCAGTGGATCGCGCGCTACGGCGACCCGCGTGGCAAGGACGTCGACACCGTCGTCGACTGGATCGAGCGCATCCCCTACGCGGAGACGCGCAGCTACGTCCAGCGCGTGATGGAGAACTATCAGGTCTACAAGATGCGGCTGTCGGGCAGCTACGACATCAATGGCGACCTGGTGAACGGCCGCTGACATCTGCCCTGCCCCGCGCCCGCAATTGACCTCCCCCGACCGCCCCGGTAGCTAGTTCGGGCCGGTGCAGCAGGCACGTATGCCATGGGGGATGCAATTGGTGGCCAGCGAAGACGGCTATTCGGACTTCTTTTATGCGTCTCATGACGGCCTGAAGCTGCATGCGCGAATCTATGGCACCGAGGCAGACTATGGCCCAGCCGCTCACCCCGGCAACTGCCCGGTCGTCTGTCTGCCCGGCCTGACCCGCAACGCCAGGGATTTCCACAATCTGGCGCTCCACCTCGCCAACGCTCCCGAAAAGCCGCGCCGAATCATATGCTTCGACTATCGCGGAAGGGGACGGTCGGCCTACGACTCGAATTGGCAGAACTATAATGTCGGGGTCGAAGCAGCCGACGTCATCGCCGGCCTCAACGCACTCGGCGTCGGCCAAGCGGCCTTCATCGGTACGTCGCGCGGCGGCCTGATCATCCATGTGCTCACGATGATGCGCCCTGCCCTGATCAAGGCGGTGGTGCTCAACGACATCGGCCCGGTGATCGAGACGGCAGGCCTTGCCCATATCAGCTCATATCTGGGGAATGCCCCTCGCCCGGCTGACTTCACGGAGGCTGTCCGGATTCAAAAAGACGTCCATGGCGAGGCGTTTCCGGCGTTGTCGGATGCCGACTGGCACCGCTTCGTCCACGCCATCTATCGCGACGAGGCGGGCACGCCGGTCGCCGATTACGACCCGGCCCTGCTCAACACCGTGCTGGCGATGGATCTCACCCGGCCATTGCCTGATCTCTGGCCGCAGTTCGAAGCGCTTGCATCCGTGCCGGTGCTGACGATCCGCGGCGCCAACTCGCGGCTGCTGTCAGCGGAAACGCTCGAAGAGATGCGCCGGCGTCATCCTCGCTTCGAAGCGATCACCGTCGAAGGCCAAGGCCACGCGCCGCTTCTGGAGACGGGAAACCTGCCGGCGACGATCGCAGCCTTTCTGCGAGAAGCAGACACTGCGACGGCCTTTTCCGCAAAAGCCTGACCGGCTTGCCGGCCTGATCAGCGATCGGGCTGGCCTCGCAGCTAGACTGCCGACAGCAGACGGATTGCAAGGCACATTGGGCAAATTGCTAACGGCTCGCCTTGAGAGCCGCGATGCGCCGCGTTGTCTGACATACAAGACGACAGCACAAAAAACCCGGCGGTTGCCCGCCGGGTTTTCCTTAAATCAGCTTGTGAGCTGATTAGAACGAAGCGTCGAGACGCAGGAAGCCCGAGAAAGCGCCGTCGGCGTAGCTTTCGCCGTCGTTGTAGTTGACTGCCAGCTTGGCGGTCAGGTTCTCGACGACCGTGTAGTCGACAACTGCGCCGATGGCCCAGTCGTTGTTGCCGAGGACGACAGCCGGAGCGGCGTCTTCGAAGCGGTCACCGAAGTACTGACCACCGGCACCGATCGCCAGCTTCTCGCTGACCTGGTACTTGGCGTAGCCGCCGACCGACCACTCGTAGCCGATGCCGTAGAAGCTGAGGCCCGAGTTGTAGCTTGCCAGGGCCTCGAGAGTGAGGGCGTCGGTTGCCTTGAACTTGGCAACACCCTTCACTGCGTATTCTTCAGCGGTCGCGTCGTAGGCAGCAAACAGGTCCACGCTACCCCAGCCCTGAGCGATCGACACCTTGCCGGCGACGTTCGGGGTGTAGTCGTAGTTGGTGTCAGCTTCTTCGAGCGACACCGACACTGCGATGCCGTTGCCGGCGTCGAAGGTGTAACGGATCTGGTTGATGAAGTCGCCGCCGCCCTTGTCGAACTCGCCCGACAGCGCACCGTCGAAGAGGGTGTCGTTGCGGCCGATCATCAGGCCACCGAGTTCGAAGTAGGCATAACGCAGGGTCATGCTGCCTGCGTTCGAAATCGAGGTCTCGATATAACGCTTGAACGTACCGTACTCGGTCTCCGAACGGGCATCGAGCTTCAGACGAGCCGTCGTGGTCTTCTTCCAGCCGTCGTCGTTGTCGGTCCAGTCGATCTGGTAACGAACGAGGCCGCCGATCTTGAGGCAGGTCTCGGTGCCGGGGATGTAGTAGAAGCCCGCGCCGTAAACGTCGCAGATGCGGACGTATTCCATGGGTTCCGGCTCAGCGACGACGACAGCGTCGGCCGCACGAGCGCCGGAGACTGCGAGCAGAGCCGCAGCGGAGCCGAGAAGAAGGCTCTTAATGTTCATTTTCTGACCTCCAGTCAGAATCGCGACTGAAGATCGAGAAATGAGAACGCAAAGCCGCGATTAAACGGTTCGTGCAGCCCGACGGCGATGCCGCAAGCGATTGAAATCTCTGGAGGTTCAGCGGTTTTTGGAAGGAGATGGAATTGGGCTGGCGGAGAGGATGGGATTCGAACCCACGAGAAGCTTTTGACCTCTACTCCCTTAGCAGGGGAGCGCCTTCGACCACTCGGCCACCTCTCCGTTGCGCCGCTGGATAAAGAAAAGGCGCGGCACAATCAACAAGTCATTCTACATATCGGCGGGAAAAAGCGTCGCCTGGTGATCTCAATGAACGAATCGTCCGCGAAGCCGAGCTCTTGGGGAATCGGATCACCCACGATTCTGCGGCACGAGAACTCAAGCCCAGTCCGCACCAGGCACAAAAGCTGCGCTCGAATGGCTCCATATCTTAATGACTTCTTTATAGGGGGCATCAAATCGTGTCATTTGTGCAACATGGCCCGGCGATAGAGCGTTCCGAGGGCCTTGCCGATTGCGTTGGTTGTTGAACCGCGGCGGCTCATGGGTAATGTCGGGGTCGAAGAGGGAGCGCGGTGCGCATCTTTTTCAAACGGGGATGGGGCAGGGAACGCTGTCCTTCAGCAAAAAATACCCAGACCCTCTTTTGAAACTTTTGACTGGAGGTCAGAAAATGAACATTAAGAGCCTTCTTCTCGGCTCCGCTGCGGCTCTGCTCGCAGTCTCCGGCGCTCGTGCGGCCGACGCTGTCGTCGTCGCTGAGCCGGAACCCATGGAATACGTCCGCATCTGCGACGTTTACGGCGCGGGCTTCTACTACATCCCCGGCACCGAGACCTGCCTCAAGATCGGCGGCCTCGTTCGTTACCAGATCAACTTCGACGATCAGGATGAAGGTTGGCGCAAGGCAACCACCGCTCGTGTGAACCTCGACGCTCGTTCCGAGACTGAATACGGCACGTTCCGTCGCTTCATTGAACTGAACTTTTCCAACGATGGTGGCGAATTTGGTGTTCTTAACACCGTCACTGGCTACCGTCCGTACTCCGACGCTTCCAGCTTCGGCATTCGTTATGCGTTCTTCGAACTCGGCGGCCTGATGGTCGGCCGTAACGACACGCTGTGGGACGGTGCCCTTTCGGGTGAGTTCGATGCCGGCGGCGGCGACTTCATCAACTCGATTCGCTACACCTTCGACGCCGGCAACGGCATCGCGGTTTCGGTGGCTCTCGAAGAAGAAGACAACAACTTCGACTACGTGCCGCTGGTTGTCGGCAAGGTCTCGATCGCTCAGGGCTGGGGTTCGGTCGACCTGTTCGCCGCCTATGACGATCGCTTCTCGGAGTTCGCTCTGAAGGGCACTGCCAAGATCAAGGCAACCGACGCTCTGACGCTCGAGCTGCTCGCAGCTTACGAGTCGGGTGCTACCTGGTTCGGTCTTGCTAACTTCTACGCTGGCTACGAATGGTCGGTCGGTGGCTACCTGAAGTATGCCGTCAACGACCGCCTGACTGTTGGCGCTGGCGCTCAGTACTTTGCTGACAGCCACTTCGGCAACTTCATCACCAACACCACCACCGAGGTCGGCAACGACGATTGGTCGATTGGTGCGGTCATCGACTACAAGATCGTCGAGAACCTGAACGCCAAGCTGGCAGTCAATTACGACGACGGCGACAGCTTCACGGACGGTTCGTTCAACGGCTTCCTCCGTCTCGACGCCTCGTTCTAATCGACTGACGTCGTAAGGCATAAGGCGGCCCGGGTTTCGCAAGAGACCCGGGCCGTTTTTCTACCAGCCGCATGCGCTGGGATATCGAGCCAAACGGAGGACGAGCAACGACAGTGTATGGCGCGTGGTGCTGAGGCCAGGATTGATATTTCCCCCTGCCCTGATCGTCACGAACCGAAAGCTTTTACCGTCAGCTTGCCGGTTGCCCCGTCGTAGAGTAGCGTTTGGCTGCTTTTCGCCGCAGGGTTGCCGGAATTTTCATGAAGAAAGCAACTTCAAAGGACCACATTGTGAGCGGCCATCACTCTGCCGCCCTGATGACGAATTGCAAGGTAACGTACAATTTCAATAGCGTTAAAGAAGTAAAGTCATTCAGGGTCATAGACCTTTTTATATCTTATAAAGACATTCTTTGGGACGACGGTAAGCACAAATACAACGTCAGCTCCTTCATTGGTGAGATCGACGAGATTCTACTTGGCGAACGCTTCAGTGCTTTTTCCCAAGAGACGCTCGACGGCCTGACAGGCTCCCTGCGCCAACGCGGTAACAGCAACGCGACCATCAATCGAAAGATGGCCGCTTTGAGTAAACTACTGCGCAAGGCCTATAAAATGGGAGATATCCATAGCCTGCCCGAGTTCCGCCGCCAGAAGGAGCGGGCGGGGCGAATCCGCTTTCTCGAACTCGAGGAAGAAGACAGGCTTTTTGCTGCCATCAAGGCCAAGAGCGAAGACGCCTACCGTCTTTCGGTATTCCTGGTCGACACCGGCTGCCGCCTCGGCGAGGCGATCGGGCTGATCTGGAACGACATCCAGGACACCCGCGTCAGCTTCTGGATCACCAAATCCGGGCGCAGCCGCACGATTCCCCTGACAGGGCGGGCCAGAGAAACCACCAAATGGCCGGCTGAGCGTGGACCGCGTCCGAAAGGACCGTTCGCCATGCTGACACAGCCGCAATTCCGGGCCATCTGGAACGAAGCCAAGGCTGAGGTCGGCTTGGGCGCCGATGACCAGGTGGTGCCGCATATCCTGCGCCACACCTGCGCTTCACGACTCGTCCAGGGCGGCATCGACATCCGACGCGTGCAGATGTGGCTCGGGCACCAGACACTGTCGATGACGATGCGTTACGCGCATTTGGCGACAAACGATCTCGACCGCTGCGTGGTGGTGCTGGAGCGGCACTGAAGACGCGATTCGCTAGCGGATGCGCTATGCGCATCTCGCGACCAACGGCCTCGACGGCGTACCGAAGCGGCGCTGGAGATGCGATTCGTTGGCGCCACGGCAGCCTGCGGCAAACTTGAGCGGCATGGGACCAGCACGAGGTTCATGCCGTGGGTTGGCCTTGCCTTTCAACAAGGTTGGCCATCACAAACCGCATGCAAGCGCTGCCGGTTTTGTCGTATAGGCGAAGTTCTACAGCGCCGCGCGTCCAATTGGACGCGCAAAGGACGCTGTAGCACTTTGAAACGGTGCATGATCCTTTCCGAAATCGATTCCGATTTTCGGGGTCATGCACCAGAGATTTTTGAAACGGTGCATGAGCCTTTCCGAAAATCGATTCCGATTTTCGGGGTCATGCACCAGAGATTTCCGCACCTGGTTCGGGGCGGATGACGCCATCGAGTATGCTGCCATGATCAACCGCCCTGCCCTCACGCCCGTCATCAACGCCCTGCCTGTTACCGTGCCGTTTGTCGGGCCGGAGGCACAGGAGCGCGATCGCGGCACGCCGTTTCGCGCCCGAATCGGTGCCAATGAGAGCGGTTTTGGACCTTCTCCGCGCGTGATCGCACGGATGGCCGAGGCCGCGGCCGAGATGTGGAAATACTGCGATCCGGATAATTACGATCTCAAGGTCGCACTGGCGCGCCATCTCGGGCTCGGCGTCGACAATGTCGTTGTCGGCGAAGGCATCGACGGCCTGCTCAACCTCGTCGTGCGCATGTATGCGACCGAGAGTACGCCTGTCGTGACTTCGCTCGGCGCCTACCCGACCTTCAATTTCCATGTCGCCAGCGTCGGTGCCCGGCTGGTGCCGGTTGCGTTCCGCAACGACAAGGAAGATCTTCAAGGCCTGCTCGACGCGGTGAAGCGCGAGAATGCGCCTATCGTCTATCTGTCCAATCCCGACAATCCGATGGGCAGTTGGTGGGAGGCGGACGATGTGCTGCGTTTCATCGAAGCGTTGCCCGAAACGACGATGCTGGTGCTGGACGAAGCCTATGGCGAGACCGCACCCGCCTCGGCGCTGCCGCCGGTCGACATCTCCAGGCCGAATGTCGTGCGCATGCGCACCTTCTCCAAGGCGTATGGGCTTGCCGGCATCCGTTGCGGCTATGCCTTTGGCGACGCCGAGGTGATCGCGAGTTTCGAGAAGGTGCGCAATCACTACGGCGTCAGCCGCATGGCACAGATCGCAGGTGAAGAAGCGCTCGCCGACCAGGCCTATCTCGCTGACGTCGTCGCCAAGGTCGACGCCGGACGCAAGCGAATCGCCAGGATCGCTGGGGACAACGGGCTGAAGCCGCTGCCTTCGGCGACAAACTTCGTCACCATCGACTGCGGCGGCGACGCTGCGTTTGCGCTGGCGGTGATGCGCAACATGCTCGAGCGTGACGTGTTCATCCGCAAACCGATGGCGCCGGTACTCGACCGCTGCATCCGGGTGAGCGTCGGCCTCGACCACGAACTCGACATCTTCGCCGAGGAGCTTCCGAAGGCAATCGCTGCGGCCCGCGACTGCTGATCGCAACAGGCATTTTCAACCGTCGGTAGGCGGCAGAATCGCTACAGTGTATGCCTGCGCGAAGATATATGCGTATATCCTAATTTATTCATTTCCACGCCGCATCATCAACACAGTTCCTGCCTAGGCCGGATGTCGGGCGGACGGGGACACAGGGGGTTCAACACCAGTCAAGAACCAAATCGGGGATACCCAATGCCGCAACACAGTGCCAACGAGCAGTATCTGCTCGAGCTCATCAACGCGGAGCGCGCCAAGACCGGCGCCCAGCCTCTGGCATTCGACAACGACCTGAGTGAAGCCGCCGAAAACCACGACAAGTGGATGCTCTCGGCGGATGTCTTCTCACACACAGGTTCCGGCGGCACGTCGCCGACAACACGCATGAAGGCGGCCGGCTATACGCTCAGCGGCTCCTGGGCAACCGGCGAAAACATCGCCTGGGCGACCACCCGCGCGCCGACAGGCTATGTCGATGAAGTGAAGCTGCTTCACACCAACCTGATGAATTCCTCGGGTCACCGGGCCAACATCCTCAACCCGAACTTCCGCGAAGTCGGGCTTGGATTCGAGGTCGGCGACTACAAGGGCCGCTCATCAGCCTTCGTCACCGAAGATTTCGCCAAGACAGGTTCCGACCTGTTCCTGACCGGCGTCACCTTCGACGACAAGGACGGCGACCGCTTCTACGACCCGGGCGAAGGTCTTGGCGCGATCACGGTGACGGCCAAGAACGCCGCCGGCCAGACTTTCAAGACCACGACGTCAGCGGCGGGCGGCTACGACCTGGTGCTGAAGCCTGGCACCTACACGGTCACCTTCTCGGGCGCCAACATCGCGACGTCGACTCAGACGGCGACGATCGGCACCAAGAACGTCAAGAAGGACCTGATCGATCCGGTGATGAAGTCGGGCACGCTCGCAGCAACGGCTTCGGCTGATGATGCAGGCGCGGCCGCGCCGACGACGCCGACCAAGGTGGTCGACGTTGCCGACAGCACCGATACCGGCGGCGCTACGACCGGCGGCAACAATGCGGGCGCAAACCCAGCAAACAACTGGCTCGCCGACTTCTTCAAGAAGATGGACCACTTCGGCCAGGACCAGGGTACGCGCGGCGACCAGGGTACGCGCGGCGTACGCGAGGTGGCCGGCTCCACTGAGACTTCTGCCAAGAAGTCGGTGACGCTCGACGGCGACCACTTCAGCTTCAGCTCGAAGGTGGCAGCACATGTGAATGCCGATCACGTCAACGACATCGTCGATGGCAGGCATGTGCAGCAGGCCATCGACCACGTTGTCGCGACGCTGCAGGCCCATCTGCCGGCGGATGGTCACGCGGTGGCAGATGCAGGCGACGCAGCCCAGGCAGCGGTCGCCAAGATCCTGGCGCAGATGGCGGCCCATTCGGGCCATCAGAACGCCGACGTCGTCGCCTGATTTTCTGGCGACGCCAAAAAGGCGGGCTTTGTTTCGGCGAGGCCCGCCGCATTGCAGTCAATCAATTGACCGCCATCGAGGGGAATGACCCTGTCTCAACCGTCCACTGACCTGAACCGCACGTCAGAGCTTTTCAAGGCGCTGCATTCGTTCAAGGGCGCCTTCGTCGCCGTTGCCGGCTTCAGCGGCCTGATCAATGTCCTGATGCTGTCCGGCTCGCTGTTCATGCTGCAGGTCTATGACCGCGTGCTGCCGAGCCGCAGCGTGCCGACACTTGTGGCGCTGATCATCCTGGTGGCGGTGCTCTACGCATTCCAGGGCGTGCTGGAAGCGGTGCGGGCACGGGTGCTGACGCGGATCGGTGCCGGTATCGACGAAACCATAAGCAACCGGGTCTTCAGCTGCATCGTGCGCCTGCCGCTGCGCACCCGCGACCGCGGCGAAGGCCTGCAGGCGCTGCGCGACCTCGACCAGGTCAGCGGTTTTCTCTCAGGCCCCGGCCCCGCCGCGCTGTTCGACCTGCCCTGGATGCCGCTTTATGTCGGCATCTGTTTTCTCTTTCACCCATGGATTGGCGTCGCGGCGCTTGTCGGCGCGGTGCTGCTTGTTGTGCTGACCGTGCTGACTGACCGGCTGGTGCGGGGGCCGACCAAGGCGATGTCGGCTTTCAGCACGAGACGAAGCGCCATTGCGCAGTCGAGCGCCCGCAATGCCGAGGTGCTGGCCGCGATGGGCATGAGCGAGCGGCTGGCGACGCGCTGGAACAAGGCCAACAGCGATTTTCGCGAGGCGCAGGAGCGCGCCAGCGACCTGACCAGTGGTTTTGGCGCGGTGTCGCGCATCCTGCGCATGATGCTGCAGTCGATGGTGCTGGCGCTCGGCGCCTACCTTGTCATCTACCAGCAGGCGACGCCCGGCATCATCATTGCCAGCTCGATCCTGACCTCGCGCGCGCTGGCGCCGATCGAACTCGCCATTGCCCATTGGAAGGGCTTCCTCAATGCCCGCCAGAGCTGGCGCCGCCTGGACGATCTGTTCGCTGCCATGCCCGCCGAAGAAGCCGGCATGGAGCTTCCGCCACCGACCGCCGAACTGGCGGTGGAAGGTGTCAGTGTCGTTGCGCCCGGTGGCCGGCGGCTGGTGGTGCAGGACGCCGAATTCTCGCTCCAGGCTGGTTCCGGCATGGGCGTTATCGGCCCCAGTGGTTCGGGAAAATCGTCACTTGCGCGCGCGCTTGTCGGTGTATGGCCGCTGACGCGTGGCAAGATCAGGCTTGACGGCGCAGCGCTCGAGCAATGGCCGGCGCAGTCCCTCGGCCGCCACGTCGGCTACCTGCCGCAGGATGTCGAGCTGTTCGCCGGAACCGTCGGCCAGAACATCTCGCGCTTTGAGGACGAAGTGCTGTCGGAGACGATCATCGCGGCGGCGAAGGCGGCCGGCGTGCACGACATGATCCTGCGCCTGCCTGAAGGCTATCAGACCGAGATCGGCGAAAGCGGCGCCGCCCTTTCAGCCGGGCAGCGTCAGCGCGTGGCGCTGGCGCGGGCGCTCTACCGCGATCCGTTCCTCGTCGTTCTCGACGAACCCAATTCCAACCTCGACGCAGCCGGCGACCAGGCACTGACGCAAGCCATCGAGCGCATCAAGGCGCGCGGCGGCATCGTTATCGTGGTGGCGCACCGGCCGAGCGCGCTTGCGGCACTGGACCATCTGCTGGTCCTTGGCGGCGGCAGGCAGCAGGCCTTTGGCTTGAAGAGCGACATCGCGCGGCAGGCGCTGCAACCGGTGCCAGTGCCGCTGCATGCGGTGGGGACGGCAGGCTGACCATGACACTTGTGACGACCCCTTCTGCTGCACACCTCAAGACCGCGCGGGATCTTGCGGCTTCCGTGAAGAGCCGGGCACTTGCGCTGCTCGACAAAGGCGCCAAGCCTATCGAAGGCGCATCGCCGCAACAGCTGAGGCTGCGCCATGCCATCAGGCGCAACGTGCGGCTGGGCGGCGTTGCCGCGCTGGCACTGGTCGGCGGGCTTGGCCTGTGGGCAGGGATGAGCAGCCTGTCGGGTGCAGTGGTCGCTGCAGGTCACCTGGTCGTCGATTCCAACGTCAAGGCAGTGCAGCATCCGCAAGGCGGTGTGGTCGGGGCGCTGAACGTGCACAATGGCAGCGTCGTTTCGGCAGGCGAAGTGCTGGTCAGGCTGGATGACACCGTCGCCAAGGCCAATCTCGCCATCGTCGACAATGGCCTGGACGAGCTGACTGCGCGACGCGCACGGCTGACGGCCGAGCGCGACGGCGCCGACACGGTCGTCTATCCCGCGGAATTGACGACGCGTGCGTCCGATCCTGAAATCGCCCAGCTGATCGAAGGCGAAAACAAGGTGTTTTCGCTCAGGCGGCAGGCACGTGACGGCCAGGTATCGCAGTTGCGCGAGCGCATTGCCCAGTTCGGCCAGGAAATCTCCGGGATCGAGGCCCAGCAGAAGAGCAAAAAGCAGGAGATCGCCCTGATCAAGGTCGAACTCGATGGCATGGAAGTGTTGTGGAAGAAGAAGCTCGTGCCCCTCTCCCGCCTGGCGGACCGCCAGCGCGCGCAGGCGCAGCTCGACGGCGAGGACGGCCAGTTGACAGCATCTGCTGCGCAGACGCGCGGCCGGATCAGCGAGACGGAACTGGCGATCATCCAGATCGACCAGGATATGCGCAGCCAGGTGGCGAGCGAACTGCGCGAGATCGACGCCAAGGCAGGCGAGCTCAGGGAACGGCAGGTCGCCGCCGAGCAGTCGCTGAGGCAGATCGACATCCGCGCGCCGCAATCGGGCCGCGTCCACCAGATGGCCATTCACACCGTCGGCGGCGTCGTCGCCCCCGGCGAAGCGATCATGCAGATCGTGCCGACGGCGGACGCCCTGGTGGTCGAGGCCCGAATTGCGCCGCAGGACATCGACCAGGTCCGCATCGGCCAGCCGGCAACGCTCAGGCTCTCGGCGTTCAACCAGCAGACCACGCCCGAGGTAGAAGGCACTGTCGACCGTATTTCACCCGACATGATCGAGGATCCGAAGGCCGGCATCGCCTATTATGGCGTGCGCATCACCCTGTCGGCCAAGAGCCTGGAACAGGCGGGCAAGCCGGACCTCAAGCCAGGCATGCCAGCCGAGGTGTTCCTCAAGACCACCGACCGTACGGTGCTTTCCTATCTGTTCAAGCCGCTGACCGACCAGGCCAGCCGCGCCTTCCGCAGCGACTGAGCCACACCAGGTCAGTCCACAGTGAGCTGACGGTCGCCTCTTGAATTAATGAAACGTTCGTTTTATTAATTCAACCATTCGAGAGGAATGACTGAATGGCGCGAACTGCGGGTTCGGACGGAGGCAGGACGGAGGCGGCGATACGCGAGGCGGCCGTGCAGCTGATCGCGCGCCATGGCTATGAAGCCGTGACGATGCGCCAATTGGCGGCGGAAGTCGGCGTCCAGGCCGCTGCGCTGTACCGCTATTTCCCGACCAAGGAAGACTTGCTCCATTCGCTGATGCGCGAGCACATGGAAGAGCTGGCCGCGACCTGGGAAGGTGCCCGCCCCGACAATGACGATCCGGTGGCGCGGCTGACCAGCTTTGTCGCCAACCACATCCGTTTCCACGTCGAACGCCGCCACGCTACCCATGTCTCGAACATGGAACTGCGCAGCCTTTCGCGCGATAATCTGACCAGCATCCTCAAGCTCCGCACGGCCTACGAAAAGGAGCTCAGGACAATCCTGCGCGACGGTGCTGACGCGGGCTTGCTTGATATCGACGACACCGGACTGACCGCAATGGCGATCATCCAGATGATCACGGGCGTCATCGTGTGGTTTCGTCCCGATGAGAGACTGTCGGTCGACGAAGTGACCGCGACCTACCTTGCCATGACGATGCGCCTGACCGGCGCCAAGACCAATGCGGAGGACCGCCATGTACGACAAGACGCTGAACTTCGGGCTCGGTGAGGACATAGACAGCCTGCGCGAGATGGTGCGGCGCTTCGCCCAGGAGCGCATTGCGCCGATCGCCGCCGACATCGACCGCTCGAACGAATTCCCCGCGCATCTGTGGCAGGAGCTCGGCGCGCTCGGCCTGCTCGGCATCACCGCCGAAGGCGAGTATGGCGGCTCGGAAATGGGCTACATTGCCCATGTCGTCGCCGTCGAGGAAATCTCCCGCGCCTCGGCCTCCGTCGGCCTGTCCTATGGCGCGCATTCGAACTTGTGCGTCAACCAGATCAAGCGCTGGGGCACGCCGGATCAGAAGGCGAAATACCTGCCCAAGCTGTGTTCGGGCGAAAATGTCGGCGCGCTCGCCATGTCGGAAAGCGGCTCGGGTTCTGACGTCGTCTCGCTCAGGCTCCGCGCCGAGAAGCGCAACGATGTCTATGTGCTCAATGGCTCTAAGATGTGGATCACCAACGGCCCTGACGCCGACACGCTGGTGGTCTATGCCAAGACCGATCCCGAGCGGAAATCGCGCGGCATCACCGCCTTCATCATCGAAAAGACGATGAAGGGTTTTTCGGTGGCGCAGAAGCTCGACAAGCTCGGCATGCGCGGATCAAACACCGGCGAACTGGTGTTCGAGAACGTCGAGGTGCCGTTCGAAAACGTGCTGCATGAGGAAGGCCGTGGCGTCGAAGTGCTGATGTCGGGCCTCGACTACGAGCGCGTGGTCCTGGCCGGCGGGCCGATCGGCATCATGGCGGCGTGCATGGACGTGGCCGTGCCCTACGTGCACGACCGCAAGCAGTTCGGCCAGCCGATCGGCGAGTTCCAGCTCGTGCAAGGCAAGCTTGCCGACATGTATTCGACGATGAATGCCGCACGCGCCTATGTCTATGCGGTGGCCGCCGCCTGCGACCGCGGCCAGACGACGCGCAAGGACGCAGCCGGCTGCGTTTTGTTCGCAGCGGAAAAGGCCACGCAGATGGCGCTCGATGCGCTGCAGCTGCTTGGCGGCAACGGCTACATCAACGACTATCCTACCGGACGGCTGCTGCGCGACGCCAAACTCTATGAGATCGGCGCCGGCACCAGCGAGATCAGGCGCTGGCTGATCGGCCGCGAGATCATGGCGGAAGGCTGATGACGGCTCCGGCCCGGTCACTGGCCCGGTCACTGGCCCGATCACTGGAAAGCCCTTCGCAGATCGTCGGTCGGCTTCGACACGATCTGATGGGCATCGCGCCAGATGACCTCGCGTTGGCCGGCAGTCTTGATGCTCCGAACCGGCAGGCCGCCTTCGCCGATCAGCCAGGCGCAGTAGCGCGCACGGCTGATGGCCTCGGCGGCGTCCGGGGCGAACCAGCAGATGCCCCAGATCGAGTTACGCCGTTTGAAGTGGCGGCTGATCCTGTCGGGTACCGGCAAATGCGCATCGAACCAGTCGAACTGCTCACGCAGTTCGGCCAGGATCCAGTCCGGGCAGCTGGGCAGACTCACGCATTCCGTGGCGTTATCAAGCCAAAACAATCAGGGGTTTCGCAACGCCCTAGGCTGCAGTTTGCCGCAAACAGCCGTTCATGGCATGATCTCGCTTTCTGCCACAGATCGAGGTTCATGCCATGACTGAGCCAGAGACACCCAAGGGCTTCGCCGAGGAGCCGCAGAAGCCATACAGCTCCAGGATCAGGGACGAATTGCTGCGCAAGCCGCCGAAGCTCGAGCGCCTGCGCGTCGGCGACGGCGGCCGCGTCGTCATCCCCGCTGCCATGCGTGAGGAAATGGGCATCAAGCCCGGTGACGATCTCGTCGCTCACGTCGAGAACGGAGAACTCAGGCTGATCTCGCACCAGATGGCCCTAACCCAGGTGCAGGAGGAGATGGCCAAGTACAAGAAGCCGGGCGAGAGCGTTGTTGACGAGTTCCTGGCCGAGCGCCGCGCGATGTGGGGTGAAGAGTGATCGTGCTCGACGCTTCGGCGGTCTTGGCTGCCATGCTGCAAGAGCCTGGAGCCGACCGGGTGCATGCACTCGTCGACAAGAGCGTGATTTGCGCGGTCAATGTCACGGAGGTCATTTCGAAGCTCATCGACAAGGGCTACGACGAAGTTGCCGTGCGGCAGCAGTACGAGAACATGCATCTTGAAGTGGTGTCGTTCGACCATCACCTTGCGCTGGTCGCCGGGCACCTTCGTGCGTCGACGCGCCACAAAGGCCTGTCGCTGGGCGACCGCGCCTGCCTGGCGCTGGCGATACTGACCGAACGAACCGCTGTTACCGCCGACAGGAAATGGGCCGACCTCGACGTCGGCTGCAATATAGAGGTCATACGTTAGAGCCAGACGATGCTGGACTTCGCCGAAAATACGAGGCTAGTGCGTTAGATTCGCCACCCACCATGACTGCTTCGCGCCCTGGGCGCGGCAGCGCATGGGTATCACTCCAAGAGGAAAAATGCCGACGCTTCATTCCCAACTCTCCCCCTCCTCCGAAAGCTTCAAGGCCAATGCCGCGCGCCTGCGAACGCTGGTGGCTGACATCAGCGACAAGGCAGTGACGGTGGAGCGTGGCGGTTCGGAGGATGCGCGCAAGCGGCACACCTCGCGCGGCAAGCTCCTGCCGCGCGAAAGGCTGGCGCAACTGCTCGACGCCGGCTCGCCTTTCCTCGAGATCGGCCAGTTCGCCGCCTTCGGCCTCTATGGCGGCGACATCGCTTCGGCGGGTTTGATCGCCGGCATCGGCCGGGTCGAAGGCACCGAGGTGATGGTGGTGGTCAACGATGCCACGGTGAAGGGCGGCACCTATTATCCGCTGACGGTGAAGAAGCACCTCAGGGCGCAGGAGATCGCGCTGCAGAACAATCTGCCCTGCATCTATCTCGTCGATTCCGGTGGTGCCAACCTGCCCAACCAGGACGAGGTCTTTCCCGACCGCGATCATTTCGGCCGCATCTTCTTCAACCAGGCCAACATGTCGGCGGCGGGCATTCCGCAGATCGCCTGCGTCATGGGTTCGTGCACGGCTGGCGGCGCCTATGTGCCGGCGATGTCGGACGAAACCGTCATGGTCCGCAACCAGGCGACCATCTTTCTCGCCGGCCCGCCACTGGTGAAGGCGGCGACAGGCGAGGATGTGAGTGCTGAGGAACTGGGCGGTGCTGACCTGCACACGCGGGTGTCGGGCGTGGCCGATCACTATGCCGTCGACGACGAACACGCTTTGGCGATTGTCCGGCGCATCGTCAAAAACCTGAATCGGAAGAAAGACATCGGGCTGGTCCTGAAGAAATCGATTCCGCCTGTTCATGCGCCGGAAGAGGTTTATGGCGTGATCCCCGCCGACCTGCGCCAGCCCTATGATGTGCGCGAAGTTATCGCGCGCGTTGTCGACGCCTCCGAGTTCGACGAGTTCAAGCAAAACTACGGCACGACGCTTGTCACCGGCTTTGCCCATGTCCACGGCATGCCGGTCGGCATCATCGCCAACAATGGCGTGCTGTTTTCCGAGAGCGCATTGAAGGGCGCGCATTTCATCGAGCTGTGCTGCCAACGCAAGATCCCGCTGGTGTTCCTGCAGAACATCACCGGCTTCATGGTGGGGGCCAAATATGAGGCAGGAGGCATCGCCAAGGACGGCGCCAAGCTGGTGACGGCGGTAGCGACCGCACAGGTGCCGAAGGTGACGATCATCATCGGCGGTTCGTTCGGTGCCGGCAACTACGGCATGTGCGGCCGCGCCTACTCGCCACGCTTCCTCTGGATGTGGCCCAACGCCCGCATCTCGGTAATGGGCGGCGAACAGGCGGCCACCGTGCTCGCCATGGTCAAGCGCGAGGGCATCGAGCGCAAGGGCGGCACCTGGAGCAAGGAAGAAGAGGCCGAGTTCCGCGCGCCGATCCTCGAGAAATACGAGCGCGAGGGGCACCCGCTCTACTCGTCGGCCAGGCTGTGGGACGACGGCATCATCGACCCGGCGAAGACGCGCGAGGTGCTGGCGCTCAGCCTGTCGGCTGCGCTCAACGCGCCGATATCAGATACCAAATTCGGCGTGTTCAGGATGTGATGGGGGATCAAGCAATGTTCTCAAAAATCCTCATCGCCAATCGCGGCGAAATCGCCTGCCGCGTCATCCGCACCGCCCGCAAGATGGGTGTGAAGACGGTTGCGGTCTATTCGGACGCCGATGCGCGCGCGCTGCATGTCGCCATGGCCGACGAGGCCGTGCATATTGGCGGCTCGCCGGTGTCCGAGAGCTATCTGCGCGGCGACGTCATCATTGCGGCAGCCAAAGCGACGGGCGCCGATGCGATCCATCCGGGCTACGGCTTCCTGTCGGAAAACCCAGGCTTCGTCGATCAGGTGACGCAGGCGGGCCTCGTCTTCATCGGCCCGTCGGCGGATTCGATCCGCGCCATGGGGCTCAAGGACGCGGCCAAGAGGCTGATGGAAAAGGCCGGCGTTCCGGTGGTTCCAGGCTATCATGGCGAAGCGCAGGAGATCGTCATCCTCGCCAGCAAGGCGCGCGAGATCGGTTACCCCGTGCTGATCAAGGCGCGGGCCGGCGGCGGCGGCAAGGGTATGCGCCGCGTCGACCACCCTGACGATTTCGCCGATGCGCTGTCCGGCGCGCGGCGCGAGGCCAAGGCCGCCTTCGGCGACGACCGGGTGCTGGTCGAAAAATATGTCGACAAGCCGCGCCACATCGAAGTGCAGGTGTTCGGCGACAATTTTGGCAATGCTGTGCACCTGTTCGAGCGCGACTGCTCGGCGCAGCGCCGCCACCAGAAGGTGATCGAGGAAGCTCCTGCCCCCGGCATGACGGCAGAATTGCGCGCGGCGATGACCGACGCCGCGGTGAAGGCGGCCAAGGCGATCAAATATTCCGGCGCTGGCACCATCGAATTCATCGTCGACGCCTCGGATGGGCTGAAGCCGGATCGATTCTGGTTCATGGAAATGAACACGCGATTGCAGGTCGAGCATCCGGTGACCGAGATGATATCGGGCGTCGATCTGGTCGAATGGCAGCTTCGGGTCGCTTCGGGCGAGCAGGTTCCGCTGGCGCAGGAAGACATTACGCTTTCCGGCCATGCCTTCGAGGCAAGGCTTTATGCCGAGGACCCGGCCAAGGGCTTTTTGCCGGCGATCGGCACGCTGCATCATCTCAGCTTCCCTAGCGAAGCCGCTCCGGGCACCGAAATCCGGGTTGAAACCGGCGTGCGCCAGGGCGATGCGATCTCGCCGTTCTACGATCCGATGATCGCCAAGGTGGTGACCCATGGACCGGATCGTGCCACCGCGCTCGACGCGCTGGCCGACGCCGTCACCCGCACCGAAGTGGCGGGGTCGACGACCAATGCGGCGTTCCTGGCAGCACTCGCCCGTGACCCTGACTTTGCATCAGGCGATGTCGACACCGGCCTGATCGGGCGCAAGCAGGATGAACTGACTGCTGCACCGCCGCCGAGCAGCCGGGCCATCGCGCTTGCCGCGCTGGCGGCCACAGGGGCAACAGCACCGGTTGCCTCGGATGATCCGTGGTCTAGCCTCGCCGGCTACGCCCATTTCAATGCGCTGGCCCGGCGGGCAACGCTGTCGTTTGGCGGCGCCGATATCGTCGCCCACATAACGGCGCGGCCGGACGGGCGTTTCGACGTCAGGCCGGAAGGCGGCGAGGCTTTCGTGCTTGCAGCGGGTGCGAGCGATGCCGGTGCGACCGTCGCGGCGTGGCCCGGCCATGTCACGGTGTTCGAAAACGGCCGCTCGTTCGACTTCGCCATCAGCGATCCGTTCGCCCGCGCCGCCGAGATCGGCGAAGGCACGTCGAGCATGCGCGCGCCGATGCCGGGCCTGGTCAAGCTGGTGCGCGCCGCCAAGGGCGACAAGGTGACCAAGGGCCAGCCACTTTTGGTGCTCGAAGCGATGAAGATGGAACACACCATTACCGCCACCCATGACGGGGTGATCAGCGAGATCGCCATTGAGGGCTCGCAGGTCACCGACGGAACGGTGCTGGTGCGCTTCGAGGACTGACGCACGACCATTGCGATTTGCGCATGCCAGCCCAGCCCGAAAATCTGTATCGATTTTCGGGCTGGTACCGTATTGCTGCAATGCAGCAAACATCGACAGGCGAGCGCAGTGACCAACATCAGCAACAGGGATGCCCTACCGCATCGTCAGTACGAGGACCTACTGGCCCTGCTCACCGGTACGATGCTGGTGGCGCTCGGATTGGTGCTCTACACCAGTGCTGGGCTGATCACCGGCAGTTCGGCCGGACTGGCGCTGCTTGTCCAGTACGCCACCGGCTATGGCTTCGGCGTCGTCTTCTTCGTCATCAACCTGCCCTTCTACTATCTCGCTGTGAAGCGTCTGGGCTGGCCGTTCGCGTTGCGCACCTTCGTTGCGGTGGCGCTGATTTCGGTTCTGTCGCAGCTGACGCCCGACTGGATCGGCATCGAGCATCTGAACCCGTTCTACGCGGCGATTGCCGGCGGCGGACTGATGGGTATGGGGCTGCTGGTGCTGTTCCGCCACCGCGCCGGCCTTGGCGGCTTCAACATCCTGGCGCTGTACCTGCAGGACAATTACGGCATCCGCGCCGGCTATTTTCAGCTGGCTGTCGACCTGGTCATTCTGGTCGTATCGCTGTTTTACATCGAGCTCGACAAGGTCGCGCTGTCGGTCCTGGGTGCCGCCGTGCTCAACCTGATCATCGCGATCAACCACCGCCCCGGCCGCTATGTCGGCATGAGCTGAAACGAAAAAGCCGCGCCAATGGCGCGGCCTTTTCGCATGCGCTTCCGATCGATCAGCCGGCAGTCGGCTGCTTGGTCTTGCGCAGATAGGGCAGCACGCGCTCGAACGAACCGAAGCGCTTGATCGCATCCTCGTCCGAGACAGCGGCGGTGACGATGACGTCGTCGCCCTGCTTCCACTGCACCGGCGTTGCCACCTGGTACTTGGCGGTCAGCTGGATCGAATCCAGCGCGCGCAGGATCTCATCGAAGTTGCGGCCGGTCGACATCGGGTAGGTCAGCGTCAGCTTGACCTTCTTGTCGGGGCCGATGACGAACACTGAACGCACGGTGGCGTTGTCGGCGGGCGTGCGCCCTTCCGAGCTGTCGCCGGCGGTGGCCGGCAGCATGTCATAGAGCTTGGCGACGGCCAGCGTCGGATCGCCGATCATCGGATAGTCGACCTTGTTGCCCGACAGCGTTTCGATGTCGGCCTTCCATTTGTGGTGGTTTTCGACCGGATCGACCGAAATGCCGATCATCTTGGCATTGCGCTTGGCAAAATCCGCCTTCAGCCCGGCCATGTAGCCGAGTTCGGTGGTGCAGACCGGGGTGAAGTCCTTGGGGTGCGAAAACAGGACGGCATAGCCGTCGCCGATCCAGTCATGGAAGTTGATCGGGCCTTCCGTGGTGTCGGCCTTGAAATCCGGGGCGGTGTCATTGATGCGAAGGCTCATGGTCGCTTCCTCCTGAATGCGAAGCCCACGGCTGGCGCCGGCCAGAACGGCCTGATTTTGGCGTCCGTGTGCGAAAATCTCATTTTGCGCCAAGCTTGTGAAAACGACAATGGCCGGGACATGCCCGGCCATTGAACGCATCGATGAGGCTTACTGCTTGATCGGCGCGTATTTGCCGTCATGCCACTGGTTGATGTCGTAGCTGGCGTTCTTGAGGTCGCCCTTCTCGTCGAAGACGACGTCGCCAACGACGGTGCTGATCGGCTCGCCGTCCTTGAGCGCCTCGGCGACCTTCATCGGATCATCGGTGCCGGCGCGCTCGATGCCCTGCGCGAAAGCCTGGACGGTGGCGTAGGAGAACAGCGTGAAGCCTTCCGGCACGAAACCGCCGGCCTTGATCTTCTCGACCGCTTCCTTGGCCTCGGGCTTGGCCTGCGGATCGGACGGGAATACGAACATCGTTCCTTCGCCGGCCGGACCGGCGATCTGCCAGAACTCAGGCGAGGCGATCGAGTCGGGCATGATCAGCTGGTACTTGAAGTTCTGCTCCGCCGACTGGCGCAAGATGAGGCCGGCTTCGGGGTGATAGCCGCCGAAATAGACAACGTCGGCCTTCAGTTCCTTGAGCTTGGTGACAAGTGCCGAATAGTCCTTTTCGCCGGCATTGATGCCTTCGTAGAGCAGTTCAGTCAGGCCACCGGCATTCATCGTCGCCTTGACGGCGTCGGCCACGCCCTGGCCGTAGGCGCTCTTGTCGTGCAGCACGACGACGTTCTTGCCCTTGTATTTCTCGGCGATCCAGGGGCCGATGAAGGCGCCTTGGGCGTCGTCACGCGTGTAAAGCCGCATGATCGTCGGCCAGCCCTTCTTGGCGGCATCGTCTGTCAGCACCGGGTTCGAGGATGCGGGCGACATCATCAGCACGCCGGCTTCCGCATAGACGGCGGACGCCGGAATGCTCGAGCCCGAGCAGGCATGGCCGTCGATGAACTTGATGCCATTGGCAACGATGCGGTTGGCAACCGAAACCGCCTGCTTGGGATCGCAGACGTCGTCTTCGATCGACAGCTTGAGCTGGCGTCCCATGACGCCGCCCTTTTCATTGATCGCCTTGACGGCGGCTTCGGCACCCTGCTTGAACTGGTCGCCGATGTTGGCGAGCTGGCCGGTCATCGGGCCCGCAACGGCAATGCCGATGTCCTGCGCATAGGCAGCGCCGGCGCTGAGCGACAGCGCGAGCAACGCGCCGATAGAACTTTTCAAGTGCATGTGTTCCTCCCCTTGAGCACGCTTGGCATGCCGGATTCGCGTTCTACGTGCAACGCGCCGGAAACCTTTCACCAGAGCTGCGACTTGTCTTGGCGCATCGGCGTCAGGATATTGTGCCTGTGCCGCCTGACACAATCACCTGGTGCGGAGAATGGTTACGTCGAGCGTCAGCCACCTTGCGGCATGAGCACATTAGGCGAGGTCAGCCAGTTCTGATAGCTTCGGTCGGCTTCGATGATCTTGTTCCATTCGGCACGCTCGGCCACAGACTTGGTGGCGGCCCACTCAATGCCCGTGCCCTTGAGACCGTTGATCTGGGACGCCTCGACCAGGTAGCTATCCGGTAGCATCTTCGGCAGCTTCGCCTGGGCAATGCCGATATTGCCGAGTTCGACAGCGCTCCAGCCGCCTCCCGTCTTGACCAGCCCGCCCTCTGCCTTGACGCTGGCCACGACCTGCTGGGAACTGCCTTCGATCGGCACCAGCAATCCAAAGTCGGTGAAATTGGCGCGTCCTTCCGTCGGGCTGTAGCCAGCGAAAGTCGTTGCCCCGTCCACCATGGCCTTGAGCTGTTCGACGCCTTCGAAGGTGGCCGGGATTTCGCCGGTTGCCGTCAGATCGATAACCTTGCCATCCGTATCCTGCAGGGTCTTGGCGACCGCCATCAGCTTGCTGACCAGGAACGTCTCGCGTTGGTTCTGCGCCCGCGCGGCGGATTTGATGAAGATATCGAACTTGCGGGACGGAGAAGAGATCCTGGGTTCGGGCGCGGCGGCCGGGCTTGCCTCGCTGCTGGCTGGCGGCGCGAACAGGGAGCCGATCTCATCGAAGCAGTTGGTGCCGTCGTTTGCCAGGGATTGCTGTGTCAGAGTCCAATCGGGACCACCGATCCTGACGGCTGAATACATCAGCATAGCCTGCCAGGGTGGCGTGCCATTGGCCAGCATCGCGTAGTAGAAATTGCGGTGCGTGTCGTGCGCTGTCCGCGTCTGCACGCAACAGAAATAGTCATGGACGATCGACCCCGGAAAGTATGGCCCGTCATAATTGTCGCCGACGATGAGCTCGAACAGCCAGGGAATGGAAGCACCATCCGTGTAGCTTCCCGCCGGCACGCTCCAGACAAGGCCGTTGGGATCCTTGAAATTCAGCGCCTTGATGATCCTGAATGGCTTGGGCGAGGCATCGGTCCGATTTTCCAATGCGATGGGAAGATCGGCGAATTCGCCATAATAGTCCTGAGCCCACGACATATCGGCTGCAAGCAAGAGTATGAGCGTAGTCGAACTGCGAAGCAAATATCTGCGCATGCCACCCCCCCAATTTTCGGATTTTGCCAAGCAAAGATAGCATGCTTCAGCAAAGACGAAAAAGCCGCGCCGATCTTATGGTGATCGGTCGCGGCTTTTGTCATGGAAAACACCGCGAGCATCTTCGGCCCGTCGGACATTCGCCTGCCCTGTCTAACTCGGTCTGTCTCGTTCAGGGGACATGCTGGAGGCCATGTCCTTGTCGCGCCTGGCTTGTCCTTCAAACCGTCGCGTTGTTATTGTTGGAGGCTTCCGTGCCGGCGTCCTCGGTCTTGCCCCGGAAGCAGTTCTTGTGGTGGCGCATGATCCTTTCCGAAAATCCAAAACGATTTTCGGGGTCATGCACTCAGTGCATCGTCATCCATTCGCGCGCTTCGCGCAGTGCCTTGACGATGTCGAGCTTGGACATCGTGCCGGAGAGCTCCGAGCGCAGTGCCGCGGCGCGGGCCGAACCCTTGATCGCAGCGATGTTGAACCACTTGTGCGCGGCAACGACGTCGACTTCGCAATCGCGGCCGGTCGCATACATCATGCCCAACTCGAGAAGAATGTCGGCCTGAGCGGTGGTTCCCATCGCGCCGAAGCCAGCGTCAAAGATTTCGAAACGTGCCATTTTCTTATCCCCTGCCTGTCTCCTGAGAGCCGCTCCGCTGGTGTCCCGGAGCTGCTCTTTCGATGCTTCCGAGGATGCCGTGGAGCCTTGAATCCGTCGTTAAACGGTGTGCTTAACTCGAAGAAAACAAACTGAAAACAAAGGGTAAAGCTCGGAATTCATTAAGGATAGGAGTCCTTGGGCCGGCTGGGATTTCAAGAAAATGCGATGAAAATTCTACTGTCGGGAGATAAGTCTTTGATAACCACGCGAAGCATTGACCGACTGCGACAGATGAACTTTGCCGCTCCGATGGCGCGTCTTGAGGGTCTTAAAAAGGCTGAAAACTTCCCTGGCGGCACCACTTTCGTTTTGCCGGCAGCTGCATTACGCTTACGTTTGCGTAAACGTCAGGCAGGGAGAGTGCCTGTGACCAACGTTTCAACCGGGAGGACTTCAATGCTTCGCAAGATGAGCCTGGCCATCGCGGCCACCCTGATGATGGCCGGCGCTGCTTATGCCGATCCGATCGAGGGCAACTGGAAGACAGAAGCCGGCTCGACCGCCGCGATCACAACCTGCGGCGGCAGCTTCTGCATCACGCTGAAGGACGGCAAGCACGCCGGCAAGAAGATCGGCACATTCAATGCCAATGGCGGCACCTATGCCGGCAAGATCACCGACCCTGCCAATGACAAGACCTATACCGGCAAGGCTTCAGTGGCCGGTTCGACGCTCAAGATGAGCGGCTGCGTGCTCGGCGGCCTGATCTGCAAAACGCAGAACTGGAAAAAGCTGTAAGCGAATAGCGAATAGCGAATAGCGAATAGCGAATAGACGGCTCGCAACGACCCTGGCGGTCAAGAGCCCCTCATCGCTATTCGCTATGCCCGTTTGCCTTATGCCCTCGCCCGTTGCCCGAACAGCACCTTCTGGGCTTCCTTGTCGTCGGCGAGATTGCGGCGATGGTCTTCGCCGACCGACAGGCCGCGGATGACTGCCGGACGGGCCAGAAGCGTGTCGAACCAGCGCTTGAGATGCGGGAAGTCTTCCAGCTCCTGGCCCTGGTTCTTGTAGGGCTTGACCCAGCCAAGCGAAGCGATGTCGGCGATCGAATAGTCGCCGGCAAGGAACTCGCGATCGGCAAGGCGCTTGTTCATCACCCCATAGAGCCGATTGACCTCGTTGGTGTAGCGGTCGATGCCATAGGCGATCTTCTCCGGCGCGTACTGCCGGAAATGATGGGCCTGGCCGGCCATCGGGCCGAGGCCGCCAACCTGCCAGAACAGCCACTGATCGACCTCGGCGCGGCCACGCTCGTCGGCTGGGTAAAGCTTGCCGAACTTGCGGCCGAGATATTGCAGGATGGCGCCGGATTCGAAGATCGAGATCGGCGCGCCGCCCCACTTGCCGTCCGATGTCGGCCCTTCGGGGTCGATGATCGCCGGCATGCGGTTGTTGGGGGCGATCTTGAGGAATGACGGCTCGAACTGCTCACCCTTGCCGATGTTGATGTATTTGACCGTGTAGGGAACGCCAAGTTCCTCCAGCATGATCGAAATCTTCCAGCCATTGGGCGTGGGCCAGTAATAGAGTTCGATCGGCAATGTCTGACTGGTCATTCCGCAGTCTCCGTTGGTGAGCGATGCTCTGGAGATATGCGCGGCAGGGCGAAACACAACCCTGAAGACACATTAAGGCCTGTCAATAAATTTGAACCGAAGATGAACGGAGGTCTCAGAACCCGTTCAGTCGCAGCTTGGCATAGTCCGATCCATTGAAGGGGAAGACACCAATGCTCGCTCGCCGGTTCACCATCGTCTGTCTGCTGAGTGCCCTGTTCGGGATCATGTTCGCAACGCTGGTCGCCGAGACCAGCCGCCCGGCGCGGTCCTGGGAACAACCTGCAAACCGCCACTGACCAAATAACGAAACACCCAAAACCCAAAGAGAAGCAACGCCAATGACCCGCACCGCAACCCAGATCATAAAGACGCTCCGGCTTCTGCCGCGCGCCACCATGATCCTGATGGTTCTCGCCGCTCCGGTGCTGGCCGTTCCGCAGCTTCGCGCCGACAACGGTTCGACGATCGAAGCACCTGCCGCCCGCAAGAGCGGCGTCGGCTTCGTGCTCCTGGTCAGCCTGCAGCGCAGCTGAGAGATTTGAAAGAGGCGCAGCGCGACCCTCTCGCAGCCGTCATGATTGATCTCTATAATAGGTCATGGAAAAGCGAATCTATCCTCAACCCATCGAATCGATCTCTTCACCGCTGCCGTTTCCACGGCAAAGCTTTACTGATGCTGGCAAGGCGGTTGCTGCCTTGCAGGCCCTTTACGACCGCAACACGGCCTTCCTGCGCGAGGCCTTCGCCTCGCTCGCGGCCGGTGCCGACACCAATGTGCGCTTCCGCGCCTTCTATCCCGAAGTCGGCGTCACCACGACATCCTACTCCCAGGTCGACTCCCGCCAGGCCTACGGCCACATGCCGACGCCGGGACATTTCTCGACGACGATCACCCGGCCGGACCTGTTCCAGAGCTACCTGACCGAGCAGCTCAAGCTGATCATGCGCAACCACGGCGGCCCGGTGACGGTTTCGGAATCGACGACGCCGATCCCGCTGCATTTCGCCTTCCTCGAGGGCACCCATGTCGATGGTGCCGCCGCAGACCGCATCCAGCGGCCGATCCGCGACCTGTTCGACGTGCCGGACCTCGATGGCACCGACGACCACATCGCCAATGGCACGTTCGAGATCATGCCGGGCGAGTCGAGGCCGCTGGCGCCGTTCACCGCCCAGCGCATCGACTATTCGCTGCACCGGCTGGCGCATTACACGGCAACCACGCCGCATCACTTCCAGAACTTCGTCCTGTTCACCAACTACCAGTTCTACATCGATGAGTTCGTGGTGCTGGCCCGCGACCTGATGGCCAAGGGCGGCGGCGGCTACACCGAGTTCGTCGAGCCGGGCGGCGTGGTGACCAAGGCGGGCGACACGGCACCGTCCGAAGGCACCCCCGCGGCACGCTTGCCGCAGATGCCGGCCTATCACCTGAAGAAGCCGGGTCATGCCGGCATCACCATGGTCAATATCGGCGTCGGCCCGTCCAACGCCAAGACCATCACCGACCATATCGCCGTGCTCAGGCCGCATGCCTGGCTGATGCTTGGCCACTGCGCCGGCCTGCGCAACACGCAGGCGCTCGGCGACTATGTGCTGGCCCACGCCTATGTGCGCGAAGACCACGTGCTCGACGACGACCTGCCGGTGTGGATTCCGATCCCGCCGCTGGCCGAGGTGCAGGTGGCGTTGCAGGAGGCGGTCGCCGAGGTGACGGGGCTTTCCGGCTACGACCTCAAGCGCATCATGCGCACGGGAACGGTCGCCACCATCGACAACCGCAACTGGGAACTGCGTGACCAGCGCGGGCCGGTGCAGCGGCTGTCGCAGTCACGCGCGATTGCGCTCGACATGGAATCGGCGACGATCGCCGCCAACGGCTTCCGCTTCCGTGTGCCTTACGGCACCTTGCTGTGCGTGTCCGACAAGCCGCTGCATGGCGAACTGAAGCTGCCTGGCATGGCGACCGAGTTCTACAAGCGGCAGGTGGCGCAGCATCTGACCATCGGCATCCGTGCGCTGGAAAAGCTCGCCGAGATGCCCAATGAGCGGCTGCATTCGCGCAAGCTGCGCAGCTTCGCCGAGACCGCGTTCCAGTAAGCTGCGGCGGACCGGCCGGCCTCAGGCTAGTGCTTGCGGCCGAAAACGGCGTTGCGGCGGGTGAACCCACCGCCAAAGCGCGGCGGCGATCCCGGCGACGCGTCGTCCGGCCCGCCCTCGCCTTTTCGATAGAGCTGCAGGCTGTTGCCCACGGCTTTCGCCGCGCGCTCCTTCTGCTCCCAGTCGGCGACAAGTTCGCGCCGCCTGTCCTTGTCCGCCTCGACCGAGGCGGCGACGCTTCGCATGCCGCCGGGAACGAGCGTACGGGTCTCGTGTTCCATCGTGGTGTAGCTGTGTTGCCGGGAGAAGCGCAGGGTCAGCGCGTAGCTCGGCTCGCGCATTCCGATTGGATGCTGTTCAGCGGCCAGATGCCTGACGCGATAGGAATAGTCGCCGTTTTCGGGCCCGAACGTCTCATCGTGAGGGACGATATAGCCGTTGGGCACCAGCGCAACGCGCATGAACGCCAGCACGGCTTCGTAGAGATCGACCCACGGAATGGGCGCGGGAGCGACATAGATTTCACGGCCGATATAGTCGGCACCGCCCAGGGTCAGCACGCCGGCCGGCGTCTCACTGAAACCCGGCACCGGCTTGCCGGCGAAAAGCTTGGGATGAACAGTCAGCATGCTTGGCTGCTGCTGGTTCAGAAACGCCGTGAACTGCTCGCCGGCAATAAGCATGTTGCTCTGGGTCCAGTGGATGACGCTGGCAGGCTGCACCTTGAGCAGATGACGGCAGACCTCGCCGAGGATCTCGACGCGCATGTTGAACTCGCGAAGCGTCGCACCGGGCCGCTGCATGCCGATCTGGTTGAAGAACCCTGCAATCTCGGGCTTGTCGGTCACGCCTCCCATGACGCCATGGTGGACTTCGACAAGGACATGCGCCGTGTGCCGGCGCACGCGCTCCCTGGCGTCGGGCATCAGCAGCGTCGTCACGGCGGACCCAAGGGTCGGGGCGAACACCGCCACATCAGCCGCACGCGCAAAGTAGGTAACCAGGATCCGGAACTCGCCAGGCCCCGCTATCAGGACGAAGTTGCGGTCTTCCTGGACGACCTTGAGCGGCAGTTGCTTGTTGAGCATCTCCATGCGGAACGCATTGAGATGCAGTGACGGATGGATCTCGTCGCCGCCCTCGTAGAGGATCGCTGCCTGGATGTTGTTGGTGTACCTGCCGGTCATGGTTGCACCTCGCGTCAAGGCAACGGTGCCATTTGGCCGCAAAAGCAAGGTTAACTTCCAGCACAACCACAAGCGGTGGTTAAAAATCCCCTTGCTTCAGCTCGAACTCCAGCGCTTGCGGACGCCGGCTACTGGCCGTTGACGAAGGACAGGATCAGGCGATGGACGTTGCCGCCGTCGTTGAGCTCGACACGGTCGAAGTCGCTGCTTTGCTGACGCTGTGCCAGGGACGCCTCCGAAAGTGGCTTGATCATCTCCTGCCTGATCTTCTTGCAGCCGGGATCGCCCGCCACCGACAGGCCGATCGTGGTCCGCTCGATGGTCGCGACCATGTCCTTGATCATCTGGCCATGCACCAGCTCGTGGCGGCGGACGCCCTCGTAAAAGACGTCCCAGCGCTGCTTGAGCCCATCAGGCAAGCGTGAGGCCGGCTTGGGCAAGGTGTAGGTGATGATGAGCTTTGGCTTGGCCGAGACCAGCGTGCAGGTGCCGCCTTGCGGCACGTAGTTGCGCTGCCAGGTGAGCTTGAAGTTGGTGTGCGCGATGGCGCGGCCGATGCCGGCCTTGGGGCCGCGCTCACCGATCGAGGCGTAGAGCTCGGGGGCCGAGGTCCCGGAGATAGCGTAGGTCTTGACCTGCTCGACGACCTGTCCTTCGGCGTTCGCGGCAAGCGGGGCGATGGCGATCAGTGCCGCGCATGCCCGCAGCCAACGATGGGCGGTTGATTTCATTCGATACTCCGCAAGGCCGATGCAGTTGCGCACGAAGAGCGCGCAACACGCCCATTTCCGCGCCATCGGTCTCACGAGTCGCGCGGCATTTCAACCTCCGGTCATGGCTGCAGCCATGCTGCACGGCGGCGCCGACAGAGCTTTCCAGCAAAGCGCAAGCGGCCCATAATCGATCATCCCGTGATCGATCATCAAGGGGCCGCATTTGTTGCTACATGAAAGCAGAATGACGACGTCTTACAGATTGGGCAGGATCGCCTGCTTCCTGGCGATGATGCTTTTGTCGGTGCCGCTGGTTGCCGGGTTCTTCGGTGCCTGGCATCCCGCGCTCGACTCGTTCGCGCATTTCAGGGTCCATCTTGCGGTGGCGATGATGCTGGCAGCTCTGCCGCTGCTGCTCACGTCGCTGCGCTGGCAGGCGGTTGCCGCGCTGGCATTTGGCGCCGCCGCCCTCTCCACCACCTCAAGTTCGCTGCCGCTTCCGGGCCTCGGGCCGGTGCATGCCGCGTTCCAGCCGCGCGCCGAAGGCAGGCCTGTCTACAAGATGCTGCAGATGAACCTGCGCTTCAAGAACACCGAGCCTGAGAAGGTGCTGTCGCTGGTTGGGCGCTGGCAACCCGATGTCATCACCTTCCAGGAGGTGTCGGCGATGTGGGAAGGCAAGCTGCAGCCGCTGTTCGCACGCTACCCCTACCGCATGATGTGCCCCTATCCGAACGGCATCTTCGGCGTGGCGATCCTGTCGCGGCGGCCATTTGCCGAAGGCAGCGAGCCGCAATGTTTCGGCGAAGGTGCGCTTGCCGTCGCCAGGGTCGACTTCGGCGGCCGCGCCAGCGACATCGTTTCCATCCATCTGGGCTGGCCCTGGCCGTTCGAGCAATCGCAGCAGATTGGCGAGCTGAGCGGCAATCTCGCAGCGCTTGGCCAGAACGCCATCCTGGGCGGCGACTTCAATGCCACGCCATGGAGCGCTGCCGTGGCCCGCGTTACCAGGATCGGCGGGCTGACGCTGATGCCGGCCGCCGGACGCACCTGGCTGACCTTCATGCTGCCCGACTTCATGCGCTTCGCTGGCCTTACAATCGACCATGTCATGGCCAAGGGCGACGTCCTGGTGCATTCGGTGGCGATGGGCGAGGACGCCGGTTCTGACCACCGGCCGCTGCTGGTCGAGTTCTCGTTCCGCGACACGGCCACCCACCCGGAAGACAGCGCAACAGAGACGGTGGCGACCGAAAGCGCATCGGCGCCCCACAGCTAAAAAAGGCCCGGAAATTACGAGATTTCCGGGCCTTTTCGTTTGTCAGCCAGAGGCCAGACGGCCGCGATCACATGTTGGGATAGACCGGACCTTCGCCACCCTGCGGCGGCACCCAGTTGATGTTCTGGTTGGGGTCCTTGATGTCGCAGGTCTTGCAGTGGACGCAGTTCTGCGCGTTGATGACGAACTTCGCGTCGGCATGGCCGGGATCGTTGGCGATCGAATTGCCGTCGGCGTCGACCCACTCATAGACGCCAGCCGGGCAGTAGCGTGACGACGGGCCAGCGAAGATTTCGTACTCCGAACGCTTCTGCAGATCCATGTCCTTGACCTGGAGGTGGACCGGCTGGTCTTCCTCGTGGTTGGTGTTGGACAGGAACACCGACGACAGGCGGTCGAAGGTCAAAACGCCGTCGGGCCTGGGGTAGTCGATCTTCTTGTGCTTCGCCGCCGGCTCCAGCGACTCGGCGTCCGTCTTGCCATGCTTCAGCGTGCCGAAGGGCGAGACGCCAAACAGCGTGTTGAGCCACATGTCGAGGCCGCCGAGGCCGACACCCAGGATGGTGCCGAAGCGCGACCACAGCGGCTTGACGTTGCGGACCTTCTTCAGGTCCTTGCCGATATCTGTCGAGCGCCAGGCGGCTTCGTAGGAGGCAAGCTCGTCATTGGCGCGGCCGGCGCCGATGGCCTCAGCCACATGCTCAGCGGCAAGCATGCCCGACAGCACCGCGTTGTGCGAACCCTTGATGCGGGGAACATTGACCAGGCCGGCCGAGCAGCCCATCAAGACGCCACCGGGGAACGACAGCTTCGGCACCGACTGGTAGCCACCCTCGGTAATGGCGCGCGCGCCGTAGGACAGGCGCTTGGCGCCGTCGAAGGTGTGGCGGATCGCCGGATGCGTCTTGAAACGCTGGAATTCCTCGAACGGCGCCAGATACGGGTTCTTGTAGTTGAGGTGAACGACGAAGCCGACAGCTACCATGTTGTCTTCGAGGTGGTAGAGGAACGATCCGCCACCGGTATTGAAGCCGAGCGGCCAGCCGAAGGAGTGCTGGACGAGGCCAGGCTTGTGATGTTCTGGCGCGACCTGCCACAGTTCCTTGAGGCCGATGCCGAACTTCTGCGGCTCCTTGCCGGCGCCGAGATCGTATTTGGCGATCAGTTGCTTGGCGAGCGAGCCGCGCGCGCCCTCGCCGATCAGCACATACTTGCCCATCAGCGCCATGCCGGGCGCGAAGGACGGACCATGCGAGCCATCGCGCTCGACGCCCATGTCGCCGGTGTAGACGCCGGTGACAGCACCTTCATCATTGTAGATGAGGCCGGCGGCGGCGAAGCCGGGATAGATCTCTACGCCAAGCGCTTCGGCCTTCGTCGCCAGCCAGCGGCAGACATTGCCGAGCGAGACGATGTAGTTGCCGTGGTTGCTCATCAACGGCGGCATGGCGAAGTTGGGCAGCTTGACGGAACCTGCCGGGCCGAGGATCAGGAAATGATCGTCGGTGACGGGCGTCTTGAACGGATGATCGCTGTCCGCGCGCCAGTCGGGCAGCAGGCGGTCGATACCGATCGGATCGACGACCGCGCCTGAAAGGATGTGGGCGCCGACCTCGCCGCCCTTTTCGAGCACGACGACGGAGAGTTCAGGATTGACCTGCTTGAGCCGGATCGCCGCAGCCAGACCTGCCGGGCCGGCGCCGACGATCACAACGTCGAATTCCATGCTCTCGCGTTCGATATCGCTCATCAATCCCTCCGCGTTGGCTGGCCCTGTCCCAAGGGCAATCTGTAGCTAGCTAGGCGCTGCATAGCGCATCGTTGGCAAACGTCAAACGGACCAATCCGCACATCGGCTGTTTGGTCTAATGATGCTCCTCCAAGCAATGAATTATCTTACGTTAACGTAAAGGTCAAAAGATTTCACCTTTCAGCTGTGCGTTATGGCCCGTACTGTCACAAAACAGGTGTTGTTCAACAACCTATTCGTCCATTGATTCTACATGCGCCAACACGTGCCTTGCAGGACCGGACTGGAGCGCTTTCACCCCAAACGCCACATCCTGGCTGGGGCTGCCCTTCTTATTGCGACATGCCTTGTCAGCGAAGGTCGCTCGCAGGAGACTGAGGCCGATCAAAAGGTCTGGAATGCCGGCGCCTACTCGTTTTCCGACGAACTCGGCGGCTTCAAAATCACCGGCGTTTCGGGAACCGGCACGAGGGACGACCCCTTCGTGGTCAAGGAGGAGCTGGAATCGGCGACGCCGGTGACACTGACCATTCGCACGATCCGGCCGATCCGCCCCTTCGACAATTCGGGGCTTTACGCCAATGGCATCATGTTCATGCGCATCGAGGCGCTGAACAACAGCGGCCAGGCCTGGGTCGAGTTCGAGTTCGAATTGCAGGAGCAAGAGGGCCAGGCCAGCGTGTTCGGCGACGGGCTATCCTTCGACCAACGCCGCACCGACAACGTCAACATTTCCTCCAGCAACTTCGCGCAGTACAGCCGCGACTTCGAACCCTATGACCGGCTGCGCTACATCGACGGCAAGGTCGACCCGCTCGCCATGACGGGTTTCAACTTCCTGGTCACCGACTACACACCACGCTGGCGCTTTTATCTGGTGCAGGACCCGCGCATTCCCTCCTCGTGAACTTGCAAATCGACGGCGTAACGCCGAAACTGCGGCATGGCCTCAATTTCGGGAAACGCCTCCATTTCGGGAAACGAATTTCCGGATCTGCGCGATCTGCTCGCCTTCTATGCGGCGGCGGGCGTCGACGACGCGCTTGTCGATGATCCGATCGACCGGTTTGCCGAAAGCGCGCAACGGCAGGCGGCACCGGCACAGCAGGCCGCATCGGCTGGAGAGGCACCGCGCGCCGGTGCGGACAGGTCGGCCCCGGCTGCTCCACCACGTCCCGCGGCAGTTGCCGCCGTGCCCGACGAGGTCCAGGCAGCAGCGGCACGCGAGCTTGCATCCAAGGCAACGTCACTCGACGAACTCAAGCAAATCATGGAAGGGTTCGACGGCTGCAACCTCAAGGCCACGGCCAAGAGCATGGTCTTTGCCGACGGCAACCCGGAGGCCGACCTGATGCTGGTGGGCGAAGCGCCAGGCCGTGACGAGGACCTCGAAGGGTTGCCATTTGTCGGCCGCTCCGGCCAGTTGCTCGACCGCATCCTTGCGGCCATCGGTCTCGACCGGAAGTCGGCCTACATCGCCAACGTGATTCCGTGGCGCCCGCCTGGCAACCGCACACCGACACCGCATGAAACGGAAATCTGCCGGCCCTTCGTCGAACGTCAGATCGCGCTGGCCAAACCCAAGGTGCTGGTGACGCTCGGTGGGCCCTCGGCCAAACTGCTTGTCGGCTCGCAGGATGGAATTCTAAGGCTGCGCGGCAGTTGGAAGAGCCATGTGACAGCGGACGGCACGGTCATTCCGGTGATGCCGACGCTGCATCCGGCGTATCTGCTGAGAAATCCCGCCCACAAGAAACTTGCGTGGCGGGACTTCCTGGAGGTCAAGGCGAAGCTGCGGGAACTGGGCAGTATCTAGCCCAGCGTCGCTCAGGCCGCGGATGCCACGGAGGCGGCGCGGCGGATGGCGATGAACTGCAACTCTGCGAAGACCGCGACCGCCAGTGCCTGGGCTGCGACGAAGGCGATGCCGAGCGCATTCGGCGCGACCACGCCACTGAGCAGCAGGCCGAAGCTGCCGATGACCCACACAACGTTGATGGCAATGATGTCGATCATCATCAGCTTCGACACGCTCGGACGCCGGGCGATGACCACCAGCATGGCGACGAAGGGCACCAAAGCCAGGCCAGCCCAGAACAGCAGTTCAGCCGGCAGTTCGAGCAGCGGCGAGAGCAGTGGCGCGCCGAGCATCATCAAGATGCCAGCCGCGCCGCTGATCAGCGCATCGGCGTTGAGAACGTTGCGGACGAAGGGGGTGACGGCGATGGACATGACTGAAGCTCCTGGTTCGGTTGCTGGAGGCAGTCTGCAACCGCCTTCCTGAAACCGAACATCACACCACGCTTGGGCCAAAGCGATTACGCTGGAGGTAATAGCAATCAGAGCTCCGCCCGCATAATGTAACTGCATGACAACGACACAAAATTCGGTAGGCGACCTCATCCGCGAATGGCGCACCAGACGCCGCATGAGCCAGCTCGATCTCGCCATGGAAGCCGAAATCTCGCAGCGGCACCTGAGTTTCATGGAGAGCGGGCGCTCGGCACCTTCGCGCGACATGGTGCTTCATCTCGCCGAGCAGCTGGAGATCCCGCTGCGCCAGCGCAACCAGATGCTGCTGGCCGCCGGATACGCGCCGAGCTTCAGCGAAAAGCCGCTCGACCACCCCTCGCTCGCGCCGGCCATGGAGGCGGTGCGGATGGTGCTCAAGGGGCATGAGCCCTACCCCGCGATCGCGGTCGACCGGCACTGGAACCTGATCGAGGGCAACGCGGCACTCGGCCCCATGCTCACCGGGGTGGATGCCTCGTTGCTCGAGCCGCCGGTCAATGTGCTCAGGCTCAGCCTGCATCCCAAGGGCGTGGCGCCACGCATCGTCAACCTTCATGAATGGCGCTCGCATCTGCTCGAGCGGCTGAAACACCAGAACGACACGGCAGGCGATCCGGTGCTGAAGGCACTGGAGCAGGAGTTGCTGAGCTATCCCGACGGGCCGCGAACCGGGCGCCCGATGCAGGCCGACCCGCTGGCAATCGCCCATCCGCTGCGGCTGCGCGTGGGTGATGATGTGCTGTCCTTCATCAGCACGATCACCGTGTTCGGCACGCCGCTCGACGTGACCTTGTCGGAAATCGCCATCGAGTCGTTTTTCCCGGCCGACGAAGAGACGGCAGCACGGCTCAGGTGCCTGGCCGTTCAGTAGGTTCAAGCCCGATCGCGCGACGATCCTTTTCGAACGGCGCCGGCTCTGGAAAGATCGCCCCCAGGGCCGCCTGCATCTCCAAAGCCCTCACCGCAGCGCGTGCATCGTCGTCGATCTCGTCATTGAGGCAGAAGAAGGCTGGCGGCTGCCTGACCAGTTGTGCCAGCGACCGGCTGAACGCATCGTCGTCCCTGACGGCAATGACATGTTCGCAGGTGAGTTTCACTTGCAGCGCGCCATCTGGTCGGCCGCGATCACGCTCGGGAACGGCATTGATGTAGAGCACCCGCGCCAGCGCGTCCGTTCGCTGGCGAAAACGATGCCGCGCCGTACGATGCAGCCAGAAGCCAAATTTGGCGTTCAGCCAGGCCAGTCTGTCGAGCTCCAGCAACAGCGGCAGATGCGGCGGATAGGACCATCGCCGGCGGCGAAACGCGCAACACAGCAGCAGATTGTTGAAGGCAAGCGTATGCCTGTAGCGGTCGGCCCGCAGCCGAAACCTTGGCAGCCTTGCCGACATGACATGAAGGCGGGGATTGCCATCGGGCGTGATGAATTCTTCCCGGGCCACCGTCTGGCCAACGAAGAAGTCGTCGTTGAACAGCAAAAAGCGGCTGGCGACACCTACTCTGCCGATCCTGTGAAGATTGGCTTCGATGGCGCTGGAACTGAAGACCGGCAGGCTTGAAGGATCAGCGAAGAAATCCGCATGCCTGACGAGATTGATGCTGGGATGATCCAGATCGAGCCATGGCGGCACCTGGCCGTTGGTGACCAGGTGGATGGTCCGGACCCACGGCATGTGGAAATGGATCGAACGCAGCGCATAACGCAGCTCGCCGTTCTCGCGAAATCGATAGGGTGCGGGCCTGAGCCAGGGCAGCCTCGGCCAGCGGCGCAACAGGCTGTCGCGATGGGCAGGGTCGCTGCCGTCGACCCACGGCATGACGACATCGATCGGGTCGGAAAATTCGCTCAAGACAATGCCTCGCCCTTCGACCGAAAACCGGTCGCCTCAGATCATTTTGAGGAGCGGGCAGGCTCCAGATGCACGGCCACAGTCGCCTATTGCGGTGACGATGCCTTCTTGGCGGCCTGGATTTCCAGGCCAAGGCGCTGTTCGCGCCAGATAATGAAAATGCCGGCGCCGATGACGATGGCACCGCCGATGAGCGTGTGGATCGTCGGCAGATCACCGAAGACGAGATAGCCGACGACGATACCTAGGAGCAAGGAGGTATATTCGAAGGGCGCGACTGTCGACGCCTCGGCATGGCGGTATGCCTCGGTCATGAACAGCTGGGCGATGCCGCCGCAGAAACCACCGGTGACGAGCAGCGCCGTCTGCTCCCACGTCAGCGACTGCCAGCCGAATGGGATGCTGATGAGGGACATGACACTTGCGGTCAGCGAAAACCACAGCACAATCGTCGCAGTGCGTTCCGTATGGACGAGGTTGCGCACCAGGAGCATGGCGACAGCCGAAAGTGCGGCACCGGCCAGGGCAGCTACCACGCCCATCGCCGCCCTGTCGCTCATGCCTGCGCCCGAAGTGAACAAGGTGAGGTTCGGCCAGGAAACGATGAGTACGCCCAGGAGGCCGACGGCGACCGCCGTCCACCTGTAGGAGCGGACATTCTCGCCAAGGAAGATGGCGCTGAAGACGACGACAAGCAGCGGCTGGGCATAATTCAGCGTGATCGCCTCGGGCAGCGGCAGCTGCGTCAGCGCAAAGAAGCCGAAGCCCATGGCCGTGACGCCGGCAAGCCCGCGCATGATGTGCCCGAACGGCCGCGTGGTGACGACCGCCGTGCGCAACTCACCGCGGACGGCGAGGAAGACGAGGATCGGAAAGATGGCAAAGAAGGACCGGTAGAACACGATCTGGCCGGCGGGCACCTGACCGGCCAGCTTGATGGCCGTCGACATGCCGACGAAGATCGCCACTGATATGACCTTGAGCGCGATACCCGTAAGCGGCGACGAAGCCGCCTGAACCACGTTTTGCTTCACTGCTGCCGTGCCGCCTCTATCGCTGCCCAGATGCGCAACGGCGTCGCGGGCATTTCAATGTGGGTGATGCCGTAGGCGCGGTAAAGCGCGTCGGTCACCGCGTTAAGCGCCGCCGGCGTCGCGCCGATGGTGCCCGCCTCGCCCGCGCCCTTCATGCCCATGGCATTGGTGGTCGAGGGCACGTTGCGCGTCTCGAAATGAAAGGACGGCACGCTGTCGGCGCGCGGCATGGTGTAGTCCATGAAGCTCGCCGTCAGCAGCTGGCCGTCCTCGCTATAGACCGCCTCTTCCTGCAACGCCTGGCCGATGCCCTGCACGACACCGCCATGAACCTGGCCGGCAAGCAGGATCGGGTTCACGGTCGCGCCGAAATCGTCGACGATGGTGTAGGCGATCACCTCTGTCGTGCCGGTCTCCGGGTCGATCTCGACTTCGCAGATGTGGGTGCCGTTGGGATAGGTCGCTTCGTCCTGAACAAATTCGCCCATCGCCTTGAGATCATCAGGATTTTTCGCCGCCGCATGGAGGTCGGCGAAAGTCATCGCGCGGTCAGTGCCGACGATGCGCGCCTCGCCATTGCCGAGTTCGATGTCGGCGGCGGCGGCCTCAAGTTCGTCGGCTGCGATCTTCTTCAGCTTGTCGGCAAGGGCGGCACCCGCGCGAGAGGCAGAGACGCCACCGAGCGGGATCGAGCGCGACCCGCCGGTACCGCCGCCCTTGGCAAGCTGGTCGGTGTCGCCCTGGTGGACACTGATGCTGGCGATGTCGAGATTGAGCTTTTCCGAGACGAACTGGGCGTAGGCCGTCGCATGGCCCTGGCCGTTGGACTGGGTGCCGATGAACACCGAGACGGTACCGTCGGCATTGAGTTCGACCCGCGCCGGCTCGGAGCCGGCAAAGGCGCAGGCTTCGATATAGGTCGCCATGCCGATGCCGCGGATTTTTCCCCTCGTCTTCGCCTCCACAAGGCGGTCGGGAAAGCTCGTCCAGCCGGCACGTTCCATCGACAGATCCATATGGGCCTGGAACTCACCGACATCGTAGAGCCGACCTGTCTGAGTGCGGTACGGGAACTGTTCGGGGCGAATGAAGTTGCGGCGGCGGATTTCGTCGACCGACAGGCCGAGGTCGCGGGCGCAGGCATCGGCCAGCTTCTCGACCAAAAGGGCTGCTTCCGGTCGCCCCGCGCCACGGTAGGCATCGACAGGACAGGTGTTGGTGTAGGCGCCCAGGATCGTCACATCGAGTGCCTGGATGTCATAGACGCCGGTCGACATGCTGGCGCCGATATGGGCGATGGCGGGGCCATATTGCGAGACATAGGCGCCAAGATTGGAGATCAGTTCGACGCGCAGGCCCAAAAACCGGCCGTTCTTGTCCATCGCCATCTCGGCCGTGACGACATTGTCACGCCCTTGGGCATCGGTGAGGAAATGCTCGGTGCGGTCACTGGCCCATTTGACCGGCTGGCCAAGCCGCTTGGCGGCCTCCAGCACCAGCGCGTGTTCGCGGTAGACGAAGGCCTTGGTGCCAAAGCCGCCACCGACGTCGGGCGTGATGACGCGCAGCTTGTCGGCACTGACGCCAAAGACCTGGCCGGTCAGCACGGTGCGCATCGAATGCACGCCTTGCGAGCCGGTGGTCAGCACGAAACGGTCTTCGTCATTGCGCCACTCGCCTATCGCCGAGCGCGGCTCCATGTAGTTGCAGATCAGGCGGTTGTTGATGAACTCGACGCGGGTGACGTGATCGGCCTTGGCAAAGGCGCTGTCGGTCTTCGCCTTGTCGCCGAGATGATAGGTGAAGGCGCGGTTGGTGCCGAGTTCCGGCCACACCAGCGGTGCCGCGTCGTCGAGCGCGGTCGCGGTATTGGCGGCGGCGTCCTCGCCGTCATAGTCGACCTCGATCAGTTCGGCGGCGTCCTGAGCCAGCGCGCGGCTGTCGGCGACGACGAAGGCAACGGCATCGCCGACATAGTGGACCCGGTCACGGCACAAGATCGGAATGTCGCGGGTCGGCGCACGCGTGCCGTCCGGCTGCTTCTGCATGACCGTCGACTTGAGATCGCCGAGATGAGCGACGTCGGCACCTGAGAGCACCAGCCGCACGCCTGGTGCTGCGCGGGCATCATCGAGGGAGCCGATCTCGAAGCTGGCCTTGGCGACGGGCGAGCGCAAGACAAAGCCGTGGAGCTGCGAGGCGGCTGCGATGTCGTCGGTGTAGCGGCCCGTGCCGGTGATGAAGGCACCGTCCTCGACGCGCAATACGGACGCGCCCATTCCGAATTTCGGCGTGACGATTGTCATATCTGCCTCGTGAGGATTGGTGGGGAGCGCAGCGAATGTGCGGTCCTGAACAGTTTTGCCGAGGGGGCGTTTCGTGTAAAGAGCAGCGGCCGCATATTTATTCTACCAGCCTGCGGCCAGCATCCGGAAGTCGACAGGAAGGCCATCACATGCGCACTGACACTGGACAGGTGTTTCGTCTCGAAGACTACCGGCCCAGCGACTACCTGATCCCGAGAACCGAACTCGACTTCCGGCTCGGCGAAGACAGCACCAAGGTGGTGGCGCGGCTGACGATCGAGCGGCGCGCCGGTGTCGACAAGCCAGTGCAGCTCGAGCTCGATGGCGACGGCCTGACGATGCGCCGCATCGAGGTCGATGGCGAAGCACTCGACGCAGCCGACTTCGACGCGACGCCTGACCGGTTGGTCATCCACACGCCACCAGCGTCGGGCCGCTTCACGCTTCTGATCGAAACCGAGCTGGCGCCCTCGCGCAACGAGGCGCTGATGGGCCTCTACCGTTCCAGCAATGTCTACTGCACGCAATGCGAGGCCGAGGGCTTCCGCCGCATCACCTATTTCCTCGACAGACCCGATGTCTTGTCGGTCTACACGGTACGAATGGAGGCGCTGCGCACCGAGGCGCCGCTGCTGCTCTCCAACGGCAACCCGGTCGAGCATGGCGACCTCGAAGACGGCTGGCATTACGCCGTCTGGCACGACCCCTTCCCCAAGCCGTCCTATCTGTTTGCACTGGTCGCCGGCGATCTCGGCTGCATCAAGGACCGTTTCGTCACCGCCTCGGGCAAGGAGGTGGAACTGGGGATCTATGTCGAGCATGGCAAGGAAAACCAGGCCGGCTACGCCATGGACTCGCTACGCCGTTCGATGAAGTGGGACGAGGAGGTGTTCGGCTGCGAATACGACCTCGACGTGTTCAACATCGTCGCGGTGTCCGATTTCAACATGGGGGCGATGGAGAACAAAGGTCTCAACATCTTCAACGACAAGTACGTGCTTGCTGATGAAGAGACCGCGACGGATGCCGATTTTGCCAATATCGAGGCGATCATCGCGCATGAGTATTTCCACAATTGGACTGGCAACAGAATCACTTGCCGCGACTGGTTCCAGCTCTGCCTCAAGGAAGGGCTGACGGTTTTCCGCGACCATGAATTCTCCGCCGACCAGCGTTCGCGGCCGGTCAAGCGTATCGCCGAGGTGCGCACGTTGCGAGCGCATCAGTTCCCCGAGGACCAGGGGCCGCTTGCCCATCCGGTCCGCCCCAGGCGCTATCGCGAGATCAACAACTTCTACACGCCGACCGTCTACGAAAAGGGTTCGGAGGTGGTGCGCATGATCCGCACCATCCTGGGCGCGGAGACGTTCCGACGTGGCATGGATCTGTATCTCGAGCGCCATGACGGTGATGCCGCGACAATCGAGGATTTCGTCAAGGTGTTCGAGGAGGTTTCGGACCGCGACCTGTCGCAATTCGCGCTCTGGTACCATCAGGCCGGAACGCCCAATCTGAGCGTGACGACACGGCACAGCCCCGCGACCGCCGAATTCATCATCGAGGTCGAGCAGTCGGTGCCGCCGACGCCGTCGGAAAGCCGCAAGCGGCTGATGCACATCCCGCTCGCCTTCGGCCTTGTCGGTGCGGACGGCAAGGACATGGGGTTCGAAGGCGCCGAGGGCGCGACTGTCGAGGACGGCGTGATCCACGTCCGCAAGCGCAAGCATGTGGTGACGTTCTCAGGCGTCACTGAGCGGCCGGTGCTGTCGCTCAATCGCGGCTTCTCCGCCCCGATCACGCTGAGCATCGAGCAGCGGCCGGAAGACCAGATCTTCCTTGCCTCCCATGACAGCGACGCATTCTCGCGCTGGCAGGCTTTCAACACGCTTTTGACCGACGCCATCATCGCGGCGTTCAGGAACATCCTCGGCGGCAAGCAGCCGGCATTCGGCACTGATCTGACGCGACTGACCGGACGCATTGCCGTCGACGCCACGCTCGAGCATGCGTTCCGCGCACTGGCGCTCGCCCTGCCTGGCGAAGCCGATGTTGCCCGCGAGATCGGCAAGAACATCGACCCCGACGCCATCTTCGCCGGGCGCGAGGCACTGGCGCGCTCCATCGCTGAGGCCAATGGCGGAGTCTTTGCGCAGCTTTACGACGATTTGCTGATGTCCGGGCCGTTCTCGCCTGATGCCGCGAGTGCCGGACGGAGGGCGCTGCGCAACACGCTGCTCGACTATCTCGCGATGCTGCCTGATGGTGCGCAGCGCGCGGCAGCGCATTTCGCTTCTGCCACCAACATGACCGACCGCGCCGCGGCCCTTGCCGTTCTGGCGCATCGCCATGCCGGAAGCGAAGAAGCGAAGGCCGCGCTCGCCGAATTCGACAAGCGTTACCGCAGCGACCCGCTGGTCATGGACAAGTGGTTCATGATCCAGGCGACGGCGCCAGGAACGGGAGCGGTGGATGCGGTGCGGGCGCTGACCGAGCACCCGGCCTTCTCGATCGCCAACCCCAACCGGGTGCGTTCGCTGATCGGCGGCTTTGCCAGCGCCAACCAGACCGGCTTCCATCGCGCCGATGGCGCCGGCTACACCTTCTTCACCGAGACGGTGCTGACGGTGGAAAAGCGGAATCCGCAAGTCGCGGCACGGCTCGCCACCGCACTCCGGTCGTGGCGGTCGCTTGAGCCGAAACGCCAGGCCAAGGCGCGTGATGCGTTGCTGACGATGCAGGCCAAGGAAGGCCTGTCTGCCGACCTGCGCGACATCATCGAACGCACGCTGGCCTGATCGAGCCGGCCTGACCCGGCCACGACATGTCATCCAATAGGCGGCAGCACCTGAAATGCAGGGCACTGCCGCTTTTGCATGACGCGCGATACGCCGCAGCCGAATAGGCAGACTTTTAGCCGAACTTTAATCTTTTTCGTCCGCCCCACTGGACAAGGCGAATCAGCTTTGATTCTTTAGTGACGATTCGGATGTTCGGCGTATGCCGGATCGACCTACCAGGAAACGGGATTTGGGGAGCCATTTATGGCCAAGGCGGACGCGTGGGGCGCGCCCGATGAGACTGCTTTTGGCCGTCGCAGGCAGGCGCGCAGCGCTGGTCTGTCGGGCAATGCACGTCTCATCGCCGAACCCGCATACCGTCGGCTGCTGGCCGCCGAGCCCCTGCTCCGCCGTTCGATCCCGACGCTGATCGTCATCTTCCTGATTGTGGTCGCCGGCACGCGTTTCCTGTCACTGATGGCGCAGCGCGACGATGTCGAGCGCAACGCCAAGGCGATCCTGGCACTCTCGGCCGGCGAACTGGTCAATGCACTGATGATCGGCGCCACTGCCGAGCGGCCGCTTGCCGCCGCAAGCCAGGACCTGCTCGAACGTACCAGCCAGCAAGGCACGCTGAGCCGCAGCCACGTCATTGCGCTGACCGACCAGAACTTCCGCATCGTTGCGGTCAGCCCGCAATCCACGGGCTGGGAAGGACAGGCGCTCGACGGCATCGTCTCGGGCGGGCAACCACTGTTCATGTTCGGCGAGCGCGCCGGCGTGATGGAGGTGCGTATCGGCGGCAAGGACTGGCTGGCGGCCATAAGCATAACCGATGACAAGCGCGCGGCCGCGGCTGCCATAGTGCCGCTAGACGCGGTGTTCGCCGAATGGCGCAAAACCGTGTCGCTCAACGTCGCCCTGTTCGTGATGACCGCCGGCATGCTGATTGTCATCCTCTTTGCCTATTTCAGCCAGGCGGCACGCGCCCAGGCCGCCGACGGCATCTATCTGCAGGCGCATGAACGCATCGACCTGGCGCTGGTGCGCGGCAAGTGCGGGCTGTGGGACTGGGACATGGTGCGCGGCAAGATGTACTGGTCGCGCTCGATGTATGAACTGCTCGGCTACGAGGCCTGCGAGGCGATGCTGTCGTTCGGCGAGGTCGCCCGCATCATCCACCCTGAAGACGGCGACCTGTTCGAGTTGGCCAACCAGGTGATCACGCGCGAGGTCGACCATATCGACCGGGTGTTCCGCATGCGCCACGCCGACGGCCGCTGGGTCTGGATGCGCGCCCGCGCCCAGGTGGTGGATCCGGAAGCACCCGAGATCCAGATGACCGGCATTGCCGTCGACATCACCGAGCAGCGCCACCTCGCCCTGCGCTCGGAAGCCGCCGACCAGCGGCTCCGGGCGGCGATCGAAAACATCACCGAGTCCTTCGTACTGTGGGATGCCAATGGACGCTTGGTGATGTGCAATTCGAAGTACCAGCACGACAATGGGCTCGCCGACCGTGACGTGCTGCCAGGCACGGCGCGCGAGGAGATCGAAGAGCGCATGGTCGCCTTCGCCTCCGAGCGGCGGCTGGCCAATGCCAACGGCCCCCGCGGCGGTGCGACCTACGAGCGCCAGCTGGCGGACGGCCGCTGGCTGCAGGTCAACGAACTGACCACGCGCGACGGCGGCATGGTGTCGGTCGGCTCCGACATCACCCAGATCAAGCAGCACCAGGACAAGCTGATGGAGAGCGAGCGCCGGCTGATGGCGACGATCCACGATCTCAGCCTGGCGCGGCGCTCGGAGGAAGAACGCTCGCACGAGCTGGTCGAACTCAACCGCAAATACATGAAGGAAACCGAGCGCGCCGAGGCTGCCAACCGGGCGAAGTCGGAGTTCCTCGCCAACATGTCGCACGAGCTGCGCACCCCTCTCAATGCGGTGATCGGCTTCTCCGAGCTGATGGAAGGTCGCCTGTTCGGCCCGATGGGTTCGCCGCGCTACGAGGAGTATGCCCGCGACATCAACTCCAGCGGCAAGTACCTTTTGGGCGTCATCAACGACATCCTCGACATGTCGAAGATCGAGGCCGGCCAGTTCTCGATGGACCGCGAGGAGATCGACCTCTGCCCACTGATCCGCGAGACAGTCAGAGTGGTTTCGCTGCAGGCGGCGCAGAAGTCGATCACGGTGGAGACGCAGATCGCCGACTTCATGACATTGTTCGCCGACCGTCGCGCGGTCAAGCAGATCGTCATCAACCTGTTGTCCAACGCGGTGAAGTTCACCGGCGAAGGCGGACGCATTTCGGTGCGGGCGCGCAATGCATCGGGCGCGCTGACGCTGTCGATCGAAGACAATGGCTGCGGCATCCCCAAGGACGCGCTTGGCAAGCTTGGCCGGCCGTTCGAGCAGGTGCAGAACCAGTTTTCCAAAAACCATGCCGGCTCTGGCCTCGGCCTCGCCATCTCGCGCTCTCTGGCCGAACTGCATGGTGGCGCGTTGAAGATCCGCTCGACCGAAGGTGTCGGCACCATCGTGTCGGTGCGCATTCCGGTGAAGAAGGTCGAGCGCCTGGCCAAGGCCGCCTGAACATCAAGGCGCTTCCGGCAGCCGTGCCTCGATGAACTCCAGCGACCGCGTGCTGGCAGGCGGATCGAGGTTCGAAAGCGACACCAGCACGTAGCCCAGCCTTGGGAAGACATGCAGGTCGCCGCTCATGCCCGGCGCGCCGCCATTATGGCCAAAGCCTTTCCAGTTGCCCTCCCCGGCAACGACAAAGCCAAATCCGAACATCTGGAACTGGGTGCTGATCGCCTGGTCGAGCATCGTTTCGAGACGAGCTTACCGGGCTGCAGCGCCTCGGCGAAGCGCCAAAGGTCGCCGACGGTCGAATAGCCGCCGTCGGCGGAGGTCCCGCGCCATGGCAACAGCTCATGGCGGCACTCCTTTGTCGGAGGCGAGCAAGAGCCAGCTGCATTGCGGCAAGGTTGCGCGAGGTCATGTCCGGACAAAACAAAAGCCTCCCGGAGAGCTGATCTTCGGGAGGCTTTCGAGGTCAGGTGGCTAACGCTTGCCGTCGCCGCCACGCCAATGACGGTTCGGCATCTCTTCCTTGACGATCTTGCCGTCGTCGTTGCGGTCGAGCAGCGCGAACAGCTTCTTCTGGCGGGATTCTACCTCCGCCTTGGTCAGTTCGCCGTCACCATTGGCGTCGAAACGCTTGATGAGACGCTCGGCCATGCGTTCGGCGCGCATGCGCTGGATCTGGTCGGCCACCTCTGCAACGGTGATCTTGCCGTCGGTGTTTCCATCGGCGTCCAGAAGCCGGGTGTTCATGGCCGCGGTGAACTCCTCGAAGGTAACATCGCCGCTCTTGTCGGCGTCGGCGCGTTCGAAGCGCATCTGCGGCTTCATGTTCTGACCGCGTGGCCCTTGCCCGTTCGCGGCAAAAGCGGAAGTTCCGGCCGTGCCCGCGAGGGCGAGAAAGGCGATGGCGATCCTGGTTGACGTGTTCATGGGGTTTCTCCTGTTGCATCGACACCCCCGATGCTGATCGAAGCTCAAATACGGCGTCCCATCGCCTCACTTGCGCTTCGCACGGAGCAAATGGTCAAAGTGGAACCTGACCTTTTGCGACGTCTCCTTAAGATGCGCCTCGAGCACGGCGAAATCGGGAAGATCGGTTGCCGCAAGCAGCAAATCCGACAGTCCCGGCGGAACATCATTCCGCTCAAATGCGCCGGTGAGACACAGCCTCGTCATTTGTGTGATGGCCGAATAGAGCGTGTAGGCGTCGACAAGATCCTGGCGCGCCTGCGCATCGGCGAATTCTGGCGCCAGGCGGTGCAGCGTGTCGGCGGTGCCTGTCGCATGCCCCTGCCCTTCGATCCTGCTGGTCAACACCGCCACCTGAGCGATGAACTCCAGATCGATCAGCCCGCCTGGAACCAGCTTGATGTCCCACAGGTCGTGTGGCGGCTTCTCGTCTTCGATCATCTGGCGCATGTCGCGCGCCTCGGTCACAACCTTTTCGGCATCGCGCGGCAGGGCGATGATCGCCAAGACCTCGGCCTCGACCTCGGTGCAGAGCGAAGCATCGCCGGCGATCGGACGGGCGCGGGTCAATGCCATGTGTTCCCACGTCCAGGCTTCGCCGCGCTGATATTTGCGGAACGAGTCGATATGGGTCGCGACCGGCCCCTTGTTGCCAGACGGGCGCAGCCTGAGATCGAGTTCGTAAAGTACGCCTTCGGCGGTGGGTGCCGAGACCGCCGCGATCAGCCGCTGGGTCATGCGCGAGAAATAGTGCGAGGGCGCCATCGGCTTCTCGCCATCTGATTCCTCGGCGTTTTCGTCGTGGTCGTAAAGCAGGATCAGGTCGACATCGGAGCCGGCGGTCAGCTCGCGGCTGCCAAGCTTGCCCATGCCGAGGATCGCGACCCTGCCGCCCGCGACCTTGCCGTGCCGGCGGGCAAACTCGGCCTCGACGGCCTCGAGCGCCGCCCCGACCGTCAGATCGGCGAGATCGGAAAAGGCCTTGCCGGCGCGCGCCGGGTCGATCGCACCGGCAAGCAGACGCACGCCGATGAGGAATTTCTGTTCGGCGGCGAAGATGCGCAGCCGGTCGAGCACCTCCTCGTAGAGCCTGGTGTTTTCGAGGAAGGCCGCAAGACGAGCGGCAAGGTAGGCGCGGTCGGGCAACTCCGACAGCAAAGCGGGGTCGAGCAAACCGTCAAAGACATGCGGCCGGCGCGTGATGATGCCGGCAAGGCGCGGCGCAGCCCCCATGATGGTGGCTAGAAGCTTGAGCAGCGCCGGATTGGACTGGAGCAGCGAAAACAGCTGAATCCCGGCAGGCAGACCGGCGAGGAACTCGTCGAAACGCATCAACGCCTCGTCGGCGCGGCGGGTCTTGCCGAAGGCTTCGAGCAGTGCCGGCGTCAGTTCGGTCAGGCGCTCGCGCGCCTCGGCTGATTGCGTGGCGCGGTAGCGGCCGAAATGCCAGCTGCGGATGACGCGGCAGATATCGGAGGGGCGCTGGAAGCCGAGCTGGTGCAGCGTATGCAGCGTGTCGGGATCGTCGACGTCGCCGGTAAAGACCAAATTTCCGACGCCTGATGACAGCTCGGGCGCTGCCTCAAACAGCGCCGCATAGTGACGCTCGACCTCCTGCAGCGAGGCGCGGAATGTCTTGGCGAAGGCTTCGGCGTCGGCAAAGCCGAGCATATGGGCAATGCGCTGGAGACCTTCATCGTCTTCCGGCAGAATGTGGGTCTGCTCGTCGGCGACCATCTGGATGGCATGCTCGACACTGCGCAGGAACCAGTATTGCCGTTCAAGCGCGTCGCGTGCCTCACCGGTGATCCAGCCGCGCAGGGCAAGCTGGGTCAGCATCGGCACGGTTGCCCGGCCGCGCAGCTCGGGGAACCTGCCGCCGGCAATCAGTTGCTGTGTCTGGACGAAAAACTCGATCTCGCGGATACCGCCACGGCCGAGCTTGACGTTGTGGCCCTTGACCGCAACCTCGCCATGGCCCTTGTGGGCGTGGATCTGGCGCTTGATCGAGTGGACGTCGGCAATCGCCGCGTAGTCCATGTATTTGCGCCAGACATAAGGCTGGAGCTCCTTCAGGAAAGCCTCGCCGGCGGCGATATCGCCGGCCACCGGGCGCGCCTTGATCATCGCGGCCCGTTCCCAGTTCTGGCCGCGGCTTTCGTAATAGTGCAGTGCCGCGAGGATCGGGATCGCCAACGGCGTCGAGCCCGGATCGGGACGCAGCCGCAGGTCTGTGCGGAAGACGTACCCATGTTCGGTCCGGTCCTGCATGATGCGGACAAGCCGCCGCGTCAGCCGGGCGAACAGCTCCGTTGCTTCATAAGGGTCTGGGATCGCCGGTGCCTCGGGATCGAAGAACACGACCAGGTCGATGTCGGAGGAGAAGTTCAGCTCATGCGCGCCGAGCTTGCCCATGCCGAGCAGTATCCAGCCGGAACCGACGGTCGGGTTCTCGGGATCGGGCAGCTTGAGCTTGCCCTGGTCGTGCGCGTCCCTGAGCAGGAAATTCACCGCCGCACTGGTGCATTGGTCGGCCAGGTCGCTCAGCCGGCGCACACTGTCCGATGCATTCGCCGCGCCGGAGAGATCGGCAAGTGCAATGAGAAAATGCGCCTCGGCCTTCAACCTGCGCAAACGCATCATCAGCGTATTCTCGACGACGCCTTGCTCGCGCGGGGCGGCGGCAATGGACTCGCCAATCGCCTGAAGCCGCTCCTCGATGGTCTGGTCGAACAGTCTTTCGAGCACTTCCGGCTGGCGCCGTGCGCTGTGGCGCATGAACTCCGAGAGATCGAAGACGGCGGCAAGGAAGTCCTGCGCCGGCCCCTTGGCCTTGAGGAATGCGGCGAGGCGATCGAGCCCCTCCTCCTTGGCGACCACGGCAAGCTCGGCAAGCTCGCGCCGCGCACGCTCCGGATCGAGCGGCGAGACATTGGCCGTGGGCTCCAGACGCCACTCGGTCGCATTCTTCCTGGCGGCCACAGTTTTCATCTATTCGTCCTTCGATCCGGGGAAACCCATCAGGACCGATAATCCGGGATTGCCGGGCAGAAGATCAAGTCGGCCGTTGTGAAACGTCATCACGGCCTTGGCGAGGCTGAGCCCGAGGCCGGAACCCGGCTGCGAACGGCTCTTTTCGAGCCGCACGAAGCGCTCGGTGGCGCGCGCCCGATCGCCTTCGTCTGATATGCCCAGGCCGTTGTCCGATACCTGGAGCCGGATTTCGTCGCCCTCGCGCTGCAAGGTGACGCCGACATGAGGCTTTTCGACCGAACCGGCGGAATATTTGATCGCGTTGTCGATGATGTTCGAAAGCGCCTGAGCTATCAGCTCACGGTTGCCGTTGACGACGACAGGACCGGCGACGGTCGCCTCGAAGCCGACGCCGAGTTCCTCGGCGACGGGCTCGTAAAGCTCGACGACGTCGTGGACGACGGCAGCGAGATCGACCTTGTCTGTCGATTCGGCGGAGTAGCCGGCCTCGAGCCGCGAGATCATCAGGATCGCGTTGAAGGTGCGGATGAGCTGGTCGGATTCGGCAATCGTGCCTTCCAGCGCCTCACGGTAGTCGGCGCCGGTCTTCTTGCCCGACAACGCCGCCTCGGCGCGGTTGCGCAGGCGCGTCAGCGGTGTCTTGAGATCATGCGCGATGTTGTCTGAGACCTGCTTCAGCCCATCATTGAGGTGGGCGATGCGGGCGAGCATGATGTTGAGGTTTTCGGAAAGCCGGTCGAATTCGTCGCCTGCGCCAGTGACCGGCAGGCGACCGCTGAGGTCGCCGGCCATGATGCGCCGGCTGGCCACCGACACGCTGTCGATGTGTTTCAAGGCGCGGCGGCCGACGAAGTACCAGATCAACAGGCCGCCAAAGCCCATCATGGCAAGCGCCAGCATCAGCGACCGCTGGATGACACTACGGAAACGCTCCGGTTCGCCGAGGTCGCGACCGACCATGAGGATCATCTGGTTGGGCAGGCGCAGCACCACCGCGATTGCGTTGTGCCCGACCTCGGTGCGCGCTTCCGTCTCGGCCTGCTCACTGGCGGCCGGCGCACCGCGCCTGCCGGAAGCCTCGCCATAGCGCTCGTAGGAAAACGGCAGCTCCGTCCAGCCCTCGCGTTGCAGCACACCAGGCTGAATGCTCTCGACATTGCCCGACAGGATCTGGCCGTTGGGATCGGCGAGCAGGTAGAGGTTGGCACCGGGCTGGCGCGAGCGCTGTTCGACCACCCGCACGAGGACCGGGATGCCGCCGCGCTGATAGCCGCGGGCAAGGCCCTGAACCTCTTCGTTGATGGTTTCCTGGGTCTGCGCCAGCAGCATGCGCGCCGAAAGCGACGTCATGTAGAAGACCAGAAGCAACGCGCACAGCGTAAAAAGCAGCAAGTAGAGCGCCGAAAGGCGCGCCGCAGTGGTTTTCATGATGGCCGGCAGCCTGAATGCCATCAGCCCGCCTTGAGCATGTAGCCGGCGCCACGGATGGTGTGCAAGATCGGCTTTTCGAAGCCCTTTTCGATCTTGCCGCGCAGCCGGGAAATGTGGACGTCAATGACGTTTGTCTGGGGATCGAAATGGTAATCCCAGACGTTTTCGAGCAGCATGGTGCGCGTCACCACCTGGCCGGCGTGGCGCATCAGATATTCGAGCAGGCGATATTCGCGCGGCTGCAGCACGATCTCCTGCGAGGCGCGGCGCACCGTGTGCGACAGCCGGTCGATTTCGAGATCGCCGACCCGGTAGAGCATCTCGGATTCGCGCGCCGGCGCGCGCCGGTTGAGCACTTCGACGCGTGCGAGCAGTTCGGAGAAGGCATAGGGCTTGGTGAGATAGTCGTCACCGCCGGCACGCAGGCCGGTGACCCGGTCGTCGACCTCGCCGAGTGCCGACAAGATGAGAACCGGCGTTGTATTGCCGCGCGAGCGCAGGCCGGCAATCACCGAAAGACCATCGCGTCTTGGCAGCATGCGGTCAACAACCAGGACATCGTACTCGGCAGCATCGGCAAGCGCGAAACCTGAATCGCCGTCGCCCGCGACATGGGCGGTATGACCGGCCTCCGCGAATGCCTTCTGCATGTAGTCGGCGGCCTCGCGGTCATCTTCGATGACGAGAATCTTCATGCCGTCGTTATACGCGATTTTGTGGGATGTCAGAGGCGACATGTGGTTTGCTCCCAACGTGGAAGTGGCAGCGAGCGATGGGAGCCCGCTGCCACCGGAGCCGGAATCGAAGACTGACAAACTATCCGGCGCCGTAAGCTCCCGCCGTGCGGCTGGGGGTGATGAAGCCACCCGACGGGAGCGAACGGTCAACCCTGGTTGAGCGGCAGGGCGACGAACCGGTTGGAGTCATCGCGGCTGATCTGGAACAGGACGGCCTTGCGGCCCGCCTTCTCCGCTTGGTCGAGCGCCTTGGTGACGTCGGCAGCAGACTGGACCTCGACGGCATTCACCGTGGTGATCACGTCGCCTGCCTGGATGCCGCGATCAGCGGCATCGCTGGAGGGATCTACATCGGTGATGACGAGGCCCTTGCCGTCCTCGGAACGGGTCACGGTCAGGCCGAGATTGGCCAGCGTGCTCGGCTCGGCGGGGGACGCGGGCTGGTCTGCCGACGCGATCTTGTCGCCGCCGGGAATCTCGCCAAGGTCAACCTTCAAGGTTTCAGCCTTGCCGTTGCGCCAGACGGTGATGTCGACCGATTTGCCCGGAGTGATGCCGGCAATCAGACGCGACAGCTCCTTCGGCGAGCCCACATCCTGGCCATTGACACCGGTGATGATGTCGCCGGCAGCGATGCCCGCCTTCTTGGCCGGGCCGCTGTCCTGAGCGCTCGCCACAAGCGCGCCCTTTTCGCTCTTGAGGCCGAGCGACTCCGCAACATCGGCTGTAACAGGCTGGATTTCTACGCCAAGCCAGCCGCGCTGCACGCTGCCGCTCTTCATCAGGTCCTGGACCACCTGCTTGGCGGTCGAGGCAGGAATGGCAAAGGCGATGCCGACATTGCCGCCCGACGGCGAGAATATCGCGGTGTTGATGCCGACGACTTCGCCATTCAGGTTGAAGGCCGGGCCACCCGAGTTGCCGCGGTTCACCGCCGCGTCGATCTGCAGGAAATCATCATAAGGACCCGCACCGATGTCGCGGCCACGCGCCGAGACGATGCCGGCAGTGACCGTTCCGCCGAGGCCGAAGGGGTTGCCGACGGCGACGACCCAGTCGCCAACGCGAACCTTGGCATCATCGGCGAAACCGACATAGGTGAACTTGGTGGGGGCATCGACCTTAAGCACGGCGAGGTCGGTGCGCGGATCGGTGCCGATCAGCTTGGCGTCATGTTCCTTGCCGTCGTCTGTTACCACCGTATAGGCGGTTCCGTCTGAGACAACGTGGTTGTTGGTGACGAGGTAGCCGTCCTCGGAGATGAAGAACCCAGACCCCTGGGCCACCGGCCGAGGCTTCTGGTTGCCGTCGCGGCGGTTGAAGCGCGGGTTGCGATTCTGGTCGCCATAGCCGTCCTGGCCAAACTGGCGGAAGAAGCGCTTCAGCGGATGATTGTCGGGGAGATTGTCGAAGCCCTGCTGGTCGGAGAAGGGCGACATGCCGCGATCGGCGGCCGGGTCGATCCTTGCCTTGACCTGCACGCTGACGACTGCCGGCGACACATGCTCGACGACGTCGGCGAAGCCCGGTGCCTGGGGCGCTTCGACACGCACGGCCTCGGCATAGACAGGGGCGGTTCCGCTGGTGACGGCGCCGAGACCGATCGCGCCGGCCAGGGCGACAGATGCGGCGGCAGCCATGAGACGCTTGCGCGAACGCGAAAGGGAGTTGGTGCTCATTGTCTCTGATCCTCTTGAACGGGATGCCTTGGATTCGCATCCGTTGGATCAAGAGATAGAGAGGCTCACATTACGGCACCATTTCCGATGCATGAAACTTTCGTAATGTTGGTGTTGTTCAGGCGTCTTTGCGCAGGATCGCCTCGAGCGCTTCCTGCTCGTCCTTGCTCAAGGCGGCTGGCTCCTGCCTGCGCCGTGCGCGAGCGGACAGGAAAACGAAGATACCGCCGCCGAGCAACAGCAGCACTGGTGTGCCCCACAGCAGGGCGTTGCGCAGGTTGAACTGCGGCTTGAGCAGCACGAACTCGCCATAGCGCGAAACGATGTAGTCCATCACCTGCTCGTCGCTGTCGCCGGCAAGCAGCCGTTCGCGCAACAGCACGCGCAGATCGCCAGCCAGTTCTGCATCGGACTCGTCGATGGACTGGTTCTGGCAGACCATGCAGCGCAGCTCTTCCGACAGAAGACGGGCGCGGGCTTCGAGTTTCGGATCGGCGAGCATTTCGCTCGGCTTCACCGCAAAGGCGGCGCCCGCGAAGAGAGAAGCAGCGACAAAACCTGCAATTGCCAGCAGTTTCGTCTTCATGGCGTGACCGGACTTGTCTTTGCTTGCGCAGACTTGCGCCGCGCCGGCGCGCCGACCCGCAGGCGGCGGTCGAGCAGCGACACGAAACCACCCAGCATCATCACCAGCGATCCGCCCCATATCAGCGTGACCAGCGGCTTCCACCAGACACGCACCACCACCGAGCCGTCGCCGGCCTCATCGCCGAGCGAGATGTAGAGCTGGCTGAGCCACATCGTCTTGATGCCGGCTTCCGTCGTCGGCATTTGGCGTACCGGATAGAAGCGCTTGGACGACATGATCACTGCGCTTGGCTGCCCGCCGGCGTCGAGCAGGGAGAAATTCCCCTGCTCCTCGGTGAAGTTCGGCCCGCGCACGGGGGTAAGCCCGTCGAAGCGAAGGCTATGGCCGGAGATTTCCATCACCTGCCCCGGCTTCATGACCAGGATCGCTTCCTTTTCAAAAGACAGCACCCCAACGATGCCGAGCAGCGTCAACCCAAGACCGAGATGGGCTATGGCCGTACCGAAGACCGAGCGCGGCAGGCCAAGGAAGCGGCGCAGCGCCACGTCAGGCGCTACGTTGCCGATGCCGGCCTTGAGCGCGAGATCGGTGAGCGCGCCAAGCACGAGCCAGGCCGCAAGACCCGCACCGAGTGCGGCGAACACCGAGGCACCATCGATGAACAGATAGGTCACCAACACCGCCAGCAGGGCCGCGCCAAAGGCAAACATCAGCCGCTGCGCGACTGCAAAGACGTCGCCGCGCTTCCAGGCCAGCAGCGGCCCGAACGGCACGACCACAAGCAGCGGAATCATCAACGGGCCAAAGGTGAGGTTGAAGAAGGGCTCGCCGACGGAAATCTTGTCGCCGAACATCGCTTCGACTATCAGCGGATAGAGCGTGCCGATCAGCACTGTCGCCGTCGCGGTGGTCAGGAACAAGTTGTTGAGCACCAGCGCGCCTTCGCGCGAGATCGGGTGGAAGATGCCACCTGCGGTCAGCGACGACGCCCGCAACGCAAACAGCGCCAGCGAGCCGCCGATGAACAGCGTCAGGATGCACAGGATGAACACGCCGCGGCTCGGATCGCTGGCGAAGGAATGGACCGAGGTCAGCACGCCCGAACGCACGAGGAATGTGCCGAGCAAGGACAGCGAAAACGTCAGGATTGCGAGCAGTAGCGTCCAGATCTTCAGCGCCGAGCGCTTTTCCATGACGATGGCCGAATGGAGCAGTGCAGTGCCTGAAAGCCAGGGCATGAACGATGCGTTTTCGACCGGATCCCAGAACCAGAATCCGCCCCAGCCAAGCTCGTAGTAGGCCCAGTACGAGCCCATGGCGATGCCACCGGTGAGAAACACCCAGGCGGCAAGCGTCCATGGCCGCACCCAGCGTGCCCAGGCCGCGTCGATGCGCCCCTCGATCAGGGCCGCCACAGCAAAGGAGAAGCAGACCGAAAAGCCGACGTAACCGAGATAGAGCAGCGGCGGATGGACGGCGAGGCCAATGTCCTGGAGGATCGGATTGAGGTCCTTGCCCTCGATCGGTGCCGGCACAAGGCGGGCAAACGGGTTCGAGGTGATCAGGATGAAAAGCAGGAAGGCCGTGCCGATCCAGCCCTGGACGGCAAGCACGTTGGCACGCAAGGTAGCCGGCAGATTTCCGCCGAACGCCGCGACCAGGGCGCCGAAAAAGCTGAGGATCAGCACCCACAGAAGCATCGAGCCCTCGTGGTTTCCCCATGTTCCGGTGAACTTGTAGATCAGCGGCTGCAGCGAGTGGGAATTTTCCCAGACATTGGTGACCGAGAAATCCGACTGAACATAGGCCACCGTCAGCGCGGCGAAGGACAGCGCGATCATGGCAAAGCCGGTGACGGTGACCGGCCCGCCGACCGCCATCAGCCTAGCGTCACCCTTGTGCGCGCCGTAGAGCGGCACCAAAGACTGGACCAGCGACAGGACGAGCGCAAGGATTAGCGCGAAGTGACCTGTCTCAACCATCAGCGCTGCCCGCCATTCATTGGGTGGTTTCCTGCCATACGCCCTTCGCCTTCAGGCTGTCGGCGACTTCCTTGGGCATGTAATTCTCGTCATGCTTGGCCAGCACACTGTCGGCGATGAACTCGTTGTCAGGCCCGAAGCTGCCCTCGGTGATCACGCCCTGGCCTTCGCGAAACAGGTCGGGCAGGATGCCGGTATAGCGCACTTTCACCGTCTTCTCGGAATCGGTGACGCTGAATTCGACCTGGGTGCCCTGCCCGCGCACGATGCTGCCGCCTTCGACCAGGCCGCCGAGGCGAATGCGCTGGCCGGGCTGCAGGGTCGCGGTCTGCAGATCCGCAGGCATGTAGAAATAGGAAGCCTTCTGGCCGAGCGCATAGAAGGTCAGCGCGGTTGCAGCCCCCAGAAAGGCCAGCGCGCCAGCTATCACCGAAAGCCGCTTTTGCTTGCGCGTCATCGTCTACTCCGTGACCTTCAGGCCAAGCGACCCAGCAAGTTCCGTCAGCTTGCGCCCGTCCTCGCTGTCGCGGCCGAGTGCGGCGTAGGCGCGGCCAAGCGCAGCCTGCGCCAGGTCGGTCTTGCCGAGCACCTGATATGAACGCACCAGCCGCAGCCAGCCTTCCGGATCGCGCGGGTTCTGCCGCAGCTTCTCGTCAAGCGTCGCCACCATGCCCTCGATCATTGCCGTTCGGTCGCCCGACGACATGGAAGCAGCAGCATCGATATCATCCTGGCTTGGAGCCGGCGCGCCAGCCGTCTCCTTGGACGGCGCCGCGCGCGCCTCGGCCTGGGCTATCGCCTGATCCGTTGCCGCACGCCAGGGCGAGTCGACAGGCAGGCTTTCGGCCAACAACCGCCAGGCTGTAGCCGCGTCGGCAATCTTGCCTTCCTGGGCAAACGCCAGCGCCAGGAAGTAACGGGCCTTGGGATCAGCGGGCTCAAGCTTCAGCGCGGCTTCGAAGGCGACGCGTGCGTCAGATGTAACGATCCCGCCCGCTGAACCGGCGATGGCTTCGCCGAGGCCGGCCTGGCGTGCAGTCGTCGAGCCGAGGATGCGGATTGCGTTGCGATAGGCGGTGACGGCGTCGTTGGCGCGCCCGATCCTGAGATAGACGGGCGCCAGCACGTCCCAGCCGCGGCCGTCGGAAGGGTTTGCAACGAGATGCGCCTCGGCACGAGCGATCAGTTCGTCGACGGAACTGTCCGCCGGCTTTTGCGACAAGCGCGCGCTCAGTGGCTGTGAGGGAACGCTCGGCGAGCCGATCGCGGCATAGATGCCCCAGCTCAGCAGCGGAACTGCAAGCACGGCAAGGACGCCTACCTGGCGTGGCGCAAGCTGGGATGTCTTTTTGGATTGCCGTGCACTCTCCGCATCAAGCTTGATGATGCGGCGCGCGATCTCGGCGCGCGCTAGCTCAGCGTCGGAGGGGGCAATCAATCCGCGTGCCGCATCACGGTCGACTTCTCCAAGCTGATCGCGATAGACTTCCAGGTCATGGCTGGCGTCAGCTTCGCCCTCGGCTCGTCGCGTGAGCGGCAACAAGACCGCAAGGCTCGCACCAAGCGTCAGAACGGCGGCTATGACCCAGAACAGCATGTCACCTAAATAGCCAGCAGCCACCAGGCTGCCAACATCTCCGTGCTGCGGCTTATTGACGGTTCAGGCGTCTTTGCCAAAGCAACAACGCGTGAGTATCTACGTCAGCGGCGTCCAGCTTCCATCTGCATTACGGCAGGCCGTTCCACGCGCAACCAGCGGTGTTCCCGTGGTGAAGACGGTCTGCGAATACTGGCGGCAATCCTGGGAGCCGACACGATATGGCTGCGCGGCAACGACTTCGCCGGAACGGCCTTCGCCCTTCCAGGCAACGGCCTGTCCGCCCTGGCCATATTCGAGCGCACGATACTCGGCTTCCAGCGCCTTGCGCCGGTCGCCATCGTTCAAGCCGCCGCCGATCGAGCCGCCGATCAGTCCACCATCCATGGCATTGATGATGCGCGCAGCAACCTTACCGCTCGAGGCGCCGTCGTCGCCACCGCCAAGCGATGGTACAACGCCGCTGCCGCTGCCCAGGCCAGTGGTCGTGCAGCCTGAGCCGGCTAGCAGTCCCGCAACCAGTGCCACTTGAAGTCTCTTGCTCATCACCGGTCCCGAATTTGCGTCCGCTTACAAGGGCTTGGCGCCGCGTTAGATTGCATCTTTGGCCGAAATGGGGCCGATTCGGCCAGCCATTTCTCCAGCTGTCGCTATTGCACGCCGCGCAACTCCACGGCGGCCTTCAATCCCCCCATGGTCGAGCGCTCAAGTCGAAGCGTGCCGCCATACTCCTTCACCAGATCGGCGACGATGGCGAGCCCAAGGCCGGTACCCGGCTTGGTCTCATCGAGGCGCTTGCCTCGCTGCAACGCCTCGCGCGCCTTGTCCTCCGGAATTCCCGGCCCGTCATCTTCGATCAGGATCGAAAACCGGGGTGGCTCCTCTGCCACCGGCGCCGCCGTCTCGACAGAAACCTTCACGGCACTGTGCGCCCATTTCATCGCGTTTTCGAGCAGATTGCCGACGACCTCTTCGAGATCTTCGCGTTCGCCCGCGAATACCACCTCGGTCGCCGGCAAGTTCAGCGAGAACGTCGCACCGCGCGACAGCTTTTCCATCACCCGCACCATGCGCTGCAGCAGCGGCCCGACAGGGGTACGGTAGACCACGCTTTCGCGTTGCGCCGCCACCCGCGCGCGCTGCAGGTAGTGGTCGATCTGCTTCTGCATCGCCGTCGCATGATCGGCAATGAGCTGCCCCTTGGGCCCGCCCAATGCGCGTCCCTCGTTCAGCATGACCGCCAGTGGTGTTTTCAGCGAATGCGCCAGGTTGCCGACCTGGGTTCGCGACCGCTCGACGATGCGGCGATTGTTTTCGATCAGCGCATTGGTTTCGTTGGCAAGCGGCTGGATTTCGGCCGGAAAACGGCCGGTCAGGCGCTGTGCGGTGCCCTCGCGCACCATGGCCAGCGCATTGCGCACGCGCGCCAGCGGTTGCAGGCCAAGCAGGATGGCGATCGCATTGATTGCGATCATGCCGATGCCGAACAGCGAGAGATAGGTGAACAGGCGCCATTCGAAACCGCTGATCTCATCTTCGAGTTCGGTGCGGTTGCCCATGACGCGAAACCGCGCGATGCGATTTTGCGAATCGAGCACGAATTCGGTCTCGAAGACCTCGAGTTCCTCGCCGCCGATGCCGGCTACCCGATAGTGACGCTGGAACTCGTCGTTGAACGGCACGTCTTCGACACCCGCCGATGCGACCGGCTCGGTCATCGACGATGACCTGAGTTGCCCGACAAGGCCCTTGGAGACCGGTTCGACAGACCAGTACCAGCCCGATTCAGGCTCGGAGAAGCGAAGGTCGCCCAGATCGGGCCCGCCGGTCAGCGTTCCGCTGTCCGACACACCGACCGAGCCAATCAGGTTGAACAGGTGCGCCGACAACAGGCTGTCGAAACCGCGTTCGCTGGTCTGGCGGTAGAGCGAACTGATGACGGTGAAGATCAAGGCAAAGGCGAGGATCGCCCAAAGCGTCGAAAACGCGATGACGCGAAACGCCAGCGACCGTGGTCCGAGCCCCAGCGCGTAACGCTTCCAGCGCCCCAGTCGTTTGTCCAGCTTTTCCGCCTTACGCCTCCGGCTCGCGCATGCGGTAACCCATACCGCGGACGGTTTCGATCATGTCGATGCCCATCTTTTTGCGAAGACGACCGACAAACACCTCGATGGTGTTGGAATCCCTGTCGAAATCCTGGTCGTAGAGATGCTCGACCAGTTCCGTGCGGGATACCACCTCACCCATGTGGTGCATGAGATAGGCCAGCAGGCGGAACTCGTGCGAGGTCAGCTTCAGCGGCACACCGTTGACGTCGGCCTTGGAGGCCTTGGTATCGAGTCGCAGCGGCCCGCAGGACAGTTCAGACGATGCGTGACCGGCAGAGCGGCGGATCAGCGCCCTCACCCGCGCCAGCACTTCTTCGATATGGAACGGCTTGGTCACGTAATCGTCGGCGCCGGCATCGATGCCGGCAACCTTGTCGCTCCAGCGGTCGCGCGCCGTCAGCATCAGCACCGGCATCTTGCGGCCTTCGCGACGCCAGCGTTCGACGACACTGATTCCGTCCATCTGCGGCAGGCCGATGTCGAGCACGATGGCGTCATATGGTTCGGTATCGCCGAGGAAATGCCCTTCCTCGCCGTCAAAGGCCTTGTCGACGACATAGCCGGCGTCGGCCAGCGCCTCTGATATCTGGCGGTTCAGATCCTTGTCATCTTCGACGACGAGTATGCGCATGCGTTTTTGCGACCAGTGGAAAGATGACGGAGATATAGGCGATTCCGGACTTGCGGGAAATCCAGGCTAGTTGGCCGGCACGACAACCTCGACACGACGCGGACGCTGGCCATCCTTGGCGGGCACCAGCACCACGATCACGCAGACCGACTGTCCGCCCTGATTGGATTCGGACGCCCGCGCCAATGTGCCGCCGTGCTGGTCGGCCACCTGTTGGCCAATCGAATAGCAATCCGCAGCCGCCACCATGAACTCGCCACCTTCCGCGGAGGGCAAGGGCGCTGCTGCCGCCGAAGTGGCAAGCAGGCCAGCCGCGCAAAGCCCAGTCATGGCAGGCCGGAATATGGAGCGAAGCGTTTTCATGACAGGATTTCTAATACAGCAGTGCTGAACGTGGAATGAACAATGAATTCACGCAAACACCCCTCATCGCAAGCCCGCTAGTTGTTGCCGATCCGCTGCTTGGCCGTCACTCGACCGAAGATTGCAATCAGCCCAGAAAGCGTAGTGATCGCCTGCAGCAACGTATCGGTCAACGCCGAATTGTCGATGCCGTAGACAGGCACGCCGGCAAGCTGCCCGCCGCCTCTAAAAATCGCGCGCAAGGCCTGCCATCGCTCGTTCGCTTACACGACCAATGAAATCTCCATGTTCATGATCTCAGGGGGTTGCCTGTCCGTGCGGCGCTGTCGGCTACACTTCCTTGACGATAGCCAGATACTATCGAAGCACAGTCACGCTACCAAGAATATATTCCTAGTGCAAGGCAAAATTCTAATCGCCAAAGTGTGTCCAACTAGCTCTTGTCGCGGCAACAAAAATCGGGGACAAGTCGAAGCTGGGCCGAGGGACGCGTGCCCTGAATTCGCCAGCAAAAGTGTTTTGGTGTAGGCTGCAGTCACGTGCCGGGCTCGTCTCGAATGGAAAATCCCATCCCACCACGCAAGAAGAGGGGCCGCATCGCGGCCGGCCTGCTGGCGTTTGATGCCTGGCTCGACTCATCGCTCTATGAACTGCGCTTCCGGGCACAGCAGTTCTGGGAGAGCTCCACCATCTTCTTCCGCCGCTTCCGCGTCAAAGGCTGGCGCCGCGGTGTCATCGAGGTCCTGAGCGAATCCTTCACCATGGCTGCCGGCGGTTCGGTGGTGATGCTGGCGCTCGCCATGCCGGCCTTCCAGGAAACCACGGGCAACTGGCGCAACCAGGACGACTTCGCTGTCACCTTCCTGGACCGCTACGGCAACGAGATCGGCCAGCGCGGCATCATCCAGCGCGACTCGGTTCCGGTCGACGAAATGCCCGACCACGTCATCAAGGCCGTGCTGGCAACCGAAGACCGGCGTTTCTTCGAGCACTACGGCATCGATTTCCTTGGCCTGATACGCGCCATGTCGGAAAATGTGCGGGCCAACTCGGTCGTCCAGGGCGGTTCGAGCCTCACCCAGCAGTTGGCCAAGAACCTGTTCCTCACCAACGAGCGCACTGTCGAGCGCAAGGTCAAGGAAGCGTTCCTGTCGATCTGGCTCGAATCGAACCTGTCGAAGAAAGAGATCCTGCAGCTCTACCTCGACCGCGCCTATATGGGTGGCGGCACGTTCGGCATTGCGGCGGCAGCCGACTTCTATTTCGGCAAGCAGGTCAAGGATCTCAACCTTGCAGAGGCCGCGATGCTCGCCGGCCTGTTCAAGGCACCGACCAAATATGCCCCCCACATCAATCTTCCGGCCGCACGTGCCCGCGCCAACGTCGTGCTCAGCAACCTCGTGCAGGCAGGCTTCATGACCGAGGGCCAGGTGCTGTCAGCACGGCTGCGTCCCGCCGACATCGTCGACCGCGGTGACCGCAAGAGCCCAGACTACTTCCTCGACTGGGCCTTCGACGAGGTCAAGAAGATCGCGGCGAAGTCCGGCATCCACTCGCTGGTCGCCCGCACCACCATCGATATGAATATCCAGAAAGCGGCCGAAGAGTCGGTCGAGTTCCACCTGCGCCAGTTCGGCAAGGAATATCACGTCACCGAAGGTGCGGTGGTCGTCATCGAGACGAACGGGGCTGTCCGCGCCATCGTCGGCGGCCGCGACTATGGTGCCAGCCAGTTCAACCGCGCCACCAGGGCACAGCGCCAGACCGGCTCGTCGTTCAAGCCATATGTCTATGCCACCGCCATGGAGAATGGCTTCACCCCTGAATCGGTCATCTCCGATGGGCCGATCAGTTGGGGTGCCTGGTCGCCGAAGAACTATACCCGTGGCTATTCCGGCCGCATGACGCTCTCGACCGCATTGATCAAGTCGATCAACACCGTGCCCGTGCGGCTGGCCAAAGATCACCTTTCCATCCCGCCGATCAAGGCGATGGCCGAGGCGATGGGCGTCGAATCTCCGGTCAGTTCACACAAGACGATGGTGCTCGGCACATCCGGCTTGACGGTGATGGATCAGGCGACCGGCTACAGCGTGCTGGCCCAGGACGGCATGGTCGGCACCCGTCATGGCATCACCCAACTCGTCACCCATTCAGGCCAACTCATCTACGACTACAGCAAGGATGCGCCACCGCCCCACCGCGTTTTGTCCGAGCAGGCGGTCGCCTCGATGAACTCGATCATGGTGCAGATCCCCGAGGCCGGCACGGCGCGCAAGGCGGCCCTCCCCAACATCCGCTCCGCCGGCAAGACGGGAACCACGCAGTCCTATCGTGACGCCTGGTACATTGGCTTTACCGGCAACTACACCGCCGCTGTGTGGCTCGGTAACGACGACTTCTCGACCACCAACAACATGACCGGCGGCTCGCTGCCGGCCATGGTGTGGCAGCGCTTCATGGCCTACGCCCACCAGAACATCGATCTGAAGCCGATCCCTGGCATCAAGGCCCCGTTCGTCGATCCGGCAGCAATCGCCAAGGCTGAGGAAGCCGTCAAGAATGGCACCCAGCAGGCCGTGGACAACTCCGATCGTCCTCCGGTCCTTTCCAGCACGACAACGCGCGCCCTGCGCGATATCGCCGACGTCTTCCACAAGGCGCCGGCGATCGCCGCGCCGCCCGAACCTGAGACGCTGTCGGCGCTGTGACAACGCAAAGATCGGGGCAAAGATCAGGCCAGCACATGTTCACCCACCGGTTGCAGCCGCTGCCGGCTTGCCTTCCTGTCAAAGGGCAGGATATTTCTCCGCCAACTCCATTCTCCGGCGGCTCATGCTGAAACAATCGCTCCTGATAGTTCTCGCCCTCGCCGTCGCCGTCGGCGGCGGTGCCGCCAGCGTCGGCATGGTGCTGAACTCACAAGAGGGCATCGGTGCCGTATCGGTAGGTCCGTGGACCGCATTTCCCGATATCGGCACTCCGGAAGCCGATCCCTACTCAAAGGCACGCGTCGCGCGCGACGGCGTTCTCGCTCTTGGCCGCGCCGAGGGCCTCAGCTTTGTCGCCGATCGTGACTCCACTGGCGTCACCTTGAAGAGCGAATGCAACTATCGCGTTGAAGGATCACTGCCGGTTGCCAGGTTCTGGACGCTTTATGCGACTGACAGGGCACACATTGCGCTCAAGTCGGGGATACGCCGCGATGCGTCGATGCATTCGCTGGAGGTGCTGCGCCAAGCTGACAATTCCATCAGCGTTTTGGTCGGCGCGCGGCCGGAACCGGGCAACTGGCTTGCCGTCGGCGGCGTCGGCGCCATGAACCTCGTATTGACCTTCTACGACACACCCATAGCCAGCAGTACCGGCCTGTCCGGCATCGAAATGCCGCGCATCGTCAGGGTTCAGTGCAATGCGTAGGCTGCTTCATGCCCTGGCGATCGGCCTGATCGGCGCGGGCATCGCCCACATCGTTATTCTGCTTCTGGTACCCAGTTTCTCCGAGCGCGATGCCTGGTCGCGCTTGGCCATGGTGGCCGGGCCCAACAAGGTTGTCCGCCTCGACCAGGAGATAGGCGGCACGCCGGTGGTGAAGGCGCTAGATCCATCCTTCTTTGAAGCCGCCTGCCGCTTCGATCTCACCGAAGGCGTCGTCCGCATCGACAACGCAGGCAAGGTGCCCTACTGGTCGGCCTCGGTCTATGACCGGAGCGGGCAGAACATCTACAGCTTCAACGACCGCACCGCGACCGACGGCAATCTCGATTTCGTCGTGCTCACGCCGGCGCAGATGATCGACCTGCGCAAGGAACTTCCAACCGAGTTCGAGAAATCGATTTTTGTCGAAACGCCTATCGATGAAGGCATCGTCGTCGTCCGCGCCTTCGTTCCCGACGACAGCTGGAAGCCGACGGTCGACCGCTTCCTCGACGGCATCAACTGCGACATCCAGTAGCCCACGCCCAATCAGGCGTGCAATCCAAGCCTCGCAATCCGCCAGTCGCCGTCAGTGACGCGGCAGCGGATCGTTGCGGCGGGGCGCATCGTTTCGCAGATCGCCAGCACTCGAAGCCGCGCCCTTGGTTCGCTCGTAGCGCACGCCTGGAAAGATGATGATGGATGCCGAAGTTTCCGCTGTCCGGGGAGACCGGCGGATGGCCGCACGACGCGGCATGAATGACACAACGCTGCCCATGGTTCGCGATTTCCCTCTCGGTTCGACCGGAGTAAGCACGCAACGCCTCCGCCTCGATAAGGCCAGCAGAGAGGTTAACAGTCCGTTACTGCCAAAGATTTGATTCAACTCTTGGCGTTGCCACTGCGTCCTTGACACCACCTTGATAGCCGAGTGCCGTTAGAAGCGCGTGAAAGCAGCAGCATTGCCGATGCCGAAACGATCACCATGCGTCTCTGACGACACGCGATAGAAAATCGCCGTAACCAATTGGTAACAAACGTATTCCTTAACGCCAAAGTTAACAGTGCGCTAACAAATCCTCGCTAAGTTTATGTTCACCTTAGGAAGCCAAGACGTATCCGCGTTCGACCGCTTCCGAGGCAGTGTCGAGTTTTTGTCAGGCGTACCCGTTCGTGTCAGCATCGGACTTCAGGCAAATTGCCATTGGACGCGAAACCGGAAAGCCAGAACGGCTGTTCCGGGCGGCGGTGTCGGCATTCTGCGCTCTGCCCCGGCCTTCGCGCCGCGAGATCGGCCAACTGGAAGACCTCACACTGCCGCTGTTCGACAAGGTATCGGTGGAAGCCCGCCGGTACGTCGCCGCAGCACTTTCAGAAAGCGAATACGCCCCGTTCGGTCTGGTCCGCAAACTCTGCGACGAACCCGTCGACATTGCAGCCCCGCTGCTTGTCCGTTCGCCGATCCTGTCCGACGTCACCCTCATCTCATTGATCGGCCGCCACGGCCTGCCGCACGCGCGCGCCATCGCCCGCCGCCCGAACCTGCACAAGACCATCGCCGACCTGATCCGGGTGCTTGAGCGCCCGCGCCTGGTTTATCCTGAAGGCGCCAAGCAGGACGAGCCGGCAACAGTCGCATCGCAAGCGACCGTGACGGTCGCGCCCGACGTGTCCAATGATCCCGTTCCCGGCCAGCTCGCCGAGAATGTCCGTCGCAAGCTGCGCGCGATGATGACGCCGGCCGCACCCCGCCAGACCGTGGCGGACGAGGAGCGTGCGCCATCCTACGACAAACTCAAGGCGACGGCGCTGACAGGCAATGACACCTTCTTCCAGACGGCGCTCGCCGACGCGCTGGAGATCGATCTGCATGCCGCTCGCTCGATCACCGAGAAGTCAGGTTACTCCTCGCTCATCGACGCGCTCAAGGCCCTCGACCTCACTGAGGAACAGGCATTCCTGCTCGCGGCCAGCATCCTGCCCGGTCAATTCGCCCACGCGGAAGCGGTCAGGCTGTTCCTGGAACGCTATCGCGCACTGCATCGCGACGTAGCGCTTGATCGTGTTCGCGACTGGAAGGCTGCGTCGGTCGGTGCCCGCATTCGCAGCAATGCCGAGCGTCTTCAGCCGAGGCCGCGGTCTTCCGCTGCCAAAAGCGACCAGCTCAAGGCGTCGTAATCGAAACCAGATCGACGATTTCGGTCTTGCCGGGCTCGATCTCGACCACCCAGATGTCAGGATCAAAGCGCCGCTCGCGTTCGAGCCGCTTTTCGATCGCGGTGCCATCGTCGTCGCTTTCAAGCAGGCTGAACTGACGCTCTCCCGGGCGCGCCATGTCGTAGCTGGTCTGTGGTGCCGGCCCGTAGAGGTTCGAGCGGCCGAAACGATCGCGGGTAAGAATGAAGACCGCGCCGGCCTCGAGCGCTCCCCGATTGAGTATCGCTCCAAAACCACCCTCGCCGAAGACGCGACGCAGCAGGGCCGACACCCAGAAGTCAGTGGTTAGACGCATAGGACCGGCCCGATCGCAGTTTTCGACGAGGCCTCTATAGCGGCTTGGCGTTCATGCGCACAGGCCAATCCATGCCGGGTTCAGTTGGTCAGGCCGATCTCACGCATCTTGACGTAAACGCCCGGGTCGGGCTCGCCCGTTTCCGGCAGGCCGAACAGAGCCTGGAATTCGCGAATTGCTGACTTGGTCCTGGCACCGGGAACGCCGTCGATCTCGATGCCATCGTTGCCGAACGCCTTCAACCCGGCCTGGATCTTCATGATCCGCGCGCTGATGTCGGCGTCCGATGCGGGTTCGGCACGCGCCGGCGTCGGCGACGGTGCCGCCTTCGGCGCCACAGCAGGCACCGCCTGCTCACGCGGCGTCGGCCGTGGCGCTATGCCGGCAGTGGTGTCGGCCGCGCCAAGCTGATCGAGCAGCTGTGCGTCAATTTCGCCGGTCGCCGCCATGCCGACCTTCTTCTGATAGGCCTGGATGGCGCCGCGCGTTGCCGGTCCGTTCAGCCCGTCAACCGTGCCGTCGTAGAACGCCAGGTCCTTCAGGATGCCCTGCACCCGTTCGATGCGCGGATCGCCTTGCGGCCTGACGACCTCCACGGCTTCCTGCGGCCGCTCGATCTTGATCGTCGTTTCGGGCGCGTTTTCGTTCATGTCGGGAAATTCGACCGCCTCGCGGGTCGAGAAGAACGCGCCTTTGTGCGCGTAGGGCTGATACCACAGCGCATTCGCCGAGACATAAAACAGCGCCACCATGAATGCCGTCGATCCGCCCACCAGCACCGGGTTGCGTGCAATTAGTCCGCCTAGCGCCAGGACACCGTCCTGCAGCGGGCTGCGCTCCTCAATGACCTGCCGTTTAGCTTGCTTTGCGGAGCGGGCCACTGCGCATCTCCTTGTTCCTGCCAGCAGGAAGCCGCATCAGTTCGCCCTTCGCGGGCTCGGGCCGGTAGGTCGGTCCCTCGACAGGTAGGCTGATGGTGACAGTCGTTCCTTCGCCCGGCGCGCTCTCGATCGACATCGTGCCGTCGTGCAGGGAAACCAGCCCCTTGACCAGCGATAGCCCGAGGCCGGTGCCTTCGAAGCGGCGGGTATAGTCATTCTGGATCTGCGTGAAGGGCGTGCCCAACCGCGACAGGTCGTCCTGGGCGATGCCGATGCCCGTGTCGGATACCCAGAAATGCAGACGCGAACCGAGGCGCTTGGCGCCAATCTCGACCCTGCCGCCGTCAGGCGTGAATTTGACCGCATTGGACACGAGGTTGATCAGCATCTGCTGTACGGCGCGGCGGTCGGCCTTGACCTCGCCCGTGCCGGCGGCCACTTCGACCGCCAGGTCAAGCGACTTGGCCTGCGCCTGCAGCGCCAGCATCGAGGCGCACATATCAACGGCGTCGCGGAACTTGAATGGCTCGGGGGTGATCGCATAGCAGCCGGATTCGATCTTGGTGACGTCAAGGATCGAATTCACCACGTCGAGCAAGTGCTGGCCGGAATCACGGACGATGCCGACATATTCCTTCTGGCGCGGCTCCTTGAAACCACCGAACATCTCGTGCAGCAGCATGTCGGAAAAGCCGATGATCGCATTCAGCGGCGTCCGCAACTCATGGCTGACGGCTGCCAGGAAATTGCTCTTTGCAAGCTCAGCACTCCTCACCGCATCGGCAGCCGTGGCCAGTTGCTCGCGCAGATCGGCGACCGTGTCATTGCTGCGCACGACCGCGACAAACCCCTGGCCTTCGGCCTTCATCAACTCGAGCACGAACGGCCGGAAGTTGTCGCCGGCGTCACCCTCGTTCTGCCTCGGCAGGCGCAAGCGTAGCTCAACCTCGCGCAGCTGAGCGCCGTCGCGCATGTCTGCCAGCGCGCAGAGGTAGCCGACACGATCCGCAACATGGATGCGATCGAACAGAGCGGTTCCCAGCAAAAGTTCCGGCTGCAGCCTGAGCATGGTCCGTGCCTGATCGGACACGTCGGTCACGTCGCCATTGTGGGCCACGCGCAGCACAACCGCCTTGAGCACCTTTTCCAGCATGTCGGCCGGCGCGTCTTGCTGTTCGACGCGGCGATCCAGAAATGCGCCAGCACGAGCAGCGAAAGTGGCAAGCCAAGCAACCGGCAGAAGCCAGTGCCATGCGGATACCGCAGCGACTTCGGCAAAGGGCATCGACCCGAGAAGACCTTGAGCCAACACGGCAATAACGGCTGCGATTGCTCCAAGCTTTGCCGCCTTGCGCGTCCGCCAGACCCACAACGCCTCCAGCGGAAGTGCCGCGACCAGCAATGTAGCCGGCGACGTCAATCCGCCGGCAGCGGCAACGATCGCAGCGATCGCGGCGGTTGCCACGACAAGCGAAGTCACGCCGATCTGTCCAGCCTTGCCGGTAGCAGCAATCAGCAATGCGGCGAGCCAGCTCAGGCTGAAGGCGGCGAAAATGACAGCGAAGGTCGAGGCTGCGCCGAGATTGGCCGAGACCAAAAACACGCCCGCCCCGGCAACCAGAAAGGGAGCGGCCAGCAACAGACCGACAAGCCGCCGCTGGCGCGAACGCTCGCAGCCGTCGGCCGACGGATGGACCAGCCGGTCGCAGCCGCCGGCCATCGCGCCGGAAAACTCACCGTATCTGGTCATGACAAAACTCAACGCTACGCACTCTTCCGTGGCTCGCTCTGCGGCTCTTCTGTAGTTGTCCCAAACTCGCACCGAGCCTTTAATGAAGGGATAAAGCTGGCCGATCGAAACCCGGTCACGCGGCGAATATCGGGATCATGGCGCCTACATTCGAGAACAGTTCTCGCCATGGTAAACAGGGGGTTATTTGCCGACTTGGCGCTTGCGAATCTGCCTCAAGCACTCCCTCCTGCAGTTTTTCAATTTAAATCAATTGCTTACGAGTCTCATGAGACATTGCTTATGCGAACAAGCCCGCAGGCCGGGCCAGTCCGTTAAACTTTGGTGAAAAGCCTTCGCAAAATGCCACCATTTGCAGCAATCGCTCCTTTGTTCCTTCATGTCATTGTCGGCTCAACACGAGGTGAGGCCGCAAAGATGGCCCGCCAGACCACAAGAGGCACACCATGGGCTTTCTCATCAGGACCGCATTCTGGTTCTCGCTCGTCCTGCTCCTGCTGCCGCTCGGCACCGGGCCCAATGGCGAGAACAGCGTGAGCCCGTTGCAGGCCATTTTTGCCGCACGCGAAGCCGTCGGCGACCTCGCCGGCATTTGCGAGCGCAAGCCGGACGTTTGCGAGACGGGCAAGGCCGCGATGCAGACCATTGGCGTAAGAGCCCGCGAAAGCGCACGCCTCGCCTATCAAGCGCTCGACCAGCAGTTCGGCCAGCCTGACACGGCAACGCAGACCGGCAGCGTACCGGAAGCTCCCCCCGGCGTTCCCACCGCAAAACCCGTGGCCCCGGCCAACTGATCCCCGCCACCAGGCAAGCCCACGTCCGCGCTTGGTCGCGACAGGGTCGCCAACGCTTTTGGTTCAGCGCATAGGGTCAGCCAAACTATGGCTCGGCCCCATGCGCAGGCCCCACCGCAGGTCGTCCGCCTCTGGCACCTGCGGTGCCTTTCTTTTTTCGTGACGGCCGGCGGTGCTGCGACTATATCCAAGGCATCATGACGGCTTCGATAGACACCATCCGCGACGACTTCTCATTCCTCGACGAATGGGAGGACCGCTATCGCTATGTCATCGAGCTGGGTGAAGCGCTTCCGTCCTTTCCGGAATGCGCCCAGACCGACATCAACAAGGTGCAAGGCTGCGTCAGCCAGGTCTGGCTCGTTACCCACCTAGGCGACGGCGCCGACCCGGTCATCCGTTTCGAGGGGTATTCCGACGCCCATATCGTGCGCGGGCTCGTTGCCATTATGCTTGCGCTGTTTTCGGGCCATCGCGCCAGCGAGATCATGGCTATCGATGCGGAGGCGACCTTGAAGACTCTCGGTCTCAACGAGCATCTGTCGCCCCAACGCGCAAACGGCCTGCGCTCCATGGTCAAGCGCATCAAGCGCGACGCCGAGGCAGCGCTCCGCCAGATCGCCTGAGCCACCGGTCAGCCCAATCTGGGGGATAGTGCTCCACCCCCCAATGCAGCACCTTACGGTCGCGGCAAACGCCACCACCCGGATTGTAGTGCCGCGCCAGCACGCCAGGTGTGCCAACCCTGAAAACCTTCCGCATCATTGCCCGATCTGAGTCAGACCAGGCAGGATCGCGATGCGGGATTTTTCAGGGAAATCGCAGCGTTCAAAAGAAACAAGCTGACGGAGTTCACCGATGCCAGGCAAAGAGCAGCCCCGCAGCTTTGCTGCGGGATCGAACTTTCGACTGCATCGCTGGAAGAGCCGGCACCGACATTGGCCCTGCGGAAGCGGCTCGAGCGGGCAATCGAACGCGAGCGGCTCAGAGACATCAATCGCCACTGGAGCTACGACCTCAATCGCCACATCGCGCTCAAGAGGTGCGAGATCGGATGAAGGCGTGTTCCCGGCCAGCTGGCAAGGCTGTCGCTGCGGCCGCGCCGTCTCGGGCCCAAACGCAATGCGGCGCCCGAAGGCGCCGCAAGCTGAAAATCTTTCGAAGGGCTTTACTTGCCTTTGCGCTTGCGGCCCAAGCCCATCTTCTTGGCGAGCTGCGAGCGCGCAGCCGCGTAGTTGGGCGCCACCATCGGATAGCTGGCGTCAAGGCCCCACTTCTCGCGATACTGGTCGGGGGTCATGTTGTAGTGCGTCATCAGGTGACGCTTAAGCGATTTGAACTTCTTACCGTCTTCAAGGCAGATGATGTAGTCGTCGTGCACCGAGCGCTTGGGATTGACGGCCGGCTTCTGCTTGTCGGCAGGCGGCGTCTCGGCGACGTTGCCAACGCGGCCAAGGGCTGCGTGGACATCTGCGATCAGGCCCGGAAGTTCTCCCACCGGAACTGGATTGTTGCTGACATATGCGGCCACCACGTCGGCGGTCAACTCAATCAGGGTGTCGTTGTTGGTTGCAGGCGTTTCGGAAGTATCCATATGCTTAGGCCCCAATGTGACTGGATGTTTTTTTGCCCGATGTTGCGACCGGGATGCGGTGCGTTCTTGTATCGCAAATTGCCTTTGCGACTCGCACTCCATCACTTTAATGAGCCTGTCGACAGAACAAGTCAATTCACTATTCTTTGTGAACTACAATAACAATGATTTCAACACACCTCTAACAAATGAACCTTTTTGATACGGTATCGTTATCGTGTGAGATCAAGTTGGACAACGCTGAAAGTTGTCCCGCAGGGTCATTGTCAACGTTCAGTCCCAACCAGGCCGTTCTTCTTTGGCGCCGTCACCGTTTCAGCCAAATCGTCGCTCACAGAGCCTCGCCACATGCGATAACCCGCTGAGTATGCCGCCTTGGCAAGCAAATGGGCGGAGATCGGCGCGGTCAACAGAAAGAAGACGACACCCGCCAGCGCGCGTAACGTTGTAGCGAACTCGCCAATATGCACGGCAAGCGCAATTAACATCAGACAAGATCCCAAAGTTCCGGCCTTCGAGGCTGCGTGCATGCGCGTATAGACATCAGGAAGGCGCAACAACCCAAAAGACGCAGTCAGTGCAAACAACGCGCCGACCACAATGAGAGCTCCGGCCAGATAGTCGCCGATACCGTCGATCATGGCCTATCCTCCTCGGCCTCTTCTTTAATGGCGTCGACACCGCCGCTCATCACAAAACGAGCAAAAGCAACGGTGGCCAGGAAGCCAACAAGACCGAGCGCAATGGCGACATCGACATACAACGTGACGCCAGAACGCAGCCCGAGCACGGCAATAAAGCCGATGGCAACGGCAACAAGCATGTCGAGCGCCAGGATCCGGTCCGGCAATGACGGCCCCTTGAGGACGCGCACCACCACCAGCAGAAACGAGATGGTGAGAACGCCAAGCGCAAAGGTCGCGCAGATGTTGAGGAAAGCAGCTCCAGACATCACCTGAATGCCTCCAGTATTCTACGTTCGAACCCTTGGCTGATGTCGCGGCGCGCCTGGTCGGGATCCGAACAATCCATTCCGTGTACGAACAGAGTGCGACGGTCATCAGAAACGTCGACCGACAATGTGCCAGGCGTCAGCGTGATCAGATTGGCAAGCAATGTGATCTCGAAATCCCGGTCGACCTTCAAGGGATAGGCGAAGATGCCGGGCTTGATGTCCATGCGTGGCGACAGCACCAGCTTCGCTACCTTGAAGGCTGAGAGAACAAGCTCCTTGATGAACAAGGCTATGAGCAACAGCAACGCTATGGGGCGTATGACAACCTTGGTTGTCTGTAGCTGCTCGCGCACCAGGAACAGGACGATCCAGCCGATAACAAATCCAAAGGCCAGATTGGGGATCGAGTAGCTTCCCGAGATGGCGACCCAGACCAGTGCCAGTATCAATTCGTTGCGGAACGGGATCATGATCCACTTCCTACTGGAAAGACTGCATGCACATAGGCCGAAGCATCGAGCAATCCGCTTGCCGCTGTCGTCGAGAGCCGAATGAAGGTCTCCGGCAAAACTCCCATCGCAAGCATCGCCAAGACAAGGACCACAAGAGCACAGCAACCCGATACCGACATCACCCCAGCTGTCGTTGCCTTGTCGCCGGCCCGCTCACGCCAGAAAGCCAGGATGAATACACGGCCGAGCGCGATGGTCGCCAAGAAGCCACTCAGCAGGATCGCAGCCGCGATCTGCCAAGCGCCGACGTCGAGTGCCGCCCGAACCAGCATCACCTTCGGCCACAGCCCCGAGCCGGGCGGCAGGCCGGCGACGGCCAACGAGATGATGAAAGCGAGCGCAGCAAGGAAGGGACTCGCACCGTAAAGCCCCGACAGGCTGTGAAGCGAAAAGCTGCCGCCACGCTGGCGCATCAAACCGCCAAGCAAATAGAGGGCGGACAATGCAAGCATAGAATGCAGCGCGTAGAATATTGCCCCTGACAGCCCGCCATTGCTGCCGAGCGCGATGCCTGCGAGCATGATGCCGACGCCCGAAATGACCAGGAACCCGGCGATCCTGCGGATGTCGGATTGCGCCAGGGCGCCGAGCGCACCGATCAGCATGGTTGCCACCGCCACCCAGCCGATGACGCCCGCCAGCACCAACCGTTCGGCGGCGAAGATCATCACCAGCGACCTCAGCAAAGCGTAGATGCCAACCTTGGTCAGCAACCCGCCGAACAGCGCGCCGGTGATGACAGGCGGCGTGTGATACGACGCAGGCAGCCAGAAATTGAGCGGAAACGCCGCCGCTTTCATGCTGAAAGCCAGCAGATAAAGCGTTGCCAGCGTCATCAGCGGGGCGGCTTCGCCGATCTGCCCTGCCTTGGTGGCAAGGTCCGCCATGTTCAGTGTGCCGAAGGTTCCGTAGAGATAGCCAGTGGCGATCAGAAACAGCGTCGTGCCGACAAGGTTGAGGATCGCATATTTGGTGGCGCCATCGATCTGGGCCTTTTCCGATCCAAGGATGAGCAGGCCGAAGGACGAGATCAGGAAGACCTCGAACCAGACATAGAGGTTGAACATGTCGCCGGTCAGGAAAGCGCCGCTGACGCCGGCCATCATCAGCATCAGGAACGGATAAAAGCCGTAGCGCCGGCCGGCCGCGTCGATGTCGCGCACCGAATAGGCGCAGCAGACGAGTGCGACAACCGAAGCCGTCAGCGAGAAAGCAGCGCCCAGCGCATCAGCGGTGAACGAGATGCCGAAAGGCGGCAGCCAGCTTCCCATCGTCATGGATACCGGGCCTTCGGCCAGCACACGCTGCAGCAAAAGCCCGTTCGTGCCTACCATGGCCGCGTGCACGACGAGTGCCAGCAACGCATGCCAACGAATGTTGTGCCGGATCATCAGCAGCACCGCACCCGCAACGATCGGCAGCAATACCGGTGCGATGACCAGCCAGTCGGCCGCGGCAACCGGCCCGGCAATCATCGCTGCGGTCTTGTCGACGACCTCGCCTTGTACGGCCATTCGCTCAGTACCCCATCGGCGGCAGGCCGTCGTCAGCCGGTTCGGCAACACGCATGCCATCGGTGTCGTCGGTGCCGATCTCCTGGTAGGCGCGATAGGCAAGCACCAGCAGGAAAGCAAAGAACGAAAACGAGATGACGATTGCCGTCAGGATCAGCGCCTGTGGCAATGGGTTGGCCACGGCAGTTGCCGGTACATCAAGGCCTTCGGCGATGATCGGCGGCACCTCGCGCATGATACGGCCATTGGTGAAGATCAGCAGATTGACGGCGTTGCCGAACAAGACGACGCCGAGCAGGATGCGGATGATGTGCCGCGACAGCATCAGGTAAATGCCGGCAGCGAAGAACAGGCCGACCAGAATTGCGAAGACGGCTTCCATCAATCGTGCTCCCGGTCTTCAAGGGCGAGCGCGATCGAGGTGAACGATCCGACCACAACCAGATAGACGCCGATGTCGAAGACCATGACCGTCGACAGGTCGACGCTGATGCCGAAGAAGCTTGGCGCGCTCCACAAACCGGTCAGGAATGGCATGCCAAACAGCAGCGACGGCAGCCCGGCAACGGCGGAGGCAAACAGCCCGAAGCCGGCAATCGCCATGGGGTGAAAGTAAAGCGCGCGCCGCACGACCGGCACGCCAAAAGCGATGCCGTGAATGGCAAAGGCGGACGCCGCGATAAGGCCGCCGGTGAACCCTCCGCCCGGTTCGTTGTGTCCGCGCAACAGCACGAACACCGAAAACATCAGCATCAGGCAGGTGAGAAACGGGGTCGCGGTCCTGAAGATCAGCGTCTGCATGCTACGCCTCTTCGGCCACGGTCGGGCGCACTTCCGTCTTCTTTGAACGGATGCGCACCAATGCCAGTATCGCCAGGCCGGTCACCATCACCACGGCGATCTCACCCAACGTATCGAGGCCGCGGAAGTCGACGATGATGACATTCACGACGTTGCGGCCATGGGCGATCGTTTTGGAATAGGTATTGAAGAACTGCGACAGCCGGTCATCGAACGGCATCTGCGTTACTTTCAGCAGCAGCAAAGCAAAGCCAATGCCGCACGCTCCTGCAATCGCCATATCAAGCAGCTTTTGCCGGAGCGGCCGGTGATCGGTCGGCGCAAGCCTGAGCCGCGTCATCACCAACGCCAGGATCACAACGGACAGCGTTTCGACCATGAACTGGGTGAACGACAGGTCAGGCGCGCCAAACAGCATGTAGAGCAAGGCGACCGCAAAGCCCTGGATGCCCAGTGAGACAATCGCCGTCAGCCTGCTGCGCGCATGAACCACCGCAGCGACACCAATCACGGCAATCGCCAGAACGCCCCATTCGTAGAACCGCAATGCCGGCACATAAGGCATCGCAGGCAATTCATCGAACAGCACCATCGGCAGCAGAAGCGTCGCTGCCACTGCGATGAAGGTGACGGTCATATAGATGTCGAGACGGCCATTGTGGATGATGCGCGTCAGGCCGGTTGCGAGGCGCAGCAGGCCGCGCAACACCTGGTCGAAGCCCTGATCCGGGCCCCAGCCAATTGCCCGGAGCACGCCGGCCATTGCTGCGCGTAGCCTGTCGAGCCCGAGATAGGCTACAATGCCCAGCGCAACCGTCAGACCTGAAAGGACGAGCGGCACGCCCAGATGCGGAATCGTCGAGATCGTGACCTCGATAGGACTTCCGGCGACAGCGCTAGCGGTCGGCGAAGAGAACAACCGGTGCGCGATCGGCGAGGCAAGGGCCGCGGCAAGTCCGGCTGCCCCGAGCACGACGGGCCCCAGCCACAGTGATATCGGTCCTTCATGCGCCGCCTTCGGCGTCTTGGTGGCATCGCCCATGAAAGGCCGAAGCGCCACCGCAAAACCGATGGCAAACATCAGCGCATTGCCGCAGATAGCAACGATCAGCAACGCGGCCTGCCAGCCTTCGGGCGAACCAAGCGTGGCGTAGATCTCTTCCTTGGCGAGGAAGCCGAAGAACAACGGCAGTCCGCCCATCGAAAGTGCCGCAAGCATCGCTGCAACGAAGGTGATCGGCATGGCCTTGCGCAGACCGCGCAAGCCGGTGATGTCGCGCGTGCCCGTCTCATGATCGATCAGGCCGGCAACCATGAACAGCGCGCCCTTGAACATCGAATGCGCGATCAGGTACAGGGCCGCCGCTTCGATCGCCTTGTCGGAACCAAGGCCGGTCAGCATTACCAGCAGCCCAAGCGAGGCGACGGTGGTGTAGGCAAGCATCAGCTTGAGATCGGTCTGCCTGACAGCGAGCAGCGTACCGACAGCCAGCGTGACACCGCCGAACAACGGCAGGATCGTTTCCCACGCTACCGTGTCGCCCATCACTGGATTGAGGCGCATCACCAGATAGACGCCGGCTTTCACCATGGTCGCCGAATGCAGATAGGCCGAAACCGGTGTCGGTGCCTCCATGGCATTGGGCAGCCAGAAGTGGAACGGAAACTGCGCCGACTTGGTGAAAGCACTACCCAGCACCAGCACGAGGGCAACGAGATAAAGCGGACTGTTACGCAAGGCATCGCCGGAGCCAAGCAGCGACGAAAGCTCGGTCGTCCCGGTCGCCTGCGCGATCACCAGCAGGCCGGCGAGCAGCGAAAGCCCGCCAAGGCCGGTTACCAGCAGCGCCTGCAATGCCGCGCGGCGCGAGGCCTCACGGCCATGATCGAAGCCGATCAACAGGAACGACGTTATCGACGTCAGTTCCCAGTAGACGAACAGCATCAGGAAGGAGTCCGAGACCACCAGTCCCAGCATCGCGCCCATGAACAGCAGGATGAACGAGAAAAACCGCCCCTGGTGCGGGTGCCCTTTGAGATAGCCGCCGGAATAGATGACGATCAGCGTACCGATGCCCGAGATCAGCAGCGCAAAGGTCAAGGACAGGCCGTCGAGATACCATGAAAAACGCAGACCGAGGCTTGGCGCCCAGTCAAACCCGGCTGAAACAGCAGCACCGGAGCCCACCGTACCGAGCATTCCGGCGAAGTGCACGAACACAAGCAATGGAACCGCAGCAAGCAACCAGCCGGCATTGTGTTTCATCACGCGGGTCAGGAGCGGGGCAAAAAGCGCGCCGACAAATGGCAGCATGAGGATAAGGAAGGTCAGCGCGCAGGCCCTCTTAGTGTCTCACGTTATTACTGCTAGGGCATAGACTCCCTGCCACGTGGGGGCAACCCTGAACGGACCTTGTCAACGACAAGCGTCGCTTTCAGCAGCCCCGCAAGAGCGGGTAGGCCGTCAATATGCGGTCAATACGGCGTGATGTACTTGCCGTAGACCCAGCCGGTCACGAAATGTCCGTTCTGGGCAGGGTCATGCCAGACCTGGCACCAGCGATAGCGAACCCGCTGCTCCTGCTTCCATTCAGGCAGGTGCGAAATGTTCAAAAGATCGACACCGCCGGTGCATTTGCCGGTCATCTGCAGCACCATCCCATTGGGATAGGCAGCCTGCTTCTGCGAGCCGTTGGAAGGATACTTGCGGATGTTCAGCGTGTCGCCAAACGGAACATCGGCCACCTGCCAGGCAGCAAACGCCGCCGCGTGGGATTGGCCGGCCAGCAGCCCGACAGTCGAGGCAACAACAAGTGCCGCGGTAGCTTTCAAGAACATGTTCATCTCCCTCCGGCAGGACCGGTCAATTGGAACGTTGACGAACAATGCAACTCAGCCCTTGAACCCGCCCTGATCGGCGTGTTCATTCGCCATTCAAGATTCATCCCATGCGAGACCTAATGACCAGACCTGCCATTTTCGCCGATATCACCGCGCCCTCGCCCGAGCGCCGCCCCGTCTCCGACACGCGCCACGGCATCACGCGCGTCGACGAATACGCGTGGCTGCGCGCCGACAACTGGCAGGAGGTGTTCCGTGATCCGAGCGTGCTCGATCCTGATATCCGCAGCCATCTCGAAGCGGAGAATAGCTATCAGGCCGAACTGATGGCCGACACAGCCGAGCTCAGGAAGGCGTTGTTTGCCGAAATGAAGGGCCGCATCAAGGAGGACGATTCCTCGGTGCCGATGAAGGATGGCCCCTTTGCCTATGGTTCGTCGTTCAAGAAGGGCGGCGAGCAGCCACGCTACTTCCGTATCCCCAGCGAAGGCGGTGCCGAGGAGATCATCCTGGATGGTGACAAGGAAGCCGAGGGCCATGCCTACTTCCGTCTCGGCGGGCTCGACCACTCATCCGACCATGCCCGCCTGATCTGGGGCTTCGACGACAAGGGCTCGGAGTTCTACACGCTGCGTGTTCGTGAATTGTCTGATGGCACCGATCTGACCGACGTCGTTGGGGATACCGGTGGTTCGGGCGTCTGGGACGCCGCCAATGCCGGCTTCTTCTACACCCGCCTCGACCCCAATCACCGCCCCTCAAAGGTCCTCTACCACGCGCTCGGCAGCGACGCTGCGTCCGACCGGCTGATCTACGAGGAGACCGACCCCGGCTTCTTCATGAATGTCGGCGGCACGCGCTCCAACGAATGGATCATGATCTCGATCAGCGACCATGAGACATCCGAGTACCGCCTGTTCCCGGCCACCGATCCGCTGGCGGCACCCAAACTGGTGGCGGCGCGCGAGATCGGCCTGCAATACGACCTCGAAGAAGGCGGCGACATCTTCTTCGTGCTGACCAACGCGGACGGCGCCAAGGATTTCAAGATCATGACCGCACCGGTCAGCGATCCTGTGCGTGCCAACTGGAAGGAGCTCGTCGCTCATGAGCCGGGCCGCCTCATTCTGTCGGTGATCGGCTTCAAGGACTTCATGGTTCGTCTGGAGCGCAAGGAAGGGCTGCCGCGCATCGTCGTGCACGAGCGCGCCACAGGAGCCGAGCACCACATCTCCTTCCCCGAAGAGGCGTTTTCGCTCGGCCTGTCGGGTTCTTACGAATACGACACCGACACGATACGCTTTTCCTATTCGTCGATGACCACCCCGTCGCAGCTGTTTGACTACAACATGCGGACGCGCGAACGAGTTCTGCTGAAAACCCAGGAAGTGCCTTCCGGCCACAACGCCGACGATTACGTGACCCGTCGCCTCATGGCCCCTGCCCCAGACGGCGAACTGGTGCCGATCTCGCTGATTCATCACCGCGACACGCCCTTGGATGGCACGGCGCCGTGCCTGCTCTACGGCTACGGCTCCTACGGCATGACGATCCCGGCCTCGTTCAACACCAACTGCCTGTCGCTGGTCGATCGCGGCTTCGTCTATGCCATAGCCCATGTCCGTGGCGGCAAGGACAAGGGTTACGCCTGGTACGACGACGGCAAGCGCGCGACCAAGACCAACACCTTCACCGATTTCGTCGCTTGCGCCCACCACCTCGTGGCCGAGCGCTACACCGCGCACGACCGCATCGTCGCCCAGGGTGGCTCGGCCGGCGGCATGCTGATGGGTGCTGTTGCCAACATGGCGCCAGAGGCCTTCGCCGGCATCCTCGCCGAAGTGCCCTTCGTCGACGTGCTGACCACCATGCTCGACGACACCTTGCCGCTGACGCCGCCGGAATGGCCCGAATGGGGCAATCCGATCGCCTCGGAGGACGACTACAGGACCATCGCCGCCTATTCGCCTTACGACAATGTCGCGGCCATCGACTATCCGCCGATCCTGGCGGTCGCGGGCCTTACCGATCCGCGCGTCACCTACTGGGAGCCGGCCAAGTGGGCGGCGCGGCTGCGCGAGCGCAAGTCGGGCAACAGTCCGGTATTGTTCAAGATCAACATGGATTCAGGCCATGCCGGCGCCTCAGGCCGCTTCTCGCGGCTGGAGGAAGTTGCCTTCAACTATGCCTTCGCGCTGAAGGTGGTCGGGCGTGTCTAGCCATTGAAATGTGACCGCCGGCCTCTGGCCGCCGGCTCGTTCAGCCGGCAGGCTTCGGCGCCTGCGCCGGCCTCTGGCCGCCGGCTCGTTCAGCCGGCAGGCTTCGGCGCCTGCGCCGGCCTCTGGCCGCCGGCTCGTTCAGCCGGCAGGCTTCGGCGCCTGCGCCGGATACCCGTTGGGGTGCGGCGGGATCGCCTTGAGATAGGCGGCGATCGCCTCGCGGTCCTCGGCGGTCAGCCTGGCCATGTTCTTCTGCACCTCGACCATCGTGCCGCCGACTGAATCGAACTCGGGCGTGAACCCGGTTTCGAGATAACCGGCGATGTCGCCTTCGGACCAGCCGTTGATGCCTTTGCCTTCGGGTGTGATGTTGGGCACGACACCGTCGCCTTCGGCGGCTTTGGCACCGGCCAGCCACTGGCCTTTCTCGGAGCCGCCCGCAAGGCTGCGCGGCGTATGGCATTCGCCGCAATGGCCGGCACCTTCGACCAGACCCTGCCCGTGCAGCACCTTCTCGGGCGTGCCCTCGGCAAACGCCACCACTGGCGCATTGCTGAGATAGAGCTGCTTCCACAGCCCCAGCCCGCGCCGGATGTTGAAGGGGAAAGCCAGGTCGTGATCGGGCGCCCTGCCCTGCATGGCCGGAATCGTCTTCATGAAGGCATAGAGATCGGCAACGTCAGCGGGTTTCATGCGGGCGTAGGAGGCGTAGGGAAATGCCGGATACAGGTGCTGTCCTTCGCGCGAAACGCCTTTCAGCATCGCATTGGCGAAGTCTTCGAGCGACCAGCCGCCGATGCCGTCATTGGGATCGGAAGAAATGTTCGGCGCCACGAAATTGCCGAATGGCGTCTTGAGCTCGACGCCGCCCACAAGTTGCAGGCGCGCGTCGCCTTCGGATTTCGGTTTGGCATGGCACGAGGCGCAACCGCCGGCATCGAAGATGCGCTGCCCGCGAGCAGTGTCACCGGCTCCCAATGCAGCCAAGGCCTCCGGCCCCAGCTTTTCGGGTACCGTCAGCCACCAGAAAATTGCGGCCCCGGCGCCGCCAAGCGCCAGAGCCGCAACTGCGAGTTTCCTGAAAACGGCCATCCCCAGGGGGTCAGCCCTTCTTCACACGGAAAGCCTCGTGGCAGGTGCCGCAGGTCTGGCCGATCGTACCGACCTGCGCCTTCAGTGCGTCGATATCCGCAGCCGGACTTGCGACCGCGGCTGCCGTTGCGGCCTTGAACTTGTCGACTTCCGCCTGGAACCCGGCGAGATCCTCCCAGATCTTGGGCGAAGCGGTCGTGTCGCCCTGGTCGCTGCCGGCGGGGAACGATGCCGCAACATCGATCTTCTGGACGTTGTCATTAAGAGCCGTCAGGGCCGCGACAACCGCAGCCGCGTCGAATGGCGCTTCGCCCTTCACCATTTTCACAAGTGTGCCGACTTGCTTTGCATTCTCCTTCATCACCGCCTGGCGATCAGCAATCACATCGGCGAATGCTGCGGTGGTAGCGAGCGCGAGCGCTGCAATGGCAAACACAATTTTCTTCATCAGGTCCTCTCTGGGTTGCGAATGCTGCCTAGGGCCAACGGCGAAACTGGCCGAATTCGTCCAGAAATTCTCTTCACGCTTCCGTGACTGTTAGTCTTTTTCAAACATTGTCACCCAAACGCAAAAACCCCGGCCAAGGCCGGGGTTTTCGTTCGCGACATATGAACCGAGATTAGGCTCAGGCCTTTTCGTAAAGCTCGAGCACGTAATCCCAGTTGATCAGGCTGTCGACGAACGCCTCGAGGTACTTCGGGCGGGCGTTGCGATAGTCGATGTAATAGGAATGCTCCCAGACGTCGACGCCGAGGATCGGGGTCGCGCCGTGAACCAGCGGGTTCTCGCCGTTCGGGGTCTTGGAGATGGCGAGCTTGCCATCCTTGACCGACAGCCAGGCCCAGCCCGAGCCGAACTGGGTCGTGCCGGCAGCGATCAGGTCTGCCTTGAACTTGTCGTAGCCGCCGAGGTCGGCATCGACAGCCTTCTGCAGCGCGCCAGGCAGCTTATTGCCGCCGCCGCCCTTCTTCATCCATTTCCAGAAGTGGACGTGGTTGTAGTGCTGCGCTGCATTGTTGAACAGGCCGGCATTCTTGCCGAACGACTGCTTCACAACCTCTTCCAGCGACAGCTTGTCCATGCCTGCTTCGGCAGCCAGCTTGTTGCCGTTGTCGACGTAAGCCTTGTGATGCTTGTCGTGATGGTACTCAAGCGTCTCCTTCGACATGAAGGGCTGCAGCGCCTCGTAGTCGTAGGGCAATTCGGGCAATTCAAAAGCCATGGATCATACTCCCTTGCTGGCAATTTCGCGGCATGACTATGCCGTCTACAGATAGGTCGTCATCGTCTTGGAAACAGATGAGAGGCACTGTTTTTCTTCGCTGCACTCAGGCCTTGCCGGTAGAGTGAGCCCACTCCCAATATAGCTCGCGCGACTTTTTTGCTACCGGTCCCGGCTGCAGATTTCGATCTTCGATGCGCGTCACCGGAACGACCTTGGAGTGGTTGCCTGTCGAGAATATCTCGTCGGCTTCGAGGAATTCGCGCACCGACAAGGTCTTTTCGACGACCGCATAGCCGCGGTCGGCAAGCAACGACATTGTGCGGCTGCGGGTGATTCCGGAGAGAAAAGTTCCATTCGGTGCCGGCGTGAAAACCTGGCCGTTCTTGACAAGGAAGATGTTGGACGATCCGGTCTCGGCAACGTTGCCCAGCATGTCGAGCACCAGCGCGTTGTCGAAGCCGCGCATCTTGGCGTCGAGGATGGCGCGGCCGTTGTTTGGATAGAGGCAACCCGCCTTGGCGTTTGTCGGCATCGTTTCCATGCTCGGACGGCGAAATGGCGACAGGCCGATCGAAAATCCCGTCGGCGGCAGCATTGGTGATTCGTAGAGGCACAGGCAGAACCGTGTCGACGCAGGGTCGGCCGGAACCCCCATGTAGCCGCCATGCTCGGCCCAATACATCGGCCTGATGTAGACTGCCGTCTTGCCGTCGAATTTCTTGAGCCCATCCCAGGTCAGCCCGACAATCTGCTCGGGGCTCATCGACGGCTTCAGGCCAAGCGCAATGGCGGAGGAATTGACGCGGCGCGAATGGGCTTCAAGGTCGGGCGCCACGCCCTCGAACCAGCGGCCACCGTCGAACACGCTGGAACCAAGCCACATGGCGTGGCTGCGCGGGCCAATGAGCGCGACATTACCCTCGTGCCAGTCGCCGTCGACAAAGGTCCAGGTCGTGGATTGTGCAGCCGCTGCGAGCGTCATGATTTCGTTCCCGTCGCATCTTGTTGGTGGCCGGCATCGAAAAGGCTTTGGCGGGCCCCGTCAACCAGCACGAGGCCGAAATATTGGAGCCAGATGCTGGTTGCGCTTGCACTCGACACGAAGCCGTCGGAAAACCACTGACATGCGCCACGCCGCCTACATATTCGATGCCTATGGCACGCTGTTCGACGTCCACGCGGCCGTTCGCCGCCACGCCGCCGACATCGGTCCGGATGGCCAGCTCCTGTCGGAGATCTGGCGCGCCAAGCAGCTCGAATATTCCTGGGTCCGCACCTTGATGGGTGCCTATCTCGATTTCTGGCAACTCACCGAGCAGGCGCTCGACTTCGCCTTCAGCAAGGTTGCCTCAGTCGATCCGGCGCTGCGCAGCAAGTTGCTCGACGCCTACTGGAAGCTCGACTGCTACCCTGAGGTTCCCGCCGTCCTGCGCAACCTGAAAGACAATGGCGCGCGGCTTGCCATCCTGTCCAACGGTTCGCCAGCGATGCTGGAAGCTGCCGTACGTTCGGCCGGGCTCGATCTCATTTTGGACGAGGTGTTCTCTGTCGACAGCGTCCGCCGTTTCAAGACGGACCAGTCAGTGTATGACCTGGTGGCCAGCAACTGGCGCCTCTATCCCGAGGCAATTTCGTTCCAGTCGTCCAATCGCTGGGACATTGCGGGGGCCGCAAAGTTCGGCTGCCGCACCGTCTGGATCAACCGCGCCGACCAGCCAGACGAGTACCGAGATCTCCCGCCCTCGTTGATCCTGCCGTCGCTGGAAGGTTTAGTTACAATTGGTTAGCTAACCATAGGTCAGCGATGTTGCCATAACGCAACAGTGATTGGCGCGTCACATCGTTGCCATGCTTTGTCCACCCTTAGGTCAGATTTTGACCCGCCTATCTCCGTGAGCGTTAAGGGGACGCCGACCGCTTCCCTTAAATTCACCATTTCTTTCGAACTGGAATCCTAGATCGCAGCCATGCCCACATTCATTGATTCATCCCGCCCCCTCTCGAGGCGCGGCTTTCTCAACCTGGCGGCCGCAGGTGCTGCCACGGCAGCGCTTTCGGCCTGCTCGACGGTCAGCGGAGGCGGCCAGTTCGCTCAAGCGCCTGAGATCGTGCCGCCGACGCCAACCATCGACCCGGTCCTTGGCGACTATGTCAGCATGTATGGCCCGGTCAGCGACGAAGGCTATGAGGTTCCCGGCATTCCGATCAAGAAGGTGAAGCCCCAGTTCCTTCGCCAGGTCGTGGCCGACCCGACCGGCGAACGTCCCGGCACGCTCGTCGTCGACACCTCGACGCACTTCCTCTACCTAGTCCGCGAGAACGGCGAGGCGATCCGCTATGGCGTCGGCTTGGGCCGCGCCGGCTTTGCCTGGTCTGGCCGTGCCGTGATCCAGTGGAAGCGCAAGTGGCCGAAGTGGACGCCACCGGACGACATGATCGGCCGCGATCCGAAGCTAGAGAAGTACAGCGTCCGCAATGGCGGCATGGCTCCCGGGCTGAACAACCCGCTTGGCGCCCGTGCCCTCTATATCTTCCAGAACAACGAGGACACGCTCTACCGCGTCCACGGTTCGCCGGAATGGTGGACGATCGGCAAGTCGGTGTCGTCGGGCTGCGTGCGCCTGATGAACCAGGACATCATGGATCTGTACGACCGCGTGCCTTCCAAGACGCCGATCCTGGTCACCAACGGCCTCGGCATGGCCTGACCCAAGGCTTCGTCACCCAGGCTTCTTCACCAATGAAAAACGGCGCGTCATCGACGCGCCGTTTTTCATTGGTCTGTCGGAGAACCGGCGGGTCAGAAGCCCTTCTTCAGACTACCTAGAATTCCGCGCACCAGCGCACGACCGACCGACGAACCCACGGAGCGCACCACAGACTTCAGTGCCGCTTCGGTCACGGTCTGCCTGTTTGATGTACGCGGTCTCGGCGCATTTCCGGTGTTGCGGCCACCCGAAGAAGACGGCGCGTCATTGCCAAAGCCCGGAATGGTCCAGCCGCTACCGCCACCGGTATTTACCTGCTGTGCTTCCTCCTGGGCTTTTTGCGCGTCGAGCGCCTTCTTCTGCAGCATCTCAAATGCCGATTCGCGATCGACAGTCTGATCATACTGGCCAGCGACAGGGCTCTCGTTGATCAGCTTCTTGCGCTCCTGCGGCGTGATCGGACCAAGCCGCGATGCCGGCGGACGGATCAGCGTCCGCTGCACCATCGACGGAACGCCCTTGACTTCGAGTGTCGAGACCAGCGCCTCGCCGGTGCCAAGCTGGGTGATCGCGGTGGCGCAATTGAAGTCAGGGTTGGGGCGGAAGGTATCGGCGGCAGTCTTTACCGCCTTCTGTTCGCGCGGCGTGTAGGCGCGCAGCGCATGCTGGACACGGTTGCCAAGCTGGGCCAGCACGGTTTCGGGAACGTCGAGCGGGTTCTGAGTGACGAAATAGACGCCGACGCCCTTCGAACGGATCAAGCGTACGACCTGTTCGACTCGGTCGACAACGATCTTCGGCGCCTCGTCGAACAACAGGTGTGCTTCATCGAAGAAGAACACCAGCTTCGGCTTGTCTGGATCGCCGACCTCGGGCAGCACCTCGAACAGCTCCGACAGCAGCCAGAGCAGGAAGGTCGCGTAGAGCCGCGGGTTCATCATCAGCTTGTCGGCGGCAAGCACGTTGATCGCGCCGCGGCCATCACGCGTCGTGCGCATGATGTCGGCGATCTTCAGCGCCGGCTCGCCAAAGAAGTGGTTGCCGCCCTGCTGTTCGAGCACCAGCAGCGAGCGCTGGATCGCGCCGACCGAGGGCCTTGTGACGTTGCCGTAGCGGGCGCCGATTTCTTCGGCACGCTCGGCGATGTTGGCCAGCAGCGATTGCAGATCCTTCATGTCGAGAAGCAGAAGCCCCTCTTCATCGGCGATACGGAAGGCGATGTTGAGCACGCCTTCCTGCGCCTCCGTCAGGTTCATCAGCCGCGACAGCAGCAGCGGGCCCATTTCCGAGACCGTCGCGCGGATGGGGTGACCTTGTTCGCCGAACAGATCCCAGAAGATGACGGGAAATTCCTGGAACTCATATGGATCGAGCTTGATCGCTTGGGCGCGCGCCGTCAGAAAATCCTTGGCCTCGCCCATCATCGCGATGCCGGACAGGTCGCCCTTGATGTCTGCGCAGAACACCGGAACGCCAGCGTTCGAAAAACCTTCGGCGAGGATCTGCAGCGTTACCGTCTTGCCGGTGCCGGTGGCGCCGGTGACCAGGCCATGGCGATTGCCGTATTTCAACAGCAACTCTTCCGGTCGTTGATAGCTATCGTCCGGCTTGCGGCTGGCACCAATGAAAATGCTGTCGTCCTGCGCCATAGGCTGACTCTCCGGCAATGCTCTGTCACGACCGCATCAGCAGTCTCACGAAAGGTATAGTAGCGGCTTTGCGGTGCGACAATGGCGGTCGCCCAAATGAAATGAACTTGCCGACCAGTAACCGCCCACGCGCCTGACGAGCCGTTCACGCGAGACCGCACGCCGTCCGACTTGTCTTGGATCGTCGCTGCGGGCCGGTTCCTGGCGATGAATGTTTCCGGGCGGGCTGCGGACGACGATGCGTTCTATTGTACGTCATGGGTATCGCTACAGGCGATGGAGCCGGTGCGACCACCTTCTTCCGCGATCATAGGTTTCGGTCGAAGCCTAGCTGCTGAGTTCGACGATTTCCCATTCATGGCCGTTGACCGAGGCTAGATCGCCAACGGATTTGCCAAACAGCGCAATCGCCATGGGCGAGGAGTGGGAAATGCGTCCCTTGGCAGCGTCAGCTTCGTCTTCGCCGACGATCTGCCAGACATTGCGCTTGCCATTATCGTCCTCAACGACAACCTTCATGCCGAACCGGACAACGGTGCTGTCGGGCTCGGGGATGGAAACTTCAGCGGTTTCGCGGCGTGATTGCCAATAGCGCAGGTCGCGCGACACAGTCGCGATGCGCTCGCGATCGGCATCGGCCTCGGCCTTTGCCAAATCCTCGCGCAGGCCCGCAAGCTGGGCTTCGATGTGGGCCAGCCCCTGCTCCGTAACCAGGTTTCGCGACGCGCTGACCGGGCGCTCGCCGATGTCGGCGATTACGTTTTCGCTATCGTCTTCGCGGGTAAAAGCTCTGCTCATCAACCGAACCTAGGTGTTCGCTGCATGGATAACAAGCCAGCCAGGCTGACCCGCTCATTGCGCCCTCAGCCGAATGCAGCGCTGGGCCGAAGCGACGCAACTTCGATGCCGTTCCAGTTCTTGAGCACAGGATTGGCAGCCTTGATCATGCCGCCCGCCAGCACTTCGTCATCAGCCACAAGCTTGGCCAGGACCGCCGCGATCATCACCTCGGCCGCCCTGCCCGCTCCATCGTCGCATTTCAGCGCAATGCCGAGCCCGAGTTCAGGCACAGCCGCGCAGAAAACGCCTTCGGCGCCAACCTTGACGAAGATTCGTCCGGGTGCAGTCTGCATCAACTCCGTATCGGCCCTGTCGGTTCCAGCGACCAGAAAAGGCTCGGCCATGCAGGCCGACATCAGCCGGCGCGCTGCCCTTGCCCTTTCCGCACCGAGACCGTTGCCGGTGACCATTCGCGCAAACCCCAGAGCAAGGTTTTGCAGTGGCACGGCGAAAGTCGGGATCGAACAACCGTCCGTGCCGCGATTGGCCTCGTTGTGCGCGGCTTCTGTTACCGCTTCCATCGTCTCCCGAACCATCTCCTGGAAGCGATGTTCGGGCCTGACATAGCCCTGATGCGCGATGCCAAGATGGCGGCAGGTGCAGACGAAAGCGGAATGCTTGCCCGAACAATTGTTGTGCAGCGCGCTTGGCGACGCACCATGGCGCGCCAGGGCGATCGTGGCGGCATGGTTGGAAGGCCAGTGCGCGCCACATTCGAGCGCATCGACGTTCAGGCCGGCCTTGGCGAGCATGGCGTTGGCGAGTTCGGCATGCGCGACCTCGCCCGAATGCGAGGAGCAGGCCAGCGCCAGCTCGCGTTCGCCAAAGCCATAGGCGTCGGCAGCGCCACTTTCGACAAAAGGCAGTGCCTGGATCGCCTTGACCGCCGAGCGTGGAAACACCGCCTGCTGCGTGTCACCTGTAGCCCAGACCTGCTTGCCATCGCCGTCAACAACGGCCACTGCGCCACGATGTACGCTTTCAACGAGGTCGCCGCGCAGCACCTCGACAAGAACCGGATTTGTCATTGATTACGAGCCTTCATACGCTTGCGGACGAATTTCCCGGGCATGCCACCGGTAACGCTAGCAATGCAGCATCATGCCCTGTCACCCGATAGCGCGGCGGCAAGGAATCCGCCATCCACTGCAAGTGTATGACCGTTGACATAACTCGCTTCCGGGGAGAGCAGGAAGGCAACCGCAGCGGCTATCTCCTCGGGCTCAGCATAACGTCCCTGCGGCATCAGGCGAGGTGCTACCCCGCCGCCATTGCCACCTGCTTCGATCTCTGTCGGCCCGGCGGCAACGGCGTTGACACGAACACCGCGATTGCCAACCTCCAGCGCCAGTACCTCGGCCATCAGCTTCAGCCCGGCCTGCGAGGCAGCAACGGCGAGCCTGCCGCGATGCGCGCGCAGGCCAGCGACCGAACCGACATTGACGATCGACAAGGAAGCACCCATCCGCTCAAGTGCGGCACGTGCTGCGATGAACGGTCCAACGAGGTTGACGTCGAGCGCTTCGCGCAACATTTCAGCGCTGGTGTCTTCAGCACTTGCATGGCGGTCGAAGCCAGCTACGGCAACCAGCCCGCCAATGAGGCCGAGGCTGTCCACCACCTGGTCAAAAGCTTCGGCGACATTGTCTTCGTCGGTCGGATCGGCTTCGATGAAGACGACATCGTCATTGTCGATGACGTCCGCCGCAGCGGCAAGTGCTGCCGCATCGCCATCAATCATCGCCACCGACCATCCATCTGATATCAGGCGCTCGGCCACAGCAAGGCCGATGCCCGACGCACCGCCGATGACGACGGCCGAATGCCTCATCTGATGCGGTCCAGGATCGACACGTAGTTGGCGACCGCAGCCCCGCCCATGTTGAAGATGCCGCCGAGCTTGGCGTCCTTGACCTGGATGCCGCCAGCCTCGCCGGTCAGTTGCATCGCGGTCAGCACGTGCATCGACACGCCGGTAGCCCCGATGGGGTGCCCCTTCGACTTCAGTCCGCCAGAAGGATTGACCGGCAGACGGCCGTCCTTGGCGGTGATGCCTTCCATCGCGATCCGGGCACCTTCGCCGCGCGGCGCAAGCCCCATCGCCTCATATTCGATCAGTTCGGCGATGGTGAAGCAGTCATGGGTTTCAACGAAAGACAAATCGTCGAGGGTAACGCCTGCCGACTTCAACGCCTGATTCCAGGCCACCTCGCAGCCTTCGAACTGCAGGATGTCGCGCTTCGACATCGGCAGGAAATCCTGGACGTGCTCGTTGGCGCGGAAGGCAACGGCGCGGCGCATGCGCAATGCCGTCGTGCTGTCGGTCAGGACGAGCGCCACGGCGCCATCCGAAACCAGCGAACAGTCCGTACGCTTCAGCGGTCCAGCGACGAACGGGTTCTTCTCGCTCTCCTGGCGGCAGAAGTCGAAGCCGAAATCCTTGCGCATCTGGGCATAGGGGTTGTCGACGCCGTTCTTGTGGTTCTTCGCCGCGATCATCGCCAATGCGTCCGACTGGTCGCCATAGCGCTGGAAGTAGGCCTGGGCGATCTTGCCGAACACGCCGGCGAACCCTGCGGGCGTGTCACCATCCTCCGGCAGATACGATGCCTTGAGCAGGTTCTTGCCGATTTCTGGTCCCGGCGTCGTCGTCATCTGTTCGGCGCCAACCACCAGCACGATCCGGGATCCGGCGTTGACGGCGCGAATGCCCTGGCGCACAGCAGCCGAACCCGTGGCGCAGGCGTTTTCGACACGCGTCGCCGGCTTGAAGCGTAGACGGTCGTCGGCCTGCAAGACGAGGCTTGCGGTGAAATCCTGGGCGGAGAAGCCGGCATTGAAATGGCCGAGCACGATCTCGTCGACCTCGTCGGCACCGATGCCGGCATGCTCGAGCGCCTCGCTGGCAACCTTGGTGATCAGGCTTTCCAGCGTTTCGCCTTCAAGCTTGCCGAAGCGCGAATGCGCCCAGCCAACGATGCATGCGGTCATCACTGCCTCCAATCGCAGGGCGCATGTTGCGCCATTTCAGGGGTGAATCCAACGTCTCTATTCAGTTCAATATTGAACAAATCTCAGGCAGTTTCAATGTCGTTCAACGTCGGAAATGGGGTATTCCGCGGCGGAGTTTTTATTGATTGATGCGTCAATTAAAAATAGTCTGAGCCTCGGAGGTTGGTTGAATGCCGAAGGTCGGAATGGAGCCACTGCGCCGCAAGGCGCTGATCGACGCGACGATCTCGGCGATCGGCGAGCGCGGCAGCCTTGATGTGACCATGTCGGAGATCGCAGGCCGCGCCGGCGTGTCTTCCGCCCTTGCCCACCACTATTTCGGCGCCAAGGACGAGTTGCTCGCCGCCACCATGCGGCATCTCTTGTCCGAACTGCTCATCGACACGACTGCGGCATTGCGCGTTGCAGCCACACCGCGGGCGCGCGTTTCGGCTGTCATCTCGGTCAATTTCTCCGACAAGCAGTTCCGCGCCGCAACCATCGCTGCCTGGCTCGCCTTTTATGTCGAGGCACAAAAGTCGCCGGCCCTGCGCCGCCTGCTGCGGATCTATGCTCATCGCCTGCAGTCGAATCTGATGAGCGGCCTGACGCAGCTTCTGCCACGCCATGAGGCCGAACACGTCGCCGAAGCGACAGCCGCGCTGATCGACGGGCTCTACATTCGTCGCGCGCTGCGCGAGGGCATCCCCAATGCCGCATCGGCCATAGCGCTGGTCGAGGACTATCTGGAAACCAAGCTCTCGCTGGCGGGATGCGCGTCATGACCGGCAAGCCGAACATCCTCATCGTCATGGTCGACCAGTTGGCGGGCACGTTCTTTCCTGACGGTCCGGCCGAGTTCCTGCATGCCCCGCATCTCAAAGCACTGGCCATGCGTTCGGCGCGCTTCCGTAACAACTACACCGCCTCGCCACTTTGCGCGCCTGGCCGTGCCGCCTTCATGTCGGGGCAACTGCCGTCGCGCACCGGCGTCTACGACAACGCCGCCGAGTTCGCCTCGTCGGTCCCGACCTTCGCGCATCACCTGCGCGCCGCCGGCTACCACACCGTGCTGTCAGGCAAGATGCATTTCGTCGGCCCGGACCAGATGCACGGTTTCGAGGAGCGGTTGACGACCGACATCTACCCCGCCGACTTCGGCTGGACGCCGGACTATCGCAAGCCCGGCGAACGCATCGACTGGTGGTATCACAATCTCGGCTCGGTCACTGGCGCCGGTACCGCCGAGATTTCCAACCAGATGGAGTATGACGACGAGGTTGCCTTCCTGGCGACCCAGAAGCTCTACGACTTCGCCCGCGTCTCCGATCAGGTCGAGCGACGCCCCTGGTGCCTCACCGTTTCCTTCACCCACCCGCATGACCCCTATGTTGCGCGGCGCCAGTATTGGGACCTCTACGAGGACTGCCCTGCGCTTGATCCCCAGGTTGGCTTCATCGCTGAAGACCAGCAGGACCCGCATTCGCAACGCCTCTACCTCGCCAGCGATTACGCGAGCTTCGACATCACACCGGAGCAGGTGCGGCGCTCGCGTCGCGGCTACTTCGCCAACATTTCCTATGTCGACGACAAGGTCGGCGAGTTGCTTTCGGTGCTCGAGCGCACGCGTATGCGCAACGACACGGTCATCCTGTTCTGCTCCGATCATGGCGACATGCTCGGCGAGCGCGGCCTGTGGTTCAAGATGTGCTTCTACGAGGGCTCGGCGCGCGTGCCGCTGATGGTCGCAGGCAAAGGCCTGCCGGCCGGCCTGATCGAAGCGCCGACGTCCAATCTCGATGTCTTGCCGACGCTGTGCGATCTCGCCGGCATCGACCTTGCGGCCATCATGCCGTGGACCGACGGCCAGTCGCTCGTCCCGCTGATCAACGGCGAGCAGCGCACCGCCCCGGTGCTCATGGAATACGCCGCCGAAGGCTCCTATGCGCCGCTGGTCGCCATCCGCGACGGCCGCTTCAAGTTCGTGCACTGCGAGATCGACCCGCCGCAACTGTTTGATCTGGAATCCGATCCCCAAGAGTTCCGCAACCTCGCCACAGACCCTGCTCACGCCGAGTTGGTGGCCGGCTTCATGGCCAGGGTCCGTGCGCGCTGGGACATGGCGGCCTTCGACGCGGCAGTGCGCGAGAGCCAGGCGCGCCGCTGGGTGATCTACCCTGCCCTGCGCAACGGCGCCTATTACCCGTGGGATTTCCAGCCGCTGCAAAAGGCGTCCGAGCGCTACATGCGCAACCACATGGACCTCAATGTGCTCGAAGAGAGCAAACGTTTTCCGAGAGGCGAATGATGAGCACCACCGTTCCAAGCCTGGATCGATTGCGACAAGCCTATGCAGAGACGTCGAAAGCGACACAGCTCACCCCGCTGCTCGAATCCGCGGTGCTCGCTCGCGAGACCGGCGCGGCACGCGTCTTCGTCAAGGCCGAGTCGCTGCAATGGTCGGGCTCGTTCAAGGCACGTGGCGCCTATTGGCGCCTGAAGCAGTTATCGGCCGATGAAGCGAAGCGCGGCGTGGTCGCCTTCTCCTCCGGCAACTTCGCCCAGGGCCTCGCCGCCGCCGGCCAGTCGCTCAGTGTTCCCGTCACCATCGTCATGCCCATAGACGCACCCGCCGCCAAGCGCGAAGCGACAAAGGCCTATGGCGCCCGCGTGGTCCTGACCGACCATGGCGACCGCGCCCGCGAGGAAGTCGCCGCCGCCAAGGCGCGCGACATCTCCGAGACCGAAGGGCTTGTCCTGCTCCACCCGTTCGACGATCCCGAGATCGTCGCCGGCCAGGCTGGTGCCGGCCTCGAAGCGCTCGACCAGTTGGCGGCAAAGGGTGCAGTGGCCGACATCGTGCTCTGCCCCGTCGGAGGCGGCGGGCTCATCGGCGGCGTATCGCTCGCATTCCATCATCTCTCGCCGTCGACGCAGGTCTTTGCCGTGGAGCCTGAAGGCTTTAACGGCCTGGGCACCTCGCTTGCCAATGGCGCGGTCTCGGCCGTGCCGCTGGCTGAGAAATCGATCTGCGACGGCCTGATGGCGCGACGGCCGGGCGAAGCGCCTTTTGCCGCGGTCACGACGACAAATGTGCACGCGCTGACTGTCGACGACGCATCCGTGCGCCGCGCGATGACCGTCGCGTTCGAACGCCTGAAGCTCGTGCTCGAGCCGTCGGGCGCCTCGTCGCTGGCGGCACTTCTGGAAGGAAAAGTCGACGTGGCCGGCAAGACCGTGCTCGTCGTCGCAACCGGCGGCAACGTCTCGCTCGCCGACTTTTTGGTTCATGTGAACAATGCTTGAAGCAGATTTCGTAATCGTCGGCTCCGGCTCGGCCGGCTCGGCCATGGCCTACCGCCTGTCGGAGGACGGCAAGCACTCCGTCATCGTCATCGAGTATGGCGGCACCGATTTCGGCCCGCTGATCCAGATGCCATCGGCGCTGTCGATCCCGCTCAACATGAGCCGTTACGACTGGGGCTATTCCAGCGAGCCCGAGCCGTATCTCGGTGGTCGTGTGCTGGCAACGCCGCGCGGAAAAGTGCTCGGCGGCTCGTCCTCGATCAACGGCATGGTCTATGTCCGCGGCCACGCTCATGACTTCGATCACTGGGCCGAACAGGGCGCCACCGGCTGGGGTTATGCCGACGTGCTGCCCTACTTCAAGCGCATGGAGCATTCGAACGGCGGCGAGGATGGCTGGCGCGGCACTTCGGGTCCGCTCAACGTCCAGCGCGGCCCACGCAAGAACCCGCTCTACCAGGCCTTCGTCGATGCCGGCCGGCAGGCCGGTTTCGAACTGACCAACGACTACAACGGCTCCAAGCAGGAAGGTTTTGGCGCCATGGAACAAACCATCCATGGCGGGCGCCGCTGGTCGGTGGCCAACGCCTATCTGCGCCCGGCGCTGAAACGCGGAAATGTCCGCGTCGTCAATGGCTTCGCGCGTCGCGTGGTGATCGAGAATCAACGCGCGGTTGGTGTCGAGATCGAAGCTCGCAGGAAGATTCAGGTCGTTAAGGCACGACGTGAGGTGATCATCGCTGCGTCCTCGATCAACTCGCCGAAGCTGCTGATGCTGTCGGGCATCGGCCCTGCCGAGCACCTGAAGAAGCATGGCATATCAGTCGTTGCCGACCGGCGCGGCGTCGGCCAGAATCTCCAGGACCACATGGAGCTCTATATCCAGCAGGAGGCGACCCAGCCGATCACCCTGCACTCGGTCTTCAACCCGTTCTCCAAGGCGCTGATCGGTGCCGAATGGCTGCTGTTCAAGACCGGCCTCGGCGCCACCAACCATTTCGAGGCAGCGGCCTTCGTGCGCTCCAAAGCCGGCGTCGACTACCCCGACATCCAGTTCCATTTCCTGCCGGCAGCCGTGCGCTACGACGGCAAGGCTGCGGCCAAGTCGCATGGCTTCCAGGCCCATGTCGGACCGATGCGGTCGAAGTCGCGCGGCGCGATCACTTTGCGGTCGAGCGATCCCTGGGCCAAGCCGGAGATCCGCTTCAACTACATGTCCCATCCCGACGACTGGGAAGACTTCCGCCACTGCATCCGCCTCACTCGCGAGATTTTCGCCCAACAGGCCTTTGACCCGTTCCGAGGCCAAGAGATTTCTCCCGGCTCCAAGGTTCAGTCTGACGAACAGCTCGACGCCTTCATCCGCGAGCATTCGGAGAGCGCCTACCACCCTTGTGGCACCTGCCGGATCGGCCGCGCCGACGACCCGACAAGTGTCGTCGATCCGGAGTGCCGGGTGATCGGCGTCGACAGCCTCCGGGTCGCCGACTCCTCGATCTTCCCGCGCGTAACAAACGGCAACCTCAACGGACCGTCGATCATGACCGGCGAAAAGGCCGCCGACCACATCCTTGGCCGGACGCCACTTGCACCGTCCAACCAGGAGCCGTGGATCAATCCGCGCTGGCAGGTCTCCGACAGATAGAGCGCCGTGCGTGCGAATGGACGAACAAATGACGCTCTAACTTAATGAACCTGCGCATCGTGCTTTCCGAAAATCGATTCCGATTTTCGGGCCGATGCGCTAGAGCATCATCCGGCCCTCGCCCGGATCTCGAAAATACAACTGGAGCAAACGCATGCGCGCCCAGCCCAAAGCCTCGCATTATGTCAACGGCCGCTACATCGACGACGAGCGTGGAGCATCGATCCCGGTCATCTATCCGGCGACAGGCGAAGCGATCGCCTCGCTGCACTCGGCCACAGCCAACATCGTCGAGCTGGCCGTCGAGGCCGCACGCGAAGCCCAGCCCGCCTGGGCGCGGCTGAAGCCGGTCGAGCGCGGCCGCATCCTGCGCCGCGCCTCGGACATCCTGCGTGCCCGCAACGAAGAGCTGTCCCGGCTGGAAACGCTGGACACCGGCAAGGCGATCCAGGAGACGCTTGTCGCCGACGCGGCCTCCGCCGCCGACTGCCTTGAGTTCTTCGCTGGTGCGGTCGCTGCTTTCAATGGCGACTATGTCGATCTCGGCGGCCCCTTCGCCTACACCAAGCGCGAGGCGCTCGGCGTCTGCGTCGGCATCGGCGCCTGGAACTATCCCATCCAGATCGCCGGCTGGAAGTCGGCGCCCGCACTCGCCATGGGCAACGCCATGGTGTTCAAGCCCTCGGAGAATACGCCGCTGTCGGCGCTGGCGCTGGCCGAGATTTACACCGAGGCCGGTCTGCCGGACGGGCTGTTCAACGTCGTCCAGGGTTATGGCGACGTCGGCGCTGCCCTTGCCTCGCATCCCGTCGTCGACAAGATCTCGCTCACCGGCTCGGTGCCGACGGGCAAAAAGGTGCTCTCGCTCGCCGGCTCGCACATGAAGCATGCGACAATGGAACTCGGAGGCAAGTCGCCGATCATCGTCTTCGACGACGCAGACCTCGAAAATGCGGTCGGCGGTGCGATGCTCGGTAACTTCTATTCGACCGGTCAGGTCTGCTCCAACGGCACCCGGGTCTTTGTCCAAAAGGGCCTGCACGACCGCTTCGTCGAACGATTGGTAGAACGCACCAAGACCATCCGCATCGGCGACCCACTCGACCCAGATACCCAGATGGGGCCCCTCGTCAACAAGTCCCAGCACGAAAAGGTCACCGACTACATCGCTGTCGGCCAAGCCGAAGGTGCAACGTTGCGGACCGGCGGCGGCGTGCCCTCCTTGCAGGGCTTCGAAGGTGGTTTCTTCGTCGAGCCGACCGTCTTCACCGGCGTCACCGACAACATGCGCATCGCCCGCGAGGAAATCTTCGGCCCGGTCATGAGCGTGCTGTCCTTCGACAGCGAGGACGAAGTGATCGCCCGCGCCAACGACACCGAATTCGGCCTCGCCGCCGGCGTGTTCACCAAGGACATTGTGCGCGGCCACCGCGTCATCGGCGAACTCAAGGCCGGCACCTGCTGGATCAACGCCTACAATCTGACGCCTGTCGAAATTCCCTTCGGCGGCGCCAGGCAGTCAGGCATCGGCCGTGAAAACTCGATCGCCGCGCTTTCACACTATTCGCAGCTGAAAACGGTCTATGTCGAGACCGGCGACGTCGCGAGCCCTTACTGATCGGGCATCGCCACAAGCAAAAGCTGGCCACTTGGCCGGCTTTATGTTGAACTCGCGCTAGTGAGCGACGTCCTCGGTCTTGTCGAGATACTGCGTCAGTGCGGTCACCAGATGGTAGAAGATGCTGGCCGGCACTTCCTTGGCCAACGAGCGGCCGCGCTCGTCGATCTGGTCGATCCACAGGCCTTGTGGCGCCGGGTCGATGTGCCAGCGAAACAGGCGGCCAACGCGTGCTTCGATCTCCGGCTTGAGGTCCGGCCCGCCGCTGCCGTCGAGCGCCACGGCCGCCTTGATCGCCTCTGTTTGCGGCCAGCTGCGCGAAATGTTGTCGAGTGGCAGCCCCTGCCGCGACACCGCACCATAGGCTAGCCCCGTCGCACGGTTGAGGCCGTTGGCCACCGCCGAGGCGTAGAGCTTGCGGCCGAAGGCTACCAAGTCCTTCTGGCCGCTCTTGTCGGCGAAATCGACCAGCAGAGACGCCCACTCGAAATGATGGCCCGGTTCGGTCCACTGGCCTTTGTCGCCAGGGGCGGGATGCCAGTCGCGGTCGAAAAATTCGCCCAGCGTCCAACTGTCGACTTCGAAGAAGTGGCTGCGGAACAGGTCGATGATGCGCGCGGCCCGCCTGAGATAGGCGCGGTCGCCCGTCACCGCGTGCCAGGCGAGAAACGCCTCCAGCAGATGCATGTGCGGGTTGGACCGGCGCACGCCCTCGCCGTCAGGGCTTTCCATGAAGCCGGTCATGCGCTCGTCCTCGAGGTGCTTGTCGAGGAAAGCGAATGTTTCGGTGGCCAGCCCCAGCGCTTCGGCGTTGCCCGAACGATGGGCATGGGCCAGCGCCAGCAACACGCAGGCGTGGTCATATGCGTCTTCGATCGGGTCCAGGACACTGCCGTCCGGGTTGAGCGTACGCACCCAGCCGCCACGGTCGGTGCGCCCCTTGTCGGCCATGAAACGAATGCCGTGGTCGATCAATTGGTCGGCTTTACCGTCCCAGCCACGTTGCTTGGCCACCGCGAAGGCATAGACCTGACGCGCCATGGTGCGCATGCGTTTGGGCTTGGCCAGCGGCCTTGCGTCAAAGCCCAGGGCCTCATAGAAGCCACCAAACTGTTCGTCGACGCCGACAGTTGACCACAGCGGCAGCGTCTCTTCCATCAGCCAATGCTGCACGCGTCGGCGCCACGCGCCGTTGGCGATCACACGACCATGCGCCGGCGTGAATTTGGTCTCGAGGCGACCGCTTTTTTCGAGCTGCTCGACGATCCTCTTGACGTTCTGGCTATGACTGACCGGCGCAACAAAAGTCGCGTCCGAGGTCGAGACGATGGCGACATCCTTGAGCCCGATGGCCGAAAGCAAGCGCCCCTCGCCGCGCAGGTAGGAGTTCTCACAATCGATGGCAACGACGTCGCCGACGATGACGTTGCCGTTCTTGTCCGATGGGCTGACGTCGAGCAGCGACTGCCAGGAACCAAGGTCGTTCCAGCGGAAGCTCGCCGGCACCATGGCGATGCCGCTGACGCGCTCCATGATGGCATAGTCGATCGAGTTGGACGGGATGTCCTGATAGAGATCGATGGGCATGTAGACGCCGGAGAGGTCGCTGGTCGCGGCCTTGAATGCGGCTTCTGCTTTCTGCCAGATCTCAGGCTGATGCTTGAGGAAGGCATCACGCATTGCACTCGCCTTAAACAGGAAGATGCCGGCGTTCCAGAAGAAGTTGCCAGCCGCGAGGTAGGCTTCGGCAGTGGCAAGGTCAGGCTTTTCGACAAAGCGGGTGACGTCGGCCACTTCACCGCGTTCTCCACCAACCTCGATGTAGCCGTAGCCGGTCTCCGGCGTCGCCGGCTTGATGCCGAACACGACAAGGCGCCCGGCGTTAGCCGCAGGCACGCCGCGCTCGACCGTGTCCCAGAACTGACGCTGCGTTGAAATCTCATGGTCGGACGGCACGACAAGCACGATGCCGTCGCCATAGGCCTTGATCGTCTGCAGCGCGGCGATTGCCACGGCGGCGGCGGTATTGCGGCCCGTGGGCTCGAAAATCGCGCCTCCGCCGGCAAGATCGATCGCCGCCAGATCGGCCCGCACCCGCTCGGCATGGCGCTCTGATGCGATCAGGTAGATCGGGGTTTCGCCTTCGTCACGCGCGGCAAGTCGCTTCAGCGTCTTGACCAGCATCGAGCCGTCGCCGGACAGATCATGGAACTGCTTGGGGTTGTCTTCGCGGGACAACGGCCACAGCCGCGATCCGACGCCACCACTCATGACGAAACTGACGATCCTGTCGGCCATGCCCGCTCCTCAAAAGGTCTGGTTGTAGGCGCCAACCGACGGATTGCGTCTCAAGACCGCATCCACGCCTTCGAACATCTCACGCCGGCGTTCCGAAGACACCGGGCTTTCGACCACCACGACCAGTTCCGGCTTGTTGGATGATGCCCGCACCAGCCCCCATGTGCCATCCTCGGCAACGACGCGTACGCCATTGACGGTCACCAGGTCGATGATCTTCTGGCCGGCAAAGGTCTCGCCATTACGCTTCATCGCCTCGAAGTCGGCAACGACCTTGTCAACGACGCCATATTTCAGCTCGTCGTCGCAATGCGGCGACATGGTCGGCGTGCCATAGGTCAGCGGAAGAGCGCGATAGAGATCAGCCATCGACTTGCCGGGGCTGCGGTCGAGCATCTGGCAGACGGCGATGGCGGTGACGATACCGTCGTCATAGCCGCGGCCAATCGGCGGATTGAAGAAGAAGTGGCCCGATTTCTCGAAGCCGGCAATCGCACCCAGTTCGGCGACGCGTCGCTTGAGATAGGAGTGCCCGGTCTTCCAGTAGTCGGTCTTTGCGCCGTTGCCGGCAAGCACCGCGTCGGTGTTGAACAAGCCGGTGGACTTCACGTCGACGACGAAGGTCGAGTTGGGATAGAGCGCGGAGATGTCGCGTGCCAGCATCACGCCTACCTTGTCGGCGAAAATCTCATTGCCTTCGTTATCGACAACACCACAGCGGTCGCCGTCGCCGTCGAAACCGAGACCGACATCCGCGCCGGTTTCCAGCACCTTGTCGCGGATGGCATGCAGCATCTGCATGTCCTCGGGGTTCGGATTGTAGCGCGGGAACGAATGGTCGAGCTCGACGTCGAGCGGGATGACCTCGCAGCCGATGCGCTCCAACGCTTCCGGCGCGAAGGCCCCTGCGGTGCCATTGCCGCAGGCGGCGACCACCTTGAGCTTGCGAGTGATGCGTTTACCGGCCACGAGGTCGTCGATGTAGGCCTTGCGGAAATCGGCAACAAACTCGTAGGAACCGCTGCCGATCAGGTCGAATTCGCCGTTGAGCACGATTTCCTTCAGCGCCGACATCTCGTCTGGCCCGAACGTCAGCGGCCGCTGCGCGCCCATCTTCACGCCGGTCCAGCCGTTCTCGTTGTGCGAGGCAGTCACCATGGCAACCGACGATGTGTCGAGCGCGAACTGGGCGAAATAGGCCATCGGCGACAGCGCGAGGCCGATATCCTTGACGCGTGCGCCCGCGGCTAACAGCCCCGAGACCAGCGCCAGCTTGATCGACATCGAGTAGGAGCGGAAATCGTGGCCGACAACGATGTCAGGCCCTGCCCCAAGCCGACGGATCAGCGTGCCAATGCCCATGCCCAGCGCCTGAACGCCAATCAGGTTGAGTTCTGGCTCCTTGGGCGAATTCGGATGACCGAACCACCAGCGCGCATCGTATTCGCGAAAACCGGTCGGCTTGACCAGTGCGCGCGTTTCGAATTCGAAGGTATTGGGAGAAGCTTGGGCGACTGGCTTGAAATTCACGACTGCACTCCGGCGCCATGGCAGCGCGTAGATTCTGTTCGGGATCAAATACCGCAAGATCGGGGCACTGTCCCCTACCGCCACGGCAGCAAAAAGGCTTAAAAGCACAACAAGATTACTCACTTGCGAAAAATTGTGCCAGTCGAACCTTTGGCGCTTGCAGGAACCAGAAGCGGCAGCTATAAGCCCGCCCACTGGTCACGGAGTGTAGCGCAGCCTGGTAGCGCACATCGTTCGGGACGATGGGGTCGCAGGTTCGAATCCTGCCACTCCGACCAGAAAAATCCCGAAATCACAATTCCTTATGACTTGGCGGCAGGCGCTGGCCTTTCTTGCGCTCCGCAAATTGAAGCGGTAACGCCAGCATTCTCGCCTGACTTGGACAACATCTCCGAGATTAGCGAGCACAACTTACAAGATGACAATCGAGAGTTGCGCGCCACCTGTCTACAAGTGACGAATGGGCTGTCCGCCTGCGCATCGAATCTAACAATGCATGACACACCTCATACAATTCGCTGATATTTTAAGCGGATTTTAGCATCTGCATTGAGCCATTCTTGATCATTCGCCACATCGAAGCGGCATATTAGCAAATCGATAATCTTCTGAGACCACTCTGAGGATGATCTTGCTTATCTCTGATCATCGAGGCCGAAGATCTTGGCAATCGCCAAACAGGTGGCATATGACTGAGCATAATTACTTTGCATACAAACAATATTTTCGTGGAATTTCGGCCCTTGCGGCACACAAGACGTCAGGGGCCAGGCGTGTGCGCCGACAACGTCACAAGCTGGGTGCCGACGGATCCAGGCCCTTTACCGAGCGGATCGGACTTGGCAGATGGCAAAGGAGCCTACTTCGCGGACGACCACCTGATACCAGCCGCTTCCTTCATTCAAGTTCCGGCACATCGGCAATAGAGTTTGCAATTGTCGCACCGGTCTTCATCCTTCTTGTCTTTGGGATGATTGCTTACGGCATTTATTTCGGCGCCCTGCATTCTGTCCAGCAGATGGCAGCCGACGCAGCCCGAACAGCCATCGGCGGGCTTAACGAGACTGAGCGCAAGACTCTCGCGCAGAGATACATCGATCTCAACGCTGACGGCTACGTTCTTATCGACAAGACAAAACTGACGGTCGACGTCAAAGACAACCACAACGACAGCGAACAGTTCGTTGTCTCATTGAGCTATGACGCGCGCCAACTTCCGATATGGAACCTGCTTCCGATGCTTCCAATGCCGGAACAGACCATCAAGCGTACATCGACTATTCGGGTGGGGGGCATCTGAATGTTTGCGGCAACTCTCAGCAAGTTATCTAGTTTTCGAACCTCGCGAAAAGGCAACATGGCAACCATGTTCGCACTGTCGCTGCCGATCGGGCTGGCTGCCGCCGCCTTGGCGGTCGATGAAGGTTCGCTCTATGTCGAGCGCCGCGAAGCGCAATCGGTCACCGACCTTGCCGCGATCTATGCTGCTGCCAACATAGCCAAGGCCGATGCTGCAGTGCTGAAGGTGTTCACCACCAATCGACAGAATAATGTGGTCCTGGTCGACGGCTCCACCCCTCAAACGCTCGCTGTCGGGTATCAGCGGGTGCTTGTCGAAAAGGGGCGCTACGCCGCTGACCCGACGGTCGCAGCCGCCACGCGCTTTGTCGTCGGCGCAACACCGCCCAATGCGGTGCGTGTCACCTACTCGAAGGACGGCACAACCTATTTTGCCAACGCGTTGATGGGTGACCGGAAGATCGTTACGACCGCGGTCGCTACGGCACCGGCCGAGGCTGCATTCTCCGTCGGCTCCAGGCTTGCCAGCCTGAATGGCGGCCTGCTCAACAGTGTGCTCGGCGGTTTGCTGGGCACGACGCTTTCGCTCAACGTGATGGACTACAATGCGCTGCTTGCGGCCGACGTCAATGCGCTGCAGTTCATCGACGCCCTGAAGACCGGACTGAACCTGACGGCGGGCACCTACAACGACGTGCTGCAGGCCGAGGCGAGCGTCGAGCAGATATTGTCGGCCCTGGCGACGGTCAACAAGGACAGGGACGCCGACATTGCGCTGAACAAGCTCCTGGGCTCTCATATCCCGGCTACGCTCAAGGTGCCGCTCAAGAACTACATCGACCTCGGTGCGATCGGCAAACTGGCCACAGGCCGCGGTCCCGCCGGGCTGGACGCCAATGTCGGCATCATGGAACTGTTGAGCGCCGCAGCCGCGATCGCCAACGGCAAGAACCAGGTCGCCGTCGACCTTGGCGCCGGCGTGCCGGGCCTGCTCGGCGTCAAACTGAACGTTGCCATCGGCGAACCGCCGCAAGGCTACAGTTGGTTTGCGGTGGGCGAACCAGGCAAGATCGTGCGTACGGCACAGACCAGGTTGCAACTCGTCGTCACTGTCGGCGGCTCCGGCGGGCTGGTCGACAGCGTGCTCGGCGGATCGATCCGCGTGCCGCTGTATGTCGAACTGGCCTATGCCGAAGCCCAACTCAAGAGCGTCTCCTGCCCCACCGGCAAGCCAGCAAGTGCAATCGTGACTGTCGCTGCCCAGCCAGGGGTCGCGGAAATCTGGCTCGGAGACATCGACCCGGCGGAGCTCAAGGTGTTCACAAAAAGACCGGCGGTACAGCCCGCGCAGCTGGTCAAACTCAATCCGGTCGGCCTCAATGTGCTGACTGTCGACGTTAAGGGTGCCGCCAATGTGAGGATCGGCAACATGACGCCGTCGAACCTCACGTTCAACAAGAGCGACATCGACGCCCGCACCATCAAGTCGGTGTCGACACGCAACCTGACGCAATCACTAACCGCCTCACTGCTGAGCGGGCTGACGCTCGACATCGAGCTCAAGGTGTTGGGCCTCGGCCTGGGACTGTTCGTGCCGACCGACGCTGCCGTCAAAACCGCTATCGTCGGTTTGCTGTCGGGGGTTACGGCCCCCATCGACGGCCTGCTTTACAACGTCCTTTCGCTGGTCGGCGTGAAGGTCGGCGAGGCCGATGTCCGGGTTCATGGCGTAAACTGCGGCCGTTCCGTTCTCGTGCTCTGAAACGGACAGGCCCGGAGATGCGCATCTCCGGGCCTGTCGTCATTTTCAGCAGGCTGTAGCCAGGACGAAGCCGTCAGGCCGACTGGCGGAACTTTGTCTCGTCGATTGCCGCCGCCATCAAGGTCTTGGTGTAGGCTTCGCGAGGCGCGCCGAAGATCTCCTCCGTCGGCCCCTCCTCGACGATCTTTCCCTGCTTCATCACGATGATGTAGTCCGACATGGCGCGCACGACTGCCAGATCGTGGCTGATGAACAGGTAGGACAGATCGTGGTCGGCCTGCAGCTTGCGCAACAGTTCGACGATCTGCTTTTGCACCGACCGATCAAGCGCCGAGGTCGGCTCGTCGAGCACGACCACCTTCGGCTTGAGGATCATCGCGCGCGCGATCGCGATGCGCTGGCGCTGGCCACCCGAGAACTCGTGCGGATAGCGGTTGCGTGTCTCGGGCGAGAGGCCGACCTCGAGCAGCGCCTCGACTGCGCGCTTGTCGCGTTCCTTGGTCGAGAGCGACGGCTCGTGCACGAGCAGGCCTTCGGTGATGATCTGGCCCACCGTCATGCGCGGCGAGAGCGAACCGAACGGATCCTGGAACACCAGCTGAAGTTCCCGGCGCAGCGGGCGCATTTCGGCGCGATCGGCCTTTGACAGGTCCTTGTCACCAAAGCGGATCATGCCCTGGCTAGGCAGGAGCCTGAGCAGCGCACGGCCCAGTGTCGACTTGCCCGATCCTGACTCGCCGACAATGCCGATGGTCTGACATTGCTTGAGCGTCACCGAAATGCGGTCGACCGCACGCAGCAGCATCGGCGGGCCAGCCAAGAAGCCGCCCCCGATCCTGAACTCCACCTCGACATTGCGCCCCTCAAGAAGGATCGGCGCGGTGTCGGCGGGCGCGGCTTTGCGACCGGTCGGCTCGGCTGCCAGCAGCATCTTGGTGTAGTCGTGCTGTGGGCTGGCAAACAGCTCGTCGGCCTTGCCCTCCTCCACCACCTCGCCGTAGCGCATGACATAGACACGGTCGGCAAAGCGCCGGACAATGCCGAGGTCATGAGTGATGAAGACGATCGCCATGCCGAGCTTGCGCTGCAGTTCGGCAAGCAGCATCAGGATCTGCGCCTGGATGGTGACGTCAAGCGCGGTAGTCGGCTCGTCGGCGATCAGGATGTCGGGGTCGTTGGCAAGCGCCATGGCGATCATCACGCGTTGGCGCTGGCCGCCCGACATCTCGTGCGGATATGACTTCAGGCGGCGCTCGGGGTCGGGAATCTTGACCAGTTCGAGCAGCCTGAGTGCTTCCGCCCGCGCTTCCGCACCACTCAACCCGCGATGCTTGCGGATTGGTTCCATCAGTTGGTTGCCGATGGTGTAGAGCGGGTCGAGCGACGTCATCGGTTCCTGGAAGATCATGCTGATCTTGCGGCCACGGACTTTGTTGAGTTCCGATTTGCCCAGTGTCAGCAGGTTCTTGCCACGATAGTCGACAACACCTGACGCCTCGCCGTTGGAGGCCAGCAGGCTCATCGCCGCCATCATCGTCTGGCTCTTGCCGGAGCCGGATTCACCTACTACGGCAACCGTCTCGCCGGCATCGACGTGAAGGTTGATGCCCTTCACCGCTTCCACCACGCCGTCGAGCGTGCGGAAGCGGACGCGCAGGTCCTTGACCGAAAGGATTGTTTCTCCAGCCATCTCACCTGTCCTTCGGATCGAGAGCGTCACGCAGTCCGTCGCCGATGAAATTCAGCGCAAACAGCGTCGAGACCAGGAAGAAAGCCGGGAACAGCAGCAGCCAGTTGGCAGTGCCAATGTTCTTGGCTCCGACTGAGATAAGCACGCCCCAACTCGTCATCGGCTCCTGCACGCCAAGCCCCAGGAACGACAGGAAGCTCTCCAGGATGATGACCTGCGGCACCAGCAGGGTCATGTAGATGACCACCGGCCCGAGCAGGTTGGGGATGACGTGGCGCTGGACGATGCCGCGCGACCTGACGCCGAGCGCTTCCGCCGCCTGCACATATTCTTGCCGGCGGATCGACAAGGCCTGGCCACGCACGATGCGCGCCATGTCGAGCCACAAAACCGCCCCCACCGCCAAGAACATCAGCACGAAGTTTCGCCCGAAGAAGACGACCAGCATGATGACGAAGAAGATGAAGGGAAGTGAGTAGAGCACATCGACGATGCGCATCATCACCTCGTCGGTCTTGCCGCCCATGAAGCCGGCGGTGGCGCCGTAGACCACCCCGATAACCACGGCGACGATGCCGGCCAGAAGGCCGATCGCCAGCGAGATGCGGCCAGCCATCAGCGTTCGAGACAGCAGGTCACGGCCGGTATTGTCGGTGCCGAACAGGAAGTACTGCTGCTTGATCGTGGCGCTCATCACCGCCGTCAGCCCGTCGGCGGACGTGCTCTCGAGCTTGCCATTGTCGAACGTATCGGAGCGGTCGAGATAGCGGATGTTGCGCTCGTCGAGCGGCTTGCTCGACGTCACGGTGATGAACACCCGCTCACCTTCCTGGCGCCATTCCTTGACGTCGACACGCATGCGCTTGACGGCGTCGGTCATGGCGGTTTCGATCATCTCGGGCTTTGGATAGGCCGAGAGACTTGGCGGCGTCCTGACATAATCGGCATAGATCGTCGTGTACTGATGCGGCACGAAGAACGGGCCAACGATACAGACGGTCGCCATCGCGATCAGGTAGAACAGGCTGAACATCGCGGCCTTGTTGGCCTTGAGGCGTGCCCAGGCATCAGCCCATAGCGATCGCCCGACGACAGGCGCGGTCATGGCTGTATCAGTCATAGCGCACCCTCGGATCGAAGAAGGCATAGAGAATATCGACGATCAGGTTGAAGGCGATCGTGAAGATCGCGATGACCACCACGGTGCCCATGACGAGTGTGTAGTCACGGTTGAGTGCCGCATCGACGAAGTAGCGGCCAATTCCGGGGATGGCGAAGATGGTCTCGACGATGATCGAGCCGGTCAGCAATGCCGCCGCCGCCGGACCGGCATACGACACGATGGGTAGCACTGCGCCCCTCAGTGCATGCTTGACCACCACCGACCAGTCGGACAGGCCAAGCGCACGCGCCGTGCGGATGTGATTGGAACGTAGCGACTCGATCATCGAACCGCGCATCAGGCGCGCTACGATAGCGATCTGCGGCAATGACAGCGTCAGGATCGGGCCGATCTTGTTGATCCAAGCACCGTCCCCCCAGCCACCGATCGGCAGCAGCTTCCAGGTCAGGCCGAAAAGCAGCTGGATGACGGGCGCGATGACGAAGGTCGGAATCGTGCTGCCTGCAGTGGCAAGCGCGATCACCGAATAGTCGCCAAGCTTGTTCTGGTTGAGAGCCGCAACGATGCCAAGCACCGTTCCGACGGCAAGCGCCAGCGCGAGAGCCGACAGGCCAAGCTGAACCGAGATCGGCAGGCCGTTGGCGAACAGCTCGGTGACGGTGAAGTCGGGCAAGTTGTAGCTGGGCCCGAAATTGCCGTGCAGCAGGTTCTTGAGATAGTTGAAGTATTGCAGCCAGATCGGATCGTTAAGACCGAATTGGGCTTCAAGATTGGCCTTGATCTCGGGACTGAGACCGCGCTCCTGATTGAATGGGCCGCCAGGTGCGACGCGGATCAGGAAAAAGGCCAGCGTGACGATGACGAACATCGTCGGTATGGCGGTCAGAAGCCGCCGGAATACATAGAGAAACATAGCTACCACGCCTTCGCAGGTTAGCCGGGACCGTCGCCCCCGTTTTCAGGGGGCGACGGAAGAGCCGGGACTAGTCCTTGCTGACGAAGCGCGAAGGATGAACGTCCATGACGTTCTCGTCGAAGCCCTTGATCTTGGGCGAAACGAGGTTCTTGTAGCTGTAGTAGAGCAGCGGGATCTGGCCGACATCATCGATCAGGATGCGTTCCGCAGCAGCCATTTCCTTCAGGCGCTCTTCCGGCTTGCCACCAGCGGCGGCTGCCTTGTTCATCGCCTCTTCAAACTTCGGGCTGTCGTAGTTGGAGTAGTTGTTGCCCGAGGCTTTGCGCGAGATACCGAGGAAGCTTTCCGGATCCTTGTAGTCGGCGATCCAGCCAGCACGAGCGACGTCGAAGTCACCCTTCTGCTCGAGATGTCCGTAGTGGGTCTTGGTGTCGGTGTTGAGCAGGGTCACCTCGATGCCAAGCGGCTTGAGCTGTTCCTGGATCGCGACTGCCGTGTTCTTGTGGTTCTCCGACGTGTTGTAGCGGATCTCCATCTTCAGCGGCTTGTCGGGACCGTAGCCGAGCTTCTCAAGGACCTTTTTGGCTTCATCCTCGCGGTCGATCTGCGACTTGTCGGCGAAGGTCGCCAGTGCCGAAGTGTAGCCTTCGACACCGGGCGGCACCATCGAATAGCCGGGGATCATCGAGTTCTGCCAGACCTTCTCGGCCAGGAAGTCACGATCGATTGCCATCGACACTGCATTGCGCAGCTCGACATTGTCCCACGGAGCCTTGTCCGTCTTGATGGCGTAGTAATAGGTGCCGAGATAGGCGCCGATGCGTAGCTGCTCGCCGAACTTGGCCTTCAGGTCAGCCATCTGCTCGGTCGGGATGTCGTCGTTGGAGTCGAGTTCGCCGGCCTCGAAGCGCTTGATGGCGGTCGAGCGGTCTTCCGTCGGGAAGTAGTTGACGGCATCGAGCTTCACATTGGCGGCGTCATGGAACTTGGGGTTCTTGACGAGCTTGATGTGATCGTTCGGGATGAATTCAGCGAGCGTGAACGCGCCGTTGGAAACCAGGTTGCCCGGCTTGATCCAGTCGGCGCCGAGCTTGTCGATGGCGGCCTTGTTGACCGGGTAAGTCGACTGGTGCGTTAGCATTTCGAGGAAGTATGGGGTCGGCGCCTTGAGGGTCACTTCGAAGGTGTTGGCATCGACGGCCTTGACGCCGAGTTCCTCGGGCTTGACCTTGCCGGTGTTCACTTCTTCGCCGTTCTTCACGACATAAAGCATCGAAGCATATTCGGCGCCGGTGGCCGGATCCTCGAGGCGACGGAAGGAGTAGACGAAGTCTTCGGCGGTAACCGGGCTGCCATCCGACCAAGTAGCGCCCTGGCGAAGCTTGAAGGTGTAGACAGTGCCGTCATCGGAAACGGTCCAGCTCTCGGCTGCGCCTGGAATGACTTCGGCATCCTTGTCCTGCATCACCAGACCTTCGAACAGGTCGCGCAGGATGTGAGCTTCATAGACAGTCGATGTCTTGTGCGGATCAAGCGATTCCGGATCGGCCGAATTGCCGCGATTAAAGACGACCTCCGCAAAAGCCGGAACGGACAACGCTCCAGCAGACAGCGCAAGCGTCGTGGCGAACACTGTCGCTTTCAGCATGTTCTTCAGCATGTGTACTTCTCCCAAATAGGCGTGTTCCCCGTAAACACGGCCTCGCCTGGTTAGCGCCCGAATGCCGGATCTTTCCGGTTTCGTTGAGCGAGCCGGCAGCTCCCTACCGCCAGCGGTGGCTGACACTAGACACGACAATTTTTATTTTCAACACGACTCGTGCTCACCTAAAGTCAACTTGAGCGACTTCAAACAAAGCGGCCGATAAAGTAATCAAGTGGCGCCAAGATGATACGGTCTTTTCCGACTTCACCCGCAGCTCCGGGAAACGGGACAGGGATCAGCCCGCCAAACCTTGCCGGAACTGGCAATGAGGCGGCTTTCTCGGAAAAGTTGAAGATGCAGAGCAGCCGTTCGTCCCCCTCCTCACGCAGGAAAGCAAGCACATCGCCCTCGGTTTCGAGCAGCATGATCGAGCCGTGGATAAGTGCCGGAAGCATCCTGCGGGCCTCAAGAACCGCCCTGTAACGACACAGAACTGATTCCGGGTCGCGCTGCTGGCGGTCGACCGCGAGCGCGCGATGGGCGGCTGAAATCGGCAGCCAGGGCTTGCCGTCGGAGAAACCACCCTGCTCTGCCTGGGCCTCCCACACCATCGGCGTGCGGCAGCCGTCGCGGCCCTTGTAGCCCGGCCAGAAGCGGATGCCGTAGGGGTCGCGGAGGTCTTCGAAGGCGATTTCGGCCTCCTCCAGGCCAAGCTCCTCGCCCTGGTAGATGCAGATCGAACCGCGCAGACAGGCAAGCAAGGCAATGGAGAACTTGGCCACCGCTTCCGGGTCGCCGCCGGGCCTCGTCCAGCGTGTCACATGGCGGATCACGTCGTGGTTGGAGAATGCCCAGCAGACCCAGCCATCCGTCACTGCCGCTTCGAAATCGGCGATGCATTTGTGGACGTGAGCGGCGGAGAATTTCGGTCCAAGCAGGTCGAACGTGTAGCACATGTGCAGCTTGTCGCCGCCCGACGTGTAGGCCGCCACCGTCTGCAGCGAGCGCTCGCCATCCCCGACCTCGCCCACCGAACTGCGATTGCCATATTCGTCGAGCAGCGCACGAAAACGCTCGAGAAAGGCGATGTTTTCCGGCCGCGTCTTGTCGAACAGATGGTCCTGGTACTCGTAAGGATTGGGTTCCTCGTTCTCGCCGGCAATGCTCTTGGGCAAAGGCGGGTTGTCGCGCAGCCACTTGTCGTGGACGTAGAAGTTCACCGTGTCCAGCCGGAAGCCATCGACGCCACGATCGAGCCAGAAACGCACAGTCTCCAAAAGCGCGTCCTGCACCTGAGGATTGTGAAAATTGAGATCCGGCTGCGAAGCAAGGAAGTTGTGCTGGTAGTACTGCTTGCGCGTCGAATCCCACTCCCAGCCGGGACCGCCGAAGATCGACAGCCAGTTGTTCGGAGCGGTGCCATCGGGCTTGGGCTGCGCCCATACATACCAGTCCGCCTTGGGATTATCGCGGCTGGCACGGCTTTCGACAAACCAGGGATGCTTGTCGGAAGAGTGCGACAACACCTGGTCGATGATGATCTTCAGCCCGAGCCGGTGTGCCTCCGATATCATCGCGTCGAAGTCGGCAAGGGTGCCGAACATCGGATCGACGGCGCAGTAATCGGAGACATCGTAGCCCATGTCGGCCATCGGCGACTTGAAGAATGGCGACAGCCACACCGCGTCCACACCCAGCGACGCAATATGCGGCAGGCGCCTGACAATGCCGGCAAGATCGCCGCTGCCGTCACCGGTGCTGTCCTGGAACGAGCGCGGATAGACCTGATAGATGACGCACCCGCGCCACCAGTCGGCACCAGGTCCGGCTTGCTGCGTCATGGCTGATCTCCCTGGCTGTCGGCCAAAGGCCGTTCGATCGCAAATGAAACACTGCGCGCTGGCACGGCGAAGCGCCCGCCACCCGGATGAGCCCCATCCATTGCCGGGTGCCAATAGAAGGTCGAGCGCGCCGGCAGCGCAAAATGAACATCCCGCCGCGCGCCATTGAACATGACGGCAACCCGGCCGCCCTCGACGTCGCCGTTGCTCAGCAGCATTGTCAGGCGGTGGCGGTCGGGTTCATGCCAGTTGGCGTCGCCCATTCGTCGACCGGTCTCGGTCAGCCACTCGATGTCGGGAACCTGCGAGCCATCGATGGCCGCACCGCGAAGGAACACCAGTTCCGCCAGCGCCGGAACCTCTCGCCTCAGCCGGCCAAGCGCAGCGACAAAGTCCTCCAGCGCAACGTCACGTTCGGTCCAGTCGAGCCAGGTCAGTTCGTTGTCCTGGGCGTAGGCATTGTTATTGCCGTGCTGGGTCCGGCCGAACTCGTCGCCCGCGGTCAGCATGATCGTGCCACGCGAAGCAAACAGCGTCGCCAGCAAGGCACGTATGTCGCGATCGCGTTCGGCAGCGATTTCGGGATCGCCGCTCTCGCCCTCGACGCCGTTGTTCCAGGAGAAGTTTTCGTTGTGGCCGTCGTGATTATGTTCGCCGTTGGCTTCGTTGTGCTTGCGCTCATAGCGAACGAGGTCAGCGACCGTCATGCCATCATGCGCGGCAATGAAGTTCACTGTCCGCGTTTGCGCGCCGCCGCCGAAGGTGTCGGACGACCCCGCCAGCCTCGTTGCCAGCGCGCCGATCATGCCACGGTCGCCGCGCCAGAAGCGCCTGACATCGTCGCGATAGCGGTCGTTCCATTCGAGGAATTCCTTGGGAAAGCCACCCAGCCGATAGCCGTTGTGGCCGATATCCCAGGGTTCCGCGATCAGAACCCGGTCGCCAATCACAGGGTCCTGCCGCATCGACTGCAACAAGGGAGCGTCGGCGCTGAACACGCCATCGACCCTCCCCAACACCGGCGCGAGATCGAAGCGGAAGCCATCGACGCCAGCGTGGACGATGAAATGTCTCAAGCTGTCGAGGACGAGTTCCCGAGCCACCGGGTGGTCGCAGGCCAGCGTGTTGCCGGTTCCGGTATCGTTGGCGTAGCGGCCGGGATCGGCAACGGCCTCACGGTAGTAGGCTCGATTATCCAGCCCTCGCAGCGACAAGGTCGGGCCGAATTCGTCGCTCTCGGCGGTATGATTGAAAACCAGGTCGAGAATGACGCCGATGCCTGCGGCATGCAGCGCCGCCGTCGTCTCGCGCAGGTCGGCCATGCCGCCCGGCGCCAGGCGCGGGTCGAGCGCCATGAAGCTCACCGGATTGTAACCCCAGGCATTGGTGAGACCGAGGCGCGGCAAATGGCGCTCATCCATGGTCGCCGTCACCGGCATCAACTCGACCGCGGACACCCCCAGCTTCTGGAGGTGTTCGATAATCACCGGCTCGGCGAGCGCCCTGATCGTGCCACGCATGCGGCTCGGCACACCGGGATGGCGCATGGTAAAGGCGCGGACCGGCACCTCGTAGATCAGCCTGCCCGGCCTGAAGACAGGTGCTGCGTGCGGCACGATCGGCAGCGTCACCGCCACGGCCTTGGACATCAGCCCGGCGGTATCCCCGCCATGCCCGCGTGGCTCAATGAGCCTGGCATCGTAGCGGTAAGGGCGGTCGATCCTCAGTGCGTAAGGATCGACCAGCAGCTTGTCGGGATCGAACCACAAGCCATCGTCGGGCGCATACGCCCCGTCGGCGCGAAGGCCGTAACGGGCTCCCTCCCCCAAGTCCGGGACCGACAGCGCGAAGACGCCTTGGCCTTCGCGCTGGAGCTCCAGCCGGTCTGTCTCGGCCTTGCCGTCGTCGTCGAAGATCGACACCCACATGCGTTCGGCGGCACCGGACCAGACGGCAAACCGGATGCCGCTGTCGGTGACGGTCGCGCCGAACCGCGGCCGATATGCAGCCGCCCGTTCCATGGGCATCAGGTGATGACAGTCGGCTTGTCGCGGCCGGTATGGCTCCGGATGCCGGCGATGTCGTCGGCTGCCAGGATCAGATCGGCAAGCGCTGCCTGGGTGTCGTGTCCGTGCCGTGACGGATCGGCTTCGTAGCGCTCGATATAGACGCGCAAAGTGGCGCCCGACGTTCCGGTGCCCGACAGGCGGAAGACGACACGCGAGCCACCCTCGAACAGCACGCGGATGCCCTGGTTCTTGCTGACCGAGCCGTCGACGGGGTCGTTGTAGGCGAAGTCGTCAGCGCTGGCGATCTTCATGCCTTGCACGCTGGTTCCCGGCAGCGAGGCAAGCTTTGCCCGCAGGGCATCAACCAGCGCATTGGCCTTGTCGGTCTCGACCTCTTCGTAATCGTGGCGCGAATAATAGTTCTGGCCGTAGGTCGCCCAATGCTTGGTAACGATCTCCTTGGCGCTCTCGCCGCGCTCGGCGAGAATATTGAGCCACAGCAGCACCGCCCAAAGCCCGTCCTTCTCGCGGACGTGGTCGGAACCGGTGCCGGCACTTTCTTCGCCGCAGATCGTCGCCATGCCAGCGTCGAGCAGGTTGCCGAAGAACTTCCAGCCGGTCGGCGTCTCGTAGATGCCGATGCCCAGCTTTTCGGCGACGCGATCAGCAGCACCGCTTGTCGGCATCGAGCGTGCGATGCCCTTGAGGCCGGCCTTGTAGCCCGGCGCGAGATGCGCGTTGGCGGCGAGCATTGCCAGCGAATCCGACGGCGTGATGAAGATACCGCGGCCGATGATCAGGTTACGGTCGCCGTCGCCGTCGGAAGCAGCACCAAAGTCCGGAGCGTTCGGCCCCATCATCTCGTCATAGAGTTCCTTGGCATGGACAAGGTTAGGGTCCGGATGATGCCCGCCGAAATCCTCGAGGGGCACGAAATTGCGCGCGGTTCCGCCGGCAGCACCCAGTCGGCGCTCCAGGATTTCCTTGGCATAGGGCCCTGTTACAGCATGCATGGCATCGAAGCGCATGCGGAAGCCCGACTTGAACAATGTGCGCAGCGCATCGAAGTCGAACAGCGTTTCCATCAAGGCGGCGTAGTCGGCAACGGGATCGACGACCTCGACCTTCATGCCGCCGACATCTGATGTGCCGAGCCTGTCGAGATCGACCGCGCCGACATCGGCGATCTTGTAGGCCGAAATGATCTTGCTGCGGGCATAGATCGCGTCGGTCATTTTCTCCGGCGCCGGGCCGCCGTTTTCGGCGTTGTACTTGATGCCGAAATCCTCATGCGGGCCGCCGGGATTGTGGCTGGCCGACAGGATGAGCCCGCCAAAGGCCTTGCGCTTGCGGATCAGGTTCGAGGCCGCCGGGGTCGACAGGATGCCGCCCTGCCCCACCACCACGCGACCGAAACCATTGGCCACCGCCATGGCGATGACCTTCTGGATCACCTCGCGATTGTAGAAGCGGCCGTCACCGCCAACCACCAGCGTCTTGCCGGCAAAACCTTCAAGCGAATCGAACACCGACTGGATGAAGTTCTCGGCATAGTTCGGCTGCTGGAAAACAGGCACCTTCTTGCGCAGGCCCGAGGTGCCGGGCTTCTGGTCGTTGTAAGGCGTGGTGGAGACATTGCGAATCATTCAGGCATCCCTTTTCGAGAGAAGCATGCGGTAAAGTGCGGCATATTTCTGGGCGCTCCTGTCCCACGACACGTCTGCCTTCATGCCTTGCCGCTGCAAAGACGCCCAGGCTGCCGGATCGCCGTAAAGCGCGTTGGCCCGGAGGATGGCGTGATGAAAATCGCCGGCATTCTCCGGCGCGAACTGAAAACCGGTGGCGACACCTGCCGACACCGCAGCCTCATTGGCGTCGATGACGGTATCCGCCAGTCCGCCGGTGCGCGCGACGATCGGCACGCAACCATAGCGCAGTCCGTAGAGCTGGGTCAGGCCGCAAGGCTCGAACCGGGACGGGATCAGGATGCCGTCTGCACCGCCCTGGAGCAGATGCGACAGCCCTTCGTCATAGCCGATGACGACGCCGACACGGCCGCGATGGCGCGCAGCTGCGGCGAGCAGCGCACCTTCCAGCCCGGCGTCACCGGAGCCAAGGATCGCCAGCCGCGCGCCGGAAGCAATCACGGGATCGATGATCGAGGCCAGGATGTCGATGCCCTTTTGCCAGGTCAGGCGGCTGACGACGCAATAGATCGGGCCATCGTCGCGATCGAGCGTCATGCGCTCTTCGATCGCACGTTTGTTGGCCTTGCGCGCCTTCAGGGCTTTTGCCGAATAGCCCGCGGCGAGGTGAGCATCAGCATCCGGGTTCCAGATGTCAACGTCGATGCCGTTGACGATGCCATGCAGGGCGGCCGCGCGCAGGTTGATCAAGCCGTCGAGGCCCATGCCGAAGGCCGGTGTCCGGATTTCCTGGGCGTAGGTCGGGCTGACGGTGGTGATCGCCCACGCCGCCTGCAGCCCGGCCTTGAGGAAGCCGACGCCGCCGTAATACTCGATACCGTCAAGCGCCATCGCCTGCTGCGGCAGGCCCAGACCAGAGAAGATACTGGCGCCGAACTGCCCCTGGAAAGCCAGGTTGTGCACCGTCATCACAGACGGCACCTTTGCCGCCTCGCCGTAGCGCATGTAGGCCAGCGTCATCGCCGATTGCCAGTCATGGGCATGGACGATGTCGGGCCTGTAGTCCTTGAGCGCGCCCGCTGCAATGTCGGCGCCAACACGGCCAAGTGCTGCAAAGCGCCGCCAGTTGTCTTGCCAGTCAGCGCCCGTGGCATCGCCATATGGTCCGCCGGGCCGATCGAACAAATGCGGTGCGTCTAGCACCAGCATGTCGAGGTCGCCGATCTCGGCGGCATGAAGCGCTGCCTTGCCGCCTTGCAGCGCCGTGTACTGATGAAGCGCCTTTTTCTTCTTCAGCGCCCCCATCACGACGGGATAACCGGGAACCAGGCTGCGCGTCCTGACGCCGAGCGCATTCAACGCCACCGGAAGGGCGCCGGTCACGTCGGCCAATCCGCCGGTCTTGATCAGCGGAAAAATCTCGGGCGTGACCGAAAGCACCTGCACCAGTTACAACTCCAGCCTGTTGATCATGTCCTGGGTGATCAGGCAGATGCCCTTCTCCGAGACGCGGAAACGCTTGGCATCCAGCACCGGATCCTCGCCGACCACCAGTCCCTCGGGTATCTTTACACCATGGTCGATGACAACCCTTTTGAGGCGCGCGTTGCGACCGACATAGCAGGCCGGCAGCATCACCACGTCCTCGAGCGTCGAGAAGGAATTGATGCGTGCACCGGTGAAGATCAGGCTGCGCTTGAGCGAGGCGCCTGAGACGATGCAATCGCCCGAGACCAGCGAGGAAATGGCCGAGCCGCGCCGGCCGTCCTCGTCATGGACGAATTTGGCCGGCGGGGTCAGCTCGGAGTAGGTCCAGATCGGCCAGTCGCGATCATAGAGGTCGAGCTCGGGCGTCACGTCGGTCAGGTCGATATTGGCTTCCCAGTAGGCATCGACCGTGCCGACGTCGCGCCAGTAAGCCTCGCCTTCCATGCTCGAGCGCACACAAGACTTGGCGAAGCGATGCGCCACGGCTTTGCCGTGCTGGACGATGTAGGGAATGATGTCCTTACCAAAATCGCGGCTTGATTCCGGTTCGTTGGCGTCGCGCCGCAACTGTTCCATCAGGAACTTGGTCTTGAAGACGTAGATGCCCATCGACGCCAGCGCATAGTCGGGCTTGTCGGGAATGCCGGGCGGATCGGCCGGCTTTTCGATGAAGGAAATGATGTTGTCCTTCTTGTCGACATGCATGACACCGAAGCCGGTCGCTTCCATGCGCGGCACTTCGAGGCAGCCAACGGTCACATCAGCACCTGCGTCGACGTGCTGCCGCAGCATCAATTCGTAGTCCATCTTGTAGATGTGATCGCCGGCAAGGATGACCATGTATTCGGGGCCATAGGCCTCGATGATGTCGATGTTCTGGTAGACCGCGTCGGCGGTGCCTTCATACCACTGCGTCTCCGACACGCGCTGGCTCGCCGGCAGGATGTCGAAACTCTCGTTTCGCTCCGGCCTCAAGAAGTTCCAGCCCCGCTGCAGGTGGCGGATCAGCGAATGCGCCTTGTATTGGGTGGCGACGCCGAGGCGGCGAATGCCGGAATTCAGCGCGTTCGAAAGCGCAAAATCGATGATGCGGGTCTTGCCGCCGAAATAGACCGCGGGCTTGGCGCGCCGGTCGGTCAGTTCCTTGAGCCGGCTGCCGCGACCGCCGGCCAGCACATAGGCCATGGCATCGCGCGCCAGCGGCTGGTTTCTCTTCAGTTCCATGCCATCCTCCCTGCTCAGTCCGCCACAAACTCAAGCATGATCGTCGCCAGCGGCGGCAGAAGCAGCGTCGCTGCTGCTCCTCCTCCATCCGTCGGCCGTGCGGTGACCACGCCGCTGTTGCCCTTGCCCGACCCGCCATATTCGAGCGCGTCGGAGTTGAAGATTTCCCGCCAGGTGCCGGCTTGCGGCAACGGCACGCGGTAATTGTCGCGCAGAACCGGCGTGAAGCTTGAAATGACTGCGATCGGCGCGCCGCCAGGTGCCTTGCGTTGCCAGGCAAAGACCGAATTCGCCGCATCGTCGGCGATCAGCCACTCGAAGCCTTCCGGCTCGCAGTCGCGTGCATGCAGAGCCGGGCGTGAGCGGTAGAGATAGTTGAGGTCGCGCACCAACTGTTTGACACCACGATGCGGGGCATAGTCGAGCAGGTTCCAGTCCAGAGCCCTCGCCTCACTCCATTCCGAACGCTGGGCGAACTCCTGGCCCATGAACAGCAGCTTCTTGCCAGGGTAGCCCCACATGAAGCCGTAATAGGCGCGCAGCGTCGCAAACTTCTGCCAGTCGTCGCCGGGCATCTTGCCGAGCAGCGTGCCTTTGCCGTGCACCACCTCGTCATGCGACAGCGGCAGGACGAAATTCTCGCTGAAGGCGTAGAGCAACCCGAAGGTTATCTCGCCGTGGTGATGCTTGCGGTGGACCGGCTCCTTGGCCAAGTACTCCAGCGTGTCGTGCATGAAGCCCATGTTCCACTTGAAGCCGAAACCGAGCCCGCCCTCATGCACCGGCTGCGACACCTTGGGCCACGAGGTCGATTCCTCGGCGATCGTCATCACGCCGGGATGCGCTCCATAGACGGCAGCATTCATCTTCTGCAGGAAACGCACCGACTCCAGGTTCTCGCGGCCGCCGAACTCGTTAGGGATCCACTCGCCTTCCTTGCGCGAGTAGTCGAGGTAGAGCATCGACGCCACCGCATCCACGCGCAGGCCATCGACATGGTACTTCTCGGCCCAAAACAGCGCGTTGTTGACGAGGAAGGACACGACCTCGCGCCGGCCGAAATTGTAGATCGCGGTGTTCCAGTCGGGGTGGAAACCCTGGCGCGGGTCGGCATGTTCGTAAAGTGCCGTGCCGTCGAAATGCGCAAGCCCATGCTCGTCGACAGGAAAATGCGCTGGCACCCAATCGAGGATCACGCTGATGCCGGCCCGGTGAGCCCCGTCGACAAATCTAGCGAAACCATCGGGGTCGCCGAACCGGGCCGACGGCGCATAAAGCCCGGTCGTCTGATAACCCCAGGACGGATCGTACGGATGCTCGGAGATCGGCAGGAACTCGATATGGGTGAAGCCCATCTCCGCCGTGTAGGGGATCAGCCGGTCGGCCATTTCATCCCACGACAGGAAGGTGCCATCGTCGCGCAATTGCCATGAACCGGCATGCACCTCGTAGATGCTGATCGGTTCGCGCCGATGGTCGGCGGCTCGCCAATGCGCGCGATGCTTGTCGTCGCCCCATTCACGAGCCGGCGGCCGGTCGGTGACCGATGCCGTCGCCGGCCTGAATTCCGAGCGGATGGCATAGGGGTCGGCCTTGAGCGGCAGGCGTACGCCGCGGGCGCCGATCAGTTCGAATTTGTAGGGGCGACCCGGACCGATATCCGGCACGAAGATTTCCCAGATACCGGTATCCTGGCGCAGCCGCATCGGGTGGCGGCGGCCGTCCCAGTCGTTGAAATCACCAACCACCGAGACGCGATGCGCATTGGGCGCCCAGACCGCGAAATGGACGCCATCGACGCCCTCGTGCGAAATCAGATGCGCACCCATCTTGTCGAACAGCCGGAGATGCGAGCCTTCCCCAATGAAGTAGTCGTCCATCGGCCCTAGCACCGGGCCGAAGCTGTAAGGGTCGGTGAGCCACCACTCGCCGCCTGAATTGCGGGCATGGTAGCGTAGCGGCTGGCGCTTGCGGATGGTGAGCTTGCCTTCGAAGAAGCCGTTATCGTTGCGGCGCACAAGCTCGCCGCAAACCTTTCCCTCAAGCGTATGGGCGGTCACCGTCTCGGCATGCGGCACGAAGCAACGCGCTAGGAAGCCCTTGCCCGACTGCTGGAGCCCCAGCACCGCGAACGGATCGCCATGTGTGCCATTCGCGATCGCCTCGATATCGCCATCCGTGGCTCTGTCGAGCTCCGGTTTCGTTTCGGCGGCCGCGCCGGGCTTCAGCATGTTTCGGTGTCCCCTCCCAGGGTTGCTTTGGCGAGGTCAGTTCATGCAATCACATCAGGCCGGTACGTTCCAGATTTCTTTGGCATATTGGCGGATGGTGCGGTCGGAAGAGAACCAGCCGACGCGTGCCACATTGCGAATGGCACGCGCGTACCAGTCCGGACTGTCGCGCCAGACATCGTCAACCCGCCGCTGCGCTGCGGCATAAGAATCGAAATCGGCGGCGACCATGAACCAGTCGTGCTGATACAGCCCGTCCATCAGTTCGCGATACCGGCCGGGATCGTCGGGCGAAAACACGCCTGAGGAAATCGCGGCCACCGCCTGCTTGAGCTCGGGTGAGCCGTCGATCACCGCAGCAGGCTGATAACCGCCGCTGCGACGCTGCTCGACCTCTGCGGTGGTCAGGCCGAAGATGAAGATGTTGTCGTCGCCGACATGTTCCTTGATCTCGACATTGGCGCCGTCGAGCGTGCCGATGGTGAGTGCACCGTTGAGCGCGAACTTCATATTGCCAGTGCCCGACGCTTCCATGCCTGCCGTCGAAATCTGTTCCGAAAGGTCGGCTGCCGGCATCAGGATTTCGGCCGCGCTGACATTGTAGTTGGGAATGAAGACGACCTTCAGCAGCCCGCGCACGGAGGGATCACTGTTGATCACCCTGGCGACGTCGTTGGCCAGTTTGATGATCAGCTTGGCGTTGTGGTAGCTGGGTGCGGCCTTGCCGCCGAAGAACTTCACCCGCGGCATCCATTCGCGTTCGGGGTGCGAGCGAATCTGGTCGTAGAGCGCCACCGCCTCGATGATGTTCAGAAGCTGGCGCTTGTATTCGTGGATGCGCTTGATCTGGATGTCGAACAGCGCCGACGGATCGACCTTGATGCCCAGCCGCTCGGCCACGAGGTTCGACAGCCGCACCTTGTTGGCGCGCTTGACGGCAGCGAACTTGTCGCGGAACGCGGCATCGCCGGCAAAACCGTCGAGCTCGCGGATCGCCTCGATGTCGTCGAGGAAGCGGTCGCCGATGGCTTCGCGCGCCAGGCCGGTCAAACCAGGATTGCACTGGATCAGCCAGCGCCGCGGCGTGATGCCGTTGGTCTTGTTGTTGATGCGGTCGGGATAGAGGCTGTGCAGGTCGGCAAATACCGTTTCCTTCATCAGCTCGGTATGCAGCGCCGAGACGCCGTTGACGCTGTGCGAACCGGCAAAGGCAAGATTGCCCATGCGAACGCGGCGCTCGCCATTTTCCTGGATCAGCGAAATGCGGCTGATCTGCTCACCGCTGAAACGCCCGGTTCCCCGGGCCTCCAGCAGCACTTCGGCGTTGATCGCATAGACGATCTGCATGTGGCGCGGCAAAAGCCGCTCGAACAGCGGCACCGGCCAGCTTTCAAGCGCCTCGGGTAGCAGCGTGTGGTTGGTATAGGCAAAGGTCCGCTTGGTGATGTCCCAGGACGTGTCGAAGTCCATGCCATGGACGTCCATCAGCAGGCGCATCAGTTCGGGAACGGCGACTGCGGGATGAGTATCGTTGAGGTGGATCGCCGCCTTGTCGGGCAATGACTGCAGATCGCCATATTTGCTGATGTGGCGCTGCAGGATGTCCTGCAGCGAGGCAGTCGAGAAGAAGTATTCCTGCCGCAGCCGCAGTTCCTGGCCGGCCTTGTGGGAGTCGGCGGGGTAAAGCACCCGCGACAGCGCATCGGCCTTGTTGCTTTCGGCAAGCGCACCGATGTGGTCGCCGGCATTGAACTTGTCGAGCAGGATCGGGTCGAGCGGCATGCCCGACCACAGCCGCAGCGTATTGACCCGCGCGCCACGCCAGCCGACCACCGGGGTGTCGTAGGCGACGGCCAGCACGCGGTCGGTGGGTTTCCAGACATGCCGTTCAAGCCGGCCATCCGGCGCAGTGACGGATTCGACGGAACCGCCGAAGCCGACCTCGAAAGCGCGCTCGCGGCGCTCGAATTCCCAGGGATTGCCGTGTTCGAGCCAGGTTTCGGGTAGTTCGACCTGCCAGCCGTCATGGATTTCCTGGCGGAACATGCCGTTGGCATAGCGGATGCCGTAGCCGTGGGCCGGAATGTCGACGGTCGCCATGCTTTCCATGAAGCAGGCGGCGAGCCGGCCGAGACCGCCATTGCCGAGTGCTGCATCAGGCTCCAGCTTGGCAATGATATCGAACTCGACGCCGAGCGAGGCAAGCGCTTCACGCATCGCGTCCATCAGGCCGAGATTGGAGAAGGCATCGCGCATCAGCCGGCCGATCAGGAACTCCAGCGAGAGGTAATAAACCCGCTTGGCGCTCTGGTCGTAGGCCTCCTTGGTCGAGGAGATCCACTCGTCGACGATGCGGTCGCGCACCACCTTGATCGATGCGGTCAGCCAATCATGGTCAGTGGCTACCGTGGCGTCCTTGCCGAGCCGGTACTTCAGCGCACTCAGGATTTCGGCAGCCAGTGCCTCGGGGCTCGTGTCGCCAAGGGGTGGCTTGGGGATTTTCGGGGTCACTGCGCGGGTCATCTCGCCTCTCGCATGTTGTTCGGCCACCGTTCACTTACCTCCCTTGCCGACACCAGTCCTCCCGTACTCATGTTAGCCATTCCAAATGCGATCTCAATCGATTTAAATCTCCGCGTCAACATCCGGCGACGCGGAGACTTAAGTTGTGCCGGCCGGTCATGCAGCGATTGCAGCCTCCGGCGGTGCCTTGGCTCCGGTCATGAAGGCCACTGCATCCGACATGGTGTATTCCTTCGGATCGATGACCGTCAGCCTGCGGCCGAGGCGGTGGATATGGATCCGGTCGGCGACCTCGAAGACATGCGGCATGTTGTGCGAGATCAGCACGATCGGCAGGCCACGGCGCTTCACGTCGAGGATCAGTTCGAGCACGCGACGCGATTCCTTGACACCAAGTGCCGCCGTCGGCTCGTCCATGATCACGACCTTCGAGCCGAACGCCGCGGCACGCGCCACCGCCACGCCCTGTCGCTGGCCGCCCGAGAGGGTCTCGACCGCCTGGCTGATGTTCTGGATGGTCATCAGGCCAAGTTCGGTCAGCTTTTCGCGGGCCCGCCTCTCCATTGCGCCCCGGTCGAGCATGCGGAACCAGTTGCCCATGATGCCGGGCTTCCGGATTTCGCGGCCGAGGAACATGTTGTCGGCGATCGACAGCGCCGGCGACAGAGCGAGGTTCTGGTAGACAGTCTCGATGCCGGCGTCGCGTGCCTCCATCGGCGCCTTGAAGTTCACCACCTTGCCTTCGAGGCGGATTTCGCCTTCGTCAGGGGTGATGGCTCCCGAAATCGCCTTGATGAGCGACGACTTGCCGGCGCCGTTGTCGCCGATCACAGCCAGGATTTCGCCCGGATAGAGGTCGAAATCGGCCTGATCGAGGGCGGTGACGCGGCCATATCGCTTGACCAGACCGCGCGCGGTGAGAAGAGGTTCGGTAGCCATCAGCCTGCAACCTTTCTGATCCACTGGTCGATTGCGACCGCGATGATGATGAGGGTGCCGATCAGCAGATAGGTCCACTGCGGATCGGTGCCGATGAGGCGGAGGCCAAGCTGGAAGACGCCGACGATCAGCGCGCCAAACAGCATGCCGAGGATCGAGCCACGTCCGCCGAACAGCGAGATACCGCCGATCACCACCGCGGTAATGGATTCGATGTTGGCGAACTGGCCGGCCGTCGGCGACACCGAGCCGATGCGCCCGATCAGCATCCATCCACCGAGAGCGCAGATCAGGCCCGAGATGACATAGACTGAGATCAGCACCCTGCTTACGCGCACGCCGGAAAGCTGGGCCGCCTCGGGATCGTCACCGATGGCGTAGACATGCCGGCCCCAGGCGGTGTGGTTCAGGATGTACCACAGGACCGCCACGAGCAGCACCATGGCGACGACGCCATAGGTGAACACAGCATTGCCGAGACGGAAGTTCTCGCCGAAGAATTTCAGGATCGGTGCCTGCGCCTCGATATCCTGGGAACGGATCGTCTCGTTGGCCGAATAGAGGAAATTCGTCGCCAGCACGATCTGCCACGTGCCGAGCGTGACGATGAAAGGTGGCAGCTTCATGTAGGAGACCAGCACACCGTTGATCCAGCCACACAACGCGCCGACGGCGAACCCGCAAACGACCGCGAGCGACGGCGGCAGACCATAGCGGAACGTGAACTGTCCCATCACCACCGACGACAGCACCATGATGGCGCCGACCGAAAGGTCGATGCCGGCGGTCAGGATGACCAGGGTCTGGGCCGCGCCGATGATGCCAGTGATGGCCACTTGCTGCAGGATCAGCGTCATCGAGAAGGCCGAGAAGAACTTGCCGCCGATGATCACGCCGAAAAGCGCGACCGAGACAACCAGCACGATCAGCGGCACCGCGGCCGGATTGGAATGCAGGAAATGCTGGATCTTCTCGATTGGAGACCGCGTATGCGTGTCGAAGCTAGCCACTGAGGTGTCGCTGGCCGAGAGAACCTTCTCGAACTCCTGCGGCCGCCTGGCATCTGCCGAAGCGTCAGTCATGTCGATTTCCTCCCATCAGGGATTTCACATCCCCCTTGTAGGAAGGGCGACCAAGGGGCCGCCCTTCGTCTGCAAGGAGTGTCACGCCGTCAGGCGGTCAGATCAACCCCAGCACTTTTCCAGGCCGGTCTTGACGTCGATCGATTCCACACCCGTGGCCGGCTTGTCGGTCACCAGCGAAACGCCGGTGTCGAAGAAGTCCTTGCCTTCCGTCGGCTTGGGCTTCTCGCCGCTATCGGCGAACTTCTTGATCGCCTCGATGCCGAGTGCCGCCATCATCAGCGGGTATTGCTGCGAGGTTGCGCCGATGACGCCGTCCTGGACATTCTTGACGCCCGGGCAGCCGCCGTCGACGGAAACGATGAGCACGTTCTTCTCCATGCCGACAGCCTTGAGCGCCTCATAGGCGCCGGCAGCGGCAGGCTCGTTGATGGTGTGCACGACGGTGATGCCGGGATCCTTCTGGAGCAGGTTCTCCATCGCCTTGCGGCCACCTTCTTCATTGCCGTTGGTGACGTCATGGCCGACGATGCGCGCATCGTCCTCGTCGCCGATCTTGTTGGCATCCTTCACGTCGATGCCGAAGCCCATCATGAAGCCCTGGTCACGCAGCACGTCGACCGTCGGTTGCGACGGCGTCAGGTCGAGGAAGGCAATCTTGGCGTCCTTGGCCTTGTCACCAAGGGTCGCTGCAGCCCACTGGCCGATCAGCTTGCCGGCAAGCAAATTGTCGGTGGCGAAGGTGGCGTCGGCCGAATCGGCCGGCTCGAGCGGGGTGTCCAGGGCTATGACCAGGATGCCTGCGTCGCGCGCCTTCTTGACCGCCGGCACGATGCCCTTGGTGTCGGAAGCGGTGATCAGGATGCCCTTGGCGCCATCGGCGATGCAGGTCTCGATCGCCGCGACCTGGCTTTCACTGTCGCCGTCGATCTTGCCGGCATAGCTCTTCAGCGTCACGCCGAGTTCAGTCGCCTTGGCAGTCGCGCCTTCCTTCATCTTGACGAAGAAGGGATTGGTGTCGGTCTTCGTGATCAGGCATGCGCCGACATCGGCGGCCGATGCAGGTGCTGCAATGCTTGCAAGTGCGGCAACGGCCGCACCAAAGACAGTCGTCTTCAGAACTGAAAATTTCATCGGGTACTCCTCCCAAAACCAAACCATGCGACCCCGGTCAGCGGGTGTCGTTCCGGACACTCATGCACTCTTCCCAGTCGAGTATCCGGCCCTGACGAAACACCAATCGGCATCGTCTGTCAATAATTAAATCACTCTTATTTATTATTGACAGGATTGCGGTCGACCCGCATTCTGTCCCAAAAGAAAATTGCGGATCTTCAGAGAAAACCGCTGAACGGATCTTCTGGGAAGACCGCTGAATGACGGGAGGAAGCCGGTGGAGGCCGGGAGTTCAAGGCACGGCTCGCCAGAGGCTGGGGAAAGCCAGCAGTTGCGCGGCACCAACCAGAGCGGCATGCGTGATCACAACGAGCGGCTGGTGCTGTCGCTGGTGCGGCAGAGTGGCGCGTTGGCCAAATCCGACATCGCACGGATGACTGGCCTGTCGGCCCAGACCGTCTCCGTCATCATGCGCGAACTTGAGGTCGAGGGGCTTTTGCTGCGCCAGGAGCCGATCCGCGGCAAGATCGGCCAGCCTTCCATTCCCATGGCCCTGAATCCGGAAGGCGCCCTCTTCATCGGCCTCAAGGTCGGCCGGCGCAGCGCCGAGCTGGTGCTCATCGACTTTCTCGGCAAGACGCGGGCGATGTTGCAGAACTCCTATGGTTACCCGACGCCTCGCGACACCATCGAATTCGTAAGATCCGGCATTGCCCAGATGCGCGCCAGCCTGACACGCGATCAGGACAAGCGGATCGCCGGGCTGGGTGTCGCCATGCCCTTCGAGCTCTGGAACTGGGTCGACACGGCGGGCGCGCCGCGCGAAATCATGGACGAGTGGCGCAACCACGACATCCGTGCCGATTTGCAAGCACTGTTTTCCTTCCCAGTTTATCTGCAAAACGATGCCACCTCGGCCTGCGGCGCCGAACTGGTGTTCGGCGACATCGGCGGCTTACGCGACTTCGTCTATTTCTACATAGGCGCCTTTGCCGGCGGCGGCGTGGTGCTCAACGGCAGGCTCTATAGCGGGCCGACCGGCAATGCCGGCGCTCTCGGCTCGATGCCGGTGCCGGGCCCGGGCGGCAGGCCGACCCAGCTCATCGACGTCGCCTCACTCGCCGTGCTCGAAAAATCGCTGAACGCCAGAGGCATCGAGGCGCCCTATCTCTGGACCTCGCCCGAGGAATGGCACGATCTCGGATCCGATCTCGACAGCTGGATTGCGACCGCCTCGGACGCGCTCGCCTACGCCATCGTGGCGTCGGCCTCGGTCATCGATTTCGAATGCGCTGTTATCGATGGATGGATGCCGCCCGCGATCCGTGCCCGTCTGGTCGAAGCCGTGCAAACAGCGATCGGCAAGATCGACATCGAGGGCCTGCGTATTCCGTTTGTCCGCGAAGGCACAGTAGGCATCCATGCGCGCGCGATGGGCGGAGCCAGCCTGCCGCTGTCCGAGCGCTTCCTCATCGGCTCGACCGCACCGTCGAGAGGGGTCTGATCGTGCTCATCAACATCCCTCCCTTGCTTGGGCCGGACCTGCTGTCCACGTTGCGCGCGATGGGCCATGGCGACGAGATCGCCATCGTCGACGGCAACTATCCTGCGCTCGAGCATGGACGCCGCGTCGTCCGCGCCGACGGGCTCGACCTGATCCCGGTGCTGGACGCCGTACTGCAGGTGCTGCCGCTCGACGATTTTGTGCCGCAGGCGATTTTCCGCTCCTCGGTCAAGGGCGATCCCGCCGTGTCCGATACGGTCCATGCCGAAATCGACGAGGTCTGCGCTTATCGCGCGCCCGGCTTCACGGTCGTGCCGCTCGCCGGCGATGCCTTCTACAGCCGCGTCAAGGCGGCCCACACCATCATTGCCACCAGCGAGCCAAGGCTCTACGCCAATGTCATCGTCCGCAAGGGCGTCATCTATCCAAAGGGAACCGGCAAGCCATGATCCTGTGCTGCGGCGAAGCGCTCATCGATATGCTGCCACGGCAAAGTCCTGATGGCGAACCTGCCTTTGCCCCCTATGCCGGCGGCGCTATCTTCAACTCGGCGATCGCGCTTGGTCGTCTGGGGATACCAACGGAATTCTTCTCCGGCCTGTCGTCCGATCTGTTTGGCCAGCAGGTCCGCGACGTGCTGGCGGCGAGCAATGTCGGCTCGCGCTATGCCAATCTCTCGGGTCGCCCGACGACGCTGGCCTTCGTCCGGCTCGACAACGGCCACGCCACCTACACCTTCTATGACGAAAACACCGCCGGCCGCATGCTCACCGAGGCCGACTTGCCGACACTCGGCAACGACATCGATGCCATGCTGTTCGGCGCAATCAGCCTCATCCCCGAACCCTGCGGCTCGGCCTATGAGGCGCTGATGAAGCGCGAGCACCAACAGCGCGTTATGATGTTCGACCCCAACATCCGGCCGGGGTTCATTCAGGACAAGCAGGCGCACCTTGGACGCATGCGCCGCATGCTTGCCATGGCCGACATCGTCAAGCTTTCGGACGAGGACCTGGCCTGGTTCGGCGAAACAGGCAGCCATGACGAAACCGCGGCCGACTGGCTGGGCAAGGGCCCGAAGCTGGTGATCGTGACCAAGGGCAGCAAGGGTGCAACCGCCTACAGTACCCAGCACAAAGTTTCGGTGACGCCTGAACGGGTGAGCGTGGTCGACACTGTCGGTGCGGGCGATACGTTCAACGCCGGCGTCCTGGCCTCGCTGCACGAACAAAATGCCCTGACCAAGACTGCTATCTCTGCGCTTTCGGAATCAGCCATCGAAACGGCCCTTTTGCTCGGTGCGCGGGCTGCGGCCGTCACAGTGTCGAGGGCCGGAGCAAACCCGCCCTGGCGGCGCGAACTGGCTTGAATCAGCCGTTTTCCGGCGGTTTCATCGATCACTTTATGTTTCGCATCGCCAAGCCGGCTTAGCCGCATCGGTAGAGAAAACCCTGTTTTCCGCCATTTTCGGCGCGAAAATGCTGCAACCGAAAGTAACAAGAACTGCCGGCGCGCCATGCATGCCGCAGGGTGCTCGGCTTTTTCGCCCCCGGCAACTCTGCTATCAGCGGCGCGAAGAAACGATTGGGTTTTGGGGCCAGAATGCAGTTCATCGATCTCGGCGCACAGCGCGAACGAATCCGCGACCGTCTGAAGGCGGCTATCGACAAGGTTGTCGACGAAGGACGCTATATCCTCGGTCCGGAAGTCACCGAATTCGAGAACCAGCTCGCCAAGTATGTCGGCGTCAAGCATGTGGTTGCCTGCGCCAACGGCACCGACGCACTTCTGCTGCCGCTGCTCGCCTCCGGCATTGGCCCGGGTGATGCGGTGTTCGTGCCGAGCTTCACCTTCGCAGCGACCGCCGAAGTGGTGGCGCTTGCCAAGGCCGAGCCGGTGTTCGTCGACATCGAGCCGGACACCTACAACATCTCGATCGAAAGCCTCGAAGCCGCGATCGCCATGATCAAGGCCGAAGGCCGCCTGAAGCCGAAGGCGATCATCCCGGTCGACCTGTTCGGCATCGCGGCTGACTATGCAGCCATCGACGCCATCGCCAAGCGTGAGAACCTGCTGGTGATCGAAGATGCCGCCCAGTCGATCGGCGGCTCGCAGGACGGCAAGATGTGCGGCGCCTATGGCCATGTCGCGGCCACCAGCTTCTACCCGGCCAAGCCGCTCGGCTGCTACGGCGACGGCGGCGCGATGTTCACCAATGACGACGAGTTCGCTCAGAAGCTGCGTTCCTTCGCCTTCCACGGCAAGGGCGAAACCCAGTACGACAATATCCATGTCGGCCTGAACTCGCGCCTCGATACGCTGCAGGCGGCGATCCTGATCGAAAAGCTGGCCATCCTGGAAGACGAGATGGAGGCGCGTGCGCGCGTCGCCAAGCGTTATGCCGATGGCCTCGGCGATGTGGTGAAGGCCTCGCGCGCGCCAGAAGGCGGCCGCTCGGCCTGGGCACAATATGCCATCGAGACCGCCGACCGCGACGGACTGAAGGCACATCTGCAGGCTGAGGGCATTCCGTCTGTCATCTACTACGTCAAGCCGCTGCATGTGCAGGTCGCTTATCGCGACTATCCGCTCGTGACGGGCGGTCTGCCGGTTTCGGATGCGGTGCCGGGCACCATCCTGTGCCTGCCGATGCACCCCTATCTCAGCGAAGCCGACCAGGACCGGATCATTTCGACGATCCGCAACTATGTCGGCTCCAACTCGGCCAAGATCGCGGCCGAGTAGGCACCACTTTCAGTTCAGTACATGAAGGCCGGGTCGATGATCCGGCCGCTCGACACGAAATGCGGATTGGCAAAATCCGCATCGTTGGCCTGGTTGCGCTTGCCATAGAGCAGCGGCTCGCCATCGAGCGTGTGCGTGATTCCACCCGCGGCGCGCAGCACTGCATCACCCGCCGCCGTATCCCACTCCATCGTCCTGCCGAAGCGTGGATAGATATCAGCCTCGCCCGAGGCGAGCAGGCAGAACTTCAACGACGACCCGACCGAGACGATCTCGGCGGCATGAACCCGTTTGATGAAGGCTTCCGTCTCCGGGGTCAGGTGCGAACGGCTGGCAACGATGGTCAGCGGCTCGCGTCCATCGCGCACGTGGATCTGGCGGCGCCCGGAAGCCTTGCCTTCGGTGATCTCATAAGCTTCGGCCTTTCCCGGCCTGCCGGCAAAGAAGCGGCCAGTACAGGGTGCGTAGACGACGCCGATTTCGGGAGCTCCGTCACGAACCAGCGCGATGTTGACGGTGAAGTCGGTGCGGCGCTTGACGAATTCCTTGGTTCCATCGAGCGGATCGATGACGAAGAACGCGCGCCCGAGATCCGGCGCGATGACGCCTTCGGAAGTCTCTTCCTCGGCAACGCAAGGCACCTCGGGAAAGGCTGTTCGCAATCCTTCGAGGATGATCTTCTCCGCAGCCCTGTCGGCCTGCGTGACGGGCGAGGCATCCGCCTTGTCCGTCACCGTGATCTCCGAATTGTAGACCTCCATGATCGCCTGCCCGGCTTCGACCGCCAAGCGTTCGAACAGTGCGAGTATGGCTTCGTCAGATGCCGCCACCGTCGTCATATTGATGCTCTGCAATGTCTCGCCCATTCAGCCAGGTCTCGACGGTCTCGACCATCTCTTCAGGGGTCTTGCCGAGTGTCTGGAGATGAATCTCAGGATTCTCCGGCGTTTCATAGGGCGAATCGACACCGGTGAAGTTCTTTATCGCGCCGGCGAGCGCACGAGCATACAGCCCCTTCGGATCGCGCTTGGCGCATTCCTCGAAAGGCGTATCGACGAAGACCTCGACGAACTCGCCCTGCCCCATCAGTTCGCGCGCCATGCGCCGCTCGGCGCGGAAAGGCGAGATGAAGGAAACGATGACGATCAGGCCGGCATCGGCCATCAGCTTGGCGACTTCGGCCACGCGACGGATGTTTTCGACGCGATCCTCGTCGGTAAAGCCGAGGTCGCGGTTGAGGCCGTGGCGAACGTTGTCGCCGTCGAGGATGTAGGTGTGGCGGCCGGCCGCGTGCAGCTTCTTTTCCAGCATGTTGGCGACGGTGGACTTTCCCGAACCGGACAGGCCGGTGAACCACAGCACCGAGGGGCGCTGGTTCTTCAGTTCAGCACGCGCCTTGCGGGTCACGTCGAGCGACTGCCAGTGAATGTTCCCGGCCCGGCGCAGTGGGTTCAGGATCATGCCGGCACCAACGGTGGCGTTGGTGATGCGATCAATCAGAATGAAGGCGCCGGTCGTGCGGTTGTCGGCGAAATTGTCGAACGCCACCGGCGACTGGGTCGAGATGTTGCAAACGCCGACCTCGTTCATCTCAAGCGCCCTCGCCGCTTCATGGGCGAAATCGTTGACGTTGACGCGGTACTGGAGGTCCGTGACCGTTGCGCTCGCCTGGTCCGTCTCGGTGCGCAGGATATAGGAGCGGCCCGGCAGCAGTGCCGCTTCGTCGAACCAGACGACATTGGCGGCGAACTGATCGGCGACATGCGGACGGGCATCCGGCGTCACCAGCACGTTGCCGCGTGAAATCTCGACTTCGTCGTCGAGAACAAGCGTGACCGCCTGGCCAGCGACCGCGCTGCGCAGATCGCCGCCATGGGCGACGATGCGCTTGACCGTGGAAGGCTTGCCCGATTTTGCGACGATGACCTCGTCGCCCTGCGAGATCGACCCCGAAGCGACGGTGCCGGCAAAGCCGCGGAAGTCCAGATTGGGCCGATTGACATATTGCACCGGGAAGCGGAACGGCTGTGCGACCGCCTCTTCTTCGACCACCACGGTCTCGAGGTGCTCGATGAGGGTCGGGCCGGAGTACCAGCCCATCTTGTCCGAACGCCGCGTGACGTTGTCGCCGAAGCGCGCCGACATCGGGATCGGCACGATCGACTTGAAGCCGAGGCTTTCGGCAAAGGTCGCATATTCAGCCGTGATGCGTTCGAAGACGCCCTGATCGAAGCCGACCAGGTCGATCTTGTTGATCGCAACGACGATGTTCCTGATGCCGAGCAGCGAGGCGATGATCGAATGCCGCCGCGTCTGACGCAGCACGCCCTGGCGTGCGTCGACAAGAACAATGGCGAGATCGGCCGTCGAGGCGCCAGTCGCCATGTTGCGGGTGTACTGCTCATGGCCGGGGGTGTCGGCAACGATGAACTTGCGCTTGGGCGTGGCGAAGAAACGGTAGGCGACATCGATGGTGATGCCCTGCTCGCGCTCGGCCTCCAGCCCGTCGACCAGAAGCGCGAAATCGACGTCCTCGCCCGTCGTGCCGTGCTTGCGCGAGTCGCGCTCGAGTGCGGCGAGCTGGTCCTCGAAGATCTGCTTGGTATCGGACAGAAGACGGCCGATCAGCGTCGACTTGCCGTCATCGACCGAGCCGCAGGTCAGAAAGCGCAGGAGCGATTTCTGCTCCTGGCCGGCGAGGTACTCGCGGACGCTTTCGGCGGCCTCAATCTTGGTGGCCATGGCGTGGCGCATTCTCAGAAATACCCTTCGCGCTTCTTCTTTTCCATCGATCCGGCTTCGTCGCGGTCGATGAGGCGTCCCTGCCGCTCGGACGTGCGGGCGGTCAGCATCTCGCTGACGATGCCCTCAAGACTGTCGGCGTCGGATTCGATGGCACCAGTCAGCGGGTAGCAGCCCAGCGTGCGGAAACGCACGAGCTTGTTTTCCACCACCTCGCCCGGCTTGAGCTTCATGCGGTCGTCATCGCGCAGGATCAGCATGCCGTCGCGCTCGACCACCGGCCGATGCTTGGCGAAATAGAGCGGCACGATGGGGATGTTTTCCTGCAGGATGTATTGCCAGATATCGAGCTCGGTCCAATTGGACAGCGGGAAGACGCGGATCGATTCACCCTGGGCGACGCGGGTGTTGAAGATCTTCCACATTTCCGGGCGCTGGTTCTTCGGATCCCAGGCATGCTGGGCGTTGCGAAAGGAGAAGATGCGTTCCTTGGCGCGCGACTTCTCCTCGTCGCGGCGGGCGCCGCCGAAGGCTGCGTCGAAGCCGTATTTGTCGAGCGCCTGGCGCAGGCCAACGGTCTTCATCACATGGGTATGGGTGTTTGAGCCATGGTCGAACGGATTGATGTTGTCGCGGACACCATCCGGATTGACGTGGACGAGCAGGTCGAAGCCGAGCTCACGCGCCATGGTGTCGCGAAACTCGATCATTTCGCGGAACTTCCACGTCGTGTCGACATGGAGGAACGGGAATGGCGGCTTGGCGGGATAGAAGGCCTTCATTGCCAGATGCAGCAGCACCGAGGAGTCCTTTCCCACGGAATAGAGCATCACGGGCTTGGTGAAAGTGGCGGCGACCTCACGGAAGATGTGGATCGCCTCCGCCTCGAGACGGTCCAGGTGAGTCAATCTGGCAAGCATTGAAAAGCCTTCGGAAATCGTTCCTTGGCCGCGGTTTTTGAGCCGAAACGACCGATTGGCTGCAGTGTCTCACAAATTAGCTGTGTCGCAAGCAGCCGACGACCAAAATGCGCCGCCAGCACAGTCAGTTTTTTGCCCGTCTTTCACGTCTTCTGGAATGCAATTCCATGGCGCGGTCACGCCCCTGCTCTTGACGCGAAATTTGTGCTTGGGAAGAGGCACCACTTTGGCGGCGGCAGGGAGGCCTGCTGTGGTCGGTTCGAACAATGGACAGTGCCGTTCTGCCACGCCATTTCCGACGCGGCAGACAGCATCACCACAAGAGGTCAATATGCCTGAGCCGTCGCCTCGTTACTGGACGCGGTGGTACCTGCCGTACCAGTCGACGAAGCGGACAAGCCCGTCCTCGATCGGCGTGTGCGGAAGCTCGCCGATAAGTGCTTCAAGGTCGCTGACGTCGGCCCAGGTGCTGAGCACGTCGCCCGGCTGCAGCGGCATGAAGTTCTTCACCGCCTCGCGGCCGGTCGCGCGCTCGAGAATGCGGATCATCTCCATCAGATGCTCCTTGCGGCGATTGCCGATGTTCATGACGCGGTGCGGCGCCCAGCTGCCCGAGGCGCCACCGGCGGCGATGTCGTAGCCGGGATCGGCCTTCGGCGGCAGGTCGATCAGGCGTACGATGCCTTCGACGATGTCGTCGATGTAGGTGAAGTCTCGGTACATATCGCCATTGTTGTAGATGTCGATGGTCTCGCCGGCGAAGATGGCGCGGGTGAACTTGTAGTAGGCCATGTCAGGCCGGCCCAGCGGCCCGTAGACCGTGAAGAAGCGCAGGCCGGTCGCCGGCACGCCAAACAGATGGCTGTAGGTGTGCGCCATCAGCTCGTTGGCCTTCTTGGTGGCGGCGTAAAGGCTGACCGGATGGTCGACGCCGTCGCGTGGCGAATAGGGCTGCTTCTTGTTGCCGCCATAGACCGAACTCGACGAGGCATAGATCAGGTGCTTCGGCGTCGTTGCACGGCAATTCTCGAGGATGTTGAGGAAGCCGGTGACGTTGGCGTCGACATAGGCTTGCGGATTGTCGAGCGAATAACGCACGCCGGCCTGTGCCGCGAGGTTGATCACTGTTTCCGGCCGACATTCGAACGCAGATTTGACCGCGGCCGCATCGGCCAAATCGGCCTGGATGAAGCGGAAATCGCCATGTTCAGCGAGTATCTCCAGCCGCCCCCGCTTCAATGACGTATCGTAGTAGTCGGTGACGCTGTCGAAGCCGACGACTTCAAAGCCTTCAGCAAGCAGCCGCTTGGCGACATGGAAACCGATGAAGCCGGCCGTGCCGGTGACGAGAACGGTCATGAATTCACTGCTCTTCAAATGCAAGACGCCCCGGCCTTTCTAAGGCCGGGGCGCCCATTAATCCATCGCCAAGCAGATCCATCGCTCGGCAAATCCACCGCCCGATTGAAGCGATCAGCCCTTCTTGGGCAGCAGCGCCCAGATGGCCGGAACGACTGCTGTCGCCAGCGCCACCTTGATCAGGTCAGGCACGATGAACGGCACGACGCCGAACTGCCAGGACTTCTCGGCGCCGATCAGCAGCGAGAGCCAGGAGAAACCGAGTGCCATCATCACGACTTCAGCGACCAGCATCGCGCCAAGCATCTTGACGATGCTGCGGCCCCAGCCGCGGTCGACGGCCCAGCCGACGATTGCCGCCATGGCAACGAAGCCAAGCAGATAGCCGCCGGTCGAGCCAAGCATATAAGCGAGGCCGATGCCCTTTTCAGGCGTGCTCTGGAACACCGGATAGCCCATGGCGCCCTGCGCCATGTAGAGCAGCAGCGTCGCCACGCCGAGTCGCAGGCCATAGGCCGCGCCGATGCCGAGCACGGCCAGCGTCTGCAGCGACATGTCGACCGGTCCGAGCACGACCTTGGTCTTGGCCGAAGCGATGAGCAGCAGCGAGCCCGCAACGGCCAGCAAGAGCTGGGTCGCCAGGCGCGTCGCGCCCTTTTCAGGCAATGCCGCGGAGATGAGCGCGGTGGAACTGGTTGCAGCGGCCATGTAAATCCCCTTGTGGTATGCGCGCCGAGGCACGCTTTGCATGCCCCCCCGAAAATCGAGATCGATTTTCGCTAGGGATCATGCATCGATCTAAACCTCTACAGCGTCCTTTGCGCGTGGACGCGCGGCGCTGTAGTCATGGTTTTCCCTATATTGTCTTCCATGCTAAGCGGCAAACGAATTTGCCCAGGGCATCTCGAACCCACAGATATCGGCTGGCCATGTCTCTCGATTTCGACACAAGCTTCGACCCCGCCTACGGCCAGACTGTTGCTGTCGCTGACGGCGTTGTGCGGATTACCGCCAACAATCCAAGCGCGTTCACCTTCCACGGCACCAACAGCTACATCATCGGCACGGACACACTGGCGGTGCTCGATCCGGGACCAGACGACGACACGCATCTCCAAGCGCTTGTTCGCGCCATTGCAGGCCGTCCGGTCAGCCATATTTTCGTCAGCCACACCCATCGTGACCACTCGCCGCTTGCAGCCCGCCTGAAAGCGCTGACCGGTGCGGTGACTGTTGCCGAAGGACCGCACCGCTCGGCACGCCCATTACGCATCGGCGAAGTCGCCCCGCTCGATGCGAGCAGCGACACCGACTTCATGCCTGACCTCATTATCGCCGACGGCCAGGTCGTCGATGGCGACGGCTGGCGCATGGGTGCGGTGTTGACCCCGGGCCACGCAGCGAACCATGCCGCCTTCGCGCTTGAAGGCAGCGGCATCCTGTTCTCCGCCGACCATGTCATGGCCTGGTCGACTTCAATCGTGGCGCCGCCTGATGGCGCGATGTCGGATTACATGGCGTCGCTCGACAAGCTCATCGCGCGCGACGACCGCACCTATCTGCCCGGCCATGGCGGCCCGGTCGTTTCGCCACAGGCATTCGTGCGCGGCCTGAAAGGCCACCGCCAGATGCGCGAAGCCGCAATCCTCGAACGCCTGGTGGCAGGCGACAGGTCAATTCCCGATATCGTGCGCGCCATCTACCGCAACACCGATCCCAGGCTCTATGGCGCAGCCGGGCTTTCAGTGCTCGCCCATCTCGAGGACCTTGTCGGACGCGGCGAGGCCGTCAGCAACGAGGCCCCGGCGATCGACAGCGTCTATTCGCCGGCGACGTAAGCTACGGCTCGGGCGTCGCCGTCGTCGCGGTTCCGGCTTGGTTGGCAATTTCCTGATCAAGCTCAGCAAGGAAACCGGTAATCCGCCCCGCGTTTTCGCCGAGGTCGTGCCGCCCGTAGCGCGAGGCAGAACGCATGTCGACGAATGTCGAATCGCCATCATCCACCAGCCGGATCGCCACGTCGGAGGGCAAGGCGAGGATGAAGGTCCGCGCGACAGCTTCGATGTCGACTTCGCCCGCGGCCTTGTCGGCGGCCGGCGGCTGCACCACGATCTCCCAACCCTGACGGGCCAGCACGGTCGAGACACTTTGCAGCACCTGGTCGAGCGACAGGTCGTAGCGCCGGCCGGCAACCAGCGGATAGGACTGGGTCTGCAGGGTGCGCTCGCCAACCGATGGGATTTCCAGCCTGTTCATGGCGGGCGTGCGCAGCGAGGCCGCTGCAGTCAGCGCCGGCGGATCGTCGACATCGGTCGAGAGGTCCCGCAGCATGGGCAAGGTGGCGATCTGATAGGCAACGAAGCCGAACGGCGCGAGCACCGCCAATCCCAGCAGGGCACCGAAGGTCAGGTCGTGCCCGCCGCGATCGCCGAACTTCCACAGCCGCGAAAAGGCAAAGCCGGACAGCAGCAACGCGAAAGCGGCAAGCAGTGCCACGATGCCGAGCACCCAGAAAAAGGCCGTTGTGTCGACCAGGCCGCGGCGATGGCCGAGAACCGCGGTGATCAGCAGAACTGCCGAAAACGACGCCATGCCGCGCGACAGCCCCGCCGAACGCGTGGTGCGCAGTTCATGATATCTCGTCTGGATCTCAGCCATGGAACCCCGTTACCAACCCAGCAGACATGGCAGCACGCCGTCCCCACGGCGGAAGTCGCTGCCAGGCCAAACTAGAGGGTTTCCTGCGGCGGTTGAAGCGGAAAGGCGGCTTGTGCCCCCTTCCCGCACATGAAGTTGCTTACGCGGCCGTGTCCGTCGGCAGGCGATAATCCTTGAACCTCTCGCGCAGCGCCGTCTTCAGGATCTTGCCGGTCGCCGTATGGGGGATCTCGTCGACGAAGGCGATATCGTCGGGCATCCACCACTTGGCGACCTTGCCGTCAAGGAACGCCAGTATGTCGGACTTTTCGGGCTCCTTGCCTTGCTTGCGCACGATCACCATCAGCGGGCGCTCTTCCCAGCGCGAGTGCCTGACCCCGATCACCGCCGCTTCCTGGACATCGGGATGTCCGACCGCCAGGTTTTCGAGTTCGATCGAGGAAATCCACTCGCCGCCCGACTTGATGACGTCCTTGGAACGGTCGGTGATCTGCATGTAGCCATGTTCGTCGACATGGGCGACATCGCCGGTGTCGAACCACTCGTCGTCATCGAACTGCTCGGCGCTGGCGCCGCCGAAATACGAACCCGACACCGCCGGGCCGCGCACCTTGAGGCGGCCAAACGTCTTGCCATCCCAGGGCAGCTCCTTGTTGTCGTCGTCGGTAATCTTCATCTCGACGCCGAACGGCGTGTAGCCCTGCTTCTGCTGGATGTTCAGTCGGGCGTCGCCCTCGAGGTCGTCATATTCGGGCTTGATGGTGCACAACGTGCCGAGCGGCGACATTTCCGTCATGCCCCAGGCATGAATGACCTCGACACCATAGTTGCGCTCGAACTTCTCCGTCACCATCCGCGGGCAGGCCGATCCGCCGATCACCACCTTGTTGAGATGCGGCAGGTTCTTGCCGGTTTCCTCCAGGTGCTGCAGCAACATCAGCCAGACGGTCGGCACGGCCGCGGTGAAGGTGACACGTTCGCTATCGAGCAGTTCGTAGATCGACGCGCCATCCATCTTGCCACCTGGCATGACCAGCTTGGCGCCCACCATCGGCACGCTTTGCGCAAGCCCCCAGGCATTGGCGTGGAACATCGGCACGACAGGCAGGACGACATCACGCACCGAAATGCCCATGGCGTCTGGCATCACCGCGATCATCGCATGGAGCACGTTGGAGCGGTGACTGTAGACGACACCTTTGGGGTCGCCTGTGGTGCCAGAAGTGTAGCACATGCCGGCTGCGGCATCTTCGGCGAGCGCTTTCCAGGCGTAGTCACCGTCGGCCTCCGCCAGCCACTCTTCGTAGGCGACGACATTCGGCAGTGCCGTCGGCGGCAAGTGCGCGGCATCGGTCAAGACGATGATGCACTTGAGCGAAGGCACCAGCGGCGCGATCTTTTCGACCAGTGGCATGAAGGTCAGGTCGACGAACAGCGCCTGGTCCTGCGCGTGGTTCATGATCCAGACGAGCTGCTCGGGGAAAAGGCGTGGATTGAGCGTGTGGTAGACAGCACCCATGCCCATGGTGCCGTACCAGGCCTCCATGTGGCGCGCTGAGTTCCAGGCAAGCGTGGCGATGCGATCGCCGAGCTTGTAGCCGTCGCGCTCGAGCCGCTGGGCTACCTGGAGCGAGCGTGTGCGCAACTCGAGATAGTTGGTGCGGACTATAGGCCCCTCGATCGACCGCGACACGATCTCCCGGTTCGGATGCTGCCGAGCGGCATGGTCAATGATCTTGTGGCACAGCAGCGGCCACTCCTGCATCAGTCCGAGCATGTGGATCCTCCCAGATCTTGTCAGGTCATTTTGGGCGCAATGCAGGGATTGTCCAGCCTGACCCAGGGGAAGCCAAGCCGGCAAAATGCCAACGGCCATATTGCGGCCACGGTCCCGGTTAACCTTTGTTACCGGCTGGCGGGATTGGTAAGATATTGTGAGGGATCACATGGATACGCATCCCCGCGCGGAGGACGAAGCCCTGCCGCAGCACGAAGCGTCATCGCAGGAGCCGGAGGCTGAAACGGTCGAGCAGGACCTGATCGCGGCCGAAGACGAGTCGACTGGCGACACCACCGACGTTTCCGACACCGATGAAACCGTAGTCGTGGCCGCATCCGAGCCTGTCGCTGAAGAGACCGTCGATGTCGAGCTTTCCGCCGACGAGTTGTCCGACGGACCTGACGCGGCTGCGGAGGCAGAAGCTGCCACAGCTGTGGTGGCGACCGACACTTCGCGTGATGCCGAAGTGCCATCGGCAGACGATGGTGCCACCCTGGTGCTTGCGCCCGAAGAGCTGACGGCCGAAGCGCCGGCCATAGAGGAAACTGCCGCCGCCACGATTGCGGCGCCCTCCATTGCTCCAGGCAGCGTCTCGGATTCCGAGTTCGCCCACATGGTCGACGATGCGCTCGAGGCTGTAGGCGGTATCCTGCTTTTCAAGATGCGTCTCGACGAGGCTGGCGAGGACAGGCATGTCGCCGCCGCATCCATCGGCGACGGTGCCAGGCGTCAGTTCCTGCTGCTCTCGCTGCCTGTCACCGGTGGCAAGCTCAAGGTCGAATCGGCCAGCCGCAGCAACAGCCCGTTGGCCAAACTCGCCGAAGCCTATGTCGGCGTGGTCGAGGCCTTCCGCGCCGCGGCCTGAAGCTGCGACACGGCAGCATCAGTTCGTCGTGTCGTCCGTGCCGTCATCTTCGACATCGTCCAGCCGCACGAAGGCGTAGCCCTTTGCCTTGAGTACCAGCAGCCCTTTGACCAGCCCGCCACCGGCGGCGTGGGTGGGCTGGTTGATGTGCGCGATGATGACGTCGCCATCCTTGGCTGAGGAAACACGCCGTTCGGTCTCGCGCGCGCCGAGTAGCGAGCCGCCATCGCCATTGATCGAATAGCCGGCAATCCTGAAGCCGAGGCTACGGATCAAGGCAATCGACGACTGGCTGTATTGCGCGGTCGCGCCGCGAAACCATTTCGGTGCCGGCTCGCCACGATCGGTCAACGCCAACGCTCCAGCCACCACCTCGGCCTGCACCGCCTCGATACTGCCCGCACTTTTCAGCCCGTAGATGCTGCGCGGCGTGTCGACCGCCGGGACATGCTCGGCGCCATGATTTTCCAGTTCGAACAGGTCGGGATGCGCCCTCATGATGGCGAGCGCCTCGGCGTTGCGCTTCAGCCACTTGCCGGTGACGAAGATCGTCGCCGGTATCTTGTTGTCGACGAGTGCAGAGAGTATGCGGGCGTCGGTCTTGCCGCCGCAAGCGTCGAGTGTCACTGCCACGCGCGGGGGTGCTTCGGTGGAGGGCCTGAGATGCAATCGGGGCTCGAGAAGTGCCGCCGAGGCTGAAGAGCTCACCAGCGCCGCGAGACCGACGCCAACCAAAAACCTGCCGAGCATGCGCATGCGAATTTCCGAGAATTGCAGTCTGGAACCGCCGCCACTGGCGCTCGAACTTTGGCGCGAAGATGACCGTGACGGCTATTTGGCTTACGTGCCAGGCGCGCTGGAGACGATGCCCGACAGGAGTTGCTACCAAGCAACGGAGCCAAGCGGCGTGAAGCCATCAACGCGTGAAGCCATCAACCCATAACGAAATCAGTAACCCGAAATCGGCAGCCTGCTTGGCAAAGTCACGCGATCCGGTCTGCCGGTCATACCCAATTTGCAAAGTGGGTATGACCGATCTAATTGCCTTGGAGCGCGCTAGCGCTTCGCCTTCACCGCAGACTGCGCGGCGGCGAGCCTGGCGATCGGCACGCGGAACGGCGAGCACGAGACATAGTCGAGCCCGACGCTTTCGCAGAAATGGATCGACGCCGGGTCGCCGCCATGCTCGCCACAGATGCCGAGCTTGATCTCAGGTCGCGTCGCCCTGCCCTTTTCGGCAGCGATCTTGACCAGTTCGCCGACACCGTCGACGTCGAGCGAGACGAACGGGTCCTGCTCGATGATGCCCTTCTGGCGATAGGTCTCGAGGAAGGACGCCGCATCGTCACGCGAGATGCCGAAGGTGGTCTGCGTCAGGTCGTTGGTGCCGAAGGAGAAGAATTCGGCCGCCTCGGCAATGACATGGGCGCGAATGGCAGCGCGCGGCAGCTCGATCATCGTGCCGACGAGATAATCGATGTTCACGCCCGTTTCCTGCATCACGCTCTGCGCAACCTGGTCGATGCGCGCCTTGACGAAGTCAAGTTCCTTCATCAGGCCGACGAGCGGTACCATGATCTCGGGCACCACGGGGCTGCCGGTCTTCTTGCCGGCCTCGATCGCCGCCTCGAAGATGGCGCGTGCCTGCATCTCGGCGATCTCAGGATAGGAGACGGCAAGACGGCAGCCACGATGGCCAAGCATCGGGTTGAACTCGTGCAGCGCTTCGGTGCGCTGGCGCAGCTTGTCGGCCGACACGTTCATCGCAGCGGCGACCTCGGCGATCTCTTCCTCGGTCTTGGGCAGGAACTCATGCAGCGGCGGATCGAGCAAGCGGATCGTCACCGGCAGGCCGGCCATGATTTCGAACAGCTCGATGAAATCAGAACGCTGCATCGGCAATAGCTTGTCGAGGGCTGTACGCCTGTCCTTTTCGCTGTCGGCGAGGATCATCTCGCGCATGGCAACGATGCGGTCGCCATCGAAGAACATGTGCTCGGTCCGGCACAAGCCGATGCCTTCGGCACCGAAGGAACGCGCCATGCGCGCATCCGCCGGCGTTTCGGCATTGGTGCGCACCTTCATGCGGCGCGCCGCATCAGCCCATTCCATGATCGCGGCAAAGTCTCCGGAAAGTTCCGGCTGCAGCATCGGCACCGAACCCTTCAGCACCTGGCCGTTGGAGCCGTCGATAGTGATGATGTCGCCCTTGCGGAAGGTGCGGCCCATGGTGATCAGCGTGCCGGCACGATAGTCGACGCGCAGCGATCCCGCGCCTGAAACGCAAGGCTTGCCCATGCCGCGGGCAACCACCGCCGCGTGGCTGGTCATGCCGCCGCGCGTCGTCAGGATGCCTTCGGAGGCATGCATGCCATGGATGTCCTCGGGGCTGGTCTCGATACGCACCAGGATGACCTTGCGGCCGGCGGACTTCAGCTCCTCTGCCTCGTCGGACGAGAACACGATCTCGCCGGTGGCGGCACCGGGCGAGGCCGGCAGGCCGACGGCGATGACCTCGCGCTGCGCCTTGGGATCGATCGTCGGGTGCAGCAGCTGGTCGAGTGCTGACGGGTCGATCCGGCAGATCGCCTCATCCTTGGTAATCAGACCTTCGCCGGCCATCTCGGCAGCGATCTTGAGAGCTGCCTTGGCGGTGCGCTTGCCCGAACGGGTCTGCAGCATCCACAGCTTGCCACGCTCGATGGTGAATTCGAGGTCCTGCATGTCACGGTAATGCTGTTCGAGGCGATTGGAGATCGCCACGAAGGTGTTGAACGCCTCGGGCATCAGCTTTTGCAGCGAGGGCTTGTCGGAGCCTGCGGCGATGCGGGCTGCTTCGGTGATGTTCTGCGGCGTGCGGATGCCGGCGACAACGTCCTCACCCTGCGCGTTCACCAGGAACTCGCCATAGAGCATCTTCTCGCCGGTCGAGGGGTTGCGCGTGAAGGCAACACCAGTTGCCGATGTCTCGCCCATGTTGCCGAACACCATGGCCTGAACGTTGACCGCCGTGCCCCAGCTCTCGGGAATGTCGTGCAGGCGGCGATAGGTGATGGCGCGATGGTTCATCCAGCTCTGGAACACCGCGCCGATGGCGCCCCACAGCTGCTCGTGCGGATCCTGCGGGAAGGAGCGGCCGAGTTCTTCCTCGACCTTGGCCTTGTAGAGCTTGATGACGTCCTGCCACTGGGCGGCCGTGAACTCGGTGTCGAGTTCATAGCCGAGACGGCCCTTTTCGTCCTCGAGCAGTTCTTCGAAGACCTCATGGTCGAGACCCAGCACCACGTCGGAATACATGGTGATGAAGCGGCGGTAGCTGTCATAGGCAAAACGCGCATCACCGGCATCCGTGGCGAGTGCCTCGACGGTGACGTCGTTGAGGCCGAGATTGAGCACCGTGTCCATCATGCCAGGCATCGAGGCCCGGGCGCCGGAACGCACCGAGACGAGCAGCAGGCTTTCTGGGTCGCCAAAGCGGCGGCCGGTAATCGACCCGACATGGTCTAGAGCGGCGCGGACATCAGACTCAAGTGTATCGGGATAGGCGCGGCCATTGGCATAAAACCAGTTGCAGGCCGCGGTGGTGATGGTGAAACCGGGCGGTACCGGCAGGCCGAGACTGCACATCTCGGCGAGGTTCGCCCCCTTGCCACCGAGCAGGTCGCGGTCGCTCGCGCGCCCCTCGGCTGCACCGTCGCCAAAACTGTAAACCCACTTGGTCATGCCTTCTCCTCGCCGACTGAGTGTGGAGCGAGACGGTGGCCTCCGTCCGCTTCTGGGGCGAGCGATAGGATGCTGCGCTGCGAAAGGCAAGGCGCTGTTCCGCCACGGAATGTCCTACAATCGATTTATGGGGTAATGCCCTGGACCGCCTTGCGGGCCGCCGCCCCACGATATAGAACATATCAAGAACAATCTTACGGAGACGACCATGCGCAAGACCGGCAAGCTCGACTACATCGAACTGGCTGCCGTTGGCGGCACGCTCGACCATGTGAAATCCTTCTACAGCGCAGCCTTTGGCTGGACCTTCACCGACTACGGCCCTGATTACTCAGCCTTCGCGGAAGGGCTCGACGGCGGGTTCCAGGCCGAAATGCCGGCAAAACCGCTGCCGATTCTCTACTCCGAAGCGCTGGAAGAGACGGCTGCGGCGGTCGAAGAAGCCGGCGGCACCATCGTCAAGCCGATTTTCTCCTTCCCCGGCGGCCGTCGCTTCCACTTCGTCGATCCAGCCGGCAACGAACTCGCCGTCTGGGGCGAGTGATCGCCTCAAGCGTCGCCTATCAAGTCAGTCAATCATCGGCTCGCGTTTGCGAATGCGAGTTCCGCAAATCAGGCCCGATGCAACCTGCCCCAAGATGATGCGGAAAGCGGCAACGGCGCGATTGTACTTTTGCCGCGCGCTGCATATAAGGCGGCTGTCGATTGACTCGCTGCGGCTTGTTGTTTGCTGCTGCGGCATGTTGGGGCGTCGCCAAGCGGTAAGGCATCGGTTTTTGGTACCGACATTCCCAGGTTCGAATCCTGGCGCCCCAGCCATCGCTCCCAGATCGCTCGAAACCATCTCAGATCAAGCTCTTGCCGACCGCAGATGGTCGTAACGCCAGACATTTGGCAGAGTGACTTTTTCAAAGCGTTGGCAAAACCCGTCGGATATGATCGGCGAAGGCTTCGACTGCGGGCGAGCGTTCGGTGTCGGCGTATGCGATCAGCATGCCAAGGGTCGAAAGCGGCGGCAGCGGCGCGTTGAGGATGTGGAGGTCCGACGGGACCGCCTCCTTGGTCATGACGCTGATCGCCAGGCCCGAACGCGCGACGGCAATCAGGCCGGCCAGGCTGTTGGAGGCGTGGGAGATCTTGTAGCGCAGCCCGGCACGAGCCATGGCATCGCAGGCGGCCCTGTGGTCCATCGCGTTCGAGGCCGGCAATGCCATCGGAATCGTCTCGCCGAAATCGTGCTGTTCGAGCGTCGGCTTGCTTCCTACCCAGACCAGCGGTTCCGGCCGCACGACATCGGCGGAATCGGTGGCATTGGGGGTCGAGACCAGCGCCAGGTCGACCTGGCGCGAATTGAGCAGGCCGCGCAGCTCGACGGTCGGCGCCGAGACGACCTTGATCTCGACATCGGGATAGAGGCTGCCGAAGGTTTTCAGGATCGTGGGAAAGAAGGCAATCAGATAGTCTTCAGGGCTGCCGAAAATGATCGACCCGTGCAGGCCCTTGTCGGAGAGCGCCGACACAGCCTCGTCGTGCAGCTTGAGGATACGCTCGGCATAAGCCAGGAATCGCACCCCGCTCGCGGTCAGGCTGACGCCGCTGCCGCTGCGATGAAACAGGCTCTGGCCGAGCACATCCTCGAGCCTTTGGATCTGCATGGTCACCGCCGATTGCGTCCGCCCCACCTGCACGGCGGTCGCACTCAGCGTCCCCAGTTGGGCAGCCCGAACGAACGTGGCCATCAGTCTTAGATCCAGCGACGTCTGCATATCAACTTTCCTGATATCTGGATCAAAGCATTATCAATTTTACTGCATTCCGGCCAGCCCCTATCGTTTTGCCAACCATTGAGGGCTGCGAGATGTCGAAAAACCAGGATCGCGATTTTTGGACTGCGGCGAGCAACCATCTCATTCGCTATGGCGGCAGCTTCGAGCCGGCGATCATCGAGCGGGCCGCCGGCTCGTTCGTCTATGACGCGGACGACAGGCCGATCCTCGACTTCACCTCCGGCCAGATGAGTGCCCTGCTCGGCCATGCCCATCCCAGGATCGTATCGACGGTCAGCCGGCAGGTCGAAAAGGTCGCGCATCTGTTCAGTGGCATGCTGTCCCGCCCGGTTGTCGAGTTGGCCGAGCGCCTGGCCGGGCTGGCGCCCGGCCTCGACCGGTCGCTGCTGCTGTCGACGGGTGCTGAATCAAATGAAGCAGCGATCCGCATGGCCAAGCTGGTCACCGGCAAGCACGAGATCGTTGCCTTCTCCAAGAGCTGGCACGGCATGACAGGTGCCGCCGCTTCGGCGACCTACAGCGCAGGCCGCAAGGGATATGGGCCCGCCTCCGTCGGATCGCTTGCCATACCGGCACCGAACAGCTTCCGCCCGCGCTTCAAGCACGCCGATGGCACTTTGGACTGGCGCACCGAGCTCGACGACGCATTCAATCTGGTCGACAGCCAGTCGACGGGAAGCCTGGCAGCCTTCGTCGCCGAGCCGATCCTTTCCAGCGGCGGCATGCTGGAACTGCCCCAAGGCTATCTCGCAGCGCTCAAGCAGAAATGTCACGAGCGCGGCATGCTGCTGATCCTCGACGAGGCGCAGACCGGCATCGGCCGAACGGGAACCATGTTCGCCTTCCAGCGCGACGGCGTCACCCCTGACATTCTGACCCTGTCCAAGACAATCGGCGCTGGCCTGCCGCTTTCGGCAGTCATGACATCAGCCGAAATTGAAGAGGCGGCACACGCCAAGGGTTTCCTGTTCTACACCACCCATGTGTCCGACCCGTTGCCGGCGGCCGTCGGCCTGGCGGTGCTCGACGTGGTGGAGGATGAAAAGCTCGTCGAGCGGGCCCAGCATCTGGGCGCCAGGCTTTTCGACGGCCTGTCGCTGCTCAAGCAGCGCTACGAATGTATCGGCGACGTGCGTGGTCGCGGCCTGATGCTCGGCGTCGAGATCGTCAAGAGCGGCAAGAACAGGGATCCCGACCATGAGCTTGGCGCCAGGATCGCTGCGGAGGCGTTCCGTCGCGGCCTGAGCATGAACATCGTCAAGCTTCCCGGCATGGGCGGCGTGTTCCGCATCGCCCCGCCCCTGACGATCTCCGAGGCGGAACTCGATCTTGGCCTGAGCATCATCGCGGACTCGATCGACGCCGGGCTTGCCGGGAGCACGGGCGGCTCCAGCATCGCTGCAGAGTGAAAGGCACTCCAGAAATGACCGATAGCAGCAACAACAGCCAGGGCGACGGCGCCAGGGCTGGGATTGACGTGAGTTCGCCCATCCGGGTGCTTGTCGCCAAGCTCGGCCTCGACGGCCATGACCGGGGCGCCAAGGTCGTGGCCCGCATCCTGCGCGATGCCGGCATGGAGGTCGTCTATACCGGGCTCTACAAGTCTCCCAACGATGTCGTAAGTGCTGCGATCCAGGAAGACGTCGACGTCATCGGGGTCAGCCTGCTGTCGGGCTCGCACCTGCCATTGTTCCAGGAACTCGGGCGTTGCCTCAGGGAAAAGAAGGCCGAACACATCTTCGTGGTCGCCGGCGGCGTCATTCCCGAGCACGACTATGCAGCCCTGTCGGACAGCGGCGTCGACGCCATCGTCCCGCAGGAAGCCAGGAGCGACCTGATCGTCACGACGATCAGGAAACTGATCGCGGAACGCGGCCGGATATGACAGCGTTCGCTCCCTCCAGGCCGGCCAGGCGTGCAGCCTATGTGGCTTCGGCCGAACTGGTTCCCGATGTGCTTTCAGGCAGCGTCCTGGCGGTAGCCCGGATGATCTCTCGGGCCGAGGCCGGCTATGCCGAAGCATCGGAAGCGCTGTCGGAGATCTACAGGCACACCGGCAAGGCGCATGTCGTCGGCATCACCGGCGTTCCCGGTGCAGGCAAGTCGACGCTCGTCGCCGCCCTCATCAAGGCCTTCGCGTCAGACGGGCAAAAGGTCGGCGTGATTGCCGTCGATCCGAGCAGCCCGTTTTCCGGGGGTGCAATCCTTGGCGACCGGGTGCGGATGAGCGACGCCGCCCAGTCCAGCCAGGCCTTCGTCCGCAGCATGGCGACGCGTGGACATCTCGGCGGCCTTGCACGCGCAACGCTGCAGGCCGTCGATGTCCTCGATGCGGCGGGATACTCGCCGATCATCATCGAGACGGTCGGCGTCGGGCAGGACGAAGTGGAAGTGGTGACCGCCGCCCACACCATCGTGGTGCTGTCCGCACCCGGGCTTGGCGATGACATCCAGGCGATCAAGGCGGGCATTCTCGAAATAGCCGACATCCACGCCGTCAGCAAGTGCGACAGGCCGGACGCACCGGCAGCGGTGGCGGCACTGCGCGGCATGATGACCCTCGGACCAGGCAGGCCAGGCTCGGACTGGCAGGCGCCGGTTCTGCCGGTCAGTTCGGTTTCGGGCGAACACATCAGCGAGCTGAAGGACGCCATATCAAGGCATTGGGACCATCTCAGGGACAGCGGCGAGTTGCACGACCGTGAGCGCAACATTGGCCGGACACGGATACTCGGCACCGCCAGGCAGCTGTTTCAGGACAGGTTCAAGCGCGACGTCACGGAACTCGAGACCCACGTTCAGGCAGTGGTGGACCGGGCCATGGATCCATCCGTGGCCGCCTGCCTGCTGCTGGGTTGGGAGAATGAGGTGCAGGTGAAATGACACTGTTTTCAGCGCAGGCGATCGACGACATCAGGGAAAAACAAGTCGAGTGGGAAGAAAACGAACTCGCGGCCGCATTGCAAAGCAGGCCGGAGGAGAAACCGGTCTATGAAACGGAGTGCGGCATAGCGCTGAAGCGGATCTACACCGCAGCCGACATCGCCGGCATCCCGGCCAGCGATCTGGGATTTCCGGGCGCATATCCCTTCACCCGGGGTGCCTATCCGACGATGTATCGCGGGCGTCCGTGGACCATCCGGCAAGTTGCCGGCTTCGGCAATCCCGAAGCCACCAACCAGCGCTACAAATACATGATCCAGACCGGCCAGACCGGGCTTTCGACCGATTTCGACCTGCCGACACTGCTCGGCCTGGATTCCGACGATCCGATGGCATTCGGCGAAGTCGGACGTGTCGGCGTGGCGATCGACACGGTGGACGACATCGACCGGCTGTTCGACGGGATCGACCTTGAGAAGATTTCAGTCTCGCTGACCATCAATCCCTCGGCCTGGGTGATCTACGCGATGTTCGTCGCTGCCGCGGAAAAGCGCGGCTACGACCTGCACAAGCTGACCGGCACGCTACAGGCCGATCCGCTGAAGGAATATGTCGCCCAGAAGGAGTGGATCTACCCGGTACGGCCCGCCGTCAGACTGCTGCGCGACCTGATCATGCACAGCGCCAAGACGACGCCGAAGCTCAATCCGATCAGTCTCAGCGGCTACCACCTGTCCGACGTCGGCGGCAACGCGCTCCAGGAGATCGCGTTCATCATGGCCTTCACCATCGCCTATTGCGAGGAGGTCATCGACGCCGGCATGGACATCGACGATTTCGCGCCCAGGCTGTCGTTCTTCTTCATCAGCCACCAGGACTTCTTCGAACAGATCTGCAAGTTCAGGGCAGCCCGGCGCGTCTACGCCAAGATCATGTCCGAGCAGTTCCACGCCAGGAAGCCGGAATCGATGCGCCTGCGCGTGCATGTGCAGACGGCGGCGATGAGCCTGACCAAGGTCGAGCATCACAACAACCTGATGCGCACCGCTATCCAGGCGTTGGGCGCGGTGCTCGGCGGCTGCCAGAGCATGCACACCAATGGCCTCGATGAGGCCTTCGCCATCCCGACCGAGGAGGCGATGAAGCTGGCCATCCGGACCCAGCAGATCATTCGCGACGAAATCAACGTGACGTCGGTGATCGATCCGCTTGGCGGCTCCTACTTCGTCGAACGCCTGACGCGTGACATGGAGAACGAAATCTGGAAGGTGCTGGACGAGGTCAAGGAGCGCGGCGGCGCCATCAAGCTCGTCGAGGAAGGCTGGTTCCAGCAGAAGCTGGCCGACTCCGCCTACGCCACCTTCAAGAAGATCGATAGCGGCGAGAAGATATCGGTCGGCGTCAACCGCCATGTCGACGACACCAGCGGTTCGGCCGAGGTCCACATCCATCCCTATGACGACCAGTGCACCCAGCTGCAGATCGAGCGCCTGAACGCGGTGCGCGCAAACAGGGACAACGGGCGCGTGCAACAGCTGCTGGGAGAGCTCGCCGAGCAGGCCCGGTCCGACGACATCAACCTGCTGCCGAAGACAATCGAGCTAGTGAAGGCGAGAGCGACGCTTGGCGAGATCTGCAGCGCCCTGCGCGACGTCTGGGGCTCCTACGCCGAACCCATGATCGTTTGAGGAGCCCAACATGACATCCGCAGTCATTTCGACGGACGACGGCGCCATCTCCTGGATCAGGTTGAACCGGCCGGAGCGGCTCAACGCCATGAATAGCGATCTCGTCGACGAGCTGTCGGCGGCGCTGGCCGCGGCGGAGACCAGAAAAGCCACCCGCGTCATCATCCTGCATGGCGAGGGCCGCGCCTTCTGCTCCGGAGACGACCTCAGGGATCTCGACGCGCAGACCACCTCGGTGGCGGCGACACAGGCCTGGGTCGAGTCCATCCAGGGCATCACGCTGCAGATCATGCAGTCGCGGAAGATCGTCATTGCCGCGGTGCATGGCTGGTGCGTCGGCGGTGCGCTCGAATGGGTCGTCAACTGCGACTTCCGGCTGTTTGCCGACACCACCAGATGGTTCTTCCCAGAGGTCGGATACGGGCTGTTCGTCACCGGAGGCGTGACGGCGCTGCTGACCAAGCAGGCCGGACCGCAGGTCGCCAAGGAACTGATGATCCTCGGCGAACGCCACGACGCGGCCAAAGCGCTCGAGGTCGGCATCGCCTGGAAGCTCTTCGCCGAGGCCGACCTGCTCGACGAGGCAAGCAAGCTGGCGCTCACGATCGCGGAGCGCCCCGAGGACGCGGTCGCCGACATCAAGCACGCCATCAACGAAGGCTTCCACTCGTCGCTCGACGCCGCGATGGCGCTCGAGACCAGGGCGACGGTCAGCGGCTTCCTGTCCGCCGAGGCCCAGGCCCGGGCAAAAAGGTTCTGAACGCGCCATGACACTTCGCAGCGTCTCATCTCCTGCCTACATCCCGGGCAAGCGCGACGACGACCTGGAAAACCGGGTGCTGCCGCGGATCCTGTTGCGGCAGGCCGAGCGGTTCGGCAGCAAGCCATTCATTGAGGTCTGCGGGCGCAGCGCAAGTTTCGAGGACATGCTTCACATTTCGAGCCAGTTGGCTCGCGGCCTGCGCCAGCTGGGCGTGAGCCGCTCGGACCGCGTGGCGATGCTGCTGCCCAACTGCTTCGAGCTCATCGCGCTGTGGTTCGCGACATCGAGCCTTGGAGCGATCGAGGTGCCGACCAATCCCGGGCTGAAGGGCGACCTGCTTTGCCACAACCTGAACAATTGCGGGGCGGAGGTGCTGGTTGTCGATGCCAGCACGCTGGCCGAGCTCGCGAAGGTGCAGGACAGCCTGCCCTGCCTGCGGACGCTGATCCTTGTCGGAACAGATCCTGCCGAGGCGCGGGCGGCGGGTATCAGGATCGGCCGCATCGTCAGCTTCGATGAATGCCTGGCGCCGCAACTGGGCTTCGACCTGGTCGACGTCCACTACTCCGACCCGATGGCGATCCTGTACACCTCAGGCACCACAGGTCCGGCCAAGGGCGCACTGATGTCCCACCATCATTGCTACTCCTGGACCGCGGCGATGGCATCCAACCTGGGTTACACAAGCGACGACAGCTATTTCTCGGCCCTGCCGCTGTTTCACACCGACGCCCAGATGTTCGGCGTGCTCCTGCCTTTGATCTACGGCACGAAAACGACGCTTGTCGAAAGCTTCAGTGCGTCGAGATTCTGGGGCCAAATCCGTTCCAGCGGCGCGAGCGCGACCAATCTGCTCGGCGCGATGGCCGTCATCCTGATGCGCGCCCCGCCGTTGCAGAACGACGCCAGCAATCCCGTCAGAGTCTGCCAGTGCATTCCGATGGTAGCAGACAAGGAGGCCTTCGAACGCCGCTTCGACATGCGGCTTGTCACCGGATACGGACAAACCGAAACCAGCTTCGTGACGCTGGACACGGTCGACGATACCCGACCGGGTTCCTGCGGCCGGGCGCATCCGGATTGGGAAGTGGCGATCGTCGACGAAGCCGACAGACCGCTGCCGCCCGGCAGCGTCGGCGAGATCGTTGCGCGACCGGTCAAGAGCTGGAGCATGTTTTCCGGCTACTATCGCGCCGAGGCAAAGACCGTCCAGACGCTCAGGAACCTCTGGTATCACTCCGGCGACGCCGGCTTCATGGACGAAGACGGTTGGCTCTACTTCAAGCATCGCCTCAATGAGGCCATCCGGCGCCGAGGCGAGAACATTTCCGCCTATGAGGTGGAGACGGTCGCCGAGAAACACCCAGACATTGTGGAAAGTGCAGCCTTTGGAGTTCCCTCGGAGCTGACCGAAGAAGACATCATGGTCGTGGCCCAACGCAGGCCCGGTTCGGCGCTCGAGCCCACTGATTTGATCGATCACTTTGTGGCTCTTGCGCCCCGCCACATGGTGCCGCGCTACATCGAAATCACCGACACGCCACTTCCCAGAACACCGACGGAAAAGGTCGCCCGCAGCAGCTTGCGGCAGCGCGGCGTGAGCGATGCCACTTTCGATCGGGGACCGAGATGAGCGGGGCGGCCACCCAAACAGTCTGAACGCCCGGTGTCGCCGACATCGGCAGAGGCGGAATTCCAAACTTGGTGCGACCGGTGGGCGCGCACCAAGCAACAACCAAGCCCACATGCTAATGGGAGTCCAATTCATGAAGAAGTTGCTCTTGCATTCTGTAGCCTTGGCCGCTCTCGGCCTGTTCAGCGGCAGCGCCTGGGCCGACATCCTGATCGGCGTCGCCGGACCGATCACCGGCCCGAACGCCGCCTTCGGCGCGCAATTCCAGAAGGGCGCAGAACAGGCGGCCGCCGACATCAACGCAGCCGGCGGCGTGCTCGGCCAGAAAATCAGCATCCAGGTCGGGGACGACGTTTCCGATCCGAAGCAAGGCATCTCGGTTGCCAACAAGTTCGTCGCGGACGGCGTCAAATATGTCGTCGGCCACTTCAACTCGGGCGTGTCGATCCCCGCATCCGAGGTCTATGCCGAAAATGGCGTGCTGGAGATTTCACCAGCTTCGACCAACCCGCAATACACCGAGCGCGGTCTGTGGAACACGTTCCGCACCTGCGGACGCGACGACCAGCAAGGCAAGGTCGCCGGCGACTACATCGCGGCCAACTTCAAGGACGCCAAAATCGCGATGATCCACGACAAGAGCCCCTATGGCCAGGGCCTGGTCGACGTCGCCAAGAAAGTGCTCAACGAAACCGGCGTCAACGAGGTGATGTATGAAGGCATCAACATCGGCGACAAGGATTTCTCGGCCCTCATCGGCAAGCTGAAGGAAGCCGGCGTGACGCTGATCTACTTCGGCGGCCTGCACACCGAGGCCGGCCTGATCATGCGCCAGTCGGCCGACCAGGGCCTGAAGGCTATCCTGTTTTCGGGCGACGGTATGGTGTCGAATGAACTTGCTTCGATCGCCGGCGACGCGGTGATCGGCACGTTGAACACGTTCTCGCCCGACCCGCGCAAGAACTCGGCGGCGAAGGATCTCGTCGAGAACTTCCGGGCCAAGGGTTTTGAGCCGGAAGCCTACACGCTGTACTCCTACGCCGCCGTTCAGATCATCGCCGGCGCCATTGCCAAGACGGGATCGGCCGACGACGCCCAAAAGGTCGCCGAGACGATGAAGGCAAACGGGCCCTGGCCGACGGCGATCGGCGACATCGGCTATGACGCCAAGGGCGACATCACGCGCCCGGACTATGTCATCTACGAATGGAAGAAGGGCGACGACGGAAAGCCGACCTATGCCCAGATGCAGTAGGCCATGACCGGCCGACGCCCGGCCCATGGGTCGGGCGTCGCGCCACCCTGGCGCACCGGATTTTTGTCTTTGTCGGTGGCCAATGCGCGCTTCGCCGCAGAAGATTCCTGCTAGAAGGATCCGACACTGGATCCCCGCGATGAATCACACGATCACCATCCTCGACGAGCCGTCCTCCGACGAGCTCGCGATCATTGGCGAGCACCTCACCGCCTTCAACACCGAGGACGTCGGCCCGGCGGAAAAGCAGGCGCTGATCGTTGCCGTGCGCGACGAGAGCGAGCAGCTCCGCGCCGGCATATCCGGCTACACCGCCTGGGGATGGCTCTACATACAGTGGCTTTGGGTGGACGACAGCCTGCGCGGCCAGAACATGGCCTCACGCATGATGCAGGCTGCGGAGGATGAGGCCGCCAAGCGCGGTTGCCACGGCGCTTACATCGACACGTTCAACCCCACGGCGCTGAAGGTCTACCAGCGCCAGGGCTACAAGCCCTTCGGCGAGTTGCCCGATTTCCCCCGGGGCCGGACGCGGACTTTCTTGGCGAAGTCGCTGCACCCCCACAGAGTGACAGGAGCTGACTGACAGGATCTGGCGGCGGCATCCGCTCCGCCGCTCCGACGACGCAGTGATTGCTTGGCGCGCGTGCGGTCAGCCCGCGATGCGGCCGCCAGTCATTGGCTGCGGCACGCCTGTCGTGCTCGGGAAGCTGATCGGCATACCACGCAGGACACGTGCCGCGAGGAACGCGAAGCACTCGGCTTCCACGGCATCGCCGCGCCAGCCAATCGTGTCGGCCGACACCGCGTCGACGCCCGCGCGCTGGCGCAACATTGCCATGAAGGTCGGGTTGTGACGGCCGCCGCCGGAAACAAAGAGTTTTGTCGGACGCTGCGGCAGAAGGTCGAGCGCCTTGCCGACGCAGGACGCGCTGAAGGCGGTCAGCGTTGCTGCGCCATCCTCATTGTTCAACCCATCGGCCATCGCGGCGGTGAAGTCGAAGCGGTCGAGCGACTTGGGATAGGCCGCCGAGAGATAGGGGTGTTGGAGCAGGCGCACGAGCCGCGCCTCATCGACAGTGCCGGCGGCAGCAAGCGCTCCACCCTTGTCCATCTCGCCCAGGCCCCTCGCCTTGACGAAATCGTTGATCGGCGCATTGGCCGGGCCCGTGTCGAAAGCAACAAGATCGGACTTGCCGTCCCACCAGGTGACATTGCCGACGCCGCCGAGATTGAGGATGGCGCTGTCGCCGCTCGTACCGGCCGTGCCGAGAAGTGCTGCGTGATAAGCGGCCGCCAGCGGCGCGCCCTGTCCGCCGGCGCGGATGTCGGCGGTGCGGAAGTCGTAGACGACCTTGGTGCCAAGGATCGACTGCATCAGCGCGCCATCGCCAAGCTGGCGGGTCTCGCCGCGCAGGCCACCCTTCTGCGGGCCACGATGCAGCACGGTCTGGCCATGGAAGCCGACGACGCCGATATCGGCCATTGCCATGCCGGCACTCTCGACGACCTGGCGAACCGCGGCGGATTGCGCGCGGGTCAGCGCCTCTTCGGCGATCGCGAAGATCGCCGGTTCCGGCCCCTCGAAATTCCAGACCCGCGCTTCAGCCTGCGCCTGCTCCAGCATCGGCCGGAGGGAAACTTCGTACGGCACGAGCGCGTAGGGACCGAACGCCTCGATGCGCTCGCCGTCGGTCTTGAGCAGCGCGACGTCGATGTTGCCGTCGAGCACGGTTCCGGTCATCAGCCCGACCGACCAGATGGGTTGCATGTTCAAGCTCCGTTGATGATGTCGCCGACCCGGCGGCGAAGATCTGTTATGCCGCTGTCGAAATGCCGGGTCGGGTGGATGCGGTTGGTGAGCAGCGTCCAGGCGCGGCCGGCGTCGAAATCGATCCACAGGCCCGTGCCGGTAAATCCGGTATGGCCGATCGTGCCTGCGCTGCAGCGGTCGCCACCCGACCAGCTGGCATAGGAATGCTCCCAGCCATGGGTGCGTTTATCAGACAGCGGCGTGCGCATCAGCGCGATCGCATCGCCCGATGCGCCGGTACCGTCGAGCAGCCCCTGGGCGAAATCAAGAATGGAAGCCACCGTGCCGAACAGGCCTGCATGGCCTGCTCCCTGAAGCGCCGAGCAATTGTCGTCATGGACTTCGCCCGACAGCACCCGGTGTCGCCAGGGGCAGTCCTCGGTCGCTGCCGACTGATCAGGTTCGGCTGAAAAAGCAAAACCCGGGCCGGCATCCATGTCGCGGATCCACCTGCCCGACAGCCGCTCCATAGTAAAGCCGAGCAGGATGAAGTTGATGTCCGAATAGACCGGCTCGGCGAGCTTTCGCCATTCGCGCTGCATGATGAAGGTCCGCAGCAGGTCAGGGTCGCGGCCATAGGTGTAGATCGGCTCGACCGCCGGGAATGGTGTCTGGTGGCCAAGGCATTGGCGGAAGGTGACCTGCCTCTCCCAGGCATCGGCGTCGTACTGGCGCAGATCAGGCAGGACAGACGTCAAAGGCGCGTCGAGGTCGATGGTGCCCGCCTCGGCCAGCGCCAGGATACGCGGGGTGGTGAAGATGACCTTGGTCAGCGATGCCAGATCGAACCAGTTGTCTTCGCGCATGGGACGCTCGGACGGAACGCGCTGCGCAAGGCCAAGGACCCGGCTGGTCCTGTTACCGTCCCTGTCGACGATAGCAAGCACGCCGCCTGGGATACGGCCGGCCTCCACGGCCTGCGCGAGCGGGGCGAAGGCGCGTTCGTGAAGCTGGGCTAGATCCCCGGTGGCCATCGTCGTTTCCCTTTCAGACTTCGGCCCGCACCTTGTGGTCCTCGCCGCACTGCAGCCAGTTGGCCACAGGCGGTTCAAACCCGACCGGGCGCACCAGCGACGGTACCTGGCGGGTGTCGAGCTCGAAATGCTGGTTGCGACGGTCGATGGTGGGCACGGCGGCGATCAGCTTCCTGGTATAGGGATGCTGCGGGTCCGACAGCACCGATTTCGCATCGCCGATCTCGACGATTTGTCCGGCATACATCACCGCGACACGGTGCGCGATGCGCTCGACCACTGCCATGTCGTGCGAGATGAACAGATAAGCGAGACCGTATTCGTGCTGCAGATCGACCAACAGCTCGAGCACGCGGGCCTGGACCGAGACGTCGAGCGCCGATACCGCCTCGTCGAGCACCACGACCGACGGATTGAGCATGAGCGCGCGCGCAATGCACAGGCGCTGGCGCTGGCCGCCGGAGAACTGATGCGGATAGCGGGCAAGACTGTCCTCGGGCAGGCCGACGCGCTTGAGCAGCGCTACCATCCTGTCGCGAACCGCTTTGTCGATGGGCGTGCCGGTAGCGATCACCGGTTCGGCCAGGATCTGCTCGACATTGAGACGCGGATTGAGCGAGGCGTAGGGGTTCTGGAACACCATCTGCACCGGCAGCCGGCTCTGGCCGGGTCGCGCGGCCTGGGCTTCCACCGAAAACGCCCCGCGCGTCGGAGAGACGAGGCCGAGTACGGCGCGTGCCGTGGTCGACTTGCCCGAACCGCTTTCGCCGACGATCGCCAGCGTCTCCCCCGGCATCAGGTCGAAGGCGACGCCGTCGACGGCGTGCACCGCGCCGACCGGCTTGCTGAACCAGCCGCCCTTCAGCGGATAACGCACGACGAGGTCGTCGACCTCGAGCGTCGGCCTGGGCAGCGGCGCTATCGTGCGCGCTCCGTCCGTTCTCGCGGCTGTGCCGCTGGAGAAATGCGGCACCGCGTGCAGCAGATGCTGGGTGTAGGGGTGTTGCGGCTTGTCGAGAATCTGGCTGAGTTCGCCCTGCTCGACCACCTTGCCGTCCTGCATCACCAGCACGCGGTCGGCGATGCCGGCGACGAGGCCGATGTCGTGGCTGATGAAGATCATCGACATGCCGGTTTCGCGCTTGAGCTCGGCCAGCAGCGCCATGATCTGCGCCTGCACGGTGACATCGAGTGCCGTCGTCGGCTCGTCGGCAATCAACAGGCGCGGATTGCAGGCCAGCGCCATGGCGATCATCACGCGCTGCAGCATGCCACCCGAGAGCTCGTTCGGCGTTGCCTTGAGCCGCCGCTCGGCATCGGGAATGCGCACCCGCTCGAGCGCATCCCGCGCCGCGACCCGTGCCTGCGCGCCGGTCAGGCCGCGATGCAGGCGGAACGACTCTTCGATCTGGGTGCCGATGGTCAGCACCGGATTGAGCGACGTCATCGGTTCCTGGAAGATCACGCCGATCTCGGCGCCGCGAATGCCTGTCAGCTCCTGCTTGCCGGCGCTGGTGACATCCAGGACGCTGCCATCGGCGCGCAGCAGTTCGATCTTGCCGCTGGTGATGCGGCCGCCAGCATAGTCGATCAGCCGGTTGCTGGACAGCGCGGTCACCGACTTGCCCGAGCCGCTTTCGCCGACGATCGCCAGCACCTCGCCGACGCCGAGGTCGAAGCTCACGCCATGCACGACTTCCTTGGCGCTGGCTGCCGGGCCGAAACTGACATGCAGGTCGCGGACCGAAAGGATCGGCTTCATCTCAGTGGCCATCGTCACGCCCTCCTCGTCTTGGGGTCGAGGATGTCGCGCAGCGCATCGCCGAGAAGGTTGAAGCCGAGGATCGAAAACATGATGGCGACGGCCGGGAAGGCCAGCAGCCATGGCGCCTGCTCCATCAGGTTGCGGGCGTCGCTCAGCATCAAGCCAAGCGACGACGCCGGCGGCTGGGTGCCGAGGCCGAGGAAGCTCAAGCCGGCCTCGGTCAGCAGCGCCCAGGCCAGCGCCAGCGTGACCTGGACGGTCAGCGGCGCCACCAGATTGAGCAGCAGGTGGCGGGTCAGGATGTAGGAACGGCTCGAGCCGAAGGTGCGGGCGGCGTCGACGAAATCGCGCGACTTCAGCGACAGCGCGGGTCCGCGCACCACGCGTGTGAAGATCGGCGTGTAGACGATGCTGATGGCCGCCACGCTGGTCCAGGTGCCGGGGCCGACGATGGTCACGATCAGCAGCGCCAGCAGGATCGCCGGGAATGCCAGCAGCACGTCCATGAAGCGCATCATCACCGTATCCCAGCCCTTGCCGTACCAGGCGGCCGTGAGCCCGAGCACCGTGCCGGCGAGCGTGGCGAGCGCGACGGAGAAGAACGCCACGGTGAAGGACTGGCCGATGCCCTTCATCAGACGGCTCATCACGTCGCGGCCGAACAAGTCGGTGCCCATCCAGTAGGAGGACGTCGGCGCATGCAGGCGGTCGATGCGGTACTGCATCAGCGGGTCGTGCGGGGTAAGGCCCACCGCGCCCAGCAAGGCGACGAGCAGATAGACCAGCACGATGGCGCCGCCGATGCGGCCGCTCGGATGCGAAAAAATGGCCTTCACGACGCGCATCAACGGCCCTCCAGGCGAATACGGGGGTCGAGCGCGGCATAAGCGAGGTCGACGAGCAGATTGACGATCATGAAGTTGAGGGCAATGAACAGCACCGCGCCCTGCACCAGCGCGTAGTCGCGCTGCAGGATGGCTTCCAGCACCATGCGGCCGAGGCCAGGCAAGGCGTAGATCTGTTCGACGATGACGGCGCCGCCGAGCAAGTAGCCGAACTCGATGCCGCTCAGCGTGACCACGGGTACAAGCGCATTGGGCAAGGCGTGACGCCAGACCACGCTGCGCTCGGACGCACCCTTGGAGCGTGCCGTGCGCACATAGTCGTCGCTCAAAACGTCGAGCATGGCCGAGCGGGTGACGCGGGTGACCGAAGAGGCGAAGGCACAGCCGAGCGTGATAGCCGGCAGGATCATCTGGCCGAGATTCTGCAACGGATCCTGCCAGAACGGGGTGAACGCCCCCATGGTGGGCAGCACGCCGAAGCCGGCCGACAAGATGTAGATGATGACGAGGCCGACGACGAAGCTCGGCGTCGACTGGCCGATCATGGCGGCGATGCGAACGCCGAGATCGGCGGGACGCTCGTTGCGGGTGGCGGCGAAGATGCCGGCCGGAACGCCGATCGACAGCGCGATCAGCATGGCCAGAAGTGCCAGTTCAAGCGTCAGCGGAAAGCGTTCGAGGATGACTGACAGCACCGGCTTGCCGTAGGTCACCGATATGCCGAGGTCGCCGCTGAACAGGCCGGTGAACCAGCGCCAGTACTGGACCGGCCAGGGTTGGTCGATGCCGAAATAGATGGCCAGCGAATCCCGCTGCTGCGGCGTCAGAAGTCCGGCCTCGGTTCCCAGCATAGCGGTGATGGAATCGCCCGGCACCAGCCGAATGGCGATGAAGACGATGATCGAGACGCCGATCAGCACCAGGGGAAAGGCCCGCAGGCGACGTATCACGTAACTCATGGCGTAAGGACCATCTGGAGTTGGGGAGCCGTTGCGGTTCCCGGGCTGGACCGGCAAAGGCCGGTCGCGGATTCAAGGGCGGTCGCCATCGGCTCAACGGCGACCGCCTTCGGGCGGCGACAGGGAGATGCCCGCCGCCCAAAACGCAGTTGCTACTGGATGGTGACCTTGCCGAGACTGACCAGCGAGCCGGTCGGCATCGGCACGAAACCCTGCACGTTCTTTTGCTGGGCGGTGTAGCCATAGCCGGTGTAGAGCCAGATCCACGGCGCTTTTTCGGCGAGTTGCTTGTCGAACTCAGCGAAGATTACCTTGCGCTTTTCCGGATCGGTCTCGGCGCGGCCGTCCTGAAGCAGCTTGTCGAGCGTATCGTCGGCGAAGTTGGAAACCTTCTGCAGGTTGCCGTTCTTGGTCCAGTAGCGGTTGTACATGGTGTAGGGGTCGGGACGGCCGCCATTCAGCGCCACCGCCATGTCGAAGTCGCCCTTCAGCCAGGTGTCGACATAGACGTTGAGCTCCATCATCTTGATGTCGAGCTTGACGCCGATCTCGGCCAGTTGCGACTGCAGCACCTGGGCTTCGGCGGCAGCCGTCGGCGGCTCGCCGGTGGCAGCGATCACGGTGGCGCTGAAGCCATCGGCAAAACCGGCATCGGCCATAAGCTTCTTGGCCTTCTCGACATCCTGCTTGTAGCAGAACAGCGAATTCGGATCGGAAGCGAAGAACGGTGCGGTAATCGGCCCGGTCACCTGGCCTTCGCCGAGGGATGCCGTGTCGAGTACCGCCTTGCGGTCGACGGCGCAGGAGATGGCCTGACGCACGGCAAGCTCGTTCATCGGCTTGCGCGCCGGGTTGAGCTGAAGCACGTGATAGGCGAGCAGAGGCGCGCGGTTGAGCTGGAGCTTGGGCTCGTTGGGCACCAGTGTCGCGATCAGCGGATCGTTGAGCAGCGCGAAATCGATCTGCCCGGTGCGCATGGCAGCCAGGATCGCGGTTTCGTCAGGCAGCACGCTGATCTCGATGCCGTCAACACCAGTCGCGCCACCGGCCCAGTCCTTGTTGGCGACGAGCGCGGCCTTGGAGTTGGGGTCCCACTTCTCGAGCTTGAACGGACCTGAGCCGACCGCCTGGGTGCCGATTGTGCCGGCGGCGATCTCGCTTGCCGGGACGATCGACGAATTGGTGTCGGTCATGGCGGTCAGGATCGGCGCGTCGGGCTGCTTCAGCTTGAACACGACGGTACCGGCATCGGGCGCCTCGATACTCTCGATGGAGAGATAGTTAGCGCGGTTGGCGGCACCGGTCTTCTCGTCGAGGATGCGCTCGAACGATGCCTTGACGTCGGCGGAAGTCACGGCGGCACCGTTCTGGAACTTGGCCTTGGGGTCGAGCTTGAAGGTCAGTTGCTTGCCGTCGGTGGAGAACTCCCACGCGGTGGCGACGCCCGGAATGATCTTGAGGTCGGCGTCGAGGCGCACGAGCGGCTCATAGATCAGCTCGAGCAGGCGCAGCGACGAGAACGCCGTCTGCTTGTGCGGATCGAGCCCGGTGGCGTCCTGCGCCCAGGCCATGCGTAGCGTCGCCGCGTCGGCATGGCCGGCAACCGCCGACAGGCCGATCATCACAGCCGTCGTTGCCCCAAGGAAATATTTGAACTTGCTGGTCATTTTCATCCTCCCGTTATCTCATCTCCCTGAGCGGCATCGTGGCCGCCCAGCATCACATCGACGCGGGCCTCGCGTCCTGGATCGCTTTTCGCAAGAAGCCTTTCGACCCTTCCAGTGCAAACTGAGCATCTGCGAGGTTCATCCCCGTCAAAACGATGAGGATTGCCAGCTTCACGTCGTTATCGGTCTGGGCAAGCGCTGCCTGCGCTTCCTCCAGCGTGCATTCGGCGGCCTGCATGACGATGCGCGCAGCCCTTGCCACGAGCTTCTTGTTCGACGCCTTCAGGTCGACCATCAGGTTCTCGTAGCTCTTGCCGATGCCGATCATGCTGGCTGTGGTCAGCATATTGAGGACCAGCTTTTCGGCCGTGCCTGACTTCATGCGGGTCGAACCGGTCAGCGCTTCGGGACCGACAACGGGCGAAATCGCAATGTCGGCAATGGCGGCGATCGACGACTGGGGATTGCACGACAGTGCCACCGCGGTCGCACCGATCTTCCTGGCGTAGTTGAGGCCACCAATGACGTAGGGCGTGCGCCCGCTCGCGGCGATGCCGACGACGACGTCCTTGGCCGTCAGGTCGATTTCGGCCAGTGCCTCGGCACCCTTGGACTGGCTGTCCTCCGCGCCTTCCGTTGCCTTCAGCAGCGCGCTGTAGCCGCCAGCGATGAGGCCGACGACCATTGTCGGCGGCACGCGGAATGTCGGGGGGCATTCGGAAGCGTCAAGCACGCCAATCCGGCCGCTGGTGCCCGCCCCCATGTAGATCAGGCGCCCGCCTTGCCGAAAGGCAACGGTGATGCGATCGACGGTGGCGGCAATCTCGGGGATCACCTTCTCGACCGCGTGCGCGACAAGCTTGTCTTCGTCGTTGATCTTCCTGAGGACGTCGATCGTCGGCAACAGGTCGATATCCATGGTCCGCGGGTTCCGCTCTTCGGACACCAATCGCCCCAGCTCCGAAATCAAGGCTTGTTCTGACACTTGTCGCCACCTGCCCGGTTCTCAAAACGCAAGAGCCTCGTGGAGCCGGTTCTCCTGAGCCTTCATTAACTTTCTAGAATGCAATATTCCTACTGTCAACAAGATTTGGAATGGATTATTCCTTTGAGATATTCGACAGGTCGAGCCGCCTGGCGAGGATGATCGCGCCGGAAACGGCGTCACCATCAGCCGGCTTGAGGCGGCGGCGAACGTCGGGCGCAAGCCAGGGCTCCAGCGGGCTTGCCAGGCCACCGAGCAGGGTCACGCGCGGCGCGCCCTTGTCGAACAAAGTACGCACAATGGTGTCGATCTGCTCGGCCGCCGATTGCACGATGCGGCGTCCAGCGGCGTCGCCCTGGTCGGCATGGCGCATGACGGTCGGTGCCAGCGCGGCGTAGTCGGTGGCGGTTGCCCGGTCCATCCAGGCCACCGCTTCCATCGGTTCGTTGTGGAAACGCTGCATGACCTCGCTGAGCAGAGCGGAGCGATCATGGCGGCCATCGTTGGCGCGCAGCGCAAGCTGCACCGCCTTCAGGCCGAGATCGGCGCCACTGCCTTCATCCGAAATGGGAAAGCCGTAGCCGCCGACCCTGAGGTCCCGCCCCTCGACGAAGCCCAGTCCGATCGAGCCGGTGCCGGCAATGACGATGGCGCCGTCCTTGCCCGAATGAGCACCTAGGCAGGCGCCCATGCCGTCGCTGGTGAAGCCGATGGCGGCGAAGGGGTGCGCGATTGCCTGGAGTGCCTCCAGCGCGCCCTTGCGGCCGATCCCGGCAAGACCGATGCCAGCGAAGGTGCGTGCCAGTTCGGTAGCGCCAAAGCCAGCCTCTTCGACGGCCGCGCCATAGGCGCGGGCAATCGACGCCCAGGCAACGTCGATGCCCAGCCTCGTGGTCGCGGGACCGGAAAGGCCCTGGCCGAGCACATCGCCGGCTTCATCGACGATGCGGGCACGGCAGCCCGTGCCGCCGCCATCGACGCCGAGATAGAATTGGGAGACCGTGGCGGAGCTCATCCGGGTAGCCGCTCGATGGTCGCCCCGCACATTCGGAGCTTGCGGTCGAGGCTCTCGTAACCCCGATCGAGATGGTAGACGCGATTGACGATGCTCTCACCCTCGGCGACCAGTGCTGCAAGCACCAGCGACACCGAGGCGCGCAGGTCGGTGGCCATGACCTGCGCCCCACGCAGCGGCGTGCCGCCGCGCACCAGTGCGGACGTGCCTTGAAGCGTGATGTTGGCGCCGAGGCGAACGAGCTCCGGTACATGCATGAAGCGGTTCTCGAACACCGTCTCGCGCAGCAGCGACGCGCCCGGCGCACAGCACATCAATGCCATGAATTGCGCCTGCAGATCGGTCGGAAATCCGGGATAGGGTTCCGTCGTAATGTCGACCGGCGTCAACGGGCCGTCGCGCGAGACGATAAGCCCCCGGTCTCCCGGCCAGACGCTGACTCCCGCCGCTTCCAGTACCTGAACGACGGACGCCATGTGCTCGAGCCGCGCGTTGGTCAGTTCGAGCTGGCCGCCTGATATCGCTGCCGCAATCGCATAGGTTCCGGCCTCGATGCGGTCGGGAATCGTATGGTGCGCGGCCGCGCGCCAAAAGGTATCGCCCTGGACGAGAATGCGGTGCGTCCCCGCCCCTTCGATATTTGCGCCCATGGCACTAAGGCAGGCGGCGAGGTCCATCACCTCGGGCTCGCGGGCGGCGTTGACGATCTCGGTCTCGCCCTTTGCCGCGGTGGCCGCCATCATCGCAGTTTCGGTCGCACCGACGGAAGGCGAGCCGAGCACGATGCGCGTTCCCGTCAGACCGCCAGGCGCGGAAGCAACGATCGAGCCGCCCTGGATGCCGATGTCGGCGCCCAACTGTCCGAGTGCCTTGATGTGCATATCGACAGGCCGCGCGCCGATGGCGCAGCCGCCGGGCAGAGATACCTGCGCCTTGCCGAAGCGGGCGAGCAGTGGCCCCAGCACCAGCACAGTTGCGCGCATCTTGCGTACCGTGTCGTAGCTGGTTTCCCGCGAAGAGGCTTTACTTGCGTCGACACGCACGGATCGGCCCTGGCGGCTGATCTCCGCTCCATGCTGGGCAATGACACCGAGCATGTTCTCGACGTCGCTGACCGCAGGCAAGTTGGTCAGTTCAAGAGGTTCAGGGCTCAGCAGCGATGCAGCAATTTGCGGCAGGGCGGCATTCTTGGCGCCTGATATGGCGACCGCACCCTGGAGCCTCTGCCCGCCGACAATGCGCAATTTGTCCATGTTCAAGAACCCGTTCAGCAGCCGGTCGAAACGGCCGAACTGACAAGAGAGTTGATCGGATTATTCTTCCCTGTCAACCTGGATTGGAATATTCTATTCCCTGATTTCAGCATGATGAAGGGCCCCGAGGAGCTTCATGTCGGTTCTCACGAAAATCATTGCGACGCTCGACACCATGGCTCCGGCAGATCGACAGATCGGCCAGTTCATCGTCGACAATCCGGATGAAATGCTGCGCCTGTCGTCGGTGGCGCTTGGCGAACAGACCGGCCGCAGCCAGTCCAGCGTGGTCAAGTTCGCGCAGAAGCTCGGCTATCCGAGCTACCAGCAGCTGAAGCTCGCGGTCAGCGAGGCCAAAGCCCAACAATGGCAGGCGCCGCCCGGCATGGTCCACGGCAGCATCGACCGTGCCGACGGCTATGTCGCCGTGCAGCAGAAGCTGGTGGCCGGCAAGCTTGCGGCCATGCAGCAGACGATGTCGGTCAACAGCGAGCAGACCATGGAGCGGGTTCTCGACCTGCTCGACCGGGCCGAGCGCATCCACCTCGCCGGCGTCAGCGCTTCATCGCTCGTCGCCCGTGACTTCGCCATCAAGCTGATGAAGCTCGGCCGCAACGTGCTGCATGACAGCGACAGCCATGTTCAGTTGGCCAGCGCCGCGTCGCTGGGGACGCGGGACGTGATGCTCGCATTCTCGCATTCGGGCACGAGCATAGAGACCGTCCGCATCGCCGAACTCGCCAAGCAGCGTGGCGCAACAGTCGTTGTCATCTCCTCGCTCAGGGACAATCCCTTGAGCGCCATTTCGGATATCGTGCTTCATTCCGTCAGCGACGAAGACAACGTCCGCTCGTCGTCGATCACCGCCCGCGACGCGCAACTTGCGCTCACCGATCTGTTGTTCATCCTGCTCGTCCAGCGCGAGGACGACGCCAACGACCACATCCACCGCAGCGAAGCAGCGGTGGCGGCGCTCAAGGTACGGTAACAGGGATCGGCACGTCCATTTCTGCGGCCGGGCTCACTCCGCCGCCACAAGGCGTGACGCCTCGAGCATCGCCCTGATCTCCGAGCGGCAGGAGCCGCAGTTGGTGCCGGCCTTCAACACCACGCCTATCTCGTCGAGGCTGGCGTTGCCGGCCGAGATCGCCGCAGCAAGCTGATTCACCCCGACACTGAAGCACGAACAGACGATGCGGCCGACCGAAGGCACCGGCGTCGGCGCACGCCCCGACAGCAGCGCGCGGCGGTCGAGCGGCGACAGCGGCTCACCCGTGGCGAGCAGCGACAGCAGCCAGTCGCGCTCGGGCAGCAGGCCGCGCGGCGCAACCAATAGCGCCTCGGCGAGCTTGCCCTCGCTGTCGGTAGCCGCGGCACGGAAGGTCGAGGTCCGGCGGTCGGTGTATTCGAGCAACTGGTCGGCGGGCACCACGTCGACCAGGCGGCGGGCGAGCAGGAAGCCCTGTTCGGGCGGCTCGGTGCCGGACAGTTCGTAGACCCATCCGCCGGCAACGGCGGCGCGGCTCCAATGGACGAAGCCAGTCGGCCTGATGTCGCGGCGCGTCATCAACACACCGGCCCATAAGACAGGCTCGCGCGAGATCCGCACAGGGACATGCTTGAGTTCCGGCTGTCCGGAGAAGGGATCGGTGATCGGCGCCGACAGAGACCCGGCTGCCGAATTGGCGGCAAAGCGCCCGCTCCAATGCATCGGCAGGAAGGCCTCGCCGCGCCGCTGGCCGGGGCTGGCGGCAGCCTTGGCGCGAGCGCCGCCATAGCGGCTTTCGATGCGGACCAGGTCGCCGTCGGCGATCCCGAGTGCGGCTGCATCGACGGGGTTCAGCTCGACCGCCGGCTCGGGCGCGTTGGCCATCAGCCTTGGCACACGTCCCGTACGGGTCATGGTGTGCCACTGGTCACGCAACCGTCCCGTGTTGAGCACAAGCGGATAGGCCGCATCGACCGGTAGTGCAGCGCCTTCCTGGCGGACCGGCAAGAAGCGGGCGCGGCCGTCGGCAGTGGGAAACCTGCCGTCACCCAGCAACCGCTGAGTACGGCCCGTAGCGCCTGCGGGAAACGGCCAGTGCAGTGGCGCAAGGGCATCGTATTCGGCGTCGGTAAGGTCGGTGAGGCCGCCGATGTCGAACAGGCGCGCGCCCTCGTTTTCGAAAGCCGAAAGCGCGGCATGCTCGCGAAAGATCGCGGCCGGTTCAGCGTAGTCGAAGGCCTCGGCGAAACCCATGCGCCGGGCGGCCTCTGATACGATCCACCAGTCGGGACGGACCTCCCCCGGCAATGGCAGGAACGATTTCTGGCGCGATATCAGGCGCTCGGAATTGGTGACGGTGCCGTCCTTTTCGCCCCAGGCCGCGGCAGGCAGCAGCACGTCGGCGAAATGGCTGGTGTCGGTACGGGTGACATCCGACACCACCACGAAGTCGCACGCCTTCAAGGCCGCGCGCACCTTGCCGGCATCCGGCATGCTGACGGCGGGGTTGGTGCCCATGACCCAGAGCGCCTTGATGCGCCCGTCGCTTGCCGCCTCGAACATGTCGACGGCCTTGAGGCCCGGCCTACGGGCGATATCAGGCGCATGCCAGAAGCGGCCAACCCGGTCCGGGGCCGACGGATCGTCGAAACCCATATGCGCGGCAAGCTGGTTGGCAAGGCCGCCGACCTCCCTGCCACCCATGGCGTTGGGCTGACCGGTGACCGAAAACGGCCCCATGCCCGGCCTGCCGATGCGTCCCGTCGCAAGATGGCAGTTGATGATGGCGTTGACCTTGTCGGTGCCGTGGGCCGACTGGTTGACGCCCTGGCTGTAGACGGTGACGGTTCGTTCCGTCGCCGCGAACCAGTCGTAGAAGGCGGCAATGTCGGCAGCGTCGAGATCGCAGGTTTCAGCGACCCGCTTCAGAGAGGGTGCATCAGCTGCAGCAAGGCTGAGCGCCGCGTCGAAGCCGGTCGTATGCGCGGCGACATAGGCTGAATCAACGGCGCCGCAGCGCGCGAGATGCGCCACAAGGCCATTGAACAGCATCACGTCCGTTCCCGGCTTGAGCTGCAGGTGCAGGTCGCATTCCGCTGCCGTTGCGGTGCGGCGCGGATCGACGACCACGATCTTCGTTCCGCGTTCGGCCCGGGTGGCGAGCAGGCGCTGGTAGAGGATCGGGTGGCACCAGGCGGTGTTGGAACCAACCAGCACGACGAGGTCGGCCTGTTCGAAATCCTCGTAGACACCAGGCACGATGTCTTCGCCGAAGGCGCGCTTGTGGCCGGCGACACTGGAGGCCATGCACAGCCGCGAATTGGTGTCGATGTTGGCCGAGCCGATGAAACCCTTCATCAGCTTGTTGGCGACGTAATAGTCCTCAGTCAGCAGTTGCCCCGAGACGTAGAAGGCGACCGAATCCGGCCCGTGTCGGGCTATCGTCTCGGAGAACCGCCTGGCCACCAGATCGAGCGCTGCGTCCCAGCCGGCGCGGCGCCCGGCGATCTCGGGATGGAGCACGCGTCCGTCAAGGCCGAGCGTTTCGCCGAGCGCCGACCCCTTGGAGCACAGCTTGCCCGAATTGGCGGGATGGCCGGGGTCGCCGCGCACGGACACAGTGCCGTCCGCAGCGACCCGCGCCTGCACGCCGCAACCCACCCCGCAATAGGGACAGGCGGTCCTCACCTCGCGTGCATCCGTCATGATCAGGCAGCCTTCGAAGCCAGGACGTCGAGGGCGATGAACAGCCGCCCTTCCTCGACCTTGAGCGGGATGGTTCTGACCGAACCTTCGTCAGCACCCTGCGCCCTGCCCGTTTCCAGCGAAAACACCCAATTGTGCAGTGGGCATGTCACCGCAGCACCATGCACGATGCCCTGGCTCAGCGGCCCGCCCTTGTGCGGGCAGTGATCCTCGATGGCGAAAACCTGGTCTTCGGCGGTACGGAACACGCCAATCTTGCCCTGGGGCGTGGTCACGCAGCGCGCGCCGCGCACGGGTATGTCGTCCAACGTTCCGATCGCGATCCAGTCCATCTCGCTCATTCCGCAGCCTCCGCGAAACCGACCGAAGCCATCGGCCGGAACTCGTGCTTGTCCTTGCCGGAGACGCGCTCCGACCATGGGTCGACCTGGGCAAACTTCTGGCTGAAGACGAAGCGGTCGTAGTAAGCCGTCCGCTTGTCGGCATCGTCGAGAATCTGGCGCTTGATCTCGGCCACCCCGACACGCTTGGCCCATTTGTAGATACGTTCGAGATAGCGGCCCTGTTCCCGATACATCTGCGTCAGCGCGATGATGACCTCGAGCGCCTCGTCTTCTGATTTGACCAGGCCGAGCACCTCGGTACCCTTGATGTCGAGGCCGGCTGCACCGGCGAAGTGGATCTCGAAGCCACTGTCGACGCAGATCACGCCAACGTCCTTGCAGGTCGCCTCGGCGCAATTGCGCGGGCAGCCCGACACCGCCATCTTGAGCTTGGCCGGCGTCCACGAGCCCCACATGAACTTTTCGATGCGGATGCCAAGCCCGGTCGAATCCTGCGTGCCAAAGCGGCACCAGTCCGAGCCGACGCAGGTCTTCACCGTGCGCAGGCCCTTGGCATAGGCATGGCCCGAAACGAATCCGGCCTTGCCGAGATCGGACCAGACCGCAGGAAGGTCCTCCTTCCTGATGCCAAGCATGTCGATGCGCTGGCCACCGGTGACCTTCACCAGTGGGATTTCGAACTTGTCGACGACGTCGGCGATGGCGCGCAGTTCGTTGGCATTGGTCACCCCGCCCCACATGCGCGGCACCACCGAATAGGTGCCGTCCTTCTGGATGTTGGCGTGGACACGCTCGTTGATAAAGCGCGACTGGTAGTCGTCGGCATATTCGTCGGGCCAGTCGCAGACGAGGTAGTAGTTGAGCGCGGGCCGGCATTTGGCGCAGCCGCAGGAGGTCTTCCACTGCAGCTCCTGCATGACTTCGGGGATGGTCTTCAGCCCCTTGGCCTTGATCAGCCGGCGCACGTCGTCGTGGCCAAAGTCGGTGCATTTGCACATCGGCTGCACGGCGGTGGGGTTGTAGCTGTCGCCGAGGGTCAGCGACATCAGCTGCTCCACAAGCCCGGTGCACGAGCCGCAGGAGGCGGAGGCTTTGGTATGAGCGCGCACGTCGTCGAGCGACGTCAATCCCTTGGAGGTGATGGTGCCGGTGATCTTGCCCTTGCAGACGCCGTTGCAGCCGCAGATTTCCGCATCATCCGCCAGTGCTGCAACGGCCGCCATAGGGTCCAGCGGCGATCCTCCCTGATAGGCCTGACCGAAGATCAGCGTGTCGCGCATCTCCGAGATGTCGGTCTGCTTCTTTTTGAGATCGTTGAACCAGGCGCCGTCGCCAGTCTCGCCATAAAGCACGGTACCGATGAGGCGGTTGTCCTTGAGAACCAGGCGCTTGTAGATGCCGGCCGCGGCGTCGCGCAGCACGATCTCCTCGCGGTCGTCACCGTCGGCGAAATCACCGAGCGAATAGAGATCGATGCCAGTGACCTTGAGCTTTGTCGGCGTGTCGGAGTGGACGAATCTGGCTCCCTCCTCGCCGGCGAGATGGCTGGCGGCAACACGGGCCATTTCGTAGAGCGGCGCGACAAGCCCGTAGACCTGGCCGCCGACTTCGGCGCATTCGCCGAGCGCCATGACGTCTGGATCGGAGGTGCTCATGCCGTGGTCGACGACGATGCCGCGATTGGTCTCGATACCGGCATCCCTGGCGATCGCCGCATTCGGCCGGATACCGACCGCCATGACGACCAGGTTTGCCGCAATGATGGTGCCGTCGGCGAGTTCGACGCCCTCGACCTTGCCATTACCGACGATGGCCTTGGTGTTGGCCTTAGTGATGACCTTGATGCCGCGCGCCTCGACAGCCTTCTGCAAGAGGTAGCCGGCGGCCGGGTCGAGTTGGCGCTCCATCAGCGTCGACATGACGTGCAGCACGGTGACGTCCATGCCGCGCGACTGCAGGCCGGCGGCAGCTTCGAGGCCGAGCAGACCGCCGCCGATGACGACCGCCTTGGCGCGCGACTGCGCCGCGAGCAGCATGGAGTTGACGTCGTCGAGGTCGCGGTAGCTCAGCACGCCGGCCATGTCGTTGCCGGGCACCGGAATGATGAACGGTACCGAGCCGGTGGCTATGACCAGCTTGTCGTAAGGCTCGGTCACGCCATGATCTGACGTGACGGTCTTGGCCGCGCGATCGATGGCGACGATCCTGTGGCCCTTGTACAGCATGATGCCGTGCTTGATGTACCAGCCGTCGCCATGGATGATGATTTCTTCATAACCCTTCTCGCCCGACAGGACCGGCGACAGCATGATGCGGTCGTAGTTCACGCGCGGCTCGGCGTTGAAGATGGTGACCTGGTAGCGGTCGGGTGCCGCCTCCAGCAGGTGCTCCAGCATGCGCCCGGGGGCCATGCCGTTGCCGATGATGACAAGTCTCTCGGTCATGACATTGGTCCTTGTCCGTTTCACTGGGTGGCGAAAGTCAGCGGTTCGTCGGCGCCTTCGCGCGAGATCTTTCTGATCGACAGATGCATCCAGACCAGCGAGGCGACGACGAGGGCAAACAGCAGCATGAAGCAGCTCGACCACAGGCCGGTGAGGTCGTTGAGCGCGCCGAAAGCGATGGGCAGGATGAAGCCGCCGAGCCCGCCGATCATGCCGACCAGGCCGCCGACGGCGCCGACATTTTCGGGATAGTAGGCCGGGATGTGCTTGTAGACGGCTGCCTTGCCCAGGCTCATGAAGAAGCCAAGCACGAAGGCGACGACCATGAAGGCGACCGGCCCGACTTCGAAGTGGAACGACATCGGCCCGCTGATGCCGTGGACGACATAGTCGGCAGTCGGCAGCGACAGAACCAGCGTGGCGATCGCCGACACGCCGAAGGTCCAGTACATCACCGTGCGGGCGCCAACCCGGTCGGACAGCACGCCGCCATAGGCGCGGAAGATGCTGGCCGGGATCGAATAGGCGGCACCGATCATGCCGGCGGTGGCGATGTCGAAGCCGTAGACGCCGATGAGATAGCGCGGCAGCCACAGCGCCAGCGCGACGAAGGCGCCGAAAGAGAAGAAGTAATAGAGGCCGAAGCGCCAGACCTGGACATTCCTGAGCGGTGCAAACTCGGCCCAGAAGCTCTTCGGCTGCCCGCCGTGGATGCGGCGCTGGCGGATGACAGGATCATCTTCGCTGCCGAACCAGAAGACGAAGGCCATGAAGCCGAGGCAGGCGGCCCAGATCAGCGCCACCTCCTGCCAGCCTCCGGCAAGCATGACGAAGGGTGCCAGGAACTTGGTCACCGCGGCACCGACATTGCCGACGCCGAAGATGCCAAGGGCTGTGCCCTGTTTGCCCGCCGGGAAGAAGCGCGAGACATAAGCGACGCCAACGGCGAAGGAGCCGCCGGCTAGACCGACGCCAAGGGCGGCGATCAGCATCTGTGTGTAGGTCTGGGCGAAGGCGAGCAGGAAGGTGGCGATGGCCGCAGCCAGCATGGTTGCAGTGTAGACAAGGCGTCCGCCGAAACGGTCGGTCCAGACGCCGAGCACGATGCGCACCAGCGAACCTGTCAGGATCGGGGTGCCGATCAGCAGCCCGAACTGGGTTTCGGAGAGGCCGAGCTCCTGCTTGATACGCACGCCGATGATCGAAAAGATCGTCCACACGGCGAAGCAGACGGTGAATGCGAGGGTGGAGATGGCAAGCGCCCGCGCCGGAGCATTGTCCTGGCTGGGCGCGGCTGGGATGGTTGCGGTCATTGTCGGCTCCGTTGGGCGGCGTGGGAGGCGCCGCGCTGATCTGGATCGCGAAAACAAAAAAAGCTGCCGACCAGGGTCGCGCGTCCGTACATCCGGGATCGCGGTCATCTGGTCGGCAGCTTTGCCTGGGACGCCCGTCATTGGACGCCGATATGTCTGGCCTCTCGGCCTCGCCTATTGCAATGCACAAACCGTGCCAGTTTGGAAGGTTGCGGCGTTTCCATTCATTTTCAGATGCTTATGTTTGCTGGGCGGTTTTCGGCCGCGATGTGCCAGCGATCAATGGATAATCATTCGGCAGCAGCGCCTGCCCATTTTGTGTGCAATGCACAAAAATTGACAACCGGTCAGACGGTCGCGCTTCTCTGGGAAGCGATGTAGCCGTCGAGCTCGTCCGGATCGAACAGGCTGCCATCAAAGAAGCCATCGGGCCCGAGCACCAGGCTGGCGCCGGCCGAGCCGACCGGCGTCGGCGCTGCAAGCGCGCCTTCGACCTTGGCGTTGGCGCCCGGCAAGGCCGCGCCCAACGGCTTGAGCGCGGTACGGTAGAGGTCGGGCCGATAGGTCTCGCGGGCAATCGAGGCATTGTTGGGGGAGTGCCCGGCCTGCCCCCAACGCACCATCTGGCTGTAGAACCACAACGCATGGCTCTTCCACGGAAAGGTCGCGGCCTTTGCCTGGGGAACAAAGAAGTCTTCGACATCGACAAGACTGTTTTCTACCGTCCCGAGATGCCCCGAAAGTGCGGGCAGCATCCATTCCGCCGGGCGCCCGACATAGGTAGGTGCTGCCATGATGCCTGCAAGCTCGGTGTGATTGCCTGGCACCGCGCACCAATGCGCCGCATGATGAATGGCGCGAAGCAGCGCGGACAGCGCCTCGGGATTGGCGTCGCTCCAGCGCGCATCGGCCCCCAGCACCTTTTCCGGGCTGGAGCGCCAGATCTTGGCTTTGACTGTTGCGATGCGGCCATGGCCGAGCATGACGGCGGCGGTATTCCACGGCTCGCCGGCGCAATAGCCGTCGAGGGACCCCGAGCCCAGCGCATCGGCCATCAACGGCGGCGGCAGGATGACGATCTCGACGTCGCGGTCGGGGTCGATGCCGCAGGCGGCAAGCCAGTAGCGCAATTCGTAGTTGTGGCCCGAATGCGGATGAACCACGCCAAGGCGCAGCGGCGAGGCGTGGCCAAGTGCCCGCTCAGCCACCACGGCCCTCAGCGCATCCCCAGTTGCGCGCGGCGAAAGATCGTCGCTCGCGCCATGGGCTGCCATGTCGTGCCACAGTGCGTTGGAAACGGTGACGGCGTTGCCGCCGAGGCCCAGCGCCATCGGCACGACGGTGGTGGCCGCGAGCGGCGTCAGGCCGAGATTGCAGGCGATCGGCATCGGTGCCAGCATGTGCGCCACTTGGAAATGCCCGACGGCCAGCCGGTCGCGGATGTTGGCCCAGGAGGTTTCGCGCACCAGGGTAAGATCAATGCCTTCGGCCGCAGCGAACCCCTTCTCCCTGGCCATCACCAGAAGGGCGCTGTCGAGCAATGGCAGGAAGCCGGCTGAAATCTCGAAACGGGCATCGCTCATGCATCGTCTCCCAACAGCCCGGCAGCGGTCACCAGGCTCTGCGCAATCTCCGACAGTTTGCGGTTCTGGTTCATCGCCGCCTTGCGCATCAGCGCATAGGCCTCCGCCTCGGAGATGCCGCGCGACTTCATCAGGATGCCCTTGGCACGGTCGACGACCTTGCGGTCCTCGAGTTCGCTACGCGCCTCCTCGAGTTCGCGCGCCAGGCGTGAAAATGCGTTGAAGCGGCTGACGGCCATATCGAGGATCGGCTTGACCCGCTCGCGCTTCAGCCCGTCGACGACATAGGCGGAGACGCCGGCATCGACGGCCGCCTCGATCGAAGCGCTGTCGGAACGGTCGACGAACATCGCGATCGGCCGCTTCACCGCGCGCGAAAGCTGGAACATGTTTTCCAGCATGTCGCGATTGGGGTTTTCGAGATCGATGACGATGACATCGGGATTGATCTCGGCAATGCGCCGTCCAATTCCCGCCACGTCGTGGACCAGCGTGACGTGATCATGCCCGGCCTCACGCAAACCCGCCTCGATGATCGAGGCGCGGATGCGGTTTTCGTCGATGACGAGGACGCTGAGCGCGGCGGTCTTCATGCCCTCTTCTTTGCGCGCCGGCCATCATTGTGCAATGCAAAAATGCGGATGCCGGCCCGCAACCTGCCAAAGCAAAAGGCCCCGGATCGCTCCGGGGCCTTTTTCATTTCACATCGCCCGTTCAGTGATGAGCGGGTTCCGCCATCTGCGCGGCGTCGGGTTCTTCGACGTGAGCCGCCAGGTCCTTGCGCGAGATGAAGGTGTAGAACATCGGCACCACGAACAGCGTGAAGATCGTGCCGACGATCACGCCGCAGAAGATCACCAAGCCCATCGAGTAGCGTGCCGCAGCGCCTGCGCCCGAGGCGATGATCAGTGGCACGACGCCCAGCGCCATCGCCGCCGTCGTCATCAGGATCGGCCGCAGGCGAACCTTGGCCGAAGCGATGATCGCTTCGCTGCGTGACAGCCCGTGCTCCTCGCGTTGCTGGTTGGCGAATTCGACCAGCAGGATGCCGTGCTTGGTAATCAGTCCTATCAGTGTGATCAGACCGACCTGGGTGTAAATGTTGAGCGTACCCAGGCCGAGATTAAGCGGCACGATGGCGCCGAAGATCGACAGCGGCACCGACATCATGATGATGAACGGATCGCGGAAGCTCTCGAACTGCGCCGCCAGCACCAGGTAGATCACGACGATAGCCAGGCCGAAGGCGATCAGGATCGTGCTGCCCTGCTCGCTCTCCAGGCGCGACTGGCCGGAATAGTCGACAAAGAAGCCGGCCGGCAGCAACGGCCGGGCAATGTCTTCGATCACCTTCAGGCCGTCGCCAGTGGTGACGCCGGGCACAGGCAATGCCGCGATCGTCGCCGAATTGAGCTGGTTGAACTGGTCGATCGAGGCCGGCGACGAGTTGGTCTTGATCGTCACCACCGCCGACAAGGGCACCATCTGGCCGTTGACGCTGCGGACGAAGAACTCGCCGAGCTTCTCCGGGTTGTTCCGATACTCTTCCGGCACCTGCATGATGATGTCGTAGCTGTTTGAATCGCGATCGAACTCGGCAATCGAACCACCGCCGACAAGCAGGCTCAGCGTCGTGCCGATATCCCGCACCGACAGGTTGAGCGCTGCCGCGCGATCGCGGTCGATGGTAACCGTCACCTGCGGCGCGTCGAAGGACAGCGAGTTCTGTACGACGATGAAGCGTCCGGAGGCCTGTGCCTTCTGCTTGATCTGCTCGGCCACCTCGAAGACCTGGCTCGGATCGCCAGTCGACTGGATGACCAACGAGATCGGCAGGCCACCACCGGCACCCGGCAGCGACGGCGGTGCAAAGACCAGAGCTTCCACACCGCTGACCTTGGACAGGCGTGCCTGGATGTCGGCCTGGATCTCCTTTTGCGACCGCGTACGATCGGCCCAGTCCTTGAGCACCCAGACGGAGAAGCCCGAATTGGTGCCGCCGCCCATGCCGACGATCGAGAAACTGGTCTTGAGCTCGGGCAGATCCTTGGTCAGGTCGCGGATCTGGTCGGTGTACATGCTTGTATATTCCGTCGTCGCGTAGCGCGGCGCCGTTACCAGCGCGAACAACGCACCAGAGTCCTCTTCGGGCGCCAGTTCGTTCGACGTCTTGAGGAACATGAAGCCAGTCACGGAGACAAGCGCGATGACGATCAACAACGTCACCGGCCGATACTTCAGCGAGCCTGCCACCAGCCGCTCGTAGCGGTTGGCGATGCGCTCGAAAGTACGGTCGACGGCCTGCGCGAAACGGCTGTGGTTGCCGGCCTTGAGCATGCGCGCCGACATCATCGGCGTGATCGTGACCGCGATGAAGCCGGAGAGAATGACGGCACCCGCAAGTGTGACCGCGAACTCGCGGAACAGGGACCCGGTCAGGCCGCCGGTGAACATCAGCGGGGCGAACACGGCCGCGAGCGTGATGGTCATGGCGACCACCGGCCCGAAGATCTCGCGCATGCCCTTGAATGCCGCCTGCATCGGCGACATGCCGTCCTCGATATGGCGATGGATGTTTTCCACCACCACAATGGCATCGTCGACGACCAGGCCGATCGCCAGCACCATGGCCAGCAGCGACAGCAGGTTGATCGAATAGCCCATCATCAACAGGATGAAACAGACGCCGATGAGCGACAGCGGGATCGTCACCACCGGCATCAGCACCGACCGGAACGAGCCCAGGAACAGCAGGATGACGACGATGACGATGGCCACGGCTTCGGCGATGGTCTTGAACACCTCCTCGATCGATGCGCTGATCGTCTCGGTCGAGTCATAGACCATGGTGATGGTCATGCCCTGGGGCAGGCTGGCGCTGATCGCCGGCAGCTCGTCGATGACGGCGGCCGCCGTGTTGAGCGGGTTTGCCGACGGTGTGGGGAAGATGCCGATGAAAGTGCCCGGCTCGCCGTTGAAGTTGACGACCGTATCGGTGCTTTCGGCGGCGAGTTCGACATGCGCGACATCGCGCAGCCTGACGACGTTGCCGTTGTCCGACTTGAGCGGCAGTTCACCAAATGCCTCCGGCGTCTGCAGCGTCGACTTCATGGTGATCGAATAGGCGACGTATTCGTTCTTGGTCTTGCCCGGCGCCGACAGGAAGTTGGAGGCGTTGATCGCCTGCAACACTTCAGCGGCGGTAAGACCGCGCGCGGCAAGCTTCACCGGATCGACCCAGACGCGCATCGAATAGTTGGCGGCGCCCAGGACCTGGACCTCGGCAACGCCCTCGATGGTCGACATGCGCGGACGGATGACGCGTTCAATGTATTCGGTCAGCTCTTCCGAGCTCATGTTCGGGTTCTGCATCGCCAGGTACATGATGGCGAACTGCATGCCCGTTCCCTTGACGATGGTCGGGTCCTTGGCATCGCTCGGCAACTGGCCGCGCACCTGCTGGACCTTGGACATGACCTCGGTCAGCGCGGTATCGGGGTTGGAGCCGAGTTCCATCTGCACGGTCACCGTGCTCGACGACGGCCGGCTCTGCGACGTCACGTAATCGATGTTTTCGGTCGTTGCCACCGCAGCCGCGATAGGTGCTGTGATGAAGCCCTGGATCAGGTCGGCGCTGGCACCGGGATAGACGGTGGAGATGGTGATCACCGTCTCCTCGACTTCGGGGTATTGCCGGACCGACAGGTTGAACAGCCCCTGGAAACCCAGGAGCAGGATCATGAAGGCGACCACCGTCGACAGGACGGGGCGGCGGATGAAGATGTCTGAGAAACTCATTTTGCGGCCGCCTTGGCATCAGCGGAGGTCGTTGGCGAAACCGTGTTGTCGACCTTGACTGGGGTGCCGTTGGTCAACCTGTTCTGGCCGGCGATGACCAGTTCGTCTCCGGCCTTGACGCCTTCGATGATCTCGACACGGCCTTCCGAACGGCGGCCGACCTTGACGAAGACCTGGTTGACGACAAGTGCCGGTTCGGCCTTCGGCTGGGCTGGCGTTGCCGATGCCTCAGCCGGAGCGGCTGCAGCGGCACCTGCGGCTTCTGGCTTGGCCTCGGCGGGGCGCACGACATAGACATAGTCGCCGTAGAGGCTGGTGGTCAACGCGGTCTGCGGCACGGCCAGCACGCCGTCCTCCCTGGGCAGCTCGACACGCACGCGCACGAACTGGCCGGGGCTCAGCTTGCCTTCAGGATTGGTGATCTCGGCGCGGACCGAAACCAGCCGGCTCTGCGGGTCGACCTTCGGATCGATACCGACGACATTTCCCTTGAAAGCCATGTCGTCGGCGGTCACGCCAAAGGCCACCGGCTGGGTCATCTTCAAAAGACCAAGCTGCTGCTCCGGTACGGAGAAGTCGGCACGCATGGTGTCGAGATCCTGCAGCGTGGCAACGATGGTGCCGGGGGCAAGATACTGGCCGTCGTCGACCTTGGGAATACCTATTGTACCGTTGAACGGCGCGCGCAGCTGCTTCTGGTCGAGCACCGCCTGCAGCTTCTGCACCTGTGAGGCCGACGTCGATGCCGTTGCGCGGGCCGCGTCGAGCGCGACTTCCGAACCCACGCCGCGGCGTTGCAGTTCGATGGCGCGGTCGAGCGACTGCTGGTCGAGTGCCGCCTGCGTCTTGGACGCCGCCAGATCCGCCTGCTGGACCGTATCGTCGAGCTGGATCAGCACATCGCCTTGCTTGACGCGCTGGTTGGCGACAAAATTGATGTCCTTGATGATGCCTGCCTGCTCGACCGTCAGGTCGACGCCCTGCGAGGCATTGACCGTGCCGATCGTTTCAATGCCTGGCGTCCAGGGAGCGGGATCGACCTTGGCGGTCGCCACCGTCACCGACGCGACCGGCATGTTGGCGAAGAACTGCTGGATCGCATTGTCGCGGAAGATGTTGAACCCGACGATGCCGCCGCAAACGAGTACAAGCAGCACGAGAGCGATGAAGAGACGCTTTTTCAAAGGAGATCCCCAATCGGTAAGGAATCGGCATCCGGAAGGCCGCGATGCACATTGGACCGGTTTCTTGGAAAACCCAAGAGCGGCGGGCTTACTGTACCGTCTGGACGGTATTGTCAATCCACGATAATGTGATCCCAAGGAGACACCACAATGTCGGGCCATAGACCAAGCTCTCGCGACAAAATCCTCGCCGCAGCCAGCGAACTTGCCGACATCGTCGGCCCGGGCAACCTGTCGCTTGACGCGGTGGCCCAACGCGCGGGTGTATCGAAGGGCGGCCTGCTGTACAATTTCCCAACCAAGGCCAAGCTGATGCAGGCGCTGGTGCAGGACTACCTCAAGAGCTTCGAGGATGCGCTGGCGGCAGAGGCGGCAAAGCGCGGCGATACTACCAAAAATAGTCTGACGGCCTACATTGAACTGTCGGCGCGGGAGTGCGAACAAAAGCAGCCGTCAGCGGCCGGGGTGCTCGCCGCGCTTGCCGAAGATCCCGATTTTCTCAATCCTGTCAGGGACTTCAAGCGTCAGCTGCTCGACCGGCTGAAGTCGGAAACAACAGATACCGCCAAGCTGATGGTGGCGTTCCTGGTGATAGAAGGGCTGCGCAGCATGAAGCTCTTCGACATGGACATTTTGCATGATGACGAGCGCAATATGGCGCTTACCTACCTGCTCGCCGAAGCGGCCTCCACTTAGGCCCGGCCCTGTCCCCCGGGCGCGGCTTTTGCGATATGCGCCATTTTCCTACTATACGTTGCGCCGAGTTTGTGAGATTCAACCACCGCACAAAATATCGGTGCATTCGAACGCGTGGCCATGTTGCCCAATGGTTGCGCGTAGTTTAGCGGTACACGCATATAAGCGAGCCTCTACATGACTTCGTCGTTACCGGTCACGCTCGTCGTGACAGTCGATGCCGAAGCTGGGCCCCGTCGCAAATCGGCGCACGCACAGCTTTCAGCGCTTTCGTGGCCCTTCGCGTTCGTCGAAGGCCTTACCCCTCAATGCACTGAAACTATTGATCTTTACGATCCCAAGCAGAACCGCAAGCGTTCAAAACGCCCGTTGGCGCCTGCGGAAGTGGCGGCCTATGCCAGCCATCGCAAGGCAATGCGCGCCTTCCTGGATACCGACGAGCCAATGGCTCTCATCCTTGAAGACGACTTCCGGCTGCTCGAGCCAGCCGACTTTGCCGCGCGTATAGCTGCGCTGCAACAGGCGCCGGTCGAATGGGATATCCTCAAGCTCTTCGATTTCCAGGATCGGCCGGTCGTCGGCTCCGTCGAAGTCGCTGACATCGCCATCGTATCGCATGGCAGCCCGACAGCCGGCATGGTCGGCTACCTGATCACGCGGCGCGGCGCCGAAAGCCTGCTGAGCCGCCCGACAATCTATCGCCAGATCGACGAAGACATAAAGTTCTTCTGGGAGCTAAAGCTGCGCGTGCTGTCGGTCAAGCCCAACCTCGTGACCGACGTCAGCGCGGAACTCGGCGGCAGCCTGATCGAGGCCGACCGCAACGAGATCAAGCTGAGGCGGCATTGGACGGTGTCGATCAAGGCACTCGGCCAGACCGCGCTACGCCAGATCAACTACCGGCGCCACCGCAAACACTACAGCCTCAAGCTCAAGTAGCGCAGTTCGGGATCAGCTTGCTTCGCGCAGGGATTCGGCGACCTGGAGATCGACAGACACCAACTGGCTCACGCCCTGCTCGGCCATGGTGACGCCAAACAGGCGGTTCATGCGAGCCATGGTGATCGGGTTGTGGGTGATGACGACGAAACGCGTCTCGGTCGACGCCGCCATCTCATCCATCAGGTTGCAGAAGCGCTCGACATTGTGGTCGTCGAGCGGCGCATCGACTTCGTCGAGCACGCAGATCGGTGCCGGATTGGTCAGGAACACTGCAAAGATCAGCGCCATGGCAGTCAATGCCTGCTCGCCGCCAGAAAGCAGCGTCATGGTCTGCGGCTTCTTGCCGGGCGGCCGGGCCAGAATTTCGAGACCGGCTTCGAGCGGATCTTCCGACTCGATCAGCTGAAGCTCGGCGGTGCCGCCACCGAACAGATGAGTGAACAACCGCTTGAAATGGCCATTGACCAGGTCGAAGGCTGCCAGCAGGCGCTCGCGACCCTCGCGGTTCAGCCCCTGGATGCCTTGGCGCAGCTTGCGGATCGCTTCAATGATGTCCTCGCGCTCGGAGACGATCGCCTCGAGGCGGTCGGACAATTCCTTCTGCTCTTCTTCAGCGCGCAGGTTGACCGCACCGAGCCGCTCGCGCTCGATCTTGAGGCGTTCCAGCGTCCGTTCGATCTCGGCGGGATCGGGCATCGGGTCGTCGGCTTCGAGGCCGGTGTGGCGGATGACGAGATGCGGCGGCGTGGCCAGCACCTCCTGGATGCGCGCTTCGACCTCGCGACGGCGTTCGTCGGCGGCGGTCAGGCGCTCCTCGGCGCGCGCGCGGGCTTCGCGCGCTTCGGCCAGTCCCTGGATGGCCGCGGTTGCTGCCTTGTCGAGAACCGACTGCTTGTTCTCCGCATCCTGGAGACGATCGGACGCTTCCTTGCGTAGCGCCTCGGCCTGGGTGAGCTGCGACATCAGCGCCCGGCGGCGAGCGTCGAGCTCATCAGGGGCTTCGGCCAGCACTTCGCGTTCGGCAGCGGCTTCCTCGCGCCGTTCGGCAAGCGCTTCAACCTGTTCGGCGGCACTTTCGGCACGCAGCACCCAGCTCTGGCGTTCGGCTGCGATGGCCGTCAGGCGACGCACCCTGGCCTCGGCCTCGCGGTTGAGGCCGTCATGCACGGCGCGGGCGTCGGCAACCGCCGAGCGATCGCGCGCCACGGCACCGGAAAGCTGTTCGAGCCGCAGCTGAAGGTCGGCGAGATCAGGCGCCGAGCCAAGCATGTCCTCGGCTTCGACGTAGCCGGCCTGCGCTTCCTCATGTGCGTCGGCGACACGGGCGCGTGCCTCATCCAGCGCAGCACGGCGGCTGGTCAACTCACCGGCCGCCTTTTCGGCCTGGGCCAACGCATCGCGTGCCGCACCGACACGGTGCTGCGCGTCGCGCCATGCCTGACGTGCCTGGCGCTCGGCTTCGGTGTTTTCGCGGACGGCATTTTCGGCGCGCGCCAGGGCCTCTTCGGCGGAGCGCACCAAAAGTGTCGCCTGGACCGCCTCGGCATCGAGTTCGGCAAGCCGGTTCTTCTGGGCAAGGCGCTGTGCTGCGGCAGTCGGAGCGTCGGCGCTTGCGGTCAGCCCATCCCAGCGCCACAGCCCGCCCTGCTTGCTCACCAGCCTTTGGCCCGGCGCCAGCAGCGGCTGCAGCCTTGCGGCGTCCGTGGCATCGACAACCCCGATCTGTGCAAGACGGCGCGCCAGCTGGTGCGGAGCACGAACAACTTCGGCGAGGCTGCGTACGCCTTCGGGCAGCTTCGGGTCAGTGGCAACTACCTTGGCATCGCTCCAATGCACCGGTGCGGCTCGGTCGAGCGCTGCTTCGAGATCATCGCCGAGGGCAGCCCCCAGTGCTGTTTCGAACCCGCGCTCGACGCCGATCTGCTCCAGAACCGCCGGGAAAAGATCGCCCGACGCGGCGTTGATGATCTTGGCCAGCGTGCGCGCTTCGGTCTCGATGCCCGCGAGCTCGGCCTTGGCTTCCTGCAGCGGCGTACGTGACGAAGCCTCGGCCTGCCGCGCCTCGGTGACCGAACGCTCGGCCTCGGTAGCAGCGACCTCGGCTTCTTCAAGCGCTTCCTGGGCGGCTTCGGCGAGCATCTGCTTTTCCGCCGGATCGGCCAGCGCGGAAATCCGCGCCGCAATCTCGCCGGCCTCGCGGTCGAGCTCGCTGAGCTGGCGAGCGAAGCGGTCGCGGCGCTCGGCAGCGTCACGCATGGCCCGCTCGGCCTGGGTGCGCCCGGCGGCCGCCTCGGCGCGCTCGGCGGTCAGGCGGCCAAGCTCGGCCTCGGTCAGTGCCAGCGTCGCCATCGCCTCTTCGAAGGCCGCGCGCGTATGCGTCTCGCGGTCGGTCGCGCCGGCATTTTCGTCGTTGAGCGACTTTTCCTCGGCATCGAGGCGCGACAGGATCGCGGCGTTGTCGCCGATCATGCGCTGTTCACGCGCGATGTCAGCATCGAGCTGCTGCAGGCGCCGATCGAGTTCGCTCTGGCGTGAATTGATGCGGCCCGCTTCTTCCTCAAGCTGCGAACGGGCGATGGAAAGCCGCTGGAAGGTCGCAGCCGCAGCAGCCGCGGTATCGCGCATCTCTGGCAGCTTGTGGGCGCCGATGCCCTGGTCCCTGGCCGCCGCCATCTGGGCTGCGGCACGGTCGCCGACAAGGGCTGTGGCAGTCGCAAGTGCTGATTGCGCCTCGCCTTCCTGCGCCTTGGCCAGCGTCCAGCGCAGATGCAGCAGCGTGGCTTCCGCCTTGCGGATATCTGCCGACAGGTTCTTGAAGCGCGATGCCTGGCGGGCCTGGCGCTTCAAGCTTTCGATCTGGCTTTCCAGCTCGCCGACAACGTCGTCGAGGCGTTCGAGATTCTGCTCGGCGGCGCGCAGGCGAAGCTCAGCCTCGTGGCGGCGCGTGTGCAGGCCGGAAATACCGGCCGCTTCTTCAAGCAATGCGCGGCGCGCCTGCGGTTTAGCCTGGATCAGCTCGCCGATGCGGCCCTGCCCCACCATCGACGGCGAACGCGCGCCGGTCGACTGGTCGGCGAACAAAAGCTGCACGTCCTTGGCGCGCGCTTCCTTGCCGTTGATGCGATAGACCGAACCCGCCTCGCGCTCGATACGGCGCGACACCTGCAATTCGTCAGCATCGTTGAACGAGGCAGGCGCCGTGCGGTCGGTGTTGTCGAGGAACAGCGTCACTTCTGCGGTATTGCGCGCCGGGCGCGTGCCGGAACCGGAGAAGATGACGTCGTCCATGCCGGAAGCCCGCATGTTCTTGTATGAGCTTTCGCCCATCACCCAGCGCAACGCCTCGACAAGATTTGACTTGCCGCAGCCGTTCGGCCCGACAATGCCGGTGAGCCCGCGTTCGATGACGAACTCGCCGGGCTCGACAAAGGATTTGAAACCGAGAAGGCGGAGGCGCGAAAACTTCATTCGCGCCAGTCCGCACGGAAGGGTGCACCGAAGCTGCGTTGCCTCGGTGCTATGAGCCTGTCAGAGCATGCCGTCGATAACCGCCGACATTTCCTCAATCGTCATTGCCCCCTTGTAGACTTTCCCGTTGATGAAGAAGGTCGGCGTCGAGTCGACCTTGAAATCGTTCTCGCCGCGGGCACGCACAGCCCTGATATCGTCCAGAAGCTTCTGGTCAGTCAAGCAGGCCTCGAACGACTCCTGTGTAAAGCCGGCAAGCTTGGAGATCTGCAGCAGCGCGTCCTTGGGGTTCTGCGAACCGGCCCAGCTCTGCTGCTGCTTGAACAGCACGTCGACCATCGGGAAGTAGTTATCCTTCGAGCAGCGCGCAAGCATGAAGCCTGCCTCGGCCAGCGGATCGAAGGGGAACTCGCGGTAGATCAGCCGCGCCTTGCCGGTGTCGATGTACTTGGTCTTCAGCGCCGGCAGCGTCGTCTCATGGAAATGAGCGCAGTGCGGGCAGGTCATCGAGGCGTATTCGACGATGGTGACGGGCGCATCGGCCTTGCCGATGATCATGTCGGGCAGGCTGCCGGCTTCAACCAGCTTGGCCATGTCGACCGTGCCCTGTGCCTCTGGCACCTTCACCGCCTGGACGGGCGTTGCCGGAGCGGCAGGTGTTGCGGCCGGGGTCGCCGGCTCGGCAGGCTTGGGCGTTGCTGCGTTGGCCTGCTCGCCGGAATCGCTGCAAGCGGAAAGCAGCGCAGCAGCCGAAACGGCAGCCAGCCCGGTAAGTGCGGTCCTGCGAGAAATCGAACGAAGCATACGAATCACCTGACGATGGTTGGATTTTGCAATGTGCGGTTACGTGAAAGCGATAGTTGGCGCGAATTAAGGCATGGCTGTCCCCAAACCAATCGCAATTTGCCGCACTTTCAATCACGAAAGCGCGAGAAAGCCGGCATTTTCTACTTTCGGCTGCCCAGAATGCTCGCGCCCAGCTTTTCGAGCGATGCCTTCAGTCCTTCGTCTTCGATGAATCTTACCGCACCGGTAAGCTTGCCCTGCTCCGCATCGGTCAGCTTGCGCAGCCGCGGACGCGGCTTGGCGGCCGTGTTCGACACCGGTTTCTGCACGATGCGGATGCGGCCGATGGCGTTGAAGCCGAGATAAGAATTGACCCGACCGATGATCTCGCCGGTCTCGTGTTGGAGATGAAGTGCCGCCGGCCCCGAGCATGCGACGATCAGCACGGCCGGCTCGAATGGATCATCCTCATGCATGCGCCGCGGCCACTGGATCTTCTCCGGGCGGGTGTTGTGGGCCAGGCGCGGCCCAACGATCTCTTCCCATGACTGGACAAGTCCGACGGAGATGCCGGTGCGCTTGCGCAGGACGGGATCGAGTATAGCGTTTGCCAGATCGCTGACCGGAACGGGATTGCCCGTCCACCTTTTCCCTGCCATGTCGTTCTCCAGAAACACCCCTGTCGACACGCAACGCCGAAGGCAGTCCAGTTCATCAATGGCATCCCCAACCGACAGCCGCAAGCTCGCCACCGATGTGGACGGCAGGATCGCGACACTGCTGCTCGAATGGTACGATGTTCATCATCGCGAGTTGCCGTGGCGTACGCCGCCAAGCGAGCTGAAGCGCGGCATCCGCCCTGACCCGTATCGTGTCTGGCTGTCGGAAATCATGCTGCAGCAGACCACGGTCGAAGCGGTAAAACCCTATTTCCGCGCGTTCCTCGACAAGTGGCCCGATGTCGCCGCACTGGCCGCCGCCGAGACCGAAGACGTCATGAAGGCCTGGGCCGGGCTCGGTTATTATTCTCGCGCCCGCAATCTCAAGGTCTGCGCCGAGACAGTGGCACGCCTGCCAGGGAGCCGATTTCCCGACAACGAAGACGGGCTACGCGCTTTGCCTGGCATCGGACCCTATACGGCCGCCGCAATAACCTCGATCGCCTTCAACCGTCCGGCTGCGGTGATCGACGGCAATGTCGAGCGTGTGGTCACGCGCCTGTTTTCCATCGCAACGCCCCTGCCCCAGGCCAAGGTAGAGATCCGCGCCCATGTCGAGCGCATGCTGGCTGCGGCACGACCCGGCGATTTCGCCCAGGCGATGATGGATCTCGGCGCCACCATCTGCACGCCGCGGCGCCCGCGCTGCATGCTGTGCCCGTTGCGTGCTGACTGCAGTGCCGTCGTCTCGGGCGATCCCGAATTCTATCCCGTCAAGCCGGCCAAGGCCGAGCGGCCGCGGCGGCGCGGAGCTGCCTTCGTCGCCGTCAGGAGCGATGGTGCGGTGCTGCTGCGCAAGCGCCCGGGCAAGGGCCTGCTCGGCGGCATGACCGAGGTGCCGACCACCGACTGGACCGCGCGCGTCGATGGTGCAACCGGTGTCGACAGCGCGCCGTTCGCCGCGAACTGGCAGCGCGCGGGTACCATCACCCACGTTTTCACCCATTTTACCCTTGATCTCGACGTGTTTCGCGCCGAAGCGACCTCGGTTCAGGCGCCAGACGGCCACTTCTGGTCAGCGGCCGCCGACCTCGCCGGCGAAGCCTTGCCAAGCGTCATGAAAAAAGTCATCGAAGCTGCCATACCGGGCGCAACGAAACGAGGACTTTAGCGAAACCATGAGCGAAATCCGCCACATCGTCTACGATATCGGCAAGGTCCTGATCCATTACGATCCTGATATCCCCTTCAGCCGCATCATCCCCGACCCGGTCGAACGCCGCTGGTTCTTCGACAATGTCTGCACCAGCGAGTGGAACATCGAGCAGGATCGCGGCCGCACCTGGGAAGAGGCCGAGGCGCTGCTGATCGCCGACTTCCCCGCGCATGAAAACAGCATCCGCGCCTTCAGGCAGAATTGGCACGATATGGTGCCGCACGCTTATGACGACAGCGTCGCCCTGATGGAAGGGCTGGTCGAAGCCGGCCATGATGTCACCATGCTGACCAACTGGGCCTCTGACACGTTCCGCGAGGCACGCGAGCGCTTTCCGTTCCTCGAAAAGCCACGCGGTGTCACGGTTTCGGGCGACATCGGCCTGATCAAGCCCGACCGCCGCATCTACGACCATCACGTCGCCGCCTTCGGTATCGACCCGAAGGCTTCGCTGTTCATCGACGACAGCCAGAAGAATGTCGACGGCGCCATCGCCGCTGGCTGGCACGCCGTGCTGTTCACAAATGCGAAAACGCTCGAGGCGGACCTCGAGCGTCTCGGGATCGGACGGTGACTGGAAACCGGCCGATCGACGAACCCGGACTGGCTAATTTGGCTGCCGGAATTCGATCTCTATGGCAGGCGCGGCGCGGTCGCTGAAGGTCCAGAACCGGCGACCAATGATGCCTGCACGCTCGCGCCGGATAGTCCGGCGCGGGTGAAGCTTCAGGCTCCCGCCTTCTCCATGCCGACGCGCACGATGCGGCGCAGTTCGTCGATCTGGGTCAGGCCACCGGCACGCTCATAGTGCCAGAAGGTCCAGCCGTTGCAGGCGTCGAGCCCTTGCACCGACGCACCAACACGATGGATCGAGCCGGCGATGTCGCCGATTGCCAGCGTACCGTCGGCGCGAACCTTTGCCGCCCAGCGCTTCTTCGCATCATAGAGCGTTGCACCGGGTGCCAGCAGGCCCATGTCGAGCAGGCTGCCGAAAGCAACACGCGGCTCGGCTCGCTTGCCGGTAAGCACGGTCAGCGACGGGCCGTCGAGCGTACGCACCGAAGCGATGCGCTCATTGGCGGCGTCGATGTAGGCCTGTTCACGCTCGATGCCGACGAAATGGCGGCCGAGACGCTTGGCCACCGCGCCCGTCGTGCCCGAGCCGAAGAACGGATCCAGCACCACATCGCCAGGCTTGGTCGAAGCCATCATGATACGGGCCAGCAGTGCTTCCGGCTTCTGCGTCGGGTGCAGCTTGTTGCCGTCGTCGTCCTTCAGGCGTTCGCCGCCAGTGCAGATCGGAAACAGCCAGTCCGAGCGCATCTGGACGTCGTCGTTCGAGGCCTTCAGCGCGTCGTAGTTGAAGGTGTAGTTCTTGCCCTTCTGGTCGCGCGAGGCCCAGATCATCGTCTCATGGGCGTTCTGGAAACGGCGGCCGCGGAAGTTCGGCATCGGGTTGGTCTTGCGCCACACGACATCATTGAGGATCCAGAAGCCGAGATCCTGCATCGTCGCGCCGACGCGGAAGATGTTGTGGTAAGAGCCAATGACCCAGATCGTGCCACTGGGCTTGAGCACGCGGCGGGCAGCAAGCAACCAGGCGCGGGTGAAGGCGTCATAGGCGGCGAAGCTTTCGAACTGGTCCCAGTGATCGTCGACAGCGTCGACCTTCGACTGGTCAGGACGATGCAGATCGCCGTCGAGCTGCAGGTTGTAAGGTGGGTCGGCGAAGATGACGTCGACAGAATTGGCCGGCAACTTGTCGAGTGCCGCCACGCAGTCGCCCTTGATGATGGTGTCGAGCCATTCGGACGGCTTGGGCGTGCGGGAAAGCTGGTCGAGAGGACGCACTGCTGACATTCTGATACCCGGGATGACGCGTTACTATTTACTCGCCGTTATGGTTACCGATCAGCGTAAACAATTGATGAAGCGGGCGTTCTAATTTGCGGATCGGGCCAGAATGGTGTAATCGCCGCGCCTTGAACTTTTCCGACCGCGCGCCCTCGGCGCCCCAGCTTCCCGGACTGCCATGACCCAGCCAGACCTAGTGATATTCGATTGCGACGGCGTGCTCGTCGATTCCGAAATCATCGCCGCCCGCGTCGAAGCAGAGCTGCTGACCGCGGCCGGCTTCGAGATATCAGCCGAGGAAATCGCCGAGAGCTATGCCGGGCTGACCTTCAAGGACATCATGCTGAAGATCGAGGAGAAGGCGGCGATCCCCTTCCAGGCCTCGCTGATCAGCCATGCCGAGGAACTTGTCGACCGCAAGCTGAAGACGGATGTGCGCGCCATCGACGGCGTGCATGAAGCTGTCGCAGCCGTCACCGCACCGCGCTGCATCTGCTCCAATTCGACCAGCGAGCGCATCGAGATGATGCTCGAGCGCACGCGCATCCTGCCACTGTTCAAGGGCCGCATCTTTTCGGCACTGGAAACCCCGAGCAAGAAGCCAAAGCCGTCGCCAGACGTCTTCCTGCACGCCGCAAGCACCTACGGTGCCGATCCGGCCAAGACCTTCGTCATCGAGGATTCGGTGCACGGCATCGCAGGGGCGGTTTCCGCCGGCATGCGCGTCATCGGCTTCACCGGCGGCGCGCACAGCTACCCCGGCCATGCCGACATGCTGACCGAAGCAGGTGCCGAAACGGTGATTCGCCGCTGGGCCGACCTTGGCGGCGTGCTCGAAGCACTCGGTATGTGGTCTGAGCACGCCTGACGCACGCGGCCGACAGGATTTACCTGCCTGGCGCGTGCCACGTCCGATCGACAAAGTCGGCGATCAGCGGCACGATTTCGGGCAGTTTCTCTTCAAGCGCGAAGTGCCCGGTCTCGAGCAGGTGCAACTCCGCTTCCGGCAGGTCGCGGAGATAGGCATGCGCGCCTGGTTCCGGAAAGAACGGATCGTCCTTACCCCACACGATCAGCGTCCTTGGCCGATGCTGCCGCAACCAGGCCTGCCATTCGCTGTAGCGTGCGACGTTGCTGTGGTAGTCGAACGCCAGGTCGACCTGCGGCTGCTTGCGGCCGGGTTGATCGAGGAAATGCTGGTCGAGCGTCCAGCCATCAGGTGCCAATAGTTCCTGCTGTCCGATGCCGGTTTCATACTGGAAGCGCGTGCCCGAAAGCGTCAGCAGGTCGCGTATCGTCTGCTCTGCATCCGGCTGCTCGGGCCTGAGTGCGATGAAATCGCGGGCGCCGTCGGACAGGCCCTCTTCGTACGCATTGCCGTTCTGGATGATCAGGCCGGCGAACCATTCGGGATGCCGCGTCGCCAGACGGAAACCGACAGGCGCACCGAAATCGAAGAGATAGGAGACGAAGCGGTCCAGGCCCAATCCTTTGACAAACCCTTCCATCGTGTCGGCGAGCTGGTCGAACGTGTAGGCAAAGTTTCCGCCCGCGCTTGCTGGCAACGGCACTTCGCTGTGGCCAAACCCCGGATAATCAGGTGCGATGACCCGGTAGCGGTTGCCGATCGCGTCGATCAGGCGGCGGAACTGATGCGAAGCCGAGGGGAAGCCGTGCAGCAATAGCAGTACGGGCGCGTCAGGGCCGGCCTCGACCGGGATCGACTCACGGTAAAAGATGCTGACGCCATCGACGTCGAGATAACGATGGACAATGCGGGGAAAAGCCAGGATTGTCATTTCACATGCCTTAAATGTAGAATTATGCATTACAACATTCATCCAAACGTGTAATGTGTCAATGGCAACCTTAGGAGTTAGTATGAACGCCGACATCATCCCGCTCACCGGCGAGCTCCTGGGGCTGGACCTGATCAACACACGGGCGCGCAGCGGGGCCGACAGCATCGACCATCTGGCAACGCCTGATAGCTTGCGGGCATGGGTGGCGCTGGAAGTCGAGCGGCTGGGCGAGTTTGGCGGAGATGCGCTCGCAAAGGTCACGCAAGCCGACCTCGCCCTCATTCGCTCGCTGCGCGAATGTGCGAGCCAGCTAGTAGACCAAGTCCGGCATGGCAAGGCGCCGTCAGACACCAGTCTGCGCGAGCTCAACCAGACGCTTTCGGCAGCCCCGGTTCATCTCGAGCTTCGGTGGGGCGGATCGTCAATGGCGGCCGAGCCCAGGCGCACGGGCTCGGTGATCGCCGATCTGGCCGCGCATCTGGCCGAAGCCGTGGCGTTTGTGCTGACCGACCCGGGCGTCAGGACCATCCGCAAGTGCGAAGCCGAGGATTGCACGATGCTGTTTCTGCCGGCGAGCAACCGCCGTCGCTGGTGCGCGGCGGCGCGCTGCGGCAACCGCATGCGCGTCGCGCGCTATTACCAGCGTCACAAGGACAGCTGAGCGTCATTGAGCCAGTCAACGCTCCTGAGACAGCGCATCGAGCAGCCACTCGCTCAACATGCGCACCTCCAGCCGCGGCGTCCTGGGATGGACGAGGTGGAAATCGTAGCCGTCGATGGTCGGCCCGAACGGCTGGACCAGCACGCCCGACGCCAGGTCATCGGCGACGAGCACGAGGCTGAGCAGCGCCACCCCTTGCCCGGCTACGGCCGCCTGCACCGCATGACCGTCATCGTTGAAGCTGATGCCGGCATCGGCCTCGACACCTGCAACCCCAGCCGCATCGAACCAGCGCCGCCACGTCGGCGTGTCGGCGTTCGGGTGCCTCCAGCGTGAATGAAGCAGCGTGACGTGGCGCATGTCATCCAGCGCCTTCAGGCCAAGGCGGGCACTGCATACCGGCGCAAAGCGGTTGGCCATCAGCCAGGTCGAGCTAAGATCCGGATAAGGCCCACGGCCATAGCGCACGGCCGCGTCGGCGATACCGCTGCGAAAATCGACGGGATCGTCCGACGCATGCAGGCTGAGGTCGACAGTTGGATAGCGCTCGCGAAACGACGCCACCCGCGGCACCAGCCAGCGTGCAGTAAATGAGGTGGTGGCCGACAGCGTGACCACGCTGCGGCGGCGTTCCGAGACACGGTCGAGCGCTTCGGCGAAAGAATCGAACCCGTCGCGCAGCACCGGGTAGAGCTCCCTCCCCTCGCGCGTCAGCACCACTTGCCGTGTGCGGCGATCGAACAGCCGCAAGGCCAGCGTTTCCTCCAGCAGCCTGATCTGGTGGCTGATGGCGGTTGGCGTAACCCCCAGCTCCTCGGCAGCCTGCTTGAAGCTCGCATGACGGGCGGCGGCCTCGAAGGCACGCAGCGTCGCAAGCGGAGGCAGTTGGCGACGCATGATCCTACCTCATCTGTTACATGATGAATTCGATTTCGCCACGCAACATATCACCCATTATTTTCAAATGGAACGCAAGCAGCACGTCAACGCGCCGCGCGCAATCAGATGAGCTATTCTATCTTATGGGAACCCATGAAATGACCAAGATCCTGCATATCGACGCCAGCGCTCGCCCGCATTCTTCAGCTGAGAACCCGTTCGGATCGCACAGCCGGCGCCTGGGTGAGCGTTTTGCGCGGGCATGGCGAGCTGCATATGGCGGCGATGAAAACATCGTCTATCGCGACGTCGGCCAGCAGCCGCCACAGCCGGTGACCGGCAACTGGATCCACGCCGCGTTCACCAAGCCGGAGCAGCGCCTGCCGTGGATGACCGAGACGCTTGCCGAAAGCGATTCCTTGATCGACGAGTTGCTTGCGGCCGACATCATCGTTGCCGGCGTGCCGATGTACAATTTCGCGCCACCGGCACAATTCAAGGCGTGGATCGACAACATCGTGCGGGTCGGCCGCACCTTCGGCTTCGACCGGTCGCGCGCCGGCGATCCCTACTGGCCGTTGCTCGCCAGCGCCAACAAGACACTCGTTATCCTGTCGTCGCGTGGCGACCATGGTTATGGCAAGGGCGGCAGGATCGAGGCGCTCAACCACGTCGAGGCCAGCATCTCGACCGCCTTCAACTATGTCGGCATCACCGACATCAGGTCGGTGGCAATCGAGTTCGACGAATTTGCCGACGCCAGGCTAGAGGCGTCGATCGAAAAGGCCGAAGCCGAGGTCGACGCGCTTGTCGCGACACTGGTCAGGGAACGACAGGGGCGGAACGCCGCCTGAAGCAGCAGATGTTGACGGCGCATGCCTGGCGCGACCGGCGTCCTTATTTGGACACGGACGCTCCAGGCTTTTTCACGGCCGACGCGGTCGTCAGGCTTACGCCTTACGGCTTTGCGGGCTTCTTGGCCGGACCTTCGTCGTAGCCGACATAGATCACGATGTCGCGCGCCGTCGGGTTGGGGATGTTGATGTTCGGCACGGTGAACACCCACTGGGTCGCCGTCGAAGGATCGCTCACCTGCACGGCGTTCTTGTGCAGTTCGGAGTAGAGCACCTCTTCGCCGCGGGTCACGGCAACCCGGATCGGCATGGTGATCGCACCGGCACCGCCTGCGGGACCGACCACGACCTTGCCGGCGACACCAACCTTGATGGTCATGGTGCCGTCAGCGCGGGTGCAGCTGCGCGTAACGTCGGTGATGGCCGACTGGTGGACGAGCTTGGCAGGGTCGTCCTGGCCGCCCTTGGCATAGCTGTTGAAGAAGGCAGTGCCGTCACGCAACGTGATGTTAGGGCAGTAGGCAAGCAACTCGCTGGCCAGGATCTTGCCCTCTTCGGCCGCGATCACCTTGGGATCCTTCGGGGCGGGAGGGCTAAAAAAGCCGCCGCTGCCGCCTGATTGGCAGCCTGTGACGGCGAGCATAAAGCCGGCGGTCGCCAAAGCCGTCAGAAAACGGCCGTCGATCAAACGAAACACCATGAACTGCACTTCCCTCTCGCAAAGCAGTCGTTCTATATCAACCGCGCGGCAAAAATGCGACTGACGGAGCGCAGTTTTCCCGTCCTGCCGACAGGCAGCAGGTCGCATAGCCTTGGATTGGATAGATATGCACTATGTGAGCACCCGTGGGGAAGCGCCCACGCTCGGATTTTCTGATGCTGTACTTGCCGGCCTCGCGCGCGATGGCGGCCTCTACCTGCCGGCACAGTGGCCGACTTTCAGCGCCGCCGAAATCCGGGCCATGCGCGGCCTGAGCTATCCCAATCTCGCGATCAAACTGCTGACCCCGTTCCTTGGCGGCGAAATCAAGCAGGACGTGTTCGAGCGCCTGGTGCGTGAGGCCTATGCCTCGTTCCGCCATGACGCGGTGTGCCCGCTGATCCAGACCGGCGCCAACAGCTTCGTGCTCGAACTGTTCCACGGCCCCACGCTCGCCTTCAAGGACGTTGCCATGCAGCTGCTGGCGCGGCTGATGGACCATGTGCTTGCCGAACGCGGCCAGCGTGCAACCATCGTCGGTGCCACCTCGGGCGATACCGGCGGCGCAGCCATCGAAGCGTTTGCCGGGCGCGAACGTACCGACATCTTCATCCTGTTCCCGCATGGTCGCGTCTCGGCGGTGCAGCAGCGCCAGATGACGACGTCTGATGCCGCCAATGTCCATGCGCTGTCGATCGAAGGAAATTTCGACGACTGCCAGGGCTTGGTGAAGGACATGTTCAACGACCACGGCTTCCGCGACCGCGTCCAGCTGTCGGGCGTGAACTCGATCAACTGGGCTCGCATCATGGCCCAGATCGTCTATTATTTCTCGTCCGCCATCTCGCTCGGCGCGCCGGACCGGCAGGTTTCCTTCACTGTGCCGACCGGTAATTTCGGCGACATCTTCGCCGGCTATGCCGCCAAGAAGATGGGGTTGCCGATCGACCAGCTTGTCATTGCCACCAACGACAACGACATTCTCGACCGCACGCTGAAGAGCGGCGAATACCGCCAGACCGGCGTGGTGGCTACCACCTCGCCGTCGATGGACATCCAGGTCTCGTCCAACTTCGAACGCCTGCTGTTCGAGGTCTCCAACCGCGATGCCACGGTGGTGCGCCGCTACATGGCGAGCCTCAAGCAGTCCGGCGCCTTCACCATCGAAGCGCAGTCGCTTGCCGCCATCCGCGGCGAATTCGGTGCGGGACGCGCCGACATGGCTGATACCGCAGCGACCATCCGTGCGACGCTCGAAAAGAGCGGCTACCTGCTCGACCCGCACACCGCGACTGCCATGCATGTCGCATCCAGCCTGCCCAAAAGCGATGTACCAATGGTCGTGCTGGCCACCGCGCACCCGGCAAAGTTCCCCGCGGCGGTACTCGCAGCCAGCGGCATCGAGCCGGCTTTGCCAAAATGGCTGTCGGGGCTGATGGAACGTAAGGAAAAGTTCACGGTACTTCCATCAGAGATAAAAATGGTGGAAGATTACATTAGCCGCCGCACACGAGTGGCGGATTAGGGAGTACGCGTAATATGGGTGTTGAGGTAAGCCGTCTGTCGAACGGCCTGACAGTGGCCACTGAAACACTTCCAAGCGTAGAGACAGTCGCTCTCGGCACATGGGTCAAGTCCGGCGCGCGCAACGAGCGCGACGACGAGCATGGCATGGCCCATCTGCTCGAACACATGGCCTTCAAGGGCACCAAGAACCGGACTGCCTTCCAGATCGCCTCTCAGATCGAAAATGTCGGCGGCGAGATCAACGCCGCCACGTCGGTCGAAACGACCTCCTTTTACGCCCGCGTGCTGGCCGACGACGTGCCGCTGGCAGTCGACATCCTTTCCGACATTCTCCAGGATTCCGAGTTCGACCCCAACGAACTCGAGCGCGAGCAGCATGTGATCCTGCAGGAGATCGGCGCGGCGCATGATACCCCCGACGACATCGTCTTCGACCGCTTCACCGAGACCGCCTTCCGTCACCAGACGATTGGCCGCTCGATTCTCGGCACGCCCGAGACCGTGCAATCGTTCACCTCGGCCAATTTGCACGACTTCATGCAGCGCCAGTACGGCGCCGAGCGGATGGTCGTGGTGGCTGCCGGCGACGTCAAGCATGACGATTTCGTCCGGCACGTCGAAAAACGCCTCGGCAATTTCCGCTCCAAGGCCGAAAGCGCCATTCCGCAGTACGCGCAATATGTCGGCGGCGACTTCCGCGAGGACCGCGACCTGATGGACGCGCAGATCGTGCTCGGCTTCGAAGGCCGCGCCTATCATGTGCGCGACTTCTACGCCTCGCAGGTCCTGTCGATGATTCTCGGCGGCGGCATGTCGTCGCGACTGTTCCAGGAAGTGCGCGAGAAGCGCGGCCTGTGCTACTCGGTCTATGCCTTCCATTGGGGTTTTTCCGACACCGGCATCTTCGGCATCCATGCCGCCACCGGCCAGAGCGACATCGCCGAGCTGATCCCTGTGATCATCAACGAACTGCAGCGGACCGGCGAGAGCATCCTGCTCGAAGAGCTGGACCGCGCCCGTGCGCAATATCGTGCCGGCCTGATCATGTCGGCCGAGAGCTGCTCCAGCCGTGCTTCGCAGATCGCGCGCCAGTTGCTGCTGTTTGGCCGTCCCATCGCCAAGGAAGAGCTGATGGAACGTCTGTCGGCGCTTACCGTCGACCGTCTGACCGACCTGTCGTCGCGCTTGTTTTCGACGCGCCCGACGATTACCGCCGTTGGCCCCATCGGCACGCTTGCGCCCTACGAATCAATCCTGGACTCGTTGCCGGGCGCACAGGCAACCGCCCGCAAGCTCGCTGTCTGAGCAGCATTTGCACGCATGTTCTCGCTCTCGCTTTTTCGCCGCGATACCCCGGCACTAAGAGGCGAACGCGTCAACCTGCGCCTGCCAAACTGGCGCGACTACCACGAGTGGGTGGCGCTGCGCGCTGAAAGCCGTTCGTTCCTCGAACCCTGGGAGCCGCGCTGGGCACCCGACGAGCTCGACCGCTCGGCCTGGCGCATCCGCCTCGCGCGCTACCAGGATGAATTCATCCAGGGCACGGCGGCCGCCTTCTTCATCTACCAGAATTCGACCGGCAAGCTCGTCGGCGGCATCACGCTCGGCAACATACGCTATGGCGTCGCCCAGACCGGGCACATCGGCTACTGGATCGGCGAGCGATACGCAGGCCAGGGCCTGATGGTCGATGCCCTCAAGTTGGTGGTGCGGCACGCCTTCGATACGCTTCGGTTGCACCGGATCGAGGCTGCCTGTATCCCCGACAATGCACGCTCCGTACGCGTGCTTGAAAAAGCCGGATTCCGGCGCGAAGGACTTTTGCGATCCTACCTCAGGATCAACGGCGAATGGCATGACCACTACCTCTACGCACTGATTGCGGACGACCCGCAAGCTGTCACCATGAAGGCCTGAACTTGTCGAAGCATTTCCTGTTGGCGCCGCTGTTTGCGCTCATCGTTTCCATTGTCGCGAGCGTCTGCGCGGTGTCGCAGGCCCTGGCCGTGGAGCCGATCAAGATCTCCCGTGACGACGTCGCGCTCAATCTCACAGGCGCCGTCGAGATCTACCGGAATCAGGGCGAGAACTTTCAGGTTTCGACAGCACCGGGTATCGACGGCATCGTGCGCCGCATCGAAGTCGAAGCCAACGACAAGCGCCGCTCGACGGGCGATTGGGCCGTCTTCGCGCTTGCCAATACCACCGACCAGGTCATCGACCGCCTGATCGTTGCACCGCATTTCCGCCTCGTCGGTTCCGGCCTGTTCTGGCCCGATCTCGGCTCGAGCCGCATCGCCGCCATCACGCCGAGCGAAGGCTTCACGCTCGACCGCCAGGCCAGCCCCGACGCCGACGTGTTCCTGATCACGCTCAACCCGAACTCGGTGGTGACCTTTATCGCCGAGCTCGCTTCCCCCAAGCTGCCGCAGGTCTATCTGTGGGAACCCGAAGCCTACAAGGACACGGTCAACTCCTACACGCTGTTCCGCGGCATCGTCATCGGCATTGCCGGCCTGCTGGCGCTGTTCTTGACCATCCTGTTCGTGGTCAAGGGAACGTCGATGTTCCCAGCCACCGCAGCGCTCGCCTGGGCGGTTCTGGCCTATATCTGCGTCGACTTCGGCTTCCTCAACAAGGTCATCGAGGTCTCCCCCGGCAATGAGCAGATATGGCGAGCGGGCACGGAGGTGGCGCTCGCCGGCACCTTCGTGGTGTTCCTGTTCGCCTATCTCAACCTCAACCGCTGGCACGGCCATTTCAGCTACGGCGCCTTCGTCTGGGTCATCGGCCTGCTGCTCATCGCCGGCGTCGCCATCATCGACCCGGCCGTCGCCGCTGGCATCGCTCGTATTTCCTTCGCAGCCACCGCCCTTACCGGCCTTGGCCTGATCGTCTACCTCAGCATCCGCGGCTACGACCGCGCCATAATGCTGGTGCCCAGTTGGGCGATGGTGCTGATCTGGCTCAGCGGCTCGTGGATGGCGATAACAGGCATCCTCGACAACGACATCGTCCAGCCCGCACTCGGCGGCGGCCTGATCCTGATCATCCTTCTGATCGGCTTCACCGTGATGCAGCATGCTTTCGCCGGCGGCGGCGCGCATCAGGGCCTGTTCAGCGACATGGAGCGGCAGGCGCTGGCGATCTCGGGTTCCGGCGACATCGTCTGGGACTGGGACGTGCTGCGCGACCGCGTCGTCACCCGCCCCGACGTCTCGATACAGCTCGGCCTCGCGCCCAACAGCCTGGGCGGTGCTGCCCGCAACTGGCTGCCGGTGCTGCATTCCGACGATCGCGACACCTTCCGCACCACCCTCGACGTCGTGCTGGAGCATCGCCGCGGCCGCGTCTCGCAAAGCTTCCGCCTGCGCGGTGCTGACGGCCACTATCACTGGTTCTCGCTCAAGGCGCGGCCGGTGATCGGCTCGGACGGCGAAGTGATCCGCTGTGTCGGCACCATGGTCGACGTCACCGAGCAGAAGAAATCCGAAGAGCGACTGCTGCACGACGCCGTGCATGACAATTTGACCGGCTTGCCCAACCGCGAACTGTTCATGAACCGGCTCGAGGCAATCATCTCGATCGCCCGCACCGAAGAGAAGGTGCGACCGTCGGTGTTCGTCATCGACATCGACCGCTTCAAGCTGGTCAATGACGGCCTCGGCATTTCGGCTGGCGACACAATCCTGCTGACCATCGCACGCCGCCTGCACCGCCTGCTTAAGCCCAAGGATTCGCTGTCACGCTTCGCCGGCGACCAGTTCGCCCTGATGCTGCTGTCGGAACAGGATCCGTCGCGCATCGCTGCCGTTGCCGACGCCATCAAGCAGGCGATCAAGGCGCCGATCACCTTTGCCAAGCGCGAGATCGTGCTGACCGCTTCAGTGGGCCTGATCACCTGGACCACCGCGCAGGCCACGGCCGAGGACATGGTCAAGGACGCCGAGCTTGCCATGCACCAGGCCAAGCGTTTCGGCGGCGACCGCATCGAGCCGTTTCGCCCTGCCTTCCGTACTGTCGGCACCGATCGCCTTCAGCTCGAATCCGACCTCCGCCGCGCCATCGAGCGCAAGGAATTCACGCTGGCCTACCAGCCGATCGTGCGGTTGGAAGACGGCAGCGTCGCCGGCTTCGAGGCGCTGCTCAGGTGGGATCACCCGCGCCGCGGCATGATCCCGCCTGGTGATTTCATCCCGGTTGCCGAAGGCTGTGGCCTGATCGTCCAGCTGGGCCTGTTCGCCATGCAGCGCGCCGCCGAAGACCTCGCCGAATGGCAAAAGCAGATCAGCGATGCGCCGCTGTCGGTGTCGGTCAATCTGTCGAGCCGCCAGCTCATCAGGCGCGACCTCGTCAGCGACGTCCGCTCGGTCATCGCGCGGGCAAATCTCAAGCCGCGCTGCTTCCGCCTGGAACTCACCGAGTCGCTGGTCATGGACAATCCCGAGCAGACCAACCACGTGCTGACCAAGCTCAAGCAGCTTGGCATCGGCCTGTCGCTCGACGATTTCGGCACCGGCTATTCGTCGCTCGCCTACCTCACCCGCTTCCCATTCGACACTATCAAGATCGACAAGAGCTTCGTCGACGATACCTCGCCCAAGCGCGCGGTGCTGCTCAAGTCGATGGTCAACATGGCGCACGAACTCGGGCTATCGGTCGTCGCCGAAGGCATCTCCGATGAGAGCGACGCGCTCGAATTGCGGCAGATGGGCTGCGAGTATGTCCAGAGCTTCATGTTCGGCGCGCCGGTTCCCGGCGACCAGGCCCTGAAGATGCTGAAAGAGCAGTATCCGCTTGCTCAGGCGTGACCGGCAGCGCTGCTGAGGCGCGCGAGATCGATACCGAGCGTCGCCAGGATGCGGTCGTACTTGCGATCAATGTCGGTATCGAACAGAAGCTCCGACGTCGCCGGGCAGGTCAGCCAGCCATTTTCGGCGATCTCGCTTTCGAGCTGGCCCGCACCCCAGCCGGAATAGCCCAGCGCCATCAGTGCATGACGCGGCCCGCGCCCGGCGGAGATCGCGCGCAGGATGTCGACAGTCGCGGTCAGGCAGATCTCTTCCGATACCGGCAGCGAGGATTCGACCTTGTAGTCGTCGCTGTGCAGCACGAAGCCGCGGCTGCGGTCGACCGGCCCGCCGTTGCGGACGATGAAGTCCTTGGCCTTCATCGGCAGCCGGATCGCCTCCTGCTCGTCGAGAATGCCGAGTTGCACCAGCAAATCGGAAAACAGCAGCGGCTGGACCTGGTTGATGATCAGGCCCATGGCGCCTTCGTCGCTATGGGCGCAGATGTAGATGACGGCGCGCGAGAACCTGTCGTCCTTCATCCCCGGCATGGCGATGAGGAACTGATCGTCGAGAAAACCGCGCTGCGAGGCGCCCTTTTTCTGGCGTATGAGGTCCATGGCTTGAAGGTATCGCGTTTCCTGCCGTCTTGAAAGATGGCGCACGGCGCGGCGCGTTCATCTTTTGACAGGCAACGTCACGCAAAAATGATGCGATGTGTTGGCGCCCCCTGTTGCGGACGCAGCGGGAGCCTATCAAATCACCGCCATGAAAATTGCGTTTTGTTCCGCGATCTGCCTCGGCGCAGCCCTCTTCGCCGCTGCCCCCGCCCACGCTTCCTCGTCAGCCTGGTTCGAGGCCGAAGGCGGCCGCTTCCGCCTCGTCACCTCTGGAGCACCTGATGCTTCAGGCAAGCTCCAGGGCGCGCTCGACATCGAGCTCAAGCGCGGCTGGAAGACCTACTGGCGCGATCCCGGCAATTCCGGCGTGCCGCCACAGATCGACATTTCGGCGAGCCGCAACGTTTCTGGCGCGGAGTTCTCTTACCCTGCTCCGCGGCGGCATGACGATGGTTACTCCAAATGGGCCGGCTACGATCATTCCGTGCGCTTGCCCGTCAGCTTCACAGTCACGGCCCCTGGCGATCCGGCGACGATCACCGCCAACGTGTTCCTCGGCGTCTGCGAAACGATCTGCGTGCCGGTACAGGCCAAGCTCGAAGTCGATCCTGCCGCCGATCCCGACAATCCGGGCGATGCCATCCTGGTGAAGGCGGCCCTGGCTGCCCTTCCTGGTGCTGCACAGCCGGATTTCGGGGCCACGCTGGAACCGGGCGAAAGCGAGCACGTCTCGATCCTGGCGACCGCACCCGGGCCCGCTGACGCCCTGGACGTTTTCGTCGCTGGCGTGGACGGCTACGTCTTCGGCACCCCCGAGCGGCACGTCGAAGGCGGCAAGGCGGTGTTCACGATCAAGATGCTCGAACGCCCCGATGCAAAACCCTCAGGCAAGGGGCTACCTTACACGTTGACGGGTGCAGCTGGCGCGGTCGAAGGATTTTTGCCCTATCCCTGAGCAAGGGCTGTCCAGCATCCTATATGCAGCTGGCCATTGGACGCGGGCGACATCTGCGCTAGGTGATTGCCGCGTCCTTCCGATTTCAACTCGAACACTACGCTTACGAGGAAATTCATGACTATTTCGATCGGCGACAAGTTGCCTGCGGCCACGTTCAAGACGATGACCGCCGATGGCGCCAAGAGCGTCAGCTCCGAAGAGATTTTTGCTGGCAAAAAGGTCGTGCTGTTTGCGGTGCCGGGTGCCTTCACGCCGACCTGCAGCAACAATCACCTGCCCGGCTATGTCGAAAACCATGACGCCATCATCGCGCGCGGCGTCGACACGATTGCCGTGGTCTCGGTCAACGACGTCCACGTCATGGGCGCCTGGGCGCGGTTCAGCGGCGGTGAAGGCAAGGTGCAGTTCCTCGCCGACGGCAGCGGCGACTTCGCCCGCGCCATCGGCCTCGACACCGATCTCTCGGCCGCCGGCATGGGCCTGCGCTCGAAGCGTTATTCGATGATCGTCGAAGACGGCAAGGTTGCCCAGCTCAACCTCGAGGGCGCACCCGGCCAGGCCATCGATTCGGGCGCTGCCCGCATTCTCGAACAGCTCTGAAACTGACACAGTTCTGAGACTGAAACGGGCGTGCTGCCTTGCGGCGGCACGCCACACTCGAGCCTGCCAGAATGCCGGGCCTATGCCTTGCGGCCACTCTTGAACGGCGCCATGCCCTCACGCGCGAGCTCGTCGGCGCGTTCGTTCTCGGGATGGCCGGCATGGCCCTTGACCCAGTGCCACTTGACCTTGTGACGCCTATTGGCCTCGTCCAGCGCCTGCCACAGCTCGCCGTTCTTGACCGGCTTCTTGTCGGCGGTCTTCCAGCCGTTCTTCTTCCAACCGTGGATCCATTTCGAGATCCCATCCATGACGTATTTGCTGTCGGTGTGCAGGTCGATCTCGCACGGCTCCTTGAGGGAGTTCAGCGCAGATATCGCAGCCAGCAACTCCATACGGTTGTTGGTGGTCTCCGCCTCGCCGCCCGACAGCTCCTTGACCTTGGCCTTGTAGCGCATGAGCGCGCCCCAGCCACCCGGACCCGGATTGCCCGAGCAGGCGCCATCGGTGAAAATTTCAACTTGCTTCATTTCAGTCCGTATTCCTGGGCGGACTTGATCGTCCGATGGAAGCGCATGCGGCGAATGTATTCCGACGGATCGCGCTTCATCACCAGCCCGCCATCCGGCACCGTCAGCCAGTCATAGAGCCGCGTCAGCATGAAGCGCAGCGCCGAACCACGCGCCAGGATCGGCAGCGCTGCCTTCTCGTCGTCGCTTAGCGGGCGGACGCTCTGGTAGCCGTCCAGCAGTGCGGTGCCCTTGGTCAGGTTGAAGGAAAAGTCCTTCTCAAAGCACCAGGCGTTGAGGCAGGTGGCAAGGTCGTAGGCATAGGCGTCATTGCAGGCGAAATAGAAGTCGATCAGGCCCGACAGCTTGTCACCGAGGAAAAACACATTGTCCGGGAACAGGTCGGCGTGGATGACGCCTGATGGCAAGCCCTTCGGCCAGCTCTTCTCGAATTCGGCAAAATCGGCGTCGACCTCTCGGGCGAGGCCCGGCTCGACTTCGTCGGCGCGCGGATGGGCGGCATCCCACAGCTTGCGCCAGCCGTCGATGGCGAGCGAGTTCGGCCGCGTCATCGCGAAATCCTGGCCGGCAATGTGCAACTCGGCCAGCGCCCTGCCGACCTCGCGGCAATGCACGACCTGGGGCCGGCGCAGCCACATGCCTTCGAGGAAGGTGATGATGACGGCGGGCCGGCCGGCTAGCGTGCCGATGACATTGCCGTCCTTGCCGTCGACCGGCAGCGGGCAAGACAGGCCCTTGTGGGCGAGATGCTGCATCAGGCCGAGAAAGAAGGGCAGGTCCGACTTCTCGACCCGCTTCTCATACAGCGTCAGGATGTACGACCCTGTCGTGGTGTGCAGCAGGAAATTGGTGTTCTCGGTACCCTCGGCAATGCCCTTGTAGGACAACAGCTCGCCCACCGGATAGTTGCGCAGGAACGCTTCGAGCTCACCCTCGCCGACATCGGTATAGACAGCCATCAGCCGTTTCCGTTGACGAAGGCCATGTCGGCTGGCGTCAGCTCGACGTCGCGCAATACCCGCATCACCGGAAACTCCTCCGTCTCGGTCGCCGTGATGGCGAGTTCCACGTTCACCTCGAAGCGCTCGCGGAACGCGTTGATGATCTCGTCGACGATGATCTCCGGTGCCGAAGCGCCCGCCGACAGGCCTAGCGTAGCGATGCCGCCAATGTCGCTCCACGGGATCTCCGACGCGCGCTGAACCAGCAGCGACATCTTGGCCCCTGCCCGCTCGGCGACTTCGACAAGTCGCCGGGAATTGGACGAGTTCGGCGCCCCGACGACCAGATAGAGGTCCGACCCCGGCGCCGTCTCCTTCACCGCATCCTGGCGGTTGGTCGTGGCGTAGCAGATCGATTCGGCGGCTGGCGCCTGCAATGCCGGAAACTTCTCCTGCAGCGCCTTCAGGATGCCTGCGGTGTCCTCGACCGAAAGCGTGGTCTGGGTGACGAATCCGAGTGCTTCGGGATCGGCCGGCGTGAAATTCTTCACGTCAGCTTCGGTCTCGATCAGCGTCACTGCGCCATCGTCCAGCTGGCCCATAGTCCCGATCACCTCGGGGTGGCCGGCGTGACCGATCAGCAGCACGTGACGTCCCTTGCGCTGGTGGCGCATCGCCTGCTTGTGCACTTTGGACACCAGCGGGCAGGTCGCGTCGAGATAAAAGAGATTGCGTGCCACGGCATCCGCCGGCACCGACTTCGGCACACCATGGGCGGAAAACACCACCGGCGCGTCGATATGATCCGCGGGAATCTCGCTCAGTTCCTCGATGAACACTGCACCCAGGTTCTGCAGCCCTTCGACGACGTAGCGGTTGTGCACGATCTCATGGCGGACATAGACCGGCGCGCCGTATTTTTTCAGCGCAAGCACGACGATCTGGATCGCCCGGTCGACCCCTGCGCAAAAGCCGCGCGGCTGGCAGAGCCTGATCGTCAGGGGCGGTTTGGCAATGGTCTGGAGCATCTAATCCGCTTCTTCGTTCAGGTGCCGAAATGATGTCTGTGCCCCCTTGCTGTCAAGGGAGGCTACAGCGCCGCGCGTCTTCTTTGACGCGCAAAGGACGCTGTAGCACTCTGAAATTGTGCATGATCCCGAATTCCGGGATCATGCACGGGCAGTCATTTGCCTTCGGGCCGGCGCAGCAGCCATACGCCCATGACACCCAGCAGTGCTGCCGCGAGGCCATACCATGTCACCGCGTATTGCAGGTGGTTGTTGGGCATGTCGACCATGGTCACGCCACCGACCGGCAGGCCACCGGGATTTGGCGTCTTGTCGGCATCGATGAAGAACGGCAGCACGGCAGCACCCGCAGGCAGCCCCGCACTTGCCGCCATGGCATCCCGGTCCTTCCAGTAGAAGACGTTCTTGACCAGGTCGTTGTCGGGCACCAGCGAGCCCGGCTTGCCCTCCAGTGGATTGCGGGCCAGCCCGACGATGCTGACCGGCCCCGCTATCTGGCTGGCCGGCCGCTTGGCAGCGTCCTTGAGATCGTAGGGAACGAAGCCGCGGTTCACCAGCGCGAAGCGGCCGTCGTCCAGCTTCAGCGGCGTATAGACGTAGAAGCCCGACTGGCCTTCCCATGTCGCCAGGAAGTGGCGTTCGCCTGCATGTACGAACGTGCCCGACAGCGTGACCGGCCAATAGTCGACATCGCCGGTGGCGCGGTACTTCACTTCCATTTCCGCCAGGGGCAACGGCTGGGACTTCGTGCGCTCGGCGATCTGGGCGACCAGTTCCTCTTTCCAGTAGAGACGCTGGACCTGCCAGCTGCCAAGCGCAATCAGCAGCGCAAAGGCAATGGTGCCGAGCACGAGCATCAACAATTGGCCGGAACGGCGCGCCGGGGCCGTCATGGTCTTTTCCTGGATCATTCGCCCTTGTCCAAACGCCCTTCGGCTGCCTTGTTGCGGTACTGCAGCGTTATCAGAACGCCCTTGATGAGGCGCAGCGAGCCGAGGCTGAGAACCACGGTCAACGGAATCCACAACAACAGATGGAGCCACAGCGGAGGCCCGAAATTGACCTCGAGCCATAGCGCAAGCCCGACCACGACAAAGCCGATGATCAGGATGACGAACACCGCCGGGCCGTCACCGGCGTCGGCAAAGGAATAGTCGAGCCGGCAGACGCCGCACTGCTTGCCGACAGACAGGAAGTTGCAAAACAGCCTGCCTTCGCCACAGCGCGGACAGCGCCCCTTCAGTCCGGCCGCGATCGGCTCGACCGGCGGCCAGATCGCCTGGTCATCGCTCATGGATTTATCTCGATGGGAGTGCCGTTTGCGACCATCTTCCAGATCTCCGCCATGTTCTCGTCGGTAACGGCGATGCAGCCGTTCGTCCAGTCGAACATCTGCATCAGCCAGGACCACCAGCCGTATCCACTACAGCGCCGCGCGTCCTTTGGACGCGCAAAGGACGCTGTAGCATTCTGAATCGGTGCATGACTTCCGAAAATCGAATTCGATTTTCGGAAGTCATGCACCGGGCTGACCGTGGATCATAATCATTCCGCCCGGTTCGACACCTGCCCTCTTTGCCGCAGCGACATCATCGGCATTGGGATAGGAGATGTGGACCGACCTGTAGTAGCCGCTTTCAGGATGGCGCCAATCGAGCACGTAGCGGCCTTCGGGCGTGCGCTCGTCGCCTTCCCTGCCTTTGTGCCCCACCGGGTTCGCTCCCAGCGCCATGGCGTAGCTGCGAACCACCTTGTCGCCGAAGAGCAGTTCCAGGCGGCGCTCCGACTTGTCGACCCGCACGAGGTCGACGGGTTCGGCGCGCACGCCACCGGCGGAAGAGAGAATCGCAAGAATCGGAACAACGAAGCGACTGGTCTGCATGGTGCAGGCTTGCTGCAAGAAAGCGCCCAAAAAGAGAAGGCGGTCGCGTTGCCGCGACCGCCTTGCATCAGCAACCGGATCGGTCAGTGGCCAGCAGCGATGGTGCCGCCTACCGAACCCCAGATGTAGATCGCGGTGAACAGGAACAGCCACACCACGTCGACGAAGTGCCAATACCAGGCAGCCGCCTCGAAGCCGAAATGCTGCTTGGGCGTGAAGCCGCCGGCCATGGCGCGGAACAGGCACACCAGCAGGAAGATCGTGCCGACGATGACGTGGAAGCCGTGGAAGCCCGTCGCCATGAAGAAGGTCGCGCCGTAGATCGAGTCCTTGAAGGCGAACGGAGCGTGGATGTACTCGTAGGCCTGCACGAACGAGAACAGGATGCCGAGGCCCACCGTCAGTGCGAGGCCGTTGATCAGGCCCTTGCGGTCGTTGTGCAGCAGGGCGTGGTGCGCCCAGGTCACCGCCGTGCCCGAGAGCAGCAGGATGATCGTGTTGTAGAGCGGCAAGTGGAAAGGATCGAGGATCTCGATGCCCTTCGGAGGCCAGACACCGCCGGTAAACTCGGCGCGCATCACCTGGTGCACTTCGTTCGGAAACAGTGCCGCGTCAAAGAAGGCCCAGAACCAGGCAACAAAGAACATCACCTCGGAGGCGATGAACATGATCATGCCGTAGCGCAGGTGCAGGGAGACGACGCGGGTATGATGACCCTCGTTGCCTTCCTTGATCGTATCCGACCACCAGCCGAACATGGTGTAGAGAACGATCAGCAGGCCGATCAGGAAGATCCAGTAGTTGGCGTCGGCCATGTTGTAGCCGAAGACCGGGAAGCTGCCGCCCTTGAGGTGCTGCATCCAGGCGACGCCGCCGAAAGCCATGATCAGCGCGCCCATCGAGGCAAGGAACGGCCACGGGCTGGGATCGATGATGTGATAGTCGTGTTGTGGTTTCGCGTGCGCGTCTGCCATATCAGCCCCCGGCTTTTCCGTCGGAATTAACATTTTTCGCTTCGCCGTCACCCTTGGGCGCGACAGCAACAGGCTTTTCCCCGGCAATGGGGAAGAAGGTATAAGACAGCGTGATCGTCTTGACGTCCTTCATTTCAGGCACGTTGACGATTTCCGGATCGACGAAGAACACCACCGGCATGTCGAGCGTTTCGCCCGGCTTCAGTGTCGTGTCGGTGAAGCAGAAGCACTCGACCTTGTTGAAGTAGGCGCCGGCAATCTCCGGTGTGACGTTGAACGTCGCACGGCCCTGGGTCGGGTTGTCGAAGACGTTCGTCGCCGTATAGTGGATCTGCTTCGTCTCGCCGATCTTGATCTGGACGTCGCGGGCCACGGGCTTGAAGTCCCACGGCAGGCCACCCGACACATTGGCGTCGAAGCGCACGGTGATTTCGCGATCGAGGATCTTGTCGGAATATTGCTCGACGCGCTGCGTCGTGCCGCCATAGCCGGTGATCTGGCAGAACATGGCGTAGAGCGGCACCGCGGCGTAGGCCATGCCGACCATGCCACCGACAAAGGCGACGCACATGCCCGCAACCATCCGGTTGGAGCTCTGCTTCCTGGGGTCGGCAGCCTGCTTGTGGTTGGTCACACCATTGCTCATAGCGGCCGATCCAGGATGCCGGGGCCGAACTTCGCGATCGTCGCGAGATAGAAGATGATGACCAGCGCCGCCAGGGCCAGGCCGATGGCGACGTTGCGGCTGCGACGCGCCTTTTTCTGCTTTTCGGTCAGCGTCACCAGATCCTTGTCCGACATCATGCACCTCCAAGCGCAAAGACACGCTCGATGACGCTGTCGGCCAGGTAAGCCGCAAAGATCACGAACAGATAAAGCAGCGAATAGGCGAAGAGCTGCTTGGCAGGCTTCATCACGCGGTCGCTGTCGGGCATCTGGAGAACCTTCCAGGCATACCAGACGAAGCCGATGCCGAGCGCCAGCGAAACCACGCCATAGCCGATGGTGGTGTAGCCGAGCAGCCAGGGCGCCACGCCAACAGGCGCGAGCAGCAGCGAATAGGCAAAGATCTGGCGCCGCGTCGAAGCTTCGCCGGCGACGTTCGGCATCATCGGAATGCCGGCGCGCTCGTAGTCCTGCGACTTGAACAGCGCAAGTGCCCAGAAGTGGGGCGGCGTCCACAGGAACGTTATGAGGAAGAGCACGACGCTCTCGAAGCTGACCGAGCCGGTCACGGCGGCCCAGCCGATCATCGGCGGCAGCGCCCCGGCCGCGCCACCGATAACGATGTTCTGCGGCGTCCAGCGCTTGAGCCACATCGTGTAGATGACGGCGTAAAAGAAAATGGTGAAGGCAAGTAGTGCTGCCGACAGCCAGTTGACGAGGACGCCGAGCGTCATCACCGAAAGGGCGGAGAGCACGAGGCCGAAGGTCAGCGCCTCATGCGGCGTCACCTTGCCTGACGGCACCGGGCGGCTGGCCGTACGGGTCATGACGGCATCGATGTCGGCGTCATACCACATGTTGAGCGCACCCGATGCACCCGCACCGATGGCGATCGCAAGGATCGCAACCACAGCGAGGAACGGGTTGATGGTAACAGGGGCGGCAACCATGCCGACAAAGGCGGTGAAGACCACCAGCGACATGACGCGCGGCTTCAGCAGGGCGAAGAAATCGCCCGCCGTCGCTTCCGACATGCGGATGGTTTGATCGTCAAACCGGTTGTGGACAAGGGCCATGCGTACTTACGTCCAGTCGTTCCGTTTGGCCGAAGCCGCCGGTCAGGCCGGCGGCTTCGTAGTTCAGTCAGTGCCTTACTTGATCTTCGGCAGCTGTTCCCACTGGTGGAAAGGCGGCGGCGAAGGCAGCTGCCATTCGAGCGTGGTCGCACCATCGCCCCAGGGGTTGGCACCGGCGACGCGCTTCTTGGAGAAGGCTTCGAAAACACCAAACAGGAAGATCAGCACGCCGATGGCGGAGATGTACGAACCGTAGGACGACACCGCGTTCCAGCCGGCATAGGCATCCGGATAGTCGATGTAGCGGCGCGGCATGCCGGCAAGGCCGAGGAAGTGCTGCGGGAAGAAGATCAGATTCACGCCGACGAACGTCACCCAGAAGTGGGTGTTGGCGATCGCCGCCGAGTACATGTAGCCGGTCATCTTCGGGAACCAGTAGTACCATGCCGCGAAGATCGCGAACACGGCACCCAGCGACAGCACGTAGTGGAAGTGCGCCACGACGTAGTAGGTGTCGTGCAGCGAACGGTCGAGACCGGCATTGGCCAGCTGCACGCCGGTGACGCCACCGACGGTGAACAGGAAGATGAAGCCGATCGCCCAGATCATGGGCGTCTTCATCGAAATCGAGCCGCCCCACATGGTGGCGATCCACGAGAAGATCTTCACACCCGTCGGAACCGCAATGACCATCGTGGCGAACACGAAGTAGCGCTGCGTGTCGAGCGACAGGCCGGTGGTGTACATGTGGTGAGCCCACACGACGAATCCGACGGCACCGATGGCGACCATGGCATAGGCCATGCCGAGGTAGCCGAAGATCGGCTTGCGCGAGAAGGTCGACACGATGTGGCTGACGATGCCGAAGCCCGGCAGGATCAGGATGTACACTTCCGGGTGACCGAAGAACCAGAACAGGTGCTGGAACAGGATCGGGTCGCCACCGCCCTCAGGCGCGAAGAAGGTCGTGCCGAAGTTGCGGTCGGTCAGCAGCATGGTGATGCCACCAGCCAGGACCGGCAGCGAAAGCAGCAGCAGGAAGGCGGTGATCAGCACCGACCAGGCAAACAGCGGCATCTTGTGCAGCGTCATGCCCGGGGCGCGCATGTTGAAGATGGTGGTAATGAAGTTGATCGCGCCGAGGATCGACGACGCACCGGCAATGTGCAGCGACAGGATCGCCAGATCCATGGCCGGGCCAGGCTGGCCCGAAGTCGAAAGTGGCGGATAGATCGTCCAGCCGCCGCCGACGCCGTGGGCACCGGGCGCGCTCGGCATGAAGGCCGAGAGGATCAGCAGGAGGAAGGCAGGCGGAAGCAGCCAGAACGAGATGTTGTTCATGCGCGGGAACGCCATGTCAGGCGCGCCGATCATGATCGGAACCATCCAGTTGGCAAAGCCGCCGATCAGCGCCGGCATGACCATGAAGAAGATCATGACCAGGCCGTGCGCCGTGGTGAACGCATTGAACATGCTCTTGCCGGCGTCGATCGCCGAGTCGCCTTCAACGCCGTAGACCATCGAGGCCAGGCCGTGGAAGATCTGGATGCCCGGCTCAGCGAGCTCCCAGCGCATCATGACGGACAGGAAGCCGCCGATGCAGCCTGCCATGATCGCGAAGATCAGGTAGAGCGTTCCAATATCCTTGTGGTTGGTCGAGTACACCCACCGAACCCAGCCCTTCGGCTTGTGGTCATGATGGTCGTGAGCTGCAGCGCCTGCCATGTTCCGCTCCGTTCCCTGATCCCTATCTACCGCTGGCTCAGTTGCCAGCGGCCGCGACCTTGGCCGCACCGTCCGTCTCGGCCATCAGCGCCTTGTTGGCACCCGGCAGGTCGGACTTCGCGGCAGCCAGCCACGTATTGTACTGTGCGTCGGAGACGACGCGGATTGCGATCGGCATGTAGGCATGATCCTTGCCGCAAAGCTCGGAGCACTGGCCGTAGTAGAGGCCTTCCTTCTCAGCCTTGAACCAGATCTCGTTGATACGGCCCGGCACCGCGTCCGTCTTCACGCCAAAGGCCGGCATGGCGAAGGCGTGGATGACGTCGCTGGCGGTGACGAGCACGCGAACCAGCGTGTTGATCGGAACAACCACTTCATTGTCGACAGCGAGAAGACGTGGATACGCTGCCTTATCTTCCTTGCCAGCCGCAGCGCGGTCAGCCTCGGCGAGCATGGCCGAGTTGAAGGAGAGCGGCTCGGCGTTCTGGTACTCGTAGTCCCAGTTCCACTGGTTGGCGGTCGCCTTGATCGTCAGCTTCGCATCTTCCGGCGGCGAATACTGCGCCGTGAGGAGTTGGAACGACGGAATGGCCAGGAACAGCAGGATGACAACCGGACCGACGGTCCAGATGACCTCGATCAGCGTGTTATGGCTGGTACGTGAAGGCACCGGGTTGGCGCTCGCACGGAACCGCCAGATGCAATAGGCCAGCAGGAACAGAACGAACAGCGTGATCGGAACGATGAACCACAGCGTATAGCGCTCGAACCAGGTGATCTGTTCCATGATGCCGGTCGCGGCCGGCTGGAAGGTGGCCTGCCAAGGCGTCGGCTGTGCCGCATAGGCCGCGACGCTGGCAAGGGAAGCAGTCGCCGCGACGGCGCTAGCAAAGATCTTTCTCATCGCCCTCTGTATCTCCCATTTCCATGCGGGCGTAGCCGCAAGGACATCGTGCCGCTCCGGGACGGGAATCCCAGAGACGTTCGGAGGTTCAAACCATACTCTCTTTATAACCGCAAGGAAGCAGAGGCTTAACCCGTGCGGCATTTTTGCGCGCAGGCGCAGAGGCTGGCGCCGCGACGCGTTTGGCGCTAGGTGAAGAACGCGCAGGCGGAAGGGCAACCGCCCTGCTTGCGCTGCTATGCCCTCAAAAGGCGTCGCAATTCGGGCCAAATTGGCTTCGAATGTCTGGAAAACCTGATATTGCAGGATGGCGAAGGCGCCGTCTTGTTATTTACTTGCTGCCTCCACGACCGAAATTGTCGTGATTCGCAATGGAGCCGTCATGAAGTCTGGGCTTTTGAAAACCGTGGCGAAGATGCTTGTCGCCGCCGCCTGCGTGGTTCCCATGCAAGCCGGCGCGCAGCAGAGCGGCACGGTCAAGTCCACCCATGGCGCATGGTCGATCATCTGCGACACGCCTGCGGGCGCCACCAACGAACAATGCGTGATGATGCAGAACGTCATCGCCGAGGACCGCCCTGAGATGGGGCTTTCGGTGGTCATCCTGCGTACCGCCGACAACAAGGCCGAGATCCTGCGCGTGCTGGCGCCGCTCGGCGTGCTGCTCCCTAACGGCCTTGGCCTCAATGTCGACCAGAAGGACATCGGACGCGCCTACTTCGTGCGCTGCTTCCAGGACGGCTGCTACGCCGAGGTGATCCTCGACAAGACGCTGCTCGACACGCTGAAATCGGGCAAATCGGCGACCTTCATCGTCTTCCAGACGCCCGAGGAAGGCATCGGCATCCCGGTCGACCTCAACGGCTTCGGTGAAGGTTTCGCCGCGCTGCCGTAAGGCTTCGACGCCGGAGACATTGTCCGGAGGCTTCGCGTCGCCTACATCGGGGTGAACATATTCACCTTGCATATGAGGCGACGCGCCATGACCAGCCTTCTCAGCCAGTTCGACATCACCGAAGACCGCGTGCGCAAGATCGTCGCCGGGACGATCGAGGGCGCCGACGATGGCGAGCTCTTCCTCGAATATCGCGAGGGCGAAGCGCTGATGTTCGACAACGGTCGGCTGAAGACCGCGAGCTTCAACACCGACCAGGGTTTTGGCCTGCGCGCCGTTGCCGGCGAAGCGACCGGCTATGCCCATTCGAGCGACCTGTCGGAACAGGCATTGCTGCGCGCCTCCGATGCTGTCTCGGCCGTCAAGGGCGGATATTCCGGCACGCTCGCTGCCGCCCCTGCCCGCACCAACACGCATCTTTATGGCGAAGAGAACCCGATCTCGTCGCCCTCGTTCGAGGCCAAGGCCAAGCTGCTGCAGGAAATCGACGCATGGCTGCGTGACAAGGACCCGCGCGTCCGCCAGGTGACGGCATCGCTCGCCTCGTCGTGGCAGCATGTCGAGATCCTGCGCGGCGACGGCCAGGTCGTGCGCGACATCCGTCCGCTGGTGCGCATGAACGTCTCGGTGATCGTCGGCGACGGCGACCGCCAGGAAAGCGGCTCCTACGGTGCCGGCGGCCGCAAGAGCTTTGACGAGTTCCTGACCGACGAGAGCTGGAAGAATGCCGCGACCGAGGCATTGCGCCAGGCACTGGTCAATCTCGAAGCCATCCCCGCCCCTGCCGGCACCTTCGACATCGTGCTGTCTTCCGGCTGGCCGGGCGTGATGCTGCATGAAGCCGTCGGCCACGGCCTCGAAGGCGACTTCAACCGCAAGAAGACATCGGCCTTCGCTGGCCTGCTCGGCCAGCAGGTCGCCGCCAAGGGCGTCACCGTCGTCGATGACGGCACCATCGCCGAGCGCCGCGGCTCGATCACCGTCGACGACGAAGGCACGCCCAGCGCCCGCAACGTGCTGATCGAGGGCGGCAAGCTTGTCGGCTACATGCAGGACCGCCAGAACGCGCGCCTGATGGGCATGAAGGCGACCGGCAACGGCCGCCGCGAATCCTACGCGCACCAGCCGATGCCGCGCATGACCAACACCTACATGACCTCGGGCGACAAGACGCCGGAAGAGATCATCGCCTCGGTCAAGAACGGCATTTATGCCGTGTCCTTCGGCGGCGGCCAGGTCGACATCACCTCGGGCAAGTTCGTGTTCGGCTGCACGGAGGCCTACATGATCGAGGACGGCAAGGTGACCCAGCCGATCAAGGGCGCGATGCTGATCGGCAACGGCCCCGATGCGATGCATCGCGTCAGCATGGTCGGCAACGACATGAAGCTCGACACCGGCATCGGCATGTGCGGCAAGGCAGGTCAGGGCGTGCCGGTCGGCGTCGGGCAGCCACATCTCAGGATGAACCAGATGACGGTCGGCGGCACGCGGGTCTAGGACTGGCAGTCACCGTCAAACGAATGTCGATATACCGTCCCACCTCGATCGTCGTGCTCACTGGCGCCGGCATCTCGGCCGAATCAGGCGTCGACACCTTTCGCGACAAGGACGGCATCTGGGCAAAGGTGGACTATCGCGACGTTGCGACGCCGGAAGGCTTCACCCGTGACCCGGAGCTGGTTCACGAGTTCTACAACCAGCGCCGGAGCGGCCTTGCCGAGGTCGCGCCAAATGCCGCGCACGTAGCGTTGGCCAGGCTCGAACGCGCCTTCCCAGGCAAATTCCTGCTCGTCACGCAGAACATCGACGACCTGCACGAGCGGGCCGGATCGCTGCGGCTCACCCATATGCATGGTGAGCTGAACAAGGCCTTGTGCGCCCATTGCGGCTCAAGACATCCCTGGCACAGCGCCATGTCGCGCGCCTCGCGCTGCCCGTCATGCCAGGAGATCGGCCAGTTGCGTCCAGATGTGGTCTGGTTCGGCGAGATGCCCTACCGGATGGACGAGATCGAAGAGGCGCTGGCGAGTTGCGACCTCTTTGTCTCCGTCGGCACCAGCGGCAATGTCTATCCCGCCGCCGGTTTCGTCGAGCAGGCGCGCTACGCCGGCGCCCGCACGATCGAACTCAATCTCGAACCGTCGGAAGGTTGCGGCCTCTTCGAGCAGGCCATCCATGGCCGCGCCACCGAGATCGTGCCTGAATTCGTCGAGCATCTTCTGGCTGGCCGATAGACGCCGATCGCCGCCGGTCGGCCTTAAATAGCAGGATCGAACGCGGCCCGAATTACCGCCGCTTCTTCGGCTTTTCCAGCAGCGCCACCGCCTCGACATGGTGCGACCAGAGGAACTGGTCGATCGGCGTGACGGCCTTCAGCGTATAGCCACCATCGATCAGGATGCGCAGGTCGCGTGCCAGCGTCGCCGGATTGCACGACACCGCCGCCACATAAGGCACATCCGACCGGGCGATCTGCTTGCACTGGTCCTCGGCGCCGGCACGCGGCGGGTCGAAGACGATGCCGTCGAAGGCGTTCAATTCCTTGAAGGTCAGCGGCCGCCGGTCGAGATCGCGGCGCTCGATGGTGACGCGTTTTAGGCCGTTGGCGAAACGGAAGCCGCGATCAAGCGCTGCCAATGCCGGGCCATCGCCCTCCACGGCATGAAGCTCCGAGTTTGCCGCGAGCCTGAGCGCGAAGGTGCCGCAGCCCGAAAACAGGTCGGCGACCTTCTTGGCCTTGCGCATGTGCCCAGCGACGAGTGTTGCCATCGCCAGTTCGGCCTCGGCCACGGCCTGGACGAAGGCGCCGGGCGGCGGTGTCACCGTCGCATTGCCGAAGGTCAGCATTGGCTTGACCGGCTCGACGATGATCTCGCCGTCGATGGAAAGCCTAGCGATCCTGGATTTGATGACGAAATCGGTTGCCGCACGGCGGATCGCCTCGGTCGGCTTGCCGCAGTCGGAGGCAGCGATATCAAAACCCGCCTCGGTCGCCGTGACCAGGAACCTGAACGGCTTCGACGTGTTGGCGATGATCCCGGCAAGGTGACGCAGGATGCCGGCCGCCTCGACGATCGAGGGCAGCAGCACCGGGCACTCCTCGATATCGACGAGGGTGTGCGAAAACGCCTTGTTGTAGCCGAGATGAAGCCCGGTCTCGGTGTTGCGTGCCGTGAAGGCTGCACGGCGGCGGCTGTGCTGCGGGCAAGCAACCAGTTCGCCGACCGGGACGTCGATGCCCCTCGCCTTCAGTGCATGAGCCACCAGCCCGCGCTTCCACTCGCGATAAGCGCCGTCTTCCAGATGCTGGATGGCACAGCCGCCGCATTCGGTGAAATGCCTGCAGGCCGCATCGATGCGCTGCGGCGACGGCTCGATCACCGAAATCAGCTGGGCGCGATCCTTGTCGCGCGCGGCGGTCACCGTTTCGCCCGGCAGCGCGAACGGGATGAAGATATGCCCGCCATTGGCATCGACGACGCCGTCGCCATGCGCGCCCAGCCGCGCAATTTCGAAACGTGACGTCATTGGTCTTTCACTCCACCGAGCAGGTATTCACGATTTCCGTCACCACCTTCGAGCGGCGACGGGCAGATGCCGAGCGCACGCCAGCCCGGAACGGCGTCGAGCCACGCCCGCAGTTCCTCAGTGACACGCGGGCCGTCGTCGGCATTCTTGAGCAGGCCGCCCTTGCCGATCGCCTCGCGTCCGGCCTCGAACTGCGGCTTGACCAGCAACACTGCCCTGGCACCTGAGGCAGCCAGTTGGAGTGCATTGGGCAATGCCAGCCTGAGCGAGATGAAACTGACATCCGAGACCACGAAGTCGGGCGTCCGGCCGCCAAGATCTTCCGACGTCAGGTTGCGGGCATTGAGCCCTTCCAAGCAGGTCACGCTCGGATCGGATTTCAGCCGCTCGCCCATCTGGCCGTGGCCGACATCGATCGCCACGACATGCGCTGCACCGCGTTCGAGCAGGACCTGCGTGAAGCCGCCGGTCGAAGCACCAATATCCAGCGCCGTTGTTCCGGCCGGATCGAAGCCGAAATGGTCGAGCCCGGCGATCAGCTTGAGCGCGGCGCGCGAGACATAGGCTTGCGCCGGGTCGTCGACAGCGATTTCGGCAGTCTTCGTCACCGTCTGGCCCGGCTTCTTCGCCGGCTGGCCATCGACGGTCACGGCCCCGCGCGCCACTGCGTCGCGGGCACGCGAGCGGCTGGCAAAGAAGCCGCGGCTGACGAGCAATTCGTCGAGCCGCAGGCTGGCACCGGAGCGCTGCGCGTCCGCCTTGACGTGCAATGGCGCTCCAGCTTCTTGAATCTGCGCATCGTGCTTTCCGAAAGTCGATTTCGACTTTCGGGCCGATGCGCTGGCTTGCCTTGAGATTTCCATGGCTTTCAATGGCGAATGCGCGCCTGCAAGGCAAGCGTTCGCGCGATTATGTCAGGCGCGAACCACCTGGGCCGACTTGCCGAGTGCTGCGAAGACGGCACGCACGATGCCACCGGAATCAAGCCCGGCATCGGCATGCATCTTGTCGGGGCTGGCGTGGTCGACGAAGCTGTCCGGCATGGTCAGCGGGCGCACCTTGAGGCCGTTGTCGAGCAGGCCGTTGCGGGCGAGGAAGTCGAGCACCTGACTGGTGAAGCCGCCGACCGAGCCTTCCTCGACCATCACGAGCACCTCGTGCGAGCGTGCCAGGCGACGGATCAGGTCCTCGTCCAGCGGCTTGGCGAAACGGGCGTCGGCGACAGTCGTCGACAGGCCTGCAGCACCGAGTTCCTCGGCGGCAAGCAGGCAGTCCTTCAACCGCGTGCCGAAGGACAGCAACGCTACCTTGGTGCCCTCGCACACAATCCTGCCCTTGCCGATCTCGAGCACCTGTCCACGCTCCGGCATGTCGACGCCAACGCCGTTGCCGCGGGGATAGCGAAAGGAGATCGGACCATCGTCATATTGGGCGGCGGTGCGCACCATATGGCGCAACTCCGCCTCGTCGGCCGCCGCCATGACCACGAATCCGGGCAGCGATGCGAGATAGGCGGTGTCGAAGGCACCACAATGGGTGGCGCCGTCGGCGCCGACAAAGCCAGCGCGGTCGATGGGAAAGCGCACCGGCAGGTTCTGGATGGCGACGTCATGCACGACCTGGTCATAGGCGCGCTGCAGGAAGGTCGAATAGATCGCGACGAACGGCTTGTAGCCTTCGGTCGCCAGGCCCGCGGCGAAGGTCACCGCATGCTGCTCGGCGATGCCGACGTCAAAGGTGCGCGACGGAAATGCCTCGCCGAACAGGTCGAGGCCGGTGCCCGATGGCATGGCGGCGGTGACGGCAACGATCTTGTCGTCATTGCGCGCCTCCTGCATCAGGCTTTCGGCGAACACCTTGGTGTAAGCCGGCGCGTTGGCGGGCGCCTTGGCCTGGGCGCCGGTGATCACGTCGAACTTGTTGACGCCGTGATACTTGTCGGCCGCCGCTTCGGCCGGGGCATAGCCCTTGCCCTTCTGGGTAACGATATGGATCAACACCGGGCCGGTGCCGTTGTCGCGGACATTCTTCAGCACCGGCACGAGATGCTCGAGGTTATGGCCGTCGATGGGGCCGATATGGAAGAAGCCCATCTCCTCAAACAGCGTGCCGCCGGTGACGAAGCCGCGCGCGTGCTCGACGGCGCGGGTGATCGCCCGGTCGACGCGCCGGCCGAGATAAGACGTCAGCTTCTTGCCGAGCTCGCGCACGCCGGCATAGGTGCGCCCCGACGCAAGGCGCGCCAGATAGGCGCTCATCGCGCCCGCTGGCGGGGCGATCGACATATCGTTGTCGTTGAGGATGACGATCAGGCGGGCGTCGAGCGCACCGGCATTGTTCATCGCCTCATAGGCCATGCCGGCCGACATGGCGCCATCGCCGATGACCGCGATGACGTTGTTTCGGCCGCCATCGAGATCGCGCGCCACGGCCATGCCGAGGCCGGCGGAAATGGATGTCGAGGAGTGCGCGGCGCCAAACGGATCGTACTCGCTCTCCGAGCGCTTGGTGAAGCCGGAGAGCCCGCCTTCCTGGCGTAGCGTGCGCATGCGGTCGCGACGGCCGGTCAGGATTTTGTGTGGATAGGCCTGGTGGCCGACATCCCAGATGATGCGGTCGTCGGGCGTATCAAAGACATAATGCAGAGCGACCGTCAGTTCGACGACGCCGAGGCCCGCGCCAAGGTGGCCGCCGGTCTGCGACACCACGTCGATCAGCTCGGCACGCAGTTCGCTTGCCAGTTGCGGCAGCTGGGCTTCATCGAGCGTGCGCAGGTCGGACGGCACGCGGACCTTGTCCAGCAGGGGCGTTTCAGGTTTCGCGTTCATCAATCCGCACTAACTCGGTTAACCACCCGGCAGATACGACCGCATGCTTGGAAAGTAAATGCGTGGCGGTGACGCGGGGGCCGGCCGGAGACGCGCCCGTCAGCCCTCTGGCAACGGGATGAACTCCTCCTCGTCACCAGGCACGATGTCGAAACGGCCGGTCTTCCACTCGTTCTTCGCCTGCTCGATGCGTTCCCGCGACGACGAGACGAAGTTCCACCAGATGTAGCGCTTGGAGCCGAGCGAGGCACCGCCGAACAGCATGAAATGCGCCCCGGTCTCGGACGACACGACGATTTCGTCGCCGGGCTTGAACACCAGCAACCGCTCGATCGGGAAGCGATCGCCAAGAATGTCGATCTCGCCGCCCAGCGTATAGATGGCGCGCTCCTCGGCGTCGGCCGGGATTTTTATCCTTGCACCGGGCGCAAGCGAAATATCGGCGTAGAGCGTGTCAGAAGCCGCCCGCACGGGCGAGCGCAAGCCCTTGAAATCGCCGATAATGAGCCGCCCGCTGACGCCATCGGCCGAAAACTCGGGCAATTCGGCGCTCGCCGTGTTCTCGAACAGCGGCGCGACCTCCTCCTTGCCGTCAGGCAGGGCCAGCCAGGTCTGCAGCCCCGACACCGACATCGGCGCGCCGCGCAGCTCTTCGGGCGTGCGTTCGGAATGGACGATGCCGCGCCCGGCGGTCATCAGGTTCACGTCGCCGGGTGCGATGACCATCTCGGTGCCGAGCGAATCCCGGTGCCGGATCTTGCCGTCGAACAGATAGGTGACCGTCGCAAGCCCGATATGCGGATGCGGACGCACATCCAGCGCGTGGCCGGCTCGCAGGATCGCCGGGCCCATGCGGTCGAAGAAGATGAACGGCCCGACCAGGCGGCGCTTTGCCGTCGGCAATGCACGGCGCACCTGAAAGCCGTCGATATCCTTGGCATTGGGAATGACCATCAGTTCGAGCTGGTCACAGGAAAAGGCATCGCCCGGGGTCGGGTCTTCGGCTGGAAAGAAGCTCATGGTCACATCCTAGAGTGATTGCAGCGCGGCTGTCACCAGTGCTGCCCTACTCAGGCAAATCTCAGCGCCGAACGCGCCTTTGCCTTGGCGGCTTCTTCGTCGCGATTGCGCGGATGCTGGTGCGTTTCCATCGCATGCAGCATCTCGTGTGCTGCATCGGCGATCGTGTCGACCGCGCGGTTGAAAGCCTCTTCGTTCTTCTTCGAGGGCTTGTTCGCACCGCTCAGCTTGCGGACGAACTGCAGTGCTGCGTCATGGATTTCGTCATGCGTCGCTGGCGGGTCGAAATTGAACAATGTCTTGATGTTGCGGCACATAGCCTGCTCCGGGTTTCAACCGTGTGGGTGCCTCATAACTGGGCGCAACATGCCGCAAGGTCAAGCCATTCGGCTACCCCCGGCTCACCCGAACATCAGGGCAGCGGCGCCGATGAGCAAGGCGCCATAGGTTCCGATCATGCCGGGCGCGCTCAGGGGCGTCTTGCCAGTCATGATCCCGACGAAATGCAGGCTGCGGCCGGCAATCAGCAGACAGGCGATGGCCCATAGCATCGCAGCCGGCGCCTGACGATATTCCGCCAGCGCGAGGAGGATCAGGGCGAGCGGGACATATTCGATGAAATTGCCCTGGGCGCGGATACGCCGCATCAGGGCGGTGTCTTCGCTGTAGCCGATCTTGATGCCCACCTTCTTGCGGCGCAGGCTGACCGCGATGCTCAGGCAAACCAGCACCACGGCCGCCAGCGCGGCGGTGGTCGATGTGATCGGCAGCATGGCCTCTTTCTCCCCTACTGGACCTCGTCGGTCGACCTAACCACTTCTCGCTTGCATTTTGCAAGTTAAAAATCCACATTACCTCGATGACACAATTCCGCTCCGCATGCCCCATCGCCTCGGCGCTCGACATCGTCGGCGACAAGTGGTCGCTCGTCATTGTCAGGTCGATGGTGGTGGGGGCGACGAGCTACTCGGATCTGCTGTCGACGCCGGAGAAAATCTCGACCAACATCTTGGCCGAAAGGCTGCGCCGGCTGGAAGATGCCGGTCTCATCCGGCAATCGCAGCCACGCCAGGGTTCGATCCGTGGCGCCTACGCGCTGACCGCCAAGGGTGCTGCGCTCATTCCTGTTGTGCAGGAACTCGCCCGTTGGGGCGAGGCCCAGATACCGGACCGCTGGACACCGCCGGAACGCTTCTATGCGGCGCGGCCCAGCGATTATGCAGCCCGCGACGGCGATCGCGCCGCAGACTGACTGCGATTTCGGTCACTCCCCGTCGAGCGGCTCCGTGCCCATCGGCTTGCCGTCGCGCGACAGGCGGATCTTCTCGACCTTGTCTTCGGCCGCCTTCAGCAGCCGGTCGCAATGCGCCTTCAATGCTTCGCCGCGTTCGTAGATCTTGATCGACTGGTCGAGCGGCACGTCGCCGCGCTCGAGATCGTCGACAATCTTTTCCAGCGCAGCGAGCGCCTGCTCGAAGCTCATCGCCTTGATTTCGTCATTGGGCTCAGCGGCCATGGATCATCCTTTCATGAGGCGAGAAACGTGGGCGGCGACGGAAAAGGCCAGCCCGTGCAGGTCGTAGCCGCCCTCGAGCAGGCTGACCAGACGATTTGATGAATGGCGCGCGGCACTGTCCATCAATTGCCCGGTCGCCCAGTCGAAATCGGCTTCGGTGAGGTTGATCTCGGCCAGCGGGTCGCGATGGTGGGCGTCGAAACCGGCCGAAATAATGATCAGGTCAGGCGCGAATCTGTCGAGCGCGGGCAGTACGCGCGAACGGAACGCCTCGCGGAAATGGTCGCTTCCGGTGTCGGGCGCAAGCGGCGCGTTGACAATGTTGCCGACGCCCGTCTCGCTTTTCGCGCCCGTGCCGGGAAACAGTGGCATCTGGTGCGTCGAGCAGTAGAGCACGGTCGGGTCGTCCCAGAAGATGTCCTGGGTGCCGTTGCCGTGATGCACGTCCCAATCGACGATCGCCACGCGCTCGGCGCCATGGCCGCGCTGGGCGTGACGTGCCGCAATCGCCGCATTGTTGAACAGGCAAAAGCCCATCGCCGTTGTCTTTTCGGCATGGTGCCCGGGCGGGCGCGAGGCGACGAACACATTGCCGGCCTTGCCGGAGAAGACATCGTCGACGGCGGCATTGGCCGCACCGATGGCGGTGAGCGCCGCCTGCCAGCTTTTCGGGCTGAGCGTAGTGTCGCCGTCAATCCTGGCGAACCCTTGCACCGGCACCTGCCGACGGACACTTTCGACAAAACCCTCGGGGTGCGCGTAGAGAATCGTGCGCTCGTCACCCATCGGCGCTTCGGCGCGATCGAGCATTTCGAATGCCTCGTCGTCGAGCGCGCGTTCGATGGCGCGCAGCCTGTCGGGCCGCTCGGGATGCCCTGCGGTCGTCAGGTGTTCGAGGTAGATCGGATGCGTGTAGAGCCGCGTGGTCATCGCCGCACCTTATCAGCAATGGCCGGCCAGACCACGCATAGCTGTCAAAGCCCTGGGGAAAACGGCAGCCGCTGACGAACCAGGCCCATGGCCGGGTCGGCAGGAGGAACCGAGGATCGCGGCACCGGTATGTCCAGTTGCGGCGGAAAAGATCAGTTGGCGGACTTGCCGGCCACAAGCAGGCCTTCCATCAGCGCGCGAAACGCCTTCACCGCCTTTATCGACGTCGCGCCGGGGTCGTCGGAATTTGCGATCCACTGCGCGGCATACAATGAGGCGCCGCTGATCAGTCGCGCCATCGCTTCCGGATCGATGTCGCGGACAAGTCCCTCCGCCTTCAGCGCGACGAGGTTCGCCGTGATGGCCGAAATACAGGCATTGGCGTTGGGCCATTGCGCCGGATCACCGAGCACCGCCGAACCATCACGCAGGACGATGCGCTGGATTTCCGGCTCGAGCGCCATTTCAATGTAAGCGATGTTCTCGTCGAGAAAGCCTTGCCAACGCGTCTCGGCCTTGGTCGAGATCTCATTGAGGCGCGACAACATCTCTTGATCGATCTGGGCGAGCACAGCCTCGAACAACCCCTTCTTGTCGCCGAAGTGGTGGTACAGCGCACCGCGCGTCAGCCCGGCCTCGGCGGTAAAATCGTCCATCGATGCGTTTGCATAGCCCGTCGTCGCAAATGCCCGGCGCGCGGCTGCGATCAGCTTGGCGCGCGTTTCGGCAATCATCTCGCTTCGGGGTTTGTGTGCCGTCTTCATCGCCTTTTCCTTGTCGCACCGTCGCTCACATACGGCACGTATATTTTTCTCAACATAACGTCCACGGTAATTGACATACGCAACGTATGCAATTATGTCATTGACATACGTCACGTATGTAAGTGGCGCGCCCTCGAAATTCCAGGAGTGCTCCGATGCACAATCCTTATGCTGATATATTCAGAGTTCCCGGAACCAAAGGCTTTGCAGCAGCGGCATTCATTGCTCGCCTGCCGATAGCCATGGCTCCTATCGGCATCGTCGCGATGCTGTCCCAGACGCGCGGCGAATATTGGCTGGCCGGTGCCGTCTCCGCCACTTTCGCTTTGACAAACGCCTTCGCCGCCCCACAGATCTCGCGCCGGATCGACAGGCTCGGCCAGACATCAGTGGCCCTCCCCACGACTGTCATCTCCGTCCTGGCCTTTGCTGCGTTGCTCATTGCGACCCATTTGGACTGGCCGGCCTGGACCCTGTTCGTCTCGGCCTTCATCGCCGCCGCCATGCCCAGCATGCCGGCCATGGTCCGGGCCCGCTGGACCGAGATCTTCCGCGACCGCCCCGAACTCAACACCGCCTTTGCATTTGAATCCGTCGCCGACGAAATGGTCTACATTGCCGGTGCCTCGCTTTCGGTCGGCCTGAGCGTCGCATTGTTCCCGGAAGCGGGCATGCTGGTCAGCACGCTGTTCTTGGCCGTCGGCATGGCAGCTTTCCTGCTGCAGCGGTCGAGCGAGCCCAAGGTGAGGGCGCCGGAACTTGCAAGTGTCGGTTCGGCGATCGCACTGCGCCCGGTTCAGATCATCACGCTGGCGCTCATCTTCGTCGGTGCGATCTTCGCCACTGCCGAGGTCAGCGCCGTGGCGATCACCAAAGAACTCGGCCAGCCCACCGCGGCTAGCCTCGTCATCGGCGTCTATGCCGCGGGCTCGCTCATTGTCGGCCTGATCGTCGGCGCGCTGAACGTCAAGGCACCGAAGCAGCGCCTGCTTGCCATGTCGATCGCCATAGTCGCGCTGACCACGCTGCCCCTGTTGGTCGCCGACACGGTGCCGCTGCTGGCGCTTGCCATCTTCGTCAGCGGCGTTGCGATCTCGCCCACCTTCATCATGGCCTTTGGCCTGATCGAGCGGCGGGTGCCGGAAGCCATGCTGACCGAAGGCATCACCTGGGTGATGACCGGCATCGGCATCGGCATGGCGCTGGGTGCCTTCGTGGCGGGCTGGGTGGTCGACAATTTCGGCGCGCAGAACGGCTTCTGGGTGTCGGTGGCCGCGGGCACGATTTCCCTACTCGTCGTCCTTCTCGGTCAGAAAGCACTCGCCGGCGAGGACGAAGTCGAGTTGCCGCAAGCGACACCACAAGCCGCGGAATGAGGCAGCATATCCCCAGTCAAAGCCTCTCCCATCTGTGCCAACGAGCCGCCTCTTCAGGCGGCTCGACTGTATATGAAATTTCAGATATCTGCCCTCCCGGTGACCCCAATGCGTAATCCCTACAAAGAAATCTTCAAGGCGCCCGGCGCCAAGGCGTTCTCCGCCACAGGCTTCATCGCACGGCTGCCGCTGGCGATGATCACGCTCGGCATCGTCACGATGCTGTCGGAAACCCATGGCGAGTATTGGCTCGCCGGTGCGGTAGCAGCAACATTTGCGTTTTCCAACGCTTTGATCGCGCCTCAGGTGTCGCGCCTCGTCGACCGCTACGGTCAACGCCGCATCCTCATCCCCGGCACCATCGTCGCGGTTGCGGCGCTGAGCAGCCTGATGCTCGCAACCCGCTACGGCGCGCCAAACTGGACGCTGTTCCTGTTTGCCGTGCTTGCCGGCACCATGCCGAGCATGAGCGCCTTCGTGCGCGCACGCTGGACACATATCTACCGTGGCTCGCCGAAGCTGCACACGGCGTTTGCCTTCGAATCCGTCGTCGACGAGGTCATCTTCATGACCGGTCCGATCGTCGCCATCGGTCTCAGCGTCGGCCTGTTTCCAGAAGCAGGCCCGCTTGTCGCCACGACGCTTCTCGCGGTCGGCAATTTCCTCTTTGCCGCCCAGAAGTCGACGGAGCCGCCGGTCCACGCCCAGGACAAATCGGGCGGCAAGTCGGTCATCTGGCTCGGCTCGATGCAGGTTCTGGTGCTGACGCTGATCGCCATCGGCGCCATTTTCGGCACCGCCGAAGTGACCGCGGTCGCTTTCGCCGAAGCCCAGGGCGACAAGGCCTCCGCCGGTTTTGCGCTGTCGGCTTATGCCGCCGGCTCGCTTGTCGCCGGTCTCGCCTTCGGCGCGCTGAAGTTCAAGCTTGCCTTGCCGCGCCAGTTGCTCCTGGCAATTGCCTTGGCAGCCTTGACCACCTTGCCGCTGATGATCGTCGGCAGCGTCCAGACACTGGCCGTGGTGCTGTTCGTCGCCGGCGTCGCGGTGTCGCCGACCATCATCATCTCGATGGCGCTGGTGGAAAAGATCGTTCCATCGTCCAAGCTCACTGAAGGCATGACCTGGGCGATCACCGGCATCGGCATCGGCATGGCGGCAGGATCCTCGGCATCGGGCTGGTTCATCGACAATCTCGGTCCGACCAGCGGCTTTTTCGTTTCGATGCTCGCCGGCTTCATTGCCCTTGTCGTCGCCCTTGTCGGGCAAGGTACCTTCCGGCGGTCGACATCGAGCCTCGTCCCGGCTCCGGCTGAGTAAATGGGTCACGGCACGGCGCGCACCCAGCGGGCCGTGCCTTTAACGTTCAGACGTTCTTTGCAGACCCGTCCCAGCGCGACGCTTCGCCTGACCCAAAAGCCTTTTCCTTGAGCTCCCGGAACTTCGACGACGCCTCTTCCAGCTTCCTGTCCCATTCCGGATTGGGCACCTGGCCTTCGATGACCTTGAAGTAGACCTGCATCAGCGACGCCACCGCAAAGGGTTCGATTAGCGCCGACTTGAACGCCCAGGCAAAGACGATCGCCAGCACGAAAGCCCAGCCGCCCATTTCGCCCGGCATGAAGTAGAGAATGGCACCGGCGGGCGCCAGCATGAACAGGAAGATGAACAGCGACACGGCCCAGACGACCAGCGACAGCCAGACCGCGTTCTTGATCATGGTCGAGCCGTTCTGGGCATAAAGCACGACGCCCTGCCGCGCGCTCTGCCAGGGCGAGTTACTACCGATGCGAATGTTATAGCCGAGAATGATCTCGTCGACATAGGTCAGCGACATGCGGACGATGGTGTTGAGGAACCGTACCAGCCCGTCAAGGCCAGGGATCGGCAGGAAAGCCGCGATGCCGCCGATCAGTCCGGTGATGGTGCGGATAACGCCCTTCACCAGTTGGTCGAGCACGAACAGCACGCTCGCTTCGGTGAAGCGCTCGGTGACGACCTCGCGGGCATAGGAAATCTGGTTCTGGCCGCCCGGTATGTCGCGCCCGTCGATCAGATGGACCATCACGGCGATGTGCCCGGCCTTGACGATGTAGAGGATGTATTCGCGGATCCAGTAGACCGCGACCGACACCACGCCTAAGCCCGCGATGCCACCCCATACGGCGAATGAAACCGGCCCTTCAGGGTCCGTCGCGATATGGCCGACGCCGTAGCCGACGCCTGCGCCCGCTCCCATCGCCACGATGTAGGCAAGCGTGATGCCGAAATAGACGACCATGCGCAGCACGATGAACGGCCAGGTGCGTGCCATGATCGCCAGGCTCTGGCCTATGCTGAAATCCCACATACCCGACTCTCCCTAAGAGATGGACAGGAGGATGCGCCGCAGCCTGCGGATGTCAATCACCCCGAGGGCGGGCCAGTCACCCCCGTTGCGCTGAGCCGAAATCAGCGAATCTCGGTCTTGGCGATGCGGATGCCGAAGCCTTCGAGACCGACATAATGGCGCTCGCGCGAGGCGACCAGGTTGATCGACGAGATGCCGAGATCCTTGAGGATTTGCGCGCCAAGGCCGATCTGGCGCCACTCGTCCTCGCGACGGCGCGCCTCTTCGTGATCCTCGCGCTCCGCAACCGGGCGATTGCGGCCGAGATTGGACACGCCGACCGAGCCCTCGCGCAGGTAGACGATGACGCCGCGCTTGCAGTCGCCGAAGGTCTTCATGATGTCGCCGAGGCGGTTGCTGGTGCCGAACACGTCGGTCACCACATCTTCGGTGTGCAGGCGCACCGGCACTTCTTCGCCGTCGCGGATATCGCCGAAGACGATGGCGAGATGATGCATGACATCCCAGGGCAGCGTGTAGGTGATGGCCTTGGCCTTGCCGGCAGGCGTGTCGATGTCGAAGCTGTCAACGCGCTGGATCAGCGTCTCCTGGCGCTGGCGATAGGCGATGAGATCGGCGACCGAAACCTGCTGGAGACCGTTCTTCTCGGCGAAGGCAGCGACCTGCGGGCCGCGCATGACCGTGCCGTCGTCATTGACCAGTTCAGAGATCACGCCCACCGGCGGCAGGCCGGCGAGCTTGCACAGGTCGACCGCGGCCTCGGTATGGCCCGAGCGCATCAGCACGCCGCCCTCGCGCGCGATCAGCGGAAAGATGTGGCCCGGGCGTACGAAGTCCGAGCCACCGACATTGCCGTTGGCAAGGTTGCGCACGGTCAGCGTGCGATCCTCGGCCGAGATGCCGGTCGAGGTCCCGTGCTTGAAGTCGACGCTGACGGTGAAGGCGGTGGTGTGGGCGGAATCGTTGTCGGCGACCATCGGCGCCAGGTTGAGGCGCCTGGCGTCTTCCTTGAGCATCGGCGTGCAGACGATGCCCGAGGTGTGGCGCACGATGAAGGCCATCTTCTCGGCCGTGCAATGGACGGCGGCGACGATCAGGTCGCCTTCGTTCTCGCGTCCGTCATCGTCCATGACGACCACGATCTCGCCGCGCTCGAAGGCGCGCAGCGCTTCGACAACTTTCTTCTGGTCGTATGGCATGGCGTGGTCACTCGGTGCGTGTGTTTGTTCTGGAGCAGATTAGGGCATTAGGGCAGCTAGGCAGTAGGCCTTTTTTGCATGCAGGGCGAATTGCCCTACTGCCTCCCCTAGATCCTTCCCGTCTGTCCGCGGTGGCGCAGATAATGGTCGGCGATCGCGCAGGCAACCATCGCCTCGCCGATCGGCACGGCGCGGATGCCGACGCACGGATCGTGGCGCCCCTTGGTCATGACGTCGACGTCCTTGCCGTCCTTGTCGATCGACTTGCGCGGCGTCAGGATCGACGACGTCGGCTTGACGGCGAAACGGGCGATCACGTCCTGTCCGGTCGAGATGCCGCCCAATATGCCGCCGGCATTGTTGGACAGGAATATCGGCTGGCCGTCATTGCCCATGCGCATCTCGTCGGCATTCTCTTCGCCCGTGATACGCGCGGCCTCGAAGCCGTTGCCGATCTCGACGCCCTTGACGGCGTTGATAGACATCAGGTTGGAGGCGATGTCCTGGTCGAGCTTGGCATAGATCGGCGCGCCAAGGCCTGCCGGCACGCCTTCGGCGACGATCTCGATGACCGCACCAACCGACGAGCCCGATTTGCGGATGCCGTCGAGATAGTCGGCAAAGACCTGGACGGAGGCAGCATCGGGCGTGAAGAATGGATTTTCGACGCTGCCGATGAAGTCCCAGTCCCAGTTGGCGCGGTCGATCGACTTGGTGCCCATCGACACCAGCGCGCCACGCACCACCAATCCCGGCACGATCTTGCGGGCAATGGCACCGGCAGCGACGCGCGCCGCCGTCTCGCGCGCCGAAGAGCGTCCACCGCCACGATGATCGCGCAGGCCATATTTGACGTCATAGGCGTAGTCGGCATGGCCCGGACGATACTGCCGCGCGATCTCGCCATAGTCCTTCGAGCGCTGGTCGACATTCTCGATCAGCATCGAGATCGGCGTGCCCGTCGAAATGAGGGTCTCGCCATCCTCGTCCGCGATCACACCCGACAGCACCTTGACCTCGTCGGGCTCGCGGCGCTGAGTGACGAAACGCGACTGGCCGGGCTTGCGTTTGTCGAGTTCGTCCTGGATGTCCTTCAGCGTGAAGCGAATGCCGGGCGGGCAGCCGTCGACAACGCAGCCAAGCGCCGGCCCATGGCTCTCACCCCAAGTGGTGACGCGAAAGAGATGGCCGAAGGTGTTGTGCGACATGCAGGCGGGCCTTTCCAGATATGGCCGCGTTCTAACGCATGCCCCTGAAAAGTAAAATTGCTTTTCGGCCCCGAACCCTCCAACGGCGGGCATCAATTGCGCATCGGCATGGGCTCGGCACGGTCAATTGGGTGCATTAACAGTGGTCAAAGCGTGATCGCAGCAGTTTTAGTTTTGACACATTCGGTTGGTTTCTGCTTCCTTCCAACCGCTCGTTAATGTTTTTGCCTCGCCTTGCGGGGCGCAGAAAAAAGAGGACGACAATGCGTACCCTTATTGGCGCCGTTGCCGCCGTGCTCATGATGTCTGGCGCTGCGCTCGCTGCCGAAGCCGAAGGCCAGGTCAAGTCGGTTGACAAGGACAAGGCCACCATCACGCTTTCCAACGGCAAGTCCTACAAGCTGCCGGGCGAGTTCGATGTCGAGAACATCAAGCCGGGGATGGAAATCCTGCTCGCTTATGACGTGGTCGAGGGCGAGAACCTGATCACCGACATGGAACTGCCGCAGTAATTCCGGGAATCGCGCCGACGGCTACAGCCAGTCGAGGCGACCACGATCCACTCTCAGCACGCGGTCTTGGGGGATCTCCAGGGCCGCGGCTTTGCTTTTGGGCAGGTCTTCCACCAAGCGGAAAATGGCGCGCATCACGCCGCCATGGGTGACGCAGACCGTCGGCCGGCTGGTTTCGACGAGCCATGGGCGGATGCGACAGGCCAGCATCTCGTAGCTCTCGGCATCCTCGCCGGGCGGAACGAAATCCCACTTGTCGTGTTGGCGTGCCGTGCTGGCACCCGGCGCGCGCGCCTCGAGCTCGGCGAAGGTAAAACCCTGCCAGTCGCCGAAATTGACTTCGACAAGGCGCGGGTCTGTTCGGTAGGCCATGGGATCGAGCCCCATCGCTGCGCGCGCCCGCTCCATCGTCTCGCGGGTGCGTCGCATCGGGCTAGCCACGAAATCGAAAGCTTCAGGATCGGAAATGAGCTCGGCTAGCCTACGGCCGTTGCGGTCGGCCTGCTCGCGCCCGACCTTATTAATGTCGATGTCGGCCTGCCCCTGCAGACGCTGCTCGGCGTTCCATGGCGTCTGACCATGGCGCACGACATAGAGGAGCGGGGTCATGGCGATGCTGCGCGGGAAGGATCAGTCCTTCACGGCGGCGATGTCGGGCGCATCGACGGCCTTCATGCCGACGACATGGTAGCCGGAATCGACGTGATGCACTTCGCCGGTGACGCCGCGCGACAGGTGCGACAGGAAGTAGAGCGCGGAATCGCCGACCTCCTCGATCGAAACCGTGCGGCGCAGCGGTGCGTTGTACTCGTTCCACTTCAGGATGTAGCGGAAGTCGTCGATGCCGGACGCTGCAAGCGTCTTGATCGGGCCAGCCGAGATCGCATTGACGCGGATCGCCTTGGGACCAAGGTCGACGGCGAGATACTTCACGCTTGCCTCGAGTGCCGCCTTGGCAACGCCCATGACGTTGTAGTTCGGCATCACTTTTTCGGCGCCATAGTAGGTCATGGTCAGCATCGAGCCGCCATCGGTCATCAGCTTCTCGGCGCGCTGAGCGACAGCCGTGAAGGAATAGACCGAGATGTCCATGGTGCGCAGGAAATTGCCATGGCTGGTGTCGACGTAGCGGCCGGTCAGTTCGTCCTTGTCGGAAAAGCCGATGGCGTGGACGACGAAGTCGAGCTTGCCCCACTTCTTTTCCAGCGTCTCGAAGCAGGCATCGATGGTCGCCATGTCGGTGACGTCGCAATGCCCGCAGACAAGAGCGCCGATTTCAGCTGCCAGCGGCTCGACACGCTTCTTCAGGGCGTCGCCCTGATAGGTGAAGGCGAGCTCAGCGCCCTGATCGGCGCAAGCCTTGGCTATGCCCCAGGCAATCGATCTGTTGTTGGCGACGCCGAGAATAAGGCCGCGCTTGCCGGCCATCAGGCCCTGTCCACCCGCCATATGAGCGCACTCCAATGCATGAATTGTTTTGGAGAGCCTATCGCATAGGCAATCTGCGCCTTCAAGCGTTGATACGCCGACATATCAAGGCCGGCACGTCGTGGCGGCCTGCTTTCAGCTGTCGGACTGGCGCAGCAACGCCTCAAGCGCCGCGTCGCCGCCTTCAGGCAGCATGACGCGGACATGGACGTAAAGGTCGCCGTGGCCACCTGCCTTTTCGGGCAGGCCACGGCCCTTGAGGCGCAGAACCTTGTCCGAACTCGACCACTCGGGAACTTTCACCGCCAGCCGGCCGGTCGGCGTTTCCACCGCCGCCTTGGCGCCAAGCACCGCCTCCTTGAGGCTCACCGGCAGGTCGACATGCAGGTCCCTGCCCTCGACACGGTAGCGCGGATGGCGGCGGAACCTGATCTTGACCAGCGCGTCGCCGGCACCGCCATGGCCCTGCTCGCCTTGCCCCTTGAGTCTGATCGTCTGGCCGTCCTCGACATATTCAGGCAGTTTCACCGCCATCTTGCGGCCATCGGGGAACATCGCCGTCACCTTCGGTGCGGTCGCAGCCTCCTCGATGGTCACATCGAGCGTGACATTGATGTCGCCGCCCGGTTGGGCGCGCTGGGAACCTGGGCCACCGCCCATGCCGGCGCCGGCTGCAGCGCCAGGGCCGCCGCGCTGGCCAAACGAATCGCCGAAAATCTGGCTGAAGATGTCGCCGGCTTCAAAGGATGCACCGCCCGGGCCTCCGGAGCGGAACTCGAAGCGCGATCCACCGGGACCTCCCTGCTGGCGGCGGAAGCCGCCAAACGGGTCGCCGCCAGCCCCGCCTTCGAAACCGTGGAAGCGCGCCTTGCCCTCGGCGTCGATTTCGCCATGGTCGAAAGCCACCTTCTTTTTCTCGTCGCCAAGAATCTCGTAGGCCTGATTGGCTGCGGCAAAGCGTTCCTTCGCCTTCGGATCGTCCGGATTCTGGTCCGGATGGTGCTTCTTGGCGAGCTTGCGGTAAGCCGCCTTTATGTCCTTGGCCGAGGCGCTCTTGGCAACGCCCAGCACCTCATAGGGGTCGCGCATATGTCGTTCCACAACTGAGAAAAGGGTTGGTCCATCCCTATATGCGCCTGGCTAGGAAGAAATTCCAGAGGCGGAAAGCCGCAACTGTCAGGCCGGCGTGAAAGACAGCATTTGCCACGCTCCGGAACCGGCGGCGCAGACCTCGCCCTTGAACAGGCTGACGCCGTCGAAACTTTCGCGCGAAACGGCAAATTCCCGGCACAATACGCCACGTTCATTGCTCTCGACCAGCGCCGAGATCGCCCCGCGCGAGCCGGTTTCGGCATTGGCCCAGGGGATCGCCTGACCTTTCAACTCGGCAACGTCGGCAGACGAGACCGCGTTGCGGATCGTCGTCTCGTCGGACTGGCGAATCGCATCGGTGGTCCGGTTCACGTCGTCGGGGACCTTGCTGGTGACGAGGCTGCGGTCGACCTCCGCCTTTTCGAGGCTGAAGCCGCCGGCACCGCATGCGCTGATCGTCGTCAGTCCAAGCAGCAGCACCACCTTGAAGGATCGGAACCCGAATTGTGGGAGGCAATGGCCCTCAAAGGCTTGCGCGAAGCGCGACAATAGGCATTCTCCCGGTCGTAATTGGCAGGTCGAGTAAAAGCTATGACGGACACAGAGTTAACAACGGGTGACTTCACGGAGGCTGCTGAGCCTTTCCAGCTCTTTGCCTCGTGGCTGAAGGACGCCACGGCCAGCGAGCCGAACGATCCGACAGCATTGGCGCTGGCGACCGTCGACACTGACGGCCTGCCAGACGTGCGCATGGTGCTGCTCAAGGGATTCGACGAACATGGCTTCGTCTTCTACACCAATTTCGAAAGCGCCAAGGGCCGCGAAATCCTCGCAACCATGAAAGCGGCGATGTGTTTCCACTGGAAATCGCTGCGCCGCCAGGTTCGTGTGCGCGGTCCCGTCGAGATCGTTACAGATGCCGAGGCGGATGAGTATTTTGCCTCACGTCCGCGTGGCAGCCGCATCGGCGCCTGGGCATCAAAGCAGTCGCGCCCGCTGGAAAGTCGCTTCGCGCTGGAAAAGGCGGTCGCGGAATACACCGCCCGGCACGTCATCGGCGAAATTCCGCGCCCGCCGCACTGGTCGGGCTTCCGCATTGTGCCAAGCCAGATCGAATTCTGGCACGACCGTCCCTTCCGCCTGCACGACCGCGTCGTCTTCTCTCGCGCTGCCGATGGCGGCTGGGACAAGGACCGGCTCTATCCGTGACCTGCGTAGCGGCGGCGCTTAGCCGCCGCTGACCACCGCTTGCCGCTGTCTTGTGGCGGCCCCGGCGAGGCGCACATAGTCGATGTCGGCCAGGTTCGTCAGCGCGCCCAGTTCTTCCGGCGCGAACCACCTGATTTCAGCATGCTCGTCACAGACGTTTTCGGGCACACCGCCTGTCCATGCGGTCACCGCATAGACGTGGTGCAAGGCATCGCCATAGACATCGGGCCGCCGCTCGGGCACGCAATCCAGCCACAGGAATTCCGTCGGCGTGACGCCGGTTTCCTCGCGCACCTCGCGCTTCATGGCATCCTCGGGCGTTTCATCAGGTTCGACACGGCCGCCGATCGCATCCCAGTGGCCGGGCCATGCCTTCTTCCAGTCGGCACGCAGGCCAAACAGCACCTGTCCGCTCTCGTTCACCAGAAGCGCACTGGCCGTGACAACCGGGTCCGACATCTTTCCCCCTGAAACGGCCTTCAGCCCTTCTTGCGGGTCATGAAGGCGACGAGTGCCGCGCGCGCTTCATCGGACTTGAGACGGGCACGGAAATGCGCCCCCTCTTCCTTGATGCGTTCGACGAGCGCGGTCCGGTCGCCGCGCATCAGGTCCCGCGCGATCTTCAGCGCTTCCGGCGGCTTGGCCGCAATCTCGCCGGCGGCGGCGAGTGTCGCCACCTCCAACTCTTCTTCCGCGACGACCTTGTAGATCAGCCCTGCAGCAAGCGCCCTTTCGGCCGGGAAGCCCTCGCCCAGACCGAGCAGAGCAAAGGCGCTCTGCAGGCCAAGCAGTTGTGGCGCAATCAGGCTGGAGCCTGCCTCGGGCACCAGCCCGAGATCGACGAAGGGCGTGCGGAACACGGTGCGCGGCGTGGCGAAGGTCAGGTCGCAATGCAGGTTGATGGTCGTACCGATGCCGACCGCAATGCCGTCGACACCCGAAACGACAGGCTTTTCGGTACTGGCCAAAGCGAGCAGGAAATCCCACACCTCGCCGCCGCCTTCGCCACCTGACGCGATCACCATGAAGTCGGCAAGGTCATTGCCCGACGAGAACGCGCCGGGAACGCCGAGGAAAACATGGCAGCGCACCTCGGGGGCCTTGTCGCCGGCGACCAGTGCTGCCGCCATTTCGGCATACATGGCACGGGTAATGGCGTTCTTCTTATCCGGACGGTTCATCCGGATAATCTGCACGGCGCCTTGCCGCTCGATGAGAATGTGGTCGGTCACGTCAGTCCCTCGTCCCAAATATCACGCCGAGATCAGTGCTGTGGCGGCTGCGGCAAGGCTTGCCGTGCCCCCGATGATGCGGTCCTTGAGTGCTGCCGTCTCGCCAAGCAGGTTTTCGGCAAAGAACCGACACAGCGCGATGCGCCGCTCGTCGCCGTCGGCAAGTGCCGCGCGCGCCAGGCAGGCGCCGCCGGCGACCAGCGAAAACAGCCTGAGATACGGCGTCGCCCCGGCCAGTGCATCGTCCGTTCGGCCGTCGCCAAGCTGCATCTGGAGATGTCGCGTGACACCCTGGAGATCGTCGAGCGCCTGTTCGAGAATGAGCGCCGTGCGACCATAGGCTTCGCTGTTCATCGCAGCGACAGCTATGGCTACGCCAGCGAGCTCGCCGATGTAGCCGAAGACATGCTCGCCATTGCCGAGCGGCAACTTGCGGGTGACGAGGTCGATGGCCTGGATGCCGTTGGTGCCCTCATAGATCGGCGCGATGCGGGCATCGCGCAGAAGCGCTGCCGCACCGGTCTCCTCGATGAAGCCCATGCCGCCATGGATCTGCACACCGAGCGAGGCGACATCGACGCCGACATCGGTGGAAAATGCCTTGGCCAGCGGCGTCAGCAGATTGGCGCGGTCCTGCCAATGAGCCTTGTCCGCACCCGTCGACACGCGCGCCATGTCGATGGCATGGGCACAGGAATAGGCGATGGCCCGCGCCGCCTGGGTCAGTGCCTTCATCGTCAGCAAATTGCGCTGGACGTCGGGGTGATGGACGATCGGCGCCATGCCTTCGCCCTTGTAGGACGACGCCTTGCCCTGGCGCCGCTCATTGGCATAGGCCAGCGCCTTCTGGAACGCGGTCTCGGCAACCGCCACGCCCTGGATGCCAACCAGCAGTCGGGCATTGTTCATCATCGTGAACATGCAGGCGAGCCCGCGGTTTTCCTCGCCGATCAGCCAACCGACAGCGCCCGGTTCGCGGCCCTTGGCGAAACCGTCGCCGTAGATCATCGTGCAGGTCGGCGAGGCATGGATGCCAAGCTTTTCCTCGATGCCGGAGCAGAACACGTCATTGCGCGCGCCCGGCGTGCCATCCTCGTTGAGCAGGAACTTCGGCACCAGAAACAGAGAGATGCCGCGCGTTCCGGCCGGCGCATCGGGCAAACGCGCCAGCACCAGATGCACGATGTTGTCGGTCAGGTCGTGCTCGCCATAGGTGATAAAGATCTTCTGGCCGAAGATGCGGTAGGTGCCGTCGCCTGCCCGCTCGGCGCGGGTGCGCAACGCGGCCAGGTCCGAACCGGCCTGCGGTTCGGTCAGATTCATCGTGCCCATCCACTCGCCGGAAACGAGCTTGGCCAGATAGGCAGACTTCAAATCCTCCGAAGCATGCTTTTCCAGCGCCTCGACCGCGCCCATCGACAGCGTCGGCCCGATGCCGAAGGCCATCGAGGCCGAATTCCACATCTCCAGCGTCGCCACGCCCAGCATCGTCGGCAGGGCTTGGCCGCCAAACTCCTCGGGGCCGTTCAGGCTGTTCCAGCCACCTTCGACCCAATGCTTGTAAAGCTCCTTCCAGCCGGGCGGCATCGTCACTGCCGCATCACTAAGCCGCGCACCGGTACGGTCGCCAACCTTGTAGAGCGGCGCCACCTCTTCACTGGCGAAGCGCCCTGCCTCTTCAAGGATGGCGTCGACAAGATCCTCGCCGAGGTCGCCGAAGGTGCCGGCGTCGAGTGCTGCCCTGAGGCCCGCGACATGTTTCAACGCAAAGGCAATTTCTTCCACCGGGGCGCGGTACATGACGCTTCCTCCTGCTGACGATCTGCTGTTGCGGCCTCACCACCGCCTGGCACGCACACTAGCCAACTTCCTTCTCCGAGGGGAAGTGACTTTTTACGTAAACGTCAACTATTTGGCGGCCCTTTGCACCCAAGCCCCGGCTTGGCAGAACAACGAAATCAACGAGGACTAGAAATGCTCGCCCGCCCCGACGCCTTCTGCTGCATCGAATGCGGCCTGCCCTACCGCTCCGAAGGCTTCTGCTATCACGGCGGCAAGATCGAGGATGGCGCGGCCTACTGGACCGATCGCGGCATCCTGTGTTCGCCGAAATGCTCTGTTGCCCACTACCGCAAGCGCAAGGCCGAAGGCACGCTGCCGACCGAACCCGCCCCGGATCCGTTCGAATAAGGTCCCAATCGGCAGCAAAAGGGCTCGCTTTCAACCTGAAGGCGGTGGAGACGCATCAGCATTTCCTTAACCATGGCGGTCCACGATCGGATATCGATCACCGAGGATCGCCTTTTGAGGGGACTGGCGTCTATATTTCACCGCCTCGCGCTCGCAGCGCTGACCGCCGCTTGGGCATTTCACCTCGCCACGCCGGCCTTGGCCTCCGATTTCTCCGAACCATGGAAGAAGGCCGACCGGGCGCTCGTCATCGACGCCTACGAATACAACTCAATCGACTGGCAGAAGTTGTCCGGCGACAAACGCATCGTCGGCTTCATCAACAAGGCTTCCGACGGGTTGGCCCCGCCCTACTCCTGCTCCGGCGAGGAAACGGCCTACAGGCTGTGCAAGGCACTTTGGAAACGCCATGCTGTCGCCCGCGAGCTGTTTCACACCCGCAAGGTCGTCGCCAAGGCGCTCGGCCTCAAATGGGGCGCTTATCACCTCGCCCGTCCCGGCAATCCGATCGAGCAGGCCGAGAACTTTCTCGAATTCGCCGAACCCGGCCCCGATGACCTGATGGCCATCGACATCGAGGAAAACGACCCGACGAAATGGATGTCGCTCGAAGACGCCGAACTGTTCGTGCGCCACATCTTCCTGCGCACCGGCCGCTACCCGATCCTCTACACCAATGGCACGACCTCAAGACACATCGCCGACAACCGCTACCGTTACCGCCTGCTGTCGCGGCTGCCGTTATGGTATGCGCGCTACAAGCCCGAGATCGGCATCCACTTCCCGAAAGGCAACTGGCGGGGCTATTCGCTATGGCAGTTCTCGGCGCAGGCCAATTGCGGCAAGAGCCGCTGCCCCTACCGCGTCGCCGGCACGCCCAACGACATCGACGTCAATGTCGCACCGATGGACGCCGCCGGCTTGCGCAAGATCTGGCCGTTCGGCCAGTTGATCGAGTCGACCGACCAGTTCATGGTCAACGTTCCGGTGCCGATCGCCAGGGATGACGGCCTGAAGGGCGAAAGCCGGATCACCTATGCATCGGTTGCCTATCCGGTGCACTTCGACAAGCTTGCCGCAACGCTGCAGGCGAGCTGGAACAACGCCGTGCTCGGCGCTGTGCCGGGGATCAAGGCACCGGCCAGCCGCTATGTCGACGGGATGGCCGAGTTCGTGGCACTCAGGCGCGACCAGATGATGCGGATCGCCAACCGCGACGCAGCAAGGCTCGATCCGGTCGCAACCGCTTCCACCGAGGCCGATCGCGCCCAGCGCTAGCCCGTGGCCCTGAAGACCTGATGCGGACTACTGCTGCTCGCGTTCAACCGCACGCCAGCCGATGTCGCGGCGGCAAAACCCTTCCGGCCAATCGAGCATGTCGACGGCCGCATAGGCTTTGTGTTGCGCTTCGCTGACATTGCGGCCCGTAGCCGTGACATTCAGCACGCGCCCGCCATTGGCGACGATCTTGCCATCGCTGACGGCCGTGCCGGCGTGAAAGACCTGGGCGCACGCGGCTTCGGACTTGTCGATGCCTGAGATCACCGAGCCCTTTTGCGGCATGCCGGGATAGCCCGCGGCTGCCATCACCACCGTCAACGCCGCCTCGTCACGCCAGCGCGCCGAGACATGCGCCAACTGGCCATCGGCGGCAGCATTGAGCAGCACGAGAAGGTCTTCCTTCAGCCGCATCATCAGCACCTGGCATTCGGGGTCGCCGAAGCGGGTGTTGTATTCGATCAGCTTCGGTCCCTGATCGGTCAGCATCAGGCCGGCAAACAGCACGCCCGAGAACGGCGCGCCCATTTCGGTCATGCCGCGCATCGTCGGCTCGATGATCTCGCGCATCGTCTGATCGATGAGCTCGGGCGTCATGACCGGTGCCGGCGAATAGGCGCCCATGCCGCCGGTGTTCGGCCCGACGTCGCCATCGCCGACGCGCTTGTGGTCCTGCGCCGTGCCGAACGGCAATGCCGTCTTGCCGTCGCAGAGGCAAAAGAAGCTCGCCTCCTCGCCGGTCATGAATTCCTCGACGACGACCGAAGCGCCAGCACCGCCAAATGCGCCTTCAAAACAGGCGTCGACAGCTTCCAGCGCTTCATCAAGCGTCATCGCCACCGTCACGCCCTTGCCGGCGGCGAGGCCGTCGGCCTTGATGACGATCGGCGCGCCCGTCTTTTCGACATAGGCGCGGGCGCCGGCAGCGTTGTCGAAACGACCATAGGCAGCGGTCGGAATGCCGTAGCGGGCGCAAAGATCCTTGGTGAAGCCCTTCGAACCCTCGAGCTGGGCGGCCTTGCCGGAAGGGCCGAAGACCCGAATGCCGGTCGCGCGGAGGTCGTCGCCGATACCGACAACCAGCGGCCCCTCAGGGCCGACAACGACGAGGTCGATGCCCTTGTCCTTGCAGAAGGCTGCGACCGCGGCATGGTCGGCAATGTCGAGCGCCACCAGTTCGGCTTCCTGCGCGATGCCGGGATTGCCGGGCGCGGCATAAAGCTTGGTCAACATCGGCGACGCCGCAAGCTTCCAGGCCAGCGCATGTTCGCGGCCGCCGGAGCCTATCAGGAGAACATTCATGCGGCGCATCCCTCTTCTGCAATCCCGTCTCGCGCACCCGGTATGGCGCATGGCTCTCCGGGTCAAGGTTCAGTGCTGGTAATCGCGGACAAATCGACCGCTTGACGCCCGCGCGGCTCGCTGGCACTCCCCTGGCATGGAACAAATCCAATCGAAAGCCGGCCAGGGCCGGGTCGCCGACGCGCCATCTGGTCACTGGGTCTATCGCGCCTTGCCGCGCGGCCTATGGCCATATGCCCAGCTTGCGCGCTGGGACCGGCCGATCGGCTGGGTGCTGCTGTTGTGGCCGTGTTGGTGGTCGACGGCGATGGCTGCGAGCGCCTATGCGCGACCCGGCGACAGCCTGATGTCGCTGCTGCCTTCGCCCTGGTTCCTGGGGTTGTTTCTATTGGGCGCTATCGCCATGCGCGGCGCCGGCTGCACCTACAACGACATCGTCGACGAAGGCATCGACGCCCAGGTCGAGCGCACGCGCTCGCGCCCTCTGCCCTCCGGCCAGGTCAGCCGCCGCCAGGCGTGGGTGTTCCTGGTGCTTCAGGCGCTGGTCGGGCTGGTCGTGCTTTTGCAGTTCAACAGCTTCGCCGTTCTGCTCGGCATTTCGTCGCTGGCGATCGTTGCGATCTACCCGTTCATGAAGCGCATCACCAACTGGCCGCAGTTCGTGCTTGGCCTCGCTTTTTCCTGGGGTGCACTGATGGGCTGGGCGGCCGAGTTCGGCGACATCGACGGCCCGGCCTTGCTGCTCTATTTCGGTTCTATCATGTGGGTGATCGGCTATGACACGATCTACGCCCACCAGGACAAGGAAGACGACGCACTTGTCGGCGTTAAGTCGACGGCGCGCTTCTTCGGCGAAAACACCAAATCATGGCTGGTCGGGCTTTATGCCGGGGCGCTGATGCTGTTTGCGACGGCCTTTGCAATGGCGCAGGTGCCAATGCCGGCGCTCGCCGGCCTCGTTGCCGCCGGCGCGCACATGGCGCGCCAGATAGCCACGCTGGACATCGACAATCCCGACCAGTGCCTCAGGCTGTTCAGGTCGAACGGCCAGGTCGGCTGGATCATCTTCATCGGCCTGATCTGCGGCGGCGCCTGGGTGGCGCTGAAGCCGCTGATCTAGATTTCGTCACGCCCGGGCGATGATCTCTTCGCCGTCGATGACAAGGCGGACACCAAGCGTGCCGGACTTGCGGCGGGCCAGGAAACGTGGCCTGCGCATCCGCGACACCCGGCCCTTGCGCCGGTCCTGTGCCGGCATTGTCTTGATTGCTGCACCCAGCGACTCCTCGAGTGTGCGAGCCACGCCGTCCGCCTCGATCAGCAGCATCGGCAAGCTGTAATAGTCGGCCCAGGCGCGCCAATCGGCGGCGACGTCGTCGAGATCGTCAGCAACAAGCAGCGGCACCGAAAGCATTGGATCGTTGTGCAGAAGCTCCAGCGTCACGGTGACATTGAAGCCTTCGTCCTCCATCGCACGAGCCGCGACGCCACGGAAAGCGCGCGCCGGCAGCGCGATCGTCGCCGGCAGCCCACTGAGCGCCAGCAGGCGGCGGATCACCGCGCCGCGATGGTCGATGGTGAAGGTGACGTCGCCAAGGTCGTCACGCGTCGCGTAGCTGACCATCTGCGGCAAGCGGAACGGGTCGAGGCGCATGTTGCGTCCCGCCCAGACTGGCTTCAGTCCGGTGTTCATGTTGTGCCTTCCTGTTATCTCCTGAGAGCCGGTTTCCGGTCTCTCCGGACCAGTTTTCCCGGTCTCGTTAGGAAGCACACTAGCGGGATGACCTTACCGCCCCGCTTAAGAAAGTCGGTTAAATTTTGCTGATCTCGGCGATGGTTATCGGAATACAACCACAGACGTTCAAATCATCTTGCCGGGGTTCATGATGCCGGCAGGATCAAAGGCCGCCTTGACCCGGCGCATCAGGTCGATGGCGATGGGTGGTGCTGTGGCAATCAGTTCGTCGCGCTTGAGCTGGCCGATGCCATGCTCGGCCGAGATCGAACCGTTCATGGAGCGCACGACGTCGTGCACCGCCTTGTTCATGTCGCGGTAGAGCGCGAGGAACGCGTCGCTCGCCATGCCGACCGGTTGCGAGACGTTGTAGTGCAAGTTGCCGTCGCCCATGTGGCCGAAGCAAACCACGCGCGCCTCGGGGCAGACGCTCGCCACGGCGACCGCGCCCTGTGCGATGAAATCGGGAATGCTGGCGATCGGCACCGAGATGTCGTGCTTGATCGAAGCACCTTCGACCTTCTGTGTTTCCGGCAGCATCTCGCGCAAGCGCCAGAACTCGTTGGCCTGGCCGACGCTCGCGGCAATGACCGCATCGCCGACCTGCTCGGCTTCGAAGCCCGCCGAAAGAATGTCCTCGATCAGCATGCGTGCGTCTTCGGCCGAGCGCCCGGACGAGATTTCCATCAGCACCTGCCACGGCCAGTCGCCTTCCAGCGGCGGCCGGGCGTCGAGAATGTGGCGGATGGCGAATTCCATCGGCAAATGCCCGATCAGTTCGAACGCCGTCAACGCGCTGCCAGCAAGGTCCTGGGCGCGGTCGAACAGTGCCAGGGCTGCCGCGGGCGACGACAGGCCGACCCAGGCCACTTCGCGGCCCTTGGGCTTGGGATAGAGCTTCAGCACCGCCGCCGTAATGACGCCAAGCGTGCCCTCGGCGCCAACGAACAGGTTCTTGAGGTCGTAGCCGGTGTTGTCTTTCTTGAGCTTGCGCAGGTCGTCGAGTACCTCACCCGTGGGCAACACGACCTCGACGCCGAGGCAGAGTTCGCGCGCGTTGCCATAGGCAACCACGCCAGTGCCGCCGGCATTCGACGACAGGTTGCCGCCGATCTGGCAGGAACCCTGCGACGCCAGCGACAAGGGGTACAGCCGGTCGACCTCGTCGGCTGCCTTGTGCAGCACATCGAGCACGACGCCGGCTTCGGCGATCACCGTGTTGGAGACCGGGTCGATCTCGCGAATGCGGTTAAGGCGCGACAGCGACAGCACGATCTGGCCGCCAGACCGGTCGGGTACCTGTCCGCCGACGAGGCCGGTATTGCCGCCTTGCGGCACGATCGGTGTCCGCGTCTCGGTGGCAAGCTTCATGATCGCGCTCACTTCCTCGACACTGCCCGGGCGCAGCACCAGCGAAGTCGCGCCAGTGAACAGGCCTCGCGGTTCATGCACATACGGCTCGATGTCGCTTTCCGCGCGCACCGCGTAACGCGCGCCGACGATGGCAGCAAAGCGCTCGGCAAGCGCTGGATCGAGGCCGGGAAGATTCTGGGTCATGTGACGGAAGCTAAGTTCAGATGTGAGGATTGTCACGGGGGGCCGCGGCGCGCGCCAGCCTGTCGTTGATGGCTTCGCCGAGCTCGTCGGACGGTATCGGCTCGACAGCAATCAACGCGGCACCGCTGCGGTCGAGCGATTGAAGATGCGCGAAGAGATTTGTTGCCGCTTCGCGCAGGTCGCCCCTATCGGACAGATTGAGGAAGGCGCGCGCCTGCTGCCAGCCTTCGGCGCGGCGCGGACCGAAACCCAGCAGTGCCTCGCCTGCCCAGACACTTTCCGCGTTCAGGCGCATCTGGGCACCGGGCGCATAATGCGAAGCAAGCATGCCGGGCGCTTCGACGCCGGCGGTCATGCCGCGCAGCAGCGGCGCGGCGCAGACAGCTTCGATGTCGCCTGCCGGAACACCGCCGGGACGGAGCAGCCGCACCTTGCCATCCTCGACCTTGACGATCGTCGACTCGAGACCAACCGGCGTTGCGCCGCCGTCGACGACCAGCGGGATGCGCGCGCCGAGGTCATTGGCCACCGCCTCACCACTCGTCGAGCTGATCTTGCCCGAGCTGTTGGCGCTTGGTGCCGCCAGCGGCCGGCCGAGCCTGGCGATCAAGGTGCCGCCAAAACCCTTGGGCATGCGCAAGGCGATGGTGTCGAGCCCGGCCGTCACCAGCGGGTGGATGCCTGCCCCCGGACGCAGGGGCACGACCAGCGTCAGCGGCCCTGGCCAGAACTTTTCCGCAAGCTTGCGCGACAGCGGGTCGAACACGCCGATGCGCTCGGCCATGGCCATGTCGGCGACATGGGCGATCAGCGGGTTGAAGCGCGGACGGCCCTTGGCCTCGAAGATGCGGGCAACGGCCTCACCATTGGTGGCGTCGCCGGCGAGGCCATAGACGGTCTCGGTCGGAATGGCGACGACTTCGCCGGCACCAAGCAGTGCCAGTGCCGCGTCCATCGCCTTGTCCGCTGCGATCAGTTCCGCCACGTCATAGCTTCCAGTTGCATGCCCGGTCCCTACCGCGCGCGGCACGATGCGACAAGTCTAACGCCCAAGAATCCGGGCATTGCCTAAAATGCACTGCATCTTCGCAAGCCGGTTGCAACCGCGCGTCAGTTACATTGCGCTACAAGATTGATTCAACTCTGGGGGCCAAATGCGCCTGCTTGCTGCGTTTCTTGTTGCCGGCATTACCGCGTCCGCTTCGGTTCACGCGTCTTCGATCGTCATTGTCGAAGGCAAAGCGGTCAGCCCGTCCTCGGTCGCCGTCGACGCGCCGAAGTCGGCCACAAGGTCGATCGTCGAGATCGGCGCTCCCTCGGTCGACACCGGCAAGGTCGCGGCGATCGAGACCAAGCCCGCAAGCATCAACCACAAGATGGGCCCCGAGTTGATGGTCATCCGCGGCGGCGAAGTCGGCAGCGCATCACCGGAACCGGCTTCCATTGCGCCTGCATCTCCCGACGCCGCGCCGGCGCCGCAGACTGCTGCCGAGGGCCAGACGCCGCTGCCGGCGTCGAGCGACGGCACTGTCGGCGAACCGGCCCAGGCAGTTGCGCCAACTGAATAGGCCGTTTGACCGCACTTGAGGCGGCGTGCACCGTTGCGGCAGTATGACGAGCCGTGTAGCGCCTTGCCACCTACGCTGGGCAAGGGGTTGATCCATGAAGACTGTTCGCACCATTGCGGTGGGGCTCGCCGCCGCGTTTCTCCTGGGCACCAGTGCTGTACAAGCCGACCAGCTGCTCGGCACCTATGTCGCGCGCATCTCGGAGAAGGATCACCAGGCGAGCGATGGCTACGCCCTCGGTAGTGCTGCCCAAGTCGTGCGGCAGGATCGCGCCAATGTGCATAGGCACATCCAGACCGACGAGGAAGACGACATCGACGACTGGTTCACCACCAATGCCAAGCGCGCCCGCTTCGAGCAGTTGCTGAACAAGCCGGGCGCGATGAACAATTCGACCCGCAGCGCGATCCTACGCGGCGAGCCGCTGATCGAGGTCCAGGTCTACAGGCAGAGCGTCAAGGTCCGCCTGCTCGACTGACACGTGAGTCGGGCGGCTTCGCGCCGCCCTGTATTATCCCGCGATCTTGGAGAAGTCGGCGACCTGGTCGGTCGCTGCACGGATGCGTGCCAGCAGCGCCAGGCGGTTGGCGCGCACGGCGACATCCTCGTCATTAACGAGGACTTTCTCGAAGAATGAATCAACAGGTTCACGCAACACGCTAAGCGCGCGCATGGCGGCCGAAAAGTCTTCATTGCGAACTGCTTGGCCGGCTTCGCTGACAGCCTGATTCACCGGCGCAAACAGTGCTTTTTCGGCTTCCTCGCTAAACAGGGCCGGGTCGACGGCGTCTGCAACGGCAGTCCCCTTCTTCTCCTCGGCGGCCAGAATGTTGGCCGCGCGCTTGGTGCCGGCGAGCAGGTTCTTGCCATCCTCGGTGTCGAGGAACTTGCCGAGTGCCTCTACACGGCGGGTAATGGTCAGAAGATCGTCGGCCTCGGGCGTGATGACAGCGTCGATCAGATCGTGGCGGGCGCCGAGCTCGCGCAGATAGACCTTGAGGCGATCGTGGAAGAAGGCGATCAGGTCGGCCTTGAGCGGGGCGGCACGGTCGATGGTTTCCTTGCGCAACTCCGCCTCATAGGCAGCGAGCGCATTGTCGACATCCTGTTCGCCGTCGACATCGCCGCTGTCGATCGCTGCCTGCGATGCCTCGAAGGCAGCAAGCTTGCGCTGCACTGAGGCTTCCTCCAACTGCCGTAGTGCTGCGTCGAACAACGTCTGTAGCGGCAAACGGCCACGCGCCGAAAGGATGATCCTGACGATGCCGAGTGCAGCGCGGCGCAACGCATACGGGTCCTTCGAACCCGTCGGCTTCTCGTCGATGGTCCAGAAGCCGACGAGGGTGTCGAGCTTGTCGGCGAGCGCCACCGACACCGAAACCGGATCGGCCGGCACGCGGTCGGACGGACCCTGCGGCTTGTAGTGCTCCTCGAGCGCGGCCGCCACCGACGGGCTCTCGCCCTGCAGCAGCGCATATTTGCGGCCCATGGCGCCTTGCAGTTCGGGGAACTCGCCGACGACCTCGGTCTGCAGATCGGCCTTGGCGAGCACAGCAGCGCGGTCGGCCAGTTTCGGCTCGGCGCCGACAAGCGGCGCGATCTCGCGGGCGAGCCCGCGGATGCGCTGGACGCGCTGTCCTTGCGTTCCGAGCTTGGCATGGAAGGTCACGCCGAGATGATCGAGGCGGGCCATACGCTGGTCGAGCGGCTTCTTGAGGTCGAGACCGAAGGCTTCGGCCGACCGCTTCAACGTGTCGAGGTCAGGCAGGTCGCCCTGGTCGGTGTTCCAGAAGTAGAGCGCATCCGACAGGCGCGCGCGCACGACCTTGCCATTGCCGTGGGCGATTTCCTTGCCACCGTCCTTGGCCTCGATGTTCGAGGTCAGGATGAAATGATTGGAGAGCGCGTCCTCGCTGCCTTGCGGGCGCGTGACGAAGCACTTCTGATTGGCTCGGATGGTCAGGCGGATGACCTCGGACGGAATGTTGAGGAACGTGTCCTCGAACGTGCCCATCAGCACGACCGGCCATTCGACGAGGCCCGATACCTCTTCCAGCAGCCCCTCGTCCTCGACGAGTTCGAGGCCGTTGGCGAAGGCGAGATTGCGTGCGTCGGCGGAAATCATCTCCTTGCGCCGCTCGGCGTCGATGACGACCTTGGCCGCCTCGAGCTTGGACGCGTAGTCGTCGAAGCGGCGCACCGTGATCGCCTCGGGTGCGTGAAAGCGATGGCCGTACGTGACGTTGCCGGAGCGGATGCCGTCGACTTCGAAGTCGACAACCACAGGCTCCTCGGTCTCGGGGCCGAAGGTACAGACGATCGATTGCAGCGGACGCACCCAGCGCAGGCTGCCGGGCTTCGCCGAAGCCGGGCCCCAGCGCATCGACTTGGGCCAGGGGAAGCTCTTGACGATCGCCGGCACCAGCTCGGCGATGATATCTTCCGCCGAACGGCCGGGCTTGGAGATATGGGCGACGTAGAAATCACCCTTCTTGGGATCACTGTGGACATGCGCCTCGGCAATCGAGTTCAGGCCGGCGCTGCGCAGGAAGCCCTGGATCGCTGCCTCGGGCGCCTTGGTGCTTGGTCCCTTGCGGTCCTCGTGGACATCCTTGGAGCGGGCGGTCAGCCCCCTGATGTCGAGCGTCAGCCGGCGTGGCGTCCAGTACTCGCGCGCCGCCTCGTAGGTCAGACCCGCCTCGACAAGACCGTCGGTCAGCATCTTCCTGAGGTCGCCCGCCGCCTTGCGCTGCATGCGCGCGGGGATTTCTTCGGAACGCAACTCTAAAAGCAGATCGGGCATCGGACGGGCTCACGCGGAAATGGTCCGCGCGGCATAGCAACTCAGCCGCCCGCTGTCACCTTCCCGCACGCGTTCGGCAAAATTCCATCCGCCTGTCGGACATCGGTCGATCAATTCGTCCTTGGGATGAAGATTTCCATGAACCGGATGCCGCGCTGGAGCGACCCACGCTCAGACAGACACCTATTGGCCGAACGACGATGAAAACCACCTCCGCCCTGCTCCAGATCCTCAGCCTCAGCGCCCTGCTTGCCATGCATGTGGCGGCACCGGCCGAATTCAGGATGCCGGGCGTACGCAAGGCATTGCAGACGATCGACGGCCAGGCCGCCCATGCACAGCTTCCGGCAGGACTGGGCATGATCGCCCCAGCATAGCGAAGCGACGAATTCGATCTTTCTTTTCACCACGCGAAGGACGAAGCGGCGCCCTTACCCTCCCCTTGATGGGGAGGGTCGGCGCGTAGCGCCGGGGTGGGGTGTTTTTTCTAGTCAGGGAGCGTCGTTCGCCAGATCTCTGCGACGCTCATCGACAACCGTAAAGTTGGCGTCCAGAACTGCTTCCAGCTCCTGTTTCACTTCATGATTCCAGAAGCGAAGGACCCGATATCCTTGGCTCTCGAGCCATAAGGTCCGCGTTTGATCATACTGCCTTTGATCATCCAAACCATGATGAGCGCCGTCGACCTCAATGATCAGCTTCAAGCTATGCGAGATGAAGTCAGGGAAATAGATGCCTAAGCAGGCTTGCCTGCGGAAATGCGTCCCTTCGACAGGAATCCGCCAAAGGTGTTTCCACAGATCCGCTCCTCGTCGGTCATTGCCGAGCGAAGACGGCGCGCTGACGCAAGTCGGAAACGATCGAGTTTGGGCACCGGGCCCTCCTCCTCATCACCCCCACCCGCCGCTTCGCGGCGACCTTCCCCATCGAGGGGGAGGTAAAATAGCTCAAGCCGCAAGGCCACCCGCTTCCGTCAAAAGGAACGCCTCGCCGCAGGCCTTGGACAGGTTGCGGACGCGCAGGATGTAGCTCTGGCGTTCGGTGACCGAGATCACGCCGCGCGCATCGAGCAGGTTGAAGACGTGGCTCGCCTTGATGCACTGGTCATAGGCTGGAAACACCATCTTGTGCTGGGCAAGATTGCCGCTCTCCGCCGGCGCGCCGGCAGCGAGCAGCGCCTTGCACTCGGCTTCGGCATCCTCGAAATGCTTGAGCAGCATCGCCGTGTTGGCATGCTCGAAATTGTGCCTGGAATATTCCTGCTCGGCCTGCAGGAAGACCTCGCCATAGGTGACCTTGTCGTCGCCTTCGAGGCCGTTGAAGTTGAGGTCATAGACGTTGTCGACGCCCTGCACATACATCGCCAGGCGTTCGAGACCGTAGGTCAGCTCGCCGGCCACGGGCGCGCATTCGATGCCGCAGACCTGCTGGAAATAGGTGAATTGCGACACTTCCATGCCGTCACACCAGCACTCCCAGCCAAGGCCCCAGGCACCCAGCGTCGGGCTTTCCCAATCGTCCTCGACGAAGCGGATGTCATGGACCAGCGGATCGATGCCGATCGCCTTGAGCGAGCCGAGATAGAGCTCCTGGAGGTTGGACGGGTTCGGCTTCAGGATCACCTGGTACTGGTAATAGTGCTGTAGCCGGTTGGGGTTTTCGCCGTAGCGGCCGTCCTTGGGGCGGCGCGAAGGCTGGACATAGGCAGCGTTCCAGCGCTTGGGCCCAAGCGCGCGCAATGTTGTTGCCGGGTGGAAGGTGCCCGCGCCCACTTCCATGTCGTAAGGCTGCAGGATGACGCAACCATGCGCCGCCCAATAGCTGTGCAGCGTCAGGATCAGCCCCTGGAAAGAGCGGCTGGGGTGCATGTGGGCGGGCATCTGGTCGGTCACGGGCGAAGCTCGATCATTGGCGCGCCCCGCAAGAAAACGGGGCCAGAGAAGGCCCCGTCCTATTCCGCCCTATTGTTAGGGTCAAGCTGCGGTGCAAAGACCGCCGCCCGATGCGGCTCACTTGCCCGGCAGCTGAAGTTCCTGGCCCGGTGCCAGCCGCGCGGGATCGCCACGCAGTTGCGGATTGAGATCGAGGATTTCACGGTAGCGGTCGCCATTGCCGAGCACGTCATTGGCGATCGACCACAGCGACTGTCCACGCTGCACCTTGTAGGCGGCGGGGATCACCTGGGCAGCGGGTTCCGCCACTGGTGTTTCCAGTTCGCTCTTCTTCTGGCTGGCCGGCGCAGGCACAGCCGGCTTGACCACGATCGGCTTGACCGGAGCTTCGAGCGCGGTCGGCTTGCCCGGCAGTTCCGGCAGGCCCTTGGCAAGCTTCTGCTCGACGTCGGCCAGGATCTTCGGCTCCGGCTTCATGTCGCGCGCATGGCTCCACTGGAAGGTCGCTTCCAGCTTGCGCCCGACGCGCCAGTAGGCGTCGCCGAGATGGTCGTTGAGCACGGCGTCATCAGGCTTGAGCGACACGGCACGCTCGAGCTCGCGCACGGCATCGTCGAACTTGCCGAGGCGGTAGTAGGCCCAGCCGAGCGAATCGATGATGTAGCCGTCGCTCGGGCGAAGGTCTGCCGCCTGCTTGATCATCCCGAGGCCTTCCTCGAGATTCATGTTCATGTCGACCCAGGAATAACCTAGGTAGTTCAGCACTTGCGGCTGGTTGGGGAACAGCTTCAGCGCCTCGCGGAAGTTGGGCTCGGCCTTGGGCCATTCCTTCAGCCGCTCATAAGCGATGCCGCGCTGGTAGAAGACGTTCCAGTTGGCGTTGGTCGGCGTCTTCAGCACACCGACTGCCTTGTCATAGACATCGGCTGAGGCGCGGTAATTGTCGGTCGAGGCATAGACACCGCCAAGCGCGAGATAACCGCGCATGTCGTCCGGATTGGCCTCGACAAGTGCCTTCAGATGCTTGATCGCCTCTTCATGGCGCTTGAGGTCGGCCAGGTTGAGGCCGAGTTGCAGTTCCGACAGCCGCTTGAGCGGCGAGGTTGCCGGTACGCGGCGGTAAAGCTCGATCGCCTCTTCGCCGTTCTGCTGCTGCTCGGCAATAGCTGCGAGTTGCACCAGCAACTCGTCACTCTCCGGCTTCAGTGCCAGCGCATATTGCAGGTACAGCCTGACGAAGGGTTCGCCACCACCGCGATTCAGCGCAGTCGACAGGTTGAGAAGGACCTCAGCTGCGCCATCCTGCGGGTTGGCCACCAGCGGCGGGATCTTCTCGCCCTTGGTGATCTTGTCGCGCAGGGCTGAAATCGGCAGCTTGGCGGGTGCAAACTCCTCGGCGCGATCGAGAATGGCCAGCGCTTCGGTCTTCTTGCCCGAGCGTGCCAGGAAGCCGGCATAAGCCTCGGCCGCGCGCATCCAGGTCTCGGGTGCGGCACTGCCGGCGCCGAGATTGTCGATGGTGGCGCGATAAATCTCGTCGGCCTTGTCCTTCTGGCCGGCGGTCTCGGCGATCAGGGCGCTGTGATAGGTCTTGAACAGTTCATACCATTCAGGCCCTTCGAGCTTGTCGAGGAACTGCAGCCCATCATTGCCACGACCTTCGCCCTGCTGGGCCCAGGCGGTCATGACGGCGGTGATCAGACGGTCGAGATCGGACTCAAGAGCAAGCTTGAGCCATTTCTCTGCGCCTTCGTAATCCTTCTTGCGGAACGTATCGACGGCCAGCGCCAGACGCGAGAAGCGCTCCACGTCGGGAACTGTCTTCAGCATCTGGGCATAAGGCAACGATTCATCGAAACGGCCTTGCGCGATGAGCGCCAGCATCAGGCTCTGCTGCAGGGCGGCGTCTTCGGGATCGAAGGCCAGGGCGCGCTTGTAATAGGCGATGGCGCTGTCCAGATCATCGTCGGCTTCGGCGGTGCGTGCCGCCAGATAAGCGCCTGAAAACGAACTGATCTCGACCGGTTCGGTGAGCTGTTTGGCATATCCAGGCTGGGTCAGGGCGGTGAAGCCCGCCAGAGCCGCTAGGCCCAACAGCCAGATCGCGCGTCGCTGCCGCATGAAAATCCTTCCTACCAAGGTCCTACGGTCATCCAGCCACGATGTGGCCGGGTCGCAACCGCTTGTCGGGGCCAAGCATGGCCTTTTTGGGGTCGCGCTTCAATCCGCACCGGCTTCACAATACGACAACCGGCTCAACGAATTCACAAGGCCGATCGGGCGGCAGGCAAATTCCCGCCTCAAACGACGCGGCTGATGCAGAAATCGATGACGTCGACGAGGGCCGATTTCTGCGGCGTCTGCTCAAGCGGTGCCAAGGCATCGCGGGCGATCTCGCCGAAATGGCTGGCACGGCCGATCGTGTCGGCAATGGCGCCATGACGGACCATCAGGCCGACAGCCTTTTCGAGTGCCGCATCGTCGGTCGCGCCGTCCTCGATCGCACTCTTCCAGAAGGCGCGTTCGGCAGCTGTGCCGCGGCGATAGCTCAGGATTACGGGCAGCGTGACCTTGCCCTCGCGGAAGTCGTCGCCGACATTCTTGCCGAGGTCCTTGCTCGAACCACCGTAGTCGAGCGCATCGTCGATGAGCTGGAACGCCAGGCCGAGATTCATGCCGTAGGAGCGGAGCGCAGCCTTGTCGTTCTTGGAAGCGCCGGCGATGACGGGGCCGACTTCGGCGGCAGCCGAAAACAGCGCCGCGGTCTTTGCCTTGATGACAGCGAAATGTTCGTCCTCGGTGGTTTCGAGGTTCTTGGCGGCGGCAAGCTGCATCACCTCGCCCTCGGCGATGATCGAGGCAGCCGACGACAGGATGTCGAGCGCTTCCAGCGAACCGACCTCGACCATCATGCGGAACGCTTGGCCGAGCAGGAAATCGCCGACAAGCACGCTCGCCTGGTTGCCCCAGATGGTGCGCGCCGTCTTCTTGCCGCGGCGCAGGTCGCTCTCGTCGACGACATCGTCATGCAGCAGCGTCGCCGTGTGCATAAACTCGACCGAGGTGGCAAGCCTGACGTGGTTTTCACCGGTGTAGCCAAACATCTGGGCGGCTGCGAGGGTCAGCATCGGCCGCAGGCGCTTGCCTCCAGAAGAGATCAGGTGGTTGGCCACCTCCGGGATCATCTCGACGTCGGAGCCGGCCTTCGACAGGATCAACTCGTTGACCCGCCCCATGTCGGCGGACGTCAGGTCGATCAGGTCCTTGATCGACGCGGCGTCCCGCTTTCCCTTCTCGATGTTGAGAACGACACCCAAGGCCAACACTCCCAAATTACACAGGCGCGTGGTCGCGCGCGTAGCTCTTAGTCGATTCTAGGGCGGCATGCACCGTGCCCGCAAGTGGCGAATTGGCGCGGTGCAACACGTGGCGTTTACTTCGCCGCCCCAAACTGCGAATTTCGCCGCATGATCGAACTCATCCGCACCAACGACGCCGTCATCATTTCCTTCGTCGAGTCGCTGCTGCGCGACGCCGGCATCGGCTGTTTCATCGCAGACCAGAACATGAGCGTGCTCGACGGTTCGCTCGGTATCCTGCCGCGCCGCGTCATGATCGACGAAGACGACGCCGACGAAGCGCGTCAGTTGCTGACCGACGCCGGCATCGAGCACGAAATCCGCCAGAAGTGACAGCCGGACCGACATCCGCCGAAGACACGGAACTGCCGCCGCATACGGTGGATGCGTTCCATCGCGGCGCGTTCTGGCTGGTACAGCCCAGCGACACCGGCCACCGCGCCGGCATGGACGCGCTGATGCTGGCGGCCGCCGTGCCATCGACATTTGCCGGCCGGCTCGCCGATTTCGGCGCTGGCGCCGGTGCCGCCGGGCTGGCGGTCGCCTCGCGCTGCAAGCAGGCCAAGGTGCTTTTGGTCGAGCTCACGCCCGAAATGGCGCGCTTCGCCACGGCCACGCTCGCCCATCCCGGAAATGCATCGCTGCGCGGCCGCGCCTCGGTGCTCGTCGCCGACGTTGGCCTGTCCGGCAAGGCGCGTGCCGAAGCCGGACTTGCCGACGCCTCGCTGGACTTCGTCATCATGAACCCGCCCTTCAATCCGTCACATCACCGGCCGACACCAGATGCGTTGAAGCGGCAGGCGCATGTCATGGACGACGGGCTGTTCGAAAGCTGGATCAGGAGTGCCGCCGCCGTGGTCAAGCCGCGCGGTGGCTTGGCCATCATCGCACGGCCGGAGCAGCTCGCCGCCATCCTTGCCGCCCTCGACGGCCGCTTCGGCAAGGCCGAGATCGTGCCGGTGCATCCGCGCGCCGACGCCGCTGCGATCCGCGTCATCATTCGGGCGGTGCGGGCCTCGCGCGCGCCATTGGCGCTGTGCCCACCGCTGACCCTGCGCGATGCCAGTGACAGGCTCTCACAACGCGCCGACGACATAAGCAACGGCCGCTCTTCGCTTTTCGGCGATTGAACAACGCTTGAGCATTGCGGTTGTCGCAGGAATGCATACATCCCGCATGACCAGAGACCGGAGAGACCAAGTGAAGAACCTGTTCCGCCGCTTGCTGCCGAAATCCATGCGTGGTGGCGAAGTCGTCATCCCGGTCATCAGGCTGCAAGGCGCGATCATGTCGGGCGGCAGCCAGTTCCGGCCAACCCTTTCGCTGGCTGCCACCGCCGGGGTGATCGAAAAGGCATTCTCGATTTCGAGCGCGCCGGTCGTTGCCATCTCGATCAATTCGCCCGGCGGTTCGCCGGTGCAGTCGCGGCTGATCTACAAGCGCATCCGCGACCTCGCCACTGAAAAGAACAAGAAGGTGCTGGTCTTCGTCGAGGATGTCGCTGCCTCGGGCGGCTACATGATCGCGATTGCCGGCGACGAGATCATCGCCGACCCCTCCTCCATCGTCGGTTCGATCGGCGTGGTGTCAGCATCCTTCGGCTTCACCGACCTGATCAAGAAGATCGGCGTCGAGCGCCGCGTCTACACCGCCGGCGCCAACAAGGCGACGCTCGATCCGTTCCAGCCGGAGAAGGCTGAAGACGTCGAGCGACTAAAGAAGCTGCAGCTCGAAGTGCACGAGACCTTCATCGACATGGTCAAGGAGCGCCGCCGCGGCAAGCTCAAGGACGACCCGGACCTGTTCACCGGCTTGTTCTGGTCGGGCAAAAAGGGCCTCGAACTCGGGCTCATCGATTCGCTCGGCGACATGCGCACGGTGCTCAAGGACCGCTACGGTGCCAAGGCCGAACTCAAGCTGATCACCGCACCGCGCGGCCTGTTCGGCCGCCGCCTCGGTCTCGGCTCCTCGGCCTTCGGCTTGACGCCCGAGGTCGTGGGTGCTGCCGCCTCCGGCCTGGTGGATGCGGCGGAAGAACGCGCATTGTGGAGCCGTTTCGGCCTTTGAAAAAGCCGAAACGGCGGATTATCATCCGGGAAAGGCCCTGGCTGGCCGGAAACGTCCGGCAATCGCAGGGAGGAGAATTGAAATGCCGCAGCTCATCTTTTTCGCGCTTGTCGGCGTGGTTGGCTATATCGGCTACCGCTCCTTCATCAAGGAAGCCGAGCGGGTGACGGCCAAGGTGCGCCGCAACGAAAAGCAGCGCCAGACCGGGGCCAATGGAACCCTCGTCAAGGATCCCGAGACCGGCGAATACCGGCTCGAGAAAGAATGACGCCCAGCCCGTGACCATCAACAGCGTGCCGCTCGCCGAACTCGCCCCGGCCAAGATCAATCTGGCGCTTCATGTCACCGGCCGTCGCGCCGACGGCTATCATTTGCTCGAAAGCCTTGTCGTGTTCGCCGAGCTCGGTGACCGCATCACGGTTGCAGTGGCAGCGAATGACAGCTTCGTCGTCGATGGTCCATTCGCCGGCGATGTGCCGCGCGACGGTGGCAATCTGGTGCTCAAGGCGCGCGACGCGCTGCGTGCCGCCTACCCAGAACACGCTGTCCAGCCGGTTGCGATCGCGCTCGAAAAGAACCTGCCGGTCGCCTCCGGCATCGGCGGCGGTTCGAGCGATGCGGCCGCCGCCTTGCGCGCGCTGAGCCGCCTCTGGCGCATCGACTGCGACAAGACGGCCCTAGCGAGCCTCGCTTTGCCACTTGGCGCCGACCTGCCGATGTGCCTCGCCGGCCAACCGCTCATTGCCCGCGGCATCGGCGAGGAGCTCGATCCGGTCAGCCATTTCCCTGCCCTGCCGGTAGTGCTGGTCAATCCGGGCATCGCCGTCGAGACGCCAAAGGTATTCCGGGCGCTGGCCTCGCGCGACAATCCGGCACTCGCACCGCTCGACAGCGCCGACACCGTGCTCGACTGGCTGGCCACCAGCCGCAACGACCTGGAGCCGGCTGCAATCTCGATCGAACCCTCGATCGCCGCGGTGATGGCTGCCCTTCGCCGCTCGGGTGCATCCTTCGCCCGCATGTCCGGGTCAGGCGCCACCTGCTTCGGCATCTTCGACAGTGCGGCGACGGCGGCGCGTGCTGCAGCAGCAATCTCGAGCGAACATCCCAGTTGGTTCAGCGCCGCCACCATGACACGGACCTAGGAGCCCCAAGATGGCAAGCGAGCCCCGCCCCTTCGTTCCCGTACGCATCGCGGTGCTCACCGTCTCCGACAGCCGCACGCTGGCCGACGACAAGTCGGGCCAGACGCTGGCCGACCGCATCACTGACGCCGGCCACGTGCTCAAGGCGCGTGAGATCGTCATCGACGACAAGGAAAAGATCCGCGACCAGGTGACCGCATGGTCGCTCGATCCCGAGATCGACGTGATCATCACCACGGGCGGCACCGGCTTCACCGGGCGCGACGTCACGCCGGACGCGCTGGAGCCGATTTTCGAAAAGCGCATGGACGGCTTCTCGGCGGTCTTCCATCGCATCTCCTACGACAAGATCGGCACCTCGACGATCCAGTCGCGCGCCACCGGGGGCGTGCTCAACGCCACCTTCGTCTTCGTTCTGCCGGGATCGCCAGGCGCCTGCCGCGACGCCTGGGACAGCATCCTCAAGGCGCAGCTCGACTACCGCCACATGCCGTGCAATTTCGTTGAGATCATGCCCCGGCTCGACGAGCATCTGAGGCGCGGCGGCACCAAGCCAGCCTGAACCTAATGCTGCGCGACGACGATTTCGGCGTCGAGCGTCTTCATGGCAAGCCCGCGCGCAATGCCTTCGGCGTCCGCCCCGTTGCGGCCCAGAACCGCAGCCTGCTTCCTGGTGATGACCAGCCCCTGCTCCAGCGCGCGCGGCCTTGACGTCACCCGTTCCCAGAACGGCCGGTTGCTGGCCCGCGAACGGGTGAAGCGCGCCGCAATCGTCAGCCGGCTCATGTGGCGCACCGCATCCTCAGTCCAGCCCTCGGCGAGCCGCGCTCCAGGCTCGATCAAAAGCAGCCAGTCACTCTTCGCCTGCGCGATGCCCGCCTGGATGCCGCCCTTGGCGAGATAGGCGCAGCCGGCATGTTCGGCAACATAGTGCGTCTGGTCGGTCGAGCCTAAGTCGCAGACGATCACTTCGCGCACCACGCCCTCGACGGCGCCACCGACCAGCGAGGCCAGCGTGCGCGCCAGTCCCTCCTCGTCGTCCCTGGTCTCGATCAGAACGCTCAACATATCTAGCCGCATATCGGAAAGCCGGCAGAAGCGCCAGCCTCGCCGCCAGAACAACAAAGTTCTTGCTTTGTTCTATTTTCGGAAATAGGAATAGTTTCATGCCGAACGAATCGACGGGCGGCCTCTTTTCCTTCGGGAGACAGTGAAATGGAACTCATCGCACGGGCCGATATTGCCGCTTTCAAGGGTGGCGGGGCGGGAATGGCCAATGCCATGATCGAGGAAAGCGGCCTGCGCATCAACCATGAGCGCAGGCGCGGCCGCGGTGCCGGCGTCAACCCTTCGGGGCGTTACGAGCCGGTCAGCCGCCATGTCTTCGACGACGGCTGGAGCACCATCGAGGAGCTGCCGCCATTCAAGACCGAGGTTCAGGTCGAAAAGCCGCGCACCATCATCACCCGCAACGAATCGCCCGACATCTCCTTCGACCGTTCGATCAATCCCTATCGCGGCTGCGAGCATGGCTGCGTCTATTGCTTCGCCCGTCCCACCCACAGCTATATGGGCTTGTCGGCCGGGCTCGATTTCGAATCCAAGCTGTTCGCCAAGCCTGACGCGGCACGGCTGCTCGACCGAGAACTGTCCAAGGACGGCTACCAACCGCGCACGATCGCAATCGGCACCAACACAGACCCCTACCAGCCGATCGAGAAGCATTGGCGCATCATGCGCGAGGTGCTCGAGGTGCTGGAAGCACGTAATCACCCCGTCGGCATCGTCACCAAGTCGGCCTTGGTTACGCGCGACATCGACATCCTCAGCCGCATGGCCGAAAAGGGCCTGGCCAAGGTGGCGCTTTCGGTGACCACGCTCGACCGCATGCTGGCGCGCACCATGGAGCCGCGTGCCGCGACCCCGACCAAGCGGCTGGAAGCGATCAGGCAGCTCTCCGATGCCGGCATCCCGGTGTCGGTGATGGTGGCGCCGATCATCCCCGGCCTCACCGACCAGGAGATCGAGCGCATCCTCGACTCGGCGAAAGCCGCAGGTGCCACCAGTGCCGGCTACGTCATCCTGCGCCTGCCGCTGGAAGTCAGCCCGATCTTCAAGGACTGGCTGCTGCGCCATTACCCCGACAGCTATCGCCACGTGCTGTCGCTGATCCGCTCGATGCGCGACGGCAAGGACTACGATTCGGAATGGGGCAAACGCATGAAGGGCAAAGGCCCTTATGCGTGGCAGATCGGCCGCCGTTTCGAGATTGCCGCTCAGCGCCTCGGCCTCAATTCGGTGCGCACGCCGCTCAGGACCGACCTTTTCGAAGCCGGTCCCAAGGACCAGTTGCAGCTGACGCTGCTTTGAACCTCTGGGCGGACAACCGTCGTCCGTCCAGTGCAAGAGTTCCCGTCCGGCCTCTCCCCGTGGCCAGTTGACGGTGCCTTCCCGAACCGCCGCCCTAATCGGTCGGGAAGGACTTGCGGAGAATCGGGGCCGATGCGAGCATCGCCGCACTATGGCTCGCCCGCGTTCCGATTCTCCGCCCCTCTTTGAATTCATCGACAAGCCAGACTTCGCCTTCGAAACGAAAGCGATATCAGGTGACCTGTGGCCATGCGCGGGTCTCGACGAAGCCGGGCGCGGGCCGCTCGCCGGCCCGGTCGTCGCTGCCGCCGTTGTGCTCGACCCCGCCAACATCCCTTCAGGGCTGGACGATTCCAAACGCCTGACAGCCGCGCAACGCGATGCGCTGTTCGACGAGGTGCTGCACAAGGCGCTGGGCGTCGCCGTGGCGTCTGTCTCGGCCGACAGCATCGACCGCAGCGATATCCGCAAGGCAAGCCTGGAAGCGATGCGCCGCGCGCTGGCAGGCCTGCCGATAACGGCCAAGTCGGCCCTTGCCGACGGCCGCGACGTGCCGCCTGGTCTCGCCTGCACCTGCCGCGCTCTGGTCAAGGGCGACCAGCGCTCGCAATCCATCGCCGCTGCCTCGATCGTTGCCAAGGTCACGCGCGACCGCATGATGTCGGTCTGCGGCTCCAACGACAATCGCTACGGCTTCGAAGTCCATATGGGCTATGCGACCGCCCGCCACCGGGCGGCGATCGTCGAGCACGGTGCTTCGCTGCGCCTGCACCGCATTTCCTTCGCCCCGTTCAGGGACTGACCCGACAGCGAAGACGCGCGCTGGCGCTGCTCGCCCCGAAGTGACGGCTTCTCAAAACCTGCTCACAAGTTCGTCGAAATCCGAAACAAACCAGATCGACTTGCCCTTGTTCGTTTCGCGAACGAAGTCGCGAAGTGCGCCGCTGCCATTGAGCGCCTGCGTGATGTCACCGACGACGGCGCACCCAAGACCGTAGTTTACGAATTTCTGGAACACCTCGCCGGCAACGCCGCTGCTGAGCTTGAGAAAATCCGGCCCGAGCCTGTCCACGGGGATAGCGAGGAAGTCCGCCTCGTTCGACCATGCCTCGCTGATGAAGTCATTGGCGTCAGCAGGCGTGCCCAGCACCGGACCGTTCTGGCTGAAACGGAGCACCCGGGACTTACCGATTTCGACGATCTGGGTCATGTGACCCGGCTAGCAGCGCCTGCGGCAATGTGCAAGCCGCGCCGGAGCGGCTCCTGCCAAACGAAAGACAGTCGCCCTTGGCAGACCTGCAAACAAAAAAGCCGCCGGAAGTTCCAGCGGCTTTTTTCAAATCTGCTTGGCTGCCCGTTTTAGTTGAGCTTGGCCTTCAGTTCCTGCACCGAGCCCTTGAACAGGTCGGCGTTGGTCTTGGCGTCGGCCTTGCCGGCGAAGATCTGGCGAGCTGCCTCGACCGCAAGGTCGACAGCGTTGGCGCGAACTTCGTTGACTGCGTCGCGTTCCGCCTGGCCGATCTTCAGCTCGGCAAGTGCAGTCCGGCGAGCAACATACTCTTCGGTCTTCTTGTGAGCTTCTTCGGCGAGAAGGCCGGCTTCGCGCTTGGCCACTTCGACGATGTCGGCGGCTTCCTTTTCCGCTTCCTTGCGCTTGCGCTGATACTCGGCGAGCAGCTGCTGGGCTTCTTCACGAAGCTTGCGTGCATCTTCGAGTTCGGCGCGAATGCGTTCGGCGCGTTCGTCGAGCGACTTCGAGAGCATGCCCGGCACCTTCAGGTACAGGACGACGCCGACGAAAATGACGAGAGCGACTGTGGCCCAGAATGTTGCGTCCATGGCCCCTCTCCTACTTGCCCGCTGCCTTGACGGCGGCGGCGATGTCAGCTTTGTCGACCTTGCCGGTACCCAGTGCCTGGACAATCGCAGCAGCGGTGTCCTCGGCGATGGTTCCCACTTCCTTCATGGCGTTGGCCTTGATGGTAGCAATGCGGGCTTCGGCAGCGGTGAGCTTCTGGTCGAGCCCGGCTTCGATTTCCTTGCGCTTGGCTTCGGCTTCCGCCTTGGCTTCGTCGCGTGCTTCCTGGCCGATGGCGTTTGCCTTGGCCTTGGCCTCGGCAAGCTCCTGTTCGTATGCGGCAACCGCCGCATCCGCCTCGGACTTCATCCGGGCAGCCTGGTCGAGGTCCCCGGCGATGCGGTCGCGGCGCACCTCAAGGATGCCGCCGACACGCGGCAGCACGACATTCTTCAGGAAGAGATAGAACAGGCCGAAAGTGATCGCGAGCCACAACAGCTGCGACGGATAGTTCGACGTATCGAAAGGCGGAAACAAGCCTCCACCGCCATGCTCCGCACCCGTTTCCGTGTGCGCTGCAGTACCGGCGTCGGTATGTGGTTCCCCGGCCGCAGGTGCGACTTCCTCGGCGTAACCCGGCGTGACAAACATCTCTTTCCCCTGTCATCCCACCGGCCGCGACACGCGGCCGGTCAACTCGCTTGCGCGGCTCTTATGCGAAGAGCAGCAGCAGAGCGACGAGGAGCGAGAAAATGCCCAGAGCTTCGGTAACGGCGAAGCCGAAAATCAGGCGGCCGAACTGGCCGTCAGCTGCCGACGGGTTGCGCAGGGCGCCCGACAGGTAGTTACCGAAAATGGTGCCCAGGCCGATGCCTGCGCCGCCCATGCCGAGACAAGCGATGCCGGCGCCGATTGCCTTTGCTGCTTCAACTTCCATTGTCCAACTCCTTGTGGATCGAAATTTAGTTGCGGTTATCCAAGACGGCGGCAGCCGCCGTCGAATTCTTAGTGGCCCGGGTGCAGGGCGTCGTTGAGGTACATGCAGGTCAGCACCGCAAACACGTAGGCTTGCAGGAACGCGACCAGGACTTCCAAGCCGGTGATCGCGACCGTCATGAACAGCGGCAGGATCGAGCCGACGACGCCGACAGCGCCGAATGCGCTGAGCGAAGTGACGAAACCTGCGAAAACCTTGAGCGTGATGTGACCGGCCAGCATGTTGGCGAACAAACGAACCGAAAGGCTGATCGGACGCGACAGGAACGAGATCACTTCGATCAGCACGACCAGCGGCACCAGGATGCCAGGCACGCCGTGCGGCACGAAGAGCTTCAGGAACCCGAAGCCATGCTTCATGAAGCCGTAGACGATGACCGTACCGATGACCAGCAGTGCCAGGGCGAAGGTGACGATGAGATGGCTGGTGACGGTGAAGAAGTAGGGGAACAGGCCGATCAGGTTGGCGACGAGCACGAACATGAACAGCGAAAACACCAGTGGGAAGAAGCGCATACCCTGGGAACCCGCCGCGTCTCGTAGCATCGAGGCGACAAATTCGTAAGACATCTCCGAAACCGACTGCAGGCGGCTCGGCACCAGGCCGCGGCTCGACGTCGTCAGGAACAGGAAGGCGCTGGCGACGATCACCGTCGCAACCATGAAGGCGGACGAATTGGTGAAGGAGAAGTCGAGGCCACCGATCTCGATCGGGATCAATTTCGAGATCTGAAACTGATGAATTGGATCGTTGGCCACGCTGGCCCCCCTTCGCCTAAATTGCGCCTTGCGGCACTGCTATTTCTTTTCCGGTTCGTCAGGGCGCTTATCGGGCGACCGGATACCGGCATCAGTAACCATTCCTGCCGAGCGCAGGACATTGAGCACCCCGGCACCGAAACCGAGCAGCAGAAACACGATCAAGCCCCAAGGCGACGTGCCTGCCATCCGATCGATGATCCAGCCCAGTCCGACACCAACCGCGATCCCCGCGATGAACTCGCTGGACAGCTTGAGTGCCTGGCCGTAGCCGGTCACACCATTCGAACCTGCACTCTTTTCCCCCTCGCGGGCAGTCTGGCGTCTTGTCGCAAGCGTTGCTTCAAGCTGTTGCCGACGGCGCTCGAGTTCGTCGTCGCGGTGATCGTTTTCGGCTCGATTTTCAGGCCGGGTGTTTCCGTTTCCGCCTGGGCCCGAAGGCTTGGCCATTGCAAACTCCCACCCGGTCCGAGCGTATCCGTTCGTCCGCTTCAAAGTCGCCGGCAACATAGTTAGAGGGCCCCTGCCCGTCAAGCCACGGGGAGGCCCATCTAACTAAGTATTTTATGTAAGAAAATCAGCTAGTTGCCGAAGTGCGACATCCTGCCCGTGGCTCCGCTCCGCGATCGCCCGCCGAATCCGCGCGCAATCTGGCGGTTGGCCGACTCCGCAAGCCCGCCCGGATGCGATCAGCTCCAGCCGCCGCCATAGGTACGGTAGAAGATATGCAGGCCGATCTTGGTCATCTTCTTCATGCCGCGCGCCCAGCCGGGATTGACGTAGTTGGCATAGTAGTGGGTCGACGAGCCGACCTCCGGGATGAAGATTTTGCCGGCCGTCACCGCCATGGCGACTTCCTGCGCGGTCTTGTAGTGCGAGGGGCTGGTGACGCGGTCCTTGATGCCGTCGCAGGCAAACGAGAACTGGCAGCGGTTGAACCAGCCATCGTTCTGGTAGACGACGCCGCAGATGGTGCCAGGATAGGCCGGGTTGCGGACGCGGTTGAGGATGACCTGGGCGACAGCCGCCTGGCCGCGCAGCGATTCGCCGCGCGCCTCGAAGTAGATGCCGCTGGCGAGGCAGGCCTGCTCGGCCTTGGAGAACACGCTCGCCGGTAGCGGATTGGCCAGCCACCAGTGGTCGCCCTTGCCCATCGGCGGGATGAAGCGGCCGCTGCTCTGGTCGTCGCTGCGCAACAGCGCCTCGAATGGCGAAGCCTTGGCATAGTCGGGCTCGGCCGGCGCATAGGCGGTGGCCAGCACGTCGGCATTGTCGTTGTTGACCAGCGACGCCAGCATCGCCGGCACGCCAGGCGTACGCGTCTTGGTTTCCTTGACGTGGAAGGCGGCGGCGATCTCGACTTCCTTGCCCTTGATGTCGGGCTTGGCGAAAGTCAGCTTGAGGCCGCTGTCGAGAGCGGGGCGCAAGAGCGAACTGGTACGCTCGAACACCGAGCCGGCGGTGAAGTTCTTCGGCGGGTTGACCCTGGAGATGTTGGCGAGGCGGCTTTTCTTGTCGACGCGGACGATGCGGTCCTCATCGGGCAGGTCGGAGGAGCCGAATTTCTTGCCGCGGAACGAGACGGTGCCGACGCCGGCGATCTTGACGCCTGAACCCGAAATCGGGCCGGTGATGATGCCGTCGACGAAAGGCATTTCGCCGGCGTGCACCGAGCCTGCCGCGGCCTTCTCGACGTAGGAGCTCCAGCGGGTGTTCTGGCCTTCGAGGCCTGAGACGAGGCTGGTCATGTCCTGATAGGCAGCCACGGTGGGAAAGCCGAGCCAGATGCCGAGGCCGACGACGGCCGGCGCCAGGAACGAACGTCTTCCCTCGCGGGCAGCAGCAAACCGCCGCTTCACAACACCTCGATGCACTGAAACTCTCCAGGACGCAACACACCCTACTGGAGAGGAAAATGATGCATTAACCTTGATGGAGCGTTAACGGACGCAACGTTGGCGCAATGCAAAAAGGGCCCGCATGTGGCGAGCCCTTCGATGTTTCATTTCTTTTTCTTGGCGCGGCCGGCAAACGGATTGTCGGAGGTGCGCAGCGCCATGCGGATCGGCACGCCGGGCATGTCGAAGGATTCGCGCAGGTTGTTGACGAGATAACGCACATAGGACTGCGGCATCGCATCGGGGCGCGAGCAGGACAGAACGAAGCCAGGCGGCCTTGTCTTGGCCTGGGTGATGTACTTGATCTTGAGCCGGCGGCCAGCGACGGCGGGCGGCGGATGATGGGCGAGGATGCCTTCGAGCCAGCGGTTGAGCTTGCCCGTCGAGACGCGGCTGTTCCAGACCCGGTGGGTCTTCATCACCGCGTCCATCAGCTTTTCCAGCCCGCGGCCAGTCTCCGCCGACATCGGCACTGCCTGCAGGCCACGCGCCTGCGGCAACAGCCGTTCGGTCTTCTCGCGCAGTTCGGCCAGCGCTTCCTGCGGATTGTCGATGAGGTCCCACTTGTTGAAGGCGATGACCGGCGCCCTGCCCTCGCGAATGATCAGGTCGGCGATCTGCAGGTCCTGTTTCTCGAACGGGATCGTTGCATCGAGCACGATGATGACGATCTCGGCGAAGCGGATGGCGCGCAGGCCGTCCTGCACCGACATCTTCTCGAGCTTTTCCTGCACCTTCGCCTTGCGGCGCATGCCGGCAGTATCAAACATCTTGATGCTGCGGCCCTGCCAGTCCCAGTCGACCGAAATCGAATCGCGGGTGATGCCGGCTTCGGGCCCGGTGAGCAGGCGCTCCTCGCCGATCAGCGCATTGATCAGCGTCGACTTGCCGGCATTGGGCCGACCAACGACAGCGATGCGCAGCGGCTTGGTCTCGTCATAGGCATGGACGTCCTCGGCGTCGGGATCGGCGATGTCCTCGCCGATCAGCACGTCGCTTTCAGCGATGTCGTCTGCTTCGTCCTCGTCATCTTCGAAGACGCGCTCCTTGCCGAGAGCTTCGACAACGGCGTCGCGCAGGTCAGGCATGCCTTGGCCATGTTCTGCCGAAATCTGCACCGGCTCGCCGATGCCGAGTTCCCAGGCTTCGAGCGCGCCACTCGATGCGCCACGCGCCTCGGACTTGTTGGCGACGAGCACCACCGGCTTGCCGGAACGTCGAACGATCTCGACGAAGGTGCGGTCGTCAGGGGTCAAGCCTGCCTTGGCGTCGACCATGAAGAAGATGAGATCGGCTTCCTTGATGGCGATCTCTGTCTGCGCCCGCATGCGGCCCTGCAAGGTCGCTGCGGCCGCGTCCTCGAAGCCCGCGGTGTCAATGACGTCGAAGACGAGATCGTAGAGCTTCGCCGCATGGACCCGGCGGTCGCGCGTCACGCCGGGCGTGTCGTCGACAAGGGCGATCTTCTTTCCAACCAGGCGGTTGAAAAGGGTGGATTTGCCGACGTTGGGCCGGCCGATTATCGCGATCTTGAATGCCATCGGGCCCGCATCACGACGCGTTGCCGGAACCGCGGATCAGTTCGGCCAGGAGGTTGGAGCGTTGACGCGCATTGCGCGGCGCGCCTTCGTCGGAGGAAATCTGCTCGAACAGCTTGAGCGCGTCGGGGAGCTTGCCTTCCTTCCAGGCGGCGAGGCCGAGGGCCTCGCGGGCCGAGTGGCGCAGCGGGTTGGTGTCGTTGGTCAGCGCTTCGACGCGAGCCGAGACATCGGCGTAGGAGCCATTGTCGACAAGCAGCAGTGCCGCGCGCAGGCGGGCGACGTCGCGAATGACGTTGGGGATCGAGCTGTCGGCGGCCACTTCGTCGAAGCCGGCGATGGCGGCCTTGAAGTCTCCCTTGTCGGCCTGGACGGTGGCGGCACGCATACGGGCGAGCAACGGATAGGCACCGTAGCCGTCCTTTTCGAGCGCATCGAATGCGGCAAGCGCTTCGTCGGCCTTGCCGGAATTGGCGAGCGTCAGCGCCTGCGAAAACTGGTCGCCGGAGCTGTTGGCCTTGGTCTCGACCCAATATTCCCAGGCCACGAACAGGCCGGTGCCGATGACGACCAGCACGGCGATGACGATGGCTGCGGGGCCATAACTGTCCCACAGGGCCTTCGCCTTGTCCTGGCGAATTTCCTCGTTGACCTCACGAAAGAAACTGTCGTCCGACATACTATCCAATCACCTTTGCCCCTCGGGGGCCGTTTGAGCCTGCGTTTTAGCGGAATTTTGCCGTCATGGAAGGGGGCGGGGCGGAAATTCGGTGGGAGGGCAAGTTCTCGCATCGCCGCGGTGGTGCCCTACGAAGCAAACCTTTGGCGTTGTGATCCTTCGCCCCCTCTGGCCTGCCGGCCATCTCCCCCACAAGGAGGGAGATTAGTCGCATCGCCGGCGGCGCTCGCCCCTGCAGCGTTGGCGCGAGGAAGCAAAGAGGGCGGTGATTGGCCTCGGCGCGGATGAAGGCGTGATCTCCCTCCTTGTGGTGGCCGGTGCCCTGCCACCGGGCGCTGCATGCCGCATTCCACCGCAAACGCATCCGTGCCACATTTGCGGCCTATCGCGCAGCGAAGCCACTTTCGCCCCAGCTCAAGAAATAGTGTTCAGATCCGGTCAGATGTCCAAAGCGTTCCGTCTTAGTGTCTTGTTGTCCGCGTCCCTGGCTGCACTGCCGGCGATAGCTGGGCCTGCTCCCAAGGTCGAGGACGTCAAGAAGCCGCAGATCGTGCTGATTTCGTTCGACGGCGCCCATGACCTGGCGCAATGGAAGCGCAGCCGCGAGCTTGCGGCGCGCACGGGCGCGCGCTTCACCTATTTCCTGTCTTGCGTGTTCCTGTTGTCGCGCGAGACGCGTGGCAGCTACCAGGCGCCGGGACGGTCGGCCGGCAAGTCTAATGTCGGCTTCGCCATGACCAAGAAGGAAGTCGTCGACCGCCTTGGGCAGATCAATCTCGCCGCCGCCGAGGGCCACGACATCGCCAGCCACGCCTGCGGCCATTTCGACGGCGGCAAGTGGAGCAAGGCCGAGTGGACCAAGGAGTTCGACGCGTTTTCGACGATCATGCGCGATGCCTACAAGATCAACGGCATTTCGCCCGAACCCGAGGGCTGGGCCAGCATCGCGGCGTCGGTGAAGGGATTTCGCGCGCCCTATCTCTCCGACAGCAAGGGGCTGACGGCGACGCTGCGCGACAAGGGTTTTGCCTACAATGCCAGCGGCGTGTCACACGGGCCGGAAGAACCCAGACTCAACGGCACCATGCTGGATTTTGCCCTGCCGCAGATTCCCGAAGGGCCGTCGGAGCGGCGCATCATCGCGATGGACTACAATCTGTTCGTCCGCCACTCCGGCGGCGTCGACAAGCCTGAAGAGGCGGCAAAGTACGAAAGCCGCGCCTATGGCGCGTTCCGCAAGGCCTTCGACACCCAATATGCGGGCGGACGCGTTGCGTTGCAGATCGGCTTCCACTTCACGCTGATGAACGATGGCGCCTACTGGCGCGCGCTGGAGCGCTTCGCCGGTGAGGTGTGCGTGAAATCGGATGTCGAATGTATCAGCTATGCCGACTATGTGGCGCGGCGCAATGAGGCGCCGGTGCAGACCGGCGGGTGAGCGGCGACTTTCGGGCAGGCAACCTGGCCGGTTGAGGCGGCGGCCCACCAGCTAGCGCGCAAATCCTGCACCGCATCTGGTGTCGCTGCCTTCGCGGCATGGCTTCCCGACACTCTCCGCTCGTGTCACTCGCTCACGAGGTGCTTAAACGTTGACGTTATCACGTCACCGGCTGGTCTTCCGGCTTCAAGCCGCCCTTTTCGCGTTCGAGGTAGCGCTGGTCAATGTCGGGCAGCGGTTCGCCCGACAGCGTGGCCTCGAAGGCGCGCAGGCGCTTGTGCACCGACTGCAGCTCGACGATGGTTGACCAGGAATTGAGCAGGAACTGCAGCGATCCCGTGACACGTCCGAAGGCGTTGGAGATCTGGTTCATCGGACCAAGCGTGATCTTGTGCGCGACGATCGACGGCCCGAGGATGATGAAGGAGAAAATGTTGTCGGCCTGCAGGTAGGTGTAGCGGACGACGTTGAAGTAGATGTAGTGCGCATAGAGCCGGAAATAGTTCTTGCGCACATTGGTGAAAAGCTCGGTGGTGGTCGCGGGCTGAGCGCGATCGGCGTGATCCTCGCCATAGACCAACTCCTTACGGTAGGCAGCCTCGACGCGCTGGTTGCGGAACTGCAGGCCCGGCAGCTTCACACCAGCCAGCATGACCGACAGCGTGCCGAGCAAGCACCAGCCGATCGCGGCCAGGATGAGAGGCTGCGGGACGACGCCTATGATCGGCAGTTCGGTGATGTGCTTCTGAAGCTCGATGAGAACAGGCAGGAAGGCGATCAGCGTCATGATCGACGCCACGAAGCTGGAACCCAGATCCTCCATGATCTGGGCGAAGCGCATGGTGTCTTCCTGGATACGCTGCGAGGCACCTTCGATGTGGCGCAGCTTGCTCCAGTTCTCCATGAAGTAGTCGTTCATTGCGGTGCGCCAGCGGAAGATCCAGTGCTGCACCACATAGGCGTTGACGACCGAGACGTTCATGCCGATCAGCGCCAGCCAGGCGAAGCTGGCGGCGCCGGCGTAGAACTCGGCGTTGGTCGACTCGGCGGTGCCGCCCATCAGCCCCTGCACGTAGTCGAAGAAGGGGCCGTACCAGTTGTTCACAGCGACGCTGACCTGAACGTTGAAATAGATCAGGAACAGGATGACCGAGGTGACGAGGATCGACCAGCGCTGCCATGGATGGGGCGAATACCAGCGCCAGAAGGCATAGAAGAGCAGAACGCCGACGACATAATAGATGTAGAACCACATGAACGGCGCCGACAGGAACACCGTGATACCGATGATCGGCGGCGTGCCTGGGGCCGCCGGCGGCAGGCCGACCAAGGCGCCCAGTTGCGCGCCCCCGAAGAACCAGAAGAGAACGAGCGCCAGGCTCCACAACGCAGCCGAGGAAAAGAACAGCTTCGGCTGCGGGAAGAAGGATATGAACACGGTTCCGGGTTCCTTTCGGAGACGGGGCATTGCCAGTTGGCCGCATGAAGTCACACTTCGTGGCACAAGGGAATCCCCTGCGGCGGCCGGCTATGGCAATGCGGGCCGGATCGTGGCGATTTTCCGCACCGGAATATTACAGTTTGGTCATTTAGAGACTGCGGGGAACGAGATGGACCAGCCAGCATACGCAGCAGCAGCGCTTTACGCTGCGCTCAACGCCCTGATCCTCATGTGGCTGACGCTGGCGACGGCACTGGTCAGGCGCAGGCACATGGTGCTGATCGGCGACGGCGGTGTTGCTCATCTCGGCCGCGCGATGCGTGGCCACGCCAACGCCATCGAGAACATTCCTGTCATGCTGGTGCTGTTGGGATTCGCGGCGGCGCTTGGCGCGCCGGCGGTGGCGATCCATGTGCTGGGCGCGGCCTTCACCTTCGGCCGCGTGGTTCATGCCTGGCATTTCACCCATGAACGGGCGGCGCAATGGCAGCGCGCGATCGGCTTCGGGCTGAGCGTGGCGACACTGGCGGCGGCGGCGCTCGACGTGCTTGGCCACGCCATCATTCTGCTTTTCATCCAGGCATGATCACCTGGGATCATGCCTGTTGCCTGAGCATGATCGTTGCCGAAAAACGGAAACCGCCTTTCGGGACCATGCCTCTAAGCCCTGCAGCTTCCTTCGCCCGGCACCGGGAGAGCCGGCCTGAAACCGCGGCCCAGCGGCAGGTCGCCGAGCTCGCGCGCATCCATGCGCTCGATGTCGGGATGGGAAAGCGGATCGCGCAGCCAGCCGAGGAAACGCTCCGTGTCGATGCCGCGGCTGTCGCGTTGGCCCTGGAGCAGGTTGGAAAGGCTTGAGAAAATCTTCATCTGACTTCTCCTGAAGTATTGATCCTTTCGCACTATTTTCGCTACAAACGCTTGCTCTACAATCAAGAATGTCGCGGACGGAGTTTAGAAAATCTCAAGTCAGGCACTCAATCGCGTGCATCTGAACGGGCTCCGCGCGGTGGAGAGCGTCGCGCGCTGCGGCTCGCTGGTCAAGGCGGCAGCGGAACTTGGCGTCTCGGCCAGCGCGGTGAGCCAGCAGATCGCCCGCACCGAGGCGCAACTGGGTCGCGCTGTCTTCCAGCGCACCGGCGCGGGACTTGCGCTGACCGCCTTCGGGGCGGAGTTCTGCGCCCGGCTGACCAGCGGCTTCCAGGAACTGGGGCGCGCGGTGGCGCTGGCTGACGAGACAGCCTCGAATGTGCTGGTGGTGTCGGTGGCACCGGCCTTTGCCTCGCGCTTCCTGGTGCAGCGGCTCAGCCGCTTCAACCAGCGCCATGCCAAGATCAAGCTCAGGATCGACGCCTCGACCGGGCTGGTCGATCTCGACCACTCCGACGTCGACCTGGCGATCCGTATGGGCGACGGCACATGGCCTGGTGTGCGGGCAGAGCTGCTACTGGCGCAGGAGGTGTTTCCGGTCTGCGCGCCGGCACTGGCAGCGAAGCTCAAGCAGCCTGCCGATCTCGCGCATCTGCCCGTCATCGCCGACGAGAGCACGATGATCAGCTGGGAGCGCTGGTTCGAGGCGGCCGGCTTGCAAAGGCCGTTTCCGGTGCAGCCGGCAGGGCCTTCCTTCACTGATCCGATCCTTGGCATCGACGCGGCGGTCGCCGGACAGGGCGTGGCGCTGGCCTGGCAGTTGCTGTCGGCCGACGCGCTGGCCGATGGCCGGCTGGTGGCGCCGTTCGGCATCACGGTAGCCAGCGGGCTCGGCTACTATCTGGTCAGCTCGAAGCTGGAGCGGCCGGGCCGCAAGGTGCGCGACTTCTCAAGTTGGCTACGCGAGGAGGTGGCGACGACGATGGCTCGGTTCGGTACAAGGGCCGGATAGCCAGGCGCGTCACCCGGCATTGTCAGCCCGGGCCATTTAGCCCGGGAATGCGGCCTCGTAGGCTTCCGGCTTGAAGCCGACGATGCGGCGGCTGCCGAGGTCGAGCATCGGACGCTTGATCATCGAGGGTTGGGCGAGCATCAAGGCGATCGCCTTGTCGGCGTCGAGGCCTTCCTTGTCCGCATCGGGCAGCTTCTTGAAGGTGGTGCCGGCGCGGTTGAGCACGGTTTCCCAGCCGAACTCCTTGACCCAGGCCTCCAGGCTTGTGCGGTCGATGCCAACGGCCTTGTAATCGTGGAAGTCGTAGGCGACGCCGTGGCCTTCGAGCCAGGTACGGGCCTTCTTGATCGTGTCGCAGTTCTTGATGCCGTACATGGTGATGGACAAGGCTAGGCCTCCGCAAGCGCGCGGCCGGCCGGGCGGACCCGACTCGGCCAATTTCAGGTAGCGGCTAGGTTCTACACCACGCCCGGTTTGGCAAGCGCGTGGCGCCAGGCGACCGCCTCGACCTCGACCATGATCTCGGGCAGGACGAGTGCTGTGACGACCATCGCGCTCGCCGCCGGCGGGTTGTCGGCGAAGATTCGGTTCTTGACCGAGGCATAGGCCTGATAGGCATCCGGGCTGGTCAGGAAACAGCGCAGCGATACGACATGGGCACGTGTGAGACCAGCCTCAGTCAGCACCGCCTCGATGTTGCGGAACACCTGCTCGGTTTGCCCGGCCGGATCGCCGGTGCAGACGATCCGCCCGTCCCTGAGCGCAACCTGCCCGGAGACGAGCACGAAATCGCCGCAGCCGACGGCCTGGCTCATGCCGGAAAAAGCCATGCCGGGCGGATTGAAGCGTTCGACGCTGGAGGCTTCGCTCATGGCCGTCCGGCTCCCGGTGCGGGGGCGCGGACAATGTCGATCCGCCCTCCCCTGAGTTTCGTCGTGACCTCGGGAGCGTGGTGCGGGGCAACGCAGATGAAGAGGTCGCGGCCATCGGGGCCGCCGAGCATGCAGGCGTAGGGGCTGGCGTCAGAGATGACGACCCGATCGACGATCTCGCCCGCCGGGCTGATCCGCAGCACCGTCTTTTCATAGGGCGATGCCGCCCAGACATGCCCGTCGGCGTCGAGGCAGATGCCGTCGGGCACGTGGCCGTCGACCGCCGCGAACAGCCGTCGATTGGCGAGATGGCCATCCGTGCCGATGTCGAAGGCGGTGAGACGCGCGGCCATCGACTCGGCGATGATCAAGGTGCGGCCGTCGAGCGAAATGACAGCGCCGTTGGGACACATCAGGCCATCGGCGACAATGTAGACGCCGCCATCCGGCGCGACCATGGCCAGCACCGTCGGCGCCGGCGGCTGGCCGGCATAGAAGTCGAAGCCGATATTGCCGACATAGGCGCGGCCTTCGTCATCGACGACCATGTCGTTGGAATGGAACGGGTGGACGCCGGCGAGATCGGCATGGAGCGTGAGTTTGCCGTCGCGGCTGCGTCGGAACAGCTTGCGATCGTTCATCGAGACGACAAGCAGGTCGCCATCGGGCAGCCAGCCCATGCCGGATGGACCGCCCGGCACGGCGAAGCTGTCGCGCCTGGTGCCGTCGCTATCCAGCACGTGGACGAGGCCGTCATGCTGGTCAGCAAACCACAGCTGCCCGTCATGCCAGCGGGGGCATTCGGGATAGACGAATCCCCCCGCGATCGTGCGAGCCGGATTCCTCATGCCGCAACCCTGGCGCAGGCGCTGAGGATTTCGCCAAGCTTTTTGATGCCGCGCTCGATGATGTCCTCGCTGACATGGCTGTAGGCCAGGCGCAGGAACTGGCGGCCGTCGCTCTCACCCATGAAGCGCTCGCCTGGACGGAAGAAGATGCCTTGTTTGGCCGACAGCTCGGCGGCGCGCTGCCAGTCGACGCGTTCGTCAATCTCGAGCCAGAGGTAGAACGAGCCCTGTGGCATGCGGAAGGTGACATAGTTGCCGCAATGATCGCGCACGGCGCGCGCCGCCGTTTCGGCCTTGCTCTTGTAGACCTTGTTGACCTCGGCGATGTGCTCGTCGAGCAGACCTTCCGATATGTAGGAGGTCATGACGCGGGCGTGCCACTGGCCGACACCGAGATCCTGGCGAACGGCAGCGATGGGTTCGATAGCCGCAGCCGGACCGGCGATCCAGCCAAGACGCAGCGCCGGTGCGACGATCTTGGAGAAGCTGCCGCACTGGATGACGCGGTCGTCGGTGTCGAGGCTGAGCAAGGTCGGCAGCTCCTCCCCGGCAAAACGCAGGTCGCCATAGACATTGTCCTCGATGATGAGGAAGTCGTGCTCGCTCGCGAGCTTAAGCAGCTGGCGCCGGCGCGGCGCCGACATCTCGGTGCAGGTCGGGGTCTGGAAGGTCGGGATGGTGTAGACGACCTTGACCTTCTTGCCCTCGGCCCTGACCTTGTTCAGCAGGACTTCGAGCGCGTCGATATCCATGCCATGGTCGTCGACCGCAACCGTGCGCAGGTCACCGCCAGCCATCTGCATGAAGCGCAGCGCATAAGGGAAGGACGCGGCCTCGGCAACGACAACGTCACCCGGATTGACGTAACCGTTGGCGGCAAGCGCGATACCCTGCACCGAGCCCGAGGTCAGGATGACGCCAAGCGTGCCGAGCTGCTTGCCCTGGGTGCGTTCTATGCGGTCCGATAGCTCCTTGCGCAGGCCCTTGAAGCCATAGACCAGCTCCTCATAGCCGGTTGCCGGGTCGAAATAGTCGAGCACCTTGGCGCCGTGCTCGTCGAGCGCCTTGCGAGCGAGACGGACCAGATCCTCGGTCGGGAAGGTCTCGGGCGCGGCAAGTCCCTGGTCGAAATTGAAGATCGCCGGAACCTCGGGGTCGGGGAAAAACAGCGCGGGGCCTGAGCCGGAGAGCTTGGCGCGGAGATGATCGACAGACATGGTTTCCTCCTTGGATCGGTGTTTTCAGCTTGTCGTGGTGTCAGGGGCGAAGGTGCCCGAGGTAACAGGGCTCTCGCGGTTGCGGCGCTTGAGCGATCGCGCGAGTGTGCCGCGGAAGGCCGCCCAGCGTTCGCGCCAGCTGGCAGCAAGGCCGGCCTGCACCACCCGCAGCGCGCCATGGTCGGGAAACGGCTGGGCCGTCAGGGCTAGGGCCGTAAGCCGCCAAAAGACCGAACGCTTCTTGAGGCCATGGTCGTCGTGCATGGCTTCCAGCTCGGCGACCGAAAACGGCTCCTCGTGGAGGTAGCCGGCAACGACCGCATCCTCGATCAACTGCGTGCCGCGCACGGTGCGGGCGATGTGCATGTTCCAGCCGTCACCGGCCTCGCGATGGCTTGGCTTGCCGTTCTCCATCACCCAGCAATCGCCGGCGACGACATCGGCATGCTCGCCTGTACCGTCGGCGCAGATCTTGCAGCGAAACATCAGCTCGTAGGTGAGGTTCGAGAACCAGGTCTCGTCGTAGCTCTGGCGGTGCTCCTTGCCCTGGCGCGTGCGGACATAGGTCGGGCCCGGCCAGCCATGGCCGCGATAGCGGAACTCGTCGACGTCGCGGTGGTCTTCACCGAAGCGCCTGACGATGTTGTAGGTGGCTGAAATGCTGGGGTTGCCGCCGCAGAACATCGCCAGCATGTAGGGGATCTGCCTGTCGACGCGCGCGTCGACCCGGGCCAGGTTGCGCAATGTGGCGATGTCGCAGGGCTTGCCGATGAAGGCGAAGCGCCGGCCGCTGTCGAGCATGGCCATGATGTCCCTGAGCGGTGCCGTCGGCCCGTAGCGCGAGCCGGACGAGGCGACGATCTGCTCGCGACTGGTGTTGAAGCTGACATCGTTGAGCAACGGGTTGTCGCTGGAAACGCCGACCTGGAGGATGCCGTCGACCTCACCGCTTTCGACGAGATAGAGCGCGAGCGCCGTCAGCACGCCGCCGGTGGCGCTTCTAAAGCGGATCTCCGGGTCGGTGGCGTGGCCCCTGGCCAGATGCAGGATCGGCCCGAAGATCGGGTGCGGAGCGGCGGCATCCTCGGGCGCTGGCCCTGACAGCCGGTTTCCCGTGCAGACCTGCATGACCGTGACCTGTTCGGTGTCCTTCAGCCGGCGTCGGCGGCGCGGCCGCATGAACCCGTCAGGGGAAAGGTCCATGCCGAGCGCATCGTTGCCGAGCAGGCTTGCGCAGGCGCCGCAGCCGGTGCACAGGCCGCGTTCGACGATGTCTTCTACCCGCCCGGCAACACGCATGCGCCATCCTCCCGGCGGCGGTCTCGCGACCGCGCCCCAGCGACTTTTCTTCGATCTCAGGTGTTGGAGACGGTTATAGGCCGGCGGTGTCGGGCCGGGCAAATTGCCATTCCGAATGACCGACATCAGCCGAAATGATCCTGGCCGACCTCGGGCCGCGGGAAACAATCGTCGAGCACTTGCCTGACCCAGTCATGAGTGGGGCTGCCCTCCGACGAGGGGTGCCAGTAGAGCCAGGTCTGCAGCGGCGGCATGCGAAACGGGCGCGGCACCGCCACGAACGCGTCGGCAGCCAGGAAATGGCGGACAAAGGAGGTGGGGATGGTCAGGCATAGATCGCTGCGCGACAGGATGGCAGCAGCCGCCAGGCAATGTTCGAGATGCACCGCCACCTGCCGTTTCAGCTTCAGCCGGGCGAGTGCGCCATCGACAAGATTGGCGACGCGCGGACGGTTGGAAATGTGAAGGTGCTTCAGCGCGAGATAGCGCTCGAGCGTCAACGGCTGAGCGAGAGCCAGATGATCCTTGCGCATGACGCAAACGAACTCGTCGCTGAACAGCAGCCGCTGGCCGAAACCCTCCTCGGCAAGTGGATGCGACTCGACAGCGAAGTCGATCTCGCCTGACGCCAGCCCGGGAAACAGGTCGCGCTCGGCGAGGAAGCGGTTGCGAACAATGAGCGTCGAGCCGAGCCGGTTCAACTCGCCGACGAATGGCCCGAGCACGATCGCTTCGGCATAGTCGCTCATGCTGAACGATAGGATACGCTCGGAGGCGAGCGGATCGAAGCGCTCGTGCCGGGCGAGCGTGCGGTCGAGCGCGGTCAGCGCCTCCCTGACCGGGCCGATCAGCGTTTCGGCAAGCGGGGTCGGCGCAATGCCTTGCCGTGCACGCACGAACAGCTGATCGCCGAAAATGTCACGCAGGCGCGCCAGGCTGTTGGAAACCGCCGGCTGGGTTACGCCAAGCGTCTCGGCGGCTCGGGTGATGCTGGCCTCGCTGTAGACCGCCTCGAAGACGTGCAGCAGATTGAGGTCGAGCTTTGCCAGATTGCGCAGGACCATGCCCCACCTCCTCGTCCCCTGGCTGCGCCGCTTCATCCCGGCGCGCGAACGGACATTACCTGCCGACATCGTGGCCGCGACCTCGTCCGAAGGGACTAGTGGATGCGTCTTGCCGGAGATATTGCCGTGAATTACATAGGTATCTAATAATATTCAAAAGAACAAAATGGGGAGCGACATGAGCAGCAGCGTTGAACTGAAGAGCGCCTTTTTCGACGAGTTGCTGAAGGTCAACCGCAAGCTCAGGACGATGTTCGACGCCCGGGTCAAGGAGCGCGGGCTGACGCTGGCGCGCGCCCGGCTGATGATGCAGGTCGCCAAATGCGAGGGCAAGACGCAAGCCGAGCTCGCCGAGCAGATGCAGATCGAGCAGCCCTCGCTGGTGGGCCTCATCGACGGGCTGGAAAAAAAGGGGCTGGTGGTGCGCTGCACCACCGACGGCGACCGACGCACCAAGCGCATCTTCCTGACGCCGACGGCACGGCGCGAGGCCGACAGCATGTTCGCCGACGTTGCGGAACTGCGCGCCCTGGTGCTGACAGGTGTCGACGACGCCGACATCGAAAGCGCGACACGCGTGCTGCGCGCGCTCAGCGAAAACATCGGCGCTGCGGCGGAAGACTGACGCTGACCGTCATGCCCGCGGCAAACAAAAAGGGCGCCGTCCTTTGTTGCACACGACTGTCGGGGTCATGCGCGGACAGCGCCCTTTCCGTGCAAGGTCGTCGGGGGCTACGCCTTGCGGTGGGTTGGGTAGATTTCGGTGATGCCGGGCGCGGGCGTCCGGCGCCTTGTCTGGGTCAGCCGGCGACCTTCTGTGGCTTCACGGCATAGCCGGCCGCTTCCTCGTGATGGAGAAGCTCGGCCGGGCGCTTGAGCACGAACTGGTCGGCAGCGACGATGTAGTTGTCGGCATGCAGCCGCGCGATCGGCTGGTAGACTTCCGGCCGGACATAGCGGCCACGCTCGTCGAGGCATTCGTCGCGGACATACATCTGCACGACCTCGCCGATGACGATGGTGCGGCGGCCGTAGTCGAGAATCTGCGACACCTTGCACTCCATGGCGCAGGGCGATTCCTCGATGCGGGGGGCCGTGACCTTGACCGAGGGCGTGCTGGTCAGGCCGGCGAACTCGATCTCGTCGACGTCGCTGGGGAAGTTGATGCCGGTGACGATCATCTCGTTGGCGATCCCCATGTCGACCATGTGGACGACAAACTCGCCGGAGCGGCGGATGTTGGCGACGGTATCCTTGGCGGTGCCGTCGGGACGGGTCTGCATGCCCAGGATGAGCAGCGGCGGTTCGTGTGAAAAGACGTTGAAGAAGCTCATCGGCGCGGCATTGTTGCAGCCGTGCTCGTCGATGGTGGTGACGAGCGCTATGGGCCGCGGCCCGACGAAGCTGCATAGCAGCCGGTAGCGGTCGTTTTCGGGCAGCTCGGCGAAATCGAAATCCATTTCTTCTCCCTCAGACCGCAGCCCGCAGCGACTGCGCGGCACTTGCCTGCACCGTGATCGGCTCGTTTGCACGCCCTTCCTCGACCGCATGGCAAGAGGCGCTGACGCCACCATCATACACGCGAAGCACCGGCGCCTCACGCCGGCAACGCTCATTGGCGAGCGCGCAGCGCGGACGGAAGTGGCAGCCCGGCGGTGGGTTGATCGGGTTGGGCACCTCGCCGGCGGCCGGCTGGCGGTCGCGCTTCGACATTTCCAGGTCGGGGATCGTGTCGAGCAGCAGTCTTGTATAGGGATGTTGCGGGTTGGCGAACAGCTCGGCTGCGGGCGAAACCTCGACGAGGCGACCGAGATACATGACGCCGATCCAGTCCGACATGAAGTTCACCACCGCCAGATCATGGCTGATGAACAGGTAGGTCAGGCCGAGCTCGCGCTGCATCTCGCGCATCAGGTTGAGGATCTGCGCCTGGACCGAGACGTCAAGCGCCGAGGTCGGCTCGTCGCAAACCAGGAACTCCGGCTTGGTGGAAATCGCGCGGGCGATCGAGATGCGCTGGCGCTGGCCGCCGGAAAATTCGTGCGGAAACTTGTCGCCGTCCTTGGCGTTGAGACCGACGAATTCGAGCAGGCGGTCGACCTCGCGACGCTGCTCCTGGCGCGAGGCGCACATGCCATAGGTGCGCAGCGGTTCGGCGATGATGTCGGCGACGCGCCAGCGCGGATTGAGGCTGGCATAGGGATCCTGGAAGATCATCTGCATGCGGCGCCTGATATCAGCCGGCTGGCCGGCCGGGGCGCGCGAGATGTCGGCGCCATCAAACAGGATGGAGCCGCCTGAGGGACTGGACAGGCCCATGATCAGGCGGGCAACCGTCGATTTGCCGCAACCGGATTCGCCAACGAGGCTGAGCGTCTGGCCGCGCGGTATGTCGAGGTCGAGACCGTCAACGGCCTTGACCGTCTGCTGCTCGCCACCTTCGAGCAGGCGGTTGAGGAAGGGCTTCGACATGGCGAAGTGCTTCTTGAGGCCCTTGACCTGAAGCAGCGGAGCTTCGCGGCTCTTGAGCTTGATCGGTGCGGCGTTCATTGCGTCACCCCTTCATAGAGCAGGCAGGCGGCAGCACCGTCGGCGACCGGGCGCAGTTCGGGCCTGATGCGGTGGCATTCGGCAAAGACCTTGGGGCAGCGCGGGTTGAAGGCGCAGCCGCTGGGGATGTCGGTCAGACGTGGCATCGAGCCTTCGATCTGGATCAGCCGCTTGGGCCGTGGCCCGACGCGCGGGATCGAGCCCATCAGGCCGGCCGTGTAGGGATGGCTCGGCTTCTGCAGCACGTGCGCCACAGGGCCGATCTCGGCGAGGCGCCCGGCATACATCACCGCGACCCGGTCGGCGGTTTCTGCGATGACGCCCATGTCGTGAGTGACGAGGATCGCGGCCGCATTGCGCTCGCGGCAGACCCGCTTGAGCAGCGCGATGATCTGCGCCTGCACCGAGACGTCGAGTGCTGTCGTCGGCTCGTCAGCGATGATCAGTCTCGGCTCGGCGCACAATGCCAAGGCGATGACCACGCGCTGGCGCATACCGCCCGAGAACTGGTGCGGATACTGGTCGAAGCGCCGGTCGGGTGCGGGGATGCCGACTTCGGCGAGCCAGCCGATGGCGCGCTTCTTGGCGTCCGCCGCCGACATCGGCAGATGCGTGCGGATCGTCTCGACAAGCTGCTCGCCGACGGTGAACAGCGGGTTGAGGCTGGTCAGCGGGTCCTGGAAGATCGCGCCGATGTGGCGGCCGCGGATCTTGCGCATCTCGTCGGGCGACAGGTTGTCGATGCGCTTGCCGTCGAGACGGATCTGGCCGCCGCCGATGCGGCCGGGCGGCTCGAGCAGGCCGATGACGGCAGCACCGGTCATCGACTTGCCGGCGCCGGATTCGCCGACCACGCCGAGGATTTCGCCCTGTTCAACGTTGAACGAGACATTGTCGACGGCGGTGAGAACGCCCTTGCGGGTGGGGAACTCGACTTTCAGGTTTTCGACTTCGAGCAGGGCCATGGCCTTACCTCAGCTTCGGATTGAGGGCGTCGCGCAGCCAGTCGCCGATCAGGTTGACGGCGAGGACCAGCACGGCGAGCGTTGCCGACGGGAAGATGACGACCCACCAGATGCCGGAGAACAGGTACTCGTTGCCGACGCGGATGAGCGTGCCGAGCGAGGGCTGGGTCGCCGGCATGCCGACACCGAGGAAGGACAGCGTCGCTTCCGTCAGCACCGCCATGCCGAGATTGATGGTGGCGATGACCAGCACCGGGCCGAGTACGTTGGGCAGGATGTGGGTGAGCATGATGCGCAGCCGGCCGACACCGATGGTGCGGGCTGCCTGGACGTATTCGCGCTGGCGCTCGACCAGCGTCGAGCCGCGCACGGTGCGGGCATATTGCACCCAGTTGGTGAGCCCGATGGCCAGCACGAGAACGAGGATGGCCGCGCTCTCGTGCTGGTTGGCGGGGAGGATGCCACGCATGACACCGTTGATGAGCAGCGCAACCAGGATCGCCGGGAAGCTCAGCAGGACGTCGGCGACCCGCATGATGACGGCGTCGACGATACCGCCGACGAAGCCGCCGACCAGGCCGAGGAAGACGCCGAGCACGGCAGCGAGGATGACCGAGGCGAAGCCGACGAAGAGCGAGATGCGCAGGCCGTAGAGGATCGACGACAGCACGTCTCGCGCCTGGGTGTCGGTGCCGAGCCAGTAGGCCGAGTTGGAACCTTCCATCCAGGCCGGCGGTAATTCGCTGTCGAGCAGGTTGAGATGAGCGATGTCGAACGGGTCGAAGGGCGCGATGACAGGCGCGAAGATCGCCCCGAAAAACAGCAGCGCAAGCGCGGCAGCGGCGATGACCGTCGTTTTCGAACGGCGGAACGAGTAGAACAGGTCGCTGTCGGCGAAGCTGCGCAGACGCCCGGCAAAGGAAGTGTCACTCATGGTCATGGGTTCCCGTCAGGCGCCCTTCCCGGATGCCCGGGTCGGATCGGTGCGAAGGCGCGGATCGATGACGTTGTAGAGAAGGTCGACGCTGGTGTTGATGATGACGAAGATCAGCGAGACCATGACGAGATAGGCCGCCATGACCGGCACGTCGGTGAAGTTGACGGCCTGGATGAACAACGCGCCCATGCCTGGCCACTGGAACACCGTCTCGGTGATGATGGCGAAGGCGATGAGGCCGCCGAGCTGAAGCCCGAAGATGGTGACGACGGGGATCAGCGTGTTCTTGAGCGCATGGCGGAAATGGATGGCGCGGTTCTTGAGGCCGCGTGCCTTGGCGAACTTGATGTAGTCGGCGCGCAGCACCTCCAGCATCTCGGCGCGGACCAGCCGCATGATCAGCGTCAGCTGGAACAGGCAAAGCATGAAGGATGGCAGGATCAGCGCCTTGAGGCCGGAGGCGGTGAGGAAACCGGTCGACCACCAGCCGATGTCGATGACGTCGCCACGGCCGAAGGACGGCAGCCAGCCGAGCCAGACCGAGAAGACGAGGATGAGCAGGATGCCGGTGACGAAGGTAGGCAGCGAAATGCCGATCAGCGACATGATCTGCAGCCCCTGGCTGAGCACCCCTCGCGGCTTCAGCGCGGTGTAGATGCCGAGCGGAATGCCGAGCACCAGCGACAGCAGGGCGGCGACCAGAACCAGTTCGGCGGTGGCCGGGAGGCGTTCGGCGAGCAGTGCGCTGACCGGACGGCTGTTGCGATAGGAAACGCCGAAGTCGCCCTTGGCGGCATTGATGACGAAACGGCCGTACTGGATGGCCATCGGATCATCGAGGCCCAGGCGCTGACGCACCTCTTCGCGCTGCTGCTGGGTCGCATCCTGGGAGACGATGTTGTTCACCGGATCGCCGAGATAGCGGAACATCAGGAAGGCGATGAACGCCACGGCGAGCATGACCATAACGGCCTGCAGCAGACGGCGGACGAGGAATACGAACATCGTCGCAACTCCCTTGGAGGTGGGCCCGCTTCGTTGCGGCGGGCTTGCCGGTAGCGAAAGGCCCCTGCCCTAGGCGGACAGGGACCCGGTTCGAGTTACTTGACGTTGACGTACCAGAGGCGGAGCAGATCGTCGGCGGTCTGGACGACCTCGACATTGTCACGCACCGCCCAGGACAGCGGCTGCTGGTGCAGCGGCAGCCAGGCGACTTCCTGCTCGGTGATGGCGAAGGCTTCGACCATCATTTCGCGGCGCTTGGTTTCGTCGAGCTCGACGTCGATCTTCTTGACCAGCTCGTCGACCTTGGCGTTCGTGTAGCCGCCGGGGTTCCAGGTGCCGAGCTTCTCTTCGGGCGAGTGCAGCATGGCCGACAGCACAGAGAAACCATCGAGCATCGGCAGCGTCGCCCAACCGATCATGAACATGTCGGTCTGGCCTTCCTGCGCCTTCTTGAAGTGCAGCGTGCGGGCCTCGGTGACCAGCTTGGCGTTGAGGCCGACCTGGGCCAGCATCGCCGTCATCGCCTGGCAGACTTCCTCGTCGTTGACGTAGGCATCGTTGGGACAGTTCATGTTGAACTGGAAGCCGTCGGGATAACCGGCCTCGGTCAGCAGCGCCTTGGCGGCAGCCGGATCGTAGGGGAAACGCTCGTTGAGCTTGGCGTCGAAGCCAGGCACCTCAGGCGCGATCTGCATGCCGGAGACGCGCGACTTGCCGCGCATGATCTTGTCGCGGACCAGATCCATGTTGATGGCCTGGTAGACCGCCTTGCGGACACGCGCGTCCTTGAACGGATTGCCCTCGACATTGCCGTCGACGAGCTTGTCGCGCATGTTGAAGTTCATCATGATCGTGCGCAGGCCCGGGTTCTCCAGCACCTTGGTGCCCGGATTGGCGGCGATGCGCTTGGCATCCTGCAGCGGCGACGGGGTGATGATGTCGACCTCGCCCGATAGAAGTGCCGCGACGCGGGTGGCGTCGGAGGCGATCGGGGTGAAGATGATCTTGGTCAGGTTGTGCTGCGGCTTGTCCCACCAGCCTTCATTGGCGACCAGCACGGTCTGGGCGTCGGGGCGGCGGCTTTCGAGCTTGAACGGACCGGTGCCGTTGGCGTGGGTCGAGGTGTAGCCTTCCTGGCCGAGCTCGGCATTGATCGGCTTGACCGCGTTGTTGTTCTCCAGCCAGCCGGCGTCGAAGACGGCAATGTTGGTGAGGTAGTTGTTGAGCAGCGGCGTCGGGCCGGCAAGGTGCAGGTCGACGGTGTAGTCGTCGATCTTCTCGACCGATTTCAGCGCCGGCAGGTTGCCCTTGATCGGCGAGTTTTCGTCGACGGCGCGCATCAGCGACATGACGACGTCGTCGGCACCGAAATCGGCACCGTCATGGAACTTGACGCCCTGGCGCAGCTTGAAGCGGACGACGTCGGGCTTGACGACTTCCCAGGACAGGGCCAGCGCCGGCTCGATCTTCAGCTCCTTGTTGTAGCGGACGAGCGGCTCGTAGATGTGGGACAGGAAATTGTTCGAGAAGCTGTCGGTCATCGAATCCGGGTCGAGCCCGTAAATGTCGCCGGCAGCGGCGTAGCGCAGTTCGGCGGCACTCGCATTGCCCATCAGGCCAAGCTGGACCAAGGCCGCGGCGGTGGCCGCGAGCAGGAACTTCCTCATGTAACTCCTCCCGTTTCAGAACAGTGGACCCGCGCCTTCATATTGCAGGGCGCCTCTAGGCTCCATCCACTTCACGCTGACATCGTATCCAATTATTGTCAACAATCATTGTCGACAAATTTGTTGACTTATAGGCGAATTGAGATTCAATAGGGTTGAGGGCTGGATGTCTGGGCCCACTGGGAGGAGGGCTGCATGGACATTGAGGCCGGCAATCGACACGCGACCGATCAGGAAATCTACGAAAAGATCTGGAATGCCATCGCGGAGCGCCAGGTCGGTCCGGGAACACGGCTCAAGGAAGAGCAGCTCTCCGATATCTTTTCCGCCAGCCGGGCACGCATTCGGCAGGTTCTTCAGAACTTGGCGCGAGACGGCCTGATCACATTGGTTCCAAATCGTGGCGCTTTTGTATCCAAACCGTCGATCGAAGAAGCCCGTGACGTCTTCTTCGCCCGCCGCACCATCGAGGAGCGCCTTGTCGAGCGGCTATGCGCGACGATCGACCCGGACGGCATCGCCAGGCTTGGCGAACATGTCGACCAGGAGCGCAGGGCGCACCTCAGCGGTGACGTCGCCGGCGCCATCCGCCTGTCGGGCTCCTTCCACATGCTGATCGCCGAGCTGGCGCGGTCGCAGATCCTCGCCTCGCTGCTGCGCGACCTGGTTTCTCGTACGTCGCTTATCATGGCGATGTACCAGCAGAAGGAAATCCAGAGCTGCGGCCCCGACGAACATGCGGCGATCGTCCAGAGCATCACCGCGCGCGACGCCAAGAAGGCGCTGGCCGTGATGCACCACCACCTCGCCCACATCGAAAACCAGCTCGACCTCGAAAGCGACCGCGTGGTCGCACGTGACCTGGAAGACATATTGGGGCTCTAGTGCCCCATCAAAGCGTGATCCACGGCTTCGGGGTCATGCCCGGACGACATTTGGAAGGCAGACGCCATGGCAGACATCCTCGTTCGCAACGTGACAGCGATTACCGTCGACCCGAAACGGCGGGTGATCGAGCGCGCCTGGATAGCGATCAGCGGTGACCGCATCAGCGCCATCGGCAACGAAGGCGACGCCGAACCGACCGGTGCCAGGGAGATCATCGACGGTACCGGCATGGTGGCGATGCCGGGTCTGATCGACAGCCACTCGCATGCCGGCCACGGGCTGGTGCGCAATGCGGGCGCCGGCGTCGACACCTGGTTCGAGGCCTGCGAAGAGATTTATGCGCGCGGTTCGACGCCGGCCTTCTGGCGCGCCGAAGCGCGCATGACCCAGCTCGAAAGGCTGCGCGGCGGCATCACCACTGGTATGACGCTGCTCGGTGGCGGCGCCGACATCTACCGCACCGACGATCCGACCTTCGGCGACGCGCACAGCGGAGCGACGGCCGAATCCGGCCTGCGCACCTTCATGGCGGTGGGACCGGGCCGGCCGCCCTTCCCCAAAACCTATCGCCAGTTTTCGGAGACCGGACAGTCCAGGGACGTGACCGTGTCGTTCGAGCGCCAGCTCGAAGTCAGCGAGACCCTGATCGACCGCTGGAACGACCTGCTTAACCGCGGCACCGGCGTGTGCCTGGTCATGCCGGTCTACTACGCCACGCAGGTGGCCGATGCCGACGCCCGCCAGCAGGTCGTTGCGATGGGCGAAGCGGTGATGGATTTGCGCCGTCGCAAGAACGTGCTGTTCACCCAGGACGGCCACCGCGACGGTTCGATCGCGCTGGCGCGCGATCTTGGTGTCCTCGGTGAGTTCGCGCTTCTGGGTCACAGCGTCGACCTCACCGAGGAAGATTTTGCCGCGCTCAAGGAGACGGGCGCGTCGATCATCCATAATCCGAGCGCCATCATGTCGGTCTATGGCCGCTGCCCGGTACCGGAGCTGATCGAGGCCGGCATCAATGTCTGCCTCGGCTCGGACGCCGCAGCACCCGACCGCGGCTATGACATGTTCCGCCACATGGCGCAGTGCATGCACTACCACCGCCGCCACTTCCGCGACCCGGCCTATCTGCCGCCCGGCAAGACCATCGAGATGGCGACGATCGATGCCGCCCGAGCACTCGGACTGGAAAGCGAACTCGGGTCACTGGAAACGGGCAAGAAGGCCGACATCGTTCTTGTCGACATGCGCAAGCCGCATCTCTATCCTCCGGTGATGCCGGTGACGCGCATCGCCCATTTCGCCAACGCCGCCGACGTCGACACCGTCATCGTCAACGGCAAAGTGCTGATGCGTGGACGCAAGACCGATCATCTTGACGCTGACGACATCCTGGCAGACGCCGCCGAACAGGCAGCGCTTGCCTTCGAGCGCGTCGGGCTGACACATCTGCTGGAAGAGCCGCAGGAATTCTGGCGCAACGCGCGCCAGCCGCTGCCGGCAAGCTGAGATCAGCCAAGCAGAGGCCAGCGGCCGATCCGCAGACGCAGACGGCCGCCGTTTGTGCTGTGCTCCAGACTGAACTCCCGCATACTGGAAATGATCGGCCGGTCGAGACTGACTTCCGGGACAAGCCTGTCGTCCCGGAGCACCGTGCAATGAGGCACGAAACCAGAGCGAAGACGAACTCCGAAGCCGAAACCATTCAGGGCCTTGGCAATCCTATTCACCAGTTCGACCACTTTGTTGGCGCCCTCACCGCACAGCATCACCAACGGTTTCGGCCGTCCGTTGCGGAAACTGACGATGCGGTCGAACGCAAGGTCGAAAGCCGGCGACCTTACCTGCGACGCCGCGGCCGCAGCATCCCCAATCAGCTGCAGCGTCACGCCCTCATAGCTGCCGATCGACAGCAGCGAGACATGCCGTTGGTCCGCATCATAGGGCTTTGCCGTCAGACCGTAGGCACGGCGGGTACGACACACTGCCGACGCAATTGGTACGTCCTGCCCCGGATACAATCGGAACATTAGCATGTCAGGCTTTCCTACGGGCGTGCGCCCTCGAGACGGCGGCCGCGTGCCAAGCGAAGTCGTTCCAAAATCGAACCGCAGCTGTTCCGACATGCGCTTCTCTCGATATTGAACAAAGCAAGAACATATTAAGCTTGCGTTCTCATGCGTGCAATACCGCCAGTACAGGGCGAACGATTTCGCTATCGTGGGAGCAGCACCTGGGCACGGAAGGCGGGAATGGCTTGAGCTTTCCTTCTCGACAGCTGTCTCGGACGGGCTGTCGGCGCGGATGAGCGTACGGCTTGCAGGAGCCACGACTACTCTCGGGGCGAACTGGGAAACCTGGGCGCGTCGGCGTGTACAGGAGCGGGCGCCAGACCGCCCGCAGCCCCCAAAGCCCTACCTCTCCTCTCGGCTCAGCGCAGCAGGTGCAGTGCTGCGTACTGCAGCAGCATGATGGTCTTGGCGTCGCAGATGCGGCCGTCGGCGACCATGGCCAGCGCTTCGTCGATGTCGACTTCGAGCACTTCGATGTCCTCGCCCTCGCCTTCATGGCCGCCGCCTTCGGAGATGCGGTCGCCGGGTTCGTAGCGGCCGACGAAGAAATAGATCCGCTCGGTGACGGCACCGGGGCTCATGAAAGCTTCGAAGACACGGCGCACGTCACGGACGCGGAATCCGGTCTCCTCCTCGGTTTCGGCCCTGATGCGCTCTTCGGGGCTGGCATTGTCGAGCAGGCCGGCCGGCGTTTCGATGAGAAAATCGTCGTAGCCGCTGACGAAAGCCGGGTAGCGGAACTGCTTGACGAGCACGACGGTGCGGCGCGCGGGATCATAGAGCAGGATGGTGGCGCCGTTGCCGCGATCGTAGGTCTCGCGGCTCTGGACCTGCCATTCGCCATCATTGCGACGGTATTCGAATACCGTCTTCTTCAGCAAGTACCGGTCATCGGACAGGACTGTGACATCCTTGACGCGGACGCGGTCGGCAATGCTCATCAACGCACCTTCTGCTGCGGCCCGACAGGAAACGTCGGGAATCTTTGCGGTGCAGCATAGTCGGGGCCGCGCCAAGGCGCGACCCCGTCCCGGCATTGACCAGCGTTCAGGCGGTAATCGCCTGCCAGCAGATCAGCTGGCCGTCCTCTTCGTCGACGCGTTCGCCGGTTTGGACAAAGCCGTTGCGTTCGAGAACGCGCTGCGACGCGATATTGTCAACGCCGGTTTCGGCCGACACCAGCTGGACACGCGGATCGGCACGGGCCCATGCGAGCAGGTCAGCGATGGCGCGCGTGGTAGCACCCCTGCCCTGCCGGCTCGGCGCGACGCCATAGCCGATGTGGATCTCGCCGTCGCTGGATGGCCTCACGACCGAGCAGAGCCCGACAAGCTCACCGTCCTCGACGATCAGCCACGCCGCGGGCGCGAACATGGCACGGATGTTGCCGGCGAGATCGGCCAGCATGCGCAGCACGTCGGGCGACGCAATGGCGCTATCGGCGACGGGGCGCAGGTTTCGGGGCGCAGTGCCTTCCAGCAGCGCGTCAAAATCATGGGCAGTTGCTTCGATGATCATTTTCTTCTCGACATCATGCAATGCGCCCGCGGCGGGCGCGCATAGGCCGAGCGATAGATGAGGGGGTGCCTAGGTGCCAGGAGCAAACGCCCTCAGCGCTCTACCGCCGCAGCCGGTGAGTTTCGAGACATGAAGGGGGCAAACAAAGGCAGTCTCCCGAGATAGGCGCTGCCAGCATAGGCAGATGCGGCGCGACTTGGAAGCCCCGGCAAGAGAAGGGGGCCGCGCCAGGGCGCGACCCCCGAGATTGCTTTAGCGCACCGGCGGGGCGTACATCAGGCCGCCGGCATTCCACAGCGCGTTGATGCCGCGGTCGATCTTGAGTTCGCTCGACTGGCCGAGATTATGCTCGAAGATCTCGCCGAAATTGCCGACCTTGGAGATGATGTTGTAGCTCCAGCGCGGATCGAGGCCGAGCTGCTGGCCGCTGTCGCCTTCGGCGCCGAGGAAGCGCTTGATAGCAGGGTTTTCCGACGTCAGGCCGGCTTCGGCATTGTCCTTGGTGATGCCGAGTTCTTCAGCCTCGAGCAGCGCGAACAAGGTCCAGCGGACGATGTTGAACCACTTGTCGTCGCCCTGGCGGACGGCGGGCCCGAGCGGCTCCTTGGAGATGATCTCGGGCAGGACGACATAGCCGGCGGGATCGGTGAGCTTGAGGCGCTGCGCGTAAAGTGCGGAGGCGTCGGTGGTGTAGACATCGCAGCGGCCGCCGTCGAAGGCCTTGATGATACCGTCGGCGGAATCGATGACGACCGGCTCGTACTTCATCTTGTGGGCGCCGAAATAGTCGGCGACGTTCTGTTCGGTGGTCGTGCCCTGCTCGGTGCAGACGGTGGCGCCGTCGAGCTTGAGGGCGCTGTCGACGCCAAGCTCCTTGCGCACCATGAAGCCCTGGCCGTCATAATAGGCGGTGCCGACGAAACGGATGCCGAGGCTCGAGTCGCGTGACAGCGTCCAGGTGGTCTGGCGCGACAGCACGTCGACGCTGCCCGACTGTAACGCGGTGAAGCGCTCCTTGGTCGAGAGCGGGACGTAGCTGACTTTCTCCGGATCGCCGAGTACGGCGGCCGCGATGGCGCGGCAGAAATCGATATCGAAGCCGGACCACTTGCCGGCATCGTCGGGCGCAGAGAAGCCGGCGACGCCCTGGCTGACGCCGCAGGTCACCTTGTCGCGCTGCTTGACGATGTCGAACGTGTCGGCCGCAGCCGGCATGGCGATGGCTGCCGAGCCGAGCAGAAGCGCCGTAGCGCAGATTTTCCTCATGACTTCCTCCCTGGTGTTTCGAGGCAAAGCCTCTTTCTGCCGCCGGCGCATGGACGCCGGAAGTTGGTGAATTCCACTGTCGTTAATTCCCTCCGCGCGAGGTCGTCGCGCGGGTCTGCTACGCGCCTTCGGCTGATGCCGCGGCGAAGGTCTCCTCAAGCACGCCAACCAGATGATCGGCATCGGCCCGGCTGAAGATCATCGGCGGACGCATCTTGAGCACATTGTCGTGCGGTCCCTCGGTGCCGATCAGAACGCCGCGCGCCCTGGCGCCGTCATTGACCTTGCGGGCGAATGCTGTTGCCGGCGCCTTGGTCTTGCGGTCGCTGACGAGCTCGATGCCGAGGAACAGGCCTTGGCCCCTGACATCGCCAATGACCTCATAGCGCGCCTGCATCTCCCTGAAGCGGGTGACGAGGTAAGCGCCGATCTCGGCGGCGTTGTCGCGCAAGCCGTCGCGCTCGATGACGTCGAGCACGGCCAGGCCGGCAGCACATGACACCGGATTGCCACCGAAGGTATTGAAATACTCCATGCCGTTGTTGAAGCGGTCGGCGATCTCGCGCGTGGTGACCAGCGCCGACATGGGGTGGCCGTTGCCGATGGGCTTGCCCATCGTGACGATGTCGGGGACGACGCCCTGCGTTTCGAAAGCCCACCAGTGGCTGCCGACGCGGCCGAAGCCGACCTGAACCTCGTCGGCGATGCAGAAGCCGCCAGCGGCGCGCACCATGGCGTAGACTTCTTTCAAGTAGCCCTCAGGGAGAAAGACCTGGCCGGCGACACTGGGGATGGATTCGGCGATGAAGAAGGCCGGCGCGCGGCCCGCCTTGCGCATCGCCTCGATCTGCTCGGCGATACTTTCGGCGAAACGCCAGGCATGCTCCTCGACGGGCCAGTCGGCCGGCGCGCGGTAGCTGTCGGGGATGGCGGCCTCGAAGACATGGGCCGGCCTGCCCTTACCGCCCTTGCGCTTATATTTGTAGGGGCTGAGATCGATCAGCTCCTGGGTGGTGCCGTGATAGGCCCAGTCGAGCACCAACGCGTCGTTGCTACCGGTCAATGTGCGCGACATGCGCAGCGCGAGCGAATTGGCCTCGCTGCCGGAGCAAGCGAAGGAGGCGACCGAAAGGCCCTCCGGCAAGGTCGCCGTCAGCCGTTCGGCGTAGGTGACGATGGCATCGTGCAGGTAGCGCGTGTTGGTGTTGAGTTTCGCCGCCTGGCGGGCAATGGCCTCGACGATGTCGGGGTGGGCGTGGCCGAGGTGGCAGACATTGTTGAAGCAGTCGAGATAAGCGCGGCCGCGGTCGTCGATTAGCCAGGCACCCTCGCCGCGGACGAACTTGATCGGCTCGGAATAGGAGATCGACAGGTTGGGCAGCAGCGACGCCTTGCGTGCGGCGACGATCTCGGGACGTGTGCGGCCGGTCTGGACGAAGGTCTCGGGCGGGATGCCGGCAAGCGTCGCCGCATCCGGGAATAGCTCGCGCCAGACATCAAGATAGCGCGCCTCGCCGACGCCGAGGATGTCGCGGGCGGCAAGTTCGGGGTCTGCCGAGATCTGGAAATGCAAATGCGGGGCCCAGCCGCCGTTTTCGGCGGGTGCGCCCATTTCACCGACGAGCGCGCCGGCTTCGAGTCTCTCGCCCGGCTGCAAGCGCGCCATCGCCTCATGCGCCATGTGGCCCCAGAGCGTGACAAAAGGCGGGCAGTCCTCGGGCTCGTGCAGGAGCGCGATGAGGCAGCCATAGCCGAGCGGGTCCTCCTCGATCTCGACGCTTTTGACGGTTCCGGCGAGCGGGGTGAAAACCTTGGTGCCTGCCGGCATGAACAGGTCGAGGCCTAGATGGTGGACCCGGCGCGCGCCTTCGACAAAACGCGACCAGAAGATATCGGAGGTATAGACCGTGCGCGCCTCGCCCCATGGGCCGATGCCGAGCTCGATGCCGTGTTCGGCGCACCAGGCGTCCCACCAGGCGGTGGCCTTGTCGGGCTGCTGGCCGGCCGAGGTGACGGTCATCGGATGGGCCGCATCGCCATAGGGCACCAGTGCCTTGGCAAGCGTCGCCGGATGCCGCTCGAGGACAGGCGCAAAGCTCTTCCTGTTGGCCTCGATCCAGGCGGTTACAGCCCGGGCGCCTGATACCGCGTCGAAACCGCAGGCGTGGCGCAGAATGGCGGTGGCGAAGCGCCGGTTCATCGCGCCGAGACGGCGCAGCAGCCGCCAGGCCGGCGCCTCGGAGATGGCGAGATAGGGATTGTCGCCGGTCTTTTCCTTGCGCTGCGCCGACAGCGTGACCGAGATGACCAGGCGCATGGCGATGAGGTCGAACAGGACGTCGAGCTCGTCTTCGTGCAGCGGATACTCGGCGTGAAAGCCGGCGGCCAGGTTTGCAGCGGCACCGATCGGGTCCTCGACGTCGAGAATGGAGTAGGCGCAGGCGACCGCCACCTCGGCGATCAGAGGTGAATAGAGCGCGTCGCCGAAATCGATAATGCCGGCGATGCGCTCGTGGTTGTCTTCGTCGACAAGGACATTCCAGTCATTGGCGTCGTTGTGGATGACCTGGGCGCGCAAGCCGGACAGACGCGGCGCGACCGCGGCGTCGAAATGATCGAGCAGGCCGCGCAGCAGCGCACGATCCGCGACATCGGGGACATGGTGCAGGCGCTGGCGTGCCGCACCGGCCTGGCGGATGTCCCAGTCGAACGAACGCAACGCGCCGGGGTGGATGAAGCCCTGCAGCGCGCTGTCGAGCCGGCCAAGGGCACGGCCAAGGTTTTCGAGAAGTGCCGGGGTCCGCGCCGCCTGGGCCAAGGGCAGGCCGGGCAGCCACGACACCAGCCGCAGCGCGTGGCGCTCGCCGGCGGCATTTGTCGCTTCGGCCAGCGGCGTGCCGTCTTGCGAAACCTTGAGGCGGGGGGCGGCGACGCCGGGGCTGGTGCGCGCGAGATGATCGAGCAATGCCACCTGGAACGCGCTCTCGGAGGCAGGCTCGCTGGCGTTGACGACCTTGAGGATCCACTGCGAGCCGTCATCGGCCGAAAGCTTGAAGTTCTGGTCGCGCTCGCTGTCGAGGCTTGCCACGCGACCACCGACACCGAACCGGCCCGAAGCCAGCTCGGCGGCTTCGCCAAAGGAGAATGTGGGCGCGGGATGGGTCACGTCGGTCATGTTCTATCCGGAATTGCTGTCTTTGGAGCTTGGCACGGGCCGAAAAATCGGGCATCCGGCAAAGCGTCGGTTACACCGGCACTATGACTGCATGGACCGGCACTTTAACGGCACGGATCGGAACCCGGCGATGAAGGAACTCGACGCCAAGGACAGGGACATTCTGGGCATACTGTCGAAGGAGGCGCGCATACCGTTGAAGACGCTGGCCGGGCGCATCGGGCTGTCGCGAAGTGCCACCAGCGAACGCGTCGCGGCGCTGGAAAAGAGCGGCGTCATCCGCGGCTATCGCGCCGATATCGGCCAGATGGACACCAACCTGGTCTCGGCTTTCCTGATGGTGACGCTGGTGTCGACGCCGTCGATCGGCGTGCTCGACCAGCTGGCGCGCTACTCGGAGGTGCGGCGGGTGTCGTCGGTCACCGGCCAGCTCGACCTGATGGTCGAGGTCGAAGTGCCCTCGATCGACCGGTTGAACACGCTGCGCGACATCATCGCCACGCATCCCAGCGTGCAGGACCTGACGACGCTGATCGTGCTGCGCCGGGACATCGAACGGCGGGAGTAGGCCCGACGGCGCACTGCTGGCCGGGCACACGACGCTGGAAGGGCGGTGACTTTGGCTGTATGCGACCGGCAGGCTGCGACGCGAGGCGGAGAACAGGCGTGACGATCCGAGCAATCGTGAAATTTCCCGACCCGCGCCTACGGCTGGCCGCAGAGCCTGTATCCGTCTTTGACCAAGGCCTGCGCGAACTCGCGACCGACCTGCTCGACACCATGCGCGCGGCACCCGGCATCGGCATCACCGCGCCGCATGTCGGCGTCTCCAGGCGGCTCGTCGTGCTGCAGCTCGAAGGCCCAGAGAGCGCACGGGCCTATGTCAATCCACGGATCCTCTGGGCATCGGAGGAAACGATCATGCACACCGAAGGCAGTGTCTCGATGCCGGGCATGACCGACGAGATCAGGCGCCATGCGCAGGTCCGCATCGCCTACCGGGACCTCGACGGTGCCGAACGCACCGAAGAAGCGGAAGGTCTGCTCGCCGTCTGCCACCAGCACGAGATCGACCAGCTGGACGGCATCTTCTGGATCCAGCGGCTGTCGAAGCTGAAGCGGGACAGGCTGGCCAAACGCTATGAGAAATTGCAGCGGAGCTAGGAGCGCCTGGCCTTCGACTGCCAGCCGGCAACAATCGCCGGCAGCCTAAGGAGAACCGGTGTCAGTTTGAACCTATGCGGTCACCGGCCATTTCGGCAGCTTGATCCTGGTATAGGGCAGGCTGGCGAGGTTTGAGGTGACGGTGCCCTCTGTCGCGGCATAGATGACCGCCGACGCGATCTTCTCGTAGGAAGCGCGGAAGTGCTGGGTCGACTTGACCACCACGATCCGTTTCTCCGTCAAGTCGCAGCCGATGCCGGTGAACAGGTCGGTGTCGATCGCCTGCGACCGTTCGGAGGCCAAAAGCACCTGGACGCCGCCGCAGTCGACCAAAGCGCAATCGCCCATCGGCGAAGGAACGCCGCCGAGGCCGGTCATGACGAGGCTGCGCTTGAGCGCCACGACCCTGCAAGTGACGTCGACCGGATTGCCCGAGCGCGGGCCGACCTTGCCGCCGACGCGCAGCGGCAGCACGGCGCCCTCGCCCGCTTCGAAGACCAGGCGCACGGCGATCGGGTCCCACAGCGGGCCGATAACGGCGTCGGAGATGCCGCGCTCGATCATGCGGGCGAGGAAGAAGGTCGAGTCGCTGGCGGCACCGCCGCCGGCATTGTCGGCGGTGTCGGCGATGACGACCGTGCCGGCTGGTGCAACAAGGGCCTGATCGAGCGCCTCGTCGATACCGGGCATCGGTGGCACGATCTCGGCGCGCATGACGTAAAGATCGTTGGCCAGCCGTTGCGCCAGCGACTGCGCCAGGTCCTGGTTGTCGTCGGTGTAGACAACGACGCGCGTTCCCATCTCGGGCACGTCGGCCCAGGGGAAACCTTGCGCGATCGACACCGACAGCACCTTATCCTTCCGCTCCATGGCGCGGATGCCGTTGATGATCGAGAGCCCGGGTTCGGTGGTGGTGCGGATGAAGGTGACCATGCCGGTGTCGACGAGGGCCGCCGTCGGCTTGATCTGGCCGGTGGCGATGCGATGGCAGAGGTCGACAAGCTGGACGCCGCATTCATAGACGTCGGTGTGGGGGTATTCCTTGTAGGTCAGCAGGATGTCGACATTGTCGATCATCTCTGAAGTCATGTGGCAGTGCGGGTCGAGCTCGCAACCAACGACCGTATCGGGGCCGACGATCGCGCGGATGCGGGCGAGGATGTCGCCTTCGCAATCGTCATAGCCGTCGGCGACCATGGCGCCGTGTAGTGACATCAGCACCATGTCGACCGGCAGGACGGCGCGGAGATCGTCTAGCAACTGGTCGCGCAAAGTCTCATAGGCGTGGCGCGTCGTCGTACCGCCGGGTTCGGCCGATGCGCTCAGGCCTTCGAAGAGGGTCCAGCCCTCGCGGCGGCCACGTTCGCGCGCCGCCCACAGCTGGCCGCCATAAAGCGTCATGTGATCGGGATGCTGGCCGGCGGGAAAGTAGTCGCCGCCCTCGACGAAGGCGGTCAAGCCGGTCGGGATGGGCGAGAATGTATTGGTCTCGGTCGCAAGAACGGCACTGAACACACGCATGATGGGACAACTCCGCTTGCGGGTTATGAGGTAGAGATTTCGGCGAGGCCGGCATGCGCCGTCTCGCTGTCGATGACGCTGGCTTCACCGATCAAAACGAGGCGACAATCGGGTTCGAACTTCGGAAACGGGCGCAAGGTGGCGCGCCGGCCGACCAGTTGCAGCAGGAAGCTCTGTCCCGGCCGCTCGATGAAATTTACGATGCCCTTGGCGCGGATGAGCTTCGGTGCGAGGCGGTCGATAGCCGCCTGGAAGCGGTCAAGACAAACAGGGCCTTCCGATAACCATTCGATCGACGTGAAGCGCGAGGCGCCGAGCTTGGCCTGGCCTGGCTGGGCTTGAGGCCTGTCGCTGACGAGCAGTGCTTCGATCGGCATGGCTTCGCCATCGGTCTCGAAGACAAGAGTCTTATTGAGCCAGACGAGTTCGGCCCGGAGCGCCTCACCCGAGCTTTCGCTCAGCCGGGTCTTGGACAAGGCGATGAAGTCGGCGGCCTCGACCTGAGCGCGCCACAACTCGTCGCGCAAGCGGGCGGGGTTGAAAGCGACCTCATCGGCATCGACGACGGCGACAACGGCATCGAGGCGAATGTCGTGCCACAGGATCGGGTCCATCAGTGTTTCGGTGATGCCCCTGGGGTCGGCGACGCCTGATGCTTCAATGACGATGTGGTCAGGCTTGACGGCCTGGGACAGCACGAGCTTGAGCGTCCGCAGCAGGTCGCCTTGCAGCGAACAGCAGATGCAGCCGTTCTTCAGCCCGACGACGCTGTCGGCAGCGTCGGCAATCAGCTCGGCGTCGATGTTGATGGCACCGAAGTCGTTGACGATGGCACTGATGCGGCGGCCTTCGGATCGCTGCAGCAACTGGTTGATGAAGGTCGTCTTGCCAGCACCAAGAAAGCCGGTGACGACGAGGACAGGAACGCTCACGCGTCACCCCGCCTGATCGGACGTCCGGGTGCCGCCGCACTGTCGAGGACACCGTCAGTGATTACCGCCTGGCCGTTGACCAGCACGTGGCGCATGCCTTCGGCCGGCAGGTTCATTTCGGCGAAGGTGGCACGGTCGGCGATGGTGGCGAGATCGAAGACGACGATGTCGGCATCACAACCCGGCTGCAGCCGGCCCTTGCGACGGAACAGCGGTGCGCAGCTCTCGACGATCCGGGCCGGTATCACAGTGCATTTGGCGATCGCCTCGACAAGCGGGATGGCGTCGCGCTCGCGCACCCATTGGCGCAGGAAGCGGGTGAAGGTGCCAGACGAACGCGGGTGCGCCGTCTTGTCAGGTCCGAGCGGCCATTCGTCACCTTCGTAAGGCGTGCCATCGGGTTGGCTCCACGGCATCGCATCGGAGGCGATGGCACCGCCCGGATAGGTGACGGAGACGTCGAGCAGCGCGCGGTGGCGCGGATTGTCCTCGGTGTCGAGGAAGTGCCAGAGCACCAGCGCCGAGGGATCGGCCTGCCTGACCTGCTTGAGGTCGTCGATGCCGTCGAGGCGGCGATGCGTGGTGACAAGCTCGATCGCGTCGTAACCGGTACCGGTGCGGGCTGAAAACGCCGGATCGACGAAGAAGCCGGCACTGACCACTGTCGAGCCGGTGCCATAGGGATAGGCTTCGGTGGTGATCCTGAGTCCTTGCGCCTGCGCCTTGGCAATGATCGCTGCCGCGCGCTCGACGTCCTGCAGGCTTGTCGAGTTGAGGTGGCAAATGTGCATGTGCGCGCCGGTCGCACCGGCCAGCCCAATGAGGGTGACATAGGCCTCGATCGAACTCTTGGGATCAATGTTCGACATCTGCGCGATGTGGGTATAGGTCGGCGTGTCGGTCTCGGCCGCCAGATCGCAGATAAGGCTCATTTCCTTGGCGCCGGCGCCGGGCGCGTAGCCGGCGGGAATACCGATGCCGAGCGCTCCTTCGTCGATACCCTTGCGGGTCAGCGCGACGATCTCGGAGGCTTGTGCTTCGGTGGCGGCATCGGTCGACCAGCGCGGGTCGTCGAAGCCACGCCCCATGACTGATATCGGCGCTTCGCCTGGCTTAAGTTCCAGCCCGATCATCACCGCCTTGCGGGCGAAGACCCAGGCAGAGGCGGTGCCGTAGTTGAGCAGACGCGCGGTCTTTGCCTGCGCCTCATACCAGCCACCGACCGGCAAGGCGCCGACCTCGAGTTCGAGCGCGGTGGTGACGCCATCGAAGGCCTGCATGCGGTCAGCAGGCACGGACTGGCCGTGCGCATGCAGGTCGATGAAGCCGGGCGCAACGATCAGGCCGGTTGCGTCGATAACCTTGTGCGCAGGTCCAAGATTGGCACCGATGGCAGCGATCCTGTCGCCCGAAATGGCGATGTCGGCCATTTCGTCACGGCCGGTCTCGGGATCGACGACGCGCCCGCCCTTGATCACGATGTCATGCATGGACGACCCTTTCGGCGGCGCGACGCTTCTTGCCCGGGACGGCGTCGATGAGCCGGCGGGTATAGTCGGATTTTGGCGAGCGGAAAATTTCTGACGTCGGGCCGACCTCCTCCAGCACGCCCCGGTTCAACACGCCGACACGCTGGCACAGATGATCGACGACCGACAGGTCATGCGAGATGAACAGCATCGCCAGGCCTTGTTCGGTGCAGATGTTGCGCAACAGCTGCAGCACCTGCGCCTGGCTGGAGACGTCGAGCGCCGACACCGGCTCGTCGGCGATCAAGAGCTTCGGGCCCGATGCCAGAGCACGGGCGATTGCGATGCGCTGGCGCTGGCCGCCGGAAAACTGGTGCGGGAAACGGTCGAGCCAGTCCGGGTTGAGGCCGACCTGCTGCATCAGTTCGGCCGCGCGCGTCGCCAAGCCGGTGCCCTTGAGATCGGTATAGGATTTCAGCGGTTCGGCCAGGATGTCGCGCACCCGCCAGCGCGGATCGAGCGAGGCATAGGGACTCTGGAACACCATCTGGATATCGCGGCGCTTGTCGCGCAGCGCCTTGCCGCGCAGAGCGAGCCAATCGACGCCGTCGAAGCTCACAGAACCGGCGCTCGGCTCGGTCAGCCGCGCGATGATGCGGCCGATCGTCGACTTGCCCGAACCGCTTTCGCCGACGAGACCGAAGGCTTGGCCGCGCCTGATGGTGAAGCTGACGTCGTTGACGGCGGTGAGCTGGCGCGGCTTCTCAAACAGCCGGCCCGACAAGGTGAAATGGCGGACCAGCCCGCGCACTTCGAGCAAAGCGTCATCAGCCATGGCTCACCTCACCGTGCATGTGACCGGCGCCGAAGCTCGGCCGCGCGTTGAGCAATTGCAGCGTGTAGGCATGCCTGGGACGGCTCAGCACGTCGTCGACATGGCCGGCTTCGACGATAACGCCGTCCTTCATCACCACGACGTCCTCGCAGACATCGCCGACGACATCGAGGTCGTGGCTGACCAGGATCATCGCCATGCCCTGCTCGCGGCTCAGCTCCTGCATCAGATGCAGGATCTGCGCCTGTACGGTGACGTCGAGCGCGGTTGTCGGCTCATCAGCTATCAGCAGGGCCGGCTTGAGCGCGATCGCCGCGGCGATGACCACGCGCTGGCGCATGCCACCCGATAATTGATGCGGATAGGCGTCGATGCGGCGTGAGGCTTCCTGGATGCCGACACGTTCGAGCAGGTCGAGGCTCGCGGCGCGGATCGCCTTGCGCGACATGTCGGGGCGGTGGAAACGGAACACTTCGCCGATCTGGTCGCCGACGCGCATGACCGGGTTCAGCGTCGCCATCGCATCCTGGAACACCATGGCGATGCGGTTGCCGCGCAACTTGCGCCAGTCGCGGTTGGACAGGCCAAGCAGGTTGCGACCCTCGAAGGTGACCGCACCGCCCAAGGTGGCGCGCGATGCATCGGTCAACCCCATCAGCGCATAGCCGACCGAGGACTTTCCGGAGCCGCTTTCGCCGACGACGCCAAGCACCGAGCCGGGTGCCACGGAAAAGCTGACACCGTTGACCGCGCGGACCGGGCCGTGGCGGCTGGGGTAGTCGACCGTCAGGTCGCGGACTGACAACAAGGCGGAAGCCGTCATGGTCACATCCTCTCCAGCCGGGGATCGAAATAGTCGCGCAGGAAATCGCCGAACAGGTTGATGCCGACCGAGGAGATCAGCACGGCGATGCCAGGCGCAATGACGATCCATGGCTGCTCGTAGAGAAAGTCGCGGCCTTCCGAGATCATGACGCCCCAGGATGCTGTCGGCGGCTGGACGCCGAGACCGAGAAAGGACAAAGCTGCCTCGGAGATGATGACCAGCGCGATGTCGAGAGTGGCGACAACAAGCACCGCCGGCAGCACATTTGGCAGAACGTGGGTGAAAATGATGCGCATCTGCGACACGCCCATGGTGATCGCCGCATCGACATAATCGAGGGTGCGGATGCGCATGGTTTCGCTGCGTACGATGCGAGCGAAGTTGATCCACAGGGCAAAGGCCAGCGCCATGACGAGTGTGGCGAAACCAGCCCCCAGAACCGCCATGAATATCAGCGCCAGGAGCAGGAACGGAAAGGCGAGCTGGAAATCAACGATGCGCATGATGATGGTATCTACGAAGCCGCCGAAATAACCAGCCAAGGCGCCAAGCGTCGAGCCGACGACAAGGGCTATGGACACCACGATCAGCGCCACCTGGATCGAGACCTGCGCGCCCATGATGGTGCGGCTCAGTATATCACGGCCCATGTTGTCGCCGCCGAGCAGGTTGGTGGTGCTGCCGCCATCCTGCCAGACAACAGGGGCATAACGCCATTCAATGACCTGCTGGGCATGGTCGTGCGGAGCGAGGCCTGTCGCGAAGATCGCGCACAGCACGACGATGGCGATGAGGAACAGTCCGGTCAGCCCCTTGGCGCTGCGGCCGAGGGCACCGAGAAAGCGGCGCTCGCCGCTCGCCTTTGTGGCGGCAGGCACGATCACGGCCTCAGTCATTGCGCACCCTCGGGTCGATGAAGCGGTAAAGGATGTCGACGATCAGGTTCAGCGAGATGAATAGTGCCGCCGACACCAGCACCACCGCCTGGATGATCGGATAATCGCGGACCTGGATCGAATCGACGGCGAGCCGGCCGATGCCAGGCCAGGCGAACACCGTCTCGATGACGACTGTTCCCGACAGCAGTGCCCCCATCTGCAGGCCGGCAAGGGTGACGATCGGCAGCAACGCGTTGCGCAGCGCATGGCGTAGGATGATGGTGAGACGCGGCGCGCCCTTGGCGGTGGCGAAGGTTATGTAGTCCTGCTGCAGTACCTCAAGCATGGCCGAGCGGATCAGCCGCGCATTGACGGCGACGAGCACGAAGGCGAGCGAGATCGACGGGAGGATGAAATAGCGGAAGGCGTTCCAGAAGATGCCGATGTCGCGCTCGGCGACGGCGCGGCCAATGCTGGCCAACGCCGATCCACGATAGCCCGAGGCGGGTAACCAGCGCAGCTCGATCGAAAACCACAGGATCATCAGCACGGCGAGCAGGAAGCCCGGCATCGACACGCCGAGCACGGCGACGAAAGTGCCGGCATAATCGAGCCAGCTGTCGCGCTTGAGCGCTGTGACGATGCCAAGCGGGATGGCGATCGCGAAGGCGAGGATGAGCGTCCAGAAAGCGAGTTCGCCGGTCGCCGGCAGACGCTCGGCAATCAGACTGGTGACCGGAACGCCCTGGCGGATCGAGCTGCCGAGGTCGCCCTTGATGGCGCCGCCGAGATAAGCGACGAACTGCTCGGGCACGGAGCGCGTCAGCCCCATCCGCTCGCGCAGCATGTCCATATCCTGGACGCTCATACCGGGATTGCCGGCGGCAATCACGTCGACCGGATCGCCCGGCACGAGCTTGACCAGCGAGGCCACCACAAGGATGACCCCAAGCAGGATGACGGCCGCATAGAGCAGCCTCGATACGACCAGCCTCAGCATCAATCGACGCGGGTCACGAGGCCATGCCGAGATGGTCGACGCGCAACTCGCCGCCGGGATTCATGCGGGCGTCGACGACGTCCTTGGCAACGACGGCGAAATTGAGCGGCTCGAACAGCGGTTTCCAGTAGGCCTCGGTGACGACCTTGGCCTGGATCTTGTCGAGGATAGCCTGCCTTGCCGCCGGATCCGACGTGACGCGCTGTTCGGCGATCATGCCGTCGAGTTCGGCATTTTCGTGGAAGGCCCGGTTGAGCGCACCCTTGGTGTGCAGCACCGGGTAGACGATGTCGGCATCGGTGTATGAGTAGGTGGAGATCACCATGTGCTGCCCGCCCTGCGCGGTGAGAGCTGCCCATTGCGCAATCGGCAAGGTTTCGATGACCAGCTCGACCCCGATCTCACGCAACTGAGCCTGGATCACCTCGGCCGTGCGGCGGATGACAGGGGTGTCGCTGGCGACAAGCCTGGCCTTGAGGCCCTGGGCAAGTCCGGCCTCGGCCAGCAGCGCCTTGGCCTTCTCCGGGTCGTAGCCGTAGGAGAGCTCGGCCGTCTTGGGCGAATAGCCCGCGATGGAGCTGGCGATCGGCGACGTCGCCGGGACGGCAAAACCGTCGAGCGCAAAGGCGATCAGCCGCTTCTGGTCGACGGCATGCGCGAAAGCCTGGCGCACCTTCGGATTGTCGAAAGGCGGGCGCTTCTGGTTGAACACCAGCGCGCGCATCATCTGGGCCGGGCGCTCGATCATGATCGCGTCGGGGTTGCCGCGCAGGCGGCGAATGCTGTCGAGCGGCACCGAGGCACCGCCATACATGGCATTGATTTCGCCCGTTTCGAAAGCGGCGATACGGGTCGAATCCTCGGGATAATGGAACAACTCAACCGCATCGATGCGCGCGGGTGCTGCAACCGGAGCATAGCCTTCGTTGCGCTCCAGCCGCATGCCGCGGTCGGTCGACCATGACACGAACTTGAACGGACCGGCACCAACCGGATTGCGTCCATACTGGTCGCCCGCCGCTTCGACGGCAGCGCGAGAGAGCGGCGCGGAGTAACCGAGCGTCAGGCCGACCCAGACCGCGACGAAGGGCTCCTTGAAGTGGTAGGCGACCGTCAGCGGATCGATGGCTTCGGCGCGTTCCAGAGGGCCAAGGAAAAAGGCGCTCGGCGACGCGGCTTCGGGTGCCAGATGGCGTGCGACGGTCCAGGCCACCGCCTCGGCGTCACAAGGTGTGCCGTCATGGAACTTGACATCCGGCTTGAGCTTGAAGGTCAGGGTCTTGTTTTCGTTGCTGAAAGCCCAGCTCTCGGCGAGACCCGGCAGAACCTCGCCGTCGTAGCCGGCGCGCGCCATCGGCTCGTAGATCATGTCGTTGGTGGTCGAGGACACCGACAGGGTGGTCTTTTGAGGATCGAGCGTGTCGGGCTCTTCCGAGCGGCCGACGCGCAGCGTGCCGCCGGTCTGCTGGGCAAAGGCCTTGCCGGGCATGCCGAGCGTTACGGCAGCCGCAAGTGCAGCGGCACCGCCGAGGAAGCCGCGGCGCGACAGCGTCGCCTGCTTGAAATAGGCGCGGGTCAGCGCGTCGAACTGTTCGGGCGTGAGATTACGTAGGGACATGGTGGACCTCGCCGTAAGATGGTTGGTCAGGCTCGCTTGAAAGCCAGTTTCTTGATGCGGTCGGAGTTCATCTCGAAGCCGTCGGCGGTCACCGCCAGCGTCGCGTTCCAAGGCAGGCCCGGACGCATGTCGGTGCCGGGCTGCAGCAGGAACCACAGGTCGGCATCGGCAGCGACGATGGGCGCGCTTATCGCACCCAGTGCCGAGCGCAGGCGGAACTCGCCCTTCTGCGCATCGCCCGTGACCTCGACCTCGAGGTCCTGAGCCTTGTTGACGTAGCGCCCGGCCAGCGGCCGCGCTGCAGTGGCATCGGCCTGAAGCGGCGCGTAAAGGCGCGGAGTGCCGCAGAAGACACCGTCGACCTTGCCGTCGGCGCGCGGGCTCAGCACCAGGTCGGTGATCGCGCGCTCGGGCTTGGCACCGCCCTGATGGCCGAAGTCGAAGCCGCCGACGCCACCGGCATTGAGGAAGGTCAGTACGCCGTCCTTGGCGACGATCTCGAAGACATCTGGGCCGTCCTCCTGGCGGTAGCGGCCGGGGGCGAGTGCGATCGGCGCCGGGGACGCGTCGCCGAAGTAGATGTCGGCGATGCGGCGGCCGAGCGCAAAGGAGGCGACCTGGTCGTTGTTGGCGATGATGACGACACCAAAACCGTCGTCGACGAAACGGGTCGATTCCGACTTGCCGCCAGCGACCGTGCCGCCATGACCGACAGCGCGGCGGCCGCGATAGACATCGGTGACGAGGCCAAGGCCGTAGAAGCCGGTGGCGCCATTGTCGAAGACGCAAGCGGTTGCCATGCGCTCGTACATTTCGGGCGTGCCGACCTTGGGGTCGAACAGGTTCTGCTGCCAGACGATCATGTCGTCGAGCGTCGAGATCATGCCGCCCTCGCCACCGAGATCGAGACCCCAGTTGAGATTGGCCCAGCCCTCGGTGCGCCTGGTGTAGTGCGCGGCGAGCCGCTTCATCGCAGCGCCGTCGCGGATCAGCAGCGAGGTGTCGTCCATGCCGAGCGGGCCGGTGATGCGCTTGCGCAGCACCTCGTTGAAGGTCGCGCCCTCGATCTGCTCGATGATCTCCGACAGCATAAAGAAGCCGGCATTGCAGTAGGTCATGGCGCTGCCGGGCCTGAAATTCAGCGCATCCTGACGGGTGATGACATCGCGGCCGGTCTGGCGGTCGGACGGCGTGAAGATCGACAGGCCAGCGAAGATCATCGCTTCGAGATGGTCGCGGAAGCCCGACGTGTTGGACGCCAGATGCTCGAGCGTCACCGGCTGCTCGAGGCGCGGCACGTATGGCAGGTGCTTCTGCACCTCGTCCGACAGGCTGAGCTTGCCTTCGGCCTCCAGCATCAAGATCAGCAGGACGGTGAACTGCTTGGTCTGCGAGCCGATGCGGATGATGGTCTTGCGATCCATCGGAACCGAATTGTTGATGTTGGCCAGACCGTAGGTGTTGGCGAATATCTCGCGGCCGTTCTCCGTGACCGCGACGACGGCGCCGGGGCTGTCGGGGCCGGTGAAATCCTGAAACAGCGCATCGATGCGCGCGGCAAAATCGGCCGGTGCCTTGGTCATACCGATCACTCCCTTCCAGTTGTCGGATTGCCGGCGGTGCGCAGCACTGCGCCGGATGTGCGTGGAGAGACGTTGCCGCAGCCCGATCCGCCTGGCCTCGATGCCGTGCCGTGAACGTGGTTGTCGCAACGCATGGTCCTGCCCTCCCGCAGTGGCCGTGGCAGTCCGCTGGCAGCGTCCCGCAGCGCAGGAATGCCCCTGCGAAATCAAAGTTTTTGCCGTTCCCGCCTTTTTGTGATGCAATCGGTAAGATTTCTTTTTGCATACGTCAAGTCGTTTGCGTAAACGCTAAATACTTGCCATTTTCAGAAAATGACAGCCGTCAGGACCGGAGACCACGTGACCCACCAGCCGCGACTGAGCGAATGCTTGCGCGCCATGCGCCAGCGCCATGGGTTGAAATTGCAGGAGGTCAGCGAACGCACGGGCCTCGCCCTGTCGACACTGTCAAAGGTCGAAAACGACCTGATGTCGCTGACCTATGACAAGATCCTGCAGATCTGCACCGGGCTGGATGTTCCCGTCACGGAGTTGCTGAATTTCGAGCCGGCCAAGGGCGCGGAGCGGACAAGGCGCTCGGTCGTCTCAGGCGCCAACACGCTGCAGTTGGCAACGCGGAACTACGATTACAGCTACCTGTGTACCGACCTGATCAACAAGCGCATGGTGCCGATCATCGCCAGGATCCATGCCCGCACGCTCGAGGAATTCGGCCCACTGGTCCGTCACGTCGGCGAGGAGTTCGCCTATGTGATCGACGGCGAGATCGAAATCCACACCGATCACTACGCGCCGACGCGGCTTGGCGCCGGTGACGGCGTCTACATCGATTCGACCATGGGCCACGGCTACGTCTCGGTCGGCGCCGGCGAGGCGACGATCCTGTGCATCTGCTCGGCACCCGAATCCGGGCTGGAACAGGTGCTCATCGACCAGGCTTGAGCGCCGGCGGAAGCCTAACTTCCGCCGGCAGCGACCGGGTCAGCGCCAGGTCGCGCGCCGCAACATGCTGGCCAGTCCGCTTGTCCACAACACGAAGACGAGAAGCACGCGCGCCAGGATATCGAAGGTAGTGCTGCCGAGGATCGCTCCGATAGATATCGGCATTGTCAGCCCCTCCTTCCCGTCAGGCGCACGACGCGAAATGCTACCAGCACGCAGAGCGCGGGAGCGGTTGCGAAGATCACCCCCAACCAGACGGCGGCGTTGGCAGCACCGTCTGTCCCGCCCGGATCGGCGATGCCCGCGAAGTTGGCAACCATGCCGGCGCAGGCGGTGCCCAAGGCCATGAAGAACAGTTGCACTGTCGTCATGCCGCCGGCGGCGAGATCCTGCTCGGTGGGCGGGGCACTCTGGAAGATGCGGGTGACGAGCCCCGGCCAGGTAACGCCGATGCCGAAGCCGACGAGCAGCAGGCCAAAGCCGATCGGCAGGAGCAGCGACCAGTCGCCGGCGCCGTTGATAGGCATGAACAGCGCAAACAGCAGCAGGCCGGCGAGCACGAGAACAGGACCAAGGACGATGAGGCGATCGCCATGAGCCTGCCAGCGCGAGCTCAGGAACGACGCCAGGCTCCAGCCGATGGACATGATCGCTGCAAGATAGCCTGCCCAGAGCGGCGGCTGGGCGTGCAGGTTCTGCAACAAGTAGGGCACGAAGATCTCAGGCTGTATCGCCAGCATCAGCAGGGCGATGGTGAGATAGAGCGCGCCCAGCGGCGTAGAGACGTTGAAGGCTCTTCTGGGCAGCAGACGCGCTTCGGCACGCGCCTCGACGCCAGCGATCAGCGCGATCATGGCGAGGCCCGCGCCGAGTCCGGTCAGGTTCCACGCAATCTCGGATGACAGGCTGCCGGCGGAAACCGCAAGCACAGCCGCCGTGAGCAAGGCAAGCTGCAGATAGGGAACGGCGACGCGCTCGGTGGAGTCCCAGCTTTTCCCAGGCAAAGTCATGTAGGCGAGGACGGCGAAGGCAACCGAGAAGGGTAACAGCGACGAGAACGCCAGGCGCCAGGCACCATACTCTGCAAAGATGCCGCCAATGGCAGGACCGACGAGCGTGGCGATGCCGAACATCGCCGACACGAGCCCGATGGCGCGGGCCCAGAGGTGTTCGGGCAGGACGATGCGCGTCAGGGCATAGGCGAGCGCGAACAGGAAGCCGCCTCCGAGACCCTGGATGGCACGGCCGACGAGCATGACCGGCATGCTGGGTGCGATCGCGCAGGTCAGCGCGCCCAGCGCGAAGATCAACGTGGCGAGTACATAGGCCCCGCGTGGCCCTCTTCCGTTGAGCAGCTTTGCCGTCAGCGCCGAGCCGAGGATCGAGGCGACCACGAACAGGGTCGTTGCCCAGGCATAGAAATCGAGTCCGCCGATGTCGGCGACGACCGACGGCATGGCCGTCGTTGCAATGTAGATGTTGATGGCGTGCAGCGTGACGCCGCCAGCAAGCGCGAATGTGTAGATGCCATGCTTGCCGCTGAAGAGATCGCCCCAGCCTGTGGGTTTCGGTGCGACGGCAGCCGCCGCGTTGCCGGCCACGGCAGCCGGCTGTTCAAGATCGAAGTCCATGTCGGCCTTTCCATTTTACGAGCCGACACGATCCATAGAACCTCAAGCGCAATTGAGGTCAACAGAAGAAAAAACAAATGGAATGCGCCATGTTGGCAGGCAAGAGCCCGTCAGGCGAGCCCGAGATATGCCGCCAGTTCGCGCGCGGCGGCCCCACCCGCCCTGTTGGCGCCGATGGTCGAGGCCGACGGGCCGTAGCCGACAAGGTGGATGCGCGGATCCCTTGAAACCTGTGTCGCCAGCTTTCCGGCCATAACGATGCCGCCGCCCTCCTCGCGGATCTGCAGCGGCGCCAGGTGGTCGAGCGAACTGCGGAAGCCGGTGTTCCACAAGATGACGTCGGCGCGCTGCTCGGTGCCGTTGGGCCAGCGCACTCCGTGCTCGGTGATCTCGCTGAACATCGGCAGGCGGTTGAGCACGCCACGTTCACGGGCAGCCTTGAGCGCCGGCGTCCACGGGATGCCGGTGACCGACACGACCGAACCGGGAATGAGACCGCGCCTGACCCTGTCCTCGACGATGGCGACAGCGGCGCGGCCGTCGTCCGGTGTGAACGGACCGTCGCGGAACTGCGGCTCGCGGCGCGTGACCCAGGTCGTGGAAGCGACGCGCGAGATCTCATCAAGCAGCTGCAGCGCCGAAATGCCGCCGCCGACGATGACGACATGCTGGCCGGCGAACTCCTCGGCATTGCGGTAGTCGCGGGTGTGCAGCTGGCGCCCCTTGAAGCGCTCGGCGCCAGGATAGGTTGGGATGACCGGCGTTTCCCAGGTGCCGGTGGCATTGACGATGCCGCGGACGGAAAAGGTCTCGCGGTCGGTTTCGACGCGCAGCCGCGCGCCGCGGTCACAGATGACCTTGACCGTCACTGGACGGTAGACCGGCAAGTCGAATTTGCGCTCATAGGCGGCGAAGTATTTCGGCACGGCAACCGACGCCCGGACCTCGTTCGCGCCCTCCTCGACGACGTCGGCGAACTGCATGCCGGGCAGGTCGTGGATGCGGTTGACGGTCGACAGCGTCAGCGACGGCCAGCGATATTGCCAGGCGCCCCCGGCCTCGGGCGACTTGTCGAGGATGATGAAGTTGCGCCCGGGCTGAAGGCCGAGTTTGCTCAGGTTGTAGGCCGTGGAAAGGCCTGCCTGGCCGGCGCCGATGACGACGATGTCGGTCTTGTAGGCAGCACGGAGATCGCCTCTTACGGGCGATGGTTCAGCTGTGGAGCTTTCGGCATCTTGGTCGGACATGGCCTGGCAGAGATAAGCAGCCGCAGCCAACGGCGCAACGGCCAAGGCATCGTCGCCTTGGCGTCAACGCGGCGCTTCAAGCATATGTCGAGCGCGCGCACAGCGCGACAACCATCGCTGGCGCACCACATCTTCCCTCTCTCCGCACCCTCGCCGCCCTTGAGGCGGTGATCCGTCATGCCACCCCGTAGGCATGGAAACACGTACGCTGCTCGCAGCACCTGAACGCGCCGAAAATGCTCTACGGCATGGGGTTGGGGCACTGGCCGAAGAAACCTTCCTCGTCGCCCGGTCGCGTGATGACGAACTCGACCCTTGGCTGGCCGCGGCCGGGCTGGATACCAACGTCAACCGTCACTACCATTCTCATTTTATGTTGCCCTGGAAGCCGTACTTGCCGGAGCCGGAATGATCGTCGGCCCGGAGAACCTTCGCTCGGACCTGATCCGCCAGGGGCGCTTCGTTGACCCCGAGCGTGCGGATTGACGGCGCTCCCCTCACCGCCGTCTACAACCCGTCGACATGTGATGAGCGGACGGCGCAACGCCTGTTCAAGTGGTCAAGGCGGACCTGGCAGGACTGTAACCCTGCGACGGCATACCGCTTGGACGCCGTACAGAGCAGCCGCACGGAAGCGCCCGGCGCGCTGCCGGGCGTCAACGCAAATGCCGACTACCGCATCTTTCCGATGCGCTTGCGCAGCCATCCAGAGCCCAACTCGGCCAGGAGCACGAGACCGATAATCAGCAGAAGTATGGCGGCAACACGCGTGCTCTCCATCTGTTGCGTCGTGCGCTTCAGATACCAGCCCATGCCACCGCCACCGAAGAACCCGACCACGGTCGCAGCTCGGAAAGCCACATCCCATGTGTAGATTGCGATCCCGGTGAAGGCGACGCGCACTTGCGGAAGAACCGCGTATTGGAAAACCTGAAGAGGATTGGCGCCGACCGAGCGCATCGCCTCGACCGGCCCCATGTCGATTGCCTCCAACTCATCCGAAAAAAGCTTTCCGGCAAATCCGACGCAGAAAACAGTCAGCGCCAACGTGCCCGCCAACATGCCAAATCCCAGGACGGTGACGAAGAGGATAGTCCAGATCGTCTCGTGGATGGAGCGGCTGCTCATGATGGCAAAGCGCCCGAACGGATAGGCAATTCGCTTGCTGACGGTGATGTTGCGCGCGGCCAGCCAGGCAAGCGGGATCGAACAGACAACGCCGAAAAAGCCGCCGAGCAATGACATTTCCAGCGTGCGCAGGACCGAGCGCAGGAAGTCCGCGTCGGAGACGTAGTTCAAGTCAGGGGGAAAATAGCGGGTCGCGAGGATTTCGACGAGCCTGGGGAAAGCGCCGAGAATGCGCGACAGGTCAATATTGAGGTAGGCGATCGAGTAACCGAGGAAGGCGAGGATCGCCAGGATGACGGCGAACCGGATCGTCGACTCAGGGTGACGGTAGCGTGACCATTTGCGCTTTACGGCCGGCATCGAGTGGGTAGCGGTGGTGGTTATTTGCATCATCGCGTCCTCAGATCACGGCTTTGCGGGCGTAGTGGGAGATGACTTCGCCGATGGCGATCAGCACGAGGACCGCCAGCACCACCAGTGTGACGCCGCCATAATTGAACATTGCCATCTGGCGGAAGAAGACCAGACCAAGCCCCCCTGCCCCGACCAGGCCCATGATTGCCGAGCGGCGAATGTTGATGTCCCACTCGAAGATGATCGTCCCGATAATCACCGGCAGGATCTGCGGCACGATGCCGTAGTACATGACCTGGAACTGATTGCCGCCGACTGCGCGGATCGCCTCGACTGGCTTTGGATCGATGTTCTCGATCGCCTCGGCCGTTATCTTCGAGATGAAGCCTACCGAGCGCATCGCGACTGCCAGGATGCCGGGTAGCGCGCCAAGGCCGACGGCGCCGACGAACAGCAGGGCCCAGATGATCTCGTGGATCGAACGGCTGAGCACCATCAGGAAGCGGCCGAGCGGATAGAAGAAATACTTGCTCGGAGTAACATTGGCCGCTCCGAACCAGGCGACGGGCAGCGAAAAGACGCAGCCCAAAATAGTGCCTAGCGTCGCCATCATCAGCGTTTCGAGCGCCGGCACCAGGAGCTTGGGCAGAAGCGACCAGTCGATCAGAAGGAAGCGCTCAAGCGTGCCGCCAATACCGAGCGCTCCGCCCATGCGTTGCCAGTCGGTGTCGAACATGATGGTGTCCCAGAAACACCAGGCAAGCAACGCGACGCTGCACGCAACAAGCAACCAGTTGTTGATGCGCCGGCGGCGCTTGTGGGCGAGATAGGCATCGAACCCGTGGGCGGAGACTGGCGCGGCGGTGATGCTCATCACAGCACTTCCATAGCGTAGATTTCGTCGAGATCCTGCTTGCGCATGCCCTTGGCGGGGCCATCGAACTTCTTGTAGCCGTCCTGCATGCCGATGATGCGGTTGCAGGTTTCGAGCGCCAGTTGCACATCGTGGATGTTGCACAGCACCGGGATATTGAACTCGGCCGCCAATTCGCGGATCAACCCCATGACGTCGCGCGAGATCTTCGGGTCGAGGGCCGAAGTCGGTTCGTCAAGAAGCAGGATCTCCGGCCTCTGCATCAAGGCACGGGCAATGCCGACACGCTGGCGCTGGCCGCCTGACAAGGCGTCGGCGCGCTTGTCGACATGGTCCTGCAGGCCGACACGCTCCAAAAGGTCCAGCGCCCGATCGATGTCTTCTCGCGGAAACGCTTTGAAGAAACTGCGGAAGGCACCGGTGTAGCCGAGGCGGCCAGACAAGACGTTGTCCATCACCGACATGCGGTTCACCAGGTTGAATTCCTGGAAGATCATGCCGATGCGCCGGCGCAAGCGGCGCAGATCGCCGCTCTTGAGTGGGCAGACAGATTGCCCGAACAGGATGATATCGCCTTCTGTTGGCTCGACGAGCCTGTTGATGCACCGGATCAAGGTCGACTTGCCGGCGCCGCTCGGTCCGATGACCGCGCAGAAATCATCGCCGCCGACCTCGAAGTCGATACCCTTGAGGATCTGAGGGCCTCCGGTCGAATAGCTGACCTTGAGATTGCGAACCTCGAGAATCGACATGTTATCCGCCGCCTTGGCAGGAAGGCCGCGCTGCGCGCGGCCTTCGACTATGATCTTTTCGTGTCTCACTGGCCCGCCGCCTTCTCAGCCGCGACGAGCTTGCGGATAATATCGTAGTCACTGTCTTTCATGGGTACGAACTTGGTCGACTTGATGCCATCGAAAAACGGCTTCGAATTCGCATTCTCGTGCAGGGTCAGAAAGGCTTCGCGGATTGCCGCCTTCAGCGGCTCGCAGAGATCGCCACGATAGACCATCGGGTCCTGGGGAATGAGGCTGGACGTCCAGATCACCCTGTAGTCCTCCGGCTTGGCGAGGCCGCGATCGATGACGTTGTCGAGACGATGGGTGGCGACGAAGGCGTCGTCGACGCGCCCCTCCTTGACGGCGAGCGCCGATTGATCGTGGCCACCTGTATAAACGACCTTCGAAAAATACTTCTCGAGTTCGGGACCTACCCCAACCAAGTCACCGAACACGATCCGCGGGAAGAGATTGCCGGAGGTACTAGCCGGATCGGCAAGCCCAACGACGCTGCCCTTCAGGCTCTCGATGCTGTCGAACTTGGAATCCGCCCTGGAAACCAGCACCGCGCGATAGCCCGGACCTTCCTCCTGGAAATGGCCCTTGAGCTTGGTGTAGGTCGCGAACACCTCGAGGGCCGGATCCTTTTCCTTGGCCAGCACGTAGGAGTTGGGTCCGTGGACACCGATCTGGACCCAGCCATTGACCATGCCCTCGATCACCGAGGCGTAAGACGTCGGCATAAAGAACTCGACAGGCTTGCCGGTCTTTTCCTTCAGCTTGTCCAGCAATGGCTTGTAGATGTCGAGTTCCTGGGTGGTCTCCTCGGTCGGGATGATCGAAAAGACCAGCTGGTCCGGGTTCTTGCACTCCTGCGCCAGTCCCGAACTCGCATAGGCGACGACTGCCCCGGCAGTCATCAGGCCGGCGAACGTATATTTCAGAGCACTCATGTTTTCCTCCCAAAAAAACGGTGATACCGCAGCGTCCTCCCGCTGCAGCGCTTCAATCATGCGACTGCTTGGCGTTTCTCCTTGCCTAGACCGGCTGCCTTCAGCAGGTTGTCCTTGCCGCCGATGAAGTTCTGTCCACGCTCGCCATCGAAGGCGAGGTCGATCAACTCGCGCCATTCGCCATCTTCGATACCGTAGTGGTGATGGTTGGTGGCGACCCCGAGCTTGGCCAGGAACGCCATGAGTTGGTCGGCCGCGCCGTCGGCATCCCTACCAAATATCGCGTTCAGTCCTTCCGCACAGATGCCACCCTCTCCCGCAACGCTGCGGATGATCATTGGCAAGGAGAAGGAGCAGGCGATGCCGTGCGGGACGCCGTGGCGCAAGGTGATCGGATAAGACAGCGAATGCGCGATCGCCGTCTTGGTGTTTGAGAAGGCAAATCCGGCAAGCGTCGCTGCGCGAGCCATCCGCTCACGGAGATCGGCATTGCGAAGGTCGTTGGCAAGAAGCGGCAAGGTCGAGAGCACGCCGCGGGCCGCCATGACCGCATGTGCCATGGAAACGGGATTGGAGTTCCGGTTCCACAGGCTTTCCAGTGCATGCGATAGCGCGTCAAGTCCGGTCTGGATCGTCAGTTCGCGCGGCTTGCCAATCATCAGATCGGGATCGACGATCGAGAACTGGGGATAGAGGCCCGGGTGGGCCAGCGAGAACTTCACCCCGCCGACATTGTCCCAAACGGTTCCCCAGCACGTGACTTCGCTTCCGGTGCCAGCGGTTGTCGGAACCGCAATCAGCGGCCAGGGCTTGATCGTCTCGGCACCGGCCCGCTTCTTGAGATAGGCGTCTACCGTCGCGAAATCTCCGAGTGCCGCGGCAAAAACTTTGGCCGAGTCGATGACTGACCCTCCGCCGAGCGCGACGACGACTTCAGGTTGCACAGCCAGCTTGGCAAAGCGCGTGGTCTGCATCTCGAGAAGAGCAATGTCGGGATTGGGCGCGATATCGTCGATGATCAGGGATGGGCTGCCCGCCTTGGCTTCGAGCTCGGCTACGAGGCCCCGGAAATATGGATCTCCGTAGGTGACCAGAGCGTATCTGCGGCCGCCGATCGCGTCGGAAAGCCTGGAAAAACTGCCCCGGCCAAAACGGATGTCGACTGGATTGCTGTATGACCACACGGTTGTAATTCCTGTCTTGAACTGATGGCAGGAGAAGTGTGGCGGAGGGCCGATCCATTGACTAATACAAATCCTTGTCGCTAATCATAGACTATGGCTATAGTATTTACCCACCTCCGTTCGTTTCATGCTGTCGCTGAAAACCGAGGTTTCACGGCCGCAGCCAACGCCCTTCACATCAGCCAGCCAACCGTCACAACGCAGGTGAAGGAGTTGGAGGATCGCTATGGCGTCGAATTGCTGGTGCGCCGCGGGCGCCGCGTCGAACTGACGGAGACAGGTGCCGCACTCTTCGACATCAGCCGGCGCATCATGAGCTTGCAGGACGAGGCCGAGGAATTGCTGCTCAGCAGCGGGCGGCTGACGACAGGCCAGTTGCGCGTAGCGGCGGTTGGACCGTTCCATGCCACGGAGATGGTGGCGCGCTTCCTGACGAAGTACCCGTCGATCAAGGTCAGCATGCTCTTGGGCAACTCGGACCAGACACTGCAAAGGATTCTCGAGCTCGAATCCGACGTCGCAATCCTCGCGCATGTCGTCGATGATCCGCGTATCTACTCGGTTCCCTTCAGCACACATGAAGTGGTCGTGTTCGTAAATTCGGATCATGCCTGGCATGGCCGCGAGAGCATCACGATGGCCGAACTGGCAGACCAGCCGCTCATCCTGCGCGAAACGGGATCGACCACCCGCCGTGCCTTTGAACAGGCCGCCGAAAAGGCCGGAGTCCCGATAAAGCCGTTGCTCGAGATCGGCAGCCGCGAGGGCGTCTGGAAAGCCGTGGAGCGTGGTCTGGGCATCGGTGTCGTCGCGGACTTCGAATTTGTTGCGCACCCTCGCCTCGAGACGATCCGCATCGCGGACGCAACGATCCAGACGGAGTATCGGCTTGCATGCCTGCAGGAACGCCAGCACTCGCCCAAGATCGAGGCTTTCATGACGTCTGTCCTGCATCCCCAGGGGTGATCCATCCATAGACGTGCACTATGGATCTATTGAAACTATCGAGTTGACGAATACACCCTGAAACCTGACCCTTTGTTTAGTCGACGAAGGGACACCCATGCACTTTTCCCTAATCCTGCTTCATCTGGCCGGCGCAACCATGCTCCTGCTTTTTGCCGTGCATATGGTGCGCACCGGTATGGAGCGCGCCCACGGCGACACGCTGCGAACCATGCTGGGAGAAGCCAGGCGCGGCCAGATCAAAGCCGCGGCAGGCGGCACGGCGATGGCCGTGATGCTGCAAAGCTCAACCGCCGTCGCGATGCTTGCCTGTGGTTTCGCGGCGAGCGGGGTTCTCGCGCTACCGACCGGGCTTGCGTTGCTGCTTGGTGCGGACCTCGGCTCGGCGGTTGTCGTGCGCATCCTGTCGTTCGATCTCGGTTGGCTGGTACCGGTCTGCCTGTTTGCTGGCGGCGTGATGCACCTGAAGCTGTCGAGCGAGAGGCTTCGCGAAACCGGACGGATGATCCTTGGCGTCGGCTTCGTCCTTTTGTCGCTGCAGCTGATTGGCACGGCAACGGGTCCGTTGCGCAGCGGCGCCATGCTGCCATCGATGTCGGCTTACCTGGCTGACGACTACATCACCGCTTTTCTCGTCGGGGCCTTTTTCACCTGGGTGGTGCATTCGAGCGTCGCCGCTGTCCTGATGGTTACGGCTTTTGCCGCTCAGGGCCTCGTGCCGCTGGAGGCCGGTGTGCCGCTCGTGCTCGGCTGCAATCTCGGTGGCGGCCTCATTGCCTTCTGGCTTTCACGTGGCATGCCTGCCGTGGCGCAGCGGATCCCGGTCGGCAATCTGATCTTCCGCGCGATGGGTGCCCTTCTTGCTCTTGTTGCGCTCGAAACAAGCGGATTTTCGATCGACATGCTGGGGTCCGGGCCAGGCACGGCGCTGGTCAATTTCCATCTCTTGTTCAACGTCGGTCTGGTCGCAGCGAGCCTGCCTTTCATATCAGCCATGGCGATAGTCACCCGTCACCTAGTGCCCGATACGCAGGCTGAAGCCACCGGCGCCCCCTTGAGCCATCGCGTCAGCGCGCTCGATCGTTCCGTCATCGCGACACCGCGCCTCGCGCTCGCCAGCGCCACGCGCGAACTGCTGCGCATGGGCGAATTGCTGGAAACCATGGTGCGGCCTGTCATGGACCTCCTGCGCGCCGGCAGCCGCAGCGAGATCGCTCGCGTCCGCGCCTTGGATGAAGCGCTCAACCAGGCCCACACCGACATCAAGCTCTATCTTGCCGAGGTGAACCGCGGCCAGATGACGGTTGAGGAAGCGCGCCGCAGCATCGAGTTGACCGATCTGGCTATCAATCTCGAGCATGCCGGCGACGTGATAGCCAAGAACCTGCTGGTCCTCGCCGAAGAGCGCGCCGACAAGAACTGGCGCTTCTCCGACGAGGGCTGGAAGGAACTGGCCGACCTGCACGAGCGCTTGATCGAAAACATGCACCTTGCCCTCAACGTTCTCATTTCGCAGGACCAGCTGTCCGCACGGCAGTTGGTCGTCGAAAAGCAAAGAATGCGCGACCTGCACCGCCATACGCATGGCCAGCATTTGAAGCGGCTGCAGTCCGGAACGCCGGAAAGCATTGAAACGAGCGGGATGCATCTCGAAATCGCCCGCGGCCTGAAAGAGATCAATTCACTGCTGGTTACGGTCGCCTACCCCATTCTGACCGCAAGCGGCGATCTGTTGGAAAGCCGCTTGGCCAAGGCAATCTAGCCATAGATATGGCCTATCGATCGAATTCATAATTGCGATTTGGCAAATAGATTGAGTTGCGGCACAGAAGAGACGACCGATATCCGAGGCGGCGCATACCACCGGCAATCGGATTGCTCCAAGCCCAAGGACCTCTCCCCATGAACAAGATGACCACGATCAACGTCAGCGCCAACGGCCGCAACTATGAATGGCCGCGCGTGCCGGCAATTGCCATCTGCCTCGACGGCTGCGAGCCGGCCTATCTCGACGAGGCGATCAAGGCGGACCTGATGCCGAACCTGGTAAAGATCCGCGCCAAGGGCACCGAGCGCACCGCCCACAGCGTCATCCCGAGCTTCACCAACCCCAACAATCTGTCGATCGCCACCGGCCGGCCGCCGGCGGTGCATGGCATCTGCGGCAACTATCTCTATGAGCGCGAGACCGGCAAGGAAGTGATGATGAACGACCCGCGCTTCCTGCGCGCGCCGACCGTCTTCCAGGCCTTCTACGATGCCGGCGCACGCGTTGCCGTGGTCACCGCCAAGGACAAGCTGCGCGCCCTGCTCGGCAGCGGCCTGAAGTTCGACGAAGGCCGCGCCATCTGCTTTTCGTCGGAAAAGTCGGACGTCTCGACCAAGGCCGAGCACGGCATCGACAATGCCTCGGCCTGGCTCGGCAAGCCGGTGCCGGAGGTCTATTCGGCCGAACTGTCGGAGTTCGTATTTGCCGCCGGCGTCAAGCTGCTGAAGGAATTCAAGCCTGACGTGATGTACCTGACCACGACCGACTACGTGCAGCACAAATATGCGCCCGGCGTGCCGCAGGCCAACGCCTTCTACGAGATGTTCGACAAGTATCTCGGCGAACTCGACGCGCTCGGTGCTGCCATCGTCATCACCGCCGACCATGGCATGAAGCCCAAGCACAAGGCCGACGGCACCCCTGACGTGGTCTATGTCCAGGACCTGCTCGACGAGTGGCTCGGCAAGGACGCAGCGCGCGTCATCCTGCCGATCACCGATCCTTATGTCGTCCATCACGGCGCGCTCGGCTCGTTTGCCACCGCCTACCTGCCCGAAGGTGCTGACCAGGCCGGCATCATGAAGCGCCTTGCGTCCATCGAAGGCATCGACGTGGTCATCGACAACGCCACCGCCTGCGAGCGCTTCGAATTGCCCTTTGACCGCATCGGCGACATCGTTTTGGTGTCCACTGAAAACAAGACCATCGGCACCAGCGAGCATCGCCATGATCTGGCAGCGCTCAACGAGCCACTGCGCTCGCATGGCGGCCTGACCGAGCAGGCGGTACCGTTCATCGTCAACCGCAAGCTGCCGTCGCTGCCCAACGAGCCGGTTCTGCGCAACTTCGATGCGTTCTATTATGCCGCCATGGCGGCGGCACTGGCCTGAGGGAGGACCTGTGATGGTCAAGGCTGAAACAACGTTCAAGGTGCGTCATGAGCCGATGCGCATCGCCGGACGCAAGGTCGATGCCGATGGCGTCGTCAACGTCCACTACCCCTACACCGATGCGGTGATCGGCACGGTGCCGGCGGGGCGGGCCGAGCACGCCCGCCAGGCCTTCGAGATCGCGGCCAACTACAAGCCGAAGCTGACGCGCTACGAGCGTCAGCAGATCCTGTTCCGCACGGCCGAAGCCCTTGCCGCGCGCAAGGAAGAGATCTCCGACATCATCACGTTGGAGCTCGGCATCTCCAAGGCCGACTCCTTGTACGAGGTTGGCCGCGCCTACGACGTATTCACGCTGTCGGCGCAGATGTGCATCCAGGACGACGGCCAGATCTTCTCCTGCGATCTCACGCCGCATGGCAAGGCGCGGAAAATCTTCACCACGCGTGAGCCGTTGAAAGCGATCTCGGCAATCACACCGTTCAACCATCCGCTCAACATGGTCTCGCACAAGGTGGCACCCGCAATCGCCACCAACAACTGCGTCGTGGTCAAGCCGACTGAATTGACGCCGATGACGGCGCTGATCCTCGCCGACATCCTCTATGAGGCCGGCCTGCCGCCGGAAATGCTGTCTGTCGTGACGGGCATGCCCGCCGACATCGGCGCCGAGATGATCACCAACGAGAATATCGAGCTGATCACCTTCACCGGCGGTGTGCCGGTGGGCAAGCTGATTGCCCGCACCGCCGGCTACAAGCGTCAGGTGCTGGAGCTCGGCGGCAACGATCCTCTGATCATCCTCAACGACCTCTCCGACGACGATCTCGCCAAGGCAGCCGATCTGGCGGTCGCTGGCGCCACCAAGAACTCGGGCCAGCGCTGCACCGCGGTCAAGCGCATCCTGTGCCAGGAAAGTGTTGCCGACCGTTTCGTGCCGATGGTGCTGGAGCGGGCCAGGAAGATCAGGTTCGGCGACCCGATGGACCGCAGTACCGATCTCGGCACCGTGGTGCACGAGAAGGCTGCCGCACTCTTTGAAAAGCGCGTCTACATGGCCGCCGAACAAGGTGCCGAAGTGCTCTACGACCCAGGCCGAAAGGGCGCGCTGTTGCCGCCGATCGTCGTCGACCGCGTGCCGCATACCTCTGAGCTGGTGATGGAAGAGACCTTCGGTCCGATCATCCCGATCGTGCGCGCGCCCGACAATGACGACGAGCTGATCGCGCTGTCCAACTCGACCGCCTTCGGCCTGTCGTCAGGTGTGTGCACCAACGACTTCCGGCGCATGCAGAAATACATCGCCGGCCTGCAGGTCGGCACGGTGAATATCTGGGAAGTCCCGGGATACCGCATCGAGATGTCGCCTTTTGGCGGGATCAAGGACTCCGGCAACGGCTACAAGGAAGGCGTCATCGAAGCCATGAAAAGCTTCACCAACGTCAAGACATTCTCTTTGCCCTGGTAAAATCTGCGCTCCCTCGTAGCTTGGCAGCAGGCCCGTATTGCACGGGTCCTGCTGTTTTTGTTTTGCAGCCGCCCCTTGCATCGTCACGATCTTCTGTTGGCCGCGTCGGACTTGATATTTTGTTTCCTCAATGAATTTTGCCGAACCATTGATCTGATCAATGGCTTCATTGATATATCAGATTAGACTCCTGCAAGGCCGACTGTCACTCTCGTGTTGTAATCGTCCCCTAATTGGCGCTGTCCGCTCGGAAGGGCTGGTAGCGAAATCCCAAAAAAGGTTGTCACTTGCCGGGCATTTCGCCCCGCAAGAACGCGAAGGTGTAGGAACAATGGCCATTACGAAGAGAGAATTTCTGCAGCTTCTCGGACTCGGTGTTTCGGCGTTTGGCGTTCAGCCATTCATCACCGGTTCGGCGGCAGCACAGACCGTGGACGGGCTGCCGGCCTGGGCCGCCCTGCCTGCCGGTTCCAATCCGAAGACGGGCGGCAAGCTGATCTATGGCCAGACCTATCCGAATTGGGCGGTGGGCAGTTCCGACAACGGCAAGCACCCCTACTACTGGATCGACCTGCTGACCCGCTCGATCTGGAACAGCCTGGTGTGGATCGACCACGACTACAATGTCCAGGGTGAACTGGCCGAGAGCTGGGCGCCATCCGATGGCACGCTGAAAGTCTGGGACTTCAAGCTGCGCGAAGGCGTGATGTTCCACAACGGCAAGGAGATGACTAGCGAAGACGTCGTCGCCTCGTTCAACGCCCATATCGCCCAGAAGGGCAGCAGCTTCATCACCAAGTGGTTCGAAAAGGTCGAGGCCCAAGGCAAGTATGGCGTTCGTTTCATCCTGAACGCGCCCTATGCCGAATGGCCATACGCGCTTGCCGAGTATCGCCTGGCGATCGCTCCGGCAGCGGCACCCGACCTGATCCTCACGGATGGCATCGGCACCGGCCCCTTCAAGCTTGTCTCGGTCGACAACCGCCGCGGCTTCCAGGCAGTACGTAATGAAAACTACTGGATGAAAGGCCGCCCTTTCATCGACGAGTTGGAGGGATATGTCGTCAATTCGCAGACAGCGATCAACGGCTTCCGCTCCGGCCAGTTCAACGCAGTCTTCAACATCGACCCGACGACGGCCGCGCAATTCGAAGGTGCGGGCGGTATCGTGCACAAGTCCAAGGGCGGCGATCAATTCCTGATCTCGATGCCGAAGAACCTAGACATCGCCTGGAATGACCCGCGCGTGCGCCTTGCCATGAGCCTGAGCATCGACCGCGAAGCCATCAATACGATCGTTTACAACGATCCCGGAAGCTGGGTCGGCAACGACACCCAGATGTCGGGTCTGAACCGTGAATTTGTACCGCGCGACAAGGCCTTCGACATTGCGACGGCAAAGAAGCTCTTGGCGGAAGCCGGTCATCCTAACGGCATCGACCTGCCGCCGATCGTCTTCTCGCCATCCTTCCCGGAAATGCCTCGCATCATGGCGATCGTGGTGGAATCGCTGAAGAAGGCCGGCATCAACATGGATATCCGCGAAATGCCGACCGACGGGTTTGATGCCTATGTGAAGGGCGTGAACCCGCCTTATGGACGCCCTTCGGCTGGTGTGGTCGGGCCGCGCAATCCCGCGATCAACCTCGGGCGCATGGTGGCAAACGACGTCGAGAAAGGTGCGTGGACGGGCGAGAAGGCCGACGCCTACGCCAAGCTCTACGCTGAAACCATCGCCGAGCCGAACGAGGAAAAGCGGATCGGCATGTACCAGGAGCTTCAGAAGATCCTGCAGTCGGACACGCCGGCTATCGTACTTGGCGGACGCCGCAACATGCTGGCGCACGCGCCAGGGGTTCAGAACCTGAAGTCGCATTCCCAAAACTGGTCCAGCCGCTTCGACGACGTATGGATCGAGAGCTGAGAGATTCGCAACCAGGCTCAGGAGCTGGGTCACCCCAGCTCCTGAATTGACATCACTTGCGCGGGAGGCGGAGCAATGTTGGCAAGCATCGCGAGAATGATCGGAAGACGGCTGTTCATGGCCTTCTTCATCCTGAGCTTCACCGCACTGATCGTGTTTCTCGGCACCGAAGTTCTCCCAGGCGACGCACTTACCGCCTCCATCCCGGCGGAAGAATTGCAGTTCTACTCGCCTGAGCAACTGGCCCAGATGCGCAGCGAATTGGGCATGGACCGGTCCATCCCGGTTCGGTTTCTCGAAGTCTGGCACCAGCTCATGACATTCGATTTCGGCACCACGATCATGAAGAAGGAGTCCGTGGCGACGCGCATCTTCCACCCCATCGTCAATTCGGCGATCATGGCCGGCCTCGCACTCGTCGTCATGCTGGCGCTGGTCATCGCGCTCGGCGTGCTGGCCAGCCTGAAGCCCGGCGGTCGCCTCGACAACGCGATCAGCACGACGACGCTGTTCACTTATTCGATGCCCGATTTCGTCGTCAGCAACGTCTTCGTCATTGTCTTCGCGGTCTGGCTGGGCCTGGTGCCAGCCGTGATCTTCGCGCCCACCAACGCACCTAAGCTGACGATCCTGGCTGCGGCGATCGTTCCGGTCATCGCCTTGTGCGTACATGGCGCAGCCTATCAGTTCCGGCTCCTGCGCGCCGGTATGGTCGAGGCGCTGAACAGTGATTATGTCGAGCGTGCCAGGCTGGCCGGAATTCCGCAGTGGCGAATCAGCGTCATCCATGCGCTGCCCTCCGCCCTGATCCCAATGCTCAACGCTACCGCCTATTTCGTTGCCGGTCTGCTGGCGACGTCGGTGGTGGTGGAAGCGGTCTTCAAGTTTCCCGGTGCCGGCGGCGAACTGCTGCGCGCGCTTTCACAACGCGAAATCCCAACCATCCAGGCCATCGCCTTCCTGGCCGCCCTTGCCGTCGTCTTCGCCAACCTCATTGCCGACCTGGCGATCCTGGCGCTGGACCCGCGCGTACGCACGAGGTCATCCAATGGCTAACATATTGATCGACACGAGGAGGCGTCGTCTTAGCGACCTGTTCGGCTCGCCGCGCCTGCGCCGCGCGCTTTCGGAACCCGCGACGCTGATCGGGATCATCCTGGTCGTCGCGCATCTCCTGATGGCTCTGCTGGCGCCGATCATCGCGCCCTACGACACCAGCGCACTTGTCGGCGCACCGCTGCAGCGCCCGTCCTGGGAATTCCTGATGGGCACCGACCAGATCGGACGCGACTATTTCAGCCGCGTGGTGGCCGGTGGCCGCATCGCGCTGATGGTGTCTTTTCTCGGCGTCGCGATCTCGCTCTTTGTCGGCACCATTCTGGGCGTCGTCGCCGGCTACATCGGCGGCCGTACCGACGAGATCGTCATGCGCATCGTCGATTCGATGATGTCCATCCCCGACCTCATCTTGATCGCCATCCTGACGCTGGCGCTAGGCAAGGACGTCAGTGCGCTGATCCCCGTCGTCGCCGTTGTCTACACCTGGGGCGTCGTACGTGTCGTGCGCGCCAAGACGATAAGCCTGTCGACGCTGGATTTCGTACGCGCCGCGGAGTTACGCGGCGAAACCCGGTTGGCTGTAATGCTGCGCGAGATTTTCCCAAACCTGATCGGCCTTTTGGGTGTCGAGCTGGCCGTGCGCATCTCGTCTGCCGTGCTGCGCATCAGCGGCCTGTCGTTTCTTGGACTTGGCATCAGCCAGCCGACGCCGGACTGGGGCCTGATGGTGCAGGAGGCCATGGGCGTCGTCTTCACCGATCCGTGGTTCCTGCTGCTGCCGGCGATCATGCTGTCCAGCCTGATCATCGGCGTCAACTTCATGGTCGACGGCTTGTCGCGCGCTTTCGGCATCGCAACGGCGGAGCTCGGCTGACATGACCCAGATACCGCACATCGACGTTCGCAACCTCAGGCTGGTCTACAAGACCGGACCGGGCACCGAACTGGCTGCCGTCGACGACATCAGCTTTTCCATCGGCAAGGGCGAGACGCTCGGCATCGTCGGTGAAAGCGGCTGCGGCAAGTCTTCGCTGGCGCGCGCGTTCCTCGCCTACACGCGTCCAGGCGCTCGCATCGCCGGAGGAAGCGTGTTGGTGTCAGGCACCGACATCCTGTCGCTCGATGCTGCTCAGCTGCTGCAGTTCCGCGGCCGAAAGGCGGCGATGGTGCCGCAGAACCCGCTATCGTCGCTGACGCCGCACCGCACGATCGGCCAGCACATGGTCGAACTGATCCGCCAGCACAATGCCGCAGGTTCGTTGACGCCCCGCGACAAGGCGCTGGAACTGCTGGCGGCAATGGAGCTTCCCGACCCGGCCGCGATCTTCAAGCGCTATCCCCACCAGCTGTCGGGCGGCCAGCGCCAGCGCGTGGTGATCGCGGCAGCACTCGTTGCCGAGCCCGAACTGATCATCCTGGATGAGCCGACCACCGCGCTCGACAAGACAGTGGAAACGCAGGTGCTCGACCTGGTCAGCCGCCTGCAGAAGCGCACCGGCACAACATTGATCTATGTCAGCCACGACCTGAACGTCGTGGCGCGCATGTGCGAGCGCGTGCTGGTGATGCAGAAGGGCAAGGTACTTGAAGATGGTCCCACGCTCGAGGTCTTTACGCAGCCGAAAACCGAGTATGCCCGCTCGCTGATCGCAGCCATTCCAAAACTGAGATCGGACGCCAAGTCGGCGCCGCTGAAGGTCGCCGTCGACGCACCGGTGCTGTCGGTTCGTGATCTCGACTTCACCTATGGAGGTGGCGGCTCAAAATTGCTGCGCCGGCTTTTCCCAGGCCCGGCACCGAGCCGGACGCTTGACGACATCTCTTTGTCGATCACCCCTGGCTCGACGCTCGGCGTGGTCGGCGAATCCGGCAGCGGCAAGTCGACGCTCGCTGGCCTTGTCGCCGGGTTGGTCGACGGCAATGGCGGCAAAATCCTCTTCGAAGGCAAGCAACTCACGGGCTTGGCGACCAGCCGCGATCGCGACCTGCGCAGGCGCGTCCAAATGATTTTCCAGGATCCCGCCTCCTCGCTCAATCCGCAGCACACGGTCGAGCAGATCATTGCGCGGCCGTTGCAGATATTCTTCGGCATGTCCCGCGCGGCCAGCCGCGACCGGGTCGTTGAACTGCTTCAGGAACTCGACCTCGACGCAAGCCTGCTTGCACGCTCGCCGCGCCAACTCTCAGGCGGGCAACAGCAGCGCGTGGCGATCGCTCGCGCCTTCGCCTGCAAGCCCGACCTTGTCTTGTGCGACGAAATCACCTCAGCCCTTGATGTCACGGTGCAGGCGCAGGTGCTGAAGCAGATGAAGCGGCTGCAGCAGGAGCACAACACAGCCTACCTGTTCATCTCGCACGACCTGCCAGTGGTCGCTGAAATGTCGGATCAGATCCTGGTTCTGGAAAAGGGCCAGGTGCGCGACTACGCCGACACCGGCACCATCCTCACCAACCCGAAATCGCCCTACACGCGAAAACTTCTCGATGCATTTTCAACCGCGTCCGCACAAGCGGCGCAAAGGACCGTAAAGCATGTCAGTTGAGGCCTTCGCAGCTCCCGGAAACTTCTACCGGGGCAACCTGCACACCCATTCGACGCTCTCCGATGGAAAGCTGGACCCGAAAGAAGTCTGCACGCGTTATCGCGAGCGCGGCTACGACTTCATCTGTCTCTCAGATCATTTCATGCCGCATTACGATTACCCCATCGCCGACACGCGCCCGTTCCGCACCAACAATTTTACCACCATCCTGGGTGCGGAGTGCCATGCCCCGGCAACCGAGCAAGGAGAAAAGTGGCATATTCTGGCGGTCGGTCTGCCAGCCGATTTTCCGCCCAACACGGCAAATGAGACAGGCCCGGAGCTGGCACAACGCTGTCTGGATGCCGGCGCGTTCGTCGCCATTCCGCATCCCGAATGGTATGCGCTGACGGCTGGTGACGCGGCGTCAATCCCTGGCGCCCATGCTGTGGAGGTCTACAATCACACCAGCCAGATTCTTAACGGCCGTGGCGGCGGATCCTACTATCTCGACGACATCCTGAACACCGGCAGGCGCATCAATGCCCTCGCCTGCGACGACGCTCATTGGGTAGCCGGAGAAGACCAGAACCGCGACGCATTCGGCGGTTGGGTCATGGTCAAGGCCGAACAGAATGAACCCGACGCTTTGGTCGAAGCGCTGAAGCTTGGCCGGTACTATTCCAGCCAGGGGCCGGAGATCAACAATGTCGCCGTCGATGACGATTTCATTACGATCGACACCTCGCCTTGCTTTCAGATTTCGCTGGTCGGACGTGCATCCAGGAACGAAAAAGCGTCCGGAACAGGCATGACCTCGGCCCGCCTGCCATGGGAAAAATTTGCGGGCGACTGGTGCCGGGTGGTGGTTATCGACGAGGACGGCAAGTTGGCCTGGTCGAACCCGATCTACCTCTAAAGCCTCCCAAGGCTGCGGCGCCATCACAATCACGACAGCGATGGCGCCGACGTATCTGCGGTGTCAAATACGATCAGGAACGTTACCGTGGCGGTCCTACCCGTCGCCCTCTCGATCATCTTCACGCCTATGTTGCCCCGCACGCGCGCCGTTCGACGCCAAGGCGATCCCGTCCCTTAAGGCAACTTTACATAAACTCGAAGATGGAAGCAGATCGGACTAGCAAGGCGTCGATGGAGAACGCCAGGTCAGCGGAATGAGCTATGCAATGACATTGCGCGCCGGCGGATTTCGCCGCCGAAATTACGCGATTGCCGCCGTTTGTATCCGTCACTCCCACTCGATTGCTTGATCCCCAGTTAGATCATTGATCTAACTAGGTTTTTTATCGCTCACAGCACCGACAGCCGACCGCGCTGCGCCGTCTCGCGGATCACCTGGCGCGCATCCGTCTCGGCGATCTCGAAGAACTCGCAGGCTTCGAAGGCCTGAACGTTTCGTTCCGCGACGACGGCAAATCCGACGTGACCGTGACGCACGATCTCGATATGGCAGCGCCGATGAACCATCGTATCCACCTTGCGGTGGCAAGATCAATGAGGCGGTTCCAGGCTAATGGTGTTTCTTGTGCGGAAGGATGCGCCGTCCGGGTGCCGGAGTTCGGCGCCGCTCATCCGGTTCTCGGTCCATCGGTTGTTTGTGCGCGCGTTGCACTGAGCAACAGAGCGTGCCGGAGGTCGCCACCGGGAATCCGATAGGCACCGGGCTCGAACGTGGTATTTCGACGAAGGATATCTCACCAACTCCGAAGAAGCTAATGCGACTGCAACGGAGCCGAGCCAATTCGCCTTTCATAAAGAATCTTGACGCCAAACAAAACGGCAAATACGGCAAACACAAGGAACCAGGTCAAATCGCCGAGAATGTCGGCAACGCCCAAAATGCTTCGACTGAAGAGTATTCCCAACCCAACATATTGGAACACCCAGACAGCTTCGCCGAAGACACCCCAGACGGTAAAGCGCGACCAAGGATAGGCCATCATACCAGCAACAATGTTAATTCCCGGACCGAGCGGGCTAAACAGCCACCTGCTAAGGAAGACGCTGATAGCCCCCCATTGGATAGTTGCTGTCCGCGCACGGTCAAGGGTGGCGGCCATATGTAACCTCTCGGCTAGCCTTTCGGCCAGTCCCTCGCTCCCCAAGCGGCCAATCAGGTAGCCCGCCTGATCACCCAACACCGCGCCAGCAATCCCCCACGCGAAGATCGAGACCAAATCCAATTGGCCGCGCGCCACCAGCGAACCCGCCATCAGCAGGACGAGCGATGAGGGAAGCGGCACACCGAGACTTCCAAGAGCAAGGATGCCAAACAACGCAAAGGCTCCATAATTCGACAGAAAAGTCATCGCCGCGTCGCTCATGGGACTAGCTGCCGCTCATTCTATCGGACAGTTCGCCGTTCAATTGCTGGCGGCTCCTGCGTATGCTCGCTTCGATGGTGAACTTGAGCGTCTCAAACGAAACGCCCTTGGCCGATGCCATGTCGCCAAGGGTCCGCCTGTCCGAAACGCCAATCGGAAGATTAAGCGCACTGAACAACGCTTTCGGCTCCAGATTGTAGGAGTGGGCCACGTAGCCCACTGTCATCCATGGTTCGATCGGCTCCTCGCGGTGCGATGACCAGTAGATCGTATGGACCGTTAGGCGAATGGCGAAGAACCCACTGGCAACAAGTGCGGTGACGAACGCAGCCAGTAGGATCAAATTTGCCAGGCGGCCCGGCATCTTGTTCAAGCGGATGCGCATTGCCCTTCCCGACCTTGCATGTCTGCTGGAGTTTTTTCGGTGGGACTTGCACGGGTCATTCGTTGAGTTCTCACCTACGTCCTTAGCACCCTGTAGATCGCCGGAATGACGAGCACCGTGAGCAAGGTCGATGAAGCGAGACCGAACAGCAGCGAGATCGCGAGCCCTTGGAAGATCGGATCCGACAGAATTACCGCCGCGCCAATCATCGCCGCGAGCGCGGTGAGGAGAATCGGCTTGAAACGAATTGAACCAGCTTCAATCAGTATCTCGGTCAGAGGCAGTTCGCCGGTGTTGGCATGACGAATAAAATCGACAAGCAAGATTGAATTACGCACGATTATGCCAGCGAGCGCTATGAATCCGATCATGGAGGGCGCCGAGAATGGTGCGGAAAGCAGCCAATGGCCACCTAGTATGCCGATGAAGGTCAGCGGTATCGGTGTCAGGATCACAAGCGGCAGCTTGAAGGAGCCGAACTGCGCAACGACCAATATGTATATGCCAAGCAGCGCGACCACAAATGCTGCGCCCATGTCGCGGAAGGTCACCCAGGTAACCTCCCATTCGCCATCCCAAAGGAGCGTCGAAGAACCCTCATCCTGCGGTTGGCCATGCAGCGAGATGACGGGCTTCGGAAGCCCCGTCCAGTCCTGCGCGTCGATGGCCTCGCGCACCGCAAGCATGCCGTAAAGAGGGGCTTCGAACGTTCCGGCGAGTTCAGCCGTTACCATTTCGGCGGCGCGGCCATTGTGCCTGAATACCGGAAACGACGCACGCTCTTCGGCGACCCGCACAACGTCGCCGAGTTCGACAACGCCGCGATCACCCGGCAGTACGTTGGCTGGAAGCGGCGTCGCCAAGAACTGCTCGTCGACAACCCTATCGCCCTTCGGCCGCTCGATGCGGATGGGGATTGGCTGCCGGCCGCCTCCGCGATGGGAATAGCCGACCGTCGTGCCGCCGTTGAGGATTGCGATCGTGTCGAAGACGTCGCTCTCTTCGACATGGAAGAACTCGGCGTCGTCGGTTGAAATCCGCATACGCAGGCGACGCGCGGGCTGCCCGTAGGAATTGTCGATGTCGACGATGAATGGAACCGACCGAAAGGCCATCTCGACCTTCTCCGCGACTTTTCGGCGGGTCTCGCCATCGGGTCCGTAGACTTCTGCGAGAAGCGTTGCCATGACGGGTGGTCCAGGCGGCGGCTCGACAACCTTTAGGCTGGCGCCCAACGGCATGGAAACGACCTTGATGCGCTCTCGAATCTCGAGCGCGATCTGATGGCTGGAGCGGATGCGTTCCGCTTTGGGCAGAAGGTTTATTGCGACATCGCCCTGTTGCGGCTCCGTCCGATAGAAGGAATGGCGCACCAGGCCGTTGAAATTGAAAGGTGCCGCAGCCCCGGCATGCGTCTGGACCGACATCACCTCCTCCAGGGCCAGAACTATGCGCGCAACCTCCTGCGCAACCCCGTCGGTTGCTTCGACGGAGGAGCCCTCGGGCAGGTCGATCGTGACCGATAGCTCTGACTTATTGTCGAAGGGAAGCAGCTTGACGGTCACATCCCTGGTGTAAAACAACGCAAGGGAACCGAGGGTAAGAATGCCGACTGCGAGCAGAAACGACCAGCTTGCGATTTTCGACGACAGGATCGGACGCGCCACGGCGGCATAGGTGCGGCCAAACAGCCCGCCATGGCCCTGATGGTGACTGATCGGGGTTGCCGTACCGGCAATCCTGAGCATCAACCAAGGTGTTACCGTGACAGCCACGAAGAACGAAAAGATCATCGCTGCCGACGCATTTGCAGGGATCGGGCTCATATAGGGTCCCATCATCCCCGATACGAAAAGCATCGGCAGAAGCGCAGCGACGACCGTAAGTGTGGCAACGATGGTCGGATTGCCAACCTCCGCAACCGCCTCAATTGCAGCTTCCTTGCGTTCGCGGCCGTCGCCCATGCCCCAGTGGCGCGCGATGTTTTCGATGACGACGATGGCGTCGTCAACGAGAATGCCGATCGAAAAGATGAGGGCAAAAAGCGATATGCGGTTGAGCGTATAGCCCATCCACCACGAAGCGAAGAGGGTAAGCAGGATCGTTACGGGAATAACTACAGCGACGACCACGGCTTCACGCCACCCAATGGCCAGCCAGACAAGAAGGATGATCGAGATCGTGGCGAGCCCGAGGTGATAAAGTAGCTCGTTCGCCTTTTCGTTGGCGGTCTCGCCATAATTGCGTGTGACTTCGACCGACACCTCGCCCGAGATGAGGCTTCCTTTTAGCATTTCGACCCGGTGCAGGATCGATTCCGCAACTGTCACTGCATTCGAACCGGCACGTTTGGCAATGGCCAGCGTGACCGAAGGAACGCGCGAAACTCCATTTTTCGATCGTAAGACCGTCGATACCAGAATTTCCCCCGTGTCGGTTGCGAAGGCAACGTCGGCCACGTCACGGACATAGACTGGACGGTTATCACGCGTCGTAACCAACAGATTGCCGATCTGGTTTGGTGAACTCAGCGTCTCGCCCGCAATGACGGCGATCTGCTCACCATCGTCCCTAGCCCACCCAGCAGGAATAGCCTTGTTAGCTCCGGAAACCTTCGCTGCAAGCTGCTGCAGTGTGACGCCGTAGAGAGCGAGCTTTTCGGGACGCGGCGCCACCCGTATGATCTCTCCCGTTTCGCCGACAAGATAAGTCAGCCCGACGTCGTCGATCTTGGCAATCTCGGTGCGCAATTCGCGTGCGATGCGCGTCAAATCGTTCGCCGTTATGCGATCGGCCATATTTGGGTTCGGCGAAAGCGTCAGCGTGACGATCGCAACATCGTCAATGCCGCGGCCGACGATGCGCGGTTCGGGGACGCCGAACGGAATGCGGTCCAAATTCGCGCGAACCTTGTCATGGACACGCAACACTGCGGCGTCGGATGAAGTTCCAACGATGAAACGTGCAGTTACCATCACTTGATCGTCGCCAGTTTGCGAATAGACGTGCTCCACGCCATCTATTCCTTTGACGATCATTTCCAACGGTTCGGTGACAAGCTTGACGGCATCATCGGCCTTCAGGCCGTCAGCGCGAACAAGGATATCAACCATCGGAACCGAAATCTGCGGCTCTTCCTCACGTGGAAGTGTCAACAGAGCGATGAGTCCGAACGCGAAGGCCGCGACCAGGAACAGCGGCGTCAGTGGCGAGGCGATGAAGGCTCGCGTTAAGCCCCCCGCAATACCAAAATTCGTCGGGAGCTTCATGGCGTGATCACGACATCGCCGACGGAGAGTCCAGTCAGGACCTCGACGTAGTCCCCGTCAGAACCTGCGATCCGCTCGCCCAGCACAATTGCCCGATCAATCTCGACGTCACCAACCATGACACGGATAAAATCGATCCCCGACCGGGCTTCAAGGGATGCGGCCGGCACGAGCAGTGCCGAGCGCTCGCCAACCGGAACCTCGACGAGTACACGGGCACCGATAAAAGCCGTTTCCAGCTTTTCGACCTCGACGTCGGCGAGAACGCGGCCATTCTCGATCTGTGGGTAAATCTTTGCGAGACGGCCGGTCGAGTCCGCGCCGTTCGTATTGATACGGATCGAGGCCCCCTCTTTCAGCAGCGGGGCATGGCGTTCAGGCATCGCCAGGCGCAGGAAAACGCCGCCACCGCCTATCGTGGCCACCACTTCGCCGGCCATGATGACGGCGCCCCGTGTCACCGGCACGGTCAGCACGCGGCCTTCGCCGGGCGCGAATACTTCTCCCTCAGCGCCTTGCTGAACGATGACCGATCGTTGCGCCTCGCTTGCAGCCAGTTGGTTTTGTGTAACATCCGCATAGGTCCGAAGCTGGTCGAGACGCTGCGCGGTCATCACGCCCCTTTCGACCAGGGTCTGCCCGCGGGCCAATTCGGATCTTGCCGTGACAAGTTGCGCTTCAAGCGCGCGAAGTTGCGCGTCGATCGCTGCAATCTGAAAGGCGATTTTGTCATCGCGCACCGTGGCGATCTTCTGCCCGGCCTTTATGTTATCGCCCTCACTCACATTGAGTTCGACGATTACCCCACCAATGCGGGCACGCGCAGGAATCGTATCGCGTGCCTCGACCCGACCATAGACCGCCTTCCACTCGATCACCGGCGTGGGAGCGAGCGTCAGGGTTCCAGCCAATGCCGGTCCACACGCGAGCAGCCCGGCGACCAATAGGAACGTGCGCATTTCGGCGAACCTTAAAAGGCGCGGCCCGGCTTGACGCCGAGCATCTTGAAGACGGCCGCTGCCGGGCAGAATCCAGTGAACGCGGATTGCACCAGATTCAGGCCAACAAAGACCGTGAGCCAAACGAACAAGGGCGAAACCCAAATCGTGAGCACCACCGAAAGCAGCACCATGAAGCCGGCAAATGCGAGAACGGAACGGTCAAGCGTCATTGGTAATCTCCATCTGTCTGGGAAAGGCGTGACTTTTGGATAGGGAGCCGGAACGTGCCGCCGCATGTCCTGCTCGGCAAAGCATCAAGCACTTAGACATGCGGCGTAGCCGCGCCGTCATCGATCTTGATTTCCTTCAGCTTGTCGACACCCATCACCTGCAAGGCGAGACGCTCGTAAAACGGCTCGGCCTTGCCTGTCCGGACCTTGTGCAGGAAATACCTCTCGAAGCCGACCTTCGCCGTATGAACCCATTTGCCGGAGGACGACCAATTGACATTGCGCGGCGGGATCTGCGGCTGAGCGACGAAAGCAACGCCGGAATCGCCCAGGTCGGCCAGGCAAACCGCGTTCCATGTTGCTTGGGCATCCGGCTCGGCGCCTGTAACCAGTCGGTCAATGTTCCGGGCTGCAGCAGTCACCATGGATTCGATCATAAAGCCCGTTTTTGGAACGCCGGTCGGGACCGGGGTCTTTCCGAGAGGCGCGATGGCAACGCACACACCGATTGCGAAAATATCCGGGTAGGCGGTGCTGCGCTGATGCTTGTCGACGACAATGAAGCCGCGAGCATTGGTTAGGCCTTCGATGCCATATACGGCCGCAACACCGCGAAACGCCGGAAGCATCATTGAAAATACTTGCGGGAGTTCATGCGCCTTCTTCAAGGACCCGTCGTCGGCGATTTCCGAGACGGACATCTTTCCCGGCTCGACTCGGTCAACCTTGGCATTGCAGATCCACTTGATGTGATGCTGGCGCAGCTCACTTTCGAGAAGCCCTTTGGTGTCGCCGACACCGTCCAAGCCAAGGTGACCAATATACGGCTCCGAGGTGACGAAGGTCATCGGCACCCGATCGCGAACCTTGGCCTTGCGCAGCGCCTTCTCGAGGATGAATGCAAATTCGTAGGCGGGACCGAAGCACGAAGCGCCCTGCACAGCGCCGACGACCACTGGACCTGGATTGTCGACCAACGCATCGAACGCCGTCTTTGTCTTGAGGGCATGGTCGATGTGACAGATGGACTGCGAGTTGTGGTCAGGTCCAAGCCCGTCGATCTCATCGAAAGCCAGTTCGGGACCCGTGGCAATCACCAGATAGTCATAGGTAACAGAAGATCCGTCGTTGAGTTCGATGCGACGCTCTGCCGGTTTCAGGCGCTTGGCGCCTTGTGGATGCAGCGCGATGTCGTGGCGTGCGAACACCGGTGCAAGGTCGACTTCGATCGATTCCCTATCGCGCCAGCCGACCGCAACCCAAGGGTTGGAAGGTACGAACGAATAGCGGTCTCCATTGGAAACAACCGAAACCCTGTGTTCTTTCCCAAGACCTTTGCGAAGCTCATAGGCCATGATCGTGCCGCCAAGCCCGGCACCGAGAACGACAACATGCGCCATGCATTCCTCCCGCTGTGATGCCCTCGCACACGCTACAAACCGTTGTTTCAGCGCCGCCGAACGCCTGTGATATACGGCCTCCTCACCAGTTGGACATTGATCCTTGTCAAGCGACCGACTGATACCGCGCCAAATGTCCCAGCCAGCAGCGAACGCCATGTTGCCAGTCGACGCAGCTTGGGAAACGCAATGAGTGAGCGTGTCATTCAGACAAGGGACCGCACCTATTTCGATGCACAAGACATCCCAGTTGATGCGCTAAGCACTGGAAGTTCGGGGCTGACGGGACAGATCAACCGCTCGTCGGCGCTGGTCTTGCGATTGGCTGCGCCACACTCGACGCAGGGAATTCCACGATGAAACAGGCCCCACCCTCCGGCACCCTTTCATAGCGTACGGACCCTCGGTGGTGAGTAGCGATCTGGCGGACCAAGGATAGTCCAAGCCCCCAACCGCCCTTGCTCTCGCTTCGTCCCGTCGGACGGTAGAACGGTTCAAAGACCCGTGTGCCCTCGCCATCTGGAATGCCCTCGCCGTGGTCTTTGACGCACAGGCGCACGATTGCCCCATCGGTCTCGACCTCGGCGATCACCGGCGGGGCCCCATGGCACAACGCATTCTGCATCAGATTGCGAACCAGGCGCCTCAGCAACCGCACATCGCCCGAGATCATGGCGGTCGAGCCGGTGACCGCAACGTCGTTGCGCGCGCCTTCTTCGGCTGTAAGTGCAAGCATGTCGACGGCTTCCACATGGTCCAGTGTTTGGACATGGTCGAGCCGGCTGGCCAACAGAATTTCCTCGACCAGACCGTCGAGTTCCGAGAGGCTTTGCACGATCTCTCGCTTCGTTGCCTGATCGGCCGAACGCTCGTAGAGATCTATGGCCATGCGAAGCCTTGCCAACGGCGAACGCAGTTCATGGCTGGCATTCGCGAGCAGGGATCGATGCGCATCGACTAGACGTTCGATGCGATCGGCCGCAACGTTGAAACTCCGCGCGACTGCTGCGACTTCATCGCTGCCACTCGCCGCAACCCGCGTTCCAAGCTCGCCAGCCCCCCAAATTTCCACGCCACGGCGCAGACGCTCCAACCGCCGCGTCAGATGGCGAACCACAGGATAGGCTGCAAGGCCGATAACACCGGCGATGACTGCCAGATAGCCAAGTGGGTTTCGTCCACCCGGCCCCAGGGGCATGCGGGCCTGTATCGAACGTCCATCCGCCAGTCGAATTGCAAACGGCCGTTTACCATCATGTGACTGAAGCGAGCCGGGCGCGTCGAGTTTGAATGGTTCTCCGGCACTGGCAATCAATTGGTCGTGCGGGTTGTACAGCGCCAAGTCGGCTGCGAAGGCGTCCGCAAGCCTATCAAGCGTGATCTTGAGCATAGCCGGATCGTCGGTCACGGGTAACATTGTGGCGATGAATTTGTCACGCCGGCCGCCCCATCCCCGGTCCAGTTCGTCCTGCCCCAGCCGGACAAAAAACGCACTCGTGAATGCGACTACGGCCAAGCTCGCCAGCAGCGTGAGGTAGATCTTGAGGAAAAGGCTGTTGCGCACCACAATTTCGCCCCGACTTATTTCTGATCGTCCTGAAAGCGAGCGAAAACATAGCCGGCGCCGCGCACGGTAACGATGCGACGCGGGTGTTTGGGATCATCCTCGATTGCCGCCCTGATCCGAGAAATATGCACATCGATCGAGCGATCGAACGCTTCGAGCTCTTCGCCTTTGACAAGGTCCATCAGTTGCTCGCGCGACAGCACCCGTCCGGCATTCTCCGCCAATGTAACGAGAAGATCGAATTGATAGCTGGTCATCGGACAATCGCGGCCATCGATACGGACTGAGCGAGAACCGGGATCTATCTCAAGCCGCCCGGACCTAAGGATGCGTGATGCGGCCAGATCGCCGCCACGGCGCCGCCGCAGGATAGCCTTGAGTCGTGCAAGCAGTTCGCGCGGATTAAACGGCTTTGGCAAGTAGTCGTCTGCACCCAACTCCAGCCCGATAATCCGGTCCGTCTCGTCCCCCTTCGCCGTGAGCATAAGAATGGCCACGTCAGATACGGCGCGCATGCGGCGGCAGGCCTCGAAGCCGTCCAGGTCGGGCAGCATGACGTCGAGAATTACCGCGTCTGGCGAACGCCGTTGCACATCGGCGAGGCCGGCATACCCGGTTGCAGCGGTGTGCACAGCGTAGCCATTTCCCGAGAGATAGTCCGCGATCATGGCGGACAGGCGTGTGTCGTCATCGATGATCAGCACCTGTTCCGCCATGAGACTCTCCGGATTTCAACCTTGCAGTTGAAATCCTACCACCGGCCGTGATCTCCGCGCGCCTTGAAACGCTCCAACATCTTAGCCCTTTGTTCTGGCGTCAGGATTTCTGCTGCATCGACCAGAGTGGCCGTCATTTTCCGCGAGGCGGCATCGATCGCGGCAACGCGCTCACTGCGCAACGTTTCGATCGCAGACCGGTCGATAGTCGGCGCGCCCAGAATGTCGGCAGCGGCGTTGCGCGTGTCCCTGAAGTCGTCGAGCATCGGAGCGATCTCATCTCGGGCAGAACCCAAGAGCTCCCTCAGCTTCTTCGACTGTTCCGGTGTGGCATCGATATCTTCCATCATATGCTCCATCCGGCGCTCCGAGAAGCCACCTCGGCCCATCGAAGCATCCATCATCTGGTGCCCCTGGCCAAAATGCAGCATTCCGTGCCCATCTCCGAACTCGCCACTGTTGGCCACAGCAAGTCCAATGCCGGCAACTGCTGCGGCAGCGAGGCCGCCGATGACGATGTGCCGTCCCCAGCCACGCGACCCAGTTGCGGTGTTCGGAGCCGATGAGGGCTGCATATTCTGCTTGTCGTTGTCCATGATCGCTTCCTTGGTTAGGCGGCACTTGCAGCCGCGATAACGCCAGACTGGATGACCAACGTTTCTCGAGTGACGGGGAAGTGTAAAGAAATGTGAAGGTGCCTCCCTGTCGAGTAGGATTCCAAGGACGCTCTTTGACCTGGCTCAAGGCGGGGAGCGCCCTATTCTTCCTTAGTGATTGCCAAGTTCTGATGACCGTGGAAGGAAATGCGCATGGGAAGGCTTGACGACAACGATCGGGCGCACGCCATCGAGCATGGGGAAATTGCGCTGCTCCACCGCTACTGGCAGGCAGCGAATTATCTTTCGGTCGGCCAGATCTACCTTCTCGACAATCCTTTGCTGCGCGAGCCGCTGAAGCCCGAGCATGTCAAGTCCAGGCTGCTCGGTCACTGGGGTACGACACCCGGCCTCAACTTCATCTATGCCCATCTAAATCGACTTATCCGGATGCGCGACCTGGACATGATCTATGTCTGCGGTCCCGGTCACGGTGGGCCAGGCATGGTCGCCAACACCTATCTCGAGGGCAGCTACAGCGAGATCTATCCAGAGATCAGCAGCGATCTCGACGGCGTGCGCAAGCTTTTCCGCCAGTTCTCCTTTCCCGGCGGTATTCCCAGCCACGCAGCCCCCGAGACGCCCGGCTCCATTCATGAGGGCGGCGAGCTCGGTTATGCGCTCGTCCACGCTTACGGTGCTGCTTTCGACAATCCCGATCTTGTCATCGCCTGCGTCATCGGCGACGGCGAGGCCGAAACCGGCACGCTGGCGGCTTCGTGGCATTCGAACAAGTTCCTGAACCCCGCCCATGACGGCGCCGTGCTGCCGATCCTGCACCTCAATGGCTACAAGATCGCCAACCCGACCATCCTGGCGCGGATAGAGAAGGTGGAACTGGAAAGCCTTCTCCGCGGCTACGGCCACGAGCCTCTTTTCGTCGAAGGCGACGAACCCGAAGAGATGCACAGGCAGATGGCGGAAACGCTCGATTTCGCACTGAAACGGATCACCGAGATCCAGGCAAGGGCGCGCAGCGTGGGCAATACCGATCGACCACAATGGCCAATGATCGTCTTGCGTAGCCCCAAGGGCTGGACCGGCCCAAAGGAGGTTGATGGCAAGAAAGTCGAAGGCTTCTGGCGTGCGCACCAGGTGCCGATCTCCGATCCGCGAAACGACGCAAGTCACCTCAAACTGCTCGAGGATTGGATGCGCAGCTACCGACCCGAAGAACTTTTCGACGAACAAGGTCGGCTGTACGCAGAACTGCAAGCGCTGGCGCCAAAAGGCAAGCGCCGGATGGGTGCCAACCCACACGCCAATGGTGGATTGCTCAGGCGTGACCTCGTGCTTCCGGACTTTCGTTCGCTTGCGGTTGAGGTCACGGCCCCGGGCGCCATCAAGTCGGAAGCTACGCGTGCCATGGGGCGTCTGCTCCGACAGGTAATGACGCTGAATGCCGAGGCACGCAATTTCAGGCTGATGGGCCCGGATGAAACCGCCTCCAACCGTCTCGATGACGTCTTTGCGGTCACCGACCGCGTCTGGATGGAAGGCATCGAGCCATACGACGAACACCTGGCCCATGACGGCCGGGTGATGGAAGTGCTCAGCGAGAACCTTTGCCAGGGTTGGCTGGAGGGCTATCTTCTGACCGGTAGGCACGGCTTCTTTTCCTGCTACGAAGCGTTCATCCACATCGTTGACTCAATGTTCAACCAGCACGCCAAATGGCTCAAAGTTTCGCGCGAGCTGGCTTGGCGGCTGCCGGTCGCTTCGCTGAACTACCTTTTGACCTCGCATGTGTGGCGGCAGGACCATAACGGCTTCAGCCATCAGGATCCGGGCTTCGTCGATCTGGTCGCCAACAAGAAAGCCGACATCGTGCGCATCTATCTGCCCCCGGATGCGAACACGCTGCTGTGGGTCACGGATCACTGCCTACGCACATATAACCGCGTCAACGTGATCGTTGCCGGCAAGCAACCGCAACTGCAATGGCTGAACATCACCGACGCCATTGCCCATTGCGAGGCCGGAGCCGGCATTTGGCAATGGGCAGGCACGGAGCGAGGTGATGGCGAACCCGATGTGGTCATGGCCTGCGCAGGAGACGTGCCGACACTGGAAACGCTTGCAGCGGTGGACCTGCTGCGAAGCGCCCTTCCCCAGTTGCGGATCCGCGTCGTCAACGTCGTCGACCTGATGACGCTGCAGCCGGACAGCCAGCATCCGCACGGTTTGGCCGACGACGTATTCGACGCCTTGTTCACGCGCGACAGGCCGGTGATCTTTGCCTATCATGGCTATCCCTACCTCATCCACCGGCTCACCTATCGGCGTAACAACCACAACAATTTCCATGTTCGTGGTTTCAAGGAAGAAGGTACGACCACCACGCCCTTCGACATGGCGGTGCTCAACGAGCTGGACCGCTATCACCTCGCCATCGAGGCCATTGACAGGATCGGCAACCCAGGGCCCGATGCGGCGAAAACTCGCCGCAGCTTCGAGGACAAGCTGGCCGAACATTGGCTGTTCGTGCGCGAGTACGGGGAAGACATGCCCGAGGTGCGGGACTGGGCGTGGCGGCACTAGCGCCGGCAAGTCGGGTCTGCAAGCGACCGTCGGATGGTGGGACAAGGATCAGAAAGCATGATCGTTCTGGCTCTCAACGCCGGCTCGTCCAGCCTCAAGTTCGGCGTGTTCAAAGCTGCGACGAAACGCAAGGTTGAGCCGCTGATGCGGGGCCTGTTCGACGGCCTGGCCGTTACGCCGCGCTTTTCGGCGCAAGACGCTGCAGGACGCCTTCTTGCCGACGCGCCGTTGCGCCTTCCGGGCCAATCAACCGGTGCGTTGTTGCAGGAGCTTTTGAACTTTCTCGACACGCGGCTCGGCAGCGAGCAAATTGTTGCAGTCGGGCATCGTATCGTGCATGGCGGCAGTCGTTTCATTTCGCCCGTTCATCTGACGAGCGAGGTTGTCGATGCGCTCGATAAACTCACACCCATTGCGCCCTTGCATCAGCCCGCAAGCCTGGGTCCGGTCAGGGCGCTGTCGGAGTTGCGGCCTGGGCTGATGCAGATCGGCTGTTTCGACACAGCTTTTCACAGCACGCTCGCTCCACCCGTCAGCCGCTATGCCATTCCGCGCGAGTATGAAGAGATGGGGATAAAGCGCTACGGTTTTCACGGCCTGTCTTACGAGTTCATTGCCCATCAGCTGGGACGAATTTCACCCGAGCTGCCCGCGAAAAAGACGGTGGTTGCGCATCTGGGCAGCGGCTGCAGCCTGTGTGCGATGGTCGACGGCAAATGCCAGGATACGACCATGGGGTTCACCGCGCTCGACGGCGTGATGATGGCCACCCGCTCGGGTGCTGTCGATCCGGGCATAATTCTCTATCTGCAGAAAACCTGCGGTCTATCAATCGACGAAGTAGAGACCCTGCTTTACCGCCGCTCGGGCCTGCTCGGGGTGTCCGGAATTTCGGCGGACATGCGCGTTCTGCTCGCAAGCAGCGATCCGCGGGCCGCTGCGGCGATTGACTTGTTTGCCTTCAGCGTATCACGCGCCATCGCGGCGCTGGCCAATACGCTTGGAGGAATCGAGCTTTTGGTGTTCACCGGAGGGATTGGCGAGCATGCCGCGCAGGTACGCAACGCGATCTGCCGCCGCCTCGACTGGCTGGGCGTCAAGCTTGATCCGTCAAAGAGCCATGACGTGCTCAGCGATTCCGACAGCAAAGTGGAAGTTCGGGTGGTTGCCACCAATGAGGAGATGGCTATTGCCAGGCAGGTCCACCTGACGCTGGAGAGCGCAACCGGGCCATCGGAAGCAGCTTCCGCCTAGTTCTGCTTAGCTGAGCCCAGCGCGTGCCGAAGACGTCGAATTACTGCGGCACGTCCGCGCTCGTCGGCTTGCTGGCCTACCGCCTCGCTCACATCCAACAGCAACTGCGAAAGGTCGTTGTGCCAATCCAGGCGTGCCACTTTCCCCGGCAGCAGTCGCTTCGGCTCATTGAGGTCGATCTGGTGCGCGCCCATCGGTCCCAGATCGAAGGCATCATCAAGTTCCGGCAAGATAATCCGGTTGGCAGAAACAAAGGCGGACACACGCGACTTCAATCCCGACAAGCCAGATGCCTCGCCATGGGTCAGGAAGACGCCCTTGTGGATCGGCAGGCGTTGACGCACCCAGTCATCGAGCTCGCTCGCATCAGCGTGTCCCGAATACAAATCCAGTTGCCGTATCCGAGCCTTGACCTGGAATTCCTCCCCCTGGATGCGAATCCGATCGGCACCGTCGACGAGGATTCGCCCCAGGGTTCCCTGTGCCTGAAATCCGGCAAGCATGACGGTCGCATTCCTGCGCCATATGTTGGCCTTGAGATGATGGCGGATACGTCCGGCGTCACACATGCCGCTAGCGGCGATTACGACGTAAAAGCCCCTCAGACGGTTGATGGCCTTGCTTTGCTCCACGGTTTCCGTGAAGCGCACTTCGCGCGAGTTGAGAGCCTGTCTCAGCACGTCGCCTTCCTGAATCTCGCCGGCGTGCCGCTCGAAAATCGTGCTGGCGCGCGTGGCAAGCGGAGAATCCACGAAGATGTCAGCTTTAGGAATAGCTCCTTCGCGCATCAGGTAGAACAGGTCGACAAGAAGCTCCTGGGTCCGTTCGACCGCAAATGACGGGATGATCAGCGGCCCATTAGCCTCGAGCGCGCCACGCACCTCGTGCAGCAGCAAGGATCGGCGCCTGTCAGGGGTGATTTCGCCTCGCTCGCGGTCTCCATAGGTGGATTCACAGATCAGATAGTCGACATCGGCCGGAGCTTCCGGATCGGGCTGCAAAAGCTTGTGAGCGGGGCCAATGTCTCCAGAAAACAAAAGCCTGAGCGGCCTTGCCGCATCCTCGACTTCGATCTCCACTGATGCTGAGCCCAGCAGATGGCCAGCGTTCCAGAACCGGACCCGAATACCATTCGCGACCTTGAACCATTCTCCGTACTCTCTCGCATGGAACAGCGTCATGCACTTCGCGGCATCGTCTGTGCTGTAGATCGGAGCCACGGCGGCACGGCCGCGCTGGGCGTTGCGCCTGTTCAAATGCTCGACTTCCATCTGCTGAATATGCGCACAGTCCGGCAGCATCACCGAACAGAGATCGATTGTCGCGCGCGTAGCGTGGATAGGGCCGGAAAAGCCGTGCTTCATGAGTTTGGGAAGCAGGCCGCTGTGGTCGATGTGAGCATGCGTCAGCACCACGGCGTCGATCTTGGCTGGATCAAAGGGAAAATCGCCATAGTTGAGTTCTCGTTCGGACTTCGACCCTTGAAACAATCCGCAATCGATCAGGATTCGACCACCTCCAACTTCGAGCTCATAGCAGGAACCCGTCACTGCATGGGCCGCTCCATGGAACCGTAGACGTGGGATCATTTCCTTGATGCTCCGTGAGGCGTACGCAACAGGCAGTCCAATTGGCAGCCCAGCTTCGCCGATATCCCGTGGCAAACCTTGACCGGGATCAAATATGAGATCGATATCGTCAGCAGTATCAGCTCAATCGGCAAGCGTCGGCATGACGAAGAAAAGCGCGGGCATCCTGATGTTTAGGCGCACTGCGGCGGAGCTGCAGGTACTCCTGATCCATCCTGGCGGGCCATTTTGGAGCAAGCGCGATCTTGGGGCTTGGTCGATACCCAAGGGCGAAAATGCCGACGTCGAGGAGCCCGATGCAGCCACCAGGCGAGAGTTCCTCGAAGAGACAGGCTGCCAGCCTACAGGTGAGCTTATTCCGCTTGGCACCCAGCGCCAGCCGAGTGGGAAGATGGTGACAGCCGTCGCCCCGCAAGGAGATTTCGAACCCGCCGAACTACGGAGCAATCTGTTCGAGATGGAATGGCCACCACGGGACAAAGCAATACTTCCCAGAGGGATCGCGCTGAGTGGTTTGCAGTGCCCAACGCGCAGCTCAAGATCATCACCGGCCTGAGACCGTTTCTTGACCGGCTCCAACAGCTCATTGCGGGTCAGGAAACGCCCGACCGATCAGCATGACAACAAGGCGCGTGATACGAGGCCAGACTACGCAAATCCGCGCCTTTCGCTATTCGCACATCTCTGCGAGCGACCGCCATTTCGCAATCTCGACTGTACGCAGGGACAACAAACGGATGATCCCACGCTCCCTGAGCTTGGTGAAGACACGCGAAACGGTCTCAAGCGAGAGGCCGAGATAGTCGGCGATGTCAGTGCGCGACATCGGCAATTCGAGCCGGTCAAGACCACCTTGACGCTCGAACATATCTACCAGAAATGCCGCGACCCGTTCCGGCGCATTTTGGCGTCCCAGCACCAGAAGATGCTCTTGTGCCCGTACCAGCCCCCGCAACGCCAGCGGCAGAAGTTCCCGTGACAGTTCGGTGGTTGCCGAAACCCTGATGGAAAGTGTGCAGGTAGCCCCTACCGCCTCGGCAAAGAAATGATGCCGATCGTCTGCTTCAAATCCGAAGACCTCGCCTGGCAAGTGGAACGCCGAAATCTGGCGCCTACCGTCTGCCAGCAGGCGATAGATTCGTACGCATCCGAACTTCACGATGTAGAGTGAGCGAGCTTCGCTCCCTTGCGAAAAGATCTCCGAACCGGCCGCATGAAACGCAGACGGCATTGCTGCGCCAAATGAGAATGCGGGCGTGTGAACAAGCGGGCACCCGTCGTCCAATTCGGCGCCGGTCAAGAAATCTGCTCTGCTGTGTAGGGTCATGGCGCTCTCCCGGAAGCCAGTGTCGAGAGATCTATCGCGCAATTCGGACAGCTGGAAAATTCGGTTATGTCCCTACGGGAGAGTACGTAGCCGTCATCCAGTCTGATGCTCTTTACTTGAGTCCAGCCCAGCCTCGAGCGCCATTCGGACGAGGTCGGGCAGGCTTTTGGCTTCCATCTTGGACATCACGTTGGCCCGATGGACCTCAACCGTACGCGGGCTGATGTCAAGATCGTAAGCGATTGTCTTGTTTGGGAGCCCCGCGACAACGGCCGAAAACACCTCACGCTCCCGCTCGCTCAAGGAGGCGGCCCGAGCTCGAATGGCGGAAATGTCTTCATGGACTGCGACTTTGCCAAGGCTGGCGGCCGCGCGATCAATCGCAGCGGCCAGAATTTCTTCCTTGAATGGCTTCTCGATAAAATCGAGCGCACCGGCCTTCATCGCTTCAACCGCCAGCGGGACGTCCCCGTGTCCAGTAATTACAATGGTTGGAATGGACGAAGGCAGTTGGCGAAGGCGCCGAAGCAGTTCGATCCCATCCAGGTCTGGCATACGCAGATCGGTCACCAGACATCCATTGTTTATTGTTGAGGCGACGGACAGGAACGCCGTTGCAGATTCATGTTGTCGTACAGTGTATCCAGCCATTGTCAGCAAGAACACCAATGACTTTCTGACAGGTTCCTCGTCGTCGACGAGATGAACGACGTAGTCACCCTTGTCCATTGGCTCCCCCCTCGTCATAAGCAGGCAACGTAAATCGGAAAGTCACGCCCCCGTGAGCGTTTCTTCTCATGCTTATGATGCCAGCATGGGCTTCGACGATGCGCTTAGCAATCGACAGACCGATGCCCATTCCGCTTGGCTTGGTGGTGACAAAGGGTTTGAACAGACGGGCTGCGACTTCATCGGGAATTCCTGGCCCAGTGTCGGACACCTCAACGGCGACTTCACCTGGCTCTCCAAGAAATGTTCGCACGGAGAGAAGACGTACCTCGCTGTCGCGCATTGCCTCCATGGCGTTGCGCATGAGATTTGTAAGAACCTGCTGAATCTGGATCGCATCGACCATCACCATACCCGCACCAGGCGCGAAGTCGAAAACCGATCGAACGCCGCGTTCTCTCGATCCCATAAGGGCTAGCGCTCCAGCCTCCTCGACGAGCTTTCGGATGTCCTGGGGAGCCTTTTCTGTCTCGCCGCGCATCACGAATTCGCGGAGATGACGGATGATCTCGCCCGCCCGAAGCGATTGCGTCGAGATCTCCTCAAGAGCTTCTGGCAAGTGGGATGCTGCCTTCTGCGGGCTTTCGCGCAGCATGCGCATGGATCCTTGGGCGTAGTTTGCAATCACCGACAAAGGTTGATTGAGTTCATGCGCAAGTGTCGAAGCCATCTCCCCAAGCTCGTTGAGCCGGGAGAGCCTGGCCAATTCGTCCTGGATTTCCTGCAATCGCGTCGCAGACTCCTCACGCTCCGTCAAATCGCGGACAAACCCGGTAAAATATGTCTTGTTACCAGACTTCATTTCGCCGACAGCAAGTTTCATAGGAAACGTCGAACCGTCCTTGCGGCGGCCAACCACAACACGGTCGACACCGATGATGCGCTTCTCGCCAGTGGTCAGATAGCGTTGAATGTAGCCATCATGACCGTTCCTATAAGGTTCGGGCATGAGCATGCGCACGTTTTGCCCCCTGACCTCATCCTCCTGATAGCCGAATTGCCGGATGGCTGCCGCGTTGAAGGAAACTATTGTGCCGTCCTTCTCGATGACGATGGTTGCATCGAGCACTGTGTCCAAGATTGACCTCAAGTGAGCTTCGCGCTCATCGAGCGTGCGTTTTGTCTCCTCGACGGCACTCCAGGCGCGATGCAAGAGATTGCCCATTCCAACAATTGCCAGCCCGACCAGCGCAAACACCACGAAAACGAGAACATCCGTGTCGCCCGTAAGCTGAAGGCCGCCGATGTATAAAGCTGCAGACAACGACATGACGACAGCCAGCAGCCCAGGCCCGATACCGCCGGCTATGGAGGCGGCGAGGATCGCCGGAACGAACAACGTAAAGATCACGCGATCTGCAAGGGCACCCTGCAGCCCCAGACGAAGGAGCAGGGCGGCGCCGACCACCGCCACCGCAAGAAGATAGGATGCCTTCCCATGGTAACGGAGCGGGAAAACGTAGCTGCGCAGTGGCTTCAAGCTTGCGGCTTCAACCACGACCTTGTCTCAATGCTGCCATGGCCGGGGTCCAATTCGTGATCGGCTGGTCACACGTTGCGCTTGACGTTACATCGCGGCGCGTCGAAGGACCATAGCAACTGTGCGCGGATCAGGGTCGCTCCACCCTCGCGATCTGATAGGTGTGTATTGCCCCCTTGGGGCCGACAGAGACATATTCGCCAACAGCGAACCGTTCCTCTCCCAGGCGAAATCCGATCTCGTCATCCTTGTCGCCTTCGGAAAAGTCAAAGAACCATTGTCCCCCCGGCTTGCGCCTGAGCAATCCGATGCGGTCCTCCATATCTGCACTGAATTTTCTGACGCGGCAGACCGTTTGGTGTTTCTTCCAGTCGGCAGCATCGATCCGGCTTTCACCATCCAGAGGGATCAGCAGGTCGTAGCCGACGTCCTGTTCTCCACCGGGATGACCCTTTTCGCGTGCGAGCAGCAGCCGAACGTTGCGAAAATTGGGCGTGAGATCTTTCAAAGACGTCATGGCAAAGTCCTTTCTTTGCCCTGAAATAGCCTATGGCCTGCAAATGGCCTTGATCCGCGTCAAATCGACTGTTGCAATCCTGCTAGAACGCAGCCCCCAACGTCAGGCCGGCGATGCCGAATACGAACGCGATGGCGGTCACTACAAGCAGGGGCGCCGAAAACCGAAACGGACCGGAAATCATCGCCAATCCGAGACGTCCAATCGCGTTCACTGCAAGTGCGAGCAGTACGGCCAGCGTGGCGACCTGGGTGGAAGCAACGTCCTTAGCCAGGCGAAGCGCACTCAGGACCGCGATATCGACATCGAAAAGCGCTGAAACGACCGAGACCGCGAGCACACCACTGCTGCCGACGAAGCCGGCGAGCAAGGCACTTAACACCGAGGCAACAGCGAAAAAGGCGGCAAATACAAGCAAAGGACCAAGTTCGAAGGGATTGCGCATGGGGGCTTCGGCGACCTTACGGTCGCCAACTCGCGACAGAAGGAACAGCCCGCCAACCGCGAAAACCGAAGCTGCAGTGAGCGCCACTGGTGCCGCACCTACTGCAACAGCTGGCTCCAACATAAGCACGATAACCATCACGCGAACGATCGAAACCAGGGCCGCAAGGCAAGCTGCTCCTGCAAGCGACGATACACCGCTGACAGCGGTGGCCGAACGCGCCAGCGCGACAGTGACAGCGGTGGACGAAACAACCGCTCCAGTCACTGCACTTACCAACAGTCCCCGCGTCGGACCGAACACGCGCACCGCGACATAACCCGCGTATGAGATCGCAGCGATCAAGACAGTGAAGATCCAGACCTCGCGCGGATTGAACCCACCCCAAGGATCGACTGTCCTATCCGGCAATAGGGGCAGAACGACCGTCGTCATGACCGCAAGGATAAGAGCCGAACGGAGTTCCACCCAAGTCAGCCGCCGCAGAAGACCATGCAGCAATTCGCGACTGGCCAGCACCGCTGCCAATGCGGCGCCGCCCGCTGCCGCGGCACGATAGTCACCAGCCACCGCCAGCGCCCCGAGTGCAAAAACTGCCAGCCCAGCGACCACTCCCGTGACGCTGAAATCTTCATCGTGAACTGCCTCGCGCGCCTTGTACCAAGCAAGGACCACAGTAAACCCGAGGAAACCTGCAACAAGCATTGATGGCGTGTTGAATGCCTGGGCCAGGGCTGCGAGGACACCGCCCAACAGCCCCGAGATTCCGAAAGTGCGAATGCCCGCGGTCCGGCTTCGATCTGGTGCGTTTCTTTCCTGCCAACCTCGTTCAAGGCCAACCAGAAGGCCGATAGCGAGCGCAAGGCCGAGACGGGCAATGATCTCGTCCATCATCTATGCGCTCCTCAGTACACTGAAACGGACAAGCGCTTGAGTGGCCATTGGGTCATCGTCTTGTCAACGGCTTGGTCACTGGACCGGGCACATTCCGACCGGCTCCGCCTGCAAATCTACCCGTACCTCGCCTTTAGAATTTGGTCGCCACCAAGGGCGCGCAGCGCATTCAGGATTACGGCCACATCAATTCCCTCTTGCAGAAGAGCGCCTGCGACAGGTGTGATCAAGCCGAATGCTGCCGCGATCATCGCCGCGCCAGACAGTGCCAGCCCCACAACTATGCTCTGCTTTGCGATGGTCGTTGTCCGATGTGCAATAGCAACAGCATCAGCGACAGGCCCCAAGTGATCGGTCAACACAATGACGTCAGCGGCTTCGGATGAAGCAGTGGCACCTCGGGCGCCCATCGCAATACCCACCGTCGCGGTGGCCAACGCCGGGGCATCATTGATGCCATCGCCAACCATCATTGTCGGCGCCGCAAGGGTTTCTGCTTTGATAAGCCTAACCTTGTCGGCCGGCGACGCATCCGCAACGATCCGGTCAAAACCGAGTGTCCCACCGATCCGATTGGCGGTCTCGGCATCATCCCCCGTAAGCATCAGGCTGCGGGTGATCCCCGCGCGCCTGAGCCGTGACAAGGCGTCGACCGCGTCGGCACGCAGCCCGTCTCCCAGGACAAGGATGGCAACCAGCCGCTCGTCGACTGCGACATAGACGGCCAACGCTGGCTGGCCTTTGTAACGGGCGACGATCCTTTCAGCCCATGCAGGCAAGTCACGGCCGGCAAGGATGAGCGATTGAGAGCCTGCGGATACACTCACACCACACACAATCCCCTTGAGGCCCGATCCGCGATACTCGACAACCCGTTCAGGCCGAAACAGGTTGAGGCCCCTGTTTTTGGCGAGAGCAACGATTGCATCGGCCAGGACGTGATGGGAGGCCTGTTCCAAAGAGGCCAACAACCCGAAAAGCTCGTCGCTGTCACGTCCCGGCGCGACTTCCATCTCCACGAGTTGAGCTCCGCCGTAAGTCAGCGTGCCAGTCTTGTCGAAAACTGCCGTCCGGGCTTTGGCGAGAGCCTCCAGGGCGGTGCTTCCTTTCATCAAAATGCCGTGCCGAGCCGCACGTGATACCCCGGCAATAAATGCGATCGGTGCAGCCAGGATGAGCGGACAAGGTGTCGCAACCACAAGAACCGCAAGTGCCCGGATGGGATCGCTCGAGGCGTACCAGGCAAGGGCCGCCACCATCAGTGTCAGCGGTAGCAATATCAATGCAAAACGATCCGCCATGCGAATGAACGGAGCCCTGGCTGTCTGAGCCGCCTCGACCATTCTTACGATGCCGGCATAGGTACTTTGGCCTGCCAGCGCGGACGCACGCATGTGAAACATCTCACCTGCATTTACTGTCCCACTGCGCAACACATCGCCGCGCTTGCAGACCATTGGAAACGGCTCGCCGGTTATCGCAGACTCGTCAATTCTGGCGTCGTCGAGCAGCACACCATCGACGGGCAGCACCTCACCAGCTCGTACCATGAGCTCGTCGTCGACTGAGACCTGTTCGACCGGAATGCTCTCAAAACGTTCCCCGGACCTGCGATGCGCAATCCGGGGTGACCTATCAGTCAGCGCCTTCAGATCACGCTCGGCGCGCCCCCGTGCATAGTCCTCGAGCACGTTGCCGCCCGTATACATGATCGCCACGACAACAGCGGCCAAGGCTTCGTCGAACAACAGTGCCGCTGTCATCGAAAGCAATGCGATCGCGTCAACGCCAAGGCGACCAGCAAATACATCGCGGAAGATGGACACCGCTAGCGCGGCGATTACCGGCAAGGTGGCCAGCGCCCATACACTTTCAGATGGAAGCGGAAGCTGGACTCCCAACACGCCGGCAAGCCCAGCCGCCAAGCCGGCGACAGCAATTCCAAGCAAAGATTTCCGGAGCAGCGGTTCGTTCACGGCATTCCTCCGGCTCTGGCCGCCCTCCCCGGCGACGAAACGCGAATGCGACAAGCTCACTTGGCCGTTGAATCATTGTTTTGGGTACCGGGGACCCCGCTGCCGCCCATCATGCCAGGACCACATCCGAGCGGCATGTTTTCCCATTTGTGTTCCGTCGGGAGCTTGATCCCCATTTCCTCTGCCCGTTTCTGCATCAACTGCCAATGCTCGGCTCGGATCGCGCCACATTCCGCTTCGGTCTTCGCATTGTGCATCCTGTCAATCATCTTGGTCATGTCGTCGGCCGACATCATCTCGTGCCCTTGGAACATCAAGGGGCCGTGCATTTGCGCGAACGTGCCACCAGCCATCGCAGCAATTGCGATCGCGGCGCCCAGTGACAATCTGATCAGGTGCTTCATCACAAGTTCCTCCCGTGTTAGCTCAGTCGACCACATCGGCAACTCTGTTGCCTTGACGCAGGTCAATCTCATCGAGCTAACCGCTGGAGTTGATTTGAAGCAAAGCATCTCCGCACGCATGGGCCTATGGTGACAACAGGAGGACAGGCGTCTTGACCATCCGGAATCTTGAATTCGCAGTACACCCCAAATCAGTGGCTGTCTTTGGTGCTTCGACACGACAGGGATCTGTCGGGCGCGTTGTCATCGAAAACATCGCCCAAGGCGGCTATGAAGGGGAGATATGGCCCGTCAATCCAAAATATCGGGAAATCGTCGGCAGGCCTTGTTACCGCCAAGCACAAGACCTTCCAGGCATTCCGGACCTCAGTGTCATCGTCACCCCCCCAGCCACCGTTCCAGCCATCATTCGCGAACTCGGCAACAAGGGGGGCAAGGCGGCAGTCGTGATTACAGCGGGTCTCACCGCTGAAAACGGGCTCAAGCAAGCCATGCTCGATGCAGCCGAGCCAAATCTTTTCCGGATAATTGGACCGAACACGCTCGGGTTGATGATCCCGTCGCTCAAGCTTAATGCCAGCTTCGCACACAAGCCGGCACGATCTGGCGGGATTGCGCTGCTTTCACAGTCCGGGGCCGTCGTGACCGCGTTGGTGGATTGGGCGCTGGACAACAATGTCGGCTTTTCACACGTAGTCTCCTTGGGGGAAATGGCCGACGTCGACGTCGGAGATTATCTCGACATGCTTGCTGGCGACCCTGCTACGCACGCCATCCTCATGTATCTCGAGACGATCCCGAACCCGCGAAAGTTCATGGCGGCGGCGCGCGCCGCAGCGCGCCTCAAACCCGTGATCGCCATAAAATCTGGACGGCATGAACAGGCCGCCAAGGCTGCCGCTACGCATACAGGCGCGCTTGCTGGGGGTGATCGCGCTGTCAGCGCAGCTTTCAGGCGCGCCGGGGTGCTCCGTGTCGAAGGCCTGCTGGAACTCTTCGATGCAGCCGAGACCATGGCCCACTTTGCCCCACTGCAGCAAAGCCGCGTAGGCATCGTGACGAATGGCGGCGGCGCTGGAGTACTCGCGCTCGACGAACTGTTGGATCGGGGGTGCGACCTGGCCGAACTGTCGTCTGCGACTTTCGACAGGCTGAATGTTTGTCTGCCTTCAACGTGGTCGCGGGCAAATCCGGTCGACATCATCGGCGACGCGCCTCCAAGTCGATACACCGACGCCATCCAGGCCGTGGCGGACGATGCCGGCACGGACGCCCTGATGGTTCTGAACTGTCCCACGGGACTCGCGTCGGCGACCGAAGCTGCCGCAGCCGTCGCCGCCATTGCGCATGACGGCAAGATAAATGGCAAACCGGTGCTCACGTGCTGGCTTGGCGAAAACACCGCAAAAGCCGGGAGAGACATACTGCAGAACGCAGGCATCGCCAGTTTCGAGACGACAGCTGAGGCAGCACGAGCAGTTTGTTATCTCGGCGACTGGTCCCGGGCCCAAGCCGCGCTCATGCGAGTGCCCTCAACCCACGACGACGCTTTCAACGCGGATCGAGATCTTGCGCGTTCGGTGTTCCGTCAAGTTGCCAAGGAAGGGCGGTCCATGCTGACCGAACCCGAGGCCAAGACGGTGATCGGGGCCTACAGGATACCGACGCCAAAGACAGTGGTGGCCAACTCCCCGTCCGAAGTTGGTCAGGCAGCGGCCACCATGCTCTTGACCGCAGAAAAGGTCGTTGTGAAGCTTCTGTCCAAGGACATTTCGCACAAGTCGGATATCGGCGGCGTTGTGCTTGATATCGGGTCTTCTGCTGCGGCCGAAAATGCCGCTGAGGCCATCTACCAGCGTGTCCGTAAGGCCATGCCGGGTGCCTCGGTGGACGGCTATTCAGTGCAGCCTATGATCATAAGAAGGCAGGCCCATGAACTGATCTTGGGCATGAACCGCGACCCGATATTCGGGCCCGTCATGCTGTTCGGCACGGGAGGGGTTGCAGTTGAAGTGTTGAACGACACCGCGATGGCGCTACCGCCTCTGGATGATGTTCTGGCTGGAGATATGATCGACAGTACGCGTGCCGGCCGCCTGTTGGCCGGCTTCCGCAATCGCGAGCCAGCCAACCGCGCCGCACTGTTGGCGGCGTTGAATAGCATTTCGCAACTGGTCGTCGATTTTCGGTGCATCACATCATTGGACATCAACCCTGTCCTGGTCGACGCGGACGGGGCGATGGCCTTGGACGCCCGCATCCAAATCGATCCGGCGAAGGTCGAAGAACCGAGCCCCAACGCCGATCTCGTCATTCGTCCCTACCCAGCAAACTGGGAGCGGAGTGTTGACTTCAATGGGATGGAATATTCCATCAGACCCATCAAACCGACTGACTTCAGTCTCTATCCACCGTTCCTCGCTCAAGTCTCGCAGGAAGACCTCAGGTTCCGATTTCTCGGGCCGCGCAAGAACTTTCCCGACCAGATGCTGAAACGGCTGACACAACTCGACTACGAACGAGAAATGGCATTCGTTGCGATCGAGGCCGCCAGTGGCAAGCTCGCAGGCATCAGTCGCCTCTCATGCGACCCTGACCACGCCGTGGCCGAATATGCGCTGCTCGTCCGGACGGACTTACAGGGCAAGGGCCTCGGCTGGGAACTGCTACGCCAGATCATCGACTACGCACGTGCCGATGGTATCGCCAAGATCGAAGGCATTGTCCTCAGCGAGAACCGGAAAATGCTGGCCATTTGCAGGGAATTCGGGTTTGCCATTAAACACGTCGCAGAGGACTACGGCCTCTGTGTCGCGACACTCATGCTGAAGTCGCCTCAAGTGCTTGCAGCTAACCCGGTTGGTGCGGGCTGAAAGCTAAAATATCTGCAGCGATCCGGGCAGGAACACGGGCAGCATCAAGTTTCACCCAACTGACATCATCGTCATGGCGTCGCAACTGCCGTGACAATACATCAATGGTCGCGTCCGATGGCCCTCCCTTTCGTTCGCTCACCCGCTGCCAAAGCAAAGCCGGGTCAGCCTCAAGCCAGAAGCCGACGAAGGGTAAATGCCTTTCGCTGGCACTACGCTCGATCCCTTGCCTGTCCGACCGGCGATCAAGGACGGCATCGGCAACCACCGAACCGCCTTGGGAAGGATCAACCCGGCCAGGTCCATCGAACTCCAGCTGGCCGTTAGGGCGTACGCGTCAAGCGCCGCGTAGCAAGATAGAGGCCCGGCCCAATCATTGAATTACGCGCGACCTCCAGCTTGCAGGCAGCGAGCCGAAGGTCTGCCGTCGAAAAATCCGCATAGCGGAGCTTGACCGCTCGCTTCATCTTGAAGGCGCGCTCTCCAACAAGAAAGACGTGGGAATATGCGTCTCAATCAGTTCCACTTTGTTGGCGTCACGATGCGTCGCCGCATTCAACAAGAAGACGACTGCGGCTGTCTGATCTTCGGTGAGCATCGCGATTTCCCATCGGTCGAGTGCTATCGAGCGTCGCCCTGCGAGGCAGCCCCTATCTTTGCTGTGTCTGTATGTATTCTGCGAGCTGGTGAATTCTCTCCTGGGTCACAGCTTCTCCGCCTGTCGCACCAAAGGTGCTTTGGTCGCTGTCGAGGAATTGGCGTCCCCATACGGGCATTTCGCGCTCGCCATGCCCTGGCACGATGTGGCGACCGTCAATTATCGCGATCACCAGTTGATAGGGAAACTCATCGCCGTTTCGCTCCGAGAGCAGAGACAAGTCGGAAGGGGCCGTCTGCAGCTCCGTAGCCAGACGTCCATCACCCTTCCCGCGCACGCCATGACAGGGCGCGCATGAATTGATGAACTCACTTTCGCCGTAGCCCATCTCTTGGGCGGCGATTGGCCCTGAGCTTGTTGCCAGAAAGATGGAGGTTGCGATCAAACGATTCATTTCGGCTCCCCGCGAATAGGGACAAAGCCTAGCTGATCGACCTGGCCAATCTTTGATCCCCGTCAAACCTGTCGTGAGACACCCTCCACGATTTGACGCAGCGCAAGGAATGTCCCCGCCGTTGGCGATATCGATTGCTGCTCAAGTTTCCCATCAGGCGAGAGGAACCAAGCTATGCCCTTCAAGACAATTCTAACGGTCACCGGTACGCATCGCGGCGACAACGACATCAAGCTGGCGACCAAGCTGTGTGAAGAAGTCGGCGCTCACCTATCTGTGCTTGCGGTGGCACTCGCCGCCCCGCCACCGATTGGCGACTACGCGGCTCCGATCTCCGATACCTGGATGGAAGAACGTCGCGCCGACCTCGAACAGCTCGAAAAACGGACCGCCGCGGTTTCGCACCTGCTAGCCAGCTCCGCGATATCCGCCGACATTACCAACGCCTATGCCGAAATCGGCTGGGCCGATGAAATCATCGGTCGGCGGGCCCGCTACGCCGACCTGACCCTCATTGGACCGGAACTACTGTCGGACGGCACCCTCAAAGACAAGACCATTGAAGGCGCCCTTTTTTCGTCGGGCAAACCAATGCTGCTGGTTCCTGAAGGATCGAAGCCAACCCTGCAACCAAGGAAGGTGATGATTGCCTGGGATTCGCGCGTCGAAGCCTCCCGCGCCGTTCGTGAGGCAATCCACATGCTGACGGCCGCTGATGATGTGCGCCTGATTCTTGTCGATCCTGTCGAAGGAGAAAGCCACCAAGGTGCCGAACCCGGCGCCGACGTCGCGACTTATCTTGCCCGTCACGGCGCGAAAGTCATGGTCGAGCGGCTCCCAAGTTCGGGCCAGAGCGTTGCTGAGGTGCTGAAGCGACATGCCGCGGATATGTCGGCAGACCTCGTTGTGATGGGTGCCTACGGCCATTCGCGCCTGCGCGAAAGGTTGTTCGGCGGCGTTACCAAGTCGATACTCAATGACCTTTCGATGCCCGTATTCATGGCGCACTAAATGGCCAGCTAGTCCAGACTCGCTCTAAGCTTACCCCCAAGCGGTTGGCTGGAAGACGATCCCAGTTTTCCAGATAAGGCATTGCGTGGATAGACCGATGGAGGCAATCCGCGTGGCGAGCGGAAGCTACACATCAGGATCGGCAAATTAGTCATCTTACATTCCGATCTGTTGGGGTGCGCTATGATCGAGTTCGGTTTCAGCTACCTTGCGGATCACCGTAATAGTGGGAGAGCGACCCTTTTGCCTGACTGGATCACGCAATTTCCGGGCTTGTCCCGTCTTGAGCCAGCCGTACGCGACGCGCTGACCCGCAAGAGCGCCGTGATAGCGGTCCCGAAAGGTACTGTGATCTTCGGTCCCGGCAAGTCACCAGAGAACCTGCTTCTGCTGCTGGAAGGCAGAGTGCGGGTGCAGCAGGTCTCCGAAGGTGGCCGCGAGATAGTTCTGTATCGGGTCGAGGCTGGACAAAGCTGCGTGCTGACTACCGCCTGCCTGTTGGCCCACGAAGACTATTCCGCCCAGGGCATCGCCGAAACCGATGTGCGCGCGGTGGCCATCCCGCGCGCGGTCTTCGATGAGTTGGTCTCGCAGTCGGTCGCTTTTCGCAATTTCATATTCACCGCCTATTCCAGAAGGATCACCGATCTGTTTCAGGTCATCGAAGACATCGCGTTCCAGCGCGTCGATATCCGGCTTGCGCAGAAGCTGATCGATCTGGAGCGCGGCGCACGACAGATCAAAGCCACGCATCAGCAGATGGCAGCCGAACTGGGCACCGCGCGCGAGGTTGTCTCGCGCCAGTTAGGCGAGTTTCAGCGACGGGGCTGGATCCGTCAATCGCGCGGGACGATCGATTTGGTAGATATTGCCGGATTAGAAAGACTTGCCGCCCTCGATGCGGGATAGATCTGCCCCCAGGGTTGCTTTCCATGCCACAGCACAGAAATACTGCCTGCCGTGACAAGCTTATGAGTTGCCCGCCAGTTCGGCGAGGTGGCGATGTTCCAGGTGAACGTTCACGCACTCTGACACAGTCATCCGTGCACCGGGCGTGAGTGCAAGAGCTTTTTCTCCGAGAACTCAGGTGGCACATCCTGAGACCCGGCGACATGAAGCACCGGCATCCAGCTTTCGATGTTCAAGTCTCGATTTTGCGGATCGGAGCGCTCGCGAAACAGTAATCATCAACAGATTAAGGTGTTGCCTGTTCCCCCATTTGTAAGGGAGCCATCCGACATCACACATTTTCCAGCGCCCGGACGGGCCCCATCCGCAAACCTGTCAGTCAGCCTGTAGGTCTTTTTTCTTCCACTTGGTGACATCGTCACTGAACGGCAAGTCGAAAGAGCATAAGCACGTGCTGTTCTCAGGAGATCACTGACAATGATTGCCAATGTAAGATTCATAGACCGCGCGCTTCGCATTGAGGTCGGCGAGGCGCAGAACGCTGCTGCCGCGCTCGTCGGCTCGGCCGTGTTCGGCGTGGGCTGGAGCATCGCCTGGTTCTGCCCGGGGCCGCGCTCCCCGCCCTGGGAACTGGCCGGATCGAGGTCGTCGCCTTCGTGCCGGCGCTGATCGCCTGCATCTTTGGCGCCAAGGGCCTAATGGCCCTGAGCGGCGCGCGCAGCCCGCGTGCTGCGCCGTGAAACCTGAACCACAAAGGAGACCGTCGTGACAGACTATCCGATCAACATGTCCGTCAAGCCAAAGGTCGAAGCGTTCTTCGACCCGGCAACCAATACCATCAGCTATGTGGTGAATGACCCATCCTCGAGCGCATGTGCCGTGATCGATTCCGTCATGGACATCGACTATGCGGCGGGCCGGATCACTTATGACCATGCCGACGCCATCATCGACTACATCCGCAAGCACGGCCTGAAGCTGGAGTGGATCATCGAGACGCATGTGCATGCCGACCACCTTTCCGCCGCGCCCTACATTCAGAGCGCTCTCGGCGGCAAGATCGGCATCGGCGACAAGATCATGGTCGTGCAGGACACGTTCGGCAAGATTTTCAACGAAGGCACCGAGTTGCAGCGCGACGGCAGCCAGTTCGACGCCCTATTCGAGGACGGCGACACCTACAAGATCGGCAACATGGAGGCGGTGGCAATCTACACCCCCGGCCATACGCCGGCATGCATGGTCCATATCATGGGCGACGCGGCTTTCGTGGGAGATACCCTGTTCATGCCCGATGGCGGATCGGCACGTGCCGATTTCCCCGGCGGCGATGCCGCCACCCTTTACGATAGCATCCAGAAGGTTCTGGCTTTGCCAAACGAGACGCGCCTGTTCATGTGCCACGACTACGGCCCCAATGGCCGCGACATCCAGTGGCAAACCACGGTGGCCGCGGAAAAAGAACACAACATCCATGTCGGCAAAGGAGCCACGAAGGAGCAGTTCGTGAATTTGCGCACCGAACGCGATGCAACGCTGGCGATGCCAAAACTCATCATCCCGTCGCTCCAGGTGAACATGCGCGCGGGCGAGGTGCCGACCGACAAGGACGGCCGGCCAATGCTGAAAGTGCCCATCAACGGGCTTTGAGCTCTGACCTCCATTCAAGGACAACGAAAATGCAAGACATCAAACACATCACGCCGGATTTCGCGGTCAGCCCGCAGATTGCACCTGTGCAGCTCGCCGAACTGAAGGCCGCAGGCTTTACCACAGTGATCTGCAACCGCCCCGATCATGAGGATGCAGGCCAGCCCAACTTTGCCGAGATCAAAGCTGCCGCCCAGGCGGCAGGGCTCGAGGCGCTCCACATTCCGGTCACGCCAGGTCAAGCAACCAGGTATGACGTCGTCGCTTTCGACACCGCCGTGACCACGGCTCAAGGCAAGGTTCTGGCCTATTGCCGCACGGGCGCACGGGCGCAGAGCCTCTTCGCCGCAATCCGGGGATGACCACCCATCGGTCTGCCCCGTTCTGCAGACGCACTGAAGCTGCCTCTCATAGACCATGAAGAACCACAAAAAGTCTCGTCCCATGTCCGCCACATCGCTCGCCCGCTATCTTCCGATCCTGCAATGGGGCCGGACCTATGATCGGCACGCCCTGACGGGCGACCTGCTGGCGTCGGTGATCGTGACGATCATGCTGATCCCTCAGTCGCTGGCCTATGCGCTTCTGGCGGGATTGCCGCCGGAAGCCGGGCTCTATGCCTCGATCACGCCAATCATGCTTTACGCGATCTTCGGTACCAGCAGGGCGTTGGCGGTGGGACCCGTGGCGGTAGTGTCGCTGATGACCGCCGCTGCCATCGGCAATGTCGCCGAACAGGGGACCATGGGCTATGCCGTGGCCGCCCTGACCCTGGCTGGACTGTCTGGGGCAATCCTGCTGGCGATGGGTCTCTTGAGGCTGGGGTTTCTCGCCAACTTCCTGTCACATCCCGTCATTGCGGGCTTTATCACTGCATCCGGCATCCTCATCGCAACCAGCCAGATCAAGCATATTCTGGGCGTCAGAGCAGGCGGCGACACTCTACCCGAAATGGTGGTTTCGCTGGCCGAGAACCTCATTGCAACGAATTGGATCACCCTGCTGATCGGGATTGGTGCCACCGGGTTTCTGTTCTGGGTCCGCAAGGGTTTGAAACCGATGCTGCGCCACCTCGGCCTCGGCCCGCGCCTGGCGGATATGGTGACCAAGGCCGGTCCGGTGCTTGCGGTGGTCGTGACAACGGTCGCGGTCTGGGGCCTCGGACTGGATGCAAAGGGCGTGCAAATCGTTGGTGTCGTGCCACAGGGACTGCCGCCGCTAACGCTGCCCTCATTTTCCACCAACCTGATCGGACTTCTGCTGCTTCCCGCGTTGTTGATTTCGGTCATCGGATTCGTGGAATCCGTCTCCGTCGCGCAGACGTTAGCCGCCAAGAGGCGACAGCGGATAGACCCCGACCAGGAACTGATCGGTCTGGGCGCCGCCAATATCGGGGCGGCTTTCACGGGAGGATACCCGGTGACGGGTGGCTTCGCTCGTTCGGTTGTAAACTTCGATGCAGGGGCCGAGACGCCCGCCGCCGGCGCCTTTACCGCCATAGGATTGGCCGTCGCGGCCATCGCCCTAACCCCGCTGATTTACTTCCTCCCGACGGCCGCCTTGGCCGCGACGATCATCGTGGCGGTGCTTTCTTTGGTCGATTTCTCGATCTTGGAGCGCAGTTGGACCTATTCGAAGGCAGATTTCGTCGCTGTGGCCGCGACCATCGCGCTGACCCTCATGATGGGCGTAGAGACCGGCGTATCAACTGGAGTGGTGCTATCCATCGCACTGCACCTCTACAAATCCTCGCGTCCTCATATTGCAGAGGTTGGCCTTGTTCCGGGCACCCAGCATTTCCGCAACATCCACCGCCACACCGTCCTTACCGATCCGACCCTTCTCACCATCCGCATCGACGAGAGCCTCTACTTCGCCAACGCTCGTTTTCTCGAGGATTACGTCGCCGATCGCGTCGCCACCGATTCCCCGATCACAAACGTGGTGCTGATGTGCTCTGCCATCAACGAGATCGATCTGAGCGCACTGGAAAGCCTGGAGGCGATTAACCATCGCCTGAGGACGATGGATGTGAAGCTGCATCTGTCAGAAGTGAAAGGCCCGGTGATGGACCGATTGAAAAGATCCCATTTCCTCGATGCGCTGACGGGGCAGGTGTTTCTGTCGCAATACGACGCGATGCGGACCCTTGCCCCCAAACAGGGCCTGAACGATCTGGACAACCCAAGTCATGCCGCGAGTATTTGTTCAAGGTCAGCTGTGGAGTGAACCGCGTCATTACGCGCCATGCGTCATCCCTGCTCGATCCGGAGGCAGCTTCAAGGCATGCCGTCTTCCTTCGCTTCGCGACCAGAAATCTGCTCCACACCGATGCGAAAGAAGAGATGCAAGGAGTGGTCGGTGACAGGACGCTCAAACGGTTTCAGGCCACCCGGTTCCCACCAATTTACGTGTTTGCTCAGCAGCGTCCAGGCATGTTCTCGAGCAGCTTTGTGCTGGGGCGTGTCATCCTTCAGTTCCTCGAAGCGGCCATTGACCAGCACGCTCCTCCATTCCCGCCCCTCGCCCCTCTCCTCGACAAGGACGCACACACACGGATTGGCCCGCATGTAATCGACCTTCTGTCCTGGCATCGAGAACGCATAAAGTCGGCTGTCGGCGTAGCAAAAATAGAAAGGCACGACATATGGTCGCCCATCCTTTGCGCATCCAAGATGCCCAAAGTGACTACGAGTTAGAACATTGGTGCAATCCAACGTCGAAAGTTCACGAACCCACATGACATGATCTCCCGATCAATGCGTGGCTCAGCGTGGCCACAGTTCAATCGCGCCAGCCATGGTTGGGACCACACGTGTCCCGGCATCGCCTGACAAGATGCGTTCGACATTCGAGAGCGAGCCGATCGCAGCCCATTTCCCAGACGATTTAACAAAGGCGCACGCTGCCTCTATTTTCGGTCCTATTGAACCGGCATCGAAGGATGTTGCGCGAAGCATCGCGGGAGTAGCCTGTCGAACATGACGCTGCTCGGGTTTGCCATAGTCGATGGCGACCGAAAGCACGTCGGTCAGAAGCAGCAAGGCGTCGGCGTTGAGTTCGAGCGCTAGCAGGGATGCAAACTCATCCTTATCAGGCAACGCCTCTACGCCGGACAGCCCCCCTGTTGGCAGCTCGGCAACTGGAACAGGACCGCAGATCACGACCGTAGACCCGGACTCCAGCATCAACTCCGAGGCGTGGGCTTCGATTGTCGCCTGCAGATGCGGCACTGCCGCCACCCGGCGATACTCTCCATTGAACTCCGAAAAATCCCAACCGCGCTGCTGGCGCAACTGGTGAGCGTGGATCCGCTCATAAAACGGTCCTATCGGTTTCGTGGGACTTCTGAAGGCCTCATCGTCAGGATTGACAAGTACCTGGGCCATCTGGGCGACCACCGAGCGGTCGCCACCAAGGCGATTGCGCAATTCGCGGGCGAGCAGATAGCCTGTTTCGCCCCCGGCCTGTGCACAGAGCAAATCGAGCCGCGTAGGCTCGGCAACGCTGTACGAAAAGGATTGCTGCGCAAGCATCGCCAGTTGGGGGCCACTGCCGTGAGTGACCAACACGTGGTGGGCGCGCGCCACCGGCGCGAGCCACATTGCCGCTTGGGATGCATTTTCGCGTTGGTTCTCGGCGGTGATCGCCTGCCCCTTGCGCAGGAGTGCGTTACCGCCCAGCGATATCACCAGTCTCATGCTACGCCTCCGTGGCTTGTTGTATGCGCCCGGGTGTTGAGGCCGTCATTTATCGCCCATGTTCACCGCGATGCGTTGATCCACGTCAATATCGGTGTCGTCAGCGCGCAAGCCAGCTAAACCAGAAGTGTAGCCCGAGCCAAGGCTGCACAACGGCAAGAGCACACCAGTACCCTTGGGCATCGCAGCCCCTCGTGCGAGCTAGTGCGACATCAATATCGGGAGGCGGAGATCCGAGAGAACACCCTCTGTCGCGCCGCCAAGTACGAAATCCCTGACGCGCGAATGGCCATATCCGCCCATCACGAGCAAGTCCGCACCCAATTCGATCGCTCGCTCCTGCAGCGTGACTGCGATCGGACAGTCTTCCGCTTTGATATCCAGTGCATCAGCGTTCAAGCCACGCTTTCTCAACAAAGCCGCCAACCTCTCGGCGCCGTCCACGGCCATCAGGGGCTTTTCGTCGACAATGGCAAGGACGTGAATCCTTGAGGCATGCGCTAGAAACGGCAGCGCATCGGCAACTGCGCGGGCGGCCACTCGACTGCCATCCCAGGCGATCGAAACATGCTCTATCCTGGCAGCACTTGCCGAGTCAGGCAGCAGGACCGTCGGCTTGCCAGAACCGAAGATAACCGCCTCTGCAATCATGCGAGAGGTCTGGTTGTCCGTTTCCCAGCCTACGACACAGATGTCGAAATAGCGGGCCTGTTCCGTGGCGACGTCGCCCTGTGCGGCAAGGAGGACGGCCTCGGATGCGGTAGTGACAGCAACATCCTGTCTCGCGCCCTCATCGACAACTTTGGCAAGGAGCCGCCCACCGGCTTGCAGGCTCAAGGTCTCCGCTTCTCGGATGCGTGCTGGAAGATCCAACAGGATGCGTGAAAGTGGGCTCGAAACTGGCGGAATTCTCGCATGGAGTGCAAGGGCGTGCAGATCGGCGTGAAGTTGCGCTGCAATGGCGACAGCGTTGACGGTCACAGCGTCCGTGTTCGCGTCGGGAAATGTCGCCAACGGAAGAAAAACCTGAGTTTTCATTCTGCGTCTCCTTAGGAAAAGAGCTTTTGCACCAGGCAGCCAAACCGCCCCGCAACTGACCTACATTGATCGCTGCGATGAGGCGCAGCATTGATCTGGAGCAATCTCGCAAGACAAAAGAGGGCCATAAGCCGTCAAGCGTGTTCCAAAGCTGATCTCATTTGGACGGATGCCGGAGCTTTCGCTCCTCGGCCGCACACCTGAGAACCTCAATCGCGTCATCATCCGTCAACTGCGGAAAGCTGAGGTAATGGTGCCCAAGCGCCAGAAAGCGGCCTGGCTTGCTCAGGCAGACGACGTTGTCCGCTTCTTGTTCGATGGTGGCGAGCGCATCAGACGGCGCGACGGGAATTGCCACTATGGTCTGCAGCGGGCCTCGACGCTTGATCGCGCGCAATGCCACCTTCATCGTCGTTCCCGTTGCTGCACCGTCATCGACAAGAACCGCCGTCCTACCAGCGAGAGATCGCGGTCCAGTGGAGCCGCGATAGAGTTGCCTTCGCCGTTGCAATTCGGGACGCTCCATGTTGATCAGAGCTGCCAGTTCGTCATCACTGAGCGAATACGCTTCAACGATCTCTCGATTGATGACCACGTCTGGCGGGTCACCATCCACAATTGCCGCTACCGCCAGTTCAGGGTTCCCTGGGGCTCCAACCTTGCGAACTATGAGAATGTCGAGAGGTGCATCAAGTGCCTTTGCAACTGCCGCAGCTACGGGCAAGCCCCCACGGGGAAGTGCCAGAACTACAGGCTTGCGGAGCTGGCTGGCCTGCAATTCGCGCCCAAGTTTTTCGCCTGCTTCCTGTCTATCGCGGAACATCGACTGTCATTCCGGCCACAATCGCCGCAGCGACTTGCGCATCGAATTCCTGACCTGAACGATCTCTCCATGCGAAAGGTGTCGATCCAGAAGACTGAAAACAGCACCGATCGCCTCATCAAGATTAATGCTCGAATCGTGGCCAAAGGTTTCAGTAACCCGCATAACGAATTCGCGCTTTTCACGCTCCGCGGCCGGCGATGTGGCCGGGTTCCATCCCTCGAAATACATCCCTCGGATCAGCTCTGGCAGTTGCGATGAAAGGTCCGCTGACTCTTCGGGCGACAGCCAGTCGCGCAACGTCGGCAATACAGCTTTCAACAGCCGATGAGCTCGGTGCTCAGGCCAACCAAGATCAGCTGCCAACTCATTTGCCCATTGCTGAGCCTGTTGGGCGGCATGAGAGAAACTCGAACTTGAAGCGTGGCTCATCGTCTTCACTCCTTGCGCATCAAAGGAACAATGCGCTCTTCATGACCAGGCTTCATTGAGCAAGATCAATCCGCGATTGGCCGCGTCGGATTCATGTCGTCAGTCCGATCTGGATCAGTTTTCGGACGGCCCGGAAGGAAAGCGGCACCCGACCTTCGGCTATGGGCGCGCTGGACTAAGGACTGTATTTCCTGCGGCGTCGTCACGAAGTATCTCGCGATCTCCTCGTCAGACAGACCAAGGTCGCGAAGCGCAGCAACGCTTGCCGACGGATCGGGCCCTAGTCGCGCCATGCTGTCTTTTGACGACAAGCGCTCGATCCCAATCCAGCCCCTGCGCAAAGGGTCAGTGCCCGGCTGGCATCGACCCTGAGGCGTATTGGTTAGCCGGCCTTGACCGCGATCGTCTTCTCGGCTTCCTGAGCCTCTGCTGTCTTCGGCAGCTTCACCGTCAAGATACCTTTCGCAAAAGTCGCCTCGATCTTCTCGGCGTCGACGCCCTGCGGGAGCTGAAAAGAACGTTGAAAGGCGCCATAACGACGTTCAGAGAGAAAATAATCCTTCTTCTTTTTTCTTTCTCTTCGGTCTTTTCGCCTTTGATGGTCAGCAGATTGTTGAAAACCTTGATGTTGCCTAGGCGGATGTTGTAGTAGCGCGGCCCGGTCAATATCGTGTCTGTCAGGCTGTGCCTCGCACAGGCCAAAGCACTTCGGTCGCAGTCTCGTTTGGAGGCGTGCCCGGTGGGCTCAAATACGACTCCCACATGTCGTCGGTTGCGTCGAGACCCCGCGTGCGCATTTCGTCGAGCACCGCAGCGTAGGTGTCGGACAGGCGCTCGTATGCACCGATATGCAACGCCTTGATTGCCTGTCCAGCGGCAGTCGCTCCGAGCCCCAATCCTGATCCACGCAAAGCCAGAAACTGGTCCTCGCTTATGGGAAAGCCCGCATCGAAGGTTACCTTGCCGTCACCAATCTCGCGATAGTGGGCCAAAGGCGGTCCCGCTGGCAGCACCCTGGCTTTCGAGAGGGCTTCGCTCAGGGCCTCGAAACTCGCGGCCATCGCGCCGGAGATCTGCGGAAGAGTGCAACTCCTGGAGACATAAGCGTATGGCCGCGGAGACATCGAAACCAGTTCAAAGTCGGGCATCATTGCACCTGGATGGCGTGCTCAATTTGACATCAATCGGCTTATCGAGGAGCACCGAAGCAGGGAGCGAGTGACCCCACCGAAGGCCCATTCCCTGATACGACTGTGACCATACGCGCCCGAAACGATCAAATCGGCCCCGATCTCCGTGGCAATTTGCACCAAAGCCTCGGACTCATCCGCTCCCCCGATATCGATGGCATCTGCGGTTGCCCTTATGCCGTGCCGACCCAAGTAATTGACCACGTCGTCGGCGCTCTGCCGAGCCGCTGCAAGATCGTTGCTTTCAAGGGTTGCGACACGCACCCGAGACGCAGAAGACAAAAACGGCAAGGCATCGACAACTGCGCGACGGGCCTCGCGCGTGTCCTTCCAGGCGATCAGGACTCCCTCTGCCTTGACCGGTTGGAAGTCGAGAGGTGCCAGTAGCACTGGCCTGCCGACGGAGAGAAGTAGAGTTCCATGATCTACAGTGCGGCAGCCGTTCGTCGACCCAGGCCTTGGGCAGTTCAGGATAATCAAGTCTGCGGCGCGCGCGTTGAACGCTAACATTTGGGTGGGGTTACCAAGCTCGCCTCGCCATGTAATGCGACGGTCGCCATCCACCTGACGGAAGAAGTCCTCCTTGACCTTGATGAGGTTGTCTTCAATCTCATCAGCCTGGCGCCGCATCTCGTCCGCGATTGCCATGTCGCTATCGCCCACCGGCATCACATACCGCGGCTCAGCCGCGCAAAAGCCTATGAGGTCCGCATCGAACTTCAGGGCGATCGACTACGCGAAAGCGACACGAGGACCGACGGGACTATCGATATCGAGTTGAAGCATCATGGTGTTGAAGCTCATTGGCGTGCTCCTTGTTGAGGAGACAATGCCCCGCCTCAAGACAACAGTGCTTTGACATGTGTCAAAAATTGCATAGGAAATCGCTACATTTGACAAAAGTCACGCAGGCTCAGCCCGCAAGTCAGGTGCTAGCGAGCAGCAAGATTGGGTGGAAACATTCAGGCCTGCGCCGGCACAAAGATTGATCTCGCACAAGGACCAAGACTTCTGAATGGCTATTGTTGCGCGCATGATCCTCAATCTGCTCATCGGCACAATCGTCATAAGCCTAACGGTCCTGGTCCACACCTTTGGTCTGATCGTCGTCACGCATGCGATGCGATACCTTGTCGCCCGGTTTCGCATGCACGGGCGCCGCAGCCGCATAGTCGCGATGATCAGCGTGGTGATGGGGCTCTTCGCCGTCATCACCATTGAGGTCTGGCTTTGGGCCGGCCTTTACTGGTTGCTTGATATCTTTGAGGACTTCGAAACCGCCCTGTATTTTTCGACCATTACGTTTTCTACGGTTGGTTATGGCGACATTGTGCCTGCTCACGCATGGCGCGTGCTGGCAGCTCTTGAGGGCGTGAACGGATTTCTTCTAATTGGTTGGTCGACGGCCTATCTGATCGCCGCTGGAACTCGAATCGGCCCGTTCAAGTCCGGAGAGCATTTCTGACCAAGCACACTCAAACAACCGCACAATTCCTGATCTTGCGATCGGAAGTGGGCGAGCTTCGCCGCACTGCTCCTGACAAAAAGGACGTTGCGCCGTAAGCACGACGAACCTGTCGCCATCGAGCTGGGGCAACCGAACCAGGTCGTTGAAGACCATGGCAGTTGAGAAGAAGCACGCACATCAGCGGCACGATAAACCGGAGGGCAGTTGCGGAGGCCCGCGTAGCGCGCCAAAAGCATCAGGCGTGGTGTAGTTTCTGCGGTCCCGCTGTGCGCTATTGTGGTGCCGTATCAGAGACAATTCGACCATCCTCTAGCACAAGGATACGGTCTGCGCGTTCGAGTATCCGGTTGTCGTGGGTGACAAGGAGAGTGGTCGTGCCGCGGGTGCTGCCGAGGCGCTTGAGGAGATCCACGACTTCGGATGCACTGTCGCCGTCGAGCGCGGCGGTGGGCTCGTCAGCCAGCACGAGTGCTGGGTTGCCAACGAGTGCGCGGGCAACAGCCACGCGTTGCTTCTGCCCGCCCGAGAGGTTGGCGGGCAGATAGTTTATTCGATCGGCAAGGCCAACGAGTTTAAGTACATGCGTCGCTGCCGTGTGTGCGAGTTCATCCGAAACATCACCATGAACCTGAATACCCATGATCACGTTCTGCAAGGCCGTCAGGCTCTCATGCAGATTGTGCGCTTGAAAAATGAACCCAAGGTGCCGTCTCAGCGTCATCAGCGTGGTTTCACGGGCACCGTTCAGCTGCTCCCCGAGCAGGCGCACAGATCCGTCCTGCACGCCGCGAAGACAACCGAGCAGGGTAAGCACCGTCGTCTTGCCGGAGCCGGATGGCCCCATGAGCACGGTAAAGCTTCCAGCTTCGATCGCGAAATTGAGATCGTAGAGCGCCTGCTTGCGGGCATCGCCTATGCCGAACCAGTGGTTGAGCCCGCGGACTTCGATGACGTCGCGATCTGGCGTTTCCATGATCAGAAGAGGTCCGCCGGATCTGCGGCAGCGACGCGTCTGGTGGCGATCGCTCCCGACAGAGACGAAACTGCGATAGTGCCGACGAAGACAGAAGCTGCCATAGCGAGCGTCATCGATAACGGCAGCGTCGTCACCTTTGCCATTACAGTCAGTATCGTTGTGCCGACTATCAGGCCGGGGATGAAGCCGAAGACACCGAGGACCAACGCTTCCTCGAATACGATGCCCAGAAAAAAACGCGAGCCATATCCCATGGCTTTGAAGGTCGCGTATTCCCGCAAGTGGTCCGCCACATCGGTGGAGAGTACCTGATAGATGATAATCAGGCCAACCAGTATGCCGATAAAGACGCCGAACCCGAATATCACTCCGGTTGGACGTCGCGTCTGCTGGTATCGCAAATCCTCGGCCATCGCGTCTGCATAGCTGCGGATGCGCAGCGAGGAATCCGAGATCTGGCCACGCAGGTGTTCCGACACTTCGTCCACTGATGTTCCGGGTCTCGTGCGCAGGAGGATGTGATCGGGCGCGGCCGAGCTTCGCGCGGGAAACAGCGACAGGAAGGTCTGGTCGGAGACCAGCATGTAGCCGTCACCGCCGAACCCTCCACCGCCGGAAAACGTGTTGTAGGCCTTGATGGTGCGGCCGTCAGTCTCGAAGGAGAGCGGCGTCTGCGGCCGGATGGCGACAGCTTCGTCTCGCGTAATTCCGCGCGCGAGCCTGTCCAGGATCGCCGCGTCGTTCACCTGCAGCAGGTTCAGGTCGGCCGTAATCTTGGGCGAGATGAAGTCCTGCTTGAACGGATCTATCCCGAATGTGGTGAGGCTGATGTCCGTCTGTCCGCGGTCCCAGGGCACATTGGCGACAAAGAGGCCCATGCCTTCGATGACGTCCGGATTTGCCAGCGCCTGCAGCATCCACTGACGGGCAACGTTACCTCCGTCCGCGATCGCATTGGCGTCGGCCGCCGAAATGATGATGTCGGCCCGAAAAAACTCATACGGTCTGAGCGTCGCAACGGCCATCGAGTTCATTATACCGAGCTGGACGAAGACCAGTACGTTGGCGAAGGCGACGCCCGCGATCGCTGCCGCGAAGCGGGTGCGATTGTGGGTCAACTGCAACCAGCCGATAGGGAGCCGCCCGAAGAGGCGTTGCAGCAGGCGGCTCATCGTGCGGCCCGTGTCGCCGCCGACGTGTCGATGCGGGCAATAACCTCAAGGTTGGTGTAGCCCGAAGCCAGCTTCGTCGACGAGGTGTCAAGAGCCACGAGGATGCGAATGACCCTCGCATCCGTGTTCGCGGCTGCATCGTCGGAGATGAGCCCCTGTCGGCCAACGGTCAGCCCGACGCTTTCCACCGTTCCCAGCAACGTCCGCCCTAGCGCGCTGGCGACCAGTTCCACCGGCTGGCCGGCTCGCACGCTGGCGATCCGGTCCTGATAGATCTCGACCTCCGCCATCATTTGGCTGGTGTCGCCCATCTCCATGATCCCTTCCGTCGGTGGTCGCTGCCCCGGCGTCGCGTGAATGTCGAGGATTGTTCCTGCAATAGGCGCGACAACGACCGCCCGCTGCGTGTCGAGCTTCACCCTGGCAAGATCGGCCTCGGCGGCAGCAACGTTGCGGCCAGCGACAACTACGTCTGGCTGCTCGTCGAGGTTAACCGAGGAGAAGCGGGCGAGCGTTGCCTCGGCACGCGTCACGCTGAGCGCGGCATCCTGGACGGCCGCGCGCGCCGTATCGAGCGTAGCGCCGGTCGCAACCCCGCTATCAGCGAGCTTCCCGGTGCGATCGAGATTGGCTTTGGCTTCGCGTAGATTGGAGCGAGCCTGGTCGAGCGTCGCCTGCGCCTCGTCGCGGCTCGACAAGACGGTGCTGCGGGTCTGAAGAAGCGCAGCCTGACGTACCGCCAGATTTGCCTCAGCGAGAAGAACGGCGCTTTCGAGTGCGTCGTAGTTGTCCAGGCGCGCCAGTGGCGTGCCCCGGTCGACCCAATCGCCGACACCGACAAGCAGTTCGGAAAGCCTGGCATCTCCGGCCCCGTAGGGCGCTGCAACGATCGAGACGTCACCGCGCGGCATCACGCGGGCGAGCCCCACGACGTCGGAGGGCAGCATCGTTTCGGCCAAATGCGCCGGCAACTCGATATTGGGAGGGAGCGCGATTGGCGAGGCGGATCCCGCACCCGGCGTCAGCCCGGTAATCTCATAGAACTTCTGGATAGGTACGGGCTGGAAATACATACCTAGGACGCCGCCCAAGAACATGAAGACGGGTATCAGCAGGACGAGCAAATATCTTTTGCGGAACCACCGACCCCCGCGACGCGGGATGCCGTCCGCAAGCTTTAGATCCATTGGTAGATCGCTGCCCGGAGTTGCTGCCATATCCCTTCCTTTTTTCTGCGCCCGGTGAGTGGCCAACACTTTATCGAGTTTGCGCGCGAGACGGAGCGTAGGCACCTCTCTCTGACAACCGATGCCAGCGTATCATCTGATCTGCGGATCCGACTTGACGCAGAGCAAGCGAACGATACGGCGGTTCGGAAACGAAACGATTTGAGAGGCAGACGCTGGCTGCCTATCGACTTGGGTCGGGCTTGTGCCGAAGCAGAACTCAAGCGGGGGCAAAGAGAAGCTCGGCAGTATCTCCATCAATCTACGACCAAGCCCCGTCTCACGTGCACTCGCCCGGACCCTGCGATCGTTCTCGAGGATCTGCGCCTTCACGACCATGAGCTGAGCTTCGAGCATCCGAAGGCAGAGCCGTGCGCTCGCACATTCGTCGAGAGTGAAGAACCTGAAGTCTCCCTCCCAAAACTGGTCGAGTCGCTTCGACGACTTCTGGATTGAATCATAAGGCCCTCGGGGCGACGCGAAAGCCGCCCCGAAAACTGGAAGCTGGCGCTGGTGGTGCTAATACAGCAGCGGATCGAAGCAGCTCGGGATTCGCGACGAGATGGATTTCAGACGGTCTAACAACAGGTCTCCCACAAGCACACGGTTAGGTGTGTGCATCAATCACTACAACGCCAAACGTAGCTTTGCGGCGGTTGCGGCAATCGAATCTGCTTGGCCACCTCCTCTGAAATCGACGCCAACTGCAGAGAATGGTTCCGACCTCAAGGAGGCGCTACCCTGCCAGCAGTTCCTGTTCGCGCGGCGTCTCCATCGGTGAGTGGCCAAAACGCTTCTTGTAGCAGGTGGCAAAATACTGGCTGGATGAGAAGCCGCAATCGAAGGCGATGTTGGTGACCGATTTCTTGCCCGCCTCAAGCTGGTTGCGGGCCGCGTCCAGCCGGATCATCTGCAGATAGCGCACCGGCGTCATGTTGGTCAGCGCCAGGCAATGCTGCGTGAACTGCGTCCGCGACAAGTTGCATTCCGCCGCCATGTTCTCCAGTGTCCAGTCGTCGTCGAGCGCATGGAGCAAGCGCTTCAGGAAAATCTCGACGGTGCGCTTGGAGCTTGCCAGTGCGAGGTCGAGCACCGGGGACTGACTCTCGAGCATCTCGCGAAACTGCAGAAGCATCATCGAGATGACCAGGCGCAACCGCGCCTCATGGCTTTCGATATCCTGGGTCGCGACCAGATCTGCAATGTCCATGAAGCTGCGCGCCACATCACGCGTCGCGGTATAGGAAAGCTGCTCGTTTTTGGACAGCAGTTCGGTCAGCCGTTTGCGGTCGCGTTCCGGCCAGCCGATCCAATCGGGCCATTGCCAGGTTTCATGCGGCCTGCGCACGCCCATGTCCAGCAGTACCCAGACGATATGACTGGCTCCGACATCCGGATCGCCAAGCGCGTGCAACTGCCATGGTCGGACAACGAACATCCGGCCCTCCGTCAGCATCGTTTTCTTGCCGTCCATCGTGATCGTCAGCGAGCCGCGCGCAACGAAGGCGATCTTGACGCCTTCATTGCAATGTTCGCGCAGACCCCAGTCCTGCGGGTGCGTCGCGTCCCAGCCGCCCACGGAACAGACCTGCGGCAGCGCGTTCCCGAGGTCGATGCCAGGATAGCCACGGCGGGTCCAGGCGTTCAGCGTGACCTTGCCGGCCATCGAAGCCTTGAGGAGGTCCTGACAATTGCCTGCATAGAGGAGTGCACCGGGTTCACGGAAAACCGCTGGCCGCGCCGCGGCGCGCGCATTCCTGTCAGATTCCATCGATCCTCCAGCGTTTAAAATTTACCACTGTTCTAGATCGAACGCGGCACACCTTTTATTGCGCAATGCTGCGCCATCATCAAGCACGAACCGAGGTGCGCTGGTGATTGCCATTGTAAGTCAATGGCATGGGGAGTTATTGGGAGGATTTGCCGGTGCGGATTGGATTCCACACGGACGCGTTCAACTCTGCGTTCTGGTCGTTCGAAAAATGCCTGAAATGGGCCAGTGACAACGATGTGCACTACATCGAATGCGGCCTCATCGATGGCGTGAGCTGGCTGCACGGCCTCGGATACCAGCCGCATGTGGCGCTCTATGAAGATCCCGCGCTGCTGCGTCGCAAGATGGACGACTACGGCGTCCGCTTCAGCCAGGTAGACGCCGCCTACCCGCTGTCGGGCGAGGATGGCCCGATGCGCGGTGTTCCTTATGTGTTGAAATCGATTGCCTGGGCGGCCCAGGCCGGCAGTCCCTGTGTCGACACCACCGACGGCCTACACATGCCCGAGGGTATGACCGAAACTGAATCGATGGCTCTGATGAAGAAGAGCTACAAGAAAATCATCGAGGTCGCCGAGGCGCACGAGATCATCGTCAATATCGAGCCGCACGGCCACTTCACTACCAAGCCGAAATTCATGGAGGAGATGCTGGCCTTCGTCGACTCAAAGTGGCTGCGCATGAATATGGACACGGGCAACACTTACATCGCCGGGCAGGAGCCGACCGAGTTTCTGGCGAAATTCATCGACAAGGTGAGCCACGTACACGTCAAGGACGTCTCCGCCTCGCTGGCGGAAGCGGTGCGCGGCGGCCAGACCGGCATCGCGGTGAGCCATTGCGCATCCGGTGACGGCGTCAATGCCGATAACATTAGAACCTGTCTCGGCATGCTGCGCGATCATGGCTACACCGGAGTCCTCAGTCTCGAATGCGAGGGCGCATCCGGTCCGATGATTGAAAAGTCGCTGAGCTGGATTCGCGCCACCTGTACCGAGCTTGGCATCAAGGCAAGCTAAGCGGCAATGAAACTCGGCATCAACCTGCTTTGCCTGACGGATCTGGTCGAAGATAAGCATCTCGGCCGGATCGAGCAATTGCGTGACCTCGGCTACGATGGTGTCGAGGTGCCCGTTTTGCAGGGTGATGTCGCCCACTACGAAAGACTGGGCCGCGAACTGGAGAGAATCGGCATTGCCCGCGCGACAACGTCGATCGTGCCAACGCAGGACGCCAGTCCGGTGAGTTCTGATGCGGATGTACGGGCGCGGGGCATCACGCATCTTGATTGGGCATTGGACTGCGCCATTGCACTTGGGGCGGAAAGCATGGGCGGTCCATTCCATGCGCCGATCGGCTGTTTCACGGGCTCAGGTCCGACCGAGGACGAGCTGAAATACGGCGCCGACGCGCATCACAGGCTTGCCGAACGGGCGCAGGCGAACGGCGTCTATTTGTCGCTCGAGCATCTCAACCGCTTCGAGACGTATTTCCTGAACACGATGGAACAGGCGCGCGCCTATGTGAGCCGCGTTGATCATCCGGCATTCAAGATCATGTACGATACGTTCCATGCCAACATAGAGGAGCGCAATCCCGAGCTTGCGATAACTCTGATCGGCAACGATATCGGCGTCTTCCACGTATCGGAGAACGACCGCGGCATCCCGGGACGGGGGCATATCGATTTCCCGACCATGTTCAAGGCGCTGAAGGCGACGGGCTACGATGGCTGGCTGACGCTGGAAGCTTTCGGCGCAGGGCTCCCGGCGATCGCCGCGGCCACACGGGTCTGGCGTCCGCTGTTCCCCGATTTGGACACGCTGTTTGCCGAAAGTGCCACCTTTATCCGCAAGACCTGGGCGGCGGCATGACGCAGCTTCCCATCATCGAGATGCGCGGCATCACCAAGAGTTTCCCAGGCGTTAAGGCCCTGTGCGGGGTCAGCTTCGCCGCCTATCCCGGCGAAGTGCACGCACTTGCCGGCGAGAACGGCGCTGGTAAGTCGACGCTGATGAAGGTTCTCTCCGGCGTTTACCTGCCGAATGACGGAGCGATTGTCGTCGCCGGCAAGGAGCGGCATTTCAAACATCCACTCGACGCGATCGAAGCCGGCATCTCAGTTATCTACCAGGAGTTCTCGTTGTTGCCGGAACGAACCGTGGCGGAAAACATCTTTCTCGGTCGCGAACCGACCCGGTGCGGCATCGTAGATCGCCGCGCCATGGAGACGGAGGCGCGCCGCGTGGTGGCGTTGTTCGGCGAGGCGCAACACATCGAACCGGATGCCCTGGTGGCCGACCTTGATGTCGCAAGCCAGCAGCTGGTTGAAATCGCCAAGGCGGTGTCGCTGGATGCCAAGGTGATCGTCATGGACGAACCGACGGCCGCGCTCAACGAAACCGAATGCGAAGCCTTGTTCGCGCTGGTGGAAATGCTGAAGAAACGCGGCACAGCGATCGTCTACATCACCCACCGCATGCGCGAGATTACCAAGCTGGCGGACCGCGTGACCGTGCTCAAGGACGGCTGGACCGCGGCGAGCTACGACCATGTGCCGACGCCCGATACGATCGTGCACGCCATGGTCGGCCGCGACATCGGCGACTATTATGCGGAGCCCGCAACGGCGCAGGAAATCGGCGCGTTGGTCCTGTCAGTGCGCAACGCCGGAAACGACCAGCTCAAGAACATATCCTTCGACATCAAGGCCGGCGAAATCGTCGGCTTTGCAGGACTTCAGGGCGCTGGCCGCGTCGCGCTTGCAAGGGCGCTATTCGGGGCAGCACCTTTCACTAAAGGCGAGGTCACGCTGGCTGGTCAGTCAGCCCGTTTTCAGAGCCCGCGTGAGGCAATCCGCGCCGGCGTCGGCTTGTTGCCGGGCGACCGCAAGGGCGAGGCGCTAGTACTGATGCAGTCGGTTTCCGACAACGGCATGCTGACAGCGCGTGCGCTGTCCAACCTCGCCGGCCACGACAAGGCGACACGCTTTGCCTCAACTACGTCGATGGACGCTCTCCTGCGGCAGGTCGACGTGCGGGCTGGCAACTTCTCGCAAGAGATCAAGTCGCTGTCGGGCGGCAACCAGCAGAAGACGATCGTGGCCCGCTGGCTGTCGCTCGATCCGAAGCTGCTGATTTTTATCGAGCCGACGCGCGGCATCGATGTAAACGCCAAAGCGGGCATCTATCACCTCATGCGCGAACTCGCCCGCAAGGGCGCGGCGATCATGATGGTGTCATCTGATTTGCCTGAAGTGCTCGGCACGGCGGATCGAGTGCTGGTCATGCGCTTGGGTGAACTGGCAGGCGAATTCGCGCGCGGTGCCACCGAAGCCCAGATTATGCTTGCCGCGACCGGCGAGAAGGTGGGGGCCGCATGAGCTCGTTTGCCCGATACAGAGCAGCCTGGAGGCTAGAGCGCTACGCCCCGGCGTTGCTGCTCGGCATTGCGCTGCTGATCTATATCGCGATGGCGCTGGGCCTTGGCCAGACCCGGTTCCTGACGCCGGAGGCAGCGGTTTCGATTCTCAATCGCTCCATCGCGCTCGGCATGACTGCTGTGGGGCAGACCTTCGCTATTCTTGTCGGATCGATCGACCTGTCCGTAGCGCATCTCATTTCCGCCTCAGCTGTCGTTTCCTCCGCAATCATGGACGGCAACCCGGCGATGATGCTGCCGGCCGCATTTGCCGCGCTGGCGCTGGGCGCAGTGGTCGGCACGCTGAATGGGCTGCTGATCACCAAGCTGGAAGTCAATCCGCTGATCGCGACACTCGGCATGTCGCTGGTCATCCAGGGTTGCCTCGCCTCGTTCTACGGCAGCTTCAAGGGTTCAGTGCCGGACGAGTTTCAAATATTCGCCTACGGCAATCTTCTTGGGTTGCCGATCAGCCTGCTGGTACTGGTCATGCTGACCTTGCTGGCCTGGCTTGTGCTGCGCTTTACCCGCTTTGGCTCCAACGTCTATTCCGTCGGCGGCAATCGCGATACAGCGCGTGCGGCCGGCATCAAGACGGCACGCATCGTCATTGCAAGTCACGTCATCTGTAGTCTGTACGCGGCTCTTGCCGGGCTCTATTTGGCGAGCCGGTTGAAATCGGGCTCGCCGTGGATCGGCGCGGAAGGTGCCTACGACCTTGAATCGATCGCGGTGGTCGTCATCGGCGGTACCATCCTTTCCGGCGGCAAGGGCGGCATCTGGGGCACAGTCGCCGGCGTCATCATCTTCTCGTTGATCGACTCGATCTTCAATCTCGCCGGCGTCGACGCATTCGCCAAGCAGGTGATGCGTGGCATCATCATCGTCGCCGCGGTCGCCTTCTATGCTGTGCGTTCGAAGAGGATGGCAGCATGACCCAGCCTGCCTCCATGCGTAACATAGCGCCGGCGCGCCGCCGCCTGCAGCAGATCAATCCGGTCTATTTTGTGCTGGCCGTGCTGATCGTCGCGATCGCGGTCTCCAACCCAAGCTTTGTCGAGCCGACCGGCTACATGAATTTCCTCAAGCGCGCAGCACCCCTGGCGATCCTCGCAGCCGGGCAGATCTACGTCATTGTCTCCGGCGGCTTCGATCTTTCGGTGGGGTCGTTGATCACGCTGACGGTGGTCGGCTCCTCCATGCTGCTCAACAACAATGCCGACGCGACCTGGTGGGTGATCCTGGTCATGTACGTCATCGGCGCGCTCGTGGGCCTGATCAACGGGTTGGTGGTCAGCTATCTGCGCGTACCGTCGCTGATCGCAACGCTCGGCATGATGATCACGCTGAACGGCGTGGCCTTCATGTGGTCGAGCGGCTCGCCGCGCGGCTATCTTCCCGAGACCTTCCGCTATTTCGGCCGCGTTAACATCCAAGGCGTTCCACTCATTCAGTTCCTCCCGGTGGCGCTGATCGCGCTTGTCATGGTCGGCGCCACTTTCTACTGGTTGATGCACCGTACCAACTTTGGCCGGATGCTACATGCGATCGGCGATAATCCGCGCGCCGCAAAGATGTCCGGTGTCCCGGTCGAGCGTGTACGCGTTCTCGCCTTCATGGTGTCCGCTTTTAGCGCCGTCACTGCCGGAATACTTCTCGGCGGCTTTGCTGGCGTCTCCACCGATGTCGGCATCGGTTACGAGTTGCAAGCGATCACCGCGACCGTCATTGGCGGCGCGCAATTGCTGGGCGGACGCGGTTCAGTGCCAGCCTCGATCGCCGGCGCGCTGACGCTGACGGCGATCTTCACATTGTTGAATTTCGTCGGTCTGCCGAAACCGACCCGCGATGTGGTGCAAGGAGTGATCCTGATAGCCGCCGTCGTGCTCGCCACCTATCGACGCAACCGGACCGGCACATGAAATTTCGCCGGTGCCAGCCGGCGGGAGGAATTGCAACGATCAACAAAGGGAGTGGGACATGAGACGTTTGATTACCGCCACACTTGCAGCAGCCTTGCTCGCCAGCACGGCGCAGGCCCAGCAGCTGAACTTCGACGACCCGGTCGAGTTCGACAAGCAGCGCCAGCAACTGACAGCCAAGGCCAATGGCCCTGAAGGCGAGCCGTGGGTGCAGTATTACGGTGACGCCATCGTCGACACCGCCAAGTTCAAGAAGGACGGCCCCTACACGGTCTGCTTTTCCAACGCAGGCGTGAACAATGCCTGGCGTGTCACGGGCTGGACGAACATGCAGGCCGAGGTGAAGCTGCACCCTGAGATCAAAGAGCTGATCCATGTCGACGCTGAAGGCTCAGACGACAAGCAGATTGCTGACATCGACGACCTGCTCAATGGCGGCAAATGCTCGGTGCTGATCGTCTCGCCGAACACCACCGCGGCACTGACGCCAGCTGTCGAAAAGGCCTGCGGCGTACTGCCGGTCATCGTGTTCGACCGTGGCGTCAATACCAAGTGCCCGGTAACCTTCATTCATCCCGTCGGCGGGTATGGGTTCGGCATCCAGGCAGGTGAATTCGTGGCAGCCAATGCGCCGGCTGGCGCCAACGTGTTGCTGCTGCGCATCATCCCCGGTGTCGACGTGCTCGAGACACGTGCTTCGGCAGCCAAGCGCATCTTCAAGGAAAAGGGCCTTAACGTCATAGGCGAGGAATTCACCGAGGGTGACAACGCCAAGACCAAATCGATCGTGGAGGACTATCTGGCGAAGGGCAGTCTTGACGCAATCTGGATGGACGCCGGTGCAACCGCCGTTGCAGCGCTGGAGGCCTTCGAGGATGCAGGCAAGCCGCTACCGATCATCACCGGCGAAGACCAGCAGGACTTTCTACAGAAGTGGAAGGCCGAAGGCTTCAAGGCCATTGCGCCTACGTACCCGACCTATCAGTGGCGTACGCCGATCATCGCCGCCGTTAAGGTGTTGCGGGGCGACCCCGTGCCGGGCCCGGAATGGGTGATGCCACAGCCGGCCATCACCGCCGAAAACCTCGACCAGTATGTCAATGACAAGATGCCGCCGCTGCACCACGCCATGTGTGGCTGCGAGAAGCTGCCGGACTATCCGGCTGCTTGGGGTGGCAAGTAGCCCTTTGCTTAAAAGGTCGCGCGTTCAAAGCGCGCGGCCCCTATCTGCCGTTGCTAGCGTCGTTTGTCGACTTACTCCTTCGGCCATTAAGATACGGGCTCGCGTTGTCCGCGACCGCGCCGGAAAAGAGTGCATCGAAAAAAGCCGTGGCGGCCGCGCCAACCGCTTCCCCGCGAGCCCCCAGACATGAAACTTCTATCGGTGCGTCCCCCACGCCGATCGATGAGCCTGGGACTGACTTGTTTGTGATGGCGGCGACCAGGCCACGGGTAATGTCGTCGGGCAACTTGCCACCGACGATGATCAGGGCCGGGTCGAACATAGCAGTTACCATCCGCACTGTTTGCCGCAGTTGCCGTCCCGCACGTTCAGTCCATGCGGCAGCGACTGACTGCGCTTCTTCCGGCATATTTCCGAGTTCCGCGAAGTCGGCGATGCGGTATCCCGCCTTCCCCAGGCATCCAAGAAGGTCCTCACCCGATGGGCGTGGCCCGTCGATCGAGTACAGAACCCCCGGCTGACAGGCGTTGCCATTTGCCCCGCGGTAGGGGCGGCCGTTGATGACAAAGCCGCCTTCAACGTCGTCGCCGATGTGGATGAGGTACATCGGATCGGGCCGATTACCACGTTCACTAAAAACGTATTCTCCAAGAGCGGCAGCCGTACCATTGCTCTCAAAGGCGACAGGCGCTTCAAAGATGGTCTGAAAGGCGTTTTCAGCTTCACCGCTGTCGAGTGCTACAAATATGGGAGAAACTTTCGCCATTTGCGACATCGTTGCAAAGTTGGCGGGTACCGCGCAGCCAATTCCCAGCAAATGCCGCTTCGAAGCGCCGATTTCAGTCAGCATGGCCTCCACGGCCAATTTCGCTGCTTGTGCAATCGATTTTGCGTTGCTTGTTTTGATGTCAACCAGACGCGAGGCGCGGGTCTTGCCAGCAAGGTTGACCACGACGATCTTCATGAAGAATGCGGTGAAGGTTATGCCTGCGGACACAAACCTGTCCGTTCGCAAACTCAACAAACGTCTGGGCTGCCCTTGCGCCCCTGCTCGATCCGCCTTTTCCGTCAGAAGCTCGAGGTCGGAAAGTCGAGCGACAAGTCGAGTCACCGCAGCCCCGGTCATTCCGGATCGGCGCGCCAGGTCGACGCGCGCCACAGGCTTATCTGCGGTGATAAGCTCGATCAGCCGTCTTTCGTTGACGGAGAGATTAAGTAGCTTCATCGTCGCGAGCTAAACGTGCTGACGAGCCGGCAGCACCCGTAGACCTTAACCACTCAGCGCAGCCCGCCAAGGCAGCACGGTCGTCCAGCAACAATGAGATGGGAAAGCGTTCCATGAAGCTCGATTGCCTTCCCTTCGATCGAAACGCGGTCTGGAAGGTGGAGGAGGTTGCTCGCATCAGTGGCGCTAGCGACCTTGTAACCCCGCCGGAAAGGAAAATGCCGCCGGTCGGAAGAAAGGCCAACGCCAAGTCGCCGGACACGCGCCCCAGCAACCGTAGGAGCAAGTCGGCTGCCTGCTGACAATCTGGGTCACCGTGGGAGGCGGCCTCAGCGGAAATTTCGGCTGCCTTGTGAAAGCGGAGATTGCGACCATTGCTCCTGCAACACCAGTTGTAAATCTCGACCAGTCCGTTGCCTGACAGCGCACGTTCCACGGAAGCACGCCCTCGCCCGGCTGCCAGATGTGCCTGGAGCGAGAGTTCTTCTTCTCCTTCGATAGGCAGGGTCATGTGCCCGCACTCGGCCGCCGAGACAATTGAAGCCTGGCCAATGCGTGATGGAAAGCAGACTGCAGCATTGAAGCCGGTCCCGGCACCAAGGACCAATCTGGGTCCGAGGCGCGATGACTTGGTGCCTTGATACAGAACCTGCAATTCGTGCTGATCGGCTTGCCTCAGTGACAGGGCGAGAGCCTCGAAGTCATTGAGGAAATGCACGTTGGAAACGCCGCCCGCGGCGGCGACGTCGTCGCGCCTGATATCCCAGTCGCGATTGGTCAGACGCGCGCCTTCGGGTGTCGGGACCGCCGCCAGCGCAATACAAATGGACTCTAGGTCCGGTTTCTGCAGGCTCACGAGATAGCTGCCGAGGAGTGAAGGAAAATCGGTGAAAGCGTCGTTGGCGAGGCTTGCCACCGTGTTCGGCAGAAGCAGGCCGTCCTCAACCAGCCCCAGCCGGGCATTGGTGCCGCCAAGATCGCATACGAGAGCCGTCATACGGTCACCGTCACTTTGGAAAGGTGCGCGGGCCGATCCGCATCGAGGCCGCGCACCTGCGCCAGAGCGGAGACACACTGATAGAAGCTGACCGCCTGGCAGATCGGGTCGAGCAGAAGGTGCGGCGCGGCTACAGATGGCAGATCGGCACCCACGGCGCTATCGCAAACCACCACGGTTGCGCCGCCGCACCGCAGAGCGCTTGCGGCCTCAAGAATGCTGGCTCGTCCCTCGTCGCGAGTGGCAAAGACCAACGCGCAAAACCGCGGCGCTGCCAGAGCGATCGGTCCGTGACGGACTTCGGCGGCGCTGTAGGCCTCCGCATGAAGGCGGCACGTTTCCTTGAGTTTCAGCGCCGCTTCGGCGGCAATCGTCAGAGCCGGACCCCGCGAAATGGTAAACACCGACTCCGCTTTGGCCAATGCGTCGACCGCGACGGACCAGTCCCGGGCAAGCGCACCGGCCAGCGCTTCGGGAAGTCGCTCAATGGCGTCTGCGAGGCCAGCGTCCTCGTCCAAAGCCGCTACGATCGAGGCAATGGCCACAAGCGAGGCGACATAGGTCTTGGTTGCGGCGACGGCCAGTTCCGGGCCGGCGTGCATCGGCGCCAGCAGGCTGGCCTGGTGAGCCACTGGCGAGGTGACATCGTTGACAATGGCGAGCGTCGCAGCACCGGCATTGGCTGCTGCCTCCTGAAGCATGATCAGGTCCCGGCTGGCGCCGGACTGGGAAATTGTAACGCAAAGCTGTCCGTGCAGCCGCAATCTGCTGCCGTAGACCGAGGCAACCGACGGTCCAACCGAAGCGACGGGCGTTCCCCGCCGTGTTTCAAGGAGATATTTCAGGTAGGTCGCGGCATGGTCGGACGTACCGCGCGCATTGGAAATCGCCATTGTGAAATCTTGCCTATTGAGGCGCTGGCCGATCTCGCGATATCGGGGGCCGATTTCATGCAGCTGGCGCTCGACGGCGGCCGGTATCTGGTGAACTTCGGTTTGCATTTGGGAGGGCATGACAGAATCCTCAGCTCGGCCGGATGGCTTCGACACGACCGCTCGCTGCGGCGCGGTAGGCGGCTTCGATGATGGCGAAGGCGCGCAGACCATCCTCGATGGTCACCGGCATCGGCGACTGTTCTTTCAGAGCCTTCACGAAGGCCCAGGCGACATGCTCGTGGAAGACGCCGGTCTTGAAATGCGGCACGACATCCGAGGCGGTCCAGCTTCCGCCACCGTCGCCGCGGCGAAAGACCCGCAAGAAATCCGTTTCGCGCGTCGGGCGCGAGGCGATATCGACGCCGGAAAGCAGGATGGAGCCTTCAGTCCCGTAAATCTCGATCGAAGTGTCTGCTGCGGCGAAACACCAACTCGTCGTCACTTCGGCGATCATGCCGTCGGCGTAGCGGAACGTGGCGACCGCCGTGTCTTCCACGGGCAGCCCAAGGGTCGCGGACGATAGGCTCGCGAAGGCCGATTCCGGCTCTCCGAACATCCAGCGCAGGAAGTCGGCGGCGTGGACGCCTTCATCGAGCAAGGTGCCGCCACCGGAGCGCGCCGGATCGACGAACCATGCCGACTTGAATGCCTCCGTGAAGCCATGGCTGTGGCCGTGCCGTACGCGGCATAGCGTGACTTTGCCCAATGCCTGCCTGTCCAGAAGCGTCTTGATCTCATGATTGGCCGGATCGAAGCGCTTGGGAAAACTCTGCATAAAGCGGATCCCGGCACGCTTGACGACAGCGGCGATCGCCTCACCCTGGGCACGGTCGATGCCGAGCGGTTTTTCGCACAACACCGGCTTGCCTCGCGCAGCGGCAGCTTCGACCAGCGCGAGATGATCGACGGTCGCCGAACAGATGGCGACCGCGTCGCTGGCGGAAATCAACCCGGCTAGGTCGGCATTGGCTTCAACGCCGTGCTCGCCGGCAAATGCCGAAGCTCTCGCCGGGTCGGTATCCCAAACGCCGGACACTACGGCGTCGGGGCTCTGGAGAAGGGCCCGCGTCCAGAAGTTTGCGTGATAGTGCTCGGTACCCAACACCGCGATTTTGAGCTTCACCGTTCGGCCTCCGTCTCGGCGAGTGTTCTCTGGCCACTGCGCGCGGCGGCATAGATCGCTTCGGCGATCGTGACCGATTGCAATCCGGCAAGCGCGGTGTCGTCCGGCGGTGTGTCGCCGCGGACGATGGACAACCAATGACGATGGTGTGCCTCGCCGAATGCCTCGTCGTTGAAGGGCGGCACGACCCACTCTGCCTTGCCCGTCACGGCCGGTGCATACAGAGCCGCCAGCCCGCGCTCGGTGCGCAACCACACCGTGCCGTTCTCGGCATAGAGTTCCAGCCTGAAACGGTCGCAACCCTGCAGCTCGCTGTAGCTCATCTCGTGGCTGGCCTGGATGCCATTAGCAAAGCGGTAGGTGGCAAAGACGTTATCTTCCAGTTGCGAGTGGACCTTCCGTCCGTCCGCCAGGCGCCGTTCAGGCCGGGCCGTCATCATCTCCGCGCCGACACTGGCGATCGATCCAAACAGATGGCGGCACAGATCGATGCCGTGCACGCCAAGCTGCATGACGACACCGCCCGAGACATTGCCCGGCGTGAAGAACCAGTCGCCCCAGTCGGCGCCAGGTGTCGCATTGCGGATGCGCACGGAATGCACCTCACCCAGCGTGCCGGCGGCAAGAAGATCGCGAAGCCAGCGCACTTCGGGGAAATAGCGATGCATGAAACTGACCGTCAGGCGGCGGCCTGCGAGCGTGTCGGCTTGGATGATCGCGCGGCATTGCGCGCTGTCCAGAGCCATCGGCTTCTGCAACAGCACATGCTTGCCGGCCTGCAGCGAGTCGACGGCGATCCGCTCGTGCGTATCGTCCGGTGAGGCGACAACGACGGCATCGATGGAGCGATCGTCCAGCACCCCGCGGTAATCCGTCTCAATTCGACCGATGCCAAGAGCCTCGGCCTTGCGCGCCGTCGTCTCCGGCCGGCGCCCGACCAGCGCTACGATGTCAGAGCCGCCCGCGGCGCGCAGGCCGTTGACGTGGTAGTCGGATATGAACCCGGCGCCGATGATGGCGACGGAGACACTCTTGGGGGTCACGCGTGGCATGGGATTGTTCCGGGGATTGAGATCGGAGCGCCGGCGATGCCAACGCTCCGGCTGGGCGATGTTAAGGCTTCCACTGACCCTCGATCTGCACCAGGGCAGGGTCGAAGGCCTTCATCGGCTCCGTGTAGGTGTAGGTAAGGATGTCCTTCTTCTCACCCTGGATGCGATTGGTCGCCTGCAGATAGTCGGCGATGGCGGCCATATCATCGACATAGGCCTGATCGACTTTCGGAGTGAAAATATAGTTGTCGATCAGCGCCTGGTTCATCTCAATTGGCTGCTTCTGGACATCCGAGTATATTTTCAGCACTTCGTCCTTGTGCGCCGGATCGGCGACATAGGCCTGCGCCTTGAGCAAGCTTTTGACCAGCGCGTTCGCCGCATTCGGATTGGCCTTCACCCAATCCTGCGACGCCACCCAGACTGTGCGGTTGTTGGACACCGGCACATCCTCGCCATTGTTTTTGGCAAAGAAACTCTTGGTGCCGGTGTGAACGATCTTGGCCGCCTGCTCCTTGACCGCGCGATACGGGAACGGCTCCCAGAAAATGATGCCCTGAACCTCGTTGTTGGCCATGGCGGCCATGGCTTCCGGCGGCGCAAGATTCACCGTCTGGATCTTGGTCGCGTCGAGGCCATAGTGCTTGGCAAGGTTGGTAAGCAGAGCGCCCGAGGTCGAGCTGACCAGCAAGCCAAGCTTTGTTTTGTAGAGGTCTTCCGGATTTTCGACCCCGGCATCGGCACGCACGACGATCTTCTCGAGCCCGTGACTGACGGCGTTGGTGCCGAGCACCACGACCGGCACCCCGTTATGCGCCATGGAAACCGGAGGCAGGTTGCCGGGTGTCCAGAGCTGGATCTGGTCGGCCAGCAGGGCTTCTCCTGCAAGATTGCCCGAGGCAAAGGTCTTGAACTCGACGTTCTTGAAGCCGGCCTCGGCGAAGAAACCCTTTTCCTTTGCAACGATATGAACCAGGAACGGCAAGTCCGGCCCGATGCTGATATTGAGAGTGTCGGTCTCAACCGCTTGTGCGGCGACTTGCGAGACGCCGGCGATGGACAGCGTGGTGATCACCGCGGTGGTTCTTATGAGACGGAGGATGCTACACATGTTGAATTCTCCCATTGTTGTTATGCGAAACCGGGCCGTTCAGGCGCCATGCCAGCGCCCGACCCATCGTTTGATCGCGGCGCCAATTGCTGCGTCGGTCAAAAGGTTCAGCGCGCCGATCAGCAGGATGCCGACGATGATGACGCCGACGGAGCCGCCGGTGTTGCGCTCGTTGATGATCATGTAGCCAAGGCCACGGTCTGCCGCGATCAGTTCGGCCGCGACGAGCACGCCGAAACTCAAACCCCAGCCAATGCGTACGCCGGTGGCGAGGTCCGGCGCGGTCGCCGGCACTGCGACCCAAAGCAGGAGTGGCAGGCCGTCGAGGCCAAGCGTCTGGGCCGCGCGGAGCAACACTGGGTCAATGCTGCGCATGCCCTGGTAGGCGGCGGTGACAACCGGGAAAAACGCGCCAAGGAAGATGATGAAAAGCTTCGAGGGCTCGCCCAGTCCGAACCAGATGATGGCCAGCGGAATCCAGGCGAGCGGCGGGATCGGCCGCAGCAGTTCGATGAGTGGCCGTACGATCGTGCCAAAGCCGCGATACCACCCTGCGGCTATGCCGATCGCAGCACCTGCGAGCGCTCCGAGAATAAAGCCTGAGAAGACGCGGAAGAGACTCCACATCAGATTGTCGGCCAAAGTCTCGGCCGTCAGCCTCTGGGCCGCTGCGGAAATAGCCAGAGACGGACTTGGAAACAGCGTAGGGTCGACCACACCGGTTCTGGCACAGATCTCCCACACGCCGACCGCGGCTACAGCGCCGATCAGGCCCAATGCAAGATCGTTCGAACGCAAGGTTTTCAAAATTTCGCTCATCGCCGCACCGCGTCCAGGTTGCCGGCCCATGGAAGCAGGAGCCGCTCCAACGCGGTGAGGCCGGCCGAGATTGCGAAGCCGATAACCCCAATGATCAGCATGCCAATGATGGTGATCTCGCTGCGGTAGAAAGTGCGGGCTTCCATAATCAGCGCGCCGAGGCCCTCGATCGTGCCGATCATCTCGGCGCCGACGATGACCATGAAGCCGACGCCGAGCGCCATGCGCGCGCCGGCAAAGATGCGCGGCAGCGCCGCTGGCAAGACGACGCGACGAAACAGCTCGCCGCCATGCAAACCGAATGTGCGGGCAGCACGAACCAGAACGGGATCGACGTAGCGAACACCGGCGATGACGTTGGAGAGCATCACCCAGAAACAGCCGTAGCCAATCAGAAAAACCTTGGTCAGTTCGCCGGCGCCGAACCAGACGATGACGAGCGGCAGAAGGCTGAGCGTCGCCACCGAACGGCAGAACACAACCAGCGGCGCGGTCAACTTGTCGAGCACCTGAAAGCTGCCGATGACGACGCCCAATGGGATCGCCAGTGCGAGCGCGCCGACGTAGCCGAGAAGAACGCGTACGAGCGTAGTGAGCGTGTGCGACCAGATTGACACGCCAGTCGGAAAGCCGATCGTGGACAACTCGACAAAACCCGACGCGATGCGGCTGACCGGCGGAAACTGATACGGCTTGAGAAAGCCATAACGGACGCCCAATTCCCAGGCGACGAGCAGGATCGCCAGTGCAATCAACGGCGGGGCAATTTGGGGGAACCGGCGCATCATGTCGACAGCTCATCCCAGATTTCTTCGTAAAGTGCGTTGAAGCGCGGCTCGGTGCGCGAGCGCGGGCGCGGCAGATCGACATCGAATACACGTTTGATGCGTCCAGGATTGGGGGCGAGCAGCACAATCCGGTCCGACAGCATCAGTGCTTCATTGATCGAATGGGTAACGAAGACCACAGTCTTGCGCTGCGCTTCCCAAATGCGGAGCAGCTCGTGCTGCAACTCGATGCGGGTCAGTTCGTCCAACGCCCCGAACGGCTCGTCCATCAGCAGAATCTGTGGATCGAGAGCCAACGCCCGGGCAATGGAGACGCGCTGCTGCATGCCGCCGGACATTTCGCGCGGATACTTGGATGCTGCCGCTTCAAGCCCGACAAGGGTAAGGAGGTCCATCGCCTTTTGGCGGCGGTCTGTCTTGTTCAGCCCCGACTTGCGGAAGCCGAACGCAACATTGTCGACAGCTGTGAGCCAGGGGAAAAGGGCGTGCTGCTGGAATACGACGCCTTGCCCCTGCCCCGGTCCGGTCACTGGCCGGCCCGCAATTGTAATCTGCCCTTGCGTGGCGTCTTCCAGACCGGCGATGATGTTGAGAAGCGTGGTCTTGCCGCAGCCGCTGCGGCCGACAAACGACACGAACTCATTTTCAGCAATCGTCAAATCAACGCAGTCGAGAACTGAAATGCTGCTGCCAGTGCGAGCAGCAAAGGTTTTCCCCACACTGTTGATGGCGATAAACTGAAGAAATGGGGACGTCGTCCGCTTGGCGACAGGCGCTTCGCTGCGACGAAGTGCACATCGTGCAAGATTGTCGTGATCAAGCACGAGCACCTCCCCAAAACCCCTCGCCGGCGGGATAGCGCCCGGTCGGAGGACATTATTTCGCCGAGTATATTAGCGCAATTCAAATTGTAAAGTGCAATTTGTATCTGATACGATACAATCGTCGCCGTTCGGCCTGTGGCACTTGAAGGGCCAGAGTAGTCTTGATACGCAAGTTTGGACTGCGCAAAGGGGTTCAAAATGTATTCGACTGAAATGGATCCTGCGACAATCAAGGACGCGCCAGACAGGAGAAGCGATTGCCGATGAACGTGGTCCTTACGGCACTGCAGGAACAGATATCGCAGCTCGACGACGGCGCCAGGTTGCCCACTGTGCGCGAGCTGATGAAGACATTTCGCGTCAGCCAAGCCACTGTCCAGGATGCGCTCACCCGTCTCCGAGAAGCAGGTCTGCTGACGTCGCAGGTCGGTCGCGGGACATATGTGACAAAATCACAAGAAGAACGCCGCATCGTACGGCCACCTGATGAGCACCTCGATAGTTTGCTCATATTGGCCAATGCCAGCCTCAACGAGCGCTGCGTGCTGGTTCAGAACTATATCGTCGATGAGATGTCGCGCTCCGGCAGCAAGGTTGTCCAGATCTCCTATCACAACACCAGCCATCTTCTGGATATGCTCTCCTCTATTCCCGATTTCGACGCAGTCGTCCTGCAATCGCATTACGAAAACATCCCTATCAGGCTGCTCCACCTATTGCAGGACAAGGCGAGAGCACTGGTAGTTGACGGTCACAGTGTCTCAGGAGTCGATCTCGATCGTGTAGGAACAGACTGGGAAGAGGCGCTGGATATGGCATTGGACCACCTGCATGAGCTTGGCCATCGCTCGATCGCTTTGGCTTCCCTGGACACGATGGCCCAACCGATTCTCAGTGTTCGCCGCGCCTTTGAGCGCATTGGCCGGAGGGCACCCGATAATGCTCGGCATTTTGGCCCAATCACCCTGCGCGGCGTGCTTCATCCGACACAGAGTGTCGAGTTGGCCCTCAAGGGAGCTCTCGAGGGTCTGCTAGACGAGGACCATCGTCTCCCTTTCACGGCCATGATTACCCTGGGCATATCGGATGCGCTTGGCATCGGGCGCTGCCTGGACGAATTGGGAATCAGCTACCCGGACAAACTAAGCGTGTTCATCCTTGGCCATCATGACGTGCCGACTGAGCATTTCGGCTCCATGTCGATGGCTGGAAGCTCGTATCTCGAGGGCGCCCAACAATTGGTAAAAACCATCCACCGCCGGCTAAACTCACCCGAATTGCCGCCGCAGATCATCTATCTCGGTTGCTCTCAAGTGATCCGCAGCAGCACCACTTCCCCTGAGTGACCATCTCCAGCGTCCTAGGTGCGTAACGAATTCCCCTCGCGCCAAAATCAGCACTTGCGTCCCGAAATGCACATGATACGGTACAATACATATTGTACCTCAATACAGCGGGTTTGCAGATGTTGGCTCTTCCAGGACTACCGCCGCGAAAGGTATTTTTTCGGGTTCAATCGTCATGATCGGCGAGCGTCTCCCCGGGAGGCTGTCCCCCCTGGCCACGCGTCACGGCTTGCGGCCTTATTACGGCGATGTCCACAATCACTGCGACATCTCCTATGGGCACGGCAGCCTCGAGCAGGCCCTTCGCCGGGCCCGCCGGCAACTCGATTTCGTATCCGTCACGGGGCACGCTTATTGGCCTGACATGCCGGTCAACGACCCGAGTGTCGCGCACATCGTCGACTTTCATGTAAAGGGATTCGCCAAGCTCGAAAGAGTGTGGGACGCGCATTTCGACATACTGGCGGCTGCCGACGCGCCGGGTGAATTCACCGTGTTCCCCGGATACGAGATCCATTCCTTCGCCCATGGCGATTACACGATCGTTTACCGCGATCTGCAGCGGCAGGATCTGATCAAGGCCGACACCCCGCAGGAACTGCAGCACAAACTGCGCGCAGCCTTCAGCAATCGCGCCTTCGCCTTCCCGCATCACATTGGCTACCGGCTCGGCGCGCGCGGGATCAATTGGCAGAGTTTCATCGAAGACCTGTCTCCGGTGCTGGAGATCATTTCCATGCATGGCTGCTCGGAAACGTCCGTCATGGATCGGCCTTTCCTGCACTCGATGGGTCCGAGCGATGGCCAATCAACAGTCCGTCACGGGCTCAACCTCGGTCACAAGTTCGGTTTCCTCGGCAACACGGATCACCACAGCGGCTACCCCGGTTCCTATGGCCACGGCCGCTCGGCGGTCTACGCACCGGAAAACTCCCGTGATGCGTTGTGGCAGGCGATCCACCAGCGGCGCACCAACGCGCTGACCGGCGACGCCAGCCACCTCTTCTTCGCGATTGGCGACGCGACACAGGGCGGCATTCTCGCACCCGGCGGCAATGCGGCGCTGGAGCTGGAAGCGGTGGCAGGCGGCGCCATCGATTATATCGACATCATCCGCAACGGCGACGTGGTGAGCCGCGTCACGCCGGATTTGCAACCGTCGCCGCTCTCCGTTGCCAACGGGAGCATCGAAACGATTGTCGTGCTTGAACTCGGATGGGGCGCGCGCGGCAAGTTTCACGATTGGCAGGGTTCGCTCGAACTGATCGGCGGCGAGATCCTGTCGGTCGAGCCGCGGCTGCGCGGCGCCGAGGTCGTCTCTCCGCTGGAAGGCGAAGGCGACGCACAAGACGACAACCGTGTCGAACTCGACGGCAACCGGATCGATTTCGCCGTGCGTTCGATCGCCAATCCAAACAACACGACCGCCTCGATGCAGGCGATCGCGGCGCGGGTGCGCATCCTGCCGGACGCATCATTTGTCCTTACCGTCGACGGACAGACGTTCAAGGTTACGGCGGAGCGTCTGCTGGCCGGCGCGCTCTCCGGCAATCTCGGGCCTATCGACAGCCCTGCCTTCCGGCTGCATCCGTTACCGCGTCCGCATCAATGGCAATGGCATGGGCCTCTATCGATCGAACCGCTTCGCAAGGGCGATTGGGTCTACGCGCGAATGCGGCAGGCCAACGGGCAATGGAACTGGGCTAGCCCGATTTTCTGCGAATGAGGCTGGGATTGGAGCAGGCTGACGCAAGATCAGCAATCTCAAGCAGGCGCATTTCTTGATTGCCACGCCAAACCAAATCGTAATGTCAAACGCAATGGGAGAATAAAATGACTTTCACCATTCCAAGACGAACCATCCTAAAAGGCATCGGCGCGGCCGGCCTGGGCACGATAATCCCGGGTGCGATCCGGCCGCTCCATGCGGCAAGCGTGGCGCCCATCACGGTCGTCATCAACCAGTCGCCCTGGTTCGAGAGCTTCCGCAAGACGGTCGAGGCCTATGAAGCCGAGACAGGCAACAAGGTCGAGCTCGACGTCAATCCATTTGCCGGCTCACTGGAGAAGCAACGCAACTCGGTGCGCGCCAGCGAAGGCCAATACGACGTCCTGATCATGAACTCCGGTTGGTTCACCGAGATGTATGCCGGCGGTTTCGTCGAGGCGATCACCGACATCGACCCCGGGTTCAAGCTTGACCCGGACGTCTACACGCTTGGCGACACCATCTATTACAACGCTGAGAAGAAGTCGGTGACCAATGACGGCAAGCTCATGTCGATCCCGGTCTCGCCGCTGATCCCTATGCTTTACTACCGCGGCGACCTTTACAAGGAAGCCGGCCTGTCGGCGCCCAAAACCTTCGCTGAACTGGAAGCAAACGCTCGGAAACTCCACAACCCGCCAGAGATGTACGGCATCGTCCAGCGTGGCGCGCGCGGTCCGCACACCGTCGCCTACGACTTCTATCCGTATCTCTACGGCATGGGAGGCGGTATCTTCAAAGACCAGTCGGCGGGCGACTATTCCGTGACGCTGAATTCGACCGAGGGCAAGGAGGCCCTGGATTACTACATTCGCCTTGCCAAGGAGGCCGGCCACCCGAAGACCGCCGCTTCCGACCAGGCCGAGGTCATCCAGGCCATGGTCACCGGCCACTCGGCCCATATCATGATGGTCATCGCAGCCTGGTCGCAGATGGACGATCCCAACAAATCGGCGATCGTCGACAAGGTCGAATGGGCGCCGCCGCCCTCCGCACCGGGACTGCCGACCGCGCCAGGCCTCGGCCATTGGCTTGCCGGCATTTCCAAGAACGTGCCCGACGACCGTAAGCGTGCTGCCGTGGAGTTCCTTCGCTGGTTCCAGACCAAGGCGGCTCAGCTCGAGACCGCCAAGGCCGGTGGCATCCCGGTCAACGCGGCAGTCTACAAGGAGCCGATCGCCGAGGAGCGCAAGTATCGCTGGATGAAGCCGCTTGCGGAAGCATTGCCGCACGCGGTCAACATCTACCAGTTCCCGGAGGCCAGCGAGGTCATCGCGGTCCTGGAAGTGGGCCTGAACCGCGCCGTCGCCGGAGAGGTTCCCAGCGCCGACGCCCTGAACGGGATGTCGGACGAGATCGAGAAGATCATGGCCGGCCACTCCTACAAGACCGGAAAACTCGATCCGATCAAGTAATCGAAGGGCATTTCCATGACTGCCTCCCAAGCCTCCCTCACGCCCGCCCGACCTGGCGTGCGCGACAGCCACAAAGTCATGGAGGGTGACGGCCAGCGCCTGTGGCGCTGGCTGACCTTCGGGCCTGCCCTGGCGATGATGGTGGCGCTGACCGTGCTACCGATCGCCAACCTGTTTCTCACCAGCTTCCAGAACGTCACCTGGGCGGATGGAAAACCGACGCGTACCTGGGCAGGGCTGACCCACTACGAGGCCCTGTTTTCAGATCAACTGTTCAGCGCAGGCTTGTGGAATACGCTGGTCTTTGCCTTTGCCGCGGTCGCCGGGCAGATGGTGCTGGGTTTCGCCATGGCGCTGGCAGTCAGCAAGATCACCCATGGCCGCGTGTTCTACCGCGCCATCTTTATCCTGCCGATCCTCATCCCCGGCATCGTCATCGGCGCCATCTGGAAGTTGATGCTCAATTTCGACTTCGGCCTGATCAACAAGGCGCTCGGCCTTGTCGGCCTGATGCCGCACGATTGGCTGGGCAGTTCCGAAACTGCGCTTTTGTCGGTCATCATCGTCGATATCTGGCACTGGACGCCATTTTGCTTCCTGCTGTTCCTGGCGGGGCTGGAAACCCTGCCGCAGGACGTCTTCGAGGCTGCCAAGATGGATGGTGCCAGCGCCTGGCAGGAACTCTGGTACATCACCTTGCCCCTGATGATCCCGACGATCATCGTCACCTTCGCCTTCCGGCTGGTGCTGGCCTTCAAGGTGTTCGACGAGGTCTATCTGCTGACCAGCGGAGGACCCGGAACGTCCACCGAAGTGCTGAGCTTCACGCTCTACCAGCGCTTCTTCACCGAAGACAAAGCCGGCTATGGCTCGGCAATGTCGGTCGCGGTGATCTTCCTCGTCGCATTGTTGCTGGTCATAGCCCTTTCCGCGCGCCGCCGTACGGGAGCGACATCATGAACGGCCGCACCAGGTCACCCGTCCCGCTTCATATCGTGCTTGCAATCTGCGCCGCGATCGTCATCGCGCCGATCGTTTGGACGGTCGCTGCCGGGTTCCGCACCCAGATTTCGCTACTGATGGGCGAGGTCTTGTTCACTCCGGTCTGGAGCAATTTTTCGGAAGTGCTGTGGTCCAAGACCTCAGATTTCCTGCTCAACTATCGCAATTCCATCATCGTCGGAGTGCTCAGCACCATCCTGTGCGTAGTCGTCGCGACGCTCTGCGCCTTCTCGCTCAACCGCCTGCGCTGGCCCTCATGGGTGGCGCACATCTTCCTGGCATGGACGATGATCTTCCACATGATCCCGCCGGTTGCGCTGGCCAGCGCCTGGTTTTCCATGGCGCGCACGGTCGGCCTCGAAAACACATTCACCGGCTTGATCCTGGCACACGCGACGCTCAACCTGCCAATGGCGATCTGGCTGATGGCCGTGTTCGTGCGCGAGGTGCCAAAGGAACTTGAGGAAGCCGCCATCATGGACGGTGCCAGCACGCCGCGCGTGCTGTGGCACGTCATCCTTCCACTGATCACGCCAGGTGTCGCAGCGACCTCGATCCTGACGTTCATCTTCTCCTGGAACGAGTTCGCGGTGGCGCTGACGCTGACCATGAAACAAACCGCCACCGTGCCAGTGGCGATCGCCAAGTTCGCTCAGGATTTCGAGATTCAGTACACCCAGATGGCGGCCAGCGCTGCTCTCGCCATGCTGCCGGCGCTGATCGTGCTGTTGGTTGCCCAACGCTACATCGTCAAGGGCCTGACCCAGGGCGCGGTGAAATAGGCGAACCCGATCATGAAAGCCGTTTTTGTCCTCTTCGACTCTCTAAACCGCGGCATGCTGGGCGCCTATGGCGGCACGCGCATCCCGACGCCGAATTTCGACCGGCTGGCGGCGCGGAGCGTGACCTTCGACAAGCATTACGTCGGCAGCCTGCCTTGCATGCCGGCACGGCGCGACATGCTGACCGGACGGCTCACTTTCCTGCACCGCAGTTGGGGGCCGCTGGAACCTTTCGACAACGCGTTTCCGGAAATCCTGCACCAGCAAACCGGCACCTACAGCCATCTGGTGACCGATCATTTCCATTATTGGGAAGACGGCGGCGCGACATATCACAACCGTTACGACAGCTACGAATTTGTCCGCGGACAGGAAGGCGACCGCTGGAAGGCGATGGTGCAGCCGCACTGGGAGCGGCTGCGCGAGATGTACCATGCGCGCCAGTTCAGCGAGGGACGTCGCTCCTATTTCGGCCAGAACATAATCAACCGCGAGTTCATAAAGGAGGAAAACGACTTTCCTTCCGTACGTTGCTTCGCCGAAGGGTTCGATTTCCTCGACCGCAACCGCGACGCCGACAACTGGCTGTTGCAGATCGAGACCTTTGACCCGCACGAGCCGTTCACCGCGCCGGCGCGTTTCAAGGAAAAGTTCGACACCGGCTGGAAAGGGCCGATCCGCGACTGGCCCCGCTATGGTCGGGTCGAGGAGCTGCCAGAAGAATGCGAGGAGCTCCGGGCTAACTATTATGCGGTCGTGGCCATGTGCGACCATCTCCTGGGCGAACTGCTCGATTACTTCGACCGGCACGAGCTGTGGACAGACACCGCGCTGGTGGTCACGACCGATCATGGTTTCCTGCTCGGCGAGCACGATTTCTGGGCCAAGAACCGGATGAACCTCTACGAGGAAGTCGCACACATCCCGCTCTTCCTGCACGATCCTCGCAGCCCGGACTTGGCCGGGGCGAGGTCTGAGGCCTTGACCCAATCGATCGACCTCGCCGCGACCTTTCTTGATCTGTTCGGCGCTACCCCGCCAACGGAAAACGAGGGCTTCTCGCTGTGCCAGATGGCTGACGGCACAGCAAGACGCGAGGGCGCGCTGTTCGGTTATTTCGGCGGCGCTGTGAATGTCGCCGACGGCCGCTACACCTACCACCGGTTCCCCGAAAATCTGGCTGGCCAGGACCTCTTTCAATACACGCTGATGCCCACCCACATCTTCTCGCCGTTTTCGCCCGAGGAACTGGCCGGTGCGCAACTGTCGCCGCCGCTCGACTTCACCAAGGGTGCGAACCTGCTCAAGGTGCCGGTGATCGAACGCTCGCCGATGTACAATAATTACGGTCCCGGAGCCCTGCTGGAATCCGAGACGCGCCTCTACGATCTCTCGGTCGATCCCGGCCAGGAACACCCGTTGTCCGATGCCGACAAGGAGCGGGAGTTGACTGACATGATGGCGAAATTGATGGCCGCCAACGGCGCACCGGAAGAATCCTTCATCCGGCTTGGGCTTGATGAGCCCAGACATCCGGCCGCAGCAGCGACATGAAGAACGCCGCCGAACTGCGTCCACTCGTCGGCGACCTTCGCCAACTCGCCAGCGTGCGGCGCATTACACTGGACGACGGGCCGGAGCGCGGCGTGCGGGCACTGGCGTTCTCAACCGGCGGCGGCCTCGATTTCTGGGTGATCGCCGACAGGTCGCTCGACATCGGGACGCTGCACTGGAAGGGCGAGCAGCTCAGCTGGCAAAGCCCGGCCGGGTTCCGCGCAGCGAGCCTGCATGCGCCCGAGGGCGACGCAGGCTTTGGCTTCAACCGCAGCTTTGGCGGGTTCCTGGTTACCTGTGGGCTTGATCACATCCGGCAGCCCGTCAACGGCCTGCCGCTGCATGGCCACCTGCCGCACACGCCGGCGCGCCTGCTGAACTACGGCGAGAATTGGGACGCCAAGGAACCCGTGCTGTTTTGCGAGGGCGAGATTATGCAGTGGCGGTATGGTGCTGAAACATTCCGCCTGCGCCGCCGCATCGAGGCGCCCATCGGCGGAGGTGTGATGCGCCTCATCGACAGCGTCGATAACATCGGGCCGACGCCGCAGAACCTCGTGATCCTCTACCATTTCAATCTTGGTTATCCGGGCATCGTGGACGGCTCCACCGTGATGCATGATAGCGCAACAGTGCTCGACAGATTGACCATGCCGGATGGCTCGGAACCTGCACCGGCCACGATCCGCAAGGTGTCGGCCATGACAACGTCCGAATGCGTCGTCGAGACACCGGTAGCAGACGGCACACGGTGCATTTCTTTCAGATTCGACGCCAAGACGCTGCCCTATCTTCAGCTCTGGCGCGACCTGCGACCGCGATGTGGCGTCCTGTCGATCGAACCTTGCAATGCGGCCAAGGCCGCTGACGGTTCTAACGAAACCACCTGCACGCTGAAACCCGGCGAAACGGCCACGTTTCAGATTGAAATTAGTATCTGCGACGCGGCGACCCAGCCGGTTGCGCCAAATACGAAGGAAACAGGTTGATGGCCGGGGTAACGATCGAGAACGTACGCAAGTCCTATGGCGCGGTTGAGGTTTTGCGCGGCGTCGACGTGCAGGTGGAAAATTCCGAATTTGTGGCGCTGGTGGGCCCGTCAGGTTGCGGAAAGTCGACCTTGCTGCGCATGATTGCCGGGCTGGAAGGCATTTCCTCGGGCGAAATCGGCATTGGCGGGCGCGTGGTCAACAATGTCCCGCCAAAGCAGCGGGATGTCGCCATGGTGTTCCAGAGCTATGCGCTGTATCCGCATATGACGGTTGCCAAGAACATGGGGTTCTCCCTGAAATTGGCCGGCTTGCCTGCCGATGAGATTGCGCAGCGTGTTAGCCGAGCGGCTGAAATCCTCGATCTTAGGCCTTTACTCGACCGCTTGCCTAAACAATTGTCAGGCGGTCAGCGGCAACGCGTCGCCATGGGCCGCGCCATCGTACGGGATCCACAGGTGTTCCTGTTCGACGAGCCGCTTTCCAACCTCGATGCCAAGCTGCGCGTCAGCATGCGCGCCGAGATCAAGGCACTGCATCAGCGGCTCAAAACGACCACGGTGTATGTTACGCACGACCAGGTTGAGGCGATGACAATGGCCGACAAGATCGTCGTCATGCGCGATGGGCTGGTCGAGCAGCAAGGGAGCCCGCTCGAATTGTACGACCGGCCGCGCAACATGTTTGTTGCCGGTTTCATTGGCTCGCCATCCATGAACTTCATTGGCGGAACCATCAAAAAGCGTCGGTTCGTCAGCGGCAACGGTCTTCTCGGCCATGACACTGACATAAGTCCTATGGCTGGGGATGGCGCGGTTATTCTCGGCGTTCGACCAGAGCATCTGAGCATAGATACCTCAGGAATCGAGGCAACCGTACTGGTCGTGGAACAAACAGGCTCCGAGACAACCGTTCTGCTCGACGCGGGTGGTACACGGATGACCTTGCTGGCCCGCGAAAGACTGACGACAGTGCCCGGTGAGACAGTGCGCATTGCGCCGGACTATTCGAGACTGCACTTTTTCGACCCTGCGAGCGGACTGAGGCTCGGTGGTGACAGTGATGTCGATGAACCCGGGCCGTCTGATACGAAGGGAAACACCAGCATGGCGCCAGCACGTCGCACGTCGCTCAAGAATGGAAGGACTGGTCCACGGAAGAAGCTCTCCCAAGCGCTTGAGGCAATCGGCATTCGGCAAGACCGATATAGGCCGGAACTGTACTACATGCGAGGTCCAGGTCCCAAGACACATGCGAAATCGGTGGGTGCGGACAGTCCATAAGCTGTGAGGCGCGCCATTTGTCGGCTGCGATCATTCAGATTCCCAGCCAGTTGGAACTTGGCCGTCGCGCCAGCCCGACCAAGAACACGACAGGCGGAGGCCGCCCTACTGGTGCGTTTCGATGCCCACAAGATCAACCAACCACGCCGGGGTCGAAACCTGCAACAAGGTGATCGCAGCTTGCAGGACATCGCGAAGGCGGCCTAATCGACCGAGATAAGACGCAAAGCAGACCCGCCTTTGTGCACGCTGTTCTACGCAAGAGCACTCCCGCCTCTTAAGGCGACTTTACATCATCTCGAAGATGGAGACAGATCGAACTAGCCAGGCAGAGCTGGAGAACGCCAGGTCAACGGAATGAGCGATGTAAAGACATTGCGCGACGGCGGAATTCGCCGTCGAAACTACGCTATTGCCGTCGTCCCCTCACTCCCACTCGATGGTGCCTGGCGGCTTCGAGGTGACGTCGTAGACGACGCGGTTGATGCCGCGGACTTCGTTGATGATGCGGGTGGCGGCCTGGCCGAGGAAGTTCATGTCGTAGTGGTAGAAGTCGGCGGTCATGCCGTCGACCGAGGTCACGGCGCGGAGCGCGCAGACGAATTCGTAGGTTCGGCCGTCGCCCATGACGCCGACGGTCTGGACCGGCAACAGCACGGCAAAGGCCTGCCAGATGGCGTCGTAGAGGCCGGCCTTGCGGATCTCGTCGAGATAGATCGCGTCGGCCTGGCGCAGGATGTCGAGCTTTTCGCGGGTGACGCCGCCCGGGCAGCGGATGGCGAGGCCCGGTCCGGGGAACGGATGGCGGCCGATGAAGCTGTCGGGCAGGCCGAGCTCCTTGCCAAGCACGCGGACCTCGTCCTTGAACAGCTCGCGCAGCGGCTCGACGAGCTTCATGTTCATACGGTCGGGCAGACCGCCGACATTGTGGTGCGACTTGATGGTAACAGAAGGGCCGCCGGTGAAGGAGACGCTCTCGATGACATCGGGATAGAGCGTGCCCTGGGCGAGGAAGTCGGCGCCGCCGAGCTTTTTCGCTTCTTCCTCGAACACTTCGATGAACAGGCGCCCGATGGTCTTGCGCTTGGTTTCCGGGTCGGCCTCGCCTTCGAGCGCGCCGATGAAGCGATCGGCGGCGTCGACGAGGATCAGCGGCAGGTTGTAGTGCTCGCGGAACATGGCGACGACGTCGGCCGCCTCGTTCTTCCGCATCAGGCCGTGGTCGACCAGGATGCAGGTTAGCTGGTCGCCGACGGCCTCATGAATCAAGAGGGCCGCGACCGAGGAGTCGACGCCGCCCGAAAGGGCGCAGATGACCTTCTTGTCGCCGACCTGCTTACGGATCGCCTCGACGGCATGCTCGCGATAGGCGCGCATGGTCCAGTCGCTCTCGATGCCGGCGATCTTGTGAACGAAGTTGCGCAGCAGCTTGGCGCCGTCGGGCGTGTGCACGACCTCGGGGTGGAACTGCACGGCGTAGAAGTTGCGGCTCTCATCGGCGATGGCAGCGTAGGGGGCGCCCGTCGAGGTGCCGATGACGCGGAAGCCTGCGGGAATGGCAGTGACGCGGTCGCCATGGCTCATCCACACCTGATGGCGGGTGCCCTTGGCCCAGACGCCGTCGAACAGCGCGCTGTCGTCTTCGATCTCGAGATAGGCGCGGCCGAATTCGCGGTGGTGACCGGCCTCGACCTTGCCGCCGAGTTGGGCGCACATGGTCTGCTCGCCATAGCAGATGCCAAGCACCGGGATGCCAGCTTCAAAGATCGCGTCAGGGGCGCGCGGGCTGCCGATGTCGACAGTCGAATGCGGGCTGCCGGAGAGGATCACCGCTTTCGGGTTGATCCGCTTGAAGGCGTCAGCCGCCAACTGGAAAGGCACGATCTCGGAATAGACGCCGGCTTCGCGGACGCGACGCGCAATCAACTGCGTCACCTGGCTGCCGAAGTCGATGATGAGGACGGTGTCGGGATGTTCAGCGTTCTTCATGGCGGGCGTTTAATGAAAGAATCGGTTCTGTGCAATGGTCTCGATTGCATGGGTGACAAGTACGGGATGCAATGCGGCGCCAGCCGGCCACCGTGTCACCTGGCCTGCCGTTCGGCGAGGCCACGCAATGCCGCCATCAGGGTCTCGAACGGTCCCTGCCCCAGCCGGTCGCGGTAGCCGCGCTCGATCTCGAGCTTGATGCGGTCGCCGTCGCCAAGTGCGGTGAGGCCGCGCTGGGTGTAGTGCACAAGCTTGCCGCGCTTGTCCTCCGGGTCAGGCAAGCGTGCGATGACACCTTCGGTTTCAAGCCCATCGAGCAGCTGCTGTATCGCCTGCTTGGAGATGCCCACGCGCTCGATCAATGTCGCCTGGCGAATGCCACGGCGCGGGATGTGGCCGAGCAGGCCGGCGCGGCTTTCGCTGAACCAGCCGTGACCGGCGGCACGCATCGCCTCGGCGAACTCGGCCTGCCAGGCACGGCTTGCCTGCCAAAGGCGCCAGCCGACATGGTCGGGCAACGCGGGATCGATATTTTCGTCAAGCTGCTTGACCATTTTTCCATTCGCGCATAACGTCAAGTTACTTGACTATCTTGATAACCAACGGAGACGACAATGGCAATTCTCGATCAATCGGCCCTGTCGGTGCTGGTGCCTGGTACGACGCATGTGCTCGATCGCAATGGCAAGGAGGCCTATGTCTATTTCGAGACCGGCGACGTGGCGCACATGCTGCTCGAAGACGGCGAAAGCAGAAGAGGCGTGTGGAAGCTCGCCGATGGCGGCTATGTCGTCGACTGGGAGAATGGCGTGACAGGCCGCTGGGCGCTCGACCACGAGGCGGGAGCCGTGACCTACATCAACTTGGATCGCGACGTGAAGGTGAAGCTGCTCGGCGTCCTGTTCGGCAACGCCAAGGGCCTGCCGCGCGCGGCGAACTAGAGTTTCAGTTCGCCGCCCTGGATCGCCTGGCCCAGCAGGTGCACGGCATGGGCCAGTTTTTCGTCGACGAGATGGAGATATTCGGTCCAGTCGTCGACGTGATGAATGTCGCTGGCGCCATCGGAGATACCGCGCAGACCGATGAGCGGCACTGAGAACATCTGGCAGGCGCGGAGCACGGCGAAGGTCTCCATGTCGACCATGTCTTCCGGGATGGCATCGTAGGCAGCACCCGAAATGATGGTGCCGCCGGTCGACAGGCTTGCCTGCTTCACCCCCGGTATGCGCAGCGGCAGCGGCACGGTCGCCGGCAAATCGAGAAACGGCGTGGTGCCCTTCTCGAAGCCAAGCGCCGAAGCGTCCATGTCGCGGTAGGCAACCGACACGGCCTGGTAGACCTCGGCCTGCTCGAGCCTGCGGCTGCCGGCCGAGCCGAGGCAGACGACAAGGTCGGGTAGCGCGTTGCCGGCGGCGCGCTGCGCCAGTTCGGCACCGACCCTGATGCCGGATTCGACAGGGCCGACGCCGGTCATCAGCGGCACGAACAGCTTTTGCAGGTGCGGGCCGTATTCGGCATCGACGGCCATGACGAACAGCACGTTGCGACCGGCGAACTGGGTAATCGGCATGGTTCAGCCCTCGATGCCATCGCGACCGGCAACGGCCATCATCGTTCCGGTCATGGTGGCGATCAGCTTGGCCTCGCCGTCGGCAGCAATGGCATAGGCCTGGCCGTCGGCAACGACGATGGTGCGGCCGGGCTTGGTGACCGAGCCGCGAAACAGGAAGCGTTCGCCCTTGCCGGGTGCCAGCAGATTGACCTTGAACTCGATGGTCAGCACGCTGGAATTTTCGGGCATCAACGAAAAGGCTGCATAGCCGCAGGCCGAATCGAGCGCCGTCGAAATAACACCGGCATGCAGGAAGCCATGCTGCTGGGTGAGCTCGCCTGAATAGGGCATCTCGATCTCGACGATGCCGGGGGTGACCAGGGTCAGTTCGGCGCCGATGGTGCGCATTGCGCTCTGGCGTGCGAAGGACGACCTGACGCGCTCGTCATAGTCGGCCGCAGGTACGATCTTGGCTGCCATATCGGATGTCCTCTTGGCCTTGCTTATCGCAAAGCCGGCAAAAGCTGGCAATCGGAAATGCTGCACTGCAAAACGAAATCAGTTGAGCCACCAGAGCGAGGCGTTGAGCAAGCTGGCAAAGGCAACCCAGGCGGCATAGGGCGCAAACAGCCAGGCAGCGACGCGATCCGATTTCGCGGCCGTTGCCATGAAGCCGAAGATGGCGGCAAGCAATGCCACGATGACCAACAGGGCAAGGCCGATCTGCTGCAGACCGAAGAAAGTCGGCGACCACAGGAAATTGAACACCAGCTGGGCAATCCATAGCCGCATGGCAATTCCGTGCTGATCGCGCAACCAGATGCGCCAGCCGGCAACCGCGACCAGAATGTAAAGCACCGACCAGACGGGGCCGAAAACCCAGTTTGGCGGATTGAAGAACGGCTTGGCGAGCCCGGCATACCATTCGCCCGGCAACGTCAGATAGCCGATGAGCGAGCCCCCGCCGAGCACGACGACGATGAAACCAAGCAAGGCGACATATCTGTTCATCCGACCTCCAGCACTGCGCACCCGAGGCGCAGAACGCTAGAGCATCGAACTGGTTGCACATTTCGCTCCGCCACAGGACGAAGCGACGTGTGTTACCCAGATCAGGCGCGGCGCATGGCGGCGAAGTAGAAGCCGTCGGTGCCGCTGCGCGCCGGGGTCAGCGACAGGCCCTCAGCGCCGAAACGCACCGCATCGGCGCGGCCCGGAAAATGCCTTGTCCAAAGTGCCTGGTGGTCGACGGTCGCGAAACGCCCGTCGCGCTCGACGAACGCTGCGACCTGGTCGGCATTCTCTTCGTCGAACACCGAACAGGTGATGTAGACCACGAGCCCGCCCGGCTTCACATAAGTGCTGGCGGCGTCAAGAATGGCCGACTGCTCGGCCTTGCGGACATCGAGCTGGCGCTGTGTCAGCCGCCACTTGGCGTCGGGCCGGCGGCGCCAGGTGCCGCTGCCGGTGCAGGGCGCGTCGATCAGCACGAGATCCATATGGCCGGCAAGCCCGGAGAGCTCGGACGGCTTTGACACCACCTGGACGTTGCGGTTGTCGGAGCGGCGCAGGCGGTCGAACATCGGCGCGAGCCGCGACTTTTCCGAATCGTGGGCGAATATCTGGCCGCGATTTTCCATCGCCGCCGACAGCGCCAGTGTCTTGCCGCCAGCACCGGCGCAATAGTCGAGAACCTGCATGCCGGGCAACGCGCCCGCCAGTTCGGCCGCGAGCTGCGAGCCCTCGTCCTGGATCTCGAACCAGCCCTTCTGAAATGCCGGCTCGGCCTGAACGTTGGGGTGGCGGCCGCTGCCATCGATGGGAGGAATGCGAACGCCGTGCGGAGCAAGAGCGGTTGGCGCCGCCTGGGTGCCTTCGAGTTCGCCGATGACGCGGGCGCGGTCGGCCTTCAGCGTGTTGGCGCGGATGTCGAGCGGCGGACGGGCGGCAAGGGCGGCACCCTCCGCCACCCACTCCTCGCCAAAGGCGCGCTCGAGCAGCGGCGCGCACCAGTCGGGGCAATCGGCGCGAACGGCATTGGGCGCCTCGTCGAGCTTGTGGCTGGCGATCGTCGCCAGTTCGGCAGCGCTCAGCGGCTCGGGCGCGAACTTGTCACCGTCAAGCGTCCGGTTGAGGGCTTCAGCGGACTGATCCCATTCGAGCAGCAAAGCGCCGAAGCCGAGCGCGCGCGAGGTCTCGTCGCCGACAAGCCAGCCGGCGGAACGCTTGCGGCGTAGCGCGTCGTAAACGATGTTGCCGATCGCGGCGCGGTCGCCGGCGCCTGCAAAACGGTGGGACAGTCCCCAATCCTTCAGTGCATCCGCAGCGGGCCTGTGCCGCCTATCGATATCGTCGAGAACTTCAATGGCCGCAGCCAGTCTTCCGCCAAGTCGCATGTTCGGTGATCCGCTTTCGGTTGACCCGTATCAGGTCTAGCTAAACAGCAGCGGCGGAATGCACAAGCGCCCGGCGGCCTTGCCAGGGCAAAAACTTCCCTCAAACAGACGCGGCACAAAATGAAACAGGCGCGGATCGCTCCGCACCTGCCTTACTCGATCGGTTTCGCCTGTTTACGCGAAGCGGTCGGCGTTCATCACCTTGTTCCATGCCGCCACGAAGGCCCCGGCGAACTTCGGTCCGGCATCGGACGAGCCATAGACCTCGGCCAACGCGCGCAGTTGCGAGTGCGAGCCGAAGAGCAGGTCGACGCGGGTTGCAGTCCACTTGACCTCACCGGTCTTGCGGTCGCGGCCTTCGAACACCTCCTTGGCCTCCGAAGTCGCCTTCCACTCCGTGCCCATGTCGAGCAGGTTGACGAAGAAGTCGTTGGAGAGCGTGCCAGGACGGCCGGTGAAGACGCCATGAGTTGCATCGCCGGCATTGGCGCCGAGCACACGCAGGCCACCGACGAGCACCGTCAGTTCCGGCGCCGTCAGCTTCAGAAGCTGCGCCCGGTCGATCAGGTTCTCCTCCGCGCTCAGGCGCTGCCTGCCGCCGATATAATTGCGGAAACCGTCGGCGGTCGGCTCGAGCGGGGCAAATGAGTCGACATCGGTCTGTTCCTGCGAGGCGTCCATGCGACCGGGCTCGAAGGGCACCTTGACGTCGTTGCCGGCGTCCTGGGCTGCCTTTTCGATCGCGGCAGCGCCGCCGAGCACGATGATGTCGGCGAGCGACACCTTCTTGTTGCCCGTCTGCGAAGCGTTGAACTCCTTTTGGATCGCTTCGAGCTTTTCCAGCACCGAGGCCAGCTGTGCCGGCTGGTTGACGGCCCAGTTCTTCTGCGGGGCAAGGCGGATGCGCGCGCCATTGGCACCGCCGCGCATATCCGAGCCACGGAACGTCGAGGCCGAGGCCCAGGCGGTCGAGACCAGCTGCGACACGGTCAGGCCCGAGCCGAGAATTTTGGCCTTGAGGGCCGCGATGTCCTGTTCCTCGACCAGAATGTGGTCGACGGCGGGGATCGGATCCTGCCAGATCAGCTCTTCTTTCGGCACCAGCGGGCCACGATAGCGGGCGAGCGGACCCATGTCGCGATGGGTCAGCTTGAACCAGGCGCGGGCGAAGGCGTCGGCGAACTGGTCCGGGTTCTCGAAGAAGCGGCGCGAGACCTTCTCATAGGCCGGGTCAAAGCGCAGCGCGAGATCGGTGGTCAGCATGGCCGGCGCGTGGCGCTTGGAGGCGTCATGCGCATCCGGCACGGTGCCGGCGCCCATGCCGTGCTTGGGCGTCCACTGATGCGCGCCGGCCGGGCTCTTGGTCAGCTCCCAGTCGTAGCCGAACAGGTTCCAGAAGAAGTTGTTGCCCCACTTGGTCGGCGTCGTGGTCCAGGTCACTTCCAGACCCGAACCGATGGCGTCGCCGCCCTTGCCGGTGCCATAGCTGTTGTGCCAGCCGAGGCCCTGCAGTTCGAGGTCGGCCGCCTCCGGCTCGGCGCCGACATTCGCAGCGTCAGCCGCGCCATGGGTCTTGCCGAAGGTATGGCCGCCGGCGATCAGCGCCACGGTTTCCTCGTCGTTCATCGCCATGCGGGCGAAGGTGTCGCGGATGTCGCGGGCTGCCGCGAGCGGGTCGGGATTGCCGTTCGGGCCTTCCGGATTGACGTAGATCAGGCCCATCTGGACGGCCGCCAGCGGTCCTTCGAGTTCGCGGTCGCCGCTGTAGCGCTCGTCGGCCAGCCACTTGCCTTCCTTGCCCCAGTAGATGTCCTGCTCGGGTTCCCAGACGTCGGCACGGCCGCCGGCAAAGCCAAAGGTCTTGAAGCCCATCGTTTCGAGCGCGACGTTGCCAGTCAAAATCATCAGGTCGGCCCAGGAGATCCTGCGGCCGTATTTCTGCTTGATCGGCCATAGCAGGCGGCGGGCCTTGTCGAGGTTGACGTTGTCCGGCCAGCTGTTGAGCGGGGCGAAACGCTGCTGGCCGGCTCCGGCGCCACCGCGGCCGTCGCCGATACGGTAGGTGCCGGCGCTGTGCCAAGCCATGCGGATGAAGAGCGGGCCATAATGGCCGAAGTCGGCTGGCCACCAGTCCTGTGAATCCGTCATCAGCACCTTGAGGTCGGCGATGACAGCGTCGAGGTCGAGGCTCTCGAATTCCTTGGCATAGTCGAACGCCTCGCCCATCGGATCGGACAGGCTGGAATGCTGATGCAGGACGCCGAGGTCCAGCTGGTTCGGCCACCAGTCGCGATTACCGGTACCGGTGGGCTTGTGCGCGACAGGGCACTTGCCCGCGCTCGTCTCAGTCTTGGTATCCATCTCGATCTCTCCGAACGTCTTTCTGTGATTTTTGCTTGCGGCCTGTCGGCCAGCCTTTGACGGCGCTGCTATGCCAGGACCGAGCCGCGCGCGACGGCTCCGATCGTATCGTTGGGGTCTGGCGCCAGCGCACCAAGGCTCGTGATGATCGTCGGCTTTGTCATGGCTTGCGCCTCCCTCATGGACAGAACTGGCTAGACTGTTTTAGGCAACAGATGGAATACTGTATACCAACTGATTGGAATAATTCCAGTGTAGGACGCAGTTCCGATAAAGCCAAATTGCCTTTTCTAAGAACTTTGATAGCCTACGGTTATGATACGCCTCACGATCCGACAGATGGAATATTTCTCGGCGCTGGCGCAGACACTGCATTTCGGGCGCGCCGCCGAGTTCGCGGGCGTGAGCCAGCCGGCACTGTCGGCCCAGATCGCGGAAATGGAGCAAAGGCTCGGCTGCGCCCTGTTCGAGCGCGGCGGCAAAGCGGTGCGGCTGACCGAGGATGCGCTGACGATACAGCCGCGCATCGAAAGCATCCTGGCTGAAATCCACGAGGTCGAGACGATGGCCCGCCGCGGCAGGCTGGCAATGGAGGGACGCCTGCGGCTCGGCATCATCCCGACAGTTGCGCCTTACCTGCTGCCGCACGTGCTGCCGGCGCTGAAGCGCGAATATCCCATGCTCAGGCTGGAGCTGCGCGAGGCAATCACCGGTGCGCTTGTCGAAGACGCGATCAATGGCCGGATCGATGCCTTCGTCGCCGCCCTGCCGCTCGACTATCCCGGCCTGACCGCTGAGGAGCTGTTTTCCGACCGCTTCTATCTGGCGGTGCCCGCCAACGACCCCGACTTCATCTCACCGCCGGTGCCGCCGGAAAGCCCGGCGCTGGAACGGCTGATGCTGCTGGAGGAAGGCCATTGCCTGCGCGAACAGGCGCTCGCCGTGTGTGGCAGCGTCAAGCCGGTGGCGATGGCCAATTACGGCGCGACCAGCCTGACCACGCTGTTGCAGATGGTGGCACATGGGCTGGGCGTGACGCTGATACCGGAGATGGCGGCGGGACCGGCCCGCGACCAGCGCGACCTCAAGGTCGTGCCGTTTGCCGAACCGGTTCCGGAGCGCCGCATCTGCCTGGCCTGGCGCCGCAACAGCCCCCGGCACAATGAGTGCCTGGAGCTGGCGCGGATTATCCGTGGACTGCAGCCGCTATTGCGGCATTGAACTCGGCCAGTGTTGCCTCATCGGCGGCATCGCGAACTTTCAGCGACTGCACCAGGCAGGCCTGCGAGCGCAGGATGACGCCATCGGACAGGATCTTCAGGTGGTTGGCGCGCAGCGTCGAGCCGGTCGAGGTGATGTCGACGATCACATCGGCCGAACCCGCAGCAGGCGCGCCTTCGGTGGCACCGAGGCTTTCGACGATGCGGTAGACCTGGATGCCGTGCATCTGGGAGAAGAACTGCTGGGTAAGGCGCCAGTATTTGGTGGCGATGCGCAGGCGGCGGCCGTGGCGCTGCCGGAAATCGGCGGCGACATCGTCGAGATCGGCCATGGTGTCGACGTCGAGCCAGATGTCGGGCACGGCAACGACGACGTCGGCATGGCCGAAGCCGAGGCGGGCTGATATCGCGGCCTTGCGCTCCCAGTCGGCGAGGTTTTCGCGGATCAGGTCTTCGCCTGTTATACCGAGGTCGACATTGCCCTGGCCTATCTCGCCTGAGATCTCGGAAGCAGACAGGAAGGCGATTTCGATGTCCGCCCTGCCCTCGATCGAGGCGCGATAGCGGCGGTCATCGTCGGGCAGATTGACGGTAAAGCCGGCCTTGGCCAGCACCTCGAGCGCCTGCTCCTTGAGCCGACCCTTGGAGGGAAGTGCAATCGAGATGGCCATCAGCGCGCCTCCCTCAAGGCTTCGATGCGGTCGAGCCAGACGGAGAAGCCGACGCCGGGGATGGGCTTGGCGGCGCCGAGCAGTGTCAGCAGGCGGTCATAGCGGCCACCGCCGGCGAGTGGCCGGTCGGCGTCGGGGCCGGAAATCTCGAACACCAGGCCGGTGTAATAGTCGAGCGGGCGACCGAAAGCGGCGTCGTAGCGGACGGAAGCGGCTGTGAGCCCGTGGTCTGATATGGCTTTGGCGCGGGCGGCGAAATTGTCGAGAGCTGCACCCAGCGTGAGCCCGGCGCCGGCGGCAAACTCCTTCAGCGCGGCCGGTGCCTCGTCGAGCACGACGTCGATGGCCAAAAAGCGCTCGAGCGCCTCGAAGGCATCGCTGGACAAACGAACGCTGCGCAGCTCGGCCTTTTCGATCAGGCGGCGGGCGATGTCGTTGGGCGTACGGCCGGCAGAAGGCGAAAGACCGGCCTGTTCCATGCCAGTGGCAATGTGGGCGGCAAGCGCGTCGTGATCGCCATTGGCGACGAGCGACGCGGCGGGCTCGGCAAGAGCCGAGCTGCGCGTCGGTGCGGCGAGATCGCCGAGGGCGGCGGCCAGGAGCTCAGCCGAGCCGAAAGCGCGGGCAAGGCGCATACGCCAGCCGCGCGGTAGGCCAAGCGCTGCCAGCACCGCCTCGAAGATCGCCTGATCACCGACGGTGACGGTCAGTTCGCGGCCAGGCAGGCACAGCGACAGCAGCGCATGGGCATCGGCCACCGAGCGCGCGTCGGCGGCGGCCGTATTGGTATCGCCGAGATCCTCGACGCCGGCCTGGAAGAACTCGTTGCCGCCCTCGCGGCGCTGGCGGAAGACCTCGCCGAGATAGGAATAGCGGCGTGGCGTGCCGGACTGGGTGTGGATGTGGTCGAGGCAGACCGGAATGGTGAATTCGGGCCGCAGGCACAGCGAAGCGCCGGTTTCGCTTTCGGTCAGGAAGATGCGCCGGCGCAGGTCCTCGCCGGCCATATCCAGGAACGGATCGGCCGGCTGCAGCACCGGCACGTCGACAGCATCTGCCCCGCGCGCGGCGAAGAGCTTGAGGATATCGGACGCGATGGCCGGGTAGCGCGTGTTCATCGAACTACTGTTTCGCCCGCTCTTCCGCCTGCGCGGCCAGGATCTTCTTCGCTTCGGTCACGAGGTCGGCTTCCGGCACGGTGATCTGGGCCGGACGCGCGGCGCGCCACTCGGCATTGTCGGTGATGCCAGCCGACATGCGCGCGCCTTCGATCAGGTCCTTGATCTGAATTTCGCCCTTGGCACGTTCATCGCCGCCCTGGATGATGACGACTCCCGAGCCCCTGCGGTCGGCATATTTGATCTGAGCCTTCATGCCGGCGCCGCCGAGATACATTTCGGCGCGCACGCCGGCGCGACGCAGTTCGGCAACCATCTTCTGGTAGCGGCCGAGGCTTTCGGTGTCCTTGTCCATGACCAGCACGACAACAGGCGCGACAACGTCTGATGTATCGAGCTTGCCGAGATTCTTGAGCGCGGTCATCAGGCGCGATACGCCGATGGAGAAGCCGGTTGCCGGCACCGGCTCGCCGCGGAAGCGCGAGACGAGACCGTCATAGCGTCCGCCACCGCCGACCGAACCGAAACGCACGACCTGGCCGTCGTCATTGGGGATCTCGGCCAAGAGCTCGGCCTCGAAGACCGGACCGGTGTAATATTCCAGGCCACGGACAACGGAGGGGTCGACCTTGACGCGGCCGTCGTCATAGCCCGCGGCGGCAGCAAGCGCGCCGATCTGGGCGAGCTCTTCGACGCCTTCGGTGCCCCTGGCATTGCCGGCGACGATGGCGCGCAGGTTCTCGGCAGTGGTTGCAGCATCGGCCGCGCCTGCCTCGGTAAAGGCAATGACGGTGGCGATGGCGGCTTCGTCCAGGCCAGCACCCTTGGTGAAGTCGCCCTCGCCTTCCGCACCACCGTCCCAGCGGCCCTTGCCGAGCAGCAGGCGCACACCTTCGGGGCCGAACTTGTCGAGCTTGTCGATGGCGCGCAAGACGGTCAGCCGGCGATTGCCGTTGTCGTCGCCGCCGAGGCCGATGGCCTCGAGCACGCCGTCGAGCACCTTGCGGTTGTTGACGCGGATGACGTAGTCGCCGCGCTTGATGCCGAGCGCTTCCATCACATCGGCCATCATCATGGTCATCTCGGCATCGGCTGCGACGCCTGGCGTGCCGACGGTATCGGCGTCGAACTGCATGAACTGGCGGAAGCGGCCGGGACCGGGCTTCTCATTGCGGAACACCCAGCCGGAGCGATAGCTGCGGTAGGGCTTGGGCAGCTTCTCATAGTTTTCGGCGACAAAGCGCGCCATCGGCGCGGTCAGGTCGTAGCGCAGCGACAGCCACTGCTCGTCGTCGTCCTGGAAGGAGAAGACGCCTTCGTTGGGGCGGTCCTGATCGGGCAGGAATTTGCCGAGCGCGTCGGTGTATTCGATCAGTGGCTGGTCGACAGGCTCGAAGCCATAGAGCTCGTAGACCTCGCGGATTTTCGCCATCATCTTCTCGACGATCCGGATGTCGTCCGCGCTGCGGTCGACGAAGCCGCGCGGCAGTCGCGCTTTCATCTTTTCCGATTTGTCGGCCATGGCGAGAATTCCGCTGTTTTCCAGAAATTTTGGCCGCGATCACGGCGCGGCGTGTCGTAACCGAAATGGGATGGAGCGGCAAGCGTTTGGCACAGCACGAGGAAGCCGAAACATTTCCACAATTTGACCGACATCGTGCCGATACAGCTTGAAGCGACAAGGCGCAGCATTGAATGCCAGGACGAACACGATGCCGACGATCGCAGCAGAACTCGACGAGACCACAGCCCAGACACCCCAGGCGCGGCCGGAAGATGCCGCCCAAAGACTGGCGTCACCGTTCGGGGATACGCTGCTTGCGGTGGCATTGGTGCTCTATCCGGCGCTCGCCGCCGTCGGTGCGATCGCAGCCGGCCTGATGTTTTCCGCATAGGGCCTCAGTCGGCCACGAAAGGGCACTGCCATGCCACGGATCGTTTCAACCGCAGCGCTCAGTGCGCTGTCGCTCGCGGCCGGACTTGCCACGGCCCAGGCATGTTCGCCCGGCGATGCCAAGCTCGCCGGGCACTATTATCTCAACGGTGTCATGGAAGTTGGGTCCGAGTTGCTGCTGAAGCCGAACGGCAGCTTCGAATTCATGCTCGCCTATGGCGCCAACGACCAGTACGGCAAGGGCTGCTGGGTCAAGCGCGGCGCGACGGTGGAGGTCATTCCGGCCGGCCGCAGCTCAGCGTCGCGGCGCCACACGCCCGACGACCGCGGTTTCGGCGGGCTGCTGCTGACGGTGTCAGGTCGGTCGCTGGTCTGGGACATCGCCGGCAGCGGACATAAGGGACGGTATGAGCGCTAAATTCCTTTCGCCCTTGCGGAAGAAAGCAAGCGCACTCACCCCGGCCGCTTGAACGCCTTGCGCTCGGCCTCGATCTTGCCGCGGCACATGCAGCCTTCGATGTGGTCGTTGACCAGCCCCATCGCCTGCATGAAGGCATAGACGGTGGTCGGGCCGACGAAGCTCCAGCCGCGCTTCTTCAGCTCCTTGGAGATCCGCGTCGAGGTTGGCGTCGTCGGGTTGGCGATCAATGTCGGGTAGTCGACCACCTTAGGCCGCTCGTCAGCGCCGGGCTCGAACTTCCAGAACCACGCCGCAAGCGAACCGGCCTCGTCGGCGAGTTCGCGGGCACGCTTGGCGTTGTTGATGGTCGAGACGATCTTGCCACGATGGCGGACGATGCCGGGATTGCCGAGCAGGCGTTCGATGTCGGCCTCGCCATATTCGGCGACCTTGTCGAAATCGAAGCCCGAAAAGGCCTCGCGGAAATTGTCGCGCTTGCGCAGGATCGTCAGCCACGACAGACCGGACTGGAAGCCTTCAAGGCAGATCTTTTCGAACAGCCTGGTGTCGTTGGCGACCGGTCGTCCCCATTCATTGTCGTGGTAATGCAGATAATCCGGCAACGCCCCCGGCCAGAAGCAGCGCGCCGCCCCATCCGCGCCGACCATCAAACCCGTCTTTTTTTCTTCCATGTCGAACCCGTTCGTTAACAGTCCAGTGCATGACCGCGAAAATCGAAGGCCGATTTTCGGAAAAGGATCATGCACCGACCCGAAAGCGTTACAGCGTCCTTTGCGTGTCCAAGAGGACGCGCGGCGCTGTAATGGCGCTGATTTACCTGTGCTTTACCAGACTCCTGAACCGGCCGGTAACCACACCAAAAGGTTTCCTGACAATCTCGCATTTTAAGCAACCCGATTCACGTTTCGGTGGGAACGCCTGGACAACATGATCCCGAACCGGGGCACGAATTGTCTTCTGCCCCGTGGCGACGATCGAGTTGAGAGTACGTCCATGAAAACACCTCTGATCCTTCTGGCATCCGTTGCCATGCTGGCCGAGTTGGCCGCACCGGCCTTCGCCTATGACCGTTACGCCGAGCGTCCGCCTGTCGTGGTGAGCCCCGACCTTTCCGCTCCGTGGGTGCTGCAGCTTGGCCGCAACCCGGGCCAAGTGATGCCCAGGCAGCAGCGGCGCCAGCAACCGGCCCAGGCGCAGGCCAGGCCGACGGCGCCACGTAGCGCACCACGCACCGCCCAGCGCCAGAAGGTCCGGCCCGACGGAGTGCAGACGGCCGCGCTGCGCGCGCCGGAGAAGCGCTCGGTCAAACCGCAGATCAACCCGATCTACCTGCCGCAGACGGTCGCCTATGATGGCGGCGAGAAGGCAGGCACCATCGTCATCGATACGACCGAGAACTTCCTCTACCTCGTTGAGGCCAACGGCCAGGCACGGCGCTACGGCGTTGGCACCGGCAAGCCGGGCTTCGAGTGGTCGGGAACGCACAAGGTGACGTCGAAGCGCGAATGGCCGGAGTGGCGCCCGCCGGCTGAGATGATCGCGCGCGAACGCGCCAAGGGCCGCGTGCTGCCGGCAATGATGACCGGCGGCCCGGAAAACCCGCTCGGCGCGCGCGCGCTTTATCTCGGCTCGACGCTGTACCGCATCCACGGCACCAACCAGCCCTGGACCATTGGCGGGGCGGTGTCGTCGGGCTGCATCCGCATGCGCAATGAAGACGTCATGGACCTTTACGAGCGGGTCGCTGTCGGCACTAACGTCGTGGTCAGATAACACCTGATACGGGGGCGGAGCCGGTCGCAAGACCAGGCTCCCAAGCAAAAGGGCAGCACGGCGGAAGACCGTGCTGCCCTTTTCGCGTCGTGCGGCAGGCCGACCAAAAGTCTCACTCCGCGGCAACATTTCAGGAAAAAATGTTTAACATGGATGAAAATTGATCCGATCGGGCCTTTTCATCGCCGGCTTGCCGCAGTATCCGGGGTGATCCCAAGCCGATGACCTGCGAAGGAAGACCAATGCCGCCGCTCGACGACAACCGCTATCTCAAAGGCGGCCCCGTGGCCGCCCGCATCATCGCTGAAGTCCGCGCCGCCGCGCAGCAGGCGACCGACGAAGGATTTCGCCCCAAGCTCGTTTCGATCACCGTCGGGGACGTCGCTGCCGTGGACGTCTACGTCCGCAACCAGCGCGCCAAGGCGGAGCTGGCCGGCATCGACTTCGAGGAACGGCGTTTTCCGGCGGAGCTGACGGCCGGTGAACTGGAAGCGGCGATCCACGGCATGAACGCTGACCCGCGCATCACCGGCATCATCATCCAGCGGCCGGTACCGGCGCACATCCCGATCAAGGCGATCCAGGCAGCGGTACATCCGCTCAAGGACGTCGAAGGCATGCATCCGGCCTCGATCGGCAACATCGTCTACAACCAACTCGACCTCGCGCCATGCACAGCTGCCGCCTCGGTCGAACTGCTGAGGGCCACCGGGCTCGACCTCAAAGGCCTCGAGGTGGTGGTGGTCGGGCACTCGGAGATCGTCGGCAAGCCGATCGCCTTCCTGCTGATGAGCGAGGGCGCGACGGTGACCGTGTGCCACCACATGACACGCTCGCTGGCAGCGCATGCACGCCGCGCCGACGCGCTGTTCGTCGCTGTCGGCAAGCCGAGGCTGATCAAGGCCGACATGGTCAAGCCGGGGGCCGCGGTGATCGACATCGGCATCAATGCCGAGACCCTGCCGGACGGTTCGAGCCGCATCGTCGGCGACGTCGACACCGAAAGCGTCAAGGAAGTGGCGTCGTGGATCACGCCGGTGCCGGGCGGGGTCGGCCCGGTGACGGTGGCGATCCTGTTGCGCAACACCATGGTGGCGCTCAACCGCCAGCGCGCGGTCTATCGCGCGACGTTCGGAACGGCCGAAGCGACGCTGGCTGCCGAATAGGGCCTGCGCCGGTTCGCACCGGCACCCTGCCCTGCCGATTGCTAGAGCCGCCAGGTGCCTTGCTGCACCTGGGGCGTTACCGGATTGGCGATCATCTGCAGCCCGTTGGTAACGACGATCGGAGAACCGTCAGGCACGCGCTCGTAGAGGTCGATGACGTCCTGGTTGATCAGGCGGACACAGCCCGATGACACCGACTTGCCGATCGATGCCCATTCGGGCGAGCCGTGCAGGCGGAACAGCGTGTCCTTGCCGTCCTGGAAGATGTAGAGGGCGCGCGCGCCAAGCGGGTTCTGCACGCCGGGCTGCATGCCGCCTTCCCATTCGTTCTTGCCGGGGATCTGGCGGGCACGGTACTTTTCCAGCTCGGGCTGGCGGTCGATCATCTCGTTAGGCGGGAACCAGCGCGGCCAGGTCTGCTTCCACTCGATGACGCCGCGACCGGCCCATTCGAAGCCGGCCCGGCCAAGGCCTACGCCATAGCGGATTGCCTCGCCATTGTCGGCGACGACATAGAGAAAATGGCCTGCCGTATCGATGACCACCGTGCCTGGTGCCTCGCCGGTCGGATCGGTCACGACCTGGCGGTAATATTGCGGATCGATCTTCTTGAACGGCACACCCGGAATGTCATAGCCGTTGTCGTTGACCGGGGCATACATCATTTGCGGGTCGGCGAATGACGGGTCGTTGCGCATGGTCGGCGGCGGGGGTGCAGCGGGAAACGCCGGTTCATAAGCCACCCGTTCGCTGCGCGTCGTCGAGCATGCGGACAGGACGGCCGATGCTGCGCCAGTTGCGGCCAGGGCCAGCAACCTGCGGCGGGTGAATGTCGACATAAAGGCTTCCACTGCGTTCTTCGAATTGCTGCAACGCACGAAGCCTTCGCACGTTCCACCCGCCAAGTTCAATCCCGAACGGTCGAGGCCATGGTCAACTCTGGTTGTAGTCGCTGCGCATCGGTTGCCACATCGAGATATCGCGCGGGGCGGCCAGCAGCTCGTCGAGCGCGGCGTGCCATTCCTCGCGATAGGGCCGCTTGAGCTGCACGTCGAGCACGTCCTGGTGATCGGCCCAGGTTTCGTGCAGCAGGAAATGGTTGGTATCGGCGGGGTCGCCATGCAGCGTCGCGCTGACGAACATCGGCTCATGGCGCATTGCGTCCAGCACGCCGTTGAGCAGCGTGAGAAAGCGCGTGCGCTGTTCCGGACGGACGGTGAAGCCGATGACGTAGGTGACGCTCATTGCCATTTTCCTCTGCATTTGTCCGGCAAGGCGCCGACTGCATGAGCTGGAAAATGCCAGAGCCGCGCGCAGCTTCAATGACCTCAGAGGTAATAGCTTCGATTTACTGCCGGCGAACTGGCCTGCGCTCACTCGGCCGCAAGCAGCGGCGCGGCGGGCAGCCCGGCCGGTTTTTCGCCGCCATAGGCCCAGTCGAGCAGCTTGATCGTATGGATCACCGGAATGTTTGCCGCCGAGGCGATCTGGGTGATGCAGCCTATATTGCCGGTGGCGACGAGCGCGGCACCCGTGGCCTCGATGTTCTTGACTTTGCGCTCGCGCAGGCGCGCCGAAATCTCCGGCTGCATGATGTTGTAGGTGCCGGCCGAGCCGCAGCAGAGATGGCCTTCGCGCGGTTCCCTAACGATAAAGCCGGCACGGGCCAGCAAATCCTTGGGCTGGCGGGTGATCTTCTGGCCATGCTGCATCGAGCAGGCCGAGTGATATGCGACCGTCAGTCCGGGTTTGCGCTGCGGTTCGGGCAGATCGAGTGTAACCAGATACTCGGTGATGTCCTTGGCCAGTGCCGAGACCCGCGCGGCTTTATCCGCGTAAGCAGGATCGAGCCGCAACATGAAGCCGTAGTCCTTGATAGTGGTGCCGCAACCCGATGCGGTGATGACGATGGCGTCGAGCCCGCCTTGCTCGATCTCGCGCGTCCAGGCGTCAACGTTCTGCCGCGCCTGATCAAGGGCTGCATCCTCGCGGCCCATGTGATGGACCAACGCACCGCAGCAGCCCTCGCCTTTGGGCACCACCACCTCGATGCCGAGCCGGTTGAGCAGTGACACCGTCGCTTCGTTGATGCCGGGTTCGAGCACCGGCTGGGCGCAGCCGGTGAGGATGGCGACACGGCCATTTTTCTTGCCCTTCGCAACATGGGTGCCAGGCGAAGCCGTCGCCGATGCGGCGGGAACAGTTGCCGGCGCCAGCCTGAGCATTGCTGCAAATGGCTTCAGTGCAGGCACGGCATCGAAGGCATTGGCGAAAGGCCGGCCAAGGCGGGCCAGTTTCAGCGCCGCGCGGAACCGCGCGGGATATGGCAGCACGGCAGCCAGCACGCCGCGTGTCAGGCGGTTCATCAGCGGGCGCTTGTAGGTCTTTTCGATATGGGCGCGGGCGTGGTCGACGAGATGCATGTAGTTCACGCCCGACGGGCACGTCGTCATGCAGGCAAGGCAGGACAGGCAGCGGTCGATGTGGGTGACGATCTCCTTGTCGGCCGGGCGGCCGTTCTCCAGCATGTCCTTGATCAGGTAGATGCGGCCGCGCGGCGAATCCAGCTCGTTGCCGAGCGTCACATAGGTCGGGCATGTCGCCGTGCAGAAGCCGCAATGCACGCATTTGCGCAGGATCTTCTCGGATTCCGCGACATGCGGATCGGCGAGCTGGGCGATGGTAAAATTGGTCTGCACGGCGTTACGACACTCTTTCGGTGGCTAGATCAGCCAGCTCTCGGGGTTCTTGATCGGCTCGCCGCGTCCCAGCGCCTGCAGGCCGATGATGCAACGGACGATGAACCAGACGGCGACCGCAAACATCAGGATGAAGCCGATGAACACCAGCATCAGCACGAAGGACGCCAGCGCGTAGAGCAGGCCGATCCAGAAGGTGCGGATGAGCCAGGTGTAGTGGGTCTCGACGAAACCACCCGCCTTGCCGCGGTTCATGTAGGCCAGGATAATGCCGACGATGCCGCTGATGCCGATGACCAGGCCGGCGAGATAGAGGATGTAGATCACCTGGACGTTGGTCGGGCCCGGATCGAGCCAGCGGTCGGTCTGACGCGGGGTGAAATTCGGCGGTGTTTCGCTCATGACATGGCTCCCTCTGCTGCACTTGCCAAGGTAGCAGAGTCCGGCGAATGCACCATCCGGCCGGGATTGAGGATGGCCTTGGGGTCGAACTCGGCCTTGATACGGGCCGAAAGTGCTGCCAGTGCAGTCGGCTGAGGCTCGAAGACCGGGACTGCAGCACGCCAGGCGGGCGCGGCACGGACCAGCGTGGCATGACCGCCGCCGAACTTGCGGATCAGGGCACGCAGCAACTCGGCTTCCGGCTCGCCTTCCATGCGCAGCCAGACCAGGCCGCCCTGCCAGTCGTAGAAGGCGTCGGCGGCCGCCTGCATGCGCAGCGCCAGCACCATGTGGTGCGCGTTGGCCGGCGGCATGGAAATGCGCCAGACCGGCTTGTCGCTGCCGTCAGAAAACGGTCTGACATCGCGCACGTCACGCCACAACGTGCGCGACGCTTCCTCGGCGACCTCCTCGAGAGGGCCGGCATTGCCAAGCATCTGCCTGAGCTGGCCGAGGCGGTAGGCGACCGACGGACCAAAACCTTCGACACGCAGCAAGGTGGCGGGGTCGCCGCCGAGCTTGCCGTCGAGCACGCGGCCGGCCATACGCTCGGGCAGGTGTGCCGCAGACGACACCTCGGCGCTGGAGCCCATGGCAATCGACATCGCCGCGGTCGCGTTGTCGTCGAGCAGGCCGCGAATGATCAGCGTCGTCTCCGTCTCGGCCGCCGGCAGCACCTTGAAGGTGACATCGGTCGTCACGGCCAGCGTACCCCAGGAACCCGCCATGACCTTGGACAGGTCGTAGCCGGTGACATTCTTGACCACGCGCCCGCCCGACTTGAAGGCCTCGCCGCGCCCCGACACGGCATGGATGCCGAGGATGTGGTCGCGTGCGGCACCCGCCTTGAGCCGGCGCGGACCGGCAAGATTGGCGGCGAGCGTGCCACCGATGGTGCCGCGCCCCGGCGCCTCGCCGAGCAGCGGGCCGTAGTCCATCGGCTCGAAATCAAGCCGCTGGTCATTGTCGGCGAGCAGCTTTTCGATTTCGGCCAGCGGCGTGCCCGACCTGGCCGACAGCACCAGTTCGGCCGGTTCGTAGAGCGTGACGCCTGTCAGCTTCGACAAGTCGATCGTGTGCTCGGCCTGTAGTGGCCGGCCGATGCCGCGCTTGGAGCCATGGCCGACGATTTCCAGCGGCGCTTCCTCGGCCAGTGCCCATTGGACAGCGGCAAGGACTTCGTCTGACGTGGTGGGGGTGACGGTGCTCAAAGCCGGTGCTCCCGAAGCTTTTCGAGGGCAACAGCGCCGCGGGGCGACAGGCGGTAGCCAATGTCGAGGCTTTCGGTCAGGCCGAGTTCCTTGAGCTTGCGTACGTCCTGCTTGAACTTCAGCTTCTCGACGCCGAGGCGTTCGGCAAGCGTTGTTGCCGCCACCTCGGGGTTCTGCCCGATCAAACGCAGAATGGAGGGGAAATAGCCGGGCGAAGTGCTGTCCCATTTGGCGAAGCGGGCGGCGAGCGCATGCCAGTCGGCATCGCTGAGTTCGGCCTCGCGCAGCGTCAGTCGCGCGTCAATCTCGACGCCGCCGAAGCTGATGCGATAGAGCGTGCGGTCGGCGCCGGCACGAAGGTCGGCGACCAGTGCTGCATGGTCAGCGTAGCCGGCGGCGTGGGCGTCAATCTCGGAGAGCTTGGCTTCGTCGACCACCTCGACCGCACCAACCCGGACCACGCCGATGGCCGTGCGCAGCCCGGTGCCCGCCTTGACCGTCGGCCGCTGCCAGCGGCGGAAGGCGAGCGTGATGTCGCCACGTTTGATACCGTCGAGGGTAGCCTGCTTCAGCAGCATCAGAACCTCGGAATGTCGGGGAAGGCCACTTGGCCGCGGTGGACATGCATGCGGCCAAGTTCGGCGCAGCGGCGCAGCTGCGGGAACACCTTGCCGGGGTTGAGCAGGTGGTTGGGATCGAAGGCGCATTTGACCCGCATCTGCTGGTCGAGGTCGATGTCGTTGAACATCTCCGGCATCAGGTCCCGCTTTTCGACGCCGACGCCGTGCTCGCCGGTCAACACACCGCCGACCTTGACGCAAAGACGCAAGATGTCGGCGCCGAAAGCCTCGGCCTTTTCGAGTTCGCCCGGCTTGTTGGCATCGTAGAGGATCAGCGGGTGGAGATTGCCGTCGCCGGCGTGGAAGACGTTGGCAACGCCGAGGCCATACTGCTCCGACAGCGCGCGCATGCCTGACAGCACGCGCGGCAGCTCCTTGCGCGGGATGGTGCCGTCCATGCAGTAATAGTCGGGCGAGATGCGGCCGACAGCGGGGAATGCCGCCTTGCGCCCGGCCCAGAAGGTCAGCCGCTCCTGCTCGGACTGCGAGACGCGGCAGGTGGTCGCGCCGTTGCGGTTGGCGATCGCCTCGACAAGCCCGATCAGGTGATCGACCTCGACGGCGGGACCATCCAGCTCGACGATCAGCAGCGCCTCGCATTCCAGGGGGTAGCCGGCATGGACAAAATCCTCGGCGGCGTGGATCGCCGGGCGGTCCATCATCTCCATGCCGCCGGGAATGATGCCGGTGCCGATGATATCGGCGACGCACTGGCCGCCCTGCTCGCTGGTCGGGAAGCCGATCAGCAGCGCGCGCGCCGTTTCCGGCTTCTTGAGGATGCGGACGGTGACCTCGGTGACGACGCCGAGCAGCCCTTCCGAGCCGATCATGACGCCGAGCAGGTCGTAGCCCTCGGCGTCGAGATGCTTGCCACCGAGGCGCACGACCTCGCCATTCATCAGCACCATTTCGATGCCGAGCACATTGTTGGCCGTCAGGCCGTATTTCAGGCAATGCACGCCGCCGGAATTCTCGGCGACATTGCCGCCGATCGAGCAGGCGATCTGCGACGAGGGATCGGGCGCGTAATAGAAGCCGTCCTGCTCGACCGCATGGGTGATACCGAGATTGGTGACACCGGGCTGGGCGGTGACGGTGCGGTTGGGATAGTCGATTTCGATGATGCGGTTGAAGCGGCTCATGACGACCAGAACGGCATCCTCAAGCGGCAACGCGCCGCCGGAGAGCGACGTTCCCGAACCGCGCGGCACGACGCGGATGTTGCGGTCGTTGCAGTATTTGAGCAGGCGCGAGACCTGGGCGACCGTCTCGGGCAACACCACGACCAGCGGCAGTTGGCGGTAGGCGGTGAGGCCGTCGCTTTCGAAGGCCCGCATCTCGTTGACCGTATCGACCACGCCTTCGCCCGGCACGATGATGCGCATGTCGGCGACGATCTCGGCGCGGCGGGCAAGCGTTGCCGCATCGGGCTTGGGCATCGATATGCCGGACATCGGTCACCTTCGGTCGACAAGTGGTAAAAAGCTTTTACCAGTTGGCGCCAACGCTTGCAAACCGAACGAAGGTCGATCGCCGCAGCGGGGCGGCGCACGGCTTCGGCAGCGTCAATCTGCCGCTGCTTTCCAGACGCTGGAAGGTGCGCCGGCTACTCGCCAGCCAAGGCCTTCGGCTCTTCGTGGGCGCGCCGTACGCGGCGCACGCCCCACCACACAAGCAGGATCGCCAGCGGCACCGAGGCCGCGGTGACGACCTCGGGGGCGAAGAAATGATCCACCGTCGAGGCGCCCTTGGCGACATAGCCGATCAGGCCGACGACATAATAGGACACGGCTGCAACCGACAGCCCTTCGACGGTCTGCTGTAGGCGCAGCTGCAGCCGGGCCCGGTTGTTCATCGAGGCCAGCAGGTCGCGGTTCTGCTTTTCGACCTCGACGTCTACCCAGGTGCGGAGCAGCGTGGTGGCGCGGGTGAGTTTACGCGACAGGTTGGCCTGGCGCTCCTCGACCGAACGACAGGTGCGCATGGCGGGCGCGACGCGGCGCTTGAGGAAACCGGCCCAGGTGTCGTAGCCGGCGACAACCTCCTCTTCGAGCGCTTCGAGGCGTTCGCGGACGATGCCGTCATAAGCCTTGCTGGCGCCGAAGCGGTAGAGGCTGGAGGCGGCGTCGGCCTCAAGTTCGGCGGCAAGCTCGGTGAGGTCGGCAAGCAGCGCCTGGCTGTCTCGGGTCTCCGTCGCCTTCATTTCGCGCGTCGCCTGGGCGAGCCGGTCCTCGATGCGGCGGACACGGCTGGACAGCGACAGTGCCATGGGCAGGCCGAGCATGGCGAGCGTGCGATAGGTCTCGATGTCGATCAACCGCTGCGACAAAGCGCCGGTCCGCGCCGGCGTCAGGCCGCGATCGAGGACGAGGATGCGCGTCAGCCCATCACCGTCCTGCCGGAAGTCGGTGACGATGGCGGCAGCGCCATTTTCGACGATCGAGTAGCACAGGCTGGTCGGGTCGAAGCCGGCGATCAGCTTCTCGTTCGCCGGCGTCCACTTGCGGATTTCGAGCCTGATTCCCGAAATGACAGTGCCGGGCGGGCTGAAGCCGTTGCCGAAGGGCGAGGCCTCCTGCGAACGACTGCTTTCGCTGAGCGGACCTTCCCACAGATAGGTCGAAAACTCGGTGTGGCGCTCCCAGCTCAGCGAGCCCTGCCCCCACTTCATGGCGTGATGGCGGGCCTGGCGATCGGGCGCGGCGATGCCGAGGCGGCGTGAAAGTTCGGAGAGCACGGCCTGGTCGACGGCCGATCCGCCCTCGGTCATGAAGGAAAGCTGGACCAGCACGCGCGGGCTGTCGACGAGCGGATGGGGCCGCGAATGCACCTCGCCAAGCGCACCGGGACGTCCCTCATGGGCCGGAAAGCCCATGACGCTGCCGGTCGAACGCGGCAGAAATTCCAATGAGGACGGCTCGGCTGTCACGTAGGGTCCCTCGATGCCAGACCTTGCTGCCTCTAGGTAAGTTTGCCGCAACAGGCAAACGCCAACTTTAGCGGGGGCTGATAGTGTGCCTCACAAACGGCTGTCGCGGATACTGCCGGACTGGATAAATAATTTGACCAGTCGGGGGCCGCGCTCCTATCCTTGTGGCCAGGACAGAGGTTCCGGACAGCACCCTTGAGCGACATATTTTCCAGGATCGAGCATTCGCGCACCGCGGATGAGGTGGTGCAGCAGATCGAGAGCCTGATCCTCGAAGGCGTGCTGCGCGCCGGCGACAGGCTGCCAGGCGAACGCGAGATGGCCAAGCAGTTCGACGTGTCCCGGCCGATCCTGCGCGATGCGCTGAAGACGCTGGAAGCGCGCGGACTGATGGTGACGCGCCATGGCGGCGGGACCCATGTGGCGGACGTGATCGGCGAGGTGTTTTCCAAGCCGGTGATGGAGCTGATCGTCAACCACCGCAAGGCGGCAGCCGACTATCTCGAATACCGCCGCGAGATCGAGGGGCTGGCGGCGGAATATGCGGCGCAGCGGGCGACGACTGAAGACCTCGCCTTGCTCGACGGCATCGTGACGCGGATGGAGGCGGCGCATGCCCGCGCCGACCCCACGGAAGAAGCGGCGATCGACGTCGAGTTCCATCATGCGGTCGGCGAATGCGCCCACAACATCATCCTGCTGCACACGCTGCGCTCGTGCTACAAGCTTCTGTCGGACGGCGTGTTCACCAACCGGCTGGTGGTGTTCACCGTCAGCGGCACGCGCGACGTGCTGCTCGAGCAGCACAAGGCCATCCATCGCGCGGTCGTGGCGGGAGATCCCACCGCGGCGCGCAAGGCGGCGATGGACCACATCACCTATCTGGAGCGTGCCATGGCCGAGGCGGAACGCAGCGGCGACTGGCAGCGCATCTCACGCCTCAGGCTCAGGCAGCGTACCGACAGCGCTGAAACGGGCCGGAAGCCGTGACTGGAATGCACTATCTCGACGCCCGGGGTCCCGAGGGCATCCGTATCTATGCCATTGGTGACATTCACGGCCATCTCGACCTGCTGCGCGACATGCATGCGCGCATCGCCGAAGAAATTGCGCGCGACAAGCCCGCAGACTGGCGCATCGTTCACCTCGGCGACCTCGTCGACAGAGGCCCCGACAGTGCGGGCGTGATCGCGCTCCTGATCGCTGCCGTGGCGCGCGATCGGCGCAACATCGTGCTGGCGGGAAATCACGACGTCGGCTTTCTCGATTTTCTCGCCCAGCCCGACCCCGACAGCCTGTTTGCGCGGCATGGTGGGCGCGAGACTGCACTTTCCTACGGTATCGATCTGAGGATGGAGGATGCCGACAGCCTGAGACACAGCCATTGCGAGCTAGCGGCGGCCGTGCCGGACAGCCATCTGAGCTTCCTGCGCGCCCTGCCCCGCTCGGCGTCGTTCGGCGATTTCTTCTTCTGTCACGCCGGCATTCGTCCAGGCGTTGCCCTCGAACGGCAGGATCCGGAGGATCTGATCTGGATCCGCAACGAATTCCTGCGTTATCCCGGGCTGCACCCGAAGGTCGTCGTGCACGGGCACACACCGCAGGCGGAGCCCGAGGTGCTGGCCAACCGTGTCAATGTCGACACCGGCGTGTTCCATTCAGGCGAATTGACCGCGCTCGTCATCGACGGCGCGGAAAAACGGCTGATGTCGGTAAGAATTCCTGGAATTAGCGGGCGGCTGCGGTGACGCCGTAGCCGTCGACCGCATGATGGTCGGCCGCGGCATCCGCGGCATAAATCCCGAAGCCGCCGAGCACGATGGCCGACAGCATGGCGAAGGACAGAAGCGCTGCTTTCAAGGGAGTCATCTCAGGTTGAGCTTCCTGCATCCTGCACGAACGGAGTTACGAATAAGTTTCCGAAAAGTTTAAGCTGCACCGCGGTCGCGCGGCATCACGGCCGTGCTTCTAGGGTGGTTCTGTATCGGGCTTGTGTCGCACTGCACTCAGAGATGGTTCATTCGCGATACCATCGCCAGCTAGCGCAAGGCTGTCTTTAGAAAGGCTTGCCGGCACAATCCAGCCGGCAGATGACTATGCACAGCGGATTATTTTCGACGTGCCAAAAATGTCACTGAACAGCGGCTGTCGCCGTCAGATGGCGGCTACCCAGGCACGGGCCAGCGTCAGGCCCACCGCATCGGCTTCGGGGCCGTCGCGGGCGGCTTCGACTTCATGCCGTTCAGGCCAGTCGGGATGGCGCCTTGAGATCGTCTCGGCAAAGGCCTCGTTCCACTGGCGCACCAGCCTCCGGTCGGCCTCGAAATGGAATTGGATGCCATAGCCGGCGCGACCGACGCGGAACGCCTGGTTGCCGGTGACCGAACTGCCGGCCAGCCTCACCGCATCCTCGGGCAAGGTGAAGGTGTCGTCATGCCACTGGAAGATCGGAAAGCGCTGGGGCAGGTCGCTGAAGACGAGATCGTCCTGGGCCTCATCGGTCAAGGTAATGCCGTGCCAACCAAATTCGGTCGAGCCGCCAACGCGGTTGTGGCCACCGAAGGCGCGCGCCAGGAGCTGGCCGCCGAGGCAGATGCCGAGCACCGCCTTGTCCCGTTCGACGAAGTCGCGCGCCAACTCCAGCAATTCGGGAAAGTAGGGCGAATGCGCATCGTCGCGGGCACTCTGGCCGCCGCCAAGCATGATCATCGCGTCATGGCTATCGGCGTTTGCCGGCAAGGCATCGCCGAGATGGGCATTGCACTGGTCGATCACCGCCTCGACTTCGGCAAGGGCATTGCCGAGCTGACCAAGGCCGGTGCCTTCATAATTCTGGACAACGAGGACGCGCATCTCGGCCTTTCCGGCGGTGACAAAGTTGCGGCGAGCCCTATCATGCGGCTTGCACCGCAGCCAAGAAGGATCGGCTATGCCACTGCAGAACCGGGTCGACCCTTTCGGCGAAATTCACGCCACATCGGAGCGCGGCAGCTTCACCGGCAATCGCGGCATCATCCACGACCCTGAGACCCGGACCTTGCTCAACCGGCGCTGGGCGACCAAGGCGTGGATCACCTGCGCGCTCGAATTCAAGGGCGTGCGCCGCGTGCCGATGGGGCGCAACCGTCCCGGAAACAAGACCGGCTGGACCGAATTGTTCTTCCTGGACGAAGTGACGGCACTGGCCGCCGGGCACCGCCCCTGCTTCTATTGCCGGCGCCATCGCGCCAAGGCTTTTGCGGCGGCCTATGCCGGCGCCTTCGGCAAGGAGCATACGAATGTCGACGAGATCGACGCCCGGCTGCACCGGGAGCGGCTGGCTTCGGGCGGCCAGCCGGTCGAACTGGACCGGCACGGACTGCACCTGCTGCCTGATGGGGCGATGTTTTCGGATGGTGCTTCCGACTATGCCGTGCGCAGCGGCAAGGCACTGCGCTGGAGCTTCGCGGGCTACGATGCGGCACTCGGCTTCGACGACATTGCCGACACCGACATGTGCATTGTCACGCCGGCGACGACACTTGCAGTGCTGCACCAGGGCTATGCGCCGGAATGGCATCCAAGCGCCGAGCGGCTTTCGGCCGAAGCTGTCCCTTGACCGCTGGCGCGGCCTGCCGCATTGCTCGGCCATGCGCGCAAACTACAAGATGCAACGGCTGTTCGTGCCTGATGACCTCGCTTCCGGCGCGACCTTCGATGCCGATCCGCAGCAGAGCCACTATCTCGCCCATGTGCTTCGCCTCGGCGAAGGCGCGGAAGTCCTGCTGTTCAATGGCCGCGACGGCGAGTGGTCCGCAAGGATCGCGGGCAAGACCAAGAAGGCGGTGCGGCTCGAGGTTGTCGACCTGCAACGGCCGCAGCCCATTCATCCCGACCTCGTCTATTGCTTTGCACCGCTCAAGGTCGGACGGCTCGACTACCTCGTGCAGAAGGCCGTCGAGATGGGCGCAGGAACTTTGGTGCCCGTCATCACCCAGCACACGCAGATGAAGCCTGGGATCGACCGGCTGCGGGGGAACGCCGTGGAAGCCGCCGAGCAATGCGGCATCCTGGCCATTCCCGAGGTGCGCGAGACAGTGAAGCTGGAGCACCTTCTCGCCGGCTGGGACAAGGAACGGCGGCTGATCTTCTGCGACGAGGACGCCTCGACCAACAATCCGATGGCAGCCTTGCAGGGCATCAAGGAGCGCAAGCTCGCCCTGCTGGTCGGGCCTGAGGGCGGTTTCTCCGACGACGAACGTCGCATGCTGCGCGCCCTGCCTTACGTGACCGCCATTCCGCTGGGGCCACGCATCCTGCGCGCCGACACGGCGGCAGTGGCGGCCCTTGCCGTCATCCAGGCTGTCATCGGCGACTGGTAATCAGCTGAGCACCTTGCCTGGCCACGGGTTGATGCCGTCGCGCAGCCACAACAGCGTATCGAGCCAGAAGTCGGGCGCGTGTCGGCTGTGGAACAGGCCGAAATGGCCGATCGCCGGCCGGTCGAAATCTCCAGGCGAGAGCAATAGCTGTGTCGTGTTCGAACCGGTGTAGTAGCCGAGCGCACGGCGAACGGCCTGTGGCGTGCCGATTTCGTCATCGGCAACGCCGACGGCCAGGATGGGCGCCGTAACCGCAGCAAAGCGACGCAGGACATCGCCCCGTTCCGCCTCGGGGTGGCTCAACTCGATGCGCGCGCCACGAAAGCTCCACTCGTTGGCGACCCCCTTGGGCAAATCCTCCAGCCAGCCGAGCCGCTTTCCAGGAAAGTAGCCACAGAGGGCGGTGATGACGGGCATCGCCACATGCCATTTGAGAAGCAGCCTCGGGCGGCGGGCGGCGGCATAATCGCGCCAATAGGCAAACTGCGCGCCAACGGTGAGCATGCGGGCGATGCCGGTGGCGGACTCCGCCAGGCCGGGCAAGACGCCGCCGATGCTGTGCCCCACCACCATCAAGGGCGCGGCCGGATCGAGGCGTCTGGCCAGACGCAGCACCGCCTCGAAATCGCGTTCGCCCCAGTCGCGCCAGCGATGGCCACAACCGCGCAGGCGAACCGTCCGCGAAGCGCCGATACCGCGATAATCATAGGTGACGACGTCGAAGCCGCGACCGGCGAGAAACATGGCATAGCGATGATAGTAGCTGGCAAGCACGCCAGTGGCCGGATTGACGATGACGGTCCCGGTCTTTTCGCCACGCGCATGCGGCCAGATGTGGCCGCGCAGCACAACGCCATCGGCACACACGACCTCGATGGCTCTGGGCTCACTCACCAAAACTGCAATCGACATGGTGCACACTCGCTTTCCGCCTCGAGCGCTAGCCAATTCGGCTTTCCAATTACACTCACTAGTCAGTATACTTCGGCAATGAAAACCTCAGGGAAGCCGACCCGCGAGCGCATCATCGATGCGGCCTCGAAGCTGTTCTATGGCGAGGGCATCCGCGCTGTCAGCGTCGATGCCGTGGCCGAAAAGGCGGGGCTTACCAAGCGCACGCTCTATTATCACTTCCAGAGCAAGGACGAGCTGATAGCAGCCTATCTCGACGGCCGCGACCAGCCCAACCTGGGGCTGTTCCAGCGCTGGTTCGACGAGGCCGAGGGCGGGATAGATCAGAAAATTCGGATGATCTTCTGGCAACTGGCCAAATCCGCACGGCATCCCAGATGGAAGGGCTGCGGCTATCTGCGCACGGCAGCCGAACTGGCCACCATGCCCGGACACCCGGCGATCAAGACCGGCATCGCGCACAAGAAGCGGGTCGAGGCTTGGCTAGCCAGCGCCTTCGCCGCCGAGGGCGTCCGCTCGCCGGAGCTTTTGGCACGTCAGATCATTCTGTTGCTGGACGGCTGTTTCGCCGTCGTGCTGCTCAACCGCGACCCCTCCTATATGGAAACGGCCGGCGAAGCTGCAGCGACGCTGGTGAAAGCGGCGCTAGCGTAAACCGGTCGCAAAAACCTTGGATTTGGGACGTGCAGTCCGCAACGGGACAATTCCAAGCATCAACATTTCACTATCGGCACCCGAAACGATCAATTCCTGTTGACGAAGGCTCAGGATTTTTCGCTTGATCGGCGAGCGCTGGATCGTCCATCAAGCGCCCGCGGTCCTTCCGCCTTCAGGAGAAGCATATATGGCGCGCGACACCACCGATTTCCGGCCTATCGAAGGGATGGACGAACTCGTCGACTATCTCGCAGCCGGCAACAAGCCGCGCGACAAGTGGCGGATCGGCACCGAGCACGAGAAATTCCCGTTCTATGTCGATGGCAACGCACCGGTTCCCTATGGCGGCGATCGCGGCATCCGCGCGCTGCTCGAAGGCATGCAGAAGACGCTTGGCTGGGATCCGATCATCGATGCCGGACGTATCATCGGGCTGGTCGAGCCGACCGGCCAGGGTGCGATCTCGCTCGAGCCCGGGGGGCAGTTCGAGCTTTCCGGCGCGCCGCTCGAAACGATCCACCAGACCTGTCGCGAGGGCAATGCGCATCTGGCACAGCTGCGCGAGATCGCCGAACCGCTTGGCATCCGCTTCCTCGGCCTGGGAGGCAGCCCGAAGTGGACGCTTCCCGAGACGCCGCGCATGCCGAAGTCGCGCTACGACATCATGACCGCCTACATGCCCAAGGTCGGCACTAAGGGCCTCGACATGATGTACCGGACCTGCACCATCCAGGTTAATCTCGACTTCGAGAGTGAAGCCGATATGCGCCGCAAGATGCAGGTCTCGCTCAAGCTGCAGCCGCTGTCCACGGCGCTGTTCGCCAATTCGCCCTTTACCGACGGCCGCCCCAACGGCATGCAGAGTTGGCGTGGCGACATCTGGCGCGATACCGACAACCAACGTTCGGGCCTGCTCGAATTCTGTTTCTCGCCGCAATTCGGCTTTGCCGACTATGTCGAATGGGCGCTCGACGTGCCGATGTATTTCGTCATCCGTGACGAGCAGTACCGCGATATGACGCACATCACCTTCCGTCAGTTCATGGCAGGTGCTGCGCGCAACGAGATTCCCCAAGGCATGCCGACGATGGGCGACTGGGCCAACCACCTGTCGACGCTGTTCCCGGACGTGCGCCTCAAGCGTTTCCTCGAAATGCGCGGCGCCGACGGTGGACCATGGCGCCGCATCTGCGCCCTGCCGGCCTTCTGGGTCGGACTGCTCTATGATCCGGCAGCCCTCGACGCCGCCGAAGAGTTCACCCGGGACTGGACCTACGCCGAAGTGCTGGCAATGCGCGACGCCGTGCCAGAACAAGGCATTGCGGCATCGTTCCGTAACACCACGCTGCGCGAGATCGGCCGCGAAGTGTTGACCATCTCCCGCCAGGGACTGGTCAACCGTGGCCGCAAGAACCGCGAAGGGTTCGACGAGGCCGGCTTCCTCAACACGCTCGACGAGGTCATCGCGCGCGGCACGACGAGTGCCGAGGAAATGCTCAACGCCTACAACACGCGCTGGGGTGGTTCGATCGAACCGGCGTTCCTGGAATACGCCTACTAGGCGGCGAAACCGCATTTTTTGGCAATTGACGCGCGATTATCCGTGCAGCCGATTCTCGGCATCAGGTAGCCACGCATAAATACCTCAATTATATCAGTCCTATAGTCGTCCCCCTGACATTGTCAGGGGGACGCTGGCAATTGACGCTCGTTAATCACCCTCATCTTGAACCAACCAGCCCGAATCTTCGTGCTGCTATCGAGGGAGAGCTTAATGAATAGGTTTGAATTCCGATTCAAAGACCTTAGTGTAATCGTGCAAGGCGTGGCGGCCATTGCCCTGACCGCTACGACCACCACGATAATCATACTGCTAGCTGCTGCTCTTTGGACGTTTAGCGATGACCTAAGGGACACAGTCCGGACGTTTCTGATCTAGATCACACAGGCAGGAGGAAAAAATGCTGCCACTGTTCGAGATGCTGGCCAATGCCCAGAACGGCAACGGCATGGAAGCGCTGTCGCGCCAGTTCGGGCTGAGTCAGCAGCAGACACAATCGGCGATCGAAGCACTGATGCCGGCGTTCAGCCAAGGGCTGAAGCGCAATGCCTCCGACCCCTATGGCGTCGGCTCCTTTCTGCAGGCGATGGCGAGCGGCCAGCACGCCAAGTATTTCGAGGACGCCAGCCGCGCCTTCTCGCCCCAGGGCGTCGACGAAGGCAACGGTATCCTCGGCCACCTGTTCGGCTCGAAGGACCTGTCGCGGGCGGTTGCCGGCCAGGCGGCGCAAGCCACCGGCATCGGCCAGGACGTGCTCAAGCAGATGCTGCCGGTGATCGCCTCGATGATCATGGGCGGGCTGTTCAAGCAGTCGACCGGGCAGATGCAGGCGGCGAGCGGCATGGGCGGCAGCAATAACCCACTCGGCGAGATCATCGAGCAGATGATGCGGCAAGGTGGTGGGATGATGGGCGGCGGCCAGCAGCCCCGGCAGGCGCCGCAGCAGACCCAGGCGCCCGATCCTTTCGACAACCCTTTCGGCAAGGTGCTCAAGGACATGTTTGGCGGCGGCCAGGCGCAGCCGCAACCATCGCCGCGCCAGCAGGCGCCGCAGCAAAACCCCTATGGCGACAACCCGCTCGGCAAGATCTTCGAAGAGATGCTTGGCGGCGGTCGCGCCCAGCCGGTACCGCAGCCACAAGCGCGCCAGCCGCAACCACAAGCCAACCCGAGCGGCCGGCCGAAGAATCCCTATGACGACCTGTTCGGCAAGATGTTCGAGACCGGCAGCCAACAGCGCGACGACTACCAGAAGGGCGTCGAGTCGATCTTCGAACAGTTCAGCAAAGGCATGGACAGGTATCGCTGACCTGCAACAAGGCCTGACGGTTGATGCGAACCTCGCCTGAGACTTCAGCGGCTGGCAGCAACAGATCGACGGTGCCGGTCCTGGCCAATTGCCTCGGGCACTACGACGAATATGCGCCGACGCAGGGCCTCGACGCGCATTTCCAATGCGTGTGGACCAATGCGATCCCCAGCGATCATGTCGGGCCGGTCGCGGTGGTGCCGGACGGCTGCGTCGACCTGTTGTGGAAGGACGAGCGGTTGGTCGTCGTCGGACCTGACATCGTTGCCGCCAGTCCCGTGTTGCGTGGCGGAACGACAGTGCTCGGCATGCGCTTTCGGCCGGGCGCGGCACTCCGCTGGCTCCGTGCTCCCATGAGCGCGATCGTCGGCCAGTCGGTTGATCTCGCCGACCTCTGGGGGCAGACTGTTGCCGACGAACTGTGTGAACGGGTCGGCGAGGCCCAAACCATCGAACGACAGGCTGCCGTGCTGCAGCAACAGCTCCTCACGCAGCTTCCGGAACTGGAACGTCCGGCGCGAGACGCCAGTGAAATCTTTGCCGCGATGGCATCAGGGGCGGACGAAGTCGGCGGCAGGATTTCGTCACTGGTGGATCGCCTTGAAATCAGCGAGCGCACGCTGAGGCGCCGCAGCCACGACTATTTCGGATATGGACCAAAGACGCTGGACCGCATCCTGCGTTTCCAGAGTTTTCTTTCCCTGGTGCGCTCGCAGGGCGAGCGGCGCATGGCAGGCTTGGCTTACGAGGCCGGCTATGCCGACCAGGCCCATCTCGGTCGCGAAATCCAGACGCTTTGCGGTATGACCGCAGGAAGCGTCGTGCGCCAGATCAATGGCTGAATGGCCGTTTCGTTCAAGAATTCCACCGCTCCAGTCGGTATCGGCGGGCTGTCCCACGAAACGCAGGAGATTAGCCATGGGTACAAGCGGCAACGACCGACGGATCGACAATATCGAATTCAACGTCAGCGACATCACGCGTTCGCGTGAATTCTACGGCAAGGCCTTCGGATGGAGCTTCACCGACTTCGGTCCGACCTATTGCGAGTTCACCGACGGCCGCATGACCGGAGGACTTACGACCGGCGGCGCGGTGAAAACCGGCGGACCGCTGGTGATCCTTTATGCCGACGATCTCGCCGCCACACAAAGCCGCCTGGAGGCCGCGGGCGCAAGCATCGTCAAGCCAGTGTTCGCGTTTCCAGGCGGGCGGCGTTTCCACTTCGAAGATCCTGACGGCTACGAACTGGCGGTGTGGTCGGCGAACTGAGATGGCAACGATAGCCGAAAGCCTTGGCTTCATCCTGCTCGGCGGCGTGTTCGTCTGGGCTGGGGTCGAGCATTTCTGGAATTTCCGATCAGTCACTGGCCATTTGACAGAAAAGGGGTTTCCCGCCGCGCCAGTTCTGCTTGGCTTGGGCTCGATCGTCGAAATCATCGCCGGCCTGTGCCTGGCGGTTGGCGTGATGCGTGCTTACGCGGCGATAGCCCTGATCCTGTTCACCATCGCCGCAACACTGACGGCGCTCAACTTCTGGCGTTACTCAGGTGCGGAGAGACAAGGATTGCGGTCGGCATTTATCATCAACTTCGCCGTCGTTGGCGGTCTCATCCTCGCCGCGACAGCCTAAGAATGGCATCTCGGCGCATCGGATGCGCGTGAGCATCTCCCTGATACGAAAAAGCCCGGTCCTTGGGAGGACCGGGCAGCGTGCAGGCGAGGCCGGCGGGGACCGGCTGGGAGTGGGGAGCCTGCAAAAGCAGATTTCGCTAGGCGACGCGGCGAGCCATGGCCTCGACATTTTCGCTGCGCATTTGCCTGATCGAGCGAAGGCGCGCGGTCGGGTCGGTGGCGAACGGCAGGTCGACTGCGACGCACAGGTCGCCACGGGTGAGACCTACGTCGGCGAGCTCGGTGTCGGTCAATTCGCCAAGGCGGTAGAAGGCGCGGCGATTTTTCCAGGCACGGAAGAGATCGGCGGTATAGTTGACGATACGCATCGCATTCACCGGCCGAGCCGCGGAATGCGTCGTCTCAGTGCAATGGTCGAGCGTGGTCATGACGATCTCCTCTCAGATCGGGGACAAACGGGTCCCGTTCCGGTCGACGCTCCTTTAGCCGCCGCACCGGTTCCGATTCACATGCCTCATGTGGACAATGCGAGATTGCCATTGGCGTATTGATTAATCCAACGAATGTTTCTAATCTTTACCATCAATGTTCATGATGGAAACGTCGATGGCCGCTCCGCTCGATCTTGACCAGCTCCATACCTTCATCTCCATCGTCGACACCGGCAGCTTCACCCGCGCCGCCGACGAGGTGCACCGCACGCAGTCGGCGGTGTCGATGCAGATGCGCCGTCTCGAGGACCGCATCGGCAAGGCGCTCTTCGAAAAGGAAGGGCGGATGAACAAGCTGACCGAGGAAGGCGAGCGTCTTTTGACCTACGCCCGGCGCCTGCTGCACCTCAACCGCGAGACGCTGGCCGCCTTCGACGACAAGGCGCTGGAGGGCACTGTCCGCATCGGCGTGCCTGACGATTATGCCGACCGCTTCCTGCCCGAGATCATGGCGCGGTTCTCGCGCTCCAACCCGCGCGTCGAGCTCTCGGTGCTGTGCGAACCCACCGTCAATCTCGCCGACCAGATCCGTCGCGGCAATCTCGACATCGCGCTGGTGACCCAGTGCGAGGATACCCGGCCGAGCGAGATCGTGCGCAACGAACCCCTGCTTTGGGTGTCGTCGGCCAGCCACATGGTGCATGAGGAAACGATCCTGCCGATGGCCTTCGGCCGCCCGACCTGCCAGTGGCGGCAGATGGCGACTGAACTGCTCGACGCCAGCGGCCGCGAGTACCGCGTGCTGTTCACCAGTTGGTCGGCCAACGTCATCACCGCCGCCGTTCTGGCCGGCCTCGCCGTTTCGGTGTTGCCCGAATGCGCGCTTCGGCCGGGCATGCGCGTGCTTGGCGACGCCGACGGCTTCAGCGCCCTGCCTGACTGCAAGATAGGCATCTTGCGTGGCCATTCCAGCCGACCGGAGATCGTCGATGCGCTGGCGCGGCATATCTCGGAGAGCCTCGACAACATCTCGGTGCCGCTGTCCGAAGAGAGCGGGACGTTCGATTTCGCAGCCCTTGCGGCAGCACGCGGCCGGCGGCTCAAGCCGAGCCACATCATGCCGGGATGGTAGGCTGCGACTGAGCGGCAAAGCTTGACGAGGAGGGCCATGCGGCCCTCAATCGCGCCATGAACGAACTTGCCACCGAATCACGTACCAACGCTGCCGAATACACCGTCAGTGAAATCTCCGGCGCGCTGAAGCGCACCGTCGAGGACGTGTTCGGCAATGTGCGCGTGCGCGGCGAAATCTCGGGCTATCGCGGGCCGCATTCGTCCGGCCATGCCTATTTCTCGCTGAAGGACGACCGCGCCCGCATTGAAGCGGTGGTGTGGAAAGGCACGATGAGCCGGCTGAAATTCCGTCCCGAAGAAGGGATGGAGGTCATCGCCACCGGCAAGCTGACCACCTATCCCGGCTCGTCGAAGTACCAGATCGTCATCGACAGCCTGGAGCCCGCCGGCGCCGGCGCGTTGATGGCGCTGCTCGAGGAGCGTAAGCGCAGGCTCGCCGCCGAGGGCCTGTTCGACGACAGCCGCAAACAATTGCTGCCGTTCATGCCGCTGGTGATTGGCGTGGTGACTTCGCCGACCGGTGCGGTCATCCGCGACATCATCCACCGCATCAAGGACCGCTTCCCACTGCACGTGCTGGTCTGGCCGGTGCGCGTCCAGGGCGAGACGTCGGGGTCGGAAGTTGCCGCGGCGGTCAACGGTTTCAACGAACTGCCTGAGCTCGGCCCAATTCGCCGCCCCGACCTTCTGATCGTGGCGCGTGGGGGCGGCAGCCTTGAGGACCTCTGGGGCTTCAATGACGAGGCTCTGATCCGCGCGGTCGCGGCATCGCATATTCCGGTCATTTCAGCCGTCGGCCACGAAACCGACTGGACGCTGATCGACCTTGCCGCCGACCGGCGCGCGCCGACGCCGACGGGTGCCGCCGAGCTCGCCGTGCCTGTCAAAGCCGAGCTTGAAGCCGTGCTTGCCAATCTTGGCGCGCGTCTGCGCGGCGCGGTATCGCGGTTGATCGACAGGCGCAGCCAGGCGGTGCGGGCAGCGGCGCGCGCCCTGCCCACCCCGGACCAGTTGCTGGCGCTGCCGCGCCGGCGTTTCGACGATGCGACGACCCGGCTCGGCCGGGCATTGACCGTTGCCACCGAGCGCAAGCGCGCCCGGCTGTCGGCCGTGCGTCTGTCGCCGGCAACGCTGTCGCGGCGGATCGGCGAGACGCGGCGCCACCTCGACCGCGACATGTTGCGTGCCGACGCCGCCCTGCGGGCGATGGTGCGTGAAAAACGCCTCCGTTTCGACCGCACCAAGGGACGGCTGTCGCCGGAACCGCTTGTCCGCCGCCAGGATGCCTATGGCCAACAGCTCACGGCATTGGAGCGCCGCGCTACGCTTGCGGTCGGACGTAGGCTTGAGCGAGCGAGGACGAGCCTCTCGCAAGCCGACCGGTTGATGGCGACGCTGTCGCACAAGGCGGTTCTGGCGCGCGGTTTCGCGCTTGTCCGCGACGCCGACGGCACTGTGCTCAAGCGAGCCGCCGAAGTGGCCAAGGGTGCCGCGCTGTCGATCGAGTTCGCCGACGGCATGACGAATGCGATCGCCACCGACGACAACATGATCGCCGCAACTGGCGAGCCCAGGCCGAAGCCTGTGGCCAAGCCCGTAGCCAAGGTCAAGGAACCCGGCAATCAGGGCAGCCTGTTCTAGGTGAATTGGGGTTCAGTCGCCCGTGGGCGACGAGATGAACGGCGCCACCAGCGGCGAAATGAACGGTGCGCTCCACGAGCCTCCAACGAAGAACGCCGTCGGCGGCACTGCCGGAGCTACCGGCGATGTCGTCGTTGAGGTGGAGGCGGTGATCTCCTTGGCTTCGATCGCGCCCGAAAGAGCAAGCCCACGCCCGACATAAGGCACGATGCCGGTCAGCCAGATGCGGCTTGTCGGCGTACGCGCCTCCGCCTTGTCGATCTTGGCGACACCGTTGGAGATCGTCGCCTTGAACTCGACGCCGTCGACCGGCAGCGTGCCACCCGAGACTTCGTCGAGCGAGAAGAAACCGCGCTCGGTGGCCCGTTTCATGAAGGCCTGCAGGTCGAGCCCGGCAATGGCGCCGACGCCGAACGTGGCGGCGATCGACCCGTTGGCATTCTCCAGCAGCGTATTCCAGTTCAGGCCGGGCCCCTGGAGGATCACCGAAACGGTGCCACGACCGATCGGCACGATGTGGCTCATGCCTGCCGCTGCGCCAAAGGCGCCGCCGTCGATGTCAGACGCCAGGAGCCTCATCTCGGCCTGTGTGCCGCCGGGCTTGCGGTCGAAGCGGATGCTGGCCTGAACGTTACCGCCGAAGGCCTCGGCGTCGGAGATGTCGAACGCCGCCAGGCCGCCCTTGACCTGAGCCGTCGCTGCGACCTCGGCGAGCGCGATCGAACCGGCCGTCGCCTTGGTCGCCGACAGCCGGAGGTCGAGATTGATACGGTCGGAAAAGCTGGTGTCGATCTCGGTCGTGGCCACATTGTTTGTTGGCGCCATCGGCGCGAAGGACGACGCGAACGTCATCAGGTCGAGCGTGTCGAAAGCGAGCGTGCCCGAAATCGACGGCACCATGCCATCCAGCGACAGGTCGAGAATGCCCATGCCGGGATTGCCGTCGAGCGTGACCTGCGCGTTCTCGATCTTCAGGCGGGACAGGTTGCCGCTGACCTTGGAGGCGAGCGAAATCGAGCCGACCGGGCTGCCCGGCAGGATGCCCGGCCTGGACCATTCCAGCATGCGGCGGAAAGACGGCGACACGATCTTGGCTTGGCCATCGATATGCGCGTCAGAGCCCATGTCGATGCTGCCGTCGAACGAGGCCTCGACAGGCGCCGATTTCAGCGAAGCGACGACCGGTGCCGTGCCGCCTGCAAACAGCATCATCGGCCGCGGCGACGACAGTTCAAGCGCCACCTGCTCGCCATGCCAGACACCGGTGGCGGTCAGCGTGCCGGCCTTGTTCAGTGCCGGCAGGCTGGCCTTGCCGGTGAGATCGGTCAGAATCTCGTCCTCGCCCTCGTCGGAGACTGCAACGACCCGACCGTCGATGAATTCGACGGCACCGAACTCGTCGGTGGGCAGTGCGCTGAGGTCGGGCTCGGCAGGGTTCGACGCCACCGTGGCACGGGCGCGCTCGATGGCGCGGCTGAGACGCCCGCCGCTCGAATGCGGCATCTCCACGCCGCCATCGGCAAGGCGCTTCAGGCGCAGCGTCGGCCGGATGAAATGCGCGTCAGAGAAATCGACATTGCCGCTGAGCGCCGAGAGCGCGGACAGTTCGATCTCGACACGTTCCGCCTCGATGACAGGCGAACCCTGCTCGTCATCCCAATCGGTCAGCGTCACCTCAGTCAGGGTAGCGCGGAACACCGGCCAGATCTCGATGTCGGGCGTGCCCTCGATTGATACGCGGAAGCCGCTCCACGCGCTCATCTCGAAGGCGATGCGATCCTTGACGATCTGGGTGGAAGCAATGAACGGCACTGCGGCAACCGTAACGGCGATCAGGACGATGAGTCCTGTGATCGCCCAGATGCTGCGCCTGAACAGTGGTGATGGCATGTTGCCCTTGTGCCGCCCGTGCTGCGCCGTTGTGGCTATCGGGTGTAACCGAGTAACGCGGCATTTCAAGTCTTTGTGGCCATGCGATGACGTTTGCGCACAGCGCAATGGCGCTAATCGACATTTCCTTGATCTGCTGCAGTGCGACATGCATAACCATGCGCGTTCTGGGAGAGATGCCAATGACTGTCGAAAAGCCGCTTTGGATGCCCTCGTCAACGCAGGTGGCGCAAGCGCCTCTCACGGCGTTCATGGCTGCGGCTGGCGAGCGCGCGGGGCGGTCGTTTTCGAGCTATGCCGAGTTGCACGGCTGGTCGATCGCCGAGCGCGAGGCGTTCTGGGACCTGGTCTGGGATTTCTGCGGCGTCATCGGCGACAAGGGCGGACGCGGGCTCATCGACGGCGACAAGATGCCGGGCGCGCAATTTTTCCCCGATGCCAGGCTGAACTTCGCGCAGAACCTGTTGCGCGGCTCGGGCAGCGGCGAGGCCATCGTCTTCCGTGGTGAGGACAAGGTCGAGCGCCGGGTTACTTGGGACGAGCTTGCTGCACTGGTATCGCAGCTGCAGCAGCTGTTCGTTTCGCTTGGCGTCAAACAGGGCGACCGGATCGCTGCGATGATGCCGAACATGCCGGAGACGGTTGCAGCGATGCTGGCGACAGCTTCGATCGGTGCCGTATGGTCGTCATGCTCGCCCGATTTCGGCGAACAGGGCGTGCTCGACCGCTTCGGCCAGATCGAGCCGAAGCTGTTCATCGCTCCCGACGGCTACTGGTATGGCGGCAAGCACATCGAGGTCGGGCAGAAGATATCAGCCGTTGCCGACAAGCTTGGCAGCGTGGCCAAAGTGCTGGTCGTCGACTATCTCGGCACCGCGCAAGACGTTGCCGCGACTATCGGCAAGGCCGAGGCGCTCGATGACGCGCTTGCGCCGTTTTCGGCCAAGGCGGTGACGTTCGAGGCCCTGCCCTTTTCGCATCCGCTCTACATCCTGTTTTCGTCGGGCACGACCGGAATTCCCAAGTGCATCGTGCATTCCGCCGGCGGCACGCTGATCCAGCATCTCAAGGAGCAGCGCCTGCATGCCGGTCTCGAGCCGGGCGACCGCTTCTTCTACTTCACCACCTGCGGCTGGATGATGTGGAACTGGCTGGTCTCGGGCCTCGCCTCGGAGGCGACACTCCTGCTCTATGACGGCTCACCGTTCCATCCTAACGGCAACGTGCTGTTCGACTTCGCCGATGCCGAGAAGATGACCTATTTCGGCACTTCGGCGAAGTTCATCGATTCGGTGCGCAAGGCCGGCCTGCGGCCCATCGACAGCCACGACCTGTCTGCGGTCCGTACCATCTCGTCAACCGGCTCGCCGCTGTCGCCGGAAGGTTTTGCCTTCGTCTATGACGGCATCAAGAAGGATATCCACCTGGCCTCGATCTCGGGTGGCACCGACATCGTCTCGTGCTTCGTGCTCGGCGTGCCGACCGAACCCGTCTGGACCGGTGAGATCCAGGGCGCGGGCCTCGGCCTCGCCGTCGATGTCTGGAACGATGACGGCAAGCCGGTACGCCAGGAGAAGGGCGAGCTCGTCTGCGCCAAGGCCTTCCCGGCGATGCCGATCGGCTTCTGGAACGATCCCGACGGCAAGAAGTACCACGCCGCCTATTTCGAGCGTTTCGACAATATCTGGTGCCATGGTGACTTCGCCGAATGGACAGCCCATGGCGGCATGATCATCCATGGCCGCTCGGACGCGACGTTGAACCCCGGCGGCGTGCGCATCGGCACCGCCGAGATCTACAACCAGGTCGAGCAGATGCCCGAGATCGCCGAGGCGATCTGCATCGGCCAGGACTGGGACGACGACGTGCGCGTCGTTCTGTTCGTCCGCCTCGCGCCCGACGTCACCCTCGACGAGAGCCTGGAAAAGCGCATCCGGACAAAGATCCGCACCGGCGCCAGTCCGCGCCACGTGCCGGCCAAGATCGTTGCTGTGACCGACATTCCGCGCACCAAGTCGGGCAAGATCACCGAGCTTGCCGTGCGCGACATCGTCCATGGCCGTCCGGTCAAGAACAAGGAAGCGCTCGCCAACCCGGAGGCGCTCGAACTCTATAGCGACATCGAGCAACTCAGGAGCTGAAACCGGGTATGCTTAACGAAGGGTAACCACCAAATTTACCTAGACTTCAGGAGTGGTACACTTTCGTAAATTTTTCACCACCTGGGTAAGGTGTTGTTAAGTTTCGACCCCGATAGTCATTATCAACTTGAGGGAGAAATCCCTTTCCTCGTCGCTGAGGATCGCCAGTTCAGCTCAAGTCCCCGTTGAAACAGCATCTACCTTCAAGGCGCCCCAGCGGCGCCTTTTTCTTTAGCTTGTTCTAAAAAGAACTTAGAGCGACGCCTCGGCATCCCGCACCAGCGCGCCGGAAAGCAGCACCACCGGCACCATCGCCGTGACGATGATGACAATTGCCGCCACCGCGCCCTCTTCCGGCACACCGCGCGAGGCATTTTCGTAGACATGGGTCGCGAGCGTGCTGAAGCCAAAGGGCCTGAGCAGGATGGTCGCCGACAGTTCCTTGACGGTGTCGACGAAGACCAGGACCGCGGCTGTCAGGATCGCTGGCTTGAGCAATGGCAGCAATACGCTGGTGGCGCTTTGCGCCGGCGTCTTGCCCAGGCTGCGGGCCGCCTCGTCGAGGCTGCCGGGCAGCTTTTCCATCCCGGAGCGGACAGCACCCTCGGCCAGGGCAACGAAACGGATGGTACAGGCGATGATTACCGCCGCGGCCGAGCCGGTGAGCAAAAGCCCGGTCGAAAAGCCGAGCCAGGCGCGGGCGAAAGCATCGAGCGAATTGTCGAAGCGCGCCAGCACGAACAATAGCCCGAGGCCGAGAATGCCACCGGGAAGGGCGTAACCGACCGAGGCAAGCCGCACGGTGGCTGCCATAACACGGCCCTTGGACAGGCGTTGGGCATTGAGCAGGAACAGCGCGATGACGACGGTCAGCGTCGCCGTCAGCGACGCGGTCATCAGGCTGTTGAGGAATGCGCTGGCGACATCGGGCGAGACGAACTGCTCGAGCCGGCGCGAGGCATACTGGCCAAAGATGGTGATCGGCACGCCAAAGCCGCTGAGTATCGGCAGCGACACGGCAGCTGGCAAGGCGACGCGCCTCCAGCCCTTGAGCGCTGTGCGCGGCGGGTGGACCTTCAGATGGGTGCCGCGCCCGGAATGGAAGCGCTGGCGCCGGCGCGCCCATTGCTCGGCGACGAGCAGAAGCAGGACGAGCACCAGCATCAGGAGCGCGATCTGGGCGCCGCCCTCCAGGCTGCCGCGGTTGAGCCAGGTGGTGTAGACGGCAACCGTCAGCGTGCGGACGCCAAAATACTCGGCCGCACCAATGTCGTTGATCGTCTCCATCAATACCAGGGCAACGCCGGCAACAATGGCTGGCCGCGCCACAGGCAGAAGCACGCGCCAGAACACGCGCGCCGGCGAGGCGCCGAGCGTGCGCGCGACGTCGGCAATGTTGCGGCCCTGCATCAGGAAGACGATGCGGGTGGTGAGATAGACATAAGGGTAGAGCACTGAGGCCAGCACGAAGGCCGTTCCCCAGGTCGAGCGAATGTCGGGAAACCAGTAGTCGCGGATCGTCTGAAAGCCGAAAATCTCCCGCACCAGACCCTGCACCGGCCCCTGGTAATGGAAGAACTCGCCGAAAGCATAGGCCGCGAGATAGGGCGGCACGGCCAGCGGCAACACCAGCGCCCAGGACAGGATGCGGCGGAATGGGAAATCATAGGCGACAACGGCCCAGGCGCAGGCGACGCCGGCAACCGAGGTGAGTGCCGCGACCATGGCCAGCAGCGCCAGGGTCGTGCTGACAGCGCCCGGCAGCACGTTGGCGATCAGATGCGGCCAGTCCTCGCCAGTGCCGGAAAGAGCAACGAAAGCAAGAGACAGCACCGGCAGGATGACGATGACGCCGACGGCTAGCGCCAACGTGCCGATAAGCGGATGGCGCAGGCGCTTGACCGGCAAGGCGCGGGCGTTCGCGGCTGACGCCACGTCTGCAACCCCCGAACCTGCTCCGCCTGTCGTCGGCAAGGGCACTTCCCGTCCTTTGTGCCTACGCATCATGCTGTCCGAAGATCGATGCCGATACTCGGGCCGATGCGCCAATGCAGAAAAGCCGGACCGATCGCCCGGCCCGGCTCTTCCTCAGTTCATGTACCCGATTATCAGCTGCTCGGGCCGTCGTCGAGACCGACGCGGTCGACCATCTCTGACGCGGCCTTGCGGCCCTTGGCGATGTCGACCAGCGGCAGCGTGTCCGCCTTCAGCTCGCCGAATGCCTTGACCGTCTCGGACGGCTCCAGGCCCGGCTCGACTGGATATTCGTAGTTCTTCTCGGCGTAGACCTGCTGCGCCTTGTGGCTGGCCAGGAAGCGGATCAGCTTGACGGCGTTGTCACGGTTCGGCGCGTTCTTGGCGAGCGCGGCACCCGAGATGTTGACGTGGGTCAGGCCGTTCTCGAAGGTCGGGAACAGCACGTTGATGGCGTTGCCCCATTCCTTTTCCTTCGGATCCTTCTCGTTGTTGCGCATCAGGCCGACATAGTAGGTGTTGCCGATGGCGATGTCGCATTCGCCGGCAGCAATCGCGCCAGCCTGCGGACGGTCGCCGCCATCAGGCTTCTTGGCGAGATTGGCCTTGAGGCCCTTCATCCACTCTTCGGTCTTTTCCGAGCCCCAATGGGCGATCGCAGCCGAGAACAGCGCGAGGTTGTAGTCGTGCTGGCCCGAACGCATGCAGATCTTGCCCTTCCACTTGGGATCGGCGAGGTCGGCATAGGTGATGGCGGTGTCCTTGACCCGATCCTTCGAGGCATAGATTACGCGGGCGCGCTTGGTGACGCCGAACCAGTTGCCTTCCGGATCGCGGTATTCGGCCGGCAGCAGCTTGTTGACCTCCTCGTCGACCACCGGCTGGGTCACGCCCTTGGACTGGGCGGAGGTCAGGCGGGCGATGTCGACGGTCATGATGACGTCGGCAGGCGAATTGGCGCCTTCGGCCAGAATGCGCTCCTCAAGACCCTTGTCGAGGAACAGAACCTCGGTCTTGACGCCGGTCTCGGCGGTGAAGGCATCGAGAACGGGCTTGATCAGATCCGGCTGGCGATAGGTGTAGATGTTGACGACACCGTCGGCGAGCGCCGACGTGGTGAACAGCGCCGCAATCGCAAGGGCACCGCCGGCGAGAGCCGACCTGGCGTTTCCAAACTTCATTTTTCTCTCCTGGCCAAAGGGGGCAAATTCCCTCGAGGAACATATGGCAGCCTCGATTTCGAGGCTGTCTCCCCTATGGTCATCGTGACTCATACGGTCAAGTTTAAAGGCCAGTCATATCAATAGTTTAGAATATTTCTAAACTGGAGTATTTCGTACCGGATTCAATGGCTTGTTCGACAATTTCTAACAGTCGCATGGATTGTTCACGAAAATGTGCGGAAATGTCGCACCTTGCTAACAACCAACTACTCGGCAAGGACCCGTGTCGAGGGGAAAGTGACCTCGACAAGCGTACCCTCGCCGGGCGTCGATGCGATGGCAAAACGGGCGCGATTGGCCTCGACCATGGCCTTGGTCAGCGGCAGTCCAAGACCGGTGCCATCGCCACGCGAGCGCTTCAGCGAGTTGATCTGCTTGAAAGGCTTGAGCGCCTGCTCGATCTCGGCCTGGCTCATGCCAATGCCGGTGTCGCGCACCCGCATGACGATGTCGCCCGAGGTCTCGTAGGAGGTCGAGACGATCACCTGACCGCCGGCCTGGGTGTAGCGCACGGCATTGGACAGGACGTTGAGCGCTATCTGGCGGATGCTGCGCCTGTCGGCGACGATCTCGGGCAGGCGCGAGGCAAAGCTCGAGCGGATGATGACGCGCTCGCGATTGGCCTGCGGCTGCATCATCGCGACGGTCTCGGCCAGCGTGTCGTTGAGCGACACCGCCTCGTAGTCCATCTCCTGCTGTCCGGCCTCGATCTTGGAGATGTCGAGCAGGTCGTTGACCAGCGACAGCACGTGATTGCCGGAGCGGTTGATATCGCGCAGATAGTCGCGGTAGCGGTCATTGGCGACCGGGCCGAACTTCTCGTCGACCATAAGCTCGGAAAAACCAATGATGGCGTTGAGCGGCGTGCGGATCTCGTGGCTGATACGGGCGAGAAAGTCGGTCTTCTGCGACGACGACCGCTCGGCCAAGGTGCGTGCCTGGGTCAACTCCTCCTCGGCACGCTTCCACTGGGTGATGTCGCGGACCACGGCGCAGAAGCCGCTGTCGTTGGGCAGGCGGCCGATGGTCATGAACAGCGGAATGAAGCGGCCCTGCGACTCGCGGCCGATGACCTCGCGGCCATCGTTGAGCACGCTGGCCACGCCATGTTCGGAAAGCCCGACCAGATAGTCACGCGCGGCACGCTGGCTCTCGATCGCGAACAGCGAATAGAACGGCTTGCCGGTGACCTCGTCGCTGTCGAAGCCGAACAGCGCCTCGGCCGGACGGCTGATCGACCGGATGGCGCCATCGCGATCGATCAGCACCACGCCGTCGGTGGCAGTGTCGATGATCGTGCGCATCTCGGCGAGACGCTCTTCGAGTTCGGCCACCTGTTCGACGGCGCTCTCGACATCGTCGTCGGCACTGATGCGGCGGACGACCAGCATCAGCGCCTTGCCGTCCTGCCACGGCACCGAGCGCAGCACCGCCTCGATGGGAAACTCCTCGCCATCGCGGGTCTTCAGTTTCAGGTCGTGGTCCGAACCGGGCTCGTCGCCATAGCTCTCGGCGAACAAGGCATCGAGGCCGCCTGCCCGCGCCAATTCGCCGACCGAGCCGTAGCCGGTCAGGACGAGGAACTCGGCATTGGCGTAATGCAGCACATCGCCGGCATGGATCAGCACCGGCACCGGCAACTGCTCCAGGATAGGTGCATCGACAGGCGTGTCGCGCCCGGCGGCGAAGGACGGAATGACGTCTTCGGCGCGCAAAGGTGGCTTTTCCGGCTGGTCGCGTTCGATTTCAACCTGTTCGACAATCGGTTCGACCGGTCGCACTGACGACAGCGACACGATTTCGGCGCTCTCGACCGGAGGCTGCTCGACGGGCGCCGGCAGGGCCACGTCAATCGCCGCCGCCTCTGGGGCGTCCGTTGACCGATGCGCGTCCGGCTCTGCAGCCACAGGCGCATGCTCAGAGGCGTCTGCAGCCACCGGCTCGTGCTCGGCGGTTTCCGCGGCCGCGGCTTCCGAATAGCCGGCAATCTCCGCCGACGCCGCCTCGCCATTCGTCTCCGCAACGGGCTTATCCGCAGCGGACTTCTCCGCTTCCGGCGTCTCGTCGGCCTCTGCAGCAGCTGCCTGCTGCCTTGCCGCTACGATCTCGTGTGCCCGCTTCAGCTTCTCGCCGATCTCGCGGAAGGCGCTGCGCTCGGTGGAGGAAAGGCCCTTGCCGTTAGCGGCCTCTTCCGGCGTTGCCAGCCGATGTTCGGCCAGGCGGATCACCTTGTCGGAATAGCGCCGATCATGCCTGCGGTCGATCTCCAGGGCCGGCACTTCGCCCGCGAAGGGGTCGTCAGCGCTCTTCAAGTCAGAAGCCAGCGCAGGATCAACAGGACGAGGCTCTGCGACCTCCTTCTGGCTGACCTGCGCCTTGCCGGCTTCGGGCGATGTCACGACGGGCTCGACTGCTACCGGATCGGCGGCAACTGGTTCGATGGCGGCGGGTTCGGCGGCAGCCGGCCCTTCGCCTGCGCCAGCCTGCGGTTCGACGTGTTCGGGATGTTTGTCGTTGGGAACCAGTGCCAGTCCGATGCGCTCGTGGTCGATGACCGCCTCGCCGGGGCGGGCCACGCCAAAGCCGCGAAAACCCTCGAAGCTGCGGTCGCGGCCATAGACCGGCAATGCAGCGAGGTCGACCGGGATGCGCCTGTCGGTGCCGGCGACGGGCCAGAGCACAGAGCGGCCGGACCAGGTGTCGCGGCGCTGCAGAAGACCTGCGATCTCGCCCGAGGGGTCGAGTTCGAATGTGGTGGAAACATCCTGGAAGCGGCGGCCGACGACATCAGCCGCATGGTCGCCGACCACGGCCGCGAATTCCGGCGAGATGGCGCTGAAGCGGCCTTCTGCGTCAGTGCGCCAGACAAAGCGGACCGGTGCTGCCGAACGGTCAGGCGCGGATTTGGGTGGCGCCGGCTGCGATGGCGCGGGATGAGCGGCCACTGGCGCTTCGACGGCAGCGACGGGCTCGCCCAAGGGCTGCGAAACGTCAGCCGATTCGTCGACCGGCTCCGGCTGGGAAGCCGGTTCGTCGGCGACAGATGCTTCGATGAAGTCAGTTTCGGTGCTTTCGGCTTCGACCTGCGCCGCAGCCGCCCTTTCGGCCATGGCGCGAACGGTGGCGCCGGCCTGGCTTTCGCGTTCCTCGGGGCTGAAATACCAGTGGTCGTGCTCGGCATGGTCCTGCGGCAGCGCCATAGCTGGCGCCGGCACCTGGCTGCCTTTCGGCTCGCCATGCAAAACATCCGCGCGCAAGGCGCTTGCGTCGGGCAGGTCCTCGCCGGCCGCGGCGTCTTCCATGACCTCGAGGCGTTCGTCGACGACGACAAGCAGGTGCCGTGCCGGTTCATCGGTCAGCCGCGCCACTCCGGCCGGCAGATAGCCGCCCGTCGCGGGGATTGCCCGTTTGATGATGCGGTCGCGCTCGCGCCCGACCGCTGAAACCAGTCCGGCCAGCGTCGAAGGCGCGATGCCGAGCGCGTCAAAGCCGTCAGTTGCCGCCTCGACCTCGCCATGGGCGTCGAGGAAAGCCAGGAAATGCCCCAGCTCGGTGAAGCCGCTGATGGCGTTGGCAGCGATGTCTCTGGCTCCGCGCGATGCAGCAGGCACAGCGAGCATGACCGCGGGCGCGCCATCCGGCATCCGCACCGAACTGGCGACAAAAGCAACGGCGCTGCTGGTCAGGCCCGATGCCACGCGCACCATGATGGAGCGGTCGCGGCCGATTCCGGGAAAACCCGATGTCGCTTCGATCTGGCGCCGGGCAATCGGCCCCAGGCGCGACGGCGCGCCGATCACCGCATCGATGTCGTCATAGCCGAGTACGGCAGCGCCGGGGCCATTGGCCCAGAACACGTCCTCGAGATCGACGGACAGCACGACGATAGCGTCGCCGGCAGCGAAACGCTGGCGGACACGATCGACGACCGCGACGTCGATAAAGGAATAAGCTGCTGACGGCATTCACATGTCCCGCAAGGCACGCATTCTCACAATTAACGCTTTGTTAATAAAAGCCGTCATCGCCAAGGTCTAGCAAACAGGTGTCATAGAGCGAGATTATTCTCGTCACGTGGTTAACCCGCACCAGCCTGGAAATGGTGCACTGCAACATAGATATTGCAATGCACAATCGAATGGCCTATATGAGACATGCGAATAAACGAGACGGGTGACACCACCCCGTCCAGTCCACAGGGTGAGACAATGTCCAAGACCAAGACCGCAGAATTCGCAGACAACATTGAAATGCCGAGCTTCGACGTTTCCAAGGCCACCGACCAGTTCCGCGTCTTCGCCGAAAAGGGCGTCGAGCAGTCCAAGGAAGCTTACACCAAGCTCAAGACCGGTGCCGAAGAAGCCCAGAAGACCATCGAGACCAGCTACGAGACCGCCCGCAGCGTGACCAACGAGCTGTCGCTCAAGGCGATCGCCGCGCTCCGCACCAATGCCGAGGCCGGTTTCTCGCACCTCGAAGCTCTCGCCGGCGCCAAGACGCTCTCCGAGATCGTTGAGCTGCAGACCTCCTACCTGCGCAGCCGCGTCGAGCAGACCGTCGAGCAGGCCAAGGAATTCCAGGCCGTTGCCTCGAAGGCCGCCGAAGACGTTTCGAAGCCGGTCAAGACCGCTTTCGAAAAGGCGCTGAAAGACCTCAAGGCCGCTTAGTGCATGACCCCGAAAATCGACTTCGATTTTCGGAAAGGATCCTACACCAATCAAAAGTGAACAAGATACCCGGCGGGTGGTTCCTCCTCCCTCTGCCTGCCGGGCGAAGCGGCCAGCACCTCCTCCCGCTGGTCACATAAAGGAAAAGGCCGGCACCTCCTCCCGCCGGCCTTTTTCTTTTTTTGCGATGCCGAAGCGCCGGATTTCAACGAGTTCCCACAGGCCGCGCAAATCGCCGCAGTGGAATATGCGCAAAGCTCTTGAAATGCGTCCGAAGAGTCCGTATTGACGCCGCACCAACAGGTACGCGGTTGTAGCTCAGTTGGTTAGAGCGCCGGATTGTGGATCCGGAGGTCGGTGGTTCGAGCCCACCCAACCGTACCATTCCTTCCCCCCAAGACAGCATCAAGCATCGATCACAGGCAGCATGGCCTTGCGCATACTGCAGCCGCATTCCGGCCTGATCGTCTGCCAAAGTTGCGAATCAAAGGCCTACCCATGATCGACCTGCGCCTTGCTGCCGGCGTTGCCACGACGATGATCGTCCTCGCTGGATGCCAGAACGAGCCTGCCGTGGGCCAACCGACATCAGGAATCTGCGATGGCACTGCCGCAGAATCAATAGCCGGCAAGGACCGGATCGCCGACGACGAGGTGAAGCGCCTTACCGGCGCGACCATTGTGCGACAGCACAAGCCGGGCGATCCCGCGACGATGGATTTCCGACAGGAGCGTGTCACTGTTGAAACCGACCCTGCGACCGGCAAGATCGTCCGCGCGTTCTGCGGCTGACATCGGTCGCGAACGCAGGTGGCCGTCATGCCCGATTGGAAAGCCCTGGCCCTTTCAAGGCTGCGTGACATCGGCTGGTCGGCCTGGGACCCTATCGGCCTGCTCACCCTCGGTGCGGACTGGCGCAACGAGCCTTTCGCCGATGAATACGATAGCTACCTGATCGAAGCCGCGTCAGGGCTTCGGGATGGCTGGCCGGTGAAGAAGGCAACCGACTATCTGCTGCTGATTGCCAGCGACCACATGGGGCTATCGCAGGTGTCTCGGCCAGCGGCGGAGGCAACGGCCAAGGCCATTGCGGACTATCTGCGCGAACTGGACCACCGCTAGGCGGCGCAGACGGAACTCGGCCAAGCGGCTACACCGAAGACGCAAAACGGCGCGCTTCATCAGAAGCGCGCCGTTTTGCTGTCCCGAGGGACGAAATTGGCCGCGAAGGCGGAGGTGCTTACTGGCAGGGAGCCAGATAGGTCACCGGCTTGCCGTAGCGGTCGTACATCGGCCGACCACGGTTGTCGTACTGGTGGTAGCGGCATTCGCCAGGTGCGGTGCCTGCGCCGATCATCGCGCCGGCAAGGCCGCCGATGACGGCACCTGCAACGGTCGCGCCGGTGTTGCCACCGATGGCCTGGCCGACGAGGGCGCCGCCTACGGCACCTACTGCACCGCCGCCAACGGCGCGTTCCTGTGGGGTGTTACAGGCCGTAGCGGCCAATGCGACGAAAGACAAAGCTGCAGCTGTAGCCAGAAAACGCGTCATCAACCCTACTCCTTGAAACAATCGCCACGACGCTATCATGGCGACTTTTGCTTATCTAGTGGCATATCCTTGGAAACTCTGGCCTTTTCGGCCGCTCCAGGACCTTTTCATCTCCATCCGCGCCACTTGTCGGCGCCGTTGCTGGCGACGGACCCGACGCGCCAGATCACCCCCGCTGTGCTGCCTGCTCGTCACGCAGACGCTGGACCTCGCGGCGCTTGTTGACCAGCGAGGCGGCGATGACACCGACAGCCACGATGGCGATCAGGATTGTACAGGCGGCATTGATCTCGGGTGTCACGCCGAGACGGACCTGGCTGTAGATCTTCATCGGCAAGGTGGTTGCACCCGGGCCCGAGGTGAAGCTCGAAATCACCAGGTCGTCGATGGAGAGTGTGAAAGCCAGCATCCAGCCGGAAATGATCGCCGGCAGGATGACCGGCAGCGTGATCTGGAAGAAGGTCTTCACCGGTGGCGCCCCCAAATCCATCGCCGCTTCCTCAAGCGAACGGTCGAAGGTGACCAGACGCGATTGCACCACGACGGCAACAAAGCACATCGAAAAGGTGATGTGCGCAAGCGTCAGGGTGAAGAAGCCGCGGTCGAGGCCTACGGCGACGAACAGCAAAAGCAGCGACAGGCCGGTGATGACCTCCGGCATGACCAGCGGCGCAAACACCATGCCGGAAAACAGTACCCTGCCCCGGAACCGGGTGTAGCGGGTCAGCGCCAGTGCCGCGAGCGTGCCGAGCACGGTCGCCATCGTCGCCGAGATCAGGCCGACGCGGATCGTCACCCACGCCGCGTCCATCAGGCCCTGATTGTTGAACAGCGAGACGTACCATTTGGTCGAGAAGCCGCCCCAGACGGTGACGAGCTTCGATTCGTTGAAGGAGAAGATGACCAGCAAGACGATGGGCAGATAGAGGAAGGCAAAGCCCAGAACGATGGCCGTGATGTTGAAGCGGCTCCAGCTCGAGTTCATCTCAGCGCCCCTGTTCCTGGGCGCGTGCCTGCGCCTGCTGAAAGAACATGATCGGCACGACGAGCAGCAGAAGCAGGATGACCGCCACCGCCGACGAGACCGGCCAGTCGCGATTGGCGAAGAACTCGTTCCACAACGTCTTGCCGATCATCAGCGTCTGCGAGCCGCCGAGCAGGTCGGGGATGACGAACTCGCCGACGGCCGGGATGAACACCAGCAGGCAGCCGGCGATGACGCCAGGCAGCGACAGCGGGAAGGTGATCTTCCAGAACGCGGAGGCCGGCGGGCAACCGAGATCCTGTGCTGCCTCGATCAGCGAATAGTCCATCTTCTCCAGCGCCGAATAGAGCGGCAGGATCATGAATGGCAGGTAGGAATAGACGATGCCGATGAAGATCGCCGAATGCGTGTTGAGGATCACCAGCGGCTGGTCGATGATGCCGGTGGCCAGCAGCAGCTGGTTGAGCAGCCCTTCGGGCTTGAGGATGCCGATCCAGGCGTAGACGCGGATCAGGAAGCTGGTCCAGAACGGCAGGATCACCAGCATCAGAAGCGTTGGCCGGATCGTCGCCGGCGCCCGCGCCATGCCGTAGGCGATGGGGTAACCGACAAGCAGCGCCAGAAACGTCGAGATGCCGGCAATGATGGCGCTCGAGACATAAGCGTTGAAGTAGAGCGCGTCCTGCGTCAGCCAGAGATAGTTGTCGAAGCTGAGCTCGCTGATTTGCGACAACAGCCCTGAAAAGCCGTCGGCAAGGCCAAGTGTCGGCGTGTAGGGCGGCATTGCGATCGCCGTCGTCGACAGCGATATCTTGAAGACGATGAAGAACGGGATGAGGAAGAAAACCAGCAGCCAGAGATAAGGAACGGCGATGACGAGGCGGTCGGTGATGGCTGAGAGCGGGTGTTTCATCTCCCCACCTATCGCGTCAGAACGACGCCGGCGTCGTTCCGGAAGGAGATCCAGGCCTTGTCGTCCCAGCTCAACGGATCTTCGGTGGCGCGCGTCGCATTGAGCGAGCTCGCCTTGACCACCTGGCCGTTGCCGAGCTGGACGTGGAAAATGGTCATGTCGCCGAGATAGGCGATGTCGTAGATCTCGCCTTCCATGACATTGTCGCCGCTTTCCGGCTTCTTCGACGAGACCTTGATCTTCTCGGGCCGGATGGCGAAGGCGACCTCGCTGCCGGCTGCAGCGTCGCCGGCATTGGCGGTGCGGATGGTGACGCCATTGGCACTGGCGATGGTAGCGCCCGTGCCGTCGCGGTCGGCGACCTTGCCTTCGAACATGTTGATATTGCCAACGAAGTCGGCAACGAAGCGCGAGCCCGGCGCCTCATAGACCTCGGCAGGTGTTGCCACCTGCATCACTTCGCCCTTGTCGAGAATGGCGATGCGGTCGGCCATGGTCATGGCCTCTTCCTGGTCGTGGGTCACCACCACGAAGGTCAGGCCGAGCGTCTGCTGCAGGTCCATCAGTTCGAACTGGGTTTCCTCGCGCAGCTTCTTGTCGAGCGCGCCGAGCGGCTCGTCGAGCAGCAAGACCTTGGGTCGCTTGGCGACCGCCCGTGCGAGTGCGACGCGCTGGCGTTGGCCGCCCGACAGCTGGTGTGGCTTGCGCTTGGCGAACTGGCCAAGCTTGACCAGCTTGAGCATGTCGGCGACGCGCTGATCGATCTCGGCCTTGGGCATGCCGTCCTGCTTGAGGCCGAAGGCAATGTTCTGCTCGACCGTCATGTGCGGGAACAGCGCGTAGGACTGGAACATCATGTTGACCGGCCGCCGGTAGGGCGGGATGCCGCGCAGGTCCTGGCCGTCGAGCAGGATCTGGCCGGAAGTCGGCTCCTCGAAGCCGGCGAGCATGCGCAGCAGCGTCGACTTTCCGCAGCCCGAGGCGCCGAGCAGCGCGAAGAATTCGCGCTCGTAGATCGACAGCGACAGATTGTTGACGGCGGTGAAGTCACCGAACCGTTTGGTGACGTCCTTGAATTGAATGTAGGGCTTGGCGTCTGGCTTGTTCCAGGGCGCAAACTCCCTGCGGATATTGCCGAGCGATTTCATGTCCCACTCCCACCTGCCCCTGATGCGAAACCCGGCGCCGATGGCGCCGGGCTCGTCTGCCTGAAGTTATTGTCCCGTGACGATCTTGGTCCAGCTGCGGGTGACGATGCGCTGGGTCTTGGGATCATAGGGCGGCACGGTGAAGAGCTTGGCGAGCGTTGCTTCATCCGGATAGATCGCCGGATCGCCCGAGATCTCCTTGTCGATGAACTGCTGCGACGCCTTGTTGCCGTTGGCGTAGAAAATGTAGTTCGAGGCTTTGGCCGTCACTTCCGGCTTCATCATGTAGTTGATGAACTCATGCGCCTCGGCAACGTGCTGGGCATCGGCCGGGATCGCCATCTGGTCGAACCACATCTCCGCACCTTCCTTGGGGATGACGTAGTCGACGACGACGCCCTGGTCCGCCTCGGCGGCACGGTCGCGCGCCTGGAAGATGTCGCCCGACCAGCCGACGGCCAGGCAGATGTCACCATTGGCGAGCGCGTTGATATATTCCGACGAATGGAACTTGCGGATCGACGGCCGAACCGCGAGCAATGCCTCTTCCGCCTTGGAGAGATCGCCCAGTTCGGTCGACTGCGGCTTGAGACCGAGATAGTTCAGCGTGGTCGGCAGAATGTCGGTTGGAGAATCGAGCAGGTAGACGCCGCAATCAGCAAGCTTGGCCAGCTGTTCCGGCTTGAAGACCACGTCCCAGCTGTCGATCCTGTCGATGCCGAGCGCTTCCTTGATCTTCTTTTGATTGTAGCCGATGCCGACCGTGCCCCACATGTAATTGACCGAGTATTCATTGCCCGGATCGTAGGCGGCGGTACGCGAACTCACCACGTCCCAGACGTTTGCCAAATTGGGCAGCTTGGACTTGTCGAGCTTCTGGTAGACGCCGGCCTGGATCTGGCGCGCCAGGAACGGGCTGGCCGTCGGCACCACGACATCATAGCCGCTACCGCCGGCGAGCAGCTTGGTTTCGAGGATTTCGTTGGAATCGTAGACGTCGTAGACGACCTTGATGCCGGTCTCCTTGGTGAAGTCTTCGATGATCGTGGAGTCGATGTAGTCAGACCAGTTGTAGACGTTGACGACGCGCTCCTGGGCGCTGGCGGGGATCGTAAACACGGCGATTAGGGCTGACGCGGCGGTCAGCCAGAGCGCTCTACGGTTCATGGCAGTCTCCTTTTGCGGACGCGCCCGTCCCGGCACATCCTGGTCCTGTACAAAAATCGAGTGATGAAGGTAGCGCGCTCCCGCCGGCTCGCGGCTCGGCGCAAACGGTACGGCGATTTACATCTGCGGACACCGAAGCCCCGGCAGTGGAACCTGGCAAGATACGCCTGTATTGTTGTTACCCTCGGGCTCAGCCTGCCCGCCGGACGGTAGTATTGTCAATGGTAAACAATCGATTGCTCAATCCGGCATCGGCATGCCGGTGACACCCGGTCTTTGCGGTTGCGCCTGACGCCTGAATTCGAGTGCCAAATGCACAAGCAAAGCTGCAAAAATGACAGCACCTCCAGCGATGGTGCGGACCGACGGCACTTCGGCATGCACCAGCCACACCCAGATCGGTCCCAGCATCGGCTCGAACGTACCGATCAGGGCGGCAACGGCTGCGGGGATCAATCTTGCCCCGGTTGCAAAGAAGGCGAGGCCAAGCCCGAGATTGACGACGCCGAACGCAAACAGGAACCCCATGTCGCGCGGCGAGACCGCAAAAGCCGAGGCCTGGGAGGCGGCAAAAGCGGCCGCAATCATCGTGCCGAGGCAGGTGGCCGGCGTCATGCGCACATGCGAGAAGCGCCGGGTGATGACGGTGGCGACCGAAAAGACCACCGCAATCAGCAAGGCGAGGCCGTCGCCGATCGGCGACACCTGACCGGTCAGCGACTCGGAGACCATGATCGCCACGCCCACGATCACCGCCACGATCGCCGCCCATGTCGACAGCGCCACCCGCTCGCGAAACAGCACCCAGGCAAACAGCGCCGCCAGCAAAGGCACGCCGGCCTGCATCAACAGCACATTGGCGACGGTGGTGTAGGCAAGGGCAACGACGAACGATGTCGAAGCCGTGGCGAAGCAGATCGCCACCAGCAACCCGGGCAGTCCCATGCCGCGGAACAATTGCAGCGTTCCGCGCCAGCCATCGCGCCAGGCCATGAAGGACAGAAGGAAGGCGGCCGCCCAGAACGAGCGCCAGAACACCACCGTCCAGATGTCGTCGATCTCGATGAAGCGCCCGATGGCGCCGCCCAGGCTCCACATCAGCGCCGACAGGAACACCAATGCTATGCCGAAACGCTCGTCCCGCCGCGAAACCTGCGGAGCGATGGCATTGGCTAGCGGGACTGCCGGGTCTGTCATGGCCTCAGTATCGATGACCTTGGGGGTGGCTGGATATGCTCAAAACGACTTGAAACGGTCCAATTCGCTACCTCATCGGGCCAGATCCGGCGAGGTCCAGCCCATGGCGATCGTTGTGGCAAACCGCGCCCGCTGCAGACGATCACTGGCGGCTGTGTCGACGCAGACAATTTCACCACGCGCGATTTTCCGCTTGACCTCAATATTAGTTGAGGTTCTACAGAAGCGGCTCCAACACGAAAAACAACTTGGAGCCACCCGAAATGCCCCAGAGAATCAAGCTCGCCATCATCTATGGCAGTGCCCGCGAGGGCCGTTTCTGCGATACCGTCGTCAATTGGGTCGCGGCCGAGGTGACGGGGCATCAGCAGTTTGCCATCGACTTCGTCGACCCACGCGACCTTGCCAGGAACCGCACCGACGTCGCCCGCCGCCTCGATGATGCCGATGCCTTCCTGGTGGTGACGCCCGAGTACAATCACGGCTACACCGCCGACCTCAAGGCGCTGATCGACGCCCACAACATCCAATGGCAGGCCAAGCCGATGGCCTTCGTGTCGTATGGCGGTATTTCTGGCGGGTTGCGGGCCATAGAGCAGTTGCGCCTGGTGTTCGCCGAGCTGCATGTCGTGGCGATCCGCGACACGGTGAGTTTTGCCAGCGCCTGGAGCAAGTTCGACCGCAACGGCACGCTGATGGACCCGCGCGACTCGCGCAAGGCGATGTCGGCGCTGCTCGCAAGGCTGCAATGGTGGGCGCTCAACCTGCGCGAGGCACGAACCAACACGCCTTACCTCGAGGTGGCGGCATGAGCGCGCTGCAACAGGTTCAGGCCGCGGAAGTATTGGCCACGCCCGACCGGCATGCCGGCCGCAACACGACGCTGCTTCTGATCAGCACACTGACGATCATGGCGGGCGCGACCATCTCGCCGTCGCTGCCGGCGATCGAGAGCCATTTCGCCGGCAGTCCTAACGTCGAGATCCTGACACGGCTCGTGCTGACGCTGCCGGCGCTGTCCATCGTCATTTGTGCACCGTTCGCCGGCGGGCTTGCCGACCGCTTCGGTCGCCGGCCGCTGCTGATCGTTGCCGCCCTGCTCTACGGGCTGGGCGGCATGTCGGGACTGCTGGCCGACAGCCTGCCCGGGCTGCTCGTCGGGCGCGCGCTGCTCGGCGTTGCTGTCGCCGGCGTCATGACGACGGCGACAGCGCTTGTCGGCGACTATTTCAGCGGTCCCGCGCGCGACCGCTTCATGGGCTACCAGTCGGCATTCGTCGGCTTTGGGGGACTGATCTTCCTGACTGGCGGCGGCATGCTCGCCGAATTGCATTGGCGCGCGCCCTTCGCCGTCTACGGGCTGTCCCTGCTGCTGATCCCGGCGATCATTGCGTTCATCGACGAGCCGGTGCGCAGCCGCCTGTCGACAATGAGCGTGGCCTCGCAGGCCTCGGCCCGCACAGCGTGGCTTGCCGTCTTTGCCGTTTACATCGCGGCCGTGTTCAACAGCGTCGCATTCTACCTGCTGCCTACCCAGCTGCCGTTCCATCTCAACGCCATGGGCATCGGGTCGCCGACATTGGCGGGCCTCGCCATCGGGCTCGGCAACCTGATCGGAGCCATTGCCGCCCTGGCATACGCCAGCCTGCGCGCCAGGCTTGGCGTGATCGGCGTGTTCGGGCTCGCCTTCGGCCTGATGGCGACAGGCTACATCCTGCTCGGGCTGGCGAATTCTCTGGTCACCGTCCTGTTTGCCGCCGGGGTGGTCGGCCTGGGCCTCGGAATGATCATGCCCAACATCGCAGCAGCCGCAATGGCAGCCGCCGCGCCCGACATGCGCGGACGCGTTGCCGGCGGCATGACGGCCAGCATTTTCGCTGGCCACTTCATCTCGCCCTTCGTCAGCCAGCCGATGATCGCGGCATTCGGCTTTGCCAACACATACCTCTACACCGGACTTGTCGTGGGCTGCATCGCGGTTCTTGGCGGTGCGGTGGCAGTCCTGCCCGCAAGGACCGACAGGACAAAAAAGGCGGACTTTCGCGGCTAGCAGAGGCCTGCCTTTGCTCCTACTTGTGCTGTTTCGCCAGCTTCAGCACTTGCGACAGAACGACATCATCGCCGGCGGCGTAACTGGCGAAGGTCTGGGCGACTGGAACCGTGGGCAGCAGGGAGCCCGCCGCAGTGCCATAGAAATAGTTCGGCAGAAAGCAGGTGGTTACCTGCGACAGCCGGCAGCCGTTTTCCCAGTCGTGATAAGCGGTGGTGTATCGGAACGCGATCCTGGAGTTGGGCATGACAGTCGTGCCGCCCTCGCCCCACATCTGGCCGGCGTCGCCCATTTCCTCACCGACCAGCACGGCACGCTCACCGGCGTAGTACTTCAGCCGCGACGCAATGCTGATCGCCGCCGAAAACGTATTGCCGCTGGTCAGGATGAAGATGCGGCCGCTGGGCACAACGTCCGGCAGCATACGTGAAAAGTCGGTGCCAAGCATGTAGTTGCCGCCTGGGCTGAACCTGAGATCGACGACAGCGTGCCTGACTTTGCGCTTGCCGGCTTCGGCAAGCAATTCCGAGAGATAGTCGGACATCAGAACCGGCTCCTGATCGCGGAACCGATTGAGCTGCACGTAGAGGATATCGTCAGCTTCGAGGTAGGCATGCCAGAAATTCTGGTCGGGGCGCGACAGGTAAGGTGGTGTCTCGACACCGTCGAGGACATGGGCCCACGCGGCGTCGCTCTTGTCGGGAGCAATCGGGCTGAGGTCCCGCCTTGGCCACACGGTTCTGGTCGTAGGCTCGCCTTTGCCTGGCAATACGCCAAGCGTGCGCTCGACTTCGGAGCCATCAGCCTTGCGAAAACGGAACTCGCTTTCATCCGGCTTGCCCGCCAGCTTGGCCGCATGAAGCAGTTCCGGCGAAATCATGAAATTCGGCGACAGTTCCCGGGCGTATGTGTCGGTGCCGCCGACATATGGGCGCAACGCTGCGACCAGTTCTTCGGGCGACCGGCCATTCAAGGTCAGGATTTGCGCGCCCAGAAGATCACGATGCTCTGACGTCGTGCGGACAACGAAAAGACCGTCGGCAAACCAGCCGAAGCGCAGCGGGACAGCGTTGAAGCCTAGTCCGCCGGCAAGGCCGAGAACATTGGTGTGGCCGTTTCGGGCAAGGGCGACCGCCTTGGCTGCGGCCATCGCCAGTGCGGGCCGATCAAGGTCGGAGGCGCGGGCGGCAAGTTCGTCGACCGCGTGGACAAACGTCTTGCTGGTTTGAGCGTCAAAGCTTCGCTCGATCAGATGCATATTGCGAAGATGTGCCAAATCCTGCGCGTTCTTCTCAGCCAGGGAATCGCCAGTGGGTGGGGTTACCTCCGGATATGGCTTGAACACCGGATACAGAATGAAAGTCAGTGGCAAAACAACGACGATCATCAATGCCGCGATCGCGATCGTTCCGCGTTTCAGCCATCGCCTCCACTTATGCCCACCACCAGAACTACTCATCGCCACCTCTCCAAATACTGGGTCATGTCCCAGTTCGGGAGAGCACATGGTGGCGAAGCGCGCGACGTTCAATTACCTGGCACATCAACCAGCGCTCTCTGCCCCGACGTAAGGAAACGGATCGGCAAGGTTTGCCCCTGATAAGGCCAGTTCAAAATCTTGAATCTGCGCGTCGACATTCCGAACACGACCCAATTTTCGGCCGACGCGCAAGGAACCGATCATGCTGACCGTACTCAACTGCCTCGTCACCGAACATGACTACCGCTTTGTCGCAGCAGCCTTGACCATCTGCGCGCTGGGCTGCGTGGTATCGATGCGTCTGTTTGCCCGCGCTCGCAATGTCAGGCGCGCCAAGCACGCGGCGTTCATATTCATGGCCGGCGTCGCCGGCGGCATGACGATCTGGACGACACATTTCCTGGCGATGCTCGGCTTTCTCCCCAATGTCGAACACGGTTTCGAACCGAACTTCACCGTACTGTCGCTAGCCTTTGCGATCACCACATCGATGGCCGGCTTCCTGATCGCCGCGAGCCGCGAGCGCGGCTGGATGATCGAAGCCGGCGGCGCCATCATCGGCGCCGGCATCGCACTGATGCATTTTACCGGCATGCGCGGCTTCGTGGTTGCCGGAACGATTACCTACGACCCGGCCTTCGTTGCCTTTTCGATCCTCGCCGGCGCGGCACTCGGCATGCTCGCGACCAACCGCGTGGCGCGGGGGACGACCCGCCACAGCCAGCATGCCGGCATGGCCGCCCTCATCCTGGGGATCGGCATGATGCACTTCACCGCCATGGGTGCGGTGCAGATCACGCCTGACCCGCGGGTGTTCGTCCCCGGCCAGCTCATGTCCGACAGCGTGCTGGCAATCCTCGTGACTGTGGTTACCGTGCTTGTGGTGGTGCTCGGCGCCGTCACCCACCTTGCCGAAGAGCAAGGCCAGCAGGATGCCGTCGCGCATTTCAAGCACCTTGCCATGCACGATCCGCTGACCGGCCTGCCCAACCGCGCCGCGGTCCGCGACGAACTTCCGCTGCGGTTGAAGCAGGCGGGTGGAACGTCGCTGGCAATCATTGCCATCGACCTCAACCGCTTCAAGGAAATCAACGACGTTTACGGCCATGCGGCGGGCGATGCCGTGCTGATCCAGACGACCGCGCGCCTGCGGACCGCGTTGATCGACGGCGAGTTCTTTGCCCGCATCGGCGGCGACGAGTTCATTGCCGTCAAGCCGTTCACCCGCGAGAACGAGGTCGAGGAGTTCGCGGCCCGCATCAGCGACGCCTTCTCGCGTCCCAACGAACTGGGCAAGGGGCGCTTTTCGACCAGCGCCAGCATCGGCATTTCGGTCTATCCGAAGGATGGCGACAGCGTCGACGAACTGACGACGCGCGCCGACCTTGCCATGTACCGATCCAAGAAGCTGCAGGACGGCAGTTGGTGCTGGTATGACGCCGACGCCGACGAGGACGGCCGCCGCCGCGGCCAGATCGCCATCAGCCTGCGCAGCGCCATTGCCGACGGTGCGCTGCGCCTGGTGTTCCAGCCGCAGATTTCGATGAAGCAGCGCGAACTGCTCGGTTTTGAGGCGCTGCTGCGCTGGAACAGCAGCGCACTTGGCGAGGTTTCGCCAGCCGAGTTCATTCCCGTCGCCGAGCAGACCGGCATCATCGTCGAGATCGGCGACTGGGTGTTGATTCAGGCCTGCCAAGAGGCAACGCAATGGCCGGCACCCATAGGCGTTGCCGTCAACGTCTCGCCAGTACAGCTGATGCGGCCCAATTTCGCCGAACGGCTGACCGAAATCCTTGATGAGACGGGCCTTGAGCCGACACGGCTTGAGATCGAGATCACCGAGACCATGCTGATCGACAATCCCGGCCAGGCGCTGCTCGTGCTGCGCAAGATCAAGGCGCTGGGTGTCCGCGTTGCCATGGACGATTTCGGTACCGGCTATTCGTCGCTGTCGACGCTGTTTTCTTTCCCCTTCGACAAGATCAAGGTCGATCGCAGCTTCCTCAATGCGCTGGGCCGGCAGGCGCAGGCGACCAGCGTCATCGAAACGGTGATCGAACTCGGCCACAAGCTGTCGATCCCGGTGCTGGCCGAAGGCGTCGAAACCGATTTCCAGGCAGCCTTCCTCAAGGACCGGCGCTGCGACGAAGCGCAGGGCTTCCTCTATGGTCGCCCGGTGGACTCATCCACCGCGCATGCCCTCGCCCAGACAGGCGCCTGGCAAGACGACGAGGGAGCGCTTGGCAAGCTGAGCGCCTGATCCGCTTACTGAAAATCGAAGGCTGACAGGCCGGTCACCATCTCGTCGAGCCCAAGCGGCCTGGTGATCGGTGGTTCGGCACGCGACAGGCAGCCCGAGCGCTCGCACAGCCGGCAGGCCGGGCCGACCGGCGTGGCGGTCACTGTGCCTGGCTTGGCGCCGACGGCGAGGGCCGGAAGGGCTGCGCCGTAGACGATTTCGTCGCGAAAGGCGATGTCGCAGCCGAGCAGGATCGCAGTTCGCCTGGGACGCTCGCTGAATGCGCCTTGTGGTCCTTCAAGTGTACGCGCGACGCACAGGAACTCGGCGCCATCGGGCATCTCAACAGCTTCGACGAAGATCTGGCCTGGCTGGGTGAAAGCAGCATGCACCGGCAGCTTGGGGCAACCACCGCCGAAGCGGCTTTGTGGGAAGCCTTGCGCGCCGGCCTTGCGGAAGCGGTTGCCGGCGTTGTCGACCTCAAGCATGAAAAACGGCACCGCCGAGGTGCCCTGGCGCTGCAGCATGGTCAGCCGGTTCGCCGCCTGTTCGAACGACACGCCGAAACGCGAACGCAGCACATCGACATCGTAGCGGGCGCGCTGGGCAGCCGAATGGAACGCCTGGTAAGGCATCATCAGTGCGTGCGCGGCGTAGCGGCCGAGCTCGAAGCGGGCGAGCCGACGCGCTTCGTCCGAGGTCAGCTTCAGCGCCTGGATCTCGGCCGCGACCGCGACCTGCATGCGGATCAGGCTCGCCTCCATCGCCACTTCGCGCAGTTGGTCGAACGGCGACAGGCGTTCGGACAGGAACAGCCGCTGCGAATGGCGGTCGTAGCGGCGGCGCCAGTTAGGCATGGTGGCGACCGGCAGCACCTTGACGACGATGCCATGCTCACGCCTGAGCCAGCCTTTCAGCGCGCCGAACAGATCGTCGCCGGGATCGAGCAATGTGGTGAACGCCTCAGCCTCTTCCTCCAGCGACGTAAAATGGTTGGGCCGGCGCTCGAACACCTCGTGCACCTCGTCGATCGGCAGGCGCGCGCCCGACAGGGCGGTGGTGTGGCCTTCCCGGGCCAGCAGTTCGGTCAGATCGGACAGGCGTTCTGCTTGCTCGCGGTAGGCGCGGAACAGCTTGATCACCGCCGAGGCGGCATTGGGTGCGGCTTCGGCGATCTCAACCAGTTCCTGATCGCCCGGCAATTCGCCTGACAGCAGCGGATCGGCGAAGACCTCGCGAAGGGCTGCGATCGAGCCCCTCGCCTCGCCCTGCAGCTCGTCCGGGTCGACCTTGTAGACCGAGGCCAGCTTGAGGATGAGTTGCACCGTGAGCGGGCGCTGGTTGCGCTCGATGAGGTTGAGATAAGACGGCGAAATGCCGAGCCCCTCGGCCATCGCCGTCTGGGTCAGGCCCTTCTGGTTGCGGATGCGCCTGATGCGCGGCCCGGCGAAGATTTTCTGCTCGGCCATCGGCTTTTACACCATTTTTACAACGAAAGTAGGGGTTTTGCCCTACCCGACCTTTTACATTTTTTACAATTTTACAGCCGCCATCTGTCAAACACAATACAGGTTTTCCCTAATATGAGCCGCAATTTGTTGAATTTTCTGGCTGCTTCGGCGCTGCAATGTCAAACAAGTCACATAGAAATTGCCGCAACAAACCCAAGACGCGGCGACCGCCCCCAGAACCAAGTGACCAGACGGAGTCGACAATGACTGATTTTTACAACCTCGTCCCTTCAGCCCCGGAAGGCCGCTTCGATAACATCGAGCGCCCCTATTCCCCGGAGGACGTGAAGCGGCTCCGCGGCTCCGTCCAGATCAAGCAGACCCTGGCCGAAATGGGAGCCAACCGCCTGTGGAAGCTCATCCACGAGGAGAACTTCGTCAACGCGCTCGGCGCCATGTCCGGCAACCAGGCGATGCAGCAGGTCCGCGCCGGCCTGAAGGCGATCTACCTCTCGGGCTGGCAGGTTGCGGCCGACGCCAACACTGCCTCGGCGATGTATCCCGACCAGTCGCTCTACCCGGCCAATGCCGCACCTGAGCTGGTCAAGCGCATCAACCGCACGCTGCAGCGCGCCGACCAGATCGAGACCTCGGAAGGCAAGGGCCTGTCGGTCGACACCTGGTTCGCCCCGATCGTGGCTGACGCCGAAGCCGGCTTCGGCGGCCCGCTTAACGCCTTCGAAATCATGAAGGCCTTCATCGAGGCAGGTGCCGCCGGCGTCCACTTCGAGGACCAGCTCGCCTCGGAAAAGAAGTGCGGCCATCTCGGTGGCAAGGTGCTGATCCCGACCGCGGCGCATATCCGCAACCTGAACGCCGCGCGTCTCGCCGCCGACGTGATGGGCACCTCGACGCTGATCGTCGCCCGTACCGACGCTGAAGCCGCCAAGCTCTTGACGTCCGACATCGATGAGCGCGACCAGCCTTTCGTCGACTATGACGCCGGCCGGACCGTGGAAGGCTTCTACCAGGTGCGCAACGGCATCGAGCCCTGCATTGCCCGCGCCATCGCCTACGCACCGTTCTGCGACCTGATCTGGATGGAAACCGGCAAGCCTGACCTCGCCCAGGCGAAGAAGTTCGCCGAGGCCGTGCACAAGGCGCACCCGGGTAAGAAGCTGGCCTACAACTGCTCGCCGTCGTTCAACTGGAAGAAGAACCTCGACGACGCGACGATCGCCAAGTTCCAGCGCGAGCTGGGCGCGATGGGCTACAAGTTCCAGTTCATCACGCTGGCTGGCTTCCACCAGCTCAACTTCGGCATGTTCGAGCTGGCCCGCGGCTACAAGGATCGCCAGATGGCGGCATATTCGGAGCTGCAGGAAGCGGAATTCGCAGCCGAAGTGAACGGCTACACCGCGACCAAGCACCAGCGCGAAGTTGGCACCGGCTACTTCGATGCCGTGTCGATGGCGATATCAGGCGGCAAGTCGTCGACGACCGCGATGCACGAATCGACCGAACACGAACAGTTCCGCCCGGCCGCCGAATAGGCCTGGCTCAAGCTACCCCGGAGGCACAAGGCCTCCGGGCACCGCCAGAGGCAACGCCCGCAAGGGCAAAGGCAACCACCGAGGAGAACCACAATGGCACCGCGTACCCGTGTCAAGGAACGAGCCGAAGAACAGGCGACGACCATGAGCGCCGACCAGCAGGCCGTGATCCGTATCGTCGCCAACGACCTGCACCGCCTCAACCAGTCGGTCATGAAGGCAGTCGAGGCCGGCGTGTCGGTGGAACTGGTCCGCTCGGCCCGCCACCATGGCGGTGACGGCAACTGGGGCGACCTGCTGATCCCGGTCATCGTGACCCAGCAGCCGCACGGCTGACAAGCATTCCCTCTGCCCCCACGGACCCCGTCCGCAGCCCCTGCTGCGGGCGGGGTTTGTTTTTTGCGGCACTGCTCAAGGCTACGTTCAACTGTCGAAATTCTATCGTCTACGACTAAAGTCGAATGCCGTTTCCAGCGTATTACTTGACACTTCCGGCAGTTGACGCGAACGTAAGGAACCGAACGCAACCACGCATTGAACAGACGCCCCTCAGCTGTCGGCTAAGCCAATGAAATGGAAAGACCCAGATTCGGACGGCGGTCCGGATGAGAGTGCGCGCACTCCCGATCGCCACGTCGCGGATCTTACTCGAGTGCTTGTCGTCGGCCGCTCGCCGATCAACAGGGTCGTCGTGGCCAAGATCGTCGAACGCTCCGGGCTCAAGACGATCTCGGAAGCGCCCGACACCGCAATGGCGATGCTGCGTATTATGGCGCCAGGCACGATCATCCTCGATGGCGGCAGCGACAACAAGGATTGCGATGGGCTGATGCAGTCGATCCTGTCGCTGCGACTGGCCTCTGGCAGCAACCTGCCGTCGGTGATCCTTTTGTCCAACCGCGCCGGCACGCCCGAGAGCCTGTCGCTGTCGAGCGCGGTCGACATCGTCGTCGCCAAGCCGATCACACCGGAGCGGCTGCAGCCCGTCGTCGAAAAATTGCTGGGCCGCTGCTGAGCGTCAGCCGAGGGCCTTCAGCAGCTCCGACAGCTCGCCGAGATGCTGGAGCTTGCGGAAGCGCTCGGCTGAGGTCGGTTCGTCGACATGCTCGTAGGCCCAGGTCAGGTCGTGGGGGATGTAGACGCCCCAGCTGCCGGCTTCGATCGCCGGCACGACGTCGGACTTGAGCGAATTGCCGATCATCATGCTGCGCGCCGGCCCGTCGCCATGGCGGGCGAAGATGCGCTCGTAGGTCGGCCGCGACTTGTCGCTGACGATCTCGACGGCATTGAAGAAATCGCCGAGGCCCGACTGCGCCAGCTTGCGCTCCTGGTCGAACAGGTCGCCCTTGGTGATCAGCACCAGGCGATAGCGGCCAGCGAGCGCTTCGAGCGTGCCGTGGACATGCGGCAGGGTCTCGATCGGATGGCTTAGCATCTCGCGGCCGGCCGCCAGGATCTTTTCGATCACCGAAGCTGGCACCCGGCCATCCGTCACCTCGATCGCGGTCTCGATCATCGACAGGGTAAAACCCTTGATGCCGAAACCGTAGGTGCCGAGGTTGCGCTTTTCGGCCTCGAGCAGGCGCGACATCAGCTGCTGTTCCTCGCCATGATCGGCAAGCAATTCGGCGAAATGCTTTTCCGTCAGGCGGAAGAACTGTTCGTTCTGCCACAGCGTGTCGTCGGCATCGAATCCGATGGTGGAAAGGTGGGTCGAGATGGAGGTCATTGCGCTCGTCTAGTTCAGAAACTGGGCCAAAACCAGCAATTTGACGCCCGCAAGCCATCAGAATCGCTTGTCAGCCCCCCCTTTTCTTCCTTCGAGGGGCACGGCTATACTCAACAATCTGCAACGACAATCTGGTGAATGATGCCGCCTGCCAAGAAGGAAGTCCGTCCGACCACTCGGGGGGCTCGCGCCCGCACGCCTGCATTCGTGAAGAACAAGCGTGGGGTGAAGAACTGGAAGGAAGCCTCCGAATGGCTGGAATGGCGGGGCATCGAAGACATAGAGTGCATCACGCCTGACCAGGCCGGTGTCGCCCGCGGCAAGATGATGCCGTCGAGCAAGTTCACCTCCAACACCGCGCTGGCGCTGCCGTCGGCACCGTTCATGATGACGATCTCCGGCGGCTATCCCGAAGACGGTAATGGCTTCGAATATCCCGAGGACGACGGCGACCTGAAGCTGGTGCCTGATCTGTCGACGCTGTCGGTGGTGCCCTGGGAGGACGATCCAACCGCTCAAGTGATCTGCGACCTCGTCCACCAGGACGGGCGCAATGTCGAGTTCACCCCGCGCAACGTGCTGAAGCGCGTGGTGGCGGCCTACGACAAGCTCGGCCTCAAGCCCGTTGTCGCGCCCGAAATCGAATTCTACCTCGTGCGCAAGAACCCCGACCCGGATTATCCGCTGACCCCGCCAGTCGGCCGCTCGGGCCGTCCCATCGGCGGCGGTGCCGGCTATTCGATCGCCGGCGTCAACGAGTTCGATGAACTCATCGACGACATCTACCACTTCTCCGAGGCGCAGGGCCTGGAGATCGACACACTGATCCACGAGGAAGGTGCCGGCCAGCTCGAGATCAACCTGCGCCACGGCGACCCGATCGAACTCGCCGACCAAGTGTTCCTGTTTAAACGCACCATCCGCGAGGCAGCGCTGAAACACGACATCTACGCCACCTTCATGGCCAAGCCGATCCAGGGCCAGCCGGGTTCGGCGATGCATATCCACCAGTCGATCATCGACAAGAAGACCGGCCACAACATCTTTGCGGCCGCGGACGGCTCGGAAACCGATGCGTTCTTCCACTTCATCGGCGGCATGCAAAAGCACGTGCCGAACGCGCTGGTGATGTTTGCACCATATGTGAACTCGTATCGCCGGCTGACGCAGGCAGCCTCGGCTCCGGTCAACAACAAATGGGGCTACGACAACCGCACCACGGCCTTCCGTGTACCGCGTTCCGATCCGGGCGGCCGCCGTGTCGAAAACCGCATCCCCTCGTCGGATGCCAATCCTTATCTGGCACTGGCGGCATCGCTTGCCTGCGGACTGATCGGCCTCAAAAACAAGCTGCCGGCGGAAGCGCCTGTGCTGACGACCGCCAACGAGGACGAGATCGACCTGCCGCGCGGCCTGCTCGAAGCAGTCGACCTGTTTGAGGGCGACAAAGAGCTGACGTCGCTGCTGGGGCAATCGTTTGCGACCACCTACGCGGCGATCAAGCGGGCGGAGTTCGAGACCTTCATGGAAGTGATCAGTCCGTGGGAGCGGGAGTATTTGCTGCTCAACGTTTAAACGGGCGAATAGGGAATAGTGAGTAGCGAATAGAGAGGCCTCGCGCTTCTCACTGCTCACTGCTCACCATTCGCCGCCAGCTGCTCGAAGATTACCGGAGACCTCTCCGCATCATGCCCTACCTCTCCCCTATCTCTCCCGGCCTTTCCTGGTACGAAGACACTGCCGGCACCCGCCCGGACTATCCGGCCCTTGACGGTGACAGGCAGACCGACGTCGTCATCATCGGCGGCGGCTTCACCGGGCTGTCGGCGGCGACGCATCTCGCCAAAGCCGGCACCAATGTCGTGTTGATCGAGGCGCATCGCTTCGGCGACGGTGCCTCGGGGCGCAATGGCGGCCAACTCGGCACCGGCCAGCGCGCCTGGGCCGAAGAGCTTGAAGGCGAGCTTGGCTTCACCCGTGCCAAGGCGCTGTTCGACCTGGCCGAGGACGCCAAGGCACACCTGCTCGAGTTCACCGCCGCCAATGGCATCGACATCGACTACATGCCGGGCCAGATGTCGGTGGCGCACAAGCCGCGTTATGTCGACGACTACAAGGCCCATGCCGAAATCATGGCCAGCCGCTTCAACTATCCGCATGTCAGCTTCATGGACGCGCAAGAGACAGCAGAGCGTCTCGGCTCGACGCATTATTACGGCGGCACGCGCGACACCGGTACCGGCCATATCCATCCGCTCAAGCTGGTGATCGGCACCGCGCGCGTGGCGGCCGCCGCCGGCGCCTACATCTTCGAAAACACGCAATCAACCGGCATCACCTCGCAGGGCGGCAAGGTCGTGGTGACGACGCCGCGCGGCACCATCACCGCGCAGAAATGCCTGATCGCGGTCAACGCCTATGGCGGCAAGCTGGAGCCGGTGAGTGCTTCCCACATCATGCCGATCGGCTCGTTCATCGGCGCCACCGTGCCGCTGGGCGCGGATTCGAACGTCATCCCCGGCGGCGAGTCGGTCGACGACTCCCGCTTCGTCGTGCGCTACTTCCGCAAGTCGAGGGACGGACGGCTTTTGTTCGGCGGGCGCGAGATCTATGGCGTCAACGATCCCAAGGACATCCACATCCACATCCGCAAGCAGATCACCGAGATCTACCCCGCGCTGAGGGATGTCGAGATCACCCATGGCTGGGGCGGCTATGTCGGCATCACCGTGCCGCGCAAGCCGTTCGTACGCGAGGTGATGCCCAACGTCATTTCGATGGGCGGCTATTCCGGCCACGGCGTCATGCTGTCGAATTTCTTCGGCAAGCTCTATGCCGAGACGGTGGCCGGCAACCGCGACCGTCTCAAGTTGATCGAAGAGTTGAAGATCCCGCCCTTCCCCGGCGGCCGGCGCTTCCGCACGCCGCTTTTGTTCCTCGCCCTCAACTGGTTTGCGCTGAGGGACAGGATATAGCGCCAGCGCTTGTTCGAAGAATGCGCCACCAGCGACCTGTGATGGAGCGAGGCGCAAGACAAGCCGACCGCCGAGGTCAAGGCAAAGCCCAATCTGAGCCGTGTCGCCGTCTTGGGCGGCTCGTCGACGTGCTCAACTGCCTTGCCTTGCCAGATCGGATTTCGCGCCGAGAAACCCCGCTTGCCCTTGCAGCAGCGGCAGTTGCAGCCTGATGCGGGCACCGCGCCACTGACCAACCAGGATTTCGATGCTGCCGCCATGCAGCCGGGCGATCTCGCGAGCAAGGTTGAGCCCGAGACCGGCACCGCTGTTGCGCGGGCGCAAGCGATAAAACGGCTGGAAGACACGCTCATGTTCGTCGTCGGGAATACCAGGGCCTTCGTCGTGGATTTCCAGCCCGCCCTTGGCGTCCACCACGACCGAAATGATGCCCTCGCCGCCGCCGTGGTCGATGGCGTTGCGCAGCAGATTGGTGACGGCCTGCTGGATCTGCGACGGCTGGATGTTGACCAGCACGATCGAAGCCGCCGGCTCGAAGGAAAAGTCGTAGCCGGCAGACAGCGCCAGCGGCGCGAAGTCGGCGGCGAGATGGCGTGCAAATTCGACAAGGTCGACGATTTCGCGCGCGCCTGCCGACTGGTCGAGCACCTGACGGTCGAGCAGTTGCTGCGCCAGATGCGACAAGCGCTCGATGTCCTTTAGCAAGCGCGCGCTTTCGGGGTCCTCGCGCAAAAGTTCGGCGCGGGTGCGCAGGATTGCGATCGGCGTGCGCAATTCGTGGGCGGCATCGGTCAGAAACCGATTGCGCTGGTCGTAGCCCTGGCCGAGACGGGAAAGCGCGTTGTTGAAGGCCTGGACCAGCGGCGCGACCTCGCCCGGCACGTTGGCGGTCGGCAGTTGCACGCCACGATTGTCGATGTCGATCCGGCCGGCCTGCGTGGCGGTCGCGACAAGACCGGCAAGCGAGCGGCGGACCACCGTCGGCGTGGCGACGAGGGTCGTGCCCCCCATGACGATGAAGAAAGGCGCGAGAAACGCCACGATGATCAGCGCAACCGTGGGACCGATCTTCATCCACTCGATCTGTCCATCGGCGTTACGGGTTCCGTCGAGACTGACCTGGAATGTGACGTCGACGCCGTTCGTCTCCGTGCGGGACAGAATTGTCGACGTAAGGATTTGTACCGCTCCCGCGGCGGTTTGCCGATTGGCCAGGATAGAATCAGGCCGAACGTCATAAACCGGGAAACGCAGGAATGCGTACTCGACGCCCCACGGAATTCTAAGGTCTTCCCCGGCATAGGCGTCCGGGACCTCACCCAGTCGCAAGGTCTTGCCCGCCTCGTCACGAACGACCAACCAGAGATTGGGATAATTCTTCCGCGCCTCGTGCATCTCCTTGGTGTCGCGCAAGGAGAGGTTGCCACTGGCATCCCTGGCAACGGCGCCGGATACAGCCTCCACGGCGGTTTCGTTGTCGCTGAGCAGGCGCGGCTCGAGCAGGAACAGCACCAGCCAGATGAGACCGACGAAGGTGAACAAGGTCGCGGCTTGCAGCAGGATCAGCCTGCGCACGAGCTGCCATTGCAGCGAAGTGGGACGCAACTTCTTCATGCCACGGCGCGCAAGAGATAGCCGAGATTGCGGATCGCCCTGATCTCGACCCCTGCAGCGACATCGTCGAGTTTGCGACGCAGGCGCGAGACATGGGAATCGAGCGCGTTGGAACCGATCTCGTCGTCCATGGCGTAGACAGATTCTTCGAGCGTGGCGCGCAGGACCGTGCGGCCGGGCCGGCGGAGCAGTGCTTCCAGCGCCAGCTGCTCGCGCCGCAGCAGTTCCAGCGGCTTGTCGCCGACGCTCGCCTCACGATGGTGGAAATCGTAGGTGAGACGGCCAATCACTGTCTGCTCGGACCGTAGCGCAACCGGGCGGCGGTGCAGCGCGCGCAGGCGCGCCATCAGCTCTTCAACGGCAAACGGCTTGACCAGATAGTCGTCGGCGCCGGCATCGAGACCGGCGACACGGTCATTGAGACCACTGAGCGCGGTCAACATCAGGACGGGCGCGTCGACACGCAGCGCCCTCAGCTTGGGGATCAGGTCGAGGCCTTCGCCATCCGGCACGCGGCGATCGAGAACGATGGCATCGTAAGGCCCGAACTCGGCCGCCGCTTCGGCATCAGCGAGCGTGGCGACGTGATCGACGATGACATTGCGACGTGCCAGCGCCGACTTCAGCACCGAAGCCATCTCCGGCTCGTCCTCGAGCAGCAAAATGCGCATGCACGTATTCCCTCGATCAGACCTCAGGCCAGGGCCGAAACCGGTGGCGGCATGGCCAGCCACCGGGACGGCAGGACCTTTATGCCGCTACTCGCATTCCAGCTTCGGCTTGCGGAAATTGGTGATGTACCAGCGACCTTCGGACCGGGTGGCGTAGAACGTGTAGAAGCATTCCTGCTCCTCGACATAGCCCGGAGTCGTCATCTCCTCATAACGCGTGCCGCGCCTGGTGTCGCGGTACTCGCCGCTCGTCGTGCCGGCAACGGCGTTTGTCGAAATCTTGCTCCACTGATAGGCGCGCTGGCCGCGGCCAAGTTCGATCACCGACGTGGGCGGGCCGTAGTCGATGATGACCGACTCCAGCGGCTGGCCGATATAGCCCTTCATGACGTCCGACTGGCAGCCGGCCAGGAAGATGGCGGCGGCGACAGCGAGTGTGCCGACAACGCGGCGTGCAGTGCTGAGAGACATGTCTGATCCCAGGTTGTGAATGATGTTCCTGGGCAGCTACGCTGCCAAGATTGCATCTACATTGCAGGACGAAAAGGCGAGACGCGGCGCGTTGCGCGACACGACGATTTCCGGGCTCAAGCCCGAGACAGCGAGACGTCGCTGTTCAGGGCGCGCCGGCTGATGCGAACCGCCATCGAAAAGACAGTTTCCGTTCAACGGCTGGCGCTGCGAACGCATGGCCAACCGGGTGGTCGAGAGGCTTTGTGGAGAAGCCTAGAGCTTCCTGACGATGACGCTGCCGGCGGAGTAACCGGCACCGAAAGAGCAGATCACGCCGAGGCAGCCTGATGGCAGGTCGTTGGAGAATTTCGAGAACGCGATGATCGAGCCAGCCGACGAGGTGTTGGCGTAGTCCTGCAGCACGTTGGGCTGCTCTTCGCGGGTCGGCTCGCGGCCAAGCACGCGCGAGCCGATCAGGTCGTTCATGCCCTTGTTGGCCTGGTGCAGCCACAGCCGCGACAGATCCGCCGGCGCGATGCCTTGTTCGGCGAGATGGGAGAGCATCAGTTCTGCAACCATCGGCACCACCTGCTTGAAGACCTTGCGACCCTCCTGGTGGAACTGCATGTCGCGCCGATCAGCCATGTGGCCCTCGCGGGTGCGGCGCAGGAAGCCGTTGTTGTTGCGGATGTTGTTGGAGAACTCGGTCAGGCAACGCGTCGCCAGCACCTCGTAGGCGTTGTCCGCCTTCACCTCGTCGGCGCGCTGCAGCACGACGGCGGTGCAGACATCACCAAAGATGAAGTGGCAGTCGCGGTCGCGCCATTCCTGGTGGCCGGAGGTGATCTCGGGATTGACCATCAGGATGGCGCGGGCCGAGCCGGTGCGGATCATGTCAGCGGCAAGCTGGATGCCGAAGGTCGCCGAGGAACAGGCGACGTTCATGTCGAAGGCAAATCCCTTGATGCCGAGCGCCTGCTGCACCTCTATGGCAACCGCCGGATAGGCGCGCTCGTGGTTGGAGGCAGCACAGATGACGGCGTCGATGTCGGCGGCAGTCAGGCCTGCCTTCTTCAGCGCCTCATCGGCCGCCTTGACCGAGATCTCTGCCATCAGCGACAGTTCGTCCTCAGTGCGCTCGGGCAGCACAGGGTGCATGATGCCCGGATCGAGAATGCCGAACTTCGAGACGACATGGCGGCGCTCGATGCCGGATGCCTTGACGATGAACTCTTCCGACGACATCGCCATCGGCTCGCGCTCGCCGGCTTCGATGGCGTCGGCGTGCAGCTTGTTCTGGCGGTGGGCATACTCGTTGTAGGAGGCCACCAACTCGGCGTTGGTGATGATTTCCTCCGGCGTGAAGATGCCGGTACCGCTGATCGCAACCCTGTGCATGGCGTTTCCCGTTGGTTTTGAGCCATTGGAATAGGGTTCAGGCAGCGTCGGTCAAGCTTTGCGACCACAATTTCAGGTCGAACGCGCGGTTACCTCGCGGCAGAAGCGCTCAAATGCAGCGCCCGCCGTCGACTTCCATGGCAACGCCGGTGATCAGCGAGGCTTCGTCAGAGACGAGGAACAGAGCGGCGTTGGCGATGTCGAGGGGTGTTGAGAAGCGGCCGAGCGGGATCGAAGCCTTGAACTTCTCGCGGATTTCCGGCGTGTCCTTGCCCATGAACTTTTCCAGCATCCCGGTCTCACCGGCGACCGGGCACAGGCAGTTGACGCGGATGTTCTTCGGCGCCAGTTCCACCGCCATCGACTTGGTGGCGGTGATCGCCCAGCCCTTGGAGGCGTTGTACCAGGTCAGCCCAGGACGCGGCCTAAGGCCAGCGGTGGAAGCGGTGGTCAGGATCGAACCGCCGCCTTGGCGCTCCATGATCGGCACCACGGCGCGGGCGGCGTGGTAGATCGCCTTCATGTTGACGGCGGTGATCAGGTCGAAGACATCTTCCTCGACATCGACGAGGTCGCCGTTGCGATGGGTGTAGCCGGCATTGTTGACCATGATGTCGATGCGGCCAAAAGCGCTCTTGGCGGCATAGACCAGCTCGTCGAATTCGACGCGTTGCGACACGTCGGTGGTGACTGCGATTGCGCCGTTGCCGATCTCGGATGCAACCCGCTCGGCTTCCCTGGCATTCAGATCGGCGACGACGATCTTGGCGCCCTCTTCGGCAAAACGCCTGGCCATGCCCTCGCCGAAACCGGCAGCACCGCCGGTGATGATCGCGACCTTGTCCTTCAGCCTGTCCGCCACGTTACGTCCCTTCGAATCGAATCCTGTCACCAGCCCCTTATCGAAAAGGATAAACGCGTCCGCCAGCAACAGACAAGCGAGGTCTGGCAGGCGCCCGACTTGCGGCATTCTTGAAATAATCCTAAAGTAATTGCCTGCCTCTGGGTGGGGGACGCAAACATGAAACTTCGTTTCTTATTTGCATTGTTTTCAATAAACGCAGGTTTGATCTTCAGCTTCCAGCAAGCAGCGCATGCTGCCTGCGTCGTGCCGAGCTACAACCAGAAGCGCGGAATACCGCCTGGATTCGCCGAGGCGCAAGGCTTCAAGGGCCGTTTCGACTTCCCCGCAAGCACCAGCGAGCTGCCTCCGGCCTTCCTGTCGATCGACTTCACCCAGGATTGGCGCGCCTACATCCAGGCGGTGCTCGACTATTCGCTCGAAGGTAATATCGCCGTCGACTTTAACGTCGCCAACAACAATGTGCGCAACTGGTACCATGCGCTGTGGATGCATCCGGGCAATTCGGGACGGGAGTTCCTGCACGGTCTGACCAAGGAGCGCGCGACCGATCCGGAACAGCTGGCCGAAGGTGTGACCAAGTCTTTCGACACCTGGGCAGTCGGCTTCTACAACGCGCTCGGGGCCACGACCTTCGCCAAAGTGTGGAGCGATCCGTGCAGCCCCAGGATCGACGACATCTACTTTCCCGTCGGCACGACGTCGTTCAAACTGCTGTTCACCACCGCCACGGCAGCCGACATCGCCTATGTCGCCGGCGCGCCCGAATGGGACGGCGACATCGGCAGAGCTCCCAACCGCATCGGCAAGCTGCGCCTCTACCAGATCGACATAGCCGTGCGCGATCCGCGCTCGCTGCAGACCGGATGGGTGTTCGGCACCTTCGTCTATCAGGGCACCGAACCCGGCACCGACCCATGGAAAAAGCTGGTGCCGGTCGGCTTGAGCTGGGGCAACGACCGCTTCGTGCCGCCGCCGGGGCAATTGCGCCAGAACGTGCTCAACGAAACGCTCGAAGGCAAGATCTACGGCTGGGCGGCGCGCAAGGAGCTTGGCTGGGGCGGGCGCGTCAACGGGCCGGCCGACAACCAGATCAGCTCGTGCGTGTCCTGCCACGGTTCGGCGCAATATCCGCGCAGCGACGATTTCGGCAACCTGCCACGGCAACCGGCAACGCCGATCGATTACCAACGCCGACTGCTGGAGTATTTTCGCGACGTCTTCGCCGGCGGTGTGTTCGACGGTGAGTCACGCTACTTCGGCACGCAAACGGCGGTGCTCGCGCGGCCGCTCGACTACTCGCTGCAACTGCAGGCCGGCATCGAACGCATGTGCGCGACGGTCACCGCCCGCGAGGCACCGTTCAACGACGGCACGATTCCCGTCCCGCCGGTTTGCCCCGCGCCTCCTGCCATCGTGGCAGGCGGACCGGAAAGTCTCTCGGCCGGGCCGGCGCTTGCCGACCGCAACGACACGATCGACGCCCTGCTGGAGCCTATCAGGTAGAGCTGGCAGGTAGAGCTTTGGGGTAGTGCCGGTGCATTACAAAGCGGGGTGCGCCACGAGCAACAAGTCGCTGTCGTTCGGGATCGGCCGATCAGATCTGGTCACCCTGAACACAGGCTTGATACACTGCGTCCAGTCGAGAACGATCCGGTGGTCGGCGCTGCAGCCGTATCGCAGTTGATAGGAACCAGCGGCAATTCGTACCTCGAACTCATCGGCAACGCTTGCGACCACCACCTTGCCGCTCCGACTGAGAAACGGAACATCGACAAGCAGCACGCTGCTTTCGGACACGCCGGTTGAACCCTCCGTCAGCGTCACGTGAAAGGGGCCATTCTCAGCCATGGTTCTGAAACCCACGGCGCCTTCGCGCCAGGTGAACCCCTGATGGACATGTCGATCTTCCCACAGGCTGAATGGTGTCGACGTCGCCGCGTCGAATACGCTGATCTGGCCGTAAGATACTTCCAGTACTTGCGACCCTTGCACTCCGGCCTCCCTGACTCTGCGCCCGACACTATCGACAAGCCCTCTCAGCTGGCCCACTGTCAACTTGTACCTGTAACAGCGTGTTGTAGCTGTGACACCGTGGCGCTGGCTTTTGGGCTAGAACTTTTAAATCGATTAGATTATATCAGGCGTCGACATCGCGACCGTCTTGAAAACGGATAGAACATGACCAGCCAGATCATCCCCGTCGAACCCTTCGACTTCATCATTTTCGGGGGCACCGGCGATCTGTCGGAGCGCAAGCTGCTGCCAGCACTCTATCACCGCCAGCGCGACCACCAGTTTTCCGAGCCGACCCGCATCATCGGCGCATCGCGCACCAAGATGGACGACAAGGAATTCCGGGCCTTCGCCAAGAAGGCGATCTCGGATCACGTGAAGCCTGAGTACATCGAGGAAAAGGAACTTGCGACCTTCCTCGACAGGCTGAGCTACGTCACGGTCGATGCCAAGTCTGGCGACGGTTTCGCCGAACTCAAGAAGTCGCTTGCCGACAGCAAGCGCATCCGCGTCTTCTATCTCGCGGTGGCGCCCAGCCTGTTCGGCGACATCTCCGACCACCTCAAGGCAAACAAGCTGGTCACCCCGGATTCGCGCATCGTGGTGGAAAAGCCGATCGGCCGTGACCTTGAGTCGGCCCGGGCGCTGAACGACATCATCGGCGACGATTTCGGCGAGCACCAGATCTTCCGCATCGACCACTATCTCGGCAAGGAGACGGTGCAGAACCTGATGGCGCTGCGCTTCGCCAACGCGCTCTACGAGCCGCTGTGGAACTCGGCGCATATCGACCACGTGCAGATCACGGTGGCCGAAACAGTCGGCCTGGAAGACCGCGTCACCTATTACGACAAGGCGGGTGCGCTGCGCGACATGGTGCAGAACCACATGCTGCAGCTGCTTTGCCTCGTCGCCATGGAGGCCCCGGCCTCGATGGAGGCCAATGCGGTGCGCGACGAAAAGCTCAAGGTTCTCAACGCGCTTAAGCGCGTCAACGGCAATGAGGCGCCCAAGCAGACGGTGCGCGGCCAGTATCGCGCCGGTGCATCGGCCGGCGGGCCGGTCAAGGGCTACGTCGAGGAGCTAGGCGCCGAGAGCAACACCGAAACCTTCGTCGCCATCAAGGCCGAAATCGCCAACTGGCGCTGGGCCGGCGTGCCGTTCTACCTGCGCACCGGCAAGCGGCTGGCATCGCGCGTTTCCGAAATCGTCATCGAGTTCAAGCCGATCCCGCACTCGATCTTCGGCGAAAGCGCCGGGCCGATCTTCAACAACCAGCTGGTCATCCGCCTGCAGCCCGACGAGGGCGTCAAGCAGTTCATCATGATCAAGGATCCGGGTCCGGGCGGCATGCGCCTACGCCAGATCCCGCTCGACATGAGCTTTGCGCAGTCCTTCGACGGACGCGCCCCAGATGCCTATGAACGGCTGATCATGGATGTCGTGCGTGGCAACCAGACGCTGTTCATGCGCCGCGACGAGGTCGAGGCGGCATGGAAGTGGATCGACCCGATCCAGCATGCCTGGGAAGGCAGCCGCCAGGAAGCCCAGGGCTACACCGCCGGCACCTGGGGACCTTCCGCCTCGATCGCGCTGATCGAGCGTGACGGCCGCACCTGGCACGAGAGCAATTGAGCGCCATGGCTGGCATTGCGCCCCACTGGAACGAGTTTGAGACGCGCGACGCGTTGGCGGCTTCGCTGGCGGATGTTGTCGCCGAAGTCCTGCGCACGGCGATCTCGCGGCGCGGCGAAGCGTTCCTGGCCGTTTCCGGTGGCTCGACGCCCGGCCGGTTCTTCGCAGCCTTGTCGCGCGAAGAGCTCGACTGGGGCAAAGTCACGGTGACACTGGTCGACGAGCGTTTCGTTCCCGAGACCTCGTCGCGTTCCAACGCATCGCTTGCCAAGGCCAACTTGCTGCAGAACGCAGCGTCCGCCGCCCGTTTCGCGCCACTGTTCCATGAGGCAACGACTGTCGAGGACGGCGCACACCTTGCGGACTCCGCGCTGAAGACCCTGCCCTGGCCGCTCGATGCGGCGATCCTCGGCATGGGTGGCGATGGCCACACCGCTTCGTTCTTCCCCGATGCGCAGAGCCTCGACGTCCTGCTCGACCCGGCTTCGACCCGGATCGTCATGCCGGTGCATGCACAGACCGCCGGCGAGCCGAGGCTGACGCTGACGCTTCCTGCGCTGGTCAATGCCGGGCTTGTCGTCATCCACATCGAAGGTGCTGAGAAGCGCAACGTCATCGAGGCGGCACTGGCAGCCGAAGAGCCGCTGCCGATCCGCACCGTGATCGACCGGGCGCCGCGCGCTGCCGAGATCTACTGGGCGCCCTGATCGGAGCCCGGCCGCGCCGTGCCCCCCCCTGAGGGGCTGCGGCGCCGCGAATGCCGAAATCGTGCATGGTCCGGCGCAATCGCGCCGTCTGCCGGTCCATGCCAGCCCGAAGCTCCTCCCGGTTCGGGCACCGCGTTGAAAGGACTGAGGCCATGACAGCCAGGAACGACATCCAAGCCATCACCGAGCGCATTCGCGAACGCTCGAAGGTCAGCCGCGAGATCTATCTCGGCCGCGTGGCCGGCGCTGCCGGCAAGACCGCCAACCGCGGCGTGCTGTCCTGCGGCAACCTCGCCCATGGCTTTGCCGTGTGCAGCCCGTCGGAAAAGGTGGCGCTCGGCGGCGACAAGGTCGCCAATCTCGGCATCATCACCTCCTACAACGACATGCTGTCGGCGCATCAGCCGTTCGAAACCTATCCGCAACTGATCAAGGATGCGGCGCGCGAAGCCGGCGGCATCGCCCAGGTGGCGGGCGGCGTGCCGGCGATGTGCGACGGTGTCACGCAAGGGCAGCCGGGCATGGAGCTGTCGCTGTTTTCGCGCGACGTGATTGCCATGTCGGCTGCCATCGGGCTCAGCCACAACATGTTCGACGCCGCCGTTTATCTCGGCGTCTGCGACAAGATCGTGCCGGGCCTGGTGATCGCGGCGCTGACCTTTGGCCACCTGCCGGCGGTGTTCGTGCCGGCCGGCCCGATGACCTCGGGCCTACCCAATGACGAGAAGGCAAAGATCCGCCAACTCTATGCCGAGGGCAAGGTCGGTCGCGCCGAGTTGCTGGAGGCCGAGTCCAAGTCCTACCATGGCCCGGGCACCTGCACCTTCTACGGCACCGCCAACTCGAACCAGATGCTGATGGAGATCATGGGCCTGCACACGCCGGGCGCATCTTTCGTCAATCCGGGCACCCCGCTGCGCGACGCGCTGACCCGCGAGGCGACCAGGCGGGCGCTGGCGATCACCCATCTCGGCAACGCCTACACACCGGTCGGCCGCATGATCGACGAACGCTCGGTGGTCAATGGCGTCGTCGGCCTGCACGCGACCGGTGGGTCGACCAACCACACCATCCACCTGATCGCCATGGCGGCAGCCGCCGGCATCCGCCTGACCTGGCAGGACATCTCCGACCTGTCAGACGTCGTGCCGCTGCTCGCCCGCGTCTATCCGAACGGACTTTCCGACGTGAACCACTTCCAGGCTGCGGGCGGCATGGGCTTCCTGATCCGCGAACTGCTCGACGAAGGCCTGCTGCATGAAGACGTGCAGACCGTGTGGGGCGAAGGCCTGCGGCCTTATGCTGTCGAAGCCAAGCTCGGCGCCGACGGCTCGGTGGTGCGCGAAGCCGCACCCAAGGTCAGCGGCGACGAGAAGGTGCTGGCACCTGCTGCAAAGGCGTTCCAGCCAAGCGGTGGTCTGAAGGTTCTCGGCGGCAATCTCGGCCATGCCATCATCAAGACCTCGGCGGTCAAGCCCGAGCGCCGCATCATCGAGGCGCCGGCTTTGGTGTTCGATAGCCAGCAGGGCCTCAACGACGCCTTCAAGGCCGGCCTGCTCGACCGCGATTTCATCGCCGTCATCCGCTTCCAGGGCCCCAAGGCTAATGGCATGCCAGAACTGCACAAGCTGACCACCGTGCTCGGCATCCTGCAGGACCGCGGCCACAAGGTGGCGCTCGTCACCGACGGCCGCATGTCGGGCGCCTCGGGCAAGGTGCCGGCGGCGATCCACGTCACCCCCGAAGCGCTCGAAGGCGGGCCGATCGGTCGCGTCCATGACGGCGACATCGTCAGGCTCGACGCCGAGGCCGGCACGCTGGAGGTTCTGGTTCCCGCCGGCGATCTGGCACTGCGTCCTGAGCCGGTCTGCGACCTGTCCGGCAACGAGCACGGCATGGGCCGCGAACTGTTCGCCGGCTTCCGCCAGATGGCCGGTCGCGCCGACCACGGCGCAAGTGCATTCGGCACGGCCTAGCCCGCTCGAAGCTCTGAGGCTCTACCCCGAGGTCGAGCCTCTCGCTACTTCACCGCCTCGCATGACAACGTCGCCGGCGCGTCCTCGCCCTTGGTCAGGTCGTAGAGATCGGCGTTGTCGCCCTTGGTCCACCAAATAAACTGCTGACCGGCATATCTGGCGCCGCTGGCGCTAAGAACGGTTACGGCCACGACCGTCTGATCGCCGATCGTGAGCACGGCGAGCGAATTGTCGCCAGCGTTGATGTATTCGGCCTTCACGGCCTGATCGACGCACTTGTAGGCGATCAAGTTGTGCTCGACCTTTGCATCGCCCGGCAGCTCCAGCGTCACGGTCGAAGCCATTGCCGCAGTGGTCGCGGCAGCGAGGCCGATTGCAGTGAGGCTCAAGCGCATGACAGTCTCCTGAATTATCGTCATGCAAACGATAGCACGGTCGATCAGGCCTGCCGAAGCCGAAGCTCTGGCAGGCCCCGTCTAGTGCCTTGGGGCTAAGCGCCGTTCTTCGCCACATCAGTGAAGAAGCCTTCCGGGCTTTCCACCTCGACCAGGCGCTTCTTGTCGATCAGCCAGAAGCGGTTGCCGACGCCACGGACGAAGCTGCGGTCGTGCGAGACGAGCAGGCAGCTCGCCTCGTGCTTCAGCAGTTCGTCCTCCAATGCCTCCTGCCCGTCGATGTCGAGATGGTTGGTCGGCTCGTCGAGCAGGTAGAAGTTGGGGTTGGTCAGCCGCAATACCAGCATGCCAAGCCGTGCCTTCTGGCCACTCGAGAGGCGGCCGATCGGATTGCCCTGCATCTCGACAGTCAGGCCGGCCCCGGCAAGCAAGGTGCGGGCGCGCTGCTCGCCAAGCGCGAAGCGGCGCGTCAGCATCGACAGCGGCGCGTCGCTGTCCTTGAGATCGGACAGGCCCTGGTCGCCATAGCCCAGCACAAGCGAGGGCGTCGCCTTGACCACGTCCCTGGCGTTTTCCGGCGCGCCGATGGCCTGCCTGACCATGTTGACCAGCCGCGTCTTGCCAGTGCCATTGCGGCCGAGCAGGACGATGCGATCGCCCTGGCGGAGCCATTGTTTGCCGGTGCGGAACAGCAGCGTTCCATCAGGCGTGGTGACATCGGCATCGTCGAAGGTGACCAGCACCTTGGCGTGCGTGCCGCGGTTGCCGAGCCTGATGGCGCCGGCTGAACGTTCCTGATGGGCAGGCCGCGCCGCATCCTCCAGCCGCTCGGCTCGCTCTTTCAGCTGCTTGGTCTTCACCACCAGCAAGTCGCTGCCTGAATTGATGCCGATGTTGTTGAGCTTGGCCGCCTGTCGCCGCAATTGCTGCGCCGTCTTCATGTCCTTTTCGAAGCGACGCGCTTCCGAGGCATCGATCTCATCGAGTGCTGCCCGCGCGCTGGAGTAAGGCAGAGAAAAGACCTGCGAGTTCTCAGGTCTGAGGAAAAGCGTCCGGTTGGTCACCGCATCGAGGAAAGCGCGATCGTGGCTGCAAATCACCACCGGCACGTCGCGCGGCAGCGCGTTCAGCCAGTTTTCGAGCTGGGCTATGCGCGCAAGGTCGAGATGGTTGGTCGGTTCGTCGAGCAACAGCATGTCGGGCTCGGTCACCCAGACGCGGGCGAGCATTGCCAGCCGCTGCCAACCGCCGCTCAGCTTCGACAATGGCCGCTGGCGCATCTCTTCTGGCACATCGAGCTCGTCGAGCACAATGTCGACGCGCCAGCTTTCGCTTTCGGCCTGATCCGCCGGAAGTGCGGCGAGAACCGCGTCATGGAATGCCATGTCGACCAGGCTGACTGGTACGTCCTGCTCAACATGGCCGACGCGCAAGCCACGTGCCCGGGTGATGTCGCCCGTCGTCGGCTCGAAGGCACCCGTGATCGAGCGCAGCAGCGTGGACTTGCCGCGGCCATTGGCGGCGACGATGCCGAGCCTGTCGCCCGGTTCGATGGAAAGGTTGAGATTGGAAAAGAGCGAAGCCCCGAGCGTTACGCCGAGCGACCTCAGATTGATCAAAGCCATGTCAGTTCTCTGGTCTGGCCGGACCTTCGCCCGCATCCGCTGTTGCGAGATGCCGTGGGGAACCAGGTCCGGTGAGTTGTCCAGATGCGGGCGAGCCCAAGGCTCGGCACCGCATCACCACCAAGGGCAGACCGGGAGAGAGATACGCTGGATTGATCCCGCATCGTAGGTTCCAAAATCGAAGCCGATTTTTGGGCCGATGCGGTTGGCGCTTCGTCCGAGGTCAGCCCTGCAAACGCATTTGCAGGGCGTGGACAGGGCCGCGCTGACGGTGGTGACGAAAAAACGTGTACACGCAGCCCTCCTTTGTCGTTCGAGTTGCGCGCCTTAGATAGCCGCGCCTGCCGCAGCTTGCAAGCCTACTGGATCGTAAGTTCGCTGCGCTCCAGCCTACTGGATCGTAAGTTCGCTGCGCTCCAGCCTATTGGATCGTTAGCTCGCTGCGCTCCAGCCTATTGGATCGTTAGCTCGCTGCGCTCCAGCCTATTGGATCGTTAGCTCGCTGCGCTCCAGCCTATTGGATCGTTAGCTCGCTGCGCTCGCCGGCCTTGACGGTCGCAGCCCCTTCCTTCTTGCCGCCATTGTCCTCGCGATCAGCCTCGACGACATAGTCGCCAGCGGGCAAGGTCGTCTGGTGGGTATCCTTGTATTCGTAACCGAATTCCTTGCGGTTACCCTGGATATCCTTCTTGGCGGCAAACACCCTGATCGTCTTGGCGCCCGGTGCGCTAATGGCCAAAACGCCAGCGTCGAGGATCGCAGTCACGTCGCCACGCTCGCCGACCCTGACATTGAAGGGTTGCTCGGCCTCGACCTGGTCCATCTTGACGACAGCGACGTAATCGCCGGCTGGAAGGTCGAATTTGGAATCGGGTCCGAAGGCGTGGGTCACCTGTTCGCGGCTGCCGTCGATCTTCTTTTTAGCCTTGAAGACCCTCACGTCGAGCCCGGACGCATCGACCTTTTCGCCGCCTGCCGCGTATAGCGCGTTGACCACCGCATGACCGACACCGACGATGACGTCCTTCTCGACGGTCTGGCCAGCGGCAAGCTGGATCGTCTCATTGGCCTCGCCCTGGCCGATGGTGACCTTTACCTTCTGCTCGCCTGCGGGAAGAACGACCTTGGTCTGGCCGTAGTAGGTCGCGGGGTGATCGCTACCTGGGAAATCGATCACGACAGCGGCGCCATCGACGATGTCGGCGCCTTCGCTGGGGCGCGGCCTGATGACAAGCGTGCCGGCATTGAGGACGAAAAGCGGCGTGTAGGCCTGGCCCGCCTCGACCTTGAGCGGCTGTTCGACGGCCGCTTCGCCGAGAGTCGCGCGGATGACGTAGGCGCCGGCTTCCAGCGATCCCTTGTAGTTGTTGTATTCTGTGGTAAGGCGCTCGCCCTTGGAGCCGTCGGCATTGGCCTTGTAGATTTCCCAGGCGTTGCCGGCGTCCTTCAGCGGGGCTCCGCCTTCGGCCAGCGTCAGTTCGGGGATGAAGTTGAACTCGGACTTGGCCGGTTCCGGCACGGGTGCTGGTTCGGGCGCCGGCGCGGGTGCGGGCGCTGCAACCGTCTGCACAAGGGCATCTTCCAGGCCCTTGGCGTCGGTCGCCTGGATGTACTTGCCGCCGGTGTTTTCGGCCAGGCAGGCGACCTGCTTGCCTTCTTCGGCAGTGAGCCCGAAACCGACGACATGGGCGGTGAAATCGACGCCCGACTGTTCGAGTTCCTTGCCCAGCGCGCAAGGATCGGCGTTGCAGGTCTCGAGCCCGTCGGTGATGAGAATGACTGTCGCCTTGTCCTCGGTGTATTTGAGATCTTCGGCGGCCTGCTTGACTGCGGCGGACAATGGCGTCTTGCCGAGGAACTTCATGCTGTCGGCGGCAGCGGTGATGGCAGATGCCGAGCCGGACGCCGGCGGCACCACCAGCTCGATATCCGAACAACTGCCCTTTTCGCGATGGCCATAGGCCATCAGCCCGAGTTCGGTGTCGGCTGAAATGGTGGTCAGCACCGAGCGCAGCGCTTCGCGGGCGATCTCCAGCTTGGGCTTGCCGTCGATCTGGCCCCACATCGAGCCGGACGCATCGAGCACGATGATGGCGCGGTCGGCGGCATGAGCCGATGCCAATCCTGAAAGCATGAGGACGGACGCCAGGATGCCTCGTGTAATCGCCTTCATGCTACCCCTCGCCGATTCAGGTTTGATTGCAGCGAAGCTAAACAACGCCCCTTGGGCTGACAACCCTGAGGCCGATCAATAGGTGGTGCGGCGTTCTTCGCTCGGCGGGCGGCCGAACTGCAACCGGTAGCTCTGGGCGAAATAAGAGTGCGAGGTGAAGCCGGTGGCGATCGCCACGTCGAGGATCGGCATATTGGTCTGGCGCAGCAGTTCACGGGCACGCTCAAGCCTGAGCCGCATGTAGTAGCGCCCCGGCGTGACGTTGAGGTGGCGCAGGAACAGCCGCTCGACCTGGCGGACGGACAGCCCGGCGGTCTTGGCCAGTTGCACCGCCGACAAGGGTTCGTCGAGATGGTCGGCCATCAGTTCGACAATGCGCTTGAGCTTGTCCGACTTGCCGGTGAGATCGCGCTCGGGCCCAACACGCTGGCGGTCGCCGGCCGAACGGATGCGCTCATGCTGGAACTGGTTGGCAACCTCATTGGCGAGGTTGGCGCCGAAGTCGCGCTTGATGATCTCGAGCATCAGGTCGATCGAGGTGGTGACGCCGGCACAGGTGTAGCGCTTGCGGTCGATCTCGAAGACGTTGTTAGTGCACTCGATATCGGGAAATTTCTCCATGAAGCCGGCACGGTTCTCCCAGTGGATCGTGCAGCGATAGCCGTCGAGCTGGCCGGCTTCGGCCAACAGATAGGAGCCGACCGAAAGCGCACCCAGGGCCGCCCCTCGCCGTCCCCAGGAGCGGAGCGCGCCGAGCACCTTGCTCTTGCCGGGAAATTCGGTGGCGACGCCGACGCAGACGAACATGATGTCGACAGCCGGCACGTCGGCAACCGAATAGTCGACCTTGAGCGGCAGCCCATTGGAGGCGATGACCGCCTCGCCATCGGCCGATACCGTCGTCCAGCCATAGACATCGCGGCCGAGCAGGCGGTTGGCCGACCGACACGTGTCGATAGCGGCAACCAGCGAGAACATCGAGAACTTGTCGACCAGCAGGAAAGCGAACTGGCGGCCTTCGGGGTGGGGCTCTGACATCGCGACCAAATCTACAGAACGGGCCGATATGAGCAAGGAAGCGGCGCCGGTTTCAACAACGCCGCGGTCATTCAAAAGCCTGGCTGTTCGAGGCCGGCGTGGCGATAGGCCGACACCAGTGTGTTGGCCATCAGCATGGCGATTGTCATCGGCCCGACGCCACCAGGAACCGGCGTGATGGCACCGGCATTTGTCGCGGCCGAGGCGAAGTCGACATCGCCGACCAGCCTGGACTTGCCGTCGCCCTTTTCAGGTGCCGGGATGCGGTTGATGCCGACGTCGATGACGGTCGCACCTGGCTTGACCCAGTCGCCCTTCACCATTTCCGGCCGCCCGACCGCTGCGACCAGAATGTCGGCGGTCCGGCACAGTGCCGGCAAATCCCTGGTGCGGCTGTGGGCGATAGTGACCGTGGCGTTGGCGGCGAGCAACAGGTTGGCCATCGGCTTGCCAACGATGTTCGAACGGCCGACGACGACGGCACTGAGACCCGACAGGTCCTTGCCGTGCTTGCGTTCGATCAGGAGCATCGAGCCGAACGGCGTGCAAGGCACCAGTGCTGTGTCGAGCTCGCCGGTGGCAAGCTTACCGACATTGATGAAGTGGAAGCCGTCGACATCCTTGTCGGGCGCGATCGTCTGGATGATCTTGCCGGCATCGATATGGCCCGGCAGCGGCAGCTGGACGAGAATGCCGTGGATCGCGGCATCGGCATTGAGCGCTTTGACCAACGCGACCAGTTCGACCTCGGAGGTCTCGGCGGCAAGCGTGTGTTGGACCGAATGGAAACCGCACTCCTTGGCGGTGCGCGACTTGTTGGCGACATAGACCTGGCTCGCCGGATCCTCGCCGACGATGACCACCGCCAGTCCCGGCTTCACGCCATGCGCGGCAAGCGTGGCCGCGGATTTCTTGACGCCTTCGACGACCTCGGCTGCGACACTCTTTCCGTCAATGATCTCAGCCATGGCTTACTCCGTCTGCGGCATGCTTCGGGCGGCATTGTCATCAAATTTTCGACCCGCAACCTCGCCATTGCGGCGTCCGGTGCCGTAAACTCGAAACCGCCTGGAAGAATTTCAGAAGTAGCGGCGCGAGCGCCGCTCCCTGAGCTGGTTCAACTCCTTGCGAACCTCGCGCAGGCTTTCACTGATCTCGTCGATCTGGCTCTGCGGCGCAGGCGACTCGGCCTGGGGTGGCGCCGGCGGCGTTGCGTAGTAGTCCGGCGGGCGCTGCCGATAGGCAGGGCGATACGGATAAGGCGCTGCGTGGTCCGGTTGCGGCGCGGCATAGCCGGACTGCGGCTGAGGCGCATAAGATGGTTCGAAGCCGCTTTGCGGCACCTGGTAACCAGGTTGCTGCTGCATCGGCTGCGCCTGCCAGGACTGCGGCGGCTGCTGGGCATTCATGATCGGGTCGACGGCGGCGACAGATGGCATCACCGAGGCTTCGTTGGTCCTTGCAGCGGGCGTTTCGGCGCGCATGTCCGGCCGGTTGTTCGCCGGTGCCTGCTCGCGACGTGTGCCTGACTTCGAGCGGCTGCGCCGCCTGGCCGTTTCGCGCAGGCTTTGAAGTGCCCCGCGCAAGGCGCCGATGCCGACGCCCGAGGCAAAGCCGAGCAGCATGCCACCCAGCGAAATCATCGCCCGCGACGGACCTGTCGACTGCAGCGGCGGCGATGCCGGCGAGATGATGGTCACATTGCCCGAATTGATGTCCTTCTGCTCGCCAGTCTCACGCGCCCGGAGCAGGAACGATTCATAGACGGCACGCTTGGCGGTCACGTCGCGTTCGAGTTCGCGCAGCGTGACCATTTCGCCGCCGACATCGGCCTGGCGAACCTTGAGCTGGGCAAGGCGCGCCGCAAGCTCCTGCTCCGTCTGCACGGCACGCTTGAGTTCGACCTGGATGGAACCGGCCACCCGGCGCAGTTCGTTGGCGATCCGTTCGCGTGCGCCACCGAGCTGTGCTTCGACGGCAAGCCGCTCGGGATGGCGTGGGCCAAGCCTGACCGCAGCCCGGTCTGCTTCCTGGGTCAGGGCCGCATACTGAGCGCGGAGTTCAGTGATTGCCGGCGAGCCGACCGCTTCGGGCAAGGCGCCGGCCAGCACCGAATCGACACCGAGGTCGCGGGTCGAGGCGGCGCGCGCGTTGAGTTCGAGCGTGCGTGCCCGCGCCGCCGTCAGCTGGTCGTTGACGCGCTGGATCTCGTCGTCGGTGATCAGCCTGCCTTGCGGGTTGATCAGTTCGTTTTCCGACTTGAAGGCCTCGACCTTGCGCTCGGCTGTTTCGACCGACTTGCGTAATTCGTCGAGGCGGCCAGTAAGCTCATCAGTTGCGCGTCCGGCCGTGCCGGCCTGCAGCTCGCCGAAGGTCTGCATGAAGACCTGGGTCATCGTGTTGGCGATGAGCGCAGATTTTTCGGGATCCTCCGTCTTCGCCCCGATCGAGATGACGAAGGTGTTGACGTCCCTTTGGATGGTCAACGCCTCATAGAGGTGCTCCGCTGCCAGCGAATGGCGCCGGCCGGGGTCATCGCTCGCGGCGTTGTTGTTGGCGGAGATCAACGAACGAATGAAACCACCGACGCTGAAGCCGCCGCCGGCTGTTCCGTTGAATTCCGGATCTTCAGCCAGATTGAGCTTGTCGACCACCTTGACCAGCACCGAGCCGGAGGTCAGCACGCGCACCTGGGTTTCGACCACGGCCAGCGTCGCGTCCGACGGCAGGTCGCCGACGGTCAGTTCCTTGTCCGAAAGCCTCAGATTGCGCGGATCGACGATCATCTCGGTCCAGGCTTCGTACTTCTTGGGCGTCGAAAGCGCGAGGGCGACGCCAAGCAGCGCGCCGGCGAGAGTCGTCGAGGCGATCAGAAGCTTCGAACGGGTAATGCCGCCGATGACCGCCATCGGATCGATCAGCGGCTTCCAGCGGACGTCGTCGTGGTCATCCGGCTCGTCTAAAGGCGCCGGGGGTGCGGTCTGTGCGGCAGTCTGAGCCACGGCAACAACCGGCTCCGCCTGGGCGGATGAGCTGCGCGTCCTGTCGCGCCATTTGCCGATCATCGAAGACGGAGGTGGTGCCGGTCGGGCGTCCTGTACATCTGGCGCAGCTTGCGCCGGCCGTTCGTCAACCGGCCTTGCCTCTGGTTCGGATGGCTTTTCGGCCAGTTGCTCGCGCGCCGCACGTTCGGCCTCGCGCCGGAAGCGCGCCATGCGATGGCGCGTCGCGGGATCCTGGAAATCCTCCTGGTCGCCATCCTCTTCCGTCGACATCGACAGCAGCGATGAGCCTCGCGGCTTCGGAACAGCCTCGTCCCGGTCCAGCGCAAGCAACGAGCGCTTGCGCCTCCAGTCCTCGCGGTTTCCAGATTCGGCCATGGTTCGGCAACTTCCAAAAGTCTAGTCCGGATCACCTGTCCGGTCGTTAACCCACGCTAAACAGACATGGGTAACAAAACGTTAATTCCTGCTTTACGGCAGTATATAGAGCTCCGTCGCAGAACGGCACATTAAGCTTTGAGTTTTATCGTTCAACTGGATCATGACCAAGGCGAACGACATACCGCGCACGCCGTTGCGCCACCGGATCGGCAGTTTCGTCGCGCAGCGGCAAACGATCCTTCGCGACTACATTTCAGCGATCAGTGGCTCCATGGGGCGGCTGGTCTTTTCGCTGATCTATTTCATCGCGCTCGCCAATACGCTCTCGATTGCCGATTTCGGCCTGTTCGCCACCGCCTCCGCCGCCGGCGTCATGCTGTCGCGCACGCTGGCCTTCGGTTTCATCTCGGCGCTCTACCGCACGGCAACGATCCGGCCACGGCTGATCGGCAGTTACACCGCAGGCTTCCTGATGCTTGCCGCGCTGTCGCTTCCAGTGCTCATTGCCGCCTCGGCGCTGACCTGGTTCCTGTTTTTTTCGACCGCCATGCCCGCCGCAATCTTTGCCGCGGTCATCTTCGCCGAGGCGCTGTTGTGGCGGCCGGTCGAAGTGGCGATGATCGTCAACAATGGCCTCGGCCGCTTCGGCCGCGCCGCGGTGCTGGCGATCCTGACAGCTGCGATCAAGGCCGCCGCCGCCGCCCTGTTCATCTTCTGGCCGAGCCACACGGTCGAAGCCTGGGCCGGTTTCTACATCGCTTCGAATCTCGTTTCCCTGGCCCTGGCCTTCGGATTTTTCTACCCACGCCAACGGCTCCGGCTGACACCTCATCTATACTGGCGGCGGCTCTCGGACTCGCTCTATGTAGCTGGCGCCGAAGTGCTGTTTTATCTGCAAATGGAGTTCGACAAGCTGCTGGTACTGGCCATCGGCGGGCCGCATCTCGCCGGCATCTACGCCATCGTCATGCGTCTGGTCGACCTGACGGCCATTCCGATCCGCACCTTCTCGATGATGCTGGTCCAGCGCATGATGCGGATGCCCGAGATGCTGGCCAGGCTGAAGGTCAAGGTCGGCATCGAGGCCGGGATACTTGTGATCTCGACATCGGCCCTGCTGTTCCTCGCCGTGGTGCTGTATTTCTATCCCAATTTCCTCGGCCGCAATGTTTCGGAAGCTGCTCCGCTGGTCGGGCTCGCCTTGTTCGTGCCGGCGCTGCGCAATCTCGTCGAGTATCACGCCGAGCTGTTGTTCGCGCGCGGCCAGACGTTGATCCGAGCCGCCAATCTCGCCATGCTGGCAGGTCTCAAGGCAGCGCTGCTGTCGCTGCTTTTGATGCGCGTCGCCGACACCGCAACGCTGGTGTGGATGCTGAATGGAATGTTCACGCTGCTCTATCTGGCCTCGGCCATCGTCACCTATTCGGCGCTGCGACGGCCGGCCAGGGCAATCTAGAGACATACCGCGCTCCTCCGAATTGCGGTGTCTCTCTTTCTCTTGGTTTTACGCAATTCCTAGGGAAAACCGCTGCGCACCTTTCCTGGAATTGCTTTTAGGCCTCAGGCGGCGACAAGCCGGCGGATGCGACCGAGATCGGTGCCAATGAACGACTGCATGCCGATCGCCACCTGCTCGGGTGACATGGCGGCGACGAAGGCCTCGAACTGCGCGTCGGTGAGTGGCGTGCCGGTCCAGTGGACGCGGCAGAACTCTTCCGAGCCGACATAGTGTCCGGCACCATTGGCGACCTCGTCGACGAAGCGGCCATAGATCATGCATTCGGAAAACTTGCGCCGCGCGCACACCGCCTCGACCCAATGCCGCCCGCTCACCTGTTCGATGCGGGCGAGCATGTCGCGCACCGACGACCGGCGCCAGGCGATCAGCGTCGAGATGTAGTCGTGCGGCGAAATTTCGGGCGCGGCGATGCCGAGCACGGCCGCCGCGTTGGCCGACCAGGTACGATGGTTGTCGTGGCCTGATTTCAGCAAGGCGCCATCACGCCGGAACAGCCTGAGCTCGCCGTCCCGCCAAAACCGGGCGCAATCGAAAGACCTGAGGAAAGCCACGTCGGAATCGACATAAACAAGCGTTTCCTGCTCGATCCTTTCGGCGATGGCCATGCGTCGCAATTGCTGTACGTGCCAGCCGCGCAAAGGCGGCGCCTTGAGGCTCAGCCAGACGCGGCGCTTGAACAGGCTCGTCGGGTCGGGAATGTCGCGCAGCCAGGACGGCAGCAGTTCCCGCTCGTCGATGACGGTGCGGCGCTTGCCTTCGAGTTGCCGAAACAGCGCCACGTCGCGGTGCTCGACCAGCAGGTAATGATGCGAGGCACCGGCGACATGGCGGTCGACGGTCTCGCACAGCAGGCGGCAGCGTTCGAAATCGGCGGCGTAACTCGCCGTGATCAGCGCCGCATCGGGAGCCGAAGACATGGCCTTGGCGTTCAAGAGCGCTCTCCCCCGCCGAGCTTCTGGCGCAGCACGCGAAACAGGAACAGCGGATTGCCGACGACATAGCGCCGCCACAGCCGGCCCGGCTCGATAAGCAGGCGGAACAGCCACTCAAGGCGCAGCCGGCGCATCCACGCCGGCGCGCGCGGGACCGATCCGCTGAGGAAATCGAGCAGCGCGCCGACGGCGATCGGCAGCGTGCAATGTTCAGGGCGCATGTGCCGCGCGATCCACATCTCCTGGCGCGGCACGCCCATCGCGACCAGCAGGATGTCGGGGCGCAGGCTGCCGATGGCAGCGACGATCCCAGGCTCCTCCTTGGCCGTGAAGAACCCGTCGTGAACCACCACGATCTTGTGCTGAGGGGCAATCTGACTCAGGCGCGCGGCCGCCCGCTCGGCATTGGCGCGTTTGGCGCCGAGCAGGGCCACGGTCAGCGGCTTGTCGCTGGCCTTCAACAGGTCGGGCACGAAATCGGTGCCATTGAGATTGTCGGGAAAGGGCGCGCCATAGAGCCAGCGTGCGGCGATATCGACGCCGATGCCGTCGGCCAGCACCAGGAAATCGTTGAGGACCGCGGCAAAATCCTTGTCGGAACAAGCGATGTTGGCGTTGTGGGCATTTAGGAAGCTGACCTTGGTGAAGGTCCTGTCCCTGATCATCCGCGACAGCAGCGAGATCGCCTCGTCGCGCCGCAAGCTGGCGACCGGGATGCCGAGAATGCTGCGGTAGGGTGGGGCTGCTTTTGAAATCGTCATGCTCACGCCGCCACCTCGTGTGCGCTCGCACCAAGCCTGGCGAGGCCGAGTGCCACCGCCTGGTCGAGAGCGCCGATCTGCCGGCGATGGAAGTCCGAACCGTCGACATCAGCGGTCTTCTGATCGACGGTTCGTTCAAGCGCCCTGGCGAAGGCTACGGGATCGTCGGTCATGGTGCAATTGGCTGGCTTGTAGGCGATGCCGCGCAGCGAATGCGCGGTTGCCACCGACGGCAGGCCCTGTTCGAACGTCTCGATGGTCTTGAGCTGGACGCCGCTGCCCGACGTGCTGACAAGCGGGATGACGGCGGCACCACGCACGAAGGCCTGGGCATCGGGCACGCGGCCGACAAAGCTGACGCCAGGATGAGGCGATGACACGCCAGTTGGAACACTGCCCGCGATATGGATGCGGAAATCGTTGCGCAGGTGCGGTACGACCTTGCCGAGGAACCAGTCGAGGCCGATGCGGTTCGGCTCCCAGGTCCAGGTACCGATCAGCGCCGCGTCGCAGTCGATGGTGCGCTTGCCGTGGCTGGCTGAAAGCACCGAGCGGGTGACCAGCGGCAGCGCCACCGAACGCGTATCAGAAGCAACGCCCAACTCGGCGCGGTCCTCTTCGGCCAGGGTGAAGACAAAGCTCGCATTGCGGCACAGACGCTTTTCGATGACTTCGAGCAGTTTGGCCTCGCGGCGAAACAGCAGGCGCTGGAAAGCGCCATTGGCGGCGCGTGAGTTCTCGGTGGCCGAGCGAAACTCGACATTATGCGCAACGAAGATCGAGGGCCGGTCCCGAAAGATGCTTTCGAACGCAGCGGCCATCTGCACCGAATTGAGGATGTAGCCGTCGAACGGCCCCGCCGCCTCGATCGCCTGGCGTACCGTTTCATCCGAGACGATACGCAGCTTGGCCGAGGCGAATGTCAGCCCGGACGCGACCGCACTTGCCAGCCAGGCAAGCTTACGCGGCAAGGGTGCCGCATCGGTGCGCACGTCGAGCGAACCGAGCAGAATGGTGTTTTCGGGATCGGACGGCGGCTTGCCGGGCCAACCGAAGCCAAGCACGGTCACGCGAACGCCGGCGCGGCGCAGCGCATCGATGATCGCCTGATTGGCGATCTCGTAGCCCGAAGACAGTGCTCCGTCAGGCACGATGGATGTGGCAAACAGCAGATGCATCACAACAAGTTCCTGCCTATGCCCTAACAAAGCGCGGTGAAGTCTTCATTAAGCAATTTCAGCCGCTTGTGGAACCTGTCCGCCAATCGGCCGTTCGCTCATCGCTTGTTTAACTGACCGTTATGGCGCCCATGATAGCGAAGAGGCATCGATAACCGGCGGCTTTTCATGAATGCTCTACCTCCGCTCAAGTCCGTGACCATTGCCGGCAGCTCGCCCGCACTGTCGGTGGACGACGTCGAGGTGGTGGTGACGCTGCCGACCTTTCGCCGACCTCAGCAATTGCTCGCAACGCTTGATTCGTTGGCAAGGCAAAAAACCGCGCGCAGATTCGCTGTCATCGTCATGGAGAATGACGACGAAGGCAATGAAGGCAAACACGCCGCCCTGCCGCTGTTTGAAAGCGGTGCGATGACCGGGCTGGTCATCGTCGCGCATGAACGCGGCAACTGCAGCGCCTACAATGCCGGCTGGCACACCGCCCTGCTGCGCTTTCCGAATTTCACCCGGCTTCTGGTCATCGACGACGACGAACTGGCCGATCCCTTCTGGTTGGAAACCATATGCCTGGCTGCCGAACGCCTTGGCGTCGACATCGTCGGTGGGCCGCAGGTGCCTGTTTTTGCCGATCCCGCCCATCAGGTCTGGGCGACGCATCCGGTGTTCGCACCACCCTACTCCGCCACCGGCCAGGTTGGCGCGCTGTATTCCTCCGGCAACCTGCTGGTCAGCCGCAACGTTCTTCTGGCCATGGGCCCGCCCTTCCTCGACCTGCGCTTCAATTTTATGGGCGGCGGCGATTCGGATTTCCTGAGCCGCTCTGCACAGAAGGGCTTCAAGCTCGGCTGGTGCGCGGAAGCGAAACTGTTCGAGACGGTTCCGGCCCGGCGCACCGAGGCCGACTGGATTCGTGCGCGCGGCTTGCGCAACGGCGTCATCTCGACGCTCGTCGCCAAGAAAAAACATGCCGGTACGCCGTTCGCCAACACCCGCGTCTTGCTGAAAAGCCTGGCGCTGCTTGGCACCTCGCCATTGCGTGCGCTGAAGCGCCTCGTCGAGACAGGCTCGCCGTCGGTCGCCGTCTACCCGATCCATGTGGCACTTGGCCGTGTGATGGCCGAGTTTGGTTATGCCAATGAGCAATATCGCCAGCCTGAGAAGAACTGACGCAGCGCCGCTGACGGCGGCGTTCACCACATCGGGCATCGTCACGGCGATCGCGACGATGGTGCTGACCATCGTCATCGTCTCGTTCAGGCCGTTCCAGCCGGCAGGCGCCGGCGCGGTCGAGGGCGGCGACATCGTCAACCAGCTCGGCTTCGGTTCGCTTGGCGCCTTCGCCATCTTTTCGCTGGCGACCATGGCCAATCCGGGCCGGCTTCGCGCCATAGCCGGGCTGCCCTGGATCGTGCTGCTGTGCTTTTTCCTGATCTCCGTCGGTGAAGCGGCCGACCCAAGTGCCGCATTCCGGGCGGCAAGCTTCACGCTCATCGGCATCATCGCCATGGCAACCGTTCTCGCATTGCCGCGCGATGGCGATTCGTTCTCGACGGTGCTGGTCGTCGCCGGCTTCTTGGTCGTCGGGCTGAGCTATGCCGGTGTCATCCTCTACCCCAGCGTGGCGATCCACGGGGCCGATGGCTTCGAACCCGAGCATTCCGGCCTGTGGCGCGGCGCCTTCAGCCACAAGAACATCGCAGCGCCCGTCATGGCCTGCTTCAGCTTCGCCGGCATCTATCTGATCCGAAGGCACTGGCGCTGGTCGGGCTACATCCTGCTGGCCATGTCGATGTTCTTCATGATCCATACCGGGTCGAAGACAACGGCCGGGCTGGTGCCATTGTCGATCATGCTGGTGCTGCTGCCCGGAGTGGTCGGCATGCGGCTTGGCACACCGGTGCTGTTTGCGCTGGCCGTCATCGGCACGGCATTGGCGACGCTGGGCATCGTCTTCATCGAGCCGCTGAAACTACTGGCCGCGCACTATTTCCCCGAGCTCACCTATACCGGGCGCACGACCGTCTGGGCCTTTGCCGGCGAAATGATCGCGCAGAAGCCCTGGTTCGGATACGGTTACGAAAGCTTCTGGCGCACGCCGCTGGTGACAGGCATCGGCCACGCCTTCGACCAGGGCTGGGACATCCGTTTCATCGTGCATGGCCACAACGGCTACATCGACATCGCGGTGACGATGGGCCTGCCCGCACTTGCCGTCGCCGTCTATGTCTTCCTGATCGCGCCGCTGCGCGACTACCTGCGCATCCCGCTCTACAAGGAAAACGTCTTCCTCGGCGATTTCTTCATGATGGTGGTGCTGTTTACCGCGCTCAACGCCTTTCTCGAAAGCTTCTTCTTCCGCCGCATCGACCCGGTCTGGATGTTCTTCGTCCTCGGCGTCCTGGGGCTGAGGATGGTTTCGCGCATGGTTATCCACAAGAACACCGGCTGACAAACGCGCTTGCTCGCCCAAGCGCTTGGCCCTTCCGCAAGCCTCCAAGACGGTCTATGTCAGTTGTGTTCGGAGGCTTTGCATGACCATCAGACTGATCCTCGCCGGCTGCGGCAACATGGGCTACGCCATGCTCACGGGCTGGCTCAATTCGGGCAAGCTCGCGCCAGAGGAGACGTTCGTCGTCGAGCCCAATGCGGAGCTTCGCGCCCGCGCCGCAGATCTCGGCAGCCGCGTCGCTTCGGAAGTCGGTGGCATTCCCGCCGATGCGGATCCCGGGATCGTGGTCATTGCCGTCAAGCCGCAGGTTATCCGCGAGGTCACATCTGGCTATCGCCGTTTCGGCAACGGCAAGGCAACTTTCGTCTCCGTCGCCGCTGGCACGCCTGTCGCGACCTTCGCCGACATCCTCGGCAGCCATACGCCGATCGCGCGCTGCATGCCCAATACACCGGCGGCCATCGGCAAGGGCATGATGGTGCTCTATACCAACGAATACGTCACGGAAGAAGCCAAAGAGACCGTCGGCGACCTCCTGTCGGCAAGCGGCGAAGTCGCCACCATCGCCGACGAAGGATTGATGGATGCGGTGACAGCCGTTTCCGGGTCAGGCCCAGCCTACATCTTCCATTTCATCGAGTGCCTGACGGCAGCAGCCGAAAACGCCGGCCTGCCACCGAAGACGGCAGCCCTTCTTGCCATGCAGACGGTCTATGGCGCAGCGAGCCTGGCAGCCGAAAGCCGAGAAGACCCAGGTGTATTGCGCCGCCAGGTGACGAGCCCGAACGGCACGACGGCGGCTGCGCTGAGCGTGCTGATGGGTGAGGACCGCCTCAAGAACCTGCTCACCGAAGCCGTTGAAGCGGCCCGGCTGCGCTCGATCGAACTCGGCAAATAGTCACCTCGCGTCGGCTTCGTCCTGCAGCGCCTTGACGTAAGGCGCTGCCGCCTCGTGGACCGCGCGCTCCATGTCGCGGAACCGGCGCACGACCTCTTCGCCGACAGGCGTAAGCTCCGCACCGCCGCCATGCTTGCCGCCCGTCTTGGCCGCCACGAGCGGCTTGCCGAACATATCCTTCATCTCTTCGACAAGGTCCCAGGCACGCTTGTAGGACATCTCCATGGCGCGCGCCGCAGCCGAGATCGAGCCGGTGGCGGCGATCTGCTCGAGCAGTTCGACTTTGCCTGGACCGAGACGGCCCTTAGGGTCGAGATACAGTCGCAAGGTCAGAGATGGCATCGGCTCGCTCCAGTCAGTCGCTGGTTAGCACGAGCGGCGCCCCCGGAGAAAGATTGGCGCTGTCGAAAGCAACGGTCTTGATGACGGCAAACACCTCGCGCCCGACAGCAAGATGCAGCGCCTCGAAGGACTGGCGGGTGATGCGCGAAACCAGCAGGTCGCCATGGCAGTCGAGCTTGAGATCGACCTGGGTGCCGTCGACCTTGCTGATCTCGGCGATACGCCCCGGCAAAATGTTGAGCGCGCTGAGACCCTTCGGCCGCTCGGTCGCGATCATCACGTCGCGGGCGCGGATGCGGACACGCACCGCTGCACCCTCGGGCCTTGCGATGCGGGGCACGCGCATTTCGCCTGCCGCGGTGCCAAGCACCGTCATGCCGAAGCTTTCGTCATGGTGCAGGACCGTCATGTCGAGCACCGCACCGCCCTCGCCCACCTCTTCCGGCGGCAACAGGTCGAGACGCTGCATGATCCCGATCGTCGGCCCTGACGCCACGACCTTGCCTTCCGCCATAACGACGATGTCGGTGGCAAGCCGCGCGACCTCAGCAATGGAATGACTGACATAGACGATCGGAATCCTGGTCTCATCGCGCAAACGTTCGAGATAGGGCATGATCTCAGACTTACGGGCATCGTCGAGCGAGGCCAGCGGCTCATCCATCAGCAACAATTTCGGACTGGCCAGCAGTGCCCGGCCGATGGCGACACGCTGCTTTTCACCACCCGACAGCAATGCTGGACGCCGCGCCAGCAGATGACCGATGCCAAGCATTTCGACGACCCGGTCGAACTCGGCATAACGCTCGGCCTGCGGCGTGAACCAGCGGCCGTAGAGCAGGTTCGAACGCACGTTGAGGTGCGGAAACAGCCGCGCATCCTGGAAGACGAAGCCGACACGGCGCTTGTGGGCGGGCACGAAGCTGTGCTGTGCGGTGTCGACCAGCGTCCGCCCGTCAATGTCGATGCGTCCGCTGTCGGGGCGGATCAGACCGGCAACGATGTTGATGAGCGAGGTCTTGCCCGACCCTGACGGCCCAAACAAGGCGGTCAGACGGCCGGCACTTTGGAATCTGGCTTCGAGGTTCAAGGCGCCGAGGCGATGGCGGACATCAATCGAGAGCATCATCCAGCATCCAGGCGTTGACCGATGCGGCGGGCGAAGATTTCGGAGACGACGAGCGCGATCATCGAAATGGCGATCGAGATCAGCGTCAACCGCATAGCCCCTGCGTCGCCGCCGGGGACTTGCGTGAAGGTGTAGATCGCCGACGGCAGCGTCTGGGTCTCGCCGGGAATGTTGGAAACGAAGGTGATGGTGGCACCGAACTCCCCCATCGCCTTGGCAAACGACAGGATCATGCCGGCAACGACACCGGGCAGGATCAGCGGCAGCGTCACGGTCGCAAACACCCAGAGCGGGCTCGCGCCAAGCGTACCGGCCGCCGACTCGAGACGACGGTCGACGGCCTCGATGGACAGACGGATCGCCCGCACCATCAACGGGAAGCCCATGATCGCGCAGGCAAGTGCCGCACCGGTCCAGCGAAACGAAAAGACAATACCGAAATACTCGTCGAGGAATGAGCCAATGGGGCCGCGCCGGCCGAAGCTCAAAAGCAGCAGGTAGCCGGTGACGACGGGAGGCAGCACGAGCGGCAAGTGGACGACGCCGTTGAGCAGCGACTTGCCCCAGAAATTGCCGCGCGCCAGCAACAGGGCGATGGCGATGCCGAAAGGCAGGCTGGCAACCATCGCCCACAGTCCGACCTTGATCGACAGGTGGACCGCATTCCATTCGTCAGGAGTGAGGTCCAGCCATGTCATGCGTCAGTCTGAATGCCTTTAGTTGGAAGCGACGGGCGTCAGCATAGTGAAACCCTGCGCTTCGAAAAGCTCCCTGGCCTTGGCGGACTGAAGATATTTCACATACGCTTCCGCGTCTGCGCTCTTCGAGCCCGCCGTCACGCCAACCGGATAGACGATGGAGGGATGCGAGTCTTCCGGGAAAATGCCGACGATCTTGACGCCCGGCTCGGCGGTCGCGTCGGTCTGGTAGACGATGCCGAGCGGCGCTTCACCGGTCGACACCAATTTGAGGGCGGCGCGCACGTTTTCGGCTTGGGCGATCTTGCCCTCGACCGAGCCCCAAACGCCGAGCTTCTCAAGCGCTGCCTTGCCATACTTGCCGGCGGGTACAGCCTTGACGTCGCCCATGGCGAGGCGGCCTTCGCCAAGCAGCCCGGCGAGGTCAAAATTCGCCGCGATATCGGCCTTGGCCGCCGAATCCTTCGGCGCCACCAGCACGATGCGGTTGCCGAGCAGCTTCACCTCGGAGCCATCCTTGATGAGCTTCTTGTCGGCGAGATATTTCATCCATTCCAGGTCAGCGGAAATGAACACATCGGCCGGGGCGCCCTGTTCGATCTGTTTGGCCAGCGCCGAGCTTGCCGCGTAGGAGGCGGTCGCGGACTTGCCGCCCTCGGCCTTCCAGGCGGTGTCGACGGCATCGAGCGCGTTCTTGAGGCTGGCCGCCGCAAACACCACGACGTCGCCATCGGCGCGTGCTGCCGGCAGGCCGAGCGCGAGCACCGCGGCAAGACCACCAGCCATCGCGGTAAGCCGCACCCCAAAGGTCCTACGCGTGAACATCTGAATTTCCTCCACCATCTGGTCCAGCCCATCGCGGGCCAGGGATTCGTTATATTCATACGGATACAACACTCACCAGGCAACTACCCATCCAGGTGGTTTTGCGCGAAACAGTTGCGTTGTTTTGGTTGAAAATCGGATCCGCCCCTGGCCCTGCCTTCAGGGGGAGACTGGGCTGGTGCTTCGTGTCATATGTCGCCGCGTCAATCGTAAGCGAGAGCCGGGCAGTGGTCCCGCCCGAGGGCTCGCTTGCGCCACCACCGTTGCAAGAGTTTCCCCGACATGGCCGGCATATCGACGTTTGAAATCATCTGGCTCGCCGTAGCCCTTCTCGGCGCAGGCGCCGTCACCGGCCTGCTCGCCGGCGTCTTCGGTGTCGGCGGCGGCACCGTCATCGTGCCGGTGCTGTACGAACTGTTCCAGGCCGTCGGCGTGCCGGAGGAGGTGCGCATGCCGCTCTGCGTCGGCACCTCGCTTGCGATCATCATCCCGACCTCGATCCGCTCGTTCAATGCGCATCGCGCAAAAGGCGCCGTCGACATGGCGATCCTCAAACAATGGGCGATCCCCGTCATCATCGGTGTCGCCATGGGCAGCGTGATTGCGCGTTATGCGCCCGCCGACCTGTTCAAGGCCGTGTTCGTGGTCGTCGCCGGCATTTCGGCGATCCGGCTTCTGTTCGGCAAGGATTCGTGGCGCCTCGGCCTCGACATGCCGGGCAAGCTGATCATGAACATCTATGGCTGGGTCATCGGCGTGCTGTCGAGCCTGATGGGCATCGGCGGCGGCCAGCTCTCCAACCTGTTCATGACGTTCTACGGCCGGCCGATCCACCAGGCGGTGGCGACGTCTTCCGGCCTCGGCGTGCTGATCTCGATTCCCGGCGCGCTGGGCTACATCTACGCCGGTTGGCCGCGTGCCGCCGAATATCCCGATGTCGCCGCGCTGCAATTTCCGCTGTCGCTCGGCTATGTCTCGCTCGTCGGCCTGATCCTGTTCGTGCCGACCAGCGTGATGACCGCGCCTTTGGGCGCGCGGCTGGCGCACGCGCTTTCCAAGCGCAAGCTCGAGGTCGCTTTTGGCATCTTCCTGCTGCTGATCAGCCTGCGCTTCCTGTACAGCCTGATCGGCTGACCGCAACAAAACGCCCGGCAATGCCGGGCGTCAGACTGCTGACAAACCCCTGGCACACCTAAAGCACCCAAGATTCACGGAACGTCACAGATTCAGATCGTGAACAAACCAGAATCAAAACCCCTCGATTTTGACTGCTGCCAAGAAACGAGGGGTTTGTAATCAATCTGACGCCCCGGCGATGCCGGGCGTTTTCACTTTGGCTGCGAGGGCTGAAGTTCAGGCGCGCTCGAGCGCGACCGCGATGCCTTGCCCGACGCCGATGCACATGGTGGCAAGCGCGAGCTTGCCGCCGCGCAGGCCGATCTCCAGCGCCGCGGTGCCGGCGATGCGGGCGCCCGACATGCCAAGCGGATGGCCCAGTGCAATGGCCCCGCCATTCGGGTTCACATGCGCCGCATCCTCGGCGATGCCGAGTTCGCGCAGCACGGCAATGCCCTGGGAGGCGAATGCCTCGTTGAGTTCGATGACGTCGAAATCGGAAGGCTGAATGCCGAGACGGGCGCACAGCTTCTTCGTCGCCGGTGCCGGTCCGATGCCCATGATGCGCGGTGCAACACCGGCAGCCGCACCGCCAAGTACCCGCGCGATCGGCGTCAGGCCATACTTCCTCACCGCCGCTTCCGAGGCGACGATAAGGGCCGCGGCACCGTCATTGACGCCCGAAGCGTTGCCGGCCGTGACCGTGCCACCTTGGCGAAATGGCGTCGGCAGCTTGGCAAGTGTCTCGATGGTGGTGCCGGCACGCGGATGCTCGTCCTTTGAAACGACGATGGCATCGCCCTTGCGCTGCGCAATGGTCACCGGCGTGATCTCCTTGCCGAGACGGCCACTCTCCTGGGCCGCAACCGCCTTGTTCTGGCTGCGCACCGCAAAAGCATCCTGATCGGCGCGGGAGATCGCAAAATCCTCGGCCACGTTCTCGCCGGTCTCGGGCATCGAATCGACGCCGTACTGCTTCTTCATCAGCGGATTGACGAAGCGCCAACCAATGGTGGTGTCGTGGATCTCGGCATGGCGCGAGAAGGCGCTGTCGGCCTTGGGCATGACGAAGGGCGCGCGGCTCATGCTCTCGACGCCGCCAGCAATCATCAACTCGGCTTCGCCGGCCTTGATGGCGCGGGCAGCGGCAATCAGCGCGTCCATGCCCGAACCGCAGAGCCGATTGATCGTCGTGCCCGACACCTCCTGCGGCAAGCCGGCCAGCAGCAGCGACATGCGGGCGACGTTGCGATTGTCCTCGCCGGCTTGGTTGGCGCAGCCAAAGACGACATCATCGATGGCGGCCCAGTCGACGGAAGCGTTACGCTCCATCAGCGCCTTGAGCGGAACGGCCCCAAGGTCGTCGGCGCGAACCGACGACAGGGAACCGCCGAAACGGCCGATCGGCGTGCGG